>NZ_JAINUY010000009.1 GCF_020026915.1 Flavobacterium potami | reverse complement strand
TGGGAGACAACGTCTTTTCCATTATTCCCGACGCTAAGAATACTTTTATTGGAAAGGTAAAAGCTCCGGCACTCAATTCAGGAAAAATAAAAGTAGGACAAAGAGTAAATATCCGTTTGGCAAATTACCCGGACCGTGAATTTGGTGTCTTAAGAGGAGAAATCAAAAACATTTCATTGGTACCCGATAAAGATGGAAATCTTTTACTAGACGTTGCACTTCCAAACGGATTAAAAACATCTTACGACAAACAAATTGTATTTCAGCAGGAAATGAAAGGAAGCGCAGAAATTGTAACCGAAGATCTGCGTTTGATTGAACGAATTTTATATCAATTTAAAAACATTTTTGAACAAGTTTAGGTTTAGATAAATTCTTAAGGCCCTGTTTTTGATGCAGTTTACAAAAATTAATAGATGGAATCCTTTCAAACATAGAAAAGTTAGATATTGCATTGGGAAATATAGAATACAAAGTAAAAATATATAAAAGAGCCAAATGTTAGTTACTAACATTTGGCTCTTTTTTTATTGCATTTTCCATAGTTAAATCAGGATAATTTAGAATGTGAAATTTCTTTCAGTTTCTCATTGGCTAAGCTCTATTTTGCCTAATTTTGAACGCATCTTTAAGATCTGTTGCCAATGATACCACGATTATTATTTCTATTACTCTTTTTATCTTCTTTTTCTATTTATTCTCAATCCACCAAAGAATTGATAGACAGCTTAAATACGATTGATAATTATGAGACGAAGGTGAGATTATGTCAAGAAATTGCTTTAAAACTTCAGAATTCCGATTGGGAAAGAGCCGTCAAATATATTGAACGAGCAGAAGTTGAAGCCAAAAAAACAGCAAAACCTGATGAAACTTTGGCAGCCGTATATATCACTTCGGGTAAAATATACAATGCAAAAGATGCTTTGGATATTTCTCTACAATACTATTTAAAGGCCTATGATATTTATAAAGAAAAAAATAATAAAGAAGAAGCCATAAAAGTAGAAAACAATCTAGCTATTTTATATGCAAAAAGTAACAACCAGGAGAAGGCTTTAAAATTCTTTCTGCATGTTTATCAAGATCAAAAAGTTAAGAAAGATTCTACCAAACTGGTCAAGATCTTAAATAATATCGGAACAATTTATCTGGATAAAAAACCAGATTCTTCATTGTATTATTATCAGAAAGCTTATTCGATTACCAAGGCACTAAAAGATAACAATCTAACCGTTTACATCTATACAAACTTAGCCCGAGCTTACTTTTTAAAGAATAGTAAAGAAAAAACAAGACTTTATTTTGAAAAGGCTTTTGAATTACTGGATTCCGTTTCCGACAATTCTATAAAATCATTTGTTCACGAGGCATTTGTAGAATACAATTTGGCGGAAAATAAACTTGACAGCGCGATTACACATGCGCAACTGGCCTTAGAATTAAATAAGGATAAATTGTTTGGTTTTTCTAGCATGCGACTAAATAAAATGCTTTATGAAGCTTATTTAAAGAAACAAGATTATAAAAATGCGGTTTATTATTTTGAGCAGTATAACAAAATAAGCGACAGTATCAATATTGAACAGAAAGCTGTAAATCTAGAGAGAATAAGGCTCGAACAGGATTACAAGGTAAAGAATAAAATTAGAACGCTTGAAGAAGAAAAAACACGTTTTAGATATTATGTAGCTGGATTAATTTTGGTTGTAGGTATTCTTATTTTAATAATTCTACTGATAAGATACAGAAATAAAAACATTAAAAATCAACTTGAAAGAGAGAAATTAAAAAGAAAAGAACAGGAACTGAAACAAAGCTTAGAAGCCAAAAACATGGTTTTGGTAGGAAAAGCAATGTCTGAAATTCATCGTACCGATAATATCAACGAAATTCTGACTGATCTTAAAATGATCAAATTGAAAACGGTTAACAAAGAATTACAGCAGGCAATTGATATTGTTTTGAAACGTTTGGAAAAGGATTTGAATACCGATATCTGGAAAGAATTTGAAATCAGTTTCGAGCAGGTTCATAAATCTTTTTTCGACAAACTTACTATTGATTATCCTTCACTTACTCCAAAAGACCGAAGATTGTGCGCACTTTTATATCTTGATTTGACTACAAAAGAAATTTCCCAAATTACAGGTCAATCTTTTAAATCAATCGAAAATGCACGAACCAGACTTCGTAAAAAGTTCGATTTGACCAACGAAAAAGTAAATCTTTCTACTTATTTAAACAGCTTTAAAGGTGATTTAATGTAAAATTAAATTTAAGTTAACCATTTGTTTAAGTTGTTGTTAGGGTGAAATGAGTGTTTTTTAAGTGTCTTATTTCTGTCTAAGAGTGTTTTTGCAATAGTCGTTTTTTTTATCTGCGGAAATGTGCATTCTACATTTACCAAATCTATTATAAATAAGTTTGGATGAACGCAAAGAAAAAAGCAGAAACGCTTAAAAGTTTAGAGCAACTCTTAGAAGAAGCAAAAACGAAAAAGAGCGCACTTCTAAAAATTTTACAAAAAATAACAAAAGCAGATTCAAAAAATCAACCTCGAAATTGATTTTTTGAATCTGCTTTTGTGCTTTATAAGCAACCATTGTAAAACATTTGTTTTTAACCAGACAACCTTAATATTAACTTTAAATTTTAAAAATGAACCAGATTTACTCTAAACCGAGGCATTTGTTTCTTTTGCTGGGTTTCTTTGTCTGTTCCGTTGGAATGGCTCAGTCTCCTTTGCCAAAAAACAAATCCACTAGTGCGCAGACGGCCATACTATCGCCTTCTGCAACTCAAAAAAATGATCAAGTTTCTCAGAAAAAAAATGATCAAAACAATAATCAGGAAGACAATGATACCAGTTCTCTTCTGACTCAAAAAAGTATAAAGGGTACTACGCTTTCTCAAGAAGAAAGTGAAGCAGTAAATAAAAGAGCTCAAGCAAGCAAAAAACTCTTTGATAAAAGTCAAAGTGCTTCAACAGCTAAAAATATTCAGACTTTAGATAGCACAAAAGTGAGATCTTTTGCCAAGTCTTCTAATTTGACGATCAGAAATGTTTTTGAAGTCAAAAAAGCTGATTTTGATTTGGCTGCTACTGATAAAATGCAACTAAAATCTGTTTCGGATAAACATGGCAGAAGTTTAGCTACGTATCAACAAATGCACAATTCTGTTCCAGTAGAAGGATCGATTTATAAAGTTAGAGAGAACAAGAATAAAATTGATGCTTTTGGACATATCAGTAAAAAACTTCCAGCAAGCAGTAGCTATAAAGTAAATGCTTCTGTAGGTTTGCAAAATGCATTAAATGAAGTAAAAGCGAAAGAATATGTTTGGCAGAGTAAAAAATTATCCGCTTTAGTGCATAAAAAAATCAGCACTAAACCAGAAGGGGAATTGGTCTATGTTGGACCAAATTTTTCTTCTGAATTGACTGAATACCATTTAGCATGGAAATACGATATTTTCGCTACAAGTCCGCAATCTAGTCAGACAATTTATGTAGATGCCAATACAGGAAAAGTAATCTTAAAAATTGATTTGCAGCGCGATGTTCACACTGGGAATGCAAGTGTTGGAAAAGCGAAAGGGAATTTAGGACAAAATGAAGTTTTAAATTCTAAGAAAATTGCTTACCAAAATATCGGAAAAGGTAAAGCTCGTTATGCAGGTGATGTTACTTTTTTTACCAAACAATATGCAGATGGTTATAGATTAGAAGCAGAGCAAAGCAAATTTAAAGTGCCTGTTTATACTATAAACATGAATCATGCAGACGAACCAACAGATGACGTTCTTACAGATTTTATTGATGAAGACAATAACTGGAATGATTTGTACAATAAAGACCATGATGAAGCTGCAATAGATATTCACTGGGGGGTGTCAAAATCTATTGATTATTACGCAGAAAAATTCAACAGAAATAGTGTTGATGATAAAGGAATGACCATGTTCGGTCTCGCGCATTTGGGAACAAAGGTTGAGAATGCTTCATGGACCGGAGGGTGGATGCAGTTTGGAGATGGTGATAATGCTCCTTTTGTAAGTTTAGGAATCACAGGACACGAGCTTACGCATGCCGTAACGCAATTTTCTGCAGGCTTAATTTACAAGGGAGAATCAGGAGCAATGAATGAATCTTTCAGTGATATATTTGGAGTGTCTATTGAATTTTATGCCGGTAAGGACAGTAAAAATGATATATGGATGCTTGGAGATGAGTTGTATAGCCACGGAAGTTTGCGAAGCATGTCTGATCCTAAAACACAAGGACAGCCAGATACTTATGGAGGAACAAATTGGGCAGATCCTGCAAATTTAGGATATGATAATGGCGGAGTTCATATTAATAGTGGTATTACTAATTATTGGTTTTATCTTTTGGTAGAAGGAGGAGAAGGTGTTAATGATCTTAATAACAGTTATAAAATATCAGCGATCGGTTTAGAAAAAGCCGAAAAAATTGCTTACGTAGCACTTACAGAATACTTATCGCCGTCTTCAAACTTTCAAGATATGCGTCAAGCAACGCTAATGGCTGTAGAAGATTTGTACGGATTAGGTTCTGAAGAATACAAACAAGTAGCTAATGCTTGGTATGCAATTGGTGTGGGAGCTGCTTATTCTGATAGACAATTTGCAGTGATTTCTGTTCAAGAACCTTCTTTGCCATGTGGACAATTAAAAGGAAATGAACCTTTTTATGTTACTATAAAAAATACAGGAACAACTGTAATAAAAGCAGGTGACCTTTTAAATTTCAAATTAAGAGTTCTGCATAGTGCTTTAGGGGTAATGGTAGCTACTTATACAAATGATGGTGGTGTTCCTTTTGCTAAAGATTTGGCAGTAGGAGAACAAACAACTTTGGAAATTAAGAGCCAGATGCCATATGAAGTTGGTGGTGCAATAAACTATGTAGAGATAAAAATAGATTTAAATCCTGTTACGGAATTTGGAGAAAAAGACGGATACTCTTTTGTGTCTCAAATTGTGGTTCCAACAGCTCAAAAAGACTTTGACATTAAAGTAACAAATCTAAAAATGCCTAATTATACAGGAGATGCACTTACAGCAAGCCATCAGCTTGCTATTACGCTTGCTAATTTAGGTTGTCAGGATATTCCAGCTGGAACTCTGTTAAAAGTTGGGTATGCAGATACAAAAGCAGGAAGTGCAACGATCTGGAAAGATGTTACGCTTCAGACTGCTTTTAAAGGAAAATCAGAAATAACAATTCCTTTTGACGAAACAGTCGATTTATCTTCACAAGGTCTTCATACTTACGAAGGTTATGTGACATTTAGCCAAGATCCAGTTACCACAAATAATAGTATTTTAAATGCTGCGTATAGTGGTATTGTAACGCAATTGCCATATTCTGAAGGTTTTGAAAGAACACCAGGAGGTTGGAATACAAAAATTTTAGACGGAACACAAAAGTTTGTTTTTCAGAATTATCCAGCATCTTTCAGAAGTGTTAAGTCACAATATATGTGGGCAACAGTAGATTTTAAATCAACGGATAAAATGGGACTAAATTCTGATTTTGTATTAGAATCTCCAATTTTTGACTTTACCAATGTTACTTCTCCTTATATAGAGTTCGATTTATACTATTTATTTCACAGAGGATATGACGGTTTAATTCTGGAATATTCAGAAGATAAAGGTAAAAACTGGAAAAAAATTGAAAATGTAAATTATCCAGAAACTGTTCACGGTAACGAATTGTTTGACGGACCTTGGTTTACGGGTGTAAATACTGTACTTAAGAAAGATCCATATCAAGTTCGCTTAAATGATCTTGCAGGAAAGAAAGTAGCAATTCGTTTTCATATAAAATCAGACGATTATTATGATGGTTTCTTAGGAGGATTTTTAGATAACATCTTAGTAAGCAATGCTCCCTACGACTTAGAAGTTCTTTCAGCAAAATTAGATGCTGGTAGCTGTACGGTTGATAATACCAATGCTACTATAAAAACTACCATAACCAATAATTTTGCTACTAACAGTCAGGTGGTAAATGTTACCACAAAAATTCTTGATGCATCAAAAAAAGAGGTTTTTTCAAAAACTGAAAAAGCGACATTAAACTTTGCGAAATTTAAAGATACGATTACATATTCAGTCCCAAATATTAGTTTGCAAAATGTGGGAGAACATACCATTTCGGTTTCTGTTTTTCCTGAAGACATGACTATCGATGCAAAGCAAGCGAACAATTCTTATGTGTTTACTTATGATAACTGGAATAATGAAGATTTAAAAGTATCTGTACTTCCTTATAAAATGGATTTTGAAGATGCTTCTAAATACAAAGGCTGGAGAACTTCAGAAAATAAAGGAGCAGCAGGATGGAAACATGGTCTTCGTGCCGATTTAGGATCTCCAGGATGGTTTATCGACGACCATACTAAATTTATGGCGAGTAATGATGACAAATGCAATTGTGATTCTGCTAATGATATGCTGGTTTCTCCAGTGTTTGATTTAACTAATTATAAAGAAGCGCATTTATCATTTGACGGTTTTGGAGATGCTCAACATCTTTCTGACGGTTACGTAAAAGTAAGTACAGATGGAGGAGCAACATGGCAAGAGGTGTTTCATATGCCTTATTACAACGGCTGGTTTGGATATAATGTTGATTTGAGCGCTTACGCAGGAAAATCTTGTGTAATGGTTGCCTTTCAACAAAATGATAACGGACTGTTTGCTAATGGTTTTGCAGTTGATAATATCGAAATTACACCAACTAAAGATTACTTAAAGTTATCTAATTTAGTTGTAGCCGAAAAAGTCTATGAAGATGCACCATCGCATGAATTTTTTATAGATGCCAGAAACGATGGTTATAAAACAGTTGATAAAGTTACTGTCAAATATCAAATTTTTCAAAACGGAACTGCTATTGGCGAACCTATTTCATTAGAAAGAGTGGCTGCTATAAGACAAGGTGAAACGCTAGCTTATAAAATTGACAAATTTCCAAAATTAGAAGCTGGAAGCTACGAGATTAAAGTGCAAGCTGCTGCTGATGGACAAGCATTTGCAGATGCGAAAAGTCTAACTGCTGCTTTTGAGGTTATTGCAAATGCACAAGAGTTAAGTGCCGAGAATTTTACAAACTTGCCAAAAGGTTCAATATTCGGTTATAGAGGTTTTGTTTCTAATCAAAGTGATGAGAATTATCCTTGGAGAGCTCTTGCTGCTCCAGACAACACTTATTTGACACTTCCGTTAAAAGATCGCAATGGTGATACTGACGGAAAGCTATTGTACAGTCAATTAGAAGGACCTTATTATTATGGAGAGTTAATTTCGCCACTTTACAAATTGAATGCTAGTTCTACCATTTTAGAGTTTTATTATGCATTGCAAAGTAATGTTAATGATGCTTTAATTGTTGATGTTAAAGAAGTTGGAGGCGAGTGGAATGAAACGTGGAGAGCTACTAGCCAAGGAACTTATGTAGATACAGAATGGCAGAAAGCAGCGGTAAATATTACTAAATATGCAGGAAAATCTGTAATGTTTCGTTTTAGACACGCTAAATCTGCAGGATATTCATATCTAGTATTAGACGATCTTAAAATTAACACCGATCTAGTTGTAGATGTATCGGTTCAAATTTTATCTCCAAAAGACATTTGTGGCAATAACCAAGTAAAAGTTAAGCTTACCAACGAAGGGCAAACTCCAATTGCAGCAAATGTTATTCAGTTAGATTTAAATTACGTTAATACATCAGAAGAAATATCTGAAAATGTTGCCTCAGGAATTCCTGTTGGAGAGAGTATAGAATATACTTTTATCAAACAGCCTAAATTGGACGACTCTGGAGATTCGCATGTGTTTACTATCAATGCAAAACTGGAAAATGATGTTATAAAACAAAACAATACAGTTAAAAATTATGTGTATCAAAATGTGTCTTCAGATTTCAGAATATTTGATAATCCAGTAATTCATGCGTACGAAGGAACCTCATTATATGTTACTGCCGAAACTAATTTCTTGGATAAAGAATTAGATGTTACGTCATATAAATGGAATACTGGCGAAGCTAGTGCCGATATTAGCGTAAGTAAAGCTGGCGATTACACTGTAACAGCAAATCTAAAAAATGGTTGTACTATTTCTGAAACTGTAAAAGTGGTCTTCGATACTTTCGAATCTGAGTTGACAAATGGTGATGTCTGTGGGCCAGAAGTAGTTTTAAATCCAGGTAAATTCTCAGCTTATGAGTGGTTTGATGGTTCGACTGAACCGACTTTCACCACAACAGAAAGTGGTGATTATTATGTAACGGTTTATAACGAAAACGGTCTTGGTAAAATTTTCAAAACAACCATTTCAATCTTAGAAAACAAGGTTCCAGAAATTCAGCAAGCAGGAGACAAAAAATTGACTGCTGTAACTGATGCAGTTTCATATCAGTGGTTTTTAAATGACAGACCAATACCGAATGCAACTCAAAAAACAATTGTAACTATTTGGGAAGGTAATTACAGTCTTCAAGCAACAAACAGCAATGGATGTAACAGTATGTCTGAGCCATTTGATTCTAAAGGGCTTTTGATCGGAAAAATTACAAATCCGTTTAGAGTTTTCCCAAACCCTGCAGCTGATACTGTCAATATCTTCTTGGCTGATAAAGTAGAAGGAACAGCAGAAATCAGAATTTATGCAACAGACGGAAATGCTTTATGGAGTAAAACCTATTCTACAATGCCATCTAATATAAATGTAAGCCAACTAACGACAGGAGTTTATATTTTAGATTGTACAGTGCAAGGTAAAAAATACACTGCAAAAGTTATTAAGAAGTAAAAATTAACAAATAGAAGAATGGTAACCTATTTTGTAGCGTTACCATTCTTTAAAACAACTAAAAAACTATGAAAAAATCCATGCTAATTTTATGCTCCTTAATGCTGTGCGGTGTCGTTATGGCTCAGGAGAAGAAATTTAAATTTGGAGCAAAAGCGGGTTTGAACATTTCTAGTCTGACTTTTGACGAAAGTGAACTGAATTCGTCATCCAAAACAGGTTTTACGGCAGGACTTATGGCTGAAATTTCTTTAGCAAAAAACTTCGCCATTCAACCTGAAATATTGTATAGTCAGCAAGGAATGAAAATTTCTTATTCTGATGCAGAAGTCGAAAATTCACATTATAAAAGTACTATCGAACTCAATTATTTAAATATTCCGGTAATGCTTAAATATTATGTTTTAAAAGGATTAAGCGTACAGGCGGGACCTCAGATCGGAATACTTTTAAAATCGAATAACAAATCTCAGGATAATTTTTTAGGTTATGAAAATAAAGACAATTACAACTTATCAGATTATGCTAATGGTGTAGATACTTCTGTAAACTTTGGATTAGGTTATCAGTTTAAAAATAAATTTTACGCAGATGCACGATATAATATTTCGTACTCAGATATTTTTAAAGATGCAAACGATACTTATATCATTAATAGTGACATGAAAAATAGAGTTTTTCAGATAACAGTTGGTTATTTTTTTTAAATCGAGTTAGTAACACTCATGTCACTTTAAAACCACTCTTGCAAAAGAGTGGTTTTTTTATAAAACTGATAAAAAATAGAAACTACATTTTAGTAATAATAAATTCGCTTCGACGATTTATTTGATGTTGTGCTTCGGTACACGGAACTCCATTCGAACAATTATTAATTAACTGCGTTTCGCCATAACCAATGGCACTTTCGATTCTTTCTGGAGCAACACCTTGAGAAATCAGGTAATCTCTTGTGGCTTTTGCTCTTCGATCAGACAACTCTAGATTGTATTGATCGTCTGCCCGTGAATCGGTATGTGATTCAATTTTTATGACAACACCGTTATATTGATGCATTAAGAGTACGACTTTATTCAATTCTATTGCGGCATCATAACGAATTTCGGACTTGTCTAAATCAAAGAAAATAATTCCGATTTTAATTTTTAAAACGCCATTCTCTCTAACTATTAAAGCAGGATCTAAACCGATTGGCGTTTCTGTTGTTCCAGAACTGTTTGGAGTAATGATAGTTTTGATTCCGTTGGCGTAATTGTCTTTAGAAACCTCAACGATATAAGTACTATTACAATCTAAAGCTTTATTGAATTCGTATTTTCCATCAATTTGAGAAACGGTTTCTTCTAGTTTTTCTCCGTTCTGATTTTTAAGAGAAACCATTGCACCTGCAATTTTATTATTCGAAATCGCATCAAAAACATAACCCTTAACAGCCTGATTGCAGAAGCGCTCGAAAGAATAAATATCATCATCTCCTTTTCCTGTCTTTCTGTTAGAACATACAAAACCTCGATTTGTTTCTTCGTTTACGATAAAAGCAAAATCATCTCTATTACTGTTCAATGGCGCACCAAGATTTTTTGGACTTTCAAAAACGCCCTCGTTTAAACTGCTTTCAAAAACATCCAAACCTCCTAAACCGAGAAATCCATCAGAAGCGAAATAAAGCGCCTGATCGGTTATGTACGGAAACATTTCGCGTCCTGTTGTATTTACTTTTTCGCCTAAATTTTTAGGATCAGAATATTGATTATTTCCTAAAATATCGACTACAAAAATATCAGTAGAGCCAAGTGTTCCAGGCATATCAGAAACAAAATAAAGCTTTTTTCCATCTTTGCTTACAGAAGGATGTCCGACCGAATAATTATCGCTGTTGAAGGGAAGTTCTTTAATGTCTTTCCACTGTACAGAACCGTTTCCATTTTCTGTCGCAGTTGCGCTGTAAATCTTCAGATTATTGATGCCTTTGCTATCACGTTTTAGTTTGCCGTTATAATTGTTTCGGGTAAAATAAATAGTTTTTTCATCGGGTGAAAAAGCAATGCAAGCCTCATGATATTGGGTTGTGATTTCTTTGCCAAAACGTTCCTTAAAAGTAACATTTGCCTGCGATTCGCTTATTTTTCCCAATTGCATGTTAAGATAAGGTTGGTCATTCCATCCGTATTTATTGGTTTTTAAATAAGAAGAATCAATAGTTGTAGAATAGACCAAATCTCCTTTGTAAAACATAGGGCCAAAATCGGAATAAGCAGAATTGATAGCTAAATTTTCTAATAAAAAAGAGGGTTTTATATTTTCAATATCTTCTAAAGTAACATTTTTAAGAGAAAAATTTTGTGTTCTTGTGTCGTTTGATTTTTGTTTGGATGCGAAGTTTTTCATCCATTTTTTTGCCAGTTCATAATTTTGAATTCCCTGTAAAGATTGTGCATAACGAAATAAATATTCAGCAGGAACTTCATTTGGGTAATCGTGAATTAGCTTTGCATACCAAGTGCTGGCGCTTTGCATCTGAGTATTAAAATAATGTGCATCTCCAAGTCGCATTAGTATTTCTTTAGAATGATCTCCACTATTTACCGTAAGTTCATAAGATTTTGCTGCTTCGATATAATACATTTTATCAAAAAGAGCATCGGCTGTTTTGTTCTTGGTCTGCGAAAATGCTTGTTGCAAAATCAGCAATACGAGTATAGTAATTGTTCTTTTCATAGACTAGTGTATTAAAAGAATCTTGGTGATTTAAGTCCTTTCTTGCGAGAAACCAATTCAAAACGAAGCATGATTTCATGAGTGCCGCTGTTGTAATTCTGCATGGATGTTGTGGTGTAATCGTAAGCATATCCAGCCATTAGCATCGGCGTAATTTGTATTCCTGCAAGTGCGCTTACAGAATCGGATGTTCGATAAGAAACTCCTAAAGTCAATGCATTATTAAACATGAAATTGGCCGAGATATCTGCAATTAAAGGTGCGCCGGCAACATATTTAACTAAAACAGCGGGTTTGAATTTAGTATGTGCAGAAAGATCAAAAACAATTCCACCAATTAAGTACAAATGTATTCTCTGATTGACAAGATCTTCCCCGATATCATCATAAGTATAACGCTCTTTGGTCATAAAATTAGGAATCGAAAGTCCGATGTAATCTCTTTCTCCATGCCAGTAAAGTCCGGCCCCAACCACTGGAAGAAATTTATTAGTGATGTTTTCACGGAACTGCACATCAGGATCTCGGTAACTACCTTTGGACCAGTCAATATTGATAACACGTCCACCTCCTTTTATTCCGAAAGAAAGTTTATGCGATTCACCGGATTGAATGGTATAAGAGAAGTTGGCGTCTAAATATTGTTCTTCTGAAGGACCGATTTCATCATTAATGATAGAAATACCTAAACCTAAATTCTTTGCTATCGGAGTGTCTAATGAAAAACTCTGTGTATCTGGTGCGCCTTCTATACCAACCCATTGTGTTCGGTATAATCCTGTTATGGTTAAATGACCAAGTGAACCCGCATAAGCTGAATTGACGGTAAGTGTATTGTACATATATTGCGTATACTGTGGGTCTTGCTGTGCGGAAGCCACGTACACTGAAAACATGCTTATTATCATGAAAACCTTTTTTATATTTTTAATCATAGCCAATATATTTTGGTTAATCTTATTTTTAATTTAGATGTTCGGATGTTTTTATTTTAGATAAAGCCATCCGGAGGTCTTTTTAGAACCGTCTCCTAAATCAAGAATATAGAAATAGGTGCCTTCAGGAAGTGTTTTAGAAGAGCTTTCTTCTTTACCATCCCATGTATTGTTGTAACCTTTTTTATAATAAACTAAATTCCCCCAGCGATTGAATATTTCCAATTGATTGTCAGGATACTGATCGATACAGTCTATGTAGAAAAAGTCATTTTGACCGTCATCATTAGGAGAGAACTCATTGTAAATTTTCAAACAATTTGGAGACACTGTGGCACTTGCTTGATTGTTACTCGAATTGGTGTCAATTTGATCCAATTTTACTAAATGTGCGGTATTTAAATAATCTTTAAAATCTACCACTTTAACGGTTATGGCAAGTGTTTGCTGAGAACCATTAGCAATAGACGGAATTGCCCAGACTCCAGTTACTGCATTATAACTTCCGGAAGAAGCTGTTGAACTCACAAATGAATATCCTTTTGGAAGTACATCATCTACTTCCACATTTGTAGCTGTAAGATTGCCGAGATTTTCTGCTGTAATGGTAAAAATCACTTGTGAATTCATCGGAACTTCTGTTTTATCAACTTCTTTATGGATGGCGATATCTGTTGAAGGAATATTGATGAATTCAGAATCTTCGTCGTCTTCGCTTTGATCGCCATTGTCGTTATTTGGTGTACTGTCAGGATCAAATTGATCGCTGGCCGTAACTTGTGCAATATTCACATAATCGGAACTTTCTAAACCTAGCGGATTAGCAATTGTTGCCTGATAAGTCAGCGTAATTCCTCCAACAGGAATTGTTAGATTGACCCATTTAATGCTGTTTAAGCTAAAAATTCCGCCATTTGAAATAGTAGAAATGTTTTTATATCCCAGTGGAATATTGTCTTCTACTGCAACATTAGTCGCTTCTGCCGGACCTTCGTTTCCTATTTGAAGAGTAAAGGTTACAACTTCGTTGACATTAGCATTTTTATTGCTGACCGTTTTTTCAAGACTTAAATCGGCTGTATTGACATTTATGGTTACGCTGTCATAATCATCTTCAGTTATGACTCCGTTATTAGGGGTTGAATCAGGATCGGGAAGATTACTGGCAGTTATTTCTGCTATATTGGTGTATTCGCCAACCTGACCAGAAGGTGTATTTACTCTGGTATAAATTTGAAGCGTTTGCGCGGCAGAGCTATTAACCGTTCCAACATCCCAAACTCCTGTAACACTGTTATAAATTCCACTTGTAGCGGTATAAGTCTGATAGATGAATCCACGAGGAAGTAAATCTTTTACCGTAACACCGCTAGTGTTTCCAGGACCGTCATTGGTCACGGTTATTTCAAAAATTACATTACTGCCCACATCATGATTTACATTTCCAGAAAGTGTTCGCTTATTGAGTGACAAGTCAGCTTGTACAATAACCGGTGTAACCGAAATGCTGTCAAAATCATCTTCTGTCGTAATGCCATTTCCTGGTGTGCTATCAGCATCAAACTGATCCGATGTCATAACCTCAGCTGTATTTAGATATTCATCGGTTGTTCCTGTCGGAGCTTTTACGAGTACGGTTATAATTAGGGTATGACTATTTCCTGGAAGAATAATTCCTGGAGACCAAATACCCGTGTTTGGATTATAGCTTCCTGAAGTAGAATTGTAAAAGACATACGTATATCCTGAAGGGAGAATATCTTTTATGGTTACTCCGGTAGCAATGCTAGGTCCAGAATTGCTTACAGTTACAGAAAATGAGATTCTTTCGCCTATTGTAGGGGTGAGTATATTATTAACAACTTCTTTTGTTATAGAAAGATCTGCTTCAGCTGAAACTGGATTTATTAAAACGGAATTCATATCATCTTCTCCGGAGATTCCATTATTGGGAGTAGAGTCTGGATCAAATTCATTAGATTTATAAACCTCAGCAATGTTGATATAATCGCCAGTTCTGTTTACGGTAGCTGATATAAGAAGACTTTCTAAAGAACCTGACGGAATGGTGCCAATGTTCCAAATACCCGTAGTCTCAAAATAAAGGCCTGCCGTTGAGCTGTAAACTTGATAGGCATAACCACTAGGGAGTAAATCTTTAACTTCTACGCCAGTAGCATTTTGAGGGCCATCATTTCTTACAGTGATTTCAAAGGTAATGTTAGAGCCGAAAAGTGGATTGAAATTACTACCAACAATTGCTTTAGTTAAAGATAAATCAGCTACTGCGTTTGTTGGAGTTGTAGTTGCAGTTGCATAATCGTCTTCTGTTGTCATTCCGTTGTTTGGTGTCGAATCTGGATCAGGAAGACTACTTGCGGTGATTTCTGCTACATTTGTGTAGTTTCCAGCTGGGTTGACAACACCAGTTATTTGTAAGGTTTGTGAATCTCCATTAGCTAATGAACCGATAACCCATTTTCCTGAAATGTTATTGTAAGTTCCTTTTGTGGCGGTAAAATTAGTGTACGTATAACCATTTGGCAGTAAATCGGTAACTTCTACGCCTGTTGAATTCTGAGGACCGTTATTCGTAACTATAATTTCAAAAGTTACGGCTGTTCCAATAAGAGGATTGGAAATATTGACTGTTTTAGTCAACGATAAATCTGCCATTTGTCCGATAGGCGCAGTGCCAACAGTAGCATAATCATTTTCTGTTGTAACGCCATTATTGGGACTTGAATTAGGGTCGGGAACAGTGCTTGCCGTAACTTCGGCAATGTTTTGATAATTTCCTGTTGAATTTACAACGGCAGTTATTCGCAATGCATGAGTATCTCCATTCAGGATTGAACCAATATTCCATTTTCCTGTAACATTATTATAAGTCCCTTTAGTAGAGCTATAACTGCTGAAAGTATAACCATTAGGAAGTAAATCTGTAACTTCAACTCCAGAGGTATTCTGTGGACCATTATTCGTCACAACAACTTCAAAAATAACTTGTGAACCGACAAGGGGAGTTGCATTATTGACGGTTTTAGTTAGACTCAAATCAGCCGATTGTTGATTTGGTATTGTAGAAACTTCTGCATAATCGTCTTCTGTTGCAATATTATTATTTGGAGTTGAATTTGGATCAGGAAGACTACTAGAAGTAATTTCTGCGATATTGGTGTAATTTCCATTTGGATTTACAATCGCAAAAAGTTGTAAAGTTTCAGATTTTCCACTTGCTAGATTTCCAATGTTCCATAATCCCGTGTTTGAATTATAATTTCCGGTTGAAAGGGTAAAATTAGAATATGAATATCCCGAAGGAATTAGATCTGTAACAGTTACATTATTAGTGTCTTGTGGACCATTATTGGTAACAACTATTTCAAAAGTAACTAAAGAACCTACTAACGGAGTTGGATTATTTACCGTTTTGGTTAAAGATAAATCAGCCGATTGCATGATTGGAACTGTAACGGCACTGGCATAATCGTCTTCAGTTGTATCTGCATTATTCGGAGTTGAATCAGGATCCGCAACATCACTTGCTGTAACTTCAGCGGTATTCAAATAATCTCCAGACGGATTCACAATGGCAGAAATCTGCAACGTTTGCGAACTTCCATTGGCCAGATTTCCAATTGTCCATAATCCAGTTGCAGGATTATATGTTCCTATTGAATTGGTAAAACCAGAGAAAGTATATCCCGAAGGTAGTAAGTCTGTAATGGTAACACCGCTTGTATTCTGTGGTCCATTATTGGTAACAACTATTTCAAAAGTCACCACCGAACCTACTAGCGGAGTTGGATTATTTACCGTTTTGGTTAAAGATAAATCAGCAGATTGCATGATTGGAACTGTAACGGCACTGGCATAATCGTCTTCAGTTGTGTCTGCATTATTCGGAGTTGAATCAGGATCTGCAACATCACTTGTGGTAACTTCAGCGGTATTAGAATAATCTCCAGACGGATTCACAATAGCAGAAATCTGCAACGTTTGTGAACTTCCATTTGCCAGATTTCCAATTGTCCATAATCCAGTTACGGGATTGTAGGTTCCTGTTGAATTGGTAAAACCAGA
The DNA here is from genome assembly GCF_020026915.1 of Flavobacterium potami. Lineage (GTDB taxonomy): Bacteria > Bacteroidota > Bacteroidia > Flavobacteriales > Flavobacteriaceae > Flavobacterium > Flavobacterium potami. Next base: position 246,198 of record NZ_JAINUY010000009.1, on the reverse strand, counting down.
GAAAGTATATCCCGAAGGTAGTAAGTCTGTAATGGTAACACCGCTTGTATTCTGTGGTCCATTATTGGTAACAACTATTTCAAAAGTGACTAAAGAACCTACTAACGGAGTTGGATTATTTACCGTTTTGGTTAAAGATAAATCAGCCGATTGCATGATTGGAACTGTAACGGCAGTTGCATAATCGTCTTCAGTTGTGTCTGCATTATTCGGAGTTGAATCAGGATCAGCAACATCACTTGTGGTAACTTCAGCGGTATTAGAATAATCTCCAGACGGATTCACAATAGCAGAAATCTGCAACGTTTGTGAACTTCCATTTGCCAGATTTCCAATTGTCCATAATCCAGTTACAGGATTGTAGGTTCCTGTTGAATTGGTAAAACCAGAGAAAGTATATCCCGAAGGTAGTAAGTCTGTAATGGTAACACCGCTCGTATTCTGTGGTCCATTATTCGTGACAACTATTTCAAAAGTGACTAAAGAACCTACTAACGGAGTTGGATTATTTACCGTTTTGGTTAAAGATAAATCAGCCGATTGCATGATTGGAATTGTAACCGCAGTTGCATAATCATTTTCTGTCGGAACTCCGTTGTTTGGAATGGAATTAGGATCAGGAAGATCACTTGCGGTAACTTCACCAATATTGACGTAATCACCTGATGCGTTTACGGTTGCTAAAATTTCTAATCTTTCTAAATTTCCACTAATTAAATTTCCAATTGTCCATAATCCTGTCGACGAATTATAAGTTCCTTTTGAGGTAGTAAAAGCATTGAAGGTATAACCGGAAGGCAGTAAGTCAGTTACCTGAATCCCCGTAGCATCACTAGGTCCGTTGTTGGTTAGAATTAATTCAAATCTAACTTGAGAACCTACTAAAGGTGCAGGATTGTTAACGGTTTTGGTTAGTGATAAATCAGCCGATTGCGGAATTGGAATTGTAATCGCTGTTGCATAATCATTTTCAGTTGGAACTCCGTTGTTTGGAGTTGAGTTAGGATCTGGAAGATTGCTGGCTGTCACTTCAGCAGTATTCAAATAATCTCCTGTAGCGTTTACTCGCGCTACTATTTGTAAGGTCTCAGAATCGCCATTTACTAAAGTACCGACAATCCATATTCCAGTTACAGGGTCATAAGTTCCTGTAGAAACTGTAAATCCTGTATGAGTGTATCCAGTCGGGAGTAAATCTGTAACCTGAATACCACTATTATCCTGTGGCCCATTATTTGTAATAACAACTTCAAAAGTTGCTAAAGAACCTACTAATGGAGTAGTAGTGTTAACCGTTTTGGTTAAAGATAAATCTGAAGACTGTGCAATTGGTACAGTAGTAACGGCAGCGTAATCATCTTCTGTGGTTACACCGTTGTTAGGTGTCGAATCAGGATCGGGGGTATCGCTGTTGGTAACTTCTGCAATATTGGTATAGTTTCCTGTTCCATTAACAATAGCTATAATCTGTAATGTTTCAGATTCTGTACTTTCTAAAATATCGAGTGTCCATAAACCGGTTGTACTGTCATAAGTACCACTGGTTGCATTAAAACTAACAAATGTATAACCAGATGGCAGTAAGTCTGTTACCGCTACATTTGCGGCATCTTGAGGACCGCTGTTTGTAGTTATTACCTGAAAAGTAACCATAGAACCTACAACAGGTGTTGCATTGCTGACTGTTTTTGTTAAAGATAAATCTGCAGAACGTTGTATTGGTATTATTAAAACATTGTCTTCATCATCTTCACTCTGATCTCCATCATCGTTATTCGGAGTACTGTCAGGATCAGGAAGACTGCTGGCAATAACCTCTGTAACGTTTAAATAATTTCCTGTAGAAAGAACTTTTACATCAAGGAGAAGTGATTCTGAAACTCCGACATCAATAGTTCCAACATTCCATATACCAGTATTTCGATCATATAGTCCAGCCGATGAACTATAATTTACAAATTCATAACCATCGGGAAGTAAATCTCGAACCTGAACCCCTGTCGTGCTGTTTGGACCAGAGTTTGTAACAATTAGTTCAAAAGAAATTTGTGTTCCAATTACCGGACTTGAATTTCCATCAACCACTCTTTTAATTAAAGATAAATCAGCATTTTGGCCTATAAAAGTGAATGGCGCATTATCTTCATCATCTTCACTTTGATCACCATCATCGTTATTAGGAGTACTATCTGGATCTGGTAGGTCACTGGCCGTTATTTGTGCAATATTGAGATACTGTCCTAGCGGATTAACGATAGCTCTAAAGGTCAAGTTTAATGACGCTCCATTTGATAAAGCTAAATTTTGCCAGGTCAGATTAGCATTTGCAATATTATAAAATCCACCATTTGAAACCGATCCAGGAATCAAAGTAAAACCTTCAGGAATCACATCTTGGACACTAATGCCTGTTGCATTTCCAGGTCCTTTGTTTAGTAGTGTTAAGGTAAAATCTACCTGATCACCAGCTGAAGCACTATTTGGCGTAACTGTTTTAGTTAGTTCTAAATCGGCTTGTTTCAAATTAACTGTCGCACTGCTCATATCATCTTCCGCAAGACCATTTCCTGGAGTACTATCGGGATCAAATTGTTTGGCAGTTTGTATTTCAGCAGTATTTACATAATTAGCAGCAGCGGCTAGATTTACTTTTGCTGTAATTTGGAGTGTTATTGTGTTTCCGTAATTTAAATTTCCGACATTCCATATTCCTGTGGTTTGGTTGTATCGACCAGCACCGTTATCGCTCACATAGGTGTAACCAGACGGTAATTGATCAGAAACGGTTATTCCAGTTGCGTTATTTGGCCCGCTATTGGTTACAGAAATCGTAAATATTACAGTATCATTTATACTTACTGATGTAGGTGAAACTACTTTTTGAAGTGATAAATCAGCAACATCAAGAACTACGACAGCACTATCTTGATCATCTTCTGCAGCGTTTTGGTTATTTGGAGTACTATCAGGATCATATTGATCGGAGGCAATAATTTCTGCATTATTGACATAAGATCCAGTAGCAAGGATAGTAGCTTTAAAAGTTAAGAGAGCGATACTACCACTCGGAATTGTTAATCCACTCCAAGTAATTGTATTATCACCAACATTATATTGACCTGCAGAATTAACAGATCCAGGAACAAGTGCAAATCCCGCTGGTATGTAATCTCGTATTGCAACATTGGTTGCCGTAACTGTTCCGCCTTGTGCATTATTGTTATTAAAAACATTTATATTAAAAGTTACTACATCGCCGACACTTCCTGTTGTAGGAGTTGCCGTTTTGGTTAACTCAAGATCTGCAACTGCTAGGATTGTAAGATTCATTGTGTCTGATGAAACTGCACAATTTCCATTGCTCACATTCCATTGCAAAGTGTAAATACCTGGTATGGTTCCAGTAACTGCTGTTGTTGGACTAGAAGGATCGTTAAAACCAATAGTACTTGGCCCGCCTGTTTGAACCCAAGTTCCAGAACCAATTGATGGTGTAACAGCATTCATGTTGATTGGAGTAAATTGAGGAACAATCTGGTTTGGTCCTGCATCTGCTGTTGACGGATTTTCATAAATAGTTACTAAAACAGAATCTTCAGAAAAACAGCCATTTGAATTGGTAGTTGTAACGGTCCAAAGAAATTCGTATGTGCCTGGAATAAGTCCCAACATTAAGGAATTTTCATTATTTACTGATGCGATACCTGCAGTATTAGGACCTGAAACCTGAGTCCATGTTCCCAGTCCTGAAGTTACCTGTACAGCATCCATGGTGACACTTGTAAGGTTACAAACTTCCTGATCTGGCCCTGCATCAGCAATAGATGGCGGTATGTCATTAAATGTTATGGCTACATTATCTGATGAAGGTTGGCACAAAGATGGATTCGTAAAGTTCCCATTAGTAACGGTCCATGTTAGAACATAAGTACCTAAGACATTGATGTTTGAAAGTGTAGTTACGGGACTGTTTGGACTATTGATTAGTGCGTTTCCGCCTGGCGGCTGAGAAAAGAATGTCCACGTTCCTATACCAACAGCTGGAGGTACAGCCGCAGTTTTGTAAGTCGTCTGACAAGCTACAGTATCATCAGGGCCTGCATTTGCTGTACTTGGAGGTGCATTCATCTCTATTCGAACAATATCAGACAACGATCTGCAATTATTGCTTTCAAATACCCATTCTAAAATATATAAACCCGGAACAGTAAGATTTGATACGGTAGTTAATGGTGCAGAAGGTGTATCTATAACCGCAACACTTCCAGAAGGCTGATAAACAAAACGCCATTCAGCAAGAGTTACATCGGGAGGAGGGATGTTTCCACTCATTGTAGTTACGCCTCCGACATCATTGATACATAATGTTTGATCTGGCCCAGCATCGGGATCTATACTAGCTCCATTGAAAATCGTAATATTTACAGAATCGGATGTGCCAACACAGGAACTTCCATCAGGAAATGTTGTAGGTATAGTTGTAAAGGTGAAAACATAATCATTTCCAGGAACTACTGTTGCATTGGCTAGATAACTATCAGATGGGGACTGTGTAATAATAACATCACTGCTATTTCCTGTAGTACTTGTAAGAGTCCATGTTCCTCTTGAGTTTTCATTTGCCTCGAGCTGCACACTTGTAACATCACAATAAGTTTGATCTGGTCCTGCATTTGCAGCAGGATCTACAACAACTGTCATATCGTCAAAACTTCCTGGACATAAAAAAATACTCTTTGCACTAATGGTCCATCTAAAGGTATAAGTACCTGCAATAAGACCATTAATTACTGTATTGGGATTGGAAGGATCAACAATGGTAGGCTGATTAGGAGCGCCGGTCAGCACAGACCATTGACCAAGTTCAAAGAAATTATCATAGGCGTTTCCTGCCATCGTAACACTGCTGTTGTTACAAATGTTTTGATCTGGTCCTGCTGCTGCAGTATCAGGAGGAATACCGATAGTCAAATTAATATCATCAAATGCCTGACCACAGATATCAGCATCTACTGTCCATCTGAAAATATAATAACCACTGTATGTAAAAGTGAAAACAGCATGAGGATCATGAATGTCACTTATTGTATAATTTCCAACACCAGAAATTCTGCTCCAGGTTCCTATAGATCCACTGCTTTGCGTTGCGGCCATAGTAATGGTATTACCACAAACTTGCTGATCGGGACCTGCATTGGCTGCGGGTGGCGTTTCTGCGACGGTAACAGAGACGCTACTTTGGCTAGGAGGACAGAATCTAAATCTTGATGATATAGACCAAGTAAAAACATATGTTCCATTACCAGGAACAGTTACCATAGTGTTCGGATCAGCATCATTAGCAATTACAACGCCTATTGATGGCTGTACCGTCCAAACACCGTATTCAGTTATTTGTGGAGAATTTGCACTTAGGTTAAAAGTTGTTGTTCCAGAAGTATAACAGGCGTTTGGTCCCGCATCCGATGGGGTAGGAGCTATACCGTTATCTGTAGTAATGGTAATGTTGTCAGAAACAGAAGCCCCGCATGAAGGACCTGGATGAGAATAAGAAACTACCCATTGCAATTCGTAACTTGAAGATGATGATAGAAAACCAGATGCAATAGCGTTAGGATTATTTACATCAGAAAAGGTGATGGGGTCGGGACCTGAAATCTGACTCCATGTTCCTATTTCGCCCGCTTGAGGCTGGGAAGCGCTAAGAGGCACTTGTGAATTTGTACAAACAATTTGGTTCGTTCCAGCATCAACGTCGTTTATAGAACTGTCTGAGACATAAACGGTAACTGTTGCAAATGAAAATCCGCAGGTTGCTCCACCGCCTTTTGTGATATATTGAAAAACATAAGTACCTGAGATAAGTCCGCTAACCGGTGTGTCTATTGCAAAATTATCTGCGATTACTGCTGTATTCGGTCCGCTGAGCTGGCTCCAGAAATGCATGCCGACATCGGTGCTTACACCAGAAAGAATGGTAGAAGTATCGCCACATGGCAGACTGACATCTGTTCCAGCATTTGATGGCGTAGGGTCTCCAGAAACCAGAATATTTAAAGTATCAAAACCATAATCGCATTGAACCGCCAGTGATCCCGTCTGCTTTCTGATAAATTCTAAGGTATATTCTCCAGGAGCTGTAAGGGTCAAGGTTAATGAATTTTCAACATCCTGTATAGCGGTAGGAAATGGAGCTAAAGGAGATGATGCAGGACCGCTTACAATTCGATATTGATTTGAGCCCGTTCCGGTAGTTGTTAGCGGAATTGTAAATACAGTTGCATCACAGGTTCCTACAATATCATTTCCGTTATTAGCAACAATGGTTCTCGTTGGACCATTATACTGGACAATATAATCTTTTGTAAAGATACATCCGGTATTGTTGTTGGTCAGCGTATAACGAAATCTATACGGCGCTCCTGCAGACGAAATGTTAGTAACTAAGGTAGTAGGATTTGTGGGTGAAACAATTACCGCACCTGGATCTCCTGAAATTTGTGTCCAAGCCACCGTTTCGCCGGCATAAAGAGGTGTTTGCGCTTCAAGAGTTACTTGGTTTATTGTATTATCACAAAAAAATATGTTTTCATCACCACCAGGCAAATTCGTAACATCTTGAGTAGCTGCAGGAACATTTATCACTACTAAATCATTACCCGATGCACAAGGTCCTGTAACTGTCCATCTAAAGGTATAGGTTCCTTGGACTAAATTAGAAACACTTGTATTATTAGTGTTTGGACTTCCAATTGTTGGTGTATTCGGGCCACTGACAAAGGTCCACTGACCGTTTTGTCCATTCAGTCCACATCCTCCATAAGAACCATTAAGAGTTGCTGACTGTGTTGTAGTGTAACAATTGCTTAACGTTTGGTCTGGCCCAGCCGAAACTGGCGTAACACCACCATAATTGGTAACCGTGATTTGAGAAGTCGTTCTGCATCGCTGACCTGGAGCAAATTCAGGACCTTCAATAACCCATTGAAGTGTGGTGACTCCACAGCTTGTGGCAGGTAATGTTATGGTTGAGGTAGCTAAATTTGGAAAATTAATGACCACTCCTGCATTATTGGCACCCACGATTTCCCAAGAACCAGTTTCACCTGTATTCTGAGGAGTATTTCCAATAATTGCCAATGTTCCATTGTTACTAGGACAACTTGCAATGTTTGCACCTGCATTGGCCATGGTAATCGGTTTAACATTTACGATCTTATCCTGATATGATAGGATACCGTCACTACAAGTTGCACTGTATCTGAAAGTATAGGTATTGCCACCAGTATAACCAGATATACTGGTGCTTGGACTATTTGGGGAATTGATTGTAACGGTCGGACCTGAAATTTGTGTCCAATTCACTGTCCCAATAATAGGTGCAGGTGTATTTCCGGTCAGTACAAGCGCATCGGTTTCGCAGATAGTTACGTTTAAAACTCCAGCATTTACTGTACAGTTCTGTGCAAAAAGATGAGTAGGCAACATTAAAAATAAAACTAATGTCACAGCTATTTTAAGAAAAAATCGATCAGGTAGAGAGTGATTCATAGGCAGAATAAAATAACTTTTCTGTAAGACAGAAAACAGTTTAATAAATTATCTATGCTGGTTTCCAATAGTAAAAGGGCATTATTGGAATCTTTCAAAATTACCTTAAAAAGGAGTTGATTTTTATTTTAATAGGTTGCAGATTGTAATATGCAACCTATTAAAATTATGATTTTTTAGCTCTGCTTTAGGGATACTAAATCTTTTTTAGGTATTAAAAAAACAAAACAAATAATTGTTTTAAACTATTGATTTATAAGTATTTATATTTGTTTTGGTTTTGAATAATACCCTTTCTGATTCATGATTTTTTATGAGAATTCGTTTCATTTTATAATATGCAACCATTTGAATGTCTGAAATGGGATGTTTCAAATTTAATATTCAATAATTTTGAGACTATATGATGAAAATCAGTCAATTAAAAATGAATCAGGAACATCAATCTTATTAAATAGTGTGAAAAATAGCATTATGTTTCAAGTCTATCATTTAAACTAGATCTGCTGTTCAGAGCTTAAATTATAAAATCAAGATTATTGCCAGCCTTTTGTATAATTTAATTAAATGCATATGTCAATCCCCCGAGAGTTATATAACTTGAAATTTGCAGAATATCTGGAAGCGATAAAAATCCTTTATTTGGTGGATGACCAATTCAAGCATTTATGCGACCAATATTGTGAAAGTAAGACTAATGTGAAAAAAATAGAGAAAAAAATAGAAAAAGACTTTTATGATAAGTTGAGTAATGAGAATTTATCATCAGAACTGGAAGAGGAAATACTTTTCTATATCATAAAATCCAAATAAGACTTAAATATAAATGTAGAAACCTCATAGTAAGAATCTAAAAACGAGGTGTGTAAAAGAATATTTCTTAAAAATAGCATTCAAGAGTCAACCCCTTTTATTTAAATAGCAATTTCAAAAACTTTAATTATGAGTAAAAAAAATCTTTTTTTAGTAGTATTTAGTTTGTTGTTTTTTTCATTTATAAGCGCTCAAACTAAAAAGAAACCGAACATTATCATGGTTATTTCTGATGATACTGGATGGGGAGATTTAGGTGTATATGGCGGTGGAGTTGGGCGCGGAATGCCAACACCAAACCTTGATAAAATGGCAAAAGAAGGAATGCAGTTCTGGTCTTTTTACGGACAGCCAAGCTGTACTCCAGGAAGAGCAGCAATGCTTACAGGACGTATTCCGAATCGTAGTGGTATGACTACAGTTGCTTTTCAAGGGCAAGGTGGCGGACTGCCAAAAGAAGAATGGACATTGGCGTCTGTACTTAAAAAAGCCAATTATAAAACCTATTTTTCTGGAAAATGGCACCTTGGAGAAGCAGATTACTCTATGCCTATAGCTCATGGTTTTGACAAAATGCAGAATGTGGTGCTTTATCATCTCAACGCTTACACTTACGCATTCGAATCTTGGAACCCAGAGATGTCGCCAGAAATGTTAGCGTTGTTTAAAAAAGTTACTACTGGTATTCTTGAAGGTGAAGCAGGAGGAAAAGCACGTGAGGTAAGTAAAGTTACAGAAGAAAATATTGCCGAGCTGGATATGATGATGGTCGAAAATAATTTGAAACAGCTTGATGAGTACGGAAAAAGCAAAGATCCGTTTTTTATGTGTATCAACTTTGCGAAAAATCATCAACCTAATCTTCCGTCTAAACAATTTGTGGGAAAATCTCCGGGAAAGAGCAAATATTCTGATGCTGTAGTAGAAATGGACTACAATGTCGGGCGTATCATGGATAAGATTCGTTCTTTGGGTATTGCAGAAAATACTATTGTTATTTATACTGTAGATAATGGAGCATGGCAAGATGTGCATCCTGATTCTGGATATACTCCGTTTAGAGGAAGTAAAGGAACAGACAGAGAAGGAGGTAGCCGTGTACCAGCGATAGCTTGGTGGCCTGGACAGATTGAAGCGGGAAGCGAAAGCCATGACATTGTGGGTGGACTTGACTTAATGGCAACATTTGCCAGTCTTGCAGGCGTAGAACTTCCTAAAAAAGATCGAGCCGGTGTTGATATGGTATTTGACAGTTATGACATGTCTAATGTTTTGTTTAAAAAAGGCACACCTCTTCGTGACAGATGGTTTTATTTTACTGAAGCTGAATTATCACCTGGAGCAGTACGTATCGGGAAATTTAAAGCAGCCTTTAATACCCGTGGAGACAATGGAGCTATTGCAGGAAGCGATATGCCAGGACAGCAGCTTGGATGGAGAGGTGACGAAACTTATGTTGCAACTATACCTGCAATATATAATCTTTGGCAAGATCCACAAGAACGCTATGATTTATTCATGAATAGCTGGACAGAAAAAACTTGGACAGCCATAATATTTAATCAGGCAATTGCCGATTTAATGAAAACCTATGCTAAAACACCTCCAAGAGCGCCTCAAAGTGAAACTTTTACTGGTGAAATGCAGATAGAGCGTTATAGAACTATTGAGCAGGTGAAAAAAATGATGAATGAAAAGAAAACAAATCTGCCTCCTTTGAGCGTAGATTCAAAATAGAGCATGAATAGAATGATTAAGGAAAAGTTTCAGAGAAATCTGAAGCTTTTTTTGCGAAACTGGCTCCTGCTTTTTTTTTATAGCCTTTTTCTTCTGTCATGAAATAAATTAAGCAAAATCAAATTAGTTATGGATAAGATGAGAAAGAAATCACCCCAAAGATTAATCGCTGTTTTAGTTTTCCTGGTTTTTCTCACAGGATGCAAGAAAGAACAAGCAAAAGAAGAGACCCCAACAAAGAAAGCAGAAGAATCCGCTTTAAGCGATCCATTGCCTTCTTGGAATGACGGTAAGACTAAGACAGCTATTTTGGATTATGTTAAAGATGTGACTAATTCAGATAGTCCCAATTTTATTCCGGTAAAAGATCGTATAGCTACATTTGACAATGATGGTACTTTATGGTCTGAACAGCCTTTTTATTTTCAGCTTTTCTTTGCTCTAGACCAAGTAAAAGCGATGGCGCCAAAACATCCAGAATGGAAAAACAAACAGCCTTTTAAAGCCGTATTGGAAAACAATATGGGCGAATTAATGAAACAGGGAAAAACAGGTCTTCTGCAGATTGTTGCAGTAAGCCATGCCGGAATGACAACAGATGAATTCGAATCGAATGTCAGCAAATGGATCAATACCGCACAGCATCCAACAAAGAAAAAGCTCTATAAAGATCTGATTTATCAACCGATGCTTGAGCTTGTAAAATACCTTCAGGACAACCAGTTTAAAGTATTTATTGTATCAGGCGGTGGAATTGATTTTATGCGTGCTTGGGCCGAAGATGTATACGGAATTCCAAAAGACCAGATTGTAGGCAGCACTCTTCAAGCAAAATATAATTATAACAACGGCCAACCGACCATATCAAAACTTCCAGCATTGGATTTTATTGACGATAAAGAAGGAAAGCCGGTTGCAATAGAAAAATATATTGGTAAAAAGCCTGTTTTTGCAGCTGGAAATTCTGATGGAGATCTTCAAATGCTTGAATGGACGGCATCTAATAAGTATAAAAACTTTGAGCTTTATGTCCATCATACCGATTCGATTCGAGAATGGGCATACGATAGAAAATCAGAAATCGGAAAACTAGACAAAGGACTAGATGAAGGGAAGGCAAAGAAATGGGAATTTGCAGATATGAAAACAGATTGGAAAATAATTTTTCCAGAGAATTGAAGAACTAAATCTTTTTGATTATGAATGCAGTTATACAGAAAAAATGGGGTGAGATGAATAGAAAGCAAATTTTAATTCTGTTTCTTTACTTTATCGGATCTTTTTCGATTTATTCTCAGGAAACAGAAACGCAAGAACCTCCTGCTTCGGGAACCTCGGTAAAGCTGTCGCAGGAAGTAATGAATCCAACCACTTTGGCCTGGCAACTGCAACTGGAAGAATATGCCATTTTTAAGACTGAAGGACAAGATGGCTTTGCACAAAATTTTCGTTTTAGAGGAATAATTCCTTTGAAGGAAGGTTTTTTAGTAAAAGTTCCCCAGTTAATCAGAGTCATTACTTTTCTAAATACAGCACCAGATGGCAGAACAGGTTTAGGAGACACTACCTTAAATCAATTTTTCATTCTCAGTAAAAAAGACTGGGGGCAGTTTGGTGCCGGTTGGAACATTCAGATTCCCACCAGAACAGACGATCAACTTGGGTCTCCCCAATGGAGTCTCGGACCTGCCTTTACAGTCACTTTTACAAATTTGGGTAAATGGCAGATGTATTGGATATGGGAAAACTTTTTTTCGATTTCCGGAAATGGCAAATACGGGTCATCGGCTTATGCAGTATTGCAGCCAAATCTTTTTTATACATGGCCTAACGGTGTATATGCTGGTATTGAACCTGAATGGCAGATTGATTATAAGACAGGTAAAGTTGCGATTCCTATGGACTTTAGAGTAGGTTATATCTGGTCCGGTAAATTAAAGTACAATGCCTATATAGAACCAGAGGTAATGGCATACAGGTCGGATGGGTATCCGCGAAATTCGGCAAATTTTGGAGTCCGTTTAGGGTTTAGATGGTATATTCCTATGTAGTTAGAAAAACAGTAGCGATAAACTTTTTGCATATTGATTCTAGACATTCATAATTTTTTTTATGGAAGACTAAATTTTACCGCATCTTATTTTCCTAGAGGTGTTTAAATAATGAGTATTAAATGTAAATTAAACTATTATGAAAGATTTTTTTAGACAAGCTGAGAGGAATTTTATTTCTGGTGCACTGGTTCTGCTTCCTTTAATTGTTTTTTTCATGATAATAGAAAAAGTCTGGTCTTTTTTTCGGACCTACGGAGAAAAGGTGGCTCATTTGCTTGGGTTTGACCAGATTTTTGGAACAGCAGCACGAGATATTATGGGCGGGCTATTATTAGTCATTCTGTTTTATTTTAGCGGTTATTTAATGAGGTTGGCCTATCTAAAAAAGTTCACAATCTGGATTGATGACAAACTCATGATCTTTCTCCCAGGTTATGAAAAGAACAAGAAAATAGCCGAAGAAAAGTTGTCTTCAAAACTCAAAAAAAATAATGTCGATAAGCCTGTCTTAGTGAAATTGGGTAATTTTTGGCAACCTGGCCTATTGATAGAACAATCCTCTACGGGTGGTTCGGCTGCTGTATTTGTTCCAGCATTGCCATCAAAAGATTTGGGGCAGCTTTACGTCGTAGAGTCTAGTGACATAAAATTTCTGGAACATACTTCATCTGAGACTTTTAATGCTTCTATCAAATCTTTTGGCAAGGGAATTTTAGATTTTAAATAAATATCCCCAAGATATAATTGAATCATTTTTTGATTTACAAATTGAAAACCCTGAATCTTGACTTAATACTTTTTTTCAATATGATGTAATTCCTTCAAAAAAATAGGCAGTGGGTTTCTGCTAAGGAATAAAAAATAGTAACCTTAAAATTTAAAAATTATGAAAAAGTTTTATTTATTATCAGTCATTTTTTTATTTTCAGTAGCACTGTCGGCGCAAAGCTCTCAGTCGATTCTGCTTAATTTGTACGGAGGTTATACCTTTTCGGATAAAGTAGATTTTGATTCCTCATACGCAAGAGTGGAAGATGGTTTTGAGTATGGAATAGGTTTGGAATATTTTATAATGGATAACGCTTCCGTAGAATTGAAATACAACAGACTTGATACAAGGATGCCTTTATATACAAAGATTCCTTTAAATGAAGGGGCCATTCCTGCAGGAACTCAGGTTAATGTCGGAGATGATAAAGGCGCTATCAATTATATACTAGCCGATTATACCTATTATTTTGGATCAAGTTCGCAAAAGGCGCTTCCATTTCTGGGTGCTGGTGCCGGTGTTGCAATTTTAGAGACACCAAAGAGTGGTAGCGGAACTTATTTTGCATGGGAAATTAAAGGAGGGGTCAAAGTAAAAACGAATTCGCCAGTTTCAATTAATCTCCATGCTTATCTGCAGTCTATGTCGGCAGCTGTAGGATATGATTATTATTGGGATTACTATTGGGGTCCTGTAGCAGTAACTGATTATGCTTCAACTTTTCAGTTTGGCTTGGGAGCAGTTATCAGTTACAATTTCAGCAAATAATATTTTGGAGATAAAAATGTGATTTAAGTTTTAAGAATATTTCGTGTTAGTTTTTTTATTTAGTGAATTAAGCAAAGAAGCTTGAGAATTTCTCAGGCTTTTTTGTTGCCATTTTTCAAACTAATTTATTTTGAAAGATCAATAAGAACTATGAGTTGAATTGCAGCAGAAAGGTTTTTTAGAAAGAATGTTTCAATACTTGAGTCATCTCAAATTTACTATATTAAAAATGAATGTATATTCTAAAATTGAAACAATAAAACTGCGTAACTGATTTTTACGTATCTCAAGATTATGTTAATATTGCTGATTCAGTATTACTGGAACAGAGAATTTTTTATATTTGAGAATACATTCATTCATAACTAACTGGCAAATCTTGACAATGCAGAAAGCAATACAATTACAGGTGCGAAAAGATTTGAATCCGCGCCAACAACTTACCGTTATCAAATTAAAAGGAAGTCTGATTTCAAAAGGCTACACCGAAATTATTCACATCCTCGATCAGGATGAAGACTTTCATATCAATACTTTTGAAACTTCTGCAGAGCAACGCAATGAAGTGCAGCAGTATATTGCGGCGTTTATTAATGCTGAAGAACTTTCTGAAACTGTTTCTATAAAATAGAAGTTTTACAAGTACTCGATTAAGACTTTTTGAGTTTCAATGCTTTTTCCTTGATCCATTGGATTGAAATTTCAACTGGAGTTGAATTATCATCCGATGAAGTATTGTGGCCCAATTCTGGAAACAAAGCATACTCAAAAGGCTTGCCTTCAGCCTTCATAAAATTTAGCTGCTCGATACACAGCTTTACAGGAATTTGTATGTCTTTTTCTCCAAAAAGCCAAATTCCTGGAATTGAAATAGCATTCAAGGAAATTTTTGGATCTGTTGCAATGAATTGGTATCTGTCTGAATCATTTTTAATATGTTCACGAGCATCCGATTCTGTATGGTTATTCCAAAAATCATGGTTTCCATTGGTATAAAACTGAAAGCGAAGTTGTTCTAGAGTAGTAATAGTAGGACAGCTAAATAAAACCATAAATTTTATTTGCGGATTATTGCTTGTGGCAATGGGAATAATCCATCCTGCTTGGCTGAAGCCAACTAATCCAATTGGTGTTTTTTTGTCTTTTAGATAGGTTTTAAGCGTTAGTACAGCCTCACTTGCATCTTGAGATAATAGTGTAAGATTAGCAGGATCAATGTTGTTGGTGCCAACGGTCGGCCCAACATATACTCCGCCAGATTCTCCCACACCGCGCTTATCATAAGTTAATACTGCAATACCTTCTTTCGCAAGACGCTTTGCAAACTCCATCTCTCTTTTTACTGGATCCGATCCGTGTACAATTACAGCTGCCGCAAATGGTTTTTCAGGCATTAGGATTGATCCTGAAAGAGTGACGTTCTGACTTTTAAACTTTACCTCCTGAACGGAGAAGCTTTCTGATTGTGAAAATGATATTTGTGGCAATATTAGTAATTGCAGCAAAAGAAATAGAAAGTTAATTTTCATGCTGGTTCAGTTTAAAAAAATCTGTTTTTAATGAGCAATATAGTCATTTTCGGAGATTGATTTTCTTGTATTTGCATATTTTTTAAAGTGCTATGCGGGGATTTCGGAAGAGATGAAATTTTGAAAAGAATAATACTTTTAGTTATCATTACCAGAATATTCAAAAGTAGTTATTGTATCTTGGTTTCAAAATTTGACAATGAAACCAAAACTGTAATTTTCAGAATCCTAAAATAAATAATGTATAAGCTAATGAAAAATATTTTTATAGTATTACTTACTTTTTGTTGTGGTCTCATAAACGCCCAAAAGAATTCTAGTAAAACATTGATTGAAAGCGATTCTTTTCAAGTAATAAATCAATATTTCAATTCACAAATCAAAGACAAAAGAAGTGAGATTATAGTGATTACTGAAAAATTGAATCCTAATGTGACCTTAAAAATTTTTGAAGGACAATTTCCCAGACTAGAAAATGAAAAGGATGATTATAATGAATTACACGGTGGAGCTACAAGACCTTTATTTAATGATAGCGCTTTTAAGGCTATGAAAAATAAATTTTATGATAACAAAAGATACATTTTACCGGATATTACAGACAAACAATGGGCTAGAACTGATTTAGAGTTTGATAAAATAAGGTTTATATCTTTTGTTCGTTTTGTTGCCAATTCAAATAATGCAAACGATGTGGAAATAAATAATTTACCTAATTTTTTACCTGTTTTTGGTATATCGGAACCGATTGTATATGACAAAAAATATTTGGTCTTTCAATTTCATGTCACAAGAACTCCATTTTTTGGATTTTCGAATTTTAAAGTGGTAGTAATGAAAAAAATAAAAAAGAAATGGGTTGTTGTTCAGGAGATTCCAAGTTATGAATTATATTAAATCATGAAAAAGAAAATTTACCTGTTGCTCTTATTAGTGATCAACTTAATAAGTGCTCAAGAGAAAGAAAATGATTATTTTATTTTCTATAAAGGAGGAGAGAAGTATCTAAAACCTATTAAATATGTACTGTACAACAAAAGCGAGGGTAATATAAAAAGAGAAAAGGAAGGAAAAGTTTTTTTTAATATAGCCTCAGAAAGATTTGTCTTTGATCAAGGAAAACATAAAATGGACACTTGTTCTCTTCATTTTTTAAATGAGATAAAAATAGAAAATGCTATAGCTCTTAGAGACAATGAGGTGACTTTTTATAAAAATAAAGTAAAAAAGACGAAGAGTTATAAAAAGACTGGTTTCATAAATCCATTTCCTATTAGCAATGTGCATCCCTATTTTAAAATATATATTCTAGAAAAAACAGATAAGGAAGTGATAAAATACGAATCAGATTGGGAATATTCGGATTTTTAAAAAAGAACAGCTGTTGTTACTAACAACAGCTGTAAATAGAGAAGAGAATTAAACTGATAATTTATTACCAGAACTTAACATAAAGCGCGATGATGATCAACATCGTAATCACTATTAAGACTGTTGTTTGTGGTTTGACTTTAAACATTCCAGGTTCTGTCTCGAATGCTTTAGGGTTTATTTTCGGTCCAGCAAAACTGATCAGAATCATGGCAATCATTGTAAATAAGAATGATAATCCCATACAGATGTGGAACGGAATTTCAAATCCGCCTTTTCCGTTATTGTAAGCTGTGTATAAAAATGTGTCGTTTCCAAATAAAGCTGGAGCGTATTCGTTGAATAAAACAGATAATAAGAATCCTAAGATTACCCCAACGATTGCCGCTGTTCCAGTAGTTCTTTTCCAGAACATACCTAGAAAGAACATAGCAAAAACTCCAGGACTAATGAATCCAGTGTATTTTTGGATGTAGGTGAATCCTCCAACACCGCCAATTCCTAAAACGTCATTCCATGTAAATAAAACTGCCAAAAGCATGGCAACAAAAACGGCAAGACGACCAATGTTTACTTGTTGTTTTTCGCCCGCATTTTTCTGGATGTATTTTTTGTGAACATCTAATGTGTAGATGGTAGAAATACTGTTTACTTTACCAGCCAAAGAAGCAACGATTGCAGCAGTAAGTGCGGCAACAGAAAGCCCTTTTAATCCGGTTGGGAGGAATGTCAAAACAGCAGAATAAGCCCCGTCTTTTCCTCCAACTAATTGAGGCAAGTGTCCGTTTGTGTATAATACGTAAGCAGCAATACCGGGAAGCATTACGATAAGTGGCATTAATAATTTCAACATACCAGCAAATAAGATTCCTGTACGAGCAGTTTGTAAATCTGCTCCAAGAGCTCTTTGTGTAATGTATTGGTTACATCCCCAGTAGTTTAGGTTTATGATCCAGATACCAGCTGCATAAGATAACAATCCTGGGAAAGTTAAATATTTGTCGATTTCAAGCTGTGTGGAAGCTGCTGTTGGTTTTGGAATAATCATTTTGAAATGCTCAGGAGCTTCTTTCAATAAAACCTTAAAACCTGCAATTGCATTTTCTCCAACACCGAAATATTGTCCAACAGTTGTAAGGGCGATATAAGAAGTCACCAAACCTCCGATAATTAATACAGCAACCTGAATAACGTCTGTATAAGCTACGACTTTCATTCCTCCAAGAGAAATAAACAAAGCAAAAACAGCCAATCCAACCATGATTACGTGAAGATATTCTCCTCCGGCAAGACCGTTAATAGCAACCGCTCCTAAATAAAGAATAGAAGTCAAGTTTACAAAAACGTATAAAAACAGCCAGAAAACAGCCATAATCAAGGCAGTAGATTCGTTGTAACGTGTTTTTAGGAACTGAGGCATCGTGTAAATCTTGTTTTTAAGATATACAGGAATAAACCATACCGCCACAATAATAAGTGCAACGGCGGCAAGCCATTCGTAGGCAGCAACAGCGATTCCTAAAAAGAAACCTTCACCACTCATTCCGATGAATTGTTCTGCAGAGATGTTAGAAGCAATAAGAGAAGCTCCAATTGCCCACCAAGTTAGATTTCCTTCAGCCAAAAAGTAAGCTTTAGCATCTTGTTCGTCTTGTTTACGCTTACGGTAAACCGTGTAACCGTAGGCAGAAACTACAATAAAATAAATAATAAAAACCGCATAATCTGCGAAAGCGAGGTTTTGGTTCATTGTAAAATTTGATTAATAAAAAATGGTTAATAGTTAGTCTTATAGTTGTAAAAAATTATTTCTCAAGTGTAATCATTTTACCAGTAAAGTTGATTCTTCCGTTTTGAATATCACTAGAACCATCTGGCTGTTTTCCGCCAACAGAAATGGTAAACCAGCCTGGCTCAACAACACGTTGTTTTTTCTTGTTGATCATAGAAAGCTGCCTTGGTGTAATAGTAAAAGTAACGGTCTTTGTTTCTCCTTTTTTAAGATGAATTCGCTCAAAACCTTCTAATTGGCAAATCGGGCGTGGAGTAGAAGCTTTTTCGTCTTTTACATATAATTCAGCCACTTCATCTCCGTCACGATCTCCTGTGTTGGTAATGTCAACAGAAATTTTAAAATCTGTATCAGAATTGAATTCTTTTGGAAGCTGTAAATTAGAATATTTGAAAGTGGTATAACTCAATCCAAATCCGAACGGATATAGAGGTGTTTTATGAAAGTAACGATAGGTTCTGCCTTCCATGTCATAATTTTCAAATTTAGGAAGCTGATCTACCGATTTGTAATACGTAACAGGAAGCCTTCCCGCCGGATTATAATCTCCAAATAAAACATCAGCAATCGCATTTCCGCCTTGCTGTCCCGGATATCCAGCTGTTAAAATCGCCGGAACATTATCATTTGCCCAATTGATAGAAAGGGCACTTCCGTTGATTAAAACCAATATAACAGGTTTTCCAGTTGCTTTAATGGCTTTCATCAATTCTTCTTGATTCGCAGGAAGATCTAGACTTGTTCGATCTCCACCGTTAAAACCATCAGCTTCTACTTTCATTTCTTCGCCCTCTAAACGTTCATTCAGTCCTAAAACTAGAATTACAGCATCGGCTTGATTGGCAGTTTGCACCGCTTCTTGAACTAAATTTTCTTGCGGTTCTGACCATAATAATTGTGCAATCGCATCTCCGTAGAAATTCTGGTATTTAACTTCTATTTTGTATTTTTTTCCTGTTTCTAAATCAATTTTCTGCGGACGAAAACGTGGATGATGATTGTTTTTTCCGCCAGTAGTTTTTCCTCCCTCAATTTCAACAGTCATAAAAGGTTTTGACCATTCCGAAATGTTGTAAGCTCCCGATTTAGGAACGGTAAGATAACCTGTCCATTTCACGCTGTAATTTCCCATTTTCAAACGAGGATCTGGCGTGTTGATATCCCATTCAAAATCAATATTATCATCAATTCGAGTAAAAAGAGGTTTTCCATTCCAATCCTTATTATCAAAATATTCACCAACTAAACCTTGCGTTCCGTTTTCGTTTTGAAAATATACTGATGGTATAATGTTCATTTCTGGAACTCCTTTTGCTAAATCAGTTCCTTTTGCATATAAAACCTTTGCATTCGGCTCCAATTTGTTTTGAATCCCTTTTAGAACAGTAATCGGATTGCTTGGAACTCCACTGTAATTTCCCCATAAAGATTGAATATCATCTGCATTTGGCCCAATTACCGCAACTGTTTTGATATTTTTAGAAAGAGGCAAGGTATTGTTCTGGTTTTTTAAAAGAACAATACTTTTTTGGGAAGCTGTTCTGGCAAGAAAATCATTAGCCGCATTATTGTTGGTTGAGAACGGAATTTGGGCATAAGGAACAATCTCGTCTGGATCAAACATTCCTAATTTAAAACGAGCCGTAAATAAACGTTTAACCGCAATATCAATATCGGCTTCTGTAATTAATTTTCGGTCAACAGCTTCTTTTAAAGACTGGAAACTGCTTCCGCATTCCAAATCTAAACCGTTTTTAACGGCTAATGCAGAAGCACTTGCGGCATCATTTGTAATTTTGTGATACTTCCAAATATCGGTTACAGCACCACAGTCTGAAACAATGTAACCATTAAATCCCCAGACATTTCGAAGAATATTAAAAAGAAACGGACTAGCACTTGCCGATTCTCCTCTAAAACGGTTGTAAGCACCCATTACAGAATAAACATGCCCGTCTTTTACCAAAGTTCTAAAAGCTGGAAGATAAGTTTCATAAAGATCGACATCGCTTGTATTGGCATCAAAAAAATGGCGAGAAGGCTCGGGTCCAGAATGCACGGCATAATGCTTGGCAGTAGCGACTACTTTCAAATACTTGTCATTTGTACCTTGAAGTCCATTAACATAATTAAGACCTAATTGGCTTGTTAAAAACGGATCTTCTCCATACGTTTCATGCCCGCGTCCCCAGCGTGGATCACGAAAGATGTTTACGTTTGGCGACCAAAATGTCAATCCTTGATACATTCCATGTTGTCCTCTTCTTAAATATTCGTGATGTTTGGCACGAGCTTCATCTGAAATGGCAGTAGCAACATCCAATATTAACTGACGATCCCAAGAAGAAGCAATTGAAATAGATTGCGGAAAAACAGTGGCAAATCCTGCACGGGCAACGCCATGCAATGATTCGTTCCACCAATTGTATTCTGGAATACCTAAACGGTCAATCGCCGGAGCAGAATCCATTAATTGATTTATTTTTTCTTCTAATGACATTCTTGATACTAAGTCATTAACACGCTGTTCTGTTGGTAGGTTTGGATTTTTGTACGGAAAATTTTCTTGCGCAAAGGTGGTTAAAGCAAAAAAATGTAACGCAATAACTATGGATTTTCTTTTCATAGGTTTTAGATAGTGTTAGATTTATTATTTTTTCATTTTCTATTTTAAGTCAAAACAGAAATATGAATTTGCAGGATTTAAAGAGGATAGATTATTAAATTGCTGACTCACAAAATTAGATTTTTATACTTCTAAAGATAGGATAAAATGCTATTTAGAGTATGTTATAAAGCTTATTACTATTGTTTTATGATTTTTATTGAAAAGGGAAAGGGAGACAAATCACTATTTTTATGGTGGTATTTTGCTGAAACAACGACTTCTTTTAGGTCAGGAAAGTAATTTTGATATTTTTGTTATTCTCTTAATTTTATAAAGTTTGAAATGAAAAGAAATCTACTTGTATTCTTTTTTTATTGGATTGGTATTTTGTGTGCAGCGCAGCCTTCAGGTACGCTGACGCATTTTGCAAACGATTTAAAGTTAAGGCAATCCCGTATTCTCGATATTCAGCAGGATAAAAAGGGATTTATATGGCTTTCTACCTTCAACGGATTGATTCGCTACGATGGAAGCAATTTTCAAAAATTTAGGGTAAAACAAAACGGATCACTGAATTTAATTTCCAATCGTGTTTTCAAATTCAAGTTTGATAACAGTGATCGCATTTGGATCAAATCGGAGAAAAATGATATTTATTATTTTGATACCCGTCAGTTAAGTTTTCATTATCCAATTGAAGAAGAACCTTTAAAGGAGGCCAATATTGCATTTCTAGATTTTAAAGTGATGTCTTCTGGAAGAGTCTGGCTTTTTCCTGAAGAAAAAAATTACCTGATTGCTTTTGAAGCCAATAAGAAAATCCGAAAAGTAATCTTTGATCCATCCAAACATTGTGGTAAAATCCGTGATGTTTTTGAAGATAAACAGGGTACAACTTGGTTTTTTACTGAAGCTGGTATTTGTAGATTAAATAAATCTAGTTCAGAACCTCAATATTTCTTTTTTAATGGAAAAGCTTGTTTGTTTAATTCTTTTTTAGAAACTAAAGAAGATATTATTTTTGGAGGAAACAAAGGGGAACTCGTACGATACAATAAAAAAGCAAGTACATTTTTTGATTTTATAATTGATATTAAGGAAGATATAATTTACACAGAGCTTGTTGCAGATAGTAAGATGCTAATTGTAACTGGAGGTCAGGTCTTTTACTTTTATGATTTAAAAACGAGCAAGTTAGAAGCTTATAATGGAAAAACTTTAGCTGGATTTCCAAATAAGAAAATCAATTATTTAGGATCGACCCGCGCCAGACAATTTTGGTTTGAAGCTCTTGGTGAAGGTGTTTTTCAGTTTGATCTATTGACCAAAAAGATTAAAAAAATGTCCGTTGATTACAGTGATGCTGCAGCTGCCGGAGGAGAAAGAAAAAGTTTTATGATTACTTCTCCAAACGGAACAGTTTGGATGCAATCGAGTAATGCGCCGTTTTCTTATTGGGATGAAAAAAATAACAAACTGTCTTCCATAATTCGATGTATTAACGAATCCAAAGAATCGGTTTCAGATTTAATGCATACGGCCATGTTTGACAGATTAGGAAATCTTTGGTTTTGTTCTTTCAAACAAGGCTTAGATTTAGTGACTTTTAGCAATAGTAATTTTTCTACCCTAAATCTCGATTCGTCAAACGATCATCATAAACACAATGTTCGTGGTTTGATGAAAGATAACAAAGGAAATCTTTGGGTGGCAAGCCGAAAAGAAAAAATCGCTTTGTTTGACAGCCAGAAAAAGAAAATCGGTTTTTTGGCTTCTGACGGAACATTGTCTGCCTCTGGTCCTGGCTGGGGAAAAGATATTTACAGTATGCTTCAGGATAATAAAGGAAGAATTTGGGTAGGAACAAGAGGAAACGGATTGTTCTGTCTGTCTCCAACAGATGAGTCTTTTAAATATAAAGTTGCTCATTATAAATATGATGAAAAGAATAAGTACAGCATCAATTCTGATGATATTTTTAAAATTTATCAAGCTACAAACGGACAAATTTATATTGCAACTTGGGGCGGTGGCGTAAATATTATTCGCGAATCAAACAACGGAATTCAATTTGTCAATTTTAAAAATGAATTAAAAAATTATCCAATAAAAACAGCAGATAAAGTCCGTTCGATTGTAGAGAATAAAGACCACAAAATATTTTTTATTTCGTCGTATAAATTGTTTTCGTTTTCTGAAGAAACTAAAGCGACAAACAAAATAAAGTTTAATGAATATTCTCAGGTTTCCGGAAATGATATCTTGGACATTTCCATAACACACGACAATCAAATGGCTTTGGCAACCAATGGCATGGGATTGATTTTAGCCGACTTAGATAAAAAAGGACAGTTGAATGTAAAATCGATTTGGAACGAAATGGTTTCATTTCCAGTTGAAGGAGTTGTAGCAATTCAAGAAGATAAAGCGGGTAAAATCTGGCTGATGAGCGACAATCAGATTGTGCGTTTTGATCCAAAGAATAATAGTGCAGAAACCTTTCCAGAATTAAAATCAATTATTGGAACAGAGATATTTTCGGAGGCAACAAAATGCGAACTCGCATATGGAGAAATTGCTGTAGGATATTCTAATGGCGTTATTTATTTCAAACCAGAAAATATAAAACCTTTTCATTTTAAACCTTATTTAGCTATTTCCGGATTTTTAGTAAATAATAAAGAACTGTATGAAATAAATCCTGAAACTCCGAAAAATCCAGATTTGTTGGAAGAAGTTACTCTAGAGCACAATCAGAACTTTTTTAGAGTGCAGATTTCTGCTTTGGATTATTTGAAAAGTGAAAATATTGTTTACCGCTATAAATTAGAAGGCATTGATAAACAGTGGAATTACATTAAAGGAGGCCAATCTATTAATTATACCAATTTAGGTCGTGGAACTTACACACTTTTGGTTTCTTCAACCAATGGACATAATTTATGGATGGATAATGAAAGAAGCATTAAGATTACGATTCGCCCTTCGATCTGGGGAACTAATTTTGCTTATTTCTGTTATTTAGTCTTGGCTTGTGGTTTATTTTTCGTTGTCAATAGAGCTATTCTTACCATTTTAAAACTGCGCGGTGATGTAAAATTAGAGAAACAAATGAGCGAATTGAAACTGAAATTCTTTACCGATATTTCACATGAAATTCGTACGCCGCTTACTATGATTACAGCGCCTTTAGAAGTGATGCTTGCAGATGATGCTTTAAAAGATACTACAAAAGGACAACTTCGAATTATAGAAAAAAGCAGTAATAAATTATTGAATTTGGTCAATCAGATTTTGGATTTGAGAAGAATTCAAGATAAAAAACTAGCCATTCGAGAAATCAATCTAGGAGAATTTGTTTCTCAAATGTGTGAAGATTTTGAAAAAATGAGCAATCAGAGCCATATTAATTTGAAAGTTGATATTGATTCTTCAAATC
Source organism: Flavobacterium potami (assembly GCF_020026915.1). Taxonomy (GTDB): domain Bacteria; phylum Bacteroidota; class Bacteroidia; order Flavobacteriales; family Flavobacteriaceae; genus Flavobacterium; species Flavobacterium potami. The sequence continues at coordinate 221,767 of NZ_JAINUY010000009.1, read as the reverse complement.
CAAAAGTGTGGGCAGATCCAGATAGTTTGGATAAAATTTTGATCAATCTGCTTTCTAATGCTTTTAAATATTGCAGTAAAGGCGATTCGATTGTGGTAAAAGTAGAAGAATCAGAGAAACATGTGTTTTTAACAGTAAATGACAATGGACCAGGAATTAGTCCGACACTTCAAAAGAGATTGTTTGTTCGTTTTTCAAATTATAATGAAAATCTATCTAATCCGAGTACTGGACTTGGACTTTCTATTATAAAAGATATTGCAGACAAACACGGAGCAGAGGTTTTGGTAGATAGTGCACAAGGAAAAGGAAGTAGTTTTCAAATTGCATTCTTAAAAGGATATCAGCATTTTAAAGGTGATGTAGATATATTATTGGAAGAAACAGAAGAACATTTTTCTGATGATATGCATTTGGAATATGAACCAGAACACGAAATAATAATAGCAGAAGAACCAAGAAGAGAAAATCCAATTGGACTTATTGTAGAAGACGACCCGGAATTGCGTGCTTTTATGGTTTCTATTTTAGAAAATGATTATACAATTTATACCGCCGAAAATGGTGATGAAGGTTATACAAAAGTAGAAGAAATTTTGCCAGATTTCGTTATCAGCGATATCATGATGCCTGAGAAAGACGGAATCGAAATGTTGAAATTAATTCGTGATAATTTATCTACCAGTCATATTCCGGTTATTTTGCTTAGCGCGAAATCATCGATAGAAAGTAAATTGGAAGGTTTGGAATACGGAGCAGATGATTATGTTACGAAACCTTTTAATGTCAGTTTATTAAAGGCAAGAGTAAAGAATGTTTTGGAACAACGAGCTCGTTTACAGCAATTGTTTTCTAGCGGAAGCACAATTGAAATTTCTAAAGAAGAACCGCTTCAAATTTCAAACAAAGACCAGAAATTCATGTTTCAGGTTATCGAATTTGTAAAAGAAAATATGTCGAATTCAGATTTTTCGGTTGACGAACTAGGAAAATTAATGTGCATGTCGCGCGCTAGTTTTTTCAATAAACTTAAAAGTATTACTGGGGCTTCTCCTGTTGTTTTTATCCGCGATATGAGATTAAGCGAAGCGGCAAGACTTTTAAAAGAAGATGATCTTTTGATAAAAGAAATCTGTTTTGAAGTTGGTTTTAATGATTTGAAATACTTCGGAAAATGTTTTAGATCAAAATACGATCATACTCCAGCTGAATATCGACGACAATTTCGTTAATCTAAATCCTTTTCCATATAGCCAATGGTTTTAATCTTAGGACAAATATTCTTTGCGTCTCAATGGTTAAAACCATTGACTATGTTTCTCTCAAGCATTTTCTCCGCAATCTTAATAAAACATAGCCCAAGGTTTTAACCTTGGGAAACGATAGAAGATATTCTTTGCGTCTCAATGGTTAAAACCATTGGCAATGTTTCTCTCAAGTATTTTCTACGCAATCTTAATAAAACATAGCCCAAGGTTTTAACCTTGGGAACGTAATGTATTGTCCCAATATTTCTCTAGAGCATTTTATCCCCAATATTATTAAATATATACTAAGGTTTCAACCTGGGGAAGAATGATAAAAAATGTAAATACAGGCTTTGTGATATCTATTTTTATTTATGATATTTTTTTGCATTAAATAAAAAAAGTAAGAAAAAGTTAGTGAATAGTTGATTAAATGTGCTGAAATAGCGATTTGTACCATTCTGAAAAGCAAAAAATACCCCTATTTGAGATATCCTATTTCTAGTTTTGCTTCGTAATCTTAACTGATTTTTTACTAACTAACCTTAAAACCAAAATTATGAACCAAACCAACATTACCAATCAACTGCCAATTTTGGACTGCTGTCCTGAAGTGAATCAAAAGGAAAATTTGTATCATTTTTAAATTTAACAGATATGAAAATGATTAAAAATTTGATTCTAGGAGCAGGGTTATTTTTTCTTCTAAATTCCTGCTCTAGTGATGATCTAAAATATGAAAGTCATACAGTTAAAAAGCTAGATTTTCAATTAAACGGTGTCGCTTGGAATTTAAATGTAGGTATCTCAACCAGACCTCTTTTTGTGTACAAAGAAAATGGGGAATACGCTGCAAATTACAGTTCGCTTTATCCTTTTTCCTTAGATGATGGAAAATACAAAATGGTAGCCTCAGACTTTCCTGAGCAAATGATTCCATCGCCAACGAATTTGAATGACTTGATTGTTCCGCAACCGGCATTAGCCAATCAGGCTGTAAATCTATCAGATGCAATGCCTTATGCTTCGCCTTTTGAAGAACCATTAACACTAAACATTATCACGCGAACGGGAATACTTCGCTTGAAAACTTTAGACATTACCGCCGATAGAAGTTATACCACAATTAAAACTACGGTTTTGGTAAAAAGAAGCGGTTACAAAGTTGTTGACGGAACATACATTAAAGAAGACATGTTTGTAACAAGGAGTAAAGCAACAGCGAGTGGGGGAATCAACTACACAGACGATTTTGTTTTATTTCAAACGGGTGAAGAAGCGAATAACGTTCGTGTTAAAATTGAATGCCTGAATCAGAACATGGAAGTGGTGAAGACCAAAGAATTACAAGGAACTTTTGCCATTGAAGGCAATATGGTTACAAGTGTCGATTTTCTTATAAACGAATAAACTTCTTTTCTAAACAAACCAATACTAAATACTATTAGCCATTGCTTGGATTTAAAAAACAACATGATAGCTGTAAAAGGTTAATGTGTTGATTTTTAATAATTCTATTATAAGAAATCCAAATCGAGGCTTTTAATCAAATAAAAATATTCTAGTTATGACTATAAAAAAATATATCTGGAGCATTTTAGCCGTCCTATTTTTAACAGGAGGTATTTATGCTCAGAAGCGTACAACCGTGAGTGGTATGGTTAGGGATAATATGGCAGGTATTCCGGGCGCAACAATTATGGTAAAGAATGAAAAGACAAATGGCGTTACCGATATTGATGGTAAATTCAGTATAGCGGTAGCAGATCCAGAAACAGCAGTTTTGATTGTCAAATTTGTTGGAATGAATGATGAAATAGTGCCACTTAAAGGACGAACATCTGGAATTACGGTAACTATGAAAGAGTCGAATAGCGAACTAAATGAAGTTGTCGTTATTGGTTACGGTACGCAAAAACGTAAAAACTTAACGGGAGCCGTTGCCAGTATAAAAGGAACCGAATTGGCAAAAGTGCCAACAGCGAATGTTGCTGAAGCCTTAACAGGAAGACTTCCTGGAGTTCAGGTTACAACAGTCGACGGTTCGCCAGGAGCAGATGTAAAAATTAGAATTCGTGGAGGAGGGTCTATTACAGAGGACAACTCGCCATTAATCTTAGTGGACGGTTTTGAGGTTGCCAATTTAAATGATATTCCACCAACAGATATCGAATCTGTAGAGGTTTTAAAAGATGCTGCATCTACAGCGGTATACGGTGCGAGAGGAGCAAATGGAGTTATTATTGTTACAACTAAAGTACCTAAAGCAGGAAAAGTATCAGTAAACATTCATAACTACACGCAGATTAAAACGCTTGCCAATCATCTGGACGTTATGGATCCGTATGAGTTTGTTATGTTGCAGTATGAGTTTGCACGTAAAGGATCATCTAACCCAACTGGATTTTATAATATGTATGGCAGACCAAGCGAATTTTACATTTATAAAGGAAATAAAGGTACAGATTGGCAAAATGAAATTTTTGGAAGTAATCCGATTGCAAGATACACTGATATAAATGTGAGCGGAGGAAGCGAAAAAACAAAGTTCAAATTTACGTTTGTAAATCAAGAGCAGCCAGGTGTTTTGTTAGGAACAGGAATGCGTCAGAATTATATGTATTTAATTTTAAATTCAAAATTAACAGATAATCTTACGTTCGAATATCAAACTCGTTTGACAAATCAAACTATTGATGGTTCTGGAACAGACGGAGTGAGTTTGCTTAGAGCTTTGCGAGAAGCACCAACAGCTGGATTAGAAGAATACATGACTTTACCAGAAGACAATACTTATTTTGATCCAGATGATTATGAAATTAAACCTCGTTTTAATCCATTCGAAGAAGCAGAGAAAAACTACCGTCAACGCATTACAAGAACATTTAATACTCAAGGAGCTTTAACGTGGACGATTAAAAAAGGCTTAACGCTTCGTTCTTCATTTGGTTATGAATACAAATATGCTGAGGATGGACGTTTTTGGGGTACAGATACCAGAACGGCATTAGAAAATAATAATCTACCGCTAACGTATTGGTCGATGACGCAGTCGCCTCGCTGGCAGCTAAATAACGTTTTAAACTACGGATTTAAATTAAAAGAGCGTCACGATTTTCAATTGATGGTCGGACAAGAGATAAAAGATCAGCAAAGTTCTCTTAAGTTTTTCCGTACTCGTTATTTCCCTGAAGACATAACTGGCCAAAAAGCTTTAGACAATCTAGCATTAGGAACTCCTTTTGATAATGGTTCAAATGCAGAATCTCCAAATAGAATTTCTTCGTTTTTTGGAAGAGCCAATTATGGTTACGACGATCGCTATCTTTTTACGTTTACCGTTCGTACTGATGGTTCTACCAAATTTGGTCCTGATAACAGATGGGGAGTTTTTCCTGCGGGTGCTTTTGCATGGAGAATTTCAAATGAAAGTTTCTTGAAAGAAAGTCAAACTGTTTCCAATTTAAAACTTCGTTTAAGTTATGGAGCTTCTGGAAATGATAGAATTAAAGGCGATCTGTATGCAAAATATTATGGAGTTTCGAGAGATCGTTCTGTAGGATGGGGAGAAGAGAATCATTACTACTATAATTTTTATAACGACAAATATCTGAACAATCCCAACGTGAAATGGGAAACGACTTATACAGCAAACCTAGGTCTTGATTTTGGTTTTTTCAAAGAAAGACTTACAGGTACTTTAGATTTTTATCATAATAAAGTAAAAGATTTATTGGTGCCGTCTGATATTGCAGCGGTTTCTGGTTTTACAAAAATGATGACCAACGTTGGACAGACTTCTAATAAAGGTGTCGAATTGGCTCTTAATGGAAGTGTGATTAGAAAAAAAGATTTTCAAGTTGATTTGACTTTTAATATTGGTTATAACAAAAACAAAATTGATAAACTGGCAAGCGGAGAACAAGAATGGATTTTAAGTTCTAGCTGGGCAGGAACACAATTGTTAAACGACGATGATTACCGCGCTTATGTAGGCGGAACAAAAGGTTTAATTTACGGATTTGTAAATGACGGTTTCTACACTATGGACGATTTCGAATCTTTTGATGCAGTAACGAGAACTTGGAAATTGAAAGAGGGAGTTGCCAATTCAAAAAACCTTTCTGGCGACCCAGTTCCAGGAAATGCAAAGTTTAAAAAACTGACTCCTGTTGATCCTTCAGATCCAAACAGCTATGTAATTGGAGATAAAGACAGAAAAGTAATTGGAGATACAAATCCAGATTTTTCGGGAGGTTTTGGTGTAAATGCCATCTGGAAAAATTTTGATTTAACAGCCTTCTTCAACTTCATGTATGGGTTTGATGTGTATAATGCCAATAAAATCATGACAACTTCTTTCTACCAGAACAATCAAAACAATTTTAGTATGGATGTAGGATTAAACAACCGTTGGAGAAATTATGATGACATGGGGAACGATCTTCGTTATTCGCCTGAACAACTGGCAAAACAGAACGAAAATGCTACAATGTGGAATCCGGTATCTATTGGGCGTCCTATTGCGATGTCGTACGCGGTTGAAGATGGTTCTTTCTTAAGATTAAACACACTAAGTATTGGATTTACTATTCCAAAACAAAACAGCTCAAAAATAGGATTCAGCAGAATCAGATTGTATGCTACAGGAAGCAACTTGTTTGTTTGGACGAACTATTCTGGATACGATCCAGATACTAATCTAGAAACCGGATTAACACCAAATATTGATTACAACGCTTATCCAAGAACACGAAACTATGCTTTTGGAGTACAGTTGTCATTTTAATTAAACAATATTAAATCTCACAAAGATGAATAAAAAGATAATCTTTAGTTTTCTGCTAGTTGTTGCGCTGTCTTTTACAGCCTGCGATGAATATCTAGATGTACAGCCTGGATCTGGCTTTACCCAAGCAGAAATTTTTAAATCAGAAAAAGACATTCAATCTGCTGTTGCGGGTGTGTATACGCTTATGCTTACAGATGATGCTTATGCGAACCGTGTTGCATTTGTTTTTAATACAAACACAGACGTAGAAATGTCTGGCGTTGCAACCAATACAGTAAACGGAAACGGTTCTGATATTGCCTGTTACGATCCAAAACCTTATTGGACTACTTTAAATGGTACTTGGAGCGCCATGTATAAAATTATCAATACGGCAAATGATGTTATTGAAGGAATTGAGAGTTCAGATTTGTATAAAGCAGATCCAAAAAATGCGCCTTCCAATATTATGCAGATGTATGGAGAAGTGAAAACGATTCGTGCTATGGTTTACTTAGATATGATTCGCATTTGGGGAGATGTTGTTTTTCGTACTAAATCTTCAACAGGAGATGAAAATTTTGCTGTCGGAACCACAGATCGAAATGTAATTCTTGAATTTTTAATTGACGATTTGAAGTCGGTTGAGCCTTTAATGAAAAATGCCAGCGAATTGGATTATGGAGTGGAACGCGCTTCTAGAAGTTTTAATCAAGGGTTGATCGGATTATTGGCGCTTACAAGAGGAGGGTGGACACTTCGCCCAGACGAAAACAATCCAGCCAGTATCGGACGCATGGAAAGAGGAACAAATCACGAGCAGTATTATGATACGGCAATTCAATATTTAGAAAAAGTAATTTTAGGCAGACAGCATGATTTAAAACTAGGTTTTAGAGATTTTTGGATGAAGCAGAATAATTGGGAAACTCCAGTCAATGATGACGTTATTTTCTCAATTCCAATGCTGAAAAACTCTACAGGTGAGTACGGTTATTTGGCAGGAATTCCGATTGTTGAAGGGAATCATCCTTACGGAAGTGCTTCAGGAACTCTTAGTTTATGTGGAGAATACCTTTATTCATTCGATAATAAAGATTTAAGAAGAGATGTTACTTGCGCACCGCTTTCATACGATCAAAATTTAAATCAAGTAATTCGTTTGGATTTGGCTCGTTTGGCTGTTGGGAAATGGTCTAAATTATGGATGAATGATCCGTTGGGAAGCACAAGCCAAAAAGGAACGGGAATCAATTATTCTTGGATGCGATTTGCAGATGTACTCTTAATGTACGCAGAAGCAGTAAACGAACGTTTTGGCCCTCGTGAAGATGCTAAGGAATGTTTAAGACGTGTGCGAAGAAGAGCTTTTGCTCAAGCTGATTGGGGAACCAAAGTAGATAATTATGTACTATCTAAATCATCACCAGATTTATTCTTTAAGGCTATAATGGATGAACGTAAATGGGAGTTTGGAGGAGAAAGCAAACGTAAATTTGATCTAGCACGTTGGAATAAATTTAGTGAAGTGGTTTACAATCAGTATTTTAAATTATACAATTGGGGGCGTGTCGCAAATGGAGCTTATGTGCCAGGCATCGACCAAGTTCCTGGAAGTATTTATTATAAAAACATTCCAGATCCAGTTAACTCGGGCAGAACAATTTTAGATATCAAAGGAATTGATGAAATTCTTCAGGCTCGCCCTGCTGGTTATACAGAACTTCCGTTTGCGGTAAGTTGGTATTCCTTAAACAACGACACGGCAAGTTACGAACCAAGAAACGATATCAAATGGAGCTTTAGAGGGTTTATCAATTACAACAATGCTTCATCGGTATCACCTACGGATCCATTACGTTATTTATGTCCTTATCCTTCAAAGGTAATTACAGATCATAGAGGAGCGATTCAAAATTATTATGGATTTAATTTTTAAATCAAGAAAAGCATGAAAAACTTTAAAAAAATACTTTATATATTGTCTCTTATAGGTTTAATTGCCTTCGGAGAAATGCTGGTATCTTGTGAGAACGATGAGTTTAAATATCCACAGGAACAAGATTTATTTCAGCCAAAATTCGTACTTACCGCTCCTTTAGTAAGAGGAAACTCAATTGCTGTTGTGTGGTATAAAGTCAATGATGCGGCATCTTATACCGTTGAGTTGCATTTAGACAATTATTACAAAAGCTTGTACAAATCGTACACGACAACAGACACACAACTCTTAATGGATGATATTCCGTATAAAACGCAGTTTTATGTAAGAGTAAGATCTAATCATGCTATAGATGGCCATAATTCGCAGTGGTCTTATACCAACGCATTGACAGAAGATCGTCCGCCGTTTGATGCTATTTTAAATGATGTAGAAAGAGTAAATGTAACCGAAACAGAAGTAACTGTAACTTGGGCTGTTTCTTCAAAAAATCCAGTCGATAGTATTTCTGTAGCTCCAGCACAATCTGCTGAAATTCCAGCAATCGGACGTAAATTAACGGCTTCTGAAATCAGTAAAGGTGAAGCAACTCTAACAGGTTTAGAAAAAAATACCTTATACAATCTTAACATCTTCGATAATAATAAACCAAGACGTTACGATAAACCGTATAATCAAGTTTCTTTCCGTTCTGCGGGACCATCACAGTCAACTATTATTGTTACAAAAGGTATGGATTTAGATGCTTTATTGAGAACAAACAACGATGATCCGACAATTCCAGAAGGAACAGAATATTTCTTAGAAGCAGGTTCTTTGTTTAAAATTACACCTTTCACAATCTCAAAAGGATTTAAATTGACAGGTGGAACGGAGGGAGAACGTCCACAGATTGAAATGAACGGAAACTGGAACATTACCGAAGGTTCGTATTTGTCGGAATTGGTTTTTGAAAACATTCGTTTTTATCAGACGATCGATGCTAGTTATTTCTTTAATAGTGGTACCGCTTGGAAAATAGATAAAATTACTTTCTACAACTGTGTTTTTAATTATTTCAAACGTGGATTCTGGAGACATCAAGGAAACGGAAAATACAAAGAAATTGGCGTGTTTGATATGAGCTACTGTACATTCGATCAGGTTGGAGGACATACAGGACCTTACGGGACATTTGTCTTTGGTTCTGCTGGAGCAGATAACGTAAAGAAAGCCAAATTCGCAAACTGTACTTTCATGAGAGATTATTATCAAACAACAGATAAAAATAGAAACTTTAAAAACTTGTTTGATTATGGTACTTCGGCTTATCCAATTCAACTAGAATATCAAAATATTACGCTTTATGATTATGCCTATAACAGAGCATTAATCAATATACCGAATGCTGTGGGATCTACTTTGATCTTTAAGAATGTATTAATGGCATCTGCTTGCGGTAAAGTAATCCAAGCAATTGCGGCCAATACGCCAACAACATACGGAAACAATTATACAACTACCGACTATCTATTAGGGGCTTCTGCAATTCAGGGAACCGATCTAGGTATAAGCGCACAAAATTTATTTGTTGATCCTGCAAATGGTAATTTGATGATTAAAGATCCAAATTCACCAATTGTTACCAATAAAGTAGGAGACACAAGATGGTTACCTTAAGTTCTTAAGTTTTGTTAATTAAGTGGTTTCAGTACTTTCATGAAGTATCCTTGTGGTTGAGGATACTTCAATGTACTGTCTTTTACAAATTAATAGAAGAAATTAAACTTTTAAAATGTCATAGCTTTTGTTGATGTTTTAATGAAGCGAATTATATAATAAAAATCAATACAATGAAATTCAAACAATTACTGCTCGCCTTCGGATTATTTTGGTATTTAGGAGCAGGTGCACAAGGCTGGAACGCTGACTTGGGAAATGGAAAATATAAAAACCCAATCTTACATGTAGATTACTCTGATCCCGATGTTTGCGTGGGAGAAGACGGTTATTACATGACGGCATCTAGTTTTAATAGTGTTCCTGGACTTCCTATTCTGCATTCCAAAGATCTTGTAAACTGGGAATTGGTTGGATATGCATTGCAAAATCTATTTCCGATAGAACATTATCGTACAGTTCGTCATGGCGATGGTGTTTGGGCTCCGTCTATTCGTTACCACAATGGGGAATATTTTATTTATTGGGGAGATCCTGATTTTGGAATATTTATGGTTAAAACTAAAAATCCAGCAGCTGTTTGGGAAGAACCGGTTTTGGTAAAAGAAGCAAAAGGAATTATAGATACTTGTCCGTTTTGGGATGAAGACGGAAAAGCTTATTTATCTTACGCTTTCGCGGGAAGTCGTGCCAATGTAAAAACAGTTTTAATGTTGTCTGAAATGGCACCAGACGGAACGAAACTAATAGGAAATCCTGCTTTAGTTTTTGATGGGCATAAAGGGCATACCACAGTTGAAGGTTCAAAAATATACAAGCGCGACGGTTATTATTGGATTATGGCTCCTGCAGGAGGTGTAAAACCAGGATGGCAATTGGCAATGCGTTCTAAAAATGTATGGGGACCTTATGAATTTAAAGTGGTTTTAAACCAAGGAGATTCTCCTGTAAATGGACCACATCAGGGAGGTTATGTCGAAACGCCAAACGGAGACGGATGGTTTTTACATTTTCAAGATCGTTGGGCTTACGGACGCGTTGTTCACTTACAACCTGTAACTTGGAAAGACGGCTGGCCAATTATGGGAAAAGATACCAATAAAGATGGGATTGGAGAACCTGTTATGGAATGGACCAAACCAAATGTAGGCAAAAATTATCCAGCAACACCATTAATTACATCCGATGAATTTAATAGTCATCAATTGGGTTTGCAATGGCAATGGCAAGCCAATCAGAATCCTGAGGAACATTGGGGCTGGTCATCGGCAAATCTTGGTTTTATGCGTCTGAATTGTATTCCGAGGAAAGAGGGAATTAAGACCATGTGGATGATGCCGAATCTGTTATTGCAAAAATTTCCAGGTGCCAATTTTACAACAACAACAAAATTGACTTTCGAAAATAACCCAGATGCAGGAGTATGCAGCTCAGGTTTGATTGTTTTTGGTGAAGATTACGCTTATATAGCAATTGAACAGGATAAAATGGGCAATTTGAATTTAGTACAACGCTCAATGAAAAGTGCGAGAACTTCTAAAGAAGCAGAGAAAGAAATCGCGTCAATTCCTGTAAATAAAAAAGAAGTGAGTTTGCGCGCCAAAGTAGAAATGGTTCAGAACAAAGAACCTTTTGATGCGAAAGTTACTTTTTATTATAGTTTGGATGGAAAGAATTTCAAAAAGTTAGGCGAATCGTTCAAACCTAGCGCAGGAAGATGGGTTGGTGCCAAAATTGGACTTTTTGCAACGGGATCTAAAACTATTAATGACAGCAGTTATGCCGATTATGATTGGTTTAGAGTTGAAGAAAATTAAGAGATTATGAAACATAAAATGAAATATTGTTTTCTTGCTTTGTTCGTTGGTTTGACTTCTTTTGGACAATCAAATTCAACAGATAAAAAGAATTAGCTCCAATTGAATGGGCAGTAAAAATGGCCGATTCAGATCAGAAACGTGTTCCAAATCCAGTGTTTTTGGATGGAGTAAAATATCCGAAATGGAATTATACCAATGGTTTGGTGGCATTGGCCAATCAGAAATTGTATGATTATAACAAGAATCAAAAATATTGGGATTACGGAGTTTCTTATGCCGAACAATTGATTGATAAAGATGGAAATATTCAAGGCGGATATGAAATCGAAAAATACAGTTTAGATCTGGTAAATTCAGGAAAAATACTTTTTGAGATTTATAAAAAGACAAACGATTCCCGTTATAAAATCGCAATGGATGTTTTACACAAACAATTAGAAGGACATCCAAGAAATTCTGACGGAGGTTATTGGCACAAAAAAAGTTATCCATGGCAAATGTGGCTGGATGGCGTTTATATGGCAGATCCTTTTTCAGCACAATACGGACAAGTTTTTAATGTTCCAAAAGCAATTGACGATGCAATTTTGCAAGTAGAATTAATTCAGAAACACACTTTTGATGCTAAAACAGGTTTGAATTTTCATGGTTACGATGAAAAACGCGCTCAATTCTGGGCCAACAAAACTACAGGAACTTCATCACATATTTGGGGACGTGCGCAAGGTTGGTATTGCATGGCTTTGGTTGATATTTTGGACTTTGTTCCAGAAAATCATCCCAAACGTAAAGAGGTAATAAAAATAGTTCAACAGGTTTTTGATGCCGTTCTAAAAGCGCAAGATTCGAAAACAGGAGTTTGGTGGCAAGTAATGGATCAGCCGGGAAGAAAAGGCAATTATCTCGAATCGACTTGTTCTACAATGTTTGTGTATTCATTTACCAAAGCGTACAACAAAGGCTATTTGGGCAAAAAGTTTTTGAAATCGGCACAAAAGGGCTTTCAAGGAATTCAGAAAGAATTTATAAAAGACAATACAGACGGAACCATTTCGATTACAAAATGTTGCGCTGTTGCAGGATTAGGAGGTAAAAACCCCGAAGATAGAAACGGTTCATTCGAATACTATATTTCAGAACCTATAAGAGAAGACGATGCAAAAGCGGTTGGACCTTATATTCTTGCTGGCATTGAATTACAAAAAGTTCTAGACAAAAAATAATGTTTCAAAATTACAATCGATTATGATAAAAATTAAAAACACGCTTCTGATAACAGCATTTCTTCTTACGACTTTAGTTGGCTTTAGTCAAAAGAAAGGAAGTTCAAATAAGCCTGATGCCTCTTTGAAGATTCCTTTTAAAATGCCAGAAGTTCAAATTCCGAAGTTCAAAAGTGATACGCTAAATATTGTTGATTTTGGCGCAGTTCCCAATACAGAACAGCTTTGTACAAATGCCATTAATTCGGCAATTGAAAAATGTTCGAAATCTGGCGGAGGAGTTGTAGTAATTCCTGCGGGACTTTGGACAACAGGACCAATAAAGCTGAAAAGCAATGTAAATCTACATACTCAAAATGGTGCTTTTGTTTCTTTTTCAAGCGATTTAAAACAATACAAATTGATAGAATCGTATTTCGAAGGAAATAAGGTCATTCGTTGCGAATCGCCTATTATGGGAATCGATTTAGAAAACATCGCCATTACAGGTCAAGGAATTTTTGACGGAAACGGTGCGGTATGGAGACCAGTTAAAATCGGTAAAATGACGGCTGGACAATGGAGCGATTTAGTTAACTCTGGTGGCGTTTTGTCTAAGGATGGTAAAATTTGGTATCCATCAAAAGGCGCTTATGAAGGGAATGAGGAACGAAACAAATTGCCTAAAAAAGAAACTGTAGAAAATATGGAACCTTACAAAGAAGCGCTTCGTCCCGTTATGGTAAGTTTGGTGAATTGTAAAAAACTGCTTTTAGACGGTGTTACGTTTCAAAACTCTCCTGCGTGGAATGTCAATCCGTTAATGTGTGAACATCTTACTTTGCGCAACTTAACGATTCGTAATCCGTGGTATTCTCAAAATGGAGACGGTTTAGATTTAGAATCTTGCAGAATCGGAACGGTAACCAATTGTCGTTTTGATGTTGGAGACGATGCCATTTGTATCAAATCTGGAAAAGATAAAGAAGGAAGAGACCGAGCAAAACCAACAGAATTATTTGTAATTACAGATTGTGTGGTGTATCACGCACATGGAGGTTTTACCATTGGAAGCGAAATGTCTGGAGGTGTAAAAAACATTTATGCTAAAAACCTAACCTTTAACGGAACAGATTGTGGACTTCGTTTTAAATCGGTTAGAGGTCGTGGTGGTGTTGTGGAGAATATTTGGATGGAAGACATTCGTATGAATAATATTCCAACAGACGCCATTAATTTCAACTTGTATTATTTTGGAAAATCATTATCTGAAGATAAAGAAACAGGAGAAGTAACGGTGGCTAAAGAACCTATTACAGAGGAAACACCAGCCTTTAAAAATATGTATTTTAAAAACATTTCTGTAAATGGTGCGGCTCAGGCTTTAAAAATTATGGGAATTCCAGAAATGCCAGTTGCCAATATCGAATTTGAAAATATGATTATCCGTTCAGATGTTGGTGTTCAGTTAAATTATGCAAGCAAAATTGCTTTTAAAAATCTTGATTTAAGATTAGATAAACCTGGAATTGCAGTAAGTTTTTCAAATAGTAAAAATGTGAGTTTGGACGGACTTAAATCGACTGGAGAAAATCAGATGTTTTGGGTTGGAGGTTTAGAAACAAAAGATATTTCATTAAAAACCAATGGAAAGAAAATAATTCTGAATAAAGACCTAAAAGTTTTAGAATCCATAAAAGATGAGGTAAAAGTGGTAAACTAAAGAAATACAACATGATACTAATCAAATTTATAACAGCTTCGATTTTCTTTCTGAATTTTTCATATAAAAGTGATTCGATAAAAACTCCAATTAAAGAAATTCCAAAAGAAGTTAAATCTTATGACATTATTGTGGATGCCAATGGAAAAGGAGATTTTAAAACAGTGCAAGAAGCTTTTAATGTTGTGCCTTTATTTAAAACTTCACAAACTAAAATTTTTGTAAAAAACGGTATTTATAAGGAAAAACTAGAATTGGCTTTGAACAAAAACAATGTAACGTTGATTGGAGAAAGCAAAGAAAAAGTAATTCTAACTTACGATGATTATGCTTCAAAATCAAATGGAGCAGGAGGAACAATCGGAACTTCTGGATCAGCAAGTTTTATTGTTACAGGAAATGGTTTTAAAGCACAGAATATTACGTTTGAAAACTCTTCTGGTCCTGTTGGACAAGCGGTTGCCGTAAGAATCGATGGAGATAGAATCATTTTTGAAAATTGTAAATTTTTAGGTTTCCAAGATACTTTATATCCGAGAGAAAGTGCCAGCAGACAATATTATAAAAACTGTTATATAGAAGGAACAACAGATTTCATTTTTGGCGGTTCAACCGTACTTTTTGAGGATTGTGAAATCTTCTCTAAAAAAGGTGGTTCATATATTACGGCAGCAAATACACCAGAATCCAATCCATACGGATTTGTATTCTTAAACTGTAAACTAACTGCAAATTCTGGAGACAACTCTTATTTCTTGGGAAGACCTTGGAGAAATTATGCGAGAACTGTATTTATAAAATGCGATATGGGTTCACATATAAAACCACTCGGATGGAATAATTGGGGAAAATCAGAAGTGGAGAAAACAGCTTTTTATGCCGAATACCAATCAACAGGAGTAGGAGCAAATACTGCTTCACGAGCTAATTGGTCTCATCAACTATCAACAGAACAATTTAAAAAAGAATATTCGATGAAAGCGATTTTTAAAGATTGGAAACCGAATTGAGTTTTTTACCATTAAGAGATTAAGGTTAAGGTTTAACATAAAGCTTAATTTTCTTCTTACCATTAAAAAATGAAGTAAATTAAGCTTTAAGACAGGCTGAGCTTAACTCTCTTAATATCTTAATGGTAGAAAACAAAAAACATTGCGTAACGATATTTAATCAATAGAAATGATAATAATTCAAAACAGAAAATTTCAAAGAATGGAAACCGAATTGAGTTTTTTACCATTAAGAGATTAAGGCATTAAGGTTTAGCATAAAGCTTAATTTTTCTTCTTACCATTAAGAAATGAAGTAAATTAAGGTTTAAGACAAAGCTGAGCTTAACTCTCTTAATACCTTAATGGTAGAAAACAAAAAACATTGCGTAACGATATTTAATCAATAGAAATGATAATAATTCAAAACAGAAAATTTCAAAGATTGGAAACCGAATTGAGTTTTTTACCATTAAGAGATTAAGGTATTAAGGTTTAGCATAAAACTTAATTTTCTTCTTACCATTAAGAAATGAAGTAAATTAAGCTTTAAGACAGGCTGAGCTTAACTCTCTTAATATCTTAATGGTAGAAAACAAAAAACATTGCGTAACGATATTTAATCAATAGAAATGATAATAATTCAAAACAGAAAATTTCAAAGAATGGAAACCGAATTGAGTTTTTTACCATTAAGAGATTAAGGCATTAAGGTTTAGCATAAAGCTTAATTTTTCTTCTTACCATTAAGAAATGAAGTAAATTAAGGTTTAAGACAAAGCTGAGCTTAACTCTCTTAATACCTTAATGGTAGAAAACAAAAAACATTGCGTAACGATATTTAATCAATAGAAATGATAATAATTCAAAACAGAAAATTAAAGACAGTATTTATTTGGATTTTCATCTTATTTCTTCAAAAGATGAATGCGCAATATTTGGAGGGACTTACTCAAGTTAGGGATACTTCTTTCAATAACAAAAGCGCTTTCAAGAAAACATTAAAGTATTTCCCAAACACGACTTTGGTTCCCGAAATGCATTTTGATGCTGTTGTGCAGAAGAACGATATTGTGTACTGCAGTTACGGAAAACGTAAAATGAAACTCGATGTTTTTTTCAATAAAAATAAAAAGGAAAAACAAACAGCTATTATCCTAATTCATGGAGGAGGATGGCGATCTGGAAGCAAAGAGCAACACCATCAAATGGCGCAGAAATTAGCAAGTCTGGGTTATGTTTGTTTTACACCAGAATACCGACTTTCTACAGAAGCGCTTTTTCCCGAAGCGATTTACGATCTTAAAGCTTCTATTCGCTGGGTAAGAGAAAATGCAGCAAAATATAATGTAAATCCGAATCAAATTGTTTCTCTCGGATTTTCTGCTGGAGGACAATTAGCTGCTTTTATGGGAGTAACGGGAAATATGCCTTTGTTTGAAGGAGAAATTAATAATTCAAAATCCAAATCTCAAATCAATGCCATAGTTGATATAGACGGAACGTTATCGTTTGTTCATCCTGAAAGTAGTGAAACAAAGGATCCTAAAAATTTTGGAGCAAGTGCGCAGTGGATTGGCTATTCCATGAAAGACAATCCAAAACTTTGGGAAGTGGCTTCTCCTTTGACTTTTGTAAGCGCTTCAACTCCGCCAACATTGTTTATTAATAGTTCGATTCCAAGAATGCACGCAGGAAGAGACGATTTCAGAAAGGTTTTAACGGAAAACGGAATCTATTCTGAAGTTCACGAATTTGAGAATTCACCACATACTTTTTGTCTTTTCAATCCTTGGTTTGAACCGACAATTCAATACATAGATCAATTTTTAACTAGAGTTTTTAAATAAAGAATTTATGAAATCAAGATGTATTATTTCCATTTTCTGTATGATTTTAGCATTTGCTATAATGTCTTTTATGAAGCCAAAACCGAGAACTACGGTTTATTTAATTGGCGATTCGACTGTAGCCGATTATGCTAATAATTACGAGGAAGGAAAAGATTATAAGAAAACCCGATATCCAGTTACAGGTTGGGGGCAGGTTTTTCAGCAGTTTTTTGTCAAAGATAGTTTGAAGAAAATAGACAAACTGATTAAAACAGACAGTGTTTTTGTAGATGATCGAGCCAGAGGTGGACGCAGTACACGAATTTTTTTTCAGGAAGGAAGATGGCGTTCGGTTTATGATAATCTAAAGAAAGGAGATTTAGTTCTAATGCAGTTTGGGCATAACGATGCTGCTGAAGACCGACCAGAAAGATATGTAAATATTGAAGGTTATAAAGAATTTCTAAGATTGTTTATTGAACAAACCCAAGCAAAAGGAGCAAAACCAATTCTGATTACTCCTGTTGCCAGAAACTTTCCATGGAAGGACGGACAACTACAAAATATTCACGGTTTATATCCACAGGCCGTAAAAGATGTTGCCAAAGAAATGAATGTATTATGTATTGATTTAACCCAAAAATCAATTGACTTTTTTACAAAAAAAGGACAGTCTTATGTAAGTGAAAACTACTTCATGAATTTTAAAGGAGGCATATATGAAGCCTATGCTGACGGACAAAAAGACAATACCCATTTTCAAACTAAAGGAGCTATAGAAGTAGCCAGATTAGTTTTTGAAGGAATGAAAGAATTAAACTAAAATTTTATATCAACTATCAAAAGGGTTTGAAAAACAAGAAAAAACTCTTTTGAAAACTATTACTAACTAAAACCATATTTAAACCAAAATGAAAAAACAATTTATTTACCTATTCCTCATACTGTTTACAGTCATGGGGTACTCTCAGACTATTGAGAGAATTGAAGCTGAAAAGTTCAATCAGGCTTCGGGAGCTAGAACCGAAACAAATGCTTCTCTTTCGGGAGGAGGAAACGTAGGTTACATTAAAAATAATACATGGATTAAATTTAATGCCGTCAATTTTACTGAATTTGTAACTCGCTTCGATATCGCAGCAGCGGGCGCAACCGGAGGAACTATTGAACTCAGATTAGGGTCGGAAACAGGAACTTTAATTGGAACCGCTACAGTTTCAGGAAGTACAAGTTTTACTGATTATAAGAAGTTTTCTGCTGCAATTCAATCCACAACAGGAACTTATGACTTAGTCTTGGTTTTTAAGCATCCAACCAATACAGGATATTTATTTAATCTCGATTATCTCGAAAAAATAACAGACAACCCAAATGCCGTTACACACAAATTGACTGTAGATGTAAATCCGATATCTTCTGGATCTGTTACGCTTAATCCAGCTGGAACTACATTTGTAAAAGGAACTGAAATTAAGTTGACAGCCAATAAAAATTTTGGTTTCAATTTTAAACAATGGGTAGATGATAAAGGAGCTGTAGTTTCAACTGCCAATCCGTTAACTTATACCATTGATGCAGACGCGACACTAATCGCACAATATGATGCTGTTGCAACTTATACCTTAAATGTTACTACAAACGGAGCTTTTGGTTTGGGAGATTATACCATTTCTCCGGCAGGAAAAGATGGTGCTTTTTCGGTTTATGAAAGCGGTACCAATGTGATGATTACAGCGGTTGAAAATGATATTATAAAATTCAGTAATTGGTCTGATGGTTCAACGTCGCTCAGTACTTCTGTAGTGATGAATGAAAACAAAACTGTTACAGGAACTTATGCCAATCAGACTTTTATTGCAGGATGGACATTCAAAAATGATCAATATGCCAATCCGAGAGTGGCCGAATTGTATTCTAAAGTAGTGAACAAGCCACAATTATTTGCTTATAACGTAGCAGATAATGTTTTTGCGCCAAATGTAAGACTTCAAAACAGAGGCGGTAAAAATGGCTTTTGTGTTTGGAATACAGAAAGAGGGAATCTCTATTATTTTATGACAACACTTTCTACAGTGGGGTATAAAAACATCAACGTTGCGTCAGGATTACTAGGCTATTATTACGGTTGTGATGAATGGACATTTCAATATTCGTTAGATGGAGTAAATTTTGTAAATGTTTCTTCTTTAACAACAATCAATACGAATACAATTACCAATATCGGCGGTATTCTTCCCGCTGAAGCAGAAGGAAAAGAGAAAATCTATTTAAGATGGTTTCCTAATATCAACGGACCAAAACACGGATCAGCAATTGATGTTACGGCTACTATTTTATCTAATTTAATGATTAAAGCCGATGAGGTTTTGGTTACAGATGCAGTACCGCCAGTTTTAGAATCTTCATTTCCATCTGAAGCGGCAAGTTCTGTTGCTGCTAACGGAAGCATCATTCTAAATTATAACGAGCAAGTTCAATTTGGAACTGGAAATGCCGTTTTAAATGGTAAAAATCTAAGCGCTGAATTTGTAAACAAAACAGTAAAGTTTAGTTATTTCGGATTAGAATATAACAAGCAATATACTTTTACGCTTCCAGCAGGATTTGTAAAAGATCTTTCTGGAAATGATGGACCAGCGCTTACCTTGTCTTTTAAAACAATGGAAAAGCCAATTCCAACAAAACGTAAATTTGATTTAATCGTAGATGCCGATGCCACTGCCGATCAAATTGCTTCAGGAAAATATGTAAAAACAATAGCAGAAGCTTTTAATGCTGCGCCTAATAATTCGGCATCAAGATTTTTGGTATTAATTACAAACGGAACTTATAATTTGGGTGGAGATGGAACAAATCCGCAGGATATTGTTTTGAAACTTCCATCAGGGAAAAATAACGTTTCATTGGTTGCGCAGTCTAAAGACAAAGTAATTCTACAAGGAAATCCAGGATGGGGAATTAAAAATGCCGTTCTTTCTATTGAAGCTAATGATTTGTACATGGAAAATGTAACCATCGAACACAAAGATGGAATCACAACTTCTGGACAAAGACCCGCTTTAAATCCTGCTGGAGATCGAAATGTCTATAATGGAGTTCGTCTTAGAAGTAAACAAGATACACAGGTTAAAGGAGGAAAAAGAAGTTTTTACTACAAATCGACCATAGAAGGCGATGTTGATTTTATCTGTGGTGGCGGAACACATTGGTTTGAAGAATGTAAATTGGTTTCGGTTGCTTCAGGATATATTGTAGCACCAAATCATGATACGGCTACGCAGTACGGTTATATTTTTAATAACAATACGATTACTGCTTCAACAAGTTATTATTTAGGACGCCCTTGGCAAAATGCTCCAAGAGCGGTTTATTTAAACACAAAAATGATCAACGAACCCAATACAGCAGGTTGGGCAAGTATGGGAACAGTTCCGGCACTTTTTGCAGAATACAATAGTGTAAACGGAAACGGAATTGCCGTTAATACAGATAACAGAACTAATATATTTACAGTAAACGGTGTAGCACAGACAGGAAACTACAATCCAGTTTTAACTAAAGCACAGGCCGATCAATATACCATAGAAAATGTTCTAAGCGGTACAGACAAATGGGATCCGCGTGTTGTAGTAGAGCAGGTAGCAAAACCAGCGAATCTTATTGTTTCAGAAAAAAATACTTTAAAATGGGATGAGAATAAATACGCAATGTGTTATGTAATTAGTAAAGACGGTAAAATCTTAACAATTACTACAGAGCCTACTTTTTTAGATGCTTCTACAACAGCAGGAACATTCAGTTACACTATTCAAGCGGCAAACGAATATGGCGGATTAAGTGACGTAAGTACAATTTCGATGTCTATTAATGGAGGAGCAACTAAGTCTTCGATTACGTATGTAAACTCTATCGACAATACTCCTTTAGCAGGATTAACTCCAATAGAATATACGGAAGGAACTTTGCAGACTTTACCAGCACCAACTTTAAATGGCTATACTTTTTTTGGATGGTCGGCTTCGGCATCACAACCAAATTCAATTAAAGAAATTGCAACGACTGTTACTGGAAATCAAACTTTCTATGCTTTCTGGGGAACAGCAGGAAATAACAAACCTGATGAAGTAACTCCTCCAGGTAATTTTGATTATGATTTTACAGCGGCAGTAAATAAAAACTGGGATAACGGCGCCAATTTTAATCCGGCGGAAATGCCAGTTGCGGGTAAAACTGTTTCTTGTACAAAAGAAATAGAAACAACAGGAACCGTTTTTCCTGCTGATATGACTTTTTCTGGCGCAGGAACACTTCGTTTGAGAGGTGCTCACAAAGCTTCGGGAACATTGACTTTTAAAGAAGGAACACGAGTGTATTACAATACAAGTGGAGCAGGTATGACTTTAGAAGCGCCGATAGTTATTTCTGGAAATGTAAAGTTCGAAATGATTTCAGGTATTGCCAATCAAACGATAATGACGTTAAGTGGACCAGTTTCAGGAAGCGGTACAGTTTCACCATTAAATACAGGTCAAGGTGTAAATGCAAATACAGGGACTTTACTTTTAAAAGGAGACAACAGCGAGTTTATTGGAATTTGGGATTTAACTCAGAAAAGCACCAAATTTCCAACATTAAATTATCCGATTGTTATTGAAGGAGCTTCAGCAAATGCTTTTGGTTCGGGAACAATTAATATCAGTAAAGAGAATTCGGTTATTTTCAGTCATGAACGTGCCGCTGGATCGAACTTAAATTTGAATATTTCGGAAAATGGTAAAGCTTCATTAAATACCGTTTTAAATGTGCAAAAACTTACGATTAACGGAGTAGATTTTAAAGAAGGAACTTACGACAAAACATCGAATCCAGAATTCTTTATTGGCGAAGGAAAAATCGAAGTTAAGAAAGAAGCAACTGGCGGAGGAACTGAAACTGTTCCTGCATTTCCTGGAGCTGAAGGTTACGGAAAATATGTAACAGGAGGCCGTGGCGGAAAGGTAATTTATGTTACCAATCTAAATGATTCAGGAACGGGATCTCTTCGTGATGCCATTAATCAGGCGGGACCAAGAATTGTGGTTTTTAAAGTTTCTGGAAATATTGAATTAAAAAGCGAATTGAATGTTACGGACAATATCACAATTGCTGGACAAACAGCTCCTGGAGGCGGAATTACTTTAAAAGATTATAACGTTAAGGTGAGAGGAAATAATGTTATTTTGCGTTACTTACGCTTTAGAATGGGAGATACTCATGATGTAGAAAATGATGCTTTAGGAGGACGTTTTCAAAAGAATATTATTGTAGATCACTGTTCAATGAGTTGGTCTACGGACGAATGTGTTTCTTTTTATCAAAATGAAAACTTCACTTTGCAATGGTGTATTATTTCTGAAAGTTTAAGAAATTCTGTTCACGCTAAAGGAGCACACGGATATGGTGGTGTTTGGGGAGGAAAAAATGCGTCATTTCATCATAATTTATTAGCACATCATGACAGTAGAAATCCGAGATTAGGAGAATACGCGAATGATATTTTTGCTAAAACCGATTTAGTAGACATTCGTAATAACGTGATTTACAATTGGGGAGGAAACAGCTGTTATGGTGGAGATGCCATGAATGTCAATTTGGTAAACAATTATTGGAAACCAGGTCCTGGAACTTCAAATTCTACTAAAGAACGTATTTTATCCACAGGAAGAAGTTTGGATACAACTTCACCATTATACGGAATTTGGGGTAAATATTATGTTGATGGCAATTATGTCGTAGGATCTGAGAGAGCCACACAAGACAACTGGACGTATGGTGTTTATAGTCAGTTTCACGGCAGCCAGCTTCCGGTAAGTGATGCTGATAAAGCTTCAATCAAAATTAGTGCACCACACGCTTTCGGAGAAATCACAACTCATAGCGCGACAAAAGCTTATGAATTGGTTTTAGAAAATGCTGGAGCAAATTTATTTAGAGATGCTGTAGATAAAAGAGCAGTAGACGATGCTCGTTCTGGAAAAGCAAGTATTATGAATGGCGGTAATGGAAGTACAAACGGTTACATCGATACACCATCTGCAACTGGTGGATGGCCTGTTTTACCTACGGGTACAGCGCCTGTTGATACAGACGGAGACGGTATGCCAGATGCTTGGGAAACCGAAAAAGGATTAAATCCTGCAAGTGCAGCCGATGGAAATTTAAAAACAGTTGATGGCGTTTACACGAATATCGAAGTTTATATCAACAGTTTGGTCAATCACCTAACTTCTGTGCAAAATGGTACTTTAGATGTGTATGTAAATCCGCAGAATTTTGTTGAAAAATACAACGCCGCTGAAAACGGAACTAGATTTATCATGGCAAGCGGTACTTATACTACAACTGCAGATCTTGCGGTTAAAAATCATAAATATACTTTTATTCCTGATGAAAATGCAAAACCTGTTTTTGCTGGATCGTTTGCATCAGATAATCCAGAAATTGTTTCAGGAAGTTTTAGTTTCACTGGGGTTGATTTCGATTTGACAAATGCTGGTGCTAATGTACTGCAATTGAAAAAAGGCGCAAGTGTATCAAGTTTCGAAATTAAAAATGCGTCTATAAAAGGAATCAAACAAAGTTTATTAATAGCAGATGGAGCTAGCGAAAGTCCTATTTCAAAAATTGTTTTAGATAATTGTATTATTGATGGAAGTGCGACGACTG
This sequence comes from Flavobacterium potami, assembly GCF_020026915.1. GTDB lineage: Bacteria > Bacteroidota > Bacteroidia > Flavobacteriales > Flavobacteriaceae > Flavobacterium > Flavobacterium potami. The sequence continues at coordinate 197,877 of NZ_JAINUY010000009.1, read as the reverse complement.
GAGGCAGTTTTATTCAACCAGATTCGCATATTGTAAATTCTATTTCGGTTAAGAATTCGACTATTTTCAACTATGAAAAAGGAAATAATTTTATAATTCTTCAAAACAAAAATGCTGCAACAGAAACGGTAAATATTACTTTTGAAAGCAATACGATTTATAATGCTGGGACGCAAACTGGAAATGGTTTGGTAGTTGTCGATAATCAATATAATGCAGCATCTACTTATTCTTTCAAAAATAACATTGTACAGGACGAACGCGACAATCCAAAACCGATTTATTTGTTCAATTCTAACCATGCTAACGGAGCAGGAAAAGTAGTTTTAGACAATAATCTTTTGGTTGGAGTTTCTTCTCAAACAGTTAAAGGAACAGTTACAGTTAGTGAAACCAATGTTAAAACTTTAATTGTTTTAGGGTTAACATCACTTGTATATCCAAACCCATCACAAGGAAATTTCAGTTTTTCTAAAAATTCTCCTTTAGCGAAAGCTTCTTTAGAAGGAACGGCTTTAGGAGATCCAAGATGGTTAAAGGCAGATGCTAAATTTTCTAAGATAAGTTACCTGAATTCTATTGATGGAAAAGCCATAACTCTTTCTCCGACAGAATATATGGAAGGAGCTGTAACCAACTTAAAAACGCCAAAATTAGAAGGTTATACCTTTTTTGGATGGTCAGCTACAGCAACTACACCAGGATTATTGAAAACCATTCCCGCAACAGCAACTGGTGATCAAACATTTTACGCTTTCTGGGGAGAAGGTGGAAATAATAAACCTGATCCGAAACCAGTCGTAAAATCCAGTGTTTCTTATTTGAATTCAATTGATGGAAAAGCTATTACAGGTTTAACTCCAATAGAATATACGGAAGGTACAGCATTAACATTGCCGGTTCCAACCTTGAAAGACTATACATTCTTTGGATGGTCAACTTCGGAAACGACGCCAAATACAATAAAAGAAATAGCAATTACAGCGACAGGAAATCAGACTTTCTATGCTTTTTGGGGAGTTGGAGGAAATAACAAAAAGGATGAGGTAATTCCGCCTACTTTCTATACTGTTTCTTATTTGAATTTGCCATCAGGAGCTGTAAACCCAAATAAAACCAGTATACAGACAGGAACGACTTTTACTTTAGAAGCAGCGCAATGTACAGGATATCGCTTTATGGGTTGGTATACTGATGCTTTATACAGTAAAGAAATAGCTGGATTCAGTGCCACTCAGAAAGATAATTTTACACTTTATGGACGTTGGAAAAAGCTTGGTGAATTTTTTGTTTTTCCAACTGTTACTTCAGGAAAATTGACACTGCAATCCAGTACAGAATTTGACCGTTTGGCGATTTTCAGTATGACTGGACTTTTGGTAAAACAAGTAGATCTAATTGGGGCAGAAATGGAAATTTCGGTCTCTGATCTGCCTTCAGGAAGTTATTTTATTAAAAGTCTTAAAACAGGAAATTCTACCAGAATTATTGTAAAATAAATTATAGTTCGGGATGAAAATAAGATTCATCCCGAATTTAAAAAAGTAGATCAGTTTAAAAAATTTAATCATCATAGATATGAATAATAGTATCAAATTATTAGTACTGGTTTTCATTACTTTATTGTCATCTTGTTCAAGTGATGATGAAAGTAATCAGGACAAGAATTCAAATAAAGGTTTTTTGAAAATAGGTACCCAAACTGTAGAATTATCACAGGGATATTTGGAAAATTATGGCATTAGAGGCAATGCCTATAATATCGATTTTTCTATACGATCTAAAACAATTTCTGAATCAGAAAATGGTGCGGTTGTTTACTTCGAACTGTTTTCATCTCTTCAAAATAATTTAGCGAAGGGAGAGTACAGTTTTGGAGGATATTCGGAAGCTACGGCTTATACTTTTAGCAAATGGGGACAATCTCTACTTGGAAAAAATATAAATCCAGGAAAAGGCGATTTGTCTGTTGCTAATGGAGTTAGTATAAAACCTTTAAGTGGAACCTTTAAGGTGAGCGAAAACGGTGAGAAATACAAAGTTAGCTTTAATGGAAAAGGTACAGCAAGTTTTTACAAAGATGGAGCACTGACTTCTACTCAAAATGATGTTGTCTTTAGCATGCAGTACTTTGGTAATGTGAAAAAATCGGAAGGAAAAACTTTTACTGCTAAAAAGATAAATTCAAGCGACTTATTTCAAAAAGACCATTCCATTATTTTTAATTGACTTTTTGCCTACGATTAGCTTGGTTTCTTGAAGACCTGATTTAAAGCCTGAATTTTTTCAGGCTTTAACTATTTTATGTATTTTATGAATAGAACTTTTTAAATTTTGTTTTATGAGTAGATAATTATCGTCTAAATAGAAAATTGAATTCGTAGAGAAAATCTTTTTTAAGAACTATTTTATTTTTTTTTAGTTTTTTTATTCAAAAACAGCATGCTTTGTAAGCTTTATTTTATGTTAAATGGGGGCTCGAATTAATTTTGCTATTATTATCTGGAATAAATATAAATAATTTGGTTTGTTTTAACACAACGCATACATTTGCAGTATTAAAAACAATTCTAAATTATATGAAATTTAAAATACTTCTTCCGCTAGTGAGCTGCTGTCTTATGCTGCTTACGGCTGCAACTTCTTTTGCACAGACAGGTTCTATAAAAGGAACAGTCTCATTATCAAATGGTGAAGCTCCGGATAACATCTCTGTTACATTAAAAGGAACAAAGTTTGGAACAGCCACAGATGAACAGGGAAACTACGAAATTAGAAATGTTAAACCTGGTAATTATATCGTAAAGGCTTCTGTAATTGGATTTTCATCAAAAGAAGAAAATATTACTGTTGCAGCTGGAAGTGAGCTTGTAGTAAACTTTACACTAATCACAACATCTGAAGCACTAACTGAAGTTTTTGTTAAGGGTAATGCCAACAAATATACAAAATCAGAAAGTCAATATGTGTCAAGAATGTCTGTGAAAAACCTTGAAAACTCACAGGTATACAACGTAGTTACTAAAGAGTTGATCAAAGATCAGCTGGTAACAAACCAAGACGAAGCGTTGAAAAACGTTCCAGGTTTATACCAGTTATGGGCAGCTACCAATCGTGCTGGTGATGGAGCTTCTTGGTATTCATTACGTGGATTTACAACACAAAGTTTGGTAAGAAACGGTCTTGCTGGTAAAGTAAACAGTAATACAGATGCCGTAAATCTTGAAAGAATTGAAGTTATAAAAGGACCATCTGCTACACTTTTTGGAAATGTGGTTTCTTCTTATGGTGGATTGATCAATCGTGTAACCAAAAAACCTTACGAGACTTTTGGAGGAGAAATTTCATACCAGAATGGAAGTTATGGATTTAACCGTCTTACAGCAGATCTTAATACTGCAGTAAACGACGATCATACAGCATTATTCAGAATCAATGCTGCGTTTGGAAATGCGAATACATTTCAGGATTTTGGTTCTTCAAAAAGCTTTTTTGTAGCGCCTTCATTTTCTTATAAAGTAAACGATAAACTGACTATCGCTATTGATGCTGAAATAGGAAATCAAGACAACTCAGGTATGTCATTGATTTACCTTCCTTTTGGAGTATCAATTGACCAGCTAGGAGTAAACAATGCTAAAGATCTTGACATTAATTGGAAAAGATCGTTTTTGGGAGATGAATTCTTAACGAATACTAAAACTTTAAACGTATTTGCTCAGGCTAATTATCAAATGACGGACGAATGGACTTCACAGACTGTATTTAGTAGCAGTTCTAATAAGGCTGCTGGTTTACAGACATGGTTTTACCTTCTTCCAAATCAACAGTTATCAAGAAACGCATGGGATGCAAATGGAAAAGATAATGCAATTGAATTCCAACAAAACTTCAACGGTGATTTTAATATTGGATCAATGCGAAATCGCTTCTTGATTGGTGCTGATTTATATTACGGTTCAAATAAATTAGGATACCAAAGTTTGCCAGGTTATGCTGCTTACGATAACATCAATTATACAGGATCAGCAGCTAATTATTACGATTTTAACCCAACTAACGTAAAAGACGCACTTGCTGGAAATGGTAATCCACCATACACGACTAATAGCTCTATCGCAACTTACAGTGCGTATGTTGCAGATGCAATTAATCTTACTGAAAAACTTATTGTTTCGGCTGCTGTACGTTTTGATCATTTTGAAAATGAAGGTGCATTTGATGCGGCTACAAATACAAACGGTGGAAGCTTCTCTCAAAATGCATTCTCTCCAAAATTTGGTGTAGTGTATCAAGTGGTAAAAGATCAGATCTCTATATTTGGTAATTACCAAAACAGTTTTACTAACAAAGGATTCTTAAATGCTAATGTTGGTGGTGCTCTTGAAATGAAACAATTTGATCCAGAAAAAGCGAATCAGCTTGAAGGAGGTATAAAAATTAATGCTTTTCAAAATAAAGTAAGTGCTACCCTTAGTTACTACAATATTAAAGTGAAAGATATTGTTACAGCCGATCCAAATTTACCAAATGCTAGTATTCAAAATGGTACTCAATATAGTAAAGGTTTTGAAGTAGAAGTTACTGCGAACCCTATCCCAGGACTGAATCTTCTTGTTGGTTATGCAAACAATGACTCAGATTTAAATGGTTTGAGACCTGTAACAGCAGGACCAGAGAACCTTATCAATTACTGGTTTAGCTATAACTTGCAGTCAACAAAACTAAAAGGATTAGGTTTAGGATTTGGAGGTAACTATGGTGATGCTATGTATATTTATAACAACGGACCAGGAGAAACATTCGAACTTCCTTCATATGCTGTTGTAAATGCTGCTTTGTATTACGATCAACCTAAATACAGAGTTTCGCTAAAAATGAACAACCTTACAGATGAATTGTATTTCAACGGTTACACAACAATTAACGTACAAGCTCCACGTACAGTTATGGGAAGTGTAACGTATAAATTCTAATAATTGAATTAAAAAAGATAATTTGAAAAAAAGCTCTAACTACGGTTAGGGCTTTTTTTTTGTCTTAATATAGTAAACATTAGATTTTGATTTAATAAAATTTAAAAGTCACTAAATAAGTAAAAATTTTATTCGTAAATCCTAAATCATATTATATAAAAATATAGTATTAATCTTAAATGTGTTCAAGCACATTGCGTGTAGATTGTTTTTTATCGATTTTATTGTAAGTAAAATATTTCAAAAATGCAAAATTATTGTGTTCGAGCACATTTTTTCTTTTTTAATCTTGTTTTTCTAAAAACATTATTTACTTTAGTTTCAAATAAGTTTTAAAAAGCTGTTTTTAAACCTCTATAAGAGCAAATTAGAGCTTATTTTTCATATGTAAATATTGCAATATTTTATATAGTTTTTCTTTATTGTCAAACCAAAATTTAAAATTATGAAAATTGAAAAAATTACTTTTTTTATTTTATTTTGCTTTTTACAGGGATTCTCCCAAACGTATGTTTCAACAACCGGAAACGATGTTACAGGTACTGGAACAGCAGCACTTCCGTTTAAAACCATTGTAAAAGGAGTTCAGGCGGCACCTTCTGGCGGTACCGTTTTAGTACTTTCAGGAACGTATGCCGTAACAGGGCCAATTTATGTTGGAAAACCTTTAACCATTCAAAAAAGTGGTTCGTCTCCAGTAATAGTAAATGCATCAGGATGGACAAGCACAGATACTTATGTTCTTGGAATTGTAAATACAAGCGACGTTACAATTGACGGATTGACTATTTCAAATAAAATTGGAAATGGGAGTAAAGGGATTTGGATTTTGGCAAACTCAGGCGCAACGTCCAATTTGAATAATATTACAATCAAAAACTGCGTGGTTAAGAACATTGGTTGGATTAGTAATAACCTTTCGGCTATTCCGGCAAACAGCGGAATCGTGGCAAATGCGATTAAAGTTGATGGAGGAAGCGGAACTTATGCTATTACAAACGTAAAAATCGACAGTAACGAAGTAGCCAATTGCGCTACAGGCTGGGGAGAAGCAGTAACGGTTACAGGAAATGTAAACGGTTTTTCAGTTTCAAAAAATACCGTTTATGATATCGCAAACATTGGTATCGTAGCAGCAGGAAATTATCTTTCTACAGGTGCATCAACCAATAATCAGGCGAGAAATGGTGTAATTGCTTCCAACGAAGTTTTCGATTGTATGAGTGCTGTTGCCAATAGTGCTGGAATTTATATTGATGGTGCTTTAAATTGTACGGTAGAAAGAAATGAAGTGTACAATTGCGGGGTCGGACTTGCAGTTGGTGCTGAACAAAATACTTCTACAGGAAATGGGGGAGTTTCTACTGGGCATATCGTTAATAATAATTCGGTTTACAATAATGTGGTGACGGGCGCTATTTTCGGTGGTGTCATCGGAAGTGGCTATACTACGAGTGTTCAAAATACTCAAATTTTCAATAATACTTTTTACAAAAACAGAACCGGCGCTGTTATCAATGGAGTTACCACAATCGGTGGAGTAGCCGTAGGAACTATTGCAGATAATTTTGGTGGAGAAGTACATTTTCAAAACAGTTCGGGAATTACCTATAAAAACAATATTATGTATGCAACAACCGATAAAAAAGCATTTTTAGCTTCTTACGGTTATACTATTTCAAATTTCGTTTCTAACTATAATTTGTTTTACAGAGAAGGAAATACCGATTTTACAATCGATTTGACGGGAATAAGTTTTAACGGAAGTTCGACTACAGGGTCTTTTAATCCGGCACAATTTGCTACAACAACCGGACAAGATGTAAATTCGATTGTAGGTTTGCCAGGATTTGTTAATGCAACTATTTTTGATTTTACTTTGACTTACGGAGCTTTTGCAACAGATAAAGGAGATCCAACATACAACTCGACTTATTCTGGAACTCTAGATTTTGATGATGATATTCGTAAAAGAAACGGTCGAATAGATATTGGATGTTCAGAACTTCAAACAGGTACAACTGCTAGATCGGCGGCTGTTGCAGAAAAAGAAAATACGACAGTTATTGCGGTATATCCGAATCCTGCATCCGAAGTACTTCATGTTAATTTTGGTAAAGTGGTTGATTCTGCTACGTATTCGATAACCGATTTAAACGGATTTGTACTTTCAAAAGGACAATTTAATGCTGTAGATGCGGCGAGTATAAACATTTCGGATTTGAAGAAAAATACGCAATTGGTTATACTTCAAATCAATGCTGATAACGAAATCAGTACTAATAAAATATATTTAAAATAAAATTTTTAGAGAGCAAAAGATTATCTTTCTTTTGCTCTCTTTTACTATAAGATATTTTTAGAATGAAAAATTACGAAGTAAATAGTGTTGAGAAAGGCACTTTACAAATTAATGGTTTTGGTGATCATCCGCTTTGGGAAAAAGCAGCTGTTTTGACAGATTTTATTTCGCCATGGGAAAACCATGAACCTAAAAAGATAGAACTTCGTGCTTTATGGGATTCTGAAAATGTCTTTTTTTATTATAAAGTTTGGGACAACGAAGTCTATATTGATAAAACAGACGATACAGCCGAAAGTATTGCTAATTCTGATCGTGTCGAAATTTTTTTGAGAAAAGACGCAGATTTGAGTCCGTATTATTGTTTCGAAATAGATCCGGAACCAAGAATCCTGGATTTTATAGCTTTTCCGAATAGGAATTTTGACTACGAATGGAAATGGCCAGAAAATCATTTGCAGGTAAAATCAAACCAAAATGAAAATTACTTTACAGTAGAAATTGCTATAAGTATTGAATCTTTAAAACAATTAAAACTGCTGAACGGTAATACAATCGAAGCCGGATTTTACAGAGCAAAATACATCAAGCAGAATGAAACATACGAACCCGTTTGGATTACCTGGGTAAACCCAAATACGCCAACTCCAGATTTTCACATTGCAAGTTCTTTTGGGAAATTAATCTTGATCGGTTTCTAAGATTATAAAATATAATCTTTTGCGTTTTCGGTATTAATAATATCAATTGGAAGCAATTTTTCGGCACTAATTTCTTTCTCAAAAATAAAATGCTCAATCAAATTGGTTGCTCCTAGATAGGCTTGCCTTTTCGGATTTTGATGAATCAGGAAATCGATTATTTTGTTGTTTAAATACTCCAAATTATTCTCTAACAAATCATAACCAACAAGCGCAATTTTTCTCTCCGGATTTTTTGAAATGATTTTAGCAACCTGATACGCTTTTGAGGTGGTGACAAAAAGTCCTTCAATGGCTGGATTGGCTTCTAAATATTCCTTAAGTGTAGTTTTAAATTGCGGATGTTTTACCTTGAAAGTTTTAATTTCGAATTTCCCTTTTTCAAGTGTATCAAAATAATTTCTAAAACCTCTTTCTTTTTCCTGCATGTGAATGGCATTTTCGTAATCTTCATCAATATGAACAATTGCGATAGTACCTTTTTGAAGTAATAATTCTAATAATCTTGCAGCAATTCTTCCACTTTGAAATAAATCCTGTCCAACAAAACTTTTTATCGCGCTAGATTTAAGCTGATTATTAAAAATGCTGGCAATAATACCTTTAGAATTATAAGTTTCAATGGCATCAATTGCTTCTTTATGAAAAAGTGGCACCAGCAAAACAGCGTCGGGAGAAGTATTTAATACACTTTGATTGGTTTCTACGAAAGAAGCAGTACTTGTGGGGTCAAACAAGAAAACTTCTAGTTTAACATTAAAAGACTTAAATTCTTTTTTGGCTTCATTTATACCATCAATACAAGGTTGCCAATAAGGATCACTCGCAGAATCTGGCAGCAAAACACAAATGGAATAAATTTGAGTTTTCTTCAGACTTCTGGCCATTAAATTAGGCTGATAATCAATTTTATCAAGTACTTCATTTACCTTATTTAAGGCGTCTTCAGACACTTTTCCTCTGTTATGCAAAACACGGTCTACGGTTCCTTTAGAAACCCCAGCAAGTTCTGCAATATCCTTGATTGTATAAATTTTTTCCATATAAAAACAAATATATATAAAATTCGAATATCAGAAAATAATAAATTACATGTGTTCGAAAACATTTTTATTGTGTTCGAGCACATTTTAACACTATTTTCTTTTTTTATATGATTTTAATATATACTTTAGCTAAAAATTAATCGGATAGTCTATTATATTAACTTAAAAATTGTCAGATTAATATTTATTTTTCTGTTTCTAAGAGAAATTTTTAAAATATTAGCTTTTGTTTTTTTACGATATATTCTACAGGCCTGGAAAAGTAAAAAAACAACCCAAAAACTAAAATAATAATCAATTAATAAACATTTTAAATGAGCAAAAATAAACCGACTCTCGTGATTTTGGCGGCAGGTATTGGAAGTCGATATGGAGGATTAAAACAGTTAGATACATTTACTCCAGAGGGTGACACCATAATGGATTTTTCTATATATGATGCATTGCAAGCAGGTTTTGGAAAATTTGTATTCATCATAAGTAAAAATATAGAAGAAGAGTGCAAAGAGATCTTCAATAAAAAACTCGAAGGAAAAGCAGAAGTAGGATATGTTTTTCAGGAAATAGACAACGTTCCTCCACAATATTTAAATCCTGAAAGAATAAAACCATGGGGAACAGGTCATGCGCTTTTAATGGCAAAAGATGAAGTGACAGAAAATTTTGCCATCATTAATGCGGATGATTTTTACGGTAAAGAAGCATTTGAAATTATGGCAAAAGCTTTAACCGAAATGGATAAAGAATCGTACCATTTTAACATGATGGCGTATTTGCTCAAAAACACCGTTTCGGATCATGGTTTTGTTTCAAGAGGTGAATGTCAGGTAGATGAAAATAATTATCTGACAGATGTGACAGAACGAACTCATATCGAAAAAATTGATGGAAAACTGATGCGTAAAGATGATAATGGCGAGTTTATTCCGATTGATGAAAATACGATTGTTTCTATGAATTTCTGGGGCTTTACACCTAAATGTTTTGAGTTTGGTGGCGCTCTTTTTGAAGAATTCCTTAAAGAAAATGAAAACGATCTAAAAGCTGAATTTTTCATTACGTCGGTAGTAAACGAGATCTTAAAGTCGGATAATGCCTCTGTTGAAGTGCTTCAGTCCAATGCAAAATGGTTTGGAGTAACCTATAAAGAAGATAAAGAAATAGTAAAAAAAGAAATTGAAAAGTTAAGAGCGCAAAAAGTTTATCCAACTAATCTTTGGTAGTATGACAGCGGAACAATTAAAATTTATTTTTGAAAAGTTTGACCACATTGAGGTTTTTAAAACTTTTGAAGAACTGTCTTCCGGTCATATTAATGACACTTATCTGGTAACAACTGAAAGTGGTAGACAGTTCATTTTACAACGAATTAACGATGGTGTTTTTAAAGATGTTCCAGGTCTTGTTTCAAATAAAGTAAGTGTAAGCAAACATTTGCTTAAAAAACTTAAACATCTTTCTGAAGCCGAATTACAACGTCGAGTATTGACTTTTGTGGGAACAAAAAAAGGCGTTTTCTATCATCAAGATGAAGAAGGTAATTTCTGGAACGTAATGGTTTATATTGAAGGAAGTCTAACTTTTGAAACTGTAAATAGCGAAGAAATTGCATACGAAGGCGGAAAGTTATTTGGAGAATTCTTGAATCTAACGAGTGATTTTGATGCAAGAAAGCTGATAGAAGTGATTCCGAACTTTCATAATATGGCGTTTCGTTATTCTCAATTTGATACTGCGCTGAAAGAAGCTTCTGAGCAAAGAATTGAACAAGCGAAAGAATTAATTGAAAAGGTTGCGGATTTAAAAGAAGAGATGCATGTTTTGCAAAACTTAAAAGATGCTAAGAAAATCAAACTTAGAGTGACGCACAACGATACAAAAATTTCAAATGCGCTTTTTGATACGAACAAAAAAGGACTTTGCGTAATTGATACCGATACCGTAATGCCCGGAATTATTCATTACGATTTTGGAGATGCAATCAGAACGATTTGTAATACGGCGGCAGAAGACGAGAAGAATTTAGAGTTGGTCAATTTCAATCTGCAGTTTTATAAAGCGTATGTAAAAGGTTTTTTAGAAAAGACTAATGCATCACTTTCTACTCTGGAAATAAAATATCTGCCTTTGGGAGCAAAAACAATGGTTTTTATAATGGCGTTGCGATTTTTAACCGATTTTCTAAACGATGATATTTATTATAAAACAGAATATCCAGAACACAATCTAGATCGCTCTAAAAACCAGTTCAAGCTAATTGATAGTCTTTCGGAACAATTTCAAGAAATGGAAGATTACAGTTTGAATTTCATCGGAACATTAAAATAAAAGACATGAAAAAATATGTAATTACTGGCGGCGCTGGTTTTATAGGAAGTCATATTGCGGAACATTTATCCAATCAAGGACATCAAGTTTTGGTATATGATAGTCTTAGAACGGGGTTTGAGCATAACCTTGAAAATTTAAATGTTGAATTCGTAAAAGGAGATATTCGCGATAAAAATTTAGTTCGTGAAGTAATCGACGGAGCAAGTGCTGTTTTTCATTTAGCAGCTTTGGTTAGCGTGCCAGAATCTTTGTTGAAAATTAAAGAATGTATCGAAATCAATACGATTGGAACAATCAATATTTTGGAAGCGGCAAAAAACAATGCCGATTGTAAAGTGGTACTTTCCACATCGGCGGCGAATTATGGAAATAATCCCGTTTTGCCAAAAGTAGAAACGATGTTTCCAGAACCCATGACTCCGTATGCGATAACAAAATTAGATGGAGAATATTATTTAAAAATGTATTTGGATCAATATCAGCTTCAAACAGCATCTTTGAGATATTTCAACGTATTTGGTCCGCGTCAGAATCCAGAATCGGCTTATGCGGCTGCGGTGCCAATTTTTATTAATAAAGCACTTCAAAATGAACCGATAACCATTTATGGTGATGGTTCGCAAACAAGAGATTTTATTTATGTGAAAGATGTGGTAAAAGCAAACATTCTGGCCTCTCAAACGGGAAATGAAACGTATAATGTAGCTTTAGGCCACAGTACTTCAGTTTTGGAATTAGCAGAAAAGATAATCGCAATTACAAATTCTAAATCGCAGATTAAATTTTTAGAAGAAAGACCGGGCGATATCAAACATTCAAAAGCAAATCCGGAGAAATTCAATCAATTAGGATTCAAACCAGAATATTCAATTGATCGTGCTTTAGAAGAAACAATTCTTTTTTATCATCAGGAATTAATCAGTAAATGATCGATGAGAATATAAACACATAGAAAGATAGCTTAGTAGAAGAAAGAAGAAAGAAAAATTGCAAGACACACATAGCTATGTTCATTTAAATAAAGTGAAACGCCTTTTTAGGTTTTCTAAATCTATGTTTCTATGTGTTGAAATTATTTACAAATAAAATTAACTAACTAAAAACCGAACCAAAATATGTCAGAACTAGATATTACCTTACAGAAAGATCAAAATAGCACTTTGATTCCAATGGTTATTTTAACCTCCTTGTTTTTTATTTTTGGTTTCGTAACCTGGCTAAACGGGCCGCTGATTCCGTTTTTTAAATTGGCTTGTGAACTTACAGAATCGCAATCTTATTTTGTGACTTTTGCCTTCTACATTGCTTATTTTGTAATGGCGATTCCGTCTTCTTTTTTAATTGAAAAAGTAGGTTACAAAAACGGAATTTCCTTAGGTTTATTGGTTATAGCCGCTGGAGCAATACTTTTTTATCCTGCCGCCGAAGCGAGAACTTTTTCGCTGTTTTTGGTAGCTTTATTTGTAATGGGAACTGGTTTGGCAGTTTTGCAAACAGCTTCAAATCCGTATGTGGTGGTTATTGGGCCTCGTGAAAGTGCGGCTGCGAGAATCAGCGTTTTAGGAATTGCAAATAAACTAGCAGGTTTTCTGGCTCCGTTATTACTGACGTCTTTGGTTTTATCTAATATCGGAGATTATTCTGCGGATAAAATTGCGGTAATGTCTGCTGGACAAAAAGAAACGGCTTTAGATGCATTGGCTTTACAATTGCAAACACCATATATGTATATGGCTGCTATCATGTTGGTTTTGGCTGTTTTAGTGAAATTTTCTCCACTTCCTGAAATTAATTTAGATGATGAAGGACAAGCAGAGCATTTGAGTATTTTCAAACAAATAAAGAAAGCATTCGAACATCCGCAATTGGTTTTTGGAGTAATTACTTTAATGGTTTACGTCGCAGCCGAAGTTTTGGCAGGAGATTCTATTGGTGGCTTCGGAAAACAATTGGGAGTTTATGGAGAAAGTGGTTCTTTTTATTTGAAACTGACTTCTTTTACAATGACTTTTATGGTAATCGGATATATTTTAGGAATTACCCTGATTCCAAAATACGTTTCTCAGGTTTTTGCTTTAAAAGTTTCCGGATTTTTAGGTTTGATTTTGGTAGGATTAATTGTTACCCTTTCGCCAAAAATCATGATTGAATTGCCTGGACTTCCACAATTACCTGTTGTAATTATCCTGGTTGCATTGCTTGGACTTGCAAATGCATTATGCTGGCCGGCAATCTGGCCAATGGCGCTTCAGGATTTAGGCGGATTTACAAAAATAGGAGGTGCCATTTTGATTATGGGAATTATTGGCGGAGCAGTTTTTCCATTATTATATGGAATGCTTGCCGATACAATCAATACATCAAATGAAGCGGGTGGAATTGCAGAAACAGCAAAAAGTGGTAATCAATTGGCCTATTTAATTCTAATTCCAGCTTATCTTATGATTGTATTTTTTGCTTTTAAGGGGCATAAATACAGAAGTTGGTAAAGCGTTGTAAATAAGTACGTAAAGCTTTGTCAAAGTTTTAAACTTTGACAAAGCTTAGACAAGCAGAACTTTTATTTATCTATTCAATTAAAGACATTCAGATTTCTTATCTGAAATGTTTAAACTCGACTTATATCATTTTCGACACAAATTAAATTAGTGAAAATTCGTGTAATTCGTGGCAAAAAATAAAAAACAAACATGGCATTAATAAAAACAATTTCAGGAATAAGAGGAACAATCGGAGGGGTTGTTGATGAAAATCTGACTCCTGTAAATGCAGTAAAATTTGCTGCAGCTTACGGAATGTGGCTTAAAGCCAATAATCAAAATAAAAAATTTACTGTTATTTTGGGAAGAGATGCCCGAATTTCAGGAGAAATGATCAGCAATCTCGTGGCGAATACGCTAACCGGATTAGGAATCAATGTAGTAGATATTGGTCTTTCGACTACACCTACGGTTGAGATTGCTGTTACATTAGACAACGCTGACGGTGGAATAATCATCACGGCGAGTCATAATCCTAAACAATGGAATGCGCTTAAATTGCTTAACGAAAAAGGCGAATTCTTAAACGCAGTTGAAGGAGAAAAAATCTTAAAAATCGCCGAAGATGAAAATTTTCTATTTGCAGAAGTAGACGATTTAGGACAGTATGAAAAAAAAGAAGGTTACATCAAACGACATATTCAAGAAGTTTTGAAATTGCCTTTAGTCGATGTTGATTCCATAAAAAGCGCCAAATTTAAAGTAGTTGTAGATGCTGTTAATTCTACCGGAGGTATTGCGATTCCTGCTTTATTAGAAGAATTAGGTGCAGAATGTGTGCAATTGTATTGTGAACCAAATGGACATTTTCCTCATAATCCAGAACCCTTAAAAGAGCATTTAACTGATATTTCAGAATTAGTGGTGACTGAAAAAGCCGATTTAGGAATTGTTGTTGATCCAGACGTAGATCGTTTGGCGATAATCTGTGAAGACGGTTCTATGTTTGGAGAAGAATACACTTTGGTTGCCTGTGCCGATTATGTTTTAGGAAAAACAAAAGGAAGTACGGTGTCCAATTTATCTTCTTCACGCGCCTTGCGAGATATTACATTAAAACATGGTCAAACTTACAAAGCAAGCGCCGTCGGAGAAGTAAATGTAGTTGAAGTTATGAAAACTACAAAAGCAATTATTGGGGGAGAAGGAAACGGCGGAATTATTTATCCCGAAGCACATTACGGCAGAGATTCTTTGGTTGGAGTTGCCTTGTTTCTGTCGCATTTGGCAAATCTTAAGATTTCTTGCAAAAAGCTTAAAAAAAGATATCCAGAATATTTCATGAGCAAGAGCAAAATTGAATTGACTCCCGAAATTGATGTGGATGGAATTTTAGCAAAAATCACCCAAAAATTTAGTGCAGAAAAGCCTAATACTATTGACGGAGTGAAAATTGATTTTGACCAAGAATGGGTGCATTTACGAAAGTCGAATACAGAACCAATTATCCGAATTTATACGGAGAGTATTTCTCAAGAAAAAGCAGATGATTTGGCTGAAAAATTTATCACTGTAATTGAGGATTTACTGTAAGAGGGCGTAGAATTTTGAGGTGATTTCAATAATGGAAATTAATACAGATTCTAACATAATTTTTAAAAATAGTATATTGATAACGGTATTATGTTGCGTTTTTTAATTAAATGAATATTAAAATTAAAAGAATTCTTTTCGAAAAATAATTGAATTTTTGACGCAAAATTTTGAATTCTTACATATTGTAATTTAAAATCAGTAAGAATTTAATAATACTTTTTCTAAAAAATGTGCTCGAAAACACTTTTTTTATGTGCACGAACACATTTTTTTGATTTTGCCATTGTTTATTAAAAAATATTATTTAGTTTAGCCATAAGTAAGTATAAAAAGGCTTTTTTTTATTCGTTTTTTTTAGTCGAAAATGACCTTGTAGAATAAAAAACGAAAGTGAGATCTTAAAGCAAAAAAAGCAAACCAGAAAAAGAATAATCAGCTGATTTTAAGTGAGTGAGAAAAGCTGAATAAAGAATATCAAAAAAACAATCTAACAGAAACGAAAAAACAAAACAGAAAACAAATTATGAAATCAAAAAAAACATAAACCAAACGCTTACACTTTGTGATTGATAAAATCCCTAACCATTTTTTTATGCACACAAAGTTTGTTTTTCAATTAATCATTTAACTAACCAGAATAATATGAAAAAAAGTAACAAGTTACTGTGCAGTAGCTACCCAGAAATAAGATTTAATTTTAAAGCAATAATTACACTTTTATTTTTGATAGTAACTGTTTTTGAAGTAAATGCGGCATCTATGTCGGACAGCAGTGAAAACTCGGAAATTACAGAAAGCAAGTCGGAAGCCGATATTACGATTAAAGGTGTGGTTTTAGACGAATTAGGACAGCCAATGATCGGAGTAACGATTGTACCAAAAGGCTCAGCAAGAGGAACAACAACAGATTTTGACGGAACTTTTACCATCACCGTTTCTTCTACAACAGAAGCTTTAATATTCTCTTACGTTGGATATGAAACTAAAGAAGCTCCAATAAACAACGCTACTAACCTTAGAATCTCAATGGTTCCATCATCTAAAAATCTTAATGAGGTTGTTATTGTTGGTTATGGAACTCAGAAAAAGAAAAATGTCTTAGGATCTATTTCTTCTGTAAAGGGAGAAACCTTAACCTTATCTTCTACACCGTCTGTTTTACCAGCACTTCAAGGAAAAGTGGCAGGTTTGCAGATTTCTCAGAACAGTGCGCAGCCAGGTGGTGGATTTAATATTCAGATTCGTGGTGCAGGTTCGATAAATGCGAGTAACGATCCGTTGATTGTTGTGGATGGTTTTCCTATCACAAACTTGCAACAACCTGGAACTGGAAACCGTTACGACGGAGGTACACAAAGTATCCTGAATTCTTTTAATCCAAACGATATCGAATCGATTGAGGTTTTAAAAGATGCTAGTTCTACTGCAATTTATGGTGCAAGAGCGGCAAATGGTGTTATTTTGATTACAACCAAAAAAGGAAAAGAGGGCGATGTAAGAGTAGATTACTCAGGTTCTTATTCGTATCAAAAATACAATGACAGTTATGAAGTTTTGGATTTGAAAGAGTGGATGCAGCTTAGAAATGATGCAGCAAAAGAAAACTGGGAATTTATTAATAAAGTATATCCGTATTCTCCAAAAACTCTAGCAGAAGCAAATGCAGCTCCGGTAAATGGAATTCCGTATAAAAGAATTTATTCGGATGAAGAAATTAGAAATGCCGGAAAAGGAACCGATTGGCTTGGATTGGTTACCAGAGACGGAATGATCGAGCAAAACAACATCTCTTTACGTGGAGGAACAAGGACTACAAAATACTTTTTATCAGGAAACTTGTTCAATCAGGAAGGTGTTATTAAAAACTCTGGTTTAAAAAGAAGTACAGTACATTTTAGTTTAGATCAAAAACTGACGGATTATATCAACTTTGGTATGAATTTGACCAAAAGTAGAATTAAGAATCAGAATTCGCAATTAGGAGGAGATCAGTTTGAAAATTCAGGAATTATTCGATCAGCTATTCAACAAGGACCAAATATTTTGGCAATTGATGAATTCGGAAACTATCCAATAAATCCAGATAATGCCTTAGAACCGAATCCATATTCTTTGTTGACAATTTCTGATGAAGGTTTAATAGACAGAACGTTGACTAATTTTTATGCAGAAATTAAACCAATACCAGGACTTACTGCGAGATTTCAGGCAGGATTCGATCAGGGAAATTCAAATCGTAATACTTATTTGCCAAGAACGACTTTGTATGGAGCTTTAGAAAACGGAAAAGCGACAATTAATACACAAAGAAAAAACGATGATTTATTTGACTTCACATTAAATTATACCAGAAAATTAATGGAAGACAACACGTTCGGTTTAATGGTGGGATATTCTCAACAAACCTACAGAACAGAAGGTTCTACTTTAGGAAATAGCAATTTTATTACAGATGCTTTCTTATGGAACAATATGAATGCCGGTGCGGGAACAAAGGTAACAGCTTCTTCAAAATCAGAGAATAATTTTATTTCTTATTTCACCAGATTCAATTATTCATACAAAGATAAATACATGCTGACTTCGACTATTCGTCGTGATGGTGCGAGTGTGTTTGCTAAAAATCATAAATACGGATTATTTCCATCTGTTGCCGTTGGTTGGGATGTTTCTCAGGAAAACTTCATGAAATCGATCGATAAATATGTTTCGCAGCTTAAATTCAGATTTGGATACGGACAAACGGGTAACGCCTCAATCGGTGGAAGTGCTTTTGGTGCTTATTACGCGCAACCAGCTTACTTAAATCCAGATGAATCTATTTTGATTGGAGTTTTTCCTTCAAGACTTGAAAATCCTGATTTGAAATGGGAAACTACAACAGAGAAAAACTTAGGTCTTGATTTCGAATTGTTTAATAAAAGAGTTTACGGAGCATTTGAGATTTACGACAGAGTGGTTTCAGATTTATTGACTTTAAAACCAATTAACAGTTATCAGGAAATTAATACTGTTTGGGCAAACATTGGAAGTACGCAAAGTAAAGGTTTAGAGCTTACTGTAAGTACTGTAAACGTTGATATTCCGAACTTTAAATGGGTAAGTACTTTTACATACTCTCAATTTAAGACCAAATGGAAAGAAAGAGCACCAGACTGGAAACCATCAGTTTACGAAAGCTATAATGATCCGGTTCGTGCACAATACATGCAAATTGCTGATGGTGTAATGCAAACAGGAGAGATTGTTCCGGCACAGCCAGATTTATATCCTGGACAAATAAAAATTAAAGATCTTAACGGATTTGTGAGAGATGCTGCTGGAAACCCAGTAACCGATGAAAATGGTGTGTTTTTAAGAACAGGAGCACCAGACGGAAAAATTGATGAAGCAGATACTGTTTTATTAGGTTCTGCAGATCCAGATTTTGTTGCCGGATTAGCGAATACAATTACATGGAAAAACTTCCAATTGAATTTTCAATTTAATGGAATGTTTGGAAGAAAAATAATCGATCAGACCGATTTTACGTATGGAGTAACGGCGGTAGGTGTAGCACAAAACGGAAGAAATGCAGTTAGAAATGTATACAACAGATGGACACCGGATAATCCGACCAATACAAGACCAGGTTCTCATTTTGGATATACACAATACGGTTCTGGAAACTTTTTTATGCAAGATGCTTCTTTTGTTCGATTACAAAGCCTTTCGTTGAGCTACAATTTTCCAAAAAAATGGTTCGGAAAGTACATGCAGGGAGCGGCGTTAAGATTAGACGGACAAAATCTTTTTACCATTACAAAATACAAGGGTATAGATCCTGAAACAGACGGTTATGCAGCTGCATATCCGAATGTAAGAACATACACAGTAGGAATTGATCTTAAATTTTAATAAAAAAGAGATGAGAAATTTAAAAAATTACGCAATAGTTTTACTACTACTTGTTTTTTCAGGATGTAGTGAAGATTTAGAGTCGATCAATTATGATGAAATTAATCCAAGCATATTTCCAAGTTCAGAGGCTGACATTCAGGCTATTGTTGCATCGGCCTATTATCCGCTTAGAGGTTCTTATGGAAATGGAATTCACACCACTTCAGAAAATGGCTTGATGTTTATGCTTGATGCGACAACAGAAATTCTTCAAGGACCTTACGGAGTTCAGCAAGAAGCTTCTTTGCACAGTTATAAAGCTACTTCGACAGCGGTTACCCGTTTCTACGATACTTTTTACAATAAGATCAGTGGTATGACTTTGAGTATCGACAGAATCGAGAAATCTAAAGTAAATGAATTGATTAAAAAACAAGCTGTAGCTGAAATAAAATGTGCAAGAGGATTATTGGCTTACGAACTTTTTGATATGTACGGACCGCTTGTAGTAGCGCCTCTAGATGTGCTTCAAAATCCGTTGAAAGAAGAACCTCTGGCAAGACTTTCAAATGCAGAAATGGTAAGTTTTATTGAAAATGATTTAAAAGATGCTGCAGCAGATTTAAAATCTCCGGCTGAAACGGCCTATGGAAGATTCAGTAACGGATTGGCAAGAATGATTTTGATCCGTTTATATCTTCATGAAAAAAGATGGGCAGAAGTAGAAGAACAGGCAAATGCTATTATTGCCTTGAATTATTACGGATTGGAAGATGATTATGCAGGTTTGTGGGATATTAAAGCGCCAACAGAAAGTAAAGAAGTAATTTGGGCAGTTCCTGCAGATTACGCAGGAACAAGCGAAAACCAATGGCAATTAATGGTTTTACCGGCGAACTTTCCAGGACGCGGCGGTTATGGAACAATTCAAAGTTCATGGTTTTTCTACGATACTTTTGAAGCAACTGATATTCGTAAAGAAGCGCTTATCGCAGAATTTACAGGAACTGATGGTGTAACCTACAACAGACAGAATCCGGCAAATTACATGCAGTTAGGACCAATTCCGTTAAAAATTGATCCAGATGCTGCCAGAACAACAGCTTTAACAACGGTTGATATTATAGTTTATCGTTATCCTGATGTATTGTTGTCTAAAGCAGAGGCAATTGTAAATAAAACAGGAACTCCAACACAAGAAGCTATTGATTTGGTGAACATTGTGCGAAGAAGAGCCAAAATCAGCGAAATACAATTGGCTAATTATAACACACTGGCAAGTTTCAACAATATGATTTTGGTAGAAAGATCTCATGAATACTGGTGTGAAAATGGACAATACCGTTCTGATCTTATCAGACACGGTAAATTTACAGAACATGCCCTTGCCTTAAACGGAGCAGCAAGTCAGAGTGCGCCGTATAAAGCATTATTCCCTTTCTCTTTAGCAAGAATAAGTGAAGGAAAAGGAAAATTCATTCAGAATCAAGGATATAATTAATTTCTTTTTAAGAAGAACTTATATTGATTAAACAGATAATTTAATTATAAAAATATGAAACAGCTATTAATATTATTTTGTCTTTTTATTAATCTCGCCTCAAGTTGTCAGAGCGATGGGGGAGAAAATAAAGGCGGAACTACGGGTGCTGGAGAAACTGTAAATTATAGTGCTTCCAACGAGGTTTTTACCAATCCGGAACGTGGATTTATGCACACCTGGCAAGTAAATTCGGAAGGTGCTGCTATGACGACGGCTTCTTTAACGAATCTGAAAAAAGAAAACGTAAGTTTAATTCTTCGTTTGTATTATTTGGAAAAATTCAAAACCTCGGCTTTAAGTCAGGCGCAATTAGATCTTATCAAAACCGACTTTACTCGTTTGAGAGAGTCGGGTCTAAAATGTGTTTTGCGTTTTGCCTATACAGATGCGCAAGATGGTACAGATGCTTCTGTAGCTGTTATTTCTGGACATTTAGATCAGCTTAAGCCTATTTTAGAAGAGAATAAAGATGTAATCGCTTTTGTTCAGGCAGGTTTTGTAGGAGCTTGGGGAGAATGGTATTATACGACCAATCAATTGACTACAGAGGCCAACAAGAAAATAATTTTAAATAAATTGTTGGAGTCTTTTCCAAAAGAAATCAAAATACAGGTAAGAACTCCAAAAATCAAACAAGATTTTATGGCAACCACAACACCAATGGATGCTACAGTTGGTTATGGAACCACAAATACGGCACGTCTAGGTTTTCATAACGATTGTTTTATGGCGAGTATTGACGATTACGGAACTTATGTAAATGTAACTGCCGAAAAAACATATATAAGCAATGAAGCCCTTTTTGTCCCAACTGGAGGAGAAACTTGTCCGCCAACCAATGTGCCAATTGCAAGCTGCAGTATTGCAGAACAAGAAATGACACTTTTAAAATGGACTTACCTTAATTTAGATTATTACGGCCCAGTTTTACAGGAATGGCGAAATAATAATTGCTTTACAGATTTTGAAAGAAAGTTGGGGTACAGACTTGCATTGGCATCTTCAAACATTACAAAACAAGCTGCTGTAAATGGAACTTTAGAATTAAATGCACTTATAACTAATGGTGGTTTTGCACCAGTTTATAATTCTAAAAATGCGTATTTAATTTTGAGATCTACTGCCAACGGAACTGTTTACAAGAAAAAATTAGCTTTCGATGTTAGAAAAGTTGTGCCTAAGGTAGCTTTTACTCTAAAAGAATCTGTGAGTTTATCGGAGATTCCTGCCGGAACATACGAATTGCTTCTTAAAGTAGAAGACAGTTCTTCTAAACTAGCAGACAGACCTGATTATTGCATTCGCTTTGCTAATACTGGTGTGTGGGAAGCTACAACGGGATTCAATAAATTATCTCAAACGGTTATCATTAAATAGTTATTGAAACATTTAAATTAAAAAACCATGAAAAAAATAAAATTAACCAAGTATGCAACAATGCTAGTCGCTTTTTTCTTGCTGACAGCTTGTTCTAGCGATAGTTCTTCTTCTGATTCGGCTACCAAACCAGTTGCAGATTTCTCATTTACAAATGACGGAAGCACTTTTACTTTCACCAATTTATCCACAAATGCCACAAAATACAGATGGGATTTTGGAGATTTATATTATTTATCTAATGAAAAAGACCCTGTTTATACCTATAAAATAGGAGGAGAGATCAGAGTTTCTTTGACCGTAACCAATGAGGCAGGAGAGGAATCTTTTATTACAAAAGTGATTACAGCACCAAAAATCATAATTATTGATATTAAGATCGATGGAAAATTTGCTGATTGGGATGACGTTGCAGTAACCGATCAAAATACCTCTGGAAATGGTTCTATCCAGAAAATAAAAATTTGGGCAGGCGGTCCAAATGTAAATGTGTATCTAGAAGGTAACAAGAAAATGCAGATGGAATTGGTAGATATGTTTATCAATACAGATGGAAATACACAAACAGGTTTTTTACATGCCAATTGGGCTCAGGGTTCAGGAGCAGAATTTTTGTTTGAAGGTCCTGTCGTAACAAATGGCTGGGGAGCATTTTATAACCATACCGATCCAAATGGAGGATGGGGCTGGAATCCTATCGCAGGTTCTGGAGCAAATTTAACAGCGTCTGGAATCGTAAGTCTGAATGCTACAACGAATGCAATAGAATTTAGTATTCCGAAATCACAATTAGGAACTTTAGGAAAATCGATCGGTATTGCCATTACCGAAATGACTTCTGGCTGGGCTGCAGTTGCCAACTTTCCAGAAGCACCTAAATTTTCTACATTAGAATTATAGTTTGCCATCGATAGCCCGATCAATTGTGCCATTTACACTAAACGTTTTTTGAAGTTATAATTTCATGTCAAATGGCACAAGCTATCGATTTAATATATTTTAGATAATCCACTGTTTTGGATTTCATCATGAAGAAACAAGTGCATTATTAATACTAAAAAGAATAAAGACAATATGGATAAAAGTATTCTAAATAATCGATTACTGTCTGTTGATGTGCTGCGAGGATTCGATTTATTGATGATTATCGTTGCTGATCGATTCTTTTATAATTTGAATGTTGCGGCTAAAACCGATTTTACAAAAACACTGGCCGATCAATTCGAACATCCAGAATGGTTAGGATTTCATATTTATGATGTGATTATGCCATTATTTCTTTTTGTTGTAGGAGTTGTAGTTCCGTTTTCATTAGGAAAAAGAAATTCAGGATCAGACCGTAGTTTGTATGTACATATTTTTAGACGATTTGTAATTCTGTTTATTTTAGGATGGATTGTTCAAGGAAATCTATTGTTTTTGGATAGTACAAAGTTTCATATATTCAGCAATACCTTGCAGGCTATTGCAGTCGGGTATCTGTTTTCTTGTTTTGCGTATCTCAACTTATCAAAAAAAGGTAGATATATGTTTTTTATTTTTTGCCTTGTTCTGTATGCAGTATTATTAGCTGTTCCTAACTTTTTTGGACATCATTTTGAATTGCTTCCCAATAAAAATCTTCCCATTTATATTGATCAACAAGTTTTTGGACATTTTTATGATCAGACGCAATATTCATGGTTGCTAACAGGATTAGGATTTACAGCAACAACATTATCTGGATTGTTTGCGGGAGAATTGCTTTTGTCTTCGTTACCAAGACCAAAGATTGCATTGTATCTTGCTTTAGTTGGAGTAATCGCATTTTCACTTTCTTTGATTATAGGAATCTGGCATCCGATTATAAAAAAAATATGGACGAGTTCTTTTGTATTGTTTTCGTCAGGAATAAGTTTTGTTTTATTAGCCTTGTTTTACTGGATTATCGATGTAAAAGGATATACAAAATGGGCCTATCCGTTTAGGGTAATTGGTGTAAATGCCATTGCGGCCTATGTAGGTTCTCATGTTCTCAATTTCTCTTTGATTGCCAAACAATTAGTTTTTGGTTTCGAACAGTTTACAGGTGCTTATTATGATGCCTTTTGCGATCTGATAGGTTTTGGAATTCTATATTTCATACTTTGGTACATGCATAAAAACAAAACTTACATAAAAGTGTAAGAAAAACAAATTACAACCGAAACGTCTAAATCTATTATTACCATTAAATAAAAAAAAATGAAAAGTTCAAGTTTTAAAATTTTACTGATAGCATTTTTGCTGTTAAAAGTTTGCGATGTATCTGCTCAACTTATCAAAACAAAAGCTCCAAAAAGAGCTAAAGGGCAAACCGATGTATTGCGTTTGGCTACACCAGCAATTCCTGTCGTTCATGTAGGAATTATTGGTTTAGGAATGCGTGGTACAGGAGCGGTAGAAAGAATAACGCATATTCCTGGAGTAGAAATCGTAGCACTTTGCGATATGCTCGAAGAAAGAACAAAAGCGGCTAATGATACTTTAGTAAAACATGGAAAGCCAAAAGCGCAGGAATTTTTTGGAGAAGATGGCTGGAAACAAGTTACAAAATTGAGTAATGTAGATTTAGTGTATATTGTTACAGATTGGAAACATCACGCAAATATTGCTGTACAAGCTATGAACGATGGTAAACACGTTGCTGTAGAAGTTCCAGGAGCTTTAACTATGAAAGAAATCTGGGATATTATTGATACTTCTGAAAAGACTAGAAAACATTGTATGATGCTGGAGAATTGCGTGTATGATTTCTTTGAATTGACTACATTAAATATGGCGCAACAAGGTTTATTTGGAGAAATTCTTCATGCAGAAGGTTCTTATATTCATGGACTTCAGCCGTATTGGGGAGAATATTGGAACAACTGGCGTATGGATTATAACCGTAAACACAGAGGTGATATTTATCCAACTCACGGAATGGGGCCAGCTTGTTTGGCTTTGAATATTCATAGAGGAGATAAAATGAATTTCTTGGTTTCGATGGATACAAAAGCTGTTGGTAATCCTGCTTTTATAAAAGAAAAAACAGGAGAAGTGGTAACAGATTTTAGAAACGGTGACCATACCATGACGATGATTCGTACGGAAATGGGCAAAACAATTCAGATTCAGCATGATGTTACAAGTCCAAGACCTTATAGCAGAATGTATCAGTTATCTGGCACAAAAGGTTTTGCTAATAAATACCCTGTTGAAGGTTACGCCATTGATGCAAAAGAAGCTGGAGCAGAAATTGCTAAAAACTATCAGAATTTAAATGCTGAGGAATTTGTTTCTGAAGATGTGAAAAAACTTTTGATGGAGAAATATAAAAATCCAATTGTAAAAGATATTGAAGAGATGGCAAAGAAAGTTGGTGGTCACGGCGGTATGGATTTTATTATGGATTACCGTATGTTTTATTGTATTCAAAAAGGGCTTCCGCTTGATATGGATGTTTATGATTTGGCAGAATGGTCTTGTTTGAGTCCGTTGACAGAGATTTCTTTAGACAATAATTCAGCACCGGTAGAAATTCCTGATTTCACACGTGGAAGCTGGAAAAAACTAAACAAGGTTGAATTTTCAAAATAAAAATTATGGAAAATAGTTTTTAGTGTTAATATGTTAGTTATAATTTTAAAATCCTGTAAAACTTTTACAGGATTTTTTATGCCAATCGTATAAATTTAAGAGCAGTTTTTGAACGAGGAATTAAATGTAAATCTGTTGTATTTTAAGTAATAAATAAGGATAATATCATCTCCAAGACATTGAAAGTGAAATTGTTTTTTTTGCTTTTCGTAATATTATCTGTGTTTTTTATGTTTAAATAAGAAAAAATTCTTACATTTATAAAATATAACTACTTCAGACATAAACCTCTAATGTTAGAAGTTTTACAAAAGCTTATATTTCCTCCTGATATAAATTTTTGCGGATTTTTAAATTTTTTTCTAACTGCATAATTTTTTAAGCTATGTTACAAGAACAGAACTCCCGTAAAATTATTTATCTGGCAGAGGATGATGAAGATGATAGAATTTTATTTCTGGATGCTCTCAGAGAACTCCATCCTGAGATTGCCGTCAAAGTATCCGAAGATGGACAACAGCTTTTAAATAATCTTCACAACACAGCTTGGGATCAACCTGAAATCATATTTTTGGATATCAATATGCCGTGCAAAAATGGTTTTGAATGCTTGAAAGAAATAAGAACCGGCGAACATTTTTTTAACGGAACAAAAATAATTATGTTTTCTACCAGCAGTAGTTTACTGCATATCGAGCTTTCTTATAAATTAGGAGCTGATTATTATGCAGTAAAACCGGGCTCTTTTCAGGAACTTAAAGAACTTCTGCATGAAATAATGGCAATCGATTGGAATACAGCTTCAAGAGATAAAGCGGAATTTCTACTGGTATGTAAAAAGATAGATACAGTTTAATACAATTGCTCTGAGATATCAAGTTCAGGGCAATTGCATTTAAATAAACTAGGTAATTATAAAAGATTAATTTGAAACAGCTACTTCTGATTCGGCAGGAATTTCTTCGGAACTCGTTGTTTCAGAAATAGTTTCAATACTATTTTCTTCCACAGTTTCTTCTGGAACTGCTTGCAAATTAGCATTTTTTTTCATCAGAATATAAAAATCTCTTAGATGCCACCACGCCGGACAGCGGTCAGCAGGTCCGTTAAAATTGATAATACCGATATAACAACTCCTCAAAAATAACTTTGTGTCGGTGATGTTGGCCCAAGCGGTCCATTGTACTTCTTTCGGTGGAGGATTATTTTCAAAATGGCGTTTAATATCTTCGTAATTCATAATGCAAAATTAGATAAAAATCACACATAAGGCAAGGTGTTAAGTGCGTTTAGACCTTATGGATAAAGGCTTTCTGATGTATTTTGTCTCATTGTTTTGAAAGTCAGTTTATTGCCTCGTTATTATTTTTAGAAGCGACTATTCCTTTTTCATGAAAGTGATTTATACATCTTTTAGTATTCAAACATAATATTTATATGGAGTCTGTAAAAGCTTAGAATCCTGTAATCTTATCGGAATATTCTATAAGTATTTGGGTTTTTATTGTACTAATTTTGATTTTATAAAGGGTAACGATACTAGATATCAATCAGAAA
Source organism: Flavobacterium potami (assembly GCF_020026915.1). Taxonomy (GTDB): domain Bacteria; phylum Bacteroidota; class Bacteroidia; order Flavobacteriales; family Flavobacteriaceae; genus Flavobacterium; species Flavobacterium potami. The sequence continues at coordinate 170,489 of NZ_JAINUY010000009.1, read as the reverse complement.
AAAAACAGGGGACCGGCGGGGTTCGTCTGAAGGTTCTGTTCAATGATTTAGTTAGTTACCGCATACCATTTCAGGCACCCGCCGGCTGCCGAAGAACTCCCTAAGTTTTAGGGAGTTTTTTTTATTGTAAATAATAGGGACTTATGGATTGATTTCTTTATAAAGGAGATTAAAACTCCTTCCGTAATTTCTACAGCATTATTCTATCCCAGAATTTAAAATAAACTATAATTAGGATAAACTTAACTCAATACTTGCCGTGTTTACAAGAGACATGTCGTAAATTAGTGAATAGTAATTCAAAAGTTTATTTTATGAAAGCAGTACGTTTTTTTGGGCACAAAGATGTCCGTGTTGTTAACGATATAGAGAGACCAGTTCCAAAGGGTGATGAAGTTTTATTAAAGATTGGTGGGGCAGGTGTTTGTCATTCAGATTTGCATATTATTGATGAAGGAACAGTAGTGGGAACGGTTTTTACTCTAGGACATGAAAATGCCGGATGGGTAGAAGAAATTGGCGAAAATGTAAAAGGATATAAAAAAGGTGATGCAGTTCTGGTTTACGGACCTTGGGGATGCGGACATTGTAAACCTTGCCAACAATCAAAAGAAAATTACTGCGATCATCAGTCCGAACAGGCTTATGGAGGAGGACTTGGATTAGATGGCGGAATGGCAGATTATATGCTGGTTCCATCTTCAAGACTTTTGGTTCCAATTTTTGATCTTGATCCCGTTATTGCAGCGCCTTTAACCGATGCGGCTCTTACACCTTATTCGGCTATAAAACGTTCTTTGGACAAATTAATGCCTGATGAATTTGTGGTTGTAATCGGTGTAGGTGGATTAGGGCACGTGGCATTGCAAATCTTGAGAGAAATCAGTGGAGCAGCGATCATTGCCTGTGATGTTACAGAAGAAAAACTTGCCTTTGCAAAAGAATTGGGAGCCGATTTCACTGTCAATTCGAAAGATGCTAATGCAGCAGAACAAATTCAAAATATTACCGGAATTAAGAAAGCAAGAGTTGTAATAGATTTCGTAGGCGCTACTTCTACGATAGATTTAGGAACAAAGGTTGTAAGTCTGGATGGAGATTTAACCATTGTGGGGCTTGGAGGAGGAAACTATCAGTATAGTATGAATGGTCTTCCATTTGGAGTAAGCATGACAAATCCGTACTGGGGTTCAAGAACAGAACTGATGGAGGTTGTAGGTTTGGCAAGACAAAAGAAAATTCATATAGAAATAGAGAAACATAAACTTGATGATGCTAATGAAGTTTATGAAAAAATGAGACAAGGCAAAATAAAAGGACGCGCAGTTTTAGTACCTTAAAAAAATAGCTGTCAGATCTTGTATAAAAAAGAGGAATCCTATTGGGATAGATTCCTCTTTTTTATTTAAATTAAATTCCCTTATTTATAAATAAAGGAAGTAGTTTTATCTTAATCTTCCAACAAAAATTAAACTTCCGCCAAGAGCTTCAGAAATGGCTTCAAAATCAGCAGCTCCATTTTGTTTTAGAAGTCTGTATTTAAAGTTATTATTGTCAGTTGGTATGTTTCCATAATATTCGACACCGTCAATTGTTCCTACTGAATATACTGTTCCGTATTGTACAAACGAATTAAATGGTTCTACTTTTAAAGTTTTTAAATCTACAAGTGCATATTTAGTTGGCGCATTGTACCAATCAGCAGGTTTTGCAGGTGGAGTAAAAGTGTTATCTAAGTATTGAGCAAGAGCTTTATCTCCGTGAACATAAGGTACAACATTTACTGAGTGTGCATTTATAGCAGCTTTTAGATCTACAAAAAAGTTAGGGTCGAATGTTCCATTAGGATTTACCTTTAATAATCCTCCTGTTGGTGGGTTACCTGTAACGGTACTATAATCTAATGAAAGCGCAGTTTCACGAGATGATCTGTAATACAAAGTACCGTCATTACCTTTTGCAAAGGTAAAATACCCCATTGACATACGTGTATCTTTAACATAAGTAACTGATTTTGATGCTATGTCAAAAACTGCAATTTGAGCATATTGTGGAAATTTATTATAATCTGTTGGTACAGCTCCCACAGGAAGAATAATTTTTTTTGCAGAAGTAACATAACTACTGTAAGTAGATGTTTTTACAGCAGGGTCGTTGCTTAATGGAAGAGGAGTAACTGTTATAGTTTCTGTGATTGTCATCGTTGTTGGATTAAACTTGATGATTTTTCCATCATTTAAAACGAAAAAGTACGCTTCTGTTTCTGATACAAATGCAGGAGGTCCGAAAGTACCGCTAACTCCTGTACCAGCAAGACTTAAAGCATCTGCGCTAGAAATTTTCATATCATTGCTTACATTGTACTTTGTTAAAGTTGAAGCTGTTCCGTTCCAAACATACGGATGTTCTCCATAAGAATATATGGTTGCACCAGGACCTATCTCAGTCATGGTCTTATAATCAAGTGTGGCAGGGAATTTATCATAAGCTCCTAAATAAAAAACTCTTCCTGATGGAGTATTTACTCGAACTGACGCTATAACGGTAGGATTGTTTCCTTGGCCTTCATCTGTTTTGGAATCATCTGAACTACAAGATGTTAATGCTAATGCAGAACAGATTATGGCTAATGCAGCATGTTTTTTAAAAAATCGAATTGTTTTCATACCTATTGGTTATTTAATTATAATTAAAATTGAGTTACTAATTTGATATTGAAAGATCTTCCTGGTTTTTGTACACCAAAAAAGTCATAGTTTTTTTCGTTCGTTAAGTTTTGTATTTCTGCTGTTAGAGCATATTTAACTCCATTTAGATTGTTATGATAAGTTGTCCCAAAATCGAAAGTCTGTTGACTCGGAATAACAAATGGATTTACAGAAGCACTTTCCCAACTTCTAAAGAATTCGTATACATATCTTGCATCCAGAAAGAGAGATAATTTATCAGGTTTTCCGCTGATATTGTGAAAAGAATAATTAACACCTCCGTTAGCGAAAAAGTAAGGCTGATTCGGAACGCGATCCCCTTTGTAGGCTGCAAATATTCCTTCATTTGAATCATTGTAAAAATGTTGGTAGGTACTGTTTGCATGAAAGGAAAGCTTATCATTTTTAGAAGTCCAGCTCCCGGAAACCTCAATTCCTTTAGAAGTAGCGGCAAATACATTCTGATAAATATTATTGCGGTCTACACTAGGAACAAATAAGATTTGATTGTCTATTTTTCTTAAAAATAAATTCGTTTGAGCCTGCCAGCTGCTCTTTTCAAAATTTGTTTTTGATGTGAAAAAAAGCTCAAAATTGACGTTATGACTTCGTTCAGGTTTTAAATTTAAATTTCCTTGTATAAATTGACCATCTCCGAAAAGTTCATCTGTTTGAGGCAAACGCGTAGCATATTCGTAAGTTAATCTTGTTGCAAATTGCTGATTGAATTTAAAACGGAATCCATTTCCGAAACCAAAATAATTTGCATTTCGATTTTCTCTTATTACAGAATTATTGGAAGGAATTTTTTCTTCTGAGCTAATTTTTTGCCAATAATTTTTAATAAAAAAAACATCTTCTAACTTTTCATTTAGGGCATTTATTTTAAAGTCTGCTCCGTTTACCCAAGTAAAATAATCTCGTACGGCAGTTGCTGGATCATAACCATTGATAAGTCTGTCGTCTCCTGTTTGTTTGGAGTAGGTGGGTGCCGAAGAAAAACTCACCGCATACTGATTGTTGATTTTCCATGAAGCTTTCAAGCGCGAAAAAACATCATTATTCCAAGTATAAGTATCACTAGGGCCAGTAGATTCTGAAATCTCTCCTCTAACATTTCCTGCAGAACCTTCAATACGCTCGCCATACCAATTGTATACATAGTCAGATACATCTGTAAATTGACGTTCTCTGTAATTGTATCCCGAAATAATATCCAGCATAATGTTTTCACCAAAATTATTACGATAGGTAAGGACAGATCCAGCTGATTTTCTATAAGTCATCACTTCTCCATAGGGAACTCCAACCATTAATTGATTGTGCTGAATCTCTTTTGTATAATCCGTATAAAATCCTTCGATGCTCAATTCTTTTGCCCAGCTTCTGTCTTTTAAACCTGTAATTAACTGTACACCATAACCTTTGTAGGCATCATGAAATCTGGGTACCGTAACTTTTTTTATCTTACCGGCATCATCAGCCACATCAACATCAACTTTATAGTTGTTTTGAGATGTATCGTAGAATCCGCTTCCTTTTATAAAAAATCCCGTCTTTTCGTTATAATTATTAAGTATTAATGAAGTTCTGTAAGTTCCAAAAGATCCTGCCTGAGCTGAAAAAGATCCACTAAAGCCCGATTTGATTTTTGGAGTAATCAGATTGACAGCACCACCAAGTGCATCGACACCAAATTCGATAGGAACTACACCTTTATAGACCTCAACACGATCAATTAAATTGACTGGAACCGTAGAAACTCCAAAAGAATAACCGTGATATTCCAACGGAATTCCTTCTAAGAAAAATCGGATTTGGTTACCAGTTAATCCATTCATCGAAAAATTGGTTCTCGAACCCAAGCCACCACTTCGGCGAACGCTTATGCCTTGCGTTTGTGCCAAAACTTCGCCTAAATCAGTGGTTTTGAATTTCGCTTCCTTCATTTCTATGACAGAAACAGCTTGTGCTGTCTGCTCTTTTTTTCGTTTTTCAGATATGCTTTTTACCACTACATCATTTAAATTCTCTGCTTCTTTAGTTGTTTTGTCTCCCTTTTCTAAAGTTATAGTGACTGAAATTTTGGAAGAATTTTCCAAATCAATTGTATGCTTTTTTGAACTATATCCATCTAAACTCACTTCAAGTACGTAATGTCCATTTTTAAGATTTTCTATTTGATAGAATCCATCAGCATTGGTTTTTGTACTTATTGGAGTGCCCGAAAGTAAAATGTTAACGCCTGCCAACGGATTTCCTTGCGGATCATTTATTTTACCAGAGAGGGTATTTTGTGCCATTAAAAATGTTGTCGAGAATACAAAGAGCAATACTAATTTAAGCTTCATGAAATATAGTTAGGATTAAAAAAAACTATTCTTATTTAGAATAAATAAAAATTCAAAAGTATGAAATTATCTATTAATAATATCTAAATAGTACATAAAAAGTGGAGGCTTCTACGACTTTTGATTTTTGCTTCTGAAGCACTTTACAATCTAACAGAATTTTTGAACGAAGCTAAAGAATTGATAAACAGTGAATACATACCTGATTCTGGTGATGTTGTTTTTGTCAATAATCATTTGTGTGCACATGGAAGAAGTGCTTTTACGACAGGCCAAAGAGAAGAGAATAGTAAAATTGTAAAATGCGAGAGAAGACAAATGCTCAGAATGATGAGTAAAAACCAGTTTAATTCATATAAAATCCATGACTCATAAAGATGATCCTTATTTTGTTATGGAGGAACATTTGGGTAAAGTTTTCGAACAGGATTAAATAAACATGCAACATTATAAAATATTCTAAGCTCTCATAATTGGGAGCTTTTTTTATTTCTTTTTGTGAAAGATCGTTTCTAAATTAGAGATTTTCTTATGCCGTGTGACTTCTTTTATTAATAAAAAAAACATCTCCTGGCTTTTAACTTTTTAAAGTTTAATGACATAAAAATTTTGTACTTAAGTATGTTTTATTTTAAGTTTTTTAGACTGCCATTTTTAATTTTTGATAATAAGATGGTTTCTAAGTGTTTTTGATGTGAATTGTTTTTATAAAATATAATTTTAAATATAATGTTTAATTAAATGACAAAAATAATGACAAATACATAATTGGTTTTATTTTACTAAAACGTTTTATTAAGTTTGTATAATTGCATTTTGCAGGGCTATTTTTATGAAATTTGAAATCTTATAAGCTTTACAGAAAATAGTAAGTGCACATTGATTTTACAAACCATTAAAAAATCAAATTACAACACCAACATTATGATGCAGCAATTATTAAAAAAACAAATTGCCCAAATTGGATTATTTTCAATGCTGGCATTAATTCAAAATCCCTGTTTTGCTTTTCAAAAAACAAATCAGAATCTTTCCGTTCAGGATACGGTCAAAGTCCCAAAAGAAATTGAAGATCCTGAAAATATCGGAATTAATAAAGAAGCTGCACATGCGACTTTAATGCCATATGCTTCATTAACAGAAGCTTTAGCTTTAAACAGGCATGCCTCAACATTTAGTAAAAGTTTAAATGGAATGTGGAAATTCAATTGGGTAGACTGGCCACAAAAGCGTCCGGTTGATTTTTATAAAATGGATTATGATGTAAGTAGCTGGAAAGAAATAAAAGTGCCTTCAAATTGGCAGGTGGAAGGTTATGGAACACCAAACTACAGCAACTTTACATATATTTTCAAAAAGGATTTTCCGCACGTAATGGGAACTCCATCTGAGAAATATACCAATTTTACAGAAAGAAATCCAGTTGGGAGTTACAGACGAGATTTTACACTTCCCGAAAATTGGAAAGACCGTCGTATTTTTATCACATTTGATGGAGTAGATGCCGGGTTCTTTATCTGGATAAATGGGCAAAAAGTAGGTTATAGTGTAAACAGCCGTAACGCAGCTGAATTTGATTTGACTAAATATGTGAAACCAGGAAAAAATACTGTAGCAGTAGAGGTTTACCGTTTTACAAGCGGAAGTTATTTGGAAAATCAAGATATGTGGCGATTAAGCGGGATCTTCAGAAATGTAACTTTATGGAGCGCTCCGCAAGTACATATTCGTGATTATTTTATCAAAACGAACTTGGATGATCAATTTAGAGATGCTGAGTTGATTGTTTCTGCAAAAATTAAAAATTACGGAACTAAAGCCACAAAACCTCAGGAACTTACGGCTTCTTTATACGAAGGCACAATTCCTGTAGATGGAGCATCAGGCAAAAAGATGATTCCGGCTTTAAAACCAGGTCAGGAAGTAACCATAGATTTGAACTTTCGCGTAAGCAATCCTAAAAAATGGACGGCTGAAACACCAAATTTATATACAACGGTATTGAACTTAAATGATGGAAAAAATACGATAGAAACCTTATCTTCAAGAACAGGTTTTAGAGAAATTGAAATCAAAGGGCGCTTGTTTACTGTAAACGGAGTTCCAATTAAATTGAAAGGGGTAAATCGTCACGAAAATTTCCCAGATGATGGTCACGCCGTGACAGAGGAAGAGATGATAAAGGATATCACGTTAATTAAACAAACAAACAGTAATCACGTTCGTACCAGCCATTATTCTGACGATCCGAGATGGTATGAGCTTTGTGATGAATACGGAATTTATTTAGTAGCAGAAGCTAATGTAGAATGTCACGAAGAGCAAAATCAGTTTAATGAAGTACCGACAATCAAAGCGGCAATTGTTGATCGTAATGTGGCGAATGTACAAAGTTTCAAAAACCATCCTTCTGTTTTAATTTGGTCTTTGGGTAATGAAAACGGTACAGGCGGAACGAACTTTAGAGCAGCATTAGCAGCCATAAAAGCAATTGATCCCGACCGTCCGACGCATTATGAAGGATTTGGTATTGGTGAAAAAAATCCTGCTGATATAGACAGTCAAATGTATACTCAGATTGCGCCAATGGTAGAACATGCAAAAGATGCTAAACTGACAAAGCCTTTTTATTTGTGTGAATATGCACATGCCATGTTCAATTCTATGGGCTCTGTTGATCTGTACAATGAAATGTTTGATAAATATCCGGAATTGCTTGGTGGTGCTATTTGGGAGTGGCAGGACCAGGGAATTTACAACAATCGTGATCCTAAACATCGTATAACGGCTTTTGGTGGTGGATTTGGTGAATTTCCAAATGATCATTATTTTATTCATAAAGGTGTTGTATTCTCAGACAGATCTCCGAAACCGCATTTTCCAGAATTAAAACATGCTTATCAATGGATTACGATTCGAGACAAAGACATCAAAAATGGTTTTGTAACCATTAAAAACCGTTATCAGTTTCTGAATCTTCAAGGTTTAACGGCTAAATGGGAGTTAACCGAAAACGGTTTGCCTTTGTCTTCTGGCGATTTATTGGTTGGAACCATATACCCGGGTGCTGAAAAAGAAGTAAAGATTCCCTTTACTCTCGCTCCAAAAGCAGGTGCAGAATATTTTGTGAGAGTTTCATTTTATTTGGGAGAAGATCAGAACTGGGCGAAGAAAGGGTTCGAAGTAGCATCACAACAGTTTGAATTAGGTACGCCAATAGCTGAAACAAAGAAGGAATTGAAAGGAAGCAACTTAACTTTAAAAGAATCAAAAACTAATATTGTTATAAAAGGTTCAGACTTTAGTATTGATTTTGATAAAACAAAAGGGACTTTTACCAAATTAGAGAAAAACGGAGAAAATGTACTGCAGGAAAATGGCGGGCCAATGCTTCATTTATGGCGTGCACCACACCAAACTGATGATATGTGGGCGTATCGTGATTGGGAAAAATATGGTTTAAAGAACATTTCTTGGGTTGTTAATGAGGCAAAAAGTAGAAAAGTTTCTTCAGATGTAATTGAAATTGCGACAAGTCTGACAGGAACAGGAAAAGAGAATTTTAAAGTACAACACAAAATAATTTACACTATTGACGGAAACGGACTAATAACTGCTGTAAATGAGGTTGGTTTTAGTGAGCCTAAACTTATTTTAGCCAGAATTGGAGTTCGTATGTTTTTAAATAAAAATATCAATCAGTTTGATTATTTAGGTCGTGGTCCAATGGAGAATTATGCGGATCGTAAAAGCGGTTTTGATGTTGGTCATTATGCAAGTACGGTTGCAAATCAGTTAACTCCTTATGAAAAACCAATGGAATGTGGAAATCATGAAGATGTAAGATGGGCAAATCTAAATGCTGAAAATGGAGCAGGAATAACCGTAAAAAAGGTTGACGACTTGATGCAGGTTTCTGCGTTACCTTATAGCGACGAAGAAATGGATCCAGTAGAGTATAAAATTGACCTTCCGCAAAGTAAAGGAACGGTATTGTGTGTAAGTCATAAAACTTTAGGAGTAGGCTCAAATGGATGTGGTCCAAGACCTTTAGAGCAGTTTATGGTTTATGCAAAGCCAACAACTTTCACTTACCAAATACAATTGACTAAAAAATAATAAATTAGTTATTGTAAAAAAACAGCAGCAATTATTGCTGCTGTTTTTTTAAGCTCTTATAGTATTATAAAACCAGATAATCTGAATTATTATAAAAACTGGACTATTATCAAATTAGTGTTCTTAATTAATTTTGTATCTAATAAAAGTGATAAAGCTTTTAAAAAATGAGTAGTAACAATTATTGTTTGAACGATGTCAAAATTTCATCTCAATATTCAGGAATTAGTACAGGGAGAATTTGAACTTAAGAAAGTAAATTTGGCCTTTGTTTTTCAGGTAAATTGCCCAGGTTGCTTCATATATGGAATTCCTTTAACGAATAATCTTTATAACTTATTTCAGGAAAAAGTTGGTTTTATTGGAGTTGCAACGGCTTTTGAAGATTTTGAGTATAATAATGAAAAAAGCTTAAATCTTTTGCTGCATAATGGAGAGATGGTAGGAGAAACCAAAAAATATTACCATTCCAATTACAATCTTTCTAAGTATCCGGAGACATTAAATTTCCCGGTAGCTTTTGATTCTATGACTACATCTGAGGCATTCATAAATTCAGATAAAATTGAATTAATGTGTAAGAACATACCAAATTTTAAAGCTTTTTCTGAAACAGAGAAACAGCTTTTAATTCAAAAAGTAAAAGCACATTATACTCAAATACCTTTAATAGCAGAGACCTTTACACTCAATCAGTTAAGAGGAACTCCCTCATTTGTCGTTTTTGATGATAATTATACTGTTTTAGGTCATTACTTTGGTCATCAGAATCAAGATGTTTTAAAAAGCAAGTTCGAAGATTTACTAGGGTAGAAAATAGTGAAAATTGATTTTTTAAAAAATAAAAATTGTTTGTAATACAGTTTAAGGATCGGGAATAAATTCCGATCCTTTTTTATTTGTTTTCCATATGTTAAATGGTCACTTCTATAATCTGAAAATTTTGAAATCTGATTTTTTAGTAAACTGGGAATTGTATAACATAAGCCTGAAATTAAATACTTTACGACAAAATCTCGTTTGTACCTTTAATAGAAATTAAAATACTCATATTAATAAATAAAGTTATGGCAGAAATTAAAATTGAGAAAAAGAAGCCTATTTGGCCATGGATTGTTGCATTATTATTAGTTGCAGCGTTTGTATACTATTTCTTTTTGAGAGATGATGAGACACAGACCCAAAGCACTATTGAGGTCGAAAATGTTACACCTGTAGATAGTACAGCAAATTAATTCTTATAAGGGTGGCTTAAGAAAAAGTACAATTATTTAAATAGAAAAAACATGGAAAATAAAGATAGAAATTTATACAGACTAGATGAGCTTTCTGATTATAAAGTAGCTTCCAACTATTCTGATGTAAGAGGATGGAAAATAGTAGACGCTGACAACCGCACGATTGGGAAAATTGATAATCTGTGGGTAAACAAAGACATGCAACGTGTTGTTTATCTGGATGTCAATGTAGATAAAGCACTTATAGACGACAGTAAAAATGAGATTCACGATACGATAGCAAATGAAAATGGAAGAGAATTTATGTACCGAGATGGAGACAGTCATCTGATAATACCAATTGGATCAGTTAGCATTAATAAGGATACTAAAATTGTCATGGCTAACAGTATAGGATATGATACTTTTAGAAAAACAGGTCGATACAATACACAGCAGAATTTTGACAGGAATTATGAAAAAGCAGTTATGAGATCTTATTATCCGAATGACGAATCTCGCTTTGAAAATGATGATGAAGCTTTTTACAATAGGAGGGAATTTGACGGCCATTAATCCTTTATCATTTTATAAAAAATAAAAAAAGATCAGACGTTTAAGAATGCTTGATCTTTTTTTTAGTCTAAATTCTAAACTTAGAATCTATCAGTTTCAAAAAAATAAATGATCACGATGATAATGCACCTCTATTAAAACCTATCGAATCTCTATAAAATTGTGGAGATATATCGGTTTTTCCTTTAAATACTCTACTGAAATAATATTCATCATCGTACCCAAGTTCGTAGGCAATTTCTTTGACTGTTTTTTCAGTTAAGTACAATTCTCTTTTGGCTTCCACAATAATTCTTTCCGTTATCAGATCAGAAAGTGTCATATTAAAATGATTTTTTGCGGCACGAGCCAAAACAACTGGTGTTACATGAAGCATGTCGGCATATTCACTGGCAGAATGTTTCGTTCTGAAATTGTCTTCAATAGCATTTCTTAATTGCTGAACTATTAGTAATTGTTTATCAGTATTATTAGTATTTGAAATAGATTGCTGTTCGAGTTTTATTCTGGTAGCAAGAACTAAGAATATTTTCAAATAAGAAACAAGAACTTCATCTTTTCTCAGCGCTTCCATTTTTAACTCATTCACAATCTCTCCGACAATGTTGAGCAGTGTCTTTTTATTGCTTTCATCAAGCCAAATAAAAGGCTGTTCGTATATATTGTTGAAAAGAATACCGTTAGAAGCTATTTCTTTATGATGTCTATAAATACAGAAAAAATCATGATGAAATTGAATAGAAATTCCCATTAAAGCCCCTTCCGAGGCCAGCATAAAAGGCTGATACGGATAGAAAGCAAACATCGTATTTTCTTTAAATTCATATTCACAGAGATCCACTTTGGCAATGCCTTCTCCCGAAGTAATAATAATTAAGGTAAAATAATTATTGCGCTGAATATGATCAAAATAACTACTGTTATCAAACTCAAATACTTTGAATGATAAATTTCCATTTTGTTGGTTAACAAGTGTATATACAGATTGAGATAACATGATTAAAGTTTGTTTAGTAATTCTAAAAATTGCGTATTGAGATGGTTACATTCCTCAACACAAACATCACCAGTAACTTTTGGTTTATCTCCCCATTTAGGAACATCTTCTGCAGTCAGAACATTATATTTTGAAGTAAAACCACCAACATAAGGAACAGCAGTACCGTAAATGATTTCAGCTATTTTGTGATGACGAATCATATAAGAACACATAATGCAGGGTTCGTGTGTCGTAAACATCTGTGCCAAATGAAGTTGTGCCGAATATCCATTTTTCAAGGCATCTCGAACCGCCATTATTTCAGCGTGATTGGTAATATCACCGGTCGATTTTCCTGATTCAATGCCAGTTCCAATTACTTTTCCTTCCAGTACAATTATGGCACCCACTGGCGGATTACCTTCTTCTAAAGCCTTTTTTGCCAAAACCAGACATTGGTTCATATAGTGTTGAAAGTCCTCTTGCATAATTTAAAACTTAAAATTTGATAATAAATAGCCGACGAATGCTAAATTAAGCAAAAAAACAGCATTTTAGTTACTTGAGATTGTTGTGATCTTTGAATTAAAAACTGCCTTCCCATAAATAAGAAGGCAGTTAGTGAGTTGGATTAGAAAATCAAAATTTCGTAACCTTCTTTTCTTAGATTAACAAAACTTGGTAATCCTGGAGTTCCTGGAACTTCATTATCATTTAATAAATCATAACCAGATATTTCGGTACCAAATACTGCAACACAACCTTTAGAAAGACCGTGTACATGATCTTTTACTTCATTATAAAGACCATGAACCGGATGTTCAGGTTTTTCAAGTTGTTCTGGCCATCTTATACCTGTACCTTGAAAAATAATTTTTACATCTTCACCTTCGTGTTTAAATTCATAAGCTGATGCTAAAGCATTGAATACACGTCCTAAAGCTTCTTCTGAACCTCCCTTTGGATCAGAAAGAATAATAATAGCTGTTTTTTTCATTTTGAAATTGTTTTTATTAACAAGGCAAAGATCCTGCGACAATGCCTGCCAAAGAATGGAGGAAATTTACTTTATGATGGAGAATTTTTTATTCTCCAATTTCTCCTCATAAGTCTTAGAAAGATCAAATTCAAAACGTCCATTATAAAGTAAAAATCATCCATTTTTCACGAATGATTATCTCCACAACTTTGCATCGAACAATTCAAAGAAGTAAAACTTTAAAAATAAAAGATATGTCTGTTTCTGATTTATTTAAACCTCTAACATTGCTGCACGGCCCGGCAATGAGAAACCGTTTTATGTTGGCACCTTTAACCAGTCAGCAAAGTGAATTTGATGGTACCGCATCTGAATACGATCAATATTGGATGGAACAACTTGCGCAAGGTGGTTACGGATTAATTCAAACTAGTGCTTCTACGGTAGAAGCGGGAGGTATCGCATTTGAACGTCAGTTAGGAATTCATAGTGATGATCATTTACCGGGATTGACCAAAATAGCATCGGCAATTCGAGATGGAGGTGCTTTGTCGGCAGTGCAATTGCATCATGCTGGACATCGAGCTAAACCTTCTATTGGAGGAATAATAGCTCCTGCCTCTGGTAAAACTATTGAAGGAATTAAAGCCATTACAACCGAAGAAGTAGAGCGAATTCGTGATAGTTTTATCTCCGCTGCAAAAAGGGCTCAATTGGCGGGTTTTGATGGAATTTCTGTTCACGGTGCTTTCGGTTGGATTCTTTCTGAATTTATGTCGCCAAACTTAAATGATCGTACCGATAAATACGGCGGAAGCTTAGAGAACCGTGCAAGATTTACGATTGAAGTTATTGAAGGAATCCGTAAAGCTTGCGGACCTAATTTCCAGATTGGTTGGCGTTTGTCTATTGAACGTTACGGATTACTTTTGGAAGAACTGCGAGAAGTTACCGCCGATATTTTTGATCGAGAATTAATAGATTATTTGGACTTAGCCTTATGGGATTCGGCTCAAATTGTTCGCGACGGAACTTTTAAAGGAAAAACAATGCTAAGCGTTTTTACTGAACTTCCTCGTAAAGGAGTACGTTTGGGGGCAGCTGGAAAAATTATGAGTGCACAGCGTGCAGGAGAACTTTTAGATGAAGGTTGTGATTTTGTACTGATTGCACGTGCTGCAATTTTACAAAGAGATTTTCCTCTTCAGGTAAAAGCAAACCCAATGTATGATAGTCCGCAACTGCCTGTAATGGCAGATTATTTAAGACAAGGCGGATTAAGCGAACGTTTTATTGAAACCATGCGTGGTTGGCAGACTTTTGTAAAGGCTGGTTCTTTGTAAAAGACTTTCAGCATCTAAAAAAGTAAACCGTCTATTGAGCGGTTTATTTTTTAATAATTATAATTATCCATCATAAAGTAAAATTTATCCATTCCTCGTTCATTTCTATGAAGGTAGATTTGTAGGTTGTTTTCTAAATAAGACGATATGAAAGATCTTAATTGCAATGTTATTATAAAAGAAAGCCCAGATGTTTTATCTTGGAATGAAGACATTTATCTGTTTCATTACAAACAGAAAGAAGAAATAAAACGAGCCAATATGTGTGTCCATATGAACCTTGTAAGTGTCGTTTTAGAAGGAACAAAAGAAATTCTGGATCACGGCAGCAAGATTATTGTTCCTGCAGGTTCGGGGTATTTTATGAAAAGAGGTTCTTATTTGGTAACAGATAAAGTCGATGATCCCGAAAAAGGCTACGAATCGATTATTATTTTTTTCTCAGATAAATGGCTTCATTCGCAAGTGGATAGTGTATTGGGAAATATAAATGAAGCCCTTTCTGCAAATTTTTCTCCGTGTAGCAGCGATATGGCACTTCTTCATGCAGATGAATTGATGTGTGCTTTAATAACTCAGCTTAAAACCTGTTTGACATTGACTACAGATCCGAAACGTTTAGATGCTATTTTGCCTTTGAAAATTCGTGAATTGTTTCAGATTTTAATTTCTGCACCAGAAGGACACCATTTTGAAGCGCAATTACGAAGTTTAGATACACACTTAAATCCAGATTTGGTGCAATTAATGCAAAGCCATTACAAGGAAAATATTTCTTTAGAACAGTATGCATTTCTTGCCAATTGCAGTTTGTCAACCTTTAAACGTAAGTTTAGCCAAACCTTTAAAATGAATCCCGGAAAATGGATTATGGAACGAAGACTGGAAGAGGCCTATAATTTACTAAGATCTGAAATGAATGTTACAGAAATAGCTTATGAGGTTGGTTTTGAAACTCCTGCACATTTTATTGCTTCTTTCAAACAGAAATATAGAAATACGCCGAAACAACTTCAACAGAAGCTTTAAGACTTTACTAATTCTAAACTTTACAGAATATTTTTTGAACTTTTAATGAAATTGTTTCTTTCAAACCGAAGCTAATTTTGTTTTGTTAAAAGAGGATTGTCGTTCAATTGACATTCTCAGACAGAATTTACAAAACTTTAAATTTTAGAATTATGAAAATGTTTTATTTCACAGACGCTATGTGCTCATGGTGTTTTGGTTTTAGTCCGGTAATCAAAAAGTTAAAAGAAAATTATCCTGATATTGATTTGGAAATTGTTTCTGGAGGATTCTCACCGGGAAGTAAGCAGGTTGTTGATCCCGAATATAGAGATTTCTTAGAATACCACTGGAGGAATGTAAACGAAAGAAGTGGTCAGTATTTTGATCATGCTATGAAATTTGTAAGCGATACTTTTACTTACGATACAGAACCCGCAAGCCGTGCTTTAATTGTGGTTCAAAAATTAGCGGCTAAAAAAGATTATGAGTTTTTGAATTTGATGCAAAAGTCATTTTATTCTGAAGGAAAAGACATTACAGACGAAAATGTACTAGGTGAATTGGCTAAAGAAATTGGAATTGATAAGATTGTTTTTTTAGAAAATTTCAATTCAGACGAAAGTAAACTTAAAACACAACAAGGATTTCAATTTAGTAAACAATTGGGTGTTAGAGGATTTCCAACGCTTCTTACTTTAGAAAACGGAAACGTAAAATTGATTTCGCATGGATTTCAAAGTTATGATACTTTAAAACCAGCGATTGAAGATTGGTTGGAAACCGCAAAAGTTTCAGAAGTAAAAGCAGGACAATCTTGTAACGATACTTCTTGTGGATGCTAAAATGGGAAAAAGCTGAATCTTTGATTTTGAAGGTTCAGCTTTTTTTTAATTTCAAAGAATTGTATTAACGTAAATCTCGTCAAAATGAAATCTTTTCATTCTTTTATAGAAAAACTTACTGTAGCATTACATCAACCTCTTCCAGGAGAAAAGGCACATCAGATAATGCAAAATTCGTCTCAGACACGTCTTAATTTTAAACCCAATGAACAAACCCGTAGAAGTGCGGTTTTTATTCTTTTTTATCCTTTTGAAAATGAAATTTATCTACCTCTAATTTTACGTCCGTCTTATGATGGAGTTCATTCTGCTCAAATTGCATTTCCAGGAGGAAGATTCGAACCAACAGATGAAAGTTTGATCCAGACCGCTTTACGCGAAACAAACGAAGAAATCGGAATAAAAATCGAGGATGTAAATGTTATAGGGACAATGACAGAACTTTTTATTGGACCAAGCAATTTTAAAGTTTTACCCGTTATCGGATATCTTCCATATAAACCGAATTTTATTGGAGACAAAAAGGAAGTGGAGACAATTTTAGAAACAAAACTCCATGATCTTTCTGATCCAAACATAATCGGATCCAGCGAAATGATGATTCGAGATGAGAAAGTTATCGTTCCTCATTATGAGATATACCATCATAAAATTTGGGGCGCTACAGCAAAGATGATCAGCGAACTTTTGTTTATTTTAAAATAAGCCTTCATGCGATGTCCGTATTTTGAATCAAAAAATGGGAATTACCGAAATAATTCTTATTTATATTTTAAAAAGTCTTTACATAATAACATCAAAAAAAAAAATCACCAATGTTATGCTAAACAACATTGGTGATTTAGGTTTTTTAAATCTTTTTAAATTTTACAATGCATCCCAAGTTGCGCTAGGATAATTGATAGAACTTGTTACTGGTGCTGTCCAGTAATTTTGGCTTCCACCACGGAAAGTATGGAGACTAACAGCGTTTACATTTCGTTTAGCATTATTAGTTACCCAACGAATTTTCTGATTCAAGATTTCGGTTCCATTTACATAATATTTTACATAACCGTCTGTATTTGAACCCGTATTTAATTTAACCGATATTTGACAATTATACGTCACGCCTTCTTGGATATAATATTTTTTTCCAAAATCATTTCCAAATTGCCCTGGTTGATCTTTATAATAAACATATGGTTGAAGATAAGCGCCACTTCCTTTAGCAGTATTAGATCCATTTGGACAATACCACATAAATCGGGCACTACCGCCATTACCATCCCATCCAGGATCGCCACCTGTATTCTGATCTCCGATTAAGATTCCGTAACCGCATTTACCGCCTCGACTCCAATAAAATCCGGAATTAAATTTCATAGTAAACCAAACCGTATAAAGTCCAGTCGACCAAACTCCGTAAGAAGTGCAAAGACCGCCAGGACACGACAAAGTATTGGTCTGCAGTGTGATTGTTCTAGATCCCGCACTACCAGCAGCTAAAGCGGCCATACTTTCTGATGCAACCTTGGCTGTAAACGCATCATTGTTAACGATTTTAAGCTCGTCTTTAACAGAACTTTCCGGTTCGTTGACATTTTGTTCCTTCTCACAGGAATTAAACACTAATGCTATCATAAATAGCAAACTAGTTAATTTTAAAACTTTTTTCATTTTAAAAAAAATTAATGGTTAATAATAAATAGTTAGTAGATAATAGTTTGTACTTACTTCATTCGATATCAGAACAAATGCTAGAATATATGTTCGTCAATCAATTTGTAAATACAATGTAAAGTTGAATAATAATAAGCTGAGAGGGGAGTAATTAAGTACGGTTTTACGTACACAGAAATCCAGCTTGTGTATTTTCGCTATATTTTTCGGAGTATTAAAAATAGTAGAAGTACAATAAAACAAAAAAACGAGTTAAATAATCAACTCGTTTTTGTTTTTTAATATTGGTTTTAAATCATTTTAACTTAAATAAAAAAAAATTTAAATTCTGCTTTCATCTTCAACAGCATCTTGCCATTTCGTCCAGACTTTGACACCGGCATCGTAACCGTCGTAACCAAAGTTCTGACTCAACTGTCCTTTTATATTAGGTTCAATAGCAAGTCTGAACGGAATGGGCCAGTAGTTGTTACGTTTGTCCATTGAATAAAACTTTACACCAGGTTTAAGCGCAATTCCAGCCGGATATTTATTGTAAAGGGTGTAATGTACAATGCGCTGCCACCAATAACTTCCTCCAGATGCATCTTTTCCAGATTGTTTATCCCAATTCGATATGCTGTAAACATTTCCCCATTCATCTGGTTTTCCACTTATGGCTAAACAATGCGAAATACGTTTTAGCTCCACATTTCTCCATTCTTCCAGATAAAGTTCTCTTCCTCTTTCAGCACAAATATCACCTATAGTTACTGTAGTATACATTTGTGTCGCTTTTGCTCTGGCTCTTACAACATTCACATCTTGAGCAGCGCCTGAAACATTTCCTTGATAGAAACGAGCTTCTGCACGTAACAAATAGGTTTCAGCTAAGCGATAGATGTACAAATGCGCACTGGCACCTGCTGTAGCACCCTGAAAATCGTTTGCCGCCGGATTAGCTTCAGCCACGACATCGTGCATAAAGATTTTATAATGTGGGAAATCATACCAATCACGAATAGAATCTTGTGCCAACAATTTTCCAGTTGCATCTTTCATTCTAAAATTCTGACCAGCCCATGTGGCGCTTCCACCTGCTCCTGGAGCATATTTAAGATCTTCCATATTTACCCAGTTTCCAACGGTACTGTTATGTCTAAGATCCTGTTTGTCTTCAATGCCGTTTACTACCCACATAGGATGTTGCGAATAATAAGAACCACTGATTGTACCAATACCACGACCTATAGCTCTCTGGTAATCGTATTTTGCGTTATAATTTGTTTTATCAGTCAAAGGGAAACGTGGTGCTGCAGTTTTTCCATCAGGAGTAATTAAATTGGCATCATTCCAGTTGGGTCCAAAAATCCTCATAGAAGCAAATGCTAAAAAGGATTGTGCTCCTCCGTTTGGCGCTACTAAAATAGCTTCGGTATTCGCTCCGATTACTTTGTTTTCTGGTCGGTGTAAATCCCAGATTATATTTCTTGTAATGGGCCATGCAGTAGGATTTCCTCCTGGATCAAAAATACCTAAAGTGTTTTGAACCAAAGAATAACCAGATTGGTTGATCAAAATATTAGCTTGTGCTTCTGCATCTGCAAATTTTCCAGATGCTAAATAACATTTTATAAGCAACTGACGGCAAGCTCCTTTGCTAACCATCCCTACATAGCCAATTTTTGATTGTTCGGGAACCCATTGTACAGCTTTTTCCATATCTGCTGTAATCATTTCTATAATGGCTTCTTTTTTGGTAGAATAATAACTTTGTTTCGGAACTTCCAAAATTTTAGTAATCAACGGAATATCTCCAAATTGATACACAAGATTTAAATAGCGATATGCTCTGTGAAAATAAGCTTGTCCAATATATTTATTTTTAACTTCCTCAGATAGACTGGTCACATTACCAATATAGGTTAATACCGTATTAGCATTCTTGATTCCTGTGTAAGCTTCCGTCCACATAAATCCAAGATAAAGAGATTCACCACTTGGATCTCTTCTAAAATCTCCAGTCGGAACAATGGTAGCAGCATAATCAGCAGTATTACTTCCGGTATCTGTTTTTCCATATTGCGCCATATCAGAGAAAAGATATTCTGAGCCAATTGGTACACTTACACCAGAAAAACTATAATGAATGTAATTATTACGCAACTGCTTATCGCACAATGCTAATGTTGCCTGTAATCCAGCTTCTGTAGAAAATGTCGCTTCAGGTTCGTAAAACGAAAGCGGGTCTGCTTCCAGAAAATCTTCTGAACAAGAACTAGATAGAGCGGCCACTAAGATAAATGGCACTAGTCTTGAAAATTTATTTTGTATATATTTTTTCATTTTGGATAATTTTTAAAGTTGTACATTCAAACCTATATTGAATTGTCTTGTCGCCAACCCGCCTGTTTCCGGATCTCCATAATACTTCCATTCTTTAGAAGCGGCCCATGTTGCCACGTTTTGAACAGAGGCATAAATTTTTAGGTTTTTAACACGAGCGCGTTCTAAAAGATCTTTTGGTAATGAAAACGCCAACGAAATGTTGTCTAAACGAAGAAAGGTGCGATCGTACAATCTTCCTGGTGCTACTGGAGTTCCTGCAGGACCTTTAGCGTCAAGTCTTGCCCACTTATTGGTTGGATTGTCGAGTGTCCAATATGGATTAACATAAGGATTGAAGTTAAATTTATACAAACTAGCATCGTTGAATGTGTTCATGTAATTTGAGTTAAGCGATTTGCCTCCCATATAAGAATACATGCTGATCCCTAAATCCCAATTTTTACAAATTTTGAAATCATTACGTAAAGACCATTGTACAGGATGATTTGAATTTCCTAAAAACTGTTTGTCTTTTTCATTGTAAACTGCTTTTTTATAGGTTACACCATCTGGTCCTACAGCATCAACATCGTCTGCCGTATAACTGTTTTCAACTTTTGGATCTCCAGGACGCTGACCGTATTTTTGCGCTTCTTGCCATTCGTCTTTTTGCCAGATTCCCGTCACTTTGTAATCCCAGATTTGAGTAATCGGCCTGCCGATAAACCAGCCATTAGCCGAATCATTTCCTTCTGTTCTTCCTATAACATTACCGTTTGCATCCTTAACATCAATCATATTGCCATACAAGGACTTGATTTTATTCTCGTTGTAAGAGATTCCAAATGTAGTACGCCATTCAAAGTTTGATCTTTTCATATTGAGGGTATTTACACTCAATTCAAAACCTTGATTTTGAACTTCCCCAAGATTGGTTGCAATAGATGAAAAACCAGTGAAACCAGGTAATGACTGACTCATAATCATATCTTTAGTAGAAGTTCTGTAAACATCTAAAGTCGCTGTAATACGATCACGAAGAAAACCTAGATCAAGACCGATGTTTGTTGCTCTGGTTTTTTCCCATTCCAAACTTGGGTTTGCCATACGGTCAAGAGCTAAATATTTCATTTCAAGTGCTTTTCCAGAAGCGTCTAAATAACCCATTGTTCCAGTATTTACTAAATTTGCCAGAGAAATGTACGGATCAGCAAGTTGTCTGTTTCCATTTTCTCCCCAAGACAAGCGTAATTTTCCTGTACTCATCGCATCCCATTTGAACCAGTTTTCATTTTTGAAAGTCCACGCAACACCAAAAGAAGGGAAAACCGCATAGGGATTTGAAGCTCCAAATGCCGAATATCCATCCCGACGAATAGTTGCTGTTAGCATATAACGATTATCAAAAGAGTAGAAGAGTCTTGCCATTAAAGCATCTGCTGTTTCATGTCTGTCATCTGATCTTAGCGCACTATTTGCCATTGTCGCAGTACTAACATTGTGAAATCCTAAAGCATCTGAAGGCTGAATATTGAATGCATCCATTCCATCTGACCAAAATCTTCGTTCTTCTGCTTCCTGTACGAAAGTTGCAACAAAATGGTGTTTTTCAGCAATTGTATAATCCCAAGTAATTGTATTGTTGAGGTTATAATCAAATCGCATATCATTATTTCTGGTTGCTCCAGTGGTCGCTGCAGGCCAGTTCGGATTCTGTGTTGACCTGAAATCACGTCTGTGATAAAATTGATAACGAGGAGCAATGTTGAAGGAATACGTAATACCTAAAGGAAAAGTTATCTTTGTATTGAAAATAGTGTTCAATATGGTATAACCTCTTTCTTGCTCAATAAACTGGCGTTCGTAATAATAATTATAATTCTGTCCTGAGACATTTTTACCCATTGGCTGTCTCTCATATTTGCCATCTGCATTTATGAAAGTTCCAAAAGGGCTGGTTCTCATCATATTATTATCACCTGCACTGGTTCCTAAAAGAGGGGTAATATCTCCATCTGATCGATCCTGAAAGTTGACATTAACTCCCATTTCAAGCCAATTTGTAATTTTTGCATCAATTTTCATGTTAGAACGTGCAGATCTATAATCGTTTCCAACAATTGCTCCTTGCGAAGTGAGATAGCCAAAAGACATATAATAGTTAATTCTCTCAGCGGCTCCTGAAATACTCAGGTTATTATCGCGATTAAAGCCTGTTCTGAAAGAGCTGTTACTCCAATCGTGTGTTTTATCAGCTAAGAAATTGGCCATTAGAGAAGGATCAAAATTCAAGCCTAAACGGGTTCCCCATACTTCCTTGGCACTTTTTCCATTTGTCTGTGAAGCTGGCTGATAAGCAAGCCATTGCGCTTCGGTAATGCCCCATTTTGCTAAATCATTTGGATTCGAAAAATATCCGGGTTTACCAGGTGCAACAGTTCCTGTTATAAAAGCTTCGTATTGTCCAGTTGCAGTATTGACACCATAAGTTTGAGCTGTTTCCCAATCTTCACGATATTTTAAGTATCCTTGTGGTGAATATACGCTACGATAAGCACTCTTATTACTAATGGTGGTGTTGGTAGTAAAACTGATGGTAGGTTTACCGCTTTTCCCTTTTTTGGTAGAAATAAGAATAACCCCTGCCGCCGCTCTAGATCCGTATACAGATGCTGCGGAAGCATCTTTTAAAATATCAAGTTGGGCAATATCATCTGGATTGATTTCTGATAGTTCTCCATAAAACTGCATTCCGTCTAAAATAATAAGCGGAGAATTGTGAGGTCCTCCAGTTCTTTCGTTATTACTAGCCGTATAAACAGAAGTTTGTCCTCGAATCTGGATATTTCCGCCTCCTTTTGCAGAAGGATCATAACCCACACGTACACCAGGCGTACCTCTTAAAACATCTTGAACTGTTTGCGGGTTTTGGTTTGCAAGCTTGTCTGGCGTAACCTGAACAATAGCTCCAGTTAAATCCTTTTTCTTCATCTTACCATATCCAACTACAACAACTTCTTCTAGTGATGCTGTAGTTCTCTGCATTTTTACAGTAATTGAAGTTTGACCTTTGACACTGATTTCTTTTGTTTCATAGCCTAAAAAAGAAATTACTAGTACAGCATTTTCGTTATCTACTTTCAAAGTAAATTTCCCGTCAAAATCGGTTAAGGCGGCATTTTTGCTTCCTTTTTCTAAAATGGTAACTCCCGGAAGTGGCATACCATTTTCATCATTAATCTGACCTTTGATGTTTTTTTGTTCCAGTACATTTTTTGTTTCTACAGTACTCTTAGAACCAATAGCATATGCCTGAATTTGACTTAAAGAAAACAACACACAAAAGAGCATGATTTTCTTTTTCAAATTAAATCCAGACAAGCTATCAGGATCTTTTTTAATCCTAATTAGATTTGTCATTTTGGTTTTGATTTTGGTTATTAATAGTTAGTTTTTGAATCACTGATTGTAGTGGAATTGATCAATGATTACCGATGCAAAAATGATTAATAATGGTTTTTAGGAGGAGTAATATAATCCGATTCTTGGGTGTCAAAAGTCTTGTATAGGCATTGTATAGCTTTTTAAAACCTTATCAATTGAGATTATTGCTAAACTATTTTTAATATTATTCCTGTTAACTTGTTGTGGTAATATTTGGATATGCAGTTTGGTTTTATGTACTTTTAAAAACTGTAAGGGAACCTTTCTTTTTGTTCCTTTTTTCTTTAAACATTTATTGTACATCAAATATGACCCGACACTGTATTGTAAAGTGCATTTTCATTTTTATTTTGCTGAACTGCAGCTGTTATCCAAAATCATTTAATTCAAAATCAGTGTCTTCAGATAAAAAACAGATTTTATCTGAAAGAAATGTTATAAAAACATATTTGGAAAATGGAGCTGTCTTTCTCTATAAACCGGACAGCTTTAAAGAAGATATGGACAAGGCGAAGGCAAATTTTGATAAAGCTTTCAACCGAAGTATTCAGATTAAAGATCAGGACCTTATTTACAGATGTATTTTTTATTATGGCGAACTGTTGTTTGAACAAAACAAATATCCTGAAGGGGTGCGTAATTTAGAAAAGGCTGCAACTTATTATCACAAAAATAAAAAGTTTGAAGAAGAAGCAGAAGTGTGGAAGGTTATGGGGGGAAGACTATTTTGGAAATCTCCAAGATCTAATACTACTATAGAAGATGCCATCAAGAGTTTTGAAAAGGCAGAAAGGTTGTATAAAATTCTTGGGTTAAACGAAAAATATGCCTATGTTTTAAAAAATATTGGCGATGCTCATTTAAATCTGGGTAAATTAGAATTGGCAGAGAAAGAACTGCTTCAGGTTTTAAAAATCTACAAAAAAATAAATTATAAAAACCTCCACTATACCTATGATTTGCTTGCTGATACTCAGCGTTTAAAGGGAGATCTTGGAAAACATCTTTATTACTCACTTTTGTGCGTTAAAAGCATGGAAGAAACGGCTGATTTTAGGGCTGCTCCAATTTTTTATGAACAATTGGCTTTAGCATATAAAGATTTAGGACATCATGAAATTAGTATTGATTTTTTGAAGAAATCAGTTTTTCTTTTAAAATCTGAAAAAAAGATAGATTATGGTAATTTATATGAAGCTACAGATTTACTAGCCAGAGAGCTTATCGAAATAAAAAAACCGCACCAAGCTTTAGACTTGGTAGAGCGAACGATTAGTGAATTTCCTCCAAAGAAAAACGCAGACAAAGCTAGTGTTCTTAGTTCTCTCGCTTTTTGCTACGATAAAAATAATAAGACTGATGCAGCAGAATATAATTATTTGAAAATGATTGAACTCTATGAAAATAAAGTGCCGTCTTTTTATTTGATTAATTTATCTCAGGCTTATTTTGAGACAGGAATGTTTTACAAAAAGCATAAAAAACTGGATAAAGCGAAAAGTTATTTTCATAAGTCACTTCATTTTCCTAAAGGAATTGTGGAGCTAAATCAGATTAAAGAAGTTAACCTGTATTTGTTTAAAATTGATTCAGCACAGGGAAACTATGTTTCTGCAATTCAATATTTTCAAAGATACAAGGCTTTAAATGATTCTATTTTTAATGAAAAAAAGAATAGACAGATTGAAGAATTACAGATTTTGTACAGCTTGGAGAAAAAAGAAAAAGAACTTGCGGGACTGAAACTTGATATGGTGCAGGAAAAAGGAAAAACAAATCAGGCTGTAAATATGATTAAGTGGGGAAGTGGTTTAGTCATTGCGTTACTGATGAGCCTATTTGTCTTCTGGAAAAGTTACAAGTCTAAACAGAAAAATAATAGACTTTTGCAGAGCCAGAAAAATGAAATTGATTTGAAAAATAATGCACTTCAAAAGTTAGTCTTCGAGAAAGAATCACTTATGAAGGAAATTCATCATAGAGTAAAAAATAATCTTCAGATTGTAATGAGCCTTTTACGATCGCAATCCAGTAATTTGACAAATGAAGAAGCTTTTGAAGCCATTCAGAAAAGTCAGCACAGGCTGTATGCAATTTCCCTCCTTCATCAGAAGCTTTATATGACAGATATTGTACGCGAAATTGAAATGAAAAACTATATTGATGATTTGTTGGAAAATTTTGTAGATACTTTTGGACTCTATGGACGAATTGATTTTTCAGTAGATATTGATCGTGTTTACCTTCATGAAACACAGGCAATCTCTGTTGGTCTTATTTTAAATGAAGCAGTAACTAATGCAATTAAATATGCTTTTCCTGAGCAAAGCAAAGGAACTATTACAATAATGATGAAGGCAAATTGCCTAAAAACAATACTTGAAATCAGCGATAATGGAATTGGTTTATCCGTTGATTTTGATATTGATACTGCTTCTACTCTCGGAACCACCTTAATTAAAGGACTCGCAGAGCAGTTGGACGGCGACGTTTCTTTTGTAAATACCAATGGATTGACAGTTAGAGTAGCATTTAGCAAAGGCATCATCACCACACAATAAATCAACTTCCTGATTTTTCATTATTGACAAATTCCGAAGGAGACATAGAAAAGCTTTTTTGAAAGTTTCTGCTAAAACTGGATTGCGAATTATATCCTACTATCTCAGCAATTTCATAGACTTTGTATTTTCCAGAAAGTAGTAATTCTGCCGCTTTTTTTAAACGTGCATTGTTAATGAGTTCGTTTGGACTTAAATTAGTGATATCTTTTATTTTGCGATACAAAGTCGAACGACTCATGTGCAGAATATCTGCCAACGATTCGACACTTAAATTGGTATCTGCCATATTCTGATTGATAATGTCATCCAGTTTTTTTATGAAATCTTCGTCGACTTTATTATGTGCTATTGTTTTTAAATGCGATAATGGAGAACTCGCATAATGCTCCATTAAATGACGGCGATTGGATAACAAATTAGTGATTTGCGCCAAAATGAAATCCATTGAAAATGGTTTTGCAATATAAGCATCTGCTCCCGATTCTAAGCCCTGAATTCTGGACTGAACTGCGCTTAAAGCGGTTAACAAAATAACCGGAATATGACTCGTTTCAAGATTAGATTTGATACGGCCACACAATTCTATTCCGTCCATAATTGGCATCGTAATATCACTTATAACGATATGAATGGTTTCGTTATGAATTACTTTCAAAGCTTCTTCACCGTTTGCTGCTTTAAAGATTTTATATTCTTTGCTAAGTTCTTTATGCATAAAATGAAGCAGTTCTAAATTATCCTCAACAATCAGTATTTGTGTTTTAGTATTTTTAGCAGTAACCTCATTTTCCAATTCTTCGTTGGTTTCTTTTATTGAATTTTCCGAATTGTCTTTATACAAATGAAATTCACTTTGCTGGCGAAGCGGTAGTTTCAAAACAAAGGTATTCATAGAAGCATCCTGAAATTGCAGGTTTAATGTCCCATTGTGTAGTTCGGTCAAAGAATGCGCCAATGATAAACCGATTCCTGTACCTGTTTGTGTTTCCGAACCTAGAACTCTAAAGAAAGGTTCGAAAATTTTATTTTTAAGGTTTTTCGGAATCAGATTCCCGTCATTTTTGACGATGAATTCCAAAGAGTTTTCATCTCTGAATAAAGTAATCACAACTTCACTTTTTGCATATTTTAAGGCATTACTAATCAAATTGCTCAGGATTTTTCGGATAGCTTCTTCATCAACAAAAGCGTAAACGTCTTTCTCGCCCAATTCTAATTGTACATGAATATTTTTTTCTTCACTTAAGGGAGTAAATTGTAATTGCAATTGCTTTACTAAAACAGAAATATTAGTTTCAACAAATGTCAAACCTAGACCTTCCATTTCGGTTTTTCTAAAATCTAAAAGTTCATTCACTAAATTTAAAAGGCGAGAAGTATTTTTCTCCATTAAAGATAAATTCGGAATAATATCAGGAGATTCATAACTTCTTTTTAAAAGACTTTCTAAAGGGCTTTTAATCAAGGTTAAAGGCGTTCTGATTTCATGCGCAACATTCGTGAAAAATTCAATTTTGGCATGATAGATTTCCTTTTCTTTCTCATTATTAAGTGTAGCAATTTTTCTGTTGTTTTCTTTGATATTCATATGATGATATCTTTTTAAAAGCCAATAAAGAGATCCGGCTATTAATAAGAAATAAAGAAAAAAGGCGTAATTACTTGCCCAAAATGGAGGTAAAATAGTAATACCAACCACAGCCTCCTTACTCCAGATTCCGCCAGCGCTTAATGATTTTACTCTGAATTTATAATCACCCGAAGGAAGTTCTGTAAAAAAGACTTTGTTGTTTTTATTCAAATACACCCAATCATCACTAATGCCGTCCAGTTTGTACCAATATTGTGTTAATTCGGGCGCAGTATAACTCAACGCTGCAAAATCAATATTGAAATTAGACTGATCGTTTTTTAAAGTGATTTTTTTAATATAAGAAACCGATTCGTCCAACGGAGAATCTTCGTCGTTTACAATAACTTCTTGATTGTTAACTTGAAGTCCGGTAATATAAATAGGCGGGTTGTATTTGTAAGTATTGAAACTCTTCGGATTAAAGCTGATCATTCCATTAAGATTTCCAAAATACATATCTCCATTTGAATCCTTAAACGCCGAACTGTAATTGAATTGATCACTCAATAAACCATTTGCGATAGTAAAAATTTTAACCGATTTGGTTTTATAATTAAACTTGACCAATCCTTTTGAGGTAGTAATACATAAATTTCCTGCATCGTCCTGCAAAATAGAATAGATTACATTACTCGAAAATCCGTCTTTTGTACTAAATTTTTTGAATTCTCTTTTCTTAACATCCAATAAGTTCAAACCATTTTCTGTTGCAATCCATAAATTGTTTTGTTTATCCTGAAAAATAGAAGTGATGAAGTCGTTGCTTATACTTTTTTCATTCTTAAAATCATGTCGATAAACTGCTTTTTCTTTTGTTTTCGGATTGTAGTAAAAAAGTCCGTCGCGATAAGATCCCGCCCAAAAATTACCATCCTTATCCCTGAACATACAGGTAAAATGAGTGCTTTCAGAAAAATCACTTGAAATGGTAAATTGATCCGTTGTATCATCATATAAATAAATTCCAACAGAAGTAATTACATATATTTTTTTGTCTGGAGTTTCATAAAAAGAAACAATAAAATCACTTTTAAAACTTGCGTTTTTGTGGTCGTAATGTTTGATAATTTGTCCAGAATTGGCATCCATAATATCTAGTCCATGTTCGAAAGTCCCTAGCCAAATTTTATTTCCCCGAGGTAAAACGCCGTGAATATTATAGAAAGATAGTCCTGACTTGGTTCCATTGGGTTGATAATTGGTGAATTTCTTGGTTTGCAAATTAAATTTATTAATTCCCGCATCTTCGGTACCAATCCAAAGGTTTCCTTTGTCGTCTTTGTGAATTTCACGAACGGCACTTCCCACAATGGCATTTTCACTTTTTCGAGGAAAATACTTTTTAAACTGATCGTATTGTTTCTGATGGTAATTTACACCTCCAAAATAAGTTCCGATCCAAATACCATTTTCTTTGTCAATTGTAATGCAATATGCCGCATTATCTGAAATCGCATAAGGATCACTCGGACTTTTGCGCAGATTTCTAACGCTTTTGGTTTGTAGGTTGTAAATGTAAACCCCAGATTCACTGGCAATCCATAAGTCGTTTTTATTTCTTTTAAACTGACGTACAAAAACTGGTTTTTCAACTCCAGCCATAAAAGAAGCTGTTTTTCCAGTTGCAACATCATATTTATAAATACCATGATCTCTTGTTCCAATTAAAATAGAATTGGCGTCTAAGGCATAAATAGCAGAAATCGAAAAAGTGCTGTTGGGCATTTGAACGGTAATTTTATCAAAACTTTGAGTAGCCTCAGAATAACGATATAAATCATCATAAGAAGAAACCCAGACAACACCTTTAGAATCGCAGGCAATCGAAGTGGCATAAAAAGAGTTTCTACCATCAAACATTCGGGTTTCCTTGGTGTCGACATTATATTTGATTAAAGTTCCTATGGAAATAAACCATAAATTATTTTTCAGATCGTTGTCAATATCATTAATTCGATTATTTATTGCCTCGTTGATGAAAGTAAATTTTTCTAACTTTTTATCATACGAATACAGTCCTTTATCCGTTCCGACCCAAATGTAATTTTTGAATTCGTGTAAGGATTGAATATAATTGATTCCGAGAGAAGTTCTAGGATCTGATCCGCTTCGAAATGTTTTAAAATGATAACCGTCAAAACGATTTAAACCGTCTTTGGTTCCAAACCACAAAAATCCATCTTTATCCTGAAGCGATGCCAAAACGGTATTGTTAGACATACCATTTTCTACCTTATAATGTTTGAAATAATATTCCTGACTAAAAATGGAAGTTGACAAAAAGAAAAGACAAATCAATGTCCTTATTTTGAAAAATCTTTGCATGATAAAGGTTTTAATAAATTTTTTATAAAAATAGCATACCAACTTGTGTCACGCGCATACATTTTGATTTAATGCTTTATTTTCAATGCTTTCAAAAGATAATTTGAATCATTTGAACACAATTGTGATACAAAATGAGATTAAAACTACAATAGCAATAACCTACTTTGGTCGAAAATTGAAATGATATTTTTTTAATAGATAATTTATCGTATTGATAAAAAATTAGAAAAATGTTTTGGCAGAATTCAAAATTGTAGCCATAACAACGATTGCAATATTACTTATATTTTTAAAAATACAAAATGAAAATTTTAAAAGTTATTTTCTTAATCGAAACAAATTAATTCAACTAAAAGTCGAAATAAACTTGACACAAAAGTGTCGTAAACCAAAACCTATGAAGAGAAAAAATTACGCATTAAATCAACTGCTGATTGCGATTTTGTTTTTTGCGGGAAACACTATTTTATTTGCCCAAAAAACATTTACCAATCCCATTTTAGAATACGGTCCAGATCCGTTTAGTACTTTCCACGACGGTTATTACTATTATACCCATACAATGCAGGATCGTTTGGTTCTTTTTAAAACCAAAAATCTGGCAGATCTTAAAAATGCAGAACAGAAAACCATTTGGATTGCGCCAAAAAATACAGATTATTCGGCTGAGATCTGGGCTCCTGAATTTCATTTTATTAACGGAAAATGGTACGCCTATTTTGCAGCAGATAATGGTTCTAATAATACACACAGAATGTATGTTTTAGAAAATGCCTCAAAAGACCCAATGAAAGGCGAATGGATTTTTAAAGGAAAAATAGCTGCCAAAACTGATAAGTGGGCAATTGATGGAAATATTTTCACATTTAAAAATCAATTGTATATGATCTGGTCGGGATGGGAAGGAGATACCAATGGTCAGCAGAATATTTATATCGCCAAAATGAAGTCGCCTACAGAAATTGACGGAGACAGAGTTCGCATTTCGAGTCCAACAAACTCTTGGGAATTATTTGGTGCTTTGCATGATGATGTAAATCCGCCACAGGTAAATGTAAACGAAGGGCCTCAATTTTTGTCGCATAACGGAAAAGTATTTATAGTCTTCTCGGCAAGCGGCTGTTGGACTGATAATTACAGTTTGGGTTTGTTAACTTTTACAGGAAAAAACAATTTATTGGATGCTTCGGCTTGGGTAAAATCCGATAATCCAATTTTGCAACAATCGGATAAAAATAAAGTGTATGCTCCTGGACATAACTCATTTTTTAAATCACCAAACGGAAAAGAAGACTGGATTTTATATCATGCCAATTCAAATCCGGGAGAAGGTTGTGGAATGAAAAGATCACCAAGAATGCAAAAAATACAATGGGATAAAAAAGGAAATCCGGTAATTGGAAAGCCAGAAGCAGCGGGGATTCCGCTGAATATTCCTTCACTTTAAAAACATTTTTAAGGTTAAATAAAGAAAATAAATCAACATTTTTACAAATATACTAAATCGTTTTAGTATGTTTGTAATTGTTGATTTATAATAGTTTACTAACATTTC
The DNA here is from genome assembly GCF_020026915.1 of Flavobacterium potami. Classification (GTDB taxonomy): domain Bacteria; phylum Bacteroidota; class Bacteroidia; order Flavobacteriales; family Flavobacteriaceae; genus Flavobacterium; species Flavobacterium potami. The sequence goes on along the minus strand of NZ_JAINUY010000009.1, from coordinate 138,871 downwards.
AATTTACTAACTAACCACCATGAATTTTAAAACCACCTTATTTTCAGTGGCCTTTTTGTCACTGTCTATAACCATCGTCAATGCTCAAGAAGTTGCCCTAGAAAAAACTTCTTTGGTCGGAAACAGAATTGTAGAATTTATTCCAAAAGGCTTCGATCAGAGTAAAACGCCATCATTGATATTGGCTTCAGAACCAAAATCAAAAGGTAAAGCACCTGCAAATTGGTCTCTGATTCCTGAGTTTTCATTAAAAAATAATAAAGCTACAGCTGTTCTAAATCTTAAAGGAAATATAAGTTTGTATGGAGGAGGTGAAGTTACAGGTCCGCTTTTACGTAACGGACAATCCATAAAATTATGGAATACCGATACAGGTGCTTATAGCGTTGAAGGTGGGAAGAGATTGTACCAAACACATCCGTGGGTTATGGGTGTGCGTGAAGACGGTTCGGCTTTCGGAATTATATTTGACAGTTCTTGGAAAGCGGAGTTGATTACCAATTCGGATCAGATTATTTATAATGCCGAAGGTGCCTTGTTCAGAGTTTATATTATTGACAGAGCATCTCCTCAAGAAGTGATCAAAGGACTTTCTGAACTTACAGGAACTATAAAACTTCCTGCTCGATGGACATTGGGTTATCATCAATGTCGATTTTCTTATGACAGTGAAAAACGGGTGATGGAAATTGCCAATACTTTTAGAGAAAAGAAAATTCCGTGCGATGTGATCTGGATGGATATTGATTATATGCAGGGGTATCGAGTTTTTACTTTTGATAGCATCAGATTCTCTAATCCGAAAAGGTTAAATGATAATTTACATCAAAAAGGATTTCGAGCTGTTTATATGATTGATCCCGGAGTAAAAGTCGATAAAGATTACAAAGTGTATCAATCGGGTTCGAAAGATAATGTTTGGGTCATGCAAAATAACGGAAAAGAATATCATGGTAAAGTATGGCCAGGAGATTGTGCTTTTCCTGATTTTACTTCTCCAAAAACCAGAACTTGGTGGAGCGGACTTTACAAGGATTTCTTAAATACAGGAATTGACGGTGTTTGGAACGATATGAACGAACCCGCTGTAAATGATAATGATTTTCCAGAAAACAAACGTTTAGGAACAATGCCTTATGAGACACCACACAAAGGCGGCGGAAACTTACCGCAAGGTCCGCATTTACTGTATCATAACGCTTATGGCCGTTTGATGGTTGAAGCATCTTACAACGGAATTTTAGAAACCAATCCTGAGAAACGTCCATTCCTTCTTACCAGATCAAATTTACTTGGTGGGCAACGTTATGCGGCAACCTGGACGGGAGATAATTACGCAGGTTGGGATCATTTGAAACTTTCGGTGCCAATGTCGCTAACTTTAGGTTTATCAGGACAGCCTTTTAACGGACCCGATATTGGAGGTTTCTTAGGAAATACAGACGGCGATTTATGGGCGAATTGGCTTGGTTTTGGCGCTTTTATGCCTTTTGCACGCGGTCATGCCTGTGCAGGAACTAATGATAAAGAACCTTGGGCATTTGGCGCAGAAATAGAAAAAACATCACGAATTACCTTAGAACGTCGTTATCGTTTATTGCCTTATTTGTATACACTTTTTTATGAGTCTTCTAAGACAGGACTTCCAGTAATGGCTCCTGTGTTTTTTGCAGATAGTAAAGATGCACGTTTAAGAACGGAAGAACAAGCTTTTTTGTTAGGAGAAAATCTTTTAGTTGTTCCCGCTTTCGCGAAAAATCCGATTCTTCCAACCGGAATTTGGGAAGAATTAAATTTGATCGAAGGAGAGAAACAAGACAAGTATCAGGCAAAATTGAGTATTAAAGGCGGAACTATTATTCCGGCTGGGAAAGTAATTCAGAATGCAGGAGAGAACTCTTTTGATCCTTTAAGTCTTTTTGTCTGTCTTAACGAAAAAAATACAGCAAAAGGGGAGTTATACTTAGATGCAGGAGACGGATTCGGTTTTGAAAAAGGAGATTATGCTTTAGTCACTTTTACCGCAGAAAGAAAAAATGAAAAAGTTTCGATTAAAGTGGCTAAAATAGAAGGAAAAAGAAACATCAACACAGAAATTCAAAAGATCAATGTAAGTCTTTTGCTTGATGGAAAAACATACATCAGTTCCGGAACTCTTAAAGACGGAATTACAATCTCATTAAAATAATTGAATATGAAAAATATACTTTTGAAATACTGTCTTATAACGGTTGTTTCTTTGACTAGTAATTTCGCTGTAGGTCAACAATCCGTTAAAAAGTTATCAGATTATGTAAATCCGAATATTGGAACTGCTCATAGTCGTTGGTTTTTTTATACTCCGGGAGCCATGCCGTTTGGATTGGCAAAATTAGGTCCGTCTACAAATGGACATTTGGGCAATAAAGATGGTTGGGAAGCTACAGGTTATGATGACAGAGATACTTCTATTGAAGGTTTTGCATGTTTGCATGAATTTCAGGTCGGAGGAATCGTATTGGCGCCTTCCGTTGGGAAATTACAAACTATACCAGGAAGTCTTGATAATCCCGACGAAGGTTACCGATCAAGATTTGATAGAAAAGACGAATATGCAACTTCAGGATATTATGCTGTTTTATTGAAAGATTATAAAGTTAAAGCAGAATTGACAGCTACAAAAAGAGTCGGTTTTCAGCGTTATACTTTTCCAAAATCTTCTCAGTCGAATATTATATTTGATATAGGAAACAGACAAGGGGAGAGCGGAGCGGTTAAAGATTCAAAAGTGACTATTACCAAAGACGGAAGAATTGAAGGCTACGTTGTCACAATTCCAGAATATGTAAAGAAATATCAAACAGGTGCAGATGTAGCCATGTATTTTTCTGCTGTTTTAGATAAGAAACCAACGAGTTACGGAGTATTCAATAAAAAAGAAACTAAGGCAGGTGATAAAGAAATTGCAGGAGAAGGAGCTGGAGTTTATCTGACTTTTGATACGAAAGAAAATGAAACGATAACGGTTAAAATTGGGTTGTCTTATACTTCAATTGCCAATGCAAGATTGAATCTGGAAACCGAAGCCAAAAATCTAAATTTTGATGCTGCAAAAAAACAAAATCAAACCGTGTGGAATGATTATTTGGGAAGAATAACGGTTGAAGGAAAAAATGAAAATGATAAAATCAAATTCTACACTGGTTTATACCACGCTTTATTGGGCCGTGGATTAGGAAGCGATGTGAATGGTGCTTACCCGATGAATAACGGTCAGGTTGGTCAAATTCCGATTGACGGAAAAGGAAAACCACAGTATAATTATTATAATACCGATGCCATTTGGGGAGGTTTTTGGAACTTAACGCAACTTTGGGCGCTGGCTTATCCGGAATATTATGCCGACTGGGTTCAGGGACAATTACTTGTTTATAAAGATGCTGGATGGCTTGGAGATGGAATTGCAAATAGTAAATACGTTTCTGGAGTGGGAACAAATTTTACTGGACTTGCCATTGCATCTGCCTATAATTCTGGAATCCGAAATTTTGATGTGGAAAAAGGATATGAAGCAGCATTAAAAAACGAATTGGAATGGAAAGACCGAATTGAAGGTGCAGGAAAAATGGATGTTAAACAATTTGTAGAATTGGGATATTCTCCATTTTTAGATAATATGGATTTTAAAACGAATACAGAAGGCTCTGGATTTTCTGCTTCTCATACTTTAGAATATTCCTATAGCGCCTATGCAGTGGCACAATTTGCTAAGGCATTGGGAAAAACCAAAGATTATGAAAAATTAATCAAATTGGCTGATGGATGGAAATTACTTTATGACAAAGAAACGGCTTTTATTAGACCCAAATATGCTAACGGAAAATTTATTCAAAATTTTAATCCGTCTGAACCATGGCGCGGCTATCAGGAAGGAAATGCATGGCAGTATACGTTTTATGTGCCTCATAATGTAAAAGAATTGGTTGCAACTTTAGGAAAAGAAACTTTCAATGAACGTTTGAATGAAATTTTTACAAAGTCTCAAAAAAACGTATTTGGCGGCGGAACCAAAATTGATGCTTTTGCAGGATTATCTGGATTTTACAATCACGGGAATCAGCCTAATTTGCATATTTCATGGCTTTTTAATTTCTCAGGAAAACCTTATCTGACTCAAAAATGGGTGCATGCAATCTGCGATGAATTTTATGGAACAGAAGGAATTCATGGTTATGGTTACGGGCAGGATGAAGATCAGGGACAATTAGGTGCTTGGTATGTAATGTCTTCAATAGGATTGTTTGATGTGAAAGGATTGACAGATATTAATTCGTCGTTTCAAATTGGAAGTCCGCTGTTTGATAAAATTACCATTAAACAAGCTGATAAAACAACTTTTGTAATTGATGTAAAAAACAATTCTAAAACCAATATTTATCTTCAGGAAGTAAAACTGAATGATAACAATTTGAATCAGCTTTCAATTGAATTGGCGGCAATCAAAAAGGGTGGGAATTTAAAAATGAAAGTAGATGCCGAACCTTCACAAGTATGGTCTAATTAATTCAAATTTTCATGAAACAGATTTTATATTTTATTCTTATTATTTCATGTTCAAAAACAATCGCACAAACTGCAATTGCGAATGAGGAAAAAAATAATAATCCAATATTCAAAGGTTGGTATGCAGATCCTGAAGCTATTATTTTTGATAAAACCTATTGGGTTTATCCCACATTTTCGGCCGCTTATGAGAAACAGGTTTTTTTCGATGCTTTTTCTTCAAAAGATCTAGTACACTGGACTAAACATGAAAAAGTTTTGGATTCTTCGAATGTAAAATGGGCAAAAAAAGCCATTTGGGCACCATCTATCATAAAACAGAAAAATAAATACTTTCTGTTTTTTGGAGCTAATGACATTCAGAACGATAATGAAATGGGTGGAATTGGTGTTGCTGTGGCCTCAAAACCTGAAGGACCTTACAAAGATTACTTAGGAAAACCATTAGTGGATAAATTTTATAATGGTGCACAGCCTATTGACCAATTTGTCTTTAGAGACAAAGACGGTCAATGTTATTTAATTTATGGAGGTTGGAGACATTGCAATATTGCGAAACTAAAAGCAGATTTTACCGGATTTATTCCTTTTGAAGACAAAACAATCTTCAAGGAAATTACTCCAGAAAATTATGTTGAAGGTCCTTTTATGTTTATCAAAAACAATAAATATTATTTTATGTGGTCAGAAGGGGGCTGGACTGGACCAGATTATTGTGTTGCATATGCTATTGCAGATTCTCCGATGGGACCATTTAAAAGAGTTGGAAAGATTTTAGAACAGGATAATAAAATTGCTGTGGGAGCAGGACATCATTCTATTATAAAAATCCCGAATTCCGAAAAGTATTATATCGTTTATCACAGAAGACCCATCGCAGAAACTCATGCCAATTCTAGAGAAACCTGTATTGAGGAAATGCATTTTGATGAAAACGGTTTTATAAAACCTGTTACGATTACTAATGAAGGAGTAAAAGCACAATTAATCAAATAGAAAGAAAGATATAGTTGTAAAATGTTATAATGTGATGGATTGTTTTCAAAGTACCTGAAAGCAATCCATTTTTTTTACCAATCTATTATTCCTTGTATTTCATGTACCGATTATTTGGGCAAAGAATTTTTATTTTAATAGTAATCGAGTAGAAAATTGTTTTAGAATAAAATCCCTTAAAAGAGACCTGAAATTTTGATAGACCATTATTAGTACTTTTTTTGGAAACGAAACTCGATTCAACACAAGTGCAAGAACCCAATTTAGCTTCCTTATTAAGTTTTTAATTTAAAGTAATTGGATCATTGTAAACAGAACATTTCTATTTGCCTCTCATTTCGCTTTCAATTTGATTCATATTGCTTGTTTCCAGTGTTTTCGGGTGCTGGATGAATGATTTGAACACAATTTTGAAACAAAATGGGATTAAAATAACGTTATGATTCTCCTAATTTGGTCAAAAAATAAAGAGATTTTTTTAAGAGATAAATTAAAGTATCTGCAAAAAAAGACACCATATTTTACGATGTCTTAAAAGTAATACAATTCATACCCCACGTGATTTTTGTATTGCGATTGAAATACTAAAGTGAATTATTAAAAGAAGCTTTTTTATTTAAAACTAACTAATAACCAAACCAAAAAAGTAAACCAAAATGAAAATTAAAACGACGTGGAAAATGTCATCCAGTCATTTGGGCTTATTTACGTGGAGTAAATTAAAGCTTAATGAAATTGGATTGATTTGCTTATTTTTTCTAATGCTCTGTGCAGGCACCGTTCACGCCCAAACAGGCAATACTAAAGATCCTCTAAAAATAACAGGAACTGTTGTCGATTCAAAAGGACTCTCTCTGCCCAGTGCTACCGTAATTGAGAAGGGAACAAAGAATGCTGTCTCAACAGACTTCGATGGAAGTTTTACTATTACAGTATCTTCTTCACAAGCAATACTTGTCTTTAAGTACATCGGGATGAAGGAGGTCGAAATGCCTGTCAATAACTCAAAAAAAATGGAAGTAACCCTGCAAGATGAAACCAGCGATCTTCAGGCCGTTGTAGTAATCGGTTACGGAACTCAGAAAAAAGCTTCGGTTGTGGGCGCAATTGCAACTATAAAACCTTCCCTTTTGCAAGTAGGAACTGCCCGTACTTTAGGAAATAATTTGGCAGGACAAGTAACCGGTATTATGGCGGTGCAAAGATCTGGAGAACCGGGTTACGACCAATCAGATATTAAGATTCGTGGAATTTCCACTTTCAAAGGAGGAACAAATCCGCTTGTATTGGTAGACGGAATCGAAAGAAACCTAAACGATCTTGATCCTTCAGAAATTGAATCTTTCTCTGTCTTAAAAGATGCGGCCGCAAGTGCTGTTTATGGAGTAAGAGGAGCAAACGGTGTAATTTTGATCAATACTAAAAGGGGTTTTGTGGGAACTCCAACTATTCAGATCAGAACTGAATATTCTATTCAGGAACCTACAAAATTGCCTGAGTTTATCAAGGCTGCTCCCTACATGACTTTGTTAAATCAGTTAGCAGCAGAACAGGGAAGACCGCAATTGTATTCAGATGATCGTATTTCGAAAACAGCCAGTAACTATGATCCTGATTTGTATCCAGATGTAAACTGGATAGACGCAATAACGAAGAATTATGCTTTTACTTCAAGATCGAATTTGAATGTTGCCGGAGGGTCAGAAATTTTGAGATATGCCTTGACCGCTTCTTATTATAGTGAAAATGGTATTATGGCTGCAGATCCTAATCAGACCTATGATTCTGAAACGAGATTGAATAGAGCAAATGTTCGTACGAATGTAGATGTAAACGTATCCAAAACGACTTTGTTGAGAGTAAATATTGGCGGATTTCTACAAAACATAAACAAAGCAAATACAAGCACAGATTATTTATTTGGTACTGCATTCGAAACTACTCCTTTTGTACATCCTGCAATTTATTCAGACGGTAAAATTCCGAGAGTATTTGCACGCGAAAACCCTTGGGCGGTTGGTACACAACAAGGGTATTATAAACAAGGCGGAAGTAAGATTGAAAGTTTGGTTTCATTAGAACAAGATCTGAAAGGGCTTACTCCGGGATTAAAAGCCAAATTTACTTACTCATTTGATTCGTATTCAGAAAACAGAATTGTTCGTGGTAAGTCGCCTGATTATTATAATGTGGCAACGCAAAGAGATTTAGATGGAAGCTTGATTCACGGAACTGTTCAAGCTTATGGCCAGGAATATTTAGGTTACAAAACAGAATCTGCATTTGGAAACAGACGTATTTATCTGGAGGCAAATACAACGTATAATCGTGCTTTTGGAAAACATGATTTAAGTGGTCTTTTATTGTACAATCAGGACAGTTATAATGATGGAACAGCACCTCAGGCTTTTAAGCATCAAGGTTTGGCAGGAAGAACATCTTATACATTTGACAGAAAATATGTTGGAGAATTTAACTTTGGTTACAACGGATCTGAAAATTTTGCAAAAGGAAACCGTTACGGATTTTTCCCTTCTGTCGCAATGGGGTGGATTGCATCTGAAGAAAAATTTATGGAACCGTATAAAGATGTTTTCAATAAACTGAAAATCCGTGGTTCTTATGGATTAGTAGGAAATGATAATATTGGAGGTAACAGAAGGTTTGCTTACCTGACTACAATTAGTGATAATAACAATTCAGATTACTGGTTCGGTACAGGGCAGGGAGTAAAATTTGAAGGTATTGAAGAAGGTCAGATTGGAGTAAGCAATCTAACATGGGAAAAAGTAGCCAAAGCAGATATTGGTATCGAATTAGGATTATTCAATATGATGGATTTGACTGTGGATATTTTCCAAGAAAAGAGAAAAGACATTTTTGTAGAAAGAAATACGGTTCCAACGCAAGCAGGATTTATCAATGCACCTTGGGCCAACTTCGGAAAAATGGAAAACAAAGGTCTTGAAGTAGGATTCAATTTCAACAAGCAAATTACGGCAGATTTCTTTATGAGTTGGCGTTTCAATTTTACTTACGTAGAAAACAAAGTTACAGAAAGAGACGAAGCCGATGCTGTAAAAGGAACTTATCGTTCGGGAACAGGCATTCAGAATAATACCTTATGGGGTTATGTCGCAAAAGGATTATACACAGATGAAGATTTTAGTGCACCAGGTGTTCTTGTGCCAGGATTGCCAGTGCCTACATTTGGAACTTCTCTAAGACCTGGAGATATTAAATACGAAGATAGAAACGGCGACGGAATCATCAGTGGTTTAGATGAAGGTTTTATTGGTGGAACAACAGATCCTCAAATTGTATATGGTTTTGGAAGTAATTTAAAATACAAACAATTCGATTTTAGTTTTTTCTTCCAAGGAATTGGAAAATCAGAAAGAATAATTGGTGGTTCTAATTTCATCCCGGGAAGCGGAACAGGAACTTTAGGAAATATATATTCTAATTATGAAGACCGTTGGACAGAAGAAAACCCGAGTCAGGATGTGTTTTGGCCTAGATTGAGTTACGGACCAAATGCGAACAATGCCGTTGCTTCTACGTGGTGGAAAAAAGACATGAGTTTTGGACGTCTAAAAACAATGGAAATTGGGTATTCACTAACAAAAGCCATGGCAGAAAGATTGTATTTGCAAGGTTTGAGAATTTACATCAGCGGAAATAATCTATGGTATGTTTCAAATTTCAAGCTTTGGGATCCTGAATTGGATACTGCGAATGGGTTGAAATATCCATCAACTAAATCAGTCCTTTTTGGATTATCAATCGGACTATAATTTAAAAATCTATCAAAATGAAAAATATATACATTAGAACAATTTTCCTTTTTCTGGGATTAGTATTAGCGTCATCGTGTTCTGATTATCTGGATAAAGAAAGTGATACAGAACTTACTCTAGATGGTGTTTTTGAAAGCAAAACCAAAACCGAAAATTGGCTCGCTGGATGTTACTCCAGAATACCAGATCCAACTTGGGGATATACTCGGAGTTTGGGTTGGGAAATTTTTGGTGATGATATGACTCCTTCAGAAAGATGGCGTCAATACGACTGGCAGGTCATTCCTTTTATTTTAGGCGATTGGTCAGTTGGTTCGCAATGGAGTCCCGGTTATTGGAACAGTCTTCCACAAAGGATAAGAGAGTGTAATCTTTTAATTAAGAACGTTAAGCCTTTACCAAGTCAAAATTTAAATGAAGACGAAGTTCGTTTAATGATAGCCGAATGTCGTTTTCTAAAAGCATATTATTATTCTTTATTACTTAATACATACGGACCAATTCCTTTTAGTCCGGATGAAATTACACCCGTAAATTACAATCTTTCAGACTTGCAGGTTGGTCAGACTCCATATGATGAAATTGTAACTTGGATTGATAAAGAATTGAGAGAGGTAGAAACAATTCTGCCAGCTTCTTATTCTGATGGAAGAAAGTTTGGACGCGCCACTTCTATTATGTGTAAAGCGGTTAGGGCAAGAATGTTGCTTTTTGCTGCTAGTCCGTTAGTAAATGGAAATTCAGATTATGCAGGTCATGTCACAAAAGACGGCAAGGCTTTATTTAATAATTCTTATGATGCCAACAAATGGAGGATTGCTGCAGATGCCAGTAAAGATTTGATTTTAAGTGCAGAAGCTGCAGGACATAAATTATATACAGAAATGAATGCAGCTGGAAAAATTGATCCGTTTTTATCTTGTCAAAATTTGCATCTTATTGAAGCCAGTAAAGGAAATACAGAAGTTTTATTCGCTCGTGTTAATGTAGAATCGGGAGAATATGATAGACATACAGCGCCGGGCGGAGCTGGTGGTGCAGGAGGATACGGTGTAACGCAATCTTTGGTAGACGCATTTTTTACAGCAAACGGACTTCCGATCAGTGATCCAAATTCAGGTTATATCGAAGGAGGTTTCTCTGTTAATGACGGATATTGGACTAATGGCTTAACGAAATTTAATGAAGTGAAAAGTCCTGGATTGGTAACCATGGCAGGAACTTACAATATGTATTGCAATCGTGAACCGAGATTTTATTTAGCGGTGAACTTTAATAATGCTTGGTATACTGATGGTGACAATGCAGGAAAAGATAAAGGAAGAAAACTAGAGTTTTTTAACGGCGCAAAAGACAACAACAATACACATGATGCACCTCAGAATGGTTATTTAGCGAGAAAAAGAACAGATCCGACTAGAAACCCGACTATTAATTATTTTGCCCCTCGTCACGGAATTTTATATCGTTTGGGAGAAGCGTATCTAAATTATGCAGAAGCATTAAACGAAACAGATCCTTCAAATCCTGAAATCTTGATTTATTTGAACAGAATTAGAGAAAGAGCTGGTGTAAGGACTTATACATTTGGAGGAACAGACGCTCAAAACATTCATGTTGATAATGATCAGGAAAGTTTAAGAAAAGTAATCCGAATGGAAAGACGTGTTGAATTGTGTACAGAAGGAATTCGCTACCACGATTTGAGAAGATGGAAATTGGCAGAAACAGTTCTAAATGGTCCTTTTTATGGAATGAATTTCAACGGAAAAAATGCGACTGATTTTTACAAAAGAACGGCGTATCAAACTAGAGTGTATAGAAAATCTTTTTATTGGTTTCCGATCTATCTGGCAGAAATTGAGAAAAATCCAAATTTAGTCCAAGCACCTTTTTGGGATAAATAACTAAAAATTAGAACAAATGAAAAATATAAAAAATAGTATCTTATTTCTAATAATGACTTTGGTTTTTGTCTCTTGTACAGACAATGGGCTAGAGAATGAGGGTTGGCTTAAAGAACCTAATTTTCCTAATCCAATGACATTAACGCTTTCTAGCAAAGAAGTAATTTTGACGAAAGAAAATGAAGCAGAAAACGCGATTACTTTTACATGGACAAAAGGAAATGACAGAGGAGCAGGAACAACCCTGACCTATTTTTTCCGTATGGATATTGTAGGGAATAATTTTGGCGAAGGAGCTGCTCCCGGAACCAGTACTACCATTACAGAAGAATTGCCAGAAGGTGTTTTTACCAAATCGTACACAGTCGCTCAGTTAAATTCACTGTTATTGAAAAACTTCAAACGTCCTGGTGGAGTTATAACAAATCTTGAAGTTCAGATTATTGCACAGGTAAATAATAGTAAGCAATACCAATTACCAGAGGTTTCTACTTCTAGTTTTGCTGTCACCAGTTACAGTCCAGGACCATTACCATTATTTATGGTTGGAGATGGTATCAGTGGCGGTTGGGATTACAGTAATGGAAAAAGTTTGCCAGAAAAAACAGAAAGAACGATTTATAATTTCGTGGGAGATTTTTCAATTGGCTCATTCAAAGTTATTGAAAAAGCAGGAAGCGAATTACCTTCTTACGATCCAATTGCAGGTAATAAAATTGTTTATAACGAAACAACTCCAAGAAATGATGATAACGTCTTTAAAGTGGCTGAATCAGGGCGCCACTCCTTCTATTTAGATATCGATCAGGGAATTTATGCTTTTGGTTACGTTCCTTATGAAAATGTTTATATGGTTGGAAACGCTATAACAGGAATTGGCTGGGATATCGGAAAGGCAAGACCAATGAACTGGGATCCAAAAAATCCTGAAGTGTTTACTTATAAAGGACAATTTGATGCAGGAGAATTCAAACTTCCTTTGGAATTAGGAAACTGGAACGGAAAAAACCTGATGCCTCCATCTAACGGAACAGTTATAAAGGGAGAAGCAAGTGATAACACTACAATGTTATTAATGCCAAACGGTCAGCCAGATAATAAATGGATTATTGAAACAGCAGGACAATACGAACTTACAGTTAATCCGGCAAAAATGACAATCGTTATTAAAAAGCTATAACTATTTAAAAAAGAAGACAAGACTTTTCAATACTAAGTATTGGAAAGTTTTGGTCTCTTTATAGATCTTCTTTAAAAGATTGGTTTTAGTTTTTATGAAAAGAGAAAATAAAGTTTTTAGAATGTTTTATAAAAAGAAAAGTTATGATACAATTTAAAATAAATAGTTTCTGTTTTACTGATCAAGTAAGACTGTATTTTACCTTATTTGTAATGTTTATTGGTTTCGCTAACCCAATACAAGCACAAACTAGTGGAAATCCATTATTCACAGGAGCCGATCCTGAAATTCATTATTTTAATAACAAATATTATATTTATACAACTGCAATTTACGGCACACAGTTTCATGCCTATTCGTCTACAAATTTGGTCAATTGGATTGATGAAGGATTAATCTTCGATCTTTTTCCGGATAGTCCGTGGTCTCAGTATAACGGTTGGGCACCTGCAGTTGTCTTTCGTAATAACAAATATTATTTCTATTATACGGCGGAAACTAAAATTGGTGTTGCTGTAGGAAATACACCAATAGGCCCTTTTACAGACATAGGCGCACCACTTATCGCAACAGATCCTTACACCGATGATATTATAGATGCTAATGTTTTTGTTGATGACGATGGACAAGCTTACATTTATTACGGAGGATCTGGCAAAAGCAGAATGGTGGTTCGTAAACTAAATGCCGATATGGTTTCTTTGGCGACCGGTCCTACAGATATTACACCGCAAAATTATACCGAGGGGCCTTATATGGTAAAACGAAAAGGAATTTACTATATGATGTATTCCAATGGTGCTTGGTATAATGATACTTACAACGTACAATATTCAACTTCTAATTCACCTATGGGACCTTGGACCTACAGAGGCAAAATCTTGAGTTCTAATGCGGAGGATAAAGGTCCAGGGCATCATGGTGTATTGAAAATGGGAGATTGCGATGAATATTACATCATTTACCATCGCTACGAAAACGGTACTTCTGGTGACAGAAAAATTGCTATTGACCGTATGTATTTCAATTCGAATGATTTGATTGAACCCGTAAACATGACCAATTATGGTGTTCCGGCGAGGGTTCCCAATTCATCTTGTCCAACGCAAAGCATTGTTTCAGGCGGAATTTATAAGTTAACCCACAAAGGTACAACGCAATGTCTGGATGTTTTCAATAATGGAAGTCAGTCCGGAACAAACGTTCAGCAAAGTTTAGACAACGGAAGCGATGCACAACGTTGGATTGTTACACTCGAAGCGGATGGTTTTTATAAATTAACACACAAAGGAACCAATCAATGTTTGGATGTTGCTCAAAATAGCAATGTTCAAGGAGCCAATGTACAACAGGCAACAGACAATAATAGTGATGCACAACGTTGGAAAATCGAATTAATGTCTGATGGTTATTGCAAATTGACACACAAAGGAACAACTCAGGTTTTAGATGTCGATAATAACAGTAGTCAGTCTGGTGCAAATGTTCAACAATGGGCAGATTTAGGTACCGATGCCCAAAGATGGAAAATGGAGCTTATTGAAGTGCCAATTGTTTCTGGAGGTATTTACAGACTAAAACACAAAGGAACCAATCAAAGTTTAGATGTAAAGGATGCAAGCACACAACAAGGGGCAAATGTACAGCAATACACAAGCAATGAAACTGATGCGCAACGATGGATTATTACCAAAGAATCGGATGGTTTTTATAAATTAACACACAGAGGAACAACTCAGGTTTTGGATGTTGATAATAACAGTAGTCAGCCCGGAGCAAACGTACAGCAGTGGACTGATTTGGGGACAGATGCACAACGTTGGAAAATAGAATTGATGAGTGATGGTTATTTTAAATTGACACATAAGAACACAAATTTATGTTTAGATGTTGTAAATAATCTCGCAGAACCTGGAACAAATGTACATCAATGGACAGATAATGGTAACGATGCACAACGTTGGAAATTAGATTTGATAAAGCTTTCCACCACTTTGAGTACAGCCAAAATTTCGGAATCTAAATTAGAGATTCAAAACGAAACAGCAAGTGGAATAAGCATTTATCCAAATCCAGTAAAAAATACACTTTTCTTTAGTTCAGACTGCAAAGAGAGCCAAGTTGGTATTTTTAGTCAAACCGGAAGTTTAGTGCTAAAACAGTTGATAAGAGATAATAGTTTGGACGTTTCAAGTTTACCAACAGGAATGTATTTGGCTGTCTTGGAAAAAGATGGTACAAAAGTGACCAGACAATTTATTAAAAAATAAAACAGAATAAATAATAAATATTTCAAATTATACTGTAAAAGTGATAGTTTTATATAGTAATTTAAAGTATTTGTTTAAGATTAATTTTAAAATAAAATATGAAAACAAAACAATTTTTAGTTGCAATTTTTAGTCTTGCGTCGACAGTTTTGGTTGCTCAGGAATATAAGCCTGAAGCCAATCCCAAAGCAATTGTAGTATCTGGAAATGCCCGATTTACGGTACTGTCGCCACGTGTAATTCGTATGGAATGGAGTTCAGATGGTAAATTTACAGACAATGCCTCACTTACTTTTGTGAACAGAAATCTTCCCGTTCCGTCTTTTACGAAAAAAGAGAGTAAAGGCGAACTTCAAATTGTAACTGATGTTGTAAAATTGAAATACAAAATAGGTTCAGGAAGTTTTACAGATAAAAACTTAAGTGTCGATTTTATTGTAAATGGAAAACCAACAACATGGAAGCCAGGACTAGCAAATAATAAAAATTTACTAGGAACAACACGTACTTTAGACGGAGTTGACGGTCTGGCAAAAGAATTAGAAAAAGGAATCATTTCTCGTGATGGTTGGTATTTGGTAGATGACAGCGAACGCCCACTTTTTGATCATTCAGAATGGCCGTGGGTAATGGCTCGTCCTGGAGATAAACCTCAGGATTTATATCTTTTTGCGTATGATTCTGATTATAAAACGGCCCTTAAAGATTACACCGATATTGCAGGTAAAATTGCAATGCCGCCACGTTTTGCTTTTGGTGCGTGGTGGTCGAGATACAGAGAATATTCAGATACAGAATTCAGAGATCTTGTGGGTGAGTTTAAAATGCACGATGTCCCGCTGGATGTATTTGTAATTGATATGGATTGGCACGTAAAATCATTACCAGAATTCTTTAAAAATGGACAAAGACAAAGAGATCAAGCTGGGGAAGATTCGGGTTGGACTGGTTTTACATGGAATAAAAATTTGTTTCCATCTCCTGAAAAGTTTTTAAAATGGACAGACGAACAGCATCTTAAAACGTGTCTGAATCTTCATCCTGCTTCTGGAATTCAACCTTTTGAAGAGGTTTATCCAGAAATGGCAAAAGCAATGGGAATTGATCCGTCTACTAAAAAATATGTTCCTTTTGATATTACAGATAAAAAATTCGCCGAAAATTATCTGAATCTCGTATTACGCCCAATAGAAAAAATGGGTGTTGATTTCTGGTGGTTAGACTGGCAGCAATGGGGTAACACTAAAATTCCAGGAGTTAATCCGACGATTTATTTGAATTATGTGCATTATAGTGATATGGAACGCCAAAATAAAGCGCGTCCATTAATATTTCATCGTTGGGGTGGATTAGGAAATCACAGATATCAAATTGGATTTTCTGGTGACACACATGTTTCTTGGGAATCATTAAATTATCAGCCTTATTTCACTTCAACAGCTGCTAACGTTGGTTTTGGGTATTGGAGTCATGATATTGGAGGGCATCAAGGAGATGCTGGAACTCCAGAACTATACACGAGATGGATTCAATGGGGAGTTTTTAGTCCAATTTTCAGAACGCATGCAACGGCGGCACCGCAGCATGAAAGACGTATTTGGGCTTATCCGCTTGATAATTTCTTGATTATGAGAGAAGCCTATCAAATGCGTTATGCTTTAGTTCCGTATTTATACAATGAAGCTCGTAATACATACGAAACGGGAGTTTCTACTGTTCACCCAATGTACTACGATTATCCAAAACAGGAAAACGCGTATGCAATTCCAAATCAATATATGTTTGGTCGAGATATGATTGTAAATCCGATTACAAAACCAATTGAAAAAGGAAATGTCTTTTTGCAGCAAGAAACTTGGCTACCGGAAGGCAAATGGTACGAATGCAGTACAGGAAGTATCATAAACGGCGGTAAAAAAGTAACAATGCCTTTTACTTTAGCTGACATTCCTGTTTTTGTAAAAGAAGGTGCTATTATTCCGATGCAGGAAAAAGTAGAAAGAACAGATGAAAAAGCTTTAAATCCGTTGATTCTTGCTTTTTATCCAGGTAAAAAAGGCTCCTTGAAATTGTATGAAGATGAAGGAAATAACAATAATTTCAAGAAAAATGCTTTCACGTTTACAACTGTAACTTCAGAACAAACGGGAAATAAAACGAATATTGTAATTGCACCAGTTGAGGGTTCTTTTCCAGGAATGCTAACTTCAAGAGGGTACGAACTTCGTTTTCCTGCTTCATTCCCCCCAACTTCTGTCTCGGTAAACGGAAAAAATATTCTGCATAGCGAAGAGGCAAAAGTAGGAAGCTGGTCGTACAAAGGAGACGAATTCGAAACAAGAATTTATCTACCGGAAGCTCCAACAAACTCTAAAGTTACCGTTGAGGTACAATTTCCTGATTACGATCAACAATTGCTTTCAGGTAAAAAAGGACAAATTAAATACATGAAGAGTTTTGAGGCATTTCGTTTGTTAAATGATTGGAATGACGGATTATACAGTCCGTTTGAAATCATGTCGCTTTCTCAATTTGGACAAAATATAGAATATAATATCAACGATATTAAAAAAGAGATTGACGGATTTTCGAATCGTTGGAATAGCGCTTTATTGACTATTCAAGGAGTAAGTGAAAACAATAAAGTCTACAAACCGTATTACGAATTGCTTAAAATCTACGGCAAAATTGCAGAAAGACCTGAATTTAGAGCAGAATCAGCAGAATTACAATCAGATACAAAAGCAAAAGTGGAGTTCATTTCAAAGGGAAGTGATAAAATATATTACACTACAGACGGTTCAGTTCCGACACGAAATTCACAGCTTTATACCAAAGCTTTTGAAGTTACAGTTCCAGCTCGTGTCAATGCGATTGCTGTTCCTGCAGGTGAAGGTTCAACTAGTTCGGTTGTTTCAAAGATATTCTACAATAAGAAAACAGGTTTAAATTATACGCTATACAAAGGGAAATGGAGCAAAATTCCGGATTTCAGTAAATTGACGCCAATCGATAAAGGTTACGCACCAGATTTTGATTTAAACAAAATTAAGCATGACAGTAATAATTATGGTTTAGTGTACAATGGATTTATAAATATTCCTGAAGATGGAAAATATACTTTTTATATCGCTTCAGACGATGGAAGTAAACTTTATATCGATAATAAGTTATTAATCGACAATGACGGATTGCATGGTTTTGATGAAAAAAAATCGGAGATAAATTTAAAGAAAGGATTACTGCCAATTCGTTTAGAATATTTTCAAGAAAGTTATGGTGAAGGACTTTCTGTTGAATTTTCGTCGGAGAAAATCGCTAAAACTAGTTTGTTTCCTTCGATCTAATTTCAGTTTTTTTCACAAGTGGTTAAAAGGATGGGCATTTTGCTCATCCTTTTTTTGTTTAAATGATTTCTTCAAAAAAGAATAAAGGAGATTGTATCACATCTAGTAATTAACTGCTGATTCTAACAAATTTCAATAAACTTTAAAAAAAAGTATACTTTATTTGGTATACTAAAACGTTTTAGTATATTTGTCATTCTTTCTATCTCTTTTGAATAAATCAAATTAATTTAAATACATAATTATTAATCAAAAAAATAATAACTAAATATTTAATGACATTCGGATTTAATTAAGATAAAACGAAATAATTAGTAAATGATAAATTTCGACCAAAATAAGCTCTAACCACACATGAAAACCAAAACTTTACTTTATTACTTTTTGCTGTTTTTTTTTACTTTAAATATGACATACGGTCAAGATTGGCCAAATCTGAATCGCTATAAAGAAGAAAATGCTAAACTTCCCATTTTAAATTCTAAAGATCACAGTCGTGTGGTTTTTATGGGAAATTCTATAACCGAAGGCTGGAAAAATAAAAGACCTGATTTTTTCAATTCAAAAAATTATATCAATAGAGGAATTAGCGGACAAACAACACCACAAATGTTATTGCGTTTCAGGCAAGATGTAATTGCTTTAAAACCAGCTGTTGTTGTCATTCTTGCTGGAATTAATGATATAGCAGAAAATACTGGACCATATTCTATAGAAGCGACTTCAGGAAATATATTTTCGATGTGTGAATTGGCAAAACAACATGGTATAAAAGTCATTGTTTGTTCTATTTTGCCTGCTTCAGAATTTCAGTGGAAAAAAGGGATGGAGCCAGCTCCCAAGGTTGTAGCATTAAACAAAATCATTAAATCGTATGCAGAACAAAATAAACTTCTTTATGTAGATTATTATTCGGCAATGGTTAATGAAGAAATGGGTTTAAAGACAGAATTATGCACAGATGGTGTTCATCCTAACGAAGCAGGATATGCTGTGATGGAGCCAATTTTAGAAAAAGCAATTTTAAAAATGCTTAAAAAATAATGTACAGGTAAATAGTATTGTTTTTTGACAATAAAGTATCAAATGCCGAAAAACTTTCTTTCTAGGTTTGAAAAATTATATATGGTTCCGGAAAAATCATATTATCAATAAAAATAATGAATTGAATTGATTATAAAAGAACAATTAAAATGAATAAGAAATGTCAATAACAATAGGTGTAGATATTGGCGGAAGCCACATAAGCAGTGCTGCCATAAATGGTAATGACTTTGTAATAATTCCTCAAACATATTTTAGCGGACCAGTAGACAGTAAGGCTTCAAAAGAAGTAATCATAAAAAAATGGGCAGAGATAATCAACCAAACGATTGTGGCTGTTCACAAACACTCAGAATATTCTTCAAATGATAAAATCGGAATTGCTTTTTCTATGCCGGGGCCTTTTCAATATGAAAGCGGAATTGCAATGTTTGAAGGAAATGATAAGTATGAATCTTTGTACAATGTCTGTGTATCAGAAGAACTTATAAAATATTTAAGTACTAAAAATGTAAGCTTTAGATTTCTTAACGATGCCAGTTGTTTTGGAGTAGGAGGATGTCTTGGCGAAAATACTCTTGAAGCCAATAAAGTAATTGCAATTACTCTAGGGACAGGTTTTGGAGCTGCTTTTTTAGATGATAAATTACCTGTTACACAAGGAGATAATGTTCCGCATAATGGATGTTTATGGGATAAAACCTTTAAGGATGATATAGCAGACAGTTACTTTTCTACGAGATGGTTTTTGAATGAATATGAAAAAATCACGGGTAAAAAATTGACAGACGGAGTAAAGGAAATTGCTTCCATTGAGAATTTTTCAACAGCTAAAATTTTTGATGATTTTGCCAATAATTTAAGTGAATTTTTGATTCCGTTTATAAAAGATTTTGATGCAGATGTGCTTATCATAGGCGGTAATATCGCCAAATCGCATCGTTTGTTTTTGTCGAAATTGAAAGACAATCTGAAAAATAATAATCTAGATTTGGCTATTTCTATAGTAGAAAACACCGAACAGACGAGTATTTTAGGGTCTAGTTATCTGTATAATGAAGTTTTCTGGGAAAGAATTAAGACCGAGCTTCCATATTTTTAATATGTAATACTTTACTATATTTGAACAAAATTGTGGATTTAAAATAAAAAGAATCTAAAAATGAAGAAAAAACCTGTTTCTATTAGAAATATTGCCGAGGAATTGAAGATATCTGTAACAACAGTGTCTTTTGTATTGAATGGTAAAGCAAAAGAAAAGCATATTTCTAAAGAGCTTACAAAAAAGGTTTTAGATTATGCAAAACTAATTAATTATAGACCTAATCAGGTAGCACAAAGTCTTAGGACAGGAAAATCAAAGTTATTGGTTTTTATGGTAGAAGATATTTCGAATAATTTCTTCTCTCAATTGGCTCGTATATTTGAAGATATTGCTTACGAAAAAGGGTATAAGGTAATTTTCTGCAGCAACGAAAATGATGATGACAAAGCCAATGAGCTTATTACCTTATTTAGTTTTCGACAAGTTGACGGATTTATTATTGTTCCTTCTCCAGGCATACGAGATACAATTGAAAATCTGGTAAAAGATAATATTCCGGTTATTTTATTGGATAGATTTTATGAAGGTTTGGATTGTAACAGCGTTGTAATTGATAATGAACAAGCTTCTTTTGACGCCACGCAACATTTAATTGATAATAAGTTTAAGAATATCTGTTTTATTAGTACCGCTTCAGACCAAAGTCAGATGTATGGGCGTTTGCACGGATACGAAAAAGCAGTAGAAGTTAATGGTTTAGAACCGCATATTCTTCAGATTCCGTTTAATGAAATTATAAAAGGAAAAGGGAAGGAGTATATTAAAAAGTTTTTCGAGCAAAATAAAGATTTAGATGCTGTTTTCTTCTCTACTAACTATCTTGCACAAAGCGGATTGGAAGTTTTAAAAGAAACCAATCAGAACTTAATTAAAGATTTAGGTCTAATTGCTTTTGACGACAATGATATGTTTAAAATATATGATCCAACCATTACATCGGTCGCTCAGCCTTTAGTAGAAATTAGTACTAAATTAATGGAAGTAATGCTTCCTCTATTAAAGAAAAAAGATATCTCCGAGACAACCCATCAAAAAATAGTCTTAAAAACAGAATTGATCATTCGAGAATCATCATTAGTAAAACAAAAATGATTTAAGCGAATAAAAAAATAAGAAAACCTGAAATCAGCCAGTTTGGTGATTTTCAGGTTTTTTTATGTCTTTCAAATTTTAAAAAGTAAAGCTTTCGTCTCGATTATATCTTTATTTAAAGCTTATAAAATGTCAATTCTCAACTCTTTTATCTGAAGTCTTTATTCTATTTTCTCATCTAGAATTTCAGTCTTTCCTCTTGTATCTTTCGTCTATATTTCTGATCCAGAATTTCAGTCTTTCCTGTTCCATCTTTATTCTATAATTTTCGTCTTTCATCGTCCGTTTATCTACTTTCATCTTTTATGCGCTGTCTTTCGTCTTTTTTAAATGTTAAATTGTGTAAAATCCTTGCTACTTTCATTTTAACTTTAAATTAAGTCTTTGATTTTATGATTGTTTTACAACGTTTTCGTAAGCTTTCTTTGAATTATTTTCATAATAATGCTTAAAATACGAAAATGTATTTAAAAATTAACATTAAAATTATATTTAGTAAAAAAAATTTTTTTTTACTAAAACGTTTTAGTATGTTTGCTAAGAGTTAATAAGTTATCATAGTGTTTTTTAGTTTTTTTAACGATTAAGAATTCCGGAACCATTTAATCAATCGAAAAACTTTTGCACTGTTTTACTATTTAAGCAGGTTCCTCTCCAAACCTTCTTTCATTTTTATTATTGACTCAATTATTGCTAACTAACCAAAATATTTCATGATGAAACATTCGAAATGCAGAATGAAAAAAATGCTCCGTGTGCATTTTTTTCTCACAATTGCTTTGCTTTGCTGCGGGTATAACCATGTTACTGCGCAGAATCAAAAAACTCAGGTTTCCGGGGTTATAACTTCTCTCTCAGATCACCTTTCTCTTCCGGGTGCTACTGTTTTAGATGTAAGTGATCCAAGAAATGCAGTTAACGCGGATTTTGACGGACGCTATACTATTGCATTAAAAAATGGTAGTACGACTTTACGATTTTCTATGATTGGATACAAATCAGTAGATGTAAAGGTGGATAATAAAAGTGTTATTAATGTAACTATGGACTTAGATGTAGCAGCTTTAGATGAAGTTGTTGTGGTAGGTTATGGTACGCAAAAAAAGAAGAAAGTTGTCGGAGCCATTGATCAGGTTAATAATGAGGCTTTTCAAGGACGACCAAACGTAAATACTACTTTAGCTTTACAAGGAAAAGCTCCAAGTTTAACCATTCAGCAAACAAATTCTGAACCTGGTGCAGGACTAAATCTTAATATTAGAGGTGTCAGTACATTAGGAAATAACAGTCCGCTGATTGTTATTGATGGAATTGTAGGTGGTGATATCAATGCTCTAAACCCAGCCGATATAGAAAGTGTTTCGGTTCTTAAAGATGCGGGTAGTGCTGCCATCTACGGATCTAGAGCAAGTAACGGTGTTGTTCTTATTACGACCAGAAAAGGAAGTAAAGGAAAACCGATGACTATTCAGTATAGCAGTCTTGCTGGATTCAATACACCAAAGTTTTTTACAGAACCTGTTCATGGATATGAAAATGCCATGTTGAGAAATGAAGCAGCTTTTAATTCTGGTGAATCTACAGCAGTTTTTTCTGCAGCAAAAATTGCTGAATTGAAAGCTAAAGGAGATACAGAATGGTTTGCAAAGGAAATTGTAAAACCTGCTCTACAATTAAATCAGAATCTTTCGTTTTCTGGAGGCAGCGAAAATTCAACTTATTTGGTTTCTGTAGGTTATTTGGATCAGGAAAGTAATTTTGTTGGACCAAAGAAAGGTATGGAACGTTACAATTTCAGAATCAATCTTACCAATGAATATGGCAAATTTAAACTGACTTCTACATTAGCTTATTCTAAACAAAAAATTACAGATCATTCTTCAAGCACAAGTACTTTAATGGTAGATGCTTTCAGGGTTCCATTATATTACACACAAAAAGATGAAGATGGAAATTTCCTTACTAATGATGTTTTACAGCAATTTAACTCTTTAGGTATTTTAGAAAAAGGAGGTTTTAGAAAATATGATAACGATGATATTTTTGGAGCTTTAAATGCTGAATATAAAATAACAAGCGACTTAAAAGTAAAAGGTGTTTTTGGAGGACGTCTGTGGTCAGGAAATATGTATGGGAGAACAATTCAGGTTGATTTCTTGCCACAAGGTGTCTATGGAGCAGATCGTGACACTAATGAAGAAAACCAAAAAACGCTTGATTTGAATACGCAGTTTATGCTGGAATACACCAAAAGTTTTGGAAATCATAACGTAAGTGCTTTGGTTGG
The DNA here is from genome assembly GCF_020026915.1 of Flavobacterium potami. Lineage (GTDB taxonomy): Bacteria > Bacteroidota > Bacteroidia > Flavobacteriales > Flavobacteriaceae > Flavobacterium > Flavobacterium potami. The sequence continues at coordinate 115,301 of NZ_JAINUY010000009.1, read as the reverse complement.
TCTTTCTAATGAAAACCGCTCAGAAAGAAGATCAGCATTATATACAAAATTCAATGATCCGGATTTAGGAACTCCAACAAGTGAAACGGTAATTGGGAAAAATTCATATGCTTCTAACGGAACAGATCCTAACGGAAATCCAGCTTCTTCAACTAGTAGTTTGAATTCGCTTTTCGGTCGTGCAGGATATGATTATAAAGATAAATATTTCGCTGAATTTAGTTTCAGATATGACGGTTCATCAAAATTTAGAGATGATGTTCGTTGGGGATTCTTTCCATCGGTTACTGTAGGGTACGGACTTACAAAAGAGGATTTTATGGAAAGCTACAGAGATAACGTAGGAAATATTAAATTGAGATCTTCTTATGGTATTTTAGGAAATCAGAATGTTGGAAACTATCAGTATCAAACCACTTATTTCACGTTCCAAAATGCATACGGATTCAATAACAGTGCCTTAAGCGGTACTGGTTATAACTTTGCCAACCCAGATATTCAGTGGGAAAAAGCAGCTACATTTAACGTAGGTTTGGATGCTGATTTCTTTAAAGGAGCTTTAAGTTTCTCATTTGATTTCTTCGACAAAGTAACTTCAGATATTTTGGTTCCACCTCAAGTTCCTGGAGTTTACGGAACAGATCTTCCTGACTTTAACTCTGGTAAAGTTGGAAACAGAGGATGGGAGTTAACAGCAACTTATCGTCATAAAGGAAAAGCCGTAAATCAAAGTTTGACTGTAAATTTTGGAGATTCAAAAAACAAAGTACTTGAATTTGGCGGACAAGAAAGATTAACAGGAGTAGAAGAACTTCAGGTTATTCTTCGTGAAGGATTGCCTTTCAATTCTTATGTTGGTTTAAAAAGAGACGGATATTTCCAAAGCGTTGAAGAAATTCAAGGCGCAGCAGTTCCGGAAGGAATTACGGTTCAGCCTGGAGATAACAGATATGTAGATGTAAATAAAGATGGTAAAATTGATGACAATGATAAATTCGTTTTCGGAAATCCATTTCCTAGATATACTTTCGGAGCGACATACAACATCGATTACAAAAATTTTGATTTAAGCGTTTTCATTCAGGGAGTTGGAAAAAGAACCATGATGATTAGAGGGGAACTTGTAGAGCCTTTTCACTACAATTATGGTATGACCATGTATACACATCAATTGGATTACTGGACACCACAAAACCCAGATGCGAGATATCCTCGTTTGGCTAACAACGGAACACAATCGAATACAAACAACTTCAGAAGAGGTTCAGATATGTATTTATACGATGGAGCTTACGCAAGACTTAAAAATGTTCAGTTAGGGTATTCATTGTCTCCTGATGTTGCTGAAAAATTAGGGATGAGCAGATTCCGCGTATATGTTTCAGGACAAAACTTGTTGACATTGTCTAAAGTGAAATTCGTTGATCCAGAACTTTCTGAGTTCAATAACAGTATGTCGACAAGTGGAGCAAACAGCGGTAGAGCTTATCCATCGCAGGTATATTACGGAATGGGTATTGATGTTAGCTTTTAAAAAAGAAATAAAATGAAAAATATACTTAAACAAATAAAATTCATACCAGTAGTAGCAATTTTACTATTGACGAGTTGTGAAGATCTTGATCAGGTACCTGAAAACCAATTTACAGATACAACTTACTGGACAAGTGTAGATAAAGCGCAGACTTTTTTGAATACAGCTTATTCGCAAATGCAGAACAGCCAGTATTTCTTTTATAATGAAGCACTTTCTGATAATGCATACAATGGAAGAGGAGACAATGCAGGAGCAGCATCTATTGGCGCCGGATTGTACGATCCTTCTTTAGGAAGAATCAAAGATGAGTGGAAAAACAGATATGCAGGTATCAAAACTTGTAACTTAATTCTAGAAAATATTGATCGCGTTCCAAATGCCGATGCAACAGTTATTGCAAGAATGAAAGCAGAGACACGTTTTTTGAGAGCTTTTCAGCATTTTCAGTTGACAACTTGGTTTGGTGATATTCCGCTTTTAAAGAAAGATCCCTCTTTAGAAGAAGCTACATCAGTAACAAGAACTTCTCACGCTGAAGTGATTCAATTTATTTTAAGCGAACTGGATGCTATTATTCCTGCATTGCCAAAAAACACACAATTAGCTGAAGCTGACAGAGGAAAAATTACTGTTGGTGCTGCTGTAGCTTTAAAAGCAAGAGTGTTGTTGTATGAAGGAGATTGGGCTGGAGTTGCTCAGGTAACAGAGCAATTCATCGCAAACAATTATGGTCAATACGGTCTTTTTGCATCTTATGAAGGCATGTTTCTTCCCCAAAATGAATACAATAGCGAGGATATTTTAAGCTTGCAATACGTTCCGCAATTCAGAATGTGGGGAGAATTTTTTGATATGGCGCCTCTTTCTGCAGGAGCAAGATTAAATGCTTTGGCTCCAACTCAGGAGTTAGTAGACAGTTATTTAATGATGAACGGAAAGAAAATCAATGAAGCGGGGTCTGGTTACAATGAAAACACGCCTTACATCAACAGAGATCCTAGATTAACAGCTACTGTAGTTTATGATCAATATGTTTGGAAAGAAGCTGACGGTTCTTCTCATGTTATTTATATTAAACCGGGCTCTTCGCCAGGAAATCCAACAGACGAATTCGTACAAGGATCTTCTGCAACTCCAACAGGTTATTACACGCGCAAATACTATGATCCGCAACATATAACGTCTTTAAATTCAGGTTTAAACCTAATGTTGTTCCGTTATGCAGATATATTATTGATGTACGCTGAAGCGAAAAATGAATTGAACCAAATGACAAGTTCAGTTTGGGATCAGACCATTAGAGCATTACGAGTTCGTGCAGGTTTTACAGATGGAGCTGCTTTAGGATTTAATAGTGCATTAGGACAAGCTGGTCTTAGAGAAGTAATTAGAAATGAGCGTCGTACAGAACTTGGAATGGAAGGTTTAAGAATCTTCGATATCAGAAGATGGAAAATTGCCGAGAATGTTTTAAATGGTTATGCACACGGAGCAAAATTCGGAGTGTCTTCTGTAGACAATGGTTATTTGAGAGTAAACTTAAGAACTTTTGATCCAGCTAAGCATTATTTATGGCCAATACCAAGAGATGAGCGTTTGATTAATAGTAATTTATCTCAAAATCCAAACTGGTAAAACTAACTAACCTAATAAATAAAATCATGAAAAATATATATTCAAAAGTAGTATTAATACTATGCGCAGTTTTTCTAGTAAGCTGTGACAACGAAGAAATGAATCATACGAATGTAAGTGCTGTAAACGCATTGTATTCACCGGCAAATAATAAGTTTTTTGATCTAGGAGCACAGAGTTCAGCTGTTTTCGAATGGGAAGGCGCAAAAGCGGAAGACAACGGAGTAGTACTTTATGATGTGGTTTTTGACAAAGAAAATGGAGATTTTTCTAATCCAATCTACACGATTCCTTCTGATGGAAACGGATTTCAAAAAACGTTGAATCTTTCTTTTACAGAATTGAACAAAATTGCGGCTTTGGCAGGAATTCAGTCAGAAGCAATCGGAAAATTAAAATGGACTGTGTATTCTTCAAAAGGAATTAATGTTCAAAAATCCACTGTTTCTAGTGTAATTGAAGTGCAAAGACCTGGTGGTTTCCCAACTCCCGATCAATTATTTATAACAGGTACAGCTTCTGAAAACGGAGAAACAGTAGCAGATGCACAAGCATTCAAAAAAGTTGGAGCAACTTCTTTCGAAATTTATACAAAACTAAAAGCAGGATCATACAAATTCATTTCTAGAAAAAATGGAACTCCAGAAGTATTCTACATCGAAGAAGGTAAATTAAAACAAGACGGAGCAACTACTTTTGCAGGAGAAAGCAAAGTATACAAAATCAGAGTAGATTTTAGTGACGGTTCAACAAAAATTACAGAAATCAAAAAAATCGAATTATGGTTCCCACCAGAAAGCAAATATTTATTTGAATATACTTATGCTGGAGGCGGAATCTGGAAAGCGGCAAACAAACCAATCAGTTTCAGACAGGAATCTTGGGGTAGAGATGAGCGTTACAAATTTAAGTTTACTGTAGTAAATGGTGCTACAACATCAGAAGAATGGTATGGAAGTATCAACGGAGATAACAGTAGACCAGACGGTGCAAATGTGGCGGCTTCTTATTGGTACATGGTTCCTGTAACAAGTGATTTCTGGAACAACTGTTTCAAATTTGCTTCTGCAGTAGACAACAAAAGCGTAAATGCAGAAATTAACTTTAGTGCGACTGCACCTGCTTATACACACAGTTTTACAGTTTTATAAAATAACCCTAAACGTCTCTTAAAAGATGTTTTAAGAGACGTTTTTTAAATGAATATATTATGAAAAAATTATTTTCAATGCGTCGTGGTATCATTATGCTAAGCGCTATAGGATTGGGGTTATCGACAATTTCTTGTGATGATGAGGCGATTCCATTGCGTGATCCAAATAGTACGGGCGGACAGGAATTTAAATATACTTGGTCTCAAACAGCCGATTCTTTGCAGACTTCAACCTATAATAATTATTTAGGAACGAATGGTACATTTATAGAAAACAACACCGGAAAAAGTACTTTCAATTATTGGCCGAATGCACACGTTTTGGATGTTTTGGTAGATGGTTTCTTAAGAACCGGAAATGAAAATTACAAAACAAGAATGAAAGCTTTGGTACAAGGAATCAAAGTTAAAAATGGTAACAATACCTATAATAATGTTTTTAATGATGATATGCTTTGGCTTGCTAATTCATGTCTTCGTGCTTATGATGCAACAAAAGATCAGGAATACAAAGATGTTGCGGACTATTTATGGGGAAGAATAAAATTAAGTTGGAGTGATGTTTTTGGAGGTGGAATTACTTGGAAACAAGATACACCAAGACAGAAAAATGCAGTTTCAAATGGTCCTGCCGTAATTCTGGCAATGAGATTATATGAAATCGATAAAAAAGCAGACGATTTAGACTGGGCTAAGAAAATTTATGCATGGCAAAAAGCGAATCTGGTAGATCCGGTTTCAGGAACTGTTTGGGATAATATTTCGGAAGTTAATGGCGTAATTACAACTAATAAAGACTGGGTTTTCACCTATAACATGGGAACATGGATCGGTGCTGGTCTAAGATTGTACAAAGCAACAAACGATCAGACTTATCTTGATGACGCAGTAAAATGTGGAAGAACGGTTTTAACGAGTCCAAAATTGCTTTCTGAAGGACTTTTAAGAGATGAAGGTCAGGGCGACGGCGGATTATTCAAAGGAATTCTAGTTCGTTATTTCGTAGAACTTACAGAACATCCAACAATCAATTCGACGGATAAAGAAAAATTTGCTGCATTCATGAAGTTTAATGCACAGACATTCTATAAAAAAGGAATTTTAAGACCTGGAATGTTTTCTGGAAGCAACTGGAAAGTAGCGCCTGCAGCAGGATCCAACACTGATCTTACAACCCAATTGAGCGGGGTTATGTTAATAGAGGCAGCTGCCAAACTGGATAAAGATGGTTATTTTAAGTAATTAGTTTAAGTAGTATTTGTTAGTAATTTTTGTAACACCTGAAGGTTATAAAAAGCCTTCAGGTTTTATAGTATTCTATTGAACCTCAAGAAATATCATAATGAAGAATAAAATCAGCATAATACTTTTTCTCTTTATCGGCTTAAATTGTATTGCACAATGGAAACCGCAGGGAGACAAGATAAAAACAAAATGGGCAGAACAAGTAGATCCCAAAAATACGCTTCCAGAATATCCAAGACCAATAATGGAAAGAAGCCAATGGAAAAATCTTAACGGTTTATGGAACTATGCAATACAACCAGCAGGACAAACTGCGCCAAAAGAATATGATGGAAAAATACTCGTTCCTTTTGCTGTAGAATCAAGCCTTTCGGGTGTAATGAAAACAGTTGGTTCAGAGAAAGAACTTTGGTACGAAACCACTTTTACCGTTGACAATTCATGGAAAAATAAAGATATCTTATTGCATTTTGGTGCAGTAGATTGGAAAACAGAAGTGTATATTAATGATATTAAAATAGGAACTCACACAGGAGGCTACGTTCCTTTTAGTTTTAATATTACGCCTTATTTAAACGGAAAATCACAAAAATTAGTGGTTAAAGTTTGGGATCCGACAAATGATGGAACACAGCCAAGAGGAAAACAGGTTAAAAATCCAGAAAGCATTTGGTACACTCCTGTAACCGGAATTTGGCAAACCGTTTGGTTGGAGCCGGTAAATAGAAAACATTTTACTAATTTGCGTACTACACCGGATATTGATCGTAATACCATCAATATCAAGCCTGAAATGGAAGGAAGTACAACAGGAGATCTTGTTGAAATTACGGTTTTAGACGGTACAAATACAATTGCATCTGAGAAAGCGGTTGCGGGACAATCGTTAGATATTGTTTTAAATAATCCGAAATTGTGGTCGCCAGATACACCATTTTTGTACGATATTAAAGTAAAATTGATTAGTGGAGGAAAAGTAGCTGATGAAGTAAAAAGTTATTTTGCTATGCGTAAAATTTCTTCAAAAAGAGATCATAATGGCATTGTTAGAATTCAATTAAACAACAAAGATTGTTTTCAATTTGGTCCTTTAGATCAAGGTTGGTGGCCTGACGGATTGTATACTGCACCAACTGACGAAGCTTTAAAATACGATTTGGTTAGAACCAAAGAATTAGGTTTTAACATGATTCGTAAACACGTAAAAGTAGAACCAGCAAGATGGTACACGCATTGTGATAAAATGGGAATTTTGGTTTGGCAGGATATGCCAAGCGGAGATGCTGGTCCGATTTGGCAAATGCACCAATATTTTGAAGGGACAGAATTAAAAAGAACAGCGCAATCTGAGGAAACCTACAAAAAAGAATGGAGAGAAATTATGGATCATTTGTATTCTTATCCAAGTATTGTGGTTTGGGTTCCGTTCAACGAAGCTTGGGGACAATTTAAAACGGTTGAAATTACAGAATGGACTAAAAATCATGATCCAAGTAGATTGGTTAATTCGTCAAGCGGAGGAAATCATTTTCAAACGGGAGATATGTTGGACATTCACCATTATCCTGGACCAGAATTGAAATTGTATGATGCGAGAAGAATCACTGTTTTAGGAGAATATGGAGGAATCGGACTTCCGGTTACAGGACATCTTTGGCAGACAGATAAAAACTGGGGTTATACGCAGTTTAAAAATACAGATGAAACAACCGCAAAATATAGAGAATATGCAGATCAGTTGATAAAACAGGCCAAAGTAGGTTTTTCTGCAGCGGTATATACGCAGACAACAGATGTAGAAGGTGAAGTAAATGGTTTTATGACGTATGATCGTAAAGTGGATAAAATGAATTTTTCTGAAGTAAATAAAATCAACAAAGAAGTAATTAATTCCATTAATAATTAAGTTGTGAAAAAAATTAAAAACTCCATCGTCTTCGCACTTTTCACTTTCACTTTTGTAAGTGCACAAAATTTGCAGGTTATAACGCCTCAGCAGCCTATTGATTGGGTGAATCCATTAATTGGAACAGATTCAGATTACGGAATTTCAAATGGAAATACGTACCCTGCAATCGCAATGCCGTGGGGAATGAATTTCTGGACACCGCAAACAGGAAAAATGGGCGATGGATGGGCTTATACCTACAAATCAAACCGAATAAGAGGTTTCAAACAAACGCATCAACCATCTCCGTGGATGAACGATTACGGTCAGTTTTCTATAATGCCGGTGACAGGTGATTTGAAATTTAAAGAAGAAGAAAGACAAAGCTGGTTTTCGCATAAAGCAGAAACCGTTACACCTTATTATTACAGCGTTTATCTGGCAGATCATAATGTTACAACAGAAATTACGCCGACAGAAAGGGCAGCAAGATTTCGATTTACTTTTCCGGAAACAGACAAAGCGTATATCGTAATCGATGCATTTGATAAAGGTTCGTATGTAAAAATTATTCCTTCTGAAAGAAAAATTATCGGTTACACCACTAAAAACAGCGGTGGTGTTCCTGAAAATTTTAAAAACTATTTTGTGATCATTTTTGATAAAGATTTTCAACTGAATTCAACTTTCAGCGGAGATGTTTTAGGAAGTGCTTTAGAAATGAAAGCAGACCACGCGGGAGCGGTAATTGGTTTTAAAACAAAAGCCGGAGAAAAGGTAAATGCTCAGGTTGCTTCGTCTTTCATCAGTTACGAGCAAGCTGAATTAAACCTAAAAGAAATAGGCTCGAATAATTTTGATCAGCTTAAAGAAAAAGGAAAAGGGGTTTGGAACAAAGAATTATCCAGAATTAAAGTAGATGGAGGAACTTCTGATCAATTCGGAACCTTTTATTCTTCATTGTATAGATCGCTTCTTTTTCCAAGAAAATTTTATGAGTACGACAAAAGCAATAAAGTAGTGCATTACAGTCCGTACAACGGAAAAGTTTTGCCGGGTTATATGTTTGCCGATACCGGATTTTGGGACACCTTTAGAGCGCTTTATCCATTCTTAAATTTAATGTATCCGGAATTGAATACACAAATGCAGGAAGGTTTATCAAATGCATTTAACGAAAGCGGCTGGCTTCCGGAATGGTCAAGTCCGGGATTGCGTGATATTATGGTCGGAAATAATTCTGCTTCAATCGTGTCTGAAGCCTATTTGAAAAGCGGAAAAGTAAAAAGCTACGATATCGAGAATTTATACAAAGCTTTGATTCACGGCGCAAATAATGCGGGTCCGATGAAAGCAGTCGGGCGTGCGGCAGCTGATTCTTATAATGCTTTAGGATATGTTCCAAATGATGAAGTTAACGAAAGTGCTGCCAGAACATTGGAATATGCATACGACGATTTTGCCATTTATCAATTAGCGAAAGCTTTAAAGAAACCACAATCAGAAATTGATTTGTATAAAAAGAGGAGTTTAAATTATAAAAACCTTTTCGATCCGAAATATAATTTGATGCGTCCAAAAAATAAAGACGGAAAATTTATGGAGCCGTTTGATCCTTTTCAATGGTTTAACGGATTTACAGAAGGAAACAGCTGGCATTATTCATGGTCTGTTTTTCACGATGTACAAGGTTTGGTAAATTTAATGGGAGGAAAAGAAGTCTTTGTTTCTCAATTGGATAAAGTTTTTTCTGCTCCACCTGTTTTTGCAACAAAGGATTTTACTGGTGGTGTAATTCACGAAATGAGAGAAATGCAGATTGCCAATATGGGACAATATGCGCATGGAAATCAGCCTATTCAACACATGATTTATTTGTATAATTATGGAGGCGAACCGTGGAAAGCGCAATATTGGGTAAGAGAAACCATGAACAGAATGTATCACGCCACGCCAGACGGTTACTGTGGAGACGAAGATAACGGACAAACTTCTGCTTGGTACGTTTTTTCTTCTTTAGGATTTTACCCCGTAACTCCAGCTTCTGATCAATATGTGATTGGCGCACCATTATTCAAAAAAGTAACGATTCAGCTTGAAAATGGAAAGTCGATTACGATTAATGCTTCAGCAAATAGCGATCAGAATCGATACATCAAGGAGATGAAAATGAATGGAAAATCACATACCAAAAACTGGCTAAGCCATTCTGAATTAATGAAAGGCGCGACTTTGGATTTTGATATGTCAGCAACACCAAACAACAAAAGAGGAATCAATAAAGAAGATGTTCCTTACTCTTTATCAAACGAATAATAGAAGGTTCATCCTTCAGAATTTTTAAAATATAGCATTATGCAAAGAAGAAAATTTATCCAAAACACTGCATTATTTGGCAGTCTGGCGCTTATCAATCCTATGGAAATAATTGCCAGCACAAAAGATACAATTGCAGATTTTCCAATTGTGAGAGTTCCTAAAAACAAAAGAAATTTTGAAAGTGAGTTTATTGAAAAAACAATTGCTGAATTTCAAAAAAATGTAAAGGATAAAGAGTTAGGATGGTTGTTCAATAACTGTTTCCCAAATACGCTTGATACGACTGTCACGTATTCACAAAAGAATGGACGTCCTGATACTTATGTAATTACAGGAGATATTGACGCGATGTGGTTAAGAGATAGTTCTGCGCAGGTTTGGCCTTATATGGCGTTTGCAGGAAAAGATGAAAAATTGAAAAACCTGATTGCCGGAGTAATCAACAGACAGACTGAATATATTCTGAAAGATCCGTATGCGAATGCATTTTACAATGATCCAAACAAAAAAGGCGAATGGACAACCGATCATACCGATATGAAACCGGGTGTTCACGAAAGAAAATACGAAATTGATTCACTTTGTTATCCAATTCGTTTGGCTTATAATTATTGGAAAAACACCAAAGACGTTTCTCCATTCGATGAAAATTGGGTAAAAGCGATTAAAACGACTCTAAAGACTTTCAGAGATCAACAGCAAAAAGATGGAAAAAATCCTTATACTTTCCAAAGAACAACACAATTTGCAACTGATACAAGACCTTTAAAAGGTTATGGATATCCTGTAAAACCAGTTGGATTGGTATGTTCTGCTTTCAGACCAAGTGACGATGCTACTGTTTTTTCTTTCTTGATTCCTTCAAATTTCTTCATTGTGGCGAGTATGAATCAGGCTGCAGAAATGATGGAAGCTATTAAAAAAGATACTGCAACTGCAAAAGAATTGAGAGCTTTAGCTGATGAAGTTTCAAAAGCAATTAAAGAACATGCCATTGTAAAACATCCAAAACACGGAGATATTTACGCCTTTGAAGTAGACGGATTTGGAGGTCACTTAATGATGGACGATTCTAACGTTCCAAGTTTATTGAGTTTGCCGTATTTGGACGCAATCGACGTGAAAGACCCAATTTATCAAAATACGAGAAGATTTGTGCTTTCAGAAGATAATCCGTTTTTCTTTAAAGGAAAAGTGGCTGAAGGAATTGGCGGACCTCACGTTGGTATGGACATGATCTGGCCAATGTCATTGGTAATGAGAGCCTACACTACATCTGACGCTAACGAAATTAAAAATTGTATCAGAATGCTTAAAGCATCTCACGGAAAAACTGGATTTATGCACGAATCTTTCCACAAAGACGATGCGAAAAATTTCACCAGATCGTGGTTTGCCTGGACGAATACATTATTTGGCGAGCTTTTATGGGACACTTACAAAACCAATCCCAAATTGCTTGAGTTATAACTTGTAACCGATTTTAATTTTTTAGAATTATGAAATTAAGAAAGAAAATAATACTCGCGACACTTACACTGTCTTTGGCGAGCCTGAATACTATTGCTCAAAAATCAGGAGGAGGCCTTGCAAAAGGAAAATATACAGCGCTTGTAAATCCCTTTATTGGAACAGCACCATTATTAGATACCAAAATCATTGGTTACACACCTCCAAAAGACATGCGTGTCTGGGCAGGTTTGGTTTTTCCGGGTTCTTCTGTTCCAAATGCGATGGTTCAGTTAAGTCCAATGACAAAATACAGATCCGGAGCAGGTTATGAATATGAAGATACCGAAATTTTAGGTTTCACGCATACCAATAAAGGACATTGGAATTTATGCCATATTCCGTTGTTACCAGTTTCAGAAGGTGCGTCATTTCCGTATAAATCCTCTTTCAGTCACGATCAGGAAAAAGCAAGTCCGGCTTATTATGAAGTGTATTTGAAAGATTATAATGTTCAGGTAAAACTGACTTCAACTTTGCGTTGCGGAATTCACGAATATACTTTCAAAAACAACAAAGGAAGAAAAGTACTTTTTGATTTAGGAAGAGCCAACAATCACGTAGACGACTGGCAAATCAAGCAAGAAGGCGCAAATGCAGTAAGCGGTTTCCAGAGAACAGGAGGAGAAAAAATATACTTTTATGCAACTCTTAGCAGCCCGATTGAAAAGTTGAACACAAAAGATATGGCAAAAAGTGGCGGTTATACTTTAATAAACATCAAAGATGGCGATAATAAACCTGTAACTGTAAAAATTGCATTGTCATTTGTAAGCGTAGAAAATGCATCAGAAAATTTAAAAGCAGAAGTTGGCGATAAAACCCTCTCAAAAGTTTTTGAAGAAGGAAGTTCAGAATGGGAAAAACTACTTTCTAAAATTCAGGTAAAAGGAGGAACAGATCAGCAAAACGTAATGTTTTACAGCATGTTGTACAGATCATTTTTATGGCCGGCTTTAAGAAGTGATGTTAACGGGCAATTTACAGACGAAGCAGGAAAAGTCCGTAAAGAGAATTATCGTTATTATACACTTCCTTCATTATGGGATGATTACAGAAATAAATTGGTTTTATTGAGTATTTTTTCTCCAGAGGTTACGGCAGATGTCATCAGTTCGATTATTAACGAAGGAGAAATAAAAGGTTTTATTCCGACATTCTTTCACGGAGACCACGCAGCCTCTTTTATTGCAGGATCTTACATGAGAGGAATTCGAAATTATGATGTTAAAAAAGCTTACGAGTTATTATTAAACAATGCTTACAAAGAAGGCGGAACAAGACCACATATCGCTGAATATATCGCAAAAGGATATGTTCCCGAACAAGATATAAAAAATCCTGTTGTAGAAACGGTTGCAAATGCCGCAGTTACTAAAACATTAGAATATGCTTATGACGATCATGCACTTTCTTTATTAGCCAAAGAATTGAATGATACCGAACATTACAACGATTTGGTAAAACGTTCTAAAAATTACGTCAATGTTTTTGATAAGGAGTCGACTTTCATGCGTGGAAGATTGGCTGATGGAAAATGGATTACGCCTTTTAATCCGGAGTTTCCATATTATGAGTACATGTACAGAGAAGCAAACGCATGGCAACTTTCGTTTTTTGTACCACACGATATGCCGGGATTAGTGAAGTTATACGGAGGAGAAAAACCGTTTGAAGCTAAACTAGATGAATTTTTCACAAAACCTTGGAATCCAAAATATATCGCTTGGAATATTTCTGGTTTTATCGGACAATATTGCCACGGAAATCAACCGGATCATGAAGCGCCGTTTTCGTATTATTTCATAAACAAACCTGAAAAATCGCAGAAAGTGATTGATGAAATTTTAGACACGATGTACGGAATTGGTCCTGAAAAACTAGCGATGAGTGGAATGGATGATGCGGGAGAAATGTCTTCCTGGTATGTTTTTGGAGCTTTAGGATTGTATCCTTTATCACCGGCAGATCCTGAATACATTGTAACAGTTCCTCTTTTTAAAGAAGTTTCTTGGACAACTCCGCAAGGCAAAAAAGTAACCTTGAAAAATCCGAATGGAAAAAGAAACTTAGAAGCTATTAAAGTAAATGGTTCTAAAATCAACAGCTATTTCATTTCTCACGATTTATTTAAAAATGGTGGCGAAATACAGGTTGAAACAAAGTAATATATAACAAAACAACGTCTCATTTTTAGTGGGACGTTGTTTATATAAAACAATTTTATATGAAAAGAATAAAACTATTTGTGTGTCTTTTTTTGTTTTTGGGAGTTTGTCATTCGTATTCTCAAAAAACAAATTTTGAATTGACTTCGCCAAATGGAGAACTAAAAGTTTCGATCAATTTAGGAGATAAGATTTATTATTCTATTTCGGCAGGAAATGAAATATTAACGACTAAAAATCATTTGGGATTATTTCTTAAAAATGAAAATTTAGGCATAAATCCAAAACTAACCAACAGCAAAACCGGAAAAGTAAATGAGGTTTTAAAACCTGCAATTCCATTAAAATTTTCAGCAGTTCCTAATTCGTATAATTATTTACTTTTAAATTTTAAAGGAAATTATTCTGTTGAATTCAGAGCTTTTGATGAAGGAATCGCTTATCGATTTATTACATCTAAAAAAGGCGAAATTGAGGTTTTAAATGAAGAATTTGCAGTGAATTTTCCAACAGATTATCTCGTTCATCTACAACAGACAGGAAGTTTTAAAACTTCTAGCGAAGAAGAATATTCGCATATCAATTCTAGTGAATGGAACGCATCAGCTAAAATGTCTACACTTCCCATTTTAGTAGATTCTAAAAAAACATACAAAATATTAATCAGCGAATCGGATTTGTCTGATTATCCGGGAATGTTTTTAAAAGGAACTGGAAATGGAGCAGTTTCTACTTTTCCGAAAACACCTTTAGATTTTGGTCCTGACGGCGATCGAAGTCTTAAAATTTTAAAAGAAGCAGATTACATTGCTAAAACCTCAGGAACGAGAAATTTTCCGTGGCGTTATTTTGTCATTACCAAAAATGACAAACAGCTTATTGAAAATACGATGACCTTAAAATTAGCTCCAAAAAGCGAGTTAAAAGATGTTTCTTGGATCAAACCTGGACAAGCAAGTTGGGAATGGTGGAATGGCGCAACACCTTATGGACCAGACGTCAATTTTGTTTCGGGTTATAATTTAAACACCTATAAATATTACATTGACTTCGCATCCAAATTCGGAATCAAATACATTATTATGGATGAAGGCTGGGCGAAATCTACAACCGATCCCTATTCGCCAAATCCAGATGTCGATGTTCATGAATTAATTCGCTACGGAAAAGAAAAAAATGTTGGAATCGTTTTATGGCTGACCTGGCTGACAGTCGATAAAAACATGGAACTTTTTAAAACCTTCAAAGACTGGGGAATCGCTGGAGTAAAAATCGATTTTATGGACCGAAGCGATCAGGTTATGGTCAATTATTATGAAAAAGTAGTCAAAGAAGCAGCTAAAAATCAAATATTTGTAGATTTTCACGGTGCGTTCAAACCTTCTGGTTTAGAATACAAATATCCAAACTTAATCTCTTACGAAGGAGTGAGAGGAATGGAGCAAATGGGAGGTTGCAAACCAGACAACAGTTTGTATTTTCCGTATATGCGAAACGCCGTAGGCCCAATGGATTATACGCCTGGAGCCATGATCAGCATGCAGCCGGAAGTGTACAGATCCGAAAGACCAAATTCGGCAAGTATTGGAACCAGAGCCTATCAAATGGCTTTATTTGTTGTTTTTGAAAGTGGTTTGCAAATGCTTGCTGATAATCCAACACTTTATTACAAAGAAAAAGAATGTACGGAGTTTATTACTTCGGTTCCAACAACTTGGGATGAAACCGTTGCATTAGAAGCAAAAACAGGACAATATGCAATCGTTGCCAAAAGAAAAGGCACAAAATGGTTTATTGGTGGTATAACAAACAATGCTGAAAAAGAACGCACTTTTAAATTGAATCTTAATTTTTTAAAGTCTGGAAAATCGTATAAAGTAACTTCATTCGAAGACGGAATCAATGCCAATTATCAGGCAATGGATTATAGAAAAAAGAATTTTGAAGCAAATTCTAATGCTGTTATCGAAGTAAAAATGACTCGAAACGGCGGATGGGCTGCTGTTCTAGAAGAAATTTAAAGACTAAAGACCATTCTAAAAAAAAAGAAAATCTAATGATCAAACAGAATCAAAATAATACTAGAATAAAATATCTGTTTTTACTTTTTCTGTTAATGTATTTCGGAAGTTATGCACAAACGCCAGTAAATCTCAAATGCGAAAATTTAGTAAATCCATTAGGAATTGATGTGCGAGTACCTAGATTTTCATGGCATTTAAATGACATAAAACATAATGCTTATCAAACTGCATATCAAATAGAAATAGGCACAGATTCAATAGCTTTAACCCAAGATAAAGCGACTGTCTGGAATACTGGAAAAGTAATTTCATCAGACATTTTAATTACGTATAAAGGAGAATCTCTTCAATCTTTTAGCACTTATTTCTGGAGAGTAAAAGTGTGGGATCAAAATAGAAAAATGAAGGTTTCGAGAATTCAACGTTTTGAAACCGCCATACTTCAATCTTCAGATTGGAAAGGGGCTTGGATATCAGATTTTCATGATATGAACTACAAGCCAGCTCCTTATTTTAGAAAAGAAGTTTCAACTGTAAAAACGATTAAATCGGCTCGGGCTTATATTGCAACAGCCGGATTGTATGAGTTTTATGTGAATGGAGAAAAAATTGGAAATCGATTACTCGATCCCATGTTTACAAAATTTGACACCCGAAATTTGTATGCAACCTTAGATATTACAGCGCATTTACAAAAAGGAAAAAATGCTTTTGGAATTTTGTTAGGCAATGGTTGGTACAATCATCAATCGACTGCCGTTTGGAAATTCGATAAAGCGATTTGGAGAAAT
The DNA here is from genome assembly GCF_020026915.1 of Flavobacterium potami. Taxonomy (GTDB): domain Bacteria; phylum Bacteroidota; class Bacteroidia; order Flavobacteriales; family Flavobacteriaceae; genus Flavobacterium; species Flavobacterium potami. The sequence continues at coordinate 99,032 of NZ_JAINUY010000009.1, read as the reverse complement.
CGTCCACGTTGTTTGATAAACATTAGAATTACCTATTCTGATGATACAACGGAAACGATAACGACAGATGAAACCTGGAAAACAGCAGATAGTCCCATAATCTTCAATAGCATTTATACAGGCGAACATTATGATGGCCGTGTAGAAATCAGTAATTGGAACAAACCTAATTTTGATGATAGTAATTGGAAAAAAGCAATACTTGTAAAAACGCCATCATCAAATTTGGTTTCGCAACAATTGCATCCTATTCGAGTTACAGCGCAGCTAAAACCAACTAAAATGAATCGCGTAAATGACACTTTAACGGTGTTTACATTTCCAAGAAATATTGCGGGAACAGTTCGTTTTTCAATAAAAAATGCTGCTTCTGGAACCGTTTTTAGAATAAAACATGCAGAACGTTTGTATGAAAACGGAATGGTTGATCTTTCTAATATTGACTTGCATTATCGTCCAACCGATAATTCAGATCCTTTTCAAACCGATATTTTTATTGCAAAAGGAAATACGGATGAAACTTTTTCTCCAAAATTTAATTACAAAGGTTTTCAATATGTGGAAGTGACTTCGAATAAACCTTTTCAATTAAACGAAGATTGCCTTTTGGCTCAAGAAATGCATAGTGATGTTCCCTCTGTAGGAAAGATTAAATCTTCAAACGAAGTGCTTAATAAGATTTGGGAAGCCACAAACAGCAGTTATTTAGCAAATTTATTTGGTTATCCAACCGATTGTCCGCAGAGAGAAAAAAACGGATGGACAGGAGATGCACAAATCAATATTGAAACCGGATTATACAATTTTGACGGAATTACGATTTACGAAAAATGGCTTGCAGATCATCAAGACGAACAGCAAACAGATGGTGGAATTTCTAATATTGTGCCAAATCCGGGAGCTTTTGGATATGAATTTGCAACAGGTCCAGACTGGACAAGTTCGATTGCAATTATTCCTTGGAAAATATATGAGTTTTACGGAGATAACACTTTGCTGAATAAAATGTATCCCAACATAAAAAAATATGTTGATTTGATTGATAAAAAATATCCAGAAGGTATTACTGATTGGGGATTAGGCGATTGGGTTCCTGTTAAAACTCAAAGTTCTAAGCCACTGACTTCGACAATGTATTATTATGCAGATGCGTTAATTTTAGCAAAAACAGCTAAACTATTAGGAAAAACAAGTGACGCTGAGCATTACTTTAAATTAGTAGAAAAAATTAAAACCGCATTCAATCAGCAGTTTTTCAATCCATCCACAAAATTATATGCGAGCGGTACGCAAACCGAACTATCAGGTTCACTTTATTGGGGATTAGTTCCTGATGAATTCAAACAAGAAGTAGCAGACAATTTATATAAGAAAGTACAAGAAACTAATTTTCATTTGGATGTTGGTTTGCTGGGAACAAAGGCTTTACTCAATGCATTAAGCGAAAACTGTTATGCTGATGCAGCTTACAAAATCGCTTCCCAAGAAGATTTTCCATCTTGGGGATATTGGATCAAAAATGGAGCGACAACTTTATATGAAAACTGGCCACTACATGTGGAAAAAAACGATGCTTCATTGAATCATATTATGTTTGGAGAAATTGGAGCTTGGATGTATAAAGGCTTGGGAGGAATTTTTCCAGATGAAAACGCACCAGGTTTTAAACACATTATTTTTAAACCCAATTTTGTAAATGGTCTCGATTATTTTCAAGCGGAACATGAGTCTCCTTACGGTAAAATTGTTTCGAAATGGAAAAGAAAGGACAAGAAAATAATCTATGATGTAATTGTGCCACCAAACTCAAATGCAAGTTTTTATTTAGAAAAAAACAGCACTTTTTCATGCAGTTCAAAAGATATTCAAATCAGTAATGAAGAGATATATCAGGTGATTCAACTTAAATCAGGGAAATATTCTTTTGCAATTAAAAATAAATAATCACATCATGAATAGAATAATATTATGGGCTATCACAGCCGCTTTGGCTGGCTTTTTATTTGGTTTTGATACCGTGGTGATTTCAGGAGCAGATACCAAACTTCAGGAATTATGGCATACTTCAGATGCATTTCATGGTGCTGTTGTAATGGCAATGGCATTGTGGGGTACTGTTGCAGGAGCTATTTTTGGAGGTATTCCGACCAATAAATTAGGAAGAAAGAAAACACTAATCTGGATTGGAATTCTATTTCTTGTTTCTGCAATTGGTTCGTCTTTAGCGAATGATCCGTGGACTTTTGCTTTCTTCCGTTTTTTAGGCGGATTAGGAATTGGTGCTTCAACAATCGCAGCTCCGGCTTATGTTTCTGAAATTTCTCCTGCAAAAGATCGTGGCAGGTTGGTTTCCTTGTATCAATTCAATATTGTTTTAGGTATTTTAATGGCTTTTCTTTCCAATTATTTATTGAGAGATGCGGGTGAAAATGCGTGGAGATGGATGATCGGAATTATGGCATTTCCGGCATTTTTTTATACTATTATTGTTTTTACAATTCCGGAAAGTCCGAGATGGTTGGTTTCGCAATCTAGATTTTCAGAGGCTGAATTGGTTTTAAAGAAAATTGATTCGGATGCTAAAATTGATGATTTGATTCAGGAAATGAATTACGGAAATGAAAATAGAGATGAAAAGAAAGAAACCATATTCTTAAAGAAATATCGATTTCCTTTGATGTTGGCTTTTTTAATTGCTTTTTTCAATCAGTTTTCAGGAATAAACGCTTTTTTATACTATGCACCCAGAATTTTTGCTGAAGCCGGTTTAGAAGAAAGTGCCGCTTTAATGAGCAGCGTCGGAATCGGAATAACGAATTTGGTATTTACTTTGATCGGTGTATTTTTAATTGATGTACTAGGAAGAAAAGTCCTGATGTATATTGGTTCCATTGGCTATATTATTTCTTTAGGATTGGTTTCGGTTGCTTTTTTCTTAAAATGGCAAGGCATTCAAGTACCGATTTTCTTGTTTTTATTTATTGCTTCACACGCAATTGGTCAAGGCGCTGTAATTTGGGTTTTCATTTCAGAAATTTTCCCCAATCATCTTAGAGCAAGCGGTCAGGCTTTTGGTTCTTCAACACATTGGGTTTTGGCGGCTATCATTCCGTCAGCAATTCCGTTTTTATTTTCAACAATTGGAGCGGGAGTTGTGTTTTTAATCTTTACCATAATGATGGTTTTTCAATTAATTTTTGTGATTTTTATGATGCCGGAAACAAAAGGAAAATCATTAGAAGAACTTCAGAGCACCATATTCAAACAAGATTAATTTCATTATAAAAGAAACATAAAAAAATAAAAATTTAGATTATGAATAAAAGAAAAGGAAGCATTCTACTTTTTGCAACAATTGTATTGTTCTCGAGTTTTGCATTTGTAAAAAAAACCGAAAAATCAAAAAGCGATCTTTATAAAAAAGAAATGGAAAGTCTTCATACAGCTATTGAAAATAATTTTCATGATAAAGCTTCAGGTTATTATTTCGTTGATTTAGATCCAGCAAAAAGAGAAACAAAATTTGGACATAAAAGAGAATACAGTTGGTTGTGGGCGCTTTGTGCGATGTTTGAAGCGTCTAACGAAATTGAAAAAGTAGACAAAAAGGCGAATTTAGTAGATGGCATTTTCAATAGTATGCAGCCTTATTACGATCCTGCGCCGCCAAAACCAGGCTACGGAGAATATATTGTAAAATTGAGCAAAGGTCAGCGATATTATGATGACAACCAATGGATTGGAATAACGGCTTTGGATGTTTACGAAAGAACGGGCAAGAAATCGTATTTTGATTTAGGAAAGTCTATGTACGACTTCATGATGACAGCATCCGACAACGCTCTTGGAGGTGGATTGTACTGGAGAGAAAACGATTTTGAAACGAAAAATACTTGTTCAAACGGTCCTGGAATTATTGTTGCTTTAAAAATGTACAAAGCCACAAAAGATAAAAAATACCTTGAAAATGCCATAAAGATTTACGATTGGACAACTCAAAAATTGCAAACTCCTACAGGCTTGTTTTATGATAATATCAAGGTTAAAGATGGAACTATTGGCGAGGCTATATTTTCATACAATACAGGGACAATGCTCCAATCTAGTGTATATTTTTACGAATTGACTGGAGACAAAAAGTATCTAGAAAAAGCGAATAAAATGGCAGACAGTTCTTTGGACTATTTTTATAAAAGTGGAAAATTTAGAGACGGATATTGGTTTAACGCCGTTTTACTTCGTGGGTATATGCATCTTTTAAAACATAATAAAGATTTAAAATACATTTCAGGATTCAAAAAATGCCTGGATAATGCATTAAAAGAAAACAAAAACAAAAAAGGATTATTTGAAGCAGATAACGGCGAATACAATTTGGTAGAACATGGTGGAATGCTTGAAATTTTGGCTCGATTTGCACATCTTGAAGAACAGTACGATTTGTCAAAATTGAAATAATCTTAGAAGTACAAAAACAAAATTTTAAAATAATGAACAAATTCCAATTAAGTATAAGCTTATTATTTTTGGTGATATTCAGTTTTACTGAAGGTACATGGGCTCAAAATACAAATTCGGTTAAAAAATCGTCTGTCAATAAAGAAATGATTGGACAGGTTGGAGGAGAAGATATTTTCCAGTTTACTTTGCAGAATAAAAGCGGAATGCAGGTACAATTAATTACTTATGGAGCGGCAATTACAAATATCATCACACCAGATAAAGAAGGTAAAATGAGCAGTGTTGTATTGGGTTTCGATTCACTTTCACAATATGCAAGTAGTGACAATTCTTTGATGGGTTCTACTGTTGGTCGCGTTGCGAATCGTATTTCAGATAAGAAATTTACGATTGATGGAAAAGAATATACCCTTTCTTCTGACATTCACGGTGGTGTAAATGGTTTTGATAAACGTATTTGGAAAGCCAAAGAAGTTTCAAAAAAGAATGAACCTTCTGTCGAAATGACGTATTTAAGTAAAGATGGAGAGGAAGGTTTTCCGGGTAATTTATCAGTTTCCGTAACGTTTACACTTAAAAACAATAACGATTTGGTTATTGATTATAAAGCAACTACAGATAAAGCAACTCCGCTTGTACTGACGAATCACACTTATTTCAATCTTTCTGGAGGAAAAGAAACGAAGGCATTAAATACAGAATTGACCGTTTTCGCCGATCAGTTTTTGGAGTTTAAAGATGGCAGTATGCCTACGGGTAAAATCCTGAATGTAAAAGAGACCCCTTTTGATTTTACTTCTCCTAAAACGATTGGACAAGAGATAGAAAAAGTACAGCAATATACCAACGGCTACGACGTAACATTTGTTTTACGAAATCAAACCAGTAAATTAGCCCTTGCCGCAAAAGCTTTCGAACCTTTAAGCGGAAGAGAATTAGAAGTTTATACTACTGAACCGGGTCTTGTTTTTTATTCTGGAAATTGGTTAAGCGAGAAAGTGAAAGGACGCAACAATGTTCCTTATACAAAAAATGGTGCATTTTGTTTAGAAACGATGCATTATCCAAACTCGATCAATACACCTGCTTTTCCAAATACAGTTTTGCGTCCTAATGAAGTTTTTACTTCTCAGACCATTTATAAATTTCTAGTTCGAAAATAAAAAGACTCTATTTTTAGTTACATTTAGAAATCAAAAATTAAAACAAATGAAAAATAGTATAATTGCAATATTGTGTTTTTTCTTATCGCAGATGATTCATGCTCAAAAAGGTTTCAAACCTTTATTTGATGGAAAAACTACAAAAGGTTGGCATTCTTACGGCAAAACTTCGGCTGGTGAAGGTTGGAAAGTAGAAAACGGGGTATTATATTTTGATCCCGAAGCTGCTAAAAATGGACAAGGTGGAGATTTGGTAACAGATGTCGAGTTCGAAAATTTCCATTTAAAACTAGATTGGAAGGTGGCTCCAAATGCCAATAGCGGTATTATATTTTATATTAATGAAGATGCTAAAAAATATCCTAATACTTACAGGACAGGTTTAGAAATGCAGGTTTTGGATAATGACGGTCATCCCGACGGAAAAATTACAAAACACCGTGCGGGAGATTTATACGATTTGATTCAAAGTAAATCTGAACCTGTAAAAAAGGTTGGAGAATGGAATACGGCTGAAATTATAAGTAAAAAAGGAAAGTTGACTCTTATTTTGAATGGAGTTGTTGTAGTAGAAACCACCCTTTGGGATGAGAATTTCAAAAAATTAATCGCAGGAAGTAAATTTGCTGACTGGCAAGGATTTGGAACATTCAAAAAAGGAAAAATCGGTTTACAGGATCACGGAGATAAAGTCTGGTATCGTAATATTATGATTAAGGAATAAATGTAAATTTAAATCATAAAAAAGCGGTCGTTTTTACTTTAAAAAGGAAAACGGCCATTTTTTTTCAGAAACTATAATATACGGTTGGGAAGTAAATAATGTTACTTCGGTGATTAAAAAAAAGCACTAAATGATTAATTAAGCAATTTTGCTAGATTAATGCTTAATGACCATTTTTATGACTTCACCACTTACTATAATTGCGGCTACTAATTTTTCGAATATAGCAGATAATGCCGTAAATTATGCTGCTGGACTTGCAAAAGCTACGGGAGCAAAACTTGTTTTATTTAATTCATTTTCTTTGAGCGTACACAGCGCAAACTCTCATATTACTGCAGATGGCATGCAGAAACAAATCGAAAAAGCAATTTCAAGATTGGAAAATTTAGCCACTCAAACAGCAGATTTATTTAAGATTGAAACAGAATCGATCTGTACGTATTCTTTTCTGGAAGACGAACTCCCTAAAATTATAGAAAGTAAGAAAGCAGACGTTGTAGTAATGGGAATGGCAGAGCGTTCCTTTGAACAGGAATTATTGGGGAATTCAACTACTTCGGCCATCAAAAACCTTCATGTTCCTGTATTGGCAGTTCCTGAAAAGGCTCGTTTTATAAACATAAAAAAAGTTCTTTATGCCTGTGATAGTCTGAGTTTTTCGGCTATCAAAAGATTTAGCTGGATAAAAAATGCTCTTGGAGATTTTGGTGCCGAAATTGAGTTTTTTAGTGTAGATGAAAAATTGGATGATTTAAAAGAAGAACAACATAGAATTTTGATGAATTCGAATATTGAAAAAGAATTTGAAGACGTAAAATATTTGTATAAAACCGTAAGATCGAATGCCGTTATTAACGAAATAAAAAAAGAAATTAAAAATTACGAGGCAGATCTTCTAATTATGGTGCCTCAAAAGTATGGTTTTTGGGATTCGTTGGTTCATAGAAGCAAAACCAGAATCCTCGCTGCAGGTTTGGATATTCCTTTATTGTCATTTCCAAATTATTAACGATTAATTTGAATTAAAAATAATGATATAAAAATTACAAGGTTTTTTTGAAGAAATTTTATCAAACGAATCATAAAAGGACTTTTTTGATTTTAGGGATTATATAATTTTTTAGTGTTCGTTGTCTGATATCACAATTATATTTTAACAATCTGAGCATTTTTGTTAATTATTTTTAATTATCTGCTTGTATCAGATTTTTTTAAATTAATTTTGTAGCACTCTAGAAACATAATGCAGAGAGGTTTTTTATCAGTATGGCAACGGCTATAATTGGGAATTATCTACAAACTGAAACAGCATTGTATGATTTTAAAAATAAAATAAATTAAAGATTCTATATCAGGTAACACCGAGAAAATACTTCGTGTAGATTTTTTAATTCATTTTAATTGGATTTTTTATAATGATTTTAGTTTGATCAGGTTTTATACTAGTTCTCAAGTGAGTATTGTCCTCGGATTTAATTGACTTTTAGAAATATTGCTATTGTTTCCGTCGTCAGTTTTTTAGGAATAATTTTTGTTGATGATATTCTGAAGAACTGTCAAATAGGAAAATAAGAAATATTAGGCATTGAGTAACTAAGAGTACAAAGCTTAAAAAAACAAAAAAACAAATGGGCGCAGTAATTACAGCTATAGGTGGTTTCGTACCATCATCAATCCTGACCAATAAAAAGATTTCAGAAACAGTTGATACATCGGAGGAATGGATCATCAAAAGAACTGGAATTAGAGAACGTAGAATCGCAGACGACGATACAGCAACATCTGATCTAGCGGCTGCTGCGATTGAAAATCTACTTGAAAATTATAATGTAGATCGAAACGAAATTGAAGCTTTGCTTGTAGCAACAGCAACACCTGATCACATTTTAGCACCAACTGCAAGTATTGTCTGCGATAAAAGCGGACTAACAAATGCTTTTGGAATTGACATGAATGCAGCCTGCAGTGGTTTTTTATATGCCCTTGAAATGGGAGCAAACATGATTGAAAGCGGACGCTATAATAAATTAATCATCGTTGGAGCCGATAAAATGAGTTCTATCGTAGATTATGAAGATCGTAATACTTGTATTCTTTTTGGAGATGGGGCAGGTGCCGTTTTGTTAGAAAAAACAACATCTGATAACGGATTAATGAAAACCATCCTGAAAACGGACGGAAGCGGAGTTTCTTCTTTGGCTGTACCTGCTGGAGGTTCAAGAAATCCTACTTCTATGCAGAGTCTTTTACACAGAACACATTATTTAAAACAAGATGGTGCTTTTGTGTTTAAAAGAGCGGTTGCTGCCATGAGTCAGGTTTCTCAAGATGCATTGGCTAAAAATGATTTAGAAGCAGACAAAATTGACTGGGTAGTGCCTCATCAGGCTAATTTGAGAATTATTACCGCTGTAAGCGAAAGTTTAAATATTGATTTTGAGAAAGTTAAAGTAAATATTGATCGCTACGGTAATACAACATCTGCAACAGTTCCGTTATGTTTATGGGACTTTAAAGATGATTTTAAAGAAGGCCAAAACGTATTGATTACGACTTTTGGAGCCGGATTCTCTTGGGGTGCAACGTGCCTGAAATGGGGTGTAATGCGTGAAAAAAAAGAAACTAAGAAAAGTAAAACCAATACTGAAACAGAGAATGTTTTAGTAGAGCATTAATTTTCTAAAAAGAAGATTATCAGTTAAAAATAAGAATGAAATTACAAAACCAAAATAAAAAAACTGGGAAGAACTTTTTCTATAAATATTACAGAGTGATTGTAATTCCTGCCGTTTTTTTAGTGTATTTGTCTTCTTATTATTTCCTGAATCCGTATAGAAATTTTAAAGATGAAGGTTTGCTCGATCTGGATCAGACCTTCGATATTTTTATTATCCTGCTCTATTGTGCGATACTTACTGAGCTGACCCTTTTTGTAGGCAGGAAATTAAATTATTACATAAGTTGGGAACAAAATCCGGTATTTAGGGCGATAGCACAATTTATCTGTCTAATTGCCGGAAATATTCTCCTGAATTACTTTTTCTCTTGTCTTTGGGATTACTTATATCCTTGTACGGCTTTGGAAGAGAATGATCTGGTTACAATTTGGCAGTCCAAAATTATGGCAGCCATTATCTCTCTTTTTATCAGTGCTATTCATACCGGAATTTTTTTATTAAACAGATGGCGTTTAAATGCTATTGAAACGGCTGAATTAAAAATTAAAGCTTCAGAACTTCAGGAAGCCGTAACGCAATCTAAATTAGAATCTTTAAAACTGCAATTAGACCCGCATTTTATATTTAATAATTTCAGTACACTGACAGAATTAATTTATGAAGATCAGCAGCAAGCCGCTTCATTTCTTGAAAACATTACCAGAGTGTATCGTTATATGATTTCAAATTCAAATAAAGATACTATCACTGTAAAAGAAGAAATTGAATTTTTGAATGCCTATTTTTATCTTCTTAAGAAAAGACTTGGAGAAAAAATTGATTTGAAAATTTTTATAGATGAGTCAGCCATGCCGCTTCATTTGCCTCCTTTGACTTTACAATTATTAGTAGAAAATGCTGTAAAACATAATATGGCGACTTTATCTCAACCGTTGACTATTACCATTTATTCTGATCTTGGAGATATTATCGTTCGAAATAATTTGCAGCCAACAGCTGGAAAAAGCCTCGTTTCTACAGGAATTGGAAATAAAAACATAGAATTCCGCTATAAAATATTATGCGATCGAATGCCTGATTTTTATGAATCAAACGGGTTTTATTTTGTCAGACTGCCATTAATTTAAAAAGTTATGAAAATTTTAATTGTAGAAGATGAAAGCATAAATGCTAGTCGTCTCAAAAGATTATTGGAAGAACTTGAACCGAATTGCCAAATTCTGGGAATAATTGATACGGTTGTGGATACCGTAGAGTGGCTGAGTTCTAATCCATCTCCGGATTTAATTACAATGGATATTCGTTTAGCAGACGGATTGAGTTTTTCTATTTTTGATAAAATAACGATTACTTGTTCCGTTATTTTCACCACTGCTTATGACGAATATGCAATTCGTGCCTTTAAGGTTAACAGCATCGATTATTTGATGAAACCTATCGAAAAAAACGAATTAGAATATGCCTTGACAAAATTTAAATCTTTGTCAAAATCAAATACCACAATTCCGGATATTACTGGAATTTTAAAAGACTTAATACAAAAACCGATTTACAGACTTCGTTTTTTAGTGACGTATAGAGATGGTTATAAAAGTGTCGATGTTGCTGATGTCGATTTTGTTTATTCAGAATTCAAAACGAGTAATTTGTTCCTGAAATCGGGTGTAATTATTTCGATTCCGCAAACAATGGAAGAGCTAGAGCAGGAATTAGATCCGAACATTTTTTTTAGGGCAAACCGCCAATTTTTCATTCGTGCAGAAAGCATTAAGTCGATCTCGAATTACTTCAACGCAAAACTTAAAGTTCAACTAAAACTAGATCCAGAACGCGAAGTAATCATCAGTCGTGAAAAAGCACCGTATTTCAAACAATGGATGGATCGATGAATTTAAGTTGCTAAGTGGCTAAGATGCTGAGATTCTAAGGTTTTCTTTTTGCCGAAAAGGCACTGAGACGCAAAGTTTTTTTTGCCTCTAATTTCACAAATTTACACTAATTTTTTCTTATTTTATTTTTGTCATCCTTCGTTCCTCAGGATGACAAAACTGCGAAAAAAAATACTTTCTAATCTTTTAATCTGTGGCAAAAAAAATTCACGTTTTAAAAATTCGAGAAATTATACTATCAGTATTTTTACACAATAATTTAATTAGCGAAAATTCGTGAATTCGTGGCAAAAAACTTTGCGCCTTAGGACCTTTGCGGTATAAAAAACTTCGCAAGGCAAAACTTCGAGAAATTGTACTACCAGTATTTCCACACAAGAATTTAATTAGCGAAAATTAGTGCAATTCGTGGCAAAAAAACTTCACGTCTTAGTGTCTTTGTGGCATAACAATAAGTCTCCGTTTCGGTACCCAAATATTCCGTTTGGGTAACTTTCTCCAATAAAAAAGCTGTTTTAAGCTGTTATTTTGCCGCCAAATTTGAGGTAATTCATTTAAAAATGAAAAATAAAATGACAAAACAGTTTTTTCAAAACAACAAAGCAATTGGCAGGATTGCAGTTTTATTTATAATTATTTCCCTTTCTTCATGCGGAAAAAGTGCAGATGCGCAGATGGCGCCTCCAAAACCAGAAGTAGATTTTTTACAAACCAGTTCAGCAAGTGGTGAGGTAGAAAAAAAATATCCGGGAACTGTGGAAGGTTCTGTAAACGTTGACATAAAAGCCCAAGTATCAGGATATTTAGAGGCGATTTATGTAAAAGAAGGAGATTATGTAACCAAAGGACAATCTCTTTTTAAAATTAAAGGAGATGTTTATGCAGAGCAGGTAAACAATAGCCGTGCAGCTTACAAAAGCGCTTTGGCAAATCAGGCGAATGCTAAATTGGAAGTAGAGAAAATCAAACCTTTGGTAGAAGGAAAAGTTTTCTCCGACATGCAGTTAAAAACAGCACAAGCCAATTACGAAGCGGCAACTGCGCAGGTAGCTCAGGCAAAAGCAGCTTTGGGATCTTCACAAATTAATTCAGATTTCTCATTGATTAAAGCTCCTGTAAGCGGTTATATCAGCCGAATTCCGAATCGTATTGGAAACTTAGTAACACCAACCGATACTGTTCCGTTAACTACACTTTCAGAAATCAACAATGTATTTGTGTATTTCTCACTTACAGAAGCAGATTATTTAGCTTTTTCAAAAGATTCAAAATCAAATCAGTCCGTAAGTTTAATTATGGCCGATGATAGTGAATATGATCAAAAAGGAAAATTGGAAGTTGCCAGCGGAAATATAGATCGCGCAACTGGAACAATTGCTTTAAAAGCTATTTTTCCAAATCCGAAAAAAGAATTGCGTTCGGGAGGTTCTGCACGAATTGTACTGAACAAAAGTTTATCGTCTGTAATTACTGTTCCGATGGCTAGTGTTAAGGATATTCAAGATAAATTTTTTGTTTTCATTCTTAAAGAAGGCAATAAAGTAGCCATGGTTCCTATCGAAATAGCAGGAAGTGCTGGAGCTGATTATTTTGTAAAATCTGGTTTAAAAGCGGGTGACAAAGTAGCCTTGAATTCTATCGATGTACTTTATGATAGTATGGAAGTTGTTCCAAAAATCGCTGTAAAAAAATAGTAGCAGCAAATAATTTTTTATTCAATATAAAATAACATTTTCCATGTTAAAGAAAATAATAGACAGGCCAGTATTGGCTACGGTCATCTCCATTGTATTGGTGATATTGGGTATTATAGGTCTTACGAGATTATCTGTAACAAGATTCCCAGATATTTCACCTCCAACCGTAATGGTAAGTGGTTCTTACCCTGGAGGAAATAGTGAAACCGTTATTCGTTCGGTGGTAACACCATTAGAAGAACAAATTAACGGTGTTGAAAATATGCAGTACATTAAATCTACTGCCAGTAATGACGGATCTTTTTCGATCAGCGTTATTTTTAAGCAAGGTATTGATCCGGATCAGGCTGCTGTAAACGTGCAAAACAGAGTACAGCAAGCCACTCCGAAATTACCGCAGGAAGTTGTACGTATGGGACTTACGACTTCTAAACAGCAAAATAGTATGATTGTTATTTTCAACTTATATACTGATGATAACAGCAAATACGATGAGTTGTTCTTGCAGAATTATGCCAATATCAACTTAGTTCCACAGATGAAACGTGTTCCTGGTGTGGGGCAAGTTCAGATTTTCGGACAAAAGGATTACTCGATGAGAATCTGGCTGGATCCTCGTAAAATGGCAAATGCTGGTTTAGTACCTTCAGATGTTACTCAGGAAATTGCAGAACAAAGTTTAGAATCGGCTCCGGGTAAATTAGGAGAAGAATCTTCGGCTGCTTTAGAATATGTAATCCGTTACAAAGGAAAAAAGAATAAACCTGAGCAATATGAAAATATTGTAGTTAAAAATAATGGAAGTAATGTTCTAAGGCTGAAAGACGTGGCACGAGTAGAATTTGGTTCTATTTCGTATAGCGGTGATAACAAATCAAATAGTAAAAACGCTGTGACAATGGCAATTTTACAAACTTCTGGTTCGAATGCCAATGATATTGAAATCGGAATCAATAAAGAAGTAGAGCGACTATCGAAATCTTTTCCTCCTGGTATTAAATACGTTAACGTAATGAGTACAAAGGAAAGATTAGACGAGGCAACCGGACAAGTAAAATCTACTTTGTTTGAAGCTTTTATTCTAGTATTTATTGTGGTTTTTATCTTCCTTCAAGATATTCGCTCGACGATTATTCCGGCCATTGCGGTTCCGGTAGCGATTGTAGGAACGTTTTTCTTCCTTTTGGTTTTTGGATTTACCATCAACATTCTGACACTTTTTGCCTTAGTTTTAGCCATCGGAATTGTGGTCGATGATGCCATTGTTGTGGTCGAAGCTGTTCACAGCAAAATGGAAGAAGACGAAGGAATTTCAGCCAAAGAAGCCACACATGGCGCGATGGCAGAAATTACTGGAGCTGTAATTTCGATTACATTGGTAATGTCGGCGGTATTTATCCCGATCGGATTTATGACAGGTTCTTCTGGAATTTTCTATAAACAATTTGCCTATACTTTAGCAATTGCAATTATAATTTCGGCAGTAAATGCCTTGACACTTACTCCAGCATTGTGCGCACTTTTATTGAAAAATCATGGTTCTAAACATGGCGATCACGCGCATAAAACCAGTTTTAAAGATCGTTTTTTTGTTGGATTTAATACCAGTTTCAACAATTTGACAGGAAGATACATTAAAGGTGTTCGTTTTCTTATCGGAAGAAAATGGATTGCTGCCGGCGTAGTTACCGGAATTACAGCCCTTGCGGTTTATATGATGATGTCTACGCCAAAAAGTTTTGTTCCGTTAGAAGATGACGGATTCATGGTGTACAGTTTAACAATGCCTCCAGGAACTGCTTTGGATCGTACAACTGCAGTAGTTCAGAGAATGGAGAAAATATTAGAAACAGAAGAAGCTATCGATGTCAATACAAGTATTACTGGTTTCAATATTTTGAGTAACAGTGCCAGTACTGCTTACGGATTAGGATTTATCAAATTAAAACCTAAAAAAGAAAGAGGTGCCGTTAAAGATATTGATGAAATTCTGAATAGCGTTACAGGTAAATTATCGACAATCAAAGAAGGTTCTATCATGGTATTCAGAATGCCACCGGTTGAAGGTTTTGGTGTGACTAGTGGTGCCGAAATCGTTTTACAAGATAGAATGGCAAGAAGCCCAGAAGCGCTAAAAGCAATGTCTGATAAAGTAATCGGTCAGCTTATGCAGCAACCCGGTGTTCAATATGCCTATACTACTTTTAGAGCAGATTATCCGCAATTAGAATTGGAAGTAGACGAAGATAAAGCTCGTCAAATGGGAGTGAATGTAAAAGATCTGTTAGGAAATATTCAGACTTATTTTGCCGGAGATCAGTCTTCTGACTTTACCAGATTTGGTAAATTCTACAGAGTAAACGTAAAAGCCGATGGTATTTTTAGAATGGATCAGGATGCTTTCAATGAGATTTTTGTAAGAAATGCAGATATGCAAATGGTTCCTGTAAAATCGATTGTGAAATTCCATAAAGTGTACGGACCAGAATCTGTAAATCGTTACAATCTTTATAATTCGGTAAATATTACTGCGATGGCATTACCTGGATACAGTAACGGACAAATTATGGCTAATCTCGAAACAGTTTTAGATAAACTTCCATCTGATTATAGCTACGAATGGACAGGTTTAAGTCTGGAAGAAAAAGCTGGAGGAAGTCAGACTATTGCCATTTTTGGTTTATGTCTATTGTTTGTATTCTTCTTATTAGCCGCACAATATGAAAGTTATCTATTACCACTTGCAGTATTACTTTCTATTCCGACAGGAATTTTAGGAGCCTTTGCAGGAGTTAAAGCGGTTGGTTTAGATAACAATATTTACGTTCAGGTAGGATTAATCATGCTTGTCGGACTATTAGCTAAAAATGCCATTTTGATTGTTGAGTTTGCCTTACAAAGACGAGTTGCCGGTTTATCTATTGTGGAAGCGGCGATTGAAGGTGCAAGATCAAGATTACGACCAATTATCATGACTTCTCTAGCCTTTATTGTGGGTATGATTCCGTTAATGTTTGCTTCAGGAGGAACCGCTGTAGGAAATCGATCCATCAGTGTCAGTGCCGCGGTAGGAATGTTTAGTGGAGTTGTTTTGGGGATTTTCGTGATTCCGTTACTTTTCATTGTTTTTCAATATTTACAAGAAAAAGTATCCAGTAAAAAGATTCCAACCCAAGTTCAAACAATAAAAGAATAAGAATGAAAACACTATATAAAATTGGAATGCTTTTGTTTACCGGAGCGATCATGACATCGTGTGTGGTAGGAAAAAATTATTCCCGTACAGAGTTAAATGCTCCTGAAAAGTTCCGTGAGGAAATGGCAGTTACAGGAGACACGGTTTTATTGCCGTGGAAAAGTTATTACAAAGATCCTTTGTTGGTTAATTTAATTGAAAAAGCCCTCGTTAAAAACAACGAGGTGCTTATTGCAATGAAAAGTATGGAACAACTTGACCTTTCTTATAAGCAAGCCAAGTTGTCCTTACTTCCAACACTTGATTTTGATGCAGGTGCAAGCCGTGCGTATCCTTCTAAAAATTCCTTAAACGGATCGCTAAGTCAACAGTTTATTGGTAAAGATTATATGGATGATTACAGTGCAAATCTTCGTATGTCTTGGGAAGTTGATATTTGGGGAAAAGCGGCCATGCAGAAAAGAGATGCGAAAGCAGCTTATTTTGCTCAAAAAGAGAATCTTTCAGCTTTAAAAACCAGAATTATTGTTCAAGTAGCGCAAGCTTACTACAATCTTTTAGGTTTAGACGAACAACTGAAAATTGCAGAAAAAAACATCGAATTAAGTACCAGTACTTTGAGTATGATGCAATTGCAATACAATTCGGGATCTGTTAGTTCTTTGGCCGTAAATCAGACTGAAGCGCAGAAGAAAACGGCAGAATTATTAGTGCCTTTAGCGAAAGCGAATATTGCCGTTCAAGAAAATGCCTTACAGATTCTATGCGGAGAATATCCAGATAAAATCGAAAGAGCAGGAAACATCGACGCTGCAGAAGTGGTTGTTGAATTTCCAACAGGAATTCCAATGTCACTTTTAAGCCGAAGACCAGACGTAAAAGCAAGCGAATATGCCGTGATGTCTGCAAATGCTAAAACAGGATTGGCAAAAGCAACTATGTATCCAACTTTAAGTTTGAATCCGTCAATCGGGGTCAACTCTTTTGAGTTTGAAAAATGGTTTAATTTTCCAGGATCTATAACTAAAACCATTGCAGCCAATTTAGCGCAGCCTATTTTTAGAAAGAAAGCATTGCGTACAGCTTATGAAGTAGCGGTTTTAGAACAAGAAAAAGCAGTTGTTCAGTTTAAACAATCTTTTCTTACAGCTGTTGGCGAGGTAAACGACGCCATGTCAAGATTAAAATATGCTGATGAAAGAATTGTTTTGGCCGAAGAAAAAGCAGCGTCTTTAGACAAAGCAACTTCTGATGCTTCATTGCTTTATAAGAGTGGAATGGCAAATTATCTGGAAGTTATAACAGCACAAAATAGTTCTCTTCAAAATGATCTAGATGTTGTCACAATTAAGTTAGAAAAACTAAATGCAGCAATCAATCTTTACCGTGCTTTAGGTGGCGGGGTAGAGTAGTCATTCAATAATATAATTCACCATTTCTGTAAGCAATTGCAGTAATGGTGAATTTTCATTTTTATTTCAATTTCATTATTATAAAATGTATGGACAAAGTTACTTTCACACGGTCAGAACTTTATTCATTGGTTTGGAAATTTCCGCTTGTTCAAATTGCAAAACATTATGACATTTCTACTATGGGAATAAAGAATGCCTGCGACAAAATGCAGATTGCTGTACCCAACAACCGCCATTGGAATAAATTGGAATATAAAAGGACCAAAGCCCCTAAACTTTCTTCCGATTATATAGGAAGCAACGAGATTGATGTGGTAAAGAAAAGATATGAAATGCAGCTTCGTAAACCATCAAAACAAACCCCTTTACTTGATTTGGTTCAAAAAATCGAGCACGAGTCAAACGACTTTTTGATGGTGAAGAATAAACTTGAAAATCCGGCCAAAATTGTTTCAGATACCGAAAAATATTCTAATTTTTTAAAAGAAAATAATCACGAAAATTTGGAAATTTTAAATCTGAATATATCTGACGAAAGTTTAAATAGAGCGTTACTATTTATGGATGCATTTATAAAACTTATAGAATATCGCGGTCATCGATTTCAAAAAAATAACAAAGGAAATGATACAGTACTTTTTAATAACGGAATCGAAATTGAAATAGATTTAAGAGAAGCCTTGAAAAGAATCACCATTGAAGGTAAAAGAGAAACTTCCAAATATGTTTCTACAGGTGAATTGATACTTCGAGCGAAGAAAGAATCAATCAAAAATGAATGGCGTGATGGAAAGATTTTATTAGAATATAAACTTGCCCTTATTCTTGCTAAATTGGAGCTTATTGCAGCCGAATAGCTATTCCTTTTTAGAGAAAAGAAAAGAGTTAAAAACAGTTCATATTACTGTCTTTAACTCTTTTTTGATTTTAAAAAGCTGATTTTTAATATTTTTTATGCTCCCAGGAATCTTCGATTCTTTTGTAAATCCATTCCTTAAAGTTCGCATTATCATAAATTTCGCCTAACAAACCAATTGGCTTGCTGTACAAAGTATCGCTTGTAAAAATTTTATGCCACCATTCAGATCCTTGATCGGGATTTCCATTGTAAGCACCTGCTTTTTTCATCACTTTCAAGAATTCGTATGCTATAAGTCCGTGTCCAATTGCTGTAGGATGAACGCCGTCAAGACTAAAAAGTCCACCCGCCTTAATTTCTTTTTTTCTTGTAACGCCATAATAACGAGAATCAACTCTCGGGTGACAAAATTCAAAATAAGAAGGATATTGATAAGGCGGATTGTTGTTGTTTCTTTTCAGTGCCATATTATTAAGTGCAGTCGCAATATCAACCAAATAAAAACGTTTTTTTCCTATCTTTTTATTGGCCTCGGCTACGATTTCCTGTATAATTTTATTGTACATCCTGATACAGTTATCGATATGTAAAATGTCTCTTTGGTTAAGATGCTTTAGCGTAATATCGAATGTATCTTCAAAGAGAAAATAAGGGTAATATTTGCCGTAAGACACAAACTCCTTTTTTTCTTTTGCAATATTTTCTTTTCCAACTGGAGCTGGATTATTTTCGTCTACAATCCATTCGGTTACTTCGATCATCGTTCTGCCTGAAGCTTCGACAGCTTTAATAAGCGGACAAATGGTAACCAAGGGAATAGTTGCAACAAAGACTTTATAATCGGTTTGATTAGGATTGTCTTCCATAATTTTGATCACTTTATCCATCATAAACTGGTATTCTACCCTAAAATCTTCCGGATGCCACAGATTCCAATCATTATCTTTTCTTTCCTTATAACTTACTTTGTCGGGACCTTTTGCAAAAGCTTTTCCGTCGGCAGATGTTTGTTTGATTGTTAGATTGGTTACGGTTCCTAAAGCGTTATTAGCGCCAAGCCATAAAATAACATTTTCAACCCCTTCTTTCTGGTGATGATGTTGCAGCCAGTCCAATTGAGAATAGTTCATTTGGGCAGTAGTATTGCCAGAACCTAAAACCTTATAGGCAGTTCGATGCAGCGCTTCATTGACAATACCAAAAAAGTTATCTCCATTATCAGTAGATTTGTCGATATATTCTTTGCATATTTTTGGTGTAAGCTGCCATGAATTTGACAGATCAAAACCTCTTACAGATACATTATGATAAGCATTTTTTCCTAAACTTTTAGAGAGACAACCGTCGCCTCTTTCGTAATAATCTTCCACTTCATCAATGTATGTATTGATTATAGAAAGGGCTTTAATCCATTCAAATGGTCCAGAAATATTCGTGTCCAGACGACGTTCTAGACGACGAAAAACGGTCTCGAGATCCAAAGGTAGTCCGCCTTTCGACCATTCTGGGTAACAATAATTTTTTGCGCCTAAAATTTCAGCTAACAGAGTCGAATAACATTGGTCTGTTTTAGCTGCTGCTCCTGACATAAATCCTTGGGAAATGCTGTCACCGATTGTAAATAATTTTACTGACATGTCTTTAAAGATTAAATTAATAATTTATTATTGGTTATCATTCTGACAATAAAGCTGTAGGTATTTGGCGGAGCATAATTATTCCTGATCTCGCTGAAAACAGATTGAAAGACTAACAAAATAATAGTTTTATTTATTCTTAAATGTAAATAAAAGATTATATTTTAAAAGGATTTTTATTTTTTCAGCGACATATATTTAGACCATTGGTTTGCATGCAAAAAGTAGGTTTTTCGGCTGAAAAAAAGCAAAAGGAGGGTACTTAAACTTGGTGCAAATAAAGTGAGATTTACAATATTTGGCAACAAATTTAATCTATTTAAGTTGTAGATAAACAGGTAGTTATACTTGTTTTTTGAAAGGCTTTGAAAATTGATTTACAAATAGTTAAATACAAAAACACCGTATTTTTTTTCTTTCAATTAATCAGATTGAAATATTGATAAATCAAAGCGCGATGGTTCCATCTTTGATTTGCAAACTTATGGTAAGACAAATAAGAGATTGGAATTAATAGCATTCTGGCCCACCAATTTATATTAGGAATAAAACATAAATAAATACACAGCAAAGAAAGCGATCTAAATAATTTAGAATTGGCCTGATATTTTTCTAATTCGGGTATCAGTGTTGGATTATTAACTTTAATGTAAGCTTCAGCTTTTTCTAAAGGACCACCTGAGGAAATTGAAATTTTTTCATTAATCTGTTTCTCCATCTCTGTAATGAAATATTCATGCTTTTTTCTTCTCCATTTTAAATAGGTGACTGTGTATAGTGGATTTAAAATAATTGCACTTAAATGATGAATGAAATGTCCAACGATATAAGAAACTAAAGTCAATGACACCCATCCAAATGTGCTTGTTTGATTATTTTTTAAATCACAAAAATCATCAATCCTACAATTAAAAAACAGTGGTAAGGTTACACAAAATATGAAGCCGGGAACAATATAAGCTAAGAATTCCATTAAGCCGAAAAATAAATCACCAGGTTTAAAATTCATAAATTTTCTATTAGAAAGTTTGTTATAAATTAAGCAACGTATCAACAGCTAATATAGTAAAAAGTTTATTCTGTAAAATATATCTTGCTCATTAATAGCGATTTATTTTGCTCCAGGATCATTCATTTGAGCATATTCTGTCGGTGTCATTTTAAATTGTTTCTGAAAATTACGTCCAAAAGTGGTCTGCGAATTATAACCTACAATTTCCGCAATCTCATATACTTTATGATGCCCTAAACTTAATAGTTCTGCCGCTTTTTTAAGTCGTGCAATATTGATAAGTTCGTTCGGGTTTAGGTTCGTAATTTCTTTTATTTTTCTATAAAAAGTAGAGCGGCTCATAGCCATTTTCTCTGCCAAAATTTCGACACTTAGTTCGGTATTGGATAAATTTTCATTGATGATTTCGTCTAGTTTTCTAATGAAAGTTTCGTCAATCTGACTGTGTGCGACACTCTTTAAATGTGAAAGCGGAGAACTAGAATAAAAATCCATTAAATTTTTACGGTTTTCAATCAGATTTTCTACCTGAGCTTTCAAATATTCCATAGAAAATGGTTTGCTGATATATGCGTCGGCACCCACTTCAAGTCCTTCGATTTTGGAGTTTAAATTATCTTTAGCGGTAAGCAAAACTACCGGAATATGACTTGACTGTAAATCGGTTTTTATTTTTCTACAAAGTTCAAAACCGCTAATTTCTGGCATCATCACATCGCTTACAATAAGTTGAATGGTATGGTTTTCTATAAAGTTGTAAGCTTCATGCGCATTTTTGGCTCTAAGAACATGATAGGTTTCTTCGAGATCGTTGGCAATAAATTCTAATAAATCAACATTATCTTCTACAACCAAAACGGTAGTTTTAGTATTTGTAATTTCTTCGATTAGTTCATCCTCGTTAATTTTACGTTTTTGTTTTTCATCGTTTTGATAAAAATCAAAATGCTTTTCCTGATGAATTGGAAGGGCCAGAACAAAACTATTGTATTGTTTTTCAGCTGTATCGAGTTTTAAAGTTCCTGAATGCAGTTCTGCAAGCGAATGAGATAGAGATAATCCAATTCCGGTTCCGGTAATATTGATAGTTTCCGGAGCTCTAAAGAACGGTTCAAAAATCTTATTTTTCAAGTTTTCAGGAATTCGGATTCCATCACTTTTGATGGTAATTCTAAAATAGGCATCGTCTTTTTCTAAGTTGACAATAATCGTTTTTCTACAGTATTTTATTGCATTGTTCAGCACATTTCCGGCTATTTTTTTAAGCGCTTCTTCATCAACATAAGCATAGACAGTTTCAGGGCTTAAATTCAATGCAATATCAATATTTTTATCTTTAATGACCTGACTGAAACGAACATAAGTATTTTGTATCAGTTCATTAATATTCACTTTTACAAAGGTTAATTTTACTTCTTCGGTTTCTGTTTTTCTAAAATCTAATAATTGAGAAACCAAATGCAGCAAACGAGAAGTATTTTTCTCCATAATACTTAAATCTCCATAAATTTCTGGTATTTGTTTGGCTTTCTTTAAAACCTTATCCAATGGACTTTTGATCAAAGTTAAAGGTGTTCTGATTTCGTGTGCAATGTTGGTGAAAAATTCAATTTTAGCATTGTAAATCTCTTTCTCTTTCTGGTTGTTTAAGTATTTGATCTTCTGATCGTTTTTCTGTTGAATGTATTGATGGTAATAGCGTAAGGCATAATAAACCAAAGCAAATCCTAAAGCAAAATAAAGAATGTATGCCAAAGTACTCGCATAAAATGGTGGTAAAATCCTGATTTCTAAAGTGGCGATTTCATCATTAAATAATTTATTGCTGTTATATGATTTTACCTTAAAAGTATATTTTCCAGAAGGAAGCTCTGTAAAAAACACCTGATGCTTTTTACCAAGCGGAATCCATTCATCACTAATTCCTTCCATTTTATACCAATATTGCGTCATATCGGAAGAATTGTAGTTTAGAGAGCCGAATTCAATACTAAAAGATGATTGATCGTTCTTTAATTCTAATTGGTCCGTTAACGTAATGGATTGTGATAAAGGCGAATCATTTTTGTTTACATCTACTTCTACATTGTTGATTTTGAGTCCGGTAATTAAAATAGGAGTTTTTGATTTGTCTTTTTGAAAAGTGTCTGGATTAAAGCTGATTAAACCATAAACGCTTCCAAAATACATTGTCCCGTTAGTGCTTTTATAACCTGAACTGTAATTAAATTGATCGTTTAGTAATCCGTTTGCTTTGGTGTAAACCGTCATTTTGTTTGTTTTTACATCAAATTCGACTAAACCTTTAGAAGTCGAAATCCATAGGTTGTTTTTTGAATCTTCTAAAATGGTAAAAATGAGGTTACTTGGCAGAAAGTCCTTTTTCGTATATCTTTTAAAAGCATTTGTTTTTACGTCGAATAAATTCAATCCGTTTTCTGTTGCAATCCATATATTGTTTTTGCTGTCCTGGAAAATATAGTTTATGGCATTGCTGCTTAAGCTGTTATTGTTTTTTCTGTCATTTTTGTAAAAGACTTTTTGCTTCGTTTTTGGGTTGTAACAAAAAAGTCCGTCGCGATACGTTCCAGCCCATAAATTTCCTGATTTGTCTTCTAGAAAAGAAGTGAAAAAATAGCCTTCTGGATAAGGCGAAAATTCTACAAAAAGATCTTTTTGGGCATCAAATTTCTGAATTCCCAAAGCAGATAAAGCCAATAAATCTTTTGATCTCGTTTGATATAATTTATAAATGAAATTACTTTTTAATCCGCCGTTTTGTGCTGTAGAATAATGTTTTATAACTTTTGAAGTTTTAATATCCATGACGTCCAGACCATGCTCAAAAGTACCAATCCAAAGTTTGTCTCTTATGGGAAGAATAGCATGGATATTATTGTACGAAATGCTCTGCGAACTTCCATCAGCTTTAAAATTTTGAAAGTTTTCGGTATTCGGACTCAGTTTGTTTAAACCGCCGTCTTCTGTTCCAATCCAAAGATTATTGTAATCGTCTTTGTGTATTTCTCGAATTACATTTCCACTGATTGAATTTTCTCCCACCACATGAAAATACTTTTTAAACGAAGTATATTGTTTGGGGAAATAATTGACACCACCGAAATACGTTCCAATCCAGATACCGCCTTCGTTATCAATTGTTAAAGAGTGTACAGCATTGTCAGAAAGCGAGTAGGGATTGTTATAGCTTTTACGAAGAACTGAATACGATTTGGTTTTTAAGTTATAAATATGAACGCCATTTTCAGATGACATCCACAATTCGTCATTTCCATTTTTTATAAAATTTCTAATGTAAAGCGATTTTTCATTGTAAACAAAAAGACGTTTTGTTGTACCATCTTTCAAATTGAAAACCAAAGCACCGTGGTTTTGAGTTCCGATCAAAATTTCATTCGAATTATATGATTTTATGATATTTATAATGAAAGGCAAACCATTTGCAAAAGGCGCTGAAATTTCAAATTTCACAAAAGAATTATTCTTTTTATCGTATTTAAAGAGATTATTATAGGTAGCAAACCAAATAGAACCTTGTGCATCTTTGGTTAAGGTAATCGCGTTAAAATTTTTCTGAGGTTCGTAAGTGAAATTTTCTTTGGTCTGAAGCGAATATTTATTTAAAATTCCGTTTGCAATGTACCACAGATTGTTCTGCTTATCATCTTCGATTGCCTGAATCGATTTGTTGATGGTAGTTTCTACGAGTTCAAAGCTTTCATCATTTTGATCGTATTTGAATAATCCGTTGTCGGTTCCAACCCAAATCGTGTTATTGAGTTGATGCAGACATTGTATAAAGTTACTTCCTAGAGTTTTGGGATCATTTGGATCATTTTGAAACGATTTGAATGCATATCCGTCAAAACGGTTCAAACCATCTTTTGTTCCAAACCACATAAAACCTTTTTTGTCCTGCAGAGAGGTAAGAACAGAATTATTAGACAAACCATTTTCTACCTGATAATGTCTGAAATAGTAATTCTGAGCGTTTGTAAGACAACTCACCAATAAAAACAATAGGACTGATACTTTATTTTTCACGTGATTTAATTTGTTTTAAATATAGTATTTAGAATCTTAAAATTGATATTCAAATATGTTCAATTCGTCTCATAAAAGAGACTATTTATCCCAATTTACGGGATTTTAAGGGTGGAACTATCAATTGAATAGTTTTGATCAAGAATTGAAACAAAAGGTCCAATACTTTGGTGGTTAATTTAGTCTATTTGAATCATTAATTCACATATCATAATTTTTTGTGTTTAAAGTTATATATGTTGCAATTTTTACTAACTATTAATTATTATTATCTAACCAAAATGAAAAATCAATGAAAAACAGTATTAGATTACAGTGGTTGAGCCATTTTAAAGCTTTATCACTTTTTATGATCATTTTATTCTGTACAGCCACGGGTTACAGTCAAAATGAAATTTCAATCTCAGGAAAAATCACTGATTCGAACAGTCTCTCATTACCAGGAGCAAATGTTTTAGTGAAGGGAACAAAAACGGTAACCACAACAGATTTTGATGGAAATTTTTCGATCAAAGCACCATCAAACGGAGTTTTAGTAATCAGTTTTATTGGTTACCAAAGCAAAGAAATTGCAATCAACAGCCAAAAAAACATAACCGTAAAATTAACTGAAGAGGCAGCAAAACTTAATGAGATTGTAGTAGTAGGTTACGGAACTCAGAAAAAAGGAGATTTAACAAGTGCCGTTGCCCACGTAACAAGAGAAGATTTTGTACAGGCTCCGGTAAAAGATGTTGGACAACTTTTGCAGGGTAAAGTTGCTGGTTTAACCGTTACAAGCAGTAGTGGAAATCCAGATTCAGGGAGTTCTATTTTCTTGAGAGGAACTTCAAGTATTAGCAATCCAACGCCACCGCTTATTTTGATTGACGGAATCCCGGGCGGACTGAAAGATTTTGCTCCAGAAGATATCGAAACAATTGATATCCTGAAAGATGGTTCTGCAGCGGCAATCTACGGTACAAGAGCAAACAACGGAGTATTATTGATTACGACTAAAAAAGGAAGTAAAAAAGATATGAAACCTGAAATTAGTTTCCAGCAGACTACTTCGACTCAAACTATTGTAAAATCTCCAAATTTCTTGACTGCAGCTGAATATCGAGATGCTATTAAAAGAGGAATTATTCCTGCAGCTTCTGATAAAGGCGCAAGTACAAACTGGATCGACGAAATAACGCAGGGAAATATCAGTACAACGTATGATCTTTCTATAAGAGGCGGAAACAGCAAAACAAATTATTATGGATCTGTTAATTACCGTGCTTTTGAAGGTATAATGATGGGATCTGATAATAATAGTTTATATACAAACATCAACATTAACCATAAAATGTTCGATGATAAATTGCAAGTAACCTTTGGAATGAATAATCAGGATAATGTATTGAATGTAAATAGTGTTGGCAACAGTTTTAACGGCGTAATTTACAGAAATGCACTTATTGCAAATCCAACTGCACCAGTTTTAAAACCAGAAGGAGCAAATTATGCTGGTGATTACTATCAGAGTTTTGCCATTTTCGTGAATCCGGTTGCCGACTTAAAAAACAGTGAAGGAGAGCGCAAAACACACAGAACACGTTCAAACCTAGGTTTTATCTTTAAACCAATTGATGGTTTGACTTTCAATTTGAGTATGGGTCAGGTTTCGAGCAATACTACAAGAGGATATTATGAGAATAAATTTCATTCGTCAAATCTTTTGGGAGGCTTAAACGGCTATGCAAACAAAGGTTCTGAAGAATTTGTTGATCGTACACTTGATTTTACCACTCAATACGAAAAAACGTTTGGTTCTGGTCATCATATTACAGGTTTATTGGGGTATAGTTATTTTGAAACAGAGTATGAAAACAGCTCGCAGTATGCCTACAATTTTGCTACAGATTATTTTACTTATAATAATATGGGAGCTGCAACTAATTTTGGTCCAACTGGAAAATTAACGTACTTAAATGGAGCGCCATTTGCAACAAGCTATAAAAATTCATACAACTTAATTGGAGGATTTGCACGTTTAAATTACGATTACAATGGCAAATATTTATTAAGTGGAACCATTCGCCGAGAAGGCTCTTCTAAATTTATCGGTTCAGATAATCCATGGGGAACTTTCTGGGCTGTTTCTGGAGGATGGAGATTAGACAGAGAAGAATTTCTTAAAAATGTTACTTGGCTGAATAGTTTAAAAATTAGAGCAGGTTACGGAATTACAGGAGCTGCGCCTGGAGGATATTATCTAGGACTTTCTCAACTAGGACTTTCGGGTGTGAATAATTCGTTTTATTATAACGGTAACTTTGTACAGACACTTTCTCCATTCCAAAATCCAAATCCTGGATTGACTTGGGAAGAGAAAAAAGAAACCAACTTAGGTCTTGACTTTGGTTTATTCAACAGCAGACTTACTGGTACAGTAGATGTTTATAAAAGAAGAACAGACGGTTTATTGTTCAACTTCCCAGTGCCTCAACCACCAAATTTGGTTGGAACTACTTTTGCCAATGCAGGAGTTATGGATAACAAAGGTATCGAGGTTTCTTTGGGGTACAACGTAATCCAGAATGCGAATGTAACTTGGAATGCACAAATCAACGGATCTTATAACGAGAATAAATTTGTTTCTTTTAGTGATGACCCTCGTTATAAATCGGCAAATGATTATGCAGATTTTGGTTCGACTGGAGAACCAATTCAACAAAGTACACACCGTTTACAAATTGGTCAGCCAGTTGGAAATTTCTACGGATTTAAAGTTGTAGATATAACAGATCAAGGAAAATGGGTTTATGATGATTTAAACAAAGACGGAAAAATCACAAATGACGATCGTCAGGTATTAGGAAACGGTATTCCAAAATACAATTTAGCATTCAATAACAGCGTAAAATACAAAAACTTAGATTTTACAGTAACCATGCGTGGTGCTTTCGATTATCAAATTTTAAACTTTGACCGTATGTTTTATGAGCAAAACGGAAATGTAGAGCGTAACCGTTTAAAATCAGCATTAGATCCTGTTTTTGGAAAAGCTGTTTTAACAGAATCTGAAAAATACAATTCTTATTATATCGAAAACGGAAATTACTGGAAAATCGACAACATTGTTTTAGGATATACTTTCAAAGGAAATACATTCAAATTCTTTGACTCTTTCAGAATTTACGGATCAACTTTAAACACTTTCTTATTTACAAAATACAAAGGTTTAGATCCAGAATTATCACCTGAGGGAGTAACTCCAGGAAACGATTATAGAGATAAATACCCAACTACACGTACTTACACTTTAGGTATTAGTGCTACATTTTAATTAAAAGATCATGAAAAATAAAAAAATACTTTCAATACTGGCATGTTCTCTTTTTATGTTTAATTCCTGTACAGAATTAGACGATAGTGTGTACAGTACAATTGCAAACGATCAGTTTAATCCATCCGAAGGCGATTTGGCTTCTTTGATTGGGCCAGCATACACGCAATGGAGAACTTTATATGCCAACAGACCAGGTTGGTGGGAAATGCAGGAAACAGCGGCAGACGAAATCATTTATCCAGGTCGTCCAAACGGATGGGTTGATGGAGGAATCTACAAACAAGTGCACCAGCATATTTGGACTTCATTACAGCCTCAGCTTCAAACCGTTTGGAATCAGGCGTATGGAGGAATCGCTCAGGCAAATAAAATTATTTATCAAATAGAAAGCGGACAAATTCCGGTAAGTCAAGGAAAAGAACAGCTTATTGCAGAAATAAGAATGGTTCGCGCGAGTTACTATTATGTTCTGTGTGATTTATTTGGAAACGTTCCTGTTCAGACCAGTTTTATTGTAGAACCAGGATTTTTACCAGAGCAAAAAACACGTAAACAGGTTTTTGATTTTATTGTAAATGAAGTAAAAGAATCAATGCCATCATTAAGTCAAACCGTTTCTACAGCAACTTACGGACGTTTTACGCAATGGGGAGCACATGCATTATTGGCAAAAATGTATTTGAATGCAGAGGTTTACATCGGAACGCCAATGTATACCGAATGTATTCAGGAATCGGATATTATTATTGCTTCTGGAAAATTTGCTTTGGCGGCATCGGTTAGAGACGCTTTTAGTCCGAAGAATGAAAATTCACCAGAAACCATTTGGGCAATTCCGTATGATGAAGTTAAAGCTGGAGGATTGCAATTCTGGATGTTAGGCTCTTGGGATTCTCAGCGCGCAACCTACAACTCCAATGTTGGAGGATGGGGAGGAATGGGCGTTTTGCCTCAATTCATCGATTCATTTGATCAGGATGATGATCGTTTAAAATACGGTTTCAGATACGGATTACAATCAGGTTATGACGGAAAACCGTTAACAGCTGGGTATGGTACTGATGCCGGAAAACCTTTCATTTTGAGAAATACAATGCCAACAATCGATTTATGCCAGCAATTAGACGGTTATCAAATCAATAAATATTCTATTGAATTGGGAATCCAGCAAAACATGAATAACGATGTGCCTTTCTTTAGATATACAGATGTTTTAATGATGAAAGCAGAATCTTTGTTACGTACCGGAAATTCGGGAGGTGCTGCAACAATTGTTTCTCAAATTAGAGCAAGAAGTTTTAGCAGTAATCCATCAAAAGCAGCGGTTACTGGAGCGCAATTATTACAAGGAAGTGTTTACAATTATGGTGTGACCGATAATAAAATGACCGCTACAGTTGAAGGTGGAGCAGATATTCAATACGGAAGATTTTTAGATGAACTGGCTTGGGAGTTCAACCAAGAAGGACGCCGTCGTCAGGATATGATTCGTTTTAAAGCGTTTTTTACAAAATCTTGGTTTGCTCACCAAAAAACAAACGACGATCATTTGAAAATCTATCCAATTCCACAACAGGAATTACAGAAGAATTCAAAACTGGTTCAAAATCCAGGTTATTAAAGATAAGTGTTAGTTTTAGTTAACTTTTTGGTTGGTTGACTTAATTAGTGAGGCTTCTGGAATTTTGAGCCAATTCCAGAAGCTATTTTTTTATAATTTTAGAAGAAAAAAAATGAAAAATAAAATAGTTCCTTTTTTGATAGTTGTCTGTTTTTCTGCCATTTCTACTGCGCAGACAAAATCTCCAAAATATGTAGACAGAGTTTTTGATGAAATTCCGTTAGGACAAATAAAACCTTCGGGCTGGTTAAAAGAGCAACTTTTGGTCATGGCTAATAATTCTACTGGACATATTGATGAGATTTATAAAAAAATTCAAAATGACAATGGATGGCTTGGCGGAAAAGGTGATGGCTGGGAAGAAACACCGTATTGGTTGGATGGAGCTGTTCCGTTGGCTTATCAGATTGATGATAAAGTTTTAAAAGAAAAAGTGCTGAAATACATCAATTGGACAATTGAGAATCAACGCCCTTCAGGATATTTTGGACCAATTACAAAATGGGAGCGCGAAACCGGAAAAACAGTTGATGTTCAAAATAGTGAGCAAGGAGAAGACTGGTGGCCAAAAATGGTGATGTTGAAAGTATTGCAGCAATATTATACCGCTACAAACGATCAAAGAGTTTTGAATTTGATGACCAAATTCTTTGACTATCAAATCAAAACTTTGGACAAATCACCAATTGGAAAATGGACAGATTGGTCGGCTTCACGCGGAAGCGAAAATATTCAAATCGTGCAATGGCTTTATACAATCAATAAAGACAAAAAACTTTTAGATCTGGCCGAAAAAATCAAATCGCAATCTTTTGAATGGAGCAAATGGCTGGGAAACAGAGATTGGGTTATTGCGGCAGCGGTAAATCCAAACGGAGAACATTGGATGCGCAGACATGGCGTAAACGTTGCAATGGCGCTAAAAGAACCAGCAGAAAATTATTTAAGAACAGGAGATTCTACTTATCTGAAAAACCTAAAAACGGGTTTTAACGATTTAATGACACTTCACGGTCTGCCAAACGGAATTTTCTCTGCCGATGAAGATTTACATGGAAATGCACCAACGCAAGGAACAGAACTTTGCGCGATTGTAGAAGCCATGTATTCGTTAGAGGATATTATCGGAATTACGGGAGAAACATCGTATATGGATGCTCTGGAACGTGCGACTTTCAATGCAATGCCATCTCAAACAACTGATAATTACAATGAAAAACAGTATTTTCAAATGGCAAATCAAATCGAAATTCAACGTGGCGTTTATGCTTTTTCTCTTCCTTTTGATAGAAAAATGAATAATGTTTTAGGTGCCAGAAGTGGTTATACTTGTTGTTATGCGAATATGCATCAGGGCTGGACAAAATTCACACAGCATTTATGGTATCGAAACAAAAATAACGGAATTGCCGCTTTAGTTTATAGTCCAAATGTGCTTTCTACAACGGTTGGAGCTGAAAATCAAAAAATTACAATTGCCGAAAACACACAATATCCATTCAATGAAAATATTGATTTTCAGATGGAAATGAAAAAAGCAGTTCAATTTCCATTTCAATTGAGAATTCCGGTTTGGTGTACGAATGCCGAGATTTTCATCAACAATCAAAAAGTGGATTTTAAAACGAAAGACGGAATCGTGACTTTAGACAGAAAATGGAACAATAAAGACAAAGTAACTTTAAAATTGCCAATGAAAGTAACCGCTTCTTCTTGGGCAGATAATTCGAAAGTAATTGAAAGAGGTCCGTTGGTTTATGCTTTAAAAATGAATGAAACTTGGGGAAAAGCAACGGAAGAAAATGAAGGTGAATATTTTACATTAAACTCAAATTCCAACTGGAATTACGGATTGTTAGAAGAAGCAGTTAAGAACTTGGAGCAAAATGTTCAGGTAAAACAATTGGGCTTGAAAGAAAATTTCAAATGGAATTTAGCCAACGCACCAATTGAACTTTCTATAAAATCAAAACAAATTCCGGATTGGAAAGCCGTGAATGGTTTAGCTTATTTGCCGGTTTCTGGTAGAGACGGTGTTTATAAAGGAAACGTAAATAATGTGCAAGAAACGATCACATTGGTTCCGATTGGTTTTACCAAATTGAGAATCGTCGCATTTCCTTTAGTCAAATAATTTCAATTTTGTAATATCCTGATCCCTTTGTCAAAGTTTAAAACTTTGACAAAGTTTTAAGGTAATTTTTTTTAAAGAACCTCGTAATTCATTTTACGAGGTTTTTTTATAGGGATTAAAATCTTTAATAAGCAAATACCCCAGCGGGGTAAAATATTTGTAGAATTTTTATAATACAAATGAAAGAAGCTCCAGAGGAGCGGCATATTTTTACAATTTAAATTTATGTCGCTCCTCTGGAGCTTTAAATTCTAGCCGTAATATCTTTTACTATAAATATTTCGCTTCTCCGAAGCTTTATTATATCCTAAAAAATCTAATAATTGAAAATAGTATTTGCTATTTTTTTAATGAATTCAGTAAATCTTTAAAGAAATAAGAATTTAATGGTTTTGGTACGAAAAGTCGTGATTGTGAGACATTTCGAATACTTGTTTTTTGGGTTAAAATTTACCTTAGAAGTCTATTTACTAATCTATTAACCCAAACAAAAATCATTATGAAAAGAAGATTACCTTTTAATCTGTCTTTTCTTTTTTGTGGAAAGAACCACCTTTTCCGAAAAGAAAACAGACAGTCGAATTTCAGATTTCAGTTAGTGTTTGCCTTTTTGTTGAGCATCAATTTGATTTCGGCACAAACCAAAACCATTACAAAAGCACAGTATTACGACAAAACTTTAGCCATGCTTATTGGAAGCTGCGGCGGAGTGGTAACGGGCTACGAATATTTAAAAGTGTATAATACTCCCGACGGATTTTATCAAGCTGGCGCAACAGTTAAACAGCCAGTCGAGCCACTTTTAGGACTTCCAGACAGCTGGTTTATTTTATTGAATGGAACGCTTGGCGGAACAACCAAAGACGAATTCAATTATTTCTCCAATTATGAGGATGGAAAGATTTATTCGGATGATGATCAGCATGTTGAAGTTTTCAATCAGCATATTTTAGAAAAGTTCGGACCTTCCGTTGCGTATCAGGATATTCGAAAAGAATGGATCGATCATGATTTGAGAGATTTCGGAGGAACAGCAGATGCTTTAGGATTATTGTCTAGCAAAAATTTGATTGCCCCTTTATTTGGGAAAAGAGAAAATGGAAACAACGGACACTGGCTTCCAGAATGTTACATCGAACATGAAATGATGGGAGCAAATTTCCCTGGAATGCCTTATAAAGCAGCAGAATATGTGGAGAAATTCTCCAGTATGTCAGGACAAGGTGAGGCATTAACTTGGGGACAATATTGGGCTGCTGCGCACGCAATCGCTTATTTTGAAACCGATGCCAGAGTAGTACTCCAAAAATCGATGGAAGTGGTTCCCGGAAACAGCTGGATTCGTGGTATGTATGATGTGGCTGTGGCGCTTCATCAAAAATACCCAACCGATTGGCGTGCAGCAGTTCGTGAATTGTGGACAGAGAAATATCGTAATTTCTATGCCGTTGGTTATGATAAAATCATGTTGTTAAGCGATGTGAACCACGGAACAGGTTTTTTAGCTATTCTGTACGGACAAAATGATTATATGGAAACCTTGAAAATCTGTTCGTTAGCGGGTGGAGACGGAGATTGTACTGCTGCCAATGTTTGCGGAATGATGGGAATCATTAAAGGAATGGCGGGGACTCCGCAGGAATTTGTAGATCATATTTATAAAAACGGAACCGGAGTCTGGATCAACGATACGGCACACGGATTACATATGCACAAAGATTTTCCGAGAGACAGCAAGTTTACAGATTTGGCAGCGCAGTTTCAAAGAAATGCAGAACGAATCCTACGTTCAAATGGCGGCATCGTAACAGGAAGTTCTTATACCATTAAAAATGAAACCAGTATTGCCAAAATTTCTTCTGCCAATTATGATTTTGAAAAAGGCGATTTAACCAATTGGAATATTTGGAATTCAGCAGGAAGCAGCAACACAATTTGGGCTGAAAAACAATATAATGCAACCACAAAAGCAAGTTTAGCAGCTACAGGATTGTTTAAAGGAACTGTAATTACAGATTCTAATACAGCCGAAGCTAAATTATATCAAACTATAACGGGTTTAAAACCAAATACAACCTATAAAATTGAAGGCCGAATCAACAGCGCTGCAGGAAGAGAAGCTCGTTTTTATGCTGAAAATTACGGAGGAAATTATGTTTATGCATCTGTTTTAAACGGCTTGACGGCTTTTCCATACAAATATCTTTACATTAAAACGGGAGCTACAAATACATCTGTAAATGTTGGACTTCACGCAGTTGCAACTACAAATGCAAGTAAATGGTGTAATATTGATGATATCGTAATTACAGAAGTACCGACAACTCCGGTAACAACTTATGAGGCAGAAAGTGCCACTTTAGCTGGCGGAGTAACAACTGCAACTTCTGCAAGTGCAAGCGGAACCAATTATGTAACTGGCTTAACATCAGCAACTGCGTCGGTGACTTTTAATGTCAATTCAGATTATAAAGGCGAAAAATTGATTCGCATTTACTACGCAAATTCAGGTAATAAAATTTTGCAGGCACTGGAATTAAATGGCATCAATATCGGAAATGTTGAATTTATGGATACTGGAGTGGCAACTGCATTTTCTCAAAATTATATCGAAGCGCCTTTGGATTTGATAAAAGGAGCAAATACGATCAAAATTATTGGAGCAACAAATGGCGTAAATATTGATAAAATTGATGTTTTGAATTCATACAACGGAGCAAGACCTGGCGACGATTCTGATATTATTTCGGGAGGAATTTACAAAATCACCGCTCGTCATTCTGGTAAAAGTCTAAATGTGAATGGCGTTTCAAATGATAACGGAGCTTTGTTTAGTCAATGGGATTATGTTGGTGGAGCCAACCAAAAATTCAGAGTAGAATCACTTGGCAATGGAACGTATGCGATTTATGCCGTTCACAGCAATAAAGCGGTAGATGTTTTAGGTTCATCAACTGCGAATGATGCATCGGTTGGGCAATGGGATTATGTGCATGGAGGCAATCAGCAATGGGGAATTGTGAGTTTAAGTAATGGTTCGTTCAAATTGGTTAACAATCACAGCGGTAAATGTTTAGAAGTAACCGGCGCTGGAACTATAAACGGAAGTTTGGTCACACAAAATGATTATGCAGATGCGAGTAATCAACAATGGAATTTTGAGAAAATTGGCGATGCCACAACTCCGGTGTCTAAAGGAATTTACAAAATCGTAAACCGAAACAGCGGAAAAGTAATTGATATTGCAGGCGTTTCTCAAAATAACGATGCAGCGGTTTCACAATGGGATGACTTGGGCGGAACAAATCAGAAATTTCAGTTGGAATTGACTTCCGGAGGATATTACAAAATCACAGCTCTGCATTCTAACAAAGCAATAGGAATTGTTGGTTTATCTACTACAAACGGCGCTTTGGCAACTCAAAAGGATTATGCGAATACAAGCAATCAGCAATGGAGTATTGTTCCGGTTTCTGGAAATTATTTTAAAATGATTAACCGTCAAAGCGGAAAAGCATTGGAAGTTCCAGGTTCTAATATGACAAATGGTGCTCAATTAGGACAATGGGATTCTAACGAATTGACTTCACAACAATGGAGTTTTGTAAAACTAGATAATGGGCAAGGTGTTTTAGGAAAACCTGGAAAAGCAGAAGAAGTTTTAGCTGTTGATGAAGTGGAAATTCAAAACAGTGAAATTCAAATAACTGTTTTTCCAAATCCAACAAAAGGATTGGTGAATGTTTTGGTTTCTAATCCGCAGGAAGAAATTGTTGTTCAGGTTTATGGAATGAATGGCAAACAGATTTACGACAAATCATACGGAATTGAAAATACCATCAATTTAGATTTAAATGATCTTCCAAAAGGAATTTATATTTTGAAAGTCAAAACAGGTAGCAAGATTTCAACTCAAAAAATCATTCTTAATTAAAAAAATAAATCACTTTTTTACAAAAAATCCGCAAGATTTGACTTGCGGATTTTCTTTTTCAATCCTTTTCAATCCAAATTTTATAAAAATGGTTCATTGAAACTTTTTGATTGCTTTTTTAGCAAATAATAGGTTTGATTTTTTATTAAAAAAGTCAAGAATAATGCGGTTTTTCGGAAGAATGAAGTAATAAAAATTGCAAATGCTAAAATACCTTTAAAAATACTGGTTTTGACACAAAAAGACTAAAAAATGGGAAAATAAGACGGATAAATTGCTGCTAATTTTAATTTATTTGAAGTTCTGAGACATACTAAATCTCATTTAAATTTTCATAAACAAATCCAAATCCCAAAATATATTAAAGTATAAATTTTGATGAAAAAGAACCTTATTACAGCACTTTTACTTTCAGGTGCTTTCAGTATTTCGGCACAAGAAAAAAACAAATATATTGTCAAAGAAAATGGTCCAATAGTCTGGAAAGACTTTCCATTGCACGATACGAGATTATTAGAAAATAGTCCGTTTTATCATGCCATGAAGTTGGATCAAAAATACCTTTTAGGTATGGATGTCAACCGCATGTTAAATGGATATCGTAAGAGAGCTAATCTCCCGTTGTTAGGAAATTATCCCGGATCCAATCAGCCTGAAAATACTAGACCGGGCGAGATGCCACATTATATTTCCGGAATTGCCTTGATGTATGCACAAACCGGAGATTTAGAATACAAAAAAAGAGTCGATTATATGATGGCTTCTTTAAAAGAATCAATCGATATTATCAATAAAAATAACCCAGATCAGGATTATATTTTAGGAAGAAAAAATTGGGACAATCCGCTGCATGATTTAGCAAACGGAAAAATTACGTTAGACGGAGGCGATGAAACCAATTATCCTTGGGGCGGCATGGGGAATTTTTGGTACGTTGTTCACAAAGATTTGGCAGCCTATCGCGATTGTTACATTTATTGTAATAGCGAAATTGCTTTTGAATTATTAAAAAATGAAGGTTCAAGAATTGCCGATTTTGCCTTAAAAGCAAATCCAGATTTATTTGATAATATGCTAGATATCGAACATGGTGGTATGAATGAAGTTTTGGCCGATTTATATGCTTTTACAGGAGATAAAAAATACATGTTGGCTTCGATGAAATTCAATCATCAAAAAGTGATTTTGAACACCGCTTTAGGAAATGATGTTTTGTACGGAAGACACGTAAACATGCAGGTTCCAACTTTTGCAGGAACAGCAAGACAATATCAGCTTGACGGAAATAAAGTCAGCAAAGACGCAACTTTCAATTTCTTGGATCAAATGTACACGAGCCATAATCACGTTATCGGCGGAAGCGGGCGTTACGAGCGTTACGTACAACCAGGAGACGAAACAAAAGGTTTAGGTTTTACATCTGATGAAACCTGCGCAACTTACAATATGCTGAAAACAGCCAGAACAGCTTTTGAAGTTTCAGGAGACTTAAAGCATTTGGATTATTTCGAACGTGCACTTTACAATCATATTCTGGCTTCGCAAGATCCTGATTCTGGTGGTGTAACGTATTATACTTCGCTAATGCCAGGTGGATTCAAATCGTACAGTGATGGTTATAATTTGGAAAAAGTTTGGTGTTGTGTGGGAACCGGAATGGAAAATCATGCGAAATACGGTGAATCGGTTTTCTTTCATAATAATGACGATTTATTCCTAAATTTATTTATTCCGACTACTTTGAAATGGGAAGAAAAAGGTTTTGAAATCAGTTTGAAAACCAATTTTCCTGAGGAAGATATTATCAATTTGGAAATCAATGAAAACAAATCTTTCTCACATAAATTAATCGTTCGTTATCCTTCTTGGGCAGGAAAAGCCAAAGTTTGGATCAATGACAAAGAAGCTGTTGTTACTGGAAAACCGGGCGCAACAATCGAACTTTCAAACAATTGGAAAAAAGGCGATAAGATCAAAATTGAAATGCCTCAAAATTTTTGGATTGAAAGAGCAAAAGACGAACCCAATCTTGTTACCATTATGCGCGGTCCGTTAGTGATGGCGGCAGCTTTAGGAAAAGACAAAATGCCAGGAAACGATTTGGTAAGTTATGCCATGCACTATAATAATTGGGTAACGCCACAAAATGATATTCCGTCATTATTGGCTTCTGAAGCTGATATTAACAATTGGATTGTTCCGGTTTCCGGGAAAAAGTTAGAATTCAAAACCAAAGGTGCCGGAATTTTAAACGGAAAGCCAAATGAGATTACTTTGATTCCGTTTTATCAAATGCATCATCAACGTTATTCAGTTTATTTGAAAATGTTTTCAAAAGAACAAATTGCTGAGCGTCAGAAAATTGTAAGCGATGAAATTGATGTTTCTTCTGAATTAGACGAGAAAAAGCATAAATTAACAGCTGGTAATTCTGTCCGAATTTTAGAAAAAGACGGAAGACATTTTTGGGAGAATAATCGTTACGGACGCAGTGCTTCTAAAAACGAAAGTTTCTCTTATGAAATGAAAGCAAGTGAAAAATCCTCAAAACAATTTTTAACCGTAACCTTTTGGGGAAGCGCTTCAAATGGAAACGGAATTTCAATTTATGCCGATGATCAGCTTTTGAGTACAGAAGATTTAGGCGAAAAAGTGCCTTTGCAATATTATGAGAAAAGTTTTGAATTGCCAGAAAGCTTAAAAGGAAAAAAGAACGTAAAAATTACTTTTAAAGTTCCTGATAATCATTCTGCTGGAGCAATTTATGGTTTAAAATTATCATCGGATATTTCAAAATTCAAAGGATATTTATTTTATTAAAATATGAAAAACAATGTTTTAAAAACCTTGGGAATTATTCTTTTGTCTACCGGAATCCAAGCACAGCAAGGATTTACGGTAAAAGATAAAGTAAAATACAAAGCCGATTTATTTCAGCTCAATGAAGTTCGGCTTTTAGACAGTAAATTCAAAAATGCAATGGATAAAGACGGCGAGCATCTTTTGGCGCTAGAACCGGATCGTCTGCTTTCGAGATTTAGGGAATTTGCTGGGCTTTCGCCGAAAGGCAAAATTTACGGAGGTTGGGAGGCAAGAGGAATTTCGGGCCATTCACTTGGACATTATCTTACGGCAGTTTCGTTGATGTACGCCGCGACTGGAGATCAACGATTTAAAGAACGTGCCGATTATATAGTTAATGAATTAGCAGAATGTCAAAAAAAGAAAGGAACAGGATATGTTGGCGCCATTCCTGACGGAGACAAAATTTTCGACGAAGTTGCCGCTGGAAACATTCGTTCGCAAGGTTTTGATTTAAATGGCGGTTGGGTGCCATGGTACACGCAGCACAAAGTTTTGGCTGGTTTGGTTGATGCTTACATGTATACAGGAAACAAAAAAGCCAAAGAAATTGCCGTTGCTTTCTCTGATTGGGTTGATGTAAAATTCAAAAACTTGACGAAAGAACAATTCCAAAAAATGTTGGACTGCGAGCATGGCGGAATGAGTGAAGCTTTAGCGAATGTTTATGCTATTACAGGAAACAAAAAATACTTGAATTTATCGCAAAGGTTCTATCACGAAAAAGTTTTGACTCCGCTGGAAAACCAAAAAGATCAATTGGCTGGATTGCATGCCAATACACAGATTCCGAAAGTAATTGGAACGGCAAGAGATTACGAATTAACTGGAAACCCGAAAATGCATACGGTTTCAGATTTTTTCTGGAAAGAAGTTACGAATCATCATTCGTATGTCATTGGAGGAAATAGCAATTATGAGCATTTTGGAGAACGCGATAAATTGGCCAATCAATTAAGTACCAATACTACAGAAACTTGCAATTCGTATAATATGCTCAAATTGACGGAGCATTTGTACAAATTAGATCCGTCATCTTCATTTATGGATTATTACGAACGTGTGATTTACAATCATATTTTGCCTTCACTAAATCCTGAAACGGGAATGGTTTTATACTATTTCCCTCTTAAATCGGGAGAAAAAAAGATTTTCGGAACTCCTGATGATTCGTTTTGGTGTTGCACTGGAACAGGTATGGAAAACCACGCCAAATATGGAGAAGCGATTTATGCGAAAGGAAGCGAAGGCGATTTGTATATCAATCTTTTTATTCCATCTGTTCTAGACTGGAAAGAAAAAGGATTGAAAATCAGACAAACCGGAAATTTTCCAGAAAGTGACAAAGTAACTTTTACAATTGAAGAAGGTAGTTTTAAAAACAAAATTTATTTTCGGGTTCCAGCGTGGACTTCAAATGCATCGTTAAAAATTAATGGTAAAACTGTAAAAGGACATTTAAATGAGGGAAGCTATTTTGTGCTTTCGGATCAACTTAAAAAAGGTGATGTTATCGAATATACAATGCCAATGCAACTTCATAAAGAAACTATGCCGGATGATATAAATAAGGTTGCAATGCTTTACGGACCTTTAGTTTTAGCAGGAGAATTAGATAAAGAAGCACTTAAAGCAAGAGAAATCCCCGTTTTGGTAACCAATGATTTGGATATAAATAATTGGATAAAAACCGATGATTCAAACAAACTAAAGTTTACCTTGGAGAATAAACAAAAAACACCTTTAAAGCCTTTATATTCTATAGTTGACAATCGCTATATGGTGTATTGGGATAAATTTTCAACGGACGAATGGAAGGTGCAAAAAGAGGTTTTTGAGAAACAACGACGAGATGAAGAAGCATTGGAAGCAAGAACTTTAGATCATTTGAGAATTGGTGAAATGCAGCCAGAAAGAGATCATCAATTTGAAGGCAAAAATACTTTTACTGGAGAATTTCAAAATATGCGTTGGAGAGATGCACGTGACGGAGGGTATTTTAGTTTTGTAATGGATACAAAAAATAGCCCTGAAGCCTATTTGATTTGTACTTATTTTGGAAGTGACGGTGGCAAAAGATCGTTTCGGATTTTAGTAGATAACGTCGAGATTGCAAAGGAAGTTTTGAAAGCGAAAAAGCCTAATTCATTTTATGATGAAACCTATAAAATTCCGTCGAATTTATTAAAAAACAAAAGCAAAATAACCATTCAGTTTGCCGCAGATCCTGAAAATACGGCAGGAGGATTGTTTGATTGCAGATTGGTAAAACCAGAAAATTAAAAGGAAATGATGCAAAGAAAGTTTTTATTGTTTTTGAGTGTGTTATGTTTCCTGACGGGATTTAGTCAGGAGAAAATAAAACAATCCATCAATTCCAATTGGCAGTTCTACAAGGGAAAAATAAACCATACAGATTTAGAAACTAACAAGAATATTGCATGGGAAGAGATCAATTTACCGCATAGCTGGAACAAATTTGATGTCATGGATGATCAATGGGGATATTACCGAGGTGAAGGTTGGTACAAAAAAACAATTTATGTAAATCCAAATTGGAAAAACAAGTCGGTTTATCTTTATTTTGAAGGAGCAAATCAAACTACTGAAGTCTTTATTAATGGTAAAAAAGTAGGTTCACATATTGGTGGTTATACAGCTTTTAGTTTTCCTGTAAAAGAATTTCTTCAGTTCGAAAATCCTGAAAAAGGAAATGAAATTGTGGTAAAAGTAGACAATAGTTACAACGAAGATATTCCACCTCTTGATGCCGATTTTACTTTTTACGGCGGCATTTATCGAGACGTTTATTTGATCGCTTCCAACGAAGTTCATTTTGACATGACAAATAGATCTTCTCAAGGAGTATTTATTACTACACCAGATGTTTCATTAACATCATCTAAACTTAAACTTAAAGGTATTGTTGAAAATAATTCTAAATCAGAAAAAGAGGTAATTATATCTACTAAATTATTGGATAAAAATAATATAGAGGTCTTTACTTTAAGTTCTAATTTAAAATTGAAACCCAATTCAAAAACAGACTTTTTACAGCTCTCAAAACCGATTCAGAATCCTAAATTATGGTCGCCGGAGGATCCATATTTGTATAAGGCGGTTTCAGTTATTTTAGATAAAAAAACAAAAAAGCAATTGGATTTGTTTGCTGCACCAGTTGGTTTCAGATGGTTCTCTTTTACCGCTGACAAAGGATTTTCATTAAATGGAAAACCAATGAAATTAATAGGAGCAAACCGCCATCAGGATTATAAAGATTTGGCCAATGCTTTGCCAGATGTTTTGGCAGAAAAAGACATGAAGTTGATTAAAGATATGGGCGGAAATTTTGTTCGAGTGGCACATTATCCACAAGATCCAGCTGTGTTAGAAGCTTGCGATAGAATCGGGCTTTTAGCAATGGTAGAAACTCCCGAAGTGAACAGAATTACTGAGACCAAAGCTTTTGAAGAGAACAGTATCGAAATGCAGCGTGAAATGATTCGCCAGAATTTTAATCATCCAAGCGTAATTGTCTGGGCATATATGAACGAAGTTCTGCTTCGTCCGAGATACGATGAAAAATCTGCCGAAAGACAAACCTATTATAAAAATGTTGCTGCATTGGCACAAAAACTGGAAAATGTAACCCGCGAAGAAGATGCGTCACGTTATACAATGTTGCCCAATCATGGTGCTTTTGATTTGTATAATTCGGTAGGATTGACCAAAATTCCGATGATTGTAGGATGGAATTTGTATCACGGATGGTACAATGATACATTCAGCGGTTTGGAAACTTTTCTTGAAAATCATCACAAAGTACTGCCAGATAAACCAATGGTAATTACCGAATTCGGCGCCGATGCCGATAGAAGAATGCGATCTGATAATCCGAAGAAGTTTGATAAAACGATGGATTATGCCATGTTATATCATAAACATTATCTGAATGCAATTGAAAATTTGGATTATGTTGCCGGAGGAACGATTTGGAATTTAGTCGAATTCAATTCTGAAGGACGCGCAGAAAGCTGGCCGCACATGAACAATAAAGGGATTGTCTCCTGGGACAGAATTCCAAAAGATGCCTATTATTTTTATCAAGCAAGATTGTCGAAAAAACCGATTGTAAGCATTGGATCAAAAAACTGGACGAATCGTTCCGGAGTTTTGAGCTCAGAAAATGAATCGGCTTTTTATCAAGATTTAGAAGTTTTTTCAAATGAAAATGAAGTTACTTTAAAAATAAATGGGCAAAGTTTAGGAAGTCAGAAAACAAAAGAAGGTTCCACTATATTTAAAGTTCCGTTTAAAAATGGAAATAATATTGTGGAAGCTTTTTCAACTTCAAATGAAAGCGTAAAAGATTTTGCATCAATTCATTTTACACTTTATGCACCAAATTTAAACAGTGAAAAATATCCGTTTGATAATATCAGAATCAGTTTGGGCGACCAAAGACAATTTACGGAAGAATTGACACAGCAAAATTGGCTTCCAGAACAAGTTTATGCAAAAGGAAGCTGGGGTTATGTTGGAGGACAAGCGTATAAAATGCGTGGAAATCCTCAGATTCCGTATGGAACCAATAAGTTGATAAAAGGAACAGAAAATGATCCAATTTATCAAACACAAAGAGAAGGAATTGAAGCTTTTAATTTTGATGTTCCCGACGGAAAATATGAATTGACTCTTTATTTTGCAGAGTTGGTTTCTGGAAATACAAGAGAAGCACTGGCATATAATTTAGCTGAGAAAGGTCA
The DNA here is from genome assembly GCF_020026915.1 of Flavobacterium potami. Classification (GTDB taxonomy): domain Bacteria; phylum Bacteroidota; class Bacteroidia; order Flavobacteriales; family Flavobacteriaceae; genus Flavobacterium; species Flavobacterium potami. The sequence goes on along the minus strand of NZ_JAINUY010000009.1, from coordinate 55,597 downwards.
GAAAGAAGAAAAAGCCTTTAGAGTTTTTGATGTTTTGATCAACGGACAACTATTTCTGGAAAACTTTGGAAATAATAATTATTTAGAACCTGAAAAAGCGGTTGATTTGAAAACGACGATTTTCGTAAAAGACGGCAAAGGAATTCAGGTTGATTTCAAACAAAAAACGGGTAAAACGATTCTAAACGGAATTGAATTGAAAAGAATTTTCTAAAAAATGAAATATGAAAAATATACTTTTTATCTGCGTATTTATAGCATGGGGAATTTCTTGTTCTGCTCAGCAAAAACCTGAAATGTATTTTACAGATACCTCTTCTGGGAATCCTGTGGCGAAAGATCCGAAAATAGTTTTCTTCAAAAAAAGTTACTGGATGTATTATTCGATTCCGGGAAAAGACATGTCGGGTTGGCATATTGGGATTGCGAAAAGCGACAATTTAAAAGATTGGAAAAAAGCGGGCGAAATCAATTCGGGTGCAGAATATGAGAAAAACGGGTTGTGCGCGCCGGGTGCTTTGGTTCGAAATGATACGATTCATTTGTTTTATCAAACGTATGGAAATGGTTTAAAAGATGCCATTTGCCACGCTTATTCGACTGATGGAATTAATTTTAAAAGAAACGAAACCAATCCGATTTTTAGCCCAACCGGCGATTGGACTTGCGGACGCGCGATTGATGCTGAAGTGGTTGAATTTCAAGGAAAATATTTCTTGTATTTCGCTACTCGTGACTCTTCGTATAAAATTCAGAAACAAGGCGTTGCTTCGGCACCAATTAAAACGAGTTTCAATAAAAAAGATTGGACACAATTGACGAATACTTCGGTAATGGAACCGACTTTGGATTGGGAAAAAAATTGTGTGGAAGGCGCTTCCTGCATCAAAAAAGGGAAATATTTGTACATGTTTTATGCAGGAGCTTATAATAATGAACCACAACAAATTGGTGTTGCCAGAAGTACAGACGGAATTCATTGGGAACGAAATGGCGTAAAACCTTTTTTAGAAAATGGAAAAGAAGGAACGTGGAATTCTGCCGAATCGGGACATCCGGATGTTTACAAAGATAAAAAAGGACAGTATTGGCTTTTTTATCAAGGAAATAATACTAAAGATGGAAAATCTTGGTATTTATCAAATCTGAAATTGAATTGGAAAAATGATGATTGGCCGATTATTCAAAAACAATAATTTTTTTAAACGAATTACAATAATGAAAAATATAATCTCATTTTTTGCTGTCTTGATGCTTTTTTCATGTGGCAGTAAAAAACAAATTATAACAACTAATTCAAGTTCAAAATCTTTTGAATTGGTCAATCCAGCTTTGCCTGGAGATAATCCCGATCCGTCGATTATTCGAGTTGGAAATGTGTATTATGCGACTTCAACAACAAATGAATGGGCACCATATTTTACCATTTACAAATCGACTGACTTGAAAAATTGGAAATTGGTTAATCATGTTTTTCCTGAAGGTTTTAAAGACATGAAAGACCAATGGGGCGAAAATAATTTCTGGGCTTCGGAATTGGCATACGACAAAAAACAAAACAAAATTTACGCATATTACACCGCTCATAACCGATTCACAAAAGGAAATCCCGGATTGCAATGCGGAACAGCTTGGATTGATGCTTCTAAAATTGAAACCGGAAAATTTACAGATAATGGTCCCGTAATTATTGAAGATGATTGTGGCGCAATCGACGCTTTTGAAATGGAAGACAACGGCAAAATTTATGCTTTTTGGAAAAATGATGGAAACGGCTGTGGCAAAGAATCTTGGATTTGGATGCAGGAAATCAATGAAAGCAGAACTAAATTATTAGGCACAAAAAAGAAGGTTTATACCAATAGTCAGCCTTGGGAAACCGCTTTAGTAGAAGGAGCGTGTTTCTTTAAATTCGGAGATTATATTTATAGTTTATACGCGGTTGGAGGTTGTTGTGACGCACGTTGCAATTACAAAACAGGAATTGCAAGAACCAAAAGTTTAGAAAGCGGTGTTTGGGAAAAATATCCTCAAAATCCGATTATGGTGAGCAATGAAAAATGGAGATGTCCGGGTCACGGAACGGTAATTACGACCGAAGAAGGAAGATTGTTTATGCTGTATCATGCCTTCAATATGGATTATGATGTATATGTAGGCAGAGAAGGTGTAATTGAAGAATTGGTTGCTGGTGAAGACGGCTGGCCGATTTTACGCAACAATATTACAGCAAATCGACCAAAATCGGAATTGGATTTTAGCGATGATTTTAGAAAAGATCAAAAGCTGAATTTGGCTTGGCAATGGCCTTCAAAAAAAGAAAGACCAGAATTGAATTTCAAAAATGGCTTGGAATTAAAAGCTTCGAACGAAAATCATAATTTGGGAACTTTTTTGGGACAATATATCAAATCGGTTGATTTTACGGTAAATACTTCGGTACAAATTACAGATGCTGAAACGGGAATTGCTTTAGGCGGAGCGATTTATAAAAGTACTTGGCCGGGAGAATTAGGAGGAATTGGAGTTTCAGTTTCGAAAAGCGGAATCAAGATCTTCAATAATTTAGAAAATAGTTATCAGGTTGTAAAACAAATGGATAAGAATTTTTCTGGTGAAGTCGAATTGAAAATGAATGTTTTAGAAAAAGCCAAAACGTTAGAATTCTATTATAAAGAGAAAAATGGAGATTGGGTAAAGATAGATTCAGTAAGTTTTAATCCAGATAAGTATGCGCCTTGGGGAATGGGTTACCGAATCGGAATTGTTTCAAAAGGAGAAAATAGTACTAGTATTTTTAATTCATTCGAAGTAAAGAATAATTAGAATTCATTTTAAAAGAAAATTTAAAAGCCGTTGCATTATCGTTTAAACGGCTTTTTTATTGAATAAAAATCAATCTGAGACTAATTGGAGAAAGATTGAGATTTTTTGTCTGACCTTAAAAAATTATAATTTCTTTATTTGCTGGACGATAAACCCTTTTAACCAATAAAACTCTTTGCGTGTATTTTTTTTAAACACATAGAAACATAGATTTTCTCTTTTTGTAAAAGACTGTAGAAAGAAACTAGTTTCTAACACATAGCACTATGTGAATTTATGTTAGTGAAACGCCTTTTATGCGTTTAAAAAACTATGTTTCTATGTGTTTAAAATTTGCGCAGAGTGTAAAGACTTTTAATTTATGCGACATTATTTTCTGCTGTTTTCTCTACTGCTTGCGAAGCCGATTTTGGCACAAAAAAACGAAACTCATTTTATCGATTCCAATAAAAAAAGCATTTATCATTATGGAAATGACAGCGATTGGTATTTGAAAAACATTCCGTTTTTTGAAATCTCAGACCAAGAAATAGAAGATGTATATTATTACCGTTGGGAAGTTTACAAAGCACATTTGCGAAATATAGGCGATTACGGTTATGTAGTAACCGAGTTTTTGAATGCCATGAGTTGGGATCATAAACCTTATAATACGTTGAATGCGGCAACGGTTTTTCATATTCACGAAGGAAGATGGCTCAAAGACCGTTTGTACATGAACAATTATATTGATTTTATGTATCAGCATGGCGGGAACAATCGCCGTTATACCGAATCGATTGCTGATGCAACTTATGCCAATTACATGATCAATCGTGACAAAGATTTTATAGTCAAACAATTGCCGTCAATGATGAAAATTGATGCCGATTGGCAAGATCATTATGATGCTTCGAAAAAGCTCTATTTTGTGGAACCCGTTATGGATGCGACAGAAAATACCATTTCCTCAATTGATGCCAGCGGAGGAACAGATGGTTTCACAGGCGGTGATGGATTCCGACCTTCGATAAACAGTTATATGTATGCGAATGCTTTGGCGATTTCTAAAATTGCTTTATTGAAAGGCGATCAAAAATTAGCTGAAAAATATCAGCAGAAAGCATTAGAACAAAAGCAAAATTTTCAAGATAATTTATGGAATCCAACTTTAGGACATTTTACAGATCGTTTCAAAGTCAATAATGATTTTGTAAAATATTGGGATTTTATTCGTGGGCGTGAGTTGGTTGGTTTTGTGCCTTGGGTTTACAATTTGCCAGATGATACCGAGAAATACAATTCGGCTTGGTCGCGTTTGCGTTCGCCGAAAAATTTTGGTGGTACTTTCGGATTGCGAACGGTTGAACCTTCTTATCAATATTATATGGAACAATACCGCTTTGGACCAAATGGTACAAAAGAATGCCAATGGAACGGTCCAAGTTGGCCGTATCAAACGACTCAGGTTTTGTTAGGAATGGCGAATTTGCTGAACAATTATAATCAGAAAGAAATTTCAAAGAAAGATTATTGGGAAATTCTGAAACAATATGCCGATCAACATTATAAAGAAGGAAAACTGAATATTCTAGAAAATTATTATCCAGATCAAAAAGGGGCAATTGCCGATTTTGATCAAAGAAGTGAGCATTACAATCATTCCGAATTTAATGATTTAATTATTACAGGATTATGCGGGATCAGACCTTCGGAGGGAAATAAATTAGAAATTAATCCGCTTGTTACAGAAAACGTAAAGTATTTCTGTTTGGAAAACATTCGTTATCACAATCAAAACCTGACTATTTTGTATGATGCAACAGGAAATCGATATAAAAAAGGAAAAGGATTATCTGTCTATGTGGATGGAAAAATGGTTTTGAAACCTTCTTTTTTAGGAAAAAAAGTCATTAATCTTTCGAATTCAGTTGAAATTGATCAGCCTTCAAAATCAGAAATCAATTTGGCAGTAAATATCAAAGGAAAAGATTTTCCAAAAGTTATGACTTCAAATTCTGATGCAACAGTTTTAAATCAGTTAAATGATGGTCGAATTTGGTATTTTGACAATGTTCGAAATTATTATGAAACGAAGATTTTTGCAGGAAAAGAAAATTGGATAGAAATTGATTTTGGAACGACAAAAGAGTTTCATAAAATGGTTCTGTCAGTTTTGGATACACCAGACAACAAGTTTACGGAACAAACTTTTAAAATTGCGATTCCAGACGAAAATAAGCAATGGAGAATTATTTCGTCTTTCAGTAAATTAAAAACAAATACAGCAAACCAAATCTCGTTTGATCTGGTAAAATCTTCTAAAATTCGTTTACTTATTGAAAGTGAAATTCCTGAATCAGTTTTAAAAATTGGAGAAATAGAAGTTTATTGAGTTCATTTCCTATTGTCAACCGAAAGGGTAAAATATCTATGGAATATTTTGCCCTTTTTGTTTATCAAAATCATGATGAAGCTTTTTGGAAAAGTGGTGAAACTTGTATTAATTATCCGATTTTAAAAAGTAAAGAAAGAAAAAACTGTCTATGTACTGCTATGTTGTAAAATCCCGAAAAAAGTTTGAAATAAGATTTTAAAATTCTCAAATTCCTGTTTTAAAGGCCTGTAGAGAACTTTTTAAGCTTAAGGTCTATTTTTGAATAATTAATTTAACACAAAGTTAAATTAACTTTTTAGGTATTTTTTGTCTGTTGTTTTTCATTTGCTTTTTACAATTTAAGATGGAAAGAAACCTTTTGAAAATGACTGACGATGAACTTCAGAAATTAATTTTTGAAGGGAATGATGCTGCGTTTTCAATTATTTTTAACCGTTATTGGAAAAAGCTTTATTCGTATGCTTTTAAGATTTATAAAGATGAAGCAGTTTGCGAAGATATCGTTCAGGAAATCTTTATCAGTCTCTGGAAAAATGCAAGTAGTACCGTAATCTTAAACCTTGAAGCTTATCTTTTTAGGGCAGTAAAATATAAAATTGCGAATCAGATTCGAAACTTAAAATTCGATCAGCAGCATATCGAAGTATTAGAAACTATTCCTGATCCTGGTTTTACAATCAACGATTTGGAATATGTTGACTTTGAGAAAAATATCAATGATCAGATTGATAAACTAACTCCTAAATGTCGTGAAGTCTTTCTGTTAAGCAGAATTGAACATTTTACGAATGCTGAAATTGCGGCAAAATTAAACCTGTCTATTCATACTGTAGAAAAACACATCAGCAACGCGCTTAAACAGCTTCGTTTAAATTCTGCATCTTATAATTATCTTCTTTTTTACTGGGCAGCATTCTTTTATGTTAATTAAAAAACACCGATTTTAAGAAAACGTTAAGCCTGCTTTTTCGACTACTTGTTCGATTCAAAAAATGTGACTTGTTTATAAAAGCATATTATTTTGAAAAAAGAATCCTTTCTGCTTCTTGTAGAAAAATACGAAAAAGGTACTTGCACGCCTGAAGAAAAAATTGCTGTAGAAGCATTTTTTGATAAGATGCAGGATCAAACATTAGATATAGAAAATAAACTATCTGATGAAAAAGGTGATGTAATTCTAAATAAGATATTTTCAGAATTGCAGGTTCAACCAAAAAAATATTCAATTAGAAAAGCATTAAAAGTTGCGGCAGTTTTAGTAACCGGACTTACAGTTGCTTTTTCGGTAGCTAAGTTTGCATTCAAACCAAAAGAAATTACGCAGGTTACGGCTAAAGGAGAAAAGAAAGAAATTTTCCTTGAAGACGGAAGTGTCATTGTCTTAAATTCTAACAGTAGTGTTACGTATCCTGAAAAATTTGAAACAACAAGAAATATAGAACTTGTTGGACAAGCGTATTTTAAAGTTTTTAGAGACGTTAAAAGACCTTTTGTTGTACAAACTCACGACGTAAAAGTTAGAGTTTTAGGAACTTCATTCGACATTAATTCTTATAACCATCATGACACCAAAGTAAGTGTTATTACTGGAAAAGTAGAAGTGACTTCGCCAACTGGCAAAAAAGTTCAAATCACGAAAAACCAACAAGCCGATTTGATCAAGAATTCAGACTTACAGATTTCTACCGAAAACAGCGATGATAAAATTGCTTGGATCAGCAATACCATTATTCTTAAAAACACCAAGCTTTCTGAAACGGTTAAAATTATTGAAAACTGGTACAATGTAGATATTACAATTGAAGATCAAGAACTAAATGATCTTACAATCTCAGGAAAGTTTAAAGATGAAAAGCTAGAGAATGTTCTGGAGAGTATTGCCTATTTGAAACAACTAAAAATAAATTACACCACTAAAAACCAAATTACTATAAGAAAAAAGACATCATAAAAAAAAACAGAAAAAAACAAAACCCGCCTCCGGTGCAACGGAAACGGGCATTTTAGAACAGACTAAAAATAAAATTTATAGCCTAATAGTAATGAACACGAAACTACAATTTTTTTTCAATAAGTATATCAAGATGAAAAATCTTTACTTAATGATTTTATTATTTTTTTCCTTTAACGGATTTGCCTTAGGACAATCTGCCAAAGATGTGCAAATAAGCCTAAATTTAAAAGATGCGACAATCACTGAATTTTTTAAAGCGGTAGAACAGAAAACGACTTTTACTTTTGTTTTTGATGAAAAAATATCTGCAACTTCTCAACGTATTTCTATTTATGCAGACAAAGAAAGTCTTGACGGAGTATTGACAAAAATTGCTTCAAAAACAGGATTGTCTTTTAGAAAACTAAACAACACGATTACTGTTACGCACAGTGGCCGTGCACAAATGAGTGTTCGCGGAAAAGTATTGGACGAAACCGGTATGCCAATGCCAGGAGTTACAATTCTAGAAAAAGGAACAAAAACCTCAACAATGACCGATATGGAAGGTAATTTCAGCTTTGCTGTAAGTTCTTCTGCTGTTTTGGTTGTTTCTTATATGGGATATATTTCTCAGGAAGTTAACGCAAGTGCTAGTCTAATTACAATAACATTGAAACCAAGTACCAGTGAGTTGAACGAAGTTGTCGTAACGGCGTTGGGAATTAAAAGAGAAGAAAAAAAATTAGGATTCTCGCAGCAAACCATTAAATCTGAAAACTTATCTCAAGGAAGACCAAATAACTGGTCGTCTGGTCTGAAAGGAAAAGTGGCAGGTTTAAGTATTACTTCTACAGGTTCAGGACCTTTAAATTCACAACAAATCACTCTTAGAGGAAACAGATCGTTAAGTCCAAAAGGGAACTATGCACTTATTGTGGTTGATGGAGTTCCGGTAAATGCCGAAATGACCACTTCTGGTTCTACAAGTGCGTATATGGGAGAAGATTCTCCAATTGATTACGGTAACGGAATTTCTGATCTAAATCTAGATGATATCGATGCGGTAACCGTTCTTAAAGGTGCAGGTGCAACTGCGCTTTACGGAAGTCGTGCGGCAAACGGTGCTTTGATTATTACTACAAAGTCAGGAAAGAAAAACAAAGGTCTAGGAATTTCATTCAACACAGGAGCTACTTTTGATGTTATTCAAAGATGGCCAGATTATCAATATAGTTATGGACAAGGAACAGGAAATTCGCCAGATGCATTAGGAAATCAGTATTATTCTTATGGAAATTCTGCAGATGGAACTTCGACAAGCGGTACGAGTAGTGCTTGGGGACCCGCTTTTGCAGGACAGAATTTTTACCAATATGATCCTGTTGTAGAAGGACAATCGCCAGAAAGACGTCCTTGGCAATCTTATAGAGATAACAGAAAAGATTTCTGGAGAACAGGTGTGACTTTAAATAATAATATTTCTATTCAAGGTGGAGATAATAAAGGTTCTATGCGTCTTTCTTTAGGAAATCAGAAGAATGAATGGATTATGCCGAATACTGGTTTTGATAGAGTTACAGCGGCGGTTAATGCTAATTATCAGGTATCTGACAAAATTAAACTAGGAACATCTGTAAATTATAATACCAGAAATAGTGACAATTTGCCTTCTACAGGATATAACAATGGATCTATCGCTTATTTCATGATTTTCCAACAGCCTAATATTGATTTAGATTGGTATCGTCCGATTTGGGAAAAAGGCAAAGAACAGATTGCACAATTGCACCCTTTTAGCTCTTTTATCGATAACCCTTATTTGATTGCGTATGAAGCTACGAATACCTTAGACAGTGATCAAATTGTCGGGAATATTTTTGCGAATATCAATTTAGCTCCAAACTTAGATTTGATGTTGCGTTCTTCTATGAATACTTACAATCAGACGAGAGAGCAAAAAAGACCTTACAGCATCAACAGATATGCAAAAGGTTTTTACGAAAGACAAGATGTTTTCAAACAAGAAATCAACTCAGATTTTTTACTTTCTTATAAAAAAGATTTCGGTGATAAATTCTCGCTTTCGGCTTCAGCTGGAGGAAATGCGATGAGTTATAAATACAGAAGAACAGAAGCTGAAGTAACAGGTTTGGTTGTTCCAGGAGTTTACAAACTTTCAAACGGTTCTAGCGCACCAATTTTGACTTTGGGTGATGCTAATAAAAAAATGAACAGTTTGTATGGTTTAATATCAATGTCGTATCGTGATATGCTTTTTGTTGACGTGACAGGAAGAAACGATTGGACAAGTACACTTCCGGTAGAAAACAATTCATTCTTTTATCCGTCCATCAACACGAGTGCGGTTATTTCTGAAATGTTTACCCTTCCTAAAGCAATTGATTTCTTAAAATACAGACTTTCTTTTGCTCAAGTTGGAAATGATACAGAGCCTTATAAAACGCAAAAATATTACGGGCAAAGTGCTTTCCCAAGTTCTGCGCAGACTTTAACGGTTTTATATAATGATCATTTTAAACCTGAAATTACCACAAGTTTTGAAACTGGTTTTGAAATCAGAATGTTTAAAAACAGACTTACAGCTGATGCAACCGTTTACGAAAGTGTAACGAAGAATCAAATTATCGATATTCCGATGGATTTCTCTACAGGTTATAGCGGAGCCGTTTTAAACGGAGGTAAAGTAAGAAACCGTGGAATCGAATTGGTTCTTGGCGGAAAAATTATTGACGGTGAAAATTTCAAATGGAATTCGACTATAAACTGGTCTCGCAACTGGAATAAAGTAATGGAATTACCAGAAGGAATCGATGGACAACAGATAATCGGTACAGGAGGAACAGCTTCTATTATTGCAAAAGTGGGCGGAACTACAAGTGCTATTTATGGTTTTGGTTTCGTAAGATCTCCTGATGGACAAATTGTGTACGATAGCGCAGGTCTTCCAGCTTACCCAGAAGAAATACAATATATAGGTGATGCAAGTCCAAAATGGAAAGGTGGTCTAACGAATAGTTTTTCAATTGGAAATTTCACCATGAATGTAACTATAGACGGTCAGTACGGTGGAATTATTTATTCTCAGACACACCACAAACTTTCTGAACAAGGAAAATTAAATTCAAATAATTTGGGTAGAGAAACGGGTTTCATCATTGGTGAAGGTGTAGTTCAAAATGCCGATGGAACTTATGCTCCAAACACCAAACAAGTAAAAACTGCAGATTGGTACGGTCGTTATTACCGAAGAGCAAATATCGAATCGAACTCTTTTGATGCTTCTTTTGGAAAACTTCGTGAAATCAGTCTTCAATACAATCTTCCAAAAAGATGGTTGAAAAATACAGGATTGCAATCGCTTCAATTTTCTTTATTCGGAAGAGATTTAGCAACCGTTTCAGATTTCCCAATTTACGATCCAGAAACAGCAGCATTAAACGGAGACACTATTTTACCAGGTATCGAAATGGGGCAGATGCCTTCGCCAGCTACTTATGGTTTTAATTTAAGTTTGACTTTATAATAAGACAATGAAAAAGATAAAAATTACAGCATTACTTCTAGTACTAACAGGAATGACGATTTCTTGTTCATCAGGTTTCGAAGAACTTAACGAAAATCCCAATCTGATTACAGAAATAAGTCCAGGAACATTGTTGAACCCGATTATTTATGGAGTGGCTTCGCAGAATGCAAGTCAAAGTGTAGATGTTACGTTCAATTTAATGCAGGTTTCACTTCCTTTTCCAAGTATTACAGGAGGTTTGCATCGTTATGATGTGAGCAATAATATTGGTAATTCGGCTTGGAATAACTATTACAAATGGCTTTCTAACATCAGAGAAATGAGAATGGCTGCTGTAAAAGCTGGAGACGTTAATTATGAAGCAGTTGCCTTAACATTAAATGCTTTGGTATATGCTAATCTTACCGATCTTTTTGGTCCAATTCCGATGACGGAAGCAGTGCGTGGTGAAGACGGAATTTTATATCCGAAATACGATAAACAAGAGTTTATTTATGAAACACTTTTAGCTGATTTAGAAAGAGCCAATACGCTTTACGATACCAGTAAAGCCATGATTTATACCGAAGATATTTTGTTTCAAAACAATGTTCTGAAATGGAAGAAGTTTACAAATTCTTTATTGATGAGATTATTGCTAAGAGTTTCAAACAGAACAGAAACAGGAGCTTTTCAGAAGTTGGCTTACATGGCAGATCATCCAGAAGTTTATCCTGTTTTTACCAATACAGCTGAAGGTGCTATTTTGAAAGTAACGGGAGTTTCTCCGAATATGTCTCCGTGGGGAAGACCTCAAGATTTTAATTTGAATATTAAAATGGCTTCATTCTTTATTGATAATTTAAATACGCTTGAAGATCCGAGAAGAGCGATCATTGCAACAGGAGCGACAGCTTTGGTTACCAATGCACCAATTGGATTTAAAGGAATCACAAGTGCTTATGCAGGTGCAGATTCTCAGTTTAAATACAATGCTTCGACACTTTTGAATACGCAAGTGCAAAATCCGATGCAGATTTTAATTTTAACGTATGCTGAAGTTGAATTCATCAAAGCAGAATTAGCGCAACGCGGTCTTATTTCAGATGCGCAAGGCCATTACGAGAAAGGGGTTAGAGCAGGAATCGAGCAATTGAAAGCCACAACTCCTGCAACGTATTTTGATAAAGCAGAAGCAAAGTATGACGGAACACTAGAAAGAATCATGTTGCAGAAATACTACGCTTTGTATTTTACAGATTATCAGCAATGGTTTGAATACCGTAGAACAGGACTTCCTGTGTTACCAACAACAACGGCAATGCTTAATGACGGAGTTATGCCGTCTAGATTTACTTACCCAGATAATCAGCAGATTAAAAATAACGCAAATTATTTAGAAGCTGTTGAGATGGTTGGCGGTGATAATATCAATACTAAAGTTTGGTGGGATAAATAATTTTAAAAAATGAAAAAGACATTTATATATAGTGCAGTTTTGTTTTGTGGTGTTTTAACCGCACAGACAACTGTAAAAGGAATCGTTTATGAAGATGTAAATCAGAACGGTAAAAAAGAAAAAAAGGAAAAAGGAATTGCGAATGTGGCTGTTACAAATGGTCGTGAAGTGGTTTTAACAGATAAAAAAGGAAACTACGAACTTCCGTTAAAAGACGACGCTATTATTGCGGTAATCAAACCGTCGGCTTATAAAATTCAGGTTAATAAAGATAATTTGCCTCAGTTTTTCTACAATCATAAACCAGCTGGTTCTCCAAAAGGTAAGTTTGAAGGAGTGGCTCCAACAGGAAAACTTCCAGAATCAGTAGATTTTGGATTGATTCCGCAAAAAGAAACTACTGATTTTACAGCGCTTATTTTTGGAGATCCACAACCTTATACACTAGAAGAAGTTGATTTTTTTACAAGAGGAATTGTTGCTGAAGTTGAAGGAATTAAAAACATCCCATTCGGGTTAAGTATGGGAGATTTGGTTGGAAATGATTTGAGTTTGTTCAATCCGTATATTCAGGCAGTGAAGAAAGTCGGAATTCCGTGGTATAACCTTTTAGGAAATCACGATTTAAATTTTGATGCCAAAGCAGACAATTTAGCCGATGAAACTTACGAAGCTCATTTTGGTCCAGCCAATTATGCTTTCAATTATGGGAAAGTGCATTTTATTGTAATGGATGATGTTTTGTATCCAGACCCAAGAGATCATGAAGGATATTGGGGAGGTTTTACAGAAGAGCAATTAAAATTTATTGAAAATGATTTGAAAGTCGTTCCAAAAGATAATTTAATCGTTTTGGCTTTCCATATTCCGATAAGTGAGCCTGATGCTAAAGATGATTCTTTTAGAGATGAGGACCGTCAAAAATTATTTGAATTGTTGAAGGATTTCCCAAATACACTTTCTCTTTCAGCGCATACGCATTTGCAAAGACAAGATTTCTTTGATAAAAAAGATGGTTGGTTGCAAGAAACGCCACATCATCATTATAATATCGGAACAACTTCAGGTGACTGGTATTCTGGAAAACTGGATGAAAAAGGAATTCCAATTTCTGTTATGAGAGACGGAACGCCAAAAGGTTATGCTTTCATTCATTTCAATGGAAACAAATATACAGTGGATTACAAAGTGGCAGGAAAACCAGAAAATTATCAAATGAAAGTTTTCGCTCCAAAAGTAGTGGCAAAAGCAAAACGTACAAAGTCTGGAGTATTTGCCAATTTCTTTATGGGAAGTAAAAAAGACAAAGTGGTTTACCGCGTAGATCAAGGAGAATGGAAAGAAATGGAATACGTTGAAGTTCAAGATCCATCATACGTAGAATTGGTTTATGAATGGGAATTATCAGAAGTGCTAATGCCAGGAAAACGTTCATCAGATCCTGAAAAAAGCACGCACGTATGGAGAGGAAATATCCCTTCGGATCTTGCGATTGGAGAGCATGCTATCGAAATTAAAGCGACTGATATGTTCGGTAAAACACATACCGCAAATACAACTTACAGAATAGATAAAGTAAAATAATCGATTTCATAAAATGATAAAAATCAAAAAGATAAATTGTGTTTTAATAGCAGTTTTGGCGGTATCTTCTTGTGGAAGTCAAAAAGCAATTACTTCAAAAATTGAGGTACAAGGTCATCGAGGCGACCGCGGGAATTTTCCAGAGAATTCGATTCCTGCTTTTATCAGCGCTCTAAAAAAAGGTGTTGATGTTCTGGAATTGGATGTTGTAATTTCTAAAGACCAAAAAGTGGTCGTTTCTCACGAGCCTTTTATGTCTTCGCAATATATGTTAGATTTTGCAGGACAACCAATTTCAAAAGAAAAAGAAAAGAGCTATAATCTCTACGAAATGACGTATGATAGTATAAGAACGTTTGATGGCGGTTCCAGAGGAAATTCCAGTTTTCCGATGCAGCAGAAACAAAAAACGTATAAACCATTATTGTCAGAGATGATTGATACTGTAGAAGAATATATTGCTAAAAACAATTTGAAACCTATTCGATACAATATCGAAATCAAATCTGAAAAGGCGGATTATGGAAAAAGGCAGCCAGAACCGGAAGTTTTTACTCAAATGGTAATGCAAATCATTAAAGAAAAAGGTATCGAAAAGCGAATAAACATTCAGTCTTTTGATCCGACGGTATTAAATGTAATGCACAAAAAATTTCCAAAAATAAAACTAGCTTATTTGGTTGGAGAAGGTGCTATTGCTAAGAATCTTTCGGTTCTTGATTTTAAACCAGAGATTTATAGTCCGCATTATAAACTTCTCAATAAAGAAGCGGTAGATTCTTTAAGAGTTCTAAAAATGAAAATTATTCCGTGGACAGTAAATGACGATACAGCTATTGACAATATGATTCAGCTTCAAGTTGACGGAATTATTACTGATTATCCTGAAAAGGTTATAAGTAAAATATAAAAATGTGTTTAATTGTTTTTTTTCTGATAGGCCTTCAATTTAATTGAAGGCTTATTTGTTTTTAAAGTGCTATCTATCACAAAAATAAGTAGTTATACCTGTTGTGGTGTTTGATGAAAAAATTATATTTGCAATATAATAATTTACGATTACTTATTTTGAGTGAGGTAATCGCCAAGCCGATCTAACAGATTTAAAAATCTAATTATACTCCTTTTATTTTCACTCAGGCTTATAAAATATCTCCCCACAGTATTTGAAATAGAAATTTGCACTACAGAATATTTATTTTGTATGCAAAGAATACATGCCGTTTACTAACCGTTTTTAAGGCAATATTTCTTTTGGTGGATATCGTTTTTAAGTTTCTCTGTCAAATTTACCATTGTCTTTTGGTTATGTTATTTCAATAAAAATTGAATTGAAAAATACAAGATCAACTAAAATGACATAAAATGGAAAATCCGTCTAAAAGTAAATCTTTCAAAAGACATAGTTCCTCAATCATCACGGTGCTGTTTATCGCTTTGTTGGTTTTGGTTTATCTTAGTTACATACTTCCTAAAAATAAAGCAAGAGAAGATGAAAAAAATGTTGCAATTCTAAAAGGAATTGAAAAACAATTGCTTGTCTATATAGATGATCAGGTAAAATATATTAGTGATAACAAATTTCGGACTTTAGATATTTCTAAATTTAAGGGGGCTGATGATATTTATATTGACAATATTAAAATTGATAGATATGGTTTCCAATCGGTTAAAAATGGGAAAATTGAGTTATCAAGAACTATTACTATTTCTAGTTCAATAAAAGATAGATTTAAAGGTTTTAAAAAAAAGGACACCGTATTTCCGGATGTTATTAGCATCGATCTAGTCAAATTTTTAAACAAAATTAATTCGACAACGCTTTTCACTTCATTTTATATTTGTCCTGTAGAGTCAGGAAAATGTAGGGTTGATAAATCATTTATATCTGAAAATATAAGTCTAAGTGATCAGGATAGTTTAGTCGATAATAGTAGAAGAAGCGGCCCAATAACTTTTAAAAAATCTTCAAAACGATTTTACACCAATCAGATAGTTATTCCGCAAACGGATCATAATATATTCTTAGCGGTAGGAATTGATAATTCTTATTTTGAGACCAATGCAAGACAAATTGATTCTCCTATATTAATTCTCAGTCTTGTTTCTGTCATCATTTTAATATTAGGAATTAATTTTATCAAACCTATTATTAGTAGTCAAAATGAGAGATTAAGTCAGCTTGATCTTGTAGGTGTGGTGTTTTCAATTGGAGTATTGAGTGCAGTTTTAACAGTGTTTGCTCTCTTAGCGTTATGGAATAAAACTTTAAAAGAAAACAATACCAAAGATTTGAAAATATTGGTTAATCGTATTGATAGTTGTTTTTCTAAACAAATAAATAATACTAAAAAATTAAGGTACACATCGGCTTTTGAGATCGAGTTGAAAAAAACAGAACACAAGTATGCTAAGATATATTTTATAAAGGGCTCGGATAGTATTTCACTAGATGGAAACTCTGACTCTAAAAGTGATGGTCTGTTAAGAAATCAAAAATTTGCGATTAGTAAGTCTTATTTTGATGAAAATAGTAAAGAACTTCAAAATATAGATGTCTTTTTCAGAATGGATAATAAAGGATTAATTACAAAATATTTAAGCGCTACAAATCCAGAATTAAGACGAAAATTTGATGACAGAATGTATTTTAAAGTGCTTCAACCTCAAAATAAATATTATCCAAACATAAACAGAAAAATCAAAACATATTTGACGGCTGTTTTTTCTAGAGAACAAAATAAATATCAGTGGATTTACGCAGATATAGATTCATTAGGTATGAAAAATGTAGACCCTGACTCTATTGGTATAAAAGGCACCGCTTTCAGAGAATATTTTTCTAAAAATATAAAGTTACCTCCTCGAACAAGTTATATGATAGTAGATAGATCTGGAGACGTTTTAATGCATGAAGATTCTAAAAACAGCCTATTTCAAAATGTACTAAATGATTCTCCAAATAATTTTGAACTTATTAGTACATTATCGGGAGTAATACCCAAAACATTTGAAATGGTACTTCAGGGAAAAGCCTACCAGGTATGCGCAGAAAAATTAGATGTAGCAATCGATTCTCCGATATATATTCTTGGAATTAGGGATCTAACCCACATCAATCGTTTATCCATATATACTTTTACCAACGGATTCCTTATTTCTATTTTCTTTGGTTTCTTTCTGTTGTTACTCAATTATATGTATTCAATTATACTTTATAGTAGTCAAATCAGTATATTTTCAAATAGACATTTTTGGTATTTATTTCCTAATAAAAGCAGGACTTCGGATTATAAAAAATTGTTTATGGTCAATTGTGTCTCAATTCTTTTAGCACTTTTAGTTTCTTTAAACTCTTCTCCTTCAGTAGCTTTTGTTTTCTGCGTGCTACTTGGATATAACTTGGCTTTCTTAAATGTAATCTCTTTAAATACAAGAATTTTAGACTTTAAATATGCTGTAAAAAGTATTATAGTTTTTTTGATTTTAGGAATTAGTATACCATTTTTAGTTTTTAGTTTTAGTACCCTATGGTTTGCTGTATTTATTCTGTTTTGCATGCATCTCATTTTGATTTTTTATTATAAAAATTTCAAAACTAAAAAAGGAGAAAATACAGAAGATGAAAGTAACAAAAGTGTTAGTAGAACTTCCTTTATTTCTTTTTTGACAGCCAGATTGGTTTTTCAATACACTATATTTCCTTTGATTTTAATTAGTTCACTTTATGTGAGCGAAATAAATGAATTTGCAAGATTTTACAATACGTCGATAAAAGAAACAAATGATAAAAGAGCAAATAATATACAAGCCTATCAAAGCGGTTTTCATACGCTGAAAATTCCATTTTTTAAAGTTGAGGGAAAAGATTCTGTAATGCAGGAAGCAGATTTTGATTTTTTGAATCGTCCGGCTTTATATGAAATTAATAATTTCACTTTCTTTAGTGCATTAAAAGATGAATATTTTTTGAGTTCACATGCAATTCTTCAGAAGGAAAATATTCGTTCTATCGTTATGATTTTTATTTTTTTATTTGTTTTTCTTCCTGTTATATCCTATCAACTAATAAACTATTACAGCAATCGTTTTTTCTTTTATGATTTGATGCAGGTTTCTTGGAAGGAAATATTTCTTTCTCAAAAAAAAATCTTGAAGAAAGAGGATATTTATATACAAATAATGAATATCAGTGATATTAAAAGCCTGATTCAGGATTATCGCAAAAAGTTAGCTTTAGAAAATAATATTTTGCCCTTGGAAGATCAATCTGATCGTGACATCACTATAAATAAATTTTTTAAAACAGATACAAACAATGAAATACCTGAACTTGTAAAAAGGAACTTTATGATAAACTATTATAAAAGGAATTTTTATGAAATATACAATGAGATTTGGAATTCTTTACCGCACGAGACTCAATATGTACTATATGATTTTGCACAAGATTATTTTGTAAATTATAAAAATAAAGATACAGTAATCAGCTTTATGGAATGCGGAATAATCGATATTGATAAAACAACGGGAAGACTAAAAATGATGAGTGCGAGCTTTAGATTTTTTGTTCTTTCGCATGGCAAAAGTAAATCATTCATAGAAGAATTTAAAAATGAAAGCAAAGATGGTACTTACAACAGGTTTAAATTTCCATTGTTTATTATCGCGATTAGCGCTTTATTATTATTAATGTATCTCAATAAAGACAGTTATGATCAGGTTGCAGCGATGGGTGGAAGTATTGTCACCATAATAGCCTTGATCACTAAATTTATGGATGCGAATAAGAGCATGTAATAAAATCAAATTTATCTGAAAAAATATTCTATATATTTATTCTGTTGATTGTTAGTGTGTTGTTTTTTGTTTATTAATAAAATTTATTAAATCTTTCTCTTATGACACCATATGTACCTGCCAATACGATTAAAGAAGTTTTGTCTTGTTTGGAAGCAATTATTACCGAAGCAGAAGCAACAAACAGCAGACTGGGCTATTTTGCTGCTCTATATCATAAAGTGACTTTAAAAGTAGATGAAGATATTCAAAACAGACTTTTTGAGAATCCTGAAAGATTGGAATTACTCGATGTTTTGTTCGCAAATCGATATTTATATGCTCTTCATGAATGGAAGATTGATAAAAATAGTACAAAGGTTTCAAAATCTTGGAAAATCGCTTTTGAAAGCAGTGAAAATTCGTCCATATTAATTCTGCAGCATTTATTTTTAGGAATGAATGCGCATATCAATTACGATTTAGGAATCGCTGTCAAAGAAGCCAACGATAATGGTTGCAGTATCGATGAGCTTCGAAGAGATTATAATGCGATAAATAATATTCTGTCTTCATTAACGTATAGTGTCATTAATAAATTAAATATAGTTTCTCCGCTAATATCGCTCATTGGCTTAACGGGAAATAAATCGAATTCTTTGCTCGTTCAGTTCAGTTTGGGCAATGCTCGTGATGGTGCATGGTGTTTTGCAACCGATTTAATAAGTAAAGAGAAATCCGAAAGCGAAACTTTTATTAACCAAAGAGATTCTGAAATGGAACAACTGGGTGCATTATTGATCACGAATAAAGGATTACTGAAGATTGGTGTTTTTTTTATTCATTTATTTGAATGGCGAAAAGTCAATAAAATAATTGGAGTTTTATCTTCTAAAAAACCTTATTTAAAAGAAATCATTAAACCATCCTGATTCAAATAGATATTCTTTAACAACTATTTTATAGATAAAAAAGAGCTTCAATATTATTGAAGCTCTTTTTGTTCGTATTATATTTTTTTTCTAAAAAGCCAATAAAATCGGTACTTAAGACACATATGGATAATCTGTCTATTCTTTTGAATAATCTGTCCATCTCTATAATTCACATTCTAAATAATTTTATCTTCAATTCAAAACTCAATTATTGGGTTTGAAAAACAAAAATCACGAGGTTTATTGATTAGTAAATATTTTGTTAGTTTTTATTAGTTAGGGAGATTAATTCGATGTTTAATCTCCCTTGTTTTTTGTTACAAATAATATGTTATAATTTATTAAATAGGAGAATATGAAAAGAATGAATTTTGAAATCGTAAATGGCGATTTCTTAAAAGCGGTTATGCTCATTTTTGCATTCCTGCTTTTTGGAGGCAAAGGATATTGCAAAAGCGATGAAAGAACTAAAACGGCATCAGAAGTAATAGAAAGATTGATTGGTAATCGTGCCAATGAATTCGAATTAACCATTATCGAAAACAAAAACGAACATAAAGATTGGTTCGAAATTGAAACAACGAGCAATCTTGTAAAAATTAAAGGCTCAAATAATACTGCAATTTGTTATGCAGCTTACAATTTTCTGAGAGATATAGGAGCCGCAATAGTAAGCTGGGAAGGAAATAAAATTAATCTACCGAAAACATGGCCTAAATATGCAAAAAAGGGAGACACGCCTTTTGAATATAGAGAATACTTAAATGCTTGTACATTTGGTTACACAACTCCTTGGTGGGACTGGAAGCGCTGGGAGCAGGAAATTGACTGGATGGCCCTTCACGGAATTAATCTTCCAACAGCAATGGAAGGTCAGGAAGCGGTATGGCAGGAATTGTGGAAAGAATATGGTTTAACAAAAAATCAGTTGGAATCTCATTTTGCCGGACCAGCATTTTTACCTTGGCAGCGTATGGGAAATATTAATAGTTTAGAAGGACCTCTACCACAAGAATGGTTTGTTAAAAAAGAAGAACTTCAAAAGAAAATTCTGGAAAGAATGCGAGCGTTAGATATGCATCCAGTTGTACCTGCTTTTAGCGGTTATGTTCCTAAGGCTTTCGCCGAAAAACATCCTGAAGCGAAAATCACTGAATTAAAATCTTGGTCAGGCGGAGGTTTTGCGAGTACTTTTCTACTGGATTCAAAAGATCCGCTTTTTAAAAAAATAGGGAAACGTTTTATCGAAATTTATACCAAAACGTACGGAAAATCTAATTTCTATCTGGCTGATTCTTTTAACGAAATCGAACCTCCAGTATCTGAGCATAATAAATATGAAGAACTTTCTAATTACGGAAGTGCTGTTTACGAAACTATAAATGAAGCAGCTCCTGGTGCTACTTGGGTAATGCAGGGATGGCTTTTTGGAGACAATAAAGAATTTTGGACCAAAGAAGCAACAAGCGCATTTTTGAGTAAAGTTCCAAATGATAAAGTAATGGTTCAGGATTATGCCAATGATAGATACAAAGTTTGGGATAATCAGGAAGCATTTTATGGAAAACAATGGACTTACGGTTATGTACATAATTATGGAGGATCAAATCCTGTTTATGGAGATTTAAGTTTCTATAAAAATGAATTAACGAGTTTATTGAAAAATCCGCATAAAGGAAATGTTGTAGGTTATGGTGCAATGCCGGAAGGTTTAAATAATAATTCGATTGTATATGAATATATTTATGATCTTCCGTGGAGTAAAGGTGAGCAGCCTGTAAGCGATTGGTTGACTAAATATTTAAATGCGAGATATGAGAAAACAACCACTAAGCCAGTTTTTCAGGCATGGGAATTATTGTTGCAATCTGTTTATAATGTAAAATACTGGGAAACAAGATGGTGGAATGATAGGGCTGGAGCGTATTTGTTGTTCAAACGTCCTACTGCAACCATTACAGCATTTAAAGGAAATCCAGGAGACAAGAAAAAACTAAAACAAGCTTTGGATATTTTAAGTAAAGAAGCGAAGAAATATGATAAAAACAATTTTATTCAGTACGATTTAATAGATGTTTCAAGACATTATTATTCTTTATGTATTGATGAAGAGTTGATGGAATGTGTAGGAGCCTATCAGAAAAAAGACATTGCAAAAGGAGATTTATTATTCAAAAAGATAGAAAAACAAGTTTTGGAAATTGATTTAATGATGACAGGACAACCATTAAATAATGTAGACCAATGGGTAAAATCGGCTTCGGATTATGGAGATACACCAGCAGTTTCTAAGTTGTATGCAAAAAATGCTAAAACATTGATTACACTTTGGGGCGGAGAAGGTCATTTGAATGATTATGCTTCAAGATCCTGGAAAGGAATGTATAAAGGTTTTTATTGGCCGAGATGGAAAATGTTTCTGGAGGCATTCAAAAAATCGGCAATCAATAATGCGCCTTTTGATGTAACAAAAGAAAGAGAATTAATTAAAAATTGGGAAATTAATTGGACAGAAAACAATTAAAAAAAGACTTACCAGATAATTAATACGTATATAAAGAAAATTTAACACAATACTTAAACCACAACCTTAAACCGCGCATAAAATATGAAATGAAATCTTTACGAAATCGATTAATTAATAAGTTTTTAACTATATAATTTTTCAAAAATAACCTTGAAAACCCTTGCCGTTGTTGACTTTATAGAAATTATCCATGTTTATGAATAACTTGTCCATTTGTTAACATTTCTTTAGCACTAATTTCGGCAATACTATTTAACCAATTAACCAATTTCACAATGGAAAAACTTAAACTTTTATTATTAGCCTTCTTCTTTGGCTTCTCAATTAATACTTGGGCACAAAAAACAGAAGTGTCCGGTGTAGTTTTAGATGACAAAGGCATTCCTCTGCCAGCCGCGAACATACTCGAAAAGGGTACAACAAATACTGTAACGACAGATTTTGATGGGAAATTTAAATTTTCAGTTTCAAATAAAAATGCAGTATTAGTAATTTCTTTTATTGGATTTGATGATCAAACTTTAAAATTAGACGGAACAAAGTCTAATTATTCAATTAAATTACAATCTACAACAAACAATCTTGAACAAGTTGTTGTAGTTGGATACGGAAAAGGATCTCGTAAAAACCTTACCACTTCTGTGACTTCTATTAAAGCAGAAGAATTAAATAAAGGTGCAATTAGTGATGTTGGACAACTTTTACAAGGTAAAGTTTCTGGTTTGAATATTTCATCAAGTGGTGACCCAACAAAAACGGCTTCGGTAGTATTACGTGGGGTTTCTACATTAAACAGTTCTCAAGGTCCGTTTTATGTAATTGATGGTATTCCTGGAGTTGATATTTCGGTAATTTCTCCAGATGACATTGCTACGATCGACGTTTTAAAAGATGCAGCTGCAACTGCAATCTACGGTAACCGTGCTGCAAATGGAGTTATCATGGTAACTACTAAAAAAGGAAGTAAAGGAAGAACTCAAATTGCATACAATGGATATGTTGGTTTTGAAGAAGTTTCAAACAATCTGGATATGATGAATGCAGATCAGTTGAGAGCTTTTACAACTAAAAACAATTTGAACTTTACTCCGGAAAATGATAAAGGAGCAAACACAAACTGGTTAAAAGAAATTATGAGACCAAACCGTGCAGTATCTACTAGTCATAATTTATCTATGAGTGGAGGTGGAGATCACGGAAGTTATACAGCAAGTATTACGTCTCTTAACAGAGAAGGTGTAATGTTGAAAAGTGATTTTTCTCGTATCATAGCACGTTTATCTGTTGAACAATTTGCTTTTGATGATAAAGTGAAATTCGGCTTAAATGTTACCAATTCAAAAACAGATTACCAAAACGTACCACAACGTAATACAGTACTGTTGCAAGCAGCAAGTTATCTTCCGGTTTCTCCAGTTAGAAATGCAGACGGGAGTTTCTATGAAAATTTTGTTAGCCCAGGATATTTTAATCCAGTTGCCTTGATTGAACATGGAACAGATGAAACTACAACAAATAACCTTGTTGGTAATCTTACAGCAGAAGTAAAACTGCCATTCGGAATTACATATAATTTGAATTTAGCGCACCAAAAATTAACTACATCTCATGGTGAATTTTATGACAGCTATTATTCACAATATAATAGTGCCAACTTCTACAACAACCCAGATCCACCTTTGACAAAAACTTTGGTAAACTTTGGTGTAAATGGTTCTGCTTTAAGAAATTCATATGAAAATACAAACAACATTATTGAGAGTTTCTTTACTTGGGATAAAACTTTTGGATCTCATAAAATAAAAGCTGTTGCAGGTTATTCTTGGCAAGAAAATACATTAGGTGATGGATTTCAGGCTACAACAACAAATTTTCCTGTAGACAACGTAGGTTACAATAACCTTGCTTTAAGTAATTATACTTCTGTGAATGGTTATGTGGTTAACTTTGGAGATAGTAAAGCGTATCAAAAAACACTTTTAATAGCTTATTTTGCTCGTTTAAACTACAACTATAAAGACAAATATCTTTTACAGGGATCAATCAGAAGAGATGGTGGTTCTATGTTTGGAAAAAATAATCAATGGGGTTATTTCCCTTCTGTTGGTGGAGCTTGGAGAATCGACAAAGAAAACTTCATGAAAGACCAAAATTTCTTTAGCGATTTGAAACTTCGTGGAAGCTGGGGTGTAACAGGAAACTCTTCTGGATTTAATGCTTACACAGCACAATTTATTTCTGGAAGTTTAGGAACTTTCTATTACAACGGACAGCAAATTGGAGCTTACGGACCAAATCAGGCTGCTAACCCAGATTTGAAATGGGAAAAAACAGCGACAGCAAACATCGGACTTGATTTCTCAATCTTGAAAGGAAAAGTAACGGGTTCTATTGATGTATACGACAAGAAAACAACAGATATGATCTTCAACTACAATGTGAATCCGGTATTGGTACCAGTAGGAACAATTGTAGCAAACGGAGGAACAATGAATAACAAAGGTATCGAACTTAGTTTGAGCACAACTCCGGTTAAAACAGCAGATTTCAGCTGGACAACCAATTTGAACTTGGCACATAATAAAAATGAGATTGTAAAATTAACTAGCCCATTCTTTGTTGGTGGAGATTCTATTCGTCGTGTTCAGCCTGACGGAGGTGGACAAACAGGAAGTACGTTACAAATTTTTAAAGAAGGAAAACCATTAGGACAATTCTTTACACTGAAATATGCAGGTAAAAATGAAAATGGGGTTTCTCAATATTATGACAAAAACGGTAATTTGACAACTACACCTCAAATTGGAGTAGATTATCACTACGCAGGAAGTGCACAGCCAAAACTTTTATTAGGATGGGGGAATAATTTTCAATACAAAAAATTTGATTTGAGTATTTTCTTCAGAGGAGTTTTCGGAAACAAAATTTTCAATGCAACTCGTGCCGATTTATTCCGACCAAGTACAGCAATGACCAATAATATTTTAGTTGACGCAGGAAACGAGTCACCAAACGACCTTAACTCTTATAAATATTCTGATCGTTTTATTGAAGACGGTAGTTATTTAAGATTAGACAACATGACTTTAGGATATAATTTTGGTAAAGTCGGAAGGTATATAAATAATATTCGTATTTACCAAACGATTAACAATGTGTTTGTTATTACCAAATACACAGGAATTGATCCTGAGGTAGAACAAGGAGGAACAGCTCCAGGAGTAGATTCTAATAATTTCTATCCAAAAACCAGAACATATATGTTTGGTTTAAATGTGATCTTCTAAAAATTAAATGCAAAAATTATGAAAAAGATATTAAAATATTTAGGTCTCCCAGTTCTTTTAGCTGGTTTAGTATGGTCTTGCGATGATCTTGAAGTGCCTATTACAACTCAGCTGACACCTGAAGTTTATCCTCAGAATTCAACACAATATATTCAAACAACAGGACCAGTTTATGCAGCCTTTCGTGGAGATTTTTCATTTTCTTGGTGGTGGTCACAGACGCTAACTACTGATGAAGCTATTTTGCCTGCACGTGGAGGAAACTGGTTTGACAATAGAGGTTATGCTTGTCAGCATTACCATGATTGGACACCAGACAATGGAGTTGGTCCTTGGGATTGGGCAGAAAAAGTTATTGGAACCGCTAATCAGACCATCTCAATTTTAAATACTGCGATGCCAGCTGGAGCAGAAAAAAGAACAATGATTGCTGAATTAAAAACAATGCGTGCCATTTCTTATTTTATGATGATGGATTCATACGGAGGCGTGCCACTTGATACAGTATATGGAGATTTCAGTTCTAAACCGAGATCGAGCCGAATCGAAGTTTTCAATTTCATAGAAAAAGAATTGAAAAGTGCAGTTCCTAATTTAAATCCCGCATCTGGAATTTCTACTTATGGTAGACCAAATAAACAGACGGCTAATGCTATGCTTGCCAAATTATACTTAAACGCAGAAGTCTATACAGGAACACAGCGAAATGATGATTGTATTGCGGCTTGTGACGCGGTAATTAATTCAGGTTTGTATCTAATTGAGCCTAGAAGTACTTATCTTCAGATGTTTTATCCGAATAATGGTCCAGCTATGAAAGAATTCATTTTTGCTGTTCCTTATGATCCTACAGCTACATCAGTAGGTTACAATGGTCAGATGTATCATGCACGTTATGATGTGCCTCGTTCTGAAAGAGCAAAATTTGGTCTTCCGTTTACACCTAGTGCACCTAGAAGTACTTTACCATCATTTTATGCTTATTTTAATGATGCTACAGATATTCGTAACAAACAATGGCTAACTGGATTGCAATACATGAATGATGGTGTTACTCCTGTAATGGTTACAACAACAAAAAAAGGATATGATCAATTCTATACTGGTTCAGATGGTGGTGCGACTTACACGTATCAGGTAAACTTAACACCAGATGTTGTACTTCGCCAGAATCCAGCTTTATTTGACTGCGGAAATGATGAAATTGCGTGGAATATGGGTTACAGAAACATTAAGTTCTATCCTGATGCAACATCAACAAACCGTAACCAAAATAACGACGTGCCTTTTTTACGTTATTCAGATGTTATCTTAATGAAAGCAGAAGCGATCTTACGTGGAGGAAACTCAACTTTAGGACAAACTCCAGTTGCATTGGTTAATATGGTTCGTTCGAATCGTACAACATCGGCAGCATGGACAAGTGTAACATTAGAAGAACTTTATCAAGAAAGAAGCCGCGAATTTGCTTGGGAAGCATGGCACAGAAATGACATGATTCGTTTTGGTAAATATGAAGGACAATGGGGGTTCAAAACTAATGCAGATACGTATCGTCGTATTTTCCCTGTTCCAACTTATGCAAAAGTGCTAAATCCTGCTTTGGATCAAAATCCTGGCTACTAAGATTAAAGCTTAATTAGAACGCAAATAGTTAATTTAATATTGATTTATAAAAAGGAGAGGAGATTCAAAATTCTTCTCCTTTTTTTCAAATGAAAACTGGTTTTTTCAGTTGCTCGTGAGAATCAGTTCAGTTTATTTTTTTTGAATGAGAACAAAGCTTAATTGAATGTGGTTTCGGAAAATTGAATGAAAAATTAAGCTTTGTAACATTCTGTTAAATTATCATGAGAATATGTTAAAGTCCATATTTCTCTGGTACTTTTTGTGCCCATTGTGTTCGATTTAATGATAAGTAAACACAAAAAAAAACTTTTTAAACTATTATTGCCATATACATGGAATTAAATAAAATCTCAAAAATAGGACGTATCGTAATAAGTTTAACCCTTATTTTTTTAGTGTCATGCAACGCCCAAAAATCAGTTTCTTCAAATAAGAAACAAATCTCAGATATGGTTTACCCGTTGTTGGACACTGAAAACTCAAGATGGTTTTACTTTTCATCTGCAAGTCGCCCGTTTGGAATGGTAAATTTAAATCCGGATACTGAAATTAAAGGCGATTGGGGTGGTGGTTATAAATATACTACAGATACAGTTAAAGGTTTTAGTCATGTTCACGAATGGCAGATGTCAGGGGTATCTGTAATGCCTGTAACAATTTCAGCTCAAAATAAAGCAGCTATCTTTAAAGACTTTTATTCTAAATTCAGTCATCAAACAGAAACCATTACGCCTGGATATCATTCGTTGCGTTTAGATCGCTATCAAATACAAACAGAATTAACCAGTACGGCAAGGGTTGGTTTTCATAAATATACTTTTCCTTCTAAAGGGCAAAAAGGAATTCTTTTTAATTTGAATACCATTTTGGGACCTTGCGAAAACACAAACGGCAAATTAGAAAAATATAATGACTATGAACTTTCGGGGTCGTTGGTTTTAAGTGCCAATTTTAGACGTCCAAAACCATTAACGGTATATTTTAAAGTCAAAACAAATATGGCGATTGCTTCTGTAGAACGTGATCAAACAACCGGAAATTATTTGATTCATTTTAATGAAAAGGATCAAACACTATTAATGAAGGTTGGAATATCCTACACTTCAATAGAAAATGCCAACATCAATATTTCAACCGAATTACCAGGTTGGGATTTCAATAAAACAGTTGCAGACTCCAAAAAAGAATGGAGCGATTTATTAGGAAGAATAAAAATTGAGGGAGGAACTGCAACCGACCAAAGAAGATTTTACACTGATCTGTGGCATGCATTGCAAGGGAGAAAAAAGATCAGTGATGCAAATGGATCCTACCCTGATAACACGGGGGACACATTCAGGGTAGGACATTTACCTTTAAACGCAGATGGAAAACCAAAATTCAATCATTACAATTCTGATGCTTTTTGGGGCGCACAATGGACAATCAATAATTTATGGGGATTGGTATATCCTGAAATTATGGAAGAATTTGTGTATTCGCTTATGCAATATTACAAAGATGGCGGCTCTATTCCACGTGGACCTTCGGGAGGAAATGATACTTATGTTATGACGGGAGCTTCGGCAACACCATTTATTGTAAGCGCCATTCAAAAAGGTATTGTAAAAGAAGATTTAGAAACCATTTATGTTGCTTTGAAAAAAGGACATATGGAAGGCGGAATTATGGCAAAAGCAGGCTATGAGCACAATACGAGTATTGGTGGTGGATTAAAATATTATTTAGAAAAAGGATTTGTACCGTATCCGCTTCCTGATGGCAATTTCGGAAGTCATGAAGACGGAGCAAGTCAGACATTAGAATATGCTTATCAGGATTGGACTTTGGCGCAATTGGCAAAAAAACTACATCATGAAGAAGATTATAATTATTTCATGAAAAGGTCAAAAAACTATCAAAATGTATTTGATGCGTCGATTGGCTGGATCCGTCCAAAGGATGTTGAAAGAAAATGGAGAGAAAATTATGATCCGTACCAATATGAAAATGGATTTATAGAATCAAATGGTGCACAATCAACTTGGTTTGTACCTCATGATATTCTTGGTTTGGCCAATTTAATGGGAGGTAAAGAGAAGGCCGTAACAAAATTAAACGAACAGTTTGAAGCTGCTAAAAAACTAAAATACACTTCTGGTACATCGCATGATGCAGAATTGCATCCAGAATTTAGTAGAATTCCGGTAAACTTTGGAAATCAGCCTTCTATGCAGACTTCAAATATTTTTACAATTTTAGGAAGACCAGATTTAACGCAATATTGGACTAGAAACGTAGTCAAAGAAACTTTCAGCGGATTATCGCCAGCAACAGGTTACAACGGAGATGAAGATCAGGGGTTAATGGGAAGTTTGAACGTTTTGCTAAAATTAGGGTTGTTTCAAATGAACGGAGGAACAGACAAAGATGCCGTTTATCAAATTGGTAGCCCAATCTTCAACAAAATTTCAATTGATTTAAATCCGAAATATTATTCAGGAAAAACATTTGTAATCAAGGCTCAAAATAATACTGCTGAAAATGTGTATATAAAAGACATCAAATTCAACAACAAAGCAGTAAAAGATTTTACGCTGTCTCATCAAGATATTACAAATGGAGGAGAATTAATTTTAGAAATGTCAAGTACATCAAATCCCTAAATATTAAAGAAAACAACATTAAATGAAAAATCCTAAGTCTATCATTTTTTTAGCGATAAGCTTTCTATTTGCCGTCGAAAATTACGCCCAGAAAACTGTTCATCAATACGTTGATCCAATGATTGGTTCAGAAGGAGTCGGTAGAGTTTTTGTAGGTCCGTCTTGTCCTTACGGAATGGTAAAACCAAGTCCAGATTGTACTTCCAGTCCTAATAGTGGCTGGCTGCCAATGCCAAAAGAAGTAACAGGTTTTAGTCAGATTCACGTGAGTGGAACGGGAGGAGGCCCAAAATACGGAAACATTCAGATAATGCCGTTTTCTGGAGCTTTAGACAAAATGGATCAGACTTCTTTTAGAACAGAAGAAAATGTAAAACTGGGCTATTATGAAACGGTTTTCAAAGAAAACAATATTAAAACTGAAATAACAACAGGCGAGAAAGTATCTTTTTACCGATTTACATATCCAAAAAATAAATCTAAAGAGTTAAAAATTGATCCAGGATTTTTCTTGGGCGAAGAGAAAATTCCTGATGCACGAGAAGCACAACAGTTTGTAGGTTCTCAAATCGAAATTGTTTCGGACACAGAAGTTAGAGGTTATAGCAGAATTAGAGGAGGATGGAATAACGGTCGTGCTTATACTGTGTATTTCTGGGCAATTTTCGATCAGCCGATTGCGAAATATGTGACTTTTAAAGATGGAAAATTTTATAACAATCAAAAAGCGCAATTCGATTCAGGAAAGAAGACAGGAACTTTACTGTCTTTTGGAAGTACTGGAAAAGAAGAGCTAAACGTCAAGATCGGAATTTCATTTTTAAGTGAATTAAAAGCAAAAAACAATATTGAAGTTGAAATTCCGCATTGGAATTTTAATAACGTTCTGGTTGCATTGGAAAATAAATGGGAAAATTTATTGAACCGAATTCAGCTTTCTTCAGATACTTCAGAAGAATATAAAAAAATGTTCTACACAGGTTTGTATCACACCATGATTATGCCGGTAGACAGAACAGGAGAAAATCCGTTGTGGACAAACGACGAGCCTTATTATGATGATTTTTATACCATTTGGGACACATTTAGAACTTCAAGTCCGTTAATCACGTTGATTGATTCTAAGCGTAAAGTTGAAATAATCAACGCGATGCTGAACATTTACAAACGTGAAGGTTATATGCCCGAGGGAAGAAGCGGAAACGATAACGGAAGAACACAAGGAGGATCAAACGCAGAAGTTGTAATTGCGGATGCTTTTGTAAAAAACTTAAAAGGAATAGATTATGAGTTAGCACTTCAAGCAATGCTCAAAGATGCTACAGTTCCACCTGGAGGAAATGAGGAAAAAGAAGGAAGAGGAGGATTAATCGATTATTTAAAATTAGGTTATGTTCCGTACGGTACTGATCGTGCAGGAAACAGAACAATTGATTATTCATACAATGATTACAATATTGCTGTTGTTGCAAAAGGTTTAGGAAAAACAGAATTGTACAATCAATACATGAAACAAGCCGATAACTGGCAAAATTTATGGCGTCCTGATTATGAAAATAACGGATCAAAAGGATTCATTATGCCAAAAGATGCAAATGGGAATTGGTTGGATGATGTTGTTTTCGGAGAATCAAAAATTCAAAAACCAACCTTTAAATATACGCCAGTCATTATCGAATCGCCTTGGTATGTTTGCCATTGGTGTGTTTTCTTTTACGAAGGAAATTCATGGGAATATTCATTGAGCATTCCACACGATGTTCCAGAATTGATTAAAAAATCAGGTGGAGAAAAAGCTTTTGAAAACAGGTTAAATACTTTATTTGATTCAGAATTGTACAATGTTGCCAATGAACCATCGTTTTTAACCCCTTGTTTATATCATTGGATAGGAAAACCGTATTTGAGCAGTGACAGAATTAGAACAATCATTAAAAGCAGTTTCAATACCAAACATGACGGTTTACCAGGAAATGATGATTCTGGCGCAATGTCTTCTTGGCTGGCTTTCCATATGATGGGATTGTATCCAAATGCTGGGCAGCCTTATTATTTGATTAATACACCGCTGATTAAAGAAACAGTTGTAAAATTAGAGAATGGTAAAAGTTTCAAAATCACAACTAAAAAAATGAGTGATACAAACAAATACATAAAATCGGCTACTTTAAACGGAAAAACGTACAATAAAGCGTGGATTATGCACGATGATATTAACAACGGAGGAGAATTGATTTTAGAAATGGATTCAAAACCTTCTTCTTGGGGAACAACAATTTTACCACCAAAAAAATAAAAGGATAAACAAGATGAAAAATATATTTTTAATGATTCTTTTCTGCATTGTTTATCAGAAAGGAATAGCTCAGAATTACATACCGACAATAAAAAATAATACAGAATTGAACTATGTCTGTAAACTTCACGGGCAAACCAGAACACTGACTTTAATTGCTCAATTAGCAAATGACGGATTGACTTTCAAATTAGAAACAAGAGGTGTAAAAAGTAGTATCGTAATGTTGCCTGAAGCTTTAAAAAATGGAACTGAACTAAGTTTTAATCAGGGAGAATATGCTCCAGTACTAAACTTAAAGGCAACAGAAACTTTTTTTATGATTTCAAGGTCTGCCTATCAGAATTTAGTGAAAAATAATTCATTTGTTTATAATAAAACGACTTATGTTTTAGATAAAAACAACGACAAGAATAGTATTTCAATTGATGGAAAAACGGTAGAAACTTTGCATGTAATTGCTCAAATCGATGAAACTGAGATGTGGATTGTGAAAAATCCCGAGTTTCCGTTAATCTGCAAAATCATCAAAAATCCGTTGGGAATAAATCCGACGTTGGTAAAAGTAATCGATAAATAAGATGGATTTATAATAAACACATAGAAACATAGACTTGTAATTTATAAAAAGAGAGTTTTTTAGAAAAACTAGTTTTTACACATAGCTATGTGAATTGATGCAAGTGAAACGCCTTTTAAAATATTTACATCTATGTTTCTATGTGTTTAAAATAAATGAATCCAAAATATTTGTAGAGAAAGAAGAGAAAGAAGATTAATTTAAAAAAATCACATTTTCACTATAAAATGATAATTTCTGAACATTAGGCAGAATTCTTGGTAGATTGTTGAAAGTTGTTTTTAAATTTACAGGAATTACACTTAAACTATAATATTTAAATTATGAAATTATCTATCGTAACCTCTTTACTTTTTAGCTGCATTTGTTTCGGGCAAAATAATACAGACACCAGTTTGTATATGAAGTCTGATAAAATTACATATCTGACAGATATTGGCTCAGAGTCAGGAGATTTATATAAAACGATCGGACATCACGGACCTGCAGTTGAAAATGAATGGATGGCGTTGCGAATTTACTTTAGTAATAAAGTTGCAATCGATGTGTATTCTAAAGCAAAACCAGGTTTAGAATTAAGAAAAGCAAATTGGTACCCGACGCCGCAACAACAAAAAGAAGGATGGGGAGCTGATTATTATAAAGTTGCATCTACCGTAGGTTTAGGTGGTGTAAAACTTTGGGATGGCGAAAAAGTAGTGCCTTTGAATCCGGTAACGAATCGTTTGGCTCGTGTTGGAAAAACAGAAAATACTTCTTGGATGGAAATGATTTCGAGAGGCGTTCCATACAAAGGAAAAAAAGTTGATATTTTGGTTCGCGTTACGGTGTTTTCTGGTAAAAGAGAAGCAAAAGTGGAAGCAGTTTCTTTAAACGGAGAAAAAGTACAATTTGCAACAGGAGTAAATTACTTTAAAGATTGTGCCACTAAAAAAGGAACGAATTACATAGCAGTTTGGGGAAAACACCCAGAAGATGTAGCTGCTGAAATTGTTGAAGTTGGAGCTGCAATTATGTACAATCCGAAAGATTATGAAACAACTAAAGACGACGGAACACAATATTTATTGATTTCAAAACCTGCAAAAAGCTTAGAAACTTCAATTATATCTTCGAGTGCAAGAGAAACAGAATTAAACACTTTAGATAAATTGGAAGCATTTATTAAAAAATAATTGAACTATCCGTTAAGTACGGACGCGGATTAAACAGATTTACTTCGTAAAGACGCGGATAAAAACGGATAATCTATTTATATTTTTAAAAAGATTAATAAAACTCCGTTTTTATCCGCGTCTTCGCATTAGCGAATTTGTTTAATCCGCGTCTGATTTTACAGGTTTTCTATTTTTAAAAATAGGACAAAGAACGGGTAATCATAAAATTAAAAACAAAATACATGTTTAGAATATCGGCTATATTTTTAATTTTATTTTCTTTAAATTCTTGCAAATCGCAACAGAACGTTAAAAAAGAAACTCAGATTGCTTTTATAGCCGATGCTCATTTACAAGATATTTATGCAAAATTTGACGATAATAGTTATCAGGGAATTCCGAATCCAGTAACAGGCGAATATGCCAATATCAGAACGATGAATGCTCAATTGCATTCTACGAGAATTTTCAACGAAAACTATTTTGCTTTTTTAGAAGCTTTAAATGACATCGTAAAAAGAGGCATAAAACAAGTCGTACTTCCAGGTGATTTCAGCGATGATGGACAGCCTGTCCACGTTCGCGGATTGCGAAAAATTCTTAATGAATATTCACAAAAATACGGACTTTCATTCTTTGTTACTACAGGAAATCATGATGTAGTAAGGCCTTTTGCACAAGATGCTGTTAAAACCGATTTTTTAGGAAAAGACGGAAAAGAACAGATTATCAGCAGTTCACCAAACAATTTTGATAAAAGTAAAACGGAACTAGAACCCATCATTACAGCCGACATAAAAAACTGGGGTTACAAAGAAACGATTCAGGAAATGCGTGATTTTGGCTTCTTTCCCAAAAAGACCGATTTATATTGGGAAACCCCATTTTCAAACTACAATTATCAAGATTATAACTTTAAAAAAGCACTAAAAGAATCTGCTTTAGAAAAAAGAACGTATGTAATTAAAAACACCAATTTGCATCTTCCCGATGCAAGTTATTTGGTCGAACCGATAAAAGGAATCTGGCTTTTGGCAATTGATGCGAATGCGTATGTTCCTAATGAGAAATTATCAGGTGAACTGAATAATCCAAAAGATTTTTCGGGAGCCAATACAGGTTATAATAACGTTCTAATTTATAAAAGTCATTTAACTAATTGGGTCAAAAAGGTTTCCGCGGAAGCGAAACAAAAAGGAAAAATATTGATTGCTTTTAGTCATTATCCGATGGTTGAATTTAATGATGATGCTTCACCCGAATTAAAACAGCTTTTTGGTGCTAATAAAATGCAATTGCAAAGAGTTCCAGATGAAGAGGTAGCGCAGCAATTTGCCGATGCCGGAATTCAGATTCACTTTGGTGGACACATGCACATCAACGACACAGGTATTCGAACAACAGCAAAAGGGAATACGCTTTTCAATATTCAAACGCCTTCACTTGCGGCTTATATGCCAGCTTACAAAATATTGACGATTCATTCTGATTATAAACTTGAAGTAGAAACAATTGTTGTAGGCAAAGTGGAAAAATTTGATAGTTTGTTTCCTTTTTATGAAGAAGAATATGCACACTTGAAAGATATTAAAAGCAATACGATTTGGGATAAAGCAATACTTAAAGCTAAAGATTATAAAGAGTTTACCAATTGGCATTTAAAAGAGTTAGTTCGTTTAAGATTCTTGCCTGAAGATTTTCCAGTTGATTTCTTAAAATCAATTGAAAGACTTTCCGGCAGGGATTTATTAGAAATGAATAAAAAAGCGCAAGACGTAAAGGAAGATTTGAAAGAGAATTCGCTAACACTTTCTGATTTTGAGTCTTGGACAGGTTTCGATATGATTTTCGATTTCTACCGATTAAAAAATGCTGATGAATTGGCTTTTTCTGAAATTGGAAAGAAGAAATTACAACAGTACGAATTGATTTGTAAGCAGTTAAAAAAGTCCGGTGATCCAAAACTGATTTTGTGGGCAGATATATTTCGTAAAACCATGAATGGTGAACCTTCCGATCACTTTCTGATTGATTTGAAAAACAGTAAAATTGATAATTTATCTGTTAAATAATTTTGATATTTATTAAATCAAAAAGATTAAATTGCATTTATAATTTATTTCCATGAAACAAAAAACCTTTATTCTATTCTTATTCTTTGCGGCATTTTATTATTCACATTCACAGAATATAAAATTTGCGCATTATAATGATAATAACGGATTGTCTCATAATTCCGTACGCCATATTGTGCAGGATAAAAAGGGTTTTATGTGGTTTGGAACATTCTCTGGTTTAAATCGTTTTGACGGTTATCAGTTTAAAAACTACATGAGTTCTACGCCTGGAAAAAATAAATTATACAATGATGATATCACAGCTTTAGAACTGGACGAAAAAAACAACTTTTTGTGGATTGGAACGAGAAAAGGTTTGACGCTTTTCAAGATGGATACACATGTTTTTACTACTTTTTTCCATAAAAAAGATGATCCAAACAGTTTGCCAGATGATGAAGTCAGATCGGTTTATGTTGATAAATTCGAAAGAGTCTGGGTAGGTACAAAAACAAAAGGAATTTATTTGTTCTTTTTGAAGGAAAACCGATTCGAGAAAATTAAGCTAAAAGGTTTTGAATACGTCAAAGAAATTTTTGAAGATAAAAAAGGAAACGTCTGGATTGGAAGTTATGAAAAATCTTCTGTCGCAAGAATTACGATGGATTCAAAAGGGGCAATTGTTAGAATTAACAATTACACGCTTTCTGTGCCCAACTCGAATATAAAGAATCCGTATATCAACTTCATTTACGAAGATGCTAAATCAGATATTTTTGTTGGAACTCGTGAAGGTTTGTATAAATTGAATAAAACGACTAATCAGTTTGTTAATTTATATATTGAAAACAAACAAGTTAGAGGCGCTTTAGGTCCGTATTTTCTTTCCGTTGCGCGTGCTCCTGATGGTAAATATTGGGTTGGAACTTTAGGTGGACTTTTAGTTTGTGATCAACTGGAAGACATTCAGAAAGGAAATTACAAATGGTATTATTCTATTTTGTCTGATGATACTTCTCTTGTCGATAACCTAATTTCATCACTTTACTTTGATAAATCCGGCGTTTTATGGATTGGAACTGAAGACGGATTGGACAAATACGATCCATACGAAAATCAGTTTACTTTAAATAAAGATATCTCAAGATCTATTGGCAATCAAGCGCCTCGTATTAGAGGTTTTGCCAAAACTTACGATGAGAAAATTATTGTAGCAACTTATCACAACGGACTTTATCTTTCCAATACAAAAGGTTCGACACCATTACACAATACTGGAAAAGACATTGCCAGCATTTATTCTGATGATGGAAGAATTTTTTACTGTGGTCTTTGGGATGGAAATGTTCTGGTTTACAATTATGCTACAAATTCGTCCAGAGAAATTAAAGTTGGATTTGAGAAATCGCCTGTTTTTGCTTTTAGTAAAATAGGAAATGATTTAATGATTGTAGGATCTTTTGGTGAAGGTGCAGTTATCCTGAATACTAAAACATTACAAGTCCAGACTTCAAGCGAACTTTTACCTGGTTTTCAGATTAATGCTATAGAAAGAGATGCTAAAAATAATGTTTGGTTTGCTACTGAAACTGGAGTTGTAAAATACAATATCAATTCAGGAAAGATTGATACTTATTCGTCACTTTTTATCAAAGAGAAAGGAGTGCCTCATGATGAAAACGTAAGTGACGTTTTAGTAGATCAAAAAGGTAAAATATGGGCTTCGACGCGTTTTGGTCTGTGTTTGTACAATCCGAGAATTAATGAATTTGAACCGGTAAAAAATCTTAAAGAACTTTCAGGAAAATGGATTACAGATATTTTATCAGATGCCAATGGAAATTTATGGCTTAATATCAATAACAATAATATTGCTTTTGTTAAATCGAATTTAAAAGATATTAGTATTTATCATGTAAACAGCGGAAACAGACTAGATGTTTTTAGTTCAAGCGGTTTTTTTCTTTTTAATAATTCGAATATATTTTTAGGTGGAAAAAACGGAATTATTTCTTTTTCTCCTCCTACAATGAAAAGAAATAATTGGTCACCATTGCCTGTTATTTCCGAATTTAAAATTCAGAACGAAGAAGTTTTTCCAGAAATGGAAATCAACGGAGAAATTCCGCTTTCTAAAGATTTGAATTATGGTAATGAAATCGAATTAAGCCATAAAAACCGCAACTTTTCGATTCAGTTTTCGGCACCGTCATTTGCAAATGAAAAGCTTAATAAGTTTCAGTATATGCTAGAAGGTTTTGACAAACATTGGATTACAGCAAATAGTACATCCAGAATTGTGCAGTATACGAACCTTTATCCTGGAAATTATGTGTTTAAAATAAGATCTAGCAACAGCGACGGATATTGGAGTAAAACGGTTTCTTATAAAATAAAAATCTTACCGCCATTTTGGTTAACGCCAACTTCGTTTCTACTATTTTTTGCGATTTTGTTTGGAATCTTTTATTTCATTAGAAAAGAAATCAAAAACCGTATTCGTTTAAAACAAGAATTGCTTACAGAAAAGGTAAACAGAGAGCATGATGTTAAATTGAACAATGAAAAATTACGTTTTTTTACCAATATTTCTCATGAGTTAAGAACACCTTTAACGCTGATTTTAGGTCCTGCAAAACAGCTTTTAGACGAAAATAGCCATGCTACAGATTACGAAAAAAGCAGATACAATCTGATTTATCAAAATGCCAGCAGATTATTGAATCTTGTAAATCAGGTCTTAGATTTTAGAAAAGCGCAATCGGGTGAACTAAAACTAAAAGTGACTAAAACCGATATTTTATCGTACTCTAAAAATATTTTTGATTCATTTAAAGAAATGGCTTATAACAAAAAGATTAAGCTCAATTTTATTTCTGAAGATGATGAAATAAACGGCTGGTTGGATAATGATAAGTACGACAAAATTCTATATAATTTATTGTCGAATGCTTTGAAGTTTACCAATAAAAATGGGAATGTCGATTTGTATATCAGACTGAAAGATACCGTTGAAGATATTTTAGTGATAGAGGTCGTTGATGACGGAATTGGTATTCCGTTAAAAAGTATGGATAAAATCTTCAAACGTTTTTACCAGGCTTCAAACAGCAAAGACAATAACACAGGATCGGGAATTGGTCTTTCGTTGGTAAAATCTCTAGTGTCAATTCATAAAGGAATTATTTCTGTAGAAAGTACGGCTGGAAAAGGAAGTACGTTTAGAGTTGAAATTCCGATTGATCGTGCTTCTTACGAACATAAAGAAGTGTTTGAATATGCTTTGAAAAATGATAATCTAAGTATGCTTATTCCAGAAAAAGCGGCTAAGAAAATCATTCAAAACACTGATATGAAAGAAAAAATATTGGTGATTGAGGACAATAGTGAATTGAGGAAATACCTTGTTGACTATTTATCGGATTATTATAAAGTTTATGATGCAGAAAATGGAGAGGAAGGTTTGAGAATTTGTCGTCAAATTAAACCGATTTTATGTGTTGCAGACGTTATGATGCCAGTTATGGACGGTTTAGAATTTGTGCGTGAACTTAAAAATGATGAATTTATTAGTCATATTCCGGTTGTAATGTTGACCGCACTTGGTGAAAACATGGACAAAGTTAAAGGTTATGAAATGGGAGCTGATGGTTATTTAGCAAAACCTTTTGAACCTTTGTTGCTTAAGACGGTTATTGAAAATATCATCAAATCGAGGCTTGAACTCAAACAGAAATTCTCAGGAGAAGTAGAAAGCAAAATAAGTATGCTTACACATTCTCCAATTGATGAAGAGTTTATGGAGAAAATAACCAATTTAATCAACGATCATTTAAGTGATGTTGATCTTTCAACCGATTTTCTTTGTGATAAACTGGGTGTGAGTTCTTCTAAATTATACAGAAAAATAAAAGAACTAACAGATTTGGCTCCTAATGAGTTTATTAGAACCATTCGTTTGAAAAAATCAGCAGAACTGCTCAAAACGAAGAAATACAATGTTTCTGAAGTAACTGATTTAGTTGGGTTTAATGATCCGTTGTATTTCAGTCGTTGTTTTAAAAAGCAGTTTGGTTTCCCGCCAAGTAAGCTGATTAATTAGTTTTTTTGCCACAGATTAAATTGATTAAAGGGATTCTTTCTTTGCCACGAATTTCACAAATTCACACAAATTTCTATTGGATTAGATCTTTGTCAAAGTTTTAAACTTTGACAAAGTTTTTTTTACGTACTGTTTGTCATTCCGAGGAATGAGGAATCTCCACAAATTACTCCACAAAGATTTTAGCAGTAATATTAAAATATAGCCCAAGGTTTCAACCTTGGGTACACAAGGGATGTCATTCTGAGCGTTCCAAAGGTTGAAACCTTAGGTTATGTCGAAATGACAAAAACAGTATTTTATCCTTTTTAATATATAAAAATCCTACAATAATCGAATTTATCCATGTTTTTGATGTATTAATCCATTTTGAAAAAGAGATGTAATTCTATTTTTGTCTTGTAACTTTTAACTATTACCATTATGAAAAAGCATATAGACACAGACAATCCGTTGAATAATTTAGATGAGTGGGAAGACGATTTGTTAATGCGATATCCAGATCCATCTGAAGAAAATGAAGAGGTAAAAGAAAAGCAAAAAGAAGAATTCAGAAACTATGTCGATTCGGAAAGAGTAGAAACAGTTAAAGAGTTTTATAGAATAAACCACACCTATCAGACTTATGATTTTGTATGCAGTAAAGAGCAAGACTTTCTGCAATTTAATAGAAAAGAAATGTCAATCTGGGAAGCTGTTGAGTTTTTAAACACGCTTGTAGACGACAGTGACCCGGATATTGACTTAGACCAAACACAACACCTTTTGCAGACTTCAGAAGCCATTCGTGCAGATGGTCACCCAGATTGGTTTGTATTGACAGGTTTTATTCACGATCTAGGTAAAGTTTTATGTCTGTTTGGAGAACCACAGTGGGCGGTTGTAGGAGATACATTTCCAGTTGGATGTGCATATTCAGATAAAATTGTTTACTCAGAATTTTTTAAAGAAAATCCAGATTTTACAGACGAAAGATTCAATACCAAATTTGGTGTTTACACCGAAAACTGCGGATTGGATAAGGTGAAAATGAGTTGGGGGCACGATGAATATCTGTATCAGATTATGAAAGATTATCTTCCGGATCCAGCTTTATACATGATTCGCTACCATTCATTTTATTCGCAGCATAAAGAAAATGCTTACGCACATTTAATGAATGAGAAAGACATCGAAATGTTTGACTGGGTTCGAAAATTCAATCCGTACGATTTGTATACAAAAGCTCCAGTAAAACCAGATGTTCAGGCACTACTTCCTTATTATAAAGAATTAGTTGCTAAATATTTGCCAGAAAAATTGAAGTTTTAAAATTTTATTTAAACACATAGAAACATAGATTTTTCTTTTGAGCATAAAAAACATTAATTAGAGAAACTAGTTTCCCACACATAGCTATGTTTTTTGTAATAAATGTTTATGTCTTTTAATACAAAGAAAAACTATGTTTCTATGTGTTAGAAAAATAATTGCCAGCTATCTAAAAACCAAAATAATGCAGATAACCAAAATCAAAATATTTTTTATAAGCCTATTACAACTTTGTGTTGCAGTTGTTTCGGCTCAGGAAAAAGACCGTAACGATTGGGAAAATCCAGAGGTATTTCAAATTAATAGAGAACCAGCCCGCGCTGCTTTTCTTCCTTATGCAGATGAAAGTTCTGTTATTATGGATAAATATGAAAACTCACCGTGGTATTTTTCTTTAAACGGAAAATGGAAATTTTCTTGGTCGCCAACACCAGACGAGCGCCCAAAAGATTTTTATAAAACGGATTTCAGTACGTCGCATTGGAAAGAGCTTCAAGTGCCTTCAAACTGGGAGTTGAACGG
This sequence comes from Flavobacterium potami, assembly GCF_020026915.1. Lineage (GTDB taxonomy): Bacteria > Bacteroidota > Bacteroidia > Flavobacteriales > Flavobacteriaceae > Flavobacterium > Flavobacterium potami. Next base: position 14,062 of record NZ_JAINUY010000009.1, on the reverse strand, counting down.
ATATGGTGTGCCAATTTACACGAATATTACGTATCCTTTCGAAAAAAATCCGCCATTTATCAATCATTGGGACAATCCGGTTGGATCTTATAAAAGAGATTTTGTGCTGCCAGAAAACTGGAAAGGTAGACATGTTTTTCTGCATTTCGAAGCAGGAACTTCAGCCATGTACATTTGGGTAAACGGACAAAAAGTTGGTTATACAGAAAACACTAAAAGTCCAGCAGAATTTGATATTTCTAAATATTTAAAACCTGGAAAAAATGATGTTGCCATAGAAGTTTACAGATGGAGCGATGGTTCATATCTGGAAGATCAAGATATGTGGCGACTTTCTGGAATTGATAGAAATGTGTATTTGTACAGTACAGACAATGTTCGCATTTCAGACTTTTTTGCCAAACCAGATTTAGATGCCAAATACAAAAACGGAAGTCTGAATGTGGATGTGAGTTTAAAAAATCTGGCAACGACTTCAATCAACAACCAAAAATTGGTTGCAAAATTGGTTGATGCATCTGGAAAAAATGTATTTGTAAAAGAAGTGAATGTCAATTTAGAAGCTTCAAAAACTCAGACTTTAAATTTCTCTCAAAATGTATCAAGTCCAAAATTATGGAGTAGCGAAACGCCTAATTTATACACTTTGGTTTTGACTTTAAAAAATGCAAAAGGAGAAATTGTAGAAACCGTTGGAACACAAATCGGATTCAGAAAAGTAGAATTAAAAGGAAGCCAATTATTGGTAAACGGAGTGCGATTAATGGTTCATGGTGTTAATATTCACGAACATAATCCAGAAACGGGTCATTATCAGGACGAAGCGACAATGATGAAAGACATCAAAATGATGAAACAACTGAATATTAATTCCGTTCGTTGCAGTCATTATCCGAACAATATTTTATGGGTAAAATTGTGTAATAAATACGGTTTGTTTTTGGTGGATGAAGCCAATATCGAAAGCCACGGAATGGGAGTAGAAGGTCAACCGTTAATTTGGATGAATCCAAATACGAATCCTGGTCATCTTCCAGAATGGAGAGAAGCACATTTGGACAGAATTTACAGCCTTGTCGAAAGAGATAAAAATATGCCATCTGTCATTATCTGGTCATTAGGTAATGAAAGTGCGAACGGACCTGTTTTTCATGAAGCGTACAAATGGATCAAAAAGAGAGATAATAGTCGTTTGGTTCAGTTTGAACAAGCCAAAGAAAACGAAAACACAGATATAGTTTGCCCAATGTACCCAACGATTGAATACATGAAAGAATATGCTGCAAGAAAAGAAGTAAGTCGTCCGTATATCATGTGTGAGTATTCGCATGCAATGGGAAACAGCAGTGGAAATTTCCAAGAATACTGGGATATCATTCGCGGAAGCAAAAACATGCAAGGTGGATTTATCTGGGATTGGGTAGATCAAGGATTTGAAGCTACTGATGAAGCAGGAAGAAAATACTGGGCTTACGGCGGAGATTTGGGAAGTCAGAATTATTTAAACGATGAAAATTTCAGTCATAACGGTTTGGTTTTTCCTGACAGAAAACCACATCCGGGAGCTTTTGAAGTAAAAAAAGTCTATCAGGATATTTTATTCAAAGCGGTTGATCTCAAAAACGGAATTATCGAAATCAATAACGATTTTGGATTTACGAATCTGAACAAATACAATTTTAGATATGAAGTTTTAGAAAATGGAAAAGTAATTAAAGAAGGAACTTTGAATATTGCTTTAGAACCAAAATCTAAAAAACAGTTCAAAATTGATTTGCCAAAATTAGAATCAAAAGAAGGAACAGAATATGTATTGAATGTTTTTGCGAATACGAAAACAGGTTCAGAATTATTGCCTCAGAACTTCGAAATTGCGAAAGAACAATTTGTAATTGAAGACGGTAAATATTTCGTTAAAATAGAGAAAGCAAGTACAGCAAAAGTTCAAGATGAAAACGAACAATTTGTATTGAGTTCTGATAATGTTATCGTAAAAATCAGCAAGAAGACGGGATTGATTTCGTATTACAGTTTAAAAGGCGAAGAATATTTCAAACAATATCCGGAGCCGAATTTCTGGAGAGCGCCAACCGATAATGACATTGGAAATAAAATGCAGATTAGAACGAATATTTGGAGAACGGCTGGAAAAAATACTTCGTTAGAAAGTATTCAGCAAACAGAAGAAAACGGCAAGAAATATATCATTGCGAAATTAAAACTGAACGATGTTGCTTCTGATTATACAATTAAATACGCATTAGGAAATAATGGCGCTTTAGAGATTCAGGCTTCTTATAAAAAAGGAAATAATCCGTTGCCAGAATTACCGCGTTTCGGAATGATTTTCACTTTAAAAAATACACTAGAGAATCTGGATTATTACGGAAGAGGACCATTAGAAAATTATCCTGACAGAAAAACTTCTTCATTTAAAGGAATTTATACTAGTAAAGTTGCAGACCAATATGTGCCTTATACACGCCCACAAGAAAATGGATACAAGACGGATATACGCTGGTTTAAATTGTCAAGCAATAATGGAAATGGCTTGGAAATAAAAGGTCTGCAAGCTTTAGGTATGAGTACTTTAAATAACTATCCGAGTGATTTTGATGGCGGAATTTCTAAAAAGAACATTCACTCCAGCGATATTACTCCAAGAAATGAAGTGGTTGTTTGTGTCGACTTAACCCAACGCGGATTAGGAGGTGACAACAGCTGGGGATTGCCACCACACGAACAATACACTTTAACCCAAAGCGAATACAGCTACGGATTTATCATTAAACCACTTTAACTTAAATAAGTTCGGTTTTCAGTTTCGGTTTTCAGTCATAGTTAGAACTGAAAACTGCGACTGTGACTGAAAAACTAAACCAAAACTGAAGACTAAAATGAGTAACACTACAAGTGGAAGATTAATTTCTTTAGATGCACTGCGCGGATTTGTGATGTTTTGGATTATGAGCGGCGAACATATTGTTCATGCTCTGGCTAAAGCGGCTCCAATTCCCGTTTTTGTCTGGATGTCATCGCAACTGCATCATGCGGAATGGAACGGTATTACCTTCTATGATATGATTTTTCCAGTGTTTCTATTTGTTGCCGGAGTTTCAATGCCGTATTCTTTTGAAAAGAAAATGAAATTGGCAGGAGTAAAATCTCCAAATGATTTACCAAAAGACGAAAAGCGAAAAATATACATATCGATGTTACGAAGAACCTGCATTTTATTGGTTCTAGGATTTGTGGTAAATGGATTATTGCGCTTTGACGGTTTTGATCAAACGCGTTTTGCGAGTGTTTTAGGGAGAATCGGATTGGCTTGGTTTTTTGCCGGAATCATCTTTTTGAATTTTGATTTTAAAAAACAATTAATCTGGTTTTTTGGGATTATAATTGGGTATTACGTGGCAATGAAATGGATTCCAGTTCCCCATTTTGGAGCAGGAGTTTTAACCAAAGAAGGTTCGCTAGAAGGTTACATTGATCGTTTGTTTTTGCCTGGAAGATTGCATAGTACCGTTTATGATCCTGAAGGAATATTTTCAACAATTCCTGCAATTGCTACAGCTTTGTTGGGTGTTTTTATCGGAACATTTTTAAAAGCAAAATGTCCATTTTCAATAAATGTAAAGTTGCTTTTAATGACTTTAACAGCTGTTGTTTTGATTATTGCTGGTTTAATTTGGGATATCAATTTTCCAATCAATAAACATTTGTGGACCAGTTCTTTTGTTTGTTTTGTTGGTGGATTTAGTATTTTATTTTTTGTCTTTTTTTATGTGATTATCGATTTGTTTGGTTTTCATAAATGGGCATTTCCATTAATTCTAATCGGTTCAAATTCTATTCTAATTTATATCGCCGCAGAAGGTTTAGTCGATTTTAAACACACCGCAGAGTACGTTTTCGGCGGACTAATAAATTTTACGCCGATTGATTGGCAGCCTTTTTTTGCCGCATTATCCGTTACCGTCGTACAGCTCATTTTACTGTACTTTTTATATAAAAAGAAATGGTTTCTCAAGATTTGATACCAATCAAATTTTAAAATACATTTTACTATCTAACCACACATAACCACACTATTATGAATGTATTACAAACCGCAGATTACATTGTCTTCTTTATTTACTTTGTCATAGTAACCGCCTATGGAATGTATATTTATAGAAGCAAAAAAAATGCAGCAACAAGTTCTAACGAATATTTCCTAGCCGAAGGATCGCTTACTTGGTGGGCAATTGGAGCTTCTTTAATCGCTTCCAATATTTCAGCAGAACATTTTATCGGAATGAGCGGTTCGGGTTTCGCTATCGGATTGGCAATTGCTTCTTACGAATGGATGTCGGCTGCAACATTGATTATCGTGGCGATGTTTATTTTACCAGTTTATCTGAAAAATAAAATATTCACGATGCCACAGTTTTTAGCCAAAAGATATAGCGGAACGGTAAGTACTATTATGGCTATTATTTGGCTTTTAATTTATGTATTCGTTAATCTTACTTCCATTATTTATTTGGGAGCTTTGGCTATTTCTTCGATTGCGCCTGTAAGTTTTCAGTTTTGCGTTATTGGTTTGAGTTTGTTCTCAGTAATCGTAACTTTAGGCGGAATGAAAGTAATTGGATATACCGATATGTTTCAAGTTATCGTTTTAATTCTCGGTGGATTAGTGACAACTTATTTAGCTTTAACCTTACTTTCAGATCAATTTGGTTTTGGAAAAGATATTCTAAAAGCACTTTCGATTATTGCTGATGAAGCGCCTGGACATTTGCATATGATTTTAGACGAATCCAATCCACATTACACTGAATTGCCGGGAATGTCGGTTTTGGTTGGCGGAATGTTAATTAATAATCTGGCGTATTGGGGATGCAACCAATATATAGTTCAAAGAGCTTTAGGAGCCGATTTAAAAACCGCACGTAAAGGAATTTTATTTGCTGCTTTTCTAAAACTTTTAGTTCCAATTATTGCTGTTTTACCAGGGATCGCCATGTTTGTAATGCACGAAAACGGAATGTTTCAACAGGAAATGGTGGATGCAGCAGGTGTTTTAAAACCAGATCATGCGTATCCAACTTTAATGAATTTACTTCCTGCAGGATTAAAAGGAGTGGCGTTAGCAGCTTTAACTGCAGCAATTGTAGCTTCTTTGGCAGGAAAAGCAAATAGTATTTCGACGATTTTTTCTTTAGATATCTATAAAAAATATTTCAATTCACAGGCATCAGAAAAGAAATTAGTTCGCACAGGAAGATGGTGTGTTGTAGTTTGTATGATTATCGCCGCTTTTGTAGCTCCGGCATTAAAATCATTAGATCAAGCATATCAATTTATTCAGGAATATGTTGGGTTCTTTTCACCAGGAGTTTTGGCGATTTTCTTGTTGGGAATGTTCTGGAAAAAAACAACTCCAGCAGCTGGATTGGCAGGGGCATTATTAACCGTGCCACTTGCCGCAGTTTTGAAGTTTCTTCCAATGTGGACAGAAGGTGCTTTCCCAGATTATCCTTTTTTAGATAGAATGACGATCGTTTTCTTCATTATCGTATTTATAATGATTGGAATTAGTTTGGCAAGTCCAGTTTCAGATGAAGAATCTAAAACACATGAAATTGAAGTAGATAAATCGATGTTTAAAGTTTCATCAGAATTTATTATTGGCTCTTTTATTATCAGTGGAGTTTTAGTGGCTTTGTACACGGTTTTCTGGTAAAATTTTGAAAAGCTTATAATTTATTGCTCGCAAAGACGCGAAGGCGCAAAGTTTTTTCTTATGATTTTAAACAAACTTTGCGACTCTGCGCCTTTGCGATATTAAAAAAATAAAAACATGAAGAACTCTATAATTACCTTAATTATTTTTTGCCTTTCGCTGACTGTTTCGGCGCAAAAGGTTTTTGATATTAAAAAATACGGTGCCGTTGGCGATGGTAAAACATTAAATACAAAAGCCATTCAAAAAGCAATTGATGCGGCTAATAAAAACAATGGCGGAAAAGTTGTTTTTTCTAAAGGAACTTTTCTATCAGGAAGTATTGTTTTAAAAAATAATGTAGAATTGTTTTTTGAAGATGGAGCAGTTTTATTAGGTAGTACAAATGCAGATGATTATCCAAAATATGAAGGCATTAGAGCTTTGATTATTGCAAATGACTCCAAAAATATTGCCGTAAACGGAAAAGGAATTATAGACGGACAAGGACGAGAATTGGCTTTGGCAATCGACAGTCTGCATCATACAGGAGTTCGAATTGATCCAAAGTACAATTACAGAAGAATGCGTCCAGAAGATGGTAGAGGAAAATTGATTTCGTTTGTAAAATGTGATTCGATTACCATGACTCATATTACATTAAAAAACAGTCCAGGTTGGGTGCAGTGTTTTAGAGAATGCAAAAACATTCTAATTGATTTTATGAAAGTGGAAAGCAGAGCCTATTGGAATAATGACGGAATCGACGTTGACGGCTGCGAAAATGTTCGAATCACAAACTGCAATGTAAATGCCGCAGATGATGGAATCTGTTTAAAATCTGAAGAACCGGGATTACACAACAATAATATTTATATCGGAAATTGTACCATAAGATCGAGTGCCAATGCCGTAAAATTTGGAACAGGTTCTTATGGAAGTTTCAAAAATGTAACGATTGAAAACATCAAAGTTTTTGACACTTTCAGATCGGCAGTCGCCATTGAATCTGTGGATGGAGCAGAAATAGAAAACATCAAAGTTTCTGATATAACAGCTGTAAATACTGGAAATGCAATATTGATTCGTTTGGGTCATAGAAACGGAGATAAACCAGGTTACATCAAAAATGTGTCGGTTAAAAATGTAAAAGCACAAATTCCGTTTGGCCGACCTGATATTGATTACGATATGCGTGGACCAGAAGTCGATTATTTCCACAATCCGTTTCCTGCTTCGATTGCTGGAATTCCGGGACATTTGATCGAAAACGTGACTTTAGAAAACATTGAAATCGTATATCCAGGAAGAGCTTCAAAAGGAATGGCATATCATCCGTTAAGCCGATTAAAAGATGTAAAAGAAAATATAAAAGGTTATCCTGAATTTACCATGTTTGGAGAATTGCCTTCTTGGGGATTTTACGTTCGCCACGTCAACGGAATCGAAATGAAGAACATTAAATTGATTTTAGAAAAAGAAGATTTCCGTCCCGCTTTTGTTTTTGATGATGTTAAAAATCTAACCATGAAAAAAATTGATATTCCATCAGATAAAAGCAATCAGATTGTTTTTAAAGATGTTTTGTCAAGCAATTTGGACACTGAAGCTTTAAAAAGAAAAATAGAACCAGAACAAAATAAATTTGAATTACCTGCTCATTGAGAGTTGGCCATAAAGGCGCTAAGGCAAAAAGTTTTTTGTTTCACGCAGATAAAGCAGATTGAGGCAGATTTGATTAGATTTTTTTATAAAATATCTGCGTGATCTGCTCAAATCCTTTTAAATCTGCGTGAAACAAAAAAAAACGACTTTGCGAGATTCAAAATAAAGATTAAAACAAAATATAATGAAAAAGAAATCCATAATCACGTTACTTATTTTCTGTATTTCCCTAACTGTTTCAGCACAAAAGATTTACGACGTTAAAAAATACGGAGCAAAAGGAGACGGAAAAACCAACGATGCAGTTGCTATTCAAAAAGCAATTGATGCCTGTACTAAAACGGGCGGAAGAGTTTTGATTCCGGCACCATTTACCTTTCTATCTGGACCAATTGATGTGAAATCAAAAGTCGATTTGCATATCGAAGCAGGCGCTAAATTATTGGCAAGTCCAGATGAAAAACTATATACAAAAAGTGCTTTTAGAACCAATCCGGGAGAAGGAACCATTTGGATTGGTGGCGAAAATATCGAGGATTTTACCATTAGCGGAAGCGGAAAAATAGACGGAAACGGAATTTCTTTCATGGGAGCAGAAGAAGATGATGCTTATATTTTGAAACCTTTTAATGTATTAGATCCAAGACCTCACGTTTTGACGATTATTGGAGGAAAAAATATTAGAATTAAAGATGTTCATATCGGAAATTCAGCTTATTGGACCGTTCATTTAATTGGCTGCAATGATGTTGTCATCAGTGGAATTACTTTATTAAACAGTCTGAAAGTGCGCAACAGCGATGGAATCGATTTGGATCATTCTAAAAATGTTAGAATCAGCGATTGTTATATCGAAAGTGGTGACGATTGTATTTGTCTGAAAAACAGAAGAGAGTTTGAAGAATTTGGTGCTTGCGAAAATATTACAGTAACCAATTGTACAATGACGAGCAGCAGTTGTGCGATTAAAATTGGTTCAGAAAATATGGATGCAATCAGACAAGTCGTTTTTAATAATTGTATCATTAAAAACAGCAATCGTGCTTTAGGAATTCAGAACAGAGATGAAGGAACAGTAAGCGATGTTATTTTTTCTAACATTATTATCGAAAGCAAATTGAACACCGATACTTGGTGGGGAAAAGCAGAACCAATTTATGTAACGGCTTTCAGCAGAGCAAAAGGGAATCATAAAGATGCGAATTGGCGTTTTCCAAAAGGCGCAACAGAGGGAAAAGTAGGAGAAATTAAAAATATTTATTTCAATAATATTCAATGTACAGGAGAAAATGGTGTGTTTGTAAGCGGAGAATCTAAAGATAAAATCAAGAATATTGTTTTTGAAAACGTAAGTGTTTTTATGGATAAAACGACTTCTTTTCCTGGCGGATTATATGACAGACGCCCTGCAAATGTGGAAGGTTTTGTAAAAGGAAGTACTTCAGGATTTTATTTTGATACGGCAGAAAGTATAAAAGTTCAGAATTGTACCGTTCAATGGGGAAAAAACAAACCAGAATATTTTAAATATGCCGTAGAAAGCAAAAATGTTGATGTTTTGAAAGTAGTTAATTTAGATGGAGAAGCAGCTTTTCCAAATAAATATGAGGCAGTTAAAAAGTAATATAAGCGAATAGAGAATTTAAAAAGATAAAAGTCACGATAAGCCCTAATAGTGTTACACTTTTGGAACTTTCAAGATAGACTTTAAAAGGATTAATTAATATATTGCAAGTATATTCTCAATATAAAATAGTACAATGAAAAAAAACGTAATTTCTAGAATAATCATAGGAGGTTTATTATTTAGCGGTATTTGTGTAAATGCTCAAAAAACGACCTTGGAAGTTGATGCTTCCAAAACAGTTACTAAAATTCAGCCAACGATGTTCGGTTTGTTTTTTGAAGACATCAACTTTGCGGCAGATGGAGGATTGTATGCCGAAATGATTAAAAACAGATCGTTCGAATTCGATAAACCTTTGATGGGATGGGAACAACCAAACACCAAAAGATCTTCGATGAACCAAGAATCAGGAAGCGCTTCGCCAATGAAATTAGCGGCTAATAATACTAATTTTTGCAGAGTAGAAATATACAATGACAAAGGTTATACTTTAATAAATGAAGGCTTCAGAGGAATGGGAGTAAAGAAAGATGCAAAATACAATCTTTCCTTAAAAGCGGCAAATCATAATGGAGCAATCAAAAAAATCATCATTCAGTTAATAGACAAAGACCAAAAAGTAATTGGAGAAACGAGCATTGTTCCAAAATCGGATCAATGGACAAATTATTCTGCACAAATTATTGGTACACAAACAGAAGCAAAAGCAAAACTAAAATTGACTTTTGAAGGAAATGGAATTATCGATTTAGATATGATTTCTTTATTTCCTGAAGATACTTGGAAAGGTAGAAAAAACGGATTGAGAAAAGATTTAGTTCAACTTTTAGATGATGTGAAACCAGGATTTTTACGTTTTCCGGGTGGTTGTATTGTCGAAGGAAGAACGCTATCTGATCGTTACCAATGGAAAAAATCGGTTGGAAATGTAGAAGAAAGAAAAACAATGATGAACCGTTGGAATGTAGAATTCAACCACAAACAAACTCCAGATTATTTTCAAAGTTTCGGATTAGGATTTTACGAATATTTCCAGCTTTCAGAAGATATTGGTGCAGAACCGCTTCCAATTTTAAGTTGTGGAATGGCATGTCAATACAATACTGGAGAATTGGCTCCGATGGACGAATTGGATCCTTATATTCAAGATGCTTTAGATTTGATTGAATTTGCTAATGGTGCGGTTACTACAAATTGGGGGAAAATCCGTTCGGATATGGGACATCCAAAACCGTTCAATTTAAAATATATCGGAGTTGGAAATGAACAATGGGGACCTGCATATATTGAAAGATATAAAGTTTTTGAACAAGCGATAAAAGCAAAATATCCAAATATTATCATTGTATCAGGAAGCGGACCTTCTCCAAAAGGCGAGCATTTTGACTATGCAATGAAAGAGCTTAAAAAACTCAATGCAGAATTGGTAGACGAACATTATTACGAAAGTCCGAAATGGTTTAGAGAAAACGCAGGACGTTACGATAATTATGATAGAAAAGGGCCGAAAATATTTGCAGGAGAATATGCTGCACAAAGTGTTTCTGGCGCTAATCCGAACAACAGAAATAACTGGGAATGTGCATTTTCTGAAGCTGCTTTTATGACAGGTTTAGAAAGAAATGCAGAAGTGGTTCAGCTAACTTCTTATGCACCTTTGATGGCTCATGAAGAGGCTTGGCAATGGACACCAGACATGATTTGGTTTAATAATTTACAATCATATGGTTCTGCCAATTATTATGTACAACAATTGTTTTCAACCAATAAAGGAACAGATCTTTTAAATATTACAAAAGACGGAAAAGCTTTAATTGGTCAGAATGATTTGTACGCATCGGCCGTAAAAGATGTGAACAGCAAAGAAATCATTGTGAAATTGGTCAATACAGCGGCAACAAGTCAAGAAGTAAATATTGATTTGAAAGGAACGAAATTAGGTTCAAAAGGAACTTTGATTAGATTGGCAAGTGCAAGTACACAAGACGAAAATACATTTGCAGATCCGAAAAAAATTACTCCAAAACAAAGCGAATACAAAATTACAAAAGGAAAACAAGATTTAAATCTTCCTGCTTATTCGGTAACGGTTTTAAAATTGAAAATGAACTAATTAATTGCAAATTGTCCATTATAAATTATTAATTAAAAATATATGCTTCATCATTTCTTTAAAAAGGCTTTTGTATTTATTTCTGTAATTCTTGGGTTTTCTGTTTATGCGCAGGATTTAAAACTGCAATACGATAAACCTGCTGTGGAGTGGACAGAAGCATTGCCGATTGGAAATGGTACATCGGGCGCAATTGTTTTTGGAAGAGTTGATGCTGAACTGATTCAACTAAACGAAGCTACTTTATGGAGCGGCGGACCTGTACAGAAAAACGTAAATCCCGATGCATTTAAGAATCTGGCTTTAATTAGAGAAGCGTTAACAAAAGAAGATTTCGAAAAAGCTAATGCCTTAACTAAAAACATGCAAGGGCCTTACAGCGAAAGTTTCATGCCTTTAGGAGATCTGATTTTGAAACAGGATTTCGGTGGAAAAAAAACAGAATCTTATAACAGAAGTCTTGACATTCAAACCGGATTAGCGGTAACCAATTTTAAAGTGGAAGGCGTAAATTATAAAAGAGAAATCTTTGCCTCGGCACCTGCGCAATGTATTGTCATTAAACTTTCGGCAGATCAAGTAAAGAAACTTTCTATAACAATTGATGCGGCAAGTCTTTTAAGAAATGAAAAATTAGTAGAGAATGAATCTTTGGTTTTAAAAGGAAAAGCACCTTCTCATTCTGATCCAAGTTATATTGATTATAATAAAGAACCGGTTATTTATGAAGATGCTTCGGGCTGTAGAGGAATGCGTTTTGAATTGATTGTAAAACCAATTGTAAAAGACAGTGAAGTAACTGCGGAAGGAAATAAATTAGTGATTAAAAATGCATCCGAAATACTGCTTTTTGTTTCGGCAGCCACAAGTTTTAACGGATTTGATAAATGCCCAGATAGCGAAGGAAAAGACGAACATAAATTTGCCGAAGCTACGATTAAAAAAGCGGTTGCTAAAAAGTACGATGCATTATTAAAAGAACATAAAGCAGATTTTCAAAAATTCTTCAATAGAGTTTCATTGAAATTAAATGAAAAAGAAACCAGTAAAGCTAATCTTCCAACCGATATCCGATTAGAAAAATATGCAAAAGGAGAAAAAGATGCAGGATTGGAAGCCTTGTTTTTTCAATACGGACGTTATTTATTGATTTCTTGCTCACGCACGCACAATGCACCAGCAAACTTACAAGGAATTTGGAACCAAAAACTTCGTGCGCCTTGGAGCAGTAATTATACGACCAACATTAATGTGCAGATGAATTATTGGCCTGTAGAATCAGGAAACTTGTCTGAATTGTTTTTTCCATTAAATGACTTCATCAAAAATGTTTCGGTTACAGGAGCAGAAACAGCCAAAAGTTATTATCATGCAAATGGTTGGGTTTTGCATCATAACTCAGATATTTGGGCAATGACCAATCCTGTTGGTGATTTTGGACAAGGAGATCCAATGTGGGCCAACTGGTATATGGGTGCCAATTGGTTAAGCAGACATTTGTGGGAACATTATGAATATACTGGCGATATCGCATATTTAAAGAAAGTATATCCAATTATAAAAGGAGCAGCAGAATTTAGTTTAGATTGGCTTCAGAAAGATAAAAATGGGTATTTGGTGACAATGCCTTCGACTTCACCAGAAAATATCTATTATTATGATGGCAAAAAGAAAGGTACCGTAACGACCGCTTCTACAATGGATATCGGAATTATAAAAGATTTGTTTGAAAATACAATCGAAGCTTCTACAATTTTAAATACCGATTTAGAGTTCAGACAAACTATAAATAAAGCTAAAAGTGAATTATTCCCGTTTCAAGTTGGAGGCAAAGGGCAATTGTTAGAATGGTATAAAGATTTTGAAGAAGAAGATCCGCATCACAGACACACTTCGCATCTTTATGCATTGCATCCGGCCAATTTGATTTCTCCTTTGAAAACTCCAGAATTAGCGGCAGCGGCAAAGAAAACACTTGAGCTTCGTGGTGATGACGGAACGGGTTGGAGTCTGGCCTGGAAAGTAAACATGTGGGCAAGACTTCTAGATGGAAATCATGCTTATCAATTATTCAAAAATCAATTACGATTGACTAAAGAAAACAATACAGAATATAGCAGACATGGAGGTTGTTATCCGAATCTTTTTGATGCCCATCCGCCTTTTCAGATAGATGGAAATTTTGCTGGAACAGCTGGAGTCATTGAAATGTTAATGCAAAGTCAGAATAAAGAAATACATTTACTTCCTGCGCTACCAGATGCGTGGACTGACGGTGAAATAAAAGGTATCACAGCCAAAGGTAATTTTACTGTGGATATCAAATGGAACGCTGGTAAAATGAGTGAGGTAAAAATTGTATCTAATAAAGGAGGAACTTGCAGGGTGCGATCTGCAGAACCTTTTTTACTTAAAAATAGTAATATAAAAAGTCAAAAATCTAATATTGGTTACACAATAGTGTTTGATGCCAAAAAAGGGAAAACATATGACATCATACCTTTATAATAAATCTCAATGATTTCTACCTATATATAATAGTGTAAAACCCGACAGCTTCCTAAAGCCTGTCGGGTTTGTTGTTTGTACATATATACTATATAAGTAGAGCTTGTCATGCTGAGCGCAGCGAAGTTTTAAGTTTTGTAATTTGAATAATAATAAGGAGCTTATTCCCGCTATGCGCTCCAATCTTTTTACGGCGAACCCCGCCATAAAAAGGATTTCCGCTCCTATCGGGGCTAGGGGGATGGTTTTCCAGAAGAAGCGGAAGTAAAAAACTCGGCGTCCTGGCGGCTCTGCGGGATTAAAAACGGTGCAAAGTGCATTTAGCAACCTTAAATTTTCGTCAAAAAACATCCCGAAAGACTGAAAACCCCTCAAAAGAGACAATCCCAAACATGCGAAAAACAAGGAAAAGTGAAACAAACGAGGAAAAACCGTA
>NZ_JAINUY010000098.1 GCF_020026915.1 Flavobacterium potami | reverse complement strand
ATGGACTTAAACCTCGCCGCGCACTTGTTGGCGTTGACAAAATTGGGTCTTTCAGTCAGAATAGAAGGGTTGGCTCATGATGCTACTTATATTGGTAAAGCCACTCGCATTTATCATGACTTGTTGTTTGGTGCCGCAAGAGGACATGATCCTGAGCGCAACTGCTTTGCTACACTAATTGACGGGTTGGAGCAGCTGAGCATTCAGGGGACCACCAAAGGACATCTACACCGCGGCGTTTGATTCGGCACCAAGGAACTCTGGGGACGGTTCTAAAAG
>NZ_JAINUY010000097.1 GCF_020026915.1 Flavobacterium potami | reverse complement strand
TCTCTTTATTTTTCAACCAGTCATAGTACGCACTAGTCGAGAAATCCAGCATATCGGCCCACTTTTTAACGGGATACTTGCCGTTCTTTTGAACAAAGCGATATTTTACTTCAGATGTTTCGCAAAGTAGGCCGCTGCTTTTTTTAGCATTTCATTTTCCATTCTCAGTTCAGCGTTTTCAATCTGGAGCTGCCGCAGCGATTCATGTTGTTCAGCCAACTTGGTCTTATCGCCCTCTTCGGTATAGATCTTTCTCCAGCTGTAAATGAGACTGACACTA
>NZ_JAINUY010000096.1 GCF_020026915.1 Flavobacterium potami | reverse complement strand
CCTTTTGCAGGAAAGAAAAGGAATATGCATAAATAGCTGTGTGAAAATGCGGAATACCAAAAAAAGCAGAAGGAATTTCCATGAAAGCCTGATACGGGCATTCAGCATGGCACTGCTTTCAGCGAAAAATCAGACCGAAAATTCCGTATTTTTACCGTAAAAAGTAGGGAATCAGCTATGCCAAGGCAGCTTTTGCTGTTTTGAAAGAAAAGCAGAGAATGCTTTCCCCAATGTATACAGTTTTTCCTCCTATTGTTGAAAGCGAATATTGCACATTTAC
>NZ_JAINUY010000095.1 GCF_020026915.1 Flavobacterium potami | reverse complement strand
GTATGCTTGATCTGATGACGGCACTGATATTTAACGACGCGCAGATAACACACACTCAGTTAGTTGGTGATAACGAGGTTTGAGTTGAGCAGGAGGGCGGCTCCGGCCGCCTTTTCCTCTAATAGATGAGCAGAACGGAATTTTCCGTTCTGCGGGATGAAAGAAGGAAAATCCCACAAGAAAGGATAACGCTATGAACAATTTATCAATAATCAATCACAACGGACAATTTACAATTGACAGCCGAGAAGTAGCAGAAATGACAGATGTCAGACATTCGG
>NZ_JAINUY010000094.1 GCF_020026915.1 Flavobacterium potami | reverse complement strand
TCGAAGATGTATAAAATAACATCTGCCAAGTGTTCAAGTGCCACCATGGCGTTTAGCTCGATGGTGTTCATATCATCGATGGGCCTGTCTAAAAGTCCAGGTGTATCTATGATCTGGTATTTCTGCCACTTACGTTCTAAGTGGCCGATTTGTATACCGGTGGTTGTAAATGGATAATCTGCAACTTTGGGTTCAGCAGTTGTGATCTGTCTTAGAATTGTGGATTTACCCACGTTGGGAAAACCGGCTATAACCGCTGTAATGGCATTGAAATCAACAGT
>NZ_JAINUY010000093.1 GCF_020026915.1 Flavobacterium potami | reverse complement strand
CCTGGCAATCATTTCGCCCTGATAGACCGCCATATCTTCCCATAGACGCTTGACTTCTTTCTGATAGTCCTTTGCTTTTGCCTTTGCTACCATCGCATATCCGCGTTGGACTTTAATAAAGCCTTTACTATCTACTATTCGAATGGGTACGGGTTTCCCCTCATGAGCGGCTTTGCCTCCAAAGACAAAAAAATACTTCGTTTTTTCCATGAGTCTTATCTGATCTTCAGAAAGTCTCATATCAGCGGCGGCCAGTTCCTGAGCCTCTTTTTCACTGCATT
>NZ_JAINUY010000092.1 GCF_020026915.1 Flavobacterium potami | reverse complement strand
TGCTGCCCTTTCCATGTACACGGATGGATTTGAGCACCTTGTACAGTTCCGGGTCGTCCGTAAAGACAGCGCCGCCGTCGCCGTAACAGCCCAGCGCCTTGGCCGGAAAAAGCTGGTGGCAGAGGCATCTCCGAAGGAGCAGGCGCACTTTTCGCCAATGCGCCCGCCAAAACCCTGCGCACCATCTTCCAGCACTTTCAGGCCATTTTCCGCGGCAATCTTTTCGATTTCCGGGAACTGTGCCGGCTGGCCGAACAGGTCCACCGCAATGACCGCGCGGG
>NZ_JAINUY010000091.1 GCF_020026915.1 Flavobacterium potami | reverse complement strand
TTTTTGCGATCGGGTCGGCATCGACTGCTATCGACTCAGCTACCCCTGCTGCCGCAACTCCGGCGGCCCCGGGGCGGCATCAGGAATAGTGGCTATGTTCAAACGCATATTAGTGGCCAATCGGGGCGAAATTGCGGTTCGAATTATTCGCGCTGCCCGCGAAATGGGTATTGAGACGGTGGCAGTCTACTCGGAAGCCGATCAGCAGTCGTTGCATGCGCACCTCGCTGACTATGGCGTCTGCATCGGCCCAGGTTCTTCAAAGGGCAGCTATCTTAATA
>NZ_JAINUY010000090.1 GCF_020026915.1 Flavobacterium potami | reverse complement strand
AGGATACCCGCACGCGCCGCAGTTGAGGCCCACGGCGTCGTCAAACAGCGATCCGATGAGGAGGCAGGCGTCGCTTGCGGCGACATTGCCCGCGTCCCGGATGAAGAACTCCACGTTGTGCCGCTCGCCATACTCACGCATCGCCTCTGCGAGCACGTTCCGCTCGTCTCCAACGACGATCATCGTCTTGATCACATCGATGCCCCGGGCCTTCGGGGCGGTGCGCGCGGAGAGCGCCATCAGCCGGGCGACCATCTCCACGGCGTCAGATTCAAAAGCCA
>NZ_JAINUY010000089.1 GCF_020026915.1 Flavobacterium potami | reverse complement strand
GTGGGAAAACAGAAAAAAGCGTTGGCTGGCGCACAGAAAACTTCTACCCTGCAGTATAAAGAATTGCTAAATGAACTTCTTAAAAATGAAGGAATAATGCGGTATCAAGATGCCTATTCATATGCTAAATCCGCTATAAATTACCTACCCGAAGCATATACTGATCTCTTTTCATCACGATTCCAGTATGTCTTTATCGATGAGTATCAGGATTGCGATGATGTTCAGCGACAAGCAATAGACTCAATATTTAACTCTTTGAAATGCGCTGTAATTAAAAT
>NZ_JAINUY010000008.1 GCF_020026915.1 Flavobacterium potami | reverse complement strand
GACTGCGACTGCGACTGCGACTGCGACTGCGACTGCGACTGCGACTGCGACTGCGACTGCGACTGCGACTGCGACTGCGACTGCGACTGCGACTGCGACTGCGACTGCGACTGCGACTGCGACTGAATACTAAAACTTACTGCGGTAAAACAGGCGGTCTCATTCTATAAGCTCCAGAAGATAAACTTCCAATAAAATCTTCCAAAGCATCCATTTCAGATTTGTTTAGATTTAGTTTTTTAATCAGTTTTGAAGTTGTTGGAAACAAAGTATCATTTAGTTGATGTTCTTTTCTTTTTGGTTGAGGCATTCCAGCATTATAAATATTTAAAACACCACGCAAATTAGGGAATAAACCATTGTGCATATAAGGTGCATTTTGAGAAACACCTCTTAAAGATTGTGTTTTAAATTCGCCTACATTTTCTGCTTTTCCGGTAACATTATATCTTCCCAAATCTTCATATTCCCTTCCATAATAGGTTAATCCTACATTATGAAATTTATTATCTGCAAAATTGGCTGTATTGTGACAATTGATACAACGCGCTTTGGTGCGGAATAAATGTAAACCCAGAACTTGTCTATTAGTCAATTGTGTAGAATCTCCTTCAATGAATCTATCAAATTTACTTTTCGGACTAATTAATGTTCTTTCGAAAGTAGCAATGGCTTTTAAAATTTCTTCTTGAGTTAGTTTTTCTTTTCCAAAAGCCTTTTTAAAATATGGTTTGTAGCCTTTTATTTTGTTCAAACGTTTGGTTGCTAAATCGATATGAAAGTTCATTTCTTTAGCATCTTGAATCGGAAAACTGGCTTGATCTTCTAAAGTTTCGGCTCTTCCATCCCAAAAGAAAACTTTGGCATAAGCAATGTTTACTAAACTTGGAGCATTTCTATTTCCTTGCAATCTTCCTTCTCCGTACGAAACCCTTCTCGCATCGCCCCAGTTCAATTCGGGATCATGGCAATTGGCACAGGAAATCTGCCCAGATTTGGATAATCTAGGGTCAAAGAAGAGTACTTTTCCTAATTCGGCTTTTTCTTCGGTGTACGGATTGTTTTCTGGAAATTCTGGTTTGCCTAGAAGTCCGATGTCTTCAAAACCTTGACTATAAACTATAGAGTCTACTTCAGGCTTTGGCCATTTTTGATAATCGCCACTGCTGTATAATTTTTTTAATTCTGAAATTGAAAACTCGGGTTCAATTTTAGAATAAGATAAAAGTAATATTGAAAATAACATTGCTAAAACAGCAATCAATTTTGTTTTCATTTTAATAATTTAATTGTACACCCATTTGAATCCAATAGGTGGTATTGGTATTAATGCTGACTGGATAATCAGTTTGTTTTTTAAGTGCGATTTTCTCTTTTAGATTGGTAAAGAAAACCACCGTTTTGTTGTTTTTTGTGGGATAGCTGTATTGTAAACGTAATGCTGGAGCAAAGTAATTCGTTGTGCTCACTGCATAATCATAAATTATAACTTCATCAAAAAATCTAGCATTTGTTCCGCCAGAAGTATCATAATATTCCAGTTTTGATGGAAGCGGGAAATACATATTGAAACTTACAGTCGTATTTATTTTGCTTTTTTCGAATGAAAAATCTTTGCTTCCAAATATTCCGGTGTTTAATGAATTTAATTCGATATGTGTTGTCGCCAGAATATCATCATATTCGTTTTGTTGATATAGTAAATCTAAACCAACTAAGTAATCGATTTTAGAACCTGTTTTTTTAGAAAGAGATGTTGTCCAGTTTATTTTATTTAATGAATTGGTATAATTGTAACCATTGCTTTGTTTGTCGAAATTTTTCGCATCGCTTTGATCGAATTTTAAAGTGGATTGTATTTCTTTTTTATTCCATTTATACAGAGCAAATATTTCAGCGTGCTTTGATTCTGTTTTAAGTTTTAATCTTTCGGCTTCTTTTAATTCGTAAATGCTTTGATAAAATATATTATTTGAATTTTGTTTGTAAAACAACGCTGTTATAATCGCTTTTTTGTTTGAAAATGTATATCCTAAACCTATTTTGTCTACAAGGTCTTTGTACAAATAACTCTGAGTTTGTTCAATCGATTTGAAATAATTTAGAATCCTTCCATAGCCCGCATTAAAGCGAAGATAAGTTTCTGGATAAGCTTCAAAATTTAAATTGGTATTACTGTAAGAATAGGTATAGTCTTTTTTGTTTTCAGCATAACTGCCTAAAACAAATGCTTTGTGACTTTCTGTCATCTGATAGCCAATTTGTATTTCTCCTCCCATTTTTCTGTTGGTAATTTGAGGTCTTGGATCTGCAATTCTACTGTATTTTTCGGCGCCGTAATTGGCTTTCACAGCAATAGATAAATGATTGGTAATGTCTTTAGAAAAACCACCGCTTAAGGTATAAATTTGATTGTCCCAATTGGCTTTTCTTGGAACATAAAAATAGTGAGGTGTAATAACTTCCTGCTCTTCGGAACGATCTTCAGAAAGTACCCAACCGAGATTTTTTTCAAGCGTTCTTTTGATGGACAAATCACCAAATAATTTCCATTTCGATTTTGTTGTAAAATATCCTTGTGCAGAAAATTGATAGGTATTGACTTCGTTAGCAATCTGTTTTCGCGCAAATTCATTTTGCTGATGTTCATACGAAACTTCACTAAATGTAAAATCTTTAATGTTTGCATTCGTGTACGCAATCGGATATTTAAAAATTTGATTTTTGACTTGATTATCAATAAGATGATTTTGCACTCTTATAGTGTCTTGTGCATTCGCATTCAAAACGAAAGAAAACAACAAAAGAAGTAATGCCCAGAATTTCCAGGCATTACTTTTAATGTGATTTATTTTAATTTTATTGATTTTCATTAAAGAAAATTTTAGTTGAATCCTCTAGGATTTGCCGTTACTTCTACGAAATCATTTGTAGAATTGTTTGTGTCCTGAAGAATAATTCTGCCAGCAATTGTAGTTTTAGTTTTTCTCATTACCGATTTTGAAGAATAAGCCCCAGAAGGTATGTAGGTATTTCCTCCATCAATTTGAGAAGGTAATTTTTTAGGTACTAAAAGTGATCCTAAATCTCTTGTTGTGTCAACTCCGTCGATAAGAACTGAAACTGGAATTTGAAGCGCTTGGTTAGCATCTCCTTTAGGATTTTTATACTTTTTCAATGCGGCAAATTCTGCATCAGTCATTTTGAAAATAGTATATCCGTGTCTTCCTAATGAATCAAAAATCATGTCGTTGTTGCTATTACCCCAGTAAGCAATATCTACATCTGGAACAGCAGGATTTTGAATATCATATTGATAAGTATCTCCAGAATAATTTCCTAAGAATGATTCGAAATCTGCTGTGCTCAAATCTACTGTCAATTCTGGGCTTACAATACTAACAGCTTTACCATTATTGTCTACATAATTTGCTTTATGATTAATGGCGTTTTGTGCAATAACAATACTTTTACCAGGTTGTACAGGATATTGTGTGCCATTTCCTGGAATTTTTATAATATTCAAGGCATAAACGTAATCTGTATTTGCAGCGCTTCCAAGTGTCATTCCTTCAGATTTACTCCAGTCGAATTGCCCGTTTGGTAAAGTGTATGCTACTACTGTTGTAGTCGTATTTCCGGTAAGTTGTGCCATATATAAACCGTCGGCATACTGAACTGTATTAGAATTGTTGTAAATTTCGATAAACTGATCTCTAAATACAGCCCCTTTTTTAGTGTCAGATCCTCCGTAATAAATTTGTTTAATTACGAAGTCACCCACTTTAGAAGTTTTCAGTTCAACGTCGGTTGAAGTAGCCGTCGCATTTACAATAACACTGCTTTCTGCACCATTAAAATTGATTTCAGCTTCTGTTGGTGTGTAACCAAAAGTCTCTGTAAATTCGGTTGCTGCGATCACTTTAGTAGCCGTAATAGAATAAGTTCCAGGTAAAATCTGTTTGAAAGTTGCAACACCATTTTCATCAGATTCTACAGTATATTTATTTGTAGTTTCTGTGTTTACAATAGTTACACTAGCTTTCTTAACGTTTAAGCTATTAAAAGTAACATCGTATTTAAGTGAAACCGTAAAATCGACTGGTTTTAGTGCTGCACTTTCATTATCATCATTGCTGCAAGATTGGATGATTAATCCAAAAAGTAGTATAAAAATAGAGAGTGTTTTTTTCATAGGTATATATATTTAGAATTGATAATTAAGTCTCGTTCCAAAGGAAAAGTTTGCTATGTCTGACTGATGTCTTTCGCCATTTATATAATAATAAGGTTTAAGATTTAAGAAATTGGTAGCATAGAATGAAACACTAAATCCATTTGAGAAATCTTTAGAAAGGCGTAAATGAAAATTATGCAACATTTGGTCCAGCTTATATTGCGAAGTATCCAAACCACGAATAAGATGCCCGTATTTTTGAGTATCGGTTCGCTCATTTTCTGGGATTTCATGGTAAACTAATTCGCTGTCTAGGTAACCATTTGGAAAGATTTTCGTTGCAGAATTAGTTGTTTGCATTAAAATATGTTCACTTCTTAAAGAGATAACCAGTCCTGCTTTTGGAATATGGTAATTGAAATTAAAACTGGCTGTAAAATTTTCACTTATAACAGGTCTCGAATCATAGACACCATATTTTTCAGAAGAAAGAAGGTCTGTTGATTTTACATAAAGTGACGTTCTGCTGAAATCATTCGATTTGACATAAGAGGTATTCATACTTATATCAAGATTCAAGGCTTTGATTTTATTGAAATTTATAATCGATTCGATCCCGACATCCTCAGAAGTATTATTGTTTTGAACGGTTTGGGTCAAATAATAGAATTTTTCTGTTCCTTCGATTTCATATGTTGGAATTTCAGCACCAACAATATTTACCACAACTTTTGGCACTTCTTTATAAACAGGAAGCTGTTGACTAGTAAATCCATTGACCAATTTATTGTAATATCCAGTTAAATTAACATTCGCAAAAGGAAGATTTATATCTATTCCGGCTTCTGTTCGATATGATTTTGAAGGTTTTAAATTGAAATTATCTCCAGGAGTTATAATAGTTTGAATCCATGCTTTTTGATAAAGGCCAGGATAACTGTAGATACCGTTTGCAACTAATCGATCAATATAGCGTTCTCCAGTGTACAATTGATTCAATGATGGCGCTTTTGATGATAAACCCAATCCACCTCTAAACCTGAAAGTTTTATTTATCGAATAAGAAGAATTTAAACGAGGTTGCAATGATACATTTCCAGACTGATTTTCATATCTTAATCCAAAATCAATATTTAAAACTTTGTCCTCTTCAAATTTTTTATAGATTCGGTCTTCAAGATAAGCTGATAATTGATTTTCGGTTCTTGTTCTGTTAAAATCATAATCTCTATAGCCTAGCGTATTATCTCCTCCCTTATCCATGGTGTAAAAATTTTGTAATCCGCTGACCCCACTTTTCCTGCCTGCACCTTTGTTAGAACTAGTTCTTCCAGACAAACCAAAGACCAAACTGTGCACCCACTGCGCTTTATTAGTAATTGCTTTTGTTACTTCGATATTAGCAAAAGAAGAAATAGGAATGCCTTCTACCGTACTAATACTTGTATACTGAGAAGGAAGAACATACGCTTCATGAATGCCTTCTTCTAGAGAATTAGTTGCGGCAGTAAACGATCTATTCATCCATTGTTCTTTTCGGGAGAATTGTTTATCGTACGAAAATCCAGTATTTAGATTTAGACCATCAATCCATAAATTATTAGGTTTCCACATAAAATTGTCAGAGATAGAAATACCTTTTTTATCATTTTTAACGACGGCATCTGTAATATCATCTGGATCCTTTTTAGCATCATCAAGATTGGTTCGAAATGTGGTGCTTAATGTGTTTTTAATTTTTGATGTGCTATTCTTGGTTTGCCAGGAAAGATTTCCATTGACTCTTTGATAACTTAAAAGGCTATTTCTCGGATCTGTTTTAGAATCCAGATAATTGAATCCAATGTTCATTGAATTATTAGAATTGAATTTTATTCCTTTCGTTAAATTAAATTCTGTAGTTGCGTCGCGTATGGAAGCCGAAACACGATACGGACTATAACCAACTTTTGTCGTAATCAAAACAAGTCCGGAAGTTAAATCTCCATATTTTGCAGAAGGAATTCCTTGTATAACCTTTATTTCTTCAATGGTATTCGTTGGAATTTCTCTTAAGTCAACGCCGTAATTCGGATTAGTAAATACATTTTGATTGGATGCGGCAAAAGCATTTTGGCGTAAATAACCGTAAGGTCCTGTTACATTTGGATTTAAGGACTGCATGTTTTCGTTGTTCGAAATCGGAATGTCATTTATTACAAATGATGTTCCGAAAGATTTAGCGCCTCTTGCAGAGGTCAAATCAGATGCTGTACGAAAGGTTATGGTTTTAAATTGATTTAAATTGAAATCTGCAGTTGTCTGTCCAGGAAGCTGTTGCAAAACATCGTCTATAGAGAAAGCTTGAACATTATTTATGGCATTTTTTCCTAAAGTTAACTCAGAATATTGCCTTTGTTTTTCTGCCGTAACCACAACTTCTTTTAAGAAAAGCGTATTGTCTTCTAAATAAACTGTTATAGTATTTTGCCCGTTTTTTAAAGTCTGATTAACATCTTTTTTGCCAAGAATAGAAAAATGAAGCTCAATATCTTGAAAGTAAGGAATTGTTATAGTAAAGTTTCCGTCTTTATCAGAGATAGCCCAGTTTTCGGTTTTGGTATCACGAACAAAAACGCCTGACAATGACGTACGTGTTTCCTTCGATAAAATGGTACCGGAAATTGTTTTTTGAGCAAAAATTACTTGAGTAAATAATAAAAAAAAGGTAATAAATCGCATCTGTTTTTAATTAGAACGAATAAAAATAGTGATGCAAAAATATCAATAATTCTTTGCGAAGCAATGAAAAATAAGGGAGTTGTTAAATTGTGCTTGTCTTAATTTGTGAGAAAATCGTATTGAATTACTTTTAAAAATGAAGTGTATGTCATTGATAAACAATAGAATGTTCTTTTTTTAATTTTGTAAGAATAAGTGACTATTAATTTTTTAAGGAGATGTAGATTTGATGTATTCCAAAGCAAACTATTTCTTGTTAATTGAAGTGCATTTTTTAAGTTTGCTTCAGTTGTTTTGAATTATTTCCATAAAAAAAAGAGCTGGAAAAGTAATTCCAGCTCTTTAAATATTTAAGATAAAAATATCTATTCTCTTTATTCTATTTTCTATTCTCTAAAAAAATTAATCCAAAGATTCGGTTAATTTCTTAAAAACACCTTTAGCATCTTTTCCATCATACAAAACTGCATAAACAGCATCGATAATTGGCGTTTTAGCACCGTAACCTTGATTTAGTTTATAAGCACTTTTTGTAGCATAATAACCTTCTGCAACCATACTCATTTCCATCATGGCACTTTTTACGGTGTATCCTTTTCCAATCATATTTCCGAACATTCTGTTTCTTGAGAAAACCGAATATCCTGTAACCAATAAATCGCCCAAATAAGCCGAGTCATTAATGTTACGTTTCATTTTATGTACTTTTCTAATGAATTTCTTCATTTCGCGAATCGCATTACTCATCAAAACAGACTGAAAGTTATCGCCATAACCTAAACCATGTGCAATTCCGGCAGCGATAGAGTAGATGTTTTTCAGCATTGCTGCATACTCTGTTCCGATAATATCGTCTGAAATTTTGGCTTTAATGTAATTTCCTGAAAGTGATTTAGCCACAGTTTTAGCTTTGTCAGGATCTCCGCACGCAATGGTTAGGTACGAAAGTCTTTCTAACGCTACTTCCTCTGCATGACAAGGTCCTGTAATAACACCAATATTGTAATATGGAATATCGTATTGAATGTGGAAATGTTCGCCAACAATTAAACTTGTTTCTGGAACAATTCCCTTAATTGCAGAAAAAATAATTTTATCCGACAAAGAAACCGTCATGTTCTTTAATTCGGCATCTAAGAAAGCAGATGGAATTGCAAAAATGATATAGTCTGCATATTCGATCGCTTCGTTTATATTGTTAGTTAATTTGAGTTTTTTGGTGTCAAATTCAACCGAACTTAAGTAGTTTGGATTGTGTTTGTATTTCTCTATGTGCTCGATAGCTGCATCATTACGCATGTACCAGGCAATTTCGGAAAGATTAACGCATAACATTTTTGCAATTGCCGTTGCCCAGCTTCCTCCTCCAATTACTGCAAATTTTAACTTTTCGCTCATTATTTTATTAATTTAAAACAAAAGTACTTAATAATGTGCTAATAAAGCAAAATCTCATTTAATAAATTTGAAAAAAGCCTTTAATTACAATGACTTCCAAGAGATTTTGCCCTGAAAATAATTTTTTTACAACAACGCAATAAAAATTGAAGGCTTACGTTATAACACTTTATAAATTAGAATTTTAATGAATTTACAAGGAATTGAGTTAGTTAGTTTTGTTTTAGTATTTTAAAAAGGCGTTCCTATTTTCATAAGAACGCCTTTTTTAGTTTTCAGTCGCTTTTTAGTTTTCAGTCGCAGTCGCAGTTTTCAGCGCTGACTGTAAACTGAGACTGTAAACCCAGACTGAACACTGCGACTAATAAGAAAGTTCAACAATAGATTTTACTTTATCTAAAGTTACCAATTGCTTTTCGCCTAAACCTTTCCAGCCTCTTTCGTCAAAACGTTTTACGATAAAATCTGCTGTATTAGAGTAGTCTTTTGTGTATTGAGAAAGTTTCGTGTCCATGCCCATGGTATGGAAAAACTCCACTGTTTTGTTGATTGCTTCTTTTGCCACTTCATCATCAGAACCAGTTAAATTGAAGATTCTTCTTCCGTATTGCGCCAGTTTTGCTTTTTTAGTTTCGAACATTACGGTATACAAACTGGGACTGATAATCGCTAAAGTTCTAGCGTGATCAATTTCGTATAAAGCTGTTAATTCGTGACCAATCATATGTGTTGCCCAATCGCTTGGAACACCTTTTTGAATCAATCCGTTTAATGCCATTGTACAGCTCCACATAAAATTAGAGGCCAAAGTATAATCGGTTGGATTTTTTACAACTCCTGGGCCAACTTCAATTAAAGTCTGTAGAATTCCTTCTGCAATTCTATCTTGAAGAAAAGCATCTGTAGGATACGTTAAATATTGTTCCATAACGTGTGTGTAAGCATCCACAACACCATTTTCAAGTTGTCTTTTTGGTAAAGAAGCAATTACAGTTGGATCACAAATTGAGAATTGAGGAAACAAACCACTTCCACCAGAAGATAATTTCTCTTGAGTTGCTTCAATTGTAACAACATATCCAGAGTTCATCTCGCTTCCTGTTGCTGGCAGCGTCAAAACAGTTCCGAAAGGCAAAGCGTTTTCTTTAATCAAAATTCTTTTTTGAAGAATATCTAATGGGTTTCCTTCGAAATTCACAGCAGCTGAAATAAATTTCACCCCATCAATTACAGATCCACCGCCAACAGCCAGAATAAAATCAATTTTTTCTGCTTTTATAACATCAACGGCTTTCATTAAAGTTTCAAATCTTGGATTTGGCTCAATTCCACCAAATTCCACAATTTCAAAACCTTTCAAATTGTTGATTACTTGATCGTAAATTCCGTTTTTAAAAATACTTCCACCGCCATAAGCCAAAAGTATTTTAGCATTTTTTGGCACTAAAGTCGAAAGTTTTTCAATTTGTCCTTTTCCGAAGATTAAATTCGTCGGATTGTATAATTCAAAGTTTATCATTTTTTATTTAAGTTTCTGAGATTCTGAGTTGCTAAGATTCTAAGTTTTCTTGAATTGAACTTATTTCTTTAGCAAATTATCATCATTTTTTATTTAAGTTTCTGAGATTCTGAGTTGCTAAGATTCTAAGTTTTCCTGAATTGAACTTATTTCTTCAGCAAATTATCATCATTTTTTATTTAAGTTTCTGAGATTCTGAGTTGCTAAGATTCTAAGTTTTCTTGAATTGAACTTATTTCTTCAGCAAATTATCATCATTTTTTATTTAAGTTTCTGAGATTCTGAGTTGCTAAGATTCTAAGTTTTCTTGAATTGAACTTATTTCTTCAGCAAATTATCATCATATTTTTATTTAATTTTTTAGATTCTGAGTTTCTAAGTAAAAACTTAGCATCTTAGCAACTCAGAATCTTAGTATCTTTTTTACTTCAATTCTTGCAACAATTTTGCCGCTACCAATTTAGACGAAGCTGGGTTTTGACCCGTAATTAAAAGTCCATCAGCTACTGCATAAGGTTGCCAATTTGGTCCTTTAGAAAAAATTCCACCGTTTGAAGCTAAAGCATCTTCTAATAAAAACGGAACTACTTTTGTCAATCCAACAGCTTCTTCTTCCTCGTTTGTAAAACCAGTTATTTTTTTGCCTTTTACTAAATATTCTCCGTTTACTTTTACGTTTTTCAGAACCGCTGGAGCGTGACAAACAAAAGCTACTGGTTTTTTATGCGTGTAGAAAGATTCGATTAAAGCAATAGAACTTCTATCTTCTACTAAATCCCAAAGCGGACCGTGACCGCCTGGATAAAAAACAGCATCATAATCTTTTTGATTAACTGTCGATAGCTTTAAAGTGTTTTTTAATTTTTCTTGTAAAACCTGATCAGCGTCAAAACGTTTGGTATCTTCTGTTGCCGAAGCTGGATCGGCACTTTTTGGATCAATCGGCGGTTGACCTCCAAGTGGAGACGCAATTGTAATTTCTACTCCTTGATCTAATAATTCATAATACGGTGCAGCAAACTCTTCTGACCAAAATCCTGTTTTTTCTCCAGTGTTACCTAACTTATCGTTGCTGGTAACAACAAATAATACTTTTTTCATCTTCTTCTTGTTTGATTTTTGAGCCTCAGCAGAAAAGCTAATGGCTGTAAATGCAGTTATTGCGAATAGTGCTATTTTCTTCATAAATATTAAATTTTGAACAAATTTACAGCTTATGTGATATCAGTAAAAATAAAATAAACTATGTTTGTTATAAATATATTTATATCATGGTAAATCTAGAATGGTACAGAACTTTTAAAGCAGTTTACAAAAACGGTAATTTTTCAGTGGCTGCGAAGGAATTATTTATGAGTCAGCCTGCGGTTAGTCAGCAGATTTCAATGCTTGAAGCACACGTGGGGAATAAATTGTTTAATCGGAAATCGAAAGGAGTTGAGCCAACCGAATACGCTAAGTTACTGAATAATTTGATAATAGATGCATTGGAAAGGCTTGAAAATGTAGAAACTAGCTTTAGAACCAAAGCCGAAGATGCCAACAGATTAATCTCGGTCGGCGTTTCTAGACATCTATTCGATTGCATAGGAGATTTGTTAATTGCAAAATTTGATTTGATCGATTTTACTTTCGCAGAAAATGATGAACTTTTTGCTTTGGTAGACGCTAAAAAATTAGATTTCGCTATCACAACTAAAAGGTTCGATACTTTTGATACCGCTTATGAAATTGTTGGAAAAATTAAATTGATTCTCGTTGCTCCAACAAGTTTAGATATATCCGAATTCCGCCAAAAATTAAAATCAGATAATTTTACTGAGATCGAACAATGGCTCAATGCCCAAAAGTGGTATAGCCACGATGCCAGAATTCCGCACATAAAATTATTTTGGCTACATGCTTTCAATAAAAAAAGACCGTCGATGGTTCCCAATTATATTATTCCATCAGAAAATGAAATGTTGAGACTTTTGTCTAAAAATGAAGGAATTGCTGCAACGTGGAATTGCAACGCAAGGAATTTCATCAAAAAGAACAAATTACAGTTGGTTTGGAATAGTTTTCATGTTCCAGAAGAATTTGTGTATTTATTGACGGCAAAAAACAACAATACAAACTCATTTTTTGAAATCATTGCTAAAGAATTAAAATTGTTTTTTGGTAATCGCCTATAATGAAAGCTTTTTTCGGTCAAAAGATTAAAAAAAAATAAGAATATTCGTTGCTTATATTTTAAAAAACTATCTTTGAGATATATACCACTAAATTTCCAGTTATGAAAAAAATTGTTACAATTCTGATGTTTGCTCTGGTGCTTTATGCCAGTAACTCTTGCAGTAAAAAGGATGACGAGGAGATCATCAATTGTTTAGCGGAACAAATTTATATGAAAGTGCATAATTCTACAGATGCCACTAATCCTAAGTTAATGAATTATTCTGCCACATATAGCGGAACAGGAACTTTAACCGCGGTAAAATGGAACTTCGGAGACGGAAAAACTGGTACCGGAGAGACTGTGACACATACTTACACTGCAGCTGGAACTTATGATGCATCTGCTGAAATAACGGTTAAAGTAAATGGAGCAGAATGTACTTCTATTATTAAAAGGCCTGTTACGATAAATTAGAACAGTACAAAAAAAATTAAGAGCCAATTTTGCAATGTGAAATTGGCTCTTTTTTTGTTTTTAATCTATTTGCTGTATTATGATTTAAATCATATCGCTTTGGTTTTTAAAGGGGTAACTTTGATATATAAATTTCTAAAGATTTTTAATTATGAAAAAGATTGCCACAATTTTGGTATTAATTGTTCTTGCTTTTACAAGCAATTCATGTAGTAAAGAGTTAGAATCTATGGTTGATTGCACTGGAGAATCGGTTTTAGTTAAAATTGATCATAATGTAGATCCTGATAATTCTAAGAAAGTTAATTATTCGTTTAACTATGCAGGCAACGGAACTATAGAAGCAATTATTTGGACATTCGGCGACGGCGCACCTTCCGTGGCTGGTAGCGAAGTATCTCATACGTATGCAACTTCAGGAAGTTATACTGTTAAGGTTCAGGCTAAAATTAAAAAAGATGGTAGTATTTGCGAGTTAACACCACAAAGAACACTTTCGATAAACTAAAAAAACATTTAAAAAGAGAGCCAATTTTATAATTTTATTGCTATAGTAATAGATTATAAAATTGGCTCTCTTTCTTTATATTTGTTGGATATGACTTTTAATATGGAAAATTTGCAAAATATTAGAATTGCTGTAGATGCTATTGTTTTTGGTTACAAAAGTAATGATTTATATGTTTTATTGATTGAACAACAATTCGGATCTTCTGATAAATATTGGGCTTTGCCTGGCGGTTTGGTTAAAGATGATGAACCTTTAAGTGAGGCTGTAATTCGCGAATTACGTGAAGAAACTAATGTTGAACTTACCTTTATGGAACAGCTTTACACTTTTGGTGATGATATTCGTAGAGATTCCAGAAACCGTGTTATTTCTGTGGCTTATTATGCTTTGGTCGATGCTTCTAACTTAGAAATTAAAGCGGATACAGATGCAGAAAGAGTTCAATGGTTTAAAATTGACGAAATTCCGCCTCTTGCTTTCGATCATAATTTGATTTTAAAGAAAGGAATAGAAAGACTAAAAGCGAAACTAACATACGAACCAATTGGCTTCGATTTACTTCCGGATGAGTTTTTATTCTCAGATCTTGAAAACCTTTATTGTACGATTTTAGAAAAAGAAATCGATCGTAGAAACTTCAGAAAAAAAATACTGAGTTATGGTTTTTTAGAAGAAACCGATAATTTTTCTCCAATAAGAAGCGGAAGACCTGCGAAATTATTTAAGTTCAACAAACTGAAATACAATGAATTAATTGATAAAGGCTTTCACTTCGAAATAAAGTTTGCGTAATTTTTACACAAAATAAATTGTTTATTCAAAATTAAATTCTACATTTGCGTATAATTAACGCAAACTGCAACACTATGATACTAAATCTCGACCCAAAATTCGCTCCATTTCAAAATCAGGAAGAAATCAAATTTCAAAGTTTTACTTTCTCTGGAGGAGAACCACACATCAAAATCGCACCAGATTTTGATCCAAATAGAAAAGTTACTATTACACACCGATTGAATTCATTCAACGATTTAGGGTTGTTGTGTATTACGGTTGATGCGCTAAGAAGAATGGATGTTAAAATCATCGAACTTTTCATTCCGTATTTTCCAGCTGCAAGACAAGATCGTGTTATGATTCCTGGCGAGCCTTTATCTGTAAAAGTGTATGCTGACATTATCAATGCCATGCAATTGAACAAAGTTTTTGTTTTTGATGCGCACTCAGAAGTTACTCCGGCTTTATTGAATAACAGTACTGTAATTCCGAACTATACTTTTATCAAAGAAGTTTTAAATAGAATTGGTGAAAACGTAAAATTAATTTCTCCAGATGGTGGCGCTTTAAAGAAAATCTACAAAGTATCTGAGTTTTTAGGTGGTGTTGAGGTTGTAGAATGCAGTAAAAGCCGAGATGTAAAAACGGGAAAATTATCTGGTTTTAAAGTTTACAACGATGATTTGCAAGGAATGGATTGTTTAATTGTAGATGATATCTGCGACGGAGGAGGAACTTTCGTAGGATTGGCTGAAGAATTAAAAAAGAAAAACGCCGGGAAATTATATTTAGCAGTAAGCCACGGAATTTTCAATAAAGGATTTGAAGTTTTGAACTGTTTTGATGGCATTTTCACAACTAACTCTTTTAAGGATTTTGAAGGAGAGAGCGTTCAGGTCATTAAGCTGGATGCTTTAGTTTAAAAATGTTTCAAGTTTCAGGTTTCAAGTTGTTTTGCAAACCTTAAAAAAATCTATTAACTGTTTCAAGTTTTTAAGTTTCAAGTTAGTTCAAATAACTTGAAACATGAAACAAAGAAAACCTGAAACAAAATAACCAAAAATTATGAGCGACGATTTAAAACCAAGATTTATTGAGTCTTTAAAAAGAAACAATGATCAGATTAGAGAAGACAGAGCCAAAGTAATTGGTGAAGATTCTGAATTAATTTACAGAAGAAGAGTCGAAGACATCGAATTAAAAATCAAAAGACTCGAAAGAGAACAAGAAGGATTAATTGATATTAGTCCACTGGATAAAAACAGTTTGACATTTGCCGATTTTCAGCCGGAAGCCTTTGTTCAGAAAGACATGGAACTTTCGTTGACGATTAGAAATTTAAACATCCAGTTTGAAGTTACAAAAAAGAGATTTGAATATTTATTTGGTAAAAAATATTAGTCATGGGAGGTACAAGATATGATTTCGGTGCTCGCGAAAGCAGAGCAAAAAAAGTAGGTTACGCTAGCAAATCTGCTGCAGAGATATTTACACAGAATGCATTACATATGGCTCACGAATCTATGAATCCGAATGGAGTGATTTTTAGAGAAGCAAGAGATTCTGATGTTCATCCAAACACCGTTCCGATTATTTTAGGATTGGATGTTACGGGAAGTATGGGACATATTCCACACGAATTGATCAAAGACGGACTTCCAAAATTAATGGGCGGAATTATTCAAGGCGGTGTTCCAGATCCGGCACTTTTGTTCTTAGGAATCGGAGATCACGAATGCGATAGATATCCGCTTCAAGTGGGACAGTTTGAATCTGGTGACGAAGAATTGGATATGTGGTTGACAAGAACCTACATTGAAGGTGGAGGCGGAGGAAACGCTGGCGAAAGTTATCTTTTAGCATGGTATTTTGCAGCATTTCATACCAAAACGGATGCTTTCGAAAAAAGAGGACAAAAAGGATTGTTGTTTACAGTAGGTGATGAACCAGGTTTGAAAACGCTTCCAGCTTCGGCAATTAAAGAAATTATGGGGCAGGGACAACAGACTTATACGCATCTTGAATTATTGGCAGAAGCGCAAAAACGTTACGATGTATATCACATTAGTGTATTGCATTCAGGACAAGCAATAAATGCCGATGTTGAATGGAAAGAATTACTGGGACAAAACTGTTTGTCTATCGAAGATCACAGAGAAATTCCAAACGTAATCAAAAAGATCATCTGCGATAAACATAAAGGTTCTGGTTTAGGAACAATACCAGTTTCTGGTACAAGTGATAGTGGTTTAGATAATATAGAGATGCTTTAAAATTTTAAACACATAGAAACATAGATTTTTTCTTTTGTTTGTGAAAGAATAGGGAAAGAAACTAGTTTCTAACACATAGTAACTATGTGAATTGAAATGAGTGAAACGCCTTTTTTAGGTTTCAATAAGCTATGATTCTATGTGTTTAAATTAATAACAACAAAATGAAAACAGCGAAAATAGTTATAGGTTTAGGATTTGGTGATGAAGGAAAAGGCATAACAACAGATTTTCTGGCAAAACAAAACCCTGAATCTATAGTTATTCGCTTTTCGGGAGGACAGCAGGCGGCACACACCGTTATGATTGGCGACAGAAAACACGTTCATTCGAGTTTTGCAAGTGGAGCACTTCGCGGTCTTCCATCTTATTACAGTGAGCACTGTACGATTCATCCGCTTTTTTTGTACAACGAAAGAGAAGAATTAAAAGAAAAAAACGCTAATCTGGATTTGTACATTCATCCTTTAGCAAAAGTTACCACTCCTTTTGATGTCTGGCACAACAGAGGAAATGTGCGAAACATCGAAAACGGAACCTGCGGAAAAGGCATTGGTTCAACCATGAAAAGAAATGAAGGTCCGTACAAATTGTTTGCCATCGATTTGATTGCGCCTCGCGAAATGCTTTTAGAAAAACTAAACCAAATTGCCTATTACTATGGTTTTTTAAACGAAAGCGGAATCGACGAAGAAATCAATCTATATCTGGACGCAATTGATAAAATACAATGGAATATTGTTGATTATACATTCCTTTCAAAATACGAAAATCTCATTTTTGAAGGCAGTCAAGGAATTCTGCTTGACATGGATCACGGCGTTTTTCCGAATGTAACGTATGCCAATACGACTTCAAAAAATGCAATCGAAATTTGTAATAAACTGAAGATTGAAGATGTAGCCGTTTATTACGTAACCAGAAGTTATTCAACCCGCCACGGACACGGCTGGATGGCGAACGAAGGAGAAATTAAATTAAAAAACAACGAAGAAGAAACCTGTGTTTTTAACGAATACCAAAAACGTTTACGTTTTGGAACTCTGAATTACGAACTTCTAAATTATGCTCTAAAACTCGATGCAGCTTACAGCCCAATGGCAAAACGAAATTTGGTTGTAACTTGTATGGATCAGCTGGAGCAAGATTATGAGTTCGAAAGTCTCACAACAGAATTCAATGAAATCTACGGGTCATTTTCAGCCGATTCAAAAGATTTCAAAAACATAACTTCTTTGTTTCAATAACTAGAAAAAATGAAATACAATATAGATACCATAACTCCAGAAAGTAAATTTATATTCTTCTGGGGACACCAACCGAGTAAAGACGGAACAGTTATTAAAACTTGTTTCAGCCAATGGTGGTTAAGTTCTTTTAAAGTTGATAAAGTAACTTACAAAACTGCTGAACATTGGATGATGGCGAAGAAAGCAGAATTATTCAACGATCAGGAAA
This sequence comes from Flavobacterium potami, assembly GCF_020026915.1. GTDB lineage: Bacteria > Bacteroidota > Bacteroidia > Flavobacteriales > Flavobacteriaceae > Flavobacterium > Flavobacterium potami. The sequence continues at coordinate 271,132 of NZ_JAINUY010000008.1, read as the reverse complement.
TTTTAGAAAAAATCCTTGAAGCTAATTCTCCTGCAGAAGCCAAAAAATTCGGTAGAGAAGTCAAAAATTATGTTGATACGGTTTGGTTAGAAAACCGATATGAAATTGTAAAACAAGGAAACTTTCACAAATTCAGTCAAAATGTTGATTTGAAGACTTTTTTATTAAACACAAAAGAACGAGTTATTGTCGAAGCAAGTCCAGTCGATCCAATTTGGGGAATCGGAATGGCAGAAGATCATAAAGATGTTCTAAAGCCAGAAGCCTGGAAAGGATTGAATCTCTTAGGTTTTGCTTTGATGGAAGTTAGGGATGAATTGAGATAAAATGAATATGAAAACAACAAGATTATATCGCCCAGTTGGATTAAAAGAAATGGAATTAATTGCGGAGTTGGGTTACAATGCTTTTCCACCGAGGTTAGAATGGCAACCTATTTTTTATCCAGTAACGAATCAGCAATATGCAGATCAAATTGCTTTTGAATGGAATACTGTTGATGAGTTTTCGGGATTTATTGGAATTGTAACTGCTTTTGAAGTGAAAACAGATTTTTTAGAAAAATACGAAATTCAAAATGTTGGCGATAAAAACCATAATGAACTTTGGATTCCTTCTGAAGATTTGTTTGATTTTAATTCTAATATAGTCAACGGAATTCAGATTATAAATGTTCATTTTACAGACCATTCTTTGAAAAGTGAAAACAAAGAACTTAATGACAAATTAGATAGTTTTAGAAAATGATTTTAGAATTATTAAAAGCAGATATAACAGAAGTTGAGGTTGATGCAATAGTAAATGCAGCGAATACTTCTTTGCTTGGAGGCGGTGGTGTAGATGGAGCGATTCATCGAAAAGGAGGTAAAGCAATTTTAGATGAATGTGTCCAAATTAGAAATAAGCAAGGAGGATGTAAAACAGGCGAAGCTGTAATTACCACAGCTGGCAATCTTCCTTCTCAATATGTTATTCATACGGTTGGGCCAGTTTGGAATGGTGACAAAGAAGAAAAATCAAAATTGCTCGCGGATTGTTACAAAAACAGTTTAAATCTCGCTGTAGAAAATGGAATCAAAACGATTGCTTTTCCAAATATCAGTACAGGAATTTATCATTTTCCGAAAGATAAAGCAGCTGAAATTGCGGTAAAAGCTGTAAAGGATTTTGAAAGAATTTCAGAAATAGAAAAAGTGCTGTTTGTATGTTTTGATGATGAAAATTATCAGATTTATAAAAACATTCTTTAGTTTTTCTGTTAGAAAGGTTTGATTAAAATAAATTATAAAAATGAAAGACATTCAATATATAAAAGGCGATGCAACATCTCCTGAAGGATCAGAAAATAAGATAATCGTTCACGTTTGCAATGATGTTGGCGGATGGGGAAAAGGATTCGTAATGGCAATTTCAAAAAGATGGAAAACACCAGAAAAGCAATATCGTGAATGGTTCAAATCTAAAAACGATTTTGAATTAGGAAAAGTGCAGTTTGTTCAGGTTGAAGAAGATTTATGGGTGGCGAATTTAATAGGCCAGCATAAAATCAATAAAGATGAAAACGGTGGTGCTCCGATTCGATACCATGCGATTGAAGAAGGATTAGAAGCTGTTTCTGATTTTGCAAAAACAAACAAAGCATCAGTTCACATGCCTCGAATTGGATGTGGATTAGCTGGTGGAAAATGGGAAATGATTGAACCTATTATTCTCGAAACGCTTTCTGGTAATAATATTGAAGTCACCGTTTATGATTTCTAAAAAAAGATTAAATTTCAAAAATTATTATAAAGTGTAAAAATTATAGATAATATGAACCCACTACTATTAACCGACGGTTACAAAGTTGACCACAGAAGACAATACCCAGACGGAACTACAATTGTATATTCTAACTGGACACCAAGAAAATCAAGAATTGAAACTGTTGATGAAGTAATCTTTTTCGGATTACAGTATTTCATCAAAAAATATATCATTCACGACTTCGAAGAAGAATTCTTCAAGAAACCAAAAGAAGAAGTTATTAAAAAGTATTCTCGCAGAATTAATAATTATTTAGGTGAAAACCTTGTCGGAATTAAACATATCGAAGATTTACACGATTTAGGATATATTCCGATGGTGTTTAAAGCTTTGCCAGAAGGAGCAAGCGTTCCGTTGCGAGTTCCAATGTTTACAATGTACAATACAATTCCAGAATTTTTTTGGTTGACGAATTATTTCGAAACTTTACTTTCTGCGGTAGTTTGGTTGCCTTGTAACTCAGCCACAATTGCAAAAGAATATAGAAAAGTTTTAGACAAATATGCAGCAGAAACTTCTTCTGTTCCTGAATTTGTAGATTGGCAAGCACACGATTTCTCGATGAGAGGAATGGGCGGAATCGAAGCAGCTTTGACTTCTGCAGCTGGACATTTATTAAGTTTTACAGGATCTGATACCATTCCGGCAATTGATTTCTTAGAAGAATATTACAATGCTAATTCAGACCAAGAATTGGTTGCGGGTTCAGTTGCGGCGACAGAACATTCTGTGATGTGTATGGGAACGACAGAAGGGGAATGCGAAACTTTCAAAAGATTAATTACTGAAGTTTATCCAAAAGGAATTGTTTCTATCGTTTCTGATACTTGGGATTTATGGAAAGTTCTAACGGATTATCTTCCAAGATTAAAAGAAGAAATTGTTTCTAGAGAAGGTAAAGTCGTAATTCGTCCTGACAGTGGCGATCCAGTTGATATTATCTGTGGAAATCCAAACGGAAAAACAGAACAAGAGAAAAAAGGGGTAATCGAATTGCTTTGGGATGTTTTTGGCGGAACTACAAATGCTAAAGGATTCAAAGAATTGGTTCCGCAAATTGGAGCGATTTATGGAGACAGTATTACAGTAGCAAGAGCAACTCAAATCTGTGAAAGATTAAAAGAAAAAGGATTTGCTTCTACAAACGTTGTTTTAGGTATCGGATCTTTTACTTATCAATACAACACCAGAGATACTTTTGGATTTGCGATGAAAGCAACTTACGGAGAAGTAAACGGAGAGGGAAGAGCAATTTTCAAAGATCCAATTACAGATGACGGAACTAAAAAATCGGCTAAAGGATTAATGAAAATCGATTTAATCGACGGAAAGTATCATTTAACTGATAATGTTTCTTGGGAAGAAGAAAAACAAGGCGAATTGAAGGAAGTTTTTAGAGATGGAAAACTTTTAGTTGATCAATCGCTGAGTGAAATCAGAACAAGAGTAAAAAGCGAAGTAAGCATTGAAGCTTAATTATAATAGAAAGCCTGAATTTTAAAATCAGGCTTTTTTTATGATTTGTTTTTTGCGTTCAGTTTGTCATTCCGAGGAATGAGGAATCACACAAGAAACTCTACAAAGGTTGAGAAATTCCTGTGCGGAAATTCTAGTGTGATTCCTCGTTCCTCGGAATGACAAGATTGCGTATAATTTGGATGATTGCCTCCAGTTTTAACTGGAGGTAAAATATTGATTTTAATATAGGCTTTAAGCCAACCATTGCAATTTTGGCTAAAGCCATTTATTATTGAAAATAAAAAAACCTCCAGTTAAAACTGGAGGCAATTCATTTTTTTTACTTCTTATAAAAATTATTGTGATCAATATATTCCCAAACCTTCGGAGGAAGTAAAGGCTGAATATTTTTTCCTTCTTTAATATTATTTCGAATAAAGGTCGAAGAAATCTCTACAATCGGCGCATCGATAACATGAATTTTTGGATGCGATTTTAATTCTACATTTTCAGGTTCGTCAGAAATTCTCGGATACACATAAATATCATGATTATCTAGAATTACTTCATAGTTTTTCCATTTGTGAAGCGTTTTTAGATTGTCTTCGCCCATAATTAATGAAAACTCATGAGTTGGATACTTATCTTGTAAATGAGCGAGTGTAATAACGGTATAACTCGGCTGAGGTAATTTAAATTCGATATCAGACGGTTTTATCTTCGGATAATCTTCTGTTGCCAGAAAAACCATTTGAAGACGTTGCTGATCGTCTAATAAAGTCGATTTTTTCTTTAACGGATTATGAGGTGTAACCACCATCCAAATCTGATCTAAATCGGCATATTCTGCCATGTGATTGGCAATGATTAAATGACCAACATGAATTGGATTATAAGTTCCGAAATAAAGACCTATTTTCATAGTTGTAGTAACTAGTAAAAAGTGATTAGTAAAGAGTAACTAGTAATTAGTAAAAAGTGATTAGTCTTTTAGTGTTTTTGAAAAGGCATTAATCATTTTTGATTCTTCTTCAATTTGAATTAAAATTTCTTTGTAAAGACTTTGATCGTTTATAAAGCCTAGATCATTTGCAATTAGTAATTGAGTCTCAATTTCGAATAATGAACCTCGTGATATATTTAGAAAATGACTAAAAGATTTATCGGTATTTCGTCCATAACCTTCAGCAATATTTGATGGAATAGATACACAAGCTCTTTTTAACTGACTTGTTAACGCGTATAATTCTTCTTGAGGAAATGATCTTACTAACTGATAAACTAAAGAAACTATTTTAATTCCTTTTTGCCAAACCAATAAATCTTTATAAGACTTTATCATACTTATTTTTTAAGCTAATGACTAATTACTATGCGCTAATCACTATTTAGAAACGAAATCTTTCACTAACTGATGTGCTTCTTCTAAAGCTACAGACAAATCATAGTTTTTGATAATGACATCAAATTGTGGAGCAGTTGCCAACTCTACAGAAGCTTTTGCAATACGCATATTAATCTTGTCTTCACTTTCAGTAGAACGTTCTTTCAATCTGCGTTTCAATTCGTCAACACTTGGTGGTTTAACAAAAACGGCTAAAGTTTGTTCAGGAAATTTGTGTTTAATACGAAGTCCGCCGGCAACATCAATGTCAAAAATCACATTTTTTCCTAAAGCCCAGATTCTTTCAATCTCCGATTTTAAAGTACCGTAAAAGTTATCGCGGTAAACTTCTTCCCATTCCAAGAAATCTTCGGCTTTAATGTGTTTTTTGAATTCTTCTAACGAAATAAAATAATAATCTTTTCCGTTAATTTCTTCCCCGCGAGGATCACGAGATGCAGCCGAGATTGAAAATTCTAAATTTAAATCTTCCTGACCTAGTAAATGTTTTACGATAGTTGTTTTTCCTGATCCTGATGGTGCCGAAAAAACAATTAATTTTCCTTTGTTCATTGTGTGTTTATGTGTGATCTGTCTTTAAAAGCTAAATTCTTTTTCTAGAACAGATAGTAATTCATTATATGAAATTAATTCATCGACTGTTGGGTAATATTTTAAATATGATTTTGGATTATCGAAAGAAAAATTGTTTGTATTCTTTCCGTTTCTAACATACACTTTGTATCCGACTCCATCTAAAACATAATTTTTTGATGTAGAGATTACTCTTTCACCCCTATCTGAATCAATTTTTGGTTTGCCAAATTTATATCTTATGGATTCCATACTCGGAAGAAATTCGATATTTGTAATCAGTAAATTAAGCCAAATTAATTCTGCATCTTTAGGTCTTAACTTTCCAATATTCTCTTTTGGGAAATTGAATACGTCAATTTTTGTTACCTGAGGTATACTTTTAGCATAATAATAAATAATGACTTTCCAATTGTTTTCTCCCTCATCAAACATTCTAAGAATATTGATACTATTGGTAATCGAATAATCTTTGTAAATGCGAATTTCTTGTTTATGTTCTAAAGTATCTGATATTTCTAAAACTTTATTTATTTCAGATAGTTCTTGACCAAAACAATTGAAAATTATGAAAAAGAAAAAAATGAAATAAAACCTCATGTTTAAAGAACATTTAATACTTGCTCTTTTATCTTCTCCAATTCATCTTTCATCATAACAACCAATTTCTGCATTTGCGCATGATTCGATTTTGAACCCATGGTATTGATTTCGCGTCCCATTTCTTGAGTGATAAAACCAAGTTTTCTACCGTTGGCTTCAGAACCGTTTAAAGTTTCAAGAAAATAATCCAAATGGTTTCCTAAACGTACTTTTTCCTCCGTAATATCTAATTTCTCTAAATAATAGATTAGTTCCTGTTCAAAGCGATTTTCATCTACATTAACCTGCAATTCTGAAATGGCATTTTGTAAACGGTCTTTAATGGCTTGAATGCGTTCAGGATCTAGAGCCAACGTATCATTCATATACTGGCGAATATTTCCAATTCTTAAGTTGAATTCTTTTTCTAAAGATTCGCCTTCGTCTTTTCTGAAATTTAAGATATTTTGAAGCGCTTCATCAATAATTACCTGAATCTGGTCCCAATCATCTTCGTCAATTTCTTCACGTTCTGTTTTTAATGTATCTGGCATACGAACAGCCATTTTCATCAATTCAGTTTCATCTGCATCAGGGTTTACTTCTTTTAACTGCGCGATATAATATTTTACGACAGGTACATTTACTTTAGTAGAAGTTTGTTCTGCGGTGTTTTCGATGTAAATCGCAAAATCAATTTTTCCTCTTTCTAATTTAGTCGAAATCTGAGTACGTAACCCTAATTCCATTTCGCGGTAAAGCGACGGCATTCTTACGTTTAGATCTAAACCTTTACTGTTTAGAGATTTTACTTCGACCGTAATTTTTTTTGTAGGCAATTGCAAAGAAGCTTTGCCAAACCCTGTCATAGATTGTATCATAGAATTGAGTATAAAGGCGCAAAGATAATTAAAAGTTTGCTGCTTTGTGTTGTAAATTGTAAATCAGTTTCGTACAGCTAATTTAATATAATTCTTACGATAATGCTTTTATAACTTCGGCTACATTTTTTTGGCTGTTGCCGATATATATTTTGCCATCAATAATAAAAACCGGGCGACTTAAGAACGTGTAATGCTCTAAAATGTATTTTTTAAAGTCGTCTTCAGTCAAAGATTTGTCTTTTAAACCCATTGATTTATACAATTGTGCTTTTTTGCTGAATAATGCTTCGTAACTTCCAGAAAGTTTATACATTTCTTCAAGCTGTTCTTCTGTAATTGGATCTTGTCTGATGTCCTGAAAAACCAAATTGTTTTCTGGTAAACTTTTAATGATTTTTCTACACGTATCGCAAGAGGCTAAGTAGTATATTTTGTCCATGATTTTGAATTTTATTAGACTACAAAGAAAAATCATTTGAAACTTAAAAATGATTAATTTTAGAAAAAAAATAAAATTATGAGTTCAGTTTTTGAAGTGCACAAAACCATTAGAGAAATCCTTTTGAAAATTTTAGATGGTCATTCCTTAGAACAATTAAATAAAATTCCGCCAGGATTCAGTAATAATTTGATTTGGAATATCGGACATTGTATTTCTTCACAACAAGTTTTGGTTTATAAATTATCTGGTTTACCAACTATGGTTTCAGAAGATTTTATTGGGAAATATAAAAAAGGAACAAAACCAGAAGGGGATGTTTCTCAGGAAGAAGTAGATGAAATCAGAGCATTGCTTTCTACAACTTTAGAAAAAACAAAAAATGATTTTGAAAGCGGTCTTTTTGTTGATTATAACGAATACACAACCAGCATGGGATTCACGCTTCGAAATGTGCAAGACGCTTTAGATTTTAATAATTATCACGAAGGGATTCATACTGGAATCGCGATGAGTATTAGAAAATTTGTTTAAATAAAAATCCCGCTTTCAAAGCGGGATTTTTTTATTCTACTATAGTTTCGATTGTTACTTTCATTGCTCCGGCACCTTTACTTTTGGTAATGTCCATAAAAGCTCTTTTAGATAAATCGATCTCGCGTGTTTTTACAAACGGACCGCGATCGGTAATTTTTACAATAACAAACTTTCCGTTTGCTTCGTTGGTTACTTTGACTCTCGTTCCGAAAGGAAGTTTTTTGTGAGCTGCAGTGTAGCTGTTGTTGTTAAATCTGCTTCCGTTAGCGGTTCTTTTTCCATTAAAACGATCTGCGTAGTAGGAGGCATGTGCGTTTTTTTTGTATGGTTTAAGTTTTAATCCTTTATCAGTAAAAACAGAATCCACTGGCAGCGGAATTAAAGCTGGTCTTACATTTTTAACAGTGTCTTGAGAGATTTTTGGGTCTGTTGTAGGTTTGGTCTGGCTTATGACATAGCTAAAGCCGCTAATTAAAGTGAAAGCGATTGTGGCGAATAAAATGTTTTTTTTATTTCTCATGGGTTATTTTTTTTCAGACTTGGGGGAGTTTGTACAAATAATATGCCGAGATAAAAAAAGCCCCGTAGGAAGGGCTTTTAATTGGTATTTTCTAGAACCAAAGGTTCCACGGAATTCTACTCAAAATAAGTAATAATCCTAAACCGTAAAATATAGCAAAGGTTTTGAATTTAGCTTCGCTATTAATCAATTTTTTATGTTTAGACCATCCAATTGTAATTAGGACAATGGCAATAAGGTTAATTAGTGGGTGTTCTAAAGAGGTTAATCTTAATTCTGCATTAGACATTTGTCCTAATACCGCAAAACCTCTTGCAGAAACAAAATATAGTATTAAACCAATTAATAACTGCGTATGAGTACCAATTAAAGCAAATAAAGCAATTTTACGGTCTTTAGCTGTAAACTCTTTTTTTGATGTTACTCCGATGATTGCATTGACAACTGCAACAAGCAAAAGCAGTAATGCCAAATAAGCCCATCCAGAGTGGAATTTTTGTAGAAAATTATACATAAACGGTGTTTTTTGTTTGAAACAAATATAACAAAAAAGGCTATAAAAAAACGGCATTAAACTTAAAAGTCAATGCCGTTTTTATTATTTATTATGGTTCTTATTAGAAGTTGTAACGTAAGCTAAAGTTCCAAGTTCTTCCTAAACCAAAGAATCCTGTATTTGCAACATTGATTCCTTTGTAGTTAGTTGAAGTTGCTGTTGTAGCAGTAGCTGTAGTTAACTCAGAAAGATAAACTTCATCAAATACGTTGTTTACGTTAAATCTGAAACCGATTGAATCGTGTTTTCCTTTACCGATAAACAATTTGTATGAGATACCTGCATCAACTAGATCATAACTTGGTAACTCTAAGTTATTTTTTACAGCACCAACGTTAGAATATAATTTGTCATAGTATCTCCAGTCAGAATCGATAGAAAGGTTTTTAACGATTTCATATCTGAATCCTAAACCGTAAGTTACTTGAGCAGCATCTCCTACTTTTCCACCATCAACATCTTGTTGTGCTCTGTCTAAAGTAGATAAACTTTCGTCTCTTGTTGTAGTAACTACGTTACCTTTGTATTGCCAGTCACCAACAGATAAGAATCCTGTTAAGCTAAGAGCTTGAATTGGTTTTGCAGTAAAATCTAACTCGATACCGTTGTGAACTTGCTCAACACCTTCATTAGTTCTGTAAATAATATCACCTAATGTTAAAGATGGGTATTTAGTAACATCAGCTGCTGTAGCAGTAGTAGATGTAGTTGTAACTCTGTCTTTCCAAGATGTTCTGTAAGCATTTAAACTTGCAGATACGAATTTTGAAGTAAAAGTGTAACCAGCTTCAAGACCAAGTATTTTTTCGTTCGATGTTAATGGGTTTACCGCATTAGTAAAGTTCAAATAGATATTGTCGTGGTATGGCTGACGGCTGTAGTAACCTGCATTTGCATAAATACTGTGGTTTTCAGCAAATTTGTAGCTAGTACCAGCTTTAACGTTGTATCCTACATTGTTAACTTTTTCAGATTTTTGATTTTGTGGTAAATAATCAAATCTGTCTTCTCTTTGGTGAGATTGGTTAGAAAGAGATCCTTGGAAGAATGCAGAGAAGCTATCATTAGAATACTCTAATTGGCTAAATACACCTCCGTAAGAAATAGTTTCTCCGTAATCGTAATCAATTCTTTGATCTTCACCGATTGTGTTGAAAGTTGCTGGCCAAGGTAAAGCTCTTCCCATTTGAGTAACGTAATTGCTTTTCATTGTACCACTTGGGTTACTATTACCATCTTTAAGATTTCTTGTATCTGTCCAGCTTGATAATCCCATGAAATCAGAAACTTGTCTGAAGTGTGTTCCTTTGTAAGTTCTTAAATCAAGACCAACATTTAAAGCTAAATTGTCAGTAAGTTGATTTTTCAAGTTAGAAACTAAACCGTACCAAGCGTGGTTGTTAACACTAGCTCTGATTACGTAAGCTCCGTTTGTACTTCTACCATCAGCATTTCCTGTACCATTAACGATAGCTTGATTGCTAGCAAGGATTCCATCAAAGTTAATTTGACCTCCTGCTGGAGTGGCTGGTTTAGTACCGTAGTTTCCAGTTCCTCCACCACGTCCCCAAGATCCGTATAATACAGTAGAAAGTTGTGTTTTGTCGCTGATATCGTAATCCCAGTTTAAGTTAGCAACTGGTTTGTGGTAGTAGTTAGTTCTCTCAGATTTGTATTCTCCTCCTTGAGTTCCCCAGTTATTGTTATACTTTCTTCCGTATTTTAAATAACTATCGATAGATTTTGTAAAGTTTTGGTCGTGCCATTGTGGAGCTCCAGTCAATAAGAAGTTGAAGCTGTGTTTGTCGTTAGCTTTGTATCCAACAGAAACGAAGTAAGTTTGACCTTCACCTCTTGTTCCATCATTGTAACCATCACCTTGCCAGTGAGAAAGCATAACACTTGTTCCCCATCCTTTTGCATTCACACCTGTATTGTATGTTGCAGTAGTTTTGAAATAATTGTCATTAGCAACACCTAATGAAACAAAACCACCTTCTTGTTTTTCAGTAGCTCTTGTAATAAAGTTAACAGTACCTCCAACAGAAGAAATTGCTAATTTAGATGATCCTAAACCTCTTTGAATTTGGATAGCATTTGCAATGTCAGACATACCAGACCAGTTTGACCAGTACATTTTACCATCTTCCATTCCGTTGATTGGTTGACCGTTCAATAAGAAAGCGGTATTATCTTGAGCAAATCCACGAACGTTTACTCTAGAATCACCGTAACCTCCTGCTTGTCCTGCAACGTATACAGATGGTGTATTTACCATTGTTTGAGTAACGTCAGCAGTACCAATTTTTGCTTGGATATCAGCAGCTTTAATTGTAGAAACAGCGATAGGCGTTTTTCTGTCTTTCGCTAAGTCAATAATTCCTTTACCCATTACAACAATCTCTCCTAATTCATTAGAATCAGAAACTAGAACGATTGTTCCTAGGTTTGTAGTTGCACCATTTGATACATTAAATTTCACAGTTTGAACGTTGTACCCTAAGAAAGAGATAACAAGTTCTCCTGTGTTTGATGGTGATGTAATTGTAAATTTACCATCAAAATCTGTAGAAGTTGCTGTAGATGATCCTTTGATCGCTACGTTTGCTCCTGGTAATGAACCTGTTCCGTCGGTAATTGTACCAGTCACTTTTCCTTGAGAAAATACGGTTGAAACTATCATAAAAAATAGTCCGGTAAGTAACCAATTTTTCATTTTCTTCATTTTGTTATGAGTTAATTGTTTTTGGCAAAATTATAACAATTAACTTAGATAATGTTATCGAAATGTTAAGAAAAACTAGTTTTGTCTTTTCTATTGCGCATTAAAATGAATTTTTCTTTTTTGTTTAAAAAAAATGCTGTTTTTTTAAAATTATGTAAGCATATTTTGTTAAATGTGTAATTATTTTCGCAGGCTTGTAAGTGAAATTGTGCAAATTGACGTGTTTTTTGGTCTTTTTGTCGGTATTTTATGTAAAAAAACGTCTTAATTTTCGTTAAATTAAGACGTTTCAATATGTTACGGAAATTTTAAATTTCTGCTTTTATTTATTTTTTAAGAAATGATTCAATAAAAATGATGTTGAGCTGTCGTGCGTTTTAACAGTTTTAGAATTGATTTCGTCTAAAATAGAATTCGCCAGTTGTTTTCCTAATTCAACTCCCCATTGATCAAAACTGAAAATGTTCCAGATAATTCCCTGAGTGAAAATTTTGTGTTCGTAAATTGCTATTAATGATCCTAAGCTTTTTGGAGTCAATTTTTGGATCAAGATTGTATTCGTTGGTTTGTTTCCTGTAAAAACTTTAAATGGCAATAAATAAGATGCTTTTTCTGCAGAAAGTCCTTGTTTGTCAAACTCTGCCTGAACTTGAGCTTCAGATTTTCCTGTCATCAAGGCTTCTGTTTGTGCAAAGAAGTTAGACATTAATTTGTCGTGGTGATCTTCGTTTCCGTAAAGTGGTTTTACAAAACCGATGAAATCTGTTGGTATTCTTTTTGTTCCTTGGTGAATTAATTGAAAGAAGGCGTGTTGTGAATTCGTTCCAGGTTCTCCCCAAATAATAGTTCCTGTTTGATAGTTAACCGGTTTTCCGTCACGGCCAACACTTTTCCCATTACTTTCCATAGTTGCCTGCTGTAAGTAAGGAGCTAATTTTGATAAATATTGTGTATAAGGAATCAAAGCTTCACTTTCAGCACCATAAAAATTATTGTACCAAACGCTTAATAAAGCTAAAATTACTGGGATGTTTTGGTCGAATTCTGCAGATTTGAAATGTTCGTCCATTTCGTTTGCCCCAACTAATAAGTCATTATAATTGTCAAATCCAACTGCTAAAGCAATGCTTAAACCAACAGCGCTCCAAAGAGAAAATCTTCCTCCAACCCAGTCCCACATTGGGAAAACGTTGTCCGGATTAATTCCGAATTCAGTTACTTTCTGAATGTTTGTAGAAACAGCTACGAAGTGTTTTGCAATATCTTCCTGTGTAGCCGATTTCAAAAACCATTCTTTAATGGTTTCAGAATTGGTTAAAGTTTCTTGAGTTGTAAACGTTTTTGAAACAATTACAAATAAGGTGGTTTCTGGATTTAATTTTTTGATTACTTCATTTACGTGATCGCCATCAACATTTGAAACGAAGTGTGTATTTAGTTGATTTTTGTAAAACTGTAAAGCTTCAACAGCCATAACAGGACCAAGGTCAGAACCACCAATTCCGATATTTACGATATCAGTAAAAGCTTTTCCTGTGTATCCTTTTCTTTCTCCCGAAATTACTTCGTTTGTAAAGTTTTTGATTTTATTTTTTACCTCATATACTTCCGGAATCACATTTTCTCCGTCTACTTTGATAACTGCAGATTCAGGAGCACGCAACGCTGTATGAAGTACTGCACGATTTTCGGTTTTGTTGATTAATTCGCCTCCAAAGTAATCAGCGATTGCATTTTTTAATCCGATTGAGTTTGCTAATTCTAATAAAAGCGAAATAGTTTCCTGACTGATATTGTTTTTAGAATAATCTACTAAAAAGTCATTCCATTGCAAATTGAATTTTTCAGCGCGGGCACTATCTTGTTGAAACAATTCTTGTATTGTGGTTTCGTGAATTGCGTTATAGTGGTTTTGGAGATTTTTCCACGCTTCAGTCCCAGTTGGGTTTGTTGTGTTTAAAGCCATTTTTATCTATAATTGAGTTTGTTCTTTGAAACACAAAAATACTGAAATAACTTTTAAAAGGAGAGTGGTTCACGATTATATAACAATTAGTTACGAAAACGTTTTATAGGGTATTTATGAAAAAAAATTATTCTATTCTTAGCTTCTTCCAAGAAGCGATTATTTTTCCTTCGGCATCAATATCGATTATCTCAAAATATTTTAAATTGTTTTTAGATACTTTTTTAAATAATTTTTTAAAATCTCTGTCAATGTAGTATTCATCATTTAAGGCAAATGGAATAGTTTTTATTTCTTTCCATTTGTTGTTTTTTAAGCTGTAAATGGTAATGGATTTAAATCTGCTTGCGCAAGACGAATAGTACTCGGCAATTTCTGCCTGTCCGTCTTCATTAATATCCCCGATATTTAGAATGCTTGATGGATGGCAACAATTAGAATCTGTAAGGATTCTTGGTATAGAGTTGTCTGTAAAATAATAAGAGTCTCCTTCTTCACAATAATTCAAAGCATGGAGGACAAATACGAAGTCGTCTTTTTTGTCTCCATTTAAATCGCCTAAATTATTGAAACCTTCGTTGTAAAATTCATTGAACATTTTTTTTGGAAGTCTAATTGGGAAACAGTTTTTCTTCTCGTTTTCGGTTTCGTATTTTGAAATGTCTAATTTGAATTTTCCTTTTAGAAGAGAGTCGTTAATAAATTGAATATCATTTGATAAAACAGAGTCTTTTGATGTGCCGTTTTTAATTGCCTCTAATTGTTCGTTATATGAAAGTTTTTTGGCATGAGGTTTTGTAATTATTCTTTTTGGCTCAGTTTTTTCGATTTCTTTTTTGCAAGATATCAAATTGAAAAGAAGTACTAGAATTATTAATTTTTTCATTAAATTCTAAATGTTAAGATTTATTACCAAAATTTCCACCAAGGTTTTTTATTGATTGCTATCACTTTCTTCGTTACATCAACATCAATTCTTTTTGTGGTTTCTGTTTTAATTTTAGAATCATCAAAAAAAAGTATTCCATTTTCGTCCATTCCAAGCGGAAGTTTGGTTCTTTCTTTCCAATTTTCGGTTTGTAATTCTGGAATTAAAGGAGTGTCGATTTTTTCGCGAAAGCGTTTTTGTGCTTTTTCTATAATTTCTTCTTCTAAATTGGAAGTTGAATTTTTGAAAAGTGAAATCGAAATATCTGGAATATTCAAAAGAAAAACTTGTGTTTTATCGCCAATTCTTTGAATGTCCAAAACTTTAAAATAGGCAATCGAATCTAAAAGAAAATGACCGATTTTTCCCGAATCAGGATTGAATTTTGATAAGTCTTTTGCATGTGCGCTTGCAATCAAATACCTCAAATTGCCCGAAAGTCCGCCGCCAATCGAAGTCATATCAGTAAAACCTTTTTCTTGGATTATTTGTCCGATTCTATAATTTGAAATTAAATTTTCAGACAAATTAGTGTCTCTGTAGAATAATTTTAAACCTGAAAAAGTTTCATTGTACATCGTTTTCAATCGAGTGCTTTTCATGCTTATGAGAGATTTGGATTAGATTGCTTAACAGTGTCCCGAAAAATATTAGCTTGACAATACTCTAATAAGTATAGATAAAGGGAATATGATAAGGCCAATTAAAAATATCGTTTTGCCACTTTTTCTGTCTTCAGTAGTGTAGGAGTAGATTTGTTCTCCATTTGGAAGTGTTTTCTTTGATTTCCATAGAGAATATCCAATAATAATTCCAATTCCACCTCCTAAAAGTGAAAAAATATATCCAGCAATAATCCAGGGTTTTTGGTTTTCTTCTGGTTTAGCTAAAATTTTTAAACGTTCTTTTTTTAAAGAAACCAACATTTCACTATCGTTAGTTTTACCTCGATCCGTTAAAAGTTTTTGGGCGAGTTTGTAATCAAAAATGTTCCATTCGTCAGAATTCAGAAGGATTTCGTACAACTCTTCGTTGGTAAAACTCAGCAGATAATAATCTTGATCTATGTTCTCCAAAAGATTTTCGGTTTCTTTTTCAAGAATATCTTCTGCCTTTTCAAAATCAGCCGGATTGATTTTAACTTCATACTTATTTTGTAAAGTACTTCCAGAAAAAGTGATATCAACTGGTGGAATGTTGTCTGCTAAAGCGACGACAATATTGTTTTTGTTTAACAATGCTTCAAGTTCTTGGGCTTGATCCAATGTTGGAAAACTTCGAAAAGCAATAAAATTCTCAATCATAATAAACAGTTGATTTTTATGCTAAAATAAAGTTTTCTTACAAATTTCCAATGCTGTCCAATTCTCTTTTCAACGGTTCCATCTGTTTCATGAAACGCGTTTTGTCATTCCCAGTCAAAGATTCTCCTGTTGGAAGGTTCAAACGAAGTGCATCAACTTGAACGCCATTTTTCCAGAAACGATAGCAAACGTGTGGTCCAGAAGCCAAACCTGTACTTCCAACTAAACCAATAGTTTGGCCTTGTGTAACGCGCTGTCCGCGACGAACCAAGATTTTAGACATGTGTAAGTATTGAGTAGAGTAGGTTCCGTTGTGTTTTACTTTTACAAAGTTTCCGTTTCCGGCCGTATATCCCGTTGTTTCTACAACTCCAGATGCAGTTGTCGAAATTGGTGTTCCTGTCGGAGCAGCATAATCAGTTCCTTTGTGTGCTTTCCAAGTATGTTGTACAGGATGGTATCTATTCATGGTGAATCGAGAAGTGATTCGGCTGAATTTAATTGGAGTTTTTAGGAAGAAATTTTTAAGTGTTTTTCCTTCATCATCATAATATTCGATTTTTCCAGATGTAGTATCTCTTTCAAAAGGAAAGGCGTAAACAATTTTACCTTTATATTCAAAAAAGGCAGCTTCAAGATCCTCAACGCCATCATAGGTTTTTCCGTTGATGAATCTTTCTGTGAAAATTAATCCGTAACGATCTCCTTTTTTAAGTTTGAAGAAGTCAATAGACCAAGAAAAAACTTTTGTGATTCTGCTTGCCAAAGCGGTTTCGACACTTTCGTTTCCTAAAGTTTCAGATAAAGAACTTTTAAGAACACCGCCGATCATTTTTCTTTTGAAAGTAACCGGTTTGATTTTTTTGTATGCTTTTGCGATGCTGTCTCGTAAATCAATTACATAATAACTTAAAGCGTCTGGCTGATAAATGAAAACCTGTAAATTATTGGTTTTGTTTTTTGAACGAAGTAAAGTAAAAGGTTTGCCATAACGAATACTTCTCACATTGAAAGAATCTCTAACTTGTTCTACAATTTCAAAAACTTTTTTATCTCCGATATTTTGACCTTGAACAATCGAGCCGAAAGAATCTCCTTTTGAAATTGTATCGTTAACAACATTGAAATCTGCGTAATTAAAACCGAATTCTATTTTTTTGGTTGCTGGTTTAGTAATTTTTGTTTCTACTTTTTGTTCTGCTTTTTTACATGAAAAAATAGAAAACAAGACAATTAAAATTACGACTGCTTTTTTCAAACTTTTTGGATTTTTGTGGCGAAATTATTCTACTTTTTCATTTCCCCAATTGGACAATTCTTCTTCGGTCCACAATTTAGGAAAAAAGATGCGTTTTTGGTATTTTGGATGCATATATTTTTGCCAGTCGCTTCCTCCGGTTGCTTCACCATTTCCTTTTCCGCTTTCTAAAATGTATTTTCTTGCGGTATTTAGGTGTTGCATTACCCAGGTAATATTTACAGTTTGGTCGTAATGACGCATTGCTGCAATTAGTTCAGTGTTTTTTTGATCTTCAATTGGTAATTGGATGAATTTTTGCCAAAGGTTTTTGGTTTTAAAAGAAGCCATTTGTCTCAAAAATTGTCCCTTGTATTTTTTTTCAAATTCGTTAAGCAAATATGATTTTTCGCCAGTATGATAATCTTTTCCGGCGGCCTGCCAATATAAATGCTCAAAACTGGTTTCAAGATCTGTGTTTTCGTCAAAATTTGCTTTGTATCTTCTGTCTGTTAAATTGATAACGTCTGTAGAAGCAAATTCGATCATTCTGTATTGTGCACTTTGAAAACCACTAGCAGGAGTAAGTGTGTTTCTAAACTTCATATATTGATCTACTTCCATACCATTTTCCATGATGCTGAAAGAGTTGGTTAGCATGTCGAAATATCTGGTGATTCTGGATAATCTTTCGCTGAAAAAATCTACCTGAATATTTTCTGTTGCAGCAATTTGGTCAATTTCCCACAATATCATTTTGAAGATTAATTCGTTTACCTGATGATACATGATAAAAACCATTTCGTCAGGAAGTGTGGTGCGTTGTATTTGTAAATTTAAAAGAGCATCAGTCTGAATGTAATCCCAATAAGTAATTGGTTTAGCCCAAAGCAAGCCTTCCAATTGTACATCAGTTTTTTGGTTTATGGCTTGAAATTTAAGGTCAATTTCTTTTAAGATTGCTTCAGAATTATCTGTAGGGTTCATTTATTTTTTTGCTTTAAGTGGACTTTGTAATCCTTTATATTCGTCGAGATCGGCTTTAAGAGATCCTACCGCCAAATCTGCTTTAATTCTAATAGGAACTTTGTTTACATCGTCTGTGATCCAGAGTGTTAAACTTTCCTTTTCTTTAAATACTCTTCCGGTTTGTACCAAGGGTTTGAAAACCATCGTAGAAACGGTTCCAAATTTAGTCGTAATATCTTGACGACCTACATATTTTAACTTAAATTTTGTGATTTCATCATCAAAAAACATATCAATTGTAATCGCATCACCCGATTTCAATTTGTCGATATTTGGATGATTTCTTAAATAATAAAAAGCAGAAACAATATCTTGCACTTCCTCAGTAACAATGATCGTTTTTTCTGATTTACGTTTGTAGTCTTTTACTAAAACTCTATTTTCAGCCTGATTGAAAAAACCTTCTTGATTTTTGGTATATCCGCCTTCATCAATTTTTCTAACGTAACGATAGGGTTTTCCAGTTTCTTTGTCAAAATAACTTTCATATAAATCTTCTACTTTAAAGAAAAATTTAGACATTCCGGTAGTGTAACCTTTTCCAACAGAGTGATATACTTTTTTATTATTGATAGTGGCGTCTTTTACTTCGAGAGTAGCGTATCCGGCGTTTACAATTCCGTAATGAATCCTAAATTTAAAATATTCTCCGGTATCAAAGGCGTCTTCTTTTTGAGTATCGAAGGCGAGTGTTGTTAGTGCTAATATGATGAGGATGAACTTTTTCATAGTACAATTTTTACATTTCATTATAAAGATAAATAAATGCAAATTCTATTCCAAATGTACTAAAACAAAAAAACTCAGTCAATAATGACTGAGTTTTTATGCTATTAACTAACCAAAAAACTATAAATTATGAAATTTATATCAATTCGGAAGGAAACCACCCCTTCCTTATTTGCGAGTGCAAAGATAGATAGAAAGTTCAAAAAACAAATAGCCAAAGTCAAGTTTAACATAACATTTGCAAAAAAAGCATCGTTTTTTCGAGAATTATGCGGTTTTGTTGGTGAAAATTAACATTTTACAGTGTTCCTCTCAATTCTTGCTCTCTTTCAATCGACTCAAAAAGGGCTTTAAAGTTGCCTGCGCCAAATCCTTTTGCACCCATTCTTTGGATAATTTCGAAGAAAAGCGTCGGTCTGTCCTGAACAGGCTTCGTAAAAATCTGCAATAAGTAACCATCTTCATCGGCATCGACCATGATGGCTAATTTTTCAATTTCGTTCAAATCTTCTTTCATCATATCCATATGAACACCCAATCTTTCTGGAATTGCTTGGTAATAGGTGTGAGGAGGAGCTGATAAAAATTCAACACCGCGAGCTCTTAGTTGTGAGACTGTTTTAATAATATCGTCTGTTGCAATTGCGATATGCTGAATTCCAGGTCCGCCGTAGAAATCTAAATATTCTTCAATTTGAGATTTTTTCTTTCCTTCAGCCGGTTCGTTGATTGGGAATTTAATTCTTCCGTTTCCATTTGACATTACTTTACTCATCAATGCAGAGTATTCTGTAGTAATCTGTTTGTCATCAAAAGAAAGGAAATTCACAAATCCCATCACTTCTTCATAGAATTTTACCCAAGTATTCATTTCATTCCAACCCACATTTCCAACCATATGATCGATGTATTTCAATCCTGTTGATTCTGGATTGTAATCTGATTTCCACTCTTTATAACCAGGTAAGAAAACACCATTGTAATTTTTTCTTTCTACAAAAATATGAACGGTTTCTCCGTAAGTGTAAATTCCAGAACGAACTACTTGGCCAAATTCATCTTCTTCTACAGTTGGTTCCATAAACGAACGAGCGCCACGTTTCATAGTTTCTTCGTAAGATTTTGTGGCGTCTTCAACCCAAAGCGCTGCCACTTTTACGCCGTCTCCATGTTTTTTCAAATGTTCATTAATTGGAGAGTCTGCTGTTAAAGGTGTTGTCAGAACAATTCTAATTTTGTCTTGCTTCAAAACGTAAGATGCTCTATCTCTTACTCCAGTTTCCAATCCGGCATAAGCCAATGACTGATATCCAAATGCAGATTTATAATAATGAGCTGCTTGCTTAGCATTCCCAACATAAAATTCTACATAATCTGTTCCTAATAATGGAAGGAAATCTTGTGCTCCTTCAAATATTTTCTCTAATCCGTATTCTACTGATTTTACTTCTTTGCTCATGATTTTTTAATTAGAAAATGTGTCAATTAGAAAATTAGATAATTATTTACGCAATGTTGAAATTGGCACATTGACAAATTATCTCATTATCTAATTGAACTCATCTTTGATGTTGATATTATTTTATTTAAAATTTTTAAAATTTCTGAAAGATCATTTAATAAACGTTTGCAATTTGGATATTCATTATGTGCATCACACAAAAACAACCAATATTCTGTTTCGTCTGCTTCTTTAATTGCAATTTTTAGTTTGTGTATGAAGTCAGCTTTACTTTCTGCATTTTGAGACTCTTTTGAATTTGCTCCAATTGATGTTCCACTTTTTAATAATTGATTTGCTATGACGAACTTTTTTTGATCCTGAAGTTCGTTAGTGTAATCAATAATGTTTAGAGCGAAATTGAACGTTTTGATTAAAAGAGCGTTGTCTTTATATTTTTCGTTAAAGGTCATTTTGGGTAATTAGATAATTAGAAAATGTGTTAATGAGATAATTTATTTTGTAAGTTTAAAATTACAACAATTATTTAGTTTATACAGTTTGCAGAGAATTATCTAATTTTCTAATTGCCACATTAACTAATTACTACTCCGTCCAGGATTTATAATATTTCCCATCATCCAATCCCATTGCTTCTTCAGTAACCATTAATGGACGGAAAGTATCCACCATTACGGCTAATTCCTGAGTTTCTTTGTGACCAATACTGCGTTCCATGGCTCCAGGCGCTGGTCCGTGTGGAATTCCTTTTGGGTGTAAAGTGATATGACCTTGCTCAATATTATTACGACTCATAAAATCGCCATCTACATAATATAGTACTTCGTCAGAATCTATATTGCTGTGATTGTATGGTGCCGGAATGGCTTTTGGATGATAATCGTAAAGTCTTGGGCAGAATGAACAAACGACAAAGGTTGCCGTTTCAAATGTTTGATGTACTGGCGGCGGTTGGTGAACACGCCCAGTTATAGGTTCGAAATTGTGAATGGAGAATCCGTATGGAAAGTTGTAGCCGTCCCAACCTACAACATCAAACGGATGTGTGGCATAAACTACTTCGTGCATCATTCCTTCTTTTTTGATTTTAATTAAAA
The DNA here is from genome assembly GCF_020026915.1 of Flavobacterium potami. Taxonomy (GTDB): domain Bacteria; phylum Bacteroidota; class Bacteroidia; order Flavobacteriales; family Flavobacteriaceae; genus Flavobacterium; species Flavobacterium potami. Next base: position 249,895 of record NZ_JAINUY010000008.1, on the reverse strand, counting down.
AATCGCCTTTTTCGTCGTGCGTTTCCAATTCGTTTGGCAGAATAAAATCTCGTTCGCAAAATGGCGAATGCTCTAAATGCTGACCCGATTGGTTTTTATAACGTTTTGGAGTATAAAAAGGAGAATACGATTCTACGTAAAATAATCTATTGTCTTCTGTTTCGAAATCTATCTGATAAATAATACCACGCGGAATAATTAGATAATCGCCATATTCAAAAGGAATATTTCCCAACATGGTTCTTAATTTCCCTTTTCCTCTATGGATGAAAAGCATTTCATCGGCATCGGCATTTTTGTAAAAATAATTTCGGAGCGATTCTTTCGGCGCAGCCAAACCAATAATGCAATCTTTGTTTACAAGCATTGCTTTTCGGCTATCCAAAAAGTCGTTTTCAGGTTTTAATTCAAAACCTTTAAAAAGAAGTGATTTTATATTTTTTCCGATTGCAATTTTTGGTTCAACCGAATAAGAGTTTAAAATTTCTTTGACCTGCGTAGGTCTGTGTACATGGTAAGACAATGATGAATGTCCATGAAAACCTTCGGTACCAAACAATTGTTCGTAGTAAAAACCGCCGTTTGGTTTTTCAAATTGGGTATGTCTTTTTTGAGGAAAATCTCCGAGTTTATGATATAATGGCATGGCTTTCTCAATTAGATAATTAGTAAATTAGATAATTCGAAAATTTGAATTGCAGTGATACTAACCAGTTTAATTTTTTACAATTAACTGATTATTTCAATTCTATAGAGCCATTACTCTGGATTTCTCTTAATGAGGAATTGAAGATACTCTAATAAACCTGTCCAATTTGTTTTCATTATAACAAATGTCGTAATTTTTTCCGAGTAAAAATAAAAATTATATTAATTATAACTATAAGATGTTTTATTTTTTTTGATATAATTTTTATATAGCAAAAAAATATAGTGATTTTATTGAAGTATTCGTTATTTGTGTATTAAAATAAAAAGCCAATACTAAACCAAGTAAAACTCCTAGACATTTCAGGCGACCATGATTGTTTGATTTCTATTGGGCCAATAATGGTTTCTAATCCATAACCTACGGCATAACCTGTATATTTGGGCATAGAAATCCAGTTCACATCCGAAAAAATGTTGTTTCCTAGATTTGCAAAATTGGCAGAAAGATTAATGTGGTTTTTTCTTAGAATTTCATAATCCAGAGTAATTCCTGTTTTGATGTAGCTGTTTCCAGAAATGCTTAGGAAATCATATCCATAAAAATAATTGAAGTTGTTTATTTTACTGTAACCGTAACCACCTAAAATAAAATCAAAGAAAGGAACGCTGGAATTTCCAAAAGTAAAACCCGCATCGGCATCAATTTTAAAAGTGGCTCTGTTGAATAAAGTATTTACAAAAGAAACTTCTGCTTTGGCAATCGAAAAAGGTTTAAAAGTATTCGTGTAATCTGATGATGCCAAATAGGTCTGCAGATCTGAAGAAAAATATAACCCTGAACTTGGATAATATTTATCATCAAAAGAATCGTATTTTAAATAGGCAAAAGCACTAAAATAGTTGCTCTTGTCTATAATGTTTTCTTCATTGATCAGTGTTGGTGAGTTTATTTTTAAATATTTATATTCTAAACCACCTCCCATTAGGAACTTCTGAACAAAAATGGTTTGAAAATAAGCTTGATTGTTTACATCCATAAAGTCAACATTAATTAAGTTGACATTTGGATTTTGAGTAACAACATTACTTAAACTGGTTGTTACATTTCGATTGAATTGATTTAATCTTGAACGGAATCCAAAGCTGATATTGAAACCGTTTTCTACATAATAATTGAAATCATATCTGAAGTTATCTCCCAGAATAATATCCAACGAAGTAACATCATTTTTTAAAAATGTCTTTTTATGAGTTAAATTCAATAAAATACCACTTTTATATAGTCCGTCATAATGAAGTCCAAGCTTTAAAAAAGTCTGGGTTGGATTTTCTTTTAAAACCAAATCAAGATCATCTTTTTCACCATCCGGCTGAAGGCAATAAGATATGGTACTGAAGTTTTGTGTTGCATTTAGGTTATTAATCCCCGTTTTCAAATCATTGTATGTGATTGTATTTCCAGGTTTAAATCGGAGTTTACCGCGAATATATTCTTTAGTGTAATTGTCTAATAATTCAGTGTTTATTTTTTGAATCTGAATAGTATCTGTTGCAATTTTTAGTTTTGGTTTTTTATAATAAGTAGTTTCGTCTGATAACGATTTAATTTTTTCATAAACCGCAAAAGCGGCTTCTTCACCTTTTCTGATGATTTCTTCTCCTTTGTCAAATGAAATTACACCATAATCACGAATATCTGGTTTAATGTAAACATCAGTATCTTTTATTTTGCTTTTCATTTTATCAATGGACTGTAAATTGGTGATCTGAACCAGAATTTTAGTCGCATTTTTTAGGTTTTTTCTTTTCATCAAATCATCCTGGACATCGACCCCAATAATAATATCGGCACCAAGATTTCGAACTTCTTTTATAGGGTAATTATTGACAACGCCTCCGTCGACCAATAAATTTCCATCAATTTCAACTGGAGTAAATAAGGAAGGAAAAGCTGCACTTGCCATCATGGCCTGAACCAAATTTCCTTTGTTCAATAAAACTTCTTCTCCGGTTTCTATGTTAGTTCCTATACATAAAAAAGGAGTTGGCAGTTTATTGAAATCACGAATATGTCGAACATTTCTAGTCAGGCTGCTCAATAAATTATAATTGTACATTCCCTTAGAAAGTGCTTCCGGGATACCGACTCTGAAATTGCTGAACGGTAAAACTATCGCATACAATTCATCATTCTTTTTTCCGTAGAAATTCTTGGATGAACGCGGAATATAATCGTTTATTAAGTCGTCAAAATTGGTTTTTTTGAAAATAGAGTCAATTTGAGAAGCATTGTAACCAGAAGCATAAAGTCCGCCAATTACAGACCCCATACTTGTTCCGCCGATATAATCAATTTTGATTCCGGCTTCTTCCAAAACTTTCAAAACACCAATATGTGCAAAACCTTTTGCGCCGCCGCCGCTTAGAACCAAACCAATTTTGGGTCTTTTTACACTATCTTTTTTAACTTCTTGTGAAAAACTTTTTTGAGAAATCAGCAGAAAAAATAGAACAAGCATGCCTAAATTCCTCCAAATCAAATTGGAGAAAAATCCTTTTAACCGAATAGACGGAACAGACGACTGAGTTAGGCGCATAAATTTTTGTTAGTTGGTTTTGTAAAAGTCGACAATTTTTTTTGCTTTAGAAACACCTACAACGTCCGAAATTTCTTTTTCTGAAGCCAATTTTAATCTTTTAACACTTTTAAAATGTTGTATTAACGCAAGCATGGTTTTTTCGCCAATTCCAGGAATACTTTCGACCGAAGAATTAAGTGCCGATTTGCTTCTTTTATCTCTGTGAAAAGTGATTCCGAATCGATGCGCCTCGTTTCTTAATTGTTGAATCACTTTTAATGTTTCCGATTTTTTGTCTAGGTATAACGGAATCGAATCTCCTGGATAAAAAAGTTCTTCCAGACGTTTGGCAATTCCGATTATGGCAACTTTTCCACGTAGACCTAGTTCATCAATACTTTTTAATGCAGCAGAAAGTTGTCCTTTTCCACCGTCAATAATAATTAATTGCGGCAAAGGTTCATTTTCTTCCAGCACTCTTTTGTAACGGCGATATACAATTTCGGTCATCGAAGCAAAGTCGTCGGGACCAACAACCGTTTTGACATTAAAATGTCGGTAATCTTTTTTGCTTGGTTTTCCGTCTTTAAAAACCACACATGCTGCAACAGGATTTGTTCCTTGAATGTTCGAGTTATCAAAACATTCGATATGTCGAGGCTCAACAGGAAGTCGTAAATCTTTCTGCATTTGTGCCATAATTCGGTTTACATGACGATCTGGATCTACAATTTGGAGTTGTTTCAATTGTTCAATTCGGTAGAACTTTGCATTTCGAATCGATAAATCTAAAATCTGCTTTTTATCTCCAAGTTGAGGAACCGTTATTTTGATGTTTTCGCCTAAATCCATTTCAAAAGGAACAATAATTTCTTTGGATAATAATTGAAAACGTTCACGCAATTCTACAATCGCCAATTCTAATAATTCCTCATCAGATTCGTCCAATTTTTTCTTAATGTCTAAAGTATGCGAACGAATAATTGAACCATGAGAAATCTGCAGAAAATTGACATAAGCGGCACTTTCATCAGAAACAATTGAGAAAACATCAATATTGGTAATCTTCGGATTGATAATCGTTGATCTGGATTGATAGTTTTCTAAAACATCAATCTTTTCCTTGATTTTCTGCGCTTCTTCGAATTGCAAATTTTGCGCGTAAGTGTTCATCAACTTCTTGAAATCTTTCAAACTTTCTTTAAAATTTCCTTTCAAGATTTCGCGAATTGCATTGACTTGCCTTTGGTATTCTTCTAGAGGTTCTAAACCTTCACAAGGACCTTTACAATTGCCAATATGATATTCCAGACAAACTTTGAATTTTCCCGAATTAATATTCGATTCGCTCAAATCGTAATTGCAAGTTCGAAGCGGATACAATTCTTTAATCAAATCCAAAATCGTATGCACCATTTTGAAATTGGTGTACGGGCCAAAATATTCTGAACCATCTTTGACCATTCTTCGGGTTAGAAATATTCTAGAAAAAGGTTCTTTCTTAATACAAATCCACGGATAACTTTTGTCATCGCGTAGCAATACATTGTATCTTGGCTGAAGGGTTTTAATTAGATTGTTTTCTAACAAAAGTGCGTCGGTTTCTGTAGGAACGACGATATGTTTTATAGTCACGATTTTTTTTACCAGAACATTTGTTTTGGCAGTATCGTGAATTTTGTTGAAATAGGAAGAAACCCTTTTTTTTAAATTTTTAGCTTTTCCGACATACAGGATTTTCCCGTCTTTATCATAGTATTGATAGACGCCGGGATTGTCAGGCAAAGTTAAAATTTGAAGATCTAAGGCCGGTTTTTGCATTCTCTTGTTTTTCTGTAGAGGTTCGAGAAGCGTTTTAAAAACCATTTCGGTTTTCAAAAGAAGCTTAACATTGAATTAGTTTCAAATTTACGAAATCAAAAGAATAATTTCTATATTTAGATTTTATAATTCTACATGAAAAATAGTACTCCATTGGTTATTTTTGGCGAATCGATTTTGCCGGGAGAACACAGAACCATAAATGTCGAAATTGCCCGATTGCATACTACTACTAAGTTGAATATTCCTGTAATTGTGCGTCGTTCTAAGCATGATGGACCAACAATTTTATTCTCTGCCGGAATTCATGGCGATGAAATTAATGGTGTTGAAGTGGTTCGTCAGATCATCAGTAAAAAAATAAATAGACCTTCGCGTGGTACTATTATTTGCATTCCAGTCATCAATATGTACGGTTTTGTCAATAAATCTCGTGAGTTTCCAGACGGGCGTGACTTAAATCGTGTTTTTCCTGGAAGTAAAAAAGGTTCGCTTGCCAGCCGTTTTGCCTATCATATCGTCGAAGAGATTCTACCAATTTTAGATTATGCTGTCGATTTTCATGCGGGCGGAGCAAGCCGATTCAACGCACCACAAATCAGAATTACCGAAAATAACCCTGATCTTAAAGTGTTGGCCGATATTTTTAATGCGCCTTTTACACTTTACTCCAAAAATATAAATGGCTCTTTTAGAAAAACTTCTGAAAACGCCAATGTAAAAATGCTTCTTTTTGAAGGAGGAAAATCTCTGGACATCAATAATGAAATTGCCAATGAAGGAGTTTTAGGCACAAAAAGATTATTGCATCATTTAGGAATGCTAGATTCTAAACAAATTGTAGAACCTGCAGCACAACCGTCGATTTACATTAAACAATCCGTTTGGCTTCGGGCGAAATGTTCGGGTTTATTGCATGATTTTAATTTGGTTGGGAGATTTGTTACCAAAGGTACTATCTTAGCCATTATTACGGATCCGTTTGGTAAATTTGAACAAAAAGTCAAAGCGCCGCACGATGGTTTTGTAATTAATGCCAATCATTCGCCAATTGTTTACGAAGGCGATGCTATTTATCATTTATCTAAAACACCAGACAATGCCGACGAGTAAAAAAGAACTCCGAATCGAATATAAAAATTTCCGTAAAGCACTTTCTTTTGATGAAGTAGAAGAAAAAAGTCTGGCAATTGCAAACCAGTTAATCCAAATGCCGATTTGGGATAAAATTTATTATCATGTTTTTCTTCCAATTGAAGAACATAAAGAAGTGAATACCGAATTTATACTGCATTTACTTTCTGGTAAAGACAAAGAAATCCTGATTTCTAAAAGTGATTTTGACACTAGAAAAATGACTCATTTTCTTTTGACAGATAATACAAAAATCAAAAAAAACGAATACAATATTCCGGAACCCGTTGACGGAATCGAAGTTCCTTCTTCTAAAGTGGAGGTGGTTTTTGTACCGCTTTTGGCTTTTGATATTTTTGGAAACCGAATTGGTTACGGAAAAGGTTTTTACGATAAATTCCTTGCCGAATGCAAACCCGAAACCATCAAAATCGGACTTTCTTTTTTTGAAGCTGTCAATCAAATCGACGATGTTTTTGAATCGGACATTAAATTAGATTATTGCGTAACGCCTGAGAAAATTTATACGTTTTTGTAGAGACGTACCACAGTGCGTCTAAAACAAAGAATGTAAATTAATGCTACAGATTAGAGAATCTAAAATGATTAATCATTTCTAATCATTAGAGCCTGTTTAAATTTTATTCAAACAATTTTTAACCGCAAATTGCACAAATTTCCGCTAATTCAATTTGTGGAAATTTGTGTAATTTGTGGTTGAATACCCTTGTTTTATAAATAAGCGCCTTTAATATAATCTTTGTCGACGTGCTGGGTGTAGACACACTGCTGTGCGTCTCTACATTTTCCATTTTACAAAAAAAATAAAAAATATTTTACCCCAAAGATCCCTTTAAAAATAAGAGTTTTCAGTTTTATTTTCATTTTATAAAAATAATTGAGAAAATTTTGGCACGATTTTGCTTACTCGAAAAAATGCAAATAATCGTCTCTAGTACATCCGGAATGCTAGTCCTTATTTGAAGCCAATAACCTATTTATTAATTTTAAAAATTTACTTTATGAGAAATTTTAATTTCTTTATGATGGCATTCCTCGTACTTACTATTTTCGGCTGTAAGAAAGCTGATTACGCTGCTGAAGAGAATGCAAATAGTACCGAAATTGCAGTTGCCACAACTGATGCACTTGATGAAGATTATGCAACTCCCGAACCTAACACGGAAAGCTACGCAGGATTAGAAGAAAATCCATTTGAATCTCCTCTTAAAACACCACTTTCTACTTTTTCTATCGATGTTGATAATGCATCGTACACCAATATTCGCCGATTCATAAATGAGGGACAAAAAGTTCCAAAAGATGCTGTTCGCATTGAGGAAATGATCAACTTCTTTAAATACAAATATCCTCAGCCCGATGGCGAGCATCCTTTTTCTATAAATACTGAATACAGCGATTGTCCGTGGAATAAGAACAGTAGACTTTTAAAAATTGGTTTGCAGGGAAAGAATATTCCAATGGCAAATTTGCCGGCTACTAATCTCGTTTTTTTAGTGGACGTTTCAGGTTCGATGGACGAGCAGAACAAATTACCATTATTGAAAGAATCAATGAAGATTTTGGTGAAAGAACTTCGAAGTATTGATAAAGTTTCGATTGTCGTTTATGCAGGTTCTGCAGGAGTAGTTTTAGAACCGACTTCTGGAGATAATAAAGACGAAATTATGGATGCTTTTGACGACTTACATGCGGGAGGAAGCACGGCAGGTGGAGAAGGAATCGAATTGGCCTACAAACTGGCACAACAGAATTTTATCAAAGAAGGAAACAATAGAGTAGTGATAGCTACCGATGGTGATTTTAATGTTGGGGCTTCGACTGACGACGATATGATGAAATTAATTGAACAGAAAAGGGAATCTGGCGTTTTCTTAACTGTTTTAGGTTTTGGAATGGGAAATTATAAAGATTCTAAAATGGAAATTCTTGCCGATAAAGGAAACGGAAATTACGCTTATATTGACAACATTCAAGAGGCAAATCGTTTTCTTGGAAAAGAATTTAAAGGTTCGATGTTTGCTATCGCTAAAGATGTAAAAATTCAAATCGAATTCAATCCAAAACATGTTCAGGCGTATCGATTGATTGGGTATGAAAATCGAAAACTAAATGCTGAAGATTTTAAAAACGATAAAATTGATGCTGGAGAATTAGGAAGCGGGCATTCGGTTACAGCTTTGTATGAAGTGATTCCAACTGGTGTTGAAAGTGATTACGTTCCTTCGGATTTGAAATATACTAAAACACAAAAAAGTGACGGAAATTACAGCGAGGAATTGGCAACAGTAAAATTTAGATATAAAAAACCTGATGGCAACAAAAGCATTGAAATCGTAAATGTAATTGCAGATAAGAAAACAAGTTTGGAAAACAGTTCTCCTGATTTCAAATTTACAACTGCTGTTTCCTGGTTTGGATTAAAATTGCGTGATTCAAAATATATTGCAAACAGTTCAAATTATGATATAAAACAATTAGCAAAATCTGGATTGTCTAATGACGAAGATGGTTACCGATCTGAGTTTGTCAGATTGGTTGATGCAGTGAATTAATCATTAAATTCCAAAAAAATAAAAATCCCAAATTCCAATTGTCTTTTGGAATTTGGGATTTCTTTTGTTTATAATGTAGCTTTATTGCAGTTTAAAATAGGCTACTTTTGGATTGCCACAAGCCAATTCTGATATAGTTTCTTCATTTTCTTCTCCAACATAATAAGCAATCAAATTTCCTGAAATTTCATCGACATAATATTCCCATACTTCTCTATTGGAATACACGATTAGGAGCGGATCAGTAGACATATTGATTTTTTCTGAAAAAACGAGATGTTCGGTACGTACTAAATTCCATTTTTTTGCTTTAGGATAAAGCTCGTAGAACAAGATTTCATTTTTCTCAATAGTGATCATTTTTCCAACTATACTGTCAGATGGTTCTCGCAACGCCCAAGATTCAGGCGTCACCATTTTCCAATTACCAGTAATTGCCTCAATTAAGTTTTTTCGTAAAACAACTTTTAAAGAATCTGCTTTTCTAAAAGATATATTGACGTTCTCTTGTTTAGAATCGAATTTTTGTGCTAAAGAGAAAAGTCCGTGAGCTCGTTTAAGATCATTACTTTTAAATGCTTTCTGAGCCTCCTCAAAGAAATTGAATTTTTCCTCTTGAGCAAAAACGGTTATAGAAAAAGTAAGTAATAAAGCTAAAATAAGTCTTTTAAGCATTTGAGATAAGATTAAATTCCAAAAAAATAAAAATCCCAAATTCCAATTATCTTTTGGAATTTGGGGTTTTTTGTATTGAATATTTTTAAAAACTATTTCACTTCTTTGATGGTTGAAGAATCAATCCAACCTTGTGTTCCGTCTGTTAATTCTACTTTTTTCCATCCTGCAACGCTTTCTAGAACATAAACTTTTGCTCCTTCGTGTAATAGAATAATTCCGTTTGCAGATTTTTGAGGTTCGCCTCGAACTTGGCTTAATTCAGAAAAGACGATGGCAACGCGATCATTATCAAAATGACTTTTTTCAGACATTGCTGCCGAAATACTTAAAGCAAAAGCGATTAAGAAAATGAACATTCCGACAAAGTAGATTCGTTTGGCAAGCGTGGCTTTTGAAAAGTAATAACCAATGAAACTTAGTAAAAAGATAAATCCGATTGCAACGGCAATTTTTCCCCATTCATTATAATCAAAAATCGAAGTGAAATTTTGTATCATTTTGGCAAAACCCACTTTCGGAACTTCTTTGATTTCGTCAATCGTCAGTTTTTTGGCAAACTTTAAATTGTTTAAAGTCTCAGGATCGTTTGGTTTTAAAACCAAAGCCTTTTCATAATTATAAATTGAAGGCGCAACCTGATTTAATTTGTAATAACAATTTCCAAGATTAAAATACAACTCGGCAGAATGCACTTTATCTTCCGATATGATGTTTTCATAAACCTGCGCCGCTTCTTTATATTGTCCCTTTTGGTACAATGCATTTGCCGATTCAAAGCGCCCTTGCGCAAAGAAAACCTGCGAGATTAATAAAAAGAGATATAGTATGTTTTTCATTTTCTTTTATAATAAGATTTTCAACTTTGCGAACTTAAATTCGACTCAATCTAAATCAATTTTCTTAGCGAACTTTGCGGTAAAAAATTAAACAATCTGTTTTTCCAATTCAGAAATAATCAAAACCGCTTTATCATAATCTTGTTGAATCGAAGCGCTTGAAGCCGGAGCATAACGTGCAAATTCGCAATTTTCTGTCAAAGTAATAAAGTCCTGAACCGTTTCTGCATTTGCATTTCTAGACAATAATAGTTCTCTAATATTGTCTTTACTCATTTCTGAAGTTTCGATATGCAGTTTGGCTTTTAAGAAATTATGCATTGCTTTTTCTAGTGCGATATAGAAAGGCTCTTTGTTGTTAAGATGTTTCTTCGCTTGCGATAAATATTTCTTCGCCAATTTGTTGTTCATTCGGATTCTGTTTCCGGTAACATCACCATCAATTGCCTCTTTTCGTTTCTTAGCTAAAATAATTAACGGTATAATTAAGAAAGGAGCATACAATAATCCTAAATACAAATTAGAACCATAAAATTCTTTTTTAGCAATAGGAACCAAAAGTGTTTTAGATTTGATGTTTTTGAAATGATCGGTTTGAGCTGTTGCGTTTTTAGCCGTTGATCCTGTATTTGCCTCAGCAGGAGTTGGACCGTCTAAAACATCAACCATAATTTCTTTTGAAGTAATCGTTTTGTAACTACCCGTACTCAAATCAAAGTATGAAAACTGCATTGGTTTAATAGCATATTTTCCTTTGTACTGCGGAACAATGGTATATTTATCTGTAATTCTTCCAGACATTCCAGACAATGAAGTCGTTACACTTTCGTCATGAACAGGATCGTACATTTCTAATGCATTAGGAACAACTGGTTTTGGAAGCGTAAATAACTTCATGTTTCCAGTTCCTTGAGCACTTACGATTAAGTCAAGACCTTCGCCATTTTTAAGTGTTGTTTTTGAAGGAGTAACTGTAAAGTTCAATCTACCGACAGCACCTGTAAATCCTTCTGGTTTTCCAGTTTCAGGAAGTGGTCTAACATTGATTGTTTTGGCTCCGGCAGAAACTACTTTATTATCTTCGGTAATGATCATTTGTCCAAACATATCACGACGATTTGTTGGCAATTGAACACCAATATCCAAAGAAAGAGGTTCGATGGTCAGTCTTCCTGATTTTTGAGGATATAAAATCGCCTTTTTCAAGATCACATAATAGCATCTCTGACCTTGATAATTTCCTTCTTCAATTTGTAATTGTTTGATGTCAATATTCTGATTCCAGAAATCATTGTATTTAGGTTTTGCCAGTTCTTTAAAACCAGTTACACCGATATTGTTGAAATACAATTTGTAAACAACTGTAATAGGTTCATTTAAATACGGATTGGTTTTAGAAATTTCGGCTACTAAATTCAATAGTTCATTTCCAGATCCTGGAGGCCTGTCGTTTGGATCTCTTTCTTGAGCAACGGCATTGGTAACGGTAACTTTTATTGGATTAGTTTTATAAACCTGGCCGTTATATTCTATAGCGGCCTGTTTGATCATTACAGATCCTTTTCTTTCAGGTTGTAAGATGTAAGAATATATTTTTTGAAAAGAACTACGACCGTTTATCCAGGATTGACTTACTTGTTGACTTGGTCCTGCAACCATTCTAAATCCGTCAAAAGAAGGCTGTTCGAAGTTATCTCCGTCAACATTCATAATGAAATCTATACGAAGTCTTTCGTTTACTCCAAGCGTGTTTTTACTAACTCTGGCTTCAAATTGTACTTGAGCCATAAGTCCTTGAAATGTGATTAGAAATAGAATTAAATATCTTTTCATTTAATGTTTAATCGTTTTTTTGTTTAGCTGTTAAACCTTTAATTGTTTAATCGTTTAACCGTTTATTTGTTTCATACAATAACGGTTAAACGATTAAACTCAAATCCTACCAGTCTTTTTCTGATTTCTTAGGACTACCTTTTACTTTTTGTGCGTTAACTTTATCCTGAATTTTCTTTTCTTCATTATTAACGGCATCTAACAAGTTTTGAACACGTTCTTTTGATATTCCTCCAGGTTGCGGTTTTGGTTCTCCTTTATTGTCAGACTTATCATCTTTTTTAGGATCGTTTTTATCGTCTTTTTTATCCTTGTCTTTATCTCCTTTGTCGTTTTTCTTGTCCTTGTCTTTATCTTTATTGTTGTCCTTGTTCTTATCTTTATTTTTATCCTTGTCTTTGTCCTTATCCTTGTTCTTGTCTTTGTTTTTATCGTTTTTCGGAGGATTTTCTTTTAGTTTTTGTTTGGCCAAAGCATAGTTGTAACGTGTTTCATCATCTGTTGGATCGTTACGCAATGCTTGTTTGTATGCTTCAACAGCCTGAGTATAATCTTTCTCTTTCATGAAAACGTTTCCGAGATTATGGAAAGCTTTATGTTTTTCAGGTCTTGTTTTGGCATTTTTTATCGCTTTCGCGTAAGCGAACTTGGCTTCCGAAATTTGATTTTGTCTATAAATGGTGTTTCCTAAATTATATGGCGCGGCAGCTTTTTTAGGAAATTTAGATTCCGAAATTCTATAGTTTGCTTCAGCATCAACAAATTTATTCTGTTTATATTCTTCATTCGCAGCAGGCAATGATTTGTCTTTCTCTTGTGCAGCAGCTGCAAAAGAAACCGTTAATAAGATATAAAGAAGTAAATTTTTCATTCTCAATTTTTATTTTTTTGTTTGCCACGAATTGCACGAATTGACACTAATTATTTCTTTTATTTGAATTTCTTCATAAAAACAACCAATTTGTTTTCGTGTAAATTCGAGTAATTAGAGGCTAACTTTTTATTTCTTTTCGTTAAATAAATCCAACTCTTTGATCCAGTTTGTTTTTCTTTCCAACAAGAAAATATCGATAAACAGCAATAAAAAGGCAAACCCGATAAACCATTGAAATTGTGATTGAAATTCTGCCATCTGTGTAGCTTCAAACTCTGTTTTCTGGATATTGTTCAAAGCGTTTTTTACATATTCTAAAACTTCTTTGGTACTTCCACCATAAACATAACCGCCTTTAGTTGCTTTTGCAATCGTTTTTAAACCTTCTTGATTTAATTTAGTGATTACCGTTTCTCCGTTTTGATCTTTTTGATAGCCTCTAACAACACCATTTTCTTTTAACGGAATTGTTCCTCCTTTTTCTGTTCCGACACCAATTGTGATGATTTTCATTCCTAATTTATTGGCTTCTTCTGCTGCCGCAGATGCCCCTTCAGAATGATCTTCTCCATCAGAAATTAGAATTAATAATTTGCTGGTTTTGCTTTTTTCATCAAAATAAGTAGAGGATAATTTAATTGCTTCGTCAAGAGAAGTTCCTTGAGATGAAACCATTCCAGGACTCATACTTTGCAGAAACATTTTGGCAACACTGTAATCAGACGTAATGGGTAAAACAGGAAAAGCACTTCCTGCATAAGCCACGATTCCGATTCGGTCGCTTCCTAATTGATTGATGATTTGAGAAACCAATTGTTTACTTTTATCCAAACGGCTTGGCACAACATCTTCGGCGAGCATACTTTTAGAAACGTCAACAGCAAAAACAATATCAATACCTTCTCGTTTTACGGTTTCCATTTTGGTACCAATCTTCGGATTTACCAAACCGATAATTAAGCAAGTAAGTGCCAAAAGAATTACCACAATTTTTAAAACAGGTTTAAAAACCGATTTCTCAGGACTCAATTTTTTTACCATTTCTAAATCACCAAATTCGCGTTGCGTTCTTCTTTTCCAATACATATTGAAAAGAAAAATACATACCACAATCGGGATAAGTATAAAGAGAAATAAATATTTTTTTTCGTCTAATTCCATTTTTTAATTCTAGTTTTCAGTCTCACTTTTCAGTCTCAGTTCCAGCTGTTAACTGTAAACCGTGACTGCGACTAAAATATTAAATAAAGCTTCTATAAACCGTATTTCTTAATCCAACTTCCAATAACAACATTAAGCCTGCAAACAAAACAAAAATTCTGTATTTTTCATCATAATCATAGAATTTCAATTCCTGAATTTCGGTTGTTTCCAATTTATTGATCGAGTTATAGATTTGCGCTAATTTGTCGTTACTTGTCGCTCTAAAATACGTTCCGTCTGTTTTTTGAGCAATGTTTCTCATTAACTTTTCGTCAATTTCTACTTTCTGCATTTTAAATAAGAAACCGCCATTTGGAGCGTACGCATAAGGAGATTCTGCCATTCCGTTAGTTCCAAGACCAATCGTGTAGACTTTGATTCCGTATTGTTTTGCAATGTCTGAGGCAGTTTCTGGTTCAATAAAACCAGCATTATTTACACCATCTGTAAGCAAAATAATCACACGACTTTTTGCTTTACTATCTTTTAAACGATTTACAGCGGTTGCCAATCCCATTCCGATTCCGGTTCCGTCTTGTAATGCAGTGTCGTATTTAATACCTTTTATGGCTTCTAAAATAATCGCTTTATCACTTGTAACAGGGGTTTTGGTGTAGGCTTCAGAAGCATACAAAACCAATCCGATTCTATCGTTTGGTCTTTCTCCAACGAAATCGGCGGCAACTCTTTTCAAAGCTTCCATACGATTAGGTTTTAAATCTTTTGCTAGCATAGATCCCGAAACGTCAATTGCCATTACAATATCAATTCCTTTTGTTGTTTTGGTCTGGTTGCTGATGTCTACTGTTCTTGGTCGTGCCAATGCAATAATCAAGGAACATAAAGCAAGTATTCTAAAAACGTAAAGAGCGGGTTTTAATTTCGTCAGCAAAGATTCGCTGTTTTTGAAACCTGCCGTCGAACTCATTTTTAAAGTAGCCGATTGCTGATTGCGTTTCCAGAAAAACCAAATTATTGCAATCGGAATTAATAGAAACAACCAAAGAAATTCTGGATTTAAAAAACTGATCTTACTCATTAGTTGTTTGCTCTTTGAAGTTCAACAGAATTTAATACTCGGGTTGTGATGTCGTTTGCATACGTATCACCTTCTTCATGTAAAATCATAATTTGTTGTAAGCCTTGATCTTGTTTGAATAGAAGTAACTCGTAATATGCTTTTGTACTTGTTTTGGTTGCCGGATTTAAAATAGTCATAGTTCCGTAACCTTTAACTCCCTGAATACCCTCGTTTGTTTGAAAATCTTCTTGTTTTACAATAATATTTTGCGCTCCCTGAGCTTCCATTACTTTTAGTGAACCTTCAAGTGCTTTGCTTAAGTCTATTTCGGTTGGCTGTTTGAATTTAGCTGTAGAAACGGTGATGTAGAAATTATCAATCATACTTCCGTATGTAAAAAGCTGCATTTCTTTAATCAAAGCCATAGTCTCTTTTGGAAGAACTTTTTCAGTGTCCATTCTTTTTAAAACTTTTGGAGTTTCGATAAGAACGGCTGGACTTCCGTAAGCACTTTTTACCCATTCGCCTTCTAATAATTCTTTAGAAGGGTGACCAATGATATTGTCTTTTACGTAGTTGAAACCTTTTGTAACAATAAAGAAAGTTGTTGTAACAAATAATAAAAGAATTACAGCCGCGATAGAATATCCAATACGAGCATTTCGTTTTTTACGAAGCTGTTCTTTAATTTGTTTTTGTCTTTGTGCTTCATTCAACAACTGATCTTCAATATCTTCTGAAACTTCGGTTGGAATAGCATTATCAAGAGTTAAAATTACTTTCTGAATTTTATTTCTATCTTCTGTAATTTCAAATTCGAGTGGTTTAGATTTCGCAAATTTTACCAAATCGGCCTGACGTAAAACACGCTCTAGATTCTCAACCGTTTCTGGTGTAAGCGTCATTTTCTTTTTGGTAGATGCTTCTCTAATAGCAGTAATTAACTCAGAAGTGGTACTTTCCATTGCTGGTATATGAATCGCTTCTTCAATATAATTTCTGGCAATATCTGTTAATTCACTATAATATTCTTTTACCTCTCCTTTTTGAACAAGTTCTTTTTTCTCTAAGTTGTTTAATAGACTTGTTGCTTTTTCGATTGGTGTTTTATAAACTTCTTCTTCAATTTTTTTCAGCTGACGTTTTTTGACATACCAATAAACAAAACCGCCAATTCCGATAATCGCTAAAACAATTAAAACGTAAATCCACCAATTTCCCATTCCTTCGTCAACTGAAGAAATGTCTTTGATGTCGTACATTTTTTGTTGTAAAGTATCCACTTTTACATTCGCAACTTCAACTTTGATAGAGTCGCTATAAAAAGCTTTTTTATCAATTAAAATTTTAATACTTGGAATTGTGTAACGACCAGAATCAAATTGCGTTAAACCATACTTTTTTATAAGTTCGTAAGTGCCGTCTTTTTTTACAGTATCAATTGGATAAGACTGAATAACTTCTAACGGACCAATATTTTTAAGTTTTGGAAATTCAACTTTTGCTGTTGAGGAAACAACCGTTTTCAATGATAGCTTGAACTCAGCGCCAATTTTGTTTTTTGTCGTATCAATACTCGTTTCTACTTGTTTTTGAGCAAAAAGAGTAGAAGTAAGTAAAAATAAAAATATATAAAGTTTAAATTTCATTTGATTAACGATTGAAGATTAACGATTTTTGATTTTTGATTTTCCAAGGATAGTCAATAGTTCTCTAAATTGCAATCTTTAATTTTTATGAATTATCAAAATATCTATCTCGATTTGAAATAGCCTAATAGTTTAGTAACGTAATTTTCGTCAACTCTGGTATTTACAACTCCTGCTCCCGATTTGCGGAAAGTATCTTTAAAGTAATTCAACTTTTCCTGATAGTGTTTTTCGTAATTCAGACGCACGGTTTTAGAACTTGTATCGACTAGTTGTATTTTTCCTGTTTCAGCATCCAGCATTGTAACCATTCCTAAATTTGGAATTTTTTCTTCGCGCATGTCGTAAACACGAACGCCAGTAATATCATGTTTTTTAGAAGCAATTTTTAAAGTTTGCTCATAAGAATCAGACATAAAATCGGAGATCATAAAAACGATGGCTTTCTTTTTCTGAGTTCCAGATAAAAACTTCAAAGCCTGAGCGATGTCTGTTTTGTGACTTTTTGGTTCAAATTCGATCAATTCACGAATGATGCGAAGAACGTGCGAACGTCCTTTTTTTGGCGGAATATATAATTCTACAGTATCAGAAAATAATATCAAACCAATTTTATCATTGTTTTGTGTAGCCGAAAAAGCCATCGTTGCCGCAATTTCGGTTACGATGTCTTTTTTGAATTGATTTTTAGAACCAAAAGATTCCGAACCCGAAATATCGACCATTAAAACCATGGTCAATTCGCGTTCTTCTTCAAATACTTTAACGTGAGCTTCGTTGTAGCGTGCGGTTACATTCCAATCGATGTTACGAATATCATCTCCGTATTGGTATTGACGCACCTCGCTAAACGTCATTCCTCGTCCTTTAAATGAAGAGTGGTATTCTCCCGAAAAGATATGATTACTCAGTCTCTTCGTTTTGATTTCTATTTTCCGTACTTTTTTTAAAAGCTCTTTTGTATCCATTTTTTTAGTAATTAGTGATTAGTGGTTAGTGAATAGTAAAAGCAAAAGCTAATTACTAATCACTATTTACCAGTCACTATTATGGTACCTCAATCTCGTTAACGATTTTGTTGATAATGTCTACAGAAGTAATGTTTTCTGCTTCTGCTTCGTAAGTAATTCCAACTCTGTGACGTAATACATCGTGAACAACAGCACGAACGTCTTCTGGAATTACATAACCACGACGTTTGATGAAAGCATAACATTTTGCGGCATTAGCCAAGTTGATACTTCCACGAGGAGAAGCTCCAAAACTGATAAGCGGTTTTAAATCGGCTAATTTGTATTTTTCTGGGTAACGTGTTGCGAAAATAATATCAAGAATATATTTCTCGATTTTTTCGTCCATATAAACTTCACGAACAGCTTCTTGAGCACGTAAAATCTGATCTACAGAAACTACAGGGTTTACTTTTTCGTAAGATCCTTTTAAGTTTTGACGAATTACAAAACGCTCTTCGTCAATTTTTGGATAATCAATAACGGTTTTCAACATAAAACGGTCGACTTGTGCTTCAGGAAGTGCATAAGTTCCTTCTTGCTCAACTGGGTTTTGTGTTGCTAATACTAAAAACGGACGATCTAATTTGAAAGTAGAATCACCAATCGTAACTTGTTTCTCTTGCATTGCCTCTAATAACGCTGACTGAACTTTTGCAGGAGCACGGTTAATCTCATCGGCAAGTACGAAATTGGCGAAAATTGGTCCTTTTTTAATAGAGAATTCGTTTGCTTTAATATTGTAAATCATGGTTCCGATAACATCGGCAGGTAATAAATCTGGCGTAAACTGGATACGGCTGAAAGAACCTTGAACCGCTTGAGAAAGCGTGTTGATGGCTAAAGTTTTTGCCAAACCAGGAACTCCTTCCAATAAAATATGCCCTTGTCCAAGTAATCCGATCAATAGACGCTCGACCATATGTTTCTGACCCACAATAACTTTGTTCATTTCCATTGTAAGAAGGTCTATAAAAGCACTTTCTCTTTCAATTTTTTCATTTATCGCTCTAATGTCTAAAGTCGTTGTATTTTCTTCCATATAAATATTTTTAAAACCTTGATTTTTACGCCTAATTTTTGAGAGTGCAAATTGAATATTTTTTAAGAAGTAAGATGTTAAAGAATGGTTAAAACTTCGACCAAAGACCTAATTTTAAGGACTAATTGTGAATCTATTTTTATATTTTTAAGAACTTTGATGATTATGTTTTATTAAAGCATAATTATTACCAAAAATAACGCATAACTATTATGAGCAAAACAGTCTTATCGCCTATTATTTCGGGCACTATGAATTGGGGAGTTTGGGATAAAAACCTTACAACCAAAGAAATGGAAAACATGATACAGGTAAGTATCGAAAACAAAATTACGACTTTTGATCACGCGGATATTTACGGTTCGTATACGACCGAAGCCGATTTTGGAAAAGCCTTTCACGCTAGTAAAATTGATCGTGAAAAACTACAATTAATTACAAAGTGCGGTATTCAGATGATTGCTGATAAACGCCCTGAAAACACAATCAAACATTACGATTACTCTAAAGACTATATTATTAAGTCGGTTGAGGGTTCTTTAAAGAACTTAAAAACAGATTATGTAGACGTTTTTTTATTGCACAGACCAAGTCCGTTAATGCAGGCTGATGAAATTGCAGAAGCTGTTGAAAAATTAAAAGGAGAAGGAAAAATTATTGATTTCGGACTTTCTAATTTTACAAGTTCACAAACGGAATTAATTCGCCAAAAAACAGAAGTAAGCTACAATCAAGTTCAATTTTCGGCAACTCATTACGAGCCAATGTTAGATGGAAGTTTAGATTATATGCAGACTCACGGAATTCGTCCTTTGTCATGGAATCCGCTTGGAACTGTTTTTAGAGAAGATACAAAACAGACTCGCCGTTTGAAAAAACTGTTTTCTACTTTATTAGAAAAATATCACTTAGGTGCAGATACACTTTTATTGTCATGGATTTTAAAACATCCAGCAAAAGTAATTCCGATTGCTGGAACCGTTAACGTTGCGAGAATTCAGTCTTTATCAAAAGCAATTGAATTGGAAATGGATAAAGAAGATTGGTTCGCAATCTGGACAGAAAGTATGGGCGACGATGTGCCTTAATTTTTAAGTGTTCAGTCGCAGTTTTTAGTTTTCAGTTTTATTCTGAAAAAAATAAACACATAGAAACATAGATTTTTGTTGCTCTTAAAAAGGTTTTTTAGCGTTTCACTTTCACATAGCTATGTGAATTGATGTAAAATGAAATGCCATTTTTAGATAAAGTTGAACTATGTTTCTATGTGTTAAACAAAAAAAATACAATGAAAAAAACAGTTTTAATTACTGGTGCTACGAGCGGAATTGGAAAAGCAACCGCTCAGATTTTAGCAAAAAATAATTACAAAGTAGTGCTTTGCGGAAGACGTAAAGATCGTTTGGAAGAACTCGAAAAAGAACTTTCTGCTTTTACAGAAATACATTCTTTAGCATTTGATGTTCGTGATAAAAAAGATGTTTTGGAACAAATTAAATCTTTACCATCTGATTTTGCGACAATCGACGTTTTAATCAATAATGCAGGAAACGCTCACGGTTTAGATCCGATTCAAAATGGAGATTTAGATGATTGGGACGCTATGATTGATATTAATGTGAAAGGACTTTTGTACGTTTCAAAAGCGATAATTCCGCAAATGGTGGAGAGACAATCTGGACATATTATCAATATTGGCTCAACTGCTGCAAAAGAAGTTTATCCGAATGGAAATGTATATTGTGGTTCTAAACATGCTGTTGATGCCATTACAGCAGGAATGCGAATCGACTTGAATCCGTTTGGAATTAGAGTTGGCGGCATTCACCCTGGACTGGTAGCGACAGAATTTAGCGAAGTTCGTTTTAAAGGCGATGTAGAAAGAGCCGCAAATGTTTACAAAGGATTTGATCCGCTTCAAGCGGAAGATATTGCCGATATTATTCATTTTGTAGTTTCAAGACCGTATCATGTAAATATTGCTGATTTGGTAGTCATGAGCACCGCACAGGCGTCCTCGACCATTGTGAAGAAAAATAATTTATAGTTGCAAAGTGACAGAGAAACAAAGTTTCAAAGTTTACTTCGATTCGTTTTTTAACACATAGAGACATAGATT
The DNA here is from genome assembly GCF_020026915.1 of Flavobacterium potami. Taxonomy (GTDB): domain Bacteria; phylum Bacteroidota; class Bacteroidia; order Flavobacteriales; family Flavobacteriaceae; genus Flavobacterium; species Flavobacterium potami. Next base: position 228,869 of record NZ_JAINUY010000008.1, on the reverse strand, counting down.
TTCTTTGTGTTTAAGGCATTTTATTTCGCATCAATTCACATAGTTATGTGTATTAAGTAAAAGTGAAATGCCTTTTTTATAGGTTTCAATGATCTATGATTCTATGTGTTTAAAAATAAATTAGTGAAAATTAGTGTAATTCGTGGCAAACTAAAAATGCAAAAATGATAAATAAGCGCCTTTTAATTAAGAATCTTCTCGCTCATAATGACGAAAGCAGTTTTTATGATAAGAAAAGGCAATTGAATCTTCATTCGAGAGAAGGAAAAGGCAAGTTTCTCAAACACATTTGTGCCTTGTCCAATTCCAACCCAAATAACAATTCTTATATTGTAGTTGGAGTAGAGGATCAGGATAACGAAATTGTCGGTGATGACTTTTTCGATGACAGTAGAATTCAGAATCTGGTCAATGCTTTTTTAGAAAATCCTCCAAAAATTCAATACGAAAACGTCCCTTTTCCGAATCTTCCAAAAGACAAAGTAATCGGTCTGGTTACCATTAAACCCAAAAGTAAAATCTCTTACTTTAAAAAAGGAATTCATACGATTTTGGCCAACAGTATTTTCGTAAGACGCGGCAGTAATTCGATTCCACTAGAAGAGCATGAAGAAGTTGAAAAACAAAATCAAAATACAGAAACCGTAATTGGAATCGAAAACAGTTCTCGAAATAGTATTCAATATACTTTAGATGGTGTTATCGATTTTATGAATTTCAGGCATAAAGATATGTCGCCGAAATATTATGTTTTCAAGGAATTGTTTGTGATTTGCTGGGCTGGAGTTCCGAAAACAATGCGTGAAACTACTTTTCTTTCTCGTGTAGATATCGAATTGATAAACGAACAAATCAAGCTTTTCTATTCGGCGCAAGATGTTGTTACAATTGAATATAATGATGATACTTTTACCATTACAGAATATGTTCCGCTTGGATTAAATGACAAAACGAGTTACTATCCTTTAGAAGAACAAACGATTCATTTCTTTGATAACGGTTATTATAAAATCGACCGTCAGATGCTTTTTCAGCCACCAGAATTCAACCGAAAAATGTTGTACCACATTTACAATTCCAATATGGCGTTGTTGGCTAAACTTCAAAAAGAAATTACCTTATCTGAACGAGAAATGAAAGATTTAGAAAATCTGCCTTCTACTTTTATGATTTGCTATTTGAATGGGTTTGAAGATGCCAGACAAAAATTGATTGATGCAAAATTACTTCTGAAACCCTATAAACATATTTACTCTTCTTTTAAAGAAGCCCTGAGAATTTTACGTAAGATGAAATATGATGTTCAGTGAAGAAAAAGGTTCAAAGTAACAAAGTAACAAAGTGACAAAGTTTTTTTGTAGAGAGGCACTGTAGTGCGTCTAATTTTCTGTTTTTCTATTGAAAATTCAAATATTTCTTTACTTCTTCATACGGAAATATTAATTCTTTTGGGCCATCTGCGTATGAAGCGGCTTCATAAGAGTTGTAATATAAAAGCAAACCTTCAGAAGTGTAAAAAATGTTTTGAGGCAATTGAAATTTGTCGTTTTCAAACATTAAACCTGTGGCATTAATATTCGCACTTTCTGGAATTTTATATTTGGCCCTGAACGTTTTTTCGGCGAAAGCCTTAAACTCTTTTTCGTTTTTAAATAATTGATTGTTGAAAATTGTTTTTCCAGTTTTACTATTAAATAATAACGAGCGATAACCTTGATAACCGTGAGCGCCACCTGTAAAAGTGTAATGATCAATTTTTAGGTTTAGAATCTGTTCCGACTGAAACTCTATATTTCCTATTATTTTTGCTTCCCAACCAAAAGTATCTTCAGGGAATTTCTGGTGCATTTCTTCGTAGGAAGCAATAAAAGATTTTGTCAATGATTTGTAATCATCAACTTTTACTGAATCTTCTTCAAAAAACACAATCTCTTTAATAACAGCAAATACCTTTTTATTAATGCTGTCTGATATTACTTTAAGATTTTTGGCAACCGGAACTTCTATTGTAATATTCGGGCAATCGTTTTTGCACGGAATAGTAGATTTTTCTTCAAACGTTTCATTTTCAAATGAAAGCTCTTTTTTGCAACTTGTAATAATCAAACACAAAAAGATTGTAAATATGTAATTTTTCATATCAAAAAGTGTTAATTATCTATAAAGGTAAGCAGTTTTATCTCGATAAAATAAATTTAACGGTAAATTTGTAAAAGAATTAAGGACTTAAAATTTATAACTATATGAAATTCAATACAAAAGTAATACATGGTGGACAACATCATGACCCAAGTACAGGTGCAGTTATGCCTCCGGTGTATCAAACTTCAACATTTGTGCAGACAAGCCCTGGAAAACCTTTGGCAGATTACGAATATAGTAGAGCTTCAAACCCAACTCGTACGGCTTTAGAAGAGGCTTTGGCTAGTATTGAAAACGGAACCCGCGGATTGGCATTTTCATCTGGTCTTGCAGCTACAGATTGTGTTTTGAGATCTTTTAAAGCTGGTGATGAAATTATTGCAATGGATGATTTATACGGAGGAACTTATAGAATGTTTTCTCGTGTTTATAAAGATTCCGGAATTGTATTTCATTTTGTTGATATGACGAATATTGAAAAACTGAAAAGTTTAATCAACGAAAACACCAAATTAATCTGGGTAGAAACACCAACAAATCCGTTGATGAAATTGGCGGACATTCAGGAAATAGCAAAAATCACAAAAGAGAAAAATATTCTTTTGGCGGTAGATAATACTTTTGCAACACCTTACTTGCAAAAACCACTAGATTTAGGAGCAGATATGGTAATGCACTCTGCTACAAAATATTTGGGAGGTCATTCTGATGTTATTGCTGGAGCATTAATTGTAAAAGATAAAGCGCTTGGAGACCAATTGCATTTTCAGCAATTTGCAACAGGTGGAACACTTGGGCCAATGGATAGCTTTTTGGTTTTAAGAGGAATTAAAACTTTGGCATTAAGAGTTCAGAGACATTGTGAAAATGGAGAAAAAGTGGTTGAATACTTGAGTAACCATCCTAAAATTAAAACGGTTTATTATCCGGGTTTGAAAAATCATCCGTTTCATGAAATTGCAAAGAAGCAAATGAAAGCTTTTGGCGGAATGGTTTCTTTTGATTTTAAATCAGGGAAAAAAGAAGATTCTATCTCATTCTTAGAAAAATTAAAAGTGTTTACATTGGCTGAATCTTTAGGAGGGGTAGAATCTTTAGCAAATCATCCGGCTTTAATGACACACGCTTCTATTCCTGCTGATAAAAGAGCAGAAGTTGGAATTACAGACGATTTAGTTCGTTTAAGTGTTGGTATTGAAGATGCAGAAGATTTAATTGCCGATTTAGAGCAAGCTCTTTCATAAGAAAGAAATTCCAATAAAAAAATCCCAAATTCCAATTTATCATTTTGGAATTTGGGATTTTTTATATTTTGATTTTTTTAGATTTAGAATTCTAAATAATAAATGTATCCAAAGTTAAACCAGACTTGCCAATCGTTGGCTTTGTTTTCTTTATATAGATCTTTATTTGGGTTTAATCCGTCAACCCAGTCTGAGTTGTACATTTGAAAACGAGTTTCAAACATCAAATCACTCATTTTTGTTAGTTTGTATTGAACACCAACAGCAGCAGTTGCAGATAAAACAACACCTGTTTCTGTAGAAAAACCATGCGCACGACCATCAGAAGGAGTTAAATATTTTCCTGGAGTAACAGTCGGAAGCGTTAGGTCTCCCAAATGCGATCCAACTTTTGCGGAATAATAACTTACTTGAAAACCTAAACTTCCATAAGGACTAAGGCTACCTATACTAGTTTCGTAATAGTGAATTTTAACAGGATGAAAAAGTAATTGAGCACCTAAACCGACTATTGTAGAGCTTGCATGCATGTTTCTTAATTGCTGAGCGAATACCCCATCAGGTTTTCTTTCAACCCATTCTCCAAAATGCTTTAGTGTTGTTCTACTGAAATTTAAATCAGATCTAACTTTAAAATGCTCTGTAAAAAAACTTTCTCTGTTGTTGGCAGAAGAAAAGTTAATAAAGTGCATGATTCCAACTCCAAAACCGGTGTTTCCGGCATTCGTGTCAAAGTTGTTTCTCTGACCGAAATCTGACTGTAAAGTAACTGGTCCAGCATATATTCCTATCTCTTGAGCTAGGTCTGACTGCGCAGATGCCGCAGATGATATACCGAATATGGCAAATAAGGTGATAAAGAGGTGCTTAGGCATGTTTTAGGGCTTACAAATCTTGGCAAATATATAAAAAACATATTCGATTCAAAATATTAAATCACTGTATTGAACAATAAGTAGAAAAATACTTAATTTACTAACATTTACGGTGTTATTTGCGGGTAAAGACCTACAGCTAAAATATGTTTTTTTTGGATTGTTTGAAAAATGTATAAATCGTCTCAAAAAAGCGAAAAATATAACAACGAATCAGAATTTGATATATCTTTGTGTGTTTAAACGAAAACGTTTTCTTAAACGTAATTCCTTAATTTTAAAAGCAAAATAAAATCAAATTATCTGAAAATTTATTTCAAATATGGAACAAAAAATAAATGAATTTATGGCTCTTATTGAGTCAAAAAATCCAAACGAGCCAGAATTTCTTCAGGCGGTAAGAGAATTTGCAGAAACAGTTATTCCTTTTATATCTGAGCGCAAAAAATACGATGGCAAAAATATACTTCTTAGAATTGCTGAGCCAGAACGTTCTATAATTTTTAGAGTTCCGTGGGTAGATGATAAAGGAGAAATTATTGTAAACAGAGGTTTTAGAATTCAAATGAATTCTGCAATCGGACCTTATAAAGGTGGAATCAGATTTCACCATTCTGTAAACTTATCTGTTTTGAAATTCTTGGCTTTCGAACAAGTTTTCAAAAACAGTTTAACAACACTTCCTATGGGTGGTGGAAAAGGTGGTTCTGATTTTGATCCGGAAGGAAAATCAGATGGAGAAATTATGCGTTTTTGTCAATCGTTCATGACAGAATTATGCCGTCATATTGGTCCAGATCTTGACGTTCCTGCTGGAGATATTGGTGTAGGTGCAAGAGAAATTGGTTATTTATTTGGACAATACAAAAGAATCAGAAACGAATTTACAGGAGTTTTAACTGGAAAAGGGTTGGCTTACGGAGGTTCATTAATTAGACCGGAAGCTACAGGATATGGAGTGGTTTACTTTACAGATCAAATGCTTCGTACAATTGGTCATGAAATTAAAGGAAAAAGAGTTGCAATTTCTGGATTCGGAAATGTAGCTTGGGGTGTTGCTTTAAAAGTAAATGAATTAGGAGGTAAAGTAGTTACTATTTCTGGTCCTGATGGTTACATTTATGATGAAGAAGGAATTTCTGGAGAAAAAATCGATCATATGCTTGAAATGAGAGCAACTGGAGATAATAGAGCGGAAAGATATCTAGAGAAATATCCAAATGCAGTTTTCCATAAAGGAAAAAGTCCTTGGGAAGTAAAAGTAGATATTGCAATTCCATGTGCTACTCAAAATGAATTAAACGGAGAAGACGCTCAAAAATTAATAGATAATGGTGTTTTATGTGTAACTGAAGCTGCAAATATGCCTTCAACATTAGATGCTATTAAACTTTTCTTAGATAATAAAGTTTTATTTGCTCCAGGAAAAGCGGCAAATGCTGGTGGTGTTGCTGCTTCTGGATTAGAAATGACTCAAAACTCTATTCGTTTAAACTGGACTAGTGAAGAGGTAGATTTAAGATTGAAAGAAATCATGATCGGAATTCATAACCAATGTAAAAAATACGGTGCAGAAGAAGACGGATATGTAAACTACGTAAAAGGAGCTAACATTGCCGGATTTGTGAAAGTGGCAGATGCGATGCTGGCACAAGGTGTAGTTTAAAAATTTAATTTAATTATAGAAACGCCTCCATTTATCTTTATAAGATAATTTGGAGGCTTTTTTATTTATATCAAAAATTAAATAATCTCGTTTGTAGTATATTTGTCTATCCGAATATATTAAATGATGAAAAGAACATTTTTCTGCGTTTTATTTTTACTACTTTTTCAGTTTAGTCAGGCACAAAATAAATTGTCGTGGCAGGGATATTTTTCATTTAATGAAATCAAAGATCTGTCAGAATCACCGACAACCGTTTTTGTAGCTTCAGAAAATGCTTTGTTTTCAAAAAATATAGCAACAAATGTGCTTAAAACAACGACAACTGTTGACGGTTTATCGGGTCAGACTATTTCTGCCGTATATTATAGTGAGACATTCAAAAAAACAATAATTGGTTACGAAAACGGACTGATGATTTTGGTGAATGAAACAGACGGAAGTATTTTAAAAGTGGTTGACATTATAAATAAACAACTTCCAACAAATCTCAAAAAAATCAATCATTTTATGGAATATAATGGTCTGGTTTATGTTTCTTGCGATTTTGGAATTGTGCAGTTTAACTTAAATACATCAAAATTTGGCGATACTTATTTTATAGGAGATAATGGCGCAGAAATTAGTGTAAAACAAACGGCTTTATTTAATGGCTTTATTTATGCAGCAACTTCAAGCGGAATAAGAAGGGCTGATAGTGCAAATGCTAATTTGATTGATTACAACCAATGGGCGATTGTAAATTCTGGAAACTGGTTTGGTGTTGAAACTTTAGATACCGAACTTGTAGCCGTAAATGATTCTGGATATATTCATCGATTCAATTCGAATACATTTGTAGGTTTTTCTCAATTACCGCAGGCAGCTGTAGATCTGAGAGCAAAAAATCATAATTTGTTTGTTACAACAGCCAGTACGGTTTATGTTTATAACAATCAAATGGTTTTAAACAGACAGATTACAAATACTCAGGTTTTAGATAATACTTTAAGTTTTAATTGTGCAACGGCTGTTGGAGACCAGCTTTTTATTGGGACAATAGAAAAAGGATTATTTGTTTCGTCACTCAATAATGCGTCTACATTCGAAAACACAACACCGGCGGGTCCACTGCGAAATAATATTTTTTCTTTAGATGCTACTTCGAATGTTTTGTGGGCAGTTTATGGAGATTACGATACTTCTTATAATCCGTATCCTTTGGATAGTTATGGAATTAGTAAATACAATGTTTCCGGTTGGATGAATATTCCTTATTCTGAAGTTTTTGATGCCAAATCAATTACGCGAATTACGGTTAATCCGTTCAATGAAAAACAGGTTTTTGCGAGTTCTTTTTATTCAGGATTGTTAAAGATTGAAAACGATGTGACGACTTTATTGTACAATGAAAAAAATAGCGGATTAGAATCTATTACAACCGAAGGTCCAAATTATATCGATGTTCGTATCAATGCAACAGCTTTTGATAAAACAGGAAATCTTTGGGTAACCAACAGTAGGGTTAAAGATGGACTGAAAGTTCTAAAAACAAATGGGCAGTGGGGAAGTTATGCCATGACCTCAATTTTAGACAATGCAGAAGCTGGAAGTTTTTCGAGTATAGTTGTAGACCGTAATAATGTAAAATGGATGGGAACTTACAGAGATGGAGTTGTTGGTTTTAATGAAACAAACAATACATTCAAAAAAATAACTTTTGGAACAGATGCCGGAAATCTTCCTGTTGCAGATGTTAGAAGTATCGCTTTAGACACCAAAAACCAGCTTTGGATTGGAACAATAAAAGGGTTGAGAGTTTTGTCTAATGTGGGGAATTTTCAAACTGAAAGTCAGTTAAAAGCAAATCCGATTATTATTATGGAAGATAATCTGGCTCAGGAACTAATGTACGAACAATTTATTACTTCAATTGTAGTAGATGGTGCAAACAATAAATGGATTGGAACAGCAGATTCTGGTGTTTTTATGGTTTCGCCAAACGGACAGGAAACAAAATATCATTTTACAATAAACAATTCGCCACTGCCAAGTAACGTGGTTAATGATATTAAAATCAATAGTAAAACAGGCGAAGTTTTTATCGCAACCAATAAAGGAATGATTTCGTTTAATGGAGTTGCAACTGCAGCAAACGATAATTTAAATAACGCCTACGTTTATCCAAATCCAGTTCGTCCTAATTATACAGGAACCGTAAAAGTGGCTGGATTGATTGATAAAGCAAATGTCAAGATAACAGATATCGAAGGGAATTTGGTTTACGAAATAACATCTTCTGGAGGAACAATAGAATGGGATACAACTGCTTTTGGCAAATATAAAGTAGCTTCTGGTGTCTATATGGTTTTCATTTCCGCGCAAGATGGAGGAGAAACTAAAGTCAAAAAGATAATGATTATTAGATAGTATTCAGTCTCAGTCTCAGTCTCAGTCTCAGTTTTCAGTGAAACTTGAAACTTGAAACTTGAAACAAAAAAATAAAACCAAAAGCCTTGCTCGTCAAAACCAAAGCCATAGTAATCTCTTCTTTAAAATTTCAGGAAAAAAGCTTGATCGTTAAATGCTTTACGCTTTCTAGCGGACTGAAATCTTACTTTGTGCGTGATGCTTTTTCTAGCAGAAAAGCAAGTCAGAAGATTGCTTATTTTCAGCCGTTTTCGATTTTAGAAATAGAAGCCGTTCATAAAAACAAAGGCACTTTAGAAAATTTTAAAGAAATAAAAACTGCTGTCCCTTTTCAAAGTATTCATACCGATATTGTAAAAAGTACCATGGTAATGTTTCTATCTGAAATGCTGCATTATTCTATTCAGGAAGAAGAAAAAAACGAACAGCTTTTCTTGTTTTTAGAAACAGCGCTGACTTGGCTTGATCATCATAACGAAATTTCAAATTTTCATTTAATTCTACTTTTAGAAATTACAAAGTATCTCGGTTTTTATCCTGATCTTTCAGAAATTGATTTGCCATTTTTTGAAATGAATGAAGGAGTTTTTACGGTTTTCCACAATTCTACGGCACTTTCCGAGCATGAAACCAATTTGTTTAAAAAACTTATTGATCTAAAATTTGACAACGACCAAAAAATCTTTCATGTTGTTGAAAGGCAAATGCTGCTAAAAATTTTAATAGACTATTATTCGTCTCATTTAGAAGGTTTTAAGCAACCAAAATCACTCGATATTTTGAAAGAAATTTTTTCATAATCGCATTTGTATTTTTATATATTTGCTCAGTAATTTTTTACTAAAAAAAGTTCCCAATTTTTAGTAGGAAAGTACATTCTCATAAATAAACATTTCCAATAATTAAAAAAATCTACCATGAAGAAAATTACGTTTTCGATTATTTTACTTCTGTCGGTAACGGTTTCATCAATTGCCCAAAGAAAATACGATGAGATAGTTACAACAGAAAATGCTGTCCAAGATTTGGTTCAGAATGAAATCACAGGAGTTATTGTCTTTAAAGAAGGCGGAACAGTAAAAGGATTAGATCCTGAAACAAAAAAAGTTATTTGGACTTTAACAAAAGATGATTTTGGAACTCTTAGTTCAAAAGATGTCTTAAAAGATCCTGATTTTGGAAATCTTTTCAAAGAAAAAAGAGATTTGTCTTCAGTTCCAGGAAGCCCTTATGTTGAGGCATACATTAATTCAAAATATTTGATCATCAATACTGATTCAGGTAAAATTGTTTACAACTCTTCAAAAGAATCTTTTTGGGTTTTTCAATCAGATTTTATTCCTGAAACCAACGAATATCTTCTTACGCTAAAAAAAGACGGAGAAATGGCAATTGCATTGCTAGATATGGCAACTGGAGAAATTAAATGGAATACAACAGTTGATAAAGCAAAATCATTAATCAGTTTTTCAACTAAAGCTTCAAGTTTAACAAACAAAGCAAAGATTAATGGTAATACAGTTTATTATTTGCTTTATGGAAAACTGTACTCTTTTGATAAAGAAAATGGAAAATTAAACTGGAAAGCAGACGAAGATTACACAAGATTTTACGAAACACAAAATGATAAAAATATTGTGGTAGTTAATTCTGCTGGACTTCTTTCAACAAAAGAATATATTAATGTTTTGAGTACAGAAGATGGGAAAAGTATCTGGAAAGAATCTATTAAAACGAAATATGTTGTTTATTTAGAAGATTGGGGAACAAAATTATTAATTGCTCACGATAGCGGTTTCAACTTTTTTGACTTAAAGACAGGAGAGAAAATCTGGAAAAAAGATGCTCGTGGAAGCGGGTTGAAAAGAGTAATTCCAATTGATCAAGATTTCTTATATGTTGCAGAAAATGAAATGATGTTGATCAACAAAGACGGAGAAAAGCTTTGGAAAAAATTCATCGAAATTTCTGATGATAAAGAAGATCCGATCTACTACCTAGGAAAAGTTGGTGAAAAAGTAATGTACCTTACAGGAACTTACGGAAACATGGTTGATTATAAAACTGGAGTTAAACTTTGGAAACGTAATATTAAGTTTGAAAAAAGCCGTCCAGTTTTACCAACTTATGACGAAGCTACAAATTCTTACTTAGTGTATAATGATGAAAAATTATACAAATTTGATCCAAGTATCAACGATAAACCTGAGCCATTTGCTAAGGTAAATATCAAAAGAGAAAAAGAATTAAACAGTATCGAGCAGTTTCCTTGGGGAGTTGTGCTTTCTGGACCACTTGAAGTAATGGGTGTAAACATGGATGGGACTGTAAAATACCATTTCACTTATAATCAGCCAGGTGAAACAGGAAGACGTTTAATCAAAAGTGCTGCTATTGTTGGAAGCATTGGTTTAGGTGTTGGTGCTGTAGCGAGCGATATCAAAGGTGCAGATTTGACTATGACATATCGTGATGCCGACGGTAACATGAGAACCTCAGTTGCAAAAGGAGATCAGACAAATAAAGATCAGGCAAAAGCTTATGCTGGTGGTGCTGTAGCTCTTGGCGTAGTAGCGGCTAAGTTTAACACTCGTTTTAATGCAATGAAGCAAAACAGAGACTTCTCTTATATTTTTGCAAAAGCAGATACGGGAGAAAAAGTTTTAGTTAAAGTTAGTAAAGCAGAAGGAAAAGAGGTTGATAAAATCATTTTCACTAACAACAAACCTCTTTATGAGATTGATCCGGCTACTCAGAATATTTTTTATGTTTCTGATAAGTCAATTCAGATCTTTAACAAGAAATAAAAATATAACAAAATCCAAAGCCATCAGGATCTGATTCTGATGGCTTTTTTTTGCCTATGAAAAAAATACTACTCGTAATGGCTTTGCTTGTATTGGGTTCAATTCAGGCACAAGAAAAAATAAGCTCCAAGAAAAAGAAGTTTTACATACCGGTAATCAAATATTCAGAGTATCCTGCTCTTGATAATGTACTGACGCAAACTGCTTTTTATCAAATGGATAAATCGCTGCAAGAAGAAGAGTCTAATCTTAAGAAGCATTTTTTTAATATTAATGGCTATATAAGTGATCCAGCAAATGGTAAACTTAAACTCTATTTGACATTTGGACTGCCAAGATATACTGAAACACAAATTGATAGTGTTTATGACAAAAAAGCAAATAAATGGAGTTATAGTGCACATTCAAACTATATCACAAATGTTAAGCTTGACGTCAAGGTTGGAGATAAAATTATACTAACTCAAGATTTTGGTGGTTCAGAATCGTACTCAATGACCGTTGGAAGTAGTCTTGGTGCAGTAAAAATCGCTGCTTCAGAACAGGATAAAAAAATTAGAACGGCCGTTAAGGATTCAGATTACAGCGATGTTGGACTTGGGTTTGAGAATGCTATCTATAAAGCAGCAATAAGAATTCAGGAGTTTTTGAATTATAAATTTGGATATACAACCAATGAAGCAAAAATTAGATTTGAATTTGTAACATCCAAAGGACATTCTGAATACAATCAGATGTTGGCATTTGAGAATGAAATTACCGCCCAAATGCAGAAGATAACACTCGAAAAAGGTTTAGACGAAAAGTTGCTGACACCGCATTTGCAATATCTTGAAAGCTTATTGGTGAAATATCCGCCTTCGCCAACAAATGTCAACATTCGATTTATTGTTACTAATAATTTAGCTGAAACATATCTTTTGCTTGAAAACAAAGAAAAAGCATTACTGTACGCAAATTTACTTGTAGAAAACGACAAGCAAGATTCGCGTGGAACGTCAATTATCGACCGAATAAACAAAACCAATTTTGCAGACAAAAGATTAAGAGCGCATACCCCACGCTTTGCAGAACTTAAAAAATTAGGATTAAAGATAGCTGAAGAAAAAGAAGAAAAAAGATTGGCTTTTTTTGAAAAAATCCAGCAACAAGATGCGGAATGGGAAATCGAAAAATCTAATCGTGAAGCTTATTTAGAAAAGATTAAAACGCAGCGATATAATTTGCTTGATTCCATACCTTATCAGTTAAATGCAAATCTTTTAGCAAAAGTAGTCGAAAATCTTGGAGGAAGTCAAGCGTTGAAAAAAGTAGAAAAAGCGCATCTGTTATCTAAGATTTCGATAGAAGGAACAAACATTCCTCAAACAGAAGAAAAATGGGCAACAAATACACATTACCTTCTTAAGAAAAAAATGCCTGAGGCTTATTACGAGATAGTAAATGGAGCCGAAGCATGGAGCCACGATGATCGTGAAACAGGTATAAATGCTAAATGGGCAAAGTTAACAGCGTATGATTACGGCAATTTGTCAAAGAATGTTGATTTGGTGAATTTTTTAACCGATTTAAGGCTTGATTTATGGAATAACTTTGAGGTTTTAGGAGACGAAATGTACGAAGGAAAACTATGTTACCATTTGAATTATTTTGAAAAAACATTAAGTTCCGGAAACAGAACAATTCCTAAAACGGATTATCATGTTTTTATCGATAAAGAAAATTTCATCATTGTTTCTACCGAGAAAACAGAATTCGATAATGGTAATAAAAGTTTTTTCGAAAGGAAATTATTTGGAGATTATCGTCCTGTTGCGGCATTGAATTCAGGCAAAATTCCGCATAAAGTGAATTATGAAATTGAAGATTTTAACGGAGAAACATTCTATCAGGAAACTCGTGAAAAAGTGGAGATAAATCCCGTTTTCGGAAATAGAATTTTTATGAAAGAAGTATATTTTGGAGGATTCAAATAACAAATAAAACACATTATTTAGGTGTTTATGGAATTGGTTATTTTTTGGTTTATTGACTCAGAAAACTGAGAATAATATCAGAAAGTAACCAATTCCTCTGTTTTTGTATCTATTATCTCAACAAAAGTTTGTGAAATTTAAAGAAATTGGCGGTCAATAGTTCAAAATTCCTTACTTTCGCACCTCGTTTAAGAAAAGGATAAAATGAGTACAAAATTTACTGAATACAAAGGACTTGACTTACCAACTGTAGCGTCTGAAGTTCTTGATTTTTGGAAGAAAGAAAATATATTTGAAAAGAGTGTAACAACTCGCGAAGGTGCTGAGCCTTTCGTATTTTTTGAAGGTCCGCCTTCAGCAAACGGATTACCTGGAATTCACCACGTAATGGCACGTGCGATTAAAGATATTTTTTGCAGATATAAAACTCAAAAAGGTTTTCAAGTAAAAAGAAAAGCTGGATGGGATACTCACGGTTTGCCAGTAGAATTGGGAACTGAAAAAGAATTAGGAATTACAAAAGAAGATATTGGTAAAACGATTTCTATCGAAGAATATAACGAAGCGTGTAAAAAAACCGTTATGCGTTATACAGACGTATGGAATGATTTGACCGAAAAAATGGGGTATTGGGTTGATATGGAAGATCCGTATGTGACTTATAAACCAAAATATATGGAGTCTGTTTGGTGGCTTTTGAAACAAATCTATGATAAAGGTTTGTTATACAAAGGATATACAATTCAGCCATACTCTCCAAAAGCAGGAACTGGATTGTCTTCTCACGAAGTAAACCAGCCTGGAGCGTATCGTGATGTGACTGATACTACAATTGTAGCACAGTTTAAAACACTTCCGGAAACTTTGCCTTCATTCTTGCAAGGTTTTGGAGATATCCACATTTTAGCTTGGACGACAACTCCTTGGACACTTCCTTCAAACACCGCTTTGACAGTGGGTCCAAAAATCGATTATGTTTTAGTTAAAACTTTCAATCAATATACTTTTGAGCCAATCAATGTTGTTTTGGCCAAAAACTTAGTTGGAAAACAATTCGGAAAAGGATTTTTCTTAAGTGAAGACGACGCTGATTTTGACAATGTAAAAAACGGCGACAAAAAACTTCCGTACAAAATCTTAACCGAAGCAAAAGGAGTAGATTTAGTAGAAATCCGTTACGAGCAATTATTGCCTTACGTATTGCCTTATGAAAATGCTGAAAACGCGTTTAGAGTAATCGCAGGTGATTTCGTTACCACTGAAGATGGAACCGGAATTGTGCATACAGCTCCGACTTTTGGTGCAGATGATGCTAAAGTAGCAAAAGAAGCAAAACCAGAAGTGCCGCCAATGTTGGTTTTAGATGAAAACGGAACTCCAGTTCCATTAGTAGATTTACAAGGTAAATTCACTTCTCATTTAGGCGATTTAGCTGGTAAATACGTTAAAAACGAATATTACGATGCAGGACAAGCTCCAGAGAAATCTGTAGATGTTGAAATCGCGATTCGTTTAAAAGAAGAAAATAAAGCTTTTAAAGTTGAAAAATATGTGCACAGTTATCCACACAGCTGGAGAACAGACGAGCCGTTATTATACTATCCTCTAGATTCATGGTTCATCAAAGTAACCGATGTAAAAGATAGAATGTTCGACCTGAACGAAACTATCAATTGGAAACCTAAATCTACTGGTGAAGGACGTTTTGGAAATTGGCTTAAAAATGCCAACGATTGGAACTTATCTCGTTCTAGATATTGGGGAATTCCGTTGCCAATTTGGAGAACAGAAGATAAAACAGAAGAAGTTATTATCGGTTCTGTTGAAGAATTGTACAATGCAATCGAAAAATCGATCGAAGCAGGTTTCCAAAAAGAAAACCCGTTTAAAGGATTTGAAATCGGAAATATGTCTGAGACTAATTACGATTTAATCGATTTACACAAAAATGTGGTTGATGGACTTACTTTAGTTTCTGCTTCAGGGAAACCAATGAAGCGCGAAAGTGATCTAATCGACGTTTGGTTTGATTCTGGAGCAATGCCTTATGCACAATGGCATTATCCTTTTGAAAACAAAGAAAAAATTGATGACAACAAAGATTTTCCAGCAAATTTCATTGCAGAAGGAGTAGACCAGACTCGTGGATGGTTCTATACTTTACATGCAATCGGAACTTTAGTTTTTGATAAAATAGCATACAAAAACGTAGTTTCAAACGGTCTTGTCTTGGATAAGAATGGAATTAAAATGTCTAAGAGTAAAGGAAATACTATAGACCCATTTAAAACCATTGCAGAAAACGGTCCAGATGCTACACGCTGGTATATGATAATGAACGCAAATCCGTGGGATAACTTGAAGTTTGACCTTGAAGGAATTGCTGAGGTTAAACGTAAATTCTTCGGAACACTTTACAATACCTATTCATTCTTCTCGTTATATGCTAACATCGACGGATTTAAATACGAAGAAGCTGAAATTCCGTTAAACGAAAGACCTGAAATCGATCAGTGGATTATTTCTGAATTACATTCGTTAATCAAATTTGTTGACGAATGCTACGAAGATTACGAGCCTACAAAAGCAACAAGAGCGATTTCTGACTTCGTTCAGGAGAATTTAAGTAACTGGTACGTTCGTTTATGCCGTCGTCGTTTCTGGAAAGGCGAATATGCTAAAGATAAAATTGCAGCATACCAAACGCTTTACACTTGTTTGCTTACAATCAGTAAATTAAGCGCTCCAGTAGCTCCGTTTTTCATGGACAAATTATATCGCGATTTAACAACTTCTACAGGAACCGAGAATTTTGCTAGTGTTCACTTGGCAGAATTCCCAAAATTTGTCGAAAACTTTGTTAATAAAACGTTGGAAAGCAAAATGCAGAAGGCGCAAACGATCTCATCTTTGGTATTATCACTGCGTAAAAAAGAGATGATTAAAGTTCGTCAACCTCTGCAAAAGGTAATGATTCCAGTACTTGACGAGAATCAGCGTGCTGAAATCGAAGCTATTTCTGACTTGGTAAAAGCTGAGGTAAATGTTAAAGAAATCGAACTTTTAGACGATGCTTCAGGTATTTTGGTAAAACAAATTAAGCCTAATTTTAAAGCACTTGGACCACGTTTTGGAAAAGATATGGGTCTGATTTCTAAAGAGATACAAGGTTTTTCTGCAGAGCAAATCAATCAGCTGGACAAGCAGGGAACGCTAGATATTGTTATTGCAGGAAATAGTGTAACTTTATCATTAGAAGACGTCGAAATTACATCACAAGATATCGAAGGATGGCTGGTTGCAAATTCAAACGGAATAACCGTTGCGCTTGACATCACAATATCTGAAGAATTGAAAAATGAAGGTATCGCGAGAGAATTAGTAAACAGAATTCAGAATATCCGTAAAGATTCAGGATTTGAAGTTACTGATAAGATCAAAGTACAAATAAAAAGAGATGGCATTTTAGAAGATGCAGTTTCAAAAAATGAGGACTATATTAAGTCTGAAACATTAACAGACGAACTGGTTTTTGTGGATAGTTTAGAAAACGGCACAGAAATTGAGTTTGATGACATTAGAACCATTATATTAATTTCAAAATAGTAGAAAATGATAGATGAAATTATTAGATACTCAGATGCAGATTTAGCAGAGTTCAAAGAAATAATCCAAGCAAAAATTAAAAAAGCACAAGAAGATCTTGACTTGATCAAAAGTGCCTATATGAACGATTTGAATAACGGAACTGACGATACTTCTCCAACTTTTAAAGCTTTTGAAGAAGGAAGTGAGACCATGTCAAAAGAAGCAAACTCTCAGTTGGCTATCAGACAAGAGAAATTCATTCGTGATTTAAAGAATGCTTTATTCCGTGTAGAAAACAAAACATACGGTATCTGTAAAGTAACAGGTAAATTAATTAGCAAAGAAAGGCTTAAAATCGTTCCTCATGCTACAATGAGTATCGAAGCTAAAAACTTGCAAAGATAAATTCACAAAAAGTCTAAAATATGAAAAGTGCTCTTTTATTAGAGCACTTTTTTTTGTTTAATGTTTAACGATATCTGTAGTTATTGTTGCATTTTTACTTTGAGAGAAATTATTTATAATAATTAAAAATAAAAGGAGATTAGAAGCCCTTTTTTGTAGGAAGTTTTATTTGACGCAATCAAGTTGTTTTTGATAATACCCAATAAAAAAACCGCTTTGTAAAAGCGGTTTTAATTTAAAAGATTGAAGATGACTATGCTAGATTTTTTTCAACATCAGCTTTGTGCTTTCTCAAAATTGCTCTTGTCATACCTAGATTAGCTTTTGAAGCATCAGCAGCAAGGTAGATCATGAATTTTTTGTTTGGAGAAATGTCGATAATATGAATTTGATTAGAAAGTGTAATCAAAATGTCTTCAATATCTTGGTTTAAATTCAAAGCTTTCACGGCGTTCAGTTTTGCTTTTACAACTTCTAAGTTGTAAGCAGCGGCTAATTCCGGGTCAAATGCAGGGTCAATTGTTAAGTTTCCAAAGCTTAATCCAGATTCAATTTCTGTTACAGCGACAGCGATAAAGCCGTTTACGTTCGTTTTCATTTCATTTAAAAACACGTTTAAAAAGTCATTGCTCATAGTTCATTTGGGTTTGTTTGTTAATAGAATTTATTTTTTATTTCAGTAGGGAATTTTTGCTCAACTCAGCAGATACTTCTTCTGTAGAACGCATTAATAAGGCTAGATTGCTTCCTTCACGAGAAAAAGCAACAATAAAATTGGATCCGCTAATTTTGTTTCCAACAATAACGCCTTCTGCACTTTTAAGGTATAGTTGTTTTAAAGAGCCTTTTTCTAAATCAATTAAAAATTTTTCGCTCATTGATAAAATTGCTGCACTCATAGCAGCGATGCTGTCTCCGTAGTCTAAGTTTAAGGAAGTGATTAGCTTTCCTTTACCATTTAAAATTAAAGCAGCAGTTGATTTTGTGCTGACTAGAAAGTCATTTAGTGTAGTAGTAATTTCATTCATGATTTTGTAGGATTTTGGGAGAATTGTTAAATTCAGTTTGTTTTGGATTTGTTTTTGAAAATTAATTTTGAATCAACCTAAACAAGTGTTAATTTTCGTTAACAAATATAAATTAAATTATGTATCATTGTAATACCAAATCATTAATAATTTAAATTATTTACTGTAAAAAACTTACATTATGGCTAAAGTATTGAAATTCAAAGAAGTAAACTCTGACGTAGAGCGTAGAATGAAAGATTTTGAAAAACTACGCGTTAAGTTTAAAGCCGACGTTAAAAAGGGCGAAGCGAAAAAATTGGCTGCCGGAAAAGAGAGCAAGGGTATATTTAAATCTATTTCAGATTTTTTCTCCGACAGTCCAGCCAAAACTGCTGCAAAAGCTCCTGTAAAAAAATAAACTTTATCAGGTTTAGATTAGCGCTTAAACTTAGTTTAGTTTGTTAGAAAACAATTAACGCTCCTTTGGGAGCGTTTTTTTTGTTTAAATTGTTATTTTTGCTCATCAAAAATCTATAAAATGTCATTACGAAAAGCGTATTTCCTTATATTCTTAGTTTTAATTGTTGATCAGCTTTCTAAAATTTATGTCAAAACAAACTTCATTCTTGGAGACGAAGTAAAAGTGATGGGTGCTGAGTGGTTCAAAATTCATTTTATCGAAAATGAAGGAATGGCGTGGGGAACAAAAATTCCTGGAGAATATGGAAAATTAATTTTGACTGTTTTTAGGATTTTTGCCGTATTCGGAATCGGATGGTGGCTGGCAGACAGTGTTAAAAAACGCTATTCTAATTATCTAATAGTGGCAATTGCTTTAATTTTTGCAGGTGCAGCTGGCAATATTATCGATTCTGTTTTTTACGGAGTTATTTTCGATGACAGCACGCATAATTTAGCAACTCTCTTTTCTCCAGTTCCCTACGGAACATGGTTTCACGGATTAGTGGTGGATATGTTTTATTTTCCTATTTGGGAAGGAAATCTTCCAGAGTGGCTTCCGATTTTTGGAGGAAAACATTTTGCTTTTTTCAATGCGATCTTCAATGTTGCCGATGTTGCAATTTCTACAGGTGTAGGTATACTTTTAGTCTTCAATAAAAGAGCTTTCCCAAAACACTAGTAAATTAATTTAAAATAATAAAATTCCAAATTCCAATATTTAATGATGTTGGGATTTGGAATTTTTATTTTTGGAATTTGAAAATTTCACATTATTGGGTTTTAATATTTATTGTGTTATTTTTACGTTACAAAAAAATCAAACTATGCAAAGTCCGTCTTTCTCTATTTATGATGCTTCTGCAGGCTCCGGAAAGACATATACTTTGGTCAAGGAATATCTTAAAATTATTCTTTCTTCTCCAAAAAACGATGCTTATCGAAATATTTTAGCCATCACTTTTACCAATAAGGCAGTTCATGAAATGAAAAGTCGTATTGTTGGAAACTTGTCTGAATTTGCAAAAGATGAACCCTCTCCAAAAGCGGTAGATCTGATGGAAGATCTTGCGCGTGATACAGGGCTTTCGATAATTAAAATCAAAACAAAATCACAGCAGATTATAAAGCATTTAATACACAATTATGCTGCTTTTGATATTTCTACGATTGATAAATTCACGCACAAAGTGATTCGTGCTTTTGCACATGACTTAAATCTTCCAATGACTTTTGAGGTTACCTTGGATACCGAAAATTTATTGGTTGAAGCTGTTGATGCTATTATTGCGCAGGCCGGTGAAGATGAAACTCTGACCAAATTGCTCATTGATTTTACAATGGAAAAAACCGATGACGATAAAAGTTGGGATGTTTCGCGCGAAATTCTAGATACAGGAAGGTTGGTTTTGAATGAAAACAATCGGAATGAAATTCTGCATTTTCAAGATAAAACAATCGGAGAATTTGTAGAAATAAAAGCTAAAATGCAGGCTCTTTGTAAAGAATTGGAAAAGACAAATGAAGAGTTGGCAATTAAGGCAATTGACTTGATTGATAAAAATGGGATTGATCCCAAATCATTTTCGAGAGGAACTTTTCCGAATCATTTGGAAAGTATTCGTGCGGGAAAGTTTAATCCGAAAAATAAAACTTTCCATGAGTTCGATGATATTGCAATCAACAAAACGGCAAAAGACCGAGCGTTGATTGAAAATATTATTCCAGAATTACTTCAAATATTGAAAGAGGTTTATCAAAATTTTGAGAAGAGAGATTTTTATAAAGCTTTTTTAAAAAATATTACACCGCTTTCTTTGTTGAATACGGTCAGTAATGAATTGGCTAAAATTCAGTCTGAACAGAATATTTTGTCGATTTCTGAATTCAATGCAATTATTCATAGGGAAATCCAGAATCAGCCTGCTCCTTTTATTTATGAGCGTTTGGGCGAGCGTTATCGAAACTTTTTTATCGACGAATTTCAAGATACATCAGAAATGCAATGGCAGAATTTAATTCCGCTTATTGATAATTCGCTTTCCGGTTTAGACGATTTAGGAAATAAAGGAACGTTGATGATTGTGGGTGATCCAAAACAATCCATTTATCGCTGGCGCGGAGGAAAAGCAGAACAATTTATTGAATTGAGTAAAGATGTGAATCCGTTCAATAATCCGGATAAACAACTGAAGCATTTAAATACCAATTATCGAAGTTATAGTGAAGTAATTGAATTTAATAATGCCTTTTTTAAGCTGATTGCTGCTGAATTTTCGAATACAGATTATAAAGATTTGTATGAGAATCATAGTTTTCAAAATACTAATTCAAAGAAAGGTGGTTATGTCAATATTTCTTTTCTTCCTATAATGGAAAAAAATGAATCTGTTGATGATGAAGAAGTTGTAGAGAAGTCTGATTTGTATGTTTTGGCGACTTTAAATACTATTCAGGAAGTTGTAAAGCAAGGATTCGAATTTAAAGATATTGTGATTCTGACCCGAAAAAGAGATCAGGGAATTGCAATTGCAAATTATTTGACAGAGCAGGGAATTCCGCTTCTGTCTTCAGAAACTTTAATGATTCAAAATGCGGCAGAAGTTCGTCTCATTGTTCATTTGCTTCGTTATTTGAATAATAGTGCAAATTTGGAATCAAAAGCCAACTTTTTGCATTATTTGGCTTCGACTAAAGAATTATCAATGCCGATTCACGATTTTATAGCTTTGGGAATGAGTTATAAATCGGAAAAAGAATTCGAAAAATGGCTTTTAACTTTTGATGTTTCTTTTTCGTTCGAAGATGTGCGTAAAAAATCACTTTATGAAGCGGTTGAAATCATTATTTCTAAATTTATTCTCCCGTCTGAAGGAAATGCTTACGTACAATTTTTTTTAGATATCGTATTAGAAAGAGATATTCGAAATCAAGCTGGAGTTGCAGATTTCTTGGTTTTTTGGGATAAGAATGCCGAGAAATTCAGCATACCATCACCAGAAGGAAATAATGCTGTCCGAATTATGACCATTCATAAATCAAAAGGATTGGAATTTCCAGTCGTAATTATGCCTTTTGCAGATGAAGATTACAATAGGAAACCAAAAGATAAATTATGGCTTGATACGGAAGAAATTGATTTAGGTGTTCCAAAAGCACTTGTAGATAATAGTAGTGCTGTTGAAGGTTTTGGTGAAAATGCTTCGGCGGTTTTCAATTTGAAAAAACAAGAAGAGCTTTTAGATAATATCAATGTTCTGTATGTGGCGTTGACGCGTGCGGAAGAACAATTATATGTTATCTCTCAATCATTGAAAGCGAAAAATGATGGAGAATATCCAAACAACATGGCTTCCTTTTTCATCAAGTTTTTAATTAACGAAGGAGTTTATGAGGAAGAAAAGCTGAATTATGAATTTGGAGACAAGACCAGACTTTCGAAAGTTTCAAAATCGGTTGATTTGGTAAAAACAATTCCGATTGTTAAGGAAGTTTTGAATCCAAAAAATATAAAGATTGCCCAAAGAGAAGCTTTGATGTGGGGAACGCACCAACAGGAGGCTATTTCTTATGGGAATATTATACATGAGATTCTGGCTTTTGTTAAAGATAAGTCGGATATAGATCTTGCAGTTGCGAAATCCCTTGAAAATGGTTTGATAAATTATGATCAAGTTGATCAAGTATTGCAAACTTTAAGAGAGATTGTAAATCATCCTGAACTCACAGTTTGTTTTAATGGAAGTGATATGGTTTTGAATGAGCAGACCATTGTTCAGAAAGAAGGAAGGATTTTAAAGCCAGACAGGGTTGTTTTTTTAGAAAATAAACAAGCCTTTTTACTGGATTATAAAACTGGAGCTGTAAATGCAAAATATCAACAGCAAATTCAGGAATATCAAGATGCAATTGAAGATTTAGGATACAAAGTGTTAAAAAAGGCTTTGGTGTATATAGGAGCAGACATTGAAGTGGTAAATTTGTGAAAAAATTAATCAGATGTTAAAGAAATAACGAAGCTTAATTATTGTTAACTTGTTAATTTTTAACGTTTTAAATGAAATAAAAATGTACGGTAAAATAAAAGAACATCTGCAAAGTGAGCTGCAGACAATCGAAGAAAATGGAATTTTTAAAAAGGAGAGAATCATTACTTCTCCGCAAGGTGCAGAAATAAAAATTTCGACAGGAGAAACAGTATTGAATTTTTGTGCTAATAACTATTTGGGGCTTTCATCTCATCCGGAAGTAGTTCAAGCGGCTAAAGATGCTTTGGATACACATGGTTTTGGTATGTCCTCGGTTCGTTTTATTTGTGGAACACAGGATATTCATAAAACTCTCGAGCAAAAAATTGCCGATTTTTATGGTACAGAAGACACGATTTTATATGCAGCAGCATTTGATGCAAATGGAGGGGTATTTGAGCCTTTGTTGGGTGAGAATGACGCTATTATTTCTGACAGTTTAAATCATGCCTCTATTATTGATGGTGTTCGTCTTTGCAAAGCTGCAAGATACCGTTACGAAAATAATAATATGGATGATCTAGAGCAGCAATTAATTAAAGCAAATGAAGCTGGAGCTCGTTTCAAATTAATTGTTACTGATGGAGTTTTCTCGATGGACGGTTTAGTAGCGCCATTAGATAAAATTTGTGATCTTGCAGATAAATATGATGCAATGGTTATGGTAGACGAATGTCATGCAGCTGGTTTTATCGGAGCAACCGGAAAAGGAACTCTTGAGGCAAAAGGAGTAATGGGAAGAGTTGATATTATTACTGGTACTCTTGGTAAAGCTTTAGGTGGAGCAATGGGAGGATATACTACTGCAAAAAAAGAAATAATCGAATTATTGCGTCAAAGATCGAGACCATATTTGTTTTCAAATTCTTTAGCTCCTTCAATTGTTGGTGCTTCAATCAAAGTATTTGAATTACTTGAAAAAGATACAACATTACGTGATAAACTGGAATGGAATACCAATTATTTTAAGGATGGTATGAAAAAAGCAGGTTTTGATATTATAGATGGAGATTCTGCAATTGTACCGGTCATGTTATACGATGCAAAACTGTCGCAGACTATGGCGAATGAGCTTTTAAAAGAAGGGATTTATGTTATCGGATTCTTCTTTCCGGTAGTTCCAAAAGACAAGGCCAGAATACGTGTTCAGCTGTCTGCAGCACATGAAAAAGAGCACTTGGATAAAGCTATAAATGCCTTTACAGTTGTCGGTAAAATGTTAAAAGTTATATAATTACCACTTTGGTCAAATTTTTGTAGGTTTTTTTTAACATTTCATTTTGTATTTAAAAAATTTGGTGTTACTTTTGCTTGTAATTAACTAAATTGTAATTAAAAAAATTAAGTATGAAACATCTTAACAAACTTTTAGTTGCTGTATTGATGGCGATGGGTTTAAATGCTCACGCGCAAGATAGTAACAATCCATGGGCGATCTCTTTTGGGGTTAATGCTGTGGATACTAGAACAAGTTCGGGTTCAGGAAGTGGATTTTTTGATCAGCACTTCTCTCAGCCATTCGCAGTAAAAGACAATTGGAATATTCTTCCTTCTCTATCTTACATTGGAGTAAATAGATATGTTGGTAGCGGTTTCTCTGTTGGTTTACAAGGATCTGTAAACAAAATTGATAAATTTGTTACTTTCGATCCAAGCAATCCAGCTCACGATGGAAGAGGTAACGTTGTAACAAATCCTGGAGATTTAATGTACTACGGAATTGATGCTACTATCAAATATAGCTTCCAAGAATTAATCAAATCTAAAGTGGTTGATCCTTCGTTATCTGTTGGTGGAGGTTATACTTTCTTTGGAGATAGCAGCTACGGAACTGTTAACCCAGGTGCTGGTGTTACTTTCTGGTTTACAGATGCAATTGGTCTTGAGCTTGCTACAAGATATAAATGGGCTGTAAGTGGTGATAGAGTAGATGCTAATGGTACTCCAGATGCAGTTTCTCACTTTCAACACACTGCTGGTTTAGTTTTCAAATTCGGAGGTAAAGATACTGACGGAGACGGAATCTATGACAAAGATGATGCTTGTCCAGATGTTGCTGGTTTAAAACAATTCAACGGATGTCCTGATACAGACGGAGACGGAATCGTTGATGCTTCTGACGCTTGTCCAGATGTATTTGGTTTAGCTGCATTAAACGGATGTCCTGATACTGATGGAGACGGAATTGCTGATAAAGATGACGCTTGTCCAGATGTTGCTGGTTTAGCTGCTTTAAAAGGTTGTCCTGATACAGACGGTGATGGAATCGCTGATAAAGATGACAAATGTCCTACAGTTGCTGGTCCTAAAGAAAATGGTGGATGTCCATTCTTAGACGCTGACAAAGATGGTGTTGCTGACAAAGATGACGACTGTCCTACAGTTGCAGGTCCTGCTAGTAACAGAGGATGTCCAGAAGTTACTTCTGAGGCATTAGAAGATCTTAAAGTTCAAGCTAGAGCGGTATACTTCAACTCAGGAAAAGCTACTTTCAAAACTGGAGACAAAGAAACTCAAGCTAGATTAGATGCTATTAAGGAAATCCTTAAAAACTATCCAAACGCGAAATTCTCTATCGAAGGACACACAGATAGTACAGGTTCTGCTAAAATCAACCAAAAACTTTCTGAAGACAGAGCTAAAGCTGTGTTAGATGCATTAGTTCAAAGAGGTGTTAACCCAGAGAACTTAGAGTCTAAAGGGTTTGGTGCTAGCCAACCAGTTGCAAGTAATAAAACTGCTGCAGGTAAAGCTCAAAACAGAAGAACTGAAATTAGACACATTGGTTCTAAATACCAAGGTAAACTATAATTAGTTTCTAAATAAATACTAAAAGCCATTCTTAATTGAATGGCTTTTTTTATTTTTATCCTATGGTAAATATTTCTTTTCTTCAAAAAATTGCTTCAGTTGTAATTCAGGATTATGCAGATAAACTTTCTGAAATCACGATAATTCTTCCGAATAAAAGAGCAAAGGTTTTTTTGATTGAAGCTCTTAAAAAAGAGACTAATAAAACTATTATCGCTCCTGAGATTACAAGTATTGAAGATTTTGTGCAGGATGTTGCGTCAATCCGTTCGATAGATTCTATTGAGTTGTTGTTTGAGTTTTACGAGGTTTATTTGTCTGTTACAGAAAAAAAGAATCAGCAGTCTTTTGAGTTGTTTGCAAATTGGGCAAAAACACTTTTGCAGGACTTTAATGAAATTGATCGTTATCTTTTGGATCCGACTCATGTTTTGTCTTACTTGAAGGATATTGAGGATATTAAAAGATGGGGATTGGAAGTTGATCAAAAAACAAAACTCCTTGAAAATTATATTGATTTTTGGAAATTATTGCCTCTTTACTACGAGTCGCTTTATAATCATTTATTGTTTAAATCTATTGGTTATCAGGGTTTGATTTATAGGGAAGCAGTTAATAATTTAAATCATTTTTCGAACACCATCGGTAACCGCACATTTGTTTTTGCAGGATTTAATGCTTTGAATGCTGCCGAAGAAAAGATAGTGCAGCATTTGCTTGCGTTGGAGCAGGCAAGAATTTACTGGGATGCTGATCAAACATTTCTAAATGATCCATATCATGATGCTGGGCTTTTTTTAAGGCGATTTAAAGAAAATTGGAAACATTATAAGTCAAATGTTTTTGAGTGGATTGTGGATGATTTTTCGCAGTCGAAAAACATTCAGATTATTGGAACTCCGAAGACAATCGGACAAGCAAAACTCACGGGTAGTATTCTTGAGAATTTAATCAATGAGAATCCTGCTGCATCTTTGGATAAAGTTGCGGTTGTGCTTAGTGAAGAAAATTTACTTGTTCCGGTTTTATATGCTTTACCTTCTTCTGTTGGAGCTTTGAATATTACAATGGGGTATTCAGGAAAGAATAATCCGTCGCAGATTTTTGTTGCCAAATTGTTTAAAATGCACACTAATGCGCTCTCTAGAAAAGGAGGAAGTTATGTTTTTTATTATAAAGATGTGCTTGATGTTTTAACTCATCCGTTGGTAGAACCATATGCGCATGCAGAAAAATTGGTAAAAATTATAAAAGAGAATAATTATACTTTTATTACGCATCATAAAATTCTGGAACTTCATCCAGATTCTTCTGTTTTTTTTAATTTATTGTTTGAAAGATGGGAAAATGGATCGATAGCCGTTCTGAAAAATATTTCTGCATTACTAATTTTGATTAAACAGCATTTTAGCAATGATAATGAGGAAGAAAAAATTGCGAAAGCATTTGTTTATGGTGTTTTTAAAGTAATTAATAAACTAATAAATTATTACTCCAAGCATAATCATATTGATAATATAGATACGCTTCATGCTATTTACAAGCAAATTATCGATTTGGCGGAAGTATCTTTTGAAGGTGAGCCGCTACGAGGATTACAGATAATGGGTGTCCTGGAAAGCCGTGTTTTAGATTTTGAAACGGTTATTATTACCTCGATGAATGAAGGTAAATTCCCTGCTGGAAAGTCGCAGAATTCTTTTATTCCGTATGATGTAAAGAAAGAATTGGGGCTTCCGACATTTAAGGAAAAAGATGCGATCTATACATACCACTTTTATCATTTGCTGCAAAGGGCTAAAAATATTTATTTGATTTATAATACAGAAAATGATGGCTTGGATGCAGGCGAAAGAAGTCGTTTTATTACACAATTAGAAGTAGAGAAAAAATGGAGGCATAATATTACGTTTGATATTTATAATCCAGTTTTACCAAGTATGGCTTACGAGCCAATTTCTATTCCTAAGTCTGAAGCGATTATGGAACGTTTGAGAGAAATTGCTGTAGCCGGTTTTTCTCCTTCGGCATTAACTTCTTATATTCGAAATCCGATTGATTTTTATTTTCAAAAAATATTGAGGATTCGTGAAGTGGAAGAAGTGGAAGAGAATATTGCCTTGAATACTTTAGGGACTATTATTCATGAAACTTTAAAAGCCTTGTATGATCCTTTTATTGGAAAATTCATTTCAGAAAATAATATTTTAAATTGTTTTAAATTGTTGGATGATGAAGTTCTGAAGCAGTTTAAGTTGGTTTATAAAGAAGGGGAGATTAAGAAAGGAAGAAATCTTTTGGCTTTTGAGGTTGCAAAACGAAATGTTTCAAATTTTTTAAGGATGGAATTGGAGTCGATAAAAAATGATGAGGCAATAAAGATTATTGCTTTGGAACAGACGTTTGAGAGAGAATTTGTTCATCCGAAGTTGCCTTTTCCTGTTTTAATTAAAGGGAATGTCGATCGTATTGAACAGCGTGACGGGAAAATCAGAATTATCGATTATAAGACCGGAAAAGTAGAAAAAGCTAATGTTGTGCTAAAGTCCTGGAATGGATTAACGCAGGAGATTAAAAATGACAAAATTATTCAGGTGTTGGCTTATGCTTTTATGTTTGAAAAAGAAGCGGGAAATCTTCCGATAGAAGTGGGTATTATTTCGTTTAAAAATCTAAAATCGGGATTTTTGCCTTTTGGTTTTAAAGAAGAGAAAGAGTTGAATTCGGTTGTTACAGCTGAAATCCTGAATTTGTATTTAGAAGAAATTGCTAATTTGTTAAGTGAGATATTTGATATAAGTATTCCTTTCGAAGAAAACATTTAAGGGAAAAAGCTATTCTTTTTAAAATCAATTTATTATAAGAGTTTTTCCTTTTTAAGGATATTTTGATTTATAAGCAGATAAACAAAAGTAGCTTTCTGAGATTCTTATTTCTTAAAATAGTAAAAACAAAAAAGCCGGACTTTTCAAGAAAATTGATAAGTCCGGCTATTTTTTTTTAAAGTGCTTTTAGCTAAATATTTTTTTGAAGAAACCTTTTTTGGTTGTTGCTTCAGAGTTCGTAGTGTTGATTGTTCCGTTCTCAATACGAAATCTTCTAAACTTCATAAGTTTTACATTTAAGTCAAAGCGTAATTCGTCAACAGTTTTCATAGGTACAATTTTTTTGCAAAGCTAAATAAAAACTTTTATCAAATGCAACAATCTGTAAATCTTAATTTTAGAAATATACTATATGAAGTGAAATGTTGTGATTTTAAGAAAATATGTTTTTTCTGTTAATTTTTGTTGCAGATTTTTCGTAAAAAAATAAGATTAGGTGTGTGATAAATAAAAGTGAGTCAATAGGCTTTGTGGAATGTTTTTTTAACAAGTGTTTAGGCAATAAATGTTAATATTAAAAATATCTTTGGCGCTTCCAAAAACATGACAAAATAATAGAATATGATTGATTTACAAACACTAGTAGATGAGACTGGCGCAGAGTCTGGCTTGAGTTTTAATATTGATGGAATCTTAAACGAGTCTGTTAATTTAGAATATGACGGAAATGTAGCAGCAATGATCGGAATGATCTTAAAGATGTGCCTAGAAATGTCTGAAGACGTTAATAATGGTGATCTTAAACAAGTTATGATTAAAAACAATGATGGAATTGTTGTTGCAACCAAAAACGAAGACGATAATTGTGTCGCCTTACTTTCTAAAGATTTAAGCAAAATGGGGCTGTTACTTCGAAAAATGGACTCTGTTTTTAACAACTAATTTTAACCAAACATCTAATAAAACATGTCAGATTTTTTACAAAATTTCCAAAACGATCTAAGAGAAAATATTAACGGATTTATCGCTGTTTCTGTTACTGAAGTTGAGACAGGAATGTCTTATTGTTCATTAACTGTTAAATCTGATTTTGATCCAGAATTGGCTTCGGCATATAATTTAGAAGTAGTAAAAGCGAAATTGAATGCGCTTAAAGCTTTAGGGTTAGATCAAAAAATTAATGATATTTTAATTACATTGACAGATCAAATTCATATTATTGACCTTTCAGAAGATGGAAGATATTTTATCTATCTAGCTGTAGATTCTACAAAAGCAAATCTTGGTTTAACAAGAGCTACTTTGTCTAAATATAAAAAAGATATTACTTCAAAGTTATAACGATATTTTGCCCCCACAAATGAGAAAAAGGCTATTTCAACTACGGTTTGAAATGGCCTTTTTCGATTTTAATACTTTTTGTTGTTATTGGAAGAAATTGGATAAAATAGCTTTCAGGGCTTCTTTGTTTTCGATATGACTCATGTGCCCGTCTTCAAAAGAAACCAATTCTGCTGTTGTGTCTTCAATTTGAGCAAGACTTTCTTCGTAGTTTAAAACGGGATCTTTTTTTCCTAAAACCAATAATACAGGAAAGCGGTTTTCTTGCAAAAGCCACTCTCTGTCTTTTCTGATTTTCATTCCTTCCAAAGAGGCAACAATTCCTTGTAAAGGTGTTTTTAAGGCTTCAATTCTTGCTTTTTCAATTTCTTCAGCTAATCTTTCTCTGTTGTTTTCGCTAAATAAATTGGAGATAGCCAAAGTGATAAAAGTGATGTAATTTTGTTTTACAGCTTTGATTGCGCGTGTTCTGTTCAGCTTTTTCTCTGGACTGTCTTCCTTGGAAGTCGAATTTTGTAAAACTAATTTCTGGATTTTCTGAGGGTATAATTCGGCGAAAGCCAAACCAACATAACCGCCCATTGAATGTCCGAGAATTATGGCTTTTTCGATTTCTAAATGTTTTAAGACTTCATTAACTGCATTTGCGTTTTCTTCCATTTCATGAACATATCCCAAACAGTCCGATTCGCCGTGACCTAGTAAATCGATTGTGATTACACGATATTTTTCTGCGAAGAAATTGGCGTAATCTGTCCACATTTTTTTGTTTTCCAGAAAGCCATGAAGTAGAACTATTGCGTTTCCTTTTCCGGTGTCAGAATAGGATATTTTGGTGTTTTTGTAAAGTATGTGATTCAAAATGGAAATTTTAATAGCAAAAATAAGCTATTTTATTAGCCATAGAAAATATAAGATCAAATTTAAACGGGAAGTGTTTTGTGATTCTCTTAAAGAGGCGTAAGCTCTTTTCATTTGTGTTTTTACAGTGTTTATTGAAATGTTTTGGTCTTCTGCAATTTCTGCGTAACTCAATCCTTCAACAACATGTGATATTAAAATTTCTCTTCTCGCCTGAGGGATTTTTTCAATTAAAGTTTGAATTTTAGGTTTTTTCTGTTCTTCTGCGTTTTCAAACAAAACTTGTTCTTCAGATTTTTGAACGATTACTTTTTTTGTTTTCAGACTGATTGCTTTCTTCTTCTCAATATATTGAAGACTCAAGTTTTTTATTGCTTTTGTGCCATAAGCCTTAAATGAAATAGTAAAATCTGGAGTTTCTTCTTTTTCCCAGAGGTATACAAAAAAATCTTGTGTAATGTCTTTTGCTACATCTTTATCCTTTACGATGTTGAAAGACACCAAAGAAAGAAAGACAAAGTGTTCTTTGTATAAAGCTTCAAATATTTTTAAATCTTTTTGACTCGACATTTAAAAATGACATTAATTTATTTGTAATGGATTACATAGTGCCAAATGTAAAATAAAAACTTAATTTTTTTTCATATTGTGTAAAAAAAATCAAAATTTTTTGATTAGTTGTCACCCTAAAAAACTTTTTTCCTAACAGTAAATAAAACCACTATATAAAAAAACAATGACTCCAAATTCAAAATTGATTGATGTACTTAGAAAAGTAACGTCTAAAGGAAATTTTGATGCTTCTAAAATAGCATCCTTGCCTCCTGAAGAGCAAGAATTAATAAAAGATTTACAAAGTAATGGCTTGCTTGAAGAAGCATTGTTGTATGCTGAATCGATAAATGTTGATGAAAACTGGGAAGATTTGAAAGAAAAATTAAATGTTGATCAAAAGCTGATTGTTGTTAATTGGAAAAACATTTTCCGGTATGCGGCGATAGTAGTTTGCTTATTAGGTTTAGTATATCTTTTTCAATACAAAACAGATAAGGACAGTAAGATTGTAATTCCGCCCGATGCCATTCAGTTGGTTTTAGAAAATGGAGATATTCAGATTTTAAGTCCAAATGGAGAAAAACAAATTGTCAAGAAAAATGGAGAAGTGGTCGCTTCTCAAAAAAATAATGAAATTAATTATAGTGCCACAAATTCGATGAACAAATTGGTCTACAATGAGATTAAAATTCCAAATGGAAAAACGTTCAAAGTAGCGCTTTCAGATGGTACAACTGTAAATATCAATGCAGGTTCTTCTCTAAAATATCCGATTCAGTTTATTAAAGGACATAATAGGGAAGTGGTTTTAGAAGGAGAAGCTTTTTTTGATGTTGCAAAAGATAAAACACATCCATTTATAGTAAAAACAAGAGGAGTTGCTGTAAAAGTTTTAGGAACCAAGTTTAATGTGAGTTCGTACAGTGAAGATACAGATATTAATACAGTACTAGTTGAAGGCTCGGTTAGTTTGTCTGATGTTAAAAATGCGAATAAAAATGCCATGCTTGTTCCTGGTGAAAAAGGATCCTGGAATGCTGAAGGCAATCAGATAGCCATAAACAAAGTCGATACCCGTTTTTATACCGAATGGATCAATGGAGAAATTGTTTTCAGAAAAACACCTTTTAGAGATATTATCATCAAACTGGAACGCACTTATGGTGTCAAGATTGAAAACAAAAGAACAGACATTTTAGACAAAAAATTCAATGCCAGTTTTAATAAAAATATTGAAAGTATTGAAAAGGTATTAGAAACAATGAGTAAAATTCAAGGCTTCACTTATACAATAGAAGGAAAGCTTATAAAAATAAACTAACTATCTAATTTATTAACCAACTAAAAATCAATTTATGAAGTGAGAGGATAATTTTTTAAAGAAATACAGGAAAAAGAAATCGGAAAATACTACCAATATTTCCCGATTTAGTAATGTGTTTTTAAACGACGTTTCGAATTAAATCATTTAAAATCAATCCAAAATTATGAAAAAAATAATTAAGAGGAATTGGCTTAGTCCTTATTTGCCTAAAATTAGTCTGAAAATGAAACTAACCACGCTATTACTGATGCTTTCTTTGATGAGAAT
Source organism: Flavobacterium potami (assembly GCF_020026915.1). Classification (GTDB taxonomy): domain Bacteria; phylum Bacteroidota; class Bacteroidia; order Flavobacteriales; family Flavobacteriaceae; genus Flavobacterium; species Flavobacterium potami. The sequence goes on along the minus strand of NZ_JAINUY010000008.1, from coordinate 196,276 downwards.
TCAAGCAGGCGTCTATTCACAAAATACAAAGTTGACCTTAAATATGAATAATGCTCCGGTTGAAAAACTGTTTAACAAAGTGGAGTCTGTTTCGGAATACAGATTTCTTTTTGAGAGCAGTGCAATAGACCTGGATAGAAAGGTGACAATCAATGTTAAGAAGAAAGGAATTACTGAAATACTGGATGAAGTATTCAGGAATACTGATATTTCTTATAGTATAAATGACCGACAGATTATTTTGACGAAGAAAAAAATACAAGCACATCTGCAGGAAAAAAACTCCGTTCCGAAAGTAATAGCCGAACAAGGTATTGAAATTACCGGAGTAGTAACTGACTCCAAGAATATGCCGATTCCAGGAGCAAATGTTATAGAGAAAGGAACTAATAATGGAGTTTCAACCGATTTGGATGGAAAATTTACCATTCGCGTAAGCGGATCAAATAGTGTTTTGGTATTTTCTTTCATCGGATTTGAAAATAAAGAAGTTACAGTTGGTCAAAGTAAATCTTTGAGCGTGATATTAAACGAGCAAAATTCGGCATTGAACGAAGTTGTAATTGTGGGATATGGAGCTGTAAAAAAGAAAGATTTGACGGGAGCTGTAGCAACAGTTAAGTCGACTGATATTGCTTTGAATCCTGTGGCTAGTCCAATGGAAGCACTTCAAGGAAGAGTTTCAGGATTGGATATTCAACGTCCATCTGGAAAAGCAGGAACTTCACCCAAAGTTTTATTGAGAGGAAACAGATCGTTAACTGCTAGTCAGGATCCATTATATATTATTGATGGAATTCCGTCAAGCATTGACAATTTGAATACAAATGACATCGAAACCATTGATGTTTTAAAAGATGCTTCTTCTACTGCTATATATGGTTCTTCTGGAGCAAACGGAGTTATCATTGTAACCACTAAAAAAGCAAAAGCTGGAAAAACACAAATTGATTTTAACAGCTACTTCGGATTAAATGGTTTCTCGTCTTTCCCAGCACCACTTACAGGAGAGAAATGGCTCAACTACAAACGTGATCGATTTTTCCTAGACAATGGTTATCAAGCTACGAGTTTAACCGATTTAGGGTTAAATGCTTCAGCAGTTGCGGCAATTGAAAATGGACAATATGTAAATTGGATTGATGAAACTTTGCAAGTTGGAACACAGCAAAACCACAACCTTTTTATGAGAGGAGGATCTGAAAAAGTACAAGGATATTTCTCTTTAGGATATGTGGGGGAAGAAGGAATTTATAAAAATGATAAAATGAACAAGTTCAATTCTAGAGGAGGAATTGATCTTAAATTTAGCGATAAATTTAAGACAGGTTTTCAACTGATTTTAAATTACAGCAAAGGAAGTACAACAAATAGTAGAATTAATAAAGCTTACAGCGTTTATCCTTTGGGAGTGCCATTTGATGAAAATGGTGATGTAAATCTGTATCCAATAGCAGGAGACCCTAACAATATTAGCATTTTAGCAAATAATTATCCAGGAGCTTTTGCTGATGAATCTATGGGCTACAACATACAATTCAATCCTTATTTGGAGATTGAATTTGCCAAAAATTTGAAATTAAGATCCAATTTAGGAACACGATTTTCAGGAAACAGAGCGGGTACTTTTCAAAGTAAAAACTCATACAATTTGCTGACAGAAGGAAGGACAGCAAGTGAGGCTACTTACAATATGACTTTAGGTTATAGTTATATCTGGGAAAATATATTGAACTATAACTTTAAGGCGGGTAAAAATCATGATTTTACAGTTACCGGTATTACGTCATGGGCAGATACCAGATCAGAGGGAACTTTCATGGGAGGTAATGGTTTAGATTATGACGATTTTTTGTTTTATAATATGGGAGCTGTAAAAAATCTTACGACGAGAATGAACACCTACAGCCAGTTTAACAGAATGTCATTTGCCGGGCGTCTTAATTATAGTTTTAAAGGGAAATATTTATTTCAGTTAACAAATCGCTGGGATGGAGTTTCTCCATTGGCAGACGGTAATAAATGGTCGGCTTTTCCATCTGCATCGGTGGCTTGGCGTATTAGCGATGAAGCTTTTATGCAAGGAACGAGTTCTTGGTTGAATAATTTAAAAATAAGACTTGGTTATGGTGTTTCTGGATCGGCAAATATTGATCCTTATTCCAGCTTGACTCGTACTTCGACTAAGACAAGTAATCTTTCTCTTGGTGGTGGAACTGCATTACCGATGTATGTACCTACCGAGCATATTTCAAATCCTGATTTAACCTGGGAACGTTCCACAAACACCAATTTAGGTTTGGATATTTCTGTATTGCGCAATAGAATTGATCTTGTAGCTGAATATTATTGGACTCAAACAGATGGTATTTTATGGGATCGTCGTTTACCAACTAGTTCTGGAGGTTATGATGGTAAAACACCTTACAAAAAAACTTCTAACATCGCCACTTCGCAAAATAGAGGTTTTGAGTTGGCAATCAATACTAAAAATATTGAGACCGAAAATTTCAAATGGAATACCTCATTCACTTACACACATGCCAAAGAAAAACTAACCAATATTGATTTAGGAAACCTAAGTGTGAGCCAATTAATTTCTGAAGGTCTTTTTATTGGCCAGACTCCAGCAGCGGGAGGAGTGTTTTATGATTATAAGAAAATAGGAATCTGGCAGTTAGGGCAAGAAACAGAAGCTGCTTTGTATGGTGCTAAACCAGGAGATATTAAACTTCAGACAGTTGAACAATTTGATGCCAACGGAGTATCAGATAATGGTGTGCACGTTTATTCTACAAAAGACAGGATGATTGTTGGTAACAATGTTCCGGATTATTTCTTCGGTATGCAAAACACATTCAAGTATAAGAATTTCGATTTTACAGTGTTTGTAAACGGAAGATACGGCGGCATGATGCGTGCTCAAGTACTTGGATATTGGAACAAAGAAGCACAGCCAGAAACCTATAGTTATTGGACACAAGATAATCCAACAAATGATTTTCCAAGACCAGGAGGTACTTTTAATACACAATTTCAATCGGCATTAGAGTTGGTAGATGCTTCTTATATAAAAATTAAGAATATCACTATCGGGTATTCTATGCCAGATGATTTTCTTAAAAAGAGTGGTTTGAATTCTTTAAGACTTTACGCAACAGCTTATAATCCTTTTGTTTTTAGCCGCAGTCATTTATTGAAAGATGTAGATCCAGAAAACGGAGGATCAGATTCATTCCCATTATTTAAACAAGTTATTTTCGGTCTTAATTTATCATTATAGTAATATGAAAAAATATATAAATGTAAAATCATTAATTGTCTTTTTTCTGATTGGTTTTCTTCAATCATGTAGTTTAGACGAAAAGAACCTTACTACTGTTTCTCTGGATAAATCATACGGCGAAAGAGCAGGATTTGAAGGTTTAGTTAATAGTTGTTATGAAAATTTGTACTTCTTGCATGGAAAAATTGATTACATAGCGCCCACAGAAGCAGGTACTGATTCTTGGGAGAACATAGGTACAGGCGGAATTGGTTACGCACAATATACCAGTCAGTTGAATCCTGACGATGGAAATGTGAAAGTAATTTGGGGTACAACCTATGCGACTATAAATCTTTGTAATACCGCTATGTATTATGCTAAAGATGTGAAGGGGTATTCTTCTGCAGAAGAATTGAATGCGAAATTAGCAGAAGTATATTTTCTAAGAGCATTTAGCAATTTTATATTGGTAGAACAATTTGGAGGAGTGGTTTTGAGAACAAAATCATCTATAATTGAAGGAGTAGACAATGCACCGGTTCGTAGCTCTGAAAAGGAATTTTACGATTTAATTATCGAAGATCTAAAATTCGCATGCTTACATCTTCCAACGCAGCAAACACTACAAGGAAGAGTTGCAAAGAAAGCAGCTTATGGTTTGTTGGCTAAAGTGTATTTGCAAAGAACCCGATTAGGAGAAGTTTCTGAATATGCAAAATTGGCGCTAGAAACGGCAGAAGAATTAATTAATAATCCAGGAAAATACAATACAGCTTTGTATCTGAGTGATAATACTTCATCAGGATTTAAGAAGCTTTGGGACGGTAACAATAACAAGAAAAACACGGAGTTTTTGTTTACTCAAGGTATTGATCCGGGAGGTTTAAATCCGGAAGGTTTCAATAGAGGTAGAACAAGACAATATTATTTACCTGATTTGGCAACCAGAGGAGCAGAATGGGGAGCTGGAGCAACCAGTATTTTGTATGGAAGAGCAAACAGCCGTTTACTTAAACCAAGTAAATATTTGTTGACAGAAGTATTTTCTCCAGTTCCATCACCAGCAGATACTCGTTTTGCGGAGACATTTACTTATAAGTTTTATGCAGCAAGCAACAAGACCATTACGCAAGCAATGGCTACAGCTTACAAGAAAGATGCTTCTGTGGTTGGTTACACGATTAAGAATACTTTGGCGCAGGCTCTTCCTACGGTTAATTTTTATTCTCAAAGAATAGAAGAACAAATCAACATGAATAATGATGAAGGATTGTCTGTTTTTACTCCAAATTGGAACATCGATCCAGTAACTAAAAGTAAAATGCCCGTTTTGGTTGCAGATCCAAGCGATATCTTCGAGCCCGGAACAAATAAGTATAAGGACCCAACAATGTATCCAAACGATCCGAATTTGATTAATATGTTTCCAGCTATGCGAAAATTTTCTGCAGCATTGTATTGTCAAAGCAATCAATATTGGTTAGGAGATATTCCTATTATCCGTTTGGGAGAAGTGTATTTGATTGCAGCAGAAGCGGCTATTTTAAATGACAATAACCAATCTAAAGCATTGGGTTATGTCAATACTTTAAGAAAAAGAGCTGCCATAACTTCAAGAGAAAATGAAATGTTGGTGACAAGTGGCGATATGAACATTGATTTTATCCTAAAAGAAAGAGCAAGAGAATTATCTGGCGAACATACAAGATGGATTGATTTAAAGCGTACTGGAAAATTAAACAAGAATTATTTAGATCAGACAAATCCAATTGCGGGAGTAAATTTTGTTGATACTAAACATACAGTTAGGCCTATTCCGAGATCTTTTCTGGATGCAATTTCAAATGCCCAAGATTTTGGCACAAATGGTTATTAAAGGTTTTTTGGTTGGTTATCAGAAGCAGGTCGAAAGGCCTGCTTTTGTTTTTTAAGAAAAATGGCTCACATTTCTGTAAGCCATTCTATACTTTAAAATCGGTTGTCACCATCCAAGAGATTTCCTAATCCGCCAAGAAGACTTCCTTCCTCGCGACTATTGCCACCAGATCTTGGTGCCGATGCAATAATACGATCTGCCAATCTAGAAAAAGGTAATGATTGAATGAAAACCGTTCCCGGACCTTTTAAAGTGGCATAAAATAATCCTTCGCCACCAAAGATAGAATTCTTAATTCCGCCAATAAATTCAATATCATAATCGACATCTTTGGTGAAACCAATAATGCATCCAGTGTCTACTTTCAGGATTTCGCCAGGAGCCAATTGTTTTTTTGCCATTGTTCCTCCAGAATGTACAAATGCCATTCCGTCTCCTTCGATTTTCTGCATGATAAAACCTTCGCCGCCAAATAAGCCGCGACCTAGTTTCTGAGAAAATTCTATTCCGACAGAAACGCCTTTTGCAGCACATAAAAAAGAACTTTTTTGACAAATGAATTTACCTTGAAATTCAGTCAGATCAATTGGAAGAATTTTTCCAGGATATGGTGATGCAAATGAAACTTTGCTTTTGCTATTGCCTTGGTTTAAAAATGCAGTCATAAATAAGCTTTCGCCAGTCAATACTCTTTTACCTGCGCTTAAAAGTTTGCCAAACAAACCAGAACCTTGTTGTTGAGAACCATCTCCAAATATCGTTTCCATTTGAATATTGTTCTCCATCATCATAAAACTGCCAGCTTCTGCAATAACAATTTCCTGCGGATCTAATTCTATTTCAACATACTGCATTTCTTCTCCAAAAATCTGATAATCTATTTCGTGTGCTTGCATAATTTCTAATAATTTGTTTTTAAAATTAGTCTAATGATTTTTTAGAATGTTACAGTTTTTTAGTGTTCTTACGATGTATTTAAAAATAAAAACAACTTTTGTTATTTTAAATTAGTCTTAATTATGTGTTTAATTGCTTTTAATTCTATATTTTTGCACCGTTATAATTTTATCAGAATGGCATTAGTTAGTGATTTGACAACCAAAGTATTATTTGAAACCGAAAAAGGATACAGTTACCAATGTGATTTGACCAACAGCATTATTATCAATTTTGCTGATACAATGTCAAGTTATAAGATTCAAGATTTTTTGATTTTTCAAAGAAAGGTAAACAGCGTTGACATTTTGAACATGCTTTATGATTTGTCTGACCAATCAGATGCGCAGTTGATAGAAACTACAAAAAGAAATTTCTCCAGAAATCTTACTATCTGCGAAATAGTGCAGTTGCGAGAATTATTAAACGGAACTAAATTTACGCTTAGTTTGCATTCTATGCTTTGTAGTATGGTAAATGTTGAGCTTATTTAGATTCTTACTTAGATTAAATCCAAATTTTCGGACATTTAGGGCTACTCGCTTAAGTTTTTGTAATTTTACATTATAAAACTTAATGTTATGAAAGATTTACTAAGAACAAGCACGTCATTAACTGAAGGCGTAGAAAATATATTGAATTTACAAGCAAAATTAGAAAGCGATGCTTCAAACAAATATTTGGCTATGGCTGCATGGTTGGATAGAAACGGTTTTGCAAATACAGCAGGTTATTTATATAAGCAAGCTGAAGAAGAAAGAGAACACTTTCTAAAAATTTTCAAATTCATTACAGATATGGGAGGGATTGCAATTACGCCATCAGTTCCTGAAGTACAACAAGAATTTGCTTCTTTTAGAGAAGTATTCGAAATTGCTTTACAAAACGAAATTTCAGTTACTCAGGCAGTTAATAAAGTAATTGCAAAATGTAGAGCTGAAAATGATTATGCTACAGAAGAATTCATGATGTGGTATGTAGCAGAGCAAAGAGAAGAAGAGAAAAATGCAAGAAGAGCATTAGAACTTTTCGAATTAATCAACGGAAACGAAGCTGACGGTAAATTCCAATTGGATGTTCAGATTTCAAAAATCGGATAATTAAAAACCGATTTATAAATTAAAAAAGCCCTTAATACTTATTAAGGGCTTTATTGTTTTTATGAATTCATCAAAGTTTCGATTTCCTCAACTTCTACAGGAATGTTTCTCATCAAGTTAAAAGGTTCTCCTTTTTCCTGAACCACAACATTATCTTCTAAACGAATTCCGAATTTTTCGTTCGGAATATAAATTCCTGGCTCAACCGTAAAAACCATATTGGCTTTCATTGGTTCGTGAAGTAATCCGTAATCATGTGTGTCAAGTCCTAAATGGTGAGACGTTCCGTGCATGAAATATTTTTTGTAAGCCGGCCATTCTGGATTTTCGTTCTGAACATCCGCTTTGTCGATTAATCCTAAGCCTAATAGTTCTGAAGTCATGATTTTACCAACTTCAACATGATATTGTTTCCAAAGCGTTCCTGGCGTAAGCATTTTTGTAGCTTCATTTTTAACTCTTAAAACAGCATTATAAACCGCTTTCTGGCGATCAGAAAAACGTCCAGAAACTGGAATTGTTCTTGTCATGTCGCTTGAATAATTTGCATATTCAGCAGCAACGTCTAACAAAATCAAATCGCCTTCTTTACATTGTTGGTTGTTTTCGATATAATGTAAAACATTAGCATTGTTTCCAGAAGCGATAATTGGAGTATAAGCAAAACCTTTAGAACGGTTACGAATGAATTCGTGTGCCAATTCGGCTTCGATTTCGTATTCTGTAACATTTGGTTTTACGAATCCTAATAATCTGCGGAAACCTTTTTCTGTAATATCACAAGCATGCTGAATCAAGTCGATTTCTTCACTTTCTTTTACAGAACGAATTCTTTGTAAAATTGGGTTGCTTTTTGCAACATTGTGAGCTGGATAACGCTCTTTCCACCATTTTACAAAACGAGCTTCACGAGTTTCTGTTTCAACAGTCGCGCGGTAATGTTCGTTGGTGTTGATGTACATCGTATCGGCGTATGTCATCATTTCGTTCAAAACTTTATGAAAATCTTGTAACCAATAAACCGTTCTAATTCCAGAAACCTGAAAAGCACGTTCTTTAGTCAATTTTTCACCTTCCCAAACTGCGATATGGTCGTTTGTTTCTCTCAAGAAAAGAATTTCTCTTTGATTTTCGTAAGGCGCATCTGGAAACAAAAGCAATACACTTTCTTCCTGATCAACACCACTTAGATAAAAAATATCTCTGTGCTGTGCAAAAGGTAAAGTACTATCAGCACTAATTGGGTAAATGTCATTTGAATTGAACACGGCAACCGAATTAGGTTTCATTTCTGCCATGAATTTTCTGCGGTTTTTTACAAAAAGACCACTGTTTATTTGATGATATTTCATAATAACTTAGTTTTTGAACTTCGAATTTCAAAATTACATATTTTAAATGTATAGCGGAAAATTGATTTATTAAAGTTTTCTTATTTGTTTCTGATTTTGATTCGTTCTAAGTTTAACCGCAAAGTTCGCAAAGGTTTTTCGCAAAGAACGCAAGGAATATTTTTTTGAAGAAGTAAAAAAACGTAAAGTTGTTTCTTTAAGTTCTAAATAGAATAATCTTGCAAAGTCGCTAAAGCGCAAAGTTTTTTCCTCGGTCTTGTCCTCTCGACGAAGGAGACCCGAGCGATAGCGAATAGGCGAAGCAAATCTCCGCAAGAAACTCCACAAAAGATAATCACTCATAATCAGCTTCACATTCTTGAAGATACTTTTATTAAAATATAGCTTTTCTGATTGTTGAATTGTTTTTGAATTTAGAATTGTGTAATCTTGATGATGTAAAATTATTCTAAAATATTTTTTTATTCAGAAAATGAAAGACTTAATATTAGAAAGTAAAGGAATAAAAACCGATCAATATTTTATACCGCCTTTTGAGTTGTACGAAGGAGAATTGATAGTTATTTATATGGAGAACCATCGTTATCTGGAAGATATGAAATTGGAGTTAGTCTCTATTTTTGCAGGTATAAAAAAACATAAAAATGTAAAAGTAATAAAGCCGTTAACTTTTGCTAGACCTATAGAAGAATCAATGCTGAAAAGGATAATTTACCCGATGAATGTGAGGCAGTATTTAAAAAGAAATGCCGAGCTAAAAAGTTCTGTAGTGTCAAGAATATTTGAAATAGATAGTTTTACTAAAAAACATAAAATAAAAAATCTTAACACAAGCGAGAGAAAACGACTTTCGCTATGTTCTGTCTTTTCAAAAACAAAAAATGTCTCTTTTGATTTGAGAGGAGAGGGAGCCGACTATTACCTTAAAACATACGAATTTGTTAAGGAAGAAATAAAAAACGGAGGTGCAGCTATTTTAATTGACTGGAGTGATGATTTGAAAAATAACTGTTCGAAATTTATAACAATAGAATGGACAGTAGAATTTGAAGAATTAAAAAAGATAATTGACGGAAGTATTGCATTTTCTAAAATGTGCGACTAGTTTGAATACTGAAAATATTAAAATTAACGAATAAAACTTTGCGTCTTAGCGACTTTGCGAGCAAAAAACATTACGAACTTTGCGTATAACTTAGCGCTCTTTGCGGTTAAATAAAAAATGAACAAACTAAATCCATCAATAAAGCATCATTTAATAATTGCGAGTTTAATCAGCTTGTGGCTTTTTATATTCGCTTTTATCATAAAACCTTTTGATGATGGAACAATAAACTTTCAATCGTGGCTTTTGATCAGTTTCGGTTTTAGCGGATTGGCTTTTGTTTGTTATGCTGTTCTCGCTTTTCTTCAAAAAAAGATTCACGATAGAATCCAAAAGTGGAATATAAAACTCGAACTTTTGAGTCTTCTTTTTTATTATTCTATTTATTTAATTGGAGTTTATTGTTACTACAAAGGTCCAATTTTAAACGGAGGTTATAATTTTGGGCAGTTTTTTAGTGTCATCTTTATCAAAGTTGCTTTGATTTTGACACCTGTACTTATTCTTGCTAGAACTTATTTGATAAAACTAATTCCTGTAAAAGAAGATATTCTTGTAATTAAAGGCGAAAATAGATTAGATGTTTTAAAAATCAACAAAGCCGATTTGGTTTGTATTTCGAATGCGCAGAATTATGTTGAGATTTTTTATATCGAAAATGGAAAACTTCAATCAAAATTAATTCGTTCTTCGCTCAAAAAAGTTCAAGATGATTTTGATTTTTTAATGCAAATTCATCGTTCGCATTTAATAAATCCGTCGCATTTTAAATCTTGGAGAAATTCAAATACCATTATTTTAACTCAAATCGAACTTCCGGTTTCTAAAAACTATAAAGAATTTTTGTTGGCTTTGTAATTTCGTACCTAAAACAATGCGTTTTGTACCCAAGTCAATAAAATTGGGTTTTTAGAAATGGTTTCATTTTAGTTTTGCTTCATCAATTTTAAAACAAATTATGAAAACAAAACACTTTTGCATGATCGGATTACTACTTTTTTTAGTTAGTTATTTATTTTTTTCGGGCTTTATACCCAATTTAAGCGAATCGGTAGATTTTGCACATTGGTTTAATTTAATTGGCGCATGTTTATTATTATCTTTTAATGATGCATTTCCAAAAACAAAAATCAATAAAGTTGCTTCCGTTTTGACAACTTTGGGCGTGATTGCGCATATTGGTCTTTGTACAATCGACTTTATAATGTCGAGTTACGGAAACAACGAAATTGCAAAAGAGGCATTAAGTCATCAAGTTACAATTTCGCCATTGATTTTTTATCCGTTTATTGCCGTTGGTCCGTCTTTACTTTTTCTTGGTCTGGCATTGCATGCATTTGATTTTATGAAAACCGAAATTGTAAAATCTTTAATAGTAATTTTTGGTGCGGTTACTGTTGGGATTTCATTTTTTGTTTTGAAGGACGGAGTTTGGATGCTTTTTAGTTGTGCAGTTTTTTGTTTGGGATTAGGATTGTTGGTTCTTAATCAAGAAAAAGAAATGAAATAACCATAAAGGTTGTCATTTCGACGAAGGAGAAATCACACACGAAACTCCACAAACAAAATGGACAATCTTTGACGAGCTACTTGCGAAGATTCCTCGTTCCTCGGAATGACAAAAATGACGTAAAGGATCACGAAAAAAGTTGAAAGTTGATTAGTAATTAAAAACAAAGAACTAATATTGTAAAGAAATACTCTAAAAACTGAAAAAGATTTTGAAAAACCATTTAAAATACCTGTTTTCCCTTTTTGTGGCTTTGGTCGTAATGGCGGGTGATGGTGTTTTATATTCTCAAGCTAGTTCTCCTGAGTATTATCAATCTTCTTTTGTTGTTTCGAGAAAAGAAATAGATCTTAAAAATCTTCGCGTTTACGTTTTTAATCAAGTTAAAAGAGCTGGAAAAACTGTATTTCCGATACTTTTAATTGATTTTAGATTAAAAGAAGTTTTAAATTCTCAAATTCGAATTGTCTTTCAATTACATAAAAATCTTCATCAAAATATTGCTTCATTTATAAATCAGTCGGTTTTTATAAATGAAATAAGTACTTCAAGCAACTTCAAGAAAAGTTTATACACGGCTTAAAAATTTTATTTCTACGCCATTATGCTATTTCATGGCATAAGATGATTCATAATGTCTAATCATTTATCATTTTAAAATGTATAAACAAACTCATAAAAAAGGTTTAGAGCCATCTAAGCCACGACTTCATTGGTTAAAACGAAAATTAATTCTAATCATTACGGCTTTCATGCTCGGAATGGCAAACGGAATGCATACGGAAGATACCAGAATTAAAGGCAATCAAAATTATACAGAACAGCATAAGAAGGATTAAATTTAATTGGATAATGTGACAATTTGATAATTAGATAATTCTTAATATTTGAAACTATGCGATTTTGCCTTTGTCAAAGTTTTAAACTTTGACAAAGGTTTTTAAGGTGCTGTCGTCATTGCGAGGAACGAAGCAATCTCATCGCGTGTGACATTTGTTAGTGTGGTTGCTTCGTTCCTCGCAATGACACGCTGTGTGTAAATAAAAAGCCGAAGCTATTAAACTTCGGCTTTTTATTTGGAATTTGGGTTTTCAAAAATTGGAATTTAATTATTATTCCACCCATTTATAATAACGAGCTCCAATTAAAACAGGAATCTCTTTTTCGATTCGGTCTAAAACCCATTCGTTTTTCGGAGTTCTTACGCTTGTTTTTTGTTCTTTTTTGTGAAGACTTTCGTAAGTATTGAAATCAATTTCTACGCTTTCTCCTAAATTTTCAAAAAGCTTCACATTTGCTAAAGCCGATTGCCATTCTGGTTGAATTGTTCCTTCGAAAACTTTCGATTTAGATCCGCTTCCGTAAGCTAAGAAACCAAATTTAGTTGCTGCAACTTCTTTTTTAGTATCGTAAAAATGAGCCAAAGTCGACAATAATCCCATGAAAATAGAACCTGTATAAAGGTTTCCAATTAATGAAGATGCTAATTCAGCTGGCTGTAATTTCTCGGTTACAAATGTTTTGTAATCATCAGATTTTGCTACTTCTTTAATTTTTGTCTGATAATCTGCAGGTGCAATATCATCAGCAATAATCTTTTCAGCACTGTCTAAAGCGTAAATTTCAGACAACATTCTTCTTCCTTGAAAAGAATACGGTAAGTGCATGATAATACTTGTCCAAGTATTATATAAAGTTTCGGTAGTATTTTTTAATTTTTTGAATGAAAAGTAAGCATTACGCGTACGATCCATATAACATTGGTTTGAATACTGACCGTCAAAAACCGGTTGATCTTTATGAATTTCAATTTCAGCTTCTAAATTATCAAACCAAGAATCGTTGTTAGTGTTTTTAGTAATTTCTTCTTTAGAAATAGTTCTGTATGGTTTGAAGAAATCGAAAACACCTTTTGTACTTGTTGCCCAATTGTCATCAAAAGCAATAATTTTCGGGTTTGCAGTAATCAACATTGCAACAGCTCCAGCGCCTTGTGTATACTCACCACCAGAGTTTAAATCGTATTTTGCAAAGTCGCTAGTAACCACAATTGCTTTTTTGGTAGGATTCAATTTTACAAAATCCAAACAGTTTTGCATAGCGTCTACACCGCCAATACAAGCAAAAGTGAAATCGACAACATCGCATTCGGCCAAAGCATCTTCGCCAAATTTTTGCTCCATTAAACTAATTAAATAAGATGCAATTGGTTTCGAACTATCGATGCCGCTTTCGGTACCAACATAAATTCGGCTTATTTCGTTTAAGTTTATTTTATTATCAAGTATAAGTTTTGTTAGTGCGTTTGCTCCAAAAACAACAGCGTCTTGATGAACATCTGGAAAGGTCATTTTTAGTAAGCCAAGACCTTTTTCTAATTTTTCTGGTTCAATATTTCTGGCAATGGCCAAAGTTTTTATGGGTAAATGTATGTTTGCTACATCAAATGAGATAGCATCAATTCCTGTTTTCATTATCAATTTTTTGAGCCGATAAAGGTAAAACTATGTTGTGGACTGGCAATTTTTTGACGGAATAAAATTTTTAACGCAGGTCACTTTTGAAGAAAACAAATCAAAACTTTGAATAAAATAACAATATGATAAATTTTTGGTAATTCTAAAAGATCAGAAAGTGCTTAGAAATAGCTATAAAGCAATTTTTTGAAAATTTTTATACTAAATTATTTATTATTAAAAACAAATTTATAAGTAAAAATACTTAGGAGTAGGCTATTTTAAAATCATTATAAATAACAGCGAAATGGTTGTAGTTCTTTTGTAATTGAGTTATTTTTGTCTAATTTTTTAAAACAAACTACTTAACACTTATGGCACAATCTGCACAGTTGAATGCTTCCATCTTAAAGAAAGTAGCAATGGCTCTTTCGGGAATATTCTTAATCACGTTTTTAGCGCTGCATGTTACCTTAAATTTTATTTCTGTTCTTAGTGAAGACGTTTTCAACGAAGCTTCACATTTTATGGGGTACAATCCGCTGATTCAGTATGTAATGCAGCCAGTTTTGGCATTTGGAGTAATTTTCCACTTCGTAATGGGATTTGTACTTACAGCACAAAACAGCGCAGCAAGACCAATTGCATACGCTAAATACAACGGAGCTGCAAACGCTTCTTGGAGTTCTAGAAATATGATTATTTCTGGATTGGTTATTTTGGCTTTCTTAGGATTGCACTTTTATGATTTCTGGTTTCCTGAAGTTAGCTACAAATACATAGCAGGAACTGCACCAGACGCTACAAGATATTATGGTGAGTTAGTTCACAAATTTCATGACCCAATCCGTACAGGATTATACTGTGTGTCTTTTGTCCTTTTAGGATTCCACTTATGGCACGGGTTTGCATCTTCTCTTCAATCTGTAGGGATGCACAACAAATACTCTAGATTTTTAAGTAAAGTAGGTTTATGGTTTGCTGTAGTAGTACCAGCTGCTTTCGTAATTATCGCATTATTTCATCATTTCAACCAATAATTAATATCAATTATAATGGCATTAGATTCAAAAATTCCAAATGGTCCTATAGCGGACAAATGGACAAATTATAAAGATCATATTAATTTAGTAAACCCAGCTAACAAACGTAATTTAGATATTATCGTTGTTGGTACAGGTTTGGCTGGAGGTTCGGCTGCGGCTACTCTAGCAGAGTTAGGATATAACGTAAAAGCATTCTGCTTCCAAGATTCTCCACGTCGTGCGCACTCTATTGCAGCACAAGGAGGTATCAACGCGGCAAAAAACTATAAAGGTGACGGTGACTCGATCTACAGATTATTTTACGATACTGTAAAAGGTGGAGATTACCGTGCTCGTGAGGCAAACGTTTACCGTTTGGCTGAGGTTTCAGGAAATATTATTGACCAATGTGTGGCTCAAGGGGTGCCATTGGCTCGTGAATACGGCGGATTATTAGATAACCGTTCTTTTGGAGGAACTTTGGTTTCTCGTACATTTTATGCACAAGGACAAACTGGACAACAATTATTGTTAGGAGCTTATTCTGCAATGAACCGTCAAATTGGTCGTGGAAAAATTAAAATGTACAACCGTCACGAAATGCTAGACTTAGTAATCGTAAACGGAAAAGCGAGAGGTATTATCGCTCGTAACTTAATTACAGGAGAAATTGAAAGACATTCTGCTCACGCGGTAGTAATTGGTTCTGGAGGATACGGAAACGTATTTTTCCTTTCTACAAATGCTATGGGAAGTAATGCAACAGCAGCTTGGAAAATTCATAAAAAAGGAGCGTTTTTCGCAAATCCTTGTTATACACAAATTCACCCAACATGTATTCCGGTTTCAGGAGATCACCAGTCTAAATTGACTTTGATGTCTGAATCTTTACGTAATGACGGTCGTATTTGGGTTCCTAAAAAATTAGAAGATGCTCAGGCAATCCGTGAAGGAAAGAAAAAAGCAACTGATTTATCTGAAGACGAAAGAGATTATTTCTTAGAAAGAAGATATCCTGCTTTTGGTAACTTAGTACCTCGTGACGTTGCATCTCGTGCAGCTAAAGAAAGATGTGATGCTGGTTTTGGGGTTAACAAAACTGGAGAAGCGGTTTACTTAGATTTCGCTGCGGCAATCAAACGTTACGGAACTGAAGATGCTTACGTAAAAGGTTTAGACGATAAAGATGCTGCTTTGGTAACTAAATTAGGAGCTGCAATAGTGAAAAGTAAATACGGAAACTTATTCCAGATGTATTACAAAATCGTCGATGAAGATCCATATACAACTCCAATGATGATTTACCCAGCGGTTCACTATACAATGGGTGGAACTTGGGTTGATTATAACTTAATGACTACAATTCCTGGATGTTTCTCAATTGGAGAGTCTAACTTTTCTGATCACGGAGCAAACAGACTTGGAGCTTCTGCTTTAATGCAAGGTTTAGCTGACGGATATTTCGTATTGCCTTATACTATCGGAGACTATTTAGCTCCAGATATTAAAATGGGTGAAATTTCTACAGATTTACCAGAATTCGTTGAGGCTGAAAAAGCAGTAAAAGATCAAATCGAGAAATTTATCAATAATAATGGTAAACACTCTGTAGATTACTTCCACAAAAAATTAGGAAAAATTATGTGGAATAAAGTAGGTATGGCTCGTAATGCTAAAGGATTGGCTGAAGCTATCGAAGAAATTGCTGCTTTACGTGAAGAGTTTTATAAAGATGTAAAAGTTCCTGGAAATGCTAACGAATTTAATCAGGAATTAGAAAAAGCGACTCGTGTTGCCGATTTCTTAGAATTAGGAGAATTGTTCGCGAAAGATGCTTTACACCGTAACGAATCTTGTGGAGGTCACTTCCGTGAGGAATACCAAACAGAAGAAGGAGAAGCACTTCGTGACGACGAAAACTTTGCATACGTTGCAGCTTGGGAATACAAAGGAAAACCAAGTGATGCTGTGTTACACAAAGAACCTCTTAATTACGAAAACATTAAATTAGTTCAAAGAAGTTATAAATAAGAATTTGGTCGAAAGCCCAAAGTCTTAAAGTCAAAAGGCAAAATGTGCCAAGCGACTTTCGACTTTCGACTTTATGACTTTCAAACGAAAAAGGTTATGAAACTTACATTAAAAATATGGCGTCAAAAAAACGCACAAGATAAAGGAGGGATTGTAGAATATCCTATCGATGGAATCGAACCAGACATGTCTTTCCTTGAGATGTTAGACGTTCTTAACGAAGGTCTAATCAACAAAGGTGAAGAGCCTGTAGCATTTGACCACGATTGTCGTGAAGGAATCTGCGGAATGTGTTCTTTATTCATCAACGGTGAAGCGCACGGACCAGACAGAGGTGTTACAACTTGTCAGTTGCACATGCGTATGTTTAAAGATGGTGACACGATTTTTATCGAGCCATTTAGAGCAAAAGCTTTCCCAGTAATTAAAGACTTAGTGGTTGACAGAAGTTCTTTTGATAGAATTCAACACGCAGGAGGATTTATCTCTGTAAATACTTCTGGAAATACAATCGACGCGAATACTATTCCAGTTCCAAAAGACGATGCAGACAAATCATTTGATGCTGCTGCTTGTATTGGTTGTGGAGCTTGTGTTGCAACTTGTAAAAACTCTTCAGCAATGTTATTCGTTTCTGCAAAAGTTTCTCAATACGCATTATTGCCACAAGGTAAAGTTGAAGCTACTGATCGTGTTTTACACATGGTTCACCAAATGGATTTAGAAGGTTTCGGAAACTGTACAAATACAGGAGCTTGCGAAATTGAATGTCCAAAAGGAATCTCGCTTGAAAATATCGCACGTATGAACCGTGAGTATTTAGCAGCAAGTTTAAAAGGATAAAGAATACAATTTAGTATATTTAAAAAACGCTTCCGTTTTACGACGGAAGCGTTTTTTGTTTTAAAAATTATTAAATATCTTAATATGGTTTTATTGGGTAAAAAAATCTTATTATGATATACAAATGTCTTTTAGGGCAGTTTGTTTGGTTTTCACAATTCTAAATTTATAGAATAACTTAAACTAACCAAGCATGACTAAGAGTAAATTCTCAGAACAAGTTCATATTTCAATCAGTTCCTTCGAAAAAAATATTATTTATTACGATTTCCAACTTTCGCAGAAAATGGCCGACCACCATTACTTTTCGTTTACTTGGCAGTACACTGGAAAAGCTATAATTGCCCCCGAAGATCAGGAAAAAGCCATCAGCAAATATATTGGAAGTGAAGTCATTTTTACATTCAAAGTCGGCAGCATCAGACTGATGTCAAAAGGAATTATTGAAGGATTAAAATCGGTTGATCTTCATGGAAGTCCTGCCGGTCTTCATGTTTACGGAATAAGCCATACCGTTTTTTTGGATGATAATGAAAAATCTAGAATTTTTCTTAACCGAAACCTCCAGCAGATTGCACTGGAAATTTTTGCCGAAACCAATTCTGGCGAATTTTATCAGCGAGAAGCGATTGTTCCCACTTATAAAAAAGAATTTTCGAACAAGCCGCAGTATAACGAAACCAGTTTCAATTTCTTAAAAAGGCTTGCCACACGTTATGGACAATGGTATTATTTTGACGGAATGCGCATGCAGTTTGGCCAGACAAAAGCCAGCAACGTAAAACTTATAAATGGATCTTCGCTTCATAAATTTACGATTGAGACCAAATTGGCTTCGCACAAAAGCTCTTTTGGTGGTTATGATTATACAAATGCATCAAGCATCCGCAGTTCATCTGAAAAAACCACAACAGGAAGCCGTGACAGGTTTGCCGTTTCAATGGGATTCAATCAAGGACAAATAGCGCGAAGAGAATTAAAAATTGGAGCTTACACCAATAACGCCAAAGATAAGGACGAAATTGAAGAAATGGTCAAACTCCAAACTTCTGCAAGCGATGCAAACTGTGTTTTTTACAGCGGAATTTCCTATTACCCAATAGGTTTGGGGCAGGTTTTTACCATTCAGAATAAAACGGTTGAACACGAATTGATAGCCGTAGAAGTTATCCATCATTCAGAAATAAACGGAAATTATAGCTGTGAGTTTAAAGCCATTCCATCAGATGTTTCGGTTCCCCATTACACCAATCCCAAAGCATTTGCTTTTGCCGACAGCCAGCCCGCAAAAGTCATAGACAACAACGACCCGGAAAAAATGGGACGCGTAAAAGTAGAATATTACTGGAATGGCTGGGATAATGAGAGCGACTGGATAAGAATGATTCAGCCTCATGGTGGTGCAGGAAAAGGATTTTATTTCATTCCCGAAATAAAAGAAGAAGTATTGGTAGGTTTTGAAGGCGGTAACGTGGAATCTCCATATATAATGGGAACCCATTACAATGGGGCAGCTTCATCTGGATACGAAACTCCACAAAATGACTTAAAAGTAATGCAGACAAGAAGCGGAAACCGAATAATTTCTGATGATGCAACAGGTGATATTACAATTGAAAGTCAAAAAGGGAAAACAATAGCTGTGATTTATGGTGACGGAAATATCAGATTTAAAGCTCCAAAGAATATAGAGTTTGAAGCTGGAGAGGATATTATTATAAATGCGGGGCAAAACATGAATACGATCGTTGGTATTAATCAAAATGTAACTATTGGCGGTAATAAAACGGAGACAATTGGAAAATCGATATTCTTAACCATAGGTATTGATTTTATGACTAGAATAACAGGCAATTTAACCGAACTTATAAGAGGAAAAAGAGAATCTGAATCAAGCGAAAGAAAAGAAATTGCCAAGAGCGCTTCGTTAATTAGTACAGAAGAAAACATAGAGGTGCACGCTTCTAAAAACCTGAATAAATACAGTGGCGAAAACTCTACAGCATCATAATATATCATGAGTATTCTTAGAATAGTTGAGGGTGAAATGATAAACACCACAACGGGCAAAATGGATCTCCGCACCACAGATGGAGATTATGTTATTCATGCAACAGGCAAAAATAGATGGCATGGCGGTGACGAAGGTATTTACGAGAAAGATTATGAACCTTCAGATCCCGAAGATTCATTAGATAATATGATTAGTGTAACCCTAAACATTTTTTTTGATGGTACGCAAAACAATAAGACAAATACCGCAGCAGGAAAAAAACATAAAAGCTCCAACCAACTCGATGACAGTTATACCAACGATTACACCAATATAGCAAGAGGTTATGATGCTATAAATCCTGAAGCTGCTTTTCAAAAAGCTTTATACATAGAAGGTATTGGTACTGAAGATCTCGAAAAGGATGATGTTTTTCCAGATGTTGCCATGGGTATGGGGTCTAGAGGTATTGTAGCAAAAGTGGTGAAAGCTTGTGTAAAAGCTCCTGTTGAGTTGAAAGAATATAAAAATAAAAAGATTGATGTCTTAAAAATAAATGTATATGGTTTTAGCCGGGGTGCCGCCGCCGCAAGACATTTTTTGCATATCGCTAATACTCCTGCTTTGATTTATAGTAATCTACCTGATAATAAAGTACAGGTTCTTGCACCGGGGTATTATGATGGTATGGAAGATGGCGATACTAAGTTTATAGTATCAAATTGTCTGCTTTTAGAAAAGAATGGTTTTTTGGCAGCATGCCTACTTCGTAATAAATTTAAGATTGATGAAATAGAGTTCGATTTTGTTGGTCTTTATGATTCAGTAGCTTCTCATGGAGTTTATCATGGCAATGATGTTGAAGATTTACATTTAAAAGCCATAAAAAAAGCAACATTTGTTGTGCAGCTATCTTCAGACGATGAATATAGGGAAAACTTTGATTTGACTAATATACAAAGTGCTGGCCTGCATGGATTAGAATTAACGTTGCCAGGGGTGCATTCAGACATTGGAGGATCTTATCTAAATGAGGCAGTAGAAAAATCTGTTTTATATTATAAAAAAGAATCCATATACAACAGAATGATACTGCATTCCGATCAAGAAATTAAAAAATTTAAAGAAATAGTAATCAACGAAGGCTGGTTTTCAAAACGCCAGATCGAATCGCGCATTTTTCAGAAACATGAATTAAACCGTAATGTATACGAACATTCTGCAGAGGGCAAAGAAACTTTTTATGCATTGTTAGGTACGCGCCAGCTCTATAACACTTATGATCAGATTCCACTGCATTTGATGTTTCACTTTTCTCAGGATAGAAAAGTACAGTATACTGCTAGTAAATTAACTGAAACCTATTCAGTTAAAGACGAATTTATTGTAAAGATTAAAAATAATTTAAATAGATACGTAAATGCGTGCAATGATTTACGTAATAGTTACATCGAAATATACAAAGGAGATCTTTATGATAAGGAATCACTAAACCGTGATTATCTATGGAAATTGAAAAAAATAGCGTACTGGGATTATCTGGATTTAGAAAGTACACAAAAATTGAGAAACCAGTACTTGCATTGGTCCGTAAAAGCAAATGAAATAGGACTTGGGGCGAGAGAAAGTCAGGCACCCTCTAAAGAAGGGGCGCTATTGGAAAAATACCGTAAAAGAGAAATACACAATGGGTAAAAAAGCGATAAAAATTTTAGTGTTTTTTTTAGCCTCTATACAAATAACAAGCTGTCAAATGATAAAAGAGAAAACACCCGAATGGCATGCCGAAATGTCTCATCCAAATAATGATTATATGATAGATATGGTAAAAGATGAAATTTTTACCCTAGAGGGTATTCATGCCGGCATGCCGTATGGCAGTTCCTCGGGAAAATGGGGGAATTCAGGAAAAATGTGGACGGAACAGCACGGTACTCCTATTGGGGCAGACCTAACGTATTATGCCAGTTATGATAACGCTTTTTATAGGCTTAAAGTAGATTTTCCTGTAGAAAAGATGAAAGATCTTGTTAAACGTCGTTATGCGTTTGCAGAGGTAAAAGGAAAAACAATTGAAGAATATAAATATGAAGGAGATCCTGATTTACAATTTTCAATGTATGATTCAGATACTGCATATGAATCATATGATGCTTTTACAAGTCTTATTTTTGGTTTTGCCCCAAAAGGCATGGTTGTGGTCTGGGTAAATTACGGCTTAACGGTAATCGAAATAGGACGTTATCAGGCGAAGGTTATTACAGATCAGCAAGAATTAAATGACTCAAAAGAGATCCATTTGCGAACCTGGCGTTTTACCCCAGAATATTTTGATGAACTGGCAGCCAAAAAATACAATCCCAATGCGAATTGTAAATTATGGGATATGTACCGTGTGCGCTACCAGTGGAAGCCAGTTTTTAGTTCTGAGAATGCAGCATTCAGGATTTTTGAGGTAAATACAGAATATTACAATGCCGAAAAAGACCAGATGCTCCGTCCTTGGCTTTTAGAAAATAAAATGAGAGACAGGGCACTCCCGCGCGTGATGCAGTTTTTCTGGGAAACAGCAAAAGAAGAAAAATTTGAAGGGAGAATTTTCTTTAACCGTGATGAACTTTTTGAGCGTTTTAAAACAGCATTGACAGAAAACGAAATTCAGATAAAAATTGCAGAAGACAACCGAAGTATTGAAGTGCTGCTTAATGGTCAAGTTCTTAAAGTGGACAGCATTCGTATTTATCCCAATAGCGATTATGTATTTAATGAATCTTATAAATAAGAAAATTGGGGCGCATGGATAAAAAAGCGATAAAAATCTTAGTATTTTTTTTAGCCTCTATACAAATAACAAGCTGTCAAATGATAAAAGAGAAAACACCCGAATGGCATGCCGAAATGTGTCATCCAAATAATGACTATATGGTAGATATGGTAAAAGATGAAATTTTTACCCTAGAGGGCATTCATGCCGGTATGCCGTATGGCAGCTCCTCAGGAAAATGGGGAAATTCAGGCGGTATGTGGACCGAACAGCACGGCACTCCTATTGGGGCAGACCTAACGTATTATGCCAGTTATGATAATGCTTTTTACAGGCTTAAAGTAGATTTTCCTGTAGAAAAGATGAAAGATCTTGTTAAACGTCGTTATGCGTTTGCAGAGGTAAAAGGAAAAACAATTGAAGAATATAAATATGAAGGAGATCCTGATTTACAATTTTCAATGTATGATTCAGATACTGCATATGAATCATATGATGCTTTTACAAGTCTTATTTTTGGTTTTGCCCCAAAAGGCATGGTTGTGGTCTGGGCAAATTACGGTTTAACAGTAATCGAAATAGGACGTTATCAGGCGCAGGTTGTTAAAGATCAGCAAGAATTAAATGAGGCAAAAGAGATCCATTTGCGAACCTGGCGTTTTACCCCAGAATATTTTGATGAACTGGCAGCTAAAAAATATAATCCCAATGCCAGCTGTAAATTATGGGACATGTATCGTGTACGCTACCAGTGGAAGCCTGTTTTTACTTCTGAGAATGCTGCATTCAGGATTTTTGTGGTAAATACAGAATATTACAATGCCGAAAAAGACCAGATGCTCCGTCCTTGGCTTTTAGAAAATAAAATGAAAGACAGGGCACTCCCTCGCGTGATGCAGTTTTTCTGGGAAACAGGAAAAGAAGAAAAATTTGAAGGGAGAATTTTCTTTAATCGTGATGAACTTTTTGAGCGTTTTAAAACAGCATTGACAGAAAACGAAATCCAGATAAAAATTGCCGAAGACAACCGAAGTATTGAAGTGCTGTTTAATGGTCAGGTTCTTAAAGTAGACAGCATTCGTATTTATCCCAATAGCGATTATGTATTTAATGAGTCTTATAAATAAGAAAATTGGAGCGCATGGATAAAAAAGCGATAAAATTTTTAGTATTCTTTTTAGCCTCTATACAAATAACAAGCTGTCAAATGATAAAAGAGAAAACACCCGAATGGCATGCCGAAATGTGTCATCCAAATAATGACTATATGGTAGATATGGTAAAAGATGAAATTTTTACCCTAGAGGGCATTCATGCCGGTATGCCGTATGGCAGCTCCTCAGGGAAATGGGGGAATTCAGGAAAAATGTGGACGGAACAGCACGGTACTCCTATTGGGGCAGATCTAACCTATTACGCCAGCTATGATAACGCTTTTTACAGGCTTAAAGTAGATTTTCCTGTAGAAAAGATGAAAGATCTGGTGAGGCGTAACTACGCTTTTAGAGAAATAAAAGGAAAGCTTGTTAAAGAATACATTTACGAGGGAGATTCTGATTTGATTTTTATTCATGATACCGACGCTCCATACAAATCTTATCATTGCCTTTTAAGTATCGTTTTTGGTTTTGCCCCAAAAGGCATGGTTGTGGTCTGGGCAAATTACGGTTTAACGGTAATCGAAATAGGGCGTTATCAAGCGCAGGTTGTTACAGATCCGCAAGAACTAAAGCTGGCAAAAGAGATCCATTTGCGAACCTGGCGTTTTACTCCAGAATATTTTGATGAACTGGCAGCCAAAAAATACAATCCAAATGCGAATTGTCAATTATGGGACATGTACCGTGTACGCTACCAGTGGAAGCCTGTTTTTACTTCTGAGAATGCTGCATTCAGGATTTTTGAGGTAAATACAGAATATTACAATGCCGAAAAAGACCAGATGCTCCGTCATTGGCTTTTAGAAAATAAAATCAGAGACAGGGCACTCCCGCGCGTGATGCAGTTTTTCTGGGAAACAGCAAAAGAAGAAAAATTTGAAGGGAGAATTTTCTTTAACCGTGATGAACTTTTTGAGCGTTTTAAAGCAGCATTGACAGAAAATGAAATCCAGATAAAAATTGCAGAAGACAACCGAAGTATTGTAGTGTTGCTTAATGGTCAGGTTCTTAAAGTGGACAGCATTCGTATTTATCCCAATAGCGATTATGTGTTTAATGAATCTTATAGATAATTGAGTATATTTGAAAAAACGCATCTGCCAATGGTTGATGCGTTTTTTGTTTCTATTCATAATACAATTGCAAATCACTTATTTCTTGTTTTTCTTTTCTTTCCTGCTGTATAAAACAGTTTAAAATCGTTCCGCCAGTTAAATCAAAATAGCTGATGTGGAGTTTGTGAAAGCCTTTTTCGAGTCTAACAGCGCCATAAGCTTCATTAGCCCAATGTATGCCGTCGTTATTTACAATGAGCTCATTATCTATAAAAAGCTTTGATCCATCGTCTGAAAGCGTCGAAAAAGTATAATTTCCTGTTTCTGGAATAAAGATGTATCCGTCGAATTTTAAACCGATATAACGCTCTAATTTCGTTTTCCATTTTTCAGCACTGATTTTGCCTTCTAGAATGCCTGAAGAAAAAGGTTTTGAAAGTTCCAAATCTTGAACTTGTGAAAAATTTCCAATATAATATTCATACTTCAAACCATTCTTGGTAGGTTGAATTGCCAAAGCCGGTTTTAAATCAGGATTTCGAACAATGATTTTATTGATGGAACTTCTTTTCCCGCTTTCGCTGATTTGAATCGTTTTGATAATTCGGTATTCTCCGTTCGGAATATGTATTGTTACTGGATTTTGATACCAATTAGCCGTTTCATCAGGATTATAACCATCAATGGTGTAGAATATTTTTCCGTTTTTGATGGTTGGCTTTAAATCTAAAATATATTTTGAGGCAATTAAAGCCGTTTCATCTGCACCAAAAGGTGTTGGAACTTTATACAATCGATTTTGTAATTCTAGTTTTTCTAAATGATGCGGCAATTGATTTTGAATAAAATGATTGTAATTTTTGTTTTTTGGTTCCGTCCAGGCAATTTCTGCCAAAGCAAACATTCTTGGATAAAGCATATAATTCAATTTCGCTGGACTTGTCAAATATTCAGACCAAAGATTCGCCTGAACTCCAATAATATATTTTTGTTCCTCAACCGATAAACTGTCAATTGGAGTTGGATTGTAGTGGTAGACTTTTTTTAAAGTGCTCAATCTTCCAACCGTAAGCGGTTCGTTTGGAGAATAACCTTGATTGTAATCAAAATAAACGGTTCCTTCTGGTGTCATGACAACGGGATGTTTCATTTTTGCTGCGTGAATGCCACCCGATTCTCCTCTCCAAGACATCACCGCTGCGTTTGGCGCCAATCCGCCTTCTAGAATTTCATCCCAGCCAAAAATCTGTCTTCCGTTGGCATTTAGGAATTTTTCAATTCTTTTAATGAAATAACTTTGCAATTCATGTTCGTCTTTTAAACCTAAGTCTTTGATTCTTTTTTGACAATTCGGACAAACTTTCCATCTTGTTTTTGGACATTCGTCTCCGCCAATATGAATATTTTTACTTGGAAATAAAGCCATAACTTCTGTCAAAACATCTTCGAGAAAAGTAAAAGTTTCGTCTTTTCCGGCGCAAAAAACATCTTCAAAAACGCCCCAAGATTCTACCACTTTATAATTTCGATCTGGAAAACAGGCCAAATTTGGATAAGCTGTAACCGCCGCCGAAGCATGTCCGGGCATTTCGATTTCTGGAATTACATTCACATAATGAGCTTCCGAAAATTTGACAACTTCTTTAATTTCTTCTTGCGTATAAAATCCTCCATACGGATTTCCGTCAAAAAAGAATGGAGTTCTTTCGAATTTATTTCCCACTAAAGTCTGATTTCTTTTTGAACCAATTTCTGTTAGTTTTGGATATTTTTTAATCTCAATTCTCCAGCCTTGATCGTCTGTTAAATGCCAATGAAAGTTGTTTAATTTATAGCTAGACATTTGTGCGATAAAATCTTTTATAACAGCAACAGAGAAAAAATGACGGCAGACGTCTAAATGCAAGCCTCGGTAAGAATATCGAGGTGAATCTTCGATAATTACGCATGGAAGTTTTATTTCTGAAACAATTTTGTTTGGCAGCAATTGCAACAAAGATTGAACAGCATAAAAAAGTCCTTCTTCTTGACCAATAATTGTAATTTTATTCGAAGTGATTTCAATTTTATACCCTTCTTTTGAAGAAAGATTTTGGCTTGAATCAAATTCAATTTTAAGATTTGATTTTTTTGAAGAAGCGAAAACATTCAAAGCCGATTCTAAAATTTTAGCCGATTTAAATTCCTTTTCGCTGTAATTTTTATTTTTAAAAGTAATCTGAACTTTCCCATTTATTCGAATGCTGTCTCCAGTCAATTTATACAAATTTGGAGCGGGAATTATGGAATTGTTTTGTTTTGAGTTTTGCGCTTTTCCATTTAAAAAAGAAAGAACAAAAAATAAAAAAAGGAATTTTTTCATAGGAGAAAAACTTTAGATTTTTATGAAAAACAGTTTTAAAGATATTGAAATGCTTTTAAAATTAACTTATTTAAAATTTTTATTACCAATCCATTTTTTGGTTTCGATGAATTTTGTAATGAAATGTTTATTTTTGTAAATAGAAAAAATCAATCGGCATGAGCACTGAAAATGAAGTTTTAAATTACAGTAAAGAAGAACGTAAAAATCATATTCTAAAAGAGATCAATTTGCACACGCGTGTTAGTTTTGAAACTCTTTCGGCTAAATTGGGTGTTTCCGAAGATACTGTTCGTCGTGATATTAATGAATTGGATGCCGATTCGCTTTTAATTAAAGTGAAAGGCGGAGCCATGACCAAAGGATATCACTATTCTTCATCAAACCAGACTTATGCTGTCGAAGCCAAACAAGTTATTGCTCAAAAAGCGGTTGAACTTCTTCATGACGGAATGGTTTTGATTGTTGATGGTGGAACTACTATTCGTGAGTTTATCCGATTAATTCCAAACGATCTTAATTTGACGGTTTTTACGATTACGGCTTTAACAGCAGTTCAGCTTTTAGATAAACCGAATATCAAAACGATTATGATTGGCGGAAGCATTTCTTCTTACAGTCAGATGTGTGTGAGCGGAGAAGCTTTTCATCAATTGGCCAATATAAAAGCCGATCTTTTGGTTTTAGGAACAAATGCTTTAGACGTTGATGGAGGTTATTCTGATTCTGATTGGGAAACTGTTCAGGTAAAAAAGGCAATGATTCAGGCTTCTAAAAAAACAGCAGTTTTAACGATCACGGAGAAATTAAATACCGTTCTTAAAATGAAAATTGCTAGTTTGTCTGAAGTGAATTATGTAATTACCGAAGAAGAGCCAAATCACGAAAAATTACAACCATACAAAAGCGCTGTTCCGAGTTTGATTGTGATTTAATTTTAATCTAAATTTTTTTAAAATGAAAATTGCTTTAATTCAATCCGATCTTATTTGGGAAAATGCCGCGGCGAACCGAAAAAATTTTGATTCGAAAATAGATCAAATCAATTCGGAAATCAATCTGATTGTGCTTCCAGAAATGTTTTCTACCGGTTTTACCATGAATGCTTCAGATGTTGCAGAAACAATGAGCGGAGAAACCATTGAATGGATGAAATTAAAAGCAAAACAAAAAAATGCAGCCATAACAGGAAGTGTTGTTATTACCGAAAACGGCGAATTCTTTAACCGAATGTTTTTTGTTTTTCCGTCAGGAGATTTTCAATATTACGACAAAAGACATTTGTTTTCGTTGGCGGGAGAAAATGAATTTTATACTCCTGGAACCGAAAAAGTAATTGTAGAATATTTAGATTGGAAAATTTGTCTGCAGATTTGTTACGATCTTCGATTTCCAGTTTTTTCGAGAAATGTCGAAAACTACGATCTTCTTTTGTATGTTGCCAACTGGCCAAAAGTGCGAACAAGTGCTTGGGATACTTTGCTAAATGCCCGCGCCATAGAAAACTTGAGTTACGTTGCCGGCGTAAACAGAATTGGCTTTGACGATAATAATTTTGAACATAACGGACATACCCAATTAATTGATTTTTGGGGAAATTATATAATAAAGCCACAAGAAACAGAAGGTGTTTTTGCGGCTGAATTGGATAAAAATATAATATTGGAAACCCGACGAAAGCTAAATTTCTTGGGCGACCGCGATACTTTTGAAATTAAAATTTAGAAAAATTATTGTTTATTGATGACTATAATTTCTTTATTTGGATTTTTAATTCGAATAATTATTTTTTTGTAATTCCATTGTAGACCATTTCTGTCCGCTTGAATTTCTAATTTTCCATTTTTTATATCACCATTAATTCTGATTGATAAATTGACAGAATTATTGTTGTTTGTGTAAGAAGAACTTCCTTCTAAAATGGCTAACTTGTCAACAGGAGAGATTTTTCCCATGGTTTCTATGACTTCTGGCGTTTTATTGGCATGATTGATTGCCTTTTCATACAAAGTATTTTCTTTGAATGCAGTTACAGTGTCAGATAATCCATTTTTGGAATTGGAGTTTAAGACAGCAATTAAAATTAATATTACTGACAAAATTCCAAAAAGTAACCAAATCCAGTTTTTACTAAACCAGTTTTTTTCAACAATTAATTCGTTGTTATCCATAGAATTTAGAATGCTTTTCGTTTCTTTTCGGCTTCTTTTCTCTTTTTGTCGTCTTGTTTTTTCTCGACTTCCGGATTAAACGGAATGCTTAAGTCGATGGGCTGATCAACATCCCAATTGGAACGGACATCAACAGCTTTCTGATAATAAAAAACCTCTTCGGAATAGGTTTTGTTTAAGAAACTTCCCGTATCGTAAACCTTATTTTTGTTGTCATCATAAATAACACGAATAGTAAATTCCTCCGGAACGACTAAATTGAACTCGATTCTGGTTTGACCTTCGGAATATTCACTTGCAAGAACGTTATCTCCTTTTTTATTTGTTATTTCTACAATTATAGGGAAGCGTTTAACATTTTGCAAATTCAATATTAAATTACCATAATCTTCTAATTCTTTGGTCGTTAATTTATAAGATAAGGTGTCATTTGTTTTTTCATAGAAATCGGTCAGAGCACCTGGAAAGAATGTAAAATTATATTTTTCAGAAGGTTCTTTTTTGAAATCAACGTATAATTTTTGGTCAAACTCATCATATTCAGTAGTAAATTCAACCGCTGTAGAATCTTTATTTACCAGATTGATTTTAGATTTATCAAATTTTACCAAAGGCGTTTCTGTTTCTAAAGTAAAGCGCTCTCTAAAATTAATAACACCATTTTGTACTGCTCTTATATTCAGCGTATCTTTTTTCTGGTCTTTAATCTTTAAATTAAACTTTTTGTTATATTTTTCTTTTTCTACTTGAAGCGATAGTGAATCGGTTTTTAAAGGTTTAAACCATATTTGTAGGGAATCTTTTTTGGGAAATTGCGTGACAATGGTTTCTAAAACCTCATTATGGTTTCTAAGCGTAATTTTTGGTTTTGAATTTTTGAAATCCTGTTTTCCTTCATAAGGAAGCAATAATCTGTTTCCTGAAGCCTGAATTGGTTTGAAAGCCTTTAAAGGCAAAACTTCTTTAAATAATTCTAATTCATAAACCGTATCAGTCGGAATAGTGATGTAATCCTTCAAAAAACCAATCTTGTCGTCTTTTGGGTTGAATTTATTATTACTGCCTTTGTCTTTTAATGCAACCAAAAGATATTTTCCTTCTTTCAAATTCTCAAACTGAAAAGTTCTTAAACTGTCCAAAGTGTTGGTAACGTATCTTGGAAATTCTTTGTAAATGGTAGAATCATTAAATTTCTCATTCACTTCATACAACATCACAGATACAAAATTGTCTACATATTTTTCTTTTGCATCTTTAATTCTTCCGCTCAATTTTAATGAATCGATATAAGGACCGGTTGAAAAAACGTACTTAAATTGGTTCAGTGCATTTCCTTCATTATTATCGGTAATAGCTTGCCCGAAATTAAAACTGTAAGTGGTGTTTGGTTGTAAAGTGTCTCTGATTTCAATCTTTATAAACTTACTAACGTTAGTAGGTGTAATGATTGGTTCAAACTTCATCGGAGGAGAAATAATCAGCTGTTTATTGGTGTTTTTAAGCTTGATATATTCGTCAAAATTTAAAACAATCGTGTTTCCTTTGAAATTGGTGCTGTAATTTTCGGGAAAACTAGAGATTAAAACAGGAGCTAAAGTATCTTTTAAACCGCCGGTAATACTGCCTCTCTTGGCGCAGCTTATCATTGATATCAGAATAATAAATGAAATATATTTGAGAGTGTTTTTCAACATAAGTGTTTTTCAATTTGATTGCACAAAATAACAATTATATTTGCTTTAATTGAAATTTTTTGGCCATTTATTAGGATTTCAAACTTTTACAATTCTTCAGTTTTTTATAATTTGAATATTTTAAAAAGACATAATTTCTTACTTTTGATTCTAAATGTAATTTTCTGAGTTTTGTTAAAACGTTTTTTTTCAATTTTATGTATCTTTTTGCTGTTGTCCTGCAGCAAAACCGAAAAACCGATTGTCTCTTTTTATTATTGGAAAACAATATTTAAATTTTCAAAAACAGAAAAAGAAGTTTTGAAAGAGAATAATGTTCACAAACTTTATATTCGGTATTTTGACATCGGATTGCATCCTGAAAATAAATTTCCAATCCCAATTAGTCCGATTCGCTTTCAAGACAATCCGGGAGAATATACAATTGTTCCTGTTGTTTTTATCCAGAATAAAGTGATGTTGGAAAAGAATCTTGATGTAAATGAATTGGCTCAAAAAACCTTTGATTTTATAGAAGAAATAAATTCTAAAAATAAAATTACCTGTGAGCAAATTCAAATTGACTGCGATTGGACTTTAAGCAGTAAAAACAATTATTTAAAATTTATTGAAGTTTTTAAGAAAGTTTCGAAGAAAAAACTTTCTGCTACGATTCGATTACATCAGGTCAAATATTTCAAAAAAACAAAAATTCCAAATGTCGATTCAGGTGTTTTGATGTATTATAATATGGGATCGATTGCGCCAGATTCTCTTAATTCTATCTACGATCAAAAAGTGGCAGAGCGATATCTTAAAAGTTTAAAGAGATATCCGCTTCATCTCGATTTTGCATTTCCGATTTATTCCTGGGGAGTTCATATTAGAAATAATACAGTAATCGGTCTTCGTTCTAAAATGAATACGAAAGCATTAGAGAAAGATCCGAATTTTGAAAAAACAAGTCCGATTTTCTTTAGGGTAAAACAATCTAATTATAAAAATGGAGTTTTTTATGAAGAGAATGATTTGTTGAAAATAGAAGAAATTAAAACAGAAGATTTGAAAGAAATGGCAAAAGATTTGAAAGATAATCTTATCAGGAAGCCAAACGAAATTATATTTTACGATTTAGACGAATTCAATTTAAATAATTATGAAAAGAACACTTTTGAGCAAATTATTTCTTGTTTCTAGTGCCGTTTTGCTTTCTGCATACGGAATTATATATGCCTGCGCCGGAGGAGACGACTGGGATTTTTTTGGTTACAATTCTAATTTTACGCCAGAAACTTTTGCCGACAAGTCGTATTCGCCTTTATTCTTATCGGGCGGAATTTTTTACGGAATTGGATTTGATACGCAGCATAATTCGCGTTTCAATAAAAATATAAAGTCAGATTGGGCAGATTATCTTAAAGGAAAAGTCGATACGACAACGGTAAATTATTTTTTGATTGGAGACGAAAAACCAAGATATTATTCGGATGACAAAAATGCAATCAAAAACAAAGAAGAAATTACAGATTTGCATGTTTTTTATAAAACAAAAAAAGAAAATAAAAGCACACAAAAATGGAGTAAAAAGCTGAATTTGAAAGATGAAAAAGTTAAAAACTTTGTCGAGTTTTTATATTTGGCCCAAAAAATAGAAACCGTTTCTATTGGAGAAGATTATTGGAGTTACGATCCTGTGGTGGCAAAAACATTTAATGATGCCAAAATGATTCAGTCGATCGAAAATGTCTACAACACTTTGTCTGATCCGTTTTTGAAAAATAGATATTGGTTCCTGACCATGAAAGCACGTTTTTATAGCAATGACAAACAAAAAGCAATTGACTTTTTTAATAAAACAGAAAGTTCAGTTGCTAAAAATACCTTGTATTATCGTGCGTTGGCTTATGTTGCCGGAATTAATTTCAAACAAAAAAAATACGCAGTTTCGAATTATTTGTATGCTCAGGTTTTTGATAAATGCCCCGAGCTAAGAGTGGTAACGGCTTATAGTTTTCATCCAAAAAATGAATCAGACTGGACAAAAGCTTTAGCGATGGCAAAAAACAACAAAGAAAAAGCTGCACTTTGGGCTATTCATGGATATTATAAAGATGAAAAACAAGCAATTGAAAAAATCTACGAATTAGATCCAAAAAGCGAACATTTGAATTATCTGGCTACCAGATTGGTTAATTCTTTAGAGCAAAAAATGAACAATTCATTTCAGCAAAACGGAGGAGAAAATCAGCCGAAAAAATCACAAACGGTTGCCGAAAACAAAACAGAAAACAAGGCGAAAATTGACAACAGTGCAGTTGATTTAATTGCTAAAATTGCTGCGGCAGGAAATACAGAAAAACCGTATTTGTGGGATATTGCGATCGGATATTTGCAAACCTTAAAAGGAGATTATGCCAATGCAGATAAAAATTACAACAAAGCAGCAAAAACGCTTCCTAAAACAGAATTGGCAAATTATCAAATTCGATTGTTGCGTTTTGTAAATAATCTGAGCAAGATTGAAAAGCTAGACGATACAAATGTGAAAACTGTTTTGGCAGATTTAAACTGGCTTTATTTCGAATTGCCGAAAACGTATAAAGGCAATGAATTCCGTTATCAGAATGCTGCCCAATGGAGTAAAAATTATTTGTCTTCTTTATACAAATCAAAACCAAATTGGGTAATGGCAGAATTGTTTAATGAATCACGTTACAGCTACTGGAACGATGGGAATTCATTTTATGATAACGAAAAGAGTTTGCTGGAAATGAAAAGCTTTTTGGAGAAATCGAATAAATCTGAAATCGAAAAAATTGGTGCTGGAATTTACAGTTTGAAATTAAAGGATATTAATAATTTCCAGGCAGTTCAGGCGACTTTCAAAAATAAAATTCCGGAGGCGATTGAGTTTCTGAAACAGGCGGATTCTGTTCAATATTATAAATTTTTAGGAAATCCGTTTAATGGAAGTATAAAAGACTGTCACGATTGTGATCACGTTGCGTATCAAAAAAGAAAGTATACGTACATGGATTTCTTGACAACTATAAAAGAAATGCAGGATAAGCTAACAAAAAAAGAAGATGTTTACACAAATAGTCTTTTGCTTGGAAATGCGTTTTATAATATTTCTCATTTTGGAAACGGAAGAACTTTTTACGAAATTAGTATTGTAGGTTACGGTTCGAGTCCTTATTCATTTAGAAATGCGATGAAAGAAATGATTACCAATAATTCGGTTTCTAAAATGTATTATCAGAAAGCTTTTGAAGCGGCATCAAACAAAGAACAAAAAGCAAAATGTTTGTATCTGATTTCGAAATGCGAGCGAAACGAATATTACAATAAAAAATACAGTGCTATAAACAACTATTGGGATATTCAGGATGACAAAGTTAATTTTATTGCTTGGAATTCAT
The DNA here is from genome assembly GCF_020026915.1 of Flavobacterium potami. Classification (GTDB taxonomy): domain Bacteria; phylum Bacteroidota; class Bacteroidia; order Flavobacteriales; family Flavobacteriaceae; genus Flavobacterium; species Flavobacterium potami. The sequence goes on along the minus strand of NZ_JAINUY010000008.1, from coordinate 162,174 downwards.
TTAAAACTTTAAGAAAAGACTATTCTGATACCAAATATTATCAGGATGTAATTGCAGAATGCGGTTATTTCAATACTTATATCAACCAATAAATTGCAGACATGGTAAACAAAATTGAACATATCGGAATTGCGGTGAAAAATATGGATGATGCCAATGTTTTGTTTGAAAAAATGTTGGGTGTTCCATCCTATAAAATGGAAGCGGTAGAAAGCGAAGGTGTTCTAACGTCCTTTTTTCAAACAGGAAATAATAAAATAGAACTTCTAGTTGCAACCAATCCGGAAAGTCCGATTGCGAAATTTTTGGAAAAAAAGGGAGAGGGGATTCACCACATCGCTTTTGATGTTGATAATATCGAAGCTGAAATTATACGTTTAAAAAACGAAGGTTTTGTTTTAATTAATGAAGTTCCGAAGAAAGGCGCAGACAATAAATGGGTTGTTTTTTTGCATCCAAAGAACACAAATGGCGTTTTGGTAGAGCTTTGTCAGGAAATTAAATAAAAAAATCTCTTTTTAGTTTTTAAATAAGGTGTTGAAAATCAATTTCGTTTTTAAGATTCGAAGAAAGATTTAAAATTAAATTCAAATGATGTCTTAAAATATTTGGAGTGAATGAAAAATAGTAGTAATATTGCATCCTCTAAACCGGTCCTATAGCTCAGCTGGTTAGAGCACCTGACTCATAATCAGGTGGTCCCTGGTTCGAGCCCAGGTGGGACCACTGGTTGAAAGCCAAGCACTTACGAAGAAATTTGTAAGTGCTTTTTTTTTGCTTGTTGCACACAATTTGCACACAACTTTCTGCAATTACTAAATTTGGATAATTTATGATAAAAATATATCTAGTGAAATCTGTGATTTAATAATAAAAGATATTTATTTGTATTATTATTTATCATCCCAAATAATTCTTCAATTAGTTAAATAGAAAATACTTACATTAAGCTGATATTGAATTATTTATATATCGGCATCATAATATTTCTTAAATTCACATGAGAATAGTACTTGAAATTTAAGAAATGGAATGTAAAATTTACGATAGAAATTTCAAATTTAAAGCAATTCAATTGGGTTCTGAATTGGGCGTGAGAAAAGCTTCAAGAGAACTTGGTATAGCATCATCACATATAAGTAGATGGCGAAGAGAGTTTCTGAAATATGGAGAGTCAAGTTTTTGCGGAACAGGAAAGTCCAGACTTACGCCTGAAGAAAAACTATTTTCTGAAAAACAAAGAAAACTAAAAAGAGAGCTTAAAGAATCATTACTTAAAATTGAGATTTTTAAAAGTGGGCATAAGTATGTTTCTCAAGGGAGATCAATGACCTATCATTTTATTGAAAATAATGTAGAAAAGTATACGCTCAAAAAAATATGCAAAGTTTTTGGAGTTAGCAGAAATGCATATATTAGATGGAAAAGTCAGGTGATTTCTCCGACAGAGAGTAGAACAAATTTATTAAAGAAAGAAATAACTTCAATTTTTTTTGAATACAAAAAAATATATGGTAGCAGGAGAATTGCAGCTGAATTACGAAGTCGAGGTTTTACGATTTCAGCACGGCAAGTTTGTAGTCATATGAGAGAACTAGGTCTGGTCAGCAAGCTGAGAGGAACTTATAAGGTCAAAAATGTTTCGCGTTACAATCCTTATATTTTTCCTAATATTTTAGATCAACAATTCACAGTTGAAGAACCTTCTAAAACTTGGGTTTCAGGAATAAGTCGTATCCAAACGATGGACGGACTTTTGTTTTTAACTATTATTATGGATTTGTTTGACAGGAAAATTATAGGCTGGAGCTTGAGTAATGGATTGACCGTCAGAGAAACCGCAATGCCATCTTGGACGATGGCAGTTAAAAACAGGAAAACAAAAGAAGGTTTATTATTTCATTCTGACAGATCGGCTCAATACGCAAACAAGATATTTACTCGTAAATTAAACTCCTATAAGTTCATTAGACGAAGCATGAATCGAAAAGGAAATCATTCTGACAATTCTGTGTGCGAAAGCTATTTTACTTCCCTTAAGTCTAAACTGGCGGATTTAAATGTGTATTTAACTAAAGAACAGATGGTAGAGAAAATATCTGAATGTCTGAAAGAAAATTAATAATAAAGAAATTCTGCGATAAATATCAAACTTCAATCTATGAGATATGAAACACTATGAACGTACTTTCAAAGAGAATGCAGTTAAATTAAGTTATGAGCGAGGAAAAGGGCAGATTGCAGGTTTTGCAAGAGAGCTGGGAATAGCTCCTGATTACCTATACAAATGGAGACAAGACTTTGAAAAATATGGAACAGGCAGTTTCTGCGGATGTGGTCATCCAAAAATGACTCCTCAACAAGCCGTCATTACCAGTCTTGAAAAAAAAATCAAAGATTCAAAAATTACGCTGGAAATTTTAAAAAAAGGAACCAGATATGTTTCGAAAGGAAAAATAATGACTAAAAATTTCATTGAAAACAATAAATCACAATATTCGATTCAAAAAATATGTGCCGTGTTAGAAGTATCGGAAACAACATATTATAGAAGAAAAAAGCAGGAGATTACAGATACAGAGGCTAGAGTAATTTTATTAAAACAAGAAATTACATCCATATTTTATGAATTTGAAAAAGGCTATGGATGCACTAAAATTACAAAGGAACTTCAAAGTAGAGGATTTAAGATAAAAAACTCTTCAGTAAAATTTTACATGAGAATGCTAGGTTTGCGTAGCATAGCTAAAAGAAATTATAAAGTGACAACTGACTCATATCATAATAACTATGTAGTTCCAAATGTTTTAAATAGAGAATTTAGGGTTAGTGAGCCTGATGTAGCTTGGGTTTCAGACATTACATATATACAGACAACCAAAGGCTTTTTATATCTTACCATTATTATGGATTTATTTGATAGGAAAATCATAGGATGGAGTTTAAGCACAAAAATGAGCACTAAAGCAACAATTTTACCTGCATGGGATATGGCTGTTACTAAAAGAAAAATTACGAAAAATTTAATATTCCATTCTGATAGAGGTGTTCAATACGCCAACAAAATTTTCACTAGTAAATTAGAATCTTATAAGTGTGTAACACGTAGTATGAGTCGTAAACAAAATCATAATGATAATTCTGTGTCTGAAAGCTTTTTTGGGTCTTTCAAAAGGGAATTAATTAATCGAAACAAACTTCTGCCGAGAAAACAGATGAGAGTTGAGGTACAGGAATATATTGAAAATTGGTATAATAAAAAAAGGAGGCATTCATTTTTAGGTTATAAGACAATCGAAGAATTTAATGAATTCAATTAAGAAAAAAATATCGTGATTTCTAAAGTTTTTGAATTTTTTGATGTTTCTGTTGTCATATTTTACAAGCCTTAATGAAATCTCAAAAAAAGGGAAAAACCACAACTAAACTTAATTAATTGTGGTTGTTTTTTAAGCAATTCCTTTTTGAACAAAACCGTATTGTTCTGCCCAATAAAAAAACGTTCCAATAGAGTAACCATAATTATTCTCTATACATTTTGAATAAAAACTGTCACAGCTTTCTGAACTATATTTTGGATGATTTTGCGAAATTAAATCAAACATTTCACGACCCTCCTCACCAAATTCACTAGCTAATGCACAGCCAATCTGAAACCATTGCTCGTATTTTTCAGTTAGATCTATTCCTGAATTAATAACTTTATTTATTGTGTCGATAACTTTACTATTAGTATTTTTTAAAGTCTTTTTTTTCTTGTTTAGTTTTTCTTTTGAAGCTTTTTCTTTACGATTATTTTCTACAACATGTTTAAAGACAACTGCATTTTCGTTAATATAGGCATTGACATCATAAGAATAACCTCTTAGCCTCGTAATGTCACTGCAAGCTTTATCTAATGTTATACATAATTTTTCAAAGCATTTTTTTAATGCTTCGAAGTGTTCCTTGTGTTTTTCAGGAAATTGAATAGGTATCAATGCGAACACTCCATTGCCACTGACCGAAACTGAAGCATATGCAATGTTGCTTATTTTTGATAATTCATCTCGTAGTTGTTCGAAATTACTTATTCTTGGGTTATCTCCCGCGTCAATATCAATACATATAAATCCGCTATGTTTTATCAGGGATGATGCATTTCTTTTACAAAAAACTCCACTTGGAGTTATCGCAGGTAATTTACTTTTGAGAAAAGTTCGGTCATCTTTATTTGTAGTATTTCGAATAAATTCAACTTCATCTTTATATGTAGTGTCATGTAACCAATCCCAAAGACTTACGTCTTTAGGATTGGTATCTTTAAAATTTTTAAATTTGCTTACTATAGTATTTCTCATAGGTTTATTTTTTGTGTGCATTTTCAACAAGTTCTAAAAAAGGATCATTTTCGTTTGGAAAAATGATTTTTTCAATCCAAACAAATGTGTAATTATTAGTACTTTTATGTTGAACTTCAAAATTTAACTCTGTTAATCTTTTGCTGAAATTAGCTTGTGAAAAAGGACGTTGACCACTTTCTGTGCAGTAAGTTCTGTAGTTAAAATATAATTCTTTGAGTTTTATTCTGGTATTCGTTGATTTTTTCCAGTTTTCCTCATCTATAAAAAGTGAAACACTGTTAGTTTCTCCTTTATATTTTATCAAATCTTGTTCAGCTACAGTTGATTTCGAAAATCCCTGTTGTAAAATGAGTCTATTCAAACCTTCTAGGACTATATTGAAAACTCCACTTAACTCGTCTTTTATAATTTTACTTGCTAAGTGAATATCTTTTTCTTCATCTGAAATTTTTTGATTAAACCCTAATATTAATTGTCTTCTAAAAAAAGCCTCAGTATGTTCTATTTCTGGAAGTTTATTTGCATTAACCATAAATTTGCAGTAATCATCTATGATTATAGGTTCCTTGTGTGGTGATCTTGCCTCAATTGGTTCCCCAGAGACAAGTTTTTTAAAGTTTTGGATATTAATTTTTCCGCCAGACTCGGATGCATAATTAAGTAATTTGGATTCTATATGTACTCTATGGTATCCTCTTTCATCGCACAAACTTTCCATTGCAAAATTTGTTACATTTTCTTTTCCTAACAAAGCCATAATTATTTCAAATAAAACAGATTTTCCATTTGAGCCAGATCCATAAAGAATTAAGATTTTTTCTAATTTCATTTTTTTTGTCAATGTGTACGCAATGTATTCTGCAAGAATTTTTTGACTGTCTAAGTCGGGTAGTACTCTATTGAGATATTTCGTGAAAAGTGGAGCCTTGGCTGTTGGATCATAACAAAATGAAAGTTGATATTTTAAATTATCTTCTTTATTGTGTGGTTTTAGTTCACTTACTTCATTAGATTCACCAAATCCAATGTGGAAAGTGCCATTTGCAAGGTTGATTTTATGAGTTTTACTATTTTGATCTTTGAGAAATAATGATGCATCAAATGTAAATTGAGAAAATAAATGCTCACTAGTTGAAGCCTTTTTAGCTAATTGTAGTGGAATTCCACATTTAAAAGCTACTTGGCTTAAAAAACATCTAAACAAAGTTTCATTTAAAATTTTCCAATATGCCTTTCTATAAATATAAATCTGGTAGTTTTCATACCCTAAACTAGTCTCTAGTTTATCACTGACTTCTAATAAATTTTCGATTACAAGCACAGCCCAGCCATCTTCTAATTTAACTTTGCTTCCTTCTGTTTCGGTAAAAATCTTAGGTATTGAATTTAAAATTTCTTTTAATGCAGGGTCTTTATAGACAGCTTTCGTAATTCTAGATTGATAATTACTGTCACTTTTAATTTCATCATTATTTTTATCTATATTTAGATAGATATTATTTAAATCTATTTCTCCCATTATTTTTATGTATTTTATTTTGTGCAGAATTTGAAATTTTACTTACAGATTCTAATTTGTGTACATTTTGTTCTTTTAATTGAAGCGAGATCCATTTTTCTAATTCGTCCTCACTAAACACTAATCGATTTCCAAATCGACGAAATGAAATAGAATTATTAGATGTTAATTTATAAATACTCGATTTAGAGATTTTTATCCCCTTTTCTTGTAAAAAGAGTACTGCTTGATCAAGTGAAAGTTTTTTAGGAGGGGGTTTGATAATTTGTTCTGTTTTGAGTTTTGATTCAATCTTCGTTATAGAATCAATAATGAAATCAATTTTTTCAAAAATGTTTTCAAGTGTTGTATTCATTTAAATTTTTTTAATCTGAAACTTCAGTGTTTCAGATTTGTGATTATTTTAAAAGAATCTCAATGTTAGGTTGAATAAAATTCATTTCTATTAATTATCTGTATATCAGTATTTTATATACTTTTTCAGTGCTTTGTTGTTGAGGTAATTATTGTGGTTTAAGTGAAATAAATGAAGTAAGTGAATAAAAAATGACAATAAAACACATGAAAATCTCTTAAATTCATATTATGAAAATTGAATTTATCCTGTCTCTAGTAAGTAATATTTAGTTAAAATGTTTTTCAAAATTTTTGTATTAGTAAATTATTTAAAATTCCAAAACTATAAATATGATTAATTATAAGTAAAACTTTATATTTATAACCAATTACACAGCAAATGAAAAAACATACAACTCAACTTACGTCAAAAAGTATTGAAGGAAGTGGTTTGCCAACTGATTATAAGAAGGCGATAGCTGAATATATTTGGAATAGTTTTGATGCAAATGCTTCAATAGTTGAAATAAATTTCAGAGCAAATGGAATACAGGCTATTCAGAGTTTTTCCATTGCTGATAATGGTACTGGTATAAACTTTTCTAATATTGCAGATACCTTTGGGAACTTTATGGTCTCATTAAAAGCAAATTCATTTTCAGATACAGGATTTATTAAAGGTAAAAAAGGAAAGGGTAGATATTCTTTTTCTATCTTTTGTAGTAAAGCAAAATGGGATACAACATTTATATCTGAAGAAGGTCATTATTTAAATTATATTATACAGATAAACAGAGAAGAAATCCAGAATTTTCAAACTGGTGATACATCAATAAAGAAGAATACCCAAACTGGTACGAAAGTAATATTTGAAGATTTTTATAATTTAACAGGTGATTTGTTAGATAATGAAGATTTTGAGAAGTACTTGGCTAATGAATTTGGATGGTTTTTATATTTAAATAAGGATAGAGATTACAAAATTATTATCAATAGCAGACCACTAAATTATGAAAGCGTAATTGGTGATTCTGAGGACAGAGATATTACTTATGGTGATTTTGTTTTCAAAATCAGCTTTTTAAGATGGAATGAGAAAATTGGTGACAAGTATTATTATTACTTTCTAAATACTGATAAAAAAGAAGCTTATAGGAAACATACATCATTTAATAATAAAACAGCGGATTTTCACCATTCTGTATATATAGAATCTAGTTATTTTGATAGTTTCAAACCTACAAAATTAGATCATCCAGTGCTTGATCAAACGTTTAATCAAAGTGATCCTGTTTTTAAGCTTTTAGTGGAGAATCTAAATGAATTAGTCGGTCAAAAAGAGAAAGCTTTTATACGAGATTTAAAAGCTGGCGAGCTAATTGAAAGTTATAATCAACGAAATATTTTCCCAATATTTGGAAGTAACAAATATGAACAGTTGAGAAAAGACGATCTTGAGAATGTTGTTAAAGAACTGTATAGCGTTCAACCAAAAATTTTTCAAAATTTAAGTATTCCACAGAGTAAAACTATAGTTGGCTTTTTAAATCTATTGCTTGATACAGACCAAAGAGAGCATGTTTTAAGTATAATTGATAATGTTGTTAAGTTAACGGACGAAGAAAGAAGAGAGCTTTCATCAGTTTTAAAATCAACAAAACTTTCTCAGATTACGCATTTGGTTAGATTCTTAGAAAACAGATATACAATAGTTAATATTTTAAAATTACTAGTTTTTGATCTAAAGAAGTTTACCGATGAAAGAAATCATATTCAAAAAATTATAGAGGAAAACTATTGGATTTTCGGAGAACAATACCATTTAGTTTCTGCAGATAAGAATTTTGAAATTCTTTTGAATAACTATTATTCACACCTTGAAAATAATAAGAAAAAAAATGAAAAAATTGATCATGTAAATAAGTTAAAAAGACCTGATATATTCATTGCGAGGAAGTCTGAGATTATTGACACTAATGATTCAGATTCTACAGTTGAAGAAAATATTATTGTTGAACTTAAAAGGCCCAGTGTTATAATAGGAAATGATCAATTTCAACAAGTAGAGCGATATCTTCGATTTATAATTGAAGATGATAGATTTAATAGTGTTACTAGAACTTGGAAATTTATACTGGTAGGAACAAAAGTGGATGATTATATTAGGGATCTACATGTTAGCCAAAAAGAGAAGGGGAAAAAATACTTAATTCAATCTATTAGAAATTATGAAATATATGCAATGACATGGGATGATTTATTTAGAATTTTTACAATTAAACATAAGCACCTTATAGATAAATTGGAATTCAAAACTATTGTTATCGAAGAATTGCAATTAAAGGGTATAAATTTAGACAAGAGTGGATCAGACATACTTACACAAATTGCTCTTTCAAAAGATAAAACAATTCTTGTAGATGGTTTCGCTGATGATGATTTACCATTTTAATTCTTAAGCAATTAAAAAAACGACTTTCAAATTAAAGGTTTTTCTTATATTTGGGTGTCTAACCAAGATTAATGTTATATTATATTTATGGAAAATAGTTTATATTTTAAAGATATAGAAGAAAATGATTTTAATATAGATTTTTTAAACCAACTACAAGATTATATTCAAGAAAGACCAAGTGAACAGATTTATGTACTTAATGCACCATTAGGTGGAAAATATTCCTATCCTTATCAGAATAAATGTATAGTTATTCTATCTCCGAAGCACAAAATTATTTTCATTGATGTGGAAGGTGATGTGGAGCAATTTAATGAGTTTTATGGAGATTTTATTGAAGATTTAAGTTCTATATCAGATAAATATAATTACAAAGAATATATTGGCAGATCCAGAGAGTGGAAAAAAAATAATACTGTTCAAATTCAAAATAATCAATTTTCTAATTTCCAAAAAATCATGGATGATAATCTATTATCCTTAGAGTTACAGAGAATTAGTGAGTTGTTGATTTCTCTTTTAATTGGAAGTATTAATGATATTGATAAGGTTGGGACAGACGTTCCACAAACATTATTAGAGAAAGTAAAAAAGAATATAATATTGTTCGATGGTGAGCAAACGAGATTTATTTATAAAAACTACGATACAAAGATAGTAACGATTCAAGGTTTGTCAGGTACTGGAAAAACAGAATTGCTTTTACATAAATTGAAAGAGATATATTTGAAGGAAGATAATGCAAAGATTTACTTCATGTGTCACAGCATTGCATTATCAAATATACTGAGAGAACGAGTACCGTCTTTTTTTAATTTCATGAAAGTTGAAAAACAAATTGAATGGAATTCTAAATTATGGGTTTCCCATGCTTGGGGATCAAAAAATTTTCCTAATTCTGGATTTTACAGTTATTTATGTCATTTTTACAAGGCACCTTTTTTTAAATTTAATAAATTAAATACTGATTATGAAAAAATATTCAGTCATCTTTTAAATCATATAAATTCTTTAGCTGATGATGAATTTGAATATGCTTTGGATTATATCCTTATCGATGAGAGGCAAGATTTTCCAGATGTTCTTTTTGCATTATGTGACAAGATAGCACGCAAAAAAGTATATATAGCTGGTGATATTTTTCAGGATATTTTCGAAAACACAAAGAAAACAGAATTAAAAGTTGATATAGTTTTAAATAGATGTTATCGAACTGATCCACGAACTCTAATGTTTGCGCATGCGATTGGTTTAGGTTTATTTGATGAAGTTAAATTAAATTGGTTTTCTGATGAATACTGGAAATCAATTGGTTATAAAATAGAAAGATTTGATAATAGAGAAATTCATTTTTTTAGGGAACCAGTTAGGAGGTTTGAAAATTTAAATATAGATGGGTATGATAGTGTAATTTTTCAAAACACAACGCATGGAAGTGAAGTAATAAAAATAATTAAAGAATTACAAAGCGAACATAAAGAATTAAGACCAGATGATATTGCAATTATTTTAATGGAAGAAAATCGTAAAGATATTTATAATTATATTGATGGTTTAACTCTTAAAATCGGAAAAGAAATTGGCTGGGCAGTAAATAGGGCTTATGAAAATAAAAACAAAATTGAAAATACTATTTACCTTTCAAATACTAATAACATAAAAGGACTAGAATTCCCATTTGTTATTTGTCTTTCTTCTGGTATTCAGAATACTTATAGATATAGAAATATATTATATACAATGCTAACAAGATCTTTTATCCAATCTTATTTACTAGTAACTAAAAATCTTGGTCTTGAAAACAATCTTGAAGGATTAAAAATCATCAATAAGGAAAGGTATATAAAGACTATCGAGCCTACTGAAGATGAAAAAGAAAAGATACAAAGCGAAGTCTTAAAATTTAACGAAAATGAAAATATTTCTTATTCGGATTTCATAAATGAAATTTTCGATGAATTAAAAATTGATAAAAAAATAAGGAGTAGAATTTCCAACGCAATTGTTGATACTGATATTGACTTATTTGACAAAGAGAAAACTATCAAATTTATTCAAGCTAATAAAGAATTTTATTAATAATGAAAACTAGTTTTGAAATAGAAATAGACCCAAGTTCTTTGTCAATATTTTTTCCAAAATATCGACTTAAGGATAAATTCCAAATACTTGATATATTATTAGAATCTGCCAGATACATAATACATGGAAAGAGAGAAGAAAAAGTAAAATCAGTAAATAAAATTGTTTTTTTTAGAGAGAAAATGAATCGAGTTTTCTTTGTAAGTGAAGATAAAATTTATTCGATAACATTTCCTTTTAATTTAATAATAGGTGAGGAAGGTGAGGTTACTTTAAATTTTAAAAATCTTATTGAGATAGATTCTTATGCTATTTCAAGTTTAATAATTCTTTTAAAGAATCCATTAATTAACAGTGATAACTGTCTTGATTTTATTGATCCAGTTATTGATTTAGAAAACGAAAGTAATAGTAATTATTGGCCTGTATTAAAGGATTTAATAATGCTAGAAGATGGTTATCTTAGATATGATATGGATGAAAAGGGGTTTAAGGAAGCTAGTGAAAAACAACAACAGCACAGACACCCTTTACATCATATTGACGTTTTCTACACTAATGGCGCAACTTTTAAGTTAGGGCTTGAAAAATCGATTTTAGATAATGACTTAATTGATATACTCGACTCTAGTACAAATTGCAAATTCTTGCGAAGTATCAATTAGAGATAGCAAAAAATTGGATTTAACGAGCTTGAAAAAAGATAGGTTGAACTCCCGCTCCTAGATGTCCAATTAAGATCTTTTTTTTAGTTTTTCTTTTGTTATTGCGATTAGGTTCCACATATGGTTTTTTAAATAATTGTCTTCTTTAATTTCCAAAACTAGTTCTCTGGAATTGTTTGGAACTAGCAAAGATGTTTGAAATGTTGAGTCTGTACCTATAATAAATATAAGCATATAACCATTTAGGATAAATTGAGCCTTTTGATTTGGTTTTTCATCTAGAAATCTAGGATTTGTAATTAGTTTTTCATCATTCTCATGAAATAAGTACATAAGTACTGGGTAATCTTCCACATTTTTTGCGTCATTATTTAGTATCATTTTTCTTATGTTTTCAAAATGTTTAGGGCTAATGTTTACTTGTTCAAACATTTTGTTTTTAGCAATTGAAGCACGCCAGAGAATAGATAGTAAAGCTAATTTAAATTTTGTATAATCAATATCCTTATACAATCTATAGTTTTTATCTCCATATTTGAAATCATATTTTGTATTTCGATTCTGAGTTAGTATATGACGAAGTGCCGTCTCATATCCACTAATAATATTGTTGTCACATTTTTTACAAAGCAAATCTGATTCATACATTGCTCCAAAAGGATTTTTTAAATGTTGATTTCTTCCTTTTACATATGCATCTGGTAAAATTAGACTATAACGCCCTTTTTCATTCTTTAAACCGTCATGGAAAAAATCTGGAATGATATGTGACTCATTAAGTAATTCTGTGTTTTCTTCTAAACATAATTTACATTTTCCAATATTCATATTTCCAAATTTATATTAGTAATGTAAAATTATCATTTTTATATTTCTTCAAATAATGTTGGAAATTTTTTAGTTGTAATTCTAGGAATAATAGGCTAGTCAATGAGTCAACGTGTAATTGTAAAAAAAATACCCCACAAAATAAGTGTGGGGCTGTTTATTACCAATTTGATGCTGTATAGGAATAATCATTATAGGCGTGTTCAATTTGAAGCTGTTTATTAATGTCAGGAATACTTATTAATTCTGTTAGTGTTTTTTTGGAATCAATTTTTTTCTCTAACTCTGTTTTTATTTCTTCATGCTGTATTTTCAATTTTTGGACTAGTTGCTTATAGATGACTTTTTCTTCTTTTGTGAATTTTGCTGGGTCGTATTTTTGCTCTACAATTACGCCAAATGAATTAACCATGTTTACTAAATGTTTGTTGTTAATAGCTTCTATTTTACTAACAGTTGACAATGCGTTTTTTAATTTTAATCGATAATTTTCTAAGATTAATTTTTCTTTTGCAAGTGTTTGTGGCTTTGTGTATTCTTTAGTTAATGTTGTTCCATTTGACTTACTCCAATTTTGATAGTACATCACATCTTCATGTAACATGTATATTTTTTCATCCTTATTTGATTTGATTAAATAAAGTTTATCGGAATAACTATATGCAGAGACGTCAAAAACTTCTGTTGGCAATATTTCGCTAAGTTTTATTGAGCCTACTTTGGTTGATGCAGTAGAGTCAGAAACTATATCCATAGAGAGTCTAGGAGAATCTTTGTTTTCCTCAACAAAATAATTAACAATCGCTTTGTTGAAAGTAAATGTTTTTGGGGTGTAGTCTGTGTAATTCCATTTGATTTTGTCTGTAGATGTTTGAGATTGACATGTTAAAGTGAAGATGAATGCGATGAACAATAAATTTTTTGTCATGTTGGTGTTGATTATGTTTTGTAAACTTAATTTTGTACACACATAATTCACATAAGTGAATATGATGTTACTGATAATCATGTAAAAATACCAAATAATACACATATGTGTGTATTATTTGTAAAAATATTTTCTCACTAATGTGTTCATATTTGAAATATGGAACACAGAGGAGATATAGTAAAAAAAGCAGTTTACAAAAGCGGATATCCTATTACTGAATTAGCTAAAAAATTGTCAAAAAGTAGAAGGTGGGTTTATCTTATGTTTGAAAATTCCAATTTATCATTAGATATGATATTGCAAATTGGTAAAATAATTCATTATGATTTCAAAGACGAAATCAAAGAATTTAAGATTTATAAAAATACAGTTGACGAATCTGCTGTTGATTATAACAATGATGAATTAAATCCAGAATATTGGAAAAATAAATATTTAAAGTTACTAGAAGAGTATAATCATATCCTAAAGAAGATAAAAAACTAGAAGTATGTTAATCCCATAATTAAATCAGATCATTTTTTTTAAACGATTTATAATATTTCAACCAAAATTGGTTAATAACCCTGCATTTTTCTGACGTTCTTCTTTTTCGAAACTAGCTAGATAACTTTCAGTCGTTTTTAAGTCATTGTGACCTAAACTTTCAGAAATATATGCAATATTTGCACCACTCCTTTTTAATACAGTAGCAAAGCTATGTCTTGCTGTATATGTAGTAATGTTATCAATTCCAATTTCATTAGCAATTAATTTCATGCGTTTGTTGATACGTTTTGTTAGGTCTTTTGTAATTCTTTTACGTTTTTCGGCATCTTCTTTTCCGTCAATATAAGGAAAAATATAGTTTTCTGGATTGGGTTGATTTCCCCATCGATCTATTATGTTTTTTATTTCCATTGTAACCGTTGCTCGAATTTCTTTTCTTGTTTTTGTTGTTTTTTCAGTTTTTTGACGGATAAAACAAATTTCACCATCTTTAATGTTTTTATATTTTAATTTTACAAGATCGGCAACATTTATACCATTACATAAATATATAAAAAACCAAAGATCGCGATATCTTTGAGTTGTTTCATTTCCATCTGAAAATTGTACAACTTGACCAATCTGTTGTAATGTTAATGCTTTCTTTTGACCTTCTGCAGTTTTTATTTCGTATTTATCTTTGCCAAATGGATATTGTGTGTCTTTAATAACTCCTGCTTTTTTAGCTTCATTCATTATTGTTCGTATCTCTCGCATATGCATTCCGACTGTTGAGTGACTTTTATCAATCAATAAGTGCTTTTCAAATTTTTTGAGCCAATCGACGGATATACTTTCAAATGAAAGTTTTTTACCAGCAAATTTTTCTAAATTATTCAGAACTGTAACTGACATGTCCATTGAACCAATTCGATCTTCTCGTTTTAAATTCGCAATTTTTGCGCGAAAAGCTGTATTAACTGTATCTCCTGTTGCTTTACTAAGTCTTAAGTTGAGCGAGTCAAATGAAAATCCGCCTTTTTCTGCTAAGGCTTCTACGTTTATTTTTACTAGACCAAAACTATTTTCAATACTTTCTTTTACTGTTCGTAGTTCTTTATTTCTGCTTTTTGGAAGTAATTCCCACTCTTCTAATTTTAAACTTATACCTGTGGAATAGTATTTTCGTATTCTTTTATGTGTAACGCGTATTTTAATTGGATAGGATTTGTTTTTATTTTCCTTTCTATTATCAAGCATTGAAGCTACGGTTATTCCGTCTTTAGAGTAACTAAACATTTTTTTTTAATTTTTGTTGCACACACAATTTGCACACAAAAATAGCATAAAACTGAAAATGGATGAAAAAAAAAGAAAATTTATTTTATATTAGCCCTTTATTTATAAGGGTTTTGCAAATGTTTGAAAAATTATAAAAAGAAACGAAAATAGGGTGGTTACGACTCATAATCAGGTGGTCCCTGGTTCGAGCCCAGGTGGGACCACTTCATTTAGAAATTACAAAGCCCTTTCAGAAATGTTAGGGCTTTTTTGTTTTCTCCATTTTCAAAAATAAAAAAATGACGAAATCTTGATAATAAACCTTGCAAACCAATCGTTTTGTTTTTACGTACATGATTTTGAATAGAAATCAGAGAAGATTTTTTAAAATCAGGAAATTCTTATAAGCTTAAAAAAATAGATAACGGTAATGAAAATGAGCTTTTTATGCTCTACATCGTTTTCTGAAAAGGTATGCGGAGGTGTCTTCAAAAAACTGTTAAAATTTGTGTTATGTTTTTTGTTTTAAAAGTTGCTTTTAAGCAAAAAACTTATACTTTTGTCCAAGTTTTGAGGAAAACCGTAATTTGTGCGAGATTTCTATAAAAGAATAATTTGTTTAATAATTACAGCTTGTTGATTTAAACAGCTTGAATTTATGAGAAAACTAAAAGCCCCATTTTTAGCAGTTATTATAATGTTATTCAATGTCACGATCGCATTAGCTACGCCGACTCCGCCTAAGCCAACAGCAAAAGGTATGGGTACGATGAATGTTGATGAAGATTGTGAGCCAATTTGTCAAGGAGGAGATCAGGTTCCAATTGATGATCATATTATGCTTTTAGCAATTTGTGGCTTGGCTTTAGGGGCAACCGTGATATATAAAAATAAAATAAAAAAAGCTTCAGTTTAACTGAAGCTTTTTTTATGCGAACACAAGAAGTGTTTTACTTATTTATTGAATAAAGTCTTGAGATGTACTTTCCGACTACATCAAATTCTAGGTTTATTTTTGTTCCAACTTTGAAATCCTTAAAATTAGTGTGTTCAAAAGTATAGGGAATGATAGATACACTAAATTCATTTGTTTTAGAATTTACAACTGTAAGGCTGACGCCGTTTACGGTAATGGATCCTTTTTCTATGGTGATGTTGTTCAGATTTTTGTCGTATTCAAAAGTGTAATTCCAGCTTCCGTTAGCTTCTTCAATTTTAATGCAAGTTCCGGTTTGGTCTACGTGGCCTTGCACAATATGACCGTCTAGACGATCTCCAAGTTTCATTCCTCTTTCTAGATTTACGATATCTCCAGCCTTCCAGTCGCCGATATTGGTTTTTAGAATCGTTTCGTCAATTGCTGTTACGGTATAAAAAGAGTCTTTAATTGCCACAACCGTAAGGCATATTCCGTTGTGCGAAACGCTTTGGTCAATTTTTAATTCATTTGTTATGGAAGAGTCAACTGTTATATGAAGATTGTTTTGGTCTTTCTGGATTTCGTGAATCCTGCCGAGTGTTTCTATAATTCCTGTGAACATTGTAGTTTTATTTTACTAAATTTGCACATCAAAATTAGTAATAAATAAACTGAGCTCATGAATAAAAAAGCAGAAAATATAATTGTTGGAATTTCAGTAGGAGATTTAAACGGTATTGGAAGCGAAGTTATACTAAAAACATTCGAAGATTCTCGTATGTTGGAAATGTGTACGCCAGTTATTTTTGCAAATGCTAAAATTCTGTCATTCGTTAAAAAAAGTTTTACATCGACTGTTCAGTTTCATGGAGTTGATAAATTGGAGCAGATTATTCCAGGGAAAGTGAACGTTTTTAATCTTTGGAGAGAAGGCGTAGATATAAATTTCGGGGTAAACGATGAAAAAATTGGAGAATATGCCATCAAATCATTTGCCGCCGCAACAAAAGCTTTGAAAGACGGAAGTATTGATGTTTTGGTAACAGCACCTATTAATAAGTATAATATCCAATCAGAAGATTTTAAATTTCCAGGACATACCGATTATCTGGATCAGGAATTGGAAGGAAATGCACTCATGATGATGGTTCAGGATAATTTGAGGGTAGGGTTGATTACCGATCATGTTCCTTTAAATGAAGTGGCATCTCATTTAACAGAAGAATTAATTACTAAAAAGATCGAAACCATCAGGAAGTCTTTGGTTCAGGATTTTAGTATAGTAAAACCAAAAATCGCTGTTTTAGGTTTAAATCCGCATGCAGGTGATGGTGGAGTAATCGGAAAAGAAGATGATTTGGTTTTAAAACCAGTTTTGAAGAAATTATTTGAATCTGGAACAATGGTTTTTGGACCTTTTCCAGCAGATGGTTTCTTTGGAAGTGGCCAATATGAAAAATATGATGCGATTGTGGCTATGTATCACGATCAAGGATTAATTCCGTTCAAAACTCTGTCTTTTGGAAAAGGAGTTAATTATACAGCGGGTTTAAATAAGGTTAGAACTTCTCCAGATCACGGTACAGCTTACGATATTGCCGGAAAAGACATGGCAGATTACAATTCGTTTAAAGAAGCAGTCTATCTTGCAATAGATATTTTTCGCTCGCGTAATCAGTATGAGGAGATTAGCCAAAAACCTCTTAAAATAAAAGAAAAACAGTTATAAACAAAAAAAGGTGAATAAGATTATTAGATTTGTAATAATTTTATATCTTTGCACCCCAATTCAGATATCTAGTTTTAGAGCTGAAGGGATCAAATTGATGTTGAAATGAGCAAAACAAAAGAATTTTTAATTCCTTTCGTAGGATTAAAACTAGGAAAACACCATTTTGAGTATCAGATTAATAATGAGTTTTTTAAGAATTTTGAATACGATGAGTTTCAAAGTTCTGATATAAAAGTCAATTTGCTTTTTGAAAAGAAAAGCACCATGTTAGAATTGGAATTCAAACACAAAGGAACTGTAAATGTGCCTTGTGATCTAACAGGCGAGGATTTTGATTTACCTATAAAAGGGAAAATGAAGCTGATTGTTCGTTTTGGAGATGAATTCAATGATGATAATGAAGAATTGTTGATTTTACCACATGGTGAACATGAGATAGATGTGTCGCAATATATTTATGAAATGATTGCGCTTTCTGTACCTCACAAAAGAATTCATCCGGGAGTTAAAGATGGAAGTCTACAGACAGAAGCTTTGACAAAACTGAATGAATTAAGTGTAAAAGAACAAAAGGAAGAGAGTAACAAAGAAGAAGATATTGACCCGCGTTGGGAAAAATTAAAGAAACTATTAACGGATAAATAATATAGTAAAATGGCACATCCTAAGAGAAAGACCTCGAAAACAAGAAGAGATAAAAGAAGAACGCATTATAAAGCTACTGTAGCTCAAATCGCTACATGTCCTATTACAGGTGAGGCGCATTTATACCACAGAGCTTACTGGCATGAAGGTAAAATGTACTACAGAGGGCAAGTTGTTATCGATAAATCTGAAGCGGTTGCTTAATACGTTTTTGTAAATTATACTGGAACTCTCACATAGTGAGAGTTTTTTTTGTTGGTTATAATTTTCGTTTTTTAGGAAAATATACACAAAATCGTTTCGTTTTTTTTTGTAATTTTCAAGTCTTTTAAAAATTTTTCAAATATTTCGTATTTGAAAGGAAATAATAGAATATAATGAATACAATCACAGCCGCAATTACCGCTGTTGGAGGATACGTTCCTGACTTTGTACTTACGAACAAAGTTTTGGAAACTATGGTTGAAACCAATGACGAGTGGATTACTACTCGTACAGGAATTAAAGAAAGAAGAATTCTTAAAGATGCTGACAAAGGAACATCTTACCTTGCTATAAAAGCAGCACAAGATTTAATTGCAAAAGCAAATATTGATCCTTTAGAGATTGATATGATTATAATGGCAACAGCAACACCAGATATGATGGTGGCTTCTACAGGAGTTTACGTTGCAACAGAAATTGGAGCAACAAATGCTTTTGCATACGATTTGCAGGCTGCATGTTCAAGTTTCTTATACGGAATGTCAACTGCTGCGGCTTATGTGCAATCAGGACGTTACAAAAAAGTACTTTTAATTGGTGCGGATAAAATGTCATCAATTGTAGATTATACAGATAGAGCAACTTGTATTATTTTTGGCGATGGAGCTGGTGCAGTTCTTTTTGAACCAAATTATGAAGGTTTAGGTTTGCAGGATGAATATCTAAGAAGTGATGGTGTAGGACGCGATTTTCTTAAAATTCCTGCAGGAGGATCTTTGATTCCGCCTAGCGAAGAAACTGTAAAAAACAGACAGCATAATATCATGCAAGACGGAAAAACTGTTTTCAAATATGCTGTTACCAATATGGCAGATGCCAGCGAATTGATTTTACAAAGAAATAATTTAACAAATCAGGATGTTGACTGGTTGGTACCACACCAGGCTAACAAACGTATCATTGATGCTACTGCCGGAAGATTAGAATTGGACGATTCTAAAGTTTTGGTAAATATCGAAAGATATGGTAATACTACTTCTGGAACTTTACCATTAGTATTAGCTGATTTTGAAGATAAGCTTAAAAAAGGAGATAATGTTATCTTTGCCGCTTTTGGTGGAGGATTCACTTGGGGATCTATCTATTTAAAATGGGCTTACGATACAAAATAAATTAAAACTAAAAACGAATCATTATGGATTTAAAAGAAATTCAAAACCTAATCAAATTTGTTGCAAATTCGGGCGTTGCAGAAGTGAAGTTGGAAATGGATGACGTGAAAATCACGATCAGAACAACTTTAGAAACAAATGTAACTGAAGCAACTTACGTACAACAATTGCCAACTCAGCAAGCTTTACCACAAGTGGCAACTCCACAAGTGACTGCTCCTGTAGTTGTAAACGTAACTCCAGAAGCACCAGCTGCAAACGATTCTAAATATGTTACTATAAAATCTCCAATTATCGGAACATTCTATAGAAAACCATCTCCAGACAAACCAGTTTTTACTGAAGTAGGAAGCACTATTGCTAAAGGAGATGTTCTTTGTGTAATTGAAGCAATGAAATTATTCAACGAAATCGAATCTGAAGTTTCTGGTAAAATTGTAAAAATTCTAGTTGACGATATGTCTCCAGTAGAATTTGACCAACCTTTATTCTTAGTAGATCCATCATAAATAAATTTAGATTTTAGATTTTAGATTTTAGATTGATTTAAATTAAAAGCGATTTCTATTAATCATCTAAAATTATCTAATTCTCAAATTGTCTAATTATCTAATTAAAATAAGATGTTTAAAAAAATATTAATTGCGAATAGAGGAGAAATTGCACTACGTGTAATTCGTACATGTAAGGAAATGGGAATCAAAACTGTCGCAGTTTACTCTACAGCCGACGCAGAAAGTTTACACGTTAAATTTGCTGACGAAGCGGTTTGTATTGGCCCTCCTCCGAGTAACTTATCGTATTTGAAAATGTCAAATATTATTGCGGCTGCAGAAATTACAAATGCAGATGCAATACATCCAGGTTATGGATTTCTTTCTGAGAATGCTAAATTCTCTAAAATTTGTCAAGAGCACGGAATCAAATTTATTGGTGCGGCTCCTGAAATGATCGACCGTATGGGAGATAAAGCTTCTGCAAAAGCTACAATGAAAGCAGCAGGAGTACCTTGTGTACCAGGTTCAGACGGATTATTAGAATCTTACGAACATGCACAAAAAACAGCAGCAGAAATTGGTTACCCAGTAATGATGAAAGCTACTGCTGGTGGTGGTGGAAAAGGAATGCGTGCCATCTGGAAAGAAGAAGAGCTTTTAAAAGCTTGGGAAAGTGCACGTCAAGAAGCTGCTGCAGCGTTTGGAAATGACGGAATGTACATGGAGAAACTTATTGAAGAACCACGTCATATCGAAATTCAAGTTGTGGGAGATGCTTACGGAAAAGCATGTCACCTTTCTGAAAGAGACTGTTCAGTTCAACGTCGTCACCAAAAACTTACTGAAGAAACACCTTCGCCTTTCATGACAGACGAACTTCGTGCAAGAATGGGAGAAGCTGCTGTAAAAGCTGCTGAATTCATTAAATATGAAGGAGCTGGAACTGTAGAGTTTTTGGTTGACAAACACAGAAACTTCTATTTCATGGAAATGAATACTCGTATTCAAGTTGAGCACCCAATTACAGAACAAGTTATTGATTATGATTTGATCCGTGAGCAGATTATGGTTGCTGCAGGAATTCCGATTTCTGGTAAAAACTACCTTCCTGAATTACACGCTATCGAATGCCGTATTAATGCTGAAGATCCTTATAACGATTTTCGCCCTTCACCAGGAAAGATTACTACGCTTCATATGCCAGGAGGACATGGAGTACGTTTAGATACTCACGTATATTCAGGTTATAGCATTCCACCAAATTACGATTCTATGATTGCTAAGTTGATTACAACTGCACAATCTCGTGAAGAAGCTATTAGCAAAATGCGAAGAGCTTTGGATGAGTTCGTAATTGAAGGTGTGAAAACTACAATACCTTTCCACAGACAATTAATGGATGATCCAAAATATATTGCAGGAGATTATACAACTGCATTTATGGATACATTTAAAATGAATAATCCGGAATAATTATAAAGGCTGTCAATTTTTGACAGCCTTTTTTCATTTATAAGTTTGATTAGTTCTTAAGATCAACCTGAAACTTTAAACCTGAAACTAGAAATTTTAGATCAGGTTACACTTTAAGTGTTTACTTATTACACACCTTTTTTTCCTTTTACACACTTTTTTAAATTTTTCATTTTTTGGCATATTGAAGTAAACCCTTTAAAAATAATGTTTTATAGCGTTTGGCACAGTTCTTTTCTTTTACGGCATAATAATTTCATTAACTAAAGCGTAAACAACTATTAATATTAAATATACACGTTATGAAAAATCTATTTTTATCAGCCGCAATAGTCTTAGGAAGTTTAACTTCATTCGCTTCAACTTCACCAGTTACAAATACAACTGTAAAAGTGATTTCAATTGAAGACGATTATACTGAAATCAAATTAGAAGAATTGCCAGCCGCAATTACAGACGCTTTGAAAAAAGCATATCCTGAGGCAGTAATTACAAAAGCATATAAAAACGAAAAATCAGAGTACAAACTTGATGTTACTGTAGGTGACAAAGTTGGAAACCTTTTCGCAAATGCAGACGGAACTTGGATTAAACAATAATCCGTAACCGTTTTAAAATTTATTAATTACATTAAAATATACACACTATGAAAAATTTATTTTTATCAGCCGCAATAGTTTTAGGAAGTTTAACTTCATTCGCTTCAACATCACCAGTAAAAAATACAATCGTAAAAACGATTTCTGTTGAAGACGAATACACTGAAATCAAATTAGAAGAATTACCGGCGCCTATCACGGAGTCTTTGAAAAAAGCGTATCCAGAGGCAGTAATTACAAAAGCATACAAAAACGAAAAAGCTCAGTATAAACTTGATGTGACTGTTGGCGACAAAGTTGGAAACCTTTTCGCAAATGCAGATGGAACTTGGATCAAACAATAACCTAATTTAAGGTTTCGTGAAAATCCGGATCAAGAATACTAAGATCAAATTAACTATATTAAAACACGACTATCATGAAAAATTTATTTTTATCAGCCGCAATCGTTTTGGGAGGTTTAACATCATTTGCTTCAACTTCGCCAATTTCAAATACAGTAGTAAAAACAATCTCTATCCAAGATGATTATACAGAAATTAAATTGGAAGAGGTGCCAGCAGCAGTAACAGATGCACTTAAAAAAGCGTATCCAGATGCTGTACTTACTAAAGCATTTAAAAACACAAAATCTGAGTACAAGCTTGAAGTGACTGTTGGAGAAAGAACAGGAAATCTTTTTGCTAACGCAGATGGGACATGGATTAAAAAATAATTAAACTAACCCTTAAAAACTATTACTATGAAAAAGTTAATCTTATCGGCAGCAATTGTTTTAGGCAGTTTGTCGATGCACGCAGAAACCCCTGTTGTAACTAATCAAATGGTACAAACAGTAAATGATCAGGATGGATATAAAGAAGTAGACGGAGTTCCGGCAGCTGTAAAAAAAGGTCTGGATGATGCTTATCCTGGTGTAGTGCTTGAAAAAGCATGGGTAAATGAAAAAAAGGAGTACAAAATTGAGATAACAGTTCGAGGAGAAAAATCGACCGTTTATACAGATGCTTCTGGTAACATTCTTAAAAAATAATTTTAAACCACAATATTATGAAAAAGTTAGTTTTATCAGCAGCGATTGTATTAGGAAGTTTATCGGTAAATGCCGCAGTGCTTCCAGCGATTTCGATCACTCAATCAGTACTTATTCAAGATGGATTTACTGAAGTAACTTTAGATGCCGTACCAGCAGCAGTGAAGTCTACTATTGAAAAATCTTTTCCGAATACTAAGCTTGAAAAGGCTTATAAAAACGAGAAAAACGAGTACAAACTTGAAATTTCAAGTGGAGACAAGAAGTACACTATTTTTACAGATGCTTCAGGTAACATCATCAAGAAATAATTAAAAAATCAGCATTATGAAAAAGTTAATCTTATCAGCAGTAGTTCTTTTAGGAACAATGTCAATTCAAGCAAATGTATTGCCTGTTTCTGAAAATACTAAAACAGCTGTAAATGTTCAGTCAGAATATACAGAAGTTGCTGCAGATGCTGTGCCTGCCGCTGTTAAAACAGCTTTGCAGACCGCTTATCCAGGAGCAAAACTGGAGAAAGCATTTTTAAACGAAAAAAAAGAATACAAACTAGAAATATCAGTTGGAGACCAAAAGGCTACTGTTTACTCAGATGTCAATGGTAACTGGTTGAAAATATAATTAGGTGAATTTAGATTTATGTTTTTGGTGAAAAAGAGATTGCGACGTGCAATCTCTTTTTTTTTTTTACATTAATTTTATGAAATTACAAGTTTAATAGTGTTATTTTAGCAGAAAACTCCCTAAAAGCAAATGCCGAAGATATTATTGATAGAAGACGACATCGCGTTTTGTAAATTATTGGAAAAATTTCTAATAAAAAAAGCATTTGATGTCACCATTGCCTTCTCAGCAGCAGAAGCCCGAATAGCAATCAAAAACGAATCGTTTGATTTGATTTTGACAGATCTTCGTTTGCCTGATTTTGACGGTATTGCACTAATGTCTGAATTTAAAAACTCCCATCCGCATATTCCCATTATTTTAATGACAGGTTACTCCGATGTAAATACTGCCGTAAAAGCTATCAAAAACGGAGCAGCAGATTATATCTCAAAACCTTTCAATCCCGATGAGGTTTTGCTTGTAATTACAAATGCATTACAAACTCCCCAAGTCGAAGAAGAGCAAGTTCCTGTTAAAGAAAAGAAAGCGCCAAAAAAACAAACTTTTGGCGAAAGTGAATTTGTAAGAGGAATATCAGTTGCTTCAAAAAAACTTTTAGATCATATTCAATTGGTAAGTCCGACTGATATGTCTGTTTTGATTATTGGTGAAAGTGGAACGGGAAAAGAAATCATCGCCAAAAGTATTCATCAGCAAAGTCAGAGAAAAAACAACAATTTTATTGCAGTAGATTGTGGTGCAATTCCGAAAGAATTGGCAGCAAGTGAATTCTTTGGTCATTTAAAAGGTTCTTTTACCGGTGCAATCAGTGATAAAATGGGATATTTTGAAGCGGCAAATGGCGGAACTATATTTTTGGATGAAATCGGAAATCTTTCGTACGAAAATCAAATTCAGTTATTGAGAGCGCTTCAGGAAAGAAAAATTAAACCTGTTGGGAGCAATAAGGAAATAAACGTCGATATTCGCATTATTACGGCTACAAATGAAGATTTACGTGAAGCGGTAAAAAACGGTGATTTTAGAGAAGATTTATATCATAGAATCAATGAGTTCTCTATCGAATCTCCATCTTT
The DNA here is from genome assembly GCF_020026915.1 of Flavobacterium potami. Classification (GTDB taxonomy): domain Bacteria; phylum Bacteroidota; class Bacteroidia; order Flavobacteriales; family Flavobacteriaceae; genus Flavobacterium; species Flavobacterium potami. The sequence goes on along the minus strand of NZ_JAINUY010000008.1, from coordinate 137,286 downwards.
AAAAGATCGTGACGAAGATTTGATGCTTTTCGCTGATTATTTCTTAGAAAAAGCCAATCAGCAATTAAATAAAGATGTTATCGGATTTTCTCCAGAAGTGATTTCTATTTTTCAAAATTACAATTGGCCAGGAAATTTACGTGAATTACAAAATTGTGTCAAACGTGCTACTCTTTTAACCCGAGGCGATTTTATAGAAAGTGAAGTGCTTCCTGCAGAATTCTTTCAAATCCAAAAACAGCAATCTGGAACAAGCGAAAGTTTTTCTTTATCAAATAATGAAAAAGAAGCCATTATTCATGCTCTATCAAAAGCGCAGAATAATAAATCAGAAGCTGCAAAGCTTTTAAAAATTACGAGAAAAACGCTTTACAACAAGTTGAAGCATTATAATATTGAGTAAAGCACATTTTTTAATTAGTGCTTTACTTTTTTTAGATTTCTTGTTTTAAAACTTCAAAAAGGATTTTTACTTTTTCTTTTAAGTCGTTGTAAGTAGCTTGAATGTCAATTGTATTTAAATCTTCTTTTTCTAAATCTTTAAGAAGTTCTCCAATTGCATTTGCCTGAATTTGTTTGAACATCGGTGCAATACGATGGGCAATAGATTTTATTTCCTCATGATTATTTTCATTTATAGCAGTTTCCAAAAGACCTAAATTTTCAATACTGGTTTCTATAAAAGAATGCAGAACTTCCTTCAAGGCAGATGCATCATGCCCTAAAAAATCTTTCAGTGTTTCTAAAGAATACATTTGTGAGGAATCGCCGTTTTCAGCTTCAGCTGTTTCTGTTTCAGGAATCTCTTCATGGTCTAAAATATGCTGAATGGTCTCCAGTAAAATTTTTGGAGAATAGGGCTTTTTAACGACTGTTGTAAAGCCTGCATTTTTGTAAACAGAAAGCTCCAGATTTGTTTGTCCTGTTAATGCGATTACAGGCTGATTTTTGAAATTAGGAAATTCACGAAGCTTTTCTAATAATTGGAATCCATCAATCTGCGGCATTTGAATGTCTGTTATGACAAAATCAAAAGAAGTGTTTTCAATTGTTTCCAGAGCTTTTACAGGATTACTAAATGAATAAACCTGATGCTGTTCTTGTTTTAAAACGCCACTAGTCAAATTTAAAAGATTGATGTCGTCATCAACTACGATAAAAGTTTGCTTTTTAGTGTTTTTTGCAATTTTAGATTTGACTTCTTCGCTCGGATTATTTTGACTATTGTCAAATAATAAAGGCAGCTGAATTTTAAAGGTACTTCCTTTGCCGTAGATGCTTTCCAGACCAAGAGATCCTCCTAAAATAGCAACTATTTTTTGGCAGATTGACAATCCTAAACCAGTACCACCATATTCTTTTTCGATGTTTTCATTTGCCTGTGCAAATTCTTCGAAAACTAATTTCTGGTTGGCTTTTTCAATTCCGATTCCGGTGTCTTGAATCGAAATGGTAAAAAACTGGTCGTCATTCGCGAAAGCGGCTATTCTAATATGACCTTCTTCTGTGAATTTATAAGCATTTCCAATAATATTGGTCAGAATCTGTTTCAATCGAAACGGATCGCCAACAATGCGTTTCTGAAACTTCTCATCGATATTAATGATCAGGTCAATGTTTTTATGTTTATAAACGGTTTGAATGTTTCTGGCAATATCTTCAATAGTTTCAGGAAGAAAAAAAGGTACTTTTTCAATGGTAATTTTTCCGGCTTCAATTTTTGAGAAATCCAATAAATCCTGAACGAGTTGTGTAATATATTCAGACGAATTTTTGATGTTTTTAATGAAATAAGACTGCTTGGTGTTGACATCTGAGTTGCCCAAAAGCTCAGAGTAACCGACAATGGTACTTAAAGGTGTTTTTAAATCATGACTTACAGTCGAAATTAACTGTTCGCGGCTTTTTAACAGATTTTTGGTTTTGAAATTGGCAATTTCCAGCTGTTTCTTATAAACTTGAGATTTCGAATAATCGCTTACAATCAAAATGGAGAAAAATAAAGTCAATAAGAGACCGATAACTGCCGAAGCTGTAACAATTTCGTTGACTCTTTTTAATGATTTTTCTTTTAATGAATTACTTTTAATAGAATTATTGATGATTTCTCGTTCAATTATTCGAAGTATTTTTCGAAGCTGATCAGAAATGGCGATTTCGTTTTGAAGCAGTTTATTTTCCTCAAAATTTAAGGATTCTTTTTTCTTTTCGGCTTTTTGTTTTACAGAACTTAATAGTTTTTTAGAATTTGCCAAAATCGAGTCGGAAGCTTTTTTACTTAAAGTATTGGTACTATCATCCGGTATGTTAGAATTCATATAATCTACATATCGTTGCAATACTCCGCGCTGATAACTTCCTAGCTGATTTGGATTTTTAGTGAAATCCTGAAGCTCGAGCTTTCTAAGGTTAAACTCCATTTTAGTGATTTCATCAATCGCATTATTTACAGAAGTTTCGTCGTCTGCTTTATTTTTTATTTCACGTAACTGCTTGATGTTTTCTGTCTTTTCAGCCAAAAAATAGGTTACACTATCTAAAAGGGTTTTTTGATATTCTGTCGTGACAATTTGTTTCAAAGTATCAATACGACATTTGAGCGAATCCGTTTCTGAAAGATAATTTCTAAAATCTTTTTCAGAATTATTTTGAATGGTTTGTCTGGCTAAACTTTCTGTTTTATAAACGTTAGAATACAACCGACTTACTCTAAGAATTTTATTTTTTTCTAAAGCAATTTTATCTTCAAGCTGATTGTAGACGACATTTTCTGAATATAGAAACCATCCAACCGTGACAACCAAAGCTAATAAGGCAACATAGCTGAATAAAACTTTGATTGCGGTGTAACTTTTTTTAGTCTCCATATTTTACTGATGGTTTTGGGAAATTTGGGATTATTAAAACATTGCAATTTATCTAAAAAAATCTGTTTTCGGAAGAGTAAAACCGGTCTGTTTGTTATATAATTGTCATGTTTGTAAAATAAAACAGCCGTAGATTATGTAAAATCTACGGCTGTCCAAATATTGTTTTTTAATGATTACAATGTTTCATCTAACCATTTGAAGAATTCTCCTTGCCAAACTTGAGCATTTTGAGGTTTTAAAACCCAGTGATTTTCGTCTGGGAAATAAACAAATCTACTTTTAATTCCTCTTAATTGCGCCGCTTGAAAAGCTTCTTGACCTTGTCCGATTGGCACGCGGAAATCTTTTCCTCCTTGGAAAATCAAAATTGGTTTATTCCAATTTTGAACCAAAGTTGCAGGATTAAAAGTTGTATACGCTTTTTGAGCTACAGCATTATCTTTCTCCCAATATGGTCCGCCAAAATCCCAGTTGTTGAAGAAAACTTCTTCAGTTGTTCCAAGCATCGAAACGGTATTGAATACTCCGTCATGTGCGATGAAAGTTTTGAAACGATTTTTGTGGATTCCAGCTAAATAAAATACAGAATATCCTCCGTAACTAGCACCAACACATCCTAAACGTGTTTTGTCAACATAATTTTCTTTTGCCACATCGTCAATTGCAGAAAGGTAATCGTCCATAACTTGTCCGCCCCAATCTTTACTAATTTGTTCGTTCCACTCAACTCCGTGTCCTGGCATTCCGCGGCGGTTTGGTGCAACAACTACATAACCTTTTGCAGCCATTAAAGAGAAATTCCAACGATAAGAATAAGATTGTGTCAAGGCACTTTGTGGTCCGCCTTGGCAATATAATAAAGTTGGATATTTTTTTGAAGCATCAAAATTTGGTGGAAGAATTACCCAAACCAACATTTTTTTGCCATCAGTTGTCGTAACATAACGTCTTTCAGTTTTGCTCAACGTCAATGTTTTATAAGTATCTGTATTTACATTAGAAATTTGTTTCCAAGTATTTTTCTTCAAATTGAAAGAATAAATTTCTCCTGCATGATTCATGTCTGTCCTTGTAACAATAATATCATCGCCAGAAAAACCAACTAAGTCGTTAATATCAAAATCTCCATTTGTAATCTGGCGAACGTTAATTGCGATTTTAGTCAACCCCGGAAAATTAACAGAGAAAAGTTGTTTTGTTCCATCAATTGGTGCAACAAAAAATACTGTTTTTCCGTCTTTACTCCAGATAAAATTATCTACAGTTCCGTCCCAGTTTGCCGTTAAGTTGGTTTTGATTCCTTTAAATTCAACAATAATATCGTTTTTATCAGATTCGTAACCGTCGCGTTTCATTTGCAGCCAAGATAAATTTCCTGTCGGAGAAAATTGCGGAGCCGTGTCGTAACCTAAATTACCTTCAGTTTTGTTAGTTGTTTTTTGAGTTTCTAAATTGTACTCATAAATATCTGTGTTGGTAGAAATCGCGTAAGCAGTTCCTGCTTTTTTCTTGCAAACGTAAAAAATACTTTTACTGTCTGGAGACCAGATATAATCTTCGTCACCACCAAAAGGTTTTTGAGGAGAATCAAAAGTTTCACCTTTTAAAATGTCAATTCCTTTTGCACCGTCCTTGTTTTCTTTATAAAAAACATGATTAAATTTTCCTTCATTCCAAGTATCCCAATGACGATAATCTAATCCGTCATAAATTTGAGCATCAGATTTTCCTAAACTTGGATAAAAATCTTTTCCTAAAACTTTGTCGATTTTTACTTCTTCATTATAAACTACATATTTTCCGTCAGGCGAAATATTTTTATCAGCCAAAATCTCTTTTGTGTCTTTAATTTCAACTGCAGTTCCGCCATTTACAGGAATGGTATAAATTTTAGAATTGGATTTGTTTTCTTCAACCGAAGGTGTAGAAACCTTAAAAACTATATTTTTTGCATCTTTAGAAATTCCAAGCGGAGTTACTCGTCCTAATTTCCATAACAATTCCGGAGACATCACATTCTGCCCGATCGCGTTTAAATTCATCATTATTAAGGTTGTTAATAATACTTTTTTCATAATCTGTTTATTCTATTTTTTGTGCGCTAAAAATACAACTTTTAAATCCCAAATTGTTAAATCCCAAATCCCAAAAACTGTTAAAGTTTAAAGATAAAATCCCAATTGTCACTCTGAGCGAAGTCGAAGGGCGCAACGTAAAAACGCTTCGACTCCGCTCAGCCTGACAGCGCAAATGCAATTTCAATTTACGAAGTTTTGGAATTTAAAAGTTGTAATTTCATTTAGTTTTGTAATTTAACCCAAGTTTGGAATTTGGATTTTTAAATATTGGAATTTATCAAAATGATGGAACTAAGCTACTGGGAACTTAAAAACTGGTTTACGAATGTTGACTATACAATTGTAGGAAGCGGAATTGTCGGCTTGCATACAGCATTACGCTTGCGCGAAAGATTTCCGGCTGCTAAAATTCTGGTTTTAGAACGCGGAATGTTGCCACAAGGCGCAAGTACCAAAAATGCTGGTTTTGCTTGTTTCGGAAGTTTGTCTGAAATTTTGGATGACTTAAAAACACATTCCGAAGACGATGTTGTAGCATTGATCGAAAAGCGTTGGAAAGGACTTCAGTTACTTCGAAAAAGATTAGGAGATCAGGCAATTGATTTTAAGCCTCACGGTGGATATGAATTATTCTTGAAAGACGACGAATTCGGATTTAATGAATGTCTTGCTAAAATTCCGTTTATCAATGAGGTTTTAAAACCACTTTTTAAAGCCGATGTTTTTTCAAAAGAAGTAGACCGATTCGGCTTTGAAAATATTCAGGAATATTTGATTTTTAATCCGTTTGAAGGGCAAATCGATACTGGAAATATGATGCAGGAATTGTTGAAGCAAGCTGTTTCTTCAGATATTTTAATTTTGAATCAACAAACGGTAACTTCTTATCTGGATGCAGGAAATCATGTAGAAGTAGTTTTAAAAGATTTTAGTTTTAAAACCCTAAAACTGCTTTTTGCAACAAATGGTTTTGCCGGATCTTTGACAAATGGAGCGGTAAAACCAGCAAGAGCACAAGTTTTAATTACCGAACCCATTCACAATTTAGATTTAAAAGGAACGTTTCATTTAGATCGTGGTTATTATTATTTTAGAAATATTGGCGATCGAATATTATTAGGCGGAGGACGAAATCTTGATTTTGAAGGAGAAACCACAACCGAATTTGGTCAGACGAAAATTATTCAAAATAAATTGGAAGATTTACTGAAAAATGTAATTTTACCAAATCAGGATTTCCAAATTGCGCACCGTTGGAGCGGCATTATGGGAATCGGAAACAGTAAAAATCCTGTTGTTTCTCAACTGTCTGAAAACGTGTTTTGTGGAGTGCGTTTAGGCGGAATGGGAGTAGCAATAGGCAGTTTAATAGGAACCGAATTAGCAGATTTATTATAATGGCAGCACCCAAAAAACCAGCACCAAAAACAACAACGGCTAGCAAGCCAAAACCAAAAGCTTCTCCCAAAAAAAAGAATCGTTCTCTTGGAGAGAAAATCAAATGGTTTTTTATCAAAGCCTCTTTATGGTTTTTTGGAATATCAATCGGGTCGGTTATCTTTTTCAAATATGTTCCAGTTCCGTTTACTCCATTAATGTTAATTCGTGCTATAGAAAATAAAATGGCAGGAAAAGAAGTATACTTTGATCACGATTGGGAGCCAATTGAAAAAATCTCAATGAACTTACAAAAAGCCGTAATTGCCAGTGAAGACGGAACTTTCCTGACACATAATGGTTTTGATTTTAAAGCACTTCAAAAAGCATATAAAAGCAACGAACGCGGACGCCGAATTCGCGGTGGAAGTACCATTTCGCAGCAAACGGCCAAAAATGTCTTTTTATGGCAAGGAAAAAGTTATTTCCGAAAAGGTCTAGAAGCTTATTTTACGGTTTTAATTGAAATTATCTGGGGCAAAGAGCGCATCATGGAAGTTTACCTGAATAGTATTGAAATGGGTGACGGTGTTTATGGCGCTTACGCCGCAACAGAACATTGGTACAGAAGAGATGCTTCAAGTTTGACACCAATGCAGGCCGCTGGAATTGCAGCCATTTTGCCAAACCCGAGAAAATTTAAAGCAACAGGTTCTTCAAGTTATATCAATCGAAGAAAAGAAAGAATTGTTCGTGAAATGCGTTACGTTGGAAAAATCAATTACGATGGCAAAGACAAAGAGAAGTAAAAAGACACTTTTTGCTTTTCTAATATTGACAGCGACGCTGACTTTTGGACAAGGAAAAAAAACAGAAATAGGATTTATCTCGGATAATGATTTGTATACATCGTCTAAAAATGATATGTATTATACCAACGGATTGGAGATTTTTTACCGGTTTTTATCTAAAAATGAAAATCCGAAAATCAACAAAGAAATTACCGAATTTAGAATCGGGCAATATCTCTACAATCCGAGATTTATAAATGCAGAAGCGGTTGATATAAACGACAGACCTTTTGCGGGCTATCTTTTTGCTGAAGCTGGAAAAAGCTTTTTTTATCAAAGCGAATCGGTTTTACAGACCGATTTTCAAATTGGTTTTCTTGGTCCAAATGGTTTAGGACAGGAATTACAAGAAGGATTTCATAAAATTATCGGTTATAAAAAAGTTTTTGGCTGGGAAAATCAAATTCACAATGCGTTAGGATTACAGGCACATGTGATGTATTCTAAGAAACTATTTCCGTCTAAACATAATGATTTCGTAGATCTTCACTGGCAGTCAGAAGCCAATTTAGGAACCATTTTTACCGGAGTTTCAACTGGATTTATGGCTAGAATCGGATTTAAAAACCTGCTTCCGATTTACGATTCTAATATGCATCATGCTTCGGTCAGTGCAGAAGCAAAGCCGAATATTCGAGAATTTTATTTCTATGCAATGCCAAGCTTCAATTACCAATTTTACGACGCGACGATTGAAGGAAGTATGTTCAACGACACAAGTCCAATTACTTTTGATTTGGAGCCACTTCGCTTTAATGCAGAAGCGGGTTTAAAATATCGTTACAATAACTTCAATATTTCGTATTCTTTTATTTATCGCGGAAGAGAATTAAAAGATCCAGGAATTGATACAAACAAAGGATATTTTTATGGGTCTATCAGGATGGGATTTTTGTTGAGATAATTTTTATTAAATCAATTAATCCAAATCCATGTCTTTTGCCATCTCTTCCCATTTTTGGTTTAAATACGCTTTGGATTGTTCTTCAAAATTAGATTCGATATCTTCTAAAATCTGAACTTTTGGACTTAAAATAGCCTTTCCGTTTTCAAAATAAAGGTAAGCGTCCACGACATTATCTCCCCAGAAGAAAGGAAAAACTATCGCTTGGTTTTCTAGACTTTCGTTAATGTAGTTTTCCAAACTGATGATAAAAGCAAACATTGGAAGCATTTCTACAAAATTTTCACTAAAAAATAGCATTCCCCAATTCCATTCTTCGGTAGCTTCATCATAATCTGAAAAAGCCATTGCTTGAGGATATTTAATCCAACCATCAATAATTTCTTTGTTGGTTTTGTCATTATAAGAACGAAGTAATTCGGGAGTCAATTCCATTTTAGAATACATGTTACGACTGTCCCACCAATTAAGCCAGTTTTGATTTAATTCTGGTTTCTCCGGATGACTGTTTAGAAATTTCTCTAATTGATTTTTTGAAATTTTTACTTTACAATATAATGAGCTTAGTTCAGACATGATTTTTAATGTGTTTGTAATTGAGGGATATTTTTTAAACGACTTTTCAGAAAGTTTAGTTTTTGAAACGAAAAATATTTCAAAAGATAACACTTAACCTTTTGATAATACGCTAAATACTTTAAATTTTTATATTTAATTAAAATTTAAATTATGGATGTTAATTGGAACATAATAGGAGGTGTGCTAGTCTTGGTTGTGATTTTGATAATCTTAACAATTAGAAAAAACCTAAAAGAAAAAAAGAAATTGGAAAACTTATTGAATAACGATTTCAAAAAGAAAGAGAAAGACGATGTAAATGCAGAAGATTCTGCAAATGAGAAATAAGCTTGGTAATTTATAATAAACCCGACAGGTTTTAAAAACCTGTCGGGTTTATTGTTTTGTGGAGAATGCCGTAAAAAAAATACCCAAGCAGAATCGATATCTGTTTGGGTATTTTTGAATTATTCGTGGAGAATACCGGATTCGAACCGGTCACCCCTTGCCTGCCAGGCAAGTACTCTAGCCAAATGAGCTAATCCCCCAAATGTTTAAACAAATAAAGTCAAATAATTTTCAAAAAACAAATTTCGGCGAGTTTCAGGAATATAATTTTTCAAAAGCGTAACTTTACCTTTAAATCTTTTTTTATGAGTTTAGAAAATGCAAATGGAAGCTTAGAAACTTCCTTTCAAAATAAAATAGCAACAGTGCAATTTGGACATCCTGCAAGTAATTCTTTTCCGCGTGATTTATTGGATCGTTTGACTTCCGAAATTAATTCTTTGAGCAGAAAAGAAGATGTTTCGGTTATTGTTTTGAAAAGTGAAGGAAACAAAACCTTTTGTTCTGGTGCTTCTTTTGACGAATTATTAAAAGTAGAAAACGAAGAACAAGGTTTGGAATTTTTTTCTGGTTTTGCACATTTGCTAAATGCCATGCGAAATTGCAGTAAACTTATTATTGGTCGTGTACAAGGAAAAGCAGTAGGAGGCGGAGTTGGAATTATTTCGGCCTGCGATTATGTTTTTGCTACTCCGCAGAGCGATATTAAATTATCAGAATTGGCAATCGGAATTGGCCCTTTTGTAATAGAACCAGCTGTTTCGAGAAAAATCGGAAAAACAGCAATGACCGAAATGACATTGTCAGGGCATGAATGGAAATCGGCAGATTGGGCTTTTCAAAAAGGACTTTTTTCTGTTTTATCTGAAGCTGAAAATTTAGATGCTGAGGTAGAAAGTTTTGCTTTAAAATTAAGTTCGTACAATCCTGAAGCGTTGTACGAAATGAAAAAAATTATCTGGGAAGGAACAGAAACTTGGGAATCTTTACTTTTTGAACGTGCCGCAATTACAGGAAGATTGGTCTTGTCCGATTTTACAAAATCGGCTTTGCATCAATTTAAAAAATAAAATTTTAACACATAGAAACATAGTTTTCATTATGCTAAAGACGTTTCACTTTCATACATACACATAGTCTATGTGTGAAAGCTAGCTTTTTCCATAAACTTTTAAAAGCGATAAAAATCTATGTTTCTATGTGTTTAAACATAAAATAATTTAAGATGAATATTATTTCCCTATTTCAAAAAGTAGATGTTGCTGAAAAAATCAAGAACGCGCCAGATAGCAGTTATGAAATCGGCGTGGTAATTGGAACCTTTATTCCGTTTCTGCTTTTGGTTGGAATTGCTTTTTGGATGTATAACAGAGCTAAAAAAAGAGACAAAAACGGTTATTAATTTGTAAATTTGCAAGCTTAAAATTAAACATCGATGAGTAATATCAGAATTACAAAACAATTTAGCTTCGAAACTGGCCACGCTTTGTACGGTTACGACGGAAAATGCAAGAACGTTCACGGACACAGTTATAAATTATCGGTAACGGTTATTGGCTCGCCAATTACAGACCGATCGAATGTGAAATACGGAATGGTAATTGACTTTTCTGACCTAAAGAAGATTGTAAAAGAAGAAATCGTCGATCAATTTGATCACGCAACGGTTTTCAATCAAACTACTCCGCATGTTGAATTGGCAGCAGAATTGAAAAACCGCGGACATCACGTAATTTTAGTAGATTATCAGCCAACAAGCGAAAATATGGTAGTTGATTTTGCTGAAAGAATTGTAGCAAGACTTCCAGAAGGAATTTCTCTTTTCTCACTTAAACTTCAGGAAACAGAATCTTCTTTTGCAGAATGGTATGCTTCTGATAATCTTTAATTAGTCAAAAAGGCGAAAGTCGAAAGTCAAAAGTGAAATGTTTTTGCATCTCACATCTCACATCTCACAATAATGAAAAAAATATATTTTGCTTCAGATCAGCATTTTGGTGCGCCAACTCCAGAATTGAGTTTGCCACGCGAAAAGAAATTCGTGGCTTGGTTAGATGAAATTAAGGAAGATGCAGAAGCTATTTTTCTTTTAGGAGATTTGTTTGATTTTTGGTTTGAATATAAAACCGTTGTTCCTAAAGGTTTTGTTCGAATCTTAGGAAAACTGGCCGAAATTCGCGACAGCGGAATCCCGATTTACTTTTTTGTTGGAAATCATGATCTTTGGATGAATGATTATTTTGAAACCGAATTGAATATTCCGGTTTATCATGACAACAAAGAATTTACTTTTAACGGAAAAACTTTTTTAATTGGTCACGGAGACGGAAAAGGTCCTGGCGATAAAGGGTACAAACGAATGAAAAAGGTATTTACCAATCCGTTTTCTAAATGGCTTTTTCGTTGGCTACATCCTGATGTTGGCGTTAGTTTAGCGCAATATTTATCAGTAAAAAATAAATTGATTTCTGGAGATGAAGACATTAAGTTTTTAGGCGAAGAAAAAGAATGGCTGATTTTGTACGCAAAACGAAAGTTGGAAACCAAACATTATAATTATTTTGTTTTCGGGCATCGTCATTTACCTATGATTCGCTCTGTTGGAGAGAATTCAGAATATGTTAATCTCGGCGATTGGATCGGATATTTTACTTACGGTGTTTTTGACGGAGATAAATTCGAACTTCACGAATTCAAAAAATAATTATTTTTTCGCATTCGGATAAATTCCTATTTTGTGCGTTCTTAAAATGTAATTCGACAACTGTTTGCTGTTTGAAAGCTGAAAACTAATCGCGTTCGAAGCCTTTTTTGGCATATGACATTCTACGCAATTGCTGGCTAATAATTTCTCTGGCATTATTTTAAGCGTCGTTTCCTTGTGTTTTAAACTCTGATGACAACTCATGCAAATTTTGGAATAAGAGGCCATGTTTTTAGAAGCATTTTCATGTGGATTATGACAGGTAATGCAATCCATTTTTTCGCTATTAACAAAACATTTGCTTTGAGCCATTAAGCGAAACTGATTTCCATGAACGTCAAATTTTGCAGTATCTGTGATACTTCTTGTTTCACGAAAGAACTCCGATAGATTATCACCAGGTTTAAAGTCAAAACGTGATTTTAATTTCATTCCGTCATTTCCTGCGTGGCATAATGCGCATGCGTCGAGTCTTTGTTGTCTGCTTAATGCTTTAAGATTTGTTATGCTATTGGCAACCTTTACATTCGGATTTTTTAAATGAAACTCAACGTGTTTTTTTGCAGGTCCGTGGCAGCGTTCACAGTCAATTCCGTATACGATTGTTTTTTTATTAATAACATCTTCCACATCCATAGACATGAAATTTTTCTCCGCAGAACTTTGATTCACAACTCTAGAACTAATGTTCGAACTATGACAAGCATAACAATCTTTAACTACCATACGATCAAAATAGGGTTTGTCTGCTGGAAATCCGGGACTTGTGGCCCAATTATTTATAGAATGGTAAAAAGAAACAGGTAGTTCGTAAGTATTATTTTCTCTCCAATAAACAGATGTCTGTGCATGTTTGGCTCCAAACACAATTTCAAATTTATATCTGGCAGTTTCTTTTCCGTTTTTGTATAAGACCTGATACAAACTGTCGCCATGTTTCTCCATGACCAGTTTGGTGTCTTTGTCGTAAATAAAAGTATGATTTTTAGAATCGAAATCTCCGGAAACATTTTCTAAGATCGCTGGTGCAGTTGCTTTGAAATGGGAACTTTGAAATGCCATTTCCGACTGTGTTTTGTGACATTGCACACAACTTTCAGAACCTGCATAATCAGTGCCACGCGGATCAATATATTCTTCTGATTTATTGGTACAACTGACAACGAAGATTGTCAAAAAGATAATCGTAAGTATAAATACAGTTTTTTTCATTGCTGTAAATATACTTTTTTTTGAATGGAATCAAAATATATTTCAATAATGAAAAAATGTTGTTAAAATATTTAGAATGTTTCTTAATTCATGCCAACTCCATAAACATATTCGTCTAGCTCGATTTTAAATAAAGAACCTTCTACTAAATCTTTAATCGACTTTAATTCGGTCATGTTTACAGCTAAATCTATTGAATTGCATGGAGTTTTCAATAAAAACTTATGGCAAGAATATTTCATTTCGCAGGCTTCACAACAAGCATTTTCAATCATACTATCTTCAATCAAATCGCAGAAAAGATTCAATTCCTGAACAGTAAAATAAAAACCAGTTTCCTTAAAAACCAATTGTACTTTGTCTGAAATCGTAGTGTTGTGATCTTTCCAGTAAAAAGCTATCCCAAAGTTATTATGATATATTTGTTCAATTTCTCTCATCGTAAATCCTTTTATTTCAACAAATATAAATATTATTTAAATTAATTCTAAATAAAAAAATCATAAAAGTTTGAAAAATCTTTTCATCCAGCCAATATCACTAAATGGTATAAAATGTGTGAATCTGTAAAGTATAATAGAAAGAGCTATTTTAGTTCATTCCAGAACCGTAAATATATTCGTTGAGATGAAGTCGGAATAAAGAGCCATCAACTAAGTCTTTTATAGAGTTTAATTCAATTGGTGATATTTCTAAATCTATAGCAACATAGGGTGTCTTCAATAAAAATTTATCGAAAGCGCGTTTTACACCGCTTGTGTCAGAATTGTTTTGATCTGTTACGCAGTCTTCAATTAGATCGTGAAATTCATTTAACTCCTCAACTGAAAAATAAAATCCCATTTGTTTAAAAAGCAGCTGAATTTTATCTGATATAATTTCGTTGCCTTCCTTCCAATAAAATGAAATTCCAAAATCGTTTCGGTATATCTGTTCAATGTCCTTCATGGCATTTTTTTTAGGCCACAAAGATACAACCAGTTTGTATTAATAGTTGATTAACAAAAGCATAAAAAAAAGCCAAAAAATATCATTAATAATTGGTTTTGAGTTGTTTAAGTGGTGCTTTTGAATTCGCTCTTTTAATGAAACTTGACCATTATTTTAGCCACTTTTTTAGGTTAGAAAGAAAATCTGCCTGTTGGTCAACAAATAAATAATGAGAACAATTATCAAGGAAAACAAAGTGTTTCTCGCCAGTTATAGCTTTCAAAGAATTAATTTGATCCGATGAAAAAACGCCATCCTCTTTTCCGTAAATTCCGTAAATAGGAACTCCAGCAGATTTGATTTTTTTTAAAATTGGTCTGCTGTCAATGTTGTTTTGTTTCTCGTTTTGATAAAAAACTAAAGGTGCATTTTTATTTCGAATATTGGTTTTATAGAATTTTCCAGCTTCGTAATCTGCATATAGTTTTTTAGATGCTGCGGTTGGCTTTGGCATTTTAAAAAAGCCATTTTCACCTGCAAGTTCGTAACATCCTTTTCTATATTCGGCAGAATTTTTATTTAGGTTTTCTACAATACTTATTTTCTTCAATTGTTCAGAATCGTTTCTGTATTTTTTCTTCAGCGTATTTAAAATATGATCATACGTTTCTTGTTGAGAAAACAAAGCGCCAGCCAAAACCAAAGCGCTCACATTTTGCGGATACTTATTGGTATAAAGTGTCGCCACCAAACCGCCAAAACTATGACCCAAAATAACGACTTTCTTTAAATGATATTTTTTATAAATCGCATTCAAATCCTGAAAAGCTTCTTCATAAGTAAATTTTGCATTTGGATCTGCAGATCTTCCTTCGCCTCTTCGATCGTAAGCAATTACATAAAAACCTTGATCGGCGAGTTTTTGAGCCGTTGTTCCTTCAAACAAAGTCGCATTACCACTTGGTCCACCATGAATAAAAATGATGGTTTTATTCTTTTCGTTTCCGTAAGTTTTGACGTAAAGGTTTTGTCCTTTCGCGAAAAGCGAAATAGTAAGAAATAAAATGGTTGCTAATAATTTCATTTATAGAGATTGAAATTCTTTGAAAAATTTATATGTCTTAAGATGTTGGGTGAAACTATTTTTAACACATAGAAATGTGGCTTTTAGGGGATCAATTTAAGGTGTTTCACGTAGAATATTGTACATAGAGCTATGTGTTAAAGCTTGCTTTTTCTATAATCTTAAACAGAAGCAATAAAAAATCTATGTTTCTATGTGTTTAAATAACGGGTATGGTTTAAACAAATTAATTTACTCTAATTTTTGATGATCATCCATATCTCTTTTCAAATCTAAATTTCTAAAAGTTGGAGATTTCAATGCAGTGAAAACTACTGTCAAAAGCGTAACACTTCCTCCAAAAACAACAGAAGTAACCGCGCCCATTAATTTGGCAGTTGCACCACTTTCAAAAGCGCCTAATTCGTTTGAAGATCCAACAAAAATGGAGTTTACGGCACCAACACGTCCACGCATATGATCTGGAGTTTTTAACTGTAAAATAGTCTGACGGATTACAACAGAAATTCCATCAGCCAATCCGCTTAAGAATAACGCGAAAACAGAAAGCCAGAAATAAGTCGATAATCCAAATAGAATGATAGATAATCCGAAAACAAAAATGGCGATTAAAAGTTTCTTTCCTGCATTTTCATACAAAGGCACATAAGCCGAAACCAACATCGTGATAAAAGCACCCACAGCAGGAGCAGCTCTCAAAATTCCGAAACCTTCAGAACCCACTTTTAAGATATCTTGTGCAAAAACGGGCAATAAGGCGACAGCACCTCCAAAAAGTACTGCAATCATATCAAGCGATAATGCCCCGAGAACGATTTTATTCTTAAATACAAAAGTTATACCCTCCATAAGACTGTCTTTCATAGATTCTCCCATTTTCGGATTTATGATTGGTTTTTGACTGATTTGAGACAAGGCAATCAAAGAAAGAATTGAAAACCCGAAAACCAAACACATAGACCAGTGAACACCAATCCAGTTAATAGAGAAACCCGCCAAAGCTGGTCCCATAACCGCTCCAATTTGCCAAACCGAACTACTCCAAGTGGCAGCATTTGGATATACTTTTTTAGGAATGATTAAGGATAGAAGAGAGAAAATAGTAGGTCCCATAAAAGAACGAACGATTCCGCCAAAAAATACTAAAGCGTAAATGGAATACAAAATGAGATGCGTAGACCAACCTCCAACTACTTTTGGCCAAGTCAATAAGAAAAGCCCAAAACTAATTACCGAAAAGCCAAAAATACATTTTACCAATAAGCTTTTCTTTTCTCTCTGGTCTACTATATGTCCAGCAAACAATGACATTGAAACAGCGGGAATAATTTCCATTAAACCAATAATTCCTAATGAAAGCGGGTTTTTAGTTAAGCTGTAAACTTCCCATTCAATTACAATAAATTGCATCGACCAGGCAAAAACCATTGCAAAACGCAATAATAAAAATACGTTGAATTCTCTGTATCGAAGCGCTTGATACGGATCTCGCTTAGTTGATTTAATTTCTTCCATTTGTTCTAATGTCTTTCAGCATAAGCTGTGTTGAAACAGTTCCGTTCCATTCGTTTTCGGCAATTGTAAATGCCAGTTGAAACGGATTTTGATTTTTTACAATATTTATTTTTTTTCCTAATCCGAAACCAATTGCAGCGATTCCATCGGAGTTATTTTGTTTTGCAAAAAGCCTTAAATGTTCTTCTTCTGCGCCTAAAGTTTTAGCATAACCTGTATCAATCGCATCAGAAGTCATAAAAACGGGTGTCATATTTTGCGGGCCAAATGGTTCAAATTGTTTTAAGATTCGAATTAATTTTGGTGTAATATCAGAAAAATTGATTTCGGCATCAATTTCGATTTCTGGAACACGCATTTCTGGTAATATTGTCGATTCTACGCATTTCTCGAAAGCGGCTTTAAAAGCATTATAATTCTCAGCTTTTAAAGTCATTCCGGCAGCGTACATGTGACCTCCAAATTGTTCTAAATGTTCAGAGCAGGCGTCAAGCGCATTATAAACATCAAATCCTTTTACAGATCGGGCAGAAGCGGCATATTTGTCTCCGCTTTTAGTAAAAACTAAAGTCGGACGATAATAGGTTTCAATTAATCTTGAAGCTACAATTCCGATTACGCCTTTGTGCCAATCTTCTTGAAAAACAACGGTTGAAAAACGTTCTTCTTCGTTGTTTTCTATAATTTGCTGAAAAGCTTCTTTGGTAATTTTTTTGTCTAAATCTTTTCGGTCTGCGTTATATTGTTCAATTTCTGAAGCGAATTGCTGTGCTTGTTCAAAATTGAATTCGGTTAATAATTCTACAGCATGATTTCCGTGTTTGATTCTTCCTGCAGCATTAATTCTTGGCGAAATAATAAAAACGACATCCGTAATGTCGAGCACTTTCTTTTTTACTTGATGCGTTAAAGCTTTAATTCCGGGTCTTGGTTCGCTATTGATAACTTTCAATCCGAAATGGGCTAAAACACGATTTTCTCCTGTAATCGGGACGATGTCGGCGGCAATTGCAGTAGCCACCAAATCCAGATAGGGAACTAAATCTTCTATCGTTTCATTTCTATTCTGCCCTAAAGCTTGAATCAATTTAAATCCAACTCCGCAACCGCATAATTCGTCGTAAGGGTAGGAGCAGTCTTCTCTTTTTGGATCTAAAACGGCAACAGCATCAGGAAGAAATTCTCCCGGACGGTGGTGGTCACAAACAATAAAGCCGATGTTTTTTGCTTTCGCGTAAGCGATATGATCAATCGATTTGATTCCGCAGTCGAGAGCGATAATTAAAGAAATTCCGTTGTCGTCTGCGTAGTCAATTCCTTTATACGAAATACCATAACCTTCATCATAACGATCAGGGATATAAGTAGCAATATTTGGATAATGCGATTTTAAATACGAAGAAACCAAAGAAACCGCTGTTGTTCCGTCGACATCATAATCGCCAAAAACCAAAATGTTTTCTTGATTTTCAATGGCTTGTTCGATTCTGGCAACGGCTTTGTCCATATCTTTCATTAAATACGGATCGTGCAGATGTTCTAAAGACGGGCGAAAGAAATTCTTCGCTTCATCAAAAGTTTCAATTCCTCGCTGAATTAAAAGTGTTGCTACAAAATCTTCTACATTTAGAGCTTGTGCCAAATGTTTGACTTTTTCTTCAGATGGTTTTGGTTTTAATGTCCAGCGCATTTTTTAATTGTAGATTTTTGATTTTTAGATTTTAGATTTTGGAAATCGTTTAATCTCAACTGGTAATTTTTTTGTTTTGTCACTGATTAAAAGGAATTCAATGTTTTTTTTAACCACAAATTACACAAATTCTCGCCAATTTAATTTGTGAGAATTTGTGTAATTTGTGGCAGAATATTAGCCTTCAACTTTGTCAAAGTTTTAAACTTTGACAAAGTTTGATGGTTTCAAGATGTAGAATTTAAATATCTAAAATCTACAATCTGAAATCTAAAATTATTTCGCTTCCAAAGCATTTCCTTCAAACTGAATTCCATCCCAACCTAAGTTGATGAAATTTCTAATGTTTTGGTGATTTGTTCCGTTTGGATCGCCTAAAACTTCTTCAAAATAAAAAGCTCCAAAACAAGCTAATGTTTCTTCTTTGCTTAAATTCTGCAATTTTGCGAAAGAAAATAATTTGCAAGAACCAGAATTTTCGCCTGCTGCGTTATGTTGTGTTCCGTTTTGAAAAGCAGTTGGAGTAAAGTTGTAGTTTTCTTCAATTACTGCAATAGTTTCAGGAAATGTGATTTGTGTTGGAGTTTGTTTTACTTTTTCTAAAAAGGCTTGAATGCTCATGATTATGGTTGGATTTTTTTGCCACGAATTACACCAATTACACTAATTTAATTCGTGGAAATTTGTGTAATTCGTGGCTGAAATAATTATTTAGTCTTCTTCTTCGTCTTTTGAATATTTACTTTTTTTGGCTTCTTTCTCGATTGTTTTTCCCGCAACAACAACTACGATTTCTCCTCTTGGTGCGGTTTTTTCAAAATGAGCTAAAACTTCTTTGGCAGTTCCACGAACGTTTTCCTCGTGCAATTTTGATAATTCACGAGAAACGCAAACTTGTCTGTCTTCTCCAAAGTATTGAACAAATTCACTTAAAGTTTTAACGAGTTTATGCGGTGAAACGTATAAAATCATCGTTCGAGTTTCTTCGGCTAAAGCCAAAAAACGAGTTTGACGTCCTTTTTTATCAGGAAGAAAACCTTCAAAAACAAATTTGTCATTTGGGAGTCCGCTGTTTACAAGAGCGGGAACAAAAGCCGTTGCTCCAGGAAGACATTCGACCTCGATTTTATTTTCAACGCAAGCGCGAGTCAATAAAAATCCAGGATCTGAAATAGCTGGAGTTCCAGCGTCTGAAATCAAAGCGATAGTTTCTCCAGCTTTCAAACGAGCAATTAAATTCTCGGTTGTTTTATGTTCGTTGTGCATGTGATGGCTGTGCATGTGCGTGCCAATTTCAAAATGCTTCAACAGTTTTCCACTGGTGCGTGTGTCTTCCGCCAAAATCAAATCGACTTCTTTCAAAACCCGAATGGCTCTAAAAGTCATGTCTTCAAGATTGCCAATTGGCGTTGGAACGATATATAATTTGGACATAATTTAGTTTGATAATTTTAACACGAATTGCACGAATTGCACGAATTGCACGAATTGGCACGAATTGGCACAAATTCTAAAACTTTAAAAATTGTACAGAGAAAAAATTGGTGCTAATCTGTGTTTTGTTTTAAGAGAATTTTTTCTCGATAATTCCAAGAAAACGTTCTGCGTAATCGTCTTTTCCTTCCCAGTTGTTGTAATCTGGTTTTACCATGTTTTCAATAAATTCCTTTGCTTCTGCATACGAATCAAAAGTTAAGAGTTGATTTAAAACACGGCTGTAATCTTCTGTGCTATTTCCAAAAAGATTTTTAGTGAATGCAATTCTGTCATTCAAATCAATATGAAAACCTCTTGCCAGTTTTTCGTTTAAACTTACTGGTTTTACTTGCGCAGGAGTTTCCAGAATAGCAGTTTCTACTTTTTTTACTTCTGTTTTCTCTTCCTTTTTTTCTGCTACAAAATCATTTATCGAAGGTGTTTTTACAGGAGGAATAGCTTCAAAATTGTCTACTTTTACAAACTGAGCATCGGCATAATTCAATCCAAAATCTTCAAATTGTATTGTAGGCATTGAAGAATTTGGCTTTTTTGGTTCTTCCTTAACTTCTTCTTTTATTTCTTCCGTTTCCAATTCAAAAGCGGGTTTGAAATCTGGAATTGGTTTCAAATCATTTACCGTTGTGAACGAAAGTTCGTCAAGAGCACTTTTCGGTTCTTCAACTTTTTCGATTTCTGGTTCTATAATTTCGGCAACGATTGGTTCGGCAGTTTCTTCAATTACTGGTTCTTCTATTTCTGCAGCAATTGGTTCAATAGTTTCTTCGACTACTTCTTCAGCTTCAACAACGATTGGTTCTGGAATTTCTTCGACAATTGTTTCAGCAGTTTCAACAACTTCTGCTGGTTTTTCTTCTGAAATTTCAGGTTCGTATGTTTCTTCAAGCGCAATTACATTTTCAGCAGTCGGCGCTTCATTTTCGATTAAAGATGGAATTACTTCTTGTTCTTTATCAAAAATCGTTTCCAATTCTGAAGTAATATCGTTTTGACCAATTGTTGGTTTTGCAGCGTCGAAATTCTCTTCTACAAATTTTAATACCGCTAATTTCTCGTATAATCTCTGAGTTTCAAGGTACAATTGATTGATATCGGATTTGTTCTTAAGTTTTAAAATTCGATGTGCAATGCTGATTAAATCGGCTTCCAATTTTTTTTTCATAACTGTTGAAATTATAGTGAATAAGGTATTTTAGTGTATTTAATGTCTGAATGTCTTTATTTATAAGGGAAAATCAAAAGATAATTTTTTATTTCTGTTAATAAGCTTTCGCAAATTTACGATTTGATAAAAATTTTCTACTTTTGAAAAAATGTAAAACAACACATTTTTACGTCGATTTATTACCAGTACAAAGTAATAAAAACTATTCATTTTTAAAGGCAGAAAAATACAAAATGTTTCTCGAAAATACAGTAAATCACAAAGAACAATTTGGGTGGATTGAAGTTATTTGTGGATCAATGTTTTCGGGTAAAACCGAAGAGCTGATTCGTAGATTAAAACGCGCTCAATTTGCCAAACAAAGAGTTGAAATCTTCAAACCCGCTATTGATACCCGCTATCATGACGAAATGGTAGTGTCTCATGATGCCAACGAAATTCGCTCTACGCCAGTTCCGGCAGCTGCCAATATTTTGATTTTGGCACAAGGTTGTGATGTAATTGGTATTGACGAAGCTCAGTTTTTTGATGACGAAATTATTACCGTTTGTAATGATCTAGCCAATCAGGGAATCCGTGTAATTGTGGCTGGTTTGGATATGGATTTTAAAGGAAATCCGTTTGGACCAATGCCCGGACTAATGGCAACTGCAGAATATGTAACGAAAGTTCATGCCGTTTGCACCAGAACTGGAAACCTAGCGAATTATAGTTTTAGAAAAACTGCAAATGATAAATTGGTAATGCTTGGAGAAACCGAAGAATATGAGCCACTTAGCCGTGCAGCGTATTTTAATGCCATGAAAAAAAATCAGGAAAAATAAATTCAATAATCAATTTATAAGCTCAATATGAGAAAGTCAACCATTTTATTATTAGTATTAATTGGAATTGCAGTTGCTTTAGTAGCTTATTTTCAGTTTTATCTTGACGAAAATGCCGAAGAAGTAAATACAGAAGTGGCAGAATTGGTTGCGAAATACAATAAAAGTTGTCCATTAAATATCCAAGAAGGAATGCGTTTAGACAGTGTAAGTCTTCCAGAGACAAGAGTGGTTCAGTATAATTTAACTTTATTGAATGTTGCAAAAGAAACCGCTGAGGTAAATGTGATTAAAGAAGAAATTGAAAAAAGCTTGATCAGCACAGCAAAAGCAAATCCAGGATTACAGGTTTTTAGAGACAACGATTATGATTTGATTTATCATTACAGCGATAAAAAGAAAGCATTTTTATTTGATGTGAAGATTCAGCCAGATCAATATAAATAAAGACTTTATTGATATTAGAGTTAACCCGACAGGTTTTAAAAACCTGTCGGGTTTTTTTGTGTTTGTTGAATAATTTAAATAGGGTAACATAATAATCAAGACAACTCGTGTAGAACACGTAAATTGTGTAAATCGTGAAAATTGTGAAATCCGTGTCAACCGTATCAACGGTGTCAACCGGACTGAAGTCCGGCCCTACAATATACATAGAGCCTCCGGCTCTTTTCTGGTTCCGGAGGAACATACCATATTGTAGGGCTGGACTTCAGTCCAGTTTAGGATGTGAAATATCAAAATATGGAAATAGGGAAAATGTGGAAGATGTGGAAGATGTGAGGAAGAGAAAAAAAAGAACCCCGACAGATTTAATTTGTCGGGGTTTCCTTTTAAATGAACTTATGTTTCTTATATGGTTTAAAAAGAAAATTAGATTTTCTTTCTCATTCTCGCTACCGGAATATCAAGTTGTTCACGATATTTTGCAATTGTTCTTCTAGCAATTGGATATCCTTTTTCTTTTAAGATTTCGGCCAATTGATCGTCTGGAAGAGGTTTTCTTTTATCTTCTTCCTCAATTGTATTTTGAAGAATTTTTTTGATTTCAAGAGTAGAAACATCTTCTCCTTGATCGTTTTTCATTGCTTCAGAGAAGAATTCTTTAATAAGTTTTGTTCCGTATGGAGTTTCCACATATTTGCTGTTTGCCACACGCGAAATCGTCGAAATATCCAAACCAACCATATCTGCAATGTCTTTTAAGATCATTGGTTTTAGTTTGGTTTCGTCGCCGTCTAAGAAATATTCTTCTTGATAATGCATAATCGCATTCATGGTTACAAAAAGCGTTTCCTGACGCTGTCTGATCGCATCGATAAACCATTTTGCTGAATCCAGTTTTTGTTTGATAAACTGAACCGCATCTTTTTGAGCAGTCGATTTATCACGAGATTCTTTATACGTCTGCATCATTTCCTGATAATCTTTAGAAACGTGTAGAGAAGGAGCATTACGGCCGTTTAAAGTCAGTTCCAATTCTCCGTCAACAATTCTGATTGCGAAGTCTGGGACAACATTTTCGGTAACTTTATTATTTCCTGTAAAAGAGCCACCTGGTTTTGGATTCAAACGTTCAATTTCGTGAATTGCTTTTTTAAGCTGTTCGTTCGAAATGCTGTATTTCTGTAAAAGTTTATCATAATGTTTCTTCGTAAAAGCATCAAACTGATTTTCGATAATGTCAATTGCTAAATCAACATATTCGGTCGGTGTTTTGTGCTTTAATTGAAGCAATAAACATTCCTGCAAATCGCGCGCACCAACTCCCGAAGGCTCTAATTCGTGAATTACCGTCATCATTTTTTCGACCATTGCTTCATCAGTGTAAATTCCCTGAGTGAAGGCCATATCGTCAACAATGTCTGGAATGCTTCTGCGGATATAACCCATGTCATCGATACTTCCTACTAAGAACTCAGCGATTTCGCGCTCTTCATCATTCAAAATAAAAGTATTCAACTGATTGATTAAATCCTGATGAAAACTAATCGGAGCCGCAAAAGGTGTTTCGCGTTCTTCGTCATCACTGTAATTGTTTACCTGAGTTTTATAATCAGGCGTATCGTCGTCGCTTAAGTATTCATCGATGTTAATGTCGTCTGCTTCGATTCTGTCAGATTCATTATCATCATAATCGTCGTAGTCGTCATTAGCGTATTCATCAGCTTCGTATTCGTCTTCTTTTCCAGCTTCAAGCGCCGGATTTTCGTTCATTTCTTCTAATAAACGTTGTTCAAAAGCTTGCGTAGGCAATTGAATTAACTTCATCAGCTGAATTTGCTGTGGAGATAATTTTTGAGATAATTTTAAATTTAAAAATTGCTTTAGCATCTGTTTTTGTTAAAAGTTTCAAGTTTCAAGTTTCAAGTTGAAGAACGTGCTACAACTCGAAACCTGAAACCTGAAACAAATATTATTATTTTAGTTCAAGATCCAATAACTTGAAACCTGAAACTTGAAACATTTTAAACTAATCGATTAAAACTCCGCGCTTCCAGGAGTTCTTGGGAAAGGAATTACGTCTCTAATGTTTGTCATTCCTGTAACAAACAATACCAAACGCTCAAATCCTAAACCGAAACCTGCGTGTGTTGCAGAACCAAATCTTCTTGTATCTAAGTACCAGTATAATTCTTCTTTGTCAATTCCAAGTGCTTCCATTTTCTGAACTAGAACATCGTAACGCTCTTCTCTTTCAGAACCACCAACGATTTCTCCAATTCCAGGGAAAAGGATATCCATGGCACGAACCGTTTCTCTTCCTGGTTCTGTGTTGTCGTTCAAACGCATGTAAAACGCTTTAATGTTTGCTGGGTAATCGTATAAAATTACCGGACATTTAAAGTGTTTTTCTACTAAATAACGCTCGTGTTCTGATTGTAAATCCGCTCCCCATTCTGTGATTAGGTATTGGAATTTCTTCTTTTTATTTGGAGTTGAATCTCTTAAAATGTCGATTGCTTCAGTATAAGAAACACGTTTGAAGTTGTTTTCTAAAACAAAGTTTAGTTTTTCCAACAATGCCATTTCGCTTCTTTCTGCCTGTGGTTTTGATTTTTCTTCTTCCAAAAGTCTTCCTTCTAAGAAAGCTAAATCGTCTTTACAGTTGTCTAAAGCATATTTAATTACATACTGAATAAAATCTTCAGCCAAATCCATGTTGTCATCCAAGTCGTTGAAAGCAACTTCAGGCTCGATCATCCAGAATTCTGCCAAGTGACGAGAAGTGTTTGAGTTTTCTGCTCTAAACGTTGGTCCAAAAGTATAAATCTGACCCAAAGCCATTGCAAAAGTTTCACCTTCTAATTGTCCAGAAACTGTAAGGTTTGTATGTTTTCCGAAGAAATCTTTTTTGAAATCGATGTTTCCTTCTTCATTTTTAGGAAGATTGTCAAGTGGCAAAGATGTTACTTGGAACATTTCTCCAGCACCTTCAGCATCAGCTCCAGTAATGATTGGCGTGTTTACATAAACGAAACCTTTTTGTTGGAAATAGCTGTGAACCGCATAAGACAATACCGAACGCACACGCATAATCGCACCAAAAGCATTTGTACGTACGCGCAAGTGAGCGTTTTCACGTAAAAATTCTAAAGAGTGTTTTTTAGGTTGCATTGGGAATTTCTCAGCATCAGAATCTCCAAGAATTTCCAATTTAGAAACCTGAATTTCGTATTTCTGACCAGCACCTTTACTTTCAACCAAAGTTCCAATTACAGAAACGGCAGCTCCAGTAGTGATTCTTTTTAAAGTTTCTTCTGGTGTATTTTCAAAATCAACAACACATTGAATATTATTAATTGTAGAACCGTCATTTAAAGCGATGAACTGATTATTTCTAAAAGTTCTCACCCAACCTTTTGCATTCACTTCCTGTAACGTCGTCGTACTGTTTAATAAGTCTCTAACTTTTGTGTGTTTCATTTTTATATATAATTGATATTAAGTAATATTCATTTTGAACAACTGCAAATATAATCGATATTAATTAATTTGAGAAGTTGTTTAGTGCTCCTTTTGTTGTTCTGATAATTGTTCGTGTAAATTATAAGCCACGAATTCACGAATTATTTGTGTTTTATTCGTGAATTCGTGGCAGATATTTTTTTGGATGAAGAATTACTTCTGCAAATTCTCCAAATCCTCTTTCTTCGTTTTTTTCTTTTCGAAAGTTAAAACCAGCGATGGTAAAACTACCAAGTTAGCAAACATAGCGAAAACCAAAGTACAAGAAATTAATCCTCCTAAAGCAATTGTTCCGCTGAAACTTGATAGTGTGAAAGTCGCAAAACCTAAAATTAAAACGATAGAAGTATAGAAAGTACTTACTCCCGTTTCTCTTAAAGCGCTGAAAACAGATTTTTTTACTTTTCCTTTATTTTGAGTCAATTCGTCTTTGTATTTCGCCATAAACTGAATGGCATTATCAACCGAGATTCCGAAAGCGATACTAAATACTAAAATCGTTGATGGTTTTAACGGAATTCCGAAATAACCCATTAATCCAGAAGTAATACAAAGCGGTAAAATATTCGTAATCAAAGAAGCCGCTACCATTTTGAAAGAACGGAATAAATACAGCATCAAAAATGCAATAGTTGCAATTGCAAAAAGCAACGATTCGATTAAGTTGTGAGCCAAATAAGTTGTTCCTTTCTGGAAAACCAATGCTTTTCCTGTAATCGTAACTTCAAAACGGTCTTTTGGGAAAATCTCGTCGATTTTTTTACGAAGTTTTCCTTCTACTTTCGCCATTTCATCAGTTCCAATGTCTTTCATGAAAGTCGTGATTCGTGCGTATTGTCCAGTCGAATCAACGTAAGCTTTCATTAGATTTTCTTTGCTGTTTTTAGTCGCATTTTTAGCATAACTCAAAATAAAAGTCTGCTCTTGCGAAGTCGGCAATTGATAATATTCCGGGTTTCCGTTGTAGAAAGCCTGTTTAGAATATTTCACCAAGTTTACTACAGAAACTGGTTTTGCCAATTCTGGAATTTCAGAAATTGTATTCTGCAATTCATCCATTTTACGAATTGTAGAAGCCTTCATAACACCTTTTTTCTTTTTGGTATCCACCATAATTTCAAGAGGCATTACTCCGTTAAACTCTTTTTCGTAGAATAAAATATCTTTAAAGAAAGAAGCACTTTTTGGCATTTCACCAATCAAACTTCCTGAAACTTTCATTTGTCTCACTCCATTCAAACTTACAAGAAATAGAACAGCGTAAATACAATAAACAATTGTCTTTTTGCCTTTAACGATTGTTGTAACTGTATTTAAAAGTGTAGAAATATAAGTTTTGTCTAAGTGATATAAATGCTTCGCTTTTGGCAACGGCATAAAACTGTAAATAATTGGCACGATAAAAAGTGTCAGAGTATAAACAGAAAGCACGTTGATAGAAGTTACTAATCCGAATTCAAAAAGCAATTCGTTTCCTGTAATCATCAAGGTTGCAAAACCAATGGCAGCCGTTAAATTGGTCATAAAAGTCGAATGTCCAATTTTTGAAATTACACGTTGTAAAGCTTTTGCCTGATTGTTATGAATTTTAATTTCCTGCTGGTATTTATTAATCAAGAAAATACAGTTTGTAATTCCGATTACGATAATTAGCGGTGGAATAATAGCGGTTAAAATCGTGATTTTATATCCAAATAATCCAAGTGTTCCAAACGACCAAGTTACGCCAACAATCAAGATGCAAATCGAAATAAATGTAGCTCTAAACGAACGGAAAAAGAAAAAGAAAATCAATGAAACGGTCAATAAAGACGCTCCAATAAAAAGTCCGATTTCACCTTTCATATTATCCGCATTGATCGTTCTGATATACGGCATTCCAGAAACTTTCAAATCAATTCCTGTTGTTTTTTCGAATTTATTGATTTTCGGAACCAGGTTTTCAAGAATAAAAGTTTTTCTGTTCGCAGTATTTACCAAGTTTTTATTGATGTAAACCGCAGAACGAATACTTCCGCTTTCTTTATTGAACAAAAGTCCTTCGTAAAATGGCAAATTGTTAAACAATTCGTGCTGAATTCCTTTTAAATAAACAGGATCTAGAACTTTACTTTGATCAATAAAAGGCGCTAAAACAAATTTTTCGTTAACCGTATCTTTTTCTAATTTTTTCAAATCATTTAAAGAAACTATCAAATCAACTTCTTTAGATTTTTTTAAACCTGTCATCAATTCATTCCAAGCTGCGTAGTTTTTTGGAGTAAAGAATTTAGGATCTTTAAAACCAATAACGATAAGATTTCCTTCTTCGCCAAACTTATCAAGGAATTTTTGATAATCTTTATTTGCAATATGATCTTTAGGAAGCAGGTTTGCTTCAGTATAAGTCATTGCAAGGTTTTTCCATTGGTAACCAAAAAAAAGCGTTAAAGCAGAAAGTATAACCAGAATCGTAATTCGGTTTTTAAGTATGATTCGGGCCAATTTTTCCCAAAATCCAACTTGAATAGTGTTTTTCATAACATCTTTAAAAAATGGATGCAAATGTAGTGAAAAGAGCTCGAAATCATAAAAAATCCATTGTATTTTACTTAATGTTAACACAAATTGGAAAGCTTTTTAACAGCTATAATTTTTCAAGTTTTTGTTATAGAACCGTTAGGTTTTCTCATATTTGTATTGAAATACCGAAATTCGATTGCATAACTTTGGAAAAAATAAAATATCTCGATGCAACAAAACAATACACTTATTTTTATTTTTCTGGCAATTTTATTGCTTTTAGTTGTCATCATTTGTTTTATGATTTATCAATTAATGCAAACTAAAAAAGCAAAAGAAAATGCCGAAAAGAGTTTTTATGCTTTAGAATCTAAAGTAAACGATTTACAGCTCGAAAACTTAGAATCAAAACTAAATCCACATTTGTTTAAGAATATTCTAAATTCGATTCAGTCGCACGCCTATCAAACTTATTTTGCTTTGGATAAACTGGCGAATGTCCTGGATTATATTTTGTACGAAAGCAAAAAGAAATTTGTCACAGCTAAAGAAGAAATTGATTTTGCATTGAATTTGATAGAAATCAATAAAATAAAAATCAGTCCGCTTTTTGAATTAAAAGTCAAAACCAATATCAATCAAGAAGACAAATTGTACGATCAACCTTTATTGGCGCCCTTGATTTCTATTGATTTAATCGAAAATGCTTTTAAACACGCCGATCTTCAAAGTGCAGATGCTTTTATTTCTGTTGTTTTTGAGTTTAAAGACAATGCCTTTTATATGACGGTTTCAAACAAAATCTCGGATAAAAAAATGCTCAAAAAAGAACGAGGAGGTATAGGTCATAAAACACTCGAACATCGTCTTCGTATTATTTATAAGAATAATTTCAAACTCGATAAGTTTATAGAAAACGATGTTTATATAGCTCATCTAAAAATTGATTTACTTGAATACAAAACTGAAATGCTTGCTTCTGGACGATGAACTTCCAGGATTGACGTACTTGAAAATGCTTTGCGAACAAATTCCGGAACTGGAAATTGTGAAAACCTGCAACGATCCTGAAAAATTGCTGTCTGATTTTGCTAATCTAGATTTCGATTTGTTGATTTCGGATATAGAAATGCCGGGAATCGACGGACTTCATTTGGCCGAAAAACTGCAGGACAAATTGGTAATTTTCTGTACGGCTTATAAAGATTATGCAGCAGAAGCTTTTAATATTGATGCTGTCGATTACATTACAAAACCGGTAAAATTAGAACGCCTTCAAAAAGCAATTACAAAAGCTTTAGAACGTTTTGAAAAATCGAATTCGGCTAAAAAGTTTATTCAGCTGAATACCGATAAAGGAAAAACGTTGCTTTATTTCAATAAAATTCAATACATCAAAACGGCTTTAAGCGATAGTCGTGATAAAATGGTTTTGCTTACAGATGGTAGTTTTTTGAATCTTAAAAATGTTAAATTTGATACGCTTTTGAATGAATTGCCAGATGCTGATTTTTGTAGGGTTAATAAAAAAGAAATCGTAGCGGTCAAGGCCATTAAGTTTTTTAATCATAACGAAATTGTCCTGCATCATTTGGAAGAAAACAGCAAAAACACAACTTTAATCCTAAGCGAAACCTATCGTTCTGATTTTTTAAAGAAAGTAAAATTATAGATCTTATTACAAATTTTTCCCGACTTGTTACATAAGGCCAAAATAAAGCTAATATTTACTTCCTCACGTAAAGCCCAGTTCTGATATTTGCCGCATTAAATAAAAAGAACGAGTTATGAATAAAATTAAGAACTCTCTATTCTATGTTACAATCATTGGAGGCTTTACGGCATTAATATATTGGGTTATTTCAAAAGGCGCATCATTAGAAGTGGGGCGCAATGTTGTTAAGAAACAAATAGAAAGTAATCATTGGAATGATTTTCTTCATTCAATGGCAGAAAACCTGCAACATCCACTAGCAATTTTACTGGCGCAAATCGTTACGATTATTTTGGTAGCAAGATTATTTGGGTGGTTTTTTAGAAAAATCGGACAACCATCTGTAATTGGTGAAATGATTGCCGGAATTGTATTAGGCCCCTCTTTGGTCGGAATGTATTTTCCAGAGTTTTCGGCATTATTATTTCCAAAGGAATCTTTAGGGAATTTACAGTTTTTAAGTCAAATCGGTTTGATTCTTTTCATGTTCGTGATTGGAATGGAATTGGATTTAAAGGTTTTAAAAAATAAAGCTCATGATGCGGTAGTTATTAGTCACGCCAGTATCGTTATTCCGTTTGCATTAGGATTAGTGCTAGCTTATTTTATCTACGGAACTTTTGCGCCGCTAGGTGTAGCGTTTTCTTCCTTCGGATTATTCATGGGAATTGCAATGAGTATTACTGCTTTTCCGGTCTTGGCAAGAATTGTTCAGGAAAGAGGAATGCAGAAAACCAAATTAGGAACAATTGCGATTACTTGCGCCGCCGCAGACGATATTACGGCTTGGTGTATTTTGGCTGTTGTAATTGCAATTGTAAAAGCAGGTTCGCTCGCAAGCTCTTTGTATGTAATTGGAATGGCAATTCTGTATGTAATTATTATGCTGAAAATTGTTCGTCCGTTCTTAAAAAGAGTAGGTGATTTAAATTCGACAAGAGAAAGTTTGAACAAACCTGTTGTGGCAATTTTCTTTATCACCTTATTGATTTCTGCATATGCATCAGAATTAATCGGAATTCACGCTTTGTTTGGTGCTTTCTTGGCTGGAGCAATCATGCCTGAGAATAACAGATTCAGAAATATATTTATCGAAAAAGTAGAAGACGTTTCTATTATTGTTTTATTGCCGTTATTCTTTGTCTTTACAGGTTTACGTACGCAAATTGGATTGTTAAACGATCCTGAATTGTGGAAAATTACTGGTTTGATCATTTTGGTTGCCGTAGTTGGTAAGTTTTTTGGTAGCGCCTTTGCAGCAAAATTTATGGGACAAAACTGGAAAGACAGTTTAGCCATTGGAGCTCTTATGAATACTCGTGGTTTAATGGAATTGGTAGTGCTTAATATCGGTTATGATCTCGGAGTTTTGTCTACAGAAATTTTCACGATGATGGTCATTATGGCTTTGATAACTACCTTTATGACAGGACCTGCTTTAGATTTCATCGGATTTATTTTTAAAGATAAAATTACAGAGGTTCCGCAGGAAATTGGAACAAAAAGCAAGTTCAAAATTCTATTGTCTTTTGCTACACCGGAACGAGGAAAAAAATTACTTCAAATTGCAAACAGTCTGGTGAAGAAACAAGCAGACAATTCTATTGTTACTGCAATGCATTTGTCTTTAAGTACCGAAATACACTCGTTTGATGTAAAAGAACACGAACGTAAAATGCTCGTTCCAATTATTGAAGAATCGAAACGTTTGAATCAAAATATGATAAGTTTGTTCAAAGTGACAAATGATATTGATTCGGATATTATTGATACAGCAAATCAGGGAGAATATGACCTGTTGTTAGTGGGGTTAGGACAATCTATTTTTGATGGCACGTTGCTAGGAAAGATTCTCGGATTCACCACGCGAATTGTAAATCCAGATCGTTTGATTGATAAGTTTACAGGAAAAGAAGGTTTGTTCGAAAATAACCCGTTTGACGAAAGAACCCGCCATATTATTTCGAAAGCTAAAATGCCAGTTGGAATTTTTATTGATAAAGATTTGGATGAGGTTAATCAGGTTTTTATTCCGATTTTTAGTAAAGAAGATGCCTTTTTAATTGAGTATGCCAAAAAACTAATCAGCAATAACGGATCGCAAATTACAACTTTGGATGCGAGTGGAGAATTAAAAAACATGCGTGATGTTCAGGAAACCATTCGATCGATTGAGCAAATTGCTCCAAATCATATTATGATTATGAATGAAAGAACAATCAAAAAAGAGTTTTTAGAAAGCCAAAACCTCATGATTATTAGTTTGGACAGCTGGAAAAAATTAATTGAATCTCAAAGTATTTGGTTGAATAATACGCCTTCGGTTTTGATTCTTAAGCCATAAATAATTTAAAAATTCAAATTTTTTAAATCCCAAATTCCAAATATTGTTGGAGTTTGGGATTTTTTTTAGCCACGAATTCACGAATTTGTCATTTTTATTTGCGTAGTTTTTCGCCACAAATTGCACAGATTTGCACAAATTAATTGTGTGTAATTAGTGAAATTGGACAATCAAATTTGCGCAAAGTAAATTGGTGTAATTAGTGAAATTCGTGGCAAAAAAAACTTTTTAAAGCCCAAGGTCAAGTACATAAGAAATCTTAACCGCGATATTATCTTCAAATTTCAACAACTGATTTGGGCCATAACGATAAAACCCGCCTAAACCGAAACCTTTAAAAATCTTATTCAATTCAATTCCCGATTCAAAGAAACCTTTGTCTAGTGTTTTGTATTCCGGCCCGACATGCTGTTCAGGATTTTCCATATGTCCCCAAGCCATTCTGGTTACTAAGACCAAAGAAGGACGAACTTTCTTCATTATTTTAATTCTGTCAAAACCATGTTTAATCTGAAAGAACAAATATTGGCTTGAGAAAAATTCATTGAAAAACATGGTTTCAAAACTGTTTCTTCCTGCAAAAGTAATACGTTGAATTACAGTTTCTTTTGTTAGGTTGTTCGGCATCGTATTATACAAATGCGTAATAGGAACATCTCCAGTTGCATAACCGCCTTGCAAAAGTAAACTGGTCTTTTGACCGTTTAAGTATTTTTTCTCGTACTCTGTTTTAAAATCTATTTTGCTGAACTTGAAATCATTTTCCAAAACATTTGGCAAAGATTGCGTAAATTGAAATGTAAACCTAGGAAATCTCTTTTCTGATTCTGTTCTTCCTGTTGGAGTTTGCATATAATCGCTAAAAGGCGCCCAAACAATTGAAGCCATTGCGGTCGTCATGATATAATTAGAGTACAATTGCCCGTTGTAATTAAAAAGATAATCAAATTTAGGTTCAATATGCGTTCTGGCCAATTCGATAATAGCTTCTGTTTTTGGAATAATTTTCGTCTGGACATTGGCTTTCCAACCCGTATAATGATAAAAAGTACTTATATTAATTGGTCTAGGATCGTAGATTTTGAAAACACGTTTGTCCACCGCAAAAACGGTACTCGCAATCTCTCTAACATCATCGGTATAATATCCGTTCAGCCAAGTGTTGGTATATTTGTCTAATAAAACGCCAGAACCCGCGCTGTATTTAAAAACACCATCTTTTGTTCCGTAGGCACCATAACCCTCAATTCTGAAGTTTTTAGAAAGACGATCGTTTGTGATTCCGCCCAAACCAAGTCTGAAACCTTCGTAATTATTATAACTGATGATTTTCTTTAAATCTAAATCAACAGGACCAATAGGATAGAAGCCATTGATGATTTTTCGCCCAATTCCCAAGCGTTTTTCAATTCTGTTTCTTACAGAAAGGCTATCCAATAATAAATACGTTTTTTGACTTTTTAAATCTAGATTTTCTTTGCGATAAGCTTCCCAGAAATTTTCTGGTTTTTTAGCGGCATCGTCGTTAATTTCGATATAAAGCGATGGGTTTTTTATCGGATTATTGGTGTTGAAACGAATGTCAAAACTATTACTTTCAGAGATTAAGTAAGTAAAATCGGAAGCGACTTTTTTTCGTGGTTCGAAATTATCTTCGACATCTCCGTCAAATTGAATTGTTCCACCCAAAATTCTGATATCATCGTCGTTTTTTCCTTTTACAATTTTGAATGTAGTATTGCTTTGAAACCAAATTTTTTCTTTTGGAATATATTCAAATTCATGAATTCCGCTGATGTCCAAAACGCCCTTGATTCGCATTACCGCTTTCGCGACAGCAAAATTTTCTTTGTCAATATACAGTACGCCTTCTAATCCGGATGATTTTCTTTTTGATTTGTTTTTGAAATAAACCATATAAGTATCACGTCCGCGAATGTTTACAGTGTCCAATAATTTATAATTGTAACTCGCTGGTGCATTCGTTGCAATAGGGTTTTCATATTTTGTTTCGAACAGTTCGTATTTCGAATCATAAATAGAAATAGATTGTAGGTTGAAAGCCAGAACTTCGTAAATCGGCTGCTTGAATCCCGCAATTTTAGTTCCTAAAACTGTTTCTTTTAATTTATGATTTCCGAATTGATACTGAGAAACTTTTTCGGTTTGAAATAAATGCTGTTTGCTTATAATTTCCTTGAATTTATAATCCGAAGAATCTATATTAATTTCTTTTTTGTCAAGATTTTTATAAGCGGCAGAAGAATCAATTCGACCGTCAATCGAGTCCGGATTTGCTGTTACAATAAGCTTGTTATACGTTTTATATTCAAAATTATTGAGTTTTTTCTGCGGATCATTGAACGATTTGTTGGCAATAACTTTTCGTATTATTGCTAAAGCGGGATTTTCATTAGAAATAACAACTTCTTTTAAATCATCTGTTTGCTGTACAAGAGAAACGGCGTAAAATGTTTTATTCTTTAATAAAGCGATAGTTTTGGTCTGAAAACCAATATAAGAAACGGTAAGTGTATTTGCCGATGCACTGATTTTGAAAATAAATTTACCGTCAACATCTGTAATGGTGTTATTGTTTTCAGAAGTTGTAATGGTAGCAAACGGAAGAGGTTTATTGTTTGAATCGGTTATGATTCCGTTTATTTGAATTTGCGCCTGAAGAGTAAGCGTAAAAAACAAAGTCAAAAAACAAAATAGCTTCATACAGAATGATATAGTTTCAAAAACGAAAAGAATTTAATTTTCGTATGCAAAAGTATGAATAAAAAAATCCGTCTGGTACATTAACCAAACGGATTTTTAATTTTATCACAAATCTTACTTATACTTTCATGATTTCAGCTTCTTTTAAAGCTAATAATTCATCGATTTTTTTGATGTAAGCGTTTGTTAAGTTTTGAACTTCTTCTTCTGCAGATTTACAAACATCTTCAGAAGTTCCTTCTTTTTCTAGTTTTTTGATATCAGTATTTGCATCCTTACGAGAGTTACGAATACCGATTTTAGCATCTTCTGCTTCAGATTTAGCTTGTTTAGCCAAATCACGACGACGCTCTTCTGTTAATGGTGGTACGCTAATAATAACCATATCACCGTTATTCATTGGGTTGAAACCAATGTTCGCGATTAAGATTGCCTTCTCGATTGCCTGCAGCATATTTTTTTCAAATGGCTGTAATGTAATTGTTCTAGCATCTGGAACACTAATTTTAGATACCTGAGAAAGCGGTGTTTGAGATCCATAGTAATCTACAAATACACCTCCAAGCATAGCCGGAGAAGCTTTTCCTGCACGAATATTAAGAAATTCTTTCTCTAAGTGTGCAATAGTACCGTTCATTGATTCTTCAGTACTTTCTAAAATAAAGTCTATTTCTTCAGTCATTTTTTTTTGTTTTCAGTTTTCATTCTCAGTTTTCAGCAAAAGTCGGCATGCGACTGTAAACTGTTACTGACGACTATATATTTACTACAGTTCCGATGTTTTCGCCGTCGCAGATTTTCAAAAGGTTACCGATTTTGTTCATATCAAAAACAACAATTGGTAATTTGTTTTCCTGGCTTAATGTAAAAGCAGTGGTATCCATAACGTTTAATCCTTTTTTCAGAACATCATCAAAAGTAATAAAGTCGAATTTTACTGCCGAAGCGTTTTTCTCTGGATCAGAATCATAAACACCATCAACACGAGTTCCTTTAAGGATAACATCTGCATTAATTTCGATTCCTCTTAAAACTGCTGCCGTGTCAGTTGTAAAGTATGGATTTCCAGTTCCTGCACCAAAAATGACAATTCTTCCTTTTTCAAGATGACGATCTGCTCTTCTTTTGATGTAAGGTTCTGCAATAGATTCCATTTTTAATGCTGTTTGAAGACGAGTTTTCATCCCTTTATCTTCAAGAGCGCCTTGTAATGCCATTCCGTTTATAACGGTTGCAAGCATTCCCATGTAATCTCCCTGAACTCTATCCATACCGGCACTTGCACCAGCAACGCCTCTAAATATATTTCCTCCTCCAATAACAATGGCGATTTCTACTCCTTTGTCGTGAATCTGCTTGATTTCATCTGCATATTCGGCTAATCTTTTCGGGTCTATACCATATTGTAAATCACCCATCAGCGCTTCGCCGCTAAGTTTTAGAAGAATTCTTTTATATTTCATGTGTGTGTCGCGTTAATTTGTGCAAATATAGACATATTCTGATTTTTAAAAATAATGTTTGCAAAAAATTAATCGAACGTCCTATTTTAGACTTATAAAGTCTCTTAAAGGGATTTGTTTTTTTACCGCAAAGCACGCTAAGAATTTTATCCTAAGTGTTGCAATAGGAAATTATTAAGTTCGCAAAGCTTTATGTTGACAAAGCTTTGCGAACTTAATATTTAGATCTCGCTTGCGCTCCAAATAAAAATGGCTTAGCGTGCTTTGCGGTAAAAACAACAATTTAAAAATTATTGTTGAAAGAAATTAAAATAGACTATTAAATGTGACAAATGTCATTTCTCTGTCATTTCAAAAATTTGTATTTTTATGCTATCCTAAAAATCAATTAAATATGAAAAGCATCGTAGCCAAAGCATTGTTCAATAGTCATCCTTATAGTGAATATAGAAAGATTGTAACCGATTTGTTGTCTGAAGGAAAATCAACTGGAAACGAACAGTCGGAAAGTTTGACCAATTATTCTAAATTGAATGAAGCGAGAATGAACCGTTTAGAAAAAACGATTACCATTTCTTATGATGTTGCGGCTAAACTTCAAAACTTGGACAATCATTATATCTGGTTGGTTCTTTCGGAAGGCTGGTGTGGCGATGCGGCGCAGATTCTTCCAATTTTAAATAAAATGGCTTTGGCTTCCAATAAAAAAATCGATTTAAGAGTAGCATTTCGAGATGAAAATGAAGATTTGATGAGTCATTATTTGACAAATGGCGGAAGGGCAATTCCAAAAGTAATTGTTATTTGTAAAGAAGCCGGAATCGCGCGTACAGATTGGGGACCAAGACCAAAAGGAGCCTCCGAATTAATGGCGAAGCACAAAAGAGAAGTTGGGCCAATTGATGAAAAAATTAAAACAGATTTGCAGTTGTGGTACTTGGCAGATAAAGGAATTTCGGTACAGAATGAGTTGGTAGAAATTATGGAAAATATCAAGTATAATCGACTATAGTTTTGGTTAATGTGTTGACAAACAAATAATTTGGTTGATAAAATTATCTTAAAGTCTTTTTATCTTGAATTGAATTTCGTATCTTAGTATTGCTAA
Source organism: Flavobacterium potami (assembly GCF_020026915.1). Lineage (GTDB taxonomy): Bacteria > Bacteroidota > Bacteroidia > Flavobacteriales > Flavobacteriaceae > Flavobacterium > Flavobacterium potami. Next base: position 99,855 of record NZ_JAINUY010000008.1, on the reverse strand, counting down.
CCCACGTCTATTATAACTTTCAGGTTTACTCTTTTTATTGGTGTTTATTTAATGTTTAACAATTAAAAAGTACACTATTATGAAAAAGTTATTCGAAAGGTTTTATGATTTCTTCTCTTCATTTTTATTTGGAGGAAAAAATGTGCCTCATTATTAACTCAGGGAAATAAGTATGCAATAATTTTACTTATCACTTTAGGAACAAGGCACATTACTCCATAAGAAAGTAATGTGCTTTTTTATTTTTTAGCTATTTAAAGCTTTCTTCAAACAAGGTAATATCGATTGCATTTTTAACATCGTAATCGCCAATTTTAGTTCGACGTAAAACGGTTAGATGCGAACCAGAATGCATTGCTTTTCCAAAATCGTAAGCAAGAGAGCGAATGTAAGTTCCTTTAGAACAAACGACTCTAAAATCTACTTCAGGAAGAGCAATTCGGGTAATTTCAAATTCGTGAATTGTGGTTTTTCTACTCGCAATTTCTACAGTTTCTCCCGCACGTGCGTGTTCGTATAAACGGACACCATCTTTTTTAATGGCAGAAAAAATAGGTGGTTTTTGATCAATCTCACCTAAAAATTGTTTTACCGTTTCGTGAATCAAATCTTCGTTGATGTGATCGGTTGGAAAAGTTTGATCAATCTCCGTTTCTAAATCGTATGATGGAGTAGTGGCTCCGATATAAAAAGTTCCAGTATATTCTTTTGCCTGACCTTGTAGTTCGGAAATTTTTTTAGTGAATTTTCCAGTACAGATTAATAAAAGTCCCGTCGCTAAAGGATCTAAAGTTCCCGCGTGACCGATTTTGAACTTTTTAGGAAGTCCGACTTTGTTAATTAAAAGGTATTTTAGCTTATTGACAGCTTGAAACGAACTCCATTTTAATGGTTTATCAATCAATAAAACTTGTCCGTCTAAATATTCTTCAGGTGTCATTATATAATCGTAAGCGGATGAATGAAAAAGTGAATCAATAATAAAATGATTCCAGCAAGGATTCTGTAATATCCAAAAACTTTAAATCCGTTTTTAGTTAAGAATCCGATGAAAGTTTTAATAGCTAAAAGTGCCACAACAAAAGCGACAATGTTTCCAATAACCAGCATGTTTACTTGATCATGAGATAATTCGAAACCTGCTTTATAATAATCGTAACATTTTTTTGCAGTTGCGCCCAACATAGTTGGAACTGCAAGGAAAAATGAAAATTCTGCTGCAGTAGTTCTAGATAATTTTTGAGACATTCCACCAACGATACTCGCTCCACTTCTAGAAACTCCAGGGATCATTGCGAGACATTGAAATAATCCAATTTTTAAGGCTTGCAAATAACTGATTTCCTGAGAAGTTTCAGCTGTGTTTGGATTGTTGAACCATTCGTCAACTTTCAATAAAATAATTCCTCCAATTAAAAGTGAAATCGCAACTGTTACAGGATTTTCTAATAATCCATCAATAAAATCGCTTAATAATAAACCAAAAACGACTGCAGGAATAAAAGCGACTAAAAGTTTAAAGTAAAAATCAAAGGTTTGAAAGAAACGTTTGAAGTATAAAATTACAACCGAAAGTATTGCACCAAGCTGAATTACGATGGTAAAAAGTTTAGTGAAATCATCATGTGCGATTCCAAAAAAAGAAGAGGCAATAATCATGTGTCCAGTCGAAGAAACAGGTAGAAATTCTGTAATTCCTTCAATAATGGCAAGAACAATAGCTTGTAATGTGTTCATTTATAATTTTAGATTTTAGATTTCAGATTTTAGATTGCCCTTCGATTTTGCTAAGGTGACAAAATAATCTTAATCTATTTATTTAGATTTTTTGAATATAGAATAAATCGTGATTCCAAAACCGATTAAAACAGTTGTCGGAGCTAAACGAATACGTCTAAAATTGAAAATTTCTTCGTTAAAAACATTAGGATCTGTACTTCCTCCGCCAGACATTAAGATGAATCCTAATGCAATAACACCAATTCCAATCAATAAGATTTTGTAATTGATTCCGTCAAAAAGGAATTCTTGTTTTCTTTCTTGTACCTGTTGTTCTTTATTGTTGTTTTTCATTTTTATTTTTTTTTAAAATCTAAAATTAATAAAGATCGTCAGTTCTTAAATTCAAGAAACGTTGTGTTGCGAAATGTGTACTTACCCAGGTAATTAAAACTCCTAATCCGAAAACGGCCAATAAAACCAATCCGATTAATGCTTTGTCTTCTAAGATTCCTAAACCAGGGAAATTGGTTTCTACATAAAGTAAAAGTGCAATCAAGGCGATAATTGCTAATCCGGCACCCAACATTCCTAGTTTTACACTTCTGGTTACAAATGGTTTACGGATAAACGCTTTTGTTGCTCCAACCATTTGCATGGTTTTGATGATAAATCTATTAGAATGTATAGAGAGACGAAGTGAGCTATTAATTAATAAAACAGCAATAACAGTCAAGAAACCGCTGATAATCAAAATCCACATACTTACTTTTCTGATGTTGTCATTTACCAGATTTACCAATTGTTTATCGTAAACAATATCTGAAACCATCGCATTTTTACGGAAACGGTTTTCGATTTTAACGATACTGTCTCTTTCAACATAATCAGCTTTTAAGTGAATGTCGTAGGAGTTCAATAATGGGTTTTCTCCTAAAAAGGTCAAGAAATCTTCTCCGATAATATCGGTATGTTCTTTAGCTGCTTTTTCTTTAGAAACATAAACATAAGAAAGCGCAAACGGTGCTCTTTTTAATTCTGTATTAAATGCTTTAACAACGCTGTCATTTGCTTCATTTTTAAAGAAAACGGTCATGGCGATTTTTTCTTTAAAATCATCTGCCAAGTTTTTAGAATTAATGATGAATAATCCTAGCACTCCCAAAAGGAATAATACTAGAAAAACACTTAATACTACCGAAAAATAAGAGGAAATTAACCTGCGCTTTTGAAATTTATCAAAGTTAGAACTCATAGTCTGCTTAAATTATGTGGTAAAAATAATAAAGAATTTCTTTATTTAAAGTTATTAACGAACTTTTATACTATAAATGTACAATTAGATATCAAATAAAAAGTTGATTCTTGTTGGAATTTAATCGCAAAGAACGCAAAGATTTTTTAACGTTTAATGTTATTAACGCAAAGTTTGCAAATCTTAGTGTAACAAAAGTTAGTGAATTTTTAATGCAAAGCACGCAAAGTTTCTTTTTTGAGTGCAAGTAAGATCTAAATATTAAGTTCGCAAAGCTGAGTGTAGATAAAGCTTTGCTTAAATTTAAATTATAAAGAACTTTGCGTTTCTTTGCGTAAATCTTTGCGTGCTTTGCGGTTAAATTTTCTCACAGTTAACCTTTTAAAATTTCAAATTCTGAGTTTCTTTCTGAGCAAATTCCTTAATTCGTTTTTCAACTTCATAAAAAACAGCAATAGCTCTTTCGCCAGCTTCAGTTAATCGCGCGCCACCACCACCTTTTCCGCCTAAAAGTTTTTCAACCAGAGGAGATTCGGCACGCTCATTCATTTCTTGAACCAATTGCCAAGCTTGTCGATAGGCCATTTTCATTTCTTTTGCAGCATTAGTGATCGATCCCGTTTTTTGAATATTTTCTAGAAGCCAGATTTTACCAATTCCAAGAAAAGCGCCGTCAGTTCCTTCAATCCAAACGCGGACTTCAACTTTATATTTCTTATTTTCAGACATAGACTCAGTAGTAAATAAGTATTTTTTAATCACAATAATACGTGTTTTTACTTAACTAAGAATACGTAATAAGTAAAATTATTTGTTTGTCAGAGAAATAGCTTTGGAACAAGCCACAATAAATGTAAATTTGCGGCATAATTAATTTAGTGAAAAGCTTAGAACCTTAGTCACTTAGAATCTTAGTCACTTAAAAATGAAATACAATCCAAACGAAATAGACGCCAAATGGCAGAAGTATTGGGCAGAAAATCAAACTTTTGCTGCCAAAAACAATTCTGAAAAACCGAAGCATTATGTTTTAGACATGTTTCCTTATCCATCAGGAGCAGGACTGCATGTTGGGCATCCTCTTGGTTATATTGCTTCAGATGTGTATTCTCGTTTCAAAAGACACCAAGGATTCAATGTTTTGCATCCAATGGGATATGATAGTTTCGGATTACCAGCTGAGCAATATGCAATTCAGACAGGTCAACGTCCGGAAGATACAACTCGCGTAAATATTGACGGAGGAGTTGATAAAGAAGGAAAACAAATTGCTGGTTATAGAAAACAATTAGATAAAATCGGATTTTCTTTTGATTGGGGACGTGAAGTTCGTACATCAAATCCTGATTATTACAAACATACTCAGTGGATTTTTATCCAATTATTCAATTCTTGGTACTGCAAAAAACAAGGAAAAGCATTTGATATTTCAGAGCTTGTAGTTGTTTTTGAAGAAAGTGGAAATGAATTGGTAGAAGCTGTTTGCGATGATAATGTAGCAATTTTTACAGCTGACGAATGGAATTCTTATTCAGAAGATCGTAAAGAACAAATTCTTTTACAATACAGATTGACTTACTTGGCAGAAACAGAAGTAAACTGGTGTCCAGGTTTAGGAACTGTTTTGGCAAATGACGAAATCGTAAATGGAGTTTCTGAGCGTGGAGGATTCCCGGTTATTCGTAAAAAAATGACACAATGGAGCATGCGAATTTCTGCTTATGCCGAACGTTTGCTTGATGGTTTAAATGATATCGATTGGAGTGAATCGATCAAAGAATCGCAAAGAAACTGGATTGGTAAATCGGTTGGTGCTTTAGTTAAGTTTCAAGTTTCAAGTTCCAAGTCACAGGTTGATGCGGAAAGTGGGAAAACTTTAAACGTGAAACCTGAAACAAATTTTATTGAAGTTTTCACAACTCGCCCTGATACAATCTTCGGAGTGACATTTATGACTTTAGCGCCAGAACACGATTTGGTTGCTAAAATTACAACTCCAGAGCAAAAAGCAGAAGTTGAAGCCTATATCGAAAAAACGTCTAAACGTTCTGAACGCGAGCGTATGGCCGATGTAAAAACGATTTCTGGTGCATTTACAGGAGCTTATGCTGAGCATCCATTTACAAAAGAACCAATTCCGGTTTGGATTGGAGATTATGTTTTGGCAGGTTACGGAACAGGAGCGGTTATGGCGGTTCCTTGCGGTGACGAAAGAGATTATGCTTTTGCTAATTTCTTTAAAGGTCAGAACGGAATGCAGGAAATTAAAAACATTTTTGCCAATGTTGATATTTCTGAAGCAGCTTACGGTTCTAAAGACAACGTTGAAATCGCAAATTCTGATTTCTTAAACGGATTAAATTATAAAGAGGGAACTAAAAAAGCAATCGAAAAATTGGAGGAAATTGGTCAGGGAACTGGAAAAACCAACTACCGTTTGCGTGATGCTGTTTTCTCTCGTCAGCGTTATTGGGGTGAGCCATTCCCGGTTTATTATGTGAATGGACTTCCAAAAATGATTGATGCGCAACATTTGCCAATTATTTTACCAGAAGTAGAGAAGTATTTACCAACTGAAGACGGTTTGCCTCCATTAGGAAACGCTGCAGTTTGGGCTTGGGATACCAAACAAAATAAAGTTGTCAATACAGATTTAGTAGACAATGTTTCGATTTTTCCTTTAGAATTAAACACCATGCCAGGTTGGGCGGGAAGTTCATGGTATTGGATGCGTTACATGGATGCGCATAATGAAAATGAATTTGCATCTAAAGAAGCTTTGAAATATTGGGAAAGTGTAGATTTATACATTGGAGGAAGTGAGCACGCAACGGGTCACTTATTGTATTCTCGTTTCTGGAACAAATTCTTGAAAGATAAAGGTTTAGCTCCAACCGAAGAACCATTCAAAAAACTGATTAATCAGGGAATGATTTTGGGAACAACGGCTTATGTTTACAGATTAGAAGGAACTAATACTTTTGTGTCTAAAAATAAAATTGCAGATCAAAAAGTACAGCCAATTCGCGTTGACGTTAATTTTGTTAATTCTTCGGATGAATTAAATATCGAAAAGTTCAAAGCTTGGAGAGAAGATTTCAATACAGCTGAATTTATCTTTGATGAAAACGGAAAATACATTGTAGGTCGTGAGGTTGAAAAAATGTCAAAATCATACTATAATGTGGTAACGCCAGATGATATTTGTGCAGAATACGGTGCTGATACATTACGTTTATACGAAATGTTCTTAGGTCCATTAGAGCAGGCAAAACCTTGGAATACAGCCGGAATTTCGGGAGTTTTTGGTTTCCTTAAAAAATTATGGAGATTGTATTTTGATGATAATGGCTTAATCGTAAACAACGACGAACCAACAAAAGACAATTTGAAATCGTTGCATAAAACAATCAAAAAAGTAGCGGAAGATATCGAGAATTTCTCTTTCAATTCTTCGGTTTCTCAGTTTATGATTTGCGTAAACGAATTGTCTTCTCAAAATTGCCATTCAAGAGCGATTTTAGAACCTTTAGCAATTTTGGTTTCGCCTTATGCTCCTCATATTGCAGAAGAATTATGGTCGCAATTAGGGCACACAACTTCAATTTCTGATGTTGCGTTCCCAATTTTTGAAGAAAAACATTTGGTTGAAACCAATAAAGAATATCCAGTTTCTTTCAACGGAAAAATGCGTTTCACCATCGAGTTGCCTTTGGATTTAACCAAAGAACAAATCGAAGAAATTGTAATGAAAGACGAAAGAACGCAAAAACAATTAGACGGTAGAACGCCAAATAAAGTGATTATTGTTCCTGGCAAAATAATTAACCTTGTTGGTTAATATTTAAATTTCAAATATTTAAAATCCCAAATTCCAATTTTGTTGGAGTTTGGGATTTGTTTTTTGTGTAATATTTTTTCCGCCACGAATTCACGAATTTTTGTTCAATTAATTCGTGAATTCGTGGCGGAAAATTACCCGAATCAGCGCTACAAAGATTGGCGATTTAGATTGCGGGTCTTCGACTTCGCTCAGACTGACAATATTGAGAAAAAATTTTGTGACTTAGAGCCTTTGCGAGCAAAATAAATCGCAAAATGGAATTCGAAGAAATATGTCACCTTTAGGCAATAAGATAAAATAAAGAAGCTCCGTAAATAATTACGAAGCTTTCTTTTACCAAAAACAAAAAAATTAAATCCTAATCTTTAATATTATAGAGGAAATATATAAGTTCCAGGAATTGCAACGATTGTTCCGTCACTTTTTGCTTTCGCAGTTGTTTCCTTTTCTAATTTTCCTCCAATGTAAATTTTCACAGTTAAAGTTTGATCAACAACACCTCCATGCCCTGAAACTTGGACTGCAGCGCCAGTAGTACCTGAAGCAGCAGTAAATTCTTTAGTCCAAGGTAATTTGGTGATATCTACACTTTGTCCAGAATCTCCAGACTCCATATAAACAGCATCCATCTGTCCAGAAAAGTTTCCTGTTACTTCATATTTAACAGCTCTTGAGTTAGTTGCGCCTTTATCATCGTCATCGCTGCTGCAAGAAGCAAATGTAAATACAAGTGTCAGCATTAGCATTATTTGTTTCAATTGTGTTTTCATGAGTAAAATCTTTAATTATTTATATTTAAAATCTGATTAAAACAAAGTTAGAAGCTTATAAAGCGGAGTACAATACCTGATAAAATGTATTTTTTTTTACCTGATTTCAGGTAAAAGAGCTCTTTTTTGTTTCGAAAGTCATTAAGCTTTAATAACTTTGAGTAAATGCCCCATATTTATGAATAAAATCCAAGCCTTACTGTTTTTTTTACTTTTCTCTGCAATTGCCAATTCTCAGGTAATTCTTTCATTAGATGACGATACTGTGTATATTGACAGCATTGTGAAAATCACAAAAAATACTAAATCGGATAGTGTTAAAAGTTTGAATAGTTTCAGATTGTCTAAGCTATTCTTAATGGCGCAGGATGCGAAAAGTTCTAAAGAATATTTACAGCAAGCGAATAGATTAAAAATGAAGTTTCCTTTTTTGAAAGATGCTTCTATTTTTTATAACGCCTCTGATTTTCTTGTAAAAGGTGATGTGGAAGGTTTTGAAAAAGCTTTGCTCGAAGCTAATACCAAATTGAAAAAGTATCGTAATAAAGAAGCTTATAAACTTCGTGCTGTCATTCTTCAGAATTATGGGATTATGCAGCAACGCAAGAATAATGAAAATGCTTATATGAAACTGCTGGTAAACGAGGCAATTCCGATTGCGAAAAAAAGTGGAGATTATGAGCTCATCAGTGCGTTAAATAAAGCAGTCGCCATTATATTCATGAACAATAACGAGCGCGAAAAAGCTGCAGAATATCTGGATCAAGCGCAAAAATATATTGAAAATACCACCAAGAAGTCTGCAACTTTAGCAGAGTCTAAGATGGAAACCTATATTATAAATGCGGAAAATTTAGTGGAATTGAAGCACTTTTATGATGCTAAAGAAATTCTAGATAAAGCGTATGCTACTTTAGAGAAATATCCAGAATCGAACTTAAATGATTCTTATTTTTATTCGGAAGGAATTTATTTTGCCAAACAGAATAAACACAGTGAAGCATTGGTGAGTTTTGGAAAAGGAATTAAATCTGCCGAAAATCATCAAAATGCCATTGCTTTAAACCGATTAAAATTTGCTGAATATGAAGTGCTTTTTAAGCTTAAAAATTACGATAAAGCAAAGAGTAATTTGGAATATCTAATAGCAAAAACGCCGTTTATTGTAGATAAAAAGAATTATTACAAGGAATTGTCTAAAGTTTATAATGCGACAAAAGAATTTCCAAAGGCCTATTTCTATTCCAATAAATACAATGTTATCAATGATAGTCTTACCGATGCGAAATTAAAAAGTGAAATTGTAGAGCTCGAAGCAAAGTATAAAAAAGCAGAAAGCGAGAGGAAAATTAATTTGCTTCAGTCAGAGAATGAAAAAGCGGTTTTACAAGGTAATAACGACAGATTGAATTCGATGCTTTTGGCTGTGCTTTCGTTTTTATTGTTTTTGACGGTTTTGTTTTTGTGGCTATACAGCAATTATCAAAAGAAACTGAGTTTTCAAAAAGAGGTAAATCATAAACAAGAATTATCGGCTCTTGAAAATCAGCAGAAATTATCCATTTCAAATGCTTTAATTGAAGGAGAAGAAATTGAGAGAAAAAGAATTGCAAGAGAATTGCACGACGGACTTGGAAGTATGCTTTCTGGTTTGAAAATGCACCTGAATTTGGCTGATCGGGAAAATAAGGAAATCAGCCCCAATATCAACGGAATGCTAAATGATTCGATTAAAGAGCTTCGTAATATTTCGCAAAATTTAATGCCTGAAAGTTTAATGAAATTAGGACTCGAACATGCTTTAAAAGATTTATGTGCCTCGCATTCTACTTCAGAAACCATCATCGAATTTCAATATCTGATTAAAAAATCTAGCTTTCCTCAGCATATCAAAATTATGATTTATAGAATTATTCAGGAACTTTTGAATAATGCTTTAAAATATGCCAAAGCTTCTCAAATCTTGGTTTCCTGCTCGCAGAATAAAGATGTGTTTTTTATTACGGTGGAAGATAATGGTGTTGGGTTTAATGTTAAACATGCTGAAAAAAGAGATGGAATGGGTTTGAGGAATATTAAAAATCGTGTGGCTTTTTTGAACGGAAAATTAGAAATTGATTCAATTCCAAATAAAGGAACTTCTACTTATATAGAATTGAAAGTATAACCCTAAGTTAAATCATGAGATACAGAACAGTTATAGTAGACGATCACCCGATTGTAATTTCGGGTATTGCAGGTTTGCTGACCGATTTAGAAAATATTGAAATTGTAGAGAAATTTGAGTCTGGTGTGGCACTTTTGGATTACATCGAGGATAATAAAGTAGACTTGATTTTAATGGATATTTTTCTTCCGATTATAAACGGAGTCGATCTTTGTAAAACAATTAAACAGAAACATCCTAAAATCGTAATTATCGGAATGAGCAGTCAGTCTGAAAGAAGTCTTGTGATGCAGTTTATTCAGAATGGCGGAAACGGTTATATCCTTAAAAATGCTTCTTTTGATGAATTTAAAGATTGTATTTATAAAGCCATCGACGGCGAAATTGTTTTTAGTGAAGAAGTAAAGACAATAATCAGTCAGCCTTTGTCTGAAGATTTAGAGCGAATTCCGGGATTAAGTAGAAGAGAACGAGATATTGCCCTATTGCTTTCGCAAGGAAAATCGACTCAGGAAATTGCTGATAATCTGTTTTTGAGTTTTCTGACGGTACAAACGCATCGCCGAAATATCCTTCAGAAATACAAAATGAAAAATGTGGCAGAATTAATCGCTTTTTTATTGAAAAATAACATGCTGAACTGATACAAATTCGGAAAAAAAAATGTCAAAATGGCATTTTGTTAAAATGGTTCGTAATTTGAGGTTTCTTTTGTAAATTTAAAAATCAATCTAAAAACGTAAAAAACATGGGATCTGGATATCTAATTATTGCTGGAGCTATTATGTTGTTCAGCTGGCTGGTAAGTTCTCAGCTAAAGAGTAAATTTGAATTGTACTCTAAATTACAATTAAGAAACGGAATGAGCGGTGCCGAAATCGCTGAAAAAATGCTTGCAGATAACGGAATTACTGATGTTCGTGTTATTTCAACACCAGGTCAGTTAACCGATCATTATAATCCTTCAGATAAAACGGTAAATTTAAGTGAAGCGGTTTACAGTCATCGTAACGCAGCTGCGGCAGCAGTTGCAGCGCACGAATGCGGGCACGCAGTTCAACATGCAATTGGCTACGAGTGGCTGACAATGCGTTCTAAATTGGTGCCAATTGTAAGTGTTGCTTCAAACTATGTGCAATGGATTTTAATTGCCGGAATTCTGATGATTAAAGTTTTTCCTCAATTATTATTGGTGGGAATTATCGTTTTTGCAGCAACAACTTTGTTTTCGATTATTACGCTTCCTGTAGAGTACGATGCAAGTAACCGTGCTTTGGCATGGCTAGAAAATAAGCACATGCTCACACAAGAAGAACAGGCAGGAGCAAAAGATGCTTTAAAATGGGCAGCAAGAACATATGTGGTTGCCGCAATCGGATCTATAGCAACGTTGTTGTACTATATATCGATTTATTCAGGTAGCAGGAGGAACTAATTAGTTAATTGAGATAATTAGTCAATTAGATAATTTATAGCAAACCCGACAGATTTTTAAACCTGTCGGGCTTTTTATTTTTTAGGAATTATCTAATTATCAAATTGCCGGATTTTCTAATTGAATAGATTATCGAATTGCCACATTTTCTAATTCTAAAGTTGAATCTGTCTATCAATCTGCTGGTCTAATGAAATAAACGTTTCTGTTCTTGAAACTCCTTCAATAGCTTGAATTTTAGTATTTAAAAGCTGCATCAAATGTTCGTTGTCGCGACAAATGATTTTGATTAAAACGGACCAGTTTCCTGTGGTATAATGGCATTCTAAAACCTCTGGAATTTTCTTTAAATCTTTTACAGCTTCAGAATTTCGAGAAGCTTTATCTAGATAAACTCCCACAAAAGCCATAGTATTGTATCCTAGAACTTTCGGATTGACTGTAAACTTCGAACCTGAAATAACGCCAGATTGTTCCAGTTTTTTTAGTCGCTGGTGAATAGCGGCACCTGAAATTCCGATTTTATTAGCGATTTGTAAAATTGGTTTTCGGGCGTCATCCATTAAATAACGAAGAATTTCTTTGTCGATTCCGTCAATTTCAATTAATAGGGAGTTGATTTTCATAACTTACAATTTGAAACTGTTTTTTGCGATTTGGGTTTGCAATAGAAATCAAATGTAGTTAAAATGCTGTGGAAAAGAAAATTCCAATACTTAAATTCCAAATTCCAAATTTTACATTTTGATTATTTGTAAAACAAAAAATTCCAATACTTAAATTCCAAATTCCAAATTTTACATTTTGATTATTTGTAAAACAAAAAATTCCAAATCCCAATTGATTAAGTTGGAATTTGGAATTTTAAAACTTGTATATTTTTTCCTCTTGGTTAGGTTATTTTCCTTTGTTTGCTTCTGCAACGTATTTTTCTAAAGCCATTGTCATAGAAGGAGTTTCAGGAGTTGGAGCAAGAATATCTATTCTTAAACCATGATCTAAAGCTTCTTTCTGAGTTGTGCTTCCGAAAACAGCAATTCTGGTATCATTTTGTTTAAAATCTGGGAAGTTTTTAAACAATGATTTGATTCCGGTTGGACTGAAGAAAGCCAAAACGTCATAATAAACGTCTGCTAAATCAGATAAATCACTCATTACGGTTCTGTAAAAAATAGCTTGCGCCCAATCTACTTTTAGACTGTTTAATGTTACAGGAGCATCTGCGTTTAACTGGTCAGATGCTGGAAGTAAAAACTTCTCGTCTTTGTACTTCTTAATTAGCGGAGATAAATCTGCAAAATCTTTTGCCCCAACGTAAATTTTACGTTTTCTATACACAACATACTTTTGAAGGTAAAACGCAACAGCTTCAGATTGACAGAAATATTTCAATCCTTCAGGAACTTTGTAACGCATTTCATCAGCAACTCTAAAAAAATGATCTACAGCATTTCGACTTGTTAAAATGATCGCAGTGTAATGATTAAGATCGATTTTTTGTAATCGAATCTCTTTTGCGCTAACCCCTTCCACATGAATAAATGGTCTGAAATCAATTTTTATTTTGTGTTTTTGTTGGAGCTCAAAGTAAGGAGAATTCTCCACTTTAGGTTCAGGCTGTGACACCAAAATTGTTTTCACTTTCATATTATAAACATTTTCTAAGCACTCCCTTTTGTTATCCAATAATAAAGAAAATAATAAGGGGCTATTTCAAGAGCGCAAAGATACAAAATAAAATAAAATAACTTACCGATAATTACGTTTTGATATGTTTTAATTGAAATAAAGTAAGAGTATACGCTAATACACAGCGAAATGCCTATGATTACTAGGGGTACAATTTGTGAAATATTGCTGTAATAGAACAAAATAGCGTTAATCGGAAGAATTAAAACGCCAATATAAGTTCGATACGTCACTTTTTGTAAGTTAAATAACTCTACAAATTCATCAATATTGAAGGAAGTCGCTACAATTTTTTCAATTAAATATTTTCCTAAAATGAAATAAAGTAGGAAAGTAGCAATCTGAATAAATAAAATCCAGTCTGTTTTTGATGCGTGACCAAAAATATTCATCGTAAGCAATATGAAGAATGCATACGAAATAATTTGTACAAAAAACAAACCAACTGTAAAGCTGCTTTTTAAATGATTATTGTCGCGATAAATCTTAGCGTATTTATCAGAAAAAATAAGTTTACTAAACTCACTGAATCTTGTTTCGTAAGCAGATTTCGTCATGGCAACAACAGCAAAGGTCAGCACAAATAAAAGCGTTGCCCAGTCTTTGTTTTCCAGAATTCGAGGATGAAGTTGTTCAATCATAGCGTTACAAAATTAGCAATTTTTTGATGCAATAGTTTTATTATATATTTATTATGAATCAAATGCTATAAAAAGTTTACTTTTGCGGTGAAATTACCATGAAAAAATGAATGATAGTATTGTCATAATTCCCACTTATAACGAAATTGAAAATATAGAAAGTATCGTAAGAGCAGTACTTTCACAGCATAAATCTTTTCATCTGCTGATTATTGATGATAACTCTCCAGATCATACCGCAAATAAAGTAATTGCGTTACAGGAAGAGTTTCCGGGAAAACTTTTTTTAGAACAAAGAGCTAAAAAATCAGGATTAGGAACTGCTTATGTTCACGGCTTTAAATGGGCTTTGGAGCGCGAGTATCAATTTATTTTTGAAATGGATGCCGACTTTTCTCATAACCCGAATGATTTAGAAAAATTATATGATGCTTGTCATTTTGGGGGAGCCGATTTAGCTATCGGATCGCGTTATGTTACCGGCGTAAATGTGGTCAACTGGCCATTGAGTAGGGTTTTGATGTCTTATTTTGCATCTGTTTATGTTAAATTTATCACCGGCATGAAAATTCATGATGCAACTGCAGGTTTTGTATGTTACAAAAGAGAAGTGCTGGAGAAAATCAATTTGAATAAAATAAAATTTGTCGGATATGCGTTTCAAATTGAAATGAAATACAGAACCTATTGCGGTAAATTTCAAATTACAGAAGTCCCAATTATTTTTACAGACCGAACAAAAGGAGTTTCTAAAATGAGTAATGCCATTATTAAAGAAGCTATACTTGGAGTAATTTCGCTAAGATTAAGAAAATTAGTCAATTCATTATAAACCAACCAGAATGAACAGGATTTTAATAAAAAATGCCAAAATTGTAAACGAAGGGACAATTTTTGAAGGTGATGTTTTAATTGAAAACGATTTGATCGTTGAAATTGCCGATAGTATTTCATTAAAAACATCAGATTGTATTGTGATCGATGCAGAAGGAAACTACTTAATGCCTGGTGCAATTGATGATCAAGTGCATTTTAGAGAGCCTGGATTGACTCATAAAGGCGATATAGAATCGGAATCGCGTGCAGCAGTTGCGGGCGGAATTACTTCTTTTATCGAGCAACCCAATACGGTTCCTAATGCAGTAACGCAGGAAATTTTACAAGATAAATATGATATCGCCGCTGAAAAATCATTTGCGAATTATTCGTTTATGATGGGAGCGACAAATGATAACTTGGAGGAAGTTTTAAAAACAAATCCGAAAAATGTTGCTGGAATCAAGATTTTCTTAGGTTCATCAACAGGAAATATGTTGGTTGACAGAGAAGAGACTTTAGAAAAAATCTTCTCAAGTACACCAATGTTAATTGCGGTTCACTGTGAAGATGAAGAGACAATTAAAAATAATCTTGCCGCTTTTAAAGAGCAATATGGTGATGACGTTCCGGTGACGGCACACAATTTAATCAGAAGTGCAGAGGCTTGTTATATTTCTTCTTCAAAAGCAGTGGCTTTGGCAAAAAGAACGGGCGCTAGATTGCATATTTTCCATCTTTCTACTGCAAAAGAAATGGAATTATTTACCAATAAGATCCCATTAGAAGATAAAAAAATTACTGCTGAGGTTTGTGTACACCATCTTTGGTTTACAAATGAAGATTATAAAACAAAAGGAAACTTCATTAAATGGAATCCTGCGGTTAAAACTGCAGAAGATCGTGCAGAACTTTGGAAGGCATTAAATGACGGGCGAATTGATGTTATTGCAACAGATCACGCACCTCATACAAAAGAAGAAAAAATGCAATCTTATTTGAATGCGCCTTCTGGAGGACCTTTGGTTCAGCATGCGGTTGTAGCAATGTTTGAAGCACATCATCAAGGTAAAATCAGTGTCGAGAAAATTGTGGAGAAAATGTGTCATAATCCAGCTAAGATTTTTAAAATAGAGAAAAGAGGTTTTATTAGAGAAGGTTACCACGCCGATTTAGTAATTGTGAATCCAAGTTTGCCTTGGAGTGTAAAACCGGATAATATATTATACAAATGCGGATGGTCTCCTTTTGAAAATTTTACTTTCAAATCGAGAATTACGCACACTTTTGTGAATGGAGAACTGGTTTATAATAATTTTAAAGTAAAAGATACCAGAGCAGGAAAAAGATTATTGTTTGACAGATAAAAAGCGGCTATGAAGAATTTTATAGTAATAATATTGGTTTTGTTTCTTTCTGTAAGTTGTAAAAAAGAACTTGTAAAAAAGCCTGAAAAACTTATTGACAGAGAAAAGATGGTTGATATTATGTATGATTTATCAATTTTGGAGGCCATAAGATATCAAAAACCTTTGTCTTTAGATTCGGTAGACGGTGACGTTACAAAATTTATTCTCAGAAAATATAAAGTAGACAGTCTTCAGTTTGCTCAGAATAATATTTATTATGCTTCAGATTACGATAATTATAAAGATATGTTTGATGAAGTAAACAAAAAGATAGCTGTGAATCAGAGAGCAGCAGATTCTTTGGCTAAAATTGACGAAAAAAAAGCAGCTAAAGCGAAAAAGAATACTTTAAAACAGGAATTGAAAGAAGACTCGAAAGACTCTGTAAAAAAAGTTGCCAGAAAAATTAATATTGATTCTATAAAAAGAATTCAAATGCAGCAAAGAAGATAATTATAGTTTAGAACTATCTTTAATATATTGATGAATATCACTAAAAACCGTTCCTAGAGCGGTTTTTATTTTTTCATTACTATATAAATTTGTCGAGTAAGAAGCTTTTGCCGTTGCTTTGGTAATGCTTCTTTTTCTGAAAAATATGGTTGAAAATAGGGCATCTGAAATCCATAGAAAGTTCATGAAAAAAGGTTTTGCATGAATATGCGGCCTTTTTGCTTTTAAAGTATCTGCAATTGTGTTCAAAATGTCTCTGAAAACAATATTGTCAGCAATAAGTGTGAAGCGTTCGTTTTTGATTTCGCTTTTCATTAATTGAAAAGTTGTTTTTACAACATCACCAATAGAAATGAAACCTGTGTTTCCGAGTGTGTAAAATGATAATCCTTTGGAAACTTTTTTATAAACTTCATTGCTTCCTTGTTCAAAAACATCCATCATAGGAATGGGGCCTAATATAACTCCGGGATTTACAATAATTACATTTAAACCTTCTTGTTGTGCGCGCCAAACTTCCATTTCGGCTCCATATTTAGAGATGGCATAATCACTGTGTGGTTTTTCAGGATTCCATTCCGTTTCTTCAGTAATATGAGTTTCGTGAGAAGCAATGTCGCCTAATGCGGCAATTGAACTGATGAAGCAAAACTTTTGAACGCTTTTTGCAATCGAAAAATTGACCATATTGGCCGTTCCTTCAATATTGGTTTTTCTAAGTTTCTCCTCTTCTTTTGGGTCGAATGAAATTAGAGCGGCGCAATGGTAAACGTGAGTAATATCGATAAAAGCATTTTCAAGCGAAGGAACGTCTAAAATATCAGCTTCAAGCCAATTGATTTTTTCAAACAAATCTGTTTTTTTATAGAAATCAAAAACCGATTTAGTTTTCTGAATATTGTTTTCGCTTCTGTAAATTGCCCGAACATTTTCTCCATTTTCAATTAAATGAAGTAATAAATGCGCGCCGACTAAACCAGTTCCTCCAGTTACTAATACCATTTTGTAAAGATAAGTTTTTGCTTTTAAGGTGCAAAGTGGCAGAGGGACAAAGTTGCAAAGGTTTTTTTAAGATACTAAGATTCTGAGATACTAAGGTTCTAAGTTTTTATTATTTTTTGAAATTGTCTTTTGTCATTGTCATTGATATTGATATTGTTTTTTTGACATTGCCATTGCCATTGATTATATTTGCGCAAATTATTTTAGAAAAAAATGAAGAATCTAGTTGAAGAATTAAAATGGCGCGGGTTATATCATGATAGTATGCCTGGAACGGAAGAACAATTACTAAAAGAAGCTACCGCTGCGTATATTGGTTTTGATCCAACGGCAGATTCACTGCATATCGGAAGCATGGTTCAGATTATTTTATTGGTTCACCTAAAGAATTTCGGGCACAGACCGATTGCTTTAGTTGGTGGAGCAACAGGAATGATCGGTGATCCTTCTGGTAAATCTGATGAAAGAAACTTGCTTGATGAAGAAGCTTTGGCTAAAAACGTAGCGGGAATCAAAAGTGTTTTGTCTCGTTTCTTAGATTTTAATTCAACTGAAGTTAATGCGCCAGTAATGGTAAATAACTACGATTGGATGAAAAATTTCTCTTTTATCGATTTTGCGCGTGAAGTTGGAAAAAGAATCACCGTAAATTATATGATGGCTAAAGATTCTGTAAAAAAGAGATTTAGCGGTGAAGGTGAGGGAATGTCTTTTACAGAGTTTACATACCAATTGATTCAAGGTTACGATTTTTATCATTTATATAAAAACAACAATTGCGTTTTGCAAATGGGAGGTTCTGACCAATGGGGTAATATTACCACGGGAACAGAATTGGTACGTAGAATGGGTGGAGAAAACGCAAAAGCGTATGCTTTAACAACTCCATTAATTACAAAAGCTGACGGATCTAAATTCGGAAAATCGGAAGGTGGAAACGTTTGGTTGGATGCTGATAAAACTTCTGTTTACAAATTTTACCAATTTTGGGTAAACACTACTGATGTTGATGCTGAGAAATATATTAAAATCTTTACTTTCTTGGATAAAGATACAATTGATGCATTAATTGAAGAGCATAAAACAGCTCCGCATTTAAGAGTTTTACAAAAGAAATTAGCAGAAGAAATTACTGTTTTTGTTCATAATAGAGAAGAATTAGAAAAAGCAATTCAGGCTTCGAATATTTTGTTTGGAAATTCTACTGCAGAAGATTTGAAAAAATTGGATGAGGCTACTTTCTTAGAAGTTTTCGATGGAGTTCCTCAAGCTGAAATCGCAAAAGCTGATTTAGAAAACGGATTGGAGATTATTACGGTTTTAAATGAAAAAACCGGTTTCTTTAAATCTAACGGAGAAGCGAGAAGAGCGTTAACTGCAAATTCTATCTCTGTAAACAGAGAAAAAATTAAAGAAGATTTTGTGCTGACTGCAAATGATTTAATTAATAATCAGTTTGTGTTGCTGCAAAGCGGAAAGAAAAATTACTTTGTGATAAGAGTTGTTTAACTGTTTAATCGGTTAATTGTTTAATCGACAGAGAGACTTTAAACTTAAAATATAAAAACCCAATGTTCGAAAGAATATTGGGTTTTTTATTAAATATATTTAATAAACCGAGTGATTTATTTTTTTGAGATTGTGAACGATTAACCGAATTAACGGTTAAACAAAAAGACCGATTAAACGATTAACCCAATCAACGGTTAAACCAAATTAAAGCACCATCAAATTACAACCACGAATATCAGAATTATCAAAACGTCCTAATACTTCGAAAGAGTTGTTGGGATATTTTTTGCCTAAATCTTGTGTGGCAATAAAAGAACAAGAATTGATATTAGCTAGATCGATAACATTGATTCCGCCTGTCTTTCCGTTGTCGACATAAGTAAGTGCATCTTCCGGATCACGAATTAAGATATTCATCCAAGAAGGACATTCGAAAACACCTTCGCCTAAAGAATACGCCTGTGCTAAAAGTTCGGTCATTCCGTATTCTGAATGAATGGAAGAAACGCCAAAACCTTTGCAAAGTTGTTCGTGCAATTCTTCACGAATCATTTCTTTACGTTTTCCTTTCATTCCACCAGTTTCCATAATAATGGTGTTTTGAAGGTTGAAAGAATGTTTTTCGATTAAATCTAAAAGAGCGTAAGTCACACCAATTAAGATTACATTTTGACCGGCTTCATCTAATTCCAGAAGTTTTTTGATTAAGTCGTCATGATTGTGTAAATAAAACCCGCTTTCAGGCTGATTAGAGAGTTTTATTAAATCTTCTACCATGTAAATTAACGAAGAGCCTTCTCGTTCTAAATAAGACGGTAAAAGAGCTAAAACAACGTAATCTTCGATGTTGCCGTAAAATTGAGAAAATCCTTTGCGGTAACTTTCCTCGTATAGGGAAATATCGGTCACTAAATGTCGGCTTGTAATCATTCCGGTAGTTCCACTACTTGTAAAAGTAACTTGTGTAGGATCTGTATTAGAAACTACATCGTGACTTTTGAAAAATTGAATAGGTAGAAAAGGAATTTGCTGCAAAGATTTTACCTGTTGCGGATTCACTTTTAAAAAATCACAGAAATCGCGGTAAACTTTATTATTCTCGTGCTGAAAACGAAACACTTTTAGTGCTATTTTCTCAAATTGTTTCTGACTAGAAATGGTAAATATATCGTTGGCTGTGATCAAAACTTTTTTTTGCAAAGATACTTTTTTTTAGTTTTCGGTCTCGGTTTTCAGTCTCAGTTTTCAGTCTCAGTTTTCAGTCTCGGTTTTCAGTCTCAGTTTTCAGTCTCAGTTTTCAGTCTCAGTTTTCAGTCTCGGTTTTCAGTCTCGGTTTTCAGTCTCGGTTTTCAGTCTCGGTTTTCAGTCTCGGTTTTCAGTCTCGGTTTTCAGTCTCAGTTTTCAGTCTCGGTTCTCGACAAACTATATAACTGAAAACTGTCACTGCGACTGAAAACTAAAAAAAGCTCCAAAAGGAGCTTTTATCTTATAATGAGTTTTCGGGTTGCCGATGCGTTTTGTTCATTGATTTTAATGATGTAGACTCCTGGAGGCAATTCAGAGACGTTTAATTCTCTTGAGGCCAAATGTGCTTGCAGTACTTTTTTTCCTAAAATATCAAACACAATAATTTCCTTCTCTAAATCGTTTTTAGTAGAGATATAGACTTTTCCATTAGTAACAGGGTTAGGGTACAAGCTAAGTCCCTCAATTGAAGTCATCTCCTGAGTCTTTGGTAATTGCTTGCTGTCCTGCGCTGAAGCGTTGGTTACAGTAAAGAAAAAAGCCAATAAGAAAGTAATATAAAAGTAGTTTTTTGCCATCGCAATATTTTAGTTATTGTAAATATACAAAAAAAATTACAAAAAGTACGCCAAAAAAAAACATCACTAAGATTTAGGATGTTTTTAACATTTTGTTTCCGAAGTTATTAGGGAAGATCTCAATAAAAACGAGAGGTTTCAAAAAAAAACACCCTAATAAAATTAGAGTGTTTTTAAATGTTTTATGTTTTACGAGATTATAGACCTTTTGTCCATCCAGCAGTCCAAGTAGGAACTCCTGATCCGTTTCCTGCTCCAGTTGCAGTTGTAGATTCTGTGTAAACTTTAGTAAAGTCGTTATTAGCAACTCCTGCAGTAGTTGTAGATTTAGATTTAAGAGTTACTTCTTCGAATTTAACATTAGTAGCCATTAAATCAGTTCCAGCGTATCCGATGCTTTCGTCGTGTTGAACGTCAAATCCAGTTTTCCAACCTTTTAATACAACGTTGTCAAATTTACCTTTAGTACCAACTCTTAATTTGAATGCTTGAGATTCTGCACTTGTATCATTAACACCAGCTCCAATTAGAGTTAAGTTTTTGATAGTTGGGAAAGAAATTGGAGTAGCTAAGTGGTTGTTAGAGTTGTTATCAGCTTCGATACCTCTGTTACCAGCGTTAGTTCTAATTCCGTAGAAGTTTTCTCCTGTTCCATTCCATCCTTCAGTCCAGTCAAATAAATCATCACCTACAGCTGTAGCATCTTTGTTAGAAACTACTAAGTGATTAGCGTTTACAGTTCCACCGAACCACTCGAATCCGTCATCTGAACTTTCGTAAACTTGTACATAGTCAACAACAGTTCCTTTTCCAACTCCGAAGAAAGAAACTCCGTTGAATTCTTTATCACTGCTGTAAGAGAAACCTGGGTACTCAATTCTTAAATATTTGATTGATCCAGAGTTGTCATTAGCGTCAGTTCCACCGTAAGTTAATTCAGAAACTTCAGCACTAGCAGAAGCTCCTTTGTTGATAGGTGCTTTTCCACAGATTACTAAACCACCCCAAGCAGCTGGTTTTTTTGTTTCTGAAGTCATGATAACTGGGCTAGTTGCAGTTCCTTGAACGTCAATTTGTCCTCCTTGTGCTACAGCGATATATCTTACAGCTGCTAATTGATCAGAAGGTAATGCAGTTGCTTCGATGATAACTCCAGGTCTGATTGTAAGTTTAGCAGTGTTTTTAACTACTAATTTTCCTGTTAGTTTATAAGTTCCAGATTCTAATACTACCTCACCACTGTTGATTTCTCCTTGTAAGTTGTCTCTTACTACTACGAAATCAGATTTTGGTCCGTCGTTTTTGTTGTCATCGCTTGAGCAAGATGTTGTAAGTGTTGCAAGCGATAATGCCGCTAAACCGAAAATTGTTGAAATTGTTTTTTTCATTACTTTAATAATTAGTTTGTGTTTATGCAAAGATTAGAACTTAAGCTTTAATCAACGTTAAGCCGTTGTCATCTATTTGTTATGTGTTTTTTATTCTAACGTTAAGGAATTGATAACTCAATATTTCCTGTGTGTTTCTTAGAATTGGTAGTTCATTCCCAATCCGAATGTCAGACCTTTTTTGTAGTTGAATACTAATACGTCTCCACCTGCATTTTCTTGAACTCTTTTGAATTGTGGATTCAATAAGTTTCTTGCTCCAAAATCAATTCCAAAGCTTTTAGTCAATTTTGTTTTTAATATAAGGTCTAAAGTTCCCATAGCTTTATCAACTAAATTTCCTTTTCCTTCGTTTCCAATTGCATAAAGTTTGTCAGAATAATGGTTGTAAGCTAGAGTTGCCATAATTCCAGAATCGGTTGTAAAGTTTTTAGTGTAAGACAAATCAGCATTTAAAATCAAATCTGAAGCTCCAGTAAATCCTGAACTGCTGTCTGTAGTATTGATGTTTAATCTTCCGTCTGTTTCATCTCTAACTTTTTCTGCATCGATGTCTTGATGTGTTTTCATTAAAGAAGCATTGAATCCGAAAGAAAGCTTGTTAGTGTATTCTCCTTCAATTTCAAAAATATTTTTTCTTGCTTCTAACTCAAGTCCATATGCATAACCAGTATCTCCGATATTAACAAAAGAAATATCATTTGTAGAAGAAGCAATAATGATTTGGTTGATTGGGTCCATGATGTATTTTCCAAAAGCAGTAACAGAGAATAACTCATCGCTTTTTGGGAACATTTCCCATTTTAAATCAAGATTGTAATTTTGTGAAGGATATAAACTTGGGTTACCAATTACAGATTCCATTACATCTTCATAAATAAACAATGCACGTTCTTTAAACTGTGGCAATGTGTACGTTTTACTAATTGCTAAACGTAGATTTTGTTTTTCGTTTAATTCATATTTTAAGATAGCACTTGGTAAAACTTCGTTTCTATCAAAAGTATTTGTTCCTCCACCTGCATCAAGCTGTGTTCTCCAGTTAACTGTTTGAGAGATTCTTTCGTATCTCACACCAATAACAGAGCTGAATTTATCTGTAAATTTGTATTCGAAATTACCAAAACCTGCATGTATATCCTGTTGTCCGTCATAAGTTTGAGGAGTCATTCCTGCAAAAGAAGAAGTTGAGAATAAACCATTGCTATAGTTAGTTTGGTTGAAGAATGCATCTAAATTGTTTGGATCTACACTTGTGTTTTGACCAGCTTGGCTAATGTTGAAGTTGAATTGAATAGCTTCAAATTCACGTTTTTTAAATCTACCATTATAACCAGCAGTAATTTTTCCTTTTTGCTCGCCATCTGCATTTTGTAATTTGTAAGAGAAAGCAAGATTCGCAGCAGCTTCATTTTCTGTTAGATCTTGAAAATATCTCTGGTTATCAGTTGTCGTTCTTTGAGCAAGTGTGTAAATATCAGTTGTTGGGTTGTAGAACATTTTGTTTTGTGTTCTGTCTGGCATATTACCTTTTACAGTATTGTATGAAACACCCCAATCCATATCAATTTTATCAGTTATTTTACTGTTTCCTAAAAGCTGATTGATCATTACGGTATTTTGTGTAAACGTACCTCTTTGAACTAGAAGACTTGCGTCAGAGTTGTCAAAATCACGATCACTTCCTAGGTAAGTATCTCTAGTTTGCTCAGATGAGTTAACATATAAAAAGTTGTATCCAATTTTATGGTTTTTGTTCAAACGGTAGTTAGCATTGAACATTCCAGTAGTATTGGTGTTGTAAGTGAATTTTTCTTGGTTGAAAGATTTCAATGAAGCACCTTGAGCGTTTACACTTTGAGTAAGCCCTTCTCTGTATTCGTAACCGTTGCTAAATCCTGCAGTAGCAAAAAGGCTTAATTTTCCTTCTTCGCCAATATTGAAAGTTTTACCTGCTTTTAGGTTAAAGTTTCCGCCAAATGGAGATTCTTTTTTAGGATTTAAGCTGTTTTCAAAACTAAAACTAGTTAAAGGATTTTTTGGAACTCCGTAAGAAACAAAACCAGATTTGTTTGGTCCTTGTTGTAATAAGAAATTGCTTGAATTTGATACTGCATTAGTGTTCACTTTTGATCCTAATGAGATTTCAAACATTCCTTTTCCACGGTAATCTTTAGATACGATATCTACATTTCCTCCGGCAAAGTCACCATACATTTTTGCTCCGTATGATTTGTCAATAGAAATATATTCAACAATATCAGTAGAGAAAAGATCTAGAGCAATATTTTTTCTTTGTGGATCATTAGATGGAATTGGCAATCCGTTCATCGAAGTCGAGTTGTATCGGTCACCCAAACCTCTAACGTAAACGCTGTTACTTCCTTCTTGTTTAGAAACACCAGATGTTTTTGCTACAGCGGCAGCAACATCTCCAACTCCTTTTCTAGAAAGTTCTTGTGCACCGATAGTTTGCTTAATGTCTACGGCATTTTTTTGTTCTAAAAGTAAAGCCGTTTCTTTTTGTTTGCTCACAGCAGTTGCTTGTACAACTACATCTTTAAGTGTGTAACTTCCAGAAGTAAGAGCTTGATTGATCACTACAGTTTCGTTTGCTTTTACGGTAACTGGAGCTTCTACAGATTCATATCCAAGGAAACTGAAAATTAAAGTATAATTTCCTGGATTTACGCTTAAGGAATATTTTCCATCAACGTCGGTGTTTGCGTTAATATTCGTACCTTTAATGAGTACATTTGCAAAAGGTAAAGATTGGTTGTTCGCATCTTTGTCGGTTAGAACTCCAGAAATCGTACCTTTGTTTTGTGCGATCGAAATCGTACAGATAAATAATGCAATAAAGAGAAATCTTAAATTGAATTTCATTGTTCAGTGTTGTGTTTATTATTTTGGTGCAAAGAAAGAACCGCGCTGTAAAGTCCATGTTACGGACTTGTTATGTTTTTGTGTTGTTAAGATTATCAAATTGTTACGAGATTAAATTACGGTTAACACCATTTTTTAAAGGTTCTTTTGTTAGTATATTTACCCTGTGAAATAAGAAATATCGAATGTTAAATGAAGAAGTTTCGATATAAAAATCTCAATTTTTGCTATTTATGAAAAAAACACAAACTAAGATTTTATTAGTTGACGACGAACCAGATATCTTAGAAATCGTTGGC
Source organism: Flavobacterium potami (assembly GCF_020026915.1). Taxonomy (GTDB): domain Bacteria; phylum Bacteroidota; class Bacteroidia; order Flavobacteriales; family Flavobacteriaceae; genus Flavobacterium; species Flavobacterium potami. Next base: position 74,747 of record NZ_JAINUY010000008.1, on the reverse strand, counting down.
TATAACCTTGCTCAGGAAGGCTACCAGATTGTTACGGCATCTAATGGAAAAGATGCGATAGCAAAGGCGCAGAAAGAGCTGCCAGAATTAATCATTATGGACGTGATGATGGCAGAAATGGACGGAATGGAGGCTTGCGAGCATATTAGAAAAATTCCTGAATTAAATAATGTTATCATAACATTTCTTACGGCAAGAAGTGAAGATTATTCGCAAGTAGCTGGTTTTGACGCTGGTGCTGACGACTATATTACAAAGCCAATCAAACCAAAATTATTGGTCTCTAAAGTAAAGGCTTTGTTAAGAAGGTTAAAAGAACAAGAAGTTGTTACAGATACTTTGAATGTTGGCGGAATCGAGATTAACCGTGAGGAATACAAAATCATAAAAGGCAATGTAGAAATTGCTTTGCCAAGAAAAGAATTCGAATTGTTTTATCTATTGGCTTCAAAACCAGGAAAAGTTTTTAAAAGAGATGAAATCCTAGATAAGGTTTGGGGGAACGAGGTGGTAGTTGGAGGAAGAACAATCGATGTTCACATCAGAAAACTACGTGAAAAAATCGGCGAAGACCTTTTCAAAACTATAAAAGGAGTTGGTTATAAATTTGAAGTTTAATTTTTTTTAGAGTTCCTAAGATGCTAAGATTCTAAGTTTTTTTAGCTGTAACTTTAGACAATATTAAATATATTCAAATTATCTTAAAATATTCAATACATTTAAACCATATAAGAATTGAAGACGTACGGTCTTCATTTTCTTATATGGTTTTTGAGTTAATCATTTTTTGTTTTTTGATTTACTCAAAGGAATGCAGTTTAAAAACAAAACTTAATTTTCTTAATTTCTTAATGGTTCAATTTTTTCAATGAAAATCAATTTTAAAAAAACATACAAATTTGCTATTAAGTCGGCATTGTATATCAGTTTATTTGCAACAGCGTTTGTGCTTATGCTGATGTCTTTGTTTTATAAAAATCAGTTAAAACATCAAGTAGCATTTGGAATAATTTTCATTATTGTCATTTATATATTCTCTTTTTTGGTTCTACAATATCGTGTAGAACGCTTTATTTATCGAAGAGTTAAGAAAATCTATGATGAGGTTTCTTTGTTAGAATCAACAACACTCATCAATCAGCCGATTAATACGGATATGGAAACGCTTTCGCGCGAAGTGAAAAAGTTTGCAACAGATAAAAAACTCGAAATCGAAATGCTCGAAATTCGTGAACAGTATAGAAGAGAGTTTTTAGGAAACGTTTCGCACGAGTTGAAAACCCCATTATTTACTGTTCAAGGATACGTTTCTACTTTACTTGACGGTGCAATGGATGATAAACACATCCGAAAAAAATATTTAAAACGTGCCGAAAAAGGTGTGGAACGTCTTATTTATATAGTAGAAGATTTGGATATGATTACCAAATTAGAATCAGGAGATTTAGATTTAAATATGACTGATTTTGATGTGGTTGAATTGATTCAGAATGTTTTTGAATTGCTGGAAATGAAAGCCGACAAAAAGAAAATCAAATTGGCCTTTGAAAGTAAAAATATCCAGTCGGTTATGATTCGTGGAGATCAGGACAGAATCCAGCAGGTTCTGGAAAACCTAATTGTAAACTCTATCAAGTACGGAAAAGAAGGTGGTCTAACCGAGGTTGGGGTTGTAAATCTAACCAAGAAAAAAGTCTTAATTCGTATAAGTGATAATGGAGAAGGAGTTGAAAAACAAAATATTCCAAGACTTTTTGAACGTTTTTACAGAGTTGATAAAAGTGGAACTCGCTCTGAAGGTGGTTCTGGTTTAGGTTTGGCGATTGTAAAGCATATTATTGAAGCGCACAAAGAGAAAGTATATGTAGAAAGTGAATTTGGAATAGGTTCTGAGTTCTCTTTTACACTTGAAAAAGCACATAAATTGACGAAAATAGACGTTAAGTAAACGTAATTTCGTTTTTGCTAAAAGTCGTATAATGTGACTTTTAACAATAAATAAACATACGGATTTCTGCCGTAACATTAAATTTTTATTATAGTAACATCTGGTTAATGATTTCTTAACACAGGTGACCCATCTTTGCATCCTGAAATTAAGGGCATTAAAAAAAATGATAAAAAAAATAGTTGTTTCAGTTTTATTGGTAGTCAGTTGCGGTATCAATGCGCAGGAATTAAATAAGCAGGATGTAAAAAACGAGGTAATGCGTATTTTAGATTCTATAAATAAAGCAAAACTTCCAGAAACCAATTCTGGAGTTAGCAATTCAGACCACTGGTATGATAGAATATCTCTTCGAGGGTATGCACAAATCAGATACAATGGTTTGTTTTCTACAAATGATAAAGTTTCCTGCGAACAATGTGATAAATCTTGGGGAACAACTTCTACAGCTCCAGATGCAAAAGCAAACAACGGACTTTTTATTCGCCGTGCTCGTTTTGTGTTTTCTGGACAAGTTCATCCAAATTTATTCTTCTATTTTCAGCCCGATTTTGCAAGTTCTCCAAGCACTGGGGTTCAGAATTTTGTGCAAATTCGTGACTTGTATTTTGATCTTTCATTCGATAAGAAAAAAGAATATCGTGTGCGAGTTGGACAAAGTAAAATTCCTTATGGATTTGAAAATATGCAATCTAGCTCTCAGCGTTTAACATTAGATCGTGCAGATGGAATTAACTCATCAATCTTAAATGAGCGTGATTTAGGAATCTTCTTTTATTGGGCTCCAGCCGAAATTAGAGAGCGTTTTGCTATGCTGGTTGCAGACGGTTACAAAGGTTCTGGAGATTTTGGGGTTTTTGCTTTTGGAGTTTATAACGGACAGATTGCAAATAAGTTAGATGGAAATAGAGATTTGAATGTTGTTACTAGATTGAGTTATCCATTCGTAATTGGAAGTCAGATTATCGAACCTGGTATTCAGGCATATACTGGGAAATGGGCTTTTACTGGAGAAATTTCATCTGGAGTTATTGTAAATGATCCTCAATATGTAAAGGACCAAAGGGTAGGAGCGACTTTTGTTTTGTATCCAAGACCTTTCGGAATCCAGACGGAATATAATATAGGAACAGGACCTCGTTACAACACGTTAACAAATACAGTTGACGAAACAGATTTGAATGGAGGTTACGTTTTATTAAACTACAAATGGGATTTAAAAAAGCAGCATCTTTATCCTTTTGCTAAATTCCAATATTATGATGGAGGAAAGAAATATGAAAAAGATGCTAGAAGTTACGTAGTAAGAGATTACGAAATTGGTATCGAATGGCAGCCATTCAAGGCATTCGAACTTACAGCAGAATATGTAATTGCAGACAGGACTTTTGAAGACAGTGCGCTTCCAATAAACAGACAACAAGGAAATGTGCTTAGATTACAGGCACAATTTAATTTCTAGAAAAGAGGACACAGATAAAACAGATTCGCTTTTGCGAAGACACAGATTTTATTTATTGTCTTTTCCTATAAAAAACCTCCAGTTAGAAGCTGGAGGTTTTTAATTTTATGTGAAAAAATCAGTTTTTATCCGTTTTTTTAAGATAGCAAATCCATGTCATCTGCGTGCAATCATGCAGTTTTGTCTTCAAAAACTTTAAATAAGGAATCCCAATCTATATCATTTTTAAATTGATTCAATCCTTTAAACGACTTTACTTTTGATAAATCTTCAATTTTGAAATCGTCTTGCAGAGCATACGGCACCAGATTTTCTTCTTGAAGTTTGATTGCTAAATATTCTTGTTCGTATTGTCCTGGAGTTGGAATAAAAAAGGCTTTTTTACCCAACTTCGCCAAATCCATTACAGTTGTATAACCAGATCGGCATAAAACAAATTCACTTTCGTTAAAAGTTTGTTCCAGTTGTTTGGAGTTCATGAAATTATAATAGGTAACATTTCCAATTTCCCATTTTTCTTGTGCTTTGTCAACAAGACCTTGCACAAAAACCACTTTGCCTGGAAATTTAGCCGCTTGTTCCTGAAGTTTTTCATCTAAAAAAGTACGCTGAGGTTCAGGTCCTGATAAAATAATCATAAGATCATATACTTTTGGAGTGTCCTTTTTCTTCATGCGACTCAACGGTCCGATATATTTTAGATTAAGATGGTTGTCTTTTAAATGACCTAAGTCTCCCGTAAGATTCACTTCGCCGTTTGTATCGGGAACCCAGCACTGATTGTATTTTTTAATAAAATACTGATGGCATTTACTTGTAAACCAAGTTGTGTTTCCTGTCATCACATTTAATTGATGTGTCATAAAAACAGAAGGTATTTTTTTGCTGAAAACTCCTAATCTATTATCAGAAATTATTCCATCAATACCATGTTTTTTAATCCAACCATTTACCATTTTTTTCTCGTCTAAAATGGCAGCGATCATTTTTGGAAGGTTTTTAATGAGCTTCCATTTAAAATTTTTACCATTCTTAGCATATTCAATATGATAAGAAGGCAGTTCTAAAGTTTGTATATAAGGAAATTCTTTTCGTAATAATGCCAATGCAACACCATCAGAAGCAATAATGGGAATGTAATTGTTTTCCTGAAGCGCCTTAATAATAGGAATACATCGGGTAGCATGGCCCAGACCCCAATTTAATGGAGCTACTAAAATAGTTTTATTCGCAGAATAATCAATACTCATTTTTTAACACATTTTAAAAACGAAGATAAAGAAATATGTTTTGGATGATATTTAGAGGGTATTACTAAATTATTAACTCTAGATTTTATAAAACACTAGAATTTTCGAGGGGTATTTTAAAAATAATTTAGTTTCTGTCAATAAGATTATCCCTATGTTAAGCGATTTTGATTTTTTGAAATGACCTTAATCAGGAAATTTGTGAGATTGTTTATAATAGAAATAATGAGCAGTCTGAAAAAAAGAAAACTTTCTGAGCGGTAAAACCCCAGCGGGGTGAAATATTTATAGAATTTCAATAAGATAAATAAACAAGCTCCAGCGGAGCGATATATACCAACATAGAAAAATGTCGCTCCGCTGGAGCTTAATATTTTGGATCGCTTTTTTCTATAAATATTTAGCTTCGCTGAAGCTTAAAAAAAAGGAGTTGTCCTTTTGAGACAGCTCCTTATGATTGGAATATTCTAAATATAGCCGAGAAGCTTAGCGCCTTAGCAACTTAGAACCTCAGAACCTAAAAACATTAATCCTGAATATAAGTTTTGTTACCGTTTTTATTGATATAGTATTTACCACCTCTCGGACCAGTATATACTTTTTTACCATTGTATTCTCCTGTAACTTTGTCCGGAACAGCAGGTGCTTTTTCGTTTGTTTCTTTTACAGTTTTTGTAGCAGATTTTTTTGCACTTGCGGCGTCTTTCTTAGCTGCGTCAGCTTTTGCAGTTGATTTTTTTGCGTCTGCTTTAGCTTTGTCTGCTGCTTTTGTTGCTTTGTCAGATTCTGCTGTTGCTTTTTTAGCGTCGGCTTTTGCTTTTGTCGCTTCTTTGTCAGCTGTTTTTTTAGCTTTATCTGCTGTTTCTTTTTTTGCTTTTGATGATGCTTCTTTGGCGTCATCTGCTGCTTTTTTCGATTTTGCCGCTTCTTTTTTTGCATCAGCCGAAGCTTTGTCTGCAGTCGATTTGGCTTTTTTAGCTGAGGTTTCTGTTTTGCTTTTAGCAGCTTTTGCAGTTGTTTCTTGGGCGTAGAAATTAGATGAGAAAACAACTATAAAACAGAACAATAATAATTTTTTCATAAGGTTATACGTTTAAATTTCAATTAAAATTAAACAATTTATGATCATCTTTTTCGCATCGCATTAAAAATATGCACGAAGTTGAATGTTTCCTGTGTGAATTGTATTTCCCGTTTCACTTTTACGTCCTTGATAATTTAAATTGACATCCAAAAATGTCGTAATGTTCTTTTGCAAAAGCAGTTTCCAAACCAGATTTGATCCCGCTTGAAGTCCTTCCAACATTTGAAAACCTACAGATGAAAATTCGTTTCCGTTAAATTTGTTTTCATAAAAAGAAAATTCTCCGTTTACGGTAACTTTCTTTTCACCCGCATAAGAAAAAGAAGTTCCAATTCTGTTTTGGTCTAAAGTTTCGAAATTCCCTATTTGGTTTTTCTTGTTTTGAAGTTCGTAAAAGAAATCAAGTTTAGTATTTTTGGAAAACAGATAACTCACTTTAGGTGCAATCTGCCATCCATTAATGTCGTAATTTTTTTCTACAAAATCTTTAGAAACCAAATCGGTTTTAATGGTTTTGGTGAATAAATTAAACAGCCAGCTTTTTTGATACAAATGGGTATATTGAAGTTGATGCGAATAATTCTGAACGTTTTGTGAACCAATAGAAAGCAGGCTTTTTCCTTTATTGATCAGGTACGAATAAGTGACAGAATGTTTTTGTCGTCCACGATTGTAAAATAAGCTGTTTCTGAAACTTGAGTTCAGTCCTAAGACATTTTCTTCGGAAGAGCTAAACGGATTAAGATCTAATTCGCCTTCGTTTCTAACCTTTCGATCTAAAATAAAAGAAGTTTGATTGTAAAAATAGGACAATACCTTTTTGTATCCTTTTTCATTTTGCCACTGTAGCGGATTCAAAGTCAAAGATTGAGAAAACTTATTCTGATTGGTTTTAATATAAACTTGATTGGGCAAAAAGATTCTAACATATCTTGCTTGGTCTTGATAAACGGCCACTTCAAACTCTTCCAATTCCTGAATTCCATTTCCATTATAATCATTCCAGGTGTAAACACCTTGTCCTGTCGGAACTTCTACATAAGTAAATTCCTGTTGGGCAATGGTTCCTGAACTGGTTTCATAAGTAGTTTCAATTTGCATCAGCTGATTGAAAAAACGATCATTATATAAAACCCTTGAATTTAAAGACGGTTCGTTTTTTCGGGTTTGATCTGTAAAATCCAAATTTCTATAACTGGCATAAACCGCCAAATCGGTTGTTTTGTTCTGAATTAGTTTTGACTTTAAATAATAAGTCTGTGAATTATTAACGTGCTGCAATAATCCGTTTTGCAAACTATCGTTGCGTCTTTGTAAATAACCAATTTCAACAAAAACTTTGGTACTATCTCCTCGTCCGGCAAAAACACCGTATTCTGAAAATCTCTGACTTAAAGTCGAAAACTGATTGGTAATCTTGTCCTTTTCCTGATTGTCTTCTAATTGCATACTTCCACCAATCCAGTTTTTGTCAAAATGATACTTGGTTCTGGTCTGATTTCTAATAAATTTTGAAGTAGACGTAGTAGCATCAGAATTCAAAAAACTGCCATTGTTTTCAATTGTCCAGTTTTTGAGTTTGAATAAAGCGCTTGTAGTATGTCTTGCGCCAGAATAGCTTTCGCTAAAATCTAGTTTCTCAAATTGATAGGTTAGTAAACCGATGTTTGAAGTTTTCTTTTTAGAAAATAAATCAAAATTAAAACCAGTTACCACAAGACTTTGATTGCCCAAAAGTGTTCCCGTTAAATTCCAATCACGGTTAAATTCGATATTATACAAACGTTCAACCGATTTAAAATCCTGCTGCACAAATTGATAATTAGCAAAAGCATCTAAAGTCCAGCTTCTAGAAAAAAGACGTTTTTTGAGTTTGGTTTTAAAAGCAATTCCTTCATTATTGGAATCATCAATTCCCGAAAATAAATTCTGATCGTTATTGCTAACCGCCAATTCAAAATCGACTAAAGTCTTTTCGTTCGGATTGTATTTTCCTAAGAAAGTTGCCACCTGAAGTTTTATCGGTGCAACAAGCTGTATTATTGGTTCGTAGTTTCCTTGTAAAACACCATCTATAGGTTCAACATATTGATAAATGCGTTCAACAGAATTATTGTTTTGAATGATATAGTTCCCAGCATTTGCGCCAACGAGACTGAATCTTACATTGTATAAAACGTCGGCAGGATTGTTGGAATATTCATAAACTTCAACCGAATTGATTATGGTCTTTTTGTATAATATTTTATTGTCGGCATATTTGTCTTCGTATGCCGATGGCGCTTTCATTAAGTTAGTATCATCGCCGGCCTGAGCTAGAATCTGAACTTGTTCGGGTGAAAGGTTTTGTTGTAACGGCTGATTTTTCATATCATTTTCGGAGTAAATGTAACCGCCAAAACTCCAGTTTTTGTTTTCGTGCGTGGCGCCCGCATAAGTCACCAGTCTATTGTAATTTCGTTCAGAATATTGGTATTCAATATTAATACGCATTTCTGAGTTTATCGGAAAAAGTGATGTAAAAACAATTTCACCCGCATTATAGTCAATTACATAATCGTTGTTCTCGCCACGTTTTAGTAAAACACCATTAACATAAACACGCTCAGAACCCGAAATAACAAGTACATACAATTCGCCATTTTGACCTTTTAATTTATAAGGTCCCTGATTTCCTTCCTGACCCGTAAAGGTACTTTTGGCGTACTGACCTTTTACAAAAGCAACAGATGCAAAAACATTGGTTTTACTTTTTTGAGTATCAAAATCAAAACTGGCAGAAATTCCTTGAACTTTTTTATTGAAACTTAAAAATTGTGTTTTCCTGTTTTCTAAAAAGACATCACCTGCGCGAATGTTCCAATCATCACTAAAAAGTTCCATGAAAATATTATCAAACTGATCCAGTTTTTGAGAATAACCACCATCCTGTAGCGGAATATTACTGTCCTGAAGGGAAGCTCTCAAACTTACTTTTTCGGAAATTTTGCCCGTAATCTGTAAATCTAAATTGGAATTTAAAACCGTACTCTGATTATTACCGATAGTAATGCCTCGAGTAATACTTCCGGAAGTATTTAAGCCATCAAAGGGAGTGACTTTTTTAGTATTGGCATTGTTGTCGATTCGGTACAATTTTTCGGTTCCAACATCGCTGGTTACAATTTGATCCGATTTGTAGAGGCTATATTCTTTGGTTAAGAAATCTGGATATTGTAGATAATTGACAATTAAAGTGTCTGAAGGCGACAGGAATTTTTCATTTAAAAGCAGAAAACCTTTTTGAAAATCGACTTTATAAAATGTCGAATCGATTGGTTCGTTTTTGGTATTTAAAAGCTGAAAAAATCCAGAGTTGATACTGACTTTTTCGAGTCGAATAGTATCTTTTGAAACTACTACTTTTTTGGTTTTGTACAGCGATTCCTTGTCCTGCGCTTGAACTGCAGAAAACCAGAAGAAAACCGTCAAAAACAGTAATTTTTTCAACATAAATACTTTAACTCTAAAAAGTCAAAAGTAGTATTTATAATTGGGAAAATTGGAAAGTGAATTTGGAGTTTTAAATTTATAAATTCTCCTGTTTCTCGACGTTTTTTTCTTTTTTAATTATTGCTATATAGTTTAAAAAAACGCCGATTCCACTTAGAAATGGTCCAATAGCTAATCGGAAATCGGAATAAGAAATGTCTTTTAGATCTTTTGTAAAAACAGGACTTAAAGTGATGCAGAGGAATGTAAAAATAAAAAGAAGAAGAATGATTGTAAAATTTTTTCGAGTCATCTTATAATTTTTAAAAATGGTTAAAATTATCTTTTTACACTTTCAGATATAATCATTAAAATCTGGATTAAAGCAACAGCAAGAAAAAACGATTTGGAATTGGCTACTGTCAAGGCATAATTTTTTTATCTTTCTTGTTTCCATAATTGTGTTTTGAATTTTAAGATTTAGTTTCTTTAAAGATTATATACAATAATAATATGTTCCATATTACAAGCATTATAAGTAAAAAATGAATCCAAATATTGTCTATTTGAAAAAGCAATTTCTCATTACTAAAAACTAATATTGAAGCAACAATGTTAAATGAAATTATAAACAATTTTGATCCCTTTTTCATAGTATTTGGGTTAAAAGCAACTAGAAGTTGCAGCTGAGTAAAATCCTCCAATAGCACCATCTGCAAATAGCAATCCGACACTTCCACCGATAGCAGATGCGGTACCCATAAACCCAATTCCGAATCCCATCAGAAAGCAATTTCTTCCTGTACTCCCAGCCATAACATTCTCCATTTCCTCTTTCGTTAATTTACCTTTATTATTAACAAGGCTCATTTTCTTCTATGATTGAATAATTAATAATACAGACAAAATTATATGAGATGTCTAAAAACTCTTAGTCGAAAATCGGTTATTAAAAACCTAAATTCGAATAATTGTAAAATAATTCTTATGTTTATATTTGTTTTTTAATTGTTAATTATGAATAAAATTGTAGGAGATAATCTAAAAGTTCTGAGAAAATCAAAAAATATGTCTCAAGAAGAGGCGGCAGATCATTTGCAAATTTCACAATCTGCTTATGCTCGGATGGAACGTGGAGAAAGTACTTCTTGGACGATTCATTTTAGTAAAATTTGTAAAATGTTTGCAATTACTCCAGAAGAGTTGATAAGAAAAGAAGTGGGAGATGCCGTTTATGAAAGTCTAATAAATAAAAGGGAAAATAAAGCACTCAGTTCTTACAGGAAGATAATAAAACAATATGAGTTACAAATTGAAGATCTTAAAGCGATTATAAGACATTTGAATAAAGGAACAAATTAAAAAGGCTTCATATTAAATGAAGCCCTTTTTTATAATTTGAATTAAATAATACCTTTTAAAAGCAATATTAACTTAATTCTTTAGTAACAATCTGCATGGTTTCGCGGCTAACTTGTTTCAATAAAACTTCTTTGTTAGCTTCAACGGTTTCTGCTGCCTCTTCTGTAAAGTGACGGATTGTATATAAAGTTACATTTTCGCTGTATTCTACTTTGAATTTTTTAGAAAGAATAGCATTCAATTCTGGGAAATTTCCAAATTTATCTTCCACGCAAACAGAGAAACTAATTGCAGAGTTCTGAATCAAGTTTACTTTGATTTTAAATTCGTGGAATAATCCAAAAATCTCACTGATGTTTTCTTCCATGATGAAAGAGAAATCAATAGAAGAAAGCGAAATTAAAAGCTGTTCTCTTTTTACAATAAAACATGGATATTGTGGTTCCAAGTCAACACCTTTAGAAACGCAAGTCCCTTTTAATAATGGATTCACAAAAGATTTTACATACAACGGAATTTCTTTTTTCTGTAAAGGTTGTAATGTTTTTGGGTGAATAACCGTTGCTCCATAAAATGCCAATTCGATTGCTTCACGATACGAAATCTGATTCAACAAACTTGCATTTTCAAAATAGCGTGGGTCGGCATTCATAACTCCAGGAACGTCTTTCCATATTGTTACACTTTCTGCGTTTAAGCAATAAGCAAAAATTCCCGCAGTATAATCAGAACCTTCACGGCCAAGAGTTGTTGTGAAATTATTTTCGTCTGCACCTAAGAAACCTTGTGTAATATTTAATTGTTTTCTTGGAACGTTTTTGCTGATATTTTGTTGAGTAGTTTCCCAATCTACTTCTGCATCTCTGTAGTTTGCATTGGTTTTAATGAAATTACGAACATCAAGCCATTGCGTCTGAATTCCCATGAAATTCATAAAATGACTTAAAATATTTGTAGAAATCAATTCACCAAAACTTACTACCTGATCATAAACGAAATTGTAATTCGGTGATTTGTTGTGTGCCAAGAAATATTCCAATTCGGCAAACTGTGCATTTACAGCTGCAAATACAGCATGATTTTCATCTTCAAACAAATCTAATAAAATCTGATTGTGATATTTTTTTATCTCCTGTACAGAAGAACTCAATTCTGTTGATTTTTCAAAATAATTCTTAATGACAACTTCAAGAGCATTTGTTGTTTTTCCCATAGCCGAAACTACAAGAATTACGTCTTCGTAACCTACTTTTTGTAAAACGTCGTACACGTTTTTAATTCCATCTGCATCTTTTACCGATGCTCCTCCAAATTTAAATACTCTCATTATTAATTTATAGATTTTAGATTTTTAGATTTCAGATTTGAGGCGAAATCTTGTTTTTGTTTTTTTTCTGCCACTAATTCCGCGAATTTTCACGAATTAATTGGTGTGAATTAGTGTAATTCGTGGCAAACTATTTTTTATAATTTTTCTAAGAACGAATTAATTCCATTTTCATCCATTTGCACAACTCTCCATTCCTCAAGGATTTTGGCACCTGAATTTTCATAGAATTTTACGGCTGGAGTATTCCAGTCTAAAACATTCCATTCAACTCTTCTAACATTGTCTCTTTTTCCTTGCTTCATAATTTCAGCATAAAGTGCAGAACCTAAACCAGTACCGCGCATTTTTTCTTTTATAATTAAATCTTCAAGGTGTATTGTTTTTCCTTTCCAAGTAGAATAGCGGTAATAATACAGCGCGATTCCAACAATTTCTTTCTGTTTTTCGTCATTTTCAATCTCTGCGACAAAAACGTGAAATAATGGTTTTTCTCCAAAACCGTCACGTATTAAATCTTCCTCTGTAATGACAACCGCTTCAGGTTCTTTTTCGAATATCGCCAGCTCCTGAATAAGTCCCAACACCGATTTCATGTCTTCAGGATTCCCTTTTCTAATATTCATAATCAATTCATTTTTACTTTTTGTCCTTTATAGTATCGCTTTGTCCTTTATCAGATTTGCACTTGCGATGTATAGAAGAAACAATTTTTTGTATTCTGTATTTTTAAGTATTTATTATCTAAAAAAGCATTTTTTTAGTTGTTGCTTTTCGCTGATTATTAGCAAATATACAATAGTAACAAACTAACAAAATAATTTTTGAATCATTCTCACAAAATAGACGATATTTGTGACTTAAAAACAAAACTATAACGATTTAGAAATGGAAGAACGCAATAAAACACTGGGAGAGTTTATTATTGAGAACCAAAAAGCATTTCAGTATTCTTCGGGAGAACTTTCTCGAATTATCAACTCTATTCGATTGGCAGCCAAGGTTGTGAATCACAAAGTAAACCAAGCTGGGCTTGTGGATATAATTGGCGCCGCCGGCGAACAAAATATTCAGGGAGAAGACCAGCAAAAATTAGATGTCTATGCCAACGAAGTATTTATCCAGACGTTAATAAACCGTGAGATTGTCTGTGGTATCGCTTCTGAAGAAAACGACGATTTTATTACAGTTCAGGGGAGCGACAACTGTCATAATAATAAGTACGTGATCTTAATGGATCCGCTAGACGGATCTTCAAACATTGATGTAAATGTTTCTGTTGGAACTATTTTTTCTGTTTTTAGAAGAATTACTCCAATCGGAACTCCGGTAACAAGCGAGGATTTTTTACAACCGGGAATCAATCAAGTGGCAGCAGGCTATGTAATTTATGGAACTTCGACGATGTTGGTATACACAACTGGACATGGTGTAAATGGTTTTACGTTAAATCCGGCTATCGGTACATTTTATCTTTCACATCCAAATATGACGTTTCCTAAAGAAGGAAATATCTATTCGGTAAACGAAGGAAATTATGTTCATTTTCCGCAGGGAGTAAAAAATTATATTAAATACTGCCAGGAAGAAAAAGAAAACAGACCTTATACTTCTAGATATATTGGAAGTTTGGTAGCCGATTTTCATCGAAATATGATTAAAGGTGGAGTGTATATTTATCCAACAAGTTCAAAAGCGCCAAAAGGAAAATTACGTTTGTTATACGAATGTAACCCAATGGCATTTTTAGCAGAACAAGCAGGAGGAAAAGCAACAGACGGTTTTGGAAGAATTATGGAAATTCAACCAACAGAACTGCACGAGAGAGTTCCTTTTTTCTGCGGAAGCTATAATATGGTAGAAAAAGCTGAGGAGTTTATGGCGGAGGCTAATTGAGTTTTCAGTCGCAGTCTCAGTTTTCAGGCTAAGCTATAAAAACAAACCCGACAGGTTTTAAAACCTGTCGGGTTTTTCATTTGATGTAAACACGATTTATTGGTCTAATTTCTAATCGATATCACAAACTGGACTTCAGTCCAGTTGGTTGTGATGATTAATTGTTGATGGCTGGATGGTGCGATTGTTAATGATTGTCCGGTTTGGATAGATGTGTAAATATAAAAACAAACCCGACAGATTATTTAAAATCTGTCGGGCTTTTTGTTCTTTATAAAATCTCAATTTCAAAGCATCCAACATAAACTGAAAACTGCCACTGAGACCGAAAACTTTTTTATTTGTTCATATTCTCCATTTCAAACAAGAAAGTATCCAAATCTACTTTTTTGTCTACTAAAGAAAGTGCTTTTGCGACAATGTAATTAACGTTTCCTGGAGTAAATCCTAAAGCTAATCCCATACGTCTTAGCATTACTTCTTGTAAATCTCCTAAATGGTGGTCAACGTGAACCATTCTTGCTAAATCGTATAAACGTTCTAGACGTTGAGTATATAAATAAGGAGGATTTATCGGGTGTTTCCAAGGATCTGAAAGGATTTCTTTATATTCCTCTTCAGAAATCTGTAATGTTGAAGCAATTTTATTCAGGAATTCTTGTTCTTCCTGGCTTATTTTTCCGTCAGCAAAAGCTACACGCACAATTGCAGAGAAATGACCTCTGTTTCTTTGTTTGAATTCGTTATCAAATAATTCTGAAAATGGCATAATTAATTAGTTTTTAAACAACAAATATAATCCTATTTTTAAATTTTTGATTTTAAATTTCTCATAAAATTTAACTTATTTTTCATGAAGGATTTGGGTTCATAAAAGTTTAATTCTGAAAATAAATCGTAAGTTTACAACCCCTAATTATAAATTAAAGTATACCTATGTCACAATTTTGGATTTATTTTCAAATAGGATTAAAACACGTTTTAGATATCAATGCTTACGATCACGTTCTTTTTTTAATCGCTTTAACCGTTCCGTATTTATTTAAAGATTGGAAAAAGATTTTTCTTTTGGTTTCCATTTTTACAATCGGTCATACACTGGCTTTGATTCTTTCTGTTTACGGAATTATTGCGATAAAAGTAAATATTGTTGAGTTTCTAATTCCGATTACAATTTTAGTGACAGCGCTGTATCATTTGTTTACTGCTGGAAAAACCTCAAAAGATTCTGGCGTAAATTTGGTGTTTTTTATAACGCTATTCTTTGGAATTATTCATGGTTTAGGATTTTCTAATTATTTCAAAACAATTTTAGGAGGTTCTGCAACCTCAAAATTATTACCTTTGGGAGAATTCGCCTTAGGAATTGAAGCTGCTCAGCTAGTTGTGGTTTTCGTTGTTTTGGTAATTTCATATATAGTGCAGACCGTTTTTCGTTTTTCAAAACGCGACTGGGCACTTGTAATGTCGGCTTTTATTATTGGAGTTGTAGTTCCGATGATTATCGAAAGCCCAATTTGGAACAGATAAATTAAATGGAAGTAAAAAAAGGGAATAAATACGATAAAGCCTATCTGCGAATTGCAAAAGAGTGGAGTCAGCTTTCTTATTGTAAACGTAAACAAGTCGGCGCGATTATCGTAAAAGACAGAATGATCATTTCTGATGGATACAACGGTACACCATCAGGATTTGAAAATTGCTGCGAAGACGAAGACGGATTAACACGCTGGGATGTTTTGCACGCTGAAGCGAATGCTATTCTGAAAGTAGCAAGATCAACACAATCTTGCGAAGGTGCAACTTTATATATTACACTTTCACCTTGCAAAGAATGCAGTAAGTTAATTCATCAGTCAGGTATAAAAAGAGTAGTCTATAAAGATGGCTATCGTGATGATTCTGGAATTCAGTTTTTAATAAAAGCAGGTGTTGAAGTACAACATATTCCTGTTTTAGAAGAAGATGAAATTTAATTTAAAATATTTACCAATAGTAATCGGAGCAACTTTTGCTCTTGGCACCATTGCCGGAAGCTTTATGAACGCTCCTGCAAGTGACCAGCTTTTGGCTAAAAATTACTCTAAAACCAAACTAAACAAACTTATTGATTTTATCAATACAGAATATGTAGATAGTGTCAATACCGATTCGATTGTAAATCTTACGGTCGATAATATTCTTTCCAAATTAGATCCACATTCTGTTTATATTCCGCCAAGCGAACAGGCCGAAGTTGCCGAAAGCATGAAAGGTGATTTTGTTGGAATCGGAATCAATTTTTATATGTACAAAGATTCGGTTGCGATTATAAAACCAATCGAAAACGGACCTTCAGCGAAAGCGGGACTAAAATCTGGAGATAGAATTCTATTTGCTGGAAAAACAAAATTGTACGGAAGAAGATTGCCTTCAGATAGTTTGTTTTCGAAACTGAAAGGAATTCAAGGTTCTGAAATAGAGCTCACAGTTTTTAGAAAATCAGAAAAGAAGAAATTAAAGTTTAAGGTTAAACGAGATATCATTCCAATTAAAAGTGTTGATGCTTCTATAGTGATTGGAGAAAAAACGGGTTACATCAAAATAAACCGTTTTGCAGAAACTACTTTCAACGAATTCAAAACGGGTTTAACAAGATTAAAGCAAAAAGGCATTCAATCTCTTGTGATTGATCTTCGTGACAACGGCGGAGGTTATATGGAAGAGGCAATTGCCATTGCAGATGAATTTTTAAAAGATAAACAGTTGATTGTTTTTACAAAAAGTAAAAACGGTTCAATAGAGAAAACATATGCGACAAAAGCAGGAAGTTTTGAAACTGGAAAAGTGTATGTTTTAATTAATGAAAACAGTGCTTCTGCGAGCGAAATATTAGCGGGAGCAATCCAGGACAATGATCGCGGTACTATTGTTGGACGTCGTTCTTTTGGAAAAGGTCTCGTTCAGAGAGAAATGGATTTTAACGACGGATCTGCAGTAAGATTGACAGTTGCTCGTTATTATACTCCAACTGGAAGGTCTATTCAGAAGCCCTATAAAAAAGGGAATGAAGAATATTTTAAAGAATCTGAAGCCAGAGTTAAAACGGGTGAATTGTACGCAAAAGACAGTATAAAAGTGGCAGATTCATTAAAATTTAAAACACCAAAAGGAAAAATCGTCTACGGCGGTGGCGGAATCGTTCCTGATGTTTTTGTTCCGATTGAAGCGGAACATGGAAATGAAAATGTTGCGTATTTATTACAAACTGGAATTGTAGGACATTTTGTTTTTGAAGAATTGGATAAAAATAGAAATGCTTTTGCGAGACTTTCTTTTAGTGAATTTTTAGCTAAAATGAAAAGCTCGGATGCCTATTTTAAAAAATTCAAAAACTACATTTTAATGACTGGTTTGGATTTGAAATTAGAAAAAACAAAACCACTTGTTGATCGCTATATCACGGCTGAATTTGCTCGTCAGTTGTATGGAGAGTTGTATTATTATGATGTAATCTTGAAAGATGATGCGATGATCAAAACCATTCTGAATCCGAAGAAATAACTTCAAATTTTTATATCATGAAAATAGAAACCGTTGTTAATGCAGAAATTGAACTTCTGACTGCTATTAAAAAATCGGATATTTTGGCTTTGGAAACAATCCTTCATGATGATTTGCTCTTCAATATGCCTGACGGACAAACGATAACAAAAGATTTTGATCTACAATCGTATCGTTCAGGAAAAATGAAGGTCGATTTTTTGGAAGCTTCAGACCAAATCGTAAATGTTATTGATAATACCGCTGTGGTGACTGTTACGGTTTCATTAAAAGGTGCATATGATAATAATCCGATAAATGGTGTTTTCAAGTATATAAGAGTTTGGAAAAAAATCGGAAAAAATATGAAAGTGATCGCGGGAAGTTGTGTTCAGCTGGCATAAAGTTTGAAGCTGGAAAAATATTAATTCAAAAACTTAGCGAACATTGCGTTAGTCTTAGCGCGCTTTGCGGTTAAATCCTTAAAATATGAAAAATCTAAAAAGAATAAGTTTACTAGTAATTTTAATGACTTTGGTAATCTCTTGTACCACTATGAAAAATGATGCGAATGCTCCAGTTTCAGGAAAAGTAGAATCTATTGAAGGAGGAAAAGACGGTTACACAGCAAAAATCACCACAGAGAATAAAGAGGTTTATTTTGCTACAATCAGCATTGTAAATGTTGGTGGACCTCAAAACTACAAACAAGTAAAAATCGGAGATGTGGTAACTGTAAAAGGAGAAAGATGGAAAACTGAGGACGAAAACCACATTAAAGTAACAGAAATCGTTTCGGTTAAATAATCAAAAACATAAATAAAAATTAAACCATTAAGAAATTAAGTTAATTAAGCTTTGTGCTAATTTTATAATCTCTTAATGGTTTTTTATGTCAACTCTTAATGTAATTCTGAAGCAAAGTATATTAAGGCAAAAGCTTAATTAACTTAATGCCTTAATGGTTCAAAAAGAAAAGAATTATCGAATACTATCGTGAGCGTGAGTTTGCACGCCGTTATTCCATAAAGTAAGAATGTCTGTTGCTACAGCAGCGCCACTTCCGGCAGCAATAGCCAATTGACTTCTCCATCCAGCCAAAGTTCCGATTACATAAATGCCATCAGCAACTTTATGGTCTTCGTTTTTTAATTGAATACGTTGTTTCTCTGGAAGTGCTTTTTTATGAGGTTCAATAAATTGCATTAAACCTTCAATATCAAAAGTATTGGCAGAACCAATTCCGACCACGATATTTTTTGTTTGGTATGAATTCTTATTAGTTATAACAGTAAATTCTGGATAAGCGCCTTCAATTTTCATCACTTTCTCATTTGGAATCTGAGTAATGTGTGGGTAAGTGGTAGCTAAATCCTGTGTGCTTTCAGTAAGCAGTTCAGAACCTAGTTTTCCTGGTGTAATTCCGTAGGCGTTATAAAAGATTGCCTCTTGTAAAGAAGAATTTTTCTGGTGTGTAAAAATTCCGATTTTTTTGTCAGTAACAAATGTTTTGTTTTTTGCGGATCCTAAGACAAGAGCACAAGACATGCCTGAAACTCCTCCGCCTATAATTAAAACATCAAACATATTATCTGTTGTCATTCATTTTTTCTTCAATTCTTTTTGAAATTCTAAAGATCAAAAGAATCAAGACAGCGCAAAATGAAGCGGCGATTCCAATAAAAGCTACAATACTATCTCCTTGAAAAGGATTTTTAAAGTCTAATAGCGTAATATTAAAAACGATTAAAGCTAATGCTAAAAGCACTAAGATTGAAGTGAAAATTTTCATAAGATTGTTTCTGTTTGGTCTAAAATAATAAAGTAGAACCCTGAAAAATGACTAAGAGTTATATTTTAGAATATTTTACGGGGTAAATTTATAAAAATAAATTTTAGACAAACAAACCTTTAACATTAGCAGCGAATAATTTAACAGCAATTGCTAAAAGTATTACACCAAACGTCTTACGAACCACTCCAAGTCCGTTTTCTCCTAACAAATTTTCGATTTTTTTAGAAGACTTCAAAACAATATAAACTAGTATAATATTCAATAAAATCGCAATGATAATATTTATGGTATGAAATTGAGAACGAAGCGATAATAAAGTCGTCATTGTTCCTGCTCCGGCGATTAATGGAAATGCTAAAGGAACGATAGAAGCTGAGCCAGGTTCTTCGTCGCGATAAATTCGGATTCCTAAAATCATTTCCAGTGCCAAGAAAAATAAAACGAATGATCCCGCTACAGCGAATGAATGTACATCGATACCTATTAAGTTTAATAATCCTTCCCCAACAAAAAGAAAAACAATCATAATCGCTCCGGCAACAATGGAAGCTTTTTCAGATTCAATATGCCCAACTTTGGCTCTCAAATTCACAATAATCGGAATAGAGCCAACAATATCAATTACGGCAAAAAGTACCATACTTACTGTTACAATTTCTTTAAAATCGATTTCTAGCATATCGTTTTGATTTTTAAGGTTTAAAAAACTGGTGCAAAAGTAGTTAATAAAGTTAGGTGTTTTTTCGTTAGACTGCATTTTTGTTATAAAAACATGTTTTTTTTGATTAAAAAAGTGATATTTGTAACAATTGTTGTTTTCTTTTGCATTTAGTAATAGTTATAATAGGTTTAGCCGCAAAGCGCGCAAAGTTGTTTCGTAAGGTTCGCAAAGTTTAAATGATTATCGAAATCTTGTAAAATAGGCTTTGTGATTCTTTGCGTAAATCTTTGCGAACTTTGCGGTTAAATTTTGGCAATGAATATCTGCTTTCTTTGACTATCTTTGCACTCTAAAAATAATGTCATGTTTCAGTTAGGGAAAACTATTATTTCAGAAGATATTCTGGAAAAAGAATTTGTGTGCAACTTGTCTGCTTGTAAAGGAGCTTGTTGTGTTGATGGAGATGCGGGCGCGCCTTTAAATGAGGCTGAAACCAAAATATTAGAAGAAATTTATCCGAAAGTAAAGCCTTTTTTAAGAAAAGAAGGAATTGCAGCAATTGAAGCACAAGGAACTTGGTTAACAGGAACCGATGGCGATCTTGAAACACCACTTATAGATAATAAAGATTGCGCTTATGTAATTTTTGACGGAAAAACGGCACTTTGCGGTATCGAGCAGGCTTATAATCAAGGAATCGTAGATTGGAAAAAACCCGTTTCTTGTCATTTGTATCCAATTCGCGTAAAAGACTTCACGGAATTTGCAGCAGTTAATTATGACAAATGGGATATTTGTGATGATGCATGTTCGCTAGGTAAAGAATTGGAAGTCCCGGTCTACAAATTTGTCAAAGAAGCGCTAATTCGCCGTTTTGGAGAAGACTGGTATTTGGAACTTGAAAAGGTTGCCGAAGAACATAAAAATTCGTAAAAATCGCTTTAAAAATTATAGTCATTTTGACTACATATTTTGACTCAAAAAAATAAATTTTTGACTCAAAAAAAACTTTCTAAAACTATTTAAAATTTCTTGCTTTTTATTTCAAAAAGTCTATATTTTACGGGCTTTTAAATAAGATGGTGACTTTTAATTAGTTCATTTGCAGTAAATTAATTATTGTCTGAAAAAATTCTCAAAAAATAGCGTTTGTTAAAAACTACGTCCGATTGTGAATAAGTTTGGCTTTTATTTTTGACGTTAATTGACAATCTTTGTAGTCTACTGAAAAAGTAAAATTTCAATACAAAAATTAACAGAATCTGTCATGTCACAAATCGAACCAATATTACAAGAAAATAAAAATCGCTTCGTTATTTTTCCGATTAAACATCATGATATTTGGGAATGGTACAAGAAGATGGAAGCAAGTTTTTGGACTGCTGAAGAAATTGACTTACACCAGGATTTGACAGACTGGAATAATAAGTTGAATGACGACGAAAGATATTTCATTAAACATATTTTAGCATTCTTTGCGGCTTCTGATGGAATCGTAAACGAAAACCTTGCTGAAAACTTTGTTAATGAAGTACAATACGCTGAAGCGAAATTCTTCTACGGATTTCAAATCATGATGGAGAATATCCACAGTGAGACGTATTCTTTATTAATTGATACTTACGTTAAAGACGAAGCAGAAAAAACAGAATTGTTTAATGCTTTGGAAGTATTCCCTGCAATTGCTAAAAAAGGAGAATGGGCTTTAAAATGGATCGAGTCAGATTCGTTTGCTGAAAGGCTTATTGCTTTTGCTGCCGTTGAAGGAATCTTTTTCTCAGGTGCTTTCTGTTCGATTTATTGGTTGAAAAAACGTGGACTTATGCCAGGTTTAACTTTCTCTAATGAGTTGATTTCTCGTGACGAAGGCGTACATTGTGATTTTGCTGTTCACTTGCATAATCACCATTTGGTAAACAAAGTGCCAAAAGATAGAATTAAAGAAATCATTGTTGATGCTTTAGATATCGAAAGACAATTTGTTACAGAATCTCTTCCAGTAAGTTTAATTGGTATGAATGCAACTCTGATGACACAGTATTTAGAGTTTGTTGCTGATAGACTTTTGGTAGAATTAGGTTGTGAGCGTGTGTATGGATCAGCGAATCCGTTTGATTTTATGGACATGATCTCTCTTCAGGGAAAAACTAATTTCTTTGAAAAACGTGTTGCAGAGTATCAAAAATCTGGTGTTATGAACACGGATAGCGATGCTCAAAAAATTTCATTTGATGCAGATTTTTAGGTAACAAATACTTTTAGCGCCTGATCTTCTCAGTAACGCTAAAGAAAGATTACAAAATATTTTTTAAGGTTGAATCTCTTTCCCCAAGTCGCAGGTTCAATAACAATTTATGACGCATTTAAATTCGAATTTCGAATTTGAAAAGAGTAACTATTGAGAATTCGGTAATTCTCAAAAAATAATTTAAAAACACGCAATGTTTAAGTGCTGGAGTTCGTTCTCCTTGTACTTTCATTTTTTCAATAACCATAAAAGGTAAGCTTATGTATGTAGTAAAAAGAGATGGCCACAGAGAGCCGGTAATGTTTGATAAGATTACAGAAAGAATCAAAAAATTGTGTTACGGCTTGAATGAGCTTGTAGATCCTGTTAAGGTAGCCATGAGAGTTATCGAAGGATTGTATGATGGGGTTTCGACTTCTGAATTAGATAATCTTGCAGCAGAAACGGCAGCTTCTATGACTATTGCGCATCCAGATTATGCACAATTGGCAGCTCGTATCGCTATTTCGAATCTACATTCAAATACTAAAAAATCTTTCTCTGAAACGATGAAAGATATGTACAACTACGTGAATCCAAGAAATGGACAGGATGCTCCATTAATTGCCGATGACGTATTTAAAGTGATTCAGGAAAATGCTGCCTTTTTAGATTCTCATATTATTTATACAAGAGATTTTAATTACGATTACTTTGGTTTCAAAACCTTAGAGCGTTCTTATCTTCTTAAAATAAACGGAAAAATCGTTGAGCGTCCGCAACACATGTTAATGCGTGTTTCTGTTGGTATTCACTTAGACGATTTAAAATCGGTTATCGAGACTTACGATTTGATGTCTAAAAAGTTCTTTACGCATGCAACGCCAACATTGTTCAACGCAGGAACTCCAAAACCACAAATGTCTTCTTGTTTCCTTTTGGCAATGCAAGATGATAGTATTGACGGTATTTACGATACATTAAAACAAACAGCAAAAATCTCGCAGTCAGCGGGAGGAATCGGACTTTCTATTCATAATGTTCGTGCAACTGGATCTTATATTCGCGGTACAAACGGAACTTCAAACGGAATTGTTCCGATGTTGAGAGTTTACAACGATACGGCACGTTATGTAGATCAAGGTGGTGGAAAACGTAAAGGTAGTTTTGCGATTTACATCGAAACTTGGCATGCCGATATCTTTGAATTTTTGGATTTAAAGAAAAACACTGGAAAAGAAGAAATGCGTGCGAGAGATTTATTCTTCGCTATGTGGACTTCAGATTTATTCATGAAACGTGTTCAGGAAGATTCAACTTGGACTTTAATGTGTCCAAACGAATGTCCAGGATTATATGATGTTTACGGAGATGAATTCGAAGCATTATATACAGATTACGAATTCAGAGGAAAAGGGAGAAAAACAATCCGTGCTCGTGAGTTATGGGAGAAAATCCTTGAATCTCAAATCGAGACCGGAACACCATATATGTTGTACAAAGATGCAGCAAACCGTAAATCGAACCACAAGAATTTAGGGACTATTCGTTCTTCTAACTTGTGTACAGAGATTATGGAGTTTACCTCTAAAGATGAAATTGCAGTTTGTAACTTAGCTTCGATCTCATTACCAATGTTTGTTGAAAACGGACAATTTGATCACCAAGCACTTTACAACGTCACAAAACGTGTAACTCGTAACTTGAACAAAGTAATCGACAGAAACTACTATCCAGTAAAAGAAGCTGAAAACTCAAACATGCGTCACCGTCCAGTTGGATTAGGAGTGCAAGGTTTAGCAGATGCTTTCATTATGCTTCGTATGCCTTTTACAAGTGATGAGGCTAAAAAACTGAATCAAGAAATTTTCGAAACATTATATTTCGCTGCTGTAACTGCTTCTATGGAAATGGCAAAAGAAGAAGGACCTTACTCAACTTTCGAAGGTTCTCCAATGTCACAAGGAGAATTCCAACACAATATGTGGGGAATGAAAGATGAGGAATTATCTGGTCGTTGGGACTGGGCTTCTTTAAGAAAAGAAGTTGTAGAACATGGAGTTCGTAACTCATTGTTAGTTGCGCCAATGCCAACTGCTTCGACTTCTCAAATTCTTGGAAACAACGAAGCTTTCGAACCTTACACATCAAACATTTACACACGTCGTGTATTGTCTGGAGAATTTATCGTAGTAAACAAACATTTACTTCACGATTTAGTAGAAAGAGGTTTGTGGAACGAAACGTTGAAACAGGAAATTATGCGTCATAACGGATCTGTTCAAAACATTGAAGTTATTCCGCAAGACTTAAAAGACCTTTATAAAACAGTTTGGGAAATGTCGATGAAAGATATTATCGATATGTCTCGTCAAAGAGGTTACTTTATTGACCAATCTCAATCGTTGAACTTGTTTATGCAGGATGCAAACTATTCTAAATTGACGTCAATGCACTTCTACGCTTGGCAGTCTGGTTTGAAAACAGGAATGTATTACTTAAGAACAAAAGCAGCTGTAGATGCGATTAAATTCACATTAAACAACGATAAAAAAGAAGAAACAGCTCCTTCTTTAGTTCAGGAAAGTGAACCAATTAGCGTTGAAGATTACAAAGCAATGTTATTAAAAGCACAAGCGGCAGGTCCAGAGGATTGTGAAATGTGTGGAAGTTAATTGTAAATTTTAGATCTAAGATTTTAATTTGATATATAAAAAGCAGTTGTCATTTTTGATAACTGCTTTTTTGTGTTTTTTAATGACAACGAATTTAAACATAGCCCACGGTTTCAACCGTGGGAACGCAAAGAGGAGCATCATACGTTTCCCACGGTTGAAACCGTGGGTTATATTTGATTTTGATTGCGTGAATAAAAGCCTAACATGATTTTGTTTGTTTCACAATAACAATATCCTCCAAATTCTCCCGTTCTAATTAATACCAAAGACCTTTTCAAAACTTAGCACCTTAGCATCTAAGTAACTCAGAACCTTCTCCTTTAAACCTTTAAAAGAGAATCGAGTCTTATTGTAATAATTTCTGAATTATGAAAAAAAGCAATATTTGGTCATTACGATTAGGTTTTTCAGGAAAACAAGCTGTTCAAATTGAAAAATTAGGATTAGAAAAGTTTCTAAAACATTCCTATAATTCCAAATTTGATAAACAATTTCCAGATTTTCTGCAGGATCAGCCTAAAACCACTTTAGAATTAAAGGAGATTAGAGAACAAATAAAAATCTCAGGACCCGAAACCAGAAAAGAATTTCAGAAAAAAGAAAATCAGGCAAATGCCGCATTTAAAAAATGGTGGATTGCTAAAATGCGTACGGATGAATTTCCGCTCCGTGAAAATATGGTTTGTTTCTGGCACAATCACTTCGTGTCGACTTCACAAAAAGTAAAAATCAACTACTGGATTTATCAGCACCATATGATTTTACGAGAAAATGCTTTTGGCAATTTTAAAGAATTGACCAAACAGATTCTGAAATCGAATGCAATGGTGCGATATCTCGATAACGGCGACAACAAAAAAGGAAAAGTAAACGAAAACCTAAGTCGTGAATTGTTAGAGTTATTTACTATCGGAATTGGGAATTATACAGAAAACGACATTAAAAACGGAGCAAAAGCACTAGCGGGTTTGAACATTGGCGATGATGGTGCGGTTTACCGAAAAAATATAGAAGACAACAGCGATAAAACCTATTTCGGGAAAACCGGAAACTGGAAAGCCGATGATTTAGTCGATATTATTTTTGAACAGAAAAACATTCCGTATCTCATTACCAGAAAAATTCTAAAATGGTTTATATATGATAATCCGCCAGAAGATTTGGTAACCTATTACGGAGATTATTTTAGAAAAGAAAAATTCGAAATCCAGCCTTTACTGACTAAGATTTTTACGGAAGAATTTTCGAAAGAGAATTCAGGAAATAAAATCAAAAATCCGCTGGTTTATATTTTACAGCTTTATGATGAATTGCAGATCGATAATGTTGATGACGCTGCAATTATGGCATTCATAAAACAGCAAGGAATGGATTTGTATAATCAGGTAAATGTAAAAGGTTGGGACGGTGGAAATTCCTGGCTGACATCGCAGATTTATCTGCAAAGAAATAATACAGCCGATTTATTATGCAGTGGCAAAAGCCTTAGTCGAAAGGTTTTGAAAACCATGATGAATGGCGTAGAAAAAGAAAAATCAGAATATGAAAAAGCCGATGTAAAAGTCGTTTTTGATTCAAACGGAAATAATAAAACCATAATTTCTGAATTGTCAAACCGGTTATTGTTTACCGTCAGCGATTCAGCTCAAAAAGACATGGAAAAACTTTTGAAATACGATTTTGACCCGAAGGAACCTCATGCTGATTTTGCAGTTGTTCGCGTATTCAATTATATTACAAAATTGCCAGAATATCAATTAATTTAGAAAATAAGAAATCATGAACAGAAGAAGTTTTCTAACATTGACAGGAACTTTTACAGGCGGGATGCTTGTATTGCCTGATTTTTTACACGCTTTTGGTTCACAGACTAATTTAGTTGTTGGAGAACAATGCATTGTTTTTGTGCAGCTAAATGGAGGAAACGACGGTTTAAATACTTTTATTCCATACGACGATCCATTATATTATGATTTAAGAACAAAAATTGCTCTAAATAAAGATGTTGTTGTTGGGAAAAATAAAGGAATGGCATTTCACCCTTCGTTGAAAGATTTCGCTCAAATGCAGCAAAACGGAGATTTGACTGTAATTCAGAATGTCGGTTATCCAGAACCTATTCGTTCGCATTTTAGAAGCCAGGAAATTTGGCAAACGGCAACCGATTCTAATAAATATATTAATGAAGGCTGGCTTGGAAGATTTCTGGACTTACAATGTAACGGACATCAGGCGACGGCTGGAATCAATTTAGATTCGATTGATAATTTGGCTTTAAAAGGAGTCGAGCCGAATTTTATCACCATAAAAGATCCAAACCGATTTAAAGTGAAATCTAAAGAAGAGAATGTGACTTTGTCTCAAAATCCACATTTGGATTTTGTTCGAAAGATTGCCAATTCGGTTACCGAAGGTTCAGATGAAATCCAAAAAGCATTGGCCAAATCGAAGAATGAAATCAGTTATCCGAAAACAGAATTGTCTAAAAACTTAGAATGGATTTCCAGATTGATAAAAGGAAATCTAAACTCGAAAGTTTATTACACTTCTCTCGGCGGATTTGACACGCATGATAATCAGCTTGCCATTCACGAAAAAAGACTGGGAGATTTGAATGATGCACTTTATAGTTTTTACAGTGATTTAAAACAAGCGCAATTACTTCAAAATGTAACCATAGTAGTTTTCTCAGAATTTGGACGAAGAGTAAAAGACAATGGAAACGGAACCGATCACGGAACTGCTGCGCCAATGTTCATAATTGGAGGAAATAATAAAGGAACTATTCTAGGAAAAAATCCAAACTTAGCAGACTTAGACAACGGCGATTTAAAATACGAAATAGATTTTAGAAGTGTCTATGCCTCATTACTAAAACAAAAAATGGATTTTGATTATTCTAAAATCGGAATTATGAATAAACCAGTTTCTGGATTGTTTTGAGGGTGTGATAGCCACGAATTCACGAATTTATTTTTGAAAATCTATGCGGTTAATTAGTGCAATTTGAATTAAATAACCTCAAAGATTTGTATTAATTCGTGAATTCGTGGCAAAAAAACTCAGCCACTTAGCATCTCAAAACCTCAGAACCTCAATTCAATATTCTCATTTTAAGCCGATTTTTTTATATTATCATACAAAACCTGCTAAATTTGTTAAGAAATCCTTTTTTGTTTCATAAAATGCAATCTTTTTTTTGGCGCACTAAAAATAATTTATACATTCGCAAAGAATTTAAAAAATAACACAAACAAAATGGCAACTAACCGTTTTTATTTTAGCAACAACTTTTATTTCTTCTTTAGTAGAAGTCAGGATTGTGCTATGGTTATTTGAGATAAAATTTAAGACAAATAAAACTAATATACAATCCTGATGCAAATCAGGATTTTTTTTTGACTATATGACAACGAAAATTGCAATACAAGGTATTAAAGGATCATTTCATCATCAGGTTGTAAAAGAGTATTTCTCTGAAAATGTGGATATTGATGAATGCTTATCTTTTGAAGAATTGATCGACAGCCTTATTGCCGGAAAATCTGACCAAGCGGTTATGGCGATTGAAAACTCGATTGCTGGTCCGATTATCCCAAATTACGCCTTGATCGACAAGAATAATTTGCACATTATTGGAGAGCATTATTTAAATATTCAGCAAAATTTAATGGCTTTAAAAGGTCAGAAAATTGAAGATATCAGAGAAGTTCATTCGCACCCAATGGCACTTTTGCAGTGTATGGATTTCTTAAAACAATATCCAAATATCAAATTGGTTGAGGATAAAGATACAGCAGAAACGGCAAGAAGAATTCAGGAAAAACAATTAACCGGAATTGCTGCAATTGCAAGTGTAACGGCTTCAGAAATGTACGATTTAGATATTATTGCGTCATCGATTCAAACGATCAAAAACAATATGACTCGTTTCGTAATAATTAAAAAACAAAATTCATTTTTGCCAGAAAGCGAAATCAACAGAGCTTCTGTAAAATTTGAATTAGATCATAAAAGAGGAAGTTTAGCAGCTGTTTTAAATGTAATGAGTGACTGCAAACTGAATTTGACAAAAATTCAGTCGCTTCCAAAAATTGAAACACCTTGGAAATATTCATTTTTTGTAGATGTAACATTCGAAAAATACGAAGATTTTGCAAAAGCCAAAGCGTTATTAAACATAATGGCAGAATATTTTAAAGTGTTGGGAGAATATAAAAACACTAAACCTTTAAGTGAGTCTTAAAGTTGGAAAGTAGAAAGTCTTAAAGTCAAAAAAGAAAGCTTAAAGCAAATTAAATATAAATCATGATTACAACAGCAAAACGATTAGACACAGTTGAAGAATACTACTTCTCATCAAAACTAAGAGAAGTGAGACAACTGATGTCTGAAGGAAAATCGATCATCAATATGGGAATTGGAAGCCCTGATTTGAGTCCGTCGAAAGCAGTAATTGAAGCAGTAGCTTCAGCAATTCAGGACGAGAATGGGCATGGTTATCAAAGCTATCAGGGATTACCAGAAATGAGGCAGGCGATGGCAGATTTTTATCAAAATCAGTTTGGTGTTGAAGTGAATCCGAATAATGAGATTTTACCGCTCATGGGTTCAAAAGAAGGAATAATGCATATTTCGCTTGCATTTTTAAATCCAGGCGATCATGTTTTAATTCCGAATCCAGGTTATCCAACTTATACTTCGGTAACCAATTTGGTAGAAGCAGTTCCAGTTTATTATGATTTGAAAGAAGAAAATGCATGGGAACCAGACTTCGAAGCTTTAGAAAAATTAGATCTTTCGAAAGTAAAATTAATGTGGCTGGGTTATCCGCACATGCCGACAGGAGCTAGAGGAAGTTTAGCGTTATTTGAAAAATTGGTTGCTTTTGCTAAAAAACACAACATATTATTGATTAATGATAATCCGTATAGTTTTGTTTTGAATGATAATCCGATGAGTTTATTGCAAGTTGAAGGTGCGAAAGAAGTGGCTTTAGAACTAAACTCTTTAAGTAAAACATTCAATATGGCAGGTTGGAGAGTCGGAATGGTTTTAGGAAATCCTGAAATTATCGATGCGGTTCTAAAAGTAAAAAGCAACATGGACAGCGGTATGTTCTACGGAATTCAAAAAGGAGCAATTGCAGCTTTAAAATGTGATAAATCTTGGTTTGAAGATCAAAACAAAATTTACAAACGCCGTAGAGAATTGACCGAAAAACTAGCAGAAAAATTAAACTGCAAAGTATATAAAGAGGGAGTTGGGCTTTTTGTTTGGGCTAAACTTCCAGAAGGAATAGAATCAGCAGAGAAGTTCATTGACGAAATATTATATGAGAAACATATTTTCATTACACCGGGAACCATTTTTGGAAGCAACGGTGAAGGATATATCAGATTCTCATTATGTGTGAAAGAAGAAAAAGTACAAGAAGCGATTGATCGATTTTAGTATTAAGATTTTAGAATCAAGAATCAAGATTTTTTGACATAGTTTGTCAGGCTGAGCGAAGTCGAAGCCACTTGCCAATAGGAGCGCCCTTCGACTCCGCTCAGGGTGACAGAAGGTCAAAAGTTGGAATTTGGAATTTTAAAACTTGGAATTTTAAAAAATTATGAAAGTATACGTAATAGGAATAGGATTAATAGGCGGTTCGATGGTGCTGGACATCAAAGAAAAACATCCGACTGCGACTATTTTCGGAATTGACAATAACGAAAAACATTTGCAAGAAGCAATTGACTTGGGCGTTATTGATGAAGCGGGAAGCTTTGAAGATTTACAAAAAGCAGATTTTGTAATCGTATCAGTTCCGGTAGATGTTGCACTGACAGTTTTGCCGAAAGTTCTGGATGCAGTTGGAGACAAAACGATCGTCTTTGAAGTAGGATCGACTAAAAAGCCAATTTGTGATATAGTGGCAAATCATCCGAAAAGAAGAAATTTTATTGCCACGCATCCAATTGCAGGAACAGAGTTTTCTGGACCTTCAGCAGCAATAAAAGGTTTGTTTAACGGAAAAACAAATATTATTTGTGAAGTGGAAAAAACCGCTTTCAAATTGCAAGAAAAAGCGTTGCAACTTTTTAGCGAAATCGGAATGAGAATTCGATATATGGATCCTGTTTCGCATGACAAACACATTGCTTACGTTTCGCATTTATCGCACATTAGTTCGTTTATGCTTGGAAAAACAGTAATGATCAAAGAAAAAGACGAACAAGATATTTTTGATATGGCGGGAAGTGGATTTGAAAGTACCGTTCGTCTAGCAAAAAGTTCACCCGCGATGTGGACACCAATTTTTAAACAAAACAAAGAATACGTTCTGGAAACCTTAGAAGGGTATATTGCAAATTTAACTCAGTTTAGAGATTTGCTGGCAGACGACAATTACAACGCCATTTTTGAAGAAATGGAAAGTGTAAATAAAATTAGAGAAATATTAAACGGAATAACTATAAAAAAG
The DNA here is from genome assembly GCF_020026915.1 of Flavobacterium potami. GTDB lineage: Bacteria > Bacteroidota > Bacteroidia > Flavobacteriales > Flavobacteriaceae > Flavobacterium > Flavobacterium potami. Next base: position 43,592 of record NZ_JAINUY010000008.1, on the reverse strand, counting down.
TAAACTATAAAAACGATGGAAAATAAAAAAGAAATGAGAAAGTGGTTAGAAGATTTCAATTTAAATCACCCACTTGTGATAGCTGGACCTTGTAGTGCAGAAACTGAAGATCAAGTTTTGAAAATCGCTCACGAATTAAAAGATTCAAAAGTTAGCGTATTCAGAGCTGGAATCTGGAAACCAAGAACTCGTCCGGGAGGATTTGAAGGTGTTGGTGAAATTGGATTAAAATGGTTACAAAAAGCTAAAGCTGAAACTGGTTTATTAATGGGTACTGAAGTTGCAACTGCAGCACACTGTAAACTAGCTTTAGAACACGATATCGACGTATTATGGGTTGGTGCACGTACAACTGCAAACCCTTTCGCAGTTCAAGAAATTGCAGATACTTTAAAAGGAACTGATAAAATTGTTTTGGTGAAAAACCCAGTAAACCCAGATTTGGCTTTATGGTTAGGTGGTGTTGAGCGTTTACACATGGCAGGTATCGAGAAATTAGGTGTTATTCACAGAGGTTTCTCTACTTACGAAAAAACAAAATACAGAAACATTCCAGAATGGCAAATTGCTATCGAATTGCAAAATAAATTCCCTGATTTGCCATTAATCATCGATCCATCTCACATTACTGGAAACCGTAATATGATTTTCGAAGTAACTCAAGAGGCTTTAGATTTGAATTACGATGGTATGATCATCGAAACGCATTTCGACCCAGATAACGCTTGGTCTGATGCTGCGCAACAAGTAACTCCAGACGCTTTGAAACAAATCATTAAAGATTTGACAATCAGAAAAACGGATGATACTACAGACGAGTACAGCCAAAAAATGACAAAATTAAGAGCTAACATCGACGTTTTGGATGCTAACTTATTAGAGTTGTTAGGAAAACGTATGAAAGTTGCTGATGAAATTGGTCAAGTGAAAAAAGACGCAAACGTTGCAATTCTTCAAAACAACCGTTGGAACGAAATCTTAGGAAAAATGATTTTAGAAGGTGAGAAAAAAGGTCTTACCGAAGAATTCGTTTTGAGAATGTTCAAAGCAATTCACCAAGAAAGTATTGGTCACCAAGAGAAAATCTTCAACGCATAATTTTCTTCAAAATATAATTATGATATAAGTTAATTTAGAATCTTTTGAACTTTGTTTTTAAGTTTTCTTATAGCATAATTTGCATTAGATTGTTTTTTGTAAAATCTCCATCACTTAAGTAAGAAGTGGTGGAGATTTTTGTTTTTAGGCATAGCCCAAGGTTTTAACTTTGGGGCGTTTGGTATCCTAATTTTAGATCTTCATTTTTTATTTCTAATCTTTGTCTCCCAAGGTTGAAATCTTGGGTTATGTTGCTCTCGATGATTATATTTTCTTCTATAACTTATATGGTTTAAATTTTTTTAGATGCTTCCCAACCTTTTTTATTTTTTTACTCTCTATATGAATATACAATCTTAACTTTCGAGTCATGAAATCAAAAATGTTTATGCCAGTAAATTTTCAATCCAGTTTGAAACTGTTAGTTGTTCTATTTTTTTTAGGAACAAAAATCTTTGCGCAGAGTCCAGAATTGACAGTCAAAGGTGATGATGCTGAGAAAGTCAGAATGAGCCAGCTAAAGGTTAATGTGAAAATTGTGGGCAATATTGCTTATACCACTGCTGAGATGCATTTTTTCAACTCTGGAACTCGTCAGATGGAAGCAGAGCTTATTTTCCCGTTGCCTGAAAATGTTTCGGTTTCAAGATATGCGATTGATATTAATGGAAAATTACGAGAAGCTGTTCCAGTAAATAAAAATAAAGGAAAACAGGTTTTTGAAGCCATCGAGCATCGTCGTGTCGATCCAGGATTGTTGGAAAAAGTCGACGGGAATAATTTTAAAACTAGAATTTATCCGTTAATGCCAAACGGAGAACGAATTGTTGTTATTGGTTATGAAGAAGAACTTTCGGCTTCAGATAAAGATAATTTGGTGTATCAGCTTTTGAGCCGTTATCCAAAAAAGCTGGATAAATTCGAAATCAATGTTTCCGTTTTAGGCGCTGCTGCGAAACCAGTTGTAAGTGGAGAATCTGAAACAGAAATTGTTTTCTCAAAATGGAATCAATCTTTTGAGGCTTCTGAAAAGAAAGAAAACTATCAGCCTTCTGAAAAATTACTTTTTAAAATCCCGATTCAGCAAAATATTCCAAGTGTTGTCATGCAGGATGTTGGCGGTCAATATTATTTCTACGGAAATACTTTTGTGGAAGGAGCAAAAACGGCAAAGAAAACTCCAGCTTCAATTGGTTTGATTTGGGATAATTCGTTAAGCTGTCAAAACTGCGATTTGAAAAAGGAATTGGATTTGTTGGATGCTTATTTTCAGAAGATAAAAAACACAAAAGTGACTTTGTATTTTCTGAATTATACTTTTGAAAAACAAAGAGAATTTGTGATTTCAAACGGAAATTGGACGGAATTAAAAGCTATTTTAGAAAAAACAAGATACGATGGTGGAACTCGTTTTTCACAAATCAATTTTGAAAATCAAGATGAATATTTATTCTTTTCTGACGGATTATCTTCTTTAAGTGAAAATATTCTTCTGAAAACAAAAAAGCCAATTTACGCGATCACTTCTTCAGTTTCTGCCGATTTTGCTTTTCTGAATTTTTCGGCAACAAAAACAGGAGGAAACTTCATCAATTTAAATCAGGCAAATGCGCAAACAGCTTTGGATAAATTGACGAATACGAGTTTGAAATTTCTTGGCATAAAAGAAAACCTGACTTTAACAGATTTATTTCCAATGGAAGGAACTTCGACTTCTGGAAATTTTAGTTTTTCGGGAATTTCTTTGAATCCAAAAAATGAAATTACATTGCTTTTTGGTTATGGAAACGAAGCAGTTTTAGAACGAAAAATAAGTTTAGATGCAACAATCCAAAATACAGCTGATATTAATGTTGAGAAACTTTGGGCGCAGAAAAAGATTGCTAATCTAGAATTGCAATACGCGAAAAATGCAGATGAAATTGAGATGTTAGGAAAGAAATTCGGAATTGTAACCAAAAACACTTCATTGATTGTTCTGGAAAATGTTAGAGATTATATAATGTATGATATTTTGCCACCAGCAGAATTGCGCGCCGAGTTCGATCAAATCAAAAAACAAGAACGTGATGCGACTTTGGCGCAACAAAAAAATAATTGGGAAAATATCGAAAGTTACTTTAACAGTATAAATGTTTGGTGGAAGCAAAATTTACAATACAGTAAGCCAAAAGCGGTTAAATCTACAGTTGTAAATACAAGATCAAATAATAATGTTTCAAGTACAACTTTAAGAAGAAGTGCCGGAGTTCCTGCCGGATTTGTTTCTGGATTTGTTTTTGATGAAGATGGTGCGCCATTGCCTGGGGTTAACGTTGTGGTACAAGGAGTAAGAGAAGGAGCAGCTACAGATTTTGATGGAAAGTTTTCGGTTAAGGCTTCTGAAAACAGTAATCTTACGTTTAGTTTTATCGGTTATGAGTCTGTCCAAGTGAATGTGCGACGCAATAATCAAATTTCTGTGAGAATGTATCCGAATTCGCATACTTTAAGTGAAGTCGTAACCACTGGATATGGAACAATAAAAGGAGATCCTGATGCCGCATTAACAATTGATGAGCCTGTTGGTACAGGAAGTGCAGTGGTAATTGAGGAAGATAATAATGTATATAATACTGCTCCGCAATCTACAGGAAGACTTATCACAGGTTCGCCTGTAACTGTTGACATAAAAGATAAAAAAGTAGGCAGTGAAAAATTAGAGGAAGCTGTTGTTGTTGTGGGATACGGATCTCAAAAGAAAAGTGACGTAACCGGTGCGGTTGCAAATGCTTCAAAAAGTAAAGATATTTCTCAGGCTTTGGAAGGTAAAGTGGCAGGTGTTCAAATTGGAGAAAATGTGACGGATCTAAATAAAGGTTATTTGTCAAATGATTCGAGAAAACAATTGCTAATTGTTGATGGTCAAGTTTATGCTGGCGAATTGACGGATTTAAATTTAGATGATATCGAATCAGCAGAAGTTGTAAAAGATGCATCAAGAATTGCTGTTTATGGCCCCAGCGGAGCAAATGGAGTCATTATTATAACAACAAAAAAGAAATCGGCAAATAGTGTAGTTCAAACAAAAAGTTGGAATCCAGATCGATTGTATTTAAAAGCTTTGGCATCGGCACCAAAAGAAAAACAATATGATTTGTATTTTGAATTGCGAAAAGCAAATGAAAGAAATCCGAGTTTTTATTTTGATGTGGCACACTTCTTCTACAATCAAGGCGATGTAAAAAAAGCATTGCTAATTGTAAGTAATATTGCCGATTTAGGTTTAGAAAATCATCAGCTTTACAAAACGCTTACGTATACGTTGCGTCAATGGAAAGATTATCAAGATGCTGTTTTTACAGCAAAACAAGTTGTAAAATGGAGAGAGCACGAACCACAAAGTTTAAGAGATTATGCTTTGACACTTGAAGATGCAGGAAAATATCAGCAAGCTTTTGACGAATTAATAAAATCGCTGGAAGTAAATTATTACGGAGAAATGAGCGGTCAATATGAAGGAGTTGAAGATGTTATTCTGATGGATATTAACCGATTAATGGCAGAGCATCCAAATTTGAAAACGGGTAAACTAAACAAAAAATATTTAGCAAAAATGCCAGTTGATATTAGAATTATCATGAACTGGAATTTAATGGATGTCGATTTAGATCTTCATGTAATTGAACCAACTAACGAAGAATGTTATTATGCGCATCCTTCAACACAAATTGGAGGGAGATTTTCTAAAGATTTTACAGAAGGCTATGGTCCAGAGCAATATATCATTCGTAATGCGGTAAAAGGGAAGTATCAAATCAAAACGAATTTCTTTGGAGAAACAGAATTAACTGAAAATGGTCCATCGACAGTTATGGTTGAAATTTACACGACTAAAACTGGAAAAGTGTCAAGAACTTTGAAAACGATTCAGATAGATAAAGTAAAAGAAAATGAAACTCTTGCCGAAATTATCTGGTAAGAACAACAAATTCAAAGCATAGATTTCAAATTTAAAAGGCGAAGTTGCGTTGTTCAATTCTAAAAACGTAATTTTGCCTTTAAATTTTTAGGTTTAAGAGCAATCTAAAATCTAACATCAGAAATCTAAAGTATAAGAATGACAGGAACCGTTTATAAATCTACAGGAAGCTGGTATACCGTAAAATCTGAAAATGGAGATTTTGTGGAATGCCGTATGAAAGGAAAATTCAGGATTAAAGGTATCAAAAGTACCAATCCTATTGCTGTAGGTGATATTGTCGATTATGAATTGGATGAAACTTCGGATGCCATAACAGGAACGATTCATAATATTCATGAACGAAAAAACTATATCGTTCGTAAGTCGGTTAATTTGTCTAAACAGATTCATATCATTGCTTCTAATATTGATCAGGTTTTTTTATTGGTTACAATTGATAATCCGCCAACAACTACTAGTTTTATTGATCGTTTCTTGGTTACTGCTGAAGCTTACGGAATTGAAGCAATCTTAATTTTTAATAAAATAGATACTTTAAACGATCAGACTTTAGACGATCAGCTTTATTTGCAGCATATTTATCAGGAAATTGGATATAAATGCCTTCGAATTTCTTCAACAGAAAACAAAGGTGTTGACAAGCTGAAAGAAATGATGATTGGTAAAGTAAGTATGTTTTCAGGACATTCGGGAGTAGGGAAATCTACTTTGGTAAATGCAATGGAACCAAGTCTTCATTTAAAAACTTCTGTAATTTCAGAACAAAGCAAACAGGGACAGCACACAACAACTTTTGCCGAAATGTACGATTTGTCTTTTGATGCCAGAATCATCGATACTCCGGGAATTAAAGGTTTTGGAATTGTAGATATGGAACCAACGGAAATTAGTGGTTATTTTCCAGAATTTTTCAAGTTAAAAGATCAATGCAAATTTAATAACTGTCTACATAAAGAAGAACCTCATTGTGCCATAAAAGCAGCTTTAGAAAAAGACGAAATTGCTTGGTCACGTTACAACAGTTATCTAAAAATCCTCGAAGGTGACGAAGAGCATTATCGTACGGACACGTATGGTGAAGATCGCGCTGCGAGTGATGAAACCCGCAAATAATTGTAAATTGTAAATTGTCAATTCCAATTTGCATTGTAGAGATGCACCGCAGTGCATCTAACGTCTAGAAAAAATCTTTAAAATCCCTTTAATCTGTGGCATAAAACCATAATTCACAATTATAATGAGAGTAGTAATTCAGAGAGTTTCAGAGGCATCAGTTACAGTTGAAGGTCAAAAAACAGCTGATATTCAAAAAGGTTTATTGGTTTTAGTTGGAATCGAGGATGCCGATACTCAAGAAGACATTGATTGGCTTGCGGGTAAAATCGTAAAAATGCGAATCTTTGGAGACGAAAATGATGTGATGAACTGCTCTGTTCAGGATGTTGACGGCGATATTATAGTTGTAAGTCAATTTACACTTCACGCGTCTACAAAAAAAGGAAACCGTCCTTCTTATATAAAAGCGTCAAAACCTGACTTCGCCATTCCGATGTATGAGAAGTTTGTTGAAGCTTTAGAAATCGAATTTCAAAAGAAAATTCAAACCGGAATTTTTGGTGCAGACATGAAAGTTAGTCTACTCAATGATGGTCCGGTTACCATTCTAATAGACAGTAAAAACAGAGAGTAAAATTTTGCTAAACATTTGTTAAGATTTTCTAAAAATAATATATATTTGATGAAAAAACTTACTAATGAAAAAACTTTTTTGCGCATTATTTTTTCTCATTTTTATTTTCAATTCTTCCGCTCAAAAAGGTGATTATTTGCTGTTTACCGTTGCAGATAGTTTAAAAGAAAATGCCAACGCTGTTGTTCGTTTAGATCAAAGAGATATCGTGATTACTTCTCAAAGAAGTATGAATATCAAAGTGCAAAGAGTTGTATCGGTTTTAAATAATAAAGGCATGGAAGAAGTTGATGCCTATCAGTACTATGACAAATCGACTTCAGTAAAAAATATAGAGGCCACTGTTTACGATGCCTTTGGTAAAGAAATCAAAAAAATCAAACGAAAAGATTTTATTGATCGAAGTGCAGTAGATGGAGGAACTATTTTTTCCGACAACCGAATTTTATACTTAGATTATACTCCAATATCATATCCATTTACAGTTGTTTATAATTGTGAATATCAAACTTCAAATACCGCTGCAATTCCTTCATGGCGTCCACTTGGCGGATATTTTGTCAGCGTAGAAAAAAGTGCGGTAAATGTTACTTTTCCACAAGCTTTAGGATTTAGAAAAAAAGAATTTTTGCTTTCTATGTTTAACATTCAAAAAACAGTAGAAACAGATACACAACTCTCTTACGTAGCGTCTAATATTCCTGCTCAAAAACCCGAAGAGTACAGTCCGATTTTTTCAAAATTATATCCCAAAGTAATGATGGGGCTGGAATTCTTCAATTTAGAAGGTGTCGATGGTAATGCGAAAGACTGGAAAGAATATGGAAAATGGTTTTCTGAAAAAATTCTAACAGCGACTACAACACTTCCCGAAGAAACAAAAGCGAAAATGAAAGCTTTGGTTGGAGAGGAAAAAGATCCAATAAAAAAAGCCAGAATCATTTATAAATACGTTCAAGAAAAGTCCAGATATGTTAGTATTCAGGTTGGTATTGGTGGTTTTAAACCCATGTTGGCGCAAGATGTAGATCGTTTGGGTTATGGTGATTGTAAAGCGCTTTCCAACTACACGAGAGCACTTCTGAGTGCAGTAGATGTGCCGTCTTATTATACAGAATTATATGGTGACAGAAGTCCGATTGATATAGAAGAAGACTTCTTTTCTATTCAGGGAAATCACGCTATTCTTTGTGTGCCCGATGGAAATAAGTATGTTTTTTTAGAATGCACCAGTCAGAGCAATCCTTTTGGTTATCAGGCGAATTTTACAGACGATAGAAATGTGATTGTCATAAAACCCGAGGGAGCTGAAATAATTCGAACGAAAAATTACGAATCGAACGAAAATACACAAAACAGCAAAGGCTATTATACTATCGATCAAAATGGTTCTTTTTCAGGAAAAATTGCTATAGTTTCTCAAGGATCACAGTATGGAAGCAAAGAGAGAGTAGTACGATTGCTGCCTGAAGAAAAAGACAAGCATTATAAAAATTACTGGAGCAATATAAACAACCTGAAACTTGAAAAAATCTCATTTTCTGATGATAAAGAAAAAATCATTTTTACAGAAAATATTCAGTTAAACGCAAGTAATTATGGAAATATCACAGGAAACAAAATTCTATTTACTGTAGATGCATTCAATCAAAATACAGAAAATGTACGACGCATCAGAAACAGGAAAAATCCATTTCAAATTTTGCATGGTTATTTTGATACAGATGAAATTGAAATCAATCTTCCAGAAGGTTTCAGTATCGAATTTCTTCCTTCAAATTATGAATTGAAAGGAAAATTTGGCGAGTATAAAACCGAAATCATAAAAAAAGAAAACAACAAACTGACTTACAAAAGATCGATGTTTTTAAATAAAGGAAAATATTCAAATAAAGAATATGATGAATATCGATTATTTATGGAGCAGGTTTCCAGAAATGACAATGCCAAAATAATACTAACCAAGAATTAAAAGAATCATAACCCAAAAAAACAAACCAAAAATTACCAATGAAAATTATTAAACTACTTAGCTTATCTGTGGTTTTATTTGTCGCCCCCAAAGCGATTTCACAGGAATTTAAATTAGGAAAAGTCTCTATTGCAGAATTACAACAGAAAGTTCATCCTAAAGACTCTTCGGCAGCAGCTGCTATTTTGTACAAAAAAGGTGTATCCAGAATGCAATTTGATCCAAATGAAGGTTTTTGCATGATTACCGACGTAGAAGCTCGTATCAAAATTTACAAAAAAGAAGGGTATGAATGGGCCAATCAAAATGTTTGGTATTATAATTATACGGGCTTAAAAGAAAAAGTCTTTTTTAGTGATGCAGTTACCTATAATCTGGTTGATGGTAAAATTGAGAAAACAAAACTGAAAAGTGATGGAACTTTTGATGAGGTTTTGTCAAAATTTAGAGGGCAAAAAAAGATTACAATGCCCAATGTAAAAGAAGGTTCGGTTATTGAATATCATTATTCAATAAAATGCCCGAGTGACGGAATAATTCGTGACTGGGATTTTCAAACTTCAATTCCAGTAAACTATTCTGAATTTAAAGTGGCTTATCCAGAATATTATGTTTTTAAACCAAGACAAAAAGGGTATATATTTCCTAAAATTACAACCGCAAAAAATTCTAAAAACATTATCATAAATAGTAAAGAAAGAGGTGATGGAAATGTAACCAGAACTGAATTTTACAATGATAAAATAGATTACACAGAAACAGAAGTTACCTATGTTGCACAAGATTTTCCTGCTTTAAAAGAAGAAGATTTTGTAAACAATATTGACAATTATACTTCAAGTGTCGAACATGAATTGTCTTTGGTACAATTTCCAAACCGACCAGTAAAAGAGTTTTCTACAGACTGGAATTCAGTTGTGAAAACAATTTACGAGTACGACGATTTTGGTCCTGAATTAAATAAAACAGGTTATTTTGAAGAAGATCTGAAAAAAAATCTTTCAGGCATTACCAATCAGAATGAGAAAATCTGGGCTATTCTAAATTATGTAAAAAGCAACGTGAAATGGAATGGTTACACAGGTTATAACTGTGACAATGGTGTAAGGAAGGCATACAAAGAGAAAACTGGAAATATTGCAGATATCAACTTAATGCTAACTGCAATGCTTCGTTCGGAAGGTTTTACGGCAAATCCGGTTTTGGTAAGTACACGTTCTAACGGAATTGCTTTGTTTCCTAATCGAAACGCTTTTAATTATGTTGTTTCGGCTGTCGAAACTCCAGAAGGTTATATTTTATTAGATGCAACTTATAAGTATTCAACCCCAAATGTTCTTCCGTTTAGGACTTTAAACTGGTTTGGTCGATTAATTAGAAAAAATGGTTCATCGGAACAAATTGATTTAATGCCTCATAAATCATCAAACGATATTGTTTTTATGACTTACGATATTGACGGTGAAGGTAAAGTGTCAGGAAAAGCCAGAAGACAATGTACAGATTACAAAGCGATGCTAAGCAGAGAAAGCTTCGAAAAATCGAAACAAGAAGAATACCTAGAAAAACTAGAAGAAAACAATAGAAAAATCGAAGTAAGCGAATATTCCAGAACAAACGAAAAAGAGCTATTGTCTCCAACAATTGAATCTTATTCTTTTAAAGGAGGTGATTTATCTGAGGTTATTGGTGGTAAAATATATGTCAATCCAATGTTGTTTTTTGCTCAGGAAAAAAATCCTTTTAAACAGGAAGTAAGAGAATATCAAGTAGATTTTGGTTATCCGTTTCAGGATAAATTTAATATTACTATTAAAATTCCGGATGGTTTTACTGTAGAATCGTTACCGCAAGCGGTCGCTTATAATATGGAAAGCAATTTAGGAAGCTTCAAATTTAATATTTTGGCGACTGATAACATTTTGCAATTAATGGTTGTAAATCAAATTAACGAGCCAATCATTAGTACAGATCAATATGAAATGTTGAAAGAATACTACAAAGGAGTAATTGCAAAACAGACAGAAAAAATTGTTTTAAAACGCATTTAAGATGATAATAAGATCAGTTCTGTTTTGTGTTGCATTATTTTGGATTACAACTAATACCCAAGCTCAGAAATATGAGCTTGGAAAAGTTACTGTTGCCGAACTAGAGGAAAAAATACATCCTGTAGATTCTTCGGCTCCTGCCGCAATTTTATTCAAAAAAGGAAAAACAGTTTTTACTTATAATGATAAAGTTGGTTTTTCTGCCACTCATACTTATGAATTTAAAATTAAAATTTATAAAAAAGAAGGTTTGAAGTGGGCAGACCAAAAAGTCCATTATTATGTAGGTTATCAGAATTTGAATGAAGATTTGTTAGAATTTTCGAATGCCGCAACATACAATTTAGAAAATGGTAAGGTTGTGAAAACAAAACTCGAAAACCAAGGCACATTCAAAAAGAAATTAAATGAATATTGGAACGAAAAGACAATTACGCTTCCAAATGTCAAAGTCGGATCTGTAATAGAATATAAATATGTTTTAAAATCGGAAAATATTGGAGAGTTTCCAGATTTTGATTTTCAGTTTGATATTCCGGTAAATTATTTTGAATACAAAACAGAGTTTCCTGAATTCTATATTTACAAAACACTTTTAGTGGGGAATAGCAAGATTGAAAGTGATTCGAAATTCAGCAATGGAAGCCAAAGTTTTGCCAATGAATATGGTCAAACCAGAAACTTGACTTATAAACAAATTGACGCCTTCTATTCTGGGAAAAATATTCCTGCCTTGTTAATAGAACCTTATATTAATAATCTGGAAAACTATAGAGGAACAATCAAGCATGAACTAGAGCGTATTAGAATGCCTGAACAGCCTGTTAAAGATTTGACAATAACGTGGGAAGGCGTTGCAACATCAATTTTTAAAGATGACAATTTTGGTAAAGAATTAAGTAAAAAAGACTTCCTGCTTGATGATGTAAAAAAATTACTGACCAATGTTGAGTCTTTGGAAGAAAGAACAAATATCATTTTTAAATTCGTTCAGAACAAAATGAATTGGAATGAAATTAATAGCTGTTTTTCAAAGAAAGGAATTGAAAAAGCATACAAAGAACAGACAGGAAATGTAGCCGAAATTAATTTCATTTTAATCAATATGCTTAAGTTGGCGGGTGTAGATGCAAATCCGGTTTTAGTGAGTACGATTGAAAATGGGATACCGGTTTATCCAACCCGAACAGGATTCAATTATTTAATTGCATCTGCAGAAATCGACGGGAAACAAATTTTACTTGATGCATCCAGAAAATATACATCGCCTAATATTTTGCCATTAAATGTTTTAAATTGGAAAGGAAGATTAATTAAAAGCGATGGAAGCTCTAAAGAAATTGGCTTGGTTCCGATTAGAGCCTCAAAAGAAAATTCAAGTATATCTGCAGTAATAAATGCAAACGGAAAGATAGATGGTAAAATAAGAATTCAGCGTACAGATTATGATGCCTATAATTTTAGAATTCAGAATGCCACTAAAAATCAGGAAAATTATATCGAAAAACTCGAACAGCAACTGGGAGACCTGAAAATTTCTGATTATGCAGTCACAAATAAAAATACCAATCTTTCAGATCCGATTACCGAAATATTTGCTTTTGAAACCAATAATTTTGTTGAGAGTATTGGAGGAAAACTATTTGTTAATCCGATGTTGTTTTTTTCCAAAACAAAAAATCCTTTTACTCAGGAAAAAAGACAAATGGGAATTTATTTTGGTTATCCAAACCAGGAAAAAATTCTTGTCAATTTGGAAATTCCAGAAGGATATGTTGTAGAAACACTTCCCAAACCAGCGAAATATACATTTCAGGATAATTCGATTATTGTGATGATGAATGTTATGAATGAAGGAAATAAAATTCAATTTAGTTTTTCTAAAGAAATAAACGGTAGTATTTTTGCGGCAGAAGACTATGAATCTCTTAAAATGCTTTTTCAAAGTATGATCGTAAGTCTTGATCAAAAAATTGTTCTAAAAAAAGCTTAAAAATGGACTTGAAAAATGCTCAGTTAGATGTAGACACCTGGATTAAAGAACACGGTGTACGTTATTTTAACGAATTGACAAATATGGCGCAACTTACAGAAGAAGTTGGGGAAGTGGCCAGAATCATTGCGCGCCGTTATGGAGAACAATCCGAGAAAGAAAGTGATAAGAACAAAGACTTAGGCGAAGAGTTAGCCGATGTAGTTTTTGTTGTTCTTTGTCTTGCCAACCAAACCGGAATAGATTTACAAGCCGCTTTTGATAAAAAAATGGATTTAAAATCAGTTCGTGACAAAGACCGTCATAAAAACAATGATAAATTGAAATAATTGTGAAATATCAATGGTGAATTTTGATTTAAAGACAAGGAGTGGTAAATTGCACGATTGAATTTAGGAACTCCTAATTCGCTAATCATAATTACTATCATGAATTTAAAATTAAGCACGAATTCAATATTCACCATTGATGATTCGCAACTCAATATTACAGGATCAAAAAGCGAAACAAATCGTTTATTGTTACTGAAAGCACTATTTCCAAATATTACTTTAGCCAATACATCCAACTCAGATGATAGTGAAGTAATGCAAAAAGCTTTGGCAGGAAACGACGAAATTGTAGACATACACCACGCAGGAACTGCAATGCGTTTTCTTACAGCTTATTTTTCTGTTAATGAAGGCAGAGAAGTAGTTTTAACAGGTTCTAGCAGAATGCAGGAGCGCCCAATTAAAATTTTGGTCGAAGCTTTGTCACAATTAGGAGTGGAGGTTTCTTATGAGAAAGAAGTTGGTTATCCGCCAATCAGAATAAAAGGAAAAAAAGTTACAGACTCAAAAGTAACTTTGGCTGCCAATGTAAGTAGCCAATATATTTCGGCACTTTTATTAGTAGCTTCAAAATTAGATAATGGTTTAGAGCTTACTTTAGAAGGAGAAATTACTTCAATTCCATACATCAAAATGACTTTGGCATTGTTAGCCGATTTGGACATTAAAACTAGTTTTGAAGGAAACGTAATTAAGGTTTATCCAAAAGATGCAGTTGAAACAAAAGAAATGGTGGTTGAATCAGATTGGAGTTCGGCTTCTTATTTCTTTAGCCTTGTTGCTTTATCAGATGCAGCAAAAATTACTTTAAGCAGTTATAAAGAAAATAGTTTACAAGGTGATTCTGAATTAGTTTCACTTTACGAAAAAATGGGTGTAAAAACGACTTTCCAAAACAATAAAATGACTTTGGAAAAAGTAGCTGGATTTAATTATCAAGATGTAGATTTTGAATTGAACAATACGCCGGATATCGCACAAACAATCGTTGTAACGTGTTTAGGTTTAGGAATTGGATGTCACCTAACAGGTCTTCATACTTTAAAAATTAAAGAAACAGATAGACTTGAAGCCTTAAAAACAGAACTGACTAAATTGGGAGCCAATATTTCGGTAACGAATGACAGTTTAACTTTAGTAAAGTCAGATGATATTAAACACGATATTCATATTGCAACTTATAATGATCACCGTATGGCAATGGCATTTGCGCCATTAGCAATTAAAGTGCCGATCATTATTGATGATGCAGAAGTGGTTTCTAAATCCTACCCAGATTTCTGGAATGATTTAAAAGCATTAAACTTCCAAATCTCAGAATTGTAATTTTTTGAACCATATAAGTTATATAAGTTCATTTTAGAGAAAGCTAAATACAAAGTTTATAAAATATAGCCTCTGGTTTTAATCAGGGGTTTTTTTATGGATTGAGTTTAGTATAATCATAAAGTTTGTCAGTCTGAGCGAAGTCGAAGACCACGTAAGAAGCTCGACAAAGATTGACGATATATTATTATTGAGTTCCTATTGTGATTTCTCCTTCATCGAAATGACGATAATGCGGGACAAGTTTTTTTATGGATGATTTTTTGTTATCATTCAAATTAAAGATTCCAGTTTAAATGAACTTATATCACTTATATGGTTCAAATATTTTATAAAAGGTTTCAAAAAAGTTAAAATTGACTTAAAGATTCTGTTTTTAAACCATTCAGAAACATCACAAAATCAAGGACTTTTGAAAATAAACGCCAAAACACTTGACAACGCCTATTTCACAATCGTATATTTGCATCCGATTTAAAATTTTAGATAAATAAGTCTAGGATTGATATTTTAAAATCTAACTTCAAATATGAAATTATCACACTTCAATTTCAATTTACCGAAAGAACTTTTAGCTGAATTTCCAGCAGAAAATAGAGATGAATCTCGTTTAATGGTAATTGACCGTCAAAAAAACACTATCGAACATAAAATGTTTAAAGACGTTATCAACTATTTTGATGACGGAGACGTTTTAATTTTAAATAATACAAAAGTTTTCCCTGCACGTTTGTATGGAAACAAAGAAAAAACTGGAGCTAGAATTGAGGTTTTCTTATTAAGAGAATTAAATTCTGAGCAACGTCTTTGGGATGTTTTAGTTGATCCAGCTAGAAAAATCCGTATTGGTAACAAACTTTATTTTGGTGATGACGATTCGTTAGTTGCTGAGGTAATCGACAATACAACTTCTCGTGGTAGAACTTTACGTTTCTTATACGATGGATCTTATGAAGAATTCAGAAACAAATTGACAGAATTGGGAGAAACTCCAATTCCTAAATACATCAACAGAGATGTAACTCCAGAAGATGCTGAAAGATACCAAACGATCTATGCAAAAGAAGAAGGAGCAGTAGCGGCACCAACTGCTGGTTTGCACTTCTCTAAACACCTTTTGAAAAAATTAGAAATCAAAGGAGTGAACTTTGCTGAAGTAACTTTGCACGTTGGTTTAGGTACTTTTAATCCAGTTGAGGTTGAAGATTTATCAAAACACAAAATGGATTCTGAAGAGTTAATCATCAGACAAGAAGCTTGTGATGTTGTAAACGAAGCTAAAGCGAAGAAAAAACGTATTTGTGCGGTTGGAACAACTTCTATGCGTGCAATTGAAAGTTCTGTTTCTTCTGCTAATACTTTAAATCCATACGAAGGATGGACAAATAAATTCATTTTCCCTCCTCACGATTTCAGTATTGCAAACTGTATGATTACAAACTTCCACACACCAAAATCAACTTTATTAATGATGATTTCTGCTTTCTGTGGACACGATTTAATGAAAAAAGCATACGAAGAAGCAATCAAAGAAGGATACAAATTCTATTCTTACGGAGACGCAATGTTAATTCTATAATTAGAATTTATCTTATAAAGAAACCCGACAAGTTTTTAAGACCTGTCGGGTTTTCTGTTTTTATATGGTTTAACGTTTCAAGTTTCAGGTTTCAAGATCGTAGTGAAATTAACCACAAAGAGTGCAAAGAGTTACGCAAAGCACGCTATTTTTTAATTTGTGACGGGCTTTTAATATAATTATTTCGCAATTTATTGAGAACATAGCCCAAGGTTTTAACCTTGGGTACACAAAGATTGGAACACGATACGTACCCATGGTTGAAACCTTGGGCTATGTTTTATATAGAGCTCGCAGAAATGTTTTAACACAAAGCTTTGCGAACTTTGCGTTTGTAAACGTTGACCTTAATAGAAAAATCTTTGCGAACTTTGCGGTTAAATTTCATGAAGCATATCAAACTTGAAACTTGAAACTTGAAACTTGGAACCTGAAACTTGGAACCTGAAACTTGGAACCTGAAACTTTAAACAAAACAAACAATTTTTGTTATTTTAGCAATCAAAACAAAACACAATGACTTTTCAAAATACACGCGAATTTGCACGAGAGCTAGATTCGAAAGACGCATTAAAGCAATATCAAGAACAATTTATTTTTCCTAAAGTAAACGATAAACGAGTTATTTATTTTACAGGAAATTCTTTAGGATTACAACCGAAACGTACCAAAGCTTATATTGATGAAATAATGAACGATTGGGCCGAATTGGCAGTCGAAGGTCATTTTTACGCAGAAAAACCTTGGTGGGATTATCAAGAAAGATTTGCAGAACCGTTGAGTAAAATTGTTGGCGCGCTTCCGTCAGAAGTTACGGTTATGAATACGTTGACGGTAAATCTTCACTTATTGATGGTTTCTTTCTATCAGCCAAAAGGGAAACGTTATAAAATTATCTGCGAAGAGAAAGCTTTTCCTTCAGATCAATATATGTTTCAAAGTCAGGTAAATTTTCACGGATATAAACCAGAAGATGCCATCGTAGAAATAAAAAGAAGAGAAGGAGAACATAATATTCGTCTAGAAGATGTTTTGGCTAAAATCGAAGAAGTTGGTGATGAATTGGCTTTAGTTTTAATTGGCGGAGTAAACTATTATACCGGACAAGTTTTTGATATTAAAACTATAACTGCTGCAGGGCAAAAAGCGGGCGCAAAAGTAGGTTGGGATTTGGCACACGCGGCTGGAAATATCAAATTAGAACTTCACGATTGGAATGTAGATTTTGCTGCTTGGTGCAGTTATAAATATATGAATTCAGGTCCAGGAAATGCTTCTGGCTGCTTTGTTCATGAAAGACATCATAATTCAGATTTGCCAAGATTTGCCGGTTGGTGGGGACATAACAAAGAAAGACGTTTTAAAATGGAACCTAGCTTTGATCCAGTTCACGGAGCAGATGGCTGGCAAATTAGTAATTTACCGGTTTTATCTTTAGCGCCTTATTTGGCTTCTGTAGAAATGTTTGCTGAGGTTGGAATGGAAACTTTAATTGCAAAACGTGATCATATTACTTCTTATTTGGAATTTATTCTTCATGAAATTGATAAAGAAGTAAAAGGAAATTTCGAAATTATTACACCTTCAAATCCAGAAGAAAGAGCTTCACAATTATCTGTTTTTCTACACGGAGAAGGAAGAGCATTGTTTGATTATTTAATGAAAAACGGAGTAATCACAGATTGGCGTGAACCAAATGTAATTCGTTTGGCTCCAGTTCCATTGTATTGCTCTTATGAAGATATGTATGATTTTGGGCAAATCTTGAAAAAAGGAATTTTAGGAAAGTAAAAAATATTTCTCGCAAAGACGCAAGGCGCAAATTTTTTTGAACCATATAAGTAATATAAGATATTTTAAGTTTTTCTTAATTGAACTTATATTACTTATATGGTTTTGTTTTACTAAACTTTGCGTCTTTGCGCCTTTGCGAGATTGAAAAGCCTGTAATGTTTTAATTTTATAAACTTTCAAAAGAATTCTGTAACAATGGATATAGCAGATATTTCGTAATTTGTAGTGTATAATATTAAAAACTACAATCATGAAAGGCTTATATATTTTATTATCAGTTCTATTTTTAGCTTCTTGTCAACAACAACAGAGTAAAGAAGATATAAATAAAGCCAAACAAGCCAGTATTGATTCCATGAAAGTTGAGATTAACAAACAACGTGTTATCGATTCAATGAAGACTGAAATGGCTAAAATAAAAGAAGAGCAAAGAGTTGAATCTGAAAAAGAAAAAGTAGTGGTAGTGCATCAGCAAGCTGCAAATGGAAATACAACAACAACTACTACAAAAAAGAAAGGCTGGAGCGCAACCGCTAAAGGTGCTGTAATTGGTGCCGGTGTTGGTGCTGCAACAGGAGCAATTGTAAGTAAGAAAAAAGGCGAAGGAGCTATTATCGGTGGATTAGCCGGTGCTGCATTAGGAACCGGAACTGGAGCTGTTATTGACAGTAAGAATAAAAAGAAAGAATAATAATTTCGTATAAATAAAAACAAACCCCAAATTAGAAATAATTTGGGGTTTTCAATTTTAAACCAACTCTGAAACGGGAATTTTTATACCAACTAATTCTGATTTACAAGAATCGAGTTGATCAAGATCGCCCTTAAATACTGTCGTCGATTCAAATAAATTTTTATAATACTCAATTCCATCTAACAGATTAGATTTAAAAGTATTCCACTTTTTTTGCTGTGCTGTAGAAAGTTCTTCAGTTAAAGATTGAATTTCATTTCTGAAATACGTTATGTACATTTTAAGTTCTTTAATGAATAAATTAGGGCGATCAGTTCTAATAACTGATTTTCCATGATAGATATGATGCACCATTTCTTTTAAAGAAACTTCTTGATCAAAATAAGCCAAGTTCGGGCCCGGACAAATGACAACGCCTTGTGCCTGACCTTTTACTTTTATATCATTTTCCAAATAAGAAGCATTTGCCAAGCCAACACACAAACAAGATTTCTCGGTGATTTTGATTTTGCTTTTTTCAAATTCATCAGCTGATAAAGAAGATTTCTTTGCTTCAAGTTCTTCCAGTTTTATATCCTGATATTTTTTAGAGGCAGTACAAATTCCATGCGGATCATACTCTTTGCTTAAAGCTAAAAATTTCTTCGGACAAGAACTTCCCGCTTTATTTTCGTGAATTCGTTTTTGTTTTAAAAATTCATTTGTCGTGCCTTTCAAAGTGTTAAAAGGAACTCCCAACGGAGAAATATTGCTCAAATAAAAATCATCTTCTTTGGCTTTCATCAATAAATTGCGAGTTTCCTGATCTACAGATGTTGCTTCAGGAACTAATAAAAACGGTGAACCCCAACCCACAGCATCAACTTTGTATTCATCCAATAAAAACTCATGTTCTTGTGCGGTTCCAACACCACCTTGAACTGTTATTTTTAATTCTAAAGGGTTTTCTGGAAAATGCTGATTTTTTAGCTGTAAAGCCTTAATCATTAAATCGTGTGCAGATTGTACCAATTGTTCTTTTTTCTGCTTGAATTCTTCTAAAATAGTGCCGAGAAGGAGTCCGTCGGTTGCAAAAGCGTGTCCGCCGCAGTTTAATCCGGATTCAATTCGATATTCGGAAACCCAAAGTCCTTTTTTGGCTAAGAAATTTCCTTGAATCATAGCCGATCTAAAATCGCTCACCTTTAAGATGATTTTCTTTTTAAGCTCGTTGTTTTCATCTGGAAAAAAATCTTTGAAGTTTTCGAAATAGCCAAACAATCTCGGATTCATTCCGGCAGAAAGTACAATAGAAGATTCTAGATTGCTTTTTGCAAAACCTCGTAATGCAGCGTGAGCATCATTAAACTCAATAGGAAGTTGTTCGTTTTTGATGAAATTATCTTTATCTAATTTCGTCATAATGTTTACATCGATTTCTCCAGGAAAAAGATTTGTTTCAATGTAATGCTGAATGTTTTCTTTAAAAGCAATTCCGTCGTCTAATAAATTTTGAAATCCTTTTTTAATGTCAGAAGTATTCGGCAGCATCGACATGAAATTATCCAAAGCAGTTTTACTTTCAGCCAATTCCGTTTTAAAGTTTTCGAATTTTTCTTTTACAATTTTGTCAACCAAATTAAGGTAAGAAGTAATTCTTTCGGCACGATAATCATGAAATTTCTGTGTGATTTCTTCGTACGGAATATTGAATTTAGCGCTGTAAAAATTACGCATTTTTTCAATCAAGTCATCATCAGCCAAAGCTATAACAGACGAAATTCCGTACTGCGCCACGCGAATCGGACTGTCAATTGTGTATGCAAGACCCATTACCGGAATGTGAAAGGTATGTAAAGGTGTTTTTGCCATTTGTTTTGAGGTTAAAATAAAGGCAAATATTGAAAAAATGATTTTTTTAAAACCTGATAATTGTCAGGTTTGTAATTTGTTGACAAGTTTTTCCACCCACGAATTCACGAATTTGTATTTTTTTAATTTGTGTAATTTGAATTAAATAAAGCACAAAGATTTGAGTTAATTCGTGAATTCGTGGCGGAAAAAAAACTAAATCAAAATCTTCTTCAAAGACTCTGCAATACTTCTCCACAAAAAGTTGTAGAATGATTTTTCCTGAATTCTTTCTATTTCAATTTCGGCAGTTTTAGATTTGTCTTTAGAATCGTCTTTGACAAAGAGATTCACGACGGCACTTTTGAGTTTGGCTTCTTTTTCAGGATTTTTCTTTTTGTATAATTTTACTTTTAAATCGTCATAATCCAGAGAAGCATTTCCTTTCGAAATATTATCATTCCCGTAGAAATTAAAACGGTATTTGTTGAAAACTCCGGTAAACGAAGCGTTCATGTAGGGTTTGCTGAATCTTCCCATTGCGGCAACATCAAAATTGGAAATTACGCCTTGAATGTGAAATCCATCATTTTTGTCTAAAACATTAAAACTCCAATCTACATCTAGCGGAGATTCTTTCATGAAAATACATTTGACTTTTATTTTAACATCATTTGTTTTTTTCAAACCAAAACCACTTCGAAGATTGGTTGCCTGTAGATTGAATTTATCAAAATTTAAAATTCCAGGGCCTTTAGAAAATTCAATTTCTTCTTCATAAACCAGTTTTGATTTTAAAACTTGTAAAGTGTCAATTTGAAGCGGGAATTTAAGGTTTCGCAATAAATGATTGTACAGGTATTTTTTACTCAAATCGTCTTTTGGCATTTTGCCACGATAAATATTCGCATCAAAATGATTGATTACTAATGAATTTGCTTTAAAATAAAAACGGTCATTTTTAAATCCCCAATCCATTTTTGCAACTTGTGCTGAATCGAATTTTAGGGTATAGATATCTTTTTCTTTCTCTAAACGCTTCACAAAATTAGGTCTGTCAAACTGAGGAAGATTAGAAAAATTATTGATTTTTAAGAAGTTCTTTTCGGTACTTATTTTTCCAATATTGATATGGTAAAAAATATTTGGCCTGTAAAATAAACTATCAATTACTAAAGCATAACTTTTGTACTGAATTGGAATTTTTTCTTTTAAAGTGGCATCAGTTATTAAAATTCCTTCCAGTTTTAAAAGGATTTTTTTAATGCTGAAAATTGGTTTTTCAGTGTCTAAAGAAACCACGTCGACAGTTCCGTCGTTTAGGTAAATGTTTGAAACAGCCACAATTTTGCGAAAAGGATCTACAATTTCTTTTTGAATGCTTTTGCTGTTGTTGATTAATTTTTCGCCTTTTTTATATAAAATAATTCGAGGTTTATTGATGATAATGCTTTCTGCCTGAATAATATCGCGAAAAGCCAAATCCCAGATATTAAAATGTTTTATAGTAATAGATTCAATCTTAGAAAAGAGTCCGTTTTTACTGTCTTTAGGTTCGTTTTTCGGATTTACCAATAAAGTCTGGGCATAGATATTTCGAGAAAAAAGCGAGACTTCAATTTTTTCGTAATTGATATTGTAAGCCGTTTTGTTTTTTTCATGAATAATGATCGGAAGTTGCTTTTTAATCCAGTAATTCAGCCCAACATTTGCCATAATTACAATTACAAGGAGAGAAATTACTCCAATCGCTATTTTTTTATAGATTGACATTTACAGTATTAATTTTAAATACATAAATTTAGACTTTTAAAAAGTGTTTTCTTTTATAAAATTTTGACGAAAAGTTATATCATTTTGAATTTTATCCTTTTTAGAGCATGAGAATAATTAAAAAAATCCTACTCACTTTGTTGGTTCTTATTGTCGTTCTGGCAATTGGTTTGTGTGCTTATATTTTTCATCTAAAACCCAAATATGAAGGTTCTTTGCAATTAAAAAATCTGGAAAAAGAAACCACAGTTTACTTTGATGATTTTGGAGTGCCTCATATTTATGCCGATTCCGAAAAAGATGCGATGACAGCTTTAGGTTATGTTCACGCACAGGAAAGACTATGGCAAATGGAATTGTTACGCAGAATTGCACCAGGACGGTTGACTGAAATTTTTGGTGGAGTTGCTTTAAAAAACGATAAATTTTTTGCAGGAATTGGTATCGAAGAAGCTTCCGCGAAAGCGATTTCCCAATTAGACAAAAACAGTGAAAGTTATAAATTGACTCAAGCTTATTTAGACGGAATCAATCAGTATTTGGAAGAAGGAGTTACGCCAATCGAGTTTACTTTGGTTGGAGTAAAAAAACAAAAATTTACAATAAAAGACGTTTATAATATTTTCGGTTATATGTCTTTTAGTTTTGCTATGGCTCAAAAAACAGATCCATTATTAACTGAAATTAAAAATAAATTTGGAGTTGAATATTTGAAAGATTTAGGAATTGAAGGCGAGTTCAATACTACTAGAATCAAGATTTCTAAAGAAAAAACAGAAGAATATACCGAGATTTCAAAATCGATAACAGCGATGTTGGATCAATCTCCGATTCCGCCATTTATTGGAAGTAACAGTTGGGTTGTTGGACCTCATAAATCAAAAACGGGCAAAGTTATTTTTGCAAATGATCCGCATATTGGTTTCTCTCAGCCTGCAACTTGGTATGAAGCGCATTTGGTAACGCCGCAACATGAATTGTATGGCTGTTATTTGGCAGGAACTCCGTTTCCGCTTTTGGCGCACAATAGAGAATATGCTTACGGTTTAACGATGTTTGAAAATGATGATATCGATTTTTATCAGGAAAAAAATAATCCAAATGATGTTTCTCAATATCAAACACCAACAGGTTTCAGTAAGTATGAAATCAGAAAGAAAACGATAAAAGTAAAAGATTCTGCAGATGCAGTTTTGGCAGTTAAAATAACACGTCATGGTCCAATTATGAACGATTTTATGGAACGTTTAGAAAGGAAAAATCCAATTGCAATGTCGTGGACGTACACCAAAGAACCAATTTTGATTCTAGACGCCGCTTACGGACTTTCGCATGCAAAAAATACAACGGAATTTAAAAAAGCAGTTTCTTTAATTGCAGCGCCTGGATTGAATGTAATGTACGGCGATGCCAAAGGAAATGTAGCTTGGTGGGCGAGTGGAAAATTGTACCGACATAATGATGGTGTCAATACGCATTTGATTTTAGACGGTGCAAGTGGTAAAGATGATATCACGAAGTTTTTAGATTTCGAACAGAATCCGTCTGCTGAAAATCCAGAATGGGGTTATGTTTATTCTGCTAATAATCAGCCAGAAGCAATTGATAACGGTTATTTATATCCAGGATATTATTTGCCAGAAGATCGTGCAAAAAGAATTTCGGGAATTTTAGATGCGAAATCAAATTGGGATAAAGAAGCCATCAGTAAAATGATTTATGATAATACATCTGATGTTGCAGTTGGTGTGGTAAAAGATTTAATTTCAAGTTTAGACGCAAAACCGCTTTCAAACAAAGAAAAAGAAGTAATAACTGTTTTAAAATCTTGGAAAGGAACAGCCAATTTAGAAGATGTCGCACCAACAATTTACAACAAGTGGATTTATCTGTATTTAAAAAATACTTTTGAAGATGAAATGGGGAAAGAAAACTTCAACTTGTTTTTAGGAATTTCTTTAGGGAAACAAATTATCGCCAATCAGATAAAAAATGAAAATTCGGTTTGGTGGGATAATATCAAAACCAAAAATGTAAAAGAAACCAGAACAGAAGTGGTTTCCAAATCGTTTCATGATGCAGTTTCTGCTTTACAAAATCAGTTAGGAGAAAATGTTTCAGATTGGAATTGGGGAAAAGTACATACCGTAGAACACGAACATCCGCTTGGAAAAGTTGCTGCTCTTCGCGGTTTGTTTAATGTAGGTCCTTTTGATTCTCCAGGTTCAAATGAAGTAATCAATAATTTATTTTTCGGATTTAATGATGAAGGGAAATATTATACAAAAGGCGGACCTTCAACAAGAAGAATTGTCGATTTTGCAGATGTAGAAAACAGCTGGAGTATTCTTCCAACTGGACAATCTGGAAATCCTTTCAGTAAACATTACGACGATCAAGCAGAAATGTACAATGCAGGAAAGTTCAGAAAAATGAAATTGAATAAAGAGGAAATTATAAAAACATCAACAAAATTGATTTTCAAACCGAAGAAGTAAAAATTTTGTTTCAGGTTTAAAGTTTCAGGTTTCAAGTTTATTCGAATCTTAATAAAGAAGGTTCAAAGGTTTCGTAATAAAACCTTTGAACCTTTGTCACTTTGTTACTTTGTCCCTTTAAAAAAAAAGCTATTTCAAAATTTCTGCTAAAACTTTCTTCCCGTTTTCGTTTGTCGGATCCAATTCAACTGATTTTTTATAATTCGCGATAGCCAATTTTTTATCTCCATCGGCTAAATAAGCTTCGCCTAAACTGTCATAAGCATTTCCTGATTTTGGAAAAGTTTCAGTATTAATTTTAAAAACTTCAATCGCTTCTTTCTTTTTTCCAGTTTGCAATAACTGATAACCGACTCTGTTCATATCGCCTTCTTTAATAGCGTATGTTGGATCGTTTTTAAGCTTCTTGTAGCTTTCAGTTCCTGCAACAGCACCTTTTTCTGTATAAACATCTAACAAATCAAGAGCCAATGATTTTTTGGGTTGATTGACTGGCTGATTGTATAATATAGCGCGAATTCCATCGTTCATTTCTCCTAAGACAGTTCCTCCCGTATTATTCAATAAAACAATCAGGTTTTTATCAGTTGGATAACGTGAAATAATGGTATTAAAACCATTAATACCACCACCATGTCCTATGGTTTTTAATTTTCCATTATCAACTTCTTCAATAAACCAGCCATAGCCATAAGAAGCTTTTCCTAAACTTATGTAAGGTTTAAACAACGATTCCATCGATTTTGCCGAAAGAAGTTTATTTGTATACAATGCCTGATCCCATAAAAATAAATCTTCTACGGTAGAATATAAAGATCCAGCCGCATACGGAATACTCATGTCAAGATATGCGGCATTTACAATTTTTTTGCCTTGTTTCTCGTAACCTGCAGCTCTGTTTTTTAAAATAACATCGCTATGATCATAACCCGAATTGACCATTTTTAAAGGTCTAAAAATGATTTCCTGTAGATATTGTTCGTACGTTTTACCCGAAATCTTTTCAATAATATAACCCAATAAAAAATAACCAGAATTACTATAATTGAATTTTTCACCTGGAGTAAATTCTAAAGGTAAACTCGAAAATGTTTTTACAAATTCTGCCGGAGTGTAGGGGTTTCTGGCTTTGTCTTTAAAAAAGTTTGGCGCACTGGTGTAATTTGGAATTCCAGAGCTGTGTGTCAATAATTGATGAATCGTGATTTTATCGCCATTTTCTTTTGGATAATCGGGTAAATAAGCGCTAATCGGAACGTCAAGTTTTAATTTTCCTTCTTCAGCCAATTTAACAATTAAAAATGCTGTAAATTGTTTGCTGATAGAACCCAATCTAAATTTAGTATCGGGCTGATTTGGAATATTCCACTCCATATTTGCCGAACCAAATCCTTTTTTGAAAATAATTTTTCCGTTTTCGGTAACCAAGGCAGAACCGTTAAATTGTCCGTATTCGTTGTATTTGCTTAAAAGTTGCTCAATTTGCTGCGCTTTGTCTTGCGCAAAAATGCTTAATGCTGAGAGTTGAAAAACAACTAAGAGTACAATGAGTTTGATTGATTTTTTCATGATAATAGTTTTGGATTAATAAAATGATTCGTTTTTGATTGATGATTGAAACTTTGTAATAACTGGTCGTTTCAAATTGTTAGACGATCATTTTTTAATTTGGTTTCAGAATTAATTCATTTTTTTACTTTTTAAAAGGTAAAAAGCAGAGCACAGACCAAAGCGGCTTTTTAAGCAGGTCTATGCTCATAACTAACAAATGTTTTTAATACATATTTAAGCAGTTAAAACTTTGCTTATGTACAATAATAGAAGTATAAATAATTTTATCATGGTATTCAGATTAGTATTAATATCTGATGTTGATGGAAATTATTTTGTTTCGATATCCACTATTTTTCTACCATTTTCGCCCAAATAATGAACAACAATATTTTCGTAAACTTTATAGCCATCATCAACATTCGTAAAAATGATTAAACCTTGTTTGGTTTTTGGCAGCAAAAGGAAAATGGTCTGAACGCCTTTATCTGCGCCACCATGAGAAAGCGCATAATTTTCATTTCCTAAATCGTAGATTTCAAAACCTAAACCAAAGTATTTGTTCTTTTTTGTCTCGATCTGATGCGAAATCATGTCATCAAAAACCTTTTTGCTTAAACCTTCGCTGTTCATTACACTCGATAAAAATTTCCCATAATCTTCAACTGTAGTTAAAAGATCATCTGCAGCGCTGGCGGTTTTGTTTTTTGTTGGTTCGTAAGCATTTCCGTTTTTGTCGTAGTTAACAGCATATCGCGAAATATCAACTTTGTCATTCCATACAAACTGAGTATCATTCATTTTCAGAGGCTCAAAAATCAATTCTGAAGCCAATTGATCTAAAGTTTTATGGAATTTTTTTTCCAACGCTTTTCTCAAATATTCCATACCCTCTCCAGAATATTGATATTGTGTTCCAGGTTTAAACTTAAAATCCAGTTTCTTAGATTCGTTAAAATCCCGCCAGTTCGGAAATCCTGTTTGATGGCTTAAAATGATTCTGGTTGTCAGTAGTTTATGATTTGCATCTTTGGCAATATCCGGATCGATCCAGTATTTGTCGAGCGGTTCGTCCAAATCCCATTTTCCCTGAGAGACCAATTTTAAAGTGACTATCGCCGTTACTGGTTTTGTCAATGATGCAATATTCCAAATCGTATTGTAAGGCGCAGGAACATCTCGTTTGAGTTTGCCAAAAGTTTTGATTTGTTTCAATTTACCATCAGAAATAATTCCAATTCCTAAAGTAGGAATGTTGTTTTCTTTCAACCATTTTTCAGTTTCCTGATCGTTGTCAAAAAGATTAGATACGCCTGCAATAGAACTTGTCATTTGATGGTTATAACTTAGCGATCTTGCCAATTTCCAATCTTTATTTTTTAAGAGCCAGAGATGTGTGAATTTTGCGAAACTTCCGGCTTGTTCGGCATTTCCAGCTGAAGTTTCATAAAAACGATGCGTTCCCATTTGTATCGCACCATACAAAACGCCGTTTTTATACAAAGGATAAATTTCTGTACTTCCATCAATTAGTTCTCTTCGGTAATTGTATTTTCTGGTTGGAGAACAAATACCGCTTTTAAGTGTTTTTAAAAATCTAGCTTTATCCGAAACGCTGTCTTTGTCATGATAAAACTCAAAATCTTCGGTGTATAAATTTTCAAATTGTTTTATATCGCAGGTATTAAAACCTATAGTAAACAAAAGACTGTCTTTTGACAAAATGGTTTTGTACAAAGAGGAGTTTTTTTCTTCTTGCGAAAAAGTAACTTGTAGCTGAAATAGCAATATTCCAATTAATAAAGTCTTTAATTGAAAAAAAGAATGATTGATATTCATTTTGATGATGGATTGATGATTAATGATTTTGCAAGAATACTACAATCATGATCAAGAAAATTGTATAAAAGCGAAAACTTATCTTTTTTTGGAAAGAAAATACAAATCAGGATTGAACGTTTTTGGAGTTGTTTTGGTGACGTCTTTGAATTTTTTTATAAAGTGAGATTGATCAAAATATTTGTTGTAAAGTGCAATTTCGGTCAAACTCATTTTTTCTAAATCGGCATTTACCATTTGATCGACAGACTTTCTGAATTTTAGAATCTGAATGTATTTCTTAATCGTAATTCCCGTTGCGGTTTTAAATTTTATTTGAAGTAATCGTTGTGAAAGTTTTAAAAGCTGGCCAATTTGAGAAACAGAAATCTCTTCTTTTTCTTTTTGAATAATTTCGCAAATGTTTTCCACAATATTTTTTTTCGGATTTGAATCTGCTAATGCTTCAAAATAGAGGTTTACGGTATATAATAAGGTTTCAATATCAGATTGAATCTCAATTTTAAAAGGCAATTCGATCGAATCAATTTTAATGATAGAATCTGTAAAATTGCTCAAATCATATTTCGGAAACATTGAAAGTGTCCATGCGTGAAATTGAATGATTGTAACTTTAGTTTTAGGCTGAATGTTCACTAAAACCTTATTGGTCATTTGCGAGCAGAAATAAATTCCCTCGCTCATTTCGTATTTACTTTTACTGGTATGAACTTCAATTGCATTTCCGCTTATAATTGCCAGATTAAAACATCCGTTAGGTAAAACGAGTTTGTTTTCAATCAGGCTTTCGCCGAAGCTATTATCCAGACACCAGATTTTGTTGACAAATCTTTCGGATTTTTTGCTGACGTAATATTCAGAGTAAAGATTCATCTATTAAATGGTATGATGTTGTTTTGTTTTAAAGATTTTAAAATGTTGAAATTTTGTACTTATTCAAATTTCAAATTCGCGGCATTAATTTTTAAGGAGTTCACTAATTCTTTAAATGAATTGAGATATAGTTTGAATTCAGTATTATCTTTTGCAGACAAAACAGCGGTTATAATAGTAGTTTTAGACTCAATAATTAGTAAAACTTCTTCTTTAGAATCTGGATATATATATAGTTTACAGCTTTATAGCGCCCAGTCAGGAAATTATCCTTTTTTAAATTTTTGAATTTAAGTTCTAATTCATCAATTTTTATTTCTGGAATTTGGTTTTTTAGACTTGTATTATTTCCTTCAATCCATAAATTTAAATCCGGAGCCGATTCATAATCTAAAGCATAAACGTACATATAAGTATTGTCGCTGATATTTTTTTCATCAGGTTTTATTAAAAATGGAAGTTGATCGTTTTCCACCTGAATCCAGTTTTTAGGAATATTAAGAATTACTAAATGTTTATGACCAGTCAACATTTTTGTTTGTGCAGAAATATTGAAAACAGCTAAAATAAAGAATGTAATTATATAGATTTTGCTTTTCATGCATTGATCGATTTAGTGTAAGCGAATGTATCATTTTTCTGTGAAAAAGTTACATTGCATTTAAAAGAAAACCCCTGTAGAATCGACATAATTATTTCCAAAAATTTCCTCTTTTACCGCACCAAGTTTTTGAGTTGCCTTTTGAGATCTGTTGCTTTGATAGAACAATTTGTTAAATGAGTACAAATAGAAACATTCCTTACACAACAAATAATTTACTTATTTTAAGAGTTGTCTACAATTATTACTTATTTTTACGACTCATATATTAGATTTTCCCTCGATGCAAACTTCATTAAAAATTGCTATTGTTGGTTCTGGACTTGTAGGATCGCTTTTGGCAATTTATCTAAAAAAAGCTGGTCACACTGTTCATGTTTATGATCGTAGTCCCGATATCCGAAAAATAAATTTCTCTGGACGTTCCATTAATTTGGCGATGTCCAATCGTGGTTGGAAAGCGTTGGATGCTGTTGGTGTTGGTGATGCCGTACGCGAAATTGCGATTCCAATGGACAAAAGGGCGATTCATCTAGTTGATAAATTAAATTTTCAAAACTACGGTCAGGAAGGAGAATCGATTTACTCTATTTCGAGAGGAAAACTAAATCGAAAAATGATCGATCTTGCGGAACAGGCCGGAGCAGAATTTCATTTTGAACAAAAAGTTTGGGATGTTACTTTGAACGATGCTACTTTACATATAGGAGAAAGCGAAAGAGGCGAGTGGGAAGAGCGAAAATTTGATATGGTTTTTGGTGCCGATGGCGCCTTTTCGAGAATTCGCCATAGAATGCAGCGCCAGAGTATGTTCAACTATTCGCAGGAATTTTTGAATATGGGTTATAAAGAATTGAACATTCCGGCAAATCCAGATGGAACTCATAAACTAGATAAAAATTCATTTCATATCTGGCCAAGAGGCGAATACATGTTGATTGCGCTTCCAAATCTTGACGGAAGTTTTACGTGTACTTTATTTATGCCTTTTGAAGGTGAAAACTCTTTCGAATCATTAACAGACCGAAAAATGGTGGAAGATTTCTTCGAGAAGAATTTTCCTGATTCTATCGAAGTAATTCCGGAATTAGCCAATGATTTCTTTAAAAATCCAACGAGTACTTTGGTAACTATGAAATGTTTTCCTTGGACTTTTGAAAATAAAATTGCTCTAATTGGAGACGCCTGCCATGCCATTGTGCCATTTTATGGACAAGGAATGAATGCTGGTTTTGAGGATATTACGGTTTTAAACGAAATGATTGAAAAGTACCAAGACGACTGGAAAAAGATATTTTCTGAGTATCAGATTTCCAGAAAACCTAATGCAGATGCCATTGCTGAACTTTCGTATCGCAATTTCTTGGAAATGAGTACCAAAACTGCCGATGAAAAATTCCTGCTTCAAAAGAAAATAGAAAAAGTTTTTTCAGATAAACACCCAGACAAATGGATTCCGCTTTATAGCCGAGTTACTTTTAGTGATCGCCCGTATGCCGAAGCTTTAGCAATCGGAGATTATCAAAACGGGATTATGGAAGAAATTTTAAAATTGGATAATATCGAAAATATATGGAATACTCCAGAAGTTGAAAACAAGATTTTGGATTTGCTTCAGAAAGCTTAATTTTAAATAGCAATATCAATTACAATCTTTAAAATTGTAATTGATATTGAATATTATAATTTTCTATTTCTTGAATATTTTAGTCAAGACGCCAAAAACGCCTCGTATAAAAGTGGCACTTGTTACGACTTTCAATACAGATTTTGTAACTACTTCTGTAGTAGTTGGTCCTGTCTTTGAAGATTTTGCAGGCGCTTTTTCTTCCTGATTCGCCGTGGCTTGATTTGCCTCTTCAATCTTTTTAGTTAATATTTCGTAGGCACTTTCACGATCGATTTCTTCAACGTATTTCTTAACTAATTTAGATTTTGCGTTAATTTCTTCAATTTCATCATTCGTTAAAACATCCATTCTGCTCATTGGCGCGCGCATCATCGTTGCAACCAGAGGAGTAGGAATACCTTTTTCGTTAAGTGCTGTAACCAACGCTTCTCCAATTCCTAAACTGGTTAATAATTCGTCAGTTTTATAATAAGGAGAAGTTGGGTAGTTGTCTGCTGTTTTTTTAATTGCCTGACGGTCATTTGCTGTAAAAGCTCTAAGAGCGTGCTGAATTTTTAAACCTAATTGAGCTAAAACACCACTAGGAACATCCATTGGATTTTGAGTTACAAAATAAACACCAACTCCTTTTGAACGAATCAGTTTTACAATGGTTTCTATTTGTTCCAATAATGCCTTACTGGCTTCGTTGAAAATTAAATGCGCTTCATCAATAAAGATTACTAATTCCGGTTGGTCTGCATCTCCCTTTTCTGGCATTTTTTGGTAAATCTCAGCCAAAAGACTTAACATAAAAGTAGAAAACAATTTAGGCTTATCCTGAATATCTGTCAAACGGATGATATTGACATACCCTTTACCATTTTCATCAATTCGCATTAAATCGTCGGTTTCAAAAGATAATTCGCCAAAAAACAAGTCGCCACCTTGTTGTTCTAATTCTATAATCTTTCTAAGAATAGTTCCCGTTGTTGCGGTCGAAATTTTACCATAATTCGCTGCAATTTCTTCTTTTCCTTCTTCAGTGATATAATTGATAACCTTTTTAATGTCCTTTAAATCTAATAAAGGCATTTGATTATCGTCGCAATATTTAAAGATAACAGCAACAACACCAGCTTGAGTATCATTTAGATCCAGTATTCTAGAAAACAAAACAGGACCAAACTCAGAAACCGTTGCACGCAGACGAACTCCATTTTGCTTAGACAAAGACATTAATTCAACAGGAAACGAAGCAACATTATAAGGTATGTTCATTTTAGCGTGACGCTCTGTAATGAAACTTTGTTCTTTTCCTTCTTTTGCAATACCACTAAAATCACCTTTAATATCCATCATTAAAACAGGAATTCCGGCATTAGAAAGTTGTTCCGAAAAAACCTGAATTGTTTTGGTTTTTCCGGTTCCTGTTGCACCAGCAATTAAACCATGACGATTTAATGTTTTCAGCGGAATCTTAACGTGCGCTTCTGCAAGTGGTTCACCGTCAAGTATTGCCCCTCCTAAGATAATGCTGTCTCCCTTAGAAGAATACCCTGTATTTATATCTGTAATAAAATTATCTTTTTTATTCATTTTTTATTTGTAATTTAGATGATTATGCGAGTATTTGCTTGTTTTTGGGTATTTTTTATATGTTTTTTTTAGTAAGAAAAAGCCTTTTTTGATTGAAAAATTAATAAAAAAAAAATTCGCAGCTTTTTAAGAAGATATCAAAGGAATCTTTGAATATTTACTAAAACGTTGTAATTTTTCTAATTATCGTCCTTTTTTTTGGTTTATCTAAAAAATGACGTCGGCAATTTAATGAGATATTTTTTAAATTGAAGTTAAATTTCGGTCAATTAAATTAAAAAAAGTTTTTTTATTTAAACTAAACGTATAAATTTGCTCCTCTACAAGTTAAATATAACTAAAAAATAAAAATTATTTAAAACTATTAAAATTAAAAAAAATGGCAAACGTTAAAGTTAAAAAAGAGAGCACTTCAAATGGGGGAGGAATGATTACAGGGATCATTATTGTAGCGTGTATCTTAGTTGGGTTTTTAATTTGGAAATTCGTGATGGGTTCTCCTGCTAACTTTGAAGGTGGGAATCCGGAAACAGGTCACCCAATCAATACTTTAGGAATGGTATACAAAGGAGGTTTTATTGTACCAGCATTATTAGGTATGTTTTTAATGGTTGTTGTTTTTTCTATTGAAAGATACATTGTTATCGGTAAAGCGGCTGGAAAAGCTAATTTAGATACATTCATGAAAAATGTTCAAGGAAGTATTAAAGAAGGAAACATTGAAGCTGCTATCGCTTCTTGTGACAAACAACAAGGTTCTGTTGCAAATGCAATTAAATCTGCTTTGATTAAATATCAAGACGTTAAAAAAGAAGGATTCAACAGTGAGGAAGCTTCTGAAGTAATCCATAAAGAAATTGAAGAGGCAACTTCATTAGAAATGCCAATGTTAGAGAAAAACATGACTATCGTTTCTACTTTAGTATCTTTAGGTACATTAGGAGGATTATTAGGAACTGTATCTGGTATGATTAAAGCGTTTGGTGCGTTAGCTTCTGCTGGTACTCCTGACCAAGCTGCTCTTGCAACAGGTATTTCTGAGGCACTTATCAACACTGCAACAGGTATCTCTACTTCTGTATTAGCGATTATCTCTTACAACTTCTTTACTGCTAAAATTGACGATTTAACTTACTCTATCGATGAGGCTGGTACTACAATCGTGAATACTTACAGAAAATTCAGAGGAAGTTTAAGACAATAATTAATTTTTGATATTTAATATCAAAAAAATAAAATAAAAAGATAATGGCTAAAATAAAAATGAAAAAAAAGTCTACATCGACAGATATGACTGCGATGTGTGATGTTGCATTCCTTTTGCTAACGTTCTTTATTTTGACCGCTACTGCTAAAGTGCCAGAAGCACTTCCTGTAGACATGCCTTCTTCTGTTGCTCAATCTAAATTGCCAGATTCAGATTTGGCTATTATTACAGTAGGAAAAGGAAAAGTGTTTTTCGACATCAAAGGAAGAGAGATTCGTAAAAGAACTCTTGAAGGTATTGGTGCAAAATATGGTATTGAATTTTCAGAAGAAGATAAAACCAAATTTTCATTAATGGATGATTTTGGTGTGCCAGTTACAGGTTTAAAGCAAATCATTGACATGAAAGCGGCGGACAGAACCAAAGCAGATCAACCTGGAATTCCTTTAGATTCATTAGATAATCAATTAAAAGAATGGCTTCTAATCTCTAGAAGAGCTACAATTGATTTAGATGATAAAGAATTACAGATTGCGATTAAAGGAGATGCTAAAGAAGAATATCCAAAAATTAAAAAAATTATGGATATCTTACAAGATCAGAAAATCAACTCTTTTAACCTAGTTACAGGAAAAAGAGGAAGAGACTTTTAATTAAAAAATATACACTAAAATGGCTGAATTAAATACCGGCGACGGCGGTGGTGGTAAAGGTGGTAAAGTAAGAAGCAAAAAGCAAAGTTCGAAGGTCGATTTAACGGCAATGGTGGATTTGGCATTCTTATTGATTACATTCTTTATGTTAACTACTTCGTTGTCAAAACCTCAAGCGATGGATTTGTCTCTGCCAGATAAAGATCCGGATACGACAAAGAAAGATGAAACGAAGGTAGATGAAAATCGTACCATGACGGTTATGTTAGGAGCCGATAATAAAATTGTTTATTATATGGGGTTACTAGCAACTCCAAAAGTAGGTCCTAAAGATATAGCTTATGGTAAAGATGGTATTCGTAGAGAATTACTAAAACAAAAGAAAGCTGTTTTGGCATATTCTGCAGGTTTAGGAAAACCTAAAAACGGAATTATCGTGATCATTAAACCAACTAAAAAATCAAATTACCGTAATTTGGTTGATATTTTGGATGAGATGGCAATTACAGGAGTAGATACTTATGCAATTGTTCCTGAGTTTACACCGGAAGAGACAAAAGTGATTGATAAAAAATAAGAGCGATCTTAATTTTGTCAACTTAAAAATCAAGAGATATGAAATTAGATATTATAAAAAATCAATGGCTTGATATCGTATTCGAAGGACGTAATAAGATATATGGAGCATACGAGCTAAGAAAATCAAACGGAAAAACAACTGTGAAAGCACTTGTTATCGGTTCTATTATTTTTAGCGTTGCTATTGCTGCACCTCTTATTGCAAGTTTCTTACCTGATTCTGAAGAACCAGTAGAGAATAACGATATTAAGATTGCAACGGTAAAATTACCTCCAAAGAAAAAAGAGGAAATTAAACCAAACCAACCGCCACCACCACCACCACCACCAAAAGTGGATCAAGTGAAATTCGTGAAACCGGTTGTTGCGAAAGCAGAAGAAGTAACAGAAGATCCACCAAAAATTGTGGATTTGAAGGACAAAAAAGTTGGTGCTGAAACCATCAAAGGAGATCCAGATGCAGTTTTAACTGTTGATGAGCCAGTTGGAAAAGGACCAGTACAAGAGGTTATTCAAGAAGATAACACTGTATATAACACAGCTGGTATCGAAGTAAAACCTGACTTCCCAGGAGGAATTGAGAAATTCTACAAATTCGTAGGTAACAATTATAAAACTCCAGAAGAAGAAGGATTAAAAGGTAAAGTTTACGTTACGTTTGTAGTTGAAAAAGACGGGTCATTAACAGATATCAAAGTTCTAAGAGATATCGGTTATGGTACAGGAGCAGAAGCGATTCGTGTTCTTAAAAAATGTCCAAAATGGACTCCCGGCGAGCAAAATGGTAAAAAAGTTAGGGTATTATACTCTCTTCCTATTACTATTCAATCTGCAGAATAATGTTAAAAGATATACTTAATAATATTCAGAAGAAATCGCTCAAAGAGCGATTTCTTCTTGTTTTAGGAATACTGTTTTTTTTAATTTATCTTGTACTTGGTTTAATGATTATGTTTTGGGAAAAACTACCCCTTAATATGGAGCCTAAATACAGATATGCTTTTGGTGGATTGCTAATAGTATACTCTGCGATAAGATTTTTAAGATTAATTAATTCAAAAGAATAACAATTATGTTGAAATATAGTAAGGCTTTAGGTTTGGTAGTTTTTGTCTTTTTGTTTGCCATGTGTAACCAAAAAAACAAAAATGAGGCTGAAAAAGAAACCATTTTAAAAGGATCAATTGATCTTGCTGTTGACGAAACTGTAAAACAGATTGTAGACGATCAGGTTGCTGTTTTTGAAGGGACTTACTATGATGCAAAAATTACTGTTAAACCAAAATCGGAAGCGGAAGTTATAAACGATTTGTTGAATCAAAAAACAAAAGTCGCAATAACAACTAGGGATTTAACAACAGAAGAAAAGGCGCGTTTTGAAAAAAGCAAGATTAATCCTAGAGTCACGCCTTTTGCACATGATGCAATTGCATTTATTTCAAATAAAAGCAATAATGATACATTAATTGCGTTGAAAAGTGTGATTGATTTTCTTCAAGGTAAACCAGATCCGAAAATAAAAGGTTTAGTTTTTGACAATCCTAATTCAAGCACTGTTCGTTATATGAAAGATTTGGCAAAGATAAATGAGTTGCCTAAAACTGGCGTTTTCTCTTTCAAAACAAATAATGAAGTGATCAAATTTGTTTCTGAAAACGAGGGTATGATTGGTGTTATTGGTATCAATTGGATTTATCAACCAACTCCAGATATGACACAAACAGTGGATAAAATTAATGTTTTGTATGTTAAGGGTTTAAAAGGTAATGAATACTTTAGCCCTACTCAAAACGACCTGGAATTAGGAAATTATCCTTTGGCACGTGATTTGTTTATTATCAACTGTCAAGGTTATTCTGGGCTAGGTATGGGATTCGCTTCTTTCATAGCCGGTGAAATAGGACAAAGAATCGTTTTGAAATCAGGTTTACTTCCTTATAAGACACCAGGAAGAAAACTTCAAATTAGAAAAGAAATTATAAAAGATAAAGAATAAATTAATTACGATAAAGATGAATAAATTTAAAATTTTTAGTCTTGCATTAGTAGTTTCGGCTACGGCAGCAAAAGCGCAAGACATCAACCAGGCAAAAAAGGCGATTGATGCAGAGCAATTTGAGAAAGCAAAAACATTGCTTAAATCAATGATCAAAGCGAAACCTTCAGATGGTGAAGCAAATTTTGTTTTAGGTAACGTTTATTTAAATCAATCTGTAGTAGACTCTGCGAAAATCTACTACAATAATGGATTACAAGCTTCAGATAAGAAAAACTTAAGCTATATTGGTTTAGGTCAGTTAGACCTTGATGCAAAAAATACTGCAGCGGCTCAGGCTAACTTTACCTTGGCTACTAAAGACATGAGAAAAAAGGATGTGAATGAATTTATTTACATCGCTAGAGCATATATGAATTCTGAGAATCCAGATTATAAAAGTGCAGTTGATATTTTGAAGCGTGCTTTATTGGTTGATCCTCAAAATGCTCAAGCACTTTTGGCTATTGGAGATGCTTACTACGGTTCAAACAATCAGAATGATGCTTACAAATCTTACCGTGATGCATTTACAGCTGATAATACATTATTAAGAGCTAAAATGCAATTAGGAGTTTTGTTGAAAGGTGCTAAATCTTATGATGAAGCAATTAAATCTTTCAATGAAGTTATTGCTTTAGATGCTAATTACGGACCAGTTTACAGAGAGCTTGCTGAAACTTATTACAAATGGGCAAGAAATAAACCTTCTACTTCTAAAGTTAATTTGCAAAATGCAATTACTAACTATGAGAAATACTTGAGTTTAACTGATTACTCAATGGATTCTAAAATGCGTCATGCAGATTTCTTAATCTTGGTAAAAGATTACAAACAATTAGAAACTGTTGCTAACAAAATGATTGCTCAGGATAAAGTAAATCCTAGAATCTACAGATATTTAGGATATGCTGCTTACGAAAACGGAAATGTTGACGTGGCTATTAAATCTATTGAAGATTTTATTAAAGCTCCAGGAAACAAAGTTATCGGTAGAGATTACTACTATTTAGGATTATCTAAAATCAAAAAAGGAACTGCTGCTGACGGTACTGTTGATCAAGCTGCTTTCGATGCAGGTTTAGCTGATATTAAAAAAGCAGTTGAATTAGAGCCATTGGTAGTTGAGGAATTTGCAGATTTCGGAAAAGAATTATTCGGTAAAAAACAATATGATCAAGCAGCTGCTATTTTTGAACTTGGAGCAAATAATGCTGAATCAAAAAATTATTTAGATGATAGTGTTTATTATGGTATTTCTTTATACTACGGTAATGCTAGTAAGCCAAAAGAAAACCGTGATGCGGTTGCTTTAGCTAAAGCAGATGCAGTTTTTGATAAAATTTTAACGACTGCTCCTAATTACGATGAGGCTTATATATACAAAGCAAGAATCAACTCTTTATTGGATAAAGATGATATGATCATTAAAAACTACGAAGAATATGTTGCGAAAATTACGGCAAAAGGTGCAGAAGAAGTAGCTAAACCAGCTGTAGTTAAAAAGTTTGTAGAAGCTTATAATAGTATTGGTGCTGCTTATGCAAATACTGATAAAGTTAAAGCTATTGAATATTTCAATAAAACTTTAGTATTAGATCCAGCAAACTCTTATGCTACACAGTCTATTAAAGCTCTAAAATAATTTAGATTTTTAAAATAAATTAAAAACCGATAGTTCAAAAAACTATCGGTTTTTTTGTTGTGTATATTATTGACTATCTTTGCACTCTTAAAATATTAAAATGTTACCGAAAGAAATACAATTAGAAATAAATAAAGGAGCAATGCTTCCTTTGATGGAAGAATTTTATACCATTCAAGGAGAAGGTTCCCATACTGGGCGTGCTGCTTATTTTATTAGAATTGGAGGATGTGATGTAGGATGTCATTGGTGTGATGTAAAAGAAAGCTGGAATGCAGAAATTCATCCACCGACAAGTGTTGATTTAATTGTAGAAAATGCTGCAAAATTTGCAGATACAGTTGTTGTAACCGGTGGAGAACCGCTGTCTTGGGATATGACACTTCTTACAAATAAATTGAAAGAAAGAAATTTAAAAGTACATATTGAAACTTCTGGAGCTTTTGAATTATCAGGAACTTGGGACTGGATTTGCCTTTCTCCGAAAAAAAATAAGTTACCAACGAAAACAGTTTATGATAATGCTCACGAATTGAAAGTCATCATTCATAATAAGCACGACTTTATTTTTGCTGAAGAACAGGCTGAGTTGGTTAACGATGACGCAATTCTATTTTTACAGCCAGAATGGAGTAAAAAAGAAGAAATGACTCCACTGATAGTTGATTATGTTATGAATAATCCAAAGTGGAGAGTTTCATTACAAACACATAAGTATTTAAACATACCATAAACTAAAAAATCTCTTCATTTGAAGAGATTTTTTAAGTTTAATTATGTAGCTGTATAGAATTCAGATTTTTATTATTGCCAATTTTTATACTTTTTTAAAGTAGTAATATGGGCTAAATGATGATTTCCGTGCCAGGCATATGTTCCAATAATTTTTTTGATTTTATTTTCGGAATTGTCTGAAGGGTGTACAAAAGTTTTTTCTAAGTCTGAATCTGATAAATTTTTCATGATATAGGCTAATCTAAAGTGAAGGCCTTTAAGTAAATCGAGTGTTGGTTGAATTGGCATTGTTAAATTGTCGTGAATTTCAGACCAAAGAACTTCGTCGTACGCTTTAATAACAGGGTTGTTTTCTGTTAAAGCCCATTTGATTCTAATATAACAGTTCATATGACTTTCAGCACAATGGTGTATAACTTGCCTAACAGACCATCCGTCAGGACGATATGGCGTATCCAATTGTTCATCTGTTAAATGAAGTACTTCTTTTTCTAGTCTGTTTGGTAATGTTGCAATTTCTTCAATTTTTGCAGAAAGATATTCTCGGGAGTAATTATCTGGAGCGATAAACTTGCCAATAGGGTATTTTAGTTTTTCTAAATCTAATTCTTTCATAAATCTGATTGTTGTTTTTTAAATGGATATTTTTGCTAGATAATCGTAATGTTCTCCTTCTAGAATAAGTTCGCAATTCAAACCGTTAGCAATTGCGGCATTTTGAAGTGTATTGTAATCTAAATATAACCAGTCAAAAGTATCTTCCTTTTCCCCTTTGTAACTTATGTTAAAGGTGAGCTCTCCATAATAATCATTCTCAGAGGGAATCCATTTGCCGCCGTCTTCATCTTCATCAAACATATAGATGATATCGGAACTGTCAATTAAAATTTGCCCTCCAGGGTTTAGTAGAGATTTTAATTTCAATAGATAAGTGTTGCAATTTTTTAATTTTCCAAAAATGCCGGTTCCATTCATTAAAACCAAAATAGTGTCAAATTTTTCGCCCTCAAAATCTAGAATATTTTTTACTTCGGCTTTTTTGACACCTCTAAGCAGAGTAGTTTCAATTGCTTTTGCAGATATATCAATAGCTGTCACATCTAGATTACGCTCATTTTGTAATGATAAAGAATGGCTTCCTGCGCCACAGCCAATGTCTAATACTTTTCCTCGTGCCAGTTGGAGGGCCTTTTGCTCAATTTTTGGCATTTCGTTATAACTGCGAAAAAGGTATTCAACGCTCATTTCATCTTCTTCAGAAATTGAAGTTTCAGTAATAATATCTTCAGGCGAATTTTTGGTGTAAAAATCAAATATTGCTTTTCCAAAAAGATCTTTCATTGTTTTATTTTAAAGTTTAAGGTTTCGAGTTCAAAGTTGCTTAATTTTGCAGATCAACTTTAAATTTTAAACTTGAAACAGATTTTAAATAACTTAAGTAAGTTAGCCAAAGATAAGCATAACGAGAATAAAAAGTATTTCGATAAGCTTAAAAAGAAACAACCCAAAAATTTAGATT
Source organism: Flavobacterium potami (assembly GCF_020026915.1). GTDB lineage: Bacteria > Bacteroidota > Bacteroidia > Flavobacteriales > Flavobacteriaceae > Flavobacterium > Flavobacterium potami. The sequence continues at coordinate 2,553 of NZ_JAINUY010000008.1, read as the reverse complement.
ACGTTATGCAGGATTTGCACAATGCGGAATTTAAAAGAACGGATTGTTTGAAATGTGCTAATTGCTGTAAAACAACTGGGCCGCTATTTACGTTAGCCGACATAGAGCGAATTTCAAAGCATTTTAGGCAAAAGCCACAGCAATTCATAGAGCAATATCTTAGAATTGATGAAGATAAAGATTATGTTTTGAAAAGTGTTCCATGTACTTTTTTAGATAATGAGAATTACTGTATGATTTATGATGTTAGGCCCAAAGCCTGTAGAGAATTTCCTCATACAGATCGAAACAAATTTTATCAGATTTCAAATTTGACATTAAAGAATGTTGAAATTTGTCCAGCCGCATTTAATATAGTGGAAGAAATGAAAAAAAAGCTTCCCTTATAAAGGAAAGAATGTGAATTATTTTTAATAATTTCTCATTTTGTTCTTTAAGACGTATTTTTGATTAAAGGAATAATTAAACAACCTGTAGTTTGAATTTAGAATATTTTATAGCCAAAAGACTAATCACTGCAAAAGATTACAAAAGCAGTATTTCGGCACCTATTATTAAAATTGCTATCTCAGCAATCGCAATTGGAATAATTATGATGATTGTTTCTGTTGCAACAGGAATTGGTCTGCAGAAAAAAATTCGTGATAAAGTTTCTGCTTTTAATGGGCAGATCATTATTTCCAATTATGATAATAATAATTCAGAAATAACTATAGTGCCTATTTCTAAGAAGCAAGAGTTCTATCCTAATTTTAAAAGTGTTCCAGAGGTTAGTCATATTCAGGCAATCGCAACAAAGTCGGGAATTATTAGAACCGAAAATGCATTTGAAGGAATTGTTTTTAAAGGAGTAGGAGCAGATTATGATTGGAATAATATTAAAGAATATATTGTAGAAGGTAAATTGCCAGACTTTTCTAAATCGTTAAATGAAGATGTTATTATTTCGAGATTTCTAGCTGATAGGTTGAATTTGAAAATCGGAGATCAGTTTAACACTTTTTTTATTAAAGAGGAACAAGGTAAAATGCCAAACAGCCGTCGATTTAAAATCGCTGGGATTTTTAATTCCGGATTTCAGGATTTTGACGCTACTTATATTATTGGTGATATCCGTCATATTCAGCGAATTAATAAATGGAGTAATGATCAGATAGGAGCTTTTGAGGTTTTTGTAAAAGACTTTGATGAAATTAAGTCGGTAGGAAATAAAGTTTATGAGAAAACATCTTCAAATCTAGATACCAATACTATTATAGAAAAGTATAGTTATATATTCGATTGGCTTCAACTTTTCGATTTTAATATTGTTGTAATTTTAGCGGTTATGATTTTGGTTGCAACTATTAATATGATTGTAGCTCTTTTAGTTCTTATTTTAGAAAGAACGCAAATGATAGGGATTCTAAAATCGATGGGAGCAAATAATTGGTCAGTACGTAAGATATTTTTATACAATGCATTTTATTTAATTCTCCGAGGGCTATTCTGGGGGAATTTAATCGGTATTACGCTTTTGTTGATTCAGCAGCAATTCGGAATTGTTCAGTTAAACCCAGAAAACTATTATGTTAATAAAGCACCAGTGTATTTAAACTGGATATATATTCTTTTGTTGAATTTGCTTACTGTGAGTGTGTGCTTTCTCGTTCTTTTAATACCATCATATATAATAACGAAAATATCTCCAGTCAAAGCCATTCGTTTTGATTAGTGATATAAATATTTAAAATACATTTTCAACCCGACAGCTTCCTAAAGCCTGTCGGGTTTGTTGTTTGTACATATATACTATATAAGTATGGCATGTCATGCTGAGCGGAGTCGAAGCCCATTGAGATTTGTAATTGGGGTAATAATAAGGAGCTAATTCCCGCTATACGCTCCAATCTTTTTACGGCGAACCCCGCCATAAAAAGGATTTCCGCTCCTATCGGGGCTAGGGGATCCGTTTCCAGAAGAAGCGGAAGTAAAAAACTCGGCGTCCTGGCGTCTTTGCGGGATTAAAAACGGCGCAAAGTGCATTTAGTTACCTTAAATTTTCGTCAAAAAACATCCCCAAAACCTGAAACCCCCTCAAAAGAGGCAATCCCAAACACACGAAAAACAAGGAAAAGCGAAACAAACGAGGAAAAACCGCACAAGTAATGAAAAATATTTGAATTGTAAAGATGGCGTTACCAGTGAGTTAAGAAAAACATCGAAAAAAGATTGAAAAAAGTGTTTGAAAAAGCTTGCGTAACTGGAATTGTTGTGTACTTTTGCACCCGCAACAACGAAAAACGTTCACTGAATTACTGGCAAGCAGACGGATCAAAGGAAGGTAAAACTTCCGAAAAAAAAGATTCAAAAAAGCTTGCGAGATTTGAAAATGCTTTTTACATTTGCACCCCGCAAAACACGGAAAGTTCATTGATAGACTGTTGGGGAAAACGAGGAAAAAGGGACGAAAAAAAAGTTTCAAAATTTTTTAAGTTTTTCTTGCAGGAAACAAAAACAATCACTAGTTTTGCACCCGCTTTGAGAAACAAGCGAAAGACACAAAATTACGTT
>NZ_JAINUY010000088.1 GCF_020026915.1 Flavobacterium potami | reverse complement strand
TTTTATAAAAAGTGCCAAAACTATTTATATGACTTTTATAAACTCAAAAAGGGTTTTGATGAAAAAAAGCCAAATAAATCTAATATGACTTAGAATCGTCATAAGTTTCATACGTTAATTTGTTAGAATCTGATTTTAAAAGAAAATAAAAAAGAATTAAAATGGTTATTCCAATCTTTCAACCATTTTAACAGCGGCTTCAACTGCACGTTTTGCGTATTCCACACGCTGGTGAGCTTCAAGCCTTGTCATACCTGGGCCGGATATTCCAAGGGCAACAG
>NZ_JAINUY010000087.1 GCF_020026915.1 Flavobacterium potami | reverse complement strand
CAGACGCTCGACGTCGCGGGCCGGCTCGGCGTAAAGGTCTGCGCGCTGGCCGCCGGAAAAAACGTCCGCCTGCTGGAAGAGCAGATTCGCCGGTTTCGGCCTTCGGTCGCGGCGGTGTACGACCCGGACGCCGCAAAAGCGCTGAAAATCTCAGTGGCGGATTTGCCCGTCCGCGTGGTGCAGGGGATGGAAGGGCTCTGCGAGGCGGCCTCGCTGCCGGAAGCGGACCTCGTGTGCAACTCGGTCGTCGGGATGGTGGGCCTGCGGCCGACGCTGGCCGCC
>NZ_JAINUY010000086.1 GCF_020026915.1 Flavobacterium potami | reverse complement strand
AATTTACAAAGGATTCTTTGAAGTCTCTCTGTTCGCCTAAAATCTGGAAAATAGCCGGAGCTGAAGAAGGAAATCAGAAGAGCTTCCAGCTCAAGAAACGCAGACTCTTTACTGCAATACCAGTTCTGTGTATAGCCTTTGCCGAGATTTTGATGTTTTTAGAAAAAGTGGGAATAGCTATCTGGGTACATATTGGGATCTTAATAGCACTTTCTCTTTCGAATATATTCGTAAAAGACTCAGAAGTTCAGAAAATTCACCAGGCATTGATGCTCCTTCCTC
>NZ_JAINUY010000085.1 GCF_020026915.1 Flavobacterium potami | reverse complement strand
GCAAAGGACTATCAATAATCGATGTTCTGCCGCATGGAGCTGACGGCCCGGTTGCAGAGTCTGATGATGGCAATTACCCTTCCCATGAAGCAATCGATTTTTACCATAGGTATAAAGAAGATATATCTTTATTTTCAGAGATGGGTTTTAACTGCCTCCGCGTTTCAATTGCATGGTCAAGGATTTTTCCAAACGGCGATGAAGAATCTCCAAATGAACAGGGGCTGCAATTCTATGATGATCTGTTTGACGAACTTTTAAAAAATGGAATACAGCCTGTCG
>NZ_JAINUY010000084.1 GCF_020026915.1 Flavobacterium potami | reverse complement strand
GTAGTTCTTTTTTTATGAAGGATGGCAGGGCGGTGCTGTAGCTAAGTCCACAGGATGGACATTTAAAAAAAAAGATTTTATGGGAATTTTGCTTCCCAATATTTATTTCCATGCTGGAATTACACTTTGAACACTTTATTTCTGGTGAAATTCAGTGAACCTCCTCAAGCTCCACTATGAATTCTAACAGATCTGTTTTGGTGATTATTCCTGCAAGCTGGTTTTCAGGGCCTCTGACAGGCACTCCACTGAAGTTCTCCTTAAGCATGAGCTTTGAAAGGT
>NZ_JAINUY010000083.1 GCF_020026915.1 Flavobacterium potami | reverse complement strand
TTTGAATGAGACTATTCCTCCAAAACCTGTCATCTGACGTGCTGCAATGTCATGACCTGGATGCTCAGGGAGTCCAGGGTAGTAAACATGACTCACCCCTGGATGCTGGTTCAGGTACTCTGCAACCCTTTGTGCATTCAGTTCATGTTTATCCATTCGAAGTGGCAGTGTCTTCAAACCCCTGAGCACCAGCCATGAATCGAATGGGGGAGCATTGGTTCCCAGTCCATTTAAGAGGAAATGGACCTCCTCTCCAAGTTCTTCCGTTGCAGTTACTATCGC
>NZ_JAINUY010000082.1 GCF_020026915.1 Flavobacterium potami | reverse complement strand
AGATGGAAGAGATGGTCAGGGCCATGGCGGAGATCAGCGAAACATCCACGAAAATCAGCGATATTATCAAGACGATCAACAACATCGCCTTTCAGACCAATATCCTCGCTCTGAACGCGGCCGTGGAGGCGGCGCGGGCCGGTTCCGCGGGCAAGGGCTTCGCCGTCGTCGCGGACGAGGTGCGCAACCTCGCAAGCAAGAGCGCGGAAGCGGCCAAGGACACAACGACGCTGATTGAAAACGCCCTCAAAGCCGTGTCCAACGGTTCGAAGGTCGCGGATT
>NZ_JAINUY010000081.1 GCF_020026915.1 Flavobacterium potami | reverse complement strand
TTCCACCCCAGACTCTCTCACCTGAAGTACTTTCCCAGGTAAGGGATTATACCCGCAAGATAGCGCTTGGACTTAAGGTCAAAGGGCTAATCAACATTCAGATGGCAGAAAAAGGTGGAAAGGTCTATGTGCTTGAGGCAAACCCACGTTCAAGCAGGACAATTCCCTTTGTTTCAAAAGCTGTTGGAATCTCACTTGCAAAGATCGCAGCTAAAGTTATTGTCGGGCACAGCTTAAAAAGCCTGGGATGCATGGAAGAACCAAAGCCCAATCATGTTTCGAT
>NZ_JAINUY010000080.1 GCF_020026915.1 Flavobacterium potami | reverse complement strand
GTTAAAATCCGGACGGCTTCGTCGGTTTCTTCCTGAGTAGCTTCGCCTTTCCCGAAAATGTCCAGTTTTACACCCTTTTCGAAAGCATCGATTACAATCAGGGTATGTTTCCCTTCCATAAGGTCGCTACCTCTTACTTTACCGAGCACTTCCTGCGGAGTGATCATATCCAGAACATCATCATACATCTGGAAGCCAATTCCTATAAGGCGCCCGTATTGGGACAGGGCTTCTGCAAGCTCATCAGAAGCTCCTCCAAGAATGGCCCCAATCTTGGCTGCTG
>NZ_JAINUY010000007.1 GCF_020026915.1 Flavobacterium potami | reverse complement strand
AAATCTCGCAAGCTTTTTTGAATCTTTTTTTTCGGAAGTTTTACCTTCCTTTGATCCGTCTGCTTGCCAGTAATTCAGTGAACGTTTTTCGTTGTTGCGGGTGCAAAAGTACACAACAATTCCAGTTACGCAAGCTTTTTCAAACACTTTTTTCAATCTTTTTTCGATGTTTTTCTTAACTCACTGGTAACGCCATCTTTACAATTCAAATATTTCTGCTCTTCTGTACGGTTTTTCCTCGTTTGTTTCACTTTTCCTTGTTTTTCGCATGTTTGGGATTGTCTCTTTTGAGGGGTTTTCAGTCTTTCGGGATGTTTTTTGACGAAAATTTAAGGTTGCTAAATGCACTTTGCGCCGTTTTTAATCCCGCAGAGACGCGAAGACACCAAGTTTTCAATCCTTTCTTCTTCTGGAAACGGATCCCCTAGCCCCGATAGGGCGGAAATCCTTTTTATGGCGGGGTTCGTCGTAAAAAGATTGGAGCGCATAGCGGGAAACAGCTCCTTATTATTATTATTCAAATCACAAATCTCAATGGGCTTCGACTCCGCTCAGCCTGACAAGCTATACTTATATACTATATATGTACAAACAACAAACCCGACAGGTTTTTAAAAACTGTCGGGTTGGAAATGAAATTACTTATATATAATGTATAAAAAATCTATACTATATATAATATGTATTATTGATTTAAGGCGTCTATTACTTCTTTGGTGATTTCGATGCTTTTTAGTTTTGCATTGTGATCGAAGATTGGACTTGTCACCATTAGCTCGTCGATTCTTGCGTAGTCGATGAACTTTCTCAAATCGGTAACTAATTGATCTTTGTTTCCTGTGAAGGTTCCCGCTGTCATCTGGTTTACATGGAAACGTTCTGCTTCGTTCATTATATCATCTAGCGACGAAACTGGCGGTTGCAATCCTTTTCTATCATTTCTAATTAAATTTAAAAACATCTGATATAAACTTGTAGACAATGTTTCTGCCTCTTCGTTGGTATCGGCAGCAATTATATTAAGACATGCCATTGTTTTTGGTTGCTCTAAAAATTCGGATTGCTGAAAATTATCACGATAAAACTCAAAAGCTTGAATCATCAATTTTGGTGCAAAATGTCCGGCGAAAGCATAAGGCAATCCATAAGCCGCTGCCAAAGCTGCGCTATCCATACTTGATCCTAAAATCCAGATTGGAACATTCAGACCTTCAGCCGGGAATGCACGAACTTTTCCTGTAGCATTTTCAAATGAAAAGTATTCCTGAAGTTTGCTCACATTTTGTGGAAAACGCTGTGCTTGTTCAAAAAAGTCTTTACGAATTGCTTCTGCAGTTGGCTGATCTGTTCCTGGTGCTCTTCCTAAACCTAAATCGATTCGGTTTGGGTAAAGTGTTTCTAAAGTTCCAAATTGTTCTGCTACTACTAAAGGCGAATGATTTGGAAGCATGATTCCGCCAGAACCTACGCGAATCTTTTCGGTTTGACTTGCTACATACCCAATCAAAACAACTGTTGCTGTACTTGCAACGTGCGCCATATTGTGATGTTCTGCCAGCCAAATTCGCTTGTATCCTAGTTTATCGGCTAATTGAGCAATGTCTTTTGTTTTTTGAAATGTTTCGGTTGCGTTACTATCTTGGGTGATAATCGCAAGCTCTAATATTGAGACTGAAATTGGTTTTTTCATATAAATTAAGGCTAAAATGCAAAATTAAGTCATTTATGCGAATGCCTTTTCTTTTCTAATGTTAATAGAATTATAATATTTGTAACTACAAATGTTACCTTAACAATTGTAGTAAAATTCGTTTGTGAGTTGTTTTACCATCATCTTTTATTTTTAAATCTTTATTTGTTTCGATTTCAAATTTTGATGAAGTTTCTATATTCAATGAAATATCTCGATTTCGGAAAGTTTCTGGAATTTCTGGAAGCTGAATAGTTACGGTTACTTCTTTATTTTTCTGCTGAAAATCGACTTTTATTCTGTCTCTTAACCAAATATATTCGTAAACTTCCTGCCACGGCGCCATCCAGATTGAATCGTTTCCTTTTAAACCATATTTATTGGCAAGCGTAGTCATATAATATTTGAATTCAGGAAAACGCATACTTAGATTCCACAAATTTGTATTTCCTGTTCCGTGTGTGAATTCGTTAAACCAAACGGTATTGGGTTGTTTCACTATCGAATCTAACGTTTTTAGATAACGATCCATTGTTTTTAATGCAATCGTATCTTTTGAACTTTGTACAAAAGTTCGGGCAGAAATCATTTTATCTAAATCTACTTTTGAATCCACTTTAAAAATTGGACCGACACCATAATAAGATGCTACAGAAAAATGTCCGTTGTTAAGTGCGTCTTTTTCATATTCTAAATAATATTTCTCGTCTCCTTCTCCGCCAGGAACTACAAAATGAGACATTTTAAAATCTAAATTCTTCTTTATTGAAGCTGTATTTTCGATCACTTCTGTCAAATAATTTGTTCCGTGTTTTGTGGCGTGGTGAAAACCGTGATTCAAAATATCCCAGCCCGCATTATACATTTCTTTTACCTCAGTCCATGAAAGATGTCCACGGTTTTCTGGCAAGTCACGAATTGAACCTCCATTAATCGCCAATGCTAATTTAAACGGAATTTTATTTCCCATTCCGTCCGAATAAAAAAGTCCTTCTGAAGTTGTTCCGTCTCCACCCTGATCTATTTTCCATTCGTTTATCGATGAATTACTGATCTTTCCTCCATTCAATAATGGAAAAGCTGTTAAATAAGCCGATCTGTAACCATCATCGAGCGTAAAACTATAAGCTAAATGTTTGTTGTATTTTAAAGGTGCAACGGCAATTTTTACTTTATCTGCCGATTTTAGTTTTATTTTGAATGAAATGGTTTTCGGTTTTGAGGAATCTTTTTCGATAATTCCGTTTGAAAAAGCATTGAAACTGCCAAAAATTATGACAGTTACTATTAAAAGAATTCGTTTTGACATGATTTTTTAGTGGTTCATTTTGGTTCTAAAAGTACATTTCTTTTTGAAACAAATATTTTAAACCTAATTATTAACCTAAAAATAATTTCGACAGAATCAAAAAAGTGAACAGATTTTAAAGCTAAATTTGTACATCGAATACCAAAATTTGATTTAGCATCTCTGCAAATGACACACAAAATTTTAATTATAGACGACGAAGAAAAACTGAGAAGTCTGCTGGTTCGTATTATTAAATCGGAAGGATTTGAAGTTTTTGAAGCGAAAGATTTAAAATCTGGTTTTAAAAAACTGGAACAAACCGATATTGATGTTGTTTTGTGTGATGTAAAACTTCCTGACGGAAACGGTGTTGATTTTGTTCAAAACATAAAAAGCAGTTTTCCTTTAACGGAAGTTATTTTGCTGACGGCTTTCGGAAATATTCCAGACGGCGTTCAGGCAATGAAAAATGGCGCTTTCGATTATATTGTAAAAGGCGATGATAACGACAAAATTATTCCGCTTCTTTATAAAGCCGTCGAAAAAGTGCATTTGCAGAAAAAAGTAAAACAGCTTGAAAAACGTATTGGCGATAAATATTCTTTTAATACCATAATCGGAAAATCAAAAGGAATTGAACAGGTTATTGATTTGGCTCAAAAAGTTGCCAAAACCGATTCGACTGTTTTATTGACTGGAGAAACAGGAACCGGAAAAGAGGTTTTTGCACAGGCAATTCATGAAAACAGCAATCGTGCAGGAAAGTCTTTTGTGGCTTTAAACTGCAGTACGTTCAGCAAAGAAATTTTAGAAAGCGAACTTTTCGGTCATAAGCAAGGTGCATTTACTGGAGCTTTAAAAGATAAAAAAGGTTTTATTGAAGAAGCAAATGGCGGTACTTTATTCTTAGATGAAATTGGAGAAATGCCAATTGATCTTCAGGCTAAATTATTACGTGTTTTAGAAACCAGCGAATATATTCCGGTTGGTGACACAACTTCAAAAAAATCAAATTTTAGACTAATTGCTGCCACAAACAGAGATTTAAAAGAAGAAAGTGAAGCGCATCGTTTCCGTTCTGATTTGTATTTCCGTTTGAATATTTTCGAAATCAAATTGCCTTCACTTCGTGAAAGAGCTAAAGATATTCAGTTGTTGGCTAATTATTATGTGAAACAGTTTTCGGAAAAAACGAATAAAAAGACTTTACAAACCTCAGCTGATTTTCTGGAGAAATTAGAAAATTATTCGTGGCCGGGAAATATCCGTGAACTTAAAAATGTTATTGAAAGATCGGTTATTTTGAGTAATGGTGATACTTTGACTTCTGATGTTCTGCCTTATGAAATTCAGCATCAAACGGAGAAAAACACAAAATCAATGTCGGCTTTTTCTATGCAGAGTATTGAGAAACTCCATATTCAAAAGGTTTTGAATTATACTAAAGGAAATAAAGCCGAAACGGCTAGATTGTTGGAAATTGGGATTGCGACTTTGTATCGAAAGATTGAAGAATATGGGATTCAATAGAATAAAATCCAAATTTTTGAAATTCCAAATTCCAATACTTTACTTTTAAATATCTTATCATTTTAATAAAAGCTTATCATTTTGATAGGCTTTTTTTATGCCTAATTTTCGACACAAAACAACAACTTCTTATTTTACAACATCTTACACACTACTCTACATTTTCGGAATGTATTTTGGCATAAGGAGGAAGAACATCAAAATTCCTTCTCATGAAAAATCAAGTTAATTCTATTTACAAACAAGCGGAACGCTTTGCTGAGATAACTAAAAAAAATATTATCTGTGGCAATATCGTTCGGGCTAAAAAATGTTTAGCGCTTGCTGAACGGTTATTTATTACTGGAAGTATCGAAACTAAAAATGCTATTTCAAACGTGTATGTTTTTTCGGTTTCGTCTTTTATGGAAATGCGTCACTGCAATATTTCGCATCTTTTCCCACAAACGCTTAAAGCAGAATATATCAAACAGGTTAATGCTTCTGGAGTCTAAAAAGTTTAATTGGTTAACCGTTTAATTGTTTAATCGTTTTCTGCAACAATCTAAATTCTAAATTCTGAAATAATTATGATCACTTTTCTTTTACTCGGGCTAGCCGTTTTACTGTTTGCCATTTGTTTTCTCTCTGTTGAATTCTTTGAAAAAATCTAAATCATGACTGCACTCTTTATTGTCTCAATTGCCGTTTTCGTGTATTTGGTTTATGTATTAATTAAACCTGAAAAATTCTAATAAATGTGAAATGTCAAAAGTGAAATGTTAGATGTTTTCATTTTACAAATCACATCTCACTTTTCACAACTTCACATCTCACTTTTTACAATCAACAACTCACTCATTATGAATACAGAATTACTAGGTGTCATTGGTATTTTTCTCCTCACTATTGTTTTAGCGATTCCCTTCGGAAAATATATTGCTAAAGTATTTTTAGGAAACAAAACACTTCTTGACCCGATTTTCAATCCGCTTGAAAAATTTATTTTTAAAATCAGCGGTATCAATCCAGCTGAAGAAATGAACTGGAAACAGAATCTAAAAGCACTTTTAAGTATCAATATGCTTTGGTTCTTTCTCTGCTTTTTTGTCCTGCTTTTTCAGGGTTCGTTACCGCTAAATCCAGATAATAATCCATCGATGTCTCCTGATTTGGCATTTAATACCGCCATTTCATTTGTTGTAAACTGCAACTTACAGCATTATTCTGGTGAAAGCGGGGTTTCATACCTGTCGCAAATGGTATTAATGTTTTTACAATTTGTTTCGGCTGGAGTTGGAATTGCTGCTGCTGTAATGGTTTTTACCGCTATGCGCGAAAGAACAACAGACAAACTGGGGAATTTCTACAATTATTTTGTAAAAAGCTGTACTCGTATTTTATTGCCTCTTTCAGTGATCGTAGCGATTGCTTTAGTTTTCAGCGGCACTTCAATGACTTTTGAAGGAAAAGATGCTATTACTACTTTACAAGGCGATCACGTTGAAGTTTCTCGCGGACCAGCTGCTGCTTTTATTGCCATTAAACATATTGGTACAAACGGCGGTGGATTCTTCGGAGCTAACTCGGCTCATCCTTTAGAAAATCCAACTTATTTTACAAATGCCGTTGAACTTTGGGCACAAATGATTGTTCCGTTTGCGATGATTTTCGCACTTGGTTTCTTTCTAAAAAAACAAAAATTCGCTTATATCGTTTTTGGTGTAATGACAATTGGATTCCTACTCTTGGTAATTCCGACAATGTCAAGTGAAATCAGTGGAAATCCTGCTATCGAAAAAATGGGAATTTCTCAATTAAATGGAGCTATGGAAGGAAAAGAAGTTCGTTTTGGTCCAGCTATTTCTGGTTTCTGGAGTATTGCTACAACGGTAATTTCTACAGGTTCTGTAAATAGTATGCATGATAGTTCGATGCCCGTTTCTGGAGCTATGCAGTTATTAGCCATGATGGTTAACGTATTCTATGGCGGATGCGGTGTTGGTTACCTCAACTTCTATATTTTCATTATTCTGGCTGTTTTCATTTCTGGATTAATGGTTGGTCGAACTCCTGAGTTTTTCGGAAAGAAAATCGAAGCTCGAGAAGTTAAAATCGCTGCTTTTATTGCTATTCTTCATCCGTTATTGATTTTAGCCGGAACAGCTTTAGCTTCTTATTTTACTGCACATGATACTGCAATGGGCTATTGGTTTAGCGGAAATGCTACGGGCTGGCTGAACAATCCAGGAAATCACGGATTCTCTGAAATGTTATACGAATATACTTCAAGCGCTGCGAACAACGGGTCTGGTTTTGAAGGTTTAGGCGATAATAATCCGTTTTGGAATATTACTACAGGAATTGTTTTACTACTAAGCCGTTTCATTCCAATCATCGGACCTTTAGCAATCGCAGGTTTACTAGCGAACAAAAAATACATTCCAGAAAGTGCAGGAACTTTAAAAACCGATACCACAATTTTTGGAATCATGATTTTTGCTGTAATCGCTATTGTTGCTGCTTTGTCTTTCTTTCCAGCGCTGGCGTTAGGACCATTGGCAGAATACTTTGGAATGTAAAATGTGATTTGTGAAAAGTGAGATGACTCAAAAATCTTACTACTCACATTTCACATCTCACAAATAACAAACTATAAACGTGTTTCAAGATTTTTAATTAATCCATAAATGAGTTTTCCTATGACATCTAACTTTTCAATTAATTGTTTGCATTCTTGCTCATTTAAAAAATTCAGCTCTTTACTCAATAAAATTAAAGTATCGAGTTCTGATACGGAACCTAGTGAAATATGTAAAAAATGGATAAATTCTTTTGTTCCTTTTCTTGCTGCGCCTTCTGCAATATTAAGAGGTACAGAAACTGAAGCTCTCCGAATTTGCGAAGTAATTCCGAATTTTTCTTCAGCAGGAAATTTTCTTGTAACTAAGTAAATTTCTTTAACGAATTCAAAACTTTTAATCCAAGAATTCAATTTTTTATGTGGTTTCATATTTAATAAATAACATTTTACAAAAGTAAGAAATTTCACATTTTACATCTAACATTTTACACAAAGAAAAATGACAACTAATAAATCCACATCATTGTTTGAAAGCAAACAGGTAAAAGAAGCATTATTGCAGTCTTTCGTGAAGCTGAATCCAAAAATGATGATTAAAAATCCGGTAATGTTTACCGTAGAAATTGGAACTGCCATTATGTTTGCCGTTTGCGTTTCGATCTTAATGGGCGCAACCGATCAGGGCAGTTTTATTTACAATTTAATTGTTTTCCTAATTTTATTTGTAACGCTTTTGTTTGCCAATTTCGCCGAAGCTATTGCCGAAGCCAGAGGAAAAGCACAAGCCGACAGTTTAAGAAAAACACGTGAAGAAACTCCGGCAAGACAGATTTTGCCAAATGGAGAAATCAGAAACATCAGTTCTTCTCAATTAAAAAAAGATGATATTTTCATTTGTGAAGCAGGCGATTTAATTGCTGCTGACGGAGAAATTATCGACGGGCTTGCTACAATCGACGAAAGTGCGATTACGGGAGAAAGTGCTCCTGTAATTCGCGAAGCGGGCGGAGACAAATCATCTGTTACAGGGGGAACAAAAGTCTTGTCTGATAAAATCAAAGTGAAAGTAACTTCAGAACCTGGCGAAAGCTTTTTGGATAAAATGATTGCTTTGGTTGAAGGTGCGAGCCGTCAGAAAACGCCAAACGAAATTGCCTTGACTATTTTGTTAGCTGCTTTTACCTTAATCTTCGTGATTGTCTGCGTTACCCTAAAACCTTTTGCTGATTATGCCAACGCTCCTATTACTATTGCTGCTTTTATTGCCTTATTCGTTTGCTTGATTCCAACTACGATTGGAGGCTTACTTTCTGCGATTGGAATTGCAGGAATGGACAGAGCTTTGCGCGCTAACGTGATTACAAAATCAGGGAAAGCGGTTGAAACTGCTGGAGATATTGACGTTTTGCTTTTGGATAAAACGGGAACAATTACCATTGGAAACAGAAAAGCAACCAATTTTTATCCAACAAAAGGTATTTCTTTTGAAGATTTCGTTAAATCTGCTGTTTTGAGTTCACTTGCTGATGATACGCCAGAAGGAAAAAGTATTCTTGAACTTGGTAAAATGTTAGATGAGAACAGTAAAATGCAATCAGACATTTCACTTCTCACAGAAAACATTTCACACACAATCAAATTTACTGCTGAAACCAGAACTTCTGGTGTTGTTTTAAAAGATGGAACAAATATTCGAAAAGGCGCACAAGATGCTGCTAAAAAAATCGCAGAACAAGCTGGAAATGCTTTTCCTGAAGATACTTTGCAACAAGTAATTTCCATTTCTTCTAACGGAGGAACGCCTTTAGTGGTCATCAAAAACAACGAAATTCAAGGTGTTATCGAATTGCAGGACATCATTAAAACCGGGATGAAAGAACGCTTTGAACGCTTACGCAGAATGGGAATCAAAACGGTTATGGTTACGGGCGATAATCCGTTGACGGCTAAGTTTATTGCCGAAAAAGCAGGTGTTGATGATTTTATCGCCGAAGCGAAGCCTGAAGATAAAATGAATTATATCCGAAAAGAGCAAGCTGAAGGTCGTCTGGTTGCCATGATGGGAGACGGAACAAATGATGCTCCTGCCCTTGCTCAAGCGAATGTGGGTGTTGCTATGAACAGCGGAACTCAAGCTGCCAAAGAAGCTGGAAATATGGTCGATCTTGACAATGACCCAACAAAACTAATCGAGATTGTCGAAATTGGAAAACAGCTTTTAATGACTCGCGGAACTTTAACCACTTTCTCTATTGCTAATGACGTTGCCAAATATTTTGCGATTGTTCCTGCGCTTTTTATTACGGCGATTCCAGCATTGCAAGGTTTGAACATTATGCATTTACACAGTCCAGAAAGTGCGATTTTATCGGCTGTAATTTTCAATGCGATAATCATTCCGATCTTGATTCCGCTGGCGTTGAGAGGTGTTGAATATCGCCCGATTGGTGCAAGCGCGATTCTAAAACGTAATCTTTTGATTTATGGCTTAGGCGGTTTGATTGTTCCTTTTATCGGAATAAAAGTCATTGATTTAGTAGTCGCATTATTCATGTAAAATTAAACCTGACAGTTTTTAAAAACCTGTCAGGTTTGCAAAAACTAAAATAAAAACATCAGTTCTGAATTGCTAAGTTCTAAGAAGAAAACTTAGAACCTCAGCATCTCAGAACCTCAGAACCTCAAAAAAATGAAAACAATTTTTTCACTCATAAAACTTACTGCGGTTACTTTAATTTTATTCGCAGTTATTTATCCTCTTGCGATTTACGGAATCGCACAAATTGCTCCCAATCAAGGAAAAGGAGAAACGCTTTTGGTTAACGGAAAAGTCGTTGGTTATCAAAAAATCGGACAGAAGTTCGATAAGTCGAATTATTTCTGGGGAAGACCTTCGGCAGTTGATTATAATGCTACAGGAAGTGCCGGAAGCAATAAAGGTCCGAGCAATGCTGAGTATTTAGCTTTGGTTCAAAAGAGAATCGATACTTTCCTTGTTGTTCATCCGTACTTGAAAAAAGCTGAAATTCCAGCTGATATGGTTACGGCTTCAGGAAGCGGTTTAGATCCTAATATTTCTCCTCAAGGCGCTTTGGTTCAAGTGAAACGCGTGGCCAAAGAACGAAATTTAGCTGAAGCTAAAGTTAAAGCTTTGGTGGAATCTAAAATTAATACGGCTGTTGTTGGTCCTGAAACTGTGAATGTTTTGGAGTTGAATGTGGCTCTTGATAAGCTTCGCTAAAGCTTTAAGATGCTAAGGTTCTGAGATACTAAGTTTCTAAGTTTTGTCCTAACAGGTTTTGAAAACCTGTTAGGTATGATTTCTCTTTAGAAACACAGTAACCACACCGTTTGTCATCCCGAGGAACGAGGGATCTCCGCAAGTAGCTCGTCAAAGAATGTCAATCTGTGTCGATCTTGCAACGAAGATTCCTCGTTCCTCGGAATGACAAACCGAACATAAATTGGAATCGAAAAACTAAACTTAAAAATTAAAATATCTCCAAGGTTTTGAAAATCTTGGAGTAAATAATACGCCTTTTTTACCCCAAATGCCCTAGCCCCGATAGTAGTGGAAATCCTTTTTCTGGCTTCTTTAGCCAGGAAAAGATTGAAACGGATAGCGGGAAATAGCTCCTAAAAAATCTACTTAAATAAATTAATTACCCTTTTGGGTTGAATACCACAATTAACAATGAAAAAAATAATACTTACTGCTTTAATCGCTTTTGGTTTTGGCAATTTACATGCACAAGAAGAATCTAAAAGTCCGTTTACGTTTTCGGGATATGTAGACGTTTATTATAGTTATGATTTCGGGAAACCGGAAAATCATACGCGACCGAATTTTTTTTATAATTATAACCGAAGCAATGAGGTAAATCTGAATTTGGGTTTGGCAAAAGTGAATTATTCGAAGGAAAATGTACGAGGGAATTTTGCGCTGATGGCAGGAACTTATGCGCAATATAATATGTCGGCTGAACAGGATTTGCTGAAAAATATTTACGAGGCGAATGTTGGTGTGAAGATTTCGCAAAAACATGATTTATGGATTGATGCGGGAATTATGCCTTCGCATATTGGTTTTGAAAGTGCGATTGGAAAAGACTGCGCGAATTTAACGAGAAGCATTTTGGCTGAGAATTCACCTTATTATGAAGCAGGTGTAAAAATTGGTTATACTTCCGATTCTGGAAAATGGTATTTGGCAGCAATGTATTTAAACGGCTGGCAGAGAATTCAGAAAATCGACGGAAATCAAACTCCGGCTTTTGGAACGCAGGTTACTTATAAACCAACTGATAAAGTGGTTTTGAATTGGAGCACATACGCAGGAAACGAACAGCCTGATATTGATAAAAAATGGCGCTACTTTAATAATTTCTACGGACAATTTAAAGTAACAGAAAAAACAAATTTAACGGCTGGTTTTGATATTGGTTCTCAGCAATCGACTAAAAATAGTAACAAATATGATACGTGGTTTTCGCCTGTTGTGATTCTGCAATACAAACCGACAGATAAAATTCAGTTGGCGGCACGAGGTGAATATTACAATGATGAAAAAGGTGTAATTATCGCGACAGAAACGCCAAACGGATTCAAAACTTACGGATTTTCAGCTAACTTTGATTACTTAATTACTGATAATGTTATGTTTAGAATTGAAGCGAGAAATCTGTCAAGCAAAGATGAAATTTTTACTAAAAACAATCTGCCAACAGATACGAATACTTTTGTAACGACAGCATTGGCTATTTCATTTTAAACATTAAAATTTATTTTTCTACCATTAAGAAATTAAGAAAATTAAGTTTTAGCACGTAGTTTTAATCTAGAATCAGAACATTAAGCTTAATGATCTGTAAACAAAGAAAAGCTTAACTTACTTAATCTCTTAATGGTTAAATCCAAAAAAGAAATGGAAAACGAAAATAACGCACAGCACTTTCTGGATTTGATTCAGAAATCTCGAAAAGGAAAATTTAAGATCTACATTGGAATGAGCGCCGGTGTGGGCAAAACTTTCCGTATGCTTCAGGAAGCGCATTCGTTATTGAAAAACGGAATCGATGTCAAAATTGGCTACATCGAAACGCATATGCGAAAGGAAACGCATGAGTTATTGTCTGGTCTGCCTATTATTCCAAGACGGACTATTTTTTATAAAGGAAAAGAACTCGAAGAACTCGACGTTCAGGCCATCATCAACCTTAGACCAGAAGTGGTTATCGTTGATGAATTGGCGCATACAAATGTAGAAGGAAGCAAAAACGAAAAACGCTGGCAAGATGTTCTGGAGATTTTGGAAGCGGGAATTAATGTGATTTCGGCAGTCAATATTCAGCATATTGAAAGTTTAAATGAAGATGTCAAACGGATTACAAATATTGACGTTCAGGAAAGAATTCCGGATAATGTTTTACGTTTAGCCGATGAGGTTGTCAATATTGATTTAACTTCGGAAGATTTGATTGCACGTTTGAAAGAAGGTAAAATTTATACGGCAGATAAAATTCAAATGGCTTTGCAGAACTTTTTCAAATCGGAACAAATTCTGCAGTTGCGTGAATTGGCTTTGAAAGAAGTAGCGAGTCAGGTAGTTCGAAAAGTAGAAAGTGAAGTTCCGAATCTGCATGCTTTACGTCATGAAAAATTATTGGCTTGTATTAGCAGTAACGATAAAACAGCAAAAATCGTAATTAGAAAAGCTGCTCGATTGGCAAGTTATTACAACGGAAGCTGGTATGTTTTGTATGTAGAAACTCCACAGGAAAGCAGTACAAGAATCGCACTTGACAAACAAAGACATTTAATTAATAACTTTAAACTCGCCGTGCAATTGGGTGCCGAAGTTATTAAGTTAGAAAATTCGAATATTGCCAATGCGATTTTGACAACCGTAGAAGAAAAACAAATTACAACTGTCTGCATCGGAAAACCGCATTTGAATTTATTTAAAGTAATTTTGTCTACAACAATTTTCAGGCGTTTGTTGAATAAATTGTCATTATCAAACGTTGATCTTGTTATACTATCTTGATTTTTTTTACCATTAAGAGATTAAGAAAATTAAGTTTTTCTTTGTGCACAGAACATTAAGCTTACTGTTCTATATTCTAGATTAAAAATAGGTGCTAAACCTTAATTTTCTTAATATCTTAATGGTTCGTATATAAAAAACTTGTTTTAAAAATATGAGAATTAAAACCAAATTGAATCTGGGTGTTGGATTGTTATTTTTAATGATCATCATTCTCTCGTTAGTGAGTGCTTATTCTGTTTTTTTGATTAAGCAGGACACTGAGAATATTCTGAAATCGAATTACAATACGCTGGAATATTCGCGAAATATGATTTTTGCTTTGGACGGAATGAAATCAGATTCGAAAAAAACGATTTTGAATTTTGAGGAAAATCTCGAAAAGCAAACCCAGAATATTACCGAACCTGGCGAGAAACAAGCAACTGAAAAGCTGAAAGAAAGTTTTGCTCTTCTGTCTAAAAACAATTCTGATGAAACTGTAAAAGCACAAATTCGTCAAGATATTTTTGCGATCATGAAACTGAATCTGGATGCTATAAAACAGAAAAGTGACATCGCTAAACAATCGGCTGAAACGGCTAATTTATCGATTGCCATTGTAGGAACTTTGTGCTTTCTGATTGCCTTTAATTTATTGGTTAACCTGCCAAATAATATTGCGAATCCGATTAAGGAATTAACGCTGAGTATTAAGGAAATTGCCAATAAAAACTATTCAGAACGTGTTCATTTTACAAGCCACAGCGAATTTGGAGATCTTGCCAAATCGTTTAATACCATGGCACAAAAACTAGAAGAATACCACGACAGCAATGTTTATAAACTTCTTTTTGAGAAAAAACGACTGGAAACATTGATCAATAATATGAATGATCCGATTATTGGTTTGGACAACGAAGGAATTGTTTTGTTTGTGAATGATGAAGCACTGAAAATTATCGGTTTGAAATCGGAAGATATTATTGGAAAACCTTCATCTGAATTAGCAGTTTCTAATGATTTGATTCGTTCTTTAATTCTGAAAGAAAATGAAACTCCGAAAAAACAACCTCTCAAAATTTTTGCTCACGGAAAAGAAAGTTATTTCGAAAAGGAAATTCACAATATCACGATAACGCCAACGGGCGAAGAAAAAGAAATCAATATTGGAGATGTAATTATTCTTCGAAATATTACGCTTTTTAAAGAATTGGATTTTGCCAAAACCAATTTTATTGCCACGGTTTCGCACGAATTAAAAACGCCGATTGCTTCTATAAAATTAAGTCTTCAATTACTTGAAAATGCCAAAACTGGCGATATGAACGACGACCAAAAACAATTGGTA
Organism: Flavobacterium potami; assembly: GCF_020026915.1. GTDB lineage: Bacteria > Bacteroidota > Bacteroidia > Flavobacteriales > Flavobacteriaceae > Flavobacterium > Flavobacterium potami. Next base: position 401,009 of record NZ_JAINUY010000007.1, on the reverse strand, counting down.
GAAAGTATTAAAGATGATAGTCAGCGTTTGTTGAAAATCACAGGCGAATTACTGAATTTATCACAATTGGAAACTGGAAACATCCAGCTGAACATTGGAAAAAGCAATCCGCATGAAATTGTAAAATATGCTGTTGAAGCTGTAAAAATTCAGGCAGATCAAAAACAGATTCAATTGATTGTTGACGCCGATGAAAATCTTAAAAACGTAAAAGCCGATGCTGAAAAAACAGGCTGGGTTTTGATTAATTATCTATCAAATGCTATCAGATATTCATCTGAAAAAAGTACAATTCTCATTAAATTAAAAGAAGAAAACAATCAGATGGTTTTTCAGGTTATTGATACCGGAAAAGGAATTGAACCAAGATACAAAGACAAAGTTTTCGATAAATATTTCCAAATTCCAGGAAGTCAGAAATCAGGAACGGGATTAGGTTTAGCGATCAGTAAAGAATTTATTGAAGCTCAAAATGGAAGCGTTGGCGTTGAGAGTAATTTAGGATTGGGAAGTACTTTTTGGTTTACTCTGAAAGTTTAAAGTAAAGCTCTGGAAGAGCAAAATATTTATAGATAGTTTGATTTACACGAATCATAAGCTCCAGCGGAGCGACATATTTCACCCCGATGGGGCTCACTAAAATTCATCAATAATTTCTATAAATATATCGTCCCGCTGGGACTTTCTATTTGAATTGTCATTGATATTGTTGTTGATTTTTGCTATTTCCATTCCCTTGATTAATATTCGCTTAAGGTTGAATTAAGCACAAAATACCCAGCTCGAACATTCGTTAATATTGCAAAAAATAACGACTATAACAATGTTCCACAAAACGATTTTCCTAGTATTTCTATTCGGATTATTTGCTGCGAATGCACAACAAAATGATTCGATTACAAAAATTGACAGTACTTCTAATCATTTAAAATTCAATTACAAACAATTAATTATTCCGTCGGTTTTGATTGGTTATGGTGTAATTGGTTTAGAAAGTGATCAGCTTCTGAGTTTCAACAAACAAATAAAGGCTGAAGTTACTGAAGATATTGACGAAAAAATCACAATTGATGATTTTTCGCAATATGCGCCTGCAGCTTCTGTTTATGCTTTAAACGCTTTTGGCGTAAAAGGAAAAAACAATATGCGTGATCGTTCGGTTATATTTGTAACCTCTTACGCTATTATGGCTACAACGGTTTTGGGTTTAAAATCGATTTCTCATGTAGAAAGACCTGATGGAAGTTCAAATAACTCTTTCCCATCTGGGCATACTGCAACTGCATTTATGGGTGCTGAATTTTTATATCAAGAATATAAAGACAAATCGATTTGGTACGGAATTGCGGGTTACGCCGTAGCCACAGGAACCGGGCTTTTTAGAATTTACAACAATCGTCATTGGTTGACAGATGTAGCTGCCGGAGCTGGAATTGGGATTTTGAGTACGAAAATCGCTTATTGGATTAATCCGTATATCACTAAAAAACTATTCAAATCATCAGCAGAAAACAAATCAACTTCTATGTTAATGCCTTTCTACAATGGGCAACAATATGGATTGGGGTTTGCTAAAGTTTTTTAGTTTTTACTTTTGCCACGAATTGCACGAATTAGCACAAATTTTTTATCTAAAAATAGTCGCAATATAATTCGTGAAAATTCGTGCAATTCGTGGCGATTTTAAAAACTCAGAATCTTAGCATCTCAGCACCTTAGAACTTTTATAAATTCATTTCCATAATGGGCATAAATCTATTTTTAATTGAAGTTTCGAATTCTCCGATTTTTACAAATCCGATTTTCTGGTAAAATTGTTCGGCATTTGGTTCTGAGTCCAAAATGATTTTTTGGCATTTTTCATTTCGCATTCTTTCCAAGAAATCATTCATTAAAAAAGAGCCAAATCCTTTTCCGATATATTCAGGTAAAATAAATAAGTTATCCAATTTTACCTGATTATCTTCTTTTTTCAAATAGGAATAATAACCAATAATTTGATTTTCATCAACCAAATTAAAAACAGGATTTGTTTGGATATAATCTGCTGTAACTGTTAGATTATTACTCCATTTTTCCAATTGTTCTTCCGAATATCCCCAATATGCTTTTGATTTTTTGGTGATTTCCGTCAAGCGGATATGATCTTCGGTTTTGGCTTTTTGAATGTTCATCTTTGTTTTTTATATTTAAAAAACACAATTTTTCTTTCTGTACATTTCTCTTTTCTATCTTTTTTCAAAACCAGAGAATCATTTCTTAAATAGAATTTTTCATCTTTAAAATTTTCAAAACTATCCTCATTTTTAGGTTCACAATCAGCTATAGTTTTTGTAAATCTTATTTTTTCAATTTCTTCTTTAGAATAACACATTTTTCCAAATTCATGAATCTGAAAACATTCTTTAGGAAGTACACTATTTAAAATTAATGTATCGTTTTTTTCTATCCAATTCCCATCAGAATGAAAACTTGTTGTACAAGCTCCGCCAACAAACTTAAAAGTGTGGTCTTTATTTATTTCCAATCTTGCCATGTATGGAATATCCATTTCTGTATCGTACCATGTTTTTACAAAAACAGATTTTTGTTCTTTATTCTCCTTTTTACAACTTAATAGAAAAAAAGAACAGCAAAATAAATAATGACTTATTCTCATACCAGTACTTTTAAGCATTCGAAGTATTATTCTTAATTTCTCGAACTTCTCTTTTCAATTCTAAAAGCAAATCTTTCATTGCTCCAGTTTCTGTCGTTTCTTGTTTTTTATCTGAACGTCCGATGTTGCATTCGTATTCCCAAATCTCCAAAATATCAGAAGCTTTCACTTCATAATTCGGATAAAAACTGTTGTCTGATTCTAAAACCAAAGCATTCTTTTTATTTTTATTCAGACGCTTATACACCATTCCTTCAGTCTTAGTAATCAGAATGTAGGTTTTACCATCCATCACCTCTCCCAGTTTTTCCACATAACGACCAATAATAATAGAACCATCTTCATGCGGAGGCATTGAATCCCCTTCAACGGGAAATCCGCGGTGTTTTCCTGGTCCTAAAAACGGAAGTGTAATCTGCTGTAAACTTTCAATATATTCTGGATCAGCATATCCGTTAAGATAACCTGCTTTTGCTTTTTGAGATACAATTTCAATAAAGTTTTCTCCAAAACTATCCACTTGAATGGGCAAAATAAGTCGGTTGCCTTCTAGTTTTATCAAATTTTGCACATCAATTTTACGAATATCGACCGATAATATCAAATCGATACTCATATGAAAATACAATGCAATTTTCTTTAAAATATCATACGGCGCTTCCGAAGTTCCGTCTTCATATTTTACGTATCTACCTCTGGTAATGCTAAGGTTTTCAGCTAATTTCTCTTGAGATATTTTATGCTTAACCCTTAATGCTCTGATGTTGTCTGAAAATAAGGACATAATAAATTTGTTATAATTTGGAACAGCAAATATACACAAAATGTTCTAATCTGTACTAATTTTGTTTCATACAAAAACAAAAGGAAAATGGCACGGGCAATTGTACATATGGATTTGGATACCTTTTTTGTATCCTGCGAACGACTCACCAATTCTGAACTGAACGGAATTCCGCTTATTGTAGGCGGTGGAGAGCGCGGTGTTGTTGCTTCTTGTTCGTATGAAGCCCGTAAATTTGGAGTCCGTTCTGCAATGCCTATTGCAATGGCGATGAAACTTTGTCCCGATGCAAAAATCATCAAAGGCGACATGGAATTGTATTCAAAAATGTCTCATGATGTAACCGAAATTCTTCAAGAGAAAGCACCTGTTTTAGAAAAAGCAAGTGTCGATGAATTTTATTTAGACATTACCGGAATGGACCGTTTTCACGGAAGTTATAAATGGACCGATGAATTGGCTCAAAAAGTAATTAAAGAAACTGGATTGCCGATTAGTTTTTCGTTATCGATTAATAAAACGGTTTCTAAAATTGCTACTGGCGAAGGAAAACCAGTAGGAAATCTAGAAATTCCAGAACATAAAGTACAGACATTTTTGAATCCGCTTTCGATTCAGAAAATACCAATGGTCGGAACTGTAACATTTCAACTTTTGTCGCGAATTGGTGTTCGCAAAATTCAGACTTTAGCTGAAATGCCTGCGGAGGTTTTACAGCAAATGATTGGAAAAAATGGCTTAGATATTTGGAAAAAAGCCAACGGAATCGATCATACGCCTGTAGAACCTTATAGCGAAAGAAAATCCATTTCAACAGAAAACACTTTTTCTCAAGATACTATTGATATTGCAAAACTGAAAAGAGTGCTTTTGGGAATGGTCGAAAAACTGGCTTTTCAATTGCGCTCTGAGCAATGGCTGACTTCTACTGTTACGGTTAAAATTCGTTACGCCAATTTCGATACCGAAACCAAACAATCTCGAGTTGCTTACACTTCAGCCGATCATATTTTGACCAAAACCGTAATGGAACTTTTTGAGAAAGTTTACCAGCGTCGTATGCGTCTGCGTCTGATTGGCGTTCGCTTTAGCGGATTGGTGCGCGGAACCTATCAAATTGATCTTTTTGAAGATACTCAGGAAATCCTGGCTCTTTATGCCGCGATGGATAAAATGAAAAGTCGTTACGGTTTTGATGCCGTTATGCGTTGTGCTGGAGCGCATTTCAAACCCAATACTAAAGATGAAATTTTAAAACGAAAAAACGAAAATCCTAAACCTTAATATGTATTTAAACTGTCATTCTTTTCATTCTCTGCGTTATGGCACGATTCCTCTTGATAAACTTGTCATGCAGGCTGTTTTGCATGATGTAAAAGCAATGGCATTAACAGATATTAATACGGTAACGGGAATTTATGATTTTATAAGAGATTGCGAAAAAAAAGGAATCAAGCCTTTGGTTGGAATGGAATTTCGTTGCAATCATCAATTCCGATATATTGGTTTGGCTAAAAATGCAGAAGGATTAGCCGAGATGAATCGTTTTTTGACGGATCATAATTTCAGCGGAGAAACTTTGCCTTTGCGAGCTCCAAAATTTGATTCGGCTTTTGTGGTTTACACTTTAGAAAATGCTCCCGAAACACTTTATGAAAATGAATTTATCGGAGTTCGTCCCGAAGAAGTTTCAAGTCTTCTGACTTCAAAACATAAAAATAAAAGGGCCAAAATGGTGGTTTTACAGCCCGTAACTTTTAGCTGTAAAAGAGAATATAATCTGCATAAAGTCCTTCGAGCAATTGATACGAATATTATTCTATCAAAACTTACTGAAACGGATTATTGCAAAACTTCTGATTTCATAAAACCGTTAGACGCTCTTTTACCTTTTTATGAAAAATATCCTGAAATCGTTTCTAATACACAACGCATCATTGACGAATGTAATTTTCAATATGATTTTTCAATTAAAAGAAATAAAAAATTCTTTACCGGAAGCCGTGAAAAAGATTTAGAAAAATTAACCGAATTAGCTGAAGAAGGCTTTGAATGGCGTTATGGAAAAGAAAACACAACTGCGAGAAAACGCGTAGAAAAAGAATTAAAAGTAATTGACGAACTGGAATTCAGCGGTTATTTTTTAATTACTTGGGATATTGTACAATATAGCAATAGTCAAGGATTTATGCACATTGGTCGCGGAAGTGGCGCCAACAGTATTATTGCGTATTGCCTAGGAATTACAGATATCTGTCCGATAGAACTTGATTTGTATTTTGAACGTTTTTTAAATCTGAACCGAAAAAGTCCACCCGATTTTGATATTGATTGGAGCTGGCAGGAACGCAATGTAATTTTAGAATATATTTTCGAAAAATACGGTAGCGATCATGTTGCTTTCTGCGGTACGAATGTCGAATTCAAATACCGATCTATTTATAGAGAAGTCGGAAAAGTTTTTGGACTTCCGAAAGAAGAATTAGATGTATTGGCAAAAAATCCAGAAGAACTTCATCCCACAAATAAAATTGTAAAATTGGTTCAGGAATATGGATTAATGATGAACAAATATCCAAATCAGCGTAGTATGCACGCCTGCGGAATTATCATTTCTGAAGAACCAATTACCAATTATACACCTTTGGAAATGCCTCCAAAAGGATTTCCAATCGTGCTTTTTGACATGCATATTGCTGAAGAAATTGGGTTTGACAAATTTGATATTTTAAGTCAACGCGGTATCGGACATATTGATGACAGCGTAAAATTGATTGCTAAAAACCGAGGGATAAAAGTTGATATTCGTAATACTTCCATTTCTAAAGATGAAGCCGTTTGCAATTTTCATTTGGCAAAAGGAGATACAATTGGCTGTTTTTATATCGAAAGTCCTGCGATGCGTGGATTATTACGAAGACTGAATTGTGACAATTATAAAATTCTCGTTGCCGCTTCGTCTATTATTCGTCCTGGAGTGGCACAATCGGGAATGATGAAAGAGTATATTTTTCGACATAACAATCCCAATCAGTTTGAATATTTTCATGAGGTTTTTAGAGAACATCTTGGTGAAACCTACGGAATTATGGTGTATCAGGAAGATGTCATTAAAATTGCTCAACATTACGGCGGACTTCCCGCTCCTGATGGCGATATTCTGCGTCGCGCGATGTCTGGAAAAGGAAGATCTTTGGAAGCTTTGCAAAAAGTTAAAGATAATTTCTTTGCAAGCTGTGCTCAAAAAGGACATCCAGAAGCTTTGAGTCAGGAAATTTACCGTCAGATTGAATCTTTTGCGGGATATTCTTTTTGTAAAGCGCACTCGGCTTCTTATGCGGTTGAAAGTTATCAGAGTTTGTTTTTGAAAGTGAATTATCCTGTCGAATTTATGACAGCGGTAATCAACAATCAAGGCGGATTTTATAGAACTGAAGTTTATGTACACGAAGCGCGAATGTCGGGCGGAACGGTTCATAATCCGTGTGTGAATAAAAGCGAATATCAAACGACTTTATATGGAACCGATATTTATTTAGGTTTTATGCATTTGCAAAGTTTAGAATCTAAAATTGCACATTTAATCGAATCGGAAAGAATAGAAAACGGCGAATATCTTTCTTTAGAAAATTTCATCAATCGCATTCCAATTGGGATTGAAGGCGTTAAAATTCTGATTTTCATTGGCGCCTTTCGCTTTACAGGAAAAACAAAAAATCAGCTTTTAATTACTGCGAGTTTACTTTTAAATAATTATAAACCAGAAAACCGAAACTTAAAATTATTACAAGAACCAGCAAAAGAATTCAAATTACCAGTTTTGGAACGTTCTGTTTTTGAAGATGCTTTTGATGAAATCGAATTGTTGAGTTTTCCAGTTTCGTGTACCGTTTTCGATCTTTTACAAACCAAACATCGTGGTGATATTATGGCGAAAGATTTGGTCAAACATCATAAAAGACAAGTTAGAATGTTGGCGTATTTAATTTCCAGAAAACACGTCCCGACAAAAAAAGGCGCGATGTATTTTGGAACTTGGATCGATCATGAAGGCACTTATTTTGATACGGCTCATTTTCCAGATAGTTTAGAAAAATATGCGTTTCAAGGCGGAGGCTGTTATCTTTTATTAGGAAATGTAGAAGTCGATTATCATTTTCCGACAATTACGATTCTTAAAATGGCAAAAATGCCTTTTATTCCAGATCCGCGATATATGGATGCTAAAGATCAGTATCGAACTCAAAATCAGATTAAAGAAGATATCAGTATGACGAATAGAAAACCTTATCCGTCAGCTCATGAAATTAATATGCCTAGACATCGAATGAAGTTTTAGTTTTCAGTCGCAGTCTCAGTTTTCAGTATTTCTCTGATGACTTAGTAATTAACTGAATACTGAGACTGAGACTGAAAACTATGTATTTAAAATAATAAATAACAGAAATAGAACATTTTACGTTATATACAAATGAAGAAGCAAGAATATGCCATAGTCGATATTGAAACCACAGGCGGGAATGCCAGTGGAAGCCGTATTACAGAAATTGCCATTATTATTCATGACGGTACAAATGTGTTGGATCGTTACGAAACACTTGTAAATCCGGAACAGGACATTCCTCCTTCTATTTTTGGATTAACGGGAATCAATAACGAAATGGTTGCCAATGCGCCAATCTTTGATGATATTTCAGAGAAAGTTTTGGAAATGTTGACCGATCGTATTTTCGTTGCACACAATGTCAACTTCGATTATTCGTTCGTTCATCATCAATTGGAACAAGCTGGATTTAAATGGTCGGCAAAAAAATTGTGTACCGTTCGTGCTGCTCGAAAAATCAAACCTGGATTAGGTTCTTATAGTTTAGGAAATTTATGTAATTCTTTAAATATATCTTTAGAAAACAGACACCGCGCTGGTGGAGACGCCGATGCTACTGCTCTTCTTTTTTCTCTTTTGTTGGAATGGGACGATGCCGGAGAAATGGACAAAATGATCAAAAAAACAGCTGAAGATCAGCGTTTGCCTCCAAATCTTCCTGCAGAAGATTTTAACAATTTACCCGCTAAACCTGGAATCTATTATTTTTATAATCAGCAGAAAAAAGTAATTTATGTTGGAAAAGCTATTAATCTGAAAAAACGAGTAACATCGCATTTTACAGGAAATAATATCAATCCGCAAAGACAACATTTTTTAAGGGACATTCACGGAATTTCTTTTGAAATCTGTGCAACCGAATTAATGGCGCTTCTTTTAGAATGTACCGAAATCAAAAAACTTTGGCCAACTTACAACAGAGCCTTAAAACGTTTTGAAGCCAAATTTGGCATTTACCAATACGAAGCTCGAAACGGCTATAAATATCTGGCACTCGGGAAAATGAGCAAATTTCAGACCTGTATTCATGAATTCAACAACCAACATACTGGTATTCATTTATTACGAAGTTTGGCAGAACAATTTCAAATCGATCATCGTTTTTGCAAATATTCAATACCTGAAGAAGGTGAGTTTTTCTACAACAATGAACTAAAAGAATTGCCAGATCCTTTACTTCATAACGAACAAATTGATAATGCGATTGATTATTTATTGAACAACAGACCAAGTTTTGCCATTATTGACAAAGGAAGATCTTCAGACGAAAGAAGTTGTATCTGGATTGAAAATGGCCATTTTCATGGAATGGGATATATTCCGAGAGATGTTGCCATCAATGATCCTGAAGAAGTTAAAAGTTATGTTACGCCTTATAAAAGCAATCAATATATTGAGCAGTTAATTTTTGCTTACGCCGAAAAACATCCTGGTAAAGTGTTCTTTAACAAACACTTTGCAAAATAAAATTCTGAAAAGTTGTAAATTCAAGATTAGAACAAATCAAAATCTACTATGAAAATAGCCACTTATAACGTAAATGGAGTCAACGGAAGATTAAATGTTTTATTACGATGGCTGGAAGAAACCGCTCCCGATATTGTATGCTTACAGGAACTAAAAGCGCCTCAAGATAAATTTCCGCTTAAAGCAATAAACGATGCGGGTTATAACGCAATCTGGCATGGACAAAAACAATGGAATGGCGTTGCGATTCTTGCTCGAAATATGGAAATTGAAGAAGTTACGCATGTACTTCCCGGCGATGATGACGATATTCAAAGTCGTTATATTGAAGCTTTAATTAACGGAATTGTAATTGCGTGTCTTTACCTTCCTAACGGGAATCCTTATCCGGGACCAAAATTTGAATATAAATTGAAATGGTTTGATCGTCTTGCGCATCGTGCTGAAACCTTATTAAATTTAAAAGTCCCCGTTATACTGATTGGCGATTATAATGTAATGCCAACTGAACTGGACGTTTATAAACCTGAAAAATGGATAAACGATGCACTGTTTAGGACTGAAGTTCGAGAAGCTTTTGCATCAATTGTTTCACAAGGTTGGACAGATGCCATTAGAAAATTATATCCTGACGAGAAAATTTACACATTCTGGGATTATTTTAGAAATGCCTACGAAAGAGATGCTGGTTTGCGAATAGATCACTTCTTACTAAGTCCGCAAATAGCAAAAAAATTAAATTCAGGCGGCGTTGATTGTCATGTACGGGGCTGGGAAAAAACCAGCGATCATGCGCCAGTATGGATTGAAATTGATAAAAAATAATGGAAAATGACACTATTTAACGACACCGAATTGTTTACCACAGGTTTGGCAGGAAAAAAAGTATTTGACATTCCTGATTCCAAATTAATTTTAATCGACGATTTCTTTACTAAAGAAGAGTCTGATATTTTTTACGAAAGATTACTTCGTAAAACGAAATGGAGAGAATACGAAATGGAGATTTATGATAAAACATATACCGTTCCGAGAATGATTTCGTGGTATGAAGACAAAGATAATCCCGGAGCAGACCCAAAAGGTCCAGACTGGACGTATGAATTATTAAAAATAAGAAGTCGTGTAGAGAAAGAAACACAACTGGATTTTAATACCGTACTGCTTAATTTGTACCGCGACGGAAACGACGGTGTCGGCTGGCACAGCGACAAGGAACATAATACAGGCCCAGATCCTATTATTGCATCTGTCACTTTTGGAGAAACCAGAATGTTCAAACTTCGGCATAAATTCAGGAAAGATATTGCTCCCATTGAAATTCCGCTGCATCACGGTTCCTTTTTATTGATGGCAGGAACAACTAATAGTTTTTGGCAACATCAGGTTCCGAAAACGGCGCGGAAAGTTTTACCAAGGATCAATCTTACCTTTAGAAGAACCAATCGAAATCTTTGATTTTTATAGAATTAAATCTCTTAAAAGATGTCTTTTTTGGTTAAAACAACGTAAGATATTCCTTCTTTAAAAAGTTAAAACATTCACTATATGAACCTTTTACTAGGCTAAACCTATCTTTTTTACTATTTTTGCAACCTTTTTTAAAATACAATACCGTAATGGCTTATTCGAACAATGATCTATCGCGTTTCTTAGATGCGCAGAACAAACTTTATCTTACCGCTCTTTCTGAAATCAGCAAAGGGAAAAAAGAAACACATTGGATGTGGTTTATTTTTCCTCAAATAAAAGGTTTAGGAAAAAGTGATACAGCTAATCTTTATGCCATTAATGATTTAAAAGAAGCTACAGATTACTTAGAACATCCAATTCTTGGAAAACATTTAATCGAAATTTCAGAACTTTTATTGACTTTCAAAAGAAAATCTGCTGATGGAATTTTTGGAGATTTAGATGCACGCAAATTACGTTCGTGTATGACTTTGTTTTCTTTGGTGGAAAATGCAAATCCAATATTTGAGGAAATTTTGGAAGCTTTCTTCTCTGGAGAAACAGATCCGTTGACTTTGTCTATTATTAATTCAACTATAAAATCACCTGCTGAGTCTGTTGTCGCATAACAAACCAACACTTTGTGATTATTTACATCAAGAGGCACTGCTTAATTGTAGTGCCTTTTTTTATGAATTAAAATAATTAGTCCTAACTTGCGTAAAATCAACCTCAAACCTCAACCAAATTATGACTGAAAAAATCAAAACATTACAGATCATTCATCTTGCCGTATGTGCAGGAGTTATTTTGGCTTATTTTTTTGTAGGCGAAATTACTCTTGAAAAATTAAAAATTCCTGAACTTAGTACAATAGGTATCTTATATACTTTAATACCAATTTTAGCTTATGTTATCAGTACTTTTTTATTTAAGTCTCAGATCAGGCAAATCGATCCTAAATTAAAACTGGAAGAAAAACTTCCTTTCTATCAAGCCGCTTCTATTTTACGCTGGGCTATTTTAGAAGGCGCCGCTTTTATATTATTATTCCTAACTCCGGAATTCGTAATTTTTGGAATTCTTATTATTATATATCTGATTTTCTTAAGACCAACCGAAGAAAGGATTAAAAATGATTTATCCGATAATAGTTTTTAATTTTTCAATACAATGAATAAAAAAAGCGTCTTGATAGCCACAAGACGCTTTTTTTAATTGATATAGTTTTTCAACTTGAAAATTTAAACTGAAACAAATTTTTACTCTTCTTTTGGTTTAGTTAAATAATATACCGGAATTCCTGTTAACATAATTAATACACCCCAGCCACAAGTTGAGAATTTTGTTAGTAGTAACGAAATACAAATTGCCGATGCAATAACAATGTACAACATTGGCAAAAACGGATATCCAAAAGCTTTGTAAGGTCTTTCGACATCAGGCATTTTTCTTCTTAAAATGAAAATTCCATAAATAGTTAGAATGTAAAAAATCAAAACAATGATAATTACAAAATCTAGTAAATCGCCATATTTTCCCGTCAGACACAAAGCCGAAGCCCAAATACACTGTGCCCAAAGTGCCCACGCAGGAACACTTGACGAGTTTAAAACAGCAGCTTTTTTGAAAAATAAACCATCTTTTGCCATGGTATAATAAACTCTTGCTCCCGCCATAATTAATCCGTTATTGCAGGCAAAAGTCGAAATCATAATCATGATTGCAATAATCAATGCTCCTATATTTCCGAAGATATATTGTGAAGCGACAACTGCTACCCTGTCAAATTTTGCTGTTGCAATTTCGTCAAACGGAATTACAGCCAGATACATAATGTTTGTCAAAACATAAATAATTGTTACGATAAATGTTCCAAGAAACAGACTCATTCCAACATTTCGTTGTGGATTTTTAATTTCTCCTGCAATAAAAGTTACACCATTCCAAGCATCACTTGAAAATAGAGAACCAACCATTGCTGCAGAAATTCCCGAGATCAATGCCGTTCCTCCAATTGGAAGCCATGAACCACTTTCTTTATCAAAAGAACGTGTACCCCATGTATCGGCCCAGTTTAAGTCCCAAACCGAAGCTTTTGCCGCTAAGGTTAATCCAAAAACGATTAATCCAAGCAGTGATAAAATTTTGATAATTGTTAAAACTGTTTGCAGAATTTTTCCATTTTTAACGCCTCGACTATTAATAAAAGTTAAGACTACAATCGTAAAAATAGAAACAAGTTGTGCGGCATTCAATTTAAACGAACCTAATTCGTAAAGAATATTTTCATCACTTAACGGTTCGTACAAATACGCTGCAAATTTCGAAAAAGCTACACCAACGGCAGCAATCGTTCCAGTCTGAATTACGGCAAAAAAGCTCCATCCGTACAAAAAGGCAATCAGCTTGTTGTATGCTTCTTTCAAATAAACATATTGTCCTCCAGCTTTCGGAAACATGGCACTTAATTCACCATAACTTACTGCAGCGATAATTGTAATTAATCCAGACAAAAGCCAGATTAAAGTAAGCCATCCTGCCGAACCAACTTGTCTGGCGATATCGGCGCTTACAATAAATATTCCGGATCCGATCATAGAACCAACAACCAGCATGGTTCCGTCTAATAATCCGAGTTCTCTTTTAAAATGTTCTTGGTCGTTTTCTTGCATTTTTATTGGTTTTGGGTTAGTTAAAGATATACTTTTTTCTGAAAAACTAATTTTTTAATTCGTAATTCGAAATGTTTTGGATCTTCCAGATGTATGTACCCTCCCGTCTTTTTTAATAACCTCGATTAATAAAAAATAAAAAAATAGTTAAATAATATGTCTTTACGTCTTTCCGTAAGGATATACTGACTTTAGTATTTATATTTGAAATAAATAAAAATAAAACATTGTTATTTATACAATAGCTAAAAGAATACGTGTACAAAACAAAATAATACTTTGAGAATAGATTCCCCACTATTAATTTAAACAAAAAAATGATGAAAAAAAACCAAAAAACACTATTAAAACTAAGCTGTTTAGTTATTTCTAGTTTATTATTTTTTAATTCTTGCCAAAGTGATAATGAAATTCAAACACAATCAAAAACAGATTCACATCTAATTTCTCAAGAAGATGCAATCAAAATAGCCGAAAATTTGACTGTAACAGGTAGAATATCTTCTCAAACTAGTAAAGGTTCCAGAATAAAAAAAGCAGGATACACATTTACAAGATTTACTCAAAAAAAAGATGCTGCATTTTATATTATAAATTATGAGAACGGAGGATTTGCTATTGTTTCTGCCGATGATAGAAATACTCCTGTATTAGCTTATTCTGAAAATTCAGTTTTTCAAAATGATACAGTAAATTATCCAGAGGGTTTAAAAATGTGGCTAGCATTTCAAACCCAAAATATAGAAACTATTAAATTTAAAAATCTAGCTCAATCGGCTATTAATAAAACAGAATGGAGTGCTGCTTCAAAAATTATTTCTGGCGGAAGCGCTACTGCAAAAAAAATAATTCCATTTGATCCAAAAACATGTCCCGAGGATCAGATTGAACAAGTCGGCCCTCTTTTGACAACTACTTGGGGACAATGGGGCGGCTATAACAACTTAGCACCTTTATTGTGTAGTGCAAATTCATCAGGTAGAGCCCCAACAGGTTGTGTGGCTACAGCTATGGCACAGGTAATGAAATATCATCAGAAACCCGCTTCATATAATTGGGCTAATATGCCAAATAACTATGGTACGCCTAGTACTGCAGGACTTATGTTAGATATTGGCTATGCTGTTAATATGTCTTATGGATGTGACGGTTCTAGTGCCGATTCTTATGATCAGGTCGCTTCTTCATTTGTAAATGATTTCCATTATTCAAATGCTGCGAGAGGCACTTACAATTATCAAACTGTAGTTAGCCAGATTAGTGCTAGAAGACCAGTAATTTTATCTGGAGGAAGAAAAAAAGACGGGATTTCTTTTGATATGTATGCTGATGGTCATGCGTGGGTTTGCGATGGTTACATAAGATCTAGCTCTTACTACTACGACGAAAGTCAAGGTTCTTGTCTTGGAGTTGGAATGTTATCGTTACATATGAATTGGGGATGGTCTGGTTCTTATGATGGATGGTACTCATTTAACAATTTTAATCCATCAACTTATTCATTTAATTATGAAGCAAAAATGTATTATAATATAATTCCATAATTAAAAAAACTAATCCCTAAAAAGGGTAAAATTTATTCTCAAAAGTAAAGAAAGCCGTAATTATTTGCGGCTTTCTTCTATAATATTGATAAATTAAATTCTTAACTTTAATTCAAAACATTTACAATAATTTCTTTTTTAAATTAAAAACAATAGCTTATGACTTGGGATCCAAAAAAATACAACGAATTTAAAACTGAACGTTCTAAACCCTTTGATGATCTTGTAAGTCATATTGTTGATCATCCAAATCTAAAAATTATAGATTTAGGATGCGGAACGGGAGAACTTACCAAAAGACTTTCTGAAAAGGTTACAAACCCAACTGTTCTGGGTATAGACAATTCTGCAGAGATGCTGGCGAAAGCTCCAGTTAGAGAAAATCTTAATTTTAAAGAATTATCAATTCCCGAGCAATTAAAAGAAGAAACAAAATGGGATCTTATTTTTTCGAATGCCGCATTACAATGGATCGACAATCATGGCGAACTATTTCCAAAAATTATTTCTCGAATAAATCCAGGTGGGCAATTGGCTGTTCAAATGCCACAACAAAATGAAAATATTCTGAATAGAATACTTTTAAACTTGGTTCAGGAAGAACCTTTTGCTTCGTATCTTAACAATTGGACACGTCCTTCTCCAGTCCTGACTTTAGACGAGTATGCCAAAATACTTTTTGAAAATGGCGGTACCGATTTAGTTTTATATGAAAAAGTATATCCTCTAATTTCTGCATCACAAAATGATTTTTTTGATTTTATTTCCGGTTCAGCCCTAACTGTTTATCAAGAGCGTTTAAATGAAGAGCAATTCAAAAAATTATCAGCTGAATTTAAAATCCGAATAAACAAATATTTCCCTATTGTTCCCTCTATTTATGCTTTTAGAAGATTGATTTTGTATGCAAGATTTTAATAAAAAACTTGTCAGGAAATTTATTGCTCCTTAAACAAAACTTCATCGATTTTAGCTTTATTAAAATAACAGAACAATTTTCTGTACGTTAGTTTAAAAATGAGTTAAAAATAGCTTCATAAATAAAAAACAATACAACAAAAAGAAACAAAAAGACTCAAAACATCTAAAAACCAATCAATTACATTTAAAATAAAAATTTTAAAATTCGTTGTGAATTTTGAAAAATATATAAGATAATTTTTACTACATTTGAAAAAAATCAATATAATTATTTTTTCATTAACAAATATTCTTTAACAAGTGTTTAATAATAACTGTGAATTAACTTTCCCCTAAGGTTGTTTACAATTTTCTTTAAATACGCAAAAAGGCACTTTATTATTAACCTACTAATTATAAGTTTATGTCTAAGTTGCAAGATTTAAGAAACTTTCGGTTTCCGAATGTTTTTGTTCTTATATTAATCATTTTTATCTCCTGCGCCTTACTGATTTGCATTAACTTTTTTACCATCAAAATTTTATCTGCAAATAGAGCTTACATAAACGGAGAATCCCATTATTCTAAAAGCCAAAAAGATGCTTCAAGACATCTTATAACCTATCTATATACAAAAAAACCGAATCAATGGAAATTGTATTGTGAGGAATTAAAAGTTCCTCAGGGTGACGGAACTGCCAGAATTACACTTTTAAAAGCCGGTGATAATGATATAGCTAGAAAAGGTCTACTTGTTGGAAGAAATCACGAAGACGACCTTGACGATATTATTTGGCTATTTGATAACTTTAAAGAAGTTTCCTTTTTATCAAAGGCTATTGACGAATGGGGAAAAGGCGATCAACTAATTTTTAAGTTGTTTATAATTGGGGAACAAATTAATGCCAAAATCAATCGTAATCTTTTAACCCCAAAAGATCAGAAACAGTATTTAAAAGAGATCAGCTCCATTAGTGACCAACTTACCATTAACGAACGTAATTTTTCGAATCTTTTAGGCGAAGGAACCCGTAAAATAAAAGACCTACTGATTTTTACTAACGTCTTTTTCATTTTAGTTATTATCTGCAGTGTTTGCCTCTATTATTCTATAATGGTCAAAAGACTGCTGATCTCTAAAAAAGAAACAGAAGTAAAAAATGAGAATTTAATTATTGTAAATCGTGAATTAGATCGTTTTGTTTACAGTGCTTCTCACGATTTGAGATCTCCAATAACTTCTTTAAAAGGTCTTATCGAAATTACTTCTTTAGAAGACGATCTAAGCCAAATTAGAAACTACCTTCAAATGATGCATCATAGCCTGGCTCGTCAGGACCAATTTATAAGTGACATTATTGATTATTCTAAAAACAAAAGAAAAGAAGTAATCATGGAGCCGGTAAGTTTAAAAGAGTTATTTAATGAGGCTATTATTCAATTAATGTATATTGAAAATGCCAACAGAATAAAATTTACACAAGAACATCTGGTCGACCAAATTGAAAGTGACGGTCTTCGATTAAAAATCATAATCAACAATTTAATTTCAAATGCCATCAAATATTCCGATGCTAGCAAGGAAGAAATGTTCATTTCCATCAAAACTTATTTTTCAGATGGTTTAAATAAAATTGAGGTTTCGGATAATGGAATCGGAATTAATGATAAAGACAAAGAAAATATTTTTGAAATGTATTTTGGAACCAACAAAAATAAAGGTTCAGGACTAGGTCTTTACATTGTAAAAGAAGCCGTTGAAAACATCAAAGGCGATATTTCTGTTTTCTCAGAAAGCACCGTTGGAAGTAAATTTATAGTAACCATACCACACTCACATGCAATCTAAATCTGAATTTGTACTTATTGAAGATAATTTAATTGATCAATTTGTCACTAAAAAATTACTCAAAAAAGGATTAAACATCAATCCGATTTTTATTGCCAACAACGGTAAAGAAGGCATTGAATGGCTTTTAAAAAACCCTAATCATACTTCGTTAATCATTCTTTTGGACATTCAAATGCCAATTATGAATGGTTTTGAGTTTTTGGACGAATTTGCAAGACTTGCAGAAAAAATAAGTGGTAAAATAGAGATTTTTGTTCTTTCTTCGACTCTGGATACAGATGAAATTAAAAAAGCGAAAGAAAACAAATATGTCACTGATTTTTGGAATAAACCGTTTTGTTTAGAAACTTTAAAGAATGCTTTTCTTTAAATATATCTTATTCTAAAATACGATTTACTTGAGAAAATGCTCTTGTGTAGTAAGGTTCTTTTGTTGAAGAAATCATTACGCCACCATGAGTAGAGGAATGTACAAATTTAATTTCTCCGTCTTCAGCAACCTCAACTACCATTCCGACATGATTAATGTGGCGTCTACCATTGGTTCTAAAGAATATTAAGTCGCCTTTTTGAGCCTCTTCAGAATTTACTTTTGTTCCAACTCTTGATTGCTCTATAGAGCTTCTTGGGAGTTTAATATCGAAGTTATTAAAAGTACAGATCATCAAACCTGAACAATCGAAACCTGCTTTTGTTGTTCCGCCCGATCGGTATCTAATTCCGATATTTTCTGTTGCATTTGCAATAATCTGATCAACTAATTCTGAATGACTTCCACTTGTCATTTTTACAAATGTAGAATCTTTTTTTATTACCGCAGTTTCTGCTATTTGCACTGGTGAAGTTACTGCCGCGTTTTGTGATTCTTCAATAGCTTTAGCGGCCTGAATTGCATCTGCTTTTTCTTTTGAAACACGAATCTTCAAGAGATAACCAACAGGAACTTTTCCTTTTATCGACGGATTCTGACGCTCCAATTCTGCTACCGTAATTCCATATTCTTTAGAAATACCATATTTCGTTTCTTTAGGTTTAACTTCTCTATAAAGTTCAACATCTGCAGAAGCGATTTCTTGTATAACTGGTTTTTCGTTTGATGGGATAACGATCTTTTGACCAATTTTCAGACCTTCTGTTTCCAAGAGCGGATTGGCTTTTTTCAATTCATCAACCGTTACATTATATTTTTTTGAAATTCCCCAAAGTGTCTCTTTAGACAAAACCTCATGAGAACCTGCTTCATTATTTACAACAGTTTCTACTTTAGATTCTGCCTTAGCCAATGATTTTGCTTTAGATGCAACTTCTTTTTTATTTTTATTTGGAATTAAAAGTACAGAGTTTAGTTTAAGGATCTTTGGAGCATTCGGATTGGCATTATTGATTTCCTTTACCGTAACGTCGTATTTTTTAGCAATAACAGAAAGATTTTCTCCTTGTGAAATTTTGTGCTTAATAAAATTATCCTGCGCAAAAGCTCCTGTACTGAAAAAAATCAAAACTATTATAAATCTAAAAATCATATCCCTCCTTTAAGTTATTACTCCTTTTTTTAAGTTTAGTTATAGAATTAAACTTAAAAATTACAAATATATTACCTCAAAGGCGAATTTAACGCTTAAACTTATAAAAACCATAATTTTTAACAATTATTTTACTTCAAATTAACAGCCTCGGCATAGAAATTGAGCCAACTTTTTGAAAAGCAGTTTTTTATATAGAAAGCATTTTAATTCAATATTCAAACCACTTTAAATCCCTCCTATATGATTAAAAAAGTACTTTTTGCTATTCTTATATTTCCTTTATGCCTCAATGCGCAAACTATAAAAGGAATTGTTAAATCTCAAGCCACCGATTCCTTACTTGATGACGCGAACATATATGCCGTTCAAAACCAAATAGGAACTCTGACAAACAGCAATGGAGAATTTACATTAAATCTAAAAGAAAAAACAAACGACTCCCTTCAAGTTTCTCATATTGGATTTGTAACTGCAAAAATTGCTATTAAAGATTTAAAAAAGATCAACTATATTATTTTACTTCAAGAAGACATTGAAAATCTGAACAATGTAGAAGTAAAAATCAAGAAGAAGAAATTAAAATCTAAAATTGATTTTGAGAAACTCAGTCCATTAAAAGATGCTGTCTATTCTTTTGCTTCCACACTCCATAATGGAAAAATCTATGTTACTGGAGGTGATTCTTCCTACAATTCTAATGCATTCGAAATAGCAAAAACAAAAACAAATTCACACGATCCACAAGTATTTATGCCAATTTACTTTCAAGAGTTGCGCCGTGAAGAAGGAAACGCAAAACACAAAGGCGATTTTTTGATTTACGACATTAAGAGTGACTCTTGGGAAAACTCCAATAAAAAACTCATAAAAAGAGCTTATCATAGTTTACATTTCTATGATAATTCATTTTATATATTTGGAGGCAAACGAATTTCTCCAAATGCAAAATTTGAATATTTAGAAAATCAAATTGAAATTTTTGACCTTTCGAAAAACGAAATTGCAATAGACAAAACCAATCCGCATCAAGCAATTAATTCTCCATCTTTTATTTATAAAGACAACATAATTGTAATGGGAGGCGCTATCAAAACAACTCCAAAAGGCAAAAAGACTTTTACAAACAAAACTCATTTTTACAATTTAACTTCCGGTTTATGGTACGAATTATCAGAAATGCCTATTGCCCAAGAAGCAAACGGGATTTTAATGGGAGATAAAATTTACCTAATCGGAGGAAACAATGGAAAAGCAATGTCCGAAATTCAAAGTTTTGATTTGATAAATGACAAATGGCTAAATGAAGGAGAATTATTTTCTGAACTCGAAAAACCAGCAATTGCCTCACAAAACGATCTTATTTATATTTTTGACAGCAAAAAAATATACTTATATGACATTAAAACAAAAGTACTAAAAGAATTCGTTATTGATATAGACGTAAAATATTCAGCAATGCATTTATTTGAAAATAATTTATATATAATTGGAGGACTATCACAAGACGAACTGAGCAGCAGGCCTTCTAATAAAACATATCGTATTGCTATAGACGAATTTCAGAATACGAGTCCTAGCAAAATCAAAACTTTAAAGCAAAAACAGTAAGATATTATTAGTAACTAAAAACGCCCTGTTTTCACAGAGCGTTTTTTTTATGATCTGATTAAATCAAATATTAAGCTTTTCCAGCCGCAATCAGGTTTAATGCTGAACCTGCAACAAACCATCCAATTTGACCTTCGTTGTAGGTATGATTAGCCAAGATAATATCTTTTGTACCATCTGCATGAACAAACTCTAATGTTAGTGGTTTGCCTGGAGCGAATTCTGTTAAGTCTAAGAAGTTTATTGTATCATCTTCTTGGATTTTATCATAATCTGCTTCGTTTGCGAATGTTAATCCTAAAAGGCCTTGTTTTTTAAGGTTAGTTTCATGGATACGAGCAAAAGATTTCACCAATACCGCTTTAACCCCTAAGAAACGTGGCTCCATAGCCGCATGTTCACGAGAAGAACCTTCTCCATAGTTGTGATCTCCAACTACAATAGACGGAACTCCAGCTGCTTTGTACGCACGAGCTACAGCAGGAACTGCATCGTATTCGCCTGTTAATTGGTTTTTAACAGAGTTTGTTTTTTGATTGTAAGCATTTACAGCTCCGATCAACATATTGTTTGAAATGTTATCTAAGTGTCCACGGAAACGCAACCAAGGTCCTGCCATAGAAATGTGGTCTGTAGTACATTTTCCGAATGCTTTGATTAGCAATTTAGCACCTGTAATATTTTTACCATCCCAAGCATTAAATGGAGCCAACAATTGCAAACGCTCTGAAGTTGGGTTCACCACAACCTGAACATTTGATCCATCAGCAGCCGGCGCTTGAAAACCTGGATCTTCAGCATAGAAACCTTTAG
Source organism: Flavobacterium potami (assembly GCF_020026915.1). Classification (GTDB taxonomy): domain Bacteria; phylum Bacteroidota; class Bacteroidia; order Flavobacteriales; family Flavobacteriaceae; genus Flavobacterium; species Flavobacterium potami. The sequence goes on along the minus strand of NZ_JAINUY010000007.1, from coordinate 379,345 downwards.
CAGGAAGCTCATCTCCAGTTGGCTCGTCCAACATTACTTCTTCTCCATCTTCATTGATTAATTTATCCGTTAATGGATTAAAACTTAAATCACCTGCAATAGCCAAAGCTGTCACCAATTCTGGAGAACCAACAAAAGCCAAAGTATTTGGATTACCGTCTGCACGTTTTGAGAAGTTACGGTTGAAAGAGTGCACAATGGTATTTCTTTCTTCTTTTTCTGCTCCTTCTCTATCCCACATACCAATACATGGTCCGCAGGCATTTGCAAAAACAGTCGCTCCAATTTTGTGGAAAGTATCAATAAATCCATCTCTTTCGATTGTAGAACGAACTACTTCAGAACCCGGAGTGATGGTAAATTGTGATTTTGTTTTTAGATTTTTATCAGCAACTTGTCTTGCCAATGAAGCTGCACGAGAAATATCTTCGTAAGAAGAGTTCGTACAAGAACCAATCAAACCAACTTGAATTTGCAATGGCCAGTTATTTTTAACTGCTTCGTCTTTCATTTTTGAAATCGGAGTAGCTAAATCTGGAGTAAAAGGACCATTTAAATGTGGCTCTAATGTAGATAAGTTAATCTCGATAACTTGATCAAAATATTTTTCCGGATTTGCATATACTTCTGGATCTCCAGTTAAGTAAGACGCTATTTTATCTGCAGCATCGGCAACATCAGCTCTATTTGTAGAACGTAGATAACGACTCATAGAATCATCGTAACCAAAAGTTGAAGTTGTAGCTCCAATTTCAGCCCCCATATTACAGATAGTTCCTTTACCTGTACAAGACATTGCAGTTGCACCTTCTCCAAAATATTCTACAATAGCACCTGTACCACCTTTTACAGTTAAGATACCAGCAACTTTAAGAATAACATCTTTTGGAGCTGTCCATCCTGATAATTTACCCGTTAACTTCACTCCGATAAGTTTCGGAAATTTAAGCTCCCAAGCCATTCCAGACATAACATCTACAGCATCTGCTCCACCTACACCAATTGCTACCATTCCTAATCCACCTGCATTTACAGTGTGAGAATCGGTACCAATCATCATTCCGCCAGGGAAAGCATAATTTTCAAGTACAACTTGGTGAATAATTCCAGCTCCTGGTTTCCAGAAACCGATTCCATATTTATTAGAAACCGACGATAAGAAATCGAAAACTTCATTACTTTGTGTTTTTGCTCTTGCCAAATCGGTTACAGCGTCTACTTTTGCTTGAATCAAGTGATCACAATGAACCGTTGTTGGAACTGCCACTTTCGATTTACCAGCATGCATAAACTGTAATAATGCCATTTGTGCAGTTGCATCTTGACATGCTACACGATCTGGTGCAAAATCAACATAATCAACTCCTCTTCCAAACGCCTTAGTAGGATTTCCATCCCAAAGGTGATTGTATAAAATTTTCTCTGTTAAAGTAAGTGGACGACCAACAATCTCACGCGCTTTATCAACTCGCGCTGGCATGTTTTCGTACACTTTTTTAATCATTTCGATATCAAAAGCCATAGATTTTTTGTTTTTATTATTCTTTTTTGAACATGACAAGTTACAAAAAATAGAACAATTATTACTAAAAAAGCCCGAGTTTTACGACTCGGGCTTTTAAAATATTATTAAATAATCTCTCGATTACATAACCAATTGTTTGTTAGAAGGAGCAAACTTCGTTAAGTTGATTCCATCTACCGCAGCAGTATATTCTTCGATTGTTGGAGTTCTACCTAAAATTGTAGAAAGAACCACAACTGGAGTAGAAGAAAGCAATGATTCTCCTTTTTTTCCTTCAGCATCTTCTACAACTCTTCCTTGGAATAAACGTGTTGAAGTAGCCATTACAGTATCTCCTTTAGCTGCTTTTTCTTGATTACCCATACAAAGGTTACATCCAGGACGCTCTAAGTACAACATGTTTTCGTATTCTGTACGAGCCGCACCTTTAGGAGCATTATCGTCAAATTCGAAACCAGAGTATCTTTGCAACACTTCCCAGTCACCTTCAGCTTTCAATTCATCTACGATGTTGTAAGTTGGAGGAGCAACTACAAGAGGAGCGTTAAATTCAACTTTTCCTGTTTGTGCTTCAACGTTTTTCAACATTTGAGCAAGGATTTTCATATCTCCTTTGTGAACCATACAAGAACCGATAAATCCAAGATCTACTTTTTTCTCTCCACCATAGAAAGATAATGGTCTGATAGTATCGTGAGTATAACGCTTAGAAACGTCTTTATTGTTAACGTCTGGGTCAGCGATCATTGGTTCAGCAATTAAATCCAAATCAACAACAACTTCAGCATAATATTTAGCATTTGCATCTGGAGTTAAAGCTGGTTTTTCACCAGATTTAATTTCAGTAATTCTCTTATCAGCTTTGTTAATTAAACCTTGAAGAACTTGTCTGTCGTTATCCATTCCTTTGTCGATCATGATTTGGATTCTGCCTTTAGCAATTTCCAATGATTCGATCAAAGTATCGTCTTCTGAAATACAGATAGAAGCTTTAGCTTTCATCTCTGCAGTCCAGTCTGTAAATGTAAACGCTTGGTCAGCAGTAAGTGTTCCGATGTGAACCTCAATGATTCTTCCTTGGAATACATTCTCACCATTGAATTGTTTAAGCATTTGCGCTTGTGTAGCGTGAACTACATCACGGAAATCCATATAACCTTTCATGTCTCCTTTGAAAGTTACTTTTACAGATTCCGGAATTGGCATAGAAGCCTCTCCAGTCGCTAATGCAAGAGCAACAGTTCCTGAGTCAGCACCAAAAGCAACACCTTTTGACATTCTCGTGTGAGAGTCACCACCGATAATGATTGCCCATTCGTCAATCGTAATATCATTAAGTACTTTGTGGATAACGTCTGTCATTGAATGATAAACACCTTTAGGGTCACGAGCCGTGATCAAACCAAAGTTGTTCATGAATTTCATCAATTTAGGAATGTTAGCCTGAGCTTTTTTATCCCAAACAGAAGCAGTATGACAACCAGATTGGTAAGCACCGTCAACAATTGGAGAAATAACTGTAGCAGCCATAGACTCTAATTCTTGAGCAGTCATCAAACCTGTAGTATCTTGAGAACCTACAATGTTTACTTCTACACGAACGTCAGAACCAGCGTGCAACACTTTTCCTGGAGCAATACCTACAGCATTTTTGTTAAAGATTTTCTCTACTGCAGTTAAACCTTGTCCTTCGTTAGAAATTTCTTTAGACGGAGCAAATACAGCAGGAGCTTCGATATCTAATACTTTAGCTGCGAAAGTCTGAAGCTTTTTACCGAATACAATTGCGTAAGATCCTCCAGCTCTAATGAACTCTTTCTTTTGAGGCGTAAATGATCTAGAAATGTCAATTAATTCTTGATCACCATTGTATAATTTTTTAGTTTGAGTATTGATAGTCAAAACAGTTCCTGTAGCAACAGAATAAGCTTGCTCAAGAATTGGTTCGTTGTTTTCGTTTAATACCGGTTTCCCGTCTGTGTCAACTTTTTTAACCCAGTTTTTAAGGTCAATTCCAATACCTCCAGTTACGTCAACTGTAGTAAGGAAAATTGGAGAAATACCATTTGTACCTCCAACAATTGGAGCAATATTTACGAATGGAACATATTCACTTGCTTGTTTTCCTGTCCAAAGTGCCACGTTGTTTACACCTGACATTCTAGAAGAACCAACTCCCATTGTTCCTTTTTCAGCGATCAACATTACGCTTGCATCTGGATGCTTAGCTTGTAATGCTTGAATTTCCTCTTGCGCTTGAGGTGTAATCATACATTTACCATGAAGTTCACGGTCTGAACGAGAGTGCGCTTGGTTTCCTGGAGACAATAAATCTGTAGAGATATCACCTTCTCCAGCGATATAAGTAACAACTTTAATTTCTTCAGCTATTTCTGGAAGTTTAGTAAAGAACTCAGCTTGTGCATAACTTTCGATAATTTCTTTAGCGAATGCATTACCAGCTTTGAAAGCTTCTTTCAAACGGTCAGTATCTGCATCGTAAAGGAAAACTTGAGTTTTAAGAACGTCTGCAGCTTGTTGAGCAATTGCAGCATCAAATCCTAAAGCTAAATCTAATAAAACCTCGATTGAAGGCCCACCTTTCATGTGAGATAATAATTCGAAAGCAAAAGTTGGAGTAATTTCTTTTACTACTGAATGGCCTAAAATAATTTCTTTTAAAAACTTAGCTTTTTCACCTGCAGCACTTGTAGTACCAGGTAAAGTATTGTAAATAAAAAACTTAAGAGAATCTTCGCGATTTGCGTTATCAACATCTTTAATTTGAGCAATGATTTCGCTTAATAATTCAGCTCCATCGATTGGCTTAGGGTGTAAACCTTGATTTTTTCTTTCTTCAATTTCTTGAATGTAATCCTGATAAATATTCATAATAAAAGCGGATTTATTTTTTTGAGGCAAATTTAAGCATTAAACCCGATAATTAAAAAAAATATAATAGAACTCGCCTTTTCAAAAATTATTATTGCTAAAAAACGATTTTCACTGCTTGTTTTTATCAAAAAATCAATTTTATATTAAAATAATGAATTATTAACATTTAAAAATCTTTTCTTTAACAAAGTCGAAATTCGATGTTATAAAGTAAGTGAGATTTTACCTCTATTTTCATTAAGAACCTTTCTAAATAAGCAATTATAACGTTATAGTTGGAGTTTTATCTACTCAAAAAACGTCTTTTTTTTTAAATCAAAATTGTAAGAAGTTAGCTCTAAAAAAATCAATCTAAAAGTTTTGTTTTTCAAATATTCTTTTAACTTTGCAATTCAAAGTTCTTTTAAAAAAATAATACTATGAAACACAAATTTGAATTATTTAGAGAATATTATCGAAAAACCGACGTAGGAATTAGTCTTGCCGTCACTTCTATTTCAGCTATGCTGTTAATTATGGCACTTGCTTGCAAAGAATTGGAGTTTTACAAATTCGAATCTATTGCTGTAGTGGCTTTAATATTTGAATTTGGCTATGGCACAATCTTGTCTTTTCTATTATTAAAAAACAGAAAAAAACATATGCACCTTACCCCATTTCTAATGCTAAACTGGCTTATTGGCTGCTTTAGTTTAAATGTTTTCTTTCCAGTTTTTCTGAATCTTCCTGTTTGGGTATATGCAACAACTTTTTTATTTTGTATTTCAAATTTCTTTCTTTACCAAACTAAGGCAGAAAACCTTCGTGTTCTGATTTTCTATTTTATTAATGGACTTACGTTTTGGATTATTTTCTATTTTGCCCTGTTTCTTATTCCGGTAATGCCCTACTCTTTAGTCGGAATTATAGCTTTAGGTCTTGGCTTTTATGGTTTGGTTCCAGCAATTATTTTAGTTATTCATACATTGAGTATTCTTTTATACTTGCCCAAAAACAGATATTATTTCATTTCCTTTTGCGCCGGTTTTTCAACGATATTGGTTGGCTTTCTAGTTTTTACAATTGGATTGGTTATAGAAAGCAAAAAAATTTCAGAAATCATTAAAATGAATTCTTTCGAGACAGAAACTGATTTACCCACTTACATTTCCATTTCACAGAATATAAAGCCTAATTTTTTCAATGAAATTCTACTAAAGAAAAACATCGTATATATTGATATCGATAAATTCTTTTCATTTGACGGCTTTGGTTCATTCAGCAAACAACAATTTAATGAGACTAAAGCTCATAATCCCTTTATAAGTATTGCCTATTTATTCTGCAAAGACCTAAATATTAATAACGATGACAGAATAAACATTCTAAAATCAAACTTCAACAAACGATTAGAAACCGAAGAACATCTCTGGAGCGGAGACCAGATTTTTACCAAATCTATCAAAGAAGATGTAAAAATTTATCCTGATTCTCGACTAGCTTATACGGAAATCACAATGAATATCGAATGTCACAATAAGACTTTGAGTAACAAAGAAGCAATTTATTCCTTTCAATTACCGGAAGGTTCAGTTGCCACTTCACTTTCACTTTGGGTTAATGGTGTAGAACGCAAAGGTGTTTTAACTACTAAAGAAAAAGCTAAAAAAGCATACAATCAAATTGTTGGAGTAGAATATCGAGATCCTTCCTTAATGCAATGGCGAGAAGGCAACAAAGTTGTCGTGAAGGTTTTTCCAGTAAATAAAATCAATCCCAGAACATTTAAATGTGGTTTTACAACTCCACTGAAAGTCGAAGACAACAAATTGAAATACCAAAGTCTTTCCATAGAAGGACCAAACATTTCAAATGCTGAGACCATTTCAAGAATACAAACAGTAGGGAATACTTCAATAGAAACTTCTAAAGATTTTGAACTGGAAAAAGGCTTTTACATGAATCAATCTAAAGGACTGGATGATTGGGAAGCCAATATACCTTTGAGCAAAATCAATCATAGCTCTTTTGTATGGAAAAACAAAGTTTACGAAGTGCGTGAAATTCAAAAAACATTGACTCGCTTCACTCCTTCTGAAATTATTCTGGACCTAAATGATAAGTGGACAACGAAACAAATTGAATCTGTTGTAAATCTTGACAGAAAAAATATCTTCGTTTTTATTAATGGGCATAAAAAAGAAATTAATAAAGAGAATTTCAAAGCTATCCAGCAAGATTTTGAGAACTATCATTATTCTTTATTACCACTTTATAAATTAACCAAAAACAGTTTGATCATAACAAAATCGGGGACTTTTTCTGCAAATTTCGAAGACCTTGAAGAATCTAATTATTTTAAAAAAATTAAAAAGAACACAAAACAACGAGATATAAAAGTTATAAATATCAGCCCCGACATCAATCCGTTTTGGCAGACTGCGAAAGAACAGAAGTATGTCGAATACTTTCAAACAAACTTAAACAACTGTCTAAAAATGGTAAATGAGCATCAGTTTCCTTTATTTAAAGAAGAGGAAAATGTTGTAAATATTGAGCCTGCTTTAATTTCAATTCACCAAAAAGCATATACTGACAGCTTAAAAAGCAACGGGCCAAATCATATTTACAGAATGTATGCTTTTGGAAAAGTATTACAAGAACAAATTAAAATACAAGGAGATACTATTTCAAAAAACCAATATGTAGAATTAGCAAAAGACGCCAATATTGTTACTCCGATTTCTTCTTTAATCGTACTTGAAACCGATAAAGATTATAAGAAAAACGGAATCGAGCAGAATGTAAACACATTGGGAAATGCTTCTATTAACAATGACGGATCTGTACCTGAACCTTATGAATGGGTGCTGCTTATTATTGGATTTTCTTCTTTATATTTTTATTATAGAAAAAACAAAAAACAGATTATTTAATGAATCATTTAATATCATATCAAAAACGTGTTTTCTTATTGATTACTATTTGTCTGATCATTGTAAATTATAACATTATAATGATCGGACTGGATAGTAATTTATTCGGAATTCTCTGTTCTGTGGGTTTGTTTATCATTGGAGGAAGAAAAACAAATTTCAACATAAATTATCTCTTACTTCCGTTTATTTTAATCTTAGAATTTATAAGTTATCGTCTTCACACAAAATCTGTGCATTTTCTGGCTTTGGCGCTTTTTGTTTGTTTTTTATATTACAGTGCAACCCAGAAATTCTCGTTCATTGCTTTTATTTCGATCCTATTATTTTCTTCTGTTTTCAATACATTTTTTGATTATCTATCGACTGAAATCAAACAATCTCTTTGCTATTATGTATATCTTTTTCTGAAAGACTTCCTTCCAATAACTAAAATTGAAGGTGTCAACTTTTATCTTGGCGAATCAAGAATCTCAATAGACACAGCCTGTATGGGATTATCAATGTTTAAAACTGGATTGTTAACAAGTGCATTCCTTTTGATTTTTGAAGAAAAGAAACATCAAAAGTATTTCAGTATCCTTCAGGTATCTTTATTTTTTGCTGTAGTTGTTATCTTGAATGTCATTTCAAATTACTTCAGAATCATTACCCTACTTGTATTTAACTGTACCGAAGAAAACACTTTACATCACACAATTGGAATATTATGTTTTCTGTTTTATCAAATTGTTCCGATGCTTTATTTGGTGTGATTTTTCAAACCAAAAAAAGACGAGTTAAAAATATCAAAAAGCACCAATTCTTTAGTTTTATTTCTTTCCGGAACCTTTGTCATTTTTATAACTAGTTTTGAAATAAAGACAAAACCAGATGATATATTCAGAACCCTTACTACAACTTATAAAAACAAAAATGCAATACAGATCAACGAAGAAGTTATTAAGATTTCAACTCCAAATAAACTTACATACATCAAAACACCAACTCATAATCCGTTAGTTTGTTGGACCGGCTCTGGTTACAAGATTATCAAATCAATGAAAATCAACAAAAACAATGAACAAATTTGGTTTGTAAAGATGGAGAAAAACAACATTCAATACGATTCTTATTGGTGGTATGAATGCGACAAAAAGAAATACACCTCGCTTCCTGAGGTACTTTTCATCAAATTATTACATAACAAACCCGTTTATTTAATCAACGAAACTAGCAAAGCATAACAACAAAAAATCCTGATAGATTATCAGGATTTTTACTATTTGGATTTACAGTATTACATGAGTTTTTTAATAATAACTTCTTCTGTTATTCCCTCAGCATCTGCTTTATAGTTTTTAATAATTCTATGTCTTAAGATTCCAGTCGCTACAGCCTGGACATCTTCAATATCTGGCGAAAATTTTCCGTTGAAAGCGGCATGTGCTTTTGCTGCTAAAATTAAATTCTGAGAAGCTCTTGGTCCAGCACCCCAATCTAAATAATTTTTAACAAAGTCATTTGACAACGTATTATCCGGTCTTGTTTTACTTACTAAAGTTACCGCATATTCAATTACATTATCTGCAACAGGAATTCTACGAATTAAATGCTGGAAATCGATAATTTCCTGTGCATTAAAAAGTGGGTTAATAACCGTTTTAGCATCAGAAGTTGTTCTTTTTACAACCTGAACTTCTTCTTCAAAAGTTGGATATTCCAATTTAATCGCAAACATAAAACGGTCCAATTGTGCTTCCGGCAAAGGGTATGTTCCTTCTTGTTCAATAGGGTTTTGAGTCGCCAAAACAAAATAAGGCAAATCTAATTTATGATGTTGTCCTGCAATTGTTACCGATCTTTCCTGCATCGCTTCAAGAAGTGCAGCCTGTGTTTTAGGAGGTGTTCTGTTTATCTCGTCGGCCAAAATAATATTCGAAAAAATAGGTCCTTTGATGAATTTGAAGTTTCTATTTTCATCTAAGATTTCACTTCCTAAAATATCAGAAGGCATTAAATCTGGCGTAAATTGAATTCTTTTAAAATCTAAACCTAAAGCTTGAGATAAGGTATTTATCATTAAGGTTTTTGCCAAACCTGGAACACCAATTAAAAGTGCATGCCCGCCTGAAAATATACAAAGTAAAATTTGATCAACAACGGCATCTTGCCCTACAATTATTTTCGCTATTTCGTTTTTTAATTCATTTCTTTTTTGAACTAAATTATGAATTGCTGTTACGTCAGACATTTATGAATGTATTTAAAATTAAAAAGAGTTAATTCTATGAATTCATAAAACTAACTCTTTTTATTTATTTATTAAAACTTATTTTTTCAACCAGTTGTTTGCAAAATCACATTCTTTATATTCTCCAATGATTTTGATATAGGTATCTTTAATTTTTGTATCGAACCATTTTGCAATTGCATTGATTTGCTTTTCTTTTAATGCTAATTCTTTAATTTTTGTATAATCTTTAGCATAGTCTGCAGTATGGTCTTCGATTCTATTTGTTACAGTAATTAACTTATACGTTTTTTTACCTTTATCGTCTGTATTTAAAATCGGCTGAGAAATTTCATCTCCTTTTAAATTTGAAACCTGGCTATATAATGTCGGATCCATTTTTGTTAACTCAAATCTAGTATCTTGAGTTGTTGGGTTCACCAAAGTTCCTCCGTTTGCTCTTGTTTCCTTTTCATCAGATTCTGTTCTTGCAGCATCTGCAAATGAAATTTCTTTACCAACAATTTTATTTCTGATATTGATAATTCTTTCTTTTGCTTCTTTTAAAGCAGCCTCAGAAACCGTTGGAGAAATTAAAATATGACGCAATTCTACTTCCTGTCCTTTAATTTTCTCTACCATAATAATATGAAAACCGAAAGTAGTCTCAAAAGGTGCAGAAATTTCTCCTGCCTGTAAACTAAAAGCAACATCTTTAAATTCTTTTACAAAGGGAGTTTTTCTTGTCATTTTGTAGTAACCTCCATTTGGCGAAGATCCAGGATCCTGAGAATATAAAACAGCTTTAGTAGCAAAACTAGATCCTTCGAGAACATCTTGTTTTATTGCATTCAATCTATCTATTACCTTTTGCTTGTCTTCTTTAGATACTTTAGGTTCTACCACAATTTGGGCAACTTCCATTTCAGCACCAAATGTTGGTAATTCCTCTTTTGGAATTTTCTTGAAGAAATTACGAACCTCTTCTGGTGTTATTTCAACATCTTTAACGATTTTATCTCTCATTTCAGATGCTAATTTTTGCTCTTTCAAGATATCCGCAAAATAAGTTTTAAATTCTTCTACAGAACTCTTTTTATAATATTCTACAACTTTGTTAATATCTCCACCAACTTGCTGTGTCATATAATTTAGACGGTCTTCCATCATACCTCTAACTTCAGCATCACTCACAATAATACTATCCTGAATTGCCTGGTGAGCATATAACTTATCTTCCAGAAGTTTTCCTAACATCTGACATCTTGTGATATCTTTAGTATTTCCTCCTTGTGCCGTGATTTCTAAAAATCCTTTATCTATATCAGAATCTAATACGATATAATCTCCTACTGTTGCGATAATTCCATCGATTTTTAATTTACCTCCAGCTGGTTTTTCAGCAGGTTTTTCAGCAACGACATCAGGAATTATTTCTTGTGCTGCAACAATTGGAGCAAAAAAAAGAAAAAAACAAACTGTTAGAACAAACTTGTAATCAATTGTTTTTAGCTGTAATTTTTTTAATAACATTATTTTAAATTTAATTTGAATGTAAAGTCTGCTTTAGATAACTCGCCAAAGTTATTTATATTTTCTGAAATACTTCCTGAAAGATAAATAATTAGTATAGTTCTTTCCTAACTTATAACGAACAAAAATAACAATTCAATTACATAATACAACTATCCGCAATACTATTAACAAAAAATTATAGGATAGGTCTATATTGCTTTTTAAACTTTCCTTTTAGTCTCTTTTCATACTGCCCGAAAATTGTCCATTTACTTAATAGAAATTTAGCTATAAATCTAATTATTAGTCATCTAAAAAAAAGTTCTTAACACTACAACGTTTTCGTGATAATTAATTTTCTTGTAAATTGAAATTATATCAAAAAAAATCTACTTTAGATGCGTAATCAATAATTTAAACTACTTAAAAATATAAATATTCTTGTTTTAAGCACTTAAATTAGAAAATTACAAAAACAACTATTTAACTCAACCACATCTATTATGAAAAAACCTATTTTAAAATTGTGTCTCATTTCTGTATTTAGCGGAATGCTGTTTTCGTGTTCTCAAAATGAAATTAATGATGTCGATTCAATAGCTGAAAGTCAGAACTTCAAAATTATCGATGTCACACATCATGACGGAAAACCTTTTAGCACAGGAACATCGAGTTCTTCCTTAACTTCAAAATATGTCGATAATCCCGGTGGCGGAGTTATGATGCAGGCATTTTACTGGGATGTTCCAGCCGGAGGGAATTGGTGGAATACTGTCAGCAGTAAAGTAACTGCTTGGGGAAATGCAGGAATTGGCTCTATCTGGTTACCTCCTGCTTCAAAAGCTCAAAACGGGGCATTTTCGATGGGATATGATCCAACTGATTATTTTGATTTTGGAGATTATAATCAAAATGGAACCACAGAAACCAGATTTGGATCTAAAACTGAATTGGTCAATTTAATTACGGCTGCTCATGCTCAAAACATAAAAGTTTATGCCGACATTGTTATCAATCATAATAGCGGTGGTCAATCAGAAGCAAATCCGTTTACAGGAACCAATACTTGGACTAATTTTAACGGAATTGCATCGGGAAAATTCAAGCGTACTTATGCTAATTTCTACAAAAACAGTTATGGAAATAATGATGAAGGTTCTTTTGGAGGTTTCCCAGATTTATGTCATGCTGATCCGTATGTACAGGATTGGCTTTGGAAAAGGACTGACGGAGTTGGTAAATATTATAAGAATACCATGAAGTTTGACGGATGGAGATTTGACTATGTAAAAGGTTTTGGCGCTTGGGTTGTAAGAGACTGGAATGCAAATGTAGGCGGATTTTCTGTAGGTGAATTATGGGATTCGAATGTAAACGTATTAAATGATTGGGCGAATAATGCAAATAGTTCTGTGTTCGATTTTGCTTGTTATTATAAAATGAATGATGCTTTTGACGGAAACAATCTGGCACTTTTGAATGATGATATGATGTGGAAACGTAATCCATACAAAGCAGTGACTTTTGTAACCAATCATGACACTGATGAAATCTGGAGCAAAATGCTTGCCTACTCCTATATATTAACTCACGAAGGCTATCCAACCATTTTTTACAGAGATTACGAAGAATGGTTAGATAAGAACAAATTGAACAATCTGATCTGGATTCATAACAATAAAGCAACAGGAACCACTTCTATTTTATATTCTGATAATGATGAATATGTGGCACGAAGAAACGGATATAATGGAAATCCAGGATTAGTAGTTTACATCAACAATTCAGATACTTGGCAGGAAAGATGGATTCAGACCAATTGGGCCAATACTCAAATTAAAGATTTTACAGGAAATTCGACTTGGTATCCGACAACTCAGGCAGATAAATGGGTAAAAATACAATGTCCTCCAAAAGGATATTCAGTTTGGTCAATTAATCAGTAATTTAAAATGACTATTTTAAAGCTGCTCAAAATGAGCAGCTTTTTTTTAGTAAAATACTGTTATTCTTTTGCCACGAATTACACCAATTAGCACCAATTAATTCGTGCAAATTTGTAATTCGTGGCAAAAAAATTTACTCCAGACTCAAATTTAAAATTTAAGTCCTTTAATTAAGAACTGAATATTTTTCTTAAGCCGTAATTTAATAGTACTTTTGCAACCTATTTATACAAAATATGAGCTTTTTAAAAGAAATACAACGCAGAAGAACATTTGGAATTATATCGCACCCCGATGCTGGTAAGACGACGTTAACAGAGAAATTACTTTTATTTGGAGGTGCCATCCAAGAAGCAGGAGCGGTAAAGAATAACAAAATTAAAAAAGGAGCAACGAGTGACTTTATGGAAATCGAACGCCAAAGAGGTATCTCGGTTTCTACTTCTGTACTTGCTTTTAATTATAAAGATAAAAAAATTAATATCCTTGATACACCTGGACACAAGGATTTTGCCGAAGACACATTCAGAACTTTAACCGCTGTTGATAGTGTAATCGTTGTAATTGACGTTGCAAAAGGGGTTGAGGAACAAACTGAAAAATTGGTTTCTGTTTGTAGAATGCGTAACATTCCGATGATTGTTTTCATCAACAAATTAGACCGTGAAGGTAAGGACGCTTTTGATCTAATGGATGAAGTAGAACAAAAATTAGGTCTAAAAGTTACTCCTCTAAGTTTTCCAATTGGTATGGGTTATGATTTCCAAGGAATTTACAATTTATGGGAAGAGAACATTAACCTTTTCAGTGGAGACAGCCGTAAAAATATCGAAGAAACAATTGCTTTTTCTGATGTTCAAAATAATCCAGAACTAGATAAAATTGTCGGTGAAAAAGCAGCAAATAAACTTCGTGAAGAATTAGAATTGATTGATGAAGTTTATCCAAAATTTGAACGCCAAGATTATTTGGATGGAAAAATCCAGCCAGTATTCTTTGGTTCTGCTTTGAATAATTTTGGTGTTCGCGAATTGTTAGATTGTTTCATTACAATTGCTCCATCACCACGTCCAAAAGATTCTGAAACGCGTACAGTAGATCCTGCAGAGCAAAAAATGTCTGGATTTGTTTTCAAAATCCACGCAAATATGGATCCTAAACACCGTGACCGTTTAGCATTTATTAAAATCGTTTCGGGAACTTTCGAAAGAAACAAACCTTATTACCACGTTCGTCAGAAGAAAAATTTAAAATTCTCAAGTCCGAATGCCTTTTTCGCTGAGAAAAAAGAAATCGTTGACATTTCTTATCCTGGTGATATTGTTGGTTTGCACGATACAGGAAACTTTAAAATTGGAGATACTTTGACAGAAGGCGAAATCATGAGTTTTAAAGGAATTCCAAGTTTCTCTCCAGAACATTTTAGATACATCAATAACGCTGACCCGATGAAAGCTAAGCAATTAGAAAAAGGTGTTGATCAGTTAATGGATGAAGGTGTTGCTCAGTTGTTTACTTTAGAAATGAACAACCGTAAAGTTATCGGAACGGTTGGAGCACTTCAATATGAGGTAATTCAATACCGTTTGGAACACGAATACGGCGCAAAATGTACTTATGAGAACTTCCCCGTACATAAAGCTTGTTGGGTAAAACCTGATGATGCTAAAAATGAAGAGTTCAAAGAATTTAAACGTATCAAACAAAAATTCCTTGCTCACGATAAATATGGCCAATTGGTATTCTTAGCCGATTCTGATTTTACCATTCAAATGACGCAAAGTAAATATCCATCTGTAAAATTATATTTTACATCGGAATTTGATTAATGCTTTACATTAAAAACATAAAAAAAGGCTGTTTAAATATTTATTAAACAGCCTTTTTTATTATGTCTTCTGAATATTTTTCTCTGGTAAATAATTAATTCCCAATCCCCCAAGAACCATTATTACAGCTTGAGATAGTTCTTGTTCATCAACAATTATATCTTGCAGTAATAAATGATCTTTAACATCTTCAATACTAAATGGTATTCTTTTAGAAAGATAATGATTAGGTCCTTGAATAATAACTTCAAGCGTATCCCTTTTATTTAAAATCGTAATAGGAATTGAAAAATCACCCGTTTTAGAATTTACTTTTACCTTCTTAGATCCATTTATGGAAAGAGTAAATTTAGGAAATGTTTTTTCGTTAAAGGGCTTATTAGTTTTTGCATCTAAAAACCTACCTTTCATCATAATTGAAACATCATCGAAACTATTTTGATTGGAAGCGACTTTACCAACTAAATAACTTGATGAATCAACTTGCATCTCGGTATTTATCGACTCTTTTTCCTGTCCTGAAACATTCGAAGTCAATAAAACCGAAGCCAAAACTGCAGCATATTTCAAATTATTGATTTTAGATGTTTCATTGTATCGAAATTCCTCTTCTAGCTGTGTTCTTCTCAATCTTGCACAAATATTCAAACCTTTATTTTCTGAAACGAATTTAGCTACCTCAGAATTCGTTTTTTTACTTAAATCGATTACATTTTTCATGCAGGAACTACAAAATGAACCAGATATATTAGGAATCATTTTATCAAAATTCTCAGAACATGGATTATCTATTTCTAAAGTGAATTTCTTTTGCATAATATATCTATTTAGATTAAAATCTTTTAACGGATTGTTATACTTCTATAGAGTACATTTTTGAATAAAAGGTTGGAATGAAATTAGAAAAAAAAATTATAGCATAAAAAAAAAGCACTAATGTAATTAGCGCTTTTTTATAATTTGAATTAATCAACCTTACTAAGTCATTATATTTCAAAATTAATCTTTCAATAGAATTGCAAGATTACATCAATAAAAAAAATAGAAGAAATTTTCTCGATTAAAGTTAATTATATCTGATTAAGTGCATTTTAAAAACATTAATCAAAAAAAAAGCCCCTTAAAAAGGGGCTTTTAAAATTTATGCTTGTCCTGTTGGACCAAAATTAAGCGGAATTGGTGCTTGTTCCGTTTCTTTGATTTCGCCATGAGCGGCCTCAAATCTGTGGATATTTTCACCTATTGCTCGCAACAATCTTTTAGCATGTTGTGGTGTCAAGACAATTCTTGACTTTACCTTGGCTTTAGGAATCCCCGGCATAATGCTCACAAAATCTAAAACAAATTCTGATGAAGAGTGATTGATTATTGCAAGATTAGAATAAATTCCTTCTGCAATAGTTTCGTCTAACTCAATATTAATTTGCTCTTGTTGTTGTTTCGGATTACTCATAGTTTCCTAATTAATAAATGTATTCTTCTTTATTAGCCATCATTTCGTTGTAATCGTCTTTAGATCCTACGATAGTGTTATCATACTCTCTCATACCAGTTCCCGCAGGAATTCTGTGTCCAACAATTACATTTTCTTTTAATCCTTCTAAGTCATCTACTTTACCAGCTACTGCAGCTTCGTTAAGTACTTTCGTTGTCTCCTGGAATGAAGCCGCAGAAATGAATGATTTAGTTTGTAACGAAGCTCTTGTAATACCTTGTAAAACTGGCGTTGCAGTTGCAGTGATTACGTCTCTTGCTACAACAAGATTTTTATCTGTACGCTTCAATAATGAGTTTTCATCACGTAATTCACGAGGCGTAATAATCTGACCTGGTTTCAACACTGAAGAATCTCCAGCATCTTCAACCACTTTCATACCGTATAATTTATCGTTTTGAACGATGAAATCTTTAGTGTGAATTAATTGGTCTTCTAAGAATAAAGTATCACCTGGATCCTGAACTCTTACTTTACGCATCATTTGACGAATAACCACCTCGAAGTGTTTGTCATTAATTTTTACCCCTTGTAAACGGTAAACCTCTTGGATTTCATTTACCAAGTACTGTTGAACAGCAGCTGGACCTTGAATTCTTAAGATATCATCTGGTGTAATTGCACCATCAGACAATGGAACTCCCGCTCTTACGAAGTCATTTTCTTGTACTAAGATTTGGCTTGAAAGTTTAACTAAATACTTTTTAACCTCACCAAATTTAGACTCGATAACGATCTCACGGTTACCTCTCTTAATTTTTCCAAAAGATACAACACCATCAATTTCAGATACAACTGCTGGGTTAGAAGGGTTACGAGCCTCAAGCAACTCAGTAATTCTAGGAAGACCTCCCGTGATATCGCCCGCTTTAGAAGAACGACGTGGGATCTTAACTAATACTTTACCTGCTTTAATTTTCTCACCATTTTCAACCATTAAGTGTGCACCTACTGGTAAGTTGTAAGAACGAATCAATTCACCTTCTTTACCGTAAACCAATAAAGTTGGGATTAATTTTTTGTTTCTAGCCTCAGAAATTACTTTTTCTTGGAAACCAGTCTGCTCATCGATCTCAACCATGAACGATTGTCCTTGCTCTAAATCTTCGTAAGCAATCTTACCAGTAAACTCAGAAACAATTACACCGTTATATGGATCCCATTTACAGATTACAGTTCCTTTAGCAACAGTATCTCCATCATTAACAAAAATACTAGATCCGTAAGGAATGTTATGTGTATTTAAAACAATTCCAGTTTTCTCATCAACTAATTTCAACTCAGTTGAACGAGAAACTACGATATCAACAGAGTTACCTTCTCCGTCTTCACCTTTAACTGTTTTTAAATCTTCAATTTCAAGTCTACCAGCGAATCTTGTAACAATACTAGACTCTTCAGAGATACCTCCAGCAACCCCTCCAACGTGGAACGTACGAAGTGTCAACTGTGTACCTGGCTCTCCAATAGACTGAGCTGCAATAACTCCGACAGCTTCTCCTCTTTGTGTCATCTTACCAGTAGCTAAGTTTCTACCGTAACATTTAGCACAAATACCTTTTAAAGCTTCGCAAGTTAATGGAGATCTAACTTCTACTTTTTCAATTGGAGAAGCCTCGATAGTTCTCATAATTGATTCAGTAATTTGTTCTCCAGATTTAACCATTACTTCGTTAGTAAGAGGATTAATAACGTCTTGTAATGCAACACGTCCTAAAATTCTCTCTCCTAAAGATTCAACGATTTCTTCATTTTTCTTCAATGCTGCAACTTCAACACCTCTTAAAGTTCCACAATCTTCGATGTTAACAATAACATCTTGAGAAACGTCATGAAGCCTTCTTGTCAAGTAACCAGCATCGGCTGTTTTAAGAGCCGTATCCGCAAGACCTTTACGAGCACCGTGAGTAGAAATGAAGTACTCAAGGATCGAAAGACCTTCCTTAAAGTTTGAAAGAATCGGGTTTTCAATAATCTCACCACCACCAGCAGTAGATTTTTTAGGCTTAGCCATCAAACCACGCATACCAGTTAACTGACGAATCTGTTCCTTAGAACCCCTCGCCCCAGAGTCAAGCATCATATATACAGAGTTGAAACCTTGTTGGTCTTCTCTAATATTTTTCATTGCTAACTCTGTTAACTGAGCATTTGCTGAAGTCCATACGTCAATAACTTGGTTGTAACGCTCGTTATTTGTGATAAGACCCATGTTATAGTTAGTTGAGATACCTTCAACTTGCTCTCTAGCATCTGCAATTAACTTCGTTTTTTGTTCTGGAATTCTAATATCACCTAAAGAGAATGATAAACCTCCTCTAAATGCGAATTTATAACCCATATCTTTCATATTATCCAAGAAAGCTGCCGTTGTAGGTACATCAGTCACACTTAAAATGTGTCCGATAATATCTCTAAGGTTTTTCTTAGTCAATACGTCGTTGATATATCCAGCTGCTTCAGGTACTACTTCGTTAAATAATACACGTCCTGCAGTTGTTTGAATAATTTGGTAAACTAATTCTCCAGCGTCATTAAAATCTTTTGCACGGATTTTCACACGAGCATTCAATTCTAATCTTCCTTCGTTTAATGCAATGTTTACTTCTTCAGCAGAGTAGAAAGTCAAATCCTGACCAATAATTTTGTGATCTTCTGTAGAAATACGCTCTTTGGTCATATAGTATAGACCCAAGACCATGTCCTGAGAAGGTACAGTAATTGGAGCACCATTTGCAGGGTTCAAGATATTGTGAGAAGCCAACATTAATAATTGTGCCTCTAAAATAGCCTCTGGTCCTAATGGTAAGTGAACCGCCATCTGGTCACCATCGAAATCGGCGTTGAAAGCCGTACATACTAATGGGTGTAACTGGATCGCTTTTCCTTCAATTAATTTTGGTTGGAATGCCTGAATACCAAGTCTGTGCAAAGTAGGAGCACGGTTAAGTAATACTGGGTGACCTTTAATTACGTTTTCAAGGATATCCCAAACTACAGGCTCTTTTTTGTCAATGATTTTCTTAGCAGATTTTACTGTTTTTACAATACCTCTTTCGATCAACTTACGAATAACGAATGGTTTGTATAACTCAGATGCCATATCTTTTGGCAATCCGCACTCATATAATTTTAACTCTGGACCAACGACAATTACCGAACGAGCAGAATAATCCACACGTTTTCCTAAAAGGTTTTGACGGAAACGTCCTTGTTTACCTTTTAAAGAGTCAGATAATGATTTTAATGGTCTGTTTGATTCTGTTTTAACAGCAGAAGCTTTACGTGTGTTATCGAATAATGAATCTACAGATTCTTGTAACATACGTTTCTCGTTTCTTAAGATAACTTCTGGAGCTTTAATCTCCATTAATCTTTTCAAACGGTTGTTACGGATGATTACACGACGATATAAATCGTTCAAATCTGAAGTTGCAAAACGACCTCCATCAAGTGGCACAAGCGGACGTAATTCTGGTGGAATAACTGGAACCACTTTCATAATCATCCATTCTGGACGGTTTTCGCGGTTTTCGTTAGACTCACGGAAAGACTCAACAACTTGTAATCTTTTTAAAGCCTCAGTTTTTCTTTGTTTAGATGTCTCGTTGTTAGCGCTGTGTCTTAATTCATAAGATAAAGCATCTAGATCAATACGAGCTAATAAATCCATAATACACTCTGCTCCCATTTTGGCAACAAATTTATTAGGATCTAAATCATCTAAATATTGGTTTTCTTGTGGAAGAGTATCTAAAATGTTTAAGTATTCTTCTTCAGTTAAGAAATCTAATCTTTGTAATGATTCTCCATCTGCATTTTTAGCGATACCAGCTTGGATTACTACGTATCTTTCGTAGTAAATGATCATATCTAATTTCTTAGATGGAAGACCAAGGATATAACCAATTTTGTTTGGAAGAGAACGGAAGTACCAGATATGAGCAATTGGCACAACAAGGTTGATGTGTCCTACTCTATCACGACGTACTTTTTTCTCAGTAACTTCAACACCACAACGGTCACAGATGATACCTTTGTAACGAATTCTTTTATACTTACCACAAGCACATTCGAAATCTTTTACTGGTCCGAAGATTCTTTCGCAGAAAAGCCCGTCACGCTCTGGTTTGTGAGTTCTATAGTTAATTGTTTCTGGCTTTAAAACCTCTCCTCTTGATTCTTTCAAGATAGATTCTGGTGAAGCCAATCCAATAGAGATTTTGTTAAATCTTTTTACTGGATTTTTATCTTTATTGTTTCTGTTATTCATCATAGTTTTTACTATTGATTTATTTGCAATTAAAAAATTGAATTTAGATTTATAATCTACTCTTAAAAAAATAAAGAGTTAATCATTCAGCTACTACCTCGGGTTACTTCTCTAAACTTCAAACTCTTGTTTGAAGCGCTAGTTATAAAATGCCTCGCATTGTTATAAAAAATCGGAACGGGTTACGGGTATAAATCTTTAAAAACTTGTAACATTTTGTAAACAGTCTCAGTCCCAGTTTTCAGTGCTAAACTGAATACTGAGACTGTAACTGAAAACTTTTATTATTCTTCCAAACGAAGATCTAATCCTAGACCTTTCAATTCGTGCATTAATACATTGAATGATTCTGGTAAACCTGGTTCTGGCATTGTTTCACCCTTAACGATAGCTTCGTAAGTTTTCGCTCTACCAATAACGTCATCAGACTTAACAGTTAAGATTTCACGTAGTGTACTAGAAGCTCCATAAGCCTCAAGTGCCCAAACCTCCATCTCTCCGAAACGCTGACCTCCGAATTGAGCTTTACCTCCAAGTGGCTGTTGCGTAATCAATGAGTATGGTCCGATAGAACGTGCGTGCATCTTATCATCAACCATGTGTCCTAATTTAAGCATGTAAATTACACCCACAGTTGCTTTTTGTGCAAAACGCTCTCCAGTTCCACCATCAAATAGGTAAGTATGTCCAAAACGTGGTACGTTAGCCTCATCAGTCAAAGCGTTGATCTCGTCTAGAGAAGCACCGTCGAAAATTGGAGTAGCAAATTTTCTACCCAAGTTCATACCAGCCCAACCTAATACAGTCTCATAAATCTGACCGATGTTCATACGTGAAGGTACCCCAAGTGGGTTCAACACGATATCAACTGGCGTTCCGTCTTCAAGGAAAGGCATATCTTCATGACGAACGATTCTAGCAACAATACCTTTGTTACCGTGACGTCCCGCCATTTTATCCCCTACTTTCAACTTACGTTTCTTAGCAATATAAATCTTAGCTAATTTCAAGATTCCAGATGGCAATTCATCTCCAACTGTGATAGTGAATTTCTCTCTTCTTAAAGATCCTTGTAAGTCGTTTAGCTTAATTTTATAGTTATGAATCAAATCATTAACCATTTTATTAGTAGCATCATCAGCAACCCATTGACCTTTGCTTAAGTGAGCGAAATCTTCTACTGCGTAAAGCATTTTTTGAGTATATTTTTTACCTTTTGGTAAAACTTCTTCACCCAAATCATTCATTACACCTTGAGATGTTTTTCCGTTAACGATCAAGAATAATTTTTCAACTAATCTGTCTTTTAATTCAACAAATTTAGTTTCGAATTCCATTTCTAAAGCGCCTAAAGCATCTTTATCTTGAGTACGTTTACGTTTATCTTTTACGGCTCTTGCAAATAATTTTTTGTCAAGAACTACACCATGTAAAGATGGAGAAGCTTTTAATGAAGCATCTTTTACATCACCAGCTTTATCCCCGAAGATTGCACGAAGCAATTTCTCCTCTGGAGTTGGATCTGATTCTCCTTTTGGTGTAATTTTTCCGATCAAAATGTCGCCAGGCTTAACCTCTGCTCCAATTCTGATCATACCGTTTTCATCTAAATCTTTAGTAGCTTCTTCAGAAACGTTAGGAATATCGTTTGTTAACTCTTCATTTCCTAACTTCGTATCTCTAACCTCTAATGAATAATCATCAACGTGGATAGATGTAAAGATATCATCACGAACTACTTTCTCAGAAATTACAATCGCATCCTCGAAGTTGTACCCTTTCCATGGCATGAAAGCAACTTTTAAGTTTCTACCTAAAGCTAATTCTCCATTTTGAGTAGCATATCCTTCAGACAATACTTGACCAGGAACAACTCTATCACCTCTTCTTACGATTGGTTTCAAGTTGATACTTGTACCTTGATTGGTTTTTCTAAATTTAATTAAGTTATACGTTTTCTCATCAGCATCAAAACTTACCATTCTCTCGTCTTCTGTACGATCGTATTTAATAGTAATGATGTTAGCATCAACGTATTCTACAGTTCCATGCCCTTCAGCATTGATTAATACTCTAGAATCTGAAGCTACCTGACGCTCTAAACCTGTACCAACAATCGGAGCTTCAGGACGGATCAAAGGAACTGCCTGACGCATCATGTTCGATCCCATCAACGCACGGTTCGCATCATCATGCTCCAAGAAAGGAATCAAAGATGCAGAAATCGAAGCGATTTGGTTAGGAGCAACGTCTGTATAATGTACTGAACTTGGTTCAACAACTGGGAAATCACCCTCTTCACGAGCAATAACGTTACCAGCAGTAATTTTACCTGAAGCATCCATTTCAATGTTTGCCTGAGCAATCATTTTTCCTTCTTCTTCTTCAGCACTTAAATAAATTGGCGTACTTTCTAAATCAACTACACCATTAGTTACTTTACGGTATGGAGTTTCGATGAATCCCATTCCATTTACTTTTGCATAAACACCAAGAGATGAAATCAAACCAATGTTTGGTCCCTCAGGAGTTTCAATCGGACATAAACGACCATAGTGAGTATAGTGAACGTCACGAACCTCGAAACCAGCTCTCTCTCTCGAAAGTCCACCTGGCCCAAGTGCAGAAAGTCTTCTTTTGTGTGTAATCTCAGCTAATGGATTCGTTTGATCCATAAATTGAGATAACTGGTTAGTACCAAAGAAAGAGTTGATAACTGATGATAATGTTTTAGCATTGATCAAATCAATTGGTGTAAACACCTCGTTATCTCTAACGTTCATTCTCTCACGAATAGTTCTAGCCATACGTGCTAAACCAACACCGAATTGTTGAGACAATTGTTCTCCAACTGTTCTAACACGACGGTTTGATAAGTGATCGATATCATCAATCTCTGCTTTAGAGTTAATTAATTCGATCAAATATTTTACGATTGTAATGATATCCTCTTTAGTAAGCACTTGCTTATCCATAGGAATATCCAAATCTAATTTTTTGTTCATTCTGTAACGACCTACTTCACCTAAGTTGTAACGTTGGTCAGAGAAGAACAATTTATCTATAATACCACGAGCAGTTTCCTCATCAGGCGGTTCAGCGTTACGCAACTGACGGTAAATGTGCTCTACAGCTTCTTTTTCAGAGTTTGTTGGATCTTTTTGTAACGTGTTGTGGATAATAGCATAATCTGCTTGGTTATTATCCTCTTTGTGTAACAAAATAGATTTTACGTTAGAATCGATGATCTCTTCAACATTATCTTTGTCGATAATAGTGTCACGATCAAGGATGATTTCGTTACGCTCGATAGAAACTACCTCTCCAGTATCTTCATCTACGAAATCCTCATGCCATGTATTCAAAACACGCGCAGCAAGTCTTCTTCCAATATATTTTTTAATTCCTGTTTTAGAAACTTTAATTTCTTCAGCTAAGTCGAAAATCTCCAAGATATCTTTATCTCTTTCGAATCCGATAGCACGGAATAAAGTTGTTACAGGTAATTTTTTCTTTCTATCGATATATGCGTACATTACGCTGTTAATATCTGTAGAAAATTCTATCCAAGAACCTTTGAAAGGAATTACTCTGGCAGAATAAAGTTTAGTTCCATTTGCGTGGAATGATTGTCCAAAGAAAACCCCTGGAGAACGGTGTAATTGAGATACTACAACACGCTCGGCACCATTGATTACAAAAGTACCACTTGGAGTCATGTAAGGAATTGTTCCAAGATAAACATCTTGTACAATTGTTTCAAAATCTTCGTGTTCTGGATCTGTACAGTATAGTTTTAACCTAGCTTTTAAAGGCACACTATAAGTAAGACCTCTCTCTATACATTCTTGAATTGTATAACGTGGTGGATCAACAAAATAATCAAGGAATTCCAATACGAAGTTATTTCTCGTATCTGTAATCGGGAAGTTTTCCATGAAGGTATTGTACAACCCTTCGTTGCCTCTTTCGTCAGATTTCGTTTCTAATTGGAAGAAATCTTTAAAAGATTTAACCTGAACATCCAAGAAATCTGGATAATCAGGAATGTTTTTTGTCGAGGCAAAATTCAATCTTTCAGTCTGATTTGTTATCATCAATGGACAAAATTTTGATTAAAAAAAAGTAATTTTTTTGTGTAAAAACACACTGCGTAGTTTATACTTTCTTTTTAAAATCAATACATCTTTAAAAATAAACCGATAAAATAAAGTTCAATTTTCTTTCTTCGTATTGATCAAAAACTCTTTCGTATATTAAACTATTTGATAATAAAATTTAATGTATTTTATTATACGAAAAATGGTTTAGGCCTTTGAGTGTTAACTCTGGGCCTAAACCTAGTTCTTAAAACCGAGTTGAATTATTTTAATTCAACTACAGCTCCAGCTTCTTCTAATGATTTTTTAAGACCTTCAGCCTCTTCTTTAGAAACACCTTCTTTAACGTTGCTTGGAGCACCGTCAACTACATCTTTAGCTTCTTTAAGACCTAAACCTGTAAGTTCTTTAACTAATTTTACTACAGCTAATTTAGAAGCTCCAGCTTCTTTTAATACAACTGTAAATTCAGTTTGTGCTTCTTCAGCAGCACCATCTCCACCACCAGCAGCAACTACTACAGCTGCAGCAGCAGGCTCGATACCATACTCGTCTTTTAATATTGTTGCTAATTCGTTAACTTCTTTAACTGTTAAGTTAACTAATTGTTCTGCGAATTGTTTCAAATCTGCCATTTTTTCTATCGTTTAAAATGATTTGTAAAATTATAATTTATTTGTGTGTGCAATTTTTAAGCACTATAGACCCGCAAGTCTAAAGTTGTTTTTAAGCTTCTTCTGATTCTTCTCCAGAAAATTTGTTCTGAAGAGCAGAAATAATTCTTTGAGCTGGTGATTGTAACAATCCAATAAGTTCTCCAAGAAGTTCTTCTTTAGATTTAATAGTTGCTAATGCATCTAATTGATTGTCTCCAATATACACTTCAGAATTGATGTAAGCTCCTTTTAAAACTGGTTTATCAGATTTCTTACGGAAATCTTTGATAATTTTTCCAGGTGCGTTAGCAACATCAGAAATGAAGATAGCACTATTACCAGTTAAAACTGTTGGTAAATCACCATAATCATTAGCAGAAGCTTCCATTGCTTTTGCAAGCAAAGTGTTCTTTACAACTTCTAATTTGATACCAGCTTTAAAACAAGCTCTACGTAAACTTGAAGTTGTTTCTGCGTTTAAACCAGAAATATCAGATACATAAATGATATTTGTACCAGCTAACTGCGCAGTTAAATTTTCAATCGCGATTGATTTTTCTTCTCTAGTCATACTAAAAATTTTTAACTACCAATTATACTGCTTTTGGGTCTAATGCAATAGCAGGACTCATTGTGCTTGTAAGGTGAATACCTTTAATGTATGTACCTTTAGCAGCAGTTGGTTTAAGTTTTATTAATGTTTGAATAATTTCGTGTGCGTTGTCCACAATTTGCTCAGCTCCGAAAGAAACTTTACCAATTCCAGCGTGAACGATACCAGTTTTGTCAACTTTAAAGTCAATTTTACCAGCTTTAACCTCTTGAACAGCTTTTGCAACATCCATAGTTACAGTACCTGTTTTAGGGTTTGGCATTAAACCTCTAGGTCCTAAAATACGACCTAATGGACCTAATTTACCCATAACAGCTGGCATAGTGATGATTACATCAACATCTGTCCAACCATCTTTAATTTTTTGTAAGTAATCATCAAGACCTACATAGTCAGCACCAGCTTCTTTAGCTTCAGCTTCTTTATCTGGAGTAACTAATGCTAATACTTTTACATCCTTACCAGTTCCGTGAGGTAATGTAACCACACCTCTAACCATTTGATTCGCTTTTCTTGGATCTACACCCAAACGAACTGCGATATCAACAGACTCATCAAATTTTGCAGAAGCAACAACTTTCAATAATGCAGCAGCATCTTTTAGAGAGTATAATTTGTTCTTTTCAATTTTTGAAGCAGCCTCTTTTTGCTTTTTTGTTAATTTTGCCATTTCTTTTTCTTAATTAAAAAGGAGCATCTCCTGATACAGTTATACCCATAGATCTAGCAGTTCCAGCAATCATACTCATTGCAGATTCGATTGTGAATGCATTTAAATCTACCATTTTATCTTCAGCAATTGCTTTGATAACATCCCAAGTAACGCTAGCTACTTTTTTACGATTTGGTTCACCTGATCCAGACTTTAGCTTTGCAGCTTCCAATAACTGGACAGCCGCTGGAGGAGTCTTAACAACAAAATCAAATGATTTGTCTTTGTACACAGTGATTTGCACTGGACAAATTTTGCCAGGTTTATCTTGAGTTCTAGCATTAAATTGCTTACAAAACTCCATGATGTTAACCCCAGCAGCTCCTAAAGCAGGTCCAACCGGTGGCGACGGGTTCGCAGCACCTCCCTTAACTTGTAGTTTAACTACCTTACTAATTTCTTTAGCCATTTTTAAAAAATTTAACACTGTAATCAATGGAAGCGATTACAATGGTTTATTATAGTGTAACAAAAAATTATACTTTTTCTACTTGCATAAAACTCAATTCTAATGGAGTCTTTCTTCCGAAAATCTTAACCATTACCTCAAGTTTACGCTTCTCTTCATTGATTTTCTCAACAGATCCATTAAATCCGTTAAAAGGTCCATCAATAACCTTAACCGTTTCACCAACACTAAAAGGAATAGAACGAGTATCTGTATTTACAGCTAATTCATCTACCTTACCTAACATACGGTTTACTTCAGAAAGTCTTAAAGGAACAGGTTCTCCGCCTTTAGTTTCTCCCAAAAATCCAATAACACTAGTAATCGACTTAATAATATGAGGAATCTCACCAACTAAGTTAGCTTCGATCATAACATATCCAGGAAAATACACTTTATCCTTAGATGATTTTTTCCCATCTTTTACAGTAACTACTTTTTCTGTAGGAACTAAAACCTGAGAAACATAATCCTCCATACCTAATCTTGCAATCTCAGTCTCGATATAAGCTTTCACTTTATTCTCTTGACCACTAACCGCTCTAACTACGTACCATTTTTTCACATTATTATCTGCCATCACAAAAAAAATTATCCTTTTAACCAGTTAAAAAATCCAGCCAAAGCTTTTGCAAAAAATTCGTCTACTCCCCAAGTTGCCAAAGCGAATAAGATCGAAAATACAGCCACAACAATTGTTAATTTTTGTACTTCAGCCCAAGCTGGCCAAGTAACATTTGACTTTAACTCTTCGAAAGCCTCTGATAAATAATTAGTAACTTTTGTCATTTGATATATTTTTTATTGCACGGGCGGAGGGATTCGAACCCCCATCAACGGTTTTGGAGACCGCTATTCTACCCTTGAACTACGCCCGTAATTAAAGCCAGTGATTAAAAAAATAATCACTGGCTTTTTATTTATTTTAATAGAATTACTCTACAATTTCAGTAACCTGACCAGCACCAACTGTTCTACCACCCTCACGGATAGCGAAACGTAAACCTACGTTCATAGCGATTGGGCTTAATAAAGCAACCTCGATAGTTAAGTTATCACCTGGCATTACCATCTCTACACCTGCTGGTAAAGAAATAACTCCTGTTACGTCAGTTGTACGTACGTAGAACTGTGGACGGTAGTTATTGTGGAATGGAGTGTGACGTCCACCTTCTTCTTTTTTCAAGATATAAACCTCTGCTTTGAATTTAGCGTGTGGTTTTACTGAACCTGGCTTAATGATAACCATACCTCTTTTGATATCAGCTTTATCAATACCTCTTAACAATAAACCTACGTTATCTCCAGCTTCACCTCTATCAAGGATTTTACGAAACATCTCAACTCCTGTAATAGTAGAAGTTAATTTTTCAGCTCCCATACCAATGATTTCAACAGGATCTCCAGTATTAGCAACTCCAGTTTCGATACGACCTGTAGCAACAGTTCCACGACCTGTAATTGTAAATACGTCCTCAACTGGCATCAAGAATGGTTTAGCAACGTCACGTACTGGCTCTTCGATCCAAGCATCAACTGCATCCATTAATTCGATAATTTTAGGTACCCAGTTTGGATCATTGTTTAATCCTCCTAAAGCAGAACCTTGAACTACAGGACCATTATCTCCATCATATTCGTAGAAAGATAATAAATCTCTAATTTCCATTTCAACAAGCTCTAATAACTCAGCATCATCAACCATATCCACTTTGTTCATAAAAACAACGATTCTTGGAATACCAACCTGACGTCCTAAAAGGATGTGCTCACGAGTTTGTGGCATTGGACCATCTGTAGCAGCAACTACTAAGATAGCACCGTCCATTTGAGCAGCACCAGTAACCATGTTCTTAACGTAATCCGCGTGACCTGGACAGTCAACGTGAGCGTAGTGACGGTTAGCAGTTTCGTACTCTACGTGTGATGTATTAATAGTAATACCTCTTTCTTTCTCCTCTGGAGCGTTATCGATTTGATCAAACGATTTTGCTTGACAGTAACCAGCATCTGACAATACTTTTGTAATTGCAGCAGTTAATGTAGTTTTTCCGTGATCTACGTGTCCAATTGTACCTATGTTTAAGTGCGGTTTGGAACGATTAAAATTCTCCTTTGCCATTTTACTTAATTTTTAATCTTAGTTATATATTAATTTTCAATTTCCTACTTACTTGAGCCAATGTCGGGATTTGAACCCGAGACCTCTTCCTTACCAAGGAAGCACTCTACCCCTGAGCTACACCGGCAGAGAGTTCTGATTTTAGAATTCAGATTTTAAATTTTAGATTTTATTAATCCAAAACCTACAATCTAAAATCCCAACTTCTTTTTAGTGGGGAGAGCAGGATTCGAACCTGCGAAGTTCACACAGCAGATTTACAGTCTGCCCTCGTTGGCCGCTTGAGTATCTCCCCTAATTTTAAAATTCCATTATTTTAAAGAACCAATTTCCAAATCGTATTTGGAAATTATTGAGCCGATAGAGGGACTCGAACCCACGACCTGCTGATTACAAATCAGCTGCTCTAG
Organism: Flavobacterium potami; assembly: GCF_020026915.1. Lineage (GTDB taxonomy): Bacteria > Bacteroidota > Bacteroidia > Flavobacteriales > Flavobacteriaceae > Flavobacterium > Flavobacterium potami. The sequence goes on along the minus strand of NZ_JAINUY010000007.1, from coordinate 349,679 downwards.
CCAGCTGAGCTACATCGGCGAATACATTAAAAAAGTCCGCTATTTCTAACGGACTGCAAATGTAGCTATTTTATCTTTTAATCAAAACATTTTTTAAAAAAAATTTCAATTAAATGTGCGCTCTTATTTTTTCTTTCCTTTTTACAAGCAAACGTTCTAAAGATTCTGCCGAAAGCTCCACAGCCTCTTCAAATGTCTTACACTGTTTTTTTACCAAAAAGTCATCACCAGGAACATTAATCTTAATCTCAACCGCTTTATTTTCCTTATCACTCGTTCTTTCAACTTTTAAAAAAACATCCGATGAAACCACACGATCGTAGTATTTTTCCAACTTATCCATTCTCTCCTGAATAAAATCGACCAATTTTCTGTCAACAGTAAAGTTAACTGCATGAACATCTACCTTCATAATAAAAATTTTAGGATTAACACTTTGAAATTACTACTTATTCCGCGGATGTGCATCAATATATACTTTTTTAAGCTCCGCCAAACTATTATGAGTATAAACTTGTGTAGACGCCAAACTAGAATGCCCTAATAACTCCTTAACTGAATTCAAATCTGCCCCATTATTCAACAAGTGAGTTGCAAAAGTATGACGAAGCACATGCGGACTTTTTTTCACCTTTTCTGAGACCCTACTAAAGTATGAATTTATTAAACGATAAACAAAAGATTCACTCAATTTTAATCCTTTTTTCGAAACAAAGAAATAATCCGAATCAGTTAAATTTTCCAAACTACCCCTCTCCTTTATATATAAGTCGATCTGATTTTCAATAATTGGCAAAATCGGAATCAACCTCTCTTTGTTTCTCTTTCCCAAAACCTTTATAATACCTGTCGAGCGATCTACATTTTTAATCATCAAATGAATCAATTCTGCACGACGCATTCCCGTCACATAAAACATCTCAACAATCAACTTATCGCGCACCTCTTCAAAACCAACAGAATCCTCAATCTGACCTAACAAATCCTTCAACTCTTTTTCCGAAAAAGGAACTTGAACTACCTTCGGAGTTTTCAGAGATTTATGCTTCAACATAGGATTCACCTCAATCTGCTTCGACTTTAAAAGAAACTTATAAAAAGCTTTCAAGGAAGCCATTTTCCTATTCACAGATACATTTGAAATATTTTGATCCACCAAGAAAACAATCCACCTCCTAATTTGACTATAATTTACATTATCGATACAATCTTGCTCAAAATTTTCTTTTACAAAAATCTCAAACGCCATCAAATCATTCAAATAAGCATTAGCCGTATGAACAGAATACTTTTTCTCCAACAAAAGATAATCACCAAAAGCCTCTTTATTCGTTTTCATAAAAAATAAAATATCTCAAAATTAAGCATAAAAAAACCGTTAGCATCAAAATTAAAACATTTTGACCGCTAACGGTAATTATTTTTGAAAAGCTAATATTAACTTTCTAAGCTATCTTTCAAACCTTGAATGTAAGCAGCTTTTTGAATTTGAGCTCTTTTGATAACAGAAGGCTTAATAAAAGCAGTACGTGCTCTTAATTGACGAACAGTTCCTGTTTTATCAAATTTTCTTTTATAGCGCTTTAATGCTCTATCGATATTTTCTCCGTCTTTAATTGGTATAATTAACATAATATAGACACCTCCTCTCGTTAAGGCTGCAAAAGTAATTATTAATTATTAATTATCAATTATAAATCGCAAATTATTTTTCAAAAAAATCAAAAAGAGTTTTTTAAACTTATAAAATTACACTTTATTCTTTTAGTAAATTTCTAGAAATAACCAGTTTTTGAATTTCAGTGGTTCCTTCTCCTATGGTACACAGTTTCGAATCTCTATAAAATTTTTCTACCGGATAATCTTTTGTATACCCATATCCGCCATGAATCTGAACCGCATCATTGGCAATTTTAACGCAAGCTTCAGAAGCATACATTTTTGCCATTGCGCCAGAAGTAGTAACCGGTTTATGTTTTTGTTTTAAAAAAGCAGCTTTATGCAACAACAACTCAGAAGCTTCGATTTCTGTTGCCATATCTGCTAATTTAAAAGAAATTCCTTGAAAATTACTGATTGGTTGACCAAACTGATGTCTTTCTTTTGAATATTTCAATGCCGCTTCATAAGCCCCTTTTGAAATTCCTAAAGACAATGCCCCAATAGAGATTCTTCCTCCATCGAGAATTTTCATTGCCTGAACAAAACCTTGTCCTACTTCACCAAGTCTGTTTTCATCTGGAACACGGCAATTATCAAAAACAAGTTCAGCAGTTTCGCTTGCTCTCATACCCAGCTTATTTTCTTTTTTGCCCGATGAAAATCCTTTCATTCCTTTTTCGAATACAAAAGCAGTCATTCCTTTTGAATCACCTTTTTCACCAGTTCGAACAACAACAACAGCTATATCTCCCGAAATAGCATGTGTTATAAAATTTTTTGCACCATTCACAACCCAATGATCTCCATCTTTAACAGCTGTTGTGTTCATCCCTCCAGCATCCGATCCTGTGTTGTGTTCTGTTAGCCCCCAAGCACCAATACATTCAGCTGTTGCAAGCTTTGGGAGCCATTTTCTCTTTTGTTCTTCATTTCCAAAAGTTAGAATATGATTTGTACATAAAGAATTATGTGCCGCAACCGATAAACCTATAGAAGGATCTACTTTCGAAATTTCTTCAATAACTGTAACATATTCGTGATACCCTAAACCCGAACCTCCATATTCTTCTGGAACTAAAACCCCCATGAAGCCCATTTCGCCAAGTTGCTTAAATAAAGGAATAGGGAAAATTTGCGCTTCATCCCATTCCATTATAAAAGGCTTAATATTTTTTTCTGCAAAATCTTTTATAGACTGTGCAATCATTATTTGCGTTTCGTTGTAATCAAAGTTCATTAGTTAAGCTCTTTTTAGAACTCCAAATATAAACTAATTATTTTTGCTTTTTCTACAGGAAAATCTTTAATTTTTGCCAAATCCTCAATATTATTAAAATTTCCATTCATACTTCTGTAGGTTACAATCTGTTTTGCCACCGCATATTTGAAATATGAAAATTGAGACAATTCTTTTAAAGAAGCATCATTCACATTTATTTTCTTTACTGTAGAAGGAATCACCACTTTAAAATGGCTGTTTAATTCATTTATAACTTCTGGTGATAGCCCCCAAATATCCTTCATTTGCTCCATTGACACAAAGTAGCCTAAAATCTCTTTTTGTTTTAATATTCGGGACGACAATCCTTCTCCAATTCCATACAACTTCATTAAATCTTCTTGAGTCGCCTGATTTATATCCAAAACCTCAATCTTTTCTTTTTTCAAAAAGTCCTTCTTAACAAAGTCTGCTTTTTGAGACTTAAAATTAGTTTTCTGCTGGGTCCAGTTTGGAAATTTAAACAATGGCGCCATCTTATTTAACAACGAATCGGAAATTCCCGTAATTTTCTGAAATTCTTCTGGAGAATTCACATATTTATTTTCCTTACGAAATCGCATCAAACGATCAATTTCTTCAACAGACATACCTAGTTTATATCCTTTATAATCAGAAATAAAATTGGGATTGAACAGATAATTACCCGTTTTCGTATTTTGTTTATCCAATTTTAATTCATCCACTTCAGATTGAAAAGCACTCCATTGCTCATTTTTGTAATCCACGTTTTCAGAAGCATCAAAGTCTATCATTAAATAAAATACCTGCAAACCGATTATGATAATGAAAAACAAAAAAATACTTGTTCTCTGGTATTTTGTAAAATGTAAATATTTGATAAAGTTCATCATGAAAAAAGTTTAAAATAAAAAAGAAGGAAAAAACTCTCAAATTTATCAAAGAAAATTAGTAAGAAAAGTAGTTTTCAAAAAATTATTGAATCTTTTATAAAAGAGCAATTAATTTAATGAATGTCAATACTTAAAGAAACTTTCCTGCGAGTACTGTAAAAAAATTAAAGTTTTTATAACTTAAAACATGATAAATGTTTTTATTTTTTACAAAAAACAATACATTTGGCACTTAATAACAAATAAACCAATAAAATAGTATGTCAATTTGGAGAGTTAAACCAATATCTGCCTTTGAGGCTGATATGAAAAAAAGTGATTTAAAGAGAGTCCTTACCAGATGGGGATTGACCTCATTAGGAATTGGAGCAATCATAGGTGGAGGAATTTTCACTTTAACAGGGATCGCAGCTCACGATTATGCAGGTCCAGCTTTGGCTCTATCATTTGTTATCGCAGGTATAGGCTGTTTGTTTGCTTCTCTTTGTTATGCTGAATTTGCTTCAGTATTACCAGTAGAAGGATCTGCTTATGCGTATGCTTACGGTACAATTGGTGAGATTTTTGCCTGGTTCATTGGCTGGAATTTAATTCTGGAATATATGATGGGGGCCACTACAGTTGCAGTCGCCTGGAGCGGTTATTTTGTCAAACTGCTTCATTTGTTTGGAATCAATATTCCTATTTATCTCTGCAATGATCTTCATACTGCTACCGAAAAAATCATCGAACACAACAAAGCTTTTCCTGCTGATTTAATTGACATTCCAACATTTGCATTTAACTTACCTGCTTTTATAATTACATGGATTGTAACTGCAATTCTTGTAAAAGGAATTAAAGAAGCTGCAAGTACAAATAACATCATTGTAATTGTTAAAATTGCAGTTGTACTTTTTGTAATTATTTGCGGTGCTTTTTATATCAACACAGAAAACTGGCATCCATTTATTCCTACAGAAGTTCCTGCACTAGATTCGCTTGGAAATGCTACAGGAAAAATGAATTTTGGATTTGGTGGTGTACTAACTGCAGCAACTATAGTATTCTTTGCTTATATCGGTTTTGATGCTGTTTCTACTCAAGCTGGAGAAGCGATCAATCCTAAAAAAGATGTTCCTTTTGCTATTATTGCTTCATTGGTAATCTGTACGATTCTTTACATTCTTGTTTCGTTAGTGTTAACTGGAATGGTTCATTATGACCAATTGGATAAAGCGGCTCCTGTAGCTTCTGCCTTTAGCGAAAATGGTTTAACTTGGGCTGTATTTATCATTACAATTGCCGCAACTGCTGGTTTAACATCAGTAATGCTTGTAATGATGTTAGGGCAAACTCGTATTTTCTTAGGAATGTCTAGAGACGGATTACTTCCTCCATTTTTTAGCAAACTACACACAACATTTAAAACTCCATACAAAAGTACATTCTTGGTAGGAACAATTATTTCTATTGTTGCAGCGCTTACTCCTATTGAAAAAGTAAGTGAAATGTGTAGTATGGGAACATTATTAGCATTTGGAATGGTTTGCGTTGCCGTAATGATATTGAGATACAAAAAACCAGAATTGGAAAGACACTATAAGACTCCTGCTGTTTATTTAGTTGGAACTTTAGGTGTATCCTTCAATTTATTCCTAATGACTCAGGTAAGACACGATACTTGGATTGCTTTCTTATGTTGGGGAACTTTAGGTATTATCGTTTATTTTGCTTACAGTAAGAATAGAGCGAAACTTAACAATCTTGAAAACGAAACAACGGAAGAAATCTAAAAGATCTTCTTTAAAAATAAAAAACCTGTTCAGCATTTGAACAGGTTTTTTTTATTTCTTTTTTATAAATCGAATACTGATGTTCTTTTTGAACGAATTAAATCTTTTAGTCTTATCCAGAAAGCAAGCGTCAAATAAACTCCAAATCCCAGTCCTGCTGTAACAAAAGAGATATAGATAAAAAACAGCCTTACGCTTGTTACACGCATCCCGAGTTTATCTGCCAGTCTTGATGAAACATGAAAACCGTATTTTTCGAAAAAGAATTTTAATCTTAAAATTGCTGACATCTTTAATTTAGATTTTAGATTACACAAAAGTACAAATTATCTAATTATTTTTAAGCAACTCCAACCCTAAAGCACATTTTAAGCAAGCTCTTTGACTACAATACTCCTTCTTTAACTCAAGTAAAGTCTGACTCTCAAATGCATTTTTTGAGTTAATTCCAAACGAATTAAACTTGTCAATAGTCGCATTTTTTTCTGATGCAACTTCTTTCATAAAATCAATTAAATCCTCTTCAACAGATTCCCCCATGATACTTGCATAAGCGAACTGGAGCGGAATTATCGTATTAATGATCACCAAATCTATAAATGATTTTGACAATGTTTTTGATTTCTTAGAACTCTCTTTATCAAACTGATAATGATTAGACCAATATAAACTCGCAGAAACATTTAGAACGTCATAAACATTTTTAACCGATTTTAAATCAATTATTTTAGAGAATAAATTTTGATATTTATGATACAAACCAGCCAACTGAGAAAGTCTAATTGTTGGAAAATTATCAGGTCTGAGTTTGAAAAACTGAACCGGATCAACATAGTTTTTCTCCAATTGATATTTGTGCAGCAAATAGAAATACCTAAACTTTAGATCTTTAAAATAAATATCTTCTTTTTCGACATCCAATAAGCCAGCGGTTCCAAAAAACAATGCCTCTAAGTTTTCATATTCAAAACTTTCTTTTCTGATGATAGAGAACGGAATTGCTTTTGCAATCTGCAAAAAAGAATTCCCATTTGTATTTAATCCAAAATTCTTTGCTAGCAGATAAAATAAAACCGCTTCCCAATCTTGATTGGTTTCTTCTACAATTTCAAAAATAAATTTCGATTTACGCTCCAATCTTTCAAAAAACAATCTTTCCTGCCAATTATTGAAAACAAAAGTGTCAATTTCTTTTATTTGTTTTTCGCAGGAAATCCATGTTTTTGGAGATACCAATGCATTATAGCTTTCTATTATTTCTTTTGACACATAATCTTTAAGAACCAAAACAGGAATTTCGGTATTGTTTTTTCTATAGATTGGCGCATCATTCTCCCATACTACATGGAGAATGACATTTTCATAAGCAGGATCTTTTTCATGATTGTGCAAATACCAATCAGAAGATTTTAAATGAATTTCGATATTGCCAGCCCATTTTTGATCTTCGATTTTAATATGAGCATTAAAAAAATCGGGACCGGAAAGCTCCAAATAATCACCCGTTTTTATTATGGTAATTAACTCATTCTGTGCAGTTTTTAAATTCAAGGCATTAAACTTCCTGAATTTCCAGAGATAATGAAGAAAATCTTCTTTCATTTTAGACTTTATTTATACCATCTAAAATAATAAAAAATTACAATTATTCTTACAAAAATAAATTATTTATCGAAGCATATAAAGTTTTGCGCAGGCTCGAGCATCTGATAATGCCTCATGATGATTTAGCTGAATATTCATTTCCTTACAGCAATCACTTAATTTTGTGGGTTTGAAACCTTTTGCTTTATAAATTTTGACTGTACACTCCCATTTTGCTGCAATATTTAAATCTTCATAATTTAAGCCATGCAGCAACATTGTCTTCATTAAGACATTTCTATCAAAACTTTCGTTATGAGCTACGACAACGCGATTTTTTAATCTCTTTTCAATTTCTGGATATATTTGAAAGAAAGATTTTGCATTGACAGTATCTTTTGGATAAATTCCGTGAACACGAATCGTAAACGGATTATATTCATTATTTGGTGGTTTAATCAAAGAAACAAATTCGTCAACGATTACTCCGTTTTCGACGGTAACAATTCCGACTGAGCACGGATGATGTCCTGTCGCTGTTTCAAAATCAATAGCTGTAAAATTCATTTTATATTTTTAAAAAGACAAATCCACAAATCTAATCCTGAAGACGACTAGATTTATGGATTCGTTTATTTGGGAAAGGCTTATTTTATTGAACCAATAATGTCATATTTTGTAATAATATGATGATGTCCATTTTCTAAATCTACTAAAACCGCATCATTTTCTTTTGAGAATAATTTAGAAACTTCCTCGATTGGAGTTCCTAATCTGACAATTGGAAAAGGTTTTCCCATTACCTCTTTAATTGGTTTTTCGGCAACATTTTTGTCTTCAACATAGCTTCTAAACAAATCTGTTTCGTCAACAGAGCCAACAAATCCATTTATATCAACAACTGGAATTTGCGAAATTTTGTATTTACGCATGCGTTCAATTGCGTGCGAAACCAATTCTTCTGTACGAACCACAATTAATTCTTTGTCAATATGGTCTTTGATTACATCTTCTGCTTTAGTTACGTTTTCTTCTAAGAAACCACGTTCACGCATCCAGTCATCATTAAACATTTTACCAACATAACGACTTCCAGAATCATGAAAAAGCACCACAACAACATCTTCAGGTTTAAAATGTTCTTTTAGCTGCAAAAGACCTTTTATACAAGCTCCAGCAGAGTTTCCAACAAAAATAGCCTCTTCAAGTGCAATTTTTCTAGTATAAACTGCTGCGTCTTTATCTGTCACTTTTGTAAAACCGTCGATCAGAGAAAAATCAACATTTTTAGGCAAGATATCTTCTCCTATTCCTTCTGTAATATAGGAGTAGATTTCATTTTCATCAAAAATTCCTGTTTCATGGTATTTTTTGAAAACAGAACCATACGTGTCGATTCCCCAGATTTTAATATTTGGATTTTTCTCTTTTAGATATTTTCCAACTCCGGAGATTGTTCCTCCTGTTCCAACACCTACAACAAAATGTGTAATTTTACCTTCTGTTTGTTTCCAGATTTCTGGTCCCGTCTGCTCATAATGCGCCAAAGAATTTGACATATTATCATATTGATTAACGTACCAAGAATTTGGTGTTTCTTCTGCAAGACGTTTTGAAACCGAATAATAAGAACGAGGATCTGAAGGTTCAACATCTGTTGGGCAAACAACAACTTTTGCTCCAACTGCACGAAGAATATCCATCTTTTCTTTAGATTGTTTATCTGAGATAACACAAATTAACTTGTATCCTTTTACTATAGCTACAAGAGCCAATCCCATACCTGTATTTCCCGAAGTTCCTTCAATGATAGTTCCTCCAGGTTTCAATCGGCCATCAGCCTCAGCATCTTCAATCATTTTTACGGCCATTCTGTCTTTTACAGAATTACCAGGATTAAAGGTTTCGACTTTTGCCAATACTAACGCATCAATTTCAGCAACAATTTTGTTGAGCTTTACCAATGGTGTGTTACCAATTGTTTCTAAAATATTATTTGAAAAGTCCATTTTTATTTAAGTTTAATATGTGGTTCGAATAAAATCCTTCTTTTATTGGAAGAAGTTCCAAACTAAACCAAAACGCAATACAAAATCACGGTAAGGCATATTAGGAGTTGAATAGTAATTGCTTTGAGAAAAAAGCGCATTTAGATGCTCTGCTTTTAAATAAAAACGAGTCTGACGAATCCTTGCATTCACAAACAAATCGAATGTTCCAAATCCACCAATCTTTTTGTCTTGCTGTACAAAAAACTCTGCAATAACAGGATTGTAATCATCTCCATAATATTTGGTTAGATAATTAAAGACAATACCCGTTTGCATGAATAAAGCTTTTTTAAAGAAGTGACCTGAGTAGTAAAAAGTATTTCTTGTTACAAAATCAGGCACATTTAAAATCAAATCACTTTGATCTACTTTTTGATATAAAAGTGTATTATCTAACGCAAAAGGTCCAAATTTAAATTCTTTACTCGCTTTTATTTCCAAATAATTAATTGTGTTTCCATATTGATAAGGTGCGATAATTTGAACATTTGCAACTGGCGCTACTGCAGTATCGTTAGCAAAATATAAATGATCTTTCAATACTGTATATTGAACTTGTCCTGTCAACCAAGGCGTTTGAATTTCGGCGCTAAGCGAATTTATTTTTTCGTTTTTAAAATCATTAGACCAATTGTATTCTAACCAACTACTTTGATACAAATTATAGGTATTGTTCGGCAATTTATTGATGTTACGATATCTAAAATCAAACTTAATTTTATCATTCAGATCATATCTTAATTTGGCATCTAAATTAGAAAGCGACTGATTGGTGATTGATCTTGAGTATAAAAATCTACCGTTCCATTTGTTTTTTTGATATTCGTATTCTCCTCCAACATTATTAAATTGCATGTACAAATTGGCAGGAATAGCATTACCAGAAGCATCAACGATAACTCTATCGTATTTGTAATTTGATCTGTAATCGTCTATAAAAAAGTTAAACTTTCCTAATAGCGAATTTTCGTAAGCAGCTCCTACTTTATTATAAAGTCTTTGATATCTTGTCTGATCATTGATTCCGCTCGCTACGTAAGAATCTCCAAAACGATTCACTGTTGTAGTTACATTGTTCTCATCGGTAATAGAAGAAGCTACAGTTGCCTGTTTGTATTGATAATTTTTGTACTCGTAATTAAACTGATGTGTTATGTACAAATTATTACTGCCATCGGTTGGATTAACTCTAAATGCATGATCAAAAAACAATCTTTTTCCCTTCAAAAGAGATTCAGCATCGGTTAAATAAACTTGTAATCTTTGGCGATTTTTAAAATCTGGGTCATTACTTTCAAAATTGGAAACATTTGTAATACCTCCATTTTCTTCGTTCATAACATCCTGATTTGCAAAATGCGCGTTAAGAGCATAACGCCTGGTTGTGGTTGCATAACTGGTTGTAAATCTAAAATTTCCGGCGCTTACCAATTGATTGATATAATCACCCTCTGATCTTAAACCTCTGTAAGCAATCGAAAGGTTAAGATTTTTAGATGTATTTAAAGTAATAAACGAATCTACGTTTTGTCCTTTATTAATTGTTGTATTAAAAAACAACTCTGTAAAAGGTGTTGCTGCAGAATAATATCTAATTTGATCTGCTTGCATGTAAACGGAATGTTTTCCTGTAAATCCAATTTCTGGATAAGGAGAAAAACTTGTTAAGCTATATTGAACGGTACTTATTGGTTGGCCAATATTGGGTAGTTCTAAAAGTCCGAAAAGATCTTTTCTAAGATGGTTCTGTCTGTAAGCACTTTTAATAGTCAATGAAGTATCAGCATAAATAGTGTCATGTTCTAACGTAACAATCTTATACTGATCTATTGTTGCTATTTTTTGTTTTTTCTTTTTTACGGTATCAGTAATACTAGAATATTCCGTATTCATATCTAAATCCTTCTTAGGAGCGGCAGTTTTTTTTTCTTGAGAAAACAATAAAGTTGGTACAACTAATAGATATAGAAAAATGAATATTCTCATTTGATGGCTTTGTATAAATTTATTTTGACAAAATTTGTTGAGCAAAGGTAAAAGATAAAAACGTATAAACGAAAAAACATAATATATAATATAAAATGACAAAATTTTCGATCTTTTGAAACGAAAACCCCGCACACTAAAGTGTACGGGGCTTTCAAAAAATCAAAATAATTATTATTTCGTGTAAGAAAAAATTAAGTTTTAAGACTTTTAATCTCCTTAATTTAAATTACCATTTATAGATCGTTTTGCTGAATTAATGGATTTGCATTGATTTCTGCTCTAGGAATCAACCACTGCCATCTTTTGTCTGTTGCAGGAACATTGATAACACCAGCTGTAATTGCTGTATCATGATTTGCACCAGATCTGTCAAGGGCAGAATTTGTTCTCTTTAAGTCATAAAATCTAAAGCCTTCACCCCATAATTCAATTCTTCTCTGAAACAAAATTTCATCAACTAAAGCCTGACCTACATTTGTAGATAAAACGTATGAAGGGTTTCTACTTTTTACTAATGTAAACAATACAGTATTAGCATCTGCTTGTCCTAATCTAGCTTTTGCCTCTGCCTCAATAAGGTACATTTCAGCAACACGCATGTAAGGAATATCACATCTACTGTCACCAGTACTTAAAGATAAAAATTTCTGACTTGTATAAGCAAATTTAGCATATGTAGATGGCAAGTTTAACGCAGTATGCCTACCTGTTTTATCAAATAGTGTAGAACGCACATCTGTAGCTGGAATCAAATTATAAAGTTTACTGTTGATTGCTTTTGGACAAGAACGAATAACTGTTGAGTTATAGTTTCTAGACATATAAGCCCCAAAGTTTCCAAAGTAATCAGTTTGAACTTCATTAATGTGGCTTCCCCACATCCACTCTACATTGTTAAAATCGTTAAATCCTTTTACATATTCGGTAGTACTCATCAAAGTGATACCTGTTTTCGCTTTAGCTGCATAGTCTGCTGCAATAGCCCAATTTCCTTGAGTTAAAGCAACTCTAGCTTTTAAACCTTGAGCAACTTTTAAATTTAAATGTGAATTATTAGGTTTTGTATAACCAACCAATAAAACGTTAGCCTCATCTAAATCCTTATTGATTTGAGCATATACTTCTTCAACTGTGTTACGAGCATGATTTTCATTACCAACTGTTAAAATAATTGGCACACCAAGTTGAGAATTTGTAGTTCCGTTTACATATCTCTTACCAAATAATTGCACCAATTGATAGTGAGAGAAAGCTCTATATAATAACGCCTGACCTTTTACAATTTTCTTATCTGCATCTGAACCTACAGCAGCATCAGTCGCATTAATAATCGTGTTTGCATTTCTAATTATTCTATAATACGTTCTGTAAGGAAATCTAATGTCCTGTGCATTCTCGTTTGCTTGACCATTCCAGTTATAAATCTGTAAAAACCAACCGTTAGTTACTGGATAAACAATATCATCTCCTGCAATATCAACCTGTTGCATCAAACTCCCAAGTCCATTCTCATTTTGATTAGATTCATATCTAACATACAAAGATCTATGAATACCATTTAAAAGAGTCATTAAATTATCTGTCGTTTTAGTAGCGCCATCATAATCGATATACTCTGTTGGTGTTTTATCCAGAAAATCGTCCGAGCAAGAGGATAGCAATACTAATGATAATGCTATAAATATCTGTTTTATATAATTTGATTTCATATTGTATTTTTTTAAAAGTTTAAGTTCAAACCTAAAGTAATAACTCTTGAAGGAGTATATCTGTTTTGAGTTGTTCCATTAAAAGTTTGACTTGGATCCATTCCTTGACGTTTAGTGAATAACATTAAATTTTCACCATTTGCATATAAAGTAGCATTATCTACTCCTAATTTTGAAATTAAACTAGCAGGCATTTTATAAGATAAATTAACTTGTCTTAGAGAAACATGATCTGAACCAATTAACCATCTGTCAGAAGCTGCAGTTGATTGTGTATTTCTGTTAATATCCATTCTTGGTACATCTGTAATATCTCCAGGTTTTTGCCATCTGTTTAAAGCATCAACACTCAAAGCAGATCCGTAATTGTTACCTGTGTGCATCAAAGCAGCATAGTTACTATCATACATCAAACCACCAATTTGGTAAGAAAATAAAACTTCTAATCTTAAACCTTTGTACTCTACATTAGTTCCAAAACTTCCGTATAAATCAGGGATTGCAGAACCTGCATAGTGATATAACGCTTTATTTTGGTCTGTTGTTACATTTACTCCGTTAACAACTCTTTGAGTAGCATCTCCTGCAACAATTAAAGCTGGATCTGAAACATACAAAGCATATCCATCAGCTGAATCTACACCGTACCAGTCTCTCAACCAGTAGTCGTACATAGATTGTCCAACCATTAATTTTTTAGTTCCATTGATAATTTCTTTTTGAGGTAAACTTGTAATCTCATTTTCAATTGTTGAAGCGTTAACATTTAATCCCCAAGCAAAATCGTTTGTTTTTACAACAAGACCGTCTACTGAAACCTCAATACCTCTGTTTATCATAGATCCAATATTCTCGATTCTGTTATCAAGACCTGATGACAATGGATTTGGTACTGTAAAAATTAAACCATCTGTTTTTCTGTTATAATACTCAACACTACCTCTAAGTCTGTTTTTAAATAATCCAAACTCAACAGCAATATCTCTTTGCGTATTTTTTTCCCACTGTAAATCTGCAGCACCAGAAGCATTTGTTACAACTCCACCTTCGCTACCATTATCATATCCTAAACTAAATGTTGGCAAACTAGCATAATAGCTTAATCCATCAAAACTAGTATGAGAATCATTACCTACTTGTCCTGTAGAAGCTCTTAATTTAAGTTCATTTAACCAACCTACATTCTGTAAGAAATTTTCTCTTGTAAGAACCCATGCAGCTCCTAATGACCAAAAGTTACCCCAACGGTTATCTTTTGCAAATTTTGAAGATCCATCTCTTCTAAAAGAACCAGAAAGAATATATTTGTCACTATAGTCATATCCTACTCTTGAGAAATAAGATTCTGTTCCATAATTTCTAGTGTAAGACGTTAAATCTGTAGTAGTTGCGTAGTTAATAAATTCTGGATTATCAGGAGAAACTTGACCTGTTTTTGTACCTGTAAGCCAATTTCTTTCATAATCAAAACTCTCATGACCAAGTAAAACAGAAATGTTATGATTTCCAATTTTCTTGTCATAATTCAATAATTGGTTATAAGTAACTCCTGTAATAATTCTATCTTCTTTAGAGATTAATCCAGTTGGCGCTCCATCTCCAATTTCAGTATTATAAGTATACGTTCTATTGTTGTATGATTTATCCAAAGACGCATTAAATGTAAATTTAAAATCTTTCAAGAATTTAACTTCAGCATAAGCACGTGCAGATAAAGCAGTTCCTTTAGTATTATCTGTATTATTTAAAGTTTCATAAACGATATTTCTACCATTAGAAGCTCCTGTTCCTCTCACTGTTGAATACACTTTATTACCTAAAGCATCATAAACATAATCTCCATTTGCAGTATGGTCATATACTGGATAAATTGGTCCCATGTATCTGATTGTTCTAAATGGATTGTTAAAAGAACTTGTATTATCAACACCATCAACAGCTAAATTAGAATCTGTTGTAGCACCTGTTAAATTAACACCTGTTTTAAACCATTCTTTTAATGATGTATTAAGGTTTAATCTTGCTGAAATTCTTTCGTAATCTGATTTACGAACATATCCTTCTTCATTTACATAACCAATAGATGCAAAATAATTTGATCTTTCGCTTTTTCCTTGGTAAGAAAAATCAACATTCTGACGAACACCCGCTCTTTCTAACGGAGCAGCCCAATCTAAATCTTGCGGGTATAATAATTTCGCATCTGGGTTTATTTTTCCATCTGTACCAACTATTTTATCGTTTGGAACATTAAATGGATTTGTTACCAAAACCACAGGAACTCTAGTAGAAGCAAATGCATTTGCTGCATCGATTTGAGCCTGAGTAGCCATTGGTCGGCTATTTCTAATTGCTTCCCACTCTAAAGGATAATAATCAAAAGCATTCACTCTCTCATACTCTTTAATAAGTCTTGAACTCATACCCTGACTAACATTTAAAGAGAATTTATCTTGAGTTGATTTACCCGTTTTTGTAGTAATGATTACAACACCATTAGCTGCTTTTGAACCGTATAGAGAAGTCGAAGAAGCATCTTTAAGTACTGTTAAACTTTCAATATCGGCAGAATTCAAGTTGCTGATATCTCCTGCATAAGGAACACCATCTACAACATATAATGGCGTATTTGATCCGTTGATAGAGCTAAAACCACGAATTCTGATAGCTGGCGCTGCACCAGGCTGTCCAGATGCACTCTGAATTTGAACACCAGAAGAAGCTCCTTCAATTACAGACAAAACGTTTGTTGCAGCTCTGTTTGCAAAGTCTTCACCTTTAATTGAAACTGCAGAACCTGTATAAGAACTTTTCTTTGCTTTACCATAAGCTACAACAACAACTTCCTCCAAAGCTTTTCCTGTATCTTTCATTTTAACACTAACTGTAGATGACGGTCCTACAACAGCAGACATATCCTCCATACCAACATAAGAAAAAAGAAGTACGTCACCAGTTTTAGCTTTAATAGAGAAACTCCCGTCAAAATCTGTTTGCGCACTAACTTTTGTTCCTTTCACAACAACATTAACTCCTGGAATAACTCCGGTGTCTCCTGAAACAACACCTGTAACAGTCCTCTCCTGAGCATAAGAGAACTGAATAGATAACGCTATCAATAGCGAATAGATCCAAAGTAATTTTAATTTCATTTTTATAAATTTTGAATTAGTAGGCGACAAACATCTTAATTATTTCTTAAAATTACAAGGCGATTTTAACACTTGCTTTGTATTTCTTTAATACTACATTAACATTAGGTCGTAAAAAACCAACACACAGATGGTTTTGACGCTTTTTTGTAACAAAATACTTAATTTTAATCATAAAAATATGTTAACAATTTTAACAAATAATTAACAAATTAAAGAGGTAAAAGACTACATATTGACGACATTTTTAAATTAAAATGTAGCAATTATCTTAGTAAAAAAAATCGAAAAAACCGTAGTTACTCTTTGCTGCATTTTTTTCTATCGTTCTCTCTTTCAAAAAACTAAATTTCTATTTTTAAATTACTTTTGGATAACTTTCAAAAAAAACGCAATATTTGCGTTAATAAAAAAAAGAAACATGTTGCAACTTAATTACTCCGGATTTAGTTTAGAAACTGGAACAGACGAAGCCGGTCGTGGATGTCTGGCTGGACCTGTTACTGCAGCTGCAATTATACTTCCGGAAAATTTTGAAAATCAGATCTTAAATGATAGTAAACAATTGTCTGAGAGAACAAGAGCACTTTTAAGACCAATTATCGAAAAAGAAGCTTTATGTTTTGCTGTTACGCATTTATTTCCTGATGAAATTGATGAAATAAATATTCTAAATGCTTCTATGAAAGGAATGCAGGAATGTATTTTAAAACTCAAACATGTTCCCGAATATATTATAGTAGATGGAAATCGCGCTTTAAACGCAAAACTTGGACTTAAAAACTCTTTTGGAAAACAATTTACGTCTGATGAAATTGCATTGTTAAAATCAATTCCGAATCAGAGCATTATAAAAGGTGACGCAAAATACCTGAGCATTGCTGCAGCTTCGGTTTTAGCAAAAACTTATCGTGATGAATACATGGATCAAATTCACGAAGAATTTCCAATGTACAATTGGAAACAGAACAAAGGCTACCCAACTAAAGAACATCGCGAAGCGATAAAAGAGTTCGGAACAACAAAATACCATCGAATGAGTTTCAGGCTTTTACCCGAACAATTGGAACTTAACTTTTTCGAATAAAAAAACGACCTAAAATTAGGTCGTTTTTCATTTTAACTTTTCAGTAATTACTAGTAAATAATCACTACTCATTCTATCTTTTGCTTTTCAAAAACTCGGCAAATTGTTTTGTATCGTAATAGAAAGGTCTTACCGCTGTAATTTTTCCGTTTTTCAAATCGAAATGCTCCGAAATTGGCATCGACATTGATTTTCCAGATTTTTTAGATTTACAGTTTATGGTAAAATAAATAACAACTTCATTTTTAGAAGCATCACTAAAATAAGTTGGTTCTTTTTCTATTTGCAAATCAAAGAATTCAGTTGATTTTGTAAACATTTTTTTCCATTCTTCAAAACCAATAAAAGTTCCTCCATAAGGTAATCCCGACGCTTGGTTATAAACTGCTCCATCAGCAATTAAAGCGCCCATTGTATCAAAATCTCTTGTTTTAAAAAGACATTCATAATATTTTGCTACAACTTTCAAATTATCGGCTTCTAAATTTTTCAAAAGATCCTCTTCAGACAAAACTGCATCTTTATCCCAAAAACTAATAATTTTACTTACCTGTCCTTTTCCATTTAATCGGGCAAACTCCCGACCTCCCATAATCAGTTTATTTTTAGCATCGACAATTTTCCATTCCCAGGTCACATAGTTATCTTTTACGATCTTGGATCCTGATGAAAAAATGGCATCTGGAAATTTTTTATAAAACTCATTGATTACATTATTAAATGCCGCTGTCCCTTTTATAGAAGCAGAAGGATCTTCGAAAGTACTGTCTTCCAACCAAATCGATTTAATCATTTTCAATCTGGTATCACTATTTTTTTCCTGCCACACTTTTTCATAAGCTGCAATTGGATATAATTTATCTTTCTTTTGAGCAAAAAGACCATTAAGAATAAAAAGGAAACATAATAAGTAGATTTTTCTCATAAGGAATTGGGTTAGATTTAATTGAATAATAAATAGCGATGTTTTCAAATTTAGCATAAATAGTTTACACAATTACATGGGTTCTATAATTTGCTATACTTTCAAAATCTTAACTCTTACGAATTAGTTTTTCTATTTTTTGAATCCATTTTCATTAAAAAATAGCTTTCTGTTTAAATTTTTGAATCCTTTCTTGCAAATGTAAAGCAAGGCTATTAGTTTGAAAGGGGCTTATTTTTTAAGCTTTAAATAAAAAAAACGTTTCCTGAAAATGGAAACGGTTTGTATTTTAGAAGATTATTTAAACAAATTCTGCTTCGAACAATTGTTTTAAATGTTTTATAATTTTTGCTTTGACTTCTTCTTCGTCTACTTTTTCTACACCAAGCTCAACATTTAAAGAAGTAACGCCTTTTCCGCGAATTCCACACGGAATAATATTATCAAAATAACCTAAATCGACATTTACGTTTAAAGCAAATCCGTGCATGGTTACCCAGCGTGAAGCTCTTACGCCCATTGCACAAATTTTTCGTGCAAACGGAGTTCCAACGCCAAGCCAAACTCCCGTTTCTCCTTCACTTCTGCCCGATTCCAAGCCGTACTCAGCCAAAGTCAAAATGATTGATTCCTCGAGAAAACGCAAATATTTGTGAATATCGGTAAAGAAATTTTCTAAATCCAAAATCGGATAACCTACAATTTGTCCTGGTCCGTGATACGTAATATCACCGCCGCGATTGATTTTGTAAAAAGTCGCTCCTTTGGCCTCTAGTTGTTTTTCATTTAATAATAAATTTTCCAAATCGCCGCTTTTACCTAAAGTGTAGACATGCGGATGCTCTACAAACAATAAATAATTGGGTGTTGGCTGATCTAGTTCTTCTCTTCTGTTCTTGATTTTTAAATCGACTATGTCTTTGAAGATTTCTTCCTGATATTCCCAAGTCGATTTATAATCTCTTTTGCCCAGATCCTGAAGTTGGATTTTTTTGTTCATTTTAATTATTTTTCAAACTCAACATCAAAGTTAAGTTTGTCGGGATTCTCCATATAATCCGTAAAAGTGTATTGAATGGTAATTGATTTTCGATCGTCACTAAACAATGCATTTGGATTAGAAACTTTCTTAATCTTTTTTGGAAAGTGATATTTTACAACATAACTAGAAGAAGCAAAAACCATTTTAGACATATCTGCAGCAGAATCTTTTGGTTTTGCTGCCAGCTTTTGCTGGTCGATGGTCGCTTTTCTTGTAAATTTCTTTCCGTCGTAAGTATAACTTAATTTACTATTGTTGTCTCCAAACCCACTTCCAAGCGGACTAGCATTTGCTCCGCCTTCTAACTTTTGAAATGTACTTAAAGTTTGAAGAATATCTTGTAGTTCGTTTACATTTTTAAAATCAGTTCCTAAAGTCATTAAAAACTGTTTTTTTGCTGAACTCATTTTGGTTGTAACTACAAAGTTTTCCAATTTTTTCAGTTCTTTTTGAGTTTCTGGAGACAACTTAGCGATACTGTCTTTTTTCTGTTCAAATAATTGTTTGAAGGTAAAAGTCGAGTCTATATCTTTTTTTGCATCGTCTCCCATTTGCCCTGCAATTTGATCACCTGCCATTTCCATTAAAGAAGAGCCATCCATGTCTACAGAAAATTTTCCGCTTCCGTTGTCATTGATGTAAATATTTTCAGTGAAGGTACAACTCGTTAACGTTGCAACTAAAAAACAAAAACCAAGTAATTTGTATAATCTCATTGTCGTACATTTTTTTATCAAAGATACGAACTTTTTTATTTTTTAAGGTTCTGAGATACTAAGCCTCGAAGTTGCTAAACTTCTTAGCTCAATCTAAAATTACTTCCAAATTTGTGCTTTCTGGATCTTTTAAACAATCTGCAAGTTGAAATTCTATAGTCAAAGATTTTTGGTCTGAAGTAATAATTGCTTTTGAATTTGAAACCGATTTTATTTTTTTGGGAAAATAGTATTTTAAAACATACGATTGTGTCAATTTTGAAGCACCATATTTAGCTTTGAATCTTTCTGAATCGCCTTTTGCTTTTTCAAATTCAACTTCATTTATAATGACAACAGAACGCTTAAAAACTTTTCCGTCAAAAGTATATTCTATTCTGAAATAATGATTTTCGGCAGTCAAAGCATAATTATGCTGAATATCTGACGCATAATTCTCCGTTTTGTATAAATCTGGAATATCAGAAACTTTAGTAAAATGAAGTGAAAATTCATTTTTATATTCTTTTTCGAATGAACTTTTTTTAAGATGCACTTTTACATTCGAATACTTTTGAAATAATTGTTGTTCTTCCGGTTTATATTTCGAGAAGTTTTCACGGTATTTGTCTATATACTCTTTGAAAACGTAAGTCGTATCTTCAAAAACATTCTCTTTAGAATATTCTTCTCCAGCCAGTTGCATGTAACTATTTTCTTCGCGAAGCTGTACGACCTCAACTTTTCCGCTTCCGTCTGCATTGATTGTAATTGTTTCTGTAATTTGACAACTTGATAATAAAATGAAAAATAGAAAGGCTGATAAATATTTCATGTTTTAAAAAGATTCTAGAAGGCTAATATAGTAAGTTTTTTCACTCAATGCGTTCCAACTAAAACTTCTTTTGAAAACAAAAACTTCTAATCTAGCCCCGATAGAAATGGAAATCCTTTTGTGCCGGGGTTCGGCATAAAAGATTGAAATGGATAGCGGGACAAAACGTTCCTGAAAAAACGAAAATTTCTGCTGCAAAAAACCTTAACACTTTGAGTTGAAACTTGAAACAAAAATTTTATCTTTGCACACTTAAAAAAATAGCACAAAATGGCATTATCAGAACAAGAAATCATTAGAAGAGAAAAACTTCAGAACTTACGCAACTTAGGAATCAATCCTTATCCGGCTAATCTTTTTCCTGTAAATCATACATCTAAGCAGATAAAGGAAACGTTTGAAGAGGGTAAGAAGGTGATCGTTGCGGGACGTTTAATGAGTGTTCGTGATCAAGGTAAAGCTTGTTTTGCTGAGTTACAAGACAGCGAAGGACGTATTCAATTGTACGTTAATCGTGATGTTTTATGCGAAGGTGACGATAAAACTTTCTACAATCAGGTTTTCAAAAAATTAACCGATTTAGGTGATTTTATTGGTATTGAAGGTGAATTATTTACAACTCAAGTGGGTGCAAAATGTATTCGTGTGAGTGGTTTTACTTTCTTGAGTAAAACATTACGTCCGTTACCATTGCCAAAAGTTGACGAAGAAGGAAATGTACACGATGCTTTCAACGATGCTGAATTGCGTTACAGAATGCGTTATGTAGATTTAACTGTAAATCCGCAGGTTAAAGAAACTTTTATCAAACGTACTAAGTTATTTACGGCAATGCGTGGTTATTTTAACGACGCAGGATATTTAGAAGTTGATACTCCGGTTTTACAATCAATTCCTGGTGGTGCTTCGGCAAGACCATTTATTACGCACCATAATTCACTTGATATTCCGCTTTACATGCGTATTGCAAACGAGTTATACTTAAAAAGATTAATTGTTGGTGGATTTGAAGGTGTTTATGAGTTCTCTAGAAACTTCCGTAACGAAGGTATGGACAGAACGCATAATCCTGAGTTTACTGCAATGGAAATATATGTAGCTTACAAAGACTACAACTGGATGATGGAATTTGCAGAAGGCTTATTGGAGCATTGCGCAATTGCTGTTAACGGAACTAGCGAAGTTACTTTTGGTGAGCATAAAATCAACTTTAAAGCGCCTTACGCTCGTGTTACGATGACTGATTCTATCAAACATTTTACTGGTTTTGATATTTCTGGTAAAACAGAACAAGAATTGTTTGAAGCAGCTCGCGGAATGGGAATCGAAGTTGATGAAACAATGGGTAAAGGAAAATTGATCGATGAGATTTTTGGAGCTAAATGTGAAGGAAATTATATTCAGCCAACTTTCATTACTGATTATCCAAAAGAAATGTCGCCGCTTTGTAAAGAGCACCGCGATAATCCAGATTTGACGGAGCGTTTTGAATTAATGGTTTGCGGAAAAGAAATCGCAAATGCTTATTCTGAATTGAATGACCCAATTGACCAAAGAGAGCGTTTTGAAGATCAAATGCGTTTGGCTGCAAAAGGTGATGACGAAGCAAACGGAATTATCGACGAGGATTTCTTAAGAGCCCTTGAATACGGTATGCCACCAACTTCTGGAATGGGAATTGGAATGGATCGTTTGATTATGTATTTAACAAACAACGCTTCGATTCAAGAGGTTTTATTGTTCCCACAAATGCGTCCTGAGAAAAAACAAGCTCAGATCGAATTGACTGAAGAAGAAAAAGTGATCATTACTTTACTAAAAGGAAACGAAAACAAAATGGATTTATCTCAACTTAAAGTTTCTGCTAACTTAAGCGGAAAAAAATGGGATGCTTCTATGAAAAACTTATCTAAACACGGTTTGACAAAAGTTGTCGTTGAAGGCGAGTTTAAGTTTGTGGAATTGGTGGGATAAATTTCAATTTGATTTAATAATATTTTCCAAACCCGACAGGTTTTTAAAAACCTGTCGGGTTTTTTATTTATATTTTATACAGCCAATATAACATCAACCGTCAACTGGACTAAAGTCCAGCCCTACAATATAAATGAGCTAAAGCTCTTTTTCTGTTCCGAAGGAACAAATCATATTGTAGGACCGGACTTCAGTCCGGTTTAATTTAGAATTGCATTTATATTATAAATTTAAAACGAATACTTCTCCAATGTCTTTCCTTGAATATCCAAAACAGAAGTACTTTCCTTAGGAACTTCTCCTTTCCATTTTTCTTGTACAGAAGGATTTGATGGATATTTTCCGTTTTTCATTTTTATGAGATGGAATGTTCCTGCGCTTTTCATTAAAAGATTATAGAATTTCTCTGAAGATTCTGTTGTAACCAAAATTGGAAAATCGGTTACCGTAAATTTGTTTATCAAACTTCCATCATTGTTTAAAATATAGCATGAACAGCCTCCGCTTCCGCAAAAATACGAATTGGAGAAACCAACAAAATATTCATCTTTTTGATCGCTGTTTAAATCGAACGCTTCATAATAAAAATAACGATCCTCTTTTGTCATTGCAGGTAAATCTTTCTTCAATAAAATCTGTAGTTGTTTCTGGATTAATTCTACTACTTTGCTATCTTTTTCCGAAACTTCACTTAAATCTGCTGTTCCGCCGAGTGTTTTGGATAAAGTATCCTGAACAATCGTTTTGATGATATTTTTTTTCTCTTCTTTATTTTGACAAGAAGACAAGAACAGAATTCCGATTAGAATTAGAACTTTATTTTTCATAATCTGATTCTTTTAATATTACTTTCTAAACCAATAATGCTGCGTTATTTTCAATATCATTTTGCTCCAAGAGCGATTTAATATTATTGAAAGTTACTAATGCAATTTGCGTTAAAGCTTCGTTGGTGAAAAACGCCTGATGCGCTGTTACCAAAACATTCGGAAAACTCATTAAACGCTGAATCGCATCATCTTGAATAATATCTGCTGAAAGATCTCTAAAGAACAACTTTTCTTCCTGCTCGTAAACGTCAATTCCTAGATAACCAATTTTACCTTCCTTTAAGCCTTCAATTACTGATGATGTTTCAATTAATCCGCCTCGGCTGGTGTTGATAATCATTACACTTTCTTTCATAAAAGAAAGCGAAGTTGTATTGATGATATGTTTCGTCTGATCATTTAACGGACAATGAAGCGAAATAATATCACTTGATTTGAAAATGTCTTCTAAGCCCACAAAAGAAACGCCATCTTTTTTCATTTCTTCACTTTCAACAATATCGTACGCTAAGACTTTACAGCCAAAACCTAATGCAATTTTAGAAAATGCTTTTCCGATATTTCCCGTTCCAATAATTCCGATCGTTTTTCCGAATAAATCAAAACCTAATAATCCGTTTAAAGAGAAATTTTGTTCGCGAACTCTATTGTATGCTTTATGTGTTTTTCGGTTTAAAGTCAAAATCATGGCCATAGCATGTTCTGCAACGGCTTGCGGAGAATACGCTGGAACACGACAAACTTTGATGTTGTGCTTTTTAGCTGCTTCTAAATCAACATTATTAAATCCAGCGCAACGCAACGCAATTATTTTGACATTCTTTTCTGCCAATTGTTTAATGACCGTTTCGTTTACAATATCATTTACAAATACACAAACAATTTCACAAGCTTCAATTAAAGCTACTGTTTGCTGATTGAGTTGTGTTTCGAAAAAATCCAATTGAAAACCAAAATCTTCATTGTACTTATTGAAAAACGTTTTATCGTAGGGCTGGGTTGAGAAAAATGCAATTTTGTTTGCACCAAGATTTAAGCTCATAAAGGATTTTTTTTTATGTTTTGTTATTTTTAAAATTCCCTTTTGGGAGATAATACAGCCATCCAAAACCAATTAAAAATAAAATAAGCGAACCTATAAATGCCGGAATTAAAATTTCTTTATTATGATCTAACGCATTGTTCAGCGCTGCATACAATAACCAAATTTGAATACTTACATTTAAGATTAAAACAAATATTAAAGTAGAAAGAATTACATTCAACTTATTTGGATTTGCCCGATTTTGGCTTCTTCTAAATGTACTCATAATATATTTCTTAGACAATTAACTTTCCTTATTTTCTAAAGCTTTTACAAAAATTTTCTCTCCTTTTAAAACCACTTCTAATTGTGGCAAAGCTCTCGGCGGAGGTCCTGCAACAACATCTCCAGTCAAAGCATCAAAAGATCCTTCGTGACAAGGACAATGAATAATTCCTGTTCCAGGCTTGTAATAAACAGCACACGAAAGGTGCGTGCATTTTTGCTCAAAAGCTCTAAACATGCCGCTTTCTAAATGTACTAATATGTACGGAATTGTACTTCCTTCAATTACAAAACCTCTAGTTCCTCCCGACGGAATATCTTTTATTTCGCATACAAAATGTTCGCCTACAACTTCATCGGCTGGTAACAAATAGGCTTTTGCCGCAACCAATCCGCTACCGACCATTAAACCGCCAGAAACCAAAGTAAGAAATTTGGCAAAATCACGTCGGCTGACTTGTGTCGATTCTTGCTTTCTATATGGAAAATCTTTCTTCCAGTTTTCACTTAAATTATCTTCTTTAGACATGGATTTTAGATTTAGAATATTCGTAATTCGGTACTTCCTTTTGGCATCATGATATTCACTTTGGTGTTTACGCGCTCTTTTCCAAATACAAACGAATTTACTGGAGTACTGTTCGGGCGCATTTCTTCGATTTGAGCGCGAGTTCCGTAAAACAAGGCTCCACTAGGGCAAACTGTTGCACACATTGGTTTTTTGCCAATGCTGGTTCTATCATAGCACATTGTACATTTCATCATTAAATCGTATTCTTCCATTTTCTTCGGAACTCCAAACGGACAAGCCATCACGCAGTTGGAACAACCGATGCAACGCTCCGTATTTGCGGTATGAACAACGCCAAATTCGTCTTGCGAAATCGCATCAGCTGGACAAACATTGGCACAAACGGGATCTTCACAATGCATACAAACCTGAACGGTGGTTTGAATGGTAACTTCACGTTCTACATAATTGACATGAATCATAGATTCCTGACCATTGGTTTCACATTCTGCACAAGCCATTTCGCAAGCTTTACAGCCAATGCATCTTTGTAAGTCTACAAAAAACTCTTCGTTCTTATTATAATTCGTTACATTCATAATTGTTGGTTTTTATAGATTAAACACTTGCATAAGCATTTGGTTTGTCTGATGAATTTTCGATTTCTCCTAATGGTTCGAGTTTACAGGCACAAACTTTAAACTCTGGAATTTTAGAAATCGGATCTAAAGTCCCAGGTGTTAACTGATTGGCTGATTTTTTTCCCGGCCAGTGATACGGTACAAAAACAGTATCTTTTCTGATGGTTTCTACAATATTGGCAGGAAAAATTCCTTCCCCTCTTCTGGTTGAAACTTTTACCAATTCTCTTTGCTGGATATTATATTTTCGAGCCATTTCTGGGTGAATTTCCAACAATGGTTCTGGAAACTGATCGACTAATTTCCCGATTCTTCTAGTTTGAGTTCCGCTTAAATATTGCGATACTACACGTCCGGTGGTTAATATTATCGGATATTCTTCATCTGTAATTTCGCCTGGCAATTTATAAGGAGCGGGATTGAAATGCGCTTTTCCATCTGGCGTCGCAAACTTTTTATCTTCCCACAATCTTGGCGTTCCGGGATGATCTTCGGTTGGACATGGCCAGAAAACGCCCATATTGTCTTCTACTTTTTTATACGTGATTCCATTGTAATCGGCAGTTCCTCCTTTTGAAGCAACTCGCAATTCGTTAAAAATGGCTTCACTATTGGCATAGGTAAATCGCTCTTCTTCGCCTAATCTTTTGGCTAATTCTAATAATATCGAAGTATCTGTTCTTGCCTCGCCCGGTGGCGTAACGGCTTGCCTGATTCTTATTACACGTCCTTCTGCAGATGTGGTTGTTCCTTCTTCTTCTTCTTGTAATGAGCCTGCTAAAACAATATCTGCATGGCGAGCAGTTTCATTCAAAAAGAAATCTATCGCAACATAAAACTCTAGTTTTTCGAGAGCCGAACGCACATAATTATTATTAGGAAGAGAAACTAACGGATTAAAACAAATCGAAATCAATCCTTTTATTTCGCCACTGTGAATGGCTTCGATAATTTCATAAGCTGTAATGCCTTTGTGCGGCATATCTTCTTCTTTTATTTTCCAAACATCGGCAATATATTTTCGGTGTTCCATGTTTTCGATATCACGATTTCCTGGCAATTGATCGCATTTATGACCATGTTCTCTCCCGCCCTGACCATTTCCTTGACCTGTAATAGTTCCGTAACCGCAATAAGGCTTTCCGATTCTTCCTGTTGCCAAAACTAGATTGATGCAACCAATTACATTATCAACACCTTTTGAGTGATGTTCGATTCCTCTTGCATGGAGTAAAAAGCTGGTTTTTGCTTTTCCCCACAATTCGGCTGCGGCTTTGATTTTTTCTTTAGAAATTCCTGTAACTTCTTCTGCCCATTCTAAAGTATATTCTTTTACAGCATCAATAGTTTCTTGAAATCCTGACGTATAATTGTCTATAAAATCGTGGTCCAACATGTCGTGATCAACCAAATATTTCAGCATTGCTCCGTATAAAGCAGAATCTGTTCCTGGTCTTACATCCAAATGAATATCGGCAGTTCTTGCCAACGGAATTACACGCGGGTCAACTACAATCAGTTTTGCACCACGATCTCTTGCTTTCCAAATCCAATGCGTTAAAGTTGGAAAAGTTTCGCTTACATTTGCTCCAGCCACAATAATAACCTCAGCATATTCTAAATCTGAATAATTGTTTGAAGCTCGGTCTAAACCAAATGCTTTTTTATTTCCTGCGCCCGCACTTACCATGCAAAGACGTCCGTTGTAATCTAGATTTCTTGTTTTTAAAGCGACTCTGGCAAATTTCCCAACCAAATAACTTTTCTCATTCGTAAGCGAAACTCCAGAAAGCATTGAAAAAGCATGTTTTCCGTATTTTTCCTGAATTCTTTTGATTTCAGAAACCGTTTTATCCATTGCTTCATCCCAAGTTGTTTTTTCGAAACCTTTGCCTTCTACTCTTTTTATCGGATGCAGTAATCGATCGGGATGATTGTTTTGCATATAACGCTGAACTCCTTTTGGACACAAGCGACCTTCGTTGAACGGAAACTCCATCCAAGGTTCAAAACCAACGACTTTGTTGTCTTTTACAGATAATTGAATTCCGCACTGCATTCCGCAGAAACAACAATGTGTTTTTACCGTTTTGTCTGGTTCGTCGCGTCCTTCATATCCTTCTTTTGGAGTATAATTCAAATGCGGACCAAAGTCTTGAATTATTTTTTCGGTTGATACAGGTAGTTTTGCCATGTTCTTTTTTGTTATTTTTTTGTTTCATGTTTCATGTTTCAAGTTCCTCGCGATAACTTGAAACCTGAAACCTTAAACTTGAAACTATAATTCTATCCAAATAAATTCCCTCCTTCGAGTCTTGCTTTTAAATGTGCTTTTGCCAAACGGTCTCTTTTTCCTTCTGGACTTAAATCGAGATGCGAATTGCCTTCATCATCACTAAAATCAAATCCCAATTGTTTGGTTACTATTTTCAAATCATCGACATGAAGTTGTGTTGTAAAAGGTTTTCCGGTTTCGGGACATATTGCCATTCCCTTTTTCATTCCTTCTTTTTTATAAATATGCGCACCAATCTGAGCCGGTCGTTGAATGATATGAAAGAATTTTCCAAAGGGAATCCATATCAAAAACATAATAACGGTTACAGCGTGAATTACAGCCAGAAAATCATATGCGAATCCTTTCATAAACTGATAAGAATAGGTAAGACATAAACCTGTAACCGAAATGGCAATTAATAAAAGAAGTGGTAGCAAATCACCTTCAAAAGTCTGAGTCGCAATTAATCCTGGATTAGTCAAACGACGTCTCAAATAATAAAGCGATCCGAAAATAACCAAATACGAAGACCAGTTTAAGGCGTGAAATGTCAAAAACGCCATTATAGAATCTAATCTGAAATCCATTACTTTAAAACCAAAAAAGTGGGCTTCGTAAACCGAAATTGAGTTTGGAGCTAACGTAAAATGAATCCATCCAAATGTTAATGGAAAAGTGATTGCAAAAGCAGAAAAACAGCCAATTGCGATACAAAAGTGCGCTATCCAACGGTATTTTCATATCGGATAAATGAATTTCTGCAAAGCGATATTTTCTACAGATTCTTTTCCTAAAAACCATAAATGAGAAAATACTTTTCCTGTAAAAAGAAAATGAATACCGCGTTTGAAATACATCCAAGTTGGCGGTCTTTGTAACCAAACGGTATAGCGATAGACCACTCCGAAAAATGCAAATAGTGTTCCGAACAGGTAAGTCACTAAAGCTGCATCAAAATTCTGCAGTTTTCTTGATCCATAGAAAACCAATACGACCATAAAAACCGAAGCTACTGTTGCAATTAATAATGCTTTTGTATTGAATGCTCTTTCTTTCATAACATTTTATTTTCGATCAATATCTTGAGCCATTTCAGGCAATTTTTCTTTGGTCATTTTCACAATTGTACGATGCATCCAGATTAAACAAGTCAGCGATAAGGCTAGAATGAAAAACCATGAACTGGTCCAGAATCCCGTAAGTGATAATAAATACCCAAAAACAATTGGGCCGAAGAATCCACCTAAGCCTCCTAATAAACCAACCATACCACCAATCACTCCCACTTCATTAGGGAAATAATCTGGAATGTGTTTGAAGACTGCTGCAGAGCCAATTCCCCAAGAAATTCCAATTAAAATGACTAATACTAAATAGATCCACATATTGGCCTCAAAATGAATCTGCGTAATTCCTTCTGCTAACAGCTCTTTCTTTTGTACTTTTTGATTTTCTGTTACAACCACTTCCTGCCATGTTTTTTTAGATGGAAAAAATTTAGAATTAGGCTGATTTTCATCTTTTTGACTGATGGCATATTCTTTTCCTTCAATCACTATTTTATCAGGGGCAACTGAAGTAACGGTACCTGCCTTACTGGCCAATAATCCGCTTCCAGAAGTAGTGATATCCATTTTTGGAAATAATAATAAAAAGCTTAAAACCACAGAAGAACTCAAAACCCAATACATTACTTTTCTAGCGCCGAATTTATCAGACAAAAAACCTCCGAAAGCACGAACAACTCCGGCTGGTAAACTGAAACAAGAAGTAAAGATTCCGCCAAGAATTAAAGAGATATGATAGACATTCATAAAATTAGGCAACAGCCATTGCGAGAAAGTCACAAATGAACCAAATACTAAAAAATAATACGTTCCAAAACGCCAAACACGCACTCTTTTTAAAGGCTGAACCAATTGTTTTAAAGTTTTAGATTGTGCTTCGCTTTTTTTGTTTTTAGCGAAAATTAAAAATACAATTCCCATTAACAATAAAGCGGAACCGTAAATTACTGGAAGCCATTTCCATCCATTTTCTGGATCGGTTTCTGAAAATTTACTTAATAATGAAGGTGCTAAAAAAGGCGTTATAGAAGCTCCCGCAGTTCCCATCCCGAAGATTCCTAAAGCTCTTCCTTGCCATTCTTTTGGATACCAAACTGAGGTTGAAGCGACTCCGACTGCAAAACTGGTTCCTACCATTCCAAACAAAAAACTCAGAATAGCAAAAACAGTAAAAGAAGCAGCAAATGGTAAAAGAAATAATGGAATAGATGCTAAAATCAATAAAGCAGAATGCACAATTCTGCCTCCAAATTTATCGGTTAAAATTCCCATTGGCAGTCTCATAATGGATCCTGTTAGTACAGGAATTCCTAAAAGCCAACCAATTTGTACAACACTCCAATCAAAAATTTCTTTATCAACTAAAAAAGTAACCAACACTCCATTTAGTGTCCAACAAGCGAAACAAATGGCAAAAGCCAAAGTATTTAAAAAAAGAATGCGATGAGATTGGGAAAGATCTGCCATAGGATAAAGTATTAAATTATGTTTTTGAAAATCTATTACTGAAATATGGGGAACCTAAAAAACTATTTTTCATAAATTACTGAAAAGCAATAGTTTCTCTAAAGTTAAAAAAAATATCTAACGTAAAACACTTACAAATACAGATTTAGCGTTATCATAATCTTATTTAAACTGATTCTTAAAAAAGTTGATTCTCAATTTGTTAAATAAAACACAATTTTAAAAGTGAGATTAAACCTGTTTCTGCTAACAAAGTCTAATCGATATAACAATAAAAAAAACTTAACATGAAAAAATTATTTATCGCAGCTATGTTATTTGTTGGAATAGCAAGTTTTGCACAAGACGCAGATCAAAAACCTACACGTGAGCATAAGGAAAGAATGACTCCTGAACAACGTAATGAAAAACAGCTTCAAAAACTGACAACTGAATTAAGTTTGGATGCCAGTCAGCAAGCACAAGTAAAACAGCTTTTAGCAGACAGAAGCGCTAAAGCTGAAAAATTTAAAGAGGCTAGAAAAGATAAAAAAGACAGTAACGTTAAACCAACTGCAGAAGAAAAAGCGGCTTTTAAGAAACAAATGGAAGATGAAGTTGCCGCAAACGACGCTAAAATGAAATCAATTTTAAAAGCAGATCAATACACAAAATGGAAAGCTTTGCAAGAAGAGAAAAAAGAAAAAATGAGAGACAATATGAAAGAGCGCAGAAAAGATAAAATCTAATTTCTGTTTATAAAAAAAGAGGCTTGTTTAAGCCTCTTTTTTGTTTTATTATTTAATCGGATTTAAAATCAAATCAATCCTTTTAATACAATCTTCATAATGGTATTTGGTCTCGGTATTACTTCCTCCTGCTTTCGCAACAACCAATGCTTTGCGCAATGCAGTTAGTTCTCCTCTAACCAAAGCTCTTAAATCTGACTGAGAGACGTTGTAGTAAGTTGTGGAGCGATCCGTTGGTTTAATTTCTTCTGTCATCAAATATCCCATTCTGTCAATATAGGCTCTTTGAAGATTTCTTCTGTAAACCGTTACATTTC
The DNA here is from genome assembly GCF_020026915.1 of Flavobacterium potami. Classification (GTDB taxonomy): domain Bacteria; phylum Bacteroidota; class Bacteroidia; order Flavobacteriales; family Flavobacteriaceae; genus Flavobacterium; species Flavobacterium potami. The sequence goes on along the minus strand of NZ_JAINUY010000007.1, from coordinate 317,918 downwards.
CCGCTGTACTTGCTTCCTTCCAAATCCCTTTACGAACATCTTTAAAGAAATCCAAAGCTTTGTAGTTATCACCGCTCAAAATTTCGTTATCCATTAATCGACCTATTCTTCCTAAAGTCAGTAGATTATTCAACTGTCTAACCTGTAAGTTTCTAAACTTTTCTGTGTAACCAGCAAACTCCGTATTCTGTAATGTTTTGGTGTTAACAATCCAAGTTGGCGATTCAAATGCATTTTTTTGAAGCCAGTTCATCGCTTCAATTTGTTTTGCTTTTGGAACGACTTCATAAACATTCCCTTTCTGATTTGGCTTTTTAGTATTTTCATAAACCCCACCAACATTGGTTACAACATGCCCAACATAACGGCTCCAACAATCCAATAACTCTTTGTATAATTCATTTAAATCTTCATAGTCATTAGTCGCTGTACTGGTCCATTCACTTAAATGGCTTGCAACATATTCCAGATTTTTAAGTCCGTACGAACTTGCTTTCATCGAGTTATTTCCGATGTCTTCCGTTTGAGAACTCGGATCAAAAGTACTGCTCTGTTTTCCAAATTTATATATCGGATTTCCTGCTTTTTCTAAAATCCACTTGTCTAATGTTGGTGTTTCTGCTTCGGGAGATTTAGCGGTCGGAATTACTCTGTAACCCCAATTCAGAGCATAATGATCATAAGCTCCCATTTTTCTAATAAAACGAATATTTTGATCACCAGGTTGTGCAATATAATTGAATCGGGCATAATCCATAATACTTGCAGAAATTCCGTTTTCTTGTGTAAAAGCACCGTTTCTGTAACTTTCTACATCATAAGAACAGCTAGCTCCCATATTATGTGGAAATCCTAATGCATGTCCGACTTCATGCGCAATAACCATTCGCATCATTTCTCCCATTTCTTCATCGCTGGTCTGTAAGGTTCTTGCTGACGGATTTGCTGCTCCGGTTTCTAATAAATATCTGTTTCTGTAAGAGCGTAAATGATTGTGATACCAAATTACGTCGCTTTCTATAATTTCTCCCGTTCTAGGATCTGAAACACTTGGTCCAACTGCATTTCGAGTTGTACTTGCAACATAACGAATTACAGAATAACGTACATCTTCTGGACTAAAATCTGGATCTTCTTCTTTTGTTGGAGCATCTTTTGCAATAATGGCATTTTTAAATCCTGCTGTTTCAAAAGGTTTCTGCCATTCTTCAATTCCTTGTTTGATATATTTTTTCAATTTTTCAGGAGTCGCTGGGTCCAAATAATATACGATCGGTTTGATTGGTTCAACCAATTCTCCTCTATTATACGCTTCCGGATCTTTTGGCTCTAATCTCCAACGTCTGATGTAAGTTTTAAGATCTGATTTTAGTTCGTTACTTCCATAATCGTACTGACTTATCGTAAACCATCCTACACGCGGATCTGCCAATCTTGGTTTCATTGGAATTTCAGGCAATAAAATCATAGACTGATTCATTTGAATGCTGATAGATTCTGATTCTTCTAACATAGAAGGCTTAGAAGCATTATAAGTCAAATCCTGAATTACTTCGATATTCATCGGAAAACTTTTCATTGTATTGATGAAACTTCTCGAATCGTCTAACCCTTTTACTTTGTAAGTTTCACGCATTTCTGGAGAGATCCCGCTAATTGCTTTTACATCTGTACTGTAAAATTTAGTAACATCGATAACAGTATTTGCCGAATCTTTACTGAATGCTACAATATCAAATGCAAATAAAGTGGGCTCATAATTATTAGCTTTTACCGAAATACTAATGGGTAAAGAATCGTTTGCAACAGCATTATACGATTTTGATTTGATAAGAATTTTATCTTGAAAACGCTGCCATACAATCAGTTGTTCGTTGGTTTCAGAGCCAGCATTTACATAACCGCCTCCTAAATTTGAAGGTAATTTTGATAACCTGCTAACCAAAAGCATGTCTTTATTTAAATACTTATTCGGAATTTCGAAATAATATTTTTTATCTACTTTGTGAACAGTAAAAAGTCCTTCATCAGAAATAGCTTCTTTTGTAATGACTTTATTGTAATCTTTAATAGAAGTTTCGGGTTTCTTTTCCTGCACAGGTGCAACAGCTTCTTTCTGGTCTTTTTTCTTCTTATTCTGAGCAAATTGGTTTGTGGGAAATAATGCAATTGCAGTTAATGCAGAAAAAATGAAAAATTTCTTCATTTAAGGTAGGTTTTATGGTTATTTGTCAAACAAAAATAATTTTTCTGATAATAAACTAGAAAAATATTCCCGTATTAACTTTTTATTAACTTTTTAAAATCATTGATAAAAAAGGCTCAATTAATAAAAATTGAGCCTTGAGTATTTTTAACTATATTCTTTTTAGAATGATTTGGAAACTTTATCAATTGCATTGATTGTAAAATCTAAATCTTCGTAAGTCAATGCATCTGTAATGAACCACGTTTCGTATGCAGATGGCGCGATGTAAACTCCTTCTTGCAATAATCCGTGGAAGAATTTTTTGAATGTTTCGTTATCACCTTTTGCAGCCGTTTGAAAATCGGTAACTGGATCTGCATCAAAGTGAACCGAAATCATAGAACCTACTCTATTGATGGTAAAAACAACATTATTCGCTTTTAAAACTCTGTCGATTCCTGCTTCTAAATAAGCTGTTTTTTCTTCTAAACGAGTAAAAATTTCTCTATCAGAATCAAGTGCTTTCAACATTGCCAAACCAGCCGCCATTGCCAACGGATTTCCAGATAATGTTCCTGCTTGGTAAACTGGTCCAAGAGGCGCTAAATGATTCATGATTTCTTCGCGTGCAGCGAAAGCTCCAACAGGCAATCCTCCACCAATAACTTTCCCGAAAGTTACGATATCAGCATCAATACCATATAATTCTTGAACTCCACCACGAGCCAAACGGAAACCTGTCATTACCTCATCAAAAATCAATAAGATTCCGTTTGCAGTACACAAATCTCTTAAACCTTGCAAGAATCCTTCTTTAGGAACAATACATCCCATATTTCCTGCAACGGCTTCAATAATAATCGCAGCAATTTCTCCCTTATTAGCTTCTACCAATGTTTTTACATTTTCTAAATCATTGTATTTGGCTAACAAAGTATCTTTTGCAGTTCCTTCTGTAACACCTGGGCTATTTGGCGAGCCAAAAGTTACAGCTCCACTTCCTGCTTGAATCAAAAATGAATCTGAATGTCCGTGGTAACAACCAGCAAATTTTACAATTTTATCTCTTTTTGTAAATCCGCGAGCTAGACGAATCGCGCTCATACAAGCTTCTGTACCTGAATTTACAAAACGAATTTTATCAATATTTGGAACCATAGAAACCGCCAAAGCTGCAATTTCTGTTTCCAATTCTGTTGGCATTCCAAATGAAGTTCCTAGTTTTGCTTTTTCAACAACGGCATCAACAACTGGCTGATACGCATGACCTAAAACCATTGGTCCCCAAGAGTTGATATAATCGATTAATTTGTTTCCGTCTTCATCATACAAATAAGCACCTTTAGCACTTTTTACAAAAATCGGAGTTCCTCCAACGGCTTTAAATGCTCTAACTGGTGAATTTACTCCTCCCGGAATTACTTTTTCTGCTTCAGCAAAAAGCTGACTACTTCTTTTATATAACATTTTTTATTTTAGATTTCTTGATAATTGTTAATTATTAATTGTCAATTATCAATTGATAATTATTTCACCTTCAACCTCTGCCCGATTGAAATCGTATTATCTGTTAGATTATTTTTCTTCTTTAAATCTTCCACCAATAAATTGAATTTTTTTGAAATAGAATATAATGTATCTCCTTTTTGAACTTCATATGCATTTTGATCATACGTATTCATATTTATCTTCGGATCAGAATTTGCAACTGAAGATGAACTTCTTGTTGGTGCCGAAGTATTAATTGGCACGTAGTTCCTTCCTGTAACCTGGCAATCGTATTGATGCAAATTGTAACGCTCAATATAACTGATTAATTTGTCTGGATATTTAGGATCTGTTGCATAACCTGCTGCTCTTAAACCCTTTGCCCAAGATTTGTAATCGTCTTTTTCGTAAGTAAACAAGGTCGCATATCTCTTTTTTCCAACCAAAAACAAAGCGTGATCTCTATACGATTCTGATGCCTGAGGATATTTTCTAAAACATTCCTGAGCTGAGTCATCGTCATGACGAACACTTTCTCCCAACCAATCATTATGACATTTTATTCCAAAATGATTATTAGCATCAACAGCCAAATCTCCTCTACCCGCACCCGATTCTAAAATTCCTTGTGCTAAAATAATACTTGCCGGAATTCCGTACGTTTTCATGTTGCCCATTGCAATCTCTTTGTACTGCAATACATAATTGTTAATTAAATCGCTGGTAACAACTGTTTTTGATGTAGACTGGATAACCTCAGTTGTATTATTTGTAGAAGGATAATTTTTTCCGATTGGTTTTACAGGAGCGCCTCTTTTTGTTGAAGCTGTTCTGGTTTGAATTGCTGCCGCTTTTTTAGTCGTCGCGATGGCAGGCTTACTAGAAGAGCAGCTTGCTAAAGCTAATATTACGAGAAGTAATACAATTTTTTTAATCATTGGTTTTGAGTATTGGTAATTTCTTCTGCTTCAACTTTATATTCATTCCGTCAATTCCTTGCAATCCACCTGTGTGAATGAGTAAAATTTTTGAATGTGCAGGAAAATAATTTTTGTGGATTAAATCTATAACGCCAAAAACCATCTTTCCTGTATAAATTGGATCCAAGGGCACTTTATTTTCTTCAAAAAAAGCATTTATAAATTCGATTAATTCTAAATTTATCTTGCCATAACCTCCAAAATGATAGTCAGAAATTAAATTCCAGTTATCTTTTTTGGCAAAAATACGAATTTCATCGGTTAAAAAGTCACCTTTTAACGCTGGAAATCCCAAAATTTTCTGATTTGGTAATGCACTATTTATTAATCCGGAAATTGTACCGCCCGTTCCAACAGCACAACAAACGTAATTAAAACTAGAATCTTCATTTGTCAAAATCTCTTCACATCCTTTTACAGCCAATTCGTTTGTACCACCTTCTGGAACCAGATAAAAATCACCAAACTTATCTTTTAACTTTTCTATAAAAGAAGCTTCACTTTTTAAACGATACTCTTCCCTCGAAACAAACTCGAATTGCATTCCGTTTTCTTGAGCAAATTTCAAAGTTGGATTCTCTTCGATTTTATCTAAAAGTTCGTCTCCGCGAATGATGCCTATCGTTTTAAAACCTTTCTCTTTTCCTGCATAAGCAACCGCTGCAATATGATTGGAGAACGCTCCGCCAAAAGTCAGCAAAGTGGTTTTGTTTTCGGCTTTTGCTTGAAGCAAATTGTATTTCAGTTTTCTGAATTTATTTCCTGAAACAAAAGGGTGAATTAAATCTTCACGCTTAATTGTCATCGAAATATCATTTGGAAATTGAATATTTAGGAATTGATTAAAAACTGGATTCATTTTAATTTAAGTCGAAAGTTGGAAAGTCGAAAGTCAAAAGTGATAATTCACATCTTAATATTGTAAAGCTTAAAGCCTATTGCTTAGCCCCTAAAGCTACAAATAATGCAGAAATCGAAAAAAAGATCGTTTTTTCAGGTAATTCAAATCGGTTTCTTTGGTATAAGCTTCTCTTTCAAAACTAATATTTCGATACGCCAAATCTTTGTTTTTGTATTGAATTAAACGAATAAAAAATTCTAAAACATACCAAATATAGAACGGAAAAACTAACATTTCTAGTTGTTGTCTTAAATGTATTTTTTCGTGATTGACGAAAACTTTGTTTCCTTTATCAAAATCATATTTAACTAAAACAAAAGGAAATAATGTCATTCCACGATACCCTTTCGGAATTAAATATTTAGCAACAATCAGAAACATTGGCTGTAAAATTTATAAATTTGTAGCTATAAAATTGTTCGATTTCAATAAAATCATAATCAAATATTTTTATTTTTGATTTTAAGTTCACTAGAAATTGAACCCGAAACAGATTTATGAAAGAGCAAAGTAATGAAAATAAATTAATCGAAGGCGAAGATTTTTATTATACGCCCGAAGGTTACAAATGCTTTACTGAAAAACATCATTTGAAACGTGGTTATTGCTGCAAAAGCGGTTGTCGCCATTGTCCATACGGATATGATAAAAAAACAGGAAGAATAAATAAAAATTAGAATACCAAACAATGAAGGTTTTTATCAATAAAAATATACCCGAAATCGGCATTAAACTGCTTCAGGAAAAAGAAATCAGCCTTACGATAAATCCAACAAAGAATGTTTTATCGAGAGAAGAGTTTATAAAAATCTGTCAAGAACATGATGCGCTGCTAAATGTTGGAACAAATAAATTAGACGAAGATTTTTTTGAGCAATGTCCGAATTTAAAAGGCATCGCTTTATTTTCTGTCGGATTTGATGCTGTAAATATTCCGTCAGCAAATAGTAGAAAAATTCCTGTTGGAAATACACCCGACGTTTTGAGCAGAGCTACGTCTGATATTGCTTTTTTATTGATGCAAAGCGTAGCCAGAAAATCATTTTTTAATCACAAAAGAATTCTAAATGATAATTGGGGAAGTTTTGATCCGTTAGCCAATTTAGGTCAAGAACTTTACGGTAAAACTCTTGGGATTTTTGGTTTGGGAAGAATTGGTTTTGAAATGGCTAAAAAATGCAAAGCTGCATTCGGAATGAACATTATTTACCACAATCGTTCTCATAATAAAGAAGCCGAAAAAGAACTAGATGCTAAATATGTAGATTTTGAAACCTTACTTACAGAAAGTGATGTTTTGAGTATTCATTCTAATTACAGTGAAGAAAACAACGAAATTTTCAATGCAACTACTTTTGCAAAAATGAAATCTAATGCGATTTTCATTAATACGGCAAGAGGGAAATTTCAAAATGAAGATGATTTATTTCACGCTTTAACGAATAATATAATCTGGGGTGCTGGATTGGATGTTACAAATCCAGAACCTATGAAATCTGATAATCCGTTATTGTCCCTTCCAAACTGTTGTGTTTTACCACATATTGGTTCAGCAACTTACGAAGCCCGAAACGGAATGGCGGTTTGCGCTGCACAAAATATCATCGCACTTTTTGAAGATAAGAAAATGCCGTTTTGTGTTAATGAAGAGGTTTATAATTAATGAGATAATGTGACAATTTGAAAATTAGATAATTACCAATTTATTTCGCTCCGCTGGAGCTTTTTGTGGGTGATTATGATTTTCTATAAATATTTCGCCTTTCCAAGGCTTTACATTTGGGTTTAACGAATTTATCAGCTCCATTAGGAGCAAAATATATATAGAACTTTCCAAGTCTTTGCATCTGGATTTACTATTTTTTTTCAGCTCCGTTAGGAGCGACATATTTATAGGATTAATTAGCAATCTGTCATGTTAAAGCCCCATCGGGGCGACATATTAAAAAAACAAAAAATTAATCTGATATTCATCTTGCTAAAATATCTTAGCAACTTAGAAGCTCAGCAACTTAGTATCTTAAAAAAAATGACTTTCAAAGAACAAATACAACAAGGAATACCTTCTATATTACCTCAAAAGCAGGCTTACGATCCGGCTATTAATCATGCTCCGAAACGAAAAGAAATTCTTTCGGCAGAAGAAAAAAAGCTGGCGTTGAAAAATGCTTTGCGTTATTTTAATCCAAAACACCACGCCGAGTTACTTCCTGAATTTTCAGAAGAATTAGAAACTTACGGCCGAATTTATATGTATCGTCTTCGTCCGGATTATAAAATGTACGCAAGACCAATTGACGAATATCCAGGAAAATCATTGCAGGCAAAAGCGATTATGCACATGATTCAGAACAATCTGGATTATGCTGTAGCGCAACACCCACATGAATTGATTACGTATGGCGGAAACGGAGCAGTTTTTCAAAACTGGGCGCAATATTTATTAACGATGCAATATTTGTCTGAAATGACAGATGAGCAGACTTTAACTATGTATTCTGGACATCCAATGGGATTATTTCCTTCTCATAAAGAAGCGCCAAGAGTTGTGGTTACAAACGGAATGGTAATCCCAAATTATTCTAAACCTGACGATTGGGAAAAAATGAATGCTCTTGGAGTTTCGCAATACGGACAAATGACGGCAGGAAGTTATATGTATATTGGTCCGCAGGGAATTGTACACGGAACTACGATTACGGTTTTAAACGGTTTCCGAAAAATAAAACAAAATCCAGAAGGCAATTTATTCGTAACTTCTGGATTGGGCGGAATGTCAGGTGCACAGCCAAAAGCCGGAAATATCGCGGGTTGTATTACTGTCTGCGCCGAAGTAAATCCGAAGATTACTAAAATCCGTCACGAACAAGGATGGATTAATGAAGTGGTAACTTCTACTGACGAATTGGTTGCGAGAGTCGCTTCGGCGAAAGCAAAAAAAGAAACCGTTTCGATTGCTTATTTAGGAAATGTGGTTGATGTTTGGGAACGTTTCGATCAGGAAAATATCAAAATTGATTTAGGTTCAGATCAGACTTCGCTTCATAATCCTTGGGCTGGAGGTTATTATCCGGTTGGGATTTCGTTTGAAGAGGCTAATAAAATGATGGCTGAAAATCCGGATTTATTTAAAGAAAAAGTTCAGGAAAGTTTACGTCGTCATGCAGATGCTATCAACAAACATACTACAAAAGGAACGTACTTTTTCGATTATGGAAATGCTTTTTTATTAGAAGCTTCTCGCGCAGGAGCTGATGTTATGGCAGAGAATAATATTGATTTTAAATATCCGAGTTATGTTCAGGATATTATGGGACCAATGTGTTTCGATTATGGATTTGGGCCTTTCCGTTGGGTTTGTACTTCTGGAAAACCGGAAGATTTATTAAAAACGGATGCAATTGCTTGCGAAGTTTTAGAAAAAATGGCCGAAACTGCTCCAAATGAAATTCAGCAACAAATGCAGGACAACATTAAATGGATCAAAGGCGCGCAAGAAAACAAACTGGTTGTAGGCTCACAAGCTCGTATTTTGTATGCTGATGCAGAGGGAAGAATCAAAATTGCAGAAGCTTTTAATCAGGCGATTGCAAAAGGCGAAATTGGCGCTGTGGTTTTAGGACGCGATCATCATGACGTTTCTGGAACCGATTCGCCATACAGAGAAACTTCAAATATTTATGACGGATCTCGCTTTACAGCCGATATGGCGATTCATAACGTAATTGGAGATAGTTTTAGAGGAGCAACTTGGGTTTCAATCCATAACGGTGGCGGAGTTGGCTGGGGAGAGGTTATAAATGGCGGATTTGGTATGGTTCTTGATGGTTCTACTGAAGCTTCAAAGCGTTTAGCATCAATGCTTTTCTGGGATGTTAACAACGGAATTTCAAGAAGAAGCTGGGCCCGAAATGAAGGTGCTGTTTTTGCCATAAAAAGAGCAATGGAAGTTGAGCCTTTACTAAAAGTAACTTTGCCTAATTTTGTAGATGAAGGTTTGCTTTAAACAATAAAATGAGAACATTAAATTTCCAATAATATGAAAACATTCAAATTAGTTCCGATTTTGCTGCTGTTAATTCTTAGCTCATGCAGCACTGTTACTGTATATTCTGACTACGACAAAACTGTCGATTTTGCGCCTTACAAAACTTACGCTTTCTTTAAGCCAGGAATTGATAAAGTGGAAATTTCTGATTTGGATAAAAGACGTATTCTGAAAGCAATCGATGCTGAAATGCAAGCCAAAGGTCTTACTAAAAGTGAGAATCCTGATTTGTTGGTAAATATTTTTACCAAATCTAGAGAACAAGTAAATGTAAACCAATTTAGTGCCGGATGGGGTTACGGCTGGGGCTGGGGTTGGAATCCGTGGATGATGTACGGAGGAAACCAAACTACTGTTTCGACTTCGACTGAAGGAACTCTATACATCGATTTGATTGATGCTAAAAAGAAAGAAATGATTTGGCAAGGTGAAGGTCAGGGAACTTTGACTAGAAATATCGATAAAAAGGATCAGAAAATAGCGGAGTTCGTAAACAAAATTTTAGCGCAATATCCGCCTGTTAAAAAATAGTTTTCAGTCTCGGTTTTCAGTTTCCACAAAAAAACTGAAACCAGTTATTGAATTCTTTTTAAATAATTAATTACATTTGCTATTCATTCAGCTAAAAAATGAAAAACTTTAATAACATTATTATCGCTATTATTAGCATTATTGCAATTCAGCAATAATGGCGAGGTGTTATATAAGTATATCAAATATAATATATAGAAACCTCCCAATTGGGAGGTTTTTTATTTTTTAATATTGCCACGAATTGCACAAAATTACACGAATTAATTTCTTTAAAAATTAGTGCTAATTCGTGTAATTCGTGGCAAAAAAACTAAAAACGATGGATCTATTTAACGAAGTACTTAACGCAAAAAAGCAATTAGAAGATGTAGTTGCGGCTACGCCTTTAACTCAAAACCTTAATCTTTCAGACGAATTTGAATCTACTATTTTATTAAAAAGAGAAGATTTACAAATTGTTCGTTCGTATAAAATTCGAGGCGCATATAATAAGATTTCTTCGTTAAACGAAAAAGAAAAAACAAACGGAATTGTCTGTGCCAGTGCAGGAAATCATGCGCAAGGTGTCGCTTATTCTTGTAATCTTCTGAAGATTAATGGAAAAATTTACATGCCCAAAACCACGCCAAAACAAAAAGTAAAGCAAGTTCAGTTATTCGGAAAATCGTTTGTAGAAATTGTTTTAACTGGAGATACTTTTGATGATGCTTATGCATCTGCAACGGCAGATGCCATTAAAAATCATAAAACCTTTATTCATCCTTTTGATGATGAAAAAGTAATTGCCGGACAAGGAACTGTTGGTTTAGAAATTCTGGAAAGTTTTAAAGAACCTATTGATTATGTTTTTGTTCCAATTGGCGGCGGCGGATTGGCTTCGGGATTGTCTGAAGTTTTTAAACACTTAAGTCCAACAACCAAAATCATTGGTGTTGAGCCTAAAGGTGCTCCTTCAATGAAAACTTCGATTGAAGAAAATCAGAATACAGCCTTGAAAACAATTGACAAATTTGTGGATGGCGCAGCTGTAAAACAAGTTGGCAATAAAACTTTCGAAATCTGCCGTTATAATTTAGAAGATATTATTCTGGTTCCCGAAGGAAAAGTATGTACAACAATTTTACGTTTGTATAATGAAGAAGCAATGGTAGTTGAACCAGCAGGTGCTTTAACAATTGCTGCTTTGGATTTTTACAAGGAAAAAATAAAAGGAAAAAATGTAGTTTGCATTGTAAGCGGAAGTAATAATGATATTGAAAGAACTGCTGAAATCAAAGAACGCTCACTGCTTTATGAAGGTTTGATGCATTATTTTATGATTCAGTTTCCACAGCGCCCCGGAGCTTTAAAAGAATTTGTAAATAATATTTTAGGTCCAGACGATGACATTACCTATTTTCAATTTGCAAAGAAAAACAGTCGCGAAGTAGGTTCTGTAGTAGTAGGTTTAGAATTGAAAAACAAAAATGACATTATGCCAATCAAATTAAAAATGACAGAAAATGGATTTGAGTTTCAATATTTAAATGATAATCAGGATTTGTTTACACAACTTATAGGTTAATCGATAAAAACAAAAAGGCTGTCAGATGGAATGACAGCCTTTTAAAATCCAATAAAAAATTACTAATTTGAATCTGACATTTATTTATTGTTTTATTATCTTTTTGGAATAAGAACCCTGACTATCATTTACTTTTACAATATAAATTCCTTTCGGCAGTTTGGAAATCTCTATTTCCGACTGATTGCCTTTTACAAAATTTACATTCTTTTTTAAAACCGGCTGTCCCGTTACATTAAATATCTGAACATCAGAACTTCCTTCACGATTGGTCTCAATTTTCAAATGATTGTTGGTCTGATCAACAAAAATGGTCATATCGTTTGAACTCGCATTCTCAACTGGAATTTCTTGCACTGCCAAAGTGCTTTTTGCGGTAGTTGTAGAACTTTCAACCTGAACAAATTGCCATTGTTGATTAAGTCCACCTGTGTATGCCCAAACCTGAATATTGGCTCCGTTTGCTGTAGAAACACCTTCTACGTCAAGTGATTTTCCACTGTTTACATTTATCACTTTATAATATCCAGAGCCAAGACTTGTAATGGTCCATTTAAATTCGTTTGAGGTTGAAAAAGACTTTTGTTGCACTTTTAGTCCGTCTCCTGTTCCGTTATTTTCAACAGCCAAATACATTCCTGTTGATTTTACTATAATGTAATAATTGCCATTTCCAGCAGAAACAAATTTCCAACGCTGATTATTTCCGCCTCCATTTGTTATATCATACTGCTGAATGCGTCCTCCACTCGTGGTAGAATTATCGGCAACGTCTAAACCTTTGTTACTGTTTCTTGAAATAATATTATAATATCCCGGAAAACCAGTTGTTGCAGCTGTTACGGTTATTGCACTTGTTGCAGTTTTCGCTCCATCAACAGTTGTAACTGTAATTGTAGCATTTCCTGCAGAAACCGCTGTAACCAATCCGTTTGAGCTTACCGTTGCTACAGAAGTATTACTTGAGCTCCAATTTACAGCAGTATTAGTAGCATTATTTGGAGAAACGGTCGCCGTTAATTGCTGAGTTTGTCCAGCTGTAATTGTTGAAGAAGTAGGACTAACACTAACTCCTGTAACTGCAACTGGATTTGATGCTCCCCAATTAAATGTCACCGCAGAAGATGCCGGAACTGTATAATTAAATGCCGAAGAACCAGAAACCACTTTTATTGTATTTGACGATCCAGAATTATAAACAACAAGAGCCGTAGAACCATCAGGATTTTTGAATGCAACAGAAGAAATACTGCCGTTTGTACTTGAAGAAGCTATTCTTACTGCTCCTGGTTTTACAAATTTTGAAACTTGCCCAATAATATAATAAGCTACATTTCTCGTGTAACTTGTGCTGTTATTAACCGTAATGGCTCCCAAACAAGTAGTACATCCGCCAGGAGTACGTGGTCCATAACTTGAATTATTGGCAGCATTCCATTCTAAAACTGTTTTTGACCAGTTTGTTGTACTTCCGATTACTACATTTTGCATATGCCAGCCAAAATCACCTCCAAAATTTCCTCCTGCACCCGTATATTGTTCCGTAAAATATACATTTTTTCCTGTTTGAGTTTTTACTACTGACATATTTGAAATGTTTCCCAAATACAAGTGAAATGCCGCACCATCAACGTAAGAACTATTATTTAAAACATCTATTGGATAATTTGGATTATCACAGTTATGATCAAAAGCGATGATTTTCACATTTCCATATCCGGCCGCTGCCATTTGTGGACCAAGCTGCTGATTAATAAAATTCTTTTGTTCTGTTGAATTCATCAACATACTTGGTTCATTATTTGGATTTTCTGGTTCATTTTGTGGTGTAATTGCCCAAATATTAATACCTTGTGCTTTCATAGCATCAAAATACTTGATAAAATATTTTGCGTAAGCCGCATAATATTGTGTTTGAAGTGAACCTCCAACCCAAGAACCATTGGTTTTCATCCAGCGTGGTGCTGACCATGGTGTTGCCAAGATTTTGATATTTGGATTAATCTGCTGGATCTTTTTAATGATTGGAATTAAATAAGTCAAATCAGGTCCATTCAGACTAAAATTGTTCATATTCGTATCGCCTGAAGTTTCATTATAGCTATAAGAAGAACTACTTAAATCTGAAGCAGCAATACTGATACGGACAACGCTTGCATTTAAACCTGTTGTAGGATTGTACAAATCATTCAATAACTGATTTTGTTGAGTGGCCGCCATTCCCGAGATCACCTCACAGCTTCCTTCGGTAAGGGTATAACCAAAGCCATCCATGGTTTGATAAGTTGTTCCTGCATTTACGGTAACTGTCGAAGAATTTGTTCCTGAATTGGCTCCGAAATTGACCGTTCCTTGCTGTTGTAGCAATTTAGATTGATCTCCACTTGTTATCCAAGGAGTTACCGTCTGAGCATTTAAGCTGTTCATAAATAAAAGCGAACTACAAAAAAGTAGTTTCAACGCTTTACTTACCCGATTTGTAGGTTTTTGAGTAGTTTTGTGCATCTTTTGTGGTTTTTGTGGTTAGATAATTAGTTTTTCTTTTTCTCAATTATTCAGTTTTATTTTACTAAAACACCACAATATTATGAGTAATTCTGCAATATTCTTATTTTGAATACTTTACAAATACACATCAAATTCAAAATTTTGGCATAACAAAAACTAATCCATTTGTTTTTTAAAAAATTAATTATCAATACTTTAAAAAATAAAAAATCATAAAAAACTTACCTGTTAAAATCCAAATAACTCATCAAAAATTACAAAACCACTACAATTCCTTACAAAATGTCTTTTTATGAGGAAATAAAAGGGTTAATGATAAATATCAGGAAAGCCAAAGAAAGATAAATTGTATTTTTGCAATTACTTTAAATTACAAAAAATGGCAGCTCTAAAAGATATTTCTACATTAGAAGACATAAAACAAATGGTTGACAGCTTTTATGGCAACGTAAGAAAAGACGATTTGATTGGACCAATTTTTAATGACAAACTTCAAGATCGCTGGGAACCTCACTTGCAAAAAATGTATAATTTCTGGCAGACTATTTTGTTTGATGTTCGCGCATACTCAGGAACTCCATTTCCTCCACACAAACAATTACCAGTCGATAAAACACATTTTGACCGTTGGATTGCCATTTTTAACTCCACGATAGATTCGCAATTTGAAGGTCCAATTACTGAAGAAGCCAAAATGCGTGCTACCAATATGGCTTTTATGTTTAGTCATAAAATTGAATATTTTAGGAATGCGGAAAACGAATTAAGAAATTCGGGAAATAAATCTTAGACGTACAAAATCTACAAAAATGCAATAAAAGGATCTTTAGAATAAAAAATTTTCGATTAGCGATACCAAATCGAGCTGTAAATTCGTAATTTTACAATCTAATCTACATCGTTTTCGAAATGAATCCAAATATTGAAACCAATCCGTTATTAGAGCGATTGCCGAAGCATTTACAGCAATTTATTAAACCTCAAGATTATAGCGATTACACTCCTATCAATCAAGCGGTTTGGCGATATGTGATGCGCAAAAATGTAGATTATCTTTCTAAAGTAGCACATCATTCTTATTTGGAGGGTTTAAGAAAAACAGGAATCGAAGTTGATTCTATTCCGAGTATGTACGGGATGAACCGAATTCTAAGCGAAATTGGCTGGGCTGCGGTTGCCGTTGATGGCTTTATTCCCCCAAATGCTTTTATGGAATTTCAGGCTTACAATGTTCTGGTTATTGCTTCAGATATTCGACAATTAGAGCATATTGAATATACTCCGGCTCCAGATATTATTCATGAAGGTGCCGGCCATGCTCCTATTATTGCGAATCCTGAATATGCGGAATATTTGAGACGTTTTGGTGAAATTGGATGTAAAGCAATTTCATCTCACAAAGATTATCAAATGTATGAAGCAATTCGTTTGCTTTCTATTTTGAAAGAAGCCGAAGATACACCACAAGAAAAAATCGACGAAGCCGAAAAAGCGGTTGCCGATTTACAAAACGATATGGGTGAACTATCTGAAATGGCTCAAATTAGAAACCTGCATTGGTGGACTGTTGAATATGGTTTGATTGGAACTGTTGAGAATCCGAAAATTTATGGTGCTGGATTGCTTTCTTCAATTGGTGAAAGTGCTCATTGTATGACCGACAATGTGAAGAAAATTCCTTATGATATTTCAGCTGCCAATCAGAATTTTGATATTACACAGTTACAACCTCAACTTTATGTTACGCCAACTTTTTCTCATTTGAGTTTGATTTTGGAAGAGTTTGCTAATAAAATGGCTTTGAGAACTGGAGGTTTGTCTGGAATTAAAAAGCTTATTCAATCGAACGCTTTAGGGACAATTGAATTGAGTACTGGTTTACAGATTTCAGGAGTTTTTACAAATGTAATTGAAGAAGAAGGAAAACCTGTTTATATTCAAACAACTGGAAAAACGGCTTTGGCTTATCGCGAAAAAGAATTAGTTGGGCACGGAACTTTAACGCATCCACACGGATTTGGAAGTCCGATCGGGAAACTGAAAGGATTTAATCTTGCAATTGAAGATATGAGTCCGAAGGACTTACAAGCTTACAGTATTGTTGAAGGAGAAAAAATAACGCTTGAATTTGAAGGCAATATTATTGTTGAAGGAGAAATTATTACGGGTTCAAGAAATCTTCACGGGGAAATCATTTTAATCAGTTTTAAAAATTGTACTGTAACGCATGGCGAAACAATTTTATTCCAACCAGAATGGGGTAATTATGATATGGCAATTGGTAAAAAAGTGATTTCTGCTTTTTCTGGTCCCGCCGATGTCAATAGTTTTGATTTAATCAATATCGTTCCTTCAACAAAAACTATAAAAGCAAAACATACAGAAGAACGTGACGAGCTGGAGCATTTATATGCACTTGTTCGTGATATTCGAAATAATAAAAATCCTAAAACTGAATTACAATCTGTTTTTGAAAAGCTAAAAAACAATCACGCAAACGACTGGTTATTATCCGTTGAAATTGCTGAACTTTTGAAAGATTCTGACGAAAAACAACTTTTACAAGAAGTATTGGTTCATTTGGATCAATTGAAAGAAAAACGTCCTGAAATCGCGCATTTAATTGCTGGAGGATTGGATTTGATTTTTAATTCTTTGCCTAATTTGCCACAAAGGCACTAAGGCGCGAAGGTTTTTACATTGTATAATACAAAGTACTGTTGTCATTTCGAGGAACGAGAAATCACACTAGAAATTCAATATAGTATATCGTCAATCTTTGTCGATTTACGAATGTGATTTCTCGTTCCTCGAAATGACAAGATTGCAGGGAAGTCTTTGCAACTTTGAACCTTTGTTACTTTGTCCCTTTGAACCTTAAAGTTTCAAATCCTGAGTCAACTCTGTTTCAGATTCAATAGTTTTTCCGTTGTATTGCAGTTTCCAACCCATAGAATTGGTCATGATTAAAATCTTAGATAATTCACTGATTAATCTGTTTTGGGCGTTCGTTTTTAGTGTAGATTTTTCGATTTTCTTAGCCAGATTCGCTTTTACTGATTTATTGATTTTATTATAATCATCTCCCGTAAACGGATTCAGTTTGCTTTGTTCAACATCGTAAAACTTAATATCTGGATTTATTGTAATTTCTTCTTTTGGAATATTTAGAATCGTAATCGTTTTGTTTTTTTCGTCGATATCATATTTCATCTGATGCAAATCGTAAGCAACCGTAACATTTGCATTTACAACTACTAAAGCTTTCTTTTCAAAAGAAACCATATCCATAAAATATTTCTGCTGATTTTTATAGGTAACGACTTCAGAGAAATGTCCTTCGGTTACTACCAATTTTCCAACATTTAAAATTTGCTGCTGAATTAAATTGGTATTATAATCCATTGAAGAATCGTCGTCTTTTTTGAAATCACAATATTTAAAAGCGAGAACAATTAATAAAACGATGACACCGACACCTATAATTCTTTTGATCAAGTTTTGCATTCTAGTAAAATATTTTAGACCAATTTACTTCTTTTTTTAGATTTTTTAGCCACGAATTCACGAATTATCTCTAATTTACTTGATGGTCAATTCGAATTTCTCAAATTTTAATTAGTGCAATTAGAGAAAATAAAATAAAGATTAAAAGATAATTCGTGAATTCGTGGCTGAAAAAACTTAAAACGGATATCCGATTGCTATATTCAAAATAAGATTGTCTTTTCGCCATGAACTGCTTCCGAAATTAATATCATCAATTACCCATCTTTGTCCGTCCGGTAATGCCGGATTTCGGAGCGGAATAGCCAAATCTGTTCTCAAAACTAAAAATGACAAATCGAAACGTAGACCTGCTCCTGCTCCAACAGCAAGTTCTTTCATAAAATCTTTTGAGATTTCGGCTCCTGGTTTATCTGGGTCGGCGTGTAAAAGCCAAATATTTCCGGCATCTAAAAAGATAGCTCCTCTTACAATGCTAAATAATTTCGCTCGATATTCTGTATTGAATTCCAACTTTAAATCGGCAGATTGATCTGGAGTATAATTTATATTAGTTGTCGTTGGCGGAATAACATAACTTCCCGGCCCAAGAGTTCTTGCTCTAAAGGCTCTAATACTATTTGTTCCTCCTACTACAAATTGTTTTGATGCAGGAAGCGTATTTGAGTTTCCATAAGCAAATCCAGCGCCTAAAATTAATCTACTTGCCAATTCGCTTTCTTTTCCTAGTTTCAAATAATGCCTAAAATCTGTTTTAATTTTAACGTATTGACTAAACGGAACATCAAATATCGTTTTTACCTTATCCGGATAATCTGCGCCAGTAACCAATCCCGTAATATTTCCTGCCAAATCCAATTCACCATTAAAATAAATAGTGTTTTTTCGGCGTTTCTGCATCGTATTGGTATACGTATAATTATATGTTGGACCAAAAATCAATTGTTTTTCAATCACTTTCCCTAAAGCAGGATCTTCTTTTATATCTTCTAAGTATTCTGGTGTCACGTGATTTGGACTTACATAAGTCACATCAATTACATTTAGCTGATGTTCTTTACGAATGTTTTCTTTCCACAAATAACCGAATGAAGTATTAAAAGAATTCAAAGCATATAATTGTGTTCTCTTTTGGTATTCATAGCGCAATGTTGCTTTGGTTCTAGGAACATATTCGCTATTTCCTTCAATATGAAAAGGCGTAATAAATCTTGGCCAAGTCAAACTAACTTCACCTCCAAGTTTGTAAATATTTTTTCCTTTATTTACTCCTCCAAGCTGAAAATCGGCTCCGCCAAAAACAGAAGCTGTAAACAATTCTGCTCCCTTTAAGAAGTTTCGATTGTTCCAGTTTACATTTAACTCAGTTCCTGTATAACTTGCTGAATTCGTTTTTCCAATTACCTCAACACGAATAAACTTTTTAGGCAAAAGCGTCAAATAGTAATACGAATCTAATGCATTTGGAATCGAATCCGAAGGTTTAAATTCATTTTTCACGAAACTAAAAGTTCCCAGATTTACAAACCGGTTTAAGGTCAGATTATGATCTTTTCTATTGTAAACATCTCCTTTTTTGAAATAAATCGTTCGGTCGTAAATTCTTGGTTTAAAAGTGTCTGCGGTATCAATTATTGTAAAATCTTTGTACTGCGTGATATTTCTTTTTCTGTAAACTGCGCTGTCATTCGTTAGCGAATAATTTGGATACACAAAGATTTTATCAATTTTATAAGCTGTCAATGCTTTAACAGGAGTATCATCTTTTATAACCAATCTGATTTTTACTTCATGATCGCCTTTACTGCTGTCCACTTTCGCTAGAATATAATCTGGATTAAAGTAGAAATAACCTTTTTCCTTTAATCGCGCATCAATTCGTTCTCTTTCTGCTTTAATCACCTCCAAATCATACGGATTTCCGACTTTCAACAAACTTCTTCTGTGACTCTTTGCAATGATTTTTGACATCTTAAGAGAATCATCTGGAAACGTCACACTTTTTATAATGTATTGTTTTCTTGGTGTAACGGTATATTCAGCCGTCACTCTTTTGTTTCGAACAGTCGAATCTGCACTAACACGCGTTTTAAAATACCCTCTGTTTTCCGTAAAATTTCGCAAAACCGAAGCATTATAATCTAAATCTACCTGACTAAAAAGAACTGGTGCTTCACCGACTTTGTTTCTTAGCCAATATCTGGTTCCTTTATCTTTTTTAGGTTCTCCGGCAAGATTGTAAATCCATAATTTAGGTCGAAGTCCAAAGATTTGTTTGTTGGGTTTTGGACGTAATAAACCTTCCAATTCTGTTTCTAAAGCTTTTCGATCTTTCTTTTTCATAATCGAATCTTTTATAGTCACAGAACCGCCAGTATAAAGTAAATCGCCTTCTGGAAGATATTTGGTATTACTGCATCCTATGATAAAAAATAAGGAAAACAGTGCGATACACTTTATATAAAATTGTTTTATATGATTATGTTTTAAGCTCATTTCCTTTAATTTGATTTTCTTCTTCTTTGTCTTGCAGTTTTTCTTTTTCCTTCTCCTCCTGCTTCTTTTTCTTTTCTTTCTCTTTTCGGATTTTCTCTTCTCTAATTAATTCTTTTTCTTCTTCTGAACGATGAAAAAGCTCTCTGAATTTATTATAACTCATCGTAATTACAAAAGCAACACCGGTTTCTACAACCTGACCTTCAACCGCAACCTGATATTGATTTTTACGATACGCACGAACCATATATCGACCGTCTTTTGTAAGTTGATAATCCAGAGCAACATCTCCTGCAATATTGGTGCTTTCTTCGTTGGCACGTTCTTGTCCTTCAACTCCAAAACTGCTTCCAACTGTCACTTTCAATCGGTCGTCAAGTAATTTTTTAGAAACTTCAACATTCAGATCAGTTCGGTTTTGCATTGTTCCTGTGGTATAATCTTCTGTCGACTCTAAATCAAAATTGACTTCAAATCCTGTAATCAAATCACCTGCAAGATTGTTTAATTGTTGCGAAAGAATTTTACTCACACTTTGTCTGGCAAAAGATTCGGCATTTGTACCACCGCTTTCGCTTGAAAATGGATTTTCGCCAACAAATCTGTTCAATAATAAAAGCGCAAAAACCTGTTTGTTCATCTCAGCCGGATCTTGTTCTAATTGTTTCAACTTTGTTTGCGTTAATTCTACAACATCAGAAGAAACATTATAATTTCCTTCTGGAAGTACAATTCCGAAGGAGATTTCTGGTTTCAGCAATTCTCCGTTCATCTTCAACAAAGTTTGAAAAGGAAGTTTTTGTTTATAAGTATTTTGAACTGCAGGTGGTAGGCTTTTCAACTGATTTCCTAACAAATCAATTGGCGCTGTGTTTACTTTGTAAATTGCCGTAATATTTAAAGTTGCCATTGTCGGCTCGCCATTCCAGGTAATAAAACTTCCTTTCTGAATATCAAATTTTCTTTTTATTCCGTTGAAATTCATTTGATAAGCACCTTCTGAGAATTCATATTTCCCAGTTAAAGTTGTTTTTCCAGATTGATCGATTCCGCCAACTAATTCTGCTTCTCCTTTCAAATTCAAATAATCCCCATTTGATTTATCGATTAACAAAGTAAGTTCTGCTTCTTTATCAATTGAAATCGCCACATTTACATTCATTCCTTTCAACTCCGATTGATTCAGTTTGTTCTGCATATCAACCGTCTGTTTCAGATAAACGTTATCTTCATCGACAAACTCTACAATTCCTTCACGATCCGCAATTGAAGGATCTGATTGTGGCATAACCACTGTAAATTTGGTCTTTTTATTAATTTTTAACGTTCCATCAATTACTGGACTGTCGAGATCTCCCTTGATATTTAATTTTGTATCTAAAAATAAATCTCCGTAGAATAAGTCGTTGTCTTTTGCTTTGGAGTTAATCGCTCTAAAATCGTCTGCTTCAACCAATAAATCGAAATTGTATTTTCTAAAATCAGGCGATTTTATATTTCCATTTACATACAATTCATTGTCATTTTCATCAAAAAGAGAGAATTTATCAAACGAAATTGTTTCGTTATCGAATGTGATTTTTTCGTTTCCAATTTTAAAATACGAATTCAGTTGTGTTACTCTGAAAGCGGCATCATTAAAATTCAATTCTCCATTAATTCTTGGAGTTGTTGTGTTTCCAGTAATTTTAAAATTTCCTGATAAATAACCTTTTCCTTCGGTAATATTATCCATACTGAAACCTTGAATACTGGCAATATTCAGTTTATTGATATCGACATCAAAATCAAAATTTCCAGCGTCTAATTGATAATCTCCCGTTAGTTTAAGATCATTTCCTTCATCGCTTAAAGTCACATTTGCCGCAAGCGTATTGGCAGTTTTATTGTCTACTTTTATTTCTAAATCACCTACTTTATCTCCTTTAAAAGTAAAATCATCAATTTTTAAATCGGATGTAAAAGTTGGATTGGTCATTACATTTTCAACTAGTGCATTTCCGTTGATCAAACCTTGCATTAAAAGCTCATCTTTTTTAACCATATTCATGATGGTCTCGATTTTGAAGTTTACAAAATCGACTTGCAGTGGCGCATTATCCTGCGTTCCCTGCGATTGAACTTTTAATTCATTTCCGTTATTATTCAAATTGAATTTATTGACATAAAGTCGTTTGTCTCCAAATTCAATGGCATTTTCTGGATCAACATTCCATTTGTCATAGTTTAAAACGAAGTTTTCAGCATCAAGTTTTAAGATGTTTTTAGAATCTTCTGCTTTAAATTCACCTGCAATAAAATACTGCTGTTTTTGTTTGGCATCCTGAACCTCAAGTGCGTAAGTCAAAATATTATTTTGAACATCACCTTTTAAACTCGTAAACGGAATTTTTAAAGAACCACTTTCAATTGTTGCGATTGAAATGGAATATTCTAAAGCATTTTCTTTGGCTTCAATATTAATTTTTCCATCAGAAATCGTGTTATCAGCATAAGCAATTCTTGGAATCGTACCTCGAACTTCCAAAGAATCTGTGACATTGTTATATTTCCCTGTAATTTTAATTGGCTCTAAACCTGTCAATTTCGGAATCAATTTGAATAAAATCGGATCGTTGTCTACAGAAAGTGTAAACGCCAGCCTCTGTTCATCTGATTCTCCGTTCACTTTTGGATTCTTCAAATCAATGTATTTTGACAATGATTTTTTCATTGCCGCAACAAGTGTTGTCAACTTATATTTTCCGTCAACCTCGGCTTTTAAAAATTGAGACGAAACTTTAATATTATTACGTGTTTGGTCTGCAAACGCAATTACACGAACCGAATCCAAAACAATTGGTTCTTTGTCTTGCAAAATTTGAACATTCGAAAGGAATACTTTTCCATTCAAATAATCGGGATTACTGTTGGTAATATCGGCGTCGACATTGCCACGCAATTTCATTGGGCCTGCATGCAGATTCAGTTTTTCTAAATCGGCAATATCCAGATTCAGTTTTAATTTTACGGTTGGATATTTATCTTTTGTATCTCCGCTTGCCGTTAAATCAAAATTCAGATTTGGATCTTTCATTCCAGATTTTACTGCAAAAGAACCGTTTTCTATATTTCCTTTTAAAGCTAAATCTTTATACGTGTATCTATTAAAAACGGCTTTCTGTACTAAACCATCAATAGCGGCATTTGCTGTTTTCGGATCTAAACCATTTCCTTTTACTTTCGCTTTAAGCGTAATTTTTCCAATCGAATCGTTTTTAATTAATCGGCCTAAATCGAAATCTAGAAGATAGACTTCTGCATCGTATTTTTCTTTTTTCTTGATGCGTTGATCAAATAAAGCGTCCACTTTAGCATTTCCGAAACTGCTGTTTAAAGCTAAATTAGTTTTAAAATTCTGAACCGAACCTTTAAATTTTCCTTGTAAATTTAATTGAGAAGGCAATTGAATATTTTTCGGAATTGTTCCTGCCGGCACAAACATATTGATATCTTTTGCGGTGCTGGAAATCTTTTTAATATTCAAATCGTAATACGCTTTTTGAGCATCAGGCAAACCAGCAATTTTCCCCGAAAGGGAAACTTTTGTTGTTCCTATTCCGCTCATTTCAAACTTCGAAATATTCAGATCTTTTACTTTCCCGCTTACACGACTGTCTACATACAAAATCGCATTTGGATTACTCTTAAACGGATTTGTTTTCTGTAAATCTGGTACAAACAATAAAATGTCTTTGAAACCAATTTTTGATTGCTTTAAATTGGCATCAAGAGCCAAATTTCCTAAATCTTTTTGAAGTGATTCAAGCGATTTATATTCGGCTTTTATTTTATCTTGAACGAGAGTTTGCGGTGTTTTTAAATATAAATTATCTAAAGACGCATTTTTGGGTCCGTAAAAGAAATCGGTTTTTAAAGATTGAATGGCTAAGCCACTTTTTTCATTTACAGTAAGCGTTTTGATACTTCCTGAAATCGTATCATTTCCGTAGTATAGTTTCTTGGCTTTAAAGTTGAATTTGTTTAAATCTAAATGCTTGTAATCGATTCCTCTTAAAACTGGTTTCGATTGCATGTCATCAAATTTGAAAGCGATATTTTCTAAATTGGTTTCGTTTAATTTTACTTTCCAGCCCGCTTGTTTTACGGCTGTGGTGTCGAGGTTTGGCGCTTGAATCTGCTTATCTTTTGCACCCAAACGTAAATTTCCTTTAAGATTTTTAACTTCAAAAGTATCAAAATCCAAAAGCTGTTTATTAAGATCAATCTCATTTACTAACAAATTTAAATTTCCTAAACTTATACCCGAATTTAATTTCGAGTCTTTATTATCATATAAAACATCAATTTTGGATAAAGCAATTTTATCCAATTTCAATTTGAAGTCTGGTCGTTTCGAAACCGTGTCAACAGTTTTAACTGAAACTTCTGCAATTTTCTCCACAACATCTTGATCTAAAACCACTTTTAAACCATTTAAGTTGATAGTTGGAATATTAAAATCCATTTGATCTAAATCGAACTTTTTGAATTTGGTATCAAAATGTGTCAGATTTACTCGAATATCATTTTTAGAAAAATCATCTTTAAAGTTAAATTTAACCTGATCTAGATTGACTTTTACAACCGAAATTTTGAAAGGCTTGGCATTAGGATCTTCTACTTTTGGTTCTTTAGATTCAAATGCTTTGATGATATAATCGAAATTGAAAACACCTTCTTTGTTTCTGGAAATATTCGCTTTTACATTTTCAAGCGAAACAGAGTTGATTTCAAGTTCACTGCTTACCAATTTAAAAAGATCAACATCAACTTCTAATCGTTTACCTGCCAGCAAAGTATCTTTCTTTTGATCTTCAAAATAGAAACCTTCCAGAACTACATCTTTCGGGAATTTGATTAAGATTTTATCTAACGAAACTTTGGTTTTGATCTTGCCTTCAAGATATGTAATCGCTTTATTTTTAACGAAATTCTGAACCGATGGAACTTGAATTAAAATAATAAGAAGTAATAAAAGCGTAATCACAGAACCCACACACCAAAGCAGTATACGAAGTGTTTTTTTTAAATAATGAATGGGTTTCTTATTCATACCTCAATAAAATCATTTTAGATTAGATTACTTCTGAAAAAAGCAGGATTAGACATTTTACAAAAATGTAAAATTTAAACCTTAACAATTTACATAATTATGAGGAATTATTCTAAAATTTTACTGCTAAATGAGCTTTTTCTTGCCACGAAGGCTCTGAGGCACGAAGTTTTTTCTAAAATTTTATATGCGGTTGTTTTTCTCCTAGAAGATTAATTTTCTTTTGAAGATTATCTAGGAATTTTTGATGCTGTTCTGATTCTGGATTAAAACTTCTGTGGCGCAGGCTTTTTTGGATTTCGTCTACTTCTTTCATTATCGAAAAATCAGTTTCTGCAATATAATTTTCGCTGAAAAGCTTCCAGATATAATCGATAGCAATTTGATTGGGATGCAACATATCTTCGCCATAAAAACGATAATCACGCAATTCATCCATCATGATTTCGTAAGAAGGAAAATAGTTGAAAGTCGAAAGTCGAAAGTCAAAAGTATTGTGCAAAGCCGTAAATAAATGCGATTTGCTTAATTGATTTTCTACAAAACCGTCTTTTATATGGCGAACTGGTGAAATGGTAAAAATGAAATTGATATCTGGATTTAATGCCTGAATTAATTCAATCGTATTTTGAATGCTTTTTTGAATCGCTTCAACCGATAATAATTCTTTTGAGAATTGTTTTTGAGGCACTTTATGACAATTGGCTACAATTTCGTCTTTCTCCAGATTTCTGTAAATCCAGGAAGTTCCAAAAGTGATAATAATATGTGTCGCTTCTTTTAATTGTTTATGAGTTTCTGTAAGAGCTTTATTTAATGTTTCTAATAATTCTTGTCGATCAGCATTACTTAAATCTGAATGTACATCAAAAGAATGCCAGCGTTCATTATGAAAAAAAACATCTTTTTCACCATAGAAATCCAGATTGCAGACTCTTTGAAACAATTTTTCTATGGAAACCGAATTAAAAATAATTCCAAACGGATTGGTTTCATTTTGGAATTTAAAATAATCGAATTTCTCCGCCATATTTTGTGCAAAACAAGAACCAATAGAAAGTATTTTCGAATTATAGTCAATTGGAGAATTACTTTTTAAAATTGGAATTTGAGTTCTGAATTGCATGGTTTCCTTTTTTTTTACAAAGTTAGAATAATTGCCCTTCAAAAAATTACATTTTTAATAACAAAAACTGACTTCACAAACTAAAACAATTCCTTACTTTTGCATCTTCCATTTTTTTAAATCACTTATGAAATTATTATATACTTACATCATCAAACACAAAATGCTTTTGTTTTTTGCTTTGATAATGGCTTCTATCAACATTTGTTTCAGTTTGTCAGACTCAGTAATTACTGGAAAATTAATGCAGGATTGCGGGGTTGGACTGGCAAAATACAAAGGAAACGAAATGGATTTTATCAAATCATTGGCTTTCTGGCTTGGGCTTTCGCTTGGTGCCGCAATGATTTCCAGAATTACCAAAAACTTTCAGGATTATTTCACCAACGTTGTAATTCAGCGTACTGGAGCACAAATGTATACTGACGGTATCAAGAAATCTCTTGATTTGCCTTTTGCCGAATTTGAAGATCAGCGAAGCGGTGAAACTTTAAGTAAACTGACAAAAGTTAGAATTGATTCTGAAAAACTAATTACACTTTCTATTTCGTTAATCTTTCAAACCATTATCGGATTTATTTTCGTAATTGTTTATGTTGCAAGAATCGACTTTAGAATCTCGATTATCTTTTTAATTACAGCGCCAATTATTGCTTTGGTGAGTTTGTATTTGGGTAAAAAGATCAAAATTGTCTCGAGAAAGATTGTAAATCAGACCAATGCTCTTGCGGGTTCTACAACAGAAAGTTTGCGAAATATTGAGTTAGTAAAAAGTCTTGGTTTAACGTATCAAGAAGAAAAACGTTTGAACTTAAACACTTTTAAAATTCTTCAATTAGAATTGGAAAAAATCCGCTTTATTAGGAGTTTGAGTTTTATTCAGGGAACAACCGTTCACTTTTTGAGAACTTGTGTTGTTTTTGCTTTGTACTATTTCTTGTTTGGAGGAAAAATCATTGTTGGAGATTTATTGACAATGGTATTTTTCACTTTCTTTATTTTTGGACCGTTACAAGAATTAGGAAACTTCATTATTGCATTGAATGAAACGAAAGTTTCTATGGAAAACTTTAAAAACCTATTGAATGCACCTAAAGAATTTCGTCCTGCAACTCCAAAACATGTTGGAGCTATTCAAAAATTACTTTTTGAAAATGTTAGTTTTCAACATAAAACAGCAAAATTCAAAGCAGTTGAAAACATCAATTTCGAAATCAAACAAGGACAAACCGTCGCTTTTGTTGGTCCGTCTGGATCAGGAAAAACAACTTTAGTAAAACTATTAGTTGGCTTGTATTCTCCACAGGAAGGTCACGTTTTGTATAATGATATTGATTCAACAGATATTGATTTACTGGACCTAAGAAAACAATTGGGATTTGTAACGCAGGACGCACAGTTATTTTCTGGAACTATTCGCGAAAATCTATTATTCGTAAAACCAAATGCAACCGACGAAGATTTATACGATGCCTTAAAACGTGCTAGTTGTGATAAACTTCTGAGACGTGCGGAAGACGGCTTAAACACCACAATCGGTGAAGGCGGAATCAAAGTCTCTGGTGGAGAAAAACAACGTTTATCTATTGCGAGAGCAATATTAAGAAATCCGAATTTATTGATTTTTGATGAAGCAACTTCTGCTTTAGATTCTATTACCGAAGAAGAAATTAATGCCACTATTAGAAACATCTCAGACAAAAACAGAATTACAGTTTTAATCGCTCACCGTTTGTCAACCGTAATGCATGCTGATAGAATTTTTGTTTTAGAACAAGGAAAAATCATCGAACAAGGTAAACACGAAGATTTGATTGTGGAGAAAGGATTGTATTACGCAATGTGGCGCCAGCAGATTGGGGAAAGAAAGTAGTTTTTTTTTAAGCTACTAAGATTCTAAGTTGCTAAGTTTTTGAATTGCCTCCTGCTTTAGCTGGAGGTATAAAAAGTCTTATAAAAAAGGGCTTTAGCCAAACTGATACGTTTGGCTAAAGCCCTTTTCTAATGCTATAATTTTTCATCCAGCTAAAGCTGGACGTTATTAAATTGTATTATTTGTCATTTCGATCGAAGGGAGAAATCACACTAGTAAATCGACAAAGATTTTAGATATACTTTGCGGAGTTTCATGTGTGATTTCTCCTTTCAGTCGAAATGACATAAAATGAGAAAAAACAAAAACCCGACAGGTTTTAAAAACCTGTCGGGTTTACTATCTATAAAAAACTTAGAATCTTAGTAACTCAGATTCTTAGCAACTTATTTCACAAACTCAATCGCTTTCGAAAGCGCCTCAGCAATTCCGTCAACATTTTTACCTCCTGCAGTTGCGAAGAAAGGTTGTCCTCCTCCACCACCTTGGATGTATTTTCCTAATTCACGAACTACTTGTCCAGCGTTTAAGTTTTTGCTTGCTACAATTTCTTTAGAAACATAACATGTTAACATTGGTTTTCCTTCGTGAGCTGTAGCCAAAACAATAAATAAATCATTGTAAGCATTACCTAACTCGTAAGCCAAATCCTTTGCTCCTTCAGGATTTAAATCTACTTGTTTCGCTAAGAACTGAACTCCATTGATTTCTTGTAATTCTTTAGCTAAATCAGCTTTCATATTTTTAGCTTTATCTTTCAATAAAGTTTCCAATTGTTTTTTCAACTGAGCATTTTCGTCCTGTAAAGCCAAAATCGATTTTACTGGATCTTGAGCATTTTTTAGCGCTTCTTTAATTTCATTTAAAGAAACAGCTTGAGACTCAAAATATTCTTTTGCAGCTTCACTAGTAATTGCTTCAATTCTTCTAATTCCAGCCGCAACTGCTCCTTCTGAAACAATTTTAAAGTGCCAGATATCAGATGTGTTAGCAACGTGCGTTCCTCCACATAATTCGACAGAATCTCCGAATTTAATCGTACGAACTAAATCGCCATATTTTTCTCCAAACAAAGCAATTGCACCATCTTCAAGAGCTTGTTCTTTCGGAATTGCTCTTTTCTCAATTAACGGCAAACTTTCGCGAATTCTTGCATTTACAAAGTTCTCTACTTCTACTAATTCTTCATCAGAAACTTTAGCGAAGTGCGAAAAGTCAAAACGTAAAGAAGCATTTCTTACCATCGAACCTTTTTGCTCGATATGAGTTCCTAAAATCTTACGCAAACCTTGGTGCAATAAATGCGTAGCCGAGTGGTTTGACGAAGTTTTAGCTCTCTGAATCGCGTCTACAACAGCATTGAAAGTTCCAGTAAGATTCTCTGGCAATGATTTTGCCAAATGTATCGTTTGGTTATTTTCTTTTTTAGTGTCGATAATATAAATAATATCTCCGTTTTGCGCTTCTAAATATCCTTTATCTCCAGTTTGTCCACCGCTTTCTCCGTAAAATGGAGTTGCATTGAAAACTAATTGGAAAATTTCTCCATCTTTTGCGCTTTCAACTCTACGGTATTTTGTAATCTTAACTTGTTGCGATAATCTATCATAACCAACAAACTCTTGAATATCATCTTCAATAATTACGTTCCAATCTCCAGCAGTTACTTTAGAAGCCGCACGAGATCTTTCCTTTTGTAATTGCAATTGCTCTTGGAATCCAGCTTCGTCTAATTTTAATCCTTTTTCTGAAAGAATTAAAGCGGTTAAGTCAATTGGGAATCCGTACGTATCGTACAATTCGAAAGCTTTTTTACCGTCGATTGTATCTCCGTTATTATTTAAAATTACAGCATCTAAAAGAACTAAACCTTGATCTAATGTTCTTAAAAAAGAATTCTCTTCTTCGCGAATAACATTTGAACAAAGTGCTTTTTGCGTTCTGATTTCTGGGAAAGAATCTCCCATTTGCTCGCTTAAAGTTTCTACCAATTTATAGATAAAAGCTTCTTTAGTTCCTAAGAAAGTAAAGCCGTAACGAATAGCACGACGTAAAATTCTACGAATTACATAACCTGCTCCTGTGTTAGAAGGCAATTGACCATCTGCAATAGCAAAAGCTACCGCACGAACGTGATCTGCTACAACACGAATTGCAATGTTTACTTTTTCTTCAGCTTCGTTTGATGCTTTTACAGCATATTTTGCTCCAGTAATGGTTTCAATTTCTCTAATTAATGGCATGAAAACATCTGTATCATAGTTTGATGTTTTTCCTTGCAATGCCATACACAAACGCTCAAATCCCATTCCGGTATCTACGTGCTGTGCAGGAAGTTTTTCTAGAGAACCATCCGCCTTACGGTTGAATTCCATGAAGACATTATTCCAGATTTCAACTACTTGCGGGTGATCATTATTCACTAAACTTTTTCCAGAAACCAAAGCTTTTTCTTCAGCAGAACGTAAATCAACGTGAATTTCAGAACAAGGTCCGCATGGTCCCTGATCTCCCATTTCCCAGAAATTATCTTTTTTATTTCCTAAAATAATTCTGTCTTCGTCGATTAAAGTTTTCCAAATATCCCAAGCTTCTTGATCAAACGGAACATTATCTTCTTTACTTCCTTCAAAAACAGAAACATAAAGATTCTCTTTTGGAATTTTATAAACCTCAGTCAATAATTCCCAAGCCCAATTAATTGCTTCTTTTTTGAAATAATCACCAAAAGACCAGTTTCCTAACATTTCAAACATCGTGTGGTGGTATGTATCAATACCAACTTCTTCAAGGTCATTATGTTTTCCTGAAACACGAAGACATTTTTGCGTATCGGCTATTCTTGGACTTTTTGGAGTTCCGTTTCCTAAGAAAAATTCTTTAAACTGGGCCATTCCCGAGTTATTGAACATTAAGGTTGGGTCGTCTTTAAGAACAATAGGAGCTGAAGGAACAATAGTATGCCCTTTACTCTCAAAAAAATCTAAAAATTGTTTACGTACGTCTTGTGATTTCATATTTAAATTAGAAAAATGTGTCTGTTTAATGTGTCAATTTGAAAATTAGAGTATTAGATAATTTATTCATTTGATGATGCGTTAAGATTTCTATAATGAAATTAAAAAACTTTAATTATAAACAATAAATTGCCTATTTTGCGCATTATCTAATGATAAAAATAGCCCCAATATCTAATCATTAATTCTTGTAAAAAAAGCCGCGGACAATTGAAACATTTTGCCATATTGTTCGTCTAATTAATTTTACAAGCTGCAAAAATAGCGTATTTTAAAATATGGCGAAAGTAAAATATTATTACGACTCAGAAAATCTGGCTTATACGAAAATAAAAACCAGAAAAAGAATAAAAATTGGTTACGCTTTACTGTTTTTAGTAGCTTCGGCATTGTTTGGTTTTTTAGTTTTTGTTCTTTTAATAAACACTCCATATTTTGAAACACCAAAAGATCGTTTGCAAGCTCGTGAAATTGAAAATTTAAAAATTCAATACGCTATTTTGAATAAAAAACTGGACGAAATTGATGAAGTTGCAGACGCCTTAGAAGAACGAGATAATAATATTTACAGGATTTATTTTAACAAAACCGAAATTCCGGATTCTATCAGGAAAGCTGGTTTTAGAAACCCAGAAAAATACAAAGCATTAGAAGGTTACAATAATTCGCAATTGGTTCTAAACACAACAAAAAGAGTCGACAAACTCTCAAAAGAACTGGCTATTCAATCTAAATCGTTGGATGAAATATTGAAATTAGCTGGAGCTAAAGAAAATTTATTATTGGCAATTCCTGCCATTCAGCCAGTACAGAATGAAAATTTAAAACGAGTTGCGTCTGGTTTTGGTTATCGAATTGATCCTTTCACGAAAGTGAGAAAAATGCACAACGGAATGGATTTCTCCGCCAATACAGGAGCTCCAATTTACGCAACAGGAGATGGCGTGGTAGAAAGAGCCGACAATACAGCATCTGGGTATGGAAATCATATTGTGATCAGGCATGGTTTTGGATATGAAAGTTTGTATGCCCATTTGAGCAAATACAATTGCAAACCCGGACAACATGTCAAACGTGGTGACGTAATTGGCTATGTGGGAAGCACAGGAAGATCTGAAGGACCTCACTGTCACTATGAAGTTCATAAAGATGGAAAAGTGGTAAACCCTTTGAATTTTTATTATGGAAATATTTCCGCAGCAGAATATGTAGCAATTTCACATATGGCTAATCAAGAAAACCAATCATTAGATTAATATTCCGAAAAAATAGTATTTTTGAATTAAAATAGAAAAAAACAAAACATGCATATTGAACTTTCTAAAGACAAAAGATATTACAGCATTGGCGAAGTTGCCAAGGCTTTTAATGTCAATGCTTCTTTGATACGATTTTGGGACAGCGAATTTGATATTCTAAAACCTAAAAAAAATGCCAAGGGAAACAGAATGTTCACGCCCGAAGATGTTACGAACCTGCAATTAATCTATCACTTGGTTAAAGAAAGAGGTTTTACACTTGAAGGTGCCAAAATACACTTAAAAGAAGGTCAGAAGAAAACGTTAGATAAATTCGAAATAATACGTAAATTAGAGTCGATAAAAACGCAATTGAACGACATCAAAAACGAATTGTAATTAAAACTAGAAATAAACTTAAATCAAAACAAATATGAAAAAGTGGTTAATCCCTGTAGGAATTATTGTGGCACTTATTGCTATTATCGCATTTTGGTCGATTGGAATTAAAAATACTGCTTTACAACACAGTCAAGCTGTAAATAAAGAATGGGGAAATGTTCAAACGGCTTACCAAAGACGTAATGATCTTATTGGGAATTTAGTAAACACTGTAAAAGGTGCTGCTGACTTTGAAAAAGGAACTTTAACAGCTGTAATCGAAGCTCGTGCAAAAGCTACTTCGGTAACAATTGATCCAAGTAATGTTACCCCAGAACAATTGGCAGCATTTAATCAAGCTCAAAGTGGTGTATCTTCATCATTATCAAGACTATTGGTTTCTGTTGAGCAATATCCAACTTTAAAAGCAAACGAGAATTTCTTAAAATTACAAGACGAATTAGCAAGTACAGAAAACCAGATCTTAACTGCTAGAACTCGTTTTAATGAAGCTGTACAAGTTTACAACGGATATGTTTTAAAAATTCCAAACAACTGGTTCTTGAGCGAATACAAAGAAAAACCATACTTTGAAGCTTCTACTGGAGCAGACAAACCTGTTGAAGTAAAATTCTAAAAGATTTCCAAGATTAAATCTAAAATCAAACTCTAAAATCATTTTCATGTCAAAAGTAGAAGATTTTTTAACCAAAGAAGAAGAGCAAGAAATTGTTGAAGCTATTCGTATGGCCGAAAATAATACTTCTGGCGAAATTAGAGTTCATATAGAAAAAACAACTTCTAAAGCTCATTATGATAGAGCTTTAGAAGTTTTTCATGATTTAAGAATGGATGAAACTAAATTGCAGAATGGTGTACTACTTTATTTTGCGGTTGAAGATAAAAACTTTGTTATCTGCGGAGATAAAGGAATTAATGATTTAGTTTCGGATGATTTTTGGGATTGCACCAAAGATGTTATGACGAATCATTTTAGATCCGGAAATTTCAAACAAGGAATTGTCGATGGTATTTTGAATGCCGGAGAACAATTAAAAAAATACTTCCCTTCTACAGAAGACGATATCAATGAACTATCAAACGAAATCTCAAAAGGATAAATAATGAAAAATTCCAAAAATAAAATCCCAAATTCCAATAGAATTTTTCAGTTTACTCTTTTGCTTTTCACATTTTTGATTTGCAATACTATTTTTGCGCAATTTGAGATTCCGAAGAAACCCAGTTTCCAAACTTCGGTTTACGATTATGCAAACGTTTTAAGTTCTACAGAAAAAGCTCAGTTAGAAGAAAAATTGATTCGTTATTCTGATTCTACAACCACTCAGATCGTAGTTATCACTATCGAAAGCCTTAAAGGTGAAGATGTAAGTCAGTTAGCCACAAAATGGGCACAAACTTGGGGAATCGGTGGTACAAAACAAGATGATAATGGTGTTATTATTTTATTAGCTAAAAACGAAAGAAAGATTGCCATAAATCCAGGTTATGGTCTAGAAGATCGTTTAACAGCTGGAATTGGAGGAACTATAATTAGAAATATTATTATTCCAGAATTTAAAGCCGGAAGTTTTTATAACGGATTGGACAAGGGAACTGATGCCATTATTGATGTTTTTAAGGGAAAATTTAAAGGAGAACGAAAGAAACAGCAAAAAGATTTTCCGATATTACCATTTATCGTAATTGTTGTCATTATTCTAATTCTACTTTCTAGAAATAAAAAAGGTGGTGGCGGAAACTCTGGAAACAGCGGCGGCGGACCAAGTCTTTTAGATGTTATTATTCTTAGTAATCTTGGAAGAAGCGGTGGCGGCGGATTTGGCGGTTTCGGCGGTGGATCATCTGGAGGTGGTTTCGGCGGAGGCGGCGGTTTCGGCGGCGGATTTGGAGGTGGAGGTTTCTCTGGAGGAGGCTCTAGTGGAAGCTGGTAAACATGACTTTGTTTTAAGTTTTCTTTGTTTCAAGTTTGAAGTTTTAGGTTTCAAGATTAAAATATCATACATTTACATTTTACAATTTATATAGATGTTATCACATAAAGCAAAATATGCCCTTAAGGCCTTACTTTATTTAGCAGAACAAGACGAAAATCACATTTCTAGAACTATAGAAATTGCTGATGGCGCGAACATTCCTAAAAAGTTTTTAGAACAGATTCTTTTAGATCTAAAACGAGGTCGTTTTGTGAGTAGTAAGCAGGGAAAATTTGGTGGTTATTATCTGATAAAATCCAAAAACGACATCACTTTGGCAGAAATTCACCGATTATTTGACGGTGCAATTGCACTTTTGCCATGTGCTTCTTTAAATTTTTATGAGCCTTGTTCCGATTGTAAAACCGAGTCTGAATGTAGTCTACGTCACGGTTTAATGCTAATTAGAGACAAAACTTTGAAGGCTATGGAAGGCATCACAATCGCTTCATTGGTGAAGAAATAAAAAAATATTTCCTAAAGTCTAGTAAATCGATAGAATTAATTATATATTTGCCAAAAATAATTAACTAATCATTTACTAAATTTTAACTCATGAAAGTACATTCTAGTCAATCAGGTGTAACAAATCTTTTGCAAAATCAAAGTAATAAATTCACAACTGTGAAAACCGCTTCATTTATGATGTGTATGTGTTGGTAAAAAAAATTTAATTTTAAATTCTACTAATCACATATACTTAATATAAAAATGAAAACATCAATAAAAAACATATTTACAATACTTGCCGTTTTAACATTCTCAATCTCATTCGCACAAAACATTGAAGGAGTTGTGGTAACGGATCAAAATATTCCTTTAGAGGCGGCCAATGTTGTTATTAAGGGAACAACTTTTAGCACGATAACTGATTCTGAAGGACGGTTCAGTATCGATTCAAGAGGAAAATTGCCTGTAACATTATTAATTCAATATACTGGCTACAAAACAAACGAATTGGATATTACCGCAATTCCTGCTTCTCCTCTTCAAATCACTTTAAGAGAAGAAAATCAATTGGTTGAAGTGGTAGTATCTTCAAGAAGAAGAATCGAAAAAGTACAAGATGTACCCATTGCTGTTTCTGTTATTACCGGAAAACAAGCAGAACAAGCAGGAGCCTTTAACGTAAATAGAATAAAAGAATTAGTTCCTTCTGTTCAATTGTATTCTTCAAACCCAAGAAATACCGGAATCAACATTAGAAGTTTAGGTTCGCCATTCGGACTTACAAATGATGGAATTGATCCTGGAGTTGGTTTCTACGTTGACGGTGTTTACTACGCTCGTCCAGCAGCCACAACTTTAGATTTCATTGATGTAGAACAAATTGAAGTTTTACGTGGCCCTCAAGGTTCTTTATTTGGAAAAAACACTACTTCAGGAGCTTTCAACATTACAACTCGTAAACCAAGTTTTACTTCTGCAGCTGATTTTGAAGTGAGTTATGGAAATTATAATTTCTTGCAGGCTAAAGCTTCTCTTACTGGTGCTTTAGGAAAAAAAGTGGCAGGAAGAATCTCTTTTTCAGGAACACAAAGAGATGGTTTAATTGATAATGTGGCTACCGGAAGACCAACAAATACTTTAAACAATCAAGGAATTAGAGGACAATTACTTTGGACTCCAACAGAAAATACAAATATTATTTTAGCTGCAGATATCACTACACAGCGCCCTGACGGATATGCACAAGTAGTTGCTGGGGTTGCGCCAACACAAAGAGCGGCTTACCGTCAGTTTGATGCTATTATTGCTGATTTAAATTATCAATTACCAAGTTTAAATGCTTTTGACCGTAAAATTGACCATGATACACCTTGGCGTTCTAATCAGGACATGGGAGGTATTTCTCTTAACATTGACACCAAAATTGGAGGAGGAACATTAACCTCAACAACAGCTTGGCGTTTTTGGAACTGGGATCCGTCAAATGATAGAGATTTTACAGGATTACAGGTTTTAGCTAAATCTCAAAACCCAACAAGACAAACTCAAATAACACAAGAAGTTCGTTATGCTGGACAATTAACATCAAAAATTAGTGGTGTTGCTGGAGTATTCTTTATCGATCAAACATCGCAAACTGACGGTACTGAAGAATCTGGAAATGCGCAATGGAGATTTGCTCAAAGTTCAACAAGTCCACTTTGGAAAACTCCAGGTCTTTTTGAAGGATACGGAATCAAAACAGATGCCAACATTAGAGCTTCAAGTGCAGCCGTTTTTGGACAATTAGACTGGGCAATTACAGAACGTTTACACGTTTTACCAGGTTTGAGATATAACTTTGACAAAAAAGATGCACATTATTCTCGTACTACTTATGGTGGTCTTCAAACAACAGATCCAGCTCTATTAGCCTTGAAAAAATCGGTTTATTCTGATCAGGCATTTGATTCTGATACTGACAATACAGATTTTTCAGGAAACATTACACTTACTTATAAAGCAACCGACAAAATCAATGTTTATGGTACTTATGCTAAAAGTTACAAACCAGTTGGTGTAAACGTAGCAGGACTTCCAACAAACGCTGCAGGACAGCCATTAACTGAGCTTGCAGTGGTTAAACCGGAGAAAGTAAACCATTTTGAAGTTGGCGTAAAAACCTCTCCGTTTAAAAACTCTATTTTCAACTTAACGTTCTTTAATACCGAAATCAAAGATTTTCAAACTAACGTTCAGGCAGCTGAATTAGGTGTAAATCGCGGATACCTTGCAAATGCCGATAAAGTACGTGTGAGAGGTGCAGAATTGGATGCGAGTTTTGTTATCAGCTCACACTTAACAATTAATGGTGCAGCAACTTACACAGACGGTAAATATGTAAAATTTACAAATGCACCACTTCCACTAGAAGAAACTGGAGCTCCGGTTGCTTTTAAAGATGTATCTGGAAAAGATTTACCAGGAGCTTCAAGATGGGCAGGTTCTCTTGGTGGTGAACTTTCAGACAAAGCAAGATTCTTTGGTAATGCCGGAAAAATTTTCTTCGGTGCTGACGGTTATGCTCGTTCTGAATTTTCTTCAAGCCCTTCGGCTTCAAAATATTTAGTAGTTCAGGGTTATGCAATCTTTAATGCTCGTTTAGGTTTCCGTGCTTCGCAAGGTTTATCGGTACAGTTTTGGGGAAGAAACCTTTTAAATAAAGATTACTACGAGCAATTATTGCCTGCAGGTGGTAACACAGGTCAATATGCCGGAGTCATTGGTGATCAAAGAACTTACGGTGTTACTCTTAAGTATTCATTGTAAGCGGTTAGTTAGTTTAGTTTTAAAAAGGAGATGTATATTAAAATGCATCTCCTTTTTAATTTTCATTCAAATCACAAAAAAAAATTGAAAACATATTTTTAAATAAACAGAAACAAGATGATTTGTATAAATTCGCAGCCTGAATTTATCGCAATTGAAAAAATCTTTTAGATTACTTTTTATTATAGCTTTTGTTTCCCAGTTTATTACAGGACAAAATCAAAAAAACATCGATCAGCAAACCCTAACCTGGATTCGATATTACAATATTTTCCCCTTATCTGAAAAATGGGCGATTCATTCTGAATTCGACAATCGGAGTTTTGTAAATCCCGTTCACGAAAATCTTTTTGTCATTCGATCTCAAGCCCGTTATCGCGCCAATAAAATCATGGAACTTGGAGCTGGTTTTGCATATTTTAATGTGAATACTCAAAACCCATACAACGATCCCGATTATTCAGTTCCGGAATATCGAGCCCAGCAAGATCTCACTTTTATTAATGATATTGCAAAAATCACTTTCCATAATCGTTTTCAGATTGAAGAACGTTTTATTCAAAAAGCGGATAAAACCGGACTTCTAAATGATTTTTCTTTTGCTTTCCGATTTCGATATCGCCTGCAATCTATGTTTACCATTTGGCAAAAGGACAAAAGAAGCATAAAAGGAACTATTTCTGATGAAATTTTATTCAATCAAGGAAAAGACAACCGCAATAACACTTTCGACCAAAATCGTATTTATTTTGCTTTACGTTATCATTTCAATCCAAATATTGGAGTAGAATTAGGTTATTTGAAGAATTTCCAAAGACGTTCCAGCGGAGTAGATTTTTACGATCGTGATATCATCAGACTTACAGTTTATCATAAGATTGATAGAAAATTTTAGATTTTAGATTTTAGATTTTAGATTTTAGATTTCTACTAAAAAACGGCAAATCAAAATTTGATTTGCCGCTTTTTAACTTTGTCCCTTTGTCCCTTTGTAACTTTGTTACTTTGTTACTTTGTAACTTAAAAACTAAGATCCCCTTTCTTTTCTTCCCTTTTTACTATCGGTAAAGTTTCCAATTTTATATGCTAGCGAAAACATTACATAACGTTTTAAAACTGTATTTTCCTCGTCACGAATCGATGTTGCGGTAATCGTTCTTGTAGCACTTTGATTCTGGTTTAAAACATCGTAGACCTTCACCTTTGCATATAATTTTTTATCTAAGAAACCATATGACAAACTTGTATTCCAAAGGAAAAAATCTTTTTTAAATCCATCCGAAATATTTGAGTTATAAGTATATCCGAAATCATTTCCAAAAACTAAGTTCGCTGGCCAATATGATGTTGTCTGCACATTGAATCTGTGCACCACATTTGAAGTTTGGCCTAGCAGATAATTTTCATATTTAGACTCACTGTATGATAAATTATACGATGGAGCAATTGTCAACACTTCTCCATAATCATAAGACATATATACTTTTGGAGTAACTCCTACAGATTTAGAATTATACAAAATATCATTAGTATAACCTTTATCAAAAGAATAGTTTCCGCTAATACCTAGACCGTATCGAAGAGTGTGCGCGTCAAATTTAACAGACTGATTCCAGTTTGCTCCTAAAGAAAGATTATAAACCCCTGAAATATTTGTATAGGTAGTAAACTTTTGTCCGCTAGTATCAAAACTAGAAATAGAAACAATATCATTATTATAATAATCTCCTTTCAAATTAAAACTATATCCAGAACGAGATCTAAAATCGTAATTTCTAAATTGGAAATTAACACTATTTTTTTCAACTGGTTTCAGATCAGGATTTCCAACAATAGTATTTAAAGGATTATTAAAATTTACAATCGGCATTAATTGATTAGCTGAAGGCAATGCATTTGAATAATCATATTTGAATGATAAATTTTTTGAACGATTAAATTTATATCGCAATAAAGCAGTTGCAAACGGAAGTGCATACTTTTTACTTAAATCTGTTGCAGCATTTTGATAAAATGAATAATTATCAAACCTTACAATTGAAGTTCTACTGTCTAGATTTATGGTAAATTTATTTTTTTGCAGAGTAACTCCGACTTTTGGTGTAACTGAATTTTGAATTGTGCTAGTGTAATTACTAAACTTTGAATCATAATCTGTATATTCTTGAGTAGTTTCATTGAAGTTATACGTTTTCTGATCGTTACTGTTGCTTTTCCAATCTAAATCAGCACCAATTCTCACTCTTAGCGAATCGGTTATAGGTTCTGTATATTCGATATCTACCGAATATGCATCACTTATAGCTCTCTTTTTTGTATTTTGATTTCTTGAATCATCAGGTCTATCTCCTACATAATAAACTGTTTCAGAAATATTTAAGGCATTAGAATCGCTATCTGTATTATTGTTTGTCAATACAAAACTTAAATTACGAGCTTTTCTATCAAAAGCTTTATTGAAATTTATCGTGTTAGCGAAATTCGTATTGGTTCCTTCAGAAAATGAACTTCCCTCACTTTTATTCAGCGCATTTCCATTTTCATCTTCTGTAAAACTCGAAGATGATGAAGTACCATTAGTTTGTGACTGACTTACTTTTGGTGCTACAACAATTCGTGTTTTAGGATCTAATCTGTACTCTAACTCAAAGTTTGCATTATTGCCTGTATTTTCATTTCGAGATTTAGACTCACTTTGTGTTATATTGTTTCCTGTAGGCTGAAACACAACCTCATTAGATTTACTGTCGTTATT
Organism: Flavobacterium potami; assembly: GCF_020026915.1. Classification (GTDB taxonomy): domain Bacteria; phylum Bacteroidota; class Bacteroidia; order Flavobacteriales; family Flavobacteriaceae; genus Flavobacterium; species Flavobacterium potami. The sequence continues at coordinate 276,964 of NZ_JAINUY010000007.1, read as the reverse complement.
ATTAACTGTATTCGAAAAATTATAGCTTCCCATTGCCAATAACTTTTTTGTCCAGTCATCAGAATAATTTAGACCAACTAAGTTCGATTGAGTAATTCCTTTACCGCCTCCGCCAGAATTAGAACTTCCTCCTCTTCCGCTGCTATTTCTTCCCCCGCCCATATTATCAAAAACATCATCCATAGAAAAACCAGTTGAATTGATATTATTAGAAGAAGCAAGCAAACTTATTTTTTGCTGATTATTAAAATAATTTAAATTGATATTTGCTTCATAACGATCATCTGTACCATAACCACCCATGACTTTACCAAAATATCCTTTGTTTTTCTTTTCATCAATTGTAATATTGATACTAGAGAAATCTGAAGTAGATTCTTGTTTTGAAAGCTCTTCTTTTTTTGTTTTAAAATCTGAAACCTGAATCTTTTTTATAATATCAGCCGGAAGATTTTTGATTGCAATAGCTCCATCTTTATCAAAAAATGTTTTTCCGTTTACCAACACCTGATTGACTTCTCTTCCGTTTACGGTAATTTTTCCATCATTGTCGACATCAAAACCAGGAAGTTGTTTTAATAATGTTTCGACATTAGAATCTGGACGCACTTTATAAGAAGCTGCATTAAACTCTAACGTATCTTTTTTAATCGTTATTGGTGCTGCTTCTGTTTTAATAACGACGTCGTTTAATGCATTTACATTTTCTATTAAGTAGATTTTCCCAAAGTCTTTACTTTCTGTAAGCCCCTTGTATTCTTCATAATAGGTTTGATAGCCCATGTAATTCACTTTTAAGAATACAGGTTTATCGTATTTTTTAATATTCATTCTAAAAGCACCGTTTTTATCTGTAGTAGCATACTCAATTACAGTAGAATCTTTTACTGTGGTAAAATAAACTGTAGCAAGTTCTAATGGTAATTGTGTATTTACATCGAGCACTGTTCCTTTAACGGTAATATCATTCTGTGCATTTGCAACAGAAAAAAAAAGGAAAAAAAGCAATAAGTAAGAAATTAATTTGGTCATAAAATTAGGTTAGTTAGATCAATAAGACTTAAAGAAATGCAAAAGGTTTAATTGTGTTTTTCACATTTATTCAAATATAATGCCAATAAAAAATCAATCCCATAATTTCATAAACACCACACATAAAAAAGTCCCCGTAAATAGGGGACTTTTTTTTATTTTTCTCTAATATAAATATCAATCGGAACTCCTGCAAAATCCCAATTTTCTCTAATTTTATTTTCTAGATACCTTTTGTAAGGTTCTTTTACATATTGAGGCATATTAGCAAAAAACACAAACTGCGGCGTTGCAGTTGGCAATTGCATACAATATTTAATCTTTACATATTTCCCTTTTGTCGCTGGTGGCGGATAAGCCTCGATTACTTTCAACATATATTCGTTGAATTTTGAAGTAGCAATTCTTTGTTTTCTGTTTTCGAAGACCTGAACAGTAGCTTCTAATGCTTTTAACAAACGTTGTTTTGTCAAAGCAGAAACAAATAAAATTGGCACATCTGTAAAAGGCATCAATTCTTTTTTGATTTTCTCCTCGTAATCGCGTGTAGACATAGTATCTTTTTCTACCAAGTCCCATTTGTTTACTAAAATCACAACACCTTTACGGTTTTTCTCAGCCAACCAGAAAATACTCTGATCCTGTCCTTCAAATCCGCGAGTTCCATCGATAACTAATATACAGATATCTGCGTGTTCGATTGCACGAACAGAACGCATTACAGAATAAAACTCTAAATCTTCTTTTACTTTTGCTTTACGACGAATTCCTGCGGTATCTACCAAATTAAATTCGAAACCAAAACGGTCAAATTTAGTATCAATGGCATCACGCGTTGTTCCCGCAATATCGGTTACCATAAAACGATCCTGTCCAATTAATGCATTGATAAAACTTGATTTTCCAGCATTAGGACGACCAACTACAGCAAAACGAGGCAAAACAACTTCTGGCGTAACTGGCTCTGGTTTTACTGGAAAAGCTTCAATCAAAGCATCCAATAAATCTCCAGTTCCACTTCCAGAAATACTTGCGAAAGTAAAATAATCCCCTAAACCAAGATTGTAAAACTCTACAGCATCTTTCTCACGCATTGCATTATCAACCTTATTTACCGCCAATAAAACTGGTTTTGTTACTTTACGAAGCAATTTTGCAACGGTTTCATCCATTGGTGTAATCCCTTCTTCAACATCAACCACAAAAATAATAACATCGGCTTCATCAATAGCAAGTTCAACCTGTTTACGGATTTCACCTTCGAAAACGTCATCAGACCCTCGAACGTATCCACCTGTATCAATGACAGAAAACTCTTTTCCGTTCCACTCGCTTTTACCATAGTTTCTATCACGGGTAACCCCAGATACTGAATCTACAATAGCTTCTCTTCTTTGTATCAGCCTATTAAACAGGGTCGATTTCCCCACGTTAGGTCTTCCTACTATCGCAACAATGTTATTATTCATTTTTTTTAATTTTAGATTTTAGACTTAGCTTTTAGATTTTTAATTACTTAAAAACCTAATTGCTTGTAATCCAAAATGCTTTGTTTTAATTTTTTGCAAAGGTAGTTAAAAAAAGTTGCTGAGCTACTAAGTTTCTAAGTACCTAAGTTTTTATATTTTTTAGTCACAGTCACAGTTTTCAGACTGAGACTGTAAACTGCGACTGAAAACTCTTTTTATTGATTATATCCGAATCTCTTCAGCATATTTGCGTTGCTTCTCCAGTTTTTGTTCACTTTTACGTAAAGTTCAATGTGAATTTGTTTTCCGAAGAATTTCTCTAAATCGGCACGGGCATCGGTTCCTACTTTTTTCAAAGCTGCACCTTTATGTCCGATGATGATTCCTTTTTGCGTATCGCGTTCCACCATAATTACCGAACGAATTCTGATGATATTTTCATCTTCGTGGAATTCTTCTGTTACGATTTCTACCGCATACGGAATTTCTTTACTGTAATTCAATAAGATTTTTTCACGAATGGTTTCGTTTACAAAGAAACGCTCTGGTTTGTCTGTTAGTTGATCTTTTGGATAATAAGCTGGAGATTCTGGCAATAATTCGATAATTCTTCCGAAAACTTCTGGTACGTTAAAGTTCTGTAAAGCCGAAATTGGGAAAATCTCTGCATTTGGCACTTTTTCTTTCCAGAAAGAAACTTGCTGCTCCAATTGCTCTTGGTTTGAATTATCAATTTTATTTAAAAGCAATAAAACCGGAATCTTAGCATGAATGATTTTCTTAAAAAAATCTTCGTCTTTAAGATCCTGCTCGCCTATTTCGACCATATAAACTAAAATATCAGCATCTTCAAAAGCCGATTTTACGAAGTTCATCATCGATTCCTGCATTTCATACGCTGGCTTGATGATTCCAGGAGTATCAGACAAGACCAATTGAAAATCTTCGCCGTTTACGATTCCTAAAATTCTATGACGTGTAGTTTGTGCTTTTGATGTAATGATCGACAATCGCTCTCCAACGAAAGCGTTCATCAATGTTGATTTTCCAACATTTGGATTCCCGATGATGTTTACAAAACCTGCTTTATGTGACATTTGCATAATATTTAATTTGCAAAGGTAGTCATATCAACTGAATACGAAAAATAAAAGATTTTTTTAAATTTTCATTGGAATTCTCAAAAATCGGCGTATCTTTGCACCCGAACATCGCGGGATAGAGCAGTAGGCAGCTCGTCGGGCTCATAACCCGAAGGTCACAGGTTCGAGTCCTGTTCCCGCTACTAAGACAAAAGCTTCAGAGAAATCTGGAGCTTTCTTTGTTTTTACCTTTCTGATTCTCTTTTGCGGGCATAGATTGCAAATTTGTGTTAACGGGTATAAATCCTTTAAAATCTATAAAATGTTAGGTGGAATAATAAAATACCAACACATCTGATACATTAAATAAATCATCCTCATTTTTCCTTTTTAAATTTTAAAACCTGTCTTTTTTCAAGTACAACTAATGAATCACTTGTTAGTTTTAAAATTTTCCATTGAAAATTAGACGTATCATCATCATTAAAAAAATCAATTACGTTACCTTTTACTTCATACTCAAAAACCAATTGCTTATCATTAGGATAAAAGTTCATTTTCATTTCCTTACGACTAATATTCACATTAAGAACTAAGCCATTTTCCTTTGCAACCCAGTTACCACAAACAGAATTTATATAAGCCTCACCATCCGTTATTAAAATATTTTTTTTTGAGTAAGCAAAAACCGTAATAAAAACGACATAAATCAGGAGAACAATTAACTTTTGAAAGAAGCCTTTACTTTTTAAGAACCACGTAAGGCTAAAACTTAAAAGTATGCTTATAATACTTGAAAAAAGACTTGCTATAGTTGAAGAAGATTGGAGAACATATTCTTTAAAAAAGAAAAATGTCAATACAAATATAAACACTACAAATCCAATCGTTGTATAAAATTCTTTATTTAATTTTTGTTTCATTATTTTTTATTTTGTTCTTTATTTTCTTCCTTTTCAAAATTTCGACCACTTTGACCTCCCCGTTAAAGGGTAAATTTTGAGCTTTTCCCGTCATAATTTACTACTATGATATTATCCTGTAAATTAAAAAACATTTACTTGCCACTCAAGTTGTTTTATAAAAATCTTCAAAAAATAGCTAGCTATTTCGATACTTCCCACTATTAAACAAAAAAACTCCAGATTTCTTTGAAGCTTTTTTTATTCAATAAGCCTTCATCGACATTCTATTTTGCCTGCTTTATTTAACATAAAAAGTCTTATTTTTCAAAAGTGTTTTCAATTTAGAAATTAAATACTAAATTAGCTAACTATCATCCTCGCCTTTAATCATTTGCATATATAAATCCTTTAGAAAAACCAAAACCTAATCTTATTAAGTTTAATGCTGGCAGCCAACCAAAATAATGACCGGTTAATTACCTTTATAGATACCGAAATAGAATCGGTAAAAGGCAAAATCCTTGATATAGGTGCAATTAAAGAAAACGGCAATCATTTTCATGATGCTTCTTTAGGATATTTTACAGAGTTCCTAAAAGGCAGCGAATATATCTGTGGTCATAATATTTTAAATCACGATATTAAATATATAGGCCAAACCATTCATGATGCAGGCGTTAACCCCGAGAATATCATTGACACATTACACCTATCTCCATTATTATTCCCAACAAAACCTTACCATTCGCTAGTAAAAGATGACAAACTCCAGACGGAAGAACTAAACAATCCTTTAAACGATTCAATTAAAGCACAAGATTTATTCAATAGTGAAGTTGCTACTTTTTGGCAAACTGACGAAACTCTAAAAGAAATTTTCTATCTGCTCTTACATCGTACAAAAGAGTTTGGAGCCTTTTTTCGGTTTATCAATTATCAAAATAAAAGCTCAAATGTAGAATCCGAGATCAGATTAAAGTTTCAAGGCGAAATTTGCGAACAATCAGAATTAACCAAACTAATAGCTGAAAACCCGATTGAATTGGCGTATTGCATTTCTTTGATACATTCATTTATTCTCCATAAAAAGATTCATTCAATAACCCCTCCTTGGGTGCTAAAAAATTATCCCGAAGTTGAGCGTATCATGCTGTTATTACGAAGCAAACCTTGTTTGACTGGTTGTAATTATTGCAATATTGCCCTAGACATTCATAAAGGTTTAAAAAAATTCTTTGGTTTTGACTCGTACCGAACATATGGTGGCGAACCGCTCCAAGAGAAAGCTGTCAAAGCAGCTGTTAACAATAAGTCGGTGCTAGCTGTTTTTCCAACTGGAGGCGGAAAATCAATTACATTTCAGGTTCCGGCACTTATGAGTGCAGAAAACTCTAAAGGATTACCGATTATAATTTCTCCTCTTCAATCGTTAATGAAGGATCAGGTTGATAACCTTGAAAGGAACGGAATAACCGAAGCAGTCACAATCAACGGATTATTAGACCCAATTGAAAGAGCCAAATCTATCGAAAGGATTGAGGATGGCTCCGCTTCCATCCTTTACATTTCGCCCGAATCATTACGTTCAAAAACTATCGAAAAACTCATTTTAGGCAGAAAAACAGCTCGCTTTGTTATTGATGAAGCGCATTGCTTTTCATCATGGGGACAAGACTTCAGGGTCGACTATCTGTATATTGGCGATTTCATAAAATTAATTCAAGAAAAGAAAAATCTTGAAGACGACATACCAGTATCTTGTTTTACGGCAACAGCCAAACAAAAAGTAATTGAAGATATTCGGGATTACTTCCGCGAGAAACTATCGCTGGAGCTTGAGATATTCACTTCAAAAGCATCCAGAACTAACCTTCAATACAAAGTTTTTAAAAAGCAAAATGAAGATGAAAAATATCTAGCTGTCAGGGATTTAATTGAAGAGAAAAACTGTCCCACAATTATCTATGTATCAAGAACTCTGAAAGCTTTTAAACTTGCCGAACAATTGATAAAGGACGGCTTTAATGCGAGACCCTATCATGGCAAAATGGATAAAAAGGAAAAAACTGAAAACCAGAATGCCTTTTTAAATGGTGAAACACAAATTATGGTCGCTACTTCTGCATTTGGCATGGGTGTAGACAAGAAAGATGTGGGCTTGGTGGTTCATTTTGAAATATCAGATTCACTTGAAAACTATGTTCAAGAAGCAGGACGCGCAGGAAGAGACGAAAATATTTCAGCTGATTGTTTTGTATTGTTTAACGAGGAGGACCTCAGCAAGCACTTCATCTTACTTAATCAGACTAAATTATCCATAAAAGAAATACAACAGGTATGGAAAGCAATAAAGGAAATTACAAGATTCCGATCGAGAGTTTCCAATTCTGCATTAGAAATTGCCAGAAAAGCGGGTTGGGACGATAGTGTAGCAGAAATAGAAACACGTGTAACCACAGCAATAGCAGCCTTAGAAGATGCGGGATATTTAAAACGTGGGCAGAATATGCCAAGAATTTTTGCCAACAGTATTTTATCTAAAAATGCTCAGGAAGCTATTGAAAAAATAAACTCTTCTACAAAATTTGAAGAAAAGCAAAAAGAAGAAGGTGTACGTATTATAAAAAAACTCTTTTCCAGTAAAAGCAGAAAAGAGACCAACAACGAAACTCCAGAATCAAGAGTAGACTATATTAGTGATCATTTAGGCATTGCAAGAGAAGAAGTCATTCGTGTTATAAGCTTGATGCGAGAAGAAAATATTTTGGCTGACGCCAAAGATTTAACTGCATTTATAAAGAGCTCCGACAATAAAAACCGCTCTCTTGCCATTGTAGATTCATACAGCAAAATTGAAAACTTTTTACTGTCGGTATTAAAAGAAGAAGAAAGTGTTTTTCATTTAAAAGAGTTAAACGAGTTTGCTGAAAAAGATGGACTCGAAGGTGTAAACACCAATAAACTAAAAACGATAATTAACTTTTGGTCTATTAAAAACTGGATTAAAAGAAAAAACTTAGATCATTTTAAGAACCATATTGCTGTACTCTGTCTTCAAAGCAAAAAACAATTAGCAGATAAGCTTGAAATACGTCATGAGCTTGCCGCATTTATTGTTGACTATTTTTATAACAAAATGATCACAGCGCAGACAAAGGCAGAGACAGTGAAAGATGAAATCTTGGTCGAGTTTTCTGTACACGAACTCAAATATGCTTATGAAAATAGTCTCAAATTTTTCAAAAAAGAGATCACTTTCTACGACATTGAAGACACCTTATTCTATCTTTCTCGAATCGAAGCAATAAAGATTGAAGGCGGTTTTCTTATTGTTTATAATGCTTTAACCATCGAACGAACTGAACAAGATAATAAAAAACGATACACTAAAGACGATTATCAAAAGCTTAACCAGTTTTACGAAAGCAAAATCCAGCAAATCCATATTGTAGGCGAATATGCCGAAAGAATGATTGACGATTACAAAAACGCTCTTCAGTTTGTAGAAGATTATTTTCAGCTCAATTATAGTTCCTTCTTAAACAAATATTTTAAAGGCAGCGACAGACAAAACGAAATTAGAAGAAATATTACACCTGGAAAATTCCGACAACTATTTGGAGAACTTTCTCCGGCCCAATTAAAAATCATAAAAGACAACGAAACACAACACATAGTTGTTGCTGCCGGCCCTGGAAGTGGCAAAACAAAGGTTTTAGTACATAAATTGGCTTCGTTATTATTAATGGAAGATGTTAAGCACGAACAATTATTGATGCTAACATTTTCTAGAGCTGCGGTTATAGAATTCAAAAAGCGTTTATTACAACTGATTGGCAATGCCGCAAACTTTATTGAAATTAAAACATTCCATTCTTATTGTTTTGATCTTTTGGGAAAAGTTGGCTCTTTAGAAAAATCGACAGATATTTTAAACTTGACGGTTGAAAGAATCAAAAATGGAGATGTTGAAGCGAATAAAATTACTAAGACCGTGTTGGTGATTGATGAAGCACAGGATATGAATGCAGATGAGTTTGCACTCGTAAATGCATTAATGCAACAGAATGAAGAAATGAGAGTTATTGCCGTAGGAGATGACGACCAAAATATTTATGAATTCAGAGGAGCTAGTTCTAAATATCTAGAACAGTTTATTTTTGAAAACAAAGCTATAAAATACGAATTAGTAGAAAATTATCGCAGTAAAAGTAATCTCGTCACATTTTCTAACCAATTTGTCAAGCAAATACGACATCGCCTAAAAGAAACACCCATTATTGCTAACCAAACCGATAATGGAAAAATCAAAGTTGTCAATTATCAAAACTGTAATCTTATTACTCCTCTCGTAAAAAATATTGTAAATGCAGACCTTTCTGGAACTACTTGCATAATTACAAAAACTAACGAAGAGGCTGTAAAAGTTACGGGATTGCTTTTGAAAAATGGCATAAAAGCAAAATTAATACAATCTAATGATGGCTTTAATTTATGCAATCTTGTAGAAGTTCGCTTCTTTTTGAATAAAGTAGATTGCGGAATTGATATTTACACAATTAGTGATGAAGTCTGGAATAACGCAAAAAAAGAACTCAATAATACTTTTTGTAGTAGTAATAAATTGGAAATCTGTCTCAACATCATTGAAGATTTTGAAGCTACCAATCCTACCAGAAAGTACAAATCTGATTTGGAAGTTTTAATTCGAGAATCTAAACTCGAGGATTTTTATAGTGAAAATGGAGAAACTATTTTTGTATCAACGATTCATAAAGCAAAAGGAAAAGAATTTGACAATGTATTTCTTCTCCTTGAGAAGTTTAACATTGATACCGATGAAACCAAACGTCAATTATATGTAGCAATGACCAGAGCAAAAAGCAATTTAAACATTCATCTAAATGCAGACTATCTCAATCATTTGACCGCTGAAAATCTCGAACAAATAACTGATATAGAAATACATTCTGTACCTGATAAAATTGCGATCCATGCCACTTTCAAAGATATTTGGTTAGATTATTTCATTAACAGACAGTCTTTAATCTCTCAACTTGTATGTGGAGATACGCTATATCTTGAGGGAAATGAATGCTTAAATTCTAATGGACAATCTGTCTTGAAATTCTCAAAGCAATTCATTGAAAAAATTGAGATAATGAAATCAAAAAACTATCAACTCAGAAGTGTAAATGTGAATTTCATATTGCATTGGTTTAAGGAAGAAACTTCACAGGATATTAAAATAATTTTACCGGAGCTCTATTTTGAAATTATTGAATCAAAAGCTACTGTTTTTCTGGGTTGATTTTTCAAGCTAGAATAAAGAAACCGAAACTTATTTATTGTTATTACGGAAACTTTTTGGTGTCATTCCTGTCGATTTTTTGAAAGCATTGTGAAAGGTAGTTTTTGAGGTAAATCCAGATTCTAAGCCCATTGCTAATAAGCTATAGTTTTCATAATCTGAATCGAGAATCATTTTTTTCACCGCTTCCACTCGATAATTATTGATGTAATTCGCAAAGTTATCTTCGGTAATCGCATTAACAAGCTGCGAAACATATCCTGCACTTATTCCTAATTGTTCAGCCACTTTTTCTCTATTTAGACTGCTGTCTCTGTAAATTTCATGTTCCTCACAAAGCTCCTGCAGTCTTTTAAAATAAGGGTTTTCTTTTGTAAAGAGATCCAAAGCACTTGCATCATTGCTTTTTTTTAGAATTATCTCTTCAACAGACACAAGGTTATCTGAAGGAATTTCTTGGTACAGCAACGCTTCTATTCCTTTCTTATTGTCTGCCAATCGGTATCTGAACACACCATAATAGGCGGTGCAATGAATTAAAAATGTGGCAAAAAGAGCAAGAATTCTCATAACGTATGAAACATCATAATGAAAAAACAGCGAGATTAAAATGGCCGAAATCCAAGACAGCATTAATGCATAAACCAGAAACCATAAAAAAGTGATCCATTTTTTTTCTTGATTATCCTTTGAAAATTTAATAAAACCGAAAGTATAAACAGCCATAAAAGGCATAAAGAGCAGAATAATAAAAAAATCAAAATTCCCTAGAGTTTCTATAAAGTTTTTAAGAGCAACAGGAATTGTAAAAAAATGGGCAACAGCATCACAATCATAAAAAATATTCGAAAAAGCAGAATATAAAAACGGTACATAAAGCCATCGAATCTTTTTCGAATTTCTGATGGGATGATTCACCTGATGTATGACAAACATAAAGATGAAAACCGGGAAGATAAATGCCCATTCTACATCATCCAGAAAGCGCAGAAAAGGCATACTGCTGTAAATGTCGATTATCTCAAAAACGAGATTCGCAATAAGAATAGAAAGTGCAAATATTGCATAAGCCAAATATTTATTGGCATTGCTCTTAAACAGTGGTGATTTTAAGATAATTGCTCCAAGAACTAATCCTTGAAAAATGGCTGTGTTAAAGAAAATGGTAAAGATCAATCTATATCGTCGTTGTTTAGATATACTGTCACATAGCGCTACCAGTACAAAATTGTTTTTAGTCTATTTCCTATATTTTTGTTTGACGAAACTATACTTAATTCATTTTATTTACTGTTAAAGGAAATACAATTAAAACCAAATAAAAAGACAATTAATACGAACTCATTTATAAAAACTCATATGCGAATTCTTTAACTTTTATCTTGTTTTTCCTCACTTTAGCGATCATAAATACTTTAACATTTTAGTTAATCATTTCTTAATCCGTTAAGGAAATCACTTGCATTACTATAAATTCGTCCACTCAATTCGTATGAAATTAGCCATGATTTAAAAATGACTTCATTCGAATTACATTCCAAAAACAAAACTTAAAAAACAACTTAATACCAAAAACGTGATTTACACCACACTTTTAAATATTGCGGTTTTTCAGGGAATAGTTTTAGCCTTTATTATCATAAAGTCTTCCATATTCAATAGTACTTCAAATAAATATCTTGCCTACTTACTATTTGCTCTTTCTATTATTTTATTAAATTATGTTTTTGAACTTGAAGGAGTTTTTATATCCTATCCTTTATTACGTTTTATAGACTATATTGATTGGATATTTCTACTACCTGTTTTCACATTTCTATTTATTATAAATCGTATTGACGATGAAGTAAAAAACAGACAAAAAACCTATTTGTGTTATATTCCGTTTGCCTATGCCTCTATTCTTAACGTTACAGTTTATTTTGATAAAATAGCGGGATTTTATAAAATTCCGGAGTCTGGCATGTACCTACTCGATATCCTCAGGATTATTCATATTGCATTGGCCTTTATCACCATTCTATTTCCACCTTTTTACTCTTATTTTATGATAAGGCATCTAAAAGATCCTAAAGAGAAAAAATGGATCATCGCCTTGTTGACTATGCTATATTTGGTACTACTTGTCTGGCTGATTACTTATATGGCTGGTTGGTTTTTTCACTCAGATATTTCTTTTACCATGAGCGGAGTGGCTTTAGCGGCAACTTTTATAATTCATTGGACTGCTTATGTTGGTATTTACAAATACAAGCTTGCTAAAAACAAAGATGCTGTCTATAATTTTCTAAATAACGATTTGGCCATTTCATATACCAATATGCCAATTGCAGAAGAAAGCAAAACAGAAGAATACAAAGAATTCATCACCGTAGACAATCTTTATTTTCAAAAACTAGAATCGCTTTGCAAAAACGAACACATTTACACTGACAGTACATTAAGCCGAGAAAAAGTTGCCGAAAAACTGGGTATAAGTGCAGGATATCTTTCGCAAATTATAAACACGGTAACAGGAGACAACTTTGCTCATTACATCAACCAATATCGTGTTGAAGCTGTTAAGGAAATGATTTCGAATTTGGAATACGACAACTATAATTTACTAGCAATGGGATTAGAATCTGGGTTTACTTCTAAAACAACTTTTTATAAAGCCTTTAAAAAAGTTACAGGTCAGACTCCAAATGAGTATAAAAAGCAACAATAATAAGTACCGATTTATTCATTTAAGTACCGATTTGTCCATTTTTAAGCTTTTGAAACCTCTTTTATTTTTTCTTATATCAATTTTGGCTTCAAATAATTCAAATCAATTTTTATGAAAAAAATTTTATTGTTAGCTGTTTTTACAGTTTTAGGATTTGCGAATGTTAATGCCCAAGAAATTAAATTTGGAGCCAAAGCAGGTTTAAACTTTTCGACTGTCAACGGAGGCAACTCCGGCAGTATTGATTATGTAACATCACAACATATTGGTCTTGTATCGGAAATTCCAATTTCTGAAAAATTTTCTTTTCAACCCGAAATCATGTATTCTCGTCAAGGATATAGCTTCAACAATGATATAGTTGAAATGAATTACCTGAATATTCCTTTAATGGGAAAATATTATGTAGCAAAAGGATTGAGTCTTGAAGCTGGACCGCAGATAGGCTTTTTACTTTCTGCTAAAAATGAAGGAGTGAAAGTAACAAATTCATTTACCACCTTTGATTTTGGCGCTAATTTTGGCTTAGGCTATACACTTAAAAACGGACTTAATTTTGGCGCAAGATATAATCTAGGAATAACTAAGGCCGATACCGATATTAGAAATGGAACATTTCAAGTATCTGTTGGTTACTTCTTTATAAAGTAGTACTATCTAAAAAAAACACCACTCTATTAAGTGGTGTTTTTTTATTTCAAGTTTAGAAAACCCCAAAACTGCACAGTGATGTGACAGTAATGAGGCCCGCTAAAAACTATATCGTAGTCGATTCGAATTGCTTAAGGTCTCTTGTATTTTTTTGTACAGCAAGGGCTGAAAACAGTCCTAATACAAACGACATTCCGAAGAATCCTTTTTCGCTGAGTAGTAAATCGGCGTTCCAAAGACCGATTATTAATAATACAATCGAAGCGATGGTACTAAACCAGCTGATACTGTAATACAAATCGGTTACAGGTATACCTTCTAGCCTGTCTCTTACACTCTTCTGCACCGATATTACAGAGAAAAGTCCAAATAATAGAATGGTAAAATAATAACCTTTTTCGTTGTAAGCCATTGCCGAATTGTAAAGACCTATACAATATGCGGTCATACCAATAATTAATGTCATCCAAGATGCGCCTACGAAAGCGGCACTTGGTTTTAGAGGACTCCCTCCGTTATTAAATCTTGCATTTTTTGATTCTGAATTGTTGTTTGATTCATTTGATTTTAGCGGTTCCATAATTTTATGTTTTATAATTATGAAGCAAATATCAGAATGAATTAGAAGTTGTGAAAGTCAATTTATTAATAAAACTGATGATATAAAAATTCATTTTATTATTTTTACATAAATAAAAATCATGTTTATGAATGCACTTCAAGAAATATCAAATATGATGAATGATACTGATAAAAAAGCATTCATACATTATTTATCCAAAAAAAACAAACGAAAAGACGTAGGCAATCTAGAACTATTCAATTCTTTAAAAACTGACGATTTAAATACTAAAAAAAATAATCTGAAAGATAAAAAAAGTGTCGATGCTTATCATGCGCTAAGAAAAAGGCTTTATGATAGTATGATTGATTTCATGGCCAACCGAAGTTTTGAAAACGACACTTCTCAAGAAAATGCAATTCTTCGTCTTATTGTGGTCAGTCGTTTATTTTTTGAACATCAATTAACAAAAACAGCTTTCAAATGTCTGGCAAAGGCTGAGGAAATTGCACTAAACATTGAACATTTTAGCCTTCTAAATGAAATTTACCTGACTCAAATACAATTTGCACATTTCAACCTATCGGAACCGATCGAAAAATTAATAAAAAAGTTTAAAGCGAATAAAAAACAACTTGAATATGAAGAACAGCTTAATTTAGGTTATGCCGTTTTACGCCGTGAACTTGCCGCCATTCATCATGAAGGCCGAATAGTGGATTTTCAATCTATCATAAAAAACACTATTGAAACACACGGAATATCATTAAAATCAGGATTAACTTTTAAATCGCTTTATCAGATACTATTTATTGCAAATGAATACGCTTCCATAAACAACAACTTCTCACTCATACAACCTTTTGTTCTTAAAAGCTACCGATTTATTAGCAAAAGAACCGATTTGATTGATCGCCATTTGTACTATCATATATACATTTTGTACTTTATAGCTAATTTTTATTTCCGTAACGGTCAGTTTACCGATTCATTGCTGTATCTCGATTTGATGTCTACAGAACTTCAAAAACAATCCGGCAAATACTACAATCGTTTCTGCCTACGGTATTTTCTGTTATTGGCTTTCAATGAAAACTATCTTGGTCAGTCTCAAAAAGCAATACAGATTGCAGAAAAAGCACTTTCTTCAACTAAAAAAGCCGATCCTAACGATACCAACGACCTTCGCTTGATGCTTATTGTTTTTTATATACAGCAAAATACTGGGCGAAATGCATCAAAAGAAATGGCAAAATTAAATCATACTGACAGTTGGTACGAAAAAAAAATGGGTATGGACTGGACGATAAAAAAATGCCTTGTAGAAATTCTTCTTCACACCCAGCAAGAAAATCCAGAATTGGCATTATCTAGAATAAAAAGTTTCAAACGTCGTTACAAAAAATACCTTTTAACGGTCAATGAAGACCGTGTTGTACACTACCTTTTGTTAGTCGAGCAATATGTAATGAAACCCGAAATTATACAAACCGAAAAATTTCAGAAGACAACTGAAGATTTTATCCTTGCAGCACAAAATGGTCCAAAAGATATTTTAATTATGAGTTTTTTATCTTGGTTGATTGCAAAAGTAAGACGAAAAACAATCTACGAAACCACTTTGCTTTTTACAGCCTCTTAAAAACATGAGATTTAAAACATAAGAATATTCCTTTAAAATAAAAAATTCGTGTTTTTTTTTCATTTTTAATACAATCAAAAAAAAGATGGCCTTTTAATTCCTAAGTAACAAACAACAAATTATCAATCAAAGAAATACATTTTCATTAGGTAAAACAAATTGCGTTTGACGATTTACAAACAATCACATTTTTAAAAATCGAACAGAAAAAGTTTTCCAATTTGTTTGTTATTTTAAAAATAATTCCCTTGTTTTGCACCCGCATTACAAAAGCAGGTCCGTTCGTCTATCGGTTAGGACGCCAGGTTTTCATCCTGGTAAGGGGGGTTCGATTCCCCCACGGACTACTTCCAAAGACAAAGCTTCAGAGAAATCTGGAGCTTTTTTTGTTTATATTTACCGTGCCTTAAATATTGAGAATAATTATTTTATAAAATAATACTGAAACCAAATCTTAAAATGAAACAAAAACTTACAACGCTTTTATTTGTATTTGCTGTTACAAATATATTTGGTCAAGCGCCAGCTGGCAAAACCAATTATTCGAACAAAACGCTAACTGCAAACGAGACGGTCACTAATAAAGCTGTAAAACCTCTTAAAAAAATTCCGTTAGACGAAGGATCAATATTAATTTATGATTACGACGGATCACTTTTTTCATGGGATTTAGACTTAGAAACCATCGTTTGGACTGTAAAAGCGACCGATGCCCATACTGAAATGTGCGCCAATAAGGTAGCACTTCATGACGGAATTGTATATGTTCCTTTTATTAATGGTGAAATCTTTGCCATCGACAATCAAAACGGAGCTGTTTTTTGGAAATCAAGATTAGGAAATATTACAGATCAAATTGTTTTAAAAGATCAAACCCCAATTGTGAGCAATGGAAAATTGTTTATTACTGCTCAAAATCAGGATCAGAGCAGCAATCTTTACGCTCTTGATTTAAAAGACGGGAGTTTGGCATGGAACTACAAATTAGACAGCACCAATAATGATATTACACCATTCGTTTTTGACAATAAAATTTTCATTGAAAGCGCAAGCAATGTTTACGTTTTTGAAGCAAACACAGGAAAAATTCTAAGTCAAAAAACTTTTGAGCTACCAATGACCGGAAGTCCTGTAACAGATGGTCAAAACATATTTATCGCAAACGAAAAAAATGTGCTTTTTGCTTTAAATCCGAACAATCTTGATATTGTATGGGAATTTAAGTTTGACGAAAACCAGAACAACGTTAAGGACCGAATAATCTGCAAAGACAAAAAAATATATTTTGCGGCACAAGGACCTCAGGTTTCTACTATTTATGCCGTTGATTCACAGAGCGGAACACAGCTTTGGAAAACTGATTTTAAAGACGATAATGTGGAATATATCGTAAAAGAAAATGAAAACATTTGGGGATATACCCGTAAAAAGAAACTTTTCGAACTGGATTTGACAAATGGTGAAACTGCATTTGAAGTAAAATTAACAACGTTACCTATTTCAAACATTGAATTTCCTAAGGACGACAATTTATTGTATTACTATTGCGACGCTGGTCTGATTCAATTCGATTTAACTGAAAAAGACGAAAATGTATATTATATGCGAACGTCTATTACCGATAACCCTTATAGCGCTTATCTAAAAATAATTCGATAACTCCAAAAAGCCTTTTTCAATTGAAAAAGGCTTTTTTTTTCCAAGAAACAAAATTCCTAAAAATGTAATTTTGTCGATTGTTTGATATAACTCATGACAAAAGAACTTTGTACTTTACTAATATTCGGAATATCAGATAATTTTCTAATAAAGTCATTAAAAGCCTCCGGATCTTTTACCACAACTTTCAAAACATAATCGAAGATTCCGCCTGTTACATATCCTTCTACAACCTCATCGAGTGCTGCAACTTGTCGTGAAAATTCTTCTACAAGTTCTAAACGCTGACTGTTTAAAGAGACATTAATTATAACAGTAAAATTCAATCCTACTTTTTTAGGATCGATTATCGCAACATAATCTTTTATGTAGCCTTCATTTTCTAATTTTTTAATTCGATCATAAACCGAAGTTCTCGACATATTTAACCTTTCGGTTAAGTCCGTAATATCAAATCTTGCATTTAGTTGAAGGATTCGAAGTAACTCAATTTCTTGTTTGCTTAATTCTTGCATCGGATTTTTTCCTTTTAAAGCATTAAATTTAAATAATTTTAGAACAAAAAACACAAAACAAACAAATAAAAGGGATTAAATACATATTAAAATCTAAAATAACGTTCATTATTCCATATTTAATACTTTTGATTGCACAAAACATATTTTAAGAATTCAAAATGAACAAATACATCATCATCGTTGCCCTAGGCGCACTTAGTTTCGGAATGTTATCTTCATTTGCTAAAATTGCCTACACCGAAGGATATTCTCCAGCGGAAATCACCTTAACACAAGCCTTAACAGGAACCTTAATTTTATGGTCAATTGTCATTTTTAGAAAACTTAAAAACGGCACAAAACTGCAATTAAACTGGAAATTACTTTTGGCAGGAACCACAATGGGATCTTCAGCTTACACTTATTACCTATCTGTTGCCTACATACCAGCCTCTTTGGCGATTGTTTTACTTATGCAGATTACTTGGCTAAGTATTTTAGTCGATTGGATTTTTTTCAGAAAAAAACCAAGCGCAATCGAAATTGTCTCTGCCCTATTTATCATACTCGGAACTTTTCTGGCGGGAGATCTTTTAGATTTAAACAGTGCCAGTATTTCTTTTAAAGGAATTGCATTGAGCTTATTATCGGCGTTTCTTTACACACTTTATATTGTTTTCACTAGCAAGATTGGCAAAGAAACACCTATGTTCGAGAAAAGCGCCCTTATGACCAGCGGATCTGCAATGATTATTTTTTTAATTAATTGCGAAGCCATTACAACAAGTACACATCTTGATTTTGGCTTATTACAGTGGGGAACTTTTTTAGCTGTTTTCGGAACTGTGATTCCGCCTATTTGTTTTACAGTCGGAATGCCTAAAATTGGAGCAGGATTAAGTTCTGTTTTATTAACTCTAGAATTACCTGCCGCTGTTTTCTGCGCACATATTATTTTAGGCGAAAAAGTTACTTTTGTTCAACTTATTGGAATTGCCGTAATGTTGGGCGCTATTGTATACCTGAATATTTCAAAAGCAAAAAAAGAGAAAGCAATTAAAACAGAAACAGCAGTATGTTAATTACTATAAACGGAAAAAATCTTTACGCCGAACACCATAATGAGTTTAAAAATCGCCCAACGATCGTATTTCTTCATGACTCTTTAGGATGTGTTGAACTCTGGAGAGATTTCCCTAAAAAAATTGCTGATGCCTGCCAATACAACATTTTAATTTATGATAGATTGGGTTATGGCAAATCTGACACCATGTCGACCTCTAACAGACCAGTAAATTATTTAGAATTGGAAGCTGTCGTTTTAGACCATATATTAGAAAACCTCAACATTCAGGATGCAATTTTATTTGGTCATAGTGACGGCGGTTCGATCGCTTTGATTGCTGCCGCAAAATATCAAAATCGTGTAAAAGGAGTGATTTGTGAAGCCGGTCATATTTTTGTTGAAGAAATAACACTAAAAGGAATTCACGAAGCTGTTCATGCTTATCAAAACACCAATTTATCAATAAAGCTTCAGAAATATCATGGTGATAAAACCGAAACCATATTTAAAGCATGGGCAGAAACCTGGCTTCGAGATGATTTCAGAAATTGGAATATCGAACATTTACTTCCTGAAATTAAATGTCCGTTACTTTTCATTCAGGGCGAAAACGACGAATATGGAACTTTACATCAAGTAGAAAGAACTATTGAATTAGTAAAAGGCAAATCGGAAAAACAAATTATTCCAAATACTGGCCATACACCACATAAGGAAGCATCGGATTCTGTAATAGAAAAAATTAAAGCATTTACAGCCAATTTCTAAGCTGCTTTTTTTGCCATTCTTTTTTTACACTCTAAAATTCTAAGTTGATTTTCGGCACAAAGAATATTTTCTTTTATACCATTTTTCTGAATTTCGATCAAATAATGAAAATCTCTTTCACTTGAAGTAGATTTTATTATCAGCCCCTTTTTAAAATCCATTTTTCTTTCTATCACCGTGGCAGTGTAAGATCTCCCACTCAATGCAATGTAGGTTACATCTTGTCCTTTTAAAAATTTCATCGTTTTAGCTTTTCGGTTAAATAATGTTCGCTAATACCATTAAGACAAAATTAATTCTAGGGGGGATAAATCAATTTTTCTTTAGAGGCGCAATATATAACTATTGAAAAATTCGATACCCCGTATTTATACCTGTTTTTAAAATTCTAAAAGTTAAAATTTCAGGTCCTCTTTTTTTCTTTTAATGAAATTTGATACAATTTAGAACAGTCATTTTCAACCCTTTGTTTGGCCGAAATTGTAGTTTTGAGAAGTAAATTTCTATTTCTAAAAACAACTAAAAACACAGGGAAAATGGTACATGAAAGAGTGATGGAAAAACTGGCAATTTTAGCAGATGCCGCCAAATATGATGTTTCTTGTTCGTCATCTGCAGGACAGAATAAAAGAAAGAACAAAAACAACGGATTGGGCGATACTGGAAACGGAATTTGTCATGCCTACACCGAAGACGGACGCTGTGTTTCTCTGCTTAAAATTCTCCTAACCAATCATTGCATTTTTGATTGTGCTTATTGCGTAAGCCGAAAAAGCAACGACATAAAACGCGCAGCCTTTACTGTACAAGAAGTTGTAGACCTTACTATTGGTTTTTACAGAAGAAATTATATCGAAGGCTTATTTTTGAGTTCCGGAATTTTTGACAATCCAGATTTTACAATGGAACGCTTGGTTCGCATTGCAAAGAAACTACGATTAGAAGAGAACTTTAATGGCTACATTCATTTGAAAGCAATTCCAGGCGCAAGTGACGAACTGATAAAAGAAGCTGGATTGTATGCCGATCGTTTGAGTGTAAACGTAGAAATGCCAACAGAAAAAAGTCTAAAATTATTGGCGCCAGACAAAAATCATGCTGATGTAATTAAACCAATGGAATATCTGAAAAATGAAATTGTGGGCTACAAAGAAGAAAAAAAGTCAAACTTCAAAGCACCACTTTTCGCACCAGCGGGACAAAGTACGCAAATGGTGATTGGCGCTACACAGGAAAACGACATGGAAATTCTCGGAATGGCAAATTACTTTTATGAGCAAATGAACATGAAACGTGTTTATTATTCGGGTTATGTCCCTATAAGTTATGACAATAGACTTCCTGCAATTGGCACTCCTGTTCCGATGATTCGGGAAAATCGTTTGTATCAGGCCGATTGGCTGATTCGTTTTTATGGTTTTAATGTAAATGAAATTGTCGGTTTCGACCAGCCGAATCTGGATCTTGATATTGACCCAAAGTTAGGATGGGCTTTGCGAAATTTACATCAATTTCCAGTAGACATCAATACGGCTGATTTAGAATTGATTCTTCGTATTCCAGGTATCGGCGCTTTGAATGCCAAGAAAATAGTTGCCGCCCGAAAATTTAAAAGATTGCAACCTGATGATTTGAAAAAACTAGGAATTGCTTACAATCGCTCGAAGTTTTTTATGGCTTTTTCTTCGCCTTTTTATTTACAGAAAGATTTAACTTCTATTCAAATTAAAGAACAGATTCTAAACATCCAAAACAGTAAATACAAAAACAATTTCTCGAACCAGCTTTCTTTATTTCAATAATGACATTACTAATTTACGACGGAACTTTTGAAGGCTGGCTTACAGCTGTTTTTGAAATCTACGAGTACAAACTCCAAGATGTTGTTTTTGCGAAAGACGAAGCTTCAAATGCGCTTCTTTTTTCAAAAACACATATCACAGAAACAGACCATACAAAAGCCAATCGGGTCTTGAAAGGACTCAAACAACGTCTTTCCATAAATGGGATTACCAATATGAATCACGCTTTTTTCTCTGAATTACCACAGATCGAAGAAAGTTTATTTCGATTTGCTTCGTATGTTTTTTCGAGCTCAACAAATATTGAAGGAGATTTAAGCAATAACGATGTTTTAAATATTCAGAAAGCAGCACATTTAACAGGAAAAGAAAGTCACAGAATGAAAGCTTTTGTTCGTTTTAAACTAACCAAAGACCAATTGTATTATGCCATTGTCGAACCAGATTGTAATGTTTTACCACTTATTGAAAAACATTTCAAGAATCGTTATGCCGATCAGCGTTGGCTTATTTACGACACCAAACGCAAATACGGCATTTATTATGATCTCAAAAGTGTTTCTACAGTCGAATTAACTTTCGATGCAAATCCTTCGTCTTCAAAATTTCTGGCCGAAATCTCAGACGAAGACGAAGAGTTTTTTCAAAGTTTATGGCGTAATTATTTTAAGAATGTCAATATCGAATCCAGAAAAAACACCAAACTTCATGTGCAGCATATGCCGAAACGCTATTGGAAAAACCTGATTGAAAAAATCCCTGACATTAAAAAATAATACTATTTCTTATAGCTTTTTTTTAAGGCATCTAATAATTCAACCATATCTACAACTCCATAAGTTGAAGAATAATCTGAAACGGCATAGGGTAAAATCAAGCTATTGTTATGAATAATTGCCCCGCAAGAATAAACAACGTTTGGAACATATCCTTCGCGTTCATCTTCTAATGGAGAAAGCAATGGCTCTGCAAGCCTTCCGATTTCTTTAGATGGATCATCCAAATCAAATAAGGAAGCTCCGATACAATAACGTCGCATTGTACCGACACCATGTGTTATAACAAGCCAACCTTCTTCGGTCCAAAGCGGAGAACCACAATTTCCAATTTGGGTTAATTCCCAAGTAAAACGAGGTTGTTGCAAAAGAATTGGCGTGTTCCATTGCGTCGCTCTATCCGAATACATAATATAATTATTCACACCATCAATTCTCGCCAACATGGCATATTTGCCTTTTATTTTTCGAGGAAATAAAGCTAAGTTTTTGTTTTGAGCGCCCTCTCCATGAAGCGGCATTACTCTAAAACTATAAAAATCTTCAGTAGAAATTAGTTTAGGTAAAATGGTATGTCCGTTATAAGCTGTATAGGTCGCCATAACACGAACAGAATTATCATCATCAACAAAACGAACAAAACGTGCGTCTTCTATACCGCGACTTTCAGAATCGGAAATTGGAAAAATAACACGTTCTGTAATATCCGAATCATGTTTAAATTGTAAATCATAAAATGAATTTGCCAACCACAATATTTCCTGCAAAGCCGTTTTTCTTTCCTCACGAATTAGCGGATCTTTCAAAGCTGTAGTCAACATATTTGTTAAGATCGCAAATTCAAATTCTTCTGGCAAATCCTGCATTATCTGGACAATATACTTATCCGTTGTATGCATTTCTGACAATTTGGTTAAAAAACGCTCTTTATTGAATAATGTTTTATGCTCGATTTCGGCTTTATCAATATGATTACCGATTTTCATAATCTGAAGATTATTATCCCGATCTAAAATTCCTCTTCTAAAAACAATAGAAGAAATATGCCCTTCCCCGGTGGCACGAAAAGAAATTACAACACGTTTTTCTCCCGCTTCTAAACCGGTCTGATCGAAGTCTTCTACAATCGACGGATTAAAAATTGCTGCAGATTCTATCGCATATTCCATTGTACAATAAGAACCAATAAGCATTTTACGATCTAGAGACATGGCATCAAAATCAATCTGCATTTCTTCTATGATAGGTCTGATTCTTTCGCAATGTCTGAAAAAAACAGCCGAAATATTTCGATGACGTCTTGCAAATTCACGAAGCGTTTGTTCTAAAGTCTGTAGTACTTCTTTTTCTTCGAGTGTCATAATCCGAAGTACCATCTGTTGGGTTCGTTCGATGCCGTTCATAAAATATCTGGCAACAACTCGTCTTGAATCTGGTGTAAATTTTATACTTTTTCGAACTACTGATACTCGCATAGTGGTATTTTTTTTTGAAAATAATATTAAGTGAATCATTTATTCTACAACAAGTTAGTAATTTTTGTTAAAGAAAAAAACTTAATTTTTTATTAAAACTTTGATTTTGCCTTCAAAACAAACACTTTTTAATACCTCAAATTGATTAAAACTTTTTATAATTTCGTTTTCCAACAACATACAAAAGTGATGAAGAATAAAGTTAAAATTTTGAGGGAAGAAAAAAACATGACTCAAAATGAACTTGCCGAAAAATCTGGACTTTCATTGAGAACGATTCAACGAATTGAAGTTGGAAATATTCTAAAAGGAAATTTGTAGGGAAACACATTGTCGGTTTTCACCGCTTTCGCGAAAAAGAAAATATACTTCGGAAATTCAGCATTAAATCTCTCGGAAGTCACGTATATAGAAGGCACGTCGGATTTGCAAAAATTCTTAATGAAGCGCTCAGGAATGCAGGGCATGATTGGAAACAAACTTTTCCTGCATCATAAACTAATCCTGGATTGTAAAAACGAAAAATTTAAGCTCGAATAAAAGTAAAATTCAACTATAATGATATTAGGAATTGATCTCAATTATACTTTTGACATTCTCTATAAACGCATCAGTATTTTTGATTTCTTTTTTTATTTCATCATGATGATCAGCCAAATTATATTGATCAACCATGTCTTTTTTCAAATATTTTATCATCGATTCAAGACTTCGAGTGTCATTTTGATCTTCTCTTTTCAATTCGCGATGTTTGCTTTCCAAATATTTTAAAGTTTCTTTTAATTTTTGAACGTTTAATTTTCCTGTCATTTATGCTGCTTAAAAATTATAAAAAACAATAGCCAGGAATGCGGTAAGATTCAGTTCTTCCAAAAACTACATTTATTTCGAATTTACCTCATTCCCAACCATTGTATTTTCCCACTTACGTTCAAATCGATGATTTGGTTTGAGTAAAATTCATTTTTTTTATAAAATCTAAACCCGACAAAAATAAAACACTGAATTACAAATATTTAAACCCAAAAATCGTGCTGAAAAATTTTTATTTTTTTTTAGAAACCAAAAAGAATGAATGCGATTACAAAACCTTTCAAACACAAAAACACAACTTTCACAACCTCAAAACATTACCCAAAATCAATAAAAATTGTGAATATCTATTTCGAGATTTAACTATTTATTTTCCTGTAAAATATATCTTTGGCATCCTTAAAATTTAAAAGAGATGAGCGTAGTTTGGTACGAATGCAAAGTAAAATATAGAAAAACTGATGAAACTGGTGGACAAAAAGTATTGACAGAACCCTATTTGGTTGATGCTTTGTCTTACACAGAAGCCGAAAAAAGAATTAATGAAGAAATGGCGGCTTATATTAGTGAAGAATTTAAAATCACGAATATTAAAGTAGCCAATTATGCTGAAATTCATCCGTTTGAAAATGCAGACAGATGGTTTAAATCTAAAGTTTCTTTAATTGCTTACGATGAAGAAAGTGGTAAAGAACGCAAAACAAGTATGTATATGTTGGTTCAGGCAAATGACGTTCGCGAAGCTTTTGACAATACCATTCATATAATGAAAAATACAATGGGAGAATATTCAATCCCTGCGATTTCAGAATCACCAATTATGGATGTTTTCCCTTATTTCAGTGGCGAAGAAGGCGAAACAGAAATGTTAGAAAGATTTAATGCTTTAAAAGCCTCAAAACCAGAAAGACCAGATGAAGAAATTGTCGATCACATGGAATTTGAAACTGCAACAGAGGAATAAAAAATTTCAGAAAAGCTTCAGAGAAATCTGGAGCTTTTTTATTTCCATAGATTGCGCTTCTCGTTTTTCAAATCAAAATAAATGGTATATTCGCTATACCATTATACTGACATCAAACCACTTACCACAAAACCACAAACTCCATGACCAAAAAAACACTAATTTTAATTGGGTTTATTCTCTTAAAATTCATTCTCCAATATATTTTAATTAGTCCCGAGTACGATTTACAGCGCGATGAATATCTGCATCTCGATCAGGCACATCACACCGCTTGGGGATTTTTGTCTGTTCCGCCTGTAACTTCATGGTTTTCTTGTATTATTTTATTGCTTGGAAATTCTGTTTTCTGGGTCAAATTCTTCCCTGCCCTATTTGGCGCACTGACACTTTTAATTGTCTGGAAAACTATCGAACTGCTAAAAGGAAACTTGTACGCCTTGATTTTAGGAGCCTTGTGTATTTTATTTTCGTGTTTATTACGTCTCAATATGTTGTATCAGCCCAATTCTTTAGATGTTTTATGCTGGACAGCGATTTATTATGTTCTAATTCGATACATAGATTCAGAAGATGGTAAATGGATCTATTTTGGAGCAATCATTTTTGCTTTTGGTTTTTTAAATAAATACAATATTATTTTCTTGTTACTTGGATTATTTCCTGCAATTGTGATTTCTAAACAAAGAAAAATGTTGGCGAGAAAACAATTTTATCTGGCGTTGGCTTTTGGACTTCTTCTTATTCTTCCGAATCTGGTTTGGCAATATCGAAATCAGTTTCCGATTATACATCATATGAACGAACTAGCCGCAACGCAATTAGTAAATGTTAATTTGGCGGACTTTATTAAGGAGCAGATTCTCTTTTTTATTGGCGGTTTGTTTGTCATTTTAGCTGGCCTTTATGCGGTTATATTTTACAAACCACTCAAAAAATACCAACTCTTTTTTGCCTCTTTTGTCTTTACGCTTTTTATTTTCATTTATTTCAAAGCAAAGGCATATTACGTAATTGGTTTGTATCCCATCTATATTGTTTTTGGAGCTGTTTTTTTATCAGAAGTTTTAAATGAAGGTTGGAAACGTTTTTTAAAACCCGTTTTTATTCTGCTTCCAATTCTGCTTTTTATTCCGATGTACAATGTCGCTTTTCCAAATAAAAGTCCGGAGTATATGGTTACGCACTCAGAAAAATATCAAAAACTGGGCATGCTACGTTGGGAAGATGGAAAAGACCATCAACTACCTCAGGATTTTGCCGATATGTTGGGTTGGAAAGAATTAGCCAGAAAAACAGATTCTATTTACGCTGAAATGCCAAATCAAAAAGAAACAATTGTACTTTGCGATAATTATGGCCAAGCTGGAGCAATTAATTACTACTCGAAAAAAGGAATTAAAGCTGTTTCGTTTAATGCTGATTATGTGAATTGGTTTAACTTAAAAATCCAATACAAAAACCTAATTCGCGTGAAAGAATTTGATGAAAACAACGAAGAACTAAAAGAAACTGCTCCCTATTTTGAAACTGCGGCTATCGGCGGTCAGATAACAAATAAATATGCTCGAGAATACGGAACAACTATTTTTGTTTTTACGAATGCCAAAATCGATATCAACAAAAGATTAAAGCAAGAAATCAAAGAAGAAAAAAATTATAAAGATTAATGATTGATTTTACAGACATCACTTATTTAAAAACAGGAAATCAAAAACAGCAATTGGCATTTGAAGTTTTGACAAAACATAAAGTTTTAGAAAATCTCGCTGATTTCGATCCGATCTTGGTCGGTACAATTCCAATAAATATTGATATCGAGAACAGCGATCTTGACATTGTATGTTGTTGGAAAAACAAATCTGATTTTATTGAAAAAGTAAAAGCATTATTCAAAAACAAAAAGGACTTTAGCATTCGCGAAAATCTGATTAATAATCGGGAATCTGTTGTTGCAAACTTCTATATTGATGCTTTTGAAATTGAGATTTTCGGGCAAAATGTTCCAACAAAGGAACAAAATGGCTACAAACACATGGTTATTGAGGATCAGATTCTGCGCTCAAAAGACGAAAATTTCCGATTAGAAATTATAAAACTAAAAAAAAGTGGTATAAAAACCGAACCTGCTTTTGGATTGTTATTAGGCTTAAAAGGAAACGTTTACGAGGAATTATTAGCTTATAAATTGTAATAAAAGCTCGTCTTTTCATCACTTATAAAAAATAAATTATAAAAATAGCTTGCAAAACCACATTTAGTGTGTATCTTTGCACCCGAAACATCGCGGGATAGAGCAGTAGGCAGCTCGTCGGGCTCATAACCCGAAGGTCACAGGTTCGAGTCCTGTTCCCGCTACTATTTTAAAGTAAAAGCCTGAGAAATCTAGATTTCTCAGGCTTTTTTTGGTTCGATAAAATTTATTTGAATTTTTAAAATTTTAAAAAGCCAGTATTTTCAATACATTATGATTCGAATCCCGTTAGGTTAAGCAGACGTAAGGAATAGTGATTTTCTTTTTGGTTATTAATAAAAATAGCATACATTTGTAAAACAAAAGGAAATGGTGCTCTTCCTTACCCAACCGCCCTAAAAAAGCTGATGACGCCTGATTAAATTAAATGTTTACTCATTTTAATCAGGATACATATGTCTCAGAATTTCAAAAATTCATTTACTAAAAATCAAGTTTTAAAGATTAAAACAATCTTTAAACCCCTCCCTGTTGTTTTATTTATTTTAAAATGGCTGTTTATCAGTATAATTATCGGAACGCTTGTAGGTTCAGCTTCCGCAGGTTTTCTAATTTCTCTTGAATGGGCAACGGCTATTCGCGAAAGCCATTTCTGGCTTATTTATTTACTTCCTTTTGGCGGACTTGCTGTTGGCATTCTGTATCTCTACAAAGGTCAGGATGTAGAAGCAGGAAACAATCTGCTCATTAACAATATTCATGAGCCTAAAGAAATCATTCCTCTTAAAATGGCTCCTTTTGTATATGTCGGAACTATTGTAACGCATCTATTTGGGGGTTCTGCAGGACGAGAGGGCACTGCGCTTCAGATGGCAGGAGCAATTTCAGACCAGCTTACCAAGTCATTTCGTTTGAATAATGAAGAAAGAAAAATGTTGCTGATCGCTGCTATTGCCGCTGGTTTTGGTTCTGTATTCGGAACTCCGCTGGCAGGAGCTGTCTTTGGTCTTGAAGTTTTTCTTATCGGGAAAATTAAATATAATGCAGTTTTTCCTGCTTTTACATCGGCAGTTTTTGCCGATATAGTAACCCGCATGTGGAATGCCCATCATACGCATTATCAAATTACAGATATTCCTAAAGTGACTGCTCTACCTATACTTTACAGTATTTTGGCTGGAATTATATTTGGAATATGTGCCGTTTCATTCAGCAGAACAATTCATTTTGCTTCAATTCAATATAAAAAACATATAAAATGGGCTCCAATGCGCCCTTTCGCAGGAGGAATCATCATTGTAATTTTAGTACTTCTTCTCGGCACAACCCGATATATTGGCCTCGGAGTTCCAGTTATAGTTGAGTCTTTTGAAAAAACACTTCCAGAATATGATTTTGCTTTAAAAATGATTTTTACAATCATTACCCTGGCAGCAGGTTTCAAAGGCGGCGAAGTAACCCCTTTATTCTTCATCGGAGCAGCATTAGGCAATACTCTTTCCCTTTTCATTCCGCTTCCAATGAGTCTTCTTGCAGGAATGGGATTTGCTGCAGTCTTCGCTGGCGCAACAAACACTCCTCTCGCCTGCACGATAATGGCTATGGAATTGTTTGGCTCGGAATGTGGAATCTATGCTGCCATAGCCTGTATTGTGTCCTATCTTATATCAGGCCACAACAGCATTTACAGCAAACAGATTATTGGAGATGCTAAGATTAAAGAACTAAACTCCGACAGCAATAAAACTATACATCAGATTCATGAGCAAAGGATCATCCAAAAAAACACTAATAAAAAGTCACGCAAAGATTCTGTATACAAATGAAAACCGTAATTTTAAACAACTGCTATTTTCATTAAACTATAAACATTTTAAACTTTAACCAAAAAAAATTATGTCACAAAAATTAAAACAAAACCAAACAAGCGAAGCAGTCTTAACAGTAAAACCTTCAGATTTGGCAAGTGCACTGCCTTTAACTAGCGAAGATTCATTTCCTGAAGTTTTTGCTACATCAAGAATGATTGCATTAATGGAATTGGCTGCCGCCAGAATGATGAAACCTCTTTTAAAACAGGAAGAATTATCTGTAGGCGTTGGGGTTAATATTATACATACCGCGGCAACTACAGTTGGTGAAGAAGTAAAAGCAGTTGCCAGATTTCTAAAACTAGAGGGAAAATTATATCACTTTTCTGTTGAAGTTTTTGACAATGGCGGATTAGTTGGAAAAGGTGAACACACCAGAGCAATTGTTGCTACAGAAAGACTGATTAACAGCGCTAAAAAAAGACTAAATAAAGAACTTTAAATTATTTATAATGAAATTATTTGATTCTCACTTTCATGTCATAAATCCAAAATTCCCTTTGGTTGAAAATAATGGCTATCTCCCTCCTACGTTCACTGCCGAAGATTATATCGACTCAGTAAAGAATTATAATGTAAGTGGAGGCGCTATAGTTTCTGGTTCATTCCAGGCATTTGACCAAGAATATTTAATTGATGCCTTACAAACGCTTGGTGATAATTTTTATGGTGTTGCCAACATTCCTGCAAATATTACAGATGAAGAATTAGAAAGACTTCAAAAAGCAAATGTTGTTGCTGTACGTTTTAATGTAAAAAGAGGTGGATCTGAAAAAATTGAGCATATCGAAAAACTGTCAAATTACCTCTATGATAAATTGGGATGGCATACCGAACTTTACATAGACAGTAAAGATTTGAGCGGTTTAAAAACAGTTCTTCAAAACATTCCTAAATTTTCGATTGACCATTTGGGATTATCCAATGAAGGATTAACCGATTTATTTTACTGGGCGGAAAAAGGAATAAAAATTAAAGCAACTGGTTTTGGAAGAATCGATTTTGACCCGATTGCGGCAATGAGAAAAATTCATCAAATTAACCCAAATGCGTTAATGTTCGGCACAGACTTGCCTTCAACCCGTGCAAAAATTCCTTTCTCCGAAAAGGATATTAATCTGGTAAAAGATAATTTTTCAGAAGATGAGATTGAGAAGATTTTTTACGCCAATGCATTGGAATGGTATGAAAAAAATAAGAAGCTTTTATTTAAACCATCAAGTATAAAACAACTGTTTTGAACACAGAAAACTAATCTTGAATTATATTTATTCTTTTCAAATCATCTTGAAAATGGTTCGAAAATTGTCCCGTTAGGGCTACTAAGTAAAGCTTCAGAGAAATCTGGAGCTTTTTTTGTTTTTAAATCTTACCAGCTCGTCGGGCTCATATCCGCCGCGGCGGACACAGGTTCGAGTCTTCGCCGCGGCGAACTACTAAGACAAAAAGCTTCAGAGAAATCTGGAGCTTTTTTTGTTTTCCAATTATTCTGGCTTAGAAAATGATTTGGAAGTTGTTTTATTATACTTATTTTGAAATGCTCCGACTGTTGTAATTACGCAACTTCGCGGGCACAGATTACAAATCTGCGCTAACGGTTAACGGGTAAAAACTAAAGTTTACAAAACCAATAATAAATTTATTTTAACTTTTAGGCTTAATTACTGCTCCTAAACCTTCTTTAATCTTTTTGTCATATTCTTCTTTAGAAACCATTTTCCCTTTAGGAAAATTTATATTTGAATTTTTATCAAATAATTCAATCTTAGACGCTACAAAAGTTTTATTATCTTCTGTAAGTTCCAAAATTAGTCCTGGCAAACCATTAAAAGTTTTTGGTCCATAAGAATATGGTAAAGATGGAGCAAACCAGCAAATAATTTCTCTTGTTTTCTGCTCTCCTTTTCTATTCACAAAGGCTTTTTGCAAAGTTGCTTTGTAACACAAATAGTTCCCAATCTTTTTTGATTCATTTTGAATATCCCACTTTTCATTTTCCAAAATACTTGAAACCAATGTGCCATCGCTCATCAACATGACTGCTATCTTATTTTCGAAATCCAGATAAGTATCTAACGATGTATAAGCAAGCCTGGAAATATTGTCAATTTTTTTATCGTAGTCAGAATCATATCTCAATTGATCAATATATGTAAAACTAGATTTCGACTTATTAAACAATAACTCAAATTCTTGTTTATTGGCAAATTCCATCATTTTTGAAACAAATATTTTTGCATTCTCATCTTTAGCATCATCAACACTTACTGGAATGTAAAAACTATAAGTAATTTTACCAGACGACTGAGAATACATATTAATACTCACTATCAAACTTAGAAAAAACAATCTCATATTTAAAGTTTTAAAAATTCTTCAGGAAAATTTTTCGATTGCGCAGATATATCTCCGCAACGATAGCGCAGATTTGCAATCTGTGCCCGCAAAGTGATTTCGCCAATACCTTGCAAATAAAAGCAATTTTCTTACTTTACCTTTTATTTTACAACAAAAAGACCATGTTTACAAAATATTAAGCAAAAAGACGTTGTTGGGCTTACTCAACTTTTTTGGCACAGATTATAAATCTGCGCTAACAGGTTTTTTAAAATATTAAAAACAGAAGAGACAACTAACTGGTCGTCTCTTATCATACTTAATAATTATAATTCATGTTATTTTTCAGCACTTTACGCCGTTGTTTTGTAAAAACACTTAATTTGCAGCATTACCTATTTTATTAAAAATCGGATCTGAAAAAAGTACCTACTAATATTATTTGCAACAGAATAAAAATCAACAAATTAACTTTATACTCAATACGTTTAAAGTACAGGATTTTATTTATAGAATATATGCAATATATTAAAGTTATTAAATAATAAATTGATAGTTTAATTTGGATTTGGATTAAAACGTTAATTTTTGAAAAAAAATAGAGGTAAAAAAAATCAACGCAATAAATTAGAAATATAATTACTATAAAGTAAAAGATAATTTCAAAAAAAAACTTTCTAAATATTTTATATTCCATATCCATCTTCTTTTAAAATTGTTTTTGTTTTAGTCACAACAGCGCAGATTTGTAATCTGTACCCTCAAAGTGATTTACTCAATACCTTGCAAATAAAAGCAATTTTCTTACTTTACCTTTTATTTTTGCAAAAAAAAGACCATGCCATAAAGGTTCAGGAAATTGTTAGATAATTGTCACGGCTGCTAAAAACAAAAGCTTCAAAGAAATCTGAAACTTTTTTTCTAAGCATTTATTTCGCACTAAAATATTCGTTGTTGTTACAAGCGGAACACTAATATTAAGAAGGAATCATAATAAAGTTCCGTTTGTTTATTAAGAAGAATTATTCAAAAATATAATTTAGATGTATAAAATGCATACTTTTAATTTTCGAAAGAAAAAACTGTAATAAACATAAAGCAATAAAAACAAGCCGTTTAAAATATATAAATAAATAGTAACAATAATTTTTACAATCGCCCTTTAAAATGCAATTAATAATGACAAAAAATATTTACTTATTGTTGTTGCTTACTATTAATTTTACTAGTGCACAGACAAAATCTGCTGATTACTTTTCTTTTTATAAAGGAGGAGAAAAATATTTGAAACCTGTAAAATATATGATGTTTGATTCTAGTAAAGATGATAATATAAAAACAACAGAAAATGCTCAAGTTTATTTTAAAATTAAAAAAGAGCGATTCAGATTTAATCCACAAAAAAACAAAACCGCAACCTATTCTATTGATTTTTTAGAAAAAATAAAACTAGAAAAACCCGATGAATTAGAAAATGATGCCTATATTTTTTTTAAAGCTAAAAAAGAAGAAGTAGAAAGGAAAAATAAAATTAAACTTGTTTATCCTCCAGCAGGATACCAATCATTTTATAAAATTTTCATTCTTGAAAAAGTAAGCCCAAATAAGATCGTCAAGTATGAAGTAAATTGGGAAAACTCAAGTTTTTAATTATAATTAGCCAGCTCAGATTTACAATGTTCAAAACAAACAATATGAAAGAAGATTTAAATGATTTAAAAAGTATAGTAGGAGAAAATTTAAAAGGATCACTTACAACATTTGAAAATTTACCGTCTCTTTTCACGATGAATAAGGCTGCTTCAAATGATGATTTATTAAAATGTGATTTGTATTTTGATGAGGGCTTAGCTCCGGAGTACAAATTTTTCCTGACTAATTATAATGGTGGGATACTTTTCAAAATTGAAGATTTTGCTGGTTTTAAACTTTTAAGTACTGATGAACTTATTAGTCACAATAAATTTCAAGCTGAAAATTTTGCAGAGAATTGGGACTCGCAAATTATACTGTTTTGTGAATGTATTGGAGATGCTGAATACTTAGGTTTTAAGCTAATTGAAGACGAAGTGAGAATCATTTATTGTATCATGGATACGTTACCTGAAGAATGGAAAGTGATTGAAAAGTCTTTTAATATACTCATAAATAAACTAATAGAACAAAGAGGTGAAAAATATTGGTTAAATTATTTTTAATATATATCACAAATTTAGTTCATCTGAAATTACAGATTAACTCTTTCTTAGAAACTAAAAAACCATTTTAAAACTCACAAAAAAATGCTTTATGAACGTGGTTTTGACAAACTTCTATCGTACATAATGATTGTTCCAGCCACGGCCACATTTAGACTTTTTTCCGATTTAAATTTTACTAAATGATGACATTTATCCATAGCTTTTTTAGACAAACCATGATCTTCTGCTCCCAACAAATAAACGCATCTTCTCGGATGTTCAAAAGTTTCTAAATCAGCGGCTTTTTCTGCCAGCTCTACGCCCACTAATCGCGCTCCTTTGGGTAAATTTTCGTAGAAAGCCTCAAAAGTTTCATAATGAAAATATGGAATTGCTTTCACAGCATCATGAGTATCGCATGCTTGTTTTGCATATCGATTACCTATGGTAAATATAAATGTAGCGCCCATGTTTTGAGCAGATCGCCACAAAACCCCTAAGTTTTCAGGCGTTTTACCATTTTGTATTCCTATGCCAAAGTACTCATTTATAAAATTATCATTCATAAGGGCAAAAGTACAAACTTTAAATATGAATTTATAGTGCTTGTTGTAAAACACTTTTCCTCTAACTCTATTCTAATGTTCTATCTTGTTCAAACCAAACGAAACTACCTCTATTCCCAATTATCAAAAACTCAAAAACTATTCTTTCTTCAATGTTAAGTTTACGGGAAATCTATCGCTTTTTCCTATATTTTAAAAAATCAGCATTAAAAAAATGATTTCGGATGATTATCTTTGCGCTCGAAAATACCGCTAATATGAATGGGAAAGTAAAATGAACATTCTTTATTTTAAATTATATCACAATACAATGCTTAAAAAAAACAAACCCCAAATTTTTCTTTTTATTCTAGTAAATCTATTTTTTTCTATAAATGCATTTTCTCAAAAAAGCATTTATGCTGGAATTGAAATCGGACGTAGAGCTATAAAAGTGTCTGTCCTAGATGTAAATAACATTAGAAAAGCAGATTATAAAATTCTTTCTTTCTGGACAGACAGAATTCCTTTTGCTGATCATATTGGAGCTAACGGTCAATTAACTCCAGAAGACATCAACAAAACAAGCGTTATCGTTGTTGATCAATTAAAAAAAATCAGAGCCGATTATAAAATTTTAGATGAAAATATCTTCATCGTTGCTGCACCAGTTTTTGCATCTGCAAGCAATGTAGATGTTTTAAAAAATAAAATCAAAATGTTAACGGACAAAAATCTTGATGTTTTGAATGTTAACGAAGAAGCTAAAACATTAGTAAAAGGTGCTATGCCTCCTATTGATTATGCTAATGCTTTCCTTTTAGACATCGGTGCTCAAACTACTAAAGGTGGATACATTGACGAACTTGATGACAACAAATTAGAGTTTGTTCCTCTAGAACTGGATTTTGGCACAATGACACTTACAGATGCAGTAAAGAAAACAGTAGTAAATCCAAATCAGGCAAATGATATGTCAACGTATCAGGAAAAATCGTTTGATTTTAACCCGATTTTGCGCAAGAAAGTAAAAGAAATGATCGATGCTAATCCGCTTTTGGCTAAAAAAGACAAAGTTTATTTATCTGGTGGAGCTGTTTGGGCTTTTTCAACATTGTATTATAATGAAAATGTAAAAGATCATTACATCACATTAACAATGGAAGACATCATTAATTACGATGCTATTTTGAAGAATAATTTCAACAAATACACCAATCTTGCCAAAACGAATAAAGAAGCAGAAAGAGTTTTAAAAACATATGATCAGGCTTACCTTATTTCGGCAAACAACATTTTAACAACTTGTCTTGAAGGTATTCCAAATTTAAATACTAAGAAAATTTACTTCGTAAAAGACGGACAAGTTACCTGGTTGATTTCTTATATCGCAGATCGTTCTAAAAAAGTAAATACAAACTTTTAAGTATCATTTTATCAACATCAAAAAGCTTCAGAGAAATCTGGAGCTTTTTTTGTTTATAGACAAAAAAAAAGACCATTTTACAAATGGCCTTCTTTACTTTTATTTTGAGAAAAATTATGCTCTGAATAAAGCATATTTATTGTGATTGTACAAAACCTTATCGTAAGGAACATATAGTGAAACTATTTTCTCTGTTGACTCGTCAAATTTGATTCCGTTATGTTTTCTAAACAAATAAATTTCTTTTAAACAATTAGAAAGACTTTGGTGAATTTCTGTTGTAAAAGTGGGAACTTTTTTGTCATTTACCAAAAGATCAATTTGGTAGTTTGAACTACTTTTTGACAAATTATTACCAATAATTCTAATGGTAAAAGTTGTAGACTTTCCGTATTGTTCTCCTTGATATTGTAGTGTCATAATTTCTATTTTTAATTGGTTAGTAATGCAGCCGATCGCGCAGCTCTTTTATCTTTCAATGGTTGTATTAAAGTTATAAAATTTTTAGACAAACATAAAAAATCCTTTCTAAATTAAATGTTATTTTTTCAAGGAAGATTTAGCGCTAAAAAACAAAAAACCGTAAACGAGTTACGGTTTTGGCAATTAACTAAATATATTTAATCAACTTTTTTAACGAGTGTAAAATTCATTCATAAGCACGATTAATTTTTGGGTAACTATTGTAATTATTTTTTGGTTATGTTTCGTATATAAGAGACCATAATCGGACATTTTTAAAACAGCTTAATTTTTTATGTCGATTTTTCCTCTTATTTCGTCTGCTAAATTATGGATTTCATGGATATAATACTCATTGTGTCGACAATCTGTTAATAAATATATTATTAACACGAATTATCGCTCTTTTTAAAATATAATCATCATATTCAATTTTTGATTACATTTGAACCAACTAATCTAAAAACCTCGCATTATGGAAATTAACTTTTACGCATTTCTGATTTCGGCTATTGTAACTCTTGTTGTTGGTTTTATCTGGTACAATCCAAAAGTGTTTGGAACAATTTGGATGAGAGAAAACAACCTCACTCAAGAAGAACTTAGAAGCGGAAATATGCTCAAGATTTTTGGGCTTACTTACATTTTTTCTTTAATGATTTCAATGACTTTAATGTCGCTTACAATTCACCAATCTGGAGCTGTCGGAATGGTTGGCGGACCACCATTAATAGCCAATGCAAAACCTTCTTTTGCTGCATTCATGGCAGATTACGGAACCGCTTACAGAACTTTTAAACACGGAGCATTACATGGTTTTATGTCTGGATTATTTTTTGCTTTTCCTCTAATCGGAATCAATGGTCTGTTTGAAAGAAAATCATGGAAATATATTTTCGTTCATGCAGGATATTGGATGGTTTCCTTAACTTTAATGGGAGGAATTATCTGCGCCTTTGCATAAAAGATATTTTACAAAACCCGTTTGGTTACAAAATCAAACGGGTTTTTCTTAATAATAACTTAAAGGAAGTTGGTTATTATAATTATTATCTAATTTTGAAGAAATTAGTCCACTCTCTTGAACACAACTTTTTCTTTCCAAATTTATAAAAGCGCCTCTCTCCTGCCTTCAGAATGGAATTCGCTTGCAACAAACAACATTTTTTTGACAAGAGAATATCTTGAAGTACTGGAAAATTCTTCTCCGGTAAATATGACTTGTCATTTTATAGGACTTTTTGAAGAAACAAAATTGGTCGGAATTGTTTTGACACAATTTCTCTTTGCAGAAAAACTGGAATCTTTTAGAGAGCGTGATAAATGCTTGAAAACATCCGTTCGTAATTTTGCTTTAAAGAATTTTGCTTCACATGTACTTTTTGTTGGCAACAATATGCTTACGGGACAAAATGCCTTTGTTTTTGATTCCAATATCAAACCATCAAAAGCAATTAAAACATTACACAAAGCCATAACTCAGTTAAAAAAAGATTTAAAAGAGAGCGGAAAAAAAGTTCACATCACAAGTATTAAAGATTTTACAGCAAAAGAAATTGAACCTTTACAAGCGGAGTTCAAAAACAATTATACGTTTTCAACACAGCCAAACATGATTTTTAAAATTAGTGATAGCTGGAAAACAGAACAGGATTATATTGACGCTTTATCCAAAAAATATAGAGATCAGTACAAGCGTGCCCGAAAAAAATCGGAAGGAATTGTAAAACGCCAAATGTCTTTATCTGATATCAAACAATATGAAGATGTTATTTACGATTTGTATTTTCATGTAGCTAAAAATGCTCCATTCAATACTTTCTTTCTAGCTCGAAATCATTTTAGTTTTTTCAAAGAAATTATGGGCGAAAATTTCTTATTGTACGGTTATTTTATAGATGAAAAATTAATTGGTTTCAACACCCTCATAAAAAACGGAGAGGTAATGGATACCTATTTTTTAGGTTATGATGAAAGTGTGCAGCGCGAAAAAATGCTGTATCTGAACATGTTGTATGACATGATTGCCTATTCTATCAAAAAAGGATTTAAGGAAATTGTTTTTGCCAGAACTGCTCTTGAAATCAAAAGTTCTGTAGGTGCTAAACCTGTAAAAATGTATGGTTTAATCACACATAGCAATGCGCTGATCAACCATAACATTTCTAGGTTTTTTAATTATTTAGAGCCCAAAACAGAATGGCAGGAAAGAAATCCGTTTAAATAAAAACAACTATTTCTTTCCATAAAATATCAATTAAATTACGGAACAGCAATTTTCATCTGTTTGTGTAAAATATGAATTTCTAAAGATTTTTGAGCTCCACAATATTCTCCGTCAATTTGAAAATTGACCGCATAATCTGTCTTTATTTCCGCTTTATCTGTTGAAATAATTACAATATCATCAGAATCAATTGGCATATTTCCTGTGATAATTTTTCCGATTAGAATTAAATCAAGACTTTTTAGAATCACCAATTCAAATTTCCCATCATTCATTGCTCCATTCGGATTAATGATTACGCCTGTTCCGTATTTTTGCGAATTGGCAATTACAATCATTCTAGCCACATGCTCTACGACTTCATTGTTGGCAGAAATCGTAGCTACAAACGGTTCTTCAGATTCCTTCAAAGTCGTAAAAGCTTGTAAAGCATAACCCCAAAAACCACGTACATCACTTTGTTCGTAGTTTTTAACCAAATTTGCATTTAACCCAAGATCACTTAAATGAATACTTTTTTTTCCGTTAATACAAATCATATCCATTTCGATATAATGGCTTAAAAAGGCTATTTTTAGATTTTCTTCAATTCCCGACGGAAGGTTTAAATCTACCGAAAGTCCGTTTGCAGAACCAGCCGGTAAAATTCCAATTATGACATCATGTTCTTCCATTGCTTCAGCAACCATTTTGATGGTTCCGTCTCCTCCGGCAACAATAATTCGTTCTGGTTTAAATTCATCAAAACGGCTTTGTATATTTTTAATATCATTTTTCCCTGTAGTTTCATAAACTTCCAGTTCAAAATGATTGGTAGTTGCAAATTCTTCTACAGCACCAATTAAATCAGATTTATCAAGATCGCCTGATATCGGATTTACAACAAATAGGATATTCTTTTTCAAAATTTTATTTTTAAAACCAATTAAATTGAGTAAATTACAGTATACATAAATGTACGTAAATGAAACCAATTCTACAATTATATCGAGGTTATGCAAATGAACAGGAATTAATTGTAATGGGACACGTTTTAAAAAGAGAACACAATTACGATTTCGAGAAAAGAAAATTAAAAAATGCCACATCAATTCTCAAATTATTCAGAATAAAAACCATTCAGAATTTTGACGTTTATCTTCATTACAATGATGAAATCATTCATACCAAAACCTTAGACGACGGTTATTTCAACTTTTGTATTCCGTTAGAAAAAGAAACACATTTTGGATGGATGCCTTACGAGGTCAGCATTAAATACGGAAATGAAACGGTAAGCTGCAAAGGCACTTTTATAAGACCACACAAAGGGAAACTCGGTATTATATCTGATATTGATGATACTTTTTTGATTTCGCACACCAATAATTTTTTTCGAAAAATCTATATTTTATTGTTTAGAAATGTAAACGACCGTAAAGTTTTCAAAGACGTTGTTTCCCATTATCAAGCTTTAAGTTCTGCCGGAAGAGAAAGCATAGAAGAAGTAAATGCATTTTTCTACATTTCCAGCAGCGAATGGAACTTGTATCGATTTATTGCAAAATTTACCAAAATAAACAAATTACCCAAAGCTGTTTTTTTATTGAAAGATATCAAAAGAGGAATTACTGATTTCTTTATGAGTGGAAGAGGAAATCACGATCATAAATTTGAGAAAATCAAACATGTCGTAGAATTTTATCCTACTTTAAAATATGTTTTAATGGGCGACGATTCGCAACATGATCCTATTTTGTACGAGCGAATCTGTAAAATATTTCCCGTTACCGTAATTGCAGTTTACATTAGACAAACTGGCAAATCGCAGAAAAAAGAAGTGGCTAAAATTTTGAAGAATTTAGAAAGCCTGAATGTTTCTGTTTGTTATTTTAAGGAAAGTAGCGAAGCAATTAAACATTCTCGATCAATTGGAATTATTAAGTGAAGTTTTAGTTTCAGGTTTCAGGTTTCAAGTTTCAAGTTTCAAGTTTCAAGTTCCCCTCATAAACCTGAAACTTGAAACCTGAAACTAAAAAAACTATAAATTAAAATTATCAATCTCTTCCTGAACAATTTCCCAGTCGGTTAATAATTGGTCTAAATCTGCTTTCTTTTTATTGTAAGCCGTAAAAAATGAAGCATCTTCGATATGTTTATCGTAATTAGATTCCAACATTTTATCATCGTGTTGAATATCTTTTTCTAATTGCTGAATTTGGCTTTCAATTTTACTTAATCTATTCTGAAGTGTTTTTCCTTTTTTCTGATCTTCGTATGACGTTTTAGTATTCTCTTTCGTAGATACCGTTTTCACAACATCTTTCTTCTCCACTTCACGCATATTTTCTAAATTACGTTGCTCTAAGAAAAAGTTGATATCACCTAGATATTCTCTAATTTTTTGATCTTTAAATTCGTAAACGATGTTCGACATTCCCTGAAGGAAATCCCTGTCGTGAGAAACCAATAATAATGTTCCTCCAAATTTTTGAAGCGCGGCTTTTAAAACATTTTTAGATTTAATATCTAAGTGGTTCGTAGGCTCATCCATCAACAATACATTGATTGGCTGCAACAGCAATTTACAAAGTGCCAAACGGTTACGTTCACCTCCTGAAAGTACTTTTACTTTTTTCTCTACATCATCTCCACGAAAAAGAAAAGAACCTAACATATCACGAACTTTCATACGATTGGTATCGGTTGCAGCATCTTCCATAGTTTGCAGCAAAGTGATTTCACCATCCAAATATTCTGCCTGATTTTGTGCAAAATATCCTAATTGCACATTATGTCCTAATTTGATATTTCCCTGATAATCAAACTCATTTACCAATGCTTTGATAAAAGTCGATTTTCCTTGTCCGTTTTGTCCAACAAAAGCAATTTTACTTCCACGTTCAACCAGTAAACTAATGTCTTTCAGAATCGTTTTATCTCCGTAAGCTTTTGTAACATTTTCTGCTTCGATTACTACTTTTCCTGGTTCTTTTGAAACTGGAAAAGAAATATTCATTACCGAATTATCATCCTCGTCTACTTCAATTCTTTCTACTTTATCTAATTTCTTGATCAACGATTGCGCCATAGAAGCTTTTGAAGCTTTTGCACGGAATTTTTCGATCAATTTTTCTGTCTCCTCAATCTTTTTCTGCTGATTTTTCTGAGTTGCCAATTGTTTCTCACGAATTTCATGACGCAACTCTAAATATTGAGAATACGGTTTATTGAAATCATAGGCTTTTCCTAAAGAAATTTCGATTGTTCTATTCGTTACGTTGTCCAAAAACATTTTATCGTGCGACACAATTACCACTACTCCAGGATAATTACGAAGGAAATTTTCTAACCAAATGATACTTTCGATATCCAGGTGGTTGGTTGGCTCATCCAGCAATAAAACATCATTAGATTGCAATAAAAGTTTTGCAAGTTCAATACGCATTCTCCATCCTCCAGAGAATGTTTCGGTCTGATTATTGAAAACTTCTCTTTTGAAACCTAAACCTAAAAGAATTTTTTCTGTATCACCAACATAATTATAACCTCCAAGAAGTTCAAAACGATGCGTGTAATCAGACAAGTCTTCGATGATTTGTCCGTATTCTTCACTTTCATAATCGGTTCTGGTAACCAATTGATGATTGATTTCTTCTAGTTTTTTCTCTACAATTTTAATTTCTGTAAAGGCCTCATATGCTTCTTCTAATACTGTTCTTCCTCTTTCAAAATCAATATCCTGACGTAAAAACCCCATTTTGATATCTTTCTCTTGAGAGATTACTCCAGAATCAGGTTTAAAGTCTCCCGCTAACATTTTAAGCATTGTAGATTTACCTGCTCCGTTTTTACCGACAAGACCAACTCGGTCTCCAGCTCCTAAACGAAAAGTAACTTCTTCAAATAAATATGTTCCTCCAAAAGAAACCGAAAGATTGTGTATATTAAGCATTAAATTGTTGTTTAAAGTTTAAAGTTTCATGTTTTGATACCTTAAACCGA
Organism: Flavobacterium potami; assembly: GCF_020026915.1. Taxonomy (GTDB): domain Bacteria; phylum Bacteroidota; class Bacteroidia; order Flavobacteriales; family Flavobacteriaceae; genus Flavobacterium; species Flavobacterium potami. The sequence continues at coordinate 234,554 of NZ_JAINUY010000007.1, read as the reverse complement.
GAATGAAAATCGTAAATTTGTATTACCAAAATAAATGGTAAATTAAATTTTTTGCAAATGTTAAAAAAAGGATCGAAACTAAATAGTATTTTAACAGGAAGTTGTCCAAAATGTCAAAATGAAAGCATGTATGAGGACAAAAATCCACTTAATTTGACTAAAGTTCTAAAAATGAATGACCATTGCGGTCATTGTGGTTTTAAATATCAAATTGAACCGTCTTTTTTTTATGGGGCAATGTATGTAAGCTATGGCTTAAATGTTGCTGTCGGAATTGCCGCTTTTATTGTTTCATTTGTTTTTTTTAATGCAACAATAGAACAATCCTTTATCACAATCATTTTGACTTTGGTCGTTTTATTTCCTTTTGTACTGCGACTTTCCAGAAATCTATATATTAATATGTTTGTTTCTTATGATCCTAAGGCCGGTCAGGATTAAGAGATTTTAAATATCTTTTGTGGAAACGCTTTATATCTGCTTCTTTATCAATCGGAATTCCGTTTTCAATATGATCATACAGCATTTTTGCTAAGGCCGGACCCAGCATTACACCACGTGTTCCTAATCCGTTAAGAAGATGAATAGAATGGTATGCTTCATGGGTTCCTATTAATGGTCTTCTGTCCGCAACTGTTGGGCGTACACCTGCAAAATGTTTTACAATTTCAAAATCGCAGGTAATAATCTCTTTAATACGATCTAAAAGCTCTTTCTTTCCTTCTTCAGTCGGAAGATCTGTCTTGTCGTGCCAATTGTAGGTTGCCCCAACTTTAAACAAATTACCCCCTATTGGCAATATAAAAACACTTGTGTTAACAATAACATCTAATTTTAAATCAGGTGCTTTTATCAAAAACAACTCTCCTTTAGTTCCATCCAAAGGCAGATAATTAAAATAAGGGTTTTTAAGCATTCCAAAACCTTCTGCAAATATGATATGTCGGGCTTTGATATTTTTATACTGAATTCCTGAATCAAGAATATCAAGAAAAGAACTATGGAAAGATTCCTCTAGAAGTAAATTATTCTCTTTTAAATATTCTTTGTAGCTTTCTAATAGTTGCCCGGTTTTTACATATCCTGTATGCAAAACCTCTCCATAATCATGAGGAGAATCAATGCTTTGGTATTTTTTAGTAATTAGCTTCGTAGACAAAAATGGCGCTAAATTTATTTTATCTGAAGCGGCAAACCAATTATTCTGTTCTTCAATCGAAAAGAACTTTCTTAAAATAGGCAGTTTAAAATTGAATTTCTCTTGTAGTTTTTCTTCAACCTGATCGTAAAATTCATTCATTAGGACCAAATGTTCTTTTGCATTCCAAACTTCGCTAAAACGTTTCAAAATGACCGGATTATACAAACCTCCAGCTATTCTAGATGAATTTTGCGATTTGTCATCAATAACTAAAATAGATTTATTGTTTTTAAGGGCAACTTCAGCGAAAGAAATCCCAGCCAGCCCAGATCCGACGATTAAATAATCAAGCATTTTGCAGTATATAAATAAAATAGAAAACTCTTGCTACAAAGGTAACAAGAGTTTTGGTTATAATTAAACTAGTCACTTAGTAATTCCACATATCCTGTTCGAAATTGCGAATTTTCTCCTTCACTCGTTCAGATTCCAGCAATTGGCTTTGGGCGTCATCTCGTATATAATCTTTAATCTCACGATCTCCATACATATTTTCTTCTTTGTAAATAACTGCATTAAATCTTCTCGAATTCAATATTTGATCAAATGAAATTGGAAGAGCAGAATTACTGTCATTAAACGCTTTTGCCTCATGCAGGACTTCACGTGCATTTGGGAAGAAGACCCAGAACAATTCGATATAATCTTTTTCGTCGCTATTCATAGTATAGACATCGGGTGTAACCGGACAAATTCCTAGTAAACGATACTTTAGATCACTTTGCCTTTTATCAAAATACCAAAAGCCTTTAATTTTATACTGACTTACGTCTGCTGAAGTCAAGTCTTGTTTCAAAATATACTCGGCAGGAACTGTTCTTTTTGGTCCAACAGTCTCTTCTACATAAGAAACGCTCTTGTTTTTTCCTTTTCCGCTCACTACTTTTTTCTTCACAACACGAGACCTGTAATCATCCGGGTATTGATTAATCAACTCTCTACCGGCATCGGTCGTGTCTACACGCGATAAAGCTTCCTGAATATCTTTTAACGATTTTTTCGTATTGAAATAACTATCAGCGTATACTTCAGTTATCCTACCATTTCTGATAGCTTTCGTTAAAACATCATACAGTGACCGTCTATCTGGCCCGATATTAGCAGTATCCACAGGAAAATACAACGGGAAATTTATTTTTTCATTTAAATCAATAATTTCCCATGTGGTTTTTCCCATCAAAATATCCCGATCATCCACATAACCGTAAGCTAATGGCTTATCATTATCAGCTATCAATTGTGCGGCATTTTTTACCCCTATTTGATCAGCAGTTTTAGCATTAAGCAAATTAGATTGTGCGTAAGAATTCAAACTTCCAACCACAGCTACAACAACCCCTAAAAAATCTCTTACTTTCATCATCATAAATATTACAAGAAATTAAACGTAAACCTTAAAAATATATTGTGTATTTTTTCTTACAAAAATAAAAAATAAATTAACCAATACAATATCTTTAAATTGGGGAAGGGCATTTTTTTTAAAGAACAAAAAAAAACTCTTACTACAAAGGTAGTAAGAGTTTTTTAATTATAATACTATGTATCAACTTAGTAGTTCCACATATCTTGTTCGAAGTTGCGAATTTTTTCTTTCACTCTTTCAGATTCTAACAACTGATTTTGCGCGTTGTCTTTCATGTAATCGCTAATAGCTCTATCTCCATAAAGGTTTTCCTCTTTGTAAACAACAGCATTAAAGCGTCTTGAATTTAAAATCTGATCAAATGAGATTGGAAGAGCTGAATTGTTGTCATTGAAAGCTTTTGCCTCATGCAACGCCTCTCTGGCATTTGGGAAGAAAACCCAAAATAATTCAATATAATCCTTTTCATCACTATTCATAGTATAAACGTCTGGCGTTACTGGACAAATTCCAAGTAAACGATATTTCAATTCACTTTGACGTTTATCAAAATACCAATATCCTTTTACTTTATATTGTGTAACATCTGCAGCAGTTAAGTCTTGTTTCAAAATGTATTCAGCAGGAACCGTTCTTGTTGGCCCAACAGTCTCTTCTACATACGAAACACTTTTGTTTTTACCTTTTCCGCTAACTACTTTTTTCTTCACAACACGTGATTTGTAGTCATCAGGATATTGGTTAATCAACTCTCTACCAGCATCAGTTGTATCAATACGAGATAATGATCCTTCGATGTCTTTCATAGATTTTTTGGTATTGAAATAACTATCAGTATAAACTTCAGTTATTTTTCCACCTTTAATAGCTTTAGTCAAAACGTCGTACAGAGAACGTCTGTTAGAACCAATGTTAGCTGTATCTACAGGAAAATATAATGGGAAGTTAATTTTCTCATTTAAATCAATGATTTCCCATGTTGTTTTACCCATCAAAATATCTCTATCATCCACATAACCATATGCCAAAGGCTTATCATTATCAGATATTAACTGAGCAGGAGTTTTAAGTCCAATTTGATCTGGTGTTTTTGCATTAAGCAAATTAGATTGCGCATTAGAAGCAAAACCTCCAGCGATAGAAACAATAGCTATTAAAAAATTTCTTACTCTCATCGTGGTATCATTATAAGATATTGAATGTAGTTTTCACTACTTTATTATTGTATTTCGTAAATTACAGGAGCAGTTCTTGGCAATAAATAACTACCAGCTCCAACAAGTTTAGTTTTAATTTCAGAAATAGTAACTTGGTCTCCTTTACCTGCTCTTGAAAGTACTTGTTTACATTGTGCATTCATTTTATTACCTGTAACAACAACTGTAGGCTGTCCAGCAATTTTCATATTGAATCCAACAACATCTAAACCAACTTCGAAATCGAAATCAAGCAATTTAGCTCCAATAGTAGCAATCTCTAAGTTAGATTTAGGACCTTTAACAACTCCCATTTCTCCTCTGATTGTTCCTGTTGGACCAGGAATACCTTTAATTCTGAATGTTTTCTTATCTGAAACTTTATCTCCATTTGGTAATGTACCTGTAACAGAAATTGTAGCCTCAGTACCAGAACCTGGGTTCATGTTATATTTTCCTGGTTTTCCAGCTGAAGATAATCCTGGAGCACTTGCCACAACTTTATTATCAGCAACACCAGCGAATGAAACAGAGATTGGGTTAACAACACCTCTATATACAACATTCATTTTATCAGCAGAAATTGTAGCAGAATTTGGTCTTGGAACTACAACGTAAGTACCATTGAAAGGTAATTTAATTGGCTTACCGTTTTCCATAAAGTTAAACGAACCTCCAATTTTTTGCTCTCCTACTCCTCCAGCAGTCATTTCCAATACAGCCTGACCATTTACCAATTTACCAGGACCTTCAAATCCGCTAAATTGAGCATTTGGATCATATTTACCTAAAACTACTTTACCAGTAACTTTTTCTCCTTGGAAATAAGCATTTTTATCTAAAACTACGATAGCTTCAAATTTGCTGTATGAAGATTCATCAACAGCTGCTTTTCCTAAAGCACGGTTGTAAACATCCGCTTCAATTTTATTTACATCATTTTGCCAAGCAGAAAGTTTAGCAGCAGATGCAATTGCAGGAAATCCTTTAAAATGATAAGCTAAGTATTTTTCTTTTATACCTTCTTTGTTTTTTACATCTGAAACATCAAATCTCTTAGAAACCTCTGTAGAAATATCAGCATATTTAGGTCCCAAAGCAGCTTTCATGTCTGCTTTATACTTTTCTATTTTGCTGATAATTTCGTTACCTTTTGCAGTGTAACCATCACCTGTAAACCAGTCATCGATGTTATCACCTCTGTCCATAGACTCGTAAGGTAATTTTCCAGTTTCTTCATCAATTTCAAAACCATTAACAGATTGTGCTTTTAAAGTTCCGATGTAAGCATAAAAATCCTTTGAAATCGTTTGTACTTTATGTGCAATACCTGCAGCCTCAGTAAACTCTCCTTTAGATTCAGATGCTTTTAAATCTAATGTTTTTAATAATTCTTCATTTGTTTTAAGTGAAGAAGTGTTTGCACCTTCAAATTTTTCATTCATCAAACCGAAAGCCGAAATTACTTCTTTCGATACGTTCATTGCTAACATTGCGATGAAAACCAGATACATCAGGTTGATCATCTTCTGTCTAGGGGTTAATTTTCCTCCTGCCATTTTTTTCTAATTAGTTCTTTATTAATAAATTTAATATTTAGTTAAAAACTAATTATCCTTTGTTACTCATTGCAGAAAGCATACCACCGTAAACACTGTTTAAAGAAGCAATGTTTGCAGTCATAGATTGCATTTGCTCTTTTAATTTAGAAGCGTTTTCAGCGATTTCTTTGTTAGCCTCAGCGTTTCTAGAAGCGCTTTCTAACTGTACTTTATATAAACTGTTTAATGATTCCATTTGAGCAGCAGCTAAAGATAATTCTTCAGAATATTTCTTTTGTCCTGCGATTGAATCAACTGTAGGAGCAATTCCTTTAGCAGCAGATTCGAAGTTTTTGATGCTGTTTCCTAAACTTGACATTAATTCACCGTCAATTTTAGCTTCTTTTAATAATGAATCCAATTTTTGAGAAAGTAATCCTTGAGCTTCAGTTGGGGCTTCAACTTTAGCCTTTTTCTCTCTCGCTTGTCCATTAGCTAATTCTGGATAAACTAACGTCCAATCTAATTCGTCTTCAACTGGTTCGAAAGCAGAAAGCGCAAAAATTAACGCCTCAGTCACCAATCCTACTGAAAGCATAACTGTACCTGTTAATGGTCCAATTTCAAAGTGAGTAATTTTGAATAAAGCTCCAACGATTACCACTGCCGCTCCCATACCATAAGCGAAATTCATTGCTTTTTTACTTAATAATGCCATAATACTTTTTTTTTAGGTTTTAAAATAGATTTGTTGGATATTGATAAAATTATAAATTACTTTCTTTTGCTACCATTACCGTTACCAGTTACCTGAGTACCCATGTAATCTTGTACAGTTCTGAATCCGATATAACTTCTAGCTGAATCTGCATATTCGTGGTCACGAGTACTTACCTGTAGGAAATAAGCAACATCTTTCCAAGAACCTCCACGAACAACTTTTCTTTGGTTTTTACCATCAATTACGTTTGGATTCATCGTTGAAACATATTCGTAAGCATTTGGGTTGTAAGCTGAATCTGTCCACTCTGAAACGTTTCCTGCCATATTGTACAATCCGTAACCATTTACTTCGTATGATTTTGCTTCAACAGTATATAAAGCTTCGTCAGCAGCGTAATCTCCTCTACTTGGTTTAAAGTTTGCTAAGAAACAACCTCTATCACTTTTAGTATAAGGACCTCCCCAAGGGTAAGTTGCAGATTCCAGACCACCTCTAGCCGCATATTCCCATTCTGCTTCAGTTGGTAATCTGAAAGCGTTTACTAGGTCACGACCTTTTTTCTTAGATTTAATATAACTGTTTTTGTTTAATGTTCTCCAAGCACAGAATGCTTTAGCTTGTTTCCAAGTCACACCAACTACAGGATATTCTCCGTAAGCTTTGTGCCAGAAATAATCATTATGCATTGGTTCATTATATGAATAAGCGAAATCTTTAATCCAAACTGCAGTATCAGGATAAACATTTACCTGTTCTGTTTTTACGAAATCACTTCTTTTTCCAACTTTAGCTTTTGCAGCAGCCTGAATGTCCATCCAAGAATAACGGAATTTCAATTTATTCACATCAATTGTTCTTAAACCATTGTATGATTCTTCAATTGGCAAATACATAGAATCCATTACCTCAGTGTAATATTCGTCTGGATATGCTTTAGTATCTTTAATTAATTTTACTTTTTTATTTAATTTTCTTCCAGCATATGGATCATCTTTTGTACCAACACTATAATAGTTATCGTACATGTATTTATCATAAGCTGTCATTTTTTCTGGATCAGAATCGTTAAAAGCGTAATCAGCAATACTTCCGCCTTTTTTACCTTTGTCACCAGTACTTTTTTGACCAGTTTCATCAGCTAAAATTGCTAAACGAACTCTCATTGTAGAATCTTTTACCCATTCTACGAATTGACGATACTCACTATTTGTAATTTCAGTTTCATCCATATAAAATGAACGAACAGTTACAGTTTTAGTTGGAGCATCTTCCACATTAGCTAAATCCGCATCTGATTTACCCATAATAAAAGATCCACCCGGAACCAAAGTCATTCCATAAGGTTTTTCAGGATGCCATTTCCCTCCTGTAACACCAACTAATTCACCTTTGTCACCTGACTTACCACAGCCAATTACCAGTGTTAACATTGCTGCAAATGCAATAAACTTCTTCATATAAATTTGGATTATCTATTCATTATTAAAAGTCCGTAAACGTATTTATTATTTATCTAAAAAACAATACTACTTGCGAAATTTATTTTACCGTTCAAAAATAATGTTAAATAAAATAAAAAAAAAATATTTTATCGATAAACTGTGTCAAAAAATCGATGTAAAACGTTAATTTTTATCATTTGTAATTATTTTCTTACTAATTCAATTTAACTATTTTTCTTATTTTTGAAAAAATTAAGATTAACCTTAACTTTTTGAATTATAGCGCATTTTTACGTTGCGCTTTCCACCATCTTTCTGGCAATTCTTGATTGCAAGCCGACAAATATTCATCGTAAGAACAGGGTAATAACGTATTTCTTTTCAATTTATTGCTACCGTTTGATTCAAATGGAATTTCTATCCACCAACGATCTGTTTTATCACTTTTATAAAAAACCAATTCTTCGTCTTCAAGTGGCACAATATACTTCAGATAATTTGCACGACTTCCGAATGGATACTCTTTTGAACGATAATGATAGCCTTCAATAAAATACCATACAATCTGAGCAATTATAACAGATTCTGCCATCGTACTATTGTGATTAAAAACTCCAAAAGAAGAAACTTTATCACTAATTCCAGCGTATCTCGCTAATGCACAAATCTCTTTTCCATTAAATCCATTTGGTTCAAAAGTCACCGTATTTCCTGATGCTGAAGATTTTACTGAATTCAAATCGATACTAACCAAATCAGCATCTCTAAAAACAGGCTCAGCTAAAGTAATTTTGTTTGAGATTTCTCCTAATCGATAAGCATCAAAAAATAATTTTTCGATCAAATCAATTTCTTCTTGAGAATTATAATAAGTCTGATAACCTATGTTACAGTAATTGAATAGATTATTAGGCTCATCGATAATAATTTTTGTCAGGTAAGAATTAGCCGAAACAGATTCGTTTTCCTTTCCAAAATCAAATTTATTATCTACAGAAACCATATTGACCATTTGCTCTAAATCATCGTAAGCACGGTATAAAGCATAGGTCAAATCCTGGGAACCTCCCAGGACTATAGGAATGATTTTACTTTTAATTAATGATGCCGTAACCTTCTTTAAAGCAAAATAAGTATCCTCTACTGAATCTCCAGCCAGTATATCTCCCAAGTCTGCAATTGAAGCATCCCAGTTACCAGGAAACATACTATACAGTTTTTTACGAACAGCAGTAAGATTAACTTCATTAATCATATTGATGTTGGTACGGTCTTCTAAAACACCAATTATCGCGATATTGATTTTTTCAATATCTGGAAATTGTTCTTGTGTATGAAAAACAATTTTACTACCAAGCTCTTGTGAAGACAGTCCGCCGACGAATTTTACAATTGCATCATTAACTGGTTCTAGAAAATCAAATTCCATTTATCTTATTTCTTTTTAGCAGCTGTTTTTTTAGCTGGAGCTTTTTTAGCCGTTGTTGTTTTTTTAGCAGCAGTTTTCTTTGCAGGTGTTTTTGCAGCAATCATTTCCTGAACTTGAGCCAATGTCAATTGTGTAGCATCAACATCTTTACTTAATTCAATTTTGATTTTCCCTTTTAAGATTACAGAACGTCCCCAACGCGCTTTTTCTACTACAATTCCTTCTTCTTCCCAATTATGAAGTACCTTATCAATATTCTTCTGAAGTTTTTCTTCAATAAGCTCCTCAACATCAGACTGAGAGAGATTGTCAAAATTGTATTTTTTGTTCACATTTACAAAAAGTCCGTTCCATTTGATGAATGGTCCAAAACGCCCCACTCCTTTTTGAACAGCCTCTCCTTTATAAACCGCAATTGGCGCATCAGCAAGTGCTTTTTCGTCAATTAGCTCCTGAGCTCTTTCTTTAGAAACATTAAGCGGATCTTCTCCTCTTGGCAATGAAATAAAAACGCTTCCGTGACGCACGTAAGGACCGTAACGACCATTATTTACTTCTACTTCTTCTCCTTTATATTCACCTAAACTTTTTGGAAGCAAGAACAAGTTCAAAGCTTCTTCAAGTGTAATGTTTCCAATGTTTTGGTCTGCCATTAAACTAGCAAACTTTTTATCTTCATCATCCGCTTCTCCAATCTGCGCCATTGGCCCAAATTTCCCTAAACGAACAGAAACCTGTCTTCCGTCAGCATCTTTTCCTAGAATTCTTTCTCCACTTTCACGTTCTGCATTTGCTTCTACTTCTTTTACATTTGGATGAAAATGATTATAGAAATCCTGCATCATCTTTGCCCAGTCAATGTTTCCTTCGGCAATTTCGTCGAAATCCTGCTCTACTTTTGCAGTGAAATTATAATCCAGAATATTTTCGAAATTCTTCACTAAGAAGTCCGTAACAATAGTTCCGATATCTGTTGGAACTAATTTTCCTTTATCTGAACCTGTATTTTCTTTAAGAACTTTTTCGCCAACTTTACTGTTTTGCAAAGTAAGCTGTACATAATTACGTTCTACGCCTTCAAGAGTACCTTTTTCAACATAATTTCTGTTGATAATAGTTGAAATCGTTGGGGCATAAGTAGAAGGACGACCAATACCAAGCTCCTCTAACTTCTTAACCAAAGAAGCTTCGGTGTAACGTGCTGGCGGTCTAGAATATCTTTCTGTAGCTGTAATATAATTATTAGCTAGTTTTTCGTTTACTTTTAAAGCCGGAAGCATCCCTTCTTGCTCTTCTTCGTCATCGTCATGACCTTCTAGGTACACTTTTAAGAAACCTTCAAAAAGTAAAACCTCTCCAGAAGCTGCAAAAAGTTCGCTATGATTATCTGCTTCGATTTTTACGTTTGTTCTTTCCAACTGCGCATCACTCATTTGCGAAGCTAAAGTTCTTTTCCAGATCAAATCATACAAACGAGCTTGGTCACGATCAATATTTACAGTATGGCGCGACATATCAGTAGGACGAATTGCTTCGTGTGCTTCTTGTGCTCCTTTATTTTTATTAGCAAAAACTCTCGGTTTAGAGAACTCTTTTCCGTAAGATTTAATAATTTCCGCTTCAGCCGCATCCATTGCTTCTTTAGAAAGATTCACCGAATCCGTTCTCATATATGTAATAAGTCCGGCCTCGTACAAACGCTGTGCTAGCTGCATGGTAATTCCAACTGGCAAGTATAATTTTCTTGCTGCTTCCTGTTGTAACGTAGAAGTTGTAAAAGGTGCTGTTGGTGATTTTTTGGTAGGTTTAGTTTCTAAATCGGCTACCTTATATTTAGAACCGATATTTTGATTTAAGAAATCTTCGGCTTCTTTTTTAGTATTGAAGTTTTTTGGCAGTTTTGCTTTGAAAGCTTTTCCTGCTTCGTTTACAAATTCCGCAACGATTGAATATGTTGCGACTGCATTAAAATTTTGAATTTCGCGTTCTCTTTCTACAATCAGACGTACAGAAACCGACTGCACACGACCTGCTGAAAGTCCGCCTTTAATTTTTCTCCATAAAACTGGAGACAGTTCGTAACCTACTAAACGATCTAAAACACGACGTGCCTGTTGTGCGTTTACTAAATTATAATCAATTTCTCTTGGATTATCAATTGCTTTAAGAATCGCAGATTTTGTAATCTCATGAAAAACAATACGTTTGGTTTTTTTTCTATCCAGTTTTAATTCTTCCGCCAAGTGCCATGAAATAGCCTCTCCCTCGCGGTCCTCATCGCTCGCTAACCAAACCGTTTCGGCATTCTTAGAAAGTGATTTTAGTTTCGTTACCAAGGCTTTTTTATCCGGAGAAACTTCATATTTTGGTTTAAAACCATTTTCTACATCTACTCCTATTTCCTTTGATGGTAGGTCGGCTATGTGTCCATAACTCGACTCCACCTGAAAATCACTACCGAGGAATTTCTCGATCGTTTTCGCCTTTGCAGGTGACTCTACTATTACTAAATTCTTTGCCATTGCTCTATTTTTCTGCAACAAAAGTATCTATTTTTTTTAAATATTAACCTTACGAATGCATTTTTGAAGTATTTTGATATTATGAAACTTAAAATTGCAGATTTATCTGTAATAATCTCGATAATATATATAGGTATAACTTATAATGATTTCTGACCGAGAAATGTGCTTTTTGAATCCTCTTTTCATAGCCCAGATTGAAATGGATTACCCGGAATAAAAAAAGCAAAAGTTTCTTGTTTTAAAAAAGCGACCAACGGAAGCTCTTTTTAAAACATTAGAAACTTTGCTCTTTTTACGAGGACAAGAAGTGGAAAGCTGGAAATAGCTCCTGAACAACGTAAAAAGTAAAAAATGAGTTGTAAAATGCTATACCTCAATATTTCTCAAAACATTGTTAATTCTTTATCTGACATCTTGTCATATTAAGTCCAATTAACCTATCTTTGCACTTTGAATTTTTATAATGGAAAAGATTATTGAAGAAAGTAAACAGGGCGAAAGTCTTGTTTTAGAAAATAAACCTGAGAATACTAAAAAACTATTTATAGAAAGTTACGGCTGTGCGATGAATTTTTCGGACAGTGAAGTCGTGGCTTCCATTTTGTCTGACGGCGGATATAACACCACTTCAGTTTTAGAAGAAGCCGATTTGGTTTTGGTTAACACTTGTTCAATTCGTGACAAGGCAGAACAAACGATTCGTAAACGTTTGGAAAAATATAATGCCGTAAAACGTACGAATCCGAAAATGAAAGTCGGCGTTTTGGGCTGTATGGCGGAACGTTTGAAAAGTCAGTTTTTGGAAGAAGAAAAAATCGTTGATCTTGTTGTTGGTCCTGATGCTTATAAAGATCTTCCGAATTTATTAGCAGAAGTTGAAGAAGGTCGTGATGCTATCAATGTAATTTTATCTAAAGAAGAAACTTACGGAGATATTTCACCAGTTCGTTTGATGAGTAATGGGATTACAGCTTTGGTTTCGATTACTCGTGGATGTGATAATATGTGCACTTTCTGCGTTGTGCCTTTTACACGCGGACGCGAGCGTAGTCGTGAACCACAAAGTATTATGGCAGAAATTCAAGATTTGTGGAGCAAAGGTTTTAAAGAAATCACACTTCTTGGACAAAATGTTGACAGTTACCTTTGGTACGGAGGTGGTTTGAAAAAAGACTTTGTAAACGCTTCTGAAATGCAAAAAGCAACTGCAGTAGATTTTGATCAATTGCTTGAAATGGTTGCGGCTGGTTTTCCTAAAATGCGTATTCGATTTTCGACATCTAATCCGCAGGATATGCACGAAAGCATTTTGCATGTTATTGCGAAATATCCAAATATCTGTAAGCACATTCACTTGCCAGTTCAGTCTGGAAGCAATAGAATTTTGAAAGAAATGAACCGTCTTCATTCTCGTGAAGAATATATGGCTTTGATTGATAAAATTAGAGCAATTGTTCCAGATGCTTCGATTTCGCAAGATATGATTACCGGTTTCCCAACAGAAACTGAAGAAGATCATCAAGATACAATGAGTTTAATGGAATATGTAAAATATAATTTCGGTTATATGTATTCGTATTCTGAACGTCCTGGAACTCTTGCAGGAAGAAAAATGAAAGATGATGTTGAAGAAGAAACTAAAGCGAGAAGATTACAAGAAATTGTCGATTTACAGCAAAAACACGCTTGGTTTAGAAGTGAAGAATTTGTTGGAAAAACAGTTGAAGTTTTAGTTGAAAAAGTTTCTAAGAAATCTAAAGATGAATTCTCAGGAAGAAACTCTCAAAGTATAACAGTTGTTTTCCCAAAAGAAAATTACAAAATTGGAGACTTCGTAAACGTAAAAATCACAAGCTGTACAAGTGGAACTTTGAAAGGTGAAGCTGTTGGTTTGAGCAGCATGAATTAATTTTTGTTAACCGCAAATTACGCAAATTTTCACAAATTAATTTTTCATGACTAATACAACCGAATATTATTATAAAAAAGAGGAAAACTACCAAATAGTAGGAATATGTATGGAAGTACATAGATTATTAGGGCCTGGTTTACTTGAAATTGTATATAAAGACGCATTAGAGGTTGAATTTAAAAATCATGGAATTCCTTATCAACGAGAGAAGGAATTTGCAATTGAGTATAAAGGAGTTATTTTGCCTCATAAATTTTATGCCGATTTCGTAGTATATGATGACATAATATTAGAAGTAAAATCAGTAAAGGAAGTATGCAATGATCATCTTGCACAAGTATTAAATTATATGAAATTGGCCGATACACCTGTTGGAATAATCGCAAACTTTCAAAACAAATCATTAACACACAAACGATTAATAAATTCATAAAACGAATTTGTGGTAATTTGCGTAATTTGTGGTTAATTTAATAAAGACATTACAACATAAAAGAGTTATACATTGACACGATTTCAAAAATTAGTGAAATTCGAGAAATTCGTGGCAAACAAAAATACAAGCCAAAGTTTTAGGCAAAACCTGAAACAAATAAAAACTTGAAACAAAATCTAATATGGAAACAGTTCAAGCAATAAAACAACGATTTGAGATTATTGGTAATGATCCGAAATTAAATCGTGCTATCGAAAAAGCCATTCAGGTTGCTCCAACTGATATTTCAGTAATGGTAACTGGGGAAAGTGGTGTTGGTAAAGAAAACATTCCTAGAATTATACATTCGCTTTCGCATAGAAAGCATGGTAAATATATTGCAGTAAACTGCGGTGCAATTCCGGAAGGAACAATTGACAGTGAACTTTTCGGACACGAAAAAGGCGCTTTTACAGGCGCAACAAGTACACGTGAAGGTTACTTTGAAGTGGCTGACGGCGGAACAATTTTCCTAGACGAAGTTGGTGAATTGCCATTAACAACTCAAGTAAGATTACTTCGTGTTTTAGAAAACGGTGAATTTATAAAAGTAGGTTCGTCTCAGGTTCAAAAAACAAATGTGAGAATCGTTGCGGCAACCAACGTGAATTTATTCAATGCTATCGAAAAAGGCAAATTCCGTGAAGATTTGTATTATCGTTTAAGCACGGTAGAAATTACATTACCTCCTTTAAGAGAAAGAAACGACGATATCCATTTATTGTTCAGAAAGTTTGTGGCCGATTTTGCACATAAATACAAAATGCCACCTTTAAGACTGGATGACGATGCCGTTCAACTTTTACAAAAATTCAGATGGAGCGGAAACATTCGTCAGCTTCGAAATGTGGCGGAGCAGATTTCTGTTTTAGAAACGAATCGCGACATTAGCCTAGCAACTTTACAATCTTATTTGCCAGCCGAAGGAAGCAATTTACCTTCTGTTATTAGCGACAGTAAAAAAGAAAGCGATTTCAGTACAGAAAGAGACATATTATATAAGGTACTTTTTGATATGAGAAGCGACCTGAATGATTTGAAAAAACTGACTTTAGAATTAATGAAAAACGGTACTTCAAAAGTGCAGGATATTAATCCGAATTTAATTCAAAAGATATACGGAAATCAACAGAACGACAGCGAAATTGATTTTGAAGAAGAACCAAGAACAGCTGTTATGACAACGCCAGCCGTTCGCGAAGAAAGCTACCAAATTCCAGATGATAATTATTTGTTTGCTGAAACGATCGAAGAAGAAGAAATTTTACGCTTGGAACAAAAAGAAATCGAAATGATCAAAAAATCATTAGAAAAAAACAAAGGCAAACGTAAAGCTGCTGCAGACGAATTGGGTATTTCTGAAAGAACTCTTTATCGTAAAATCAAGCAATTCGACCTATAATAAATCTCAATTTTTAAATTCCAAATCCCAAATTAGTATATTTGGCGAAATTTGGAATTTGGAATTTCAAAATATTGGAATTTGACTAATACACATTATGAAAAAAATATATTCTCTTTTCGCCTTTTTAAGCCTTTTTATGTTAAGTGGTTGTTCTGTCTACAATTTTACAGGAGCGAAACCAATAGACGCCAAAACATTTCAGGTTAATTTCTTCCAAAATAATGCTGATTTGATCGAACCTGGAATCGATAGAACTTTTACATTGGCCCTACAAGAGTTGATTATGAATCAAACCAACTTAAACTTAGTTAGCAATGCAGGTGATTTGGTTTATGAAGGAGAAATTGTAGATTACAGAACTACTCCAATGTCAGCAACAGCGGTAACAAATGGTGACGTAGGTGCTGCACAAAACCGTTTGTCTATTCGTGTTAATGTACGTTTTACGAATAAGAAAAAAGAAGCAGATGATTTTGAGAGAACTTTCGAATTCTATTATGACTTTCCTGGACAACAGCTTCCTACAGGATCTACCTTAAATGATGCTATAAAAACTATCTTTGAAAGAATTACTCAGGATATATTTAATGAATCATTGGCTAAATGGTAATTTGCCATTCTGTCGAATCGTTTAATCGTAAAAACGTTTAATCGATGAAACAATTAAATAATTTAAACAGATTAAACAGAGAATAATGAATGTTACTGATTATACCTACTTAATGAATAAACCCGATGCTATTACAGAAAAGCAGGCGGACGCATTAGGAAGTGTTTTGAATGAATTTCCATATTTTCAGAGTGCACGTGCATTACGATTAAAAGGACTTTACAATCAAAACAGTTTTAAGTATAATTATGCGTTAAAAGTTACAGCGGCACATACATCAGATCGTTCTGTTTTATTTGATTTTATTACTTCTGATGAATTTACATCTATACAAAACGATTTCTACGAACAAAAACTGAGAGATCTTCTTGAGATTACTGTTTTTGAAAGTGAAATAATTTCGCCAGAACAAATCAGAAAAGCTATCGAAGTAAAAACAGAAGCTGACGAACAGACTATTCCTACTACCAATATAGTAACTGAAAAAAACATTACAGAAGAACCGACTAGTACTGAAAAACCTAAAAATACTCCAGAAATAGATCCTGCAATTTTTACTGCTATTAAAGAAGCTCAGGCTATAACTTTTGAAAAACCAGTTCAAATTGAAGAACCAAAAACGCTTCCAGTAATTGACGAATCTATTTTTGCAGCAATCAAAGAAGCACAATCGGTAACATATGAAAAACCGATCTCTGAAGAACAAAAGAAAACAGACCCAACTGAAGAACCTATTTCTGAAGTTACAAAAGAAATAGAAACAAGCGCTTTTATAGAGCCAATAAAAACAGAAGAACCTAAAATTGATCGCATTGAAAATTCTATTTTAAGTTCTATCAAAGTTTCTGAAACACCTTCTAAACCAGAGGAACCTGTAACACCTGAACAGCCAAAAATTGATGCTGCAATTGAACGTTCTATTTTAAACTCAATAAAAGAAGCTGAAGCTTCGCTTGCTGAGGAACCAAAAATTGTTGAAGAACCAAAAATCGAAATCGTTGAGCAATCCACTTTAAATTCAGTTGAAGAAGACGAGGATGACAGTGTCATTGAAGAAATGATTATTCCGGAATTTAAAATGAATCCCGTTGAACGACCAATTGTTCCCTCCATTAAGGAAACCGAAAATAGAATTCCTGAACAACCGAAAGAAGAAATTCAGGAAGAAATTATAAATGATGCAACAGAACAAGTTCTTCCAGAGATTGAAAAAGTAATCGAAGAACCTAATGAAACTGTAAAAACAGCAACAGAACATTTAGAGATTGGAGTACCTTTAGATTTTACAATCAACGAAAAACATTCTTTCCAAGAGTGGTTGCAATTATCCAGAACGGAACCTATTGACCGTTCAAATGAAATTTCTGAAGAAAAAGAAAGCGAAAAGACAGTTGCAGAAACACAAAAAGAAGAACAATTAATTATTGAAGAAAGACAAAAAAAGGCTGAGATTATAGATAAGTTTATCGAAAACAACCCAAAAATCTCTCCAATAAAACCAGGAACCAGCGCACCGGTTGTTCAAATTGAAAGCAATTCTGAGGACAATTCCTATCTGATGACAGAGACTTTGGCTAGGGTTTATCTGGAACAAAAGAAATATACAAAAGCAATTCAGGCTTATGAAATATTAATTTTGAAATATCCAGAAAAAATTACTTTCTTTGCAGACCGCATATCGGATATAAAGATTTTACAACAAAATAACAATAACAATAATTAAGTAATGAGCACATTTTCAATTTTTTTAGTTTTAATCACAATAGTTTGTTTTCTATTGATCGTAGTTATCATGGTACAAAACCCTAAAGGAGGTGGATTATCTTCTACTATCAGCGGAACGCAAATGTTAGGTGGAGTACAAAAAACAACTGACTTCTTAGACAAAAGTACATGGACTTTAGCTACCATTTTAATTGTATTAATTTTACTTTCTAGCTTAAGTTTCTCTGGATCTTTAAGTGATACTGAATCTAAAATCATTGATAAAACTGAAGCTCCTGCAAATGTACCAACTGCTCCAGCACAAGGAACTACTCCTGCTCCAGCAGCACCAGCTACTAAATAATTTTAGCTTAATATAAAATCTAATGCCAGCCTGTCAAAGCTGGCATTTTTTTTAAGAAATAATGTCAGTTTTTCTAGCATGGCATAGTTTCTGAAAGTTTATAGAACAGAAAAAAACGTATAACTTATAATAATATAAAATCATGGCTTTAAACATTAAACCGCTTTCAGACCGCGTACTTATTGAGCCTGCTGCAGCTGAGACTAAAACTGCATCAGGTATTTTTATTCCTGATACTGCCAAAGAAAAACCACAAAAAGGAACTGTAGTTGCAGTAGGAAACGGATCTAAAGATCATACAATGACTGTCAAAGTAGGAGACACTGTACTTTATGGTCAATTTGCAAGAACAGAAGTAATAAAATCAGAAGGAGTTGATTATTTGATTATGCGTGAAGACGATATTCTTGCAATCATCTAAAAAATATATTGTATTAAGTTCGAAGTATTCAGAATTAAGAACTTCATTAACTTGAAACAAATCAAACTTTAAACAAAAATTAAAATGGCAAAAGATATAAAATTTGATATTGAAGCACGTGACGGTTTAAAACGTGGTGTTGATGCATTAGCAAATGCTGTAAAAGTAACTCTTGGACCAAAAGGTCGTAACGTAATTATCGGAAAATCATTTGGTGGACCAACTGTTACTAAAGATGGTGTTTCTGTTGCAAAAGAAATCGAATTAAAAGACGCATTAGAAAATATGGGTGCGCAAATGGTGAAAGAAGTTGCTTCTAAAACCAATGATTTAGCTGGAGACGGTACAACAACGGCTACAGTTTTAGCGCAAGCTATCGTAAAAGAAGGTTTGAAAAACGTTGCTGCAGGTGCAAATCCAATGGACTTGAAACGTGGTATCGACAAAGCTGTTGAAACTATCGTAGCTGACCTTGCAAAACAAGCTAAAGTTGTTGGAAGCGATTCTGACAAAATCAAACAAATTGCTTCTATTTCTGCTAACAATGACGAAGTTATTGGTGAATTAATCGCTACAGCTTTCGCTAAAGTTGGAAAAGAAGGTGTTATCACTGTTGAAGAAGCTAAAGGAACTGACACTTTCGTTGACGTTGTTGAAGGAATGCAGTTTGACAGAGGATATCTTTCTCCTTACTTCGTAACAAATCCAGAGAAAATGGAAGTTGAATTAGACTCTCCATACATCTTATTATATGACAAAAAAGTTTCTTCTTTAAAAGAATTACTTCCAGTTTTAGAGCCAGTTGCACAATCAGGAAAACCATTATTGATTATCGCTGAAGATGTTGACGGTGAAGCTCTTTCTACTTTGGTTGTTAACAAATTAAGAGGTGCTCTTAAAATTGCGGCTGTAAAAGCCCCAGGTTTTGGAGACAGAAGAAAAGCAATGTTAGAAGATATCGCAATCTTAACTGGTGGAACTGTAATTTCTGAAGAAAGAGGTTATACTTTAGAAAATACAACTATCGAAATGTTAGGAAACGCAAAAAGAGTTTCTATCGACAAAGACAATACAACTATCGTAAGCGGTGCTGGTGAAGCAGATATCATCAAAAATCGTGTGAACCAAATTAAAGGTCAGATGGAAACTACTACATCTGATTACGATAAAGAAAAATTACAAGAGCGTTTGGCTAAATTAGCTGGAGGTGTTGCAGTTCTTTATGTTGGTGCAGCTTCTGAAGTTGAAATGAAAGAGAAAAAAGACAGAGTTGATGACGCTTTACACGCAACTCGTGCTGCTGTTGAAGAAGGAATCGTTGCTGGTGGTGGTGTTGCTTTATTGAGAGCTAAAATTGCTTTAACTGACTTAAAAGCGGACAACTCTGACGAAGCAACAGGAATCCAAATCGTTTCTCGCGCTGTTGAATCTCCATTGAGAACTATCGTTGAAAACGCTGGTCTTGAAGGTTCTGTTGTTGTAGCTAAAGTTTCTGAAGGTTCAGGTGATTTTGGATACAATGCAAAAACTGACGAATACGTAGATATGCTTACTGCTGGAATTATCGATCCTAAAAAAGTAACTCGTGTAGCTCTTGAAAATGCTGCATCTGTTTCTGGAATGATCTTAACTACAGAATGTGCATTGATTGATATTAAAGAAGAAAACGCTGGAGGCGGAATGCCAATGGGTGGCGGAATGCCAGGAATGATGTAATTCATTCTCTTCTTAAAACTTAAAAGCGTCAGATTTTTATCTGGCGCTTTTTTTTTGTTTGCCACGAATTACACGAATTTTCACTAATTATTTTTTAAGTATTGTGAAATAAAATTTGTGGAAATTCGTGTAATTCGTGGCGACTTTCTTTTATTTAACATTCTCTTTCTTTTTAAAAAATGTGATATTAATACCTTTGCAGTTCTATTTAAAATTGCAAAATGAGAAAATTCACTACTCACCTTTTATCTTTTACATTCTTACTTCTTACAACTTTTTTACAAGCCCAAAACAATAAAGACAATTATGTTGTTTTAGTTTCTATGGATGGTTTTCGCTGGGATTACGGAAAGCAATATAATCTTCCAAATCTGAAACAAATTGAAAAAGAAGGTGTTCATGCCAAATCAATGAAACCTTCTTATCCAAGTAAAACTTTCCCTAATCATTATACGATTGTCACAGGACTTTATCCAGATCATCATGGAATTATTAATAATGTTTTTTATGACGCTTCTTTAAACCAATCTTTTTCATTGTCAAGCAATGCGAAAAATGATTCAAGATTTTATGGTGGAAATCCGATTTGGAATTTAGCAGAACAACAAGGCGTAAAAACAGCTTCTTTCTTTTGGCCAGGTTCTGATATTGACAAAAGAAATCCGAGTTATTTCAAAAATTATGATGGTAAAGTTCCTTATGGAGCAAGAATCGATACGGTTATGAAATGGTTACAACTTCCTGAGAAACAAAGACCTCATCTTGTTACTTTATATTTTGATGAACCAGATCATTCTGGACATAATTTTGGACCACTTTCACCAGAAACTAAAAAAGCCGTAATCAAAATGGATTCCATAATGGGAGAAATTTCAAGGAGATTAGATCAATTGCCAATTGGGAAACAAATCAATTTAATCATTGTTTCTGATCACGGAATGGCGAATATCAGTAATGATAAAAAAGTGGCCGTTTTAGATTATTTAAAACCAGAATGGCTCGGCTACAAAGATGTAATCAACCCAATAATGAGTATACAGGCAAAACCTGGTTATCAAGATTCTATCGCGAATGCCTTAAAGAAAGTAAAACATATTAAGTTTTGGAAATCTTCTGAGGTTCCAAAAAGACTACACTACGGTTCAAATCCGCGTGCGCATGATTTTGTTATCGAAGCCGAAAAAGGCTGGAGTTTAGTAACTAAAGAAAGCACACATATAAAAGGTGGAACTCATGGTTATGATAATAACGAGAAAGACATGCACGCTATTTTTTATGCAAAAGGCCCTGCTTTTAAAGTAAATAAAAGAGTAAAAACATTCCCGAATGTTTCTGTTTATCCTTTAATCGCTGAAATTTTAGGTTTAAAAATTGGAAAAATTGATGGGAAATTGAGTGATGTTGATGCAATGTTGGCTAATTAGAAAATGTGTCAATTAGATAATTAGACAATTTCTCTTCATTAAAAAAAAATCAATTGCCTCCTGCTTCAGCTGGAGGTTTCTGTTAGAAATCTAAAAAAAAGGGCTTTAGCCGAACTATAACGTTTGGCTAAAGCACTTTTTCATCATACATCTTATTCCTCCAGATAAATTTGGAGGCAATTTAATGAAACAAATCACAAGAACTAAACCCGACAGGTTTTGAAAACCTGTCGGGTTTAAATTTGCAAAACATTAGACGCACTGTAATGCGCCTATACAGATATACGATCTATGAAATCATTTTCTAATTATCTAATTATCAAATTGCCACATTTCCAAATTGACACATTCTCTAATTAAAAATTAGTCCCAACAGAAACCTCTTTCCATTTCCCTAATTCACTTTGAACACTTGCAATTTTTTGATTTGCCATATTGAAGGCATCTTCACCCAAAAACAAATGCAACGGTGGATTTTGATCTTGACTTACTTTAATTAAAGCTTCAGCTAATTTTACTGGATCTCCTGGTTGATTTTCGTTGATATCTTCTTTATGCGCGCTTTGAGATTGTCTTACTTCCTTGTATTCTGCAATTGGATTTTCTGGTAATAAAAGAGAACTATCTTTTAAGAAATCGGTTCTAAAATAACCTGGATAAACAATGGTAGCATGAAGACCAAAAGGCTTAATTTCTGCTGCTAAGGATTCTGTTAAACCTGCAACAGCAAATTTAGTTGAGCAGTAGATTCCCCAACCTGGAAATTCTCCAAAATATCCTCCAACAGAAGAAATATTAAAAATATGTCCTGATTGATTGGCACGAAGAATTGGCATTGTATGTCTGATTACATTTAATAATCCGAAAACATTTACCTCGAAGTTTTTTCTCGATTCTGCATCTGTTAATTCTTCTAATGCTCCCAACAATCCGTAGCCAGCATTGTTTACTAAAACATCAATTGTTTTAAAATGATTTATAGTTTTATCAATGGCTGTTTTTACACTTTTTTCACTAACCAAATCCATTTCAAGAGGAAGAAAATGATCTGATGCATTTCCTAATTCTTGAATTAAAGAAGCTTCGTTTCTTGACGTTGCAGCAACTTTAAAACCTTCTGCCAATAATTTTTTAGCCAATTCTAATCCAAGTCCTTTTGACGCACCTGTGATAAACCAAACTTTGTTATTTCCCATGACTTTAAATTTTTACGTTTATAATTACAGGACAAAGGTATTGGCGAAGTGCTTCTTAAAAATTAAAGCAATCAAGCAAGAAGTTACAAAAATCAATCAATTTCTGCTAATCGATAGTTTTTGGGAGAAACTTGAACATTTTTCTTGAAGAAATTAATGAAATGAGACAATTCTTCGAAACCTAAACACCAAGCAATTTCATTAATATTCCAATTGGTTTGTTTCAGCAAAATCATGGATTCTTGGATGATTCTTTCTGATATAATTTGAGAAGTTGTCTTTCCAGTTGTTTCTTTTAAAGCTTTATTTAAATGATTCACATGTACATTCAATTGACTAGCATATTCTGATGGAGAACGAAAATTAATTTGTTGCGAAATGGATTCTACAGGAAATTGTCTTTCCAACAATTCTAAAAACAAAGAAGAAACTCGAATCGTAGCATTCGATTTACTGTATAATGAAGCAGTTACAGTTTGTGTTTTTAATGCTAAGTGAATGATTTCAAAAACCAAATTTCGAAGTACATCATATTTAAAAGCATAATCAGAATTGATTTCTTCCAACATTTTTAAATAAATTGTTTTTAGAGATTCTGCCAATTCCTCAGAAACAGGAACTACCGGATTTCCGCCTGGCTGAAATAAAGGATATTCTTTTAAATTCCCAAACTGACTAAAAAATGCGTCTGTAAAAATGCAGAAAAACCCCGTTTGATTTTCATCAATATGTTCCCAACTATACGGAATTTGCGGATTTGCAAAGAACAAAGCCTGATCTTCAATCGTTACGACTTTATCAGCATAATGCACCTTGTTTTTACCAATGATTAAACTTATCTTATAAAAATCTTTTCTAGTATAAGGCAATGGACTACAAGTACTTCCAATGTATTCATCCAGTTTAAAAACATTAAAATGTCCGATTTCTTTTTTAAGATTCTCGGGCATTCCATTGATTTTAACGGTGTAAAAATCTTCTAATGTTTCTGTTAGCTTCATTTTGTAAAGTTACAAAAATCAAATTATTTTAATTAGATAATTTGAGAATGTGTCAATTAGACAATTAGACAATGTACTTGTCACCCTGAGCGGAGTCGAAGGGCGCTCCAATTGGACGTGGGCTTCGACTCCGCTCAGCCTGACAAAACTTAATGATACGTAAAAAACAACAAACCCGACAAATTTTAAAAATCTGTCGAGTTTGTCAATAATAATATAAATTTGTTAAGACAATTTTCTAATTATCTAATTGCCACATTGTCTAATTTAGGATACCACTTTATACGTCGGATCCTCAATCACATTTACATCAATAACTGCATCGGCATTTTTAAGCAATTGTCGGCAGTCTTCGCTTAAGTGTTTTAACTCAACCACTTTATTTAATTGGTTGTATTTTTTGGTAATATTATTTAAAGCTTCAATTGCTGACATATCAGAAACTCGACTTTCTTTAAAATCAATTATGATATGATTTGGATCGTTTTGAATATCAAATTTTTCTATAAAAGCAGTTGTCGAACCGAAGAATAACGGGCCATAAATTTCATAATGTTTAATTCCGTTTTCATCTATAAAATGTCTGGCACGAATTCGTTTGGCACTTTCCCAAGCAAAAACCAGAGCCGAAATAATCACACCAATTAGAACCGCTAAAGCCAGATTATGCAATACAATGGTAATTACTGCAACCAGAATTCCGACGAAAATATCGTGTCTAGGCATTTTATTAATGATTCTGAAACTTGCCCATTCAAAAGTAGTAATTGCAACCATCATCATTACTCCAACTAACGCCGCCATTGGCAATTTTCCAATTACAGGAGCACCGAAAAGTATAATCATTAAAATAGTCAAAGCACCGATAATTCCAGAAAGTCTTGCTCTTGAACCTGCGCCAAGATTTACCAAAGTCTGGGCAATCATTGGACAACCACCCATTCCGTAGAAAAATCCGTTTAAGATGTTTGAACTTCCTTGTGCAATACATTCTCTATTGCTATTTCCTCTAGTTCCTGTAATTTCATCGACTAGATTCAGCGTCAACAAACCTTCTGTCAAACCAACAGCAGCAACAATTACAGAATAAGGAAAAATTACTTTTAGAGTCTCAAAAGAAAATGGAATATTCGGAATATGAAACGGAGGAAATCCGCCTTGAACTGAAGCAATATCTTCTACTGTTTTGGTTTCAATATTAAAAACGATAACCAATGCAAAAACAACCATTATGGCAACCAAAGATGCTGGAACCGCTTTTGTAATCTTCGGAAAAATCAGAACAATCGCAATGGTTAAAGCGACCAAACCTGCCATAATATACAAAGGAGTTCCTTGAAGCCAAGATACCTGGCCATTAACCATGGTTTTAAACTGTTCCAATTGCGACATAAAAATGACAACTGCCAATCCGTTTACGAAGCCAAACATAACAGGCTGCGGAACCAATCTGATAAATTTTCCGAGTTTAAAAAGTCCGATGCAAATTTGGACGATACCACCAAGTGCGACGGCGGCAAAAACATATTCTATTCCGTGCGATTTCATCAAGGCGATCAAAACAATCACGGTTGCTCCTGCTCCACCGGAAATCATTCCGGGTCTTCCTCCAAAAATAGCCGTAACTAAACCTGCAATAAATGCGGCATATAATCCGACCAAAGGCGGGAATCCTGCTAAAATAGCAAAAGACAAAGATTCTGGAATCATTGTCATAGCGACAGTTAAGCCCGCTAAAATTTCGTTTTTGTAATTGATCTTTTGACTAAAATCGAAGAGTTGGAATGCTTTTTTCATAACGCACAAAATTAGAAAAATAATATGCAAAAAAAAGGACAAACCTTTCCGTAATGAAAAAGTAACAGTAATGGTAAAAAAAATAAAACCTTGTTCTTAACTTAATTGATGTAGAAGAAAAAGGAAAAGAGAAAGAATAAAATCGATCATTTTTAATGGTTTAATTTTTAAAATAAAATATTACACAAAATACTTACAAAAAAAGCAAATATAGTAGCGTATTTACACCTGATTTTTAAATCCAAATCAAAATTTAATCCAATCTTTCGCAGGTATATCCTAAACAATGCACATAATCCATAATATTATCGCATTCTAAATCAATCCCTTCCACTCGTAGTATCTTATCGCAGTCTTCCAAATCGAAATTAATCTTATAATCCGGAAACTGAGTCTGGATAACAGCGATGACATAATTTTTATCAGATTCTTTCTGAACATTTGTTTTAAAAATCTCCACAACCATATTGGATTCTTTTAATTCTTTAAACTCGTACATATTAATTTTTATTAAAGAGATTATACGATATACCAAATCTAAAATAACCTTGCGTATCTTCTTTCTGGTCGTAAACATATCGGTTGGTGCGCTCCCCTTTTTCCGTAAGTCGTGCACTCACCACATTATTAAATCCACCTTTTACAAATGCAATCAATTTTGGTGTAAAACTGTATTCATATGTAATTCCTGATTTTAATTCTAACTGATTTAACTCATAAACTCCCTTTAAATTTGAACCGTCTAAATTTAAGTAAAAACTTTCAGTATTCAATTCCGTTCCTAAGGAAATTCTTCCATTTTCTAACAATTCTCTTCTAAACAAAACACGCTGCGGCAAAATAAAGTCCATATCCCATTTCGAATTTTTAAACTTATGGTTTATAGAAAAAAGTGGCGTAACAGGAACAATCGAAGACGGATCTAACAATATTAAAGCCCCAGCGGTTATAGTAGTTGAAGGTGTTCTTTTAAGCACTAAAACTCCAGACACAAAACCTTTTAGACGTTGAAAATTTTCCTCGTCTCCGTCCACGGTTGTAGTGGCATTATAAATAACCGGTTTCTTAAAAAGTGTGGACATGTAAGTAGCTGTTAAAGCACCTGCCCAATAATGAATTTCCTGATTATCTTTTGTATAGGTCTGATTGGTTTGATAGTTGAAAATATCTCCATATCCGAAATTTTCGTATTTATAACGCACTGAAGTCGTCAGCACAAACCGTTTCGATTTTGAAGCGTAAAATGGCAGATTAAAAGCTGCTTTAAAACGATTGTGCTCTTCAATTCTTCCTCTTTCCAGTTTATTTCCAAACAACTTTGAATCGTAATCTGAAGGTCCTAACGCTTCATATTGAACATCAAAAGTTCTTGTGTTCGGGAATTTATCTACCACCGCTTTGGCAAAAGTTTTTACACCTGGCTCTTTTTCCTGCGCTACTATATTTAAAGTAGAAAAAACGAATGCAAACGAGATGATTTTAGATTTCATAAATAAGGTAAAATGTTTTGAAAATGGAATAAATTAAAGTTCAAAAGTAATGGAGACCCCTTTTATTTTATAGCAATTTTATACCAATGGCGTATGATTTATACGAATGGCGTTGGTATAAATTATCGTTTACAAATGATTAAAAACTATACGATTATAGTATTTTTGCCGTTATGACAATCTCAAAAATCTACCAAAACTTTTTTCTGCGGAATCTTCTCGTAAATACTCTTGTTTATTTAGTTATTCTGGCTTGTGTTTATGACGAAATAAAACTAGACGGGCACAGCTGGTCTTATATTCTGAGCAAAATTGCGTGTGGTTATTTCCCATGTATTGTCTGGATTACGATTTTCAACATCTGCATTATCAAACCTTTTCTTTTTCATAAAAAGTTCAAGATCTTCTTTACGCTTCTAGCTGTTTATTGGACTTGTTTTTACTTTTTTATGAATTGGTTTTTCCCGCTTGTCGGATTAGGAAATTTCAAAACACTACAGATTTTATCGCTCATTATAAACGGTTCTTTCTTTTATTTCCTTCACATAGTGATAACCAAAAAAATGAGTCAAGCCGATAAAGACATTATGAATTTTAAATCAGAACTTTCGTTTTTAAAACAACAATTAAATCCGCATTTTTTGTTGAATGCCATGAATAATCTCTACGGAGAAGCATTGGCAGAACCTGACAAAGTTCCAGACAGGATTTTGAATCTTTCTGATATGTTGCGTTATCAGATTGAAGCTTCTAAGAAAGATTACGTTTTACTAGAAGAGGAAATCGCTTTTATTCAAAAATACATTGAATACTATACCTTTCGAAATGAAAGACTTGTTGTGAATCAGAACATTGAAGGTCTTCATGATGATATCGAAATTCAGCCTTTGTTCTTTTTACCTTTGGTTGAAAATGCTGTAAAATTTTCTGCCGAAACTCCAGAACCATTTATAAAGATGGATTTGAAAGTAAAATGTAGAAGTGTCATTTTTGTTTTAAAAAACAATTGTCTGGATTCAGAATCAAGACTTTCGAGCACCGGAATCGGAATTGAAAACCTAAAAAGACGCTTGGAAGTTTACGGACTAAAACACCGTTTAAGCTGCAAAAAAGAGAAAAACATGTTTACCGTAAAATTATTCATATGGCACTTACCTACCGCTGTCTTATAATTGATGACGAATCTCCGGCGCATAAAGCCCTGATTTCTCACATTTCCAAATTTGACGAACTGGAACATTCTGGAAGTGCTTTTAATGGTATGGAAGCCATAAAAATGCTCAACGAAAACCAATACGATATTATTTTTCTGGATATTAACATGCCTGTAATTACGGGCGTCGAATTAATGGAATTACAACCCAATCGTCCGCTTACCATTGTCACGACGGCTTATTCTGATTTTGCGCTTTCTGCCTACCAAAACGATGCTATCGACTATCTTTTAAAACCTATATCTCCGGATAAATTTGCCAAAGCGATTGAAAAAGCTAAAACGTATCATTCTGGAAACAATCTCAAGAAAGAAGACAATAATAACGAAAAAGTACTTTCATGCCGCTCAAATGGTCAGGTAATTGAAACGCCTTTGGCTGATATTTTATATATTGAAAGTCTTGGCAATTATATGAAACTGTACAACCGAAAATTAAAATCTCCACTTATAATTTACGGTTCGCTTGCCAGCATAAGCAAAGAAATTGATTGTGTGCATTTTATTCAAGTGCATCGTTCTTTTATTGTAAATACTCGCGAAATTATTTCTGTAGTCAACAAAAATTTAACGATGAGCAATGGCGAAATTATTCCAGTGGGAAGGAAATATCAGATTTTATTGGACGGTTTGACAAAGTAATTCGACACTTTCACAAAACCACATAAACATTTAAATATCAATTATTTACAATTAATTTACATTGAAAAAACCGTATAATTACGTAGTGCTAATTTTAAATTTTATGCTAATCTTGTTCTTCATATTCTTTATGTAAAGAATATCCTCGTAACCGAAAAGAGGAATTAAGAGTAGGTAGCAAAAAAGTAAAAACACAGCAAAATGGATTTAACGAAAAGTTTAAGAAATGTAGGTTATGATCTTATTGATAGTCCAATAAGAAATCATAAATTGACGCAATTATGGCTGAAAAAAGATTTTGATAAAATTCAGATGTATTATGACCATATAAGCTATGCAATGGTTAGCAATGTGAAGCTGGAAGCCATTACTAACAATGCTCTAAAAGTAAGTTCATCAACAAAAAATGAATTTAACTTTAATGTTGGTATTACAATCCTTGGAGATATATTACAGTCTTTAGGCTTGTCCAACATTGATTTATCTGCAGAAATAAAAAGCGGAAAAAGTGTAACTATAAGTTATGACAATTCAATTACTAAAGAAATAGAAATTGGTGCTTTAAATAGTTATCTATCAGATTTTGATTTTTTACATCCAAATAATGTGCTTCTTAAATATCTCAACAAAAATGACATCATAATTATTACGGGAGTTTTGTATGCGAAAAATTTGATCGTGGAAATAAATACTGATTTCAATATTTCTGCTGAATTAAAGGCAAAATTAACAGAGCTTGTTGACGGAAAAATCGACTTTAGTAATAGTAGTGAAAAGAAATTAAAAATGACTACCGAAACAGGAGACTTTTATCCAATTGCCGTAAAAGCAAGCAGACTTGATTTTGATCACGGAAAGTATAAAGATCAGCGTTTGATTACTGATGATCGAAATTTGTTTTAAATTCTGACAAGTTTAAAATTATTCCCATTTAACAAATAATCAATGACAACATCAAAAGCTCAACCAAAAAAGTTGAGCTTTTTTAGATTCCCTAAAAAATTACATTTCCTTAGCATCTAACAATTGATTTGTAAATTATTATTTGTTGATTCTTGTTTAACAAACATTAAACAAACAAAATTTCAAATTTCACCAACAAAATCAAAAGAAATCTTTTTCGTACAATATTTTCTTTCGGTATTTCATTTCTTTTGTACTACTTCTAATACAATATCCAAAAATGCCAAAGCCAATAATTACAGGCATTTCAGTTTTTCGAAAACGTTATATTAATTCATTCTAAAGTGAAATGTCGATATATAAATTCGTAATTTTTAGAATTATTTTCTTAAAAAATATACTTTAGTGAATAACTTTTCTTACTTAATTATTTAAATTCGCAGTATAACCAAACCGTCAGTTTTCTTAAAGCAATGAGCATTTTTAATTTTTTTAAACGATCAAATGTAAAATGTCCAAGATGTCTTGGAAAAAGATTTGTCGACTGGGAAGATATTCGTCGTTTAAACCGACAATTAAAATGGACTCCCGCTCCTTGTGCTTACTGCAATGCTTCTGGAAGAGTAGAAAAAGAAATGATTTCTAAAGTCGCTGTCGATTGTATGTACCTGACTATTGATCTTCCTGAATCTGTAATCGAAAAAATAAAAGAAGGCGATGCAGCAACCATAGAAAAAGGAAAACAACGCGAACTTTTTGTAGATTTTCTAATACAATTTACAGAACATCACTATCTGACTCAAAACATGGACGCCGAAAATATTGCCAATTTATATCTCGCTACCGAAGCAAAAACAGCAAATTTCAGTGTAACAAAACCCGAACTTATAAAATATATACAAGGTGTGATCGAATTAAAAAAATCGACTTCAAACTAAAACAGCAAATCATTTGCATTTTTTCGACCTTAAAAAGAAAAAACAGGTATAAATACGTATAGCCAGAATTTTTTTTTACAGTAAACTTGCAGTGAATAATTTTTAGTTTAGAATAAGGCTTTTCTGCTAGAGAGCTTTTTAATTTTTTGTCACTTTTTTTTTGGAACACAGAAGTGGAATTTCAAATCGCTGGTACCGATTGGAAATTTCACTTTTTTTTTGGCTTAACCGCAAAGACTTTTTAAAGTTTCAAAGAGACAAAGTAACAAAGTTTTTCTCTGTGACCTCATAAAACTTATTCCACATAAAAAAACTTAGCGTACTCTGCGTAAAATCTTAGCGTACTTTGCGTAACTCTCTTCTTCCTTTTCTCTTAAAAAAGTAAGTCATTTTTTTTTCTCAAATCAAATTTCAGGCAGTATTTTTGCGTTCTGTAAAAGCCACAAAATTAAAGCCCGAAATCGATATGAATCGTGAACATTATATTCCTTTCAACAAAGAATTTTTATTGGAGCAGCAAATTGCAGCTTTCGCCGATGAGCCGCAAAAAGCAACCGATTTTAAAAAGCTTTTCGATATTATCGAACACTATTATCATTACGAATCTTTTAATCTTAATCGAAATCTTAAGCAAAACTATGCGCTGTACGATCCGGATTTAAGCGAAAAAGAACGCGAACAATTTATCAACAAAAGTGATTTTCCTGTTTTTAAGGAAACTCTTTTAAAGGTTTTAGAACGCGGCAATTATTACAGAATAGATCAAAAAGCTTTAGATAAAGCCTTCAAAGAATCTGATTTGATTGGTTTAAATCTTTCCATAGATTTTAATGCTTTTAAAGATTTTGAACTCTATGCGCGTGGGCATCATCAGACAAAAGAAAAAGTCAAAAAATATTTTTTCTGGAAAAAAGAAGTCGAAATCGAATATTACGATCGTGTTTTAATTTACCTCAATTACAGTGAAGCCGATTATCTTAAAGCCAAGAAAGTCAAACTAGGAAAAATGCCAATTGATCCAGGTTCTATTGCATTGAAAATTTTCAAACGTGTTCCTAAAAATGATCTGGAAACAATTTTTCCAAATGCGATTCCGAAAATGTCTTTAAAAGACAAAATGCTGCTTTGGATTCCCGGAGTTTTTGGTGGACTTTCTTTATTAAGTGCCAAAGTAATTCCGGCTTTAATTAATATGTACGAGGCTTACCAAACAGGTGAAACCATCGATTTATTAAACAGTAAAACGTCTTTAAATCAAGGTTTGATTGCTTTAGGAATTCTAGGGGCTTATTGTTTCCGACAATATAATAACTTCATCAATAAGAAAATTAGATATTCTAAAACGCTTTCTGACAGTTTGTATTTTAAGAACGTCGGAAACAACAGTGGCGCCTTCTACTCTCTTTTAAATTCATCTGAAGAAGAAGCCTTGAAAGAAACTATTCTGGCTTATACTTTTTTACACGAAAGTGAAAAAGCATTAACCGCAGAAGAACTTGACGATCGAATAGAATCCTGGTTCAAGACTAAATTCAACACCAATCTGGATTTTGACGTAAACGATGCTTTATTAAAACTAAAAAACATCGGAATCGGAAATGAATCTAATGGAAAATGGACCGTAATTACGTTGAAAGCGGCACTTGTTAAGATTGATGAATTATGGGATAATGTTTTTGATTATAATCAGAAAATGGATTCTCCAAAAACCTAAAAGAAATTTCATTAGATTTACTGCAACTAACCTTAAAACCACAAAAAATGAGAACATTAGACCAATGGTTTGCAGAATATGCAGTAAGTCATCAGAACCCAAAAAACAAAGCCATACATTACATTTGCGTGCCCGCAATCTTCTTTTCGATTGTTGGTTTGTTAATGAGTATTCCGAGTGGCATTATCTCTAACACTTTAAAATTGAATGCTCCAATTATCGAAAATTGGGCTTTTGTCGTTTTACTCTTTGTTCTTGTTTTTTACATTCGATTATCCATCGCAATGGCGGTCAAAATTGCCGTGTTTTCTATAATTTGTTTAGTTGTTAATTATTACATCAGTCAATTTGTTCCTTTATGGATATTTTCTCTTGGCGTTTTTGCAATTGCATGGGTTGGACAATTTTATGGCCATAATATTGAAGGCAAAAAACCTTCTTTTCTTAAAGATCTTCAGTTTTTATTAATTGGTCCGGCTTGGGTGGTTGAGAATTTGTTTTCTAAAAAATAAATAAAAAATGAAAGCAGAAAAAACAAGCAGAACGGCCCAATACATGGCCTTTTTTAGAGCATTAGAAACAAAACGAAATCTAAAAGAAAGATTATTTTCAGATCCTTTTGCCATTCATTTTATTGACTTTAAATTGCAACTTGCAGTCCGTTTATCTAAATATCCAATTTTTGCGAGGTATATTAACAATACCATAAACAGAAAGATTCCAGGTGCTTTGTCTTCTGGAATTGCCCGAACAAAATATATTGACAACCTGCTCGAAAATGCCATCTCCAGCGGAGTGAAACAAGTTGTAATTTTAGGTGCTGGATTTGACACGAGAGCTATTCGTCTTGATTTTCTAAAAACTATTCCGGTAATAGAAATTGATCATCCGAATACTTCCCATTTTAAAACCGAAATCTATCGAAAAATGGGGCAAATTCCTGAAAATGTAACTTTCATTCAAATTGATTTTAATAAAGAAGATTTGAATCAATTAGCGTTAAAGCACAATCTTGATTTTTCAAAACCTACGGCCATAATCTGGGAAGGCGTTACCAATTACCTTACCGAAGAGGCGGTAAAAAGTACGTTTTCTTTTATCTCTAAATTTGCAGACAAAAGTCATGTTATTTTTACTTACGTACATAAAAACATTCTTCAACGTCCTGATTCTTTTTTAGGCGGAGAAAAATTGTTAGAAGATCTCAGAAACATAGAAGAACACTGGACTTTTGGATTACTTCCAGAAGAAGTGCCTAACTTTTTACAACCATTTAATATTCAACTTCTAGAAGATTTGGGAGCTGATCAATACCGCGAAAAGTATCTTTCTAATCGCTCTGAAAAAGGATATGAATTTTACCGAACAGCAGTAGGAATAAAAAAGATAGCAAATTGATATGACATATAAAAGCTTGATGTTATTTACTTGTTTTTATTTTTATTGCTAATTTTTTCTTAATAAAAATCTCACAATACTAATATTATATAATTTAGTATCTGTTAAAAATTAAGAATTAAGTAAACAAAAACCCAAAAACAAATGAAAAAAATCATCATTTTATTATTATTTACTGCCCTTAATACCGCCTTTGCTCAAAATGGAAAAGTCTATTTAAAAAGCAAATTCAATGTCGGAAAAAACAATACTTATATTTACGAACCACCACAAGGTGTTGTTATAGAAGACAATGCAAAAGCAAACGTTTTATACGTTACTTCCTATGACTTTTCTAATGATTTAATTTCTTTGAAGAAGGACGGAAAACGTTATGAATTTACAACCAAAGTTCCCGATTCTGCCAGAGTTCTAATGGTAAGCATAGATGATCTGCACAAAATTGCTGATAATAATAAAGACCAAGGTTATGTCGTATTACTTAAAACACAAAATGATATTGAACTAGGAAAATCGATGATGAACCAAATTTCCATGAGAAATTATGCGAATCACTTTTTAAACCTAAAATTAGATACAAAACCAGAAAATATTATTGCCGAATATGATGCAGTATTTGCAAAATATCCAAAATTAAGAGAGGACAAAGGTGCTGTAAATTACTTATACTTAAAAAAATCTCTTAACGCAGAACAAGGCCAAAAAGACCTGATGGCTTTCGCATCAAAATGTATTGAAAAAAATACAGAAGAATATTTAACACTTGCTTACAATGTGTCTCAAGGCGGCAATAAACCCGAAGAAACTGAAAAACTTGGAAAAGAAATTTCAGCTAGATATCCTACTGGTCAACTTGAAAGAACATTTTTTATTAGAAACTTCTACGATCAGGCAAATAAAACAGAAGCTGCTATTAAGGAAAGCATGAATGCTTATAAAGCTAAATTTAAAGATTTTTCTCCAGACGATTTGAGAGCTTTTGATCGTGCTTTACAAACGGCATATTTGGAGAATGGAGAATATGAAAAAGCAGTTGCATTAGAACCGAATCTAAAAAACGCAAGTGATTTATACAACAATTATGCTTGGGGAAAATCGGGAGGAGATCTTACTTCTCCGGTAAAAAATCTTGATTTCGTTGTAAAAATTTCTGAGAGATCTATGTATCTACTTGAGCAGCGAAAGAACGAAAGCTATTACCCTGGATATAATGACTCTTTTAATATGTTTGCAGACACTTACGCTCTTTTACTTTATAAACAAGGCAAATATGCAGAGGCCTTTAAATATCAAAGCGGCGTTAAAGATAAAAATGGATTGGATTCTGGAGGAAAAGATCGCTATTTGGGTATGATGGATAAGGTAAAAAGCAAAGACGAAGTAAAAGCTTACATTGATGACGAAATCAGTAAAGGCAATACGTCGCGTGTGTTTCTTGCTAAACTAAAAGAGATTTATATAGAGAAGAAATTGCCTCTTGAAGAATATAATGCAATTGAGCAAAAAACTAATGTTGTAGCGAAAGAAAACAAAAATAAGGATCTAATTCAAAGATTTGGAAGCGCAAATGCAATTGATTTTACCTTAAAAAATCTAGACGGAAAAGAAACAAAACTTTCTGATTATAAAGGTAAAGTGGTGGTTCTTGATTTTTGGGCAACTTGGTGCGGACCTTGTAAAGCTTCTTTTCCAAAAATGCAGAATTTAGTAACTAAATACAAAGGAAAAGATGTTGCCTTTTTGTTTATAAACACTTGGGAAAATGGTAAAGAAGAAGATATATTCAAAAAAGTTTCTTCTTACATAGTTGACAAAAAATTCGATTTCAATGTTGTTTTTGATTCGAAAGCAGAAGTTGTAACCAATTACAAAGTAAATGGAATTCCGACTCGAGTTGTAATTGATAAAAACGGAACTATTTTGGCGTACGATTATTCGAATACGGATATTGCAGCAATTATTGACGAACAATTAAAATAAGTATTCTCCTATTTTAAATTTAAAAATGTATTTTTGGTATATCAAAAACTAAATTTTTGAAAACTTAAATCAGTTCTAAAAAATAAAGGGCAAAGAAGAATTTTATCTTTTTTGTCCTTTTTCAATTTCAAGACCGATTCATCATTCAATTAAATAAATTAAACAATTATAAGCAGTTACATCAAATGAGAAAATTTTTTACCCTTATACCAATCGCAATTTTAATTTTTAGCTGTAAAAAATCTGAAAGCGCAGCCATTCCTGATACCGCAAATGTAAAAACTGATAGCGTAGCAGCCGATCATACTGCTCCGTCAACTGCTACAGATTCGGGTTCTCTTTTGGATTTATTTACCAAAAGAAAAGAAGAGATTGCTTTAAAATTAAAATCTGTTTCTGCAGAAGAAGCCAATGCATTCTATGAGAAATATCAAGAAGAAAATGGTTATTTATTGCATCAGGTAGAAGAAAAAGAAGATGGCTTATTGCAGAATTTTTACAGTGAAAAAGAAGCAGATAAAGAAAAAATAAAACTTTTTGGGGAAAAACTTTCTAAACATCAATTAGAATATTCTGAGATTGGAGAAGGTTATGTAGAAATTACCACAAAACCCGATTTCTATTATGCTCTTTTTAAAAACTATGTAACAAGCGACTACAAAGATTATTTGTACTTAAAAAGCGAAGAAAACAAATCGCTTTACTCTGCAGATGCAGGACTTGCTATATCTTTTAAAGAAGTGGGAGAAAGAGTTGTTTCGTGGGAAAACTTTATGACGAAACATCCGAATTCTAAATTAATTACGTCTGTAAAAGAAGAATATAAAAACTATCAAATAGATTATCTAATCGGAATGGATAATACTCCAACAGTAGAGAGAGCGCCTGAAGAACCTTATATTTATACAGAAAACATTCAGGAATTCAACCGTTTTCTAAAAAAATATCCAAGCAGCCCAACTGTACCGTTAATCCATTTGCTGATGGAAAATTTCAAAAACGAAAATGTCTCAGAAATGCTTCGTTCAGCACAAAAATAAATTTTAATCATAAACTAGCTAATCAACTAATTTTAAAACTAAAACCATGGAAAATAACAAACCCATTACCTTTGTTTTTTGGATCATTGCAATCATTTTAGGAGTAACTATATATAAGCAATTTGATTTTCAAACTCTAAAATTTGAGAAACCAGAATTGGCGATTATTTATATTGTTGTCTTTTTGTTTTCAGTTTATTATATCATTAAAAATTCTAAGAAGAAGACTCAAAAGTAAATTCTATTTTGATTGTTGTTTCTTTAATTTCATTACTACTAAATCGATACTGTTATGAGAAAAATAATTGTTTTGTCCATGATTTCATTAGATGGTGTAATGCAGGCTCCAGGCGGTCCGGAAGAAGATAAATCTGAAGGTTTTAAATTTGGCGGATGGACAGTTCCTTATGGAGATGAAATTTACGATCAAGCAGTTCAAAAAGAACTACAACCGGCTGATTATCTTTTAGGCAGAAAAACATTTGAAATCTGGGAAAATTACTGGCCTGATCATTCTGAATTCTGGCCCGGAATTAATGACGGAAATAAATATGTGTTCTCCAAAACCAGAAAAAATTCGGATTGGAAAAATTCTATTTTCATACAAAATCTTGATGCTGTAAAAAGTCTTAAAGATTCCGACGGTTTAGATATCCATGTTTGGGGCAGCAGCGAGCTAATTCATTTATTACTAAAAAATGATCTGGTTGATGAACTTCGATTAAAAATCCATCCTCTTTTACTTGGCAATGGAAAAAAGCTTTTTGATCATGGTGCGCATCCTTCGGGATTCTCTCTAATAGAAAGTAGTGTGACTTCAACAGGAGTAATTTTAGCTAATTATAAAAAAGATGGAGCAGTTAAAACAGGAAATGCGATAGTCTAAAGAAATATCATTTATGAAGAAAAATATCTTAACATTCATTTTACTCTTTTTCAGCTTTGTAATTTTGGCTCAGGATAAAGTAACAAATGAGCTGAAAAAGTTATCGGACACGCAACAATTTGACAAAATAATTAGTCAATATACTTCTGATTATAAAGATTATTCCGCAAAATCTCTCTATTATATCGGACTTGCTTATTATATGAAGGAAGATGATGCCAATTGCCTTAAATTTATGGATTTGTCAATAAATAAAGACTCCAAAGATCCTGAGCCCGCTTATACAAAAGCTTCGACGTTAAATTATATGGGAAATTATAAAGAAGCTATAACTTCTTTTCAAAATGCTATCAGCTTAAATCCAAATCATTCAGGATCTTATAGCGGACTTGCGGATTCTTATTATCAAATCAAAGAGTATAACTTGTCGATTGAAAATTACAAGAAAGCAACACAACAAAAAGAATGCTCGGACAGACCTTACTTAATGTTGGCTCAAATTTATTACGAACAAAAAGAAAATGATAAAGCGTTAGAAGCGTATTATGCAGCAAAATCAAAAATATCAAAAGAATCTGATTCATACACAAATGTCTTGTTCAACATCGGACTTTTAGAATCTTTAAAAGAAAATTACGAAAAAGCAGAACCCGTTTTTATCGAACTCATCCAATTAAATCCTACTGATTATCATTCATATGCAAAACTTATTCAAATTTATTATCACAGAAAAGAATACGAAAAAGCAAAACCTTACAAAGACAAACTCTACGAAGCATATGCAAAAGGAGAACTAAAGGACAATTTAAAAGATATGTTTTGTTATGATCAATTTAAGTGGAATGGCTATAACGTTCAAGCATTTGAACGCTACGAAAATAAAAACAAGGGAAATATTTATAATAAACATATCTTTTATGTAGTAGACAACTCAGATCAAATTATATTGAGAGTACAAACTGAGTTTTCACCAATTTCTGTAGAATTGGGTGGTACAAAATACATACTTTGTGCCAATAAAGGAAATACGCATTACAACTCAGGAATAGGATTTAATGACGACTTTAACTATAGTGATTTAAAAACGGCAGCTATCAAACTTTTTGAAAAATATAGTAAATAAATTATTTGATTTGTTTTTCAATATTCTCGAGCAATAGTCAGCACTTACCTTAAAGATAAATTGTGAAGAACAGAATTTTAGCATTAGAAAAATTAAAGAGCAAGGAAAAATTCTCAAACGAAGAATGGGAAAATCGTGGATTGAATCCGTCAGAAAAAAGTTTATGCATTTCACTTGAAAATTCTTTAAACGATTTATTAACTGATTTAATTTTTGCAAATAATTCTAAGTAGTCAGATCAAGAAGTTGAGAATATATTTGAACTTCATTACAAGGCAATTAAATTTGACGAATTAGATACAGAAGAAAGAGAATTTATAATGGATTATTTTGATGAGACTGCTGAAATTTTAAAGATCGACAGTCTTAATGAAAAACTCAACTTTTGGGCACACAGAACTGAAATTTATAATCATGAAGAAGCTGAAAGAAAAGCTTCGGAAAAAGTATTAGCAGAAGAAAAGAAAAGACATGAAATTCTTTCTATAGAATGCCAAAAATGTAAAACTCAATTGGAAACTTTCATATTGGAACGAGATAATGAAATTCCTAGTTTTGAGTTTGACATAATTAAATGTGTAAAGTGTTCTGAGCTTACTATTCTCGATAAAGGTTGCGGAATAAAAAGATACAGATTTTTAAATTATGAACTTATAGAAGAATTGTCCAAAGAAGAATATGATTTATCTAAAGCTTTACTGAGATTAGAAGAATTAAAAAATGCATAAATTACTTGAAAACATTGGCACTTTGTAAAAAGTAAAAAATCGCAAAAGAATTTTAGAATCATAAAAAAGCCTGAGAATTTTATATTCTCAGGCTTTCATTTTTTTATAGTGACCCCGGAGGGGTTCGAACCCCCAACCCTCAGAGCCGAAATCTGATATTCTATCCAGTTGAACTACGAGGTCAATTTATTTATGATTACAGATGGTAGATTTTAGATTTCTTATTGGATCTAAAATCTACAGTCTAAAATCTAAAATTATATTTACGAAAGTAATTTCTTCACAATAGTAGAAATGGTTTTTCCTTCAGCAGTTCCGCCTAATTGAGCAGATGCTAATCCCATAACTTTACCCATTGAAGCGATTCCAGAAGCACCTGTTTCAGCAATGATTTTTGCTATTACAGCTTCTACTTCTTCTTCACTTAATTGAGCTGGTAAAAACTTCTCGATTACAGCTACTTGAGCCAATTCTGGTTCTGCCAAATCTGGACGGTTTTGCTCTGTAAAGATTCTAGCGCTTTCTTTACGAGTTTTAACCAATCTTTGAAGTAATTTAATTTCATCCTCTTCAGATAAATCTTCTTTAGATCCAGAAGCTGTTGAAGCCAATAATAATTCAGATTTTACAGCTCTTAAAGCTTCTAAAGCTACAGTATCTTTTGCTTTCATGGCGTTTTTAATCTCGTCCATGATCTGTGTTTGTAAACTCATATTAATGTTTTATTTAAAATAAGCTAATGCCTATTAATTGATATAATTATTTGGAATTTGCTCTCGACTATTACTATAATTTGTCAGGTTGAGTTCATTCAGATTCGCTCAGGATAAACTTAGTCGAAGCCCATTGCGACAAGAAGCCCTTCGACTCCGCTCAGGGTGACAATATTGTTTTAAAAGTACTATTTAAAAGTCAAATTTTGAAATTCTGTGCGAAGATAAAAAAAATAACCCGAAAATTAAATCCAATTTTCGGGTTACCAAATATTATCATTCTAAAATTAATCTACGTTATCGTGCAAAAATGAATTGTTTGAACGTAATTGCAAATCATTATTACTGTCTGTTCCAACAGAAATTCTAGAGTTTGTATTATTAGATTGAGAATTTGACAAATCGATTCCTAATCTTTTGTAAGCTGGTTCTTTTTCCAACTCGTCAATTCTAGAAACATTATTATGGAATTTATAGTTAAATTCTTTTAGCTTTTTTCTTCTCTCTTCAGCTCTTAAGCGTAATGTCTCTTCGATAGTTAATTCTAAAGGAGAAACTTCAGAAGTTGTTGAGAAATCAGGCTGGCTAGCAAAGTCAACTCTTGGTTTCAAAGTGATGTTCAACTCTTCTGGAACAACATCTTCAACCACATTTTCAACTGGCTTAGAAGCTAATAAATCATTTTCTACTTCCATGTACTCTTCTAGAGAATACTTAATGATTCCATTATCGGCAACCTCCGTTACAGGTACAAATTGTACTGGATCATTAACTTTGATTTCACGAGTTTCGTTTGTCAATTCAAATAAAACTCTGTTATCTTCTACAACTGGTTCTCTTTTCACCGGCTCTTGCTTAAACAAAGGAAGATCAAAAGAAAAAGCAGTTTGTTCTTCTCTCTCAAATGTTCTTTGTTGCTGCACAGGCTGTTGTTGCATTTGCTGCATTTGTTGTACAGCTGGAGCTTCTGGCGTAGAAATCGTAAAATCGATATCTGTAATTGGCGAAACAATTTCGAAGGTTACATCCAGGTTTTTGATAAACTCAGACATTACTACCAATTCTTCCTGATTGATTGCTGGAGCAACAGCCTGAACCGGAGTTGGAGTAAATGTTTCGTCATCATCAACCAAATCAAAAACAACTTTATCTTCTACTTTTGCTGTTGGCGTATCAACAGTTAAGTCGAAAGAAGTAAGCGGTTTATTTGTTAAATTATGAACACTTCTCTGCTCATCTTCTAACGTATGAATGATTTTTTTAGGTTCTGTATTTACAATTTCGTTTTGTTGTTCTACATCAAAACCTGTAGCAATAATAGTTACAGCAATAGCTTCACCAAGAGTTTCGTCTTCACCAACTCCCATGATAATATTTGCATTATAACCAGCCTCAGCCTGAATGTGATCATTGATTTCTCCGATTTCGTCAAGAGTAATCTCATTAGTTCCAGAAACGATAAGCAACAATACGTTTTTGGCACCTGTAATTTTATTATCGTTTAACAACGGAGAATCTAAAGCTGAGATAATCGCATCTTTCGCTCTGTTTTCGCCTGCTGCCACAGAAGATCCCATGATTGCAGTTCCACTGTTTGACAAAACAGTTTTTGCGTCACGTAAATCGATATTTTGAGTATAGTGGTGCGTAATTACTTCAGCAATACCTCTAGAGGCAGTTGCTAAAACTTCATCTGCTTTAGAGAATCCAGCTTTGAAACCTAGATTTCCGTATACTTCTCTTAATTTATTATTGTTGATTACAATTAAAGAATCTACTTGCTTACGCAATTTTTCGATCCCAATGATTGCTTGCTCCTGACGTACTTTCCCTTCAAATTGAAATGGAATTGTCACGATACCAACCGTTAATATTTCTCTTTCTTTTGCTAATTGAGCAATAACTGGCGCAGCACCTGTTCCAGTACCTCCACCCATACCAGCAGTAATAAATACCATCTTAGTATTTCTATCCAACATTTTTTCGATGTCAGAAATACTTTCGATAGCAGACTGTTGTCCTACGTCTGGGTTTGCTCCTGCTCCTAATCCTTCAGTTAAATTAACCCCTAATTGGATTTTATTTGGCACTGAACTATTCTGAAGCGCTTGCGAATCGGTATTACAAACGATAAAATCTACACCTTTAATACCTTGTTTAAACATGTGGTTAATTGCGTTACTACCGCCTCCACCTACGCCTATTACTTTGATTACATTTGATTGATTTTTTGGTAAATCAAATGAAATACTTCCAAATTCTGAGTTGCTCATCATCTTTTTGGTTTTTGAAATTCTTATTTAGTACATTTTTTACTTCTTGACTTGGGGCAAAAAGTAATTTTCCTTTTCTTTTATTCTAATTATTCTGCGTTGTCTAAAAATTCTTTGATTTTGTCGACATAACGATCAAAAAATGATCTTCTTATTTTATTTTCAGTAGATTCTTCTCTTGAAGCTTTTTGACTTACAACTTCTCTTTCTTCTTCGATAGTCTCTACTTTTTCAACGTAGTTTTCTTCAACTTCGTATCGTTGCACTGGAGGGGGAACGTTTTTATAAACCACTTTTGGCTGTTCGTTAACCAATTCCAATCTAACGGCACTTTGCGAACTATTTTCGATACTGTTCATTACCAATCCAACCGCTGTTGCAAATAACGGACTAGAGATTTCTTCTCCAGAGTTTCCAGCCAAATGCTCATTTGGAT
The DNA here is from genome assembly GCF_020026915.1 of Flavobacterium potami. Taxonomy (GTDB): domain Bacteria; phylum Bacteroidota; class Bacteroidia; order Flavobacteriales; family Flavobacteriaceae; genus Flavobacterium; species Flavobacterium potami. Next base: position 191,628 of record NZ_JAINUY010000007.1, on the reverse strand, counting down.
ATCCAATTCTTGTATCCATTCCTGTAATGTACTCTACCAGTTGTTTGATGTGCTTTAATTGCGCACCACCACCTGTTAATACAATTCCAGCAATTAGTTTTTTGCGAGGATCTTCGTGTCCGTAAGCTTTAATTTCTGCAAAAACTTGTTCTACGATTTCCACAACTCTCGCATGGATAATTTTAGATAAGTTTTTAAGCGAAATCTCTTTTGGCTCTCTTCCTCTTAAACCTGGAATAGAAACAATTTCATTGTCTTTATTTTCTCCTGGCCAAGCAGATCCGAATTTAATTTTAAGAAGCTCAGCTTGTTTTTCAATAATAGAACATCCTTCTTTGATGTCATCTGTAATTACATTTCCTCCGAAAGGAATTACAGCTGTATGACGAATAATACCATCTTTGAAAATAGCTAAATCTGTTGTTCCTCCACCAATATCGATAAGTGCAACACCGGCTTCTTTTTCTTCCTGACTCAAAACCGCATCAGCCGAAGCCAACGGCTCTAATGTCAAACCAGATAATTCAATTCCTGAACTCTGAATACATCTTCCAACATTTCTGATTGAAGAAGCCTGCCCTACTACAACGTGAAAACTAGATTCTAATCTTCCGCCATACATTCCGATTGGCTCTTTGATTTCAGACTGTCCGTCGATTTTAAATTCTTGTGGCAAAACATGGATAATTTCTTCACCCGGCAACATCGCCAGTTTATTTACCTGATCGATTAAAAGCTGAATATCATTTTCGCCAATTACTTCTTCCGGATTACTTCTGCTGATGTAGTCCGTGTGCTGAATACTTCTGATATGCTGACCAGCAATACCCACAACTACATCTTTAATTTTGTAACCTGAATTATTTTCTGCTTCAGCAATTGCTTGCTGAATGGATTGAATCGTCTGCGTAATGTTGTTTACTACTCCTCTGGCAACACCCAAACTTTTGGATTTACCAATGCCCAAAATCTCCAACTTACCATACTCATTTTTCTTGCCAATCATGGCAACGATTTTGGTTGTTCCAATATCTAGACCTACTGCAATATTATCTTTTTCCATTTTCTATTATTTAGTGCAAACTACTTGTTCCGTAAACCTAAGGTCAATTTTTTTGTATTTGTATAACGTACTATCTAAAACCGCTTTTTGAAAAAACGCTTTATAGTTTCTAAATTTCTTATCAACATTCATCGTTCTTCCGAAATCTATGAAGTAATCATAGTTACGATTAAACATTTTTAAGCTTCCATTCGGCATAATCTCGATGGCAATGATGTTTTTTTTCAAAAACGCATCGTCATAAATTGTGCGAAATAAAGCTGCTAAATCTTCGTTATTTTTTTCATTAATTGCCCCTGAAACAAGAGGAACTCGCGCAGTGAAATTGTCAGACAAAGGCATTTTATTACCCTCGTAATCAATATAAAAAGAAGTGGCGCCGTCATAAACTCTTGCTATGGGCGTCTTCTGTTTTACTACTGCTTTTAGAACTCCATCGATACTTACAAAAACATTTGACTTTTCAATCATCTCTTGTGTATCGAGGGTTTTCTCAATCTTATTCAAATCTAGTTCATCTTTTCTAATACTGGAAGCGTCTCTTTTATTTTCTATCAACAATTTATTAACCGTTTCTGGCTTCACAAAAAGCGTATTTTCTCCTACAAAAACAACCATAGATTTCTTCAATTTTCTATCTCCATTTCGATGTTGAGCGAAAGAATATAGAAACAGAACTAGTCCGAAAATAAGTACTAAACGAATATTTGACCAATTAAATATTTTCATTTAAAATCTTTTTAATTGACGGAACCATCTCTCCTAAATCGCCAGCTCCAATTGTTACAATAATAGGCGCATCACTGGCTTTGATTTCACCTAATAAATCTTCTTTTGCAACAATTTTTTTGTTCGTATTTGTCATTTTACCCAAAAGCCACTCAGAAGTCACTCCTTCCATTGGAAGCTCTCTTGCAGGATAAATATCCATCAAAAACACTTCATCAAACTGCGATAAACTAGCCGCAAATCCGTCAACAAAATCTCTTGTTCTACTGAATAAATGCGGCTGGAAAATTGCCAAAACTTTACGGCCCGGATACAATTCTCTAACTGCCTGATGAACAGCATTTATTTCTGTCGGATGATGCGCGTAGTCATCAATATATACTAAATTTTCACTCTTAATTTGGTATGAAAAACGTCTTCTAATTCCGTTGAATGAAGCAATGGCTTTTGCAATAGAATCGGTCGGGGTGCCGTATGTTTTCGCCATCGCAATAGCCATCAATCCATTCATCAAATTGTGTCTTCCTGGCAATCCAAAACGCAAATCCTTCATGATTTCTGATGGCGTCTGCACATCAAAAACATAAGCCCCATCTTCAATGCGAACATTAAAAGCCTTGAATACAGCATCTTCATTTACAGCACATTGAACTCCATCTAATGGCAATTCTTTGGTAATGAAGAGATTATTTTTATCTTCTACTTTTGAAGCAAATTCCCTAAAAGAATCTTCTATGGCATCACTTGTTCCATAAATATCCAAATGATCGGCATCCATAGAAGTCACACAAGCGATATCTGGACGTAAATGCAAAAACGATCTGTCGAATTCGTCTGCTTCTACAACTGTTACTGTTTTTCCGCTTCCAATTAAATTTGAATTGTAATTTTCTACAATTCCCCCAATAAAAGCCGTAACATCAGCGCCACTTTGAAACAAAATATGTCCCAAAATACTAGACGTTGTTGTTTTTCCGTGTGTTCCTGCAACTGCAAAACAAAAAGTATCTTTGCTTATAATTCCTAGAACTTCAGCACGTTTTTTAACCTCGTAATGTCTTTCGATAAAATAATTCCATTCTGAATGTGTTTTTGGAACAGCTGGCGTAAAAATCACTAAAGTGTTTTCTACAAAATAATCAGAAGGAATTAAATTGATGTTGTCTTCAAAATGAATATCAATTCCACTTTCAATCAATTCATTAGTCAGCATTGAAGGCGTTTTGTCGTAACCTGAAACGTTTTTCCCAATAAACTTGAAATAACGAGCCAGAGCACTCATTCCGATTCCTCCGATACCAATAAAATAAACGTTTTGTATTTGATTTAAATTCATCTTAAATTTTGTTTTTTAGACTCTACATCAAGCGTTACAACAATGTAATATCTTAACAATTAAATGCTTGCGATTCTATCATTTGTTTTAGCCTAAATTGCCTAAAATAATGTTCTACCTAATATTTTCTGTTGTATAATTTTTGTTTAAAACTATATTATAACAACTTTTTTATTTCTTCTACTATCTGCTTTGTAGCATATGGTCTCGCCAGTTTTTTAATATTACTACTCAATTGTTTTTGTTTTCCATCATCTTTCAGTAATGCTTCAAAAACGATACTAAATTGCTCATTAAGCTCAGATTCCTTTAATAAAATTGCGCCTTTAGCATCTACAATCGCCTGTGCATTTTTTGTTTGATGATCTTCAGCAACATTCGGCGACGGAATAAAAATTACTGGTTTTCCAACAATACATAATTCTGATACCGATGAAGCTCCTGCTCGTGAAATAATCACATCTGAAGCTGCATAAACAAAATCCATTCTTTCAATAAAATCAACCACTTTTACATTTGGCTGATTGTACTTTTTATATTCTTCAAAATATAATTTCCCGCATTGCCAGATTACCTGTACCTCTTGGGAAAGAAAATTTTGCAATTCTTTTTCAATTAACTGATTGATTCTTCTTGCTCCTAAACTTCCCCCAAGAACCAACAATGTTTTTTTATTCGGATCTAAACCGTAAAACGCAATCGCTTCGTCACGTTTACTTTCAATATCGATCAAATCCTGACGAACTGGATTTCCTGTTAGAACAATTTTCTCTTTTGGGAAAAAGCGCTCCAAATTTTGATACGCTACACAAATTGCATTTGCTTTTTTACTCAACAATTTGTTTGTAATTCCTGGAAAAGAATTCTGCTCTTGAACCACAGTTGGAATTCCTGCCGCTCCTGCCGCTTGTAATAAAGGTCCGCTGGCAAAACCACCCGTTCCGATTACTACATTTGGTTTGAATTTTTTAATTATTCTTTTTGATTCCAATAAACTGCTTGCGAGCTTAAGCGGAAACATCAGATTTTGTAATGTCAATTTTCGTTGTAAACCAGCAATCCAAAGACCTTTTATTTCATAACCTGCCTGAGGCACTTTCTGCATTTCCATTTTATCTTTGGCACCAACAAAAAGAAATTCAGCATCTGGAAATTGCAATTTTAATTCATTTGCAATCGCAATCGCAGGATAGATATGTCCACCTGTTCCTCCTCCGCTAAGTATGAATTTATGCTTTGTCATCTTTTTTAAAAATTACAACTTTATATTTTATTTGTTTAAAACCGCATTCATCGGATTTCTTGAATTGTCTTCTATCGAATAAGCTGGCTCTTCATCATATATTTCTTGAGGAATAACATCGTCTTCTGCCAATTCTTTATCTATCAATCGCTGTAAAGCTTCTTTTCGTTTTTCTTTTTCTAATTTTTCTTCGGCAATTTCATCCTCTTTTTTCGTTACACCAATGATAATTCCGAGTCCTAAACAGGTCATCCAGATCGAACTTCCCCCACTACTTATTAATGGCAATGTTTGTCCTGTTACCGGCAGTAATTCAACCGCAACTGCCATATTAATCATAGCTTGAAATATCATCGGAAATCCGACACCTACAACAACCAATTTTCCAAATAAAGTTGGTGCTTTGTGTGATGCGATTACAAATCGGAATAAAAGCAATAAATAGAGAATTACAATTGAAACTCCGCCAACCAAACCGTATTCTTCTACGATAATGGCATAAATAAAATCGGAAGAAGATTGTGGTAAAAAGTTTTTCTGAACACTTTTTCCTGGTCCTAAACCTCCTAATTTTCCAGAAGCAATTGCAATTTTTGCTTTTTCGATCTGATAATCGTCTTCGTCTGGTTTATCTGTGGTAAAGTTTGTAATACGACTTTCCCAAGTTGAAACCCTGCTAAAGAATCTAGAATCTGGAAAAGCTTTGGCAACCAAAAGGAAAAATGCCAGCATCGCAATTCCTGAACCGATAATAAATCCGATATATTTTAAAGGATATTTTCCAATGAACGTGAGCATTAAAACCATCGCAAAAATCAACGCCGTGGTTGAAAAGTTGGCTGGTAAAATCAACATTAATGTGATAAATACCGGAATCCAAAGTTGAATTAACGAACTCTGAAAAGGTTCATTTTCTTCTCTGGTTTTTGATAAATATCTAGCCACATAAATAAACAACACAATCGACGCCAGTGTCGAAGTCTGAAATGTGATTCCGATAAAAGGAACCTGAATCCAACGACTCGCATTTGCTCCTGCAATTACAGTTCCTTTTAACAGCGTATAAAGCAACAAGAACCAAACAATTGGTAATGCAATTTTTGAAATTGCCCTAAAATAATGATATGGAACTTTGTGAACCCAGTAAATAATCAAGAAACCAATACAAATATGAGCCAGATGCTTAAGCAAATACCCCAAAGTATTTCCTGTTCCGTGACCGATATAAGCCAAATTACTACTTGCACTAAAAACAGGCATAAACGAAAACAACGCCAATAAAGCCACGAATGACCATATTACCCTGTCTCCTTTTAGTTTGTTTACCAACTCCTTCATTTGCTTTCTAGTTTCAAGTTTCTTTTGTTTCAAGTTTCAAGTTGCCACTAAACGTGAAACCTGAAACTTGAAACTTTTTTTCTACAAGTTATGTACTGCTTGTTTGAATTGCTTTCCTCTGTCTTCGTAGTTTTCGAATAAATCGAAACTTGCACAAGCTGGAGACAATAAAACTGCATCACCTTTTTCTGTTAATCTTTGAGCTGTTTTTACAGCATCATTCATATTGTTTACTTCCACCATAATATCAACAACGTTTCCGAAAGCATCAATAATTTTACGGTTATCAACTCCTAAACAGATAATTGCTTTTACTTTTTCACGTACTAATGACATTAATTCGTTGTAATCATTTCCTTTATCAACACCACCAACAATCCAAACTGTTGGAACATTCATACTGTCTAAAGCAAAGAAAGTAGCATTTACATTTGTTGCTTTTGAATCGTTGATATATTGAACGTTTTGAATTTTTAATACTTTCTCTAAACGGTGTTCAACACCTTGGAAATTAGATAAACTTTCGCGAATTGTTGCATTTCTAATTTGCATCAATTTTGCTACAGAGCTTGCTGCCATTGCGTTTTTCATATTATGTTTTCCTTCTAACGCAATGTGTTCTGTGTCCATTGTAAACTCTTCTTGGTTGATCTTAATTTCCATTTTGTTGTTATTTATAGAAGCCCCTTCATCGAATGATTTCGTCAATGAAAAAGGAATTAATTTTGCTTTTGTTTTATTGTTTTTTAACCATTCTGTACTCGCTTCATCATCTGCATCGTAAATAAGATAATCGCTTTCGGTTTGGTTCATCGTTATTCGGAATTTCGAATTGATATAATTTTCATACTTATATTCATATCGGTCTAAATGATCCGGACTGATATTCGTTATGATGGCTATATCGGGCCTATAATTTATAATTCCGTCTAATTGAAAACTACTTAGTTCAAGAACGTATACATCATATTTGTTTTCGGCTACTTGCCAGGCAAAACTCTTTCCGATATTACCTCCCAATCCCACATTCAATCCTGCATATTTCAACAAATGATGAGTCAGCATTGTGGTGGTAGTTTTACCATTACTTCCCGTAATTCCGATGGTCATTGCTTCTGTATAAGGCATCGCAAATTCGATTTCCGAAATCACTTTTACTCCTGCCGCAACCAGCTTTTTTACTATTGGGGATTTCTCTGGAATTCCTGGACTTTTCATTACCACATCAGCATTTAGAATCAGATCTTCTGTATGCTGCTCTTCTTCCCAGGGAATTTTATTAATAATAAGAACTTCTTTGTAACTCTCCTTTATCTTTCCGAAATCAGAAACAAAAACTTCATAACCTTGTTTCTTTCCGAGGATTGCGGTTCCTACTCCGCTTTCTCCTCCACCTAGAACTACTAGTCTCATCTATCTTAGTTTTAGGGTAATGATTGATAAAATGGCTAACATTACAGCAACAATCCAGAAACGAGTTACAATTTTACTTTCATGATATCCTTTTTTCTGGTAATGATGATGCAAAGGCGACATCAGGAAAATTCTTCGACCTTCACCGAAACGCTTTTTAGTATATTTAAAATAACTTACCTGAATAATTACCGAAGCACTTTCTGCCAAGAAAATTCCACAGAATAAAACAATCAATATTTCTTTACGAACTGCAATGGCTAATACTGCTATAATTCCTCCGATGGTCAAACTTCCGGTATCTCCCATAAAAACAGATGCTGGATACGAATTATACCAAAGAAACCCAATCAGAGCTCCAACAAAGGCTGATATAAAGACCGTCATTTCTCCCGAATTTGGGATATACATGATATTTAGATAATTGGAGAAAATAATATTTCCCGAAACGAAAGTAAATATCCCGAGAGCGAGGACGGATATTGCGGAGGTTCCTGCGGCGAGACCGTCGATTCCGTCTGTTAAATTTGCTCCGTTCGAAACTGCCGTGATAATGAAAATTACTACCGGAATAAAAATCAGCCAAGCCCATTTCTCATAACCATCTCCCATAAAAGACAATACCTCGGCGTAATCAAATTCGTTGTTTTTTACGAAAGGAATTGTCGTTGCTGTAGATTTTTCTTCAATAGGCGCAGGCAATATCACTGTAGTATTTGTCGCAGTTCTAAAAACATCCGTACGACCAGTATCTGTTCTTACCGTAACAGCTGGATTAAAATAAAGAACCGCTCCAACGATGATTCCTAAACCAACTTGACCAATAACTTTAAATATACCTTTAAGACCTTGTTTATCTTTTTTGAATATTTTGATATAATCATCTACAAAACCAATTGTTCCCATCCACAATGTTGTTACAATCAAAAGGACAATATAAATGTTGTGCAATCTTGCAAATAACAAAACCGGAAGCAATGTTGCAAAAATGATAATCAATCCACCCATTGTTGGTGTACCTGCTTTTTCATTTTGACCTGCAAGACCAAGTTCTCTAACAGTCTCTCCTACTTGCTGACGACGCAAAAAGTTAATGATTCTTTTACCATAAATAGTTGACAAAAGCAACGAAAGCATAAATGCCAAAGCTGATCTAAATGTGATGTACTGGAAAACTCCTGTTCCAGGAACATCCAATGTTTTATCAAAATATTCGAATAAATAGTACAGCATATTTCTTATTTTTTAAATTCCGATTTTGAAACTCCAAATTCCAATTCTGGTGGCATTTGAACTTAAAAATTTATTATTATTTGTTTAGTTGCTCTAAAATCTCTTTTATTGTTTCCATATCATCAAAATGATGACGAACACCATTTATTTCCTGATAAGTTTCATGACCTTTTCCCGCAATTAGGATGATATCTTTTGCTTCTGCCAATTGACAAGCTGTTTTAATCGCTTGTTTTCTATCTGTAATTCGCAGCATTTTTTTATAATTCTGAGGCTCAACTCCCTGTTCCATTTCATCCAAAATAACTTCTGGATCTTCATTTCTCGGGTTATCTGACGTCAATACCGCTTTATCACTTAAATCTGAAGCGATTTTTGCCATAATCGGACGTTTCGTTTTATCGCGATTTCCTCCACAACCCACAACGGTAATTAATTGCTCATTTTTTGTACTAATGTCATTTATTGTCTTTAAAACATTCTCGAGCGCATCTGGCGTATGTGCGTAATCTACAACAGCGGTAATTCCTCCATCTGATACGATATACTGAAAACGACCCGAAACACTCTCTAAATCTGACAATAAACGCAATGCTTCAAGACTGTCAATTCCAAGCTCTATAGCCGTTCCATAAATCGCTAAAACATTGTAGGCGTTGAAAGTACCAATTAGTTTTACCCAAACTTCATTATCGTTAATTTTCAATAATAATCCAGACAATTGGCTTTCTAAAATCTGTGCTCTATAATCTGCGTAAGACTTTAAAGCGTAAGTCAGTTTTTTAGCCACTGTATTTTGCAACATTACCGAACCGTTCTTATCATCAATGTTTGATAAAACAAAAGCTGATTTTGGAAGGGAATCAAAAAATGACTTTTTAACATCTCTATACTCAGCAAATGTTGGATGATAATCCAAATGATCATGTGAAAGATTGGTGAAAATTCCTCCCACAAAATGCAAAGCTTCGGTACGTTTTTGATGGATTCCGTGTGAACTTACCTCCATAAAACAATGTGTAACTCCAGCTTCAATCATCTCATTTAAATAATGATTGATTGTTAGAGAATCTGGTGTTGTATGTGTTGCAGGATATTCTGTTTTATCTACTACGATTTTTACAGTTGATAATAACCCAACCTTAAATCCTGCTTTTTGAAACAATTGAAACAGTAAAGAAGCAATTGTTGTTTTACCATTTGTACCCGTTACACCAACTAATTTTAGTTTTGAAGATGGATCTTCAAAATAATTAGCAGCCATAAAAGCCAAAGCGGTATTGGTATCTTTTACTTGAACATAAGTTACCCCATCAACTGTATTTTCAGGAAGTGTATCGCAAATAATTGCCTTTGCACCTAACTGAATTGCTTTTTCAATATAATCATGCCCATCTGAAAGTGAACCGCGAATTGCTACAAAAACATCATTTGCCTCAACTTTACGAGAATCAAATTCTATTTTCTGAATAGCCACATCGGTCGAACCTTTAACAGATTCAATAGCTACTTTATATAATATGTCTTTTAATACTTTCACGATAATTCTAATACAATTGTTGCGTTTTTGCTAATACTGGTTCCTGCTTGAATTGATTGGTTCTTCACTTTCCCCATTCCATTTACTTTTACTTTCAAACCTAGGTTTTCAAGTAAAGCAATTGCGTCCATTCCTGGCATTCCTTTTAAATTCGGAATCTGATTTAATTTCTTATTAGATTCGTTATCAAACTTATCATAGCTGATTTCTTGTTTTGGAATTTTAGAATCCAGCTGTTTAATTTTATTTGTTGAAGGCGCATCGGTAAAAATCTTTTGAGCGATTCTTTTAAAAACCGGCCCCGCAACGTCTGCTCCGTAATAATTATTTTTGGCTGTATTTGGCTTGTGAACCACCACAATACAAGAATATTTTGGGTGATCTGCTGGAAAATATCCTACGAAAGAAGACGCATAGTATAATGCCGACTTCCCTTCTTTACCTCCATAATTCATCTGAGCCGTTCCTGTTTTTCCTGCCATCGAAAAATCTTTCGAATACAATTTAGAACCTGTACCTTTTTTAACCACATTAAGCAGTACCGCTTTTACCTTTTTTAAAGTTTCAGGCGAACAAACTTGTGGGTTTATAACTTCAACATCAAATTTCTTGATCGTTTTATTCCATTCTTTAATTTCTGAAACAAACTGTGGTTTTACCATAACTCCATCATTTGCAACTGAATTATAGAATGCCAAAGTCTGCATTGGCGTAACCGAAACATTATATCCAAAAGCCATCCACGGAAGTGTAGTTCCCGACCAATGTTTGTCTCCTGGCTGAGGGATATACGGCCTTCCTTCTCCCTTAAAGTGCAATCCTAATGTCTTATTTAACCCATAGCTATTAATATGATTAACAAATTTTGACGGGTTGCTTTTATAAGCATTATAAACCGCTTGAACCATTACCGTATTTGACGAAAGTTCGAATCCTCGCGCCAATGAAACTTTTCCGTAACCGCCATTATGTGAATCACGTACCGATCTTCCATAATATTTTACTACTCCATTGTGACTATCATAAACTGTACTTGTATCAGCAACTTTGTCTTCTAAAATCGCCATCAAATCAACCAATTTAAATGTTGATCCTGGCTCATGAGACTCTGCAATAGCGTAATTGGTTGTCTCGTAATACGATCCGTCTTCTGCTCTTCCTAAATTCGATATTGCTTTTACATGTCCTGTTTGCGTTTCCATAACCACCACACAACCATGATCTGCTTCGTAATCTTCTAACTGTTTCAATAAGGCATGATGCGCAATGTCTTGAATAAAAACATCTATTGTCGATATTACATCGTAGCCATCAACTGGGTCTACCTCGTTAACATCGCGAATAGGTTTCCATTGTCCTTTTGCAATTTTTTGCTTTAAAATTTTACCATCTTTTCCGTTTAGGTAATTTTTAAAAGCCCACTCAATTCCTTTTCCTACCTCTACTCCAGTTGCCGGATCAATTTTATCGTAACCAATAGTTCTTTCAGCAATTTTACCAATTGGATGTTTTCTAACGGTTTCTTGTTCAACTATAATTCCGCCTTTAAAAGCGCCTAACTTGAATAATGGAAAGTTTTTAATTTTTACATATTCTGTATAACTCAACTTTCTAGCAATCAAATAATAACGATTTTTATTCTCACGCGCTTTTCTTAATTCTTTTTGAAAATAACTGCTTGGTTTATCCAAAACGGTCGCAAGAGAATCTGATAATGGTTTTACATATTTCTCAAACGTCTCTGTTTTTGGAGCTTTTGCATCAAAACGAATTTCATAATTCGGGATTGATGTTGCCAGTAAACTTCCATCAGCAGAATAAATATTTCCTTTATTGGCAGGAATAACAAAGTTTCTCACAGTACGCTGTTTTGCCAGTTTTCTGTAATACTCCCCATCAACCCATTGAATATTGGTTAATTTAACGACAATAGCAATTGCCATCAAAAAGATGAAAACTGCTACGAGGTAAATTCTGTAGGATATATGTTTATCTTCTACTGCCATATTCTTTTAAAGAAACTTTTTTCTTGTTCTTTTTTAACTTCTATTTTTACTGGAGGAACTGTCGACGGGAAAATTTGTTTTTCCAACATTTTATCCGAAATAGTAGACTCCATTTTTAACTTCATCAATTCTGAACGTCGATCTACAAATTCAGACCTTAGTTCTTTTGTTTCATTATTTAATTTTGCGATTTCAAAAACCTTTTGTTCGTATCGCTGTGTATTAGCAATCATCAAAATGGCCAGCAGGATTATAAAAACAATAAATCGCCAGTTTTTTACTGCATCTTCATGAATTAGAAACCTTGCTTTTAATATGCTAAACACACCACTTTTCATTATTTCCTACCTTAATATATATTATAGCTTTTCTGCGACTCTTAATTTTGCACTTCTTGCTCTATTATTAATCTTGATTTCCTCGTTGTCCGGAACAATCAATTTTCCTATTGTTTTAAATGGAACTGAAAAGTTTCCGTAAAAATCTCTTTCAGGTTCTCCTTCGAACATTCCGTTTTTAATAAATCTTTTCACCAAACGATCTTCTAAAGAATGATAAGAGATTACAGAAAATCTTCCGCCTGGTTTTAAAATTTCTAAAGACTGCTCGATAAACTCTTTCAAAACATCCATCTCCTGATTGACCTCAATTCGAATTGCCTGATAAATTTGAGCCAATACTTTATTTCTTACTTTCTCTGGCAAAAACTTCTTCAATATGTCTTTCAGTTCGTCTGTTGTCTTAATTGGATAACCTCTTCTCGCCTCAACAATGGTTCTTGCTAAAACCGGTGCGTTTTTCAACTCTCCATAATCTAAAAAAACACGACGTAAATCTTGTTCATCATATTCATTTACCACTCTGTACGCACTCAAATCATTTTTTTGACTCATTCGCATATCCAGTTCAGCATCGAATCTGGTCGAAAATCCTCTTTCAGGAACATCGAACTGATGAGATGAAACTCCTAAATCTGCCAAGATTCCATCTACCGCTTTTACTCCGTGAAAACGCAAAAATCTTTTTATGAACCTAAAATTTTCATTTATCAGCGTAAACCTTTCATCTGGCAATGCATTTGCAAGCGCATCTTCGTCCTGATCAAATGCAAACAGCCTTCCGTTTGGTCCTAATCTTTTTAAAATCTCTTTTGAATGACCACCGCCTCCAAACGTAACATCTACATACACACCATCAGGTTTAATATCTAAACCATCAACTGTTGGATGAAGCAAAACCGGATTATGATATTCCATCTTCGTCGTCATTAATATTTCCCATTACTTCTTCGGCTAAATCTGCAAAATCCATATCTTCGCCGCTTATTGATTTTTCGTATAAATCCTTATCCCAGATCTCTACAATATTAACCGCAGATGAAAAAACAACATCTTTAGAAATACTCGCAAACGTTACCAAATCTTTTGGAACCAGCAATCTTCCTAATGCATCAACCTCAACCACTTTAACACCAGCAGTAAACCTTCTAATGAAATCGTTGTTCTTTTTTACAAAGCGATTAAGCTTGTTGATTTTTTTCATCATCAAATCCCATTCTTCCATAGGATACAATTCTAAACACTGCTGAAAAACAGAACGCTTCAAAACGAATCCGCTTTGAAGAGAAGCAGTCAATTGCTTTTTTAAAGGCGCAGGCATCATTAGCCTTCCTTTAGCATCGACTTTACACTCATATGTTCCAACAATTGTGTTCAAAAAAACTAGTTAACATGTTATACAGCAAAAATATAAAAAAAAATACCACATTTTACCACTTTATACCACTTTGTTAATAAGTTTAACCACTTTACTACCACTTTCTATAATTCGCAATCAATCAATACTTTAACTATTAATTAACAGATTCTTAAATACGTTATTCATTCAAAAAAATTATAGACTAATTTTCTTAAAAAATTGATTATTACGCAGTTTTCTTAACATTCAGATAATTTAGCAAAACCTACTTTAATTACTGATTTTTAGTCTTTTATAAAAGAAAAGCAAATATTGTCGTTAAAAAACAGTATCAAAAATTCATTTTTGTTTATTAAACCCTATATTTGTCGAAATTGAAATTGGCATTAGATTAGATGGACAAACACTATAAAAAAGAAGGCAAATACAGCTATTTTGAAGCTGGAGAAGGAACTCCAATTGTTATTCTGCATGGACTAATGGGAGGTCTTAGTAACTTTGATGGTGTAGCACAATATTTCCCGACAAAAGGATATAAAGTTGTTATTCCGGATTTGCCAATCTATACACAAAGCATTCTAAAAACGAACGTAAAAAGTTTTGCGAAATACGTTAAAGACTTTATCACTTTTAAAGGTTTTGACAAAGTAATTCTTTTAGGAAATTCTCTTGGAGGACATATCGCATTATATCACACAAAACTTTATCCTGAAAAAGTTGCCGGACTTGTAATCACTGGAAGTTCTGGACTTTACGAAAGCGCAATGGGAGACAGCTACCCAAGAAGAGGCGATTACGAATACATCAAAAAGAAGGCTGAAGATGTATTTTACGACCCAAAAATTGCAACTCCCGAATTGATTGATGAAGTTTATGCAACCGCCAATGACCGAATCAAATTAATCAAAACTTTGACGATTGCAAAAAGCGCAATTCGTCACAATATGGCAAAAGATTTACCTAAAATGACAGTAGAAACCTGTATTATTTGGGGTAAAAATGACAATGTAACACCACCAAATGTAGCGGAAGAGTTTGATAAATTATTACCAAATTCTACTTTGTACTGGATTGACAAATGTGGACACGCAGCCATGATGGAACATCCAGACGAATTCAATGTAATTCTCGAAAAATGGCTTACTGAGCAGAAATTATAGCAGTACCCTTTCGATTTTTAGGAGGTTTTAAAAAACAAAAGACATGAAAATTAATACCGCCGAATTTATTATCAGTAATTCTGATGCTTCAAAATGCCCGACTGAATTTTTGCCGGAATATGCATTTATAGGCAGATCAAACGTTGGTAAATCATCTTTGATTAACATGATTACCAACAATAAAAATTTAGCAAAAACATCTAGCAGACCCGGAAAAACACAATTAATAAATCACTTCAAAATCAATAATAATTGGTTTTTAGTCGATTTACCTGGTTATGGCTACGCCAAGGTTTCTAAAAAGACCAAATCTGTTTTCCAACAATTCATTACCGATTACTTTGAAAACAGAGAACAACTGGTTTGTGCTTTTGTCTTAATTGACATTCGACATGAAGCTCAAAAAATTGACATTGAATTTATGTCGTACATGGGAGAAAGCGAAATTCCGTTTTGCATTATTTTTACTAAAGCAGACAAAATCAGTAAAACAAAAATTGACTCTCATATAGCAGCCTACAAAAAGCAGATGTATGCTAATAACTGGGCCGAAATGCCACAATATTTTGTAACTTCTTCAACAGAATCAATTGGAAAAGAAGATCTTCTATCTTATATAGACGAAGTAAACCAGGAGGTTTTTAAAAACAATTCTGGATTTTAATTCCAAATAATACGCAATAAAAAATCCCAAATTCCAAGTTTGACAACTGGAATTTGGGATTTTTTTATTTGGAAATTAATCAATCTTCTTTTTTGTTTTCAAGATTTTTCTTGGCTGTTCTTATAAAGTTTAAAGCTTTCCATTCTTTATAAATTAAAATCTGATATAAAATATAAAATAGAGAATTAAAAAACCATAAATCCAAAACAAATGGTTCCGTAAAAATTACCGAATCTGTATTTCCGGATAAAAAAATACTTGCGCTACTTGTTAAATAAATAATCAGTCCATTGCAGAAATAAAAATAATCGTGTTTGATGTTTTTCAAATTTGATACAATATAATAAAATGCATAAATCAGTAACGGAATAGAGGTTATTGCAATTTCAACCAAATTAAATTCCCAATAAAGCGAGGGACTATTATAATATTGCAAGCTTAAAAAAAGCAATACTGAAGCCAACACAATCAGCACAATTCTCTTCAATATCCTATTCGAAAAAGCATTATAAAAAAACAAGCTTAGAGATATGAATTGAAAATTAAAATAGTAGTGCGAAAGAAAAAAGTTAGAATTAGGATATAAAAAACCTATAATATTACAGAACAATTCGACACAAAATAAAAGAACCAAATAAATGGCAGCAATACGATATAAAATGTCCCTGCCTTTGCAAGTTACCAAAAATCTTATAGCATTGGCGAGTAAAAGAAATAGCCCAACAAGACTCACAATAAAAGGAAACAACATACTATTTAATTTACTTATTCGATTTATAAATATTTTCTCTGGTTCTAATTTGCTTCAAAATACGAAAAAATCCCAAACCTCAATTTAAGATTGGAATTTGGGATTTTTTAAAATTAAAACTTTCTTTTATTTTGTCAATTCTAGTTTTTCTGCAAAATAATCACAGAAATCTTTCATGGTATCAGACATTTTTTCGTCGTCTGTTGCACGTTTAAAAGTGTCTGCCATAGCCACTAACGTTTGGTGAAAGAAAATTTTCATTTCGTCTACAGGCATATCTTTAGTCCATAAATCGATACGCATTGTTTCTTTTGCTTTGCTGTCCCAAATAGACAACATGATCGCTTTTGCTTCTTCTGCTTTTACACCACCGTCTTGTGCGCTCCATGTTAATTTTTCAGGAACACGGTTTTCATCTAATTCTATATTGAATTTAATCTCTGAGTTTATATTTGCCATTATTTCTTAGGTTTATATTTTGATTTTTCGAAGATTTCTTTTGCGTCTGTTTTAAACAAATCTGCTAGAGAAACATTACTATTATTTTTCATGTAAGAACGTACCATTTGCCAGCCTATCCAAGCTCCTACCCGACCTGGAGTATCATTATCAATTTCTAAAAAGAACTTAGAAAAAGGTGCTGGTGTCATAAATCGTGTTCTTAATTTTGGATCATCACTGTAAAGCATTTCATTTTCTATAAAATAACGCCACATATATCCTTCGTTTTCTTCACACCATTTTATTTGCTCTGGTGTGTATCCCATTTTTTCTGCATCGGTATAATCTGGCAGTAATAAATCTTTTGCATAAAGCTGTTTTCCTTCAAAAACCATTTGTGCTACTAAACTTCTATCTGGAGAATCCGGAATATTTCGATAAGAGAAACTAGAAACCACGTCTGGCATAATCTGTCTTTCCTCGAAATTCTGTTTTAAATAATTCGGAAATTCATAAAACTTATGTTCTTTTCCCAAATACAATTCCAGTGCAACAATTACAAGGCTATCGGCATAAATTGCTTTTGCATTATAATCCATTTCTCCAATAACAGTAATTACTTTTGGAGTTTTAGTTTTAGGGAAATAATATTTTACATGTTGAAAAAGCGCATCAAACTCCTTATGAACAGGTTCAAAATTACTGTACTTTTTCTGTACCTCATCATAAACTTCTTTCCAGATCGGATCATTCATTTTTTGAAGCCAAACACTGTCATCATTGCCAGCTGGAAAAAAGAACGGGTATTGCTTTTTTACCTGTGCAAGGTCTTGCGGTTTAGTTTCAAAAAACACCTTATCAAAACGCTCTACTTTAATATCAACAGGAATTTCTTCTACTTCTTTTTCGACCTTACTTTTTTGGTTGCAGGACAAAAAAAACAGGCATAGAACCACTGCTAAGCGATAAATTTTCATTTTATTTTAATTAGATTTGTGTTATCAGAATTTAAAGTAATTGCATACTCAAAATAATTCTGCAAATATACATCCCTGCACTTTAAAACTTAAACTATTATGGCTAAAAAAAGCACAATTCAGACAGAAAAAGTAAATACGCATATTGTTGAGTGGTTAAAAGAATACGCTAACAATGCAAAAGTTAACGGTTTTGTAATCGGAATCTCCGGAGGTGTAGATTCTGCAGTAACTTCAACTTTGTGTGCACAGACAGGACTGAAAGTTTTATGTGTAGAAATGCCAATACACCAGGCAGAAAGTCAGGTTTCAAGAGGAAGAGAGCATATTGAACAACTCAAAAAACGTTTTCCAAATGTTACTGATGTTCAAACCGATTTAACAGCAACTTTTGAAGCATTTAAGAGCGCTGTTCCAAAAACAGATGACGAAGCAAAAGTAAATTTAGCATTAGCCAACACACGTGCCCGCATCAGAATGACTTCTCTATACTATCTAGCAGGAATTCATGGTTTACTTGTTGCCGGAACAGGAAACAAAGTGGAAGATTTTGGAGTAGGTTTTTACACTAAATATGGAGATGGAGGTGTCGATTTGAGTCCAATTGCCGATTTAATGAAATCAGATGTATATGCTTTAGGAGAATTTTTGCAAATTCCACAGTCAATTTTAACAGCTGCACCTACAGACGGATTATTTGGAGACAACCGTACAGATGAAGACCAATTAGGTGCAAGTTATGACGAATTAGAATGGGCAATGTTAGCCGCGGAGTCAGGAAATACGGTAGCTGACTTCGAAGGGAGAGAAAAATCTGTATTTGAAATTTATAAACGATTAAACACCAGCAACAAGCATAAAATGGATCCAATTCCGGTTTGTTTGATACCAAAAACGTTAAAATAAAAGATTTTAACATTCTAAGAAAGATATTACAGAATTTATTTATTAATTTTACCACTCCAAAAACATGAACAATTCTAAAAAAGGTAAAAATTATGATTAAAGTATGTCTAGCAGACAATCATCCTGTTACGCACTTTGGCGTTAAGTCTTACTTCAAAGACCACGATCAAATTTCAATTGTTGCCAATGTCGGCAATTTTTCAATGGTTAGAGATATCCTTCAGACGAAGGAAATCGACATTCTAATATTAGATTTAGAACTAGAAGGTCTTTCAAGCATCTTCGAAATCAAATCAATTTTGAAAAATTTCCCAAAAACAAAAATTGTTATTTTCAGTGATCTTGCAGAGCAAATGTATGCTCCAAACGCAATTAAAGCAGGAGTTTCTGGGTATGTACACAAAACAGAAAAACTTGAAACATTAGGTCATTCTATTATTAAAGTACACGAAGGAAAAATTATCATCAACGAAACAGTACGCAAAAACATGGCCCTTATTGCGAAACAAAGCAAAAGTGAGCGTCTGTACAGAAAACTTTCTAACCGTGAAATCGAGGTTTTACGTTATTTAAGTGATGGTAAGAAAAACAATGAAATCTCTAAAATCTTAAATCTGAACGAAAAAACGATCAGTACTTACAAACTGAGATTATTAACTAAATTAAATGTTACTAATTTAGTTGACTTGGTTAACAAAGCGAAGACTTTAGAAATTATTTAATTACAATTCGAAGATTTTTTTAAGAAATCTAGAAACTATAAAAACTCTATCTTTTTTGATTATTCAGACTAGATAGAGTTTTTTCCTTTTTAGTGATAAGGCACAACTACACGTCCTAATTTTTTTGAAAAATTATTCAGCAACTTTGAATAATCGACAACCATACCTAAAACCTCTGAATTATCTTCTTGAGGATCATTCAAAAGTGAATTTTTTAATTCTGCAATAATCCCCGACACCAAATACCATCGCATAGAGAAAATGGTATCCGAAACATTCAGTTCAATCGTTTCAGATTTATGTTTTGGAAAAATATTTTGTCCCTCCCAATTATGAATGGTTAACCTTTCATCTTCCATTAAAATATTGGTAACTTCCTGCGCAAACTCAGGCTCTAGATGCATCAAATATTTATCTAAACTAAACGTCTCATTCTGATTATAGAAATCAATAATATTATTGTAAATATTTTTAAATAAATCATTTGAAAGTTCTACCTCATCTTCTTGCAGACTTAGATAAATCTTTTCAAATACCTTATATTCTCGTTTTTCAGAAACCTCTTTTACATTGCCTTCTTCATCTGCTTTTAAAAAAACATCTTCAAAATTTTCAACAACACTTCCATACAACAACAAGATCTCTATGATTTTCCTTTCAAAACCATATAAAATATCTACTTTTTGTGTTTGCTCTGGCGGATAATATCCTGAATCTCCAGGATAGTCATAACCTTCTGGCGGTCCTGTCCTTGGATCTTCTGGATCTCCTCCAGAAAATGTACCCGCTTGCGGAGGATTGTTTCTAACAACCTCAAAAGGCTTTTGTTCTTGTTTTTGTTTTTTATTGGCCTCGGCAATATCTTTTTGAATAAGCTGCGCCAAAGTACTTACCAAAACCTGTTCTGAAATATCCATAATTCGGGCGCATTCCTGAATGTATACTTCTCGCTGAATACGGTCTGGTATCTTAGAAATACTCGTTACCATATCACGAATCAGATCGGCCTTTTTTATGGGGTCGTTTTTGGCTTCTCCCATTAAAATGGAAGCTTTAAACTGTATAAAATCTTTACTATTGTTTTCTAAATACGCTACTAAATCGTCGTGAGAATTTTTTCGTGCAAAACTGTCTGGATCTTCTCCTTGAGGAAAAGAACAAACACGAACATTCATACCTTCTTCCAGAATCAAATCGATTCCTCGAATGGCCGCTCGTAAACCCGCCGCATCTCCATCGAAAAGAACGGTAATATTTCGCGTTAGACGATTGATTAAACGAATTTGATCCGGAGTTAAAGCGGTTCCCGAAGAAGCCACAACATTTTCAATTCCGGCCTGACTAAACTGAATTACATCGGTATAACCTTCTACCAGATAACAATTGTTTTGTTTGGCAATAGATTGCTTGGCGTGATAAATTCCGTAAAGGACTTTACTTTTATGGTAAATATCACTTTCTGGTGAATTCAGGTATTTTGCTGCTTTTTTATCATTGGTTAAAATACGTCCTCCAAAACCCAAAACACGTCCCGACATACTTTGAATCGGAAACATTACACGACCTTTAAATCGGTCAAAAGGACGGTCTTCTCTTGCAATAGTTAAACCTGTACTTTCTAAAAATTCTAATTTATATCCTTTCCCTAAAGCTTCTTTTGTCAAAGCATCCCAAGTTTCTGGAGAATATCCTAAATTAAATTTTTTGATGGTTTCATTGGTAAATCCTCTTTCTTTAAAATAAGACAAACCAATTGCTTTACCTTCCTCCGAATTAATCAATACATCCTGAAAATATTTAGCTGCAAATTCAGAAACCAAATACATACTTTCACGAAGATCTGTATTGGCCTTTTCTGCTTCAGATTGCTCTGTTTCTTCTATTTCAATATTATATTTCTTAGCTAAATAACGAATGGCTTCAGGATATGTAAATTGCGAATGTTCCATTAAAAATTTAACAGAATTCCCACCTTTTCCTGTACTAAAATCTTTCCAGATTCCTTTTGCAGGAGAAACCATGAACGATGGAGAACGCTCATCTGAGAATGGACTCAGCCCTTTAAAATTACTTCCCGCACGTTTCAAATTCACAAAATCACCAATAACCTCCTCTACTCGAGCAGTTTCAAAAACAGAATCTATGGTATTTTGTGAAATCAAGGCGTATTAAATTTTAAAAGTTGAGAGCTTGCAAAAATACGTAAATCTTGTTGGAATTTTAATCATTTTAAACCAAAAAAAGCACCTCGTAAAGAGATGCTTTTTCTGCTACTAAACGCCCAAGTTTTAGTTTAAATCTACTCGAAGTCCTAACGAAATGTTATTCTCTTTTACTAGATTATTCTGAAACAGTGGGTTCAAATCGTACTTAAAATATAAACTTAATTCTCTGTAACCAATGTAAGAACTCAGACCATAAACGAAATTATTCACATTGTAATCTCCTTTAATTGTGGTTTTGTATTTTAAATCCTCTTCTTCAAACTTTAAAATCTGTTTCGATTTTACGTTCACCCCTGCATAACCACCAATTCCGAAACGAAAACTTTTGTGTGTTTTGAAATAGGTTTTTCCGTTGTTTTCCTGTGGTCTTGTAAAATCAAATTCTAAATGTACTGGTGCAACCAAATACACATTTCTAAATCGAGACTCTGTTAAATGAACTGGATTTTCAACCAGATTAGTCTGATCGCCATCTACAACAAAACTTCTATTATCTGTTGGGCGGATATTGTTGTACATTAAAGAAAGTCCGTATTTTGCGTGAAGCAGATTATCATTTTTCATTAATCTAGAATTATATGTAAAGCCCCATTCGTAAAAATGCGAACCCATAAAACGGTAATTTGAATCCTGAAGTTTTCCGTCAGACAATGTATTATTCAATCCCATTGCAAATACAAATTGAGAAGTTGTTCTTTTTTCGCCGTGAATAGAATCTCTGTCTCGTTTTTTATGATTGAAACGAATCATGTAAACTTTAGAAGAATCTTCTTTAATTTTTCCGTCTACTTTTGCCTGAACTAAATCATTTAATTCATTTTGAGCCAAAGTCACTTTTTCTTCAATAATAACTGCTCTTGCTTCTGCCAATTCTTTTTTACGTTTTTCAGCAACTTCTTGCGTTATTTTGCCTTCAGATAATTGAACATTTACAGCTTCAATTTCTTCTTTTAAAGCTTCTTTTTCTTCTTTGGTTATTTTCTCAATTTTATTTGCAATTGCTTTAGCTTTAGATTCAAAGGTTTCCTGTCCTACTACTTTACTCACTATTAAAAAGAAGAAAAGTATAAGGTAAATGGTAAAATTTCTCATGATTGTTTTTTTTAAATGATTGTTGATTGATGATGATTTTGTTTAATGGTAAATTGTTAATAGTGAATTCTATTCTTTTTGATTTCTGTTAGATAAAGCGACTTTCACATCTTGCAAGTTTTTGTTCACTTTTGTAATCACTTTTTCTCTAAAAGAAAGTTCCAATTCGCCGTCTACCTGATTTAACAAATCAGAAGCATTGATTTTTACTTTTGATTTTTTGATCGGATTTTGAGCTACAACTTTATTTTCTGCCGCTTCTAACAACTGATCGACATTTTCTTTTTTAGAAGTTTCAGCAATTACGTTTTGATTGTTTGTTGATTGTTTTTCCTGATTGTTTTTGATGATGATTGAAGACTCCGCTACTTGATTTGATTCATTTTTAATGATTTTATTTGAAATTTTCTCAGAAGGTTCTGAATTGTTTTTTTTGTTTTTATTTACAATTTCTTCCGAAGTTTTTTCTGCAATCGCAGTTTCCGTTTTTACAGAATCCACACTATTTAAAACAGGTTGTGTAACCGATTCTTTCTGGGTTTCAGTTTCTTTTTCTACAATGACAGTTTCCGGCGTTTTAACTTCATTTTTATTTTGATTAAAAAAAAGAGTTCCAACCAATAAAAATCCGACGAAGCTGGCTGCTATGTACAACCATTTTCTTTTTGATTTTTTAGAATTAAGTTTAATTGTTTTCTTTTCTTCTGCTACACTCAACATCGCGTCTAATCGATCCCAGGCTTTGTTGCTTGGCTCGATTTCACGTTGATTTAGTTTGTCACGGAAATCCTTTTCAAAATTATTCGGTTCCATTATCTTGTTTTTTTAAAATAGTAATTTGTGTTTGGAGCATTTTTCTAGCGTGTGATAACTGCGATTTTGATGTTCCTTCATTAATTCCTAACATCTTGGCAATTTCATTGTGTTTGTAACCTTCAATCGCATATAAATTGAAAACCATTTTATAGCCATCTGGCAAAGCATCAATTAAATACTGAATTTGTTCTACTGTAAATTGACTGTCGATTTCATTAAAGCTTTCTTCTATAAAAAATTCATCTTCAGCAAATTTTACTTTTTTCTGAACTCTTAAATACGAAATGCATTCGTTAACCATAATTCGGCGGATCCAGCCTTCAAAACTTCCCTTGTGTTCAAAGTTTTTTAGATTTGTAAACACTTTCATGAAAGCCGTTATCATTACATCTTCTGCCAATTGAATGTCTTTTATGTATTGTCGACAGACACTTAACATTTTTGCAGAATACTTACCGTAAATCTGTTGTTGCGCTTGACGATTGTTCTCGACAGCCAACTTTATGATTTTGGTTTCTTCTTGATGTAACGAAATAATTTTCATTAATAAGCTTTTGGTTTTGGTTTTTGGTTTTAGAAACAGACTTCTATTAGCATAGACGATTGTCGATTTAAAATGGTTGCATGGAAATGAAAAATTTTCTAAAAAAAATAAATTCCAAATTCCAACCAATAGAATATATAACTGATTTACAACAAAGTAAAACAATTATCTAATTGACAAATTTTCTAATTAAAAAAGATTATTTTTTTCTTTCGATAACGTAATTCACCATCAAAGTCAAAGCGTCTTTGTATTCTGAATCGTCAAAGTTCTGAAGTAATGCAAGTGCTTCTTGCTGGAATTCGACCATTTTATTTTCGGCGTAAGCCAAACCATTATTATTTTTTACAAAGGCAATTACTTCTTTTACGCGTTTTTTGTCTTTGTTGTGGTTTTTGATGGAGTTTATCAACCACTTTTTTTCTTGTGGAGTACAAGTATTTAAAACATGAATTAAAGGCAAAGTCATTTTTTGTTCTTTAATATCTATTCCGGTTGGTTTTCCGATGGCTTCTTCGCTATAATCAAATAAATCGTCTTTGATTTGAAATGCCATTCCAATCAACTCACCGAATTTACGCATGTTTTCTACCTGAATATCATCTTCAATTACGGCTTTCGCGCCAAGCGCACAACAAGCTGCAATAAGCGTCGCCGTTTTTTTTCTGATGATTTCGTAGTAAACATCTTCGGTGATGTCCAGTCTTCTTGCTTTTTCTATTTGAAGCAATTCTCCTTCGCTCATTTCACGAACGGCCACGGAAATAATACGCAATAAATCGAAATCGCCATTGTCAATAGAAAGCAACAGACCTTTAGACAATAAGTAATCTCCAACCAAAACGGCAATTTTGTTTTTCCAAAGCGCATTGATGGAGAAAAATCCGCGACGGCGATTACTATCATCTACAACATCATCGTGTACCAAAGTTGCCGTGTGAATCAACTCAATTACCGAAGCCCCACGATAAGTTCTTTCGTTTACTGTACCTCCAGAAACCATTTTTGCAGTCAGAAAAACAAACATCGGACGCATTTGTTTTCCTTTACGATTTACGATATAATAGGTGATTCTATTAAGTAATGCAACCTTTGAAGTCATCGATTCATGGAACTTCTTTTCGAAGAGTTCCATTTCGTTAAAAATAGGCTGCTTTATTTGAGACGTAATATTCATTTAGACTTCAAATATACTATTTTAAATAAAATTACGTTGTGTATTTTAAGTTAGGATTTAAATAATTTATCTCTTAACCTGAAAAAAAACACCAAAAATAGTTCTAACTAATACTGATTTGAATTCATTAATTAAAAAATAACCCAAACTATTTATTTATGAAAACAAAATTTTTATTAATTGGCACTTTTATTACAATGTCTTTTTTTGTCGGCTGTAGTTCTGATGAAAAAACAAATGACGGATCAGGATCAGCAAAAGCAATTACGAATGAAGAGATCATAACCAACTCTACAATCGATGCTTCTGTTGAAGATGTTACCAATATTGCTGAAGATCAGTTTAGCGCTCAACTAAATGTAAATTCAAAACCTGGCGGACCTATTAAAAATTTCTTGCCAAGCTGTGCCACAATTACAACGGTTTTAACCAATAATACTTGGACAAAAACTGTTGATTTTGGTGTTGAAGGCTGTACTTTAAACAACGGAAATACTGTAAAAGGAAAAATGGTCGTTTCTTTCTCAAATGACTTTACTTCTTCTACACAAACGATAAGCTATACTTTTGAAGGGTTTTATCATAATGGTAAAAAAATTCAGGGCAGCAAAAGTATTGTAAGAACAATTAAAGAAACCAATATACTGGTAACGCCTCACCCTGTTTCTACGGCTGCAATAGATTTGACCATTACTTTTGATGACGGAAAAGTCTATACAAGAAAAGGAACCTTAATTAAAGAAATGACTTCTGGCTACGACACTTGGTTTGACTGGGATGATAATGCTTTCGTTGTAACTGGAAGCGGCACTACAACTTTCCCTAACGGTGATACTTTCTCTGCAGAAATTACAACTCCTTTAGAATTTAACGCTTCTTGCAGAAAATCTTTTGCAGTAAAAGGAATTGTTTCTATTACCAAAAATGGTGCTTTGGCAACTATAGATTACGGAAACGGAGAATGCGATATGCTTGCTAAAGTAACAAAAGACGGAGTTACAGAAGAAGTAAATTTGAAAAAATAACATCCTTTTTGCCCAAGAAAAAAGCATTAAGAACAAGATTGACTTGTTTTTAATGCTTTTTTTATTTTATGTAATGTTTTAAAAAAATTAAGCTTTCTTATTTGCCAATTGTCCACAAGCCGCATCAATATCTTTTCCACGACTACGTCTTACTTTAACCACTACTCCAATATTTTCTAATGCCTTTATGTAAGCCATAATTGATTCTTCTGAAGCTTGCTGGAATTCACCATCATCAATTGGGTTATATTCAATCAAATTGACTTTACATGGCACATATTTACAGAATTTTACCAAAGCATCAACCGAAGCTTTATCGTCGTTGATTCCTTTCCAGACCACATATTCGTAAGAAATTTTGCTTTTGGTTTTTCTGTACCAATATTCCAGCGCTTCTCTTAAATCTTTCAAAGGAAAGTTTTTACTGAAAGGCATAATGCGTGCGCGAGTTTCGTCTATAGCAGAATGCAGAGAAACTGCCAGCTTAAACTTGACATCATCATCTGCCATTTTTTTAATCATTTTAGGAATTCCTGAAGTCGAAACCATGATTCGTTTTGGAGACATTCCTAAACCTTCTTCAGAAGTAATCATATCGATTGCTTTAATGACATTGTTGTAATTCATTAAAGGCTCTCCCATTCCCATAAAAACAATATTCGAAAGCGGGTGATTGTAATACAAACGACTTTCTTTATCTATAGCCAAAACCTGATCGTAAATTTCGCCAGGTTCTAGATTACGCATTCTTTTTAATCTTGCTGTTGCACAGAAATTACAATCCAAACTGCAACCAACCTGACTTGATACACAAGCTGTAGTTCTCGTTTCTGTGGGAATTAAAACAGATTCAACCACAAGTCCGTCGTGAAGTCTTACTGCGTTTTTTACTGTTCCGTCGCTACTTTTCTGCATGGTATCAACCTTAATATGATTGATAACAAAACTATTTTCAAGCATAGACCTCGTGGTTTTAGCCACATTTGTCATATCCTCAAAACTGTGAGCACCTTTGCTCCATAACCATTCATAAACCTGATTTCCACGGAAAGCTTTGTCTCCGTTTTCAACAAAAAAATCTCGAAGTTGTTCTTTTGATAAGGCTCGTATGTCTTTTTTCTCCATTTGCATGCTGCAAAGTTAATCACTTTTGTTGTTTTTTCTTGATTTTTAGATGTATTCGTTAATCATAGAATCAAAAAACAGAAGAAAATCATCAATATTTCAAAGGTTTATCTCGCTAAAAACGCATATGGGCATCTATTTACTGAGTTTTACAAAATCAGATTTTGCTTTAAAGATTAAATTCAAAACACTAAAAAACAACACATTAAATATAAACATGTTTTTTACAAAATTCAAAAATTAGATCCTCTTCATCTCTTCAACCTTTACTATACTGATTTAATAAAGCTTCGGCTATGATTTTTATCATTTCACTTCCTGTCGATGCTCGATAATTTTGATCAAAGAAATTTAAAGAAGTTTTATTTCTGACCACTAAGTGAAATATAACTTTCAAAAACAATGTTAACCTATACTTTATCAAAATGAAAACAATTCAATCCATTTTACTAACCGTAATCTTTACAGCTACGACATTACAGGCAAATGCTCAAAAATCGTATACCGTCGATGCAAATTCAACTTTTGAAGTTGCTGGAACTTCGACCGTCCACGATTGGGTAATGAAATCTACAGAAGGAATTGGAACTGCCATCTTAACTATAAAAGATTCCAAAATAACCGGCATAAACAGTTTAAATATCACATTACTGGCAGAAAGTTTAAAAAGCTACAAAACAAGTATGGACAAAGTGGCCTATGAAGCTTTGGACACAGAAACGCACAAAAACATCGAGTATGTTTTAAAATCTGCTGAAAAAATAGACGAAACAACCTGGACTTTAACGGGAACTTATACCATTGCGGGAGTCAGCAAAGAATATAAAACGCAAGTCAGAATAACTAGCAATAAAGGAAGTTTTGTTTTGCAGGGATCTAATCAAATTACTTTTGGAGATTTTGAAATGACACCTCCAAAAGCTGCTCTTGGAGTTGTAAAAGCAGGAAAGGATCTTACTGTATTTTTCAGCATCACTTTGACCTAAATAAAATTTATTGTCTCTTAAATTTTAACATTTTACAAATAAAAATTCTATGTTAAAAAGACAATCAAAAATTAAAAAATAACATTTTATCAAAAATACCTGCCCAATTTTATTGACCTGACCGATTTTACGAAAAATGAAAACGTTGTAGTTATTAAATACCTATTTAATAAAATTTTAACAATGATTTTTATCATGTCTCAAGCTAGTTTATAGGCAGAACTTTGATACAAGTTAAAACAACATTCTTAGTACTAAAAATAGAATCAGGCCTAGTTATCAACTTAATTTTTAAATCAAAAACACAATACAAAATGAAAACCAATAGAATAAAATTAATAGCCTTTGTAGTTGCAATTTTCGGAATCACAAGTTTAGCTACAGCTCAAAAATCATACACTTTAGATAGTAAATCAACTTTTTCTGTTGCAGGTACATCAACACTTCATGACTGGGAAATGAAATCGGCTTCAGGAACCGGAACAGCGACACTTAATATAGCGAATGGAAAACTTACAGACATTGATGCATTAGCAATTACACTCTTAGCCGAAAGCGTAAAAAGCGAGAAAAAGAGCATGGATAAAGTAGCGTATGAAACTCTAAAAACTGATAAAAACAAAAACATAAAATACGTACTGAAATCTGCAGAAAAAGTAAACGAAACTACTTGGGAATTAACTGGAACTTATACAATTGCAGGAGTTAGTAAAGTATACAAAACGAATGTAAAAACAACAGTTACTAAAGATGGTTTAAACCTTCAGGGAACTAATAAAATCACGTTTTCTGATTTCGGAATGAAATCTCCAACCGCAATGTTGGGAACTATTAAAACAGGACAAGACCTTACACTAAAATTTAATTTAAACTTTAATTTATAACCGCCATGAAGAAGATTTATATTCTAGCTATTACACTAATCAGTACGTTTGCTGTCCAGGCACAAGTTAGCTTTGGAAATATGCAAAACCAAATCTCTAGAGGAAAAGACGGTATCAACGTTTTTGATGTTCAAAAAGACAATAGAGAATTTAAAGGTCTTAGTATTGACCTTGGAGGTGCTTTCAACATGGATTTTCAAGCAACAAATTCATTCAACGATCAACCTAACAATATTACTACTACGACTACTACAGCCGCTGGAACCACTACTAGAACAATCACCGGATACCGTTTGATGAATACTGAAAACAATTTTACTCTTCCTGGAGCTGATCTATATCTTGGTGCTCAATTGTTTGATGGTGTACGAGTAAATTTAGATGTTTATTTAGCTTCAAGACACCACAATGATGCTTATGTAAAAGGAGGATATTTACAGATTGATAAATTAGACTTCATTAAAAAAGATTTCCTTGCCGATGTAATGAAATACGCTACAATTAAGATTGGACAAATGGAGAACAATTTTGGTGATGCTCACTTTAGAGGGTCTGATAATGGTAATACAATCCGAAATGCTTTTGTTGGAAATAACATTATGTATTCTTTCACTACAGAAATGGGTATGGAGGTTTACTACAACAGAAGTGGATGGGTTAGTATGTTAGGGGTTACAAATGGTAATTTAAATCAAAGTAATGAAGAAATTTTTTATACTGCTGGGCCAAACACGAATACGACACATAGTCCTTCAATCTTAGCTAAATTTGGTTATGACAAACAAATTAATCAAGATCTAAGAATAAGACTTACGGGTTCTTACTACCATAATGCAAATCTTGGTAACGCAAATATATACTCTGCCAATAGATCAGGATTTGGTTATTGGGGTATTTTGAATAATAATCCTTATAAAAACACCATTACTAAAACCGATGCCAATGGTACTGTTATCTCTACAACTACGACCGATGTTGCAACTACTTTTAGCAAAACATCTACTCCAGAGGCAACGTTCAACCCTAATTTCAAAAATTGGGCTACAACATATATGATCAACCCTTTTGTAAAATACAAAGGACTTGAATTCTTTGGAACTATAGAATTGGCTTCAGGAGGAGACAAAGCTGGAACTGATGATAAACGTACGGCTAATCAATATGCTTCAGAGCTTATTTATAGATTTGGAAAAACAGAACAATTCTATCTAGGAGGAAAATACAATACCGTATCTGGAAAATTATCTAATGCTGATGCTAAGGAGGTTACTGTAGATAAATTTGAAGCAAGTGCTGGTTGGTTTATGACTAAAAACATCTTAGCCAAATTAAATTATGTGAATCAAAACTATAAAAATTATTCACAATTTACAGGAGATCCTGCAACTGGAAATCTTAATAACTTTTACGGTGGAAAATTTAATGGTTTAGTATTCGAAGCTGTAATTGCATTCTAATGTAAATAAAAGAAAATGAAAACTAGATTTTCAATATTAATTATGGGTTTAGCAACATTCTTTTTATTAGGAAGTGCTAAACCCACTTTTTTTCCAGAAGATACCGCTGTGGTAATAAATAAAATTAAAATAGAAATCACAGGACTATCTACCGTTGGAAAATACAATTGCTCTAACACCTTTCCTATAAAGGATACAGTTTATGTAAACTCAGTCAAAAAAAACGCTTTCAACACAGATATTAAAATGTCAAACTTTGATTGTGGTAATAAAATAATGACGAAAGATTTACAAGGAACTATAAAAGTGAAAAAATTCCCGAATAGCACCGTTAGCATTTCAGAAATAAAAAGAGACGGTAAAAATTACAAATGCAGACTCAACTTTTATATCACAGACAAAACCTTAAAATACAAAGATTTCGTTTTATACAATACTGACGATAAAATCCAAGGGACACTTAATCTAAAATTCTCAGATATCGAATTAGAGGCTCCGGTTAAAATGGCTGGATTAATTAAAGTCAAAGATGATATCGTGATTAATTTCAGCTTATATAAAAATTAAAAAAAATTATCATCATATTTCAAAATTGAAATTTTTTGGCACAAGAATTGTCTTGCTCTCGAAAGAAAAATAATCTTACAAAGAGCTCAATCATTTTAAAATTTGTATTTTTATTTTTCAGCCATTTAACCTTTAAGTTTTATCAACCTAAAAAAAATTGAAATTATGAAAAAACAGATTTTAAGTTTAGCTGTTATCGCATTATTAGCATTCGCTGTTCAATCATGCGAGAAAAAAGAAAACAAACCTGCAGAAGACGAATTAACACTTGGAAACAGAGTTGACTCTCTAACAACAGATATCGAAGAAGTTAAAGACAGTGCTGTTAGTAAAGCAGAAAGTGCGGCGGCTAAAGCAAAAGACGCTACAGAAACTGCAGCTCAAGACGTGAAAGACGCAACTAAAAAAGCAGCAAATGATGTTGAAAATGCTGCTAAAAAAACAGCAACTGATGTAAAGGATGCTACTAAAAAAGGTGCAGAAAAAGTTGAAAATGCAGCAAAAGCAGCAAAAGACGGAACTGTAAAAACAGCAAAAGATGTAAATGAAGCCTTGAAAAAATAGTCTTCTTTAAAATTAAAAGAGAAACCATTCGCCAAAACGAATGGTTTTTTTATGCAAAATAGTTAGCCAATATTTTTTGTA
Source organism: Flavobacterium potami (assembly GCF_020026915.1). Classification (GTDB taxonomy): domain Bacteria; phylum Bacteroidota; class Bacteroidia; order Flavobacteriales; family Flavobacteriaceae; genus Flavobacterium; species Flavobacterium potami. The sequence goes on along the minus strand of NZ_JAINUY010000007.1, from coordinate 159,865 downwards.
TTTTTGCCTTCAAATCAGAAGATAATACAAACATGCATTTCATATCACAAGAATTAGAAGATTATATCGAACAACATTCTGAAAATGAACCAGAATTATTAGCAAAACTCAATAAAGAAACCTACCAAAAAATACTTTTACCAAGAATGTTAAGTGGACATTTTCAAGGTCGTGTTTTGAGTATGCTTTCTAAACTAATTCGCCCGGTAAACATCCTCGAAATCGGAACTTACACAGGTTACGCAGCATTATGTTTATGTGAGGGAATGCAAGAAAATGGTCAATTACATACTATTGACATCAAAGAGGAATTGGTAGATTTTCAAAGAAAATATTTTGACGCATCGCCTTGGGGAACACAAATTTTTCAGCATTTGGGTGAAGCAGTGAATATTATTCCAGATTTAGATGTAAAATTTGATTTGGTTTTTATTGACGCAGATAAGGAAAACTACCTCAACTATTGGGAAATGATTGTTCCGAAAATGAATAAAGGCGGTATTATTTTATCGGATAATGTTTTGTGGAGCGGAAAAATTCTGGAACCAGTTCATCCAAATGATGTAAGTACAAAAGTACTTTTAGAATACAATCAGCTTTTAAAAGATGATCCTCGCGTAGAAACGGTTTTATTGCCAATTCGTGATGGATTGACAGTTTCTAGAGTATTATAATTTTTAAGGTGCTAAGGTTCTGAGATACTAAGATTCTAAGTTTTCTTTTTATGTTTAAAAGTAATTAAAATGAGTTATTTAAATCAAATTGATACCGAAGGTTTTTCAATAATAAATAATGTTTTTACAGAAAATGAAATTGAAAATATAATTTCGCTGATTGAAAACAAAACTGCAAATAATCAAGAAAATGCTACTTTCAGAAAATCTCAGGATTTATTTGCGATTAGACAATTTCATAAAGAAGTACCTGAAACTCTAGCGTTTATTTTTAATAAAAACTTACAGAACATTATTGAATCTACATTTGGTGAAGGCTTTTTTATAACGAAATCAATCTATTTCGATAAACCAGAAAAATCAAATTGGTTTGTAGCTTACCATCAAGATTTGACAATTTCTGTTAATCAAAAAATTGAAATAGAAAATTTTGAAAACTGGACCGTAAAACAAAACCAATTTGCGGTTCAACCTCCTACAGAAATACTAGAAAATAATTTCACAATCAGAATTCATATTGACAACACAACAAAAGACAACGGAGCTTTAAAAGTAATCAACAATTCCCATTCAAAAGGAGTTTTAAGAATTGAAAATCTTGATTTTGAAAATGAAAAAGAAACAATTTGTGAAGTTGAAAAAGGAGGTATTATGATTATGAAACCACTATTATTTCATGCATCAAACAAAACAACAAACAATGAAAGAAGAAGAGTTATTCATATCGAATTTAGTAGACAACAACTTCCAAATGGATTAGAATGGAGCGAAAAAACAATTCTAAATTAGTTTTTTTTTAACTACACATAAAAATTTATATGAATTGCCTCCAGCTTTAGCTGGAGATATAATATTGATCTAAAAGAAAAGGCTTTAGCCAAAATACGAGTTGTATTTGGCTAAAGCCTTTTCTATTTTATTTAGAAACCTCCAGATAAATCTGGAGGCAATTCATGTAAACTTCATAACAAGTTAAAAGAAAAACTTAGAATCTTAGTATCTCAGAACCTTAGCATCTTTTAAAAAAAACTTATCCTGGAAAATATTGTGGTTTCAACTTTCTGTACACTAGATAAATTAGTGATCCGAAAAGTGCTCCAAAGAAATATCCAGCAAGAATATCGCCTGGAAAATGCAATCCTAAATAAATTCGGCTGTAAGCAAAAATTAAAGGCCATAGAAACAGGAAGCCAATATATTTAAAATAACGTCTTAAAACCCAAAATAAGAAAGTCGCTACTGCCATTGTATTTGCAGCATGTCCAGAGAAAAAGCTAAAAGATTTTCTAACCTGAACAACTCTAATAATAGTGTTTACTTCAGGATCATTACAAGGACGTAAACGTTGGAAAGTATGTTTAAACAAATTACAAGTCTGATCTGTAAAAGCGATCAAAATGGCAATAAAAAGCAACAAATACAATGTTTGTTTTCCACCAACTTTTTTATAGATAAGATAGAACAGAAATAAAAAAAATGGTGTCCAATACAACTGATTTGTAATAAACAGCCACAAACCATCATAAGTTTCAGATCCTAATCCGTTAAGGTATATTAAGAGATTTTTATCTAACTCCTTTATTGTTTCAAGCATTATCTTTGGCGTTTAATAGGTCCGGAAAGCGAATCAATATCTTCTTTTACCTTTTCGATTTCATTAGTTGTTTCTCCTAATAAATTTCCTGTATCTCCAAGTAAATTAGATTTCGCATTATTAATTTCTGCATTGATATTTCCAGTAATATCATTCAAAAATTTAGAATCAAGACCATTTGCCTCTGCTCCTTTTTGAATTTCACTTTTAATATCATTGGTTGCATTTTTTAACTGCGCCATAGCTTTTCCCATCGTACGGGCAATTTCCGGCACTTTATCAGAACCGAAAAGCATTAGCACTATAAACAGTATGAAAATTAATTCTCCTCCTCCTATACCAAACATAACTTTTATTTTTGTTGTCGCAAAGATATTAAATTTTGCAGCTTAGAGTTTTAAAATTAACTTAAAAAGTCCTTTAAAATACATTTATAAAAAGAAAAAGTTCATCTGGCATTCTCAAACCAGATGAACTTTTTCAGCATTTCTTTTTATTTATTTAGTCAAATTTTGACTTCGTTTCTACTTTTGGCCATGCATTATTGGTCACGTCAATATCTGCTGTTAGTAATCGCGGATCAATTTGAATACTCTTAATTGCTTTTGTTGTAGCGTAAACTTTTCTTGCAGATTCATTACCTTTTCTCCAAATTTGAGCAGGATATTTGTAATTATCTTTTGAACCATCTTCATACGTAATCTCAACTAAAATCGGCATAATCATTCCGCCTGGTTTATTAAATTCTACTTCGTAGAAATATTTAGGCGATTTTATACTAGCTTTTTCTTCAGCTGTAAAAGTTTGGTTTACATAATCTGCCAAAGGTTTAATATCTTCAATTTTTAAAGCTTTTTTAGAAGACGCACTAACTTCTGTGTTATCTCCTGCAACAAGATAAACGAAAGGTCCTTTTTCAAATCCGAAACGGCCTTTTCTCACTTTTACATTTTTAAGATCAGTGGTTGGGTTTTCTGAAACATAATATTGTTTTACTTCTTTAATTCCGATATCTACGAAATCAGTTGAATAAAACCATCCTCTAAAAAACCAATCCAAATCTACTGCAGAAGCATCTTCCATAGTTCTGAAGAAATCTTCTGGAGTTGGGTGTTTGAATTTCCATCTGTTTGCATACGTTTTGAATGCGTGATCGAATAATTCTCTTCCCATCACCACTTCTCTCAAAATATTAAGTCCTGTAGCTGGTTTCCCGTAAGCATTATTCCCAAATTGATGAATCGTTTCTGAGTTCGACATAATCGGCTCCAAAAACTTTTGATCACCACTCATATAAGGAACAATATTTTTCGCCGGCCCTCTTCTTGAAGGGAAATTTGAATCCCATTCCTGCTCTGCCAGATATTCTAAAAATGAATTTAAACCTTCATCCATCCAAGTCCATTGACGCTCGTCTGAATTTACAATCATTGGGAAGAAAGTGTGTCCAACTTCATGAATTACAACACCAATCATTCCGTTTTTAACTTCTTTGCTTGTTACACCATTTTCGTCTGGACGACCGTAATTCCAGCAAATCATCGGATATTCCATTCCTTGATCTTCTGCTGAAACCGAAACTGCTTTTGGATACGGATAATCAAAAGTATGTGCAGAATAACTTTTTAAAGTATGTGCCACAACCATAGTCGAAGTTTCTCCCCAAAGTGGATTTGATTCTTTTGGATAAACCGATTCTGCCATAACAGTTCTGTTTCCAATTTTTACAGCCATTGCATCGTAAATGAATTTTCTAGAAGAAGCAATTCCGAAATCACGAACATTTTTAGCACTGAATTTCCATGTTTTTTTCTTTTCAGAAAAACCTTTTTCAGCCGCTTCTGCCTCTGCTTGTGTTACAATAACAACTGGTTTATCAAATGATTTTTGAGCTTGTTCGTATCTTTTTACTTGTTCTGCAGTAAAAACTTCACTTCTATTCATTAATTCTCCAGTAGCATCAATTACGTGATCTGCAGGAACTGTAATATTTACATCAAAGTTTCCGAAAGGAAGAGCAAACTCTCCGCTTCCCCAGAACTGCATATTCTGCCATCCTTCAACATCATTATAAACCGCCATTCTTGGATAGAACTGAGCGATTACATACAATTTATTTCCGTCTTTTTCGAACGCTTCATATCCTGAACGACCACCTTCTTTTCTATAATTGTTGATATTATACGACCATTTTACTGAAAACGAAATTTTTTCTCCTGGTTTTAATGGTGAAGTCAAGTTGATACGCATCATCGTTTCATTGATCGTGTACGACATTGCATTTCCTTTTGCATCTTTAACTTGTTCAATATTAAAACCGCGTTCCAAATCTTTTTTCAAATATTTAGAAGAAAAACCATCAAGTGGTAAAACCTGACTAATCTTATCACTTTCTGCTAATGAAGTTTGTGTGTTGGCTTTTGCCTGATTTTGATCCAACTGTACCCATAAATACTCCAAAGAATCTGGAGAATTATTACTGTAAGTTATTGTTTCAGATCCGCTTAATTTTGAATTTTTATCGTCTAATTCAATATCAATTTTATAATCTGCCTGTTGTTGGTAATAAGCCGGTCCTGGAGCACCAGAAGCCGTACGAAACATATTTGGAGTCGCCAACAGATCGTACATTTGGCTGAACTTATTGGTATCGTATTTCCCTTGTTGCCTAACAGGGGCTGTTGCTGCTTTCTCTTGTGCAACCAACATTGCAGGAAAAAGTAATAATAATGAAAGCTTTTTCATAAAAATTTTAATGGTAATTTGTCAGGCTGTGAAAATAATAATTAAAACATAATTTCCTAAGTTCATTTAATATTTTAACACTTCCTTCCTTGAAGATTCTGTAAAAAGAACGCTCTTTTTGGTATCAAATGCTGAAATATGTGTAATGTTTTGTTGTTCTGAATTCCAATCTACTAACATTGTATTCGTAATTTCTAATGTTTTGAATTTATCAATATTCGTAATTCTTGAATAACAAACCAGCACATCATCTGCTTCGATTTCTTTAGACAAATAAGTTATTGTTTTGGATTGACCGTTTACTTTTATTGAAAAATTTTCAGAAAGATATTTTTTGAACAAATCAATATCTGCCTGGGTTTCTTTGCTTGTACCGACAAATGTTTTTTTATGATATTTCTTTTCCATCGCATTATTTAAATCATCAATAAAAATGCGGGAAGTAATCTGAAGCATCTTTTTCTCAGCTGCATAATTGACCTGAAAAACTCCCACATAAAATTTGTGGAAGGTAAATGCTGATGATAACACAAACACAACCGCCAGCAAACAGTAAACTAATTTATTTTTCATTTTTGACCAGGAGCCGCTTTCTTAAATTCTTTATTCTTGTTAATCATGAAATCTATCAACTGAAATTTCTGGTCAGGATCAACCATTTGTTTTGAATGCGGATCGTTTGAACAATACATTAAAAACAACTCTATTTCGTCTTCTTTAAGATTCAATGTCTTGGTGTAAAAGTCTTTTGTAAAATTATCTTTCGCATATTCTACAAAAGCGATATCCGTAACTTCCTCATCACCAACGTCTTCTTTTTTCTTAAGCAGTTTTTTCACATCTTTAAAAATGCGGACAAAATCCATTCCGTATTTAATAGTCTGATCTGAAAGCATTGCGGTATTTTTAGCTGTAGACTGTTTATCATCTTCAAACTGCATATCAACGACTTTTTGAGAACCGCCTCCAAGCGCTTTAACCTTCAATTCTTTATTAACAACAACCTCCTTAAGCTGATTATTAACCAAATCTAATTTTACTTTAAAGAGAATCTCTGCACAATCCTTTTCTGTTAAAACGATTTTTTTGGATTGAAACGCCAAACCAGAAAACAACAAAGTATCTTTAGGCCGCGCCATGATATCAAACAAACCACCAGAACCTATAAATGTTCTTACGTTGGCATTAATATTCATTACGTAACCACTTTCAATGGCTAAAAAATCATTTAAAACCTGACCATGTAATGGCTTCCTTGAACCGTTTTGCCCTAATACAATTTGACAAAATAAGCAGACAACGAGTACTCCTAATTTATTTTTCATTTTCGAGAATTGTTAGATATTTTCTTGCTAGATCTGTGATTAAAAACATACTCATTGTTTTGTTTTTACTATTCAAAGATACAGCAAAATCAGCATCATCCACACAAAATAATTGAAATCCTTTAATATCATCAACAGGAATCTTCAATCTGTCTGTGTAATAATTCTCTTCAAAAAGATATTCTAGTTTTCTAAAAAGCGCTTCTTTTTTCTCAACATTAACCTCTTTTTTCAACATTGAAGTTCGCCCAGAAATTGCATTCAAAAGCTTATCGACCGAAGTAGAAGTGGCTGTATAAACTTTTCTTTCTGCAGGAGTGTATTTTTTTTGTCCGTACGGAATTATCCCTAAATTTTCAGCTGTAATATTTGCATTTTCATTCACCACAACTTCTTTCAATTCAACTTCTTTTGCCGTCATTCTAACCACTAAAACATTAGGATACAGATCACCAGAAACAACTCGATGTTGAAGTGGCTCTAAATTTACCGCAGAAAAAACCAACACATCCCCTTCTTTTACCATCATCGAAAAATTACCTTCAGCATCAGAGGCAGTGGCAACCTGAGTTGCATTATTGATAATATTAATTCCTTCAATTGGAGTAGAATGTTCAACTATTTTTCCAATTAACTGCTTTAAATCGGTTTTCTGCCCAAAACTCATTTGAACAAAACACAAAAGAACTAATATTGATATTACTTTACTTATTTTCACTGGCTTTTATTTCTTTATACTTTACAGCCAATTCCCCTAAAAGAAATTCTGTCGAAGTTTTATTTTTTGAATTCATTAAAGTGCAAAACTCATCATTTTCGATGGCATAAAGCTTGAATTCGTTTACATTATCTTTTGTTATATTCAACTTTTGAATAAAATAAGTCTCATCAAACAAATAACCTAACTGTAATAGATTTTTTTCTCTTTTCTCTATTTCGACATTTGCTTTCAATCTTTTTGTCCTTCCATTAATCTTATTAATCAATGGATCAAGTTGCATCGATCCTCCCAAAAGACCAAGCAACATAATCGGCTTAAAATCTCCTGCTGTAGCCAATTGCCTTTCCGCCTGAGTATATTTTTTCTGACCTTTAGGAATAATTCCTAAATTCTCAGCCGTGATATTTGCATTCTCGTTAACAACAACCTCTTGCAACTCTACCTCTTTTGTTGTCATTTCAACAATAAACAACTGAGAAGAAACCATATCATTTTGTGTAATTCGCTTTTTCACCGGATTTAAATTCACAGCAGAAAAAACAAACACATCTCCTTCTTTAACTGCTATAGAAAAATCTCCTTCAATATTTGAAACTGCAGCTATTTGAGAATTATTATTAACAATATTTACCCCTTCAATTGAAGATGACTGCCTCATTATTCTCCCATACAACTGCCTAGTTTCCACTTGCCCAAAACCAGTTTGAGCAAAAAACACAAAAAACACAACTGATACAGCTTTACTTACCTCCATCGGCAATCATCTCTTTATATTTTACTGCCAATTCTCCTAACAAAAATTCTGTAGAAGTTTTATTTTTAGAATTTAAGATTACGGTAAACTTATCATTTTCAATTGCATAATACTCAAATCCTTTCACATATTCAGCCGGAATTTTCAGTCGATCAATAAAATGTTCAAGACTAAACATATTTTCAAGCAATTTCATAAAAAATTCCTTTTTTTCGACCGCAACTTCCTTTTTCAACATTGCCGTTCTTCCAGAGAAAAAATTCAACAAAGGATCTGCCGAAATAGATCCACCTACCATTCCTCCTCCATTTGCTGTAGCATTTAGCGCTGTTGCTGTTTCTAATTTTCTTTCAGCAGCAGTAAATTTTCTTTGCCCCATCGGAATTATCCCTAAACTCTCAGCATTGATATTATCATATTTTTTTATCACAACCTCCTGCAATTGATACATCAACATAGCAAGTTTAACTGTAAAATTAAGATTAGAGAAATCTTCGGTTTTCAACATCACTCTTTTCTCCTTATAACTGATCGAAGAAAAAACTAGCACATCGTCTGCTTTAGCCAAAATCGAAAACGATCCCGAAACATCTGTTGTTACGGTTTCTTCCGTTTGAGCATTAATCACATAAATACCGCTTAAATCTGAAGCATTTGATTCAACTTTTCCATTCATCAGAGATCGGTCTTGTATTTGAGACCAACTGTTTTGTCCCAAAACAATAATTAAAAAGCAAGTAATTTTGTGAATCAAAATGAAATAAATTAAAATATTCTTAAAACGGTAAAAATATCCTAATATGCTCCAAATTTAGTATTAATGACTTGGTAAAAAAATGTTAATTAAAATCACGGAAATTCACATAAAAACAGACTTTTTAATACCTTTAACAAACAAAATTACCAGTTAAAAATCATGAAAAGTATTATCATCGCAAGCACCTCAACCTTACACGGAGGAGATTATTTAGAATATATTTTACCAACATTGCAAGAGCATTTCCAAAACTGCAAAAGCATTTTATTTATTCCTTATGCTCGTCCAAGCGGTATTTCGCATGACGAATACACCAAAAAAGCAGCAGAAGCATTTGCTAAAATCGAAATTAAAGTAACCGGAATTCACGAATACGAGAATCCACATGAAGCTTTAAAAAATGCGGAAGGAATTTTTACAGGAGGCGGTAATACTTTTTTGCTTGTAACACAACTTTACAAAAACAACATCATGCAGTTGCTTGCTGAAACTGTAAAAAGCGGTACACCATATTTAGGTTCTAGTGCAGGAAGCAATATTTGCGGTTTATCAATGCAGACCACAAACGACATGCCTATCATTTATCCTCCAAGTTTTCAGACTTTAGGATTAATTCCGTTTAATTTAAACCCACATTATTTAGACGCCGATTTACAATCTAAACATATGGGCGAAACACGCGAAACAAGAATTAAAGAATTTCACGCATTTAACTCAATTCCGGTTTTAGGTTTAAGAGAAGGAAGCTGGCTAGAAGTTAAAGGCGAAAAAATTACTTTAAAAGGAGATCTTAAAGCTCGCTTGTTCAGACAAAACCAAGAGCCAGAAGAATTAGAAACAGAAAGCGATTTAAGTAATCTGAAATAATTTTCAAAACCATATAAGTCATATAAGTTTTAATCAAATATAGCGCAAGCAAAAAACTTAATTTACTTACATCACTTATATGGTTCAAAAATTAAAAAGGAATAAAAACAAAAAAGCCTCAAACAATGCTTGAGGCTTTTGAAGAGCGAAAGACGAGGCTCGAACTCGCGACAACCAGCTTGGAAGGCTGGAGCTCTACCAACTGAGCTACTTTCGCATTAACAGGGTGCAAATATAAATAATTTTAATTTCTAAAAAAATAAAAATCTAAAAATTATTTATTTTTAGAGCGAAAGACGAGGCTCGAACTCGCGACAACCAGCTTGGAAGGCTGGAGCTCTACCAACTGAGCTACTTTCGCATTGGTGGTGCAAATATAGAAAGAAAGTTCAGTTCAAAACAAGCTTTTTCGCAAAAAATTTCAATTAAAAACAACAATTATTTATAACTTATTTAAAATTAAAAAGTTATAAATGCAATATTTTTTAAAAAAATCATGATGACAATTAGAGAAATCACCTCAAAAGAAACTTTTATCGTTCGCCAACCAGTTTTAAGAGCGGGAAAACCAATTGAAAGTTGTATATTCGAAGGAGACGATTTAGAAACAACTCACCATTTTGGGTTATTTATTAATGAAAAATTAATAGGAATTATTTCCTTGTTTCAAAAAATCAACACTATATTTGCCGAGCAAAATCAAGCTCAAATTCGAGGAATGGCTGTGTTGGACACACACCAAAAAATGGGATTTGGAGAGGCTTTAGTTAGACATTGTGAAACCTACTGCAATGAAAATAAAGTTGATTTGATTTGGTTTAACGCCAGAACAGCTGCTGTTGGCTTTTATCAAAAAATGAATTACCAACCCCTAGGTAAAGCATTTGATATTAAAGACGTTGGCGAACATTATTTGATGTTTAAAAAAATATAACTATGAAAAAACTTTACTTTTTAGTAATAATATGCGTTGTTGTGGGGTGTAAAAAAGACACTCCAAAACCCGTTCTTGTCCCAAAAAAGGCGCCAGCAATCATACTTACTGATGAAAGAAAAGTTAATATCGACACTGCTACAATTGGCACATTTAAGAGTGAAACACTGAAACAATTCTACATAGCTTCTGAAAATCAAACCGTTTGGGGAAATCTCCAAAAGCGAAAATATGTATTGTCTCAATTGGAAAAATCAGACGAGTTAGGCTTGGAACCAGAAGATTACAAAGCTTCTCAATTAAAAAAATTTGAAGCCCGACTTAGCTCTCTTAGCGACAAAGATTTGGCTACTTACGACATTTTATTGACCTATAATTTCGAAAAATATTTAAATGATTTATACAAAGGAAAGTTAGATCCAAAAAAACTTTATGGCAACTGGGATCTAGAAGAAAAAACTTTTGATGTAAATAGCGTTTTGATTAAAGCTTTCAACAAAAACAAACTGGACAGTGTTGTTGACAATATCCAACCTAAAACTCAAGTTTACAAAGAGTTAATAAAAGCTTTAGAAATCATCAATAAATTTCCTGAGGACAATGTTCAAAATATTGAATCTGTCGAAAAAATCGTTTTAAACGACACCAATCCTGCATTAATAAACATAAAAAAAAGATTGCGATATTGGAATGATATGGTCGGAAGAGATAGTCTGACAAAGATATACGACAGTAAAACCTTTGAAGCGGTTAAAAAATTTCAGGAAAGGCATGGTTTAGCTGCAGACGGCGTTATAGGTGTGGGAACCGTTAAAGCTTTAAATTATTCTAAAGAAAAAAGGAAAGAACAGATTATCGCCAATTTAGAACGCTGGAGATGGTACCCAAGTGAATTTGCTGAAAATTATTTTATTATTAATATCCCTGATTACAGCTTGAATGTTGTTGAAAGTCAAGACACAACTTTGGTTAGAAATGTCGTTGTTGGAACCAGCAAAAGAAGAACTCCTGTTATTACTTCTGTATTAAAAACAGTAGTTTTTAATCCGACTTGGACGGTTCCTCCCACTATTTTAAAAGAAGATGTTGTTCCTGCAATGAAACGCAATAGAAATTATTTAGCCAAGAAAAACATCACAATTTTCGATTCATCAGGAAATGTTGTTGATCCCGTAAATTGGAATGAAAACAAACCTAATAATTATCGTTATGTACAAAGTCCGGGATATTCCAATTCTTTGGGCTTAATGAAAATCTTATTTCCAAACCATCATAGTGTTTACCTTCACGATACCAATCACCGCAATATTTTTGGACGAAATAATCGTTCCATGAGTTCTGGTTGTGTTCGTGTTGAAAATCCGCTGGAACTGGCGCAGCATATTTTAGATGTTGATGGAAATTGGCCTCAAGATAGAATTGATACTATTATTGCCACTAAAAAAACAATGAGTTTCAAGATAACTAAAAAATATGCTTTGTATCAGTGGTATTGGACAGCTTGGAGCAAAAAAAATCAGCTCTTGTTCAGAGCTGATATTTATAATCTAGATTCGGATTTATATGCTAAATTAAGAAATTAGCCTCTCTTCCATCGCGAAACTTCTTGATGGATGATAAATATATAAACACGATTTATCTTTTATTAATTGAATAATTTCATTTGTGATTCCAACAGGAAGAGCAGGGCACCCCTGGCTTCTACCTAATCGTTTGTGATCTCTAATGAACGATTCTGATACATAATCTGCACCATGCATTACAACACCTCTTTCGCGAGCATTGTCATTTACACCATTTTCCAAACCATCTAAACGTAGAGAAGCCCCATGTTTTCCTTGGTAAATTTCTCCTGTAGCGTAAAATCCTAAACTACTTTTGAAAGAAGAATTAAGATTAGAAAATGCTGAAGCAAATTCTTCTCCAGTATTTCTTCCGTGAGCTACAAGCGAATTATACAAAATGGTATTCGTTGTCAAATCAATAACCCACAAACGTTTCGTATTTGATGACAAACTAAAATCAATAAGAGTCAAGATATTTTTCTTGATAACTCCTCTCTCTTTCAACAAATAAAATCCTTTTAAAGCTTCCGAAAAAGTTTTAAGTTCAGGCATTTTAAAATTGTTTGAATTAAGGGCACTGTAAACGCTTTCGATTTTTGAATCAACAGTTACATTTTCAACTTTTGCAATCGTTTTTTCAGTAGCGTTCTTTTTTAGATCGGTAGTGTGATTAGTTTCTTTTCCAAAAGACAACAGTAAAAACACAAATAACGGATAAATCTTGTAAATCATTGAAATTCTTTAGGTTAAACAAAAATTTGGGTAAGGCAAAAGTAGAAAAAATTCATCCCTTGCAAAATACAACCCTGATTTTCAGGTCTTTTTTGCCTAAACTTTAACATAATTAACAAAAAAATGCCTTTTCTGTAAGATTTTATCTTACGCTTAAAAACCTAACATTTTGAGCTATTTCCTTAAAAAAAACCAAATTTTGTGGAAATTTTGAAACTTCAACTGTAACAAATAGAACAAAATGAAGTCTATAATTCCTATATTAAAGTACTTTTATAATTATTTCGTATAAAAACATAAATGAAAAAGCTGTTTTATCTTGGTTTTCTAATAGCAACTGTATGCAGTTATGGCCAGAAAAAATCAATTCGGGCACAAGTAACTTCTCATGCCATTTCTATTGACGGAAAACTAGACGAGCCAGCCTGGGAAAATGTACCGATCGCCACAGACTTTATTATGTTGGAACCAGACAATGGTAAAGCGATTCCGTACGAAAAGCGCACAGAGGTTAAAGTTGTATATAATAATGATGCGATTTATATTGGAGCCATGATGTATGATAACGAGCCTTCTAAAATTTTAAAAGAAATCTCTCAACGTGATAATTTTGGAACGGCAGATCTTTTTGGTGTCTTTATAAATGGTTTTAATGACGGACAACAGGACTTTATGTTTTACGTTTCTGCAGCCGACGTTCAGGGCGATTGTATTATGACCGATGCAAATGGAGAAGATTATTCTTGGGACGCCGTTTGGATCAGTAAAGCGGCTTTGACAGAAAAAGGATGGATTGTCGAAATGAAAATTCCTTACTCGGCACTACGTTTTTCGGGAGAAAACAAACAAATCTGGGGAATTAATTTCTTTAGAGAAATCAAACGTGAACGGTATAAATATACTTGGAATTTCGTCGATAGAAAGATAGGCACTTTTACTCAACAAGCGGGAACTTTAGAAGGAATTGAAAACATCAAACCTCCTACTCGATTGTTTTTTATGCCTTATGCCTCTTATTATTTGAACGCTTCTGACGGACAAAAAACATACGGAACAATTAAAGGCGGAATGGATATTAAATACGGTATAACTGATGCTTTTACAGTTGATGCCATTCTAATTCCAGATTTTGGACAAACAAAATATGATGATCAGATTTTAAATCTTGGCCCATTCGAACAGCAGTTTAACGAAAATAGAGCCTTTTTTACAGAAGGAACCGACTTATTTAGCAAAGGTGGTATTTTTTATTCACGAAGAATTGGCGGCACTCCATCAATCAATCCTTCGTTAAATGAAAATGAAGAAATTATAGAATTACCTGCTGCTGTAAACTTAGTAAATGCCTTAAAATTATCAGGAAGAACAAAAAACGGACTCGGAATCGGAGTTTTGAATGCCGTCACAGAAAAGACTTTTACTACTATAAAAAATACCGAAACTGGAGAATTAAGGCGTGAAATTGTTGAACCGCTTACCAATTATAATGTATTGGTTTTAGATCAGCGCTTTAGAAAAAACTCATCCGTTACTTTTATTAATACCAATGTAACTCGAAATGGTCATACTAGAGATGCAAACGTTACAGGGCTTGCTTGGGATTTAAACACAAAAGCAAATACTTATAGTTTATATGGAAATGTAAAATACAGCACAATAAACGACATTCAAGACAAAAATGGCTTTTATTCTACAATTGGTTTTGCTGAAACAAGCGGAAATTACAGATATAGTATAGGTTCTGATTTTGTTACCAAAGATTACGATCCGAATGATTTGGGTATTAATTTCTACACGAATTATTATAATTTTTACGGAAATGCCAATTACAGAATTCTAAATCCAACGAAGCGTTTTAATACTTTTAGGATCAACTATAATATGTATACCGAATTCAATAAAGAATCTGGAAAGCTTCAGGACAACAGCATCAATGCAAATCTGAATTTGACTACAGTAAAAAACAATTATTACGGAGGCGGAATCACTTTTTATCCTTTAGAAATCAACGATTATTACGAGCCTCGTGCCGAATACAGATACGTTACAATTCCGAGGAAAATAGAAAGCTGGGGAAGTATTTCAACCAATTACAATCATAAGTTCGCGATTGATTTAAATGGTACTTTTAATATATTTGATGAATCTGACCGTATGACATACGGCTTTGATATTGGTCCAAGATACCGTTTCAGTGATAAACTTTTGCTGACTTATTTCTTTAGTTATATTAGAAAAAACAACAATAAAGGCTACATCGATCAAATTGATGGCGACAATAATGAAAGTACGCCAAACGACATCATTTTTGCCAATCGAAACGTGATTACTTATTCTAATACTTTGGGAGGAAAATATGCCATAAATAGCGCCATGACAATTAATTTAGCCGTTCGTCAGTATTGGTCGTATGCTGATAATAAAGATATTTTAATTCTAGATCCAGACGGAGATCTTAGTACATACCCACAGTATACTGATAATAAAAATTCAAGTTTTTATTCTTGGAATGCCGATTTATCTTATTCTTGGTGGTTTGCTCCTGGAAGTCAGCTTTCTGCTTTATATCGAAATAATGCCGCTAATTTTGAGCGCATTATTGATAAAGATTTCAAACACAATGTTTCCGGACTTTTAAATAATGACGCATTAAAACACATCTTTTCTATAAGTGTCAAATACTTTATTGACTACAACGCCGTCAAAAATAAAGTCAGAAAGAGAGCTTAGCGTGAATTAATTTTAAAAAATAAAGAGTTCTTCAATTAATTTAATATTTTTTGTCAAGCTTCATTTTATTAAATATAAATGTCACAATCATTTCTTGCCTATTTTAGAAATGGCTTATCTTTGTAAAAAACAAAAAGTAATGAACAAAAAAGTTATCCTTATGATTTTAGATGGTTGGGGAAAATCTCCTGACCCTAAAGTATCTGCAATAGACAATGCAAATGTTCCTTTTATAAACAGTCTATACAAAAATTATCCAAGCGCACAACTTAGAACTGACGGATTAAATGTTGGTTTGCCAGAAGGACAAATGGGAAATAGCGAAGTTGGACACATGAATCTTGGTGCAGGAAGAATTGTATACCAAGATTTAGCCAAAATAAATTTAGCTGTAGAACACAAAACTTTAGCAAAAGAGCAAGTTTTAATTGATGCTTTTACTTACGCTAAAGACAACAATAAAAAAGTACACTTTTTAGGATTAGTTTCAGATGGTGGTGTTCACTCACATACTTCACACCTTCGCGGATTAATCGATGCTTCTCAAGAATATGGTTTAGATCAGGTTTATATTCACGCGTTTACAGACGGACGTGATGTTGACCCTAAATCTGGCGGAAAATACATTCACGATTTAGAAGATTATATCAAAGATACTCCAGTAAAAATCGCTTCTATCATCGGGCGTTACTATGCAATGGACCGTGACAAACGTTGGGAACGTGTAAAATTAGCTTACGATCTAGTTGTAAACGGTGTTGGAACTCCATCAACAAATGCTGTTGCAAGTGTTTTAGACAGCTACGCAAAAGATGTAACAGATGAATTTATCGAGCCAGTTGTTATTGTTGATGAAAATGCAAAACCTCTTGCTACAATTGTTGAAGGTGATGTTGTAATCTTCTTCAACTTTAGAACAGACAGAGGTCGTGAACTTACTGAGGCACTTTCTCAGCAAGATTTCCATGAGCAAAACATGCACAAACTAAACCTATATTATGTAACATTGACAAACTACGACGAAACGTATCAAAACGTAAAAGTGGTTTACAATAAAGATAATATTACCGAAACTCTTGGTGAAGTTTTAGAAAAAGCTGGTAAAAAACAAATCAGAATTGCTGAAACGGAGAAATATCCACACGTAACTTTCTTCTTTTCTGGAGGAAGAGAAACTCCTTTTGAAGGCGAATCTAGAATCTTAAGAAACTCTCCAAAAGTAGCAACTTACGATTTACAACCAGAAATGAGCGCTTACGAACTAGCTGATGCTCTTGTTCCTGAACTGAACAAAGGTGAAGTTGATTTCGTGTGTTTAAACTTCGCAAACGGAGACATGGTTGGTCACACTGGAATTATGGAAGCTGCAATTAAAGCTTGTGAAGCAGTTGACGCTTGCGCGAAAAAAGTAATCGACGCTGCTCTTGCTAATAATTACACTACAATCGTAATCGCAGATCACGGAAACTGCGAAACGATGATTAATCCTGATGGATCTCCAAACACTGCTCACACAACAAACCCAGTGCCAATTATTTTAGTTGACAAAGAATTGAAAAGCATTCAAGATGGTGTTTTAGGTGATATCGCTCCAACAATTTTAGAATTAATGGGAGTTCAACAGCCAAATGCAATGACTTGTCATTCGCTTTTGTAAAAGGTTTTTAAACCATATAAGTTATATAAGTTCATTTAAATTGAACTTAAAAAAAGAGGCAAATTTTAAAATTTGCCTCTTTTTGTTTTTACTCATTTTGTCATTGCGAGGAACGAAGCAACCGCACTTAGTAAATCGACAATTTGATGTGATTGCTTCGTTCCTCGCAATGACACAAGATTGCAGATATTACATTATAAAAAGATGATAAAGTTGCTCCACACCATAAATCACAAGACCAATAAAGCCTCCAACCAAAGTTCCGTTTATTCTAATATATTGAAGATCTTTCCCAATTTCTAATTCTAATTTCTCCGAAACTTCTTTTCCGTCCCAGCTTTTTACGGTTGACGAAATTAAATCTCCAATTACTTTTTTATTATTTAAAAGAACCGACAACAAATCGTTTTTAATGAAATTATTGATTTTATCAATCATAATTTGATCTTCTTTAATTCCGTTTCCAAAAGTCTGAATCAATCCTGCAATGCTATTTTTTATAGAAGAATCGTCACCTTTATCCAAGTCGTTTGTAATGGATAATTTTATTTCGTCCCAAATTCCGTTGATATAATCCTGAACTTCTTTTTTTCCAACAAAACCCAAAATAATATCATTGATTTTAATTCTCATTTCTTCTGAGTTTTTGACCTTTTCTAAGAAATTAAAAATGTATTCGTCAATTTTTAAACGCACGGCGCTTTCAGGCTTTTTAGCTTCATTCAAAAAATCCTGTAAACCATTAAAAACTCCTTCTGTAATCTTTTTGTCGGCCAATCCAAAACTCAACAACGGAGTCGACGCTTTTACTTTCTGTCTTATTAAATCTTTATTATTGCTGAGTTCGGTACTCATTACTTCAAGAAGATTGGTAAGCATTTCATCTTTTAAATTGCCTTTTTGTAAAGGTTCTAAAGCGACAGCAACCCAATTTCCGAAATTAACACCCTCTATTTTCTCTTTAAATTGAACCTGAATAAATCTTTTGACATCTTCATCTTTAATAGTTCTTAAAATTCCAGGAATAATATTTACGGCAACAACACTAGCTATTTTATTGGCATTTTCTTCCTGCGAAATCCAGTCTGAAGCCTTAACCGCAAAATTAAACTCATCTAGTTTAATTTCCATTTTTTCACGATCTAGAAATTCCTCCGAAACAAAATTTCCAAGGTTCTCTCCTATTTCATTTTTCTTGGTCGGAATAATTGCTGTGTGCCAAATCGGAATTCCCATCGGATGACGAAACAATGCCACAACAGCAAACCAATCGGCGATTCCGCCCACCATTGCCGCTTCACTAAAAGCCTGCAACATCGGAATTTTAAAATAAATCGCAATTAAAAACAATAACACTGCAATACCCAAAAGTCCCAAAGCATTTCTCTTCATTCTCTTAAGAGCCTTTACTTTTTCTATATCTCGATCTGTAATAGTTTCCATAATTATAAACGTTTGTACTACTAATTTACGGCTTTTTGCTGAAAATTTAAGTTAAAAAAGGGCTTGCCACGAATTACACGAATTGCACTAATTTCTGCTTTTTAAATTCTTAAATATTAATTCGTGTTAATTCGTGAAATTCGTGGCAAAAAAAATCACATGAAAATCACATGAAAAGTTGTACTTTTGCGAACTGAAAAATGGAAAAAATATGATTATCCAAAAAACTAGAGAAGAAATCGAATTAATGCGCGAAAGTGCTTTAATCGTATCAAAAACATTAGGAATGATTGCTTCTGAAATTAAAGAAGGAGTAACTACATTATATCTTGACAAATTAGCCGAAGAATTTATTCGTGATCACGGAGCTGTTCCAAGTTTCCTTGGATTGTACGATTTCCCGAATTCGCTTTGCATGAGCCCAAATGCTCAGGTTGTTCATGGTATTCCTAATAATGTTCCTCTAAAAAATGGTGATGTTATTTCGGTTGATTGTGGTGCTTTCAAAAATGGCTACCACGGAGATCACGCATACAGTTTCGAAATTGGAGAAGTTGCACCAGAAGTTAAAAAACTTTTACGCATTACTAAAGAATCTCTTTACGTTGGAATTAGAGAATTTAAAGCAGGAAATCGTGTGGAAGATGTTGGAAACGCGATTCAAAAATATACTGAAGCTCACGGTTACGGCGTAGTTCGTGAATTGGTTGGACATGGTGTTGGGCAAAAAATGCACGAAGAACCAGAAATGCCAAACTACGGAAAACGCGGTCGTGGAAAGCTTTTTGTTGAAGGAATGGTTGTAGCAATCGAACCAATGATCAACATGGGAACTAGAAACATCAAACAACTGAAAGACGGCTGGACAATCTTGACTGCTGACGGAAAACCTAGTGCACATTTTGAGCACGATGTAGCTTTAGTTGACGGAAAACCAGAATTATTATCTACTTTCCAATACATCTACAAAGCTTTAGGAATCGAAAGCAACGAAGAAGATGAGTTCAGACAAGTTCCTTTGGTATTGTAGTTATTAGCTGAGATTCTAAAATTAAAAAACATTCGAACTCCTGCAAGGTTTTCAAAACCTTGTAGGTGTCTTTTTTCAAACTTAAATACCTACAAGGTTTTGAAAACCTTGCAGGAAAACAAAAATATTTTGGAATAACCCCATGAAAAAACTTTTCAAATTAGTTTTAAATACAATCCCACGCCCATTATTAATTCGTTTAAGTTATGTAGCGCGTCCAATTTTAGCTTTCTCATTAAGAGGAGATAAATTTACTGATCCTATTGACGGAAAAAGCTTTAAATCGTTTTTGCCTTACGGATACGGAAAACAGCGCAATAATGTGCTTTCGCCAAGTACACTTTCTTTAGAAAGACACCGTTTACTTTGGTTGTATTTAAATGATCAAACTGATTTTTTTACGGCGCCTAAAAAAGTATTGCATTTTGCTCCGGAACAAGCTTTTTACAAAAGATTTCGCAAGCAGAAAAACCTTGATTATACGACAACAGATTTACTTTCGCCTTTGGCAGATGTAAAAGCAGATATCTGCAATTTACCTTTCAAGGACAATGAATATGACGTTATTTTATGTAATCACGTTTTAGAACATATCCCAGACGATACGAAAGCGATGCAGGAGTTATACCGAGTTTTAAAACCAGGCGGAATGGCAATTTTACAGATTCCTCAGGATTTATCTCGCGAAGTTACGTTTGCTGATGATTCGATTACAGATCAAAAAGAACGCGCTAAAATCTTCGGACAATACGATCACGTTCGTGTTTACGGACGCGATTATTTCGATAAATTAAGAAGCATTGGTTTTATTGTTATCGAAGAAGATTACACTAACAAAATTGCACCAGAATTGGTTGAAAAATACTGTTTAGCAAAAGGCGAAATTATTCCGCTTTGCTTTAAACAGGAAAACTAATTTTTCACCATATAAGTGATATAAGTTCATTTAAAAAGGAGTTTTCAAATTATTGATATTTTGAAAACTCTTTCTTTTTTTGCCCAAACCTAAATTATAAGCCTAACTAAATCCTACTATTTTGCAACCTACAAAACCATTTCAGTTCTGTTTTGACATCAGTTTTGAAAAAAATCTGAATGCCTATATTCCAACAGCGTATATAGTCGAAAACACTGGCGATATTAGATATCTGGACAAAAAAGCAACCAAAACCATCATTGAAAGTTTTGGTGTTGATTATGAAACTTTAGATCACAATTCAAAAAAGATTCTTACTATTTGCGAATCTCTAAAACCTGAATTTGTATTTAAAAAATTCAGCGCAAAAGTAAAATCAGCCAAAACAATTGCTGATTTGCAGAAAGATTCTAAAATTGATTTTGCTATTCGTCAGCATTTAAAACTCAATTTAAGTCCATTTTATAGTTTAATTGTTCAGGAACAATATCCACTTTCTATTGATTTAGGACCGGAAAAAGATTTTTATCGTTCGAGAGTCAGTATTGATCCTTTAGATTTTGAACCTCAGATTCAATTCGACAAACATTCAGAAGGAATCACTTATACGCTATCGTTAAAAGAAAATGAAACTACATTTTTGCCAATGGACAATAAAGTAGATATTCTTTCTGACGAACCGGGCTGGCTGATTGTCAATAAAAAACTTGGACAATTAAAGGAATTAAATGGCAAGAAACTGACTCCATTTTTAAAGAAAAAATCAATCGAAATTCCTTCAAAATTAGTAGATGATTATTTTAAAAATTTCATTCCAGAAATTGCAAAAAAAATAGACATTGAAGCTAATGGTTTCGAAATCGAACTTCGTGATCAAATTGCTTCTTGTACAATCCAACCTATTTTTGATTTCTTTAAAAACTGCTATTATCTCAATCTTTATTTTGATTATAACGGCTATTTTTTTGACGGAAGCAAAACTAAAAAAACACATTCTTTTGTGGATTACAGCGTAGCAAACGAACCTCGAATAATTCAGTTTAAACGAAGCGCTGATGAAAATTCATATATCGAAAAACTATCCGAAATTGGTTTAGAAAAAATTAAAAATGAGTTGTTTGGATTGAATTCTGATGCAGAAACTTCAGATCCTTATATCAACATTCAATTAATTATTGAACATAAAGAAAAGCTGAAAGATTTAGGTTTTACGATTGAAAACCTGAAACTGGAAAGTAAAGAAATCATTACTGAAAGCCATACTATTTCAGCTTCTAAAGAAACAACTGGAGATTGGTTTGACATTAAAATCATTATTACAGTTGGCAATTATAAAATTAATTTCAGCGAAATAATTCCAAACATAAAGAGCAAAGAAAGACTTTTTGCATTGCCTGATGGAAACTTTTTCTTGATTCCGCTTAAATGGTTTAGCAAGTATGGCTCTTTGGCAAAATTGGCCAAAACAGAAAATGGTGCTTTACTTTTACGAAAAAGCAATTTTACAGCTTTAGACGGAATATCAGAAATCGATAATGATCTAGATCAAATTCATCAAGCCGAATTTACAGCTTCAGATTTGATAAAAGCAACTTTAAGACCATATCAAATTGACGGAGTGAAATGGCTTTTAGGGCATTTCAACTCTAACATGGGAGCTTGCCTTGCCGATGATATGGGACTTGGAAAAACATTACAAACATTATCTGTTTTGGTTTCGGTACAAGAGCAATTAGGTTTTACAACCAAAACTACCAATTTTGATTTATTTGCCAACGAAACTACGATTGAAAGAGAACCATTAAAAGCATTGATCGTTCTACCTTCTTCGTTGGTTTTTAACTGGTTTAATGAAGCTGGAAAGTTTACGCCACATTTTTCGAAAATGCAATATGTTGGTAATGATAGAAAAATGTTGGCGAGCAGAATCAATTCAACCGATTTGATTTTTACGAGTTACAGCATTATTCACCGTGATATTTCAATTTTAGAAAAATACGATTTCCGTTATTTGATTTTAGACGAAAGTCAATACATCAAAAACAAAAACTCTAAGATTTTTAAAGCCATAAATAAAATTAGTACGGGACATAAAATTGCTTTGAGCGGTACGCCGATCGAAAATTCGCTAGACGATTTATGGTCACAAATGCAATTTATTAATCCAGAGATTCTAGGAAGTTATGCTTTCTTTATGGAGAATTTCAAAAATCCGATTGAGAAAAAGCAAAACGAAGAAGTTTTAACAGAATTAAAAAATCTTATCCAACCTTATATTTTAAGACGAACAAAAGAACAGGTTTTAAAAGATTTACCAGAATTGACCGAGCAGATTTATTACTGCGACATGGATCCTGAACAGGAAAAATTATACGAGAAAGAAAAATCTAAAGCTCGTAATTTCTTGCTTAAAACAGACGGATCTCCTGATAAAATTAGCATTATCAATACGTTGATGAAATTGCGACAATTGAGTAACCACCCAAAAATGGTTGATCAGGAATCGGAAATTGATTCTGGAAAATTTATCGCCGTTACCAATTATCTGGAAAACTTAGTAAAAGCAAAACAAAAAGTAATCATTTTCAGTTCGTTTGTTACCAATTTGAATTTCTATACCGATTGGTGCAAAGAAAATAAAATTGAATTCTGCGAAATTACAGGCGAAACACCTGCAGACAAAAGAGAACAGCAAGTAAAGAAGTTTCAAGAAAAAGAAAATCTGCTGTTATTCTTTATTTCGCTAAAAGCCGGAGGAGTTGGTTTGAATATTACAAAAGCATCTTATGTTTTATTCTTAGATCCGTGGTGGAATCCTTTTGCAGAAAAACAAGGCGTTGGACGAGCGCATAGAATTGGACAGTTGAATAAAGTCAATGTCATTCGATTTATTTCAAAAAATACAGTCGAGGAAAAAATCATCAAACTGCAGGAAAACAAAAAACTGTTGTCTGATTCTCTTTTAGAAGAAAGTTATATTAATGATGAAATTGAAGGCAACTTAGAATACATTTTAGGTTCTTAATTGTTAAACCCAATAGATTGGCATCTTTTTCGTTGTATAAAATTGTTATATTTACAAATCTTACAACGAAATACGATGCCAAAATTTTTATATACAAGCTTTATTTTCCTTTTTATTTTCACTTTCGCGAAAGCGCAGGAAAAAGAAATTGATCCTCCTTATAATATTAAAACGGTTTCATTTGTCCAGAATGGCAGTAATGTTGTTCCAATTTTCGAATTAGGATCTTCTTTTACTTTTCAGTTTGACGATTTATTTGGTAGTGAGGCTAATTATTATTTTGAAGTAATTCATTGCGATTACAACTGGAAGCCAACTGATATTCCAAAAACAGATTATATTTACGGTCAAGACAATCAAAGAATTACAGATTATTCCAATTCGTTTAATACTTTACAAGTTTATTCGCATTATAATCTTTCTTTTCCGAATCAATTCACAACCTCGTTACGTCTTTCGGGAAATTATATGCTTCGAATTCTTAATGAAGATAGAGAGGTCGTTTTTTCAAGAAAGTTCATTTTATTTGAAAATCATTCAACTGTTAGCGCTCAAGTAAAAAGAACCAGAAATCTAAGCAACATTGATTTCAAACAAAATCTTGATTTTGCAATAGCATCAAACGATATTACCTTTCAAACTCCTTTACAAAATGTAAAAGTGCTTTTATTACAAAATGGAAATTTTAATACCGTAATAAAAAATGTTCCTCCTCAATATACAATTGGCAATCAGCTGATTTATAAATACGATAAAGAAACACAATTTTGGGCTGGTAACGAATTTTTGTATTTCGAAAATAAAGACATTCGTGCCGCAAATAATTTTGTTGCCCGTATCGGTGCTAACAATGATATTTATAATGCTTTTTTGTATACGAATGCAGCAAGAGGAAATCAGATTTACACTCTGTATGAAGATGTAAACGGAAATTTTGTGGTAAAAAACATAAATGGCTCAAACAATGATATTGAAGCCGATTATGCCTGGGTTTATTTTTCACTTTCGGCGCCTGCTTTTAGGTTGAATAAGGACATTTACATAACAGGAATGTTCAACAATTACAGCCTCTCGCCAGAATATAAAATGGATTACAATACAGACAAAGGTGTTTTTGAAAAAGCCATCATGATCAAACAAGGTTTTACTAATTTTCAATATACAGTTGCCGACAAAAAAGGTGTTATTGATTATGAAAATGCTATCGATGGAAACTTTTATCAAACTGAAAATGAGTATACAATTTTAGTTTATTATAAAGAAGCAACCGATCGCTATCAGCGTGTAATTGGAAAAGGAAATGCAAACTCTATCAATATAGTCAACTAAAACAAATGTTAAGGTTCTAGTTTAAACGATTTTTTTTTGTAGCTTTGCCCTATAACACTCACATATATACGTCTTTAGTATGGTTTCTCAGATAACACGAGGCATAAAAATATCTGTTTTGACTAGTTTTGAAGGTACTTACTTCAAGAACTACAAGATTCATTTTGCTTTTAGTTATGTAGTTACAATCGAAAACCACAGTAAAGATTCGGTGCAGTTAACATCACGTCACTGGGAAATTTTTGATTCTCTAAACGACTTAGAAGTAGTAGATGGCGAAGGTGTAATTGGTAAAAAACCGGTTTTAAAACCTGGAGAAAATCATACTTATAGCTCAGGTTGTCTATTATCATCTCCATATGGAGCTATGAAAGGTCATTTTAATATGATCAATTTCACTACAACAAAAACATTCAAAGTAATTGTTCCTACTTTTAGAATGTGTGCACCATTTGCTTTGAACTAATTTATAGTTTAAGCAACATCCTTATTTTTATAAGAATTCTCTTTTGGCTGAATCATTGTAATTTTATGCAACTATTCTGTTAATTATCTTCTGACCCAAACTCTTTTCTATATTAAAATACAACTTTTTAATATTGTATTGTGATAAATTCAAATTATCATTTGTACTTTTGTAAAAAATTAAACAAATCGTAATTTTAAAATAATTTATCCCATGTTAAAAGGATTCTTTCATGTACCAAAAGCGGTAAACGAGCCTGTAAAAGGATACGCACCGAACTCACCAGAAAAAGCAGCTGTTCAGGCAGCTTACACCACAATGTGGAATTCTCAAATTGACGTTCCGTTACATATTGGAAGCGAAGAAATCAGAACTGGAAACACAAGAAATATTACAGCTCCGCATGATCACCAACACGTTGTTGGAAAATATCATTTAGCTGAAAAACAACATATTGAAAAAGCGATTGCAAATGCACTTGAATCAAGAAAAGCATGGGCAAATATGGCATGGGAACAACGTGCTGCTATTTTCTTAAAAGCTGCAGAACTTATCGCAGGACCATACAGAGCACGTATTAACGCTGCAACAATGATTGGTCAATCTAAAAATATTCATCAGGCAGAAATCGATGCTTCTTGCGAGTTAATCGACTTTTTACGTTACAATGTTGAGTTTATGACTCAAATCTACAACGATCAGCCAAAATCAGATTCTACTGTTTGGAATCGTGTAGAATACAGACCATTAGAAGGTTTTGTTTACGCAATTACTCCATTTAACTTTACAGCTATCGCTGCAAACCTTCCTGCAAGTGCTGCATTAATGGGTAACGTAGTTATCTGGAAACCAAGTGACAGCCAAGTATTTTCTACTAAAATCATTTTGGAAGTTTTCAAAGAAGCAGGAGTTCCTGATGGCGTTATCAATGTCGTTTTCGGAGACGCTTTAATGATTACAGATACTGTTTTAGCAAGCCGCGATTTTGCAGGAGTTCACTTTACAGGATCAACTCACGTATTTAAAGATATCTGGGCTAAAATTGGTGCAAACATTCACAATTACAAAACATATCCAAGAATTGTTGGAGAAACTGGAGGTAAAGATTTTATCATCGCTCACCCAAGTGCAAACGTAAAACAAGTGGTTACTGGAATTACTCGTGGAGCATTTGAATTTCAAGGACAAAAATGTTCTGCTGCTTCTAGAGCTTATATCCCACAAAGTTTATGGCCAGCTGTAAAAGAGCAATTAATTGCTGATGTTAAATCGATGAAAATGGGTTCTCCAGAAGATTTCGGAAACTTCGTTACAGCAGTTATTCACGAAGGTTCTTTTGACAAATTGGCTAGTTATATTGACCAAGCTAAAAAAGATGCAGACGCTGAAATCATCGTTGGAGGAAATTACGACAAATCTGTAGGATACTTTGTTGAACCTACGGTTATTGTAACTACAAATCCAAAATACACCACAATGGAAACTGAGTTGTTTGGACCAGTTATTACAATTTATGTTTACGAAGATGCAAAATGGGAAGAAACTTTAGAATTGGTTGACACTACTTCTGAGTACGCTTTAACAGGAGCTGTATTTAGCCAAGATCGTTATGCTATTGAAGTTGCTACAACTAAATTGCAAAACGCTGCAGGAAACTTCTATATTAATGACAAACCAACAGGAGCTGTTGTAGGAATGCAACCATTTGGTGGAGCGAGAGCTTCTGGAACTAATGATAAAGCAGGTTCTGCAATGAACTTATTGCGTTGGGTTTCTGCAAGAACAATCAAAGAAACTTTTGTAACTCCAGAAGATTACAGATACCCATTCTTAGGTTAATCTAGTTTTCAGATTTCATTTTTGCTAATCTGATTGATATAAGTAAAAGCCGATTCTTAAAAAAGAATCGGCTTTTTGTTTTAAGCTATCAAGTCTAATTGCCTATTTAAAAATTGTAATACTTTTCTTATTTATTTAAAAATCAATGCTTTAAAAAACATATCTGTCTTATATTGACATTTTAAAAGCTTTTAGTGCCTCTTTTAAAAATCACATCCTTATAATTTTGTTTCACTATAAATCTGTAAAAGCCAATTTTAAAAAACAGTATAAGTATGAGAAATTTAAACAATGTACCGAAGGTAATAATGGAATCAAAAAGTATTGGATCTCCAATTAACTTTAAATGGACAAAAAAGAAAATAAATGATCTTCTAGATCCTATCGAAGGAAACGATGATTTGGAAAGTACGCTAATGCAAATTAATCATAAAGGCTCTATAGGCTTAACTGCTGCTTTGCTAGAATGGGTTTACTGGCGATTCACAGGTTACACGCAAGCTACGAATGACACTCAAAAACGAATAGAAGCATTGTGGTGTTCTATTAACGACAAAGAACAAACGAATCCTTTATTATTTGACACTGATTTTGATACCCCTGTGACAGGCTCAGTAAATGGTGCTCTATGGATTGCATTGATGAATGTCAGAATGATTGATGTTCGATACAGAAAAGGTTCGTATTTTTTACAAAATGAACTTGTTGGCTTGGTGCTATTAGCGAGACATATTACACCTAAAAAGAAAAAATTTGATACTTGGTTTAGTGAAACCATCTATGACTTAATGCATACACATCCAAATCCTTACAGAAACAAAGAATTAGATCAATCAGACGAAGCTGTTTACAACTCTTCAAACGAACCTGTAATTTCTCGCGAGTATTTTTTTGATGCAGCATTTACTTATTCAAGTGAAGCATCAGAAAATGCTATTCACAATTTCATTGATAATTTAGACCACAAGTCCAATGCTTTTTTGAATTTTTCTAAAAAAGCTTCTTAATTTTTATCGTTTGTTTTTAATTTTTAGATAACCCGACAGGAGTAGTTTCTTGTCGGGTTATTTTTTTATACAAAAAGTACCTTATTCTACTATTTTTTAAACTTTTAGGGCACGAAATCGATGTAGTAAATATCTTACTTTGTAAAAAATTAAAATTATGAGAAATTTTTTTACTTTACTATCTATTACTTGCCTTCTATTCATCTCTTGTAGCGAAGAAAGCAGTTCATCTCAAAAAAATGAACACAATGAGGCCATTTGTACTATCAAAAAATAATGAACGTCTAACATGGAACAACATTCAAGTTGGTGAGACTTTAAAACTTGACATTAAAATTCAAAACTTTGATTCTTCTGCTGATGTTATTTATGTACTAAAACCCATTACCTCAGATGCTACAAAACATCAGCAAAACAAAATTGATTACAACTTTCAACAAGAGGTGCAAATTGCTTCGCAAAATTCTTCAAAAGATAGTATTCTAGTTAAAAAAACTCAAGATAGTATTATAATAAAAAAATCTAGTTCGTCCTTTTTTGTGGCAATTTTAAAACCAGGCAATTTTAAAACCAGGCTAATTTTACCCAACAATACGAATTGCGAAAAATGCGATTAAACAAATATGTTGCTGGGTCTACACAAGAACTTTTATTCTCTGCCGTAAAAATTGATGTTTATACTTGGAATGAACAGACCGATAATTCTACCATGTTTTCAAGCTCAAAACATAGCCGTTACTATGAGTTTACAATCGATGATGGAGACCAGACAAACGACACGTATCTAACAAATAGTGATTCTAAACAAAATAGCTATCAGGCATTGTACAATAATAAAAAATATGATGGAAATATTGTAATAAATAAACCGATGACGTTTAGTGACAAAGTTAATACTGAAAAAGGGGCACAAGTTGTTCCCTCTTGGATATTATCTGAACTCAAAATAATACAAAAAAGGAATCACGAACCAGACAATATTATTACATATAATGATCTAACTATCAAACAAAAATAACAATCGTATAATAATTTAACTATGAAAGACAAAATGAAAAAAACAGCCTTTTTAGCATTTGTAATCTGTGGAACATTCTTGACATCTTGCAGCAACGATGACAGTAAAGACAAGAATACAAATGGTTCTCTGGATAAATTGCAGCCTGTAACTTTTGCATCAAAACCAGACAATGTATTAAGCTCAAAAAAAACAGGAGCACAAGAATTAAATCCTACAACTGGAAATAATGAGTACGTTTATCTTACTACCGTAGAAAAGCAAACTACATTATCTCCGCTTTCAATTATTAATGAATCAAACCTAGATGTTATTTATCCCGGAAGCATTTTACGTGGTTCTAGCTTTATGAACGCAACTTATGATCCAATGGTTTTGAAAAACTCTTTCAAACCTGTTACATTATCTATGTCACTAAGAGGTGATTTATCTGTTAGTGCAAACACCCTACCAATACCTAGTGAAGTAAATACTGTAATTAATGGCCTTGTAAGTAAAAACAAAAATCTTATTGACTTTAATGCAGTTCCAACTTACTATGAATTTCAAAGTGATGAAATAACCACAGAAGATAGCTTTAAGAAAGCATTAGATGCTCATTTAAATGTAAATGTTTTAGGCGGATTAGTAAAAGCCAATTTTGGATATACACAAAACAGCGGATCCACAGCTACCACTTCACATGTAATGGTTAAAGTAAGACAACGTTTGTATAGTATGACTATAGATCCTAAGTACTACACAGATTGGATTGATGGCGAAATCAATGATAATAATTTTGGAACTCATGAACCCGTTTATGTGAGTAATGTCGATTATGGAAGGGTCGCTTATATACTAATTGAAACCACCAAAGACGAAACTTACAATAACAAGATGGTTAAAGCTGCAGTAGGAGTTGCGTTAAAAGTAGTTGATATAGGAGTTGATGTATCTTATTCTGAAGAATTTAAAAAATTATTTGCACAAAATAAAGTAAAAGTCATGATTGTTGGTGGCCCCTTAGCATTAGGAGGAAAAGTGACTGATTACAATAGTTTTGTGGAGTTTTTAAAATCTCCTTCTTCCGCTGATTTAGTTTCTTCATCAGCACCAATATCTTATAAAATAAGAAGGTTAAAAGACAATACAGAAGTTGAAGTAAAAGATATGTACACTTCACAATTCAAAGAATTAAAAGCAAACTAAAATTTTAAATTATCAAAGCCAATCTCTTTTTAAGATTGGCTTTGTTTCAATAAATAGCAACAGATGAAAAAGTTATTTTCCATTTATCTCATATTTTTTTCTTGCATCATATTTGCTCAAACAGGTGGTAGTCTAACTATTTTATGCGATAATTCAGAAATGTTTTTTGTGTATCTAAATGGTGAATTGCAAAATAAGCAGCCAAAATCTAGTGTTACGATAAAAAATCTAAATCAGCGGTATTACAATGTAAAAGTTTCATTTGAAAATACTGCACTAAAAAATATTACTAAGAATTACGTATCAATATTGGGCAGAGATGGAAAAACCTTTGAAGATGCATTTTATAAAATCAAGATTGATTCTAAAACTAAAAAAAAAAAACTCAATTATTATTCGGGAAAAGAAATTCTTCCAGAAATTTACGCCAAACAAGATATCTTAGTTATAAATCAAGATCCTTCTCCAAACCAAAATGTTACTATCAACAACGGTATAAACATAACCATTAACAATAAAGAAAAATCAAAACCAAATTTGGATCGTAAAGAAAGAAAATGCCCTGAAATGAATTCTACCGAATTTGAAATAGCAATGAAATCTATTCAAAAGGAAAATTTTGACGAACAAAAATTAGCAATCGCACAAAACATAATTTTAAATAATTGTCTAAAAACAAATCAAATTGCACAAATTACTAAGACTTTCTCATTTGCAGACAATCAATTAAAATTTACAGAGCAAGCCTACAGTGTTTGTATAGACATTAAAAACTATTACTTGATCAAAGATGTTTTTTCTTTTAAGATTGACCAAGAAAAATTTATGAGTTTTATAAATTCTAAAAAATAAAAAAACCGAATCTTTTTATTTAAGATTCGGTTTTTTATTATGGTTTAAACTTCAAAGGCAAATGAACCACCTTTTTAGTTTCAAAAAACTCATCTTCAAAGTGATCTGCTAAATCGTATAAAGTTGCTTTTGGAAAATCTTTCAATTCTTCGCTCAAATCTCCTCCTTTTAAATATAAAATTCCATTTTTCAGCGTGTGTTTGTGCTGTTTTTTAATTTTATCGTGAATCCAAGAAACGAAATCCGGCATATTGGTAACCGCACGACTTACGATGAAATCGAAATCGCCTTTTACTAATTCTGCACGTTTTTGTTCTGCTTTTACATTTTTTAATTCTAAGGCATCAGCAACACCTTGAACCACTTTTATTTTTTTGGCAATAACATCAATTAAATAAAAACGAGTTTCTGGGAAAAGAATCGCTAACGGAATTCCAGGAAAACCGCCTCCTGTTCCAACATCTAAAACAGTCGAACCTGGTTCGAACTTCATTATTTTAGCTATTCCTAACGAATGCAAAATGTGTTTTGTATATAAAGAATCAATATCTTTTCTAGAAATTACATTGATTTTTTCATTCCAATCGTGGTATAAAAAGTCTAATTTTTGAAATTGTTCAATTTGAAGATCGGTCAAATTGGGAAAATATTTCAATATCTCATCCATTGCTGTAAATTTTTAACAAAAGTACTACTTTACGATTGAAATATTTAACTCAATTTTGCAAATTGAAAATTTATAATAATTACCTTTGAAAACTATTTAAATTAATTATGAATAACAACGCTCCAATTTTTGCTAGGCAAGACAGTCTGAAATTTTTCAGAACCCTTAACTCTCGAGTAAACAATTACTTCAAGGAGAATAACATTCAGAAAACTGGAAACTGGAAGTTACACTTAAAGGCCGTTATTCTTTTTGCTGTTTTCCTTACGCCTTACTTTTTGATTCTTACATTAAATATGCCTTTTTGGGTAATGTTGCTTTTATCAATCGTAATGGGAATTGGAATGGCTGGTGTTGGAATGAATGTAATGCACGACGGAAATCACGGTTCTTATTCTAATAAAAGCTGGATTAACAAAATTATGGGCGGTACAATTTATGTATTAGCTGGAAATGTTTACAACTGGCAGGTACAACATAATGTACTGCATCACACTTATACTAATATTCCTGGACATGATGAAGATCTAGATGCGGGAAGAATTATCCGCTTTACAGAACATGCAGAATGGCATAGTTTTCACCGGTTTCAACATTATTATTCTGTTTTCTTATACGGTTTACTAACTTTCAACTGGGCAATTACGACCGATTTTAAACAAATGCGTAATTACTTAAAAAGAAAGTTATCTTACGGAGAACCAAAAAGCCCAAAAATTCTTTGGACAACTTTAATCATTACAAAAATCATTTACGCTTCTATCTGGATTGTTTTACCAATGGTAATTGGAATTACATGGTGGAAAGTACTTGTTGGATTTTTTGTAATGCACTATACAACAGGATTAATTTTGAGTATTGTGTTTCAATTAGCTCACGTTGTCGAACATACAACAAATCCAGAACCGAATGAATTAGGCGAAATGGACAACACTTGGGCGATTCACCAATTGTATACTACTACTAATTTTGCTCCAAAAAATGCAATCGTAAATTGGTACACTGGTGGATTGAATCATCAAATTGAACATCATATTTTTCCACATATAAGTCACATTCATTATGGTAAAATTGCAAAAATCGTGAAAGAAACGGCAAAAGAATGTAATTTACCGTATTACGAATACAAAACAATGCGAAGCGCTATCGTAGCTCACTTCAAACATTTACGCGACTTAGGAATGAAACCTGAATTATCAGTTTAAAAAACTAAAAAAATCTATTAATAATTAACCTTCCTTAAAACAACACAGCAAATTTAAGGACATTCAAAATTTTTATAATGAATCATATTCTTTCGGACAGAATCAACAACCTTGCGACATCACAAACATTGGCAATGGCCGCTTTGGCAAGAGAATTAAAAGCACAAGGAAAAGACATTATCAGCTTAAGTTTAGGTGAACCTGATTTCAATACACCTGATTTTATTAAAGAAGCTGCAAAAAAGGCAATCGACGATAACTACAGCACATATTCTCCTGTTGATGGATACCAAGATTTAAAAGAAGCTATCTGCAGAAAATTCAAAAGAGACAATGATTTAGAGTACAAACCATCTCAAATTGTAGTTTCTACAGGAGCAAAACAATCTTTATACAATATTGCACAAGTAATGTTAAACGACGGTGACGAGGTTATTTTACCAGCACCTTACTGGGTTTCTTACTTCGAAATCGTAAAACTTTCTGGCGGAGTTCCTGTTGAAGTTCCAACTTCTGTAGAAACAGATTTCAAAATCACTCCAGAGCAATTAGAAGCTGCAATTACACCAAAAACAAAAATGATGTGGTTCTCTTCCCCATGTAATCCATCTGGATCTGTTTACAGCAGAGAAGAATTAACAGCTTTAGCTAAAGTTTTAGAAAAACATCCAAATATTTACGTAGTTGCAGACGAAATCTATGAGCACATTAATTTCTCTGGAACTTTCTGTAGTATCGGTTCAATCCCAGGAATGTTAGAAAAAACAATTACTGTAAACGGAGTTGCAAAAGCATTTGCTATGACTGGATACAGAATTGGTTACATCGGAGCTCCAGAATTCATTGCAAAAGCATGTACAAAAATTCAGGGACAAGTAACTTCTGGTGCAAATTCTGTGGCACAAAGAGCTACAATTACAGCTGTAGATGCAGATCCAAGTGTATTAAACGAAATGGTTCAAGCATTCCACGGACGTAGAGATTTAGTGGTTGGATTATTAAAAGAAATCCCAGGAGTAAAAATCAACGTTCCAGAAGGAGCATTCTATGTATTCCCAGACGTTTCTTCTTTCTTCGGAAAAACTTTAAAAGGACACGAAATTAAAGATGCAAACGATGTTTCGATGTATCTTTTAGCTGAGGCAAACGTGGCTACAGTAACTGGAGACGCTTTTGGAAATCCAAACTGTATTCGTTTCTCTTACGCAACAAGCAACGATATTTTAAAAGAAGCATTACGCAGAATCAAAGAAGCTTTGACTGCATAACAATATCAAGTTTTATTAAAACGGCTTAAGGTTCAAAAGTTTCATCACTTTTATACTTTAAGCTGTTTTTTTTTGGGCGTGCCCCAAGGGTCAGGCTATCCGCTATATCTTTTATGGTGAACCCCACCATAAAAGGATATCGCTCCTATCCCTCACGCAAAACGGTAGCGAGAAGAATAATTTTTCAAAACAAAACTTACTAGCAACAAAAATTGGTGGAAATTCGAGAAATTCGTGGCAAACAGAAAACAGTTACAAAATTCCCATTCTACAATATTATAAAACGTCGAGTGTAATCCTGTAAAACAAAGCACTTTATAATTGCAAACTTTGTAACATATTAATTTCAAAAAATTAGATGTCATGACACATGCAGAAGAAACCACAACAGAAACAATTAAAACCTTAGAAGGTTTAATTTCGATACTTGAAGATGGTAAACTAGGATATACAAATGCTGCCGAACACGTCGAAAACCCAGCAATGAAAACCGATTTTCTGGAATATGCCAGAGAAAGAGCCTTATTTATTGTAGAATTACAAAATCAAATCAATAAATTAGGAAAATCAACAGACACTTCTGGCGGAGGTCCACTTGGAGCTTTACACCGCGCTTGGATTGATATCAAGTCTTCTTTTACAGGTGGAGACACTGAAGCCATTATCAACGCTTGTATTACTGGTGAAGAGGCTGCTGTAGAAAAATATAAAATGGCACTCGAAGAAAATCACTTGGAACACGATCAAATTTACATCGTTTCCAAACAATTAAACAGTATTCAAAATACATTATCACAAATTAAAATGAGAGCTAATTAGTCGATCGATCGATT
Organism: Flavobacterium potami; assembly: GCF_020026915.1. Lineage (GTDB taxonomy): Bacteria > Bacteroidota > Bacteroidia > Flavobacteriales > Flavobacteriaceae > Flavobacterium > Flavobacterium potami. The sequence continues at coordinate 124,724 of NZ_JAINUY010000007.1, read as the reverse complement.
CATGCTTTTTTTTGAAAACTACTCAGTCTTCGGATTGGGTAGTTTTTTTATTTACAAAAGTTTTCAAACACAAGAAATACGAAATAACTTACTTTTATAGGAATTATTTATTATTTTCGATACTTCAAGTGATTTCATAAAAAAATAAAAATGATGAGCAAACAAAGACTTGTTACTTTAACTCTGCCATTAACAATAATCTTATTTATACTTTTTACAAAATGGTGGATTGTCGATGTTATTGACGGTTCTGATTGTGTTACATGTGGATTTCCCTTAATATATAAAGCGCCAGCATTTCACACTTCTCTGGCACAACAGTTTTTTATACTAGAGTTCTTAGTTGATTTCCTTGTCTATTTTTTAATAGTCTCTACACTATTACTTTTGATAGACAAGTTGTGGATCAAAATAAAACTAAGTAAAAAACCACTTATAATCATCTATACAATAGCAATACTACTGTTCGGAATTGAAGCATCATTTGTAACGGTATTTGAAACCAGTTTTTCTATCAAACGAGATTTTGACATAGAGGTAAAACAAACCGGATTTAAATTTTACTTCTCTGAGGAAGAAAGAAACATATAGCATAAGTTACATCAATAAGTAAAGATCTTAACCATCATCATTCCATATTAAGTTAACAATTTCAAAAAAATCGCTTCAGAACTAGCAAACTCAAATAATTTATTAGACCTTTGCACACTTTTTTTCGTTAATACCACAAAAGGCTAAAGTTTTAGAAATGAAGAAGAAAATAGAAATATTAGCTCCAGCAAGAGATTTAATCGGCGGAATGGCAGCTATTAACAGCGGTGCCGATGCAGTATATATTGGTGCACCACAATTTGGAGCACGTTCTAATGCCAACAACTCTATTGAAGATGTTGCTGCGTTAGTAAAATATGCGCACTTATTTAATGCTCAGGTTTTTGTGGTAATGAATACCATTTTATACGACAACGAATTAGAAACGTGTCGTGCCATGATTTGGGAATTATACGGCATTGGTGTTGATGCCTTGATTATTCAGGATATGGCGATTATGGAAATGGACTTGCCTCCTATCGTACTTCACGCCAGCACACAAGCCAATAACCGTGATGCAGATAAAATCAAATTCCTTAAAGATGCCGGAATCAAGCGTGTGGTTTTAGCACGTGAGTTAAACTTGCATCAAATTAAAACAATCTACGACGAAGCTGATGTTGAACTAGAATTCTTCGTAACGGGAGCATTATGTGTATCCTTCAGCGGAAACTGTTATATGAGTGTGGCAAACGGAGAACGTAGCGCAAACCGTGGTTCTTGTGCTCAAAACTGTCGTTTACCTTATAACTTAATTGATGGAAACGGAGATACTTTAATCAGAAACAGTCACTTACTTTCGATTAAAGATTTAGACGTTTCAGATCAAATTCCGAATTTGATCGAAGCTGGAATCGTTTCTTTCAAAATTGAAGGACGTCTTAAAGATGTGGCTTACGTTAAAAACAACGTTTCTTATTTACGTCAAAAATTAGACAGTTTCTTAGAAGGAAGCGATAAATACATCAAAGCTTCTTCTGGAAAATGTACTTATACTTTTGATTCTACTTTAAGCCGAACTTTCAACCGCGGTTATACCGATTATTTCGTGAACGAAAGACACGCTAGTATTGGTTCTTGGGAAAGTCCAAAATCAAAAGGGCAATATATTGGTAAATTAATCCGAACTATTGGAGACGCTTACGAAATCGAAAACGGTGAATTATTAAACAACGGTGACGGACTTTGTTTCATCAACGAAAACAACGAAGCCGACGGAATTTACGTAAACAAAGCGGAGAACGGAAAAGTTTATCCAAACGTTTTAAAAGAAATCAAAGACGGAACTTTCATTTACCGTAACAACGATACTGCTTTCATCAAAATTGTTGAAAGAGAAGATAGTGCGATCCGTAAAATCGGAACGACTTTATTGCTTACCGAAAACGAAAATGGTTTCGAATTAATCGCAACCGATGAAGACGGAAACATAAGTACAATAAAATTAGAGCATGCAAAAGAGCCGACAAAAACTGGCGAATCAATAGAAGAAAACATCAAAGTTCAATTGGCAAAAACAGGTTTTACGCCATACAGTGCTGATGAAATCAATGTAATGTTCTCTCAAAACTGGTTCCTTCCTATTTCAAAAATCAACGAAATGAGAAGAAATGTTTTCGAACAATTATCAGAAATTCGTTTGGCAAATTACGTTCGTGAAGAGCATCAATTAGTAAAAACGTCACATCCTTATCCAGAAACGAAACTGGATTTCATGTACAACGTTTCGAACAAAACCGCTCGTAAATTCTACGAACGTCACGGTGTTACTGAAATAGAAAAAGCATTCGAATTACAATGGGATCCAGGGAAATCTCGTGTAATGACAACCAAATATTGCATCAAATACGAATTAAAAAAATGTCCGATTCACCAAAAAGATATCGTTGGTGTTAAGGTTAAAGAACCATTGGTTTTAAAACAGGGCGAGTTAGAATACAAACTAAAATTCAACTGCAAACCCTGCGAAATGGAAATCTGGGAAAAAGATGCTGAATTTGAGATTGAAGAAGATCATTTTCATTAATTCTTAACTGCAGAGTTTTTTTAACCGCAAAGTTCGCAAAGAATTACGCAAAGTTCGCAAATATTAATTTAAAAATCTTTGCGAACTTTTTCTTTATATTTACTCTAAAAAATCAATGGAATCAAAATCCAACATTTAAAAACACGCAGTTATCGCAGGAATTGTGGTGAGTTCTTTTTTTCCATTTCTTATTTTTTCAAAAAGTCTTTTTATTGATTTATGTATACAAATATGCGATTTCGGTATTTTTTGGAATCCAATATTTTGGGGAATTCTATTTCCATTATTTATTGTTTTTCTCTTTTGGAATACTGCAACCAAAATCAGTTATTCATTAAATCAAATCTCTTATTTCCAAGCCTGTTCTCAATTTTCATTCGGAGTAAGTTCAAAGATCACAATAGTTCTCTTCATCATTTACATTATTGAAAAACTTGTACATGGAATATCTGCACCACTACATTCACAATTTTTAGATCAAATTATTTTCTCAATATTAACGATTTTGTTTTTATCATTTATTTTAATGATTCTAGTCTTTTTTAGTAGTTTAATAATTGTAAAACTTAATCAAAATACACAATCTTAATGAATTGCCTCCAGCTTTAGCTGGAGGTAAAATAATAGTTTCCAACAAGGCTTTAGCCAAACTTTATTTTAGGCTTAAAGCCCTAAACCATTCTCATCTCAATTCCTCCAGCTAAAGCTGGAGGCAATTCATCTTAAAAAAAATCTGCAAAATCTGCGAGAGAACTCTCTTTGCATCACCTTTTAACTTAAAAACAAAAACTTAGCGTTCTTTGCGTAAATCTTTGCGAACTTTGCGGTTAAAAGAAGCTTTTTCTTTACTTTTACTACTCAACAATACACTACTCCAAAATGAAAATACTACTCCTAGGTTCAGGCGAATTAGGCAAAGAATTTGTCATCGCCGCACAACGAATCGGACAAACTATAATCGCAGTTGATAGTTACGAAAATGCACCAGCAATGCAAGTTGCACACGATTTTGAAGTCATTAATATGCTTGACGGCGAAGCACTTGATAGAATCGTAGCCAAACATAAACCAGATTTTATTGTTCCCGAAATAGAAGCCATTCGCACCGAACGTTTTTATGATTACGAAAAGCAAGGCATTACCATTGTTCCTTCTGCGAAAGCAGCCAACTTTACCATGAATCGTAAAGCCATCCGCGATTTGGCAGCAAAAGAACTCGGATTACGAACAGCAGAATACCAATACGCAACATCTGCAGAAGAACTTCAAAAAGCAGTTCAGGAAGTCGGAATTCCGTGTGTGGTAAAACCATTAATGTCTTCTTCTGGAAAAGGACAATCAACAATCAAATCTGAAAGTGATATCGAAAAAGCTTGGCAATACGCAGTTGCAGGTTCGCGTGGTGATGTTATCGAAGTTATTGTAGAAGCCTTTGTAGATTTCAATTCTGAAATTACGCTTTTAACGATTACTCAAAACGGTAATCCAACATTATTCTGCTCGCCAATTGGACACAGACAGGAAAGAGGCGATTATCAGGAAAGCTGGCAGCCTGCTTTGGTTTCTGAAAAAGATTTGTACGAAGCTCAGGATATGGCCGAAAAAATTACCGAAGCGCTTGGCGGTGCGGGACTTTTTGGTGTTGAATTTTTCCTGACGAATGAAGGCGTTTATTTCTCTGAACTTTCGCCACGTCCCCACGATACTGGAATGGTAACTTTAGCAGGAACACAGAATTTCAACGAGTTCGAATTGCATTTACGAGCAATTTTAAGTCTTCCAATTTTTGAAATCACTTTAGAAAAAGCGGGAGCAAGTGCAGTAATTTTAGCTTCAGAAGATTCGACAAACCCAACTTTTACCGGAATCGAGAAAGTAGCGGCTTTACCAAAAACCGATTTCAGGATTTTCGGGAAACCAACTTCAAGACCTTACCGAAGAATGGGAGTCGTTTTGAGTCACGACACGCTTTCAACTCCAATCAACGAAGTAACAGAACGCGCAAAAGAAACAGCGAAATTAATAACAGTAAATTCTTAACTATGAAAAATATAATATTAGCGACTTTCCTTTTTATTGGAATTGCTGTACAAGCACAAAGCAAAAAGAAATTTGACAAACCAACAGTTGTAGAAGCTTCTTGCGGAGAATGCCAATTCGGAATGAAAGGCAAAAGCTGTGATTTAGCTGTCCGCATCGACGGAAAATCTTATTTTGTTGATGGTACAAAAATTGACCAACATGGAGATGCACACGCTAAAGACGGTTTTTGTAATGCTATCAGAAAAGCTACTGTAACTGGAAAAATCGAAGGCAATAGATTCAAAGCAACTTCATTTACTTTAATAGAAGACAAAAAGTAATGGCATTAATTCTTGAAAATATTGCCAAACACGTTTCTCTGACTCCAGAAGAACAGGCGCTTTTTTTATCTAAACTAGAAACAAACACGTACAAAGCCAAAACGCTTTTATTAAATGCTGGTGAAGTTTGCAAACATTCGTATTTTGTAAATTCTGGTATTTTAAGAAGTTTCAATATCAATGATAATATTGTTGAACACGTACTCTCTTTTGCTTGCGAAGGATGGTGGATAAGTGATATGTACAGTTATTTTTCAGAGAAACCAGGACAGCTTTTTATTGAAGTTTTAGAAGAAGCAGAAGTGCTTTCTTTATCAAAAGAAAATCAGGAACAATTGTATCTTGAAATTCCGAAATTGGAACGTTTTTTCAGAATTTTAATTGAGAATTCATTAGTAGCAAATCAGCAGCGATTAATGGACAACTTAAGTTTACCTGCCGAGGAACGTTTTGAAAAATTCACTAAAAAATACGGAACATTAGTTCATAAAGTTCCTCAAAAACAAATCGCATCTTTCATTGGAGTAACACCTGAATTTTTCAGCAAAATGAAAGCTCGCTTACTGAAGAAATAATAAAAAAAAAATAACCATTAAGACATTAAAGTTCATTAAGCTAAACTTAATCTTTCTTGTTTTTTTTAAAGAACATAAAGCTTAATTTCCTTAATATCTTAATGGTAAAAATTTGAATTAAAATTGCTCAACCTCTGTAGAATGTTTCATTGCGGTTATTGATGATCTCCCAATCATAACTGTGTTTTGAACGGCATCGAAATAAGAAGTTCCCACAAAAGCTTGGTGTTTTACAGCTCTGAATCCATTTTTTTGGAGAGCGAATTCTCTTTCCTGTAATTCAGAGTAACCTGCCATTCCGCGTTCTTTGTACGCTTTAGACAATTCGAACATACTCGTGTTCAAAGCATGGAATCCTGCCAAAGTGATGAATTGGAAACTATATCCCATTGCAGCCAAATCTTCTCTAAAAGTTTCCATTTCAGCAACTGATAATTTCGCAGCCCAATTGAAAGAAGGCGAACAATTGTATGCCAACATTTTATCTGGAAATTCTTTTTTCATTGCTTTTGCAAATTTTCTAGCGTAATCTAAATCGGGATTACTGGTTTCCATCCAAATCAAATCGGCATAAGGAGCATAACTCAAACCTCTTGCGATTCCTTGGTCGATTCCTTTATTTACATAAAAGAAACCTTCAGCCGTTTTTTCTCCCGTTAAGAATTTACGATCTCTTGGATCTGCGTCGCATGTTAGCAAATTAGCCGCATCAGCATCTGTTCTAGCAACAATTAAAGTTGGAACTCCCATAACATCTGAAGCTAAACGAGCTGCAATCAATTTATTAATTGCTTCCTGTGTTGGCACCAAAACTTTTCCGCCTAAGTGTCCGCATTTTTTAGCAGAACTTAATTGATCTTCAAAATGAACTCCAGAAGCTCCAGCCTCAATCATTGATTTCATTAATTCGAACGCATTTAAATTTCCTCCAAAACCTGCTTCGGCATCAGCCACAATCGGCACTAAATAATCTTTTCTATCTTCAATTTTATTTACAGTCTGAATCTGATCAGCACGCAATAAAGCATTGTTGATCTTTTTTACCACCATCGGAACACTGTTTACAGGATACAGCGATTGATCTGGATACATTTCGCCTGCCAGATTCGCATCAGCAGCGACTTGCCATCCACTCAAATAAATTGCTTCTAAACCGGCATCCACTTCCTGAATCGCCTGATTTCCTGTTAAAGCTCCCAAACCCGCTACATAATCCTGACTTTTTAACTTTCTCCATAATTTCTCCGCACCCATTTTTGCAATAGAATGCTCAATTTGATATGATCCTTGAAGTGCCACTACTTCGCTTGCAGTGTAAGGACGCTCCACTCCTTTCCATCTCGGGTTCGTAATCCAATCGTTAATCAGTTCCTGAATTCTGTCTTCTGTTGTTTTCATAAATAGTATAGTTAAGTTGGTTAGTGAGTAATAGTGTTCAGTTCCCAGTTTTTAGTGTTCAGTCTTTAACTAGGCGTAATTTTAAACACATAGAATCATAGTTCTACCTTGTGGTTAAAGGCGTTTCACTAGTTTCAATGCACATAGCTATGTGTGAAAACTTGTTTTTTCTTTTACCTTTTTTATTAAAACTAAAATCTATGTTTCTATGTGTTTAAAATTTGATTTTATAGATATTTGTAGCATGGAATCGTTAAGAAATCAACGAAATCAGCGTTTACAACTAATCTTTCCAAAACTTTTTCGGCTAATGGAAACTGCTGTTCTTCGTGTTTTTCTTCTCCTAATTCGGTTTTGATTTTCTGGAATTCATCCAAAGCCAATTCGTGATAATACGCCAAATCTAATTTTCGTCCGTTATCTAAAATCACTTTGTTTTGAAGCCATTGCCACAATTGCGATCTTGAAATTTCGGCTGTTGCTGCATCTTCCATTAAATTATGCAAAGCAGCTGCGCCTTGTCCGTTTAGCCATGAAGCCAGATATAGAACCGCAACATTGATATTTTTTCGAACACCATTTTCTGTAATTAATCCAATTGGTGGTTCAACCAAATCTTCTTCCGTTATTTTGCGGTGTTCTCTTTTAATATGAATCTGATTTGGACTTGGCATTCCTTCATCAAAAACCGCTTTTGCTAGCGGAACCAAATCTGGATGCGCCACCCAAGTTCCGTCGTGACCGTTTCGAACTTCGCGTTCTTTATCGGTTTTCACTTTTGCGAAAGCGATCGCATTGGCCTCATCATTATTTCGAATCGGAATTTGAGCAGCCATTCCGCCAATTGCATGAATGCCGCGTTTATGACATCTCTGAATTACCAAATTGGAATACGCATTCATAAAAGGTGAAGTCATATTTACCTGATCGCGATCTGGAACAATGAATTTTGGATTTTTTCTAAACTTTTTAATGTAAGAGAAAATATAATCCCAGCGCCCGCAGTTCAAGCCTACGATATGTTCTTTCAATTCGAAAATGATTTCATCCAACTGAAAACTTGCTGTAATCGTTTCAATTAAAACCGTCACTTTTATCGTTCCTCTTTTCAGTTTCAAATAATCTTCGGTAAAATCGATTACGCTGTTCCACCATCTTGCTTCCAGATAATGTTCCAATTTCGGAATGTAGAAGTACGGTCCAGAATTGTTTTCTAAAAGTCTTTTATGATTGTGAAAAACATACAAACCAAAATCTACCAGCGATCCTGAAACTTCATTTCCTTCAATCAAAACATGTTTTTCAGGAAGATGCAAACCTCTCGGACGTACAATTAACGTTGCAATTTTTTGATTTAAATGATATGATTTCTGTTTCACCAAATCGGTATACGTAATGGTTTTGTTCACCGCGTCGATTAAGTTCACTTGCCCGTCCATTAGGTTTTTCCAGGTTGGCGAAGTGCTATCTTCAAAATCAGCCATGAAAGTTTTCGCACCTGAATTCAAAGCGTTGATGATCATTTTACGATCAACAGGTCCAGTAATCTCAACTCTTCTGTCTAATAAATCTTTCGGAATTTCTCCAGCTGTCCAATTACCTTCTCTGACACTTTTTGTTTCTGGAGTAAAAACCGGCATGACGCCCTGATCAAAAGCAACTTGTTTTTGCTCTCTTTGTAAAAGCAGTAATTTTCTTTGCGATTCGAATTTTTTGTGCAATTCGGTAATAAACGCAGTCGCTTCTTCTGTCCAGATTTTTGGATAAGCAAGCTTTTTCTCGGCTAAGAATTCTATAGCCATTTCAGTAATCTCTAATTGGTTTTTCATAGCTGCAGATTTTAATTTTTATTGGATTTAAAAAGTTTTACTTCTTAATCCTTTTCCATTTTATCAAAACAACAAATCATAACTAACTCATAATTAATTCGTTTCGACAGTACAATGTTATAAAAAAGTTTTTTACAAAACAAGCGAACGTTCGCTAAATTTAAAAAATATTTATTTTGCGATTGTTTTTAGAATTTCTATATTTGACATTATGGATATCGAAAAAGACTATATAAAGCTGATTTTTGGACTAAAACTGAAGCAAGTTCGCACGCAAAAGAACTTGTCCCTTTTTGGTTTGGCCAAACTGACTAATCTTTCAAAATCGTATTTAAACGAGATTGAAAAAGGAAAAAAATATCCCAAAACAGATAAAATTTTGCTTTTATGTGAACATTTGGACGTGACTTACGACCAAATGGTGTCTTTAAAACTCGATAATAACCTCGCTCCGATTGGCGAAATATTAAAATCTGGAATTTTAAAAGAGATTCCGCTGGAGCTTTTCGGAATTCAGGAAGCCGATTTAATTGATATTATTGCGAATGCTCCGGCAAAAGTCAATGCCTTTATTAGTACGATTATTGAAATTGCACAACATTATAATTTAAGCCGAGAAAGTTTTTTTCTTGCTGCTTTGCGTTCGTATCAGGAAGCACACAGCAATTATTTTGAAGATTTAGAAGAGAAAGTAATTGCTTTTTCGAAATCCTTTCAGATTAATTTAGATTCGAAAATCAGCATTGAAGAATTGGAAGCGATTTTAAAAGAAGAATACGAATACAACATAAAAGAAATTGCTTTTACAGATCAGGAAGCTTTGGGCGATTTGCGCTCGATTTATGTTCCAAAAAGCAAGACTTTATTGCTTTCAACCGAATTAGATGATCCGCAAAAGGCTTTTATTTTGGCCAAAGAAATCGCTTATAATTATTTGAAAATTTCAGATCGTCTGCTGACTTTCAGTTGGATTAAGTTTGAAAATTTTGATCAGGTCCTGAATAATTTTTATGCTTCTTATTTTGCAGGCGCTTTATTGTTGCCGAGAAAATTGGTTGTCAATAAAATCAATGCTTTTTTGGAAAACGAAAACCCAAAACCAGAGGAATTTGTGGCGCTAATTGAAAGTTTTGAGGTTTCGCCAGAATCTTTTTATCAGCGATTAACTAATTTATTACCGAAAGATTTCCAATTGAAAAACCTTTTCTTCCTCAGATTATCTCATAAAATTGGTTCTGATTTTTATCAAATCAACAAAGAATTACACATTACGCACCAGCAGGAACCGCATGCCAATGAGACGAATGAACATTATTGCAGAAGATGGGTTTCGGTAAAAACCATTGACGAAGCGATCAGACAAAATAAACCTCATTTTTTTGATGCTCAGATTTCAAGTTATGCGAATAGTGGCAATGAATATTTAGTTTTTTCATCGGCTACAAAAGATCCTTTTGCTGAAAATTATATCCGAAGTATTTCTGTTGGAATTTTAATTAATCCGACAATGAAAAAGAAATTTAAATTCATTGACGGAAAACCTTTGGTAAAACGAATTGTAGGTGTAACTTGCGAGACCTGCGCGGTACAAGATTGTTTAGAAAGAAGCGCTCCGCCAATTGTTTTGGAGAAAAAGAAACGCCATGAAAATACAGATGCAGTTGTACAGCAGTTTATGAATCAATACAGTTAGAATAGCATGAAATTTTTCACTTTAATAATAGCGCTGATTTCTATTAATTTCAGTCAGAAAACAGAGAAACTTAATGGTCGTTATAATTATTTAATAGAAGACGAAAATCAATATATCCTAAAAGATAAAATTACTTTTAAGGACAGTGTTTTTGCTTTTGACAACAAATTTTTGCCAAAAGGAAAGGTTTCTTATGGGAATGCAATACTATTGGATAATTTTATAAATATTGATTTAGTTATAACTATCCCGAAAGATCAAATTCAAAAGGATACTATTGAGTTTTTTATGCATGATAGGAATGATGCTAATTATCTAAATATAGTGACGGGAAAAGGGAAATTGATTAGGATAAAATAGTTTATATTTCACTAGACTATAAAAACATTAAGCACTATAATTTTAAATGAAAATCAATCTATTTATTTTATTTCTTCTAATAACATCTCTGAATTGTTTCAGTCAAAATTCATTTGGTAAAGAAATAAACAAAAACTCCAAACCAATTGCTGATATTGAAGAATTAGAAATGGAAGTTAATAATGGTGGATTTAATCAATATTTTTTTAATTGTGGAAAAAATTGTTTTGAAACATTAAAAGCCTTAAAAAGAAATGGCAAAATTAAAACTGCAAAAATTCTCGAGAATGCAATTTCTTTAATCAATCCGAAGAAACTATCCAATAATATTTTAATTGAAAAATTACAAAATCAAGAAGTCGAAGAACTTGATAATGAAAAAATAAATGCAAGTCTTGACCAATTAGATCTTGAATTTTATAAATATCCTGATGGCAAACTGACCCATAACTAGAATATTATAAACTCCGCCAATCTTTACGGAGCTACTTGTGGAGATTCCTCGTTCCTCGGAATGACAAACTGAGCGGTTAACTTTGTCCACACTTCTTCTGAAAACAAAAACTGCTCTATTAGCCCTGATAGAAGCGGCATCCTTTTGTGGCGGGGTTCGCCACAAAAGATATAGCGGATAGCAGGACTAAACATCTTTTGAAAACCAAAATTTCTGCTTCAAAAAATCAATTAGATAATTTGAGAATGCGGCGACTAGACAATCCTATTAAATCATGAAATTTTTTCAAAGATTGATGAATCACCTTGTAGAGTTACTAGTGCGATCCTTCTTTCGTCAGGATGACAAATTGCATGATAAAAACCTTTGAACCTTTGTCACTCTGTGCCTTTGCTCCTAAAACAAAGCACTTAATCTAGATTAAGTGCTTTTCCTTTACTATGACCGTATCTTTGTACTATAAAATTAACAAAAGGACAAAATCATGGAAAATATAGTATTGCACAAAGCAGACACAAGAGGAAACGCAAATCATGGATGGCTAAACGCTTATCATAGCTTCAGTTTTGCAAGCTGGTATAATCCAGATAGAATTCAGTTTGGAGCGCTTCGTGTTTTGAACGATGATACGATTGCTGCCGGAATGGGATTTGGAACTCACCCTCACGATAATATGGAAATTATAACGATTCCGTTGGAAGGTGATTTGGCTCATAAAGACAGCATGGGAAATACTGAAGTTATCAAAAATGGTGATATTCAGGTGATGAGTGCAGGAACCGGAATTCAGCATAGTGAATTTAATCCGAATGCTGATCAGCAGACTAAATTATTGCAGATTTGGTTGTTTCCAAATAAGAGAAATGTTACACCACGTTACCAACAAATTACTTTAGATGTTGCTGACAGACACAATAAATTATCTCAAGTTTTATCTCCAAATGCAGATGATGAAGGCGTTTGGATTCACCAAGACGCTTGGTTTAATATGGGGAATTTTGATGCTGGAATTTCTACTGAATATAAAATCAAAAAAGAAGGAAACGGAGTTTATGCTTTCGTTTTAAAAGGAAATGTAACCATCAACGGTCAGGAATTAAACTCTCGTGATGCGGTTGGAATTTCGGGAACTGATTCTTTAAACATTAAAGCGAATACAGATGCTGAATTTTTATTAATGGATGTTCCTATGAATTATTAATTCAAACAAAAACAATTAAATACCTGTAACGCTGAAACGATAATAATTCTGAATATCAGATTATTATCGTTTCTTTTTTTTAACCTTTAATTGATAAAAAACAAAATAAGAAAAACTAACTTTATGAAAATAAGGACTTTGTTCTGACTTTAGAATTAAAACTAATCCTTAAAATTTTAAACCATGAATCCAAATAACCTCACTAAAGAATATACAAACGGAGAAGTAACTATTGTCTGGCAATCTGGAAAATGCATCCATTCGGCTAATTGCGTAAAAAACAATCCAGATGTTTTTCGCCCAAAAGAAAAACCGTGGATTACGCCGGAACAATCGACAACGGAGAAAATCATTTCGACTGTAAATAAATGTCCGTCTGGTGCGTTGACATTTTATATGAATAAATAATCCTCATTAAAAACCCGACAGGTTTTGAAAACCTGTCGGGTTTGTTCACATAAAATTTTAAAAAATGTGATAATCAAAAATTATCACATTTTTTATTTCTTAATCTAGGTTAAGTGCTTCAGGATAACTGTCACCGTAACTTTGTCCTATCAAAATGAAACAAATTAATTATTTAAAAAAATAAAATTATGGCAACTACAAAATGGTCAATTGACCCAACTCACTCAGAAATTGGTTTTAAAGTTAAACACATGATGTTTACTAATGTTTCAGGAAAATTTGGAACTTACGATGCTACAATTACTACAGACGGAGACAACTTCGAAAATGCAGCTATCGAATTTTCTGCTGATATCGCTTCTATTGATACTGCAAATGTAGACAGAGACGGGCACTTAAGAAGCGCTGACTTTTTTGATGCTGAAAATCATCCAAAATTAACTTTCAAAGCTTCTGCTTTCAAAAAAATCAATGAAGGAGCTTATGAATTAACTGGAGATTTAAACATTAAAGGAGTTTCAAAATCAGTAACTTTTCCAGTAGAATACAGCGGAATCTTGACTGATCCTTGGGGAAATACTAAAGTTGGTTTAAGCATAGAAGGAAAAATCAATCGTAAAGATTGGGGATTAAACTGGAACTCAGCTCTTGAAACTGGTGGAGTTTTAGTTGGCGAAGAAGTAAAATTGAACATTGAATTACAATTCGTAAAACAAGCTTAATCTTTTGGTTTTAGATTAGATTTAATTGGTTGGTTAAAAGCTCTGTACTTTTAGTGCAGAGCTTTTTTTTAACCACAAATTACACAAATTTCCACAAATTTTTTTTCTTAAAAAACGCTGTTTTTGCAACAGATTAAGATGATTATTTGGATTTAAAATCTGTGAAAATTTGTGTAATTTGTGGTTTAAAAAACTCAACGCACAGTATTTCTAAATTCTGTGGGTGACATTCCGGTTTGTTTTTTGAAGAATCGGGAGAAATACGAGTAATCTTCGTAGCCGACTTTGAAGGCGACTTCGTTTACGGCTAATTGCTTGTCGATCAGCATTCTTTTGATTTCTAGAATAACACGATCGGTAATTACTTCTGTTGCTGTTTTTTGGAGGATTTCGTTGCAGATTCTATTTAGATGTTTTAGTGTGATATTTAGCTTTTCTGCATAAAATGAAGGAAGTTTTTCGGTTCTGAAATATTCTTCTAAAAGCGATTCGAATGTGTTGATTTTGATATTGTACGAATGCGCTTGATGCGAATAGGTTTCGCTGTATTTTCTAGTAATTTCAATATGAATACAGTCTAACAAGTTCAGCAATTTATCTAGTTGATATTTATTATTTTGACCGTTTTCCTGAATCAGCAAATCGAAATATGGAAGAATTTTTGGAATTTCATTTTCTTCAAAAACCATTTCCGGTCTGTTGTGAATGGAATGATAGAAATTATAATCGTTGATCTTTTTTTGCCCGAAGTACAAATTGTATAATTCCTGAGAAAAGATAATCACAAAACCTTCAATGTCTTCAGATAAATTCCAATGATGCATTTGTCCAGGCTGCAGCACAAAAAGACTTCCTCTTTTGATTTCGAATTGATCAAAATCAACTTCATGCAATCCGGAACCTTTCGTAAAAAAGACCATTAAATACGAATCGTGTCGATGCGGTTCTTCGACAAAACTGTGACTTTTTAAATGTTCTGCAAAAGTATTGACATAAAAATCGCGGTGAATGTCGTTACAGCTAAAGTTCTGAACACTATAAATGGGATACCTTTTCATACACAAAAATATTTATTGTTTTCTGATTACAGAATACCATTGCTCGATTTAAAATTTGGAATTTAGATTTTGAAAATTCAGTCAAAAATGTCTTTATTGTGCTATAATAAGCGAAGATATAAAAAAGACTTTTACAAACCTCTGAATTACTTTTGTATAAACAAAAATTAACAATATCATGTCAAGCGCATTAACTCATATCTTAAGCAACGAATGTCCTGTTTGTCATAAAGGAAAAGTCTTTACAGACAAAAACATTTTTTTCAATTTCAGTTTTCCAAAAATGAATGAATACTGCAGTCATTGTCATTATAAATTTCAAAAAGAACCTGGTTATTTCTTTGGAGCGATGTACGTAAACTACGGATTAACAGTAGCTCAAGGAATTGCAACGTATTGTATTTCTCAGTATTTTTTCGAAACCAACTTCGATTTAAGAATCCTTCCAATTATTGCTGTTGTCATTACTTTACTGACTCCTTTTAATCTTAGATTTTCAAGATTAGCATGGATTTATATGTTTAAAGGTTATACAAGCTAAAAAAGTATTATTTTTGCCGTCCAATTGAAACTACTTTTCAATTTCAAAAAAAGTAAAAATAAAATTAGACAGATGAAAGCATACGTATTTCCGGGTCAGGGCGCGCAATTCACAGGAATGGGTAAAGACCTTTATGAAAATTCGGCTTTAGCCAAAGAATTATTCGAAAAAGCTAATGAAATATTAGGTTTCAGAATTACAGATATCATGTTTGAAGGCACTGCCGAAGAACTAAAAGAAACTA
This sequence comes from Flavobacterium potami, assembly GCF_020026915.1. Taxonomy (GTDB): domain Bacteria; phylum Bacteroidota; class Bacteroidia; order Flavobacteriales; family Flavobacteriaceae; genus Flavobacterium; species Flavobacterium potami. Next base: position 109,261 of record NZ_JAINUY010000007.1, on the reverse strand, counting down.
AAGTAACGCAGCCAGCTGTATTTTTACACTCAGTTATTTTAGCTAAAACTTTAGAAGATTTCAAACCGGAAATGGTTGCAGGACACTCTTTAGGAGAATTCTCTGCTTTAGTAGCAAACGGAACTTTATCTTTTGAAGATGGTCTTAAATTGGTTTCTCAACGTGCTTTAGCAATGCAAAAAGCTTGCGAAATCACTCCATCTACAATGGCTGCTGTTTTAGGTTTAGCTGATAATGTTGTGGAAGAAGTTTGTGCTTCGATCGACGGTGTTGTGGTTGCTGCAAACTATAACTGTCCAGGTCAATTGGTAATTTCTGGAGAAACTACTGCTGTTGAAAAAGCTTGTGAAGCAATGAAAGCTGCTGGAGCAAAACGTGCTTTAATTTTACCTGTTGGTGGTGCTTTTCACTCGCCAATGATGGAACCAGCAAGAGAAGAATTGGCAGCTGCAATTGAAGCTACCACATTCTCTACTCCAATTTGTCCAGTATACCAAAACGTTACTGCAAATGCGGTTTCTGACGCAAACGAAATTAAAAAGAACTTAATCATTCAATTAACTGCTCCTGTAAAATGGACTCAGTCTGTTCAGCAAATGATCGCTGACGGCGCAACTTTATTTACTGAAGTTGGTCCTGGAAAAGTTTTAGCTGGTTTGATTAATAAAATCGATAAAGAAGCTGCTACTGCTAATGCTTGATTTTTAAGTGATCAGTCTCAGTGACAGTTTTCAGTCATTCACTATATAAAAAAATCCTCATCAACTTTAATCGGTTTATGAGGATTTTGTTTTATAAATCTTTCGCTTCTTCACTATAATTATTTAGAATTCCGGTAATCAGATAATTTTGATTTCTCTCTTCAAAAAACATATACCAAGTTGTTCTTGAATTAGCTTTATAGAAAATATAATTTGAACCTAAATAACGAAGTGACATTGGCGTTTTCTTGTGAGGGCATCTTTTTATTCTTTCGGAAGCTGCATCATAAATATTATCGACATATTCATCTGCTGATTCTATAAAACCAAAATATCTTTTTTTATATAATATCAAAACCAAATCTTCAAGATAACTTATTACTGATGGTGTAAAAACAACTTTTATTTTCCCCACCATTCTCTAATTCTTCTTTTCGTTTCAGCCTTTGCTTCTTCTGGTGTCAATCCTTTTGCAAACTCCACATCAAAATCAAAAGTTTCGGGATCTATACCTTGTCGCCTTGGTTTTTGAATTTCATATTCTGTTGCAGGTTCTTCAACCTTATTGATCTTTTTATTTTCTTCACCCTTACTCATAATTCCTACATTTTTTATTCTTACAAATTTACAAAATAAATCAAACCAAAATTGCTCATTTTTGCAAAGCTGGCTTTTCCTTCTTTTTATAATTAATAATAAAAACTCCCAAAATAATCAGGAATGTCGCAATTATAAAATCAATCGTAATTTTTTCATCCAAAATGAGCCAACCAAAAAATACGGCAATTATGGTATTAATGTACGCTAAAATAGAAACTTGAACTGGCGTAACGTGTTTCAGGGCATAATTATAACTAAAAAAAGCAATTACAGATCCAAAAATAGACAGATACAATGCTGCTAAAATACTTTTTGTGCTCCATAAATCCACATCAATTGTAGGCGAAAAAATAAACGCCAAAACAATCTGAATACAGGAAGCCATTGTAAACTGGTAAAATAAATTCAGAATTATATTCTTAGATTTATTTCCATGAATTTTGGTATAAATTGTCCCTCCTGCCCAGGCAGTAATCGCAAATCCCATAAACATCATTCCGATTCTGTAATCGGCATCCAGAAAAGAGGCTAGTCCATCTTTAAATATAAAAACGACTCCAGAAAACCCTATTATAACTCCAACAAATCCTTTTAAACTTGGTTTTTGCAATTTTACTAAAATACTGCCCAGAAAAATAAGTATCGGAGCCATTGCACTGATTACCGAAGCGAGTCCGCTTGGCACCGTTTGTTCAGCAACGGTTGTAAAACCATTTGCTACTACAATCATCAAAATAGAAGGTACAAGCTGATGTTTTAAATTTTCCCAGCCAATCCATTTCAATTCTTTTTTGAACAATAAAATAATCATCATGATCATTCCTGCCAATCCCTGACGGATAGAAGTTACAAACCAAGGCGGAATCGTTTCAACCGCAACCCTGATTCCTAAAAATGTTGTGCCCCAGATAATTCCAACAGCTGCTAAGGCAAATATTAATTTATAATCTAAACTTTGTTTCATGATAATCAATCAGCTAAAAAAAATCCCAAATTATATTGCTATAATTTGGGATCATAAAATTTTATAATTTTAAAAGTGCAGTATTATTTACTCCTCACTTTTTGTTCCCATTTCCAAGCACTTGCCATCGCTTCATCTAAACTTAGTTCAGCCTTCCATCCTAAGACATTATTTGCCTTATCTGTATTTGCATAAGCTTCCGTAATATCGCCTTCGCGACGTGGTTTAATGACGTATGGCAATTTTTTATCGCTGACTTTTTCAAAACTATTAATGACTTCCAGAACAGAACTTCCTTTTCCTGTTCCTAAATTGAAAGTTTCAACTTTTGATAAGTTCTTTTTGCTCAATAATCGTTGTAAAGCAATTACGTGGGCTTTTGCCAAATCGACAACGTGAATATAATCACGAACAGCCGTTCCGTCCGGCGTTGGGTAATCATTTCCAAAAACAGACAATTCTTGACGTAATCCCATTCCTGTTTGTGTAATAAACGGAACCAAATTTTGAGGAACACCTAAAGGCAATTCTCCAATCTGAACTGATTCGTGTGCTCCAATTGGATTAAAATAACGCAATAAAATAGCGCTGATATTCGTCACTTTAGCTGTATCTGTAATAATTTCTTCGCCTATTTGTTTTGTATTTCCGTAAGGAGACATTGCTGCTTGAACTGGAGCATCTTCTGTAATTGGCATTTTTTCGGCTTGACCGTAAACCGTACAAGACGAGCTGAAAATAAAACTAGCTTCAGGTTTTTGTTGTAATTCTTGCAAAAGATAAACCAAACTGCCAATGTTGTTTTCATAATACAACAAAGGCTGTTCAACACTTTCACCAACTGCTTTTGAAGCGGCAAAATGAATTACTCCCGTAACATCATTATGTTTTTTAAAGAAATCCTGAACGGCACTTTTTTCTCTTAAATCTAATTTTTCAAATAAAGGAGTTTTTCCTGTAATGGCTGAGATTCCTTTTAAAACATCTTCTGAAGAGTTTGAAAGATTATCAATAATCACAACTTCAAAGCCTTCATTTTGTAATTCGACTACGGTGTGAGAACCAATAAATCCTAATCCTCCTGTTACTAATACTTTCATTTTGTGGTTTTTTGCGGTTATTTTCGGCTAATAATTAAGCTTGTTTTTATTTTAAAAATTCAATTACGCTGTCAGTAATAAATTTAATTTGCTCGTCGTCCAATTCTGTATGCATTGGCAAAGCAATTACTTCCTGAACCAATTGATTTGTCACAGGGAATTGCTCTTCTTTATAACGAGGATCTAAATACGCTTTTTGAGAGTGCAAAGGAATTGGATAATAAATCGCACATGGAATTCCTTTATCCAATAAATGCTGCATTAAAGCATTTCTGTCTGCATCAACAATTCTTAATACATATTGATGAAAAACGTGATCGTTTTGGTTTGCGTCAAAATCAGGAGTAATGATTTTTGCATTTCCTGCAAAAGCTGCATTATATTTTGTTGCTGCTAAACGACGTGCTTGATTATACTCATCTAATAACGGTAATTTTGCATTTAAAACTCCTGCTTGAATACTATCTAAACGAGAATTAACCCCTACAACATCATGGTGGTAACGCTCATACATTCCGTGGTTTACAATTCCGCGAATAACATGCGCCAATTTATCATCATTTGTAAAAATTGCTCCACCGTCTCCGTAACATCCTAGGTTTTTAGACGGAAAGAATGAAGTTGCTGCAACGTGACCAATTGTTCCAACTTTAGTTTTTGAACCTGATTTAGAAATATAATCTGCACCAATTGCCTGCGCATTATCTTCAATTACATATAAATTGTATTGAGCTGCAATTTCCATAATCGCATCCATATTGGCAGCACGTCCAAATAAGTGTACCGGAACGATTGCTTTTGTTTTTGGCGTGATTGCTTTTTTAAGAGCATCGATATCAATGTTCATATTGTGCAAATCAACATCTACTAAAACTGGAGTCAATTGCAGTAAGGCAATAACCTCAACTGTTGCAGCAAATGTAAAATCGGCAGTGATTACCTCGTCGCCAGGCTTAAGATCTAACCCCATCATTGCGATTTGCAAAGCATCTGTTCCATTTGCACAAGGAATAACGTGTTTTACTCCCAAATAATCTTCAAGATTTTTTTGAAACTGATGAACTAAAGGTCCGTTAATATAAGTATTCGTATCAAGAACTTCCTGAATTGAAGCGTCTACAGTAGATTTTATTTTTTCGTATTGACTTTTTAAGTCAACCATTTGTATTTTTTTCATTTTTGATTTTATTTAAATTAAAGACACCGTTTTCATACAGAAATCTTTAAAAGGAGGAACAAAAATAGTTATTAATAGCTTCAAACCAATGAAAATAGTCGAAAGAAATGTAATTTAGCAACAAAAATTATTACATGCTTTTTTTCTATAATCTAACCTTATACATCGCAGGATTTTTCTTAAGAATCATAGCGCTATTTAGTCCGAAAATTAAACTTTTTATTGAAGGACGAAAAAATGTTTTTTCCATTTTAGAAGAAAAAATAAAGACAAACGACAAGACTATCTGGTTTCACTCCGCTTCATTGGGAGAATACGAACAAGGACTCCCTGTTATAGAAAAAATCAAAGAAAAATATCCCACACATAAAATTATTGTATCCTTTTTTTCCCCTTCTGGATATGAAGTGCGTAAAAACAACACAGTTGCCGATGTTACAATTTATCTTCCTTTAGACACAAAAAGCAATGCAAAAAGATTTTTAAAATTAGTTCATCCTGAATTTGCCTTTTTCATTAAATATGAATTTTGGTTAAACTATTTAAAAGAACTAGAAAAAAGCAAGACACCAACTTATTTAATTTCAGGCATTTTTAGAGACAGTCAAATGTTTTTTAAATGGTACGGCGGATTTTATAGAAATGCTCTGAAAGCTTTTACTTATTTTTTTGTTCAGAATGAAAGTTCAAAACAAAAAATAGAAAGTATTGGATACAAAAACGTAGTGGTTTCAGGCGACACGCGTTTCGACAGGGTTGCAGCAATTCTAGAAAGAGACAACTCCCTTGATTACGTCGAAAACTTCAAAAACAATCAGCCAACCATTATAATTGGTAGTTCATGGCCAAAAGATGAAGCCTTGATTGCAACTTATATCAACCAAGCACCAGACAATGTTAAATTCATTATTGCCCCTCACAATATTAAAACTGACCAGATTTCGAATCTCAAATCGCAAATTACCAAATCAACAATTCTTTTTTCAGAAAAAGAAAACAAAGATCTATCGACTTATAATATCTTCATAATTGATACCGTTGGAATTTTAACCAAAATATACAGTTACGGAACTATTGCTTATGTGGGAGGTGGATTTGGAAATCCAGGCATTCATAATATCTTAGAACCCGCAACGTTTGGAATTCCGATTGTAATTGGCCCAAATTATTCCAATTTTGCGGAGGCAGTTGCGCTTGTAGAATTAAAAGGTTGTACCGTTATTTCTAATAACGCCGAATTGAAAAGTATTTTTGACCGCTTATTGACTGATAATTTGTTTTTTAGAGAAAAAAGTGAAATTTGCAAAATGTTCATTCAAAACAATAAAGGGGCAACTGAAACCATTCTAAACAATATTTTTTAACAATTTCGTATAAAACATCAATCGATTATCAACTTTTTTATGATAATTAAACCGATAAAAATATAATTTAGTTCTATTGAACACTCTACAATAATCATCAAAAAACAAAATAAACCACAACAAACCGAATTGAAAAGCCAAAATAGCAATAGAATTTTCAACAAAAAATAAATTTGACAAAACATACAACAATACAAACTATTTTTCCTAATTTGGCATATTATTTGATAACTAAGATAATCGTGAGTAAGGAAAATATTTTAAAAAAAAAGTGAAAAAATATTTTACATATTAAAAAATTTATATCTTTGCCACGAATTAATAATTAACCTTTTATAATAAAGTAAGATGAAAAAAGTATTTTTAAGTTTAGCTGTTGTTGCTGTTTTAACTGTTGTATCTTGTAAAAAAGCTGACGCTGCTGCTACAGAAGCTGCTGTAGATTCTACTGCTGTAACTGTTGATTCAGCTGCTGCTGTTGTTGATTCAGCTGCTGCAACTGTTGATTCTGCTGCTGCTAAAGTTGATTCAGCTGCTGCTAAAGTAGAAGAAGTAAAAAAATAATTAGAACCTAAGTTCTAACGATTTTAAAACCATCTTAGAGATGGTTTTTTTTTGTGATTAATTTTCACAAATTAATTCACTTAATAAAAAAAGCGTTTGTAATTCACAAACGCTTTTTTTTATTCCGCAACCTCCTCCAACTCTTCTTCAGATTCTTCATCTCCAAAAATTGATTCGCTCGAAGAAAAATCCAAAATTTCAGACCTAGAAGAATACGTTACAATTTCTTTTATCCCTTTCTGCAAAAGCAATTCCGTGCTATATTTTCGACTCGTTGCAAAGTGCACCTCCCCCAACATCAATTTAAAGAAATATTTTCCTCCAGAACCTTTAAATTTCAAAAACTTCGCAAGATCAATATTCGCTTTAAACTTCTCAATATCCTCTTCACACTCAAACCTCAACTCGTAACTTAAACTCGTAAAAATAACTTTCCCCTTTCGCGAAGTAAAAGTAAATTTATATTCATCATTAAATCGCTTGCTAATTACAAAAGCACCCATTTACAAATTTTAAATTTTAGATTGTTGATTTTAGATTCTCTAATAAATTTACTTCGTAAATTTATCATCTGCAAGTTTACAGAATAAAAAAAGCCTCTTCAAAAGAAGAGGCTTTAGTACTCAGAGCGGGACTTGAACCCGCACGAACATTGCTGTTCACTGGATTTTAAGTCCAGCGTGTCTACCAATTTCACCATCCGAGCATTATATGGTTTTGAGCGAAAAACGGGGCTCGAACCCGCGACCTCGACCTTGGCAAGGTCGCGCTCTACCAACTGAGCTATTTTCGCATTTTCAAATCTTATTAAGAACTCGCAACACTTGATTTGTTTCGTATTGCGAGTGCAAATTTAGGACATTTATTCAATTACACAAGCGTTTTTTCAAAAAAAAATCGACTTATTTTATAACATTCTGATAACCCAAACTTTAAATTTGAAATTTATTTAAAATTTATTTCTTAACCAGCATTCTTTTGATCTCATTCAGTTTCATCAGCGCTTCAACTGGTGTAATTGCATTGATATCGAGATTCAGAATCTCTTCTTTTATCTCTTCCAGTAAAGGATCATCCAAATTAAAGAAGCTCATCTGCATTTCATCGTTTGCTGACTTTATTCCGTTTAAAGCGTCGCTTGAATGATTTTTTTCCAATTTCTTTAAAAGTTTCTGTGCTTTTGAAATAACCAATTGTGGCATTCCCGCCATTTTAGCCACGTGAATTCCAAAACTGTGCGCACTTCCCCCTTTTACAAGCTTTCTAACAAATAAAACCGTATCCTTAAGCTCTTTTACCGCAACATTGAAATTCTGGATTCTCGGCATCGATTCTGTCATTTCATTCAACTCATGATAATGCGTTGCAAAAAGTGTTTTTGCTCTTCCAGGATGTTCGTGCAAAAATTCGGCAATTGCCCAAGCAATCGAGATTCCATCGTAGGTACTTGTTCCCCTTCCAATTTCATCCAACAAGACTAAACTTCTATCTGAGATATTATTCAAGATCGAAGCCGTTTCATTCATCTCAACCATAAAAGTAGATTCTCCCATTGAAATATTATCCGAAGCGCCTACTCTGGTAAAAATCTTATCTACAATTCCCATTCTAACACTATCAGCAGGAACAAAACTTCCCATTTGAGCCAAGAGAACCACCAAAGCAGTTTGCCTTAAAATTGCAGATTTACCCGACATGTTAGGTCCAGTAATCATAATAATTTGCTGCGTTTCTCTGTCCAAGAAAACATCATTTGCTATATATGGAGTTCCAACAGGCAATTGTTTTTCTATTACAGGGTGCCTTCCGTTTTTAATATCCAATTCGAATGTATCGTCGATTTCCGGACATACATATTGGTTTTCAACAGCCATTTGAGTAAACGAACACAAACAATCCAATTGCGCGATTAAATAGGCATTCATCTGAACTGGCTTGATATAAGTTCCGATCCACGCTACTAATTGTTCGAAAAGTTCACTTTCTATTTTATAGATCTTTTCTTCTGCACCTAAAATTTTGGTTTCGTATTCTTTTAGTTCTTCGGTAATATAACGCTCTGCATTCACCAAAGTTTGTTTACGAATCCATTCTTCTGGAACTTTATCTTTGTGTGTATTTCTTACCTCAATATAATATCCAAAAACATTATTAAAAGAAATTTTCAACGATGAAATTCCCGTTCTCTCCGATTCTCTTTTTTCAATTCCTTCTAAAAATTCTTTCCCAGAAGTAGATATTGCACGGAGTTCATCCAGTTCTTCATTTACTCCTGCTGCTATTGCATTTCCTTTTGAAATCGCAACCGGTGCATCTTGATTTAAGGTGTTTTTGATTTTTTCGCGAAGCAAATCACAAGCATGCAAACTATCTCCAATCACTTTCACAGCTTCCTGCGGACTATCGAGCGCCAATGTTTTTATCGGAATAATAGCATCTAAAGATTCTTTTAAATAAACAATTTCTCTAGGCGAAACTTTCCCAGCTGCAATTTTAGAAATCAAACGCTCTAAATCTGAAATCTGCTTAATCTGATATTGAATGTTATGCAGAATTTCAGGATTTGATTTTAAATACGACACAACTTCATGACGTCCTTTTATTCTGTTAGCATCCTTTAAAGGCAATGCCAACCAACGTTTCAACAAACGTCCTCCCATTGGAGAAAGCGTTTTATCAATAATATCCAAAAGCGTCACAGCATTTGGATTATAGCTGTGATATAATTCTAAGTTTCGAATTGTAAAACGATCCATCCAGACATAAGCATCTTCTGCAATACGCTGAATCGCCGTAATATGCTGCACACGATTATGCTGTGTTTCTGATAGATAATACAGAATCGCACCAGAAGCAATAATTCCTTCTTTTAATTCTTCAACACCAAATCCTTTTAAAGAATTGGTTTGAAAATGCTTCGTTAAAGTTTCTAAAGCATAATCTTCTTTGTAAATCCAATCTTCTAAGTAAAAACTATGAAAATCTTCTCCAAAAGCATTCTTAAAATCACTTTTATTATTCTTTGGAACCAAAACCTCACTTGGGTTAAAGTTCTGCAATAATTTATCAATGTATTCCGCATTTCCCTGAGCTGTTAAAAACTCACCTGTAGAAACATCCAAAAATGATATTCCGATATTTTTATTAGCAAAATAAACCGATGCTAAGAAGTTATTTGATTTTGACTGCAAAACTTCATCATTCAAAGAAACTCCAGGAGTTACAAGCTCCGTCACACCTCTTTTTACGATTGTTTTAGTCATTTTTGGATCTTCTAGCTGATCACAGATCGCTACTCGAAGTCCGGCTTTTACCAATTTTGGCAAATAAGTATTTACAGAATGATGTGGAAACCCGGCCAATGCCGTTTCGGTATCAGACCCTGCCCCTCTCTTAGTTAAAGTTATACCTAAAATTTTAGAAGCTCTAATGGCGTCTTCCCCAAAGGTTTCATAAAAATCTCCTACTCTGAAAAGCAGACATGCATCAGGATATTTAGCCTTGATTTCGTTGTACTGTTTCATTAAAGGTGTTTCTTTCACCACTTTCTCTTTAGCTGCCAAATTATAATAGTTTTAAATGAAAAATTAAGACAGCGAATTTATGATTTTTTAGTGGCATATCGAAAGCTTCAAAAATTAAAATATTTTAAGATATTTTTAGGTTGTGGTTTAAGAATTTTACATAGCTTTGTTTATCATTTAAAAAAAGACCCTTAAAGATGAAAAAAATAATTTTATTCGCTATGTTAGCTGTAGCTGGTATTACGGCTACTAACGCGCAGACAACTAAAAAAGCTAAAGCTACTAAAGTTGCAAAAGTTGAAGGAGCTGGAATGGCTTTTGAAACTGAAACTATTGATTACGGAACTATCGCTCACAATGCTGATGGAAAACGTGAATTTGTTTTTGTTAACAACGGAACAAAACCATTAATCATTACTAACACTCAAGGATCTTGCGGATGTACTGTTCCAACTACTCCAAAAGAGCCAATCGCTCCAGGAGCTAAAGGTGTTATCGGTGTAAAATATGCTACTGACAGAGTTGGTGCTTTTACTAAAACTGTAACTGTAACTTCTAACGCAGAAGGACAACCAACAAAAATCCTTACTATTAAAGGTACTGTTTTACCAGATCCAGTTAAAAGCTAATCTGAAAAACATTTAAAATAATCAAAAAGCTTCCTTATCTTTGGAAGCTTTTTTTATGACTACAATTCAAAAACAATGAGAAAACTCGAAAACAGCGAACTAGACCGTAAATCAATTGAAGATTTTAAAAAATCGGAAAAAACACCTTTAATATTAGTTTTGGATGATATTAGAAGCCTTCACAATATTGGCTCTGTTTTTAGAACTGCAGATGCGTTTTTGATTGAAAAGATAATTTTATGTGGTATTACTGCAACTCCCCCAAACAAAGAAATCCACAAAACCGCTCTTGGTGCAACTGAAACTGTTGCATGGGAACACCATGAGAATGTTTTGGAAGTTATTGAAAATTTAAAGAAAGAAAACGTACTTACCATGGCAATTGAACAAGTTGAAAGTGCTGTTTTTCTTCAAGATTTTAAAATTGAAAAAGACCAAAAATATGCTTTGGTTTTTGGTAATGAAGTTTTTGGTGTTTCTCAAGAAGCTGTTGCAATTTGTGATGGTTGTATTGAAATTCCACAGTTGGGAACAAAACACTCTCTAAACATTTCTGTAAGCGCAGGAATTGTAGTTTGGGATCTGTTTCAAAAAATAAATTGGCCTAAATAAAATTTTATTTTTTTATTCTTAATAAATTGATATTTTTAACAAATGAGAAATATCAATTTACTAATTATTTTCACCTTATTCTCTGTTTTAAGTTTTAATTTTTCTAATGCAATTGAAAATACAAAAACTTTTAACAAAAAGAATGCAGACATCCCAAAACCCATTATAGGTAAAAAAGCAAAAAAACAAAAGAAATCCAATTTTATAATTGATCCTCCAAAACTTAGTGCGCAAGGAGATCAGCTTTACTGCCCACTGACATCTATTAATATTGTAACAGACTTTACAATTACCAACGATCCAGCCGAAACAGGAACTGAAGCAATTTACATTCAGATTTCGTCAGGTTATTCAAGCGGTTTTGACCGACTAGATCTTTCAAACTCTGTATCGCATCCAAATATTATTACAAGCTGGGACGCAATAGCAGGAAAATTAACATTGTCTGGCCTAACAGGAAATGCTGTTTTATATTCTGAATTAGTTGCTGCTGTGAAAGACGTAGTTTTCACAAATTCTTCTGTAACAGCCTCGGGAATTAGAACATTTTCCATAACAATGGGAAAAGCAAACTATTTACCTTCTACACAACACTATTACGAGTATGTTCCAAGTATTGGTATTACTTGGACTGCAGCAAGAGATGCAGCGGCTACACGTAATTATTACGGGCTTCAAGGTTACTTAGCTACTATTTTATCTGCTGATGAAGCGAAATTAATTGGAGAACAAGCTTCAGGAACCGGATGGATAGGCGGAAGTGATTCAGAAACGGAAGGTGTTTGGAAATGGGTTACCGGTCCAGAAGCTGGAACTATTTTCTGGAATGGAAATGCAAATGGCTCTACTCCAAACTTCGCTTTTTGGAACACAGGAGAACCTAATCAAGCAGGCGATGAAGATTATGCACATATTACGCAACCTGGTGTTGGAATAAGAGGTTCTTGGAACGATTTATCTAATTCAGGATCTACCTCTGGCGATTACCAGCCAAAAGGATATGTGGTAGAATATGGAGGAATGCCTGGAGAAACTCCTCTTCAAATTGCTGCAAGTACAAAAATTACAATTCCTGTCGCTACGCCGTCTGCAAATCCTAATCCCCAGTGTGATTCCGGGAGTTTTACATTTACCGCAACTGCAACTACAGGAGCGACCATTAGCTGGTACGATGCAGCAACTGGAGGAAATTTATTAGGAACCGGCGGTACTTATACTACCCCAACTATTACAACAACGACAACTTATTACGTCGACGCCGGCTGCGAAACAAATCGTAAGCCTGTTGTTGCTACAGTAAATCAGACACCAAACAATCCAACTGCGAGTAACACAAATGTATCGAGATGCGGTACTGGATCGTTAACACTTGAAGCTTCTTCAAATGTTGGTGTAATAAATTGGTTTCTTACATCAACTGGAGGAACAAGCGTTTATACTGGAGCCAATTTTTCAACTCCTTCTATTTCATCCAACACCACTTATTACGCAGAAGCTTCAAATAATGGATGTATCAATCCAAATCGAATTGCTGTTAACATTATAATTTATACGCCACCTGCAGTTACTGACGAAACTTTGCCTTTATGTCAATTTGAAACCATAACATTAGATGCAGGAATTTCTGGAATGAATTATTTATGGTCTAATGGTGCAACAACACAAACCACTAGTGTCAATGCTGGAGGAACTTACACCGTTGATGTTACAAGTCCTGCTCCTGAAAGCTGTACCAGTAGAAAAACTATTGTAGTTGAAGAACATAAAATACCGCAAATTGACCGTATAGATGTTGAAGGAACGAGAGCCATTATTTATCCCGTAAAAGCTGAAGACTATTTTGAATATTCTGTAGACGGTATAAACTATCAAAACTCCAACATATTTTATGATGTACCTGGTGGATTACAAACAGCTTATATAAGAGAAAAAAGTGGATGTGGAGAACATACAAAACAATTTGTTGTACTTGTTTTCCCTCCTTTCTTCACTCCAAACAACGATACTTTCAATGATGTTTGGGAAGTAACAGGAATGGAAAATTACCCACAAGCCGAAGTAACTATTTTTGATAGATACGGAAAACTCGTAGCGCAATTAAGCAGATTTAAAATGAGCTGGGATGGTAATTTCAATCAAATTCCATTGCCTTCTTCTGATTATTGGTACGCTTTAAAAGTAGATGATACTATGCCTATTTTAAGAGGTCATTTTACCTTAAAAAGATAATTCTAATTAGGTAATTTGATAATGAGAAAATGAGTCAATTAGATAATTATACTCGCCTCTAAACATTTTCTAATTAACTAATTTTCTAATTATCTCAATTAATAAAGCTTCTTCTGAATTTCATTTAAGATAAAAATGAGTCAATTAGATAATTATATACTACCTCTAAACATTTTCTAATTGACTAATTATCTAATTATCTCAATTAATAAGCTTCTTCTGAATTTCATTTAAGATAAAAATGTAGTCTTCGTGTTTTTTCACAAAATCGCGATCAGAAACGTCGATGATTAAAACATTCAAATCTGTTTGAGATTTTATATATTCTAAATAGCCGTTATTGATTTTTTCTAAATAGGAAGCTTCAATATTCTGCTCGTAAGCACGCCCTCGTTTTTTGATGTTCTGCAGCAGGCGTTCCGTATTTTGATACAAATAAACATACAGATCTGGCTTTGGCATTTCTTTGTAGATAATATCAAACAGATTTCGGTACAAACGATATTCATCTTCTGCAAGAGTTATTTTTGCAAAAATTAAAGATTTGAAAATATGATAATCGGCAACGATAAAATCTTTAAACAAATCAAATTGTGCCAAATCATCTGCCAATTGCTGATAGCGATCGGCTAAAAAAGACATTTCCAAAGGAAAAGCATATCGGTTTTGATCTTTATAAAATTTTGGCAAAAACGGATTATCTGCAAATCTTTCTAAAATCGTTTTGGCATTAAAATCTTCTGCAATTTTATGTACTAAAGTTGTCTTTCCTGCACCGATATTTCCTTCAAAAGCAATATAATTAAATTGATTTAACGGAATTTCACTTAGTGGATTTTTCAAATCCTGAACAACGGTACAAACACTTTCATCAGAGGTAAGAGCAATCAATTCAGAAATTGTTTTATTCAAAATCGGATGCTTCCAATTGAGTTTTAAATCTCTCATTGGTAACAAAACAAAATTCCTGTTCTGCATTAACGGATGCGGAATTTTAAGTTTTTCCGAATCTATAATTTGATCATCAAAAGCAATCAAATCAACATCAATAATTCTAGATTGATATCCTTCTTGATTCAAACGAATTCTTCCTAATTCTTTTTCGACCTTTAAAACCTGATTGAGTATTTTCTGTGCAGATGAAGTAGTATGCAAAAGAAGCGCACAATTATAAAAAGCATCACTTTCAAACCCCCATGCCGGAGTTTCATAAAGTTTTGAAACCTCAATAACAGTCCCCACATTTTGGTGTATTAAATCAATACAATTTTGAATGTTTTCTAGTCTGCTGCCTTGGTTGCTGCCTATCGATAAAACGACTTGATGCTGTAATTTCATAATTAATGCAAATTAACTAAAACTATTTTAGAATTAACCAATATATTTGTGAAACGACGTATTGAATCACGCATAAATTTTAAATCTATAATTTGTAACATTCTGCCCCTTTTGGCTACTTATTAAAAAAAATATAAACATGAAGTTTTTAGGAAATGTACTTGCCACCGTAATTGGTATTTTTGTATTTATGATGCTCTTCTTTTTTGGAGTAATTTTTATCGGAGTTGTTTTTGGCGGAGACGATAGCGTTTCTGTTAAATCTAATTCTGTTATTGAATTGAATTTAAAAGAAATAAAAAACGATTATGCAGGAAAATATAAAGATCCCTGGGTAACTCGTTTTTCCGATTCTAAAGGAATTGGTTTAACTGATGTTATAAATGCAATCGAAGCGGCAAAAAAAGATGATAACATTAAGGGAATTTCTATTTTAAATGACGAATCTTCTCTTGGTCTTGCTCAATACAAAGATTTAAGAAATGCTCTTGAAAGTTTCAAAAAATCAGGAAAATTTGTTTGGGCTTACGCAAACAGCTACTCACAAAAAGAATATTACTTAAACTCTGTTGCCAACACTATTTATTTGAACCCCGCGGGAGATTTAGACTTTAAAGGACTTTCTTCTGAAGTGATGTTTTTTAAAGATTTTCAAGACAAATCAGGTATCCGTATGGAGGTAATTCGTCACGGAAAATACAAAAGTGCCGTTGAACCTTTCTTGGAAAACAAAATGAGTGATGCCAACAGAGAACAGATGACTGCACTTTTAAACTCAATTTGGACGACTGTTTCTACTGATATTTCAAAAAGCAGAAATATTCCATTGCCTAAATTAAATGAAATTGCAAACGGTCTTTTGGCCAGAACTCCGGAAATGGCAAAACAACAGCATTTAATTGATATTGTTGCTTATGAAGATGTTTATCACAATGCAATCAGAAAAGCTTTAAAAGTAAGTGGAGACGAAGATTACAATAAGATTTCAATTGCAGATTACACACAAGATTATACAACAACAGCTTTGGCTAATACTGCAACAGATCAGATCGCTATTATTTACGCTCAAGGCGAAATCGGAAGCGGTGAAGGTGATGTAAATACAATTGGAGAAGGTTCTATGAGACGTTCTTTGCAGGAAGCTAGAAAAAATGACGATGTAAAAGCAATCGTTCTTAGAATTGACAGTCCAGGAGGAAGTGCACTAACTTCTGATCTAATTTGGAGAGAAATCGAGATTACTAAAAAAGTAAAACCTGTTGTAGTTTCTATGGGTAATTATGCCGCTTCTGGTGGTTATTATATTGCTTGTAATGCCAACAAAATATTTGCTGAAAACAATACTATCACGGGATCTATCGGGGTTTTCGGAATGTTGCCAAACTTTAGTCCGCTTGCTAATAAATTAGGAATTAATTCAGAGCAGGTTAAAACCCATGAAAACTCAGCAAATTATAGTCCGTTCGTTCCTGTAGACGAAAAGTTCAAGGCTTTTACTTTAGAAGGAGTTGAAAAAATCTACAATACTTTTGTTACACACGTAGCCGAAGGTAGAAAAATGACCTTTGAACAAGTTGATGCAATTGCCCAGGGTAGAGTTTGGTCTGGAACAGAAGCTTTAAAAATAGGATTAGTTGACAAAATAGGCGGATTGAATGATGCCATTGCAGAAGCAGCGAAAATTGCTAAGATCAAAAAATACAGCGTTCAGAATTATCCTGAATACGAAAAAACACTGAATGACTTGCTTTCAGGATTACCTTTTGCAAAATCTAAAGAAGCTTTTATTAAAGAGGAAATCGGAGAAGAAAACTACCAGCTTATTGAGCAGGTAAAGAAGTTTCAAAAACAAAAAGGTGTTCAGGCTATTATGCCATACGGAATCAATATCTACTAAATTGAATTAAAAAAATGAACAAAGTAATTCTTTTTTTGACCGTTTTGTTTTTAAGCGTTTTAAATGCTCAAAACAAAAAAGAAATCACCTTTAAGGAAAGTCCGGCGATACTTAAAATCAATAATGACCAAATATATGGTACATTGACAATGCCAGATTTGACACAGAAAGTTCCTGTCGCTTTAATTATTGCCGGTTCTGGTCCAACAGACAGAAACGGAAATAATCCGATGATGAAAAACAATTCTTTGAAAATGCTGGCAGAAAATTTAGCTAAAAACGGAATTGCATCCTTACGATATGATAAAAGAGCCATTGGCGAAAGCAAAGCAGCCGGAGGATCTGAAAGCAGCCTGGTTTTTGAAAATTACATTCAAGATGCCAAAAGCTGGATTAACTATTTAAAGCTAGACAAACGTTTTTCAAAGATTATTATAATTGGTCATAGTGAAGGCGCCTTAATTGGTATGGTTGCCAGTGCAAAAGCAGACAAATTCATTTCGATTGCAGGAGCAGGAGAACCGGCAGATCAAATTATAAAAACACAAATTGCGGCAAAATCAATGAAACAATTGGACGATATGACTTTTCCAATTATTGATAGTTTGAAAAATGGATTTCAGGTTAAAAAAGTAGATCCAATGCTGAATGCCCTTTTTAGACCAAGCGTTCAGCCTTATTTAATTTCGTGGTTCAAATACAATCCACAGACGGAAATAAGCAAACTTACCATTCCAGTTCTCATTTTACAAGGAAACAACGATTTGCAGATTACAGTAAAAGATGCCGAAAATTTAGCTAAAGCCAATAAAAATGCTGAGAAAGTTATTATTGAAAAAATGAATCACATGATGAAAATCATTGATGGCGATCAAAATGCAAATATGGCAAGCTACAATAACGAAACACTTCCACTTTCTGAAACACTTGTAGACAAAATAGTTTCATTTATTCAGAAATAAATAAAATAAACACCATCTAAAATCCGTTTGAAGTAATTTCAAGCGGATTTTTTTTATTTAACAAAATAAGTATTATTCCTACATTTTTAAGAAAACTTTATCTTCAAACTCTTGTAAAAAAAGCTATTTTTGCAGGGTCGATTTTAAGAAGTTAAACCCTCAAATCTAATTATATGCTAAAGAAAGTTTTAAAAATAAGTGCCATCGTTATTGTGGTGTTTGTTGCTGCATTATTTGCCTTACCTTTTTTATTTAAAGATCAAATCAAAGCCAAAATTGTCGAGGCCATTAACGAAAGTGTTGATGCTAAAGTAAGTTTTACTGATGCTGATTTAAGTTTGTTTAAAAATTTCCCGAACGCAACAGTTGGGATTGAAAAGCTGGTTATTATTAACAAAGCTCCATTTGCAGGTGATACTTTGGTTTCACTTGGTGAATTGAATTTAAAAATGAGCGTTAAAGAACTTTTCAAAGGAAAAGAAGAACCATTAAACATTCAAGGAATCAGTTCAACAAACGGATTAGTGAATATTATTTTTAATAAAGACGGCGTTGGAAACTTCGATATTGCTTTAAAAGACAAAAAGGAAGATAAGAAAGCTGAAGCCAGCAAACCGCTTTCTTTAAAGATTCAGAATTATAAAATTGAAAATTTTACTTTCAGATATATTGATCAAGGTTCTAAAATCAAAATGGTAATTGACAGTTTAAACCATGAAGGAACTGGAGATTTTACCAATTCAAAATTAGATTTGAATACAAAAACTACTGCAAAAGTTTCATTGGACATGGATAAAATGAATTACATGAAAGATGTAAAACTGACTTTAGATGCCATTCTTGGAATTGATTTAGACAAAAGCAAATATACTTTTAAAGAAAACAAAGCTTTAATCAATCAATTACCACTGGAGTTTGACGGATTTATTCAAATGGCTGAAAATGCTCAGATTTACGATTTGAAATTTAAAACTCCTACCTCCTCTTTTACCAACTTCTTAGGTTTGATCCCTTCTGCGTATTCATCAAGTTTAAATGGTGTTAAAACTACTGGAGATTTTACCGTAAACGGTTTTGCAAAAGGAGAATTGACAGAAACAACTGTTCCTAAATTTAATATTGAAATTGCGTCTAATAATGCATCTTTCCAATATCCTAATCTTCCGAAATCCGTTCAGAATATTGTAATTGACACCAAGATTATCAACGAAACTGGAATTTTAAACGACACTTACGTGAATTTAGATAAGTTGTCTTTTAGAATTGATCAGGATGTTTTTAACGCTAAAGCGAATATTAAAAACATAACGGTAAACCCGATTGTAGATGCAGCTTTAAAAGGAACAATCAACTTGGCAAATCTTTCAAAAGCATATCCAATTAAAATGGATAAGCCATTAGCAGGAATCTTAAAAGCAGATGTAACTACAAATTTTGATATGGCTTCTGTAGAAAAAAGCCAGTATCAAAACATTAAAAATGCTGGTACAATGAGTTTATCAGGATTCAAATATACTGATGAGAACAACAAATCAATGAACATTAGTACAGCATTGGTAGAATTTAATCCGAGTAGAATCAACTTAAAACAATTTGACGCTACAACCGGAAAAAGTGATATTAGCATAAATGGTGTTTTGGAAAACTTCTATGGTTTTATGTTTAAGAAACAAGAACTAAAAGGAAACTTCAATATGAGTTCTAATCAATTAGCAGTTGATGATTTTATGACGGCAGGAGAACCTGCAAAAACTGAAACCAAAACTCCAGCAAAACCAGCTGAAGCAATGAAAATTCCAGCTTTCTTAAACTGTACTTTAAATGCAAAAGCAACAACCGTTTTATATGACAATTTAAAGCTAAAAGATGTTTCTGGAAGATTGCTTATTAAAGATGAAAAAGCAACTTTAGAAAACTTTAAAACCAATATTTTTGGTGGATCAATAGGACTTAACGGTGCGGTTTCTACAAAAGAAAAAGTACCAACTTTTGATATGAATTTAGGTTTCAATCAAGTTGATATTGCACAGACTTTTACTCAATTGGACATGATGAAAAAAATCGCTCCTATTGCTGGGATTATCAACGGAAAACTGAATTCGACTATTAAATTGAATGGAAATTTAGATGCAAAAGAATTGACACCAGATTTAAAATCTATTTCTGGAGATTTAATCGGTCAGTTGCTTTCTACAACCGTAAATTCTCAAAATTCAACTTTACTTAAATCATTAAGTTCTAATGTGAAATTTGTAGACTTAAACAAAGTGAACTTGAACGATATTAAAGCAGCTTTGACTTTTGATAACGGAAAAGTAAATATTAAGCCTTTTGACATTAAGTATCAAGACATTAAAGTGACAGTTGGAGGAACTCACGGTTTTGATCAAACGATGAACTATAACCTGAAATTTGATGTTCCTGCCAAATATTTAGGAACTGAAGCAAATAATTTAATTGCCAAATTATCTCCTGCAGATGCTGCGAAACTAGACAACATCCCGATTAATGCAATTTTGACTGGTAACTTTTCAAATCCTAAAATCAGTACAGATATGAAAGCGGCGGTGAGTAATTTAACAACTCAGCTGGTTAATCAGCAAAAAGAAAAACTGACTCAAAAAGGAACTTCGGCGCTTACCGATTTAATCAACAAAAACACAAAGGCAAAGGATACAACTCAGGCTGCAAAAACTGAAAAAGAGCAAAAAACTCAGGAAGTAACTAAAAAAGCCAGCGATTTATTGAATGGTCTTTTCAAGAAAAAGAATCCATAAAAAAGGAACTAAGGTTCTAAGTTGCTAAGATTCTAAGTTTTCTTAGCTGCCAATTTTAATTACTTGTATAAATAAAAAAATCCTGTTCTTTCGAACAGGATTTTTCTTTTGTTATATATTGAATTCTACTTTTTTAGAATTTCTTTTATTGCTTTTATAAAATCTGGAATACCTAAAACATTCGTATCCAAACCTACACTTCCATTTCCATAAGGTTCATATTTTTTAAGATTTGAAACCGAAAATAATCCTGCAGTTGGTGCTTTCGAAGCACTTGACAAATGCATAATTCCACTATCTGCACCAACAAAAACTGCTACGTTTGCTAAAACAGAACCAATTTCACGAACATCTTTACTATAAAAAGACGGCGCTTCAAAATTAATCTGAGAAACATTTTCAACTGGTAAAACTTCAAAAATATTCTCGTCTGGAAATTCCTTTTTCAAGGCTGCATAAAACTCCGACCACCAAGCCAGATTATAGCATTTTTCTCCTGTAGCATAAGTAAATATGGCAATTGATCTTTTTTCAGGATCAATAATTTCATCTAGAATTCGTTTTCCATTTGCAATTTCATCTTTTGACAACTTTAAATCCAAAAGTGCAATTGGTTCCTTTTTATCTTCAATTCCGACCTGACTTAAAAAATATCTGAAATTGTAAACTGGATATTTTGCGATATGATCGTAATCTGTATGGTTTAAGGTAACTCCTTCCGGAAGATTTCCAAAAAATTTATATTTAGCAGTCGAAAACTTTACACCAAGTCTTCCTGAAGAAGAATTTTGATCGACATTTATTGCAACATCATACTTTTGCTTTCTAATTAATGTCCAAACTTTAAAGTATTTTACTAGTTCCTTAAAAGGCTTTTTCGGAAGATGAATAATCTTATCAACATTCTCGTACTTTTCAAAAACAATTGGTGCTAATGTACCTTTTACAAAAACATCTATCGTACAATTTGGAAAAGTTTTGAGAACTTCCTGTACTAACGGAGTAATTAAAAGCATGTTTCCTAAGCGTCCATTTGGTCTGCAGATTAAAACTTTTTTTATTTTATCTTTATCGATTGGACCTATTTTACTAATGTCAGAATTTCCAATATTCTTGGTTAAATTATACATTAGCGAACGCCTAAAAACATTAACTTTTTTTAAGTTACTCATGTGGTATTTGAATTTTGTCTTAATTGTTTTTTGAAAACTTTTGCCTTAGCATCTCCAAAGCTATAATTATTCATTAATTATTAACACAAAACCATCAAATAAATTGCATTTTTTTATTTAAAATAATTTTAATGCAAAAAAAGGTAACAATTTAATAACAAATCTCTACACATTGATTGTAACAACGTAGCCTTCAGAACCACGTACATTAAATACAGTTCCGTTTTCGAATAACAAGTATTGTCCTTTAATTCCAGTTAATTTTCCGCTAAAAGAAGGGGTTTTATCCAAGTTCAAACTATTTACTTTTGCAGGATAATTTAAAACTGGATATCGCAAATCGTATAAATCATCTTTTTGAGAATAGAAAAATTCTTTGGCTTCTTCTGGAATTAAACTTTCAACTTTTGCTTTTTCAGCAATCAAATCAAACGTTTCTATAGAATTCTGAAGCATCTTTCTCCAATTTGTTTTATCTGTATAATGATTTTTTAAAGCCACCTCTGTAATTCCTGCTAAATAACGATTTGGAACCTCAACAATAGCAATTGCCTGAGAAGCGCCTTGATCGATCCAACGAGTTGGAACTTGTGTTTTTCGGGTAACACCAACCTTTATTTCAGATGCGACCGCCAAATACACAATATGCGGCTGTAACTGAACTTTAGATTCATATTCCAAATCTCTGTCTGCAATTCCCAAATGTGCTGTACTCAATTCTGGTCTCATAATCCAATCTCCAACGGCTGGACTTGAGTAAAAACAATCATAACAAAAACCTTGTCGGTATATTTTCTTCTTTTTACCACAATTCAAACACTGACAACCGATAAAGTTAATTTCAATTTCCTTATCCAATAATTGATTGACATTTAGAAAGCTATCTTCAAAAACCAGATAGTATTGAATTGGACTTCCAAGCTCGGTTTGCATTTTTGTCAGGACACCTTGATATTGCATTCTTATTTATTTTATAATTGCTGATTTCGTTGTATCAAAGAAATAGAATTTTTAGTGTTAAAATCCGACTTATTAACTAGAATAATTGTTCTAAATCGGATTGTTTTTTACAAAAAAATATTATTTTTGATATGAAGACAAAGTTACTATTTGTCTCTCGATATTCAAATTTTAAGTTTTTTGTTTTTACATGAATTGTGAGATTTAAAACCTAAAATCAGTTAACTAAAAACCAGATTCATGCCATTATCTATAATCAATTCGTTTGCATCATGGGTTCTTAAACAAAGAATTCATCAAATTGAACTTTTTTTAAAATACCCAAATGAAGTTCAGGAAGAATTATTGCATAACTTATTGACGGCATCTGAAAACACGGTTATTGGAAAACAGTATGAGTTTTCGAGCATTAACTCTTATCAGACATTTGCTGAAAGAGTTCCTATTTCAACTTACGAAGAATTACAGCCGCTTATTGAGCGTACACGTTTAGGCGAACAAAACGTTTTTTGGGAAACTCCAATTAAATGGTTTGCAAAATCGAGTGGAACAACCAATGCAAAAAGCAAATTTATTCCGGTAAGTAACGAAGCTTTGGAAGATTGTCATTACAAAGGAAGTAAAGATTTATTATGCCTTTATTTGAACAATAATGAAGATTCTGAATTGTTTTTAGGAAAAAGTCTTCGCTTGGGCGGAAGTTCTCAGATTTACGAAAACAACAATACTTACTTTGGAGACTTATCTGCAATTCTGATTGAAAACATGCCAATTTGGGCAGAATTCAGCAGTACACCAAGCAGTAAAACTTCGCTCATGAGCGAATGGGAAAGCAAAATTGCCGCCATAATCAACGAAACCAAAAACGAAAACGTAACCAGTTTTGCGGGCGTTCCGTCATGGATGCTGGTTTTAATGAATAAAGTTTTAGAAAATACAGGCAAACAAAACTTATTGGAACTTTGGCCGAATTTGGAAGTGTATTTTCACGGAGGTGTGAGTTTCTCTCCATACAAAGAACAATACAAGAAAATTTTACCAAGTTCTGATTTTAAATACTATGAAATTTATAATGCTTCTGAAGGCTTTTTTGCGATTCAGGATTTAAATTATTCGAGCGATTTATTACTAATGCTGGATTACGGAATCTTCTACGAATTTATTCCGATGGACACTTACGGAACTCCAAATCAGAAAGTAGTTCGTTTGGCAGATGTCGAATTGAATAAAAATTATGCGATTGTTATTACGACCAATTCTGGTTTGTGGCGCTATTTGATTGGAGATACGGTTCGTTTTACTTCATTGAATCCGTATCGAATTAGAGTTACAGGAAGAACCAAACATCATATTAATGTTTTTGGTGAAGAATTAATGGTTGAAAATACCGATCAAGCAATTGCAAAAGCATGCCAGGTTACTCAAACTGAAGTTATCGATTATACCGTTGCTCCTATTTTTATGCAGGATAAAGAAAAAGGTGCTCACGAATGGATGATCGAATTTAAAAAACATCCAGCTGATGTTGGTCTTTTCCAAAAAGTATTGGATGAAACGTTGCAAACTCTAAATTCAGATTACGAAGCGAAACGTTACAACAATATGACTTTAAATCCTTTGGTAATTAATGTCGCCAGAGAAAATCTTTTTTATGATTGGTTAAAGGAAAGAGATAAATTGGGCGGTCAGCATAAGATTCCGAGACTTTCGAATCAGAGGGATTATTTGGAGCAATTGAAGGAAATGTGTTCAACCCGTATTTAAAAAATATTCATGCGAAAAATTTATATCCTGTTTCTTTTCATTTTTTTTCAAACATTCTCTCAAACCAAAAAAGAATGTATGGATATTATGAATCATTACGGGAATAATTACAACAAACCTGAATATTCATTTGACTATGTTGACAAAAAGTTAAATCCGACTTTGACAAAAGTCCAAACTATTATTTGCAAAACGGAAGACAAAGAACTTCTCGAAAGTTTTTTAATAATGATCCAAAAATCTTCTGGTTCTGCAAATGAACATCCGGCAGATATTTTAGGAGGTATTTTTATATGTCATCCGGAAATTGTGGAAGAAGAATTAAAAGGAAAATTTAAGGACAAAATGATATTTGACAATTTAGAACTTGGATTCTTAAATATTACAACTAATTTGCCTCTTGACAACAAACTCAAAAATTTAAAAAATAGAATGTACAAACTCATAAATACATTATAACACATGAAGAATACTAAATTCAGCGATATGAGTACGGAAGAACTCATTAAAAACCAGAAAACATTAAAAACTGTGAATACTATTTTTGCTGTTGTACTATTTATGCTTTTTGCTCTTAATTTATTTATTGTTTTTATGAAAGGATTTAGCGCAATGAATGTTATTCCTATTGCTTTATTGCCTATTCTGTTTTTGAATATTAAAAATTTGAAAGAGATTAAAAGAGAGTTGGAATCTCGTGGATAACAAAATTTCTATACTACCGCTATATTTTGAATTGCCACTAGCTTTAGCTAGTGGTTATAACAAAACTTTTCAAGGGCTTTAGCCAAATATGCAATAAGTTTGGCTAAAGCCTTTTTTGTGTATTTCCCTTACCTCCAGCTAAAGCTGGAGGCAATTCATATCTTATTTTAGACAATTATTTAACGCTAATTCCACTAAACCCGCATGAGGGATAGATGTGGAAATCCTTTTGTGCCGGGGTTCGGCACAAAAGATTACTTCGTCAGTTCGCTATCGCTCGTGTGCAACGGATAGCCCGACCCGCCTTTTTCTGGCGGGACATGCCCATATAAAAAAACCTCAGCTCTTTATTGAAAAAGTACTGAGGTTTTGTTTTTTTATTTTGATTGTCGAGCTACTTGTGGAGATCCCTCGTTCCTCGGGATGACAAAAATGGGCTTATTTACTTTTGTCAGGCTGAGCGAAGTCGAAGCCCTTTGCGCCTTTCGACTTCACTCAGGGTGACAAATGTAAATTACATCATATCGATATATCTGTCGTGGTATCCTAAAAGATACAAAACACCATCAAGGCCTAAACTTGAAATAGAAGTTGACGCGCTTTCTTTTACTTTTGGTTTGGCGTGGAAAGCGATTCCAAGACCAGCTAAGTTCAGCATTGGCAAATCGTTTGCTCCGTCTCCAACTGCGATAGTTTGGTTGATGTGGATTCCTTCTTTTTCGGCGATTGCTTTTAAATATTCTGCTTTTTTCTGACCGTCTACGATATCTCCTAAATATTTCCCTGTCAGTTTACCATCTTTTATTTCCAACTGATTGGCGTGAACGTAATCGATTCCTAATTCTTTTTGAAGATATTCTCCGAAATAAGTGAATCCTCCAGAAAGAATTGCGGTTTTGTATCCATAGTATTTTAAAGCTTTCATCAAACGATGTGCTCCTTGTGTAATTGGTAAATTGATGGCAACGTTTTGTAAAACTTCTTCGCTTAGACCTTCTAACAAAGCCATACGTTTTTTGAAACTTTCGTTGAAGTCAATTTCACCATTCATAGCCGATTCTGTAATGGCACGAACCTGATCTCCTACTCCATTCAATTCGGCTAATTCGTCGATTACTTCCGTTTGGATTAAAGTTGAATCCATATCGAAACAAACCAAACGGCGGTTTCTTCTATAAATATTGTCTTCTTGGAAAGAAATATCAACGTTAAGCGTTCTGGAAATTTCCATAAAACTTGCCGTCATGATGATCTTGTTTACAATTTCGCCCGTTACAGACAATTGAATACAAGAACGCGGATATTCTTCTTTTTCTACAATAGAAGTTCTTCCTGTTAATCGGATAATAGAATCGATGTTCAGGTTTTGATCTGACATAATTTTGGTCACTGCCGCCAATTGTGAAGCCGCTAGTTTTTCGCCCAAAATATTGATGATATAACGTTGTTTCGATTGCGATTTCACCCAAGTTTCGTAATCTTCAATAGAAATCGGAATAAATTTTACTTTGATTTCTAATTCGTAGGCTTTGAACAATAAGTCTTTTAAAACTGGTGCTGACGAAGATCCCGCAGCAATTTCGAACAAAATTCCTAAAGAAAGTGTGTCATGAATATCGGCTTGGCCAATATCTAAAATATTAGCATCGTATGCTCCTAAAACAGCTGTCAAACCTGCTGTAACCCCAATTTTATCGTGTCCTGAAACTTTTAATAAAATGATTTCTTTATCTTCTGCTGCCATTTTTCTTTCTTGATTTTGAAGCGACAAAAATCGGCAATCTCTCGTTGATAAAAAAGAATAATCCTTGTTTTTTTGAAAAGAAAAAGCACATATCAATGTGCTTTTTCGAGTAATTTAACATTTCTGTTTTATTATTAAAATAACGTAACTTTTTGATTATTTCATTGGTTCATTTTTATCAAAACTTACCATCCAGTTTATACCAAATTTATCTTTGAACATTCCGAAGTATGATCCCCAGAAAGTATTGTCCATTGGCATTTCTACCGTTCCTCCTGCTGAAAGTCCGTTGAAAATTCTGTCTGCTTCCTCTGTACTTTCTACATTAATAGAAACCAAAAAATTATCTCCAAAACTTACATCACCATATCTTGGATGACTGTCACTTCCCATTAAGATTGTATTTCCAATTGGAAGCGAAACGTGCATAATTCGGTTTAAAGCTTCCTCAGAAAGCACTTCACCTTCTTCTGCTGGTGCATCTTTGTATTTTCCCATATAAGGAAAATCTCCACCAAAAACAGACTTATAAAATAGGAATGCTTCTTCGCAAGTTCCGTTAAACATTAAATAAGGATTTACTGCTGCCATTTTTTCTAATTATTAAGTGTTAGTTATAAATTGTTAATTCCTCTGAAAGTCTTTACTCTTACTTCTTTCTTCTATTTTCTAATCTCTACTTCTCAGACAATTCTTTAACCGCTTCCAATCCTTTCGGAAAAGCTTCTTTAAAATAATCTATATGTTTTTCGATTACATCAACTTCTGCCTGAAGATCGATTACATCACCTTTTTGAGTCAATCTATAAGTCTCCATTGCCCCAACCCATTTCTGAGTTTCTTCATTTGGCGGAACCTCTTTAAAGTCCTTTATTTCGCCTATATGCTTAAAAGCCATGTATTCGTTCGGAATTTTAGTCTCAATAATACTATTCATTCCTTCTCCGTTTGGCCCTAAAAAATAAATTTTATCGCCTTGGTTCCAATTCGTTTCAACGTAACTTCCCTCACAAAAAGCACTTGTCCATTTTCTGTAAGTTTCGTCGTCCCATAAGACTTTCCAAATCTTTTCTTTAGAAGCCTTTATATCGATATTAAATACTAATTTCTCCATCTTAACTCGGTAATTTACTAAAGTCCATAAATAAAACATTCCAACGATGACCATCCAAATCGGCAAAACCACAGCCGTACATCCAACCCTGACTTTCAGCAGGAGGAGCAAAAACAGTTCCGCCAGCTTCTTCTACCTTTTTGGCTAATTCATCTACTTCTTCCCTGCTTTCAGCATCAATCGAAATCAAAACTTCTGAGCTAGATTTCGTATCTGTAATACTATTTTGAGAAAAACTTGAAAAAAGCATTTCCTCAAAAAGCATCACTACAAAATGCCCTTCACCTACAACCATGCACGTCGAACTTGGCGTATCATGCTGTTCATTAAACGAAAAACCAATTTTCCAGAAAAAATCCTTCGCTTTAGCTACATCCTTTACAGGAAGATTCAACCATATTTGTTTTGTCATTTTTTGTTTTTTTTGTTGGGTTAGATATTTATTTTCTTTCTTTTTTTAAACCATATAAGTGATATAAGTTAATTTAAATGTATCGCTTTGTTACTTTGTTACTCTAAAACTTAATTAGATTCAATGTAACTTTTAAAATTATTCAAAATAGCCTGCCAGCCTGCGCGCTGCATTTCTTCTGGGTTTTCTGTTTCTGGATCGAAACTTTCTACGATTTCAACACCATCTGGAGTTTCTGTAAAAGTAATTTCAACCTTTCTACCGTCTCCCAAAACATACGAAAGTGCTTCGTTCGGTTTCACTAAAGTAAATTCGCCTTCAAAATCAAAACTCATACTCCCGTCTTTTGCTGCCATAGTCGATTTGAATTTTCCTCCTTCTCTCAAATCAGCTTCTGCATAAGGCGTGTGCCAATCTGGCGAGGCAAAACTCCATTTGGTAATATGTTCTGGCGTGTTCCAAAAATTCCATACTTTTTCTAGAGATGCATTTACGGTACTTTTTATTGTAATCATTTTATATCTTTTTTTAATTGTTTAAATACTTTCTACGTACTTCTTAAAATTATCTATTACGTTTTGACACCAATTTTTTTGCATACTTTCAGAATCTTGCTTATTCGGCTCAAATCTTTCTGTAATTTTTACTTTATCACCTAAAATTTCAAAATGAACGCTTCCAGTTCTACCATCCGAAAGCTTATATTCTAAAAGTTTGAATTTTTCAATTTTAGTGTAATGACCTTCAAAATCAAAACCTTCGCTTTTATCCTTTTTCTCCATTTTATATTTAAATTGACCATTCTCTCGCAAATCATTTTCTGCGTATGGAGTATGCCAATCTTCAAAAGCATAATTCCAGTTCTGAATATGTTTTGGAGAAATCCATAATTCCCAGACTTTACCAACAGATGAACTGATTGTATTTTGAACTGTAATCATTTTTGTTCTTTAATTACATTTCTGTTGGCATTTCACTCGGAATCTGACTTTCATCCATAAAGAAAACTTCCCAATGATGTCCATCTAAATCCAGAAAAGTTCTTTGGTACATCCATCCATAATCTTTTGCCGGAATATAATCTGTTCCACCCGCCTTAACTGCTTTATCAAGCATTTCATCTACTAGTTCACGAGAATCCAGAGAAATCGAAATAAGCACTTCACTTGCTGTTTTGGTATCGCAAATTTGTTTTGGGGTAAAGGTTTTATAAAACTCTTCCACCAAAATCATTACATAAATATTTTTGTCTATAACGATACAAGCTCCTTGTTCATTTGTAAACTTCGGATTGGTTGGAAAACCCAATTCATTATAAAAGGATATTGCTCGTTTTAAATCTTTTACTGCAAGATTTAAGAAAATGTTTGTTGCCATAATATATAAAGTTACAATTATTTAAAAACAAATTTAAAATTTCACAAATTGCTTTTAGATACAATAAAAGTCAATTTTAGGGGCATTTAAGACAAAATGCTTATTTTTGTTTTGTTGTAAAATTTCAAAAACAATCAAAATCATGAGCAAGAAATTAGGATTAATCGTGCCTCACGACTACAAATTATTGAGTATTGCGGCAATTTTAGAAGTATTCGAAACGACCAATAAGTTGACTTCTGGAACTGAAAAACCATTCGAAATCATGATTTTTCAATCTAAAGAACAATCGGATCAGGGAAAAATTTTTGGTTATACTTCAAACGAAATTGAAACTTCAAATATTGTTTTGGACCTCATTTTAATTCCGGCTTTTACAACCGACAATATGAGCGAAATGATTAAGAAGAATCGAAATTTCATTCCGTGGTTACAAAAACAACATCAAGCCGGAGCCGAATTGGCTAGTTTTTGCACCGGCGCCTTTTTGTTTGCTGCTTCCGGTTTACTGAACGAAAAATTGGCCACAACTCATGTCGATGCTTGCAGTGCTTTTACAAAAGCTTTTCCGATGGTAAAATTAAAATCTGAAGAAACCCTTACGGCAGACGGAAGTTTATACACCAGCGGCGGATCGACCTCCACTTTTCATTTATTGATTCTTTTGGTACAGAAATTCTGCGGAAACGAAATGGCGGTCAAAATAGCCAAAATCTTTTCTATAGATTTAAACCGATACAAACAGAGCTATTTCAGTACTTTTAGACCCAATCATTTGCACAATGATTCTTTGGTTGCGATGTTGCAGCAAAAAATTGAAAATCAATACCATTCCATCGAAAAATTGGAAGAAATTACCAAAGATATTCCAACAAGTGCCAGAAACATGACACGCCGTTTTAAACAAGTGACAGGAATTCCTCCAATTGAATATTTACAGAATATTAGAGTTGAAAGTTCGAAGAAATATTTGGAACAAACACAGCTTTCGATTTCAGAAATTATCGAAAAAACAGGCTACAACGATCCAAAAGCGTTTAGAAAAGTATTTTATAAAATGGTCGGAATGAAGCCAATTGAATACAGAGAGAAATTTAGAGTTCAATAATTTTCCGGAGCAGAAATATTTCTTTTCAAAAGACGTCTGGTCCTGCTCTACACTATATCTTTTGCTCTGAACCCCAGAGCAAAAGGATGCCGTTTCGATCAGGGCTAAAAAAGACGTTTCATTTTCAAAACACCAAATTTTTAGGACTTAATAATCCACATTAGCACTTTTTTATTAGATTTCAAAAGTTCATCGATTTCTCTCATACTTTCGTTTGAAACTGCCGGACATCCCCAGCCTTCAGGCGTTCCTTCAGGAAAAACTTCATTTTCTGAAATCGCGTCCCAAGAATGCAGTACAATCGCCCGACTTCTAGCATTCGAATTGGTTTTATCTTTTCCTTGCAGAACATAATTCACTTTTATTCCCCATTTACTCACACCGCGATCTAGAATCACGTATTTTCCAAGAGAAGAACAATGTGAATCGAACTCGTTACTAATCTGAGGTTTTGCTTTAGAAGAAGTTCTCCCCCACTGATTATCACCACAACCGTGACTTACCATATAAGATTTAGAAACTGCTTTCTTTTTAAAATCATAAACAAAAAATCTTTTGTAACCAGAATGAACTCCTAAATCAATCAATATAAATTTACTTTGATTTAGATTGTTTTTCTTGCAGTATTGTGCTGCTTCTTTGTAATAATCGTTGTAATTGATTTCAACTCGAGGTTTTTCCGTTGAAACTACTTCGCTTTTAGGTTTGTTCTCAGAAACGGTCGTTGATTTGTTTTCTTTATTGCAGGAAAAAAGCAAGCTGATACAAATTATAAAAAACATTTTTCTCATGTTTAAATTTACATAAAAGACAAACGAAAATAAATTTAAAAAAGTATAAAAAAACCTGCTCAAAAAATGAACAGGTTTATAATTGAATTTTCCAAAATTTTAAAACTTTGAAAAAGCTATTTAATTCTTTTTAAGAAGCAATTTCCATACGCTTCAATAAGTTTTTACTCAAAGTATGTTCTGCATATTCTTTGTCTATTGTCAAAGTGGTATCATCAGAACTTGGTAATTCGTACATCGCATCAGTTAAGATTGCTTCGCATAACGAACGTAAACCACGTGCACCTAATTTGTACTCTAAAGCTTTATCTACAATAAAATCTAAAGCTTCATCTGTCACATTTAGTTCCACATCATCCATTAAGAACAATTTCTGATATTGTTTTACTAATGCATTTTTAGGTTGTGTCAAGATTGCACGAAGTGTTTCTTTATCCAACGGATCCATGTGTGTTAAAACCGGAAGACGACCAATAATCTCTGGAATTAATCCGAAATCTTTAATGTCTTTTGGAATAATATATTGCAACAAATTGTCTTTGTCAATATTGTCAACATTTTTAGAAGTTGAGTAACCCACCGCCTGACGGTTTAAACGTTTAGAAATAATACGTTCTACACCGTCAAAAGCTCCACCTGCAATAAACAAGATGTTTTGAGTATTTACCTCAACAAATTTTTGATCTGGATGTTTACGTCCACCTTTTGGCGGTACATTTACAACAGTTCCTTCTAATAATTTCAATAAAGCCTGTTGTACACCTTCTCCAGAAACATCGCGTGTAATGGATGGATTGTCGCTTTTACGGGCAATTTTATCAATTTCGTCAATAAATACAATTCCTCTTTCTGCTTTTGCTACGTCATAATCAGCAGCTTGAAGCAAACGAGTTAAAATACTTTCAACATCTTCTCCAACGTAACCCGCTTCTGTCAATACTGTCGCATCAACAATTGCTAACGGAACGTCTAACATTTTAGCAATAGTTTTTGCTACTAATGTTTTTCCGGTTCCGGTTTGACCAACCATGATGATGTTACTTTTTTCAATCTCCACTTCATCGTCCAATTGCTGTTGCATTAAACGTTTGTAGTGATTGTAAACTGCAACCGACATCACTTTTTTAGTCTGATCCTGACCAATAACATATTGATCCAGGAAAGCTCTAATTTCTTTTGGTTTCTGTAAAATTAAGTCCCCAACTAATTTTGTGCTTCCGCTAGATTTTAATTCTTCTAAAACAATTCCGTGCGCCTGTTCAATACATTTATCACAAATGTGGGCATTGATACCTGCAATTAATAAATTAGTTTCTGGCTTCTTTCTTCCACAAAACGAACATTCTAATACTACTTTTGCCATTCTTTATTTAAGTTACTAAGCTGCAAAGATACTAAGTTTCTAAGCTTTTTAATCTAAAACTTAAAAACTTAACTTCTTTACAGCTTAATATTTTTTATTTTTTTGTTTCAAGTTTCAGAGTTTCAAGTTTCACGTTAACCTAGGCAACTTGAAACTTGAAACCTGAAACAAATATAACTTTCAAGGATTATCCTCTTCTTAAAACTTCATCGATCATTCCGTATTCTTTTGCTTCGTCAGCTTTCATCCAGTAATCGCGCTCACTGTCTTTGTGAACTCTTTCGAAAGTTTGTCCTGAATGATGTGAAATGATATTGTACAATTCATCTTTCAATTTCAACATCTCACGTAAGTTGATTTCCATATCTGTTGCAACACCTTGTGCTCCTCCAGATGGTTGGTGAATCATTACTCTTGAATGTGGCAACGCTGAACGTTTCCCTTCTGCACCTGCACACAATAAAACTGCCCCCATAGAAGCTGCCATTCCTGTACAGATTGTAGCTACGTCTGGTTTGATGTATTGCATTGTATCGTAAATTCCTAAACCTGCATAAACACTTCCTCCTGGAGAGTTTAAGTAAATTTGAATATCTTTTGAAGCATCAGCGCTTTCTAAAAATAATAATTGTGCTTGAACGATATTTGCGATTTGATCGTCTATACCAGTTCCTAAAAAGATAATTCTGTCCATCATTAATCTAGAAAACACATCTAGTTGAGAAACGTTCAACTGACGCTCTTCGATAATGTATGGAGTCATATTAGTTGGATTCATCGCTGCTACGATTTTATCGTAATACATCGCGTTTACTCCTTGGTGCTTTGTAGCAAATTTTTTGAATTCTTTACCGTAGTTCATATTTTTAGTTTAAAGTTGAAAAGTCTAAAGTCAGCAAGTGACTTAAACGAATTAAACAAAGTTCATACCTTTTTATAAAGGATGCCAATTTGTCTGAAAACGCTTTTTTTGTTTCAAGTTTCAGGTTTCACGTTTTATGTTTTACGTTTTACGTTATCCACAGTTAACTTGGAACTTTAAACCTGAAACAAAAAAAAAGAACGTCAACAGAAGAAAATCTTCCATTGACGTTCAAATATAATTATTTTTATCTTTCGGTTTCTGTAATAAAATCTTAATTTTTAAAAAGTATACTTCTTAACTTTTGACTTTATAACTTTAGACTTTCAGACTAAAATTTATTCTCCGTAAGATGCAGCAATAAACTCTTCGTAAGTAACCTCTTTAGTTGTTGGGTTAGCTTTTTCTTTGAAGATATCTAACATTTTAGCTGCTACAACTTGCTCAGAAAGTCTTTTCACTTCGTCTTGGTTAGATAAAACTCTAGCCACGATTCCTTGAACTTCTTCGTCAGTTGGGTTTGTTTGACCAAATTGAGCCATTTGCTGTCTGATAGCACCTGATGTAAACTCTTTTAAGTCTTCAAATGTGATTTGGATATTACTTTGAGCTAATGCTTTTCCTTCGATTAATTGGAAACGTAAACCTTTTTCAGATCTTGCGTATTCTACTTCAGCTTCTTCTGCAGTTAATTTTTTCTCACCTACAGTTTGCAACCATTTTTTCAAGAATTCAGCTGGTAAATCGAATTTTGTGTTTTCGATCAAGAAATCT
Source organism: Flavobacterium potami (assembly GCF_020026915.1). Classification (GTDB taxonomy): domain Bacteria; phylum Bacteroidota; class Bacteroidia; order Flavobacteriales; family Flavobacteriaceae; genus Flavobacterium; species Flavobacterium potami. The sequence continues at coordinate 74,677 of NZ_JAINUY010000007.1, read as the reverse complement.
TGAACATCTAATAATAATTTTTGGTCTGCTTGTTGAGCGAATTGAGATTCAGCATCTTCTTTAATTTTAGCTTTTAAATCTTCTAAAGAAGCTACTTTACCTTCACCAAAAAGTTTGTCGAATAATTCTTGGTTTAATTCAGCTGGCTCAGAACCGTTGATTGCTTCGATTGTGAAGTTTACTTCAACATCTAAACCGTGAACACCTTCGTGACCTACTTTTAAGTAATCCATTAATTGGTGATCGTCATCAAATAAACCTTTTGTGCTTACTGTAACAACATCTCCAACTTTTTTACCTACGAATTGTTTTCCAGCTTTTTTGCTGAAAGCTCCAACTGCAATTGTAGTCGTATTGTTGATTCCGTTTTCTTCGCTAGAGAAAGTTCCAGTTAAATCTGAATCAGCTTCAACTTTATCTTGAGGAATTGCTTTTCCAAATTGTTTTTGGATACGCTCTACTTGTCCGTCGATTAATTTATCGTCAGCAGTAACAATGTATTTTACGATATTATTTTTTGCTTCTAAATCAATTTCGAAGTTTGGCACTAAACCAATTTCGTATTCAAAAGTTAATTCTTCAGCATCCCAGTTAAAGTTTTCGTTTACTTTAGCAAGAGGAGTTCCTAAAAGATTTAATCTTTCAGATTGAATATAACGCTCTAAAGCCAAATCAACTACTTTTTTGATCTCTTCTTGCTTAATAGCTTTTCCGTATTGTTTTTCAACAAGATCTTTAGGCACAGCCCCTTTTCTAAATCCTTTAACTTGCGCTAAAGGCATTTTTTCGTTAATTCTTTTTGCTACTTGACCTTTATAATCCATATGAACAACGTTCATAACAATTGTCTCGTTTACAGCGTCTATTGCTACTCTTTTAATATCCATCTTCTTCTTTAATTTACATAATAAAATTGGGTTGCAAAATTATAAAATTTTTGCAACCCAACCAAGTTTTTAATCTATTGTATTTGAAGCAGTTTTAATCTGCTCAATTTGTTTTATTTATCGTCTCCCAGTATTTTATAAGTGATCGATTGCAGAACAGACAAAATAACACTAAAAATTAATGCCGTCAAGAAAGAGTCTACCGCGAAACCACCGACAATTTTAGTACAAGCTAAAATCATCAAAGCATTTATCACCAACAAAAACAAGCCTAAAGTAACAATGGTTACTGGCAGCGTTAATAGCACCAATATTGGTTTTATAAAGATATTCAGCAATCCTAAAACTACTGCCACAATAACAGCTGTACCAAAACTCGCCACATGAACTCCTGTTAAAAGATTAGACAATAACAAAACCAAGGCAGCTGTAACAAGAAGTCTAAGTAATAATTTCATAGTTTTTTAAGATTTAAAATTTATTTAAAAGTAATAAAATTTTTATCAAAATAACTACTCTTTTAAAAACGTTGTGGTCATTTCGAAAAACATTTTAGGGTTTTCAGCATGAAGCCAATGTCCCGCATTTGGAATGGTTTCTAACTGCAAATTTGGAAAATGCTGGCGAATTGCTTCCAAATCTGAATCTTGAATGTAACCAGAATTTCCTCCTCTTAGAAATAAAGTCGGCTTGTTAAAAACCAAACCATCAGCCAAAGGTTTTCCAATCGCATCTAGATTATTATTAAAAGCATTCAAATTAAATCTAAAAGCCAATTGTCCTGGCTCTTTCCAATATAAATTCTTTAATAAAAACTGACGCGTTCCAAAATCAGAAACGTATTGCGAAACGATTTCTTCAACATCATTTCGACTTGGTTTTACTGAAAAGTCGACAGCATTTAGTCCTGCCAAAATATCCTGATGATGCTGCTTGTAAAATTTAGGACCAATATCTGCCACTATCAATTTATCTACAATCTCTGGATGTGTTGTTGCAAAAAGCATGGCCACTTTTCCGCCCATCGAATGCCCCAGCATATCAATTCTTGTCAAATTATTAGCTTGGCAATATTCGTAAACATCCTGAACCATTGCTTCATAACTCCATTCATCAGAATGAAAACTACGACCGTGATTTCTAAGATCTAAAATATGAACCTGAAATCCGGCTTCTACATATTGTCCCGCAAGAGTTTTCCAGTTGTCAGACATTCCCAGAAATCCGTGCATAATAACAAAAGGTTTCCCTTCCCCTTCTATTTTTGAGTAAAGCATTTGAGTATTTTTATTTATAAAATTCTAAATACAAATGTAATCAACTTATCTATTAATCTGAAATTGAATAAGTTCTTTAAAACTTAATTTTAGTACAAAAAAATTTACGTATTTACGGTTTCCCGTAAGTTATCCTCAATTGGAGGATGTATATTCGCGGCATAAAAATCAAAACCAAAAATTTGATTTAACTCAACTAATTAAACACTAAATCATGATCAAAAAAATCCTACTAGCATCTCTAGTGCTTTCACAATTAGCAATTTCTTGTTCAAGTGATGACAGCGATGACACAAAACCAGAAACAGAATTATCTTTAAAAGAGCAAATTGCAGAATTGGTTAAAAAACCGTATTCTGAATTAACTCCAGAGCAACAAAAATCTAAATTAGAAGCTGAAGCTAATGAAATGCTTACACAGCTTGACAAAACAAAAAGTTCTGGAGCAATTGAAGCTTTAGAAAACTTAAGCAGACTTTTAGATGTAAGTTCTGTAGACATCTTTAACGGTAAAAATGACAATAAAGCAGAAGACATCTTAAATGTATCTGGTGTTTATGGAATTTACACTTGGAATAATGCTACACAAAAATGGGTAAAAACAGCCTCTTCGACTGAGTTGAAATTTGTTTTCCCTGCAAAAAAATCTCAGACAGCTAACAATGCTTCATTCTCAGCAAAAAGCACTTCTTCTGACATTAAGGTTGCTATAACAGACACTTATAACTGGTCGACTGGAGTTGAAGTTAATGATTATATCTTCTTACCAACAACAAGCGATGCGATTTTGACAATTGACGGAAAAGAATCTGCAACCTTCAATCAAACAGCAAAATACAGCAACGGAAAAGAGGTTCCTGAAGAATTTGCTTATAAAATGTTTTTAAATGACGGCTATACTTGGCAAATGAGTTCTAAAAAAGGAACTGCCAATTCTGCAAGTGCAAGTCTTACTTTTAACGGAAAAACTTTAATCAACTTTAACGGAGGAAGCAATGCTAACATTGATGCTTTAATTGACAACGATGAGCTTGTTCAATACAGAGGTAAAGCAAACGGATTATTTCAATTAATGGACAACTTCGTTATTCTTGCAGATACAGATTTAGCTGCTGAAGCGGCAGACAAAGCTACTTTACGCAACACGGTTAAGTATCCGCAGAACTACAATTCTCCAACTTATTATGATGATGTAAATGCATTCTACAAAAAATACGAAGAAGGTAAAGTTGCTAATTACAACAAAAACGTAAAACCAATCTTAGTTTCTAAAAAAGACGGAACTAAAATTGCAGATATTGTTCAGCGTGTTGAAAAAGGATATAGCTACGTAACACAACAACCAGTATGGGTTGCCGATAAAGGTTATTCTGAAGGTGGATACTGGACTTACGAAGGTGCTAAAAACGTAACGGTTCAATATTACGAATCTGTTGATTATCTTAAATTTAATGATAAAACAGAAGTTTCTATGGACACGTATTTCTCAACTGGTTTCAGTACATTTAAAAATAAATTTGAAGAGTTCGAGAAAGCTTTCGATAAATAATAGTTTTTAAAACACAATGCAAAGCCGATTTGAATATTCAGATCGGCTTTATTTTTTTGGAGGCGTTCTTACAATAATAGTACTTTGTCCATAACCGGCCCAAATACCAATTCCTCCTTTTATATTCGATTTTAAACTGGTGTTAGCCGGATAAATCGGGTTTTGACTGTTTACGATTTCATTCTGCCAACTGTTCCAAAAATCTAATGCTTCTTTTGTTTGAGTTCGTAATTTTACATGTATCAAATCTCCATCAGCAAAATAGGGTGTGAATTTTGTTTTAGGAAAAAGAATTACTCCTCTATTTATTTGTATAGAAACAGAAGACTCTTTAAAATTCTTATCGTCTAAATTACCATAAAAACCAGGTACGAAAATAGGTTCTTCTCCTTCTATTTTTGTAGCAATTTGATAATAGTTTTTTTCATTTAACGGATCATCAAATTTGACATATATATAACCTGTTGTATCTGCGGGATTTCTTTTTATATATTCTGCGCTTTTTAAATCGACAGTTTTCGGAATTGTAGTAATGGCTTCAACCACTCGATTTAAATATTCAATTTTTAAGGTATATTCTTTTCCGGCCTCGCCTTTCAATGTCGATCCAAAGTAAACAAATGGCGGAACTCTATTTTTATCATTTCTTACTCGTAAAACCTCAGAAATTGTACCGTCAGAAATTGTAATTTTTGCAGATCTGATGACATGATTCAAAACATTTGTGGAATCAATAACATCGGTAACCGGAATACTGCTTGACAATAAAACATTAGCAAAATCACCTTCTTCAATCCAGCCTTCTACCACTATTTTAGATTCCAGACTTTTCTCCATTTTAAAATCATCATTGGAACAACTTAATAAAATTGAACCCAAAAGAAAGAATAGATACTTTTTCATATTTCTTAAAATTTAAATCTCCAACTAACAGAAGGCAGTATTCTGTATAAGATTTTCTCTTCTTGCTTTACAACTACTTTATCTTTATTTTCATTTACTTCAACATCCAAAACCACATAAATCGGATTTCCTATATTAAAAGTATTATAAATCGAAAAATTTAAGGCACTTTCTTTTTTAGACGTCTTTATAAAAAAATAATTGGCCGAAATATCGGTTCGGATATAATTTGGCATTTGCGCATTATTATATCCTGAATATTCCTTTACGGGATTGTTATTGATAAAATACCATGAAGTCGGCATTGTAAATCTATTTCCAGAGCTAAATACCTGAGTAAGACCGAAATTCCATTTTGAATTCAAATCAAACATTCCGACAAGAGAAAGATTGTGTCGTCTGTCGTATTTTGCGAAATACGTTTTTCCATTATTCAATTCGTCAAAATTTCGATCAGACCAGCTTAAGGTATAACTCAGCCATCCACTAAATCTCCCATTGCTTTTTTTAACCATTGTTTCAAGTCCGTAGGCTTTTCCTTTTCCCACATACAAATCATTTTTAAACGTTGTAATCTCGTTAAACTGAGTTATGCCATAAGGGTATTCGAGTAAATCTTTCATCGAACGATAAAAACCACCTAAAGAAGTTGTCCAATTTCCGGAAAGATTTTGATTTGAACCAATCGCAAATTCGTTTGAAGACTGAGGCTTAATTCCGTTAGAACTTGCAATCCAGAAGTCCGTTGGAATTCCAACACTTGAGGTCGTAATTAAACTTAAATATTGATATTGTTTATTATAAGAAGCATAAAACGAATACTTTTCATTTGTAGCATAATTCAATACAATTCTTGGTTGAAAATGCAAATACGAGTCTGATCCGGAATTATAATAATTAATACGAAGTCCTAAATCTGCTGTCAGATTTTCAAATATTTTTGGTTTTGCACTAGTAAAAATCGCAGCTTCATTGGCATTTATAATGCTTTGCGAATTAGTATCGATTGTAGCAAAATTTTCTACATTCACCTTTTGAGGCTGCAAATTGTGATACACATATTGTAATCCAGATTCAAAAGGAACATTTTTAATAGAATATCGAAGAGAATTTGAAAATCCAAAATCTTTCACATACGACGAAACATTAAACTGAATTGTTGCTTGCTCCATATTTAAATCATTCGAATAATGACTAAAATAAACCGCATTTGTCATGTTAACTTTAGAGGAAAGTGCGGTGGTTAGAGATGGAGAAATCGCAAAGTTGTTCCATTTCAAACTAGTTCTAAGTGACAAATTCTCATCTTTAATTTTCAATTCATCGCCACTTATAAAGGCATCCACAGCAAACAGATTATTTTTAGAAATCTGAGACAAAAAAGTAAAATTACCGTCTGAAAAACCATAATTCATATCTTTTACATCATTGCTATCCGAACCCGATTTTAATATTGGCCCAACAATCTCATCAATATAAGTTTTCCTTCCAGAAATATAAAATCCGGTTGTATTGGAAAGAGGAACCGCAAAACTCAACTGCGAAGCCAAAATTCCAAGATTGCCTTGAACACCAAATTCTGAAGGCAGCTTTTTATTTGACTTTAACAAGGTTGTAGAACTTAATCTTCCTCCATATTTTGCATTCGAACTTGATTTATCAAATTCTACCTCTTTTATATGATCAGCATTGTAGAATGGAAAAATCCCTAATAAATGAGACATTCCATAAATTGGAGTATTATTGTATAAGATTGCATTATGTCCAGGATCGCCGCCACGAACATAAAAGTAGCCGTTTGCGTCGCCAGAATTTTGTACTCCAGGTGTTAGCTGTAAAATTTTTATGATATCGGTCGTTCCTAAAATAGTTGGAACCGAAGACAACTCTTTTACATTAAATGCCATTTTTCCTCCTGTCAGATCTTTAATGGCATTTTTTTTATCATTTGAAATCACCACTTCTTTTAAAATCGAAACATCCTTATTTAAAACAACTGAAAGAATGGTGTCTTTTTTTAATTCAAACTGAATATTCTCCTGAATATAACCTGATTGACTGATGATTATTTTTACTTGACCTTGAAGAATGTCTACAAAAAAATTACCCAAATTATCGGATGAAGAAGTAACCACAGAATTGCCTGCAGTAATGGAGACATTTGCTCCAATTAAACTTTCATTTTCAGAAGTTTTAATATGACCGGAAATAGTTGCTTTCGATTGTGCAAATAAGCCAGAAAAACAAAAAAAACAGAATAAAGTAATTATCTTCAACACTTAATTTTAATAAGAAAAGTGCGAAAATAAACAATTATAACCCAATTACATCAGGTTATAATTGTTTTTAATTTTATATTATTTCAACTTATTCAAATACATATTCACCACATTATCCAAACCTAGATAAAGTGCCTCTGCAATCAAAGCGTGACCAATTGAAACCTCTAATAATCCAGGAATATTTTGTTTGAAAAACTGAATATTGTCCAAACTTAAATCGTGGCCTGCATTGATTCCTAAACCTAATTCATTTGCCAGAATTGCTGCTTTTGTATAAGGCTCGATTCCTTTTTCATTTCCTAAACCATACTGATGAGCGAAAGATTCTGTATACAACTCAATTCTGTCTGTACCTGTTTTTTTTGCGCCTTCAATCATTTCTAAAACTGGATCAACAAAAATCGAAGTTCTGATTCCGTTTCTTTGAAATTCCTGAATAACTTCAGTTAAATAATCTTGATTTTTGATTGTATCCCAGCCTGCAGAAGATGTGATGGCACCAATTGCGTCTGGAACCAATGTAACTTGGTCTGGTTTGCATTCTAAAACCAGATCAATAAAATTATGCTGCGGATTTCCTTCAATATTATATTCTGTCGTAACAATTGCTTTTAAATCGCGGGCATCCTGATAACGAATATGACGCTCATCTGGACGTGGATGAATCGTAATTCCCTGCCCTCCAAAACGCTGGATATCTACAGCTACTTTTAATAAATCTGGCACATTTCCGCCTCGAGCGTTTCTAAGGGTTGCAATTTTATTGATATTTACACTTAACTTTGTCATATAAATAGATAATTAATTCTAGTAACACTATATTTGTTACGACAAAAATACAAAGTAAAACAGAGTGGTTTTCGGTATTTTTTGATTATTTTGCATCTAAATATCTCCAATTGATTTATGACAGAAATTACTAACTATATCACAAACGATTTCAGAGCGATTGATAGTCAGGAAACGATAGCATCGATTCAGGACTTTTTTATCGATGTAAATTTTTCTCATTTTCCGATTTTAGAAGATGGAATTTTTATCGGAAGTATTTCTTCTGATGATGTTGAAACATTTGATATTGACAAAAAAGCAATTGACTACAAATATGCTCTAGAACGATTTTTCGCCAGAAAATCCATGATCTGGCTAGACGTTTTGGAAGTTTTTTCAAAAAATCATACCAATACAATTCCGGTTCTTGACGAAAACAACACCTATGTGGGTTATTACGAAATGGAAGACATCATGAAGGTTTTTCAGGAAACTCCATTTTTGAAAGAACCAGGCGGAATTATAATAGTTCAAAAAGGACTATTGGATTATTCTATGAGCGAGGTAACGCAAATTGTAGAAAGCAATAATGGTAAAGTTTTAGGCTGTTTTGTATCTGAAGCCGATGCAGAAAATGTACAAATCACTGTGAAAATTGGTTTAGGAGCAATAAATGAAATCATTCAAACCTATAGAAGATACGGTTATGAAATTATTTCAGAACATCAGGAAGACACCTATATTAATAGTTTAAAAGAACGTTCAGATTATTTAGACAAATACCTTAATATTTAATTAGATAATTAGTCAATATGCCAATTAGAAAATTTCCAGCAGACATTATCTAATTTTCAAATTGCCACATTCTCTAATTGTCATATTCTCTAATTTAAAAAGAATGAAAATAGCCATTTACGGACAATATTATCAAAATAGTACTGAACCAATTATAAAAGACATTTTCAAGTTTTTCAATGCCAATAATGTTGAAATGGTAATTGAAGAAAACTTTCTTAGCATGCTTTACGAAAAGCAATTAGTTAAGAAAGAGTACAAAACTTTCCCTTCAAACTCTGCCCTGGACAATAGTTTTGAAATGTTGATTAGTATTGGTGGTGACGGTACCATTTTGAGAGCCGCAGCATTTGTACGTAACTCAGGTGTACCATTACTAGGAATTAATGCAGGAAGATTAGGATTTCTGGCAAAAGTTCAAAAAGAAAATATTGAAAGTTTGCTACAATATGTGATTGATCAGAATTACACCACTTCTGAAAGAACTTTATTGGGATTGACTTCCGATCCTAAAAACGATTCTTTTGAAGAACTTAATTTTGCCATGAACGAAGTTACTGTGAGTAGAAAAGACACCACTTCGATGATTACAGTAGAAACGTATTTAAACAACGAATATTTAAATTCTTATTGGGCAGACGGTTTAATTATTTCTACTCCTACGGGCTCTACAGGATATTCTTTAAGCTGCGGCGGACCTATTTTAACACCAGACGTCAAAAGTTTAGTTATTACGCCTATTGCGCCTCATAATTTAACCGCCAGACCACTTGTTATTCCTGACGATACCGAAATTACATTACGAGTAACAGGAAGAGAAGATCAATATTTGGTTTCTTTAGATTCGAGAATTTCTTCAGTGAAAAATGAATCTATTTTAAAAATCAAAAAAACAGATTACAATATCAAAATGGTTGAGATACCAGGCGAAACTTTCTTGAAAACTTTAAGAAATAAATTGCTCTGGGGAGAAGACAAAAGAAATTAACCGCTTTTCTGATTCCCCTCTATACGATAATACCACATTTTCTCGTTCTGCATGTAGTGAATCATCATTAAATGGCTCAAAATCATATTACAAATTGAAAAAAAAGCACATTTAAGCAAAGGAACTTTGATTCGTATTGATAATTATTATATTTGCACGCAATTTTGAATTAAATGAAGAAAATTTTTAATTTATTGTTATGTTTTTTCCCCTTTATTACACTTAATGCTCAAATCAATGAGATAGGTGTTTTTCTTGGTGGAAGCAACTTTGTAGGCGACGTTGGAAAAACAACCTATGTTGCCCCTGAAAAACCAGCTTTTGGAGTTTTGTACAAATGGAACAGAAGTCCGAGACACTCATGGCGCTTCTCTTATACACAATCGAATATTATTGGAAATGACCTTAAATCAGATGAGTCTGGTCGAAAACAAAGAGGCTATCGATTTGAAAATGATTTAAAAGAATTTTCTGCCGGTTTAGAATTCAGTTTCTTCGATTTTAATCTGCACGATTATCATCCAAAAATAACTCCTTACGTGTTTTCTGGGTTAAATTTTATCCTTTACGATAATTTGTATCGATATGATACAGCTCCCAATACGATATATGCTCAAAAAAATGTACACTCATTTGCCATACCTATTATATTAGGTATAAAATCAAATATAACTCCACGTTTAGTTTTAGCAGCTGAAGTGGGTGCACGTTACACTTTTACAGACAATATTGACGGAAGTAATCCGAATACAAGCAATCCAAATATTATGAAATTTGGAAATTTAAATAATAATGACTGGTATGTTTTTTCCGGGCTTACTTTAACCTATACCTTTGGAAAAAAACCATGCTATTGCGCAGAATAAAATGAATTTACTAGAATCAATAGATCACACAAACCTACCTAAACATCTGGCCATTATTATGGACGGTAACGGACGATGGGCAAAACAGCAAGGCTTTTTGCGCGCGTTTGGACACGAAAATGGAACAAAATCTGTAAAAGAGATAATCAAAACCTCTGCTAAGCTGGGAATTGAATACTTAACTCTTTACGCATTTTCTACAGAAAACTGGAATCGTCCAAAATTAGAAGTTCAGGCACTGATGAAAATATTGATTAATTCATTAAAAAAAGAACTAACTACCCTTCAAGAAAACAATATCAGACTTAATGCTATTGGAAATCTTGACAAATTACCAAAAACAGCCCAAAAAGAGCTTTTGGATGTTATGGAAAAAACCAAAAATAATACGAGATTAACACTAACACTGGCTTTAAGTTACGGATCACGAGAAGAATTGGTAAATGCCGTCAGAATCATCAGCGATAAAGTTAAAAATAATATAATTTCAATAGACACTATTGACGATTCAATTATAAATGAGCATCTTTACACGCAAAATTTACCTGACGTAGATTTATTAATACGAACAAGTGGAGAACATAGAATAAGTAATTTTTTGCTGTGGCAGATCGCTTATGCAGAATTGTATTTTACTAATGTCTTGTGGCCAGACTTTAAAGACCAAGATTTATATGAGGCTATTATTAGTTATCAAAAAAGAGAACGTAGATTTGGAAAAACCAGTGAACAAATTAAATAATTTTTTAGTGTTGCAAAAAAAAATACAAATAGTCCTTACCCTGCTACTTTTGGGTAGTTTTTCACAAATTAAAGCACAAGAAAGAGTTCCTTTTGATCAAGGAAAAAAATACATTTTGGCAAAAGTTTCTGTTGTTGGAAAAATAAGCTTCAACGAGCAAACTGTTGTAACGTTTTCTGGTCTTCAAAAAGGTCAGGAAATCACTGTTCCGGGAGAAGAAATCAGTAGTGCTATTAAAAAGTTAGGTAAACTAGGGCTTTTTGATGAAATCTCTTTTTATGTTAATAAAGTAGAAAATGACAGCATCTATTTAGATTTAGACATAGTAGAACTTCCTAAATTAAATGAAGTTAAAATTGTTGGAGTTAAAAAGAGCAAGATCGAAGGTCTTATTAAAGACAATAACTTGACTAAGAACAAAATTGTCAACGAAAACTTAATTACTACGACAAAAAATTACATTGAAAATAAATACAAAAAAGAAGGTTTTTATAACACAAAAGTTACCATAACCAATACTCCGGATACTATTAATGGTCATCAGGTAAACATGCTGGTCAGGATAGACAAAGGAGATAAAGTAAAAATCAGTAGTATTGATTTTAGTGGAAACAAACAACTTACCAGTACTCAGTTGCGTGCTGCAATGAAAGATACAAAGCAGAAAAACTTTATTCGTGTATTTAAAGCGTCTAAATTTATCCCTGAAAAATACAAAACTGACTTAGAAAAAGTTATTGCTGCTTACAAAGAGAAAGGATATCGTGATGCTCGTATTATCTACGATTCAGTTAAATACAACAAGCAGAAAAATACTCTTGCCATTAAAATCAATGTAGAAGAAGGAAACAAATATTACTTCGGAAACATTAAATTTTTGGGTAATACCGTTTATTCAGATCAGCTTTTAAGCCGTTACTTAGGTATTAAAAAAGGAGAAACATATAATGGAGTTTTATTAGAAAAAAGGATTGCAGATAAAACAAAACCAGATGCAGAAGACATCACTAACTTGTACCAAAATAACGGTTATTTATTCTCAAATATTAACGCTGTAGAGGTAAAAACAGTTAATGATACAATCGATTTTGAGATTAGAGTTACAGAAGGTCCGATTGCTTATTTCAATAAAATCACAGTTGTTGGAAACGACAAAACAAACGATCACGTTATTTATCGTGAGTTAAGAACAAAACCAGGAGAGAAATATAGTAAAGAACAATTAGTACGAACTATTCGTGAAATTGGACAATTAGGTTTCTTTGATCCTGAAGCAATCGATCCAAAATTCAAAAATGTTGATGCCGGAGCAGGAACTGTTGATATCGAATATAATGTTGTTGAAAAAGGATCCAGCCAGGTCGAACTTCAAGGAGGTTACGGTGGTGGAGGTTTCATCGGAACGTTAGGACTTTCGTTTAACAACTTCTCGGCGAGAAAGTTATTTGACAAAGAGGCCTACAAGCCTTTACCGATGGGAGATGGTCAAAAAGTAGCTCTTCGTTTACAAGGAAGTACTTATTTCCAGACGTACAGTTTATCGTTCTCAGAGCCTTGGTTTGGAGGAAAGAAACCGGTACAGTTTAGTTCATCTATTTCATACAGTAAGCAATTCCTTAACAATTTTGTCACTCGAACTGTTGACAAAAGTAGAAGTTTTAATATTTTTACAGTACAAGTTGGTTTAGCAAAAAGGCTAACTGTTCCAGATGATTACTTCGTATTATCACAGTCTGTAAGTTATCAGCACTATGATTTGAATAATTATAACACAGGATTGTTTACCTTTGGTAACGGTGCATCAAGAAACTTAGCATACACTATTGGGCTTTCAAGAAGTAATAAAGGGGTAAATCCAATTTTCCCTACATATGGTTCTGAGTTCAGTATTTCTGCTAAAGTTACTCCTCCATATTCATTATTTAATGGTATTGATTATGGTGATTTGCAGAATCAAAAAGAATACAAAACACAATATACAGGAACAAGTACAACCACAGGTGTTGATGGACAAGCTATAAATCCAGGGGATTATATCAAGACAGAAACAGTAAATGGTCAATCTGGAAGTGTAAGTGTAGGATCAGATTTTGCAAGTGCAGATACTGATGTCGCTAAAGTCGATCAGAAAAAATACAATTGGCTAGAATATTATAAAATTAAATTTAAAGGAGACTGGTATACTAAAGTTTATGGAAAACTAGTATTAAGAACCCTTACAGAATTTGGTTTCTTAGGAGCTTACAATCAAGAAAGAGGTGTAATTCCTTTCGAGCGTTTTTATTTAGGAGGAGATGGTATGGCAAACTACTCAATGGATGGTAGAGAGACCATTCAGTTGAGAGGTTATCCAAACAACTCTTTAACTCCGGTAAATACTGTAGGAGATCCAATTGGAGCAACTATTTATAACAAATTCTCAATGGAGCTTCGTTATCCAATTACGTTAAAAGCATCGGCTTCGATTTATGCATTAACATTCTTGGAGGCAGGTTCATCATATGCTAATTTTAAAGATTACAACCCGTTTGACCTGAATCGTTCTGCTGGTGCTGGTTTACGTGTATTCATGCCTGCATTTGGATTATTAGGAATTGACTTTGGTTACGGATTTGATGCTCTTCCGGGGCAAACAAAACCTAACGGTTGGGAAACACACTTTATCATTGGACAACAATTTTAAAGAAATAACGTTTGGTTAAAAATCATCAAATAAAGTTATGTTATGAGAAAACAATTTTTATTTATATTTTTAGCCTTGATTGTAGCAAATACAAGTCAGGCACAAGGTAAGACGACTAGAATTGGCTACATCGACATGGAATATATTTTAGAAAATGTTTCCGATTATAAAGAAGCCAAATCACAATTAGAGCAAAAAGCTCAAAAGTGGAAACAAGAAGTTGAGGCTAAAAAATTAAATATAAATACATTAAAGGAAAGTTTAAAGACTGAAAAAGCTTTACTGACCAAAGAATTAATTGAAGAAAGAGAAACTGAAATCAAGTTTCTTGAACAAGAAATGATGGATTATCAGCAGAAACAATTTGGTTCTGATGGTAATTTGATGAGACAGAAAGCAGCTTTAGCAAAGCCAATTCAAGATCAGGTTTTTACTGCTGTTCAAGATATTGCAGAAGCTAAAAATTATGATTTTATTTTCGATAAGTCATCAGATTTGACAATGCTTTTTAGCAACAAAAGATTTGACATCAGCGATCAGGTTTTAAGAGTTATAAATCGTTCTGAAAAACGTGAACAGCTTACGAAAAAACAATTAAAAGATCAGGAAGCAAAAGAAAATCTTGAAAATGCAATTGATGAAAACCCAGCAATGGCCGAACGTCAAAAAGCACTTGATGAGAAAAAAGCTGCCAGAGAGAAATTAATTCAGGATAGAAAGTTAGAACAGGAAGCAAAAAGGAAAGAATACGAGGATAGGAGAAATGCTTTAGCAGCTGAAAGAGAGGCTAAAAAAAATGGCACGGTTTCTGGAACAGCTAAAACAACAGAGACGCCAGCAGCAACAGATCCTGCAAAAACAAGTACAACAACAGCTAAACCTGCAACAACAACAGGCGAAACAACAACCGCTGAGCCAACAATGACTAAAGCAGAAGAAAGACAAATGCTTTATGAACAGCGTAAAAAAGAGTTGGAAGAAAAAAGAAAGAAAATTTTAGAAGAAAGAGAAGCGGCTAAAAAAGCAAAAGAAGCCGAAACACAAAAATCAAATACGACCAATAATTAATTAATATTTTAAAAATGATGAAACAAATCAAAACTTTACTAATTGCTGCAATTCTTATTTTGGGAGCAAGTAACACAATGAACGCGCAAGCGAAGGTAGCTCATGTTGATGTAAGCGAGATCATGTCGAAAATGCCTGCAATGCTAGATGCTCAAAATCAACTGCAAAAATTAAGTGGTACATACGATGCTGAATACAAAAAAATGGTTGATGAGTACCAAGTAAAAATTAAAAAATACGAAACTGAAGCTGCAACTGTAACTGATGCTGTTAACGGAGAGCGTTCTAAAGAAGTTCAGGACATGCAAAAAAGAATTGTGGATTACAGAGACAATGCACAAAAAGAATTACAACAAAAAGAAACTGATATCGTAAAACCTTTAATGGAAAAAGTAAGAGCTTCTATCCAAAAAGTTGGAAAAGCTAAAGGTTACCAATACGTTTTAGACGGTTCTACTTTATTATTAGCTGATGGTCCAAACATTACTGCTGATGTTAAAAAAGATTTAGGATTCTAAGAAATTCAATCCTTACAATTAAACTGCTCAATTTTATAATTTGAGCAGTTTTTTTTTACAAAAAATTAAAACTTATCTCTTCTATTATTTCCAGATTTGAATTACCTTAGAGTATCAAATTAGATTAAAAAAATAGTAAATTTGCTTTATGACAAACAACAATCCTATCGGCGTTTTTGATTCTGGAATTGGCGGAACTTCCATTTGGAGCGCTATTCATGATCTGCTTCCAAACGAAAAAACTATTTACCTAGCTGACAGCAAAAATGCTCCTTACGGTCAAAAAAGTAAAGATGAGATTGTTGCTTTAAGCAAAAAAAATGTTGAGTTTTTATTGGACAATAAATGCAAATTAATTGTTGTTGCCTGCAATACCGCTACAACAAATGCAATATTTGAGCTTCGTGCTAATTATGATGTCCCTTTTGTTGGAATTGAACCAGCAATTAAACCGGCAGCAAACAATTCTCAAACACAAATAATTGGAATTCTAGCCACTAAGGGAACTTTAAACAGTGAATTGTTTAATAAAACTGCAGAAATGTTTCAGAACACTACTATTATTGAACAAGTCGGTCATGGTCTTGTACAACTTATAGAAGATGGAAACCTGTACTCTCCGGAAATGACTCAATTGCTGGAATCTTATTTACAGCCGATGATAGAAGCAAATATCGATTACCTTGTTTTAGGCTGTAGTCACTATCCGTATTTAATTCCACAGATAAAAAAAATTCTCCCAGATCATATTAAAATAATAGATTCAGGAGAAGCTGTTGCCAGACAAACTAAAAACTTACTTAGAGATAAAGTAGGATTTTCAGAAAGCCAGGATCATGATCCAATTTTTTATGTCAATTCTAATCCTGCCGTTTTAGAATCAATTTTAGACTATAAATATCCTGTAATTAAAAAAGATTTTTAGGATACTATTCAATCTTTCGCTTGACGAACCAAATTCCATCTAAGGATAAATTGAGCGATATTTTATGGTAGTTTTCTTTTATCAAATCATTGGCTATTCTTCCTTTTTGTCCATAAGAATAAGACACGTTTAGAGAAGAGAAGGTGTTTTCTATTGGTAGATTAAGTCCAATAGAAAATGATGCATTATTTATTCTTTCCTTATCGACTTCAAGATAGCCCGTATCATAACTTATCCCTGCAGCATACCCTACTCGATCCCAATATTTGCGAACATTTTTTTTAGCGCTATAAGTAAATCCAAGTGCAAAACGATCTTGATTTACAAAGTTCCCATATAGTTCAGATTGTTTTGTATCGCTCCAGAAACTTTTCTCGTAATCTAAAGTTGCATTCAAATTGTTTTTAAATCGCTTGCTGATTCCGAAACCAATTTCAAGAGGCATATAATAATCGTCTGTATCCGAAGCTTTGTTGGATTCTACGATAGTTTCTACCTCATCAGCAATACTGGTCACAGATTGCACTTTAGAAGCATTTACCTTTGTGGGAGCCTTAAAAGTTGTAGCGATTGTAAAAGTTGAATCTATTTTATATTGTGCTCCCAAGGTAGCACGAATTCCACTATAATTTGTTTTTTTATTTATGGTTGTAACTGCATTCGAAATTAAGAAAGCACGTTCATCAACTGTATTCCCGAAAAGTGCAGTTGCCGTAACTCCAAGCGTAAACTTTTTTCCAAATCGATATCCGTACGAAAAATCCAGATTATTCAACCCGCCCGATCCCTGTGCGCTGACATAATAAAATTCCTGACTGTCTGCTATTGGTAATTTTAAATTTGAAATTTTAAATACCGAACTGGAATACGGCTGAAGCGAAACGCTGAAACCTGATTTTTTATTCACAGGAAAAGCAAAAGCTATGTGTGAAAACTGAAAATTATTTCGTTTCTCTGTACGAGAACTGCTTTGATATGTTGTTGCAATAGCTTTTCCTCCAATATCAAAAAGAAAATGGTTTTGGTACATAAAACCTAACGACGCCGGATTCAGATTATTTATAAATGTATCAGAAGGCAAAGCAATTCCTGAAGAACTAGTGGAAGATAAATATCCAAAATTCGAATCGTACAAACTCCCTACACCATATAAAGAATAGGGCGAACTGGAAATACTTTGAGAAAAGGAAGTCAGCGACATCAAAATGAAGCAGCTCCATAAAAGAATTTTATTTTTCATTAATAAGAGATGTAATAAATTTTCAGCTGAATTTTATTGTTTAAATGTTTTTGATCGCCCAAAACTATCCTATTCACCGATTGAGAAATTCCTGGCAATGTTAATATGAGAGATGATCTTGAGTCGGATTGTTTGAGCATTTCTTTTTGAAGAAAATTTCCAATAGGAATTGTGTATCCTACGTTTTCATTAAATTCATCGCTTTTTTTATTCAAAATTCCGTAAACTGTCGAGTTTGCAGAGTTTACCAATGTTGCGCTAATACGATTCAAATTATCGCCAACGTAAACACTTAAAGAATCTGCTAAGGGATATTTTTCGGAATACGAATTATTTACCGGTTTCAAGAACAGCTTCGCATCTACAATAGCTCCGTTGGTCGAGATATTCTTAAATTGTTTAATATTCGGAAAATCGATTCGGCAAGCTACACCAGTTCCAGATTGAATAAATCCCTGATTGTTTGTCGCCGTACTCGATAATCTGCTACTAGAAATGGGGAGATTCTGCAATATTGTACCCGTTTTATCCAACGAAATAGAATTGAATTGCTTGGTAGCATCTGCAATTGTAAAATCGATTGTAAATGGAACCTCATCAGCTTCAGCTTGGTATTTGGAATAGTACATTCGAACCTTACTTGTAGAAACGCTAAAACCGATAACATTGGCAGAATTTGAAGTTTCTGGAACTAGAACCAACCCTTTAAGATATTCCGTAAAACTTTCAAAATCTGTAACTTCCCTTTTTTTTATTTTCTGAAAAAGAGCCGATCCAAATTCATCATTCATTCTAATATTAATAGAATCTTTCTCTGTTGGCCTTGGTTTAAAAGATATAGTCCCGAGACTTTGGGAATCATAAGTTAAGGTCGAATTATTATAAAAATTACTATCATTCGTATTCGGTTTAACTTTTTGAGTCAATCTGTGAATATTGAATGTCTGCACTTTTGTGGTGTCTCCATAATAATAGTTATCATATTTCAGAATCATCGAAATAGAATCAAAAACATAATTTACCGCTTCTGTATCTGAACCAGTATTATTTAGCGCATACGATGAGGCAGAAAGCTGAAAGTAGCTATCCGATTTTACTTTTCCAAAAATAGGATCATCGTAATTTCCAATCAAAATTCTTCCATGGTTTGATGTTGCCAGAGAGTCGAAATTAATAGTCGACATCTCGACCGTAACCGTATCGATCATAATGACTTTATTGCTCAATGCTAAATAATCTGACCCCACTGTAAATTCGCCGGTATCTGTGTCTGTACCACATGAAAATATGGTTAGTACAAAAAGCAATATCAATATAAACTTGTGCATAATCTATTTTTTGGACAAATATAAAATGCAAGCTTTGGTGACACACAATAACATATACTATCACGCTTTTTTAAGCTACAAATTGCACAAAACAATCTATAAGAGGTATTGTCTTCATAAAATTTAATTCGACCTTAAAAAAGACGATTTTGTCTATCAAAACACGTCATATATATATCTTCTTTTTTTTAAGGCGGTCATCCACCTAATTTTGGACCAATAAAATAAATAATGAAAGTAAGGTTTTTAGTTTGTTCTCTTTTTTTGATTGCTATTGTCAACGTGAAAGCTCAAGAAAATTTAGCCGCTTATGCGAATATTAAAACAGAGCCCACAGAAAAAATAAATTTCAGCGAAACCAATGTTGGTATTTTCTATCAAAAAAAGTTGGGAACAAAAAGTAAAATCGCAAACACAATAGAATATTCAAATCTGAAAGTGACTTATGAACTGAATCCTTATAATTTTTATGCCGATCAGGAAAAATTCAATCAAATTCAGAACAAGATCGAATATTCGAATCAGTTATTAGAAAAAACAAAACTGGATATTTCAATTATTCCAACAGCTAATTTCCAACGAAATTTAGATTTTTCTGACGTGACTGTTTTAGGAAATATTGAAGTCAAGCAACAGTTAAGTTCAAAAATAGATGTAATACTTGGAGCCGGTCGAACGTCCGTTTTTGGTTCGCCAAAATTTACTCCGATCATTGGTTTTAATTATAAAATGAATCTCAATGCTAATTTGAGTATCGGATTTCCGGATTCTAGAATTTCATATTCTAATAACGAGCGAAACAAATTTAGTTTAACAAATAGCTTTAACGGTAATTTTTACCATTTAGATGAATTAAATAATGAAGATAAAGCAGAAAAAGCAGTTTTATCGCAAATGACATCAGCTTTCGAATACGAAAGAAATGTCAGCAGTAATTGGTTTTTAAATTTTAAAGCCGGTTACGATTTTAATAAAAAATACAGCCTGCTGGATAGCAACAACAATAAAGTTTACGACTTCAACACAGGCAATGGTTATGTTTTAGGAATTGGGATCAAATACAAACAATAAATATTAAATACACTATGATTAATCTAAAAAAAGGAATTTTATTCACAGCGCTTTTTTCGTGCCTCTTTTTTGTAAGCTGCAGCAATGATGACGATGATGACGATTTAATGGGAAACTGGATAAAAAAATCAGCTTTCGATGGCCCGGCAAGATCTAGTGCAACGAGTTTTGTTATTGGAGACTACGCTTATGTTGTTGGTGGTTATACTGGAGATGTCTATTTAAAAGATTTATGGATTTACAACTCAACAGGTGATTATTGGGAACAAAAAGCAGATTTTGCAGGCGTAGGACGTAGTTCTGCTTCTAGTTTTGCATTGAACGAAAAAGGCTATGTAGGTCTGGGCTATGATGGAACAAATAAATTGAAAGATTTTTATCAGTATGATCCAACAGCTAACAGCTGGACGCAAAAAACTGATTTTGGAGGAACAGCCCGATATGCAGCTGTAGGTTTTCAAGCTGGTGGTAAAGCTTATTTTGGAACTGGTTATGATGGAAATTACTTAAAAGATTTCTACCAATACAACGACCAGACAAACACATGGACTCTTGTAAACGGATTTAGTGGAAACAAAAGACGTAACGCAACAGTATTTGTTATCGCAGATAAAGCATATTTGGCAACGGGTGTAAACAATGGAGTCTATCAGGAAGATTTTTGGGAATTTGATCCTGCTTCTGATGTCTGGACTAGAAAACGTGATATCGATAAAGATACAGATGACGATTATAGTTATAATGATGAATACGCAATTGTTCGAGCAAATGCTTCAAGTTTTTCTATAAACGGTCTAGGTTACATTGTAGGAGGAGAAAACATAAAAACGGTTTGGGAATATAATCCGACGAGTGATTTATGGGTAGAAAGAACTCCAATGGAAGGTGCTACAAGAACAGATGCTGTTGGTTTTGCAATTAATAACCGTGGTTTTTATATGTTAGGAAGAGTGGGCTCTACTTACTTTGATGACGCCTGGGAATTTAAGCCATTAGAAGAACAAAGCGACGATGATAATTAATATGAAAAAATTCTTCCAGAATAACATCTGGAAGAATTTAATGCTTTTTGTTTTTGTAATGCTTTTTACGGCTTGTACAAAAAAAGAAGCTCTTACAACTGCTGCTTTTAAAACAAATTCTGGATGGGGATATACAATTACCTACAAAGAAAAAATTTTAATTAAGCAGACCATTATTCCGGTGATAAGTGACAACAAAAGTTTTGAAACAGAAAAAGACGCTCTTAAAGTAGCTGATTTTGTGAAGCAAAAACTGAAACAAAACTTATCTCCAACGGTAACCAAAAATGACTTAATTTTATTAAAAATAAAATTCTAAATGCAGATCGATACCATTAAAAATACAGGCTACAACAAAATCTTGTTCCATTGCGCTATATGGATTTTCTTTATTTTGACTTCCTTAATTCAGTTTTACGAAAGTCCATTTAAAATAAATAATGACTTTTACGCTCAGTGGTCTACAGGAATTGTATTGTTTTACCTAAACTATTTTTATTTGGTACCAAATTATTTACTGCAAAAAAAATATTGGCTGTACTTTACATTTGCCTTTATTCTAATTGCAATATTTATGACTATTCGATTGAATTATTTCATCCATGAATTTAGACATTTAAGGCCTGAAAATGTAGTACCCGCACGAATGCTACCTCCTGATGCTCATTTTTTCCCAAAAGGAGAAATGATGATGCCCCGCAGAATAGAAATGAAACAACCTCTTTTCTTTAAAATTGGCCCCTCGTTTTTCTACATTTTGGTTATTACCATTTCTGCAATTATTAGAACACTAACTGAATTTTATAATAATCAGCAAAATAAACTGATCGCCGAAACACACAGAACAAATACCGAATTGATTTACCTGCGCAAACAAACCAACCCGCACTTTTTATTCAATTCTCTAAATAGTATTTATTCTTTGGCTCACAAAAAATCTGATTTGGTCCCTGATGCCATCGTAACCTTGTCTGAATTAATGCGCTATATGTTGTATGAAACAGACAACAAAACGGTGGCTTTAGAAAAAGAAGTTAATTACATTCAGAACTATATTGAACTACAAAAACTGAGGTTAAACAATATTGAAGACATCGTAATCAATGTACACGGCGATACCAAAAACAAACATATCGAACCTTTGTTATTAATTTCCTTTGTTGAAAATGCTTTTAAATACGGAACTGATTATAAGGGCGCTGCTCACGTAAAAATCAAAATTCTGATTACTGATAACAACCTTGATTTCTGGATTGAAAATTCTATAGAAAATTATGTAAAAGATCCCGAGAATTCGGGAATCGGATTGGTCAATATTCAAAATCGTCTTGACCTACTCTACCCTAACGCACACGAACTAACCATTACTCAGGATAATACATACTACCGAGTTCATTTGAATTTAAAATTAGATGAAATAAAAACCGCAATACATTAAACAAAACTGATTATGGACAGAAAAAAATTCATCCGAAATGGTATTTTGGGTATTGCCTCATTGGCAACTGCTACAAAATTATTAGAATCTTGCTCCAAAAGCGATAATGACGAAACGGATTCAAGTAATTCCGGAGATGGAAGTTGCACCCTTTCTCCCTCTGAAACGAAAGGTCCGTTTCCTATTAAAACTCCAAGTCAATTGGTTTTAGAAAACATAAAATCTGATCGTGTTGGAATTGCTTTATTGATCAACTTAAAAATTGAAAACAAGAAAAACAACTGCGAACCCCTTTCTGGCGTTTTGGTAGATGTATGGCATTGTGATAAAGACGGAAATTATTCTGAATACGGTGGCACACAAATGCAACAAACAGATTATACTACCGTACATTTTTTAAGAGGAAGACAAACTTCTGACACCAGCGGAAATGTTTCTTTTATCTCTATTTATCCAGGTTGGTATCAAGGTAGAGCACCGCACGTACATGTGGAGGTTTTATCAAGTTCAGGAAGTTCATTATTGGTAACCCAGATTGCTTTTCCTGAGACCATTTCAAGTCAAGTATATTCAAGTACCAATTATGTAGCACACGGACAAGCCGATACGGCAAATGCAAAAGACAATGTTTTTTCTGATAGTTTGGCCGATGAACTTGCAACTATAACAGGAAACCTTACTGACGGCTTCACGTTAACTAAAACTATCACAGTTAATGCATAATTTTGATTTAGTCTAACCAGTATTTTATGAAAATTTTAAAACTTAATTTACTGGTTTCAAATTACTTTTGAATGCCGAAACTAATTGTAAACTTAATTCTAAGAAAATGAAATGTGTAATTATTGATGACGAACCTTTGGCTGTAGAATTGTTACAGGATTTTGTCAAAAAAGTAGAATCATTAGAATTGATTAATTCTTTTAACAATGCAATTGATGCCGTTTCATTTATCAATCAGAATAATGTAGATTTGGTTTTTCTGGACATTCAAATGCCTCATTTCTCGGGAATTGATTTCTTAAATACAATCGAGAAAAAACCTTTGGTTATTTTCACAACAGCTTATTCTGATTATGCTGTTGAAGGTTTTAATCTTGGTGCGGTTGATTATTTAGTAAAACCTATTCCGTTTCATCGTTTTTTAAAAGCGGTTGTCAGAGCCCAGCAAGTTTTTTTACCGACGGCTCCTCAACCCATTTCCGAAACCACCAATGCTCCAGAAATAGATCAGGATTTTATGTTTGTAAGAGCTGAATATGAAAATGTAAAATTGAATTTTGCTGACATTCTTTTTATTGAAGGTTTAAAAGACTATGTCAAAATTTATACAACAGACAATAAATTCACACTGACTTTAATCAGTTTGATAAAACTTGAAAATTTACTTTCGAGTAAGGGTTTTGCCAGAATTCACAGATCATATATCATCAATATAAAACATGTAAAATCGATTCAGAAAAATAAGGTTTTGATAAGTGATAAAAGAATTCCAATCAGCGAAAGCTATAAAAATACTTTCTTCGAAAAAATCAACCTATAGTTTTAAATTCCAAAAAATAAAAATTCCAAATTCCAATGTTTTCATAACGCTTTGGAATTTGGAATTTTTATTATTGATTTTTTTTAAAATTTATTATTCGTTTTTAAACCAGCCAGAATACATAACATAGTTATTCGAAATACGCTCAATTTCCCCAGCAAAATCAGATTGATCGATATCTTTCACTTTTTTGGCAGGAACACCTGCATAAATACTTCCTGAAGACACAACAGTATTTTGAGTTACTACAGCTCCGGCAGCAATAATCGCATTACTCTCTACTACACAATTATCCATTACAATTGCCCCCATTCCGATTAAAACATTATCATGAATGGTACAACCATGTACAATTGCATTATGTCCAATTGAAACGTTATTTCCAATAATAGTTGGATGTTTTTGATAGGTACAATGAATAACGGCACCATCTTGAATGTTTACCTTATTACCGATTTTAATAAAATGAACATCTCCTCGAATAACGGCATTAAACCAAACACTGCAAGATGCTCCAAAAGTTACATCACCAACAATGGTTGCATTTTCGGCAACATAACAATCTTCTGGAATTGAAGGTGTTTTTCCGTTTACAGATTTTATCAGCATAAAATAAAATTTAATTAATTGCCGGACAGTTACAATCGTAGCGTTCTTTTTTACAGAACAAATTGATTCCTAAAGTAATTTGATGGTAACCTCCAGTATCAAACTTCACATTTCCAGTAACCTGAGAATAGGTATAGGCAAACATAAAATTCTTAAAGTTAACCCCAACAATTGGTGTAAAGTATTGTAATTTTTGAGAAGCAACGCCTGTTCCTGCAAGATATTGGGCACCATCAAAACTTCTTCTGTAAGATAAAGCAGCCCAAAGACTTCCAAAATCCATGCTTTTGTATGCTTTCATATTCAAATCGAGAGTCTTTTCTTTTGTTTGGTCAAACAATTGAAATAGAATTGAAGGCTCCCAGGTCCATTCATTATGTTTCCCAAAAACATAACCGGCGCTCAATAAGAACTTTCTAAGATTATCACTTTCATAATCTGTATATAATTCTCTTCTTGTTTCTAATAGTCCCTGAACGGTTGCGTGGGCATAAAAATCCAAATAGTTGTACGAAGCTCCGATATCAACATTGAAATAAGAATCTTTTTGAATTGAACCAAAAACCAAAGGATCAAAGGTTCCTCCAAATTTAGTTTCATCCAATTGATTTTGTATCAAACCTCCACTGATTCCAAAAGACAATTGATTCAAATCTATTTCATCTCTGGAAAACATAATGTGGTGTGCATATGTCAATTTTACCCCTTTTTGCGAATGATATCCGTTCTTGTCATTAAAAACGATAATTCCCGCTCCAGAGCGCTCTCCTAATCTTCCATTAAAACTTAAAGTCTGCAAACTTGGAGCATCTTCTTGCCCAAACCATTGCTTTCTTGCCGTCAATCTAATCTTAGCACAGTTTGCCGCACCCGCCA
Source organism: Flavobacterium potami (assembly GCF_020026915.1). Classification (GTDB taxonomy): domain Bacteria; phylum Bacteroidota; class Bacteroidia; order Flavobacteriales; family Flavobacteriaceae; genus Flavobacterium; species Flavobacterium potami. The sequence goes on along the minus strand of NZ_JAINUY010000007.1, from coordinate 49,296 downwards.
TTGATGGGTGAATTAAGTAATAGTTATCGGACAAATAGTCTGAATAAACCGGTATTCCTTCCTGAGAATAAGAATAAAATGTCGAAATGAGAAAAATTAATAAAACCCTGATTTTTAATTCCATAAAGGTAATTTTGTATCTATATAATTTTCACTCCTGCAATTTAACACGATTTCTTTGAGAAGAGTCTTAATTATTTCATTAAAAAATCAAATATAGTTATTAGTAGAAAATAACTTTAGTAAATTTGCAAAAAATATACAATCATGACAAAAATCACTATAAAAGAAACTCAAAATCCAACTATTTTAAAGTTTGAATTTGAAGACTTTATTACACAGAATCAAAATTTTGAATTCAAAAATATTGACGAAGCACAAGCTTCTCCGTTAGCACAGCAGTTATTTTATTTACCGTTTGTTAAAACTGTTTACATTTCAGGAAATTTTATTGCAATTGAAAGATACAGTATTGTAGACTGGGACGATGTTAAAGATGCTGTTGCCGAACAAATTAGTGCGTTTGTTGAAAAAGGTGGCGTTATCATTAAAGTGGATGAAAACAAAGCAAAAAAACAGCCTATTACAGTTTATGGAGAAACAACTCCAAATCCTTCAGCATTGAAATTTGTGGTAAGCAGAATGTTGACTCGTAATGCAGTAGAATATAAAAACATCGATCAGACTGCTTCTTCTCCATTGGCTCAGGAATTGTTTAAATTTCCGTATGTAAAAGAAATTTTTATTGACGAAAACTATATTTCTGTTACCAAATATGAAATCAATGATTGGTCTGAAATCACTTTAGAATTAAGAACATTCATTAAACAATATATTGAAAACGGAGGTACTGTTTTAGACGAAAGTTTAATTCAAACAGCCAAAAAAGATGAAACCACAAAAGATGAAGCATTTGACAAATTAGATGTTACTTCTCAGCAAATCATCAATATTTTAGAAGAATATGTAAAACCAGCTGTAGCTGCAGATGGTGGAAATATCGCTTTCGAATCTTATAATGAAGACGACAAAACAGTAAAAGTATTATTGCAAGGCGCATGCAGCGGTTGTCCTTCATCAACATTTACTTTAAAAAGTGGTATCGAAAATATGCTGAAAAGCATGCTAAACGATGAAGCAATAAAAGTTGAAGCTGTAAATGCTTAATTTACTTCAAAATATATTAAAGGAAAGCGTCTCACTGAGACGCTTTTTTTATTAACCACTAATTATCAATTCTTTACTCAAAAAAAATACGTAATTCTGTAAAATTAATTAATATTGCAACCTCAACCAATTAACTAAAAACCATGGGATTATCTTCATTTTTTAAAAATTTATTTGGCTCAACAAAAGAGTCTGCAACAGAATTGGCTAATGACGCCGAAAACACTTTCGAACATGTAAAAGAAGCCGCTGCACCTTATATCGAAAAAGCGGAGACGCTTGCAGAAGAAACAATTGATAAAGTAAAAGAAGTTTCTGAGCCTATTATTGAAAAAGCAGTAGATTATGCCAACCAAGCCAAAGAAACTGTAATTGAATATGCAGACAAAGCTTCGGAAACTATTACTGATGTTATAGAAAGTATAAAAGAGGCAACTTCTGAAACTACAGACGACACCAAAAGACTTGTTTCTGAGACCGTTTTTGACACGAGTGAAGCGGCAGTTGAGGAAACAGACAAAGAATAAACGTTCTTTCCTGATAAGGCAAATATTTTTATATTTGCACCACTAATTATACCTTCTCTTTTTGAGAAGGTTTTTTTTATTTTAAAATACAAAATATGAGCCCAGAACAAATAGCAACTTATACATCATCATTTATTGCAATATTAGCTGATTATTCGCTAACCTTAATTTCAGCACTTCTAATTCTATTTATTGGTTTATATGCCATACGCTTAATAAATAGACTTATTAGAAAAATAATGGTGAAAAGAAATTTAGACCCTACTTTAACTAAATTTCTTGCTGATATTTTACTTTGGGCGCTCCGAATTTTATTGTTTGTGACCTTTATTTCAAAATTAGGAATTCCAACCACTTCATTTGTTGCTATCTTAGGAGCAATGGGACTTGCAGTTGGTTTATCACTTCAAGGTTCGCTTTCTAATTTTGCCGGCGGTATGCTTATTATTGTTTTCAAACCTTTCAAAGTAGGCGATACAATTGAAGCACAAGGAATTATTGCAACCGTAGAAGAGATTCAGATTTTTGTTACCAAAATGGTAACTGGAAATAATCAGACTGTTTTTGTTCCAAATGGTACTTTATCAAACGGAACGATCATCAATTATTCGATGCAGGGAGAAAGAAGAGCCGATTTGACTTTTTCAATTTCTTACGATTCTGATATTAAAAAAGCAAAAGATGTTTTGTTAGATGTTTTAAATAAAAACTCAAAAGTTTTACAAACACCAGCACCAGAAGTTTTTGTAAAAAACCTATCCGCAAGTTCAATAGATTTTGCAGTTCGTCCTTGGGCAAAAAATGCCAATTACGGAGCTGTTTTTACTGAAACCTTAGAAGATTGTAAAGCTGCACTAGACCAAGCCGGAATTGCCGTACAGCCGTATACGATACAAAAGTAATTTACTCTTTTTTTGAAGGAGCAGTAATCATAAAATCCTTTAAATAATAAGGTTCAAAATAAGCGACATCTACAGTGTCGCTTTTTTGATACTTATCATAACTGATTTTACTCATAGCGTCTGCAGAAGGATATTTTATATCTTCTAAAAAAACGAAATTTTCTTTAGTTAAAACCGCTTTACATTTGTCTGCACAATCGCCAACAAAGTAAAGTTTATCCGTGTATTCCTGAAATGAATTTTCGTCAATAATCTCCGCTTTGATAGCCCTGTCAATTGTCAAATCTGGATTAAAAATAGCGCTATATACTTCCATACGACGAGCATCTAGCATTGGGATGATTTTTCCATCTGCAACTTCAGCCTGAGAAGCCAAAGTTTGAAGCGTATCAACAGCAATTAACGGAATATTTAAAGCATAACACAGGCCTTTTGCTGCCGAAACGCCAATTCTCAATCCGGTGTAAGATCCTGGGCCTTGGCTAACTGCAATTGCAGCTAAATTTTGAACTGAAATTGCAGCTTTTGCGATTACTTCTTCAATGAAAACATGAAGTTTTTCGGCATGCGAATATCCTTCATCAGCAAGCTCATTACAAGCAATGGTTTTTCCATCTTTTGCGACAGATACAGAACAGTTTTTAGTAGCCGTTTCGATGTTGAGAATAAAAGACAATGTATTAAATTTTAAATATTATTGAATTCTTTTTTATTTTTTAGGAGCTTCTGCTTTTTTAAGCTTTACTTTATCTCCAGAATTTAGTTCTTTAGAAACCGTTGTGTAAGGCCCTGTTATAACAACATCTCCCGCCTTTAAGCCTGACATTACTTCAATATTGGTATCGTCTTGAATTCCAGTTTTTATAACTCGAATTTTAGCTTTATCACCAACTTTTACAAAAACACACTCAAATTTTTTATCAATTTTCGGAGTTGCTTTTTTATCCTGATTAGGATCTTCAACAGTAAAATCTTTTACCGCCGTAGTATCTGATTTTACAACTACAGAACTGATTGGCACTGCCAGAACATTTGTTTTTGTTGTTGTAATGATATCAACAGTTGCGGTCATTCCTGGTCTAAACGGAGAATATGTACTTGGCTTTCCTTCCAGCAAATCTTGGTAAGATTCTTTTAAAATACGAACCTTAACTTTAAAATTAGTTACCTGATCTGATGTTAATGTTGTACTTGCAGAATTAGAAATACTGGTAACAATACCTTTAAACTTCTTTTTCAAATAGGCATCAACTTCAACATTTGCTTCGTCGCCTATTTTAATTTTTACAATATCATTTTCATTTACATCAACTTCGACCTCCATATTATTAAGGTTTGCAACACGCAAAAGTTCTGTACCTGCCATTTGTTGTGTACCAAGAACTCTTTCTCCTAATTCTACATTCAAAACAGAAATTGTTCCATCTGCAGGAGAATAAATTGTTGTACGCCCAAGGTTGTCCCTAGCTTCTGTTACCGATGCTGATGCACTTTGAACATTATAATAAGCGCTCTGCTTTGTTGCTTTTGCAACTTCATAAGTCGAAATAGCTTTATCCCAATCCGATTTAGAAATTACCCCTTTGTCATACAGGACCTTATTGCGCTCATAATTTGCCTTAGCTTCTTTAAAACTTGCGTCTGACTGTGTTAGACTAGCTTTAGTTCCTGCTAAATTTGCAACCGAACGATCTAGACCTGAAGTATATAAATCAGGATTTATTTTGACCAACAACTCCCCTTTTTTTACAACTTGTCCTTCTTTTACATTTAAGGAAATAATTTCTCCCGAAACCATTGAAGCAATCTTAACTTCAATTTCCGGCTGAATTTTACCTGTTGCCGAAACAGTTTCAACAATTGTTGAAGCTATCACTTTTGCAGTTTCTACTTCTTTTCCTTCGTCCTTATTTCCTATTACGCCCGCCTTTGAAAGACCAATTAAAGCTGCAATAATCACAATTGCACCACCGACTAAGAAATAAATTGTTTTTTTTGACATAATAGATTATTTTGTAATAATTGGAACAATTGGAATTCCGAAATAAAATTCAAGTATTTTAATTTTAAACATGTAATCGTACTTTGTTCTGATTACATCAGATTGTGCGTTAGTCAACAATGTTTGCGCTTGTGTAAAATCAAATGAATTCATCAAACCTACATCGTATTTTTCTTTTGCATAATTATATGCTTGCTGTCTTGCTTCTAAAGTAACAGTAGCCGATTCGTAAGTATTTAAAGCTCCTCTTGCATCTGTAAAAGCAGTGTAAACGTTACGTTGCAAATCTAAACTTTTTTGTTCTAAATCTATTTTAGATTTTTCTAAACTTACTTTGTTACGCTCTACATTATTTTTAACTGAAAAACCATTGAAAATCGGAACATTCAACTGCAAACCAAAATTATGTCCTTTATTATCACTAAACTGTTGAAATATAGGATCTGGCCCTACCGTATATGGGTTGCCGGCAGCATCCAATCTAACTTGATCACTATAACTTGCTCTGGTATTAAAACCATAAAATCCACGTAAAGTTGGCTGATAAGCTCCTTTGGCAATTGCTACATTTTTTTCTGCAATTTCAAGATTTGTTTGAGCTAATTTTAATTCTGTTCTAGTCTCTTTTGCTTTATCATAAATTTCTATTGGAGTCTGAGCCAGAATATTATGTTCATCTTTTGCATTAGTATCATCTACTACATCAAAATCTGCAAACTCTTTTAATTGTAAAAGTTGTGCTAAACTTAATTTAGAAATCAACAAGTTATTCTCAGAAACCGCAATGTTTTGTTTATCTGTAGCAACAGTTGCTTTTAAATCGTACAAATCTCCACGTGGAATTGTTCCTGCTTTTACCATTTCTTCAGAACGAGCAAATCTTTTTTCATCGATCGACAATTGTTCTTTCTTAACTTTTAAATCTTCCTTATTTGATAGAATCTGTAAAAATGCGCTCGCAACATTCAAAGAAATATCTTCTTGCATTTTCAACAATTGGTATTGAGATGCAATAATAGACAATTTAGCTTTTCTGTAAGCATTTTGATTTTGCAGACCTTTGTAGATATCAACACCTGCATTTAATCCGACTGAAGAATATTGTGTCGTCTGATTACGTAAAATACCTGTTGTAACATCTTGGTTCAAACCAATATTCCATGAGTGAGAAGCATTTCCGTTTACCGATGGTAGATAATTACCCAATGCCCCTTTTTTATCGATATCAGCATTTTTTACATCTAATTCCGATAATTTTATAGTAATATTATTTTCAAGTGCGTATCTCACACATTCTTCCAAAGTCCATTGTTTTGACTGTGCTTGGCCAGATAACCCTAAACCAAATAACATTGCAAAAATCAGACTATTATATTTATTTATTTTCATATACTTTTAATGAAAGCGCAGCAAACCGAACTACGCAAATTTAACATTTTTTAAAACCAAAAAGATCCTTAAACCTTCAAATTAGACTATTTTTTTTCTTTGTCTCCTTCATTAATCAAGCCTTGATTCCAGATTTTAATTTTATCTGTATCTTTTACACCGCTTTTAACTTGAACGTAGATTCCGTCGCTCACTCCCAAAACTAAATCTCTTCTTTCAAATTTCTGTGGAGCAGTTTCAATTTCTACATAAGGCTTTTGTGTTTTTTTGTCAAATTGAACCAATGATTCTTTAATAGCTAAAACCTTATCTGCTTTTTCTAAAATAATTGAAGCATTTGCACTCAAACCAGCTCTGATAAAAGTATCATCTCTATTAATCATTTGAGCTTTTATTTCAAATTGAATAGCACCGTTTTCTGTAACTCCTTTTGGTGCAATATAATTTAAAACAGCTTCAAATTTTTTGTTTTCAATTGCTCCAATCGTAATTTCAATTGGCATTTTCTCTTTGATTTTTCCTACTTCAGATTCATCGATTTTTCCAATAAAAATCATTCTTCCAACATCTGCAACGCTCGCAATTGTTGTTCCTTCATTAAAATTATTACTTTCAATTACCTGATTTCCAACTTTTACCGGAACGTCTAAAACCATTCCGTTTACAGTAGAACGAATTAAGGTATTAGCATAACTACCTAAAGAAGAAGTTGTTCCTGTTTTAACGATATCTAAACCTTGTTTTGCTGCCAAATAAGTCTGTTTAGCCTGATTGTATGCTACTTGAGCTGCATCAAAGTCATTTGCAGAAATTACCTCTTTCTCAAACAATGTTTTTTGCCTCTTATAAAGCTTTTCCTGATTATCTAAAGCAATTTTAGCTGTCGTAACCTGATTTTGAGAACTGCTAACATTTGAAACATTCGCAACAACTCTAATTTTAGCAATCATATCTCCAGCTTTGATTTTTTCGCCGGCTTTGATGTATACCTCTTCAATAATTCCTGAAATATTTGGTTTGATTAAAACCTCTTCATCAGGTTGAATATTTCCCGTCGCAATAGTATTTTTTACGATAGTCTTAATTTCTGCTTTTTCCGTTTTAAATACAATCGGCGATTCTTGATTTTTAGCATACAAATAGTAAAGTGCGCCAAAAAAGACAATTGCAATAAATATTAAAATGGTTACGGTTACTCCTTTTTTCATTTGTTTTGGGTTTAATCGATTTATTTTGATTGATAATTTATTCGGTTCTTAATGCATCAATAGGTTTTACGTTTATTGCGGTTTGGGCAGGTATAAATCCGGCCAATAAACCAGCTCCAATTAAGATTAGTAAAGCAACAAATACAACTCCTAAATCTACAGTAGGATTTGCAAACATGGTATTTCCGTCTGCAGGCATAGAATCTAACACCATATTCAAAACAGCTATAATTCCTGTTGCGACAGCAATACCGAACATACCTGAAATAATTGTCAAAAATATCGATTCGGATAATATTTGCCCTCTGATATTTGCAGGCGTCGCACCAAGTGCTCTTCTAATTCCTATTTCTTTCGTTCGTTCTTTTACTACAATAAGCATGATATTCGAAATTCCTATTACCCCTGAAATTAAAACTAATGTACCTACGAAATAAGCAATTGCCTGTAGAATATTAAAAAGACTTTGCACTTTATTAAATTGCTCATACAAATCAAAATTCCCAACTGCTCTATCATCAGTAGGATTAACAGAATGCAAAGCTTTTATAAGCTCTAAAATCTTTGGTTTTAGTTCTGTTATTGACGCTTCATCATTTGCTGTAAGTGCCATCCAGCCTACTTTATCTCCATAATTAAAAGCTTGCTGAAAAGTTGTAAATGGAATAAAGATATTTTTCTGTTCTTGTTCGGCATTTCCTCCTTGTTGTTTAGATCTGTAGACCCCGACAACCATGAAGTTAACTCCATTTATTTTCACGTAAGTTCCAAACGCTTCTTCTTCTTTACCATAAAGTTCACTGATAACCCCTTTTCCAATAACAGCTACTTTTCTTTTTTCATTAATATCTTGCTGATTAACAAATCGCCCTTTAATGATATCCATCGGCTGTTGTTTAATCAATTCCGGATAATCTCCGTAAATTGTAAAAGCAGAAGTTTTAGTTCCTCTTACAACATTGTTCGTTCCGTTAAAATCTCCAAGTTGATTTCTTGGCGAAACATATAATAAATCTGGTATAGCTTGTTTTAATGCCGCAACATCACTATTTCTAAAATCATAGCGACGCGTTTTTGGCAAACCTTTGTATGCTTTTGAAGTAGTCTGACTCCACATAAACATAGTATTTGTAGCTATTCCGTCAAATCCTTTTTTAACACCATTTTCCAGTCCTTTTCCTGCTGCAAGTAATATTACCAAAATAAATATACCCCAAAAAACTCCAAAAGCAGTCAGAATAGTTCTGAATACATTTGCTGTTAAAGCCTGTAAAATTTCATCCCAATTATCTTTCTTAAACATAATTATTCGTCTCTAAGTGCTACAATAGGTTTGATTTTGGCTGCTCTGTACGCTGGAAAAAAACCAGCCATTGCTCCTGCAAAAACAAGCAAAACCAAAGTTGTTAATGCGACACTAAAATCTACTTCCGGATTTCTAAAAAACTCACTCTGAACCATTGGCCCCACAAATTCTAACAAAAGCAAACTTCCAAGCAAACCAACAAAACCAGCAATTGTGGTAATAAATATTGATTCGTGAAGAATCATAGAAATAATTGAAAATGGCGATGCTCCAAGTGCTTTTCTAATCCCTATTTCTTTTGTACGTTCTTTCACTATAATAAGCATAATATTACTCACCCCAACAACTCCAGCAATAATGGTACAAATACCAACCCACCAAAAAAAGAGTCTAATATATAAATTGAGATCATAAAACTGCTTGGCATCTTTAACAGAATTATAAGCTCCGATACCACTGTCATCTTCAGGAGCAACCATATTTTTACTTTTCAGCAAGTCTTTTAAATCTTGTGTAAATTTTTCAGACTGTGCTAGTGCTTCATCATAATCATTCGTCTTTTTTAATGTAAAAAATAAATTACTGATTTTATCACCTGCGCCAAACGTTTTCTGAACTGTAGTTAATGGTAAATAAGCACGAGTTTCTTCTCTTTCTCCACCTGGATCTGTAAAAACTCCAATGACTTTAAAACTAATATTGTTGATCAAGATTTCCTCTCCGATAGCATTTTTATCTTTAATCAAATCATTTTTCAATTTCATACCAATAACAGCGACTTTGGCATTACTTTCAATATCTTTAGCATTAACATATCGACCTTGAACGATAGTTAAGTTTTCAATTCCTCCATAATCCGGATTAACACCTCTATATTGATAACTACCCGATTCTTTACCGTAGGCAAAAGGTTGTCCCCAATAATTTTGTGTTGAAGCTCTTAAATCTAATTTGTCTTCAAATTTTTGAACAGATTGATTATAATCGCTATTTCTAAATTGAATTTGACGGCCTGGATTCAAACCTTTATATTCTTTAGTTGTAGTTCCGGACCAAACCTCAATAATTCCTGCGGCATCACGCTCAAATTGTTTTTCAATTCCATTTTGAAGACCTTTACCTGCACCGAGAAGAATTACCAAAATAAAAATTCCCGAAGCCACAGAAATTCCCGTTAAAAAAGTTCTTAAACGGTTTTTTGAAATGGCCTCAAATATTTCCTGCCAACGTTCGATATTAAACATAAGACGAAGCTCTAACTTGTTCTACTTTTTTATCATCGATAATTAGTCCATCTTTTAAGACTACGTTTCTTTTGCACATTGCTGCAATATCAGGTTCGTGTGTAACAATCAAAATTGTTTTGCCTTCGTCGTTAATACCCTGGATAAGCTCCATAACTTCATAAGAAGTCTTTGTATCTAATGCTCCTGTAGGCTCATCGGCAAGTAAAACCTTCGGATTCGAAGCCAACGCTCTAGCAATTGCAACACGTTGTTTCTGACCTCCTGAAAGTTCGTTTGGTAAGTGGTGTGCGTGAGTACCCAGACCTACTTTTTCCAAATATTTCATTGCTATTTCGTAACGTTCCTTTCTTTTAATACCTTGATAATACAATGGCATTGCAACGTTATCTAATGCATTTTTGTAATTAATTAAGTTAAAAGACTGAAAAACAAAACCTAAAAATTTGTTACGATATTTTGACGCAATTGTTTCGTTTAATTTTTTAATTGGTGTTTTGTCCAAAATATAACTTCCGGAATCGGCCTCATCCAAAATTCCTAAAATGTTAAGAAGTGTTGATTTACCTGAACCAGATGACCCCATGATCGCTACCAATTCTCCTTCTTCAATATTAAAATTAATACCTTTTAATACATGCAATTGCGAACTTCCCATTTTATAGGATTTGTGTAAATCTTTAATTTCAATCATGGTATTGTTAAATTTTGAGACAATAATAACATTTTTATTAAGTAAATTATGATAATAAAAAGTTAATACTTTCGTTACTTTTCTTGTATAAGACTTCAAACTTTACTTATTGTTACACTTTTTTAAGAAAATATGATTGTTTTTGTAATTTTACTCTGTATTAAAAATTCATATTAATGAAGCTTACTTCCATTTTTTCAATATTTACAATGCTTGCCCTATTAACAAGCTGTTCCCCAACTCAAAAATTAGAAACATTAAAACCAGAGCCAGACGATGCAAGTCCGCTGATTTATGATATCAATCCTTCGTTTATTAATTTGCCCATTACAATAAAATTGAGCGACATTGAAAACCAAACCAACACCCTTCTTAATGGATTAATTTATGAAGACAACAATATCGAAGATGATGATATTGAGATGAAAATCTGGAAACAAGCTCCGATCAAAATTCAGAACGACCCTTCAAATCCGGATAAAAAAATTAAAACTATTTTACCTCTAAAAGCGAATATCAAATATCGCATTGGAACAAAAAAATTAGGAGTAGAACTATATGATGTCAGAGAGTTCAATCTTAATGGAACCATAACATTATCTAGCGAAACAGCTCTAACAAACTGGAAACTGACAACCAAAACAGAATTTAAATCTTTAGATTGGAGTGAGAGTCCAACAATGACCGTATTTGGAAAAAATATGCCAATTACGTATTTGATTAATCCAGCTATTTCTATTTTCAAAAGCAAACTCGAAAAGAAAATAGACGAATCCATAGAAAAATCAATGGATTTCAAGCCAAACGTCCTTCAGGCAGTCGAGAAAATCTGTACTCCTTTTCAAATGAGTGATACTTACGAAAGTTGGTTACGAATTGTTCCTATAGAAATTTATTCTACCAATGCTAAACTAAAAAACGATTCCTTTTTGCTTGATATGGGCATGAAATGCAACATGGAAACTATTGTCGGCAAACAACCGGAATCAAAATTTAATGCTAATAAAATTGTTCTAAAACCAGTAACAAAAATCCCTAATCAAATTTCGGCTAATATTGCAGCAATTTCAAGTTATGTGGATGCTTCTAAAATTATGACCAAGAATTTTGCAGGTCAGGAATTTGGTTCAGGAAGCAAAAAAGTAACGGTGAAAAATGTTTCGATTTGGCATAAAGACGGCAAGATGGTTATTGCCTTAGATGTTTTAGGCTCAATAAACGGAACACTATATTTAAATGGTTTTCCAAAATACAATCCGCAGAGCAAAGAAATCTATTTTGATAAATTGGATTATGTTTTAGACACTAAAAGTAAACTAATGCGAACCGCAAACTGGTTGGCACAAGGCTATGTTTTAAGAAAAATGGAAGAAAGTTGCAGATATTCGATCCAACCTAATCTTGAAGAAGGCAAAAAAAATATGGCTGGATATTTAAAGAATTATTCTCCGATGCCAGGCGTTTTCGTAAACGGGAAAATGGAAGACATTCAATTTGATAAAATACAATTGACCAATCAGGCTATTATCGCTTTCATCAAAATAAACGGAACGGTTAATGTTTCTGTAAATGGGTTGAAATAATCAGCATACAAAATAAGTAAGCCTCTAAAATCATAAAGATTTTAGAGGCTTACTAAATATAAATCAGAGTTGTGTTATTATCTAACTAATGAATTAAAAACAAAAATCATCCCATACTCATTTGGTGCTTATTTAGAAAAATCCATTTATTATTTTGTTTTTTAAAGTAATATCGATCTATTGTAGAACTAATTCCATTGATTTTTATCACAACTATGTTTGCGAGATCATTTTGAATTTCTAAATTTAAAAATGATACAAATACAACATGAACCTCACTAACTTCTTTCTTTACAAGATTCAATTTATATGGAGATTTAAAATTCGAAAAATCACTTTCCTCCAATTTAAATGTAATACACTTAAGCGTTTCCCGAGAAAACCTTTCATTAATACCTACCGAATCAAGAAGTGCCACTTGTAGAGGTTTTAATTTGCCTTCTGGATACAAGATATTCATATCATATCTTTCAAGTGAATCAATTAAAACATTACTATTCTGCTTAATCAAAATTTTTCCTTCTGCAATTAAATTGTTTTTTACTTCATCTTTTTTATCCTTTTTCTTGCAACCAATTGTTAGTAAGACAAGTAATAATAAAACTATTTTATTAAAAATTCCATCCATATTGTTTACGTAACTTATACTTTTTTAAGTCTTATATATCAAATGACAAAATGTCGCTTCTAACAAAATCAATTTCGTTATTATCTCGAGTTTTTTTTACTTATCCCATCTTTGACAACCTTTTTATTAAAAAAATCCACTTTCCATTTTCTTTTTTAAAATAATAATCATCTTCAACCATGCCAATTCCTCGTACTTTTTTAACGACAATATAAGCACGGTCCTCATTTATACTTACCTCCAAAATAGTTACAAACACTACATTACCATCATTATTATTTTCCTTCACCAAATTAAGCTTGTATGGAGATTTAAAATTAATTAAATCTTCCTTTTCTAACTTAAATACTGCAAAAGTATGTCCATCTTGTCTACCCAGTTTTGATTTATCTGTTCGCTTAGGTATAGAATCAATTAAACCAATTGTTATTTTTGGTGCATCATTTTTTTCATTTGCTGGTCTTACATCAAACTGCTCCACTGAATCAATCAGTATATTACTATACTCCCTGATTATACTCCTTCCTTCAGAAATTAAATCATTTTTAACAGTATCAATCTTTTGTTCTTTCTTGCAACTTATTGTAAGCGCTAATAACACTACAACTATTTTATTAAAAATTCTATCCATATTTTTTTAATTCTTTGGATAAACAATACTCACATTTGTAACAATAAAATTTCCAAATTTTTCACTGTCATTTGCTGTCCAATTTAGTTCGTCCCCTTTTGGTCTTTCCTCCCAGCCCCATGGAATAAAATCTTTTACATACACAAATAAAGCGACGCGATCTAAAATTGAACCTTGATCCGTTTTTTGTTGTTCAATTGTTGAAAATTTAAAGATGAAGAAAAAATAGTCTTCATTAAATACATGTGCCGTTTTTATTTGGGGTTTAATTTCTTGTAGAAGATTCTTTAAAGGCCTATTAATAAATAATTGTTCGTTATTTTTTAGTTTATACAATTCATTTATATTTTCTACCATTTGCTGGGAATAAATATTGGTCTGAACTAGAAAACAGAACAGTAATATGAATTTCAAAATATTTTTCATGAGTTAATTTTTTTTATTTAATTCCTGAATTTCATTACGATGAAATTCAGGAATTCTTGATTCATTTTTTTGTAACAACTTCAATCTTCACAACGGTTAGATTTCCATACTTTACAACATCTTCATTTGTCCAAATCACTTCTTTTCCTTTTGGTCGTTCTTCCCAATTCCAATTAAATTGTTCTTTAATTGTAACATATAGTGATACTCTATCTTGGACAGAACCTTGTCTCAATCTTTGTTGCTCTAAAGTCGTAAATCTAAAATTAAAAAAACCAGGGTAGTCATTAAACCCAATAACTGTTTTAATTTGAGGTTTTATTTCTTTCAGTAAATCTTTTAACGGTTTGTTTACAAATAAACCTTCATAATCTTTAAGTCTATGAATCTCATTAATATTTTGGACTAACTGCTGAGAATATCCTTTTTCATAAAAAAAAAGCATTAATACGATTAAAATGTTGAATATCTTTTTCATGTTTTGAGACTATTTTTATCATAATTAAATCTTTTTGAAATTCCAGAGTCAATTTACTTTTGACTCTGGATAAATGTCTTCAATCTTTTTATTAATAAACAATTTCAATTTGACTAACTATTAAACTACCATATTTTTCTACATCTTCATTACTCCAAAAAGTTTCTTTCCCTTTTGGCCTATTTTCCCATTTCCAGTCTATAAAATCTTTTACATCTACAAAAAGCGATAATTTGTTTCCCTCATTATTTATTCGTTGCTCTCTAGTTATGAACCTAAATTCAAAAAAAGAAGGATTATTATATGCAAACACAACTTTTATTTCAGGTTTAATTTCCCTAAGCAAATCTTTTAAGGGTTTATTGATAAATATTACTTCATTATCTTTAATTCGATACATATCATTAATATTTTGAACTAATTGCTGAGAATACCCTTTTTGACAAAGAGATAATAATACTATTATTAAAATTTTGAATATGTTTTTCATGTTTTTATTTATTGTTAAATACAAGGGATTAGCTCATATTTTATTAAACCATTAATTTGTTTGGTTTCCTTAATTTTAAGTGGATAGAATTTACCATCTCCCCCCTGTCTAAAAAATGAGATCCCAGAATTATATTTTCCCAAAACATAGGCTTTTGCTCTTGCCTCTGCTTCTATTGCATAAGAATCCATGCCTTCAAAGACACTACTTATTTCTTGAACCATGTGTTTAGGATAATGCTTCCCTAATTTTGTTTTTGGATCGGTCAGATATGTTGCTACAAAGTCCTGCGCTGCTTCAAGATCTGTTACTACAGCAGCATAAACCTGTTCTTTGTTTGGAAGAAGAAATCCAGCAGTAAAATTTGGGTAAAGCTTATTAAAAAAGGTAATATTAAATAAATCTATACCCGAATGTATGCTATAGCTAGGATGGTTATGCATAGACGCAAAAAAACCTTGTATAGTATAATTTACTTCCACTTTACTCTCTTCACCAGGTTCTATTGTTGTTCCATAAATATTCCCATTACTATTTTTACCCAAAGAAATGCTATATTCTTTTTTGTAAAAGTCTGGCGTATTTCTAATGTCCTGCACCGCTTTGTTAAAGACTGGATTTGCACTCAAAGTCGTCAGTTCTTTTGCCACTAGACAAGGATCTTTTTTATTTGAAGAATCATTAGCTGCGGTAATGCTTCCTGTAAATATAATATTTTCATTATCGTTTATTGGCGTAGTAAAATCTATAATCCCTAAAGTTTGGTACACACTCAAATCAGTTGTAGCCTCCTTACGGTTACCATCTGTACTATGTGGCGAACCCTCATAATTTGATGTGCCAGGATCACCAAAAGTAATTTTTGTTATCGCCATAGGGCTATTATTAAAAACCTGAACGGTCATTTTACTATATATATCTACCCCTTTGGCATCTCTAAGTGGCGCAGAAAAAGTTACCGTACCTACCTTCACTCCATTTACAATAAGGTCTACTACTTTTTTCTCTGCACTGTTGCTAATATCTCTTAATACCTTTACACTTTGAGTATGGGTTTCGCCAGGTTTTACTTTTTTGGTTAATACTATTTCCGATTTCGTTAGTTTATCACCATTCTGGTCAGTTAATTCATAATTTTCTCTTTTTAGCTCTTTTTCGTCTCCTGTTTTTTTAATAATAGGTGGTGGCGGAATATAGCCATCTCCCATATTGGTATTCGTGTCATAGTTAGGTTCGGTATTCCAATACAATGAAGCATGATCCCATGAGTTGTCTGGGGGCACATAACCGCCTACAGGAACTTCATTTAATTGGTCTCCGTCTTCAAAACCTTCTGGCGGTTTTTCATTTTCATTACCCTGTGCATTTACTTTACAGCTAAAAATTAGCATTATAAATAATAACAGGAAAATATTGTTTTGCTTAAAAATTTCTCTCATGGCTTATTGTTTTATAATGGTTTTTGTATGTACTGTTTCGTCTTCATGTACTTGTACGATATAAAATCCTCTGGGCAAGTTGTTTGTATCTACTGTGTATGACTGCAAGCCATTTTCTAGATTTGTTGCTGCAACAAGTTGTGTCTGTCCTGTAGTAACACTCGTAAGGCTTACTTGCACTTTTGCAGGTTTATTTAAATCGAATGCAACGTAAAGCTGTTCGTTAAACGGCACAGGATATACTTTTATAAAATCGGCTTTTTGTGCGGCTAGTGCCAGCATGAGCGCTTCGTCTTGAGCAGAAATCTGGCTGTTTTTTGGTCTCAAGATTAAGGTTATAGGGGTACCTGGTTCTCGCCAATAGTCAATAAAACTATCTACATCAAATAACAAATACGGGATATTGTTGTAATTTTTCTGGCTAATATTCATGCCAAAAACTTCATATTCTAATTTATCGTTTTTAAAATCGTGAGGATACAATTGTTCTAGCTTAAATTTGAAATCCTCTACAATAAGCGTATTTTCTTGTAATATGGCTTTGCTCTTAAAAGTTTGTCCTTCAAAATTTATAGTGCATTGCAAATTGCCATTGCTGTTTTTACCAACAGTAAGATCTATTGGCAAAACTCGAATAGGTGTCATACCAGACCAATCGTATTCGATAAAACGGCCTGTCCATTCGCCTAAAATGGTTTTAGGTTTTATTTTTTGGTTTTCAGCTTCCTCAGAAAACATCATTTCTCTGCTGTCAGAAATCAACTCTGGGTTAATTTTTTTATCAGCCTTATTGGCTTCGTTTATGGCATTCTGAGTTTGGCTTAAAAGCTTTTCGCGTTTATCCGTTTTTAGGTTTTCCAAAAAAGCTACACTATTGGGTGTAGTATTCCCGTATAAATATTCTAATGCTTTTTCTGTATTTTGAGGTACTCCGTAGCCTAAATAATAACAAACTCCCAACCAATGTTTCGCCATAGCATAATCGCTTTTTTGAAACCATTCGATTGCCTTACTGTAATCTTGAGGCACTCCCAAACCTTTCAAATACATATAACCTAAAGAATAAGCTGCTCGCGAATTTTTTTGCTCTATTGCTTTTTTGTACCATTCTACAGCTATATACATGTTTAGCTTACAGCCACGACCCTCACTATAAAGTTTGCCTAGATTGTATTCGCCAACAGCATTACCGCTTTTTGCAGCTTTTTCGATATAAGCAAATCCTTTGGCTTCGTCTTTTTGAACACCAAAACCGTGTACATACATTAAACCTATGTAGTTTTGAGCAAGAGGATCTCCAGATGCTGCACATGGTAAAATTTCTTGAAATAGAGTTTCGTAATTGTTGTATAATTTGTTGCTGTCTAAAATTTTCTTAGCGTTTTGTATTTTGTCTTCACAATTAACTTGAGCCGTAACGCAAAAAACGGCAAATAGCGAAATAAAGGATAACATTTTTTTCATAGTTGTATTAGATTATTAGTTAAAAATATAGCTAGTATGTTTTTGGATTTTTATTCTATTATCCTTAGTTCCATTCGAAACCATTGGTGTTTCCAGCATTTGAATCACTGCTTTTCACATTATACTCTTTACAAAGTCTCTTAAATTCTTTTTCAAAATTGAATCTTAAGACACCAAGCTTTGGCTTTTGTATTGTTTTGTCAAAACCGTAATAGGCTGCTGTCAAAAGCTGGTTTAAATGATAGTTATATACAAACTCATAGAGTTTTTGCTTTTGATCTTCTGTTAAATGTCTATTACTATTAAATAAATTCTCGTACTCTGGTTTTGCATCTTGTCGCGCTTCATTTTTATAATCATCTGCCATAAATTCACAGTATTCTTTATAAGTAAGAAAACCATTGATTTTGCGCGCATAATAATTTCTGGCATTGTTTATTTTGAAATTGTACAGTGTACCGGGATCCTGAATACTGTATGGGGCATCTGCTTGTTTCTTTTTGGTATCTAAATCTTTAAGTACTAGATTGCGTTCTTCAATTATCTGCAGCAATTCTTTTGTTTTGGTATCGGTTAAATTTGCTTTTTTTGCATTTTTATAGAACTTTTCTTTTGTTTCGTCTAAGCCTGTACTTTTTTGCGCATACAATCCGCAAATGCAAAATCCAATCATTAGAAATTGAAATATCTTTTTAGTCATAATTATTTGTTTTGTGATTAATACCATTCGATTTGCTTTGTCTGATTATTGATGACAAATATGCGTTCATAGCCATTGCTTTTGGGGCACAGAACCAGAAACAATCCGTTGTCTGGTATTTTCTGAAAATGAACATGATCTCTTTCTGCTATTGCTTCTTCAATCTTTTTCCAACCTTTATCCCATACATACAGGCTATATTTTTCGTTTTCAAAAACCTCAAATGAATTAAAATCAAGTCCAGGTCCTTTTTTTGTTTTATCTCTTGAAAGATTAAATGAGAAGGTTTTATTATAATTAGGGGCTAATATTTGCTGCTTTTTATCATTGCCAAGAAGCACAGGAAACGGCGCAAAATTCATTTTCTTAAGTATTGGATCATAAAAACTTGGCAGATAAACGATGTTTAACCCGATGTTTTGATAAAGAATTTGATTGTCTATTTTCTGCCCCCACTCAACAACTCTCCATCTGGACATATTAAAGACATTTAAATAGGCAATAGTTTCAGTGTTTATTTTAGATGTGGTATAACTAATTTCTCCAACAGGAACATATTCTCCAGTTACATCTAGAATGTTTTTTTCTCTTAAAAATCCATTTGGTATTAATACTGAATCCTTTTTAGCTGCAAGCGATTCAGATTGTATAGAGAATGTTTTTCTAAATACTTTTGCCAAACGTTTCTCTGTTGCATTATAGGCATATGGTAAACCTTGAGGATTGCCAAAACAGTTTCCATTAAAGGGTATGTGTTTACCATTTTCGTCGATTATGGTATCCCAAAAATGTCTTTTTGATGATGCTCCATATTCTGGGGTAAAGTCAAAAGTTGTAGCTAGACCAATAGCTCTGCAAGCCAGTAAGGTTAAATTTGCAAGATCATTGCAAGCTCCTTCTCGTCTAAAAAGCAATTGCTTCGGACTTAGATACGAAATAGGATCTGGGCGGGTATCCAAAAACCTAAAATTTTTAAGTTCTAGAATTGTTTTCGTTGCCACATCTGCCGGTTCATTTTTATTTGCTCTAAGAGGTGCCTTTTCAATTAATGCAGCATATTCAGCACGCCAATCTTCAAGCGGTTCGGTTAGACTTCTGTACGGCAGTATATATTCGCAAAACGTTTTAAAATCGTATGATTTTGACCAAGAATAATTTTTCCACGCATTAAAAGCCTGATCGATACTTTTAATAAGCAGTTCTGGAGTTACAACATCTATGTCTTTAACAATATAAACCTGGGGAGTTATTTTAATACTATCTTGAAGTTTTTGAAATTCCCTTAACGCAATTTCAAAATTTGGGTAATCCAATTCATTAAATTCAATTGTACGTCTTTTTTCATCTACCCACTTGTAATTTTCGCTATAATGAATTTCAATATTTGATATTAAAAATTTAGCTGCTTCTTTCTTTACAGTATCATGTTGGTAATAACTAAACAAAGCCGTTTCTAGTTGTCTTTTCTTTAAATCAACATTCGAAATCGATTGAGAAAAAACAGCAAAGCATAGCAAACAAAGGCATATAGAAAAATATTTAAACATTTTTATAAGATTTATATCACAATTTTATAATAAATTTGTAAGAAAAACAATTATAAAATGTTAAATATAAAAATGCGAAAAAATTACCTTAATTCAATAAAACTTCAAGAATCTATAATTTTTGTTATACTAGTTTTACTTTTTGCATTAAAAAAAAGCACCATTACTACACTTCCTTTTCTGAACGGAAAATACATTTATTGGCTATTTGCAATTATAATTGGGACTATATATTTTGTTTCAAAAAAAAGCAACAAAGAGTATGTCATCAATAAATTTGATGTAAATCTCTTCATTTTATTTAGCTTAGGATTATATAATTTTAATTATATATCAAATGCAACTGTTTTTAATATAAATGCATGGTATTTTGCAGGATACTTAATTCTATATCTCATATTTAGGCAAATCTTAATCGACAAAGGGACAATTTACAAAACCCTAGACAGTGTTTATTATTTTCTCGCTTTGGTAGCCATTGTAAATGGAATCATGGCTATTTTACAAAGCAATAATTTAATTGCATCAGAAAATGAATATTTTAAAAGTACTGGCTTATTTTACTCGCCAAATCATTTGGGTTTGTTTCTTGTACTTGGCTTTATTAGCATATTTTCTTTATTAAAAAAATCCCCAAACATATATTCGAAAATTTTCTTATACAGCTGTCAGATGATTTTATTATTTGCCTTATACCTGTCTCAATGCAGAGGTGCATATTTAGCATTAGGAACTGTCTTTCTGTTTTATGTCATTACTTCAACAAACAAAAATAAAGCTAATGCAAATTGGAAAATGGTATTATTGTCCAGCATTTTTATTCTAATCTCATTTTTAATTCTTAATCGCGCCAATACCAATAAGGAAGAATCTGCACTTGGGAGGATTTTTATTTTAAAGACAGCATTAAAACAAATTGAAAATAAAAAACTCTTTGGCAATGGTTTTGATTCGTTTTCTCTAGAATATAATTTGGCAAAATCAAAATACTTTGAAAAAGAAAGATCATGGAATGAAACAAAAAATGCAAGCTACATTTATAATGCTAGTAATGATTTCTTAGAATTAACTTTTAATTTAGGAATAATTTGGATACTGTTTTTTATCTTTTTCATTATTAAAGTCTTTTGTTTATTTAGAAACTCTTATGAGAAAAGATTCATTTGTTCTATAATTCTTTGCTTAATCATTTTCGCATTGACCAACACTGTTTTGCCTATACCTTTATTTATTATTATTGGCTGCTTTTTTTCTGTCTGTTTAATTAATTTAAGCGAAATAAGACCATATTATATCTTACAAAACAATTCTTTTTTTAGAATTATTTCTGTTACTATTGCATCCTTATTCGTCGTGATCATCTTTTTACGAATAAATGCAGAATATAAATTGTTTCAGCTTTACAATGGAATTACTAAATTTTCTAATTCGAAAGTTATTGCAGGTTATGCGTCAAAAATAGATGCTAAAGGAGAAGCTAATTTTATGGCGGGTATAATTCTACTAAAAAATAATAATCCTGAAAAAGGAATTAACTATTTGGTAAATGGTTTTAAACAATCTGGAAAACCAACTCTAGGAAAAAACTTAGCCCATTTTTTTGAGAGAATGGGCAGATATAATGAAGCTGAGAAAATTTATATTTACAATAAGAATGTAGAACCATTTAGATTTGAAGCTAGAATGGATTTGTTTAATTTGTACCTAAAAACAAATCAAAAAGAAAAAGCAAGAAATACTGCTAAAGAAATATATGATTTACCTATAAAGATTCCTTCAAAAAAAATTGAATCGTTGAAAGAAAAAGCTAAAAATTACTTTGAAAATGAGCAAAAAAAAGCAGTGTAAAATTACACTGCTTTTTTCTTTTTAGATTTATACATTTTGTAAATCAGATAACCGATTATTATTACCAGTAAATATGGAATTACCATTAAATAAACTATACCATCATTTACGGCTTCAGCTTTTTTCGTATTAGAATCTCCTCCCAAAGCCGCACGACACATAGCACATTGGGCATTGGCTGAAATTCCAATTAAAAAAATACAAATTCCAAAAATAATGCGTTGGAATTTAGAATTTAAGGTTTGATTTTTAGTGTGCATAATATGGCGAAATCATTAAAAATACTACTACACCGGTCACAGCAACATACAACCAAATTGGAAAAGTAATTTTTGCTATTTTTCTATGTCTGTCAAATCGTTGTGCTAACGCTCTCACGTAAGTAATCAAAACAAGCGGAATAATTGCTATTGAAAGCAAGATATGCGTTATCAAAATAACAAAATACACCAATCGCAAAGATCCCACTTTAGTGCTTTCTATAGCATCTAAAGTACCGTCATGATTTGAATCTCCAAATTTGGTAGAATCTGCCGTCATGTGATAAGCAACGTACATTACCAAAAAAGCAACCGATAAAGCAATTGCAAAAGTCATCAGTCTTTCGTGCAGTTTTTGTTTTCCGTTTTTTATAGCCAAAACTGCCCAAACCAAAACTACAGCCGTAATTCCGTTTGTGGTAGCATAAATTGGCGGCAAAAATGATAATGGCTCCACATTAAAACCAAAATCTTTAAGTTTTACACCGAATAAAATTGCAACAACAACTGGAATTATAATTGAAACTGCAACAATTAATTTATTATATTTTTTTTCTAAAGAATTATCTTCCATCACTTATTCTGCTAATAAAATTTTGATATCCTCTTGAATATCGCGTACTCCTTTTTTATCCAAACCATCGTAGTAAATATTCGGATTCCCGAATTCATCTTTTCTACAACGAATATTTCCATCTTTATCAATCAGAGCGAACAAACCCGAATGCTCGAATCCGCCACTTACTTTGTCATTTACACCTGCATAAAGATTAAATCCCTTGTTAGACAAATCCATAATTACATCTCTGTCTCCCGTCAAAAAATTCCAGTTTGAAGATTTCACTCCCAATAATTTGGCATGGTCTTTTAAAACCTGTGGAGTATCATGTTTTGGATCAATTGTTATAGAAACGATTCCGAAATTAGGATTTCCAAAAAATGTCTTTTCGATTTCCAGCATGCTCATGTTCATTTTTGGACAAATTGAAGGACAGGTTGTAAAGAAAAATTCTAAAACATATACCTTTCCTTTGTATGTTTCATTAGAAATTTTGGTATTATCCTGGTTTGTCAATTCAAATTTTGGAGCCGGACCAATAGTTAAAAGCTTTGTTTCTTTTGAAGTTTTTGCACCTACGTTATCCAAACGATTGCCTTTAACTACATCACCATTTTTAACACGATCAACAATTTTAGGAACGGCGTAAATCCCAAAAATCAAAATGATAAAGGAGATTCCGATATATGATTTATTTTTGAACATTATAAATGATTTTAAAGTTGTTTTGTAGCATTATGATTTTTCTTTAAAGCTGCACGGTACTCGTACAGTATTATCTTAAAATCATCCAGCATTTCATTGCTTAACTCTGAAGGATGAAAAGTATCATAACCTTCTTTATATTCTTTTTTATCTTTTCTTCCTCGCAGGTTACGTTCTTTATCAATGATATAAACGTTTGAAGTTCCAAGATTCTGATTTAATTTTTCTTTCAAATGAAGTTGATCATAAAACTTCTGAATTTCTTCATTGGAGGCAAATACAAAATTCCAGTTTTTTACATCAGTAAAAGGAGATAAAGCATCAACTATTTTTTGAGCTTCTTTTTCTGTTCCAAGCGGACACAAAACTACAAACTGAAGATCTTCAAAACCATTATAACGTTTGTAGATTTTTTCATTTAAATTAAAATAATTTCCTCTGTTTTCTAAAATATTCGAACCTGAAAAACCAAGAACCGTAATCTTTTTATCGAGAGAAATTTTCTTTCCGTTTAATGATTTCCAATTTCCAAAATCAGCAACTTTTGGTGTTATTACAGGAAGTGTTGTAAAACTATTTACACCAGAAGCAAAAAACAAATAAGCTACAATTGGCAGAACAAAAAGTACAAATAGAACTATATTTTTTTTCATTATATAAACGGAAATAATTGAGGTACAAAAATAAAAAAATCCCGATGTTATCGGGACTCTTTTCGAATTAATATCATGTTAAAAATTCCATTTAATAGTAGAATCTTTAAAAACCCCATAAATATAATGTCCTTCTGTTAACAGAATGAACAATAAATATAAAACAAGGAAGACAACTGATGATACAACAGACCATCTTAGTCCGCTTTTTTCACCTTCCATGTGCATAAATGCCCATACAATATAATATGCTTTGAAAATTGTAAGGATATAGAAAATCCAATTTAACAAATTCAAACCGAAAAAATGAGTAAATTCTAATGATGCAGGTTTGTAGATACCTAAAATAACTTCTACTGTAGTTACTACTGAAAGTAATCCAAAAACAAACCAGATTCTTTTTGTATTTGATACGTGCTCGTGTGACATAATAATTAAATTCTAAAATTAAACTAGGTAGAAAACTGTAAATACAAATACCCAAACTAAATCTACGAAGTGCCAGTATAAACCAACTTTCTCTACCATTTCGTAGCTTCTTCTTTTCTCGTAAGTACCTAATAATACATTAAAGAAAATGATGATATTAATAATAACACCAGACAATACGTGGAATCCGTGGAAACCAGTAATAAAGAAAAAGAAATCAGCAAATAATTTATTACCGTATTCGTTTCTGATCAAGTTAGCTCCCTCTACTACATATTTAGCGCTAGCTAAACGAGTTTCAGATTCTTCTCTTGACAAAACAGTCTTTTTCTTTTTATCTGTAAGTTTTTCTGTTCTGATTAAAATTTCTGGATGAGCTTTAAATCCAGCTTGAACCTCAGCAACTGTAAATGATGGTAAAGATTGTGCATCTTCCATAAACCAAGTTGAGTGGCTTCTTGTTAAAGCTTCTCTTTGTTCTGGCAATTTAACAGCAAAATCTGCTAAAGCAACTCTTTTTCCGTCTTTGTCAACGAATTGAAGTAAACTTCCTCCAACAGTTTCAACTGCTCCGTATTCCCCTTTAATGAAGTTTTTCCATTCCCAAGCTTGAGAACCAACGAAAATTATACCTCCAATAATAGTTAAGAACATATAAATTGCAACTTTTGTCTTTTTCAATTGGTGACCTGCATCAACAGCCAAAACCATTGTTACAGATGAAAAGATCAAAATAAAAGTCATTAATGCTACATAATACATTGGAGCCGCAACACCATGCATAAATGGAAAGTGAGTAAACACTTCATCAGCCAAAGGCCAAGTTTCAATAAATTTAAATCTAGAAAAACCATACGCTCCTAGAAATCCAGAGAATGTTAAGGCATCTGATACGATAAAAAACCACATCATCATTTTACCATAACTTGATCCTAATGGCTGGATCTCATGACCGCCTCCCCAAGTTTTTTCGTCGTTGTTTGCAGTAGTAACTGTCGCTCCCATAAAAGATATTCGTTAAAAAGTTCCCAAATTTACGTTTTTTTCTTATTTAAAGAAATATAAAAATAAAAATAATAATACCCATAATAAGTCCAAAAAGTGCCAATACATCGCACCTAGTTCTATACCAAGAGTTTGAGTGTTATTGTATTTTTGTTTAAAATGATTATAAATTATAATTAAAAGTGAAATTAAGCCTCCTGCAACGTGCAATAAGTGCATTAAAGCAATAACATAAAGAAAAGTTGTAGTAATAGAGCTACCTTGTCCTGTTGGATAATAACCGCTTTCGATGATTTGACCGAAACCTGTTATTTGTAAAGCAACAAACAGAATTCCTAAAACCAACGTTGCTAAAAGATACGCCGAAGTTGCGCTTCTATTATTTTTTTGTATTGCTTTTTTTGCAAGATAAAATGCTACACTACATGCTATAATAACTGCAGTGCTGTAAAAAAATGCAATCGGAATTTGAAAATCCTTCAACCAGTCTGCTCTTGATTTACTTACCACAAAAGCACTTGTTAACCCTGCGAACATCATGGTCATACTAACCATTGCAAAAAGCAGAATCAGTTTTGCTGATTTTGATTTTTGTTCTTGTTCTCCATTTGTCTTTAATGTCATTTCCATAACTATCTTAAAAATTTATCTACAATAAATACAATTTGTAAAAGCGAAATATAAGAAACACTAACCAACATTAATGTTCTTGCTGCTTTTGCTGTTCTCAGTTGATACAATTTGACTGCATAAAAAAGCATCCAAAGCCCTAACAGAAACACTAAAACAGCTGCAATCGGCGAAATAAACAATTGTCCTGTAAAACCTAATACTGGTAATAACGACGCAATTATCAACCAAATTGTATATAAGATTATCTGCAACGCAGTTCCTTTATCCTTTTTACCGGTTGGCAACATAAAGATCCCTGCCTTTTCATAATCTTCATATAAAAACCATCCGATAGCCCAAAAATGAGGAAATTGCCAAAAAAACTGAATCAAAAACAATGTACCTGCTTCAATACCAAATTCTCCTGTTGCCGCAACCCATCCTAACATAAACGGAATCGCTCCAGGAAATGCTCCAACAAAAACAGACAATGAAGTAACTGTTTTAAGAGGTGTGTAGACACTTGTGTATAAAAATATTGAAATTGCAGCAAACATTGCCGACTTCGCATTTATTGTATAAAGAAGTGCAACTCCTACAATCGTAAGCAGACTTGCTACTAATAGAGCGACTTTTGGAGACATACGCCCTGAAGGAACCGGACGATTTTTGGTACGATCCATCAAAGAATCAATATCCTTCTCTATTACCTGATTAAAAGCATTTGAGGCTCCAACCATACAATATCCTCCAACAGCTAAAACTGCCAAAACACCCCAACTAAACGGATGTTCAGAATCAACACCTAATAAATATCCAGCTATAGAAGAAAACAAAACACTAATAGCCAAGCCGGCTTTAGTAATCTCTTTAAAATCTAGAAATATTGATTTGAGTGATAATGTATTTTTTGCAGCGTTCAATACCGTTATTATTTGTGTATTTTTTTTAGTGGTGCAAATGTACAAATTAGATTGTAGAATTTAAGCCTATAAAATTAGATTTTTTTCAATAAAACCTTTACAAACTAAGATCTCAGCATTCTTTAACACTATTATTTCGAAAAATCTTATTAAAAATCCTAGTAATCAAAATACCAGTTAAAAATATCAGAACGTAAACCGATACTAAACCATGTCGTACTTTGCTTGAAAGTTGTTGCTGTGTTTTGAGTTGGATCAAAATTTCTATAAATAAGACTTCCAAATAACTTTAAATTCGTCATCGGATTTATCAAATATCCCGCCTGAACATCAGCAATAAAAACACTTGTTTTGTTTCCTTGCCCGATTTTCACACCAGTATCATACGGACGGTTTTCATCATAACTTTTATAAATATTACCTCCGTAATTATATGAATCTTCTGCAGTATCAAAATCCAAACCTCTTGTACCCATTGTTATTTTGGCATCACCAAACAAACGTCCTTTGTGATAACGACCAATTAAAATAAGTTCTTTGAAGTTACCTCCCCATTGGTGTCCGACACTTTGATTGTTGTGTCCGTAATTCGTAATAACTGCACTATGCGAGTATACGTAAGGACGTACTCGATTGAATTCGACCTGAACCAATAAATCTTTTACATTAAATGCATTGAAATATTTTGCTCCAAGCTGAAATCCGAATTTATTTTTCCAGCTTTGATTTCCTGCTCCAACATCTGAAACCGAAAATTCATCGATCAAAAATTGCGAATACAAATTAATACTGTTATTCCATTTGTATTTTCCTGTAATCCCTAAGAGGGCATTACCACTTTTAGAAGAAGAACCAAATTCAACCGCACGGTAAAAAATAATTGGATTTACGAAATTGACATCAAAACCTCTATTGTTAGTATCTGTCCAAACCACAGATTCGAAGAAACCGAAATTCACTCTATTCGAAACATTCCAACTTAGGTAGTGATTTGCCATAAATTTTGTTGCATACGTTCTATCTACTGTCACTTCTGGACGGACATCTTTTAACCACATATACGTATTGGTATACTTTATTTTCCAAAATTTGGTATTAATTTTAAAATACGGATACGGACTTGCTCCATCACTCTCTAATAGAGAACGATAACCATCACCAATAAAATTTCGTCCGTAACCCAATTGTAAATCAAAAATTTTACTTGGCGTATACGTAATATTTGCTTCTGCTAAAGGAAAATCGTAACCATCAGTTTTAAATTCTTTTGCGATACCCACTCCCGGAATTATCGCAGGATTTCCTCCAGAAGGTTTAATTGACTCTGCATAATCGTTAAAATAGCCCGCAAATCTTCCCTGGCTCTCAAAAAATGTAGTTGTAAAATTAATTTGCTTTCCTAAACCTCCTCTAAAATTAAGTGCTCTAGTATTCACGTAAGTGTAAGAAGCATCAATATCTGAAGCTTTACCCAATTGCAAATCAACAATAGGATTAAGAGAAAACCAATATCCTTCTCCCTGAATCTGAACCATATTCTCGTTCCACCATTTTCTTCCTAACCAGCTTGAAACATTTTTCTGCAAGGATTGATTTACTGCTTTCAAATTATAATACTTCGAAACCTCAGCATAGGTGTACGGTTTAGACGCTGTATGATTGTTGCTTCCAACCTGATTCATAGCACCGTCAAACTGAGCGTAATAACTATGAGAAAATGGAATATTTAAATTACTTTCGAATTCTGGATTATTGTATTTTTTGTACACAATACTATCCAGCTCTGTCATTGGCTTCTCGATTGGTTTCAAGATTTCTGCTGCCGCCAAAGCTTCAGCCGCAAGTTGTTCCGAGCTTTTCAGAGGAATATCAATAGAAATTGTATATTTTGAATAAGTTGCTTTTCCGTTATAAGTAGACGGTTTTATTTTTGGGAATTTTCCAAAAACGCGTTTTGCTTCAGTAGACAATTCATCATTTGCTGCCGAAACATAAATTATTTTAAATACTCCTGTTTCATCAACTTCAAAAAGTACTTTTACTTCTCCTTTATAATTGTTCTGTTTCAGGTTTTCGGGAATTTGAAAATTGTTAAACACAAAATCCTGAACTTCTTTATAGAAACAATTCTCTAATTTTTTACCGTCTAAATTTTCACAATTTGGAAATACAGGAAACATTTCAGCAGTAAATCCCGGTTGGATTGAGGTACTGCCATTTTGCTGTGCAGAAACAGTAAAAAAAGAAAAAATTAAAACAAGGGATAGAAAAAGCTTATTCACTAAAAACAGGTATTTATTTAATATTGATTTGGGGAAATTTGTCCGTTTGAAATTATTTTTGCCGCTGAAGTACCAATCCTTTGCACTCCTAGATCAATCATTTCTACTGCTTCTTCAAACGAACGCACACCACCCGCCGCCTTAACTGGTAGTGGAGATGCATTTTCAAGCATAATAATTGTAGTTCGAATTGTCGCTCCATTCGGAAGTCCGTTTTCTGTTTTATAAAATCCAGTTGATGACTTTACAAATACAGAAGCAAAATCTTCTTCATCAAAATGAGATATCACTACATTCTTTATCAAAGCAGACAATTGTATGATTTCTTTGTCTGTTAAAGCTGCGACTTCAATAATCCACTTTACTGTTTTATTATGAGCTAAACCAATCTGGGTCCCGATTAAGATTTCTTGTTTTACTAAATCTATTTCCCCATTTTTAAAAGCTTCATAATTACAAACAAAATCTAAATCGTCAGCTCCATTTGCAATTGCTTCATTTGCTTCTTTTATTTTAGCTTCCAGGTTTGACTTCCCTTCTGGAAAATCGATTACGGTGCCCACTAATAAAAGTGAATTGGCTTTTACAATCATCTCCTTCGCCATCGAAACATATTCTGGACGAATCATAACTAATTTAAATTCTTCCTCTATTGCTTCATTAATGGTATTTCTAACCATTACAATATTGTCCTCTTCTGAAACACCAGCTTGAGAGGCAGTTTTTAAATACGTAGAATCTAAATATTGCTTTATATCCATAACGATAGAAGTTGCAGAAAACCAGCACAAAAGTACATTTTATATTGAAAAAATACAGCTTTTTAAAAACTTGATTTTTTTGTAGAAAAAAACCCACCGAAGTGGGTCTTTTAATTATATTTTATCGATTTGCCTTTTAAAAGCGATTGCCGAAAAAACAGCAATAACCGCACCAAGGGCATTAGCCAAAATATCTGTAACATCTGCAGCTCTCGTTGCAGTAAGAGCTCCTTGTAGAATTTCGATTGTAATTCCAAAAAAAACAGAAAAAATAAATGCTATTAAATAAGCTTTAAAATCTTCTGATTCTTTTCCTTTTAATTCCTTTTTGAAAAACAAAATCCAAGAAATTGTGAATCCAAAATGAAAACAAAAATGAACAATTTTATCTAAACTCGGAAAATTAACTGCTGGTAAATTACCAGAATCTGTTAAACACAAATAGGCAATAATTCCAGAGCAAATAATTGCCCAAATTAGCAGAAGTTGTTTAGGCACCGATTAATTCTTTATAAGCTTCGTCAGATAATAAAGACTCAATTTCTGATGCATCAGCAATTTTAATTTTAATCATCCAACCAGCTCCGTAAGGATCTGAATTTACTGTTTCAGGAGCACTTTCTAAATCTTCATTAAAAGCAATGATTTCACCTGTTAATGGTAAGAATAAATCTGAAACTGTTTTTACAGCTTCAACAGTTCCAAAAACTTCATCTTTTGAAAGTGTCTGATCTAAAGTTTCTACCTCAACATACACGATATCTCCTAACTCTTTTTGTGCAAAATGAGTAATTCCTACAGTCGCAACATCTCCTTCGATGCTAACCCATTCGTGATCTTTTGTGTACTTTAAATTTGCTGGTATGCTCATAATAGTATGTTTGAAAATTGATAATTTAAAATTTAAGCCACAAATGTAATAATCTTCTAATGAAATCTAGTTTAGAAACCCAAAATTAATTTCCGAAATTATAACGAAGTGTAAAGCCCGATCTGATATTCGTTAAAGGAAATGAAGTCGAAATAACCGCTTTCGAGAACGAATGATCATAATAGAATATAGCCGTTAAGTTTTTACTGAAAGCGTAATCAGCCGTAAGCTTTAAGGTCCAAATATTCTGTCCTGCCGCCAGTTGGTTGTTGTCGTAATCCAAATAGCGAACTAACGTTTCATTATTTCTAAATGAAAAATCTGCTTTTAGGTTAATATCACTTTTTATAATTCCGGTTGGATTATCTGCCAGTCTCGAAGATATAATTACATCTTTAAAACGATATCCTAACCCAACAACATATTCTACTCCTTTTACCTCTGTCAATAAATTATTATCAAAACTCATTGATAAAGCACGGTCTTTCTTAATTTCAGTTAATAATCGAAGTGAACTTTTCAATTCAAAATCAACTCGAATAAGTGGACTAAATTGTTCTACCAAGTTTACATTCGACATAATTGTTTTATTGAAGAAATTTGAATTCACGTCCTGTCCGTTTGGATTTTCAAGATAATCAAAATTCGACCTAAACTGACTGACAGTGTAAGAAGCCCTATAATTGTGCTGCAATGAGAAACGTCTAAAATGATCTTTAAAATACTTATAGCGCATCAATCCATTATACTTTATCGACCAGTTCGGAATCGGGAAATTTCTAAAAATACTCGTTGAAGAGTTAGAAGCATTACTTCCCGTGTATGCTGCCAAGAATGAAGGAAGCAATACAGCTTGATTACTTTTACTGTAACCTATCGGATACCCATCATTGGACTGAATTAATTTCCTTTCTGTATTATTCGGATTTGAAATATCTTCTACCGGTGCAGTCGGATCTTCGGCCGGAAGCGCAGAAGCATCGTATCTCGGAATCGGAACCCCGGCGCCATAATGTTCTTCTGCCAAACGATTAGCGATTACTAAACGGTTGCTTCTAAATTCATCAAAAGCAGCAGATTGTGTTTCATTACTTGTCGAAAAAGCTGTTTTAATTAAAACTGTCGATATAGAAAACATTCCATAGGTGTATGGTGACAATGGTTTATAAAACAATTGACCGATAGAATCTCGAACTGTATATTGTTCTGAAGAATTTTCAGAATAAGAACGATCCATAGACAAATCTACTTTTAAGTCTGGAAGGACATCAAGATTTGCTGTTACTTTCAAAAGTTTATTGCTTACCTGAGTAAAATTTTGATTAAAATTTTGATAATCGGTCAACCAACCGTTTTTAGCTGCTTCATAGCGAACATCATCCTGACTACCAAAAACGAATCCTAACGAAGGTTTTGATGTTCCGAAGAAACCAACTCCGGGAATATATCCTGGTAAAACCGTTCCACTGTTTTTAGTATAATTAATTTGGACATTTTTAATACTAGTCAAAACTCCAATCATTCCATCATAAAAAGGATTACTACTTACTGTTGGTTTAGCTGTATTAACAATTTTTTCTCCTGGTTTAGGAGGTGCAACAGGTTTTGCTTTTGCTGGTTTAGATCCTGGTGTCAACCCTAAATATTTATAGAGCAAATTCATATTTAAAGTTGCAGCAAAAGTATTCGAATTGGCATTTTGAATTGTATTACCCAAATTCCATGTTACACCATCCTCCTCATATTGTGATAATGCTGTAGATGGACGCTGCCAGTTGTAATCTGCAGTATAGGAATAATTCGCTTTTATGAAACTAAAAATCGGAATTTTATTAATCGGAATTTCATAATTTACAATCAATTGTTGCAAATGTTGGTTTGGCGTCCCGATATCAAAATAATCATCCCAAATATTAAAGTCTTCTTTTGGCGTATTATCGTCATTCAAAAAGTTTCTTACGATGTTATTTGATGCCGCAGTATAATTTAATTTCAATGATTTTGTCAAATTAAATCCAAAACCATATTGATAATTAAAGGCAAAATTTCTTCTATAAAGCGGATCAAGTCCGATACCTTCTACAGATTCAACTTGTCTATATTGCTGACGATTACTTTGTCTTAAAATATTACTGTTAAAAGAGATATTTGAAGGAAGATAATTAAAATTAAGATCACTTAACATTTTCCAATAATCACTTTTTTTCATGAATTGGTTCTTTTTGAACGGCACCACTTCTTTCGGCTGAAATGTATAGGCGTAGTTAACGGCAGTACTTGATTGTTCGTCGTTGTAATTTTCAACTTCATAATCATGTCTTTCTACTTGATTATAAGATTGAGAAAATGTAAAATTCTCAACATCATAAACATGTGGTTTTTGTTCTGCCGCTCTGTCTTTTCTTACTCCGATAAAGTTGATACTTCTACGTTTTGTATAATCTACTGCACGAGTTCTAATATTTTCTTTTTCTGCCTCGTTGGTAGTTTCTGCCAACAATTGACTTAGTTTAATATCTTGATTAAACGGATCATATTCTGGTGTAATAACTTCCTCTCCAATTGCATAATTAAATGGAAGATTAATTCCCCATTTTTTAGGAAGCAATTTTCCTAAATTCATATTGGTTACAATGTTATATTGCTGAATATCTTCTCGATCTCTTTCATTTGCTCCTTGTTCAAGAGAACCAAAACCAATTGTACTCTTTTTTCCGGAAGCTGACAAAGTCGCAAAATCAGCCATATTGGTATCAACATTCAATAATGCAGCCATACCTCCTTTGTTTTCCATATCAGACATACGAAGTTCGTTAAACCAAACCTCTCCTTTAATGTCTTTATGATCTGCAACACTTTTTACTCCGACCATTAAATTTCGAACTAAACCAAAATTCGGATTTCCTTTTATACCTAATTTTAATTTACTGTCACCGTCACCTCCGTTTGAACTCAAATCGGGATCATCATCAGGATAATAAATTCCATTAATGTCCCTTTTTGGTGAATTAGGATCTATAGACATCGCTTTTATTTTCATTGCTGTCAATAGAGACAAAGCAACATCGATATTATTCTGGTCCATCCAAACCTGATCAGGACTAATAGAACATGCTCCACCAGCAGTTTTTGTTACTTTTAGTGGAATCTCGATCTGATAGAAGTTTTGTGTAAAGTCATTACCAAAACGTAAAAACCCAATCATTTCATCATCTTCTAATACTTGTTCATTTGGTAATGATTCTGCGTGCAAAAACATTTTCAGTTTTTTATATTGGCGCATATCAACACTCACATTTTTGAAAACGGCTCTTGAGTCCTGATACTGTAATCCTGTACCGGCAACTCTTAATGCTAAAGATTGTTCATTTTGATTAATAATCGTATTGTTATTATACAATTGTTCTCTCTGAACTCCTGGCGGAATAACATAATTTACTGGACATTTTGTTCCATTTTCCTGAATATTAACAGCTGCAACATCAAATTCAGTTCCGTCATCATCAGGAGTAGGATCATTTGCATCCAATGTTCCTGTATATCTTCTCCATTCTCCTCTTACTAAATCTAACGCTCCAAAACGAACAGTCATTTGATCATTAAATCCCGTCATGAACATTCTCATAAAACGAATTGATCTAAAATCGGTAATGTTTCCAATTGTATTTTGTGGCTGAGAAACCGGGATTTTAAACTGAATCCATCTTGCATTTGTCGTACCTCCGTTTGGAAGCTCTACATTGCTTACTTCTCTAATATCTGTAATATAATTTTCTCCAACCTGCATTCCTGGTCTTACATCAATACTGTATTCATAATACGCATTGATCGTACTCATGGTATTATCACGGTTGATATCTTCTACATCAGGAAGTGTTGTTGAACCACGATTTGGATCATCAACACTAACAGCTGAGTTATTTTCAGTTCCGTTATATCTTTTGTAACGGTCTAAAACCCCACCGTCAGTATTCAAATAATATTTATAGTTATCTGCCGCAGGATCTTCTTCCGTTGCGTAATTAGTATAAATAGTTCCTTCTTTTGCATCTGGTAAACCATCTAAACCAACATCTTGATTTCTACGATTATCAGGATTCGTATCAAAAGCATAAATTAAAGATTGCGACGCAGGTACATCTCCCCAAAGTGGTTGTGGATTTACCATAACCTGATCTGGACCTAAACCATTTTCATATTGTTTTCTTCCGTCTTTTAAAACATCTTCTGAAACTTCCCCTAAATTGAAATAGATTTTACCCGTATTGCTTGTCGGAGATTCTCCGTTTCCAACATATGGATCTAGCACCCAAAACTGAATATATTCTACGTTTCCTTGTTCGAAATTGGTTGAATTTAAAGCACGCATGATTCCCCCGAAATTGGTAGAAGGATTCGTTGAAGAAAAATTCGGATTGTTATTATAAGGCCCTCTGTCTGATGGATAGTAAGATAAATCTAACGTATTAATAACCTGGATCTGCCCTTGCGCAATATCTGTATTTGGATAAAGTTCCCTGCTGTAAATTCTTCTGGTTGTATTTAAAGACAAATCATCATTTGAAATTCCAGATGGTTTAGACGTATAAAAAATTGGATCAATCGTATACCAAGCTAATTTGGCACGTTTATAACCATATTCTAACGTATTGGAACTAGCATTAAAAGTATTGTCATTTGCTGAGTTGATGAATGGTGTTGAAGCCAGACTCCATGCAAAAGCAGATCTCATATCGATAGTCGTTTGGGTCCCTTCAAAATCGTCTATATAAATAGTTGCTTCCCCTTCAAAATCACTAGCTTTTGGAGCATCAGGTTTCAAAAATGCAACTTCTCCTCGAATCGAAAGATTAGAAGGAACATCTGTGTCAATATTTGGTAATTTATTGGCCAACCTTGTCAAAAACGGAACTTCTGTCGCATAATTACCATTAAAACCAAAAATAGTATTATTGACAGATTCTTGCCCGTAACTTGATTTTTGAGTAAAAGGACGCTCGGTCATTTTTAAGAAAGTACCTCCAACAACAAATTTCTCTGAAATTTTATGCTCTACATTTAACCCCATGAACCTTCTGGTTTGTTGTCCAAAAATAGAGTTGTTTTCTAACGAAACTTCAATTGGGGTATTTGAAGCCTGAAGTGAAGGATCTAAGATTTGTACTCTACCTAATTGATAATCGACACTATAGTCAATACCTTCAACCAAAACTCTACCCGCCGCAGTTACCACAACAGATCCCTGAGGCACATTGAATGCACCAATTGGAATACCATTACTTCCTGATGATTTGTATTTTCCTCTTAATAAAAATTTGTTTTTATCACTGTCCTGTAAAGCTCCTGCCTGCGTGCTTCGGTACATATTTCTAAATACATATTTTCGCTGATTCGCATTGTAGGTCGCAGGATCGTTATAATTTTCTCCAGCTCCAGTATTCAATTTTCTAAACAAAAGCTCTCCAAAAGGCTCTTTTGTTGTAAAAATAATTCTTGCATTTTGCACATCAACCGTTATTCCGGGAACATAATCAAAAAAACCGTCTCCACCAGTTTGTGGATCATTATTATAATTTAAACGGTCCAGATTGAACACATTTAATAAAGGAGTATTTTCAACTTTATCATTCGGAGCAGGATTTGGCGGAAAAGTGCTTCCTGTTGCTGGCGTGATATAATTTATAGGTGATGGATCTGTGTAAAGAATGTTAAGCCTAAAATCTTCTTGTTTGATTTGATAAGCCTGAGGAATTTGATACACGTTTTTCATCATCAAATTCCAAACCGGATTATTAACGTTTGTCAAACTACTTTTCAGCATTTTCAAAACCAAACTTTGTGTAACAATAGCCTGATTTGCGTTATTATTTCCTGTAACCACAGTAGCGTCTACACCATCACTTCCAAATTCTCCAACCTGATACACTTTTCCTCCAACGGTATATTCAAAAGCTACAGCTAAAATTTCGTCATTGGCAAGACGTTGCTGCAACGAGATATAACCTAGTTGTGGATTAAAAGTATATTCATTAGTTGTTAATTTTCTAGCATTTTCTAAAATAGAATAATCTGTTCCCTCAACTACATTTGTATTGTTAAATCCAGATTTTGCGGTTACAATTTCTCTAATATTAGAATTTAAATAACTGCCTGCCTGCCCAATTGTTTTAGGGTCGTATTTATTGTTATCGTTGTCTGTTGGAGAATCTACGGGATTATTAAAGAATCCTACCGGATTGGTAATTACAACCACTTCATTATCAGGAACACCTGAAACCTGGCCTTCTCCTAAATCCTGAAGTGCTATAACATTTCTTAAATTATTATTGTTTGTAGCAACTCTATTTTGTTTATTGGTTACCCATACCTCTATTCTTGTTACCTGAACACGGCTGTCAATTAATGGATAATTTCTTAAAGATGCATCATATTTATTTCTGAAGTACTGGGACAAGAAGAAATGTCGATCATTATCGTAATCTAATGCAAACAAATCAAAGTTTTGCACTGTCCCTCCACCTTCTGCGACTATACTTTTGGTTTGAGATTTCTGTTCTGAGAAAACTCCGGTAATTGTTGTTTTACCAAATTGAAGTTGTGTTTTTACACCAAACAAACTTTGAGCACCACGAATTAAGGTACTATTTAAAGGCATGCTGACATTACCCACTTCTACTTTTTGGACGATATCATCTTCAGAAGGCGTATAAGCCAATTTAAATAAGTTCTGAAAAGCAAATGTTGATTGGGTGTCGTAATTGGCGTTTACTTCTAAACGTGTTCCAATTTTTCCCATTAAACTCATACTGATTCTTTGATCAAAATCAAAAGTAAGACTGGATCTGTTTCTTGGTGAGAAAGAAGGATTGTCTTGTTTGGTATAACGCAAACCTAAATCCATTTCTACTGATCCTGTGGGTTTTACATCTATGGTATTACTTCCAAAAATGCTTTCAAATAAACTAGAATTGATATAATATCTTGGCAGTAAATCTTTTTTAGCAGCTTCTGCTCCAGCTTTTTTTCCATCAATGGCATCAGATTTCTTTCTAAAGTAATTTCTTCGAGATTCTTTTAGAACTAAATCTTCGTATTCTCTTGGCGTTAAAATTAAAGGATAGTTGATCGAAAAACCATCAACCGAATTGGTATAAATATAACGGTCCGTAATGGGGTCATACTTATAAGCCGACAATACACTTGGAGGATCTTCAAGCTCAATTTTACCAACTGAAAACTGAGTTTTAGTTGTATCTTGAGTTGGCGGGTTAACCTGCGCACGTAAAACAGTACCGCAAAGCAAAACCAGCAACAAAATACAAATTTTACGCATAGAATTCTTTTATATAAAATGAATTTATAAGCTTTTTAAAGCCTTTTTGATGATTGTTTCCACAGTAGCTTCTGGATCTTCTTTTACGATTTTTTCCACTACTTTTTCAGAAGCTTTTCGGACAAAACCTAACACTTCTAGAGCAGATAACGCTTCATCTCGATTTCTATTGTTTTGAACAGCAAAAACTTCGTCCAAATCATATAATTTAACAACTTTATCTTTTAGATCAAGTATAACTCTTTGTGCTGTTTTGTTCCCTATCCCTTTGATAGACTGTATTAAGCCAACATCTCCCGACGCAATGGCATTAATGATTTGCTTTGGTTCTATCGACGAAAGCATTGTTCTGGCGATTCCTGCTCCAATTCCTGAAACTGAAAGCAGCATTCTAAAAATTTCTCGTTCCGATTTTTCGGCAAAACCATATAAAGTATGCGCATCTTCTTTAATTTGAAGATGCGTATACAATTTTATATTTTCAGAATTTGGAATTAAAGAGTAAGTATGCAGGGATATATTTACCTGATAACCAACACCTCCACAATCAATTACAACTTCTGTAGGATTCTTTTCTACTAATTTGCCTTGCAAATGTGCTATCATAAATGTAATTTCTTAGTATCAAATATAACAAAAATGCCATAAAACTACGACAAATTTGGCCAATCCTTGTTAGAACGTTTATTGTGCTACTTTATTCTTTTTGCTTTCTTTTTCCTGAGCATCAATAACTGCAATGGCAGCCATGTTTACCATTTCTTCTACGCTTGCGCCTAATTGGAAAATGTGAACTGGTTTACCCATTCCCATCATAATTGGTCCAATTGAATTCACTTTGTATAATTCTTTTAACATTTTATACGTGATATTGGACGATTCTAAGTTAGGGAAAATCAATGTATTTACTTTTTTCCCTGCTAATTTAGAGAAAGGAAATTTCTCTTCAAGCATTTCTTGATTTAAAGCAAAATCTGCCTGAATTTCTCCATCAACAATCATTTCAGGATGATTTTTATGAAGATAAGCAACTGCTTCTCTTACTTTTGACGCTGTTTGACTGTTTGAAGAACCAAAGTTTGAAAATGAAACCATTGCAATAACTGGCTCAATTCCAAACATTTTTGCTGTTTTAGCCGTCATTATGGCAATATTAATCAAATCTTGTGCAGATGGATCAATATTTATTGCTGTATCTGATAAAAACATTGGACCACGAGAAGTCAACATCATGTTGGCAGTCGCTACCAAAGAAGCATTTGGTGCTTTTTCGATCAATTGCAACATTGGTTTTACAGTAGAAGGGTAACTTCTTGAATATCCTGTAACAAGACCATCTGCTTCACCTTCATTTACCATCATGGCTGCGAAATAATTTCTTTCACGCATGAATTTTTCTGCATCTAATTTAGAAACGCCTCTTCTTCCTCTGGTTTCCCAGAAAGATTTTGCAAATCGATTACGTCTTTCTGTTTCTTCATCCATTTTTGGATCAATAATTTCAAGATCGGCATCAAAACCTAATTCTGCTTTTAATTCTAATATTTGCTCTTTATTTCCTAACAAAATTGGGAATCCAATTCCGTCTTCATAAACTATTTGTGCTGCTTTTAAGACATTTAACTGATCTGCTTCAGCAAAAACAATTTTCTTCGGATTTAATTTTGCACGGTTTGTAATTAAACGTACCATCTTATTATCGTTCCCCATTCTTTCTCGAAGTACGTCCTCATAAGCTGCCCAATCCGTAATAGGATTTTTAGCCACTCCAGATTCCATTGCAGCTTTTGCTACAGCTGGCGCTACTACGGTGATCAATCTTGGATCAAATGGTTTAGGAATAATATATTCTTGTCCAAAACCTAATTTTGTTGCTCCATAAGCTACATTTACCTGCTCAGGAACTGGTTCTTTTGCTAAAATAGCCAATGCTTTTACAGCGGCCATTTTCATTTCTTCGTTAATTTTAGTCGCTCTTACGTCTAAAGCTCCTCTAAAAATATAAGGGAAACCTAAAACGTTATTTACCTGGTTAGGAAAATCTGAACGTCCTGTCGCCATAATAACGTCTTTTCTCGTTTCTACAGCCAAATTATAATCGATTTCCGGATTCGGATTTGCCATTGCAAACACGATCGGATTTTTAGACATTGTCAATAACATTTCTGGAGACAAAATATTTCCAGATGATAAACCGATGAAAACATCTGCATTTTTTACTGCTTCTTCCAGCGAAATTTTAGCACCGTCAATAGCATATTTTAATTGCAAATCTGATAGCGACGGATTGTCTTTTGTTAAAAGTCCTTTACTGTTGAACATTAAAATGTTCTCTACTTTTACTCCCAAAGAAACATATAAATCTGTACAAGCAATTGCTGCAGATCCTGCTCCTGAAACAACAACTTTTACATCTTCTGCATTTTTTTCTGCCAATTCAAGGGCATTGATTAAAGCAGCCGAAGAGATAATTGCAGTTCCGTGCTGGTCGTCGTGCATAACCGGAATATCTAATTCTTCAATCAGTCTTCTTTCAATTTCGAAAGATTCTGGTGCTTTAATATCTTCAAGGTTGATTCCTCCAAAAGTCGGAGCGATATTTTTTACAGTTTGTATAAATTCTTCAACATTTTTAGTATCAACTTCGATATCGAAAACATCAATATCGGAGAAAATTTTAAATAATAAACCTTTTCCTTCCATTACAGGTTTTCCTGCTTCTGGACCAATATCTCCAAGTCCTAAAACCGCTGTACCGTTTGAAATTACGGCTACTAAATTTCCTTTTGCTGTATATTTATAAACGTCTTCTTTGTTTGCTGCAATTTCTAAACATGGCTCTGCAACTCCTGGTGAATAAGCCAATGACAAATCTCTTTGGGTTGCATATTTTTTTGTTGGAACTACCTGAATTTTTCCTGGAGTTGGTTCTGCGTGGTACAGTAACGCTTCTCTTCTTTTACTCTCTTTGTTCATTATTTTTAGCTTTTATTCTAGCTTACAAAGATATAAGTCTAGTTTTAAAAAGGCATCTTTTTAGCATTTTCTTTTCTGAAAATCCATTTTCAGAAATAAAAAAAGTCCAACAGAAATTGGACTTGTTTTAAATTTTTATCGTTTTTATGAGCTGTTTATTGAGAAATATAGGAATTCAGATGCTGTATCGTATCTTTTTGAGTTTCTATAATTGCCTTCACTACATCACTAATTGAAATTATTCCAACCACTGTTTCTCCTTCTACAACTGGCAGGTGTCTTATTCTTTTTTCACTCATAAGCTGCATACAGTCTTCTAGATTATCTGAAAGGGTCACTGTAAAAACATTACTTTCCATAATCTCATGAACAAGAGTTTCTTTAGAAGATTTATCCTTCAGAACAATTTTACGAGCATAGTCTCTTTCGGATAATATCCCTTTTAAAACATTGTCATCAATAATTAAAATTGCTCCAATATTCTTTTCTCCCATTACTTTTAACGCATCATAAACCGTTAAATTAGAGAAAATAGAATAAACATTTCTTCCTTTTGCTTTAAGTATTTGATCTACAGTCATAATGAAAATTTTTTAGATTTATAAAGTTATAATAAAAACAAACACAATCTACAGCGAAAACGTTTTTTTAAAACATAACTAATTCATTTTAAACATAATAAACCAAAACCTATATTTTAAAAATTATAGTGTAAAGAATGAAATCGTTTGGAATTGTTTTTTGAATAAAATTAGAATTTTTAACTTTTATCCTATTATTATAAAAAACCAAAACCCCTTTTCTAAAATTTAGAAAAGAGGTTTTGTATTTAAAAAAAAATTCTAATTTACATGGTTACAACAATAAATTCGCTTCGTCTATTTTGCTGATGTTGTTGTTCTGTACATTTTACACCATCAGCGCATTTGTTGGTTAATTGGGTTTCTCCATAACCTTTGGCTGTTAACCTGTTTGGATCAACTCCTTTGCTTATTAACCAATCTCTTGTAGACTGAGCTCTTTTGTCTGATAAAATCTGATTGCTTTCTGAAGACGAACGGCTGTCTGTATGCGAACGAATATCCAAAGTTAATTTTGGATACTGATTTAAAGCTCCAACAACTTTTAATAACTGTGGTTCTGATGATTTTTTGATTGTTGATTTTCCAAGATCAAAAAAGTTCATCGGAATATGAAGCAATTTCACCAAATCTGACCCAATATTAATATTTGCAATTTTTATTGGTTTAACCATTACTTTATTAACTGCGATTTGTTTTGTTTCAATCGGTTTAATATTTTTTTGCAATGCAATTGGCAGTTCTGTTTTACCATTTTCTTTCTTTAAAGTAATCGAAACATCTTTTCGATTAAAACCTTCTTTGGTAATTCTGATTGCGTATGTTTTTCCACATTTGACTTTAGAAAAAGTATAGTTTCCTTTTTCGTCTGAAACAATGGTTTGTAACGTATTGAAATTTTCATCAAACAAAATAAGAGAAGCATTTGCTACAATTTCGTTAGATTCAGCATCTGTTACAATTCCCGCAAGTTCCTGTTCGCAAACCAGTTTTTTTGTTTCTGTAAAACGGTAAATATTATCAAGTCCATGTGCATTTTCACGGTTTGAAGAGAAAAATCCGTTTCTGTTTTTGCTGTCGATTGTGAAAGCAAAATCGTCTTGTTTACCATTTACAGGTTGTCCAACATTTTGAACATCATCCAAAGTTCCGTCTTCATTTATTTTGGCAACATAAACGTCCAATCCTCCTAAACCAGGACGTCCGTCTGTAGAATAATACAATTCGTTATCTCCTGAAATAAATGGAAATGTTTCTCTTCCTTCGGTATTAATAACAGGTCCTAAATTTTGAGGTGTTCCAAAACTTCCATCTGGATTTATCGTTACTTTATAAATATCAGATTGACCTAAAGTACCCGGCATATCTGATGCAAAATATAATGTTTTCTCATCCGGGCTTAAAGCAGGATGTGCTGTACTATATTGATTACTGTTAAAAGGAAGTTCTTTTACATTTTTCCATTCACCATTAACCAATTCCGCTTTATATAATTTTAAAAGTGTTACGTTTTTACTGTTCTCACCTCTTTTTCCATCTGTAAAATTGTTTCTGGTAAAGTACATTGTTCGGCCGTCTTTTGTGAAGATCGGAGACGATTCATTGTATTTTCCGTGTCCTTTTTTATGAAAAGTTTTTACCTTTCCTACGCTTCCGTCAGGCAATAAATCTGCTGTATAAAATTTAGAGAATGATTTATTGGTCCATTTAAAACTTGTTTTAGCTACTCCTCCAGTATCTCTTGCAGAAGTAAAAATAATTTTGTTGTCATAGACCGTTCCGCCATAATCTGAAAAATCAGAATTAACTCCGGCATCTCCAATTTCAAAACGTCCAGAATTGGATTTAATTTCTGCTAGATAATTTTTCTCATTTCTTACTAAAGTTGCTCTGTTTTCTGAAGCTGCCTTTTGATTGAAAATTTGCAAAATTTCATCTGCTTTTTCATAATGTCCAACAGACTTGAGAGATTGTGCATATCGATACAAATACTCTGGTAATTGTTCTTTATTGATTTTGAATAACGTTTCGTACCACTTTTCGGCATTTCTTAAATCGGCTGTAAAATAATACGAATTAGCAAGTCGCTGAACTACCTTTTCATCATAACTTCCCTTTTTTACTATTCGCTTATATGCTTTTATAGCATCAACATAGGCATAATCGTCGTATTTTTTATCAGCTTTCTTTATCAGTTGTACGTATTTCTTTTTAACTTTTTCGTCTTTGCTTACCTTTTTTGTCTGTGCATTTAAATTGAAAAAGAAGCACAATACTAAAATAGTAAAACCTAGTTTATTGATTTTCATATTGGCATTTATTTAGAAGAATCTTGGAGATATCATTTTATTATAATTATTGAAAAACTCAAAACGAAGGAAAATCTCGTGCGAACCTGAATTGAACCTTCTTAATCTTGTTGTTTCATGATCATATCCGTAACCTATATATAAACGTTCTGAAACCTGAAAACCTGCCATTGCACTTACTGAAGCACTCCAACGATAGGCAAGACCTGCAGTAAATTTTTCGTTGATAATAAAGTTACCTGAAAGATCGACCTGAAGCGGTGCTCCTTCGACCATTTTAGTCAATAATGCCGGTTTAAATTTTAGG
The DNA here is from genome assembly GCF_020026915.1 of Flavobacterium potami. GTDB lineage: Bacteria > Bacteroidota > Bacteroidia > Flavobacteriales > Flavobacteriaceae > Flavobacterium > Flavobacterium potami. The sequence continues at coordinate 5,057 of NZ_JAINUY010000007.1, read as the reverse complement.
TAATAATTGACATCAAAAACATAACCTGCCATAAAATAATAATTGATTTTGTCTTTGAAAATTGCTACATCATTATCATCGTATCTTTTCGTTTCAATGAAATTTGGAATAGATAATCCAAGGTAAGCTTTATCAGAATGCCAATAGACCCCTGCTCCAACATTTGGTGCAAATTTATTTCTAAAATCCTGAAATTGTTCATCATTTTGATCTTCGTAACTCAGTTTATTTATATCAACATTAAAAAGATTTGCTGTTCCTTTAAGACCAAACGAAAGGCTGGAGAAAGCTCCAGTTTCAATACTATACGATAAATCTACCGATAATGTATTTTCATTTGTTGGTCCAATTTTATCATTTACCAATGTTGCTCCTAATCCTAATTTAGAATTGTCCAATGGAGTGTTTACAGAAAAAGTACTCGTTCTAGGTGCACCATCAAGACCAATCCATTGTGTACGATACAAACCAAAAACACTCATAACACCTCTTGAACCAGCATAAGCAGGGTTTATCGCAATGGTATTATACATGTATTGCGTGTATTGAGCATCTTGCTGCGCTGAACACACAATTGTAAAAAACATGAAAATTAAACCTAATTTTTTCATTATAAGAATTTTTAAAAACGGCCTAGCCTATCTAAGCCGTTTGTAATTTTTATTTGTTGATGTATAAATAACCTGATTTTTCATGAACATTAGAATCACTGTCTTTATACTTAAGAATATAGAAATAAGTTCCAACAGGTAATCCTTCCGATTGCTTCATCGTCGAACGTCCTTCAGAATAACCTCTAAACGCTCTATCTTCATTATTGTACCCATTCACATCAAAAACTAACACTCCCCAACGGTTGTAAATTTCTACTGTATTATCAGGGTAACATTCTAAACCTTGAATATAGAATCTTTCATTTTTCTTATCTCCATTTGGAGAGAAAGCATTGAAGACTTTTATTTCACAACCATTTAAATTAATAATTGTTGGTTTATCTCCACTAACATCTGAATCATCAGACATATCCTCAACCATTACTCCTTTTGCAGTGCTTCCTTTAACAGAGGCTTGATTTGTCACACTACCTTTATTGATATCACTCTGTGTAATTTTGTAAATCGCACTAAAGTTCGTGTTGTCAGATTGATTAACATCTAAATCAATTGCTTGTCCAGAAACTACAACTCCAGGTAGCGGATCGCTTATTACAATATTTCTTAAAGGAACGTTTCCTGTATTGGTTACTGTAAAACTATATGTGATTGTTTCTCCTGCATTTGCAACTCCATTATTATTTTCATCATTGAATACTGCTTTTTTCACAATTGCGATACTTGGTGATTCAACAAAAACTTGTAATGTTGAAGAACTACAAATATTTGGATCTGCTTTTAAACATACTTGATACACCAAAGTATAATCTCCTCCAGGAGTATTTGGTTTAACATTTACTGTACCGTTCGAATTAAATTCGAAATATGGACTTTGTGGTGTATTCGAGATTACAACATCTGCAGGATTTATTGGCAATCCGTTTAGAAGGTCATTATCTAAAACATTCACAAATTCAAGCATTCCATTAAGACCATCCGCAGTCACATTTAAATCGTCTTTTGTTATCAATTGATTTAAAGGTGCAGTTGGATTTCCATTCACTACCACTTTAACCGTATTCGAACTACAGTTGTTTGGATTCAGCTTCTCGCAGATTTCGTAAGTCAACTCATAGATTCCTGCAGGCGGATTTGCTCCCAGAACAACTGTTCCGTCAGGGTTTATAGTCAAGTATCCTTTCGGATCAGAAACCGTTACCGTCATATTTACGTCTGATGGTACCAACGGGTTTCCATTTTTGGTGTCATTTGTGAAAATATTTCCTAATGTCTGAGACGTATTCGATCCTGTTACGGATGGGAATGTGTCCGTATTTGCAACCAATGTTCCGTTGTTTACCGCAACTTTTGTAATCGCCGTATCACAGTTCGATGGATTGGTGATCTCGCAGATGCTGTATTCAACATCGTAGATTCCTGATGGCGTGTTAGGCGCAACTGTTATCGTTCCGTCCGCATTCAGTGTCAATCCTGAAGGTACGTTTACTCCCGTCAGTTTAACCTGTCCAGGGTTCGTTCCGATTACCACCTGAACTCCGTTCAAGGTATCTCCAGCGATTACTGAATCTGTCGTTGTTCCGCCAACACTTCCGTTGATTGAAGGAACAAGCGTTTCTCCAACCGCGTCAATTACAGGCATGTCGATTGTCACGCGAACCGTATTCGAACTGCAGTTGTTTGGATTCAGCTTCTCGCAGATCTCGTATGTCAACTCATAAACTCCAGCCGGTGGATTTGCTCCCAGAACAACCGTTCCGTCAGGGTTTATCGTCAAGTATCCTTTCGGATCAGAAACCGTCACCGTCATATTTACGTCTGATGGCACCAACGGGTTTCCGTTTTTGGTATCATTTGTAAAAATGTTTCCTAATGTCTGAGATGCATTCGATCCTGTTACGGATGGGAATGAGTCCAGATTTGCAACCAATGTTCCGTTGTTTACCGCAACTTTCGTAATCGCAGTATCACAGTTCGATGGATTGGTGATCTCGCAGATGCTGTATTCAACATCATAGATTCCTGATGGCGTGTTAGGCGCAACTGTTATCGTTCCGTCCGCATTCAGTGTCAATCCTGAAGGTACGTTTACTCCCGTCAGTTTAACCTGACCTGGGTTCGTTCCGATTACCACCTGAACTCCGTTCAAGGTATCTCCAGCGATTACCGAATCTGTCGTCGTTCCGCCAACACTTCCGTTGATTGAAGGAACAAGTGTTTCTCCAACCGCGTCAATTACTGGCATGTCGATTACCACACGAACCGTATTCGAACTGCAGTTGTTTGGATTCAGCTTCTCGCAGATCTCGTACGTCAACTCATAGATTCCTGCAGGCGGATTTGCTCCAAGAACAACCGTTCCGTCAGGGTTTATAGTCAAGTATCCTTTCGGATCAGAAACCGTCACTGTCATATTTACGTCTGATGGTACTAATTGGTTTCCGTTTTTGGTGTCATTTGTAAAAATGTTTCCTAATGTCTGAGATGCATTCGATCCTGTTACGGATGGGAATGAGTCCAGATTTGCAACCAATGTTCCGTTGTTTACCGCAACTTTCGTAATCGCAGTATCACAGTTCGATGGATTGGTGATCTCGCAGATGCTGTATTCAACATCATAGATTCCTGATGGCGTGTTAGGCACAACTGTTATCGTTCCGTCTGCATTCAGTGTCAATCCTGAAGGTACGTTTACTCCCGTCAGTTTAACCTGACCTGGGTTCGTTCCGATTACCACCTGAACTCCGTTCAAGGTATCTCCAGCGATTACTGAATCTGTCGTTGTTCCGCCAACACTTCCGTTGATTGAAGGAACAAGCGTTTCTCCAACCGCATCAATTACCGGCATGTCGATTACCACACGAACCGTATTCGAACTGCAGTTGTTTGGATTCAGCTTCTCGCAGATTTCATACGTCAACTCATAGATTCCAGCCGGTGGATTTGCTCCCAGAACAACCGTTCCGTCAGGGTTTATCGTCAAGTATCCTTTCGGATCAGAAACCGTCACCGTCATATTTACGTCAGATGGTACCAATGGGTTTCCATTTTTGGTATCATTTGTAAAAATATTTCCTAATGTCTTAGATGTAGTCGACCCTATTACGGATGAGAACGAGTCTAGATTTGCAATTAAATTTCCACTTGTAACTGTAACGACTGTAATAACTGAATCACAGTTTGTAGGATTTGTATTCTCACAAATTCTATACTCCACATTATAATTTGCTGCTGGCGTATTTGGCGCAACAGTAATTGTTCCGTCTACATTTAAGGTTAATCCTGCCGGAAGCGTTCCAACTATATTAAGGGTAACTTCACCAGGATTAGTTCCAAGAACAACCGGATTCCCGTTTAATTTATCGTTATCTGTTAATGAAACTGTTGTCCCTCCAGTACTTCCGTTGATTGGAGTTATAGAATCAACAACTGCATCAATAACCGGTAAATCAACTGTTACGGTAACTGTGTTTGATTTACAGTTTCCTGCATTTAATTTCTCACAGATCGTATAGGTCAATTCGTAATCTCCTGCTGGAGGATTAGCCCCTAATGTTACTGTTCCGTCTGGATTTAATGTCAAATACCCTTTTGGATCAGGTGTTGAAACTGACAATGTAACATCTGATGGGTCTAATTTAGCTCCGTTTTTAGTATCGTTATCTAAAACATTTACTAATGTCTGAGGCGTATTTGATCCTATAACTGACGCTACCGCATCAGGATTTGCAACTAAATCTCCAACTGTTACAGGAACCAGAATAGCTACTGAATCACAGTTTGTCGGATTTGTATTCTCACAAATTCTATATTCCACATTATAATTTGCTGCCGGCGTATTTGGCGCAACAGTAATAGTATAATCTGCATTTAATGTTAATCCTGCCGGAAGCGTTCCAACAATTGTAAAACTTACTTCACCTGGTGCTGTTCCAATAACTATTGGATTACCATTCAAGGTGTCATTAGTAATAAGCGATATTGTAGTTGTGCCTCCTGTATTTCCGTTGATTGTTCCAAGTGCATCGGCAACAGCATCGATTACCGCTGGGGCAACCGTAAGTGTCGAGATGGCACTGTCGCAGTTCAATGGGTTGGTGATCTCACAGATCTTGTATTCGATGTCGTAGCTGCCTGCCGGTGTATTCGGCGCAACAACCACTTTTCCGTCGTTGGCGATGCTGATGCCTGTCGGAAGGTTCACTCCCTCGATCTTAACCTGACCAGGATTGCTTCCGATTACAGCCTGCACTGCGTTCAATGTATCACTGTTGATCAGCGACAACGTGGTCGTGCCTCCTGTATTTCCGTTGATAGTCCCAAGTGCATCGGCAACAGCATCGATTACCGCTGGGGCAACCGTAAGTGTCGAGATGGCACTGTCGCAGTTCAATGGGTTGGTGATCTCACAGATCTTGTATTCGATGTCGTAGCTGCCTGCCGGTG
>NZ_JAINUY010000079.1 GCF_020026915.1 Flavobacterium potami | reverse complement strand
ATCTAAGGGCACGTAAAAGACGAAGGCGAAAATGAAAGCTACTAATGAGAGATGTCCCCAGGGAGATTCTATTCCAAATAAACCATTGGCTGAAAATTGACCTAGTATTAGGATTGAGACAAGAAACAAAATTAAAACCAACTGGCCGGTTAGATAACCGATCGCTTTCTCAGCATTGCGATACGCCAACTCTAGGATAATTACCATCGCCAAAAACAAAAATAGACCGACAATCACTGGCCAATATAATCCTACGAAACACGCCGGACCGGCGAAAATGACC
>NZ_JAINUY010000078.1 GCF_020026915.1 Flavobacterium potami | reverse complement strand
TCAGCGAGCGTGCAAAGAATGAGGGGAAATTCCTGCTGTATGAGGAGCCGGCTATGCTTTCACCTGTGTTGGGTGATGTAAACCGTCTGCGTCAGGTATTTGTCAACATTTTGGACAACGCCCTAAAATATACAAACCGCGGCGGGACGATTAACGTTACCGCCAGCGAAGCGGAAGGTTTCATTCAGGTTATCATCAGTGACAACGGCTGCGGCATTCCGGAAAAACATCTGCCGAATGTGAAAAAGAAATTTTATAAGGCAAACCAAACCGTGCGTGGCTC
>NZ_JAINUY010000077.1 GCF_020026915.1 Flavobacterium potami | reverse complement strand
CGCCGTCCCAGTCGTCGGCTTCCTTCATGGCTTCGCGGTCCTTTTCGCGGATGGCCTGTGCCTCGTTGTAGGCGATTGCGGTGTCTCTCATCTGCTCGAAGTAGGTGTTCTTTTTCATCGTGTGTTCCTCCTGATTTTCGCTTGTTTGCTTGGTTTTCTGTGCCTTTCGGCATGTGTATATATCACTCTGTTCGGCACATATAGCAAGTCAATTTGGCCAGATAAATTGATAAATATCTGTGTCCAGAATCAGGATTCTTTCGTTTCACCGGTCATGATGAAA
>NZ_JAINUY010000076.1 GCF_020026915.1 Flavobacterium potami | reverse complement strand
GTAACATGAAAGTCTGTTTCGGAAGTGGTAATCAGGTCGTCGGTCATAGCCGCTTCACCGGTCAGATAGGCGCCTTTATCATAGGACTGTACCAGTTTGGTTAGTTCCGTCAGCTGATTCCCAACCTCTGACGAAGCGGCAGCATAATGGGAATTTATCATGATAATCTGCATACCGCCTTTTTTAAAGATATCTTTGACATCCTGCGGAACAAAGAAATCTGGGATGTCGGAACTGACCAGCTGATTATAAGAAAGGGTGTTTTCAACACCGTCCACCTTTT
>NZ_JAINUY010000075.1 GCF_020026915.1 Flavobacterium potami | reverse complement strand
CCCCGACAAGGACTGCCTTCGCAAGCTTGATCCGTATCTGGCGCTGATCGCGGAACGGTACGGAAGCAGGCCTCAACCGGCAGGCACATGCCTGGGAGTCATCACAAGGGAATGGGCGGAAAGATTAAATGTACCGGCGGATACCCTGATAGGCGGCGGCTCATTCGACGCGCATGCGGGAGCCGTCGGCGCGGGCGTTGCCCCGCGCACGCTGGTCAAGGTCGTAGGGACATCCACCGTCGATATGCTCGTCGAGGATGCGGAAAAACTTGAAGGCAAGGATC
>NZ_JAINUY010000074.1 GCF_020026915.1 Flavobacterium potami | reverse complement strand
AGTTCGATTGCTTTTTTGAAATGCTTCTCTGCTTGGTTGATATTTGTTTGAGACAACATGATACCTTGTAAATAATTTAAGTATCCTTGTTGTTTTCTTACTAATGCTCCTTCTGGATTTTTGATGCTGAGCATAAAAAGATTTGTTTTTGAGAAGTTTTTCTTTTACAAATCTAAGCACTTTTGGTTATTCAAAAAGCAAAAAGAATGATTTTTATTCTTTCGTTTCTTCAACTTGAATTGTTGGAGGTACTTCTGGCGGAGTATCTTCACCTTTTAAATACG
>NZ_JAINUY010000073.1 GCF_020026915.1 Flavobacterium potami | reverse complement strand
CTTACCGTTGGTTGCGGGACTGTCAGTATGACCCCAACGGTCAACCTCCAAAAGATGATCGAGTGCGCAAAAAGCCACAAGTACTGAAAAATTATTGAGCATATCCAGATATAGAGTATATCGGATCTAAGAGTGCACCATACTGAGAGTGCACAGCATTATAAGAAAGTAAGTCGTCGGTCTTAAAGCCGACCTTACTTTTCAATAACTTTTTTTAAGTTAATTCGATAGGGTTTGTCTTGGTCACCTAATCCTGTATTTTACAAAAAATTATACATTCTGCC
>NZ_JAINUY010000072.1 GCF_020026915.1 Flavobacterium potami | reverse complement strand
AGTACATTTTCTGCAACACTCTATTTTGTTCAATTTTTGTGAAACTGTAGCTTAGGATATAGCTATAAGAGCTCTTACAGATCAATACCGCTCATGGGAATATTACGAAAACGGCTTAAAACGATTGTAAAAATGGTAACTTAGATGCAATCTGCAAATAAAAACAGCAGTTAAAAGGGAGTTTGAATCAAAAAAATTGGAAAATATTCCCAGAGGTATAAGACCCACAAAAAAGAGCTTTTAGGCTGACTTTCAGGCTGTGGAATGTGGACTGGAGATTATGTC
>NZ_JAINUY010000071.1 GCF_020026915.1 Flavobacterium potami | reverse complement strand
GCGCCAATTATTTTAGAACCCGAAATAATCTACATATTTTTTTCTTGACCCTCCCCTAAAGGCATAGTTTATACTAATACATGTAGCCGCATCACCCACTATTTTTCAGGGGGAGGAAAGGCAGAAATCATTTTGGTTTCTGCCTTTTCCTTTTGCAGCTTTAGCGGCGGTTCTGAACGGATTGTAGAGCTATGGATTCCGGCCGAACCGGAACTGCCGCCAGACGGTCAGAGAGGTGATCGAAGATACAATTGACGCTTACGATTAGTCGAACTGCGCTCGGGC
>NZ_JAINUY010000070.1 GCF_020026915.1 Flavobacterium potami | reverse complement strand
AACGCGGCGGAATCGCACCACGGCTTCACGCGCAGGTCCCCCCGCACGCCGTGCGTGCCGACGACCTGCCCGCCCTCCAGATATTTTTTCAGCATATGCCCACTTCCCACGGCCGGCGGAGGCGCCGGCTTTTTCTGAAAAGAAAAGCTGCAACATGAAAGCGATGTTGCAGCCCGCCCGGGCTCAGTCGATTTCGACGGAAACCCTGCAGTTGTTCTTGGTCGCGGCCGAGCGCATCACGGTGCGGATCGCCTTGGCGATGCGGCCCTGCTTGCCGATGACGCG
>NZ_JAINUY010000006.1 GCF_020026915.1 Flavobacterium potami | reverse complement strand
TTTATTAAAAATATCATCAATTCTCTTTAAAAGCAGGATTCTTATCCGCCGCGGCGGACACGGGTTCAACTCCCGTCCTCGCTACAAGGTAAAAACACCACTTTTTATAAAGTGGTGTTTTTTTTTTCTTAAAACAATTTGACAAAATGGAAGAATTTGTAGTTTATATTTTGTTCTCTGAAAAATTCAATAAAAATTATACTGGATTCACTTATAATTTAATTGAACGTTTTAAATCCCATAATTTACTTGCCACAAAAGGTCATACTGTAAAATACAGACCTTGGAAGGTTATTTATGTAGAATTTTTTGATTCCAAAACCGACGCTATTAAAAGAGAAAAATATTTAAAAACCGGAATTGGACGAGAATTTATTAAAAATATCATCAATTCTCTTTAAAAGCAGGATTCTTATCCGCCGCGGCGGACACGGGTTCAACTCCCGTCCTCGCTACAAGGTAAAAACACCACTTTTTATAAAGTGGTGTTTTTTTTTTTCTTAAAACAATTTGACAAAATGGAAGAATTTGTAGTTTATATTTTGTTCTCTGAAAAATTCAATAAAAATTATACTGGATTCACTTATAATTTAATTGAACGTTTTAAATCCCATAATTTACTTGCCACAAAAGGTCATACTGTAAAATACAGACCTTGGAAGGTTATTTATGTAGAATTTTTTGATTCCAAAACCGACGCTATTAAAAGAGAAAAATATTTAAAAACCGGAATTGGACGAGAATTTATTAAAAACATCATCAATTCTCTTTAAAAGCAGGATTCTTATCCGCCGCGGCGGACACGGGTTCAACTCCCGTCCTCGCTACGAAAAGGTAAAACCCTTAAACAGAAATGTTTAAGGGTTTTTTATTATATTTAAATAAAAAACAAACCTAATTCTATGGAAGGCGAAATAAATTTAATTACTATTTTGAAGAATCTTAATCCTGTTCTTAATGATGGGAAATATGTTTTTACAAAAGTAGATGCTATAGACTCTATTCCTTTTTCGAAGATTTTGTTTCTCTTTAAAGAACAAGAAGGAATTACTGTAGTACTAGAAAAGCGTTTTGCGGAAGAACTCAACCTTAATTTCTCTTACATTGCTTCTTGGATTACGTTAGAAGTTCATTCTTCTTTGGCGGCGGTAGGTTTGACTGCTGCATTTTCTCAAGCTTTAGGAAATGCCAATATCAGTTGCAATGTAGTTGCCGCTTATTTACACGACCATATATTTGTTGACGAAAATGACGCTAACAAAGCAATGGATGTACTCTTAAAATTAAAAGAAGAAAATAAAAATTCTTTGTAATTAAAAAATCAAAAAAATATCCTCAATAACTGCCATTAAAATAGTTATTTTGCAAAGGTAATTTACAACATATGGATATAGTCAAATTTAAGATCACATCAAAAACGATAAAAGTCGAAGTACGCAATTCGAATAATTATGTTTTTAACTTTAATACTGCTTTAGAAATTGACAAAGCAGATCGCGATGTTCTATTAAAACTATATAATGCCTTGGATCTTCTTTTTAAGAAAGAGGCTACAATCGAAAATAAAAACTACATTTCGCCAAATCAAACCAATATATTAGATCAGATTTCTGATGCTGATAATTTAGAAAAGCAGAACAACTAAATTCTTTTTGTAAGCGAACTGGACTATTCTTTAAAATAAAAAGCTGGACCATCAAAAATGTATTTTCTTAAAATAAATTTGTTTTAATTTATTATTTAAGATGAAGATACACTTTATACAACACGAAACATACGAAGCTCCAGGCGCATATCTGATTTGGGCAGAAAACAGAAATCATAAAATCTCTTTTTCTAAAGTTTATGAAAATGATTCTTTACCAGATTCCGTAGACTTTATAGATATGCTTATTGTTATGGGTGGTCCACAAAGCCCAAATACTACGCTCAAAGAGTGTCCGCACTTTAATGCCGAAGCCGAAATTGCTTTGATTCGAAAATGCATTTCAGCAGGAAAATCAGTTGTGGGAGTTTGCCTTGGTTCGCAATTAATCGGTCAGGCTTTAGGAGCAAATTTCGGTCATAGTCCCAAAAAAGAAATTGGAGTTTTTCCAATTTCTTTGAGCGAAGAAGGATTAAACGACGAAAAAATAAATCATTTTGGAAAAACCTTAAATGTTGGTCATTGGCACAATGATATGCCAGGTTTAACGAAAGAAAGCAAGATATTAGCTTTTAGTGAAGGCTGTCCAATTCAAATTGTTTCGTATTCTGATCTCGTTTATGGTTTTCAATGCCACATGGAATTGACAACAGAAGTCGTTTCTCTTCTAATTGAAAGCGAAACTGATTTATTAGCGAAAAGCAAAAAACATCCGTTTGTTCAAAATCCTGAAGAAATTCTTTCTTTTGACTATACTGAAATGAATGAAATGCTTTTTCAATTTCTGGATAAACTTGTCATAGATTATAAAACTTCGGTGTCAAAATAAAAACAAAGCCCTTAGATTTCTGTCTAAGGGCTTTGTTTTTATTTAAAGATATTTCGAATTATTTTACCTATCTCTGCAAAATCATCGTGACTGCTTACGGCTCTTTTTTCGGTTGTATTTTTTTCAGTTTTCGAAAAAGGATAAATCAGCATGTAGTTATTATTGATTACTTTTTTATTTAGCAAATCAGGCACATCGCGCATTTGTTGGAAATAAGAATACATTCCTTTATCGGCCATCATGATGATCAAACCTTCATCTTCTCCCAGATTAAAAGCCGTTTCCTGTGCGTGGTTCCAAGAGTCAATTATATTGAATGTTGCTTCTATAGTTGCCTTTTTTACAATTCTTTTTAAAAGTTGCATGGTTTTATCTTTCCCATAAAAACTCATTTTTGCACCAGAATTACGTCCAATATTCCAAATTCGAAGCATGGAATGAAAAAAACCAGCATCTTTTTCGGCATTTTCGGGAATCAAAACTATATATTTTTTTATAGTAGAAACGGGCTGAACAGCATGATAAACCATCAGATTTATATTTTTATTTTTGAGATAGCCGTTATATAAATTATAAACGAAAGATGCAGAAAATCCCTTTCCTCCTTCTAATCCAACAATTAGATCGGTTATTTCTTTTTCTTTAATTACGTTACTAATCCCGCTGGCCGTATCATTATCATGACGGGTAATCGGATTTAGTTTGACATCAGCTGCAGAAGCTGCTTTTACTGCCGACCCCAAAATCTTTTCTGCATTTTTTACCGACGATTCATTTTCTTCCTCGTTAATTACATTGACAGCAAAAACCCGGTCTTTATTGGTAGATGTTTTTACAATCAGTCCCAAATTCACCATTTTTTCTACCGTTTCTTCGTGATTGAGCGCCAGAAGAATATTTTCCTTTTCTTCACTTTTACCTGATACTTTATCATCTTTATCTGCGTCTGCTATTCGCTGTGCACTTGCCATTGAAACAAAAGAAGAAACGGTACAGGAAATTAATATCAGAAGAATACTGCCGTTAAGAACATGATCGTTTAAAAGTCTTATGGGTTCGCCTGCATCGTTTTCTCCAATAATAATGTTATAACCCACCATAACAGAAGCCAAAGTTGCTGCGGCAGATGCGGCGCTCATTCCAAAAATAAGCTGACCTTCATCATTAGTAAGTTTAAACGTTTTTTTGGTCAGCATTGCGGCAACATATTTTCCGCCAATTGAAGCAACAAGCATAATTGCTGCTACCCACAGTGTTTCCCAACTTTGGATGAAAGCACTAAAATCAATCAGCATTCCGACACTAATTAGAAAGAAAGGAATAAAAATAGCATTCCCAACAAACTCTACTCTATTCATTAAAGACGATGTATGGGGAATTAATCGGTTTAAAGCAAGTCCAGCAAAAAAGGCTCCGATAATAGATTCTATTCCGGCTAGTTCTGCTAGAAGCGCTGCTAGATAAATCATAACAATAACAAAAAGATACTGAGAGATTTTATCTTCTACATTTTTGAAGAACCATCTTGCAATAATCGGAAAAACCAATAAAACAATCAGTGCAAAAAGCACCATAGAAATAGTTAGTTTTAGCCAAAAAGCAGTACCAACTTCTCCTTGAGACATTCCGACCACAACAGCCAAAACAAGAAGCGATAAAACATCGGTAATCATAGTTCCGCCAACGGTTATATTTACCGAAAGGTTTTTAGCAATTCCTAAACTGCTTACCATTGGATAAACAATTAAAGTATGCGACGAAAACAAACTGGCAAAAAGTACCGAAGTCAGTAACGAAAAACCTAACAAATAATATCCTCCGACAAGACCCAAAATAAACGGAACCGCAAAAGTGTAAAGAGAAAACAAAATACTTTTCCATTTATTCTTTTTGAAATCGGCCATATCAATTTCCAATCCAGCCAAAAACATAATATATAAAAGTCCAGTAGTTCCTGTGACCACTACACTGCTGTCTCTAGAAAGCACGCCAAAACCATTCGGACCAATAACGGCACCGGCAATAATAAGTCCGAGCAAATGCGGAACTTTTATCTTATTTAATAAAAGCGGAATGCATAATATTATAATAAGTTCGATAAGAAATTTTAAAAGTGGATCTTCAATAGGAAGACTAATATGATGTATACTTAAAAACATAAATTATTTTTTTGATGGCGTAAGTTCAACTGAGAATTTTGCCGTGCAATTATCTTGTCCAATAATAGTCTGTGTACCTTTTATGACATTTTTTTTAATATCATCTAGAACAACTTCAATTTTAATGTTGTTTTTAGCTGAACTTTCTCTTACAGAATCGAGGACTATTTTATTTACTAAATATTGTCCTCTAAAAACCCTTTTAATTTGATTGTTATTCAATACATTGGTATACATTCCTGTAGAATCTGAGACAAAATCCCATACTTCGCTCCGCTGATCTCCAATAACATACGTACTGCAATTCGATTCTCTGCAAATCATCTTACTATTCCATTTCGTATTAAGCGTATCTGGCCACACTTTAATTTCAGGAATCGAATCTTTAATTTTATGGGTTAATTGAATGCTGTCCTTCATTTTCAATAACAATTCATATTCTGCTTCTTTGTCGGCAAATTTCTTTTCGCGTTCCAAGAGAATATTTTCTCTTTCTGTAAGTTCTTGTTCTTTTTTATTATTACAAGAAATCAAAAAAGTGATCAGGATTAAAACTGAAAATCTTTGTAAAGTCATAGTGTTGTGAATTTTGTTCTTTACAATTTAAGCATAAAAAATCTTCTATTGCCGTAAAATCTGGAAAAATGCATTTTTACCGAAGTAATTTATCTGCAAATTTTGTAACATTTCTCTAGCAAAAGCGTCCAATCTCTAATTTAATTACGGTTCTTTGTAACTTATTACACTTTGATTTGAGATTAATCAAATTTCAGAATGCAATAATATTGACACCAATGAGTTTTTAGACTAGAAAGCTAGTCACGATATTTTCGTTATGGACAATAAAAAATTTATTTTAAGTTTAAAAAAAGGTAATGAAGCAGCTTTTAAAGAAGTTTACTTCCATTATTATGATAAACTGATAAACTTAGCCAGACGATTTAATTCTTCTGTTTTTACTCCCGAAGACTTTGTTCAGGAGACTTTCATAAGACTTTACAACAAAAGAGAACTGCTAAACGAAGAGGTTTTGCTCGACAAACAATTGTTTGTAATCTGCAAAAATATTATTCTTAATCACATCAACAGAGAAAGCAAAATAATTCAGCTTGATCCAAATCAAGTTGATGTGCCTCAGGAAGAATCAGATTCTGGAATTTTTGAAGAAAGACAAGAAAAACTGCAAAACTTCATTAATCAGCTTCCAGAGCAACAACAAAAAATATTCACTCTACATAAACTGGAAAACCTTAGCTACAAGGAGATTGCAGAATTAACGGATCTTTCTGAAAAGACCATTGCCAATCATATTTATCTCGCCAGTAAATTTATTCGAAAAAAAATCGAAAACCATTAGGAACTTTTTTGTTCTCGTTTGTTATATATAAAAACAAGAACAGAAAATGCATATCGAAGCGTATAAAACTAATGTAAGAACTAAAAAAGAAGCAAGTTTACTTGTAGCTCATCTACAGTTCATCATTTCTGATTGTATCATCAATTTTGATAAAAAAGGCCGCGAAAACATTTTGAAAATCGAAACTAATCGTGAGATCAAAGAAATGGTTTATGGTGTTTTTACCAAACAGGGATTTCATTGTCAAATCATTTAAAAAATCAAAAAATGGACAAGGAAAAATTTGACGAGGATTTTGATAAATTATGGAATGAAACACCAGCTTCACATTCAGAAAATGATAAAGAAGCTTCGTGGGAAAAATTCCATACTGTAACTTTTGCCGAAAAGGAAAGAAAGTTTAAACCTTGGCGTTACGTAGCAGCAGCGTCGGTCTTACTTTTTATTCTGATTGGAACTGGAATTTATTTTAATGGAAATTCTTTAAGCGAAAGCAATGTTATTGCCGAAACTATTATCGAAAACACCACTTCTACAATAAAATACATTGTTTTACCAGATAGCTCAAAAGTAGAATTGAGCCCTAATTCTAAAATTTCTTATGGAGCTAATTTCACTTTAAACAGAAAAATTGAAATTGATGGTGAGGCTTATTTTAAAGTCAAAAAAGACAAACAACATCCTTTTCAGGTTTTCTGCGATGAAACTACCACTACCGTTTTAGGAACTTCTTTTATAGTGAAAGAATCTCAAAACGAAGAAATCATTGTGGAGCTTTTTGAAGGAAGTGTTCAGATGAACGTAAAAGGTCAGGACAAAAAATGGATTTTGAAACCCGGAGAAAAATTCACTTACGGAAATCAAGTTGCCTCGGTATCAGAATTTAGCCGATTTATTGATTTTGATAATGAAAAACTTTCTACTGTAAGTCACTACATCGAAGAAAATTATGGATATAAAGTAATTCTTCCTAGTGAAAACCTGAATCAGAAAATCACCATCCGAATCAATAAAAAAGAAGATTTAAAGACAATTGTACAATTAATATCAGAAATGTATAACCTAAATTTTGAAATAAATGAAGATTTAAAACAGATCACTTTTCAATAAAAAAACAAAAAAGGATGTAAGCCGCGAAACTCCACATCCTCCTAATTTTCAGGATAACACGAGGTTAATCCGTTTAATATAATTCAAAAATACAAAAATTCATGAAGCATATAATTTCAGCATGCTTTTTTTTATTCAGTTTGTGTATGTCTGCTCAGAGTGTTACCATAACTGTAGATCAAAATGTCACTTTAAAAGAATTCTTCAAGCAAATTGAAAATCAAACCGATTTCAAATTTGCTTTTACAGATCAAATCGATACGAGTAAAAAATACTTTAATCAAAAAAGTACTTTTAAGCAGACTGATATTGAAAAGCTTATTTCGGAACTAAATAAAACTGCTTCTATACAGTTTTCTATAGCTGGCAACAATATTTTTGCTAAACAGAAAACACAACAGACTCAGAAGCCTGCCAAAAAAAAAAGCAAGCTAACCGGTCACGTTCTTGATGACGAAAGGCAACCTGTTATTGGCGCCAATATCTATGTAAAAGAATTAGAGACTGGCGTTGTAACAGATGTTAATGGAAAATACGTTATCGAAGTTCCAAACGGAAGTTATACTGTTCAAGTAAGTTATGTTGGATTTAAAAACGAAGAGAAAAAAGTTTCTGTTTCAGACGATACCAAAGTCAATTTCAACATCGATTCTGATAGCCAGCAATTGGGAGAAGTTATTGTAATGAACAACAAAGCGGTCGACATTAAAACGACACAAATGAGTGTAAACAAACTTTCTATGCAGGAAATTAAAAAAATTCCTGTTGCCATGGGTGAGCCAGATCCTTTAAAATCGATTTTGACGCTGCCTGGAGTTACCAATGCTGGAGAAGCTTCTTCGGGTTTTAATGTTCGTGGAGGTGCTGCCGATCAGAATTTGATTCTTCTAGATGGCGCTCCTGTTTATGCAGACTCGCATATGTTCGGATTCTTTTCTATTTTCAATGCTGATATTGTGAGCGGTTTGGATTTGTATAAAGGTGGAATTCCGTCAAAATTTGGAGGGCGAGTTTCTTCTGTTTTAGATGTTACGCAGCAAACGGGAGATTTTGAAGAATATAAAGTAAATGGAGGAATCGGAATTATCTCAAGCCGACTTTTAGTTCAAGGTCCGCTGCAAAAAGAAAAAGGTTCTTTTATTCTTTCTGGACGAGCATCGTATGCGCATTTGTTTATGAAACTGGCTGATAATAATAACTCGGCTATGTTTTATGATTTGAATGCGAAATTGAATTACCGTTTTAATGCCAAAAATTCACTTTCTTTTTCTGGTTATTTCGGAAATGATATATTTGATATTAACGATCGTTTTGCAAGTACTTACGGAAGTACAATGGGAATTTTAAACTGGAAACATAAATTTTCTGATCGTTTAAACAGTAATTTATCTATTTTCTACAGTGATTATAGATTTAATCTAGAAATTCCTATCGAAAGCTTTAAATGGGACAGCAACATTCAGAGTTACGGATTGAAATACAATTGGAATTTGCAGCAATCTGAGAAATTCAAGATCAATTATGGTATTGATGGTTTGTATTACAATTTCAATCCGGGAGTTGTGAAGCCGACTAGTTCAGATTCGCAGTTTAATTATATGCAGCTGGATAAAAAATATGCTTTAGAAGCTTCTGCTTTTGTTGATTTTGAAAACCAAATTACAGAAAAACTGAATTTCCGTTACGGACTTCGTTACAGCATGTTTTACCGTTTAGGAGATGAAACAATCAGCACTTACGAAAATGGTCAAGCTGTAGTTTATAATCCGCTATATAATATTTACGAAGAAGGTACGCCAAACGGAAGCATTACTTATGGCAAAGGAAAAACAATCAGTAAATTCAATAATTTTGAACCAAGAGCTGCTTTGTCTTATGCCTTTAATGATGAAACTTCTATAAAAGCGAGTTACAACAGAATGGCACAATACATTCATATTTTATCAAACACACAATCTCCTTTACCAATGAGCATCTGGACGCCAAGCGGACCTTTTACAAAACCTCAGCTTTTGGATCAGTACGCGATGGGTTATTTTAGAAATTTCAGAGACGGAGATTACTCTTTAGAAACCGAATTATTTTATAAAAATGTTCAAAATCGTATTGACTATATTGACGGTGCTGATGTTTTGGCTAACAATAATATTGAGCAAGTTATTTTAAACGGAAAAGCCAGATCTTATGGAATGGAGTTATTGTTTAGAAAAAACACAGGGGTTTTTACCGGATGGGTTTCGTATACTTTATCTAGAGCTGAACAAAAAACACCAGGAAGAACTCCAGAAGAACCAGGAATTGCAAACGGCGATTGGTATTTATCTGGTTATGACAAATTGCATAATTTAAGCATTGTAGGAAGTTATGAATTGAATCCGAAATGGTCTTTCAATGGTAATTTCACTTTGCAATCTGGTCAGCCCGTAACGTATGCAAATGGTTATTATGAAATGGGTGGAATTCATATTCCAAATTATTCTTTGAGAAACGAAAACAGATTGCCACTTTTCCACCATCTTGATCTTGCGGCGACTTACACGCCAAAACCAGATAAAAAGAAAGGATGGCAAAGCTATTGGGTTTTCAGCCTTTACAATGTTTACAACAGAAAAAATGCCGCTTCTATGAGTTTTACAACTAATGAAGATACAGGAGCAAATGAAACCAGAAGACTTTCAATTTTCGGAATCGTACCTGGAGTTTCTTATAATTTTAAATTTTAATGCTATGAATAAAATGAAAAAATATACGGTAATGAATAGAGCGCTGGCATTAATAAGTCTTCTCTTTGTTTTTTCTTTCGCTTCATGCGAAGATGTGGTAAACCTTGATTTGCCAAACGGCGAAACCAAACTTGTAATCGATGCTGAAATCATTTGGAAAAAAGGAACTGATGGAAAAGAACAAACGATAAAAATCAGTAAAACGGCTCCTTATTACAATAATTCTACCCCAAAAGTTTCGGGCGCACAAGTGCGAGTTGAAAACAGTAATGGAGATGTTTTTACATTTAATGAAACCGAAGCAGGAGTTTACAAATGCACCAATTTTATTCCTGTAATCGATGCAGAATATAAATTATTTGTTGATGCTGAAGGACAGAGTTTCACAGCGGTTGAAAAATTGACTTCTGTAACTCCAATTAATAAAGTGGAACAGAAAATTGTTCCAGATTTTGACGGAACAGATATCATTGAACTGACTTTTTATTACAATGATCCAGCAGACCAAACCAATTTTTACATAACCGATTATCAAGCTTCATTTTTGATTTACCCTGAATATGAAATCACAAATGATGAATTCTACAACGGAAACGAAATCAGTACCAGATATTCTAATGAAGACAAAATGAAACCAGGAAACACGGTATCCATTACGCATAGAGGTGTTTCTAAAAATTTCTTCAATTATTGGAAATTAATTTTAGAAGCTTCCAATTCTAATCCGTTTTCTGTTCCTCCTGGAAGTATTAGAGGAAACATTGTAAATACTACAGATGCTAGTAATTATGCATTTGGTTATTTTAGAATTTGCGAAGCAGATCAGGTTAATTATTTGGTGAAGTAAGATATTTTTTCTTATTTTCATAATCTCAAATTCTCTCAAACAGATAAAAAAGGAAGAAAAATGAAGAGAAGACTCTTTTTTTACACAATCCTATTTATAACAATTGTAGTTGTTACTTTTTATCTTTACATCGGAATCGCTTTTGGTAATGGTGTAGCAAAAATGGGTAAAAGTGTACATAATGTTCAAAAAGAGTGGAAAGAGAATAAAGAAGAACCTTTAGATACAATTAAAGATCTTGTTGTAAAAAAATTGGATTCTGTTAACTAAAGGAAAAACATAAATCTATTAGCTGAAAAACAATTAATAATACAAAACCCTTACACATTCTTGTCTAAGGGTTTTTGCTTTTATAAATCTTTCCTTTTTATTCCACTTCAAAAACAGCCTGAATTTCTACAGAAGAATTTACAGGAATAGAAGATGCTCCGAAAGTTGCTCTGGCGTGCTTTCCTTTTTCTCCAAAAATTTCAACTGTTAGATTTGAAGCAACATTCATTAAATCGGCATGTTTGGTGTAATCGTCTTTGGTATTGAAAATTCCAGTCAATTGCACACAACGTTTTACACGATTTAAATCGCCGCCAACCGCTTCATTCAAAACTGAGATTACATTGAGCATTGTTAATTCCGTTGCGTCTTTTACTTGTTGTTCGTCCACATTCAATCCTAATTTTCCAGGATTTAGGATTTTTCCATCTTTCAAGGCCACTTGATTAATGAATACCAAATTTCCCGAACGAACATAAGGCATATAATTTCCTGCTGGTTTTGGAACTTGAGGAAGAACTATATTTTTCGATTTTAAAACGTCGATAATTGATGGTTCTTCTTTTACCGTAATTTCTTTTTTAGAAAAAGTTCCTTTTAAGGCCGAGGCTACTTTTGCAAAGTTTTTCCCTTGCAATTCTGCTAAATAACGTTCATCTTTTGTTGGTCTTTCCACATCTTTTAAAGAAGCCAAACTTGTTGTTCCTAAAACAGAATTTCCCTGTGGAATTTTCTTGTCGATTTTTTCATTTCCTCTAATTCCGTTTGGTACTAAAACCATTCCGTGAACGGCTAAACTATTCCAAAAAGATTGTAAAGCTAATTCTTTTCCAGCACCACTTCCAGCCGACATAAAAACGGTTGCTGGCATTCCTTCTAAAGCATGATTTGTCCATAAGTTTACTGTTTTAGAAAGAAACTCGCTCATAGCAGTGCTGATGTTTCCGAAATAAACTGGCGAACCAAAAGTAATTCCGTCATAAGAGGTTAATTCTTCAACCGTTGCAACTGGAATACCTTTTAACTTCGAGTTTGTTGGCGATTTTACTTGCTTGATAATTGCTTTGGCATTTGCATCACTTTCAATTCCTTTGGCGATTTCTTTTGCCAATTCGTAAGTTCCTCCATTATCCGAATGAATCAGAACTAATATGTTTGTTTTCTTATTTTGCGCTTCTGTTGTATTCAAGGCTAATACGGTTAAAATAGCTACTAAAAAGAGTTGTAGTTTTTTCATGTTCTTGTAAATTATATTCATTTACAAAATTAAACATGACGTTTTTATTAAATTTGCCAAAAAGTACATGCAAAACGCCAATTCAAAATGCGGTTTATCCGAAAACAAAGAAGGTCAATTTGAAGATAACATTCAAACAAACGCTTATGTTTGGTATGATAAAAACTGGCAACATGACGATTACGTTCATACACACGAACGTTACCAACTGACTTATGTTGAAGAAGGGTATCAATATTTTCATATTGAAGAAAAGACCTATCTCGTTCCGCAAAACCATGTAATCTGGATTCCTACCAAAAAAGAACACCGCATTTCTTCTGAATCTAAAACAGTAAACTTGATTATTGCTTTATTTAAGATTGTACCACAGCAGGATTTTTATCAAAACGTTCATGTTTTTTCAGCGCCAAACGTTCTAAAAGAAATGATTTTGTACGCTCAAAAATGGGATAAATTATTAACCAAAAATGAGGAACAAGCTGCTTTTTTAAATGCGATTTTAACGAGTTTGCCTAACTTTTGCCAAGAAAATAATTCGTTACAAATTCCAGTTCCGGCAGACAGTCGTTTGATTCCGGTTTGCGATTACATCAACAAAAATTACCAATATGCTTTTGAAATTGAAGAATTGGCGAATCTCGCTCAAATGTCTGTTCGAAGTTTACAGCGTATTTTTAAACAGAAAACCAATATTACACTTCAAAAATATTTGCAGTTAATTCGAATTCTAAAAAGTATCGAACTTTTGGATAGTAAAGAATATACTTTGAGCCAGATTGCACATTTGGTTGGTTACAAAAGTCTTTCAGCTTTTAGCACTTCTTATTTTGCTGTTATTCAAGAGAAACCAAAACTTAGAAAATAATTTAGTTAATTCAATTCGGTTTTTCAATTTCATAAACAAAATTCAGTTTCGGTTTTTCACCAAAATAAGCCACTTCTTCCTCTGCTATTTTTTTGGCTCCAACTCTTGAAATTGCAATTTGCGAACGGATATTTTCTGCACCAATATGAAATCTGACTTTAGATACATATTTAAAAAGATAATCCAGCATCGTCTTTTTTACACTTAGATTAAAACCTTTTCCCCAACACGAAACGCCATAAAAAGTATAGCCAATAAAAATGCAATCTTCTTCTTCATTGAAATCGTAAAATCTTGTACTCCCAACAATTTCTCCTGTTTCTTTGTTTATAATTTTAAAAGCGCCTTTACTTTGCATCGCGCCTTCAAAAAACTTTTCGAAAACCTCTTTTTTCCATCGGTCTTTGTTCGGGTGCTGTTCCCAAATCTTAGGATCGGAAGCTACTTTGTATAATGCATCAAAATCTTTTTCTTCTAAAGGAGATAGAATGCAAAGATCATTTTCTAAAACGGGTTGTAAATTAAAATTCATAATCTGATTTTTTCAATTCTAAAATTAATCAATATTTAAAGATTCCATTCGTAGTTTAACCAATCTTTGTTTTCGTTTGCTCCTAGCCTTTCATAAAACTTTTTTCCAGCATCATTCCATGGCGCTACGGTCCATTTAATTTGACAGCAATTATTTTGTTTAGCCTCTTCATGCAAAGCATTCATTAATTGTTCACCAATTTTCTGACCTCTATATTTTTCGTCAACATATAATTCTTTTAAATAAATGGCTGGTTTATTTACAGCAGTGTAAGGCAGAAAATAGTATACTAGCATTCCTGCAATTTCTCCTCGATCTTCCGCTACAATACAATAAAAATCAGGCCGACTTTTTCTGAATCCGCTTTCACGAACAATTTCAGGAGTGATTGCAAATACATCTATATATTTTTCGAATACCGCCAAATCCCGCATTAAAACCCAAATTTTTTCACTGTCTTTTTCTACTGCTTTTCGAATTATTATATTTCCTTCATTCATAACTATTTGTATTTAATAATCCAAAAGTAAAACTATATTGGATTATATTTGTAGTCCAATTTATTCAAAATGAATAGTCCAATTTTTGAAATACTTTTTATTCATAATAAGCTGAATGGAAGTTTGGAAAGACCTGTTTATTTGCAATTAGCTGAAATAATTTTGCTTTCAATTAAAGAAGGAAAACTAAAAACAGGTCAAAAACTTCCTTCATCAAGAGATTTTGCATCTTTTTTAGACATTAACCGAATTACAGTTTCTAAGGCTTTTGAAGAATTACAAAATCAAGGTTGGCTGGAAAGTTTTACTGGGAGAGGTACATTTGTTTCGTCTCATATTCCTGAAATTAAACCTGAGAAACTTCAAAAACAATCAAATCGAACACAAAAAAATTCAGGTTTTATAATAGAGAAAAAGCCTTATTTAGAAAACTCTTATTTCGTTCCTAAAACCAATCTTCATTTTGATGACGGTTTTCCTGATCCGAAATTAGCTCCGTTAAAAGAACTTTACAGAGCTTACCGCAATCAATTAACCCGAAGCGGACTTTATGATAAATTTGGAAGTTACGGCAATCCGGACGGATCAGAATATTATAAAAATGCTATTTCACAACATTTAAATGAAACTCGGGGTTTAAAGACGACTTCCAAAAATATTCTTTCCGTTCGAGGCACAGTTATGGGTGTAAATTTAGTTTGCAACGCACTTATAAATCCTGGTGATATTATTGTTACAGGAGTTCCCGGATGGCGTCGAGCTGAAAATAATTTTCTTCATGCAAAAGCCAAACATATTGGAATTTCTGTTGATGAACATGGTTTAGTTGTCGAAGAATTGCGAAAGATTTGTCAAAAACAAAAAATCAGAATGGTTTATGTCACATCGCATCATCATTACCCAACAACAGTCTCACTTCGAATTGACCGCAGACTCGAATTATTAAAGCTCGCCAACGAATATGGTTTTATTATTTTCGAAGATGATTACGATTTTGACTTTCATTACAGCAATCGACCTTTACTTCCTTTAGCAAGTGCGGATGAAAACGGAATGGTAATTTACTGTGGTTCGTTCAGCAAAAGTTTTTCTCCTGCATTTAGAATGGGATATTTAGCCGCTCCCGAAAATGTAATTGAACATTTGACAAATGTTCGTGTACTTTTAGACCGACAAGGAGATCATATTTTAGACAATGCAATGGGCGAAATTATAAATGACGGTACAGTGCAGCGTTATTTGCGAAAATCACTAAATATCTATCAGGATAAAAGGGATTATTTCTGCAGCTTATTAGGAAGTGAATTAGGTGATTTTGTCAACTTTTCGATTCCGAATGGCGGTATGACGGTTTGGACTAAATTTGATACTTCAATTAATCTTGAAAAACTGGCCTCAAAAGCTTATGAAAAAGGTCTGTACTTCTCTGACGGCAAAGCACATCAATATCCTAATTTTAATGCAAACGGAACCAGACTTGGATTTGCTTCTTCCTCTAAAGAGGATTTAATGAAAGGAGTTGATATATTGAGAAAACTAATCTAAAATCACAATACCAATTCTTCAAAAATTGGATCGACTAAAAGCGAAGCATACAAAGATTCTACAGCCTGTTTAGAACCGTGTATCTGCCATTCTAAAACAATATGATCTGAATTGCGACGCTGTGTAATCAATTTTGATTTTACTTTAAAAGTTGAAAAAAGCTCCTTGCATCTTTCGTGTCCGTTATCTGAACGTTTAAAAGTTATTCGAAGAATTTTATGTTCATTGATGAGATCAATTTTATCTTGAAGAACAGTTAGCATCGTTAGAATTATGAGAATCATAAGTGCTGCACAAGCCGAGGCAAAATAATAACCCGCTCCCACTCCCATACTAACCGCCGCAACCGACCATATTGTCGCCGCGGTTGTAATTCCCGAAACATGACTATCTGATCTAAAGATTACTCCCGCACAAAGAAAACCTAAACCTGTTACAATATTAGAAGCTATACGATCTGGGTTTCCGACTCCACCAATCCATTGAGACATTAGAGTAAAAAAGCAAGCTCCAACAGAAATCATTATAGTAGTGCGAAGTCCAGCTGCTTTTCCTTTGTACTCTCTTTCGGCACCAATTAAAGCTCCCCAAAACGTTGCTAAAAGCAATCTTATGATAATTTCTAATTCCATTTAGTTCTCGTGATTTTTGCAAATTAAAATTAAGGAAAAAACATAAAAAAACCTCCAAAATCAAAATGACTTTGAAGGTTCTTTCATTTATATCTAAAACTTATAACTTACTTATATTCTGCTTCTTTCTGTGCATACCAATCTTTCATCACATAAAAAGCTTTCTTTTTTATTCCTTGATCAGAAATTAAACCTTTACGATTGAAGAAATCCTGAATGTTTGGCAATTGTCGTCTTGGTGATCTAAAATCGACCAAAATCCAAGGAGAAACTCCAGCTAAACCTTCAATTCTGTTGAACATCTGTGTGTTCTGAATGTACAATTCTTCCTGATATTCTTCGTTCCATCGTTCTTTTTTATCTCCGTGAAGACCTTGTAACGCTTCACCACCAAATTCACTAATGATAACGGGTTTGTTGTACGGAATTACCCACTGCATGTCTTTGCAAGATTCATTGGTTCCTCTGTACCAACCCAAATATTGATTGAAACTTACAATGTCTACAAATTCATTCATATTATCATGAAGCGTATTGACATTGTTTGGACTTTTAGTCACTTCCATCGCCATACTAATTAAACGAGAATTGTCTTGTGTACGCGCGTATTTTGCCAGTTTACTTAAGAAAACATCTCTTTCATCGCTATGCGGAGTTTCATTTGCAATGGACCAAATCACAACACCGCAACGGTTTTTATCTCGGTAAATCATGTCGTGCAATTGACGTTCTGCATTCGCATACGTATCTGGATTTGTCCAAGAAATCGTCCAATAAACCGGAACTTCAGACCAAATCATGATTCCCATTTTTTCGGCTTCTCTTACCATTTTTTCGTTGTGTGGATAATGCGCCAAGCGAACATAATTACAGCCTAATTCTTTTGCCCAATTCAGCAATGTAATTGCATCATCTTCAGACCAAGCTCTTCCTGATCTAAAAGGTGCTTCTTCGTGAATACTGATACCGCGCAAAAAGACTTTTTTCCCGTTTAAAAGAATTTCTTTCCCTTTGGTTTCAATAGTTCTAAAACCAATTTTATCGGCAATATTTTCATCTGCTTTACTAATCGTTACATCATATAACTTTGGTTTTTCTGGCGTCCATAAAACAGGATTGGCTTTAATTTCAAAATACGCCATTCCTTTTGCATCGGTCGTAACGTTCTTTTTGATTTTCAATTCTGGAATTGAAACTGAAACCGATTGATTCTCGCTTTCACTATTTAATTTAATCCAGCCTGAAATCTTCCCTTTTTCTTTTTTATCCAATTGAACCAAATAATCTTCGATATACGTATTTGGTACCGAAGCCAAAGTTACGTCTCTCGTTATTCCGCCGTAATTCCACCAATCCATGTTTACGGTTGGCACATTATCTTTATGACGCTTGTTGTCGACTTTTACGACAACGAAGTTATTTCCGTCGACTAATAAATCGGTTACATCAAAATTGAAAGGTGTATAACCGCCAACGTGCGTTCCTGCCATTTTTCCGTTTACATAGACTTTCGCATCATAATTGACTGCTCCGAAATGAAGGATTCCTTTGGTTTTAGCATCTTTTTTATAATTAAAGTCTTTCTGAAACCAAACCGTTCCTTCGTAAAAGAACAATCTTTCATCTTTCGAATTCCAATCAGACGGAATATCCATTGTGGCAGAAGTAGCGAAATTGTATTCAGTCAAATCTGTTGGATTCCACTTTTTATTTTCGAAAAACCCGTTGTTTTTAAAAGGCATCAAACGGTAATCGTAATATCCATTTTCTAACGGATCTACAATGTAACTCCATTTTCCGTTTAAAGTAATATTGTTTCTGGCTGCAATATTAGAAACCAACGGAACTTCCTGCGCTATTGCTTTTCCCATTAACAGAAAAGTACAACACAGCATTACAATTTTTTTCATATTGTTTTTATTTTTAATTATATGCTTTAATGCAGCAACTATATTTGGACGCGGATTAAACGGATTCGTTGTCACGAAGACGCGGATAAAAACGGATTTTAATAAACTAAAATCTTTTTTTTTCTGCGCTTTTGCGAAAGCAAATCTGTGTAATCAGCGTTCCATCTACACAAGCTGATTTTTAATTTTTAATTCTTTTTATCAAAATAACGTGTCAGTTCGTAAGCATTATCGTTAATCACTTTCATCTCTTTTAACAAAGGCTGATACGGTTCGAAATTGCTGTTTACGATTCCTTTGTTTGAATCTCTGTTCGAATAATCGGTGCTTAAATCCTGTGGATCGTTATCCATATATTTGAACCAATGCCAGCCTACGCTGTTTTTGTTTTTCAGCAAATCCAAAGTAAAATTTTGATAGAAAAGTCCGCGTTCTTTTTGTGTTCGAACCAGCCATCCTGCTCCTGTATTATTCGGCAATCCTGAATCTTCTCCTTTGGTGTACCATTCTGTAATTAAAAACGGTTTTCCTGACCACTCTCCCCAATTATTCATCAATTCCTGACTTGGTTCCCATTTTCTATAATGATTGATAGAGATAATGTCCATGTACTTTCCAGCCACTTTAAAAATTTCCGGATTTGTCAACTCCTGTTCTTTATCCTGATTGAAACGGCATCCTAAATACATGTGGTTCGGATCTGCTTTTCTTAGTGCTTCGGTTACTTTTTTCATGTAGGTTTCAAAGTAAAATGCTGTAAATGCCATTCTATCTTCTTGAGTCACATCGGATAATGATGCATTAAATCCTTTTCTTTCATCTAACCACGCTTTTGCAGCTAAATATCCCTGCTCGTCTTTGGCCAATAAAGTTAAATGTTTATCTAATGCGTCGTTGTACCACGGAAGCTCATTATCAGTAAAATAACCCATCAAATACTTATCATTTTTGTACTGAGAAACCTCTTCTACCGCTTTTTGGACATAAGCATCAAATTCTTTGTCAAAAACCATAACCAAATCAAAACGGTAATTCTGCCAGCTGGCTTCTTTATATTTTCCGCCGTATTTTTTAATGTGATCGGAATGATACATGCCCATTGGCGAAATAATCACCGTGTAAACCAGCGGATTTTCTGCATTTCGAACCAAATCAATATTTGACCACGCTCCTACGCCGTTGAAACCATTATCGCGAAGTAATTTTGATTCCTGTTTTTCCCAATTTTCTTTGCTTCCGTATTTTTTATCAAATGCCTTCTGCTGATTTACAGAACGTCCTGCGTTGAAAACTGCAATTCCTTTATAAATAAAAGGATAACCTTCGGGATCAATAATCCACCATCTATTGTCTACTTTTTCAGTTCTAAAAAATCCTGTCGCTTCTTTCTGCCAAACTTTAAAGCCTCCAAAATTTGAAATTGGTTCTTGTTTTTTTGTTTTAAATCCTGGGAGTTTATCAATTGTTTTGGCATCATAAGCTATCCATTTTGGATCTAATGCATTTTGTCTGGCTTCGACTTTTTGGTACGTAATTTTATTCTGTGCATGTAGTGAAATCAGGCTTATAAAACAGAACAATACATAAATGGAATGTTTCATTAAATTCGTTTTTTAATTATTTTTTTGAGAAATCACGGGGCAGAGCAAAAACTGCCCCATGATTAGAGAATAGTATAATAAGTGGGGGCTTATTTAGATAAATAGATATGATCAATATCAAAAGTGTAATTGTTTAACGCTCTTACGTCTTCTGGATCAACACTTCTTAAAACCAAGATATCTTTGATTTTGGTTAAGTCTAATGAAGCATTTTGTTTTTTATAATCTGCAATCGGAATTTTAACCATGTTCCAAGCTCCGTCTCTTTTTAATCCGTAAAGGTTGCTTGTGGCATCAAATTCTACATAACCTGTGTTAGAAGCATCTTTCATTCTGAATCTGATTTTTCCTGTACTGGTTGTTCTTACCGCCATATTGATATAAGTGTAAGACGAAATATCAGTGAAATTCACAAACTGTAAAATCGCCATTGCCCATTTGGCTTCTGTCGCTGGTGGTGTCGCAGGAAGAGTGAAGTTTCTGTAAGCCCCTTCATACCCATCTGTTGCCACTTCTTTAATTACAAATTGATTGCTTGAAACCCAGTTTAAAACAGGAGCTGTTTTAGTGAAATCAGGATTTTCAGAATAGATTTTAAGGGCATCGGCTGGAACAACAATTGGAGGTGTTGGCGGCGCTTCAACCTCAACGGTAAAAGTTTTCTTTTCGATTGTATTATCAGTATGTGTCACTTCAAGTGTTGTTGTAAAAGTTCCTGCTTTCGTATATTTTACTTCAACAGTCGGCTCTATCGATGCACCAGGAGCTCCGCCTTGAAAGGTCCATTTTATAGCTCGTACTTTTGTTGACGCATCGGTGTAGGTTACTGTTTCTCCTCCTTTAATCGCTGTATTGGTTGAAGTTGCGTTGATTTCTCCTTTTTTATAAAGATAGACTTCTCGTACGTCATCTTCGCAGGAAAACAAAACGGCAAAAAGTGCGAAAAACAAATATTTGAATTTGGCTATATGATTTAATTTTATTGTCATGATTTCGGTTTTTTGGTTAATTATTTTTTTAGATTTTGTAGAGGAAAGAAACAAGAAGCAAGACTTTCCTAAAATCTTGTTTCTTTTGAGAAAGGAAAGAAACAAGAGCAAGGAAAAAGACTTATAATCTATCTTGCTTCTTTTGACAGGGCAAACATAAAATCTTTCTTCTTTCTTCTTTCCTCTTCTTGTCTATTTCAATCCATCTAAAAATCCTTGATAAGCTGGTTTTTTATTATAATCAGCATCTAGGAGCAACGGATATTCTTTGGAATGCCAGAAACTTGTCAGCCAAGTGTATTTATCGGTAACTCCCCAAGTTGAGATTGCGAATTTTTGAGTTTGAGGCAATTCTTCGTACATCGATACAATGTATTTGTAGGTTTCAGCTTGTTTTTGATTTTCAGTATCATTAAATACATACGAATCCGATTTTCCTGTATTCACTTTAATGTCTAATTCTGAAAGATGAATTAACAATCCTGTAGATGCCATATCGGTAAAACCCGTTTTCATGGTTTGTCTGTTGGTGTCTGTTGCATAGTGAAACTGATCTCCTAAACCATCAATCGGCACTCCATTGGCTTTGAATCTTGCCACCATCTTTTTAATAGCCGCTCTTTTTCCACCATCGATAACCACACTGTAATCATTGTAAAATAATTTCGCATCTGGATCTGCTGCTTTTGCATAACGGAAACATCTTCCATAAAATCCGATTGGATCTTTAAAAAGAGAATTGATTACGGTTTCATTTCGCATCGCTCCGCCATCAGCAAAAACTTCGTTGACAACGTCCCAGCTTTTTACTTTTCCTTTGTAACGACCTACAACATCTGTAATATAAACTTTGACTTTAGATTCAAAAGCAATTGAATCGTACTGTGCTTTTTTGAACCATTCTGGAAATGAATCGTACCAAACCAAAGTATGTCCGTGCACTTCCAATTTATTGTCTTGTGCAAAACCAACTAAATAATCGGCTGCAGTATAATTGGAAGCTGTTGATGAAGTCCAGATACTTGCCATTTTCATTTCGAATTCGGCTGTAATCTGACTATAATGTTTTAAAACAGCATTTTTATAATTGGCTTCGTTTTGCAAATCTTTCATTTTAACTGCAGCGCCAATTTTAAATTTTGCTTTTTCTTTTAAAGTCTGCGTTATTGGGTTTGGATTCCCAGTATCGCCTTCATCTGCATTTATAAAAACCACTTTTTCGTCGTTGCTGCAAGAAGCCAACATCAAAGCAGTTAATGCTCCTAAAATATATTGTTTTATCATCGTTTTACTTTTTAAGAGATCTGGAAATCAAAACCAAAAATGATTTCCAGATCGGTGTTAGTAACAAAAAACTTATTTAAAAAAACTAATTAATAACCAACATTGAATCCTGCAGGTTTTCCCATTAAATCAATTTGCGATTGTGGAATTGGCATATTAACCATTGCAGGAGTCATTTTCAGTTGAACTTCGCCAGAAATAGTTCCAGATGGGCTAGAACGGAAATATAAATTCTGTCTTTCTACCAGAAGTCCCAACCTTTTCAATAAAAACCATCGGTTGTTTTCGAAAGCCAATTCTCTAGCCGATTCGTCCAAATAATTGTTTAAAGTCCAAGCTGTCAAATCAAAAGTGGTTACGGTACTTTCAGGATTTCCGGTATAACCTCTTCTTCTTACTTTGTTCAAATAGGCTAGTGCTTTTCCATCATTCCCTAAATTATGATACGCTTCAGAAGCCAATAAATACGTTTCTGCCAATCGGTAATACATATAATCTTTATAACTATTAGAAGTCATTGGCAGTTTTTCTGTATCATGGTATTTTTTCAAACTCCAATGCCAAGCTCTATAATTTCCGTTTGGAGCCGCAATTGCCGGATTGGTAATTGGTTGTCCGAATTTTGGATTTCCCGGAACATTGATTTTATAATCCAGATAATTATCTGAATAATAATAGGTTTTGAATCTCAAATCGTTAGCCTGATCGTAAAGCGATTTCAAATAATTATTTGGATAAAACCAACCTAAAGCCTGACCGCCATAAGCAACATCTTGAACCAATTCGCTTGTATTTAATTCGTAAGTTCTATGTGTAAAAACACTACTTAACCATGAACCACCACCTCCGGCTAAATCATCGCTTGGCCCTAATAAAAAGTCTTTTTGATACGTAAAAAGAGATTCTTTATGATTTCCGTTTTGTCCCCAAACATCTGCAAGAGCTACTAAACCATGAGTTCCATCATTAATAATAGCATCAAATTGTGCCGCTGCTCCTGCCCAATCTTGTTGCCACAAAGCGCTTTTTCCACGAATGTGTCTTGCAACGCCTTGACCGTATCTTCCTGGATCTACTTTGAAAGGAAGATTCGCAATTGCATAATCTAAATCTCCATCAATTAATTTATAAACATCGGCATCACTTGCTACTTTGTATTCAACTGGATCGTTGATGTTTTGTGGAGTTGTTGGAATGGTATCAATTAAAATTCCGCCATACATTTGTTTTAAATCCAAATACAATTCACCTCTTATTACACGAGCCTGAGCAACTAATCTTCTTTTGGCAGCATCGTCCATTTGAATTGATCTTGCTGAGGTAATAATTGCCGAACATCTATCGATAATTTTATAACCTTGAGTCCATTTTGAACCTGTATACGATTGCGGATTATGACCTGTTCCGTAAGGTGTGTTCCAAGTTCTGTGCAATCCTAAATCTGTTGCCACCATAAAAAATACGTTGGACCACAAATCGTTATTATCTCCCGAAGGTAAATTATAAAAACGCATCTGGTTGTAAAGTGCATTTACTCCAACTTCTAAACCAGCTGGAGAATTGTAGATATAATCTACAGAAACCTGATCTTTTACTGTTTCTTCCAGAAAATCTTCACACGAAGTAAGTCCTAAAGAAAGTCCGAAAATCAAAACAAATAGAAAATTTATATTTTTCATGATCTTGTTATTTTTATTTTATTGAATTAGAAACCTACTTGTAACCCTATAACACAAGTAACAGGTTCTGGATAATCGCTTATCTCTTTTTCCGGGCTATAAGATTGGTAATCTGTCAGCGTAACTAGATTACTTCCTGTAACATACAATCTCATATTGCTTAATCCTAATGGTTTAAGAGTGCTTTCTGGGAATTTGAATCCAAGAGAAACGTTTTGCAAACGAATGTAAGAGGCGTCTTGTAATCCTAAAGTATTGATATATGGCGGATCGTTTCCATCACGTGGTCTCGGCCAATTTCCTCCAGGATTTTCTGGTGTCCAATAATCTTGTTTGATTCCGTTTTTAACTCCTCTTAAAGAACCTCCACGAACATAGTCGTATAAAAATAAATTGTCTCTGGTAACACCCTGAACAGTATAAATGTCTGCTGAGAAATCAAATTGTTTGTATTCTAAAGCGATAGAAAAAGTACCGAACCAATCTGGCATTTTAGACGTAATTACTCTGTCTTGATCTGGATTTGGATTCGCCCCGTTTGACGGATCTGCATCCCATAATTTAATGTCTCCAGGATACAATGTTGTTCCAGTAACTATCGGAATATTTTCTCCTTCTTGATAAATTCCAACGGCTTTATATCTGTAATAGACATCAATTGGTTTACCAATGAACCATAAATTTCCAACAGAATCATCTTCTCTTCCGTCTCCGTCAGCATCTTTTCCGTAGATACTCACGATACTGTTTTTGTTTTTAGTGAAAGTCGCTCCCAAATTCAATCTGAAATCTTTCTTTTTGATTACATCACCATTTAAAGAGATTTCCAAACCTTTGTTGTTTACTTTTCCAATATTCGAAAGTTTAGTTGTATAACCTGTGTTGGCATTCAAGGTTTCATAAATCAATAAATCTGAAGTATCTGTATTATAGACCTCAACTGTTCCATTTAATCTGTTTTTGAATAAACCAAAATCGGCCGCCAAGTTTAATTGTGTTGAGGTTTCCCATCTTAAATCTGGATTTGACAATTGATTTCCTGGAACATAACCTGAAACTTTTACACCATTAATAATGTAATCTCTTTGTGTAGCAGTTGCCATACTTTGATAAGGATCTTTTGGCTGATTACCCACTTTACCATAACTCGCTCTTAATTTTAAATTGCTTAAAACCGGAACGTGTTCTTTCATGAATTCTTCGTTAGAAACATTCCACGCTGCGTTTACTGCTGGAAAGAATCCCCATTTATTATTCGCTCCAAAAACTGAAGATCCATCGGCTCTTCCTGAAACTGTAACGTAATATTTATTATCAAAATCGTATTCTAATTTTCCTGCGAAAGAAATCAGTGATCTTTCATTTCCACCAATTAAAGGCGTGTTTAAGAAAGCACTTTCTAAACCATAAATTCCTAAAATATCACTTGGAATTCTACTTGCAGAGTTTGTAAAATCATTGTATTCTGATGAGGTAATTTCATAAACTCCCGTTACATTAAAGTGATTTTTTTCGGCAAGATTCAAGTTGTAATGCAAAATATTACTCAATTGATATTCTACATTATCTTTATACTGGATATATCCACTTCCCTGACCTGAATTGGCAATTCCAGAAAGTGATTTTGAAGTATTAAAATTCATTGCTTTGAAATTCCAAGATCTTCGGCTGGCATTCAATTTATATGTAAAACCTTTGGCAAGATTGATGTCCAGAAATACATTCATAATATCATTTCGGTTCAACTCGTTTGTTGTGGTCTCGTAAACATCAATCAGCGGATTTGGGGTTTCTTGAATTCCTCCTGGTAAATAACGGAATGAACCATCTGGATTATAAACTTGTCCTAACGGAGAAGTATTAATCGCATTATTCAAGATATTCCCCACATTTGGACGATTCGATTCAGAAAACTGAAGCGAAACATTCATTCCGATTTTCAGCCAATCTGTAACCCTTTGGTCCACATTTACCCTCATCGCTACTTTTTCATAATCTGAATTTGGAACAACTCCAGAAGTATTGATGTAGTTAATACTTGAAAAAATACTTGTTTTGTCTGTTCCAGACGAAATACTCAAACTATGGTTATTGGTTACTCCAGTTCTTAAAACCAGTTTTTCCCAATCGATGTATTTTCCAGATTGAACCGATTCTAATTCCAGTGGAGTGAAAACCTGATTGTCTGGTCTGTAAACTCCTCCATTACTTGTTCTGTAGGCTTCTCTTTTAAGCTGCGCAAATTCTTCCCCACTGTAAACATCAAAATTTCTGTTTATCGTTTGAACTCCAGAGAAACCGTTGTAAGCAATTTTAGCTTTTCCTGTTTTTCCTCTTTTGGTTGTAATTAAGATTACACCATTTGAAGCTCTTGCTCCATAAATAGATTGTGCTGCAGCATCTTTTAAGATTTCTAAAGAAGCGATATCATTCGCATTAATATCATTAATGTTTCCGATTACAATTCCGTCTGCAATTACAATTGGCTCGTTGCTTCCGTTGATCGATTTTTTTCCTCTAATTTGAATAGACGAAGAACTTCCCGGACCACCATCAGCTAAACTTACTTGAACTCCGGCTGCTTTACCTCTCAACATTTCTGCAACATCTGAAGTTGCTACTTTGGTCATGTCACCAGGTTTTACCGAAGCCACCGAACTGATTACATCACTTTTCTTTTTGGTGCCGTAACCTACAACGATGATTTCGTCTAAGGCTTGCGAACTTTCTTTTAAAACTACTTTTAGATTTTTTTTGTTTTCGGTATCAACAGACATTTCATCCATTCCTATAAAAGAAAAAACTAATATACTTTTTGGAGCTGTATTGATACTGAAATTACCGTCAAAATCGGTTTGGGTTCCTTTCGTGCTTCCCTTTACATGGACATTTACGCCCGGCAAAGGCAGTCCTTTAGTATCTACTACTTTTCCGGTTACGGTATTTTCCTGCGCGTGCATATTCGTGGACAATATGCATATAAACATCATAAAAACTAGTTTTAGATAATTTCCACCAAGAAAAAGCGTCTTTTCAGGTTTGTTGTTTTTCATTGTAAATTGGTTTGGTTAGTTAATTAATAAATTGTGTGATTACATTGCAAAAGTGCCTAATTCAAGGCTTCTGCAAGGGAGGGTGTTATTCGTTTTTAGGGGTGTCAATGTCTTTATTTGAGGATTTTATATTATTTAAAGCCTTAAAAAACGGTATTCGTAATAAAAAACTTAATTTTTAAGAAGACAGTTAATTTCTTTGACAAATAAAGAATTTAACCGCAAAGACGCAAAGGTTTACGCAAAGTCCGCAGAGGTTTTTTAAAACTTTGTGTAACTTGTCATACTATTAGTACGAGAAATAAAACATGGAAGATTTTAAGAGGTAATAATTGTTTATTTAACCGCAAAGGCGCAAAGAGAGAAAACGCAAAGTCCGCAAAGCTATAAATAAACTTTGCGGACTTTGCGTATAACTTTGTGTGCTTTGCGGTTAAAAACCCAAAAACTGTTAATTCACATGAGAACTTTTATACTCAGATGGTGAAAGATTATAAAATTTCTTGAATTCTTTACTAAAGTGTTTTCGATCATTAAAACCAACCATATAAGTAACTTCAGAAACAGAATAACTGGTATTAGCCAAAAGACTTGCTGCCTTCTTCAATCGCATGTTTTTAATGAAACCAGCAACAGAATGATTCGTTAAGGTTTGGACCTTTTTGTAAAGCACGGTTCGGCTCATTCCAATTTCGTTAACCAAATCGTTTACATCAAAATCGGTATTATCCAGATTGTTTTCAATAATCTGAGTTAGTTTCTTTAGAAAGATTCCTTCTGGTGTATTTACGTTTTCTTCTTCAACCGCCGCGATGAAACCTTCGCCATATTTCTGACGCATGATTTCTTTGGCTGATAAAAGATTGGCAATCGTCAGTTTTAATTCTTCAATACTAAAAGGTTTAGAAATATAAGAATCTGCACCCGTTGAAAGTCCTTCAATTCTATTTAAGGTCGAAGATTTTGCCGTTAATAAAACAACTGGAATATGATTGGTATTCAGGCTTGTTTTTAAAATCTTGCACAATTCAAAACCATCCATTTCTGGCATCATGACATCGCTGACGATTAAATCTGGAATTTCAGAATCCATATATTCTAAGGCTTTCAAGCCGTTTGTAAATTTCAAAACACGATAATCGGCATGAAGTACATCAAAAATAAACGATAAAACTTCTTCATTATCATCAATAACCAAAACTGTTTTTTTACCGCTTTCGTCTTCCAGATATTCTGGTTCGTAAATCTCAATTTCAGTTTTTACATCAGAAATCGGATTTGAGTTTTCACTTATTGAAATCGCATTTTCAACAATTTGTGATTTTTTAAAATGCTCTTTTCCTTTCTTTAATTTGATAGTGAAAATGGTATTGAAATTCGGATCTTCTTCCGTTTGCACTTTTATTTCTCCATGATGCAATTCTACAATACTTTTACTCAAAGCCAAACCGATTCCGCTTCCTAAATTGGCACTTCCGCGATCGTCCAATTGGAAGAAGTTTTTGAAAATTTTCTTTTTTCTGTTATCTGGAATTCCGATTCCGTTGTCTTTGACTTTGATTTCAATAAAATCAGAATTGTCTTTTTGTTCCACAGCCAAAGTAATTTTACCGCCTTTACTTGTAAATTTAAAAGCATTGGAAAGCAGATTATAAATCACTTTTTCCATCTGATTTTTATCGAAATAAATCAAAGCCGTATTGATGTTCAATACAAACTTATAATCTATTTTTTTCTCAACAGCAATACCACGAAACGATTCGTAAATATCAAAACAGAACGAAACAATATCTTGCTGTTCGCAATAGATTTTCATGCTTCCTTTCTCTGCTTTTCTGAAATCCATTAATTCGTTGACCAATTTCAGTAATCGATCCGAATTGCTTTTGATGGTTTTTAGTTTATGTTCGAGATTTGAGTTCTTTTCTGCACTGCTCAAAAGTTCTTCAACAGGACCGCTGATTAAAGTCAAAGGCGTTCTAATTTCGTGCGAAACATTCGTAAAGAAATCCAATTTCATTTTATACAATTCTTCTTGTCTTTCTTTTTCGACCTGCTCTAAATAATAAGCTTGTTTTAGCAATTCTCGATTTCTAAAAAAACGGAACAATAAAACGGATGCGCCAGCCAATAAAGCGAGATAAAACAAATACGCCCACCAGGTTTTCCACCAAGGTGGCAACATGATAATTTTTAAGGTTTTAATAGTCGGATTCCATTCTCCACCTCCATTTGAAGTTTTGATTTTTAAGGTATAAGTCCCCGAATTCAAATTCGTCAAATTGATGTAATGTTGCGAACCTATCACATGCCATTCGTCTTTATTGAACGAACTTTCCAATTTATAGGCATATTCATTTTTTTCTGGTGAAATAAAATTCATTGCACTAAATTCCAAACCAATATAACCTTGATCGTGCTTTAAAGTGATTTCTGTCGTTTCGCTAATTCGTTTTTCTAAAGCAACCTCTTTGTTTCCAGGTCTGATTTCTTCATTATTAACAATCAGTTTCGTTAAAACAATTGGCGATTTATCTTCCGTTTTAATCAATTTTGAAGGATTGAAAACAATTAAACCATTGGAACAGCCAAAAACAAGTTCTTTTGAATTGAGATTTGAACTGCAATTGGTTGAAAATTGTTTCACCTTCAAACCATCTTTTGAAGAAAAAGAAGTGATTTCAAAATCCTTGATATTTAGAACTGGCTTTACACTTTTGGTTTTAATTTTATAAAGCAAATTATTGTCGCTGATCCAGATATTTCCTTGTGTGTCTTCAGAAATACTTTTTATCATTTCGTCTGTAAATCCCATCGAACGATTGATTTCGAAGAAACGTCCTTTCTTTTCATCAAAAATATTTACGCCTCCGCTTTCTGCACCAACCCAAAATCGGTTTTTCGAATCGGTAAACAAGACTGTCAAACTATTGTTAGATAAACCGCTTTTGGGTCCAGCTTTAAAAACTCTGGTAACTTGTTTTAGTTTTTTATCGAAATAATTCAAACCGTATTGTGTCGCGATCCAAAGTCCGTCTTTTCGATTTATGATATCGGTTATAAAATTATCGCTAAGGGAATTTGAAGATCCGTCTGCCATGTAAATTTCTACAGTTCCGTCT
Source organism: Flavobacterium potami (assembly GCF_020026915.1). GTDB lineage: Bacteria > Bacteroidota > Bacteroidia > Flavobacteriales > Flavobacteriaceae > Flavobacterium > Flavobacterium potami. Next base: position 402,708 of record NZ_JAINUY010000006.1, on the reverse strand, counting down.
GGCATTACTTTCTTTAAACCGTTTCCGTTTGTTCCTACCCACAAATCATCATTATCCATTAATAAAGACGTAATCGGGCGTTCGCGTTCTTTGGAATCCTTCCGCGAAAGCGAGATAAATTGAAACGATTTACTGTTTTTATTGAATTTGAACAAACCGTTGAAAGTTCCACAAAACAAATTCTGCTCATTCTGATTGACCAAAGCTGTAATCATATTGATGCTTTTGTCAAAATCGTAACCTTCAATAAAATACGAAGCGCTTTTATTGTTTTTAAAATCAAGATAATTCAGCCCGCCGCCGTTTGTTCCAACCCAAATCGAGCCATCGTTTTCTCTTGCGACTGCATTTACTGTAGCATTATTTAATCCGAAATTGGGTTTTACAACTTCTCTTATGTTGGTGAAATTGGTGTTTGTTTTTTGGAAAAAATTGACACCACCCCCATTTGTTCCTATCCAAATATCGTTATGACGGTCTTTTAAAAAACATTTTACATCGTCATCAGAAAGGCTGTAACTCTGTAATGGATTATGTCCATATTTAGTAAATTCATTTCTGTCTTTTTTATAAACACACAAACCATTTTTGGTTGCAAACCAAATCGTATTATTGTCAACTTCAACAATATCGTTTACCCAATTAGAAGATAAACTTTTTCTGTTACTTGTATTCAGCAGAAAATTAGTGACTGAATTTTTATCCACATCAAAACGAAAAACGCCGTTTGCTTCAGTCGCAAACCACAAATCGCCGTTTTTTTCTTTAATGATTTTCCAGATTTTCGATTTTAATAAAGATTCGTTTTCTATTAAAGCTTTTGGTAATATTTTTTTCGAACCATTTTTAGGATCAAAACATTCCAAACCTTTAGAAGTTCCTACCAAAACGCCGTAATTTTTATCATAAAACAAAGACAAAACCCTGCTTTTTCTGAAAGGAGAATTGTGGTCGTTGGAGATTTCTTCTAATAAAAATTTCTGTTTGTTTAATTTTTTAATTCCGCCAAAAGTTCCAATCCAGATTTGGTTTTGGTCGTCTTGAATGATGGAAGAAATATAGTTTCGTCCGCCTTTTATTTTTTGAACATCAACTCTTAAAAAGCTTCTTTCATTTTTATTGAAAAGATTCAGTCCGTTATTGGTTCCAATCCAAATTTGTCTCTGATTGTCTTCTAAAATTACATTGACATGATTGTTGCTGATACTGTTGAGAATGTCTTTGTTGTACACATATCGCAAGAAATCATAACCATCGTAACTAATCAAGCCGTTTGCAGTTCCAATCCAAATGAACCCTTTTTGAGTCTGATGAATACTCGAAATCATACTCTGCGAAAAACTCGTATCGTAATTGATATGGTCAAAATATAAATCGGATTCCTGTGCCTTCGAGCCAAAAGGAATAAGAAGAAATAAGATAAAACTGAAAAAGTAGTTTCTGATGTGCTGCATAAACGAAATTTAATAAAATTCGAATAATTTAATTGCAATAAACCTATGAAAAAAATCAATCGAATGTGTTGCAAAATACTGTTTATACGAAACAAAAAGGTGGGAGTTTTTTCTTTTTAGGGGGTGTAGATGTACTTTTTAAATCGATTTCTTTTATATTCTTTGCGGGCACGAGCGGGACGCTCGCGCTAGCAGAAACTGTATCTCAACGCTAGCGCGAGCGTCCCGCTCGTGCCCGCAAAGTGACTTTTATTTGAATCATGAACAATATTTTAAAAATAAAAAAAGCCACTTCAATTAAGAAATGGCTTCTGTCTCTTCAATCAATCCTAAGATTTTACCGTAAGCAATTGCCGCTTTATGAACTTGGACCGTCCAATCTTCTGCAGCATTATCATCGGCTCCGTCTGAAATATATTTTAAACTTAAAAACGGAATATTTTCTTTCATTGCAATCATTGCCAAAGCGTAGGCTTCCATGTCAACCACGTTGTACGCATCCGAGCAATGTCCCATTTCGAAATTATCGCCTGTTCCGCAGATTCCTTCTTGGAGGTTGTCCATCAATAAACCATATTCTAAAACTGGAGGCAAACCCGAAAGTGGTGTTTCATAATGTGCAAATCCTAAACCCCGAACATCCATGTCTCTTTGCACAAATTTTGTACAGCAAATTACATCGCCTTTTTGAAAACAGCTGCTTCCTGCTGATCCCAGATTTACAATTACTGCTGGCTTTTTCTTTTGAATCGCTTTTGACAATTCGTAAGCAGCGTTTACTTTTCCAATTCCAGTGAATAAAACATTATGTCCTTTAAAAACTTCTGCTGCTTCAGATTCCAAAGCAAAACAGAATAATATATCTTCAATGGCAAAAGATGCCGTTGGGTTAATTTGTATCATGCGTAATTTATTTTCGGTTTACAAAAATACGCTTTAAAATTTACTTGGCTCTAACCTAAATTTAAAATCAAAAAAACACGTTAAAGTCTGCTATATATGGTGGATTTTAATTCAGAAAAAATACTTTTGTTAGAATCAGAATTTTAATCCTTAAAACCCAGAAAGGAAAACTGCATGGACAATGAAAAATTTATTTTCTGCCTTGAAGGCGTTCGAGATATAGACGATCATAACCCGACTAATGTGGTAAAATGTTTGGAAGAATTGGCAATTGACCAAGGTATTTCGAGCATTCATAAAACCTGCGACACGATCGAAGGTTTAGAAGAAAGCCTGAATATTCTACTTTATGAAGATCATAATTTCAAGGATTATGAAATCATTTATCTGGCCATGCCTGGACAGGAAAACAATATTTGTCTTCATGATTATTATTATAGCATCGAAGAAATTGCCGAGTTGTTCGAGGGAAAAATGAAAGGTAAAATCATTCATTTTGCCAATCTAAAGGTTTTAGATTTAAACGAAGAAGAAGCACAATATTTTCTAGACATAACTGGAGCAAGAGCCATTTCTGGTTATGGTTCAACTTACAATAAAATTGCCAGCTGCAGTACAATTGATAAAGCTTTTTTTAGTCTGTATCAAGAAAATGATAATTTGATTGAAGTGGTTGAAGATCTTTATACGAAACATTACAATCTATGCAAATTACTTGATTTCAGATTATATTATTAAGGATGAAAACAAAGCCGGCTGAAAAAATAAAAACGTACGAAGCGAAAGGTTTTCGAGAAAAATTTCTTGGAGAAGACAATCCAATTCATTTACTTTTCAAATCGAATTCGGATCATTTTTTCTGTCTGGAAATTGAGGAAATCATGCACATGCAGCATCCTGTTCCGCCTTCGAAACATTCTTGTCATACGTTGATTTTTATTACTTCTGGTCAGCATACAATGAAATTAGGTTATCAGGAATATACAACGACCGATAATGAAATCATAATGGTTCCTGCAGGTCAGATTTTTTCGCTTGATAATGTTAACAATATCCACAGCGGTTACATTTGTCAGTTTCATCCTGATGTTTTAATTCGGAAATACGGAAGCCGTGAATTGCTTAATGAATTTGATTTTTTGAAAATTTCAGGAAGTCCTAAAATCAAACTGGCTCCAGAAGATATTGGCGCAATTACCAATATTTTAGAACGATTGAAAAAGGAATATTCAGAAACGGCCTTTACCGATTTGAATATTGTGCAATCGTACTTGATAACTTTGTTTTTTGAGATGAACAAAAATGCGGTAAAAACGGCTAAAAGCATTTCGGCTGCAGAAGTGATTACAGGAAAATTCAAAGAACTGATTCATGACCAAATTAAAACACAGCATCAAGTCAATTATTATTCTTCTTTACTCAATGTCACTCCGAACCATTTGAACAAATGTGTAAAGACGGTTACTGGGAAATCTGCCGTAAAATGGATTGATGACAGCATATTGTTAGAAGCCAAATATTTACTCTTTCAAACCACACTTTCGGTAGGCGAAATAGCAACTCAAGTAGGCTTTGACGATCAATCTTACTTTAGTCGCTTTTTCAAAAAACTGGAAGGAATTTCTCCTATCAGATACAGGAAATTGATTGATAAGTCCTAATTATTGATTACAGAATCCTAACAAATACATTATTGTTTTTCAGAAATTTGCTTGCTCAAAAATGCAAATTATGATTTATGTTTTTAAAACTTCCGTTGACAGCCAGGCCAAATTTGAGTCGGCTTCTGCACTTTTAGATCAGTTATTACCAGAATCTCAGTGGAATTTTGATCTTGAAGACTGCGATAATATTTTAAGAGTAGACAGCGAATTGAATGTTGCTGCATTACTTCAAAACAATACCCTTTTCGATTGTATCGAATTAGAATAAAACTTTACACGCCTTTTTAAAATTGCAATGGAATCAAAATTATACCAAAACCGAACTTTTGAAACAATTGATTATTCAGAACAAAGTTTAGCCAATACCGAATTCGTAAACTGCGAATTCATCAATTGTAATTTTTCTAAAAGCGATTTGAGTCATAACGACTTTCTCGACTGTACTTTTAAAAACTGCAATCTTTCTTTGGCCACTTTACGAAATACAGGATTGAAAAACATCAAGTTCATCAGTTGTAAATTAATGGGCCTTGATTTCAGCGCCTGCAACAGTTTTTTATTTTCAATGAATTTTGAAGATTGTATTTTAGATTATTCGACATTCATTTATAAAAAATTAAAGAAAACCAATTTTACAGATTGTTCTTTAAAAGAAACCGATTTCTCGAATACCGATTTATCTCTGGCGATTTTTAAAAACTGTGATCTTTCTAGTGCCACTTTCGTGGAAAGTATTCTAGAAAAAACAGATTTCAGAAGTTCAAGAAATTACGCTTTTGATCCATCTGAAAATAAAATTAAAGGAACGAAAGTTTCTCACACGGCACTTGCAGGTTTATTGCAAAAATTTGATTTCGTTATTGAATGAGATGTAAGTTTTCAGTCGCAGTCACAGTCACAGTTTTCAGTTTGTTGAGACTGTGACTGAAAACTGAGACTGTGACTGAGACTGTGACTGAGACTGAGACTGAAAACCGAGACTAACAAAAAAGCGGTACACAAACTAATGTATACCGCTTTTTCTATTTATTAACCATGAATTCTATTTTAACCAACGTGGATCTCCAATATTATTATCAATCATTGTTTGGTTTTGAACTTTGAAATTTCCTGTCGCAGCATTCACAAATTGCGGATTTGCAGTGATTCCAGACGCATCAGGTTTATTTGAAGCAATACTAGCATCCATAAAACTTGCTGCCTGATAGTAGTAATTTTTACTAAATATAGGCGTTTCTGTAGCTGGTTGATTCGTATAAATAGCTGATGTTGATACAATCAAAGTATTCATTACAGTCGAACTGTTATCTAAAAACCTCACATACAAGATTCTTTTTGGTGCTGCTAAGTTTGAAACATTATACAGCGTACAGTTTTGTATTAAAGTGGTAGTTTTTAAACCAGTACCCGAGAAACCTCCTGATGCAGGAAGAACAGCATCTACCCTAACAAAATCTCGGCTTGTAGAACAGGTATCAAACGTACTGTTTTTAAGTACAATACTAGCTACATATGTATTTCTAAAATCGATAAAATCAGCCCCAGCATTTGTATTTACCGACCTAACAATACTGTTATCAACAGTAAACGAATTTACTTTTGAATTGGAAACACTTGCTGCAATTAAAGCTCTTGTGTAATCATGAATTGTAGATTTACTGATTAAAATATCCCCATAATTAGAAGCTCCGGAAACAGTTATCACTGCACCATTGGTTAGTCCGGTTCCGTCCAATTCTAAATCTACTAGAGAAAGATTAACAAGACCAGCATTTATAGTGAATTTTACATTCAGTTTTGGTTTGTTTTCTGGTCTTACACCTCTAATAATAAGTGTTTTATTTAAAATGATCTCTCCAGTTGTCTGATAAAGACCTGGCATAAGTAACAATCTAGATCCCGCTGTTGCCTGAGCTATCTTGGCATTTAAGTCATCTCCAGGATTTACCACAATACCTCTTGTTAGATCAACACCACTTGTAAAATTTAGTATTCCTCTCGTTTTGGTTCCATTCTTCAAAGTAGCAGTATAATCTGTTTCTCCTGTTAATCCATTGACAATTGCAACTCCAGCTGTTTTTTCATCTGCTGTTATAGTGTGCGTTATGTTTCCTGGTTGAACTAAAATTTGAGTTACATTACTATTAGGTGTCCATCTCAAAGTCAAATAATTTGCTTCGATCTCTTCTGGTCTGATTGGCGAAAAAATCTGTTCCGATAATGTTGTCGCCGTAGTAACCGACCAATTTGAATCGGCAATACCCGCAGCACTTACAGCTTTTACTCTAATAGAATAGGTAGTTTCTCCTTCCAAAGGTACTTGTATCGGAAGTTGCGAAAGTGACACATTTAACGTTTTAAAAATAGTCTTAAATTCTGGATCATCTGGACTAAACTCTACCACATAATGGTCTGCATTTTCATCACTTTTAGCAGTCCAAGTTAATTCAACTGTAGTTGAATTTCTAATTGTAGCTTTAAGTCCAATTGGAGAAAATTCTCTTGTATTACCAATACCGTCTAATAACTCTTCATTATAACTTTCGCAGCTTGAAAATGAAATTGCAAGTAATAATAGGGTTATTAGTCCTCTAAATATATATTTTGTTTTCATCGTAATAACTTATTAATTTATTAAGGATTTTAATAACCAAAATCATTTTTTAACTGACCATTACTTCCATCAAGAAACACTTGCCATATTGGCCAGTATTGTCTGTTATCAGGGTTAACTCCCGTTTTATATAATGAATTCACCTTTGTATCTGCTGCGGTACCAGTCCAAGTCCATGCAAAAGAAGTATACGTTGCTCCAGGATTTGTAGTTTCTCCTCTATTTAATCCATAAATATCCAAGCTTACATTATCCGATTTATATTTATAGTATAAAATTGAAGGTACATCTGCATATTCGCCAGTACGAGCAGATAAGTTTGCCATTTTTTGTTTAGCTAGATCCAGATTTGTTTTAAGCAAATTCCAACGAATAAGCGCTTGTTTACGCTCCATTTCTCCAGTAAACTCAAATTTATTTTCATCAACGATCGCATTAAACATTGCTTCTTTACTGCTTTTAGAGTTTACATAGTTTTCAACTTTTACAGCCTGATCTGCTGAAGAAAATGATCTTCTTCTAATTTCTTTCAAATAAGGCATTGCTGCACCAGGACCTTCTAGTTCATTTGCCGTTTCAGCAGCAATAAGAAGTACTTCTGCATAACGCATATACATTTTATTCACACCATCATCATTATCTGAAGTAACTCTACGTGTCATCCACTCATAACGGTACTTACCAAAACACCAAGTATCCAATGATGCTAATTCCTGTTTAGCAATAGGATAAGGAGTACCCGCTACTGCAGTCCCCCATTTGTAAGGTACACAAGTAACATCTCTACGTAAATCTGTTTGGTCATAATCATAGAAAACAAACGGCAACGGACCTGCTACTCCTCCACGATTTGCCCCATTTTGCTGGAATTGATCACTTGCAGAAGTATGTTTTACTGCAAACGTAAACAACATACGTCCACGACCGTCTGCAAATGGAAGTTCCCAAAGAGATTCTCCACCAGCAGTAGTAATTTCTTGATTGTATTTTCTCCATAATCCTTCAAAAGTAGATTCTAAACGAGCAGAACCACTTGCAATCACTTCACGAGATTCTTGTAATGCTAATGCATACATATTAGCAACAGAAAGTTCTGGATCTGTACTTCTTCTTATTCCGTCAGGATATTGTTGAAATCCACTTGCTACTAAAGCCAAACGTGCTCTAAATGCTTTTACAAAAGCCTTGTTCACATGCTCTACAGTACTTGTATAAGAAGTTGCATTAGGCCATGCAACCAATGTTGAAGCCTCTCCTAAATCCGCGATTAATTGCTTGTAAATAACATCTCTACTTGATTTAGGCAAATATAAAGTTGCCGTTGTAATAGGCTCAAAACGAGCAGGAACATCTCCCCATGCTTTAAGCAAGTCAGCGTAGTAAATTGCTCTTAATGTTAGAGCTTCTCCTAAAAGCTGTCCCATTTCGTTTCCTGGTTTAGGATCACCATATTGACGCATCCCCTTAATACAAACATTGGCACGTTCAATACCTGAAAACATCATTGAATAAGCATTATTCGTTGTATTCATCTCCGTATTACTTGGCTTAGCATCGTACACACATAGATCTGCTTTGTCTCCCGCTGTCTGCGAAGTGTTATACCATTCTGTATCCGTATTTAATCCATAATATGGCAAGAATCTTCCTCTGTAAGAGTTAGTCTCTGCAAATGGTACTTTTATTCCATCAACCGCACCTTTTGCAAGTGCTGGTTCAGAAAAGATCAAGGCTGGATCTAATGTTGATGGTGCATCTGTATCTAAATAATCGTCTTCAAATTGCTGGCAAGAACTAAATAAAGCCGAAATAATCAATCCCGCTATTATTATTTTATGTTTCATTTTGTAATAATTTAAAATTAGAAATTAAGATTCATTCCAAAAATCATTTGTCTGCTTCTTGGATAAGGACTTGAATCAACCCCTGGTGTCAGTGGATTTTTTCTTCTCGTTGAAACTTCAGGATCAGATCCTGAGTAGTTAGTCCAAACAAAAACATTGCTTGCTGTTAAGTAGAATCTTAATTTAGAAATTCCAAGTTTAGATGTAAACATCTCTGGAGTTGTATACCCTAATGTTAAAGTATTCAATCTTAAAAATGATGCGTCTTCAACTGCCCAATCTGTAAATATAGCAGTTCTCATATATGGAGACCACATTGTTGTATTAGCATTAAGTGCTGCTAATGCGTCAGGATTATCTGTTACCAATTGACCTGAAACAGGATCTAAATTGGTCCATCTTTTTCCATCTGCCATAGTCGAATTTAAATTTTTGTATCTTCCTGAAGCATTTGCTGTAGAAAATTCAATTTTATCAGCATTATAAATATCATTACCAATACTCCAGTTAAAAGCCGCCATTAAGTCAAATCCGTAAGCATTTCCATTAATAACAAAACCTCCTGAACTTTTAGGATTTACGTTTCCAATAATAGTTTTATCGTTTATGTCTACTTTACCATCTCCGTTAACATCTTTTAATTTCATGTCTCCCGGTTTAATAGAACTTCCATCTCCTACTAAAGTTGTTGCCGTAGGAATTACTCCAGTTTTCAGAACATATTTTCCTCCAACATAATCAAAATCAGAAACTTCATATCTTCCATCATTCTTGTAACCATACATAGTACCTAATGAAGAACCAACTGATATTAGATAATCATCCCCAATTTGTGAAGAAGCCCAACCTGTAGCAGCTCCAAAATTATTCATAACCCCTAATGAGTTAATACGGTTTTTGTTTACTGACATATTGAATGAAAAGTTCAAACCGTACTTCGCTTTTTCAATAGCAACAACATTTATCGTAGCTTCAAAACCTGTATTTTGTGTTTCTCCCATGTTACGATATTGAAAATCATATCCAGATCCTGGAACCGGGAAATTGATTAATAAATCGCTAGTAACATTTTTGTAAACATCGAAATTACCACTCAAGCGGTTTTTGAAAAAACCGAAATCCAAACCAACGTTTTGCGTTACTGTAGTTTCCCATTTCAAGTCTGGATTAGGCATTGTTTTTGAAGGCGCCCAAACACTTGTAACTCCATTAATCCAAGTTGTTGGAGTAGATTGGAAAATTTGAATTTGCTGTCCAACCGGAATATTATTATTACCTGCTTCACCATAACTAGCTCTCAATTTTAAAAGATCTAACCATGATTTACCTTTAAGGAAACTCTCTTCAGAAATTTTCCATCCTGCTGCAAAAGCTGGAAAATACCCCCAACGGTTTTGTTCTAAAAATTTACTAGATCCATCTGCACGAAAAGTAGCCGATAAAATATAGCGGTTTTTATAATCATAATTAGCACGACCAAAGAATGACAACAGTTTGTCATCTGGATTATAGTAATTATCTACCGCTTGTGGTGTTCCTTGACTTGTTAGTGTTTTTGCTTTTTCGAAATCAAAAAATGTAGGATAACCGTGAATTGTAGTAGTTACATTATTTGAATTATAAGTAATACTTTCTTGCCCTAAAAGAACATTCAAATGATGGTTTTCACCCATTATTTTTTTGAAATCGTAATTCAATGTATTAGCGTTTCTAAAACGTCTTTCTTTACTATCTCCCATAATCATTGCAGGCATATCTTGTAAAGTTGCAATTGGAGAGTTAGCTACGTAGTAAGTAGTAAGCCCATAAAAACGATAGTCCAAAGTGTTGAAATTGTCAAGACCTAAATCAACTTTCAATTTTAAATTATCTATAATTTCCCATCCAAAACTTCCTAACATATTAAAGTTTTTACGAAACTGTTGACGATCATTATCAGAAACAGATGAGAAAGGATTTATCAATTGATCTGAACCATCTCCTGCCACGTCTTCTGAAGTTAAACCTGATACAGGAAGTGGTGCATAACCAACAATTGTACGCATACGTGAATCTGCTGAAGATTTTTCATTTTGCTCGTTTACACCTCCACCATCGATTTCTGTATCAGAATAACGCACAGTAAAACCAACATCAATTTTATCACTCACTTTACTTTTTAAAGCCAACGCAAGGTTGTTTCTTTTATAATTTGAACCAATCATGATTGCTTTTTCATCATAATGAGCGTAGTTAAAATTATAATTAAGTTTATCTGTCCCACCTCTAATTCCTAAATCACGGCTTTGCACCTCACCTCTACGACCAAAAATTTGTTTTTGCCAATTATCTCCTTTTAAACCATTGTACATATCATGATCTTGCCAGTTTCCAAAATATCGAGTATATGAAGTTGGATCAGAAGCCACTTTTGTACCTGTTTGAGAAAGCAAAGCATACTCATATTGCCATTTTGTATAATCTTCTGGAGATAAAACATCAATTCCTTTCGCCATAGTTTTCATACCATAGAACATATTGAAGTTTACTGCCATTTTCCCATCTTTACCACTTTTTGTTGTAATAAGAATAACTCCATTCGCACCACGAGATCCGTAGATTGCAGTTGAAGCCGCATCTTTTAAAACAGTCATTGTTTCTATATCAGATGAAGAAATATCATTCATATTATTGATTGGAAATCCATCCACGATAATCAAAGGCGAAGCATCTTGAGTAAGAGAACCACCTCCACGTACTCTAATTTTTATATCTGCATCTGGAGATCCCTCAGAAGCTGTAACCTGCACACCGGCAATACGACCTGTTAAAGCTTCAGCGACATTTGCCACTGGAACTTTCTTCAAATCGTTTCCTGAGATAGTCGAAACCGCTCCCGTCAAATCAGATTTTTTTGAAGTTCCATATCCGATAACAACAACTTCATTTAAGCTGTTCGAATCTTCAGACATAGTTACATTTACTTTAGATTTTCCATCTGCAGAAGCATCAACACTTTTAAATCCGATGAATGAAAAACTCAATACCGCTTTCGGATTGGTTAATTTAATTTTGTAGTGACCGTCAAAGTCCGTCGAGGTACCGTTTTTGGTTCCTTTCTCCAAGACATTTACACCCGGCAGAGAAAGTCCCGCAGCATCTTTCACGGTTCCCTCTATGGTGGTAGTCTGTGCTTGTACTTGACTTCCGATCAATAAGCACAGTAAGAAAACAAGTTTAAAGCAAAAATCTGCTCCTTTGTTTAATAGTTCTTTAAAGTTCATGGTTGATTGTTTAAGTTATTAATAGTTTTTAGTTGTGGTTTAAGTGGTTTTTTGTGTCTGTTTTCAATTCATTCTTTTAATTATTACAGGTTTATTATTTTTTATAAATATTAACAAATAGATTGTTTTTTCACTCTTGTTCAATTCTTATAACTTAATCGATTTCGAAGATGTGAAAAAAAAGTTGTAATCGATTACACAAACATAGATATTTTTTTTAAATGAAAAATAATTTTTCATAAAAAAGTCCTAAAAAAAATTACATATCAAAAAAATAAACACTTTTTTATGTGAGATATACAATTTTAATGAATATAAAATATTAAATATATTATTATTAATCCTCGATTTGATTTGCTTTTTGCAAAAAAAACAATCGATTACATGAATATTCATTGCGAAATTATTAGGTGTTGTTTTTACACTTAAAAAGTTAAAATAAAACTAAAAAAATTAGAAAATAATTACTTTACAATTCCAATTTTATACTGATTTTACCTATAAATAGATAACTACAAATAAAAGAAAAGGTAATTTTGACTATAAGTTTCTATAAATACAAGCACAAAAAAGCCCTTAAACAAACGTTAAGGGCTCAGAAAATTAAATTCTAAATCTTTAAATACGCTGCAACTGTACTTGCTTTCGATGTAACCTCATCAGTATGAAAGTAATAATCATTCCGGTCATAGCCATTGCAATACCAATAAGATTCGGTGACGCAAAATTATAACCCGCTGCTAAAGGCAATCCACCTAAGAAAGCTCCCAAAGCATTTCCAATATTAAAACTCCCTTGAAGTGCAGCTGATGCAATCATCTCTGCATCTTTAGCCGTTTTGATCATTAGCATTTGGATTGGTGCAATAACTGAAAAAGATATTGCTCCTGTTAAGAAAGTCAAAAACAATGAGATGTATTGATTGAAAGAGAAAAAGTAAACCATCAACAAATCAAGCACCATCACAAATAATAGCGCCAATACGGTTGGTGCTGGTGAATATTTATCTGCCAATTTTCCTCCCACAAAATTCCCTACAACCATTCCTAATCCAGCTAAGATCAAAATAGAAGAAACATCTTCTGGCAAAAACTTAGATACATTAATTAAAAGTGGAGCAATGTAACTTATCCAAGCAAATAATCCTCCAAAACCAATTGCCGTGATTCCTATAATTAACCAAGCTTCTGTTTTCTTAAAGAACTGAAGTTGTGTTTTCATGTTTACACTTTCACCTTTTTCAAGATTTGGCATCCAAAAATAAATAGCCAAAAAAGTCAACAGGCCAACAATCGCAATTAATATAAAAGTATAACGCCAAATAAAATGGTGACCTATATAAGTTCCGATTGGCACACCAATTAAGTTAGCAATCGTTAAACCTGCAAACATTATAGAAATGGCCTGTGCTTCTTTTCCTTTGTCTGCCAAACGGCTTGCGACTACCGCTCCCACTCCAAAGAATGCTCCGTGTGGTAATCCAGATAAAAATCGAGAAGCAAATAAAACATTATAATCAGGAGCAATAATTGACAATGCGTTAAAAACAGCCAACATTAAAGCTAAAATTAAAAGCATTTTTTTAGGCGCATAATTTCTTCCTGCGATTACTAATAGTGGCGCTCCAATAACAACTCCAAGTGCATAAGACGAAATTAAATATCCAGCAACCGGAATGGAAACTTTCATATCTGAAGCAATATCTGGGAGTAATCCCATCATTACAAACTCTGTAATACCAATGGTTAACCCTCCTAAAGAGAGTGCAATAAGACTTTTTTTCATTTTGATTTATTATAGAAAGGAATAGATTTCTACGACGCAAAATTAACACCGTTAACCTTCAAAAAAATTGTAAATTTGCGACATAAAATTGTATATTTAAGTCATGCCGAAATTAAATCAGTTTAAAACGCTTGTTCTTGATGAATTTGAAGAAGAGAAATTTCATCTTCCTCCGCATACTCACACCTATTATGAAATCATTTATATCAAGAAAGGAAGCGGTATTCATCATTTGAATAACAATCTGCTCCCTTATAAAGCGGGAGATCTATTTGTTATTTCGCCAGATGACGAACATTATTTTGATATAAAGAAAAGTACGCGATTCATTTTCATCAAATTCACAGATAATTATTTCAACTCCAAACAAAATCTGACTTGCGACGAATTCTTAGTCAATACTCCAGAAAGTTTCATGCGGGACAAAATCTTGAAAGAAACCGTTTTGAAATTTGATGAACCTTGCAAAACGATTCTAAAAAACACAGTCGAAAACATTGTTACTTACGATAAATATATTGATGTGACTTCTTCACCTATTGTTTTCTATCAAATTCTTTCGATTTTTGGTTTGATTAAAGAAACTATTCGCGGTATGAATCTACAGATGCAATCAAATCATTTGGATAATGAACAAATTGCCAATTACATTCATCAGAATATTTATCAGCCGAAATTGGTTCAAGTAAAAGTGATTGCTGAACATTTCAATATTGCTCAAACGTATTTTAGTGCTTATTTTAAGAGAACATTCAGCATCAGTTATCGGGAATATATTCATAATTTGAGAACGACTTTAATCGAAAAAAGATTCCACAACAATCAATTGCCGATTAAACAAATTGCGTACGAATTTGGTTTTACGGATGAAAGTCATTTGACGAATTATTTCAAAAAACGTAAAAACATGAAACCAACCGATTTTAAGAAACTGTAGTTATCGAAATCTTAAAAAGTAATTTCCTCGAACATTTTTAACTAAATTTGTACTTCAAAAACAATTTCTTTGAAAAAGAAAATCCACATCATACTGCTTTTTATAACACTTAGTTTCTTTTTGAATCCAGGTTATACTTACGCATGCAATATGGGAAATCATAAAGAAATTGCCCCTAAAGAAGAAAACAGCTGTTCTAAAAAATGCTGTGAAAAGAAAACGTCAAAACACGAAAAACACAATTGTGATGGAAAATGCCGTCATTCTGGCTGTACAACTTCTGCATTGCAATTCATTATTTTGACTTCAAACGAATTTGATTTACAAAATGATGTTTTCAATTTTTCTTTAAAAAACACGATTGCATCTTACAGTAATTCTACCATTTCTTCTGGATTTACTTCTATTTGGCTGAAGCCGAAAATATAATTATCGTATTTATGACAGCCCATATTGGGCCTTTTCGAAATCAACTTTTTTTAATTAATTTTAAAGGAAATTAAATCCTTTACCTAAAATATTATACACAATGAAAAAATCAATTATAGCTTTAGCAACAGTACTAACAGTAGTTTTTAGTGCAAATAATATTCAAGCAAATACAGTAAAATCAGAATCAGGAACGACAGAAATCGTTGATGCAAGTCAGCTTCAATCTGTTTATGATGCTTATTTTAATGTAAAAGATGCGCTTATTAAAAGTGACAGCAAATTGACTTCAGCGAAAGCTGCAACTTTATTGACAGCAATTTCTGCAGTAAAAATGGACAAACTAAAAAGCAACGAACATACAGTTTGGATGAAAGTGGTTAAAAAATTAACTGCCGATGCTAAAAGTATTTCGTCTACAACAGATCTTAAAAAACAACGTGAGACTTTTAAATCTTTATCGAAAAGCACTTACGATTTAATAAAAGTTTCAAGTCCAGATCAGCCAATCTACAAACAATATTGCCCAATGGCAGACGCTGATTGGCTAAGCAAAGAAAAAGCAGTTAAGAATCCGTACTACGGTTCTTCGATGTTGACTTGCGGAAACGTGGTAGAAACGATCAAATAAATATGAAGCTCTACATCAAAAATATGGTGTGCGCGAGATGCAAAATGGTTGTGGAGTCTGAGTTGGAAAAACTCGGACTTCAAACTATTGCTGTGGAATTGGGTGAAGTAGAATTGGAACAAGAAATCAGCGACGAACAAAAAGAAGTTCTTTTAGAAAACCTTCAAGCTTTAGGTTTTGATTTAATTGATGATAAAAAAACAAAAACGGTTGAAAGAATAAAAAATCTAATTGTCGATTTGGTACATCATAAAAACAACGATCTCAAAATCAACTTGTCTGATTATTTGGCTGAAAACCTGAATCAAGATTATAATTCACTAAGCAATTTGTTTTCGGAAATTGAAAACACCACAATTGAAAAGTATTTCATCAGCCAAAAAATTGAAAAAGTAAAAGAGTTATTGATCTACAATGAGCTTTCGTTAAGCGAAATTGCCGATATTCTTAACTACAGCAATGTAGCGCATTTGAGCAATCAATTCAAGAAAATCACAGGCTTTACTCCTACTTCTTTCAAACAATCAAAAGATAAAAAGCGTATTCAGATTGAGAATATATAGTTTTTTTTGCTTAACCGCTAAGAACGCTAAGAGTTACGCAAAGTTCGCAAAGGTTTTATTTAGCCACAGATTACACAGATTAATACAGATTTAAAAATCCTTTTAATCTTTTTAATCTGTGGCTAACTTTTTATAAAGCTATTTCGCAATTTATTCAGAACATAGCCCATGGTTTTAACCTTGGGTACACAAAGATTGGAACACGATACGTACCCAAGGTTGAAACCTTGGGCTATGTTTTATATAGAATACGCAAAGATATTCTAAGACAAAGCTTTGCGAACTTTAAAAACTTCTGAAATAAAGAAAACTTAGCGTGCTTTGCGTAAATCTTTGCGCCCTTTGCGGTTAAAAAAACAGCATTTTGTAAATCTTACAAATCATTCACAAAATTATACAAACCGAACTCGGACTTACTTAGGAAATTTGCATTGTAATACTTAAAAACCAATACAATGACTCATCAATATATAATTTCAGGAATGTCGTGCAATGGATGCCGAACCAAAGTCGAAAAAACGTTGAACGAAGTTGAAGGCGTTCAGGCAGAAGTAACTTTGAATCCGCCAACGGCTACGATTACAATGGAGAAACATGTTCCGACAGAAAAATTCCAAGAAATTTTAGCTGCTGCAGGAAATTATACGATTGAAATGGATTCTCCTAAAAATCATGGCGAAGCTAAATCTTGCTGCTCAGGTCATAAAAAAGAGAATCACGATCACAGTCATCATAAATCAAAACCTAAAAAAACACAACTCAGTGCAAATGGCGTTTATTACTGCCCAATGCATTGTGAAGGCGACAAAACGTATAACAAACCAGGAGATTGCCCAGTTTGCGGAATGGATTTAGTGCCACAAGTAGCGATAACAGCAACACAATTTACTTGTCCAATGCATCCAGAAATTGTTTCAAACGAACCAGGTGATTGCCCGATTTGCGGAATGGATTTGGTTCCGATGCAAGCTTCTGAAAGCGAAGAAAACAAAACTTATTCTGATTTATTGAAAAAAATGAAAATCGCGATTTTGTTTACGCTTCCAATTTTCATTATTTCAATGTCAGAAATGATTCCGAATAATCCGCTTTATAATATAATGTCAATCGAAAAATGGAATTGGGTTCAGTTTCTCTTTTCACTTCCTGTTTTATTTTATGCAGGTTGGATGTTTTTCATTCGCGCTTACAAATCAATTGTGACTTGGAATCTGAATATGTTTACGCTAATCGGAATTGGAACAAGTGTTGCTTTCTTATTCAGTATCGTTGGAATGTTTTTTCCAGATATTTTCCCATCAGAATTCAAATCGCATCACGGAACCATTCATTTGTATTTTGAAGCTGCGACTGTAATTATCACTTTGGTTTTATTAGGACAATTATTAGAAGCCAAAGCGCACGGGCAAACGAATGGAGCAATCAAAGAATTATTAAAATTAGCGCCAACCGAAGCGACTTTAGTAGAAAACGGAATTGACAAAGTAATATCTATTCATAATATCAAAAAAGACGATTTATTACGTGTAAAACCAGGAGAAAAAATTCCTGTTGACGGAAAAATAACGAATGGTGAAAGCAGTATAGACGAATCTATGATTACGGGAGAACCAATTCCTGTTGACAAAAAAACGGGCGATGCTGTAATTTCTGGAACAATAAACGGAACAAAATCGTTTGTAATGATTGCTGAAAAAGTAGGTTCAGAAACCATGCTTTCACAAATTATTGAAATGGTAAATAATGCGAGCCGTTCGAGAGCGCCAATTCAAAAATTAGCCGATCGCGTTTCTAAATATTTTGTGCCGACTGTCGTGATTATTTCAGTTTTAACCTTTTTTGCTTGGGCGAAATTCGGTCCAGAACCTGCTTATGTTTATGGATTAATTAATGCAATTGCGGTTCTAATTATTGCTTGTCCTTGCGCACTTGGACTAGCAACTCCAATGTCAGTAATGGTTGGTGTTGGAAAAGGTGCTCAAAACGGAATTTTGATAAAAAATGCCGAAGCCCTAGAAAACATGAATAAAATTGATGTTTTAATTACCGATAAAACAGGAACAATTACCGAAGGAAAACCATCTGTAGAAAAAATATATGCCATAAATAATGATGAAGATTTTCTGCTTCAGAACATTGCTTCTCTAAATCAGCATAGCGAACATCCTTTAGCGCAAGCTGTAGTCTATTTTGCAAAAGAAAAAAATACTTCGTTAAAAGATGTGGAAGGTTTTGAAACCATTGCTGGAAAAGGCGTTTTTGGAAATATCGAAGGCAAAAAAGTCGCTTTAGGAAATAAAAAGTTAATGGATGAAATCGGAGTTTCTGTTTCTTCAGATTTAGAAAATAAAGTAACTGCCGAACAAAATCTTGGAAAAACTATTTCGTATATTTCTATTGAAAAAGAGGTTTTAGGTTTTGTTGCCATTACAGATGCCATCAAAGAAAACAGCGCAAAAGCGATCAAGGAATTAATCGATCAAGGTGTTGAAGTAATTATGCTGACAGGAGATAATCACAACACAGCAAAAGCTGTTGCTGAGCAATTGCATTTGAGTTCTTTTAAAGCTGATTGTCTTCCTGAAGATAAATTGAAAGAAATCGAACGTGTTCAAGCGCAAGGAAAAGTGGTCGCAATGGCTGGAGACGGAATCAACGATGCGCCTGCTTTGGCTCAATCGAATATAGGAATTGCGATGGGAACTGGAACTGATGTTGCGATTGAAAGTGCTAAAATCACTTTGGTAAAAGGTGATTTAAACGGAATTGTAAAAGCCAAAAACTTGAGCCACGCGGTAATGTCAAACATCAAACAAAACTTATTCTTTGCTTTTATTTATAATACTTTGGGAGTGCCAATCGCAGCAGGAATTTTATTTCCGTTTTTAGGAATTTTGCTTTCGCCGATGTTGGCTGCGGTTGCAATGAGTTTGAGTTCTGTTTCGGTAATCGTAAATGCTTTGCGATTGAGAAATCTAAAATTATAGGTTGGACGTAATTATTTCAACACATAGAAACATAGCTTTGTATTGTGCGTAAAGGCGTTTCACTTATTGCAATACACATAGCGCTATGTGTGGAAACTAGTTTCTTTTATTCTCTCTTTTTAGACAAAAAAATCTATGTTTCTATGTGTTAAAAATAAATTGTGTTCAATGTAGACCAACGATTTAAAATTATAATTTATCATGAAAATCAAATACCTCTTTATACTTTTCTTAATCGCTTTTCAGCTGAAAGCCCAAAAAGGAGTGCGTTACGATCTGCACGTTCGCGATACGATTGTCAATTTTTCAGGTAAAGAAAAACGTGCGATTGCCGTAAACGGACAAATTCCGATGCCTACTTTAACTTTTACCGAAGGCGATATTGCAGAAATTTATGTGCATAACGAATTGAAAAAAGAAACGACTTCAATGCACTGGCACGGATTGTTTCTTCCTAATAAAGAAGATGGAGTTCCATATTTGACTCAAATGCCGATTGAACCAGGAACAACTCATAAATATACTTTTCCAATTATTCAAAACGGAACCTATTGGTATCACAGCCATTCTGGTTTACAGGAACAAATTGGTTTGTATGGCCTTTTTATCATCAATAAGAAAAAAGACGATTCTACTATCAGAAAAGGAATTGACGATTTGCCAACGATTCCTGTTATTCTAAGCGAATGGTCAGATTTGAAACCTGAGAATATTCAGCGAATGTTGCACAATGCCAACGATTGGTTTGCGATTAAAAAAGGAACAACACAAAGTTATGCTGAAGCTATAAAACAAGGTCATTTTTCGACCAAAGTCACCAACGAATGGAAACGAATGAATGCAATGGATGTCAGCGATGTTTATTATGAAAAGTTTCTGCTTAACGGAAAAAATGAACAACAGCTTTCCGATTTTAAACCTGGTTCAAAAGTCCGTTTAAGAATTGCAAACGGAGGCGCTTCGAGTTATTTCTGGCTAACTTATGGCGGAGGAAAAATCACTGTTGTTGCCAGCGACGGAAATGATGTAGAACCCGTAGAAGTCGATCGCTTGATAATTGCCGTTTCTGAAACTTATGATGTTGTGGTTACGATTCCAGAAAACAATAAATCGTTTGCTTTTTTGGCTACAGCCGAAGATAGAACGGGATCTGCATCTTTGTTTTTAGGAAATGGCGAGAAACAACCCGTTCATCATCTTTCTAAATTAAAATATTTTGAAGGGATGAAAATGATGAACGATATGATGAAAATGAACGGCGAAATGAACGATATGGGCATGAATATGTCTTTGAATAAAATGGACATGAATGCCGTAATGTATCCCGAAATTTCAGGTGAAGATGAAAATGCAAAACCAGCAATGGATCATTCGAATCATAATATGGAAGGAATGAAAATGGAAAGTGATAGCACGGAAACTTCTGAATTGTAACCTTAAATTACGGAATGCTAAAATCTCCCTTCAAAACTAATCTTCCAAAAGATGCGCCTGTAAAGGAATTGCGTTTCACTTTATCAGGAAATATGAATCGTTACGTTTGGAGTTTAGACAATAAAGTAGTTTCTGAAACGGATAAAATTTTAATTAAAAAAGGAGAAAACGTTCGAATTGTAATGTACAATGGCTCGATGATGCGTCACCCAATGCATTTACATGGACATGATTTTAGAATTTTGAATGAACATGGCGATTATGCTCCATTAAAAAACGTGATTGACATTATGCCAATGGAAACCGATACCATCGAATTTCAGGCAAATGCAGACGGCGATTGGTTTTTCCATTGTCATATTTTGTATCACATGATGGCGGGAATGGGACGAATTTTTACTTATGAAAATTCAGCTCCAAATCCGTTGATTCATCATCCTGAAATGGCTTTTAAAATGCTAAAAATGGATGACAGAATGTTTCATTTTATGGCGGAGAATGATTTTGCATCTAATGGAAATGATGGTGAAGCGATGTTCAGTAACACCAGATGGAGCATCGGAACGGAATGGAGATTGGGTTATAATGACGAACACGGTTACGAAACAGAAACGCATATTGGAAGATATATTGGCAAAAATCAATGGTTAATGCCTTTTATTGGTTTTGACTGGAGATACCGAAGAATGGGAATGGACGAACAGGAACAAAATCTTTTTGGACAAAAAAACACCAAAGACAATCGTTCGGTTTTTAGCGCCGGTTTGGAATATACTTTACCAATGCTTATAAAAGCACAAGTTGAAGTGTATACCGATGGAAATGTTCGTTTTCAGTTTGAGCGTAAAGATATTCCGCTTGCCAAACGTTTGCGAATGAATTTAATGTGGAACACCGATAAAGAATATATGGCTGGATTGAAATATATCGTTGCCAGAAACTTCGGAATCACGACGCATTATGACAGCGATATGGGAATTGGATTTGGGGTTAATTTGAATTATTGATTTTTTTCTTTAAACCATATAAGTGATATAAGCTCATTTTACTGTGCGCATTTCACTATGAGGTCTTCCTTGAAAAAGTAAAAGAACTGGATAATTGACAAAATAGAAAAAGGATCGATGAAATAAATGGCATTGATTTTGAAAAGACAAAAAGCATCAAAAGCCAATTTAAATTAAATCAAATATTACAAAATGAATCCATTGTTATTACTAATTCTTCCGCCAATTTTTCAACTTATATTTGGGACAAAAGATCTTGCCGAAAGTATCAAGCTAAATTTTGCAAAAGTAAGTTTTGTCAATTTTATCTTACAAATCATCTTTTCTTGTTTAGTATTTAATATCATTGAAAATAGACTAACTGCTAATGGACCATTAAAATGCGGCATGCCATTGGTAGGACTAATTTTTATGGAATTACTCCTTTTAGCTGTTTTATTGATCATAATATTAATTCAATATTTAGTAAGAAGACATTACAGATCTAAAATCGAATAACAAACCTAGTTTGATTGTTATATGAAATTATCGATTTATTAAAATTATTGAAGTCATTTAAATTCATTAAAATTATATATTTGAAATAAGACTAAATCAGCTATTAATTCAAATAAAAAAATCATGACTTTAGAAGATTTCAAAAAGAATTTCGACAATCAAATTACTCCAGAACTAACTTCATTTTTTGAAATAAACGATGAACTCGGTTTCGAAAATTATTCTCAGGGTTTCGGATTATATAAAGATGATAAATCAGGAATTGCAAGCTGGTCTGAAGATGAGGGCTTTTTAGAAAAACTAATGCCTTTCGCACAAGCAAATGGTTCTGGTTCGATGTATGTTTTGTGGAATAATGAATCTGGAAATTCGCTAAACGAACTCCCTGTTATAGTTTTTGGAGACGAAGGTGGTTATCATGTTGTAGCTAAAAATATTTTCGAATTCATGCGATTGCTTACTTTCGACACTGAAATCTCTGTAGATCACGAAGAAGTTTATTTCTATAAAGACGAAGAAGATTACGAAGAAAGTGAAGGTTTACAAGAATACAAAAACTGGATTAAAGAGAATTTTGACCTTGAGCCAGTAAACGATGACGAAGCAACTTCAATACTCGAAGAAGCGCAAAATGAATATAAAGCGGACTTTGATAAATGGGTTTCTCAATATTATTCTGAGGAATAAATCTTTATCAAAACATTAACTTTTTGTAAGAATCAACTCAACGGAATGTTTTTATATTTGGATCACCAATTATAATCTTTCTAACAAAAAACATTCTATACAAAATGACAAAAGTAATTACAATCGTTACCGTCGCTTTATTTACAATTGGCTTAAACGCTCAGGAAACAAAACCTGTAAAAAAGGACAAAGCCAAAAAAGAATCTTGCTGTAAAAAAGCAACTGACAAAAAAGATAAAAAATCTTGTTGTGTTAAAAAATAAACGAAACTCTGTTTCGATAAAAAGACCTCACCAAAAATGAGGTCTTTTTTTATGTCTGTTCTTTTAAACTTTCATATCTATATTTGCGTTTTTTTGCGTTATTTATATTCAAAAAACAAATAAAAACGAAATAAAACGCAAAAAAAGCGAATGTAATTGCGTTTTTTAATATATTTATCCTCAGATAACTACACTAAAAACCAATTTACTATGAAAAAAACTACTCTTACTGTTTTTAAAACTGTAATTACAACGTGTCTGCTTTTTAGTTTTTTGCTATTAGATGCACAATGCATACAGGGACCAGAATTTAGCAAAACAACACCTAAAAGAGATTTGAGAGGTGTTTTTCTACCCTCTGTTTTCAATCTTACCTGGCCTACAAACAAAACAGCTTCTCCCGCTGTGCAACAGGCCGAATTAATTACAATTCTAGACAATCTGCGAAACAATGGGTACAATACGGTATTTCTACAAGTTCGTCCTGCAAGTGATGCACTTTATGTATCTGCAATAGAACCTTGGTCAAACTATTTAACAGGAACGGAAGGGCTTGCTCCTACCCCTTTATGGGATCCTTTGACTTTTGCCATAACCGAATCGCATAAAAGAGGATTGGATCTTCATGCTTGGATAAATCCGTACAGAGCAAAGAATGGTACTTATGCAAATGCGTCAAGTCATCCAATAAGCAAAAATCCGTCATGGGTAATTACTGCCGCCAATAATGCCAATTTGAAAATATTAAATCCTGGCTTACCCGAAGTTCGAGACTATATTGTTTCCATTATTCAAGATATTGCCACAAGGTATGATGTTGATGGAATTCATTTTGATGATTATTTTTATCCAAGTGGTGCCATGGCAGCAGCTCCTGCCAATCAAGATAATCAGACATTTATTGACCATAACCCGAACGGTTTAACATTAGCAAACTGGAGAAGAGAAAACGGAAACATGCTGATTTCAATGGTTTATGATGCTATTCAGATTATTAATACCAATTTGAATAAAAATATCGTTTTTGGAGTAAGTCCTTCCGGAATATGGAAAAGTGGTGTACCGACAGGAATTACAGGCGGATCATCTTACAATGACTTATTTTACGATCCGATTGCATGGTTAGACGCGGGAAAAGTAGATTATCTTGCTCCACAATTATACTGGAAAATCACAGGAGCACAAGATTATGTAAAACTTTCACAATGGTGGAATGATGAAATAAAAGCCCGAAACAAACAATTATATGTAAGTCAGGCTTTTTACAAAATGGACGATACCAACAATTGGGCGTCGGAAGAATTACAAAATCAGACAATTCACAATAGAACAGCATCCATGGATGCTACATTTGGTCAAATTGCTTATAGTTATGCTTCTATAAAAACGAATTCAAAATCAATAAATACAAATTTGAGCGCGGCACAATACAAGTATAAGTCTTTTGCTCCTCCTATTGCAGGGAAAGATGCGATTTGCCCAAACAAACCAGCAAATATTACAATTACGGGAACCAGCTTAACCTGGGATACTCCTGCTCCTGCTTCTGATGGTGATTTACCAGTAAAATATGTAATTTATGCTTTTAATAATGCTGCCGAAGCAGTTACCAACAAAGATGACGGTTCTAAAATTATCGAAATTACAGCAGGAAATCAGTTTACGCTGACTCAGGATCAGGTTGATACCAAATTCATTGTTGTAACTTCATTAGATAAAAATAATAATGAAGCCGGAACTTATGATCCGAGTTTAGGAAATGAGGATTTTGAACTTGAAACAAGCAAATCATTTAATGTTTATCCTAATCCTTTTAGTGAAGTATTTACAATGGAGTTCTCCAAGTCTGTAAATCCTGTACAAATTACAATTTATGAAGGAAGTGGAAAACAAGTTTGGAATCAAGATATTAAAAATTCTGATTCACAAATAATAGTATCACCCTCAAATTTGACCAGTGGTTTTTATTTTGTTAAAGTTAGTTTTGAAAACGGAAGCAGTGAAAGTTTTAAAATAATCAAAAAATAAACTCAGACGTTTTCTATAAAAACAGCCTCATCTCTGAGGCTGTTTTTTATTTTATTTCAAACGAACACTCCATTCAAAATCCATTTCAGAAACCTGAACACCTTCTTCGTTTGTTCCTATCGATTTCATCCAGAACGTTTGCCCTTCTCCCGTTTCTATAGTTTTCTTGATTGCATTGGCAATTAAATGTCCGTCGTTGCAAACAAATGTAATTCTACCTGTAGCTTTTTTGGTGAAATTTCCTTTGTTATTGGCTACTAACATTGAGATTTTTTTTCCGCTCTGCTGAATTTGAGAAATTACCAAAGCTCCTGTCGTCAGCTCCGCCGCCATAGCCTGGACTGCAAAATACATCGAATTAAACGGATTCTGATTAATCCATCTATGCTTTACTGTAACAGTACAGTTGCTTTCATTTATATCTTTTACACGAACTCCACAAAAGTATGCAGAAGGCAATTTGAATAAGACGAATTTATTAAGTTTTGATACAGAAAGTGCCATGTGATTTATTTTTTTATGTAAAAATACAAAAAAACTATGCACGCACAATATAATATTACAATATCACATAAAAGCCAACAAAACCAATACTTAAAGATGATTTTCAATGATTTAAAGTTTATTTTACACTTTTTACAATGTTAATATTTTGTTAATATTTGGTACTATGTAAAACAAGATACCTGTTTTTAGACATATATTTGCATAAGAAATTACTATATACTTTTAATCATGGAAACAACAACACCACTCATCATGGAAAAAACATCAGAAAAGAATACAGCAACCTTTACTCATTTGAGTACATTAAGTCAATATTTAATTCCATTTGGAAACTATATTTTTCCGCTGCTAATTTGGACTAACTACAGAGATAAATCTGAATTTGTAGATCATCACGGAAAACAGACTTTGAACTTTCAGTTGAGCTTATTGCTTTATACTTTGATTTTAGCACTTATTGCAATTCCGATTTTTATTACGGTCTTTTTACAGAATATTCCAATAGAAGCCGTTTTTAACGATCATGATTTTGTAATCAGAAACTTTAACTTTCAAGCAAACATCGGAATGTTAAGCATTGGAATTACTGCAGTAGTACTTTTTGGAGTTTTAAAATTTGTTGAATTCTTTTTAGTGATTTATGCTTCTATCAAAGCTTCAAACGGAGAATTATACAAATATCCTCTTACGATTCCTTTTATAAAGTAGAACTTCGACTTCGCTCAGTCTGACATTAAAAGGTTAAAAGTTATAGACACGACAATCAATCATCAATCACCCGAGAGCTTTGCTCGAATTGGCGAAGCAATCATCATCAATCAAAAAACGAATTGTTCAATCTAAAAAAAACAAAATGAAATTATGAACATTGAAAACACAAAAGCACAGATGCGCAAAGGTGTTCTTGAGTTTTGCATCTTATCAGTATTAAAAGAAAAAGACGCATATACATCTGAAATATTAGACACTTTAAAGAACGCAAAATTACTAGTTGTCGAAGGAACTGTTTACCCGTTGTTAACTAGATTGAAAAATGACGGTTTACTTAATTATCGCTGGGAAGAATCGACCTCAGGGCCGCCACGAAAGTATTATGGATTAACCGAGATAGGACAAACTTTTTTAAACGAACTTAGCGGAACTTGGACAGAATTATCTGACGCCGTAAAACTAATCACCAATCAAAATCAATAAGTCATGAACAAAACAGTAAATATTAACTTAGGCGGAATGTTTTTTCACATAGATGAAGATGCATACTTAAAATTAACACGCTATTTTGACGCTATCAAACGATCGCTTAACAACTCATCTGGACAAGATGAAATTATTAAAGACATCGAAATGCGTGTTTCTGAACTATTGACAGAAAAACAAAAAAGCGACAAACATGTTGTTGGACTGAAAGATGTTGACGAAGTGATTGCGGTAATGGGACAACCAGAAGATTACAGAATTGAAGACGAAGAAAATCCAAATCAAGCGTTTGATAATTACGGTGCAAGAAAACACAAAAAATTATACCGTGACAAAGAAAAAGGTATGATTGGTGGGGTTGCTACAGGTTTAGGACATTATTTTGGAATCGACGCTGTTTGGATCAAAATCATATTCTTAATCTTCGTTTTCGCAGGTTTTGGAACTGGAATTTTAGCTTATTTCGTTCTTTGGATTGTAACGCCAGAAGCGGTTACCACTTCAGAAAAATTGGAAATGACAGGAGAACCGGTAACCATTTCAAACATCGAAAAAAAAGTTCGAGAAGAAATTGATTCGTTATCTGATAAATTTAAAAATGCAGATTATGATAAAATGGGAAACCAGGTAAAGTCGGGAGCTGGGAGAATAAGTAGTTCATTAGGCGACTTTGTTATGACGGTTTTTAAAGTTTTTGCAAAGTTTTTAGGCGTGATTCTAATCATATGCGGAATTTCAACTTTAATCATGTTATTGATCGGTGTTTTTACTTTAGGCACAAATCTTTTTGTTGATTTTCCTTGGCAAAATTTTATCGAAGCTGGAAACTTTACCGAATATCCGCTTTGGTCTTTTGGTTTGCTAATGTTCTTTGCAGTTGGGATTCCGTTTTTCTTCTTAACACTTTTAGGATTTAAACTGTTGTCTCCAAACTTAAAATCGATCGGAAACATTACAAAATATACGCTTTTGGCTCTTTGGATTATTTCCATTGCAATTTTGGCAAGTATCGGAATTAAACAGGCAACTGAAATTTCGCACGATAACAAAGTAGTAGAAAAAAAAATATTAGCAATCAAACCTTCTGATACTTTGTACATTAAGTTCAAATACAACAATTATTATACAAAAAGTTTGAACCACTACAGAGAGTTTGAATTTGTACAAGATTCTGCAAACAACGACTTGATTTATTCTAACGATGTTCGTTTACACGTATTACGCACAGACGAATTGGCTCCGTTTATGCAGATTGAAAAAAGTGCAAGAGGAAATTCTTTTACAAATGCTAAAAAAAGAGCAGAAAAAATTAATTACAAGTTTCAAGTTGACGGAAATCATTTAATTTTGGATAACTATTTTCTGACAGATGTAAAGAACAAATTTAGAGGCCAAGAAGTTGACATCTATCTTTATCTTCCTGAAGGACAGTTAGTAAAACCAGATTCTTCAGTTAGGGATTATTATAATTCAGATGACAATTTCTTCGAATTAAATTACCACGGAGATTACAATTATAAAGTTATCGGGTCTAAAGTAAAATGTCTAAACTGTCCTAATGATGAGGACAATGACAACTATGAAACTGAATATGAGAATATAGATGCCGAAGTTAACGAAGCAATTAATGATGCTAACATTGATGCAACTGACACTATAAAAGAAGTTTCAGTTAAAATTAATGGAAAAGAAGTTATAAACGGAAAGAAAACTAAAGGAAGGCTAACCACTGATAAAAACGGAGTGATAATCAAAATTAACTAAACCATGATAAAAATAATCATTCATATTACGAAATTTATAATTGCAACGATTACTGCTTTACTGTTTGCTTCATGCAACTTTAACATGAATGCAATTGAAGGAAGCGGGAATGTTACAACAGAAAAAAGAACCGTTAACGGAGAATTTAAAAATATCTCTGTAAGCAATGCAATCGATTTGGTTATTGAGCAATCTGACAAAACAGAAATTACAGTAGAAGCCGATGACAATCTACAAAAAGAAATTGTGACCAAAGTAGAAAACGGAACACTTATTATAGAGTGCAAATACAGCTCTTTCCGCAACATTACATCCAAAACGGTTACGGTAAAACTGCCGGCTATTCATAAAATAGAAGCTTCGAGCGCATCAACAGTAGAAACAAACGGACTTTTCTTAGGCGAAGATATTACATTGGAGGCTTCGAGCGCTGCATCGATGGATATGAAAATGGAATCGGATAGAATTTCAATAGATGCTGAAAGTGGTAGTTCTGTAGGAATTGAAGGTAAAGCATTAAGCCTTAGTGTTTCGGCTGCAAGCGGCGGAAGTATTGATGCCGAAGGATTAATGGCAAACGATGTTCATGCGGATGCTTCGAGCGGAGGAACGCTTGCTGTACGCCCAATTTTAAGTTTAAAAGCAGATGCTTCGAGCGGAGGAAATATAGACTACAGCGGTGATCCTAAAAAGGTAGAAAAATCTGCATCGTCTGGAGGAAACGTAAACAAAAACTAAACAGGCAACTGTTAAATATAAAAGAAATCATTCACCCCAAGTGGATGATTTTTTTATATTTGTCAAAATCAAATCTAGAATTAATGAAAAAAAGTACAGCGCTACTCCTATTATTATTTGTTACAACATTAACTTTTGCTCAAAAGAGAGAAAAAATTAAAGGCTCTAAAGTTGTAACGACTTCAGTAAAAGAAGTTGGCAGTTTTGATGCCCTTGAAGTCGATGACAATCTGGAAGTTTATTTAGAACAAGGAGAAAAAAACGAAATTAAAATTGAAGCCGATGATAATCTTCATGATATCATTGGAATGGATCTAAGAGAAAAAACCCTTCGATTATATACCAATAAAGAATCTACTATTTTCAAAAAATTAGCAGTTAAAGTAACTTACACCAAATCATTAAATAAAGTAATTACTAAAAATGAGGCAGTTGTTTATGCAATTCAGGAATTGCAGTTGGACGACATTACGATGAATTGTTTAGATTTTTCTAAATTATTCCTAAACGTAAATGCAAAAAAATTCAGTTTAATTGCAGATGATAAAACCAAAACAGAATTAAACTTAAAAGCAGATGACGGAAGTTTACAATTGAGCAAATATTCGTCTATTAAAACACTAGTATCTGCCATTAAATTCAAATGTGATTTGTACCAAAAAGCAACTGCTGCTATTGAAGGTATTGCCGAAAAAGCCACTATTCGTTTAGATAATAATTCTGTTTTTACAGGAACAAAATTCACATTAAAAGACGCTAATGTTACTGCAGAAAATTTTGGTGTTGGAAGCATTTTGGTCGAAACATCACTTTCTTTAGCAGTTGGAGATAAAGCAGAAATTTCTCTTTTAGGAAATCCAACAATACAACTGACTCGTTTTTCTGAAGAAGCGAAGTTGTTGAAGAAGATTAAGTAGTCAGAGTTTTCAGTCGCAGTCGCAGTCGCAGTCGCAGTTTACAGGCTAAAAAAAATCCCAATCATACGATTGGGATTTTTTTATATAATTTTCAGATTGCGACTGAAAACTGTGACTGCGACTGAATACTGTGACTAAAAAATTACTCTTTAGAAGCCAAATATCTTTCAGCATCCAATGCAGCCATACATCCTGTACCTGCGGCAGTAATGGCCTGACGGTACACGTGGTCTGCTGCATCTCCTGCTACAAATACACCCGCAACGTTCGTATTAGAAGTTCCTGGAGTATTCACGATGTAACCTGTCTCGTCTAGTGTGATATAATCTTTAAAGATATCTGTGTTTGGTTTGTGTCCAATTGCCACGAAGAAACCAGTTGCTGGAATCACAATCGTTTCTCCTGTAGTTTTGTTTAAAGCTTTAATAGCATGCACTACATTACCATCTCCCTCTACTTCAACAGTATCATGGTTCATTAAAATCTCGATGTTTTCTGTTTTACGAACACGCTCTTCCATAATTTTAGAAGCTCTGAATTTCTCACTTCTAACCAACATCGTTACTTTTTTGCAAAGCTTAGATAAGTAGTGCGCTTCTTCACAAGCAGAATCTCCTGCTCCAACAATTACAACTTCTTGATTTCTGTAGAAGAATCCGTCGCAAACTGCACAAGCAGAAACTCCTCCACCCATATTTAAGTAATGTTGCTCTGATGGCAATCCTAAATATTTAGCCGAAGCACCTGTAGAAATAATAACTGTTTCACAGTGTAATTCAATAGAATCATTAATCCAAACTTTATGAATATCGCCAGAAAAATCAACTTTAGTAGCCCAACCATCACGAATATCAGCACCAAAACGTTTTGCTTGTTCTTGTAACTGAATCATCATTTCTGGTCCTGTTACTCCATCAACATAACCAGGAAAGTTTTCAACCTCATTAGTTGTAGTCAATTGACCACCAGGTTGCATTCCTTGATATAATACTGGATTCATGTTAGCTCTAGCCGCATAAATAGCTGCAGTATAACCCGCAGGACCAGAACCTATAATAAGGCATTTAATTTTTTCGATTGTATTTGACATAGTAATAGTTTTTTTGAGTTGCAAATGTAATCTTTATTATAAAAAATAACGTCGAAAATAAATCTGAAATAGCTATGTTCAAATAAGTTTTATTTATTTTCATTTTTTCCTTTTACAAATCAAATTTATTTATATCTTTGCATCCGCTTTCGGGCACTACAACAAAAATACATCTTCGGGGTGTAGCGTAGCCCGGTTATCGCGCCTGCTTTGGGAGCAGGAGGCCGCAGGTTCGAATCCTGCCACCCCGACTAAAGAGCCTTTCAAAGGCAGTCAAAACCCCTTAAATCCAATGATTTAAGGGGTTTTTCTTTTTATTCAACTCCAAAATATTCAAGTTATATCAAAGAAAATGGGACCTATTCGGCTACCCCTTTTCTTTTTTTACCTTTAGGTCCCAGAAATGAATTTAATAATTTAACTATCAGTCTATTGTACTCAAATTTTAACATTTGATGGCTCCTAAAAAGTGTACGGTTTCATTTAAAAAAGCTAGCACTATTGGGATCCATTTAATGTACAGATGATCTGAAACATTAAATTTTTGAGATATGAAGACAGCTATTACAACATTTGGAGTGCTCTTTTACCTAAAGACACAGAAAATCTCGGCGCAAGGTTCGGCTCCTATCTGTGCCAGGATAACGGTTAATGGAAAACGAACTGAGATTTCGGTAAAGCGTTCTATCAATGCCAATGAATGGGATGTGAGAAAAGGCCTGCCAAAAGGAAACCGGAAAGAAACAGTTGAGCTTAACCTGTTCCTTAACCAATTTAAGGCGAAGATTATAAATGCCTACCAGCAGATGCTTCTGACCGATCTACCGATTGACGGCCCTGCAATCCGGGACAGAGTATTAGGCTTGGACCATAGGAGCCCGACATTGATTTCACTGATGGAATACCATAATGAGCAGCAATTGCACAAACTTGCCCCCGGGACCATGAAAAACTACCATACCACACAGCGCTATGTCAAAAAATTCCTTCTGGAGAAAATGTACAGAAATGATATTGTCCTTTCACAGCTCTCTTACAAGTTTATTTTAGATTTTGAACGTTACCTTTTCAATCATGTCCCAAAAGATCATCAGAAGCCCCTGAACAACAACGGGATCATGAAACATATTGAACGGCTTCGAAAAATGATTAACATGGCCGTTAAATTAGACTGGCTTGCCAAAGATCCTTTTGCCAGTTTTAAAAAGCATTTCGATAAGGTAGAACGCGAGTGCCTTACGAGCAGAGAACTTTCTGCTTTGGCAGAAAAAAAAATCAGCATCGAAAGGCTAAGGCATGTACGGGACATGTTCCTTTTCAGCTGCTATACAGGACTTGCCTATATTGACCTGGCTGAATTGTCTCCAAATAAAATTGTTACAGGAATAGACGGAGGACTTTGGATCGCTACAAGCAGAGCAAAAACCGATATAGGTGTCCGCGTACCCCTTTTGCCACATGCAGCAGAGTTAATTGACATTTACAGAGATGATCCAAGAGCTCGAAATAACGGCACAATTTTTCCTGTAATTTCAAACCAGCGGATGAATGGTTATCTCAAAGAGATTGCTGACATCTGCGGAATAACCAAACCGCTGACCTTTCACATCGCTCGTCACACTTTTGCGACCACTATAACACTTAGTAACGGAGTACCGATAGAAAGCGTCTCTAAAATGCTGGGACATACCAGCATACGCACTACTCAGGTTTATGCAAAGGTTGTTGAACGCAAACTTGGTGAGGATATGAGAAATCTAGAAGTGCGGCTCTCGGCAAATAAGTCAGAGATTTAGCGAAAGCTTAAATATACAAATGCGGTCCTAGCAACCGCATTTGTAATACGATACATTTCTTCTGCATAAAATTAAGTGAAAACACTACCACTAAATTAAACTCATCCCAAAAGAAAATTATAGCCTTAAGGTAAAATGAAGCCAATGCCTGCCAATCCTCCGCAGTTTTAAGTTAAAGCGCTAATCTTCCATATTTTTGATCTCTCTAGGCAGGATAAAGCTTCATGTGACAGCTTAGGGATGCAGTTAATGTAAATGTGAGAATTATGAATGTAGATCTGATTACCCGAGATGACCTTGAAATATTAAAAAAAGAACTGTTGGAAGAAATACGCAAGTATCAGCAATACAACCGCAAGCATGGTCAGGAACCGCGCGTCTGGCTCAAAAGCTACGAAGTTAGAAAACTGCTTAATATCTCACCCGGAACACTGCAAAACCTTCGAGTAAATGGAACTCTTCCTTATAATAAGATTGGCGGGCTAATGTTCTATCATTATGAGGATATTCAAAAACTTATGGACGGCAAACGCTGAAAAAAATAAGCAGTATCCCTATAAAATTTTATACA
This sequence comes from Flavobacterium potami, assembly GCF_020026915.1. GTDB lineage: Bacteria > Bacteroidota > Bacteroidia > Flavobacteriales > Flavobacteriaceae > Flavobacterium > Flavobacterium potami. The sequence goes on along the minus strand of NZ_JAINUY010000006.1, from coordinate 369,137 downwards.
TATAAAAATCTATATTTATCCCTTCCAGAACAAATATCTTTCTTCTGCACTTTAAAGTGCAAAATTCGAATCATCTGCTTGAAGATTTATGACTTATGAGTGAAATAATGATTGTTTAAATAGCTATCTAGTGCTACTTTTTATTAGGTAATACGATTCCGAAGTAATCTTATATTTAACATAAACATATTTTATCATATTCGCTTATGCTTACCAATTTACACAAAGCAACTTTGATGTAAATAAGTTAGGCTGATAAGGCTGCACATAAAAACCTTTTTTTACAACTTTGCTTCAATAAATGACTAGAAAATTGGTATAAATTGAAGTTATTGCTAGTTCTATTTGTGCCCTCATCATTTTTCAAGTCGTCGAGAATTTATCTTTGTAGTATATTTTAATGCAGTTTCAAAAAAGGTATGCTTTCTTACATGCGACTTATCCCTTACTTTAGTTGAGATACCGAACTTTTTTACAGATACAAAGGCATTGCTTCTCAATATTTTAACTAAGAAAAATTGTTAAAAAAGTATTATAAAATATTCCCAAAATTTACTATGTTAGCTCCTCAAAAAATTTAGCTTATACTGCACATCACGAATGTTGAAAAGCATAAAAAAAGCCATTATTTACCGTCAAAAGTAAATACGATAATTCAATCACCACAAAACTATGTCGCTACACGAAGATTTAATAGGAGCCCACCCTTCCAATCCACATGAATTTGCAAGATGGATGGACTGCTCTGACTTTGAACCAACAGATGCCAGATGCCACCGAGCATTGACCAGCAAATTAGCGGCCGATGAACCTGCCTTGATTCAGTGGCTTGCAGAAAAACTGATCCATCATCACTATGACCAGACAAAGATAGAGAGATTAAAGCAGCGATATAGGGACGCCGGATTTCCACAATATGCTGAGCAAAACAGAAATCTTCCAAGGGCAGATAAGACCAAAAAAGGAAATGCAACCGAAATATTATTGATTGAATATATTGAAAGCTGCCAAGGAAAATCATTGGTTAAAGCCTTCAAACTACGCTACAATCCTAATGTTGATCAGGCAATTAAGGGAGACGATACCCTTATGGTAGATATAATAGCCGATGATAAGGGAAACGACAGTCTCAAGATATTCCTTGGTGAATCAAAATTTAGGACAACACCCGTTAAAAAAGTAGTAGATGATATTACTGAGTCTCTTGGAAAGGACAAATTGCCATTATCTTTTTCCTTCCTAATCAGTGAACTTAGCCGGGATCCTGCCACAAAATCTGTCGCAGATCTGCTTGACAGTTTTTTAATCAGTGAAATAAAATCGAAAGGTGATATCACTTATACAGGGCTATTATTGAGCAATACCCAGACTTCTACTGTCGTGGAAAGGCATCTTACAACGGATAATCCCGAACTTATTTTTATATCGGCGGGGATTGACAATCCCCAAACTCTCATTGATCAAGCTTTTATAATGGCGGAATCCATGATTGCTAATCCAGAAACACTATGACAAATGAAATAATTCGGGAAAAATTATCCAAGATTGAAAGGGATAATACCATACAAAATCTAATGGCGCAGGCAAATGCACGTTATATACTGTTCAATACGGCAGAAAATAAAGATAACTTTCCCCCATATACTATTAATGATGACAGCCTTAATATCCTTGCTTTTTACTATCTTAATTTTGGCTGCTCATTTGCAGAAAACGAAAATTTTTCTGAGGCAGTGGAACCGCTTGAAAAAGGAGCCTCTCTACTTGAGTTTATACACAGCGCCGATGCCAATAAAGCCAATACCAGTGATTATTACGGGCTGATTGCTTCTCTTTCCTATTATGTTAGCTTTCAGTATTCCAAGTCATTTATCAATATTAAAAAATTCAGGTCAGATTCGATAATCGCAGGGCTTATACATTTGTTCCTTCTAAGGGATTTTAAAAACCTTACCCAACAAATTAGCCTTATTTTAGTCGATGAGACTTATCATGATGGCAATATTGCTCAGAATCAGGAAGAAAATGATATTGACGGACAGAAGAAAATTTATGAAATAGTCATAGCACGCGCTTTAGACGCCTTTATTAAGTATTTTTATAGCGGAAATACCGAATTGCTTTACAATGCAAAATCACAACTGCGCAATCTTAAGGAAATTGCGGAGCTGGAGTCGGATCCGGGGATTTGGTGGGTGCTGAGATTATTGATATTGATCGCGGATGGCTTCGACCAGGCATCATTATGGAATTCATTGAGACCTCATTTCGATATGGATAACCCTCAGGTTATAGGCTATATTGAATCTTTAGTGTACATGCAGCCTCGGGGAATTTATGAGCTTTTTACAACACAGCGGAAATCACTCGACAAAGTTCTCCATAATACAGATGGCTGTATCGTTAGCATACCCACCAGCAGTGGCAAGACAAGAATCGCAGAATTGTCAATTCTGGACTGCATGTTGAAGGATCCAAATAACAAGGTTCTTTATGTTGCTCCTTTTCGTTCTCTTGCTTTCGAAGTTGAAAACTCGCTTGGTCCAATTCTTGACAATGCAAATATTACTGTGTCGCACCTTTATGGAGGCAGCTTGTACAGCAAACTTGACGAAAAAATAATTGAGGATTCCAATGTCATTATTGCGACCCCTGAAAAGGCAAAAGCTATATTAAGAGGGAATGAAGAACTCATAGAACAGATCAGGCTCGTCATTATTGATGAGGGGCATCTGCTTGGACCCGAAAAAAGAAACATTATAAACGAAATGTTTTACGAGGAGCTCCGCTTCTATATGGATCAGAACGGCGGTAAATTTCTTCTACTCTCCGCAGTTCTTCCAAATTCTGAAGATCTTGCCTTATGGCTCACGAAATCAGATCAGACTGTTTATAAAGATAAGTGGCGGCCTTCAGATGAAAGACTGGGTATTCTGGAATGGAATGGACGTCATGTCAATTTGAATTGGGTAAGCAAAGACGTAGAAAGATCCTCATTTAATAATCGCTTTATTGTTGCAGAAGCCCAGCCCCTGATTGGCCGGCAGACCAGGGTAAGATTTATCCCCGATTCGAAGAATGATGCAATTGCAGCTACGGCTTACAAATTCAGAACCTTTGGATCTGTTTTAATATTCGTTGGATTGAAAGCTTCTGTATTTGTGATGGCTCGATCCTATTACAGCTGCCTTGGCATGGATCCGGAAGACCATCCGTGGAAAAATGCAGCAGACTGGCGGGCTTTTGAATTGGCTTGCGTGGAAACATATGGTGATATTGACAATCCATGGCTCCATTTTGCCCGCAAGGGAATACTGTGCCATAATGCTGATCTGCATTCTGATGTAAGACTTCCTCTGGAAAGACTTATGAGAGCCGACAAGCCCCTTGTGATAATTGCTACTTCGACCTTAGGACAGGGAGTAAATCTAGGGGTATCTACCGTAATTTTTTCTACGTTACACCAAGCCGGTTCTGCCTTGTCACCACGGGATTTTTGGAATATCGCCGGAAGGGCCGGAAGGGCTTTTGTGGACCATGAGGGAAAAATATTAGTAGTATTAGAAACTACTGGAAAATCACAAAAGGATGTTTTAGCGACAACAAGATCTATCAAAAGAAAATACTTTGATAAAGAAAGAATTGATCATGCCAAAAGCGGAATTTTATCAAGCATTATTGAATTAAAGGAACTTGCTGAAGACCAGCATATTGATTTCGAACTGCTGCTTGAACTTATAACAGAGAACAGAATGGATGAAATCGGCCAGGAAGCTCAAGCTATTGAAGATAAGCTGGGCTCTATTGACGATACCCTTCTTACTCTACAGACGCTCAATAACAAAGAAGGTGAAATTGACCTTGCATGGACCGAGTCTTTCTTTGCCAGATCCCTTGCCTTCATACAGGCTGAAAATGAAACTTCAATCTCTGGTGAAGAAGTATCAGAATTTCTTCAGGCACGCATAAGGGGCATAGTACAAAGAGTTGGTGACGACCGAGAAAAATGGAACTCTATTGTTAGATCAGGACTACCCCTGAATACCGATCTTGTTATAGAGGAAAGGCTCGATGCCATTATTGATCTTGTCCAGAACAGTTTTGAAAATGACAGTTCAATTATTGAAACTAAAATTGCGCTACTTTCAGCCCTGGAAAACATTCTTGAGGATCTGCCGGTACTAGTAGAAAATGGTAGCACCGTTGAAAGCGCCTCAAAAGATGAGATAAGAAGTAAATGGCTTAATGGTTCACCATTGTCTGAAATATTCCCGTTGGAAAATGCTGCCATAATTATTACTAAGCTTTATACCTTTAACCTTCCGTGGGTTTTAAACGGTATTGCAAAGAAAATGCGTATACTCGAACTTGATGTCGAGGCTGAAACCATAGAAGAGCTTTCGATACTTGTCGAGGCCGGACTTCCGTCACTTAAGAAAGTAAAAATCTATCAGGCGGGAATAAGGTCACGTTCTGCAGCCAATGAACTGGGGGAAGAGTTTGAAGACGATGACTGGGACAAAAGTGTCTATAGCTATAAAAGGGATCTTATTGCCAATGAGGAAGACTATAAATTGTTTGCTACTTCAAATACAGTGGAGTGGCTTGAATTGCTGGTAAGGGTTACTACCCGAAGAGATATTATGGTTAAAAAAGTACCAAACTTCACCTTTGGCGAAATACATATGACGACATCCACTCTAATAGCCAGGCAGATAAATGGCATCCAGTACCTTATGAGCGCAGATCTTCAGGTTATTGAAGAAGTTTCCAACGAAACAATTGATTTCAGTTCGGTAAACGATATACCAGGAATTGAATTTATATATGATGATTTTGAAGAACGTTGGGAAATGCAAATTCACAATCCCTATGTCCACATAGTCGACTAACAATCATTAAAGCAGCAAAATGAAAAATAACAGCGAGGAGAAAGGATTAAAAAACCTCAATTTTTTATTAAAGGACATTTTACCTGACGAAAATTATCATGAGCCGTGGCAAGACAGCGGCAATGGGACCAGATCACTTAAAAGATATGATATTGAACTGCCTGAAGAGCTAAAGGTAAAGTATCCTTTTATCATATATCTTTTGCTTGTAGAGATTAAAAAATATCCAATTTTGCCCTTATTTGAAAAGGTTAAATGGGAGATACCAATTTTCTATAAGGATCGGAGTTTTGTATTAGCCCATAGAAAATTTGGATTTACAATTTCAACCTATCTTGAAAAGGAGGATGACGCAGATCTCGCAGCTGAAGTGATTACCGTACTCAATAAAGCTAAAACGCTGACAGAAGGATTTGTACAGCAACTTATGAGTCAAAAGATAGGTGCCGGACTAATTACAATTGAAAATGACTTTGCCGGTATTTCGGGAAGGTATTTTTTTTTCAGAGGCAAGACATCCCAGGAAATCAAATTAAACAACAAGAGCAAAGCAGGGTTTTATTACATGCTATCGATGATAGATGCGTACTTCAGTTTGCTTGAACATCTCATGGTCCTGCTTCTACCTTTTATGAAACATGTGGACATGAAATCGACCGATCTTGAAAACTTTATTGGTGCAAACTGGAAAGTAAAATTCAATATAGTATTCGATACTAAGAATGACAGCACTGCTTTAAAACATTTGGCTAAACTGAACGAGATAAAAGAACAGATTCGAAATCCTGCATCACATGGAAATTTCCTAAAGAAAGGAAGTTCGTTTTATATCCATATGGATAATCTAGGTGCAATTCCATTTACTCTTACCAGATCAAAAACTGATGTAAAGTACAGTTTTGATGACAATTCAGAAATAGCATTTAAAAATATAATTGATGAGTTTGGTGCATTTGATAACTATTTACAGACAGATCCGAGGACTCTATTCGCAATGCAATATATACTGCGTGGAATTCCCGTCTTTTATGATAAAAAATCTGTTTCCACATACCGAAGAAGAATGGTAAGCCAGCAATCTACTGACCGCTATATCAAAGAAACTATTAGGAATATAGAGAACCATAGGAACATGGACTGGTAGACCTTAAAAAATAAAAAAGATCCTCAATAAACAAACATTGCCAACACTATGATAAAAAGCTTCGACCCTGATACATTGCGCAGTATCTCTATAATAATTGGAGAAGAAATATTAACTCATAAACAGATAACTGAACAATTAAATAATTCAGGTATTAGCGATAATACAGAAGGTGCTAACAAACCTGACCGAATCTACTATTCCCTAAAAGCAAAACAATCACAAGACAGCTGTGCAAACAATGTATTAAATTTTGTTCTCAGGGTTATAAGCCCTAAAAGATATACCGAAGAAAGTATATTTGAAAAACACAGGACAGCCATAAATGAGAAGCTGGTCTACGAAGGAATAGAAATTGACAAAACAGGAAACGCCAAGACTGTTGAAAAGGCAAAGACAATTTCGGAAGCTAAATTACGCTCTTTAAAGATAAAGGAAAAAGTACATGGAATAGGAATCCATCCCGACATCCTGCAGTACTGCGAATCAGAATGGCTCAATGAAAATTACTTTCATGCCATCCTGGAAATAACAAAAAGTGTGGCTGAGAAGTTGAGGCAAAAAAGCGGATATACTACTGATGGAGCTGTATTGGTAGACAATTGTTTTGGTCTGGGAACTGCCAGAAATCCCATGCTTGCGTTTAATGTACTGCAGACCGACAGTCATGTAAGCGAGCATACAGGATTCGCCAACTTTATAAAAGGTTTTTTCAGTATGTATAGAAATCCAAAAGCGCACGATCCAAAGCTTTTGGAAGATACTCAGTTAACCGAGATGACCGAGGTACTTGTTGTAGCAACAATAATTCAAAACAAATTGGATCAGACCTTTAAGACAGGTTTCAAATAGGATTGTGTTAAAAGTCTGTTCTATTTTGCCAAAAACAAAACCTCTATTCTTTGTACCTAATAGTCAAATTATGATAGATGAGTTTTATTTTTTCATTATTTAAACCGTAAAAAAAAAATCAATTCAACTAAAATTGAATTGATTTTTTTTATTCTAAAAACAGGTCGGAAAAATTAAGCTTCTAAGACCTCATCATCAGCTAAAGTGGCCAGATCAATTACTTTATGAACTACAAAGGCCTCAATCAAAGACAGCGCATAATCACGATCTATTGGCAGCATATCTGGTTTTAGCACTTCTTCGAGGTACTGGTCAGGATTCCACAATTTTCGTACTGATTCAGGATGTTCATGCTCAATCCTCTGCAGTGCATTTTCGAATACTTCGTTTGCTACATTGATGAATTCCGCGTGATCTTTTCCTGTTAATGGCAGGCTTGTTATTTGAATTTTAGATTTGTTTTCCATTGTTTTAATTTTTTGATTGTTAATTGATGTTTTATTCGATTTAGCCAGACGGTAGTCGTATCCGTCACTTTGATGACCATCTACCTCAGCAAAAACTGTTTTAAAAATATCCAGTTTATCCTCGTCATCTAATGTTATATCATTATCATTTTCCACATCTCTGATATAATATCCCCACTCTTCATTTCTGATTTTGTGCATGTTGTCGAAAAGGAGTCTGGCTAGTTCCAATGCCGCCGGAGAAGCCTTAAGTATTTCTGTCCATTTTTCAAATCCCACCAATTTGGCAATAATATGCTGGGCATTCATAAGTGTGAAATGGTTTTCATCGATCTCGAAGTCAGTGACCAGAGCATCAACATCGAAAAATTTTGGGGTATACTCAAAGAAGTTGCCGCCTAATGAAGAATCATAATAAGGTTTTTGTGTTTTAAAATCTTTGTGAAGATTTTTTGACTGGAGTTTGAAGTACTCAATAGTTTTCATAATACATTCCTTTTGTACCGACTTAATATCCTGAATTTATATGCGTTCGTAATCTTTAATTTGGATAATAAGCAGGCAGGTTAGCATTATTAAACTATTGGCTGATGAAATCTTTGCACGAACGAGCTAGCGTGCCAATAAGCATATGCAATCTTAAGAATAAAATTTTAATATGCCAAATTTATTTTTTTGATTTTTAAGTGTTTGGCTTTCAAAATGCGTTTTACTAATATGATATGGTAAGCGTATGCTTCGATATTATAAACACCATTTCTTCCCGCAGAAGACAATGTTGTGATCCTACATCATTTTTGGGTTCTCACTACTTCCTCATGATTTTTAATCAAATAACCAGTATGCTTTTGTCCCATTCCAAGAGCAAAGGTAACTCCGTGTCCTTAACGCACCGGCAAGGCCATGCCCAAAAGGTTTTATAAAAAATCTCCACCCATGTGGGTCGTATTTTTTATAAAAGCCTTGCCACTGCTAGACACTAACCTTTTTATGCTCTCGAAACGAAACATAGCATACTCCGGCTCTTTAGACGAATAAAAAAAATGTCAGCAATGAGAAATAAAATATTGAAAAAGGATTTGATGAAACAAAACAGCTCCTCCTCTCATTGCCGAATAAAATTTCAAAAAAAATTATTTACTAAAAATTTCAGAAATCATGAACATTATTGGAAGAGTGACAGCAGATGCGCAGGTGCGTAACGTGTCAAACAGCAAAACAGTAGTAAACTTTTCAGTAGCCATCAACGACAGCTACAAAAACAAAGCAGGCGAGCGCATAGAGCAGACAACGTTCCTTGACTGTGCCTACTGGCTAAGCCCGAAAGTAGTGCAGATACTCACTAAAGGTACACTTGTGGAGCTTACAGGCAGGGTAAGCGCAAGGGCGTGGACAGGCAGTGACGGACAACCGCATGCAGGACTGAATTTCAATACCTCGCAGATAAAACTTCATGGCGGTGCAAGAAAAGCCGAAACCGCACAGGCGCAGACTAAAACAGAAAATATCGAGGTCAATTCACATGAAAATGTAAGTCCCAAAGATGACCTGCCCTTCTAAATCAATTAAAAACTTTAAAATTTTAATATCATGGCACATAATATCAATTTCAACGAGAAAACAGGAAAGTACAGCTTTTTCAGCGTACAGCAGAAAGCATGGCATAATTTAGGGCAGATTGTTTCTGACTATCCTACAAGCGAAGAAGCAATCAAATATGCAGGACTAGATTACGAAGTGGCAAAATCCCCGCTGTTTATCAAAAGTTCGGGTATCATCCAAAATGCAGATAATATTGAGATTGGCAATACCGAATTGGAAGTACCCAATTATTTTGCCAACATTCGCACAGACAACAATGCAGTATTGGGCGTAGTGGGTAAGGATTACCACATCGTGCAGAACCGCGAAGCCTTTAATTTCTTTGACAGTATTGTAGGCGGTGGCGATGGCATCCTGTATGAAACAGCAGGTGCGTTAGGAAATGGCGAACGCATTTTTATCACAGCTAAATTGCCCGACTATATCCGAGTAGGCAACGGCGATGATGTAACGGAAAAATACATTTTCCTAACCACTTCGCACGATGGCAGCGGCAGTATTACAGCTGCATTTACACCGATTAGGATTGTATGCCAAAACACGCTGAATGCCTCACTTCGCAGTATGACCAACGTAGTGCGTATAAAACATACTTCAGGAGCAAAACAACGTATCGAGAGCGCCCACAAGATTATGGGGCTTGCCAATACACTCAGCAGTCAATTAGAGAGCATTTTCAACGATTGGACAAAAGTAAAAGTGAATGACCGAGAAGTAAGAAAGCTAATCCAGTTGGCACTTTGTCCTAACAAGGAAACCCTTGAACTAATCCGAAAAGGTGCAGACGATGAAATTTCCACCGTGTTCAAAAACACAGTTGAGGACGCATTTGCCTACGCAATGGTGAGTGACACTCAGCAGATGGATACCACAAAAGGAACTTTGTTCGGAGCCTACAACGCAGTTACGGGATACTATCAGAACGTAAGGAATTACAAGAACGACGAAGCCAAATTGCAGAGCATAGTATTGGGAGGTACTGCACAGCTTAAATCACAGAAAGCATTTGAATTGTGTTCCGCATTTGCTTTGGACGGTGCTGAAATCCTAAACCTTAATTAGATAACAACACGGCTATCGCCTTAAACGGTGGTAGCCTGATATAAAACTAGTGTTATGGAAGCAAAAACAATAGAGCAAGCAAAAACAATAGCTAAGGCGCAGAGCCTTGAAAAGAAGTACAAAGACCACACCATATATATTATTTACTGCAACAGGACTGAAAAGTTCTATGCAGATACTGACGGTTTAGTACGCAATTGGGAAAAGCCATACGGCTACTATGTAAATGGGGTTTATACCCCATAAAATTAAATTCTTAAACACAGCACAATGTATATAACAGATTTAAACGGCTGTCTGATTGAAGTGACTGACCTCGCAAAGGCAATGCAAATCACAGCAGAATACAAAGAATACGGGTACAAGGACAAGAGTTTTTCAGAGTTCGATAAAAGGCAGAAAGCCTATTGGACGGATATGTACGAAAAACTGACAGCCATTAAAGAGAAAGCGACAACACATTAAATTTTAGAACGATGAACACCAATTTTTTTAATCAGATACAGCAGTTGGACTTTACAGGAGTTTTGCAACTGAACATTTCAAAAGGGATGGAAAGCAACCTAATTGTAACTGTATTGCTCAACAATGACCAATGCGGAGATAATGCCAAAAACCTAATTCCGCCTTTGACATTCAACGCCACACCGCAGGAGTTTGACGAGGGATTTTTTGAGCAGATAACCACACCTGTAAAAAAGGTATCAGGCTTAATGGTGGATATGGAAAAATTCTTAAAGCAGTTGGAGGAAGCAAAAAAGCAGTCTGCAATCGAGAAAGAGAAAACCGAGAGAGAGAAAAAGGAAAAAGAAGCCAAAGACAAGAAGTTTAAGGACGGTATGGCAAAGGCGGACGAACTTGAGAAAGAGGGCAAATTCCGTGAAGCATGGATGAAAGTTCCCGAAATCGCAGAGTTTCCCGAAAAAGCGGACGAGATACGCAGACGCAAAACAGCATTGTCTGACAAGTTTTCAGCACCGAGCCTATTCGGAGCAATGGAAGAAGCAACACCCGAACCGCAAGAGCCACAACAATCGGAAGAAGTTACTGCTGATTATCCTGCCCGTGAAACAGGCGAAGAAGAATAAAAGTGTTAATCCGAAAATCGAACAATCATGTTATTAGCAACACAATTAGAACGGGTATTTATACTCAAAGACAAAGGGCAGGACATCAGACTGACTGACCCCGAACCACGCTGGAGCGTGGAAGCCGTGCTGAATTTTTACGCCAATCTGTACCCCATTTTAACAACCGCAAAAGTATCTGCACCGCAGATTAAGGATGATGCAGTAGAGTACAAATTTGAGAGCGTAATGGGTACGAAAGGTTAAATCAAAAATCAAAAACGATGAATTATGCAACGCAACATCATATCGGGAATTATCAGCCCGCCCGAAGAGAAACGACAGCAGAAACTGCACCGACAGTTGGGCGAGTTCGCAAAATGGATGAAAAAGCCAAAGGATGCGAGCCAGGTGCAGAAAGACAAACACAAAGCAGTACCAGTAGCAATGCTTCCAATGGTATTCTAAAATGTACGTTCCTGCCCAAATTGAAAACAGCAGATTCTATACAGGCTTGTCAGAAAACGGAGAGGGATTTTTACAAGTCCCTTTCCAAACTTGCCGAGCATTACAGTATTGAGCCGATGCAGACCAAAGATTTTGGCTTTCCCTACAACGTTGCCTTGTCATTGTGGGACATGGAAAGCAAAGTACAACGCACTAATACAAATTGGGATGGTTTCAAATTGGTACAGGACAGTCAGAAAACCTTTTTGGTAAGCGAGGAAAAATATAATACAGGTACAACCCTGTATTACATTCCTATTGTACCGCTTTTTAGGATGCTTAAAGCCCCTAAAGATAAAGAAAATGCACATTTGCTTATATCCGTATGCTGTTACCTCTACCATATTGCTGATATACCGTATTACAGACAGGAAAACAGTTATCTGTACTGGATGTATGAAATGCACAAAGAGTGGGTAGAACAGGACGATGATACAGAAGACACCCAAATCTATAAACGTGAATTTAAGGTAGCTGAGGATATTGGCGACCGTATAGAACAGCGGATATTCAATCGTAAAAATTTAGTAATGTTTGAACAACGCCTACACCAATTCAGAAGCCGTAATACATTCGACAGTGAATGCTACAAGGTGGCTTGCAATGCGCTTGACCTATATACCGAATATCCCAAAGCAAGTATCTTCAGAAACGCTCCAACGCACGAAGAAGACCTGTACAATGACGATTACGAAAACGAAACTATCGGGATGGAAAAATACATCTCTTTTATTGCAGATACTAAAGGCTGGCTTTATGAAAGCCTTTCAGACAGCATCAATAACGAGTTTAACGAGTATGGCAGAATAGATGAGCCAACAATCACTAAGTCATTTGGCGATGGGAGAATAGCGAAGGCTGACCTTGATTTTGAAAACCGCCTTTTTGCCTTATTGGATGAATTATGTACACTATTGTACAACTATTAAAAAATTACAAAGATGGACACCATAAATAACATAGCCGAGAATTTCGGCATTTTGTACCACCCAAAATCCGCATTGGTTTTTTATGAAACCGCAGGAACAGACACCGATATGTATGTGGAGCATTTTGATATGGACAGCAACGGCAACCCAATCAATGCCCACCCATTGACCGTAAAAGAAGCCAAAATACTGGCAAAGTCTTTACAGACCGATGAAGAAAAAGGCAAAGCCTTTTTAAAGTCAAAGGGTATTTTGCCGACAAGTATCCTTCATATCAATCCGAGCGAAAAAGGCACTGTGCTATGGTACACTAAAGCACAAGAACGACAGCTGTATTTTGTAAATAGCTTGGGCATACCCAACGGATTGGCACAAGTACCGCCAATGCTTTGGTTTGCCAATAAAAGCGGTCTTGCAGTCTTTGCCCTTGCAACAGACAGAAGACCCACAGAAAAAACACCATTGCATTACGCTCCCTTTTTCAATATCTATGAAGACGGTAAAGTGTGTATGGGTACTGTAACTATTGAAATTAAAAAATCGGCTTCGGTTGAGGAATTTATACAAGCGTGGGAAAGCTACTTTTTTAACAGCTACTTCAGCCACCTATTGGGAAGCCACAGCCCCATAAAAGGGAACTGCGTAAACGTTTGGAAAGACCTTATCGGAACAGTTAAACCCTTTCCTAAAGAAGTATTGAAAAGGAATAATAAGACACTTAAAAATCTATTGTGATGAATACTGAAAAAACAGCAGTCCATTTTACGGACAACGATTTGATAAGTCCTGCAAACCCGATTTCGGTAAACCTAATCGGAGCAGGCGGTACAGGTTCAAAAGTATTGACCGCTTTAATGGAAATAAACGAGAGCCTGATAGCTCTAGGACACGCAGGGTTGCAGGTGCGTTTGTGGGATGATGATGTTATAACAAATGCCAATTTGGGCAGACAGCGATTTTTTGAATGTGAAACAGGATTATACAAATCCGTAGCCTTAATAAACCGTATCAACCGTTGTATCGGTTCAAACTGGAAAGCCGAAACGGTAAAATTTGAAAAGGACAGGTTTGGCAGACTGCCCGAAAAAGCAAGGGCAGTCATTACTATTTCATGTGTAGATAATGTACAGGCGAGATTTGGCGTGGCTGAGATTCTGAAAGAAGCAAGCTACCGCAGAAATTACCAAGAAGAGCCGAAATACTGGCTTGATTTCGGCAACAGCCAAGATACAGGGCAGGTACTTTTATCCACAATCGGTGAGATAAAACAGCCCAATTCAGAAAAGTACCAGACTGTGGCAAGCCTGCCATTTGTGACCGATGAATATGGGGAACTGCTCTTGCAGTCGGAACAGGACGATAATACGCCAAGTTGTTCACTTGCCGAAGCTCTGGAAAAACAGGATTTGTTTATCAACTCATCGCTCGTTCAGATGGGTTGCTCCCTATTGTGGAACTTATTTCGCAGGGGAATGACCGAGTATAAAGGATTTTTTCACAATTTGAAAGACTTCCGAACCCATCCTATAAAAGTCGCCTGACCCGAAATCGGGCGGCAAAAAGACACTCCCTCCCGAAAGGTCGGGGCAGTCTTTTTGCATGTATTCGGTGCAGCCACTTTAATAAAAAGACACTACGCGCCATTTTATCAAAGAGGCTGCGCGTTTTTTTTAAGGGATATTCATTATCCCTCTTTTTGTTTTTGGAGACTTCTTTTCTTTCCGAATCGACGGCCAAAGAAAAGAAGCAAAAGAAAACCTAGTTACCCCATTATTTGATTGGGGCTCTTTTCCAATCCGAGAAACCTGGAAAAAGATGTTCTATATTTTCAAACTCTATAAATTTTATCAGCTCAATTTTGCATTTTTCCTTAAACCCCCTAAAACACTGGAAATCCTTTAAAGGTATTGCAGTAAGTTCCCCAACTGTGCGGATATCCAATTTTTCGAACATATTGTACATCCTTAAGCTCAATGGAAAATGGCTGTCGTGTAATATTTTATTCAGATCAACTGTGCGATTGATTTTTCTTTTTTTCAACTGCCCGGTTTCGATTTGAAACTCATCTTTTAACTGCTGAAGCTTTTTCTTATAATGGTCTATTTCTGCGAGCAGATCAGTGACGCACCTGACCTTGTCATATGTCCTTTCATAGATTCTGCGTATGCTCTCACCTGTGACATTGTAGTGATCACCTACTTCCTTAATAGGCATTTTCTCAATCAGGATTTTCTGAAGAATATCATATTCCTTATCAGAAAGCACCTTTCGTGACATTTCGATATAAAATCTGTTGGTACGGTCTATCAATGTGTTTGTAAGCATGCTTGATTAAATTGTAATTACGTGCAGTCTTCCGCTCATAGTAAATTGCGTTTTTCTGCTATATAGCTTAATGCGTTCCTGCTTACAGTCTCACTGAAATAGTATCCGCCCTGATGAAGCTTGATTACTGCTTCTTTTAATTTTTCAGTCGAAGAACCTTTCAGTACATAACCCCTGACACCCAGCCTCAGCATTTCCTCAATACTTTTCCTGTTATCAAGACTGCTGAATACTAAAATTTTCATTGCAGGATATTTTTCTGCCAGGGCACCTGCGGTCTGAAATCCGTCCATAACCGGCATATTAATATCCAATATACAGACGTCTGGCAATAATTCCACTTCCTTAAGGCTTTCAATAGCTTCCCTGCCATTGGATGCCTGAAGCACTACTTTAAAATTACTGTATTCCAAAAAATTTTTAAGGGATACCCGAAGCCCCTCATGGTCGTCAATTAAAGAAATCGTAATCTGCTTTTCCTTTTCCATTTACCATAGTTTAAACATTCAACAAATTATAGAAATAAAAACGGCAATAAATCTTTATAGGACTAACGTCCTATAGTTAATAATTAAAAACTATATTTTACGGTAAGTAAAATAAACTGTTTTTAAAGATTATTTACCGATAACTGCAAAAGGTGTTCTTACAAGAGTGTCATTATGCGCCTGTGTAATATAAAAAAGATGGCGCAGACCACTGCACTTATGGGAACTGAGGCACTGGTATACCCGACCACGAATAAGCGAGCGCCCACGCCAATGGCATGAGCGTCCTTACTTATTTGTCTCGAGGTCTATAAAATTACCAGTTTTTCAGTTACCGAGTCTTAAGCAAAAACACTATGTGAGTTTTTCTATATTTCGGCAAATATAGTAACGTTTATGCAGTATTCCAATGTTTACATTAGAGAATACTCTGAAAAATTGCAAATAAAACAGCCCGAAGATCTTATCGGGCTGTAGTTTAAAATGCGAAATTTTTATGCCGTTATTAAGTACGTACAAACACTAATCACTGCTGTTAAAATCAAAAGTCAACTGCTTTTCATTACCGAAATTATCAGAAATCCAAACATCAAACGACTGTGAAACGGCAGATGCGGAAGTATAGTACAAACGAAACTGCTCCTGTGGTAATTGATAAAGATCATTGGGCAGGTACGGCGGATCATTGAAATACCTTAACGTACCCTGCCCGTCGAACTGGAAATAACGCAGATAATACTGCGTGCCTTCGTAATTACCTCTGCGCTGTATGGTTATGCGTATTTCCGCGGTCTGCCCGATGCCAATGTCTTTGGGCACCGGCATTACGTTGACCTCAAAAGGAAAATCATTCTGTATTTCGAGTTGATCATCTTTGCTGCAAGATACCAAAGTAACCAAAGCTGTGAAGATTGTCAGGAATACATAAAATGGCAGTAATCCCGTTCTGAATTTATTGAATATTGCTGTCATCGATTTTACGTTTTAAAAGTTAAACCTTAATCCCACACCTGCCGACGGTCGGAACACCTCCAGGTCTGTACCCCAAAGGACTTTTGTACGCCCTTGCAGGACGATTACAAAACGGTCTGACAGATAGGTTTCAAAAGTGAGGCGGCCGCCTGCTCCGTAAATGAAATTATCCTCGCTCAGTATCTTCGCTCCGTCAAACAACATTGCTTCGCCCCGGTTGATGGTTTCGTAACCGACCACGCCAGTTATCCCAAAATTAAGCGTGATATTTTTTCGGGCATCGCCCAGTAAAAAGAAGCTGTAACCGCCCTCTGCGGAATAGGTTTCCTGCGGGATGCGGAGATCTTTGTAGTCTTGGTACTGGTGAGTATATTCCAACGCCCAAAGCTGATAATTGCCATTTTTGCCGTTTACGGTCATTGCTGCGCTGATGTAATAATCGTTACCGATTTTATCATCGGATAATACACCCGTACTTATTTCCACTCCTTTCTGTTTTGGCAGCATTCTTTGTGCCTGTGCAGCTGTAATGCCTATCAGGACGAGCATCACGGTATAAATATACTTTTTCATATTATTGCTTTAAAAGGTTACTAAAATTTCAGGTGCATATCGTCAATCAAACGGGCTTTGATTAAATCGGAATTTTCCACCTGTAGTGTCTGGTGCCTGCCGCCGTTCTTCTCGAAAATCTCAATCAGCAGTACCTTGTCATCGGCAATGGTAAACTGGTCTAAAAGGAACACATTTTGTTCGGTCGATTTTCCGGCAATACCGTCCAATGGCTTGTAAGTTCTCAACGGCGTTAAAGGATGTTCCTGGACTACGGTACGCTTGGCAACCTTTTTATCCACTACTTTAAAATTGATAAAATCAATCTCGAAAGGCACATTGGTTTTATTCCTTAATTCCGTATGGAAATAATATTTCCCGTTGTGGATGTAAATGCCTTTGAGAATAAACTGAATACCGAAACTCCTTGCCCCGATATGTTTTACAATGCGCTTATCTTTCTTGTAAATTGTTTCCAATAGCAAGCCTGCCAGTGAGGGCAAATTATTCCCCAATTCCTCAAAAAGCACATCGTTTCCTTTGGCTCTGTCTGCTTCTTTCTGCATCAGGATCAGGTTATAGCACATTGACTGCGGACAGGAACTGTAACACACACTAAAATTGTAAAAACGTCCATCATTGGTAATGACCGAAAAGTTCGTTTCAGGCTCAAAATCCTTTACGGTTGCTTTAACGCGAAGTACGTTTTCTGCATCCTCAGCCTTTCCGGCAATCAGGTATTCGCTTCCCAAGTCCACATAACGCACCGCGGTCGGAAATATCAGGTGAGAAGTTTTGTCATAAGTGACTTCCATCTTATAGGGTTCTATACTGCCCAGTGAAAGAGATGTTTTCCTATTTTCCTGCGCATAAGATGTTACAGCAGAGACAAGCAAAAGGGTGGCTGCCCAATAGTTTTTTAAATGATTTTTCATTGTTTTAATTTATTTGAGTTGAACATTATTTTTTAGATAGAAGGAAGACCTGATGCCCGGCCTTAAGGGTAACCTTAGGCGTCCGTACTTTTTTAGCGAAATAGCCCGAAATGCCCTGCACCACGCCCCGGCTGAGATCCGCGGCGGCCTGCTGTCCTGCATTCTGCGTGAGCATTACACTCGTTCCCCCTGTCTGGCTCATATTGCCCGCCATTTCAGTAAGGGCATTCATTTCAGGCGAATACGGGACGTATAAGCCCTGCTGACCGTCCAGATCGTAGATAGTGATATCCACTGGGATGATGTTTCCCTCCAACTCTATGGAGGTAACTTTCAGCTGTAACCTGCCATTTTGAAATTTGGCGTTAGCCGTTACGATGGTTCCTTTGGGGATGGTACGCTGCGGCGTTTGGGCCGGCTCCAATAAGCGCAGCCTTACGCCTGTTTCGCCAATAACGGTCTGGGTTTCGTGCACGCAGGCTTTGATGCTGTTTTTAGGCTGCATTTCCTGCTTAGCAGAACCTGCGGTATAAAAACTACGGTTCCTTTCTCCACTATAATTGGCTAAAAAAGCGCTGTCTGAAGGCTCACGGTACAAGGCTGAAACAGCACTTTTCCCAACAGGAGTGAATGACACAAAATATTCTTTCTGGTTAGTGCCTGCCGTACCTGGAGCCTTACCGCCGGCAGACGCATTACCCGTATTGGAATTTTGCGGAAGATATTTGGCCGCCATTTCATAGGATTTCTCCATGAGCTTCAATTGATCATCAACCGTAGCTAAAGGAGGCACGTCTTTCTCTGCCAGCTTTGTTTTCATTTCCTCCACCTGCCTGCGCAGTTCCATTGTTTCAGAATTGTTATCCTGATAAAATGAACCCAATGTACTCTGAGCATTTCGGTAGCTGTGCAAAGCTGAATTGCCATTCCTTCCCGAACTTTTTCCATTGTTCGGATAACCATCATTGTTTTGCTCATCTTCAGCAAGCTGTACTTCAGCAGGCTTGTCGGTTTCTTCGGAATTCCAATAGTCGGAGAGCGTTGTCAGCGCATTGCGTTTTTCCTGCTCTTTGCGTTCAAGCATTTCCTGCTCATAAGCCTTGCCTTTATCCGACGGCATAACCGGTTCGGTGGCCTGCGGCACCGCATCATTCAGCCCAATATTCTCAATAGTCTTTTTATCCTCAGACGGTTTAAATATCAGGTACATACAGCCGAGAAATACCACACCCATTAAAAGGAATATAAGCGGCTTTTTAAGCTTTTCGGCTTTGGTCTGTGTGCCGTCATGCAGCACATCAGCGGTTTGCTGCGGGCTTCCTTCGGTTACCCGCACAACCGGCTTTTTGTTCTCATTTTCTTTCATAAATCTGATTTTTTAGAATTGTTGTTGTTGAGTCCTGCAATCTTGCAGGGATTTCACTTTTTTTAAGGACAGGGTTCTCAATATGCTCAATGATCATATCGTTGTGGGACTGCGATACATCGTACCAAACTTTGCCGATAACCCCTGCAGTAAGCAGCAGGTAACCCGCAAACAGGCAGAGTGTATATTTGTGCTGCCTGTCAACCGGCAGTTCGCGCCAGCGCTTATCGAGCTTATCAAAGTAGCTGTCCATATCTGCTCGTATCTTTTTCATACTTAAATTATTTTAGTGCTTATTACATTCCCAGACCTTTTCTTCGAGCAGAAAGCTGCTCCTTCGGCGTATCAGATATCTTGGCAAGTGCCTCCTTTACAGTCGGGACCGACTCCGTTGTCAGGTCTGTCAGTTCCAGTTTTTTCAGTGAATGCCCGTACCGGTCAGTCTTTTCAATATTCATTTTCTGAACTTCGAAATTGCCATTCCTATATTGCACCCATAAATGACAGCTTACTTTTGGCTTATCTTCGCCATTCCATTCCAGATAGGTATTTAAAGTCACAAAGCCTGGGAATAATGGTTTGTCCGCGCCGTTGCTGCAGGCCTCCAAGAAACTGCTGATGCTGTCTTTCACTTTGCCTGGGTAACCAGCCTGCGTGAGAAAAAAGCCGTTGTATCCTTTATCGGTCATCGTTTTGGCGAACATGTTTAAATCAAATGATTGCTTCATATCCAAAGATTTTTAACGTTCGATAACTTCCACATCTTTATTTTCCAGTACTGCAAATTTTTCGATATTGAATCCCTGCGGATTGTTGTCAGAGCGTACGGAATTCACCAGATAACACGAGGTAATCAGGCTGCGTCTGGTCACATTGCTCGAACGGATGATAAATTGTCTTGCATAGGTTCGCACCGAGTAAGGATGTTTGTCGAAGTTGCACACGACACTGTCAACTTCTATGCGCTGCTGTACATTCCCCGAGATGATCCTGCTGTAATAGCCCTTTTCCGATAAGTCCTTGTAGTAGTCAAAAGCACTTTTGTCCGCAAGGTTAAATGCCCTGCTCATATTGCTTTCGATTGCGTTCTTATCAGGAGCCAGCGTAAAGAAAAGCTCGTGAAACCTTCTGACATGTTCCCGTGCCTCAACCGGGCGGTTGATGCTGGCATCCTGCGACAAGGCAAGCATCAGGGATTTGCCATTATCCAGTACGTAGATCTTCTGGCGCTGTTCATTGGCAAAACTGTACGATTTCCACACTGCAAATCCTGCCACGCCAATACAGAGTACTGCAAATACGATGGCATATAAACGTATCTGCCTGAAACTGTTTTCGATATTTCTTAAGGTTTTAAATTCCATTTTTTAATAATTAATTGTTTACCTGTTCATCAGTTTGCCGCCGATGTTTCCAACTGTGGAACCAGCACCCGCACCAGCTATATTTCCTGCTTTCATTGCGGTCTGGTTAACGTTTCGGGTAAAGTTTCCTGCGCCTCCCGCCTGGATTATCCAACCCGTTACAGTCGGTATGGTGAAGTATCCGACAATACCAATAATCATAAAGATGATGTACACAGTATTTGATGTATCCGGAATAAATGTCGGGTCAGAGAGCATTGCTATATCACGTTCGAGTATAAGTGATTGTATTCTGGCCAGCATGGAACTGAAAAGATCCGATACAGGCAGCCATAAATACACACTGATATACCTTGTGAACCACTGGCTGAGCGTGGACTGAAAGCCGTCCCATACAGAAATAGCGAAGGCTATCGGTCCCAGTATGGAAAGGACAATAAGGAAAAACGTACGTATGGTATCAATAACCAATGCCGCCGCCTGAAAGAGTATTTCCAATAGATTGCGAAACCAATCCTTTAAGGCCTTCTCCATTTTGTAAGCCCCGCGGTCCATATACATTCCCGCCATTGTGCCAATGTCAGATGGCGACCAGCCCAATTCATCGAGTTTTTTGTCAAACTCTTCGTCTGATACCATGTAGGCAGTTTCAGGATTTCTGACCATTGCCTCATATTCCAGCTGGTCTTTCTGCTGCTGCAGCTTGTTCAGGTCAAGCACCTGGTCTTCCAGTATGGCGTGCGTTCCTGTAACCACGGGGCTTAGTACCGCATTGATGGTTCCCAGTACCATGGTCGGAAAAAACATGATGCACAGTCCCAGAGCAAACGGGCGCAGCAGGGGAAACATATCTATTGGTTCAGCACGGCTTAAAGACTGCCACACCTTTAATGCCACATAGAACAGCGCTCCCAGTCCGGCCAGTCCCTTAGCCACAGCTGCCATATCACCGGCAAGCGGCATCATATCATCGTACAGCGACCGAAGGAGTTCGTGAAGGTTATCCCATTCCATTTTTACCAGTATTTTTGATTAGCTGTTCCGTAGAGTTCAAGAACTCTCTTGGCATCGTTTTTCTTTTTCGCTCTCAAATAGCTTACAGAAATGTTCTTGTTGGTGTAGTAGCGCACAAGACTGTGGTAATCTTTGACCTCCTTATACACACGGTCAATTACATCCATACGCTCCTTATCATTCAGCGAGAGGTTTGTAGCCGTTACGATCTGCTTGAGTTCTTTCAGCAGTTCGGTGCTTTCATTGAGAAGCGCCGAATACCCGTTGCCGATCGCGGCCAGTTCCTGCGGTGTGAAATTGGGATCGTTCATCATCTTGCCGAAATTCTGCACGTACATTTCTGATACATCACCGACAAGCAGGACAGTCTGCTGTACCTTGCGGGCATCCTTTACCAGATTGCTCACTGCTTTGAGCTTGTCATAATACTCTTTGCCCTGATTGTACACTTTCTGCACTTCCTGAAAATTTTTGTAGACATTCGATACCGTGGAAGAAGTCTGCACGATTTCGTTGGCAGAATTAATAATCCCTGAAGCCAGGTTCGATGGATCGGTTACAACCCATTGGGCTTTTGCTGTCGGTGCGGCGGCAAGCATAAGTGCCGTGCACACCAGATACAATACTTTTTTCATTGTTTCTGAATTTTAAAATGTTAATGATTATTGATTTGCTTTGTCCCGCCTCTGCATGGCGATATGCTTAATGGCGAGTTCTACATTTCCGTCGAGTTCCGCAGCAAGCTGCATTACTTCCATTTTTTCTGTTTCTTCAGTCGTGTAGGCGAGATATTCAGCCAAACTCACCTCGGTAGCATACACCGCCGATTCGGTGCCGCCCAAACCTATCCAGACTTCCTTATACAACCTTGAAGCATCATTGTTCATATTGATGGAAAGAACCTGTCCTTTCTCTTTATCGGTAAGCCCAAGCATCGCCTGTATATCATCGAATTTGTTCATATACTTACGCTGGTCCAGAAGGATCTTGCAGTCAGAATTATTGATGATGCTCTCTTTTACGATGGGTGACTGGATGATGTCGTCTACCTCCTGGGTTACGACAATTGCTTCTCCAAAGAATTTTCTTACAGTTTTAAATAAATACTTAATATATTCCGCCATCCCTTCCTTTGCAATCGCTTTCCAGGCCTCTTCTATGAGGATAAGTTTACGAATACCTTTTAATCGGCGCATTTTATTAATAAACACCTCCATAATGATGATTGTCACAATGGGGAAAAGGATTTTGTGGTCCTTGATCGCATCAATTTCAAACACGATAAAACGTTTGGAAAGCAGGTCCAGCTGCTTATCGGAGTTGAGCAGATAGTCATATTCGCCGCCTTTGTAATAGGGTTCAAGTACATTCAGGAAGTTGGCAATGTCAAAGTCTTTTTCCCTTACCTGTTTATCTTCCAACACTTTGCGGTAGTCGCCCTTGACGTACTCATAGAAACCATTAAATGACGGGTAAATATCATTAGCCTTGATACGTTCGATATAGCCGCTTACCGCATTAGAAAGGGCAACCTCTTCCGAGCGCGTAGGCGGTTCATCATCACGCTTCCAGAGTGTGAGAATCAAGGTTTTGATACTTTCACGTTTTTCAATGTCGAATACGCCGTCATCGGTGTAGAATGGGTTAAATGCAATTGGGTTGTCTTCAGTATAAGTGAAATAAACACCATCCTCACCTTTGGTTTTACCTTTAATAAGCTCGCATAAACCCTGATACGAATTACCTGTATCAACCAGCAGTACATGTGCACCCTGTTCATAATACTGTCTTACCATATGGTTTGTGAAGAACGATTTACCCGAACCTGACGGACCAAGTATGAACTTGTTCCGGTTCGTAATGATACCCCGCTTCATCGGCAGATCGGAAATATCCAAATGGATTGGCTTTCCAGTCAGTCGGTCTGCCATCTTGATACCAAACGGCGAGGCCGAATTGTGGTAGTTAGTTTCTTCCGTGAAGAAGCACAGTGCAGGCTCAATGAAAGTGTAAAAACTCTCTTCACTGGGAAAGTCGCCTGCATTGCCGGGCATACCTGCCCAATACAAAGTGGCTGTGTCAGTAGTGTTATGCCTTGGCTTGCACTCCATTAAAGCCAATGCACTACCGCAGTCATTCTTTAGCTGTTTGAGTTCCGTAGGGTCTTCCGACCATGCCATAACGTTGAAGTGCGCACGGATGGATGACAGCCCGAAGCTGTGGGCTTCGTTCAAATATTTCTCTATCCATTCTTTGTTGATTTGATTGGCACGGCTGTAACGGGCCAGTGAGTGCATATTCCTTGCGGATTTCTCAAACTTTTGCAGGTTGTCTTCGCTGTTATCCAAAAACAAATACTGATTGTAGATGTGGTTGCAGCTTAACAACAAGCCCACTGGTGCGGCGAATGATAAACGGCAATCGCTCCGGTCGGTAGATAGCTTTTCAAAACGGGTATCTGCCGATACTGTTCCCGGCAGGTCGTCTGTGTCTGATAAAGTATGCAGACTTAACCTTTTGTTGCCGATACGCACTTCTTCCGTTCCGAGTGCGATGTCCTGCATCGGTGTTCCGGCTTCTCTTGACAGCGTGAGGTATTGCTCCAGTAATCCATGCGTGTCTTCGTTTCCGATAATTTCATCTTCGGTCAGACGTTTCAGGCTCACAAAACCGCTATCGTTCATGATACGCTCAAACTGCGCCACCGCTTCCATAAAACGATGTATTATTTCCTTGTTCCTGATTTCTTTTGGTATTAGCGAACCTTTGCAGAGCGAACTGAAATTGCTCTGCATGCGCATTCTTTCCTTAGAAGTCTTGGTAAGGAACAGGTAGCAGTAATGGTTCATGAAGGGACGTTCGTTGAAATGGCACTGGTAAGACTTTGATAGGAAGCTCTGGTCTTCAATTGTCAAATCGGGTGCATAGTTCTCCTTAATGTACCAGTCCTGTTTGTGGATAACCGTAAAATCAGGCAGGGTCTTAATTGCCTTATGCCAGGCAGAATGAATGGCTTCATATTCCGCAGAGGCTACTGTGAACAGTTCAGGCAGACGCACTTCAAAGCAGGCAGTAATATCCGCATCTTTAGACAATATGCAGTTGTTCTCCACAGCCAGCAGAGGAAATTTGTTTTCCAGTGTCGTTGTTTTTGCATCATTTCTCATAAGGTAGTTGATTTAGGCGTGAATTTTAAATAGCGTTTTACGGGCTTACGGCAGATGATGTAGCGCGGATGCCTCTTATTAGCTGCAATTTTCATAAGCCCGTGTTCGCCGTACTTCCTGTTAAGGGAAAAAGTCTGCCATACGATCACTGAAGCACCTCCTGCACCGAGGAAAAGACAGATGTACGAGTTTACGCCTGCTATGTAGAGAATCATCACCAGGATTAGTGTGCCGAGCAGACCGCCCGCGAAGATGAACAGGTACTGGGCTTTCAGCCCTTTAAACTCTACAGTCCTGCCAATACCTTTGTTGATATTGTAATTCATGAGACAGCAGATTAAAGGAAGAATGAACGCAGGATTGTAGCTGCGACAATAAGGAAGATACACGCCCCAAACCACGAAGCTGCAGTCTTGGAGGTGTCCGGATCGCCGGAACTGAATTTATTGTACACTTTAACCCCGCCGATAAGGCCTACCACCGCGCCGATGGCATAAATCAATTGGGTTGCAGGATCGAAATATGAGGTTACCATCTGGGTAGCCTCGTTGATGCCCGCCGAGCCATTTCCCTGTGCGGATGCACCCAGTCCTGAAAGTATGACCACAGCTGCCATCAGGATTTTTTTTCTTTGCTTTTTCATAATTGAAACACATTAATTTGTTATTGTTTTCCCGCACTCTGCGGGCTTTCAGGACAAAGGTGTTTCGAAAATCAAAGCGCCCCCGCAAAGCGGCATCCGCTGGAATTCTTTGGCATTAAAAGGCTTTTCAGGAAACATTTAAGCATAAAAAAACGCCTGGTTTTTTATCATCAGGCGTTGGGCTGTCAGCATTGTATTTTACATTTTTCGTCCTTTGGAACTGGATTTTTCCTGCTGATTGCTCTGCTGTTTTCTGTCATTTTCATTCGCGGACTTCCCGGTTTTAAGATTGCTTTTTATCACATCGGCAAGAATAGTTTTTTCCCATGGTATCCGCTTTGCAGTAAACTGTAATTTTAAACCGTTGCCAGCAAGCCCGTGTGTTAATTCGAATCCGTAATGTCTGTTCCAGCCGATCCTGTCCAGCAGTCTTTCAGATGGAAACTGAACGGCAATTAAATCTTTAGGGAATTCTTTGATATCACGATAATCAGGTTCCTGGAATTCGTGCGTCTTGGGATTATAAGGAATGGTATAACATCTTTTATCAAGGTCATAATAGTTTTCTATTTCCGAGAACACAATACCCTTAGAGAGGAAATCATCTTTGGGCCTTAATTTATCCATTCTTATATCGACATAAAAGGTATGGCCTGCGATATTGATAGTGGGCAATATCCCTTTGTTGACACGCATTTCGTAGGCTGTTAAATCAATCGGATTTTGAGGATCGTTGGTTTTTGCATTTTTCTCGGTCTTCAGTTCTTCAATGTTTCGCGCAATACTCTCGGGAATATTGGTCTTGTTCCATGGCAGTGTTTCAGCCGTAAAATGCAGCTGAAGCCTGTTTTCGTCAACTGCGTACCCAGGTCCGAAACCGTGTTTCATATTCCAGCCGACCCGGTCAAGTTCAATCTGGTGGGGAAACTGGACCATGATGATTTCCTTGGGTATTTCGGTGATAGCATCGTGATCTACTTCCTGAAATTCACGTGTTTTTGGATTGTAAGGTATTATATAGGCCTGGACTGTACGGTCGTAATATTCGCTGATTGTTGAAAAATCTATACCTTTAGAATTACTGTCGTCTTTTGGACGCAGTTTATCCGATTCCATATCAACATAAAAATCATGCCCGTCAATTTTTAATACTGGCAGGACTTTGTCAGTAACCCTCAGATGAAGACTGCTTCCTTTCTTAAGCGATAATTCAAAATCTGATTTCCCTTTGATATCCTCAATCTTTAAATTATATTTTTCTGCTGTCCTTAAAGGATCAATATCGGCAAGGTTCGGAATCGTGACATCTTTGATATGACTTGTATCCCCAAAATCGGATATAGCTTCAAAAGTAGCTGCGTTTTTGGTGCTGGTGTCATATTGAAATTTGTAGCCATGCCCCACATAAAGCATATCCTTAATCTTTATAATGTTTTGCTGAGAGGCATTCTCACGCAGTTCTTGTTTAATGACATCTACAAGGAACGCCGTTCCTTCAATAGTTATAGAGGGCAGGTTACTTTCCATACTTTACAGCATTAAAAAACAATAGGGAAGCTTATAAAAACTCCCCTATGTCAAAATTAGACAAGTCATTTTTCCGCAGGTTGGAAGAACCGGTGTCATAATCAGAAGAAAGGCTTTGGTCAAGAAGCTCTGCTATTTTACTCGAAGCACTTTCAATTGAATTTTCCAGCAGGCTGAATAATTCGGTTCCCTGTATTTTTTGAACTATTGCTGCTGCTGATTGCTTTTGAGATGGCTCCAATTTATCCTTTTGCAGCATCATCCCCACAGCGTTGAGTTCTTCAAAGGTAACCCCTTGGGCAAAACCGTACTCACTGCCGGATATTCCATACCCGTTCCATTCTTCTTCTTCCTCATCAAAATCAGGCATATTGCTGAATACTTCATCCAGTTCTTCCTGCGGAACCTGAATAGCGGCGCTTTCATTTTCGTCGTATTCAATGTCTAAATTACCAGGATTAATCTCTGGTTCTTTTATCTGACGCTCGGAGACAGTATTTGACACCGAAAGACGCTCGACCTTTCGTGGCTGTCCTATTATATCAGGCAGAGCCGGATTAACCTTCTCATCTGCTGATGCCGGCTCCTGCTTTCTCTTGATGACAATCTTGTCCTGCGCCAGCAGGAAAATGACTATCAGCAGACATATCACTATTATTATTTCCATAACATTGCTCTTTAAAATAGTCGTTTATATTTTTCCTTGAATTCCTTTGTAATGGTCTGTTCAAATACCTTGAAGTGATGCTCAAGTATGTTGTTTAGATATGCGAACAAGGGTATCTTATCTTCCCCGACAATTTGTACAATACGGGTTAGCCGCTCGTGATTCTCAGCACTGAGATAAATGCTTTTACTGCCCCTTTTCTGCATTTCATTCATTCGCAGAAATGCTTTCTCGTATATGCGTTCATTCATTTTTGCTTTACGCCGGATATGTCCGTGTTTTGCAAAGCCTTCTTGTTTTTCAGATGTTTCTTCATCATAAAATCGGTTTAAAATGTTCATTGAAATACTGGGTAATATCGTTTCCAAACTCTTTAAAATGCTGTTCAAGGATATTGTCTATGTAAGAGTAAAGCGTAGTTCTTTCTTCCTTTGTCAGCTGGACGATCCTAAGGAGCCTTTCGTGGTATTCCGGCCGTATATAAACCACTTTGCCGTTACGTCCGGAAGGAAAGCGGTTTACCAGAAATAGTTCCTCATAACCCACGTTCTTCGCTGAGCCTGCCTTAGCTTTGTCCTTCAGCTTTGCTGGTTTTGAAGTTTGCTGATTTGAACTGCCTGCCGGCGGTAATGCTGGTTCATCCCCGCTTATGACATTCATAAGATAGTCCTCGTCAACATCAGGCTTTTCAAAATCCCTGCTTCTGTCGTCAGTTATCATAATGAGGGTTTTATAGATGAACAATTTTTAGAAATTCTTCGATAAACAGATCCATTTTTACTGCTTTAAGCAGCTGCGGTTCGGCAGGCAGGAGGCTTGATCTGAATATATAACTGCCAGTATCATCGGTTTCTTTTCGAAAGCGTTTGCTGTCCATAATCCTCGTATTCATTATTGACAGGTTGAGTTCCTTGATGACACTCTGAAAGGCATCATACAAACCCGTTTTTTCCCTGCCGTCGACCTGGTTCCAGAAGAGCCACATCTGCTGTTCGGCATTGCTGTCATCTGTCTGAGGCAGTCCAATAAAGGCTTTGGTAAATCCTAATGTGCTTTCCAGCACCAGACGGTCAGCTGTAATGGGCGAAAAAATGAAGTTCATTTTTTTTAAGGTACTCAGCACCCCTTTGGTATTGGCGGTTCCGGGCAAATCAAAAAACACCACGTCAGGCACTACTGATGATTGGTTTGTATAGTCCAAAGCCAGGGCCAAAGCATTTTCAGCCTTGCATCTGATAATTGGATATGCTTTTTTATTGATCGACTGGAACTGCTTCATAGCAGCTTTTTTATGGTACTCATTCTGCATAATGGCAGATTTATCCCGCTCGCGCATATTGGTAAGACTGTGCTGTGGAAAGTCGCAGTCCACCACAAGGACATTATACCCTAAACGGTAATGCAGAATACTGGCCATAAGCGTGGTCATTGTAGATTTTCCGACTCCTCCCTTTTGGGTGGAGAAACTGATCTTTAAAGTTTTCTTTGTTGTTTCCATTATTTAAAAATTTATTGTTACACATTTTATCTGCTTTACAGATTTGAATATTTGTTTATCTGAACATTATTTCATTTCCATATTTCCGCTAGTCCTGCAGGTTTCTTTTCAGCATAGCTTTCTGCCTTCTTTCATATCTTATTTTCTGCATTTAAAGACAGGGTGTAAAATCTGCAAATGGTAAAATGCCCACCAGCCTGCATGCTTTTACGCTTTTATAGTTTTATGCTTTTAAAACCTTATGTTTTTATTTCAAAAAGCCTTTATTTATTCTTTGCCCTACTGCCTTTTTATAGGGCTTTTTTAAAGCCCGCCCTAAAACTCTAAGGCAAATAAAGCGATTGATTTATCTGGTCTGTCAAGTTCGGCACCCTTTGACATCAATTGGCATTGCTTGGCCGTCCTTGAAACCGCAACACTTTGGAAAACAAGTTTTTACTTTACATTTTGAATTTTATTAATGGATTTATGCAGAAACGAACGGACAAAATGGGATCTAACAGCAGCGGCTTCAGACCGCTTTTCCCTGTTACATCTGATCCGTCCCGCAGGGCGGATTTTTGTGTTCACCTGAACACGGCAAGTTGTGTTTTGAGCATCTGGAAACGAATTCCGATGCTTAAAACAACTTGCCCTGCCGGGGGCTGGAAAACGCCTTCCGAAGTCAGGGTTTCTGCATAGATTATAAATGGATGGATGATGAGTGAGAATAGAAAAAAACAATTAAAAAAGACCGGACGTCCCCTTAAGAAGGATCCGGCAAATATCCGGTACACAATTTCCTTTAACGAACACGAACATACCCGTTTTCTTGCCCTTTTTGACAAATCAGGTATGCAGGTAAAGGCACATTTTATTACATCCTGCATCTTTGACAAGACCATAAAGACCATTCAGATTGATAAGGGAACGGTTGATTTTTATATGCGTCTGACCTCTTTTCACAGCCAGTTCCGTTCCATAGGCGTGAACTATAACCAGATCGTAAAGCTGCTGTATAAGAATTTTTCGGAGAAAAAAGCGGGAGCATTCTTGTACAAACTGGAAAAACAAACGGCTGAAATGGCGGTGCTCTGCCAAAAAATCATTCAGTTAAGCGAGGAATTTGATGCAAATTATTTCAAAAAATAGCGGTAGAAATGATAGCAAAAATTGGAAGAAGCGGAAATTTATACGGTGCACTGGCATACAATCAGCTTAAAGTGGACAATGAAAACGGGCAGATTTTGTTCGCCAATAAGATGATTGAAACCGCAAGCGGTCATTATTCCGTTACACAATTAGCCCAGTCTTTCGCTCCTTATCTTATTGCCAACCGCAATACCGAGAAACATACCTTGCATATTTCGATCAATCCCGACCCGAAAGACAAAATAAGCGATGATAAATTTCGGGAAATGGCAGAAGAATATATGCGGGAAATGGGTTACGGGCAGCAGCCTTTTGTGGTATTCAAACATACCGATATTGACCGCAGCCACATTCATATCGTATCGGTTTGCGTAGATGAGCAGGGCAAGAAAATTTCGGACAAGTTCGAGAAAATGCGGTCCATGAACCTGTGCCGGGAGCTGGAAAGAAAACACGGGCTGATACCCGCAACGGACAAAGAGCGCAATCAGAATGACAAGGTTTTCCGTCCGGTAGACTATCGGGCGGGCGATGTAAAAAGCCAGATTGCTTCTGTAGTCCGGCACCTGCCAAGCTATTACAAGTACCAAAGTTTGGGCGAATACAATGCTCTTCTGTCTCTTTTCAATATTACCGCCGGGAAAATCGAGGGCGAGTTACAGGGGCAGCTACAGCAGGGTTTATTGTACATTCCCTTAAATGATAAAGGCGAAAGAGCCGGGCATCCGTTCAAGGCTTCCCTGTTCGGTAAGAGTGCAGGATTGCCCGCGTTGGAACTGCATTTTGAAAAATGCAGAAATGCTTTAAAAGACCAGCCAGGCAGGCAGACTCTAAAAGGTACGGTTACCGCTGCCCTGAAAGCGATGAATATTGAAACGGGTTTTAAAAAGAAATTGTCTGAACAGGGCATTAACGTAGTGGTGCGCCGGAATGAGGCAGGCCGCATTTACGGAATAACTTTTATAGACCATAATTCCAAAACGGTGTGGAATGGTTCACGTTTAGGAAAGGAGCTTTCGGCGAACGTCTTTAATGATTATTGGAACAATAAAGTCAAACCGGAGATTAAAGAACCTGCATTACAGCAGCCCAAAATATCCACATCAAATGATGCTGATCTTCCTGTGGAAGAGCCACACCATCTGTTTGACTTCCTAACTACTGACAGACACGAAAACGGTTTAATTGAAGCCTTGGGCGGTTTGCTGCCTGAATCGCAGGGAGATAATTACGAAGAACAGGATTTTGCAAACAAGATGAAGAAGAAACGCAAACGCCAAAGAGGTCAGAACTAGTAATTCCGCCAAATTGTGCCGCACAGCGCCATCGACTACTACATTCTTACAGTCACTCGGGACAGATGTTAAATTCACGACCGAACATCAAAACTTAAAATAATGCAGGGAGAAGACGATTTAAGAGGATTGGCCAAAATAATGGCTTTTATGCGGGCAGTAAGTATCATCTTGGTACTGATGCACCTGTATTGGTTCTGCTACGGTTTCTTTATAGAACGCGGCTGGACGTTAGAAATCATCAATAAAATATTAGGTAATTTTCAGCGAACCGCAGGGCTGTTTTCGCATACCATCTTTACAAAGCTGTTTGCCTTAGTATTGCTGGCCTTAAGCTGTCTGGGTTCTAAGGGTGTCAAGAACGAGAAGATAACCTGGTCCAAAATCTATTTGGCTTTAGCGATTGGCATTATCCTGTTTTTTTTGAATTTCCCTTTGTTAAAACTACCGTTATTCATAGCCACAATTCTGTATATCCTGACCACAGGTTCAGGCTATATTGCCTTAATGGTGGCGGGCGTTTGGATGAGCCGTCTGCTCCGCACCAATCTGATGGACGACGTTTTCAATAATGAAAACGAGAGCTTCAGGCAGGAAACTAAACTCATGCAAAATGAGTACTCTGTCAACCTGCCTACCAAATTTTACTATAAAGGCAGGTGGAACAATGGCTGGATAAACATAGTAAATCCTTTCAGGGCATCCATCGTGCTGGGTACTCCGGGTTCAGGAAAATCTTATGCTATCGTAAACAATTACATCAAGCAGCAGATAGAGAAAGGTTTCAGTATGTACATCTATGATTTTAAATTT
This sequence comes from Flavobacterium potami, assembly GCF_020026915.1. Taxonomy (GTDB): domain Bacteria; phylum Bacteroidota; class Bacteroidia; order Flavobacteriales; family Flavobacteriaceae; genus Flavobacterium; species Flavobacterium potami. The sequence goes on along the minus strand of NZ_JAINUY010000006.1, from coordinate 336,858 downwards.
GATGACCTTTCCACCATCGCGTATAACCATCTGCTGAAACATCGTGACAAATACTCCATCCAGCCGAAATTCTACGTGATAAATTTTGATGACCCGCGCAGAAGCCACCGATGCAACCCTATGAATCCTGATTTTATGACTGATATTTCCGACGCATATGAAGCGGCTTATACCATAATGCTGAATCTCAACAGAAGCTGGATTCAGAAGCAGGGCGATTTTTTCGTAGAGTCGCCAATAATCCTACTCGCTGCTATTATCTGGTATCTGAAAATCTATGATAATGGCAAGTACTGCACGTTCCCCCATGCCATCGAGTTACTGAATAAAAAGTATTCCGATGTATTCACGATTTTAACCTCCTATCCCGAATTAGAAAACTATTTGTCGCCCTTTATGGATGCATGGCAGGGTGGAGCGCAGGACCAGCTGCAGGGGCAGATTGCATCGGCCAAAATTCCTTTGTCAAGAATGATTAGTCCTCAGCTTTACTGGGTAATGACAGGAGACGATTTTACGCTCGACATTAATAATCCAAAAGAGCCAAAGATTTTATGTGTGGGGAACAATCCAGACAGACAGAATATTTATTCCGCCGCATTAGGTTTATACAATTCAAGAATTGTAAAGCTTATCAACAAAAAAGGACAGTTAAAAAGTTCCGTTATCATAGATGAGCTTCCAACAATATACTTCCGTGGATTGGATAACCTGATCGCAACGGCCAGAAGCAATAAGGTTGCTGTCTGCCTGAGCTTCCAGGATTATTCCCAATTGATCCGTGATTATGGTGATAAGGAAGCCAAAGTGATCCAGAACACGGTGGGGAATATTTTCAGCGGACAGGTTGTCGGTGAAACCGCAAAAAACCTATCGGAGCGCTTCGGGAAAGTACTGCAGAAACGCCAGAGCATGAGCATCAACCGCAATGATAAATCTACTTCTATCTCCACACAGTTAGACAGCCTTATTCCTGCTTCCAAAATTTCTACCCTCACGCAGGGAATGTTTGTTGGGGCGGTATCCGATAACTTTGAAGAAAGAATTGAACAGAAAATATTTCATGCTGAAATTGTTGTGGATAATGCGAAAGTAGCCGAGGAGACAAAGCACTATCAGAAAATCCCCCAGATACTTTCTTTTATAGATGAGAATGGAAAGGACGAAATGAAACACCAGATTGAGGCAAACTACCGTAAGGTGAAAACTGATGTCCTGCTGATTATAGAAGAAGAACTGGAACGCATCAAAAACGATCCTGACTTACAGCATCTGGTACAAAAAAAATAAAGTTTGTGTTTCTTACTTATATCGCCCTGATGAGGGTCAGGTCTATTGCTTGAGAGAGTTTTTGATCTACCTTATATTTTTCCGCATACTCCGGCCATCTGTTTACCGTTTCCAAAACTTCATTAATTACACCCTCCGGATTCCGGATAGAATTCTGCCTGCCTATTGTCAGCAGGTCATCTTTCGTGAAATCTTTTCTTTTACCGTTTATGCTCAGATTATGCTGGCTTACCCAGTCGCTGTCTGGTCTGTATGCATGGCAAACGTCGTAGGCAGGTGCAAGTTTCCATTTACCGTCCGGCCCCATTAAGAAAGCGAAATTTTTGGTATGGTCGTCACAGTTACGAGCAAAGACATTAAACACCATTCTGCGGTACATCTGTTCCGCTTCAGAGTAGGAAAGTTTAAGCTGTCTCATTGTCTGAAAGAGCTGTTCGTAGCTGTAACTGAATATCTGGTTAAAATCATAATGCTGCATAGCACAGAATGTCTGAACGTGAAGTTTCTGGTTGCCGCTTATCCTGTCAAAGCGCTTGGTCATAAAATGAGCCCGCCCTTCCTCTTCAATCAAACGGCTTTCCATCATCTCGACCCCTGCGTCGGATGCCATTTTATAATAAGCCATCTCCACACGTCCATAGCCATAGCTCACTCCGAACTGAGAATCATTAACACCGTCAAATTTTATAAGCCAGTGTTCATAGCCTTCCTCTTGCAGTGTCTGTCCGGAGCGGATCATCCCGCTAGATTCATTGTATGCAATAATTGCTTTTGGACGGGCCCCTCCGGCCGAGGTTCCCATTTTCAGGACATCAAGCAGGACATCCTGCATGTCGCTATCCGTGTGGGCCTCAAAATTTTCCCTGCTTTCCAATAATTTCATCGTTGTATCGATCAGGCTGGAAAGCTCAATGGAGCGCGAAGTACCTTTTGCCGGCAGGGTTGTAGGTTCAAACTCTAAGGCTCCCATTCCGCGGCTGCCTATAAAGCAGAGCAGTTCCACAGGATTAAGTGAATTTTCAGGACGTCCGTTTCTTGCCAGCCATATATTTATAAGTTCATTACCGTACTTGTCGGGCAGGGAATCTGCCAAAAGTCCGGGCAGCCCTTTAAAGGTCACTGTACCTCTTAATTCCGGAAACGAGTAAACACGGGTCGACAACGGCATCCTGATTGGTGCAGCTTCAAGAGGACCTGAAGCGAACTGCCGGTCATATTCGAAAAAACCAAGCTGCTGGCTTTCATCCCATGCTATGGCTCCGATCCTCTTACCCCATAATTTTACAAAAGCAGTATTTACCATCCCGGATCTTCTTTATCTGTTTGAGAATGCTTCTTTGAAGCTCTTTTTCTTTTCTTTTCTTCCTCCTTTGCTAATTGCAGGGGGCTGATCTGAGGCTGTGTCCTGAATTGCTCGAGAACATAAAGGGCATCCAATACCCTGAGTATTTTAAGAAGATTAATCAGCGCTATGTTTTCCCCACGCTCCGCCAGACTGAGCGTTGAACGGCTGATTGCTGCTTTTTGCGACAATTCATCCTGGGTAATGTTCTGGTCTACCCGTTTGGATTTTATAAATTCACCAATCTTATGCAGAATGGCTTTATCGCTGTATGACGGATCGTATGATATATCATTCATAATAAATGATTTTTCGGTTAATGCGTAAAATATCATTCAAATATACAAATTATTTTTTCAAAACGCAAAACTACATTTTGAATGATATATCATTCATTAAATACAAATTACCTACATAACGCATCAAATTTCATTCAAAATACCATTTTATTATAGCTGATAGCATAAGCCTACATTTAACCACAACTTGGATAAAGGATATTACAATACCCCTCTCGGCAGATGGATCCCTTTCGTCATAACAATGCTTTGCGCAGCTTGCGGGATCTCTTTCAGTTTTTCGGCTGGTGCTTCTTTAGACTCTTCTTTAGCTTCGGGCGTAATGGACAGCTGTATCTTGCGCTCCACGGAAGCCAGTTCCGTTTTAAGTTCGCCTAACCTGTTTTCTTTAGCCCAGTATCCGCCCACCACATCCTGAAGCACAGGCAGATCTTTCTGTATTTCAGCAATCTTTCTTTGTTCCTGCTCGATATAGCCCGGCAGTTTCTCCAATGCGTTAAGGAAATTCATAGCAGCCAGCTTTTCATCTTTGGCAATGATACCGTTGTTGTAGGTATATTTGATGTTCCCTTCTCCCTGTACCAAAAAACGGTTCACCCGAATATCCAAACCCTCTTTTTCCGACACTTCGGTTTTCACCAATAAAGAAAATCCGTACAGGCTTCCGATTTCTTCATACTGACCTCCGGTTCGGGCTTTGTCTGCAAGCTGGTTGAGCTTTGCACCGATTTGCTGTACATCCGCGTTGGGCGGTATGCCGTCCAATTGCACAGGGTTAGCAATACTGCCATCAGAATGCTTTTGTATGCGTTGTTGTAAATTATTCCAATCAAGACTAAATTTACCCAGACGGGACTGCGCACTTTCGAGCATTTCAATACAGTCTTGCAGCTTGTACCTGGCACTGAATTTAGAACGGTTGAAAGCCTGCTTTTCGCTTTCCAGCCCGGCAATCTGCTTTTCCAGTTTAGCTTTATCCAAAAGATCTGTATTACCCGAGAGGATCGCCACGTATTCTGAAAAGTTCATTCCCGATTTTTCATCCATACTGACCTCATCAATAGTTCGTTTACCGAGGCTGTTGTTTTTTAATTGGTCTATAAACAGCTGCTTATTGTACAGCAGGTTGAACTTATAGCTGTCCAGCGATTTTTCTACGGCGTAGATAATCACATCTACTTTATTATCAGCAAAAAATTTAGCAATTTCGTTACCCTTACGGATAGCACGGCCGTCCCTTTGGGCAAGGTCGCTTGGCCGCCACGGCGTATCTAAATGATGGACGGCAACGGCTCTCTTTTGTGCATTGACTCCTGTACCCAGCATACTTGTAGAACCGAACAGCACACGAATTTTTCCCTCGTTCATTCCTTTAATTAACTCCTTACGCTGCTTATCGCTTTTGGCTTCCTGTATAAAGCGGATTTCGTGTGCAGGGATCCCATGATCTTGCACGAGCTTGCGTTTGATTTCGGAGTATGCATTCCATTCGCCCGGCTTGTAGGTTCCCAAATCGGAGAAAACGAACTGTGTTCCCTTCTGTGCGTTATATTGGTTATAATACCTGGCAATGTTCGCCGCACAATGAGAAGCCTTGTTGTCGGGATGGTCGTCATACCTGTCGCTTACCATACGCATATCGAGCGACATTTTACGGGCATAGTCGGTAGCGATGAGCATTTTTGCCTTTTCTTCGCTCTGCGACAAAGGAGCCCTGCCGAGCAGTTCCGCATTTCCGGTTTTGGCAAACTCCATCAGCTTTTTAATAAATATCTCCTGATCGGGTGTCGGCGGTATGTTGTACAATACCTCATTCTTAACAGGGCGGTCAATGCCTATATCTTTTGCCGTTCGGTAGTCGGTGATTTCGGAATAAAATTGCGCCAGTTCCGGAACTTTGATAAAATAACGGAAACGCTCTTTTGCCACGATGTTGTTAGCAACCGAAAACTCGTAATCGGTCGTTTTTCTTGCGTAGATTGCTGCCCAGGCATCAAATGAATTAATGCCCTGTTTTTCCATTGCCCTTGGGCGCAGGTATTTGAACAGCAGGTACAATTCCGTTAAGGAATTGCTGATGGTGGTTCCCGAAAGAAAAGTTGCACCCATATCCGCATTAATTCGCTCCTGAATGGTGCGGATGGCAAACAGCAGGTTCATTGCCTTTTGGCTGCCGTCCACGTTGCCCAGTCCGGCAACGCGCGAGTGCCTTGTATTGAACATCAGGTTTTTGAATTGGTGGCTTTCATCTACAAAAAGATGATCTATGCCCATCATCTTAAAGTCCACCACATCATCCTTGCGGTTCTCAATATCGTGCTGCAGGGTTTTGAGTTTTACTTCAAGGTTCTCTTTTCGCTTGATTACTCCGGCAAGCATACCCCTTGTAACTTCTTTGCCTTGGGACTGCAGGGCATCGAGGTTACGCTCGACGCTGTCCAGTTCTGTTTCGAGGATTTCTTTTTGAATTTCGGGTGACTGGGGTATCATCCCGAACTGGTCGTGGGTGAGTATCACGCAGTCCCAATCGTTGTTTTTGATATCGCCAAAAATGCGCAGTCGTTTTTGCGGCGTAAAATCTTCTTTGCCCGGAAACAATATCTTGGCATGCGGGTAAGCGGTGCGGTAGGCTTCGGCAATTTCATGGACATTGCTCTTGAGCCCGATTATCATAGGTTTGTGTGCCAGTCCCAGTCGTTTCATTTCCTGTGCCGCGGTACACATTACCAGCGTTTTTCCTGCACCTACTTCGTGGTCGCAGATAGCACCATTGTTAAGCTTTATCATCCAAACAGTGTCCTTTTGGCTGGAGTACAGGTCGTCAATGCCCAGTGCCTTGCGGTCCAGTCCAGGAAAGTCCTGATGTGTCCCGTCATAGTTCGGGCGGACGAAGCAGTTAAATGTATTGTTATATTGGTCGGTCAGCCTTGTTTTGAACTCATCATTCTGGGCGTGAAGCCATTCGCTAAAGGCGGTTCGGATTTCGTCGATCTTGGTGTTTGCCATTTGCACGGCTTCCATATCCCGCACTTTCACTTCCTGGTCTCCGACCATGATTTTTTTGGTAATGTCGGGTGTGGTATTAACCAGTGCGTGTTTAAGAAGGGCAACACCGTCAAACGTCCGGCTTTCAGCTTTGACAGCATATTTTTCCCAAATATTCATATTGCCCTGATGACACTTTACCGAAAAGTCGTCAGAGCTTTCGGAGTAATGTATAAGCACTTCCGCATCGAACAGGTGCGAAGCAAAGCGGGCATAAACACCTGTAGGCATCCATCGTTCGCCGAGGTTGAAGTCCAGTTCTTCAAACTCGATACGGGCTGGCCGGGCTTCCTCCAATACCGTAAGGCTTGCTTCAGCCTGAGCATCATTGGGATTGTTCTCAATGTAGGTTCTTACGTCCTGCGCTTTCTCCACCACGTTGCCCGCAAGCCAGCGTTCGGATATCTCATATTCCTTTTGCAAAGGATTGTAGAAAATACGGCCGTGTAAGGCTTCTTTCAAAGCATCCTCAGACATACCGCTTATTTCGGACATATAGCCCAAATCCACGCTGCCGTATTTGTTCAGCGATGCCGCCAGTGCTTCTTCGGGATTGTCCGTTGCTATGGTTACGGTAGAAAAACTTACGGGATGGCTGAAGATATCCGCTTTACGGACCACGCCGCCGACCACACGTTCCAGATAAGGGATTTCCTTACCGGAACTGTCCGTTTTAATGAGCTTTATGTTATCGGCGCTGTTCAGGCTGCCATATCTTTTGACAAAGGCATCATAAAGACGGTTCAGCGTTTCCCGTTCTTCTTTGTGTTCCTTCTGAAGTTCTGCTTCTTTGGTGTAAAGCTGTTGGTAGATATCCCTTACTCCGATATACGCTTCAGCTCTTGCTTTTTGTAACGATGGTAATTGCAATGCATGGAATACAGCAGTACCCTCTGAATTATCTACGTCCTGCAGATGACCGACCCAGCCTTTATCTGCCACGAGGGAATCGTTACGGTAGAACGAATGGAGTTCGCCGGCATATGGAGCAGGTTTGGGAATGGCTGGCTTATCTGCCTGGCTATTCCCGTTATTGTTTGAAAACAGGTCGCCGATGGCTTCCTGTTTTCTGTCGTTCGGTGGCGTACTTCCATTAGCAGCCCTATTGTTAACAGGCGGCGTATAAGGCTGCTGCATCGCACTGAACAAGTCGGTCTGGCGGCTTTTTTGAGCATTTCTCTTATTGGTGTTTTGCTTTTTTGGTTGTGTGCTTTTTTTGGATGAGACAGGAATTACCGCCGGCTGGTCTATATTTTCAAAAAGATCGAAAATGCTTAACTGTCTTTCCTGCGGGCTGTCCCTGTTAATTACCGGAACAGATAAAGACTGCATTTCCTGCTGGATGCTTTCATATTCGATAGCCGGAGGTGTAACCTTTGGCTCAATCGCAATTTGTATTACAGGCTCATCGTTCCGTTCGCCTTTATAAAGTCCTATATCAAGATGTACTGAAAAATCTTCGGCTAGCATACGTTTCAAATCCGCAGCGATACCATCTACACCTTTTTCATGTTCAAAAATCATTGTGGGTTTTCCGTATAGATTTGTTCCCTGATAGGATTTTGTATAAACGATGAGAGCCGGATTGTCGAGTAATGCGTTAGTTGATATTCCATCCGAAATTGTGCGGGTATCACAGAAAATCATTTCCCGTCTTGACAAAGATTTTTTCCCGATGTTCTTTTGCAGGATAATCAAATCGCTCCCGACCTCTGTTCCTGCATAGTCAGTAAACAGGTTATTGGGGAGGCGGATTGCCGAAACGAGTTTATGTTCTTTCATCAATGCCTCACGAATGGCAAGATTGGCAGGACTGTTCAAAACACCCTGCGAAGTAATAAATGCCAATACGCCGCCATTGCGGAGCGTATCGCTTCCCTTCAAAAAGAAATAATTATGGATGCTTCGGGCTGCCTGAACTTTTGCAGGGTCTTTTCCACGGGAATAAGAAAGATCGAATACGGAAGTGTCACCAAAAGGGATATTGCTGGCAATAACATCATAGCTGTTTAGCTCCTTTTCGGGGATTTCCTCAAAACCCCTTATACGGATATTGCTCTCTGGGTAAAGCTGTTTTAGTATTTTGCCTGTCAGCAGATCCTTTTCATAAGCGGTAATAGTGGCTTTCTGATTTTCTGAAAAGGACTCTATGAATGAGCCGATACCTGCGGAAGGTTCGAGGAACTTCTGAATATTCAGACCGCTTTCACGCAGTGCTGCGGAAACCGCATCAATAACCTGTGGCGGTGTGTAAAAAGCCGTCAATACGGAGCTTTTCATGCTGTCCACATACCTGCGGTATTGCTTATCGTCCCCAGAATTTTCTTTGAGCAGCTGGTGGAGTTCCTGGGTCATCGGGAACAGGTCATGTTCGGTTTTTCTCCAATTGTTGATGTCTATTTCGTTCTCTATGGGGCTCAGAACGAACTTAAGACCGCCAAATCCGCTGTATTGCTTCATTAGCAGTCTTTCGCCTGCGGTGGCTTGCCGATTCTCCTTTTCCAGTTTAAAAACGATTCGCAGGGCATCAATGTTCTGTTGGAGATGCTGCTTTTTACTAAAGCCCATTTTCCTCTATCCATATTGCGATGGTTCCGGTCAGTTCGGTATAGAGCAGGTTAAACTCTGTGTTATAAGCGAAATCATCGGTTAGCTCATATCTTGTGAAAACAGGCTCACAGACAGGGAACATTTTCTGGGCGAACGGACGTAGTTCTTCGTCAGCCATAATGGTGTCGAACTCATTGCACACGACTTGAAAAACTGTGTCGAAACGGGAGAAATTCAGGCCCTCGAAGAGAATGTAATTGGCTATTTCATTGCATTGCTCAATACTGTTTCCCGAACCGAAAGCACCCTCATAGGCATTGGCAGCCCACAAGGAACGCTGCTCGATAAATTTTTGGTCATTTGCCTTTTCAGGGAAGCTGTTGTTTAGTAATTCCTTCAGTCGTAATCTGTAATACGACAAGTCTTTTTGATCTGTACTCATAATAAATTTTGTTTAGAATTTTGCGTAAAGCTTAAAATTAAACTAGCAGATAAGCTTATCTATTGAAGTGGTATTGTTTGGTTTTAAAAGGAAAAGTTTGGCGGAATATAGCACTGCTTCTACCAACTTGACGAATACACTATCATATAGTGAGTTTTTTCACTTCGCTGTATTGCATTTTTACTATATTTGACACTGTAAATTTAATTAGGCATTAAATGAACCGAATTAAAGAGGTATTAAAAGAAAAGGGGATTTCACAAGCCTGGCTTGCAAAGAAATTGGATAAAAGCTACAATACGATAAATGAGTATGCCCGCAATGTAAGACAGCCTAGTATTGAAGACTTGTATAAAATCGCAAACATTCTTGGAGTTAGTGCCAAAGATTTATTAATAGAACAATGAGCAAAGAAAACCAAATTGAACTTAGCTTAATTGAGCAACTCAAAGGCCTTAAATATACCTATCGCCCTGAAATTGTTGACAGGAAATTATTAGAATCAAATTTTCGGCAGAAATTCGAGACATTAAATCGTGTAAAACTGACTGATAATGAATTTTTACGTTTACGTGAAGAAATAATAAATCAAGATGTTTTTGAGGCCTCAAAACTTTTGCGTGAAAAGCAATATTTTCAACGTGAAGATGGAACGCCATTACATTATACTTTGGTGAATAATAAGCAATGGTGTAAAAATGATTTTGAAGTCATCAATCAATTACGAGTTAATACTGAAAACAGTCATCAGCGATATGATATTATTTTGCTTGTAAATGGTTTGCCTGTGGTGCAGATTGAACTTAAAAAAGGAGACATCTCTCATAGGAAAGCCATGCAACAAATAGTTGATTATAAAAACGAACCCGGCAATGGATATAGTAATTCGCTACTCTGTTATATGCAATTATTTATTGTTAGTAATGGAGGTCGGACACTTTATTTTGCAAATAATAAAAATCAACATTTTGCTTTTAACGCGGATGAACAATTTCTCCCCGTGTATGAGTTGGCGGACATCAACAATAAGAAGATTAATAATTTATTTGAATTCACTGAAAAGTTTTTGTCAAAATGTACACTAGGTGAAATGATTAGTAAATATATGGTCCTGGTTGAAAGCGAGCAAAAATTGTTAGTAATGCGACCTTACCAAATTTACGCCGTGAAAGCAATCGTTGATTGCATAAAAGACAACAGAGGAAATGGCTATATATGGCATACAACTGGCAGTGGGAAAACCCTTACTTCCTTTAAAGCATCTACTCTATTAAAGAGTAATCCTGACGTTGAAAAGTGCTTGTTTGTAGTTGACCGTAAAGACCTTGATCGACAAACACGTGAAGAATTTAATAAGTTTCAAGAAGGAAGTGTCGAAGAGAATACAAATACAGAAACATTAGTAAAGAGATTACTATCTTCTGACTATGCAGATAAAGTAATCGTCACTACCATTCAGAAACTAGGATTAGCTCTTGATGGAACAAATAAGAAGAATTACAAAGAACGTTTAGAACCATTGCGCAACCAACGCATGGTGTTTATTTTTGACGAATGCCACCGTTCTCAATTTGGAGATAACCATAAAGCGATAAAGGAATTTTTTCCTAATGCTCAGTTATTCGGCTTCACTGGTACACCAATTTTTGACGACAATGCAACATATAATATTAGGGAAGGTGAATATGGATCATACAAAACTACCAAAGATATTTTTGAGAAGGAATTGCATGCCTACACTATTACCCATGCCATAGAAGACAAAAATGTTCTTCGTTTTCATATAGATTATTTCAAAGGACAAGGCATTCAAAATTCAAAACCAGGAGAAGCTATAGCACAACAGGCAGTGGTAGAAGCAATTTTAGAAAAACATGAGGCCGCAACTAATAACAGAAAATTCAATGCTGTATTAGCTACATCGTCTATTAATAGTGCTATTGAGTACCATCGCTTATTTAAAGAAATTCAGGAAAAGATAAATTCAAACAATCCTAATTATTCATCTTTAAATATAGCTTGTGTATTTTCTCCTCCTGCACAACTGATTGCCAAAGAAGGCGACCAACAAAGTCAAAAAAATGCAGCTGACATCAAACAGTTACAGGACGATCTGACACAGGAAAAAGAAGACAATAAGCATAATCCTGAAGAAAAGAAAAAAGCGTTAACAGATATCATATCCGATTATAATAAGCAATTTGGAACAAACCATACCATCAATGATTTTGATATATACTATCAGGATGTTCAAAGGCGAATCAAAGATCAGAAATACAGTAATAAAGAATACGCTCATAAAAATAAGATTGATATTACCATCGTGGTCGATATGCTGCTTACGGGGTTTGATTCTAAATATCTAAATACATTGTATGTAGATAAAAACTTAAAATATCACGGACTTATCCAAGCTTTTTCAAGAACAAATCGAGTTTTGAATGATACCAAACCTTACGGTAATATTCTTGATTTTCGGTCACAACAGGATGAAGTAAATCAAGCAATTGCTTTATTTTCTGGTGAGAAAGTAAATAATCCAAGGGAAATATGGCTGGTAGATCCCGCCCCGGTTGTAATGGATAAATTTAAAGGGGCATTAGAAAAATTAAGCAAGTTCATGTTAGCGAATGGTCTTTCATTGGAACCTGATGAAGTTTACAATCTAAAAGGTGATGCTGCAAAAATAGCTTTTATCGAAAGCTTTAAAGAAGTGCAACGTTTCAAATTACAGTTAGAGCAATTTACGGATTTGAATGATGGGCAAAGAGAAGAAATTGAATCTCTTTTGCCAAAAGAAACTTTTCAGCATTTCCGTAGCTCTTATATAGAAACTGCCAAACAATTTCAAAAAAGACAGGAAAAAGAGGGAGATAATGCACCGGAAGAAATTCAGCAATTGGATTTTGAGTTCGTCTTGTTTGCTTCTGCGGTGATTGATTATGACTACATTATGAATTTGATTGCTGATAGCACCCAGAAGAGGTCCTCAAAGCAGAAAATGACAAAAGCACAGGTCATTAGTCTGTTAAGTGCTAACTCTAACCTAATGGAAGAACAACTCGATTTGACCGAATTTATCGGTGCTTTGGATTGGACTACTGGTCATACTGCCGAAGAGCTTAAGAAAATGTATGATATATTTAAGGACGAAAAATACAATCAGGAACTAGCAACTATAGCTGTGAAATATGGACTTCAAACCGCAGATTTAAAAATGTTTGTAGAGAAAATTGTTAGCCGAATGATTTTCGATGGAGAAAAACTAACGGATTTATTAGCACCCCTAGAATTGAGCTGGAAAGAACGCAGGATCAAAGAGTTAGCATTAATGGCAGACCTTGTACCACAATTAAAAAAATTAGCCCAAGGGCGTGAAATAGCAGGATTAGCAGCTTATGAATAAAGAAAATACGTTGATACCAGAATTGCGTTTTCCTGAATTTACCAACGATAAAGAATGGAAAAAAATATTATTAATTGACACAGCTGATAAAGAAGTTAAATGGAGTTTTACAGGTGGTCCTTTTGGATCAAATCTTAAAGCCAGTGATTATACTCCTGAAGGAATTCGAATCATTCAATTACAAAACATTGGAGATGGAGAATTTAAAGACAATTATCAGATTTATACTTCTGAAGAAAAAGCAGATGAGCTTTTGAGTTGCAATATTTATGCAGGGGATATCATATTGTCAAAAATGGGGGATCCTGTAGGCAGAGCATGTATTATTCCCGATTATTTAGAGCGGTGTATTATGGCATCTGACGGAATTAGATTGGTTATTGATCAAAAAAAATTTTCAAAATATTTTATTTATTCTTTAATAAATTTAAAATCAATAAGAAAACTAATTGAAAAAAAATCAACAGGCTCAACCCGAAAAAGAATTGGGCTAGATACTCTTAAAAATATTAACCTAATAGTTCCTAAAAAATTTAAAGAACAACAAAAAATTGCAGACTGTCTTCTATCATTAGATGAAACTATTGAAGCCTATAACTATAAATTGGATTTGCTGAGAGATCATAAAAAGGGATTGATACAAAACTTATTTCCTCAAAAAGGAGAAAAGAAACCAAAACTTCGATTTCCAGAGTTTATAAACGATAAAGAATGGATTACGAAAACATTAGATAAAATTGCAGAATTTTCAAAAGGTAAAGGAATTTCAAAAGCTGATATTACTGAAAATGGGGCACTACCTTGTATAAGGTACGGAGAACTTTATACTTATTATAAAGAGACAATTTATGATGTAATATCATATACAGATATTCCTGAAAAAGATTTGGTTTTAAGCCAAGCTAATGACGTTATTATACCTTCATCTGGAGAAACACACGAAGATATTGCAACATCTTCATGCGTAATGCTTGCAGGTATTGCCTTAGGAGGTGATTTAAATATAATTCGTTCAAAAGTCAACGGTGTTTTTCTTTCGTACTATTTAAATAATGTAAAAAAAAGAGAAATTTCAGAGATGGCACAAGGCATTTCCGTTGTTCATCTTTATTCAAACCAGTTGAAAAATTTAGAAATTACATTTCCACCAAAAGGCGAACAGGAGAAGATAGCCAAATTCTTGTCAGGACTGGATGAAGTTATTAATGAGCTAAATAAAAGAATAGATTACCTGAAACTACATAAAAAGGGATTGATGCAAAGTCTATTTCCACAAATGAATGATTAGAGCATGAGTAATATAGTGAATTTTGCAACTTTGGAAGAAGTTGCTCAACATTTCCGAAAGGATTTAACTGGCGATCATCGCCCAATGAAAGATTTGGTTCTCTTTTTTGCCCATAATGGTACAGGAAAAACCAGACTTTCAATGGATTTTAAACAAGCAGGTAAAGAATTTGATGCAGAAGGAAATGTAACAAACAGAGATACTTTGTATTTCAATGCTTTTACAGAAGATTTATTTTCCTGGAATAACGATTTAGAACATGATACTAATAGGGAATTGAACCTGAATTCAGATTCTGCATTTTTTGATGGATTACACGAGTTAGAACTTGATGCAAAAATTGAATCTTTTTTTAATAACTACGTTGATCTAAAGTTTGATATTGATTATGATACCTCAACGGTAAAATTTTCCAGAAGCATAATAGTCGAAGGAAATGAACAAACAGTAGAAAACATAAAGATTTCAAGAGGAGAAGAAACACTATTTATTTGGTGTTTCTTTCTGGCAATTTGTCAACTTGCCATTGATAAAGACCCAGCATACAGTTGGGTAAAATACATTTACATCGACGATCCTATCTCTTCCCTTGATGAGAATAATGCTATAGCAGTGGCCTGCGATTTATGCAATTTACTAACAACTGAGGGTAACGAACTTAAAACGGTAATTTCTACGCACCATAGTTTATTTTTCAACGTATTATACAATGAATTTGGAAGAAAGGTGAAAAATAAACGTTACTTTTTGCATTGCAAAAAACCTAGTGGATATGCTTTACAGGACACTAATGACACTCCATTTTTCCACCACATTGCAACACTTAGTGAACTAAAGAAAATTACCGAATCTAATAAAATATATACTTATCATTTTAATTCATTACGAAGTGTTTTAGAAAAAACAGCTACATTTTTTGGTTACGATAAAATAGATAAATGTATTGATGGCTTAGAAGATGAAGTCCTGTTTGAAAGGGCTTTACAACTATTTAGTCACGGAAAATACTCAATATTTGATCCAGTAGAAATGGGAGATGATAATAAAGATCTTTTTAAAAGAATCTTGACTGGATTTCTAAATAAGTATGAATTTTATTTCCCATTAATCTTTGAAGAAGTAGCGGCAGCAGAAGTCCAACAACCAGAAGTAGCACAAGCTGTGGCAGCAGCATTAAGTGAAGTAGTTCCAATTGTGGAACCTGACCAATTAAACAGTTAAAATGACACAAAAAGATCAACAAAAATTGGGCAAAGCCCTTTGGGATATAGCAAACGAATTACGAGGTGCAATGAATGCGGATGATTTCCGTGATTATATGTTATCGTTCTTATTTTTAAGATATCTATCAAGTAATTATGAAGAAGCAGCTAAAAAAGAATTAGGCTCAGATTATCCGAAAACTGATTTAAATATCATTTCAGAATTTGGAGTTACAACACCACTTCAACTATGGTATGAGAGTAATAATGATGACATTGATGAGTTTGAAAAACAAATGAGAAGAAAGGTTCATTATGTGATAAAACCGCAATATTTGTGGAGTAATATCACTGAGATGGCTAGAACTCAGGACGATGAATTATTACCAACTTTAAATAAAGGTTTTAAATACATTCAAGATGAATCTTTTGACAGTGCTTTTCAAGGACTATTCTCCGAAATTAACTTAAACTCAGATAAATTAGGAAAAACTAATACAGATAGAAACAAAACGCTTTGCAATATCATTCAGAAAATTTCTGAAGGAATAGCCGATTTTACTACTGATACAGATACTTTAGGGGATGCTTATGAGTATTTAATTGGGCAGTTTGCAGCAGGTTCAGGTAAAAAAGCTGGTGAATTTTACACGCCACAGGAAATTTCAACCATTCTATCGGAAATTGTAACGCTTGATAGTCAAGACCCTTCGTCGGGGAGAAAAGATAAACTAGACAAAGTACTTGATTTTGCTTGCGGTTCTGGCTCTCTATTGTTGAATGTGAGAAACCAAATTAGAAATGCAAAGGGAGCTGTCAATAAAATATACGGACAAGAGAAGAATATAACAACATATAACCTTGCCCGGATGAATATGCTATTACACGGTATGAAAGATACCGAGTTTGAGATTTTCCACGGAGACACCTTACTCAATCATTGGGATATTTTAAATGAAATGAATCCGAGTAAGAAAGTTGAATTTGATGCAATTGTTGCTAATCCACCTTTTAGCTTACGTTGGGAGCCAAATGATACTATGGCTGAAGATTTTCGCTTTAAAAGTCATGGGTTAGCTCCTAAATCTGCTGCTGACTTTGCATTTTTGCTGCATGGTTTTCATTTCCTAAGTGCTGAGGGTACTATGGCTATCATATTGCCCCATGGTGTTTTGTTTCGTGGAGGAGCGGAAGAACGGATCAGAACTAAATTATTAAAAGATAATCATATAGATACAGTTATTGGATTACCCTCTAATCTATTCTATTCAACTGGTATTCCTGTTTGTATTTTAATTTTGAAGAAATGTAAAAAGTACGATGATGTGTTATTTATTAATGCTTCCGAACATTATAAACCAGGAAAAAGACAAAACTCTCTAGAACCAGCACATATTCGAAGAATTGTCGAGACTTATCAATTTAGACCTGATCATATTGAAAGGTATGCTCGTAGGGTTTATATGGATGAAATTGAAAAGAATAATTTTAATCTCAATATTTCAAGATATGTAAGCCCCGCAGAGGATGATATTCAAATTGATTTGAACGAAATCAATAACAAACTTGAAGATATAAATAAAAAAATTTTAACGAGTACAAACAAGCACAATGAATTCTTGAAAGAACTTGGTTTGAAAAAAATTTAATTTTAAAAAAACGATTTAAACCCTCCAAGCTGGAGGGTTTATAATTTACTCAATATCGAAAACAAAATCACTGATCAACGTCACTTGTTTGTCAGGTGGTTTAAATCAAGTTGCTTTCATTGAAGTGATGGTTAGTATATTCTCCATCAATCTTTGTGGGTTTTGTTTTTCTCAAATTCAAAAGAGGTCTTGCACTCGGCATCTAACACGATATAGGCATTGAATTTTTTTCCTGCCCTGCTTTTCATTCCTTTTATAAGACCGGTTTTTCTTTTGGTAATCAGGCTTTCAATATCATTGACACTTAGCTGTACACCGCAGACATTCCGAAACTGCACCCAGCCGCACACCTCATCGGGACATTTCACGATCTTGTCGCGCACGTTTAGCAGATGGCCTTTACATTTAGGACAGATAAGCTTAGGCTGATTGATATTTGCGATGGAAGTTTGCAGCAGTTCTTCGGTGATGGATTTGGCATATGTTTCCATTTCCTTTTGGAACGTCTTTGCATCTGCTTCGTTGTTTTCGATTTTCTGTAAAGCCAGTTCCCATTCGGCGGTCATTGCCACATCCGCAATTTTCCTTTCTTTGACCAGCCCGTACACCTGCAGCCCCTTTTCAGTTGGCACTAGGGATTTCTTTTCCCTTATTATGTAGCTTCGGGTAAACAGGGTTTCGATAATGGCAGCTCTTGTAGCGGGCGTGCCGATACCAATATTTTTTAAGGCTTTTCGTTCTTCCTCGTTTTCAATTTCTCTTCCGGCGGTTTCCATTGCCGATAAAAGTCCAGCTTCTGTGTAAAGAACCGGCGGTTTGGTCTTCTTTTCCAAAACGGCAGCCTCCCTTATTTTCAGTT
The DNA here is from genome assembly GCF_020026915.1 of Flavobacterium potami. Taxonomy (GTDB): domain Bacteria; phylum Bacteroidota; class Bacteroidia; order Flavobacteriales; family Flavobacteriaceae; genus Flavobacterium; species Flavobacterium potami. The sequence goes on along the minus strand of NZ_JAINUY010000006.1, from coordinate 319,486 downwards.
CATCGCCCTTTTTTAGTTCGGGAAGATCCTGTAAAGGTTCGGTATCATCTTCAGAGAAACTTCCTTTAATACTGCGCCAGCCGGCTTCGATAACCTTACAGCCCTTTGCCGAAAAATTGGAATGCAATGCCTGTAAATCTACATCGGTTATTTCCTTGACGCAGGTCTCAGAAATGGATTCGAGCAGCCTCAGTGCAATCATATCATAAATTGAATTTTCCTTAGCGCTGAGGACCGAAGGTATCTTATCGGTAATCAAAAGACCATGATGGTCGGTAACACGAAGATCATTTACTATGCGCCTGCCCAGGCGCCCCAATTTCATTTTGCTTATGGCCTGCCTGCAGGAATCACGGTCCTGCAGAGCCCGAACCAGGCTGGGTATTTCAGTCCACATGTCTTCAGGGATATACTTACTACCCGTACGCGGGTATGTGATAAACTTCTTTTCATAAAGGCTCTGTGCAATGTTGAGAGTTTCCTCAGCAGAAAGGTTCAGCTTTTTGTTGGCTTCCTTTTGCAGTCCGGTAAGATCAAACAATAAAGGAGGCTGTTCTGTAATGGTTTTGGTTTCTATCGATGTTACTGATACTGTGCCGCTTCGCTGGATTGCTTTCAGCATATCATCGGCGGTTTTTTTATCATCCCATTTTGTTTTGGACATACTTTTAAAATCTACCATTTCTCTGCTGTGCAATAATTCAATCTGCCAGTAGCTTTTAACCGTGAAGTTTTTGTTTTCCAAATAGCGTCTGCAGATCAGGGCGAGCGTAGGTGTCTGCACTCGCCCGAGTGAATAGACTCCGCTTCCTGCCGCGATGGAGAGTGCTTGTGTTCCATTGATACCCACAAGCCAGTCGGCACGGCTCCTGCCTTGCGCAGCCTGATACAATCCGTCGAATTCTTTTCCGTCTTTAAGATTGTCAAATCCCTGCTTAATGGCTTTTTCGGTAAGCGAGCTGATCCAAAGCCGTTCAAAGGGCTTGTTACATTTCAGGAACTCATAAATATACCGGAAGATCAGTTCGCCCTCGCGTCCTGCATCGGTTGCCACGATAATACTGTCGCATTTATTAAACAGCTCCTTGATTATTTTCAGCTGTTTTGATGCACCAGCATCGGCGATATACCCCTTGTCTTTTTTGACTTTTCGCACAGTCAGTAAGAATGGATTCGGCAATATTGGCAAAACGGCTTTGTCAAACCCCGAAATGCTGTAGTCTTCAGGCATTCCCAATCCTATCAGGTGGCCGAATGCCCATGTAACAAAATAGCCGTTACCTGTCAGGTAGCCGTCCTTTTTATCGGACGCACCCAGCAGGACGGCTATTTCCCTTGCTACACTTGGTTTTTCTGCAATTATTGTTTTCATACACTACATTTTTCTGCCTTTTGATTTGGCTGGCGTGTCCTGCTGTTCCTGCTGATGGCTGTCAGGATTTGTCTGGCCGGATTTTAAAGGCTCTTTTAAATTCTTTGTCGCTTCGCTAGTCTTTCCTTCCGAATTGACCGCTGTCTGTGTTTTGTGATTCTCAACAGCTTTTGCCTGCGTTTTGAGTTTATCGGGATTCTGGAAGGAAAAATCTATTTTATTGGTTTCTTTATTTAAAGTAATGTAACCGGTGTATGCTTTCCCTTTTTTATCTTCAAGCCCGCTGATATAAACCGTCTGCCCATCTTTAAACTTCTCATACTGTTCGTTGTCAAGTTCTTTACCTCGAAAGGCTCTCGGAACTTCCTGCGTTTGGCCCTGCTGTGTGCTCTGTTCCTGTTTATTAGAAGTGCCCCTGTCAAAAAGGAATTCCACAAAACGCTTGTCTGCATTGAATTGAACATTTGCATCGAACTCTGTTCCCTTATTGGAAATCATCCCCTCCAAATAAAGAGGTTTGCCTTCCATAAGCGTCTGCTTCTGCTCATCATTTAATTTTACCCCTTTAATTTCATCTGGGATTTTAATAAACTCTGTTTTCAGTGCCACCAGTTCGTTGGTAAGCCTGTCCACACTGATGATGGATGGAATAGTTTCCTTTTTTTCTCCCTCGCTTTTTGTATTGATCAGATCCACTACGCGTCCCATGTTACCCGTATTCAATAAGTTCTCTTTGTCCTGCTTTGTGAATTCATGCCCGAAAAAAGGGAAATCCAGATTCGGCTTTTCACGGATTCCATGGATCGCCGTTACAACATTGCCGTCTTTATCGGTCTGAAGTGAAAGCCTGGCATCCATATGGCTTATGGCGGTGCCAAGATTGATGCTGATATGTACAAGCTCATTGGTCTTGTATCCTTTAAGCAGCGGTTCGAGCAGGTTTCTCTTTTCGAGCTTCTCTCTGGTAAGTCCCAGATTGTTCATAGTTTCCCAGTCGATCTGTTCCGGCTGGTAGCGGTACTCTTTTGTTGGTGTTGTTTCCATATCATTTTTATTTAATTTCTGTTGTTCCTGCCCCTGGGCAACTTCGTGCTTTGCCATAAGTGCTTGTCCTTCTTTGGTGGGTGCATCAACCTGTTTTTGCAGCTCCTTGGCCAGAGGGACGGCATCGACTGATGAAACCTTAAAAAAATTGAATTTCGTAGGATCATTGAGCTGCCTCCAGAAGTTCGAGAAGAAGTTGGAGAATAGATCTCCTGTTTTGTCCACCCGCATGAACTGGCTTTGGTTCTTTTTACTCGCATCAACTGTTTCGAGGTTTCCATTCTCGTCAATACCTTTCACTGCCTGTATTTTCTTTTTTTCCTTATCCAGTACAAGTAATATCTCTGACAGCTGCTCGTCAGGATGTTGATTTTCTGCGTTTTGTTCTTCGTTCATTATCTGAAATTTTAAGTTTAATCCGAAATTAAATGCAGACTGTATTACCGAATGTTAATCTGCGTCGGCAGGCATGATTTGTCATCCGATGGCTTTTGTCGTGCTGAAGCTCTCCCTGACAAACTGCTGTATATCAGAAAGCTTGTAGTATATTTTTCCGCTGATCGTATAATACGGCAGCCTGCCCGAGGAACGATACCTTTGCAGGGATCGTGCACTTATCTTTAGCATCTGCAGGACATCCTGATTGTCCAGCAGCTCTTCTCCGTCAACTGCTGTATGCTGGCTCCTTGTTAAGTTGACAGCATCAGCCAAAAGGTCGAACCTCTCCATGATTCGCTCCATCCAGGCGGTAAATTCAATTCTGTCGATATTCATGGCTAATTTTTTTAGTTTACAGCACAAAATTGGCACATGAGAAAATCATTCTCTGCCAAGTCCTGCCCATTGGCACGGGCATTTTTTCTATACATTAATTGAAAAAAAGTTTTAAAAAGGACGTGTTTGGCAGGTTAATCACAGCTGTAAACCGGCGCTTTTATCTTCCGCCCATTGGCAGACATGGGCATAAAAAAAGCAGTGCCAATGCACTGCTTAAAACTGAAGGGAAACCAAGCTGACCTACAGTCCTTTATCCATATACTGCTCCAAAGAATTCCTCAGATGATCCAGGAATGCGGTCCTTGTACCGGCACGTTCCTTCATCCGATGAAAGGAATGATGAATGTCTCCCAAAGGAATTCTAAAAATCACCTGGAATACTAATGTTATTTTTCGGATTCCGATCTTCCCATGCGAGATGACCCCTGAAGCATACAGGGCGTAAATAAGTTCAATAAGTGCATTTTTGGAATCTGTCCAGAATATATCTTTCGTAGACTCCGCATCACCCAGTAACGAAGTTCGGGATTCCTCAGGATTGATCTTCGATATTAGATAGGTATAGATAAGGTCGTTGGCCATAATCCGGGCTGCTTTGGAATCATAGTACGTAGAGAACCTGTGGTCTATTTCAAAAACATAGCTTTTAAGCCCGTCCCTGTAATTTATCTTCCCGCGCATAAAATATTCCTGATCACGGTCAGTTCTCCCTGACCTGTAATACCTGTAAAAATGTGAGCCGCAGATCTGTTCCTTAAATTCCTGTTTTAGCACCTGAAGCTGTGAAGTAAAAAATTTCTGGTACATCTTACCGTCCTTGACAGGACATACCGTTTCTATTCGAAAAACCTTATTGTAGTAGATTAGTTTTCCTAAAATCTGAGGTTTAATATCACGAAAGAATTCGATTTCCTCTGTCTGGTCTTTAAATCCTTCTCTTAAAATATATTCCCTTGCAGTATGCAGGAGTTCTTTTAGGTAAAGCGTCATTTGATAGGCTTCGTCAATGAGGCCGGAAGTCTCCCGTGAGACTTTGTCCTCCATAAGGCGGATTTCGGAAACAATTGAATTCAGTGATTTCATAGCACATGGATTTAATGTAGTATCTTTTACAAAAATTTCTGGGCTATAAAAAATTCCGCCCCTGCATCAGCATACAGGCCTTTAATTTCAAATCGGGGCTATCACAAATAAACCAATTAGTAAAAGATAGTACGGTTTAACGGATTAAAACATATATTCAGATAAGAATCAATTAAAATTTGAGGTTAAGGCGGTATTGGGATGGGGATAGTCTGGTATGCCTCTTAAAAAAGTGGCTGAAGGATGAAGAGTCTTTAAAATTTAAATTTTCGGCTATTTGGGCGATGGATAGATTTTCATCTGCAAGCAGCAGATACGCTTCGGCTATCACTGCCATTTCTATAAAGTGTTTGGCAGAAGTTCCTAAAACCCCGCGGACTGTTTTTCGAAGGTGTCCCTGGCTGACAAATAGAGAATCGGCGTAAAATTTAATTTCATGATGCACTTTGCAATGCTGGTGGACCAGCATAATAAAATTTGAAGCGGTTTTATCGTTTCTGCTGTAAAGCAGCGCAGTATCCTGTCCGTTCTTATAGTACAAGCCGCAGAATTCATAAAATATAAGGTGCAGACATAAAAGCACCATTTCATCTTGAAAAAGTGTGTCCCTTGCGAAAATTTTTTTCTTCAGCAGTTTAATGAGCTGTATCATGTGCCTCATTTCTGATGGGGTGAGCGGCAGAACTACAACCGCTTGGCTTACCAGTGCTTCAATACACGGGCTTCCAAATCTTACAGCCCTGCTGGAAACTGCGAAATCCACAGTGCAGGACAGAAGGCATATCCGCAGAGGCCCGCTCAAACTGGTGAGTTCAGAACCTTGGGGAACAACGCACATATCACCCGTTGAAAGAACAATACTTGACCCGCCGCACGTGAAAGCTGCCGAACCTGATACCACTATGATAACAGTAAACCACCCTGGGCTTGAAAAAACATCATATATCCTGAGTTTTTTATAACCTGCAAGGTACAGGACTTTTAAATCGGTCAGCCATTGCTTATTATTTGAGGTTTCCAAGATTCATTTTTTTTTTTGATGATTATTGTGTGAGGAAAGTTTTCAGATTTTGTAAAGCCTGCTTATTTAGATTTTGCAAGGCACGAACACAGCGAGCCAAACACAAACAGTATATTTAGCAGCACAGTGATCAGCAGGCCAAAGACAAAATTGCGGGGATTGGAGATTTTCATCCCCCCATCTTCGAGGTAGCCCACCATTTCATCATAGCTCATAAGATCTATGATGAAATAGAGGCCGCCTGCATTCAGCACAATGAGCAGAAGACTGATGATCACAGCCGAGGTCCGCTCATTGCGCTGCAGGAATTGGATTATCCAGCTCAAGGTGCAAGGTTATTGTTCTGGCATATTCCAACTGCCGCTGCCATTTTCAGGCCCAGTGCAGTGTTGCTCTGGGCTCCCGAAACAGCGGCGACAATATTGGTTACCGAGGTTTCCCAATCCTTATCCTTACGTTTTTTTTCAGCGACCGAATATCGTGCTACCGACGACGCGGTAAGGATTATTCGTTTTTCATCCGCTGAGAAAGCAAGACTGCTCAGAACAGATGCCTCATAGGAGACAATTATGGGATGTATGTCCGAATAAGGACTGTCTGAAGCTAGGAGGAGCGAATTTAAAAATGCTGTAAAACTTGTCTTTGCCAAGGTTCCCAGACTTGATACCCCAAGTATGTTACTGACCGGATCACTGCTGTTTATGATACCTGTGATTTCCAAGACCCTCGAAGAAAGCGTTGAATCAACTGTTGACAGCATCAGTTCCGGATGTGCGGCCGATACGGAATCGATCAGGACCGTAATCTCTTCAACAGAGGTTGAGTTAAAATCAGTATCGGCTAAAATCTCTAAGATTTCATTATGTATCATTCCTGCTGAATCATATGGATTTGCAGTATTCGCGGGTGACATGCCCGCTTTTTTCATACTCTTGTTTTGGTATGAAGTTTCTATAGTTTCCTCTGCATATTCATCTGAACATGCCATAGTGAAAAATGGCAGGATTAGCAGCCATGCTTTTAAATTTTTCATTTGTACTTCGTGTTAAATGTGACTGATTACTTTTTTTTCGTCAGTTCATTTTTCACCGCGGAGAAAGCAGAACGATTGCTGGTTTTTGCCAGACTTTGCTTTTGAATTCGCAGACAAAACTATCAGCTATAAACCCCGCTGGCAAATGGTTATCTGGACATTTACAGTTTTTCTACTAGCGTTTTTCAGAAAATCGACAATGCTTATTTCGGCTTTCCAATGTTAAGTTTTCGTTATTTTTAAGTATCTTTGATAGATTCACAACTTTCTGGGCAGCCCCTTGATCTTGTATTAATACTAGCTGTATTAAATCGGGTTTCCTGACAATGGAAACTGCTTATACTTAACCTATGATTGTAAGATATTTACTTCTAATATCTTTATGCTTCATTCATTGTGCAGGTGCGCAGAAGCATATAACCCAGATTCCCGATACACTAAAGGGCAGGGACTTTGACTATCTGTTTGATCGTATAGAGGATAGTATCTCCGAGGGACAGAGAACCATTTACCTTTTGACATTTCTGATTAAAGCAAAATCAGAGAAAAACTGGGAGGAACTTTCCAACGCTTACAAAAATTATGTCCACTATGCCCCTGACAGGCTGAAGCTTGTTTATGCGGACAGTATGGTGCTGGCGGCCAAAAAATCAAATGATGATGAAATTATCGGTTCGGCTTACCTTTCCAAAGGGATTGCCTACTATGGACAGAAACGCCTCAAAGAAGCGATGGATATCTACCTTATTGCTGACCAGTATGTGAAAAAGACCGGCGATAATTACCTTATCTATAAAACCAGATATCATATCGCGCAGATCAAATATTATCTGGGTTTTTATGAGGAAGCAATCGAAATTTTTAAGGACTGCTTAAACTACTTTAAGCGGGGTAACGTTAGAGCTTACTTAAATTCCCTCCATTCTCTTGGCGTGTGCTATAACATGGTAGGCAATCATGGATTGTGCACCTCTGTCAACGAAACTGGGATAGCAGAGGGGATAAGAACGGGAAATTTTGACATGGAACCCTATTTCACACACTCTGAAGGTGTTAACCAGTTCATGATCCACAACTATCCGATAGCCATCAAAAAAATACAGTCTTCACTGTCGGGCATCCGCAAAAACAAAGATTTTGCCAACGAGACAGTCGGGTATTTTTATATTGGAAAAAGTTATTGGGAACTGGGAGAAAAAGGAAAGGCGGTGGCCTTCTTTAAGAAAGTTGACAGGGCCTATACGGAAAGGGATTACTGCCGGCCCGATATAAGGGAGGCATATGAATTCCTGATTTCTTATTATAAAGAAAAAAAGATGGCCAGCACCCATCTTTTTTATGTGGAAAGACTATTGGAGGTGGACAAGAAGCTGCACCTCACTTACGCCTATCTTCAGGGAAAAATCCGCAAGGAATACGACACGCAGGAACTTGTGCAGGATCAGAAAAAGCTAAAAAGATCGCTCGATCTCCGAAAATACAATGACCTGATCGCCTTCTCCTTAACAGGCACCATGTTCATCTTTGTAACATTTGTAATAGTAAGATTCTTTAAGAATAAGAAAGAAGCAAGATTAAAGTACGAAGAACTCCTGCAGAAGATAAAAGATTCAGAAAAGGCTAAGGAAAATAAAACGGAGGAAACTGATTTTCCAATCAGCAGGGATTCCGAAGCTGCCGTAATGCAGAGCCTTCAAAAATTTGAAAAGAGCAGAAAGTTCTTGGAGAAAGATCTGAAGCTGGCAAAGCTGGCGGTTTATTGTGGCACTAATACAAAATACTTGTCCCAGATTATAGCCCGGCACCGAAACAAAAAATTCAATGAATACATCAATGATCTTAAAATACAAAATATTGCCCAGAGAATTCGAAATGAAAAACACCTGAGGAATTATACGAATGAAGCGCTTGCCGAGGAAGCGGGCTTCAGTAGCACCAGAAGATTTGTAAACGCATTTTTAAATTCAGCCAAGATAACGCCCAAATACTTCATCGAAGAACTGCAGAAAGAGGCAGCGGGCGAATAAAAGCAATACATTATATCTGATAAAGTTATTAAATGGATTGATTAATCGATCATGTCAAAAATGAATTTCATTATCTGTTGTTCTGTATTATTTTCTTTGCAGATCCTATATATTTCAATGATTCTTTCGAGATGGTCTCTATCGCTGCAAGCAACAAACTTCTCGGCTAGATGTAATACTGCTAAATCTCTTTGAATCCAAAACATAGGATTAGTTATTTGTTTCCTGCAATTAGTTTTATAAATGAATGTGCTGTCGGAACTTAATGGAAGTATAAAATTTTCCAGGACCCTAAAGTCCTTATTTGATCTTTCAATAAGGGGCGAATCACCCAATAAAGCAGGAAATGTTCCATTTGTATTAATAAAACTGTTATTATGAATATCTGCCAGCTTACTTCCGTCCAATAATGGCAGTATGGGCAAGAGAACTCTCTTGGTTTCACGAAAAATTTCAGAATTATATATATGTTCCAAAGCTTTTTTGTCATTAGTATTTCCGTCACCTTTTATACTAATGTTAATGGATAAATCCTCAGCCGTTAAAACATTTTTTATCTCGTTAAACTCTTCGTCTTTTCCCAGAGTTCTCCATTTCAGCATTGAGGCGAGCATTCCGATCCCAGCAATATCTTCAGGTGTTATATTGTCGAGTTTGAGGATATTTTCTAAATTCTTTGCAATTGCACTGTCCAGTTCTGCATAAAGATTTTCCAAGTTATCAAACTCTTCACCTCCTAAATTCAACGTATTTCTATTTAGTTCGAAGAATATTGCTTTTGGGCTTTGCTTGATCCGCAGAATTCTATTCTCATTCTTATTATATACATATAATAACCCATCCTTATCCGTAAATTTTTTTATGAAGAACTTCGGTACATAGTGATGCCTCTTTGATTTTTCCATCGTTTAATTTTTTCTCTAACATACTTTACCAATCCATATTCATTGCATTTTCTATCTCACGGATTGAGTCGGCAATATATCTCTTTGTTGATTTTTCAGTTCTTATTCTTCGTCTGCATGTAGCAACAGATTTGCTATCAAATGCTACAGGTAAATTCTTTTTTATATACATCATGCCAAAACAAGTATTTGAAGTTTCCAAATATTCATCAAAATCATCAAAATGTTTAACGATATTCTCAATTGATATAAAGGTCTTGCCGGATTCGCTGAATTTAAAATTTTGTTTTGCCTGAGTCAAGGTAAATGGTATAGCACCCGTCCCTCTAATATGGACATAAAAGGAACTCCCGTTCTTATAATAGTCCCCGTGAGACGCAGGATTTCTAATCTGCTCTTTTATCTCATCAAGGATTTCCAAATATTTTAATGCACTCTTGTTGGTCTTATACTGCAGCACCGTCCTTAGCTTCGCCTTCCAGGTCAAGCCCATAAAATGATCCAGTTTTATTTCTTTGATCTTTATCTCTTTCACAAATGGCAGTAATAATATGGATATATGTTCCAGCAGACTGAAATACGCATCAATCATTGCCAGGAGATAATAAGTCTTCGCTGACGAATAGCGGGACATTAGATCAAAATGTGCCTGAAAAGATTCTCCGTCTTTAAAATTGGCTATCCCGGAGTCAGCCTTAAGTTCACTCAGCTTCTCTGTGTCATTTGTATTGCCATGAAGTGCTTTTTCCCTAAAGAACAAGTAGCGGTTCCTCATCTTGGTATATTTACTCTCAATTGTAACATCGCCCTGATTTACCTTTTCATGGATAATTGGATTGACTAGAGCTTCTGTAAAGGGAATCGCTTTATGGATTGCAGCCATAGCTTCAAGTGCGATGCTTTCGTAGTTTTCATTTTTCTGGTTAGCAGATATAGTGAAGCCGAATTTCTTGTGTGCAAGCACAAGCTGGACGCCCTTATAGAATATCGGGATTTCCCATAATATCTTTTCAAACATCCCAAGATTAGGATATCCCTTAATCACCTTGAACATTAAAAAGACGATAAAAGGATATCTGACTTTTAGTTCTTGGGGTAATTCCACATGATATCGTTCCAGCATCTTGCTTCCTGTGTTTTCGTATGGAATCCAAGTATCTTGGTATTGTAAATTTGGTTCGAAATCTCTTAATAAGTAATCAAAAGTTTTTTGAGTTTTTTCCATGTTCTGGCAATGTTGTTGTAGTCCGCGTTAACAGCTCGCAATTAAACTGATAATGTTGGCAGTGCGATCTTTTTAACTTTGCTTCTCAATAGTAAAAGATCTTTTTTTGAAATATTTTTTCCCTGATAATTATTCTTGCCATCATAAAGATCACCATTGCTTAAGTCCAGTTTCTGGCCCGTTTGTTCATTGTGCGCATGAGGATTTGAAGGAAACGGATCCTTGTCATATTTGTGGATAACCCATATTTCCCCTTTGCTCTTGATTGTCTGTTCGTCAAGCCTTTGAAGCGCACCTTCAGGCAGGATTGATTCGTCCAGTTCTACCGTTTCAGATTCGTCTGGTAATTTAAAATCATGATCCTTCAGTATTTCGAAAATCTTATCAGCTGTAAGATTGTGTGATGCGGTTTTGGTACTGTCTTCGGGACTATACCCATAATGTTCTGCCAGTGCCAGTTGGATGTCCAGGAACTTAAATTCATGTGAAAATTTTTTGTTAAGCAACAACATTGCTTTTTCAACTTCTTTGATAAATTGGTTAATTTGACTGCTCATAAATTAAAATGGTTAAGGTTTATTCTACCAGTTAAGGTTTATTCTACCAGTTCAGGTTTGAAATACTTATTAATAGATAGCAAATCTATGTCAAACAGTATAAAATATATTTCTGATCGATCACCAATAAAGGCAGCTTTCATTCGATGCTTGCCATCGGCAGGAAAAAGTGTATTATCGGGCAAATGGATTAACATGGGGGGTATTAGAGCGATACCGGAATTCCAATTTTCAACTATCTTGTCAAGTTTATCTTTATCCTGATGTTTCGAGTAGAGACTGTTTCCTGAAAAAATTGTGGCAAAGTGAGGATTTAGTACTTTTCTTAGATCGCCCCATGAAGATTTATAAATATGAAAGCCATTGTTTACATATTTGTCGTCTAGTTGGTTCGGCTGTTGCTTCAGATCTATATTTGAAAGGCGCTTGTGCCATATTGGTTTTTGTAGGAGCATGAATTTTTATTATTTAATTTTGATATACTAAGGAATTGTCTAACGTTTGGCAGCTAAATGCACAAAAAGCAATATTAAACTCGGCTCTTAGGAATTTAGATGTTTGGCAACTTCTCCTTTGTCAGTCAAAATTGATTTGTCATGTTCTTTCCAAAAAATATTTGTGGTTACATCAATTGCATCACAATAATTCTCGCCGTTGACAATAAGGGTTTTTAGTCCATTTCTGTACACAATCTGGGTGCTGCAGATTTTTGGAACCAGATATTTATCAACTGCCTCAGGGGTCAGCACTATATTCACGCCGAAATATTCCGTCTGGACGCTTGGGTAGGAAATACCGTTTACTTCGGGATGTAGCAGGGCAATATTTGTATAGGCTGCACTTATTTTGTAATCTTCTTGACTAGTTACTTTTTTGGAAAATTCTTCACTGATAAACTTCAGGAAGTCCAAATGAAAAATTAGCTCCTTTTCTTCCAGTCCGTGGCTTTTAAGCATTTCTTTCTGCTTATCAAAAGACCTTCTTATATCGGGATTATTATTCAAGGCAAATTCAGAAAAAACTACTTCAACGATCAGAAATTCCTCTTGGGTTTCCCATCTGCTCACTGTGTAGTATTTGCCTTCTGGACAATCCTTATTCTCCCGGAATATGTCAGATGTTTCAGCGATGGCGGTAAGTCTTTGTTTATCGATCAGCGAAGTTTCCAATGCGCCGTAAAACATAACCTGATGCGGACAGTTGGCACGCCCGAAAGAAGTAAGGTATTTGTCTATGACTTCCTTGTCTTTAATATATCCCAGATGGTCGATGTGTTCATAAAGAGCGCCCCCTTTATTCGGTCTTACGCGGTCAATATGCGCGTGTTTCCTAACTTTTGCCAAAGGAATTGGTATATACTGGATTCCGTTTTTCAGCAGATCATAAACCTGCTCATACGATACCGATGATAAGTCCTTTGCATATTCCTTTAATTTTTCAAATGCTTCATATTTGTCCATATGGGATTTTGTTGTATATCTTTTATTAGTATGGAAATTTATTTTTACAGGTGCGGCTCCCCCGCACTCCGCTGTATCTTTTGCAAAGGATGCCACTGCGGTCACTGCCGCAGATTTAGGAATCGATCAGTTTTCTTTTCAGTCTTTCAAACTCCTCTTCGTTAAGCACGCCTGTATTTTTAAGATCTACAAGTCTTTGCAGTTCCAATCCCACATCACTTGTTTGTGCTGGATTTTTATTGACAAAACTTTGATCTTTTTTATAATCCTGTACAAATTTGTTCAGGACAGATGAAAAGCCTGCAGCCTTTGCAAGATACGATTCGCTCAGCTGTGAGGTCATACCTTCAGTTCTACGGATGCTGATATGTGCAAAATTGAGATAATGTCCCATAAAACCGCTGGAAACGCTCGAATCATAGATGTCGAAAATTGGAATTTGGATGTGCGTCTTATTCCACGGCAGAAATCCTTTGGTCACACGAAGTTCACCTCCATTAAATGACCAGCGGACACTTGCGAGATTGAGCACGGTTAATATTTTTGATAAGGCGACAATGGAAGCAAACACCAGAAGGCTGATAGAAATCCACTTAGTCGTAACTCCGAAAGACAGATAAACAAAAAATAAAGCCACGAGAATTATAATTCCGGGTATTATATATACAGTCCAATGTTTTTTAATGGTAAGGTCAAGTCCAGTCATAGGCATGAATTTAGCATAAGTGGGTATGCAAATCATGCTGCAATTAAAAAATGGCTAGAAGATTGAGCTAAAGAGAATACCCACTATGTTGATTTGTAGTCTGAAAGATACAAAAACTTAACTAATTTAAAAATAGTAGTTTGGGTATTCTCTACTATTTCTTAGTGTAAAAATTTTTACCTTCTTTCTTTATTACCTTTAAAGTATTCTCCTTGGTAAGTCTGTTTAATATAACAGAAACATTTTTAGAAAGAAAATTTAATTTGTAATCTGCGTTCAATTTTTCAGTCACTTCTCGAGTTGACCTTTCCTCTTTAAAGTAATCCTTTTGTATATAAGTTTTGATTCTTTTTGTTAATCTTGACTTTTCTTGTCTATCAGGAGTTAGCGCATATCTTGGCTTTATTTCTAGTTCAATATCCAAAATTTCTTTTGGGTGAATCCCTATTGCAAAACATATTTGGATGAAGTATGAAATATATGTTTCAAGTCCATTCTCGATATTTGAAATTGTATTATATGTAAATCCCGTCATTGCAGCCAAATCTTCAATCTCAAGCTCCGCTTGGATTCTGCGAGCTTTTATCCTTTCACCTAAAGCTTTTAATAGCTTTTCATTTTTATATCTAGCCATATCCAAATTGACAAATTCATTAGACGACAAAAAATATCTTCAAATGAAATTTTGTAGTCATATATTTTTTTTTTATATTTGATTTTAATAGTTAAATTTGCGATACTTCATTTGAAAATATTTGAAGCATTCGCTTTGAATCTCGTTCACGAAAACTGGTAATTTTTAAACACGCGAGACGATAAGTGCCAATGCTCACGCCTTAAAGGGCGTGGGCTCACTTATTTGCGTGTGGGTATACCAGTACCTCGTGAGCGATAAGCTGAGTACCCGCGCCTCTTTTTTTTGGCTACAACTCAACTTCTCAAAGCTACTTCTCGATATTTAAAAAGATCGCAACAGTTTCTGTCTAACCTTTAACCGGTTTGCGTATGTTGTAGTTTCTTTATTTTCATTTTTAAGATGCCTGGCCCGTACTGGTATTCCAATTGAGTTAGTCGATGGAAGGGCTGGGTAATTTTACTATCAGCAGCGATATAATTTTCCCTGCAAAGCCGCAGGTTTTCAATCCATACAACAATCTATTGACTTATTAAAATAACCAAAAAACCAAATTATGCCTATGGTGAATTAATTAACAAGAAAAGCCTTCTAATGCGCGCGTGGAAACTTGCATAGAAGGCGAGAGAAAACCAAACTTTCGTTCAATTTTAATCCTATCTAAAATTATGAAAAATCTTTCATTAAACAAAGGCAGGCCTTCCTGTCTTTGCATTTTTATTTTTGTGCTGTTGCTTTCAAACCAAATTATTGCAAACGAACTAACGTTTCGAAGCTACACAAAGCAATCACAGCAGCAAATTACAGGTACCGTTTCTGATGCTCTGGGACCGCTCCCAAGTGTAACGGTCATGATCAAAGGTACTACCATTTCAACCGTAGCAGACGAAAAAGGAAATTTTTCAATTACGGCTAACTCTACGGACATACTTGTCTTTTCATTTATCGGATATGCCACAAAGGAAATCCTAATCGGAAATAAAATATCATTTAACATAGTATTAGTCGAAGACAGCACTCAACTTAAGGAGGTGACTATTAATGCGGGATATTATTCGGTAAAAGAGAAAGAGCGAACAGGAAGTATTGCCAGAATAACCGCAAAAGATATAGAAACGCAGCCAGTGACAAATGTGCTTGCCACAATGCAGGGAAGAATGGCTGGTGTGGAAATTATTCAGGACAGCGGAGCACCAGGAGGAGCTTTTCAAATAAAGATTAGGGGGATCAATAGTCTGCGTGCAGATGGTAACGAACCCTTATATATAATTGATGGTGTGCCTTTTTCAAGTGAAACCATCGGATCAAATCAAACATATAATGGTAATCCGTCTCTAACGAGTCCTTTAAATTCAATCAATCCCGGCGATATAGAGAGTATTGAAGTTCTAAAAGATGCAGATGCAACCGCAATATATGGATCGCGAGGAGCCAATGGGGTTGTGCTCATTACCACGAAAAAAGGACGTGGTGAGAAAACAACTTTTGCTGTTAATACATTTACCTCTTATGGAACTGTAACACGTATGCTAGATCTAATGAACACTCAACAATATTTGGCTATGCGTAGAGAAGCATTTGCTAATGATGGCTATACAGAGTTCCCCGAATATGCTTATGATGTGAACGGCACGTGGGATCAAAACCGCTATACGGATTGGCAGAAAGAACTGATTGGAGGAACATCAGAAATTCATAATTTGCAGGCATCAGTTTCAGGGGGTGGTTCAGCAACACAGTACTTACTAAGTGGAACTTACCGTACCGAAACTACGGTAATGCCAGGTGATTTTAATTATGGGAAAGGTTCTGTTCATTTTAGTATGAATCATAGGAGTGAAGACCAAAAATTTAAGTTACAATTTTCTTCTGGGTATACGTCACAAAAAAATAAGCAACCGACTGTTGACTTAGCATCAATCTCACGAACACTCGCTCCGAATGCCCCAGCTTTGTATACCTCTGATGGAGAATTAAATTGGGAAAATAGTACTTGGACTAATCCACTAGGTGTACTAAAAGGCGAATTTATTGCTAAAATAAATACTCTCAATGCGAATGCTGTTTTGTCGTATAATTTTCTGCCAGAACTTCAATTTAAAACAAATCTTGGGTTTACAGATCTTTCAAATAATGAAAGTAAGACAGAACCTTCAACTATGTATGATCCGGCTTACGGATTAACAAGTCATGATTCTGCGCTTTACAACAGTTTAACCGATCGTCAATCGTGGATCATTGAACCGCAATTAAATTATAGATTGACTTTAGGTAATAGTCAATTTGATGCGTTGGTGGGCGGTACTTTTCAGAATCAGATTACAAGTAGAATGTATCAGCTAGGTTCTGACTTTTCAAGCAATGCTTTAATACACGACATGACATCAGCTGCTTTGACTAGTGTTGCTTTAAGTGATGAAACTGTATATAGATATCAGGCTTTTTTTGCCCGCATAAATTATAATTTGAATAAAAGATATATAATTAACGTAACTGGTAGACGAGATGGCTCAAGTAGGTTTGGACCAGGGAGGCAATTTGCAAACTTTGGAGCTATCGGAGCTGCTTGGATTTTTTCTTCGGCATCTTTCTTGACAAACAATAAAATACTAAGTTTTGGTAAACTACGGGCAAGCTATGGAGTTACTGGAAACGATCAGATTGGCGATTATCAATTTTTAGATACCTATACGTCCAGTGGCGGAAACTATCAGGGTGTAAATGGGTTACAGCCATCAAGATTATATAATCCTGCATTTGGTTGGGAATCTAACAAAAAATTTGAAATTGCCTTAGAAACTGGTTTCTTAAATGATCGTTTATATCTAACCAGTAGCTATTATTTAAATCGTTCATCAGATCAGTTGGTAGGAATACCCTTGCCAGCAACTACGGGATTCCCTTCGTTAACCGCCAATCTTGGGGCAACCGTACAAAACAGTGGACTTGAAGTCACCCTCCGAACTATAAATTTTCAAGGCAAAGATTTTTCATGGATCACCAATATAAATATATCTGCTAACAGAAATAAATTGATTGCTTTTCCAGGTCTAGCTACCTCCACTTATAGAAACAGATATGTTATCGGACAATCAATAAATATTAGAAAAGTCTACAATTATTTGGGTATGAATACTAATACCGGCATCTACGAATTCGCAGATGCTAACGGTGATGGTGTTGTTACAGCCTCAAATGATTTAACAGAGATAGCAGATTTGACCCCAAAGTATTTTGGTGGTTTTCAAAATCAAATTACATATAAAGGGCTTCAGTTGGATTTCCTTTTCCAATTTGTCAAACAGAAGAATTTCGGATATTATCCTAGCAGCCCAGGAGATTTTGGAAATCAACTAAGCAATGTAACACAACATTGGCAACAACCAGGGGATCAAGCTCCTTACCAACCTTATACAAGTGGAGACAATAGTGATGTTGTAGGAGCATATTTTAAATATAGTAATAGTGATGCAGCAATTATTGATGCTTCATATATAAGATTGAAGAACATTTCACTAATGTACGATCTACCACTGCCAACCTTAAATAAGTTAAAGTGCAAACTATTTATACAGGGGCAAAATCTGCTGACTTTTACCTCTTATAATAACGGAGATCCAGAATTAGCTTATGCAGCATATCTACCACCTTTAAAACTTTATACCGCCGGTATACAATTAACATTTTAAATTCCGATATATGAAAAAGTTAAAAATCATACTGTACAGTGCAATATTCCTTTCTTTAATAGGATGCGACAGTTTTGTCGAAGTCGATTCGCCTGCATCGCAATTACCCGGTAATATAGTATATTCGGATGTGAATACTGTTAATGCTGCGATGGCTGACGTGTACGCCAAGCTTAGAGACAGCGGTATACTGAATGGACAAGGGCTAGGTCTATCCTACACACTTGGATTATATGCCGATGAGCTTACTTATTATGCCACAACACCAAATTCGGAATTTAACAATACAATGTTGGGAACTAGCCCAACATCAGCTTCTATTTGGACTAATAGTTATAGACAAGTTTATGGAGCCAATGCCGTATTAGAAGGGATAGGCAATTCCGCTTCATTACCATCAGAAGTACGCAATCAATTTAGGGGCGAGGCGTTATTCGTTCGAGCTATTATTCATTTTTATCTTGTAAATCTATATGGCAACATTCCCTACGTAACGACCACAGATTACACAGTCAACAGAATGGTGTCAAGAATGTCTGTTGAATCTGTCTATGAAAACATTATTAGTGATCTCGATGAGGCCGCAATACTTTTGCCAGAAGCTTATATTACTGATGAAAGAGTACGTCCAAATAAAGCTGCCGCACATGCATTACTTGCAAGGGTCTATTTGTATCATGGTAATTGGCAGCAAGCTGCAAATGAAGCTTCTATAGTAATAGACAACCCTGAATATAGCTGGGATACTAATCTTGATAATATCTTTCTGAGAGAAAGCTCAACGACTATTTGGCAATTTAAACCTAAACTAGAAGGCTTAAACACTAATGAAGGATCAATCTTTATTTTTTTAACGGGACCACCTCCTTCTGTTGGTTTATCCCCTTCTTTTGTTCAGTCCTTTGAAAATGGTGATAATAGAAGAACACACTGGATTAAGGAAGTTACTAATGGAGCTAATATATGGTATCATACGTACAAATATAAACAACGATCTAACACAGGGACTTCACAAGAATACTCTATAGTATTGAGACTTGCTGAACAGTACTTAATTAGAGCTGAAGCAAGAGCAATGCAAGGTGAAATTCCGGGAGCAAAGGATGACCTGAACAGAATACGTAACAGAGCGGGACTAGCCGATACCCAAGCAACAACACAGGTTGAAATTATCAGCGCCTTGTTAGAAGAACGAAAACATGAATTATTTACTGAATTTGGGCATCGTTTTTTTGATTTAAAAAGAACAGGACATCTTGATGATGTCTTGTCATTAACTAAGCCAGGGTGGGATCATAACGATATGTTATGGCCACTACCAGATGGTGAGCTTCTACTGAACCCGAATCTTCAACCTCAAAATCCAGGGTACTAATGGTAAATGCTTATAAACACTATTCGATATACCTTTATAGTGTGATTACTATGTCTATTCTTGGATTATTACCTTGTCCCGCCATGGCTCAGGTATTGTCAAAAAGAATGGTAACCGAAAGTGATTATCACCTTTGGAGTACCTTGCGTCCAGAGAAAATATCTGACGAAGGTAAGTGGGTTAGTTTCAGTAAAACCTATGAATCCGAAACAGACACATTATTTGTTAAACATACACATAAAGATATTAATTATGTCTGCCCAAATGCAAAATCAGGCATTTTTGGAAGTGAACATTCATTTGCGTACCTCAGAAGTGATACACTTGTCGTACTTGATTTAGTAAAGGGAAATAGAAGATTCATAAATTTTGTAAATCAGTTTGATTTTTCATGGGATGCAGAATATTTAATTATTTCGCAGAAAAACAATGGAGACGGTTCTAATTTAACCATTTATGATAAAGACGGTAAAATTTCACGAATTGTAAAAGACGTGATAACATATAAATTTGATCCCAATAAAAAAAGTATAGTCTATGTTACAAGGCAAATGGGGCTCAATGCTGTATTGAGAATTGATTTTAAAAACAATTTGAATTCTTACGTTATTGCAAAGGATTTGACAGGATCTGTTACAACTCTTACATGGAATGCTACAGCTCTTGCACTAGCGTTTTACGTTAGGCGGAATGATTCTGAAAGAGATGAGGACATGCTTTATTACTATCATTTAAAATCTAAGGAGCTTCATTTTATAGGTAATTGCAAAGAAGCTAATTTATCTAAAGTTAATGCTAGTAGCAATGTAAGGTTATCCATTTCTGATGACGGAAAGAGAGTTTTTTTCGGAATGTCGACAACTATGGTAAAGAAGACAATTAATGGAAAGGTTGAAATCTGGAATACTAATGATAAAAGTCTATATACTCCGAGAACGGAAAGTCCACAAGATTATTTTCAATCAGTAGGCATCTGGTGGCCTGAGAATAATTTTACTTTCCCAATTAATTCACAAGATGTATCATGGATTGCCCTCACTGGCGATCAGCAATATGCTTTGATAGCAGATCGTTTACAATATGAGCCACAATATAAATGGATAGCTGATATGGACTATTATTTAGTCGATCTAAAATCAGGAAATAGAAAGCTGTTTCTGGATAAGCATAGTGGCTATGCTAATAATCTAAGTTATTCTCCCGATGGGAGATATATAGCTTATTATCGAAATAATGATTGGTGGATTTATAATATATTAAATGAAACTAGATACAAACTCACTTCTCTCGTTGAAACTCAATGGGATAGTCAATCGGCTGATCCTGGTAATGAGGTACAAGTCTGGGGTATAGCAGGATGGAGCACTGATGGAAAATCACTTTTGCTCTATGATAGTTACGATATCTGGATTGCTTCTATTAACAGCTTACAATGTCACAGATTGACTTATGGAAAAGAGGAAGGGATAAAGTACAGGTTAGATAGTGCTTGTGCCACAAATAATATTAGCTCTAATTACTCAAGCATAACTGCCGCCAGCTTCGATCTAACCAAGTCCTTAATTGTAAAAGGCATTGAAACAGCTACCGCAAATTCAGGATATTACATTCTTAAATTAAAAAAAGGTATTGAAAAATTTACTTCAAATGATTGTGCAATAAAAAATTTACTTTCATCAAAGAATAACAAAACCGTTGTCTATCTGCAACAAACGTTTAATAATTCTCCCGCATTGATTTTTAGAGACAAACAAAATTCAAAAAATACTATTCTTGCACTGAGTAATGTACATCAAAAAAACTTTCAGTGGGGACAATCTAAAATGATTCATTTTGAAAATAAAAAAAAGAAAACTTTAAATGCTTCATTATTCTATCCAGCAGGCTATAGTCCTGAAAAAAAATACCCAATGATTGTTTATATTTATTCCACTGTATCCGAAGCTAAAAATGAATATGTAAATCCGTCATTACACAATGTAATGGGATTTAATATTAGCAACTTAACTTCCAAAGGTTATTTTGTCTTGTTGCCAGATATTGCATATGAGATTGGAAATACGGGAATTTCAGCATATGAATGCGTGTCCTCTGCGGTCGAAAAGGTGTTATCTATAGGATTAGTTGATAAAAAAAGAGTCGGGTTAATTGGACATTCGTTTGGCGGCTATGAGGTCAACTTTATAATTACTCAAACGGGAATATTTGCAACAGCCGTTAGTGGCTCAGCCGTGTCTGACAATATAAGTCATTATTTTACTATAAATACCAATAACAATATGGGAGAATCTTGGCGATACGAAAATCAACAATACAGAATGGGCAAATCCTTTTATCATGATAAAGAGGCTTATTTCAAAAACAGCCCAATATTTCATGCGGACAATATTGGAACGCCAATATTAACATGGCAGGGCGCACTAGATGAAAATGTCCAGCCAACTCAGGGAAAAGAATTTTTTTTGGCACTCAGAAGATTAGGAAAAAAAAATGTTATGCTTGTTTATCCAGATGACGGACACATTCTTTCCAAAAGTGATAATCAAGAAGATTTGACAAGAAAAATTGAGGATTGGTTTGGATACTATCTTAAGGATGAATGTCCAAAACCTTGGATGAATGTCAATCTTTAAGACTGTTAAAGACATGCTGTTTTCGTCGGAAAACAGCATGTCTCTTTTTTTACTACTGTGGATTTTGCCATAGCTCGGTAGCACATCTGTCCAAGCTGTTTTTCAAATAGGCGCGTTTTGCCGGCTGTTCGATTGACATACAATTAACGTGAGTGTTTGTTGTAGAACAATCCGCGGTTACGTCCAAACAGGAAGTTGATGATGGATTTTGAATAAACGCAGGAATGATAACTCCGCTTGTCGATTTGACCTTGTTTACTTTAGCAGAATTACTACTAACTGCTCCTGCACTTGCAAGTGCAAATGCCATTACTGGCAACAGAATTTTTACTGATGTTTTCATAATAAAAAAATTTAAATTAAAAAAAATGATCTACTCTTTTACAGGTTTTCGATCTCACTCCTGTTTATATTTGTTTTTTTTCTCGCCGTTAATTAATTGTTTATTTAATTTATAACGGTGCATATAATGTCCTACAATGGTGTAAAGATTTGATCCCACAATAATAATATCGTTTACTTTTGATTTTTCAACATTATAGAGGTAGATGCTTGACAAGTATTTCCCATTATTCAGGTCATATATATCGACAATTGAAGCAGTTTCCCACATGTCGACTGCTTCGTAACGTCCCATTAGTCTTGAATTAACAAATAGAAGATTCCCCGAGATTGCACTTAAATTGTTAACTATATTTGGAGTTGAAGCGAGTTTCCTTTCTCCTGTTTCTTTTATAAATGCAACCTTAATATTTGCATGGGAAGTTGTATCAATAGTCTTACCACGATATAATAGATTTAAGTACTGATCGGTTACAATAAATTGATTTCTATAGAAATAAGTATAGACAAACTTTTTAGTCTCATTATCGTAATGCATAGTTCCATCAGTATCAAAAAAGCCATCAATTTGCTTTTGTAATAAATTTGGAGCTGGATTGTCAAAACGGTCAGAATTTATATGAAAAGTTCCTAAAATATTATCAAGGTCCGTTGGATTACGTTTTCGGTATACCAATGATAAAGAATCTATAATTTCGATTTTTGAGAAATACGGTATTTGTGGTGTATTTGAGACTATGGATGCTTTCCAATCAGAAATATTACCTTTGTATATTACGGGGACAGTTCCATCGGTCAAATAAAAATTTGGTTCCATAATCCTTACCTGAACAGAGCGAAAAGGAAAATCATCACGCGAAAGTTTTATTTTAAAATGATTAATAGGTTTTAGCACAGAATCATAAGCGAGTATATGCAAAGGGGCTTTATTATCTCCTAGTAAAATATCGCTTCCAGAATATCCGGCAAAATATAAATGATTGCTTTTTATGTCTTGTTCTTCTTCTTTAATAGCTGTTCCTTGAACATATCTTCTAATGAATGGATTCTCATTATGCATTGCATGTTCAGAATAAATATACAAGACACAGATAGTTGCAACACTTATGAGCGCAATTAAACCTAAAATAAATACCGGCGATTGTAATCGCAAATATCCACGCATTTTATTAAAAGAATATTGAGGAAATTCTGTATGTGTGCGTTGTGAGTCTATTTGAAAAAAAACAGCTATTATTGAAAAGATAGTAAAACAAATATTAAACACTAGGTGCCCCTTCCACTCCATGTTTTGCAAAATACCACCGCAAGAACAAGGAACATAATAGCTATAATTTGTAATAATTAAAATATATGCCGTAAACATAACCATTAAACTGAATGCCCCAAATAGTCCTATTAACCTAGTCTTAGGTATTGAAAGTAATAATGCGATTATTATCTCAAGTATTATTACTGCGAAAGAAATAAATCCTGTATAGGCACTCAATAACGGAGATTGCCCTAATTGTGCTTGAAAATTTTTGAAATCTAAAAGTTTGCTTACTGCTGCATATATAAATAGTGCAATCAATAGGAAGCAAATTATTTCAACAATTATTTTTTTTAATGATATAGATAGTCTCATATTCTTCCATTTTAGTTAATGGCAATTTTGGATTAAATAAGTTTATCGCAATCCAGAATTCAACATGCTGTTATTTAATATTTTAACAGTGCTAAATTATTTGTATTATCGGAAAGGATTGATGTAAAAAACGATCCAAAATTTGTAAAAAACGATCCATTTTACTTATTTCATAAAAAAAAGGCCGACATATGTCAGCCTTTTTCTAAATATTGTAATGTCATTTTCGTTCTAACCTGCGAATGCCATTCTTTAATTCTATAAACATTTCTTCCACGCTACCTGGAATAACGTTTTGCCGCTTAGTGTCCTTTTTTCCCAAGTTACATTTGAATTCCCATATCTGTTCAATTTCAGATGTCTCGACTTCATAAGCTGAGTAAAAGGACTCATCAGATTCCAATAGAAGGACATTATTTTTATCCTTACCCAATCTTTTGTAGACTATACCCTCGCTATTTGTAATGATTATATATGTTCTGCCGGCTTTTAACTCATTCAGACTTTCAACATATCTGCCAACAATAACATCCCCGTCCTCATGCGGAGGCATAGAATCTCCTTCAACTGTAAATCCCCTGTGAAGACCGGGTCCCAAAAAAGGGAGTGATATTCGCGGCAGGCTTTCGATATATTCAGAATCTGAATATCCATTCATATAACCGGCCTTTGCTTTCTGAGTGACAATTTCAATAAAATTTTCCCCATCATTGCCGACCATAACGGGAAGCAGCAGCCTGTTATTTTCAAGTTTGACCAGATCATCCATTTTAATTTTCCGAACATCTGCGCAGAGCAGGATGTCGATACTGACCTCGTAATACTGTGATATCCTCTTTAATATTTCATATGGAGCTTCAGAAGTTCCATCTTCGTACTTCACATACCGCCCTCGCGTTATTAGAAGGGTTTCAGCGAGCTTTTCTTGGGAAATTTTCTTTTTTAACCTTAGACTCCTAATGTTATCGGAAAATAAAGACATAGTGCTTTTGTTATGATTTGTAACAGCAAATATAAATAATTTTGTTACAATCTGTGCTAATTTTGTCAGGTACAAAAATGAAGGATATGGGAAGAGCAATTGTGCACATGGATCTGGACACATTCTTTGTGTCCTGCGAAAGGCTGACTAATTCTGGTTTGAATGGCATACCACTAATTATCGGGGGTGGTGAAAGAGGTGTTGTTGCATCATGTTCCTATGAAGCGCGAACCTTCGGCGTGCGTTCGGCAATGCCAATTAAGATGGCATTGCGGCTTTGCCCACAGGCAAAAGTAATGAAAGGTGATATGGAATTATACTCCAAATTATCCCATGCTGTAACCGAAGTTATCGAAGAAAAAGCACCCGTCATGGAGAAGGCCAGCATCGATGAATTTTATTTGGACATTACCGGCATGGATAAATTCTACGGTTCCTATACCTGGACCAATGAACTTGCCCAATCCGTTACAAAGGAGACGGGATTGCCTATCAGTTTCTCTTTATCGGTTAACAAGACAGTATCTAAAATTGCTACAGGTGAAGGTAAACCCAAGGGGAACCTTGAGATCCCTGAACATATGGTGAAGCCTTTTCTGAATCCACTATCCATAAAAAAAATACCGATGGTAGGCGATGCAACTTTTCAGTTATTATCCCGAATCGGTGTCAGAAATATCAAGACACTTTCAGAAATGCCTGCGGAGGTTCTTCAGCAGATGATTGGCAAGAACGGTATCGAATTATGGAAAAAAGCGAATGGTATAGATAATGCGCCTGTCGAGCCATACACTGAACGCAAATCAATTTCTACAGAACATACCTTTTCACAGGATACTATAGATATTGAAAAACTCAAAAGGCTACTTCAAGGTATGGTGGAGAAATTGGCTTTTCAGCTCCGTTCAGAAGGCTGGCTTACTTCAACGGTAGTAATCAAGATTCGCTACGCCAATTTTGATACCGAAACCAAACAATGCCGCGTACAATATACTTCTGCCGATCATATCCTGATAAAAAATGTGACAGATTTGTTCAATAAACTCTACCAGCGCAGAATGAGGCTAAGACTTATAGGAATCCGGTTCAGTAGCCTTGTAAGGGGAACATACCAAATCAATATGTTTGAAGACACGGAAGAAATGCTTTCCCTATATCAAGCAATGGACAGAATGAAGACCCGCTACGGTTTTGATGCAGTAATGCGGGGAGGCGGGGCGACATTAAAGCCCAACAATAAGGATGAAATATTAAAAAGAAAAAAATAAGCCATGTATCTTAACTGCCATTCATTTCACAGTCTCCGTTACGGGACCATCTCAGTAGAAGAACTGGTTCTGCAGGGTGCTAAGTGTAAAACCCAAGTGATGGCGCTCACTGATATTAATACAGTTACAGGTATTTATGATTTTATTAAATTATGCAAGAATGTGTCTATAAAACCATTGGTTGGAATTGAATTCCGATGCAATCACACGCTTCGTTATATTGGATTAGCCATGAACCGGGAGGGATTAGGAGAGATGAACCGTTTTCTGACAAAGCATAATTTTGAGAGCTCTCCGCTTCCAGATCGTGCTCCTGTTTTTAAGAATGTTATCATAATTTATCCTGCCTGTAATGCCCCAGACAGTCTACAGGAAAACGAGTATATTGGAATAAAACCCGATGAGCTCCTTCTGCTATATAAAGAAAAATGGCAGAACAGGTTAAACAAAATGATAATACTTTATCCGGTCACAATAAGCAGTAAAAAAGAACATAATCTGCATAAGATATTACGTGCCGTCGATCTGAATATTTTAGGCTCAAAATTAACCAAAGAGGATTATTGCAAAGATTCCGAATCGATGCAGCCACTTGCAGAATTACTCGAAAAATACAAGTTACATCCGGCCATCATCCAAAATACTCAAATAATTATTGACCGCTTTAATTTCGAATATGAATTCGGAATACCTCGCAATAGGAAATATTATACCAAAAGCCGGAATGAAGATATGAATCTCCTCCGGCAACTGGCTCAGCAGGGCATGGTCAAAAAATACGGGGCTGATAATATTACCGCAAAGCAGCGCGTGGAAAAAGAATTGAAAGTCATTGAAGAATTGGAGTTCAGCGGTTATTTTCTTATAACATGGGATATAATAAGATACAGCAACAGCATGGGATTCATGCATATTGGTCGTGGCAGCGGTGCCAACAGTATAATTGCATACTGTCTTGGTATTACAGATATATGTCCTATTGAACTGGATTTATACTTTGAACGTTTCTTAAATGTAAACCGTAAAAGTCCTCCGGATTTTGATATTGACTGGTCATGGAAAGAACGCGACATCATATTGGATTATATTTTCAGCCGTTACGGAGCAGATCACGTCGCCTTCTGCGGAACAAATGTCGAGTTTAAATACCGGTCAATATTCAGGGAAGTTGGAAAAGTATTCGGACTGCCAAAAGAAGAACTTGATGCCCTGGCTAAAAACCCAATGGAGCTTCACGATACTAACAAGGTTGTGAAACAAGTACAGGAATATGGTATGATGCTCGAAAAATATCCTAATCAGAGAAGTATGCATTCATGCGGGATATTGATTTCTGAGGAACCTATTACCAATTATACGGTTTTGGAAATGCCACCGAAAGGATTCCCTATCGCCCTTTTTGATATGCATATTGCCGAAGATATCGGATTCGAAAAATTTGATATTCTCAGCCAGCGAGGGATCGGTCATATTGATGACAGTGTTAAATTGATACGCAGGAATCGTGGGATCAACATTGATATAAGGGACACTGCACTTTCCAAGGATGAAATGAATTCGAATAAATATTTAGGTCAAGGAAAAACGATTGGATGTTTTTATATTGAAAGCCCTGCAATGCGCGGTCTTTTGAGAAGGCTCAAATGCAATAATTACAAAACGCTGGTAGCCGCATCGTCTATTATCCGACCAGGTGTTGCGCAGTCAGGTATGATGAAAGAGTATATTTTCAGGCATAACAATCCAAACCAATTTGAATATTTCCATGAAGTATTTGAGCAGCAGCTCGGGGAGACTTATGGCATAATGGTATATCAGGAAGATGTTATAAAGATAGCGCTGCACTATGGCGGGCTTCCGGCAGCTGACGGTGATATATTGCGCCGTGCAATGAGTGGCAAAGGCAGGTCAAAAGCAGCCCTTCAAAAAGTTAAAGATAATTTTTTTGAATGCTGCAGGAAACAGGGGCATCCTATGGAGCTCAGTCAGGAAATCTATCGGCAGATTGAATCATTTGCCGGATATTCTTTCTGCAAGGCCCATTCAGCATCTTATGCGGTAGAGAGTTATCAAAGTTTGTATCTTAAAGTACATTACCCAATTGAGTTCATGGTTGCTGTTATCAATAATCAGGGAGGCTTTTACAGAACTGAAGTATATGTTCATGAGGCACGTATGTCTGGTGCGATTATACATAATCCCTGCGTAAACAAAAGCGAATATGAATCTACTCTTTATGGCATTGACGTTTACCTCGGACTCATGCATCTTGAAGGACTTGAAACTAAAACAGCAGAGCACATAGTTATAGAACGTCAGTCACAGGGAGCATACAAATCGCTTGAAGATTTTATAAACCGGATTCCAATTGGCATAGAAGGCATTCAGATACTGATCTTTATCGGAGCATTCCGTTTCACTGGAAAAACAAAGAACCAGCTTTTAGTCATTGCAAGGCTTATACTGGTTAATTTTAAACCTGAGAACCGCGGGCTGACACTGCTGCAGGAACCAGTAAAGGAATATAGCCTGCCTGTTCTGGAACGTTCAGGATTCGAGGATGCTTTCGATGAGATTGAACTGCTCAGCTTTCCGGTTTCCTGTTCCCCGTTTGATCTGCTACAAACCAGATTCCGAGGCGATGTCATGGCAAAAGACTTATTGAAATACCACAAAAAAACGGTGAAAATGCTTGCCTATCTGATTTCCAGAAAACATGTTCCAACTAAGATGGGTGCTATGTACTTCGGTACGTGGATTGATGCCGAAGGAGAATTGTTCGATACTGCTCACTTTACAGGAAGCCTTAAAGAGTATCCTTTTCAGGGCGGAGGCTGTTATCTGCTCTTGGGAACCGTTGAGGTCGATTATCATTTCCCTACAATTACAGTAACCAAAATGGCCAAAATGCCTTTTATCCCGGATCCACGCTATTCCCAAAGCAGTGAGAAGCAGTATGACGTTCATCAGAATATTCAAGAAGATGTAAGTATGACCCATAGGGCTCCATATCCACAAGAGCATGAGATAGGTCTGCCACGGCATAAAATGCAATGAGTTGAGTATTAAGTGCTAAAATTTATTACGAAAGCCAAAAAAGTACTACGTAAAAATACGTAATTTTACTTTTTACGGTTTTTCCGTAACTATAGTGTAAAAATATTTTGTATGTTAGCCGTGGAAAAAACTTACTTATTAAAAGAGATTAACTGCTTCATATCCACGCCAAGTGCGTCGGCGATATGAGTGATATAGATTAGGGACGGGCTGATCCTGCCGTTTTCAATACGGCTGATATAGGAGATGTCCAAATCGCTGTCGATAGCAAGCTGGGCTTGAGTAAAGCCTTTGTCTTCGCGAATTTTCTTAAGGTTGGCTCCAAAATTTTGTAAATATTCTTTGTCTTTGTCCCTCACGGGACAAAAATCAGATTTATGAAAAAAAATATTGTAGGACGTACGTCCAAGTTAAATATAAAATGAAAAATAATAACAATTTTTCTGTTTTGCAGAACTCTTTTAAAGTAATCTTTATTGTTCTTTCTTTTGCAACGCATATGAATGGCCAGTCTTTACCGACACCAAGCCTGCCCATAATAGTGCCTGCCGTTCCTACCCTGAAACCTCAGGGTATGGATAATTTCCTTACTCCATCCAATACTCCCCCATCATCAGGCAGTAATTACCAAAACCAGCAGAACCAGCGGATTATGGATGAGGTCAATCAAAATGAAAAACTGCGGGAACAGACAATGCAGGGTATTCAAGCTGATATCGCCCAGTTCGGCGGCACACCTCTTTATGATCTGCCTTCATGGTCCACTGCCCCAGGAGCTGAGCATTACAGGAGTGTATTTGACAAGATGCTTGCAGTTAATGTGGACAATTATTCTATTAAAGATATAAACTTCCAAATTGAAAATGCATATTTTAAAAACCAGCTAAGTAAAGAAGAGTTTGACAGAAATATTAAGCAGACTGCGGATTTTATCTTAGCAAAAATGAAGGATAGAAACCTTGATAAAAATAGTAATACAGCTAAAAACTTCATGCTTTTCGAATTCTTTACTCAACCAATGGAGGTTAAAGGATTTAAAGAAAAACACTTTCCTATCAAATATGATTTTGAGGATTATTGGGGTAGAGAGAATTGGGCTAAAATGTTTGTAACAAAACTATTAAAGACAAATACTGGCCAATGCCATTCCATGCCTCTGCTTTATCTGATACTCGCTGAAGCTATTAATGCTGAAGCTTATTTAGCAATATCCCCAAATCACTCCTATATAAAGTTTCAGGATGAAAAAGGGAAGTGGTACAACTTAGAACTGACAAATGGAATGCTTACCGTCCCATCTTTTATTTTAAACAACGGGTATATTACAGCAGAAGCAATACAGAACAAAATCTACATGCAAAACCTAACCAAACAGCAATTGCTCTCGCAATTTTATACTGATCTAGCTAGTGGATATGTGCATAAATTCGGTTATGATGAATTTGTTGAAAACGTAATCAATAAAGCTCTTGAATTATATCCGACCAGTATAAATGCTAATATGGTTAAAGCCAATCTTAATACTGAGCGTTTACAATATGTTGTTAAGACACTAGGAATTGACACAACGACTCAGCAGGGAAGAGAAAAGATACTTAACTATCCGCATGCAGTAGAAATACTAAAACAAATGCAGATACAATATAAGGTAATTGATGAATTAGGTTTTCAGTATATGCCGGCAGATGCCTATGAAAGATGGTTAGGGTCACTTAAAAATGAAAAAAACAAACAAGATAGTGAAAGAGAAAAAGAGCAATTAAAACGTCTATCCAAAGCTCTAAAAAACTCAAATAATAAGATAAATAAAAATAAAACCTGATGACCAAAACCGCTTCGCTCATTCTTCTAATATTGTTTTCGAAGTTTTGTGCTATTGCCCAAAATAAAGAAAGTTTATTTGAAGACAGTTATGCTTTGCTTAACAGCATGATTGAAAATGAGCATAATTATAATTTTAAAAAGGCTGTCTTTTCTGTTGAAAATGCCTATTTAGATGGGAGTTTAGATACTACTTTTGTTAATTCGCAAATTAACTTAATGCATGTATTAAGTAACTCAATCATAAAAAGTAAAAAACTTGAATATAGTGAAAGAGATAAAGATATAGTCAACAAACGTGCTTCAATATTTTCAATCTTATGTGATACATTGCCTCTAAGTATTGATGGTAAGATTTATACATACCAGCCATTCGGCTATGACTTTAATGACGTTTTCGGTCACAAGACTACGGAGAATCTTTTTGTTTCAAAACTAATAAAGACACACAAAGGTAATTGTCATTCACTGCCATATCTTTATAAAATTCTCTGTGAAGAAATTGGTATTGAAGCCAATTTAGCATTAGCACCAAATCATATTTACATCAAACATCGAAGTATAAAGGATGGCTGGTACAATACAGAGTTGACAAGCAGAATGTTTCCAATAGATGCTTGGATAATGGCCTCAGGGTTTGTTCACGTCGATGCAATAACGAACGGCGTTTATATGAAAGCATTAAATAATAAGGAGACTATTGCCTTAGTGCTGGTTGATTTAGCAAATAATTACAATTCTAAATTTCCAGATAATGATGGAAGTTTTATTTTAAAGTGTACGGAAACTGCAATTAAAAACTATCCAAATTTTGCAACTGCCTTGATCTTACGAGCTGAAACTCGGTATAAGCAAATAGAAAAAAATGAGGATAAAACAAAACGCGATTTACTCTTTAAAGATTTGCAAAAAGAATACGAACATATTCATCAAATTGGATATAGAAATATGCCGGAAGATATGTACTTCAATTGGTTAGTTTCTTTGAAAGAAGAAAGAAGTAAATATGAAAACAAAAAATTAAATACCTTTAACAAAAATTAATTCGTATGAAGAAGTACTACTTTTTAATTTTAATTTTGTTCACAGTTGGAACATTATCTGCTCAAAAAAAAGAAAAACTTTCTAAAGAAGAAAAAGCAAGGAGAGAAAAAAATATTCAAGCAGGAAATCCTTTTATAAAATATGGCAGTAAAGCGCCAGTTGCTACCTTAAGCAAAGGGAAATACTTAGAGGTTCAAGACCTTGATAGTATTGTGACAATTGGTACAATGCGCTGGCATGTTGATAAAAAAGAAATTGTTGGCAGAATTAGTGTTGATACATTAAATATTGATGCACAGCCAATTGGAGATACTGCAGGGAGATGGATGTCTATGGATCCATTAAGTGAAGAATTTTCGAGTTGGTCGCCATATAATTATGGGAAAAACAATCCTATATCTAATATTGATCCGGACGGAAGAGCTGCTGACGACTGGAGGAATAAAGCTGGGCAATTAGTTTATGATCCTAAAGCAAATGGAGGAAAAGGGGATTATACAGAACATGCCACTAAAAATGAAAGGAATTTGGGAAATGCTTTACAAGAAACCGCCACAGGACGAGAGCAGTTTAACAAACTTGTAAACTCGGATATTCCTACGACTGTCATAATAGATACACAAAATACTCCAAAGGACGAAAATGGAGTAATGATTGCGGGTGAAACAGGTCCAGTACTTTCAAAAAATGGAAATGTTGCACAAATGAAAGACGAAACAGGTAAGGTAGTCGGTTTAAAACCCGCGGGATTTGAAATTACTCTATACTCAAAAAATGCTGGTGCGTTAATTGATGGCAATGCTAAAGGGGGGGCTGGTGTTTACGGCAAAGAGCTGCCGAAGGGTACAACTTTCACTCAGCTAATGGGGGTTATTTTTGGACATGAAATAGAACATGCCACGCCCCAAGACTTGCTAAATGGATACAAAAACCCTAGCAATGAAGAAGGGCCTGCTACTAAAATTTCCGATAAAATTATTGATGAGTTAAAAAAGTAAAAAGATGAAAAACTTAATTTTCACTGTAGGATTTCTATGTTTGATAGGAATACATTCAGCAAATGCTCAAGTAGCTTCAGACTCTCTTAAAATTACTAGTGATAATTGTGCTACAAAATTAGCTAAGGAGTACATGGTTAAAATGGGTACGATAGATCAAGTGCCAAAAAAAGATCTTTTATTGAGATCTTCTGAATTGTTAAAAGGGACCGACTTTGAAAAAGAATCAAATGGTGTTTTTCTAATATCGACATTTAATGCTCACAGGCGTAAATTAATTGTATTAAAGAAAGAAAACCAAATTAAGCTATTAACCTTTAATAATGTTGGAGAATCACTGATAGAACTGATTTCATTTTTGGATGATTCAAAAACCAGTAATGATGAATTGTTAAAATATCTAGATGCAATTCAGGTCTATTTAAAATACTCTGAAAAAACGATAAAAGCCGGCAATAAAATAAACAATAGTGATTGGCTCAAATGTGAATAGAATTAACAAAAATGTTTTTTCGCAAATTTCTTATTAGAGTAAATAACTAATTATGCCAAGGAAAAACTTAGCTCTGATCTTTTTTATTTTTTTTGCATCCTGTTCTCTTACTAAAGTTAAAGATGTTCAACAAGAACCTCTATCTGAAGTAACCAAAATCGAATTTTTAGATGATGGTAAGCCAATCATTTATATAAAGAAAGATACCCTAGAAGGGATCATAATTGAGTACAGTAAAATGTTGGAAACAAAAAAGGATGTAAAAATTGGAGTCGGAAAAAAATATCTTATTTCACTCACACGAATCGACAGAAACTACAGAGGAACCACAAGTGAATATATCATAGCTTCTTCAAAAGGAAATGAAAAAGTTATTTGGAGCCGCAAAGATAGCCTACCATTAATTTTATACCGTGCCAATAATATTAATGGATTATATATTAATGAAGAATTGTATCTGAACAAAAGATAAAAAGTTTCAGGATTTACATTTTTCACTGCCTCAAATTAAGCTAACAATGAGAAAGTTCATTTTAATATCAACAATGCTAGTAACCAGCTTTTTTTATTCGCAGAGTAAAGAATTAGAACAGATGTACGGTGATTTTAAAATTACGAGTATTGATTCTACTGAATATTATTTTTTATATAGAGCAGTTGATACCAGTAATACTGATGTGATGATTCTAGCAAAAAAATTAAAAAAAAAGGAAGTGAGAAAATTAAATAAACATTATTCTAGCTACAAAATAAAGGTTGGCGGAATTTATAAGTTGAATTTGATAAGTATGACTACGAGCATCGGATACTTACCAACCAGTAATATTAATATCGACGGGAAAATTGTTTGGGAGCGAGATAAAAGTAGATACTATGTTTTTGAAACCAAATCTCTAAAAGGCCTCTATTATCATTTTTGATTGGAAAAATATTGAAAAATAAATTTATGAAGAAATCTTTGATTCCTCTCTTTTTAATTATGTATCCGGTTTTCATTTTTGCGCAGACCAAGGAAGAATTGGAATTTACTTTAAGAAGTATAAAAGGGGATTTTAAAATTACACGTATTGATTCTTCTAAACACTTTTATACGATTAATGCACTCAATGAAAGCAGTATGCGAATATTAATTTTGCAAAAAAAATTAAAGAGAAAAGAATATAGAAATCTAAATAAAGAATCCCAATTTGATAAACTTGTCGTAGGTAAATCTTATTATTTTAATTTAGAAAATTGGTTTTACAATTTTGCAATAGTCGGCTCTCCTAATGATCAAATTATTATTGATGATAAAATAATCTACGATAAGCAGACCAGTCCTTACTTTGTGTATGAAACAATTAATTTAAAAGGTATTTATTATCTTCCAAAGTAGAAACCTAAAAAGAAAGAGTTAGTTTATTTCCAAATACTACAATTTGTCCCTGACCAGTCTTAACAGACTGGTTTTTTTTTGTGAGTTGAGAAAAATCGAATCAATCATTTAATATTGGTTAGCAAAAAAAATAGCAGCAATTCTCTAACTATACATTTTAAAAATTCAAGAAAATTTCATTTTCTACCTAAGCTAATCTACATTTTGTTTTTAAATTATTATACACTCATTTTTTATCTTAACATAAGAATTAACCACGCTTCCATAAAAATATTTTGTTCTGCCGGACGTGCGCTGATTTAATTTGCATATCCGCCAAGACTATTTGTAAGACGGCTTTTCCTACAATGGCAGAATCGATTATTTTAATTTTCTATTATAATCAAGACTGGCAGACCCATAAAACGTGTTTTTAGTACAGCAGTACTAAAGATCATTATTCCCTTTCAGTGATAAACTTCCCTGGTAATTTTAACTCATTGAAAAACAGGTAATTTTACTCAATTTAAAACGAAATATTTCGATTAATTTTAATCTGTTAATCACATAAATTATATAAACTATGAAAACAAAATTACCATTGACGTTATTATTGATCATTACATTGAGATGCTTTTGGCATGGCACTCCCGCTGATCAGCACTGTGCTACAGCAATACAGGACAATATTAAAAGACGCTTTTTCCAAGAAAGCTCTCTGATTATCTAAGCTAATTTGAAAATAACCTAAAATAAAAACTATGTCAGATCATATTAAAAAAATATCCTCGATCATCAGAGAGATGTCAGGCAACACAAATATCGAATTATCAGATTCGGGGAAATTTTCCATGAAAAATAAAGATAAGTATGTAAACGCATCGCTTGGCTTCGATGGCGATTCCTATCTTCTTTTTGTTAATGATCATAACTACAGCGAAGCTTACGTGAAAAAGGCAGTAAAAAACCAATTTGATAAGCTAGGCATAAGCAATTATATTATAAATCTCAGTTTGCATTCAGGCGATATTATTTGGATATATCCAAATGGCAATACCGGAGTTATGCACTTACCGGCGGGCACTTGGTATTACCGTCTCAACAATGGTCCCCTTAGGTGCAATGAAGGCCTTGGAACTCTGGGAAGGGATTATAACGCTACTTTTATTGATGCAAAAAAAGATATATGTGACGGAGGGTCTACTTTGACTAACTATTATGTAGTAAAACTCAATTAACCTAAAAACAATCATATGAGAAAAATATTCCTTTTAGTTGCTGCCAGCTTTCTCTTGACGAATTGTGCAAAACCTTTGCTTAGTAATTCACATTGCGGAAAATATCATTATAAAGAAGCGAAAGTTAGCCCTATCAAAAGCAGTATAGGCGTAGTTCCTGCTGAAAAAACGGCTGAAGCGGAAGTCCGTATAACCGCAAAGACATTTTTTGATCTTGATAAAGATGTTCAGAGCAAGCTGATTGAATCTTACGCAAAGAACACCAAAACGGGGCAGGGAATTTTAGACCTTCTGCGCATGCAGATGATGGCTGCGCCTCCTGCTGCCCCAAAGAACTCTCAAACCGATTTCTCAAAAATCACTATCAGACTTTATTTTTCCAACTATAAAAAATACTATTTGGACAGTCTCTATGTGCACCCTAATACACGGATGGAGATATTGAATACAACTTTATCAATAAAAAATGCAGATCCTGTACACATATATTCAATCGACAGGCTGGCAAATGAGCTGGAGGCCGTAGATATGGGAACTTTGAGCCGCAAGCAAAATGTAAAATTTGATGCGGAAGTATCGCCAGAATTTAATGTTATGAGTACAACTGCCAAAACTACGTCAGATGATACAAACACGAAAGAAGATACCACTAACAGCTATGATGGGGATAAGCTGGCCAGTTCCTCAAAAAATCAGAATATCTCTGGAACAAAAAAAGAGAGATCAGTCGAGAATGGTGCTAAAGCAACAGCGAAATTAAACTATAATAATGAAGAGGAAATAAATGAGTCCATGAAGCTGGCTTTCAAGAGACTGAAAACGGGATTTTCATTTAACGACAAAAACCTTACTATCAGCCAGAGAGGATTTCCCCTGAATGATATTGTCGATAATACCGTTATAACTGCAACCCTGGCAATTGACAATACCGGAGCAAACAGGGTGGCCGATGCAGCTGTCACCGTTTTTGGCGGTATGTGGGATTCACAGGGCAACCCTTCAAAAGTAAACGACATCGCAATAACGCAAAAAAACATAACCTACATTAAAAAACTCGCTTCCGGAAATGAAATCGTTCTTTCAGGCTCTAGCGAAGGAATGCTGCGTGTGGCAGGAAATGACCGCCGTAAAACAAACTCACTTGAATATGACGACCTAGTTACCTTTTACTCATTCAGTGACACCATCAATAATATAAAACTGAATCTTAACCAATATGCAAAAAGGGTGTACAGAGTCTGCATAAAAGACAGCAGAGGATCAAAATACTATTTGTATGTTGCATCGGCAGCCACTCTACCCAAACCTGTGGCCTATTTTGAGGATGATAATTATCCAGAATTCCTGTTTTGGCTCAGTAAAATAGTACAGTCCGACAAAAAGAATCCGCTGCTTACCAGTAAATATGATTTCTACCTCGATAATGGATCAGCCAAAGTCAAAGTTGCCGGGAATATTTCTGATGCCGATTTCAAAGCGTTGAAGAATTTCATGAAGGACATGACATTCGAACTTGAAGAAATATAATTTCAACCTGAAGAACTGTCTCAAAAAGCGAGACGGTTCTTTTCTATTTTTTTTAAATCCGTATGTTTGTCAGACATATTTACTTTTTTCTCCATACCATCTTTAAAAGGTCCAAAAGCTGTTTATCATATTGCACTTGTGCCTACTGCATAAAAATGACAAAATTACATCAGTATCAAATCGCTTTTAATTTAACAGGAAAATACAAATAAAAAAGATTAAAAATCTTGCATTTCACTTGCGCCTTAATGCCATTTTTAATACATTTACATCTATTATGTACATTGACTGAATGAAATTAAACTGATCTGAGGAAACGAAGGGCTACAAAGTAAGTCATTTTAAATGAGACCTATTCGGCTACCCTTTTTGGAAGAGTACTTGAGAACACCAGTAAAATCAACGGATTAAGGAATAGGCAGCTCGTCCTGCCACCCCGACAAAAGTCTTTTCAAAATTGAAAAGACTTTTTTTTTGCTTTAAACTTAATTGTAAAACTAAACGGCTATCACGTCCCGATTGCGATCGGGAAAACAGCAGGTTCTCCCGAAGACTTTCGGGACTGCCACCCCGACAAAAGTCTTTTCAGTTTTGAAAAGATTTTTTTTGTTTAAAAAAACAAAACTTTACGTCTTTGCTAACTATTTCCTAAACGAAGTAGACACGAAATAAATAGCATTAGCCACAAATTCACAAATTTTCTTGCTAAATACTTTATTTAGTATTATCCGAATTAATTCGAATAAATAATCGCAAAGATTTGAAAAATAAAATTCGTGAATTCGTGGCGAAAAAAAATCGTTCTTATTATTTCTCCATACTTACATAAGAAGGATAAGATTCACTATTTGGTAAAGTAAACTCTTCATCAAAAGGCTGAACACCTTCTCCGTTATTATATAACGCAACTCGCTTTGCACCAGTCGCAGTGCTTCCACCCGTGCTATTAATAACATTTTGAATATTTCCCGGCCCTGCAAAACGAGTAATACACATTTTTTCCAATTTCACATTCGGCCTATTCGGGATTTCAAAACCATTTTTCTTGTTTACATTTCCATCTGTTCCTGTAAAAACAGCGTAAGATCCCATTCCTATTGTATGATGCTCTTTTACAGAATTGGCCACTTTAAAAGCCGCGTACCCGTCAACCCTGCCTCCTTGACTGCTCCAACTTGCTTGATTTGGCGCATCGTACGGAGGTTCATTTTGAAAAAAGAAAACTCTACCACGCTCTCCAAGCCATAAAACTTCATATTCTTGATAATGCTCAACAAACAATCCATAAAGTGTAACATCTTTACCGGCAACAATGAGTCCATTTTTGCATCTGTCTCTCGTCCATCGCAAATCGCCACCTTTTTGCGAACCGTGATCGGCACGCCATAACCAGAAATGATCGCCAACGACATTACTACTATTTATTTGCATCGAAACTTGAATTTGAACATTCTTCGACTGAACACCGCCAACTCTGCATGTTATATCGCTAAGCAAAATAGGATCAGCTGCATGATCTGAATTTGCACCTTCATTACCAATTCTAACCTGATAAGTTGTACTATTTAATGAGTCCATTAAAAGTCCAGCCATAATAATTCCGTCTTTATCATCAGCATAAATACAGCCCCAAGTATTTTTTTCAGTTGGTTCTAAAGTTACCGAAGCAATTCCTGCACCCAAAAGAATAGCGTCTTTTCTGTTTACTTGGATAGGCGCATTTAATTGATAATGTCCTGGAGTGAAAAATATATTTTTACCCGCTTTCAGGGCAGCATTAATTTCTACATCAGTATCGCCTTCTTTGGCAACATACCAACTAGTAATCAAATCTTGAACTTTTCCTTTTCCCATATCTGTTGCAGACCAAGAAACCCCCACTCTCTCCTTTTGCCAAGCTGGAACAAAAACTTTATATTCTCCGTCAGCATCAATAAACAAGAAAGGTTTTTCTCTTATAATAGGAGTGTTAGAAACTGGAGAATTTTTTTCATCTGCTTGTGGAGGATTTACGCAACCCTGCCAAACCATATTGTACGATCCACCCATAGCACCAGAACCCGTAGGAAATACAGCATTTCTAGTATACCATTGTTGCTGTCCTTTCCAATTTGGTCGATCGGTTGTGTAATGCGAATCGGCAATAAAACCTCCGCTTCCCCAGAAATTTGTATCTCCAATATCTGAAATGTATTTTGAAGTGCTTTCAATCAACAACCTCCTTGCGCTTGTAGATTGAGAAACCGTCCAGGAAAAATCTCGCATTATGGCAACATTTTCTACAGAACGCCAAAAAGTACAAGTGGCATTTGCACCACCTGAAAGATGAGGCCGTGTAAATATCGCTCCCAATTTAACATCTGATGGCAATTTCCCCAAACCTCCGATATGAGAGTAAAACCCTAATTCGATTGAATTAGCCTCCGCCGAAGATGCCGAACCTGAACCACCGACATCATAAGTCTGACCATTCACATTTGGTTTGAAATAATAGGCCTGACGTTTTGTTGTCCATTCACCATTTGCGCCTCCTAAACCAATACTGCTAAATTGGGAATTAATATCATTTTTGGCCGTTTCTACTTGTTCATATTTTCTATCGTAGAAATACATATGTTCTCCAAAAATCTGATTTTCTAAAGAAATAATTATAGTAAAATCGTTTCGGGTAACTTTATAATAGTTTTCATATTTGTCTGTATTAGGCCGATTATCGGTAAATGTCATTTTAGAAGTTGATCCAATCAATACAAAGTCTGATGCAAGACGACTTCCTCCCCTAGTAACTATATAATTTCCTGAAGAACCAAAAGCTGACCATGAAAGCGTTATGCTGTGTTTTTTCTTATTATAAATAATTTTTCGCTCGATCTTATTTTCTTGTTTTATTTCCACAGATGAATCTGGAGAAACAAAGCTGAAGAAAAAAAGTACTGACACCAATAGTAGAAAAATTGAGGATACTTTTTTAATCATAAAAATGTTCGTTTTTGTGGTTTGATAGTTTGTAATAATGGTACTTTTTTAAAAGCCCAAAATAGCAATAATCTTCAACCAGTATCTTCACTTATTTCTTATCAAAAACTATACAAATGCCCAACTTTGTCTTTTAATAACACTTATAAACCTTCTTGGAGGCATTCATTTTCACACAATATTGTTCTTTTGCCGGCCCAATAAAAATGAAATAAAAATGAAAAAGATAGCATTATTTATAGCCATAATTTTTTCTACAATCACAATCGCACAGCAAAAAAACGACACCCCTATTGATTCATGTTTATCAACTAGAAAAAGCATATTTTACAAGAAAAATGCTCACGCTTCTTATTATCATGATAAATTTAATGGAAGGAAAACAGCTAGTGGAAGAAAATTCAACAACGATGAATTAACCGCAGCACATAAAAAATTTCCTTTTGGAACCATATTAAAAGTAACAAATGAAATAAACAAGAATTTTGTAATTGTAGAAATTACAGATAGAGGTCCTTTTATTAAAGGAAGAGAAATTGATCTCAGCAAAAGAGCATTTATGAACATTGCCAATAATAAAAAAAGCGGACTAGTTTATGTCACCATTGAAATTCTAAAATGATCAATTTCTTCAAGCAATATCCCTCATCTGCCTTTTTATTGCCGAAATACCAGCAAAATTTACTAGAATACTATTACCGATTTTATTCATAACCGAAATTATTTTCTGCCGAACACCCATCATACAACGAATAAACAAACTTTCACAAATGTTAACAAAATAGATTTTCAAAAACCATAAATAATTGTATTTTTACGGTTCAAAATTCAGAAAATAAATGGGCAAAATCATTGCTATTGCTAATCAAAAAGGAGGCGTTGGAAAGACTACTACATCAGTAAATCTTGCTGCCTCATTAGGTGTTTTAGAAAAAAAAGTATTGTTAATCGATGCTGATCCTCAAGCCAATGCTACATCTGGCCTTGGAATTGATGTAGAAACAGTTGAACTTGGAACTTACCAAATTCTTGAGCATACTGCAACACCAACAGAAGCCGTTTTAAAATGTACAGCTCCAAATGTCGACGTGATACCTGCTCACATTGACCTTGTTGCTATCGAAATTGAATTGGTTGACAAAGAAAACCGCGAGTATATGCTTAAAAAAGCATTGGAAGCTGCAAAAGAAGAATATGATTTTATCATTATCGACTGTGCACCTTCTCTAGGCTTGTTAACCTTGAATGCTTTAACAGCAGCAGATTCTGTAGTTATCCCTATTCAATGCGAGTATTTTGCACTTGAAGGATTAGGAAAATTATTGAACACTATTAAGAGTATTCAAAAAATACACAACCCAGATCTTGACATCGAAGGTTTATTATTAACGATGTACGATTCAAGATTACGTTTATCAAATCAAGTTGTAGAAGAGGTTCAAAAACACTTTAACGACATGGTTTTTGATACTGTAATTCAGCGAAATGTAAAATTAAGTGAAGCGCCAAGTTTTGGTGAAAGTATCATTAATTATGATGCAACCAGCAAAGGTGCGGTAAACTATATTCATTTAGCTCAAGAAATTATAAAGAAAAACAGCAAATAGTTTTTATGACAAAAGCAATTAAAAAACAAGCCTTAGGAAGAGGATTATCAGCATTATTAAAAGATCCGGAAAACGACATTAAATCAGTAGACGATAAAAATGCTGACAAAGTTGTTGGAAACATCATTGAGCTTGAAATAAGTGCGATTGAAATAAATCCGTTTCAGCCTAGAAGCAATTTTAATGAAGAATCGTTACGCGAATTAGCCACTTCTATTAAAGAACTTGGTGTAATTCAACCTATTACTGTTCGTAAATTAGATTTCAATAAATACCAATTAATCTCAGGAGAACGTCGTCTTCGTGCTTCAAAATTAGTAGGACTTACACATGTTCCTGCTTATATTCGTATTGCAAACGACAACGAATCTCTGGTTATGGCTTTGGTTGAAAAC
This sequence comes from Flavobacterium potami, assembly GCF_020026915.1. Taxonomy (GTDB): domain Bacteria; phylum Bacteroidota; class Bacteroidia; order Flavobacteriales; family Flavobacteriaceae; genus Flavobacterium; species Flavobacterium potami. The sequence continues at coordinate 277,216 of NZ_JAINUY010000006.1, read as the reverse complement.
ATTCAACGTCATGATTTAGACCCAATCGAGATTGCGTTATCATACCAACGTTTAATTGACGAAATTCAATTAACTCAAGAGCAAATGAGTGAAAGAGTTGGAAAAAAACGTTCTACAATTGCCAATTATTTACGTCTTTTAAAACTAGATCCGATTATTCAAACTGGTATTCGTGATGGCTTTATTAGCATGGGACATGGTAGAGCAATTATTAATATTGAAGATTTAGACGTTCAGACTGATATTTATCAAAAAATTGTTAGTCAGAATTTATCTGTTCGTGAAACGGAAGCTTTGGTTAAAAATTACCACGAAGGGCAACAACCAAAAGCGGAAGGAAAACCAAAAGCAGAATCTTCATTTGTGGTTAGAGAAACTCAAAAAAACACTTTCAACGATTATTTTGGTTCGAAAGTTGATATAAAAGTCGCTGGTAACGGAAAAGGAAAAATCACAATTCCATTTAATTCTGAAGCCGACTTTAACAGAATTATAAAATTAATAAACGGATAGTGAATAAAATTGTCCCCATCGGTCTATTGTTCTTTCTAACAGGAACCGTTTCTCTTTTTGCCCAGGTAAAAGAAGACACGGTTTTGGTCGTAAAAGACACTACTGTATATCAAGAAATAGACCCGCTTACACCAGCAAAAGCAGCTTTTTATTCTGCCATTTTACCCGGTTTAGGCCAAGCATACAATAAAAAATACTGGAAAATTCCACTGGTTTACGGAGCAATCGGAACCAGTTTATATTTTTATATAGACAACAATAAAAAATACCACGATTATCGAGATGCCTACAAACGTAGATTAGAAGGCTATAATGATGATAACTATCAATTTTTGGACGACAGCAGACTTATTGCCGGACAGAAATTTTACCAAAGAAACAGAGACTTATCTGCTTTATTTGTCGTTGGTTTTTATGTCTTAAATATTATCGACGCCAATGTTGACGCCGCTTTAATTCAGTTTAATGTGAACGAAAGACTATCAATGCGTCCAGAAATTTATCCTGCCGATGTAACATTAAAACCAAACGTCGGACTAACTTTTAATTACAAGTTTTAATAGATTAAATTCTATTTAAAAAATCAAAAAAAATAATCATAATGAAAATTGCGCTTTTAGGATACGGAAAAATGGGTAAAGTAATCGAAAGAATTGCTTTAGAAAGAGGTCATGAAATAGTTTTAAGAAAAGATGAGTTTAACACTTATGACGGACTTTCAACAGCAGATGTTGCCATTGACTTCAGCGTACCTTCAGCTGCTGTAAGCAACATTTCTGCTTGTTTCAACAACAATGTACCTGTAGTTTCAGGAACAACAGGATGGCTTGAGCATTATGACGAAATGATTGCACTTTGCAATGAGAAAAAAGGAGGTTTTATCTCTAGTTCAAATTTCAGTTTAGGAGTTAATATTTTCTTCGGCTTAAATGAATATTTAGCTAAAATCATGAGTCAATTTGATTCTTATAAAGTTTCAATGGAAGAAATCCACCACATTCACAAATTGGATGCTCCAAGTGGAACAGCGATTTCCTTGGCTCAAGGCGTAATTGAAAACAGCAACTATGCTAATTGGACTTTAGAAGATGCGAAAACAAACGAAATACGTATTGAAGCAAAAAGAATTGGAGAAGTTCCTGGTACTCACACAGTAAACTACGATTCTGCAATTGATAGTATAGAAATCAAACACACCGCTCACAATCGTGAAGGTTTTGCTCTTGGTGCTGTTATCGCCGCTGAATGGCTAGCAGGAAAACAAGGAATCTTCTCAATGAAAGATGTATTAAACTTACAATAAATTGACTAAAATTCAGAATTATTAAGATTCTTGAATTTGAAACTTAAAATACAATATTATGACACTTTACTCTTGGTTCGTATTTTTCTTAGCTGTTCAGATTATCCATTTTCTTGGAACATGGAAATTATATCAGGCAGCAGGAAGAAAAAGTTGGGAAGCAGCAATTCCGGTATACAATTCTATCGTTTTGATGAAAATGATCGGACGTCCGACTTGGTGGACCTTGTTACTTTTTATCCCGATCATCAACTTGATTATGTTTCCTGTTATTTGGGTAGAAACTTTAAGAACATTTAACAAAAGATCGACTTTAGATACCTTTTTAGGTCTTTTTACTTTGGGCTTTTACATCTATTACGTAAACTACACGCAAAAATTAGAGTACCGTAAAGATCGTAGTCTAACTCCTGAAAATAAAACAGCCGACACCGTGAGCTCATTGCTTTTTGCAATTATTGTAGCCACTTTAGTTCACACCTATGTTGTACAACCTTATACGATTCCGACATCATCACTAGAGAAATCTTTATTAATTGGTGATTTCCTATTTGTAAGCAAAATAAACTATGGCCCAAGAGTTCCGATGACTACCGTTGCTTTACCAATGGTTCATGACTCAATTCCTTTAACAAAGAAAAAATCATACTTAAGCTGGCCACAATTACCTTACTTAAGGTTACCCGCAATTGAAAAAATAAAACGATGTGATATCGTCGTTTTCAACTGGCCAGTAGATACCGTACATTATTTCTTTGAACCAAAAGGAAGACCTGGTGTTATCAAGCCAATTGATAAAAAATCAAATTATGTAAAAAGGTGTGTTGGTATTCCTGGAGACAGTTTATCTATAAAGGATGGTTTTGTTTTTATCAATGGAAAAAAATTAGTGTTACCAGAAAGAGCTAAACCTCAATATTCTTATAAAATAGGATACGATCTCAAAACACCTGTTGACTTTGAAAGAATTTTCAAAGAGCTAGATATTACTGATGGTTTTATGTCAAATAAAGCACAAGACACTATCTATTTTAGAGCATTAACCGAAGCTGGAGCAGAAAGATTTAAAAACACACCTGGAATTACGAGTGTTGAAAGAATCATTGACAAAGGAAATGACAATGCAATCTTCCCTCATATCAACAAATGGAGCCAAGATAATATGGGACCTATTTACATTCCAGAAGCTGGAAAAACGGTTACATTAACAAATGAATCATTGCCTTTCTACAAAGAAATCATCACCAATTACGAAGGAAACACGTTGGAGTTACAAGGTTCTAAATTTTTAATCAACGGAAAACCAACTACAACTTACACCTTCAAACAAAATTATTACTGGATGATGGGAGACAATCGTCACAACTCTGAAGATAGCCGTTATTGGGGTTATGTTCCAGAGAATCACATTGTTGGAAAACCTGTTTTCATCTGGATGAGTTGGGATACAAACGGAAAAGGAATCAATAAAATTCGTTGGAGCAGAGTATTTACAACTGTTGACGGTGAAGGCCAGCCACAATCATACTTCAAATACTTCCTAATTCTTCTTGCCATTTATTTCGTAGGAGATTTTATTTGGAAAAAACGAAGAGAGAATAAAGCATAATAAAAATAAGTTATTTTTGTTTGCTTCGCCTGTTCGAGCAAGCTCTTGAGTCAGGTTTCAAGTTTCAGGTTTAAAAAACTTGAAACTTGAAACCTGAAACTTTTAAACAAAACATAGAAATGAATTCCTTAATACTTCCAACTTACTTTCCATCGATTAGTCATTTTGCAGTAATTGCGCAATCTGACAGTATCACTTTTGAAATGGAGGATAATTTTCAGAAACAGACTAATAGAAACAGAACTTATATTTATAGTCCAAACGGAATTCAATTATTAAATATCCCTGTAAAACACTCCAAAGAAGCTCATCAAAAAACAAAAGACATTTTGATCGAGAATGAATTTGATTGGCAGAAACAGCATTTTAAGTCGCTTGAAGCGGCATATAGAAGTTCACCGTTCTTCGAGTACTTTGAAGACGACATCGTGCCTATTTTCGAAAAAAAACACCATTTTTTAATGGATTTAAACTTTGAAGTTTTTGATACTGTAACAAAATGCCTTAGAATGAAATTAGAATTCGGAAAAACTACCGAATACTTTCATGAAACATCAGATTTTGTTGATTTTAGATATTTGGCAAATGGAAAAAAAGACGCTAATTCTTTCGAAAAATACACGCAGGTTTTTGATGACAAGCATGGCTTCATCAACAATTTAAGTGTTCTAGACTTGCTTTTTAACGAAGGAAAATTTGCTATTGATTACCTAAAAACACAGAAAATCGTATAAAAAATTCTCTTTTTAAAAATTTAGAATTTAGGTTTTGGAATTTTAAAACTTTGGAATTTCTTAAAAATTCTATTCCATTGAAAGTCTGGTCATAATCGGGTAATGATCTGAATTTTCGAAATCAGGAAAACTTTCGAATTGTTTTACTTTCATTTTACTGTCAGTAAAAATATAATCAATTCTAGCAGGATAATATTTGAATTTGTAAGTAGCTCCAAAACCTCCACCAGCTTCTTCAAATGCATCTTTAAGTTTTCCTTTTATGTTTCTATATACATAAGAAAAAGGGCTATTATTCATATCTCCACAAATAATCATCGGAGTTTTGCATTTTTTTATATGCTCTTTGAATATTTCCGCTTGCTCTTGCTGTTGTGTAAAACCTTTACTAATTCGCGAATAGATACGCTGTGATTTCTTCTGATTCACATTATCAATATCATCTGAAATTTCACTAACATCTGGAGAAATTTTAATGGATTGCAAGTGCATATTATAAACACGAATAACATCTTTTCCGCGCTTAATATCAGCATACACTACATTGTTGTCCGATTTAGGAAAAATAATCTTTCCTTGATCAATAATGGGAAATTTTGAAAAAATAGCTTGTCCGGTTTTGACCTTTTTTCCATCAATAAAAATATAACGATGTGGATAAACTTTTAAATCGAGATGTGCTGAATTTGAGTATTCTTGAATACAAAGAATATCTGGATCTTTTTCGTCTATAAATCCTTTTATATTCTCTGGGATATCATCACGATCCAACCATTTAAAAACATTAAAAAGACGAACATTATAACTCATTACAGAGAAATCTTTCTCGTCCTCTACATATTGTTTTGCTGAAAATTTATAAAACTTGTTGATAAAAGTAATTCCGATAAGCAAAACCAATCCAGATAAAATAAGACGTTTCTTGAACTGAATTGCCCAATAGACAAAGAAAAGACCGTTTGCCACAAAAAAAGCTGGCATAAACAACGTAAGCACCGATAAGAGCGGAAAACTCTTAGGTGCTAAAAACGGCAGAATATAAATACTAAATGTAAGAACAGTCAGCACTATATTCAGAAAGAACATTATTTTATTAAACCAGGAAAGGTTTTTCATATTTTCTCCTACAAATTTATTTTCCAGCCTTAAATAAAAACTCTTTTTCTTCTTTTGTCAGACAATCATATCCTGATTGGCTGATTTTATCCAAAATCTCATCAATCTGTTGCTGTGTTTTGTCTTTCGTTACAATCTTAGATGTTGTTTTTTCTGTAGGTTTTTTGTAATTCTTATGCACTTTTGTAAATGGGGTCGTAGGAGATTTTCTAAAGAGATTAGCAAAGAAATCTAATGTTCTAGAAACAATAACACTTAAATCTGTTCCGTTTTGAAGCAATTTTATATAAGCAAACCCAAAAAAGGCGCCAGCCAAGTGCGAGATGTGTCCTCCCATATTACCTGAACGTAATTGAACCAAATCTAAAATCAAAATTACACCAGTAATATGCCATAATTTTACATTTCCAAAAAGAAACAAACGAACATTCATTAACGGCGAATAAGTCGTAGCGGCTACCAAAATTGCCATAATAGCTGCCGAAGCACCAACTATTAAAGATGTATTTCCTAAAATATAAAAACTCAAAGCAAAAACAACTCCAGAGAAAATAGCACTTAAAACATAGAGTCCCAAATATTGTTTCTGAGTAAAAAAGGTTAAAAATAAATTGCTTGCAAAATTTAAAACCATCATGTTAAATAGCAAATGCCAAAAATCGAAATGAAAAAAAGCATAAGTCAAGAAAGTCCACGGCTTGAATAAAAAAACTTGAGGATTTGCAGATAGAGCCAGCCAATTTGGGTAATCAAATGCCCCAACAAAATTCGGCCAGAAAAAAATTAAGGAAACAATAAAACAAGCAACATTCCAATAAATAACACGCATTGCTATACCGCCCATTTTGTACTGCAGCTTCAAATCATCAAGAATATTCATAAAGTCTTCTTTTGTATTTTAAATTAATTATTAAAGTTAAAAATTAATTCCAACGATTATTGTTAAACTGATTTTTTTTCCAGTACCACATAATCATAAATCCAAAAAAAGCACCACCAATATGCGCATAATGTGCAATTCCAGAATCTATTCCCATTAATGAACTTCCAAAAATTCCAAAAAAACCATCAAATAAAAGCATATAGATTGGCACAAAATATTTGGCTTTTACAGGAATTGGAATAAACATAATACCCAATTCAGCATTTGGAAACATAAAGGCAAAAGCTACCAATAAACCATATATAGCGCCAGATGCCCCTATAACTGCACCAGTATAAGCATCATATAAATGTTGAAGTTGTGATATACTCAAAAGATCATTCCATCTTGGATCTATTTTTGCTTGACTAATTAACTGCAAAATTTGAGTTTTATTAAATCCATTAGATATCAAAACATTCATTGCATCCTGGTAAAAATAATAATTGACTGCAAAATTGATCAAAGCCGCTCCCAATCCACAGGAAATATAAAAGAATAAAAATTTCTTTCCACCCCAAAAATGCTCTAAAGTTGAGCCAAAAGAATACAACGCAAACATATTAAATGCTATATGCGCGAATCCGCCATGCATGAACATATGTGTTATGGGCTGCCAAACTCTAAATTCAGGGTTTTCAGGAAAAAACAATGCTAAGAAATGCTCAGAAGCTGGCACTAATTGCGATCCAATAAAAAATATAATATTGATTATCAACAATTGTTTTACTACAGGCGTTATTTTCATCATAAGGCAAACTTTTTATCTATATCTTCCACACGCATCGTAATGAAAGTTGGTTTTTGAAAAGGTGAAATATTGGGATCTTTACAAGCAAACAAACCGTTTACTAAGTTATCTTGTTCTTTTTCGGTTAAATAAGATCCCGTTTTAACCGCTAAGCTCTTCGCCATTGATTTGGCAATGGTATCGTTCTGACTATAACTGCTTGCCGGAATTCCGTCTTGCAAATCGCTTAATAATTGTTCAATTACAAGAGAAACCTCGCTCTCTGTAATATTTACAGGAATTCCAGAAACTACAATATGATCCGTTTTGCTTTCATCAAAAACAAATCCTGTTGTTTCTAGTGAAGGTTTCAATTCTTCAATAAGTTTCATTTCTGTTGCCGAATAAAACAAATCTAACGGAAAAAGCAATTGCTGACTTGAAGCCTGATTTACGGTCATATTCAGTAAAAATTGTTCATACAAAATTCGCTGATGTGCACGATGTTGATCGACAATAACCATTCCTGATTTAATTGGCGAAACGATATATTTTTTATGAATTTGATATGTTTTTTGAGTAGATTGTTCTATCTCGTCATCATTAAACAAAGAAGAGGTTACTTCTTCGTTTTCGAATGTAAAAGGAGAACTTTCTATGGCCTCAGGATTTTCAGTATTCAAACCAACATACAAACTTTCCCAGCTAGCCGTTGGCTCTACCCGTTTTGAATATCCTGAATACGAAGAACCTGAATAAGACGATCCCGAAGATGAAGAAGAACCATTTGAACCAGAACTATAACTTGAGCCAGAACTTGTCTTACTATAATGCTGATTGGTTTTATCATCCGTAAACGGATTAAAAGTTCCATCTACCTGAATCGTTGGTGTTTCTGCCTCTACATCTTTATAATGATATGGCGTATCTAAATTGGAATCTCGATCAAAATCTAAAACTGGAGCAACATTAAACTGTCCCAAACTATGTTTAATTGAAGCTCTTAGGATAGCATATAATGCTGATTCATCATCGAACTTAATTTCTGTTTTAGTCGGATGAATATTGATATCAATTGTGTTTGGCGGAACTTTTAAAAATAAAAAATAACTTGGCTGTGAACCGTCTTTCAACAATCCATCATAAGCCGACATTACTGCATGATGCAGATAACCGCTTTTAATAAAACGATCGTTTACAAAAAAGAATTGTTCTCCCCTATTTTTCTTTGCAAACTCAGGTTTACAAACAAATCCTTGAATACTTATGATATCGGTTTCTTCATTTACAGGTACCAATTTCTCATTGGTTTTACCAGACATAATTCCCACAATTCTTTGGCGATAACCTGCAGCGGGAAGATTGTACATTTCACTTCCGTTATGATAAAAACTAAAATGAATATTTGGATGTGCCAAAGCCACACGTTGAAATTCATCCATAACATGACGAAATTCTACTGTATCTGATTTTAAGAAATTACGACGAGCAGGAATATTAAAAAACAAGTTTTTAACCGCAAACGAAGTTCCTTTTGGCAAAACCGCCACTTCTTGCGAAACAAATTTACTTCCTTCGATTACAATATGCGTTCCAAGTTCGTCCTGATCTTGCTTGGTTTTCATTTCCATGTGCGCAATTGCGGCTATGGAAGCCAAAGCTTCTCCACGAAAACCTTTTGTTCCCAGAGAAAATAAATCTTCTGCCTGGCGGATTTTTGAAGTGGCATGACGTGCAAAACACAAACGTGCATCTGTTACAGTCATTCCGACTCCATTATCAATTACCTGTACCAATGATTTACCGGCATCTTTGATAATCAATTTAATATCAGTTGCTTTTGCATCTACAGCGTTTTCTAACAATTCTTTCACGACTGAAGCTGGTCTTTGAACCACCTCTCCAGCAGCAATTTGGTTAGCAACGTGATCAGGAAGCAATTGAATAATACTCGACATTAAGCAAAAAAAGTTTTAAAGATTAGTTTCGGTTTTTATAAACCAAGAAGTACAAATTTAGTAAATTTTGATCGGCTTTCGGAATAAGAATAATCATAAATAAAACAAAAAAACCTATACCGTTATTACACAGTATAGGTTTTAATATTTTAAAACAAATGTGCTTTATTCGTTTTCGATTTTTCTAGGTGTTTCTTCAATTTGGATTGCACCAGAAGCCAATAGAGGCTGATTGTAAGCGTGAGCAATTGAGGCCTGTTGACGAATATATGCCATTTTTATTGCCGCTATTGCCGCTTCAGTTCCTTTGTTTCCGTGAACACCGCCACTTCTGTCAATCGATTGCTGCATATTATTATCTGTCAAAACACAGAAAATAACTGGAATATCAGTTTGAACATTCAAGTCTTTTATTCCTTGTGTTACTCCTTCGCAAACAAAATCAAAATGTTTTGTTTGTCCCTGAATAACGCATCCAATTACGATAACTGCGTCAACATTTTGAGTTTGAAGCATTTTTTTTGCTCCGTAAATCAACTCAAAACTTCCTGGAACATTCCAACGGATAATTTGTTGAGCAGGAACCTCACAATCAATTAATGCATCAAAAGCACCATTATAAAGCCCTTCTGTTATAGTATCATTCCATTCAGAAACAACAATCCCAAATCGAAAGTCTTTCGCATTTGGGATTGTGTTTTTATCGTATTCTGATAGATTTTTATTTTCAGTAGCCATCTGTATATTTTAGATATTAGATTTATAAATTTTAGATTGCTAAATTACGAATCTAAAATCTAAAATCTTAACTCTACAATAATATTTATTGCGCTAATCCAATCAAAGCATCAACTGATGCTGCTTCTGGAGCACTGTCATAATTCTCTTTAATGTCATTCAAATATTTCAATGCATCTTCTTTTTGGCCTAAAGCCAACGCTGTTTTCCCTGCTTTCAACAAGAAACGAGGCGTTGTAAAGTCGTTTTTGTTAGTTTCAGCAGCTTTTACATAAAAACTTAGAGCTTCTTTTTGGTTGTTTTTTTGAGAATAAGCATCTCCTGTAGCACCTTTTGCTAAAGCACTTAAGATTACATCTTCAGATTTGAATTCACCTAAATATTTAATTGCCTCATCAAATTTACCAGTATTTAAGTAAGCAATACCAGCATAGTAATTTGCAAGATTTCCAGCATCTGTTCCAGAATATTCGTTAGCAATTTTGATAAATCCAAATTTACCTTCTGAACCGTTTAATGACAATTTGAACAATGAGTCACTAGAAACACCGTTTACCGCTTTTTCAAAGTTTTGCTGAGCAACAAACATTTCGCTTGCAGCTTCTTCTTGTTTTGGATTTACAATAAATTTCTGGTAACTTAAATAACCGATTGCAGCAACTGCAATACCAGCAACTAAACCAATAATGATTTTTTGATTTTTAGCCACCCAATCCTCAGTTTTAGAAGCTGTCTCATCTAATTTTGAAAAAACCGCAGCTGTTGTACTGTCTTTTTCGTCAATAATTACTTGTTGTTCTTCTGTAACTTCTTTAACTTCCTTCTCTTTTGGTGTCTTATATCCTCTTTTATTGTAAGTTGCCATTTAAAAATTATTTAGTGAACGGCAAAAATAAAATTTTTATTGAAAATGACGTAAAAAATTTCAATTTTATCACTATTTTAAAAGAAATATTTTTCTTATTCGCATCTTCTTTCTTTCAAGGAACAAAATAAATCGGCTTAGAATCGCTCTTAAGCCAATTATATCGATAATTTTCGGTAATTTGCACCCTCAAATTTTTACTGCTTCAAAACAGTAATTTTCATACCTGGAGTCCCTAAAAAATGCATTTAAACAAGATCTCATTATTCAATTATAAAAACTTTTCCGAAGCAAGCTTTGATTTCGACGTCAAGATCAACTGTTTTGTGGGTAAAAACGGCATTGGAAAAACCAATGTCCTGGATGCTATTTATCATTTAGCCTACGGAAAAAGTTATTTTAATCCGCTTGCTGTGCAAAACATCAAACACGGAGAAGAGTTTTTTGTGATTGATGCCGAACTCGATAAAAACGAAAGAACAGAGCAAATTGTCTGCAGTTTAAAAAAAGGACAAAAGAAGGTTCTGAAACGAAATGGAAAAGCGTATGATAAATTCTCGGATCATATCGGTTTTATTCCACTTGTAATTATTTCGCCAGCTGATAGAGATTTGATTGTGGAAGGAAGCGAAACCCGTCGTAAATTTATGGACAGCGTGATTTCTCAATTGGATTCTGCTTATTTACATCAGCTTATTCAATATCAAAAAGTGATTGTACAGCGAAATGCACTTTTGAAATATTTTGCACTCAACCATACTTTTGACAATGACACCTTATCTATATATAACGAACAATTGAATGAATACGGAAAATCTATTTTTGAGAAAAGAAAAGATTTTCTAGAAGAATTTATACCTATATTTAATAAACACCATCAAGCCATAACTGGATCTGAAGAAAGTGTGCAATTGGTATACGAAAGTCATTTGTTTGAAAAAGACCTACTGACACTTTTACAAGAAAACATCAATAAAGATCGTGCTTTGCATTATACAACGGTCGGTGTTCACAAAGATGATTTGTCTTTTGAAATTGATTCACATCCGATAAAAAAATTCGGATCGCAAGGACAACAGAAATCTTTTTTGATCGCTTTAAAATTGGCTCAATTTGAGTTTTTAAAAAAACAAAGCGGGGTTAAACCAATTCTCCTGTTTGATGATATTTTTGACAAACTGGACGAAACACGTGTTGCCAAGATTGTAGAAATGGTCAACAGCGAAACGTTTGGACAGCTTTTTATTTCTGACACACATCCTGAAAGAACCGAAGCGATTGTAAAATCAACGCATCAGAGTTATAAAATATTTAATTTGTGATTTATTTTTTTGCAACAAATTACACGAATTTTCACAAATTAAAGCTTTGACAAAGTTTGAAACTTTGTCAAAGCTATGCGATAAATAATTAAAAATTAGTGTAAATTCGTGTAATTCGTGGCAGACCAAAATCAGTCTTCCACAATAAACCTTAAAAACAACTGCAATAAAAAAGAATATGCTAACGAAAGAATCATTGCAATTTTTAGACGATTTAAGAAAAAACAACAATCGTGAATGGTTTCAGGAAAATAAAAAGAGATACGAAGTTTTCAAAAAAGACTACCATCAATTGGTAAGTGATTTTTTAGATGAAATGAAACCTCTTGATCCTTCATTAGAATTATTAGAAGTCAAAAACTGTACTTTTAGAATTAACAGAGACATTCGTTTTTCTAAAGACAAATCTCCATACAAAGCCCATTTAGGCGTTTGGATGTCTACAGGTGCAAAAGGTGCAAATCGTGCAGGATATTATGTACATATTGAAAAAGGCGCCAGTTTTATCGCTGGCGGATTTTATTCGCCTGAAGCGGAAGATCTAAAGAAAGTTCGTAAAGAAATTGCCTTTTTTTATGATGATTTACAGGAAATCTTAAACGATAAAAACTTCAAAAAAGAGTTTGAAAACTTAGACATCAACGAAAACAATTCTCTTAAAAGCATGCCTCGTGGTTACGAAAAAGATCATCCAGCAATTGAATTTTTAAAATTGAAAAGTTTCACGGCAACTCAGGTTTACAATGTTTCTGAAGTGTTGGAAAAAGATTTTGTAAAGAAAATGAGCCAAAAACTAATTGCGCTTAAACCTTTGAATGATTTTATCAATCGTGCTTTAGAAACTGAGGAATTTTAGAACAAAAAAAGTTGCCACGAATTTCACTAATTCACACGAATTAATTTGCGAAAATTTGTGAAATTCGCGGCGGAAAAACTTTTATTATGAAAAGGAAAATACTTTTTCTTGGAGAATCTTACCGCGCCGATGCCATTACTTGGATGAAAGGTCTAAAGGAATTTGGCGATTTTGAAATCATCACTTGGGAACTTCAAACTTCAAATAATCAGAGATTCAAACGTATTTTAGAGTATTTCTTCGCTCCTATTTCTATTCGAAAAATCATTAAAAAAGAAAAACCAGACATGGTGATTGCCGAAAGAACAACCAGTTACGGTTTTCTTGCCGCATTATCTGGATCCAAAACCATTGCAATCGCACAACAAGGCCGAACCGATTTATGGCCCGAAGGTTCTGTTTTATATCCTTTCAAAAAATTCATTCAGAAATACGCTTTCAAGAAAGCACATTTAATTCACGCTTGGGGACCTGTAATGGCGGTTCACATGAAAGCAACTGGCGTTGACATGAATAAAGTTTTAATACTTCCAAAAGGAATTGACTTATCGCTTTTTACTCCTTCAATCAATAATTCAAACAAAATTGAAGCGATTGTAACACGATCTCTTCAACCGGAATATCGACACGATTCTATTTTAAAAGCTTTCGGAATCTTAAATCAAAAAGGCATTGATTTTTCATTGACCATTGTTGGCGACGGAAACAGATTGCAGTTTTTGAAAGATTTAGCTATAACACTTCAAATTGAAAGCAAAGTGATTTTTACAGGAAGAATTCCGAATACAGAACTTCCTAAATTATTACAGCAATCTAATATTTACATCAGCATGCCCATTACCGAAGGCGTTTCGGCATCTTTATTCGAAGCAATGGCTTGCAATTGTTTTCCTGTAGTTTCTGATATTCCTGGCAATCAAAGCTGGATTAAGCATCGTGAAAACGGTCAATTAATTACAATTGATGATACAGAAATGTTAGCCAATGAATTAATTTGGTGTTTTGAAAATCCTCAATTAAGAAACGAAGCGATTATTCGAAACAGAAAATTTGTCGAGGAAAATGCAAATTATGATATTAATATGAAAATCATTTCAGAGAAATATCATGAGTTGTTAGATTCTAAATAAGCTTTAACAGCCAACAAAAGAAAAAACACCAACCGGTTTTATAATACTATTCGTTTCTCCTGTTTTTGACAAATACAAGGTTAGACTTGAAACATTATAATGACTCGCAGTATCGATTATCAAATCCAACTTACCGTCGCCGTCAAGATCTCCAGCAAAAATTATTTTAATCATTTGCTCATCAAAACTTTTCTTTGCCGTTAAAAGTTCAGTAGTTTCTTTACCATTAACAAAAGTTGTCAAATACAATTTATAATCAGAAACAAACCACCAATCTGATTCTGGACTTTCTTTTCTCTTTTTTCCAGTTGCAAACAATTTGTATTGATTTCCTAAAAATTTAAAGTCAACATTTTCTTCTGGATAAATACGTTCGGGCACTTTCACAAATTCAACATTCTTATTTACAAAACCTGGAAGTTTTTCTACCAAAATTACACAAGTATCTTTAATAGCAGTACTAACTTCCCATCCTGTTTGCTCACTTTCATCTTCGTCTACAATTACATCATAAGCATGTTTTATTGAAATATCTGTTTCAGAAAGCGAGTAACCATTCCCCTTCTTAAAAAGACCAAACCAAGTTTTCTTTTCTAAATCTGGATTAACCTCATCACTATGAAAAACTTCCGTCCAGAGAACATCCACCTTTAAAAGACTATCAACTGGATAGGTGTAATTATCCTTTTCAGTATTTATTGTTTCCGCTGTTATCTCTTTAGAAAATTTTCCATTGGGTTTTATGATGCTTTTTTCCTCCGTTTTGGGTTTCTTACAGCCAAATGAAAAGACTAATATCAGAAAAAGCAATTTGAGGCGAATAATTTTCATCTATTGAATATTAAAATTTCAAGATCAAACTTACAAAAGTTAAATAGCATTGCTTAAATTCAAAAGCTACAAATAAAGATTATTTAACCTTAAAAACTTTCAATTTTTATCCGTGTAAAACTTTACAGCTTTACGGCTAAACCAAAACTTATAATTCATACTTTTGAACTATATTAAAAAGCCTTTTATTTATGGAAATCCAATCCAATTTTTCTTTAAAAAAATACAATACTTTTGGCATTGAAGCCAGTGCTAAACAATTTGTTGCTGTTCATTCTATTACTGAACTAAAAACAATTTTACAAGAAAACAAAAAAGAGAAAAAGTTCATTTTGGGAGGAGGAAGCAATATGCTTTTAACTAAAGACATAGACGCTTTGGTTATTCATATTGATTTAAAAGGAAAAAAAATCACCAAAGAAGACGACGATTTTGTCTGGGTTGAAAGCCAGGCGGGAGAAACTTGGCATGATTTCGTGCTTTGGACAATCGCCAACAATTTTGGAGGTTTAGAAAACATGTCGCTTATTCCTGGAAATGTAGGAACAACTCCAGTTCAGAATATCGGTGCTTATGGAACTGAAATAAAAGACACATTTGTTTCCTGCGAAGCCATGAATATTGCCACGCAAGAAATGAAAACTTTTGAAAATGCCGAATGCAATTTTGGCTACCGCGAAAGTATTTTTAAACACGAAGTTAAAGACCAATATATTATTACTTCGGTTATTTTTAAATTGACCAAACGCAATCATAAAATCAACACTTCTTACGGAGATATTCTGGCAGAATTGGCTAAAAACAACATTTCGGAACCAACATTAAAAGATGTTAGCAATGCCGTAATTGCGATCAGACAAAGCAAATTGCCAGATCCAAAAGAATTAGGAAATAGCGGAAGCTTCTTCAAAAATCCGATTATATCTAAATCTGATTTTGAGAAAATCCACCAAAAATTCCCAGAAATGAAATTTTACGAAGTTTCGGCAACTGAGGTAAAAGTACCCGCAGGGTGGCTTATTGAACAAGCCGGCTTTAAGGGAAAACGTTTTGGTGATGCGGGAGTTCATAAAAATCAAGCTCTGGTTCTGGTAAATTACGGAAATGCAACCGGACAAGAAATTTTAGCTGTTTCTAAGGAAGTCCAAAAAACTGTTTTTGAAACTTTCGGCATTAATATTGAAGCAGAGGTAAATGTGATTTGAAAATAAACCTTAGTATTTAAATTCTTAATGAAAAAATTAAACATCGGAATTCTCTTGATTCAATTCTTAGGAATGATTTTCCTAATCAATGGTGTTTTTCAATTAAGACTATACTCTGTTGCCGAGAAAGTTATTTGCATAAAAAACCAATTTCAATTTCAGAAATCCGAAAACTGGGATAGTTTATTCCCTACAAATGAAGACGTCATAAATTTTTGGCCAAGTGTCTATATTTGGATCTTTTTCGCATTACTTATCGGAATTTTCTATGTCGCATTCTTAAATTGGAAAAACAAACTTTCGTCTGTAAATACCATTTTACTGGCAATTGCTATGTATGTTCTTTTAAGATTGAAGTTTTTTAGAGAAGAAATATTTTCACATCTTTTTAGACCACTCCGAGAATTGCTTTCTAACGACCTTGCAACGCAATGTTTAATAGAAGGAATTGTTTTTACGCTTATAGGACTTTCTATTATTTATTTTAGTGTATATTCTAAAATATTTAATTTAAACAAAGAAGTAATCTAAAATTAAATGAATAAAAATATTTCCATAAAAATCTGTAATCCAAACGAAAAAGAAGCATTAGAAATTATAGAGCAATTATCTATAAACTTATTTTCACGATTCGGAAGCGATGGAAAAAATTCGTTTACAGATTGGAAAAATGATGATTTAAAATTTGTATTTGTAGTGGCTAAAATAAACAATAAAATTGTAGGCTGCGGTGCAATTAGACCAATTGACGAAAATACAGGAGAAATAAAACGGATGTATGCAACGCTTCCGCGAAAGGGAATCGGGCAAACTATTCTGAACTTTTTAGAAAGCAAAGCTAAAGATATTGGATATTCAAATTTAATCTTGGAAACCAGAGTAAAAAACAATGAAGCTATTCAATTTTATAAAAATAAAGGATACGAAGTGATTCCAAATTACGGAAAATATATTGATCGCCCAGAAGCAATTTGCTTAGGAAAATCTCTGACTTAAAACCAGAAATAATGTACACACCAGATTTATATAAAAACGAAAATCCAGAAGAAATCAGAACTTTTTTGAAAGAAAACAGTTTTGGCATCCTAATCAATCAAACAAACGGAAAATTATGTGCAACTCACATTCCGATCGAACTAGAAATCAAGACCGAAGGAAAAGAAATTTTGCAGGGACATATTTCAAAACTAAATCCGCAGACAGAAGGTTTTAAAGAAAATGATCAGGTTTTAGCTGTATTTAGCGGTCCTCATAGTTACATTTCTTCTTCGTGGTACGATCACGAAAATGTTCCGACTTGGAATTACATAGCCGTACATGTTTACGGAAGAATTAAGATTGTTGATTATGAAACTTCAGTAGACCAGTTGAAAAAACTCGTTGACAAATACGAGGTTCATTCTAAAAACCCTGTACGTGTTGAAGATTTATCAGCAAAAACAATGCGTGAAGCTCGAGGAATCTTTGGTTTTGAAATCGAAATTGACGAGATTCAGGCCACAAAAAAACTTTCTCAAAACCGTGATGACCACAATTATAAGAACATAATTTCGGAATTAGAAAAGACCGAAAACCCTCAGTCTATAGCTGTTGCGAAAGAAATGTCAAAATGCCGAAAGTAAATCGGTTTTGGCTATTGAATTTAGCGAATTCATAAGTACATTTGCAGTCGCAGAACGTGAATTTTAATAGAACCAAATAAATCAGATGCTTATATACATATTTTACTTTTTTATTGCTATTGTTGTAGTTCAATTATTTTATTATTTAGGAGTTTTCGGGAAATTTGCTTTTGCCAAACCTCAGCATGTAACACCTAAAAACCTTCCTGTTTCTGTAATTGTCTGCGCAAAAAATGAAGAAGAGAATGTAAAAAAATACATTCCTCTTTTGGCACAACAGGATTATAATGATTTTGAAATCGTTTTAATCGACGATGCATCAAGCGACGAAACTCTTGAGGTTTTTGAAGAATTCGAAAAAGAATTCCCAAACATTCGTCTAGTAAAAGTTGAAAATAATGAAGCTTTTTGGGGAAACAAAAAATACGCTTTAACTCTCGGAATTAAAGCTGCCAAAAAAGAATATCTATTATTTACAGATGCAGATTGTTTCCCTTCTTCCAAAGATTGGATTACGTCTATGACTTCGCAATTCACCATGAACAAAACAATTGTTTTAGGATATGGAGGTTACGAAAAAGTGGAACGCTCTTTCTTAAATAAAATCATTCGTTTTGAAACAGTTTTGACTGCCATTCAATATTTTTCGTGGGCAAAATTAGGTTCTCCTTATATGGGTGTAGGACGAAATCTAGCTTACAAAAAAGAGGAGTTCTTTAATGTAAATGGTTTTATCGACCATATTCAGATTCGTTCTGGTGATGACGATTTATTCATCAATCAAGCAGCAAACAAAACAAATACAACCATTTCTTATACTACAGAAAGTTTTACTTATTCAAAACCTAAGAAAACATATAAAGAATGGTTTACACAGAAAAGAAGACACATTTCTACCGCAGAACATTATAAGTTTTTTGACAAAATGCAGTTGGGACTGTTTTTCCTTTCACAATTATTTTTCTTTTTATTAGTTATAGTACTATTGGCTTTCCAATTTCAATGGATTGCCGTACTAGCGATTTTAGCAACGCGTTATACCGTAGTATGGACCGTAATTGGATGCTCGGCGGGAAAACTGAAGGAAAACGATCTTAAATTTTGGTTTCCGGTTGTCGAGATAGCGCTTATATTAACGCAAATTAATATCTTTATAACTAATATCTTTTCAAAACCAGTATATTGGAAATAAATTCTAAAATAGAAAAAGCAAAAAAAGGCGATCAAATCGCCTTTACTTTTTTATTAGACCATTATTGGAATGAGGTATATGGTTTTATGCTCAAACGTACCGAAAATGAAACGATTGCAGAAGATATTACCATCGAAACTTTTTCTAAAGCTTTTGACAAAATAACTTCTTATAATTCTGAATTTAAATTCAACACCTGGCTTATCGCCATTGCAAAAAATGTCTACATTGATTTATTGCGAAAAAAGAAAACTAGTCTTTTTATCGAAATCACAGACAATGAAGACCAACAGGCGTATAATATTGCCGACCCAACTCCATCTGCAGAAGATGCTTTAATTAAAGAACAGAATCTTTCCCGTCTGCTCTTATGCATCAAAGAACTTAAACCACACTATCAGGAAGTAATTCAGCTTCGCTATTTTCAGGAAATGTCTTATCAGGAGATTGCCATTAAGATTAATGAACCTTTAAGCAGTGTAAAAGTTAAACTTTTACGTGCTAAAAAATTATTAGCAGAAATCATCGAGCGTAATAGATAATTTATTATCTTTAGGTAAAGAATAAACTATTCGTATTTTTATTCTTAAAAAAATATATTTCCACAATACTAAAACTACAACTTTTACGTTGTTAGCTCAAACCCAAAACTTTTTCTGCGTATGATTTAAAGCTACTTAACCTTAAAACCCAAAAATTATGTCTAAATTAAGTATTTATGAAAACAAGTGGACCGATCTTGTTTTCGAGAACAAAAACAAAGAGTACGGCGCATATCAATTACGCCAAGAGAATTCTAAAAATTCTGTAACAGCTCTCTTTATGGGTTTATTGTTATTAACGGCTTTAGGAAGTGCATCGATGCTGATTAGCAAAATTACTACAACAGCAGTTGAAACTGAGAGCGAACCAATTCCTTACGACCCGATTACACCCGTCAACATTGATCCGACTGTTGTGCCACCACCGCCTGCACCGCCAGCTCCTGTAGTTGAAACAAGCACTGCAAAGGCAACAGATGCAGCTCAGTTATCTCATCCGGTTGTAGCCAAAACAGAAGATGCTGTTGAAAAAATTGCTCCAAATACAGAAAATGTACCAGTTGTAGAAAATACTACCGGAACAGGAACTGCGACTAACGTACTGCCTACAACAGGCGGCGGCGGAAATGGAGATGTAGCCTCAGTAACACCACCTACAAATGACCCGCTACCTTCAGCTGTTTTAGACAAGCTTCCTGAATTTCCTGGCGGAATTGCTCAATTTTACAAGTATGTATCTAACAATTTCCGCAGTCCAGATCTAGATGTGGAAAGAACATTAAAAGTGTATGTATTTTTCATTGTTGAAAAAGATGGTTCACTTACTGATATTACGGTAAAAAATGATCCTGGTTACGGAATGGCAAAAGAAGCTGTTAGAGTTTTAAAATCATTAAAAACCAAATGGAATCCAGGAATTCTAGATGGAAAACCAGTTAGAACTGCTTACAATCTTCCTATTACAATAAAAACTCAAGTAGATTAAAAAATATTTTTTTACAACAAAAATAAAGCAGGACTTCGGTTCTGCTTTTTTGTTTACTTTTATTTTGAAAATCATTCTTAAACTAACAATTAAATTTAATGCCTTTTACTTTTTCGCATCCAGCAATAATTCTCCCTTTAAGATATTTGCCAAAATCATGGTTTTCATTGACTGGACTCATTATCGGAAGTTTAACTCCCGATTTTGAATATTTTTTACGGATGAAAGTCAAAAGCAATTACAGTCATACTTTAGGCGGCATTTTTTGGTTCGACCTACCTTTTGCTCTTTTACTAACTTTTGTGTTTCATAATTTAATACGAAACTGTTTGTTTCAAAATCTTCCATCTGCTATAAAAAAGAGAATTCTGGTTTTTAGTACTTTTAATTGGAATATTTATTTTCAAAAAAATTGGCTTATCGTTTTAATATCTTTATTTGTTGGAATTATTTCACATATTCTTTGGGACGGTTTTACACATGAACACGGTTATTTTGTAAATCAAATTGAATTTTTCCGAAACACGTTTACTATTTTTGGAAAAGAAATTCCCTTGTGGAAATTCCTACAACACGGAAGCACAATTATTGGTGCCATCATTATAATTATTGCTTTTCTAAAACTTCCTCAAAACTTCAACTTTAATGTTGATATTGAAAAATCATATTGGATCACAGTACTTTTATTCACTTCCGCTATTTTATTTATTCGTTTTATAGCAAATCCAAAAGCTTCAAATATTGGGAATTTCGTAGTAAGCTTCATTGCTGCTCTTTTAATTTCAATGACGATAATTCCATTTCTAATTAAATTTCAATTAGGCAATAAAAATTAGCAAAATCTATTACTTTTACTGCTTCAAAACACAATTGATTTAACAAACTAAAAACAAAATAATGGGAATATTTTCAGCTATTCTTGGCAATGCAGGCGCTGTAAGTCAGGAAGATTTAATTAAAAAATACGGACAACTTTTAACTACAAATGAAGAAATCGAAATGGGTTTTAAACTTATTCGAGATACTTTCATTTTCACCAACAAAAGACTAATTCTTGTTGATGTGCAAGGAATCACCGGAAGCAAAACAGAATACAAATCGATTGCTTACAAGAATATCACGAGATTCAGTGTAGAAACGGCAGGAACTTTTGACCTAGATGCCGAATTAAAAATCTGGATTTCGAGCGAACAGCAACCAAGCATAGTAAAACAATTCAACAAATCGGTTAATGTTTACGAAGTGCAAAAAATTCTCGCTTTCCACGTATTAGGATAAAAAACAAACCCGGCAAACTAAGATTTTGCCGGGTTTTATTATTTTAAAGAAACCATTGTTATTTCTTTTTCGTTGTTGTTTTTTTGGTAGTGGTCGTCTTTTTAGTTGTAGTTGCTGCAGGAACAGTATTTACAATCTTTTGTTGCACATAAGCCTTATACAATCCGTCTTTTTCTGCTCTTTTTTTAGCATCGTCAGCTCTTTTCTTAGAATCAGGATGCGAACTCATCATTTGATCAATAAATGAAGCTTGAGATCCTTCACTCATTTTAGCTAAAATTCTAAAAGCAGATTCTTCAGCATTTACATCGTAACCATTTTTTTTCATGAAGTTATAAGCAAATAAATCGGCTTCAGATTCTTGTTTACGGCTGTATTTACTATCAATAATAGCACTTCCTATTTTTCCAAGCTGGCTGTCTGTTACTGTCGCCAAAGTTGCAGATTGTGATGCTGCCCCATCCATTAATGCTTCTTTTTGATAAGCTGCGCGAATAGCATCTCTTGAATCATTATTTGCCACGTGTCCAATCTCATGTCCGATTACTGCAATTAACTCATTATCATCCATAATATCCATTAAACCAGAATATACACGAACACTTCCGTCTGCTGTTGCAAAAGCATTTACTTCTTTCAATTTATAAACTTTATAGTTTAGTGTAAAACCATCGCCTGCCGCATGTTTTCCAAAAACTCTGTTCAACCTAACAGCATAACCATCAGTAGGTCCAGCAATTTCGTGTTCAGCATCTAATTTATCTACAGCTTCTTTTGATAATTTTGCTGCATCGGCATTACTAAAAGTAAAACCCGTAACCCCTTTTTGAACTGCTCCAATTGCTTTATCCCCAAAATTAATCTGTGCATTCATTTTAGAAACTCCAAAAGATGCTACTAAAACTCCTAATACAATAAATTTCTTTTTCATTTTTACTCTTATTAATTTAACAACAAATGTATTACAAAAGAATCGTGCCAATATTATAAAAATTCATTTTTTTTAACATTTAAAGATATAAATTTTAAAGTATTAAAAGTCAAAACATTGCTATAATTATTCACCATTTTGATTTTCGTCACAATAAATTCGCTTTTAAAAGCCAAACAATACTTTAACTACACATATTTAACTTTTTTATTACACATAATTAAACCGTATTTATACTTGATTAACTATTGAATTACTAAATTAAATCTTAAACAAATCTCCAAATAAACAACATTCCGTATCTTTGTGCTTTGAATATTGATATATGGAAACAGTCGCTGAAAATATACAAACCACAAAACCTAAGTGGTTAAAAGTAAAATTACCCATCGGACAAAAATATACTGAACTTAGAGGTTTAGTTGATAAATATAGTTTAAATACTATTTGTACTTCAGGAAGCTGCCCAAACATGGGTGAATGCTGGGGTGAAGGAACAGCGACTTTCATGATTTTAGGAAATGTTTGTACTCGTTCATGCGGATTCTGCGGCGTTAAAACCGGCAGACCTGAAACAGTAGATTGGGACGAACCTGAGAAAGTAGCACGTTCTATCAAAATCATGAATATCAAACACGCTGTAGTTACAAGTGTGGACAGAGATGATTTAAAAGATGGAGGTTCTATTATCTGGATGGAAACTGTTAGAGCTATTCGTAGAATGAACCCGAGTACCACTCTTGAAACTTTAATTCCTGATTTTCAAGGAATAGAAAGAAATCTGGACCGAATTGTAGAAGCAAATCCTGAAGTGGTTTCTCATAACATGGAAACGGTACG
This sequence comes from Flavobacterium potami, assembly GCF_020026915.1. Classification (GTDB taxonomy): domain Bacteria; phylum Bacteroidota; class Bacteroidia; order Flavobacteriales; family Flavobacteriaceae; genus Flavobacterium; species Flavobacterium potami. The sequence goes on along the minus strand of NZ_JAINUY010000006.1, from coordinate 253,994 downwards.
TCGTTTAACTCGCGAAGTTCGTATCCAAGCTAAATACGACAGAAGTTTAGAGGTGCTTCGTTATCTAAAAGAGAAAGGCATCAACAGAACAAAATCTGGAATCATGTTAGGTCTTGGTGAAACAGAAGAAGAGGTTTTTCAAACCATGACAGATTTAAGAAATGCAAATGTAGACGTCGTAACAATTGGACAATATTTACAGCCAAGTAAAAAACACCTTCCTGTAAAAGAATTTATTACGCCTGAACAATTTGCCCGTTATGAAAAATTCGGTCTTGAATTAGGCTTCAGACATGTTGAAAGCGGACCACTTGTTCGTTCTTCATACAAAGCACAAAAACATATTTTATAAAAAAGCTTAATCGTTTAATCGTTTAATTGTAAAACCGATTAAACGATTAAACAGTTAAACGAATAACCTAAAAGTTGAAAACAAGAATTGCCATTAATGGATTTGGAAGAATTGGAAGAAATTTGTTCCGCCTTCTTTTAAATCATCCTGAAATCGAAGTTGTAGCTATAAACGACATTGCTGACAATAAAACTATGTCACATTTAATTAAATATGACAGTATTCATGGCGTCTTACCTTTTGAAGTAAGTCATGATGAAAACAGCATCATTGTAGATGGAAGGCATTTTTTCTTTTTTCATGAAAAGAACATTTCAAATCTTGACTGGAAATCGCATTCGATTGATATTGTAATTGAATGTACAGGAAAATACAAAATTCACGAAGAATTAAACGGACATATTGAGGCTGGAGCTAAAAAAGTTATCCTTTCGGCACCTTCAGAAGTAGACACTATCAAAACTGTTGTTCTTGGAGTAAATGAAAATATTCTAGATGGAAACGAAAATATAGTTTCTAATGCAAGTTGTACGACAAACAATGCCGCACCGATGATAAAAATCATTGAAGAATTGTGTGGAATCGAGCAGGCTTACATCACTACTATACATTCTTTTACAACAGACCAAAGTCTTCACGACCAGCCACATAAGGACTTGCGACGTGCTAGAGGTGCAAGTCAATCAATTGTTCCAACAACTACAGGTGCAGCTAAGGCATTAACAAAAATTTTTCCTAAATTGCACAACAAAATGGGCGGATGCGGTATTCGTGTTCCGGTTCCAGATGGTTCATTAACAGACATTACCTTCAATGTAAAACGTGCAGTAACTATTGAAGAAATAAATAAAGCGTTTAAAGAAGCTTCCAAAACAAATTTAAAAGGAATATTAGATTACACAGAAGATCCTATTGTTTCGGTTGATGTAATTGGCAACAGACATTCTTGTTTATTTGATGCACAGCTGACTTCTGTTATCGATAAAATGGTAAAAGTAGTAGGCTGGTACGATAACGAAATTGGCTATTCATCCAGATTGATTGATTTAATTTTACTAATAAGGAAAAAATAAGATTCATTGTAAAAGCATTGCCCATACATGAAATACTATCTTTTTATTGTGGTTTGTTTTTTTAACTCGTTTTTGTATTCTCAAAACCAAAAGAATACGGATAGCGTTATCTATTATAACAAGCTTGCCAATTTCAATCTTAACAATAAAAAGTTCAGTCAGGCTGTTTTTTACACTCAAAAATCAATTAATTTTTGCGAGGTCAATGGTAAAAAGGAAAATTTGGCACTCCAAACTTTTAAACTTGGTAAAATTTACTACAATCAAAAAAAGTTTGAAGATGCTTTAAAAAACTTCCATAAAACTGTTGCATTATTTGATACACTAAAACCAAGCTGTACAAAAGTTTTAGCGCTGCATTATATTGGATTGACAAATACTGCAAAAGGCGATTATAAAACGGCTGCCGTTTATTATGTAAAAGCGCAGCAATTATTAAAAGATCTCGGAATTGAAGATCATGCTGATGTTTTGAATTACCAAATAGCAATGGCTTTAAAGACTAATGAAAATCTTCCTTTAGCAGCCAAAGCATTTCAAAAAATCACAAAAAAACCAGATAATAGTGCCATTTTAAGAACCAAAGCAGATTCTTATTATCAATTAGGACTAATTGAAACACAGCTCAAAAGAAATGATTCTGCCATAATTTTCCTTGACAATGCCTTAGAATACAATGCCAAAAACAATGATTTTACAAAAAAATCAAAAATTGTTTTAGCAATCAGCCAATATTATAAACAAACCAAAAATTATGATTTGGCTTATTCCTATTTGGATGAACATTATCAGCTGGAAAATTATCTTATAAAACTAAAAAATGCTAAAGTTGATTTAAATGAATTCGAAAAATTCAAGAAAAATCAATCTTTAAACAATTCGATAAAAAAAGAAAGCGAAGAAAAATTTCAGTTAAAAACCTATCGCTATTCTAAATTGGTGAGTATTCTGGCAATTGCCTTAATTTCTATTTTGTCTCTTTTGAGTTTGGCTTTGTATAAAAACAATATCATTAGAAATCAGAATAATTTACTGCTTCGCGAAAAAAACAAAGAATTGATCTTAGCTAAAAACAAAGCAGAAAAAGCTTCAAAAGCAAGATCTGAATTCTTATCTACTGTAAGTCATGAGTTGCGAACACCATTGAATGCGATCAACGGTATTACACATATCTTATTAGAAGATAATCCGAAGAAAAAGCAGTTACAATACTTGGAATCTTTAAAGTTTTCAGGAAATTATTTGACGACTTTTATTAATGAAATCCTTGAGGTAAACAAAATTGACTCCACTAAAGTTGAAGTAGAAAATATAAGTTTCAACCTTAAAGAGTTACTTTTTAATATTCAAAGTTCTTTAAAAGAGTTAGCAACGGCCAATAGAAATTATTTCAATTTAGAAATAGACAGTTCAATTCCAGATAACTTGATGGGGGATCCAACCAAATTATCTCAAATTATACTAAACCTAATCAACAACGCATTAAAATTTACACAAAATGGACACGTAAATGTTATTGCAAAATTGTATTCGCAAGAAGACGAAACTGCTACGGTTTACTTTGAAATTGTAGATACTGGAATCGGAATTCCGGAAGACAAGCTTCAAAGTGTTTTTGAAAGTTTCTCTCAAGGTTCTATCGAAGTAAACAGAAAATATGGCGGAACGGGTCTTGGCCTAACAATCGTAAAAAAATTAATTGAACTATTAGGAGGCGAAATAAAATTAAAAAGTGAAGTTGGTAAAGGGTCTACTTTTACCTTCAAATTAAATTTCAAAATTAACAAAGAACCATTGGAAGTAATCGAGGAAGTAAAACCATACAACGATAAACAATTGATGAACAAGTCTATTTTATTGATTGAAGACAATAAAATCAATCAAATGATAACTAGAAAAATGCTTGAAAACAAAAACATTACCTGCGAAATTGTAGATAATGGAGAAGATGCTGTCGAGCTTTTAAAAATCAAACGTTTTGATATGATTTTAATGGATGTGCATCTTCCTGGAATTAATGGAACAACGGCTACGAAATTAATTCGAGAATTTGACAAAACCACTCCGGTTATTGCTTTAACCGCAATTTCGCTTGATGAAAATCGCGATATGCTGCTTTCTTTTGGAATGAATGATGTGATTACAAAACCTTTTGTTCCAGACGAGTTCTACTGTACAATCGCTAAATTTTTTGATTAATTTTCAACACACTAAGGTTCTAAATTTTTCTTAACGTACTCCAAGATTGTTGCATCAAAGGTTTGTTGATCATTTATGAAACTGCTTTTTATAGGCAAATAATACAATTGTGAAACCAGCTTAGAATCTTTTAATCTTACGTAATCTTTTTCGGTTGTAATTATTTTTTTTCCTTTTGCTTTTTCTTGAATGGAATCTAAATCTGCATCAGAAAAATGATGGTGATCTGGAAAAGTCAAACATTCATCAGTTTCATTTTTCAAATAATCAAAAAATGGTTTCGGTTTTGCAATTCCGGCCAAAAGTAATTTCGGTTCCGATTTAATTTCATTTACAGCAATTTCTGCTTCTTTACCATAAATTACTTCGTCATAATCTATAAAAGTAAAAAAGACTTGCTGTGAAGAGCCCAACTTTAGTTTTAAGCGAATTTTGGCTTGTTCTTCGTTAGACAAAATTTTAGGACATTTTGTAACTACTACTATATTGGCCCTTTCTGCTCCGCTTCTGCTCTCTCGTAAATTTCCTGTTGGAAGCATGAAATCGTCTGCGTACAAATCATCGTATGAAGTCAATAAAATATAAAACCCTGCTTTTACCTTTCTGTGCTGGTAGGCATCATCGAGTAAAATAACCTCGGGTGTAACTTGCTCAGAAAGCAATTGTTTTATCCCATTTGTTCTGTCGGCATCTACGGCAACCATTACAAATGGAAATTTTTGATAAAATTGGAAAGGTTCGTCGCCCAAAATTTCTGCATTCGAATTTTCATTGGCCAAAACAAAACCTTCCGACTTTCTTTTGTAACCACGGCTTAATGTTGCAATCTGATATTTATCCAACAGCAATCTAATCAAATATTCTATTTGCGGTGTTTTACCCGTTCCGCCAACACTCAGGTTTCCAACTGCAATAACCGGAATATCAAACGAAGTCGATTTTAAAACACCTTTATCAAAAAGAAAATTACGAATTGAAGTTATGAATCCGTATAAAATGGCGAAAGGGAAAAGTAATTTTCGAAGTAAGTTCATAGAAGTTATTTATCTGAGTAATGACCTTTTGCTGAAACGATAAAGATTGTCACAGTATCATCCTCCAAATAATATATCATTCTGTCTTTTGGATTTATTCTTCTAGACCAAAATCCAGTAAGTTCATATTTTAAAGGTTCTGGATTTCCAATTCCTTCAAAAGGAGTTTCTGAAAGTTCTAAAAGAATTTTTTCAATATTTTTAATACTCTTTTTATCTCCAGATTTATAATGTTGAATAATTTGCTTTTTTGCTAATTCCTTTATTTTAATCCTAAACTTCCCCATACATCATTAGGATTAATTTCAGTACTATTATTATCTTTTGCAGATTTCAAAACCATATCTACAAACTCAGGATTATATGGACTTTCTTCTTCGTTAACCTGTCCATAAGTATCCGATTCAACAATTTCAATACCCCTAACATTTTTAAAAAAGGCATCGAACATAGCCATGAATGCTTTGCCTTCTTTTGTTTGTTCATTAATTTTTATTGTAGTCATGACTTTTAATTTAGAACTACAAATATACGAAAAGTCGCAATTTGATTTACAAAATATAAATCACCCCTTTACAAACAAAATGTAAATGGATTGATCCGAAAGTAAATTTCAATTTATCAAAGTATATTTTTTTTCGTTAATTTGTTTAAGGTTTAGACGCAAGTCTTAGAACTTGAAACATGAAACTTGAAACAAAATTTAAAATGAAAATCAAAAACATAATCTCAGTCCTCGAAGAAATGGCACCTTTGGCTTATGCTGAAGATTTTGACAATGTCGGACTTTTAGTTGGAGATACAGAGACCGAAAGCACTGGAGTTTTAGTCTGTCACGATGCTTTAGAAAGTGTAATTGACGAAGCTATTTCTAAAAACTGCAATCTCGTGGTTTGCTTTCACCCAATATTGTTTTCTGGAATTAAAAAAATTACAGGCAAAAATTATGTAGAACGTGCCATTTTAAAGGCTATCAAAAATGACATTGCCATTTATGCAGTTCATACCGCACTTGACAATCATTCGCAAGGCGTAAATAAAATTTTCTGTGATGCCTTGGGTTTAATAAATACTAAGGTTTTAGTTCCGAAACAAAATTTCATTCAAAAATTAGTCACTTTTACTGTTCAAGATAATGCTGATAAAGTTCGAAATGCCATGTTTGAAGCCGGTGCAGGAACAATTGGAAATTATGACAATTGCAGTTTCAACACACAAGGTTTTTTTACTTTTCAAGGAAATGAAGATAGCAATCCTGTAATTGGAGAAAAAGGAAAACTGCACACAGGAGAAGAAATCAAAATTGAAGTTGTATTTGAAAAACATCTGCAATCCAGAATTTTAAAAGCACTTTTTGCGAATCATATTTACGAAGAAGTCGCTTATGAAATCTATGATTTGAAAAATTCACATCAGAATATTGGTTTAGGAATGGTTGGCGATCTGGAAAATGAAATGGACGAAAAAGATTTTCTGCTTTCTGTAAAAGAAAAAATGATTGCCGACGGAATTCGTCATTCTGCCTTTTTAGGAAAAAAAATCAAGAAAGTTGCCGTTTTGGGAGGTTCAGGAAGTTTTGCCATAAAAAATGCAATTCAGGCTGGAGCCGATGCTTTTTTGACTGCCGATTTGAAGTATCATCAGTTTTATGAAGCTGAAAACAAGTTACTTTTGGCAGATATTGGTCATTTTGAGAGCGAACGCTATACAAAAAATTATATTGTTGATTATCTTCGAAAAAAAATTCTTAATTTTGCAATCATTTTATCGGAAGAAAATACAAATCCAGTTAAGTACTTATAAAATATGACGAATACGAAAGAATTAAGTGTTGAGGACAAGTTAAGAGCAATATACGATTTACAGCTTATTGACTCTAGAATTGACGAAATCAGAAACGTTAGAGGAGAACTTCCTTTAGAGGTTGAAGATTTAGAAGATGAAGTTGCAGGTTTGAGCACTCGTTCAGAGAAACTGAAAGGTGAACTTGAAGTTATTGAGGAGCAAATCAAAGCAAAGAAAATTGCTATTGAGGAGCATAAAGAGGTTATCAAAAAGTACACAAAACAACAAGAATCAGTACGTAACAACAGAGAATTTAATTCTTTGACAAAAGAAGTTGAATTTCAAGAATTAGAAATTCAATTGGCTGAAAAGCAAATCAAAGAAATGAAAGCTTCTATCGAGCACAAAAAAGAAGTTATTTCCAACTTAAAAGAAAAACTTGATGCTAAAAGCTCTCATTTAAAACATAAAAAATCTGAATTAGATGCTATTATGGCTGAAACTCAGAAAGAAGAAGCTTTCTTAACTGAGAAATCTGCTGAGTATGCTGCGCAAATCGAAGACAGATTATTAGCAGCTTACAACAGAATCAGAAGCAGTGTTCGTAACGGATTAGCTGTAGTTTCTATCGAAAGAGGAGCTTCTGCTGGATCTTTCTTTACAATTCCACCACAAACTCAGGTTGAAATTGCTTCAAGAAAGAAAATCATTACTGATGAGCATTCTGGAAGAATCTTAGTTGATACGCAATTAGCTGAAGAAGAAAAAGAAAAAATGGAACAATTGTTCGCAAAATTCTAAATATCAAGTCCCGATTTAATCGGGACTTTTTTTTTGCATTATTTTTTGCCACTAATTACACCAATTATCACTAATTAACATTTTCTGTCCGTCATAAAGCGAATAAAAAATTCGTGTTAATTTGTGTAATTCGTGGCAGACCTTTTTCTACCTTTAGAAAAAAAATTACAAGTTTTGGGAATTAAAAAAGGAATCCGTTTTATTACATTAAAATCGGTTGGAACTTATATAAACTTTTTGAGTTATGTTCGTCCGCAAAAAGCAATGGAACTTTCGTATGCACTTTTCAGCCAGCCTCGAGTTGGTCGATTAAAAAAAGAAGAACTTCCAAAAGTTTTAAAAAATACAGAAACAGAAATTTTTCATCATAACGAACATCATTTTCAAACTTATATCTGGAAAGGAAATGAAACCAAGATTCTATTAGTCCACGGATGGGAAAGCAATGCTTCACGCTGGAAAAAAACGTTGCCACATCTTCAAAAATCCGGCAGCACAATCATTGCCATCGATGCACCAGCTCACGGACAAAGTAGCGGTAAAGAATTTAATGTTCCGCTTTATGCGGAGTTTATCAATAAAGCGGTCGAAAAATACCAACCTGATATTATTATCGGTCATTCGATAGGAGGTGCAGCCTGTGTCTATCATCAATATTTATTTCCGAACACGAGCATCAAGAAAATGGTGGTTTTGGGAGCGCCTTCGGATTTAAAAACTTTGATTGACAATTACATTTCGATGCTGAGTTTAAATCGAAAAATGCTTCCTCTTTTGGAAAATAAATTCGTAAATCGTTTCAACTTTAAACTGGCAGATTTTTCAGGTCAAAAATTTGCTTCAGAATTTACTATTCCGGGATTGATTGCACACGATACTTCTGATAAAATTGTGGCTTTCGCCGAAGGGCAAAAAATAGCCAGTAACTGGAAAAACAGTCAATTTATCGAAACCAGTGGTTTAGGTCACGGAATGCACGATGACGAATTGTATGATAAAGTGATTGAGTTTCTTTTTTCTTCTGAAGAGACAAAGTAACAGAGGAACAAAGTTGCAAAGGTCTTTTCACATTTTATATTTAACCCATAATTCATAACTCAAAAAAATGATCGCCGTAATTTTTGAAGTCATTCCGAATGAAGGAAGAAAAGAAGAATATCTGGATATTGCTGCAAGTCTAAAACCAGAATTAAGTCATATTGATGGTTTTATTTCTATAGAAAGATTTCAAAGCTTGACTGATCCTGGCAAAATTTTGTCTTTGTCTTTTTGGAGAGATGAAGAAAGTATTCAGCAATGGAGAAATTTGGAAATGCATCGCCACGCACAGGAAAAAGGCCGAAACGAAGTATTTAAAGATTATCATTTACGAATTGCAACCGTAGTTCGTGATTATGGAATGTTTGAAAGAAAAGAAACGCCAGAGGATAGCAAGGAGTTTCATCATTCTTAAAGAAAGTTGCAAAGTTGCAAAGGGACAGAGGGACAAAGTTTTTTCTAAAATCTGAATTCTAAAATCTAAAATCATTTTTTTGCCTACTTTTGCAGTATGGAAGAGAATTTAAAACGTCTTAATAAATTTATAGGAGAAACAGGGTATTGTTCTCGTCGTGAAGCCGATAAACTTATCGAAGAAGGACGCGTTACAATAAATGGTGCTGTGCCAGAAATGGGAACGAAAGTTTCGCCAAATGACGAAGTGCGAATTGACGGAAAATTGATCGTTGAAAAAAACGAAAAAATGGTTTATCTGGCATTCAATAAACCTGTTGGAATTGAATGTACAACCAACTTAGAAGTCAAAAACAACATTGTAGATTATATTAATTATCCAAAACGTATTTTTCCAATTGGAAGGCTGGATAAAGCCAGTGAGGGATTAATTTTTATGACCAACGACGGTGATATTGTAAACAAGATTCTTCGGGCGAGAAACAACCACGAAAAAGAATATACGGTTACGGTAAACAAACCAATTACGGAACGTTTTATCCAGAGAATGGGAAATGGCGTTCCGATTTTGGATACGGTGACTAAAAAGTGTAAAGTAGAGCAAATTAGCAAATACACTTTTAAAATCATTTTAACGCAAGGTTTAAACCGTCAGATTAGAAGAATGTCTGAGTATTTAGGCTATGAAGTTACAGCGTTAAAACGTATCCGAATTATCAATATTTCTTTAGATGTTCCTGTTGGAAGATATAGAGATTTAACCGATGCCGAAATTAAAGAATTAAACCAGTTAATTGAGCCTTCGAGCAAAACGGAAGAAGCAAGTTTTCCTAAAGTTGAAAGTACAGCTTCAAGTGCAACTCCAACAAGAAGAAAAACCTATATTTCGAAACATGATCCTCGCTTTAAAAAAAGAGGAGATACTAAATAAAAAAAATCCCATTCGTTTAAGATGAATGGGATTTCTTTTTTACTGCTTATTTCTTCTCTTTACTTAAAAATTCATAGTACAGCGCTTTTGATAAAAATCCCTGATTTTGATAATTCGAAATCAATTCTTCTCTAATCATTTCTGTATTTTTTCCGTCTAGATTATTTTTCGAAAGATATTCTCTACGAGCATCATCATTAAAATTCAAACCGCTTAAAAATACTGGCTCTACTCCTTTGTTTACCGAAATATTGTAATTGGTAATCAAACCTCCCCAATTGATGTAACTACACAAAAGAATAGTTCCGTAGAAATACCAAATCATTTGATTGAATAAATAAGCATTGGTTTTCTGTTTTGTGATTTTTTGAAACGAAACCACTAATCCAATAATAGCAAGAATCAGAAAAGCATAAACACCAAGTCTTTTATAAGTTAAACCAAAGAAAGAAACATATTCTGAGTTTTTAATAATGGCGCTTACAATTAAAACAACATTCAACCCAAGCCAAACTTTAGCCAGTTTCTTTAAAGTCGAAGCCTTTTCATCAAAATTAAAACCACCTTTAAAATAGAACATGATCACACCAACAGCCATTAAAATTGAAAAAATTACGGCATTTACACGTTCGTGCGTATCGGCGCTTAGATTTGTTTTCTCTACAACTTCAAAAAATTGCTCATAATTGTAAGTTGCAATAAAAACCAAAAGCATAATGTTTAATAAAAACAATGTAATTACACCGCTTTTTCTTTCGAAATCGAGATCTAAAAAAGAAAATGTACTTTGATTTTTTATTTCAGAAACATTGGCAAAATTGTTATTTAGTTTTGAATTGTATTCATAACAAACATCTGGAGCCCAATAATTCCAAAAACTAAATGAAATATAGAAACCTAAAATAGAGATTAATATTAATTGTGGCAGATCGATATCGAATTCATAATCTGTAAACAAGGAAGAAAAATGATCACTTCCAAAAGAATAAACAATAAAGAACAATCCAAGAAAGACAATCGGAATAATTACAAAAGCAACTAATTTCTTTGCAAAATCATTATGAATTTTTCGTTCTGGAAGCCATTGGCTAAATATAAAAACACGTCCTAAAGAAGTAATTCCGTTTAAAATTATGAGCGGAAAAACTTGTATTGTTTTGAGTTCCCTGTCTTGTGTTTTGAATTGCAAAATTAAAATAGACAATGCCAAAGCAAAAAATGAGGCGGCATCTCCATACCAAGCAAAAGCAAAACAAGATAAAATAGAAGTCATTACGAGAACCAAATGTGATCGGTCAACGAATTTCTCCTGAAAGAAGTAACTAATTAAAAGTGTAAGTGTTACTCCAAAAATAGAGATATTTATTCCAACAGATTCGTTGTAAAATAGCAGTGTAAAAACCAAACTGCAAGCCAAGATAATTTGATGTTTTTTCATGATTAATGGATTTAAAAGTACTTTGTAATTCAAAGTTTTTAGATAAAAAAATAGCGTTATTTATGATTTCATTAATTTTTCAAGGTAAGATAAGTGTTCTTTAAAAGCTGCACGTCCTAAATCGGTTACTTGGTAAGAAGTTTTGGGTTTTTTGTCTACAAATTCTTTTTTCACTTCGATATACGCGGCTTTTTCAAGCGCAGAGGAATGACTTGCTAAATTACCGTCAGTGATATTTAAAAGCGTTTTCATCTCGGTAAAATCTACCCAGTCGTTGACCATCAGAATAGACATAATACCCAATCTGACACGGCTTTCAAAATCTTTATTTAATTTATCAATAATTCCCATTGGGTTATTTGTATTTTTTGAACATCACTAATCCGTATGCGATATGCAAGATTCCGAAGCCTAAGATCCAAAATAATAATCCATATCCAATGTAAAAAAGCGAAATACATCCTAAAATTAGTTCGGAAAAACCTAGATATTTAATGTCTGAAAAAGTATATTTTTCTGCATTTATAACGGCTAATCCATAAAATATTAATGTTGCAGGAGCCACTAAACCAAAGTAGCCATGATAGATTAAAGCAAGGCAAAAAATTCCACCGGCAGCAAGCGGTACAGCCAAATTGAATAGCATTTTTTTTGTTGCCGAGGTCCAAATTGGTAAATTGTATTTTCGGCTTTTTCTAACTGTAAAAAAAGTTCCGAATGCAAATGCGCAAACTAGAATGACAATACCAATCCAAAATAACTCTGAAACGAGATCTGCAGAATATGATCTATAATCATCGTTTACATAATCCGTTCCGCTTGCTTGGACTAACTGATAAACGTAAATACCGCCAATTAAAGCCGAAAGTCCAGCGAAGACTCCCGAAAGTCCGCTTAATGATATAAATCGTGAAGAGCGCTCCATCATGGAACGAATATGTGCTAAATCTTCTTGGTGCTTTTGATTCATAATTAAAGTACTTTGCAGTACAAAGTTATTATTTATTTTGAATTGGCAACTAAAAAATGAAAAAAAAATTTTATTGCTTTAGATTCCTGCAAGGTTTTCAAAACCTTGTAGGTATTTAGCAACTTTTGAGCGCAAAATGCATGTTGAATTTTTATGTGTACCTCAAATATACCTACAAGGTTTTGAAAACCTTGCAGGTACGAGAAGATCTTGTGAGTGCGTGAGGGATAGGAATAAGCTACCGAAGTAGCATGGATAGCCCGACCTTGTTTTGGGAATGGCGCGCATAAGCGTTAAGATTGGTGCGCCATTTGCAAAACAAGGTCACGCCCAAATTATAAAACCGAAAAAGCCTATTCTTAACGAACAGGCTTTTATAACTTTCTGATTTTTATATTAAAACCATCTTCTGCGTTTGAATAAAAATACGCCGAAAGAGGAAAGAACAATTGAAATTAAAAGTAAAATCCAAATACCGTATTTGCTTTCTTCCAAGCCGTTTGGCACGTTCATTCCGTATAAACTGGCGATTAATGTCGGGATCATTAAAATGATGGAAATAGAGGTCATCTGTTTCATAATATTGTTCATATTATTGGAAATTACCGAAGCGTAAGCATCCATCATTCCGGTCAGGATGTTGCTGTAAATATTGGCGGTGTCTTGCGCTTGGTTCAATTCGATTTCGACATCTTCTAACAATTCCGGATCGTAATTGGCTTTGTGTGCTTTTAAATTTTTAATTCTTTGGAATAAAACGTCGTTTGCTTTTAGAGAAGTGATGAAGAATACAAAACATTTTTCGATTTGAAGCAAGGCTTGTAATTCTTCATTTTTGATTGATTTCTCTAAATTATCTTCGGCCAATTTTATTTTCTGATTGATTTGTTTTAGATATTTTAAATACCAAACGCTGGAAGATAAAAGCAATCTTAAAACCAGATTAAAATTGTCTTGAATTTCAATGTTTTTGCGTTGTGAATACGATACAAAATCGGCAATGATTTCTGTTTTGTAAAAACTGATTGTAACGCAGATATCGTCTTTAAAAATGATTCCGAGCGGAACGGTGTGGAATGGAATTTTGACGTCACCACTTTTTACGGGAATGCGCATGATAATCAACGTCCAACCATCTTCAATTTCTATACGAGGTCTTTCGTCTATATCCTCGATATCATTGTAGAATGCTTCGGGAACTTGAAGTTCTTCTAGTAAATAATTTTTGTCTGTTTCTGTTGGAGATTCGATATGAATCCAGCAATTTGAAGTCCATTTTGAGATTTCAACTAATCCGTTGTTGTTGGTGTAAAAGGCTTTCATTTCAAAATAACATGTTTTATCGCAGCATTTTGAAATTCAAAATGCCACTTTTAATTTAATACTAACGAATAATAATCGTCCATTTGGAGAAGTGATTTTTTAATGTGGCGCAAAAGTACCTATTATTTATAGAAACAGAAACCTTTGGGGTATTAATTATATATTAAAATGGCACTATGCGCAGATTTTAAACACATAGAAACATAGATTTCGAAACTTTAAAAAAGGCGTTTCACTTTTTTAAAATAAACATAGCCGGAGAAATTTTTGCTATGTGAAAGAAATTTGTTTCTCTCTTGTATTCTTTTATTAAAACTTAAATCTATGTTTCTATGTGTTTAAAAAAATTAAACTTATGACATAAAAAAGCCTGTTCGATTGAACAGGCTTGTTAATTATATTTTTGAAGCAATTTATTTGTTTCTTGCGCTTCTCATTTTACGAGCTAAAAGTGTATTCTTAAGCAACATTGCAATTGTCATTGGTCCTACTCCACCTGGAACAGGCGTAATGAAAGCTGCTTTTTTACTTACTCCGTCAAAATCAACATCCCCTTTAATCACATAACCCTTTGGGTTTGATGCATCGTCTACACGTGTAATTCCAACGTCTATAATGGTTACTCCTTCTTTTACCATATCTGCTTTTAAGAATTCTGGAACACCTAAAGCTGTGATAATGATATCTGCATTTTTAGTAAATTCTTCTAAGTTTTTAGTACGGCTGTGCGTTAAGGTAACAGTTGAATCTCCAGGATTTCCTTTACGGCTCATTAAAATACTCATCGGACGACCAACAATGTGGCTTCTTCCAATCACTACAGTATGTTTTCCTGCAGTTTCAACTTTGTAACGCTCTAACAACTGCATAATTCCGAATGGCGTTGCTGGAATGAATGTTTCCATTTCTAAAGCCATTCTACCAAAGTTTGTTGGGTGAAAACCGTCAACGTCTTTGTCTGGATCAATTGCTAAAAGAATTTTTTCTTCATCGATATGTTTTGGCAAAGGCAACTGAACGATATATCCGTCTAGGTTATCATCTTCATTTAGTTCTTTTATTTTAGCCAAAAGTTCGTCTTCTGTAATAGTTTCAGGTAAAGCAACTAAAGTCGAATCGAAGCCAATTTCCTGACATGATTTTACTTTACTTCCTACGTAAGTTAAACTTGCTCCGTTATTACCAACTAAAACGGCTGCTAAATGAGGCACTTTTCCTCCAGCATCTTTTATAGCTTGAACTTCGGCTGCGATTTCGTTTTTAATGTCGTTAGATGTTTTTTTACCGTCTAGTATTTGCATTGTTGTTGTTTTGTTTCAGGTTTTAATTTTGTTTCAAGTTTCAGGCTTCATGTTGAAAACGAAACTCCGTATATATTAAGCGAAAAAGTTTCAAATTTCAGTTTGTAACTTGAAACCTGAAACTTGAAACTTTTATTTTTTTATCTCGGCATTCCTCCTGGCATTCCTTTCATACCTCCCATCATTTTCATCAGGTTTTTTCCGCCTGGACCTTGCATCATCTTCATCATTTTGCTCATTTGGTCAAATTGCTTCATTAACTGATTTACTTGCTCGACTTTAGTTCCTGAACCTTTTGCGATTCTGGCTTTTCTTTTTACGTCGATAATGGCTGGCTTGCTTCTTTCTCCTGGTGTCATCGAGTGAATGATGGCTTCGATATGTTTGAAAGCATCATCTTCGATTTCTACATCTTTCATGGCTTTTGAAGCACCTGGTATCATTCCAACCAAGTCTTTCATATTACCCATTTTCTTTACTTGCTGAATTTGCGTTAAGAAATCATCGAAACCGAATTCGTTTTTAGCGATTTTCTTTTGAAGTTTTCTTGCTTCTTCTTCGTCAAATTGTTCTTGAGCTCTTTCAACAAGAGACACAACGTCTCCCATTCCTAAAATACGCTCTGCCATACGTTCTGGATAGAAAACATCAATTGCTTCCATTTTCTCTCCTGTACCAACAAATTTGATTGGTTTGTTTACAATCGATTTGATTGAAAGTGCAGCTCCACCACGAGTATCTCCATCTAATTTCGTTAAGATAACTCCATCAAAGTTCAAGATATCGTTGAAAGCTTTTGCAGTGTTTACCGCGTCTTGTCCTGTCATAGAGTCTACAACGAACAATGTTTCTTGTGGCTGAATTGCTTTATGTACACGAGCAATTTCGTCCATCATTTCCTGATCTACTGCCAAACGTCCTGCTGTATCGACGATCACAACATTGAATCCGTTTGCTTTGGCATGTTTAATTGCGTTTTGAGCAATTTCTACAGGATTTTTATTTTCTGGCTCTGAGTAAACCTCAACACCTATTTGGTTTCCCACAACATGCAACTGATTGATCGCCGCCGGACGGTAGATATCACAAGCTACAAGAAGTGGTTTCTTGTTTTTCTTTGTCTTTAAGAAGTTTGCTAATTTTCCAGAGAAAGTCGTTTTACCAGAACCTTGAAGTCCTGACATTAAAATAACAGTTGGATTTCCTGATAAGTTTACACCAGCAACATCTCCACCCATTAATTCTGTCAACTCGTCTTTTACCAGTTTTACTAATAATTGTCCTGGTTGTAATGTTGTCAATACGTCTTGACCAATTGCTTTGTCTTTTACTCTTGCTGTAAAATCTTTAGCAATTTTAAAGTTAACATCGGCATCAAGTAACGCACGACGAACTTCTTTTAAAGTATCGGCAACGTTTACTTCTGTAATTTTACCGTGTCCTTTTAATATATGGAACGCTTTATCTAACTTATCGCTTAAATTATCAAACATATCATTTTCTTTATTTGAAGTGCAAAGATAATCTAATTAGATATTTCAGGCAATATTTATTTTTTAAGGTTCAAAGGAACAAAGCTACAGAGGGACAAAGGTTTTTTGTCACGAATTACACTAATTTCTCACATTACTTAACTGCTGTTTTTTCTCTCGCAGATTACGCTGATTTTTTTGCTCGCAGAGGCGCGAAGGCGCAAAGTTTTGCTTCACGCAGATTTAAAAGGATTTCAGCAGATTCACGCAGATTATTATTTAAAATATAAAAATTAAATCTGCCAGAATCTGCCGAATCTGCGTGAAACAAAAAAGGCGTAGAGAAAAAACCTCTGCGCCTTTGTAACTATGTCCCTTTGAACCTCTTTTAAAACTGAAAGTAAATAAACGGTTGTGAACCTGCAACTGCTGTTGCGTAAACGATCCAATAAACGAATCCTAAGATTATGGCTTTTATTAATAAAGGTGTTTTGTCGAAAACAGATTTCATTCCGTTGGTGAAAGTTTCAGGCAAGAAATGCCAAACGTAACCAAATAACATTAATCCGAAGACATTTTTGTAACCTAGAACAATTGTTTTCCAAAGTTCTGGTTCGAATGTTAATTGTCCGATGTTATTAATTACCTGCAATGCTGTTTCAAAATCTCTTGCTCGGAAGAAAATCCAACAGAAAACTACAAAGTGAAAGGTGATTACAATTGAGAAAAATCTCCACAAGAAATTCGGACTCTTGTCTTTCTTAGACGGAAAGAATTCCATGAATATTTTATGAACTGCCAAAGCTAATCCGTGAAGTGCTCCCCAAACTATAAATTGCGCTCCTGCTCCATGCCACAAACCTCCTAAAAGCATTGTGGTAAACAGGTTGAAATTGGTTACTAAGGTTTGTTTTATTTTGCTTGAAAGCAAAAATGACAAGGCGAAAATCAAAATACTTACCCCGGCAATGACAAGCGGAATTATACTTTCGTTATAACAAGACATTCCCCAAAGTAATAATCCGAAGAAGAACAAACTTGGGAATAAATATCCTGCGAAAGACCCCTCTCTGTTTCCTCCAATCGAAATGTATAAAAAGTCTTTTAGCCAAGTCGAAAGCGAGATATGCCATCTTCTCCAGAAATCGGTAATCGAAGTCGATTTGTACGGAGTTCTAAAATTGACAGGTAATTTAAATCCTAATAATAATGCAATACCAATTGCCATATCTGAATATCCTGAGAAATCGCAATAAATTTGAATAGCATATCCGTACGAAGCCATTAAATTTTCGAAAGAAGTATAACTTAAAGGCGTATCAAAAACACGGTCAACGAAGTTTACTGATATGTAATTTGAGATTACCGTTTTCTTAATTAAACCTCCAATAATCAAAAACAAAGCATTGTTTACATCTTGTTTGGTCAGGTTTAGTTTTTGATAAATCTGAGGCAAGAAATCTTTTGCACGTACAATAGGCCCTGCAACTAATTGCGGGAAGAATGAAACGAAGAATAAATATTCGATGTAATTTTTTGTTGGTTTAATTTCTTCACGATAAATCTCAATAATATAACTCATCGACTGGAAAGTGTAGAACGAAATTCCCACTGGAAGAAAAACATTATGAAGTGCAAAATTACCATGAAACATATCATTGTAAGTAACAATAAGGAAGTTCATGTATTTGAAATAACCAAGAAGTGCTAAATTTAAAATTACACTTATTACCAAATATAATTTCTTGACACTATCACGGCTTTCTTTGTAAATAATCTGGCTTAGTCCATAATCTACAACTGAAGAAAGCAATAACAGCAGAAAATAAATTCCACTTGATTTATAGTAAAAAAATAGTGAGAAGAGAATAACATACGTTAATCTCAAATAAAATGTTTTGCGTAAAAAACCATACACAAAATAGAAAACCAAAAATAAACCTAGAAATAAACCGGTATTAAATAAAAGTTTTTCGTCAGGATTGTAAACAAACCAGCTTTCAACTTGTTCTATTGTAATTGCACCAAAATTTTGAATGAACCAATTGTTAATGCTATCTATTGTTGTCAACTTAATTCTTTAATTTAAAATTATCGTATGCTTTTAAAAATGCCTGAGTAAATAAGTTGCCTTGTTTCTCATATCCTTTTTTAGAATAATGAACCCAGTCTGGCCCAATTAATCCTTGTACTTTTAATTGTTTGATTCCGCTCATTCCACCAAACTCATCATATAAATCCCAAACGGCAAAACCATCTTTTTGTGCCGTATCGATAATTTGTCGCGTGTAATCATCAATATACGTATTGGGTTTTCTTCTCAATAATGATGGCGGCGGCGTCATTACAATAATCGGCGCATCTATTTTCTGAGCTTTTATATTACTGATAAACTCACGCAGTTCTTTGATATAACTTGCTGCATCTAAGTGATCGTAACTTTCATTTGTTCCTAATGAAAATACTAGCAAATCCGGATGCAAAGCTTTTAGCTGATCAAAAAACAACGGATATTTATTGTAATCTGAATATTTAGCCCCATTTACTCCTATTCCGCTGTAAATAACGCCTGGATTGTCTTTTTCTAGCACAATTCCGTTCAACTCATAATCTTTAGCTTCTTTATTCGGAATCAGAAAAATTCGGCTTAAAGCATTTTCTGAATTGTAGTAATGCGAATACGAATCAGATTCTATTGCTAAAGGCACAAATTCGGACATAGAAATTGTTTTTGCCCTTGTTTCATTTGTGGCGATTTTTAAAGTTCTTCCCGCACGAATATTATTTCCTTTCAAATGATTGTCTCTTTTAATTTCTGCGATTGAGACATTGTATTTATCGGCAATACTTCCAAGAACCTCGCCTTTTTTAATCTTATGCGTGATAACTCTTCGCTCTGTTGTTTGGATCGAATTGATTTTAGACGAAATAGCCAAATCAAACATATTCTGATTTTGAGGTGTAATAATTTTTATGGTATTGAAATTATATGAAGGATCTTTAACATTCATTTCCATTACAAATCCTCCTGTGTTTCTCCAAAGTCCAATTCCGCATAATCCGACTGGATTACTTTTAAAAGGAAGGATATTTCGATAACTTTCCCAAACACGATTTGATTTAAAACGTTCGTTGTAAGAGCCATTTGTTTTTGCCAATTGATATGGAAATACCAGACCACGCCCTGCATTTCCGAACTTTTGTTGCAAATTTTTTCGGATTTCGTTTGTCATCAAATCACCTTGAATATGCGAATCACCAATATGCACAATATTGATTTTTTGATTTTTATAGTTTTCGTTTTCTTCTAATTTCTTGAAAAAATCTTGTAAAACTTTCGCATTATAAATCTGACCATCAGAAAGGACTTCAACTGTTGCTGTATCGACTTTTTGAATCATACTCTTTTGTGTTGGATGTACATCTTTTTTTGGAGCCTTCTCATTTGTTGTAAAAAAGAGACAACAAAAAAAGACAATTAATTTATTCATCATACGCTGTCTTTTGTTATTGAAACGGAATCGGGTCTGGCTCTTCTTACTGGTTTTGGCTTAGTCCCTTCAGCATCTCTTTTTCCTCTGAGTACTTTATATTCTTCGTATCCTTTATTTAATTGCCCATACAATAAATTTCCTATGGCTTTTGCTCCACGTTGGTTAAAGTGGGTGTAATCTTTATTTGCTTTTGCAGGAACTTCATCAACCCATTTGATCATTGATCCGTCTCCGCCCATTAAGGTATATAAATTCACAAATCCTGCCTGAGATTCTAATGCATAATGTTTTTGTGCCTTCATTAAAGGAACTACAGCAGAATCGGTTTTCATTTCCATGTCGTATTTGGTCGATTTATCTGCTGTTGAAACAATCAAAATCGAAACGCCCGGAAATGATTCTTTGATTTTATTTACGGTTTTAGTCATTCCTTTTTCATACCAAGAATAATTTTTGGTTCCGTAGTTCAAAACATTTGTTCCGTAATGCAGAATTATCAAATCGTATTTCAGATTGTTATTAAAGGCTCTCATCACATCGGCATTGAACATCGAAATCGGAAGTCCTGAATTTCCTCTTTGAGAAAAATTATCTACATGCACCCCAATTCCGTCATCAAAATTAAATCCGTAAATCGGAATCGAATCTGCCTGAACAAAATTAGCTTTGAATGCTTTTAAACTTCCAGAAGAAACTCTAAGTGTATTTACTAAATTATTTGGCGAAAGGCTTTTCTTGATAGTATCTTTTCCTATAATAAAATTCACTTTTCCGGTTTTAGAAGCACGACCGTAAAATAAGGTTGCATTATCTAAAGAAGTAGCATGTTTTTTAAGTCCGGCTTCGTACTGAACCCAAGTTGAGTTCGATTTATCATTTGCAAAAAACACATGTCCGTTTACTCCAAAAGGACTTGTTGGTTTTTTTACATTTAAATACGATTGCGCTTTCCAGTTTTTAGAATAGGTAGATATAATAGATCCTCGAGACGCAGCCGATTCTGAGGAGATTGATACGAAACCAACTCCATTTCCCCCAAAACGTTCTTGGTAATTGGCACGAACATCCTGAACAATTAAATCTCCGTCGGTCATTGAATCTCCATAATACGCGATTCGAACTTTATTTTGTGGATTTTTCTCTAACTGATATAATTTTTCATAGAAAGAAATCAGGTATTGATATCCTTTATAATTTTCAAAAGTTTCTGCTGGAAATTCGATTCCTTCCGTTTCATTAAAAACGATTTTCTGTTTATTAAGTTTCTTTTCACTTTCAGCAATACTATCATCATCCAGAGAAAGCGAATCTTTGGCTACAGATTCCAAAAGCAGACTATCTATTAATATGTTTTTAGAATCTAATTTACTGTCTGAAAATATTTTGTCAGGAAGGATTTGTTTGAACCCAATAAAAGCAACCAACGCTAAAGCGACGATGGCAAAAGACTGAAAAAAATAAGATTTTGTATTCACTTAATAATTATAAAAGTATAAAGGACTGCATTCAAAAATTAAACCAATTAAATAATTGTTAACTTATTGCAGAAAAAATTTTTGCAAAGATAGAATAACATTTTGTTTCTAATTCATTTTAACAAGAAACTAGAACAAAAAAAAGAGGTTAGAAAAATCTAACCTCTAAATCAAAAAAAAATAAAAAAAACAAAGCTAATGATTAACTAAATTTTTGATGCGTTGCATTGTATTTTTAGAATGAAAATCTTTATAATCTTTAGTTTTTCATTTTAAAATTATTTCAAAATAGCGTATTGGAATGTAGGATTACCTCTTTCTCCTGCCGCGTTTACACCCGCTGTAAATCTTACTTTATAAACATTTCCTGCTGGATCTTTAACCACGAAGAAACGATCCGATCTTGCTACAAATAAAGAAACTGGATTACCATTTGCATCAGTTCCACCAGTAGTTCCTCTCCAGTTTGAACCAATATTTCTTTGATCGTCTGTAAACTTAGTATTGTCAACATTTGCTAATGTGAAAGCATCGTAAGTAAAAGCTGTTGTAAGTACTTGGTAAGCTTTTGCACCACCTTTAACATTATTTAAAACGAAGTCAGCAAAATTATAAGGAAGTAAACCTGTTCCAAATGAAGTTGTATTAGTAAAACTTGTAAAAGTAATATCCCATTGTGCTTTTTGTGGCTCTACACTAACTACCTTTTTATCTAATAAGCTTAAGAAAGTAAAGTTGTAAGCTGCATTTTTAGTTACAGTTATTTCATCGTGTGTAGTAGCTGCGATATCAGCATATTGTACTTTATAATCGTTTCCACTTCTTAAGATTCTAACTTTTTTCCATCCTCTAGATGATCCTCCTGCAGTTCCTTCAGATCCAACTGCTGGATTAGTAGCGCTAGGGTTGCTTCCTAAATTGATTAGGTATACTTTATTTTCACTATCTGTAGCAGAAATTGCAGCAATAGCTGTTTTGGTAATATCTCCTGCTGGATCATCTATTTGAGTTGTACTACCTTGTCCGTTATTGATAAGCATTGTTGCATCTTCAGCTTGAACCTCATCAATATTTGTA
This sequence comes from Flavobacterium potami, assembly GCF_020026915.1. Taxonomy (GTDB): domain Bacteria; phylum Bacteroidota; class Bacteroidia; order Flavobacteriales; family Flavobacteriaceae; genus Flavobacterium; species Flavobacterium potami. Next base: position 231,817 of record NZ_JAINUY010000006.1, on the reverse strand, counting down.
CTAGTAGTTTGCTTTGCAGACATTTTTACAGTATTGTTAATTACTACTCTAAAATCTGTTCCAGAAGCAAATCCTAAATCCCATGAAACTCTAGGAACGGCAGTCATTTTTCCGCTGCTTAAATCAACAAAAACTTGATTTGGTTGTGTTGGCCCACCAACTCCAGGAGCTAAAGCATTTCCTAAAGAAGCTGTTTCATTAAAGTTCACTTGAACTGATTTGTTATCAGAAATTACAGAATTGATAGTTACACTGCTAATAGTGAAAACTACATTTTTAACTTCACCTTCAATAGCTTCCTTTAATTTTTTGAAAGAAAAACTTACCGAAGAAACATTTTTTTCAAACGGTACTACAACAGTATTTGCTGCTACTGCTGGAGTAGTGCTAAAATCTGTACCATTTGCTACAGCAGTTTCAGTAACAGTCAAAGTTAAAGATCCTGCTGATGCAGTTGGAGATGCAAATTTAATTTCAATCGGAGTTGTTTCTGCCGATAAATTTATAGACGTTGAAGCAAATGCCACAGCATTTGGCAACGCTACTTCATCATCACTACTACAAGCCCCAATGGCAAGTAATACAAAAGATAGTATTAAAATAAAGTTCTTTTTCATGTTATTGATTTATTAATTAAAATTTAGATTATACGTAAGTTTTAAGAAGTATGAGCGGCCATATCCCATTAGCATATTGCTTGTTGTTCCCCCATCACCATGAGCACCTCCACCACCGCCATTTTGCATTGACTGCAGATTGGTTACATCAAAAAGGTTTCTGGCTCCAACTGTAACTTCAAATTGATTTTTAAAAAATGTTTTACGAATTGACGCATCCATATAACTAAAAGGTTCCAGTGTATTTAGAAAGAAACCAGCTTTTCCATCGGCTCCAGTTCCTGCAACATATTGCTGTTGCTGACCATTATATTTATAGAAAACTGCTATCAAAGTGTTCCATTTAGTAATGTTATAAGAGACATTTGAATTGATTCTAAAAGAGTAGAAAAATTTATCATCAGACACTAGGTTTTCAGCTGCTAGATCAAGTGTTCTAGAAATTCCCACAACAGCTGCACCTAACATTACATTCCAATTTTTATAAGTAAATTGCTCTACTGTTGAAATGTTCCACATCTTATATTTATTGATATTAAGATACTTGTAGCTCAAAGGAGTTACCTGTGTCGTAACCAAATCAATTCTATCATTAACATCCAAATAAGTAACGGCCAAGTTATTTGAGATCTGCGCTCCAGAACCTAAAGTACAGGCTCTTTTTAAACTCACCTCATAAGAACTACTTGTTTCAGGAATCAAATCGGGATTACCTTGCATATTATGGTTTGAATCAACAAAATAAGTATACAACTCATCAAAATTTGGAGTACGATACGCTTTACCAAAAGACCCTCTAGCCTCGAGTCCTTTGTCAAAAAGATACCTTAAACCCAATGAGCTTGCATATTGATTATCAAAAGCAGTTTGAAATGAAAATCGAAGCCCTGGACGAATCGAAAATCTATCACTTACACCAATTTCTGCTACCGAAAAAACATCATAATTCTCAAGTCTCTTTCTAATATCTACACCTTGTTGGCTATCATCTCTGAATGCCCCAACCGAAGAGTCATAAAAACCATTCTCATTTGTAATTTCGTAACCAAGCTGAAAATCAACTTTTTTATTGTCAAAAAAATTGCTAAGCGTACCTGTTGAATAAAACACCTCCTTTGATTGATAAGTGTCTCTGGTGTTATCTGTTTCTTGTTTCGTATCCAGATGATAAACAAAATTCTCTAAATCACGCTCTTGTTTTTGTTGAGAAACTGAAACATTGTATTTTAAAGTTGAGAAAAGATTTCCACTGGCATTTAAATGGTGGTAATAACGATTGGTTATATATCTTTTATCTCTTGAAAAATAGGTGTCTGGAAAAGGATAATTATCCGTAATATTCACAAGTGGATTGTAGTAGTGAACATCTTCTCCGTAATAATCAAATTTGTAAAAAATTCTAAAAGCATCTTTTTGATAACCTACAATGGCGTTTCCTACTAATTGTTCTTTTGGCAATTGTGTATATCCTCTCAATCCATCATTAATATCATAATCTTTACCTTGTCTGTTTTCATAATAACCAGCCATTGCATTTCGGTTTCCTCCAATATTTACAAACCAATTTTCATTAAAATTATGAGCAATTTTTGCAGATTGAATATGGCGCCCTTTATCAAAAAAGGCAAACTCTTTACCAACTGTTTCCTCCTGAATAGTTGCACCAATTTGCCACTTATATCCGCCTCCCTTTTTAGTAATAATATTTAAAATACCACTTACAGCATTTGCACCATGAGTTACCCCCATTGAACCCTCGATAATTTCGATTCGTTCAACATCATCAAGATTTACCTGCGTTAAATCAACATTTGTCCCCATTCCTGTATCACTTACTAACGGAATATTATCAACCAAAATCTTAAAATATTGAGAATCTAACCCAAACATAGAGGCCTTTGAACGACCGTCCTGTCCGCTTGATGTAACAGTAATATTTAAGTACTGATTCAATACATCTGCTAGATTATTTGCTGCCAGCTGTTTTATATTTTCTTTAGATATAACACGCACATTAAAAACAGATTTTTTAATAGACTGTGGTTCTAGCTGTCCCGTCACAACGACCTCAGAAAGTTTTTCCTGAGAAACAACACTATCTTTTTGCTGAGCAAAAGAATAAGTACTAATAAGTAGTCCAGCAAAAAGGGTAATTTTAATTTTCATTATTTTTATTCAATCTTAATAATCGCTGCAAATATATAATTATTTTTAATTGTTCTAAATTAAATTTATATATTTGCGCAAAAATTAAAAACAAAACAATAAGTTATGATTTCAAAAAGCCTTTTTTTGTCGGCCGCTGTGGCTTTAACATGCAGTCTTGGTTTTAGTCAGGACAAAAAACAACAAGACATTAAGTCAATTAAGTCAATGTGTGGTTGTTATGAAGTAAAATTTAATTTTACTGAGACATTTTCATATCCTAAAGATTCTCTTACTTATAAACCATCTGAGACAAAACATGAATCTGCCTTAGAATGGGTAGAATTATTAGAAGATACTCCTAACAAAATTGTTATGCAGCACTTATTAATTGTAAGTGACGACATGATTATCAAACACTGGAGACAAGATTGGTTATACGAAAACACAGACTTATATTCTTTTGACAAAGGAAATACGTGGAAATACAAAAAATTAGACAAAAAAGCCGTTAAAGGGCAATGGACTCAAAAGGTATATCAGGTAGATGACAGTCCAAGATATGAAGGCTCTTCAACTTGGGTACACGTTGATGGGCAAGATTACTGGGCAAACGTTGCTGATGCTCCACTTCCAAGAAGAGAGCAAACAAAACGTAACGATTACAATGTTTTAAAAAGAAGAAACATCCACGAAATTACTTCTGCAGGATGGAACCACGAACAAGATAACGATAAATTAGTTCGTGACGATGCTGGTAAAGATGTATTATTAGCACAAGAAAAAGGATTTGACGTTTACACTAAAGTTCCAGATGTTAAATGTATCGCAGCTCAAAAATGGTGGAAAGAGAATAATGCAATCTGGAAAAATGTTCGTGATAAATGGCAAACTCTTTTTGACAGACATAAAGACTTAAACCTAGAAGCTAAAGTAGACAGAAAAGCACTTTACTCTTTATTATTTGATTTGAAACCAGATACTGCAAAAGCAGAAACAGATAAAATTATTGACAAATTTGTCAAGTAATTAGAATTAGTTGTTATTAAAAAAGCCGGAAGTTTTGAAACTTCCGGCTTTTTGTTTGATAAAACATTTAGAGAATACGATTATCTAGTACCTCCAGCCCACCAAACATTTTCTTTATAAACATAAGTACCATCTCCAAAAGCCTCTTTAACATTCTTGTTAGCAGATACGTCTGAATTCCCATAAGTTAATCTAAGCGGGAACTTACTTACATTGAGCGGGTTTGCTAATTGAATTGGATGAGCAGTTGCTGATCCATACATCGCTAATAAACGTCTGTAGTCATTGTAAGCTTCAACAGATTCATCATCATAGAATGAAAAATACTTTTGAACAGCAATTTCTTTTAATAAATCTTCGTTAGTCGTGATGTTTAAGCCTGCAACATAGCTAGCTACATCTGTAGTTGAAAAATTAATAGATTGAGCTTTGTTAAAAGCAGCTGTCACAGCTGCTACTAAACTAACTGTACTTGTAACACTCGCAGATTTTCTTGCTTCTGCCTCAGCTTTTATAAACAATAATTCATGATAACTTAGCATATATATCGGATTACTTGCGTCTAGTAAAGCTGAATACGAATAATTTTGACTTTGTGGGCTAACACCATTTTCATAAAACTCGTAGGTAAGCGGCGCTCCACTTGTTTTTTTAATTTTTTCAAAGTAACCTGTAACACGTGGATCATTTGGCCTAGCATTTAACTTCTCAAACAAACTTTTACTTGAAAATAAATATCCTCTAGCATTATCTAATTGATAAAAAGGGTTCGGAATACCGCTGTTTACCATCTTAAATTCCTCGTTTCTGCTTGCAAAAGATTTACTTACATAGGTTAAAACTTTATCATAATCGGGAGATTTAAAAGAAAGACGTAGTGTATAACGAGCCAATAAGCCATTAGCGGCTTTTATCCACTTAGCATTATTGCCACCATATATTAAATCCTGAGTTCCTAAAGCTGGATAGGAAGATGTTTTTTCTAAATTTACAATAGCATCTTCTAGTGTTGCAAAAATTGTTTTGTACAAATCTTCCTGATGATCCAGTTTAGGTGTATAAATTACCCCAGGTTGAAAAGCCTCAGAGAATGGAACATCTCCATACATGTCAGTTAGCAAAGCTAAGTTATAAGCATATAGAATTTGTGCTATTCCTAATGTAGTATAGTTTCCTTTTTCTTCACCAATTGTACATTTATCAATTATAATCTTTAAATTGTACATAGTTGAATATTGACTATTCCAAGAATTATTATAAGTTGTTGCACTCTGAGGTTCTCCATTTCTTGTTTCAGCACTATACATTTGACCAAAACCTCCAGCGCTTAGTTCTACATAAACCCCCGTATAAAAAGCCAATTCTGAGCCAGTATTGCTAAATGCCGTCTTCGTCATTGCATCAGTAATAGCAAAACGAGTTGCCATATTTGTTGGATTATTTACATTTTTGTTGATTTCGTCCATTCGATCTTCAGAACAAGAAATTAATGAAAGTGACGCCATCACTAAAAATAATATGCCTTTATATTTTTTCATAATTGTTTTTGAATTATATTAATTAATTGTTAAATTCAATCCAACACCAATGCTTGTAGTTTGTGGAACTGATAATCTTTCAAAACCACCAGCCATGTTGTTGTTTCCTTGTGATGCTTCTGGATCTAGATTTGGCATTTTAGCCCATAATAATACATTTCTTGCGAATGCAGAAACACGTAAATCTAGGCTTGTTGAAAATTTTGGCAGAATGTAACCTAATGATAATTCTCTTAATTTTACAAAAGAAGCACCATATATAGCGGTTTCTGCAATATTTGAATACACAGTATAGGTATCTTGCTTAGTAGCTCCTATTGTGTTTGGTTGTCCATCAGCAGTTACACCCTTTTGAACCATTAGTTCATCACGATTTCCTGTTTTAGCACTTAATCCATAAGTATCTAACAATGAATTTGTCCCGCTATACATTACACCTCCATTTTTCCAATCAAAAGTGGCAGCAAGCGTTATTTTTTTGTATCTAAAAGAAGTTGTCCCTCCTAAGTTAAATTTTGGAGCTACCTCTCCCAGTGATTTAGTTTCTCCTGCAATAGCTAATCCTTTATTATCAACTAAAATATTTCCTTTATCATCTCTTGCAAAAGCTGTTCCGTATATAACTGGATAACGTTCCCCTATACTTGCTCTCACTTGTGGTGTTACAAATCCACCTAACATAATATTTTCTACTCCCTCTTTTAATTCATCTACATAATTGTCTATTTTGGTAAAGTTTGCTGATATTGTCCAATCAAAATCTTTAGTTCTAACTGGAGAAACACTAACCACCAATTCATGACTATTCGTATGAACTTTTCCCCCATTCATCATCAAATATGATGCTCCAGTTGAACCTGCTAAAGGAACACTAAAAATCTGGTCTACTACATTCTGTCTAGAAAATGTATAATCAATACTTACACGATCTTTAAAAAAGCGAAATTCACCACCCAGCTCAAAAGATCTTGTGTTTTGAGGTCTTAGGTTTGGATCGTACATTATGCTATATGGAGTATAGGAATTTACACCATTAAGAGGATAACTTATAGGTGCGTTTGACCAAAATCCACCTCCATAAGTCGGCACTGAATAGTAATTTTGCTTATAAGTTCCAGCCTGACCTACTTCTGCCCATGATCCTCTAAGTTTTGCAAAAGATAATGTTGAGCTATCTTTTAGACCTTCCAATTCGGTTAATACAACCCCTAATGACACTGAAGGATATACAAATGAACGGTTGTTTCTTGGCATTGCTGATACAACATCCTTTCTTAAAGTACCTCCTAGATAAATAAAGTTTTTGTATGAAAGATTTAGATTTCCAAATAAACCAACAGTTCTGTTTTTAGAAATGTTATCTACGGCAACTGTTTGCTGTGTATTAGCTAAATTAGCCCAACCACCAAAATTAAGATCATAGCCCTCCATTTCGTATTTCTTTTCATACCTGTCATTTATTTCATTACCTAACAAAGCCATTAAATTAAAATCTTCTGAGATTTTATATTCATAATTTGCTGTAAACAATGAATTTACCGTTCTGGATGTAATTCCATAAATATCTAAATAACCTGCTGTAGTCTGCTTGTTACCGTATTCATCTATATCTCTATAATTAGTAGTGTAAGCATCCGCACCAAGCTGGTATCGGAATGATAATTTGTGTTTGCCATCTGTTGAGATATTTGGAGTAAATTCAACATAACTGTTTCCGTAAAAACGATCAGTTTGTTCGTCATGTATATTGTGAGCGGCTGCCCAATATGGATTATTGAATCCAGTTGGTCTATAATAAATTTGTTTGTACGGGTCCGCTGGATTTTCATATCCGTTTCCTTTTAAATCATAACTTATTGGACTTGCAAATGCACCTGCAACAGATGAATCATTTGCACCAGCAGCTTTTTCAGTCTTACTAGTAATATAGTTGCCCACAAATCCTGTTTTCCATGTCTCTGACAATTTCGTGCTAAACGCAGCTTTTGCATTGTATCGTGTATAACCAGTTCCTGGTACAAAACCATCTTGGTTTGTTGAACCTAAACCAAAAGCATAATTAGATTTATCTGTTGCCTGTGTCAGGCTAAAAGAATTATTTATAGTAGTTCCAGTCTTAAAATAATCACCAAAATTATCATATACCTTAGGCGCTACCCATGGATCTAAACCTGCTGTTGCCCTTTGTGGCACATAATATTTGCCTGCGTGAGATGTTACATCTCCACCATTCAATGTGTTGGCAACATTACCTCCATATGATTTATCATTTGGCAAATCAGAAATTTTTGGTCCCCAAGACAATGAATTTGTTGGCCCATATACACCATTTGTCCCTTGCGCATATTGATCTTGGAAATCAATCTTTCTTGATACATTTTCAGCAGACATTGAGCTGGAGAAATTTATGACAGCCTTACCACTTTTAGAACTTCCCTTACCACTTTTTGTGGTAATTACAACTACTCCATTTGTAGCTCTAAGTCCATAAAGTGCTGATGCAGCTTGTCCCTTTAGAATATTTATAGATTCAATATCTTCTGGGTCGATATCAGCTGCCCTGTTTGAACTGTCTGCCCCTGAAACACTGTTTCCAGTACTGAAATCAGCTGTCGAAGCTACAGGCATACCATCAATTACATATAGAGGAGTATTGTCTCCCGTAAATGAACGAGCACCACGAATTACAATTCGGGAAGAAGCTCCAGGAGCACCACTTGAAGGTGTAATATTTACCCCAGCTAATTTCCCTTGAAGAGCTCCTGCTAAGCTATTATTATTTCCTTTTGTTAACTCGGCAGCTTTAATTTCTTGAGTAGCATATCCTAAAGCTTTTTTCTCTCTCTTAACTCCCAATGCAGTGACTACAACACCCTCCAACTCTTGCGCTCCTGCATCTGTCATTTTAACATTAATAATAGAAGAACTTGCTGCAACCTCTTTAGTATTCATTCCAATGTAGCTAAATACTAAAATCTGATCAGACGATGCACTAATACTGTACTTCCCATCAAAATCAGTTTGAGCTCCTGATTTTGTCCCCTTAACTAATACACTAACTCCTGGTAAAGGCATTCCTGCATTGTCTAAAACCGTTCCTGTAATTTTTTTTTGCTGCCCGAAAGTAAATTGCATAGCAAACACAAAAAAAAGCATCATAAATCCTTTTAATTTTTGTTTCATTATTTTTTGTTTTTTTATTAGAGAGGGCGAACTTAAAAAATTAAAATAATTTTAACAAGATTTTACTCTTAATTAACACAACAAATTGAAATAATTAACTTACAAAAATATTTAAAACAAAAAGCTATCCAGTTTGAATAACTGGATAGCTTATGCTCCTATAATAATTTAGACTAAAAGCTTACTAATTCAAATTAATTAAAATTACATTATAGGAAAAACCCTTTGTATCATTTTAGTTATACCTACCGCTATTATTTTTTAGCAGTATAATTACTACAATATTACATAGCATTCGAATACTAAAAAGCCTATAACGGACAAAAAAATAACAAAAAAAGCCAATAGTTTAAACTATTGGCTTTTAGAAATTTATATATTTTATTTAATATTACATTCTTTCCGGAACTTCAATTCCTAACAGTTGTAATGCTGAATTTATTACTTCTCCAACTTTTTGAGAAAGCTGTACTCTGAAGATCTTTTTCGTCAAATCTACTTCTCCTAAAATATGAACCGATTGATAGAATGAATTGTATTCTTTTACCAAATCATAAGTGTAATTAGCTATTAAAGCCGGACTGTGATTTTGAGCCGCATTCTGAATTACTTCTGGGAAAAGTTCAATTTGTTTTATTAACTCTTTTTCTTTTTCATGCAATTCTTCCATTTCAACTTGTGCTGCAAAATCAAAATCTGCCTTACGGATGATTGACTGGATTCTTGCGTAAGTATACTGAATAAACGGACCTGTATTTCCAGCAAAATCAACAGATTCTTCTGGGTTAAATAAGATTCGTTTTTTTGGATCTACTTTTAGAATGTAATATTTCAAAGCTCCAAGACCAATTGTCTTATATAGTTTTGCCTTTTCTTCGTCTGAATAGCTGTCTAGTTTTCCTAAATCTTCAGAAATTTTTTGTGCTGTGTCTGTCATATCTTGCATCAAATCATCTGCATCTACAACAGTCCCTTCACGGCTTTTCATTTTTCCCGAAGGCAAATCAACCATTCCGTAAGATAGGTGATATAAGCTTGAAGCCCAATCGAAACCTAATTTTTTCAAGATTAAGAATAAGACTTTAAAGTGATAATCTTGTTCATTTCCAACCGTATAAACCATTCCGCCAACATCTGGCATATCTTTTACACGCTGAATTGCAGTTCCGATATCTTGAGTCATATACACTGCTGTTCCGTCAGAACGTAAAACAATCTTACGATCCAGACCTTCGTCAGTCAAATCAATCCAAACAGAACCATCTGGATCTTTTTCGAAAACACCTTTATCTAAACCTACTTGCACAACATCTTTTCCTAATAAATAGGTGTTGCTTTCGTAGTAATATTTATCAAAATTAACTCCAAGATTAGTGTAAGTTGTTGCGAAACCTTCATAAACCCATTCGTTCATTTTTTTCCAAAGGGCCATTACTTTTTCATCACCAGCTTCCCATTTCTTAAGCATGTCTTGCGCTTCAATAATAATTGGCGCTTGTTTTTTCGCTTCTTCTTCTGTTTTTCCAGTTTCGATTAACCCATTGATTTCATTCTTGTAAGCTTTATCAAACTCTACATAGTATTTACCAACTAGTTTATCACCTTTTAGACCAGAAGTTTCAGGAGTTTCTCCGTTTCCGAATTTTTCCCAGGCCAACATCGATTTACAAATATGAATTCCACGATCGTTGATAATTTGAGTTTTGTATACTTTTTTACCAGAAGCTTTTAAAATTTCAGCAACAGAATAACCAAGCAAGTTATTACGAACGTGACCTAAATGTAACGGTTTATTGGTATTTGGTGAAGAATATTCTACCATAACCGCCTTCTCTTCTGGATTTGGTGCTACAAACCCGAATTGTTTGCCATTTCTTATTCCATTAAAAAAGTTTAAATAATAACTATCAGAAATTACAATATTCAAGAAACCTGAAACTACGTTAAAGCGAGCCACCTCAGAAACATTTTCAACTAAATAATTTCCAATTTTATTTCCTAATTCTGCAGGATTGCTTTTAATTACCTTCAACAATGGAAAAATGACCATAGTAATATCTCCTTCAAACTCTTTTCTGGTGGTTTGAAATTCGATTTTATCAACAGTAACATCAAATAATGCTTGTATTGCTTTTTCTATAGAAGGTGTAAGAATTTGTGGTAATGACATGTAAAACTTATTTTAAAGTGTGCAAATATACTGCTTATTCATCAATTACAGAAAATCAAAAACATATTAAATTCTGGAAAAGAGTCGGAATTTGACAAAAACACTGCATTTTCAATTGTTAAAATTATCAAAATACTAAAAGCTTAATCTCCTATAAAACAAGGGATAGAAAATTTTTAGCACTTTTTTTCACAATTTTTTGTAACATATTAAACGTAAAAGAGTCTTAATAGAGACTTCGAATTTATTTTTAAAGTCAAAACAAAAAAGAAAAAAAAACAAAAGTAACTAACACAATCATCATCAATCAAATCAAAATAATCAGTAAAAAATCATGAAATTAAAATTCTTTCTGTTTGCATTATTGGGGGTAATCGCAACAGCACAAGCCCAGAATACAGGTACTGTTTCTGGGAAAATTACAGAGAAGTCAAATGGTGCACCAATTTCTTATGCAACAGTTTCTCTTAAAGAAAATGGAAAAGTAGTATCTGGAGTTAATACAGATGACAATGGAGACTTTTCATTTAAAAACATCGCTTTAAAAAGTTACACAATCGAAATCCAATATATCGGATTTAGAAAATTTGTCGGTTCTGTTCTTTTAAACGAAAACAAAAAATCTGCTACTGTAAATGTTGCTCTTGAAGAAGAAGCAACGCAACTTAAAGGCGTAAATATTGTTGCAGAACGTTCTACAATAGAACAAAAAATCGATCGAAAAGTGGTAACTGTTGGTAAGGACTTGACTACGGCTGGAGCATCTGCATCGGATATTATGAACAATATTCCTTCTGTAAATGTGGATCAGGATGGAAAACTTTCGCTTCGCGGAAATGACAATGTTCGTGTATTAATTGACGGACGTCCTTCTAATATCGATCCGGCGCAATTGCTAAAACAAATTCCGTCAACTTCAATCAAAAAAATTGAATTGATTACCAATCCAAGTGCAAAGTATAATCCGGAAGGGATGTCTGGAATTATCAATATTATTTTGCACAAAAATGCCAATACTGGTTTCAATGGAAGTTATAGCGGAGGAATCACTTTTGGAAAAACAGCCAAATACAATCAGTCTTTAGATTTGAACTACAAAACCGGAAAAGTGAATTTCTTTGGAAATGTGGGGCAAAACTTTGGAACCTACCACAATAATGGATTCATCAGAAGATTTGATCAGGACATCACTCAAAAAATCAATGTTTTAAATGACAATGATTCTTATTTGTACAAAATTGGAATGGATTATTTAATCGATGATCACAATACTTTATCTATTTATACCAACCAAAACAAATCTAATGGAAAAGGTTTTGTAGATACTGATATTGATTACAATAATGTGACAGGTTCTGACATTTCTAACATCTTTCAAAAATCAAGATATTGGGGACCAGATCAGGTTGGGACTTACAATTTGGCTTACAAACACATTTTCAAAAAAGAAGGTCATACTTTAGATTTTGAAGCAAATTACAGCGACAACAAAGAAACACAAAATGCTTCTTTTGATACTCAAACAACTAATATTGACAATACTGGTTCTGATATCGTATACAATGATTTCTTAAAAGGAACGAGAAAATTAAGCACTGTAAACATCGATTATGTGAATCCGTTGAATGACAAAACAACACTTGAAGCAGGTGCAGAAGCTAGAATTACAAGAACTGGAAATGATTATACAACTGGAAATCCTTTGATTCCAGGAGCAGATCAAACATCACATTACACTTATGATACTGATATTTATTCAGCTTATGTAACATTTGGACAAAAGTTTAAAAAATTCAGTTATCAACTTGGAGCTCGTTTTGAAAGCTATAAAGCTCAGGCAAACTTAAATTATGGTAAAACTAAATTTGATGATGATTATATCACTTTATACCCATCTGCTTATTTGACTTATAATTTAAATGAGAAAAACACTTTACAATTAAGCTACAGCCGTCGTGTTGACCGTCCTAGTTTAGAGCAAACCAAACCAATTCGTGAATTTGCTACTCCGTTAGTAACTTCATTAGGAAATCCTGAATTAAGACCTCAGTTTACTAATTCTGTGGAAGTAAATTATACTAAAACTTTGGAAAAAGGAAGTTTTACAACTGGCGTTTTTGTAAGAAGCATTAATGATCAGATTAGTAGAATCTTATATCCAGATCCGGCAGATCCAAGTATGGAAAAGCAAATTATGAGCTACACCAACTACGATCATAATACGGCTTATGGATTTGAGGTTTCATTCAATTATAAAATTACAAAATGGTGGGATATTCAACCATCGATTGATTTCTCAAGTATTAATCAGCAAGGTATTGTATTTCAATATGATCCAGCAACTAATACAAGTAATCCAATTGACAGAAAAATTACTGTTGCTGCATTCAACGGACGTATGAATTCTAATTTTAAAGTAAACAAACGTTTGAGTTTCTTAGCTTTCGGATTCTACAGAGGTGCAACAGACGGGCTTCAGAACAACAGCCACGAAATGTATAAAATGGATATTGGTTCACGTTATACCTTATTAGACAACAAAATGAACATAAGTGTACGTTTTAATGACGTTTTCAACACGATGAAATATGCATTCGACACGATGTATCCTTATCCACAAGCGGGACAATTTAAATGGGAAAGTCAAACTGTTTATGTAGGTTTAACTTATAATTTTGGTGGAGGAAAAATCAAAAATCTACAGCGTAAACAAAGAGACGACAATACTAATAAAGACGGAGGCGGAATGTTCTAAATCCTCTTTTATTAAAAGATTTTTTTAATAATTAGAATAATTTTTTGTAGAGAAAAGTCTGGAGATTGCCACCTCCAGACTTTTTTTATTTTAGAGAAGTTTATAAAAAGTTACGCAACTCTTTTACTTCTTCCGGATTTGCAGTTTCTGAATTGTTTGTGATAGCCGACGAATGATAGAATGTTAAATCTAATTTTTCTTGTAACAATTTGATATTTGAAGATCTCAAACCACCACCAGGCATAATTTCTATTCGATCTGCAGCTAGTTCCTGAAGTCTTTCTAAAGCTAAAATTCCCTCTTCCACATTTACTCCCTGTCCGGAAGTCAAAATGGTTTTGAAACCACATTCAATAATAGTTTCAAGAGATTTTTCTGGATTCTTAACTACATCAAAAGCGCGATGAAAAGTACATGAAAGCGGATGTGCCAAATGCACCAATTCTTTGTTCTGCTTTTTATTTACTTTACCATTGTCCTTCAAGATTCCGAAAACAAAACCATCAACTCCCAATTTTTTATATTGCTTGATATCTTGTTTCATTTCTGTTAACTCCTCATCAGAATAAACAAAATCGCCACCACGAGGTCTGATAATGACATGCATCTTAATATCTAAACTTTCGCGGACTTTTAGAACCAAAATAGAGTTTGGTGTCGTACCTCCCAATTTCATATTATCGCATAACTCAATTCTGTCAGCACCATTCTCCTGTGCGATTATGGCAGATTCATAATTAAAACAAGCTATTTCGAGTTGATTTTTTTTCATTTAAGTATTTAAAAATTGGCTTCAATTTTATTTAGCCTTACAACAATTATTTTATTTTAATCTTAACTCAAGTGTCACCTTGAGCAAATAGAAGGCTAATTTACTATTAAACATTCTTTTTATTAAAATTATTGTGAGTTGTTTTATTCAAACATTGCGAAAGTTTTTTCAAATCTTCCCATTTATCATTTATTATTGCTTCTTTCTTCTTTCTACTCCAACCCTTCACTTGTTTTTCAAATAAAATTGCTTGATTTACATCATTAAATTCTGTGCAAAATACAAGCTGCAATGGCCTCAGATTAAAAGTGTAACTTTCCGTATTTATACCGTAATTATGTTCGTTTAGCCTTCTATTGATATCGTTTGTCATTCCAGTATAATAACTTCCATCAGAACATTTCAAAATATAGACGTAATATCTTTTCATAATTTTTTATTTTTAAGAATAAAAGTAAGAAATTTAATTCAAACCATTAAATAGAAGAATGGTCAATTGAAATGTGGCTTCGACTCCGCTCAGCCTGACAAATAGAAATCAGCAACTCTATAATCCGCAAAGTTTTGTCTCCCTGAGCGGAGTCGAAGGGCGTTCCTATTGGAATAGGGCTTCGACTCCGCTCAGCCTGACAGATAGAAATCAACAACTCTATAATAGCAAAGTTTTGTCTCCCTGAGCGGAGTCGAAGGGCGTTCTTGTTGGAATGGGGCTTCGACTCCGCTCAGCCTGACAAATAGAAATCAACAACTCTATAATCCGCAAAGTTTTGTCTCCCTGAGCGGAGTCGAAGGGCGTTCTTATTGAAATGGGGCTTCGACTCCGCTCAGCCTGACAATGAAGAACTCCTTAATAGCAGAAATAAAAAAACCTGCTCCAAATAAGAAGCAGGTTTCAAAAAATATAATGTAAGATGATTATTTTACCATTTGATAATAGCACTTGCCCAAGTAAATCCACTTCCGAAAGCTGCTAAAACTACAGTATCTCCAGATTTGATTTTTCCTTGTTCCCAAGCTTCTGTCAATGCAATCGGAATAGACGCTGCCGTTGTATTTCCGTATTTCTGAATATTGTTATGAACTTGATCGTCTGTTAATTTGAACTTATTTTGAATAAATTGCGAAATTCTCAAATTAGCTTGATGCGGAATCAACATATCAATATCTGAAACCTGAAGACCATTTGCTTCTAATCCTTCATTAATTACTTCTGCAAAACGAACTACCGCATTTTTAAATACAAATTGCCCGTTCATATACGGATAATAACTTTCATCATTCGGATCATTATCTGCAATAATATCCGTTACCCATCTAGCCCCCATCCCTGGTGCTTGCAGAGCCAATTCTTCAGCATGTTCTCCTTCAGAATGCAAGTGCGTAGACAAAATTCCTTTCGAAAGATCTTCTTCACGACTTAAAACAGCTGCTCCTGCTCCGTCTCCAAAAATTACAGAAACACCGCGTCCGCGTGTTGTCATATCTAATCCTGTAGAATGAACTTCAGAACCAATTACCAAAATATTTTTATACATTCCGGTTTTAATATATTGATCCGCGACAGAAATGGCATAAACAAATCCTGAACATTGATTTCTGATATCCAAAGCCCCTACAGTTCTTAAACCTAAATCTCTTTGAACCAAAACTCCTGGTCCTGGAAAATAATAATCTGGACTTAATGTAGCAAAAACTACAAAATCGATATCTTCTTTGGCAATACCAGAACGCTCGATCGCAATTTTAGCCGCTTTTACTCCCATTGAAGTCGTAGTGTCTTCTCCACGAATAATGTGTCTTCTTTCCTGAATTCCGGTTCTTTCCTGAATCCATTCATCATTGGTATCCATTATCTTAGACAAATCATCGTTAGTCACCACATTAGAAGGAACATAATATCCTAAACCAGCTATTTTTGAATGATACATATTCTATTATTATTTATTAAAAAATTGGATTGCAAATTTAAGCATACTTAAAAATATACGTATACAAAATACTATTTTTTTCGTAATTGGCAATTTAATATATTCTAATTATATAGCTCCCAACCATCATTTAGTTTTTGAAAAGGCAACTTTCTGTTACAAAAACTGAAAAAAATTAAAAAACAGGTATAAAATGTAACAAGACAAAACTATCTTAGACAAACATTTTGAATACCATTTTATAAACTACTAAAACCCAAACTATGAAATTAAAGGTGACATTACTTTTATTTTTAAGTATAAGCTTTTTCTCTTACGCACAAGAGAATCTTACTTATCAAAAACCTTCTAAATCTATTTTAGATTTAGCAGATTACCAAAGACCTCCTTCAGTATCAATGGACACAAAGAAGGAAAACATGCTCTTAACCTATCGTAACACCTACAAGACACTCGACGATTTAAATCAGGAAGAACTTCGCTTAGCGGGTTTGAGAATCAATCCCGTTACCAACATTTCGAGTACTGCAACTTATGTAACCAATCTTAAGTTAAGAAAAATTAACAGCAAAGAAGAGGTTCAGGTTAAAGGTCTTCCTGAAAATGCTAAGATTGCAAACCTACTTTGGTCGCCAAACGATAAAAAAATCCTTTTCTCTCACACTACAAATTCGGGTGTAGAACTATGGGTTTTAGATGTGGCTTCAGCTCAAGCTGTAAAACTTACGGATGCGAGGGTAAACGCAAATCTTGGAAATCCGTTTAGTTGGTTTTCAGACAACGAAACTATTTTAGTAAAAATGCTTCCTAAAAACAGACCGGCACTTTTAGATTCTAAAAAAGATCTACCTACTGGGCCGATCATTTCGAATACTTCAGGAGAAAAATCTCAAAACAGAACATATCCTGACATGTTGAAAAACAAAAATGACGAAGCTAATTTTGAAAACAGCATAACTTCTGAATTATACAAAGTAAAACTAAACGGTGACGCTGTTTTGTTTAAAGAAGCTGCCATGTTTGCTGGAGAAAGAATTTCACCAGATGGCAATTACATTATGCTGACTACAATTCAGAAGCCATTTTCTTACGTGGTTCCTTTAAACAGATTTCCATCTAAAACAATCGTTTATAATATAAGCGGAAAAGAAATTAAAACGGTTAACGAAGTTCCTTTAAACGAAATTATGCCAAAAGGTTTTATGGCGGTGCGAAAAGGAAAAAGAGAAATGGCCTGGAGAAATGACAAACCAGCAACATTAGCCTATGTAGTAGCTTTAGACGAAGGAAATCCTGCGAATAAAACTGACTTTAGAGACGAAGTTTTTCTTTGGGATGCACCTTTTGACAAAGAGGCTTCATCATTGGTAAAAACACCACAACGTTTCAGCAACATTATTTGGGGAGACGACAATATAGCTGTTGTTTCAGATGAATGGTACGATACAAGAAATACTAAAACTTATTTGATCAATCCATCCAAGTCAAGTCAGCAGCCAAAATTAATTACAGATAGAAATTCTCAAGATGTTTACTCAGACCCTGGGGCTTTTGAAACAAGAAAAAACAATTACAATAAATATACTTTAGCTATCGAGAAAAACAATCTTTACAGAATTGGCGAAGGGTATACTAAAAACGGACAATTTCCTTTTGTAGATGAATTCAATCTGGAAACTTTAAAGTCAAAACGTATTTACACTTCTCCATACAAGGATAAAAAAGAAGATATTATAGAAATTGAAGATTTCAAGTCTGGAAAAATCCTAGTTCAGATTCAGTCTAAAACAGAATATCCGAATTATTTTTTCAGAAATATTAAAAAACAAAATAGCTTAACGCCTATTACCGATTTCAAAAATCCGTTTGAAAGCATCAAAAACGTAAGCAAAGAAGTCATCAAATACAAACGAAAAGATGGTTTAGAACTTTCGGGAACTTTATATTTACCAGCTGGTTATGACAAAACCAAAAAAGAAAAACTTCCTTTGTTGATCTGGGCTTACCCTGCAGAATATAAAGACAGAAATAGTGCTTCGCAATCAACTCAAAATTCAAACGAATTTACATTTCCTTATTATGGATCATTTGTATATTGGGTAACCAAAGGATATGTTGTTTTAGACGATGCCGCTTTTCCAATTATTGGAGAAGGAACAACAGAACCAAATGATAATTTTATTTCGCAATTGGTAGACAATGCCGCAGCTGCAATTGACGCTGTTGATGCTTTAGGATATATCAACCGTAAAAAAGTAGCTGTTGGAGGACATTCTTATGGTGCTTTTATGACTGCCAATTTATTAACACATTCTAATCTTTTTGCATGTGGAATTGCAAGAAGCGGTGCGTACAACAGAACTTTGACCCCATTCGGATTTCAGACGGAACAAAGAAACTACTGGGAAGTTCCAGAGGTTTACAACACAATGTCTCCTTTTATGAATGCAGACAAAATGAAAACACCAATTTTATTGGTTCACGGAGAAGCAGACAACAATCCAGGAACTTTTACATTGCAGACCGAAAGATATTTTCAGGCATTAAAAGGATTAGGAGCACCTGCAAGAATGGTCATTTTACCTAAAGAATCTCATGGTTATGTGGCAAAAGAAAACATTCTTCATTTGCTTTGGGAGCAAGATCAGTTCTTAGAGAAATATTTAAAGAATTAATATCCAAAAACAAAACCCGACAAGTTTCAAAAACCTGTCGGGTTTATTTTATCATAGTTAAAGAAAAAATTATCTAATTATCTAATTGACACATTAATAAATTTATAAATAATTTAATGCCAAAAATACTTCTTGCTCCAGCGGCAGATCGATTTCGCTTTCAAAAAAGATCAGTTGTCTTTTATGAACCGTTTCAATTAAGAAATGACTTCCTCTAAAATAAGTCCTTCTAATTTTCACCATCAATCTTGATTCTGAAACCATTTTAAACTGATGTGGATAAACCAATGTTTTATGTGTTTCATCTTCGTAAGGAAGCAATAAATGAGTGGCTACTTCATTTACTTCACCAAAAAGAGAAGCAACATATTTTATTTGTGGATCTTCGTAAATTTTGGTCGGATTATCTTTTTTAAGAACTTCACCATGACGCATTACAATCGCTTCGTCTGCAAATGACAAGGCATCTGTACTGTCGTGTGTAGCGATAATACAAGTAATTCCTTTTTGTTTCAAATAGCGGAATAAATTTCGGCGCAACGCATTTTTCCTAAAAGCATCGATCTGGCTAAACGGCTCATCTAACAGAATTACTTCCGGTTCTAATGCTAAAACCCTAACCAGAGCCACGCGTTGCTGTTGTCCTCCACTTAAAAATTTTGTTTTTACATTAGAAAACTGTTCCATCTCAACCATTTCTAACAATTCTTGAACACGAAGCTTTTTCATATTGGCAAAACCATTAGAAAGAAACTTTCCAACATTCTCAGCCACGGTTTCGTAAGGAGACAAGTCAAAGTCCTGCGCCAAGTATTTCATGTAGGGCATTCCGGGAATCAAATTGAATTTTGGCCCCAAGACTGGTTTATCACCATAAAAAATCTTTCCTTCATCTAGGTCGAACAAACCATAAATAAGTTTAAGCAGGGTACTTTTACCGCAGCCGCTTTCTCCAATAATAGCGATATTTTCGCCTTTATTAATGGTAAACGAAACATTTTTGATAACAGGAGTATCTGTATATGAAAAAGATATATTTTGAATGTCAAGCATGAGTTGTAATATGAGAGGTCAAATTTACAATGTTTAATTTCTAATGTCAAAATAAAAGCTGCTTCAATTATGAAACAGCTTTTTTTATCTTTTATTTTGTTTTGAAATTATTTTCCAGCTTCTGCTTTCGCATCGTTAACCATTTTGTCGTTTGCTGTAATTGAGAATTCAACACGACGGTTTTGCGCTCTTCCTTCTGGAGTATCATTTGTTGCAATTGGATCTGCAATTCCTAAACCTGAAGTTTTGAAACGGCTAGATTTTAAACCTTTAGCAACTAAATAAGCCTGTACTGAAGCAGCTCTTTGTCCAGAAAGCGTTAAGTTATATTCTGGTTTCCCGGTACTGTCAGTATATCCAAAAATTTGAATATCAGTATCTCCATATTCATTAAATACAGGAACCAATTTATCTAAATTAGCTTTTGCCTGAGCGGTCAAAGTAGATTTATTAGTATCAAAACGAACTGAGTTTTCATTTAAAGTTAAGTGAATACCTTCTCCAACTCTTTCTACAGAAGCACCTGGTAAAGCCTGATCAATTTCACGAGCTTGTTTATCCATCTTGTTTCCGATTAAAGCTCCAGTTCCACCACCTACAGCAGCTCCAATTGCAGCTCCTAAAGCAGCATTTCCGCCTTTTCCTAAATTATTTCCTAATACAGCTCCAATAACACCACCAGCAACAACACCAATTCCGGCACCTTTTTGTGTATTATTTGCATTTTTTACTGAATCACAACTAGTAAAAAAACTAGCTGCAACCATTAAACAGCTTAAACCTAAAACAGTTATCTTTTTCATTTTATATATCTTTAAATATTAATTAGCTCTTTGAAATTGGTATACTACGTCTTTTGTCTGACCACCAACATTGATATTGTCAATTAACTGGAATGAAGTTTCAGTAACACCAGCAACTTTAAGCAAATATCCATCTCTTACTTTCTTAGCTTTTTCTCCAGCATCCAGAATTTTTAGTATAAACATACCCTGATTGTTGATACTCCAGACAATTGGCGAAGAAAATCCAGTACAACTTGGCGACGTTAAAGCCATTGTTCCTTTGTTGTTATTAGAAATAAAACTCCATGTACTTCCAATAAAACATTTTGAATCTGCAATATCAAATGAGTTTACTTTAATATAATCAGAACCTGGATAAGTTACATTTGTAAGTACCCAATTTCCTTTTAGCGCTACTTGAGTAGGTCTATCCAATTTTTTAGAAAGCGGAGTTTCTGTTGAGGCCGTTGACGAAGCTGATTTACACGCGAAGAACATCACGGCAATCAGACATATAAAAATACTCTTCTTCATTTGTACAATTTTTTATAGATTAATATTTTGCTTTTTTAACAATTATTGTACCACAAATATACGATTCACCAAGATAATTTTTGTTTTAGAATCTATTTATTTTCTTTCAAAATTAACATTTCCGACATTTTGTCACCCTAAAAACAATTGGTATTCTATTTGAATAAATGAAAATCATCACTTTAAATAAAAAATTAAAAAATATGGCAACAGGTAAAATTAATGTTTCAGTAGAAAACATTTTTCCCTTAATTAAAAAGTTCTTATACAGCGACCACGAAATTTTCTTGCGCGAGCTTGTTTCTAATGGTACTGATGCTACTTTAAAATTAAAACATCTTATTAGCATCGGTGAAGCTAAAGTAGAATACGGAAACCCAATTATTGAGGTTAAAGTAGACAAAGAGGCAAAAAAGATCCACATTATCGATCAAGGTTTAGGTATGACTGCTGATGAAGTTGAAAAATACATCAACCAAGTAGCTTTTTCCGGAGCTGAGGAATTTCTGGACAAATACAAAGATTCTGCTAAAGATTCTGGAATAATCGGACACTTTGGTCTTGGTTTCTATTCTGCATTTATGGTTGCTGAAAAAGTGGAAATCATTACAAAATCATACAAAGACGAACCAGCTGCACATTGGACATGCGACGGAAGTCCTGAATTTACTTTAGAACCTGCTGACAAAACTTCACGCGGAACAGAAATCATTCTTCATGTTGCTGAAGATTCTTTAGAATTCTTAGACGATTCTAAAATCAGCGGTTTATTGAATAAGTATAACAAGTTTATGCCTATTCCAATTAAATTCGGAACAAGAACTGAAACACTTCCAAAACCAGAAGATGCTCCTGAAGATTACGTTAACGAAACTGTTGAAGTTGATAATTTCATCAATAACCCAAATCCAGCTTGGACAAAACAACCGTCTGAACTTTCTGAGGAAGATTATAAAAATTTCTACAGAGAATTGTATCCAATGCAGTTCGAAGATCCTTTGTTCCACATTCATTTAAATGTAGATTATCCATTCAACTTAACTGGTATTTTGTATTTCCCAAAATTGGGTAATGATATGCAAATCCAAAAAGATAAGATTCAATTGTACCAAAACCAGGTTTACGTTACCGATAACGTAGAAGGAATTGTACCTGAATTTTTAACAATGTTGAAAGGTGTAATTGATTCTCCAGACATCCCATTAAACGTTTCTCGTTCTGGTTTACAGGCAGACGGTGCAGTTAAGAAAATTTCAAACTACATTACTCGTAAAGTAGCCGACAAACTGAAAGCTTTATTTAATGAAAACCGTGCTGATTTTGAAGAAAAATGGAACGACATTAAAATCGTTTTAGAATACGGAATGCTTTCTGAGGATAAATTCTACGAAAAAGCTGGTGCATTTGTTTTGTACCCGACTGTAGACAACACTTATTTTACTTTAGAAGAATTAAAAGAAAAACTAAAAGAAAACCAAACGGATAAAGACGGTAAATTAGTTGTTCTTTATGCCGGAAATAAAGATGCGCAGCACTCATACATTGAAGCTGCAAAAGATAAAGGTTATGAAGTTTTACTTTTAGATTCTCCGATTATTTCGCATTTAATTCAGAAAATTGAAAATGACAATACTGGATTAACATTTGTACGCGTCGATTCTGATCATATCGAAAACTTGATCAAAAAAGATGAAAACACGATTTCTAAATTATCTGAGGAAGAAAAAGCGACTTTAAAAACTTCATTAGAAGCTTATATTCCAAAAGCATACAGTGTACAATTGGAAGCTATGGATTCTCAAGCTGCTCCATTTATCATCACACAGCCAGAATTTATGCGTAGAATGAAAGAAATGAGCCAAACTGGCGGCGGTGGAATGTTCGGAATGGGCAATATGCCTGAGATGTATAATTTAGTTGTAAATACTAATTCAGATTTAGCTTCAAGCATTTTAAATACTGAAGATAAAACGCATCAAGAACACTTGGTAAAACAAGCTTTAGATTTAGCTAAATTATCTCAAAACCTATTGAAAGGTGAAGCATTAACAGCTTTCGTAAAAAGAAGCTTTGAAATGATCAAATAATCATTTGGAAATACTATTTCAAAATCCCACAAATTAAGTTTTGTGGGATTTTTTTATTCCTAAAACACCCTATTAAAAAGGGCAATTCTCCCCTTTTATCCAAAAACCTCTTTCCATAATTTTGAAAATCAACAAACTAAATCGAAAACCAAAATTCTGGAAATCATGGACAAAAAAAAATTCACAGAAAATGGCGCAGTTCTGGCAATTATAAAAGATTTAAAAGACCAGATTAGAGACAAAAAATTCTCTGACATTACAGATAAAAACAATTACCAATATGTTGATCTTGTGCAGGAAGGAGGCGGTGTACTTGGAATTGCCTTAATCGGCTATGTGTATGTTTTAGAAAAAATGGGAATTCGTTTTTTAAGCCTTGCCGGAACTTCTGCTGGAAGTATTAATACGATGCTGATGGCCGCTGCAGGAACCTGCGATGTCGAAAAATCGGAATGGATTCTGGATTGTTTGTGCAATAAAAACCTATACGATTTTGTGGATGGTGATCATGATGCACGTGAATTTATTGATGCGTTATTGAGTGATGCCGGAAACTTAAAATTAGTAATGAAAGGCTGTCAGGTTGTAGACAACTTCAAAGATGATTTAGGACTGAATCCTGGAAATAATTTTCATCAATGGATGACCAATTTACTTTCTCAAAAAGGAATAAAAAATTATGCTGATCTAAAAGCATTACGTGAAAAAGGAGTCGCAGATGACAATCAATTATTTCGAATAAATACTCCAAATATTGGAGACAGAGAAGAATACAAAAGAACAGATCACTGGAGCGAAATGGCAATAATTACCGCAGACATTACTACAGAAAGCAAAATTATCTTTCCAAAAATGATGGATTTATTCTACTCCAATCCCGATGTTCAAAATCCAGCCGATTTTGTTCGTGCCTCTATGTCGATTCCGTTGTTCTTTGTGCCTTTTAAAATTAAAAATATTCCTGGAGGTATCGAAGCATGGAACAAATGGAACGAAGCCACTTGTTTACGAACATCTGTTCCTTCCGAAGTATTGTTTATGGATGGTGGCATAATCTCCAATTTCCCTATTGATATTTTTCATGAAAATGCAAATGTTCCCGCTTCTCCAACTTTTGGAATTAAATTAGGTTACGACAAAAACGAAATCAATAAAAATGAAAAATTCTCCAATTTAATAAGCTCAATGTTTGATACGGCACGATATGGTTACGACTCTGAATTTTTACGAAAAAACCCAGATTTCAAAAACTTAATCGGATATATTGATACAGGATCACACAATTGGCTAAATTTCAATCTAACTGATGATGCCAAAATTGACCTTTTCATTCGTGGAGCTCAAAATGCCGCCGACTTTCTGAATCGTTTTAATTGGGAAGATTATAAAAAAATCAGAAAAGCTAAAAGTGATTATTACAAATCTGTTTGAAAACCAGAAACAAAAGCGTTTCATACTTTTTTTCTAAAAACATCGTTATAACATCCTGTAACCTACATTACAGGATTTTTTATTGTAATTCTTTTTTTTATTACATTTGATCGCCTTATTAATCTAACTCAAAAACAAATACCATGAAAAAGACTGCTATTTTACTTTCAACCATTTGCACTACAGCATTTTTATATGTTTCTTGCTCAAGTAATGATGATAGTAACAATGCCCCATCAACCGACCTGACAAATGTTGCTGCATCGCTTGCTGTTGATGCCGCGACTGCAATGGACCTTAACACTGGTCTTTTAGTTTCTGCCAATTCTACAACTGCAAAAACCGCTGAAACTCAACCAGGAATTTGCGCTGCAATTACCGTTACAACTCCAGAAGGAGCTGCTTATCCAAAAGTGTTTTTATTGGATTTTGGAACAGCAGGATGTAAAGACGAAACTATAACCCGAAAAGGAAAATTAAGAGTTACTCTTACCGCACCAGTTACTACAACCGGAAGCAAAATGACGATTGAAAGAATGGATTATTACATTAACAACCTTAAATTGGAAGGAACAATTGAATACACTAATACAACAACTGTAGCAACTGTACCACAATGGACTCGAAAAGTAACCAACGGTAAATTGACAGATTTACAAGGTGGTGTTTATACAAACTCAGGAACTTATGTTACAAGACAAACAGCTGGTGTTGATACTCCTTTAGTTTTATCTGACAATGTGTATGAAATTCCGGAAGGCACGCAAACAATTACTGCACCAGGAGGAACTACTCTTACTTTGACCGTAACTGAAGCACTAACTAAAAAATATTCTTGCATGTTTATTTCTAAAGGCCGATTAAAAATTCAAGGAGGAATTATTAATGGCGTAATAGATTATGGAAACAATGAGTGCGATGCCACTTACATCTATACACATGAAAACGGTCTGTCTTACAGCTTATCAATGTAAAACTTTCTCAAGCATTACTTTAAGTCCCGATTTAGAAATAAATCGGGATTTATTTTTTTTAGAAAAATAAAACTTCAGTCTCTATACATTTAAACTATTTTCTTTATTTTGCACCCAAAATCTAAGAAACCAATGAAAAAAACACTAATTGCTTTTGTTACTCTTGCATTACTTGCATCGTGCAGCAAAAAAGAATCTACTGACGGATTACATCTTACAGGAAACATCAAAGGATTAAAAAACGGGACTTTATATATCCAGAGAGTTGTTGACACATCACTTGTTGCTATTGACAGTATTAAAATAGATGGAAACGCGACATTTGAAAGAGATATTAAATTAGATTCTCCAGAGATGTTATATTTGTTTTTAGATCGTGGTGTAACCAATTCTTTAGATAACAACATCTTGTTTTTTGCTGAACCAGGAAACATTAACATAGACACCAATTTGGACAATTTTATTGCAGGTGCAAAAATTACAGGATCTAAAAATCAGGAATTATACGAAGAGTATCAAAAAATAAATACTCGCTTTGTAGACGAAAACCTTTCAATGGTTGAATCTCGTTTCAAAGCAATGAAAAGACAGGATCAAAAGGCATTGGACAGCTTAACCAAAAAAGCTGAATCTAATATCAAAAGAAAATATCTTTATGCTACAAACTTTGCATTAAACAACAAAGATCATGAAGTAGCGCCTTATATTGCTTTGGCCGAAATTTACGACATCAACATTAAATTTCTTGATACTATTCAAAAATCAATGACTCCGAAAGTAGCGAAATCTCTTTACGGAAAGAAGCTAACAAAATATGTTGGTGATCTAAAAAAACAACAGCAAACTCCAACAACAGCAGAATAATTTTTCAATATTATACCAATAAAAAAGCCCTGAATTATCAGGGCTTTTTTTTATATTCTTTTAGTGGCCTATCTTCCCATTAAACCTGCAAGTATAGCAAATACAAAGATAAGTGCATAAATAGCTAACAGAACAACCATTAAAACCCCAATAAATTTATAATGTGATTTTAAATAACCAAATGAGTCAGTCAAAGCGCCTGAATCATTGTCTCTAAACGCTTTTTTGGCATTTGAACTAAATTTGTACAAATAATAAATCGGAAAGAAATAAAGAGCCGCCATTAATAAATAAGCAAAAGTCATCATCGCTCCAAAAGAACTACCGTAAGCTCCCATTCCTGGCATAGAGTTTCCAACTGTCGAGAAAATAGCACCGGCAAAAATGGCAATCAAAACCAAAAATCCAAGTCCGATAAATCCTAATATAGATAAGAAATAAGCCCATTTAGCCGTTTCTTTCAGAAAGTCTTTTGCAGTACTATCTAACTGCAATTCAAATTTTTCAAATGCTGAAGTTTCTTCCATCAGTTTTAATGTTTTTAGGTTATCTAACAAACATAGGAAAAATATTCCAAAGAAAAACTAAAATTCTGAATACACATTTATATTCTTTCTTTACTAAAAAAAGGAACCAAGCTTGTCTTTTTTATTTTATTCCCTACAGGAACTTCAAAAAACTTATAAAAAATAGCAGCAAGCACTAATAAAACCACAAATCTGATTAAAAATGCCATCGTATAATGTTCTGCCTCATCCAGATTAAAATATTTTTTCAACCTGTAATCACTCACCCAAACCCAAACCGGATTTTGAAGAAGGTAAATTCCAAAACTTATTTCGCCTAAAAAAACACAAATTTTACTTTTGAAAAGAGTTGTTATAATACCAGTATTGAGTGACAACAATACAATTAAAGGAACAAACAAAACAGCCAGCATTCCATTATTATACTCCAATCTTGTTGGAAATTTTAATGCAATTATCAGCAATATCAATACACCTAAAATTGCCAAATCAAAGTTTCTTTTATTGTTCTGAAAATTATGGACAAAATAAATTCCCGCTAAATTTCCTATCAAAAACTCATTCAGATGCAGTAATGGAAAATACAACAAATCATGTGGGCTAAAAGGAAAATTCTCAATCGGACGCAAAACCATAAACTGATACACAATTTGACTAATAATCCAAAAGACAATAATTGAGATCGAAATTGTTTTAAGGCTTATTCTTTTGTACACCACATTGAAGAGAAATGGAAACAAGATATAAAAGAAAGCCTCTACTGATATTGACCATCCAGGCACATTTAAAGTCAATGCTTTTTGAGGAATCCAGGACTGAATCATGAATATATTCAAAAACAGATCGAGGAAGTTGATCTCGTTTTTTAAAATCGGCACTATCGCCATCATTACAATTCCTGCGAAATAAAGAGGATAAATACGGGCAAATCTATTCCTTCCGTATTCAATAATATTGATTTCCGATTTAGTATGATACGCAACGATCATTACAAAACCAGACAGGATAAAAAAGTAACTTACAAAAACGCTGGAATACTTAACTAAAAAATCTAAGTACGGATTATGAAAAATGAATGAGCCTTTTGCGAAATGAAAGAAAACTATTGAAACAGCCGCCAAGAATCTTGTAAAAGTTAATTGCTCTATTCTCATACGTTACAATACTATTTGAAATTCAAGATTGATTACAAACAAAAAAAAACCATTCGCCAAGGCGAATGGTTTTTGAGCCGATAGAGGGACTCGAACCCACGACCTGCTGATTACAAATCAGCTGCTCTAGCCAGCTGAGCTACATCGGCGTTATTTCGGGTGCAAATATAAAATTGTTTTTTGATATTACAAAATAAATCTGCCTCTCATTTTAAGCAAAAAAACCATCACATTTCTGTGATGGTTTCCGTTGAGCCGATAGAGGGACTCGAACCCACGACCTGCTGATTACAAATCAGCTGCTCTAGCCAGCTGAGCTACATCGGCGTCATTACGGGTGCAAATATAAAGCGGTTTTTCAATTTCCCAAAATAAATTTGCACTTTTTTACACTTTTTTTTGCTTATAAAGCGTTGATTTTTTCAATCAATTGATTAGCAGTTTGTTCTAATTCAACATTGATTTGTTTAAAGTGTGCTTTTTTATTTTCAACGTTCTTTGCGTTCACTTTTGTAATCAAAGTATCGAATGCAGCAATAGCTTCATCGATCAAAGCATTCGTTTCTGGAGTTGGATTTCCTGTTGTTGACATCTCAAACAAGTAAACTGCTTCAATAATATCTCCCAATACGAAATTGATGTCTTTCTTTAAATTCTTAACGTTTGCCATTTTTATTATAATTTTAATTTGCGTCTGCAAAAGTACATATATTCTTTATATTTAATGCTATGAAATGTAAATTTCTAAAATTGAAGCCTTTCCGTTCAAATTAAATGCATTTATCGCAGCCGGAACCAAAATAGTATCCCCTTTTTTATAGGCTTGCTTAAAACCATTATATTCAATTTCAAATTGGCCTTCGATACACATATATACTGTAAATGTTTCTCCATTTTTAGCAACTTCCAATGTGTTTTCTAAAGGAAGGAAATTAGCTGTAAAATAAGGGCAATTTACAACTGTATTTGAAGTATTTACTTTTGTCTCGTATTTTTTCTGAGTATCTACTTTATTATAATTGATTGCATCCAGTGCTAAATCAACATGTAATTCTCTTTTGTTTCCTTGTGCATCTACACGGTCAAAATCGTATAGTCTGTAAGTAATATCAGATGTTTGCTGAATCTCGGCAACAACTAATCCAGCACCAATGGCGTGAACTGTTCCTGTTTCTAAAAAGAAAACATCTCCAGGTTTTGCTTTCACATCGTCTAAGATTGAAACCAAAGTATTATCATGCAAATGTTTTAAATATTCTTCTTTATTAGAATCTTCTTTAAAACCAACAATGATTCTTGCATCTGCATCTGCCTGCGTTACGTACCACATTTCTGTTTTTCCAAATGAATTGTGACGTTCTTTTGCTAATTTATCGTTGGGATGAACCTGAATAGAAAGATCTTCTCTTGCATCAAGGTATTTGAAAAGTAATGGAAATTGTTTCCCGAAACGTTCGTAAACTTTAGTTCCTAAAATAGCGTCTGGTGTTTCGTTAATCAAATCCATTAAAGATTTTCCTTTTAAATCTCCATTCGCAACCACACTTACATCTCCTTCTACAGTAGATAATTCCCAGCTTTCTCCTGTAATTTTTGAAACGATTGGTTTGTTTAGAATTGTTTTTAGTTTTTCTCCTCCCCAGATTCTTTCTTTCAAAATCGGTTCAAATTGTAAAGGGTATAAATTTTGGCTCATTTTTTAGGCTAATATATTAGGTTTAATTAATTATGTGCGATACTATTTCTTTAATCTATAGTACTAATTCTTTTACGGTTTCTAAGGCTTTCGGAATATGTTTTGCTGCATTTACGCTATCAAATATCGAAATTACCAAACCATTTTTATCTATAATATAGGTAACGCGTCCTGGAAGTAATCCGAACAAATTATTTCGAACTCCAAAAAGCTTTCTTAATCTTTTATCCTGATCTGAAAGCAAAATAAAAGGCAACTTGTATTTAGCAGCAAACTTATGATGTGATTTTACACTATCACTGCTAATCCCGATTACCTCTGCTCCCAAATCCTTAAAATCTTCGTATTGATCCCGAAAACTGCAGGCTTCAGTTGTACAACCTGGCGTATTATCTTTTGGGTAAAAATAAATAACCAGCGGTTTTCTTCCTAAAACACTTTGGCTTTCAAAAAGTTCTCCATTGTTGTCTTTCGCAGTAAAATTCGGAACAATATCTCCTATTTTTAATGACATTTTTATTCTCCTTTATAAGTTACAAAATTGCGTTCCGTTTCGTTCAAAACGACTTCTAAATCAAAATCGGCGTGAATTCTTTGTCTAATTTTATTCCATATCACAACAGCAATATTTTCTGCGGTCGGATTCAAATCTGCAAATTCTGGAACATCCAGATTCAGATTTTTGTGATCAAACGGAATTTCTACTTCTTCACGTATAATATCCGCTAATACTTTCACATCTAAAACAAAACCAGTTTCGGGGTCAATTTTTCCTGTAACGCTTACTGTTAAACCATAATTATGACCGTGAAAGTTGGGATTATTGCATTTTCCAAAAACAGCATCGTTTTTTTCAAATGACCAATCCTTTCGATGTAGTCGATGTGCAGCATTAAAATGTGCTTTTCTTGATATGGTTACTCTCATTCTAGGTTTTTGGTTGGTCTGGATTAAAGTTTATGATCTTCTAAATAATGATAAAATTCATCAAAAATAATTTTAAACCAAACGGTATATATTTCGGGCTGTTTCTGAATATCTGTTTTTACATCTTCAATTTTCATCCATTTCCAGGCCTCGACTTCTTCTGTGTTGATGTCTGGATTTTCATTGTAATATCCAATCATGACATGATCTAACTCATGCTCCGTTAATCCGTTATCGAAAGGTGCTTTATAAATAAAATGAAACAGCTCTTTCAATTCCGTTTTAAATCCCATTTCTTCAAACAATCTTCTGCTACCTGCTTCAATGTTGGTTTCGCCCTCGCGCTGGTGACTGCAACAAGTATTTGTCCAAAGTAGAGGAGAATGGTATTTTTGATGTGCTCGCTGCTGCAACATGATTTCATTTTGTTCATTTAAAACAAAAACTGAAAATGCACGGTGCAAAAGCGCTTTTTCATGTGCTTCTAATTTTGGCATTAAACCAATCTGCTCATCATTTTCGTTAACTAATATTACGTTTTCTTCTGTCATAAGTCTTCTTAAGCAAACAAAAATACGAAAAAAGAAATGGCTTAAAAATCCTAATTGCAATTGCAAAAAATTGAACTTTTATTTCAATTTCTACTTTTCTGATTTACAACACAATAAATTCGGTTTAAAAATTAAAAGCTGTTAAAATTAAGATATAAAAACTACATTGTTCTATTTTACGTAACTAATAAAAAGTTAAAACACACTTAAAAAAATCTGAATTGTTTAAAACGCAGTATTTCGAGGCTAAATCTAGTCGTATCTTTGAGACACAAATATAAAAAGGCCTTGAAGAATACCATTATAACATCTAAAACTTAACTATTTGTTTATGAAATCCAAAACTCAATTTATAAGCCTTTGCTTTTTGTTGCCGCTTTTTATCTTACAGGCTTGCGGACAAAACAACAAAAAATATGTAAAACCGAACGCTATGGAAAATGTAATTAGCAAACCTGGAAATCCTTACTATTCAAATACAGACACCACAAAATTACATGTGACCGACGCTGAATGGAAAAAGGTTTTGCCTGCAGATGTTTATGCCGTAATGCGTGAGGCAGATACTGAAAGACCTTTTACAGGAAAATATTGGAATACTGATGAAAAAGGAACATATTATTGTGCTTCTTGCGGAAATAAACTTTTTAGATCGACAGCTAAATTTTCAAGCAGCTGCGGATGGCCAAGCTTCTTTGAACAGGACAATAAAAAAAGTATTGTTTTCAAAGAAGATAATTCAATTGGAATGGAACGAACTGAGACTCTTTGCGGGCGTTGCGGCGGACATCTAGGACACATATTCGACGACGGTCCTGAGCCGACCGGAAAACGCTATTGCATGAACTCAATAGCCCTTGATTTTATTCCAGATTCTAAATAATTTACTATGAAAAAGATACTTTTAATATGCTTTTTAGTGCTTTCGCTAAAGGGAATTTCACAAAATAAAAAAGCAACAAACTTAGAAACCATAACGCTTGGTGGAGGATGTTATTGGTGCGTAGAAGCGGTTTACGAAAATTTGGACGGAGTAAAATCTGTTGTTTCTGGTTTTTCTGGAGGAAAAGTTGCCAACCCGACTTACGAGGAAGTTTGCACAGGAGAAACAGGTCACGCCGAAGTAGTTCAGATTACATATGATAAAACTGTGACAGATATTAACGAAATCTTTAAAGTTTTCTTTACGGTTCACGATCCGACAACTTTAAACAGACAAGGGGCAGATGTTGGCACACAATATCGTTCTGTAATTTTTTATAAAAATGCTGAGCAAAAGAAAGCAGCAGAAAGCATTATAGCAGAATTGAACAAAGCAAAAGTCTACAAAAGCCCAATTGTGACTAAAGTTGAACCTTTTAAGGCTTTTTACAAAGCTGAAGATTACCATCAGAATTACTATGCAAATAATAAAAATCAACCGTATTGTAAAATGGTAATTCAGCCTAAATTAGAGAAGTTTGAAAAGGTTTTTAAAGACAAACTGAAAAAGAAATAAGATTATACAATTTGTAAAACAGAAAAGGGAAATGAATTAATCATTTCCCTTTTTTATGCGCCGAAACTTTGACAAATTTGACAATACTAAATTATTGCTTCGCTACTTTCTTAAATCGCATCATTGCCACATCGCCTTCATTTAAAATTAGTTTTCCATCTTTATCAATAGTGTAGCTTGTAATTTTTTTCATTTGCTGTAAAAACTGTTGTTCTCCTCCGCCTTCACAAAACATCATGGTTGTTGGCCCCGGCTCTCCAAAAGTCAGAGATTTTCCGTTTAATGTATATGGTGCGCTGTAACCGTTACATCCATTATTACCAAACACTTTTGTTTCTTTCTGGTCAAAAGTAATTTGTGGTTTTTTGTTTGGATATAATCCTTCAAAAGCAATTCTTGGTCCCGAAATATATTCTAGTTCCCAAGTTGCACCAAATAGATCGCCTGCACTTTTATCTGTTTTTGATGCTGAACATGACGCAAATAATAAAGTTAAAATTGAAACGACTGCAAGTGTGTATTTTTTCATAAAATGTATTTTTAAAAATTGATTATTATTTGTTTTTTGAAGATTAAAATTATCCTCTTAAGATTCACTTCTCAATATTCGTGCCCGTTAAAGGCAATTAAAATTTAAATTCTGTAATAAATCTTAATTTTCTGATATCTAAGTTACATCATTTTCCTTAAAATTCTATAAATCAAATTTTTAAATTCAAGACTATCTTTTCATTTTTTTTGTAATTTGCAGAGATCAAAAAACCAAAAATCATCAACAAAAAACCAAAAAAATGAAACAATTGTTATTATTGTTTGTCTTTACATTTACTTTTTCAGTTCAATCACAGGAAAATCTGCCTACCGATTATCTTTCAAAAGAATTTCATCAAGGAAGACGTGAAGCATTCAGAGCTTTGATGCCCGCTAATTCTGTCGCAGTTGTTTTTTCCTATCCTGAAAGAGTCTTCTCAAGAGACATCAATTATAATTTTCATCAAAATCCCGATATGTATTATTTGACGGGCTACAAAGAACCTGATGCTGTTTTATTGCTTTTTAAAGAAAATCAAACAACAGGAAGCGAAACTTACAATGAAATACTTTTTGTACGTGAAAGAAATGCAGC
Organism: Flavobacterium potami; assembly: GCF_020026915.1. Lineage (GTDB taxonomy): Bacteria > Bacteroidota > Bacteroidia > Flavobacteriales > Flavobacteriaceae > Flavobacterium > Flavobacterium potami. The sequence goes on along the minus strand of NZ_JAINUY010000006.1, from coordinate 197,798 downwards.
CAAAGAAACCTGGACAGGAAGACGCTTGGGCGTTGAAGGTGCAAAATCTAAATTGGGTTTTAAAACAGTTTATAACGGAAAAGATTTTAATGCTTTTGCCATCGACTTTAAAAAATTCAGTCAATTAATTTATGATAAAATTCCAACGGATATTGACAATAATAAAAGTGGTTCTGATTTGGGTGGATTGATCGAAACATTCAAATCTAAAGCTTCAATTACAGCAGAAAATGATACAGCAAATGAACTTTTCTACAACATTAGCAGTTCATTGAGAGAAATCAAAACTCCCGAAGAATTAGAGTTAATGCGAAAAAGTGTAAAACTTTCCTGTATTGCACACAATGAAGTCATGAAAGCGGTTGGTCCTGATATGAGCGAAAACGAAGCAGACGGAATTCACGCCTACATTCACAGACATTATGGCGCAGAAGGCGAAGGTTATCCGCCGATTGTTGGCGCCGGAGCAAACGGATGTATTTTGCATTATGGAGAAAACAATGCAACAAAAATTGACAATCAATTATTATTGATGGATGTTGGGTCAGAATATCATGGGTATTCTGCAGATGTAACGCGAACAGTTCCAGCAAATGGAAAATTTACTGAGGAACAAAAAGCAATTTATCAAATTGTTTATGATGCACAAGAAGCAGTTTTTAAAATCTGCAAAGCAGGAACTCCGCTAGTTGCTTTGAATGAAACTGCCAAAGATGTCATAGCAAAAGGTTTGATTAAATTAGGGATTATTACAGATCCAAAAGATGTGAGATTATACTATCCGCACTCCTGCTCGCATTTTCTTGGTTTAGATGTTCACGACAAAGGAAATTATAATGGACCTCAGACTCTAATTAAAGAAAACATGATTCTTACTGTTGAACCTGGAATTTATATTCCGGCAAACAGTAAATGTGATAAAAAATGGTGGAATATTGGCGTTCGTATCGAAGACGATATTTTAATGCTTAAAGATTCTTATGAAAATCTATCTGCCGAATCTCCAAGAAAATGGCAAGATATTGAAGCGTTAGCTAAACAAAAAAGTACTTTTAACGAAATGAAATTTCCTAAAATATAGTTTTTTTTTCCGCCACGAATTCACGAATTGTTAATATAAAATTTGTGAATTCGTGGCGGAAAAAAATTATAATTGATCCACTTCAATTTTTATCAATTCAGACAATTCTAAAATCCTATTTACATCCTCTTTATTGACTACAAAAAACAGATAATTATCTCCCTTTGTATCAAAACTCATCAATTCTAAATTTTGTTTTTCTAAAGCCGATTGAATATACGGAAACAAATCATGACTATAGGTTTCTTCTGGATAATCGAATGTAAAATCTTCACCAATTAAATCTGAAATAAAATATTCTGCATCTTCGGGATCAAATTTCCAGTCGCTGTTCCAGGCATCGATACTTTCAAAAAAAGCGAAATGATCTTCAATAATTTCATCATAATCATCTTCTGGTTTATTGAAGTTTTTAAACAGCTTTTTAGCTTCTTTTTTTAATTCTTTTTCTTCAATATTTTCTCTAGAAACTAATTTTATAAATTCCTGAAAAATTTCTTCGGTTACTTCTTCGCTTTGTACCAAATTTTCAGTTGAAGGAAGTTCGACTGTTTTTGAAATTTCGATATTTAAATATTGGCAGATTCCCTGCAAAACCAACTTAAAATCTTTTATTCCTATTTCCTCACTTTCATTCTTCGGATTATTGGCATCTATTACTTCACTTTCCAATAACCCTTTGGTATAATCGTAAAAATGTTTTCCCGAATATAGCATCCTAAAATCATTGATTTCTAAACTATTAGTACTGCAAAAAAAGATTACGAAATTTTTAATAGAGCGTTTAAAGAACTTTTTTTCTTCTACAGTAGGTTCCGAATAAAACTGAATGTGTATAAAATCGTATTCTAAACCTTCTTGGATCATTTCGTCTGAAAGAGTTCCAATATTCATTTTCTTGTAAAGCTCATTTAAAACCTCATAAGAATTATTAAAACCCGCTTTTTTAATTTCTGCATTTCCTTCTTCATGATCTAATGAACCCGGAAAGTAGAAAAGATTGACCATTACATTCTCCTGAATTCCTTTTACTTTAAATTCTAAACTTGCCTGTTCATTATATAAATACGAATAAATCGGATTTATAACATCGAAAGAAATTATGGATTTTGGATCGTTATTACGACCGAATAAATTGGAGAAAAAGCTCATAAAAAATTTTATTTTTAAACTAATCGTTAGAATATTTAAAGCTTTGATTCATTTTATCGAAAGGAATTTCTTCATTTACGATCGATTCTAATTCGTGATCTGTTAATAATCCTCTCGCCGATTCCACAATTTTGGGAGAAACATGTATTTCATAATCGATAATTTCTCTTTGTGAAATTTCCTCTAAAATCGAATTCTGGCGATCGGTTAAATATTTTTTATGTGATTTAAAAACAGATTCAAGATCTTCTCTAAATTCCTCGTCACTTAGTTCGTTGTAAGTATCTTGCTTCGACATATCAATCAACAAAACTTTGAAGATAAAATCCTGAAGATTTTTTGCCAAATAATTGACTTCATTCATGTCGTGCCAAACAAAAACAATTGGCACATCTCCATCATTTTCTTCGTTTAAGAAAAAGCAATAATGATCGCCGCCGCCGCTTTTGGCAAACGGAATAAACTTAAATTCTGGATTAATGTTACGATAATCTTCTGGATCTTGAAGTTCTTCGATTTCTTCAGCTACAGATTTCAAATTCAGCGATTCAAAATCATACGAATGCAACAATAAAGGCGGATTCTCTTTTAAAGTAGGATAAACCTCTGTATACCAACTTGGGCCGTATTCTCCGACATCTAGCATGCCGTCTGCATCTAACTGTTTGTATAAGAGCGGAAATTCAAATCCGTATTTTTTTTCGATTTCTTGTATGGTCATCTTTGGGGGAATATTCTATTAAAATCAGAATACTAAGATAACAATCTTTTTACTACATGAAAAACGCGAAGCCAATTATTTCAAGGATTCCGCAATCATCAAGGCACATTTTTCGCCATCAATTGCCGCAGAAATGATTCCGCCCGCATAACCCGCACCCTCTCCGCAAGGATATAAACCTTTGATTTGTAAATGCTCTAAAGTCATTGGGTCTCTCGGAATTCTAACGGGCGATGACGTTCTGCTTTCCGGCGCGTGCAAAATGGCTTCATTAGTTAAATACCCCTTCATTGATTTTCCAAAATCCTGAAAACCCTGACGCATAATCTGAGTTAAAAATCCTGGAAAAACCTGTCCCAATTCAACCGAAGTAGTTCCTGGAACATACGAAGTTTTCGGAATATCTGATGAAACTTTACTTTTTGTAAAATCAATCATTCTTTGAGCAGGAGCTTTTTGAGTTTCTCCTGCCAAATGCCAAGCTTTTTGTTCGATGCTTTTTTGAAATTCCATTCCAGCCAAAGCTCCGAATTTTGCAAAAGGTTTGAAATCTTCTAATTTCAACTCCACAACAATTCCAGAATTTGCTGTTGATTGATCACGTTTAGATGGCGACCAACCATTTGTAACTACTTCGCCAGGACTTGTCGCACATGGCGCAATTACACCACCTGGACACATACAGAACGAATACATTCCGCGACCGTTAACTTGTTTTACGATGGAATATGGCGCTGGTGGCAAATGTTCTCCGCGGAAATCACAGCTGTATTGAATACTGTCAATTAATTCCTGAGCATGTTCTGCACGAACTCCCAAAGCAAAAGGTTTTGCTTCTATTAATATTTTCTTTTTATCTAATAATTCAAAAATATCACGCGCCGAATGTCCAGTTGCCAAGATCAATTTGTTGGCGTGAATTTTATCTCCGTTCTGTGTTACGATTCCTTCAACTTCATTATTCTTTACCAGAATATCATCGACTCTAGTTTCAAACAAAACCTGACCACCAAACTCTCGGATTTTATTTCGAATATCTTCAATAATTTTAGGCAATTTATTGGTTCCAATATGTGGATGCGCTTCTACCAAAATATCTTCGGAAGCACCAAAAGCCACCAAAAGTTCCAAAATTCTAGTAACGTCGCCACGTTTTTTTGAACGCGTATATAACTTTCCGTCAGAATACGTTCCTGCTCCTCCTTCACCAAAACAATAATTAGAATCTTCGTTTACGATATGTTCGCGATTGATTGCTTTTAAATCGCGACGACGGCCACGAACATCTTTTCCTCTTTCAAGAACAATTGGCTTTAAACCTAATTCAATTAATTGCAAAGCCGCAAAAAGTCCAGCTGGACCTGCTCCAACCACAATAACTTCTTGTGCATTCGAAACATCTTTATATATAGGAAGTTCCAATTTAGTTTCTTGAAATGGTTCGCCTTTTAAATAAATAAGAACTTTCAAATTGATTTTAATCGCTTTCTGACGTGCATCAATCGAGCGTTTTAAAATAGAAACATGCTGAATTTCTTGAGCAGAAACTTTAATCTGCTTAGACAAATGTTCTTTTAGCAATGATTCGTTTGCAGCAATTTCCGGTGTAACTTGAAGTAAAAGTTCTTTAGGCATTTTGTGTTTTTTATTCTATTAGCTTTTCTTTCTATGAAAAGAACATGCAAAAGTACTATTTTGAAATGAGATTTTATATTTAGTGTAAAATTTGAACGCAGATTCCTGAAGATTTAGAATTTAATTTTGATGCTAAAATCTTTGTGATTAATTTTCAGCCACAGATTAATTGGATTAAAATGATTTCTTTTAAAGCGTGTAGACGCACTGCAGTGCGTCTCTACAGAAAAAACCTTAAAACCTTAGCAACTAAGAATCTTAGAACCTTTAAAAAAGACTTTGTACCTTTGTCACTCTGTAACTTTGCACCTTTAAAAAAAAATGTCTAGAAAAATAAAACTGATTTGGGATTTCCGCGGACCTGCTTCAGCAAAAACTGCCGAACATCACGAAATTCATTTAAAAGAATATATTGCAATTGAAAAACTTCCTTTAAATATTACAGGTTTTTCAATTGTAAACGATATGCACGCAACCGCTTTTATGGTTGTAACAGATGAAAATATGATTCAAGTAAGAGATGCTTTGAAACCGCATCGAGGGGAATTGTACGAAGGGTAATAGTCGCAGTTTTCAGTCTCAGTTTACAGTTTTGAATGAGACAATTTTAAGTCACAGTTTTCGGTCACAGTTTACAGCCTCTTTACTAACTGAGACTGTAAACTGAGACTGTAAACTTTTTAATTTGCTACTTCGCTAATAAACTTAATACGCATTAAACGCAATTCGTCAATATCGTAGTCGCCGTCAAATTCTTTTAAGGCGTCTTCAATTTTATCTGATTCTGATTCCATGAAGTAATCGTGAATTTCTTCTTGTTGGTCATCATCCAAAATATCATCCAACCAATATTTGATGTTTAGTTTTGTCCCAGAATAAACAATCTGCTCCATTTCTTTAATCAGTGCATCCATCGAAAGTCCTTTCGCGGAAGCGATATCACTTAATGGCAGTTTTCTATCAATATTCTGAATGATGTAAAGTTTGTTCGCAGAATTCACTCCCGTCGATTTTACAACTAAATCATCCGGACGAATAATATCGTTATCTTCTACATAACGACTGATTAAAGCTACGAATTCGCTTCCATATTTTTTTGCTTTTCCTTCACCAACACCATGAATATTGTATAATTCGGTAATTGAAACAGGATATTTAAGCGCCATGTCTTCTAAAGAAGGATCCTGGAAAACTACGAATGGTGGAACTCCCAATTTTTTAGCCACTTTTTTACGAAGTTCACGAAGCATTCCGGTTAAAACTTCGTCTGCAGTTCCAGAAGATTTTCCTCCAGTCACCACAGTTTCGTCATCAGCTTCTGTATATTCATGATCTTCAGACATCATAAACGAAACTGGATTTTTAATATAATCCAATCCCTTTTCGGTAATTTTAATTATTCCGTATGTCTCAATATCTTTTGACAAATAACTAGAAACCAATACTTGTCTCAATAATGCCATCCAGTATTTCTCGTCGTGGTCTGAGCCGGAACCGAAAAATGGCTGAGTATCTGTTTTATGTGCTTTAATAACCGCATTGATACGACCAATTAATGTAAACACAATTTCTTTTGACTTGTAAATATGTTTGGTATCGCGAACGATTTCAAGCAACTTAACGACCTGATCTTTGGCTTCGATTTTATTTTTAGGATTACGAACGTTGTCGTCCATATCGGCACCTTCTCCGTTTTCGCTGTCAAATTCTTCACCAAAATAATGTAGAAGAAATTTTCGTCGCGACATCGAAGTTTCGGCATAAGCCACAACTTCCTGCAAAAGTGCAAAACCAATTTCTTGTTCGGCAACTGGTTTTCCCGACATGAATTTCTCCAGCTTTTCTACATCTTTATAAGAGTAATAAGCTAAACAATGCCCTTCTCCTCCATCACGTCCTGCACGACCCGTTTCCTGATAATAACTTTCAAGAGATTTTGGAATATCATGGTGAATTACAAAACGAACGTCTGGTTTATCAATTCCCATTCCGAAAGCAATTGTTGCTACAACCACATCAACGTCTTCCATCAAAAACATGTCCTGATGTTTAGCACGAGTTTTGGCATCCAACCCTGCATGATAAGGAACCGCACTAATTCCGTTTACCTGCAGAACTTCGGCAATAGATTCTACTTTTTTACGACTTAAGCAGTAAATAATTCCAGATTTACCTTTATGCTGTTTGATAAATCGAATAATATCCGATTCAATATTTTTAGTTTTCGTACGAACTTCATAATATAAGTTCGGTCTGTTGAATGACGCTTTAAAAGTATTTGCATCAGACATATCCAGATTCTTCAGAATATCTTCCTGAACCTTTGGCGTTGCAGTTGCGGTAAGTCCAATAATAGGCACTTTTCCTAATTGCTTTATGATGTGTCGCAAATTCCTGTATTCAGGTCTAAAATCATGTCCCCATTCAGATATACAGTGCGCTTCGTCAATAGCTACAAAAGAAATTTTAACGCTTTGTAAAAAGGTCACATATTCTTCTTTGGTTAAAGATTCGGGAGCAACATATAATAGTTTGGTTAAACCAGAAGTAATATCTTTTTTAACCTGAGCAATTTCTGTTTTGGTGAGAGAGGAATTTAATACATGAGCAATTCCGTTTTCTGACGAAAGACTTCGAATTGCATCAACTTGATTTTTCATCAAAGCAATCAATGGAGAAACAACAATTGCTGTTCCGTCCTGAATTAAAGCGGGTAACTGATAACAAAGAGACTTTCCACCACCTGTCGGCATAATTACGAAAGTATTCTTTTCACTCAAGATACTCGTAATGACTTGCTCCTGCAAGCCCTTAAATTGGCTAAAGCCGAAATACTTCTTTAATTCTTTATGTATTTCAATTTCGTTTGAATTCATTCTCTATATTAATGGTATTTTGTATAAATTTGCAACACATAAAGATACAACTTTCTTTTTTACATACAAATTTTAAATATTCTGATTTGATCTCAAAAGAAAATATATTGGCGATTGCCAAAAAAACAATACTCTCTGAAAGTGAAGCAATTACCAAACTAATTGATTTTCTGGATGAAAATTTCTACGAAGCAGTTCAGCGTATCTACGAATCTAAAGGCCGTTTAATCGTTACAGGAATAGGAAAAAGTGCCATTATTGCACAAAAAATGGTTGCCACTTTTAACTCTACAGGAACACCTTCTATGTTTTTACACGCAGCAGAAGCGATTCATGGAGATTTAGGAATGATTCAAAACGACGATGTTATTATTTGCATTTCTAAAAGTGGCAACAGTCCAGAAATCAAAGTTTTGGTTCCGTTATTAAAACGATTTGGCAACACCCTGATTGCAATAACTGGAAATGTGACTTCTTTTTTAGCAAAAGGTTCAGATTATATATTGAACACAACCGTTAACACTGAAGCTTGTCCAATTAATCTAGCGCCTACTAACAGTACAACTGCGCAACTAGTTATGGGCGATGCTCTTGCAGTTTGCTTAATGGAGATGCGTGATTTTAAACCTGAAGATTTTGCGATTTATCATCCAGGAGGTGCTTTAGGCAAAAAATTATTGCTTCGTGTAAAAGACATGATCGAGCATTCATTAAAACCAGCTGTTACTCCAGAAACCTCTATCAAAAAAGCAATTTTCGAAATTTCTGAAAAAAGATTGGGTGTAACTGCAGTAATAGAAGACAATAAAATTATCGGAATTATTACGGATGGAGACATCCGAAGAATGCTAAACGACGTAGATACTATTGCGGACTTGACTGCAAGGGATATTATGTCTAAAAATCCTAAAATGGTTTCTTCAGAAACTATGGCGGTTGATGCATTGAATATTTTGGAAGATTTCTCTATTACGCAACTTATTGTTGCCGACGAAGGAGAATACAAAGGAGTTTTACACTTACATGACATTTTAAAAGAAGGAATCGTATAATGGCAAAGAAAAACCTTGGCGAGATGTCATTTTTGGATCATCTTGAAGAACTAAGATGGTTATTAGTTAGAAGTACAATTGCAACATGCATAATGGCATTTGTTACTTATTTTATCAGTGATTATTTATTTGATCAAATTATTTTAGGTCCGATTAGACCAACATTCTTTACGTATGTTTGGTTTTGCGACTTATCACATTCATTAGGATTTGCAGACAGCATTTGCATTACAGAACTGAATTTCATTATCCAAAATACGGAAATGGAAGGACAGGTTAATATTTTTGTCTGGATGTGTCTTTTGGCAGGTTTCATTCTAAGTTTTCCTTATATTTTATGGGAAATCTGGAAATTTATCAGTCCGGCGCTTTATGAGAAAGAGAGAAAAAATGCAAAATTATTCATCTTTGTTTCTTCTTTGCTTTTCTTTTTAGGAGTATTGTTCGGTTATTTTGTAGTAATCCCGATGTCGGTAAATTTCGTTGCCACTTTCTCTGTGAGTGATGTGGTAAAAAACCAGTTTACACTGGAATCTTATATGGGAATGGTAAAAACAAGTATTTTGGGGAGTGCCATCTTTTTCGAATTACCAATTGCAATTTATTTCTTGACCAAATTAGGATTAGTAACTCCAGAATTTCTTAGAAAGTACTGGAAATATGCCGTAGTATTAATCTTGGTTATTGCAGCTATTGTAACACCACCAGACGTAGTAAGTCAAACCATTGTAGCAATTCCGATGTTAATTATTTACGAAGTAAGTATTTTAATTTCAAAAGTTGTTTATAGAAATAAATTAAAAGAAAATGTCTGATATCATTCAAGAATTTAATGACTATCGTTCTAAAATGAACGAAAAATTATTAGCTGACAATAACAAAATTGTAAAGCGAATTTTTAATCTAGATACTAACGCTTATGCGGAAGGTGCTCTCGATGTAAAAACAAAAGAACTTTTAGGTTTAGTTGCCTCTACAGTTTTAAGATGCGACGACTGTGTAAAATATCATTTAGAAACGAGCTACAAAGAAGGTGTTTCTAAAGAAGAAATGATGGAAGCAATGGGAATTGCAACTCTTGTTGGAGGAACAATCGTAATTCCTCATTTAAGAAGAGCTTACGAATTCTGGGAAGCCCTAGAAGAACAGGGAAAGTAATTAGAAAATGTGCCAATTAGATAATTAGATAATTGCTCCACAAACGCAAATATCTGATTTTGAAAATGCAATAATTTGTTAATTCATTTATCTGATTGATTATTTTACTTTTAATTTGCCTCTTCTAATAAATTTTAAAATTAAAAATTGAGCTAGTTTGTAAATTATCTCATTTTCAAATTATCTAATTATCTAATTAAAAAAATGAAGCTAAGAGCCGATAATTTAATCAAAACCTATAAGGGACGTAGTGTTGTAAAAGGAATTTCTGTTGAAGTAAATCAAGGAGAAATCGTGGGCCTTTTGGGACCAAATGGAGCAGGAAAAACAACGTCTTTTTATATGATCGTGGGATTGGTAAAACCAAATCAGGGTAATATTTATCTAGATGATTTGAATATTACTGATTATCCGATGTACAAACGTGCACAACAAGGAATTGGTTATTTGGCACAGGAAGCTTCTGTTTTTAGAAAATTAAGCATTGAAGATAATATTCTGAGTGTTTTACAATTAACCAAACTTTCTAAAGAAGCTCAGATCGCAAAAATGGAAAGTTTAATTGAAGAATTCAGCTTAGAACATATTCGTACCAACCGAGGTGACTTACTTTCTGGGGGTGAGCGTCGACGTACGGAGATTGCACGTGCATTGGCAACTGATCCTAAATTCATTTTATTGGATGAGCCTTTCGCGGGAGTTGACCCTGTTGCGGTTGAAGATATTCAGCGAATTGTAGCACAATTAAAAAATAAAAACATCGGAATCCTAATTACCGATCACAACGTTCAGGAAACATTAGCGATTACTGACAAAACATACTTAATGTTCGAAGGAGGAATCCTAAAAGCAGGAGTTCCAGAAGAATTGGTAGAAGATGAAATGGTTCGTCGTGTTTATCTTGGACAAAACTTCGAGCTTCGTAAAAAGAAACTAGAGTTTTAAGTATTCAGTCGCAGTTTTCAGTCACAGTGAATGCTGAAAACTGCGACTGCGACTGAAAACTACTCAACAGTAATAAACTGCAACTGTTCAATATCTCCGTTGTAAATATTAACATCAACTCGATGTTTAATTCCTGGTAAAGATGCCTTTTCTGTAAACTGCCAGAACAACCAATCATCTTCAATTTTTTCTCTGTAGAAATTATAATTGGCAATCCAGAAAAGATATTCGCTGAATTCTTCCTTCAAGAAATCTGAATAATATCTTTCTCCAGAATAAATTATAGGGCGAACTTGATAATGCTTTTCAACTTTATTCAACCAACGTTTCAATCCTTTTTTCAAACTGTCTAAAGGCTGGTTTTTGGGTAATTTTTCGATATCCAAAACCGGCGGAAGATCTCCTTTCCTCAATTTTACTGTTTTGATAAAAAGATCGGCTTGTTCTATCGAATTTTCATTTGGACGATAATAATGATAAGCGCCACGCATGATTTTATTCTCTTTGGCACCTTCCCAGTTTCTTTTAAATTGCCTGTCTACACGATCATTTCCTGCGGTCGCACGAATAAAAACAAACTGAACTGGATATTTTTCATCCAGAATTTCTACTTCTTCCCAATCTACTTTTCCTTGAAATTCAGAAACGTCAATTCCGATTACTTTTCCTTTATGGTTTTCAAGAACACGAATATTCCGAACATCCGAAAGGTGTTTATCTACCTCATCTTCATCTAGAACTTTTTCAGATTTAAATCCTAAATAATAAGCTAAACCTTTTCTGTAATGATAAATTATTCCAATGAAAAGAAGTGCAAAAAAAATCAAAATAAAAGCACGAAAAAGCTTGCCGAGAAAAGATCTCCCAGCTGGTTTTCTTGCATATGTTTTGCGGTACGTTGTTTTTTTTGCCATTAAACAGGACTACTTTTTTTTCAAAAACAGATTATTCACAATTGACAATAAGACATAAAAAGCAATAATTAGAGGAATCGCAATGTAATGAAGCAATAAAACCATTACTACTGAAATGGTTAAAAACACAATTTGAAGTGCATTTTCTTTCAAGTTGAATTTTTTAACTTTTAAAGAAAACAACGGAATTTCAGCATTCAAAATATAAGCACTGCATAATGTTATTACCAATAAAACCCACTGATTGGTCAAAATTTCCAAAATCATTAAAGAATCTGAAAATGAAATAACCAAGGGAAGACTCAAAATAAACAATGCATTTGCCGGAGTTGGCAATCCAATGAAATAATCTGTCTGACGTGTATCAATATTAAAATTAGCCAAACGATAGCATGATCCCAAAGTAATAATAAAACCTAAGAAAGGAATTGCTGGATGTGTTCCGAATTCGTGTGCACTGTTGTTAAACATACTGTACATTACGTAACCTGGTGTTACGCCACTTGTTACCATATCTGCCAAAGAATCCAACTGTAAACCTAAAGGACTTGAAACTTTGAATAGTCTTGCAAAAAAACCATCGAAGAAATCAAAGAAGATTCCTAAGCAAACCATGTAAAACGCCATTAAATAGTTATTCTGAGAAACATAAACAATTGCGACACAACCACAAAAAAGATTGATTAATGTGATTAGATTTGGAATGTGCTTTTTGATATTCATAGTTTGAAATTTTGATAATGGCAGAGAACAAATTTAGCATAATAACTCGATGCAAAACGAGTTTTTTCAAGAGTTTTTTATTTCTAGGCTTTACTTTTAGAATATTTAAAGAAAGGAACTTATAAGATGACTAAAATATTATATTTTTGATAAAAATTAAAACAGGTCTTGATCTGCTAAAACATATACGTTGAAGAAATTTTTAGTGTTTATATTATTCTGGAATTGTACACTTCAGTATGCACAAAGCGTTCGAAAATATTCGAATGAATTTATGAATATTGGAGTTGACGCCGCAGCACTTGGAATGTCCAGCGCTGTTACGGCTTCTACCAGTGATGTGAATGCTGGTTACTGGAATCCGGCAGGTTTAACGCATCTTGAAGACCACCAAATTTCGTTGATGCATGCCAGTTATTTTGCGAATATTGCACAATATGATTATATCGGTTATGCTAGTCCGATTGATGACAGAAGTGCTTGGGGAATCTCAATGATTCGTTTTGGTGTGGATGATATCATGGATACGACACAGTTAATCGACAGCCAAGGAAATATCGACTATAACAGAATTCGATTATTCTCTACAGCCGATTATGGTTTTACATTTTCTTATGCGAGAAAACTTCCTGTTGACGGATTTCAATATGGTGTAAACGCCAAAGTGATCCGAAGAGTAATTGGAAAATTTGCTAACTCCTGGGGATTTGGATTTGATGTCGGACTTCAGTTTGAAAGAAACGGCTGGAAGTTCGGATTAATGCTTAGAGACATTACGACAACTTATAATGTCTGGAATATTGATGAGGAGGAATATGCAAAAATTGCAAACGCCATTCCAGGAGAGAACAATGAATTACCAGAAAGTACCGAAATTACTTTACCTAAAGCACAATTAGGAGTTTCAAAAAGATTTGATTTTCACAACGAATGTAGTCTTGTAACTTCTGCAAATTTAAACATGCGATTCGAGCAAACAAACGATATTATTTCATCAAAAGTAGTAAGTATAGACCCAGCTCTAGGGTTTGAGTTTGGTTATACCGATTTGGTTTTCGTACGAGCTGGAGCAGGAAACTTTCAAAATGTAATGCAATTAGATAATACCGAAAAAGTAAATTTTCAACCTAACATTGGTTTGGGTTTTAAATACAAAGGAATTCAGATTGATTATGCCTTGACCGATTTAGGAAATCAAAGTACAGCATTGTATTCTAATATTTTCTCATTAAAAGTCGATTTAGGAATCTTTAGGTAAATTATAAAACCATAAAATCTTTAAAAAAATTAAATCATGAAAACTGTCATGTTCAAAAAAGCACTTTTTACTGTATTCTTCTTATTTAGTTTTATTGGTTTTAGCCAAAGTTTACCTTTATCAAAAGATGCTAAAATAAGTGTTCTTACTTGCGGACTTGGCAATGAAACCTATTCTTACTTTGGTCATACCGGAATTAGAGTTTCTGATCCGGGAAACAATTTTGACGTTGTTTACAATTACGGAACTTTTGATTTTAGAACGCCTAATTTCGTAATGAAATTTGCTAAGGGAGATTTACAATATTTTGCTACTGTACATTCTTACTCCGATTTTTATAATGAATACACGTATGAGAAAAGAAGTATTTTCGAACAAGAATTACTGATTCCTCTAGATTTGAAACAGAAACTTTTTGACGAACTAAATGCAGTTCTAGCATCTGAAGATCGCTATTATACTTATAAATTTATTGATAAAAACTGTACTTCGATGGTTGTAGATGTGATCAATAAATCGTTAGGTCAAAATGTTATCACAAAAAAAGAAGATACAGATAAGACGTATCGATCTATTTTGTTTCCTTATTTTGATGGTCATTTTTATGATCAATTGGGAACCAGCATTATCTTTGGAACTAAAGTCGATCAAATGGGAACAAGGATTTTCCTTCCTTTTGAATTAAAAAACAGTTTAGAAAAAACTACATTTAAAAACCAGCCTTTAGCGGGTAAAAGCAAAACTCTGTTAGAATTCACCAAAGAAACTCCAAAATCGTGGTGGAATAATATTTATACTTATTTGTTCATTTTGCTTTTTGTGATATTTGCAAGAGACAAAAAGGTTGATAAAATCTACTTTTTAATTCTATCCTTAATTGGAATATTTTTCGTGATCATGGGATTCTATTCTTTTCACCATGAATTGGCGATGAATTATAATGTATTACTTTTCAATCCGCTTTTATTGGTTTTAGTCCTATTCTCGATTTTCAAAAACAAATTATGGACGTACAGATTATCACTAATCAATTTTGTTCTTTTAGTGATTTACTTTTTGTTTTTGATTAACAAAGCACATTTCTTTATTACGCTTCCATTAATTGTTACCACTGGTGTACTTTTAGTAAGAACCGGAATCCGTAATAAAAGACCAATTCCAATAATCTAAAAATTATTGTCCACGATAAAATAAAACCGTCGTAATGGTTTTAAAAGTAATGCTTAAATCCAGAAATACGCTTCTGTGTTTAATGTAATAAAGATCGTATTGTAGTTTGATCAAACTTTCTTCTATCGATTCTCCATAAGAATAATTTACCTGTGCCCAGCCTGTTAGTCCGGGCTTAATAACGTGACGAGTTTCATAAAAAGGCATAACACTAGCGATTTCTTCAACAAAAAAAGGACGCTCAGGTCTTGGGCCAATAACAGCCATATCACCTTTTAAAACATTGATAAATTGAGGAAGCTCATCAATTCTTGATTTTCGCATAAATTTACCAAACGGAGTAACTCTTTTATCATCGTGCTTTGCAAAAACAGCACCATCTGTTTCTGAATTCGCCGTCATGGTTCTAAACTTATAAATTTTAAATACCACTCCGTTTTTACCTACTCTTTCCTGCGTATAAAAAAGACTTCCTTTATTAGCAAATGTATTTGCGATTGAAATTATCGGAATAAAAATGAAGCAAATGATTAGTCCGAATAACGAAAACAGAAGCTCCATTATACGGATTAACAACAAATACAACCTATTATTATTACTTCGGCTAAACGGGAAAAATCTATAAAAATCTCTTCCAATATACTGTACTGGAATTCGTTGTGTTTTACTTTCGTATACTTGTGTATACTCCCGAATTATATTTCCGTTTTCTAATAAATGAAGCAGTTGCTGATACAGATCAGCTGTAATTCCGTCTGTTTTTTGCGATGCAATAACAATTTCAGAGATATTGTGTGTTATTACAAAATGCTCTAAATCTTCTTTTTTTATTTCTTTCACATAATGAAAATCCAAATTTTCATCGGTTACAGAATCGGAGTTTACAAAACCAACAATTTTATAATGCGGATCTACATTTTCAAGTCCTAAAACCAATTCTTCTACTTGATTCTGATCGCAAATTAAAACTACATTTTGCACAAATCGATAAGAAGCCAAAAAATAAACATAGAAAAAACGCCATAATAACAGCGAACTTAAAATTGAAAAGTAGAAAATGATGATAATTAATCGCTGCTTAGGAAGTTCGGGCGATAAAATTGGCGTCAGTAAATATACTGTAATAGCGGTTATCGATGTTAAAACAACCCCACGTAGAATCTGGAACTGACTGCTTGCCGTCTGTAGATTGTATATTTCGAAGATGTTTCCAAAAATATACACGTAAGCAATCAATAAAAAAGATTTTAAATATTTTCCATCATCTAAAACATAATAATGATAGTCAAATATAAGGCTTAGAGAAAGCAAGGCTGCAAAAACAAATAATGCATCAAAAAGGTAAAGAAGAACTTTCCTCTCTGAAATCTCAAAATGCATTTTTCTCTTTGTAGGCATCTACTCTATTTTTAAAATTGATTTGTTGGGGCTAAATCATATTCTGGACAAATGTATTGTAAAAAAAATAAAATAGGCTATTAAACTTCCGTTTCATCCGGAATTTTAATCTGCACATAAAGCAAAGATAATGCGTAGACAAATGCCGGCGCAGCGGTTCGCATGGCCGCATGATTAATTGTCAAGAGCCAAAATACCAAGAAAGAAAGTCCCAATATATTTTGACGATTATTTAAAAATAAAAACATTGGTGTAAAAAAAAGAATTAGCAAACCAATAGCTCCTAAAGAACCGTGTTCTGCCAACATTCGAGTTATTTCGTTATGCGTAGGCAAATCAATTCCGGTTTCATGTCTTCGCAACTCTTTATTTTTACCAACTCCAATTCCAAAAACTGGATTATCTACAAACATCATTAATTCTGTTTCTATCAGTATTTCCCTTCCACTCAACTGACTTTTTTTCTTTCGCCCCAAAGCATCTTCATTTGCATAACGTTTATTGATAAGACCACGGGTCTGTAGAGAACTATAACCCCAAACTCCCAGACCAGACAATAGAGACAACAATATAATTAATCCAATTTTCGGTCTAAGTCTTGAATTAGCTTGAAAAAACATTACCGCCAAGAGGACAATTACCATTACTACGGCCGTAATAACTCCCCCTCTCGAAAAAGTTACGATTCCTCTAAAAGCAAAGGTTAAAACAAAACCGAAATTTATTAATTGCATGATTCTGCTTTTAGAATCAAAAAGCAGTTTTACAAAGAAAACAAAGATTCCAAGGCCTAATAAAGTTGAAACCTGATTGGGTCCAAAACCTCCAGAAGTTTCGAAACTGGATTGCGTTCCTGTAATAACATCTTTTACACTTGGCGTATACAAGAAAAGATAAATAACCATTGTAACCAGAGGCAAAGAAAATGCAGTAATAATATCTTTCATCCTGTCAAATGATATTTTTCTCTGGTAACAATAAACTGCTGAAATTCCCAAACATACAGGTCCAGAGATATTGAAAGCAATTGCTTTTCTGATATTTGTATCAAAATCTAAAGAAAAAGTAGACAGCACTATACTGGGAACAAGCAAAAGTAAAAAGATCCAGTATAAAAATGCCTTTTTTGAAAACCCAGTATATATCATTCCTATGAACAAATAGATCAAAACCGAATATTTACCAATTTCATTGATAATCATTCCGTTGGTCATTCTCACCAAAACTTCCATACTGACAACATATGCCGACATAATCAGCACCTCATTGTTTTTATTTTTGGTTTTAATTATATAATAAAGACCAAAAATAAATGTACCCAAAGTATATAGCTTTGCAGTAAATGGCAACGCATACATCAGTAATGCAAAAAAAGCATGAATGAGGATTAGATAAATATAGGATACTTCTTCTTTTTTCATTTTAATTTGTTTGCAGCCAATTTAGATATTTTTTAATAACTGCTTTTTCAGACAATTTTGCTGTAACGGTCTGAAACAGATTATTTCCCAAGGTTATTCGAAGTTCTGCGTTTTCAATAAATGTTACAACAGCATGATAAAACGCTTCTACATTTGAACTTTCTACAATAAAGCCATTAATTCCATTTTGAATAATAAACGGCACTTCTCCAACATTTGTAACAATTACTGCTTTTTTATTTTGTCCATATTCTAAAAGAGCAACTGGCAATCCTTCTGATTTAGATGTTAAAATCGCAATTTCTGCCTGATGTAATATATTAGATACGTCTTTCTTAGAACCATAAAGAAACACTTGTTTTTCTAATTCGTATTTTTTTATATTCGCTTGAATCTCTTTGGAATAATCGTCGTCAAAATCTTTTCCTACCAGATGAAAACTCCATTCTCTGTGAGATTGCTTTAATTTCCTGGCCACTTCCAACAATAAAAAATGATCTTTTTGAGGTCTTAAATTAGCTAATAAAACAATTCTTCTTTCCTGAGAACCTTTTAAAATTGTATTTTCTTGTACGTCTAAGTCCAAAGCTGCAAAGTTCGGGAAATAAACTACGTTTTTTGATTTCAATACTTTTTCAGACCAGTTTTTTAGCTTCTGATTTACGGTGATAACGCCATCAAAGAAAAATGCTGTAAACCTTAAAACAGTATGTGGTCTGTTTTCTAAAAATTCATTATTTCCATAATGGTCATGTCTTATGATTTTTAACGAAGGCAAGGTTAATTTCAATAGAAATGCCAGAAAAAATGATGTACTATGCGAATGGATATGGGTTACTTTATTTTTCAGAACATATGTTCTTAATCTTAAAATGGCATTAATATCTATTCTTTTTTTCTTTTTTAAAAACAAATATGATACCGATGGATGAATCTGATCCAACAAAAGGCCTTCTTTACGTGTAGCAACCAATCCTGAAAAATCAATTTCGCCTACCAAGGCGTTGGCATAATTTACAGCCATTCGTTCTGCACCGCCGGCATCTAAAGAATCTATAATCTGAATAATTCTCATTGGTTTAGTATCCAATTTTTTAAATCAAGAAAAGTCCATTTTAAAGGTCCAAAGATATTTACTTTTTTCGCATCGCTATTTAATCTATTACCATCATAAACATAATAATAGCGATTGTCATCTATTTTCTGAATATCGAATTGATGCATTCCAGCGTTAAATTCTTTAATTCCTGTTTCTGCTTTTAAGAAAAAAGGCGCTATCCTTTCGGTAGTATACGATCCAGCCTTAAAACGAAAACGATACAAAGACAAGCCATAACCATATCCGTGAGAACAGTTTTGTACAGGCAGTATCAAACCCTTTTTGTCTGCAAAAAAACGTCCACCTGCTCTTGCCTCGGTTCCTAATAAGGCAATTGGTTTTTTATGCAATTTCCATTTACCAAAAAGAGAATCTGCCTGATAGACATACATATTCAATTTATCATCTGATGCCACCATCACATTTAAGGAATCTGACAAATAAATCGACGGATCTTTAAGTCTTACATTTTTTATTAAAGTATCGCAGATTTTCCAGTCAAAAGGAAAATGATTCGCTTTGTACAGCAAAACAGCATTGGCCTGTTTTGATTCTGGAATCATATAAAAGTCATTTTTATATTTGAAAACCTGTGGATAAGACAAATGGAATTTCTGAGTTAATACTGTACCTCTATATTGATAATTTTTTCCGTCTACAGAAGTCAACAAGCCCACATCGGCATTTGGTTTTGCTTTTTGCTGCTCAAAAAATAAGTAAAATGTGTCTTTCTCTTTTACAAAAAAAGGATCCGCGAGAAAACCTGTACTATCATTCTGAGTTTTTAATTTCTCAAGAGAATAAATTTGATTTTCTTTTACATTAATATTTTCAGGATATGCATTCGATTCACCGTAACCTACTGACCAACCACCTGCATCTCTATCAAAAAAAGGTGTTCTGTAATTTATTATAATCAAGGTTAAAATTCCTAGAAATAAAGCTCCAATTATATATTTCTTCATACCAATACTATTCTTTTATCATCTTTTTTATTTCTGTTTCAAAAGTATCTAAAGTATATTTTCTTGACCACTCTGATGCTTTTTCTCTTTTGAGATTAAAATGTTCTGTGCTATTTAAAATATCTTTCAGCTGTTGGCTATCAGATTTTAATTCTTTATTCAATAAAAGGCCTCTTTCTCCATAATCCAACATAAAAGGCACGCAGGAAATAGCCGTTGCAATTGGAATACATCCCCAAAACATTCCTTCTGCCAATGCCTTTGGCCAGCCTTCACTCTTTGATGGCAGAATTACAAAATGACTATTTTGATAGGCTTGAGTAACTTTTTGCTGATTTTGATTTCCCATTAGCGAAATGTATTTTTCAAGTTGATTTGCAATGATGTAATCCTCTAAAGTTTTACGTTCCGGTCCTTCTCCGTATAATTCCAAAAAACTGTCATATCCTTGCTTTCGAATATCTTCAACTAATTGAATGGCATACAACGAATTTTTTCCAGGCGATAAAGTTCCGACAAAAACAAAATTGATTTTCTCTCTTATGTCTAATTTTTGGATAGGCAATTTATCCTTTTCCGCATAAGAAGCAGTAAAAAATGGTTTAATATTTTTCGTTGTATTTTCCCATTCTCCGTAGACCAAAACCTGCATATTTCGTGTTAAAAATGTATTGTTCAGAATCCATTTTTGAAGACGATAAGTAAATGGCTGTTTACTTTTAGGATCCCAATTTCCTGCATATTTTGCTATTTTTATTTTTTTTGGAAAAAACATCTGAACTAAACACCCAATTAACCCCACATTTCCAGGGCAACGCAAATGAACATGATCCGCTGCTTTGATAGTCCAAAATATTTTCCAGAAAATTAAAGGCAACTTGAATATCGAACTTAAAACATTCGCTAAACTGGTTAAATTAAAATTCGGAATTGCTCTAAAATCAATACCTTTAAAATCGTAGCAACTATCAATTTCAGATACCTTTTCTTTGAAAGACAAAGGAGCGACAATAATCACCTCATCGACATATTTCAGCCAAATATTCATTTCACGAACGTAAGGAGAATATCCAAAATACTGGTTATCTTTTTGTATGTGAACAACATGGGTTATAATCGCGAACTTCATTAATTGCGTATTAAATCTTTACTTAAGAAGATTTTCCTTTATTTTTTCAAATGGTAAAACTCTTTTAGTAAATCTTTTGAGCTTCTTTTGATGTTGTCTTTTTTAAATGTAAAAGCATATCCTTTTGGCATCGAAACATTCCTTTTATTTGGCACTCCATTTCTGGAATCTAAATATTTGATCCAGCCAAAAAGTATCCTTGTTACAAATAACCAAGCGCTTCTAATTATTTTTTGTGAACTAAGATTTACAAAATAATTGGATAAAGTAACAGCAACATTTGAAGCATTCCCTTCTGTTAATTCTGCTTTTACAACTTCACATTCCGGAAACAAACTTCTCATTCCGGTGAAAGTAAATCTGAAAAAATCGTATGGTTGCGCATGATATGGAAAACTTTGAGGAGCCTCAATTTGAAGAAATCCACCCACTTTTACAACCCTTTGTAATTCTGTACAAAATTTCCAAGGATTTATGGTATGCTCAATAACTTGCGCCGCTAAAACTCCATCAAAAGTTTCATCCGCAAAAGGTATAAAATGGCCATCGAAAATAAAATCAGGACTAAATTGATTGTGTACATCAGAAGTAATCACTTCACAACCAGAAAAGATATTTTTATAATAATCGATTTTTTCTCCAGCCCCTAATATTAAAATTTTACCACCTCTAGAAATTAATTTGTTGAACGTTTCGTATCTTTTATCTAAATTAAAATCTGTACAAAGTGAAGGAAGTAATTTTCTTCTAATATAATTCTTAACATTCGAAGTGTCTAAATGAGAACGATCTTGTGTTGTTGTTTTGGAATTAATAATATCGTTTTGATTAAAAATAGATTGTGAACCTAATAATATCGGAATTCCATTGTGAATTGGGAGTTCCGAATTATCTTCAAAAACATAAAAGTCCTTAGAAATCTCTTTTAATTTTGCGTGAGAATCAGGATGTATTATATTTTGCAACATTACTTAATTTATTATTTTCTTATTAAAACCTGTAACCATCCGATTATTCTTCCAACTGATTCGCTAAAAGCTTCCTTTCGTTTTCTAGTTGTAAAGATATTGCTAAATCTAAGGATAATCAAAAGCAAAGTTATGCAGTGCCACTTTAGTGAGTCTTTTATTATTGGCTTCGGATTTTTTACACGCCAAACATACCAGCCATTTACTACTACCATCTTACCATATTTATATAGATTGGGTCTTCCTGAAGCGACATGAAAATGATTTAATCTTGCTGATGTATTTATATATAATGGACCTTTTTTAGCCAACCTTAATGAAAAATCTGCATCTTCATAAAGTCCATATCCTTCAAAATAATCTGAAAAGGTAAAGTCATTAAAAACTGATTTTCTGAATGATGAAACACCTCCCATTAATAGTTCAACCTCATAAATTTTATTACTAGGTGGCAAAAATGCAGCGCTTCTAGCATGAGAAAATAAAGGTGAAAAAGCTGGTGCACAGTCACTATCTAAATTCAACTTTTTTCTTAAAACAAAACGGCTTCCATCCTTACGTTTCCAACCGTCAAAATAAAACTCATTAATTTTTGGGGTATAATTTTCCGACGTCTTTTCCCATTTAATTTCATTGTCAATATAACCTCCTACACCTAAAGCTTCGGGAAATAAATGGTATGTATGTAATAGATTTTCAAAATAGGAAGGCTCCAAAACAATATCATCATCCAGAAAACAAACAAAATCATTAGTAGGATTGACCTTAGAAATTCCAACATTTCGTTGTTTTGTTAATCCTCTGTCTTGTTCTGAAACCATGAAGTATTTCAGATTTTCGAAATTATTCTCTTTTAAAACCTTTTTCGTTCTTTCATCCAAAGATCCATCAATGATCAAAATTTCATTTGGATATAAAATTTGATCCTGAACAGAAATCAGCAATTTCAGCAATGCATCCGGGCGCATGTAAGTGCAAATAATTAAAGAGAATTTCATTTCTTTTTTAAATGAATATTAGCCATTTGAATGAAATAATCAATTCTATTTAATTTTTCGAATACTAAATTTCGATTATTTTCCTGCATTTCTTTTAGTTCTGCTTCGGTTTTGGAAGAATGAAATCGCAACAAATCTTCAATTATAGAATTTTCAGAAACGATTAAACAGTGTTTTTTCCAATCAATCAAATCTTCTAGCGGAAGTCTCGCATTGGTATCAATCAAAACTGGAATTCTTCCCATTATTAAAGCTTCATAAAATCGAACAGAAAAATTACCATTTCCTCGCAGGCAGAAAACATATAGACTTTCCTGAATATTTTTAAAAAACTCCATTGTTGTTTTTTCAATATTCAAATCTCTTGCTCTGTACTTATTTCTAAAAATGAAATTATCTTGAATTTTTTCGTCTTTTTGAATTTTTCTAAGCAAGCTGAATCTCTTTTTACTTGCAGGATAAAAAGGATGATAATCTTCCGGATTTTTTATATCAATTATGTTCCTTTTAAAATATAAAAGAAACTCTTTTACCCATTTAGTAAAAGTTCCGTTTGCATTGCCTACAAAACCAATATGCGGTTTCGTTTCTTTTGAAATAGTAAAAAAATCACTTTTTAAAACCTCCTTATAGGGATCACTCACAAAAGAAGGCATTATCTCGGACCTTACACTCAATTTTGAATCAAAACCTCCTAATCTAAAAGTGGTCACCTTTGTATGTTCAAAAGTAAATCCAAAATCGCCACCAGCATACACCCAGATCGGAATATCAAATTTTGAAACTTTTTCTATCCATTTATTTAAAAAATCAGTTTTGTCTTTTTTTAAAAATGAAATAATATCTACGGGAAAAATAGCAACATCAGCTTCTAAAAGCGAATTGGTTAAGTCAAAATTTTGTTTCGTCTTGTCATTTGGAAGATAGACAATATCAAACAATAAAGGAAAAATTTCCCTTCTATTGTCTTTATTTAAAAAATTATGATCCGTGTAAACTTTCAACATTAAACTTTATGTTTTAAGAATTTATAAGTTCTTACTCCATTTTAAACTCGCATTCCATTTTTCTTCAAGAGATTTGTATGCCGTAAACAATTTAAAAGGCGATTCTTTTTTTAATATTTTGAAAAACAAGACCAATTTATAA
Source organism: Flavobacterium potami (assembly GCF_020026915.1). Classification (GTDB taxonomy): domain Bacteria; phylum Bacteroidota; class Bacteroidia; order Flavobacteriales; family Flavobacteriaceae; genus Flavobacterium; species Flavobacterium potami. The sequence goes on along the minus strand of NZ_JAINUY010000006.1, from coordinate 173,986 downwards.
CCTAAAATCTGCTTTTCATTCAAATATTTCTGTTTAATATACATTATTGTAGGCGATGGCTTGGGCTGTATTTTCTCCTTTTCCCATTCAAATTGATGTTTTATTCTGAAACCTCCAGATGGTGCTTTTAGATGCAAAATAGACGGATTGGCCACATAAATTACGTCAAAACCTTTATTTCTTAATTGCATACCAAAATCGAAATCTTCTCCGTAACCAAATTCTAAAGCTTTAGAAAAAGTAATCTCGTCTAAGCAACCTTTTTTAACAAAACTATTTCCAGAACCAAAAATATCGGTTTGATGTGTTGTTTTGAAAACCAACTTTTCATTTTTTTGTAAATAAGATGTCGTTATAACCGGATTACCTAACTGTTCAATTTTATTAAAAACATCATTAATCAAATTTTGATCAAATCTATTATCGTCATCGTTTAAAAAAACCCACTCTCTCGTAACTTGTTGTAAGGCTAGATTTCTAGCATTGCAGGCACCCGACTGATGGGTAAAAATATGTTTAATCTGAAAAGGCCATTTTTCTGTGGTTAGGTAATCTAATTCGCTTTTACTATCCAGCAGCGGATTTTGCTCAATAATTATTACATTCTCTGGTAAATGGGTTTGCTGCGCTAAATCTTTTAAAACATCGTATAAATATGTTTTTCTTCCTATGGTCGGAATAATAACATCGATAGTCTTCTCTCCTATAATTTTCAAATTTGACTGAATCGGCATATCAGTGAAGTCGAAATCAATTTTGTTTCTATTTTTAAATCGAAGAGAAAGTAAAAAAGGTATTAAAGGAAAACGCTTTTCATAAATTGCCAGATTCAGAAACAAGAGAAATACCCAACGTTTTCGGTAATGTTGTTTTGTAAACTGAAATACTTTATAAATCGTAGCTTTTTGAGTTGGAACTGATTTTGTTCTATCAACCAAAAGTTTAGGTTCAGAATAGCAAAACAAACCTTTTGAACGTCCTAATTTGGATAAACTGTGCAGGAAATAATCAAAATTCTTATCTAATTTAATTTTATTTTCAAACTGCAAAAGCACTTCAGAACTAATTCCTCCTATAGCACTACTTGCCAACCAGGTTGGGTAACTAACATTTTTATTTACGTTTATAAAAATAGAATCATCAATATAACCTATACCATCTAGAAGATAATCATCTGTTGTACAGTTAAAAGATGCCATAATTTTATTATGATGAAAAATGCTATCAAAAGCATTCCAATTTACATTCTTTTCCAGATCAGCATGGCACCAGATTATTCTCTCTAAAGGAAATTCTTTTGCAAATGCCATTAAAGTTATGGCAATGCTAAAAGAGTTTTCCAATGAAATCACCTTTTCATCGTTGCATACTTTTACAACTTTATTATTTTGATGATAAACAGTTATCATTAGCTTTTCTGATGAATTATTTTTTTATAAAATGCTATATTTTCTTTTACCAGTTTATGGATATCAAAATTAGATTCTGTTCTAATTCTGGCTTTTTTTCCTATTTCAATACAAAGTGATTGATCTTCGAACAACTCCATAATTCGATCTGCATACAAATCATGATTTGACGGATGTACCAAAAAACCACTTTCTCCGTCTATGATTAGTTCTTTAGACCATCCGATATTACTATTTACAACTGCTTTTTGCAATGCCATCGATTCAATAGTTACCATTCCTAATGTTTCTGCAAAAGTTGGAAACACACAAACATTTGCTTTTCTGATATATTCGTGAATTTGGTTGTATGGAATTTTACCCAAATAATCTACATTTTTCAAATCGTCTTTGGAAAACAGATTCTTCATTAGTTCCCAAGTTGATGTTGAATTCGTATTTACATCCAAAGAATCATTTCCTATCAAAACTAATTTTGAATTTGGAAAACGCATTCTAACCTTAGAAAAAATTTCAGGCAATTCTAAAACACCTTTTTTTCTAATTAAAGTGCCGATGTAGAGTATCACATTTTTTCCAAACTCTTCTGGTGCGTAATTTTCAAAATTTTGAAGATCCAGTCCATTATGGATTGTGGCAATCGTTTTATCTTTTATTTTAAAAAGGCTCTTAGAAAGTTCTCCTGCAAACTTCGTTGGTGCAATAAATGCGGTTGCTCTATTGATTGCGTTTTTTTCAAACCAAAAATTTTTACGATTTTGCTTTCTATTTTCTAAATGACAGAAATAAGTGTCGCTTCCATGCAATCGGATTATCAATGGGATTTTGAAATTCATAAAAGCAGTTATTCCTGTCCAATCGGGTGCTTCTATAAGGTCAATACCTTCTTTTTTTATAATCGAATTGCAATAATTATTGATGTATTTTCGATGAAAAAACCATCCCAAAAATTTATAGCTTTTCTTGTCAATTAAATGGATTCGAACATTATTTTCTTCAATGATCTTTTGCTCTTTTTGCCCATAAACCAATACGGTTACTTTGACATTCTCCCTTGTCAATGCTGAAACAAGATTTTTTATACTTGTTCCTAATCCACCTGATGGTAAAGTTTCTTGGTGTGGAAATTCGGGAGTTAAAAAAGCAATATGCATATTATTTATTAAAAAAGTCTTTTAAAATTCTGGCTGTAAACAATCTAGAGCCATTGTCATTCATGTGCCCACAGGAAGAAAAATATCGGTCTTCGACCACAACATTTTCGTAATTATGAATTTCCGGATAAGCTTTTTTAACTTTATCAAAGTAGTTCATACCCAAAGTATTTTCGCACATTGGAGTCATAACTGCTATAAAATTAATATTGTTCTTTTTGCAAATGTCTTTAATTTCCTCATAGTATTTATTGTGAGGCAACGGATTCAAATTAGAAATGTTGTTTTTCATTCCGGTATTTGAGGTCTCAAGCAAAGCGAGATATCCATTTTTATCTAAATTCCCTCCCCTTTTATGAATGGCTGTAAAGAATGTTTCCCTAAATCCAATCTTTGTTTCGTTTTTAATGTATCTGTAAAAAGGAATATAATATATATATTTAAAGTCACTATTATTTAAAAAATGATTCTTTATTGTGCTAGAGTTAAGAATGTAAGGTAAAAATTTTGCCGAAACTCCCTCTGAATTTCTGTCAAAGCAAAGATTTACATCAGTTTCAAGAATTATATTTTTAATTTGATACTTTCTTTCTATCATCAATTTTAGCATTAGCGAAGCTTCAAATAAATTTGCTCCATTCATTCCGTAATTATACGTTTTAAGACCTCTTTCTTCAAACATTGGTGCCACGAAATGATTATTTGCGCGCGATGATCCTAGAATAACTACATCGTATTTTTCTGCCTGAGAATTATAGACATCTTCTATTTTACCTCTATGTTTTGAATTCAGGAAAACATAAGTATACGTTTGATCTAAGATTAGTGCCAAAAGGCAAGTCAGAAAAATGATTTTTACGACATAAAGTATAAATTTTCTTAATTCCATAAATGAATTTCTCCTCTTAATTTATTTTTTTGGAAAAAAATCATGAATAATTTTGGCTGTAAACAACCTAGCTCCTTTATCATTCATGTGTCCACAAGAAGAAAAATACTTATTCTCTATCACAACATTTTCGTAATTATGAATTTCTGGATAAGCTTTTTTAACCTTATCAAAATAATTCATGCCGACAACATTCTCGCACATTGGAGTCATAACTGCAATAAAATTAATGTTGTTCTTTTTACAAATGTCTTTAATTTCCTCGTAGTATTTATTATGCGGTAACGGATTCAGATTGACAATGTTGTTTTTCATATTTCCGTTTTTATGTTTTTCTAACGGATAAAATCCTAAATTGTCTAAAGCATTTGTTTTTTCGTTTTGGGCAATTTTATATACCTCACGAAAACCAATTTTAGAATCAAATTTTATATATCTGTAAAAAGGGATATAATACAGTTCTTTGAAGTTTGCTTCTGGTGAAAAATGCTCTTTTATAACTTCTGAAGAATGAATGTAAGGCAAAAATTTAGCCGCAACACCTTCAGATTCCTGATCGTTGGAAAGATTAAGATCTGCTTCGAGAATAACATTTTTGATTTCATACTTTCTCTCCAGCATTAATTTCAGCATTAATGAAGCTTCGAATAAATGACCGCCGCTCATTCCATAATTGAAAGTCTTTAACCCTTTGTCAACAAACATTTGCGATACAAAATGATTATTGGCTCTAGACGAACCTAAAATGACAACATCGTATTTTTGTTCTTTCGAGTTTACAACCGCTTCAACTTTCCCTCGATTCTTTGACTGCATAAATACGTAGGTATACAATCCGTCAAGAAGAACAGCGACTAAAAGCGTTACAATAAAAATTTTAAATATATAGAGTAAAAACTTCTTCATTAAAACTGGAAATAAATAAATTCTTTATAGTCTGAATACGTTCCAAAAGCAATTATGGCTAAAATTGCCAATGCCATTTTCAGCATGCTTCTTTTTCCGGAAATGGGCTCCACTTTGGTTCTGTTATTCCATTCAACCAAAACAAATACACCAATCATCAATAACAATTCGTAATTATACCTTTCGTTATCCAAATATTGGAATGCAAAATTTTTATCTGTCACGATCCTTTTTAAATACAAAACCGCATCGGTAATTGTTCTGGCTCTAAAAAACACCCACGCAATACAGGTTAATAAAAATGTGGTCAGAATGCTGAACAATACTTTTACAGAATCGAGATTCCATTTTAAAACAACCGAATCGATGTTATTTCTATTACTATTGGATAACAATAAAGGGAGAAAATAAACAGCATTGATAAATCCCCAAACGATGTAAGTCCAATTGGCTCCATGCCAAAATCCGCTGACAATAAAGATGATAAAGGTGTTTCTGATTTTCATCCAAAGTCCGCCTTTACTTCCTCCTAACGGAATATATAAATAATCGCGAAACCAAGATGAAAGTGAAATATGCCAACGACGCCAAAACTCGGCAATATCTCTTGAAAAATAAGGATAATTAAAGTTTCTTAATAAGTCTAAACCAAACAATTTAGAAACTCCCAGAGCAATATCGGAATATCCTGAAAAGTCTCCGTAAATCTGAAAAGCAAAATAAATGGCACCTAAAATCAGAGAAAAGGAATTCATTGAAGGATAATGATCAAAAATGGCATTTGCATAGACAGCACAAGTATCTGCAATAACCACTTTTTTTACCAATCCCCAAACGATTTGATAAACGCCTTCTTTTGCCTTTTGTAAATTAAATTCGCGTTTTACCTTTACTTCTGGTAATAAATGTGTCGCTCTTTCTATTGGTCCTGCCACTAAAAGCGGAAAGTAACTCACAAACAAAGAATAATCTATGAAATTATATTCGGCTTTTATTCTTTTGTAATAAATATCAATAACGTACGATAAACCGTGAAAAGTGTAGAATGAAATTCCGACCGGTAGAATAACGTTTAATAAAATCGGACTTACTTTAAATCCGAAAGAAGTAAACATTTCTGCAAACGAATTGGCAAAGAAATTATAGTATTTGAAAATTCCAAGAAATCCTAAATTGACTAAAACACTAAGCCAAAACCAAAACTTCCTTTTTTTATCCGAATCGCTTTTCTCGATTTGTATTCCAGTGTAATAATCCAAAAAAGTAGAAAAAACCAATAAAAACAGGAATCTCCAATCCCAGCAAGAATAGAAATAATAACTTGCAACAATTAATAAAGCATTTTGTGTGCTTTTATTTTTGTTGAAAACAAACCAATAGAGAAAAAAAACGATTGGTAAAAAAATGGCGAAAGCCAGAGAATTGAAAAACATAAATTTATTTGATTTATATCAAAATTTTTAAATAGTAAGAATTGTTTCTATTGATTTCCAAATTCTCTCTGAAGCAGCCTTTGGAGGTTGTTGATTGATAATTTCGAACCAATTTTGAACACTTTCTAAAGTTTCGTTTTTCTCCAATCCATCCTTAATTTTAGCAGCAATTTCGTCTGCAGAATTCAGCCAAATAACGGCATTTTGATTCGGCATTGATCGAAAATGAATGAAATTGTAAACTTTAGAAACCGACCAATTCGAATCTAATTTATTTGGAACATCATAATTTAAAAAAGCACATGGCTTCTTCAAACAAGCATAATCAAATACCATTGAAGATCCTAAATTTATGACCATTTCTGTATGAAAAATGGTATTGACAAGCAACTTAACATCATCTTGTGTTGGTAAAACAGTATTCCATCCCGAACCTATTTTCTCCCAAATTGGACTAACTGGCACTATTATGTCTTTATTTTTTCCTAGAACCTCATCGTATCTTGCAGAAAAATCCACCGGACAACGTCTGAACAATATTCCAAGAGAATTCCCTTCTTCGTTTATTTTTCTAACTGCATCAGCAACATCAGATAAATATTGAGGATCATCTGGGCAGGTTGTAATATCATCGCCTGAATAACAAATGTACTTTTTATTGAAATCCAGTTGATGATTCTTAAAAAATGTCTCTTTATCCACAATAATACCCTCATCAAAATGACTTTCAAACTGAGGTGTTCCAACAACAAAAATCTGATTTTCCTGTATGTACGGATAATATTTCTTAAGCTCCGCTTTCATGTGTTCGCTCCAGACAAAATAATAATCGGTTTCGACCACCATAGTTGCTTTTGGCAAATTATCCCACGAAAAAATAAAAGTTCCTGTTGGTATTTTTAGTGCTTTTGCCGCTTCTATTGAAGGAATTGCTAAAACAGGACGCTGATTGGTACAAAATACAAAATCAGGTTTTTCTTTCTGAAGCGTTTCTAAACAGTGCTGATAAAATTCCGTTTTGGACTCACGGACTTTCATTTTTTCTCTAATTTTTTTTAATCCTTTTTCCGAATTATAAAATTCAATTAGAAATCTCGCAAAGTAGCTTTTTATTGCTGCTTTTACATTTTTATATGACAAAGGAAAGCGGTAAGCATCATAAACAGCGTCGTTATCTGCTTTTTTATTCAGATTGAGCTCGATGTGTTTACGTGCATTTTTATAGCTGTCCGTAAATGGGTCCGATTTAGCATTTTTGATTTTGATTTCATTAAAACCTAAACTTGTTAAATCAAAAGGCGTATTGTTCCAGTAGGTTATATCGAATTTCTTTTCTAGTCCTATTTTATAGAAATTAGAAAAAGCAAAATTTCGAAGTCCAACGCCATCTGGCAGTAAAATAAAAATCTTTTTAGGCATTAACTGTCTCTGAATTGTTTTTGATGATTGAGCTGCCAAATATCCGATTTCTGCAGGCAATTAAGAAATAATTCGGCACTATTTCCTTGTCCAAAATCATTGTCTGTTTTTCGTACTTTATGAGAATCAATAATAGAAAGCGCTTCTGTAATTTCTTTTTCAGAATAATCAACATTAATAATATCTGCGTGAACTGCTCTATTTTTCTGTCTTGTACCAATATTTATAATTGGAATTCCGTAGTAAGGTGCTTCTCGAACTCCGGCGCTGCTATTTCCTATGATGAATTGACTGTTCTTTAAAAGTGTTAAAAAGTATTCAAATCGAAGGGAAGGAAAAATTTTAAATCGATCATTTCCTTTCAATTTTTCGTAGGCATCCATAACAAATTTGCTTCCCAAATCATTATTGGGATAAATAACCACATAATTATGATTGTCTTTTAGCAAAGCCGCAACAAAATTTTCAGCATATTGTTTCATGTCGTTGATTTCGGTAGTCACGGGATGAAACATTACGATAGAAAAATCGTTAAACGGAATTTTATAATAGTCTTTTGCTGTATTCAAATCTGGTAATTGATCTGAAAACATAATATCAATATCTGGAGAACCAATTGTAAAAACAGATTCTTTTATTTCTCCCATTTGAATCAATCTCTTTTCAGCTTCAGCATTTGATGCAAAATGAATATGACTCAATTTACTTACACTGTGTCTGATCAGCTCATCAACAGTTCCTGAGACTTCACCACCTTCAATATGTGCTACCAAAATATTGTTGAGAGAACCTACAATAGCTCCGGCAAGAGTCTCCACACGATCACCGTGAACCACTATCATATCTGGTTTTATGGTATTACAATAACTTGAAAATCCTTCAATAGTTTTGGCAAGAGTAAGATCCATTGTGGTTTCGTGCGTGTGATTCACGAAAGTGTGTATATTTTTAAAATTGGATCGTTCGATCTCGATTAAAGTATAACCATATTCGTGCTGTAAATGCATGCCGGTTACAAAAACAAAAACCTCAAATTCTTTTTGTTTTTCAAGAATTGAGATTAATGATTTTATTTTTCCGAAATCGGCTCTTGTGCCAGTCAAAAAAAGGATTTTTTTCATCATTTGACGATATAAGAAATAGCGTGAGAAAAAGGAAGTTTCTTAATTTCAGCATTGTTTTGAAAAAAATCGTCTACTGCTTTATTCGTTCCAGCAAAAGCTCCATAATCATCCAATATGATTATTCCTCCTGTAGTAACTCTTTGATATAGTTTTTCCAGAATATGTTTTGTTGGCTCGTATAAATCAACATCGATATGCAGAAGCGAAATTTTAAGATGTGGATTTTTATCCAAATATTCATCTAAGGTTACTAAAATATCGCCCTTAATGATATCTACATTTTTATGTAAACCTTGCTTTTCCAAAAGATCATTTATTTCCTCCAATGATATGCTTTTTCCTCCATTGGTTTCTTTTACAAATGCATCTCTTTTTTCTTTGTCTTCTTCAAAATTTGCCTCTGGAAAGTCGCCAAAAATATCAAATCCAATTACTTTTCGACTATTCGTCTGCTCAAGTAAATCACGAAATTTAATCCATCTAAAAAACGAGTTTCCTTTGAAAATACCAAACTCTACTATTTCTCCACGAACATTCGAAGTTTGTTTAAAAAATTCTAAATGAGTAATAAATTTGCTGAATCTTGATGGATCTGCTGTGGCATAAAATCCGTTTTCGTATGCAAATTTTTTATCTAAATCGTATAAATTATCCATTAGTTTAAATCGTTATAATCTAATTGCTCATCGTTTTCAATATCTCTTGATGCTGTTTTTCCTAAGACATCATTAAAATTTTCAGCTAGAATTTTACCAGTTCCTGGGCGTTTAACCCAAATATTTTCTTTGGTAAAGATTTCTCCTTTTTTAATTGGAGCGATGGAACATACTGTTGCAAAAGCAAAATCGATTGTTACTTGTTCTTCATCTGCCGGTTTTTTTGTTCCACCACGCATTTGAGCGATTTCTGCAGATCCAATAATTAATTCTCTACAAGCATTTTCATCCATACTACAGACAATGTCCGGACCTGTGCGCTGCATATGATCTGTAAAATGTCGTTCTAAGATGCTGGCTCCAAGCGCTACGGCTCCTAAACAAGCATTATTATTTAAAGTGTGATCGCTTAAGCCAAAAACTTTGTTTGGAAAAGCCTGATTCAATTCGACCATTGCACCAAATCGAACCAAATGAATTGGAGTTGGATATAAATTTGTTGTGTGCAATAAGGCAACTGGAACATTATATTTATCGAAAACAGCAACTGCTTTTTCTATACTTTCAATAGTATTCATTCCTGTACTTAGAATTACAGGTTTTCCAAAAGAGGCAATATGCTCCAAAAGCGGATAATTATTACATTCTCCAGATCCAATCTTATAAGCAGGAACATCAAATTTCTTTAATCTTTCGGCTGCAGCACGAGAAAATGGTGTCGAAATAAAAATCATGCCTTTACTTTCCACATAATTTTTAAGTTCGAGTTCTTCTGCTTCATTTAACGAACAACGTTCCATAATCTCATAAATAGAAACATCAGCATTTCCGGGAATTACTTTTTTTGCAGCTCCGGTCATTTCGTCTTCAACGATATGCGTTTGATGTTTTACCACCTCAACACCTGCTCTCTGAGCGGCATCTACCATTTCTTTGGCAACTTGAAGTGATCCTTCATGATTGATTCCGATTTCGGCAATTACTAAAGGTGGATAATCCGGACCAATTTTACGGCCTGCTATTTCAATGTATGGATTCATCTATTTAATGTTTTTGTATAAATATTGAGCGTAGTCAAAATCTTCCTGCGTATCAATATCTACGCCGGCAAAAGTATGATTTATCTCAAATGGAAAAGCATCTTTTGATATAATTATATCGTTTAAAATTTTTTCTGATTTTGTTATGTAAAGTAAACCGTTTTCATAAAAAAGAGGCTCTAAATCCTGACTTCTCTGCCCGATTTCGTAATTATAAGGAATAAACTTACCCTCTCTTATTTTACCGAATTTCTGATGATTTCTAGAAACTGTAAATAAGCTATCATGATTTCCTTTTAAATAAAAATCAAATGCTTCTTTTAGTAAATTTTCTGGACGTAATGGATTGGTTGGCTGCAATAAAATCACATTTTCGATATCACCTTCAATGGATTCTAAAACGTGTTTCAATGCCGAAATAGTTGGTTCCAAATCTCCTGATAAAATCTCTGGGCGATCTATAACTTTGGCACCATATTGCAATGCTACCTTTTTTATTTCCTCATCGTTGGTTGAAACGTAAATTTCATCTATTAGGTCACTGTTTTGTTTTGCATATAAAATAGAATGCGCCAAAAGAGGAATATTCCCCAATAATTTGGTGTTTTTTTCTGGCAGTCTTTTAGAACCTCCGCGTGCTGGAATTATGGCAATAGTTTTCATTTAACTGAAATTCTTTTTTGCGTTTTCAATAATTAAATTCATTCCATCATTCCAATTTTGCATCGAGTACAAATGTTCTGGAATTATATTATTGTACGTTTCCTTTTCATTCAAAAATGATTCAATTTCCAAAATCCATTCTTCAATAAAATTTGGATTTTCAATCAATTTTCCGAGTTTTCCATATTGTAAAACTTCAGGAACACCTCCGTTTGCAGACGCAATGCAATAACAACCACAATGTAGTGCTTCAATCAAACTCAATCCGAATCCTTCATGCCACAACGTAGGAAACAAATAACAATCTGCAATCTGATAATATTTTGGTAAATCTGTATTGGGTATTCTTCCTAAAAAAGAAACCCCGTCGATTGCCGTTTCACGATTTGCGCCAATTACTAAAAGAACAGCATCCTGATTTTGCTTGTTTATTCTTTTCCAAACATTTAAAATAAAATCCAATCCTTTTTTCGGGCGATCTTGTGAACACCAAACAAAGATTTTTTTATTTGTAATACCTAATTCTTTCTTTAACTCTTCTTTTTTATCGGAAGTTACTTTATGAAATTTAGAAGTGTCAATTCCGTTGTGCAAAACAGAAAATCTTGTGGCTAGAATAGTATAATATTCTTTATGGACTTTATAAGAATCATAAGTTAATAAAACCATTTCATCAATTGCTTTATAAAACCATCTTCCATGAAAGTTTTCATGAAATGGTGCAAAACCGTGATAAAAAAACTGAAGATAACACTTATTCCTCTTCCCGATTTTTTCTAAAAAATCAATAAGTGGTTTTACAATTCCGAAATTATCAATGATTTGAATGATGAATTTTTCTTCCTTTTCGAGAATTTTTTCGAGTTCTTGAAAATATCCCAGGTATTTCTTTTTTTGAAGTTTTTTTTGAAGTTTAAAAAGATATGTATTGCTAACAATTCCGTATTCAATTTCAGAATAGAAATTTTCTGGTTTTTCACAAATTATATAATCAACCTGATGCTTATTGGTCAAATAATTATGATACAAAGTTGTCCAACTTCCAATAGTAGAATAAGGCAATGGTACTTGAGAAATCAGAATTACTTGAGGCATTTTTATTTAGATTTGAGTAAAAATAATGAAATTAAATCTTTCTTATTTTTTTATTTTAAAACGGATACTTTTCAGATTTTTATCGATTTTAAAAGAATAAGGATATGTATGGTAAAACGAAATAATGTGAAGCAAAAGCCTGTCGTTTATTTCTTTCAACGAATAATATTGGGGAACTGTTTTTCCTAAAAGCTTCTTTACTTTATACTTTAATGAATCTTGAAAATCATCTTTTGTAAATTGAACCGAAACTATTTTATCCTTGTATTGCGGCAATTCAACAAATAAAAAATGGTCTATTACTTCTAATTTATTATTTAGAGTTATTTGACAATCGGCCGTTTCTAATTCGTTAAAATCTGCTTCAGAAATTAGATTTCCCCATTTTTCATTATTAACCTTTGTCACTTTATTTTTCTGATTACTTTTTAAATGTTGATGATTTAATTGAACAACACCTTTTAACTGAAGACCTTCAATTAAAACAGCTGTCTCACTTTTTCGATAACTCTGGTGCCATTGATGCAAAAGAAGTGTTTCCTCATTATAAAAAATGCTTTCAGTTCCAGTTCGTATTAATCTTTCGTGAATGTCTATATCTTCTGCTCCCCAAAAATGTAAAAACTCATCATATCCTCCAATTTCTTCAACATTTTTAAGGTAAAACAACGACAATCCCTGCGCACCAACTCCGGTATTAAAATCAATTGAATAATCTTCAAATTTTTTATCCGCTTTTGATTCTTTTTCACTTAAAAAACCAACTTTAAAATAATAGGCTTTTAGAGGATTTCTCAGTTCATAAAGTTTCGAAATAAAATTGGGACTAAAAATCATATCAACATCTGCGGTAAAAACATAATCGGCAGTTGTATTTTTCAATCCAATATTTAGTGCTTTTGCTCTAGACCAAGGTTGAAATTCAGAAAAGCTATAAATGTAACTTGCAAATTTATATTGAAAAATCAATTCTTTTATCGCAGAAGACGAAGCCAGATCAGAACCATAATCGACAAAAATAACTTTAAAATTATGGTTTTCTTGTAAACTCAATGAATCTAGTGAGCGCTTGACCCTCTCAACTTCTCTATTGCGATAAGGAAAAATTATACCTATCATTTTCCTATATTTTTTTTGCTTTATGAATCATTTAAGATAATTTTTAGTTTGATCTTTGGAGAGTCCCTTCCAAAGTATAAAGTATTTCATTATTTTTTTATTCAAAATAAATTTCCCAAAGACTTTACTTTTAACAAAATAAGACCAATTTGAGCCCACTTTAAAAGAAGGCAAATGATAATCACTTTCTGTTTGATTTTGCTCTAGTTTAGAAACCTCATCGTACATCCAGTTTTCGACAACATTTCCCATATGATAGGCAAAATTATCTGCCGTCGATAAGCGCCAAAAACCTTTTTTCACAACAGGAATATCTAAAATTTTGTTCTCGCTGTCTCCTCCTAATTTATAATCTGAGTATTTAATTGTTAAATCTTCAAATATGATTCCTCTGTAAGTTCCAACAAAATGCCCGGCTCCGATGACTGCTTTTTCATTTTTATTTGAAACTGTGAAATATTTTTCTAAATGTGCTTTGTTGTAAAAATCAGGATTTCCAACACTAAGAGCAAAGTTTTTTAACGCTGCAGGATTTTTGACTTCCGAAAAGAAAAGATCTTTTGAGAAAAATTTATCCCAATAAATATTAGCCGTAAAAGTTCGTAAAGAACGTGAAGAAGGCGTCGGACAAACAACTCCAGCTTTAGGAAAATTGTCAAAAACAGTATATGCAGCTTTTTGCCATCCATTTAAAAATAAAACATCGGAATCTGTAATGGTAATTATTGGAAAATTATGACCTACAATACCTTTTAAAATGGCGTTTAGTTTTCCAATATTTGTTGTTTCTAAAATTTCATGAATTTTTCCTTTTACGTATAATTCTTGTAAATAATGCTTCACTTCTGCACAACTTCCGTTATTTACTATAGTGATGAAGGTTTTTTTATGAACTGTTAGCAATATTGAATCCAGACAGAATCTAAGAATAACGAGACTATCTTTAAAATATCCTTCCAGATCTGGAATATAAACAGGAATTATAATCTGATGAAAATATTCAGAGCTACTGTTTTGCTGATCTTTATTTGGATTAAAACCTACTCGCATTTTAAAACAGTTTTATACATTTCAATCACTTTTAACTGATTATCTGAATAATCTAGTTTTTCTAATGCTATTTTTTCATTTTTAACCGTTGCTGTCTCAACAAGTTTTAGATTTGAAAGAGCTTTTAAAACAATTTCTTTTATTTCTAAAACCGATTCGGGATCAGAAATTAAAAATCCGTTTTCGCCATCTGTAATTAGTTCTTCGGTCGCAACGCCAGGATTGGACTGAATAGGAAATGCTCCCATTACAATCGCTTCTAAAAGCGTATTTGGCATTCCGTCTGAAATGCTGTTTCCGATATACAATAAAGCTTCTCCCATTAGCTTAGTTAAACTATCGTGTGAAAGCTCATGTCTTTCAAAAAAACCAAAATTTAAATCATTCTTTTTTATGTAATCAATTATTTGAGGGTGTGATCCAAAAACAATTACCTGATAAGATTCAATTTCTTTTTGTACTAAATGGAGCGCTTTTACAATATTTAAGCCTCGTCCTAAATGATGCTCATAACCTTTAACTAAAATGATTTTTCTCTTAGAAACAGGCATTTTAAACTCATTCAATTCGTTTAACTTATACCCTGTTCCTCCGGGAACAACACCCAAATATTTGCCGGTAAAGCCTAATTTCTTAGCTAAATCAAAATCTCTTCTACAATCTGTATGCAGATAATCGACTCTTTTTAAAACATTTTTAATTTTAGAATTGTGTGCTTTAAAATTCATGTAATAATAAAGATCATTTCCCCAGCAAGAATACAACCATTTAAGTTTTGGATATTTAAGCATTGTCTTTAGAATCGGATAAGAACAGCTTTGCATTTCAAAACTATGAACAATATCGGGCTTAATTTCTAAAATAATATTTTCTAAAGCTTCATTTGCATTTATTTCAAGATAGGGACTAAATATCTGAAACAAATCAGGCATTTTTTTTCTTAAAAAATATTCTCCTTTTATGTATGATAATTTTCTTTCATGCCAGCCTGTAAACTGTTTTACACTATCTATAGTTTCTAAACGGCCTCTATTTAAAACATCAAACCAATACAATTCGTAATGAGTATCTTTTAAATTTTCTATCCATCGAATTACATGAATGGAAGGCATTGAAACAAAAAGGATTTTCATTTATGAAATTGGTTTTACAGTAGTTCCCGAAAGTCCAACAATCATTGTCGACTTTTTAAAGTTTAATGGAGCTTTATCCTTTTTATATAAAAAACTGATAATAGGTTTTGCAATAATCCTCATTATTTTCTTTTTCTTTCCCCAAAGGTACATATTAACCCAAAGTCCAATCATTTGCCCCACTGCCGCGTTATAACCGCCCTGAGGAACAATTTGTGTCGATGTGAAACCATTCCTTTTAAAAATCATTTCTAAAGCATATGGCGTATATCTGTAATAATCATGCGGAACTTCGTGCAAAGACATTAAAAAAGGTACCGTAAAAAAGAAAATACCGCCAGGTTTTAAAACTCGCCTAACTTCTGATAAATAAGCATCTGGATTTGGTACATGTTCTAAAACTTCTGTAGATATTACAACGTCAAAACTTTCATTTTCAAAGGGCATCGTAACTCCGTCCCATAAAAAATCTGGTTTAATGCCTTCATAATTTAAACTTGTATCAATATCTAAACCTACATAACTTTCAACTTTTCTATTTTCAAGAATAATTTGTTTATATGGCATTGAACCACATCCAGAATCTAAAACTTTTCCTTTAAATTGAGGAATTGCATTTTTAACTGCTTTAAAAATTTCATTTCTTATAATGAAACTCTCCAAGTTACCATAGCTGATTTTTAGATCTGTAAAATTATTTTTCATATAAAATAAAGCCTAAGCTTTGGGATAATTGTTTATTAATCTATAAAATTATTCTATTAAAAAAACCTAAATGAAAACGTATAAGCAAATCTGCAATTTTATTTTTTTTATATAATAAATTTGGGCTTCCCCATTTGATATGATATTTTAAATAATCGTCTAGAACTTTTTTATCTTCTAAAAGATATTCATTTCCTTTTTGTAGAACATAAGAAGGCAACTTCTCTAGACTTACCTTTTCCTGAAGTTTTTTGTAGCCTTCACTTAGTCCTTCGCGATTTTTCTTTACTTTTTCTCTTTCTAAATGTTCAACTTTACCTGTATTTACTAGAGCATGTTTTATATTGTACTTTTTTAAAGTCATAGCATAATCATTGTCTGCGTAACCAAAATTAAATGTCTCATCAAGATATCCTATTCTTTTGAGAACTTCTTTAGTTGCAACTAAACACCATCCTAAAACATGAGTTCGGACTTTATATCCTAACTCAAAGTCATTTATAAAACCAAAATCATCAATTTTACCACTTGGAGAAAAGGATTCAATTTTTGGATTTGCTTTTTGGATTTTCAAAATTTCACTAAACCAGTTTTTATAAAAAATTAAATCATTGTTACATAAAGCTACAAAATCTCCTTTTGACTCTTTAATACCAATATTTAAGAACTTATGAAAATTGAAATCTGCTTCGGGAACAATAACTTTTACAAATTCAGGATAAACAAATCCTGAGTTTAAATAATCTTTATTTGACTCTACTAAAATAACTTCCATTTTTGTATCCTTCTCCGAATCTACTAGAGAATTGATACAGTTTGAGGTCATTTCAAATAATCCTTCTGTTGTGGTATATGATAATATTACTACAGATAACTGCATATCATTTATTTATTTTTTTTAGTATTTTTCTAAAAAATGCTTTCACCATTTGCCAGAAGCCAACACTAATTAGCACTTGTTTATTTTTCTCTGCATAGTTTGTTATAAAATCATCAATTGAAGATGATGGCATAAAATGCAGTTTATCCCACATTTCAGCTCTTAGGGGATGTATGTTTTTATAATTTTTATAATTTGAAATATCTAAATTTTTCCAAAATTCGTAATATTTCTTAGTATCAAAATCATCTCTATGTCCCCAATTTGAGATTTTAAAAAACATTTCTTCTTCTGATCTTGCCCAAGACTGATGAATTACTTTTGCATTCGTTATATGATTACTCACACTATAATTGGTCCTAATACCCTCGTATTGTTGGCAATTGGTTATAAAAGAAAATCTCTCATTATTTTCAATATAAAGGTAACCTTCCGGAAGTTTTTTAAATACTGTTATCAAGATTCCTTTAAAAACAATTGGAGTGAGTTTAGGAAATACCATTAAATACCAATGTTGTTTAAGAAATTTTCTGACTTTTTTAAAATCATATAAATACTCATCAACATCCAATTGTATCAACCATCCGCGTCCCATTTTTTTTAAGAGCATATTTCGTTCTCTAATATCGCATTCTATTGGCGACAGTCCAGGAACATAAAAGTCATCAAAATAAAACTGAATTTTATTCTGAACGTCTAAAAGCTTTACCTCTTCAAAAAAACTTTCTTCAATTTCAAACGGATTTCCACTCCAGGTAACATAATTCTTATCTACTGCAAGGAAGATAGCATCAACATGATCATAAATCTGTTTAACTGATGTGAAAAACATTTTGTAGTCGTAAGACAGAAGATAACCTACTTTTATTTTCATTTGCAACTGTTAATTTTAAAAAGAAAATTAATTCTCTATAAAATGATTTTTATTTGTTTTCCAAAAAATCTTTTAGAAAAGATATTTTTGTATTATTAGAAAATTTAGCTGTATACTCTTTTTTTATGTCGTCACATTTTTGCAAAAAAGCAACTTCTTCATAATTTAATATTTCAATAGCTTTTTTGGTTAAATTTTCTTCGTTGAGAGCAATCAATTCTGGAAATTTATTTAATCTATCTTTCATTGCCCCTACATCATAAGATAAAATCGGCAGACCGTAGGCCATAACTTCTAATCCGACGTTTGGTCCTCCTTCATATTTTGACGTGATTAAAAAGCAATTAAAAACATCGAAAAAATCGTATACTTTATCATACGAGACTTCTTCAAAACTTAAAGTAATTAAATCTTCCAGATTTTTTTCTTTAACTAACTTTATGAGGCTTTTGTAATAATCTTCATCACATCCTCCTTTAATAATTAATGTAGATTCAAATCCTTTATTTCTAAGATTTTCAATCAAATTTATGGCATGTTCATATTGCTTTTCTTCTGAATATCTTCCTAAAATACCAAAATCATACAGTGATACATCTTTTTTAGTTCTTACTTTCTTTACACCAAGATTTTCGTTAAAAAGTAAAATTTCTTGTGCTATAGCATTCTTCAGATTTAATTGATTTACAAAAAAATCTTTCTGTTTTTGAGATGTAACGATATTGTATCTTATTTGAGATAAATATTTTAAAACAACATTTTCGAGAGGCTGAAAGAATATAGTTGTGTATTTTATAACTATATTATTCTTTGACTTGTACAATTTTATTAATGGAATATAATCACTTGCAAGAGTGCTTTTTGTGATGATATACAATTTATCAAATCTTGAAAGTTTTTTAAATTTCCAATAAATAAAATCAAATGGTAATGCTTCTAAATTTAATTTTTTCTTTAGATAATTATTTAATTTATAAAAATATCTCTTATCAAAAATATCTGGTCTTCTAAAAAATTTTACCTTCTCATTTATGTAAATGTTTTCAGTAAATTTTAAATTATACACGCCGGCTACAAAAACATGAACCTCTTTTACTTCTGCAAAAGACGCAAAAGTATTGGCTGTATGAATGGTCTCTAACTCACTGCCACCTGAAAATTGAAAGAATGGTGTTGTTATTAATATTTTCATTTAAAAAATTTATACCCTTTCTTAAAAAACTTCAATCCGATGTAACCAACAAAACTTTTTATAATACCTTTAATATCAATAGCTAAAACCTGTGTTAGAATTAAATTTTTAAATAAAAAAAAGTCACAATTGTTTTTTAAGATTAAAGCTTCTCGTAAAAAGTATTTATTTCTCGCTATTATAAATTGTTTAAAAGCTTTGGTATTGACATTTTTCATAAAAATCAAATGTAACAAGTGCTTTCTTCGAGCTTTAAACTCTGATTGAATTTCTCGAAAATTAAGCTTTCCTATCTCTTGAGAAAGAGAATTATTATGTACCCGATATTTGATTAAAACTTCATCTAAAAAATTAATTTTAGGATAATTGTAAAGCATTCTCAAGTTAAAATCCCAATCGTCAAGATTAGATATTTTGGTGTCAAATAATATTTCTTGTTTATCTAAAAAAGATCGTCTCCAAATTGGACCTGACACATAAAATGTTAGATTTCCAATTAAGTAATCTTCAATTATGTGGTTTGAAAAAATTTCACTGTGTTTTAAAACGATGTTGTTTTCAAAATCATAATAAGCGACTTTACAAACATTGCAGTGAAAATTGTTTTTAATAGCATCCAATTGTTTTTCAAGTAAATCTGGATACATAAAATCATCACTATCAAACCATTTTATATAATCTCCTTTACTCAACTCAAATCCATAATTTCGGCATGAATTTGGACCTTTTAGTCTTTCTTTCGGTCTTTTATAATATTGAAATCTATTATCTTTTTTAATGTACTCCGCTAAAACTTCTTGGGTATTATCTGTAGAACCATCATCAACTACTATACATTCCCAATTGTCATAACTTTGCAATAAAATGCTATTTAATGTTTCAGCTATTAAATATGCCCTATTATAAGATGGAATTATTATTGAAATTAAAGGTTTCATAGCGCTAAATTATCCTTAAAAAATCTACGAATGCATTTTAGGAAAGGAACTATTTCGGCATTTTTTAAATAATTTTCGAATAAAAATTTCCATTCTTTAAATGTCAATTTTCTATATCTTTTAATGGCAATTTCGTAAGTCATCAAGAATTCGTTCTTTTGATTTGATTTGAAAAAATCTAGTTTTTCGTAAACCAGATCTGTAAAGAATAATTGTTCAGCCTTATGCTTAGAGTCAAAATTATCTTTTTTACCTGTAATATTTATTTTAGAATGTCTAACAATAACATAGCTAGAGTTTATTGCAAATACGGGTTTGTTTTGGCTAAAGTCTATCCAAGCAATATCATCACTGTGCCATGCTAATGGATACTCTCTAAACCCATATTTCAAATAAGAATTTCTCGTAAAAACATGTTCTGAAAGAGAACTTCTTGTTAATCCTTTAAATCGTTTATAGTAAAAACTTAAAGCCGCTTCCCATTTTGGATGTTCAAATTTTTCTGAAATTTTTTGATTTTCTTCTGAAATACTTTTAGAAGCAAATCTCACGACATCCGTTTTATTTTCAAATTCAGGTAAATTTGAGTAAAATTCTTCAACAACATTTTTGGACAATAAATCATCATCGCCCAAAATCATTATCCATTCTTCATTTTTTGATAAACTGATACAACGTTGCCATTGTTTCACCAAAGAAGTTCCTCCTAAATTCTCCTCGAACCTGTGATATACAAAATCAACTTTTTCTTTAAATTTTTCTAATAAAAAAACTGGATTTTCAGGACTAGCATCATCTCCAATATAAACATTAAATCTTTTATCAGTTTGATTTTGCAAAGATTCTAATGTTTGCTCAAAAAATGTTAATTTATAATATGGAATAATTATAGCAAGCATTTATTGAAATAAAGATTTAAAAAATTTAAATTGAAATTTACTCGCTGGCTTTATCTTAAATAATTTAATCCACAGATAAAAGGCCTGCTTTTTAAGCTTAAGTTTTAAAAGATGATCTAGAAATCTTGCACCATTAATGAACTCATACTTTTTTGAAGAATCATAATTAGATTTATTTAAAGGTAAAAAATTGCGATACAATTCATGAATTTGCAAAGTTGATTTATACCAAGATTCATTTAAAATTCCGATAGATAAATGCTCTAATAAAATTTCTTTTGTTACAACGACTCTGTATCTGTTCTTTAAATATTCAAATGAAAAGTTTAAATCATAATTATGGAAACCACTTAACTTGGTATTAAATATAATGGAATTATCTTTTCTTGCGGCCATAAAAACTCCATCTATTGCTACAACATCTTCTAGAGCATTATTAGTAAATCCTTTGTACCAGTGTTCTTTTCTTCCGTCTCGCAAGTGTTGATAAATGTTCATATACAAATCTTCATTTGCACAATCCCACCATGCTGAAGGCATTTTTGTTTTACTCTTTGCGCCTGCAATACCTATTAATCCAATGTCCTTATTTTTCTGAAAAATTTCGACTACTATTTTTCCCCAGTTTTGAGTGATAAAATGAATATCGTCATGTAGAAAGCAAATTAATTGGTTTTTACTTTGGGTAAGTCCAATATTATAAGCTTCAAAAATTGAATATTCATTATTCGAATTGTCAATTACAACCAGCTCGTGTTCTATACCAATAGTTTGGTTTATGTTATTTACTAAATCATTTGATATTGATTTGGTTCTTGAACAAATAATTATTGATAGCATTTAATTAAAATTGAAATTTCTTTTTTACTCTTTTCCAGAATAATTTTGGATTCTTACTAAAAAAAGCAATCTTTTTTATTTTCAAAAAAATAAAATGCCGAGAGATAAAAGCGTCATCATAAGTGGCTTTAATCATTTTATAATGCCCTGTCACAACTTTTATCTGCTTTTCAATAATAATTTTCTTTACATTTTCATTTTTAATATAGCCAATCATACAGGAGTACATTTTTACATTATTATTTGCTATATCCAAATTTGACATTTTTGATATTACACCAACATTGTACCTGTAAACAGCCATTTTTTCTTCTAAGCATTTTAATTTGCCATATTGAGCAAGAATGATATAAAGAAAATAATCACCTATGGGAGTTAATTGAAATTCGAAAGGAAGTTCTTTGATAACATTTCTAAAAACTACTGATGGTGTATGTATATAGTTACCTAATCTCGCTAGGGTCTCTATGGTTTCATAATCTTGTGGGACATTTGTAATAAAATCATCTACTATTTCTCCATCTTGTTTTAAAATTTTTATCGGATGAAAACATAAAACATAATCTTTATTGTCTTCTAAAAAATCTACTTGTTTTTGCAATTTTAGAGGATCAATCCAGTAATCGTCGCCTTCACAAAGAGCAACATATTTTGCTCCACTTTCAAAACAAGCTTTAAAAATTTGTCTTGCATTTACATTTGCTCCTAAATTA
The DNA here is from genome assembly GCF_020026915.1 of Flavobacterium potami. Lineage (GTDB taxonomy): Bacteria > Bacteroidota > Bacteroidia > Flavobacteriales > Flavobacteriaceae > Flavobacterium > Flavobacterium potami. Next base: position 151,855 of record NZ_JAINUY010000006.1, on the reverse strand, counting down.
GTATCATTTAAAAACAAATCAATTTTATCTGGATATTTATACTTTAATCTTTTACAAATAGCTCGAGTATCATCCGATGAAAAATCTTCTCCAATAAATAATTTGTAATCAAAATTAGTCGTTTGGTTCATAATAGATTCTATCGTTTGTTCGATAAATTTACTATGATTATAAGTGATCATGTATACCGCTAGGTACGGCAGACTATTTGACTGCATATCCAAAACCTTCTTTTCCAAATTCATTCCCATTATAAAGCATATAGGTAAATCCATTATGCACAAAAACATGACAATACTCCATCATCTTATTATCCCAACCTGAATCTGATAATGTAATACCTGTCTCATCATATCTTTTTTCCCAGTCAATGCCATTTGATGATAATGCTAATCCTAATTTATATCCATCTTTATTAGAAACTCGATATCCGTCAGTATTTCGATATGAAAAATACATATTATAGATATTATTTATTTTTAAAATACATGGTCTACCAAGTGCTTTTGCTTTTTGATCATAATCTACACTAATAGTTCCATTTCTGTTCCAATTAATTCCATCTTCTGATTCAGCATATTTTATATGATATGAAGGTTCAGGATAATTGTTGATTATTTCCCATCCTGTACAAGATATGTACCACATCTTCCAAATGTTCCTTTCCTTAATTACATACGGTGCAGTATTAAAATAAGGTTCATCTAGACTCCTATCGCATATTGGTCCTTCGCTGTATCTTTTAAAAGTTAGTCCATCATCATGACTAATTGCAAGACCTATAGAGAGCCTATAGGAAACTGTTGTTTGAGGATTCCACCCTATATAATACATGAATAATTGATTATTTTCTTTTATCAAACATGATGGCATTATTCCGCTGTCATCGAAAGTTCCTAATTTCCCCAAATCAAGAAGTGGTCCTACGGGTTCACTTATTATTTGAATACTTCCGGCATTTATATTTGCTGTAACATAGTAAGGCAAAGATTTTCCATTTTCATTTCTTGAACTAAAATAAATTCTAAAAGTATTGCCTTCAACATGAAACGCAAACGGTATAGAAGCATGCGATTTTATAAAATCATTTTTATAATCATCTATATTAAAAAGTAGCCCTTTTTTTTTCCACATCCTTATATCTTTTTACTTGAAATTTCTGATTTTTGACCTAGATTCCCTTTATATATTGACCACGATTCAGTATTTTTAGTTATGCTTGCTGACATTCCAACAAAGGTTCCTTCCGCTATATGTAAACCATCTCTAATGGTTGAATTCACTCCAAAAGTACAGTAATTTTCAACCACACAATGTCCTGATAATACTACATGTGATGTAAAAGTAACGTGGTCTTTTATTACACTATGATGACCAATATGATTTCCACTCCATAAAATAACATTGTTACCTATAGTCGTAAAAGGCTGAATTGTATTGTTTTCTAATATAAAGCAGTTATCGCCTATAGATCCATTAAAAATTGTCGCTTTACTACTTATATAACTAATTAAATCATAACCTTTTGATTTAATATTATTATAGATATTTTCCCTTAATGTATTCATTTTTTGAGGTGCCATTGGAGCGAAAAACTTGAAATCTTTTGGAGAATATTTTTTTTCAATATCTTCAAAAGCTTCTATTGGCAATCCTTTAAAAAACTTATCCTCAGGTAAATAATCCTCATTAACAGCAAATGCAACTACATCATGTTGAGAATCATTTTGCAAATAATAATGTGCTAGTTCTGCAAAATCCTGAATTCCAAAAATTATAATTTTTGCCATAATTATTTTTTAAAAACATATATAGTATATTCATACAATCCGTAATCGTTTCTTATAATATAGTTTCTAGAGAGTTCATTGCATAAAAACCTAGTTAATTCATCATGTGAAACATGAAACAGATCTTCCCTTTCCCAGTCAACATTTTTTGACATTACATTAAACGCAAATCCCTTACTCGCTTTTTTATAAATAATTTTTAGCAAATCACAAAAATACTTCCACATTTCATCGTAACTCAATGATCTTTTTTCCGTAAAAACCCCATTCATGATTATATAATCAAAATTATCTAAGGTCGTTTCTGTTTCAAATATATCTAAGCAATAGAAAGAATGATTTGGGAATTTTTCTTTTGAAACATCAATAAATTTATGAGAAATATCTAAGCCGGAATAATTAATTGACATTTTATTCTTCTGAATATAATCTAAAAGATGAGCAGTGCCACAGCCAAAATCTAATAAAGATACTTCTTTGTTGTTTTCTTCATTAAATTTTATAACATCTAACATCACTTTATAGCGTTTGTCTACATCTTCTAACTTTGGCCAATCTACTCCTAAATGATTGTCTCCATACTTTTCTAAACAGCTTTCGTAATGTTTGATTATTTCATTATATTTTTTCATAGATTATCACTATTTAAAAATTCGACAATACTTTTTGACGAATTAAACATCATAACATCGATTATTGATAAATAAGGTATAAATGTATTTTTAAATTGTGAGTAAGTTATCGAAGAGGATCCTATAAATTTTAGACAAATATTTTTATTTAAAAATTCATTTTGTTCGTATAAATCTTTTCCTCCAGATGCATTTAAATATTCTGTAGCGCCAAGTTTTTGACAAATTTCAATTATTTTTTCTTGACCTTTTAAATCATTATTTTTTCTAATTTCAGATGAAATAAGAATGTTTGTTTTTATATCTAGAAAATCACATATCCTTTTTAAAGAATAAATTATGAATTTTGAAATGTTTTTTTCTTTAAAACCTACTATTTCTTCAATAATAGGATAAACTTCCTCGAAAAACGGAGCCTTTGCATAAGATAACTGTATAGTTTTAAGCAAACTATCTTTCCATATAGAATTTATATCAATCTCAATTTCATTGATTAATTTATTCTGACTCGCCAATTTTAGAGGAACTGTAAATAAAAATGCTTTTTCATTTACCAAAATATTATTTCTGTTTATCCATCCTCTTTTTATAAAATTTACATCATCGTAAACTACAAAAGTATCTACTTGGCTGATCAACTTAAAATATCCTATATAAGGAAGAAAATAAGGTTGCATAATAGCTACTCGCATTATAAATTTTCGTTTATAATTGAAATTATTAGTTGTAACTCTTGAACAGACAAGCCAACATATAAAGGTAAGCATAAAACTCGGCAAGAAACACTTTCTGATTGAGGCATTTCGCTATCTTTAATATAACTTAATTTATTTAAAGAAGGGTAAAAATATCGTCTTGGAAAAATTTGATTGTCATTTAATTTTCCTTCTACTTTCAATAATACTTCTTCACTTTTAAAAATAACCGGATAATAACTGTAATTCCATTGCGTATCAGCTCTTAATTTTAAAAGTTGAATTTTATTTAAATTTAAATTTTGATTGTAATAATCTATTACCTTTCTCCTTTCAGAAATTATATTTTCCAAATAAGGTAAAATTGCTAATCCCATTGCGGCATTAAGCTCTGAAATTTTCCCATTAATGCCTACATCATGAAAAGCTAAAGCGCCATTGTGTCCAAAATTATGGCTATAAAAAAATTTATGATATAAGTTTGCATCTTTGGTAAACATTGCCCCTCCTTCTCCGGTATGAAACAACTTAGTTGCATGAAAACTACAAGTACTTATATCTCCATACTCAAATAACGACTTTTCTTTGTAAGTTACACCGAAAGCATGAGCGGCATCATAAATTACTTTTAGATTATGTTTTTGCGCTATAATTTCAATAATTTCTACATTGCATGGATTACCAAAAACATGTGTTGCTAAAATTGCTGTGGTTTTGTCTGTAATAGCGTCTTCAATCTTAGTCTCATCAATAGTTAAATATTCAGGATGAATATCGACAAAAACAGGCGTGCAATTTTCCCAAACAATCGCAGCTGATGTAGCAACGTAACTAAATGGTGTTGTTATAATTTCACCACGATTTCCTAATAATTTTAAGGCTATTTGTAAAGGTATTGTTCCATTATTGGTTACAATAATATTTGAAACATTTAAATATTCTTTTAATTTTTGTTCTAAGGCTATTACAAGCTCTCCGCGATTAGTAAGCCATTGGTTTTCCCAAACACGTCTTAGATACTTATTATATTCTTCTAGCGGCGGTAGAAAGGTTTTGGTTACTGTGATCATTAATTATTTTTTAATATCCAGTTAAACTTAGGTTTAATATATCCTGGTTCTCTTCCCATAAATACTCCTAAATCTCTACTACCATCAACTATATTAAAGGACAAAATATCCTTTTCAATGAAAAGGGCATCGCGTCTGTCTACTATAAAGAAAAAGGATAAAAAATACTGTCCAGATTGAAAGAATGAAGCAGGAAACAAACAAGTTAATTCATTTTTTCCGTATTTTAATTTATTACTTTCATTTGAAAAAGAAAAAAGTGCTTCACCCATTTCATTATACAAATGATATGTAATATGATAACGATCCGCTTGATTATCTTTTAATGTGATTATAGTTGTTAATTCTATTTCATCATTTTCTGAAAGTGGCTCTTCAATATCTTTACCTTTGTTTTTTATTGAAATTTTTTCTAATTTAAACTCATCCTTTTCATAACCATTTGTGAATACTTTTTGGTTTATTATCTCAGAATCTCCGCTTAAATAATAACTAACTGCATGTTCAATATCACTTATTAGTTTTATTTTACCATACTCCATAACTACCCCTTTTGTACATAAACTTTTTACAGCCGCCATATTATGACTTACAAATAAAACTGTTCTTCCTTCTCCTCTAGAAATATCTTGCATCTTACCAATGGCTTTTTTCTGAAATTCGGCATCACCAACTGCCAAAACCTCATCAATAACCAAAATTTCAGGTTCCAAAAAAGCAGCAACGGCAAATGCTAAACGAACTGTCATTCCAGAACTATATCTTTTTACAGGAGTATCTATATAGCGTTCACATCCTGAAAATTCGATAATTTCATCAAGCTTAGAAGTAATTTCTTTTTTTGTCATTCCTAAAATAGCTCCATTCAGAAAAATATTTTCTCTTCCAGTCATTTCGCCATTAAATCCAGTTCCAACTTCTAATAATGACGCAATGCGTCCGCGAGATTTAATACTTCCTGTTGTGGGCGCTGTAACTTTTGAAAGAATTTTTAAAAGCGTAGATTTTCCTGCACCATTTTTTCCGATAATTCCCAAAACTTCTCCTCTTTCAACTTCGAAGTTAATATCCTGCAAAGCCCAAACATAATCTGAAGTTCCTTTTGTAGAACGATCGTTTGTATCTCCAATTCTTAAATACGGATCTTCTTTTCCTCTAATTCTATGCCACCAACGATTTAAATCGTGACTTAGCGTTCCGGTTCCAACCTGCCCTAAACGATACTGCTTAGAGATATTTTCGGCTTTTAAAATAATATCTTTCATTTATACCGTATCTATAAAGCTTTTTTCTGTTCTATTAAAAATCAACAATCCAACAAAGAAAACTACAATTGTAAGTACCATTGTATATACCAAACCTAAAATGGAGATGTTGCCAATACCTAAAAGCATGTAACGAGAAGTTTCTATCACGTAGGCTAATGGGTTATACTGTACTATCCAGCCAAATTTTGGTAGTTTCTCTTTTATCAATTCCATCGGATACATTACGGCCGATATATACATTAGTAATTGTATTCCGAAACTGACTAAATTATTTAAATCACGGTATTTTGTTACCATTGATGAAATTATCATACCTAATCCTAATCCCAAAATACCCATAAATGCGATTACTAACGGAAAAAGTAAAATTGATCCATTTAAACTTAGGTCTGCCCCTTGAAAATAAAAGAAAAGGTAAAAGAATATAAATATCCCGAATTGAATTCCGAATTTAATTAAATTTGAAATCACTATGGACAAAGGAGTTATTATTCTTGGAAAATAAACTTTCCCAAATATTCCTGCATTAGATTTAAAACTATCCGAAGTTCCGCTAAGACAAGAAGTAAAATAATTCCAAACCATGATTCCTGCCAGATTAAATAAAAATGGAGGAATGGTTCCTGTCTTAATTCCGGCAACATTATTAAAGATAATAGTAAATGTTATAGAAGTAAATAATGGTTGTATAAGATACCAAAGAGGTCCTAAAACAGTTTGTTTGTATACTGTAATAATATCCCTTTTGACAAAAAGCATCAATAAATCTCTATATTGCCAAATTTCTTTAAAATTTAACGAAAAAAACTTATTCTTGGGTGTTATTTCAAACAGCCAATCTTTTGTATTATCAATGTGATTCATTAGAAAGAATGGGGTAAAACTTGTTTCTGACAGTATTCAAAAATTAACAAGATTTTTAACATTTTGAAAATTGTTTAAAAATGCCAAAAGGTGTTCTTATAAAAAAAACACCTTTTGATTATATTTTGAATTTGATAAATTAGATTATTTATCTAAGACTTCAAAAGTAGAATTCATACTCTTAAACTCTGGAACGATTTTTTTCATCTTAGTTACAATATCATCATTTTCGTAAAAATCTGCTATCCCGATAAGTTCGTCTACATCGATATGTAAATTCTCGTACTCATCCTGAATTTCTTGTGCAATCATGATTTTGTTGTGGTAAGTTGGAAGAGTCTTAGAAGTATCATTTAACAATTCTTCGTAGAGTTTCTCACCAGGTCTCAAACCAACAATCTTGATTTTAATTTCTTTATCTGGAATAAAACCAGCCAATTTAATCATTTTCTTAGCTAAGTCAATAATTTTCACTGGTTTACCCATGTCAAAAATATATATTTCGCCACCATTACCCATTGCACCAGCCTCTAATACGAGCTGACAAGCTTCTGGAATTGTCATGAAATAACGAATAATATCCTGATGTGTAATTGTCACAGGTCCACCTTCTGCAATTTGTTTAGTAAATAATGGAACAACTGAACCATTTGAACCTAATACATTTCCGAAGCGGGTTGTAATAAATTTAGTCCCTCCTTCTACATTCTCTCTTTGATTCTTTAAGAATAGCGACTGTACATATTTCTCAGCAATTCTCTTGCTGGCCCCCATCACGTTACTCGGATTAACCGCTTTGTCGGTAGAAACCATCACAAATTTCTTAACTTTATATTTACAGGATAAATCAGCCAAGTTTTTAGTTCCTTTAATATTGGTTTGAATGGCCTGTGAAGGATTCTCTTCCATTAGAGGTACGTGTTTATAAGCCGCAGCATGAAAGACAACGTGTGGTGTATAGCTCTTAAATACTTTTTCTAACGCTTTTTTACTTCTAACGTCGGCAATTACAGCTACAATTTTAGTATCAACATTCATCGCTTGTGTCTCTAAACACAAATTGTGCAAAGGTGTCTCAGCATGATCTACAACGATAACTTTCTTCGGCCCAAAATTCAATACCTGTCTCACTATTTCACTTCCAATAGATCCAGCAGCTCCAGTAATTAGAATTGTTTTATCTTTCAGCTGTTTCGAAATTGATTTACTGTCTAGGACTATAGGTTTTCTTTCTAATAAATCCTCAATCTGAATATTTTTTACTTTCTGCGAAATTTCCTTTTGATTTTCCCAATCTGAAATCAACGGAACGGTATAGACTCTATAATTGAATTCTAAACACTGGTCTACTATAATCAGCTGTTCATCTTTTGTTAAACTTTTATCTGCAATGATAACTCCTTCTGCAGCAACAGATCGCATTAAGGCTGGAAGCTTTTTTCTTAAAATTAAAATCGGAAGATCCAGCATACGCTTAGATGCATTCTGATTGTTTTTGTCAACAAAACCAACAATTTTAAATCGAGAAGGTGTTTCAAATTTTAATGCATTAGCGACAGAAATTGCATTGGCATCAGTTCCATAAATTACAGTTCTAACAAGTTTGGTTGTAGCTTTCTCAGAAAAATACATTTCAAAAGTCTGTTTTACTATCACACGATATAAAAACAGTCCACAAAAAGACAAAACCAAATTGATAAAAAGCGCTGTATTTAAGTATGCTTTATGTCCCGTATATAATTCAAAAACAAGATTTATAAACAAGAAAAACACTAAAACCGACATTTGAGAAAACAGCAGTTTTATGGCATCAATATAAGATGAATGTCGAATAATTCCCGAATAAGTTCTAAAAAGCCAAAAGAAAAATATATTGACTAGGATTAAACTTGCTACAAAATAAAAATCGTGCGATGTAATAATATAACCTATAGCCGTTCCGTCAAAAAGCAAATAGGTAAATGAAAAAGAAAAAAACAGAACCATTACATCAATAGCAATGATAATCCATCTCGGCAAATAACTAAGATTATTAATATTTGCCCTAAGATTTCTTGGCGAAAAATTTTTATACAACAAAGATGTTATATTATTTGGTTTATCTGTATTCAATTGATCATTATTTAAGTCAGTATAATTTGAACTTTACACAAAAATACAAATTAAAGGTTTTAAACAATTACTTAGTGGTGCAAATTAAATTTTAACACCTTTTTTCTTTTGTTTCAAAAATTCTAGCAAATAAGTTCCATAACCTGATTTAAGTAATGGTCGAGCTAACTCCTCTAGTTGGGCATCGTTAATAAATCCTTGTCTCCATGCAATTTCCTCAATACAACCTACTTTTAAACCTTGCCTTTCTTCTAGGACCTGTACGAATTGACCAGCTTGCATTAAACTATTAAAAGTTCCTGTATCCAACCAAGCCGTACCTCTACTTAAGATTCCAACTTTTAATTGTCCTTTTTCAAGATATACTTTATTTACATCTGTAATCTCATATTCACCACGAGCACTTGGTTTAATATTTTTTGCTATTTCTACCACAGAATTATCATAGAAATATAATCCCGGAACTGCGTAATTTGATTTAGGCTCTAAGGGTTTTTCTTCGATTGAAATTGCATTTTTATTTTCATCAAACTCAACTACTCCATATCTTTCTGGATCAGAAACGTGGTAAGCAAAAACAACTCCTCCATCCGGATCAGCGTTATCCTTTAAAAGCTGTTGCATATTGGTTCCGAAGAAAATATTATCTCCTAAGACTAAGGCTACTTTATCCTTACCAATAAACTCTTCGCCAATTACAAAAGCCTGAGCTAAGCCATTTGGATTTGGTTGTTCAGCATAACTGAATTTACAACCAATCGAGCTTCCGTCTCCAAGAAGTTTCTTAAAATGTGGTAAATCATGAGGAGTCGAAATAATTAAAATTTCATTGATTCCCGCCATCATTAAAGTTGACAATGGATAATAAATCATTGGTTTATCATAAACCGGCATTAATTGCTTACTTACTGCTAATGTTAATGGATGCAATCTCGTACCAGAACCTCCAGCTAATATTATTCCTTTCATAAAATTTGATTTTAGATTTGAATATTTTGTTTCACAATAGAATACAAAATATCAAATTGTTTTACATAAATATCTTTTTCAAACTATCTTTAAAATTTGGAACGTCTAAACTATAAACTGATTTTATTTTTGTCTTATCTAGCAATGAAAAATTAGGACGTTTTGCTGGTGTTGGGTATGATGAAGATGGTATCCCTCCAACTTTACAATCATAGTTTCCTAATTCTTTAATGCTTAATGCAAATTCGTGCCAACTAATTTCCCCTTCATTAGAATAATTATAAATTCCAGAGATCCATTTTGAAGATTCAACGATATCGATCATTGCTTGTGCCAAATCTGCACCATATGTAGGTGACCCTATTTGATCGTTTACAACATTTATTTCGTCTCTTTCCTGCATTAATCGCTGCATGGTTTTCACAAAATTATTTCCAAATTTGCTATAAACCCAAGAGGTTCTGATAATAATCGATTCAGGATTTTCTTTTAAACATGCAACTTCACCAGCCAGTTTACTTTCTCCATACACATTAATTGGATTAGTTTCCGCCTCTTCATTTAAAGCAACTGAAGAAGATCCGTCAAAAACATAATCTGTTGAAATATGAATTAATTGAGCATTATTTTCTACTGCATATTTTGCAATTAATGCTATTGCTTGCTGGTTTATCTTAAAAGCTAAATCCTTTTCAGATTCAGCTTTATCAACTGCAGTATAAGCACCACAATTAAATATAATATCTGGTTTAATTGCTTCCAATTGAGATTGAAGCAATTCTAAATCATCTAATGTCACTTTATTTCGATCCGCAAATACCCATTCATACTGAGGATAAGCAGGTGCCAAAACCGAAAGTTCAGATCCTAACTGTCCTGTCGCACCAGTTACTAGAATTTTTTTCATTAAAACAAACTATTACAATTATCAATATAAGGTAGAATTTGATCTTTTTCTGAAACTATTGCATCTTTTAAGTCCATACCCCAGTCAATATTTAAAGAAGGATCATCATATTTAATTCCTCCTTCAGAAGGTTTATTGTAAAACTGATCACATTTATACATGACAGAAGCTGTTTCGCTAATAACTGAAAAACCATGTGCAAATCCTTGCGGAACCAACAACTGCTTTTTATTTTCTGCGGACAATAAAATACTGAATGCTTTTCCGTAAGTAGGAGAATCTTTTCTCAAATCTACAGCAACATCGATGATTTCACCTTCTAAAACTCTAACTAATTTTGTTTGCGCAAAAGGTGGGTTTTGATAGTGCAAACCCCTTAAAGTTCCTTTTTTTGAAAAGGATTGATTATCTTGAACAAAATCAATGTTGATTCCTAGATCTTCAAATTTTGTTTTACTGTAAGATTCAAAAAAATAACCTCTTTCGTCTCCAAAAACTGCTGGTTCTACAATTACTAAGTCTTCGATAAATGTTTTTTCGATTTTCATATTTTAAATTTATTCAATTTAAAAGAAACTAAATATAACTTCCTTTATTCTAATTTTATCTTCATTTTTTAAATTTGATCCCGATGGAAGACATAATCCTTTCTCAAATAATTCTTGAGACACCTTATTTCCATAATAGGGATAATTTTCAAAAAGTGGTTGCAAATGCATGGGTTTCCATAAAGGACGACTTTCTACATTTGCCTTATCAAAAGTAATTCTTAATTTCTCTCTTTCTTCTTGTGTATCTAGCAGTATTGTACTGAGCCAATAATTTGAAAAAAAATCTTCATTTGAATTATCAAAAAGCTTTACATTTTTAATTTCTTTAAAAACTTCTTTATAAAACAAGTGATTATTTCTTCTTGCACTAATATTGTTTTCTAATACTTTCATTTGTCCTAGACCAATTCCTGCACAGATATTACTCATTCTGTAATTATATCCCAATTCGCTGTGCTGATAATGTGCAGCATTATCTTTCGATTGAGTAGCGTAAAAAATTGCTTTGTCTTTTGTTTTTTGAGAGTTAGCAATTAATGCTCCTCCACTCGAAGCTGTGATAATTTTATTACCATTAAAGGAAATTATTCCAAAAGTTCCAAATTGTCCACATTTCTTTCCTTTATAACTACTACCAAACGCTTCAGCACTATCTTCAATAATTGGTATTTCGTATTTTTCCGCTATTGCATGAACTTCATCCACTTTATATGGCATTCCATATAAATGAACTGCAATAATAGCTTTTGGTTTTTTACCTTTTTGTATTCGATCTTTTATTGCAATATCTAAATACTCAGGACAGATATTCCATGTTTCAGGTTCACTATCAACCAATATTGGAATTGCTTTTTGATACAAAATCGGATTTGCTGAAGCAGCAAATGTCATACTTTGACTTATCACTTCATCATCTTCTTTGACTCCAAGTAAAAGTAACGCCAGATGTATTGCTGATGTTCCAGAATTCAGTGCGGCTACAAATTTTCCTTTATCAAAATAATTTTGAAGTTCATTTTCAAATTCATCTACGTTTGGTCCTCCAGAAGTAATCCAATTTGATTTTAAAGCTTTTTGTATATACTCTTGTTCAAAACCACTTTCCTGAGACAACGATAAATAAATCCTATTATTATTCATTATTAAATATGCCAATAATCAAACGGATAACGGACATCATCCTCACTTACTTTAGTTAATGGTAAGGTAGAAAATGACATTAATTTTGATTTCTCTTCCAGAGATTCTACAGCATTTGCATACCCTGCAGGAATATGAACAATTTTACTATCAGATTCTGAGACCACAATCGTTTCAATCATTAAATCTTTTGACGGATTTTCCCAATTATCAATTTTAATAAAATGAATTTTAAAAGATCCTGTTAGACAGTAAAAATTTTTAGCATCTAATTTATGTCCTTGCCAACCACGAAAAGGATTTTCATTAGAGTTGCTAATAATGTAAAACCTTTCGATATCAGAAAAATTAAAATCATTTACAAAAGAGATACTTCCTCTATGATCTGCAAAATTCCCTCCTTGAATTACTTTTGGTTTCATGCTCTTAATCTTAAATTACTTTTACTTAGCAAATAGAATTTTAATGAATAAACAAGAAGCAAAGGTAGAATTATAAGTAAAAAGATAATTATATCATCCACTTTCTGATAAAGATTCACCACTAAAAATGAAATTGAAATTTGAATTACACCGTAAAGTAATGCTACCAATCTGTGTTGAATTTTATACTCATTACTTAAGATTTGATAAAAATGCAAACGATGTGCTTCAAATATATTTTGCTTCAAATATAGTCTATGTATAATAGTAAACACGGCATCTACTCCATAAACTGCTAAGAAAAGTAACCAAACAAGTGAATTAGTAATAATAATTAACTTCAAAACTAAATAAATTACCCAAAAAGCAATGGCAATACTTCCTACGTCTCCTGCAAAGCATTTTGCTTTTTTTCTATAATTAAAGAACAAAAAGACAAAACTTGCTATCATAGCATATTTTATGAAACTTCCATCTGTAAAAAGCTGCACTTTTGTGTTTACATACAATAATGCTCCCATTACTGATAAGGTATAAATTCCTGTAATGCCATTAATTCCATCCATGAAATTATAAGCATTTATCAAACCAATAGCCAAAACATAAGCAATCAAAATGCCCCAGATCGGAATAGTATTGAACAAATCCAAATCTAAGAATATCAATGTAATTGCAAGAAAGTGAATGGAGATTCTTAATTTATTAGATAAATTTTGAATATCATCCCAAAAACTTACCAGACTAACTAATGTAATTCCTGTAAAGAAAAAATAATTACTCTGTATGTGCTGTACAAAATAAAGCAAAGCAGAAAACCAGAAAATTATTCCACCTCCTCTTAAAGTTATTTCAGTATGAGAACTTCTTTGATTTGGTTTATCAATTATATTAAATCGATCTGCTACTTTGAAATAAAGTAGCATAATAATCATTAAGATAATTCCTAAAATTGTGTATTCCATTTTATGAATTATTCCCAGTTAATATTTTTTATTTCGTCATATACTTTTTGAATACCTTCTTCTAAACTTATTTTTGCTTTCCAACCAAAACCATTTAATTTAGAAACATCCATTAGTTTACGAGGCGTACCATCTGGTTTGGAAGTATCTGTTAAGATTTCACCTTCAAAACCAACTATTTTTTTTACTAAAACAGCTAAATCTAGAATTGAAATATCTTCTCCTACCCCAATATTTACAAGCCCTTCTTCATTATAGTTTTCCATTAAATAAAGACAAGCTTGTGCAAGATCATCTGCATGCAAAAACTCTCTTTTTGGACTTCCTGACCCCCAAATTGTTACAGAAGAATCGTTATTACGTTTTGCTGTAATAAATTTTCTCAACATTGCTGGAAGAACGTGAGAATTTTTTAAATCGTAGTTATCGTTTGGTCCGTATAGATTAGTTGGCATTACAGAAATAAAATTACATCCAAACTGACTTCTATAAGCGTCGCACATTTTTATACCAGCAATTTTTGCAATTGCATATGGTTCGTTTGTTGGCTCTAATTCACCTGTAAGCATGTATTCTTCTTTCAAAGGCTGAGGAGCCATCTTAGGATAAATACATGAAGAGCCCAGAAACATTAATTTCTTGACATTATTTAAATAAGACTGATGGATGATATTATTTTGTATCATCAGATTCTCATAAATAAAATCTCCTCTATAAGTATTATTAGCAATAATTCCACCAACTTTTGCTGCTGCTAAAAAAACATAATCTGGTTTTTCTTCTACAAAAAAATCAGCTACAGCTTGTTGATTTCGCAGATCTAGTTCAGAAGAAGTTTTAAGCACAAAATTGTTGTAACCCTGTGATTTTAGTTGACGTAAAATAGCAGAACCAACCATTCCACGGTGTCCTGCTATATATATTTTATCTTGTAAATTCATAATGATAATTTCTAAATCAAAGAATAATAAATCATTCTTGATTTATTTAAATTAATATCTAATTGAAGATTTTACTTCATTTAACATTTTTTCTCTCTTAACATAGTCAAGATCAGACGCCATCATTTCTCTTACTAACCCAGCTAAATCGTATTGAGGAACCCAACCTAATTTTGTTTTTGATTTAGTAGGGTCACCAATAAGCAAATCAACTTCTGTTGGACGGAAATATTGTGGATCTACTGCAATAACTTGTTTACCTATCTCAATTTGGTAATCAGGATTACTACATGATGCAACATAACCTTTTTCATCTACACCTTGTCCTCTAAACTCGATATTGATTCCTACTTCAGCAAATGACATTTTAACAAAATCACGTACATAAGTAGTTTCTCCCATAGCAATTACGTAGTCTTCTGCGACATCTTGTTGTAAAATACGCCACATAGCCTCTACATAGTCCTTAGCATGTCCCCAATCACGTTGTGCATCTAAATTCCCTAAATACAAACACTCTTGCTCTCCTAGTGCTATAGCTGCTGTAGCCATTGTAATTTTACGAGTAACGAAAGTTTCTCCTCTACGCGGAGACTCATGGTTGAATAAAATTCCATTACAAGCAAATATATCATATGCCTCTCTATAATTTTTAGTAATCCAGAAACCATAAATTTTTGCAACTCCATAAGGTGAACGTGGATAAAATGGAGAATGCTCATCGTAAAAACCTCTTTCATTTTTATTCTCAGCTAATCCACCATATAATTCTGAAGTTGAAGCTTGATAAATACGCGTCTTATTTTCTAAACCTAAAATACGAACTGCTTCTAAAATTCTTAATGTTCCAATTCCATCAACATTTGCAACATATTCTGGAGAATCAAAAGAAACTTTTACGTGACTCATAGCTCCTAAATTATATATTTCATCTGGTTTTACTTCTTGGATAATTCTAATAACATTCGTAGAATCTGTTAAGTCACCATAGTGTAACTTAAAATTTACATGTGCTTCATGTTGATCCTGATAAATATGATCAATTCTTTGTGTGTTAAAAGAAGATGCTCTTCTTTTAACTCCATGAACCATATAACCTTTTTCTAATAGTAATTCTGCTAAATAGGATCCATCTTGTCCAGTGATTCCTGTTATAAGTGCAATTTTCATTTTTATATTTTTATATTTTATTATTATATATATATTCAATCACTGATTGAGGATTCCAGCCTAACAAGTTTCTAGCTTTACTATCATCAAAAGTTAAATCAGAACTCATTTTTTTTATTTTTAACGAATCTATTGGCGCTTTCCCTTTCAAAAGATCTCCAAATTTACCCACAAGCAAAGCTATTTTAATTGGTAAGTTAAATGGTTTTTTCTTGTTTTTATTTTTTGAAATTGCCAAACTTAATTCATGAAAATTTGGATGATGTCCATCTGTAAGATTATAAATCCCACCAATTGGAGCAACTTTCATGATTACTGAAGCTACATCTTTTCCTAAAACCATGCTTTTTTTTGCTTTTCCACCTCCTATATTAAAATAGTATCCTTTGGTAATGGCTTTTATCATTGCTCCCAAGTTTCCAGGAGCATCTTTGCCTACAAGTAATGGCAAACGTAAAATTGTACAAGTAACATTGTTGTCTTCACACCAATTTGTAATAATTTTTTCAGCTTCAATTTTACTTTGTCCATATGCATCAGTAGCTTGCAAAGGATAATTTTCTTGAATATCATTACCTTTATCTTGTCCATATACAGATACTGAACTTATAAAAATAAACTCTTTAGGTAATCTAGATTTTTCTAATCCTTTTAACAGATTTTGAGTTCCTAATACATTAACATCATAAAACTCTTTTTTCTCAATTTTAGTTTTAGGAACAACGTGTGCTTTTCCAGCACAATGTATTACGAGATCAAAATTATCATAAAAAACTGGAATATCTTTTTCTAATGAAAGCTTATAATTTCCCGAATTTTTAGATAACCCAAAAACTTTATTTCCATTTTCTAATTCTGCGTAAATTAATTTCCCAAGAAAACCATTTGAACCAGTTATTAATATATTATTCATCTTTACTAAAGATTAATGTCTTAAAAATTGATTATATATATAAAGAATTACTCTGGGAGGCAATAGACGAAGTGGCAATTTAGTTGCGATGTAAAACAACCATTCAAATATATTTAAATTACCTATTTTCAATGCTAACTTTGCAAATTTCCATTCATTCTTTATATAGAATAGTCCACTTCTTCTTTTTATAACTTCTATTCCTATGCCGGTTCTAAAATAAAGTAAACACTCTTGAATGTTAAAAAATTCACATCCATTCTGTAACATTCTTATAAACAAAGAAAAATCTTCAAATAACAATATATCTCCATTATAGTTACCCGCTTCTAAGACTTTATCTTTACGGAACATAACTGAAGGATGATTAACTGGATTTCTAAATCTTGAATATTTCCTTAGTGCTTCTCCTTGTTCTGGCATTTTACGATAACGTTTTAAATCTCCAGGAACATTATTAAATTCTTCAACATTAGAACCTACTAAATCAATATTAGGATTACTATCTAAAAACTTTATTTGCTTTTCAAAACGATTAATTGCACAAATATCATCGGTATCCATTCGAGCTATAATTTGGTTTGAACATTGAACAACACCAATAGCCAATGCATTGCCAAGTCCTTTATTCTCAGACAAAGATATTATTTTAAATATTTTGGGATAATTATTTGTATACTCGGTTATTACAGCATCAAGCTCTATTGGTAAAGGTCCGTCTTTTATCAAAACTATCTCATTAGGAAGAAATGTCTGTTTAAAAATTGACTCCAAACACTGCCTAAAATATATTGGATTTTCTTTAAAATAAATAGACATTAATACTGAAAATTCCGTCATCCTTTTAATTTATTTTTTTAATCAATTATTTCTAACTATTATTACTCTTAATGTATTGGTGTAATTTTCTAATACCATCATTAATAGTAATACAATTATTTATGCTAAATCTGTTTTTAAGATTTTTAATATCCAAAACATTTATTGGTACATCAAAAATTCTGCCCTCAGAATAATTAACTACTAAATTAGGCTCTAAATTTTCTTTTATAAAGCGTAAAATATCATTAATTGAAGTTCCAATCCCTGAACCTAAATTATAAATAATTTCAGGCGTTTCTATTGACAAAGCAGCAACCATAACTTTGGTTACATCATTAATATGAATATAATCCCTTATTACACTACCATCCCCCCAAACTTCAATAGGTTCATGCTTAATTGCATTATGCAAAAAAACAGGAATTACTCCTTGAATTCCCTTTGGATTTTGTTTTTCACCATAAGGATTTGATAATCTAAAAATACAAACATCAATATTCCAGAGCCTATTATATAGTCTAAAATAATCTTCAATTGTTTTCTTAGTGATACCATACGAATTTATAGGATTCGTTGGATGACTTTCTTTTATTGGAGTTTCATCTGGAATGCCATAAACGGTTCCTCCAGAAGATAAAAAAATTACTTTTTTTACTGAGCTCGTTTTTATAGATTCTAGTAAATTTAAAGTAGGAAGAAGATTGCTTTCAATATCGAAACAAGGATTCAATTGAGAACTCGACGGAACTGTTGTACTTATTAAATGATAGACATAATCTATGTCAGATAAAGCTTCCTTAATTTTTGAGAAATCATCAAAGCTTCCCTCTATAATTTCAATTTTATTTAAATACTCTTGAATATTTTTTTTTGAGAAACCGATCATATCAAAAACCCTAACATCATAACCTGAGCACAGTAAAGAACCTACTAAATTTGACCCAATGAACCCACCACCACCAAGAACTAAGCATTTTTTTTTCATCCCCTAATCATATTTATAAAGTAATTGATACTTAGTTGCCATAACATTAGAATTAATTTCATTCAGTATTACAGATTGACATTTGTTACTCAATGTACCATAATCTTTTTCAATAATATCATCTATAATTATAGACAACTTCTTATAATCATTTACTGGAAACAAATAATTCCAATTTAAACCTGATACTAATTCTTCATGAGGTTTGATATTTGATAAAACTACTGGCAGACCACAACTCATAGCCTCCATCACAGAAGTTGGCAAACCTTCAGAATATGCTGATGAAATGTAAAAATCAGAAGCCTTTAGATATTCAATAGTTGAGGGTTGATTACCTAAAAATTTAACATTTCCCTTTTTCAAATCACATTTCTCTTTACATTCCTCCCTTAAGGGACCATCTCCTATTATTAGTAAAGTTGAATTTTTACAAGCTCTAGAATTTAAAAAAGCATTTATGACAGTAATAGGATCTTTTCTGTAAATTAAATATCCTACAAAAATGAATATTTTTTGATCTAGCGGTAAGTCTAGTTTTTTTCTAATACTTATTTGTTCTTCTTTTGAAGCTGCAGTATATTCTTTATAAGGAATTCCATTATAGATGACTTTCAAATCAACATTATATCTTTTTTTTAATTCTTCTGAAACAAAATTTGAGCAAGCAACTCCTATTTTTCCTTTTAGAGATTTAATGTGTAAATAAGCCATAATTCTGCCTGTATATTTACCATAAAGCATTGTATAGTCGTCATAAATATTACTATTTATAGTACTAATAATTTTTACATTTTTAGTGATTTCTCGGTTTAACATAAAATCACCCCTAAAACCATATAAATGAACAACATTAATATTATGCTGTTCTATAAATTTTCTTATTTCCTTTCTACCACTAACAAAACCTTTAATTCTAGAAAAATTAAATGAAAATATCTTAACATTTAAATCTTCAAACGCTCTCCATGAACTTGGAAAATTAGGATCTTCCTCAGAGAGAGTTAATATTATTGGCTCAAACTCTTTTCTATCAAGCTCTGCTACTAAATTATATAAAACATTAGTAGGTCCTGTTCTTTTTAAAGTAGATACAACGTAAAGTATTTTTAACATTTTAATCTTTTAAGTATAAATCTTAATAATTTGTTTGGCTTTAAAAAATAGCTTATTTTACATCTTACAGCTCTTAACTTATCTATCAATGCCATATTTTCTCCCAAAGTTAATTTAATTCTTAAAATATCGTCATTGACAATTCTCCTAAAATCTAACGGGATAGTATCAAGATTAAATAATTCCCAATTTTCAAGTTCACTTTTTTTCATATTTATTAAATCATTACTATAGTTACTATTATGTATGTGAGCAAGATAGTTTGGTTGTGCAACATACGTTGGGCGTATAATATTCATATTATAAACGAATATTTTAATCCAAAAAAATCGGTCATCAGCTCCTTTATAATTTTTGGTTTCAGGAAATCGTATACCATTTAAAAGAGACTTAGAAAAAACTACTTGCCCAGGAGATCTAATAAAATCATCTTCCAATATTCCTTGAGTGGAAAGATTTGGTGAAAAATAGTAAAGCTTGTGACTTATATATGTACTCCCATCATACATAACAAACCCATTTGTTAACACAAAATCAGAATTAATCAATAACTTGAACGCATCTAAATAAAAAGAAGAATTCACCTCATCATCTTGATCAATTATATGAATATATTCTCCTGCAGAAAGATCTAAAGCAATATTTCTAGAAGCCGCAACACCAATATTTTGATCATTTTTATGAATTAGAATATCTATGTTATCTACTTCGCCAAAAATAAAATTATTCACCTCTTTTATTTCGTTTAAAGACGTGTTGATTGAATCAATAATCGTTATAATTTCAAACTTTAACTCATTGCTATTATCCAATTTTAAAATAGCCACCTTGATCGATTTTAATAAGTTGGCGTAGAACTTTTCCCCGTTATAATATGGGACAATAATAGTTAGGGATTTAAGCATTATTTTGAAATTTAAATTTTGATGCTTCGAACAATAAAAGAAATGTTAGGAACAAAATAGGGAAAATGAAAAGTAAGTTATTTACGTAAGTCAGCGTTAGCATAGGATCGGAATCTAAAGCGGTCATTTTTAAAAAAAGATATGTAAAAATAAATCCGTTGAGTAAGTTATTTCTAAGTAAAAATGGCAACAGATTGCGTATAAATGAAATAACTAGTCCTAATACGAACGAAAATAATATGCTACCATAAAATCCATAATATATTAGGCCAAAAACATTGTGTCTAGCATTTGGTCCTGATGGGACATCACTAGGGTGATGAATATCCTTGAAAACGATTCCGATGGCAGTGGGCAGTTCTTCCCATGGATAAACTCTTAATAGACCCAAGCCATCATTAAATAATGCTTTAAATCCATTCGATGAATCTATCTGCAGATAAACATTATCAGGGTATGCATACCAATAAATATCCCCGCTATGAACAAATCTTAAAACTAATAAAAGCACTGGATTTAATTGGTCTTCAATATCTCTTGACTGCACAGAAATAATCGCCAAAACAAAAAAAAAGGCAAACACTATCCCCTTTTTTAGATGAGTTGTTATAAATCTTTTATACGCTGAATAATCAACCTTTTTTATAGCAGAAAAGAATACAAAACACCAGAAAACATAAAATATGGCCAAAAAATTACTTTTCCCTCCACTTAAGAAATAAGTTATAAAAATTAGAAGTAGTATTAAAAATTTAGGAATTTCACTTAATCTAAATTTATCAATTTTTATAACACAAAAAAAAGCATACAAGGCAAAAATTGAACTAACATCAGTTATTCTCCCTAAAATACCAGTGCCACCACCATCTGCAAAAGTTGACAATCTCGATTCCATTAAAAGAGGAATTCCTTTAAAAACGTATATTGTGATTTGACAACCCAAATAAATAATAGAAAAGAAATAGAATGCAAAAATATTGTATGCTGACCTATTTAATGAATATGAAATAGAATCCACTGGCCTAGAAAAATTAAACTTTATCCTTTTTTTAAACATAAATAATCCGCAGAAAAATGAAATTTGGGTTAAATTGTAACTTAAAAAAGTATAAAATGAAGTATTACTGGTTAAATAAAGAATATATACAACTACGAAACAGAAAATATTTGCAATAATGGGCAATAAGAATGGATCTAACCAACCATATAGCAAATTTTTAAAAATTACACCATGAAGGACGCTTGAAAAAAGAAGTAGAATTATGAATAAATTTATGTTGTTTAAAATTACTTCATAGAAAACATAATTATTCATGGCGAATTTTTTTAGCTATATAACTTCTCAATTTTCTATAGATAAAAACATCACTACTAAAATATTTTTTGATGATTCTCAACCTATTTTTTTCAAAATTTACATCTACAGTATTAGACCCTGAAACCCCGCTGTCATCAAACAATGCAATTAATAAGGGAACATATTTAAATTGATAATTATAATAAAGCCTTATATTAAGTTCATAATCTGCAAAAATATTATATATCTCTTTAAATTTATTTTTTACTAAAACATGCTTGGGATAAAAGATACTTTGATGAGAAATATTTCTTGTCGCCAGTTTATATGATGAAAATTTTCCGTCATAAAAGATATTTCTACTTTTAAAAATAACATTTCCATAGAAGACATAATTACCAATCAAAATAGGTAAAATTTTTTCCAATACCTTATCATCATAAAAAACATCATCAGCACCTATAAAATAGATAAATTCACCATTAGCATGGATAACACCTTTATTCATTGCATTATAAATACCTTTATCTGGCTCACTTATCCAAAAAGAAATATGTTGCTCATACTTTCTTATAATATCCAATGTACCATCCGTAGACCCGCCATCAATTATTATATATTCACATTCCTTACAATTTTGTGCAATAACACTTTTGATCGTTTCTTCAATTGTCTTTGCTCCATTAAAAACCACTGTTATAATAGAGATTTTGGGTGATTCTGTATTCAAAAGCTACATTGGATTTAAGTAATATTTTAATTTAAATAAAGCAACTTCCATATATTGGACAATTCTCTTTAAAAAATTTATACTTGGTTTATTATTAAAATATGCACAAGATACTTTAGATAAAACCTCTATTTTATTTTTTTGTATTTTTTCATTATAAGAATTGTATATGGATATAAGTTCTGGATTAGTTTTAAAATCGTATCTATAATTATTAGAAATTACATTTGGATTTGAATATTTATAAGAACTAAAGTGGAAGAAAACCAAAGGATAATCCTCATTTACAATATATTGATTATTTACGTAATTTAATTCTCTTTCATGCAAATTCCATGGTCCCATATTGCATCCAAAATGGAATAAAATTTTTGTTTCTTTTGGATAGTAAATAGGCACATAATTTATCCATAACTGATCCACAAACAAACCACGTTCTAATCTGTAAAATCCATAGTTTAAAGTTCTGTTCTCCCACCAATTTAACATTTCATTTACCTTAACTGAATTTCCTTTCAAACCAATATAACCCAAGTTATAAAGACCATGATTAAGAAAAAGATTTTCATTAGGTTCCTTAGATCCCCATGGTAGAATTTTTGAAATATGAGGAGTGATAAGAAAATCATATTCATTAAAATTTTCATCTAAATAATTTAACGAATTAAATATCTCAATATCTGGATCAAAATAATGGGCATGAACAGCATCTGAGTTATGCTCGAAAACATACTTAAAGCAACTTGCTTTAATACAGGTATTTAACTCTATTATATTGTATTTTTCTTTTAAAGAATTAAAATCAATAGGCAAATCTTTAGCTAATACGATATTGGCAGGTTTAAAAAAATCATAATCAATTTCGCTTGAATATTCATCAACCAAAAATATATAAAATACATAATCACTTGCCAATAACTGCATTGAATCTAAAAGTGTTTTGGCCTGAGACAAATAATTATTTGAGCATATTGTAAATGCTATTTTCATCTGGTAATATTATTTTAAATTAAAATTTCAACTATTTAGGACTATAGTGCTGAATAGCAAGATTAAAAATCGACATTCCATCTATTTTATTTTATAAAGAATTTCTAAAAAATAAGTAAATAATCTATTGTAATTTCTAATCCGACTTTTCACCATCCCCTTGAGCCATTAAACTTCCTTATTTTCTCCATCTCGTGCACATGTCTAAGGCTAATTTGCCAATGATAAGGCATAAATTTCTATCTCTATATCACTACTAAGTTTTCTATTGGTCGATGTAACAACTCATACTCATTAGACAAATAATGATAAAGTCAAAATCATCAACTCCATTTTATTCGGTAAATTTTTGCTTGCTTATAAGTGCTTTGTTTTCTGGTAAATCGTAATAATTATGATAAATTGAGGTCAATTATCTCATTTAAATAATGCTTTCTTAGCTTAATATTTATACAATAAGTGAATTCTTTTCATCAACATTTTCTATTTTCAGCTATTAGGTAAAATATAGCAAATAAAATTCTATTATTCTTCCCTTTTTCACCATTCTTATTATAAATAATTTGTCTCTTTTGCCGTAACATTACGTAGTTCATAAAGCTGATATTCGAACGATGGTGGCTTTTTAAATTTCAAATATTCTTTCCAGAAAAATCTTACAAAAGAAATTGGTAGTAATAAAATCAATTGAAGAAAAAACTTCTTTTTTATCGAAATTGAAGTATCGTTTTTAAAAAATCGCTTATAAACATCCTCTCTAAATGTTCCTCTTGCTCTTTCGATCACATATCGTTTTAAAGATACTTTTCTGAAATCGGAAAAAACCATTTGCTTAACTGAATCTGGATAATTTGGAATATTATTTATTGCTTTTACCCATAAAACATTCCATATTTCAAATGCATTTTTAGACCAACCTGAATTCCCCAATCTAATATTAACCAATGGCGTTGACACATAATAAACTAAGCTTTCAATATTCAAGTATTCAAAAGCAATTCCTACATGAACAAATCCGGTCTTTAAATATTTAGTGTAATCTACTTTTTTCCATAATTCACACTTCACAATGAGTCCTCCAATAAAAGATGTATACATTACTAAATCCAGAAAAGCCTTTTCTTTTTCTTTTCCACTATACGATTTATCTTCATCAATTGCAAGATTACGATATGTAATTTGCTTTGACAAATCTATAGATTTTAACGAGGCATTAACCACAATTAAATCGATTTTTTTTTCGATTAAATTCATAATGGTATCAATAGCACCTTCGTTTATAATATCATCGTCACCAAATAGCCAACAATATTTTGTATCCACCAAATCACCCATTTTGATAACATTACCATCAAAACCAAGGTTAGTTATATTTTTAGAATATTTAATATATGAATACTTACTCTTATATCTTTCTACAACTTGAAAGGTATCATCTGTTGAACAATTATCAGAAATTACAATTTGGATTCTATATTTAGATACTTGTTCAATAAATGAGTCTAATGTTTCGCCTATTAAATGTCCTCTATTATATGTCGGAATAAATATTGATAATAAATTATTTTTCATCAAGATGCCATTGTTTTTTTTTCGTGTTAAATATAAAATAAGCCCAAATTGCAAAAGTGGATGAAATAAAACAATACCCCGAAGTAATTCCAATTACACCGAAATAGTTACCCAAAATTACAGTTGAAGCACAGCTTAACGCTCCGTAAGCTAACGAATGAACCAACATAGGTTCTTTTTTATGACAGCGAAGATAAACAGCCCACGCCCCAATAATATGATTCATATAAAATGAAATCATCATAAATAATAATGGCAAATAGGCTAAAAATTTACTTCCTAATTTCTTATTCGCTAAAGTTACATCAAAATATCTTATAAAAAATATAACTAAAAACATGCCCGTCATCGCAACAAAGTTAACCATAGAGGATTGTTTAAATGTTTTATTGAATAATTTATCTAATTTCAAAAAATCCCGTTGGGCAATGTACCCTGAAAAAATAGGTATTTTTGTTGAAACCCAAGCAAAACTTAATGCCAAAACAGCATTTAACAATGATAAAGTCATACCCATTTGTCCCGCCACAATCGGCCCATCAGTTGCAAATAAAACAGGGTTAAAAAGTTGAAAAATAAAATAACCACCAATCCAACTTAAAGCAATTTTCCATTGCAATGGAAATATCTCTGTTTTATAACTTACTTTTTCAGTGATTTTTTGATTATAAATATTTCTCAAAACAATACTATACTTTTTAAAAATAAAAAATACCAGAACAAAAACACCAATAATGGATGAAATTCCACCAACATATAGCTTTAGACCAATTGCTAATCCTGTCCATAATAAAAGCAAACTAACAAACTGCTGAATCAGTCTAATTTTAGCAATTTCCTTTACTTTCCCAAGTCCTTCAATAAAAGCAATAATGGGAGAAATCAAAAAATTTAATGTTGTGCCAACTGAAAGAAAAACCCACGGCAAATGCCAATCTACAACTACTTCTGACTTATAAAAATAATTGAAAAAAACAAACCCAACTCCCAAAAGCAAAAAAAAAACAAATATTGCTAATGCTGAAAACCACTTAACTGTAAAATGGAGTAGTGAGGCAACACGAGACAAATTTACTATATTACCCTCATAATTATTCCCTACCAAATTCAAGTGTGAAACTTCATGAGCAACATATTGTATTATAATACCATTAAGTCCAAGTTCAAAAAAAACCTGAATGGCAAGAATACTTGCGAAAGTATAATAAAACCCCTGTTCTACACCATCTAATAAACTTGCGACAAGAACAATGGATACTACTCCTCCAGCCGCCTGAATGATTCGAGATAGAGAGGTAAAAGCAATTGCTCCATCAATTCCTAGTTTATTTTTTAATAAATAAAGTTTATTTTTCAATTTATTTATTGCTTTAAATCGACTTTACCCATTCGACCATTTTCCTAACTCCTTCATGACTATCAATAGTTGGTGTCCAATTAAAAGTATCTTTAGCCTTTTTAATGTCTGCAACATATACCTTCTGATCACTTTTTCGCCAAGGTAATTTATTATGCTTCATTTCAATATTCAATTCTTTTTCTAAAATAGCAAAAAGTTCCAATAATGAAAGACTATTTCCCATCCCTCCACCAATGTTAAATGCTTTACCTTTTGTTTTCTCAATTGAATTGATAGCCGAGAAATAACATTTTATAAGATCATCACCAAAAAGGACGTCTCTTACTTGCTTACCAGAACCTGATATAGTAAATGGTTCTTTTAATTCACCACTTTTTATATCAATAGCCTGTTTTACAAACCAACCTATCCAACCTTGATCAGCTGTAGCATATTGCCTCCCGCCAAAAATTGAGGAATGTCTAAAAACAACAGTTTTCAAATCAAACATTTTCGCGTAATCAAGCATATATTGGTCGGTAGCCCCTTTTGAACATCCATAAGGAGATTGAAAATCAAGTAATACATTTTCATCAAAACCATTTTCAAAACCTTTTGCTTTGAATCTTGTTTCTGTTTCTTCATATTCTACCCATTCCAAATCACCATAAACTTTATTGGTAGAAGAATAGGTTACTATTGTATCAGGGCTAAATTTTCGAACAACTTCCAAAACATTATTACCGCCCAATACATTTACCTCAAAATCAAATCTAGGATTATCCAAAGAAGTTGTCATAGCGACTTGTCCTGCCAAATGGAAAATAATATCAGGTTTACAATCTTTAATGGCATATTCAACGTCATTATATGAACGTATATCTGAATGGTAAAATTTAAATTTCCCTATGGATTGTAACCATTTCAAATTTTGCTCTGTACCGGTGCGATACAAATTATCAAAAACAAAAAGTTCGTCACCTCTTTGTAAAACTTCAGCAGCCAAATTGGATCCTAAAAACCCACATCCACCCGTTATTAAATATCTCATATTTTTATGAATTTAAGTAATCTCTAATTACTTTAGCAATATAGTCATAATGAGTTTCGTCCAATCCTGGCCAAACTCCTAACCAAAAAGACTGGTTCATGATTATATCAGTATTTTTTAAATCCCCCACTACTCTATGTTTTATATTTGCATAAGCAGGTTGACGCAGCAAGTTACCACCAAACAACAAACGAGTACCAATTTTATTTTTTTCTAAATGTTGTACTAACATGTGACGGTCGTTTGCATCTCCTTCTCTCAAGGTTAATAAAAATCCGAACCATGATGGTTCTGAATTTGGTGTTGGCTCTGGCAAGATGAATACTTCCTCAAATTCTTTCATACGCTCATACAAAGCCGCATAATTTTCTTTACGACGTTGTACAAATTGATCTATTTTTTTAATTTGTGATACCCCAAATGCTGCCTGCATATCGGTAACTTTTAAATTGAAACCAATATGAGAATAAGTATATTTATGATCGTAACCATAAGGCAATGTTCCTAGTTGCTGTCCAAAACGACATCCGCATGTATCATCTTTTCCTGGCTCACAATAACAATCACGTCCCCAATCCCGGAAACTTTCAGCCAATTTTGATAAAATTGGATTATTTATCAATACTGCTCCACCTTCTCCCATTGTAATATGGTGTGCTGGGTAAAACGAAAAAGTAGAAATATCGCCAAAAGTACCAGTCTTTTTTCCATTGTAAGTAGCACCTAATGAATCACAATCATCTTCTACTACCCAAAGATTATACTTTTTAGCAACTCTCATAACTTCATCCAAATCAAATGGATTACCTAATGAGTGTGCGATCATAATCGCTTTAGTTTTCGGACTCACTGCAGCTTCAATTAAATCTGCCTTTACATTGTGTGTGGCAATATCTACATCGATAAAAACTGGAATTGCGCCAAATTGGATGATCGGATTAATCGTTGTTGGAAACCCTGCGGCTACAGTAATAACCTCATCACCAGGTGTAATTGCTCTTTCTCCTAATTTTGGAGATGTTAGAGCATAAAAAGCTACTAGATTCGCAGAAGATCCCGAATTTACCAAAAGTGATCTGTGAGCTCCAAAATATGCCGCAAAATCTGCTTCAAATTTATTGGCAAAACGTCCAGCTGTTAGCCAACCATCAAGAGCTGCATCAACTCCCATTAAAATATCTTCCTCATCCAATACTTTTCCTGTAACAGGAATATAATTTTTACCTGGTTCTATAATCTGAGTAGTTTTTGCTTTTGCAATAACCTTAAGACTATCTAGAAGTGTTGTCTCTTGAATATTTTTTAACATAGTATTTAAGTTTATTTTTCAATTAAAAACAAAATTATTTGTTTTCTAAATTTTCTAATTCAATAATTTTTCTAATCCCATCTTCTAAGCTAATTTTTGGTTTCCATCCTAATTGAAGTAAATAGGAAACATCAGCTTTAGATTCCAAAACATCATCTTTACGCATTGGAATTTTTCCGAAATTAAGTACAGTTTTTCTATTACAAGACATTTCTTTCAATAATAGTACTAAATTTTTTAAGCTTATAGTTAATGCTGATCCTAACTGTATATTTGTATTATGTTTAATTTTATTTAAATTTTCAATCAAACACATATAAGCTGAAACTACATCATCAATATAAATAAAATCTCTTTTTTGAATCCCTTCACTTAGATCAATAGATTCTTCATTTCTAAAAAATTTATGAAGCATTCCTGTAATAAATTTAGTTTCGTCATCATTGGGTCCATAAAAATATTCAGGTATAACATTGATTATTTTCATTTCACTTGGTATAATAGATAACCAATCTCTAAAATGAGCCTTTGATAAAGAATAAGGATTTATGTTTTTAGGCAATGAGGTATCTGTATTAATAAAATAATCGACTTTATTTTGTATTGCAAATTCTAACAATCGTATGGGAAAATATAAATTAGAATTAACTACATCTAAAACACTTTCTCCTTTTCTACCATAGTTTGTAGCAATATGAATAATCCCATCAACTTTCCGATTCACAAAAAAAGCTTCTAAATTGGTAATATCAATAAATTTTAACTTACCAGCACAAGAATCTAATCTTTTTGTTGATGACTTTTCCCTTATTAAAACAGAAACTTCATAGTTCTTAGAAAGTAACTCTTTTATAATATGACTCCCCAAATAGCCCGTACCACCAGTTATAAGAATGTGATTACTCATTCAAAAAATCTTTTATTTGGTCTGTAGTAAAATCATCTATTTTATTTTTATCTGCAGCGAACTCAGCATACCAATTCATAGTCATACTCACCGCTTGTGAGGCATTCCTTTTAGGTTTCCATTGCAATTCGTTTATAGCTTTACTTATATCTAATTTCAGTAATCCCGCTTCATGTGGTTGTCCTGGTAGTTGCTCCACAATATATTCTCCTTTTCCCCAACTGTCGATCGCTAATTGCAACATTTCATTTACAGGTAAAGCATCTGAAAGATGAGGCCCAAAATTATAGGCTTGGTTATATAGTAAAGGAAATTGAGATAAATGAACACCTAAAGTTAAATATCCTATAACAGGCTCTAGTACGTGTTGCCAAGGCCTCACCGATTGCGGATTTCTTATGATAACAGGTTTACTTAAAGCAAATGCTTTGGCAATATCAGGAATTAAACGATCTTTTGACCAATCACCTCCGCCAATAACATTTCCAGCTCTAGCAACAGCAATTGCTTTTTGGTGCAAACTATATGTTTTGTTATTAAAAAATGAATTTCTATAAGAATCTATTACCAACTCAGTACAAGCTTTACTTGCACTGTAGGGATCATATCCTCCTAATCTGTCATTTTCACGATAAGGATACAACCATTCATTATTATGATAGACTTTATCAGTTGTAATTAATACTACATCACATTTTTTTTCTAATAACCGAACAGCATCTAAAACATTTGCTGTACCTACTACATTTACTTCAAAAGTTTCTGCTGGAATATCATACGACAAGCGAACTAAAGGTTGCGCAGCTAAGTGAAAAACAAAGTCCGGCTGAAACTCTATAATCTCTTTTTCCAAGCGTTTTTTATCCCTTATATCAGCAATAACAGAGTCACATATCTTTTCGCCCTCAATCAGACAAAACAAATCATTGACAGTTTGAGGTTCTAAAGCGTAACCTTTTACTTCAGCTCCTAATAAAGATAAGGTCTTTAACATCCAAGCACCTTTAAAGCCGGTATGACCCGTTAGGAAAACTTTTTTTCCTCTATATATGTTTTTTAATTGTTGAAATGATGAATCTACCATGTCTTCCATTTTGCATTTCCTGAACTCCACATTGCTTCAAGTTCTACTCGATCTCTCAAAGCATCCATACATTTCCAAAATCCATTGTGTTTATATGCAGCTAATTGTTGATCTTTTGCGATAGACCCTAAAGGCTCTTTTTCCCATTGAATATTTTCGACATCATTTTCAAGATATTTAAAAATACCAGGTTCCAGAACAAAAAAACCGCCGTTTATCCACATTCCATCACCAGCAGGTTTTTCAATAAAACTATCAACTTCACCATTACTCCCAATTTCTAAATTCCCAAAACGGCCAGGAACCTGAACACTTGTTAAGGTCGCCAATCTACCATGGGATTTATGAAATTGAATTAATTCGGATAAATCTACATCCGCTACTCCGTCTCCATAAGTAAGCATAAAAGTCTCATCTTTAACATATTTTTGAATACGTTTTAATCTTCCTGCCGTATTTGTATGTAAACCTGTATCTATCAATGTAACTTTGAAAGACTCTGTTTCTGAATAATGAACATTGATGTTATTGTTTGCCAGTTCTATTGTTACATCAGAATTGTGCAAATAATAATTATAAAAATATTCTTTTATATAAGTAGCTTTATAACCTAAACAAATTATAAACTCATTGTGACCGTGTTGTTCAAACATTTTCAATATATGCCATAAAATAGGTTTCCCTCCAATTTCAACCATTGGTTTAGGCCTGGCTTCAGTCTCTTCCATAAGGCGAGTTCCGAAACCACCCGCAAAAATTACTACTTTCATTATTTTATATTTTTTATTTATGATTATTATATCTCTACAGATACATCATTAGTTAAAGGATAACTGCAACATAATAAGTATTCATTTTCATTCAAATCAGCTCTGGGCTTGCTTAATCCTATCATTTTCATTTGTCCTGATTTAAGGATTGCTTTACAAGTACTACAATTTCCAGTTTGACAAGAATATGGTAATTCTAAGCCAATTTCCAATGCTGCTTCTAATATAGAATTTCCTTTGCTTATTGCAATTTTATTCTCACGATCTTGAAAATTTAATATAATTTCCTGATCAAATATCTCCTTAAAATCTTCAGGGTTTTTAACAATTTCGAAATCTTCAGAAAATAAATTATCCAGATTTCCTGATAGATTTAATAATGACTCTTTAATTGTGTTTTTTAATCCTATTGGACCACACAGATAATGCCTAGTAGGTTCCTCAATTTTTTTTATCAAATCAGCAACAAAGTTAGAATTGATTCGTCCTTTAAAATTGTGCGATTCATCATCAAAAAATTCTTCTTTTGAATAAAAGTAATAGATCTTAAAGCGTTCTGGATAAATAGATTTAAGTTTCTCTAATTCATCATAAAAAATTACTGATGTTTTAGATTTATTACCATAAACTAAATAAATAATTAGTGCAGGATAAACTTTCAACAAATCTTTTATCATCGAAAAAAGAGGTGTAATTCCACTTCCAACTCCCCAAAAAACAACTGTATTTATTGATGTATTTTCTTCATAAACAAAATCACCAAGTGGTTCTTGAACTTCAATTACATCGCCGACTTTTATATTATCATTTATATAATTAGATACTATTCCATTGGTCACTCGTTTTACTGTAACATTTAGAGTAGAGTCAATTAATGGTGCAGAAGAAAAAGAATAGGGTCTGACAAACCTTCTTCCATTTATTCTGAATTGAAGAGTTAAATATTGTCCTGCAAAATATTTTATTTTTTTTAAACCAGGCTGTTTAAAACATAATGTTATTGTATCGTTTGTTTCTTTTCGAATCTCTTCAACTTTTAAAGTATAATTTTTCATTTTAATGTTTGAAATTATTCCAATAATCCGTTTAAAATTCTTTTTAAAATCAAAGATAATATCGTTAAAAAGACAGCTAAACTTCCTCCTAACAAAACACCTTTTATCTTACCAAAACGTTCTTTATACAAAGGTAAAATTGGTTTATCTATTATCTGAATTAAAGGAGTTTCTTTCCGCAAAGTCACTTTTGCTAATTCACTCTGCTTGACTAATTCTGTCAATATAGCTGTATTAGCCTGTACATCTACTTGTCTTCTTGCTGATGGAGTACGACGAACATTAAGAGCAGGATTTAAATTAAAAGTATTATCATTTGCAACTGCTACTCCAATAATTGCTCCATTCAATTCTCCTCTAATTGAATCTGTTTGATGCTGAAGAATAGACATATTCATTCTTGCTTTTTTACTTTTAGTTGCTATATAAAAATCTGAAACTTCTTTTGCCAAAGCTTCACAAAAGTATTTAGCAAATAATTCACTAGTTGAAGAAACATCAATATTAATTATAGATACTTTTTTATCTCTCTGTTCAACAGTCAACCATTTTTTTGACAAGTCTTCATACATTTTACCCAAAATGCTGTCTTGCTCACGACTAAAAAATTTGCGATTAGAATTAGGCAAAAATTCTATAGTGGTAAGTTTTTGCGAATCATTCCATTTTTCTCTCCAGTTACTATTTTGGATATACATTTCTGCTAACGAAATTATTTTTCCATTTACTTTTACTGGAGATAATAATGTTTTTTCAACCATTGATCTAGACTTAAATAATTCTGTCAAGTTTGATCCCGAAAAAATACTTCCTCCATTTCCTCCCAAATCAAAACCTAGTGTACTCGCTAGTCCTAAAGCATTACCTAAACCACCTCCACTTTTTTCATCTTCTAAAGCAAAAGACAGAGTGGCTTTATAAACAGGTTTTTTACTAATTGAGTACATTAATCCAAAGCCTGCACCAATTATCCCAGCTAAAAAAACAAATTTCCATTTAGAAAGCAAATATGAATACCACTCATTACCTTTTTGTATTAAATCTTTTAACGAAATTTCGTCATTGTCAATTTGTTTATTATCCATCAAAAAAATTATTTAAAAGCTGTAACAATTAATAAAGCTAAGCTAGAAATCACACTTCCGATACCAACCCATTCGCCTGCACTCATTTTCTTTCTTTCAGGTTTTTCTGGAACTACAATTTGTGAATCAGGTTCTACTTTGGGGTAAGATCTAAAAAATAAAAAGGAAGTGGTTACGTCAGCTTTTCCATTTGGATAAATTATATAGGATTTTCTCTTCCAACCTTTACTATCGACTCCACCTACTGAGTTTATATAATACTTAAAACCTTTACCTCTTCTATATGGAATTTCAGATGTTAAAAGAACATTTCCAGTGACTTTCACACCTTCATTGTATGTAGCAACTTCAATTTCATCTCCAGGGAACAATGTAACATTTGAATAATGATTCTTATCTTTTACAATTTTTTCCCAGTTTACAGGAATTGTTGCAAATTTTAAATCTTCTTTTAATTTCTTTGCCAATTTGCCTTTTAAGCTATCATTTTTACTGATATTTAAATCAATTCTTTCTAACGTCTCGATTTGTTCTGCTTTA
This sequence comes from Flavobacterium potami, assembly GCF_020026915.1. Taxonomy (GTDB): domain Bacteria; phylum Bacteroidota; class Bacteroidia; order Flavobacteriales; family Flavobacteriaceae; genus Flavobacterium; species Flavobacterium potami. The sequence continues at coordinate 117,892 of NZ_JAINUY010000006.1, read as the reverse complement.
ATTGGTCTTTTAATTTTCATACCATCCAAATTAGCAATTGAGGTTAAACCGCCTGCTCTCATCACTACATTATAAACAGTTTCTTTCTTATTTGCTAAAACATATTTTCCAGGATAACCAACTGCTCCACTCACAATTACCATTTCAGGTTTTTCATATACCGCCATTCGGCGAATATTAATAACATCAAAAGGTTTTAATACAAAATTTTTAATTTGTTCATTATTATCAGCTGTGATTTCTAGTTCAACTAATTCTATACGTTTTGGATCAGCATCATCTATTGCATCCGATTTAATCATCCTTGCAATTTCAACCCTTTTAGAAGCAGAACCAGTAAGACCTCCTACTTGAACCACTAAATCGTTTAATGTTAAATTTTCAAAATATTCATATTCCCCAGGATTTTTTACTTCTCCATCTATTGTAACTTTATACTCTTCTCTAAAATCTAGAATAGAATAAACAGTAACAACATCTTCTCTTTTCAATTCTACATCAGCATTTAAATCACCTGATAAAGCTGCCCCCAAATCTACATTAACAATTTCAGTAGTCAAATCTGTTTTTAAACGAATTATTCTTGCTCTTTTACTGTAAGCATCTTCTTTTAGACCTTCTGCTCTCGTAATAAGATCTGAGATTCTCATTCCTTCTGTGAAAGAATAGTAATCTGGTCTAAAAACAGCACCCTCAATCTTAATTCGGTTTTCAAAACGATTTAAAATTCTTGTTACTTTAAAAACATCACCAGACTGTGGCTGATAAGAATTATATTCACTTTCATTTATGTCATGCACTTTAAATTCTTTTCCTGTTTTTTGCACTACGTTTACAGAAGCAGTGTAAGCAAATTCATTGAAACCTGAAGCAAAGCTTAATAAATCAGAGAATTTCTCCCCTTTTTTCATTTCAAAAATACCTGCACGTTTTACCTCTCCTTCTACTGTTACTCTTTGTGTATACGCAGGAATTCGGATTACATCATTTTCTTTTAGACTAACATTATCAGATTGATCACCTTTTACTAAAAATCGGTAAATGTCAATATTTCTGAAAACCTTATTATTTCGTATTAATTCGATATTTCTGTAACTGCCATTTTTCCCTGGTCCTCCTGCCAAATGTAAAGCATTATAAACTGTGGCTAAAGAAGAAATTGAATAATTACCTGGCTGTTTTCCTCCAACCACCGTAATCTTTATTGTTCTAATTTTACCTAGACTTACACTTACTTGCGACTGTCCAGACCTAACCGTACTATAAACTCTAGCTATTGCTGCTTTTATTTTTTGTGTTGCCGCTTCTATCGTCATTCCAGAAACAGCAATTTGGCCAACATATTCAATTGAAATTTTTCCTTCAACACTAACTGGTAGATTGCCATTATACTCCTGTATACCGTATACTGTAACTTGCACTTCATCTCCAGGCCCTAAAATATAATTCATAGGAGTTGCCATCTTTAAATCCGGTTCGAAATTTAGAGTTGGATTATCAAAAAGCTCAGATCCAAAAATAATCGCATTCGCAGAATCTTTTACTTTGATATTTTTAATATTTTCTTGTTTTCTTCCAGAATCTGAGTTGGTTTCTGAAGATTTTTCAACATCTTTTTTTACTACTAAATTTTTCTTTTGATATTCATTCAGCTTAGCTTTCAGTTTGTTAAAATTAGCCTGACTCATTCCTTTCGATAATGCCATTTGTTCAACTTGATCAATAGTTGCATTATTGCTTTTCAGTTGTGCACTAATTTTTGCTAAATCGTCATCAGATAAATAATCAACATTAACTGTACTTAAGTCTTTAGACTTCATTATATCCTGCGCCTGAACACTCAAAGACATTGTAAGCGTACAAAGTAAGAAAATAAAGTATGTTATTTTTTTCATGAATTATGAATATTGTTTTTGATAGTATTCTTTATATGCTCCAGAAGTGACATTTTCTAACCATTCTTTGTTATTCAAATACCAATTAATTGTTTTTTCTAATCCTTCTTCAAAGGTTACTGTAGGTTTCCAACCTAATTCTTTATTAATTTTGGAAGCATCAATCGCATAACGCAAATCGTGACCAGGTCTATCTTTTACATAAGTGATTAATTTCTCAGAAGTGTTTTTTTCTCTTCCTAATTTTTCATCCATTATTCCACATAACAATTTAACTAAGTCAATATTTTTCCATTCATTAAACCCACCGATATTGTAAGTCTCATGATTTTTTCCTTCGTGAAAAACTAAATCAATTGCTATTGCATGATCTTCAACAAAAAGCCAATCTCTTGTATAATTTCCATCACCATAAACTGGCAATGGCTTATTATTTATAATATTATTAATAAAAAGTGGAATCAATTTTTCAGGGAAATGGTATGATCCGTAATTATTTGAGCAATTAGTTAAAACATAAGGCAACCCATAAGTTTCTCCATATGCTCTAACAAAATGGTCTGAACTTGCCTTAGAAGCTGAATATGGTGAATTTGGATCATAAGGAGTAGTTTCAGTAAAAAGTCCTTCAGCTCCTAGAGATCCATAAACTTCATCAGTACTTATATGATAAAATCTTTTCCCTTCAAAATTTCCTTTCCATTGATTCTTAGCGGCGTTTAATAAATTCATTGTACCGATCACATTTGTTTTTACAAAAGCTAATGGATCTTCAATTGATCTATCAACATGTGATTCCGCAGCTAAATGTAAAACTCCATCAAAGTTATGAAGAGCAAAAAGCTCATTTATAAAATTTTCATCAACAATATCCCCTTTTACAAAAGTGTAATTCGCATTGTTTTCAATGTCCTTTATATTTTCTAAATTTCCTGCATAAGTCAAAGCATCCAAATTAAAAATTTGATATTGTGAATATTTGTTCACAAAACGTCTAACTACATGAGAACCAATAAAACCTGCACCGCCAGTTATAAGTATTTTTTTCATTTAAAATTTCAATTAATTTAACAAATCCGAATTTCTTCTTTCTAATTCGATATATATATCTTTCACATCTTGTGAACTCTCTTTTTGTAAAATTAAATTAGCTGTTTCAGTATAAACAAAAATTGTATTTTTTAATCCCAAGAAAGTGGTATACTTATCACATCCTATAACCATATTACCATTAGCATCTGTTGGATGTCCTTTGGAATTTAAATAATCATATACAGATTCAAATGAGCCTAAATCTGACCAAGAAAAAGAAGCTGGAACAACTTTAATTTTTTTACTTCGCTCCATGACGGCATAATCAATACTAATAGAAGGAATTTCCATCGATAAATTCAGATCCAAAAATCCTTCTTTATTTGCTTCCCATACTCTTTTAGATTTCTCATAAACATCCAGTTGAAATTTCTTCAACTCATCTAAAAGAACACTTGCTTTAAAACAAAACATTCCACTGTTCCATAAGAAATTACCTTTTGCAATAAATTCTTTTGCTGTAGTCTCGTTTGGTTTTTCACGAAATGAAATGACATTATCTCCTTCTGCTTCTATGTAACCATAACCTGTCTCAGGCTTTGTAGGAATGACTCCAAAAGTAACTATAAAACCATCTTTTGCTTTTGAAACAGCTTCAGATATAGCATGATTATAGTTATCCATTTGATCGATTATGTGATCCGAAGGTGTAATAATCAAAATATCATCTGGTTCAGATGCAAATGCAGCAAAAGCAATTGCTGCAGCAGTATTTCTAGGGGTTGCCTCAATAATATTTAGGTAAGAAGTATTGGTTTTATCCATTACTTTTCCACTTAATTGATGATTATCAACATTTCCAACAACCATTACTTTATTTGCCAAATGACTGTTTCTATCTACTGTCATTTCAAATAATGATTTCCCTTCAAATATTTCAAGATATTGTTTTGGTCTACTTTTGCGAGAAAGTGGCCATAAACGGCTTCCAACGCCGCCTGTAAGTATTACGTGTGTTATAGATTTATCTAAACTCATATTTTTTTTAAAAAAGAAACCAAAAACTTATAGCCTATTATCTGCTAAAGATCCTAAAACTCCTTTTACATCATAAATTAAACTTTTATCCTTTTGTAAAGTTGAAAAATTGATTTCTAGAAATTCTGAGTGTGCTACACCTAAAACTAAAGCATCAAATTTATCAGTTGGTAAATTATTTACAGTTTCAAGTTTATATTCTCTCTTAACTTCATCAATATTTGCAAGAGGGTCAAAAATAGTGACCGCTATTCCGTAGTCCTTTAGAGCTTTTACAACATCAACAATTTTAGTATTTCTAACATCTGGACAATTCTCTTTAAAAGTAATCCCAAGCATTAAAAGCTCTGCACCATTCACAGAAATTCCTTTTTTGATCATTAACTTCACAATTTGCGAAGCTACATATTCTCCCATACTGTCATTTAAACGTCTTCCCGCCAATATAATTTCAGGATGATATCCAAATTCCTGTGCTCTTTGTGCTAAATAATAAGGATCTACTCCAATACAATGTCCACCAACCAATCCTGGTTTAAATGGTAAAAAGTTCCATTTTGTTGAAGCTGCATCTAATACTTCTTGTGTATCAATATTCATTAAATTGAATATTTTCGCTAATTCATTTACAAAAGCAATATTGATATCACGTTGTGAGTTCTCAATAACTTTTGCTGCCTCAGCAACTTTTATAGTTGGTGCTAAATGTGTTCCAGCAGTAATAACAGATTTATAAAGAGCGTCTACTTCTAAACCAATTTCAGGAGTTGAACCTGAAGTAACCTTTAAAATCTTTTCAACTGTATGTTCTTTATCTCCAGGATTTATTCTTTCTGGTGAATATCCAGCGAAGAAATCTTCATTAAATTTTAAACCAGAAATACGTTCCAAAACCGGAACACACTGTTCTTCTGTAACACCAGGATATACTGTAGATTCATAAATAACAATATCTCCCTTTTTCAATACCTTTCCGACAGTTTCGCTAGATTTATATAGTGGAGTCAAATCTGGTCGGTTGTTTTTATCAACTGGCGTAGGAACAGTAACGATATAATAATTGCAATCTGCTATATCACTTAATGATGTAGTACAATAAAGTCCTTTGTCTTCATTAGCCTTTTCAACTAAAACCTCTTGTAAAACATTATCTTCAACTTCTAATGTTGTATCTGTTCCTGATTTTAATGAACTGACTCTCAATTCATTTATATCAAATCCGACAACTGAATATTTTGTAGCAAATAATCGAGCTAAAGGCAACCCGACATAGCCCAAACCAATAACCGCGATTTTAACATTATTTTTTAATTTCATTTTTTCAATTTATTTAGGTAGTAAAATTTCACGGCTTCGCCATTCCGAGTCCCAATATTTGGACTCAGCTACCTAAATTAATCATTTTCGGCAAATATAGCACAATAACTCTAGTTATTCAATACGGTTTCACGTAATCCTTAAAAAGAAATTGTTAATAAAAAAGCACTAAAGCACAATACCTTATTAATCAGGATGTAAATATTTACTTTATAAAAAAAACAGAAGAAAAAAATCTAAAAAAAGACATTTTCTTCTGTTTAATTTTACTTGATAACGCTGTTATTTATATTTTATTTTCAGAACACATCCTAAAGTTTCTAAAACTAGAATATAATAATTATTTGAGACCTCCTGCACAATAGCACTTTGATTGGTAAATGCCCCAGATTCTAATTTGATTTTATCACCCACTTGAATTTCAGAAACAGAGACATCACTAATATTTGGTGCTTTAAGACTTTTTTTTATATTTTCGATTTCCTGATCTTTTACAATTGCAGGCTTTCCGAGCCAGAACAAATATCTTACTACTCCCGGTACCTGAAAAACCGAATTTCGATCAGCGTCTGTTAATTGAACAAAAACATAGGAGTTAAAAAGAGGCACTTCGACTTTCTTTTTGCGATCGGACCACTGTCTAACTTGTGTCACAATTGGACAATAGCATTCAATTCCTAATTGACTAAGCTTATCCGCAACTTTCTTCTCCCACTTAGGCTTTGTATAAACTACGTACCAATTCATCTTTTTTTTTACAACGAGACAGCAAAATATACTGCCTCAAATTTTTTCCTTCTTTCAATACAAATTTACGAACCTATTCCATTATAAACGAAACCAATTTCTTCTAACTGTTTGGCATCTAATATATTTCTTCCATCAAAAATAAATGCTGGCTTATGCATGGCATCATAAATTCTTTTCCAATCATAAGTTGCAAACTCATCCCATTCTGTTAAAATGGCAACTGCATGAGCATCTTTACAAGCTTCATAAGCATTATCAAATACATTTAAATAATTTGCATTATCTTGTTTTGATCTTGTTTCAAGGTAATCCAAATCGTTTAGCATTTTATTTTGTGAAACTTTTGGATCGTATACCGAAATACGTGCTTGTTCATTTATTAGATCGTCAGCAACATAAATTGCAGCAGATTCTCTTGTGTCGTTGGTGTCTTTTTTAAAAGCCCATCCTAAAAATGCAATTTTTTTATCTGCAACAGTATTATATAAAGTCTGAACAATTTTATTTGAAAATCGTCTTTTTTGATGATCATTCATAATAATAACTTGTTCCCAATAATCTGCAACTTCGCTTAAACCGTAGGATTTAGCTATGTAAACTAAGTTCAAAATATCTTTCTGAAAGCAAGAACCTCCGAAACCCACTGAGGCTTTCAAAAATTTAGATCCAATTCGGCTATCCATTCCTATTGCCTTCGCTACTTCAGATACATTTGCTCCTGTTTTTTCGCACAGTTCAGACATTGCATTAATTGATGAAATACGTTGCGCTAAAAAAGCATTTGCTGTAAGTTTAGACAATTCCGAAGACCAAACGTTTGTTGTTAAAATTCTATCTTTACTTACCCAATTTGAGTAAACTTCAATTAAAGCATTTATTGCTTCCTCTCCCTCCGGAGTTGTATCACCTCCAATTAAAATCCTATCTGGATTCAACAAATCAGTTACAGCTGTACCTTCAGCTAAAAACTCCGGATTTGATAAAATTTGAAATTGAACTCCATTTCCTGTATTATCCAATATACTCTTAATTGCTTCGGCTGTACGAACTGGTAAAGTTGATTTTTCAACTACTATCTTATTTTGCTTTGCAACTTTAGCAATTTGCCTTGCGCATAATTCAATATATTTTAAATCTGCTGCCATTCCCTTTCCTTTTCCGTAAGTTTTGGTTGGCGTATTTACCGAAATAAATATCATTTGTGCTTCATCTATTGCTTTATCAACATCAGTCGAAAAAAATAGATTTCTACCTCTTGCTTCTGAAACAATTTCTGAAAGACCAGGCTCATAAATCGGAATGTTTTCAGGATTTGGGTCATTCCAGTCTGCTATTCTTTGTTCATTTAAATCAACAACTGTAACCTGAATATGTGGACATTTTTGAGCTATAACCGCCATTGTAGGTCCACCAACATATCCTGCACCTATGCAGCAAATTTTTGTAATTTTCATTTGATCTATTATTATCTTGATCTTTTAATTTATTTTAAATTGTTCCAATACCAACCAACAGCTTCTTTCAAACCTTGTTGCAAAGAATATTGTGGATTGTAACCTAACATTTTTTTTGCCTTCTCTATACTGGCTAGTGAATGCGGAATATCACCTGCTCTATTTTCTCCATAAACAACCTGAACATCATTTATTTTTGGATCTAACTCTGACAAGTATTGTTTTAAATATTTCACTAAATCATTTAATGTATTTCTATCACCAAAAGCAGTATTGTAAACGGTATTAATTGCCTCTGGATTTTGACACGTAATCGCCAATTCATTCATCTGAATCACATTATCAATGTATGTAAAATCACGAGAGTAATTTCCATCTCCATTAATTACTGGACTTTCATAACTAATAAATTGTTTTACAAATTTTGGAATTACTGCAGCATATGCTCCATTTGGATCTTGTTTTCTTCCAAAAACATTAAAGTAACGAAGTCCAATAGTTTCCAACCCATAAGTTTTACTAAAAATTTCAGCATATAATTCATTCACATATTTAGTAATTGCATAAGGAGACAGAGGCTTACCAATAACAGCTTCAACTTTTGGCAATCCTTGCGAATCTCCATATGTAGAAGAACTTGCCGCATAAACAAAACGTTTGACTTTAGCATCACGAGCCGCCGTAAGCATATTCAGAAAACCAGAAACATTCACATCATTTGTAGTAATTGGATCTTTTATAGAACGAGGTACAGAACCTAAAGCAGCTTGATGCAACACATAATCTGCTTCTTTAACAGCCAGAATACAATCTTCTAAATTTCGAATATCACCTTCAATTAATTTGAAATTCGGATTGCTTAAAAAATCTTTTAAATTGTGACGATGTCCTGTAGAAAAATTATCTAGACAGACAACCTTATAACCCAATCCTAAAAAATATTCAGTCAAATTTGAACCAATAAATCCCGCTCCTCCTGTAATTAAGATTGTATTTTTTATCACTTTTTCCATTTATTAAAGATTTATTTTTTTCTAAATTTATTTAAGAATGTCTTCCAAAATCCAGACCTAATTTCCTCTTCGTGATACCCATTTGCGTATGCACCATATCCATAACCGTATCCATAACCATAACCTGCACCGTATTTGGCTTTGTTCTCATAACCGTTTAATACGATACTGACGTTACTTAATTCGCCGCGTTTTATTCTGGTATTTAACAACGTAATCATTTCTTTCTTAGTATGATTTTGCCTAACGATGTACAATGTAACATCTGCAAACTGCACCAATTCTAGCGAATCTGCAACCAATCCTACTGGTGGAGTATCTAAAATTATGTAATCGTACTTTTGTTTCAACTCCTCTATCAACTCTTTCATAGCATCTCCGAGTATTAGCTCTGAAGGGTTTGGCGGAATTGGTCCTGAAAGTATAACATCCAGATTTGGAATCTCAGTCGAATTTGTTATTTCTTCTAAACTATTTTGTCTTATAAGATAATTAACTACTCCTAAAGATGTGTTTAATTGAAATTCGTCCGCCAATCTTGGTTTTCTTAAATCTAAACCTACAATAACAGTTTTCTTCTCACTTAAAGCAAAAACGGTCGCTATATTGATAGAACAGAATGTTTTTCCTTCACCACTTATTGACGAAGTAATCATTAAAGTCTTAGAACCGCTAACCTGCTGTTTCTTGTACAAAAATTGCAATGAGGAACGAATTCCTCTAAAAGCCTCCGAAAGTGCCGATTTAGGTTTATCAAACACAGCTAGACTACTAGAGTTTTTGTTTATACCAATTACTCCCAAAAGTGGTATTTGAGTTAAATTACTGATATCTTCTGTATTTTGAATTGAATTATTTATAAAGAAAATCCCAAAAACAAATAATAACGGAATTAGTGTCCCTAAGAATAAAGCTAAAACATAATTCACAGAAGTTTTTGGCCCTATTAATCCATCCCCAATATCCTTGGCAGGATCAATGAAATGTATGTCTGATAAATTTGACGCTTTGACAATTTCAGCTTCATTTCTTTTTTGGAGAAATTCTGTGTAAATGTTATCGTTTAAATCATACTTCCTTTTAATTTTTAACAACTCTTGCTGTTCTGCAGGCAATTTCTTTACAACACCCTCAGCTTGCCCAATTTTAGCATTTAGCATACCTAAATCAGAAACCAATGACACTTTTGCAGAAGCAATATTTTCCTGAAGCACATTTTTTACTGCTTCCATTTGATTATCAAAATCTCTAAAGATTTTTTCGCTCTTTACAGCATAAGCCATCTCAGACCTCTGAGTAGAAAGCGCTATTAACTTAGCAATATTGGCTACAATGTTTGGATCTTCAATTCCTGCAACTGAAGGAGCTGGCAATCTGGAGTAATCAACACTATTATTTAAATACGATTTTAAAGAGTTATAGTAAGCTATCTTTCTTGTTATCTGATCTTTTTCAAGATCGAAATTCATTATTTTATCTGAAACCTTAGATCCACCATCTTCGATCTCATAAATATTTTTGTCTTTTTGAAAAGTCTTCAGTTCATTTCCTGTTTGTTTCAACTGGGATTCCATTGCGACCAAAGTACTATCTATAAATCTAATAGTATTTGTTGCAAACTGATTTTTCCCGTCAAGCTGGATTTTTATAAGCATTCTTACAGTAGCATTTAAATATTCTACCATTCTCGCTTTATTTCTTCCCTGCATAGACAGTGTCAATATAGATCCACCATTCCTATCTCCTTCAACACTAATCCCTCTATATCCAGCAACCGTTCCATCAAAACCATTAAAGCGGACAAAATATTCCTTTCCTTTATAAAAACCAGGATTATCTGTAATTTGCAATTTCCAATTTAGAAAAGGCAAATTGACACGCTCTCCAACTTTAAACTTTTTTGAAAAAATTTCTGGTTTTACAGAGGTATCGCTATTTGTATTATTACTATATATAATTAACGGAACTGAACTATTTTCAAAAGGTATAGTAATTAGATATTCATTTTCGCTCAGAAATTTTATACTTATTAATGCACCTGCAATCTGCCCTTTTGTTTTATCAATATCAACAAAAAAAGGAACAGCTCCATAAGAGTCCACATAATTATATTTTCCCTGTTCTAAATAATCAATGTAAAATTGGAGTTTATCTACCACTAATTCGTTGTGCGATCTTGATTTAAGAATCGTTGAAATTCCATTAACCTGATCCGATACTCCTCCCCAATTAAAAACTAGACTTGTATTAGATGTAAAAAACGGATTGCTTTCTTCTTTAATGGAAATCATTGTCTGCATTCCGTAAATTTTCTCTTTACGAATATTTACTTGATAAGCAATCGTAAATGCAATGATCAAACTAATAACAAACCATTTCCAGTAGCTAATAATCTTCAACAAAAGACCTTTAAAATCAAAATTGGAATGATTTTCAAAAATGGAAAAATCTTTAATATCTAACATTTTTTAAATCTTTAATTTTTTATAATAAGGTAAACCGTTGTAGCTAATGACAATAATGTTATTATAGTTCCAATTGATTGTATTCCCGTCTGACCTGTTCCCCATGTTTTTTGTCTTAAAGGCTTAACATAGATATAATCATTGGGTTGTAAATAGTAATACGGAGATTTCATTACATTAACATCAGTCAGATCAATATTATGCATCTGAACACCCGTTGGTGTCTGACGAATTACAGAAACCTCTTTTCTATTACCAACAGTTGTAATATCTCCTGAATTAGCAATCGCTTCTAAAATAGTTACGTTATCTTTAAATATTACTTTTGTTCCCGTCGATCCAACTTCACCATTTATTGTATATCTAAGGCCTGCTAATTTTACAGTAACAAAAAGGTTAGCCTCACTTTTAAAATACTCTTCTAGTAATTTTTTTTCAATTCTTAACCTCACTTCTTCAACCGTATAACCAATCACGTTCATTTCTCCCAAAATTGGAATTCTAATATTCCCATGATCATCTACTGTAAATCCATTAAAATACAAAGCAGATTCTGATTGTACAGATTGATCATTTTGATTACTCGTTGTATTAAAAATAGCCACCAATTTTGGATCGATAGCTTTTATATTAATACTTAAAACATCATTTACCTGTAATCGATAAGGTTTTGCTTCTACCGCAGCAATATTGGTTTGCTCACTTGATGAACTTTTATCCTGAAGATAAACTAAATCTTTCATTGGGATACATGACGTAAATAATACGGAGATCAGCAACAATAGATAAAAACTGTTTTTTGTCATTAGTTTAATTTTATCGCAAATATAGTCCTCCTATTAAATATCTGGAAAACCTGAATATTATTGGGCTTTAGTTAATTATTTTTAAATGTTTTTTCAAAAGGAACCCGATGAAGAATACTTCTGCCAAGAGTTATTTCATCTGCATATTCTAATTCATCTCCAACAGCAATTCCTCTTGCAATTGTTGAAACAACAATTCCTGAACCTGCAATTTGTTTATAAATATAAAAATTTGTGGTATCTCCCTCCATGGTAGAGCTTAATGCAAAAATAATTTCTACTACTTTTCCTGATTTCACCTTATCTACTAAGCTCGAAATATTTAGCTGATTCGGCCCAACTCCTTCGATAGGCGAAATTTTTCCGCCAAGGACATGATAAATTCCCTTATACTGTCCAGTATTTTCAATTGCCATTACATCTCGAATATCTTCAACGATACAGATTGTTTCATGATTTCTAAGCACATTGGCGCATATTTCACAAACTTTAGTATCAGAAATATTGTGACAATTTTCGCAAAACTTAATATCTTCACGCATGTTAATTAATGCTTGCGACAGAAAAGAAGTCTGTTCTTTTGGTTGTTTTAACAAATGAAGAACCAAACGAAGTGCTGTACGCTTACCAATTCCAGGTAATTGTGACATTTCGTTAACCGCTTTTTCAATTAATTTTGATGAAAATTCCATGACGACAAAAGTAATACTTTTAATGGTTTAGCCCGCATTCCCGCAATTAATTTCGCCTCATCTTGCAAGAGTAGATTTATTATAAAAAGTCGACTGCCAAATCATCAATAAACAACCTAATCTTAGTTATCATTTTTAATATTGACTTGTAGCCAATAAAACCAAAGTACAAGCTATTTCAATCTGAATATCATTTAATTCTAACAATTGATACAATTCTGGATTTTCAGTACCAGGATTAAAAATCACTCTTTTTGGCTGAGCTTCAATAATATAATTATAATAATCTCGCTGACGAACAGGATTCAGATACAAAGTAATCGTATCTATATTCTTCACAGGAATTGCTTTAGTCTGAATTTTTATTCCAGCAACTTCACCCGCTTTTTGGCCAATTGCTAAAACAGAATGACCTTTTCCAACTAACATATTTACAGCTCTATAAGAATAACGTTCTGGATTTGTAGATGCACCTATAACTAATGTTTTTTTACTTTTCATTGTTTTTATTTAGAATGCAAAAGTAATCAAAAAGAACCATTTAATTCTATGTGTTTGATTCAGAATCAGTAGCGGCCAAAAGATTATCCTAACATTATTTACTCAAAAACATCAAAAAATAACTATTTTTACCTCACAAACCCAAATTATATGGAATTATTCATTTACCTGTTTGCTGCTTTATTCTCAGTATTAAACCCAATCGGAACTGTGCCAATTTTTGTTGGACTGACTCAACACGATTCGCAAAAAGAAAGATCCAGAATTTCTCTTTGGACTGCTATCAATGTGTTTATCATATTATTAGTTTCTTATTTTATTGGTCAATACGTGCTAACTTTTTTCGGAATTAGCATTGACGCCTTAAGAATTGCGGGCGGAATTGTAATTGTAAATTCAGGATTTTCATTACTTTCTGGAAAATTCAACAAAAAACGAGGAATCAACAAGAAAATAGAAAATGAAGCGCAACAAAGAAATGACATCGCTTTAACCCCCCTTGCAATTCCGATGCTTGCAGGCCCTGGATCTATGTCGCTGCTAATTGCTTTTTATCAAGAACATCATGAATTAAATGAAATCATAATTTCTTCATTAGCAATCCTTGCAATTGCGATTGCTATTTTTGCGATTCTAAAAAGTGCACATTACTTAGCTAGAATTCTAGGAGCATCAGGAATTGTTGCCATCTCCAGGATTGTTGGTTTTATAGTTATTTCAATTGGAATTCAATATATTGTCAGTGCAATTGTAAATATTATTAAAGGAAATTTTTAATTCAAAAAATATTTCTAAAAAGAAAAAGGGATAAAATCATTGATGATTTTATCCCTTTTTCTTTTTACATTTTTATTCTAGCTTCTTGGCAAGAAAACTTCAGCCATCATACATCTTGCACTTCCGCCTCCGCAAGCCTCAATTGTATCTAAACTTGAACTCAAAATTTCAGCATGATTTTCTAATTGAGCGATTTGTTTTGGAGTTAAACTTTGATGTGCAGAAGCACTCATTACAATATATCTCTTATCATTTGCACCGCGAACTTCAAGCATATTTCCTGCAAAATTATTTACTTGGTCTTCTGTAATTAAAATGATTTCTTTTTTATCTTCTTTAAGATTATCAAGAACCATTTTTCGTTCTTTTTTATCATCAATAGAATCCGCGCAAATAACTGCAAAGGTTTCTCCTAAACACATCATCACATTGGTGTGATAAATTAGTTTACGTTCTCCATCAACAGTTTGAAATGCTTCAAAAATAACTGGAGCATAATCAAAATCTTCACAGAATTCTATAAAAAGTTCCTCATCTGCTCTTGGCGATAATGCGCAATATGCTTTTCCGTTTGCTCTATCTAGCAATAAACTCCCTGTTCCTTCTAAAAAAATACCATCTTCTTCCGCAGACGTGTAATCCATGATATTTGCAATTTCAAATCCTTTTTCTTCCAAAGTATCTAAAATATCTTCACGACGTTCTTGACGACGGTTTTCTGCAAACATTGGATATAAAGCTACATCCCCATTTTCGTGAAATGAAACCCAATTGTTTGGAAAAATACTATCAGGAGTATCGGTTTCTAAATTATCATCTACAACAGTTACATCAACTCCAACTCCACGAAGCTTTTCAACAAAAGCATCAAATTCTTGTTGTGCCTTCGCATTAACAGTACTTGGCAAAAGCCCGTCTAAAACCTTTTGATAATAATTATTTACAGCTGTCTGCTCATTCATTCTGAATGCAACTGGACGAATCATCACGATAGCATTAGTTGTTTGTTTCATGATTTTTATATTTTTTATTTCAGGTTTCAAGTTTCAAGTTCGCAACAGAAAACCTGTAACATGAAACTTGAAACTTTTTTAGTCTCTAATTAATGGCAAAGTTGAACATCTCAATAAACCTTCTTGCTTAGCAATTTCGGCGTATGGAATTTCTTCAACAGTAAAACCTTTTTCACGAAGCCAGTTATTCAATCTTGTAAAATTCTTTTCAGAAACCACTACATTTTCATCAATTGAAAACACATTCGAAAACATATTGTACATTTCATTTCTTTCAATATGAAACAAGTTTTCTTTTCCAAAAAGTTTTACCAAATAAAGATAATCTGCTTCTTCACGGAAACCTCTTTTATAGATAATACCTTTATCTTTTCCAACGGGTTGAAAACAGCAATCCAAATGCAATGCATTATCTCTTGCTTCTAGTTTCGATTTTACTAAATCAAATTCTTTTACAATTTTATTTGGAAATAATTCTTTGATAAAATTCACACCATGCATATTAGTTCTTGCAGTAATGTAATCTTTATAATCACTTCCTTTATAAGTTCCGATAAAAATATGATCGTTCCAAAGCATTACATCTCCTCCTTCGATATGAACTTCTTCAGGAGGGCGAACTACTTTTAAAGGATCAATTTGATCTATTACATATTGAATTGCATCTAACTCTCTTTCTCTGTCGGGTAGAATATTAGATTTCACAAAAATATTATCAATTACAAAACCAATATCTCTAGCAAATATTTGATTGTAATTTTCGATCATTTCTGGACGATAAACAGTTACAGCATATTTCTGAAAAACAGCATTAAAAGCATCCATTTCAGCAACCATATCTTCTTCTACAGGATAAGTTCCTGCCTTAATATGTTCCAATGATTTAGGATCATAAGCTTCCTCCAGTGTTGGAGTCGGCCCATTATGAACAGCAGAACCCAAAACTACGGCGCGAAGCCGCGATGTTTCGTTCTTTACATTTAATTGCAACATAACTCTATTATATTTTGAGCAAATATAAAAAAAGCTTCACAGTTAAGTGAAGCTTTCGTTTTTTATTTATTAGACTTGAACTCTCTTAAAGGATGTCCAGTATAAATTTGTCTTGGTCTTCCAATTGGCTCTTTGTTTTCACGCATTTCTTTCCATTGCGCAATCCAACCCGGAAGTCTTCCGATAGCGAACATTACTGTAAACATATCTGTTGGAATTCCTAAAGCTCTGTAGATAATTCCAGAATAGAAATCTACGTTTGGATATAAGTTTCTTGCTTTGAAGTACTCGTCTTCAAGAGCTGCTTTTTCTAATTTTCTTGCGATATCTAAAATCGGATCTTCAACACCTAAAGTTTCTAATACTTCTGTTGCCGCTTTTTTGATGATTTTTGCTCTTGGATCGAAGTTTTTGTAGACTCTGTGTCCGAATCCCATTAAACGGAAAGGATCATTTTTATCTTTTGCTTTTGCTAAGAATTTATCTGTATCTCCACCATCTTTGTTGATTTCTTCCAACATTTCAAGTACTGCTTGGTTGGCTCCACCATGAAGCGGTCCCCAAAGAGCAGAAACTCCTGCAGAAACTGAAGCAAATAAACCTGCATGAGAAGAACCTACCATTCTAACTGTAGAAGTAGAACAGTTTTGCTCGTGATCAGCATGAAGAATAAACAACTTATCTAAAGCATTTACAATCACTGGATTTGCAGTATAAGGTCCTGTAGGCAATTTAAACATTAATTGCATAAAGCTTTCCACATATCCTTTTGTATTATCGTAGTAGTTTAATGGATACCCCATTGACTTTCTGTAAGTCCATGTAGCAATTACAAGAAATTTAGCCATTGTTTTACAAATAGCTTCGTACATTTCTTTTTCGTTATCAACGTTTACTGCCTTTGGATTAAATGCTGTTAAAGCACTTGTTAAAGCAGATAATACTCCCATTGGATGTGCTGTCTTTGGAAAACCGTCAATAATATTTTTCATTTCTTCGTTTACCAAAGAATGTTTTCTAATATTATTTTCAAAATCTTCTAATTGTGTAGCAGTTGGTAATTCTCCAAAAATCAAAAGATAAGAAACTTCTAAGAAACTAGCTTTTTCTGCTAAATCTTCTATTGAATATCCTCTGTAACGTAAAATTCCTTCTTCTCCATCTAGGAAAGTGATTTCACTTGTACAAGATCCTGAGTTTTTATAACCTGGATCAATTGTAATAACACCTGTTAAATCACGTAATTTGTTAATATCGATAGCTGATTCATTTTCACTTCCTGTGATTACTGGAAGTTCAATTTTTTTACCATCTATTTCTAATGTAGCTATTTTTGACATAATATCTTGGAAATAATTCTTTAAATAATAATTTACCAAATCTAATGAATTTAAGACTAATTAAAAAAAGAATACTGCTATGAATTTGTTAAAACTCCAAAAAAAAACCATTCATTAGAAAATGAATGGTTTGTCTTAATATAACTCTTATGATTATTTAATCTTGAAAGCTTTTAAACCAGGGAAGTAAGCTGTACTTCCTAATTCTTCTTCAATTCTTAATAATTGATTGTATTTAGCCATACGATCTGAACGAGAAGCAGAACCAGTTTTAATCTGACCACAGTTTAAAGCAACAGCTAAATCTGCAATTGTATTATCTTCAGTTTCTCCTGAACGGTGAGACATTACAGATGTATAACCAGCATTTTTAGCCATGTTTACAGCCGCAATAGTTTCAGTTAAAGTACCAATTTGGTTTACTTTTACTAAGATAGAGTTAGCAATTCCTTTCTCGATACCAGTTGACAAACGAGCAACGTTAGTTACGAATAAATCATCACCTACTAATTGTACTTTATCTCCAATTTTTTCAGTTAAAGCTTTCCATCCATCCCAATCATCTTCGTACATACCGTCTTCGATAGAAATAATTGGATATTTAGCAGCAAGCTCAGCTAAGTATTCAGCTTGCTCTTCAGAAGTTCTAATTTTTCCAGTTTCTCCTTCAAATTTAGTGTAATCGTATTTTCCGTTTACATAAAACTCAGAAGCAGCACAGTCAAGAGCGATCATAATTTCGTCACCGAAAGTATATCCTGCTTTCTCAACAGCTAATTTGATAGTATCTAAAGCATCTTCAGTTCCACCAGCCAAGTTTGGAGCAAAACCTCCTTCATCACCAACAGCAGTACTTAAACCTCTATCGTGTAATACTTTTTTCAAACTGTGGAAAATTTCAGTTCCCATTTGCATAGAATGTGTAAAAGAAGTTGCTTTTACAGGGAAAATCATAAACTCTTGGAATGCGATAGGCGCATCAGAGTGAGAACCACCATTGATGATGTTCATCATCGGAACTGGTAATGTATTAGCAGAAACTCCACCTACATATCTGTATAACGGCAAACCAAGTTCGTTAGCAGCAGCTTTTGCAGCAGCTAAAGAAACACCTAAAATAGCATTAGCTCCTAATTTAGATTTGTTTGGAGTACCATCTAAATCAATCATTAATTGGTCAATTGTGTTTTGTTCGAAAACAGAAGTTCCAACTAATTCTTCAGCAATAACAGTATTTACATTATTCACTGCATTCAAAACACCTTTACCTAGATAAGCTTTACCTCCATCACGTAATTCAACAGCTTCGTGCTCTCCAGTTGAAGCTCCAGATGGAACCGCAGCTCTACCTAAAACTCCATTTTCAGTTACTACATCTACTTCAATAGTAGGATTACCTCTAGAATCAAGAATTTGTCTTGCGTGAACTTTAATTATAATACTCATTATTTTTGTTTTTTATTAATAAATTATATTTTTTTTTCGAAATTATAAAATTATTTGATACTATAAACGCATTCTAGTTATTAAACACCTTTATTTATTAACTACATCGTTTTAGGCTTTGCTAGTTTTAATATTCTCCACAAATTGATCAAATAAATAGGAAGAATCGTGTGGTCCCGGACTAGCTTCTGGATGGTATTGTACTGAAAAACAATTCTTATTCTTCATTCTCATACCTGCAACAGTATCATCATTTAAATGTATATGAGTCAATTCTAGCTCTGGATGACCTTCTAATGCTTCTCTTTTCACAGCAAACCCGTGATTTTGAGAAGTAATTTCACCTTTACCTGTAAGAAGGTTTTTTACAGGATGATTAATTCCTCGGTGTCCGCCAAACATTTTGTAAGTCTGAACTCCATTAGCCAAAGCGATAATTTGATGTCCTAAACAAATACCAAACAAAGGTTTGTCATCTGCAATAATATTTTTAGCCACCTCAATTACTCCATGAAGTGGATCTGGATCACCAGGTCCATTTGACAAGAAATAACCATCAGGATTAAATGCACTTAGTTCTTCGTATGTTGTATCATAAGGAAAAACCTTAATGTAACAATCTCTTTTCGCAAAGTTTCTTAAAATGTTCTTTTTAATCCCAAGATCAAGTGCCGAAATTTTATAAGTAGCATTTTCATCCCCAACAAAATAAGGCTCTTTCGTAGACACTTTTGATGCTAACTCAAGACCCTCCATATTTGGAACATTATCCAATTCTTTTTTAAGATCTTCAATCGAAGTTCCATCTGTACAGATAACAGCATTCATTGCACCATTATCACGGATGTAACTAACCAAAGCTCTAGTATCTACATCAGAGATACAGATTAAATTTTGTTTAGCAAAATAATCCTCCAAGCTTCCAGAAGCACCTGTTCTTGAATAATTAAAGCTAAAATTTTTACAAACTAAACCAGCAATTTTCACGCTGTCTGATTCAACTTCTAAATCATTTATACCATAATTCCCGATGTGCGGATTAGTAGTAACCATAATCTGTCCAAAGTATGAAGGATCTGTAAAGATCTCTTGATATCCGGTCATTCCAGTATTAAAACAAACTTCACCAAAAGTTTTACCGCTAATACCGATAGACTTTCCATGAAAAACAGTTCCATCACTTAGTAATAAAATGGCGCTTTGTCGTGTTGTGTATTTCATTCTTTAATTTGTATTGTTTTTTTTTAATTGTGTATGAAGTAAAACTTCATTTGTAATTAGATATTTTGCAAATTTACTTCTTTAAGACAGTCCTTCCAAGATTTTTTAAAACTTTCAATGGTAAAAATAAAACCGACCATTTTAAATAAGTTAGATTTTTAGTTTTAAAAAAATCAAAAAAAAAGGATAAACTAAAAATTAGTTTATCCTTTAATATTATAGAATGATTACTCTCATAATTATTCAGAAGCTTCAGTAGTCGTTTCTGTTTCAGCAGCAGGAGCTTCTGGAGCAGCAGTTTCAGCTTTTTTAGCTTTACCACCACGACGGCTTTTCGCTTTTTTAACTTCTTTTTTACCTCCGTTGTAAAGTTCATTGAAGTCAACAAGTTCGATCATCGCCATATCAGCGTTATCTCCCAAACGATTTCCAACTTTAATGATACGAGTGTATCCACCTGGACGGTCTCCAACTTTAGCAGCAACATCTCTGAACAAATCAGTTACAGCGTATTTGTTACGTAAGTAAGCAAAAACAATACGACGGTTGTGAGTCGTATCCTCTTTTGATTTTGTAATTAAAGGCTCAACGAATTGTTTAAGCGCTTTAGCTTTAGCAACAGTAGTATTAATACGTTTGTGCTCGATAAGAGAACAAGCCATATTAGCCAACATAGCTTTTCTATGTCCAGTCTGTCTGCTTAAGTGGTTGATTTTTTTTCCGTGTCTCATGACGTGTTTTTTTTATCTTCATCTTGCTACAATCCACTATGGAGAGCAAAATATGAAGTAAATTATTCTTTATCTAATTTGTATTTAGCTAAATCCATTCCGAAAGTTAAATTCTTCACTGCAACAAGTTCATCAAGTTCAGTTAAAGATTTTTTACCGAAATTACGGAATTTCATTAGGTCATTTTTATTGAAAGATACTAAATCACCAAGTGTATCAACTTCAGCCGCTTTCAAGCAATTTAATGCTCTCACAGATAAATCCATATCAACAAGCTTAGTTTTAAGCAATTGTCTCATATGCAATGACTCTTCATCATACGATTCTGTTTGTGCAATTTCGTCAGCCTCAAGTGTAATTCTTTCGTCAGAAAACAACATGAAATGGTGAATTAAAACTTTAGCAGCTTCAGTAAGAGCATCTTTTGGATTGATAGAACCATCAGTTTTAATTTCAAAAACTAATTTTTCGTAATCTGTTTTTTGCTCTACACGGAAGTTTTCGATTGCATATTTTACATTTTTTACCGGAGTAAAAATAGAATCTGTAAAAATCGTTCCAATTGCAGCATTCTGTTTTTTGTTCTCTTCAGCAGGCACGTATCCTCTACCTTTTTCGATAGTTAAATCGAAATTCAATTTGATTTTAGAATCTAAATTACAGATAACAAGGTCTGGATTCAGAACTTGGAAACCTGAGATAAATTTTTGAAAATCACCAGCTGTCAATTGATCTTTACCAGAAACAGAAATAGTAACTGATTCATTATCGATATCTTCAATTTGACGTTTGAAACGTACTTGTTTTAGATTAAGGATAATTTCGGTAACATCCTCAACAACACCTGAAATAGTAGAAAACTCATGATCTACACCTTCGATACGAACAGATGTAATTGCATAACCTTCTAACGCTGAAAGCAAAACTCTTCTAAGTGCATTACCAACTGTCAATCCATAACCAGGTTCTAAAGGTCTAAATTCGAATTTACCTTCAAAATCGGTTGAATCGATCATGATAACTTTATCGGGCTTTTGAAAATTAAATATTGCCATAAATTTCGACTAAGTCAATTATTATTTGTTGTACAACTCTACGATTAATTGTTCTTTAATGTTTTCTGGAATTTGAAGTCTCGCAGGTACAGAAACGAAAGTTCCTTCTTTAAGATCATTGTTCCAAGTAATCCATTCATAAACATGACTTGAATTTGATAAAGAACGTTCGATAGCTTCTAAAGATTTAGATTTTTCACGAACTGCAACTTTATCACCAGGCTTAAGGTGGTAAGAAGGAATATTAACAACCTCTCCATTTACAGTAATGTGTCTGTGAGATACGATTTGACGCGCACCTCTTCTAGATGGAGCAATTCCCATTCTAAAAACAACATTATCTAATCTTGCTTCGCATAATTGTAATAAAACTTCACCAGTAACTCCTTTAGTCGCTGATGCTTTTTCGAATAAGTTTCTGAATTGTTTTTCTAAAATTCCGTAAGAATATTTAGCTTTTTGCTTTTCCATTAACTGAACAGCGTACTCAGACTTTTTTCCTCTTTTTTTAGCCATCCCGTGTTGTCCAGGTGGGTAATTTCTTTTTTCGAAAGATTTATCATCTCCGAAGATTGCCTCGCCAAATTTACGAGCGATTTTGGTTTTAGGACCAGTATATCTTGCCATTTTAAAAAAAATTTTAAGGTAGAAATTATGAATTCAGGTCTAATCCTTCGATAATCTATGTTCTACCTTGTTTATACTATAAAAATAAAAAATTAAACTCTACGTCTTTTTGGAGGACGACATCCGTTGTGTGGCATTGGAGTAACATCAATAATTTCAGTAACTTCAATTCCACCGTTATGAATAGAACGGATAGCAGACTCACGTCCGTTACCTGGTCCTTTTACATAAACTTTCACTTTTTTAAGTCCTGCCTCAAGTGCTACTTTAGCGCAATCTTCTGCTGCCATTTGAGCCGCATAAGGAGTGTTCTTTTTAGAACCTCTGAAACCCATTTTACCAGCTGAAGACCAAGAGATAACTTCACCTTTCTTATTAGTCAAAGAAATAATAATGTTATTAAAAGTGGCAGAAATATGAGCCTCACCCGTTGATTCAACGATAACTTTACGTTTTTTTGCAGTTGCTTTAGCCATATTACTTATTATTTAGTTGCTTTTTTCTTGTTAGCAACAGTTTTTCTTTTACCTTTTCTTGTTCTTGAGTTGTTTTTAGTTCTTTGTCCTCTTAATGGAAGACCAGATCTGTGACGAATACCTCTGTAACATCCAATATCCATTAAACGTTTAATGTTTAAAGAAATTTCAGAACGTAATTCTCCTTCAATTTTGTAAAATGAAACAGCTTCACGAATTGCTCCGATTTCATCATCATTCCAATCTTGAACTTTTTTATCTTGGCTAACTTGAGCTTTTTCTAAAATCTCAACAGCTCTACTTTTTCCTAATCCGAAGATGTAGGTAAGTGCGATAACACCTCTTTTGTTTTTTGGGATATCTACCCCTGCTATTCTTGCCATAATTATCCTTGTCTTTGTTTAAATCTAGGATTCTTTTTGTTTATTACGTACAGTCTCCCTTTTCTACGCACGATAATGCACTCGGCACTTCTCTTTTTTACTGATGCTCTAACTTTCATAGTGAATATCCTTTAATATCGATAAGTAATTCTTGCTTTTGACAAATCATAAGGACTCATTTCTAGTTTCACCTTATCACCAGGTAATAATTTGATGTAATGCATTCGCATCTTTCCAGAAATATGAGCAATTACAATATGTCCATTTTCTAACTCTACACGGAACATAGCATTTGACAATGCTTCAATAATTGATCCGTCTTGTTCTATTGCTGATTGTTTTGCCATAAATATATTAAGCTACCGCTTTTCTATTTTTACCAGTCTTCATTAAACCATCATAATGTTTGTTTAACAAGTATGAATTGATCTGTTGAATAGTATCTATTGCAACACCAACCATAATTATTAAAGAGGTACCTCCAAAAAACATTGCCCAAGATTGTTGTACATCCATAATACTTACAACAATAGCTGGGAACACAGCAATCAAAGCAAGGAATAAAGATCCTGGGAAAGTTATTAAAGACATCACTTTATCAAGGAAATCAGAAGTTTCAGCTCCTGGGCGAACACCCGGAATAAAACCACCGCTTCTCTTTAAATCATCAGCCATTTTGTTAGTAGGTACAGTGAT
Source organism: Flavobacterium potami (assembly GCF_020026915.1). Lineage (GTDB taxonomy): Bacteria > Bacteroidota > Bacteroidia > Flavobacteriales > Flavobacteriaceae > Flavobacterium > Flavobacterium potami. The sequence goes on along the minus strand of NZ_JAINUY010000006.1, from coordinate 94,171 downwards.
TGCAGTATAAAAGAATGTAAATACAATAATTAAAGTTGCAAAAACAAAATTATACCAGAAACCAAACATATTACTAAATGCACCAACAATTGATTGTGATGTATCTGATTTAGACAGCCCAGCCACAGCTGAAGGGATAAACATAATTGCCTGAGCAAAAATGATAGGCATAACTCCTGAAGCATTAAGCTTTAAAGGAATCCATTGTCTGTTACCTCCTGCCAAATCTTGCTCATAATCTCCAGTTGTAGTACGACGAGCGTATTGAACTGGGATTCTACGTACTGCCATTGTAAGCAATACACAAGAAATGATAACTAATAGCCACACAATAATTTCAATAACTAATAACATTGGACCTCCATTGTTATTGGTCACACGAGTTGTAAACTCTTGGATAAAAGCTTGTGGTAAACGAGCTAAAATACCAACCATAATTAACAATGAAATACCATTTCCAATACCTTTATCTGTAATTTTCTCTCCAAGCCACATAGCAAAAATTGTACCTGTAACTAAGATAATAACAGAAGAGAACAAAAATTCAGGAGAATTAAAGCCTAGCAAAAATGCATTACTAGGCAATGTTCTGTATAAATTATAGATATAAGTTGGACCTTGAACCAATGTGATAGCGATTGTCAACCAACGAGTGATTTGATTAATCTTTTTTCTACCACTTTCTCCATCATTTTGAAGTTTTTGTAAATATGGAATCGCAATTCCCATCAACTGAACAACAATAGACGCAGAAATATAAGGCATGATACCTAAGGCAAAAACTGAAGCCTTAGAGAAAGCACCCCCGGTGAACATGTCTAGAATAGATCCTAGACCATTTTTAGTTTGTCCCGCTAAACCAGTCAATTGCGTTGCGTCAATTCCAGGAAGCGTAACGTGTGCTCCAAAACGATATACTAAAAGTAATCCTAATGTAATTAAGATTCTATTTTTTAGTTCTTCGATTTTCCAAACATTACTTATTGATTCAATAAATTTCTTCATCTTAATAGATAAGTTATATAGTTACAGCTTCTCCACCAGCAGCTTCAATAGCAGCTTTTGCAGTAGCAGTAAATTTGTGGGCAGTTACTTTTAATTTTGCTTTCAATTCTCCTCTACCTAAAATCTTAACGATTTCATTTTTAGTAGCTAGACGATTTGCTACGAAATCTGTCATTGAAACAGAATCAGTAATCACACCATTATCTACTAATAATTGAAGAGTATCTAAATTAACACCTTCGTATTCTTTACGATTGATGTTTTTGAAACCAAACTTAGGTACACGTCTTTGAAGTGGCATCTGCCCTCCTTCAAATCCAATCTTTTTAGAATAACCAGAACGAGATTTAGCTCCTTTGTGTCCACGTGCAGCGGTACCACCTTTTCCAGAACCTTCTCCTCTACCTAATCTTTTATTTTGATTGTGTGTAGATCCCTCAGCAGGTTGTAAGTTACTTAAATTCATAACAGTATTTGTTATTTAGCTTCTTCAACAGAAACTAAGTGTTTAACTTTGTTTATCATCCCAAGGATAGCAGGATTTGACTCATGCTCCACAACTTGTCCAATTTTACGTAGACCTAAAGCTTCCAAACCTCTCTTTTGAGAAAGAGGGCAGTTGATTTTGCTTCTTACTTGTTTTACTAATAATTTAGCCATAATTTCCTAATTAACCTTTAAAAACTTTCTCTAAAGAAACACCTCTTTGTTTTGCAACAGTATGAGCGCTTCTCATTTGCAATAAAGCATCAAAAGTTGCTTTTACTACGTTATGTGGATTTGATGATCCTTGAGATTTAGACAATACATCGTGAATACCTACTGACTCAAGAACTGAACGAACAGCTCCACCAGCGATAACTCCAGTACCATGAGATGCTGGAATTAAGAATACGCGTGCACCACCAAATTTACCTTTTTGTTCGTGAGGAACAGATTGACCATTCAAAGGAATTCTAACTAAGTTTTTCTTAGCATCTTCTACTGCTTTCGCAATTGCTTCAGAAACGTCTTTAGATTTTCCTAATCCGTGACCAACTACTCCATTTTCATCACCTACAACTACAATAGCAGAAAAACCAAAAGCTCTACCTCCCTTTGTAACCTTAGTAACACGATTAACACTAACTAGACGATCTTTAAGTTCAAGACCACTAGGTTTTACCAATTCTACATTTTTGTATTTAGACATAATATATTAGAATTTAAGTCCAGCGGCTCTTGCGCCTTCTGCTAATGATTTAATACGACCGTGGTATAAATATCCACCTCTATCAAAAGTGATGGTATCAATTCCAGCTTTTAACGCTTTCTCTGCAACCAATTTTCCAACAGCAGCAGCTACTTCAACGTTAGTACCGTTTCCTATTTCTTTTTCTCTTGAAGATGCAGCTAATATAGTAACTCCATTTACATCATCAATAAGTTGAGCGTAAATTTCTTTATTACTTCTAAAAACAGAAAGTCTAGGTCTTGCAGCAGAACCACTAACCGATTTTCTAATTCTGAATTTAATTCTCTGTCTTCTTTCAGATTTTGTTAATGACATAATCTTATATTTTAAGCTGATTTACCTGCTTTTCTTCTTAATACTTCACCCACAAATTTAACACCTTTTCCTTTATATGGCTCTGGCTTACGGAAACCTCTGATTTTCGCAGCAACTTGACCTAAAAGTTGTTTATCTAATGATGTTAATTTTACGATTGGGTTCTTACCTTTTTCAGATATTGTTTCTAAACTTACTTCAGGAGCAATTTCTAAAACAATATTGTGAGAATATCCAAGAGCTAAATCTAATTTTTGACCTTGGTTTGAAGCTCTATAACCAACTCCAACTAATTCTAGTTCTTTTGTGAAACCTTCAGACACACCAACAATCATATTATTGATCAAAGATCTGAATAATCCGTGTTTTGCTCTATGGTCTTTATGATCAGACGATCTTTCTACTAAAACTTGATCGCCTTCAACTTTTACAGTTACGTCCGAAAACTCCTGAACTAGTTGACCTCTTTTTCCTTTTACTGTAATTACACCGTCCTTAACTTCAACAGTTACACCAGCAGGGATTACAATTGGGCTTTTACCTATTCTTGACATCTTTTCTAGTGTTTAAAATTAGTATACGTAACAAATTACTTCACCACCTACATTTAATTGCTTAGCTTGTTTTCCTGTCATCAAACCTTTTGATGTAGAAACAATAGCAATTCCTAACCCATTAAGGATTCTTGGTAATTTGGCAGCACCTGCGTACTTACGTAAACCAGGTTTACTAATTCTTTGGATATCTTTAATTACAGGCTCTTTAGTATCTTTATCATACTTCAAAGCAATTTTGATAGAACCTTGTACAGTATTCTGCTCAAATTTGTAACTTAAGATGTAACCTTGATCAAATAAGATCTTAGTTATCTCTTTTTTAAGATTAGATGCTGGAATTTCAACAACTTTGTGGTTTGCAGCCACAGCGTTACGAACTCTAGTCAAATAATCTGCAATAGGATCTGTATACATATGTATTTGATTGCGATTATGGTTTTCGGGAAACACTCGTTTCCCGAACCTTTAATCAATTAAAAATTATTTTTTGGTTTGCAAAAGTAATAACTTATTGCGAGATTACCAAGAAGCCTTTTTAACTCCTGGAATTAATCCATTATTAGCCATTTCACGGAAAGTTACACGTGAAATACCAAATTGACGGATATAACCTCTAGGTCTACCTGTTAATTTACAACGATTGTGTAAACGAACTGGTGAAGCATTTTTAGGCAATCTTTGTAATCCTTCGTAGTCTCCAGCTTCTAATAAAGCTTTTCTCTTCTCAGCATACTTAGCTACCGTTTTCTCTCTTTTCACCTCGCGGGCTTTCATTGATTCTTTAGCCATGTCTTAATTCTTTTTAAAAGGTAATCCTAATTCAGCCAATAATGACTTTGCTTCCTTGTCTGTTTTTGCAGTAGTAACAAAAGTAATATCCATTCCTGAAATTTTGTTTACTTTGTCAATATCAATTTCTGGGAAAATGATTTGCTCTAAAACTCCAAGATTGTAGTTACCTCTTCCATCAAAACCAGTAGCTTTAATACCACCGAAATCTCTTACACGTGGTAAAGCAGAAGTAATAAGTCTATCTAAAAACTCATACATTCTTTCTCCACGTAAAGTAACTTTTGCTCCAATAGGCATTCCTTTTCTCAATTTGAAAGACGCAACGTCTTTCTTAGAAATTGTAGAAACTGCTTTTTGTCCAGTGATCTTTGTCAACTCATCAACTGCATAGTCAATAAGTTTTTTATCAGATACAGCTGCACCAACTCCACGGCTCAAAACGATTTTTTCAAGTTTAGGAACTTGCATTACGTTTGTATATCCGAACTCTTCTTTAAGAGCAGAGATTACTCTACTCTTATATTCTTCTTTTAGTCTAGGTGTATATGCCATTACTATAGTACTTGATTAGATTTTTTTGAAAATCTTACTTTCTTATCTCCTTCTACTCTAATACCTACTCTAGTTGTCTCCTTAGTTTTAGGATCAATTAAAGCAATGTTAGAAATTTGAATAGAAGCTTCTTTCTTAACGATACCACCTTGAGGGTTTTTAGCACTTGGTTTAGTATGTTTAGAAACCATGTTTACACCTTCAACGATCGCTTTGTTTTTTTCACGGTAAACACGTAAAACTTTACCTTCAGCACCTTTATGGTCTCCAGCAATAACTCTTACGATATCTCCTGATTTTATTTTTAGCTTTATCATCTTAAAACGAATTAAAGCACTTCTGGTGCTAATGATACAATTTTCATGAATTGTTTTTCACGAAGTTCTCTTGCTACCGGACCAAAAACACGAGTTCCTCTCATTTCCCCTGCAGCGTTCAAAAGAACACATGCATTGTCATCGAAACGGATATAAGAACCATCAGCTCTTCTCACTTCTTTTTTAGTACGTACAACAACTGCAGTTGAAACAGCTCCTTTTTTCACGTTTCCGTTTGGAGTTGCATCTTTGATAGAAACTACAATTTTGTCACCAACAGAGGCATATCTTCTTTTAGTACCTCCTAAAACACGAATAGTTAAAACTTCTTTAGCTCCCGTGTTATCTGCTACTTTTAGTCTTGATTCTTGTTGTACCATAATTATTTAGCTCTTTCTAAGATTTCAACTAATCTCCAACATTTTGTTTTACTTAAAGGACGCGTTTCGCTAATTCTTACAGTATCTCCAATGTTACAGTCGTTTGTTTCGTCGTGTGCAACATATTTCTTAGTTTTCAACACGAACTTACCGTATAATGGGTGTTTTACTTTTCTTACTTCAGAAATAACGATAGATTTATCCATCTTATTTGAAGTAACAACACCTATTCTTTCTTTTCTTAAATTTCTTTTTTCTTCCATCTTTCAGCAGAATACAATTATTGTAACTCTCTTTTAGTTAACTCTGTAGCTAATCTTGCAACTGTTCTTCTAACGCTTCTAATTTGAAGTGGGTTAGCAATTGGAGAGATAGCATGAGCCATTTTTAGGTCAGCATATACTTTCTTAGTTTGACTAAGCTTTTCTTGCAACTCCGCTGCAGAAAGATCTTTTATTTCTGATTGTTTCATAATAAATATAAATTATGCTTCGAAATCTCTAGCAACGACGAACTTAGTTTTTACTGGAAGTTTTTGAGCTGCAAGACGCAAAGCCTCTTTTGCAACTGACAATGGAACTCCTCCAACTTCAAACATAATTCTTCCTGGTTTAACAACAGCAGCCCAATACTCAACTGCTCCTTTACCTTTACCCATACGTACTTCAAGAGGTTTCTTAGTAATAGGTTTGTCTGGGAAAATTTTAATCCATAATTGTCCCTCTCTCTTCATGTAACGAGTTGCAGCGATACGTGCAGCTTCGATTTGACGAGAAGTTAAGAACATTCCATCTTCATGTACAGATTTAATACCAAACATTCCATTAGAAAGTTCATGCCCTCTTTGAGAGTTACCTTTCATTTTACCTTTTTGTACCTTACGGTATTTTGTTCTTTTAGGCTGTAACATTTTTCTTTAGTTTAAAAATTACTTTCTTTTACGAGCGTCTGGTTTTCCGCCTTTGTTAAAGTTAGATTTGCCTCTAGGAGCATCTCCACCTTTACCACCACCTGTACCAGATTGTTTTTTGTCCATTCCAGCAAGTGGAGAAAGTTCTCTCTTACCGTAAACTTCACCTTTCATGATCCATACTTTGATACCCATTCTACCGTAAGTAGTGTGAGCTTCAGCCAAAGCATAATCAATGTCAGCTCTGAAAGTTGATAGAGGAATTCTACCTTCTTTGAAACCTTCCGAACGCGCCATCTCAGCACCATTCAAACGACCAGAAATCAAAACTTTGATACCCTCAGCGTTCATACGCATAGAAGCAGCAATAGCCATTTTGATTGCACGTCTGTAAGAAATACGGCTTTCGATTTGACGAGCGATGCTTGTCGCCACAAGATAAGCATCTAACTCAGGTCTTTTAATTTCAAAGATGTTGATTTGAACCTCTTTGTCAGTAACTTTCTTAAGTTCTTCTTTTAACTTGTCTACCTCTTGTCCACCTTTTCCGATAATGATACCAGGTCTAGCAGTAGTGATAGTAACGGTTACAAGTTTCAAAGTTCTCTCGATGATTACTTTTGATACACTAGCTTTTGATAAACGAGCGTGGATATACTTTCTGATTTTGTGATCTTCAGCTAATTTATCGCCGTAATCATTTCCACCATACCAGTTTGAGTCCCATCCTCTGATGATACCAAGTCTATTTCCAATTGGATTTGTCTTTTGTCCCATGCTGCTTAAGAATTGCTTTGTGTGTTATTGATAGCTCCAAGCACGATTGTTACGTGATTAGAACGTTTTCTTATTCTGTGTGCACGACCTTGTGGAGCTGGACGAAGTCTTTTTAACATCATTCCACCATCTACTCTGATCTCTTTAACAAATAATCCAGCTTCTTCTAAATTACCTTCACTATTTTTTTGCTCCCAGTTGTTGATTGCAGATAATAATAGTTTTTCTAATTTTCTTGAAGCTTCTTTAGAACTGAATCTTAAAATGTTAAGTGCTCTTTCTACCTTCTGACCTCTTACCAAGTCCGCTACTAAGCGCATTTTTCTAGGTGAAGTAGGGCAGTTATTCAATTTTGCGAAAGCGATAGACTTATTAGCCTCTTTTCTCGCATCTGCTGTTTCTCTTTTACGAACTCCCATTGCTTCTTTTATTTTTTACCTTTATTTTTTGCTCCAGCATGACCTCTAAAAGATCTAGTTGGTGAAAACTCTCCTAATTTGTGACCTACCATGTTTTCTGTTACGTAAACTGGTACAAATTGACGACCGTTATGAACTGCGATAGTTTGTCCAACGAAATCTGGAGTAATCATTGAAGCTCTAGACCAAGTCTTAACAACTGCATTTTTACCACTTTCTACGTTTTCTTGAACTTTCTTGTCTAATTTATAATGAACGAAAGGTCCTTTTTTTAATGAACGTGCCATATCTTATTATTTCTTTCTACGTTCTACGATATACTTGTTACTCGGGTTTTTCTTAGAACGAGTTCTGTAACCTTTAGCTGGCAATCCGTTTCTTGAACGTGGGTGCCCTCCAGAAGAACGTCCTTCACCACCTCCCATAGGGTGATCAACTGGGTTCATCGCTACTGGTCTAGTTCTAGGTCTTCTTCCTAACCATCTTGTTCTACCTGCTTTACCAGATACAACTAATTGGTGGTCAGAGTTAGAAACAGCTCCAATTGTAGCCGAACAAGTTAACAAGATTAATCTTGTCTCACCAGATGGCATTTTAATTGTTGCATATTTCCCGTCTCTTGCCATTAACTGAGCAAAAGTTCCAGCTGAACGAGCAATTACAGCTCCTTGTCCTGGACGTAACTCAATACAAGATATAACAGTTCCAAGAGGAATTCTGCTTAAAGGTAAAGTATTACCGATCTCTGGTTGAGATTCTGGTCCAGAAACTAATTTCTGTCCAACTTTCAATCCGTTTTGAGCGATAATATAAGTTTTCTCTCCATCAGCATAAGCTAACAAAGCGATAAACGCAGTACGATTTGGATCGTATTCGATTGATTTCACTGTAGCTGGAATTCCATCTTTAGTTCTTTTGAAATCAATAATACGATATCTCTGCTTGTGACCACCACCCGTATAACGCATGGTCATCTTTCCTTGACTATTTCTACCTCCAGAGTTTTTTATCGGCGCTATCAAAGAGCGTTCCGGCTTATCAGTTGTAATGGCGTCATAACCATTCACAACTCTAAATCGCTGACCTGGGGTAATAGGTTTTAATTTTCTTACTGACATTTTTCTATCTTAGATATTGTTGTAAAAATCAATTGTTTCTCCTTCTTGTACTTGAACAATTGCTTTTTTAATTGCATTTGTCTTTCCACTGATTAAACCACTTTTAGTGTATTTAGTAGATCTATCTGGTCTCACATTCATTGTGTTAACAGAAACGATAGTTACTCCATAAGCAGCCTCAACAGCTTTCTTAATTTCAACTTTGTTTGCTTTTTTGTCAACAACGAATCCGAAGCGGTTTAGAACTTCACTTTCTTTGGTTACTTTTTCCGTTACTATAGGTCTGATAATGATGCTCATACTCCTATTATTTACTTAAATTTTCTTCAATTAACCCTAAAGAACCTTCCAAAAGCACTAAATTATTAGCGTTTAATATTGCGTAAGTGCTTAATTCTGAGCTAGTTACGACGTTAGAAGCCTTCAAATTGCGTGACGACAAATATACATTTTTATTTGACTCACCCAACACGAATAGAGATTTTTTATTTTCTAACCCTAAAGCTTTCAAAACGTTAATGAAATTTTTAGTGTTTGGCACTTCAAAATTAAAGTCTTCAAGAACTACAATGTTAGACTCTTTTGCTTTAATTGAGAAAGCTGATTTTCTAGCCAATCTTTTCAAGCTTTTATTCAATTTAAATGAATAACTTCTTGGTCTTGGCCCGAAAACTGTTCCTCCACCTTTAAACAAAGGATTCTTAACACTTCCTGCACGAGCAGTACCAGTTCCTTTTTGTTTTTTAATCTTACGTGTACTTCCAGTTACTTCAGCTCTTTCTTTAGCCTTGTGAGTACCTTGTCTTTGATTAGCAAGATATTGCTTAACATCAAGATATACAGCGTGATTGTTTGGTTCAATTGCGAATACTGAATCAGAAAGTTGAACTTTTCTACCAGTATCTTTTCCGTTGAAATCTAATACTTTTACTTCCATTACTTCTGAATGATTACGTAAGAGTTTTTGTGCCCTGGAATACATCCTTTAACAACAAGTAGATTCTTTTCAGCAACTACTTTTAAAACTCTAAGGTTTTGAACTTTTACATTTTCTCCTCCCATTCTTCCAGCCATACGCATTCCTTTGAATACTCTAGATGGATAAGAAGAAGCTCCTACAGAACCTGGCGCTCTTAAACGGTTGTGCTGACCATGAGTAGCTTGTCCAACCCCACCAAAACCGTGACGTTTAACAACACCTTGGAAACCTTTACCTTTAGACACACCTTGTACATCTACAAATTCTCCTTCTTCAAAAATAGTAACATCAATAAGATCTCCTAATTTTTGTTCAGTTGCGAAATCTTGGAATTCAACGACTTTTTTCTTAGCAACAGTTCCAGCTTTTTTAAAGTGCCCTAAAGCAGCTTTAGTAGAATGTTTCTCGTTTTTGTCATCGAAACCAAGTTGCAACGCTTCATACCCGTCAACCTCGTTGGTTCTGACTTGGGTAACAACGCATGGTCCAGCTTCGATTACTGTACAAGGAATGTTTTTCCCGTTTTCATCGAAAATACTAGTCATGCCGATTTTCTTACCAATTAACCCAGACATAAATATTAATTATTAATTACTAAAATTCCCTTCAATTTGAAAATAACAGAAATTTCCAAACAGGGAGTGCAAAAGTAGTTATTAAAATTGAATATACCAAACAGTTACAGAAATTAAATCGCTCATTATCAAAATCCAAGCCTCAAACCAAGACAAAAAACAATCCTTTTTATCATAAATTTCAACCTTCTATTTTATCAATACAAACAAACAACACTTAACAATTAATTAATAAAATCGCAACAAAAAAACTCCGCATCACTTTAAAACAAAGGGGTTTAAAAAATTTCATGCAAAAATTCCAAACTTAAAAACACTGCAAAAACACGCAACGAAAAGTATTTTTAAAACAAAAAAAAGCGAGACATTTCTGACTCGCTTTTTATATAAAAAAATATAAAAAAATTATACTTTTATCTCTACTTCAACACCACTTGGCAATTCAAGTTTCATTAAAGCATCAATAGTTTTAGATGAAGATGAATAAATATCAATCAATCTCTTGTATGACATTACTTCAAATTGCTCTCTCGCTTTTTTGTTAACGTGCGGAGAACGCAATACAGTGAAAAGTTTTTTGTGAGTTGGCAACGGAATTGGACCTGTTACAACTGCTCCAGTAGTTTTTACTGTTTTTACGATCTTTTCAGCAGATTTATCTACCAACATGTGATCGTAAGATTTTAGTTTTATTCTGATTTTTTGACTCATTTTCTTAAAATTAAGCGTTACCTTTTGCTTTTTTGATTACCTCTTCTGAAATATTAGAAGGTGTTTCTGCATAGTGAGAGAACTCCATTGTTGAAGTAGCCCTACCAGAAGATAATGTTCTTAATGTAGTTACATAACCAAACATTTCTGATAAAGGCACATCAGCTTTGATAGTCTTAGCACCATTTCTATCACCCATGTCATTAACCTGACCTCTACGACGGTTCAAGTCACCTACGATATCACCCATGTTTTCTTCAGGAGTAATAACTTCGATTTTCATGATTGGCTCAAGAATAACAGCTCCAGCAGCACGTCCAGACTCTTTATAACCCATTCTAGCAGCTAATTCAAAAGAAAGAGCATCAGAATCCACAGGGTGGAAAGATCCGTCTAATAAAGTTACTTTCAAACTATCAACAGCATATCCAGCTAATGGACCTGTTTTCATAGCCTCACGGAAACCTTTTTCAACAGCAGGGATATATTCTTTAGGAACGTTACCACCTTTTACCTCATTAACAAACTGTAATCCTACAGGAACTTTACCATCAACTTCATCAGCAGGCTCGATTCTAAATACGATATCACCGAATTTACCACGACCTCCAGATTGTTTTTTGTAAGTTTCTCTATGCTGAGCAGATCTAGTAAACGCCTCTTTGTACTCTACTTGTGGCTCACCTTGATTAACCTCTACTTTAAACTCACGTTTCATACGATCAACTAAGATATCCAAGTGAAGCTCACCCATACCAGAGATAATAGTTTGACCAGAAGCCTCATCAGTTCTTACAGTAAACGTTGGATCCTCTTCAGCTAATTTAGCCAAAGCCATACCCATTTTATCAACGTCAGCTTTAGTTTTAGGCTCAATAGCGATACCGATTACTGGCTCTGGGAATTTCATAGACTCCAAAATAATTGGATTCTTTTCATCAGACAGAGTATCTCCAGTTTTGATATCTTTAAATCCTACAGCAGCTCCAATATCTCCAGCCTCAATAAATTCGATTGGATTTTGTTTGTTAGCGTGCATTTGGTAAATACGAGAGATTCTCTCTTTGTTACCAGAACGAGTATTTAAAACATAAGAACCAGCATCTAAACGTCCAGAGTAAGCACGGAAGAAAGCTAAACGACCTACGAATGGGTCAGTAGCAATTTTAAATGCTAAAGCAGCAAACGGCTCTTTTACATCTGGTCTACGTAAAATTTTCTTTTGATCTTCTTCTAACAATTCAGCATCATCAGGGTGAATTCCTTCGATACCTTCTTTATCTAATGGAGATGGCAAATATTTACAAACCGCATCTAACATGAACTGAACTCCTTTATTTTTGAAAGAAGAACCAGCAAGCATAGGAATGATTGCCATATCAATAGTAGCAGCTCTTAAAGCATTATTGATTTCTTCCTCTGTAATAGAGTTTTCGTCTTCCATGTATTTATCCAAAAGATTTTCATCATAAGTTGCAATCTCTTCGATAAGAATAGAACGGTAATGCTTAACATCATCAACCATATCAGCTGGAATATCTACAACGTCAAAAGTCGCTCCTTGAGTTTCATCATGCCATACGATAGCTTGATTTTTAACTAAGTCAACAATACCTTTGAAATCTGCCTCATCACCAATAGGCAAAGTAATTGCAACCGCATTCGATTTCAACATATCTTTAACCTGTCCGCATACAGCTAAAAAGTTAGCACCTTGACGGTCCATTTTGTTTACGAATCCCATACGAGGAACTCTATATTGATCAGCAAGTCTCCAGTTAGTTTCTGATTGTGGCTCAACACCATCAACAGCACTAAATAAGAAAACCAAACCATCAAGTACACGTAAAGAACGGTTTACCTCTACAGTAAAGTCAACGTGTCCAGGAGTATCAATAATATTAAAGTGGTATGGTAATGATTCTGGAATAACTTTACCTTGTACAGTTGGAAAGTTCCAAGTACAAGTTGTAGCAGCAGAAGTAATTGTAATACCTCTTTCTTGCTCTTGAGCCATCCAGTCCATTGTTGCAGCACCATCGTGCACCTCACCAATTTTGTGTGACTTTCCAGTATAAAAAAGAATACGCTCAGTTGTTGTTGTTTTACCAGCATCAATGTGAGCAGCGATTCCGATATTTCTTGTATATTTTAAATCTCTAGCCATTTCTTTACGAATTAAAATCTAAAGTGAGAGAATGCTTTATTAGCTTCTGCCATTTTGTGAGTATCCATTCTTTTCTTAACTGCAGCACCTTCTTCTTTAGCAGCTGCTAAACACTCAGAAGCTAAACGCTGTGCCATAGATTTTTCATTTCTTCTTCTTGAATAAAGTATTAACCACTTCATTGCCATAGAAATTTTTCTGTCTGGACGAATTTGCATTGGGATTTGGAATGTAGCTCCACCAACTCTACGGCTACGTACTTCTACGTGAGGCATAACGTTTGTTAAAGCATCTTTCCAGATCTCTAATGAAGTTTTCTCATCATTTTGCTTTTTAGTTTCAATGATATCAATAGCATCATAAAATACTTTAAAAGCTGTAGATTTCTTACCATCCCACATTAAGTTGTTCACAAAACGTGTTACTAATTGGTCGTTAAACCTTGGATCCGGTAAAAGTGGTCTTTTCTTTGCCGCTCTTTTTCTCATGTCTTTTTCTTAAAAGTTTTTAAATTACTTTTTTGCTTCTTTTGGGCGTTTAGCACCGTACTTAGATCTTCTTTGCGTTCTTCCTGCAACACCTGATGTATCAAGCGCTCCACGAACGATGTGATATCTAACACCTGGTAAATCTTTTACCCTTCCACCTCGCACTAATACTATCGAGTGCTCTTGTAGATTGTGTCCTTCTCCTGGGATGTAAGCATTCACCTCATTACCATTTGTCAAACGTACACGCGCAACTTTACGCATTGCAGAGTTTGGTTTTTTTGGTGTAGTAGTGTAAACACGCGTACAAACCCCTCTTCTTTGAGGACAAGAATCTAAAGCAACCGATTTACTCTTCTTAGTGATCTGAGTTCTTCCTGTTCTTACTAATTGTTGAATTGTTGGCATAATTAATACTAAAAATTATTATGTTTATTAAATTCCCGCTTTTTACGGGGTTGCAAATGTATAAAATATTTTTCAGTATACAAACGTTAAACCATTAATTTTCAATAACATTATTTATATCTATGATTTCACAAAGAAACATATGATATTTGCTTAACATTTAATAAACAAACCAATTGCAACTGAAACAATTAATATACGCACTAATTTTTCTTTTTGGCTCGAAATCTTTCGGTCAATCTTTCTACTTGACCATTAAGGGAACAAATGAAAAGCAAAATCAAACTATTGATTCGATTCATTACAATAAGGTACACAAAAACTTAAAATCACTTTATAATGAAGTCACTTCAGTATCAAACACCTTAACCAAACAAGGCTACATCGATATTATTACACTGCAAAACAATCAAATAAACGACAGTACCTTCACCTCTATTTTTGACTTAAAAAGCAAAATAAAAACTATACATATATATATAGGTACAAATAGTATATTTTTTGATTCGAAAAAAAACACAAATGACAGCATTAAAATCCCCTATTCAGAGTTAGAAACTTTTTTAAATCAAGAAATTCAAAACAAAGAAAAGGACGGTTTTGCATTTTCTAAAATAAGATTAAAAAATATTAAAAGAAGAAACTCAATAATTTATGCAGATTTAATTTTGGATTCCGAAAAAAAAAGAAACCTAAATTCAATTATTCTTAACCACAGTGAATCAAAAGATTTTTTCCCGAAGGGAGCATTAAAGCAACTAAACAAAAAATATATTGACAAAACTTTCAATCAGGAAATTATAAAAAGTCTATTTAACGACATCAATAGTTTTGAATTTGTTTCGCAGACAAAATATCCCGAAATATTATTTACAACCGACTCCACTAAAGTTTTCACTTATATAGAAAAAAGGAAAGCCAATACATTTGACGGCTACATCGGATTTTCAAATGATGAAAACAAGAAACTAAATCTAAATGGGTATTTAGACATTTTACTTGTAAATACTTTACGCGCCGGTGAAAAATTCTCTCTTTATTGGAAAAGTGATGGTAATCAACAAAAAACATTCAACACTAAAATCGAAATCCCATACCTTTTTCAATCTCCTATAGGAATAAAAGCGCAACTAAACATCTTCAAACAAGACAGCACATTTCAAAACACCAAAACAGAAATTAATCTTGGGTATTATTTAAATTACAATTCCAAACTCTATTTAGGATACCAATCAACAGAATCAAGCGATATTCAAAACATAAACAATTCGATTTTAAGTGACTTCAACAATTCATATCTAACTACAACTTATGATTATCAGAAAAGTGATTTCGAAAACACGATTTTTGGAAACAAAGCATACATCGCCAGTTCGATTGGTTTTGGAAACCGAACAACGAATAATAATCCTGAATCAGCTGGAAAAAGCAGTCAGTTCTTCGCAAATATAAATTTGAAATATAATTTTGAACTCAATCCCAAAAATTTCATTAACATAAATTCACAAAATTTTTTCTTAAAAAGTAAAAACTATATTTCGAACGAATTATTTCGCTTCGGCGGAATAAATTCAATTCGGGGCTTTTTAGAGAATAGTCTTCAAGCAAACTTCACATCGATGATTCTTACAGAATATCGCTACTTACTTTCAAAAAATCTTTACATCAATTCGATTCTTGATTATGCGCTTTACCAAGATTTAACAAGCTCTTCAAATCCAAATCAAATAAAAAAATTAATAGGAATTGGATTTGGTACTACCGTTTACACAGCAAACGGAATATTAAAAATAAATCTTACAAATGGGGCAGAAAATACGGCCGATTTACAATTATATAACACTATAGTAAACATATGTTATAATGTTAAATTTTAATCTAAATTGAAAAAAGTTTAAGTGAACGTTAGGATAGTTAACAAATTATTAAGAGTTTTACCGAACTAATTCAAAATATTTAAAAATGAAACTAAAGTTCAATGGAATTCTAGTACTTTTATTAGTACTAGTGGCGCAGCTTACATTTGCGCAAGAAAGAGCTGTCTCGGGAACAGTTTCTGACAATGCAGGAATGCCTCTACCTGGCGTGAGTGTATTGGTTAAAGGAACAAAATCGGGAACTCAGACAGATTTTGATGGAAAGTTTTCTATCAAAGCAACAACAAGCCAAGTTTTGGTATTTAGCTACATCGGGATGAAAACTCAAGAGGTAGCTGCAAGCTCATCTGTTATTAACATTAAATTAGCAGGAGACGCACAAGAACTTGAGGGAGTTGTTGTAACAACAGCCTTAGGGGTTAAAAGAGAGAAAAAATCTTTAGGTTATTCTTCTCAATTAGTGACTGCTGAACAAGTAAACAGTACTCCAACAAACAATTTCCTTAACAACTTATCTGGAAAAGTTGCTGGTTTGGAAATTAAAGCAAACTCTAACTTTGGAGGTTCTACCAACATCGTACTTAGAGGTGTAAAAAGTATCACTGGAAACAATCAGGCTTTGATCGTTATTGATGGTGTTGCTGTTAGTAATGCAAACTTAAATGATACTGACTCACAAAACGGAAGACAAGGATTTGACTTTGGTAATGCTGCTTCAGATATTGACCCAAATAACATTGAATCAATCAACGTTCTTAAGGGAGCTGCAGCGACAGCATTGTACGGTAGCCAAGCTTCAAACGGAGCAATTATGATTACTACTAAAAAAGGAAAAAAGAATAGTGCTTTAGGAGTAAGCGTTAGCTCAACTGTTTCTGTTGGTGCAATAGACAAATCTACTATGCCGACTTACCAAACTCAATATGGAGAAGGTTACGGAGGTGAAGACAGTAGTTATACTGCACCAGTATTTGGAAATCCTAACGGATTAGTTGCATCAACTGGAGACGATGCTTCTTACGGTAATGCTTTCGACCCAAACATTATGGTTTATAATTGGAATGCATTCGTATTAGGAAATCCAAACTACGGAAAAGCGACTCCTTGGGTAGCTGCTAAACACACTCCGGTAGATTTCTTCCAAAAATCAACTACTTTCACTAACAATGTTAACTTAAGTGGTGGAGACGAAAAAGGAGCTTATAATTTAGGCTTTACAAACAGCAACAACACTGGAGTTTTACCAAACAGTTTATTAAACAAAAACAGTTTAAATGGTAACTTCTCAAGAGACTTGTCTGACAAATTAACTTCAACAGCGTTCTTTACATTTACCAATCAAAATACAACTGGTAGAAATAACACTGGATACGGAGATAACTTCATTGGAGGCTTCAGACAATGGTGGGCTACAAACGTAGACATTAAAGAGCTGGAGCAAGAATACAACAGAACGCACCAAAACATTACTTGGAACATGACTGATCCAACTAACGGAAACCTTGCCCCTGCATTCTGGAACAACCCTTACTTCGACAGATACCAAAACTACGAACAAGATTCTAGAACAAGATTCTTGGCTGGTACTAGTTTATCTTACGACATCAATAAAGACTTTACAGTTTTAGGTCGTGCAACAATTGATTACTCAAACGATCAACAAGAATTAAGAAAAGCAGTAGGAAGCCACGCTGAAACTTTTGGTATTAGTGGAGCCAACGACAGCTCAGGATACTCTCTATACAAAAGAGACTTCATGCAACAAACTTATGATTTCATCGCTACTTACAACTTCAATTTATCTGACAATATTGGAGCAAAAGCTTTAGCAGGATATACTTTCTTAAGATCTGACGCATATTCTATCCAAGCTTCTACAACTGGAGGTTTAGCAAAAGAAGGACTATACAGTCTAGACAACTCTAACGTATTCTTACCTGCAAAAGAATCTCAAGTTACTTATCAGAAATCAGGTTTATACGGACAATTATCTTTAGACTACAAAAAGACTTTATTTGTTGAAGGTTCATACAGATTAGATAAAAGTACTGCTTTACCACAAGAAAACAACAACTATAGCTACTACTCTATCGGTTCAAGTTTAATTTTCTCTGAATTAGCAAAAGCTGATTGGTTAAACTTAGGAAAAGTAAGAATCAACTACGCGCAAGTTGGTAACGACCCTGCTGCAGGAAGATTAGGAGCAAAAGTTAACAACTACGGTTTAGACGGAAATCCATTATTTGGAAACAGTAACACTTACTTAGATTTCGCAAACTTAAAACCTGAAGTTCAAAAAGCTTGGGAAGCTGGTTTGGAGATGGCAATGTTTAGAAACAGATTAAACTTTGATTTATCTTTATACAAAACAAATACTGAAAATCAAATTTTCAATGTACCACAATCTACTTCAACTGGTGTAAACTACGCAACAGTTAATGCAGGAGAAATCGAAAACAAAGGTATCGAACTTGCTTTATCAGGAAAAGTAATCAAAACTGAAAACTTCTCTTGGGATCTTGGAGTAAACTGGTCTACAAATAAAAACACTGTAGTTTCATTAAACCAAGGTAGAGACAACTTATTACTAGCTACTTTCCAAGGAGGTGCTTCTCTTAACGCAACTGTAGGAGAATCTTATGGAACTTTAAGAGGTAAAGACTACACTTATGATGCAAACGGAAACAGAGTAATTGACGAAGACGGATACTATGTATTAGCTTCAAATAAAGTTATTGGAAACACACAAGCTAAATGGATCGGTGGTGTATCAAATAGATTAACTTACAAAAATGTTTCTTTCAATTTCTTAATTGACGTGAAAAAAGGTGGAGACATTTTCTCTCTTGACCAAGCTTATGGTAGAGAAACAGGTATTTACGATTTAGGAATAAACGATTTAGGAAATTCTGTTAGAAATCCAGCATTTGATGCTGATGGAAACCCACTAGACCCTACTCAATTTAAAGTTGGTGGTATAATTCTACCTGGGGTTCACGAAGACGGAACACCAAATACAACAAGAATTGACGCATCTACATCTGGAGGTACTGCATTCAGCTCTGACACCAACCCAACAAAAGCTTACGTTTACGACGGATCTTTTGTAAAACTAAGAGAACTAGGATTAACGTATACTGTTCCATCTAGAATCTTAGACAAAATGAACATTAAAGGTATGTCATTTAGCGTAATTGGAAACAACCTTTGGATCATCCACAAAAACCTTCCTTATGCAGATCCTGAAGCAGGATCATCTGCAGGAAACATTCAAGGATTCCAATCAGGAGTTATGCCAGCTACAAAAGTATACTCGTTTAATGTAAAACTTAACTTCTAAACAAAATGAAAAAGATATTTTTATCAATAGCAACACTGGCATTTTTAACTCTATCGAGTTGTGTTAGTGACAATGAAAATTTTAATGATGACATCAAAAAGTCTTACGAAGTTTCGGCAGAATCATTATTATCGAATGCACAAAAAGAATTAACAGATCAGTTGACTACTCCAAGTGTTAACAACAACCCATTACGTTACTATGTTCAATATTGGGCAGCAACTTTATATACTGCCGAATCAAGATATAACTTAACAACGAGAACTATTCCTGACACACACTGGACAAAATTATACCAGGATGTTTTAGGGAATCTAAAAACTTCTCAAGAGGTACTTGAAGCACAAGTTAAACCAGTCGATGTTGCAGATGCTGATTGGCAAAAACAACAAAAGAACAAAGTTGCAATTCTTGAGATTTTAAGAGTATACACCTACCAAATCTTGGTTGATACTTTTGGAGACGTTCCTTACTCAGAATCATTACAAAACCCAAAAATCATTTTACCTAAATATGATGATGACGAGGCAATCTATCCATTATTAATTGCTCGTATAGATGCTGCAATCGCTCAACTTGATGTTACAGGAAAAAGTTTTGATACAGGTGATTTAATTTACAAAGGTGATGTAGCAAACTGGAAAATTTTTGCTAACTCAGTAAAATTAAAATTAGGAATAAATATTGCAGAAAAAAATGCAGCTTTAGCAAAAACAACTATCGAATCAGCTTATGCCAACGGAGTTCTTTTGCACAACGCAAACAATGCATTATTGAAATATGCCTCTTTTGCACCAAACTACAACCCTGTTTTTGACAATCTTGTAGCTAGCCAAAGAAATGACAACGTTCCTGCAACTACATTAGTAAACCAAATGAATGATTTGTCTGACCCAAGAAGACCAATTTTCTTCACACCGATGGCAGACGGAACTTATGTTGGAGGAGTACCTGGAGGTCGTAACTCACTTCCTTATGAAACAACTTATTCTCATGTTGGAGATGTTATTAAAAAACCAGATGCAGCAGGAGTATTGTTAGAAGCTTTTGAAGTAAACTTTTATTTAGCAGAAGCTGCAGCAAGAAATTTTAACGTTGGTAATACAGTAGAATACTACTACAATAATGCAATCACATTATCTTGCGAGTTTTGGGGAGTTTCAGCAGCAGACACTCAAGCTTACTTAGCCAACCCTAAAGTTGCTTACGCAACAGCAGCTACGACTCCAATTACAGGAACAGCTGGTACAGGTACAAATTCATGGCAAGAAAAAATCGGATATCAAGAATGGATTGCTTTGTACAACAGAAGTTTCCAATCTTGGACTGCATTTAGAAGATTAGATTTCCCTAAATTAACTTCACATCCAAGTTCTGTTCAAATCGCTGAAGGAAAAGTGCCAATAAGATGGACTTACCCAGCAGCTGAACAAACTGTTAATGGAGCTAACTGGACAACCGCTTCAGACAACATAGGAGGAGACAAATTAACTGTTCCAGTATTTTGGGATGTTAACCATTAAAACATCTTGAAAAATTAAAATAATCCCTTAAAAACCGCCGGCAAAACCGGCGGTTTTTTTTCATTTAACAATTGTTATTAATATTAATAATAAAATAACCAAATTCTAATTACAGAATTGTGATTATTATAGCAAAACTTGGGGTAAATGTTAAATTAACATATTGAGAAGGTAAAAAAAATACTTTTCTGTTAGGAATATTAACAATTAATTAAGATTTTTGCCGTACTAATTCAAAATAATTAAAAATGAAACTAAAATTCAATGCTTTTATAGTACTGTTATTAGTACTAATGACGCAAATTACATTTGCTCAAGAAAGAGTTGTTTCGGGAATTGTTTCTGATAATACAGGAATGCCAATACCAGGTGTTAGTGTATTAGTAAAAGGAACAAAAACAGGGACTCAAACAGACTTTGATGGAAAGTACTCTATTAAAGCTGCTCCAAATCAAACTTTGGTCTTTACTTACATTGGAATGAAAGCAAAAGAAGAGCCTGCTTCTTCTACAACAGTTAACACGAAACTAGTTGGAGACGCATTAGAGCTTGAAGGAGTTGTAGTAGTTGCATTTGGTACTCAGAAAAAATCTGAGATTACTGGAGCAGTTACAAAAATTGATGCTAAAGCTCTTGAAACTGCTCAAGCGTCGAATGCAATTCAATCTTTAACTGGTAAAGTTGCCGGTGTACAGATTAGTGCAAACTCAGGACAACCTGGAGATCCTCCTCAAGTAAGATTTAGAGGTATTGGATCATTATCATCTTCTAACGCTCCTTTATATGTTGTAGATGGTATTCCTTACAATGGAGATATCAATGCTATTGCTACTCAAGATATTGAATCTATCAGTTTCTTGAAAGATGCATCTTCTAATGCATTATATGGTAGCCGTGGAGCAAACGGTGTTATCATTGTTACTACTAAAAAAGGTAAAAAAGGACAATTAAGAGTTACTTACGAAACAAAAATCGGGGTTAACTCAAGAGCGGTTCCTGAATACGATATGATTAAAGATCCGGGAGAATACTACGAAACAGTTTACGGTAGAATCAAAAGTGGTTTAATCTTTGGTGGAGCAACAGCTGCTAACGCATCTACAATTGCTGCTAATACTTTAATAAGTGGAGATTCTTATTCTTTAGGATACAACAACTATAATGTAGCAGACAACCAAGTAATAAACCCTGCAACTGGAAAACTAAATCCAAACGCAAAATTATTATATCATGATGATTGGGCTGACGCTTTATTTAGAGATGCTACAAGAACAGAGCACTTCTTAAGCTTATCAAGCAGTACAGACAACTTAAGTTCTTACTTATCTGTTGGTTATTTAAAAGACAACGGTTATACAGTAAATTCAGATTTTAAACGTGCAACGGTTAGAGCAAATGTAGATTATAGCGTTAACAGCAAAATTAAAGTTGGAGCTAACTTAAACTACGCTAACTCAGATCAAAATGCACCTATCTCTCAAGTATCTTCTTCAACATACAGTAACTTATTTAGCTGGGCAAGAAACATTGCTCCTATCTATACAATTTATGAGAGAAATGCTGATGGTAGCTATGTAACAAATGCTGATGGAAGCAAAGTTTACGATTTTAACAAAAGTGGAAATCGTCCTTATGGAGCAAACTTAAATCCATATGCAACTACATTATTAAACACAAACTTAAACCAAGAAAATAAATTTGGAGCTAGAGGATATGTTTCTATTGATTTCTTAAAAGATTTCAACTTCAGATATAACCTTGGTTACGATTTAATGTCTGGATACTACTTAAACAGTACTACTGGAGAAGGTGGTGATGACATGGGAGTAAATGGTAGAATTGGTACTGCATCTCAAGATGACTACACAATCACAAACCAACAATTATTGTCTTGGAAAAAAACAATGGGTAATCATACTTTAGATATCCTTGTTGGTCACGAATCATCTGATTTTACATCAAAAATGTTAGCTGGACAAAAAAGTGGAGTTGTTATTCCTGGTTTACCAGTTCTAAGTAATGCAACTAAATACAACTATGTAGATGGTTACAACGACTTATACAATGTTGAAGGATACTTCTCAAGAGCAAACTACAGCTATAAAGACAAATATTTTGTTAATGCAAGTTTCAGAAGAGATGGATCTTCTGTATTCCACCCAGATAACAGATGGGGTAACTTCTACGGATTTGGAGCTGCATGGTCTGTAGCAAAAGAATCTTTCTTCCCTCAATCTAAAGTTATTACAGATTTAAGAATTAAAGGAAGTTATGGAGAGCAAGGAAACGATAACATCTTCTATCCTGCAAGTACATCAATTAGCCACCGTAGCTATTTTGGTTCAGCTAGAAACTACTATGCTTACCAAAATCAGTACGAAATTGTTCCTGATGCTGAAGGAAACGCAACAGTTCTTCAAGTATTTACTGGAAACAAAGACATCAAATGGGAGGTTTCAAAAAACATGAACGTTGGATTCGAAATTGAATTATTCAACAGAGTAAACATTGAAGCTGAATATTTTGAAAGAAAAGTAAGTGACTTAATTTACAACAAACCTCTTCCACCTGCTTCAGGAGTTAACTTCATCAGTGAAAACATTGGAGACATGGTTAACAGAGGAGTTGAGATTAACTTAGGTATTGACATCATTAAAACTCAAGATGTAGATTTCAACATTTGGGCAAATGGTACACATTACAAAAACGAAGTAACTTCTTTACCAAGTCCATTTACATCTGGTATCTTCCGTTTTGAAGTTGGAGCTCCTGCATATGCTTACTACTTAAGACAATTTGCTGGTGTTGACAAAACAAATGGAGATGCATTATGGTACATGGATCAAAAAGATGCTTCTGGAGCTGTAACTGGTAGAACTACTACTAACGTTTATGGTAATGCTACTCAGTATTTAAGCGACAAAGATGCTAACCCAGATGTTTACGGAGGTTTTGGAACTGTAGTTAGATACAAAAACTTAACATTACAAGCTAGCTTAGCTTATCAATTTGGTGGATATATGTATGATGGAGTTTATGCAAGTGCAATGTACTCTGGAGGAGACAACATCGGACAAAACTACCACAAAGACACACAAAAAGCTTGGACAGTAGACAACCCAAATTCAGATATTCCTAGAATTGATCACGTTTCAACATTACAAATGGCTGCTTCTGATTATTTCTTAACAAAATCAGATTACATCAGTATTCAAGATGTTTCTTTATCTTATGATTTCAAAAACAGTAAACTTACAGATCTAGGTATTTCATCTACTAAATTTAGTGTAATGGGAACTAACTTAGCATTATGGTCAGAAAGAAAAGGTATGGACCCAAGATTGAACAACTTAGGTACTAGATCAAACAACGGTCAATCTTTAAATGTGTATGGAGTAATGAGAACGATCTCATTTGGTTTAACAGTAAATTTCTAAGAACATGAAAAAATTATTATTAATAACAATGTCCTTGTTGGTACTTACAGGATGTGAAAAAGATTTTCTTGACACAAAACCTGAATCAACAATCAATGACGAACAACTTGGAACATCTGCTGAAGCTAACAAAGCTATCATTGCAGGGATCTATTCAGCTCTAAGATCTTATGGTCTGTCTATACCAGGTAGCCACGAAGATTATGGTCACAAGTCTATTCTTGTTGCTACAGATATGATGTCTAACGATATGTTAATGACAAAATCTAGCTGGTATGGATCTTTCTATAACTATTTAGGAAGAACACAAACCAACTCAAGATCAAAATTAGCTTGGAGTATGTACTATCCTCAAATTAAAACTACTAACACAGTTATCACTGCTATTCCAGCTGACACTGATGATGCTAACTTAAAAGCATTAAGAGGACAAGCTTTAGCTTTAAGAGGATATTTCTATTTTATGTTAGCTCGTATGTACGGACCAACTTATGTAGGAAACGAAGCAAAACTATGTGTACCATTATATACTGAGGTATCATTAGAAGCAAAACCAAGAGCTACAGTTGCAGAAGTTTATACTGTAATTGAAAGCGATTTAAAAGAAGCTGTAGAATTACTTGAAGGTTTTACACGTGCAAACAAAGACGGATTAGATCAATCTGTAGCGCAAGCATTTTTAGCTGATGTTTACTTAGAAGAAGGTAAATACGCATTAGCTGCTACTTTAGCACATGAAGCTAGACAAGGTTACACTTTACTTAATGAAACTGACTGGAATACTGGATTCTATGACATCACTACAGGCGGTGAAACAATGTGGGGAGCAACAATTACATCTGCTCAAAGTACATTCGTAGCAAGTTTCTTTGGTCATTTTGACAATACAAATGATTCAGGATATGCTGGAGGTCTACAAATCTTCAAAAATATCGACGTAAGATTATACAACAGTATTCCTGCAACGGACTATAGAAAAAAAGCATTCGTACCAGTAGCTGGAAACCCACTTTACCCTGCATTACCAGCATATGCTAATACGAAATTTAGAGATCCAACAGTTGATTCTGGAGATTATATCTACGTAAGATCTGCTTCTTTATACTATATCGAAGCTGAAGCTTTAGCAAGATCAGGAAATGAAGGAGCTGCAAAACAAGTATTGTATGATATCACTGTAACTAGAGACCCAGCTTACACATTATCTACTAATTCTGGAGCTGCTTTAATCAACGAGATCGTTCTTCAAAAAAGAATTGAATTATGGGGAGAAGGTTACGCTTGGTTTGACATGAAACGTTTAGGTGTAGGTCTTACAAGAGACTACGCAGGTTCTAACCACGTTGCATTTGGAAAATACAACTACCCTGCTTCATCTCCTAACTTCATCTTCCAGGTTCCACAAGCTGAGATTGATGCTAACCCATTAATTGTACAAAGTCCACTATAATCTAATTTTAGATTATAATGCTTATATCAAAACCGCTCTGTTCACTCAGAGCGGTTTTTTTATAGAAACATATTACCTATATTTGTCCCATGGAAAAAGAACATCAAATATTTGGCATCAGAGCCATTATAGAAGCAATTCAGGCAGGAAAAGAAGTAGACAAGGTCTTCATTCAGAAAGAGATTTCGGGTGAGTTAATGAAGGACTTAATGAAGGTAATGAAACGTGCCAACATCAATTTCTCTTATGTACCTGTAGAAAAATTAAACCGTCTTACTCCAAATAACCATCAAGGTGCAGTAGCAACCATCTCTCCTATTGGATTTATTGATTTAGAACATTTAGTTGAATCAACTATCGAATCGGGTAAGAAACCATTATTTTTAATCTTAGACCAGATCTCAGACGCTAGAAATTTTGGTGCCATTATCAGAACTGCAGAATGTACTGGTGTAAATGGTATTATTGTTCAGAAGGCAGGTTCAGCTCCCGTAAATGGAGATACTGTTAAAACTTCTGCCGGAGCTGTTTTCAATGTTCCTATCTGTAAAGTAGAGCATATAAAAGATGCTATCTTTTATTTACAAGGATCAGGAATCAAAACAGTTGCAGCTACCGAGAAAACAGATCAAAACATCTACGACATTTCATTAGTTGATCCGGTAGCTATTATTATGGGATCAGAAGATAGAGGGATAAATCCTTCTGTCTTGAAAATAGTCGATGAAAAAGCAAAATTACCCATGTTTGGCTCCATAGGCTCTTTAAATGTATCTGTTGCTTGCGGTGCATTTTTATACGAAACCGTTCGTCAGAGAACTTAAAACCAAATTGAGATTTAAGATGTGAATGAATAATTAAACCCTTTAATTAATGCTTTCAAAATCTAATCCAAAATTTACAATTACTATAGTCCGATGTCTGTTTGTGATTTTATTTATTACAAACAGCTACGGACAAAAAACTTCATACAATCAATTCTGGAATGAAATTCAGTTTAATCAAACTTTAAGCAAAAAGTGGGCAACTGAAATAGATTTTGCCGCCACTCACAGCAGCACAGAATCATCTCCAAATTTATTCGAAAACACCATTCAAAGATCCATAAGAGGATGGGGACATTACTACTTTTCTCCACGATGGAAATTTTCAGCTTTCATTGCCTATTATAACAATAGAGATGTTCCAGAAATCGGACAATTTGAATCTCCAGAAATACGTTTTTCACTTCAGTCAATTTATTATTTTCATAAAACTGGCTACACCTTAAGTACAAGAATGCGTGCAGAACTTCGTCATATGAGAAACCAGGATGACGACTATGAAAATGTTTTTAGATACCGTCAGCAAGTCAAATACATACAACCTTTTAATAGCAAGATATTAAGAGAAGGAGTAGTTTACGGTGTTGCCTCAGATGAAGTTTATCTAAAAACTGGAGCAAAAGTTACAGGAGAAAGTTTCTTTGACAGAAACCGATTCAACATTGGAGCTGGCTATTTATTTACAGATGATATCCAAGTTGAGCTTACGTATTGCAACGAGTATCTTCCCAGAAATAATGGAAATCAGATCACCAATGCAGCTTCAATAACACTTACCTTTAATAACCTAGTAAGAAATCTTCAGAAAAAAATAGCTGCTAAGCATCAGCCAGAAATTAAAGAAGAAGAATAAAGCTATTCATTTTCTTCCTTTTTCAAAAAGCAATTTAACTGCTCTACAATTGCATTTTTATGTAGTTTAAAATTATAGCTTCTTATAAATTCCGTGCCTTTCATATTAATCTCCGCTGTCACGGCTTCATATTTAGCAAATGCCTCAATATCTTTATCATCTATTAGGTAAAGGACCTGCATAATCGAGTCATTACGTCTGTATTGTGTATCGTAATGTGCTAACGTGTATGTTTTGTTATCGGCCAAATGAATAATCAAATCATCTTTAATTTTTTTTCCAATTTTTTTCTCAGGAAAAGGTGTTGGCTGTAAGGATACAAAGTAATGTTCTTTGTCTGTAACAATATTAATTTTCAGCGATTTTGATTTTGTTGTATAGAAAACCGTAGGTTCAAAAAAATACATCATACTTCCATCCGCCTGCACCCTATTTTTAATGTCACACTGAGAAATTCCCTTTAGACTAAAACTTAAAAACAAGAACAAAAATAAAAAATTCATCTTCCTCATAATGCTCTAAATTAATTTGTTATAAAACAAATTTACAGTTTTTATTTTAAAGCTATCATTCTACTCTTCATTGTCTTGTTCGGTTTTAGTAATAATATAATTTACAGGATAACTAGATGAAAAGTATTCCATAATAATCTCATCATCTTCATAGGAAACAGGAACGAAATTACCATTCTCATCAAAATGTTTCATAAAGGGATCACTAGCAGGATCAAAATCTGGCCTTTGCCAATCATAAACAATCGGTTTGGCATATTCTGGTGTTTTGTAAAATAATGTCAAAGCAAAACCACCAATAAATCCACCTAAATGTCCTTCCCAAGATATAGACTGATCTACGTCTGGAAAAACATACCAGATCATTCCGCCATAAAGTAAAATCACAGTTAGAGATAAAGCTACTAAACGATAATATCGGGTTTGAATTCCTTTAAAAAAAATAAAAGTTACCAGAACATAAATTAATCCGCTAGCTCCAATATGAAAATTTTCTCTACCGACAATCCATGTAATCAATCCTGAAAACAGTATTCCATAGACAATAACTCCAAATGTTTGCTTCGGATAAAAAAATTGCATTGCCGCTAACAATATCAGAAGCGGAATACTATTATTGTATAAATGATCTAAATTTTCATGAATAAATGGACTAAACAGAATACCTCTTAGCCCAACAAAATCTCTTGGGTAAATTCCGTATTGATAAAAGTCAAAATCAAAGCGAATCTGAAGCCAATAGATTATCCATAAAAAAAGGACAAAAAACAATGGCAGTCCGACAACAGCATTTGAAAACTTAAAATTATTATCGCTCATATTTGTAAAAATAACTTCTAAAAGAACTCAAAAAACTATCCAAAAATATTTTACTGATAATTTGTCATAGAAAAACAGAAAATTGTCTCAGATTAGAACAATCCTACTTAACAGCAGTGGTTTTAACTTTTGATTGAATGAAATTTAAATCTTAAAACAGTAATTTTGTAGAATGGAAGCACCTTTAGCAGAGCGTATTCGTCCGCAAAAATTAGAAGATTATATCAGTCAACAGCATTTGGTTGGGCCAAACGGTTCTTTAACACAACAGATTTCGAAAGGAATAATTCCGTCTCTAATTTTTTGGGGACCACCAGGAACAGGAAAAACCACCCTGGCACAAATTATTGCACAAGAATCAAAAAGACCATTTTATATTTTGAGTGCAATTAATTCCGGAGTGAAAGATATTCGCGATGTTATTGAAAAAGCCAAACAAAGTGGCGGTTTGTTTACTGCAAAGAATCCAATCCTTTTTATTGATGAGATTCATAGATTTAGTAAATCACAGCAAGATTCGTTGTTGGCAGCTGTTGAAAAAGGATGGATCACTCTGGTTGGAGCCACGACAGAAAATCCGAGTTTCGAGGTAATTCCTGCATTATTGTCACGTTGTCAAGTTTACATCTTAAATGCATTTACAAAAGCTGATCTAGAAGCCCTTTTAGAGCGAGCAATGAAAACTGACTCTTATTTATTGACAAAAAAGATCAATCTTAAAGAAACGGAGGCCTTATTACGTATTTCTGGAGGTGATGGAAGAAAGCTTTTAAATGTATTTGAACTTGTCATTAACGCCTCTGCGGGAGATGATATTACTATTACCAATGATCGTGTTTTAGAATTGGTACAACAGAACACTGTTTTGTATGACAAAACTGGCGAGCAACATTATGATATTGTTTCCGCATTTATAAAATCAATTCGTGGAAGTGATCCAAATGGAGCTGTTTATTGGCTTGCTAGAATGATTGAAGGAGGAGAAGATGTAAAATTTATTGCCCGAAGAATGCTGATTCTATCCAGTGAAGATATTGGCAATGCCAACCCTACAGCTTTTATTATGGCTAATAACACCTTTCAGGCTGTTACAACAATTGGTTATCCGGAAAGTCGTATTATTTTAAGTCAGTGTGCTATTTACCTCGCAACATCTCCTAAAAGTAATGCTTCGTATATGGCAATTGGAAATGCTCAACAATTGGTTAAACAAACTGGAGATTTGCCAGTTCCAATTCATTTAAGAAATGCGCCAACCAAATTAATGAAAGAACTAGGATATGGCGACGAATACAAATATTCGCATGATTATGCTAATAATTTTGCAGAACAAGAATTCCTGCCAGACGCCATAAAAGAAACGGTTCTTTACAATCCCGGAAGCAATTCTAGAGAGAACAGCAACCGCGAATTTCTAAAGAACCGCTGGAAAGACAAATACGGCTATTAAGCCGTATTTTTATGTTTAGAATTTAACTACAATCTTTTCTGAAACTAATTTGTCATTTTGGTAAGATTCAAAATACCACTGCCCGTCTTCTTTTAAAATTAAGGAACCTTGTACATTGTCTTTAATTGCAATGTAAACATTAGACTGAGAAGTTTTAAGAAGCTTCATAACCACTTTTGGCGTTTTATCAATCAATTGATATCCAGATTCTGTTGGCTGAGCATACAATAAATTTGGATCTTTCAAGTCTGGAGATGTAGCAACAGCAGCAACTTGAGTTACGGGAGCACTTGTAACTACAGCCGCAGCCGCAGGCGATACTTTTGCCGCAACAGGAGTTTTACTGTTTACTACAGGCGCATTACCACTATATTTGTAGTGCAAAGCATAAACTGACTTGAAAGCATTATCAAGACATTCTTTATATGCTGCCTCATAATCTTTCTCTTTACTTTTACCCACCTCAGATGTAAAAACTACCTGACCAAAACAATCTTTGAATTGTATAAACAGCTTCGTTACCAAAAATGCATTATCTCTTACAACATCAATATACAAAACCTGACAACGATCTGTATAACCATCAGGAAGTTGTTCATTTGCATAAAAAGCTTCGAAACCTGCTTTTACCAAATTTGATTTGCTTAATGTAGCTAAACGATATTGATTATCTGTTTTTATAAAATCGTATTTCAAAGGTACAATTACAGCTTTGTAATCATTAATTGACTGCGCGAATCCAACAACTGAACATAAAACAGCAGCAAGTAAAAATTTAATTCTCATCATTATAAATATTTTTTTAGTTCTAATAAATGGTTAATTTGTTTATAATCTCCAGAAACATCTAATTTTTTTTCATTAAAGAAAATAGCATCCAATCCGGCATTTAAGGCACCTGTAATATCGGCTTCAAAATCATCGCCAATCATAATACTGTTTTCTTTAGATGTGCCAGCTAAATTTATTGCAAAATCAAATATAATACTATTTGGCTTTTTAACGCCTGCTAACTCAGAATTTGTAATAGTAGTAAAGTAACTTCCTAATGCAGCATTGTTGATTTTCTTTTCCTGCACGTTAGCAAATCCATTAGTAATGATATGAAGTTTGTACTTTGGCTTCAAATATTCTAAAACTTCAATTGCACCATCAAACAAATGATTGTTATCGGTAAGGAATTCAATATAATCATTGGCAATTTCAAAAATATTTTCTTCTGAAATAACATATTTTAAAGCATCAAAAGAAAGCTTCAAACGATTATAACGTAATTCCTGATGCGTAATTTTATCATTTTGATATAATCGCCAGCACTCCTGATTAATCGGAATGTATGCTTTTATAAAATCCTCGGTAATAATTTCTTGGTATTTACTTTTAAAAATACGATCAAAAGCCATTTCAGAATTCTTATCAAAATCCCAAAGTGTATGATCTAAGTCAAAAAAGACGTCTGTAATTGTGGTATTCATGTATTAAAAAATTCCTTCATCTACAAAACTATAATATTTTGATTCAGTAATAATCAAATGGTCTAAAACTTTAACATCTAACTTATTTCCAGCCTCATAAATCTTTTTCGTAATTTGTTTATCAGCTTCACTTGGAATCAAACCTCCAGAGGGATGATTATGGCACAAAATCAAGCCAGTAGCACATTTCTCGAATGCCAATTTAAAAATTAATCTGATATCAACAGTTGTACCTGCAATTCCTCCTTTACTTAACTGAGACTTCGAAATTACATTATTGGAATTATTAAGAAAAAGCACCCAAAATTCTTCATGAGATAATTCTCCAATTAAAGGTTGCATTATATTAAACACCATTTTACTAGAAGTAATTTTTATTGTTTCCTCTGCCCTTTCTGATCTTCGTCTTGCACACAATTCAAGAGCAGCGACAATTGTAACCGCTTTTGCCTCTCCAATTCCTTTAAATTTCATTAATTGCACAATAGATAATTTTGCCAAGGAATTAAGCCCTCCAACACTAGCCAAAATGCGTTGACTTAACGCAACTGCAGATTCGTTACGACTTCCGGAACCAATTAAAATGGCTAATAATTCGGCATCACTTAAAACATCTTTTCCCTTAAGCATTAATTTTTCGCGAGGCTTATCATCTTCTGACCAATTTTTTATAGTAAAATTTCCTCCTTCCATAATCATAAAAATTTAGAAAGCGAATATATACAAAAACAGGAAAATTCTCTCAAATAGTGTAGTGCATTTTAAAAATTCTTATATTTAAAACTTAAATATTTTGAAAATGAAACCATTGCAAATCATCATATTGTTTCTTTTATTTATTTCATGTCAACAAAAAGAATTAAAAAATTTTACGGCTTCCAATTCTACTAAACCAACAACCTTTCCTGAAAAATTATCACAAGCTGCAATTTCTATAATCGATCCATCGATTGATTATGATCCAGCATACTTTAAAATTGATTATCCAAATGGAGATGTACCTAAAAACAAAGGCGTTTGTACCGATGTTGTAATTCGCGCCTACCGAATCTTAAATATTGATTTGCAGAAAGAAGTTCATGAAGATATGATTGAAAATTTTGCACTTTACCCAAATTTAAAAAAATGGGGAATGACAAAAACCGATACCAACATTGATCACAGAAGAGTTCCTAACCTCGAAGTTTTTTTTGAAAGAAAAGGAACAAAATTACCTGTCACTCAAAATCCATCAGATTATAAAACAGGAGAATTAGTAACGTGGATGATTAACGATAAACTTCCGCACATTGGAATTGTAACGAATAAAAAATCTAAAGATGGCAAACGTAATTTAATCGTACACAATGTGGGTGGCGGACAAGTTTTGGAAGATTGTTTATTTGAATATAAAATTGTTGGGCATTTTAAATACGAAAAAGCTAATTAGAAAATGTGGCAATGAGAAAATGGGACAATTAGAAAATTAGAGAATGAGATAATTCAAAAAAAACGTCAACTGTAAAATAATTGACACATTATCTAATTATCTAATTATCTAATTATCTAATCTAACCACTTCCAAAAAAAAGTGCCAACTGCAAAACAATTGGCACATTATCTAATTTTCTAATTGACAAATTACTCAATCAATCCTTTTACATCATCAAAATTCAAACCTCCGTAGTTTCCTGAACTCATTAATAAAAGTGCAGAATTATCTAAATTCAAGTTGAATAAATATTCTTTGAACTCAGTAGGATTAGTATAAATAATTAAATCTTCTCTATTGAATGCTTTTGCGATTTGGTCATACGTTACTTCTTCCAACTGTTTTATTTTTACTGCGTCTGGCGAATAAAAAACAACAGCAACATCGGCATATTCTAAAGCACCTTCGTATTCTTTTAAGAACTCAGCATTTAAACTGCTGTAGGTATGCAATTCTAAACAAGCCACTAAAGTTCTGTTTGGATATTGTTCTTTTACGGCTTTTGTCGTTGCAGCCACTTTACTTGGCGAATGCGCAAAATCTTTGTAGGCAACTTTCCCTTTTCCTTCTGCAATTTTTTCCAGACGTTTAGAAGCACCTTTAAAACTTGCAATTGCTTCGTAGAAATCAGCTTCGTCAACACCCATATTTTGGCAGATCCATTTTGCTCCAGCCAAATTGTTTAAATTGTGTGCTCCAAAAACTTCAATTGGCATATCGCCTTCCGGAGTTTTTAGTAAAGTTACACCATCACTCACAGAATATTCTGGAGTTGAATATGCAATTTTTCTAATTGGGTTTGTAGCTGCTTCTGCAACACGTTTTACTTCTGGATCATTTTCGTTGTAAACTAAAATCCCGCCATTTGTAATTTTTTGAATAAAAATCTCAAACTGCTCCACATAGTTTTCATATGTTGGAAAAACATTAATATGATCCCATGCAATTCCAGAAATCAAAGCGATGTTTGGTTGATATAAATGAAATTTAGGACGTCTGTCGATTGGCGAAGATAGATATTCATCTCCCTCCAAAACCATAAAATCATTTTCTTCAGTTAAATGCACCATTGTATCGAATCCTTCCAATTGTGCTCCTACCATATAATCAACGGCAATATTGTGGTAATGCATTACATGAAGAATCATCGAAGTAATTGTTGTTTTTCCGTGCGAACCACCAATTACAACACGGGTTTTGTTTTTAGATTGTTCGTATAGAAATTCAGGATACGAATAAATTTTCAAACCCAATTCCTGCGCTTTCAATAATTCAGGATTATCTGCTTTTGCGTGCATTCCTAAAATAATAGCATCGATGTCTGAAGTAATTTTTTCTGGAAACCAACCCATTTCAGCAGGAAGAATTCCTTTCTTTTCTAATCTTGATTTTGAAGGTTCAAAAATAGCATCATCACTTCCTGTAACTTGATATCCTTTATTATGTAATGCTAATGCCAGATTGTGCATTGCGCTTCCGCCGATGGCGATGAAATGTGTTTTCATTTAAAATGTTTAATCGTTAAACTGTTTAATCGGTTAATCGACATGGCAAATAACTAATCAAACTTCGTAATTATTCTTCAAAAATAAGGAAATATAATATGTCACATTTGGTTTTAGAGATAAATTAGTACTTTGTACGAAAATTATTCAAAATAATCTAGGAACGTTCCCAACCATTTTCGAAATTTGAGCCTCTTTAGAATAAAAACTTTTTTATGAAAAATATACTAATTGTATTCTTATTAATCTCCTCAGTACTATTTGGTCAGCAAAATGATAAAAAATGGAAACAGGTAATTGATCTCGAAAATGATGGCAAAGTAAAATCTGCAAATAAAATTGTTACTTCTATTTATAAAAAAGCAGTACGTCAAAAAAATGAAGTAGAAATGATAAAATGCTTTTTCTACCAATCTAAATATTTACAGGCAATCGATGAAAATGCGCAAACTAAAATTATAAATAATCTTAAAAATGAAATTGACCATGTTTCAATACCTTCAAAAGCAATTCTGAATTTGGTTTATGCTAAATGTCTGCAAGATTTTTCTAAAAAGGAATTTTATAGCATTTACGATCGAACAAACACGACGTATCTAGAATCAGATTTTTTAACTTGGAGTAACGATTATTTACAAAAGCAAATAGAGACAGCCTACACCAATTCATTGCAAAATGAAGTTACCTTAAAAAACACTCTTTTAAACAATTACGAAAAAATATTTCATTATTCTGTTTTCAATGAATTCAAAAACAAAACCGTCTACGACTATGCCTTAGCAGAAAATATCGCATACTATTCCTCAAAAATCTATGAGGGGCAAATTGAAAAAAGTGATTTTACATCTTATAAAAGAGAACTTTTAGGAAATTCTGGAGAATTTATAAAACTAAATTTAGGATTTGTAAAAAATGAGAAATTAGAAAAAGTTCTGTCTTTATATCAAAAGCAAGAAGCAAGTCAACCAACAATTGAAAATCAATGGGAAAGGGTTAAATTTTGCGCAAAGTATCTTTTAATTATAGATACTGATTACATTTCTTTTCTAAATAACTTTCAGAAAAAGATTGCTGATAAAAATCTTATTGAAAAAATTCAATTAGAAAAAGCAATGACTTATTATAAGCTTTCATCCAAAAAACTGCATCCTGATTATAAAATTAAGTCAGTAGCTATTCTCGACAGTATTTTAGCTTCAAATATTCATTCCAACACATACAAACTAGCGTTGGAGCAAAAATCTGTAATAAAATCCGAATCATTATCTATTGACCTTCAAGAAAACACTTATGAAGGAGAGAATACTAGGGCACAAATTCACTATAATAACATCGATAGTTTAAAAATTTCCTTTTTTAAAATCACTCAAAAACAATTTTTGGAGTTGCAGAGTGTTGAGCATTATGCAGATATACGTTCGCATAACATTATAAAAAACATGCACCCCATTCTTACTCAAGATTATTTGTTGCCTTCAAAGAAAGATTACTATAATTATTCTACAGAGGTTCTTCTTCCAAAACTTGGCAAAGGCACTTATGTTGTTTATTTTGAAAGTGATTCTTATAAAAAAAATACCAAATCAAATTCTTTTGGGTTTATTACAATAACAGATATAGCGGTTTTAAGCAGTAAAAACAAGTCAAAAATACTTTTTCAAGTAGTAAACAGAAAAACTGGAATGCCTCTAGAAAATGTTACAGTAAAACTCAATGAAGAAACTGCTAGAACAGACAAAAATGGAATTTCATACTTAGAAAACTTACCTACTAATTACCGTAGTGATGGGTTTGTTGAATTTTCAACCTCAAATGATACGTTATCCATCGTCAAAAGAACTCTTAATAATGTGTATGGATATTATGAAACTACAGAAAAACCGAAAGGAAATGTCAAATTCTATTTGGATAGAGCAATTTACAGACCAGGTCAAACGGTTCACTATAAAGGAATTGCCTTTCAGAAAGACAACAACATAACAGCTGTTGCGGCTTCAGCTCATTTTAAAATTGTTATTCAAGATTCTAAATATCAAAATTTTAAAGAAATTGATGTAACGACGAACGAATTTGGTTCTTTTTCTGGCGAATTTATTCTACCGAAAAACGGAATAACGGGCAGTTTTGACATAAAAGTAATTCCTCCAAAAAAACAGCAAGAGGCTTCAAAGGAAGATATGCTAAAGACGGAAGATAACTTTTGGAATACTATCGAATTTTACAACTCTTATTCTAGATTTCGAGTTGAGGAATACAAAAGACCCAAATTTGAAATTACTTTTGATCCGATTAAGGGAACGCAACAACTGGACAAAGAAGTAAAAATTACTGGAATGGCAAAAGCTTTTACAGGAAGTTCTATAACGGGTGCACAAGTGAAATATACCGTAAAGTGTAAACCTTATGTTTATGAACGCGGCGAATATTATTTCAAAAACGTAAAAATCGAGACCATTGCCGAAGGAGAGACTCAAACTAATGAAGCCGGAAAATTTGAAATAAATTTTATTGCAAAATCATTGGAATATCTTTCAAAAAAAGATTTACCAATCTTCGAATATCTAGTTTCAGCAACTGTAACTGATATTAATGGAGAAACACATACCTCCAATTCTTCCGTAAAAATAGGTTATCATGATCTCGTTTTAAATATTATCATGCCGCAATATTTACAGACTAAAAACAAAAACGAGATCAGTATTTCTAGCACTAATCTAAATGGACAATTTAGTGCTGTCGATGCTGAACTAAAAGTGTACTTTGATACTGAAATTTCTAATAAATTCAAACCGAGAACTTTTACAAAACCAGAAATTGAAGGAATCTCGAAAGAAGACTTTGAAAAATTATTTCCGTATGAGAATAACGAAAAAACTATAACAGATCAAGTTGGAAAATTGGTTTACACAAAAAAAATCAAAACCGAAAAAGACAAAAAAATAGCTTTAGATTTTATCTCAGATTACAAATCTGGAAATTATACCATTGTCTTAACGGCAAAAGACAGTTTTGAAAATACTATAGAAACTAAGTCTAAATTTGTCATTTCACAAAGCAAAGACAAGTTCAGGTCTTCGCAATTAATTTCATTAAAACAAATCAATGAAAATCCTAAAAAAGATGGTTTTGTTTTGGTAAAATTACATTCAGTTGTTCCTGATATTTTTGTAAATCTTTACGGGAATTACAGAAGTAAGCCTTATTTTGAAAAAAGCATTTATATTAAAAATGGTGAAGCTCTTGTAAAAATCCCACTAAAAAATGACTTTGAAAATAACATGAATATTAGTTATGAAAGTTATTTCGAAAATTCACACTTTAATTATCAGCTTCAAATTCCTTTAGAAACTAAAGAAAAACAACTTGAAATAGAAGTTGAAACTTTTAGAAACAAAATAGAACCAGGAAAAAATGAAAATTGGTCTTTCAAATTAAATGCTTTGAATACTAAAAGCGATGCCGAGTTTTTGGCTTCCATGTACGATAGTTCTCTCGATATGTTCCATCAAACTAAATGGCAAAATTTAGAATTTTATAATTATGATTATAATAATGGTACTTTTAAAACCAACATTGGTTCTGCAATTAAATCGTGTTATTTTCATATTCTAGATCAAAATTATGGTCGTTTAGAACTAAACAATGAAAATAACATTCAATTAATGTGGTTTGGTTTTGACTTCAACGATTCCTTTACGGCATATCAATACAGAGAATATCAAAAGCAATTAAATAAAAAACTTAACAAACCGTCTAATGCCAAAATGGTTTTCGGACTTATTACAGACGAATCTGACTTACCAATTCAAAGAGCTTCAGTTCGAGTAAAAGGAACTCAAAGAGCTGTCAGTACAGATAGAAATGGTTATTATGAGATTGAAGCCGGAGCAAGCGAAGAACTTGTTTTTAGTGCAATTGGTTATGTAAATCAAAATATTCTACCAGCTGACAAGAAAAATATAAACGTAAAATTATTTTCAGACAGCAATGAATTTCACAAAGTTGATTTGGTAGGTTATGAGTCTATAAAATCAAAAAAAATAAGCTATCCAGAAGAGACTATACAAGAAGATAATACCGTATACAATACTGCTGGAATAGAAAATCCCTTATCATTTAATTCTTCACCAGAATATAAAATTAGGGGCTTAGTAACAAAAAAAGGGCAAGAACCATTATACATAATCGATGGTGACAACGCTACGGAAAATGATTTTAAAAACATAAGTCCAGGTGACGTAATAGATATTGCCGTTCTCAAAGATAAAAATGCTACAGCAATCTACGGTTCTAGAGCTGCAAACGGAGTTATCGTTGTCACTACTAAAAAAGCAATGGAGCTTACATCGCAAGTAAAAGCCAGAAAAAACCTTTCTGAAACAGCATTCTTTTTGCCTAATCTTAGAACAGATGCTAAAGGAAAAGTAAGTTTCAATTTTACTTCTCCTGAAGCTCTAACAGCTTGGAAATTTCGCTTGTTTGGGCATAACAAAGATGCTATTTCAAGTTATTTAGAAAAAAGTGTAATTACGCAGAAAGAGTTGATGATAATTCCAAATTTCCCACGTTTCTTTAGAGAAAAAGACACCATCGTAATTAGTGCAAAAATTTCAAATGTTACTGCTGAAGCGAAAACAGGCATCGCAAGTTTACAGTTTTTTGATGCCGTAACCATGCAACCAATTGATACTAAAATGCTGAATGCAAAAAACATTAAAAACTTTACAATTGCACCATACGGAAATACAACTTCAAATTGGACGATTACAATTCCAGAAGGTTTGCAAGGAATTCAATATCGAATTGTAGCAAAATCAGGTAATTTTTCGGATGGTGAAGAAAGTATTCTTCCTGTTCTAACCAACAATATGTTGGTTACAGAAAGTATTCCGATTTGGATTCGTGAGAATTCGACCAAAGAATATACGTTTGAGAATTTGAAAAACAATACTTCAACAACATTAAAAAACCATCAATTTACTTTTGAATATACTTCAAATCCAACTTGGCTTGCAATTCAATCTTTGCCTTATTTAATGGAATATGAACATGAATGTGCAGAACAAACTTTTGCACGTTATTATGCAAATGCTTTGGCTTCAGAAATTATTTCCAGCAATCCAAAAATCGCAACTGTTTTTGAGAATTGGAGAAAAAGTGGCAAACTAAATTCTAAATTAGAGGACAATGAAGAATTAAAATCACTAATTCTAGCCGAAACTCCTTGGTTCAATGATGCGCAAACTGAAAATGAAAAGAAAAAAAACCTCTCTCTTTTATTTGATTTAGAAAAGATGAAAACCTCACAGCAGGCCACTTTTGAGAAATTGAAACAAAAACAAAGATCATCTGGTGGTTTTGTATGGTTTGATGGAGACTATGAAAATGAATACATAACCAGACATATTTTGGCAGGTTTAGGACATCTGGAAAAACTAAGCAAAGACAGCACTGCTAAAATTGATGAAATTACAAAAAGGGGAATTCCATTTTTAGACAATAAATTTTTAGAATATCATAAAGAAAGAACAAAAAACATAAAAGCAAACGATAAGTTAATTTGGCTAAATCCCTATTCAGACTTACATTACTTGTATACCAGAAGTTTTTATCTAAATAAATATCCTCTTTCTGACACCTTAAAAAAAGTAACAAAATTATACCTGGAAACGGCTAAAAAAGACTGGCTGAATTATTCTATTTATGAAAAAGGTTTGGCTGCATTGACTTTAAATCGTTTTGGAGAAAAAGATAGCGCTAAAAAAATCATTGAAAGTTTAAAAGAAACGGCATCCAATAATGAAGATTGGGGAATGTATTGGATTGCTAATAAATCGGGTTGGTATTGGTATCAAGCGCCAATAGAAACTCAGGCTTTATTGATTGAGGCTTTCGCCGAAATAACAAACGACACTAAATCTGTAGATGCCATGAAAGTTTGGTTATTAAAAAACAAACAAACCAAAAACTGGCCAACAACAAAATCGACAACCGAAGCAATTTATGCCTTATTGATGCAGGGAACAGATTGGCTTTCGGTAAAAGATAATACTGTAATTAAATTGGGTGACGAGAAAATCATCACTAAAAAATTAGCCGAAAATGAAAAAGAGGCCGAAACAGGTTACATCAAATTAAACTGGAAAGCCGAAGAAATAAAAAAAGAAATGGCTTCTATTAAAATCGAAAACAAATCTAAAGTGCCGGGATTTGGTGGAGCATATTGGCAATATTTTGAAGATTTGGATAAAATTAAAAACAATACTGGAGCTGTTTTATCAGTTTCAAAAGAATTGTTTTTAAAGAAAAGCACTTTGAAAGGTGACGAATTACAAAAAATTACAACCAAAGATCCTTTAAAAACTGGAGATTTAGTTACGGTAAGATTAATTATTACTTCGAAAGAAGATACTGAATACATTCATTTGAAAGATATGCGTGCTTCTTGTTTTGAACCTGTAAATGTGCTTTCGCAATATCAATACAAAGATCGATTGGGTTATTACATGAGTACAAAAGATGCCGCGACGCATTTCTTCTTTGATAAAATAAACAAAGGAACTTATGTTTTGGAATATGATATTCGAGTAAATAACAGCGGAGAATTCTCCAACGGAATTACAACAATTCAAAGTATGTATGCACCAGAATTTGCAAGTCACACAAAAGGAATTCGTGTAAAAGTAAATTAAGTTTTTCCGCCACGACTCGAGCGATAGCGACTGACGAAGCAATTCACGAATTATTTTTTTACAATCTTTGAAAATAAAATTCGTGAATTCGTGGCGGAAAAAAACAAAAAACCCGATAGTTAAAACTATCGGGTTTAATTTTATAAAGAAATTGAGATTATTTAGCAATCGTCAATTCGTCGATAATGTTTTTAGCACCAGCGTATTTATCGATAATCCAAAGTACATAACGAATATCTACGTTAATTGTTCTTTGTAAGTTAGAATCGAAAATAACGTCTCCAGCCATTGCTTCGATGTTTCCGTCAAAAGCGATACCGATTAATTCTCCTTTTCCGTTAAGAACCGGCGAACCAGAGTTTCCTCCAGTAATATCGTTATCTGTCAAGAAATTTACTGGCATATAACCTGCTTTATCAGCATATTGTCCGTAATCTTTTTTCTTATTTAACTCTAACAAACGAGCTGGCAAGTCAAATTCCTGATCTCCTTTTTTGTATTTTTTCACCATACTTTCCATTGTAGTATAGTTGTTGATTTTTGCATCATTACGAGGATCTGCAGGTAAAGCGCGAACTTTTCCGTAAGTCAATCTCAAAGTAGAGTTTGCATCTGGATATTGAATTGCATTTAATTTTGATTCTCTTAAACCTTCAACCAATTTACGGTAAGCAGTTGCAAAACCATCATCCGCTTTAGCCTGATCGTCAGTTTTAGCACGGTATTTTGTCATTAAATCGTTAGAAATAATATACAACGGATCGTGTACAATTGCCAACGGTTTTGGATCAGCTAAAAATGCTAATACTTTCTCCTTATTTGTAAAATAACTAACCTCAGTTGCTTTTGCTACATCTGCAGTAAAATCACCTTTGTTTGATGTTTTCATTTTTGCAATTTCGGGAGCGATTCCATATTCAGCAGCTTTTGAAGCATATAAATTCAATTGTGCTGCTAAAACATCTTTCTCTAATGGAGCATAAAATTCACCATAGATAGATTCTACCATTGCATTGATTTTTGGAAGCATTTCTGCTTTCTTCGCATCGTTTTCTTTGTAATATGCTATTAATGCGTTTCCTAAACTTGCTGGTCCGCTTGCATAACTAGAAGTACGTAAAAGTTGAATTAGATAATTATCGTGACGCGCTTTTTCGTTTGTTTCTCTGTAATAATCGTTGATAGTCGGAATTACATTCTCATACTTTTCTTTATTAGCAGGTTTGCTTGCCCACTCATAGAATTTATCTTCTTGTGCTGCTTTTGTATCTACAGTTCCCGCTTTTGTTAAAGCATCAATCATACCTTGACGGTTTTTCCAGTAGTTAGCTGTAGAAGCATATTTAGAAGCATATTGTAAACGAACTGTATCGTCTTTATCCATATACTTTTTCATTACGTCCATTCCGGTTTTTGCACCTTCAACCCACGCAGGATAAGCATATTTAATGTTTTGTTCGATTCCTCCTGCTGGCATCCAACGGTTTGTTCTACCTGGATATCCTAAAATCATTGCGAAATCATTTTCTTTTACCCCTTTAATACTTACAGGCAAATAGTGTTTTGGCTGCAATGGCACATTGTCTTTAGAATAAGCTGCAGGATTTCCGTCTTTATCAGCATAAACTCTAAACATAGAGAAATCTCCCGTTTGACGAGGCCACTCCCAGTTGTCTGTATCTCCACCAAATTTACCAACGCTTTCAGGAGGAGTTCCTACTAAACGAACATCTGTGTAATCTTGGTAAACAAAATAGTAATATTCATTTCCTTGAAAGAAAGGACGAACAGAAACAGTGTATTTTCCGTTTTCGCTATTTTCTTTTTCAATTAAAGCGATTTCTTGCTGAATGATTTTGTTTCTTTCTGTTTCTGTCATCGTATCATTTACTTTTGACAAAATTCTCTTAGAAACATCATCCATACGAACGAAGAAACGAACGTACAAAGATTTTGGTTTCATTTCGGCACTTTTATCTTTAGCCCAAAACCCGTTTTTTAAATAGTTTTGTTCTGCAGTAGAAAGTTCTGCAATTGCATTATAACCACAGTGGTGATTCGTTAAAACCAATCCATTTTTAGAAACGATTTCGGCAGTACAACCTCCATTGAATTGTACAATCGCATCTTTTAAACTATGATGGTTGATGCTGTAAATTTCTTCGGCTGTCAATTGCAAGCCCATTTTTTCCATATCTCTATGGTTCAATCTTTCGATAAACATCAAAAACCACATTCCTTCAT
Source organism: Flavobacterium potami (assembly GCF_020026915.1). Classification (GTDB taxonomy): domain Bacteria; phylum Bacteroidota; class Bacteroidia; order Flavobacteriales; family Flavobacteriaceae; genus Flavobacterium; species Flavobacterium potami. The sequence goes on along the minus strand of NZ_JAINUY010000006.1, from coordinate 50,995 downwards.
CAGCTCTCATTGGGAAAGCCATAAGACACATGGTCAAGAATAAAATTACTTTTTTCATGTTATTTTGTTTAAGTGATGCGAATATAAGCCATTTCAACAATTATTTCATCCCAAACAACTTTAAAATTCAATTTGACAACGCGTTTTTAACCGTTTATTACGAATTTAACATTCTAATAACAAAAAAGGCATTCTAAAAATAGAACACCTTTTTTTAAAAGTTACTAAGCTGCTAAGTTTCTAAGAGTCTAAGTTTTTTCTTTGAACTTAGATTAGTAACTTAGAGGCTAAGCATTTTATTCATTAAGCATTTTCCAGAGCTTATCTTTTAGATCTGTTAAACCTTGTTGCGCAACAGATGAAATAAACATATATGGAACATCTTTGAAAGAAACATCTAATTCGGCTTTCAGTTCGGCTTTCAATTCATCGTCCAGCATATCGCATTTTGAAATGACAACTAGACGTTCTTTGTCTAACATTTCAGGATTGTATTTCGTTAATTCATTAACCAAAATATCATATTCTGCTTTAATGTCTGGCGTATCAACAGGAACCAAAAACAACAAAGTTGAATTACGTTCAATATGACGCAAGAAATAATGTCCTAAACCTTTTCCTTCTGCAGCACCTTCAATAATTCCAGGAATATCGGCAATTACAAAAGATTGAAAATCTCTATACGCTACAATTCCTAAATTTGGTTTTAAAGTCGTAAACGGATAATCGGCAATTTTTGGTTTTGCTGAAGTTAATACAGACAATAAAGTAGATTTTCCTGCATTTGGAAAACCAACTAAACCAACATCTGCCAAAACTTTAAGTTCAAGAATCACATCCATTTCTATACCAAGCAAACCTGGCTGTGCATAACGAGGTGTTTGGTTTGTAGAACTTCTAAAATGCCAGTTTCCTAAACCTCCCTTTCCTCCTTTTGCAAGAATTCTTTTTTCTCCGTCTTCGGTAATTTCAAAAAGTGTTTCACCCGTTTCTTTGTCTTTTACAACAGTTCCTAGCGGCACTTCAATAATTTTATCTTCTCCATCTGCACCGGTACTTCTATCAGAACCTCCGTCTCCACCATGTCCTGCTTTTACGTGTCTTGCAAATTTTAAATGAAATAATGTCCAGAGTCCTTTATTCCCAACTAAATATACATGTCCACCGCGACCACCGTCACCTCCATCAGGACCACCTTTTTCAATAAATTTCTCTCTATGTAAATGCGTAGATCCCTTTCCTCCTTTTCCGGAAGAAACATATATCTTAACGTAATCTACAAAATTCCCTTCTGTCATTGTTTTTGTTTATGTAAAAGTTTCAGGTTTCAGGTTTCAGGTTCCAAGTCTGCACAACGCAATAACTTGAAACTTTAAACTTTAAACATGAAACAAAATTCTCTCTACTCTTTAAGCGCTTTTACAAGCACTTTATCAATCTTAACGCCGTCCATATCGACAACCTCAAGAACAAATTTCTGCCAAACTAACTTTTCACCTTCTTTTGGAATATGAGAAAGCTCGGTCATAATCATACCGCTTACGGTGTTTACTTCGTAATCGTTTGTCAATTCGTCTAATTCGAAATATGTTAAGAAATCGTGTAACGAATAATGTCCGTCAACTAGCCATGATCCATCTTCTCTTTCGATCAATTGAAATTCGTCTTTATAAAATTCTGCAGCATCTCCAACTAAAGCTTCTAGAATATCATTCAAAGTAATTAATCCTTGAAAAACACCATATTCATCTGAAACCAAAGCGTAATGAACACCTGTTTTTTTGAAATTTTCTAAAGCCTTGTAAGCCGTAGTTTGTTCCATTAAATAAGGAGCATCAGACATTATTGTTGATAAATCGAAATTATCGTTTTCAATTGTCGCGAAGATGTTCTTAAGCGTTACAACACCGACAATGTCATCGTAATTCTCATTGTAAACCGGATAAACGGCATGTAAATCCTGAACAACTAATTCTTTGATTTTGGCTTTGTCCTCTTTTAATGGTAGCATGTCAACCGACTTTCTATGCGTCATTAAAGAATTTACTTTTCTATCTCCAATATGGAAAACACGCTCCACGATATCTTGTTCAATTTCCTGAACTTCTCCAACTTCTGTTCCCTCTTTTATGATGGCTTTAATTTCTTCCTCGGTTACTTTTCCATCAGCAGTTGGTTTTATCTGAAAAACATTCAATAAAAAATCTGTTGAAGAAGTTAACAACCAAATAAATGGAGCAGTAATAATCGAAATCACTTTCATTGGCATCGCAACCATTTTTGCAATTGCTTCTGGATAATTTAATCCAATTCGTTTTGGAAGCAATTCTCCCAAAACCAATGAGAAAAAAGTTAAAACTACAACTACAATTCCAACCGCGATGGAATGTGCGTAAGGTTTTAATGCTGCAAATCCTGCCACAAAAAGTTCGACATCTGCCGTGATTTTGTCTCCAGAATAAATACCCGTCAAAATTCCGATCAGGGTAATTCCGATTTGAACTGTCGATAAAAACTTGTTTGGAGAGTTGGCTAAATCCAGTGCTGTTTTAGCACTTTTATTGCCTTTTTTCGCTGCAGTTTCCAACCTGTTCTTACGGGCTGAAATCAAAGCGATTTCAGACATGGAGAAAACTCCGTTTAATAAAATTAGAAAAAATATAATTAGTATTTCCAATTGATAGGGGATTCGTTATAAAATGGTCTTGTTAAAAAATAATTCGCAATCTTGATTTTTAGCCCAGATGGAAGTGAAAAGCCCGGAGCTAAAAAAACTAATTTTTCCTGCCAGAAAACAGCGACCGAAGGAAGCTCGTTTTATGGTTTGGAAAAATAGTTTTTTTAGCGAGGACTTGTAACGTACAGCTGGAAAAAGCTTCTACAAATTATCTATAACTGACGTTAATCGCTCTGTAATTTGTTCGATAGTTCCGATACCGTCTACGGCATAAAACTTACCTTGTTCTTTATAATATCCAATAAGAGGAGCTGTTTTCTCATTGTATTCTTGATATCTTACACGAATTTTTTCTTCGTCTTGATCATCAGCTCTTCCGCTTGTTTTTCCTCTTTCTAATAAACGTGCTACCAAAATCTCGTCGTCTGCTTCTAAAGCGATTGTTGCTGTTACGCTAGATCCGATTGTTGGTAAAAATTTATCTAAAGCCTCAGCTTGGTTGATTGTTCTTGGGTAACCGTCGAACAAAAACCCTGCTGTATCTGGGTGTTTTTTTACCTCATCAATTAACATTGCAGTTGTTACTTCGCAAGGAACCAATTCTCCGTTGTCCATAAAAACTCTTGCTTTTTTTCCTAGTTCAGTATCATTTTTTAAATTGAAACGAAAAATATCTCCAGTTGAAAGGTGTGTTAAATTGTATTTTTCTTTTAAAAATTCTGCCTGAGTTCCTTTTCCTGCACCAGGCTTTCCAAATAAAACGATGTTAATCATAATTGAAATGAGTGTTGTTACTTCTGTCTTTCAGAAGTTTTTAAATGAATATTTAGTTGTGTTTTGTTTATTCTGCTAATTTGTAAACTTCAGTCAGGTTTCGTCCTAAACCATCGTAGTCCAAACCGTAACCTACAATAAATTTGTTCGGAATACGAATTCCGACATAATCTATTTTAATGTCTTTTTTATACGCTTCTGGTTTAAAGAACAATGTTGCAATTTTAAAATGACTTACATTTTGTGCTTTAAACAAGTGCTTTAATTCTTCAATCGTATTTCCTGTATCGATGATATCTTCAATAATTACAACCGTTCTCCCCGAAAGATCTTGATTGATTCCTATTAATTCTTTTACTGTATTTGTCGATTCAGTTCCTTCATACGATGCCATTTTTATAAATGAAACTTCGCATGGCTTTTTATATTTTTTTAGAAAATCTGACACCACCATAAAAGAACCATTTAGAACTCCAATAAAAATTGGCGTATCATCTCCAAAATCATCTTCTACCTGAGCCACCATTTTAGTTAAAGCAAAATCAATTTCTTTAGCCGAAATAAACGGAACAAATTGTTTATCGTGAATTTGTATCATTATTTTTCTTTTTAAAATAATGGACAAAGATAAAGAATTAGAACTTAACAGCTTCTATCAAAATGGACTGTATCTGGATATTTTTTCTTAATGTTAAATATCAGTTAATGTTTATTAATATTTTTATAACACTATTTGAATTTTGACTAAATTGTTATGATATAATTATTTAACTCCAAAAAACCAATGAAAAAATCCTTACCATTATTTGCCCTACCTTTACTAGCGATAATGACTGCCTGCAATGGACAAGTAAAAAAAGAAGAAAAAGAAGCCTTAGCCAAACAACCAAGCAATGTGGTAAAAACCGCTATTGGAAACATAACATTGCCTCCTCCATACGCAACCGAATCTAAAACCAAGAATAGTAAAGTAATTGGCTGGCCTGCTGGCAAAACACCAAAAGCTCCGGAAGGCTTTACAGTAACTAAATTTGCAGATGGTTTCGAAAATCCGCGTTGGAGTTATATTGGTCCGAACAATGATATTTTTGTTGTGGAAAGTGGAACAAGAACAAGCAAAAACCAAATAATCGTTTTACGCGATAACGACAAAGATGGCGTTTTTGAAACTCGTGAAGTTTTTATAAGTGGCCTCAACAGACCTTTGGGAATGCTTATTCTTAAAGACTTCTTTTATATTGCAAATACTGATGGACTTTACAGATATCCTTATAAAAATGCCCCTTTAAAATTAGAAACTCAAGGAACAAAAATTGTCGAACTTCCTGCTGGCGGATACAACAATCACTGGACAAGAAGTTTGCTCGCAAATCCTGAAGGAACGAAGATTTATATTGGAGTTGGCTCAGGAAGTAATGTCGGCGAAAATGGCATGGATAAAGAAGTTCGTCGCGCCGCAATTCTAGAAATTAATCCTGACGGAACTGATGAAAAAATTTATGCAGAAGGATTAAGAAACCCGATGGGAATGGATTGGAATCCTGCTATTAAAAATGAACTTTGGACCGCAGTTAATGAAAGAGATGAACTTGGTGATGACTTAGTTCCCGATTATATTACGAGTTTAAAAAGAGGCGGTTTTTATGGATGGCCGTATTCTTATTTTGGAAGCATTCCAGATCCAAGATGGAAAGACGGACCTAAAGATTTAGTCCAAAAAGCGATTGTTCCAGATGTTCCAGTTGGTGCTCATACCGCTTCTTTAGGATTGGCTTTTTATACGAAAAACGCATTTCCAGCAAAATACAAAAATGGTGCTTTTGTAGGTCAGCATGGTTCTTGGAACCGTTCTAAAATTTCGGGTTATAAAGTACTGTTTGTTCCTTTTAAAGATGGAAAACCTTCAGGAAAACCAGAAGATTTTTTAACTGGTTTTATTTCAAATGATGAAAAAGCCGAAGTTTTCGGACGTCCGGTTGCCGTAACGGTTATGAACGACGGATCGCTTTTGGTAAATGATGATAGCGGAAATACAATTTGGAAAGTGACTGCGAATAAATAGTTGAGATTGTTTTAACCACAAATTACACAAATTTTCGCAAAATTAATTTGTGTGAATTTGCGCAATTTGCGGTTAAAAATATTTTCAATTTTTAATCCGATGGACTATCTGAACAAACTAAATATTTTAAACACATAGAGACATAGATTTTTGTTAAAAAGAAGTTACTATACAATTTGAAACGCCTTTTTTGCCTCAATCAATGCTATGTTTCTATGTGTTAAAATAAAATTCCAAACCCCAAAACCTCTAACTACATTTATGCTTTTCAAAAAATATTTTCTTCTTCTTTTTGCATTCATTGTTTTCCAAAATCTAATTGCACAAGAAAAAGAAGTCAAAAATATTGATTCGGTTAAAACACAAAAACTAAATGAAGTTTTAATAAGTCCGCTTCACATTAATCGTGATTTGCAAAACAGTCCCGCATCTATTGGCATTTTATCCGAAAAAGAATTACTTCAAAATAATACTACCGACATTAGCAATGTCATCAATACAATTCCCGGCATTTTTATGCAATCGTCTAATATTACAACAACCCGAATTTCGATTCGCGGAATTGGCGCAAGAACTCCATACGGAACCAATAAAATTCGAGCTTTTTACGGAAGTATTCCGCTAACTTCTGGAAACAGCGAAACCGTAATTGACGATATTGATCTTCAAAACATCAATCAGATAGAAGTTATAAAAGGGCCACTTTCTAGTGTTTACGGCGCTGGTTTGGGTGGTGCGATTTTGATTTCGCCTCAATCTTTAAAAAAAGGGAATTATCAAGCAGAAGTCAGTTCTGTTTTTGGTTCCTACGGATTATTGAAAAACAGAATAAGTTTTGATATGAATGAAAAAAATGCTTCTCTAAATTTGAGTTATCACAATTTAAAAACAGATGGTTGGCGAGAAAACAGCGCATATAATCGCGAAGGAATTACGCTTGGCGGAGAATTATTCAGAAAGAAAAACAGCAAACTGACTTACTTTTCAAATTATACATATCTGAAAGCGTACATTCCGAGTTCAATTAACAAAACCACTTTCGAAAATAATCCGCAGGCGGGCGCACCGACTTGGGTCGCTTCTCAAGGTTTTAAAGAATACAAATCGACTTTGGGCGGATTGGCTTATGATTTTAAAATTAATGATCATTTGAATAATTCGACTTCGGTTTTCATAAATTATAAAAACAGCAACGAACCGCGTCCTTTTGATATTTTGCGTCAATATACTTTTGCTTCGGGCGCAAGAACACAATTTGCGGGAGATTTTAAAATCGGAAAAATCAATAATCAATTTATTGGCGGAATCGAATATTTCGCAGACAGTTATAGCGGAAATACTTTTCAAAATCTGTATCAACAGAATAATGGAAACGGCAGTTTACAAGGCAATCAGCTTACAGCAACCAATCAGAAAAGGCATTTTTACAATATTTTTTCGCAAATCAGAACTTTACTTTCTGACCGATTTGAAATCCAAGCAGGTTTAAATTATAACAAAACCAAGTTTGAACTTCAGAATGATTTTCCCGCTTCCGCGAATAATCCGACGGAACATTATAGTTATGATGGTATTTTTTCGCCACAACTTTCATTTTTATTTAAGCCAAATGAAATTCAGACTTTCTACTTTTCTGCAAGCCGCGGATTCTCTCTTCCTGCAACCGAAGAAACTTTAACTAGCACAGGAAATATTAATCAAGACATAAAACCGGAAACGGGTTACAATTTTGAATTAGGAAGCAAACTCCATCTTTTCAGTAAAAAACTGTATGCTGAAATTGCGGTTTACAGAATGGAAATTAAAGATTTATTGGTTGCCAAAAGAATCGGAGACGATCAATACGAAGGTGTAAATGCTGGAAAAACTTTTCATGAAGGAATCGAAATTGCATTAAAACACAATTGGACCATCAATCGAACTTTTAATTTGAATTCTCATGTTGGCACTTCCATAGGAAATTATGAATTCAAAGAATTTGTCGACAACGGAAATGATTATTCTGGAAATAAATTAACTGGAGTTCCAGCGAATACAGCCAGCGCAGGTTTTAATTTGAATACCAATTCAGGATTTTACTTTTCAGCTGATTTTCAATTCACAGATAAAATTCCGATGAATGATTCAAATGCCAATTTTTCAGATTCTTATTCGTTATTAAATTTAAAAACAGGTTATCAATTTGAAATCTTATCAGGATTAAAAGCACATTTTGACGCAGGAATAAACAATGTCACTAACGAAAAATATGCATCCATGATTCTAACCAATGCAACTGGAGTCGGAAATGCTCAACCAAGATTTTATTATCCAGGGTTACCTATAAATTATTACGGAATTATCTCATTAAATTATGTATTTTAGCTTAAGTATTTAAACCTTGCTGAACGATGCCGTCTGAATTACAAAAAAAACTGGATTACGTCAATGCTTATAGAGAAAACCGTCTAAAAGCTGCACAAGATGTTTTGGAAAATCCATCGCTTTTTAGCGAATTAGTTTCAATCTGTTTTACACCTTCAGACAAAAACAATCATAAAGCCTGTTGGATTTTAGAATTTGTTTCTTACGAAGAATTGCTTTGGCTGCAACCTCATCTTGATTTTTTCTGTTCAAATTTAAAGGTTCTAAAAGATGAAAGTTCGCTTCGTCCAATTGCAAAAGTGACGCAGCTTCTCGTAAAATCGCATTATAAGAAAAACGAAAACTGCATCAAACTCTCCGAAGAAAATCTTCAAGATTGCATTGAAGCGTCTTTTGATTGGCTTATAAATGACACCAAAGTCGCCACAAAAGCTTATTCTATAAGAACTTTATACATTCTAGGGAATTACTACGACTGGATTCATCCCGAATTAAAAGTAATAATTGACAAAGATTTCGGAGATCATTCAGCAGCGTACAAAGCCGTCGCCAAAGAAGTTTTGAAGAAAATAAAATAGATTTTTTATCGCCACGAATTCACGAATTTTCTTTTTCGCTTTGTGTGTAAAAATATAATTCGTGAATTCGTGGCGAAAAAAACTAGCTCATAATGAATTTTTGGCGGAAAAAAGATTAAAAAGTATCTTTGCAAAAACACAACTCAAAATGAATTATTTTTCTTCTGATTTTAAATTAGGAATATTAGGTGGCGGACAATTAGGCAAAATGCTTTTGTTCGACACTAGAAAATTTGATATACAAACTTACGTGCTAGATCCGAGCGACGAAGCGCCTAGTAAATTTGCTTGCAACAAATTTTTTCAAGGTGATTTAATGGATTATGATACAGTTTACAATTTCGGAAAACAAGTCGATGTTTTGACTTTCGAAATCGAATTGGTAAACCTTGAGGCTTTAACGCAATTAGAAAACGAAGGCGTAAAAGTATATCCATCTCCAAAAACCTTAAAAGGAATTCAGAATAAAGGAACTCAAAAAGACTTTTATACAGAAAGTAATATCCCAACTGCGTCTTATTTACGTTTTGAAAATCCAGCGCAATTGCAAAAATCAGTTGGAAATAATGAAATCACAATTCCATTTGTATGGAAATGCACCGAATTTGGTTATGATGGAAATGGTGTAAAAGTAATTCGCCAGATTTCAGATTTGGATAATCTTCCAAATGTGGAATGTATTGCCGAAACAATGGTTCCGTTCAAAAACGAATTGGCAGTAATTGTCTGTAGAAATCCATCAGGAGAAATTAAAACCTATCCAGTTGTAGAAATGGAATTTCACCCAGAAGCCAATCAAGTGGAATACGTAATCTGCCCAGCAAGAATCGACGAAAAAGTAGCTGAAAAAGCAAGAACAATTGCTTTAAACGTTTCTGAAAAATTCAATCACGTTGGACTTTTAGCAGTTGAAATGTTCCAAACCAACGAAGACGAAATTTTGGTAAACGAAGTTGCTCCGCGTCCGCACAACTCTGGTCATTATTCTATTGAAGCAAGTTATACTTCACAATTCGAAAATCATTTACGTGCTATTTTAGATCTTCCGTTAGGAAACACAGACAGTAAAGTGGCCGGAATTATGGTAAATTTAGTTGGTGCCGAAGGATATTCTGGAAATGTTGTGTATGAAAACATCGAAACCATTTTAGGATGGAACGGCGTTACGCCACATATTTACGGTAAAAAACAAACACGTCCTTTTAGAAAAATGGGGCACGTGACGATCGTAAATGAGAATATGCAAGAAGCGAGAAGAATTGCACAAGAAGTTAAGAACACAATTAGAGTGATCAGTGGTCAGTAATTTTAGTGATCAGTTTTAGTCACAGTCGCAGTCACAGTAATCAGTTAAAACTAAAATATATTTTTAAGTCTCAGTAACAACTTGAAACTTAAAACTTGAAACAAATAAAAAAAAATGAGCAAAGTAGCTATTATAATGGGAAGCATCTCAGACATGCCAGTTATGCAAGATGCAATCGACATATTAAAACAATTCAATGTTGAAGTTGAAGTAGATATCGTTTCGGCGCACAGAACGCCGGAGAAATTATTCGATTTCAGCAAAAATGCACACAATCGCGGTATTTCGGTAATTATTGCCGGCGCAGGCGGTGCGGCACATTTACCAGGGATGGTAGCATCAATGTCTCCGCTTCCTGTAATTGGAGTTCCAGTAAAATCAAGCAATTCAATTGATGGTTGGGATTCAGTTTTATCTATTTTACAAATGCCAGGCGGAGTTCCTGTTGCAACTGTAGCTTTAAACGGAGCAAAAAATGCTGGAATTTTAGCTGCACAAATCATCGGAAGCCATGACAAAAAAGTTTTGGACACGATTATTACTTATAAAGAAGAATTGAAAGCTGCGGTTAATAAAGCGGCTGAAGGTTTAAAGAAGTAAAAATTAATTTCACAGAGATACACGAAGAAGCACAGAGGTACACAAAATTTTGTGAATCTCTGTGTTTTTTCTTTGTGAGCCTTTGCGAAATAGTCCGCCTCAGAATTATTAACTATTCCTTATAAAAATTTCTAAAAGAAAAACTTAACTTTGAGAAAAAAGCGAAATGAACATTCAAACTTCTAAAATAGAGTTGGCTAAAATTGTTTTAGACATTGATAATCCTGACTTGATTCAGGAAATTGTTGATTTTATCCAATCCAAAGAAAACCTTTCAGAAGAGCAGAAAACTAAGATTAACGAGGCTATTTATTCTTTAGAAAACAATGAAGGAATCCAACACGATGTTGTAATGGAGGAAACTAAAAATCGTTATTCTAAATACTTTAAATAATGAATGTAATTTGGGCTCCACAAGCTAAAAAAGACTTTTGGAACAATATTGATTATTTGGAAGCAGAATGGTCTGAAAAAGTCGCTTTTAATTTTATTCAGAAAGTAAATACCACAATTACACTTTTACAAAATGACAATGTTTTATTTATCAAAACGAATTACAGGAACGTTTACAAAATTGTCATCACCAAACACATTTCACTTTTTTTACAGAATCGAAAACAACAATCTAGAATTACTTCGTTTTTGGAATAATTTTCAGAGTCCGGAGAAATTCAAACTATGATTTTCTAAATAGTATTTTTAAACATTATATTTTAAAATGAGCGTATTAACACAATATTTCAATACCAAACATAACACCGCACCTTTTTCGCAGATTAAAATCGAAGATTATGTTCCTGCTTTTCAGGAAGGAATTAAATTGGCTAAAGCCGAAATTGATGCGATTACAAACAATCCAGAAGCACCAACTTTTGAAAACACAATTGTGGCGATGGATTATTCTGGCGATATTTTAGATCGTCTTTCGAGCGTTTTCTTCAATTTGAATTCGGCTGAAACGAATGACGAAATGCAGAAAATTGCTCAGGAAGTTTCGCCTTGGCTTTCAGAATTCGGAAATGACATTCGCTTAAATGCTGAATTGTTTGCACGTGTGAAAGCTGTTTACGATCAAAAAGAAAGTTTGAACCTCAACCCGGAACAAACTACTTTATTAGATAAAAAATATAAAAGCTTTTCTAGAAACGGAGCGAATTTGCCAGAAGACAAGAAAAATCAGTTAAGAGAAATCGACAAAGAATTATCGAAATTGAGTTTACAATTTGGCGAAAATGTTTTGGCAGAAACCAACAACTTCGAATTGCATTTAACGGATGAAAAAGATCTTTCGGGTTTACCAGAAGGAACAATCGAAGCGGCTAGATTATTAGCAAAAAATCAGGAAAAAGAGGGATGGATTTTCACTTTAGATCATCCAAGTTATGTTCCGTTTTTGACTTATGCTGATAATCGCGAATTGCGTAAAAAAATGGCAATCGCTTTTGGTGCAAAAGGTTTTCAAAACAATGAATTTGACAATCAAGAAAATGTTTTAAAGATTGCTAAACTTCGTCATGAAAGAGCCAATTTATTAGGCTATAAAACGCACTCTCATTTTGTTTTGGAAGAAAGAATGGCTGAAAGTCCAGAAAAAGTATTTTCTTTCTTGAATGATTTATTAGCAAAAGCAAAACCTGCAGCTCAAAAAGAGTTTGCAGAATTAACTGCTTTCGCAAAAGAATTGGACGGAATCCAACAATTGGAAAAATGGGACGGCGCTTATTATTCTGAAAAATTAAAACAACAGCTTTTTAATTTAGATGATGAAAAACTAAAACCTTATTTCCAATTAGAGAAAGTTTTGGACGGAGCTTTTACCGTTGCTAAAAAACTTTACGGTTTAACTTTTACCGAAGTTTTTGACATCGACAAGTATCACGAAGAAGTAACAACTTATGAAGTTCGAGATGCTAAAAATGATTTAGTTTCGATTTTCTACGCTGATTTCTTCCCAAGAAAAGGAAAAAGAAACGGCGCTTGGATGACTTCATTCAAATCACAATATGTAAAAGACGGCGTAAACGAAAGACCACACATTTCGAACGTTTGCAATTTTACAAAACCAACAGAAACAAAACCTTCGTTATTGACTTTTAATGAAGTAACAACTTTATTCCATGAATTCGGTCACGGATTACACGGAATGTTGGCCGATACGGTTTATCCGAGTTTATCAGGAACTTCTGTTTATTGGGATTTTGTAGAATTACCAAGTCAGATTATGGAGAATTGGTGTTACGAACCAGAAGCTTTGGCTTTGTTTGCGAATCATTACGAAACGGGAGAAATTATTCCGATTGAGTATGTTCAGAAAATTAAAGAAAGTGCAAGTTTTCAAGAAGGTTTGGCTACGTTACGCCAATTAAGTTTTGGATTGTTAGACATGGCATGGCATGGACAAGATCCAACTAACATTACAGATTTGAAGACTTTCGAAACAGAACAATTTGCAAACACGCAATTGTATCCAGATGTAAAAGAAAATGCAATGAGTACTGCTTTTTCGCATATTTTCCAAGGTGGATATTCTTCTGGATATTACAGCTATAAATGGGCTGAAGTTTTAGATGCTGATGCTTTTGAATATTTCCATGAAAATGGTATTTTCAATGAAGAAATCGCTAAAAAATTCAAAGATAATGTACTTTCTAAAGGAGGAACAGAACATCCTATGACTCTATACAAACGTTTCAGAGGTCAAGAACCAAAACCTGAAGCTTTGTTGAAGAGAGCGGGATTATTATAAAAGTTTCTAAGATACTGAGCTTCTAAGTTGCTAAGTGTCTTAAACCTTAAAACTAAAACCGAAGCAAAAATGCTTCGGTTTTTTTATTTGATTTTGTCTAACTATCTTAGCATTTTTTAAATCCAAATCTTACAAAAAATTATCTTGAAAAAATACTTTAAAATAGCGTTATATCTTATTCTTATCGGATTGGTTACAATTGTTTCTATCAATTATAATGTAACCTCTTCTACTAAAACCAAGATTTATTATTCAGCAAAAAAATTCCCAAAAAATGATGTTGGAATTATTTTTGGCGCTGGAATTAATGGAAACCAACCAAGCAAATATTTAAAAGATCGTCTTGATGCAGGAATCATGCTTTGGAAAGCAAAACGAATCAATAAAATTCTGCTTTCAGGAGATAATGGCCGTGAAGAATATGATGAATTAACGGTAATGAAAAATTACTGTTATTCTCACGGGGTTGACACCACAAAGATTTTTATTGATTATGCTGGTTTCGATACATATTCAACAATGTACCGAGCAAAACATATTTTTAAAATAAAAAGAGCCACTTTAATTTCTCAGAAATACCATTTAAACCGAGCGATTTACATCGGAAATAAATTAGGTATAAAATCTGTTGGTTATTCTGCAAATCAAGGAGAATATTTAGGTTATAATTATGTTCAATTTAGAGAATGTCTTTCGAGATGTAAATCTTTTTTTGATGTTTTAAGAAATCGCGAGCCGAAGTATTTAGGCGGCGAAATTAATATTAATGGAGAATCTAATTATTCTAAAGACGATAAGAGATAAAAAACAAAACCCTGCAAAAGAACTTGCAGGGTTTTCAGTTGTAACTTTAAGACAAAGAATAGAAATCTTTCTTCTTTGCTCTTTTCTCTATATTCTTTACTCTTTCTCTAAAACTCGTTTCGCTAATTTCCCAACAGTCAATCCTTGAACGACAATCGAGAATAAAACAACAATATAAGTTACCTCAAGCAATAAGTTTTTATATTCTCCTTCAGGCATAGAAAGAACTAACGCAATAGAAACTCCACCGCGAATTCCTCCCCAAACCAAAACCATCAATGAACCTTTATTATAAGCTGATTTTATTCCGAAGAACTTAAAGATGTCGAAGAATTTCCAGGGCAAAACTATTGAGGTTAATCTTGAAAACAGTACAATAAAAATCGCTACAAAACCTGTTAGTAATTGTTTGTTCAAATCTGGAAGTAATAGTAATTCAAAACCAATAAAAAGGAACAAAACAGCATTTAAGATTTCATCGATTAGTTCCCAAAACTTTCCTAGATAGTCTTTCGTAACTTCACTCATCGCTACTTTTTTACCATAATTTCCGATAATTAATCCGGCAACAACCATCGCAAGCGGACTAGAAACGTGCAATGCTTGGGCAACTAAGAATCCTCCTGTTACGATAGAAAGTGTGATTAAAACCGAAACTTTATAATCGTCGATTTTCTTCATAACTCTTGAAGCAGTAAATCCAAAAACCGCACCTAATAAAAGTCCACCGATTCCTTCTTCTATAAATAATAAAGAGATTGAGCCAAAAGTCGCATCAAAAGTTGGATCGGTTGCCATTTTTAAAACAACAGCAAACATTACTACCGCTACTCCATCATTAAAAAGAGATTCTCCAACAATTTTGGTTTCGATTCTTTTTGGAACTTTCGCTTCTTTTAAAACTCCTAAAACCACGATTGGATCGGTTGGAGAAATTAAGGTTCCAAAAACAAGGCAAAATATGTATGGTATTTTTATTCCCAAAAGTGGAGCGATATAAAAAAGAAGCATTGAAATAATCAAAGCTGATAAGACTACGCTTATCGTAGAATAAATCATTATGGGCACTTTTTGTTCTTTCAGATCCGAAATATTGACATGAAGCGCTCCCGCGAATAACAAGAAATTCAACATGGCTCCCATTAAAATTTCATTGAAGTCAAATTGTTTGATTAAATCAAAAAAATGTTTGGTTGTTGCAGGGAAATATGAATCTCCCAAAAGGCGAATTCCGACAGAAACTAGCATCGCAATAATCATAATTCCGATGGTTCCTGGAAGTTTTAAAAATCTTAAATTCAAATAGGCGAAGAAAGAAGCCAGTACGATTAGTACCGAAAATGTGTAGTATAATTCCATAAAATGTGATTTTTACAAAAATAGCTGTATCATTATTTAATCAAAAATTTGACGGGTCGAATTAACATAACTTTATTATTTGTTAAATATGTTTCAAATATTTTTGAAAGTTTAAAAACTTTTACTTACATTTGACACATGGAATTCAAAGAAGCAAAAAATAAATTCGTTCAGTCTTGGGGAGCATTAGGTTCTCAATGGGGCATTAATAAAACCATGGCACAAATTCATGCTTTATTGATGGTCTCGAATGAACCAGTTTCGATGGAAGACATTATGGAAGAATTGCAAATCTCGCGTGGTAATGCAAGCATGAACATCAGAGCGCTTATGGATTGGGGAATTGTTTACAAAGAATTTAAAGCCGGAGAAAGAAAAGAGTTTTTTACAGCCGAAAAAGATTTGGACGAATTAGCCGTAAAAATTTCGCGAGAAAGAAGCAAAAGAGAAATCAAACCTACTCTTAAAATTTTAAAAGAAGTTTCCTCTATTGATGTAAAGGATTCGGCAGAAGAAAAACACTTTGTTGATCAAACTGAAAAATTGTATGATTTCGTTTTAAAAGTGGATAATATGTTGGACAAAATAACAGAAATGAACGAAAACTGGCTGGGACGTATGGTTATCAAATTACTTAAATAAAAAAAATTTAATTCAAACTTTCATTTTTTTCTGAAAGTTTAAAACAATCAATAACTATGAAAAACATTAACTATCTCAATTACTTTTTTGTTGGTGTGCCAATATTTTTAGTTGCATGTGGAATATTAACTAATGAAAGCAGTGGAAATCTTATTGGAAGCGGTTTATTATTCTTAATACTAACAGGCTTATTTCAAGTTATTTTTGGTATAAAAATGCTAATGGACGATCCTAAAGACACAAACCTACAACATTACATAAAAGGAGTTGGTTTCTTTTTTGCACTATGGCTTATAAACGGTACAGTTCTAAATTTTGAGATTATCTACTATATTTTAGTTCCAATTCCAATTGTACTTGCAATCTTCTTTTCTATGATAACTTATAAAAAAGCACACAAATGAATTTCTTAAAAGCAGAATGGAAAAATTTAGCCTTATTCAATTATGAAATTGACCGTGAGGTTTTAGAAAAATATGTTCCCGTTGGAACTGAGATTGATATTTGGAATAACAAATGTTATGTCAGCTTAGTTGGCTTTATGTTTAAAAACACGAAAGTTTTAGGATTGAAAGTTCCGTTTCATGTGAATTTTGAAGAAGTGAATTTGAGATTTTATGTCAAACGTTTTGAAAACGGCGAATGGAAACGCGGTGTTGTTTTCATTAAAGAAATTGTTCCGAAAAAAGCGATCACTTTTATCGCGAATACTTTGTATCAAGAACATTATGAAACTCAAAAAATGCGACATGAAATTGTAGAAAATGAAGATACAAACACTTTCATCTATCAATGGAAAAACAATCAAGAATGGAATACAATTGAAATTGAAACCAAAAAAAATGTGAGCCGAATAGAAATTGATTCTGAAGCTGAGTTTATTACCGAACATTATTTTGGTTATACAAAAATCAATGAAGAAACCACTTTTGAATATGAAGTGACACATCCGAGATGGGAACAATTTGAAGTTTTAAATCATCGAGTTGATATTGATTTCGGAAAAAATTATGGAAGTGATTTTAAATTTCTTCAAGATCAAAAACCGGTTTCTGTGTTCTTAGCAAAAGGATCTGAAATTACGGTTAAAAATAAAAGAAAGCTTCAATTGTTTTCAGCTGAAGAAGAATTATACGCTTAACGCATAAAAAATTCAACACATAGAAACATAGATTGTTATCTCAAAAAGAGAATAAAAGAAACTAGTTTCCACACATAGATAAACTATGTGAATTAAAATTAGTGAAACGCCTTTTTTAATCTTCTAAAAGCTATGTTTCTATGTGTTAAAAACATCAATCTTAAAACCTAAAATTATGAAAACGCTCGAAAATCAAACTTTGCTTTATGATGAAGATTGTCCGCTTTGCAGTTTATATACTACTGGATTTGTAAAAAGTGGCATGTTAGATCAAAACGGAAGAAAATCTTATTGCCAGTTATCTGAAGAAGAGCAGAATTTTGTGGATTTAAAACGTGCTCCAAACGAAATAGCTTTAGTTGATAACAAAACGCAAACTGTAATTTACGGAATTGATAGTTTGATAAAAGTCGTTGGTTTTTCTTTTCCATTAATTGAAAAAATTGCAACAATAAAACCGATTCATTTTATTCTGAAAAAGCTCTATTCTTTTGTTTCTTATAATCGAAAAGTAATTATTCCAGGAAATCTAAAAGAAGAAAACAAATTGGAATGTACACCTGATTTCAATTACAAATACCGATTTCTATTTATCGGATTTGCTCTGACCATAACAACTTTCGTTTTATTCGGATATTCTAATTTGATTTTGAATTTTCCAAAAAGTACCATTACAAGAGAATTAATTTTAGCTTTTGGACAAATTGTTTTTCAAGCTTTATTTCTTCTAAAATTGGAGAAACAAACTGTTATCAATTATGCAGGAAATTTAATGACGGTTTCTTTAATGGGAAGTTTAATTCTAACGCCGCTTTTACTTTTGGGTCAATTTTTTCAACTTCCACAGATGATCATTTTAGGTTGGTTTGGAGTAACGGTTTTCATTATGTTTTTGGAACATTTTAGAAGAGTGAAACTTTTAAAACTTCCTTTTTATTTATCTTTCACTTGGATTTTGTATAGAATTATTGCTCTGTTTTTAATTTTAAATTAATTAAATTTTGCCACAAATTGCACTAATTTTCACGAATTGATTTTTCACTTTTAGAAAATAAAAATTAGTGCCAATTCGTGCAATTTGTGGCAAAAAAAAATCGCACAACATGACTAAACTCATTATAGCATCAGGAACTGGTTTTTTAGGACAAGTTTTAGTAAATCATTTCAAAAATAAATTTGATGAAATTGTAATTCTTACCCGTGGGAATTCAAAAACTGAAGACGGAATTAAATATGTAAACTGGAATGCCAAGACATTTTCTGGCTGGGAAAAAGAATTAGAAAACGCAACAGTTTTAATTAATCTCGCAGGAAAATCGGTTGATTGCCGTTATACCAAGGAGAACAAAAAGAGGATTCTATGGTCTAGAATTGACAGCACAAAAGTTCTCAACAAAGCAGTTTTAAATTGCCAGAATCCACCAAAACACTGGCTGAATTCATCAACAGCAACTATTTATCGTTTTTCTTTAGACAAACAAATGGATGAAGTTGACGGAGAAATTGGAAATGACTTTTCTATCAATGTGGCGCTTTCTTGGGAAAAAGCTTTTTTTAAAACTGAAACTCCGCGAACTTTAAAAACGGCTTTACGGACTTCTATTGTTTTAGGAAAAAACGGTGGTGCTTTGATTCCGTTAAAAGCCTTGGCAAAAATTGGTTTTGGAGGAAAACAGGGAAATGGAAATCAGTTTGTGAGTTGGATTCACGAAGAAGATTTTGCAAATACAGTTGATTTTATTATTGAAAAAGAAATGACTGGTGTTGTAAATGTGGTTTCTCCTGAACCAATTCGAAATGTCAATTTTATGCAAAAACTTAGAAAAGCTGTTGGTTTTCCTTTTGGAATTCCACTGAATAAATTCTTACTGGAAATTGGCTCCTTTTTTATCAGAACTGAAACCGAATTGGTTTTGAAAAGTAGAAATGTGATTCCGAAACGACTTTTGGAAAATGGGTTTCAATTTAAGTTTGGAGATATTGATGAGGCTTTTAAAGATTTAATTTGACTCCTTTTTGTCATTTCGAGGAACGAGACCCGAGCGATAGCGAATAGGCGAAGCAAATCACACGCGGAATTCTGTAAAGTAAATTGCCAATCTTTGCAGAGTTTCTAATGTGATTTCTCCTTTCAGTCGAAATGACAAGATTGCGTAAAAACTTTGTCAAAGTTAAACTCTACGATTCGTAACGAAACCCGACAGGTTTTAAAAACCTGTCGGGTTTAACTAAGTGAAAAATGACAGAAATAAATTTAACCACAAAAATAAATGCACCAAAACAAACTGTTTTCGATGCCTCAAGAAACATCGACATTCATCAAAAATCTGCAAGTGATTCAAAAGAAAAAGCAATTGCAGGAATAACTTCTGGTTTGATCAATTTAAACGAAACAGTAACTTGGCGCGGTAAACATTTTGGATTTTACCTAACTCACAAAAGCCGAATTACCGCAATGAATCTTTACGATTATTTTGTGGATGAAATGGAAAAAGGCAAATTCAAATCTTTCAAACATGAACATTTTTTTGAAGAAGAAAATGGAATTACGATCATGAAAGATAAACTACAATATGAAACTCCGTTTGGAATCTTCGGGAAATTATTTGATGTTTTGTTTTTGAAAAAACATTTGACAAATTTTCTTTTGGAAAGAAATAAAGTTTTAAAAGAGGTTTCAAAAATACAATATTGATTTTTGAATTGCCTCCAGCTTTAGCTGGAGGAGAAATTTAATCGAATGTCTTGGGCTTTAGCCAAACTTGAGTTTTGGCTAAAGCCAGATTGGAAGCATCTCTTTAAACTTCAGCTAAAGCTGGAGGCAACTCAAAAAAATCAATTTTTTAAACAATCGATTTAAAACATAGCCCACGGTTTCAACCGTGGGAAACGTTTTCAAAATCCATACGAAATACGAAGCGAAACATTGCGTCCCAATGGTTGAAACCATTGGCTATGTTTCTTCAAATATTGTGTTTTTATATCTTTTAAAAATGAATCTTCTCGTTTTAGGTTTGCGTGAGGGATAGAAGCTAGCTACCGAAGTAGCGCGGATAGCCCGACGCCATTTAAGGAAAGGCCTAATGAGCGCAAAGATTGTGAAGGCCTTTTCTTAAATGGGGTCACGCCCAAAATATTTTCAGCTTAGAGAAAAACCACCATCAGCCACCAAAAAACTGGCACGGCTTCTACCCAAAAAGAAGTATAATATTTGGAACGATTGGTATTTGCGAAAGCAATAAATAACATTAGCATTGTGACCATTATTAAGTTTATAATGGCATCATGAATATTAAATGTTGAAACAAAAATCTCTAAAAACCAAAACGGAATCAATAACAGAAACCCTAAAAGCTTGGTCTTCTTTACTCCTATTGTCTGCGGAACGGTTTGCAAATGCGGATCGTCATTTGCTAAATCTAAAATCTCGAAAACCAAAATCAGCACAAAAACCAGAATAAAACGCTGAATACATTTGATAAAGAAATCTGTTGTAAACGGAATTTCAGCATTTATTAAAGGCAAAACCAAAGTCGCGCCAACCCAACAAAGTGCTACAATGTAAATTTTTACGCCTGCCCAGTTTCTGGCGTTTCTTCTATTTGGGAAAAACGGCAAAGTATAAAGTGCCGTTATAGCAAAAATTCCAACGGATACAATCTGTGTAATTCTTTTCAAATGGAAGAAATAATAACCGACTAAAATCACCGAAATAAAACTCAAAACTGCGATAATTTTTAGTTGTGTTCCAATCGGATTTTTCTTGACACGAACTAACGCATCATATTTTACGAAATTATATCCTACAATTGTTCCGAAGAAAACAAAAAGTGCCATCGGTTCATCATACTGAATATGAAATACATGAAAAGTAATTCGTACCAAAGCATAACATGACAAAGCCACGTGAATACTGCTGTTTAAATAAAAATCGAATATTTGTTTTAGTAGTTTCATAGCTCAAATCTAATCAATTGGTAACAAATCAACTCTTTAGTTATAAATTTGATAAAAATTGAAGTTAAAAATACCTATTAAATTATTAATAATACTTAATTTTGCGCCACAAAAAAACAACACATTTACTTTTAAATGTTATTCGCCCCATAAAGTGCCGAGTCACATTCATTTAAAAACATTAAATAGCTACATGAAAACAGATGCTTTTGCTTTAAGACACATTGGTCCAAGAGAAACTGATCTTCAGCACATGCTGAAAACTATTGGAGTTGATTCTATTGAACAACTTGTTTATGAAACACTTCCAGATGATATTCGTCTAAAAGCGCCGTTGAATTTAGATCCTGCAATGACAGAATTTGAATTTGCAAATCACATTCGCGAATTAGGGAAGAAAAACAAAACATATAAATCATATATTGGTTTGGGTTACCACCCAACTATCGTTCCTGCGCCGATTCAGAGAAATATTTTTGAAAACCCAGGATGGTATACAGCTTACACGCCTTACCAAGCAGAAATTGCACAAGGTCGTTTAGAAGCTATTTTGAATTTCCAAACTACCGTTATTGAGTTGACTGGAATGGAAATTGCCAACGCATCTTTACTTGACGAAGGAACTGCAGCTGCTGAAGCTATGGCGTTATTATTTGACGTTCGTACTCGTGATCAAAAGAAAAACAATACACATAAATTCTTCGTTTCTGAAGAAATTTTACCACAAACGTTATCTGTACTTCAAACACGTTCAACTCCAATCGGAATTGAATTAGTTGTTGGAAACCATGAAACATTTGATTTTTCAAATGAATTTTTCGGAGCTATTTTACAATACCCAGGAAAATACGGTCAGGTAAACGATTACAGCGCTTTTGTTGCTAAAGCAAAAGAAAATGAAATTAAAGTAGCTTTTGCTGCTGATATTTTATCATTAGCAACTTTAACTTCTCCAGGAGAAATGGGAGCTGCTGTTGTTGTTGGAACTACACAACGTTTTGGTGTGCCAATGGGTTACGGTGGTCCTCACGCTGCTTATTTTGCAACTAAAGACGAATACAAAAGATCTATGCCGGGTCGTATCATCGGAGTTTCTGTTGACGTAAACGGAAACCGTGCTTTACGTATGGCGTTAGGAACTCGTGAACAACACATTAAACGTGAGAAAGCGACTTCAAACATTTGTACTGCTCAGGTTTTACTAGCGGTTATGGCCGGAATGTACGCGGTTTACCACGGACCAGAAGGTTTGAAATATATTGCAAACAAAGTTCATGCATCGGCGGTTACTACTGCTGAGGCTTTAAATAAAATTGGAGTTTCTCAAGTTAACTCAGCTTACTTTGATACTATTTTGGTAAAAGCAGATGCTCAAAAAGTTAAAGCTGCTGCAGAGAAAAACAAAGTAAACTTCTTCTATCCTGATGCTGATACGATTTCTATTTCGTTAAACGAAACAACTTCAATTGCAGACATCAACCAAATCGTTGCGATTTTTGCTGAAGCTTTAGGAAAAGAAACGGTTTCTGTTTCTGAATTAAGTGAAGCTAGTCAATTACCAGCTTCATTAGAAAGAACATCTTCTTTCTTAACGCATGATGTTTTCAACAATCATCATTCAGAAAGTCAATTGATGCGTTACATCAAAAAATTAGAGCGTAAAGATTTATCATTGAACCACTCGATGATTTCGTTAGGTTCTTGTACGATGAAATTAAACGCAGCTTCTGAAATGTTGCCTTTATCAATGCCAAACTGGAACAGCATTCACCCTTTTGCACCTGTTGACCAAGTTGAAGGTTACCTTATAATGTTGAAAAGATTAGAGCAGCAATTGAATGTAATTACTGGTTTTGCTGGAACAACTTTACAGCCAAACTCTGGAGCGCAAGGAGAATATGCTGGTTTAATGGCGATTCGTGCTTACCATATGTCAAGAAACGAAGGTCACCGTAATGTATGTTTGATTCCATCTTCTGCTCACGGAACAAATCCTGCTTCTGCTGCGATGGCTGGAATGAAAATCATTGTTACGAAAACGACTCCAGAAGGAAATATTGACGTAGAAGATTTAAGAGAAAAAGCGATTGAGCATAAAGATGATTTATCTTGTTTAATGGTAACGTATCCTTCTACTCACGGAGTTTTCGAATCTTCAATTATTGAAATCACAAAATTAATCCACGATAATGGCGGATTAGTATATATGGATGGTGCAAACATGAACGCGCAAGTTGGATTAACAAATCCTGCTACAATTGGCGCTGACGTTTGCCACTTAAACTTACACAAAACTTTCGCTATTCCTCACGGTGGTGGTGGACCTGGTGTTGGACCAATTTGTGTGAACGAAAAATTAGTTCCGTTCTTGCCAACAAACCCAATCTTAAAAGTTGGTGGTGAGCAAGCAATCACTGCTATTTCATCTGCACCTTACGGATCTGCTTTAGTATGTTTAATTTCTTACGGTTACATCACAATGATGGGAGCAGAAGGATTAAAAAGTGCTACCGAGCACGCGATCTTGAATGCAAACTACATGAAATCTCGTTTCGAAGGTCACTACCCAATTCTTTACACTGGAGAATGCGGAAGAGCAGCTCACGAAATGATTTTAGATTGCCGTGCATTCAAAGAAAACGGAATCGAAGTGGGTGATATCGCAAAACGTTTAATGGATTACGGTTTCCACGCTCCAACGGTTTCTTTCCCAGTTGCAGGAACTTTAATGATCGAGCCAACTGAATCTGAAGATTTAGCAGAATTAGATCGTTTTTGTGATGCGCTTATCTCAATCAGAAAAGAGATTGAAGCTGCAACAGCTGATGACAAAAACAACGTATTGAAAAATGCACCTCATACATTAGCAATGTTAACTACGGACAACTGGGATTTCCCTTATACAAGAGAAAAAGCAGCGTATCCATTAGATTACATCGCTGAAAATAAATTCTGGCCATCCGTTCGTCGTGTAGACGATGCTTACGGTGACAGAAATTTAGTTTGCAGCTGTGCACCTATCGAAGCTTACATGGAAAGCTAAGAATTAGTTTTTTATAAAATATAGATTGTCAAACCCGACAGGTTTTTTAAACCTGTCGGGTTTTGTTTTTGTTTCAAGTTTCAGGTTTCACGTTATGTAGGCAACATGAAACCTGAAACTTGAAACTTTTTTAAAACTTCGGTAGCCAGCTCCTATCCCTCACGCAATCAAAACTATAAAGAAGATTCGGATTTATAAAAACATAACTTTTTGTTAGATTTTTGTGAAATTAATTCTAGAAAATAATAAAATTTCCAAAAAATCTAGATTAAAAAATTCGCTTCAATCGTTTGAAATCTAGGAAATATTAAAAAATCATTAGAAGAAACACAATATATCTTGAAAAAAATTGTTATTTCATAATTATATGCATGCATACTATTTTTTATGATAGTTATCATAATATTATTTATACATTAGCGCTAAATTTATCGGATAATTAAAGGGAAAAATGAAAATAAAGATAATTGGTATTGGAAGTTACATTCCTAACCTAGAAGTTAAGAATACAGATTTTGACAAACATATTTTTTTAAATGAAGATGGAACTCCATTTGGTTACCCGAACGAAGTCGTAATTAAAAAATTTAAAGGCATTACCGGAATTGAAAACCGTCGTTATGCCGAACCTCAATATACAGCCTCAGATTTAGCATTTTTTGCTGCTCAAAAAGCAATCGCAAATGCTGGAATCGATGCAGAAACTTTAGACTACATTATTTTCGCCCACAATTTTGGCGATGTAAAAGTAGGAACACATCGAACTGATATTTTACCAAGTTTAGCAACTCGCGTAAAAAACAAATTAGGAATCAAAAACCCTAAGTGTGTGGCTTACGATATTCTTTTTGGATGTCCAGGATGGATCGAAGGTGTTTTACAAGCCAATGCTTTCATCAAATCTGGAATGGCAAAAAGAGTAATGGTAATTGGAGCCGAAACTTTATCTAGAGTTGTAGACGATCACGATCGTGATTCAATGATTTATTCTGATGGAGCTGGAGTTTCTATCTTAGAAGCATCTACAGACGAATCAGGATTATTATCTTACGAAAGCGCTACCTTTGCCAATGACGAAGCGAATTATCTTTTCTTCGGAAAATCATACAATCCAGATTTAGATCCAGACATTAAATACATTAAAATGTACGGACGTAAAATCTACGAATTTGCTTTAAGCAATGTTCCGTGTGCCATGAAAAGCTGTTTAGACGAAAGCGGAATTGACATTAGCGAGGTTAAAAAAATCTTGATCCACCAAGCTAATGAAAAAATGGACGAAGCTATCATCGAACGTTTCTACAAATTATACGGACAAACGCCTCCTAAAGATATCATGCCAATGAGTATTCACGATTTAGGAAACAGCAGTGTAGCAACCGTTCCTACTTTATACGATTTGATTTTACAAGGAAAAATAGAAAATCACGAAATCAACAAAGGCGATGTTGTCATTTTTGCTTCAGTTGGAGCGGGAATGAATATTAATGCTTTTGTTTACCGATATTAGTCGCAGTTTACAGTCACAGTAATCAGTTTTTGCTAGCTGAATACTGCGACTGAATACTGAAAACTAAAAAAGTCCGTACCAAAAGGTGCGGACTTTTTTAGTATATTTGCGACCTAATTAAAATCAAGAACGAGAGATTAATTCGTTCGCACCGACTATGTACGAAAAAACGTTTCCGAATAAAAGATTCAAGCTTACCTTAGAGTTTTTACAAAAGCATGTTAGCACATCAGAAACCATTTTTGATTTTGGAGTTCCAAATCCGTTTTCTAAAATAATGGAAGAAAATGGTTATACGGTAAAAAACACAAAAGGAGAAGATTTAGACAACGATCATACCGCTTTACAAACAGAAGATTATACAGTTTTTACAGCGTTTGAAATTTTCGAACATTTATTAAATCCTTATACTATTTTACAAAACGTTAAATGTGATAAATTACTAATTTCAATTCCATTACGTTTATGGTTTTCGCCAGCATATCGTTCTAAAACGGATATGTGGGACAGACATTATCACGAATTTGAAGACTGGCAATTGGACTGGCTTTTAGAAAAAACAGGCTGGAAAATAACAGACCGTTTACAATTTACACATCCAGTAAAAAAGATTGGAATTAGACCATTATTAAGATATTTCACTCCAAGATATTATATTGTTGTGGCTGAGAGAGCCTAACGGCAAATTCCAATAAAAAAAATCCCAAATTCCAATTGAACCCAGTTTGATTGGAATTTGGAATTTTAAAAATTGGAATTTTAAATTGAAAATTTATGAAGTATTACATTGTTATACCCGCACACAACGAGCAAGATCTTATTGGTCTGACTTTACAATCATTGGTAACTCAAACGGTTTTGCCATCAAAAATTGTGGTTGTAAATGATAATTCGACCGATAAAACAGAAGAAGTTGTTTTGGGTTTTGCAAAAGAGAATCCGTACATCTCTGTTGTAAACAAAACTTCAGATGCGATACATATGCCGGGAAGCAAAGTAATTCAGGCTTTTCAGAAAGGTTTTGAAACTTTAGATTCTAATTACGATATCATTGTAAAAATAGACGGCGATTTAATTTTTCCTCCAAACTATTTCGAAACCATAATCAAACATTTCGAATCAGATTCAAGAGTCGGAATGGCTGGCGGATTTTGTTATATCGATAAAAACGGAGAATGGGTTTTAGAAAATCTTACTGATAAAGACCATATTCGCGGTGCTTTAAAAGCATACAGAAAAGAAACCTACCAACAAATTGGAGGTCTACGTCCAGCAATGGGCTGGGACACAGTTGATGAATTGCTATGTAAATTTTACGATTGGAAAATTGTTACAGACCAATCTTTACATGTAAAACATCTAAAACCGACTGGAGCTAACTATAATAAAACAGCTCGATACAAACAAGGCGAAGCTTTTTATACTTTAGGATATGGTTTTTGGATTACGGCAATTGCTTCGGCAAAATTGGCTATGATGAAGAAAAAACCATTTCTATTTTTAGACTATATCAGAGGATTTTGGAAAGCAAAAAAAGCCAAAACTCCTTTATTGGTTAACCCCGAACAAGCTAAATTTATTAGAAATTATCGTTTTCAGAAAATGAAACAAAAGCTTTTTTAATCTTAAAAAAAATTAAAAAACTTTAAAGCGAAACGATAAACTGTAAACTAATCCTTAATTTAGCCAATATTTAAAAATTATGATGCTAATTCGTTATTTATCCCAAATCGGGAGATATTTTTTAATGCTGAAGGAAATTTTCAACAAACAGACTAAATGGCCTGTTATGAAAAGCCTAATCCTAAAAGAAATCGATGATCTTATTATCGACTCTCTTGGAATTGTTTGCTTCATCTCATTCTTTATCGGAGGAGTTGTGGCGATTCAAACAGCTTTAAACTTAACAAATCCTTTAATCCCAAAATATTTAATTGGTTTTGCTACACGTCAATCTGTAATTTTGGAGTTTGCCCCTACTTTTATTTCGGTAATTATGGCCGGAAAAATGGGATCTTACATTACTTCAAGTATCGGTACAATGCGTGTTACGGAACAAATCGACGCTTTGGAAGTTATGGGAGTTAATTCACTAAACTATCTTGTTTTCCCTAAAATTATAGCTTTACTAATGTATCCTTTTGTAATTTGCATTAGTATGTTTTTGGGTATTTTTGGAGGATGGCTTGCTTCTGCTTATGGCGGATTTTCAACTAGTCAGGATTTTATTGCTGGAGCCCAAATGGAATTTATTCCTTTTCACATTACGTACGCATTCATCAAAACTTTAATTTTTGCGATGTTATTGGCAACAATTCCTTCTTTTCACGGATATTACATGAAAGGTGGAGCACTAGAAGTTGGTAAAGCAAGTACAGTCTCATTTGTATGGACATCAGTTTGTATCATTCTTTTTAATTATATATTAACTCAATTATTATTAGGATAATGATAGAAGTAAAAAACATAGAAAAATCATTTGGTGATAGTAAAGTTTTAAAAGGTGTTTCGACGGTTTTTGAAACTGGAAAAACCAATTTAATCATAGGGCAAAGTGGATCTGGAAAAACAGTTTTATTAAAAACACTTTTAGGAATTCACACACCCGATTCAGGATCAATTGAATTTGATGGAAGAGTTTATTCTGATTTGGATAAAGATGAGAAACGTGAACTGAGAACCGAAATCGGAATGGTATTTCAGGGAAGTGCATTGTTTGATTCGATGACGGTTGAAGAAAATGTAGCTTTTCCATTGAGAATGTTTACTAATAATACAAAGGCACAAATCAAAGAACGTGTTGATTTTGTTTTAGAAAGAGTAAACTTGGTTGAAGCACATAAAAAACTCCCTTCGGAAATCTCAGGAGGTATGCAGAAACGTGTAGCGATCGCACGTGCAATTGTAAACAATCCGAAGTATTTGTTTTGTGATGAACCAAACTCAGGTCTTGATCCAAACACTTCTACTCTGATTGACAATTTGATTCAGGAAATTACAAAAGAATACAATATTACAACCGTAATTAATACGCATGACATGAACTCTGTTATGGAAATTGGTGAGAATATTGTTTTTCTAAAAAAAGGAATCAAAGCATGGCAGGGAAATAAAGAGGAAATCTTTAGAACGGAAAACAAAGATATTGTGAAATTCGTTTATTCTTCTAACCTGTTTAAGAAAGTAAGAGAAGCTTATTTGAAAGGCTAAAACTTTTAAATTCCAAAATATTTAAAATCCCAAATTCCAATTGTAAAACTTGGAATTTGGGATTTTTTTATTGGTTTTTCCAAGTATTGGAATTTGTTTTTTTTCTATTGAACATTTATCAATTCCACTTCTGCATTTGGATTGAAAAGATACGTTTTTCCTGAGCTTATTTCTATGCATTCAAAACGTTTGGTTCGAACGGCCAGTTTCTTGAATACTTTTCCGTTTTTGATTCTGAAAATACTTCCATACGGAATTTCAAAAACATAACTTTTATCATTATCCTTATCATATTGTTTTAAAGCCAAAGACAAAGTAGTATCTGTATCACTACTTGCAGACGGATTCTTAAAATGTCTTGCCAACAAAGGCAAAATCTGCCCTGGAAATATTTCCGGTCTTATAAAAGGTACCATCAAACGCTGAAAAGTATATTTCCATTCATTTCCATGTGGTTTGATGTTTCTTCCGAACTTCTCGAAAGCAACCAAATGAGCAATTTCATGAATTAATGTAATCAAGAAACGATATTTATTCAAACTGGCGTTGACTGTGATTTCGTGTTTTCCACTTGGCCCACGCCTGTAATCACCATGACGCGTCTGACGTTCGTTTACAATTTTCAGATGAACCTGATTGGTCACTATCAAATCAAAAACGGGTTTTACCGCATGCTCTGGAATGTATTTAGCTAATGTATCGCTCAAGATGATGTTATTTTATGGAAACCAAAAATACTTCTAAATATATTTTTATAAAGTTAAATATTTAAAATATCTCTCATTTACATCTTTTTTAATCTCACCATTGGCATCAAAAAAGACATTCCTTTTTGCTTCTCTTGCTTTTACTTCTTCTTCAATGTTTCTCACCTTGCCTTCTTGATATTTTAAATCATAGGCTTTTTGAATATATTCTAAACTACTTTTCGAATTATTCAAAAGTTCAAAACTAGAAGCCATATTAACGTAACAAGCCCACAAAGCCACTTTTTGTCCTTTATCTTTTTGATCCAACTCTTTGCTGTATTGATCCATTTTTAAGATAAAATCGGTAAGGACTTTTTTCTTTTTTAGAACGTTCTGATAATTCTTTAAACGTACTTCATCCTGAAAAAGTTTTGATTCGTCTTTAATAACTAAATTATTTTTTTCGATAAATTCGGTATTTGCAGCAATCAGAGCGTCATCCAAAACAGGCTCTTCCTTTCCTTTTGCCCATTTTTCAATAACATCAACATTTTGATTCAACTTGGCAAATATTGGATTTTTATCTTCTTTCGAAATTCTTGAAAAATAATAACCTTCTTGATAATAAGCGACATCAATCCAAGAAACCAATCTTGATCTCAAGTTGCTTTGAAGATTTTTAACTACTTGATTAAAAAGCAAATCTCTATCAATATTCACGGTTAAATAACTTGCTACTTCAGCTCGAGTTTTTCCTCCAACTTTGTACCCTTCAAAACCGCCCAATATAGTTGTTGGCTCTTTAATATTAAAAGATTTTTCCATCACAACTTCTTTTGTAGCACTATTTATAATTTTATAGACTGCATCATATCTATAAAATATCTGATAAGAAAAAGGCGGATCTACATTTTTAGTTTCGGTGATAGTTGCCGTGTAAGCAACATTCTTTATCGATATATCTATAATAAAATGATCTTTAGATTCTGCATCTCTAGTGGTGTAGCCCAATTCTATTATGGTCGGAATATGATATCCTTTCACATCTGGTTCTGTATCTGTACCTACAATAGATCTCATTAAATCTTTTTCTGTAAAAAGCGCATTAAAAGCTAATGGCGGACGGGTACCTTTTTTTTCACCATCAACAAATACCACAATTAAATCAGGAGAGAGATGCAATTTTACACTATAACTATGGTATCCTGTAGGTAGATAGTTTTCTGGATACATGTAATTGTAAAAACTTACCACCTCAGATTTATAAGATTGGGCAGTAATCTTCACACTAAAGGAAACAAAAAATAAAGCAACTAAGAGAAGAGTAATTTTTCTTTTCATAAATTTAGGTTATTGATTTGGGTTTGAAATAGTAGCTGTATTATGGATTGGTCGATGAGACCTCTAATACTTTTCCGTTAAAATATTTATTTCCATTAAGAGTAAAATCATAAATATAGGTTGCCATTCCTTCAGCAGAAATTGGTGCCTGATATCCTGGGAAAGCTTCATTCAGCATTTCGGTCTGAACTGAACCTAATGCCAAAACATTAAATGATACCCCTTTTTCCTTGTATTCTTCGGCCAATAATTCTGTCAATGTAATTACTGCTCCTTTACTGGAACTATAAGCTGCCAATCCTGCAAATTTCAAACTTCCGCGAACTCCTCCAATCGAACTGATTGTCACAACATGGCTTCCTTTTTCCAAATACGGAATACAAATACGGGTTAGGTTAGCAACAGCAAAAACATTCACTTTATAAATACTTTCAAAATCTGCTTGGGTGGTTTCTGCAAAAGGTTTCAAAAGTAATGCACCAGCATTATGCACAACAGCATCTACTTTTTTCCAGGTAGAAGAAATAAACTGATCTACTTCTTGTAAAGCATTTTCATATGCCAAATCAATTGAAAGACAAGTAATGTTTTGATGTTGTAATAATGTTTGTGGAATTTTTCTGGAAATAGCCAAAACCTGATGGCCGGCTTCAGCAAATTTCAAAGCTAATTCATAACCTATTCCTCTGCTTGTTCCTGTAACGATAATATTTTTCATGCAACAAAAATAATCAAATGCGGTAAAAAGACCTCTTATTTATTCATGGTAATTTCCTGTGTTGGCGAAACTGCAATTTTGGTTACAGCAGGCAGCAATTCTTGAGTAAATGCTGTAATATGCGGAATATCCATTAATTTAAATTCGTCTGAAACATGGTGATAAAAATCAAAATTTTCAAAGTCAAATGTACTTATTGATTGACACGGTTTTTTGAAAACATCGTAAAACGAATAATTATCTGATCTGTAAAACAATTGATATTCTGCTTCTTTAGGCAAAAATCCGATTGTGTTTTTTCCTGTGTATTCATTTATTTTAGATGCCATATTCGATTTATCAAAACCAGTAATGTAAGCTAGATAATCTCTTTTCATGGGTACTCCAATCATTTCGATATTAAGCTGTGTATAAAGATTAAAATTTTGGTCTTTCAATTTCTGAACTAAACTTTTTGAACCCAACAAACCTTTTTCTTCTCCAGCAAAAAATACAATTAAGATACTGCGCTTGTTTGCTTTAGTTTCACTAAAATATTTAGCCATTGCCGCGACAGAAGTTACTCCCGAAGCATCATCATTTGCACCATTATTAATTTTATCTGCTTGATCCTTCTTTTCAATTCCGATATGATCATAATGCGCACTTAGCACTACAAACTCTTTTTTCAATTCAGGATCTGTTCCTTCTATCACTCCTACAATATTAAAAGCTGGTGTTTTGAAATTTGTTAAGGTGTCACGATAGGTTTTGAAATAAGGTTTGATGTTGTTTTTCTTTAGAAAATCTTCCAAAAAAACAGCTGCCTTTTCTATTCCTTTTGTACCTGTTTCGCGGCCTTCCATTTCATCTGATGAAAGTGTTTTTAAGAAATTGGAAATCTCAGTTTCATTTACTTTATAAGTTATTTCAATTGGCTTTGAGCTTGAATCTTTTACTGGTAAACTAGAAGTACTCGATTTACAAGCTAAGAAAACAACGGGAATTAGAAAGTACAGTTTTTTCATAATGATTGATTTTAGTAATGAAATGAGAATAAAAATCTCTTAAAGGTATAAACTTATGAAAAGTAATAGAATATTCATAAAAAAACCCTTCCAAACTAAAAGCCGAAAGGGTTTCAAATCTATTGATAACCTAATTTTATCCAGCAATAACGGCTCTTGAAATTACGATTTTCTGAATTTCAGAAGTTCCTTCGTAAATTTGAGTGATTTTTGCATCACGCATTAAACGTTCTACATGATATTCTTTTACATATCCGTTTCCTCCATGAATTTGAACGGCTTCTACCGAAGTATCCATTGCAACTTGCGAAGCGAATAATTTTGCCATTGCCCCACTCACATCATAATTTTTGTGCTGATCTTTATCCCAAGCCGCTTTCATACATAAATGACGCGCTGCTTCAATATTTACAGCCATATCTGCCAATTTAAAAGCAATTGCCTGATGATTGCAAATTTCAGTTCCAAACGCTTTACGCTCTTTAGAATATTTTAAAGCCAATTCATACGCTCCAGAAGCAATTCCTAAAGCCTGAGAAGCAATTCCGATTCTACCTCCTGCTAGTGTTTTCATTGCAAACTTGAATCCGAAACCATCTTCTCCAATTCTGTTTTCTTTTGGAACTTTTACGTCAGAAAACATTAATGAATGAGTATCAGAACCACGAATCCCCATTTTTTGCTCTTTTGGACCAACTGAGAAACCTGGCATATCTTTCGTCATAATCAAAGCATTGATTCCTTTATGCTTTAATTCTGGATGTGTTTGTGCAATTACTAAATATACAGAAGCAGTATTTCCGTTTGTAATCCAGTTTTTGGTACCATTAACCAAATAATGATCTCCCATATCAATCGCTGTAGTTTTCTGAGAAGTTGCATCACTTCCTGCCTCTGGCTCACTTAAGCAAAATGCTCCGTGAATTTCTCCAGATGCCAAACCTGGCAAATATTTTTGTTTTTGTTCTTCTGTTCCATATTCCTGCAATCCCCAACAAACTAAAGAATTATTTACAGACATAACTACAGAAGCAGATGCATCTACTTTAGAAATTTCTTCCATTGCAATAACATACGAAATGGCATCAAGGCCACTTCCTCCATATTTCGGATCTACCATCATTCCCATAAATCCAAGTTCGCCCATTTTTTTGACTTGCTCTGTCGGAAAGATTTGTTTTTCGTCACGTTCAATAACTCCAGGCAATAATTCATTTTGAGCAAAATCTCTTGCTGCCTGTTGAATCATTAAATGTTCTTCGGTAAGATTAAAATCCATAGTAGTATACTTTAAATGTTTTTTCAACCCAATTTCAAAAATCAATTTAGTTGATGGTTTTTTATGTTTTTCTTGTTTTTTTCGGTGCCGATTTTTCAAAGCAAAGGCTTCCAAAGATACTTTTTAAAAGTGTAATTTACAATGCATGCATACAAAATTAATAGATCAGCAATGATTACGATAACGTTTTCGTAATTATTTATGTTTTAAAGCGAATCAACTCTAATTATGCAAGAAATTTCTAAAATCTGAAAATGTTATGATGTAACGAAAATCACGAAAATTTGACTAATTTTTAAGGACCAACAGTTAAACAATTCTTAAAACACGTAAAAGTACGTAAAACTAGTCTTACTAATTTGATTTTTAATGTAATACAAAAATTAAACATAAATTTTTTCAAAAAAAAACATTCAAAACAACACTTAAATATTGATAAATTAACATTATTTTTACCCAAAAAATAAATAATTGACAGAACATGAAAAAGATTTTACTATTCCTTACACTCCTTTTAAGCATACAATTTTCGACCGTTTCGGCACAAACTCAGATCGAAGTTAATGGTGTAAGTGTGCCTAGAAAAATAGAATTTCAAGGCAAACAATTACAACTTAATGGCGCAGGTGGACGATCAAAAATGTGGATGGAAGTTTACGTGCAAGCATTGTATTTATCTCAACTAAGTCAAGATCCTCAATTCATCATTGACAGTGAGACCGAAATGGCTATTCGAATAGAAATTACTTCTTCGATGGTTTCTTCTAATAAACTAACGAAAGCCATGAACACCGGTTTCGAAAAATCTGCCGGACCACAATTAGAACAATTACGTCCAAGAATTGAGCAGTTGAAAAGCTTTTTAAGTGATGCGATTACAGAAAAAGACGTTTTTATCTTAGCCTACAATCCTTTAGATCAAAATGTTTATGTTTCTAAAAATGAAGTTCTAAAAGGAAAAATTCCAGGATTTGATTTCAAAAAAGCATTATTCGGAATCTGGCTTTCTGACAAACCAGTTGACGAAACACTTAGAAAACACTTATTAGGACAATAAGTCTTAATTTTTTGAATAATCTCAAAGCCGAAAACGGAATAGTTTTCGGCTTTTCTTTTTTGTTTTATAAATTTGATGCAAAATACATTATTCGCATTATTCTATTTTATACATTTACGCAAAATAAACATATCTCAACAAAATGAAAGATTTATTACAACAATTTGAAAACAAGGCACCTGAAATTGTTTTCAATTGGAAAGATTCAGAAACAGAAGCCGAAGGGTGGACAGTAATTAATTCACTTCGCGGAGGAGCTGCTGGTGGAGGAACTAGAATGAGAAAAGGCCTAGACATGAACGAAGTTTTATCTTTGGCAAAAACAATGGAAGTTAAATTCTCAGTTTCTGGACCTGCAATCGGTGGTGCTAAATCTGGAATAAATTTTGATCCGAACGATCCTCGCAAAAAAGGTGTTTTACAGCGTTGGTACAAAGCGGTTTCTCCGTTATTAAAAAGCTACTACGGAACTGGAGGAGATTTGAATGTTGATGAGATTCACGAAGTTATTCCAATGACAGAAGAATGTGGCGTTTGGCATCCTCAAGAAGGTGTTTTCAATGGACATTTCAAACCTACAGAAGCAGATAAAATCAATAGAATTGGACAATTACGTCAAGGTGTAATTAAAGTAATTGAGAATCCTAAATTTTCACCAGACGTAACCAGAAAATATACCGTTGCCGACATGATTACTGGTTTTGGCGTTGCTGAAGCTGTTCGTCATTTTTACGCGACTTATGGCGGAGAAATAAAAGGTAAAAAAGCAATCGTTCAAGGTTTTGGAAACGTAGGTTCTGCCGCAGCTTTTTATTTGGCTGAAATGGGCGCAAAAGTTATCGGAATCATTGATCGCGATGGCGGATTAATTAAAGAAGAAGGTTTTTCTTTTGAGGAAATTAAAACGTTATTTTTAAATAAAGACGGAAACAAATTAGTTGCCGATAATATGATTCCGTTTGAGGAAATCAATTCTAAAATTTGGATAATTGGTGCTGAAATCTTCACTCCTTGTGCAGCTTCACGATTGGTAACTCAGGCTCAAATTGACAACTTAATCGCAAACGGATTGGAAGTAATTTCATGCGGTGCGAATGTTCCTTTTGCTGACAAAGAAATTTTCTTTGGTTCTATCATGGAACAAGTAGACCAAAAAGTAAGTTTGATTCCTGACTTTATTTCAAACTGCGGAATGGCGAGAGTTTTTGCTTACTTCATGGAGAAAAAAGTGCAAATGACAGACGAGGCTATTTTTAATGATACATCAGAAACAATTAAAAATGCTATTGTAAAAGCTCACGCTTTAAGCGCATCAAAAACAAATATTAGCGCAACTGCTTTTGAAATTGCTTTGAAACAGTTGGTGTAAATTTATTTATATTTCAATCTAAACGAGCCACATTATTGTTGGCTCGTTTTTTTTTTAACCACAAAGCACGCAAAGATTTACGCAAAGAACGCTGGTTTATTTCTCGCAAAGTCGCGAAGTCGCAAAGAAACTTAAAAAAGAAAAACTTTGTGACTTTGTGACTTTGTGACTTTGTGACTTTGCGAGATTTAAAAACAAAACTTTTTGCGAACCTTGCGTAAATCTTTGCGAACTTAGCGTTACCATTCCAAGCTTTTTTACCGCAAAGCACGCTAAGTTATTTTTATTAAAGCGCAAGCTAGATCTATATATTAAGTTCGCAAAGCTTTGTACAGATTACTTTGCGGACTTCAATCGAAGATTTGCTCAAAAAAAACTTTGCGTTTCTTTGCGTAAACCTTAGCGAACTTTGCGGTTAAATTACCCGCAGCACTTTCATTCTAAACAATTTTTACTACTTTTAAACGTTTTTAAAATAATACATTTCAAAATTCAGAATTCAATGAGTTTCACTATTTCTTCAGACAAAAAGAAATCTTTATTAATTACTACTGCAATATATGTGGTGATCATTGCATTGCTGTTTTTTATACGTTTTTGGCCTCCTTATAATCCAGAAAACAACGTTGCATTAGCTGATGGTGGCAGTGGTGGCGGAGGCGTAACGGTAAACTTTGGAGATAGCGATTTAGGAAGAGGAGCTAATTATAAAAGTGAAGTTCTGGAAGTAAAAAACAATGCGAAAACTGCTCCAGCAAAAGCAGATCCAGACGATGCGGTTATTACTCAGGAAAACACAACGGCAGAAAATGACGTAGTTATTCCAACAAAAGAAAAACCAAAGAAACCAACTCCTGTAAAACCAGAAACAAAACCTGTTCCTGAAAAGCCGAAAGTTTCAAACTCTACAAACGATGCTTTAGCTAGCATTATGAAAGGTTCTAACAAAGGAGGAGACGGAGACGATAAAGTTGCTGGAAACAAAGGAAAAGCTGGCGGAAGTTTGAACTCAAACGGATATTACGGATCTGGAGGTTCAGGTGGAGGAACTGGAGGCGGTAACGGAACCGGAAATGGAATTGGAACTGGAAGCGGTTACGGAGCCGGAAGCGGCGGTGGTTCTGGCGGTGGATCTGGATATTCTTTAGGAAACAGAAAAGCGCTTTCTAAACCTGCACCAAAATACACTTGTAATGAAGAAGGAAAAGTAGTGGTTGAAGTAAGCGTTGACCAAAACGGGAAAACAATAAGCGCAACACCTGGAATAAAAGGAACTACAAATACTGCAAAATGCTTACTGGATCAAGCGAGAATTGCTGCAATGAATACCAAATGGGAATCTGATAGTGATGCTCCTGCCAAACAAGTTGGGAAAATTATTTATAATTTCAGTTTGGATTAAAACACGAATTTCACGGATTTACACTAAAATCTGTTTATATAAAAAAGGCTTTCAGAAATCTGAAAGCCTTTTTTATTATTTTATTTTCTAAAAAACTGCAATTGTTTTAACCTTATTTTTGCTCCATCTAAATCATATTGATTTCTGGAAAGTTGTTCTTCTAATTCGTATTCACCAAATCTTAATTGTTTGATATTTGAACCTATATCAATTAAATTAAACTCCCTGCAGGATTTACATCTAACAATAAAAAAATCAGAATCTGGAATTCCCTCTTCTTTTTGTAAAATAAAGGTTTCTAAACTTGCATGGCATTTGGTGCATTCTTGCGATAAAATATCAACAACTTTTTCCTTACCTTTTATAAAACTTGATAGTTTAATAAAAGAATTTAACAATGAACCATAAAGCCACTTATTCAATTCATTTTTAAAATCTGTTTCAATGATTTTAGCTATTTCATCAAAATAATCACAGATAAATTCTCTTTCTTCAGTATCAAAAATAGATTTATCAAAACTCTTTAAAGATCTTTTTAATTCTAATTTCAGTTTACTTTGAAAAGCATTATTTTCTATCAACAAAATCAGAGAATGCAAACATTCATTAAATTTAGATTCCATTAATTCGCACAATTCATTATCTGAAGGATTTAAACCTCTCTTTTCCCATTCTGAATCAGCAAATTTCTTTTTCTCTAATAAGTAATTTAGTCTTTCTTTATTAATCATTAAATCTATTTCGGACTTGTAGCAATTACAAATTTTAAGTTGTTCTTCACTCCTATTTGCAAAACATCTACTAGATCTTGTACTTGCAGATTAAACGGAATTCGCACGACTACAGTTTGTTCTTTATCTGTTCCTATTTTTGACATTAAACTTGTTTCCAGGTTTTCAAAATCAACCTGTTCTTTGTCGATGTAGAACTTCTTATCTTCTGTAACCGATAAACTGATTAACTGTTTATTGGTTTTTTCATTCGCTTTAGCTTTTGGCAACGTCATCTTAATTACATTTGGATTTGCCAGTGTTGAAATAATTAAGAAAAACAACAACAGGAAAAACATAATGTCACTCAAAGATGAAGTCGCTACTTCGGCGTGAAATCTTCTTTTTCTTTTAATAGACATAACTTATGCTCTTTGAATTATATTGACAAATTCTAAAATCTGTTTCTGAATTTTTAAAGCAAAATTATCAATCTTCCCGTTCAATAAGTGGTAAGCGCTATAAGCAATAATTCCCACAATTAATCCAGATCCAGAACTGATCATTTTTTCATACAAACCTCCTGAGATGTTTCCAATACTAATATTTTCTGTAACCGAAATGCTATAGAAAATTTTAATTACCCCAGAAATTGTTCCGATGAAACCTAAGGTTGGCGCAATACCGGCAATAAGTCCAAGATGTCCTAAATGTCTTTCCATTTCACCAATCTCAATGTCGGCTGCGCGATCCATATTAGATTCAATTTCGGCAATTGGTCTTCCAATTACCAAAACGCCTTCCTTTAAAATATTTCCAGCTGCAGTATTATTTCTTTCTACAATTGTTCTAGCCAATTCAATATTTCCAGAATGTAATTTATCTCCAATATCTTGCATTAATCTACCGTCAATTTTTGACGCTCGGCTGATGTACATATAACGTTCGAAAATCAGGTAAATAGTGTAAAACAATAAAATCGCGATCGGAATTAAAAAAACTCCCCCTTTCATGATGAAGCCAAACATTGAAATTTCATTTTGCGGTGCCGCAATCTTTTCGACCACTACATTTGAAGCATTTGCGATTGTATCTGTTTGTAATTGAATAAAACTAAACATATATTAATTCTGGTTTTTAATAATTAATTCTAAAAAATATTTGAAATTTGCAATAAAGATAATTTTCGCTGTAATATTAAACTACAAAAATCGAAATTTATTTCAATCAACAACCATTTTATATAAAATAAATGAACTATCAAGAGACCACCAATTGGATGTTTAATCAGCTTCCAATGTACCAATTGCAAGGTGCATCTGCGTACAAAGAAGATTTAACGAATATTAGAATATTGGCTGCTCATCTTGACAATCCGCAAAATGAGCTGAAATGCATTCACGTTGCGGGAACAAACGGAAAAGGTTCTACTTCGCATATGCTTTCTTCGGTGCTACAAGAAGCGGGTTACAAAGTAGGCTTATACACTTCGCCGCATCTGAAAGATTTTAGAGAAAGAATTAAAATCGACGGAAAGGAAATCTCAGAAGAATTTGTCATCGATTTTATAGCAAAACACAAATCGTTTTTTGAAGCCAATGATATGAGTTTCTTCGAAATGTCGGTTGGTTTGGCTTTTGATTATTTTGCTTCTGAAAAAGTAGATATTTTTATTATCGAAGTTGGTTTAGGCGGAAGACTAGACGCAACAAATATTATTACGCCACTGGTTTCGGTAATTACCAATATTGGTTTAGACCACACTCAGTTTTTAGGAAATACATTGGAAGCCATTGCAGGCGAAAAAGCTGGTATTATTAAACAAAATGTTCCAGTTGTTATTGGTGAATATAATGATGAAACGAAACCGGTTTTTTTGGCTAAAGCCGAAGAAAACAACGCACCGATTTCTTTTGCATCCGATTTAATTGATCAGATTTATCTATCTGATTTAATTGGAGATTATCAGTTTCACAATAAAAAAACGGTTCAACAGACAATTTCAATCTTAAATAATGAAACCGATTTTAAAGTTTCGATTGAGCAATTGAAAGAAGGTTTGTTGCATGTTGTAAAAAATACGGGTTTACAAGGAAGATGGCAACAATTGGGAGAAAACCCAAAAATTATATGCGACACGGCACATAACAAACACGGATTATCGGTTGTGATGAATCAGTTGAAAAATGAAAAATTCGATAATCTTCATATTGTTTTGGGTGTTGTAAATGACAAAGATCTGGATTCTATTTTGCCATTATTTCCTAAAGAAGCACAATATTATTTCTGCAGTCCGAATTCGTCGAGAGGTCTTCCTGCCGAAACTCTAAAAAATGCAGCCGTAACTTTCGATTTAAAAGGAGAAAAATACGATTCTGTGGAAATCGCTTTCGCGGAAGCAAAGAAAAATGCTTCAGAAAATGATTTTATTTACGCTGGCGGTAGCACTTTTGTCGTTGCCGAATTGCCTTTGGACTAAAATATACTTTTGATTTAGAAAAAAACTTAAAAAAATCCTTTTAATAACAAATTCATAAACAAATAGATATAAGTTATTTTCTAAAAAGTTTTATTTTTTATTCATTTTTCTTTGCAGAAATCGAAAACTAGCGTATATTTGCACTCGCAATCACGAAATGATAACAACCTAGTAAAATAGGGCGATTAGCTCAGCTGGTTCAGAGCACCTCGTTTACACCGAGGGGGTCGGGGGTTCGAACCCCTCATCGCCCACAAAAAACTCCTTAAGAAATTAAGGAGTTTTCTTTTAAATATGAAGGCTATAAAGAATATTAAAACTCATAAAAGTTAAAAATTCTTTGCAGAACTCAAAAACAAACGTATATTTGCGTTCGCAATCAGAAATGATAGCAACCTAGTAAAATAGGGCGATTAGCTCAGCTGGTTCAGAGCACCTCGTTTACACCGAGGGGGTCGGGGGTTCGAACCCCTCATCGCCCACAAAAAAACTCCTTAAGAAATTAAGGAGTTTTTTTATGCTTTATATTCACCGTGAAAAATTATAATTCTAAAAATCAAACTTTATAATTCCTATTTACAACCACCATTTGATTCAAAAACAATACTTTTCTTACTTGTACTATCGATAATAAATTCAGCAAGTGCACCATAATTAGTGTCATTCTTTTTAAGTTTCGGATTCACAATCCAAATGTAAAAGGCAATGTTTCTTTTTGACAAAATTTCACTTATTGGCTTTCCAGTAATTTTATAATTCTTATTACTGTTTAGCAATTCAATTTTATCGTTTATAATTTTTCCACTTTTATTGATTTCAATATAATTTGAATCAATCAATTCGATATATCCTTCTTTCGGAATATATTCCACAATCTTTATATTCTCTATATAATACCCCTTAGAAATAACTCTGATGGTTTTATCAATAGTATCAAATTCCATTTGATGTTTTTTAGGACAAAAACAGCTCTGAAGAAATAAAGGAATTATTAAAAGAGTCACTCTTTTCATTAAGCATAATTAATTTAAGTTGAAAGATATTTTTACCCAAGCATACTCTCATAAATTGAAACCTTCACAAAATATCGAGTAACAAAAAACTCCTTAATTTCTTAAAGAGTTTTTTTTTTTAAAATTCTACATTCAGGTTAATAGTATTTTTTATTTACCCAACTCTTTTTCAATTTCCTTAATAAGTTCAACTGCGAGCGGTTTAGTGTTTTCGTTATAAACTCTTATATTATTCTTACCTAGTTTAACAAGATAGGCTAGTGTCTTTTTGTACTTTGGATCTGAATACAATTCTTTTTCTGGCTTATCTGCATTTTCTATTTCTTTATCAAAACACTTAAACAGAAAATCGTTGTACAATTTATCAACTTCGTTAGCTGCTGGCACAAATATCTGGTAATAGTTTAAGATTTTCTGTTTCAATTCTTCATTTTCAATGTAACCCAGTTTACCACTTGATTTAAAACCCTCATAATTACCAATATGCAATGATTGTCCATGTGAATGAATCGGAAAATTTACTTTATTTTTAGACTTATAAATACTGTCTAATTGAGAAGTCGTTAATCCTAAAATTTTTTCATATTCCAAATTTGTCTTTTGGTATGCTCCTACTTCAGTACCAATACTTTCTACATCACTCTTCAAATCATTCTTTAAATTAGCAAGAAATGCATCCACTTCTTTTTGCTGATGTTTATGCTCACTCCAACCATGTAGCGATATTGAAAGCGTCACAGCAAAAACGATTATACATATTTCTATAATGATTTCTTTTACTTTCTCACCCAATGTGTGTTCTGATTTTTTCACAGCTTTATAAATTTTGGTTGAATGTTTGGTTATTTCTTCTTGCATAATTTAGTTTTCTAATTTGAATTTTGGTTATTATTTGTTTTTTTATTCTGTACATTATCTAATCAAATGAATCCTAAAACCAATCTATTATCTAAATAAACACAACTGATTTTTTCTCTAGAACCCAGCTTTAGATCTAAAAGCGAATATAGGACTATTTGTACAACCTTCTATTATTTTCTTATATTCTACACAAAAAAATAACATTCCCGTTTTATTTTTTTTTAAACCTTATAACTATATTCTTTACTTTCATTCTATAAAGGCATAAAAAAAACTCCTTAATTCCTTAAGGAGTTTTCTATAGATTTTCATTTTCAACAATCTATAATTCACTACAAATCATCATTTTGTATTTTATCACATATTTTCTCAAGAAGATTCTTAGTCTGCTTAAAATATCTCATTTTATTATCAATCTCTTTTATTTTGGCTTGAAAAAGTTCCAATGTTTCTGGTTTGGATTCCGTACTTTCAAACCAACTGGTCAATATTTTTTTTATTTCTGCCAAAGAAAAACCAACTTCTCTTGCCTCCATAATAATTTCTAAACGTTCGATAGTATTACCGTCGTAATGCTTGTAATTGTTAGATTTTACATTTTCATCAGTCAATCCTTTTATCATTCCTAAATTTTCATAGTATCTAATAGTATGAATTGACAGTCCTGTTTTTTTTGATAGTTCGTTTATAAGCATAATTCTTATTTTTATTAAAAAAACAACAAAGTATAGAGCATAGTAAATACTTTATTGTTGCAAATATACGAATTTTTTTTACTTTACTTTACCAACTTAATTAACGTTTCCAAATCAGATTCCTTCTGGTTTATAATTATCAACTGGCTTTTATCGTCTAGAAAAATTTTCTCTGCAAATTCTTTATCTGGATTTGTCTTCCAATTTTTCAATTCTTTAAACCTCTCTTTTAAGAGCTTTATTTTTTCTTTGCTCTCTTTTGAAATAATTACCACTTTGGTCAACGGTGTATTCTGTATTTTTTCGATACTGCTTTCTGTAATTTGATCTTCGTACTCCGTTCTCGAACGATAGCGAAACACCTTATTTATTGTATTGAAATCTTTTCCATTTTCCGTAATCACATAGCGATACGTCATTATATTATTCAATTCATTAATCCAATCTGGAAAATTGGTTTCATAAAGCTGAATGTACTGGTCTATAAAATTCTTATCAATCGGCTTATTCTTTTCAATATACTCTTTGGTTAATGGATAAATCTTTTTTGCCATCAAATTGATATATTTATTATTATACCACTCGCCTTCATCAATTTTGCCATCCAATTTTTCGTAAACATAACCATTTCCCAAAACGGTAGCCAAAACCTCATTCATAAGCTGATAAGCGTAGTTACTGCACTTCGACTTGTTTTCTTTAAAATAAGTATCAATTGCTTTTTTAACTTCAAGAGATTGTTCGTCGTATACAATATGATAGGTTTCGTGCATCATTACACTAAACAAATCTTTATGCGATTTTAAATCGGTTTGAATGGCGCTAACAAAATTATTGCAAAATGCAGAAGCCGTAAATCCTTTCGAATTAGGCAACGGATAAAAAGCCGCTTCAAACGGAATTGAATTATCCCAACTAGAATCATAAAATATTAATCCTGTTTTAAAGTAATCTTCAATGTGATGCTCATGAGAATATTTGATAATCTCATTTAGCTGTTTTTCAAATTGTTCTTTGTTCGGATTGTAAATCAGCTCGTTATAAATTGGGGTAAATTCTGAAATGCATTCTCCCAAATCACTTAAAGTTTTATTAGAAATCATTCCGACAGACCGAAGCTTGAAATCATTTAAATGATCTGTTTCAATCAAATTCTTTTTCAGCATATCCTGAGTCTGCATGGTTTTCTTTGAACCATACGGAAAATCTTCAAACCGAAAACTATACGAAATAGACAATTGATCAAATTTTGAAATCAAACTTTTGTACTTTTCAACATTGTATTTTGATTTTTGAAATTCTGTCTTAAAAACATTATCTGGATAATAATCAGATAAATTTTCTAAGAAAACAAAAACCGCCAATTGCTCAGAATATTTAATTTTAAAAGATGGATTTTGCGCAAATGCATGAACAGTTAAAAAGAGAAACAAATACTTAAGTACACTATTAATTTTCAAGTTCTT
This sequence comes from Flavobacterium potami, assembly GCF_020026915.1. Classification (GTDB taxonomy): domain Bacteria; phylum Bacteroidota; class Bacteroidia; order Flavobacteriales; family Flavobacteriaceae; genus Flavobacterium; species Flavobacterium potami. The sequence continues at coordinate 6,136 of NZ_JAINUY010000006.1, read as the reverse complement.
TTATATTTTGTAAGATTAAGAAGCTAATTTACTATGTTTTCACACAAGAAGAACCTTATTAACTTTGAGAAAAACAAAAAATCTCCAAAAATAAATATTGAAGGTTTTTCTATTTTTCATTTACAAAACTATTTCAATTTTGTTAGCGCCTTAGAATTTCTTAATAAAAATACGTATTGGAAATAATCATTTGCCGAGGCATCTTTCAAAGGAACAATGTTTTCACCAAAAGCTCTAGATTTTACGGTCACTAAGTTTTGCGATTTCAAATATGGTGAATTCTTAGCACCAAGTTTAAAAAGCGTAATCGCATTTGGTTTGCTCACTTCTTTCAAATCATTAATTCCTTTTACCAGCATTAATGGTCCGTCTGCATTTAGCCAATCCACTTTTTCATCTTCTGGAGTTGGAAATTGAGGATTTTTAGGAAGATACATTTCACTGTCAATCGTGTAACTCACAAAACTTGTAACTTTAGTTCCAGATTCTTTTAATCCTTGTGCAAAAGTTTCTCTCCCAGATTCTGTTTTCTTTTGAAGAGCATGAAAAAATCCAAAAAGTCCGTAAAACTTTTCGTTTTCAATATTCATTTTATTGATAGCATTTTTAAAGTTAGCAACCATTGCAACATCTCTCGAACCTTTAGATTCATCATCAAAGTTTTTATCAACTCCGATAACTGTAATCTTTAAAGAATCTGCCAAGTTTTGATTGTAATCATAAACTGAATTCCATTTATCAAATAATTCTTGGCTAGATTGCTGCGGAATTCTCTGCTTGATAGTTTCGACAACTTCTTTTAAAGCTGTCTCATTTTTTTGTTTTCCAAGCAAAAAGGAATTTAATCTTTTAGCTACCAAGCTATCCATTTCTGCAATATAGTATTTCACTCCTGCTTTCTTATTCAAAAAGAAAAGCATTTCTTTATCTATAGTTTGATTATCTGCGTAACCATGAATTTCTCCCAACAAGAAAACTTGTGATTTATAAAAATCGGCATCAAACAATTTTTCATCTATTGAACCCGAAACTTGAACATTATTCTTTGACAAATAACTAACATTAGATTCGTTTTTAGATTCTAAAAATATTTTACTACTAATGTATAAATAAGCAATAAAAACTAAAACAATAGCAAAAAGGGCAATAAATGTAATTTTGGCGATTTTTAAAATTTTCTTCATAGTTCTGGTTATATTTATTTTGATGTAAAAGTATTTTTCTCGCACAAAAGAATCAATTCTTATTGACTGAATTGTCGTTTATTTATACTGAATCGTTCTTGTTCTAAATCGAGATCAATTTGAACAAATAAAAAAATTCTATTATTTCTAACAGAGTTTTTTTATTATTTCGAGTTTATAATTATTGCTTTGCCAATGTTTCTTTTCTTTTGATGTTCAAATAATTTCTTAACGGAATATCATAAACCACCATGACCAAATAAGCAAAACCAACAAGCAAAACCACAGAGGTGATTACAACAAAAGTCAGTTGCATTGTGTCTGGCTTATAATTGGTCAAATAATTACCAAACATCCATAAAACCGCATAATGCGTCATATATAAGGGATAAGATATTTTTCCAGAGAAAATACATGCCTTTTTCAGCCCTGGCTTTAAGACTGCTCCAGCTCCCAAAGAAATTAGTAGCGGAAAATATAACAATACAACCAAAGGTTCTGAGATCCAATTCCATTCTGAAAATGGCATGATGAAAGCCAAAAGCAACAAAACAATTAATCCGCCAAAGCCAAGTTTGTTCTTAATTATCCAATTTGAACGATAAATAAGTAATCCTGCTAAAAAAGAATACGATATTCTAGCACAACCATCCCAAAATGTTGGACCACTCCAACCTCCTAATAAATTTCCAGAACTATAACCTACATAACAGATTCCTCCAGCAGAAAGTAAAGTAAGAACAATCAATACGTTTTTACGAGTTCTACAAAGTACAAATGCATAGGCAATGTTGGCAATGTATTCCCAAAACAGCGACCAAGCCGGTGCATTAAAACTAAATAAATTAAATCCGCGGTCGGCAATAACTGGAAACGGAATAAGAAATAAGGAACAAATAAATGTCAAAATAATTTTTCCTGTGCTGTATAATTCCAAATGACCTCCAAAGGGATCGAATAAAAATGCCAATAATCCTAAAATCGATCCTGCAATGACCAAAGGATGTAATCTTATAATTCTTGCCATAAAAAACTTTCGAAGCCCCATTTTTGTAATACGGTCATCATAAGCATATCCAATTACAAATCCAGAAAGACAAAAGAAAAAATCGACCGCTAGAAATCCGTGTCCAATAAAATTTTGACTTGGATCTGTAAAAATCCATTCCATAAAATGAAATATTACGACAGCAAAAGCTGCCACACCACGTAATCCGTCTAAAATTTCAAAATGTTGTTTTGTTTCAAGAACTCCTGTAGGCGATTGATTCGTATTCATTATAATATTATTTACTAGGCGATTTGGTAACGATGCAATTTCTATAAATAAATATTCAAATCAAAATCAGATTCCTTTCATTCTTCCACAAAATGTATCGATTTTCACATTTAAATAACTTTTTAAACTTTTTCAACTCCTAGCCTTTTTATAAGTTTGCAAAAACTAAATTTTATCATGAGTTTAAAAGGTTGTCTTCCTCCTCCTTGAATTAAATAATACGTCTTTAGTATTGACAACTTGACTGAATATTCTCAGTCCGATTTATTATGTTGATACCTCAATTCAATTATTAAAATTCAAAATATATCCTTCAAAAAAAGGACAGACAACTTTATATGAAAAAATCTTATTTGATACTGCACACTGCAGTTTTACTTGCTGGTTTTACTGGCGTTTTCGGAAAACTTATTTCTCTTAACGAAATTACCTTAGTTTGGTACAGAGTTTTATTTGCTTCTATTATTCTATTTTTTATTCTAAAAATATACAAGCTTAAAATGCTAAAGTCATTTTCTGAAATAGCAAAAATCTCTAAAGCCGGAGTATTAATTACCATTCACTGGATCTTCTTTTATGCCAGCATTAAATATTCTAACATCTCAATTGGAGTTGTATGTTATTGCTTAACGAGTTTTTTTACTGCTTTTTTTGAACCTCTTCTCAATAAAAAAAGATTCAATCTCGTTCAAGTTTTATTAAGTATGCTGACTTTGTTAGGTATAAGTCTCATTTTTCATTTTGATTCTTCTTATCAGCTTGGAATTTTACTAGGTGTAATTTCTTCAGCATTTGCAGCTTTATATACAATTTACAACGAAAGATTAGTTCAATTTTACGATAGTAAACTAATCAACTTCTATCAAATGCTCGGAGGAACTTTGGTATTAGGACTTGCTCTGCCATTCTATTTTTACAACTTTCCGGACCAAACTTTTATTCCAAACCTTACTGACATTTTCTATCTATTAATTTTAGCTTCTTGTTGTACCGTTGCGCTTTATGTAATGTTTGCAGAATCACTAAAAAAGATTCCAGCATTTACCATAAATCTAACATTCAACTTAGAACCAATATATTCTATAATATTAGCCTTTTTGTTTTTTAATGAAGGACAGTCGGTCAATTTTTCTTTTTATATCGGAATTACCCTGGTTATGACTTCGGTCTTACTCCACTCAATAATTTCTATCCGAAAGAAAAATACGCTCGAACAGCAAATTTCTTAATATCACAAAACAAAAAACTCCTTTTCTATAAAAGGAGTTTTTCTTTTTATCGCTAAAATATTTTAATCGTTCAATCCTTTTCCATCCAAAATTCGCGGAATATTTTTTTCTATTCTTGCTTCTCTTGTTTTAGATTGTTTTGGTTGAGAAAAATGAAGCAAATAAGCGCGCTGTCTTCCGGGTGTTAAGCCATAAAATGCTTTTTTAAAATGAGAATCGCTATCAAATTTATTTTGAAGTTCTGCTGCGATTTCAAATTCAGAAACTTTTTTCAGTTCTAGTTTTTGACCCGATTGTTCAATTTCGGCCGCTTCAAAAATATATTTTTTCAGGATTTCTTTTATACCCAAAACATCTTGAACATTTGTAAATCGAACTTGTCGTGCCGCCTGCACATTTTCTGACTGCTGAATTAATATTTTATCTGGATCTTTCATTAAAGCACCTTTAAAGAACAAAAAAGCACAATATTCTTTAAACGCATGAATCAAAACAATGTTTGCTCCGTCAAAAGTATAACACGGACTTCCCCATTTTAATCTTCAACCAACTGGCAATCTAAAGCAATTTCACGCATTTGCTCTAATTCTTCTTTCCACTTTTCAGCCTTTTCAAAATAAAAATCAACCTTAGAATTTGCGCTATAAGCTGTCATATTAAACTCATTTAAATTTTATTATAAATATAGGCATTTAGAGACTTAATACTCGTAACCTTTTACAATTCCTCTTTTCGATTGTTTGACAAAATTTAGAATCTTATCGCGCTCTATAGTTTCTGAGAATTTTTCGGCAATTAATTCTAAAGCAAATTTAGTATTTCTTTTTTCCTGAAATAAAACCCGATAGATTAATCGAAGCTCGTCAATTTTATCAGAAGTAAATCCTCTACGTTTTAAACCGACAGTATTAACTCCAGCAAATCGCAAAGGCTCATGAGCAGCAATTATATAAGGCGGAACATCTTTAACTACTCGACTTAAACCACTAATCATAGCATGTTCTCCAATAACCGAAAACTGATGTATAGCAGTTAGCCCGCTTATGTTTACCCAATCTTCAACAATTACTTCGCCAGCCATTCCGACAATAAATCCTATAATAGAATTATTTCCTATTATACAATCATGCCCAATATGAGCATTTGACATTATGAGATTAGAATTTCCAATACCTGTTTTCCCTTTAGAAACTGTTCCTTTGTTAATAGTGACAAACTCTCTGATTATATTATTATTTCCAATTTCTAGAAGAGCATATTCACCTTTATATTTTAAATCTTGAGGCACACCACCCAGAACAGCATTTGAATGAATCTGGCAATTTTCACCAATTCTTGTTCCACTTAAAATCGTAACATTATTTCCTATTTGTGAATTATCACCAATAACGACATCCTCGGCAATAGCAACATTGTTTCCTACAAAAATGTTATTACCTAAAACAGCATTCTTATGAATAAAAGTATCTTTCAATTTTGACTTTTTTTAATTAACTGCAAAAATTGAAAAACTTTACATTCTTTTTATTGACCTAATATCAAATAATTGATGCTCGAATCCTGCTTAAAGTTTCTTGAGTTACACCAATTAATGAGGCAATATGTTTTAGTTTAGCTTTTCTAATAATTTGAGGAAATGATTCTAAAAGGAATAGGTATTTTTTCTCTGCAGTCATTAAACGAAATAAATGATTGAACTCATTTATTTTAGAAAGATAATATCGAAGTTGCTTGATATGAAACTGTACAAATATTGGATATTCCAATAACTTTTGTTCGCCTGAATAAGACAAAGAATACACAATTGTTTCTTCACAAGTTTGAAAATTCTCAAAAGATGGTTTCTGTTCAAAAAAACTACTCATTGAAGTTACAAATTGGTTATCGGTGTAAATCCACTTTGTAACCTCTTCTCCATCTTCAATACAAAATCTTCTAATTGCGCCAGATTTTATAAAATATATTTTATCGCAAATTTTTCTTTCTTCTATAAGAAATTCATCTTTCCTGAAAGTCTCTTCAACAAAGCTTTTCTTAATAGCAAGTTCCGTTTCCAAATCTAATTCTTGAAAACCATTTATAATCTGAATTAGCTGTTTCATTTACTTTCTAATTTCTTAATGAACCAAAAATAAAACTTAATTAAGACATAAACTAAATCCAGCAAACAAACCACAACCCAATCTATGTTTTACGATACATTTCAAGCGCTTTAAAGCCTTGTTTGCAAAAAGAAAAGCAAGAGCCTCAGAATAAAAAACAACTTCTTTAAACGAAGCCAATCAAATTAAAGAAGTGTTATGATGGGTTTGCATCTGAAAAAACAGAAAAGGTCCAAAAACAAAAAACCCCATCCGATTTGGATAGGGTTTTTCAAAAGAAAGGCGACGACATACTCTCCCACATAACTGCAGTACCATCTGCGCAGGCGGGCTTAACTTCTC
>NZ_JAINUY010000069.1 GCF_020026915.1 Flavobacterium potami | reverse complement strand
AGAATGCGTCCTGGCACCGTTTTTTAAGATGCTGGAAGCGCTATTCGACCTGGTTGTGCCGGTTGTGATGGCTTCCGTAATCAACGTCGGTATCAAAGACCACAAGACCGACTATATTCTACGCTCCTGCGGCCTGCTGGCCGTGCTGGCGGCAGTCAGCCTCGTTTGCAGCGTAATTGCCCAGTATTTTGCGGCGGAAGCGGCTGTGGGGTGCGCTACGGAAATGCGGCACGATCTGTTCAGCCACATCCAGTCCCTCGGTTTCTCCGAGATGGACCGGGTTGG
>NZ_JAINUY010000068.1 GCF_020026915.1 Flavobacterium potami | reverse complement strand
CGTGCCGAGACAAGTACATCCTGACCAGTCTTGATAAGTACGCCTTCATCGACTGCCACATAAACCTCGCCCTCTGATTCGGTTTCGTAGGTTAGAATTCCAGGTTCCAAAGCCGCAACGCAATCAAGTCGGTGTGGTAAGAGTCCAAATGAGCCTTCGCGTCCCTCTGCAACTATACGTGATACGCCTTTCTTTTCGGCAAAGACCTGGAAAGGCAGAAGAATTGTAAGATTCATGAGTGCTGAATTCATGATTTGTCCCGGCTTGATTTTTTGGCTATTGCTT
>NZ_JAINUY010000067.1 GCF_020026915.1 Flavobacterium potami | reverse complement strand
CCGATAATACCAGGGAAGGAATGGTATTAGCAAGGGTCTTAGATAAACTGGAAATGATCAGGAAGGCTATTGGCTCAGATAAGGTATACGATGTTATTGGTGAGATATTCCCCCCTAAAGATTTATATAAATTAGTGATGGACGCAGTTTCAGGCAATATTAGTAAAAAGGATATTCAGGAAAAGCTTGATTTCCCAGTGGATGAAAATTACAAGAAAAAATTAATAGATGAAGTTATGGAACAGGGATTAGTAAACACTATTGATTATAAATCCATAGATGAAA
>NZ_JAINUY010000066.1 GCF_020026915.1 Flavobacterium potami | reverse complement strand
ACCTGCAATTCTTGATTTAAGTAATAAGGTAGTTTCAGCACTTGAAGATGGGGAAGTTAAACTTCTCATGGATTTAAAACCAGAACTTGGAATGGAAAGCCTTGAAGCAGAACTTTTAAGGGAATTTGAAAAACATGGAAAAACATACATGAAGAATTACCTGAAGTTTCTACTGCCCAACCGTCTTATCCCAGTATTTCTGGAACTTGCAGGTGTTGATCCCAATAAAACCCTCAACCAGATAAGCAAAAAAGAGAGAAATTCCCTGGTGAACATCTTAAAATC
>NZ_JAINUY010000065.1 GCF_020026915.1 Flavobacterium potami | reverse complement strand
TCACCATTCAGAAAGCCGAAGACATCGACGAGGTTCTCCTGTCGATCATCACCACAGCAAGAACGTATGAGGAGGCTATCGAAGAGGCGACGGATCTGAGAGATAAGAAGATGGGTGCATTTGAACTGGATTTCTCTCAGGGGATCGATCTCGATGCGTTCTCAAAAGTTGTTTCAAGCGGCAAAGGGAATATGAATTTATGGCTTGTTGAAACGGAGACCCGGGATAATGATACATTTAAACGGTTTAAAGGAGTTGATCTCCACACCTGGGATAGGGTTTCAA
>NZ_JAINUY010000064.1 GCF_020026915.1 Flavobacterium potami | reverse complement strand
ACTATCAATTTCATTTGCCAAATCCACGTTTCTATGAGAGTAGGAAAGGAATATTTTGTTATCATCGTTCATTATATCACACTGCCAATTAAGCCAACAAATACTAACTTTTGAATTAAAATAAAGGTTCTTCGTTGTTTTGTGTGGATATTCTCATGACGTCCTCATAAAAATCAATGCGGTCTTGAATTGAGAATCATCTTACCCATATTATACGACGAAGAAACAAAATAAATTTATTAGATTTTATATAACTTAATAAATCGTTATAATGTTGATAATGTT
>NZ_JAINUY010000063.1 GCF_020026915.1 Flavobacterium potami | reverse complement strand
ATGCTTTTCGTGGGTCCGATCGGGATAAAACGATATTAAATACTTTCTTCGTGGAAGCTACCCGGAAAGGTTGTAAGAAACTCAAAAGTTCCGGTACTTGTAATTCACGGAAAGAGTCGTAAAAAGGATAAAAATTCAGAATATTGTAGGAGCAATTCCAAAATTTAAAATTTTTTTCTTTGGAGCTTGTTTTTTGAGTAATTAATTAAGTTTCTGACCAAAGTTTCCGATCAAGGAAGCACTTATAAAAAATATAAAGTATAACAGTAAGATGGATTATGGTAC
>NZ_JAINUY010000062.1 GCF_020026915.1 Flavobacterium potami | reverse complement strand
ATCCGTGAATATAACGGATTACAATGCGATTCCTGAAAGTAAAAAACTTCACAGCAGTTTTAAGATATTGGAAAAGGGCGAATATTTTCCGCTGACGGAAGACCTTCAGATTCACTTTTTGGAACTGCCGAAGTTAAAACAAAAGGAAATAAAAGAATTAAGCGGAATAGAATTGTGGGCGGAATTTTTAAAGGAAGCAGGCAAAGAAGGAAGCGAAAAGAAAATAAAAGAATTGATGGAAAGGAGTGATATTATGAAGGACGCAGTAGAAAATTTAGGGAAAATA
>NZ_JAINUY010000061.1 GCF_020026915.1 Flavobacterium potami | reverse complement strand
TATGCCAACTGTCACGGAACTGGCACAGCGGCTGGGGGTAGATGCGGAAACGGCAGCGCAGGCGCTGGGCGCGGCACAAGCACCGATTTCTTTGACTGCTGAAGATGACAGCGGCAATGCGATGGATATACCGGATGATGCGAAAGAAGAAGAGCTGACGGATGTGCTCAGTCTGCGGCAGGCAATCGGAAAACTGGAAGCGCAGGACAGAAAGCTTTTGTACTTCCGATATTTCCAGAGTGAAACACAAACGCAGACAGCCGCAAAGTTGGGGATGACACAGGTG
>NZ_JAINUY010000060.1 GCF_020026915.1 Flavobacterium potami | reverse complement strand
ATGTTCCATTTAACTCTGACTTTTAGAACTTACATTTCATCGTAGAGTTCTTTAGAATGTTTAATGGCTTCAAATGCTTTCTCTGCGTTGTCCCATCCAAGTACTTCAGTTGTTTTGCCTTCGAGTCTTTTGTACTCTGTGAAGAAGTGTTCTACTTCATCAAGGAACTGTTTTGGGATATCTGTAATGTCTTTAACATCGTTGTACCTTGGATCGTTTACTGGAACACCAAGGATCTTGTCGTCACTGTCTCCACCGTCTATCATTCTCATGATACCTATTGGCC
>NZ_JAINUY010000005.1 GCF_020026915.1 Flavobacterium potami | reverse complement strand
ATAAAGGACTTCTAACTTCAATTTCTCAAATAAGGTCGTCTTTGATCGACAATACAAAATCAAGTCAGAATTCGCAGATAAACAGCACAAAAGAAGAGGTTAATCTGGGAAGAAGTATGGCGCAATCCTTTTATCAGTTGAAAAAAGTGATAAAAGACTGGGAGCTTGCATATACACTGAAATCTTCGGTTAGTGGCGTGGTTACTTTTTTGCAGGTTTGGAATGAGAATCAGACCATAAATGTGGGAGACAACGTCTTTTCCATTATTCCCGACGCTAAGAATACTTTTATTGGAAAGGTAAAAGCTCCGGCACTCAATTCAGGAAAAATAAAAGTAGGACAAAGAGTAAATATCCGTTTGGCAAATTATCCGGACCGTGAATTTGGTGTGTTAAGAGGAGAAATCAAAAACATTTCATTGGTACCCGATAAAGACGGAAATCTGTTGTTGGACGTTGCACTTCCAAACGGATTAAAAACATCTTACGACAAACAAATTGTATTTCAGCAGGAAATGAAAGGAAGCGCAGAAATTGTAACCGAAGATCTGCGTTTGATCGAACGAATTTTATATCAATTTAAAAACATTTTTGAACAAGTTTAAAAGAAAACTAACCCTAACCAAAACCACAAATCTTAAATGAAAAAGACACTGTTAATTCTTGTTGTTTTATTATTTCAATACTCCTTTTCAAAACCAATTACCGAAACTCAAAAACTGGCAGCGACTTGCAAGGTTTGGGGTTTTCTAAAGTATTATCATCCGAATGTTGCTAACGGAAATTTTAATTGGGATGACGAGCTTTTTAAAGTTTTGCCAAAAGTAGAAGAGGCAAAAACAGATATAGAATTTTCAAATGTTATCGAAAAATGGATTAATTCTTTAGGAAAAGTTAAAGCTTATAAAACTGAAATCTCAAATGAGGAAATAGATTATTTTGATAAAAACTTTGACCTTTCATGGACACAAAATACGGAGTTGTTTTCTAAGAGTCTTTGTCAAAAACTTAAGTTTATTGAGCAAAATAAAATTCAGGGAAAACAATATTATGTCGAAAAAGGAACTGAATTCGTAAATGAAGTGGAGTATGAGGTATTCAATGACAAAGATAAAAACTTCCGACTTTTGGCGTTGTTTCGTTTTTGGAATTATGTTGAATATTTTTTTCCATACAAATATCAAATGGATCAAAATTGGGATTTGACTTTAATTGAATTCTTGCCTAGGACAATTAACCCAGTTTCAGAAGGAGATTATTACTTAGCATTGAAAGAGTTTAGCGCAAAACTAAATGATACTCATGCTTTGTTTGGAGCAAATAAACTATTTAATGCTATTGGGTGGAATTACATTCCTTTTGATGTGAAATTTATAGATAATAAAGCGGTGGTTACTGGTTTCAAAAATGAATCTTTATCAAAAATTAATGATATAAAAGTTGGTGATGTAATTACTAAAATTAAAGAGAAAACAATTGCTGATCTTATAAAAGAAAATCAAAAATATGTTGAAGGTTCGAATTCTGCTGCAATCTTAAACAATATGGAATGGACTATTTTTACCGGAAATTCTACTGAAATTGAATTTATAAGAAATGGTAAAATAGAAACAAAAACTATTAATCTGTATGGATATAAGGATTTAAAAATCAATTATGAAAACAACAGCGAGAAGTATAAATTTTTAGAAAATAACATTGGTTATGCGAATTTGGCTGTATTAACTCCAGATGATGTCCCAGCTATGATGGAACAGTTTAAAAATTCTACAGCTATCATTTTTGATATTCGAAATTATCCTCAAGGAACGAACTTTGCAATTGCAGAATATTTAAATCCAGAACCTAGAGATTTTGTGAAATCTATTGATCCTGATATAACTTCGCCAGGGCGTTATATTTGGAGAAAAGAAGATACCCCTTGCGGGAAGATTAATCCGGATTATTATAAAGGAAATGTTATTCTTTTAGTAAATGAAAAATCAATAAGTCATTCCGAGTTTACCGCCATGACATTAAAAGTCGCTCCAAAAGCTACTGTAATTGGTAGTCAAACGGCTGGCGCGGATGGAAGAAGTTATCGATTTGAAATTATAAAAGGCCTTTGGACTTCTTTTACAACTTATGGCGTCTTTTATCCAAATAAAAAAGAAACACAACGAATAGGAGTTGTTCCTGATATTGAAGTAAAACCAACTATTTTAGGAATCCAGCAAGGAAGGGATGAAGTTTTGGAAAGAGCTGTTCTTTTTGCAAAAAATGGCAAATAAAAAATCTAAATAATCTTTGTCGAATTTTTAAACTTTGACAAAGATGTTTTTACATCTTCAAATAAAATTCTTTTGTAAGCTCAATATATTCTGGCGTATAAACATGACGATCAATTTCAATAACTAATTCATCGATTTCAACTTCAGAAATTTCATTTCGACTAAAAGCCAATAAACTACGCTTGATTTCGGATTTTGGAGTTCCTTTTACTCTTGTAATTTTTAAAGGATATAATTCGAATTCTTTTGCTAAAGCAGTAAATTTTTCTTCTTCTTTAAATGGAATAATTACAGCTAGAATTCCGTTTTCTGAAAGCAACAAATCGGCAGCTTCTACAATTTCTTCAAAAGGCATTGCATCTTGAAACCTTGCCAAATCACGTTGTTCATTATCTGTTTTATAGTCTTCAGCATAAAAAGGCGGATTCGAAACAATCAAATCGTATTCATCTTCCGGTTCTTCAATAAATTCGTCTAAACCAGCATGAAAGCAAAATAAACGATCGCCCCAAGGAGAAGCTTCAAAGTTTTCTACAGCTTGTTCGTAAGCATCTTCATCAATTTCAAGCGCATCAATTTGTTCTGCATGAGTTCGCTGCGCCAGCATTAAAGCAATAATTCCAGTTCCAGCACCAACATCCAAAACACTAAACGGATTGTGATTTACAGGAGCCCAAGCGCCAAGTAAAACACCATCTGTGCCCACTTTCATAGCGCACCGATCTTGATTTATAGAGAATTGCTTAAACTGAAACATCTTAAGTTAGAATTAATAAATGAAGATTTCGAATTCAGATTAGAAACTGAATACTTAAAACTGTGACTGAATACTAAAGATACATCTCGATCAATCCTTCAGGAAGATCCATGATTACTTTTTTGTTCTCACGATCGATTTTTACAAGGAAATGATCGATCATTGGAACTAAAATTTCTACTTCGCCATTTAAAACTTCAAAAAGAGGTTGGGCAGTAGAATCGTTAATAGAAGTTATTTTACCGAAAACGCCTAAACGTTTGTCTTCGATTTCAAAACCAATAACTTCGTGGAAGTAAAATTTGTTACCAGTAAGTTTTGGTAACATGGTTAAAGGAAGATAAATGCCGTTTCCAACAAGAGCATCAGCATCTTCTTCGGTATTTACATCTTCAAAACGAACTCTAAGAAAGTCGTTTTTGTGTAAAGAACTAGTTTCAATAAAAAAAGGAACCAAGTGTTTGTTGTGTTCAACAAACACTGATTCCAGATTTTCGTATAACTCGGGTTCGTCTGTGTCTAAATAGATCAGAACTTCACCTTTGAAACTAAATTTTTTAGCGATTTTACCTAAATAAAAACATTCTTCTTTACGCATTATCGCCAAGTAAAAATTATGCTTCAGTTGTTTCGTTATTCTCTTCAGCAGCAGGAGCTTCTTCAGCTTCAACTTCAGCAACTTCTTCAGTAGCCTCAGTAGCTTGTGCAGCGGCAGCAGCTTCTGCTTGAGCAGCAGCAGCATCAGCAACACGTTTAGCGTTAACTTCTTGCTCAGCTTTTAAAGCTTTTGCTTTCACATCAGCTTTAGCTTTAGATAAACCTTCTTTTTTAGCATCAACTTTACCAGCTTTTGCTTCTAACCAAGCAGTTAATTTAGCATCTGCTTGCTCTTGTGTTAAAGCACCTTTACGAACTCCTCCATCAAGGTGGTGTTTCAATAAAGCACCTTTGTAAGAAAGGATTGCTCTTGCAGTATCAGTTGGTTGAGCACCATTGTGTAACCATTTAACTGCGCTGTCAAGGTTTAACTCAACAGTTGCTGGGTTAGTGTTTGGATTGTAAGTACCGATTTTCTCTAAGTATTTACCATCTCTTTTTGAGCGTGCATCTGCAGCTACAACCCAGTAAAAAGGTTTTCCTTTTTTACCGTGTCTTTGTAATCTAATTTTTACTGACATAATCTAGTGATTAAATTTTGAGGTACTCGACCTCTGTTAATTAAGGGCGCAAAGATATAATTTTTTTATGAATAATACGTTTCAAAAACTATTAAATGTAATTTAGTTATTCTTTTGATGGATTTTCACCTCATTTAGCTTTAATTTTCAAAAATTTATTAGTTGTAAAGCAGTACTTTTGTATCAAATTCATTTTAAAAATATGAAGAAATACTTTTACTTTCTAACATTTTTATTTCTCCTAACATCTTGTACTGAAGATGTAAAATTTAATAATCCCGCTTTTCAGACTCTAAAAGATAATATTTTTTGGAGAGGACGTAGTTACACTGCTGAAACACAAACCGATGGGGTTTTTGTTGTCGGAGGTTCTTTAGGTTACGAAAAAATAACTTTTATGATTCCTCAGCCAATTGAACAAACTTATACTTTAGGAATAGATAATACATCTAAAGCTATTTACAAGAATACACTTTCGGGACAAGAAGCAGAATTTACAACAGGAGAAGGAAGGGGTAGTGGCCAAATTGTTATTACTGAATATAATACAATCGATAAAACCATCTCTGGAACATTTAGATTTAGAGCAATCAATGTTGATGCGACAGCTGAGAAACAACAAATCAATTTTACAGAAGGCGTTTTTTATAAAATTCCTGTTGGTCCAGGGCATCAATTTACCGCAAACTAGGTTCTCGTTTTGGTCGTATTTTATCAAATCAAAATAAAAACTTAAATAAACTGCTAACATAGTGGATTAGATAAAAATAAGATTACATTTGTTTATTATTATAAATAAATATCTATGAATATTTTTGTTGGAAGCCTTCCATTCAGTATTGAGGAAGCAGATTTAAGAGAGTCTTTTGAGGCTTATGGAGCAGTTGACTCTGTTAAAATTATTACTGATAAATTTACTGGAAGAAGTAAAGGATTTGGTTTTGTTGAAATGCCAAATGACGCTGAGGCTCAAAAAGCAATTGACGAATTAAACGGAGCAGTAGTTTCTGGACGTACAATTGTTGTAAACAAATCTGAACCAAAACCAGAAGGCGAAAGAAGAAGTTTTAACAACAACCGCGGTGGAAACAATCGTGGTGGTTACGGAAACAACCGTGGCGGAGATCGCGGAAACAGAGGAGATTACTAAGAGATTTTTTCTAAAATATAAAAGGGATAAACTTACGTTTATCCCTTTTTTTGTTTCAAGTTTCAAGTTTCAGGTTTCACGTTCTCTAACTTGAAACTTGAAACCTGAAACAAAATAAACTATTATACGTTTGCAGCTAACCAGTCACCAACTTCTTTGGTACCGTAAACTTTTCCTCCGTTTGCTAAATCTTCAGTAACTACTCCAGCTTCTAAAGCTTTGTTTACAGCATCTCTCATTGCTTTTCCTTCTTCCATTAATCCGAAGTTTTCGAACATCATAGCAGCAGATAAAACAGTAGCCATTGGATTAGCAATGTTTAATCCTGTAGCTTGTGGATATGAACCGTGAATAGGCTCAAATAAAGACACTTCAGCTCCCATAGATGCAGAAGGCATTAATCCCATTGAACCTGAAATTACAGAAGCTTCATCTGTTAGGATATCTCCAAATAAGTTTTCAGTAATCAATACGTCATAAGAGTTTGGCCATTGAACCAAACGCATTGCAACAGCATCAACAAATTCGTATGAAACTTCAACCTCTGGATAATCTTTTTCCATTGCTTGTACTGTTTCTCTCCATAAACGTGACGTTTCCAAAACGTTTGCTTTATCAACGCAGCATAATTTTTTAGAGCGTGTCATGGCTAATTCGAAACCTTTTTTAGCCAAACGCTGTACTTCTGCTCTTGTGTAAACACAGTTGTCGTAAGCAGTATCTCCGTTATCTTTTCTTCCTTTTTCACCAAAGTAAATTCCTCCAGTTAATTCTCTTAAGAAAACTAAATCAGTTCCTTCGATTCTTTCTCTTTTTAATGGAGATTTATCTAATAAAGATGGGAATGTAAAAGTTGGTCTTACGTTTGCAAACAAACCTAATGCTTTACGCATTTTTAACAAACCTTGCTCTGGACGAACTGGTGCAGAAGGATCGTTATCATATTTTGGGTGACCGATTGCTCCAAAAAGAACGGCATCAGCATTTTTACAAACTTCGTGTGTTTCATCTGGATAAGGCTCACCTACTGCATCAATTGCGGCAGCACCAGTTAAAGCTGGTTTCCAAGTAATTTCATGTCCAAATTTTTGTGCAATAGCATCTGATACTTTTACGGCTTGATCGATTACTTCTGGTCCGATTCCGTCTCCGGCTAAAAGGGCTATGTTTAATTTCATTCTATATGTGTTTTATAAGGTTCAAAGTGACAAAGTGACAAAGGTTCAAAGTTTAAAAAGTAGACCAAAACTTTGTCACTTTGTTACTTTGAACCTTTGTCACTATATTAAGTAATTATATTAAGCATTTTTTGCGTCGCAATAATCGCTGCAACGGTTTGATCTGAATCTAATCCGCGGGTTTTGAATTCTTTTCCGTTGTTGACCCATGTAATAATGGTTTCGCACAAGGCATCAGAACTACTTCCTGGCGGAATTCGCACGGCATAGTCAATCAATTTTGGAAGCGTCAATTTTTTGCTTTTGTAAATTTTAGATAAAGCATTCATAAAAGCATCAAACTGACCGTCTCCTTGCGCATTTTCTTCGATTATTTCTCCGTTTAAATTTAGAGATAAAGTCGTCGATGGGCGCATTCCTTTAGAATGAACCAGCATATAAGAATTGATTGTGATTTTTTCTTCGTAAGTATGGCTGTCCAAAACATCAGAAATAATGTAGGGAAGATCTTCCTTCGTTACGGTTTCTTTTTTGTCGCCCAATTCGATAATTCTTTGGGTAACCAATTTCAAATCTTCGTTGTTTAGTTTTAAACCTAATTCCTGAAGATTCTTTTCGATATTGGCTTTTCCAGAAGTTTTTCCTAGGGCATATTTACGTTTTCTTCCAAAACGTTCTGGAAGAAGATCATTAAAATAAAGATTGTTTTTATTGTCTCCGTCAGCGTGAATTCCAGCCGTCTGTGTAAAAACGTTGTCGCCGACAATAGGTTTATTTGCAGGGATTCTATAACCTGTAAATGTTTCAACCAATTTGCTTACAGAATACAATGAAGTTTCTTTTACGTTGATACTTACTTGCGGTAAATAATCGTTGATTACGGCAACAGTACTTTCAAGAGGTGCATTTCCAGCACGTTCTCCCATTCCGTTAACCGTTACGTGAAGTCCGTTGATTCCGGCTTTTATCGCTTCCATAACATTGGCAACGCTTAAATCGTAATCGTTGTGAGCATGGAAATCAAAGTGAATCTGTGGATATTTGTCTTTAATTTTTGAAATAAATTCAAAAGTCAAAGATGGAATTAAAACTCCTAAAGTATCAGGAAGTAAAACTCTTTTAATTGGCTGAGTGGATAAAAACTCCAAAAATTGAAAAACATATTCAGGAGAATTTCGCATTCCGTTGCTCCAGTCTTCCAAATAAACATTGGTCTCAATGTCGTTTTCTTTGGCAGAAGCTATGATTTGAGCGATTTCAGAAAAATGCTGTTCAGGAGTTTTTTTCAGTTGATGCGTTAAGTGATTCATTGAACCTTTAGTCAATAAATTCTGCACTTTAGCACCAGCTTTTTTCATCCAATCGATTGAAACGCCGCCGTCAACAAAAGTTAAAACTTCAATTCTATTGGTGTAACCTTTTAATTCAGCCCATGAAGTAATGCCTTTTACAGCATTAAATTCTCCTTCGCTCACACGCGCCGAAGCAATTTCGATTCTATCAATATTTAATTCCTCCAACAACAATTGCGCAATGGTCAGTTTTTCTGCAGCAGAAAATGATACTCCTGAGGTTTGTTCACCGTCACGAAGCGTCGTATCCATTATTTCAATTTTTCTTTTTTCCATATTGATAATCTATATTTCTTTCAATTCGAAATGATAGCGGGTTTGTATTATTAATTTAGAAAGACCCGAGAGGTTTTAAAGCCTTTCGGGTCTAATAGACTGAATGATATTGCTATTAGTAAGGAAGTTTATCAGCAAAAGCCTTAATATCTTCCTTCATATCTTGTAAGTAATCAATATCGTCAAAACCATTAATTAGGTTGTTCTTTTTGTAACCGTTAATAGCGAAAGATTCTTGCTCACCAGTTGACAGTAAAGTAATCGTTTGGTTTGGAAGATTGATTTCTAATTCTGTATTTGGATCAGCCTCGATAGCTTTGAAAATGTTGGCTAAAAATTCTGGGCTGATTTGTACTGGTAAAACACCAATATTTAAACAGTTTCCTTTGAAGATATCAGCAAAGAAAGAAGAAACTACAGCACGGAATCCGTAATCGTAAACTGCCCATGCAGCGTGCTCTCTAGAAGATCCAGAACCGAAGTTTTTTCCTCCTACAAGGATTTTTCCGCTGTAAGTTGGGTTGTTTAAAACGAAATCTGCTTTTGGAGTATCGTCTCCATTGTATCTCCAGTCTCTGAAAAGATTATCTCCAAAACCTTCACGTTTTGTAGCTTTCAAGAAACGAGCTGGAATGATTTGATCTGTATCTACGTTCTCAATTGGCAACGGAACTCCGCTGCTTGTAAGTATATTAAATTTATCGTATGCCATTTTAATTTGCTTTAGGCTGTAGGCTGTAAGCTTTAGGCTTTTTTCTACAGCATATTATTTTTTTGCTTTAGGCTGTAAGCTGTGAGCTTTAGGCCTTTTTTGAAGTTGCTAATTTGCTTAAAGCCTATTGCTTAAAGCTTATAGCAAGAATTAGAATAATTCCCTTGGGTCTGTTAGTTTACCTGTAACAGCAGCAGCAGCAGCCATAATCGGACTTGCTAATAAAGTTCTTGAACCAGGACCTTGACGACCTTCAAAGTTTCTGTTTGAAGTACTTACTGCATATTTACCAGCAGGAACTTTATCATCGTTCATTGCTAAACAAGCCGAACATCCAGGCTGACGTAATACGAAACCAGCTTCTGTCAGGATATCTAAAATTCCTTCTTCTTTAATTTGTGCTTCAACAACGTGAGATCCAGGAACTAACCAAGCCGTAACATTGTCCGCTTTTTTTCTTCCTTTTACAATTTCAGCGAAAGCTCTAAAATCTTCAATACGTCCGTTTGTACAGCTTCCTAAGAAAACATAATCGATTTGTTTTCCGATCATTACATCATCTTCGTTGAAGCCCATGTAAGCTAAAGATTTTTTGTAAGTTTCCTCACCACCTTCAACTTCTTTAGCATTCGGGATATGTTTTGTAATACCAATTCCCATTCCAGGGTTAGTACCATAAGTAATCATTGGTTCGATGTCTTCCGCTTTGATGTTTAATTCGGCATCAAAAACAGCATCAGCATCCGTTTTTAGCGTTTTCCAATATTCAACAGCTTTAGTCCAAGCTTCTCCTTTTGGAGCATATAATCTTCCTTCTAAGAAATCGAAAGTAGTTTGGTCAGGAGCAATCATTCCGCCACGAGCACCCATTTCGATACTTAAGTTACAAACTGTCATACGACCTTCCATAGTCATGTTTTCAAAAACATCACCAGCGTATTCAACAAAGTAACCCGTTCCTCCAGAAGTAGTTAATTGAGCAATAATGTAAAGCGCAACGTCTTTTGGTCCAACTCCTTTACTTAGTTGTCCGTTTACGTTAATACGCATTTTCTTTGGTTTTGGCTGCATAATACATTGAGTAGAAAGCACCATTTCAACCTCAGATGTTCCGATACCGAAAGCAATAGCTCCAAAAGCACCGTGAGTAGACGTATGTGAATCCCCGCATACAATAGTAGCACCAGGCAAAGTAATTCCGTTTTCAGGACCAACTACGTGTACAATTCCATTTTTTTGGTGACCTAATCCCCAGTGCGAAATTCCGTATTCGTTTGCATTGTCTTCAAGAGCTTTTAACTGATTTGCAGATAAAGGATCTTCTACTGGTAAATGTTGGTTTATAGTTGGTGTATTATGGTCTGCAGTTGCAAAAGTACGTTGTGGGTATAAAACGTTAACGCCTCTTGATTTTAATCCTAAAAAAGCAACAGGACTCGTAACTTCATGAATGAAATGGCGGTCAATAAAAAACACATCTGGCCCATCTTCAATTTTACGCACAACATGTGAATCCCATACTTTGTCAAATAATGTCTTACTCATTTTTTATTTTTTTTAATTGTAATTTCTATAACCACAGCAATTTCCTGTTCATTATAATAGCAAAACAAAAGTAAAAAAAGATAAAAAAGCGTCAATTTCAATATTTCATTATATACGATACCCAAACTAAATTACAAATTGCCAATTGGCTTTTGCAACTTCAAATTTGACAGAAAAATGATTTAGAAACGGATTTTGTTTTTCTTTTTTTATTTTGATTTTACCTGATTGTTTTTTATTTTAATAGTTTGCAAATTTATCTTAAAAGCACTATAAAATATAAGATTTTGTTTAAAAATATGTAACAAATTGGATAAAAATAGTAATAATTGTTAGTTTTGATTTTGTTTAAAAATGGATGCTTTTTTACTTTTTAAGGGTGTAAATTGTTGTTTTTTACTTGTTATTTAGAATCAATAAAACAGCAAAATACTACGACATCCAAGAAGCGAATTTTTGTGAATTTTTATTGGTTTTAGTTCGAAAATTAAACTTTTAGAAAGAGAGTTAGATAAATTTAATTCAAAGAATTTTTAAATTCCAAAGCCGCAATGAGTATTCAAAACGGATAATCGGAGCTTTTAAAGATTTATATAATGAAATCCGTAATCCATTCTATATGTTTTGATTTTAAATTTATTTCCAAGATTTTCTATTTGATAAACTCTAGCATTGGTTTCGTCGAAGTAACAATTGTAGTTATATGAAAATTCTTCTGGATGCCATTCTCGTTTCATTAACTCGTAATTTTTACGTAATCTGATTTTAGCTGAATCGATATTTTCGTCTGGAATGTCATAGCTTCCTCTTAAAGTATGGAGTACACTGCTACTGTCTTTTTCTTCAATTCTTTTGCAATTTAATACGGAAGTGAGCATCTCGTTGATTAATGTATACCTCTTATTTGATTTTCTTCGATCGCTATTATTAATCAGCTCATCTATGCCTGAATTAAGTTGATTTGTAAAAGTTGTATTTGTTTTGGGAACATTTTGTAATAGTTTATCAAATGGAAATTCCCAATAATCTCTGTATTTACTATTAAAAAGAGGCATGGCATAAATTTGTTTTTTACCATTAATAAAAACTAAAATATGATTTCTGTTTTTATATCCTTCAGGCTGTGAATAAAGTTGGATTTCGATATTGAATTCGCCTTCCTTAACACTTTTCACTAACTTAAATTCTTTACTTTTTTCTGATTTTTTTTCAGCTGTTAATTGGGGATATTTTTCAATTAAATTTTGAATAGAATTGTTAATTTTCGGTTCAACACTTTGATTACAACTAGCTGAAATAAAATAGATTAAAAAATATGAAATGACATATTGTACCCTAACACTCTTTGCAGATTTATTTTTCATTATTAAAATTTATTTTATTGAAGTTGGATTGGTGTTTTAAATTTTATTTATGAGTCTTGTATTTTTCAGGATTATATAGCCTTTTTTCGTTATAATCGTCCGAATATTTTTTAAAATCACTTTCTTTTTCTTTGATTAAAAAAAGGTAATTCAGATATGGCTTTTCCTTTGTTGGGTAAACAAGAACAATTGCTTTATCGTTATAACTTACAACATCATAAGAAAAATTTCCCCAAGTCATAATGCTGTCTTCAGAAACAGACCATTTTTGCGGATCTTCAGGCATAAACGGATCTTCAGGTTTAGTAGTAAATTTTCCATTTTCATCCTTGTTGTACCGATAAGATAACTGGTCGTCTTTAAACTTAAAATAGGTAAAATAGGAGTTGCAATTAGTATAATAACACCAATATTCATCAGATTTTGTTTCCAAAGATTTTTCAATAGGATTTTTTTCTGAACAACTAATTAGTAGAATAATCAGAAAGAGAGAAAAGTATTTTTTCATAGAATTTTGATTAAAATTTTATGTTTAGAATTTAATTAAATCCTCTGTATCAAGTTTAGGTGTAAATTATTGTCTAAATTAGATTGTTAAAATGTTTAAATCTAATAATATTTTGTCAAAACAAGTTGTTTTGTTTAACAATTTCGGCTTTATTTTCTCCAAAAAAAGCGTAAATTTGAATCCCTTCCACTTTTAATCCCGAATATCGTTATATTTCATATTGTCAATGCATTGCGACATGAAGGATTTGGAATTTGGAACTTAAAATTTTGATTTTTACAACTCTATGTATTTAATATTCGATACCGAAACAACCGGACTACCAAAACGCTGGGATGCGCCAATCACCGATTCTGATAACTGGCCTCGCTGTATACAGATCGCTTGGCAATTGCATGACGAGATGGGACAGCTTATCGAGCATCAGGATTATTTGGTAAAACCAGAAGGATTTAATATTCCGTATGATGCTGAACGTATTCACGGAATCTCGACTGAATTGGCTGAAGCCGATGGAATCACTTTGGCCGAAGTTTTAGAGAAATTCAATATTGCATTAAGCAAAACGAAATATATTGTAGGTCAGAATTTAGGATTCGACGTTAATATTATGGGAGCCGAATTCCATAGAATGGGAGTAGAATCTCAAATGAGTTCTATGCCTGTTTTGGATACCTGTACCGAAGTTACGGCTTCGTTATTACAGCTTCCCGGAGGTCGTGGAGGAAAATTCAAACTTCCAACTTTGACGGAACTTCACGAATATTTATTCAATGTTCCTTTCGCGGAAGCGCACAACGCAACTGCCGATGTTGAGGCAACTACGCGTTGTTTCTTAGAATTGGTTAGAAGAGAAGTTTTCACCAAAGAAGAACTGGATGTTCCGAAAGAGTATTTCAAAGAATTTCAAGAAAGAAATGCGGAACCATTCAAGTTAATTGGTTTAAAACACATCAACTTAAAAGCGGCTTCTGATAAAATCAGAGAACAGCTTAAAGCTCTTGCTGGAGAAGGTCAGCAGACTGTTGTTTCAGAAGAAGAAAAAGCCGATTTCAAAGCGGCCAAATTTGCGCATTTACACAATCATACCCAGTTTTCGGTTTTGCAATCGACTATTGGAGTTGGAAATATTGTGGCAGCTTCCGCTAAAAACGGAATGCCAGCCGTGGCGATGACAGATACAGGAAACATGATGGGAGCTTTCCATTTTGTGAGTGCTGTTATGAACCACAACAAAGCGGCTTCTGGAAAAAATAAAGCATTAGTTGAAGCGGGAGAAGAACCAACAGAAACAGAGGTGAAACCTATTGTGGGTTGCGAATTTAATATCTGCGAAAACCACTTAGATAAAAGCAAAAAAGACAATGGTTATCAAGTTGTTTTAATGGCTAAAAATAAAGCCGGTTATCACAACTTGGCTAAAATGGCCTCGATTGCCTACACTGACGGATTTTATTATGTTCCGAGAATTGACAGAAAGATCGTTGAGCAATACAAAGGCGATATCATGGTTTTGTCTGGGAATTTATACGGAGAAATTCCGAGTAAAATCTTGAATATTGGTGAAAACCAAGCAGAAGAAGCCTTAATTTGGTGGAAAGAACAATTTGGCGAAGATTTCTATTTGGAAGTAATGCGCCACAATCAGGAAGATGAAAATCGTGTCAACAAAACTTTGATTGAGTTTTCTCAAAAACACAATGTCAAGTTAATTGCGACTAACAATACCTATTATTTAAATAAAGAAGATGCCAACGCACACGATATTTTATTGTGTGTAAAAGACGGTGAAAAGCAGGCAACGCCAATTGGTCGTGGTCGTGGTTACCGTTACGGGCTTCCAAATCAGGAATATTATTTCAAGTCGCAAGAAGAGATGAAAAAACTCTTTGCCGATTTACCAGAAGCGATTATCAACATTCAAGAAATTATAGATAAAGTTGAAGGATATTCGCTTTATCGTGATGTATTGCTTCCGAAATTCGAAATTCCTGATGAATTTATGGTGCCGGAAGATGAAGAGGACGGTGGTGTTCGTGGAGAAAATAAATATTTGCGCCATCTTACTATGGAAGGTGCAAAAAGAAGATACGGCGAAATTACTGAATCGATTCAAGAACGTTTGGATTTTGAATTGATGACGATTTCCAATTCAGGATATCCTGGTTATTTCTTGATTGTACAGGATTTCATCGCCGAAGCTAGAAATATGGATGTTTCGGTGGGACCTGGGCGTGGTTCTGCAGCCGGATCTGCGGTTGCATATTGTTTAGGAATTACCAATATTGACCCGATTAAATACGACTTACTTTTTGAGCGTTTCCTGAATCCTGACCGTGTATCGATGCCCGATATTGATATCGACTTTGATGACGAGGGTCGTGGACGTGTAATGGAATACGTAATCAACAAATACGGTCAAAAACAGGTGGCGCAGATTATCACTTACGGTAAAATGGCGACCAAATCGGCGATTCGTGATACGGCGCGTGTACTGGATTTACCATTGTTTGAAGCCGATAGAATTGCCAAACTGATTCCGGGAATGATGCCGTCAAAATGGAATTTGGCGCGTTTTATTTCGGAAAGTGAAGAGGAAGTGAAAAAAGCACTTCGTTCGGATGAATTTGACAATGTAAAAGAATTAATCGCGATTGCCAATGAAGATGATTTGGCAGGAGAAACCATTCAGCAGGCAAAAATCCTTGAAGGATCTATGCGTAATACGGGAATTCACGCCTGCGGGGTAATCATTACGCCGTCGGATATTACGAATTATGTTCCGGTTACGACAGCAAAAGATTCGGATTTATATGTAACACAGTTTGATAACTCGGTTGCAGAAAGTGCCGGATTGCTGAAAATGGACTTCTTGGGTCTGAAGACCCTTACGCTGATAAAAGATACCGTAAAACTGGTAAAATATAGAACGGGAATTGAATTAAATCCAGATACTTTTCCAATTGATGATGAAGAAACGTATGCGCTTTTCCAAAGAGGTGAAACAGTCGGAATCTTCCAATATGAGTCGCCTGGGATGCAGAAATACATGAAAGATCTGAAACCAACGGTATTTGGAGATTTAATTGCCATGAATGCCTTGTATCGTCCGGGACCTTTGGAGTATATTCCGTCTTTCGTTCGAAGAAAAAATGGCGACGAGGAAATTAAATACGATTTAGATGCCTGTGCTGAATATTTATCGGAAACCTACGGAATTACAGTTTACCAAGAGCAAGTAATGCTTTTGTCTCAGTCTTTGGCAGGATTTACAAAGGGTGAGGCCGACGTCTTGCGTAAAGCGATGGGTAAGAAACAAAAAGACGTACTAGATAAAATGAAACCAAAGTTTGTTGAACAAGCAGCCGCAAAAGGTCATGATGCCAAAGTTCTGGAGAAAATCTGGAAAGACTGGGAAGCTTTTGCGAGTTACGCATTCAACAAATCACACTCGACTTGTTATGCTTGGATCGCGTACCAAACTGCTTATTTGAAAGCGCATTATCCTGCTGAATATATGGCAGCAGTACTTTCGAATAACATGAACGATATCAAGCAAGTTTCGTTCTTTATGGAAGAATGTAAACGTATGGGATTACAAGTTCTTGGACCAGACGTAAACGAATCGTACTATAAATTTACGGTAAACGATGATTACGCCGTTCGTTTCGGAATGGGGGCGATTAAAGGAGTAGGAGCTGGAGCCGTTGAAACTATTGTAGAAAACAGAAAAGACGGAAGATATAAATCGATTTTTGATTTAGCGAAGCGAATCGATTTGCGTGCAGCTAATAAAAAAGCGATTGAGAATTTAGCATTGGCAGGAGGTTTTGATTCGTTTGAAGGAACAACCAGAGCGCAATATTTCCATGATGATGGTGACGGAATTACCTTCTACGAAAAAGCAATGCGTTACGGATCTAAGTTTCAGGAAAATGAAAACTCTTCGCAAGTAAGTTTGTTTGGAGAAGCCAGCGAAGTGCAAATCGCCGAACCAATTGTACCGCCATGTGAAGACTGGAGTACAATGGAAAAATTGGCAAAAGAGAAAGAAGTTGTCGGAATCTACATTTCTGGACATCCGCTTGATGATTTTAGATTTGAAATGAAATACTTCTGCAATGCCCGATTGGAAGCATTAAAAAGTATGAATGAATATGTTGGAAAGAATTTACATTTTGCCGGAATTATCAATAATGTACAACACCGTGTGGCTAAAAACGGAAAAGGTTGGGCGGCGTTCAATTTAGAAGGTTATGATGAAAGTTATGAGTTTAAGATTTTTGGAGAGGAATATTTGAAGTTCCGCCATTTCTTGATTCAAAACAATTTCGCCTTTTTGAAAATATTGATCAAAGACGGATGGGTAAATCACGATACCGGTAAAAAGTCAGATCCTAGAATGCAGTTTGTTGAGATTAGACAATTGCAGGATATTCTGGAAGCTTTTGCTAAAAAACTAATTGTTTTATTGAATATAAAAGATCTTCATCCTGAATTTATACATAAACTGAGTCATTTATTTAATGAAAATAAAGGCGATAATACTGTGACTTTTGAAATCATGGAATTAGAAAAAATAAAAAAACTGGTTGAGGTAGAAACACCAACAGATTTTGAAAATGCAGATGATGCAGTTTTTGAAGATGAAAACGAAGATGCTGCAATGGAAGACACCAAAATACAAGAGGTTAATGAGGTGGAAGAAATAAAAGTAGTGACCAAATTGACAATGCCAAGCCGCCGATTAAAAATTAGAATTTCAGCCGAATTATTGCAGGAATTGGAGAAAATGCAGATCAATTTTAAACTGAACTAAAAATTTAACAGTTAAAATTTAAACAGATGTTAATTTTTTGTGTTAAAAATATGCGTGCATAATAGTTTTTTAGTAATATTGCCCAAAATTACAACGATTTCGTTCCAAGTCTAACTTTGCAAACTGTAAGAATATGTTAAAAATGCTCTAAGTTTGTATAAATCAATAAATCAAAATTATGAAAAAGAACCTATTTTTATTAGGATTATTAGTTTGCTCTATGGCTTCAGTAGCGCAGACAACAGAAAAAGCAGATAAACCAGAAAGCTGGTATTTCAAATTAGGAGGGTCATACTTCAATCAAACCGCTTCAACTGAGTTTCCAGTTGTTGGAGGAAATTTACCATTGGATAAAACATATGTAGGAGGACAATTAGTATCTGAAAAAAGTATCACTGGTTCTTTTGGTCAAGGTTTTAGAACTGGTATTACAGCAGGTTATAGATTTTCTACTCGTTTAGGAGTTGAATTAGGAGTGAATTACTACAATAGTAATGATAAAAAAATGGCTCAAACAACTACCGATACGCCAATTACTCCAACAGGAGAATATAGCTTCAAATCTGTAGGTCAAATTACAGCTTTTGATTTAGCGCCTGCAATTGTAATGTTTTTAGGAGAATCTGGTGGTTTTGAACCATATACTAAAGTAGGGGTTTTAGTTCCTATTCATGGAGATTTAGAAATTACGTCTGACGCTTATGCGCCAATCGCATTTAATCCAAATACAGGAGCTCCTGTTGCTTTTGGAGATGTTCATAGCGTTGATAAAGTAAAACCAAACCCAACAATAGGATTTACGGCTGCGGTTGGTACAACTTTTAAACTGACATCACATCTTTCAGCTTTTGCAGAATTAGAATACCGTAATTTTACAGTTCACGGAAAAACAAAAGAAACAACTGAATTTACTGTAAATGGTAACGATGCATTGGCTACAAGAACTACGGCACAAATTCATACTAATTATAGAGATAGATTAGATGTTAATTCTAATAATCCGGCTTTTAATCCAAACACAGCTACTCCAGATAAAAGAGATACAACAAGACCTAATGAGGCAATGGACGAATTAAGTTCATACGTTGGAATTTCAGGTTTAGGATTAACATTAGGTATCAAATACAGCCTATAATTTTAATCCATTTAAAGTTTAAAAAAAGAGGATATTCGAAAGAATATCCTCTTTTTTGTTTGGTGAATTGCCTCCTGCTTTAGCTGGAGGTATTTGGCTTTTAAATGTTAAGGCTTTAGCCAAACCTCAGTTCGGCTAAAGCCTTTTTGTTTTAGTCAATTTTTGACCTCCAGCTAAAGCAGGAGGCAATTCATTTTAAAATATACTATTTCGAAGCTTCTCTAAAATCCTTCAAAACCTGATCGATAACCCAAGTTGTTCTAGCTCCAGAAGTTCCTTTAGATGGAGAAGTTCCATTACCCAAAAGATCAGCAATCACAGTTTCGATAAATGGTTGTTGAATATGCAGCGGATTTTCTATTGTAATGGTTTCTTTTTCTCCGTTAACATATTGAATATGTAGAGGATCATTTCCAAAAGTAGAGAAAGAGATTTTTCCTTTATCACCAACTATTTCAGTATTATCGTAACGTTCAAAACTCGCAAAATTCCAGATTCCCGATCCGTGAATTCCATTTTCAAATAAGAAAGACATCGAAACCGCATCTTCAGCAGGATATGCCATTAATTGAGAAGAAGCGTGTCCGCGAACTGATTTTATCGGACCCAAAACAAAATCAAGAAAATCTAAAGTATGACAAGCTAAATCAACAAAAATTCCACCTCCGGAAATATGAGGAAGAACAGTCCACGGAAGATTGATTTCATCATCATAACGTTTCTCAAAAGGATGGTATAAAACACAATTTACATGTCTAATAGTTCCTAATTTTCCTTGGTCGATTATTTCTTTAATTTTTAGAAAACGAGGAAGACCTCTTCTGTAATAAGCAACAAATAATGGAACATTGTGTTCTTTACATACGCTGATCATTTCGTTGCATTCTTCAAAAGTCAAAGCCATTGGTTTTTCAACATAAACAGGTTTTCCCGCTTTGGCGCATAAAATGGTGTATTCTTTATGAGAAGATGGAGGAGTAGCAATATAAACGGCATCAACCTCTGGATCATTGATTAAATCCTCAGCTTTAGAATACCACTTTGGAACATTATGACGTTTTGCATAATCTTCTGCTTTAGCCGCATCTCTTCGCATTACTGCCACTAAAGCCGAATTTGGAGCTTTTTGAAAAGCAGGTCCGCTCTTAACTTCGGTTACATTCCCGCAGCCAATAATTCCCCATTTTATAATTTCCATTGTTTAAGTTTTTAGTTTCTCAAATTTAAAAAAGGTTTGCCACGAATTACACTAATTTCCGCGAATTCTTTTTTTATTTGCCACATATTAAAGGATTTTTACTGATTATTAAAGTAAAACATAGATACTAAAATCATTTTTAATCCTTTTAATCTGTGGCATGAAATAATTAGACACGATTTACAAATCCGATTTAAATTAGTGGAAATTAGTGCAATTCGTGGCAAAAAAAATAACCACGAGATTCACAAAAATAAATTCGTGAATTCGTGGCTAATAAAATTAAGCTTAAGGTCTTACTTTTTCGGTAAAGAAGTAAAGCCCATATTGTAAAGCGTAAACGCTTGTATGTCTACATTTTCTTGAATAGAAGCGGCAACAGATTTTCCTGCTCCGTGTCCTGCTTTAACATCGATTCTAATTAGAACAGGGTTGTCTCCTGCTTGTTTTTCCTGTAACTCAGATGCAAATTTGAAACTGTGTGCCGGAACTACACGGTCATCATGATCTCCTGTAGTTACCATTGTAGCAGGATATTTTGTTCCTTTTTTAACGTTGTGAACTGGAGAATATCCTTTTAAATACTCAAACATTTCTTTGTTATCTTGAGCTGTTCCGTAATCGAAAGCCCATCCTGCACCTGCTGTAAAAGCATTGTAGCGAAGCATGTCCATAACTCCAACCGCTGGTAAAGCTACTTTCATTAAATCTGGACGTTGTGTCATCGTTGCGCCAACTAATAATCCTCCGTTAGATCCTCCGCGAATAGCTAAATAATCTGATGAAGTATATTTTTGAGCAATTAAATATTCCGCAGCAGCAATAAAATCATCAAATACATTTTGTTTTTGAAGTTTAGTTCCTGCATCATGCCATTTTTTTCCGTATTCACCACCACCTCTTAAGTTGGCAACTGCATAAACTCCTCCATTTTCCATCCAAACCGCATTGGCAATACTGAAACTTGGCGTTAAGCTAATGTTGAATCCTCCGTATCCGTAAAGTATAGTTGGGTTTTTACCGTCTAGTTTTGTTCCTTTTTTATACGTAATAATCATTGGAACTTTTGTACCGTCTTTTGAAGTGTAGAATACTTGTTTTGATTCGTAATCTTCGCTTTTAAAATCAACTTTTGGTTTTTGATATATTTCAGATTTACCAGATTTTGGTTCAAAAGAGTAAATACTTCCAGGAGTTGTATAATTTGTAAAGCTGTAATACAAAGTTTTTTCGTCTTTTTTACCACCAAATCCAGAAGCAGTTCCAACAGCAGGAAGTTTGATTTCTCGAATCAATTTTCCGCTGTAATCGTACTGTTTTACAAGAGAAACAGCGTCTTTTGTATAATTAGCGAAAAAGAAACCGCCACCAGTTGTAGGATTCAATACATTCTCAGTTTCTTTAATAAAATCTTTCCAGTTTTCCATTTTAGGATTTGCAGCATCAACTGTAACTACACGCACGTTTGGTGCATTGTAATCCGTTTCTATAAATAATTTGCTTCCTTCATTTTCAATAATAGAATAAGAGTTGTTAAAATTATCTACAATAGTAACAATTGGACTATTTGGTTTAGTCAAATCCTTAATATACAATTCGTTTCCGTAAGTAGAATTGGCAGCAGTAATGATCAAATAGTGATCGTCTTCAGTAACATAACCACCAACATATCTTCTTTTTTGATCTGCTCCAAAAATTACTTTATCGTCTTTTTGAGCAGTTCCTAACTTATGAAAATACAATTTATGCTGATCTGTTTTTGCAGATAATTCGCTTCCTTTTGGTTTGTCGTAGCTAGAGTAGTAGAAACCTTCGTTTTTGTACCATGAAATACCGCTGAATTTTACATCAACCAAAGTATCTTCCAAAACTTTTTTAGAAAGGGCATCAATAATAATCACTTTTCTCCAGTCACTTCCTCCCTCAGAGATAGCGTAAGCAGCTTTGTTTCCATCTTTAGAAAAATCTAAACCACCAAGAGAAGTTGTTCCATCTTTAGAAAAAGTATTCGGATCTAAGAAAACTTCTTCTTTTCCGTTCTGATCTTTTCGGTAAACAACAGATTGATTTTGAAGTCCGTTATTTTTAGAATAATAAGTGAATTTCCCTTCTTTATATGGAGCACCGATTTTTTCGTAATTCCAAAGCTTTTCCATTCTTGATTTTAGTTCATTTCTAAACGGAATCTTATCTAAATAACCATACGTTACTTCATTTTCAGCTTTTACCCAAGCTCCGGTTTCAGCAGATTTATCGTCTTCAAGCCAGCGGTAAGGATCGCTTACTTTTGTATCAAAATATACATCAACGGTCTCTCCTTTTTTAGTTTCAGGATATTTGATTTTGTTTTGAGCAAATGAAATTCCTGCAGTTGTGATTGCCATTAATAAAAGAGTTTTTTTCATAGTTAATTTTTATCTGTTGTAACAAAAATAGTGCTTTTTGTGAGATTGGTAAACATTTAACCGCAAAGTGCACAAAGTCTTTTTGCAAAGATCACAAAGCATGGTCTCAACTTGGTGTTCTTTTGCAATTTTTCTTTATTTCCTTTGCGGTCAATCAGGAATTATAAATTAAAATTAACTCCCAGTACAATATTTCTACCAATATTCGGAATACCGTCTGTTTTTAATCTTGAAAGGTGTGCGATATATTTTTTATCAAATAAATTGTTTCCGTTTAAGTTGATGTCGAAAGCCGTTTTTCCTAGTTTTACAGTTCCTCCAAAACCTAAATTAACCAAAGTATAACCTTTAGAAGCCGTTTCAAATCCACTCACATTATCCTGAGCAAAAGTTGAAGAAACATTCAAAGAAGCAAAACCTTCGCTTAACCAGTCTTTGATATTGAATTCAGTTCTCAAAGTGTTATTCCAGTTATTTGCAGGAATTAAAGGCAGGTAATCTTTGTTTTCTTTTTTACCAGTAACAGTTTCAAAACTAGTTTCAAAATGCAACCAGTCTAAAGGATGCGGGTGAAAGTGTAAACCAACCTCTCCACCATACAATTGTGCATTATCCTGAACATAAGCAAAAACGTCATTGTCTTCTAAAACTTCTCCAGTCGGCGAAGTGTAGATGTAATTGTTTACGTGATTGTAAAATCCGTTTACAAAGAATTCGAAATGCGTGTTTTTATATTCTAAATTCAAATCAGTCTGAACGTTTTGTTCTGTTTTTAGATTTGCATTTCCAATTTCATAGCGGTTTGTTCCTTCGTGAACGCCGTTTGAAGTTAATTCTGCTAAGTTTGGCGCTCTAAATCCAGTTGCAACATTCAAACGAAGTGTTAGAGGTTCAGCCAGTTTTGTTTTATATCCTAAAGAAGCATTAAAACTATCGAATGATTTGTCAAGTGGTAAAAAATAACCCTCTTCACCTTCTGTTCCGTGTGCGATAGAAGTTACATTTCTGTTGTCAAAACGCAATCCAGCTTGTAGAACGCTGTTGTCCCATTCGTAATTTGCAGTTCCAAAAACTCCAAAATCGTTTGTTGTCGCATCCGGAATTAAATATTCTTCGCCAGAATTTTTGTTTGTCTGATGCATTCCCTGAACTCCTAAAATAGTTTCAATTTTTCCGAATTTTGGGAAATGATATTTCGCATTATAATTGAAAGTATTCAACTTCATATGAAGAGAAGCTTCATTGCTGTCTTCAAATTCGCTTCTGTCATTTGCAATGTAACCCAAATCGACATCTAACTTTGAGTTTTCAAAGAAAATCACATTATTCAAACTCAATAAATGATTGAAAATTCCTTGTCTTGGAAATTGAGTGTCTTTGCTGGAAGATTGTTCTGCAATTCCGTCTTCTGGAATTCCGATATCCAATTTGTTGTAGTTGTATCGTAGAACACTAGAGAAAGTCGAATTGCTGTATCCTATTCCTGTTTTAAAATCAGTTTCGTTATAACGTGAATTTGTTACACGGTCGCCGTCGGCAATTTTGTAGTCAGAATGAGTGTTATAACCTCCTCTAACCAAGAATTTCCAATTATCTGTAGATGTTTTTAATCCGATAGAAGAATTGCTTCCTTCCGTATTAGTGAAATATTTTTGACTGAAATTAGCTTTAAAAGTGCCTGCATCAGCAAATTTTTCAGGATTGAAATATAAAACTCCACCTAAAGCATCAGAACCGTATAATAAAGATGCAGGCCCTTTGATTACTTCGACACTTTCAATTCCGCCATCGTTTAATCCTAAACCATGTTCGTCTCCAAACTGCTGATTTTCGATACGAACCCCTTGAGAATAAACCAAAACACGATTTCCGCTTAATCCGCGAATAACTGGTTTTCCGATAGAAGTACCCGTAGAAATCTGAGAAACTCCAGGAATTGTTGCCAAGCCTTCAATTAAAGTTGAGGTTCCTTTTTGTTGCAAAGTTTTAATGCTTTCGTGCTCAATTTTCATCACGTTTTGCGATTGCAATTTGTTGAAAGGCGTTGAAACGACTACTTCATCCATTTCTAAAATAGATTCTTCGAGCGTAATGTCTAAAGTATTTTGCTTTAATAATTTTGCAATTGTTTTATTTTGATTGGCATATCCAACATAAGTAAAAGCAATACGAAGGCTTCCGTTTGGAAGATTGTTTATTTCATATTTTCCGTTTGCATCTGTCGTTGTTCCTTTGTGTAATTCGGGAGCGTAAACAGAAACTCCAGGCAATGGATTATTTTGGTTGTCAGTTACAGTTCCTGAAACTGAATTTTGAGCAGAAATAATGCCCGAGAACCCTAAAATTAGGGCAATTATAAATTTTTTCATTTGAAAATGATGCTATAGTTAATTTGAATTTTTTCTTCGAACAAAAAAACAAAAGCAACTGCAAAGCATTCTGACCCCAATTTGAATCAATTAGGATTAGGAAACTCAACGGTTTTTTGAATTTAAATTAAAAGAAATGTGATTTTTTAAAATCGAAAATTTAAGAAACTAAAGCAACAGGAGGCCCTCGTAAGAAATACGAAGAGGATGAAATTGAAAAAATCTTCTCTGAAAACGGGAAGAAATAAGGAGTTTCGCGATCAAAAGAATGAAATTGAAAAGAGAAATCCTGCGGAATAATAAAGGATTCAAAAGCAAAATGACAAACAAAACAAACGTCATAATCACTGTGCTGGTGGGTTATTTCACCATTTGGATCATTGTAATTATGATGGCATTGTTTTTCTGAAAGTTGTTTTACAATATGCTCATAACTGTGTATCGACTGAAACAATATCGAGAACAATATTGTCACAGCAAAAGATAAACTTAATATGAGCTGTTTTCTTTTCATGATTTGCAAAGGTATAAAGATTAAATAGAAAATTCATTTATTTTTTATGTTCAAGTCCTTGTTCATTGAAAAATATGCAACAATTAATTTTATTCGGCATCAAAAAGAGAATATTTGTATTTCTTTTCACTACTACAGAAACCATTATATTATATTTGTATATGAAATAAATACAGCTCGAAAGACGTTTATTTCTAAAACCCCTATTAAAACCAATTTTAAGATATGCGAATTATTTTCAGCTGTTTATTTTTACTTACTTTTTTAAACTCTTTTGCACAAGGAGAAGTAAAGCCCGAAGTAAAACCAATAGTTAAAATAGATTCATTGTATAGAGAAGATCAGTTTTATTTTACGGTAACCTATAATATGTTTACCGATATTCCGATTAGTTTTAAACAGAACAAATTCTCTCTAGGGCTTTCAGGTGGTTTTCTTCGCGATATGCCAATTAATAAATCGAGAACAGTTGCAATTGCTGCTGGTTTAGGATTAAGTTATCAAAATTATTATCAGAATTTAACCATTTCTAAAGATGCTGCAGGTATCATAATTTATGGTGTAAACAATTCTAGCGAATTCGTTTCAAACCGTTACAGACAATATTCTGTAGATCTTCCAATAGAATTTAGATGGAGAAATTCAACTTACGAAAGCACTAAATTCTGGCGTATTTATGGCGGAGTGAAATTGAGTTATATTTTCTCCAGTACTTCTCTTTTAGATGATGGAGAAAATACTTATAGAATTAATAATAATAAAGACATCAATAAATTCCAGTACGGACCCTATATTGCGGCTGGATACAACACCTGGAATGTTTATTTGTACTATGGCCTAAATCCGTTGTTTAATACAGCAACTACTTTGTCTGGCGAAAAGATTACGATGAAAACTTTAAATGCGGGGCTTATCTTTTATATTTTATAACCACAGGTATAAAAACAAAAGCTGCGGCATTAAGCCCATAAATAATCCGATTAATATTTCTCTCGATGTGTGAGCGTTCATTTCTAAGCGCGAAGATGCTACAACTCCAGATAACAAAATGAGTAATGCTGGCCAAAACGGATTATGCATTTGAAAATGGATGTTTAGACCGATTACAAAAATTGTAAATCCGGAAATGGCAACCATATGCAAACTTGCTTTTATTTTGAAAAGCACACAAACCAAAGCCAAAATAATACTGAACAAAGCTCCGAGAAAAAAGAAATGAAGTTCGGGATAACGCGTGATAACAATGCTTCTTTTTACCAACAAAATATACAAAAAACATTGTAAAACCAACGGAATGGTTCTTTCTGAAGTCTGACTCAGCATAATTGATTTTACATGTCCAGTTGATTTTAAAAGTAAATAAAATAAAACTGGAACAATCACATTAATGACAATTATCTGAATTAAAACAAAGTACTTTTCCTGTGTACTGAAAACATCTCCCGCAGCATATAAATAAAACAAAGTAGCGTACACCGATAAAAAAATCGGATGTAATATATAGGAGAAAAGGGGAAGTATCTTTTTCAAAAGGTTCAAATTTGTGGTAAAAAACAAATATACAGAAATATTATTTTTTGCCACAAATTGTACAAATTTTCTCGAATTTCTTTTATTTCAGTTCGATTTATTAAAGCTAAAAACTATTATTAAAGAGAAGAAAAATTAGTGCAATTAGTGGAATTCGTGGCTAACTTTATCGAGAAAAAATGTGTTTTTTTAAGGAAAATCACAACTCTTTTCGATCTTTAATGTTTAATTTTGAAAAAAAGAAATTTCTAAATGAGCCTAAATTCAAAAGACCTAATCTCAGTTGTAAATGCCAAATTTATTGGCTCAAAAGAAGCTGTTTTAATTGAGCATATTTCAATTGACAGCCGTTCACTGCAAAACGGATCACAGACTTTATTTTTTGCTTTGAAGGGCGTGAACAATGATGCTCATTTATTTATTCCCGATTTGATAGAAAAAGGAGTCCAAAATTTTGTGGTACAATATATTCCTGAAAATTGTGCTGAAAAAGCTAATTTTCTGGTTGTTGAAAACACTTTAAATGCACTTCAGGAATTTGCCGCCTATTATAGAAATCTTTTTCATATTCCAGTTATTGGATTGACAGGAAGCAACGGAAAAACAATTGTAAAAGAATGGCTTAACTTTTTGCTGAGTCCAGATTATAACATTGTCAGAAGTCCAAAAAGTTATAACTCGCAGGTTGGCGTGCCTCTTTCCGTCATTTCAATTAATGAAAAACACAATTTAGGAATTTTTGAAGCCGGAATTTCGACAGTTAATGAAATGGTTAAGTTGGAGAAAATCATTAAACCAAACATTGGTGTTTTAACCAGTATTGGTTCAGCACATGATGAAGGCTTTTTGAATTTAGTGCAGAAAATTGATGAAAAACTGCTTCTGTTTAAAGATTGCCCAATCATTATTTATCAAAAAAATGAAGTCGTAGATGCTTGTTTATCTCAATTTGTTGCTGAATATATGCAGCATCCGCGAAAACTTTTTTCATGGAGTTTTACAGATCAAAAAGCAGATGTTTTTATCTTGAAAAAAGAAATTAAAAACGATCATACTACTATTGAATATCAATACAAAAAAGAAAATTTTACGTTAGAAATTCCTTTTAGCGATTCTGCTTCAGTAGAAAATGCTATTTCTTGTCTGTTGGTTTTATTGCATTTTGATTATGACCAAAGCACGATTCAGAATAGGATTAAAATGTTGTATCCTGTTCAAATGCGTTTGGAAGTAAAGAACGGAATCAATAATTGCAGCATAATTGATGATAGTTATAGTTCTGATTTTCAGTCTCTAAAAATTGCTTTGGACTTTTTAGAAAGTCAGAAAAAAAATGCCTCTAAAACGGTTATTCTGTCTGATATTTTTCAAAGCGGATTCTCAAATGAAGAATTGTATTCTAAAGTGGCCGATTTAATTGCTTCGAACAAAATAAATCGTGTTATCGGAATTGGAGAAACCATTAGTGCTTTTGCGGATAAGTTTTCGAACATTATTATTTTTCAAACCAAAAATGAATTTATTGATGCAATCGAAAGTTTGAATTTTACTAATGAAACCATCCTTGTAAAAGGTGCAAGATCTTTTCATTTTGAAGAAATAGTTTCGCTTCTGGAAGAGAAAACACACGAAACGGTTCTAGAAATTAATCTCGACGCAATTAGTCACAACTTCAATTATTTCAAATCAAAACTGGCTCCAAACGTAAAAATGATGGTGATGGTGAAGGCTTTTGGTTATGGAAACGGAGGTTTGGAAATTGCTAAATTATTAGAACATCATAAAGTAGATTATTTGGGTGTCGCTTTCGCGGATGAAGGAATCTCGCTTAAAAACGGCGGAATAAAATTGCCGATTATGGTTTTAAATCCCGAATCGACAAGCTTTCCATCTATTATTCAATATCAGTTGGAACCTGAAATTTATAGCATAAAAGGATTAAATGCCTTTTTGAAAATAGCACGCGAAAAGAACTTAAAAGATTTTCCTATTCATATCAAAATTGATACTGGAATGCATCGTTTAGGTTTTGAAGAAAATACACTTCAGGAATTAATAGATACTTTGAAAGGAAATTCGACCGTTCGCGTTCAAAGTGTTTTATCGCATTTAGCAACCAGCGATGATCCAAAACATTACGATTTTGTCAATCAGCAAATTGCTTTGTTTGAAAAATTGTCTTCTAGATTGATTTCAGAATTGAATATCAATCCGATTCGACATATTTTGAATACTTCTGGAATTAGCAATTTTCCGAATGCGCAATATAATATGGTGCGTTTAGGAATTGGTTTATATGGAGTTTCTAATGATCCAGCTGAACAAAAATATTTAGAAAATGTGGGAACTTTAAAATCCATTATTTCTCAGGTGAGAACTATTCCCGCAGGCGACAGCGTTGGTTACGGAAGACGTTTTATGGCAGAAAAGGAAACAAAAATTGCTACAATCCCAATTGGTTATGCAGACGGAATTGCAAGATTATGGGGAAATGAAGTTGGTTTTGTCACAATCAAAAATCAAATGGCCAAAATCGTTGGAAGTGTCTGCATGGATATGTTGATGGTTAATGTAACCGAAATAGATTGTAAAGAAGGTGATTCGGTAATTATTTTCGGCGAAAGCCCAACCGTTATTGAGATGGCTGAAGCATTAAAAACAATTCCATACGAGATAATGACTAGTATTTCGCAAAGGGTAAAAAGGGTATTTTTCCGATAGTATTAAAAACTTTCAATAAAATTCCGTATTTTCGATAATCATTTAACGTAAAACTAAAAATTAATCAGATATGGGATTTTTTTCAGAATTTAAGGCATTTGCAATGAAAGGTAACGTAGTTGACCTTGCTGTTGCGGTAATCATTGGAGCTGCTTTTGGTAAAATTGTAAGTTCATTTATTGAAGATGTAATTACACCACTAGTATTAAAACCTGCTTTAGATGCAGCTCACTTATCAAGGATAGAAGATTTAACCGCTTTTGGAGGAGTTAAATACGGTATGTTTCTTTCGGCAGTAATTAACTTTATTATCGTAGCCTTTGTTTTGTTCTTGATTATTAAAGCATTAAATAGCCTTAAAAAGAAAGAAGAACCAGCACCAAATCAGCCTGCAGCACCAACTCAGGAAGAATTGCTTACAGAAATTAGAGATTTATTAAAAAATAAATAAAAATATAATACCGCTACACTAAGTCTAACTTAACCGCCTTCTAAAGAGGCGGTTTTTTTACAAAATGTTTATTTTATAACATTTTGTTATTTTTTGTGAATCACCTTGTCAAG
This sequence comes from Flavobacterium potami, assembly GCF_020026915.1. Classification (GTDB taxonomy): domain Bacteria; phylum Bacteroidota; class Bacteroidia; order Flavobacteriales; family Flavobacteriaceae; genus Flavobacterium; species Flavobacterium potami. The sequence goes on along the minus strand of NZ_JAINUY010000005.1, from coordinate 404,596 downwards.
ACTTTTATTATACTTATTTTTGCCCTACAAATTAGATTAATTGATTATTTAAAAATATAAAAATGAGAATTGCAGTTGTAGGTGCTACCGGAATGGTTGGCGAAGTAATGCTTAAAGTTTTAGCGGAAAGAAATTTCCCTGTTACAGAATTAATTCCTGTTGCTTCTGAAAGATCAGTAGGAAAAGAAATTGAATATAAAGGAACAAAATATAAAGTAGTAGGTTTACAAACAGCTGTTGATATGAAAGCTGATATCGCTGTTTTCTCTGCTGGTGGAGACACTTCATTAGAATGGGCACCAAAATTTGCTGCTGCAGGAACAACCGTTATCGATAACTCTTCTGCTTGGAGAATGGATCCTACTAAAAAATTGGTAGTTCCAGAAATCAATGCTGATGTTTTAACTAAAGAAGATAAAATCATTGCAAACCCAAACTGTTCGACAATTCAAATGGTTTTGGCTTTGTCTCCTTTACACAGAAAATACAATATTAAAAGAATTATTGTTTCTACTTACCAATCTATTACAGGAACTGGTGTAAAAGCGGTAAAACAATTAGAAAACGAATACGCTGGAGTTCAAGGCGATATGGCTTACAAATATCCAATTCACAGAAATGCAATTCCACATTGCGATAGTTTCGAAGAAAACGGATACACTAAAGAAGAAATGAAATTGGTTCGCGAAACTCAAAAGATCTTAGGTGACAACACAATTAGAGTTACGGCTACTGCAGTTCGTGTTCCAGTTGTTGGAGGTCACAGTGAGGCAGTAAACGTTGAGTTTACAAATGATTTTGACGTGAATGAAGTTCGTGAAATCTTACACAATACTGATGGAGTAGTGGTGCAAGATAATTTAGATACTTTTACATATCCAATGCCATTGTACGCAGAAGGTAAAAATGATGTTTTTGTTGGAAGAATCCGTCGCGACGAAAGCCAGCCAAACACATTAAACATGTGGATTGTTGCTGATAACTTAAGAAAAGGTGCTGCAACAAACACAATCCAAATTGCTGAATATTTAATTCAAGCTGGATTGGTATAAGCCAGGAGATTAAAGAAAATTGTTATAATAAAAAAACCGTAATTGCAGTAATGTAATTACGGTTTTTTTATTATATTGTTTTGACTTTTTAGTTTCTTAGGAGTTGGATTATTCTTCTAAATTATTAAATAAATTAAACGCGATGCCATTTCCAATTGATGTAAAATATATAATCGAAGCAGAAGAAGAACTAGGGTTGGAATTTCCTCCTTTGTTTAAAGAAAAAATGATAGAAGAAAATGGAGGAGAAGCTCAAACAGAAGATGATGATTGGAATCTTTATCCGTTTTTTGATAAAAGTGATAGAAAGAGAATAAGTAGAACTTGCAATCACATTATTTTAGAAACAAAGCAAGTAAAAGAATGGGGTAATTTTCCTTTAAATGCTATTGCTATTGGGGGAAATGGTTGTGGAGATCAATTGATTTTGCTTCCATCGAAAAACGATAAAATTCTAGATGATATAGTTTATTTCTGGTGCCATGAAACTGGAAAGATCCAGAAGGTGGCAGAAAATATTCAAGAATTAATAGAGGAATAAAATGAGATTGAATGATAAACCCGATAGGTTTTTTAAACCTGTCGGGTTTACATGTGTTAGAAAAAAAAGGCAAAAATCATCGATTTCCGCCTTTTTGATATTTAATATTCTCGAGTCAATTATAGTTCAGATCTTTTTAAATCTGTAGTAATTGGAATTTGGAATTTAAAAATATTGGAATTTAATATTTAGTATTCTGGAGCCAATTCTAACTCCAAACCTTCTAAATCTTCAGTAATTGGAATTTGACATCCTAAACGACTATTAGATTTTACGTAAAACGCTTCAGAAAGCATTGCTTCTTCATCATCTCCCATTTCAGGTAATGCAACATCATTTAGAACATAACATTGGCAAGAAGCGCACATGGCCATTCCACCGCAAGTTCCTTCAACAGGAAGTTCGTATGCTTTGCATAACTCCATTATATTCATTGCCATATCAGTAGGAGCTTGTAGTTCGTGAATAACTCCTTCTCGATCTTTAATCTTGATTAATACATCCATTTTTTAGTATTGGAATTTTATTGTAGAATTTGAAAACGTGTCAAATTCTGTAATTAATTTAAAAATTTTTCGATTACTGTTTTAGGCTTTGTATAAATGTGATAATAACGAAAAAAGACTTTTTAGCGCTTTTTATGAGCGTCAGAAATTTAGGTCTTTTCGCTGCAAAAACATTAGTCGAAAAAAACAATTTTGTTTATTACATAATATTTACCACAGTTTCGATTTGTGGTGCATATTTTTTTATTGTTGTTTCAACTCCTGCCTTCAGTGTCATTTGATTAACGCTGCAGCTAATACAAGCTCCTTCCAAACGAACTTTTACATGTTTGTCGTCTTCGATAGAAATCAATGAAATATCGCCACCGTCAGACTTTAAAAATGGTCTTATCTCATCTAAGGCCAATAAAACATTGTTTGTTAATTCTTCTGTTGTCATAATTTTAATGTGTCAATTAGGCAATGTGTCAATTAGAAAATTAATTATCTAATTGGCACATTATCTCATTATCTAATTATTAATTTTTCTTTACTGCTGAACAACCTGCCATTGTTGTAATTTTAATGGCTTCTGTAGCTGGTAAGCTTTCGTTTCTGTTTACTGTTTCCTGTACAACATTTCTGGTGATTTCTTCAAAAACACTTTCGATTGGAGAAGCAGTTTGCAACGCTGCTGGGCGTCCGTAATCTCCTGCTTCGCGAATAGATTGTACAATTGGAACTTCTCCTAAAAATGGAACATCTAAATCTGCTGCAAGGTTCTTTGCACCTTCTTGTCCAAAAATATAATATTTATTGTCAGGTAATTCTTCTGGTGTAAAGTACGCCATATTTTCGATAATTCCCAAAACAGGAACATTGATATTATCTTGCATAAACATAGCTACCCCTTTTTTAGCATCTGCAAGTGCTACCGCTTGTGGAGTACTTACAACAACCGCTCCAGTTATAGGAAGTGACTGCATGATAGAAAGGTGAATATCTCCAGTTCCAGGAGGCAAGTCAAGTAGCATGAAATCTAACTCTCCCCAATCTGCATCAAAAATCATTTGGTTTAATGCTTTTGCAGCCATTGGACCTCTCCAGATCACGGCTTGACTTGGAGCCGTAAAGAATCCGATAGAAAGCATTTTAATTTCGTAGCTTTCAATAGGTTTCATTTTAGACTTTCCGTCAACCATTGTAGAAATTGGTTTTTCGTTTTCAACGTCAAACATAATTGGCATTGAAGGACCATAAATATCAGCATCTAAAACACCAACTTTAAAACCCATTTTTGCAAGTGTAACGGCCAAGTTTGCAGTTACAGTAGATTTTCCTACTCCTCCTTTTCCAGAAGCAACTGCAATAATATTTTTGATCCCTGGAATAGCACGACCTTTAATTTCAGGTTTTTCCGGAGATTCTACTTTAATATTTACTTTAACTTTTGCGTCTGGAGATATTACTTCGTGAATCGTTTTTCTAATATCATCTTCCGCTCTTTTTTTGATGTGCATTGCAGGTGTATGCAATACAAGGTCTACGACAGCTTCATCTCCAAATGTAATAACATTGGTTACAGCGCCGCTTTCAACCATATTTTTTCCTTCTCCAGCAATAGTAATGGACTCTAAAGCTTTAAGAATTTCTTTTCTATCTAATTTCATTGTAATGGGCTATTTTTTCTATTCTTAGAAGCCAGTTTTAAAATAAAATTTATTTCAACTGATTTCAGGGTGCAAAGATAACAGATTAAGTTCGGAATTAAGCGTTTTTAAATTGTAATTATTGATAGAGAGATTATTCAAAATTATGTAAAACGATTTTTTGAAGTATATTTTGACGCTCAATAGATTATCAGATAGAATCTTTTTTAAATAATGAATTTGAATTTGTCGGATAAGAGAATGTGTTTTTTTGTCAAAATTTTCTGTTTTTTAGATTTAAAATCTCACAAATCTTGCTTATATTTGATTGCCCAAAATCGATGATTTCCAGATATAAAAAAGTATACGAAAACTTGTTTTTTCTAGAAGTGTTTATTGGGTTTTCGATATTTTTTTAAAGTTATTTTCTACCACTTAAAACTTTAAGAATATGCGAAATTTTACTTTTACATCCATTATTATTCTATTTAGCTTTTTTGCATTTTCATTTACGTCATTCCCCGACATAAATAAAAGCAAAGAAACGGCTAAGTATGTTTCGACTCTTACGATAGATGCAACGTCTATAAATGCTTTTTTCAAAAAATATCCTAAACTGAAGAAATATCAAAAGGAAGTTGAGGATGTTTACAAGGATAAACAATACAAATCTATTTGGTATGATGATAAAAACATAAGCGAATTTGGAGCTTTACTGTATCAAAAAGTCAATGTCCTGAAAGATCAAGGAATTGATAATACAATGCCTTATAAAGAAGTGATAGACCAAGCGTTTAATGAAAGCGATAATATAGTTCCGCCTCAATTAGATACAGAGCTGCTTTTGACCAGTATGTACGTTTTTTATGCCAGTAATGTCTATTCTGGTGTAGATCCGGCGACACTTAAAAAAATAGGTTGGTATCTTCCGGCCAAAAGTATTTCTTATTCCCGAATATTGGACTCACTTATTGTTGATACAAATCGATTAAATGAAGATGATAATCTGTTGTTTAGTCAATATTATAAATTGCAAGATGCTTTAAAGAAATATAGAAAAATAGAAAAAGACGGTCTTTGGCAGAAAATTACTATTGACAGCGCCACTTATAAAGATTTAAGACCAGATGATTCGTCTGTTGCAATTAAACAAATCAGACAAAGGCTTTACGTGGATGGAGATCTAAAGCAAGATTCGAAAAGTAATTTTTATGATCAGGAATTAATGGACGGTATTATGAAATACAAAAAAAGACACGGACTTACGCTTAATTATATTATTACAAGAGATCATATTAATCAGTTTAATGAACCTATAAGTAAAAGAATCAAAACGATAATGCTTAATATGGAGCGCTGCCGCTGGATTCCGACCAAATTAGCAAAAGCCAATGAATATGTAATGGTCAATATTCCCTCTTTTAGAATGTTTTATGTGAAGAATGGAAAATATGATTTAGTCTCAGATATTTTTGTTGGAAATCGATTGAGCGAAACCGTGATTTTTAGTGGTAATATGGATAGAATTGTTTTTAGTCCGTATTGGAATGTTCCGAATAGTATTATCCAAAACGAATTAAAATCGCAGATCGCAAGAGACAAAAATTATCTGGCCGAAAATAATATGGAATGGAATGGCGGGCGTGTAAGGCAAAAACCAGGTCCGAAAAACTCTTTGGGTCTAGTTAAATTCATGTTTCCTAATCCGAATGATATCTACATGCATGATACTCCTGCAAAAAGTCTTTTCCAATTTGAAAAACGTACTTTTAGCCATGGCTGTATTAACGTGAAAGAAGCAAGAGAGCTGGCACTTCATATTTTAAAAGATGATCCGGATTGGCCAGTAGAAAAAATTGACAAAGCAATGAGTGGAGAAAAAGAAACAACATGCATGCTTAAAAATAAAATTCCGGTTTATATTGGTTATTTTACAGCTTGGGTTCAGGACAATGGCGATATAGATTTCTTTGCAGATGTATACGGAAGGGATGATAGTTTAGATAAACTGCTGTATTCAGATTCTGTAACAATGAACTAAATCAAAAAAAGCCCGACGGATTGAACTGTAATCTGTCGGGCTTCTAAAAAAAATGGTCTACAAGCTTATTCGTATTTTAAATATTTTAAAACGTCTATTTTAGTTACTTGGTAGGCCTTTGTTAGTACAATTATCAAAGTAAGAATTACTAAAGAAATAAGTGCTACAGTAAAAGGCACAACAGAAATATTAATTCTGTAAGCAAAATCCTCAAGCCATTTTTGCAATAAAATATAAGCAGGTATAATTCCGATTGCGAATCCCATAAAACAGAACATGATATATTGTTTTGATAATTCTTTCAGCAAAATATCAGTCTCTGCACCCAGCGTTTTTCTAATTGCAATTTCTTTCAGTCTTCTCTCCATCGAAAATGATGCCAAAGCGAACAATCCGAACACAGCAATTACGATTACAACCAGATTTAAGATAAAAAATAGGTTTTTTTGCTTCACTTGCTCGGCATAAGTTTTAGCAAAACCTTTGTCAACAAACTGATAGTCAAAAGGGTAGTCTGGGTTGACGTTTTTCTCCCAAAAAGATTTCAATTTTTCTAACGTTTCTGTTAAATTATTTGGAGAAACCTTTACAAGTACATTATTGAAGTTATTCCATTTCAAAGTTTTTAGATTTATAAAAACCATAGGTGGAACTTTATCCTGTAGTCCGGTAATATTAAAATCTTTTACCACTCCTACTATTTTAAATTTCAAATTGCCCTCTTTTTCATTGCCCCATCCTGATGTTACGATCGTATTTATTGGATTTTTTAGGTTTAATGTTTTAACGAGTGTTTCATTCATCAGCATGCTGTTTATTGTGTCTGAAGAAAATTCAGGAGATAAATCACGTCCTTTTACGATTTTGATTTTCATCATATTTAGAAAACCAAAATCCATTTCAACATTTCTTGGTTGAACAAAAATGTCATTGTGTTTAAATCCGGAACTTGAATTTGTACTTCCACCAAAAGAACCAGCAAATGCAGAAACATCTAACACTCCAGGAATTTTTTTAATTTCTTCTTTTGCTACAAGATATTGTTCTGTTCTTTTAAATCGGTCTGGTTTGTTAAACGGAATTGAAATTACTTGATCGCCACTAAAACCAAGGTCTTTGTTCATCATATAATCAACTTGCGAATTCACGATTAATGCACCAATAATAAAGAATGCTGCAATTCCAAATTGAAATATAAGCATAGAATTACGAATCCATATTCCGCTTTTACTTCTTGAAAAATTGCCTTTTAACACTTTTAAAGTTTCAAAATTTGAGATATAAATAGCAGGGAAAATACCCGCAAGAATGATTACTAATCCAAATATTAAAATGAGTTGCAGGTAAAATTCACCGCCATTCATAGTCAAATTTTTATTTAAAAAGGTATTGTAATAAGGTAAAGAAAGTTCTACAATGGCAAGTGCAAACAAGATGGCAAGTGTAACAATTATAGCAGTTTCAAATATAAACTGCGCAATAATTTGTTTTCTAGAAGCACCAACAATTTTACGAACTCCAACTTCTTTTGCACGTTTGATGGCAGATGCAGTCGCTAAATTGATGTAGTTTACCAATGATAAAACCAAAATCAAAATAGACAAACCTCCCATTATGTATAGTAATTTCAAATTACCGACTCCTTCAGGAAAATTTGAATTTCCTGAACTTTTTGTTCCGTGAAGACGAGATGTTTTTAATTGATCTAAAATAACGGTTATTTCACCATTTTCTTTAACATATTGTTCAACCGTCTGACCGCTTTCTTTTGCATCTTTTACTGTTCTGTTTACAAAATTAACGTTATGCATTTTCTTTAAAACAACTGCAGGATTAGCATCTTTTTTAATTTTTATAAGTAATCCGTAATTGAAATTTCCCCAGCTATTTTTGTCGCCTTCTCTTTTTACGCCGCTAAACACATAGTTTGGTTCGATTGAGGAGGGTTTGGTAATATGATAGACAGATTTAACAATGTAGTTGTTGCTATTGTAGGTGATAGATTTACCAATAGGATCCTCATCTTTAAACAGTAATTTTGCTTGTTCGTCTGAAATCGCTACACTGTTTTTTTCTTTTAGAATATTTTTTTTAGCTCCTTTTAAAATATCGAAAGGGAAAAAGTCAAAGAAATTTTCATCAGACACCATTATTTTTTTTACTAATAATTTCTGGTCTTGATATTTTATTACTTCATCATCGTACCAAGTGTTTATAAAGCAAACATTATCTATTTCCGGAATAGTTGCTTTACAAGTTTCTCCAAACGGAATCGAGCTTGAAGCCCAAATATCTCCAGTTGTACCAATTTTATTCAGTACCAGATATACATTTTCCTTCTCCGGATTCCATTGGTCGTATGAGTTTTCGTTATTCCAATACAAAATGGCGAAAATTACGCTGGCAATTCCGATGCTTAATCCTAAAACATTTAAAAACGAAAACAATTTGCTTTGTCTTAAATGATAAATAAATATTTTGAACCAGTTAAAAATCATGGTGTTTGTTTTTAGTTAAATGAGTTTTGAATCTAACGGATTCTTTTTTTTAAAGCATTGTGAAAATTTTGCAGACCAATTCTATCAGAACTACGAATGCAGTAACAATAATTTTAATCATGATTTCTTTATTTAGCGTCCATAAATACATCTACATTTCTCTGGTTTAATTTCTCAGAGAATATAACTCCGTCTTTCATATGAATCGTTCTTTGCGAAAAAGAAGCATCATAATCAGAGTGGGTAACCATCAAAATTGTTGCGCCTTTAGCATGTAAATCGGTTAAAAGTTCCATTACTTCATTACCGTTTTTACTATCTAAATTTCCGGTTGGCTCATCGGCCAAAATAATTTTAGGATCATTTACTAAAGCTCTTGCAACGGCAACTCTCTGCTGTTGTCCTCCAGAAAGCTGTTGTGGGAAATGTTTCAAACGATGAGAGATATTTAATTTCTCTGCAATCGCTTCAATTTTCTGTTTTCTATCAGAAGCTTTTACATTGTTGTAAAGCAAAGGCAATTCGATATTATCGTAAACAGAAAGTTCGTCGATTAAGTTGAAGTTTTGAAAAATGAAACCAATATTTTCTTTTCTCACTTGTGCTCTTCCTTTTTCTTTCAGGCCAATCATTTCCTGATCTAATAATTTGTAACTTCCGTCATTTGCGCTGTCCAAAAGTCCGATGATATTTAGTAAAGTCGATTTTCCACAACCTGAAGGTCCCATGATAGTTAAAAAATCTCCTTTTTTTATTTCTAAATTGATACCACTTAAAGCAGCAGTTTCTATTTCTTCTGTTCTAAAAACTTTGGTTAAATTCTGAATTGTGATCATAATTTTTTAAGGTTTTGAAATGTTATTAAAAACGTTTTTTGATTGATGATTGAAACGATGATTTTGTTTTTTGTTTTCTTTTGTTTCAGGTTTCAAGTTTCAGGTTCTTTCGTTGAGTTAACTTGGAACTTGAAACCTGAAACAAAGTAAACTATTGTTTTTCCAGCGAAAGCTCCTCTACATCTTTGTAATCTGTATAAGAGGAAGTAATTACCGATTCGCCTTCTTTTAAGCCTTCTAAAACTTCGTAATAAGAAGGATTTTCGCGTCCGAGTTTTATATTGCGTCTTTCTGCTTTATTGCCTTTTACTACAAAAATCCATTTTCCGGCTGCTTCTTGATTAAAAGTTCCTTTCGGAATTACAAGTGTTTTATTTTTTTCAGATAAAATCAGTTTTACGCCAAAACTAAGTCCGTCTTGCAGTACAATATTTTCTTTTGAAACAAATGCCAGTTCTACAGTAAAACGACCACTTTTAACCTCAGGAATTACTTTGGTTACCAAAACTTCAAGATTTTTTCCTTTAAATTCAACTTGACCTTTTAAACCTTCTCTGATTTTTTCCAGATAAAATTCGTCTACTTCTGCGGCAAGTTTGTATCCTTTATTTGAATCAATTTTTCCGATGCTTGCTCCAGCCAGAAAAGACTTTCCTAAGACAGGTTCAAAAGAAGTTAATCTTCCTGTTTCTGGTGCAGTAATTAAAAAGTTCTTTTTGTTGTTTCTCAAAATATCCAAACTCTTTTCCATCGTTTGAATTGAGCGATTGATCTGTGAAATCTGAACCTGATTGCTTTGTTTTTCTTTTTGAATACTTTGCTGGATGGTTCTTTTTCGTTCTTCCTGAAAACGAAGGCTTTCCTTAAAAGTATTCCAGTCATTTCTCGAAATTACTTCTTTTTCATAAAGCTTCGCATTCATATCGTACAGTCTTTTGGCGTCATTATAATCATGTTCAATTAAAACCAAATCTTTGGTAAGGTTTAATTCCTGATTTCTAATGTTCAATTTTCCCGTATTCAAATTGTTGATTTGCTCGATAATAGCTGTTTCCTGAGTCAGGTAATTCAATTCTGTGTTCGGATTGTACAAACGAGCTAATGATTGTCCTTTGGTAACTATTGCACCATTTTCTACAAAAATTTCTTTTACAGAACCACCTTCGGTAACGTTGACTAACATTACATTTAAAGGTTCAACTTTAGCCTGAAAAACAACAAAATCTTCAAAAAATCCTTTTTCTGCTTTCTGGATTACCAATTCATCAGCCTTTACATTTAAAGTTCTTTTAGTATTGAATGCAAAAAAGACGATTACAAGCAAAACTAAAAAAACAGCAATTGCTATTGTGAGATATCTAATTTTTTTATTTTTACGAGGAATTATCTTGTCCATTTTTTTAATATTTTACTGATAATCAATAGGTAAATACTGTGCCATAAAATTTATTATTTGTAAAGTGTTGATTTTAAAGAGGCTTTCAAAATCACTATAAAAAAGCAGTGTTCGATAATGAACAGTTGACCGTTCGAAACCGAACAAAAAAGGAACTCATGAGAAAAAAGCAAGCCCAAATATTAGTTGTAGACGATCAGGAAGAAATTCTTTTTTCTGCAAAAATGATTCTTAAAAAGCATTTTGAAACCATTTTTACAACCAATAGTCCTAAAAAAATTATTTCAATTTTAAGTGAAAACGAAATAAATGTGGTGCTTTTGGATATGAATTATCGAATTGGTTTTGAAGACGGGCGAGAAGGAATTCATTGGTTGAAAGAAATTAAAACGCTTTCGCCAAATACTATTGTAATCTTAATGACCGCTTTTGGTAAAATTGAAACGGCTGTTGAAGGTATAAAAATAGGAGCTTTTGATTATGTTTTGAAACCTTGGCATAACGAAAAACTGCTCGAAATTATTGATAAAGCGGTTGCTGAAAGCAGAAAAAACACTAAGAAAACAACAACTTTTGAAGAAGATAAAAACGAAAAAAGATATTTTGTCGGAACTTCAGCCAAAATAAAACAAGCTTACGCTATAGCTGAAAAAGTAGCCAGAACTGATGCCAACGTTTTGATTTTGGGAGAAAACGGTACCGGAAAATATGTTTTTGCCGAATATATTCATCAACATTCCGAAAGAAAAAACCAGCCTTTTGTGCATGTAGATTTAGGTTCTTTAAGCGATAATCTGTTCGAAAGTGAACTTTTTGGTTATGCCAAAGGTGCTTTTACAGATGCTAAAATTGATACAGCCGGTCGTTTTGAAAATGCCTCGAACGGAACTATTTTTTTGGATGAAATCGGGAATATTCCGTTGCATCTTCAGGCAAAATTATTACACGTTTTACAAACCAAAACCGTGACTCGTTTGGGAGAAAGTAAGCCTCGACCTCTAAATGTTCGAGTTATTGCGGCAACCAACAGCGACATTAAAACTGAGGTTAAAAACAAAACGTTCCGTGAAGATTTGCTTTACAGAATTAATACCATGGAAATAAATCTGCCTTCTTTAAGAGAAAGAAAAGATGATATTGTCCCGATGGCCAATTTTATTTTAGAACAAGTTGCCCAAAAATACAATCAGGAGAATTGGCATTTTGAAGATAATGTAGCACAATATTTAGAAAAATATCCATGGAAAGGAAATGTCCGTGAAATGGAAAACAAAATTGAACGCGCTCTTATTTTAGCAGAAAACAATACAATCTCTGTGTTGGATCTGGATATTTTAGATTTTGAAGAAATTCAGGAAAATGATGAAAATCCGTTATCTGAAATGGAAAAAGGTGCAATTGAAAAAGCTCTTTTTAAACATAACGGAAATATCAGTAAAACGGCAGATGAACTTGGTTTGTCTCGTGCTGCGCTTTACAGAAGAATCGAAAAATACGATTTGAAGAATTAAGCAAAATGAATTGCGTCCAGCTTTAGCTGGATGTAGAAATTAAAGAAAGATTGGAGGCTTTAGCCAAATATCAGCATTTTGGCTAAACCCCATTTTATAAATAAATTTTATCCCTCTAGCTAAAGCTGAAGGCAATTCAAACAAAAATGAAGAATTGGAAATTTTATAACGCATTGTTTGTAAGAGTCGTTTTTGTAATGGCACTTTTTCTTTGCAGTGCTTTTTTGTTGTACAACGGATTCAAATTCAATGCGATTCTGGTTGGTGTTTTTGTTTTGATTTTCTTGTTTGAAATGTATTTTTTTGTCAAAAATCAATTGTTGTTTTATGATAAAACGATAAGTTCTATTTTGCATAGCGACTTTTCTACGCACTTTCCAGAAGAAAATAAAAAGGACAATTTCAATAGCTTATATCTTTTGTATGAAACTTTGAAAGTCCAGAAACAAGAGCAGACTTCGAAAGAATTAATCTACCATTCGATTCTGAACAGTATTGATACTGCAGCTTTGATTCTGGAAAAAGAAAACGAAACTTGGTCTATTTTTATAATGAATGACTGTTTTTCAAATCTCTTTAAAGTGCCCAAAGTAACGCACTGGAAATACCTTAAAAATTATATTCCCGGACTTTGTAGCGAAATTGAAAATCTTGGTTTTGCTGAGGTTAAAACGGCTATTTCAATCAAAATAGAAGATCAGGATTTGCAGACTTTTATGCTTCAGACTTCTCACACGCAAACGTACAATAAAGAATATTTTATCATTTTATTGGATAGTATTCAGCGTGTTATTGAGAAAAAAGAGAAAGAAGCATGGATCAATTTAATGAAGATTATTTCGCATGAATTAATGAATTCGTTAACGCCAATTCGTGCGCTCTCGCAAAATCTGCTTCATATTGTGGATCAGGAAAAATTGGAAGAAGATGATTTTGAAGATATTAAAAGTAGTATTTCGACCATCATAAACAGAAGTGATCATTTGCAGGTTTTTGTTGAGAATTATAGAAAACTGGCCATGCTGCCGACGCCAAACAAACAAATGACGCCAATCAATGCGCTGTTTGAAGATTGTTTACGAATTATGAATCCGATTTTGAAACAAGAAGGAATAGAATTGGTAAATGAAATTCATAGTTCTCGTTCGGTTTTGATTGATAAAAATCAGATGGAACAGGTGATTATCAATTTGATTACCAACAGTATTCATGCTTTGAAAGAAAAAGAGGAAAAGAAATTGATGATTTCGAGTTATACCGAAAACAATCGCTTTTTTATTGTGATTTCTGATAACGGAAAAGGAGTAGATGCCGAAATTCGAGATAAAGTTTTCTTGCCATTTTTCACCACCAGAAAAGACGGCGCAGGAATTGGATTAACGCTTTCTAAAAACATCATAGAAGCGCATGGAGGTTATTTAAGCTATCAAACTGATGAAGATCAAACTAGTTTTGTGATTTGTTTGATTTAGTATTTTGCCACAATGGCACTAAGACACAAAGATTTTTATTGTAGAAATTGTACTGTAGAGACGCACTGCTGTGCGTCTACGCAACTATAGGAAGTGCGGAATGTTTTAATCTCGCAAAGTCGTAAAGATTTTATTGTAGAGGAGCACTGCAGTGCGTCTACGCAATGAGAGCAAATGTCGCTTAAATTTTAGATAATGTCACCCTGAGCGAAGTCGAAGGGCGTTCCAATTGGTGCGTGGCTTCGATTCCGCTCAGCCTGACAAAAATATATTTTTCTAACCCTGAATTTCTGGTTTCCAGAAATGTTTTTCTAAATCTACAATTTGATTGTCGACGACTTTAATGCCTTCATTTTCTAACAATTGCTGCATTAAATTAGTTCCGTCAAAGTGATGTTTTCCTGTTAGAAGTCCTTTTTGGTTTACGACTCTGTGGGCAGGAACATCATCCTTATTATGACAAGCATTCATTGCCCAACCCACCATTCGTGCAGAACGTGCCGCGCCTAATGCTTTGGCAATAGCGCCATAAGAAGTAACTTTACCAAACGGGATTTGTCTAGCAATTGCATAAACTCTTTCGAAAAAATTTTCTTCAGCCATTTTGAAATATTTACCATTAAGATATGAAGTTAATAAAGATAAAAACTTAATTTTTCTTAATTTCTTAATGGTCCGTTTTATTTATCCGAAGTAATAATTCAAAATATTGAAAAGTGTTGCAATAGCTACTAAACCGGTAATGCTTCCAATGATAGTATTCATGTTTCGCATGATGTAATCGGTTTTCTTTTCGATTCTTCCAAAGAAAGCAATGTAGCTGTATAAAATTGCAAACGACCCTAGTACAGAACCTAAAACAAAGGTAAAAATAACCGTGTTTTCAAATACAAAAAGATTGTACGAAGCCAAAGTTACACTCACGACAACATAATAGGGAATAGGAAAGAAGTTTAATCCAGAAAGTAACATTCCGAGAAAAAAACGACTTTTTTTACTGCTTTTTTTAATTTTTGATTTCTTTTTGGTTTTGGGTTCTTTAGCAATAAAAAGAAAGTAAATCGTTAAAATAGAGAAAATTACAAAACCAATTTCGCGCATTAAGGTTACAACATCAGGTCGATTATCAATTACTCGTGCAAATAAAACCGCAAGATAAACCTGTAGAAAAATAACAAAAACAGCACCGATTACAAACCAAAGCGCATTCTTTTTTCCTTCTTTCAGATTTATTTTGGCTGCTGTCATATTGATTAATCCAGGTGGAATAATCCCAATTGCGGCGGCGATAAAGCCCGAAAGTAATGGAGTAAGATATACCATTCAGTTATTAAATCGGTTAGTATAAAATTTCAAAATAAGGTTAGTCCTTAATTTTGAAACGAATATACGTAATTGCCTTGTTAATTTCTAAATATTGTTTCTCATAAAATGTCTGAATTGAAGTTACTACTTCTGGACTTCCTTCATTTTTATAAACATTGTGGTTTGCATATAAAACCTCGTGACCTTCTCCATGAAGTAATCCTAGTGTATAACCGTGCATGAATTCGCTGTCGGTTTTTAGGTTTACGACACCGTCTTTTTTCAGGATTTTTTTGTATAATTTCAAGAATTCAGAATTTGTCATTCTGTGTTTCGTTCTTTTGTATTTGATCTGCGGATCTGGAAAAGTAATCCAGATTTCGTCTACTTCGCCTTCGGCAAAAATATGATTGATCAATTCGATTTGAGTACGAACAAAAGCAACATTATGAAGACCGTCTTCGACAGCAGTTTTAGCACCACGCCAGAAACGTGCGCCTTTGATATCGATTCCGATAAAATTTTTGTCTGGGTATTTTTCTGCTAATCCAACAGAATATTCTCCCTTTCCACATCCTAATTCTAAAACTAAAGGATTATCATTTTTAAAGAAATCAGAATTCCATTTTCCTTTTAAAGGCATTAAATCGCCTACAACTTCTTCTCTGGTTGGCTGAAAAACGTTTTGAAATGTTTCGTTTTCTCTGAATCTTTTTAGTTTGTTTTTACTTCCCACTTGTACAAAAATTTTCGGCAAAATTAAGGAATATAAACGAATGAAAGTAGCGGAATTGTGTTTAAAAGTTTTTCCGCCACGAATTCACGAATTTTATTTTTAAAATAATTCTTGAATTGGTGGCGGAGAAAAATATTTTTAACCGCAAATTGCACAAATTTTCACAAATTTCTTCGCGACATAAATATTATGATATACAAATCGGAGCTATGTGTAAAAAATAATTCGCGAAAATTTGTGTAATTCGTGGCAAACTAAAAATTACCCGTAATGAGGTTCTGTAATGGGTTGTGCTTTCGGGTCAAGAGATTCGTCGTGTTGCGATAAATCCAATCCGATGTGTTCTGATTCTTCTGAAACTCTTAACGGAATAATGAAATTAGTTACTTTAAATAAGAAGTAAGCTCCGAAGAAAGTAAAGATTGAAACTAGAACCAACGCCATCATGTGGTGACCGAAAACATTCCATCCACCGTGAAGCAAACTTGCGTTTTCTCCGTGAGCAAAAATAGCCGTTAAGATCATTCCCATAATTCCACCAACTCCGTGGCAGGCAAAAACGTCAAGCGTATCGTCAAATCTTTTAGAATATTTGCAGTTTACAGCCGTGTTAGAAACCAAAGCTGTGATGAATCCGAAGAACATACTTTCTGGAACAGAAATATATCCTGCCGCTGGTGTAATGGCAACTAAACCAACAACAGCTCCGATACACGCTCCAAGAGCAGAAACTTTTCTTCCGTTCATTCTATCAAAGAAAATCCAAGTTAACATTGCTGCAGCAGATGAAGTGGTTGTGGTTGCAAAAGCCATAGCGGCAGTTCCGTTGGCAGCAAGTGCAGATCCAGCGTTGAATCCGAACCAACCGAACCAAAGCATTCCAGTTCCTAATAAAACAAATGGAATATTGGTTGGAATATGTTGGCTGTTTTTTCTTTTTCCTAAAACAATAACTCCCGCCAAAGCAGCAAAACCAGAACTCATGTGTACTACAGTTCCTCCAGCGAAATCTTTTACACCAAAATAACTTCCTAAAACACCAGTTGGATACCAAACTGCGTGGCATAAAGGAGCATAAATGAATATAGTAAATAAACTAATGAATACTAAATAAGAGATAAAACGAACACGTTCTGCAAATGAACCCGTAATAATCGCTGGACAGATAATCGCAAATTTCATCTGAAACAAAGCAAAAAGCATAAACGGAATCGTGCTTGCCAATTGTTTATGAGGCAAAACGCCTACATAATCCATAAAAGCAAAAGTAGTCGGATTTCCGAAAAAGCTGTAAAAATGATCTCCAGAGCCAAATCCAACCGGATCACCAAAAGCCAAACTAAAAGCTACTGTAACCCATAAAAGTGTAACAACTCCCAAGCAAATAAAACTTTGAAGCATGGTAGAAATTACATTCTTTTTGCCTACCATTCCACCGTAAAAGAAAGATAATCCAGGTGTCATGATTAAAACCAGACAGCTTGAAGTTAACATCCAGGCAACATCGGCAGGAACAATATGATCTGTTGTTCCAAATTCTGATAAAACATAACTATTTTCTGTTACTGTTGGCCAAAATGCACCGATTGTGCAAACGACACTAATCATAATAAAGGAAATAATCCAGCGTTTTTCTATTTTCATTTTTAAAATACTTTGTTTAACCCTATTTTTTTTGGGGTCAAAGTTAAAAAAAAATAAATATTCTCGTTTTAAAGGCTGATAAAATAGAGGTGCGTGTGTAATTTTGATTGATATTTTAAATTACACCATGTTTTTTTGATAGTATCTTATTTTAAAGTTACAAAAAAGCACCGTTTTTGCCGAATTTATTAAAATTAATTTATCAATTCGGTTTTTAAGGTGCTTAAAAAGTTATGTTTATAAAAAGAAATAGGAGAAATGTTTTATTTCTTTTGAAGCTTTGCTATTAAAGCGTCTTCAATAGGAGCTTTTAATTTGGTTACGGCATCAACTTCATCATTTGGAACAGTCATGGATAAAACATAATGTTGAATTTTCCATTCGTTACCCACTTTTACCAAAACACCAGAACCACGACAGATTTTCATTTGAGTATCTAGTAATTCATCAAACCAAGCAATTTTTCCTGATTTGTCAAAAAAGATGTGACGCTCTAAGGCTTTGAAATTCCATGTTGTTCCTTTATCGAAATAGGGTTTTGCCCAAACCTGAAATTCTTTTTTGGTCCAGTTTTCGGTTGCGTCTGTTCCGATGTAAATCGCATCTGTATTTAAGGCATTAAAATATGCATCAAATTTTACGTCGGCCGCTGCTTTGTGCCAAGCGTCTAAAGTTTGGTTGATTTTGTTTTTGTCTGCTTGTGCATTTGCGAAAGAAGCAACGAATAGAAGAAGTAAAAGTATTTTTTTCATGAGTAAAATTATTTGAGTTTAAAGGTATTAATTTTTTGAAGTATATAAGTTATTCAAGGAAATTAAAGAAAGCACAGTATTGTTACAAAGGCACGAGGACGCAAAGTTTTATTTTAAGATTCTTAGCCACTCTGTTCCTTTGTAGCTTTGTCCCTTTGCACCTTATCAAATAATTATCTTAATATTACTTATATGGTGAAATCACCAAAAAACAAGTATATTTGAGAGATTTTAAAATATTGCCCCAATGAATACAAAAATACTCCTTTCAATAGCTATAACTTCTTTGGTTTTTATTTCCTGTAAAAAGGAATTAGAGCCACAGGAAAGCACTGCAACATCAGAATTAGTAAGATTAGGACTTGCAAAAGATACCACAAAAACTGCTGCGCCGGTAGTGCAAAATCCTACTACAAATCCGAACACGGTATTAGGAGATACTAAAGGATTGAATCCTGCACACGGGCAACCAGGACACCGTTGTGATATTGCGGTTGGAGCGCCATTAAATTCGGCTCCGACACAACAAGGACAAACGGTACAGGTAAATCAAGGTCAGCAACAACAAGTGGTAACTACGACGACTACAACTCCTGTTAAAACAGCAAAAGGAATGAATCCGCCTCATGGACAGCCAGGTCACCGTTGTGATATTGCGGTTGGGGCACCTTTAAATTCTGCGCCTGCAAAAACAACAGCAGCCACCTCGAATGCAGTACAAAGCGGCAACGTTACACAGAATTTCACCGTTACACCTCCGCCAGCATCCAATCCAGTTCCGGCCTTGTTGAGTACAGAAACAGAAACTGCGGTAGCAGACGGAATGAATCCGCCACACGGAAAACCAGGACATCGTTGCGATATTGCTGTTGGAGCTCCGTTGCCAAAATCTTAGAAAAGTAACAAAGTGACAAAGTAACAAAGTGATGAAAAAGAAAAGTGACAAAGGTTCCAAGAAAACTTAGAATCTTTGTCACTTTGTTACTTTGCAACTTTATATAATTAATGAGCTTTTATTTTCTCGAAAGTGGTAGTCAACGATTTTTTGACTTTAGCCAATGCGCCACTGAAAGCTTTTTCAAGAGTTTCGGCGTGTTCTGTAACGGTTATAGCTTGTAATTTTACAGGACGGACTTCAATCACACATTTTTTGTCATGCAAGCTGAATTTTTCCCCATTTTCATCTCCAAAGTGAATTTCTACACGGGTAATTTTATCTTCAAATCGATTCAAGCTTTTTTCTATTTCTCCAGAAAAATAACTTTCTAATCTTGCGCTTCCTTCAATGTTTTTGTCGGTGTTGATTTGTACTTTCATAACGGATAATATTTAATGATTCATTCTCAAACTTATTTATTTTTAAAGAGAAAGCCAAGTGAGTTAAGGAAATATTATGAAATCTTTTACAAATTTATTTTTCCTTGAAAAAAAATAAAAAATAATAATTTCTTAAATGTAATTCAAACTAAGTTTTTATTTATACATCGACTAAAAAGCCGACTATACTCCGTTGTTTTAAAGTCCACATTTTCCAACTTTTGTTAGTATGGATATTAAACAAAGATTCGGACTCAAAATTAAAGAGCTAAGAAAACTTAAAGGTTTATCGCAAGAAAAGCTTGCAAATTTAGCGGAGATTGATAGAACATATTTACCAACAATTGAAAAAGGTGAAAGAAACGTTTCTATTGAAGTTGTAGAGAGATTGGCAAAAGCTCTGAATGTTAAAATTAAAGATCTTTTCGATGAATAGATTTTATTATTCTAGTTTGATAAGTGAATTCATTACTAAAGATAATGATAGCATTTGTGGCACAATAGTTAAAAGTGATCTTCATAGTGAATTAAAAAGGCAACAAACGAATGCATGGCTATCTCAAATACCAATTTTAAAGAAAGGACTTGCAAATTTTACAGGCAAAATTTATTTTGAATTTACCATTCCCAGAATGGGAAAAAGAGTTGATAATATATTAATTATTAGCAATTGTATTTTTGTTATTGAATTTAAAATTGGTTCCAAAAAATACGATAAACATGCAATAGAACAGGCTTTTGATTATGGGTTAGATTTAAATAATTTTCATGAGAGAAGTCATAATAAAATTATTGTTCCCATTTTAGTTGTAGATAAGGGAAAAAGTATTGAAAATATTTATACAAATTCTATAGATAATTTATATGAGACTATTTTCGCAAATGAAAATAATTTATCTGAAGTTATTGAAAAAACATTGCAAAATTTCGATCAATTTGATAAAATTGATTGGGAGGAATGGGAAAACTCAATATATAAACCAACTCCAACTATTATCGAAGCGGCGACAGCATTATATAATAATCATAAAGTAGAAGATATTACAAAATATGAAGCAGGAGACGATGATCTGTCTAAGACTTCACAATGTATTAATGATATTATTGATTGTTCAAAAAAATATAAAAAAAAATCAATTTGTTTTATAACTGGAGTTCCTGGAGCTGGAAAAACTTTAGCCGGATTGAATATTGCAAATCTTCGTTCTGATTATGAGAAAGAAGAACATGCTGTTTTTCTTTCGGGAAACGGACCATTAGTTGATGTTTTGCGAGAGGCATTAGCCAGAGATAAAGTAAAATCTGATAAAAATAAGGGAATTAATACAACCAAAAAAGCAGCATTGTCAGATGTTAAATCATTTATACAAAATATTCATCATTTTAGAGATGCTTCATTAAATAATCTGAATGCTCCCTTTGAAAAGGTGACTATTTTTGATGAAGCTCAGAGGGCTTGGACAAAGGAAAAAGCAACTGCTTTTATGAAAAAGAAAAATCTTCAATCTAATTTTAATACATCCGAACCTGAATTTCTTATTGAAGTTATGAATAGACATCGGGATTGGTGTACAATAGTTTGTTTAATTGGTGGAGGACAGGAAATAAATACTGGAGAAGCTGGATTAGAAGAATGGATAAGACCTTTTGAAAATAAATTTAAAGATTGGAGTATCTTTTATTCGCCACAAATTTTGAAAGATAGAAATTATATTAAAGACGAGAACATTGGAAACATCCTTAAGAAGGTTAATTCTAAAGAGAGAAAAGGATTACACTTATCAGTATCCTTGAGATCTTTTAGAAGTGAGCAACTGTCAAATTTTATCGAAGAGGTAATTTATAATAATTTTGAGAATGCCATAAATATTTATAAAAATGAAATTGAAGAAAATTATCCAATTAAAATTACTCGTGACTTAGATAAGGCAAGAAAGTGGTTAAGAGAATCGGCTAAAGGTTCTGAACGAATTGGAATAATTGCATCATCTGGTGGAATACGCTTAAGACCATTTGGATTAAATGTCAAAGCTAAAATTAAGGCTCCAATCTGGTTTCTAAATCATAAAGATGATATTAGATCTTCATGCTTTTTAGAAGAGGTTGCTACAGAATTTGACATTCAGGGATTAGAATTAGATTGGGCTTGTGTTGCTTGGGATGGAGATTTGTTTTATGATAATAATGAATGGAATTATCGAAAATTCACCGGAACAAGCTGGAAAAATATTATGAAGCCTGAAATAGAAAATTATCTGATTAATTCTTACCGTGTTTTATTGACCAGAGCAAGACAAGGAATGATTGTTTATATTCCTCATGGAAATAATGAAGATGTTACAAGACCAGAATTTATGTATAATGGAACTTTTGAATTATTTAAAGCATTAGGAATAGAAGAGATATAAATTTTTATTGAATTCAGCTTTTATAAACTGCCTCAAATTATGTTTTAAGGCAGTTTACAAACAATTTTATCTACGAAAAATTTTCAGGATATGCAGTATTGAAATAATTTTCAAAAGCCTTGCAAAGCAATTCCTTGTCTACCTCAAACAATTCATTCCTTATATTCCAATTTTTTATATATTCTTCGTCTTGTTCACAAATTTCTTCTCCAACAAGTTTTCTAGTCAATATATCACTTAGTAAAACACTATCACAATGCGAGTAATTTGGGTAATATTTTTCTATGAATAACCAATAATCAAATTTATCTTCGTCTTCTTTTTCTTCGGTGATTTTTTCTTCAAATTCCTTAATAATTTCAAAGTCAAGCCAACCCATTGCTTCTCCAATTCCTTTATAAAATGCATTTCTTTCTTCACGGGATTCAAAATTGTATTTCTTTAAATTAATTATTTTTTCAAAATCATTTAAAGGTTGATTTTTATGAAACTTTCTTACTTGCTCTTTTCCGAAAATTATTTCTGCTAAATATTTCATTTTGTTGACAGATGAGTTTTACACTTTACGATTAATCAAATGTAATTTAGTAAGTTAAAATGAACCGCTTACAATTGGCCTCATTTAAAAACAAAAAACGCCAACCATTCCTAATTGACGTTTTCTATAATTAAAAAATATCTTTTAAACTATGATTTATCCCTCTTCCCCCACTTAACCTTAATCTTCCCCTCATTATCATAAGCAATCAAATGCAGCACAATACCACGTTCTCGAACCTCTTTACGTTCTTCTTTTGTCGCCAATTTAGCATCGTTTTTTGAGTTTCTTAGGGGAACGGTAAGTGCGAGATTCGTGCCTCGGCCGAAAGAATAGATTCCGTCTACATCGAAGTTTAAGACGCTGGAACTTATGGTGAGTTTGTTAATGTCGACTTGTTCGCCGCGGAGATTCAGCGAACCCGATAAATCGCTGAACGTAATATTCTCGACATCACGAAGCGGAAAAGCAAATTTACCGACTTTCATAATCGGTTCGAAGTTTAACAACGCACCTTGGTTGACATTAAAATCTAATTTTCCTCGCATCGAATTGACAATCAAATCGCCTTTGCTGCTCATTAAGCCAGTAACATTGGCGTTACTGCTCAAGCGCCCGCGAATGTTTTTCGGACTAAAAGACTTGATTCCGAAGTTATTGAAAGACTTCAAAAAGCTTGCAATATCTACTCGGTTTACGTGTGCCGTAGAACTAAAAATATAATGGTTTCCGCTGGGCTGAATCGCGCCATTAAAGGTAATGTTTCCTCCAGAAGTTTGTAACGTTCCATTTTTAAGCAAGAGTTTGGAATTGAGCATTTGCAAAGTGGCTTTGGTATTGGTTGCGGTCAGCGAACCGTACGTGATTTTGTCTGCTTTTAGATTAACCACGGCCGTACATTTCTCAATAACCGATTTCAACTGATTGGTAAAATTGACATTCTTTTTAGCGGATTTCTTTTGAGCCATTTTTTGAGAAGGCGAATTTTTTAAAACACCTAAAAACTGTTTTACATCAATATTCGGGCAGTAAATATTCCAATCTACCACCATTTTTTCGGGTGCGTCGTAATAGAGATTCAGGAAATTATCGATTTTTCCGTCGATACGAATGATGTTCTTTTTGTGTTTGTAAGCAATTTTTTTGATGTAAAGCGCTTGTTCTGTAAACGATAATTGTACCGCCGTTTTTTCAGCACGAATATTTTTCGGAAGATAATCGAACGTAGCATCCTCGATGTCAACGCCACCTAAAACACGAGGTTTGTTGATGTACAAATCGACAATATCAAACTGAAATTTCAAGTTGGCTTTGGCATGACCGCTTTCAAAATGAAGGATTTTTTCATTCATCATTCCGTTGAGTTTTGAAATGTCAAAATCAGAAGTTACAATTCCAGTCGCAATTGGTTTTTCGAGATTATTGATTGTCGCTTGTGCAATTGTCAGGGGAATATTTTCATAATCGGCCTTAAAATTGGTCAAAATAATAGCCGAATTCGGATCGTTGAACCCATTTTGGGGTTTGAAATTATTGGTAAAAATTCCTTTGAAAGAGCAATTAGTAAACAAACCGTCAGGAATGGTCAATTCGTTATTTCTGATATCGGCCTGAACCACGATTTTCGGATCGCCTTCTACATTCAAATCGCCTTTTATATCGCAGTTGACTTTAATCGGTTTTTTTAAATCAAACTGATTGAGTTTGGTACTAATATTTCCAGACAATAAATTAGAAGCATTTCGCCATAAAATATCCGTTCCAATATTGATTCCGAATAGCGAATTGGTTTTTCCGATATTAAAGAAAGCCGTAATATCAAAAACATCAGAACCGATTTTTAACTTCTGCGTTTTAATATTTATTTTTTGATGTGCTTCGGCATACGAAATGTCAAAATTTCCTTCCAGCACTTTTTCTTTGGCAAAACTTCCGTGAACGGTATTAAATGCCAGACTGTTTATTTTGGTTTTCAAATACAAATTCGTCTGCCAATTATCATCTTCATAATCCACTTTCGATTCTAAATTGGCTACATCAAAATCGAATAATTTGTGACCTAAATGATTGTCAATAATTACATGAACATTGTTGAGGTTGACATAATCAATTGTTGTTTCTGGTTTTTCGTTATGGCTTGGCGTTTTCTTCTTTTTCGATTTAAAGATATTGACGTTCGAATATCCGTTTTCGGCTTTATAAATGTAAATCTGAGCGTCGTTGATTAATATTTTATGAATATTGATTTCCTTTTGCAATAAACTCCAAATGTTCAAACGTGCTTCGATTTCTTTTGCTTTCAACAAAGTATGTTTGTGACTTGCCCATTGATTGTCTTTGATTTCAACTTCTTTTAAAGCCAAAGTAAAATTCGGAAAACCAGTCAAAAACTTATAATGAAAGTCGGTTATATGAAATTTACCATTTATGTTTTCGTTGATTTTATGATTGACTTTTGCAATAATTTCTTTTTTATTCTGATTGAAATAAACCGATAAAGCGCTGCAGGCAATTAAAAGAATTCCGATTAATCCGAGAATGAAAAAGCCAAAACGTCTGGCATACTTTTTAAAAGAATGAGATTGAAGAAAGGTTTTTATTTGAAGTAAAGTTTGTGGCATTTGAATCAAATTTTTGGAGTATTAAAGATACTACAAAAAAGATTAACATATTATTGGGTTGGTTTTCAGTAGAATAAGTTGTAATTTCAAACAAATGAAACCCTCTATACAGTTGATAATTAATGACAATACATTTATAATGAAAACTAATTTAGTAATGGTGTTTGATTTATTTTAAATTTTTAAATTTGTACTGTAGTTTGAAAGTTAAATATTTCAGACCTAATTTTAATCTTAATATATTATGGCATTAGCAATAACAGATGCTACTTTTGATGAAGTAGTTTTAAAATCAGATAAACCAGTAATGGTAGACTTTTGGGCAGCATGGTGTGGTCCTTGTAGAATGGTTGGTCCAATCATTGACCAATTGAGCGAAGAGTACGCTGGTAAAGTAGTTGTTGGTAAAGTAGATGTAGATGCTAACCAAGAATTTGCTGCAAAATATGGTGTGCGTAACATACCAACCGTTTTGGTGTTTCAAAATGGTGAAGTAGTAGGAAAACAAGTAGGAGTAGCTCCGAAACAAGCCTACGCAGATAGTTTAGACGCTTTATTGTAATCTCAGATTACGATTGATATAAAAGAGGTTTGACGAAAGTCAGACCTTTTTTATTGGATTTTTTTTCAGCCACGAATTGCACAAATTGGCACTAATTTTTATTTAAAAAAAGCAAAATAGGATCTTTTAATTTCACAAAATTAATTCGTGAAAATTCGTGTAATTTGTGGCAAACTTTCATTCAAAAATTATAGTAAAAGTTGCTCCAGCATTAGGCTTTGAACAAACTTCAATTTTGCAGTTAATTGACATTGCCAAATTATTGTGTCGAGATTTTTTCGCCACGACCCAAGCGATAGCGAACTGACGCAGCAATTGCACAAATTGGCACAAATTTAATTCGTGAAAATTCGTGTAATTTGTGGCAAACTTTCATTCAAAAATTATGGTAAATGTTGCTCCAGAATTGGGCTTTGAACAAACTTCAATTTTGCAGTTAATTGCCGTTGCTAAATCGCGAATTAAATGCAAGCCCAAACCTGATTTGATTCCGATAACTTCTGATTGGTCATACAGAGCTTTGAATTTTTCTTGTGTTCCTCCCGGACCATTATCAGTTATGGAAAGATAATTTTTCTGATTTTCCTGCCAGGCTTTCCAAACGATTTTGGCATTTGGAGTTTTGTCTAAAGCTTTGATGGCGTTTCCGGTAAGATTTCGAATAATCGTTTTGAGGTAGTTTTCGTCTGTTTCTAAAATGATGTTTTCAGGGTTTTCAAAAACAATTTCGATGTGGTCGATATTCGAAAAATGCTTTTCTGTTTCTTCAAATAAAACTGCAATTTCCGTTTTTCTAAACTGAGGTTTAAAATTCTCCATTTGTCCTTTGCTCCAAAGCAGAATATCTTCCATAGAAGACAATAAATTTTCGGCTCCGGTTGTAATTTTATGCTGCATTCGAATTGCCGTTTCTTCATCAATCAATTCCGGATTTTCTTTTTGAAGATGTAAAAAATGAATCAGATTCGAAATAGGACTTCGAAGATCATGATTTAAAATACTAAAAAATCTAGCCTTTATTTTATTGGCGTCGTCCAATTCCTGATTTAAAGCCTGAAGTTTTAAATTGGTTTTCTTTCTACTCTGACTTTGTTTCAATAGCAATAATCCGATGATACAAACCAGAGCAATTCCCGAAATCAGGAAAATACGCTGTTGTTTGGCTTCTGCAATCTGAATGTTTTTTATAGCATTTTCGGTCGAAAGATTTTTAATTTCCTGTGCTTTGGTTTTGTTTTGAAATCGGGCTTCGGCATTGGCGATGTTTTGTTTGGCAGACTGCGCCATCATTTCATCGTTATTTTTACTGTAAATTTCGTTGTAATAATAAGCTTCTTTCCATTGTCCCAATGCTGCATAACTTTGAGAAAGCTTTTTATTAATCATAACAAAAGATTCTTTGTCATATTTAAGAGCCTTTTCAGATGCTTTTTTTAATACTTGGATTGCTTTTTTGTGTTCTCCTTTTTCGTTTAAAACCTTTCCGTAATTCGTATTGGCTTCCATTATGATGTCTGGATCGTTTGATTTTTCTGCAAACGAAACCGATTTTCTAGCATACTCATAGGCTTTATTGATGTTGCCTTCGCCTGCAGAATATTCGGACATACTTCTGTTGGCAAAACTTAAATTAATAAAGAGAGAATCTTTTGCTGTCGGATACGAGTAAACAAGATTGTAATATTTACGGATACTGTCTTTTTCTTTTAAAGCAACATAACTATGCAAGTAATAATTGCATAAATAAGCCATTACATAGGGAGAGTCTTTGAGATACGGCCTTACTTCATTAAAGTACTCAATAGCTTTTGGAAACTGCTTCATTTTGGTATAAGCACTCCCAATTTGAAGATACGATATGCCAATGTTTTCTTGGTTGGCAATACTTTTTTTGAGTAGTTTTTTATACCCAATCGACTTTAATTGATAATTAATGAAAGTTTCGTATTCAGAATTATTCTGATAGTATTCTGCAATGCTTCCATTTAAGACTGATTTAGTATTGATATTCTTCGTCGTATCGAGAACTTGTTTAATATATTTCAATAAAGATTTGCCTTTTACAGTATCCTGAACGGAATAATAAACATAGTTAAGACGCATTATAGCAGTCGTTTCATTCTTTAAATGTCTGGCTTTACGGGCATATTTCCAGGCAAGTTCAAAATTAACTAAGGCTTTCTGATATTGATTGTTGGTAAATTCATAACCAAGTCCTTTTTGTATATAGAATCGACTTAAATAAACATTATGATTTTTAGAAATTGCAATTCCTTTGTCTGCAGCAGTTATAAGCTTGGCATAATTTTCATTTTCTAAAATTTTTTCGGTATACTTTAACCAGATTTGAAGTTTTTCGTCTGTCGTTTTATAACGTGCCAGATTGGGTTCCTGCTGGGCAAAAGCATTAAAACTAATGAATAGAAAGAGCAGGAACTTCAAATTTTTCATGCCATCAGGTTTAAGTTCTCTTTGTAACTTCTTCCAATCGGAATTACGGCATTATTATTCAGGATAATTTCAGTTGAATTTATCTTTTGAACATATTGTTTCTGTACAGCATAACTTCTGTGAATACGAATGAAGGATTGAAAATGATCTTCTTTCAATAAATTTCCAATACTCGAAAGCACGCAATGCCTTTTTCGGTCTGTAACTACCAAAGTATAATCTTTTAAAGCTTCGAGATATAAAATTTCATGAAGTTTGACTTTTGTCTGCTCGTGTCCTTCCTTAATATAAATGGTATCGCCGCCAATACTGGCTTCAAACAAAGAGGCCTTTAGTTTGATTTCCATAAATTCTTCTATACGATTTATGGTTTGTGTAAAACGATCCAGTTTCAAAGGTTTTACGATAAAGTCTAATGTTTCGATTTGAAAGCTTTCTACGGCATGTTCAGGATGTGCAGTTATAAAGACACAAACCGGAATATCCAAAGCTTGTTTTCTAAATTCGATTCCGTTTAATCCCGGCATATCGATATCTAAAAACAGAATGTCGATTTTTTCTTTTTCTAAAAAAGGAACAGCATCTTCAGCCGATTCAAAAACGCCTAAGATATCTAGAACAGGGAATTTCTTGGCATACGAAACTGCCGTAAGTCTGTCTATTTCGTCATCATCAATTATAATACAAGTGTATTTCGTCATCATTCAAACTTAATTTATGTCGTCTGTCTATTTAAAATGTTGTTCGTCTATTGGCTGTTTTTAGCTTGAACTTATTGCTGCAAATTTGTCTTGTAATTCAATCACAAAGGAAAGAAACTGCCTTTCTGATTATTGCAAAAATAAAAGCTATTAAATTAAAAAAGAACTATTTAATTAATTTTTTAAAACCAAAATGTTATGAAAACGTTTAAGACCATTTTTTTTATTTTACTAATCTCTATTTCAACAATTGCCTGCAGTTCAGATGACGGTACGGATGGAGTTGACGGTGCAGTAGGGCCGGCAGGACCAGCGGGATCAGCAAATGTTATTTATAGCGCATGGATCAACGCCCCGGCGGGAACACCAGAAACAATAGATGGAACATCAGGATTGTCTACTTCTTTTGCTGTACCGCAACTTACAGCAGATATTATGGCCAAAGGAACTGTTTTAGTGTATATGTCTTTTGGATCAGGAACTAATGTGTATACACTTCCTTACACTTCAACAGCGGGAGGTTCAGTTAACACTATTACGCCTATTGCAAGCCTTAATACGATCAAAATTTTCCGATTCAAACATGCAAATGACGGTACAACTGTAGCGCTTCCGGCTTCTCTTAACTATCGTTATATTTTAATTCCAGGAGGAGCGACTGCAGCCACTTCAAAAACTACCAAAGTAGATTACTCTAAAATGAGCTACGAAGAAGTTTGTGATCGTTTGAATATTCAACCGTAATTCTATAACAACCAATATCAATAAAAACTAATCAAAATTATTATTATGAAAACTTTTAAAACCATTATTACCGTTTTAGTAACCGCTATTTTGGCCATTTCATGCAGCAGTGATAAAGACGATAAAAAAACATATCCAACAGAAAATCCACTAGATGCTTATTATACAGCAACAGGTTTTACTACAGTAACCAACTTTATTAATTCTGGAGATTACGAATTTGGTTTGGCATTTACGCCGACTGTAAAAGGAAAAATTAATGCCATTACCTTAAAACTTCCAGCAACAAATCCGTCAGTTCGTGTAACGATTTGGGACTATACAACAAAAACGGTATTGCGCTCAGAAATGATAAACGTTGCTACAGCCGATTTAAAATTTACTAAAGAAATCAGCGAATTAGCTTTAGAGAAAGACAAAAAATACCTCATTTCTATGAACTCTAATGATTGGTACAAAAAGAACAAAGCAGACAATTCGAATGTAGTTTATCCTATCGTAGCAGGAAACATTACATTCAATGAGTACAGATGGTTAAGTGGTACAACACAGACTTTTCCAACAAATGTTTCTGCAAATTATAACGCAGGAGATTTAAGCTTTGATTTTCAACAAACAGAATAATTCTTTTTTTGGATAGCTTTGAATTAGTAAAGGAAAAGGTTTGACGATTGTCAAGCCTTTTTCGTTTGAAATAGAAAACGGCGCTCTTTTGGAACGCCGTTTTTTTTATTTTTAAAATAATGAATTAGTGGTTATGCGTTTCACTGCTTTCATAACCTAAAATCGTAATCATATAAGGTGTGTTAGAAACCTTTTTCTTTTTGATTGCCGATGTAACTAGATTTACTTGTAATAATTCTCCCGTTGCTGGCGAAGTGATATAAGCAAAACGATCTGTTACAGCCATTTGAGGTTTTAAGGTTGCATCTGTAGCGGTTTCGGAAGTTGCTTTAACTTCTTTTGCAACTTGTAAACTACTGATATCGTAAAGTTTAAAATCTCCTGAATGCAATAAAACAGCTAGTTTTTTATGATCGTAACTTACTTTACATTGCATAATTGTCGTGTTGGCGATAATTGGTTTTACCGTATTAGCAACAACATCAATTAAATAAGCACCTTTTGCAGCAGTAAATCCGATGAATTTTCCAGCTGAAGCGGTTTCTAAAATAGTTCCAAACCAAGCTGTTCCAAAATCTGCAGGATGATCGATTAGTTTTTGGTTTCCGTTGCTTTCTACCACTAAAATGCCGCTAGAAGAACCGAAAACTGCGTAAACTCCATCTGAAGCATTTCCATGAATTCCTTTGGTTTGAAGTTTAGCATCAAAAAGTGTTTTTCCTGTATTGTCAATGATTTTTACTTTCTCAGGAAGCGTTCCGGTAACCGAATTGTCTTTTTCGGTAATGGCGTAAGTTCCGTTTGTAAAAGTAGCCATTGCACCATGATGCGCCAATAAAGCTGCGTTGATTGTTTTGAACGTTGCGCCAGCTTTTTGAACATCTGCTTCTTTACCAACAGAAAGTGTTCCGTCTCCGTCATTAAAAGTTAGAATTTCTCCAATTTTACTTTTAAAATGCGTTGGTTTTAATGCGCTTGTCGCTAAAACTCCAAATTTGGCAACATCATCAACATCGATGTGGTCTCCGTGTAATTCTAGTCCGCTGTCGAAAGTTTCTACGAAATTATTGTCTCTGTGAACAATTCCGGCATAACGCCCAGATTCTGTGGTGTACAAAGACGATTTAGCAAACTTGGCAGTAAAAGAACTGATTTTATCTTCATGCGGATCAAAAAGCGTTAACTCAGCTGTTTTTTCGTCAGAAAGTAAAACTCTAACGAATGTATGTTCTTCAGATTCATGATCGTGATCGTGGTCATCGTGATTGTCATCGTCGTTGCTGCACGAAACCGCAAAAAGCGATAAAACAGATAAAAATAGGAGTTTGTAAAACTTGTTTTTCATTGTAATAAAGGGTTTAAAATTTGTAAATAATTGAGTTTTGAATGGTATGCTTATCGCGAAAACGAAAACGGAATTTTCATAGAAACAATAATGTTTCTTCCCGCTTCAGGAAGTTCGATAAGTCGGTAAAAGCTTGTGTGATTTAAATATCTTGTATTGAATAAGTTTTGGATTTGAACATTGACGCTGATAGTCTCTTTTCCCGTTTTTATTTTGGTTCCCAAAGCCACGTTAAAAACATGACTTTCGGCTGTTTTTTTCTCAGGCGGAACAATATGGTTTTGTGCGGCTGTAAGGCGATAATCGAAAGAGAAATAAGAATCTTTTAAAAAGCCTGTTTGAGGCTCGTAATTCAATCCGAACAAAACAGAAGGAGGTGGCGAAAACGGAAGTGTATAACCCTTTTTGCTTCCCGATTTTTGTTCGGAATAAAGATATTCTGCCGCGATTTCTGCACTTAAAGATTTTAGGAAATAATAACGTGTCTGGAATTCTGCACCATAACGGAATACTTTACTCTGCTCATATTGAAAAACTTGATTTCCGGCTCCATAATAAATATCATGCGCTGAAGTTGGATTTAAATAAATGAAATTCGGAAAATAATTCACAAATGGTGTCAGCTGAAAAGACCAGTTTTGCTGTTGCCATTCCATTCCCAAATCCAATTGATACGAACGTTCTGCATCGAGATTTGGATTTCCTTTTTCGAATCTGAAATAATGATAATTGACACCGTTTGAAGCCAATTCTTTAGCAATTGGCATTCTAAAACTTGAACCTAAATTGGCTTTCAAAGTCAAATTTCCAGGATTATAATTTACCCCAGCCGACCAAGTAAAACTGTTGAATGTTTTGGTCAAATCGTCAGAACGCTGTAAATATTCCAATTGCGTCTGATTGTTTTCTGAAACTGGACTTTCAAACCAGTCGTAATACGATTTCATTTTGATTGTACCATAATCGTAACGAACGGCACCGTGAAGAAACCATTTTTCATTAAGTTCAACTTTGTCATAAGCAAACAAACCTGCATTCAATTGTGTGAAAGCTGGAATCAAAAAACTCCATCCGCCAATGGCATTTTCTTGTGCCACGACATTAGTTCCAATTGTAATTTGATGGCGATTAACAGTAAATTCATCTTTAGCCGAAAACGACCAAACATCTTTATCGTATTGGCGTTCCAAATCTTTTGGCGCATACATATTATCTGGATAAATTGGAGGCATATAACCGTGATTGACGTAATGGCTCCATTCTCTCCTAAAGTTTTTCTGAAAACCAATCTGCGTTTCAAAAGAATGATTTCCTAGTTGAAAAGAAGTCGTATTGCTCACTTTTAAATGATTGACTTGCTGATACGGCATCAAAATATCTCGGCTCGATTTATCATGCAATTCGATATCGACATTTCTAGGTTCGAGTCCGTGCGCATTCGCAAAAAAGCCGCTTTTGGTGTGAACATTACTGAAATAAAAAACCGACTTTAATTTTTCTCCAGAATAACCCGTGCTGAAATGAAAATCGAGTTCGCGTCCAGCTGTATTTCGCAAATGATTTTTATACAACGGAACCGTATAACTATAGACTTGAACCACATCGGTCGGAACACGATAATCGCCGTAATCCATTGTCGTTACTCGAGAATCGAAAAACCAGTTTTCATTTCTCCCATATAAATTGACAGAACTTCCAAATAGCGCATTATTGCTTTTTCCTGTAAGGTCAACACTTCCGCCAAAAGAATTTCTGGAAGGAAGAGGAAGCGGTTTAATATTTACCGCACCACCTACAGCATCAGATCCGTAAATAAATGAAGAAGGTCCTTTTATGATTTCTACTCGGTTTACGGCATATTGATCGATTTCCAGACCGTGATCGGCGCCCCATTGCTGGCCTTCGTGTTTCAAACCGTTTTCAACCACAATTACCTGATTAAAACTCAAACCTCGAATCAGCGGTTTTGAACCTCCAGAACCAATGGAAATGGTTTTAACGCCAGGCAATTTCTTTAAAGACTGCATCAAACTCCCGCCAAGATTACGCTGAATAAAACTGCTGTTTGCAGTTTCAACATTTAGTGATTCTTCTTTTTTGCGTTTTTCAGCTGCATTTCCGTTGACAATAACTTCGTTGAGTTCTTTAATTTCAGGCTTTTTTTCTGAAGGCTTATTTTGAGAAACAACTTCAGATGAAATCAATAAACAAGCGAGTAAAAAACAATGTTTCCAATAAAGGAATTGGGCATTCTTCATTAAATTCTGATTATAAAATTTTAATACTTAAACCTTTCAGCGTTTGCCAGCCTTCTTTGTCCGTTAGTCTGATCATAAAATGATAATCGCCAGGATCAACATCAGCAGGAATGGTAATTTGCGCTGTTGCTTCATAAGTTTTCACGCCATTTGGAATAGTGTAATTGTTGATGAAAAGCATTGGATTTACAGGTTTTTTCACCGCTTCGGTTTCACAAGTTGTGACTTCCGTGCTATGTGTATGATGATCGAAATTGTGATGAATGTCCAAACTATAAGAACCCAATTCGACATTATCATTAAAAGTAGCTTTGAAAGTGAAGGTTTTTCCACGTTCAATTGTACTGCATTGAATTGGAAAAGCATCTGATCCAGTTATATCAATTACAGGATATTCAGTATCGATTTCTGCATTATCGCTAGAACAAGAAGAAATAAAAGCCAAAGCAAAAACGCCTAATAAAAAGGATATCTTTTTCATTTTTTTTGATTGGAATTAAAGTGCAAATGGAAGATCAATTGATTGAGAAAAATTGATATTGTAAGTCGTGTTTTTATACAAAACCAAGAAAGTATAATCGCCGGTTGTCCAAGATTTATTAGCTATTAAATCTTGTTGAACAGGAGCATTGTTGTCTTTAGCAGCGCCAATTATCAGGTTTGGTTTTTCTCTTGTAAACTTTACGCCATCCCATGGAACATTAGAAAACTGACTTGCATCGGCTACATTTTTATGTTCGATGACGTCATAAACGATTACTTTTTTGAAATCAATTTGATCAACGCTTTCTGGATTGTGTTTGGCGTTTTTATTGATTAAAAGCAAATACATAATTCCGTCGCCTTTTATGCCTTCAAGTGTTACTTGCGAACTGAAAATGTCGTTGTTTTTGTACTTCGCATTGGCATCAGAAAATTTGCCTTTTCGATACATAAAAGAATCATTTATAAAAAGGGTAAACACAGAAGCCACAGGATTTACAGGAATATTTTCTAGTTTGTAAATCGTGATGGTTTTCGTTACTTCCAGTTTGCTTCCGTTTTGATCGTTGATGATAATGATGAAATCATATTTACCTTCAACAGCATCTTCTGGAATGTCAAAATGTTTGTGAACCGTTGCGTTTTTGGCATCTGCATATTGCGTCCAAGTAATTTCGTGAGACCAGGCTTTTGAATAGGTTTCCGTGCTTTTTTGTACAATTTTCACTTGTACATTTTTGATTTTGTCTGCAGCAGTAACTTCCGCATTGAAATGGAAATCTTCGCCAATAGTGGCGGTTTCGTTGTTTCCAAGCCCCAATTCGATTTTGTCAATCGCAGGAATGGCTTGTGTTTGTTCGGAATCGTCGTTGCTACAACCTGTAAAAGCAATTGCAGCAAAAACCGAAGCCAAAATGAGTTTTGTTGTTTTCATTTTTTCTGATTTGATTTTGATCATTTTATAAAGAGTATTTGGGTTACAAAAAGGTGTTATGATTCCAATATTCAAGTCCCAGAGGGACAAGATATTTATAGATATAGATTTACCGTTCAGAAAAGAGCCCCAGCGGGGTGAAACCATCTTCTGACTGATTAAAAACAGCACATCACAAACTAAAAACCTCAATTAAGTCTTAGTTTAAATGCCGTAATCGATAAAATTTGAAAAGGGATTTTTTGTGCAGTAAAAGCAATATTTCGACAAAGAAATTTTAAATTTCAATGCAAAAATGTATCGTCAATACAACGCATTAACTCCTGAAAATGAATGAGATTACAATGAAATGTTTAGGATTTAAAACTATCAAAAACGAATCAATACCCCAATTGTCAAGCAATCAGCGCACAAAAAATTAAAGTGTAAAAACAGGAGGGGCTCGAAGTGAGAATAAAGACCCTTTAAAAAATGCAAAATGCTGTTCGTTGTAAAAATTAAGATGTTTTACAACTGCACTATTTTTATAAAATTGAAAAGCAGTAAACTCTAATGTGCCAACTGCGCTAAACTTAAAATCGCAAATCGAACATTTATGAAACGAATGCAGTTTGGTTTTGAATTGTGGTTTTTCTGAAACCGAAAATTCTAGTTTTTCTTTCTGCGAATGCGTATCTAGAATATGCTCATACGAATGCACAACCGGAAAAAGTATTGCGAACAATACGATCAGTGGCATTAGTAGATTTATAATTCTAAGTTTCTTTTTCATTCGAGAATTAATGCAATAGTGTTGCAAATATAGAAATCTTATTTTTAAATGCAACGTTGTTGCGGTAATTGTTTGTAAAAAATCAGCGTATTTGCTATTTTAGCAAATCTTATATTCCTTAAAAATGAAAATTTTCTACTCCTTTCTTGCTTTCTTTTTGGTAATTACCATTGGACTTTCGCAATCAAAAACAAAACAAAATCTTGTTTTAGAAAATGGTGTTTCAGAGCAATTGTCTCAGTTTAGAAAGCATCAGATTGCTAATGTTCAATACGTCTTGAATTTTGATATTCCAAATCAGAAAATTGAAGATATTAATTCTCACTTAGTTTTAAATTTGGCTCTTTCTGATTTGAGTCAGCCGTTATATTTAGATTTTAAAGAGAAATCTCAAAACATAAAAGAAGTTTCGGCAAACGGAAAAAAGATTACTATTGTTCATGAAAAAGGACATATCATAATTCCTGTTGGAAGTTTGATTTCAGGAAAAAACACCATTTCCATTTCTTTCATTGCAGGAAATTTGTCTTTGAACAGAAACGACGATTTTTTATACACTTTGTTGGTTCCAGATCGTGCAAGTACTTTGTTTCCTTGTTTCGATCAACCCGATATAAAAGCGACTTACAAATTAAGCCTTTCAGTGCCAAAAGATTGGAAGGTTTTGGCTGGAGCCGATGTGAAAGAGAAAGTTGAAAAAGGGAATTTTACAGCGTACACTTTTGGAGAATCAGACAAAATGAGTACGTATTTGTTTTCGTTTGTAGCGGGAAAATTCAACAGCGTAAAACAAAAGCCGGGAAATATGGAGATGACGATGCTGTATCGTGAAAATAGTGCTGATAAAATAAAAGCAAGTGTCGATACGATTTTCAATTTGCATCAGCAATCTTTAGATTTTTTAGAAAAATATACCAATTATAAATTTCCTTTTCAGAAGTTGGATTTCGCTTCGATTCCCGTTTTTCAATATGGCGGAATGGAACATGTTGGCGCGATTCAATATAGAGAATCCACTTTGTTTTTGGACAACAGCGCAACGGATAGCGAAAAATTAAACCGAGCAAAATTAATTGCGCACGAAACTTCACACATGTGGTTTGGCGATTTGGTTACGATGAAATGGTTTGACGATGTTTGGATGAAAGAGGTTTTTGCCAATTTTATGGCAGACAAAATCATGAATCCGATTTTCCCGAAAGTCAATCATAATTTACAGTTTTTTACGGCACATTATCCTAGCGCTTACGCGGAAGATCGATCTTTAGGAACACATCCGATAAGACAGCATTTGGCAAATTTGAAAGATGCCGGTTCGCTTTATGGTGCTATGATTTACAACAAAGCACCCATTATGATGCGTCAGTTAGAAGCTTCAATGGGAAAAGAACCTTTCCAGAAAGGAATCCAAAAATACATTCAGAAATATGCTAATGATAATGCCGATTGGAATAATTTGGTAGAATTGCTAGATGCCGAAACTTCTTTAGATATGAAGAAATGGAGTGAGGTTTGGGTAAACAAATCGGGTAGAGCGATTTTTTCAGATGATATTGAATACGACGCTCAAAACAAAATCAAAAAGTTTGAGATTTTTCAAAAAGCGGAAGATAAATCAGATAATGTTTGGCCTCAGATTTTTCAAGTTGGTTTTATTTATACTAATGATATAAAAGTACTGACGGCAAATATTACAGATAAAAATTTAATTTTAAAAGAGGCTATCGGACTTGAAAAACCACTCGCTATTATTTACAATTATAATGGTTTTGGATATGGTGTTTTTCCGCTTGACGGGAATAATTTAAATACTATTGAAAGCTTGAAAGATGAGGTCGCAAGAGCTTCTGCATACAGTAACCTTTATGAAAACACTTTGATTGGAAATGTTGCTCCAAATCAAGCCTTTGATTGTTTTTTAAAGGGAATTCAATCAGAAGAAAACGAATTGGTTTTGCGAATTGTTTCTAATAATCTAAATACGATTTACTGGAGATTCTTCACTGAAAAACAGCAGAATAAAGTTCAAAAACAGCTTGTGGGTATTTTGTACGAGCGTTTGCAAGCTAATTTATCTTCTAATATTAAAAAGACTTTATTTGGTTTATTTAGTTCAGTGGCGTATTCAGATTCTGGAAAAGCGAGTTTGTATAAGGTTTGGAATAGAGAAATCTCGATTACAGGCTTGAAATTAAACGAAGACGATTACACCAATATGGCAATGAATCTGGCGATTTTCAAACACCCGAAAGCCGATGATATTTTGGAGAAAACAAGAACTTCCATATCAAATCCAGACAAACAAAAACGATTTGAGTTTTTGCTTCCGTCCTTATCAAAAGAGGAATCAGTTCGAAATGCTTTTATAGAGTCTTTGAAAGATGATTCGAATCGCGAGAAAGAATCTTGGGTTTCGGTTGGATTAGCCAATGTAAATCATCCGCTTCGTCAGGAAAATGCGCAAAAATACATTAGATTTTCACTAGATTTGGTAGACGAGATCCAGCGCACGGGAGATATTTTCTTTCCGAAAGATTGGTTGGACAATACGGTTGGAAAGTATTCGTCGAAATATGCTTTTGATGAATTACAGCGATTCTTAAAAGAAAACCCTAATTTTAGTCCGATCTTGAAGCGCAAGTTATTCATGGCGACAGATTTGCTTTATAAAGCACAAAATATTAAAAAAGAAACCGAATGAAAATTGAATCGGAAATAGAGAAAGTCTCGAGTTTTCAGCATCTTGAAATGCTGGCGAATCAGGTTGTGGAAGGTTTTATATCTGGAATGCACAAGAGTCCGTTTCATGGATTTTCAGCCGAATTTGCAGAGCATAAAGTCTATAACGCAGGCGAAAGCACGAAACATATCGATTGGAAATTATTCGCCAAAACCGATCGTTTGTACACGAAACGTTTTGAAGAAGAAACCAATTTACGCTGTCATTTAATTGTAGATAATTCGTCGTCGATGCATTATCCTGAACTGAAATCGAATCAGCCTTTTTATGAAAAGAAGATTGGTTTTGCGGTTTTGGCTTCGGCAGTTTTAATGAATATTCTAAAGAAACAGCGTGATGCCGTTGGTTTAAGCGTTTTCTCTGATAGTTACGAATATTACGCTCCAGAAAAAGGAAGTGATCGCCATCACAGAATGCTTTTGAATAAACTGGAACAATTATTAGAACAACCAAAAGTCAAAAAAACAACGGATACAATTACCTATCTGCATCAAATTGCAGAGAAAATGCACCGCCGTTCGATGATTATTTTGTTTACCGATATGTTTCAAACGCAAGATGACGAGAAATTATTCAACGCTTTGCAACATTTAAAACACAATAAACATAAAGTAGTTTTGTTTCATGTGGTTGACAATCAAACCGAAATGAAGTTTGATTTTGATAATGCACCACGAAAATTCATCGACTTAGAATCAGGAGAAGAGGTTTCCATTTTTGCGGACAATGTAAAAGCAGAATACGAAAAAAGGGTAGAAGCGTATTTTAAAAACCTGGCTTTAACCTGTGCAAAGAACCAAATTAAGTACGTTCCGGTAAATGTTGGCGATAATTTTGAAAAAATATTAACCACATATTTGGTTGAAAAACAAAACTTTGGATAATGTTTTAAATAAATTTTTAATTTTTTTTATAAAAAGGCTTGCAGATATGAAATTCTGTTATATCTTTGCAACCGCAATAACGCAGAGGTTTGGTAGTTCAGTTGGTTAGAATACATGCCTGTCACGCATGGGGTCGCGGGTTCGAGTCCCGTCCAGACCGCAATATTGGGAGAAGCCTTTCCTTTATGGAAAGGCTTTTTTGCCCAAAAACGGTATCTAAGATTAGTTGTGTTGTTTTGCTACGACTTTGTAACTCGTAGCTGGTTTAGTAGTTAGACCAATGAAAAGCTTTCCACTTTTGTGGATGGCTTTTTTGATTTAAGACTATTTGGTTTTCTAAAATTATTTAACCGCAAAGAACGCTAAGATTTACGCAAAGTCCGCAAAGTTTTTTTAAAGCTTTGCGGATTTTTTTTTAATGAATTCCAAATTACATACAGTTTGTCATTTCGACTGAAAGGAGAAATCACACATGTAGTTCCGTAAAGATTTTACCGCAAAGAGCGCAAAGAATACGCAAAGTTCACTAAGATATTTTGAAGAATGCAAAGTCCGCAAAGCTATATTTTAAAAAACTTTGCGGACTTTGCGCTTTTAACTTTGCGCTCTTAGCGGTTAAATAAAGGAAATTTCCTTCTTTTTAATTGAATCTTTAATTTTTAAAATATTGGAATTTAATCAATTAAAAAAATCTCAAAATTTTATTTATAAAAACGCTTGCAGAAACGAAATTCTGTTGTATTTTTGCACCCACAATAACGCAGGGTTTGGTAGTTCAGTTGGTTAGAATACATGCCTGTCACGCATGGGGTCGCGGGTTCGAGTCCCGTCCAGACCGCCTAAGTTTGTAAAAAGCTTCTCTTAATGAGAAGCTTTTTTTTTGTATAAACTTTGTGGTAGTAGTTTAACCGCAAAGTGCGCTAAGATTTACGCAAAGTTCGCAAAGATTTTTTTTTAAGATTTACAAAAGTTCGCAAAGGTTTATTAGTATAGCTTTGCGAACTTTGTGTTTGTAAGCGCAATACTAGGAAAAAAACCTTGCGTGCTTTGCGGTTAAATTTCTCCTATCTTTATATTATGGAACAAGGAACATTCAAAGTAGACAAATATTATCTCACTAAAGTAGATGCCGATAAAAAAAGCATTTACTGTCATCATGATATAATGGGAGAATTGCTTGTTCCAACACACAAACACAACAAAGCGCAAATGCTCTACGCAGAAGGCGATGTAGTTTTTGTGACTACTGAAACGAAATCATACTTTTTGCCTGCAAGACATTTTATCTGGATTCCTGCCGGATTGGAGCACAGCATCGAACCGAAATCGGAACATGTGATGATGCGAAATCTCTATTTTCCAGTAGAAAAGGATGAAGAGGAGTTCTACAAAAGCGAAGGCATTTATCCGGTGAACAATTTACTGCTTCAAATGATGATGTTTACCAATCAGTGGAATGGTGATTTGAAAAAAGGAAGTCCAAATTTTGTTATTGCAAAAGCCATTAAAGCGATTCTTCCTCAAATATGCACCAATAATTTGCCTTTAGAATTACCTCAGCCCAAAGATAAACGACTAGGAAAAATCCTAAGACATATTGAAAATAATCTTGGAGAAACCATTCTGTTTGCAGATGTTGCGCATGAATTTGGCTTTAGCGAACGCTCTTTGTATCGCTTATTTCAAAAAGATCTTAAAATGTCTTTCATTCAATATTATACCATTAGAAGAATCCTCAAAGCGATCGAACTTTTGCTTGAAAGAAAGCTTTCTGTTAAAGAGGTAGCTCTAGAAGTTGGTTACAATAGTGTTCCTACTTTCAGCAATACTTTTTTCAAGATTTTGGGCCAAAGACCTTCTGATTACTTAAACGGAGAGGAAATTTTGGAGCGCGGTAAATAGAGTTTTATTTCACGCAGATTTAAAGTGATTTAAGCTGATTTGGCAGATTTTCTTTTATTCTATGCTAAAAAATAGCTCTCGCAGATTCCGCAGATTTTGGGGATTTTTGAAATTTGCTGAATGATTGTTTCACGCAGATTTGTTTAGATTTAAGCTGATTTGGCAGATTTTTTTTAAATTTTATCTGCTCAATCTGCGGAATCTGCGAGAGTAAAATAAAT
Organism: Flavobacterium potami; assembly: GCF_020026915.1. Lineage (GTDB taxonomy): Bacteria > Bacteroidota > Bacteroidia > Flavobacteriales > Flavobacteriaceae > Flavobacterium > Flavobacterium potami. The sequence continues at coordinate 363,173 of NZ_JAINUY010000005.1, read as the reverse complement.
AAATCTGCGCTCATCTGCTAAAATCTGTCTAAATCTGCGTGAAACTTCAAAAAACATATCATACAGATCTGTTTTTAATTTAAGCTGATTAAGTAGATTTTTTTAAAAAAATTATCTGCTTAATCTGCCAAATCTGCGAGAGAAAAAAAATCTGCGCCCATCTGCTAAAATCTAAATAAATCTGCGTGAAATAATTACAATTTACAACTGTTTGTTTTTTAATGCTTTAATACAACGTTTTCGAAAAATGCAATTTTAACATTTGTCTGAAATGAATATGTTATTGACTTTTTAGAATCATCCGCCAAGGAAAAAATGAAGGAACTTTGCAGCATAAATTTTTAAATATTCATGTTCCTTACAAAAACAAACTCTAAAGAAGATTGTTTTCCCAGAAGCTTATTGGTTTTACTAATGGTGTTAGTATTCAATAGTTTACAAGCTCAGGAAGTTCATACGGTTTCTTTACAAGAAGCAATGAAACTGGCGAAGGGAAACAACAAAAAAGTCCTTAAATCTCAACTGGAGATTACGCTCGCTGAGCAAAACATCAAAGAAAGAAAAGAACTTAGATTACCAGATGTACAACTTAATGGAATGTACTCTAGAATTACCAACATTACAGAATTTAAAGGAGATGGTTTTCTTAACGGAAAAGAAGTTACGAAAGCAATTCCTGAAATCTACGAGGTAAATTCAACTTTTAAAATGCCAATTTACGTTGGAAACAAGATTAACAACGCGATTAAAATTGCGAATCAGGAAAACGAAATTGCAAAAATAAAATCGGAAAAAACAGAAAATGATATTGAGCTGCAAGTTGTGGCCAATTATCTGGCGATTTACAAAATGATGGAGCTTCAAAAGATATTTGAAGAAAACATCAAAGAAGAGCAGAACCGATTAAAAGAAGTGCAATCGCTTCAAAAACACGGAACGATAACCAAAAACGAGGTCATTCGTGCCGAATTACAACTCTCAGATCGTGAATTGAATGCGTTAACAAACTCCAAAAACATTAAAATCGCACTTCACGATCTGAAGACGTTGATTCAGATTCCGGAAAGCGAAGAAATTGCAATCGACACGACTACAAGTTTGGACGAAATGAACGGCGTAGATCCGTATGATTTTTATCTGAGTAAAGCCATGCAGAATGAAGAAATGCGAATGGCAAGTCAGGAATTAGATATCAGTAAAACCGAATTGAAATTGGTAAAAGGAAATTATCTGCCAACTGTAGATTTCTTTGGGAATTATGGTTTTTATTATCCAAACTACAAATTCTTTCCGCCAAATCCGTATTTGTACACTTTAGGTCAGGTGGGTATCGAGGCGCGTTTTGATCTTTCGGCTTTGTATAAAAACAAAACGAAAGTGGCAAAAGCAAATACTAAAATCGATGCACAGAAGATGCAGACTGAAATTTTGAAAGATGAAATTCAAGATCAGTTGTACAAAGAGCATACACAGTATCAGGAAATCCTTGAGAAGTTTGTTGTGGTTGATAAAGCTTTGGATTTAGCCGAAGAAAACTATCGAATCGTAAAACTGAAATACTTAAACCAATTGGTTTTAATCACAGAAATGGTCGACGCTGATAATGCTTTGCTTCAGGCGAAATACAACAAAATTGCTACGCATTTGGATGCTGTTTTAAAACATTACGAAATGATGCACACGGCGGGGATTATGCCTGAAAGTTAGATGATGTTGAAAGAGTAGGCTAAAGCCTTAGAGGAAAGAAGCAAGAAGCAAGATTTGGAATAAGAAAATAGAAAATAGAGAATAGAAAAAAGATATATAGTTTATGGTTAAGATAAAAAATGAAACTAAAAGAAATAAGACGTTTCATATACTAATAACAATTATTGCGTGTACGCTGGTTGTAAGCGGGGTTATTTTGGGAATTTGGTTTTATGTGTTCAACCGAAATCACGAAGAAACCAATGACGCTCAGGTAGAACAATACGTTACGCCAATTATGTCGAGAATTACGGGTTATGTGCAGGAAGTTCGTTTTGACGAAAACCAATTTGTGCACAAAGGCGATACTTTGGTCGTGATTGATAACAGAGAATATAAATCGAAATTGAATGTGGCTTTGGCCGATGTTCAAAACGCAGAGCAAAACAATGTTGTGGCGCAGAAAAATGCAATTAATACAGCAAGTGCAACGGCAATTAACGAGGCGCAATTGGAAGCGGCTAAAGCGAATCTTTGGAAAACCAAATTAGAATACGAAAGATATAAAGCTTTAGTAAGCGAAGAAGCTGCAACTTCTCAGCAATTAGAAAAAGTTAAGGCAGATTATGAATCGGCTCAGGCACATTTTTCAGAAATGAAAAACAGAATTCATTCGGCTTCTTTAAGTACTTCTGTTGCTGAAGCGAATGTTCCGACAACACAAACCAATATTGCTTCGAAACAAGCTGTTGCAGATAATGCAGCATTGTTTCTTTCGTACACGGTAATCACAGCGCCTTATGACGGCTGGGTTGGAAAAAGAACTTTACAGCCAGGACAAATGGTGAAAGAAGGTCAGTCTTTGCTTTCTATCGTAAGTAAAGAAAAATGGATTACAGCCAACTTTAAAGAAACGCAATTGCAATATTTAACCGTTGGACAGGAAGTTGAAATAAAAGCTGATGCTATAAATGATAAAACTTTTGTGGGAACAATAGCTTCGTTATCGCCTGCGAGCGGTGCGAGATTTTCGCTGCTTCCTCCAGATAATGCAACAGGAAACTTCGTGAAAATTGAACAAAGAATTCCAGTTAGAATTCAGTTAAAAGAACAAGACAAACAAACCGATTTTTTAAGAGCAGGAATGAACATTACGGTTGTTGCTGCGCACAAATAAAATGGAAGATAAAAGTATATTTAAATCATGGGTTCCAAAATGGGCGATCATTATTATTTTGTTCGTTTGTTTGCTGCATTCCATGATTTTATTGGGAGTTTACACGTCAAACGTAACGTATGCGGCGAGTTTTCTGGACATTGAGCCCGAAGATTTGCAGTATGCAATGTGCGTAACGTACGGAACTCTGCTGGCAACCATTTTGATCGAAGGTCGATTTTCGAGTTTTTTCCCTGCAAAAAATTATTTGATGGCAGTTTATTCCCTTATCGGAATAACGATTGTTACATCGGCTTATATAACCAATTTTTCGGTTTTTTTATTAATGAGAGTTGCCGAAGGAATTCTGATGGCGCTTCCTGTAATCACGATCAGGCAATTGCTTATTGAGCAATTCAATACAAAAAATGCCATAATTATCGGGTTTTCATTTTACTACGGTTCGCTGTTGTTGTCTACACCGTTTATTATGAATATCGCCGTGTGGTTTCTCGATCATTACGACTGGAAATACATGTTGTATGTTTCGGGCGGACTGCAGGTTTTAAACGTCTTTTTAATCTTAGTTACTTTCAGAGGGCACCGAATTACAAAGAAGATTCCGTTGTATCAAATCGACTGGATGAGTTATTTTTTGGTTTTAATTTCGATTCTTTGCGGTGCCTACTTTTTTGTGTATGCTGAGAAAAAATATTGGTTTCAGTCTTCAGAAATGGTTTTAATGCTGATGATTTCGCTCATCACAGGCGGACTGTTCATCTTTAAAGAACGTTTGGTAAAAAGACCAAGCTTTGATTTTGAAGTCATAAAATACGCCAATCTGCGAATCGGATTTTTATTGTTTTTCCTTTTCTATATCAGCAGAGCAACGTTGAGTCTTTGTCATTCGGCGATGTTTTCCATTTGGAATTGGGATCCTTCACGCGTTGCGGGCGTACAATACATAAACGGATTAGGAAACGTAATCGGACTTATTTTAGCCGCTTTTTTTCTGATGAAATCTGTTTCGACTAAAATCATTTTCATGATAGGATTTACGCTCATTGCCATTTTCCATTTCTGGTTTACGTTTCTTTTTGTGCCAGATATTGCATTGAGCGATATTATTGTTCCCTATATTTTGCAAGGAATCGGTGTGGGGTTTTTATTTGTTCCGCTCATCTTGTTTACCACATCATCGGTTCCGGCAAATATGGCGGTTTCTTCTGGAATTGTTGGGGTTTCTGGACGTTTCTGGGGAAGCACAATTGGTTTTTGTATCATGCAGAACGCCATGGTTTTCTTAAACAAAAAACACTTCTTGAAACTAAGTCAATTCGTAACTGGCGAAAATCCAGAAGCACAAAATACAATTGCTTCAACAACACAAAGTTTTATTGCTAAAGGATATTCTGCAGATAATGCGAATGTTCTAGCAATGAAAAAGCTTTTCGGTACAATTTCTAAACAATCAACTTTATTGGCCGATATGGAAATTTATACGATTGTAGGTTACGGTTTGGTAGTTTTGATTATTCTAATTGCATGCAATCAGCATTTGAGACAAACGATGACTTTGGTCAAAAGTAAAATTTGGATTGGATAATTTTGTTTCAAGTTTAATGTTTCAAGTTTTTGCTAATCTTTGTCTTTTAGTCTCGCAAAGTCGCAGAGGCGCAAAGTTTTTTATCGCATGTTTGTCATTTCGACGAAGGAGAAATCACACGCGGGATTCGACGCAGATTGGCGATTCTCTTTGCGGAATTTCTAATGTGATTTCTCCTTCGTCGAAATGACAAACTGTGCGGTTAGTATAGTCTTAAAATAAAAGCTTAGCGACTTTGCGAGACTAAAAAACTCAGCGTATCTCCGCGAAAAACCTTTGCGAATCTCTGCGTAATAACCGCTTTATTGCCTTATCTTGCACCCGTTTAAAAAACAAAATAAAATTATGAGCCAGCAATGTGTAATTTTTGATATGGACGGCGTGATTTGCCACACCAATCCGCATCATGTAGTCGCTTTTGAAAAGTTTTTCAATAAATATAAAATTCCGTACACCAATGAAGAATTTGAAGAACATATGTACGGAAAACACAATAGTTATATCATGACGCATTTCTTCAAGCGTCCGATTCAAGGAGAAGAATTGACGAAACTCGAAGATGAAAAAGAAGGAATGTTCCGTGAGATTTACAAAGACAAAGTCGAAACGATTCCGCATTATATGCAATTTTTAGAAGAACTAAAATCCCGCGGATTTAAAACAGCTGTTGCAACATCGGCGCCGCGTGCCAATTTAGATTTGATTGCTAATTTCCTGAAACTCGATCAAAAAATGGATTCGATGATGTCAAGCGAAGACGTTACGTTTCATAAACCAAATCCTGAAGTATATTTAAAATCGGCAGAAAGAGTTGGAGTTTCTCCGTCTGACTGTGTAGTTTTCGAAGATTCTTTTTCGGGCGTTACAGCAGGATTAAATGCCGGAATGAAAGTCGTTGGTGTTTTGAGTACGCATACAAAAGAAGAATTGCCACCGTGTGATTTTTATATCAATGATTATAGCGAAGTGAATGTGGATAAAATAATTTTATTATTAAATTCCAATAAATAAAATCCAAATTCCAATTGATACGAGACCTTTGTCAAAGTTTTAAACTTTGACAAAGGTTTTTTTATGCGCAAAAGTTTGTCATTCTGAGGAAACGAAGAATCACACTAGAAATTCCGCAAAGTGAATTTCCAATCTGTATCGAATCCCGCGTGTGATTCCTCGTTCCTCGGAATGACAGACTAGATGTTTAAAATTGAAAACTAATACTTCTCCTCTAAAAAAGCCATCCAACCTTTCTCAAATTCTTCATTCGATACGTTCAATGTTTTTTCGATGTTGCCAAAAGAAGCGATTAATCTGGGTAGAATATCTTTTCCCCATTTTTGCGTCATGTATTCTATAATCGTGTAGCCAATATTATAGATTTGATTGCTTTTGTTGAGTTCTTCTAAAGTCAGATTTTTGCTTTTGGCATATTTTACGCTCAACGTATTAACTTCTTTCGCTTCAAAAATACTGATCGATTCCCATAGCCAGCGTTGATATTCTGCTTTAAACTTTTTGTCGAATTCCTTATCAAAAGTGCGTCTGTCTTGGGTAATAATAGTTTCTTTGGCTTTGTCGATTAATATATTGAGCTGAATACAATGCGTAAATTCGTGTAAAGCCGTTTTTAGCGGATCGTCTGGAAAAAGCGAATTAAACCAATTGGTATAGATAAAATGAAATTCGTTTGGGCCACGGCTCGTTCCTTTTGTCTTTTCTTCTAAACCAGTAGCTTCATTAAATTTGTATCGCGAACCGTAAACAAAAACCTTTATCACATCGTGTTTTCCATCTTTTAGATTTTCTCTAATTGCAGCATAATTGTCTTCCAGATGTTTGCTGACTTTTTCAGCCTCGCTTTTATAAATTCCGCTATAAGAAACAACAAAATGTTCCGATTGTATCGTTCGGGTTTCCTGTTTAACGGTAAAGCTTCGAACCGCTCTTGCGAAATAAAAAATGGCAATGATTCCTATAAGAAGGACTAATAATCTATATTTTTTCATGTTTTCTAAATGATTTTAGAGTGTTAAAAATGAATAAAATAGGGAGATTAGGGTTTTTGGTATTTTAAAAATAAGAATATTTTGAGATTAAACCACAAAAGAATTAAAGAAATTTCTGAATTATTTCTAATCCTAGTTTTAGACTTAAAGTTTGTCATTTCGACGGAAGGAGAAATCTCACTAGAAACTACGCAACGCTAAGTTTCCAATTTGTGTCGAATCCCGCGTGTGATTCTTCGTTCCTCAGAATGACAGAACTAGACGAATTGCCTCCTGCTTTAGCTGTGGATTTTTTGTTTTAGATTTATTTCTCTTCCCAGAATATCTTTTTGTTATGTTCTACCAAATACAAACAAGTATTTCCATTGTTATCCAGAGCCTTTTTGATATCAAAGCTATAAGAACCTCTTGATTTTGTATTTCTTTCCGTACCACACCAACTCCAATGAAGCATGTCTAATTTTTTGGTATTCGAATTAGCGCTAATTTTTTCATACGGTATTGAACCGTCAAATTCAAATTCTTTAAAAACAATGCTTTTTGTTGATTCATTACTTTTTAAATTACCAATTAATGTTCCTGCAATCATCAAAGAATCGAGATTTTCTCCAGTTTTATTGTAGAATTTTGCATGAAAGCCTTTGAAGTTTATAAAACTAGTTAGAATAATTATGCTCGATAAAGCCAAAAGCGATAATTGAATTATTTTAGGTTTTGATACTTGCATATGGAGATTTATTTATAATCAAATCTAACAAAGAAATGAATTGCTTTTCACTTTAGCTGGAATTTTTTACAGTTTTAAAGAAAATGACTTAAATCTAATTTTACGCTCAGTTTGTCATTTTTCATTCCTTAAAAATGAAAATAGCTGTAGTTTTTCTGCTTATGTAATCCGAAAAAGAATAAATTTTATTACGTGTAAAGCCAATGAAATTAGGCAATAAGAGTTTTTTATAAAAAAAAATGGTTTTTTGATGTAACAAATAATACAGTGCTGTATCAAAAGGTAAATTTTAAATAAAAAACATCATGAAAACAAAATTAATTCTGGTTATCGTATTTACAATTCTTATCTCAAAATCTGTTTTTTCTCAAACTTCTTTTAAAGTAGAGGTGAAAGGAAAAGGCGCTCCCGTTTTATTATTTCCTGGCTTTGGATGTACAGGAGAAGTGTGGAACGAAACCGTAGCTGAAATCTCTAAAACGAACGAATGCCATATTTTTACCTTCGCAGGATTCGGAAATGTACCTCCAATTGAAGGACCTTGGTTGGCGACAATAAAAAGTGAAATTATTTCTTATGTAAAAGCTAAAAAATTAAAAAAACCAACATTGATAGGACATAGTTTAGGCGGTACTTTAAGTTTATGGCTGGCTTCTACAGAAGTCGATTTGTTTAAAAAAGTGATCCTTGTTGATGCCTTGCCAGCGAGTGCTGTATTGATGATTCCTAATTACAAAGGAGACGTTATTCCGTACGACAATCCGCAAAGCAAAATGATGCTTGCTATGGATACAAATGCTTTTAATGCCATGAATGCTCAGTCGGTTTCGTATATGTGTTTCAATAAAGAAAAACAAAAAACAATTGTCGAATGGATGAAAATGGCCGATAGAAAAACGTATGTTTATGGTTACATCGATATGCTTAACTTAGATTTGCGAAAAGATATTGCAAAAATTAAAATTCCGGTAGTGATTCTCGCAGCGACAAATCCAGATATCGAAACGGTGCAAAAGACCTATAAAAGTCAATATGAGAATTTACCATCGGCTAAAATTTATTACGCAGAAAAATCGGCACATTTTGTAATGTACGATCAACCAGAGTGGTTTATAGAAAAAGTAAAATCAGAAATAAAATAAAGTGGGTACTGAAGAGCAGTTTAACAACATATACAACAGCCATTATTCCAGAGTGTTTCGTTTGTGCAAAGGTTATTTTTGTGGAGATATCGCATTGGCTTCAGATGCAACGCAGGAAGTTTTTATTAAGATCTGGGAGAAATTAGACACTTTCAGGAATGAATCCAGTATTAGTACATGGATTTACAGAATTACTGTCAATACTTGTTTGCTTTATTTGCGAAAATCTTCTTCTAAAAAGGAAATCAGAACCGATAATCAGCCTCAGGTTGTTGCAGAAACCTACTCGGATGAAATAGAAGAACAACTGCAACAGATGTATCAATGCATCCAAAAATTGGAAGAAACCAACAAAATGATCATCCTAATGACGCTGGATGGGGCAGAGTATCAGGAAATAGCAGAGGTAATTGGAATAACCGAAGAAGCACTTCGGGTTAGAATTCACCGAATTAAAAAAAGTTTAACTCAATGCGTGCAAAATGAAAACATTTGAAGAATTACAATCCATTTGGAGTCAGCAAACAGATTCTGGCATAAAACCAGATGCTGCGGATATTATAAAAAAAGCAGAAGCACATACCAAAAAAATAAGACAAAATCATTTTTGGACAAGAGTAATATTAAGCCTGACAGTGGTACTATTAGTGCTTTATTACATTTGGGCAAGTGCCTACAAACACACTCTATTTAGTTTAGGATTAAGTATTATGATTATAATGCTTGCCGTTCGTATAGGATTAGAATGGGTCAGCAAAGAAAAACTAAAAGCATTACAAACAGATGTTTCATTGATTGAATACAGCAAATTGGCACAGCGATTTTACCAATGGAGAAAAAAAATCCATTACATCTTTACGCCCCTGATTTATCTGACATACATTGGAGGTTTTACTCTTTTGCTGCCTGTTTTTAAAGAAAACTTCTCTAATGGATTTTATGTTTACATTATTGCAAGCGGCTATGGTTTTTTACTGTTTTTCGGATTTATGATGTTCAAAATGATAAAAAAAGAAATGGAGCTGGTGCGTTTTTTAAAGGATATTGGTTGAAGGTTTGTTTAGAATTAAGCAAGGTGAGAATGCTAGATTTTTTCGCCTTGTTTTGTTTTGGTGAGAGGGGAAACTAAAAGTAAAGCCAACAAAAGATTCCAGATTGATTTCCGCAATTTTTTTCATGTGTACAAATTGTCTTCTTTCGTCAAGATGGATTTATTTTTATTTTCAAGCTTTGATAAAGATTTTTTTAATCTATGAATTGTTGTTGTTGTGTTCTTGTTGCTGTAGTTCTAAAACTTTATTTAAGATTAAAACACATCTTGATATTGTCAAAATAATTATACATAATCCTGGTACATTAAAAAAGAATGCCTTTGATTTGTATTCTAAAGGCAAGAAAAGCTTTATCATAAATCCAATTACAGCTATAAATATCAACGATTTTATACAGTTTTTTAAGTGCTTAACTGTTTCAAAATAATAACCACTAGCAAAAAAAAGATTAAAAACAGTGTCATCACTATCTGATTCAATTTTTTTAATATTTGATCCGCTTTTAAAAGTGATTAGAACAGTTAATAAAGTTAGAATAAATCCTGATAGCGTTAAACTAATATTAGTAATATCAGAAGTAATTGCTATTGTATCGTTATCAGTAGGAAGTTGAATCTTTTCTTTATAAACAAGATAAATTGACAAAGAACAAAACACGTAACAAAGAAAATAGTCCCAAAAAATAGGTCTTTGAAAGTACTTATCTAAAATCATGCTACTTCTATAAAGTTATTAAATTCTTCTTGTATTAGTGCATACCAATCTTTTGATCGGGTAATTTTTTTCATGTCCACGTTTAAAACTATTTCTTTTTTTCCAGAAAGCAAATTAAATACTTCTTCATTTCCGTCCTTATCTTCATACTTAACCAGAAAGGCGTCAAAAGCATCTATATTAAAAGATCTACCTCTAAAGCGATTTAACATTTCTGTAATCATTTTATTCGCAGGAACATTTAGTTCTCTGCTTGTGATTCCTTTTCCTGGACTTTGATAATAGGCTTCTAAACGTATAAACTTTGGTTTTAAAATTTGACCAATATTGTTCATTCCGCTAAAATATTTATTTTGTAAATCAGGGTCTAATTGATGTAAATTCTTTGGTTGAAGTTTAATTTCTATGTTTAAAACATTTTTAAGTTTTGCTAATGTTTCATCGATAGGTGCTTCTAAATAAGTATTGACTTCTGTTGCTCTACTTTGTTTCAGGACTTTTTGTGCAACATTTCGAAAATAATATTCAATATCTGACATTCTTGGTCCAAAATGATTGTATTCACAGCAAATTACAGCATGTTTTTTACTGTAATCAATAAAAAAATGAGTTTCTTCTGCAATACTTCCTAATGTTTGTTCAGATATTGGAATTAATTTGAATTGTTCTTTTGGTTTCAAAAAGGGCTCTCTTCCATTTCGTAAAAGAGCAATAGAGCATCTTATGCGCTTTTCTATAGGTAAAAAAACAGCTCTGTTAATGAATAACTCTCTTCTACTATATTGTTTTAACTCATGTCTGTCAATTAAATGTCCTTTTTTCTCTTGATGAAGCTGATTAGAAATATATGTTATAACATTACGCATTATGTCATTACTATTATACAGATTTTCCACAGATTTAAGAGGCGTGAATTTTAAAGAAAAAAAATGATAATGAACCTCTGTTAAATTTCCCTCTTCGATTTCCATAAGCAACGTTTTATATTGTTATAATATGTTAGTATTATTTCAATTATTTTACAGGAAAGTTGTAGTGGTGGATAAAAAGGTCTTTAATTGCTTGAATAACTGTAAAATAAAAAAACTCTTAAAGTTTATATTCAAAAATAGACATTGAAAAGACTGATGCAGTACTGAAGTAAAATATTTATCAACAACTTTAAGAACAAAAGCATCAAAACAAAAAAGCTTCTGAAAAAATATTCAGAAGCTTTTTTTGGTGCGGATAATAGGACTCGAACCTACACGCCTTGCGGCACCAGATCCTAAGTCTGGCATGTCTACCAATTTCACCATATCCGCGGAATTGTGGGTGCAAAGATAGGCATACTTTTGAATAATCAAAGCATTTTTTGAAAATTTTTTTTAATTCTCTTTTTTGTACATTTGGTTTTCTATAAAAATTATTTAAATGGAAAATATTAAGTCCTACGTTCAACAACATAAAGATCGGTTTATCAATGAATTGATCGAATTATTAAAAATTCCGTCGGTTTCTGCCGACACTGCATATTCCCAAGATGTTATTGACACAGCAGAGGCTGTAAAAGAAAGTTTATCAAAAGCAGGCTGCGATTTTGTCGAAACTTGCGACACTCCGGGTTACCCAATTATCTACGGAGAAAAAATAATAGATCCCAATCTTCCAACGGTTTTAGTTTACGGACACTACGATGTTCAACCGCCAGATCCATTAGAATTATGGACTTCACCACCATTTGAACCGGTTATTAAAACAACAGATATTCACCCTGACGGAGCCATTTTTGCACGTGGAGCGTGTGATGACAAAGGTCAGATGTACATGCACGTAAAAGCGCTGGAATATATGGTTCAGAATAATGAGCTTCCGTGTAACGTAAAATTCATGATCGAAGGTGAAGAAGAAGTAGGTTCTGCAAGTTTGGCTTGGTTCGTAGAACGCAATCAGGAAAAACTGAAAAATGATGTAATCCTTATTTCTGATACGGGAATGATTTCGAACCAACAACCATCAATCACAACTGGTTTAAGAGGTTTGAGTTATGTTGAGGTGGAAGTTACAGGTCCAAACCGCGATTTGCATTCAGGTTTATACGGTGGAGCAGTGGCAAACCCAATTAATATTTTGGCCAAAATGATTGCTTCTCTTCACGACGAAAACAATCATATTACCATTCCAGGATTCTACGATAAAGTTCAGGAATTATCTACAGAGGAAAGAGCAGAAATGGCAAAAGCGCCTTTCAGCTTAGAAAAATATAAAAACGCTCTAAACATTGCTGATGTTTACGGTGAAAAAGGATATGTAACCAACGAAAGAAACTCTATCCGTCCAACATTAGATGTAAATGGAATCTGGGGTGGTTACACTGGAGAAGGTGCTAAAACGGTTATTGCGAGCAAAGCTTTTGCTAAAATCTCGATGCGTTTGGTTCCTAATCAAGAGTGGGAAGAGATTACGGAGCTTTTTACGAAACATTTTACAAGCATTGCTCCAGCTGGAGTTACGGTAAAAGTTACGCCGCACCACGGTGGTCAAGGTTATGTAACGCCAATTGACAGCATCGGATATCAGGCGGCTAACAAAGCGTATACGGAAACTTTTGGAGTTCCTGCCATTCCAGTTCGTTCAGGAGGAAGTATTCCGATTGTGGCTTTATTCGAAAAAGAATTAAAAAGCAAAACGATCTTAATGGGCTTCGGATTGGATAGCGATGCTATTCACTCTCCAAACGAGCATTTCGGAATCTTTAATTACTTGAAAGGTATTGAGACTATTCCGTTGTTTTATAAGTATTTTGTGGAGCTTTCTAAGTAGTTTTTAACCGCAAAGTTTTTTAACCGCAAAGGGCGCAAAGAATTTACGCAAAGTTTTTTAACCGCAAAGGACGCAAAGAATTTACGCAAAGTTCGCTAAGATTTTTTTAAGCAAGATTTATAAAAGTTCGCAAAGCTTTAGTGCAAGGCTTTGCGAACTTTGTGTTTTATGTAGATAATGTTAGGAAAAAAACCTTGCGTTCTTTGTGTTTAATTTTTTTAACCGCAAAGAACAGTAAGATTTACGCAAAGTACGCCAAGATTTTTTTAAGCAAGATTTATTAAAGTTCGCAAAGCTTATCACATAGCTTTGCGAACTTTGCGTTTTATGTAGACAATCATTGATAAAAAACCTTGCGTTCTTTGCGGTTAATTTTTTTGCTCAATTTTTGGATTTTTTTCATTTAAATATTTAAAATTTTTTAATGTTGACTTTGTATTTTGTTAGGTAAATTAACTTAAATTTGGTTTTTTTATCACTAAGCCCCTTTTGATATTAATAATATTTCTGGTTTTTAAAATTTTCTAATGTTATTTTAATGTTGATTTTAATGTTGAATAAATGGACTTAGTTGAAAAAAAGATTCGATTTTCGCCTATCGGATACACCAAATACCTCAAAGGATTAAAAAAATCACACTCGATGTTTCGAGAGGGAGAAATTTTAGAAAGTCTTGCCATAAAATCATGGCAGATTGCTCCCGGAAATACCACTATTTCGCCCAAAGCCTTTTTTCTCGAAGGGCAGTTGGAGCGCATTACGGGAACAGCTTACACAAATGATCCGGTTAAGGAAATGCACGGAGGTTTTATGATTCAACACGCAGAAACTCGTGCCTATCAGCTCAAAAATATCTGGATGATTAACGGATTTATTTACAAAGGTCTTCATAATTTTAGACTTCATCCGACTTTTCAGATTTCCAAAAAAATGAATTATTTTCCGCGTGTTGTAATGGATGCGGAAATTGATAATGCGGCACTTTACAGCACTTCAGAGGGAAATCAATATTTTGGACTTTGGCTGACCGACGATTGTGCCAATTATACTTTGGCTGCGGCAGAAGGAACTCCTGTAACTTCCAATATTATTCCGTATTCGCATATGCCGGAATACGAATCGTTTTTAGGAATGAATCCGTTTCGGACCAATTCCGCTTATCTTAAAAATGCTATTTTCTTCGATGACAATTGGGGAAATAACGAAAACAAACACCTTCGGTTTGCTGCAAACAGAAATAAATTATTGACTCGTTTTCCGTCAAATCCACATCCTGGAGTTTTTATTTTACGCAGAAATTCAGGAATATCCCGCGTCATGCTAAACGAAATTGAAATCGCAGAAAAATTGCGTGATCAATACGGATTTAAAATTGTAGACGTGACTCAAAACTCTGCTTCAGAAATATTGGCTGCTTGTGCCGGCGCAAAAATTCTGGCCGGAATAGAGGGCAGTCATTTGTTTCATGGTTTGATGATGCTCGAACCCAATGCTTCCGTTTTGATTTTCCAGCCTCCAACTCGTTTTAGCGCTGTTATCAAAAATACAACAGACATGGAAGGAATTCATTACAGTTTTGTGGTCGGAATTCAGAAAGAAGAAAATTTCTACATCGATTTTGAAGAAGTGAAAAGAACTTTGGAGTTGATTCCTTCTTGAGTGACAAAGTAATAAAGGGACAAAGGGACAAAGTAACAGAGGGACAAAGGTTTGGCTAAAGCCGTTTTCTTCGGAATAATTTTAATCCTCAGTTAAAGTTGGAGTAAGTCTTTTTGTCTTTAATTCTCCTATCTACTATTTCACAATTAACCATTTACAATTCACAATTAAAAAACGGCGTTGAGAAAAAAATCTCTTTTTTCTTTCATTATTGAATTTTATTTCTACATTTGTAGAGTTGAATCTATAATTGTAGAATTGATTGTGTAATATGAAAAAAGAATTCTTGTTATTATTTTGTGTATTAGCACTTTTTGGTTGTAAAAGCAGACCCATAAATCAGAAAATTGATAAGAAAAAAGAAGGCGCATGGGTAGAAACTTATTCTGAAGATGGAATAAATTCTAAATCTTATGAATATTACAAAAAAGATCAACCGGTTAAGAAATGGAAAACCTATCTGAATGGTAAAATTTATAAAACAGAAAAGTATAAAAACGGAATCTGTATTGTAAAAAGTTATTACGAAAACGGAAAATTAGAATCAAAAGGAAAAACAAGAATGGAGTCTGATTCGATTGAAACGCATTGGTTTTATTTCGGAAAATGGAAATTCTATTCGGATAAAGGAAAGCTGACTGCAATCAAAAATTATGAAAAAGGGAATTTGATTTCAGAACAAAAAATAAAATAACACACAGATTTAAAAAATAAATAGATTCTAAGATTTTTAATCAAAGAATGTTTGATAAAAACCTTAGGACCTTAGTATCTCAGAACCTCAGAACCTAAAAAAAATGACACAACTATCAAACTCAGAAGAACAATTAATGGAACATTTATGGAAGCTTGAAAAAGCTTTTATGAAAGATTTACTTGAAGCATATCCCGAACCAAAACCTGCAACAACAACAGTCGCTACTTTATTAAAACGAATGATCGACAAGAAATTTGTGGCGTACAACGAATTCGGAAATTCGAGAGAATATTATCCTTTAGTGAAAAAGACGGATTATTTTTCTAAACACGTAAAAGGACTCATTAGCAATTTCTTCAATAATTCGGCTTCACAATTTGCTTCGTTTTTTACGACCGAAACCAATTTGTCAGCTTCGGAATTGGAAGATCTTAAGAAAATAATAGATTCAGAAATTCAAAAAAAGAAAAAATGATAGACTTTCTATATAAATCGTCTTTGAGCCTTCTGGTGCTTTTGGTCTTTTACCATTTGGTTTTAGAAAAACAAAAAATGCATCAGTTCAATAGGTTTTACTTATTGTTTGGTCTTGTTTTTTCTTTTGTTTTGCCATTTATAACAATTGAGATTCCAAGCGAAACAACTGTTTCTGTTCAGCAAACATACGGATATTTAGTACAGGCTATCCCTGTTTCAAATCAAGTAGCTGCAACGCAGTACAATTATAAATTGATTCTGCTTTGGTCTATTTATGTTTTAATTATGTTGCTTTTGTTATTTCGCTATATCCGAAATATTTTGAGGATCATAACTATAATAAAATCAAATACAATTGTGTCATATAAAAGCGCAGATTTGGTTTTAGTAAATGAAGAAATTCCTCCACATACTTTTTTAAACTATATTTTTTTGAATAAAACAGCTTACCAAAACCGAAAAATAGAAGAGGAATTATATACTCATGAATTAATTCATGTTGCACAAAAACATACTTTGGATGTATTGCTGATAGAGGCATTAAAAACGATCTTTTGGTTTAATCCTATTTTGATTTTCTATAAGAAAGCTATTCAGCTCAATCATGAATTCCTTGCTGATGAAAAAGTCGTGACCTCATTTAGTAATGTCCCTTTTTACCAAAATTTATTACTTACGCATGCCACTGTAAATTCGACTTCCGGATTGACTAGTAATTTAAATTATTCAGTAACTAAAAAAAGATTTATTATGATGACAAAAACGGTTTCTAAAACAAAGATCTTGCTTTCTAAAATTATGCTTTTGCCTTTACTTTGTGGTTTTACTTTTTTTATGAGCGTAGAAAGTGTCGGACAAACAATTGCGTCTGACGAATTGTATGCAAACAGTCAAACGGCAGAAAATGGGAGTGCTTCGGGTTGGAAGGTAACTGCGGACAGAACCGAAAGTGCACCGACAAAAAGGCCTGAAATTATGATGAGTGCTGCTTATAACCTATCAGGAATGAATATTAATATTCCGGCTTTTCAAAATACAACCTCGCAATTAGCGAATTACATTTTAAGCAACTATAAAAGTCCTGCAGGAGTTAATAAAAGTGATGAAATCCTTAGTGTAACATTTAATTTTGAAAAAGACGGAAGCCTTGATGATGTAAAAATTATCAATGGAAAAGGTACTAAAACAGAAGCTGAAATTCTTAAGATATTAAAGTCAAGTCCAAAATTTTCACCTGAAAAAAATTATGGAAAAGCAGATTGGCAACCTATCGCTATAAAGCTTGATTTTCGCCCTATAAGTAAAGAGGATAAATTTGTAAATGAACGTGTGGTTAAGGAGGGACATCCTCTTGAGGAAACAAATGTTTTGCAAAGAGTTACGTCTAAACCCGAATATCCAGAAGGAACATTGGAGTTTTACAAATTTATTGGAAGAAATTTTAAAGTGCCAGCTGAAGCTGGTAAAATTGAAGGGAAACTATATCTGGAATTTATGGTTGAAAAAGACGGATCGCTTTCAGAATTTAAAGTGGTAAAAGATTTAGGATTTGGACTAGGCGATGAGGCAATTCGTGTTTTAAAACTTTCTCCAAAATGGAATCCGGGTACTCAAGATGGAAAACCAGTTCGCGTTTTATACAGCTTGCCCATAACAATTCAAAGTGAGGAAACTCCAGAAAAAAACAAGGTAATAAATTCTTCATTTCCGAAAATTATTTTTGAACCAACCATTTTTGGCAATTAAAAAATAAAATTTTATCTAAATCTTTCTTTATAAAAAAAATCCGCTTCTGATGGGAAGCGGATAAAATTAAAAAAAACTAATTAAATAAAAAATTCTAAAAATAAACATGCAGAATCCAGACTAGAATAAATCTGGATTATATCCAAAATACGGTACCTTTTGTTCGTTAAAAATGACGCCGTATTCTTCTAATTCTTTTAAAATAGGCTCATACACTTCTTTTTTGATTGGAAGCTGAACGCCTGGAGTGGTGATTTTTCCGTTTAAAATCAATAATGTAGCAATTGCAACCGGAAGTCCAACCGTTTTTGCCATTGCCGTATAGGTTTGATCGTCTCCAATGCAAACCATTTTAGAGTCGATTTGTTTCTTTTCGCCATTTACCTCATAACCAAATTTGTGATACATCACAATCATATCTTTGTCATCTGGCTCTAAAGCCCAGCTATCGGTCAAGATTTTTTCTAAGATTTGAGCCGGAGTAGCATTTGGAAGATTTACTTTTTTATTTGGGTTGAATAAATCCAGTTCTAAAAGTTTATCCCACATAATATCGTCCTGATCGATTTTTAAGATCAGACGTGTTTTAATTTCGACAGAATCTGTTGGGTGATACGGCAGAAAAGAATTGATAAACTGACGATAACTCATGTTTTCTGAGCCTTCAATAGTATAACTGTCATCTGTCATTCCGAGTTGTACAAACATATTCCACGCCCGAGAATAACCCACTCTTCGAATTGTTCCTCTATATAAAGTCAAAATATCATCTAAACCGTAAATAGAACGATATTTCAGCGAATCACGATTGGAATACGCTTCAAATTTTCCATAGCCTTCAACCTCCAAAAATTCGGTTCTACGGAATAAAGCACTGTACGGAATATATTTATAAGTACCTTCCTGAATAAATTTGGCAGCGCCGCCTTGTCCTGCCAGAACAACGTTTCTTGGCGCCCAGGTAAATTTGTAATTCCAGAGATTATTGTCAGATTCCGGTGCTACAAGTCCGCCGCAGAAAGATTCGAACAAAAGCATTTTTCCGCCTTTGTCTCTGATTTCGTCGATAACTTTCATGGCACTCATATGGTCGATTCCTGGATCAAGACCAATTTCGTTCATGAAGATGAGGTTGTTTTGTTTTGCATCTGAATCAAGGGCCTGCATAGCATCACTTATATAAGAAGCCGTTACAAGATGCTTTTTAAATTCAATACAATCTTTTGCAATTTCGATATGCAGATGCGCCGGAAGCATAGAAATCACAATCGAAGCATTTTCAATAGCATTCCTTCTTTCATCAGTATCAAAAATATTCAGAGCAAGAGGAGTTGCATTAGGATGATTTTGTGTTTTAGCCTCCGCTAAAGACAAAGAAAGGTCGGCTACAGTAATATGTAGGTTCTCTTCATTAGATTTAGATAATAAATATCGAATCAAAGACGATGCAGATCTTCCTGCTCCAATTATTAAAACGTTTCTCATGTTTTAAATATTTAACACAAATATATTTAAATGTTATAAATGTAACAATTTTAATTATATAAAATGAAAAAGAGAAGAAAAAAAATAATTTTATTTTGTTCTAAATAAAGTAGGAACTAAAGCGGTTTTTCGGATGCTTTGAAGTATTTTTGTATCAAATTTCAAAAGAGATCAATCATGAAAAGAAAACTTATTCTTACTGGGGCTTTTATTGGTATGTTGGCTATTATTTTGGGTGCTTTCGGGGCTCATTTACTAAAAAAATATCTATCCGTTGACCAATTAAATACTTTTGAAGTTGGGGTTCGTTACCAAATGTATCATGCTCTTTTTCTTTTGTTTTTATCTACCCAAAAAGATTTTGCCGAAAAGACACTAAATACAATTTATAATTTTGTAGTTGCTGGTGTTGTTCTTTTTAGTGGTTCGATTTATTTGGTGGCTACAAAAGACTATACTTTGTTTTATTCTAAAATTATCGTATTCGCAACTCCAATCGGTGGTTTTCTATTAATTATAGGTTGGGCGCTATTATTCTTTACGATTTTGAAGCGAAAATCATAAAATCCCGAAAAAAAAATTCTGTCTAAGAATTAATCTTTAATTTTGTCACATAAATAACATATAGCTTTATTTGTGTGATTTTTTTCTGTTTTCTGTTGTTAAAAGAAAATAATATAACAAATCCCTGTATAAAGTTGTAAATAAGTAAATTAGGAGCGGTTATTTTTTTCTTTTTGTTTTTTTTAAAGTGAAATTTTACTTTTTTGATATAAATAAGAGTGAAATTTAAGTATTTTGAATCATATAAAAATTAATCTGTAATTTTGCTTTAAATAAAAAACCACACACAACTTAAAAATTTATGGACACTAACACAGTTTTCGCGCAATCGATTTCGTTAAAAGAATTAGGAATTGAAAATGCAAAATTTCGTTATCAACTATCTGCAGATGAATTACATGCGATTACGTTGCAGTCAGGACAAGGTGTTGAGAATTCTACCGGAGCGTTGGCAATTAACACAGGTGAATTTACAGGTCGTTCTCCTCAAGACCGTTTTATCGTAAAAGACGATGTAACCAAAGATCAAGTTTGGTGGGGAAATGTAAATATCCCGTTTGAACCTCAGGCTTTTGATAAGCTTTATAATAAGGTAACAGCATTTTTATCAGACAAAGAAGTTTTTGTTCGTGATTCTTATGTATGTTCAGATGCAAATTATAGATTGAATGTACGTGTTGTAACAGAAACAGCATGGTCAAATTTGTTCTGTTATAATATGTTCTTACGTCCAGAAGAGTCGGAATTGGCTAATTTTACTCCTGAATGGACAGTAGTTTGTGCTCCAAGTTTTATGGCGGATCCTGCAGTAGACGGAACACGTCAGTCTAATTTTGCTATTTTAAATTTTACTAGAAAAATTGCTTTAATTGGCGGAACTGGCTACACAGGAGAAATGAAAAAGGGAATTTTTTCTGCTTTGAATTTTATTCTGCCGGTTTTCAAAAATACACTTCCAATGCACTGTAGTGCAAATGTTGGAGAAGACGGTGATACTGCAATCTTTTTTGGTTTGTCAGGAACAGGAAAAACAACTTTATCAGCAGATCCAGAACGTAAATTAATCGGAGACGATGAGCACGGATGGACAAACGAAAATACTGTTTTCAACTTTGAAGGTGGATGTTACGCAAAAGTGATCAACTTAACTGAAGAAAACGAACCAGACATTTTTAGAGCAATCAAAAAAGGAGCGCTTTTAGAAAATGTGGTTTTCAAAGCCGGAACAAACGAAGTAGATTATGATGATGTTTCGATCACTCAAAATACTCGTGTAAGTTACCCAATAACACATATTGACAATGTACAGCCAGGTTTGGTTGGACATAATCCTAAAAATATATTTTTCTTAACGGCTGATTCTTTCGGAATTTTGCCTCCAATCTCAAAACTAACTCCAGGTCAAGCGGCTTACCATTTTATTTCTGGATATACAGCAAAAGTTGCAGGAACAGAAGCTGGTGTTACTGAGCCACAGCCTAATTTCTCTGCTTGTTTTGGAGCACCATTTATGCCTTTGCACCCAACGCGTTATGCTGAGATGTTGAGCAAAAAAATGAAAGATGCGGGAGTAAAAGTTTGGTTAATCAACACAGGATGGACTGGTGGACCTTACGGAATTGGAAGCCGTATGAAACTGAAATATACTCGTGCAATGATTACAGCTGCTTTAAAAGGAGAATTGGATAATGTAGCTTACGATAATCACGCAGTATTTGGAATTGCAAAACCACAATCTTGTCCAAATGTTCCAGAGGAAATTTTAAATCCTAGAAATACTTGGGAAGACAAGGATTTATACGATAAAAAAGCGTTAGAATTGGCTGGAAAATTCAAAGCTAATTTTGCGAAATTTGAAGAGTTTGCAAATGCTGAAATCTTAGCAGGAGCACCGATTACAGAATAAAAGGAATTTATTAATTCAAATAAAAAAAGCTGTTCAGAGATGAACAGCTTTTTTGTTTGGTTTCCAATCGCAGTAAAAAAATAAAAAAAATAAATAGAACACTGAAAAACTGCGACTGAAAAACCTCAAAAAAAATAAACTATTTTTTCGCTTCGTCGATGCGTTTTTGCATTAAATCCCAAGCATAGTAGTGAAACGTCATTCCGTTGCTCATGGCTACAAAAAGTCCGTTTTTGTATGCTCCGCCTAAGTTTAGACTTGTCACGTCAGCACCATCACATTCTACTGTAGAAGTTGGAATTTCAGCCAACAAAGGATAATTGTTCGGATTTCCTTTTGCACCCTCTCTTGGATAAACCATGAAAGTGTTTGCTTGTTGGTTTGATACTAAAATATATCCTGTAGAATCTGTTTTCTTGTAAATTGCGATTCCTTCATTATCTGCTTTGAAATCTTTTTGTCCAAAAAGAGCCAATTCTTTATTGTCGTTTAAAGCTGGATCTGCTTTGTATTTTCTGATTCCGAATTGCTCATCACAATATAAAACTGTTCCTAATTCGTTGTCAACAGCAATAGCTTCGATTTCTTTTTTACCGCTGTATGCTCCGAATTTACGAACTACTTTTGCTGTAGCATTTTTACCTGAACCAGAAAGTTCATACTGCCATAAATAACTTCCAGATGGACCTGTTTTTCTTCCAACAATAGCAAAAATCTTTCCATCGCTTGGTCGTGTGTATAAAGCAATTCCCATTGGATCGCGTTGTGCTTCTCCTTCAAAAACAGGAATTCCACCATTATCGATTGGTTCTAAATCAGGTAAACTGAAAATTCTGATTTTGTTTTCTTCACGTTCTGTAGTTACAGCAACGTCTACTTTTTTTCCGTCAATAATCAATCCGTAAGCGATATCAACGTTATTTGGACGTTTTAAAGTAATTGATTTTTTAAGGATTTTTCCATTCAAATCAAAAGCATACAAACCTCCGTCTGTGTCTTTATCTGTTCCAACAATAATACTTTTTGTAGCATCTGTCGGATTGATCCAGATTGAAGGATCGTCTGTATCGTGAGGCAAAGCTTCTGTAACTGCTGTTGGTTTTACAGCATTTGGCTGAATTGGCGCTAATTTATCGTCTTTACAAGCTGTAAATGAAATGCTTAAAAGTAAAAAAGCAACTAAAGATTTATTTTTCATTTGTGTGATATATTTTAATGCAATTAGACAGAGCGATAAACTCTGTCTAATTTAAGAATTTTAAAAAAGTGCAGATTACAAGTCTAATTTCAATCCTAAATTGTAACGACCTTGGTAATATTCAGCTTGTTTTGTGTGAGCCTCAATTCCTTGGTAGTAACGTAACGGTTGGTTTGTTATGTTATTAGCTTCAGCAAAAAGACGCAATTTTGGTGTAATTTTATAAGAAGCATTTGCATCTAAGAAAAATTGCTTGTCGTAGAAACTGTCTTTATAAGACTCAGAACCTAATTCATCTAAGTAATCAGATGTAAAGTTGGTAGAGATTCTTGCAGAGAAACGTTTGTTTTCCCAAGATAAAGATCCATTAAACATGTGTGGCGCAGTACCTGGAAGGCTAATGTTTTTTCTTTCGTTTCCATCCTCATCAGCAATTCCGCTTGCTTTAGATTTTGTGTACGTATAGTTTAAGTAGATACCAAAACCTTTCAAGAATTTACCAGGTAAGAAATCTAATTGACGTTGTAAAGCAACTTCAAATCCGTAAACATTAACATTGTCTCCGTTTCTTGATTGTAAGAAAGACCAGTTTTCTCCAGCTGGAATCGGGTTTGACTGATTTGGGAAATCTGCAGCAAATTTCGCATCAGTATATTGATTGTCGCTGTAGTTGTAAATGAAATCATTTAATCTTTTGTAGAAAACACCTCCAGAAATTAAACCAACAGATTTGAAATAGTTTTCTGCCATGAAATCATAGTTGTAAGCGTATGTAGCTTTAAGACCTGGATTTCCAGCTGTAATTTCTTTATCTGCAGCAATATTGTTTACATAAGGAGCAAGTGCATAGTAGTTTGGTCTAGCTAAAGCCGTTGTAGCAGCAGCTCTTAAAATTAAATCTTTAGTTGCGTTGTATTGGAATGAAATACTTGGCAATACATTTGTGTATGAGTTTGTATTGTTGATTTTGCTTTCTAATTCTTCCTCGTCCAATACACGGTTTCCTGTGTAATCAATATGCGTATTTTCAACACGTACACCCATTACCATCGAAAGTTTATCATTAAAATCCTGATCCCATCTGATGTAAGCAGCAGAAATTCTTTCTTTAGCGTTATAGTTAACAGCTAAGTATTCAGCTGGATCAGTTTCTTTTTCAAATAAAGTAGCGTTGTTTAAGTCTAAACCTCCTAAATAATTTGCAGAAGCAAAAGTTCCTGGTACATATTGGCTTCCTGGGTTAAAATCTTTTCCATCATAATAAGATGTAGGAACTTGAGATAATAATTCCATATTATCATTTAATGGAGTGTAAGAATAGAACATATTGTTTCTTTCTTTCTCTTTTAAACGAAGTCTAAGACCTGTTCTTAATCTTCCTTTTTCACCTGCAATTACAGAGAATGGGAAACGGATGTTTACTTTTGCACCGAATTCGCTTTCGCTAGTTTCGTCTGTGTTTTCTGTTACAGAATCAAATGCAAATTCGTCTGTAGATTCGCCAACAGTAGTCATTAAAGGAAATCTAGGATTAGATAAATCCTGGAACATCTCTAAACCTTTTTGGCGGTATTCGATGTAACGTTCACCTGGACGGTATTCTCTAGCTTTTGCATAGTTTGCAGACCAGTCTAAATCTAAAGTAGAGTTGATTAAGTGCTCTCCACGAAGTGAGTAGTTTTGAACTCTTTGATCTTCTAATCTTCTGTTTTTATTTCTGCTGTTGTCTAAACCACCTTTTGTCTGACGTTTTACACGACCTTCAAATCCTGTGATAGTTTCACCATCGTAAATAGCTTCGATATCATCATAAGTAGTTCTGAAACGATTTTCTCTATCATCTCTCCAGTTGTAGATAGCGTTAGCGAAAATAGTATTGTTTTCATTGAATTTATAATCTAAAGCAATAGATCCACTACGACGGATACGTTGTACATCGTACTTTCTAATTTCCGCAGCTTGTAAATAATCATTTCCAAATTCATCTCTTACCCATTCGTTTTCGATGTTGTCAGAACCGTAATCCACATTGTTGTAAGATCCACTCACTACAACTCCTAATTTATTGTCGATAAAACGATTACCGTAAACGAAACCAGCAGTGTAAGAAGCGTGGTCACGAATTGGTAAATAACCTCCAGCAAGAGTTGCAGAAATTCTTTCTCCGTTTGGAGTTGCTCTTGTAATTAAGTTTACAGAACCTCCAATCGCATCAGCATCCATATCTGGTGTAAGCGTTTTGTTTACTTCGATTGTAGAAATCATATCAGATGGAATTAAGTCCATTTGTACGTTTCTGTTGTCTCCCTCAGCAGATGGAATTCTGTCGCCATTTAAAGTTACAGAGTTCAAAGATGGAGCCAAACCTCTAATAATAATGTTACGAGCCTCACCTTGGTCATTCTGCATCGTGATACCAGGAACACGTTTTAAAGCGTCTCCAACGTTAGCATCTGGGAAACGTCCCATTTGATCTGAAGAAATTACGTTTCCGATATTTTTGTTGTTTTTCTGTTGGTTCAGCGCTTTTGCCTGACCTTTTAAGATGTCTCCAACAATAACTTCTTTCAGTTCATTTTCAGAAGCTTTAAGAGCAAAATCAATCACGTTGTTTCTTCCTTGCTCTACTTTTATTTCTTGAGATAAAGTAGTATATCCGATGTATTTTACTTCAACTTTGTAAGTTCCTTCGTTGATGTTTAATAATTCGAAACGACCGTTATAATCAGAAACGGTGTATTTTTTTTCTCCTACAATTTGAACCATAGCTCCAGGTAGAGGAAGTTTGTCATCAGCATCTAATATCTTTCCAGATATAATAGCCTTCTGAGCAAAACCTGTAAAGGCGAATAAAAAGAATGCTGTTAATAGATAAAATTTTTTCATTGTGTGTGTTTAGTTTTATTTTCGGTTGCGAAACTAAAACCCCTGTATTACTAAAGCCTTGAAAAAAAATTAACATAATGTTATGATTGGTCGGTTTTTGTTGTGTTTTATTAATCTTTAAATAACATCAATACCATCAAATAATTGATTCACAACAGAAAAGAAGAAAATAATTTGATTGTAATTGAAAAATTGGCGTTAAATTTGCCTTATCAATCACAATCAAAAATCATCAATCATGTTAAAACAATTTTTTATCCTATGTTCAGGAGTCGACCGTGACATCCTGAAAGACTGCTCAGAAGGCGAACAAACCAAATATGTTGGTATTGGAGCTACCGTATTTTTTACAGCAGTTATGGCCTTTTTGGCTAGTGCGTATGCGCTTTTTACCGTTTTCGATTCTATTTATCCCGCTTTGATTTTTGGATTTGTATGGAGTTTATTAATTTTTAATCTAGACCGATTTATCGTTTCTACGATTAAAAAAAGAGATCGTTTTCTAGACGAATTTCTTCAAGCAACTCCTCGTATTGCATTGGCAATTATCATTGCGATTGTAATTTCTAAGCCTCTGGAGATTAAAATTTTCGAAAAAGAAATCAATACTGTTTTGTTAAAGGAGAAAAACGAAATGGAATTAGCCAATAAAAAACAAATTGGAACTTATTTCAAAACGGATTTAGATAAGAATAAAGCCGAAATTGCAGCGCTGAAAGCAGATATTGTAAAGAAAGAGAAAGAAGTAAACGCTTTATATTCTACTTATATTACTGAAGCCGAAGGAACGGCTGGAACTAAGAAATTAGGAAAAGGGCCAGTTTATAAAGAAAAGCGAGAAAAACACGATGCCGCGCTTAAAGAATTTGAAACTTTAAAAACAACAAACGAAGCTAAAATAGCCGAAAAGGAAAAAGCGGGAAAACAACTGCAAGCCGATTTAGATAAGAAAGTTTCGCAGACACAACCCATCATTGAAGGTTTCGACGGATTAATGGCGCGTATCAATGCGTTGAACAAACTACCTTGGTTGCCATCATTTTTCATCATGCTATTGTTTTTAGCAATTGAAACTTCTCCAATTATTGCCAAATTATTAGCACCAAAAGGAGAATTCGATTTCAAACAAGAAGAAGCCGAAACCGCAATGAAAGCTACTTTGGCACAAAATAAATACCAACGCGATTTATTGGTTAAAACCAGCGCAGAAATGCACGATCGAGTTTATGCCGATATCTCAGAAGATAAAGGATTATTTGACTTGCAGCGTAAAAACGCAAAAGAACTGCTGGAACTGCAATCGCATAAATTTGTAGAGAAACAGAAAGCGACTTTGTAAGTTCAAAGTTGCTAAGTTTCTAAGTACAAAGTTCAAAGACTTAAAAGAAAAAGCCAGAAATAGAAACTCTATTTCTGGCTTTATTATTTTAGACAAAGTATATAAAACTTTGTACTCTGAACTTTGTACTTTAAAAAATTACATGTAGCTCAAAATCTCTTTTTTATAAGCATCATATTCTCCTTGCATAATCAAACCATTGTCAAGAAGTTTTTTGTAGTTCTGTAATTTATCAAAAAGTTCTTCTTTAGATAAATCACTTAATTTACGTTCTCCAGCTGGCTGAGTCGGAAGCGGTTCGTAAGTTTCTGTAACAGCAGGTGCAGCTGGTAAAATTTCAGCAAAGCTTGTTACTTCTTCTGTTTCTACTTCTTCGATTTCGTCTTCGATTTCAGGTTCTGCTTCTTCTACAATTTCTTGAATTGGAGCTGCTGTCGAAACTGGATTTTTCAATAAATCCAATTGCTCTTTAGCGTAAGTATAAATTTTTCTAGCCTGAATTTTTGGAATATAATCGATAGAAACTGCTAAATCTGTTTTTGTTCCAAATGAAAATTCAGAGCCTAAAATGTTTTCTTTTACAAAAGTACTTGCAATATCATCCCAAGTATAATCTGTGAAGTCCATAGAAAGACCTAAATTCTTAGGCTTGCAAATAATGATACGTTTGTTTGTTAATACAATACTATCTGGAAAAACAGTAATAGCAGGTTTTTTTTGTACTGCGATGTATCCAACTTCTTCGCCTTTCATTAATAAATCTGTAAGTTTCGAAGTGATTTTTTCAATCGCTTTTGGATCCTGTTCTTCGTTCAGAAATTTTTTAAATTGTTCTTTCATTTTTTTAAGTTGCTAAGTTACTGAGCTTCTAAGTTGCTGAGTTTTTTACAGACGCTACAAATGTAATGCCTAATTTTCTAATTAAGTTATTTCATTCTGAATTTTCTTTGTCAAACTTTTGAAAACCAATTCGTACGAGTGATCTATGAGTTCTTTTACGAGTTTATCGGGTAAATTTCCATTTAAGGCAATGGTATTCCAGTGCACTTTGCTCATATGAAAACCTGGTTGAATTTCGTCATATTCTGCTCGAAGTTCCTGTGCGCGTTCTGGATCGCATTTTAAATTCACCGACTGCTCATTTTTTTCCCATTGAGAGAGCGAAGACAAAGCAAACATTTTCCCTCCAACTTTAAAAACCAAAGTATCTTCATCAAAAGGAAAATGCTCGCTGACTCCTTTTTTTGAAAGACAATATTCGTAAAACGTTTCTAAATTCATAATTGTTTATTTACCAATTTCACCTAAATGTGTGTATTTAAAACCTTTTTCATATTTCAAACCATATCCAAAAATACGATCCATTGCAGAATGTGAAAATAAAATAATTCCCGTTAACTGCACCATTTCAATACTTAAATAACATCCAACAGCATAAGTTAAAAGTGCAATTCCTTTGTGATGAAAGATATTATAAAACAATGCTCCAGTTTTGTTTCCAAAAGCATAACCAATCATTGATAAATCGGGAGCTAAAATTAAAGCCAAAAACCACCACCATTCATAACTTAAACGGTTGAATAAAAAGATGCCAAGAATAAACAAAGCAACTTCTTCGAGTTTTAAAACTGTTTTCATTTGACTATTTTTTCCATCATCTTTTCAGGATGATTGAGTTTTGTAAATCCGAATTTCTCGTATAAAAAGTGAGCGTCTGTAGTTGCCAATCGCCAGATTTTGACTTCTTGCAATTGCGGTTCGTTCATCATCGCTTCGATTAAAATAGACGAAAATCCCTTTCCACGATGTTCTTCTGTAATAAAAACATCCATTAAATATGCGAAAACCACATAATCAGTTATCACTCGAGCAAAACCAACTTGTTTTCCATCCAGATAAATTCCAAAACAAACCGAAGCATCAATTGTACGCTGCACTTCTTCCATTGTTCGGCCCGCAGCCCAATAGATATCCTTTAAAAAGTTCTGAATAAACGGAACGTCGAGTTTTGTTTTATCTGTAGAAACGGTAATCATAGTTGTTTTTTTTTGCCGCAAATTACACGAATTTACACTAATTATTTTTTGCCAAAGATTAAAGGATTCTCACGGATTAAATCCTTTTTAATTCTTTAATCTGTAGCAAAATAAAAAAGAAATTCGCGCAAATTTGTGTAATTTGTGGCTAACTTTTTAAATTTTATATAAAATCGGTTTGCTCGGACTTGCGTCATTTTCGAAAGAAGCGATTTGAAGATTTAGAATATAATTTCCGTCTTCGATCTCGTCTGAAACATAAATCATTTCTGTAATGGTTGCATTTAATCTCGCATCAGAGTTGAGATTTATCGTGTTTTTTACATTCCAAAACGCTTTGTGAGCCAACAATTTTCCTTCATCATGTTCTTTATCCACGCTTGGTAAATCAATCAATAAATGTTGAATTTCGCTTTCGCGGATGAAAATTGCGGCGTCTTCAGCCAAATAAGGCGGATTCGTATTCGAATATTTTCTTGATTTTTTATCCAACTGATTTGGAAGCGTTCTAATAATTAAAGCTTCTGTTTTGCTGAACGGAGTCGAAGCATCTGTCACACTGAGCGAAGTCGAAGCGCTCAACGCATTTTCGACCAACTTTTTCGTAATCACAAAATCTTCTCCCATTTTTTCAGGTTCAACCGTAATCAGTTTTGCAGTAAAGAAAAACTGTTTCAACGATTGATTAATGCTATAAAAATCATTCGTAATATGTCCCAAACATTCCGTATGCGTGCCATGCCCATGCGGATTGAAGAAAATATTATTAAAATTCGTAGACGATTTCCCTTCCGAAACTTTCCCAATCCAATCGCCAAAAACAACGGGCTCAATTGAAGGTTTCTCGATATACCAAGCAATCGGGTTTTCATCTGTATTGGTTAATGGAATCGATATATCAATGGGTTTTGATAAGTCTATTTCGAAGTTGTTGATTTTTGCTTTCATAAGTTTGGTTTAACCGCAAGGCACGCTAGGAATTACGCAAAGGTCGCAAGGATGTTTTATTAAAGATTGTTTGCTACTCTTTTTATTCCATTTTTTAATAAAGAAACATTGAAGTTAATTAATAAGCCTAGTTTGCAATTTGTTAGTTTTAAGTAAGTCAACAGTTGAGCAAAATGAACTTCATTTAGACAATCGACCGCCTTTATTTCCAAAATTAGTTTATTTTCTATTAAAATATCTAATCTGTACCCTACATCTAATTTTACTTCTTCGTAAATTAATGGTAATGCTTTTTGCTTTTCTATTTTGAGATCTAATTTTTTCAGCTCATAATACAAACATTCTTCATAGGCACTTTCTAAAAGACCTGGACCTAAAGTTTGGTGAACTTTTAAAGCAGAATTAAACACAATTCGAGATAAATCATTTTCTGACATAAGTAGTTTCAATAAATATTAAAACTCAAATGTAAAAGATTATACATAAAAATAGCTTAATTCTTACAGAAAAAACATGGCGACCTTTGCGTAATTCCTAGCGTACCTTGCGGTTAAGCTATTTTTCCAGATAAAATAAATCTGAAGCAATTCCATCCGTTAAAAATTTTCCTTTTGGAGTTGGTTTTAGAATATTGTTTTCAATGGAAAGCAAATCGTCTTTTAAGAATTTTTGAGATTGTTTTTGAAGATAATTCAAATATTCCAAACCAAATTCCTTTTCAATTCTTTCTAAAGAAACGCCCCAAATCGTTCGTAATCCCGTCATAATATATTCATTATAGCGATCAGAAACTGTTAGAGTTTCAGTTTCGATAGGAAGTTCGTCGTTCTGAATTGCTTTTATATAAAGCGAATTATTGGCAATATTCCAGCCTCTTTTTTCACCATCATAACTATGTGCCGAAGGACCGATTCCGATATATTTTTTGCCCAGCCAATACGCCGAATTGTTTTTGGAGAAATAATTCTCTTTCCCAAAATTCGATAATTCGTAATGAATAAAACCATTTTTTTGAAGCATTTCAACCAAAATCATAAAATGATTGGAAGCCACGTCATCTTGAGGTTCAGCAATTTTTCCAGTTTGAATTAATTTGCTTAAAGCTGTTTTCGGTTCAACCGTCAAAGCGTAACTCGAAATATGCGGAATGCCGAAATCTAAAGCGGTTTGAATATTCTGCCTCCACATTTCATCGCTCAATCCTGGAATTCCGTAAATCAAATCCAGCGAAATATTATCGAAATATTTAGTTGCTTCTTCCAAACATTTTTTGGCTTCCGCAGAATTATGAGCGCGATTCATCATTTTCAAATCGTCTTCGTAAAAAGACTGAATTCCAATGCTCAAACGGTTTATCGGACTTTTTGATAATTCTAAAATTCGCTCCGCAGACAAATCATCTGGATTCGCTTCCAAAGTAATCTCGGGATTTTCGATGACTTTATAATGCTTATAAACTTCTGAAATCAGAAAGTTAATTTCTTCATTACTAAGAACCGAAGGTGTTCCGCCACCAAAATATATAGTTTCTACAATTTCATTAGAAAACTCATTTTTTCGCATGCCAATTTCTTTAGCCAAAACCAAAACCATATCGTCTTTCTTTTTCATCGAAGTTGAAAAATGAAAGTCGCAGTAATGACAAGCTTGCTTGCAAAAAGGTATATGAATGTAGATGCCCGACATTTTTAATTAGATAATTAGAAAATGTGTCAATTAGATAATTTATTCGTTGTCAATAAAATTATCTAATTATCAAATTTTCTCATTGACACATTATTTTTTCACTCGATCCTCGTTTTGTTTTACAAAAGCATCCCAGCCAGAATAACTCTTTCCTGCGATAACTTTTCCAGAATTAAAGTGGTGACAAACCGCTGCCGCCAAACCATCTGTTGAATCGAGATTTTTTGGTAATTCTTTCAAACCTAAAAGTTGTTGGAGCATTTTAGCAACTTGTTCTTTGCTGGCATTTCCGTTTCCGGTAATTGCCATTTTAATTTTTTTAGGTTCGTATTCTGTAATCGGAATGCCTCTTGAAAGTCCGGCTGCCATGGCAACACCTTGCGCGCGTCCCAATTTTAGCATCGATTGAACGTTTTTGCCAAAGAAAGGCGCTTCAATCGCGATTTCATCAGGACAATGCGTTTCAATAAGTTCTATAGTTCTTTCAAAAATGATTCTTAGTTTTTGGTAATGATTGTCGTATTTGGAAAGCTGCAATTCGTTCAACTGCAGAAATTCCATTTTTTTATTGATTACTTTAATCAATCCGAACCCCATAATTGTGGTTCCAGGGTCAATACCTAATATGATGCGTTCTTGTGTCAAGAGAGTTTTTGTTTCAAGTTTTTTTGTTTCAAGTTTCAAGTTTTTGAAAAACGAAACGATTCATTTTCTCATTTTCTAATTGCCACATTTCCAAATTGAGTTACTTTTGCGGCATGATTTCAATTCCTCACAAAGCTAAGCAATTCCTAGTTCTTCTGGCCAAACTTTTAATTGTTGGCGGCGCATTTTATTTTATTTACAATCAGCTGGCTAACAACGACAAATTAGACTGGCAGAAGTTTATTGTTTTGTTCAAGAAAAACCAGTCGGTTTTAGGAATTGGATTTATTCTGCTTTTGAGTGTTTTGAACCGTTATTTTGAGATTTTGAAATGGCAGAACTTGGCGCAAGTCATTCATAAAATATCCGTTTACGAAGCTACGAAGCAGGTTTTAGCAGCATTAACAGCCGGAATTTTTACTCCAAATGGAGTGGGAGAGTACGCAGGAAAAGCATTGTACTATCCAAAATCTGAAGCCAAAAGAGTCGTTTTCTTAAACTTAATATGCAACGGAATTCAGATGATTCTTACTGTGATTTTTGGAATTTTCGGATTGTTGTATTTCAATGCTCAGTTCAATGTTATTACAACCAAAACTGTCTTGATTCTTTTTGGTGGATTTTTGCTAATCCTCATTCTTTTGTTTTCAATTAAAAAAATAAAAGTAAAAGGCTATTCGATTGAAAAACTGATTCATAAAATCAATGAAATTCCGAAATCCGTTCATCAAAAAAATATCTTTTTAGGAATCTGCCGTTATTTGGTTTTTTCGCATCAATACTATTTTTTATTTTTAGGTTTTGATGTCGATCTGCCTTATTTAACTTTAATGGCAGCAATAACATCGGTTTACTTTTTGGCCTCTTCATTGCCAACTTTTCAGTTTTTAGATTTCGCGGTAAAAGGAAGTGTAGCAATTTATTTCTTCGGAATTTTGGGCGTAAACGAATGGATTGTTATTTTCATCAGCACTTTAATGTGGTTTTTGAACGTTGTTCTTCCAGTAGTTTTAGGAAGCTATTTTGTATTGAATTTTAAAACTAAGACTTCAGAATGATTTCTGGATTATTCTTCATATTAGCTATTTACATGGTTAGTATTACGCTGCTTATTTATGGTTTTTTCAGAATAAAAAAATATCAAAAACAGGATTTAGAACCCAAAACTAGCTTTACGATTATAGTTCCATTTCGGAATGAAAAAGAAAATCTGCCGATACTTTTAGAGAGTTTTTCAACTTTAAATTATCCAAACGAATTATTTGAAGTAATTCTGGTTGATGATAGTTCAGAAGAAAAGTTTAAAGTTTCAGGTTTCAAGTTTCAAGTTTCGCAAATCGACAATATTCGTATTTCTAAATCTCCCAAAAAAGACGCGATTACTACGGCAATGCAACAAGTAAAAACCGATTGGGTTATTACTACAGATGCCGATTGCATTGTTCCAGAAAATTGGCTATTAACTTTTGATAATTATATTCAAGAAAACAAAGTATCAATGCTCGCAGGCGCTGTAACGTACCAATGCGAGAATTCATTTTTAGATCATTTTCAACAATTAGACTTAACGAGTCTGCAAGGCGCAACGATTGGAAGTTTTGGTTTGAATAAAGGTTTTATGTGCAACGGAGCTAATTTTGCTTACACAAAATCATTGTTTGAGAGCTTAAATGGTTTTGAAGGAAACGACAAAATTGCCAGCGGAGATGATGTTTTTTTACTTCAAAAAGCAATTGGAAAATCTCCAGACAAAGTTCATTATTTAAAGGCCAGAGACGCGATTGTAACTACAAAACCAACAGAAAATTGGAAAGCATTGTTTCATCAAAGAGTGCGTTGGGCGGCAAAAACTAGTTCGTATAAAAGCAATTTTGGAAAATTTCTTGGACTGATTGTTTTCTTCGGAAATCTGAGTTTTGTAATTGGATTTTTTCTGCTTCTTTTCAGAATTTGGCCGTATCCAATTTTTGTGATTTTTGCTTTTTCTAAGTTTGCAATCGATTTTGTTTTGCTCTCCATAACCAATCAATTTTTGACCGGAAAGAGAATTAAAAGTCTTTTACTAAGTAGCTTGCTGTATCCATTTTTTAGTTCGGCGGTGGCTTTATATAGTTTGTTCGGGTCTTATGAATGGAAAGACAGACGTTTTACAAAATAAATTAAACCATTTAAGTCATATAAGAAATTTAAGTTGCACGTCACCGTTGCTTTGCGGTAAGGTTACATGACCTTATATCACTTACATGGTGAAAAATTATTCTTTAGCTTTAATAATTACAGGTAAAATAAACTGTGTTTTAACTGGAATACCGCGTTTTATAGCTGGATTTACTTTAGGAAAATCAATTAAACGGGCATGAAGAATACTATCAATTTTTATCGTATCATATGCCACAGAATCTTTTGGAAACTGAGGTTCAAATTTCATTGTAGCATTTGGAAATACGGTCACTTTTACTTCAATTGTGTCTAATTCGGGATACATGATAGACAAAGTGTCGATGTTTAGTTTTTCTTCAATCAAAGTAGACATTACCTCAAAAAAGCATTGCTGACGCAGTTTTCTGTCTGCAATTTTCTCGCAATTGGGCAAAGAAGGATATTCGTCTACCTCTTTCCAGTTTATCGATTTTAATTCCTTTTGAAGTAATTCTTTTTCAGACGGAACCTGCTTCTCAAAATATTGACAAGAGTTGAAAAGAATACAAATGAAAAAAGGGAAAAATTGCCTCAAGATTTTAATGTTGAATGAATAAACAAAAATACAATTATTTTTTTTGAGAAGCTTTGGATTCTAGATAATCTTCATAGCTTTCCGATAACCAATTTTCTTTGTTTTGAGCTGCAACTTCTTTTTGTTCAGGATACAAATGAGCAAGTCTGTCTGAAAATGTTGCAATTTGAACGGTATAATTGTAAAATTCGATTTTGGTTAGCAGAATGTCAGGATTGTTTTTCTTGCTGAAAAAATCGAAGAAAAGAGCATCGAATTCTTTCATTGAAAGATTTAAAACTTTTTTCTTATTACTTTTATATATACTGTCCTGAAGTATTCGGTCATCGATAGAAATCTTTTTGACCTGAGCATTTGCGTTAGTAAATAGGCCAAAGAGTAAGACAGATAGAATTATTTTAAGAAGATTATGCATGTACAAATTGACTTAGTTCGAAATTAAAATTACAAAAAATATATGGATTTATTATTGCTCTTATTAGGCTTTATCTGCATGATTGTTGGTGTTTTTGGCAGTTTTCTTCCCGTTTTGCCTGGATTATCAAGTTGCTGGGTTGGTCTGCTGTTACTGTACCTGACAAAAGCCGTAGAAAACAATTACTGGGTTTTGGGAATCACTTTTGTTGTAATGGTTATAATTACCATTTTGGATTATGTAATTCCGTCCCAGGGAACAAAAAAATTCGGCGGAAGTTCTTATGGTGTTTGGGGAACAAACATCGGATTGATAATCGGAATTTTATCTCCTCTTCCGTTTGGTATGATAATCGGACCATTTGTTGGAGCTCTTTTCGGGGAACTATTATACGATTCAAAAAATCATAAAAGAGCTTTAAAGGCAGCTACCGGATCTGTACTAGGATTTCTTGCCTCTAGTTTTATCAAATTTCTGTTTTCAATTGCTTATTTGGGTATTTTTTTAAATATCGTATGGGAATATCGAAACATTTTATTTTAATTATGTAACAACTTTTGCTTCAAATTATTGCCTCTGGCGAAAATATTTTATTTTTTTTAAATTTTAATTTGATAATGAAAGGGTTGTGTTTACAGGCACTCACAGATATTTTTTGTTAACTCTTGGTTATTAAGAGACTAAATTTTTAACTTAATTTTTGGAAATGTTAAAATATTTTATATTTTTATCTCGATAAACGATAAAAAGCCTCACTTTATCGATTATTTTAAACGAGTATAAATAATCATTTTTTTAAGTTATGAGTATGACCCCCAACCTACAGATTGAACTTAGACGCTTTATTTCTTCAAATGTTGTCTCCAAGTTAAACAAGTTTTATTTTGAGAACGATGCACTTTTAATAAAAGGAATTGACGTTTCGATAGGTACAATTTTAATGGGTCTCTATAACAAAGCAGAAGAATCAGATTTTTACTCTCACATCGTTTCAATGGTCGAAGAAGATTCTACTTTTTATCAGGAAATCGACTTTAATGCAGGTAGAATTTTATCAGTAGATGATTGTTATCGCTTAGAAGGAAATGATTTATTGAAAGAATTATTTTCAAACAAAAAAGGTAGAATTTCAGAAATGGTTTCCAACGAAGTCGGAATCAAAAGCGAAACGGCCAGAGAAATACTTAACTTTTCGGCACTTCTTGTAATCTCTTATTTAAGATGTAATCTTCAGTTATTAGAAAGTTTAAAACTTCTTTTAGAAGATCAAAAAAGAGATATCTTAAATAGTATTCCACCCGGAATCAAAATTATCCTTGGTTTTTCATGTTACGAAACAGTAGAAGATAAAAACCAATCTATCGGAAGATCCATATTTACACTTTTCGGACATAACTTTTTTAGTTTCTAAAATAAAAAAAAATCCCATTTTCAGAGAAAACAGGATTTAGTATGATTTTAATTCGGAATCTAATTAGATGTTTTTCAAATTTATAACCTCTTGATCAGTCAAAAAGCGCCAGTTTCCTCTTGGAAGATTCTTTTTGGTTAATCCAGCAAAAGAAACACGGTCAATACGTAGTACATTATATTCTAAAGATTCAAAAATAGCGCGTACCACTTTTACATTTGCTGTACGCAATCTTAAGCCTACCTCGCTTTTTGGTTCATTGTCAATATAACTTACTTCTTCAACAGAAACGCGGTGCCCGTCAAGAACCAAACCTTTGCTGATTTTTTCCAAATCCTCAAATTTCAAGTTTTTATCTAAAGAAACCTGATAAATTTTAGATGATTTCTGATTCGGTAAAGTAAATTTACGAATCATATCGGTATCGTTTGTAAACAACAATAAACCGGTTGTATTTTTGTCCATTCTTCCAACTGCAGCAATTTTTGCATTTGTAGCGCCACGAACAAGTTCTAGAACGTTACGAAATTCCTGACCTTCGTCAAATGCAGTCGTGAAGTTTTTAGGTTTATTCAACAAGATATATTCTTTCTTTTCTGGAGTCAAAGTAACACCGTCAAAGTTTACAACATCATTAATTTTTACCAAATACCCCATTTCGGTAACCACAGTTCCGTTAACTTTTACGTTTCCAGACTGAATATAAATGTCGGCATCACGACGAGAACAAACACCAGAATTAGAGATGTACTTGTTCAGACGAATTTCATCTGAAGCTTTTTGTCTTTTCGGAGCCTGGTTTTGTTTCTTAAGTTTTTGTTCAGCAGCTTCCTTCGCCGCTTTAACCTCCGGCTTTTCTTTTTTCGGCCCTTGAGCACGTTTTGCCATTGGTGGTTTTGGCTTGCTAGAGTTTGATCTTGAGCTGTTTGGTCTTGATCCGCCTCTTTTATTATTGCCTTCCTTGTTGTTCATAAAATCATTAATTTGTGCAAAGATAGTTTTTTCCTGCTAATAAAACTTAAGTTCATTGTTCTTAGATTGATAGCTTTGATTTTTAGATGAATAAGAAGCATCACAACAGGCATTTTTTTTAACATGGTTTCCCGTTTTTCGTTCCCAATTTTTTATTTTTTAAAGAAAAAAATAAAAAGATTTCCACTTCAACCGGGGCTAGATTCAAACAATTGGCTTCTTTTAAACAATTTAGCTGTTCGCAAATATTTATAAAGTAGACAAAAAAAACTTTGCGAATCTCTGTGAATTTTTCGTGTATCTCTGCGGAATAAAAAAACTTAGTAATTAGAAATCAATTCACGCCCATGCCACAATACGCTCGGATTTATCAAAACAATGCAGAAAACGCCAGAAACAATCAGGAACTTCAAAAGATTATGAAGTCTTAAAAATTGTCCTTTCGAGTCAGATTTCCATAAAAAAATCAGGAAAAAAAGTAAAACTCCAAAAGAAGCATAAAAATAAATGTCCATATAACCCACGTCATGTATGTTCACTAAAACATAAACAGGAACAATCGTCAAAATAGTCAAAGCTGTAATAATCTGTTTCGAAATTTTTTCTCCGTAGATTACCGGAATTGTTCTGTAGTTGTTTACCAAATCTCCTTTCAGATTCTCTAAATCCTTTATCATTTCTCGAATCAGCAGAAGTAAAAAAAGAAATACTGCATGTGCAGAAATGACAACAAAATGACTCATGTGATTTTCAATGTCTTCAAACGAAATCTTATTATAGAAGTACAGCAAAATGGCAAAAAACGGAGTTACCGCAAGCAAAGCCGACATTAGATTTCCAATAATAGGATACTTTTTAATTTTATGCGAATAAAACCAAATCAGAAAAATATAAGCAGAAAAGAATAAAAATGCGCGCCAAGAAACGATAGATGCCATTAAAACCGCCAAAAAATTCAAACTGAAATATACGGTCAATTTGGTTTTCTGGCTCACCAAACGATCCAACATCGATTTGTTGGGTCTATTAATTAAATCTTTCTGACTATCGTAAAAATTGTTGATGATGTAACCTGAAGCAATTGTAACAGCCGAAGCAAAAACAATCAGAAATAAATAAAAATCAAGCAAAATATCCAGCGCCCTAATTTCTGGAGCCAAAATAAAGATTGCCGATAAATATTGGGCTAAAACAATAATAGGAATGTTGTAACCTCTAACCACAGAAAACAGACTAACGATTTTCATTATCAAAAGTTTGTGCTGTCTGCTTAACATAAATAGAATTTGTAAAAGATTAGATTAGGGAAGTTAAAAGATATTTTTGATTTTAAAAATTTAGAGTTTGTTTTTTAACAATTCTTTAGACCCAAAACCTAATTTTCTAATGCAGGCCAAGGCTTGTTTTTGAGTCATGTCTACTTCTTTGATGTCTTTTTTTTCTACAAAAACCACAGAGCCACTCCACGGATTTGGTGCATCTGGAACAAAAACAGTAAAATTGTTTTCGTCGATTTGTTCGATCAAAAAAGCAAATTGCCAGCCAGCGTCGGTAGGAACCAAGATTACTTTTAAATTTTCTTTAGATTCAATTCCCATAATATTTTCATTCATGCTCTTCATAAATGAATAACCAGGAACAAAACTTAAAATACCATCTTCTAATTTCTGAATGAGCTCTTTAGCTTTTTTAGTTCTTGCTAATAAACCCGCTACAAAACAAATTAGAATTATAATGGTTATTCCAATGAGTTCCTGAAGCGCAATTCCTAAAACATGTACCCTTGGAAGATTAGTGACAAGTGGTAATGTAATTTTTTTGATGATGCCATATCCTTTTTCAAGAATAACAAGCAAGACGACCAAAGGAGCAAGAAATAAAATTCCGCCTAAAAAAGTTGCTTTGATTATTCTTAAAATACTTTTCATAATAAATAACTTTTTAGGATGAAAACTTATGAAAATCGACTCAAATAACTTCGGCTTGTAAGGGAATTAAAATTGATAAACGACTTCTAATTTGTAATCTTTTAAGGCAGTTTTTGCACGTTCCAAATCTTCTGTAAAACCAAGAATATAACCACCTCCGCCAGAACCACAAAGTTTTAGGTAATAATCGTTGGTGTCGATTCCGTGCTGCCAGATTCCGTGAAATTGTTCTGGAATCATTGGTTTAAAATGATTTAAAACAACTTTAGAAAGCTTTTTGGTATTGGTGAATAAAGATTTCATATCGCCATGCAAAAAGTTGTCCACACAAGCATCTGTATATTTTACAAACTGATTTTTAAGCATCGCACGGAAACCTTTGTCTTTTAGATTTTCCATGAAAATATTAACCATCGGAGCCGTTTCTCCAACAATTCCAGAGTCTAATAAGAAAACAGCGCCTTTTCCGTCAAAACTTTGGGTTGGAATTCCAGTTGCTTCAATATTATCTTTAGAATTAATTAAAATCGGAATACTTAAATAACTGTTTAACGGATCTAAACCTGAACTTTTTCCGTGGAAAAAGCTTTCCATTTGAGAAAAAACATTTTTTAAGTGAAGTAGTTTTTCACGAGTTAGATTTTCTAAAACCGTGATTTTATTGATAGCATATTTGTCATAAATAGCTGCAACAAGCGCACCGCTGCTTCCAACACCATATCCTTGCGGAATACTAGAATCGAAATACATTCCAGATTCGACATCATTTTTTAAAGTCTCTAAATCAAAAGTAACCAAATCCGGCTGCTGTGTATGAAGGACTTCAAGATAAGAAGCAAAACTTCTTAAACTTTTGTTTGATGCAATTGCTTCATCCGAAGGTTCTTCAGACTTCTTCAATGCACCGTTGTAAAAATTATAAGGAATAGAAAGTCCTTTAGAGTCGCGGATAATTCCGTATTCTCCAAAGAGTAATATTTTTGAGTAAAATAGAGGTCCTTTCATAATTGAAAATGGATAATTAACAATTGATAATTATATATTCTTTGAGGTTTTTACGATGCTTGTTAATAATCGTAATAACTCTGTTATTTTTGGTTTAATATTTTGAAAGTCTATCTCAGACAGATATTTCGTTTGGTGCAGCAAATCTAACCAATATTCAGTTTCATTTGCTTCTTTTAATGAAATCGATAATTTATGAATAAAATCAGCTTTGCTTTGAGCATGTTCAGCTTCTCTAATATTTGCTCCAATTGATGTTCCTGAACGGAGCATTTGTCTAGATAGAACAAATTCTTTTTTCTCGGCTAAAACTTTATAAAGATTAACCACTTCAATTGCAAAAGCAAAGGATTTTTCTTTAATAACGTTTTTTCTCTCCATAAATTTAATCAATTATTAATTAACAATTGTCAATTATCAATTAATAATGCACCACTTCCAATTTTGTCGCAAATGTACTGACCATTCTGACAAAATACAACTAATTCGTCCTGAATAAATTGAAGTACTTTTTCTGCAACGTTTTCGGGATATAATACGTGAACATTTGCTCCCGCATCAAGTGTAAAACAAACCGGAATCTGCGTTTCATTTCTGAATTTCCAAATCGCATTTATGATCTGAAGTGTATTTGGTTTCATCAAAATAAAATAGGGCATAGAAGTCATCATCATGGCGTGCAAAGTCAATGCTTCGCTTTCTACTACTTTGATGAATTCATCTAGATTTCCGTTTTCAAAAATGGCAATTAATTTATCTAGATTTTCGTGTGCTTGCGCAAAACGTCTTTCTGCATACGGATGATTGTGCATCAAATCATGCCCAACGGTACTTGAAACTTGTTTTTCGCCTTTATCAACCAATAAAATGGTATCTTGATAATTTTTGAAGTTCTCGTGAATTGTATAAGGAAATTCAACTCCAAATAAATCTGTACTTCCTTCAATATTAGTCTGATTTCCCCAAACAACAACATTTCCTTTTACACTTCGACAGGCACTTCCAGAACCTAAACGAGCCAAAAAGGAAGCTTTTTGATAGAAAAACGCATCCGTCATTTCTGGATTCAGTTTTCTTTCTAAACTCATAAAATTCATTGCTAAAGCTGCCATTCCAGAAGCCGAAGAAGCAATTCCTGAACTATGTGGAAATGTATTTTGAGTATCAATTGTAAAATGATAGTCTTTCAAAAACGGCAAATAAACTTCAACTCTTTCTAAAAACTTCTGAATCTTTGGTTTAAAGTCTTCTTTTGGTTTTCCTTCAAAAAGCAAATCAAACGAAAAACTATTTGTCCCACTGAGCGGAGTCGAAGTGGTTCTTTTCTCAAAACCTAATTTTGTAATCGTTTTACAATTATTCAAAGTAAAACTTACAGATGGATTTGCCGGAATCTGGTTGTCTTTTTTCCCCCAATATTTCACTAATGCAATATTACTCGGAGCGCTCCACTCAAAGTTTCCGTTTTCGATTGTTGAAGTATATGAAGTTGGAATAAAATCAGCTGCTGAATACATGAATTATAAAATTTTGGCAAAGATAACTTTTAAATTTTTTCACCATATAAGTAATATAAGAAATTATAAGTTGGCTTTGCTAAAATGAACTTATATAACTTATATGGTTTAAATTTTTCTTTTGATTACTTTTGAATTCAAAATTTGTCAACATGAATAAGTTCGTAAAAATCCCTATAGCAATAATTATTTGTTTAACAGTAGGATACTCTGCAAGTTTGGTTACAAGACCAAGTATTGAGACTTGGTATGTGACATTAGAAAAACCAGTTTTTAATCCGCCGAATTGGATTTTTATGCCCGTTTGGACAGTGCTTTATATTTTAATGGCGATTGCGGCAGCTTTAGTTTGGGACAAAATAAAAGAAAATACAGAAGAAGTTAAAAAAGCACTTTTGTTTTTTATTATTCAATTGATTTTAAACTCAATCTGGTCTTATTTATTCTTCGGATTAAAAAACCCGATGTTGGCTTTAATCGAAATTGTGCTGTTGTGGTTGATGATTTACGAAACCTATTTGAAATTCATTAAAATCAATAAAATTTCAGCTTATTTATTAATTCCGTATTTGGCTTGGGTTGGATTTGCAACTGTTTTAAACGCCAGTATTTGGTGGTTGAATAAGTAGTTTCAAGTTTCAGGTTTTCTTTGTTTCAAGTTTAATCGATGCGTTTACTTTATGAATAGATTTAAGTTTTTTCTAGTTGTTTTTGCTTTAATTTCATTTAAAGCGTTTGCTTGCTTGAATGGTGAAACGAAAATTCTAAAAAATGGAGCTTATGCATATGAGGATTATGATGGAATTAATCCGCAAGGGCATAATTTTTTTAAGGGAGATTTTCCAGAATTGATTGTTGAACTTGATAGTTTGTATAAAAAAACAAAAGATCTGGATTATTTATCAGACAAGGGATATCTTTTGATTGTTCTAGGAAAATATGATGAAGCTTTAAAATTATATCTAAATATTGAAAAAATTAAACCCAATAGATATTCGACAACATCTAATTTAGGAACACTTTATGAATTAATGGGCGAAAACCAAAAGGCCTATGAATGGATTAAGAAATCAATTGCTATTAATCCTAAATCTCATGAAGGATCAGAATGGCTTCATCTGAAAATATTAGAAGCCAAAATTAAGAATTTAGAGAATGTTTCTGGTCCTTTTTTAATTAATACAAATTTTGGAACAGCACGTGAACCGAAAACAAAATTGTCTAAAGAAGAGATTGATAAATTGGCTCAATCAGTATATTTTCAGGTAAATGAAAGAATGTCATTTATAGAACCAAAAGATAAAATTATTTCAATTTTGCTTTTTGAACTTGGAAATCTTGCAGAATTGTTGGGAAAAAACAATAGCGCGTTAGAGACTTACAGAACTGCTAGAAAGTACGATTACAATGACGATTTGATTGTCGAAAGAATGATTAATAGTGCACAACACGAGGTTGATCATTATCGTGATAGAGCTTGGAGTTTTGGGGCTCAACTTCGAGTTTTAAGAGAAAGCAAAGGGAATATATATTCGAATTATATCTCTCAAATAGAAACAACAATTATTATCCTTTCGGGAATAATAATGATTTTACTAATCGCTTTCATTGTGTTTTTTTTAAAATGGAAGAAATTAAAAAGAATTACTTCAGCGTCTTAAATTCTTCATTTTTTAAATAAAGAAAATCCATAACAGTCAGAACATTTGGATTTACTAAAAGTGTTTTAGATTTTGGGTCGGCATCACAGAATTTTATGAAAAGTTCCTTTTCTTCGGGTTTTAGTTTTAAATTTTTGATGAAAAAATCAGGCGGACAATAAGCAAGTATCAATTTCTTAACACGATCATCTTCAGGTTC
Organism: Flavobacterium potami; assembly: GCF_020026915.1. Classification (GTDB taxonomy): domain Bacteria; phylum Bacteroidota; class Bacteroidia; order Flavobacteriales; family Flavobacteriaceae; genus Flavobacterium; species Flavobacterium potami. The sequence continues at coordinate 319,171 of NZ_JAINUY010000005.1, read as the reverse complement.
AATTTTTTTCTTCGGTTTACCTTTTAAAGGGAATGCAACTCGAAGCCCTTCTCTAATTGTATTATCATTAACTCCTGTATTCCAAAATAAATCTTTAGCATTTTTGCTGATTAATACATCTGCAACAGCATCTGCATCGAACTTGACTTTATCAAACTCAACATTCGTTACGACAACTTCATTCAATTCTTCAGGTTTCAAAATCATATTCACAATAATATTGTTTTGATTCATGTTTTCCTGAGAAATTTTTAATCTTTTGAAAAGGTAATCTTTGGAGAAAAAAAGCAGACTGTCCTGCGCTTTTGCCAAAATTGAAAATTCTCCCAATTCATTTGTTGTTGTACTGGTCTTAGCCGTTTTATTAATTACTTCCACTTTGTTAAGCGGAATGTTTTGCGAAAGAACTTTTCCTTGAAGTAATTTTTCGTTTTGGGAAATACTGATCTGATAGGTAAAAAAAGAAATTATAGTAAGTAGTTTTATTTTCATCAAAATTTAGTTTTTAATTTCAGTTTTCAGCTTTCTAAATTCTTCATTTTTAGTACGCATAAAATCTATAGTTTCAAGAGTATTTAAATTTACCAGAAGTATTTTAGATTTTGGATCGGCTTCACAGAATTGCAGGAAAAGTTCTTTTTCTTCAAGATTTAATTTTAAATCATTGGTAAAAAAATCTTCTGTACAGGTCTTCGCGACTAATTTCTTAAAATCAATTTTTGGAATTTCCTTTTTTGGTTTTTCTTCCTCTTTTTTTAATAAATTATAAATCAGTTTGCCAATCTTAATAAAATCAATACTCAAGGGATCAGCTTTCACTTCGTAAAAATTTTCAATTTTTAATCCTTCTTTTGATTTATGACTATTTAGTTTGATTTCCTTTATTTCTTCTTTGCTGAGTGAAATTGAGGTAGTTTTTTTGTCTAAAATCACCACTTCATTTAATTCTTCTACTTTCGGAATCATTTTTACAATAAGATTATTGTTTTCGATTTCTTTTGCTGTAATTTTTAATCTTGTAAATAAATAATCTTTTGCAAAAAACAATATGCTGTCTTGAGCTTTTACGACAATAGAAAATTCTCCCGATGCATTTGTGGTTGTACTCGTTCTAGCCGTTTTATTGATCACTTCCACCTTGTCAAGCGGAATGTTTTGCGAAAGAACTTTTCCATTTAATATTTTTTCTGTTTGAGAAATACTAAGTTGATACGTAAAAAATGAAATTATAGTGAGTAATTTTACTTTCATGTAATGGCTTTTAGTTTTTAATTCCTGAATTTAATTTTTTAAACTCTTTATTTTTGGTAATTAAAAAGTCCATGGTGTAAAGTAAATTTTTGCGTTCTACAAGAGTTTTAGCTTGTGGATCAGCATCACAAAATTGCAAGAACAAATCTTTTTCTTCTGGCATTATTTTTAAATCATTGGTAAAAAAATCTAAAGGGACTGTAGCTTCGGCTAATTTTTTAAAATCTAATTCGTTGAATTTTGCTTTAGCTTTTTTGTCCTTTTTCCGAAACAAACTGAATATAGCCAGTAAATCGGCTCCATTTGCAATACCGCCAGAATAAACGCCAGAATTTGATATTGGTGGCAGTGGCACTATTGTAGAATTTTCGTCGGCGACTTTAACTTTAGGAAATGAAATTTTGGTAATTACAATTTCATCTAATTCCTCAGGTTTCAAAATCATATTAACCATAATATTATTTTGATCAATATTGTCCTGAGAAATTTTTAGTCGTTTGAAAGAGTAATCTTTAGAGAAAAAAAGTAAACTGTCTTTTGGGCGAACCAGAATTGAAAATTCTCCCAATTCATTTGTTCGTGTGCTGGTTTTAGCGGTTTTATTAATTACTTCCACTTTATTAAGGGGCATATTTTGAGAAAGAACTTTTCCATTTAACACTTTTTCTGTTTGAGAAACGCTGAGTTGATAAGTGAAAATAGAAATTGTGGTAAGTAATTTTACTCTCATATAGGATTAATTAGTTGAGAGTAAAATTATTAGAATAGTCTTAACGAAAACTTACGGAATCTGTAAATTCTTGTTAATTAAATGAAATAGAATTTTTGAATTTCTCTAATTCTCCATTGTTAACTAAAATAGGGCCATGACCAAAACACAATATTTTCGGTTGTAATGAAGCCAATTTTAAAATCGATTTTCTATTCATTTCTTGATTGGAAGTGAATAAATGTGGAGGTTCATGCAGACCAACTTTTGTAGTCAATAAATTCATATTCGTCATAACATCACCAACGATTAAAACGCCATCTTTTTCTCTAAAAAAAGATAAATGACCTCTGGAGTGTCCCGGAGTTTCAATAACCGTAAATCCGCCGATTTGATCGCCTTCTTTTAAAATTTCAGAAACAAAATGTCCTTTTCCTGCCCAGAAATTCTTCTGAAATTTCGAAATAATATGATTCGGATTTGGGTATTCTGTAATGACATTTCCGTTCTCAGCAAATTCTTTTTCAGGTTCGCTGCATAAAAGCGGAATATTCAAAGTTTCACAGATTATTTTACTGCTTCCCTGATGATCGGCGTGAGCATGTGTTAATGCGTGTTGGATAACCGATTTGTCTTTTATTGCTTTTAATATTTTACTGGCAGAAGTTCTAATTCCAGCATCAATTAAAACATCTTCAATCAAATAACAATTAATGGCGTTTCGAGGAAATAAGGGAATTTGGTAAACGTCATTGGCGATATTCTTCATCTTTTCAAATTTTATTTTGACAAAGATTCGAATTCGGTTTTTCAATCCACTTGATAAATGTTAAGAAATGTCCTGACGGATTCTGCTCAGTGATTCTGGAGTAATCCCGAGAAAAGAAGAGATGTAAATTAAAGGTGTTCGCTGAATGATTTTGGCTGGAGCCGATGCTAAAAAAGTCTGGTATTTTTCTTTGGCAGGAATCATTTGCAATTTTAAAACTCTGTCTGCCATGCAAAGGTAATTCTGTTCCGCTAAAATTCTTCCGACGCGTTCCCAATTTGGGATTTCGTGATACAGAAACTGCATTTTTTCGAAAGTAATTGAAAGTACTTCGCAATCTTCAATACATTGAATATTCTCAAAAGATTGCGTTTGATTGATGAAACTGGAATAGGAGGCAATAAAACCTTCGTCGCAACTTAAATAAGTTGTGATTTCTTTTCCATCTTTTAAATAATAAACTCTCGCTAATCCATTAAGAATGAAAAAAATGGTGTTGCTGATTTTTCCCATTTCCGAAAGATCTTCTTTGGCCTTAAAAGTTTCATATTCAAAACAAGAAGCGATTGTCTCAATTTCATTTTCAGAAAAAGAGGCAATCGCTGTGATTTGTTTTTGTAATGAAAGATGCATTTTTATAGAATCTCAATTAATTCTGAAGCTGTATTGACAACCAGTTTCGCACCGCTGTTTTTCAATTCTTCTTCGGTTCTATAACCCCAAGTAACGCCAACAGGAAACATATTTGCGTTTACGGCAGTTTGCATGTCAATATCAGAATCACCCACAAAAAGGATTTCTTCAGGTTTTAAATTCCATTTTTTGCCAATCTCTAGAGCTTCAAACGGATTTGGCTTTTTAAGTGCTTCTGTACTTAAACCAACCGCTTGATCAAAATGATTTGGAAAAATTTCTGATGCTATTTTCTTGGTCAATTCATCAGCTTTGTTGGAGAAAACCGCCATTTTGATGTTTTGTGAAGTCAGGTTTTCTAACAACTCTACAATGCCGTCGTAAGGTTTAGTTTTCAACGTGCAGATTTCGCGATATTCTTTAATCATACATTCAAAACAAATTTCGATCTGATTTTCTGAATTGTTGGTTGCCGGAAGTGCTTTGCTGACTAGATTTCGCAAACCGCTTCCAATAAAATATTGATAGGTTTCGTAAGTATGAGTTGGGAAATTTAGACCTTGAAGCACTTTATTCATTGCGTCTGAAATGTCTTCTAATGAATTGACCAATGTTCCGTCTAAATCAAAAATAATTCCTTTAAATTTCATTTTCTATTAAATATTTTGAGCCAGAATAAACCCGCTTGTCCAGGCATTCTGAAAATTAAATCCTCCTGTTATGGCATCGATATTGACAATTTCACCAGCAAAATAAAGGTTTTCGTGAATTTTGCTTTCCATTGTTTTGAAGTTGATTTCCTTTAAGTCGATTCCGCCAGCGGTTACAAATTCTTCTTTAAAAGTGCTTTTTCCGTTGACTTTAAATTCAGATTTTGTTAATTGTGAAGTTAGGTTTTGCAATTGGTTTTTAGACAAATCCGCCCATTTGGTTTCCGCATCAATTCCCGAAGCCAAAACCAAACTTTCCCATAAACGATTCGGAAAATCAAAAGGAGATTTTTTAGAAACTGCTTTTTTAGCGTGTTCTTGTTTTAAATCTTTTAGGATTTTTTCAGCATCTTCAAAATCAACGTCATTTAACCAATTCACAAAAATGGTAAACTGATAATTTTTATCGTGTAAAATGCGCGCTCCCCAAGCCGAAAGTTTTAAAATTGCTGGTCCGCTCATTCCCCAATGTGTGATTAACAAAGGTCCTGTAGATTCTAGTTTAGTATCTTTTACATTTACAGTAACTTGTGCTGCAACGCCAGGCAATTCTTTAATTCGAGGATCTTTGATGTTGAAAGTAAATAGAGAAGGGACAGGGCTTACAACAGCGTGACCATGTTCCTGAAGCATTTCCCAGATTTTAGGATTACTTCCAGTTGCCATTACTAATTTTTCTGTAGCAAAGTTGTCAGATTGCGTATCAATTTTCCAATGATTTTCTTTTTTGAAAATCGACTGAACGCTTTGTCCTGTCAAAACTTTAATTCCTAATTTTTCGGTTGCTTTTAAAAAACAGTCAATTATGGTTTGTGACGAATTGGAAACAGGAAACATTCTTCCGTCTTCTTCGATTTTTAATTCGACACCGTGTTTTTCAAACCATTCAATTGTATCTCCAGAACAGAACTGATGAAATGGCCCACGAAGTTCTTTTTCACCACGAGGATAAAATTTCACTAATTCGTTAGGTTCAAAACAAGCGTGTGTAACGTTGCATCGTCCGCCACCAGAAACGCGGACTTTAGAAAGCACTTCTTTTCCTCTTTCTAAAATGGCGATTTTCAGTTTTGGGTTTTTCTCGGCAATATTAATTGCGGTAAAAAAACCTGCAGCGCCTCCGCCAACGATGATGATGTCGAAATTTTTAATCATATTTTTTTGGTTGCCACGAATTACACTAATTGGCACTAATTTTTTTATTTAACCACAAATTCCGCAAATTTTCACAAATTGATTTTCGCATTTAATTTGTGAAAATTTGTGGAATTTGTGGCAAAAAAACTTTTAATCTGTGGCTATTTTTAAACCTTATATTTTGTCTGGATTATCAGAGATAATTCCGTTTACTTTATAACTTTTTACTTTTTGAATGTCTTCTTCAGAGTTTACTGTCCAAGGGAAAACCAAGAATCCTTTTTCCTGAATTTGCAGAACGTTTTCTTTATTCAATAACTGAAAATCTGGGTTAATTGCTTTTGCTTTTATCGATTCGGCGAAAGCCAAAGCAGTATCGATATTTTCTTCTGTTAAAACACCAATCGGGATATTTGGATTTAAACTCGAAGTTTCCTGAAGCATATTCCAATCGAAACTTGAAATTATAAAATTATTGTAATTCCATTTTTTTTCTGAAACATATTGCTCAATTAACCTGACAACATTAGGAGCAGTTCCTAAACCTTTTAATTCAATATTGATCAGACATTTTTTGTCAACCAAATCAAAAACCTCATTTAGAGTTGGAATTTGATATTTTTCATCAATCAGAAAAGATTTTAATTCAGATAATGAAAAAGTATTTACCAAACCTTTTCCGTTAGTTGTTCTGTCTATAGTTTCGTCATGAATTACGATAATATGTCCGTCGGAACTTAAATGAACGTCCAGTTCGATTCCGTCTGAATGTAAGTCTAAGGCTTTTTGAAAAGCTTGAAGTGTATTTTCAGGTTCGTATGCTTTTGCACCTCTATGAGCTATTTTTAGCATTTTCTGCGTTTTTTTCTAACCGCAAAGGTCGCAAAGTTTTACGCAAAGGTCACAAGGAATTTATTAAAAATTATATAGCCACGAATTCCACGAATTTCCACGAATTTTTTACTCATTTTAAATTTGTGAAAATTTGTGCAATTTGTGGCTAAAAAACCTTCGCGCGCTTTGCGTAAACCTTTGCGTCTTTGCGGTTAAATTTTTTCTAATAAAACAATTCCAAATTCGCTGTCAATAATCACTTTTCCATCAACAACTTCTGTTACTTGATTAGAAAAACCATCTCGTAATTTAGTTCCGTTTTCGAAAAGAGAATATACAGAAAGTTCTTTACGCCCTTCAGGTAAATCTAAGCCGATTAATACTTTGTCTGTAAACGATCCTTTAGAATAGGTTCTTGAAAACAAATATGGATTACTGCTTAATTGTTTATGAACTCCCGCACCAACCGCAGGATGATTTCTTCTAAACTGACCTAATTTTTGCCAGTGTGAAAGCATGAATTTTGTATCATCATTGTTTTGAATATCGTCCCAATTCATGTTCGAACGTAAGGTTGCATCACCTTGAGTTCCTTCAACAACCAAAGATCGGTTCGATTCGTCTCCGTAATAAACTTGTGACATTCCAGGTGAAAGCAAGAGTTTTGTTCCTGCTTCGAAACCTTTTACACGATTGGCATCAAAAGGTTGTCCGTCGTCGTGCGAAGACATATAATTAAGAACAGAATATCCTTTTAATTCATTATTTAAATGATTCGAATATTTCGAGAATAAAGTTTCATAATCGCTTTGACCTGCATTCCATTTAAATTCAAAATTGATCATGCTGTTGAAACCATTTTGGAAATAATTGACTTTTCGATCTCCAAAATCATAATCCTGTCCACCGCTAATTCCGTAACCGTAAACTTCTGCAATGGTGTAAAACGGATTCTGATCTAAAACCTGCATTGGATGGTGTTTTTTCCAAGTTTCAAAAGCGTAATCACATTCTTTTTTGAAATCGGCCCAAACGCCTTCTTCGGTGTGTTTTACAGTGTCGGCGCGGTAACCGTCAATTCCGAATTCTAGAATATAATCGGTCAACCATTTTATAATGTAATATTTCGGACTTCTTGGATAACCTGTTCTTTTAAAGAATTCGTCTAATGAAGCAACTTCTTTTTCGTAACGGCCTTCTTTCTTCCATTTTTCTATTAAAAAAGGAGGCAATTCTACATTTTGAGTGCTTTCGGTTTTTACATCAGGAAGATTTTCAACCAAAGTACACATTGTAGTATTTTCGAAAGATTTGTAATCGCAGACAACGCCAGTTCGAACCCAGTCAGAAGGCCAAACAGGATCTTCTGGAGTTACTGGTCCTGTATGATTAATTACACCATCCAGAACTATTCTGATTCCTTTTTCGTGTGCTATTTTTACCAAATTGGCTAAATCTTCTTTTGTTCCGAAGTTAGGATCTAAAGCCGTCCAATCTTTCGCCCAATAACCGTGAAAACCATAACTAAGCCCCGTTCCTTCGTCAACGCCATCATGAATTTGTTCTACAATCGGCGTAAGCCAAATGGCATTGATTCCTAATTTTTCAAAATATCCTGATTCAATTTTTTTTGTGATTCCGATGATGTCTCCGCCTTCAAATCCACGTAGTTTTCCGGGCGTTTTGGTTCGGTTGAAATTTAAATCGTTTGATTTGTCACCGTTGTAAAAACGGTCTGTAAGTAAAAAATAAACATTTGCTCCTTCCCAAACGAAAGGTGTTTTCGAAGTATTGTTGTTATTCATTGTAACTGATTTTGAGCCAGAACAACCCGTAATTATGAATACTAAAGATAAAAAAAGGAAAGTGTATTTTTTCATAACATATCTATAAATTTCCGCCACGAATTCACGAATTATTTTTTTGACAATCTTTGAGGATAAAAATTCGTGAATTCGTGGCGGAAAAAATTAAAAATATTTTTATTCCAATTCTAAAATCAGAGCTGATTTTGGTTCTAGTGTGATTTCAGAAGCTAAATCGAATGTTTTTCCTGTGATAGCATCTTTTCCTGATTTGAAGTTTTTGATGCTTTCTTTGAAACGGTTTGTTTTTACAACTTGTTCTTTTGCATTGTTATTGAAAACAACCATAACAGTTTTAGCATCTGTATATCTGAAATATACATAAGTATTGTTTTCAGGAATATAATGCGTCATTTTTCCGAAATGAACGGCTTCGTTTGTTTTTCTCCAAGTGAATAATTTTGAACTGAAATCAAAAAACGCAGCTTGTTCCGCAGTTCTTCCTTCTTTTGTAAAAGCATTGTTTTTGTCGCCAGCCCATCCGCCTGGGAAATCCTGACGAATATCGGCATCTCCGCCTTTGCCTTTATCACCGCCCATTCCAATTTCTGAACCGTAATAGATTTGCGGAATTCCACGAACTGTAGCTAGTAAAGTCATTGCCAGTTTGTATTTTGGTAAATCGTATTTGAACTTTTCGTTCATACGATCGGTGTCGTGATTTTCGGTGAAAACCAAAATATTATTGGTATTTGGATATAGAAAATCCATTGCAAAATTGTTATAGAATTTAATCAATCCATTGTCCCAAGTTGGTTCATTTTCGTTGAAAGCAGAAGTGATCTGACTTTGAAGCGTAAAATCCATTACAGATGGAAGGTTTGAATTGTAGTTTTCAATAGCTCCCACTTTACTGTCTTTTTGCCAAAAAGCTAAATTCGCCTGATTGTGCATCCAGATTTCACCTACAATATTGAAATTAGGATATTCAGTTGTAATCGCTTTTGCCCAATTTGCCATTGCCGTTTTATCTGAATAGTTATAAGTATCTACACGGAAACCATCTAGATTGGCATATTCAATCCACCAAATGGCGTTTTGAGTTAAGTATTTTGCAACAAGTGGATTTCTTAAATTTAAATCCGGCATTGAAGGTACGAACCAGCCGTCAACACAAACTTCCTGATCGATTTTTGAAGCGTGAATATCTGTAATTACTTCACGTCTATGATGTGTTTGTGTAAAGTTTTCGAATTGATTGAACCAAGTTTTCGTTGGAATATCTTTCATCATCCAGTGTGTAATTCCCCAGTGATTAGTAACATAATCCATAACTAGTTTCATGTCTTTTTTATGCATTTCATTAGAAAGACGAACATAATCTTCATTCGTTCCGTAACGCGGGTCAATTCTGTAAACATCAGATTGTCCGTAAGTATGGTACGAATGCTGTTTGTCGTTGTCTTCGCATAAAGGCGTGCTCCAGATTGTAGTCGCGCCAAGAGCCGAAATATAATCTAAGTTTTTGATGATTCCTTCGATATCTCCACCGTGACGTCCGCTAGGATCTTGACGGTTTGCTTTTTCAGTTAAAGAAGCATCGCTGTCGTTTTTAGGGTTTCCGTTTGCAAAACGATCTGGCATGATTAAGTAAATCAAATCAGAGGCATCGTAGCTTTTTCTGTCGGCAGAATTCGCTCTTCTTTCTTTAAGCGTATATTTTTGTTTAAAAGCAACTTTGTTATTGTTTTTGAAAGAGAAAACCAATTCAGAAGCTTTTACATCTTTCGTATCGATGGTTACGAAAAGATAGTTTGGATTTTCTGTTTTTTCGACATTTTTAATCGCAACATTGTTAGAAACCGAAGCTTCGTATTGCGAAATGTTTTTTCCGTAGAACATAATTTGCAGTTCCGAATTTTTCATTCCTGCGTACCAGAAAGGCGGCTCTACTTTTTGGATTTGTGCTTTCGCGGAAGCAGAAAACAACAAAACCAAAAGGGCTAATTTATAGATAAGTGATGTTTTTTGGTTTTTCATAGTTTGTATTTTTATGAATGTGTAATAAAATCAAGGTTTGACTTTATTTGATTTTTTCTGTTTGAGCATCCATTTGTAGATTTCAGGTTTTGTTTCGTATAAATACTGAATTTCATGACCTTCACTTTCCAAACGGGTAAACTTGAAATTTTTATTGCTTTCGCATGATTCCAAGCCTTTTACAATTCTTTCGGTTTCTGTGATTGGAATTTTATCATCGGCAGTTCCGTGAAAAGTCCAAACAGGGATTTTACTCAAATTGCATACTCTTGTTGTATCGCTGTCGTTAATTCCACCACAAAGTGGCACTATTGCAGCAAATTTGTCTGGAAAATCCATCGCAACAATAAATGTTCCATATCCTCCCATGCTAACTCCTGTTAGATAAATTCGGTCTGTATCGATTCTATATTTCGAATTTAATTCGGCATAAAGCGATTCAAACCAATTCTCAGTCGACCAGTATTTATTATCCGGACATTGCGGAGAAGCTATTATAAAATCGAAATTCTGACCTTTTTCTACTAAATAGGGAAGACCGTAGATTTTCAGTTTATTCAGATCGTTTCCTTTTTGCGAACCGCCATGCAAATAAATTACTAGCGGATATTTTTTGGTTCCTTTCGCATAATCTTTCGGCAAATACAAAAGATAATCATAAGATACTTTTGTTTTGGTTTGCGAATAGGCATTAAAACCAAAAAGAACAAAAAGAAAAATGAAGAAATTAAGTTTGAAGCTCATATTAATTTATCTAAAGATGAAGAAAATAGTTCTCTCAAATTTAACTTCTTAATTTGATTTGATAGTAAAAAGACAAGTAATTATGGGGGAAAATTACTTGTCTTTTAGAAAATTACTTCTTTTCAATAATGCTAATCGCATAACCTCCTCCTGGAGCAGAAAACTGAGATAATTTTGATTTATTAGTTACAGCAATTTTCTTGATAGTATAAGCCTGCGGATTTGTTTTGTAATGCGCATCTTTTGCATCAGCATAAATTGTTGCGGTGTATTTTTTACCTTTTTCAAGGAAACTGAAATCGATGTTTGATGTACGAGCAGTTTCTCCGTTTACATTTCCAACGAACCAGTTGTTTGTTCCTTTCGCTTTACGAGCAACAGTGATAAAATCTCCAGGCTCAGCCTCGATATATTTACTTTCTGACCAATCTACAGCCACATCTTTAATAAATTGGAAAGCATCTGGAAAACGGTTGTAGTTTTCTGGAGTATCAGCAGCCATTTGTAACGGGCTGTACATTGTAACATATAAAGCCAATTGGTTACAGATTGTACTGTTTACATGCGATTTGTTATCAGGATTCATTTTGCTGATATCCATTTCGAAGATTCCAGGCGTATAATCCATTGGTCCACCGATTAATCTTGTGAAAGGTAAAACCGTTACGTGATTTGGTTTAGAACCACCAAAAGCTTGGTATTCTGTTCCTCTTGCTGCTTCGTTTCCAATTAAGTTAGGATACGTTCTTGCGATTCCAGTTGGACGAACAGCCTCGTGAGCATTTACCATAATTTTGTAATCAGCTGCTTTTTCGATTGCATATTGGTAGTGGTTTACAATCCATTGGCTGTAGTGGTTTTCACCTCTTGGCAAAATATCACCTACGTAACCACTTTTTACAGCATCGTATCCGTTATCGTTCATGAATTTGTAAGCAGCATCCATGTGGCGTTCGTAGTTACGCACAGAACCAGAAGTTTCGTGGTGCATAATGATTTTTACACCTTTAGATTTAGCATATTCGTGAAGACCTTTTACGTCAAAATCTGGATAAGGAGTCAAGAAATCAAAAACATAATCTTTAGAATGTCCGAACCAGTCTTCCCAGCCTTCGTTCCATCCTTCAACTAAAACAGCGTCGAAACCATTTGCCGCTGCGAAGTCAATGTATTTTTTTACGTTAGCATTGTTAGCTCCGTGCGTTCCGTTTGGTTTTGCTTTCGCGAAATCGGTAACGCCCAATTGAACTGTTGGATAATCGTTAGTGTATGACCAAGAGCTTTTTCCTGTAATCATTTCCCACCAAACACCAATATATTTAACTGGTTTAATCCAAGAAGTGTTCTCAATTTTTGATGGATCATTTAAGTTATAAGTCATTTTTGATGAAAGAATTTCTCTTGCATCATCGCTTACGATAATCGTTCTCCAAGGCGAATGATTTGGCGCTTGCATATGACCTTTGTCTCCTTTTGCATCTGGCGTTAACCAAGATTCAAAAACTAAGTTTTTATCATCTAAGTTCAAGTGCATACAAGAATAATCAATCAAAGCCGCTTCGTGCAAGTTGATGTAGATTCCGTCAGCTGTTTTTAACATCAAAGAAGTCTGAACTCCTGTTGGAGAAAAAGATTTTTGAGAAACATTTGCTGTGTATGCTTTTTGAGATAAACCTCTAATTTCAGATAATTTAGATTTTGTATAATCGTATTCCTGAGTATCGTAATCTCCAGGAATCCAGAAAGCTGTGTGATCTCCAGTCATGGCAAATTGAGATCTTTCTTCTTTGATTACAAAGTAAGTAAGATTCTTTTGCGCTGGGAATTCGTAACGAAAACCTAAACCATCATCAAACAAACGAAAACGGATTACGATTTGTCTGTCTGTGCTTTTTTGGTTTAAAGTTACAGCTAACTCATTATAGTGATTTCTGATGTGATCTACTTCTCCCCAAACTGGTTTCCAAGTTTCGTCAAAAGTTGAGGTTTTAGTGTCAGCAATTGTAAAGTCGTTCAACAAAGATTTTTTATCATCTTTAAGTTCAAGACCTAATTTACTGGTTTTTACAACTTCTTTGTTTTTGTATTTTAAGTTGTAAGTTGGAGTTCCATCGCTTTGAAGCGAAAATTCCATTACGAACTTGCCTTCGGGAGATTTTAATTGCTGCGCATTAGCAATCGTGCTAACGGCAAACAAAACCAAACTTGCGAAAAATAAGTTTTTCATGTTTTTTAGATTTTAGAGTATTGTAATTTAATTTATTTGAGCGAATTTACTTATTGTTTGTGGTTTTCCATTCACTACAATTGTTAAATCCTGATCGCCATCTACAGTAAAAGTTGTTTCGTTGTGATTTACAGTAACTTTCAAAATTTGGTTTCTGAAATTGATCTTAAACGAATAACCTTCCCATTCTTTTGGGATTTTTGGTGAGAAATGAAGCTGGTCATTTTTAACACGCATTCCTCCAAAGCCTTCCACGATACTCATCCATGTACCGGCCATTGACGTGATATGACAACCTTCTTCAACCTCTTTATTATAATCATCCAAATCCAAACGAGAAGTTCTTAAATAAAATGTATATGCCATGTCCATTTTATCTAAAGCTGCAGCCTGAATCGAGTGTACGCAAGGCGAAAGCGAACTTTCGTGAACCGTAAATGATTCGTAAAACTCGAAATTGCGTTTTAATTCTTCTTTCGAAAAATGATCTTCGAAGAAATAAAAACCTTGTAAAACGTCTGCCTGTTTGATGTATGGCGAACGCAACACGCGATCCCAAGACCATTTTTGGTTAATTGGACGCTGTGATTTATCTAAATCTTTTACAGGAACTAAATCTTTGTCTAAGAAACCATCTTGCTGTAAATAAATTCCAAGTTCTTCAGAAACTGGGAAATACATATCATCTGCCACTTTTTTCCATTCCTGAATTTCATTCGCCGAAAGGCTAACTTTTTCCATTACTCTTTTGTGATCTGCAGGATATTCTGAAGCCACTTTTTCGATTTGTTCCGAAGCAAAATCAATACACCATTTTGCAATGTAATTCGTGTAGAAGTTATTGTTGATGTTGTTTTCGTATTCGTTTGGACCAGTAACTCCAAGAATTACATATTGGTTTTTATCTTTAGAAAAAGAAGCTCTCTGATGCCAGAAACGCGCAATTCCGATTAAAACTTCTAAGCCTTTTTCCGGAATATAAGAGTAATCTCCCGTGTAGCGGTAATAGTTGTAAATCGCAAAAGCAATCGCTCCATTTCTGTGGATTTCTTCGTGTGTGATTTCCCATTCGTTGTGACATTCTTCACCATTCATGGTAACCATCGGATATAAAGCTGCACCGTTTTTGAAACCTAAATTGTCTTTCGCGTTTTCAATCGCTTTGTCCAATTGATTATAACGATACGTCAATAAATTTCTCGCAACCTGCTGATCTTTTGTAGCCATGTAAAACGGAATACAATACGCCTCAGTGTCCCAATAAGTAGATCCGCCGTATTTTTCTCCAGTAAATCCTTTCGGACCAATGTTTAATCGGCTGTCTTTTCCTGAATATGTTTGGTTCAATTGAAAAATATTGAAACGAATTCCTTGCTGTGCCTTAACATCACCTTCAATCGTGATATCTGACATTTCCCAAACTTTTGCCCAAGCATCGATTTGGTTTTGAAGTAATTTTTCGTATCCTAGCGCCACAGCAGATTTGATTACTTTTTCTGCTCCAGCCAAAGTATTTTCATGGTTTAAAGAAACTGTATAACCTCCAATTTTTTGGATTGTTGAGGTTTGTCCTTTTGCGATAATTGTCCCGTAAGTGTACTGAACTTTATCTGTTGTTGAGTCGATTGTTGATGGAGAAACATTGATGTTTTCGCCATTTGCCAAAATCGTATTGTGCATGAAAGTCGTAACTTTAAAATGCGTTTTGAAAGTTTGAGCCGTTACAAAAGCTTCGTTTGTCCCTTTTTTAACTTCAAGAGGCTCCCAGAATTTTTCTTCCCAGTTTGCATCTTCATTGGTTACACCAGCGTCGATATACGGTTTGTAAACGATTTTTGCATCTTTATTTAAAGGTGTAATATCGTATTTGATCACTCCAGCTTCGTCTAAATCTAAAGAAAGAAAACGACGGATATTTACCGAGATTTCAGTTCCGTTTTTAAGAACTGCTTCAAAAGAACGGTTGTACCATCCTTCTTTCATATTCAATTCTCTACGGAAATTTCTAACTTCGGTACAATTGTGTAAATCAAGGTTTTCTTCGTTGATTTCAATATCAATTCCAATCCAGTTTGGAGCATTTAAAACTTTGGCAAAATACTTCGGATAACCGTTTTTCCACCAGCCCACTTTTGTTTTGTCTGGATAATAAATACCTGCAATGTAACTTCCTTGGAAAGTTTCTCCAGAATATTTCTCTTCAAAATTCGCACGCTGTCCCATAGCACCGTTCCCGATACTAAAAAGACTTTCAGACGATTTTACTCTTTCGACATCAAATCCTTCTTCTATTATGGACCAATTGTCTGGTTTTATATAATCTTGATTCATCTCTTAAATTAGATAATGTGGCAATTAGGGTAATTAGATAATGTGGCAATTTGATAATTAGATAATTATCTGTTGGACGCTATTTTTTACCTTTTGAATTGCTTGGTGTTTTACATTTTTTTTTGTGATACAATTTGTTGAGTGGTAATTAAATTATTCTCATTTTTAGGAATTATCTAATTATCAAATTTTCTCATTGACTAATTAAGTCGTTAATAAAGCCTGGTGTGATTTGGGTAAAATCCTTAAAAATATGATCAGCTTCATGTAAAATTGTTTCCTCACCAATTCCAACACTTACCATTTCTGCAATATTTGCTGCCTGAATTCCGGCAACAGAATCTTCAAATACAATTGAATTTTTTGGATCAATGTTTAATAATTGAGCCGCTTTTAAGAAAACTTCAGGATCTGGTTTTGCATTGGTAACGTCATTTCCGTCAACAATAACATCGAAATACGAAATGATTCCTGTTTTTTCTAAAATTGGTCTTGCATTTTTGCTGGCAGAACCCAATGCAATTCCTTGATTTTTCTCTTTTAAAAGTTGAAGAATTTTAAAAACTCCTGGAAGAATCTCACTTTCGTCCATGTCAACTAAATAAGATAAATAATCTTCATTTTTTTGAATCAGCCATTTGTCTTTGTCTTCTTGCGAAGCTTGAACATTGCCTAATCCAAGTATAATATCTAGAGAACGAACGCGGCTCACGCCTTTTAAAAGTTCGTTGTCTTCGTGTGTAAAGTTTATATTTAATGACTGAGCGATTTTTTGCCACGCCAAAAAGTGGTATTTAGCGGTGTCAACTATTACGCCGTCAAGGTCGAATATAAATGCCTTTTTCATCTTAGGGGAAATTATTCTTAATTATGATTTTTGAGTAAAGTCGTCGACATCTTTTACTTTAGAAACTAAAGCAGCAGCAATTAAAAAGCTGACACCGCTTGTAACTAAAGCATAAATAGCATCTCCGTTGTAAAGATATTTTACAATTGGACCTCCAATTAAAGCATTTACAATCTGAGGAATAACAACAAAGAAGTTGAAGATTCCCATATAAACACCCATTTTTTTAGGAGTTATAGATCCTGCAAGAATAGCGTATGGCATTGCTAAAATACTAGCCCACGCAATTCCGATTAAAATCATCGGTAATACAACCCAATTTTCATCTGGCATGAAGTAAATTGAGATTAAACCAATTCCTCCGATAACTAGTGAAAGGGAATGAGTTGCTTTTCGGCCAATTTTTTTAGCGATGTAGGGTAAGAAAAACAAAGCGACAATAGCAGAAACTAAGTTGTAAACACCAAATAGAATTCCGACCCAGTCTCCAGCATCTTGATATTGCTGGCTTGACGTGTCACTTAATGGTAATCCGTAAATATGGTGCGCAATGGCTGGCGTTGTAAAAACCCACATTCCGAATAATCCGAACCAAGAAAAAAATTGCACCCAGCTAAGCTGACGCATTGTGGTTGGCATTTTTGCAAAATCGGTAAAGATGTCTGTAATTTTTGATTTTTCCTCAGAATCAGAAATCACGTCATTTTGTGGATCTTCAAATTTTGCCAGTTCTTCTGGCGAGTATTCTTTTGTTGTAAACAGCGTTACTAAGATTGAACCAATTAAAACTGCTGCGCCAATGATAAAAGACATCGTTAGATTTAAAGGTACACTTCCTGGAACAGTGCTGTTTGGTACACCAAAATATTTAGTTAAAATGTATGGTAACGCTGAACCAATAACGGCTCCAAAACCAATTAAAGAAGTTTGAATACTAAATCCTGCAGTACGCTGATCTGTTCTTAAATTGTCACCAACCAAAGCTCTGAAAGGCTCCATTGCAATGTTGAAAGAAGCATCCATAATCATTAACATTCCAGCTCCAACCCATAAAGCTGGTAGTACAGAAATGAAAATATTAGCTTGAGGCATTAAAATTAATCCCACAGAAGCTAGAACGGCTCCCACTAAAAAGAAAGGTTTTCGTCTGCCGAATCTTCCCCAGGTTTTATCGCTGTAATGACCAATAATTGGTTGCACTATTAATCCCATTAAAGGAGCAATAATCCAGAACCACGAAAGTTCATGTACGTCGGCACCAAAAATTTGAAGAATTCTGCTGGCATTTGCATTCTGAAGTGCAAACCCCATTTGTATTCCTAAGAAACCGAAACTCATGTTCCAAATTTCCCAGAAACTTAATTTACGCTTTTCCATTATCGTAATTCTGAAAATTAAACGATAAGCGCTTTGCTTATCAAAACTTACTGTTTTTTCGAAGTAAAAGTAAAAGCCTTGACGGGCGTAAAAGTATAAATTATTTTTTTATTTATGCTAATAAAAAAGCCATAAAAAATTTTTATGGCTTTAGAATGTGTTGATTTTAAGAAATTTAGTCAGTAGATTCTCTTTTTATGAGATGAGTTTCGATTACTTCTGTCGTGTAGTTTTCATTTTCTTCTTCATCATCTTCGTGTTCGGCTTCCAGTCTTTCAATAAGCATTTTAGCTGCTTTATTACCCATTTTTTCACCGCTTTGACTTACTGTCGTGATACTTGGAGTGGAATATTTTGAAATAATTCCATCAGTAAAAGCAATAACAGCTAGATCTTGAGGAACTTTTAATCCCATTTTTGAAGCAGTTTTGATAATCGTAACAGCAAAAAGTTCATTTACAGCAAAAACAGCATCAAAAGCTCTGGCGTGTAAAAGTTCAGAAATCGTGATTTCGCAAGTATCAACATCCTCAATTTTGATGATTAAATCTTCATTGAAAGGAATTCCGTTGTCTAAGAGTGCTTTTTCGTAACCGTCAGTTCTTAATTTTCCAACGCTTACATAATCTACAGTTGTGACTAAGGCAATTTTTTTTCGTCCACTGTCAATTAAACTTTGAACAGCTTCATAAGCCGCAGATTTATCATCAATAATAACTTTATCGCATAATATATCGTTTGTAACACGGTCAAACATGACAACTGGCATTCCCTGGTTGATTACTTCTGTAATATGGTGGAAGTCACCTTTGTACTGAGTTTCTTTAGAAAGAGACATGATAAAACCGTCAATACTTCCGTTGGCCAACATCTCCATATTTAAAACTTCTTTATCAAAAGAATCATCGGATAAACAGATCACAACGCTATAGCCGTGTTCATTCGCTACTTGTTCAATTCCGTTGATTACAGTAGAGAAAAAATAATGTACAATTTCCGGAATGATAATACCAATACTTTTGGTTTTTCGATTTTTTAAACTAAGAGCAATATTGTTCGGTTTGTAGTTGTAAAATTTTGCAAAAGCCTGAACTTTTTCTCTGGTTTCTTCGCCAATTTCGAGACTGTTTCGTAATGATTTTGAGACAGTTGAAATGGATACGTCAAGTTCCTTTGCTATCTGTTTTAGGGTTATTTTACGTTTCATTGGGTTAATTGAAAAAAATCTAATTAATAATAAAGGTATCTGAAATTTTTATAATTGACAATTTTCATACGAAAAGATTACAAAAAATAGAAAGTTTTCAACACTACCACGTTTTCGTAAAGCAATAAAAATTGTGTCTGGTCGAGCATGTTAATAAATTCATAATTTTGAAATTCGAAGTAAAATTAAAAACTTAACTAACGTTCACAAACTCAAACTAATTTAAACAAAAAGTATGAAAACAATTTACAAAAAGTTGTTATTTTTATTCCTTCTGCTTCCGTTTACTGTGTTAGCTCAAAACACTTTAAGTGGAACAGTAACTGATCATGCCACAGGTCAGCCAATTCCAGGAGTAAATGTAAATGTACAAGGTGCTACAACAGGTACCTCTACTGATTTTGATGGTAAATTTCAGTTGCCTAATCTGAAAAATGGAGACAAGATTTTGGTTTCATTTATTGGGTACAAAACATCGACTATTGTATTTAATGGTCAAAAAAACTTAGCCGTATCTTTAGAAGAGGACACTAATCAATTGCAGGAAGTAGTTGTTCAGGTAGGTTATGGTACTGTTAAGAAAAAAGACGCAACAGGATCTGTTTCTCAAATTTCAGCAAAAGAATTTAACAAAGGTATTAACGTAACTCCGGAAAGTTTAATCGGTGGACGTATTGCTGGTGTTAATGTTGTTGGAGGAGGAGCTCCAGGAGCAAAAGCAGATATTAGAATTCGTGGAGGATCTTCATTAAGTGCCTCAAACGATCCATTGATTATTTTAGACGGACTTCCTTTAAGTAACGCTGTTCCAAGTGGTGCTACAAGTATTTTGTCTACAATTGATCCTAATGATATTGAGTCATTTACAGTTCTTAAAGATGCTTCTGCAGCTGCAATTTACGGTTCTCGTGCAGCAAATGGGGTAATCGTAATTACGACTAAAAAAGGTACTAAAGGTGGAGTGAAGGTTAATTTCAGCTCTCAGGTAGGTGTTAATACAGTTGCTAATACAGTTGACGTTTTAAGCGCAGACCAATTCCGTAATTTTGTAAACACAAAAGGAACCGATGCTCAAAAAGCATTAATGGGAACTGCTAATACAAACTGGCAAGACGAAATCTTCCATACAGCCCTTACAACCAACAATAATATCTCTGTAAGCGGTGCTTTATTTAATAAATTACCTGTACGTTTATCTGTTGGAAATGTTGATAATCCTGGAATCTTAAGAAATACTTCTTTTGAAAGAACTACGACATCGATATCGTTAAACCCAGTATTATTTGACAATCACTTAAAAATTGATATTAGCGGAAACTTATCTTTCAATAAAAATCAATTTCAAGATGAAAACGCTGTTATTGGTTCAGCAATTAGTTTTGATCCTACACAATCTCCTTACCAAGCAGGTTCTCGTTATGGAGGTTACTTCGAATGGTTAGAGCCAAACGGAAACTTAGCATTATTACCAGCTAAAAACCCGCTTGCAAGATTAAATCAAGAAGATAAAAGATCAAAATCTACTAGAAAATGGGGTAACATTAGTTTAGATTATAAATTTCACTTCTTTGAAGATTTAAGATTTGTTGCTGAAGCTGGTATCGATAGATTTGATAGTAGCGGATACAATAGACAAAGTACAGAAAGTGCTTTAGGATATCAGCCAAATCCTTTCAGTTCTGGGAACTATGTGAATTTAGGTAACTATGATACTTATACTGACGATCTTCAAAATAAAAATTTAAATGCTTATTTTGTTTATAGCAAAAGTTTAGGAAAACTTAAATTAGATGCTACAGCAGGATACAACTATCAGTTGTTCCAAAAAGAAAAATACCAATCGGGAGCTCTTACACAGCCAGCTGCTAGTAGAAATGAAGACGTTATTACTGATCCGGATATCAATTTACAATCTTATTTTGGTCGTTTGAATTTAGGTTGGGACAGTAGATATCTATTGACTTTAAACTATAGAAGAGATGGAACTTCACGTTTTTCTGAAGAAAACAGATGGGGTAACTTTATGGGAGGTGCTTTTGCATGGAATCTTGCTGAAGAGGCTTTCTTAAAAGATAATGCTACGCTTTCTACTTTAAAATTAAGAATTGGTTACGGAACTACAGGTCAGCAAGATATTTCTGCTCAGTATGACTATTTAAGAAGAGTTACACTTGGTACTGTTAACACTCAATATGTGTTTAATGGTGTTGTTTACAGAACTGCTAGACCAGAGGGATACAACCAAAATATCAAATGGGAAGAGTTAGCAGAGATGAACATTGGTCTTGATTTCGGATTCTTAAAAGATAGAATTACAGGTTCTATTAACTATTTTGATAAAAAATCATCTGATTTATTGGCTGATGTATTGGTTCCAGATGGAGCTAACTTAAGAAATCAAGGTTTTAATAATATTGGAGATTTAAGAACAAAAGGTCTTGAATTTAGTTTACAATCTGATATTGTTAAAAATGATAACTTAACTTGGAACGTTGCAGTTAATGCTACTTACTTAGATCAGAAAATTGAAAGTTTAGGTCAAACTGTTGAAGGTTTTCAAGGTTATGAAGTAGGAGATAACATTCAAGGAGGAAATGGAAACAAAGTCCTAATTAACACAGTTGGTTCTGCTCCAAATTCATTCTTTGTATACGAGCAATTGTATGATGCTAATAAAAAACCTATTGCAGGTGCTTATGTAGACAGAAACGGAGATGGTAAAATTGATGCTAATGACCGTTACAAATACAAAAAACCAACTGCAGATTATACATTCGGTTTATTCTCAACTTTAAACTACAAAAAGTTTGATTTTACAATGAACTGGAGAGCAAGTTTAGGAAATTACATTTTCGATAACGTAAACTCTAACTTAGGATATTCTGATGCTGGTTTAAGAAGACAAACAGATTTGTCTAACGTAAGTTCAGATTACTTAAACACTGGATTTACTTTTGAAGATAACGGAACACAACGTTATTTATCTAATTATTATGTAAAAGATGCTTCTTTCATCAAATTAGATAACGTAACTCTTGGGTATACTTTAGATAAATCTGTATTAAAAGATGTTTCTTTAAGATTCTCTGCAGGTGTTCAGAACGTTTTTGTACTTACAAAATATGATGGGTTAGATCCGGAGAAATTCAACGGAATTGATGGTAACGTTTATCCAAGAGCAAGAACATTCTTGTTTGGAGTAAATGCAAGTTTCTAATAGTACATTGAAAAACAAAATTAAAAACATACAAAATGAAAATATCATTTAAATATATTTCTTATTTCTTCCTATTTATTTTAGGAATAAGTATGACGCTTACTTCGTGTACTGACGATTTAAACGTGACGCCAAAAGATGACGATGAATTTTTATCGGAAACTTTTTTCGAGGATCCAGCTTCTTACAAACAGGTTTTAGCAAAATTATATGCTGGTTTATATGTAGGAGGTAATGATGGTGACGGGCAAGCAGATATTGCTGGTCTAAGCGGGGATTTCAGTAGTTATTTACGTTTGCTTTTTGTAACTCAGGAATTTACAACAGATGAAGCAATTATTGCTTGGGCTGATGGAACTTTACCAACTTTAAACACGCAAACTTGGTCTCCTCAAAATGAGTTTTTATATGGAACTTATTCAAGAGCATTTTACCATATCAGTTTAGCAAATGAGTTTTTAAGACAAACAACAGATGAAAAACTTGATGCAAGAGGAGTTGATGCAAGTCTAAAAGCTGAAATTGCAACTTTTAGAGCAGAAGCTCGTTTCTTAAGAGCTTATTCGTATGTGAATTTAATGGATTTATTTGGTAACGTGCCAATTACTACAGAAGCAGATCCGGTTGGATTCTTTTATCCAGTTCAAAAATCAAGAGCAGAAGTTTTTGCTTTTGTAGAATCTGAATTGAAAGATTTAGATAATAGTTTAGCTAATGCAAGATCAAATGAATACGGTAGAGTTGATAAAGTAGCTGCTAAATTTTTATTAGCTCAAATTTATCTAAATTCTAAAGTTTATACTGGAACAGAAAGAAATAATGAAGTAGGTACATTATGTACTGAAATCATTAACTCAGGATATACTTTTGCAAACATACCTTATGCTAATTTGTTCTCAGCAGATAACGATAAAAACGGTGCGCAAAATGAATTTATTTTCCCAATCGTAAGTGATGGAAATGCTATCAGAGCGACTGGTGGAGGAATGAGTTTTATTCTTCACGCTTCTATTGGAGGAAGCATGGATGCTGCTTCAAGAGGAATGGACGGAGGATGGCAAGGTATCAGAACTCGTAAAGAGTTTGTGGCTCTTTTCCCTGATGCAACAGCAACTGGAGATAAAAGAGGAACTTTCTACACTGATGGACAAGCTTTGGATATTACAAACGTATCAACATTTACAGATGGTTACGCTGTAACAAAATACATCAACAAAAAAGCTGATGGTTCGCCAGCGCAAAGAACTGACATTCCTGATACAGATTTTCCAGTTTTCCGTGTATCTGATGCTTATTTAATGTATGCAGAAGCAGCAGTTAGAGGTGCAAGCACTGCAAACACAGCAACTGCAGTAAATTACATTAACCAACTTAGAACAAGAGCGCAAGCAGCTACTATATCTGCAGCAAATTTAAATCTTGATTTTATCTTGGCAGAAAGAGGAAGAGAATTGTTCTGGGAATGTCATAGAAGAACAGATTTGATTCGTTTTGGAAAATTCACAGGAGGAAGCAAAATTTGGCAGTGGAAAGGTGGAACAATGAATGGAGTAGCAACAGAATCATATAGAGATTTAATGCCTATTCCGGCTAAAACGATCCAGGCTAATCCGACATTGAAGCAAAATCCAGGATACTAATATCTAATAGAACTGTAAAATGAAAAATATATATAAAATTTTAATCGCATTTATTGGTGTATTGGCGGTGTCGTGTAATGCAGACGCTGTAGATGAAAGACCAATTCTTAATGTTGGTACGGCTCCTGAAATTACTGCGCCAGCGACAGGGCAAGCATATGTCCTGGATGTTGAAAAAGCTGCAGAAGAAGTTGTTAAATTTACTTGGTCACCTGCGGGTTATTCAACACCTGTAGCAGTAAAGTATAATTTGCTGATTGATAAAAAAGGTGGTGATTTTAAAGATGCAAAAACATTGCAGACTACAACAAACAGTATTACTGAGGTTTCTGTTCTTACAAGAGAATTGAATCAGGCAGCAATCGATCTTGGAGGACAGCCAGAAGTAGCTGCTCAATATGATGTAAAGATTACTGCAAATGTTTCTGGAGCATTTTCTCAAGTATCTAAAGGTTTAATTAGTATTACAGTTACGCCGTATCTTGGAAAAGTTAAATATGAATTTACAGACTGGTACTTAATTGGTGCTGCTGTAGCTGGAGGATGGGACAATAATGTTGATACCAAACATCAGCCAATGTTCAGAGACGGTAAAGATGATACAAAATATAAATTTGTAGGGTATTTCAAAGCAGGTAACTTTAAGCTAATATCTGTAAAAGGAAGCTGGGATTCTCAATTAGGGAAAGCAGATGACAGTTCGATTGAAATTAAAAACAATGCGGGCGAATTTACAATTCCGGCAGATGGATATTATAATTTCCAGTTTAATACCAAAACTTTAAAATATACTTTGGTGCCTTACACAGATGCTGCGGCAATAGCAAAATTATATGATACTGTTGGTGTTATAGGAAGCAGTACTCCTGGAGGCTGGGATGCTTCGACTGCATTAGATAAATCTACTTTTGACAAACATGCATGGTCATTAGGTGCAACAAACTTAAATGATGGAGAAGCGAAATTCAGAGCTAATAATGCATGGGATGTTTCATGGGGTGGAACTACTGCTTTTTCTGGTGGTGGAACTGGCGATAACATACCAGTAGCAAAATCTAAATACGCAATTTATTTTAATGATTTAGACGGAAGTTATTTGATGATTCCTAATCAATAAAAACTTCAGTTAATAACTGAAAAAGGGCTATCTCCAGATAGCCCTTTTTTAATCAGACTAACTAACCACAAAAACCACGATCATTATGAAAAAAATTTTACTATCAATATTTTTATTGATGGCAGTAACTGCTTTTGCCCAAGTACAAACAGTTACTTATTCAATAAATCCGGCAACATTTGAAGATACTACACCCATAACAATTACAATTAATGGAAGTAGTGTTAATGAGACTTCATGGGGAATTACAACTACTCATGCCTTATATCTTTGGTCATGGTCTTATGATGTAAACGATATCAATCAAGCAGATAGTCCATCAAACGGATCTTGGACGGCATCAAATGAGGCTGCAAAATTTACTTATAATGCAGGAACAGATACGTACACTAAAACAATTACGCCATCTACTTATTTTAATAGAAATGGAATTGGCCGAATAGGTTTTCTTGTAAAAACAAAAGACGGAACGGGAGATAAAAAATCACAGGACATTACAGTTGAAGTGGGGTCTTTTCAGGCTTTGTTAACATCGCCTGTAGAAAATAGTACTTCAATTATTGCTTCTGGTGCAAGTTTTAGTATCACTGCAACAAATACAAATGGGGCGGCAAGTTATACTCTAGAAGCAAACGGTACAACTATTAATACGAATACAAGCACTTCAAGTTATTCTTATTCGCATACTAATATCACAGCGAATCAAAGTTATGAATTGACGATTACGCAAGGTACTACTTCAATTTCTAAGAAATTTTCGGTAGTTGTAAATCCGAATACAGTTTCCCAAGCAATGCCGACGGGCTTAGTTGATGGAATAAATTATAATGCTTCAGATTTTACAAAAGCAACTTTAGTTTTGGATGCTCCGCTAAAAGATTTTGTTTATGTTGCCGGAAGTTTTAACAATTGGCAACCGACATCTGCTCATGCGATGAAAAAAGATCCAACTTCAGGTAAATTTTGGTTGGAATTAACAGGATTGGTTTCGGGAGTAAATAATACGTATCAATATTGGGTTGTAGTCAATACACCAATTGCTAATTCTCCAAAAATGGTTAAAACGGCAGATCCCTATTCTACATTAGTACTTTCTCCGTATGATGATCCATTTATTCCTGCTTCAAAATATCCAAATATGCCTGCTTATCCCGCAGGACAAAATTTTGAGGTTACCGTTTTAAAAACAGGGCAGACTCCTTATAACTGGCAGGTGACTAATTTTGTAAAACCTGAAAAAGAGAAATTAGTTGTTTATGAACTTTTAGTTCGTGATTTTGATGCTGACAAAAGTTATCAGAGCTTGATTAACAGAATAGATTACTTTAAGAATCTCAAAATTAATGCAATCGAATTAATGCCTGTAATGGAATTTGAGGGTAATGAAAGTTGGGGGTATAATACTTCATTTCACATGGCTTTAGATAAATTCTACGGTACTTCAGATAAATTAAAAGAATTCATCGATTTATGCCACCAAAATGGGATTGCGGTTATTTTAGATGTTGCTTTAAATCATGCTTTTGGAAGAAATCCAATGGTAAGAATGTGGATGAATGATCCTGACGGTGATGGTTTTGGATCGCCAACAGCTGAAAATCCATATTTTAATACGGTTGCAAAACATACTTATAGTGTTGGAGAAGATTTTAATCATCAGTCAACAAGAACTCAGAATTATGTGAATCGTGTTGTTAAACAATGGATTGAAGAATACAAAATTGACGGATTCCGTTGGGATTTAACAAAAGGATTTACACAGGCTTGTACTGCTTCAGACGAAAGTTGTACAAATGGCTATCAGCAAGACCGAGTTGATATCTTGAAAAAATATGCAGATTATTCATGGAGTTTGGACCCAACTTATTATACCATTTTTGAACATTTAGGTACAGATGCTGAAGAAAAAGAATGGGCAAATTACAGAATTGCAGAAACTCCAAGTAAAGGAGTTATCATGTGGGGAAAAATGACAGGTCCTTACAACGAATTGTCAATGGGGTATAGTGCAGATATTTCTCGAATGTCAAGCTCAAGTAGAGGTTTTACAGCGAATCGTTTAATGGGATATGCTGAAAGTCATGATGAAGAACGTTTAATGTATAAAAACGTACAATACGGAGCTACAAACGGAACCTATAATGTAAAAGATTTAAATACTGCACTATCGAGAATGTCTGCAATTGGAGCCGTTTCTTTATTGGTTCCTGGACCAAAAATGATTTGGCATTTTGGCGAATTAGGTATGGATGATTCTATTTTCACTTGCAATAATGGTACTGTGAATGATGAATCTGGAACGCTTCAGGGGGATTGTAAATTAGATACAAAGCCGCAACCACAATGGACAGAAAATTGGCTTGGTGATTCTAATAGAAACAAGATTTATAATGATTGGGCAAAAATGATTACACTTAAAACTGTTGAGCCCGTATTTTTAGGAGCTGCTACAATTACAAATGCCAATTCAAAAACGGTAAATATCAAGATTACAAATAGTAATTTGACTTCAGCTCAATTAAAAGATGTTGTGATTCTGGCAAACTTTGACATTGTAGCTCAAAACATGGTTCCTGGGTTTCAATACACAGGTTCTTGGTATAATTTGATGGATAATTCGACAATTAATGTTGTAGATGTAAATGCTCCGGTCAGCCTTGCTCCAGGGGAGTATAGAATTTATGGTAATAAACAAGCGAATTTAGCTATTGAAGATTTTGAAAAAGGAAACACTGTAAGTCTCTATCCAAATCCAGTTTCGAATTATTTCACTTTAAATTTTCAAGCTTCCAAAGTCCAGATTTATTCTTTGACGGGACAATTGGTAAAAACATATAATACAAACGGAAATGCAGATTTTCAATTCTCAGTTAGTGATTTAACTTCTGGATTGTATCTCGTAAAAACGGTGGATGAAAATAATAAAGTTCAAGTAGTGAAGTTTATTAAAAATTAGGTTAGGTTAGTAATGAAAAAGGGCTGTCTGGAAACGGACAGCCTTTTTTTTGTTTTTTGATTTGGGGGTATTTTTATTTACTTCTTTTTGTTACTGTACTCTCCAATTAATGAGTAATAACCAAAAGTTCCTAATCCCATAATAATAAGTGGTGTTAAAATGAAAAGAATAATTACACCAAATACCAAATCATCCTGTTGATCTGAAAGAAGCTTTGGTAAACCAAATTCAAATACACAGAAATAAGCAGCTGCAGCTGCCAGACCAATCCATAACGCCCCTAAAACTTGTTTAATCGTATTCATTTTTTAAATTTTAAAGGTGAGTAATTTTGTTTTTGTTATCAATATAAATCATTCCGATTACAAAGCAGATTCCTGCAATAATAATAGGATACCATAAGCCATCCAAGTAAAAATCTGTTTTTCCGTTTGCTTTAGCATGCGTCACGAAGTAAGTTGAAATTGCTGGAAGTAAACCTCCAAAAATTCCATTTCCTACGTGATACGGAAGTGACATCGAAGTGTATCTAATTTTAGTTGGAAACATTTCGACTAAAAATGCTGCAATTGGACCATAAACCATAGTTACAAAGATTACCTGAATAAAAACTAAGAAAATTAAAGTCCATTTATCGCTTGAATTAATAGTTACAGAAATGCTGCTTTGCACTTCTTTTTCATTCATGTACGTTTTTTTCTCCAATGCGGTTGTACCGTCGGTGTATTTTTTTTCAATTATTTTTAAGGAACTTCCATCGCCTTTATTTTCAGTAGTTTCTTTAGGCGATTCGGCAATTTCAGTTTTGTTTTTAATGTTCGTCGTTTCGTACATTAACTTATATATAGGTCTATAGGATAAAATGGCAATTAACATTCCGAACATCATGATGTATTTACGGCCAATTTTGTCGCTCAACCATCCGAAGAAAATAAAAAAAGGAGTTCCAATTAAGAGTGCAATTCCAAGTAATTCATCGACTTGAGAAGAATCGACATTCATAACGGTTTTCATAAAACTCATGGCGTAGAATTGTCCGGTATACCAAACAACACCTTGCCCCATTGTGGCTCCAAATAAAGCTAGTAAAACAAATTTCAAATTGTATCTGTTTCCAAAGCTCTCCTTTAACGGATTTGTACTTGTTGTTCCTTCTTTTTTTGCTTTTGCAAATACGGGAGATTCATCCATGTTTTTGCGAATCAGATAAGAAACACCAACCATTACCACAGAAACCCAAAACGGAACACGCCATCCCCATAAATCGAAATCTTCTGCAGAAAGAACACTTTTAGTGGCAAGAATAACCATTAAAGAAATAAACAAACCAACTGTAGCAGTAGTCTGAATCCAAGAAGTCCAATAACCTTTCTCTCCAACCGGTGCATGTTCTGCAACATAGGTAGCGGCTCCACCATATTCGCCTCCTAATGCAAGTCCTTGTAGCAAGCGTAAAATCAAAACTAATAATGGCGCCAAAAAACCAATAGTTTCATAACTCGGAATACATCCAATTAAAAAAGTAGAACCTCCCATTAATAATAAGGTAGCCATAAAAGTATATTTACGACCAATAATGTCTCCAAGTCTTCCGAAAAACAAAGCACCAAAAGGACGTACCACAAACCCGGCAGCAAAAGTGGCTAAAGTAGATAAGAATGCAGCGGTGGGATTATCGCTTGGAAAGAATTTAGTAGAAATAACAACGGCTAAACTGCCAAAAATATAAAAGTCATACCATTCGATCATGGTGCCCATAGAAGAGGCTGAAATTACTTTCCAAATGCCCTTAGTAGAAGTTTTGCTCATAAAACCGCTTTGAGATCTTGTTAATAATTGAAACTTAAAATTATAGTTTTACGAATATAGAAGATATTTTTTTATTCAGTTAATACTTTTTTAACAAAAACTATTTATTTGTTGACTTTTTTAAATTTGTGTTTTTGAGAAGTTCAAAGTTCTTGAAATGTACTTTATATTTGAAATATTCTATTTATTTAATTATATGAAGCATTTTTTTGTGCTATTTCTTTGTATGACGTTTGCGATTGGTCAAGGTCAAGAAAAAGTTTCTGACGAGAAGAAATGTGAGGCAGTTTTGACACCTTCAGAAATTCTTCAATGGCAGTATATTGGTTTTATGAAAGATTCTATTTTTTATAAAAGTCAATTTGCAAATTTCACTAAAGTTAAAAATGGAATATTACTGTGTAATTGGCAAGAAGGCAGCGGAAGTAATAGATTTTCTATTGTTGATTTTGATAATGGTTTTAATGCTTCACTAAAAACAGAACAACTTATTGAAGAGATTGACTTTTCTGAAGGGGATAAAAAGAAGCTCAAGTTTATTTTTGAAATTTTAGAAAAAGCAAGTTATTATCAGCGGTGTAGTAGGGTTCATGGTCATAGTACTTTATATATATTGGTTGTAAGATGTAATAATGAAATGAAAGTTCAATATTATTGGCCTTTTACTCATCCGTATGAGATAAAAACAACTGATGCTAATGTCAATTCAATTCAGGAGATCTTTCATATAATGGAGTATAATTATTATAAGAGTAAAACCGTAAAGAACACAAAGAAAAAAACGCAAAGTTCGCAAGCTTATTAAAAAACTTTGCGAACCTTGCGTAAATCTTTGCGCTCTTTGCGGTTAAAAAAAAACAGGAAAGTATAAAAAACAAAAAACCCGAATATTGCTATTCGGGTTTTGTGGTACCTCCAGGGATCGAACCAGGGACACATGGATTTTCAGTCCATTGCTCTACCATCTGAGCTAAGGTACCGTGCTTGTTTGTTGCGGGTGCAAATATATAATCATTTTTGGTTTGAGCAAAACATTTTTTAGAAAAAATCAATTCGTATCTTCGCAAAAGCAAAAAAAATAAATATGATTTTAACAGTTGATGTTGGAAATACTCGAATTAAAGCTGCTGTCTTTGAGGAAAGTACTGTGGTTGAAAATTTTGTTTTTGAGAAAATTGAGCTTGAAAAAAAAATTGAAAAAATTTTAAAAAAATTTCCAAATTGCTCTGATTTGGTAGTAGCATCAGTAGGAAGTGTCGAAAAACAATCTTTTTTAGCTTTCGAAAAACAGTTAAAAGTTCATTTTTTTACTCATGAAGACGTATTTCCTTTCCATAATAAATACGCAACACAAAAAACTTTAGGAATAGACCGAATGATTTTGGCAGGAGGAGCAACATTGCAATTTCCAAAACAAAACCGTTTGGTAATAGATGCTGGAACTTGTATAACCTACGATTTCATCGACGAAAATGATAATTATTTGGGCGGAGCAATTTCTCCGGGCCTTCGTTTGCGATATGAATCTCTTCATAATTTCACGGCCAGACTGCCGTTACTTACTTTAGAAGCTCCCGATAATTATGTAGGAAACTCAACTCCACAGGCCATACATTCTGGAGTTGTCAATGGTTTCGTCTATGAGATTGACGGTTTTATCGATGAATATCGCAAGGAGTTTTCAAATTTTATCATAATTTTAACGGGAGGCGATGCAGAATTTTTGGCTAAACGATTAAAAAATACCATATTTGCCAATTCAAATTTCCTTCTGGAGAGTTTGAACCAAACATATCAATATAAAATCGACAATGATTAAAAAAGTAATAATAAGCGCTTGTTTGCTTATATCGTTCGTTTCATTCGCTCAGCAAGGTACTGCTTCGCCATATTCTTTTTTCGGAATTGGTGATATAAGATTCAAAGGAACCCTTGAAAACAGATCTATGGCTGGTGTTGCGGTCGAGCAGGATTCGATACATTTAAATATAGAAAACCCTGCAAGTTATGCAAGTTTGATGCAGACTACTTTTACAGTTGGAGGAACTTTTGCTACTTCTAATTTGAAAACAAGTACGCAATCTGAAAAAGCACAACGTACTACTTTTGATTATCTGGCTTTAGGAATTCCGATGGGTAAATTTGGAGCTTCTTTTGGTTTAATACCAGTATCGTCGGTTGGATATAAAATTTTGAACAATAATCCAGATACAGAAGGTGCTTTGAATTCGCAATTTGACGGAAAAGGTGGTGTGAATAAAGTATATTTCGGATTAGGATACAAAATTACAAAAGGCTGGAACATTGGAGCTGACGCACAATACAATTTTGGAAAAATTACAACTACTACCGTAGAAGGAATTACTGGAGTTCAAAATAGTACTGCAGAAGTAAATACAGCAGAATTGTCTGGAATGGCTTTCAGCATTGGAACAATGTATCAGAAAAAAATATACAAAAAAACGAGTGTTTTTTCTAGTTTAAGTTACACATTTGGTAGTAGTTTAAATGCAGATAACACAAGGGTAATTTCTGTACAGGGAGATCCGGATCCTTATGTGCAACCGGTAGATTCAAAAACATTAAAACTTCCAAATAAATTAAGTATTGGTTTAGGAATTGGTGAGGCAAGAAAATGGCTTGTTGGAGCAAATATGACTTTTCAAGGAGACGGAGACTTAAGAAATTATTATAACACTGCTGAAAATGTAAGTTATGAAAGCTACTCTAAATATGCAGTAGGAGGTTACTACCTTCCTAATTATAACTCTTTTACGAGTTATATGAGCAGAATTACGTATAGAGCCGGTTTGAAATACGAAAAAATTGGTTTGATTGTTAATAATGAATCAATTAAGGATATAGGAATGACAATCGGTGCTGGAGTTCCAATACCAGGATCTTTTTCAAATGTGAATTTTGGAATTGAATTTGGTAAAAGAGGTACAGTTTCTTCTAATTTGGTACAAGAAAATTACGTTAATTTTAGTGTGAGTTTCTCTTTCAACGACAGATGGTTTGTGAAGAGTAAATTCCAATAAACATAAATTTTACTTTTTCTAAGCTCATTACAATTTACTACATTTGGCAAATGAATTTACCAAAGAGATATAGTCTGATAGTGGTCACAGTTTTTGCTGTGACACTGTTTTTTGGGTGCGAAAGTAATTTTAAAGAAGTTCAGAAAATTAACTTCTCAGAGTTTGTTCCTGCAACCGATGCTGATACGGCTAATATTAAATATACAGATTCCGGACGTATTACAGGTGTTTTAATTGCCCGTAAAATGCTGGATTATTCAAATCTTGATTTTCCGTTTACAGAATTTCCAAAAGGAATCGATGTTACTTTATACGATAAAAAGCAAAAACGTACTTTTATAAAAGCAAATTATGCTATATCATACAAAAGTACTCAGGTTATTGATTTGATCGGAAAAGTAAAGATTACTTCAGAAGCGGGTCAGATTTTAGAAACAGAACAATTGTATTTTGACCAGAAAAACGAATGGTTTTATACAGAAAGAAAGTTTAAACTTACCGATACAAAAGGAGTTTCTTTTGGTCAGGGAATAGATTTTAGTAAAGATTTTAAAGTGATTCATTCACAGCGTGTAAACGGTGAGTTTGAGTCGTCAGATGAAAAATTATAGATTATGGGTTATTTAAAATATACACAATACATTTACATCCTTTTTGCAGTTTTTTTTATTTACGATGCTATAATTAAGATGAATGAAGGAGATGAAAGTTATCCCTTTTACTTTGTAATTGCAGGAATGGCTCTTTTTATGTTTTTCTTTAGACAAAGGTTTATTAATAAGCAGAACCGTAACAAAAAACAATAAAAATGGAAATTAGTATTATAATAATATGTTTAATACTAGCCGCTTTTTTTTCTGGGATGGAAATCGCCTTCGTTTCCTCCAATAAAATTTACCTTGAAATAGAAAAGAAACAAGACGATTTCTTGTCTCGTATCTTAACCAAACTTACCGAAAATCCGTCCAAATTTATTGCTGCAATGCTCATTGGAAACAATGTCGCTTTGGTAATTTATGGATTCTTTATGGGTGATCTGATTTTAAGTTGGATGACTAGTATTGGATTTGTTTTTTCTGAATGGTGGAATATTCTTATTCAGACATTGCTTGCCGCATTCATAGTTTTGTTGACTTCAGAGTTTTTTCCAAAAGTTTTTTTTCAGATTTATGCCAATTCGCTAATTAAAATTTTAGCGCTTCCGGCTTATTTGTTCTATCGTTTGTTTTATTACATCTCGACATTTTTTATCTGGATTGCAGATTATGTCCTAAGTAAATTCTTTAAGATAGAGGGAAATCAAATTCAGTTATTCAGCAGAATCGAACTTGGAAATTATATAACAGAGCAAATGAGTGCTGTTGAAGAAGATGAAGAGGTAGATTCTGAAATTCAGATTTTTCAAAATGCTTTGGAATTTTCAGCTGTTAAGGCACGTGACATCATGACTCCAAGAACAGAGATTGTCGATATTGATCTATTTGATACTGTTGACGATCTTAAGGAATTGTTTGTTGAGACAGGATATTCAAAAATCATCATAAGTCAAAACTCTTTAGATGATATTGTGGGTTATGTACATTCTTTTGATTTGTTTAAAAAACCCGGTACAATCAAATCTGTTTTGATGACGGTAGAATTTGTTCCCGAAACAATTCTGATCAAGGATGTTTTGAATTTGCTGATTAAAAAACGTAAAAATGTTGCCGTTGTTTTAGATGAATACGGAGGAACTTCAGGAATTATTACTATAGAGGATATTGTTGAAGAACTTTTCGGAGAAATTGAAGACGAACATGATTTGGACGAAGAATTAATAGAAGAAGAAATAGGAGAAGGTAAATACCTGTTCTCAACAAGACTAGATGTTGAGTATCTTAATGAGACTTATAAATTAATGATTCCAGAAGAAGATTCTTATGGTACTTTGGGAGGATTTATTGTCAATCATACAAAAGAAATCCCACAAAAGGGAGATAAAATTGTAATAGATAGGTATCATTTTTTTATAAAAGAGGCCTCAAATAAGAAAATAGAACTGGTTAAATTGACAATTAAAGATTGATTTTTTCGATTAATGAAAAAAAATGTGCAAAATAAAACGCTAGTTGTATTGTTATTAACTAGATAATTGTATTTTCGCAAACTGAATATAAAATTAACAACAATAAAAATGGCAGTTTTAGCAAAAATTAGACAGCGTTCCGCTTTATTGATAGGAGTTATTGCACTTGCGTTATTTGCATTTATAATCCAGGATCTTATCGGTAAAGGAACATTTAGTCAAAGTTCAAAAGATGTAGGAAGCATCGATGGAAAAGATATTTCATTTGAAGACTTTAGAATTAAAGTTAGTAATGTTGAAAAAAGTGGGCAAGGAATAACTTCCACTGAAGCTGCAAACAGAGTTTGGGATCAAGAAGTTTCAATCGCTTTATTGTCATCACAATTTGAAAAATTAGGATTGAGAGTAGGTGAAAAACACTTATTAGAAGTTTTAAAATCAGATCCAAATATTGGTAAAAACCCAATGTTCTTAAATGCAGCAGGAATTTTTGATGTAGTTAAATTTAAAGATTACTTCAAAACAAATCCAGAAGCAGCACAATATATTGCTGAGAAAGAAAAAGACGCAGAATTAAACGCAAAATTTCAAATCTATAGTACTTTAATTAAATCAGGACTTTACACAACTGCTAGTGAAGGAAAATTAAAGTATGAAATGGAAGCGAACAAAGTAAGTTTTGCATTTGCTGCAGCTCCTTATTCTTCTATTAAAGATAGCGAAGTAAAAATCTCTGACGATGAGATTGTAGCTTACATGAAGAAAAACGAGAAAAAATTCAAAGCAGATGCAACTCGTGAAATTCAATATGTTTTAGTTGAAGACAAACCTTCTAAAGAAGATGAAGCTGAAATTAAAAATAAATTAACGGCATTATTGTCAGGAAGTGTTGTTTACAATGCTAAAACTGGTAAAAATGATACATTGCCAGGATTTAGAAATGCTACAAACATTGCTGAATTTGTAAATGCAAATTCTGATGTTCCTTATGATTCTACTTACGTTCCTAAGAATGCGTTGCCTGCAATTGATGCTGATAAATTATTCAGTTTGCCTGCAGGAGCAATTTATGGTCCTTACATTTTTGGAAAATATTATGCTATCTCTAAATCTCAAGGATTCAAAGCTGGTGTTAACGCAAAAGCAAGTCATATCTTAATTGGTTACGAAGGATCTCAAACTCCAAACCAAAAAGAAAAAAGAACTAAAGAAGAGGCTAAAGCTAAAGCTGAGGAAATCTTAGCTCAGGTTCAAGCTAATCCAGATAGTTTTATGATGTTGGCTTTTACAAGTTCTGATGATTCATCTGCACAACAAGGTGGTGACTTAGGATATTTTGGTCCAAACCAAATGGTAAAACCATTCAATGATTTTGTATTCAGCAACGGAATTGGTAAAGTTGGTTTAGTAGAAACTCCTTTCGGGTTTCACGTAATCAAAATTACAGACAAACAAGACGGAATTCGTTTAGCTACAATCGCTCAAAAAATTGAGCCTTCTGAAGCTACTTCTGATAAAATATTTACTTTGGCAACTAAATTTGAAATGGATGCTGCAAACAAAGATTTCAATGCGGCTGCAAAAGAATTAGGTTTGAAAGTTGGTGCGCCAGTAAATGCTAAAGCTATGGATGAAGCTTTTGGACCATTAGGAAACCAACGTAACATCGTTAGATGGGCTTTTGATAAAGAAACTGGTACTGGAGACGTTAAGCGTTTTGAAATTGCAAATGTCGGACACGTTATTGCGCAATATAAAGGTGAAAACAAATCAGGTTTAGTGTCTGTTTCTATGGCAAGACCTTATGTTGAACCAATCTTGAAAAACAAGAAAAAAGCAGAACTTTTAAAAGCTAAAATGACAGGTTCAAATCTTGAAGCTATCGCTAAAGCTGCTGGAGTTGCTGTTCAACAAGCTACGGATTTAACTTTAGATAACCCAGTTTTACCTGGTGGAGTTGGTCAAGAACCTCAAGTAGTTGGAAATGCATTTGCTTTATCAGCAAATAAAGTTTCTGCTCCAATTGAAGGAAATACTGGAGTTTATGTTGTAAAAAATATTAAAACAGTTAAAGCTCCTGCAATTGCAAATCATGCTGCTTATGTTGAGAAAGTAAAAGCTCAAAGTGCAAATGATGCAAGTAGAGTATTACCAGCGTTGAAAAACAATGCGAAAATCGAAGACAACAGATTACAGTTCAATTACTAAGAATTAGTAATAAATCTATAAAAAACCCGAAACATTAAAATGTTTCGGGTTTTTCTTTTTTAATGAAATTGTATAATTCTATTTTGTAATATTATTTCGTTAATTTTTTGATAGTCTGTAGGTAAAGTAGAGATTTAATCTAAAAAATTTGTGATATTCAAATTATTACAGTTAATTTGTTCGATTTTCTCGTTTAACGGGATTTTTCGCTTTAAAAAAACCGACGAAATACATAAAAAAACAAATTGCTTTAATAATCAGATATTTAATGTTTTTTACTTTTAATTTTTTTAGAAAAAAGCCGAGAGTATATACCAATATAGAAACTCATATTTATGGGATTATTATTGAGCTTTTAAAAGTGAGCAGCACCGACATCAATGTAGATGAATTGGGTGGAAAATATTATTTAAGTAACGAAGAACAACACTTTAAGGTTACAATCCTTAGTAATGATTATGTAATCAGATTAACCAATACGCATGATTCTGTTGCAGAAAAATACGAAAAAACTTTTGTTGAAGATGTTTTAAAAGCTGTAAAAGAAGAAAAACATCGTAGAATGGAGCTGGTTTATGATTCTATAACAAACAGTATCGAAAAAATGGCAGAACGCTTGCATAACAGGCTGATAGAGTCAAATGAGCAAGATCAGTCGGTACGTCGTTTAAATATAAAACCAGCAAAAAAAAAGAGGGTTAATAATTTCTAATCCATTATTCTAAAATCATTTCCTGATAGCTTAAGATCGTTTCGTAACCTTTTTTAGCGAAATATTCCTTTGGGTTTTCATTAGAAACTACCATTACAAAATCGCCTCCCCAAGCGCCAAGACTTTTTATAACACCATTAAAATCAGGAAAAACGGCCTCTTTTATGGTCTGCATTTCTAGAATATTACTCAAATGAATTTCGTGTCGCTGAACTGAAGCAGCAAATTCTTTTAAAGTTTTGGCATTCAAAATAGCATGAGTAATTTTATCATTTTCTGCGACACTTTGTGCTAAATGACTATTCTTGTGATTGTTATATGCGTAGATGGCTGATTTACTGTTTTGTTTTTTGTTTAAATAAACGAAATAGATGTGATCTTTAAAATCAGGGTTAAATGTTACCTGTTCCACAAAATTATCTTTAATACGATACAAAACCGGAGTATTGTTTTGTGCACAAGCAATATCATATCCACTTCCTCCAAAGCTATTATTCAATAAGGTAAAAGCATTTATTTCTGCCCATTGTGCAATATTATTGATTAATGTAGAAGAAGTTCCAAGTCCCCAGTTTCGTGGGAAAGTTAAATGCGTACTGACTTTGTATCCTTTGGAGTTGTCAATAAATTTTGGATTTAAAATATAAGCTTCATGAAGAATGTTTACCAATGTTGATTTTACAGTATCAACTTGAGAATCGGAACCTTTTATTACTTCCTCAAAAGAAATGGTTTCTTCAAACCATAAATGTTGATCCAAATCATAACTTTTCCATTCGATTTCTTTGTTATCACGATCTTCAATAACTAAATCCTGACCAAATTTTGTTGGCAATGCAAATGCTTCTGCACCGTCTAAAACCAAATATTCTCCTGCGATAAAAAGTTTTCCGTTACTGTAAAAGGTTGTTGACATATTATTCTAAAATTTCAATTCCTAAAATTCCAAATCCCAACTTTGGAATTTAAAATATTGGAATCTATTTAATTTTATTTATTTTCTAAGGTTTTCAATAAATTCTACTACAGCGCTGTGAGAAACGGCTGTTTTTTTGAAATGCGTCTTAATTAAATGACGTTCTTCTTCAGTAGCTTCAAATTGATTGATGATGTTGTTTAGGTGCATTTTCATATGGCCTTCCTGAATTCCGGTTGTAGTCAGCGAACGCAATGCGGCAAAATTCTGTGCCAGGCCGGCAACGGCTACAATTTCCATTAATTCCTGTGCTGAAGGTTTTTCTAAAATATCTAAACATAGTTTAACTAAAGGATGTAGAGAAGTTAGTCCGCCCACGGTTCCTAGCGCTAAAGGTATTTCAAGCCAAAAAGTAAAAATTCCGTCTTCAATTTTAGCGTGAGATAAACTCGCATATTGACCATTTTTTGAAGCATAAGCATGAACGCCAGCCTCGATGGCTCTAAAATCATTTCCAGTTGCCAATACTACGGCATCAACACCGTTCATGATTCCTTTATTATGTGTAACCGCTCTAAAAGGTTCAACTTCTGCAATTTGAACTGCTTGAACGAAACGTTCTGCAAATACTTTTGGATCAGGAATATGTTTTTCTGTTAAATCTTCAATTGGACAAGAAACTTCTGCTCTAACTAAACAGTTTGGGACATAGTTAGACAAGATGCTCATTACAACCTCCAAAGTTTCTCCATTTTGGCATAAGTCAGAGTTTTGAGCTTCTTCTTTTAATGTCGATGCAAATTGTTCTAGACAAGAATTAATAAAGTTGGCGCCCATGCTGTCTTTTGTTTCAAAAGTGGCATGAAGCTGATAATAATTCTCTAATAAGCTTCTTTTGTCTTTCAGTTTGATATCCAAAATTCCGCCTCCACGCTGCTGCATGTTTTTGGTAATATTTTGGGTTTCTGAAAAGAATTTAGGTTTTATTTCGTCAAAAAAAGTTTTTAGTTTTTCTGCATCTCCACTGTAATTGAAATGCACTTGCCCAATTTTTTCGGTATTGATGATTGTTGTTTTAAAACCACCTCGTGTAGACCAATATTTGGCTGCTTTTGAAGCTGCGGCAACAACAGAACTCTCTTCAATTGCCATCGGAATCGTTTTGTATTTTCCGTTGATTAAAAAGTTTGGTGCAACTCCAAGAGGTATATAGAGGTTTGTAATGGTGTTTTCGATAAATTCATCATGAAGCTGCTGAAGCTTTTCGTCTGAATTCCAGTAATTTCTTATAATATTTTGCGCCTCTTCGGGGTTAGAAAAATATTCATTTGCAATCCAGTTGATTTTTTCTTTTTTGGATAATTTAGAAAATCCAGCAACAGCGTTGTTCATTCTCAGTATTTTAAATAATAATGTTGTGGCAAATATACCATTTTAAGAGATTTCTTTAAAATCTATTTTGAAAAGAGTAAGTGCGCAATCGTTATTTTTTTTAACATTTAACACTTAAAATGTGTATTATGTTTATTTTTTTTACTAAAATTGGGCTCTTTTTTATATTTAAATTAATTGTAATGAATACAAGTAAAATTACTGTAATACTTTTATTTCTAGTTGCGACTGTCTTTGGTCAACAAAAAATCACTATCGAAAATATTTACGGCGGGGCATTTCGAGCAAAAGGAATGGATGAATTGCAATCTTTGAAAAATACAGACCAATATACTGTATTGAATGTTGATAGAGCAAGCAGAAGTATGCAGATCGATTTATATGATTTTGCAACTTTAAAAAAGGTTTCTAATTTAATTGATACAAAAAATCATTCAGAATTAGCGCAAGGTATTGATAGTTATACTTTTGATGCATCAGAAAAGAAAATCTTAATTGCTTGCAATACGAATCAGATTTTCCGTCACTCGTTTACAGCTGATTATTATTTATATGATATTGCTTCTAAATCGCTAACTAAACTTTTTGATTTTCAGGTTCAAGAGCCAACGTTCTCACCAGATGGATCTAAAATTGCTTACGCTAGAGAAAATAACTTATATGTGTATGATGTAGCTTCAAAAAAATCTACTCCAATTACTACAGATGGAAAAAAGAATGCAGTAATTAATGGTATTACGGATTGGGTTTATGAAGAAGAATTTGCTTTTGTTCGCGCATTTGACTGGAGTAAAGACAGTAAAAAAGTAGCTTATATTCGTTTTGATGAAAGTCAGGTTCCTGAGTTTTCAATGTCAATGTTTCACAAAGATTTATATCCAACAATTGAGACTTTTAAATATCCAAAAGCAGGAGAAAAAAACTCAGAAGTTTCTTTACATATATACGATGTAGCGGCTGGAGCAACTAAAAAAGTAGATTTAGGAAAATATAACGATTTCTACATTGCAAGATTACAATGGACTAATGATGCAAATGTACTTTCTGCACAAGTTTTAAATCGTCACCAAGACAACTTAGATTTATTGTTTGTTGATGGAAATACTGCAGCTGCAAAAGTGGTTTTGAACGAGAAAGACAAAGCTTATGTTGATGTTACTGATAATTTGACTTTCTTAAAAGATAACAGCTTTATCTGGACAAGTGAAAAAGATGGTTTCAATCATATTTACTTGTATGATAAAACAGGAAAACTTAAAAATCAGGTTACAAAAGGAAACTGGGAAGTTGTTTCTTACTACGGTTTCGACGAAAAAACAAAGACTATTTTCTACCAATCTACAGAAAATGGTTCTATCAACAGAGATATTTACAGGGTTGGTTTAGACGGAAAAAACAAAACTCGTTTAACTAAAAAAATAGGAACAAGTGCGGCAACTTTCAGTCCGAACTTCCAATATTTTATCACTACTTTCTCAAGTAATTTAGTGCCTACGACTTATACTTTAAATGAGTCAAAAACAGGAAAAGAAATTCAGGTTATCGAAAACAATCAAGCTCTTGCTGATAAATTAAAAGCATATAACTTGCCTGCAAAAGAATTTATTGTTTTAAAAACAGCAAAAGGAAACGAATTAAACGCTTGGATTTTAAAGCCGAAAGATTTTGATCCTTCGAAAAAATATCCTGTTTTTATGTACCAATATTCTGGTCCAGGATCTCAACAAGTAAATAACGATTGGAATAATTCAGACGATTATTGGTTTTTATCGCTAACACAACAAGGTTATATTGTAGCTTGTGTTGACGGAAGAGGAACTGGTTTTAAAGGAGCAGATTTCAAAAAAGTGACTCAAAAAGAATTAGGGAAATACGAAGTAGAAGATCAAATCGATGCTGCTAAAGTAATTGGTTCTTATCCTTATGTTGATCCTGCAAGAATTGGAATTTTCGGATGGAGTTATGGAGGATTTATGGCTTCAAACTGTATTTTCCAAGGAAATGATGTTTTCAAAATGGCAATTGCGGTGGCTCCTGTAACAAATTGGAGATTTTATGACAGTGTTTACACAGAAAGATACATGCAGACTCCACAAGAAAATGCAAGCGGATACGATCAAAACTCACCAATTAACCACGTTGATAAATTAAAAGGTAAATTTTTATTGATTCACGGTTCAGGAGATGATAACGTTCACGTTCAGAATTCAATGCAAATGATGGAAGCTTTAATTCAGGCTAATAAACAATTTGATTCTCAAATCTATCCAGATAAAAATCATGGTATTTACGGTGGAGCAACAAGAATCCAGCTGTACAATAAAATGACAAACTTTATCAAAGAAAATTTATAATCTAAATCTTTTAAACTTAATTAAATAAGCGAATAATATGGGAGAAACTCAAGTAAAAACTGCGCATCCAAAAGGACTTTGGGTATTGTTTGGAACGGAGATGTGGGAGAGGTTCAATTTTTATGGAATGCGAGCTTTATTGACTTTATTTCTTGTGAATTCATTATTAATGAAAGAAGAAGAAGCGTCATTAATTTATGGAGGTTTCTTGGGACTTTGTTATTTAACACCGATGCTTGGAGGTTTTATTGCTGACAGGTATTTTGGAAATAGAAATTGTATTTTACTTGGAGGATTAATGATGGCTATAGGTCAGCTGTTGTTATTTACCAGTGGAAGTATTTTTGAAGAAAATCTTCCTTTGGCAAAAACTATTATGTACACTGGTCTAGGGATTATTGTTTTTGGTAATGGTTTCTTTAAACCAAATATTTCAAGTATGGTTGGAAGTTTGTATCCAAAACAAGAGAAAACAAAATTGGATACTGCTTTTACTATTTTCTACATGGGAATTAATTTAGGGGCTTTCTTAGGCCAGTATATTTGTCCGATGTTGGGAGATGTTAAAGATACTGGAGGAATAAGAGATATTTATGCTTTTAGATGGGGATTTTTAGCAGCTTCAATGGCAATGCTGATAGGTACAGTTTTATTTTATTTTCTGAAAAATAAATATGTAGTTTCTCCAGAAGGAAGGCCTTTAGGTGGTTTGCCATCAAAAAATGTTGCAGCAGATTTTGAAGAAGGAGAGGCTCAACAAGCCAATTTTTCTAGTAAGGCT
Source organism: Flavobacterium potami (assembly GCF_020026915.1). Taxonomy (GTDB): domain Bacteria; phylum Bacteroidota; class Bacteroidia; order Flavobacteriales; family Flavobacteriaceae; genus Flavobacterium; species Flavobacterium potami. The sequence goes on along the minus strand of NZ_JAINUY010000005.1, from coordinate 276,342 downwards.
TTAATTGGTGCGGGAATTGCATTTTTGGTTTTAGGTGCTATAATTCATTTTGTTTTTAAGCAAAATTTAATTTATACCTTAATTTATTCAAGCGGTTTGTCGCTTGCTGGATTGATTATTTCAGATTCTTCTTTAACGAAAATCGAACGAGACAGAATTATTGTAATTTATATCGTGTCATTCTTTATTATTTTCTTTTGGGCAGCATTTGAACAAGCAGGATCTTCATTGACATTTATTGCAGATAATCAAACCGATAGAAATTTCTTCGGTTTTCAGATGCCGGCTTCAATGGTTCAAATATTTAACGGATTATTTGTCGTGGCTTTAGCTGTTCCTTTTAGTGTTATTTGGGATACACTTAGAGCTAAAGGTAAAGAACCAATTTCTCCGTTTAAATTGGCAATTGGATTAGTGGTTATCTCGGTAAGTTTCTTTATGATTGCAACACAGGTTTCTTATTTAGGAACTTCAGGCTTACTAGCTATTAAATGGTTGATTCTATTGTATTTCTTAAATACTTGCGCAGAGTTGTGTTTGTCTCCAATCGGATTGTCATTGGTGGGTAAATTATCTCCGAAACGTTTTGCGTCTTTATTGTACGGAGTTTTCTTTTTGTCTAATGCATCTGGTTATGCTTTAGGGGGAACATTAGGGGCAATATTACCGGCGACTGGAGATAAATTTGCAAAAGCAAAAGAATTAGGAATCGATCTTCAAGCAATTTTAGATAAAACAATAACTCCTACTGCTGAGCAATTGGCTCTTTTAGATAAACACCAAATTAGCGCAGCAAATCACTTTTTTGCTGGGTTTGAAATTCACAACCTTTATGAGTTCTTCATGGTGTTTGTAGTACTTACTGGTATCGCGGCAATTATACTATTTGCTCTGACTCCATTTCTGAAAAAAATGATGCACGGTGTTCGCTAGAATATATAAGCTAAATATACTTGCCTATCCAATTGATTTGGATAGGTATTTTTTTTAACTATAAGTCTGTTTTTTATGTGGAAGAATCATCCAAAAGCATTGTCTTTTTTGTTCTTATCAGAAATGTGGGAGCGTTTTGGTTATTATTTAATGATCGGTATTTTTACGCTTTATCTAAAAGATGTTGAAACCGGTTTTGCCATGACAGAAAAAGAAGCTTCTGATTTATATGGTACTTTTATTGCTCTTGTGTTTTTTACTCCTTTTATTGGAGGATTGGTTGCAGATCGATATATAGGCTATAAGAAATCTATAGTTCTGGGTGGATTGATGATGAGTGTAGGTTATTTTCTTATGGGAGTTCATAATTTGACGGTGTTATATATTGCAATGACACTGGTAATTGTAGGGAACGGATTTTTTAAACCGAATATTTCAACTCTCTTAGGTAATTTTTACGACGAAGAAAAATACAAGGAAAAGAAAGACGAAGGGTACAATATTTTTTACATGGGAATTAATATTGGAGGTTTTGTCTGTAACTTCTTTGGAGCGGCTTTGCAAATTCTTTTAGGATGGCATTACGCTTTTATGGCGGCAGGACTGGGAATGTTTATTGGTGTAATTGTTTTTCTGTTGGGAACTAAACACTATGGAAACAAAACGGAAAAGAAAGGAATTCAGGAAGGAGATATGCCATTCTCTAAAATTGTGTTGTACATTCTTGTTCCTTCTATTGTTTTTGGAATAATTGGATGGTTGATAAAAGGTGTGCAGTCTGATATCAATTTAGATAGTTCGATTTTTGGTTCTGACAGTACAGATGCCTTTATTTTTGCCTGTATTCCTGTAGTTTATTTTTACGGAAGTTTATACTTTAAAGCCAAAATAGAAGAAAAAAGACAAATAGGAGCTTTGCTTTCTATTTTTGCCGTTGTAATTTTGTTTTGGGCGGTTTTTAAATTGAATGGTTCTGCTTTGACTACCTGGGCAGATCGATATACAGACAGAGAAATTACCGGTACAACACAAACCGTTTTTAATAGTTTGAAACTGGCAAAAGAAGTAGAGTATAAGCAAGAATCGACGGTATTGTATGATGATGCCTTCAGGTTGCAAAAAAAGAATGGAGAAGTTGTTAAAACAGTAGACTATCCGGTTTATTTTAGAAATGTTTCCGCTGATAAAAAACCTGAGGAAGGTTCAAAAATTTCAATATGGGCTACTAATTTAAGTCAGTCTATAAATCCTGGATGGGTGATTATTCTTACGCCTTTAGTCGTGGCATTTTTTACTTTTTTAAGAAGTAGAAAAAAAGAACCAAGCACGCCAACCAAAATTGCATTTGGACTTTTGATTTCGACATTATCTGTATTAATCATGATTGCTGCAGTTCATGTTGGAGGAAATGGCTCTGAAAAAGTTTCAGTTTGGTGGCTGGTGGCAAATTATGGAGTCATTACAATTGGAGAATTGTTTTTAAGTCCAATGGGATTGTCTATTGTATCAAAGCTGTCGCCTAAAAACATTACAGCATTAATGATGGGTGGCTGGTTTTTGTCAACATCTATCGGAAATAAATTAAGTGGTGTTTTAGCAAGTATGTGGGATCAATACGATCATAAAGCAAACTTTTTTTGGGTTAATTTTGCCTTATTGCTTTTTGCGACGGTATTAATGTTTGCCTTGGTTAAAAAATTAAATAAAGTGATGAAAGATCACGGGATCAATTAGAATATGGAAAGAGAAATTACAATTGAAGAAATTCAAAATTTTGAAGGCAAGTACCCAAAGCAATTATGGTACTTGTTTTTTGTTGAAATGTGGGAGCGTTTCTGTTTTTACGGAATGCGAGGCGTACTTACAATTTTTATGGTAGATCAGCTTTTTTTGAAAGAGGATCATGCTAATTTACAATACGGAGCTATTCAGGCTTTTGTTTATGCTTTTACTTTCATTGGAGGTATTTTTGCAGATAAGGTTTTAGGTTTTAAAAAGTCTTTATTCTTTGGTGCGATTGTAATGATTCTTGGAAATCTTTTAATCGCAGTTGCTCCTCATGATTTATTTTATTACGGAATTGCTTTTTCAATCATTGGAACAGGTTTTTTTAAGCCAAATGTTTCTTCAATGGTTGGAGAGTTGTATAAAGAAGATGATGGAAGAAGAGATGCTGGTTATGGAATGTTTTATGCTGGAATAAACGTTGGAGGACTTCTTGGAGGTGCTTTATGTGTTTATTTAGGGAAATATTACTCTTGGCAATTATGTTTCTTGTCTGCAGCAATTGTAATGTTTTTAGGATTGGTCACTTTTATAATGACTAAAAAATATTTAGGACCAATTGGAGATTCTCCATTATTGAATTTGGATTCAAGTAAAAGAAAAGTGCGCGAAATTGCAGTATACGGACTTTCTCTTTTAAGTATTCCTCTTATTTATGTCATGGTTAAAAATACTGACTATACAGATTATTTTATGTATACGATTGGTATCGTGGCTGTTTTGTATTTTGCTTATGAATTGTATAAATTAGGAGATGTGAAACTACAAAAGAAGCTTTTTGCAGCATTCTTATTTGTGTTTTTCTATCTTTTGTTTAATGCTATTTACGAACAGAGTGGAGGATCATTATCGCTTTTTGCAAAAGACAATTTGGATAACAAATTGTTGTTTTTTAATATTGATCCAAACATTATCAACAATAGTTCGAACACCTTCTTTGTGGTTGTTTTAAGTCCGTTGATTGGTTTATTATGGATTTGGATGGGAAAAAGAAAAATTGAACCAAACACATTAATCAAATTTGGAATTGGATTTTTGTTTTTAGCGGCATCTTTTTATATTTTCTATTTAACGAGATTTTTTGCAAATACTCAAGGAATTGCATCTTTAAATGTATTTACCTTTGCTTATTTAGTTACAACAATTGGAGAGCTTTGTTTAGGGCCAATTGGGATGTCAATTATTACCAAACTATCTCCGAAACGATTATTTGGAATGATGATGGGATTGTGGTTTTTAGCAGCAGCTTTTGGTCAATTGTTTGCTGGAAAATTAGGAGCTGAGATTTCGAGATCAAATACAGGAGATACCTTATTGTCTAAATTACAATCTTATACAGAAGGATATTACCAATTAGCTATTTACTCTCTTATTGCTGGAGTTATTTTGATTGTCATTTCGCCAATCATTAAAAAATTAATGCAAGAAGTTAAATAATTATATTGTAATTAGTTTTTACATAAATTTGCTAAAAATTTCTCCCAAATGAAAAAAATAGTATTTATTGCTTTGTTTTTAATTAGCGCAATGAATCTTCAGGCGCAAGAATTGAAATGGTACACAGATGTTACCGAGGCGATTACGATAAGTAATAAAGAACAGAAACCAATGTTAATGTTCTTTACAGGAAGTGATTGGTGCGGATGGTGTATTCGTTTGCAAAATGAAGTTCTAAAAACAGAGGAATTTAAAAAATGGGCAGCGACAAATGTGGTTTTAGTAGAACTAGATTACCCACGAGCTGTTGCTCAAACGCCAGAACTTAAAAATCAGAACAATCAACTGCAGCAAGCTTTTGGTATTCAGGGTTTTCCAACTATTTTCTTCACCAGTGCAGAAACAAAAGATGGAAGGGTTAATTTTAAAGGTCTTGGTAAAACAGGATATGTTGCCGGTGGACCATCTGCATGGTTGACGGTGGCAGAAGAAATTGTACATCCGAAAAAATCTTAAATTAGATCTTAAAAAATAGACAAAAGCCTCTCACAATATGTGAGAGGCTTTTTTTGTTGGTAAGAATTTTTTTAGCTTTTTATGGCTAATTTATGATTTTTATATTTTATTGTTAGTAAAAAAACATATAATGTATTTTTTGTGCTAATAAAAATTGGATAATTAAAATATAATGTTAATTTCGTTTCGCTAATCTAACCAAAACCAATTCATATGACCAAAAAACTACTCCTACTGTTTTTTTTGGGTTCATTTTTTATGCAAGCGCAAACTTTAGCATGGCGAACTAACATGACAGACGCAATTGCAATAAGTAATGAACAAAGAAAACCAATGTTGATTTTATTCACTGCCTCAGGTGTACCAGAAAATCTTCAAAACGAAATTTTTAAAACTCCTGATTTTGCTGTATGGTCGCGTGATAACGTGGTCTTAGTAAAATTAGATTTGTCAGACATTAACGCTTCTGATAGTGATCGCGAACAAAATGTAAAGTTGAAAAATGCATTTGGTGTTGAAGATCTGCCAGAAGTTTGCTTCGCAATGGCATCAGTGAGAAAAAACAAAACAACATTCAGTGCCCTAGGAAAAATCGCCTATAAACCTGGTGGGGCAAAAGCCTGGATAGCAGAATCGAATACGATTTTACATCCGCCTGAATAAAAATTTTCATTTCAACTTTTATTTTAATTTTTTTTTGATACCTCCCGGTTTAACTTGGAGGTATTTTTTTTTATCGGAAAAATGCAGAGCAGAGAATTTGATTTTTTATTCGATTTTTTTTTAAACAATCATTAAAATATTATGAGTTTATTGTTAATGTGATTTTAATTATTAAATGAACATTTTTAATTAGTTAAATTATTAGTTTGATTTAGTTTTTATATTATTTTAGTTGCATTAACTTAACCAAAACCCAAATTTTATGTTCCGAAAACTACTAATTTTAACCCTCTTTTTGAGCTCGCTTTTGGCAAACGCTCAAGGTTTAATTTGGCGAACTGATATTAATGATGCTGTTACTGTAAGTTCAGAACAAAGAAAACCATTGTTTATTTTTTTCACAGGTCAAGGTGTTGGACAGAAATTTCAAAATGAAATTTTTGCTACCCGTGACTTTGAAGACTGGGCTCGTAAAAATGTTGTTCTTGTAAAACTTGATCTTTCTGATCCGACAGTTTCTGAAGTAATAAAAGAACAGACACTGCGATTAAAAAATGCTTTTGGAGTTGAAAGAATTCCACAAGTCTGTATTACTGAAGTATATCTGAGGAAAGGTAAAACCAGTTTTAATAAATTGGGTTTAATGTCGGATAATTTAAGTGGAATCAAATCTTGGATATCTGAATGCAATTCGATTATGTATAAAGAATAGAAATTACAATTTAAAATATCCCTTTTCTTTCGTTGAATGAAAAGGGATATTTTTTTTCAAACAACTTTCTTTCCAATATTTTTGAATGGAGTAGGAATTTGATCCGTCTGCAATTATCAGTTTTGGATGAATATCTTTTAGTAATCTGTCTAAATTTATTTTGGGTGATTGACTTAGCATCAAAATGTCTGGTGATAAATTGGATGGGTAAACCCCAGAACTATCTATTAGAAGTATTTTGGTGTTTTTAAAATACATCAGATTTTTTATTGGCATAACTTTACTTAAAGAAATTGAATTTCCAACCAGATACGAACTTATAGCCCTATTATTCTGATTTTTTGCGAATACCGTATCTCTCGAATAAACTATAATATGCTTTCCGATGCGTTCAGAAATCAACGTATTGTCTTTTTCATTATAAATGATGAATTCTTTTTCTCTTTCGCTCTGAATTTTAGTTAGAATAAAAGAAAGCTGTACTAAAATTAGCGAGCATAAAACCAATATTGACTTTGTATAATTTGGTTTTTTGAGCCAGATAATTGTTCCCGTTATTAAAACATAAAAGGTTATTAAGTAATAAAAATTAAAACTGATATTTCGAATAACAAATGAATCTACAGAAGCGACGACATGTATCATTAAATTTAAAAGATAAATGCTTTTCTCGAAAATCATTGTTATGAACAAAGGAGGGTTTGTAAAAATGGCAATTAACATTACGACTATTCCAGCTATCATTATAAATGATAAAACTGGAAGAATAATGATGTTGGTAACAAAAAATAAACCTGGGAACTGATGGAAATAATAAAGGCACAAAGGCAAAGTTCCAATTTGTGCGGCAAATGAAACGGTCAGTGCTTCCCAAACATAGCGGATTAGTTTGTTTCTCGGATTGTAAATGTTCTTTAAAAGAGGGTGCAACCAGAGAATAAAAAACAATGCCAAATAACTTAATTGAAACCCAACATCAAATAAAAAGTAGGGTTCAAACAATAAAATTAAAAGAATGGAGATCAATAAAGTGTGATAAATATTGCCATTTCTTCTTAAATGATTTCCAATTGCAATAAAAGAAAACATAACAACAGATCGCAAAACGGATGGCGATAGGCCTGAAATAATAGCAAATCCGGCTAAAGAAATTAATATTGAAACAAGTTTTAAAAATGAACCTTTTTTAGTATTCGGAATGGGTTTTAGAATAAAAGTGATAAACAACATTATAAAGCCAACATGCAGACCCGAAACCGATAAAATATGTGTTGCTCCAGAATATTGATAATCCTGAATAATATCCTGTGAAATTTCTTGTTGCTGTACTAAAATCAGTGCAAGGGCAACATTCATTTCTTCTTTGCTGAATTTTGATTTTTCCAGATTTGAAATAATTCTAGAATGCAATTTGGCGCAATAATACCAAATGTCTTTTGTAATGGTTTTGCTAACTAATATTTCTTTTTTCTGGCAATAAATTTGGGCATAAATCTGTTTATCGGCCAAATATTTACTGTAATCAAATTGGTTAGGGTTTTTGCTAGATTGATTGCGTTGTAAAACAGTTTTGATTTTTATAGTATTCCCATTTATTAAATGGTTTGCACTGCTGTCTTTTTGAATGTTTACGATTATTTTGCCAGCATAACGCTTGCCGGAAATAGATTTAATATGACCAATAAAACGATCGCTGTAATCATTACCTTTTAGTTTTTCTCTTAAAATTAAAATGATATTCTGCTTCTTTTCAAATGCAGATTTACAATGCGTATAATTGGTTTTTTGAAGATTTTCGGTATGACTTATTAAGGTTAGAAAGCCAATAAAATAGGCAAGTAAATAAACTGAAATTCCAAATGGAATATATTTTCTGTGATGCTTTAAATTCCAGAAATAAGAAAAGGAGAATGAAACTAATACAAACAACAACAACAACAGTATTATTGTCCATAAGGGAAAATCGGTGTAATAAGAAGTAATTATACCAAGAATAAACGCAACTGTAATTTTAACTAACGGAAAATCTAATACTTTCATGGCTTAAAAGTATTAAATATTTGTAAGAAAAATAATAAAAAAATAATTTGCTAGGGAAGAATTCGATTTACCTGTTCGAAAGCATTTTTATAATAAGTTTCTTTGGTAGAAGAAATAATAACACCTTTGGAAGTAGAAGAATGAACAAATTTTATTTCATCAGAATTGACCTCTGTTATGAGTCCTACATGATTAATTTGCCTGCTTTTATTGGTTTTAAAGAAAATCAAATCACCTTTTCGGGCATCGTTTAACGGAATAACTTTCCCAATTTTTGCCTGATCGTAAGAACTTCTTGGAAGCGTGATGTTTTCGCTTTCAAAAGTGGTGTAAACGAGTCCAGAACAGTCAAAACCACTTTTTGTAGTTCCTCCAGCTTTGTAGCGCACCCCAATGTTATCGGTTGCTTTTTCGATAAGATTGTTAACTAGAGCTTTATTTTCTCTTTTAGATTCGTTTTTTGTGCTGCTTTTTGATACCGCTGTTGAAGTCGATTTACAAGAAGTAAAAGCAATTGCCAAAAGCAGAAAAAGGATTATTCTTTTCAAAATCAATTAATTATTTTGTTTCAAATCGGCAACAATGAGTTTTGCAGTATTTTTGCTGGCTCCAACTCCGCCTAATTTTTGTTCTAATATATCGTAATTATGCAACACTTTATTGCGATGATTAGGCTCTAATAATTTTTGAAGCTCTTCTTTAATTCGTTTTTTGTTACAATCTCCCTGAATTAATTCTGTTACTACTTCTTGATCCATAATTAGATTTACAAGAGAAATGTATTTTAAAGTAATAATACGTTTTGCAATTTGATAGGATACTTCGCTTCCTTTATAGCAGACAACTTCGGGCACTTTAAAAAGTGCAGTTTCAAGCGTAGCAGTTCCAGAAGTTACCAGCGCTGCTGTCGAAGAACGCAATAAATTGTATGTTTTGTTCGAAACAAATGCAATGTTTTTGTTTTTTAAGAATTGTTGATAAAAGTCATAATCCTGACTTGGCGCGCCCGCGATTACAAATTCGTAATCTTGAAAATCATCAACAACGCTGAGCATCACGCTGAGCATTTTGGTGATTTCTTGTTTACGGCTTCCTGGTAAAACGGCAATAATTGGTTTTTCGCCTAAATTATTTTCTTTTCTAAATAAAGCTTCATCAAAAGGAGGCTGATTTTGGATAGCATCAATTAAAGGGTGCCCGACAAAATCAACAGGGAATTTATGTTTGTCTTCATAAAAACTTTTCTCAAAAGGCAAAATAACAAACATCTTGTCGACATCTTGTTTGATTGCATTGATTCGATTTTCTTTCCATGCCCAAATTTGCGGCGAAATATAATAATGAGTTTTATAATTTAATGCTTTTGCCCATTTTGCAATTCGCATATTAAAACCCGGATAATCTATAAAAATTATAACGTCAGGCTGAAATTCAGAAATGTCTTTTTTGCAGATTTTGATGTTGTTTAAAATGGTTTTCAAATTAAAAACAACTTCAATAAAGCCCATAAAAGCCAATTCACGATAGTGTTTCACCAAAGTTCCGCCTACTTTTTGCATTAAATCGCCTCCCCAAAATCTGATTTCGGCTTCAGGATCTTCAACATATAAGGCTTTCATTAAGTTTGAACCGTGTAAATCTCCAGAGGCTTCACCTGCAATTATGTAATATTTCATAATGGTTTTTTTGAAATGTGCTAAGTTGTAATTCCGTAAAAACGGGATGTTAGCAAAGATAAGATTTTAAACAATTAATGTAGAAATTGCGAGTACAATCACGGCTAAAATTACACCGCGAGCCATGAATTCTTTATTTCGTTTTAATAAAATTGTAAAAACACCAAGATCCAAAAGTGTTCCTAAAGTAATGATTTTTCCAAGATAGCCATATTCTTTAATCATTCGAATTCCTGACGAAATATCAAATGTGGTAAAGAAAGTGATAAATAAATAACTTCCTAAAAGCGCTGTGAAAATTCCGATTGTAAAACCGATTGCTACTTCTTTAATCATTTAATTTCCAAGTATTAAGTTGTTGAATGGAATGGTGTGCTGTCAAATCAAATTGTACAGGAACTACAGAAACATATCCGTTTTCTAAAGCCCATTCATCGGTATCTTCCCCTTTGTCTTCATTGACAAATTTTCCGGCAAGCCAGAAATAGTCTTTCCCAAAAGGAGTTTGTCTTTTATCGAATTTCTGTGCGTAATAGGCTTTCGCTTGACGACAAACTTTTATGCCTTTTATTTCAGATTCTTTTAATTTTGGGAAGTTGACATTTAAAACTACTCCAGGAGGTAATTTGTTGGCTAAAGTTTCTAAAGTGATTTTTTTTACGAAAGATTTAATCTGCTCAAAATCGGCATTCCAATCAAAATCTAATAACGAAAAACCAATTGACTGAATACCTTCTATTCCGGCTTCTACAGCTGCGCTCATTGTTCCTGAGTAAATTACATTTATAGAAGAATTAGAACCATGATTTATACCCGAAACGCATAAGTCAGGTTTGCGTTTCAAAATTTCGTTTACAGCCAGCTTGACGCAATCAACAGGTGTGCCTGAGCAACTGTATTCGGCAATTTTGTCATTCTCTTTTGAAATTTTGTCTAAGAATAAAGTATTATTTATGGTTATAGCATGACCCATTGCGCTTTGAGGTTTGTCTGGAGCAACAACGATTACATCGCCGATTGTTTCCATGACACTAATTAATGCTCGTATTCCAGGAGCTAAAATACCATCGTCATTAGTGACAAGTATTAGAGGTTTCTCGGTTTTCATTTTATGGATATTATGTGTAATTTTAACAATTGTAAGAATTTAAAAACAAATGTAATGACAGATTCTTCGAGATAAGTCACAAAAAATGTAAAATTTGTCAACTAAGTTAAAGAACTTTTTCACGAATTAAACATTTTTATATCTTTAACAAAAAATTATCGTGACGTTAGCTATCGTGGCATAGTTTTTAACGTAACTTAGATAAAAAAATTGATGAATGCTATTATAAAGTTTATGAAAAGAAATTATAAAATAATCATAGCCGTATTGTGCTTGTCGTTGACATTATTTGCATTTAAGATGAATGCCGACAGAAATGCTGATCCGGATCCGAACAGAGATAAGACACTTTTAGAATTACTGGCATTTGTTATTGAAAAAGGGCATTATAGTCCGGCAGAAATAAATGACGAATTTTCTAAAGGTATTTTTAAAGATTATATTGATGCATTAGACCCTTCAAAAAGATTTTTCTTGCAGTCTGATATTGATGAATTTAAGCAATACGAATTAATGCTTGATGATCAGTTTTTGAACAAGGATATCACGTTTTTCAATCTTACTTACACAAGATTGATGAAGCGTATGGAAGAAAGTAAAAAACGTTATAAGACCATTTTAGCTCAGCCATTTAATTATAATGTTGATGAAACTTTTAATGCTGATTATGAGAATATTCCGTATGCAAAAAATTTAGCGGAAATCAATGAAAGATGGAGAAAACAAATTAAGTTGTCGACTCTTTCTTCTCTTGTAACAAAGCAAAAGATTGAAGAAGAAAAGAAGAAAAAAGATCCAGCTTATAAAGAAAAAACTTTCGATGCTTTAGAAAAAGAAACACGCGAAAGTTCTTTGAAATCTTTAGATGATAACTTTAGTGTTATTAAAGATTTAAATAGAGAATACTGGTTTTCTGTGTATTTGAATTCTATTATGGCTCGTTTTGATCCTCATACAAGTTACTTTGCACCTGAAGAAAAAGACCGTTTTGATGTAAATATTAGTGGTAAACTAGAAGGAATTGGAGCTCGTTTGACGAAGAAAAATGATTTCACTCAAATTGATGAATTAATTTCTGGAGGTCCTGCATGGAAAGGAAAACAACTGGAAGCGGGAGATTTGATCCTGAAAGTTGCACAAGGTAATGAAGAACCAGTTGATGTTGTCGGAATGCGTTTGGACGATGTGGTGAAGAAAATTAAAGGACATAAAGGAACTGAGGTTAAACTGACAGTTAAAAAAGTTGACGGTTCTATCAAAGTAATTTCAATCATTCGTGATGTTGTTGAAATTGAAGAGACGTATGCAAAGTCTAGTATTGTGGAGAAAAATGGTTTAAAATACGGAGTGATTTATCTTCCTAAATTTTATATCGATTTTGAAAATAAAGATGGACGTGATGCTGGAAAAGATATTGCTCTTGAAGTAGAAAGACTGAAAAAAGAAAACATCAACGGTATTGTTTTGGATGTACGTGATGATGGTGGAGGATCTCTTTCTACAGTAGTAGATATTGCTGGTTTGTTTATTGAAGAAGGACCAATTGTTCAGGTAAAATCTGCTGGTAAAAAGAAAGAAGTTTTATACGATAAAGATAAAAAAATCGAATGGGATGGTCCGTTGGTAATTATGGTAAACAGTTTCTCTGCTTCTGCATCTGAAATTCTAGCTGCTGCAATTCAAGATTATAAGCGTGGTGTAATTATCGGAAGTAAACAAACTTATGGTAAAGGAACCGTGCAAAATGTATTAGATTTAAATCAATTTGTTCGTAATGCGAATTATGGAGATCTTGGAGCACTGAAAATTACAGGGCAAAAGTTTTATAGAATTAATGGAGGTTCGACTCAGTTAGAAGGTGTTCATAGTGATGTGGTGATGCCAGATCGTTACGCTTACCTAAAAATGGGAGAAAGAGATATCGACAACGCAATGCCTTGGGACAAAATTGATCCAGCTGATTATAATACGTGGACTTCTAGTGAAAACTTTAATAAAGCGATTTTAAACAGTAAAAACAGAATTGCTCAAAATGCTCAATTCAAATTGATTGAAGACAATGCAAAATGGATTGATGTTAAAAATAAAGAAAACACTTATAGCCTGAATATTAAAAGTTTTAAAGAAACTCAGGAACAAGTTGAAAACGAAGGAAAAAAATACAAACCAATTTCTGACTATAAAAACAATTTAGTGTTTAAATCACTTCCTTATGAAGAAGCAGAAACAAATAGCGATGCAGCTTTAAAAGAAAAAAGAGATGCATGGCACCAAGCTTTATCTAAAGATGTTTATGTAGAAGAAGCTTTGAATGTTTTGGATGATTTACAAACCAAAGGATTGGTGAAAAGTAATAACGTTTCTCCTAAAATGAAAAAGGATAAACTAGTGAAGTCTTAAATTCAATAAGAATTTAATTTGTTTAAAAACGCTCTATAAATTTTAATTTATGGAGCGTTTTTTTTGTAAGTTTAACCTATTAAAAATACGATTATGAAAGGTTGTCTGAGTTTGTTATTATTGAGTTTTGCGTTGGTGTCTTGTAAAAAGGAAAATGTAGAAATTAATGAAAATGTAAGTAAAGAAGAAATTGTTCCTTTTAAAGGGAATACGAGCAGTAAAGATTCTTTGTACAGTGTTGCTTATCTTCCAACTTCGACAACAAAACAAATCGTAAAGCATCAATATTATACGCTTTCTTATAACGAAAAATTCGAGCAGGCCGAATGGGTTGCTTACGAATTGAAAAAAGAGTATTTAAAAAACAATGACTTTAAGAGGCCCTATTTTATAGAAGACCCAAAAGTAACTACTGGCTCAGCGGACTGGAGAAATTATAAAAATTCAGGTTATGATAAAGGACACCTTTGTCCAGCTGGAGATATGGAATTCAGTAAAGATGCTTACAATGATACATTTTATACGTCTAATATTTCTCCGCAGAAAAAAGAGTTTAATTCCGGAATTTGGAATAGGATAGAGCAAAAAACTCGTTATTGGGCAGGAAAATACAATGACATATATGTAGTTACAGGTGGAATTGCGAAAGATTCAGACAAAAAAATAGGAACAGAGAAAGTTGCTGTTCCTAAATATTTTTATAAAATTGTTTTAGCTAAAAGTGGAAAAGAACACAAGGCAATTGCATTTTTAGTTCCAAATGAAAAGAGCGACAAATCTATTTATGATTTTGTGGTTCCAATCGAAACTTTAGAAAAAATGACGGGAATTGATTTCTTTCCAAATCTTAAAAATCTAAAAAGTAGTAAGGACTTTTAAATCGGCAATGGTTTCGGTTGGGTTTTCTGCTTTAAAAACAAAACTTCCCGCAACAAGAACATCAGCACCTGCTTCTACTAATTGTTTGGCGTTTTTGCTTGTTACACCACCGTCAATTTCGATTAGTGTCGAAGCGTTTTTGCGAGTAATAAGCGCTTTTAGTTTTTTTACTTTGTTGTAAGTATTTTCAATAAAAGATTGACCTCCAAATCCAGGGTTTACACTCATAATGCAAACTACGTCGATATCATTAATAACATCTTCTAGTAAATCAACATTAGTGTGTGGATTCATAGCTACACCAGCTTTCATTCCTTCAGCTTTAATGGCTTGAAGTGTTCTGTGTAAGTGTGTGCAGGCTTCATAATGAACGGTCAATCCATTTGCTCCTAAATCAGCGAAAGTTTTAATATAACGATCAGGGTCAATAATCATTAAATGGACGTCGATATATTTATTTGCATGTTTTGAAATAGCTTCTAAAACGGGCATTCCAAAAGAGATATTAGGAACAAAAACTCCATCCATAATATCGATATGAAACCAATCAGCTTGACTGTTGTTAATCATTTCGACATCGCGCTGTAAATTGGCAAAATCTGCAGCTAGTACTGAAGGAGCAATAAATGTATTTTTCATTGTAGTGTGTATTGTTTTTTTACAAAGATAATTTTTTTTTAACCGCAAAGAGCGCAAAGATTTACGCAAAGGCCGCAAAGTTTTTTATAAGCTTTGTAAAGGATGTCGAAGTCAGCAAAGCTTTGTGAGCTCTCAAATTCATATTACTCTCAATTTGTAAATTCTTAGCGAACTTTGCGTAAATCTTTGCGTGCTTTGCGGTAGAAAACTTTTTCAACCAAATAATATAAAAATAAAAAACTCCGGTAATCAGCCGGAGTTTCAATCATCAATCAAAAAACGAACAGTCAATCAAACTGTTGTTTGGGTTACAAAGGTTTCATGTTTCATGTTTCAATTTACAAAAGCAAGCTGAAACTTTAAACCTGAAACAAATATTGTTTATCCTAAGTAAGTTTTAAGGATTTTACTTCTAGAAGTGTGTTTCAATCTACGGATTGCTTTTTCTTTGATCTGACGAACACGCTCACGAGTTAGGTCGAAAGTTTCACCAATTTCTTCAAGAGTCATTGGGTGTTGGTCGCCAAGTCCAAAATACAAACGTACAACATCTGCCTCTCTTGGAGTTAATGTTTCTAAAGAACGTTCGATCTCAGTACGAAGAGATTCGTGAATTAATTCTCTATCTGGATTTGGAGATTCACCAGAACGTAATACGTCATAAAGGTTAGAATCTTCTCCTTCCACAAGTGGAGCATCCATAGATAGGTGACGTCCAGAGTTTTTCATAGACTCTTTTACATCGTTTACAGTCATATCAAGTTCTTTTGCAATTTCCTCAGCAGAAGGCGGACGCTCGTTAGATTGCTCTAATAACGCATACATTTTGTTGATTTTATTGATAGAACCAATTTTATTTAATGGTAAACGTACAATACGAGATTGTTCAGCTAAAGCTTGAAGAATCGATTGACGAATCCACCATACAGCGTAAGAAATGAATTTGAAACCACGAGTTTCATCAAAACGTTGAGCAGCTTTGATAAGACCTAAGTTTCCTTCATTAATTAAATCTGGAAGAGTTAATCCTTGATTTTGATATTGTTTAGCCACAGATACTACGAAACGTAGGTTGGCTTTTGTTAATTTTTCTAAAGCTCTTTGATCACCGGCCTTTATTCTTTGTGCTAATTCTACCTCTTCATCAGCGGTAATTAGGTCAACTTTTCCAATTTCTTGTAGATATTTATCTAACGATGCAGTTTCACGATTAGTTACCTGCTTGGTGATTTTAAGTTGTCTCATGTTGTTGTCTCCCTATTTTTAAAGTGTACAAATGATTATACGTAAAGAGTATCAAAAAAGTTACAATTAAATGAAAATATTTTTTTTAAGAATATTATTCAATCTTAAAAGTATCTTTTATAGAGACCGGATTACCTTTGTCTGTAAAACCTTCAACACTTATTTCGTAAGTTCCTGAAAGGTCTGAAGTATAGAATGTTACAGGGTTGCTGTTGCTCAAATCTATTTCAGGATTCCACAATAATTGACTTCTAAAATCTGGGATTCGTTCATATTTTTTATTATCTGTATAATCTGTTTTGTAATAAGACTTTTTCATCGAAGGTCTTAAAACAGCCATTTTATAGATATAATTTTCTTTTTGAGGACTTGTGTAATTGCCGTCATTAGTAGTAATGCTAATAATTCCGTTAAAAATTTTTGGTCCAACATAATATCCTCCGGTTATAATATTTATGCTGTGAACATTATTCATATTATAAGTAAAAAGTTCATTTACATTTTGAAGTAAGAAACCATCAATAAGTACTAATGCGGGTTCTGGTGACTGAAACTTCGTGCTGTAGTCTACAACGTGTAAGCTATGATTGTTTCCGCTTTGCTTAGACGAAATCTCGATTGCTATTTCGGTAATTGTTTCTTTTAAAGTGGGAAATCTTGTAAAATCATCAAGATTATACTGCTTTGAAAGGGGATAATAAAAAGGATCTATTTTTTCTGGTTTAATAATGCTATCTGTTTTTTCTAGGTAATAAGCATTTTCAATTTGACTTGCAATTGATCGTTCTAATAAAGCTTCTTTAAATTCGATTGGTAATCTGAAACCTGGCTGAAATGATAATTTAGTATAATCGGGTTCGTTTAGTTTGTCTAGTTCTATTGTAAAGCTTTCTTTTTGCTCTCCTAAAACTTGTAAAACAGTTTCATTGCCTGCGTAATTTTTGTCTAAATTGAAAATGAAATGTCCGTTTTGATCTGTTTTTACAACTTTAAATGCAAATGATTTTCCAGGTAAAGACAAGGCAATATTTACATTTTGAATGCTAACTGAATTGTTTTTGGCGATAATTTTACCAGAAATCATTTCTCCTCGAAGTTCCGGAAGAATTATATTCTCTTTATTCTTTGAAATAGCTTCAATAGCAAATTGCGTTTTAGAAAATTCATCTGCAGTCAATTGTTCTGTTGTTGGCAGGTTGTCTATTTTTCTAACAGAAAGAGAATAGTTTCCTTTTTGAGAATCTGTAGAGGCAGGTGCAATTTCTAAAACCACTTTTTCACGATTTGCAAATGTCTTTTTGTTGAGTTTTAATTTAAAGTTTTTATCCAGTAATTGTTCTTTATTTACAGAGGAAGCTGTAATTGCGGTTGTATTTTCCGAATTTGTTTTTGGAACAGCGTTTTTGTCTTTTGAAGAACTAACTTCATAAACCTCATAAGGATTTATGATTTTAATATCAATTTGAAAAACTTTAGAAGCAGACGAATTTAAAGTCCAATTGGTGTATCCAATAAGTTTATAATTTCCAGTTTTTATTGTAGTCGGAATAAAATAATCTGCTGCTGCTGTGCCGTTATTTAAAAACAATTTGTTTTTGAAAACCACATTGCTATTGGCATCTACCAATTCTGCGTAGGCAATTTTGCTAATTGCACTCGGTGTTTTGTCTGAGGTTTTTAGACAATAAATTTTATATAGAAGAGTTTCTCCAGAAACAAATGTTGTTGCATTTGCATGGATAAATAAAGTTTCATTTAGAGAAACATCTTGTTGAGCCTTGATCTGTTTTGTATTGATAATCAATATCAATAGTAAAATATATTTTAATTTTTCCAAAATGAAGGTATTATATTAGAAGCAAATGTTGTACAATCTCCACACGCAGCGTCAACCAGAACGAAATTTGGCGAGTCAACACCAGATACGTATACCATAGCGTTATTTTGTATTGCAGAAATTACGGTAGAACCTTCGCAAGCAGGAACTTGGTTAGGAGTAAAGCAATATCTATAAGAAACATTTTCGCAAGGATTCATATAAGTTGGAGTGTTGGTAGGAGGGAATAAATCGGTATAATTGAAAAATATTCTTTGAGATGAAACCGATGTAACATCAAAATAACCAATTACTTTCTCGTCAACATTGCTGGTACATCTGATATTGCCAGAAAGCACTCCTGGTTGTTTAGGAGACAATGTGTTACTAGCTGCTGCCATTTCTTTCATGATTTTATGAAAAGTATAGGCTTCTAAGTTTTCAACATATTGTTTCACTAAAATACTGTATCGTTGCGCAATGATATAATCATCTTCTTTAATAAATCTTACAGGAAAATTCACTCTGTCTTCGTTCAGATTGTTTGTATTCGTTATGATGATGTCTGTTGATTTTCTTGTTCCATAACATATTCTTTTTGCAGGATCGTTGTCTTCTGTTACAACTATTCTTTGTGGGCCTATTACAGTAGCTCTTTCAGAAGACCATTTTGGAGCAACAATTTTATACGTTTCTTCATATTCATATCTGTAATATTTTGAAGTTCCTGTCGGATCATAACTGTTAACATTGATTTGAACACCAGTTCCTTCATTGTTCTTTGAAACTACTGTGGGAACAATTTCACCAATTGGAGTAGGGGTTGTTAAAGTTTCATTAGATGATTGGTAAACTTTGCCATCTTTCGTTTTTATTTCCAAATGATATTGTCTTCCAGAAATAATTTCAAATTCTGTTTCTGAAACATATTTGCCGTCCTGTTCTTGAAAAAGATATTCATTGTTAAGATTATCTTTTACAATAACAGTTGCGCCAGTTTCTGAGGTTACTCCTTCATCTTCGAAACGAGCCGTTTTTGTAATCTTTATTTCTTGTTTTTTAAGCTCATTTGTTAAGGTTGCTTCAATAACAATGGCTTCTTCATAGGTATTGGTCTGTAAATTATAAGTTTCTGTACAACTATTAATGAACAAGCATAATAGAAGTAGAAGAATGATTTTACCTTGATTTTTGATATTTATAGTTTTAAAATACATTTTTTAAAATTTAAAATTATAAGTTATACTTGGAACTGGAATAGAGAAAATAGAGGTTTTATATGCTTTTACTTTTCCTCCTTCTGTTGCAAAGTAAATTGAATATGGATTGTTTCTACCTAATACATTGTAAACGGATATGTTCCAGAAACTATGTGCTAGTTTTTTAATCTTATGATTTCCTTCAATATTAATTCCGATGTCTAAA
The DNA here is from genome assembly GCF_020026915.1 of Flavobacterium potami. GTDB lineage: Bacteria > Bacteroidota > Bacteroidia > Flavobacteriales > Flavobacteriaceae > Flavobacterium > Flavobacterium potami. The sequence goes on along the minus strand of NZ_JAINUY010000005.1, from coordinate 257,068 downwards.
CGAATGTAATCAGGAATTCTATATTTGTTTCTATCACTATATAATGTGTATTCTGCATTTCCATATTGAAAAGTTCCGATCGGATAAGTAATTGGGCGTCCGGTTTGGTACATAAAATTGGTAGACAAACTATAACGCTTTGTAAATTTATAATTTAAAACAGTACTTAAATCGTGAGGCTTGTCAAAATTAGCAGGGAAAAAGTCTCCATTGTTTATTCTTTCAGAATCAAATTTACTGTCCAGTTTTATAAGTGTTCTAGAATAAGTATATCCGATCCAACCGTTTAATCTTCCTACTTGTTTTTTTAGTAGAAATTCAACTCCGTAAGCTTTCCCTTCTCCTTGTAAAAGCTGGGTTTCTATACTTTCATTAAGTAATAATTGAGCTCCAACTTTATAATCCATTATGTTTTTAGATGTTTTGTAATATCCTTCTAAACTAAGTTCAATTTCATCATCTAAAACATTTTTGTACAATCCTAACGAATACTGTCTTCCACTCTGAGGTTTTACATTTGTATTTGATAAAGTCCAAGTGTCGGTTGGCGATTGGGTTGTATTGTTGGATAAAAGATGGATGTATTGTCTCGTCTGATCAAAACTTGCCTTTATAGAAAAGTCTTTGGTAAAGAAATAACGAGCAGAAAGACGAGGCTCAAGACCGCCATAAGTTTTCATTACTTCATTATTTCCATAATGTTTAGTTTCAACAAGTGTAGCATCATTTAATGGAGCATCTGGTTGATAGATATGTGCGTTTGCTTCACCTAGTGCTGCGTAAAAAGAATAACGTAATCCTAAATCAACTTGTAATTTGTCATTTACTTTGAAATTGTCTCCGATAAAAATTGCCGATTCCAAACCTTTTTCTTTGTCAATATCAATTGGGACTAAAGCTGATCCTGGATTTTTAGGATTTTGATAACCAGGATCCACATTATACAATTTGCCTGAAAGTCCGTAAGTTATATTATGTTTTTCATTATAAGCATAATTGAATTTTGCCATAAGCTGTGTTTCGTTGATTTTATACCCGAAATCAAAAGCATTTTCTCCGCTAGTATCGTAGTCGATATTGAATTTGTACTCGCTATTTGTAAAAATTAAAGCGCCTTTATTTTTATCGTTGAAGGTATGATCCCATTTTGCAGAAACAAGTCTATTACTGTATTTGTAAAGGGAGTCAGAACTTATTCTAAAACGATCTTTACTATAATAAACGGTAGCTTCTATGGCGTTGTTTTTATTGATGGTGTTGTTGTATTTCAAAATTCCATCATAAAAACCAGCTTCACTATTTTTTAAATTTTCGTCATCCAAAGACTTTAAAATCCAGTCCGAATAAGTTGCTCTTGCACCGACAATAATGCTTGATTTGTTTTTCTGAATAGGTAATCCAACCGTAATATTCGAAGTTATAGGGCCAATTGCACCTTCTCCCGAAACTTTTTCAGCGTTCCCATTTTTTGTGCTGATATCAAAAACAGAAGATAAACGTCCTCCAAAATCGACAGGAATGCTTCCTTTATAAATATCAGCTTTTTTGGTAACATACGGATTGATGGCAGAGAAAAAACCTAGAAAATGTTGCGGATTATAAAGTACGGCGTTGTTCAAAAGAATCAAGTTTTGATCTTCTTTACCACCTCGAACATTAAATCCCGCAGAACCTTCTCCAGTAGTTTTGATACCAGGAAAAGTGGTTGCTATTTTAAAAAGATCACGCTCTCCTAAAATTAAAGGAACCGTTTTTACAGCTTCAATATCAATAGAAACCAATCCTGAAACAACCGTTTCGGTAATTCTCTTTCCTCTTTTTTTGATTACAACTTCATCTAGCAGATTTGTGTCTTCATGAATATCCAAATCAAGTTCTCCGTCATTATAAATCATTAAGGTTTGAACTTTCTTTTTATAGTTAATCGATTTTATTTCGACTACATTAACTCCAAGAGGAATCTGCATGCTGTAATGACCTTCGCTGTCGGTTACAGTGCTGATGTTTTTGTTGCGTATTTTGATGTTAACATTAGCCTCAGGTTTGTTTGTAGCTGCGTCTCTAATGTATCCAGATAAATTGGCAGTCTTTTTTTCTGCAATGTCGGTTTCTTTACCAATAAAAATGATGCTGTTATTTTTCTTGGTGCTAACGCTGTTTAAAGAATCATACTGTTGATAAAAAACAGGATTTTGTGCTCTTCTACTAATTTGATTAGCAGGATCATTAGTTTCAGGAAAATAGTTTGCAGGTAGCTTATCGTGAATACTGCTATTGTTTGTTAAAATAACTTTCTTTTTGAGAATGAAAAAATTAAGACTTGTGTTGGTGAATATTTTGCTTAATATTTCATCTATTGTAGCTTCTTTGTAGCTTGCTGTATAGGAATTTTTGTTTGATTTAATCCATTCAGCATCAAAATAAAAACGATAAGATGATGATTTTTCTATGGTTTGAATAACAGTCATCAAATCTGCATTCTTGAGTTCAATTGATATTTTTTCGTTTGTATCTTGAGCGAACAGGAACTGATTAGAAATTACGGCAAATAAAATAAGTAAAAGTTTTCTCATATGGTTTATTTTTCTGTAAGTAATAGAGATGCATTGATGTGTTTAAGTAGATTAATCATAAATTGATCATTGTCTGATTTTCTAAGTTCTCTATTCATTGCATAAAAATCGTTAATCTGTTTTTTTTGGTTTGGAAATATTTTTAAGATTTCACTTTTATTGTTACTATTGTAAAAACTGTTTTTGTAAAAAATAAAGTAACTATTGTTGTCAATAAAATTAGAATATACTTTATTGTCGACCGTTTTGTTTTCTAGCTTTTTAGAATGTTTAATGTAAAAATTAAACCCATCTCTAAGCGCTGTAATCTCATAATATCCAGTAGTCAATTCGGATAATGGAGATAGCTTTTTATTTAAATAGACAAAATTTTTACCATTTAGTGTAAAGGCACTTGTTTTGTCCTGAATTAGCGAAATGGTAGAATATTTAGATTCTGCGCGCGGACTAAGAATTAGCTCATCTTTGTAAGTGTTGTATTTGAGATTGACATCGTAATAAATTTGTCCATCGTAGTTTACAGAACCTTTCGTAAAATTGTTCGAAACATAATACATACTGTTGTTGTCAATTGTAGTATAGATATCTTTATATGCATATCCGTTATTGACGCCTAAATTTTCTACACCAACTGCGTTGTCAAAAAAATTATAGATTGACTCTTCTTTAATGTTTTGGCTGTATAAATTACAAATGTTTAAGAATAATCCAAATATTAATATAAGGATGTGCTGTTTTTTGTGATTTTTCAAGGAATATTTTGTTTTTGGATTGATGAGTTCCAAATGTATTAAAAATATATTTTAAAAAACGAACAGTATGTGTTAAAATGTAATAAAAAGGTTATATTAATTAAGCCAAAGACCCCATTTTTAGCGGTCTAATAAGTAAATGATTGTTAAATAATTTTAAGAACTGATAATTGTTTAGAATAATAAATCTACCTGAGAATTTATCTTTTCAATATAGTAGTCGATTTTTCTAATGGCGCGATTGAAAAAGAGATTTTGTTCTTTAATACCAGATTTTCCTAACGGAACGGAATTAAGAATTTGTTGCTTAAAAAACCGATGCACATTTTTACAGCTGTCTTCGTTATCTGTAATAAAATAACCAAGCAATGTATAAGGAACAAACATAGTTAGCTTTTCTTCTGTTTCTATCAGCATATTGTTGTTTAACAATATAAGTTCGTTGTAGTAAAGAGCAAAATTTGTATCGGTTTTGCACTTTTCCTGTATTAGATTTATAATTCTTTTTAAGTCTTTACAAAGTGCATTGGCATTTTTAAGACTTAAAAGACCAGCTTCGTAAAAGTAAAGAATTTGCTGTAAGCTACTATTGATCGTAGTGTCGTTCCAGATTTCATTGACCTGCGTGTTTTCATAAACTCTTTTCAAGGTCTGCATATATTCAGAAAACGATTCCTCGATTACGAAATTTTCAAAGGATACTTTTTTCTGATTTGTGTTCAAAAGATTCAGCCACACAAAAGCTTTAAATTTCGATAAAATTGTTCCATCCATAAAATAAAACAACGGAATATCCTTGGCCGAATAATATAATATTGTGTTTGGATTTTTGGTCAATATTTCAACTTGTTCTGCAGAAGTTTTAAAATATTGAAGCATATCTTTTAGGTTCTCAATCTCAATTGTTTTCTCGACAATTACTTTTTCATTTTTTAAAAACAAATTGTCCAACGAAATATTAAAATGATCAGCAAGCTTGATGGTTTCATCTATAGAGAATTTGCTTTTTTGAGATATTCTTCTGTGAGACGCATCGTAGCTTATTTCTAAAATGGCAGCGACTTCTTCTATCAAAGAATTTGATTTGGAAATTTTACTTCTAATAGCTTTTAAAAACGATTCCTGATGTTTCATAATTTGCGATAATCGCAAATATAAATTTTTTTTTAATTGGTTTTCGCAAATTGATATGCGATAAATGCAATAGGTTTGCTTGAATAAATTTAAAGATAAATACTATGAAGATATCAGTATTAATAATGATCACTTTTGTTTTTGGATGTTCTTATGGTCAGAATTCATTTCAAACTTTAAATGATTCTATTGAATTGCATTCACAGATTTTTAGTCTTTCGCCAATGTCTAAAAAAGTATATAAAGTAAATGGTCTTGTTCTTGGTCTTGGACACCTTGATAATAAGAATGTAGAAAATCAAGTAATTAATGGGGTAAATCTAGAAGCAAATCCTGCGCCTGTTGCGGGAGCATTCTACGCTTTTATGGCACTTATGTATTTTGATGAAGTAGTGAAAAATAATAAAATAAAAATTAGAAAAGATTCTGATGAAGATTATTTAATTAAGAATATAAAATCTATTTCTAATTTACAATTAAACGGACTCAATGTAAGTTCTGGTTGCTTTTTTGTCGAAACTAGTATGAACGGATTAAATATCTCTGCAGGGAACAAATTCAGCAATTTTAACGGACTATCGATTACTGTTTTAGGAACTATTGCAGATCACCATAATGGAATAGCTGTTGGATTGTATAATGCAAACAATGATTTGTCTGGCTCGACAGTTGGTATTTATAATCAATCTTATGATTTAAAAGGATTGCATATAGGAGTTTTTAATCAAACCCGAATGAATCATGGTTTGCAGATTGGAATTTTTAATAAATCAAATTCTAAAGGTTTTCAATTAGGTGTTTGGAATGTAAATAATAAAAGGTCAATGCCTTTTTTGAATTGGTAAAAGATGAAAAAGTTATTTTTATTGCTTGTTATTGTTCTTTCGCAATCGGTATTTTCTCAAAAAGACTCCTTGAATACGAATAGTGATTATGAAAGAGTGTATGTTGAAGCTGGTTTTGTTAAGCCCTTAGGAAAACTTTCTAACAAGTTTGATCTTTCGCCATCATTTGGTTTTTGGTTTAGAAATAAATTAAATCAGGATGATTTTATAGATTTTGGATTTAATTTTTTTGTGCCAAATAATCCTGTGCAGGTAAATTTCGCATATCGAGATTCAGTTGTAAAATATAAATCAGATCATTTTGCAATAAATATTGGAACTCGATTTGCGAAGACGATTCCGTTATCCCAAAAAAACAAAAATTTCAATGCAGAATGGAATTCTGGAATAGGACTGGCTTTAAATTTTTACAAAGCTCCAATAGAACTAGAATTTGAAGATGGAGAGCATACCAAAGAAGTTTTGACAACTTTTTATTTGTCTCAGGGAGTTAAGGTGAATTATAAAAATGTTGGATTGCAATGTCATTACGAATGGTCTCCTTATGGATTGTTTAATGATAAAATAGAAAAGAATTACGGTTCTCAAAGTTTGATGTTTGGAATTGTTTATAGGCAATAATTTAAACTTAAAAACCCCAATTCAAATACATGAATTGGGGTTTTCTATGAATAAACCTTTAGTAAACTAAGATCTGATTACTCTTTTTTCTCCTCACGTGGAGGTCTTGGAACAAGTGCTTTTTTAGACACTTTTTCTTTTTTAGTTTTAGGGTCAACTCCTAAGTATTTCACTTGGAAAACATCTCCCATTTTAACTACATCAGCAACGTTTTCAGTACGCTCCCAAGCCAATTCAGATACGTGAAGCAATACTTCGTTTCCTGGTGCAGCAGTATATTCTACAACAGCTCCAAAATCTAGCATTTTGATTACTTTAACTTCATAAGCTTCTCCCATTTGAGGTTTGAAAGTTAAAGCGTCAATTTTAGCCAATACAGTTTTGATACCTTCTGGATCAGTTCCTAAGATTTCAACCACTCCTTGTTCGTCAACTTCGTTGATTACGATAGTTGTTCCAGTAGCTTTTTGTAATTCTTGAATTACTTTTCCACCAGGTCCAATTAATGCTCCAATAAAGTTTCCAGGAATTGTTCTTGTAATGATTTTTGGTGCGTGCGCTTTAACATCTGCTCTTGGAGTTGCAATAGTTTCAGTTAATTTACCTAAAATGTGTAAACGTCCGTCACGAGCTTGAGATAAAGCTTGCTCCATAATGTCATAACGTAAACCATCAATTTTGATGTCCATTTGACAAGCAGTAATACCATCAGCAGTTCCAGTTACTTTAAAGTCCATATCTCCTAAGTGATCTTCGTCTCCTAAGATATCAGACAATACAGCAAATTTCTCACCGTCAGTAATTAATCCCATTGCAATACCAGAAACTGGTTTTGTCATTTGAACTCCAGCATCCATAAGTGCCATTGTTCCAGCACAAACTGTTGCCATAGAAGAAGAACCGTTAGATTCTAAAACCTCAGAAACAACACGGATTGTATAAGGACAATCTGCAGGAATCATATTTTTTAATGCTCTTTGAGCTAAGTTACCGTGACCAACTTCTCTTCTTGAAGTTCCTCTTAATGGTTTTGCTTCACCAGTAGAGAAAGGAGGGAAGTTATAGTGTAAGTAGAATTTCTCTTCACCTTGTTCAGATGGAGAATCGATTTGGTTTGCTTCTCTAGAAGTTCCTAAAGTTACAGTAGCCAAAGCTTGAGTTTCTCCACGTGTAAATAAAGAGGAACCGTGAACTCTTGGTAAATAATCAGTTTCACACCAGATTGGTCTGATATCTGTAGTTTTTCTACCATCTAAACGAATTCCTTTTTCAAGAATTACGTTACGAACTGCTTCTTTGTTAGTTTTGTAGAAGTATTTTCCAACTAAACCTGCAAGATCAGCGTTTTCAGCGTATTCTTCTTCTGTAAATAAAGCTTTTGCTTCTTCTTTTACAGCTGCGAATTTTTCACCTCTTTCTGCTTTTCCAGAAGCTTCTTGTGCAATAGCGTAACATTTATCGTAAGCGGCAGCTTTTACTTTAGCGTAAACAGCTTCGTCTTCAATTTCTCCTTCGTAAGTTCTGTATTCTTGAGAGCTTAATTGTGCTCTTAATCTTTGTTGAGCAGCAATTTGAACTTTAATAGCTTCGTGAGCAAATTTAATAGCTTCGATCATTTCAGCTTCTGAAATTTCTTTCATCTCACCTTCAACCATTGCAACAGAATCTAAAGAAGCTCCGATCATCATATCGATATCAGATTTTTCTAATTCTTCTCTGCTTGGGTTGATTACTAATTTTCCGTCTATACGTGCAACACGAACTTCAGAAATTAAGTTGTAAAATGGAATATCTGAAACTGCTAATGCTGCAGAAGCAGCTAAACCAGCTAAAGCATCTGGCATAACGGTTTCGTCATGAGACATTAATTGAATCATAACTTGAGTTTCAGCATGGTAATCGTCTGGGAAAAGCGGACGCAATACACGGTCAACTAATCTCATTGTCAATACTTCGCTGTCGCTTGGACGTGCCTCTCTTTTGAAGAAACCTCCAGGGAAACGACCTGCTGCTGCAAATTTTTCGCGGTAATCTACCGTTAACGGTAAGAAATCAACGCCTGGGTTTGATGTGCGAGCTGAAACTGCTGTTGCAAGAATCATAGTATCGCCCATTCTAACTACTACAGAACCATCAGCTTGTTTTGCTAAACGTCCTGTCTCGATTGTGATGCTTCTGCCATCACCTAAATCGATCTTTTCTACAAATAATTGTGGAATCATAAATTTTTTCCTTATTGATTATACAATGGGTTTTAGTTGTGTTGTAGTTGTTGTTGTGTGTAGTTGTTGTTATCTAAAACCCAATGAAAAACCAAACTTTTTTTCTTGTAATTGTATGCGTGTAATGTAAAAACAAAAAGAGGCACTTTCGCACCTCTTTTCTATATTGATTATTTTCTGATATTCAATACTTTGATAATCTCACGATATCTGTTGATCTCTTTCTTTTTCAAGTAATCCAACAAAGCTCTTCTTTTACCTACTAATAGTACAAGAGAACGCTCAGTGTTGTAATCGTGACGATTTTTTTTCAAGTGTTCAGTTAAGTGAGCAATTCTGTAAGTGAACAATGCAATTTGACCTTCTGCGTTTCCAGTGTTTGTTGCACCACCGTGTTGTGCGAAAATCTCTTCTTTCTTTTCTTTAGTTAAATACATTCCAATATTATTTTAAATGATTTTTATGTATGTCAATACAACTTTTGTAAGACGGGTGCAAAATTAGATTAAAAAAACAAAAGAATCAAACAAAAATAAAAGAATCTAAAAATTAAGATGAATAAATTCAATTTTAACCATTTGGATTTTCCTTTTTATGCAAAATTACCTTCCGTTAATAGTTATTGGTATAGAATAAAGAGCCTCTCTTTTTATACCTCTAAATTTTCCCGGAACCCATTCTCCTGCATCATCTAATACTTTTACAGCTTCTATACCGGTTCCATAGCCTAAGTCTTTTATAATTATTGGTTTTGTTATTTTTCCGGCTTCATTTACAATGAATGATATATATATTTGTCCCGTAACTTTATTTTTAAATGCTTCGGTAGGGGTCTTGTAGTTCTGAGCGATGTATTTATAGAAATTGTTCATACCCGTTTTAGGAACCGGGTTCTCAAATAATTTGGAATAAGAATATTTTGTACTGTCTTTATCTGTACTAATCCCAGACACTAAATTTCCTTTATCATAAAATTCGGTGTAAGCGATTTTGTGCTGCAAATCCTTTCCTTCCCACTTACCTTGTTTTAATCCGTTCTCGATTCTTCCTTTTTCAGCATAATTTTCGTTAATATCTTCGCATTCGCCGTTCCCATCAACTACCGTCAATTCATTTGACTTGTTCCAGAATTTTAAAAGTAAAGATTTTGTGCTTTTGGCTTTTATATCGGATGTGTTCTCTTTTTCGAATTTCATGTTTCCATTTTCATACCATTTAAACTCTTTTCCGGTTTTCCAACCTTCGCTATAAACTACAACTGCTTCTTTTGTACCGTTTTCATAAAAGTATACAAATGTACCATCCTTTTTTAGATAATCTCTATCCAAGGTTGTTCCTACCATTTTTTTGGCGCCCGATTTATAAAATTCGGCAACTTGATAACGGTCTTTAATTGTTTGGTAATCCTCTACAAGTCTAATGTATTTATGGTTTTCTTTTGTTGTTTCACGAAAAACCGAGTCGAGATAGACTGCTCTGGATGAATTTTTCTGTGAAAAGCTATTCTGATAAGAAAATATAAGTATAAAAAGCAAAAAGTATTTTTTCATCATGTGCGTTTTTTGTAGTAAAAATAGTGCTTATGAATTCATTTGCAAATAATTTTTATTTTACTTTTTGAAGTTTTTTTCCTGTTTGTTTTTCATTTAAGGATGAATAAGCAGTTTTGACATTGTTTTCATCCACACTTACGCCCGAAACTAGAATTCCTTTATCATAATTGTCAACAAATGAAGTTTTTTTTGCGCTGTCATTTCCGAGCCAGATACCTTGCTTCAATCCGTTTTTTATTTCTCCTTTTTGAGTAATAAATGCATCGGTTTCTTCGTATTCTCCATTTCCGTCGGTTACGGTTTGTGTTTTATCTTCGTTCCAGCAATTCAGAATAAGAGTTTGTGATCTTTTAGTTTTTGGATCCCAAGAATGCTGCTTCTCGCACTTTTTGCTTTGATTTTCGTACCAATTAATTTCTTTGCCATTTTTATGGTCTTCAGAATAATTAGCCACAGATTCTTTAGTTCCGTTTTTAAAGTAAAAAATAAACTCTCCGTCTTTTTTTAAAACATCACGATCCAGGGTAGAACCAGTCATTCTCTTTCTTCCGTTTTTGTAATAATCTGTTACAACATAGCGGAGACTTTTTTGAGAATAATTGGTTATTACTCTTGTGTAGCTATAATTTTCGGCAGTGCATTCACGACTTAATGAGTCCAGAAATATCTTTTTCGAGACCATGTTAATTTGTGCAGACAGATTAACTGAAATTATCAGAAGCAAAAAAAGCCAAATGTTTCTTTTCATTCAGTTCTGTTTTTTTATTCTAAAATAGTGTTTTTTAGAATAATTTGGCAACCTCTTGATTTACAAATTCTAAAAATCTTTCGTCAGCTTCCGTAAACGGATCTATAACATGACTGTCAATATCGATTTGGCCGATATTTACTCCATTTACAAATAACGGAACAACGATTTCAGATTTTACAGTAAAACTGCAGGCAATGTAATTGTCTTGTGCGTTAACATCTGGTACTACAAAGTTAGCATTGCTTTCTGCTACTTGTCCGCAAATTCCCTTTCCAAAAGGAATAACAGTATGATCTGTTTCTGCACCAACATAAGGGCCTAAATGTAAAGTTTTGGTGTCATGATTAGCAAAGTAAAAACCAACCCAGTTGTAATAATCCACATTTTCACTTAAAAGTTGGCAGATTGCTAGTAATTTTTCGTCTCTATTATTGGTATTGTCAGCAATAATATTGCTTATTTTCGGTTGTAATTCTTGAAATGTCATGATGTAAAAATTTTATACAAAAGTATTTAAAGCAGAACTCAAAAAATACATAAATTTGAAAAAAAATTCTCTTGAAAAAATATTTAGTCCAGTTTAAGCCTTTCCTGATTTTTGTGAGCATCTTCTTCTTGACATATATTGTCTTGACCATGCTTTATAAACTTTACTTAAATGGTTATCAGAGTGAAGATCTTGATGGTATTTCCGTCTATGTAGGGAAGAATGTAGATCAATTAATGAAGTTTTTCAATTATGATGTCATTATTCAAAAAAGTTCCCAAAATGCATGGCTGGAAATTATTTTGAATGGTAAGTTTATGGCTAGATTAATAGAAGGATGCAATGCTGTAAGCGTAATGATTCTTTTCGTTTCTTTTGTCGCTGCTTTTTCAGGAAAAATTTCTAAAACAATTTTATTTATCGTCTTCGGAATAGTAACGATTTATATTTTAAATGTAATCAGAATTGCTGCATTGGTCGTGCTTCTGTACTTTTTTCCAGCAAAAAGTAAATTCCTTCATGATATTTTTTTTCCATTGATGATTTACGGATATGTATTTCTTTTATGGGTTTTCTGGATTAATAGATTTTCAAAATATGCTAAGTAAATTACTTCAAAATAAATTTAAAATTTTGGGTGCAATAGGTATTGTGCTTTGTTTTGCATTGGTAAGATTGTTTGAGTATACATTGTTTTATGATCCTTTTTTGAATTATTTTAAAAACGATTTTAATAATTCTCCGTATCCTATCGTTGAAACTGGAAAACTCTTTTTCGGACTCTTTTTTAGATATTTTCTAAATTCGGCTTTGTCATTAATTCTAATCTATATCTTATTTCAAAATCGAGATATGCTCAAGTTTAGTGCAATCTTGTATGTATTGTTTCTAATAGTTCTTTTAGGAATGTTCTTTGTTGTTTTAGAATTTTTCCCAAATGCAGGCTGGCTTCTTTTTTACGTGAGGCGATTTATAATTCAGCCTCTTTTAGTGCTTTTGTTTATTCCTGGATTTTATTATCAACTTCAAAATTCGAAAAAATAACATTTGTTTAAGTTTTTTTATAAATGGATTTTGAATAATTTTGCACTATGAATTTGAAAAAGTGTACAGTTTTGTTTTTAGCGCTCCTTTTATTGGTTTCCAATATCGGGTTTGCTTTTGATGTGCACTATTGTGGCGGAAAAATCGCTTCGGTTTCTTTAAAAACAACAGCAGAGCCTGTGGTTGAAAAGAAATGCTGTGGCTCAAAAGAAAAAAAGAATTCTTGCTGCAAAGATAAAGTTGTTCATTTCGAAAAGAAATCAGACGATGCAACTTTGAAATTTTTCTTTTTTCAAATTGCATTTCCGGCAATAATTCAAGACTACAAGCCTTTGGCTTTTTTGGCGCTTCCAAATTTTAAAAAGAAACAAGTTCTTTCGTATTATTCTGATGCGAATGCGCCCCCCTTATTCAAATTATACCAACAGTATATTTTCTATTCCTGATTTTAATGTTAAGATGCCATACAGGTCTTGATTAAGACTTTGTATCTACATTTTGATTGTTTTTTCTATTTGAATGAACATCAAGAATGTAATTCTATTTCAACATTAAAATCATTTTTTATGCAAAAAAACATACTGCTTTTTGCTGCGTTTTTACTTTCTGTTTCTATGTTTTCACAAGAAGATTTAGAAGAGGTGAAAATCAATAAAAAGCAAAAAGGAATTAAAAAGTCCTATACGTTAACTACTAATACCTCTTTAATTACAAGCAAAGAATTGCTAAAAGCAGCTTGTTGTAATTTGGCTGAAAGTTTTGAGACCAATCCATCAATCGATGTCAATTTTTCTGATGCTTTAACGGGGACAAAACAAATCAAAATGCTTGGTTTGACAAGTCCTTACTTAATGATTACAGAAGAAAATATTCCTTCAGTTCGTGGTGCTTCTCAGGCTTATGGTTTGTCTTTTACACCGGGAACTTGGATCGAAAGTGTTCAGATTACAAAAGGAGCGGGAAGTGTTATTAATGGTTATGAAAGTATTTCGGGCCAGATTAACACAGAATTGTTGAAGCCTTTGAGTGATATCCCATTCTTCTTAAATGCTTACGGCTCTACAGATTCTCGATTTGAATTGAATACACATTTCAATAAAAAATTGTCTGATAAATGGGCAACAAGTCTATTTGTTCACGGAAATACCCGTGTGGCGAAAAACGACATGAATAACGACGGATTTTTAGATAATCCTTTAGGGAAACAGATCAATGTTTTAAATCGTTATCAATATTATAATCCTGAAAGTGGTTTAGTGAGTTTTATCAATTTCAGATATATGAACGATAAAAAACAAACTGGAGAAGTTGATTTTGATAAAGATCGTGATCGCGGTACAACAAATTATTGGGGATCTGAAATTAATACAGAGCGATTTGATGTTTCTACAAAAATCGGATATGTATTTAAAGATATGCCTTATCAAAGTATTGGTTTTCAAAATGCTTTTAACAGTCACAAACAAGATTCTTATTTTGGTTTAAATCAATATGATATCAAACAGAATAGCTTTTATTCTAATTTGATTTTCAATTCGATTATAAACAATACAATGCACAAATTTACAACAGGATTGAATTTTGCATACGATCAATATCAGGAATTTGTAAACTTAACCGATGTTAGTAGAATCGATAATTCTGTTGGCGCTTTCTTTGAGTATACTTATGATAACACGGATAATTTCAGTTTGATTTTAGGAGGAAGAGTTGATAATCATAATCGATTGGGCTTTTTTGTAACGCCAAGATTACACATGAGATACAATCCGTGGAAAAATGGCGTGATTCGTTTTTCTGCAGGTAGAGGAAAACGTTCTGCGAATATTTTTGCAGAAAATCAGCAACTTTTTGCGAGTTCAAGAACTTTTTCAGTTTTAGATTCTAATGGAAAAGTATACGGATTAAACCCTGAAATTGCGTGGAATTATGGAGTGAGTTTTTCTCAGAAGTTCCGTCTTTTCAATAAAAATGCCGATGCAGGTTTTGATTTGTACAGAACAGATTTTCAAAATCAAGCCATCGTAGACGTAATGCAAAGTCCACAACAGGTTTTGTTTTATGATTTAAAAGGAAGTTCTTTTGCAAACAGTCTTCAGGTTGAATTCAATTACGAGCTGATTCAAAACTTAAATCTAAGAACAGCTTACAAATATTACGATATTCAAACCGACTATTTGAGAGGAACGTTTCAGCGTCCATTGCAGGCAAAACATCGTTTTCTAGGAAATTTAGAGTACGAGACTACTTTAAATAATGATAAACAATGGAAGTTTGACTTTACCTATAATTGGTCAGGCAAGCAACAATTGCCTTATACTGCTACAAATCCTGAAGCAGATCAGTTTCCTGATTTTTCGCCAGCTTACGCTGTAATGAATGCGCAGGTAACAAGGGTTTTTTCTTCTGTTTTTGAAGTATATATAGGAGGGGAAAACATAGGGAACTATAAGCAGGAGAAAGCAATTTTAGGAGCCGACAATCCGTTTGGAACTAATTTTGATGCATCTATTGCCTATGCACCAATTTTTGGTCAAATGTATTACGCAGGATTACGATTTAAAATTAAATAAGCAATCTGAATTGCAACGATCAATTTCAATAACAATTAAATAATAGATAAAATGAACAAAGTAATTTTAATTATAATGATGACTTTTTTAGGACTTTCAGCTCAGGCTCAAGCTAAAAAAAATAAAAATTTGAAATACACCACAGAAGTAAACGGAAACTGTGAACAATGCAAAAAACGTATTGAAAAAGCGGCATACGGAGTTCCGGGTATTAAAACAGCAAGTTGGGATATTAGTTCGCATCAGCTTTCAGTTATTATGAATGAAGAAAAGACTTCTCCTGCAGATTTGAATAAATCAATTGCAAAGGTAGGTCATGATACTAAGGAAGTTAAAGCGACAGATGCAGATTATGAAAACCTGCACAGTTGTTGCAAGTATGTCAGAGAATAATTATCACTTAAGCCCAAGCATTTGTTTGGGCTTTTTTTAATAGTTAATTTATGTTTAAAATACCGCATTTTATTGTGGTTAAGCTAAATTATTGTTACTTTCACGCACTTATAAGATAACCAACTTTCCTTTTATGAATAAATTTGATTGGACCCAGTTAATAAACCCTGAATTTTATATTACTTTAAGTCTTGGAGGTGTTCAGATTGGGTTATTTATTGTGCTGTTTATAGTATTTGCCGAAACAGGACTTTTTGCTGGTTTTTTTCTTCCTGGGGATAGTTTGCTTTTTTTAGCGGGTATTTACAGCCGTGATTTAATAGAAAATGTTGCACATATTCCTAATGATTTTATCAATGTGTTTTTGCTTTCGACTGCGGTTGCAATAATGGGAGTTCTAGGGAATATGACAGGTTATTGGTTTGGAGCAAAAAGTGGTTATTATCTATTTAAAAAAGAAGACTCTTTTTGGTTTAAGAAAAAGTATCTATTGCAATCAAAAGATTTCTTTGAAAAATACGGTGGGAAAGCCATTATTTATGCTAGATTCCTTCCAATCTTTAGAACATTCGCTCCAATTGTAGCTGGAATCGTTTCAATGGATAAAAAGAAATTTATGTTCTATAATGTGCTAAGTTCTTTTCTTTGGTCATTCATTTTGATTTTCGCAGGACATTATTTGTATGGCGTTTTCTTAAAACAAGGAATAGATTTAAAGAAACACATTGAATATATTATTATAATTATCATCATCATATCAACGTTCCCTGTCTTACTTAAGCTTTTAAAAAAGAGACCAAACGAACAGATATAATATAATTAAAACATAAAAAAAATCCGAAGCTTTTACTTCGGATTTTTTTATGGATTTATATGACTTAATAAGATGATAAGGTATAATAGAGTTTGATTGAAACCTTATCTCAGTTTGTAAGTTTTGTTAATTGAAATTCCGAATCCAAATATTGGAATTTGGAATTTATATATTGGAGATTATTTTATTGGAATTTTGACTATTTAAATATTTTACCATTCATTAACTTTATTGGCATCCATTTTAAGGAAAATAAACAGTAAAATAGTAAAGCCCCATAGTCCAGAACCTCCATAAGAAAAGAAGGGCAGAGGGACTCCAATAGTAGGGAAAATTCCAATTACCATGGCTATGTTTACAAAGAAGTGGATGAAGAGAATTCCGGCGACACAATATCCGTAGACTCGACTGAATTTTGTTTTCTGCCTCTCAGCCAGATAAATTACTCTAAGTAATAATCCAACAAAAAGTGCAATAACAGTCAAAGAACCTGCAAATCCCCATTCTTCTCCAACAGTTGTAAAAATATAATCGGTATGTTGTTCTGGTACAAATCCTCCTTTTGTTTGTGTTCCTTCTAAAAAGCCTTTTCCTATCCATCCTCCAGATCCAATTGCAATTTCAGATTGGTTGGTGTTGTATCCGATACCTTTCATGTCGACCGTTTTACCTAGTAAAATGTTGAAACGATCTCTGTGGTGTTGTTTGAAAACATTGTCAAAAACATAATCTACAGAAAAGACAAAACCTGAGATTAGGACCAATAGAATACCACTTAAGATTATATTTCTATCGACAACTCTGCCTTTAAAGTGAATAATAGCCAAGATGACGAATGCTATTCCTATAACCACATAAGGTTCTAAAACCAATGTAAGTACAAATAAAACAATAGTTACAAAAGCTGTCCATACGTACCAAGAAGGCAAACCTTCTCTGTAAAGAACAAGAATGAATACACTATAAATTAAAGCACTTCCAGGGTCTGGTTGCGGTAAAATCAATATCACAGGTAATAGCATAATTGCTAAAGCCTGAATCTGTCTGTTGACTTCTTTTAAATTGATTTGAGTATCACTCAGGTATTTAGCTAAGGCTAATGAAGTTGCGGCTTTAGCAAACTCAGAAGGTTGTAATGTAAAGCTACCTATGGCATACCAACAACGCTGTCCTGCAATTGTTTTTCCAAAGAGAAATAAACCTGCCAGAGATAGTAAAGCAACACCAAAGATTATACTGGCATATTTTTCATAAAATTTACCATCCACAAAAAGTACGACAAATATCAACGGAACAGTGCAGCAAATAAAGATTAATTGCTTTTGATACGTTCCATCGGTTGATAATAAGGATGATGAATAAATATTCAACCAGCCTAGAGTTACCAGTGCAATGTAGATAAAGACACTTATCCAATCAATATTATTTTTTACACTTTGATTTTTCATTTGAAATAATCTTCTTTCTTAGTTTTTCTTAGTTGTGTCTACTGCTGTTTTTTTTGCTTCTGGTTTCGGAACAACTGGTTTCGGAACAATAATTTTGGCTCTTAATACAGAATCTTTTGGTACAGATTCTATAATACTTGCTGGGTTTGGTGGCGCTACTTTTGCATATTCTGCTGCCAAACTTTTATTTAAAACTCTGATTTCTAAATCGGTTCTTGTGATTTTCTTTCTTAAATATTTTTCAATCATCAAACTGGCAATTGGACCAGCAACTGTAGCTCCAAAACCTCCATTTTCAATCATAACTGCAAGAGCTATTTTCGGATTATCTTTCGGGGCAAAGGCTACAAATATAGAGTGGTCTTTAAGCTGTGTTCTTTTACCGTCAATCTTGGCAAAGTTCTCTGCTGTACCTGTTTTTCCACAAATATCAATTCCGTCTACTCTAAGCGCATAAGCGGTTCCTTTATTGTAAACATCAAATAAACCACTGATTACAGGAGGAAAATATTTTTGATCAATTGAGGTAACGTGTTTTGTTGTAAACTTTTGATCGATTTTTTCTCCTTCAATTTTTTTGATGATATGAGGCGTATAATAGTAACCTTGATTGGCTACGGTTGCCATCATATTTGCTAATTGAATTGGTGTCATCAGAACCTCTCCCTGACCAATTGCATTCGATACAATTGCTGTACTTCTCCAACCTCCGTTAGGATAGATTCTTTTGTATGTTTTAGATGTTGGAATATTACCTCTTTTTCCTGTAGGTAAATCGTAACCCATAAACTGACCTAATCCAAAACTTTTTATGTGATCGCTCCAGATATCAACCGCTTTTCCAGGATTTGCATATTTGTTAATGGTTAACATATAAGCTTGTGCAAAATAGGTGTTGCAAGAGTTGTAAATTCCATTATGTAATTGATGTGGTCCAAAGCCGTGACATTTCATAAAACGACCTCTTCCGTAACTGAAACCGTGATGGCACATGAAAGTCGTTTGTTCATTTACGACACCTTCTTGAAGCGCAACTAGTCCAGTTAGAATTTTAAATGGAGAACCAGGAGGATACTCAGCTAAAAGTCCTCTGTCATATAAAGGTTTTGCAATAGAATCGTTGTATAAAAGCGTGTAGTTTTTAGATCTTTGGCGTCCTACTAAAATTCCTGGGTCATAAGAAGGAGCAGTAATAAGTGCTAGAATTTCACCAGATTTTGGTTCAATAGCAACAATTCCACCTCTTTTATTGATCATTAATTCCTCGCCGTATTTCTGAAGTTCAGCATCAATTGTTAAATTAATATCTTCTCCAGCAACGGCAATTGTATCGTATTTTCCTTCTTTGTAAGAACCGATTTCTCTATTATATTTATCTTTTTGAATATATTTGACCCCTTTAATACCTCTCAAGATTTCTTCATAACTCTCTTCTACACCTTGTCTTCCAATTAAATCTCCACTATTATAGTATGGATTTTTTGCAAGTTGGCTTTCGTTTACTTGTGTAATAGAGCCAAAAATATTAGCGCCATAATCTACTTCATAATCACGAAGGGATCTTTTTTGGAAATAGAAACCACCATATTTTCTGATTTTCTCTTGAAAAGCAGCAAATTCATTCTTATTTAATTGAGATAAAAATACAGAAGGAAGTCTTGGGCTATAAACTTTTGCTTTTTCAATACGTTTCTGATATTCTTCTGGGGTAATATTCAAAAGAGAACAAAACTCAGCAATATTAAGGTCTTTCTTGATTTCTCTAGGAATAACCATAATGTCATAAGAAGCCTGATTTGCAACAAGAAGTTTGCCGTTACGATCGTAGATGTATCCTCTTTCTGGATAGTCATAAACTTTTTTTATCGCATTATTTTCCGATTTCAGTTTAAAAGAATCATCAATAACTTGCAAATAAAAGATTCTGATCACTAGCAAAGATGCTGCAATAATAATTATAGTGGGCAGCAGAACTTTTCTCATCGTTTATTGGGCTTAATAAGATAGATTATTATTATGGAAATGATTATAGTGAAAATAGAGCTGAACAAGGTTCGGAGCAAAATGTCCCAAATAAATTTGAACTGAAATGCTGTAAGTACAAATAATACAATATGATGTATTAAAACCGAAACCAGTATAAATGAAAATCGTTCTGGTGTTAAAGAATCGTTCAGTTTAATAGTTTGATATTCATAACTAAGTCCAAACGAAAATTTAAAAATATAAGGCCTGTAATAGGCTAGAACAACACAAGCTGTTGCATGTATTCCTCCAGAATTACAAAACATATCCATTGTTAATCCAAGTAGAAAACTAGAGATAATCAATCCAGCTTTATTGCTGTTTACAGGATATAAAATTATATACAAGATATACGGAAAAGGACTTATATAACCTAGGAAATTCATATTGTTGAAAATAACAATCTGAATCGCCAGCAGTATAATAAATCGAAAAATATTGACTAACACTGCGCTATTCATCTTTTTCCTTGTTTTCTAAATTAATAAGTTCTTCTCTGTCCTTGCTCTTGATAATGTAAACGTGTCCTAAGTTTGTCATGTCATTAAATAGTTTGACTTTAATAACATAAAAACTTGTTTCAGGTTCTTTGTAAATTGTCTCAACAGTTCCAATATTGATTCCTTCAGGGAAAATTACAGACTGTCCTCCTGTTACAATAGTGTCACCTTTTCTAACAGACGCTAATCTCGGAACGTCTTTCAGTTGTACAAATCCAGTGCTTTTTCCATCCCATGTCAAAGAACCAAAATGATTTGACTTCTTTAACTTGGCATTAATCTGAGACTTCATGTTCAGAATACTCACAACAGTAGAATATCTAGGCGATGTATCGTCTATGATACCCACAATTCCTAAACTGTTTATTACACCCATATCAGGTTTTACGCCTTCATTGGATCCAGAATTTAAAGTAAGGAAGTTTTCGTGTGTACTGTATGTATTATGGATAACTTTTGATACAATTATATCAGCAGGTTTTACCCCTTTGATTGTATCAGGTAAAGGTAATTTAGTAGTGTCTTCTTTGTTGAATAAAAGACTTTTTAATCTTGCGTTCTCAAGTACAAGTTCGTCGTTTTCAGCTCTTAAATTCAAATACTCATTAATGTGATTGATCTTTTCATAAACACCGCCACTTAAAAAGTTTGCCGAATTTATTACTCTGCTTCTGTGAAAAGAATGATATTGAATAGTGAGTCCTAACGAAATACCTAAAAGCAGCAAAAACAGCAATCGATTACTGTTTCTTATAATGAAATTAAATATTTGCTGCATTTCTTGTCTGGTTATTTTGTTTCAGGATATGCTTTAAGGTTTCAAGTTTTTCAAGGGTTGAATAGTAAAAATTCAACCCTTAAAAAAGTAAATTGATTGTTATTTTGAATCTTATTTGATTAAGATACTTTTAAATTTTGCAATGTTTTTAAGTGCCATTCCTGTACCGCGAACAACAGCTCTTAATGGATCTTCTGCAATGTAAACAGGTAAATCTGTTTTTTGAGAGATACGTTTGTCAAGACCTCTTAACATAGATCCTCCACCTGCTAAATAGATACCAGTGTTATAGATATCGGCAGCTAACTCAGGAGGAGTTTGTGATAATGTTTCCATTACTGCATCCTCGATACGCTGAATAGATTTGTCTAATGCTTTTGCAATTTCACGGTAAGAAACATCTACTTGCTTTGGTTTACCAGTAAGCAAATCTCTACCTTGAACTGACATATCTTCTGGCGGTCCGTCTAAATCTTCGATAGCCGCTCCAATTTGAATTTTAATTTTTTCAGCAGTACTTTCTCCTACGAAAAGGTTATGCTGTGTACGCATGTAATACACGATATCATT
The DNA here is from genome assembly GCF_020026915.1 of Flavobacterium potami. Classification (GTDB taxonomy): domain Bacteria; phylum Bacteroidota; class Bacteroidia; order Flavobacteriales; family Flavobacteriaceae; genus Flavobacterium; species Flavobacterium potami. The sequence continues at coordinate 235,985 of NZ_JAINUY010000005.1, read as the reverse complement.
TGTGAAAACGTCACCCGCAATTTTTACAGATTTATCACAAACAATTCCGCCTAAAGCGATAACAGCGATTTCAGTTGTACCACCTCCGATATCAACAATCATGTTTCCTTTTGGTTGCATAATGTCAATTCCAATACCGATTGCTGCGGCCATTGGTTCGTGAATTAGGTAAACTTCTTTTCCGTTAACTCTCTCACAAGATTCTTTTACTGCACGCATTTCAACCTCAGTAATTCCAGAAGGAATACAAACTACCATTCTTAAAGCTGGAGTAAACATTCTCTTTTTTAATGCTGGAATACTTTTAATGAACATATTGATCATTTTTTCAGAAGCATCAAAATCGGCAATTACACCATCTTTCAAAGGCCTTATGGTCTTGATGTTTTCATGCGTTTTACCTTGCATCATGTTGGCTTCTTTACCAACAGCGATGATTTTGCCTGATACTCTATCGCGTGCTACGATAGAGGGGCTGTCAATAACAACCTTATCATTATGAATGATTAAAGTGTTTGCGGTACCAAGGTCTATTGCAATATCCTCAGTCATGAAATCAAAAAATCCCATAAGTTTTTTAGGGGTTTAAAATGTTATAAATTATTTTGAACAAAGTTAAACAAATTAATGTTTAAAATGACGTGTTCCAGTAAATACCATTGCAAGATTATTTTCGTTGCAATAATTTATGCTTAATTCGTCTTTAATAGAACCTCCTGGCTGAATTACTGCTGTAATTCCTGCTTTTTTAGCCAATTCTACACAATCCGGAAATGGGAAAAATGCATCACTTGCCATCGAAGCACCATTTAAATCAAATCCAAAAGCTTTTGCTTTATCAACTGCTTGAATTAAAGCGTCAACTCTTGAAGTCTGACCTGTACCAGAAGAAATCAATGTTCCGTTTTTAGCAAATACAATTGTGTTTGATTTTGTATTCTTGCAGATTTTAGAAGCAAAGATCAAATCTTCGATCTCTTGAGCAGTAGGTTCTGTAATTGTAACGGTTTTTAAATGCTCTTTATTATCCGTAATATTATTTCTGTCCTGAATTAACAAACCATTAAGACAAGTTCTAACTTGACGAGATGGTAATTCAACCTCATTTTGAACTAGAATAATTCTGTTCTTTTTCTCTTGTAAAACGTTGATAGCCTCGTCATCATAAGCTGGAGCGATAACTACTTCACAGAATAATTTGTTGATTTCTTGTGCCGTTTCTAAATCAATTTTTGTGTTAGAAATTAACACTCCTCCAAAAGCAGAAGTTGGGTCACAAGCCAAAGCCGCTAAGTAAGCTTCGCTGATTGTTTCTCTAGAAGCCAATCCACAAGCATTGTTGTGTTTTAAAATTGCGAATGTTGGTCCGTCAGTTTTAAATTCAGCAATTAAATTTACTGCAGCATCAACATCTAATAAGTTGTTGTATGATAATTCTTTTCCGTGAACTTTTTTGAACATAGCGTCAAAATCTCCAAAGAAGAATCCTTTTTGGTGAGGGTTTTCGCCATATCTTAAAACTTGACCATCTGCAATGCTTTCTTTGTAGATAGTTTCGTCTGTGTTGAAGTAATTAAAAATAGCTCCATCATAATGAGATGAAACGTGGAAAGCTTTAGTAGCAAACAATCTTCTGTTTTCTAAAGTTGTTGCTCCATCTTGCTCTGTAATTAAATCTAAAAGCAAGCTGTATTCGTTTACAGAAGCTACAATTACAGTGTCTTTGAAATTTTTTGCACCAGCGCGGATTAGTGAGATTCCACCGATGTCAATTTTTTCAATAATATCTTGTTCGCTTGCACCTGAAGCAACTGTTTTTTCAAAAGGATACAAATCAACAATAACTAAATCAATTTGAGGAATATCAAATTCTTTCATTTGCTGAACGTCACTTTCGTTATCCTGACGATTTAAAATTCCACCAAAAATCTTTGGGTGTAATGTTTTTACTCTTCCTCCAAGAATTTCAGGAAATGAAGTAATGTCTTCAACAGGAACTACAGGAATTCCAAGGTTTTTGATGAAATCTTCTGTTCCTCCAGTGGAGTAAAGTGTTACATTTTGTTCGTGTAATTTTCTAACAATTGGTTCTAATCCATCTTTAGAAAAAACAGAAATTAATGCTGATTGTATTTTTTTAGTTGTGCTCATTGTGTAGTTATGATTTTCAGACTGCAAAAGTAGTTTTTTTATATATTATTTTAAAGAAATTAATGTAACAATTAGCTAAAAAAATCTACTGATGAGTAAGTTAACTTTTATTAGGTTTTTGATTTTAAATTATTGAATTTTACTCTATTGAAAAATACGAAAATATGCTTGTTTATCTTAGATTATTAAAAGAAAGTTTGAGTTTTGCAATTAATGCTTTGCGAAATAATAAATTGAGAACTTTGTTGTCTTTATTAGGCGTAACTATCGGTATTTTTTCGATTATAGCAGTTCTTGCTGCTGTTGATTCTTTAGATAAAAAGATTTCTAAAGATTTGAGTAGCTTAGATAAAAATACAATTTATTTAATGAAATTCAGTTTCGGACCATCTGAAATTCCACAATGGAAGAGGGAACAGTTCCCAAATGTAAAATATGATGAGTATGTGGCGTTGAAAAATTCTATGACCAATACAGATCAGATCGGTTATCAGCTTTTTGTTAATCACGAAACTTTAAAATACGATTCTAAGACGGTAGCTGATGTAAATATTGTTCCATCATCATTTGAAATGGTTGATATTGATGGGATAAAATTTGATAAAGGTCGATTTTATAATGAATCGGAATCTAACTCAGGAACAGCAGTTGTCGTTTTAGGTTATGATATTGCTCAAGGTCTTTTTGGAGATTTGGATCCAGTTGGGAAAAATATCCGACTATATGGGCAGCGTTTTACGGTTATTGGGGTAATGGCGAAACAAGGTGCAGGTTTTTTTGGAGATAGTAACGATACATCTGTTTATTTGCCGGCAAACTTTTTACGCCGAATGTATGGCGACAGTGATGCGATGACTCCGGTTATTGTTTTAAAACCGACAAAAGGTGTTGATATGGAAGCTTATAAGGCTGAAGTGGCACAGAAATTAAGAGCAATTCGCGGAATGAAAGCTGGAGATATGGATAACTTTTTTATAAATGTTCTTTCTGGATTTACTGATTTTATCGATGGAATTTTAGGTCAGATGAATGTAGTAGGGTGGATCATCAGTGGATTTTCTCTCCTTGTCGGAGGTTTCGGAATTGCCAATATTATGTTTGTTTCAGTTAAAGAAAGAACAAATCTTATCGGAATTCAGAAGTCACTAGGAGCGAAGAATAAATTTATCTTATTTCAATTTTTGTTCGAAGCTGTTATTTTGTCTGTTATTGGCGGAATTATAGGCTTGTTAATGGTCTGGGGAATTGCCTTTGCTTTGACAAAATTACTTGACTTTGAGTTTGTGTTAAGTCTTGGAAATATAATTTTAGGAACAACTTTAGCTGCTCTTATCGGATTGATTTCTGGAATTCTGCCAGCAATTTCGGCAGCAAATTTAGATCCAGTTGAGGCGATTAGAACAGGGATGTAGGTTTTTTAAGTTGCTAAGATTCTAAGTTTTTTTGTTTAGTTTTTCTGCAAGGTTTCTAAAACCTTATAGATGTATGAGGGATTATGTGACTTATATGGTTTAAAACAAAAAAAATCCCAAGAAGCAATTTCTTGGGATTTTCTATTTTAAATAGTTTTAAAACTATCGAATATCATTGTTTTGAATCAAATCGATGTATAAGTTGATCTTATCTTTCAATTCTTTTCTTGGCGTGATAAAGTCTAAGAAACCGTGCTCTAATAAGAACTCGGCAGTTTGGAAACCTTCTGGCAAATCTTTTCCTGTAGTGTCACGAACAACACGCGGACCAGCAAAACCAATCAAAGCGCCTGGCTCAGAGATATTGATGTCTCCTAACATAGCGTAAGATGCAGTTGTTCCTCCAGTTGTTGGATCTGTACAAAGAGAGATGTAAGGCAATTTAGCTTCAGCTAATTGAGCTAATTTTACAGAAGTTTTTGCTAATTGCATTAAAGAATAAGCAGCTTCCATCATACGAGCTCCACCAGATTTAGAAATCATAACAAAAGGCAATTTGTTTTTGATCGCGTGATCAATACCTCTTGCAATTTTTTCTCCTACAACCGCTCCCATAGATCCACCAATAAAAGCGAAATCCATACAGCAGATTACAAGTTCTCTTCCTTTAGATTTTCCTACTCCCGTACGTACAGCGTCTTTAAGATGAGTTTTTTCCATTACGTCTTTCAAACGCTCTGCATATTTTTTTGTATCCACAAAATGCAAAGGATCTTTAGAAGTCATGTTTTTATCTAACTCAACAAATTCGTTGTTGTCGAATAAAATTTCAAAATAGGTTGCGCTTCCAATTCGAACGTGAAAATCATCTTCAGGGCTTACGAACAAATTTCTCGCTAATTCGTCAGCATCAATAATTTTTCCAGTAGGAGATTTGTACCACAATCCTTTCGGAACGTCCATCTTGTCTTCTGTCGCGGTCGTAATCCCTTTTTCTTGTCTTTTAAACCAAGCCATATTGAATGTTTTATTTGTTTTAGGTTTCAAGTTTCAAGTTGCGGAAACCTGAAACTTGAAACTTTAAACTTGAAACTTTTTTATTATAGTGTATTCACGTTATTTAAGTCTGCAAAAGCTTGCTCCAACCTTGCGTTGAATGTAACTTCGCTTTCACGTACCCATCTTCTTGGGTCATAGTATTTTTTGTTTGGAGCATCTGGACCTTCTGGGTTACCAATTTGAGATTTTAAATAATCTAAATTTTTAACCATATAGTCACGGATTCCTTCAGTGTATGCAAATTGTAAATCTGTATCGATGTTCATTTTGATAACTCCGTAGCTAATTCCTTCTCTGATTTCTTCAAGTGTAGAACCTGAACCTCCGTGGAATACGAAATCAACCGGGTTGTGTCCTGTGTTGAATTTGTTTTGTACGAAATCCTGAGAATTTTTTAAGATTTTTGGAGTTAATTTTACGTTTCCTGGTTTGTAAACACCGTGAACGTTTCCGAAAGCAGCAGCAATTGTAAATTTAGGACTTACTTTAGATAATTCTTCGTAAGCGTAAGCTACTTCTTCTGGTTGTGTGTATAATTTTGAGCTATCAACATCAGAGTTATCAACACCATCTTCTTCACCACCTGTAATACCAAGCTCGATTTCTAATGTCATACCCATTTTGCTCATTCTAGCTAAATATTCTTTACAGATCTCGATGTTTTCTTCGATTGGCTCCTCAGACAAATCGATCATGTGAGAACTGAATAATGGTTTTCCTGTTTCTGCGAAGTGTTTTTCAGAAGCATCTAATAAACCATCAATCCAAGGTAAAAGTTTTTTTGCACAGTGGTCAGTATGTAAGATTACAGTTGCACCGTAAGCTTCTGCCAAAGTGTGAATGTGTTTTGCTCCTGCGATTCCTCCCGCGATTGCTGCTTTTTCACCTGCATTAGATAATCCTTTTCCAGCGTTGAATTGTGCTCCTCCGTTAGAAAATTGAATGATAACTGGCGCGTTTAGTTTTGCTGCAGTTTCAAGAACTCCGTTAATTGTGCTTGATCCAGTAACGTTTACTGCTGGAAGAGCAAAACCCTTCTCTTTAGCATAATTAAAGATCTCTTGTACTTGATCTCCTGTAGCTACTCCTGGTTTAATGTTGTGTGCCATTGTACTTTTTTTTATAGTTGTTTTTAGTTTTTAGGTTGCAAAAATAAGAATTAATTAGCATTAGAACGGATAATTTATCCCAAAATTTAAAACCGAATGACCAAAATTGTATTCTTTAAACCATCTGTCTCCCTTCTCATGCGCCGGATTATAGGTCTTAAAGCCTAAATCTAAACGAATAACAAAAAAGCTTAAATCGTATCGTAAACCAAATCCTGTACCCAAAGCAATTTCTTCTAAATCGTTTAAGTTGTCAAATCTTGCTTTCGGATCGATGACATTATCGAGCACATTCCAGATATTTCCGGCATCTGCAAAGAGTGCTCCCTTGACGTCTCCGAAAATTTTGAAACGAAATTCAGCACTTGCTGCAATTTTCATATTGGCCTCATTAAAGTCGTTTACGGCATTTGTACTCCCTGGTCCTAATGCGTAAGGTTGCCATGCGCGATTGTCATTTGAACCTCCACCATAATAACTTCGTGAAAACGGAATGTAATTGGAGTTTCCAAAAGGAATTGCGATTCCGAAGAAACTTCTCACAGCCAAAACTTTTTCTTTTCCAAAATCCCAGTGTTTGATATAATCAAATTCAGTTTTAATATATTCAGAATATTCCAAGTTGAAGATTTCATAATTTCCTCGTGAATTTTTCTGGAGATTTCCAATTTCAGAAACTAAGGATAGTAAAGTACCTGCTGATTCAATTTTTGTTCTAAATTGATAAAAATTATTATCAGCCAAATCTTTTTTCGTTGTTTTTGTGAAAGTATAACTCGTTGCTAAAATAAAGTCATTTTCTGTCAAACGAATTCTTCTTTCTTCTATGCTTTCTACTTCTTTGTATTGTGGGTTATCAGGTGTTAGCGCAGTTTCATTTGTTAAAACTTCATTGGTAAATCCTGTAGTTCCTGTAGGGATCACCAAGTTTTTGTTTGCTTGTTCTTCTGGTGTAGTTCCCCAGTTTTGACCATCAATATTGTAATCTTTTCCAATGTTGTTCAAATCATTGTAAGAAGAAGTATAAACTCTAAAATAATTACCAGGATTTAAGTTACGAACAAACTGTGCATTCAATAATTCCAATTTTGCAGTATTATGACGTTTTGGGGTCCAGTTGTATGAAATACCACCGGTAAAATTCTCTTTGTCTAGACCAATATTTCTTTGCTTCGAAAAACCGGAAGTTATAGAAGTATAAGGAATCATACTTTTAGGAATAATTTTTTCTGTTCCAAAAGGCAAAAGGATTCTAGGAAAATTCAGTTTCATGTCCAAACCATATTCTGAAACATTGAAGAAATTATCATTAGGGTTGGCCATATCTCTGGAAGAACCAATGTTTAAACGAGCTGAAATTTCTAAAGTTTCTGCACGATTAAATACATTTCGAATAGTTTCCGAGACACTGGCTCCAATTCCGAAATCCTGAATGTTAGAATGTGTCAAATCAAGAGTTGCCCCAAAACTATATTTTTTTCTGGGTGTCAAATATACATTCGCAATAAGGGACTGAGCTGTAGAGTCTCTTTTGTCAACTTCGTACTGAATGGAAGGATAATTAAAAATCCTTAAGTTGTTTAGATATCTTGAAGATAAGGTCGTTCTGAAATCAGCAAAAGTACTTCCTTTGGTAATGAAGATCGCGTCTGTGATAGCGCGAGGTTTGTATTTTAGTTTGTTATAGCTGTAAAGATTAAAATTATTGTAAGTGGTACTATCTGTTGGTTTCTTTTTTGCATTTGCAGCAGAATAGTCGGTGTAAATGTTTACATCGCTAATTGTATACAGTTTAAAAGGTTCTGTACGACTTGAATCTCTTCCTTGAATGGTATTGTCACTAATTTTTAAGGTTACATCTGCTTTTGCTTTTTTGCCAATTGTATCAATATCAAAAGTTACATATGTTGGTTGGAAATAATAAGCACCATGATTTCTAAAATAAGTTGTAATACGATTTTTTTCTTCTTCAAAATCTGTTGTTTTGTATTGATTTCCAGATTTCAATAGAGAAGGTTCAATATTTGTTCTATATAATGAATCTAATGCAGGAGTTTTTATATCTGTTCGAATGGTGTCTAGTTTGTATGCTGGACCAGTAGTAATATTGTAGTTAATGGCGGCTCTTTTAATTCCGACAGTATCAATTGTAAAATTGGTTAAAACATTAAAATAACCATTGTTGAAATAGTAATATTTTAAACGCAATAGCGATTTTTTTGTCTTTGCAGTATCAATGATAACAGGAGGTTCACCAGTGCTTTTTAGAAATTCATGAATTCCTTTGTAATAAAACGATTGTCCAAGACGATCTACTTGCTTCGCAGAGAATATTTTAGACATACGTTCGTATTTTCCTGGATTGTTTTTGAATTTTGCCTGATAAGTAGAATCAGGATTTAAATTTGCTAAATTGTACAAATTTAAACGAAGTTTGTATCCTAATAATTTACCGTTAGGTTTTTGATACATTTGATTGGAAGCTGTTTCGTCGCTTGTAGCCTTTCCATTTACCAGAATATTATTTTTTACAAGAAGGTTTTTTCCATCGGGAACTCTTTTTACGGCATTACAAGCGCAAATTAATATTGCAATTAGAAGAAATGCTATTATTTTTGTGGAATTATTTTTCAAGTGTTTTTTAATATTTAATTCAAAAGTACATTATTTTATGGTTAGTAAAAACCAAATAAAACTTATCTCTGGTTTACATCAAAAAAAGCAGCGTTTTGCCAATCAATTATTTTTTGCCGAAGGAGTAAAAGTAATTCAAGAATTGCTGCAATCCAATTTTGAATTAGAACATTTATACACGACATTAAATGATTTTGAAGCGGTTCAATCTTCAAAACGTACTCTTATTAATGAACAAGAACTTAAGAAAATAAGTGCTTTGTCAACTCCGAACTCCTGTCTGGCTGTTTTCAAAATTCCAGCCGAAAAGAGAATAATCGAATCTGATCTAATTTTGGCTTTAGACGATATTAGAGACCCAGGAAATCTAGGTACCATTTTGCGTCTTTGCGATTGGTTTGGTATTAAACAGGTAATTTGTACAAAAGAGACAGTAGATATTTACAATCCAAAGGTAGTACAAGCCACAATGGGATCTATTTCCAGAGTAAACGTCAATTATATTGATCTGAATCTTTTCCTTGCCCAAACCAAACTGCCGGTTTTTGGAACTTTTATGGACGGAGAAAATATTTATCAAACTAATCTGCCTGAGGAAGGAATCATTATTATGGGTAATGAAGCCAACGGAATTTCGGCAGAAATTGAAAAAACAGTAACTTCTCGTCTGTCAATTCCCAGATTTGGAGAGCTTCAAAAAACTGAAAGTTTAAATGTAGCTACTGCAACAGCAATTATTCTTAGTGAATTTAAACGAAATAGTTAAGATTTTGTTTTAATGAAAAGTGAAATTTATTAAAATAGCTCTAGATTTCATCGAATCGATGTTGTCTGTCCATCCACTTGCCTGTCCAGGATTGTCGCGAATCAGTTCATCGGTAATTCCAAACATTCCTCTAACTGAAGGAGAGAAGATAAAATATTCTGTGAAGATATCAATTCCTAGGCCTAATTCATAAGCGGCAGTCCATTGTTTTACCCTAAATTTCTGTTGAAAGTTATCGTCCTGAGATTTAGCGTTGCTAGATAAATTTAAAGTCGTAGACACGCCGCCAACCAAGAAAGGGCGGATGTTTCCTGTACGCTGGGAAGAAAACTTCAAAAGCAAAGGAAAATGGATGTAAGTACTGTTTACCTCTCTTAAATAATCATTTTCGGAGGTGAAATTTGGAAAATACAAATCACGTTTGGTATAGTACAAACCCGGTTCAAAACGAAGACTGATATATTCCTGTAATCTCAAATCGGCGACAACCCCAACATTAAATCCAGTTGTTTTTTTTACCTGAATATCCTGCTGAATTTTATAATCAAATTTAAAGTCAAAACTATTAAAACCTAAATAGTAACCAAAATACACACGTTGTTTTTGAAAGTTTTCAAGGTTGATAATAGGGTCTTTGCTAAACATATTTTTAGCAAATTGCGAATGCCCTTTTGTCGTTAAGACTAATAAAAATAAGATTACAGCTTTTTTCATACTATTTTTTAGATGCAGAATAAATTGTTGCGACACCAAAAGTTTGAGGCATTGCCACAACATCTATAAACCCAGTTTTTCTCAAAATATTGTTCAAGGCTTCACCATAAGGAAAAGCAGCAGCAGATTCAGACAAATAACCATATGCGTCATTATCCTTTGAAAATAATTTCCCTATTAACGGAAGAATGTTTTTACTGTAAAAATTATAGCCTTGTTTATAAGGAAATTTATCAGGTACAGAAGTTTCTAAAATAACGAAAACACCATTTGGTTTTAAAACCCTTAATATTTCACCGAAACCTTTTTCAAGATTTTCAAAGTTTCTTACGCCAAAACCTACTGTAATTGCATCAAAATAATTGTCTTCAAAAGGCATGTTTTCAGAATCACCCAAAACTAATTCAATAATATTGGAAAGGTTCTTTTCTTTCACTTTTTTTCTTCCAACTTCCAGCATTCCAGCAGAAATGTCTAGTCCGATAATTTTTTCAGCTTTGGTCTGAGTCAATAAAATAGCTAAATCTCCAGTTCCTGTTGCGATATCTAAAACAACTTTTGGTTTTTTGTCTGAGACTATTTTTAATACTTTTTTACGCCATTTTACATCAATTCCAAAAGAAATTACGCGATTTAAATTATCGTAATTCCCAGAAATCGTGTCAAACATTTGGGTTACTTGCTCTTTTTTACCTAATGAAGAGTCTTTATACGGAGTTATTTTTTCAGACATTTTTTTTATTTAGGCAAATATAAACAATCTAGTCTAACTGTAATTGAGTTTTTTGCTTAGTAAATTAAATGTTTTGAAATGACTTGTTTTAGAATTCCAATCGCATCCCTAAATCTAGGTATTTTAGAAAAATCACTAAAACGCGGTATTGTGCATTGTCTCTATTTTGGGCAACTTTGCTAAAGTAAAAATGATTAAGTTTTAATGATTGGTACTACCAAAATGGCTTGAAGCAGATAATTACTTTTTTGCGCTAGTAAACTATCTGTTCTTGAAAAGGTTTTGTAAAAGTATTGTTCTTGGGGGGAAATACTTATTTATAAAGTGCAAAATACGTTCTTAGGATTAAATTTGTTTTTGGAAATTTTAATTTTCTGCCTTTAATATCTTAGTGGTATTTGTTATTAAAGGCGTTTTGAGATGTAGGTCTCAAATTAACATTAAATGTTATTCAGTTATTTCAAATGTTTTTAACATTTGTGATTTTTAAACAAAACTAATTCTTGAGCAAGTCAGTTGTAAGATAACAATCATTCTAAAAACATCCTCTGAAAAGAGGATGTTTTTTATTTATTTTCTAATGTAAGTTTCATAAGTGTAATCATAAAGATGTTTTTCATCTTTAAAATTTTCTTCAGATTCTACTAAAACCCATTCACTTTTATTGAGTTTAGGAAAAAAAGTATCAGCTTCAAAAGTATGATGAACTTTGGTAAGCTCGATTATATCAGTAAACGGAAGTCCTAAATTGTAAATTTCACCTCCGCCAATAATGTAATTATCATCATTTTCCGGACAAATTGCGATTGCTTTTTCAATGCTGTCAACAACAATACAACCTTCTGGTTTATAGTTTTCCTGACGCGAAATTACAATGTGTACACGATCGGGTAATGGTTTCGGAAAACTTTCAAAAGTTTTTCTTCCCATAATGATATGATGACCGGTAGTAAGTGATTTAAATCTTTTGAAATCATTTGGCAGATGCCATACTAGTTCGTTGTTCTTTCCAAGTGCATTGTTTTCGGCTGCAGCCGCTATCATTATAATCATGGTATGCTAAACTAAATTTTGTTTTGATTGTCTTCGTTTAGAGAAGATTCAAGTTGAGTTATTCTCTTTTGTTGTAAAGCAACTAATCTGTCAATTTGCTCTCTTTCCCATTTCTTGTTCATAAAACGGTCTGTGATGTATACTTTTATAAAATGCAGTATGAAAATGAAAAGCCAGATTGTGATGCCCCAAATACACCAATTTTGAGTTGTGCCCTCTCCGAAACCAAAAAATCTATTGGCAATAAATAAAAATAAACTTCCCAGAAGAAAAAGTACAAAATGGAAATATAAAATCTTTTTTTGCCTTAATCGTCTTCTGGCATATTCGTATTGTTCGTGCACTTCTTTTTCCATAAGATAAAAATGAGATTATAAAGTTAAAATTTATTTTTGAAAGTCAATATTATGCACGTAGAATATTTGCTTTAAAATGGCTTACGAATTTGAAATAGAGAATTTTAACGCTAATAAATTATAGATATAATTAAAAATAGATACAGTTTTTAGTATTATGATAAATCGGCTAGAGGAGTAGCGAGGGTCTCGTTGAATTTGACTAATTTTAGAATGTATAAATCTAAAAACTAAATAGTTATGTCTTTAAAGAAACAATTTGTAAAAACGAAACCAGTATGTAAGGTTACTTTTTCAATAGATGCTAAAGAAGCAAGTTCTGCTGCTGTTGTTGGAGATTTCAACAATTGGAATGCTGAAGAAGGATCTTTAAGTAAATTGAAAAATGGGACTTTTAAAGCTACTTATGACTTAGTTAAAGATGCTATTTATGAGTTCAAGTATCTAATTGATGGTGTTTATGTGAACGATCCAGAGGCTGATTCTTATAAATGGAATGAATACGCAGGAAGCGAAAACAGTGTTTTAGTAGTATAAAAAAATCCGCTAATTAGCGGATTTTTTGTTTTTATACAGCGACACTTCCTTTAATAGCAGGATGCGGATCATAGTCAACTAAAGTAAAATCATTGAAATCAAAATCAAAGATGTTTTTAATCTCAGGGTTTAAAATCATTTTTGGTAATGGTTTTGGTTCGCGGGTCAATTGCAATTCTAATTGTTCAAAATGATTGTTGTAGATGTGCGCATCACCAAAAGTGTGGATAAATTCACCTGGCTCCAAATCGCAAACTTGAGCAATCATCATTGTCAATAAAGCATAAGAAGCAATATTAAAAGGAACTCCTAAAAAGATATCTGCACTACGCTGATACAGCTGACAGGAAAGTTTTCCTTTTGTCTCTCCTTTTTCTAAATCAGGCGAGGCAACATAAAATTGAAAAAAGGCATGACAAGGAGGCAATGCCGCTTTGTTATTGGCTACATTTTCCTCAAAAGATTTTGTTGTGTCTGGTAAAACAGAAGGATTCCAAGCAGAAACCAACATTCTGCGGCTGTTTGGGTTTTTTTTCAACTCTGAAATTAATTCAGAAATCTGATCAATTTCTTCGCTATTCCAATTACGCCATTGGTGTCCGTATACTGGACCTAAATCGCCATTAGAATCTGCCCATTCATCCCAGATTTTAACTCCGTTTTCTTGAAGGTATTTTATATTTGTATCGCCTTTTAAAAACCAAAGCAGTTCATAAATGATCGATTTTAAATGTAATTTTTTGGTTGTAACCATTGGGAAACCTTCACTTAAATCAAAACGCATTTGGTATCCAAAAACGCTTTTGGTTCCAGTTCCGGTGCGATCTCCTTTTTGATTGCCGTTTTCTAAAACGTGTTTTACTAAATCTAAGTATTGTTTCATTATTGCTTTAGGCTTTAGGCTGTAAGCTTTAGGCTTTTCCTAATGCTTAAGCTGTTTTTTTATATTTCTGCTTTAAGCTTATAGCCTAAAGCTTACGGCTTATTGCTGTAAAATTATCTTTTTGAGATTTCGTCTCTTATTTTTGCTGCTTTCTCATAATCTTCCTGAGAAACTGCCTGGTCTAACAAGTCATTTAATTCCTGCAAACTGTGTTTAGAATAAACGTCACCGGATTGATTGCTTTCTTCTTCGCGTCCGAAAGTTTCTGGATTTGAAAGTACGTCATCAATTTCCTGAGAACCTGAATCTGTTTCTGCTGTGTTCGATTTTAGATAAATACCAGCTTTGTCTAATATGTTTTTGTATGTAAAAATCGGTGCGTTAAATCGTAATGCTAAGGCAATTGCATCAGAAGTTCTGGCATCGATAATTTCTTCAATTTTGTCTCTTTCGCAAATTAAGCTAGAGTAAAAAACGCCGTCAACGAGTTTATGAATGATAACTTGTTTTACCACAATGTCAAATCTTTCAGCGAAATTTTTAAACAAATCATGTGTTAAAGGACGTGGAGGTTTGATCTCTTTTTCTAAAGCAATAGCGATTGATTGGGCTTCAAAAGCACCAATAACAATTGGTAATTTTCTTTCGCCATCGACTTCATTCAAAATTAAGGCATAAGCGCCATTTTGAGTTTGACTGTATGAAATTCCTTTTATGGATAATTTTACTAGACTCATATATGTTTGTAAAACGGGCACTTAGCACCGCATTTTAATACTTTTTTTGATTGGAAAATAAAGGTGCAATTTTAATCAAAAAATATGGAACAAAAAAGCTGCCTTAAAACAAAGATACGATTATCTTGTTTTTAGGCAGCTATATTTTAAGAGAGAATTTTAAATTAAGAATGCTGAGCTTTAAAAGCTTTTAGTTTCTCTGTTAATTGTGGTAGAATTTCAAAAGCATCACCAACAACTCCATAATCTGCTACTTTAAAGAAAGGAGCTTCAGGATCGTTATTGATTACTACTTTTACTTTAGACGAGTTGATACCAGCAATATGCTGAATAGCTCCAGAGATTCCAACTGCAATGTATAAGTTGGTCGCAACTGGTTTTCCTGTTTGTCCAACGTGCTCGCTGTGAGGTCTCCATCCTAAATCTGAAACTGGTTTAGAACATGCCGTTGCAGCACCTAAAACTTCGGCTAAATTTTCGATTAATCCCCAGTTTTCTGGACCTTTTAATCCACGTCCGCCAGAAACTACGATGTCTGCGTCAGCAATTGAAACTTTTCCAGATACTTTTTCTACAGATTCTACTTTTACACCAAAATCATTGTCTCCAATTGTTGGATTAAAATCTTCGGCAGCAGCAGCTCCTGCGCTTTCGAAAATTCCGTAAGAGTTTTTAGCCAGTCCAAGAACTTTTACATCGGTATCGATTTGCGTAATGTTGAAAGCTTTGTTTGAGAAAGCATTTCTTTTTACCTGAAAAGGAGAAGTGCTAACTGGTAATCCTACAACATTTGAGGCATAACCAGCTTCTAAAGAAACCGCTACTAATGATGAAAGATAAATACTATCTGTTGTTGAAGAAAGTAAAACTAATTTAGTTCCTTCTTTTTGAGCTGCTTGTTTGATTACATCAGCGTAAGCTTTTGCAGTAAAACCAGCTAATTTATCGTTGTTTACTTTTAGAACTTTATCAACTCCGTATTTAGCTAATTCGCTAACATCGCTAATGTTTACAGTCAAAGCTGTAACAGTTGTTCCTAAAGATTCTGCTACTTTTTTAGCGTAAGAAGCTAATTCGAAAGCAACTTTTTTAAATTTTCCTTCTGCAGATTCTGCGTATATTAATATTGACATGATTTTTTTGTTTAGAGGTTTAAAGTTTTAGGTTTCAAGTTTCAGGTTATTGCTGAAAACTGAAAACTGCGACTGAAAACTGATTACTAGATTACTTTCGCTTCGTTGTGTAATAAATGGATTAACTCGTCTAAATTATCAGGAGAAACTAATTTTACTGCTGATTTTGGAGCTGGTTTTTCAAATTTCACTGCTTTTGTGTTTACCGCTGCATCAACTGGCTCAAGAATTGTTAGAGCTTTCGTTCTTGCTGTCATAATTCCTCTCATGTTCGGGATGCGTAAGTCTTTTTCTTCAACAAGACCTTTTTGAGCTCCAATGATTAATGGAAGAGTCGTGCTTACAGTTTCTTTTCCACCGTCGATTTCACGAACTGCTTTTACGTTGTTTCCGTCAACAGTTAAGCTTGTACAAGAGTTTAAGAAGTTAGAACCTAAAATTCCAGCAATCATTCCAGGAACCATTCCTCCGTTATAATCTAAAGACTCTTTTCCTGCGATTACTAAGTCATAACCACCGTTTTTAATTACTTCTGCTAATTGTTTTGCAACGAAAAATCCGTCAGTTGGATTTGCGTTTACACGAATTGCTTCGTTTGCACCAATTGCCAATGCTTTACGCAAAGTTGGTTCTGTATCTGGGCCACCAACGTTTACAACCGTTACATTTGCACCTTGTTGTTCTTGGAACCAAATAGCACGTGTAAGACCGAATTCGTCGTTAGGATTAATTACATATTGTACGCCGGCTGTATCAAATTCTGAATCACCGTTTGTAAAGTTGATTTTTGAAGTAGTATCAGGCACATGGCTGATGCAAACTAGTATTTTCATAAGTATATATTTTGAATTTATAATATGCTTTTACAAATTTAGAATATTATTTGGAATAATTATACTATGCATGCATAATATTTTTTAAAACTATTACGTTTTCGCAAATTGTGCGGTTTTGAGTGACTTTCATCGGATTCTAAAATTAAAAAATTATTCATTTTGTCTGATTCTTAGGAATTTTGCAATGTTTGAATACAACTCGAGCATTTGTTTTTTGTCTGATAAATACTAAATTTTCATTTTTTACGTTTAAATGATTGGATTTTGAAGAAACAGTAATTCAACAAATAAATTAAAGTTTGTCGAAAAAATAATATTGAAGAAATAAGTGTGAATTAAACGTCTATTATATCGTTTTCGTAAATATCACAATTGACTTAAAAAAGTTAAAAGCTAGATAAGCGGAGAAGTTAGTGCGATTTTAAATTCAATTTATGCTTTTAAGTTATTTAAAATATTTATTTTTGCTCTTCAGAAAATTCAACATACAATATAAAATATGAGAACAATACAATTTAGAGAGGCCATTTGTGAAGCGATGAGCGAAGAAATGCGTCACGATGAATCCATATATTTAATGGGCGAAGAGGTTGCAGAATACAACGGAGCATACAAAGCTTCAAAAGGAATGCTTGCTGAGTTTGGAGAAAAAAGAGTAATCGATACTCCAATTGCTGAGCTTGGTTTTACAGGAATTGCAGTAGGTTCTGCAATGAACGGAAACCGACCGATTGTAGAATATATGACTTTCAACTTCTGTTTAGTTGGTATTGATCAAATTATTAATAACGCTGCTAAAATGCGTCAAATGACAGGAGGACAATTTAATGTGCCTATCGTTTTCCGCGGACCAACAGCTTCTGCTGGTCAATTAGGAGCAACTCACTCTCAGGCTTTAGAAAACTGGTTTGCTAACACTCCAGGTCTTAAAGTTGTAGTTCCTTCAACTCCATATGATGCAAAAGGACTATTAAAATCTGCAATTCGCGATAACGATCCAGTAATTTTCATGGAATCTGAGCAAATGTATGGTGACAAAGGAGAAGTGCCAGACGGAGAATATACAATTCCATTAGGAGTTGCTGATATCAAACGTGAAGGAAAAGATGTTACTATTGTTTCTTTTGGAAAAATCATCAAAGAAGCTTTTATCGCTGCTGATGAATTAGCTAAAGAAGGAATCTCTTGTGAGATCATCGACTTAAGAACTGTACGTCCGATGGATAAAGATGCAATTCTTACTTCTGTTAAAAAAACAAACCGTTTAGTAATTCTTGAAGAAGCTTGGCCATTTGCAAGTGTTTCTTCTGAAATTACATATATCGTTCAAGAACAAGCATTCGATTTCTTGGATGCACCAATTCAACGTATTACAACTGCAGATACTCCTGCACCTTACTCTCCTGTATTGCTTAAAGACTGGTTGCCAAACGCTGGTGATGTTGTTAAAGCAGTAAAGAAAGTATTGTACAAATAATACCAAAATAAATACTAATAAAACTTCATCAGACAACATGGATTGGTGAAGTTTTTTTTTACATAATAATGAACAAAATAAAGCTGTTTCTCTTATATATTGTATTTGCTTTTGCGAATGTTGCTACTGCACAAACTAAGGTGAGCGGAATTGTTTTGGATAAATCAAATCAGCCGATACCGTTTGCAAATGTGGTTTTTAAAGGTTCAAATACTGGAATCGTTTCTAACGAAGACGGACGTTTTTATCTGGAATCACCAAATACTTACACTGCATTATTAGTTACTTCGGCTGGATTCTCAGATAAAGAAGTTCCTTTAGAAAAAGCGGTAAATTATAATTTTAAAATTGTTTTAGGCGAAGCCGAAGCTTTGAATGAAGTTGTTATTTTTACGGGGAAAACTTCTAAAAAGAATAATCCGGCATTAGATATCTTGAGGAAAATATGGGAAAGAAAGCGTAAAAACGGACTTTACCAATTCAATCAATATCAAATGCAGAAGTACGAAAAAGTCGAATTCGATATGAATACGATTGATAGTGCTTTTATGAAAAACAAACTTTTCAAAGGCATGGAGTTTGTCTTTAATCATGTGGATACTTCAGATGTTACCGGAAAAACATATTTGCCCATTTTTATCAATGAATCGGTTTATGATGTTTACGGTGACAATAAATTAAAGAAAGTAAAAGAAAATCTGACTGGAAATAAAATGTCTGGTTTTAATGGAAATCAGCAGATTTTGTCTTTTGTAAAAGATCTTTATTCTGATTATAATATTTACGATAATCACCTTAAATTTTTTGATAAAAGCTTTACCAGTCCGCTTTCTAAAACAGGAATTGATGTCTATAATTATGTATTGAAAGACAGTGCTTTTGTCGATAAAAAGTGGTGCTATAATATTGTTTTTTATCCAAGACGTAAAAACGAATTAACTTTCAAAGGAGATTTTTGGGTCAACGATACGACTTTTGCAATCAAAAAAATTAATATGGGCGTAACCAAAAGTGCCAATATTAACTGGGTAAAAGATATTTACATCGAACAGGAATTTGAAGTAGAAAATGATTCAGTTTTCCTTTTGACACGTGATTATATGATGTCTGATTTTGCTTTGAACAAAAAAGAAAAATCAAAAGGGGTTTATGGAAAACGAACAACATTGTACAGAAACCATAAATTCAATATTCAGAAACCTGAGAAATTTTATAAAGAGGAAGTCAATTTCATAGACAATGCGGTCTATGAGCGACCGCCTGAATTCTGGGAAGAAAATCGTTTTGAAAAATTAAATAAAGACGAAGCAGGTATTTATAAAATGCTCGATACCTTGCAAACCGTCAAGCGATTCAAGCAGTTGTATAATCTCGTCTCCATTTTGGGAAGTGGTTATGTCGAATTTAAAAACTTCGATTATGGGCCCATTTTCTCTACATTTGGGTATAACGAAGTAGAAGGTTTACGATTAAGAGTTGGAGGAAGGACGTATTTCGGTCCAAATGATCCTTGGCGTATTCAGGCTTACACCGCTTATGGATTTGATGATAATAAATTCAAATACGGAGTTTCAGGAAAATGGATGGTAGATAAGAAAAACCGAGTTATTATTTCTGGAGGAAACAGGCGCGATATTGAGCAAATTGGAGCCAGTTTAACCACAACAAATGACGTTTTAGGGCGAAGTTTTGCTTCTTCTGCTTTGTTTACAACAGGAAGTAATGGAAAGCTTACCAATATAAATTTGAGTAATGTTTCTATAGAAATGGAAGCCAAAAAGAATTTTATTGTTCAGGCAGGATTTTCATATCGAACATTAGAATCGGCTTCACCAACATTTAGTTTAGATTACTACACGACCTTGCCAAGTCCTGCAAACCCTACAGGAGTTATTCAAAGTGCAGTAAAGCAATCTGAAGCGAATATTCAGTTTGAATATATGCCAAACAGAAAGACTATCGGTTACGGTGTTGAAAGAGATTTAGTGGATAGTCCTTTTAGTCATTTCTTTGTGAATTTTAGTTATGGACTTAAGGGGGTTTTCGATAGTGATTTTGCTTATGAAAAAATTCAGTTATTCTACAGACAACCTATTATTATTGGGCCATTAGGAAGAACAAATATTACAATTGAAACCGGAAAAACTTTCGGTACAATTCCGTTAGGATTGATGAGCGTTATTCCTGGAAATCAGACTTATTTTACGATTGAAAATACATTCAGTAACTTGAATTTCTACGAATTCGTAACGGATCAATATACTACTTTGCAATGGAATCATGATTTTGGAGGAAGATTGTTTGCTAGAATTCCATTTATGAGAAAGTTAAACTGGAGAGAGTTTATTGGAATTAGAGCCGTTCACGGAACAATTTCTGATGCCAATCGTGCTATCAATGCTTCAGGATTGCCATACAATGCGCCAGAAAAAGTATATTGGGAATACAACGCAGGAATTGGGAATATATTCAAAGTTTTCCGTCTTGATTTTTCTTGGAGAGGGAATTATTTAGATATGCCAGACGCACATAAATTTGCAATAAAAGGATCTTTCGGATTTTATTTTTAAGGTTCTAAGTGAGAAAGTAACAAAGTCGCAAAGGTTTCAAATCTTTGCGACTTTTTTATTTTGTTTCACGCAGATTTTTAATCTATAATTTATCCGCTTAAATCTGCGAAATCTGTGTGAAACAAAAACTTAGCGACTTGGCGTCTTTGCGAGATTATTTTTTATTTACTTTTGAGATTAGACTTAAAAGCAGCATCATGCAAGAAGCCATAGATTTTCTTTCATCCAAAAATCCGATATTTCTAGAAATCATAGAGAAGTATGGATTGCCTCCAATTCCAAGACGTCCGCCGGGTTTTGAAACTTTGGTTTTGCTGATATTGGAACAACAAGTTTCTATAGATTCGGCGAAAGCCACATTTTTAAAAATCAAAGCTTACAAAGCTTGCGATCCTGAAAATATGGCAATTTTGACTGATGAAGAATTTAGAAGTTTGGGAGTTAGTCGTCAGAAAACAAAATACATTAAGATTTTAGCGGAAGCGGTTATAAATAAAGAATTAGATATTGAAAGTTTGGCTTCGAAACCAGCAAAACAAGTTCGTGAAGAGCTCATTAAATTAAAAGGAATCGGAAATTGGACAATCGATATTTATTTAATGTTCTGTCTAGAAGAACCCGACTTAATTCCACTTGGAGATATTGCAGTGGTCAATACAATCAAAGAGTTGTTGAATATTCATGATAAGCAAGAAATGGAAACTCATGCAGAACAATGGAGTCCGTACCGTTCTTATGCCACCTATTTGCTTTGGCATTATTACCTCAAAAAAAGAAATCGAACAATTACGTATTAAATGCTTGTTTTTTAAACTCTAATGCGGATAATTTAACCTTCTTTTTTATTGTAGAACTAGATTCTTTGGTTATTTTTGCAACCGAAATTATAGAAACAATAAAAAACGAAAATGACCGCAGACAAATTAACGACTTTCGATGTGTTAATCGAAATACCAAGAGGAAGCAGAAATAAATACGAATACGATTTTGAAATTAAAAGAATGCGTTTTGACAGAATGTTGTTCTCTTCAATGATGTACCCAGCTGATTACGGATTTATTCCAGAAACATTAGCATTAGACGGAGATCCTCTTGACGTATTAGTTTTAGTAAACGAACCGACTTTCCCTGGATGTGTTATGGAGGTTAAGCCAATTGGAGTTTTCCACATGGCAGATGATAAAGGACCAGACGAAAAAATTATCTGTGTACCAGTTTCAGATCCAATCTGGAATTCACTAAATGATCTTTCAGATATTAACGGGCACTTATTGAAAGAAATAGAGCATTTCTTCCAAGTTTACAAAGATCTTGAAAACAAAAAAGTTGATGTTGAAGGATGGGGAGATGTAAACGAAGCGTTTGCAATTATCGCTGAGTGTACAAAACGTTTTAACGATATCGAAAATAAACCAGAAGGATTATTTAGCATTAAATAATTTAAGGCTTCATATTTTATAAAAAAAGCAATACTCCGTCAGGAGTATTGCTTTTTTGTTTAAATTCGTTTTAGTTAGTTTGTTGACTATTAACCAAAACCATTAAAACATTATGAATGCATTTATGATTTACCTGCCAATTGTAATGGCAGTTTTAGGATTACTTTTCATGGGAATAAAAAGGAGTTGGGTTTTAAAACAAGATGCCGGAGATGGTAAGATGAAAGAGATTTCAGATTACATTTATGAAGGAGCCCTAGCTTTTCTGAAAGCAGAGTATAAGTTACTGACCGTTTTCGTAATTATTGCCAGTTTAGCTTTGGCAGGAATTACATTTATTCCAGGAGTTAAAACACATTTATTAATCGTAATTGCATTTATTTTTGGTGCTTTATTTTCGGCTTACGCAGGAAATATCGGAATGAAAATAGCAACTAAAACAAACGTTAGAACAACACAGGCGGCTCGTACAAGTTTGCCACAAGCTTTAAAAGTTTCTTTTGGAGGTGGAACCGTAATGGGACTTGGTGTTGCAGGATTGGCAGTTTTAGGTTTAACAGCCTTTTTTATAATTTTCTTTAATCTTTTTTCTGATGGAGTTTGGAAAGACACAGATACAATGACTGTTGTTCTGGAAACTTTGGCAGGATTTTCACTTGGGGCAGAATCAATTGCTTTGTTTGCGCGTGTTGGAGGCGGAATTTATACTAAAGCGGCAGACGTCGGAGCCGATTTAGTTGGTAAAGTTGAGGCCGGAATTCCAGAAGATGACCCGCGTAATCCGGCTACAATTGCAGATAACGTAGGAGATAACGTTGGGGATGTTGCAGGTATGGGAGCCGATTTATTTGGGTCTTATGTAGCAACAGTTTTAGCAGCGATGGTTCTTGGAAACTACGTGATAAAAGATATGGGCGGAAGTATCAACGACGCTTTCGGCGGAATTGGCCCAATTTTACTTCCAATGGCGATTGCCGGTTTTGGAATTTTATTTTCTATTATCGGAACTTTTTTAGTGAAAATTTCAGATGACAATGCAAAAGAAGCACAAGTTCAGAAAGCATTAAATATCGGAAACTGGGTTTCTATTATTTTAACCGCTGTTGCTTGTTATTTTTTAGTGAAATATATGCTTCCAGAAGTAATGCAAATGTCATTCTTTGGTGAAGGTTCTAAAGCTATTTCATCAACGCGCGTTTTCGGTGCAACAATAGTGGGATTAGTTGTTGGTGGAGCCATTTCATCAGTAACAGAATATTACACAGGATTAGGAACAAAACCAGTTTTGGCAATTGTTCAAAAATCGTCTACAGGCGCGGGAACAAATGTAATTGCTGGCTTAGCAACAGGAATGATTTCTACTTTTCCAACTGTAATTTTGTTCGCTGTAGCCATTTGGATTTCTTATGCATTAGCAGGATTTTATGGAGTAGCTTTGGCTGCATCTGCAATGATGGCAACAACAGCAATGCAATTGGCAATCGATGCTTTCGGACCAATTTCTGATAATGCTGGTGGAATTGCCGAAATGAGTGAATTGCCAAAAGAAGTTCGTACCAGAACCGATATTTTAGATTCAGTAGGAAATACAACTGCAGCAACTGGAAAAGGATTTGCAATTGCTTCTGCAGCCTTAACTTCATTGGCTTTATTTGCAGCTTATGTAACTTTTACAGGAATCGACGGAATTAATATTTTTAAAGCACCTGTTTTGGCCATGCTATTTGTCGGCGGAATGATTCCGGTTGTTTTCTCTGCTTTGGCAATGAATTCTGTTGGAAAAGCAGCAATGGATATGGTTTATGAAGTTCGTCGCCAATTCAAAGAAATTGCTGGAATTATGGAAGGAACGGGAAAACCAGAGTACGGAAAATGCGTTGAGATTTCTACAAAAGCCGCCTTACGCGAAATGATGCTTCCTGGAATTTTAACGATTGGTTTTCCTATTTTAATTGTTCTTTTAGGAAAATTGGTTTACTCAGATAACAATCAGTTAATCGCTGAAATGTTAGGGGGATATATGGCTGGAGTTACCGTTTCTGGTGTACTTTGGGCAGTTTTCCAAAATAATGCTGGTGGTGCCTGGGACAATGCTAAAAAATCTTTTGAAGCTGGAGTTATGATTAATGGAGAAATGACATACAAAGGTTCAGATGCACACAAAGCAGCCGTGACCGGAGATACGGTTGGAGATCCGTTTAAAGATACTTCTGGACCTTCAATGAATATTTTGATCAAATTAACTTGTTTGATCGGATTGGTAATTGCTCCAATTTTAGGGGAAGGTAGTACGCATTCAGATATCGCAGGAAAAGCCTCTTGCTGTGCAAAAACAGAAATGCATGCAGGAAATCTTTCGAAATGTGGTGATATGTCTGGAATGACAAAAGAAGAATGCATCAAAATGTGTAAAGAGAAAGGTTGTTCGCCAGAAGAAACAGCTAAATGTTTGGCGCATTTTGACGAAAATGGTAATCCTTATAAAAAAACAGATTGCTTTGATACTTCTAAATACGAGAAAAAATCGTCTGTAAGAGTTGAAGTTAAAAATATAGACGGTAAAACTACAGGATCTGTTACTAAAACAGAAAATGGTAAAACAACAACTGAAGTTTTTGAAGGAACGGAAGAAGAAGTTTTAGCGAAAGTTGAAGCCGCGAAATAATATTTTTGACAAAGTTCATAACATACAAAAGCCTCTAAATTATTTAGAGGCTTTTTTTATGGAATTAAAGCATACTCTTTAATCAAAATTGACGCCGGGATATGAAGCTTTTCAGTTAATATTCGAATTTGTTTTATAGTTAATGCCCTCTTCTTATTGAATAATTCTGAAACTCTGGAGCGACTATTTAAAATAATTCCTAAATCAGCATCTGTCAATCCATTTTGCTCCATCATAAATTTTATAGCCTCAATTGGATCAGGATCAGGAATTGGATAATGTATTTGCTCGTATTTTTCAATAAGTGTTACTAATATATCTAATTCATCTCCTTCTGTAGTATCTGGTTTCGCATCAAAAAGAATATTAACCCTTTTCAATGCTTCATTATAATCGTCTTCTGTTTTTATAGGTTTTATATTCATATTACAAATTTTTAATGTCTTTTAAATCATCGTATTCACTATGTGTTCCAACAAAAAGAATGTAAACGATTTGAGTGTCGTAATTGATTTTTACAATTAAGCGGTAATGATTTCCGCAAATATTAAAAACAACTTTATTGTTTCCGACAAAGTCTGCGGTACCAAAGAAAGATTTTATAACATTTGAATTTTCAAAATTGTTTTTATCAAAGATTTGGTACCATGCTAACAATTGTTGTTTTGAGTTTGGAAATCGCTCCCAGAAATTTTGCAAGGTTCTTTTAGCTATTATTCTCATAATTGGTTTGACAAATATAATAAATTTTCCCAAAACGGGAAATGAATTTCAATGCTTTAAAAGTAAGAAAATAATTATTTTTTAAAAGCTCTGATATATAAAAAAAGCCTCTAAATTATTTAGAGGCTTTTTTATATTGGTATAATCTGAAAATTATTGCTTAAAATAGTCCGTTTAATTCAGCATCAATTCTATTGATAATATCTCCTAAATCTTCTGGATTGTCAACAAAATTGATATTGTCAACATCGATAATTAGTAACTTTCCTTTGGTGTAAGTCTGAATCCATGCTTCGTATCTTTCGTTCAAACGGCTCAAATAATCTATCGAAATAGAGTTTTCATATTCGCGTCCGCGTTTGTGAATCTGTCCGACCAAATTTGGAATAGAACTTCTTAAATAAATCAATAAATCTGGAGCTTTTACCAAAGATTCCATTAATTCAAATAAAGACGTATAATTTTCAAAATCACGACTCGTCATTAATCCCATTGCATATAAATTGGGTGCGAAAATATGCGCATCTTCATAAATCGTTCTGTCCTGAATAATTTTCTTTCCGCTTTCGCGAATTTGCTGCACTTGACGAAAACGACTGTTCAGGAAATAAATCTGAAGATTAAAAGACCAGCGCTCCATTTGATGGTAAAAATCATCTAAATACGGATTATCAACTACATCTTCATAATGAGGTTCCCATTTGAAATGTTTGGCTAATAATTTGGTCAGAGTGGTTTTTCCTGCGCCTATGTTTCCTGCTATTGCTATGTGCATTACGGTGTTACGATTTTATAATTGGATATATCTGTAGCTGTAAAAATAGATAAAATTTGTTCTTTGTAATAAAAATTGTCAAAGGTTTTTTCTAAAATTTTAATCTCAGAAACTGCCTCAGGACTTGATTTGTCAATTCCTCTAAAAAACAATAAATTATCCTTAGAAAAAAGATATTGTGAAGTGTTAATGATTGCAATTTTATCAAAATCAGCTATTTTTCCTAAAGAAGTAATCTTTCCAAAAATATCACAAGAGTACCAATTCTTCTTTTTGTCAATCCAAAAGAAAGTATTGAAATCAGTTTGATAATATTGAATGGGTTCTGTCAAAGGAATTGAAACGGTTTTATATTCATTTTTTAAATAATCAAACAAGCCAATTTGTTGATTTAAAGTGTTGTAAATCCATAATTGATTTTGTGTAGACATACCTATCGCAGTAACTACAATTGGTGTTGGATGTTGAGAAAAGTTGATTTCGGTCATTTTATTCAATTGATTGTCCAATAAAACGACACTATTGAAATCTTCATAAAACAACACCATTTTTAACGGATTTTGTAAATCAACTTTTGTGATTTTTCCAAGAGAAACATTTTTATATTCAAAAAGTTCGTTTCCTTTTATTTTACTGAAAACATTATTTTTAATCTGATAGGAATATCCGAAAGCATCAAATCCTAAAAAAGCATCTGAATTGTTTTTGTAATGAGAAATTAAAGTCGGATTTATGCTCAAATTCTGGGCACAAAGCGGATTTATAGTGCAGAAAATAAAAAAAGAGAATATGAATTTTTGCACTGTTTTATACATTATAAAATTGATTTACAAGAGTACCAAATTACGAAAAACCATCGTTAGAAACCTACTTTTCATCTTTAAACCTTTTTTTATTCTAATAGTCTAAAAAATAAGACGTTCTATCTATATCCTAAAGTAGTTGATATATTTAATTTTTAGGATTTTAAAATTAATAATACATTTGAGTGTAAGTTTTATCGGATTTACTCACTTTTAAAGAAAATGAAATGAAGAAACTATTTTTTTATATGACTTTGATGCTTGTTGGTGCACAAATGCAGGCTCAAAAAGATTTTCAAGGAATGGCTGTTTACGAGTCAAAAACACAAGCGCCAAAGTTTGAAGGAATGCGTGGAAACAGAGATATTACGCCAGAAATGCAAAAAAGCATGGAAGAACGAATGAAAAAAATGCTCGAAAAAACATTCGTTTTAAACTTCGATAAATCAGCATCTATATATAAAGAAGAAGAGAAACTGGAAACTCCGGGACAACAACAAGGTGGTTTTCGTGTAATGTTTGGTTCGCTTACCGGTGGCGGCGGAACTTTCTATAAAGACGTTAAAACAAAGTCGTATACGGTTGATAAAGAATTTATGGGAAAAGAGTTTTTGGTTGTAGATTCTCTTCCAAAATTAAACTGGAAATTAGAACAGGAAACCAAACAAATTGGAGGTTATAATTGTTTTAAGGCAACAGCTGTAAAAGCGCCAAGTAAAACCGATTTTAGAAACTTCAGACCTAAAAAAGAAGACGACAAAGATTCTAAAAAAGATGAGGCAAAAAAGACGTCGGGAGATATCAAAACGAATTTTGCGGATAACTTCGAAATGCCAAAAGAAATTGTCGTTACAGCTTGGTATACACCAGAAATCCCAGTGAATCAAGGACCAGAAAATTATTGGGGACTTCCAGGTTTAATTTTAGAGATTAATGATGGAACCACAACTATATTATGCTCTAAAATTGTTTTGAACGCAAAAGAAAAAGTAGAAATAAAGCCTTCTAAAAAAGGAAAAGTAGTTTCTCAGAAAGAATATGATGAAACCGTTATTAAAAAAATGGAAGAATTTAGAGAAATGAATCGTGGTCGTGCAGGAGGACCGCCTCCGATGGGAAGATAAAATTATAAAACTTCAAATTCCAAACTTCAAATTCCAAATTCCAAATTCCAAAATTTTGATAATGAATAAGATACTCTTTGTATTTGCCTTGCTTTTTACCTCTATATGCTTTTCTCAAAGTGTCCGTTTGGATGGTTTCATTCAGGATGAACAGAAAAATCCGCTGGAAATGGCCAATATTATGGCGATTAACAATGGTACAAAAGCAATGGATTCATACGGAATTACCAATGATAAAGGAAAGTTTCAACTGACTTTAAAACCCAATACTGCTTATACTATTAAAGTGAGTTATTTGGGGATGAAATCTAAAGAAATGGCGATTGCAACCAAATCTGAAAACATGACACAAAATATTGTTATGGACGGGGCTGGAATCGAATTGGAAGGTGTTGAAATTGTTCGCGAAATGCCCGTTTCTATTAAAGGAGACACGATTGTTTATAATGCTGATTCTTTCAAATCTGGAACAGAGAGAAAGCTAGAAGATGTTCTAAAAAAACTTCCAGGCGTTGAGGTTAACGCTGATGGCGAAATTGAAGTGGAAGGAAAAAAAGTCAGTAAATTGATGGTGGAAGGCAAAGATTTCTTTGATGGAGATACTAAACTTGGCGTTAAAAATATTCCAGCCGATGCTATTGATAAAATTCAGGTTTTAAGAAATTATAATGAAGTAAGCGCTCTTAAAGGTCTAGAAAACGATCAAGAAAATCTAGCAATGAATATCAAACTAAAAGAAGGAAAAAAGAACTTTTGGTTTGGAGATGTTACCGCAGGTATTGGTGTTGCAGAATTGGACAGCCGTTATATTATTAATCCTAAATTATTCTATTACAGTCCAAAATACAGCATTAATTTGATCACCAATTTTAATAATATCGGAGAGCTACCTTTAACCGCACAGGATTATTTTAAATTTACAGGCGGATTTAAAAATATGATGAAAAAAGGAGGAAGCAGTTTCAATGTTTCTTCCAATGATTTGGGAATTTCATTACTTAGAAACAATCGGGCTAAAGAAATAGAAACAAAATTCGGAGCTACAAATTTCGCTTATTCTGTCAATAAAGCTTGGAATCTAAGCGGTTTCGGAATTCTTTCAACTTCAAAAACAGAATTAGAAACCAAATCACAATCAACGATTTTGAATTCTGGAGATCAGGAAAGGCGTGAAGAAAATACAAGTCAGAAAAACAATTTGGGACTTTTTAAATTAAGTTCAACCTACAAACCAAGCGATAAATTTCAGTTTGATTACGATATTTTAACCAAATTGACAAAGCAGGAAGAATATTCCGATTTGTTTAGAGAACAAATTGTACAAAATGTATCAACTCCAGAAAGTATTTTTACAACCAAAAAACAAGATCCGACGTCAATTAATCAGAATTTAAGTTTGTATTATACGCAAAGTGCAAAGAATATTTTTGCCTTTGAAATGCAGCATTTATATCAAGACGAAAATCCGTTTTATAATGCCAATCTCCATACGCTCCCTTTCCCTTTGTCGGGATTTATTAAACAAGATAGGAATGATTACAATCAAGATCGTTTTGTAAAAACCAATAAATTAGACGCCAAATTGGATTACTATTATATGGTAACGCCAAAAAGCAATATCAATATTACTCTAGGGAATACGTATTCCTATCAAAATTTCAACTCGCATATTTTTCAAATATTGGATAACGGAGAAAGAAATGATTTGAATAATAGTGAAAACAATAATGATGTAGATTACAGATTTAATGATGCTTTTTTAGGATTCCATTATAAAATTTTGACTGGAAAATTCACCCTTACTCCAGGTGTAAGCCTTCATTCGTATCAAATGACAAACGGACAACTGGGGTCTGATTATTCTCAGAACTTTGTAAAAGTCTTGCCAGATTTCTTTGCTTTATATCAAATTAAAAAATCTGAAACGTTGACTTATAATTTCTCTCTAACGAATGATTTTACAGACATTAATCAATTAGCAGAAGGTTATGTTTTGTCTAATTACAGCAGTTTGTTTCGTGGAAATCGTACTTTAGAAAATGCGACTTCACAAGTGCATTCACTTCGTTATTTTAAATACAATATGTTCAATTTCGAAAATATTTTTGCGAATGCTACTTATACAAGAAAAGTGGATGCGATTAAAACGGAAGCGAAGTTTGATGGAATTAACCAATCTTCAGTTCCTTTTAATTCTAATTTAGCTGATGAAACTTTTTCTGGAATGGGAGCTTATGGACGTTCATTTTTAAAGAATTACAAAGCCTCAGTCAATGCAAGTTTAAACTGGTCAAAGTTTAATAATAAACAAAATGGTGATTTTACAACAACAGAAAGTTTTGTTCAAAGTTATACTGTAAGAGCTTCAACCAATTATAAAAAACTGCCGAATATCGAATTTGGATACAATCTTTTAGTCAATAAATACAGTGGTTCAACTTTTTACACAGATAAGCCTTTTGCAAAATTAGATTACTATTTCTTAGACAGTTTCTCTTTTGTTTCGGAGTATGAATTTTATCATTACTATAACGGAGATAAATCGGTCGATAACGAATATGACTTCTTAAGTGCCAGTTTAATTTATCAAAAAAAGAACAGTAAATGGGAGTATAAAGTATCTGCAACCAATTTATTGAATACAAGATATCTTAATGATGATAATTTTACGCAATTCTCTACAAGAGTTTCTCAATATACCGTTCAGCCGCGATATATTATCTTTTCAATGAAATATAATTTATAGTATTTTAAGTACATTAATTGATGTTTTTTAAACTTTAGTTCCAAAAGAATCAGGTATCTTTGAGTTTTAATTATAAACCAAAATTTTAATTATGCGCAATTTTATTTGGAGTTTAATGCTTTTGTTTTTGGGAATATTAACGGTTTCATCTCAAACAAATGGCATCGAAAAGGGAACTTATTTATCTAAAAATAAAGGACAAAAAATCAAACTAAATTTACTGGATGATAATAAATACGAATTGGTATTCTATTCTGGAGGATATGAAGTAAAAGGCGATTCTTTATTATTTGCTAAAAATACAGAAGCAAAGACGAATTTTGATCTTTCTTTTAAAGTCGATAAAAAAGCTAAAAGTATAAAAGTAAAATTCTTAGACCCTTCTTATTACTCCTTTTACATTGGTACACAAAAAGGAAAAGAAGAAGTTAAATACCAAAGACTTTCGGATATTAAAATAAAAGTAGATCCTGAATATCTTAAAAATGATTTAGAATTTGAAATTGAAAAAGCAGACTTTTTGTATCTGGTCTACGAAGAATATGGAGCAGAAAGCAGTGTTTTTAAATATGCATTACCAAAAGATGCTTCGGAAGTTACCATTAGTTACGAATTGGCAGTTCTTGGAGATTTAAAAATCGCAGGATTTTTTGATAGAGCTACAAATGAGTTGAAAATTTCCGAGAAATCAGGTTTAAATCCGTTGATTTTTACTAACGAAAAAGATCCGCAACCCGTTAAAAAGGAATCAAAAGTTCTTCCATTAGAAACCAAGTCTATTGCAAATTGGACCTACCCAGGAAAAGACGATTCAAGTTACGATTATGGAGGCGCTGTTGCTGTTGATAGCGCTGCTGCAGCTACAGATCTTACAATAGCCCCACCAGTCAGTAATCAGTATAATTTTAAATTAAAGATTGAAAATAGTTTAAATAAAGCCATTACTGCAACTAAAGATTCAGATAGTAATAAATTTTTAGCAGTTTATATTGATAGCAAAAAAACGGCGAAAAATAGTTTTGATTATTTTGTAAAAGATCAGGAAACGCAGACAAGTTATAGCATGTACGATGGTTATAATCCTATTTATGATGTTTTCAATTATTATTTGGCTGAAGCCGATGACAAAAAATGGCTGAAAAATAATAAGATTACCAATGATCCCGGAATTGTTGTTTTAAATGGATAAGGGGATATTTTAGCCACTGCAAAATCTGATTTAGAAACACAGAAATATCAATTTAACTACTACGGCGATTTCTATCGCAGACTTTTAAGAGCTGATGCTTTTATTTCTGTAAATAATGTTATTAAGAGCAAAAAGCCTTCAGATACAGATTTAATCAAAGCTTTTAGCAAAGCCGCAGCTTTAGAATCTTCTTATGATTATGAATCAGAATACACAGTCGATAATACCAATTCTACAGACTTTGTTATTACAAAAACGGCTTTAGATAAAAAAGAAGTGACACAGGCCTGGAAAAAGTTAATAGAGTCACATCAAAAAGATAAGCAGGTCAATATGTATTTGGCAGAAACTATCGTGAAAGAAATCAAGAATTTAGGATTTACAAAACAACTTTTTAACGAAGACAGAATCTTAAATGATACCGATTTTCTGGCGATTGATTATTTGTTAAAACATTCAGATGAAATTGAAAGTAAACGTATGGCTTTCAATGGAAGTAAAACAGAACTTCATAGTTTAGGAAATGCCGTTTCTGAAGTTTCCAATGCATTACAACAAAATATTTATGCATCTCAAGATGGAGTTACGGGTGATATGAATAAAGATAAAATCAATTCTGTTTACAAAAAAATTATTGCATCTGGAAAAGGAAATTTTGACGCTTACAGAAACTATTTTTATTATTTAAGCCAGATTAAAGATAACGACGGTTCTAATACGACTTATTTGAGAGAATTCAACACTTATTTTGATTCAACGCTCGCTGGTGGAAGTCCGATTGAGAAATTAGATGCTATTTTTTCAACATTAGATTCTAGTTCAAGTTACTCGTATGATGGATGGAATTCGTTTAAAGAATACCATTCAAGCACAAGTAATTCTGCTGCATGGACGGTTGTAGAAAATCCGATGAATGCAAATTATCTAAAAGATGCCATTAAATGGTCTGAATACAGTTTGGTAGTAACAAAGAACAATCCGTATTATTTAGATACTTTAGCTCAATTGTATTATAAAGACGGACAAAAACAAAAAGCGATAGAAACGCAAACTTTAGCGGTTAAATATTTGGATGCTAACATTGAGGAAGAAACAGCAAAAGAAATAAAAGAAGTTTTGGTTAAAATGCAAAACGGAAGTTACTAATATTTAATAGTTGCGAAAAACGTAATGGCTGTCTGTTTAGACAGCCATTTTTGTTTGAATTTTGATAAGAAATGTTGTTTTTGATAGTAAAAAGTCAAATTCCTGCCTTGAAATGATTAAGTTTATAGTATAAAATTAAAATCTATGAAAAACAGAATGATCCTTGTTTTGCTTGCTTCTGGAGCAATGACTTTTGGTCAGGCAATAAAAAAACCATTGGTTTCGGCCATAACAGATAAAGATCTCAGAACCGATATGTACCAGATGGCCGGTGATCACTTTAACGGCCGTGAAGCAGGAACACTAGATGAATTAAAAGTATCAATGTGGTTGGCAAATAAAGCAAAAGAAGCAGGAATGGCGCCAGCAGGTGATGATGGAACTTATTTTCAGTTTTTTGATTTGTACAGACATCAGGTGACCACAAATAGTAAATTTAAAATTGGACAAAAAGATTTTAAACTATGGAAAGAAGTTCTGGTGGCAGAAACTACTAATGTAAAAGTAGAAGGTTCATTAGTTTATTTAGGAGCTGCAACACAAGAAGAAATAGCAAAAGCCGATATTGCAGGAAAAGCTGTTGTTTTGTTGGCTTCTAAAGAAGGAATAGCAGACGATATCTCACTTTTTGACAGACGTTACCCAGGATTGGTAAAAAATAAATATTATGAGCAAGTTGTCAAAAAAGGAGCTATCGCACTTATTTTCGTTGCAGATGAATTAGCAGAACAAAGCTGGTCTCAAGTTGAGCCTCAAATGACAAGAGGTCTTTATGGAATTGAAGGAGCACGAGATAAAATTCTACCGGCAATGCCTGTTTTTTGGGTTCATGGAGATCAATTAAATTATCTAAAAACTACAAAAGATATTTTCTCGGCAGAAGTTATTTCAGAAACCTACAAATATCCTTCAGTTAATGTTGTGGGAACAATTGCAGGAACAGATCCAAAATTAAAAAACGAATATGTGCTTTTCAGCGGTCATCAAGATCATGACGGAGTTCGTCAAAAATACGGACAAGATTCTATTTATAATGGAGCCGATGATAATGCAAGTACTTGTGTGGCCATGTTGGCAATTGCGAGAGCCTATAAAAAACAGCCTGGAAAAAGAACAGCATTATTTGTTTTTCATGGTTCTGAAGAGCGAGGATTGTTGGGGTCAAGATGGTATGCATCGCATCCAACGGTTCCTGAAAAAGATATCATTGCAGTTTTAAATGGAGATATGATTGGAAGAAACAATGTAAATCAGGCGGCTTTATTAGGATCAAGTTCTCCACATGAAAATTCATCAGATTTGGTTGCAATTGCCAAAAGAGCTAATGATGAAGGACCAAAATTTGAACTAGATAAACTTTGGGACAGACCAGAACATCCCGAGTATTTTTACTTCCGTTCCGATCATTTACCTTATGCAAGAAAAGGAATTCCCGCCGTTTTCTTTACCAGTGTGTTGCACAGTCAATATCATACTCCAATGGATGAATCAGAAAATATTGATTACGTCAAACTAAAAAAAATGACCGAGTGGATGTATAGAACAGGATGGATTTTATCTAATGAGGCTAATCGTCCAAAAACATTGCCTAATGTGCAATTGGAAAGATAAGTTCATATAAAAAAAGAAAACCCGATTTCAATTAGAAATCGGGTTTTTTATATTTAAAATTCAGATTGAATTACAATCCAAATGCAGCTTTTACTTGGTCAACAAAATCAAGTTTTTCCCATGTAAACAATTCAACAGTAACCGTTTTTTCGTTTCCGCCTGGAGCAGAGAAAGTTTTAGTTACAGTTTCTGGTTTACGTCCCATGTGTCCGTAAGCAGCAGTTTCGCTGTAGATTGGGTTTCTTAATTTCAAACGTTGTTCGATAAAGTAAGGACGCATATCAAAGATAGCTTCTACTTTTTTAGCGATTTCACCGTTAGTTAAGTTTACTTTAGAAGTTCCGTAAGTTTCAATGAAGATTCCCATTGGCTCAGCAACTCCAATTGCGTAAGAAACCTGAACTAAGATTTCGTCAGCAACACCAGCAGCAACTAAGTTTTTAGCGATATGACGAGTTGCATAAGCAGCACTTCTGTCTACTTTACTTGGATCTTTTCCAGAGAATGCACCACCACCGTGAGCACCTTTTCCACCGTAAGTATCAACAATGATTTTTCTTCCTGTTAAACCAGTATCTCCGTGAGGTCCTCCGATAACGAATTTACCTGTTGGGTTAATATGGTAGTTGATTTTATCGTTGAATAAATGAGCGTGCTCTGGGTTTTTAGCGATAATTCTAGGAATCAAGATTTCAACAATATCTTTTTTGATTTTAGCCAACATTGTAGCTTCTTCGTCAAAATCATCGTGTTGAGTTGAGATAACAATCGCATCAATACGAGTTGGTTTGTTATCGTCGCTGTATTCTAAAGTAACCTGAGATTTAGCATCTGGACGTAAATAAGTGATTTCTTTGTTTTCACGTCTTAAAATAGCTAATTCTTGTAATAATTTATGAGATAAATCTAATGCCAATGGCATATAGTTTTCAGTTTCGTTTGTAGCGTAACCAAACATCATTCCTTGGTCACCAGCACCTTGCTCTTCTGGCTTAGCTCTGTCAACACCTTGGTTAATATCTGCAGATTGTTCGTGAATAGCAGAAAGAATTCCACAAGAATTCGCTTCAAACATATATTCACTTTTAGTATATCCAATTTTACGGATTACTTCACGTGCAATTTGCTGCACATCAAGATAAGTATTCGATTTTACTTCACCAGCCAAAATTACCTGACCAGTTGTAACTAAAGTTTCACATGCTACTTTTGATTCAGCATCAAATGCCAAAAAGTTGTCAATTAGTGCATCCGAAATTTGATCTGCAACTTTGTCTGGATGCCCTTCACTAACAGATTCTGACGTAAATAAATAAGCCATAATAATGATTAAATTTAAAATTAATTGAGGAAGATAATTGCTAAAAAGGGCTAAAGGAGAGTTTCTGCTTTAGCATTTTTTACTACTGAAATGAATTTTTCAGCATTCATAACGAATCATTTCATTATGAAGAGGTTGCAATCAGTTCAAATTTTTCCTCTGTTTCGGGTGCAAAGGTATAAAACGATTTTGATTTGCAAATTAAAGTTCAACTTTTTTTATTTTTTATCAGAGAAATTTAACAGAAGTATAGTATTTTGATAGGGTATTGGAAAATATTTCGATTTTTGTTTGGCTGGTTCAAAAATAGTTCAGACATTTGCCTCGTTAAAACAACAAAAACACATGAAATTTACAGTTAACAATATGATGTCTTGTAAGATGCCGGAATTTTCCGCAGAGACTCTATTGTAGTTTATTTTCAACAATATATAGAACCTCTGCAGACCGCAGAGGTTTTTTTTGTTCTAAAAAGAAAAAGCTGTAAGATTTTTATTAAAACCAAAAACAATAATTAATCAGTAAACAAATGAAGAAAAATGTACTTATCGTTTTAGGTCTTTTCACATTTTCAGGGATTTATGCCCAAGAAAATAAAAAAGAACAAGATAGTTTAAAAAATAACGAATTATCAGAAGTTACGATTATTGGATCAAGAAGTAAAAACAGAGTAAAAACAGATGTGCC
The DNA here is from genome assembly GCF_020026915.1 of Flavobacterium potami. Lineage (GTDB taxonomy): Bacteria > Bacteroidota > Bacteroidia > Flavobacteriales > Flavobacteriaceae > Flavobacterium > Flavobacterium potami. The sequence goes on along the minus strand of NZ_JAINUY010000005.1, from coordinate 199,596 downwards.
GGTTCCGGTTGATGTTTTTAATGTATCTGAAATCACAAAAGGGGCGCCGCAAACGAGCGTTACGCAGATTTTAAATTATGTCGCGCCTTCGTTTACCAGTAATGCAACATCTACAGCAGATGCAACAGACCACGTTGATCCTGCACAATTAAGAGGATTAGGACCAGATCAGGTTTTGATTTTAGTAAATGGAAAAAGAAGACATACTAGTGCTTTGGTAAACATTAATGGATCGCCAGGGAGAGGTTCTGTTGGAACAGATTTAAATGCCATTCCGTCTTTTGCAATCGAAAGAATTGAGGTTTTAAGAGATGGAGCAGCGGCACAATACGGTTCTGATGCGATTGCTGGAGTTATTAATATTGTATTGAAAAAGAATGCTAATTATTTAACGGGTGGAATTCAATACGGAACAAACTTGTCTTCTGGATCCAATAACTTTAAAGGAGGAGCCGATGGACAAACCGTTCAAGTCGATTTAAACTACGGAACTTCTTTAGGAAAACCCGGAAGTTATTTAAACGTCACGGGTACTGCTGTTACAAGACAAGCTACAAGTAGAGCAGGAATTAGAAGTAACGCTATTTTTAATGCCTACAATGCGGTTGAAAATAGAGCAGCACAAAATGGTGTCGAAATCAATTCGTTATTCAGTAATATTAATTCTACTTCAAACTCTGCGCAAATTTTGTCTTCATTAAAACAATATGCGCCGCAAGTAAGTTATTTTACAACAGCACAGCAAAATGCAATTTCGTCTGCAACAACAATTGCCCAAATGCAGACGGCTTTGAATTTTGATGTAACGAATAATGAATTGGCTTATAGAGGACAACAGAGAAGTGATTATAATATGAGTGTCGGACAATCAGAATTGGCTTCTGGACAAGCGTATTATAATGCCAAATATCCTTTAACAGAAAACACTTCTTTATATTCTTTTGGTGGAATATCTTATAGAAACGGTCAATCGTATGCTTTCAACAGATTGCCAAATGGTTCTGGAACTTTTACGCAAGTGTATGAAAACGGATTTTTACCAGAAATAGAATCTAAAATTTTAGATGCTTCTGCGGCAGTTGGAGTTACAACAGAATTGTTCGGATTTGATACCGATTTGAGTTCAACTTTAGGAACAAACTCTTTTAATTATGATGTCAATAATACGATCAATGCAACTTTAGGAACCAATTCTCCTTTTAGTTTTGATGCAGGGAAAGTTTCATTTTTACAAAGTACAACCAATTTAGATTTCAGTAAAAAACTGGATATTCTTTCTGGATTGAATGTGGCTTTTGGAGGTGAATTCAGATACGAAAATTATCAAATTAAAGCGGGAGAACAAGCTTCTTACGGATTATATGATGTAAACGGAGATTTCGTTTCTGGAGTCCTTCCAAGCACTTCACCATTAATCGTAACCGACTTTTTCGGAAATAAAAGAGGAGCAGGAGCGCAAGGATTTTCTGGATTCCAGCCTTCAGATGCAAAAGAAAAAGACAGAAAAAGTGGTGCTGCTTACGTTGATTTAGAATTGAATGTGACAGAAAAATGGTTGGTAAATGGAGCGGCACGTTATGAAAACTATTCAGATTTTGGAAATACCGTTACTTTCAAATTAGCTTCTCTTTTAAAATTAACAGACAATATCAACTGGAGAATTTCTGGTCAAACAGGTTTTAGAGCGCCGTCTTTACAACAAAGATATTTTGAAGCAAGTTCAACTCAGTTTATAAATGGCTCGCCTTACCAAGTGGGTTATTTTACTAATGATTCGCAAGCTGCAAAAAGTATCGGAATTGAAAGCTTAAAACCAGAAAAATCAAAAAGTATTAGTACCGGATTTACATTCAAGATTCCTGAAGCGAACATAACGATTGCAACAGATGCTTATTTTACAAGAATCAACGACAGAATTGTATTGTCTGGACAATATTCTAGACCAACTGATGCACAAATCGGAGCGGCGACTTCACCAGAACAAGCGCAAGCGTTGACTTTATTTCAAGAAGCATTTGATTTGAAAGGCGTAGAAAGAGCTTCTTTCTGGACAAACGGAATTGATTCTGAAACCAAAGGAATTGATTTGGTAATTTCTCAAAAGTACGATGTAATTCAGGATTTTGTAATCAGAAATGACTTCGCTTTAAGCTACAATGAAACCAAAAGAGTGGGTGATTTGAATGTGCCGCAATCTATTATTGATGCTGGTGGAGATCCTTATATTTATTCGTTTTTTCCAGAATCAAGCCGAGTGTATTTAGAAGAAGCAATTCCGAAATTGAAAGCTAACTTAATGACGACTTTCAGTATTAAAAAATTGGATATTTATTTAAGAAATAGCTATTTCGGAAAAGTTACAGATCCAGGAGCGACAGATGTTAATCTAGACGGATTCTCTTCTGTGTACGAACATCCAGAATACAGTGCCAAATTGGTTACCGATTTATCTTTTGGATATCAAATCAACGAGCATTTCAGAGCAACAGTTGGCTTTAATAATATAGGAGATGTTTATCCGGATAGAAATAATCCTTCGACTCCAGCATTTACAAATACAACTCCAACTTTATCTCCAGCACCAAGTACAGATTTAAGTAATGCCAATCAGTTTGCTTATTCAAGAGCGGTTTCTCAATTTGGATTGAATGGAAGATTCGGATTTGCACGTTTGAGCTTTAAATTCTAATAAAATAGTTTCTTTCAAGTCTTTAAAATAAAGGCTTGAAAGAAAATTTTGAAAAAAATAATACAAATTTTCCATTTTTAATTTGGTGGTTAAATAATATTTACTACTTTTACTCTATAGAAATAGTCGAGTTTAAAAAAATAATAAGTTTAATAAAATGAAAGCAATAGCAAAAAGAAATATGATGTGTTGTAAGATGATGCCAATGTGCATCCCGCACTGCTGTTGCCAAAAGTGAAAGATACAATCTTTGTTATAGTTAAACTATAAGCCCTTTTGGTCGCCATCCGAAAGGGCTTTTTTATTTCCAAATCATTTAAAATTAAAAATTATGAAAACATTAAATTCAATCGCAATAGAATATTTACTGAGAAACGATTCTCAAAAAAATAATACTACATCAGAAGAAATCGCAAGAGAGGTTTTAAGAATTAACGAAGAGCAAAAGGCAAATCAAAAATCATTGTTGTTTCAAATGTATGAACTAGAAGAGGCAGAAGAATTTTTCGCTTAAATCTAAATCCCAATTTTAAAAATCACATTACAATATATAACGTATTAACAATATTTAAAAAACTAAGAAATCATGAGTACACAAAAATTTGCAACCAACGCACTACACGCAGGACACGATGTTACTAAAAATGCAGGAACAAGAGCAGTGCCAATTTATCAAACTTCTTCTTATGTATTTAATAATGCCGATCATGCAGCCAATTTATTTGGTCTTGCTGAAGCAGGATTCATTTACACGAGATTAAATAACCCAACAAACGATGTTTTAGAACAACGACTGGCAGCGCTTGAAGGCGGAATCGGAGCGGTTGTAACGGCTTCAGGAGCATCGGCAATTTCTACATCCTTATTAACTTTGCTAAGAGCCGGTGATCACATCGTGGCTTCAAATAGTTTATATGGAGGAACTTATAATCTTTTAAAAGTAACTTTACCACGATTAGGAATCACAACCACTTTCGTTGATCCTTCAAAACCTGAAAATTTTACTAAAGCAGCAAAAGAAAATACACGAGCTTTCTTTGTTGAATCTCTTGGAAATCCGAAACTAGATGTATTGGATCTAAAAGGAATTTCGGCAGAAGCCAAAGCATTCAAAGTGCCATTTATAGTAGACAATACAGTTGCGACCCCTTATTTATTAAACCCAATTAAATATGGCGCCGATATTGTAATTCACTCCTTAACTAAATATATCGCAGGAAACGGAACTTCGTTAGGAGGCGTTATCATTGATGCTGGAAACTTTGATTGGGCAAACGGAAAATTCCCAGAATTTACCGAACCATCTGCAGGATACCACGGATTAGTATATCATGAAGCTTTAGGAAATGCGGCTTTTATTGCAAAAGCACGAATTGAAGGTTTACGTGATTTTGGTTCAGCTTTGAGTCCGTTTAATGCTTTTCAGATCATTCAAGGTTTAGAAACGCTTCCAATTCGAATTAAGAAACATAGTGAAAATGCTTTGGCTCTGGCCGAATGGTTAGAGAAACAGGATGAGGTAGTTTGGGTAAATTATCCAGGTTTGAAGTCGAGTAAATACAATGATTTGGCTAAAGAATATTTGCCGCAAGGTCAAAGTGGCGTCATCACATTCGGATTAAAAGGTGGTTTTGATGCGGCGAAAAAAGTAGTTGATGAAACAAAACTATTCTCATTATTGGCCAATATTGGTGATACAAAATCATTGATTATTCATCCGTCAAGTACAACACACCAACAATTGACGGAAGAAGAACAATTAGAAACTGGAGTTTCAAAAGACTTGATTCGACTTTCTGTCGGAATTGAAGATATTGAAGATTTGATTGCAGATCTAGAAGCTGTTTTTGAAAGCGTTAAACTTTCACAATACAGTATCAATAAAAATTAGGTTTTTTTGTTTTTTGTTTGAAAAATTGCCTTTAGCGAGTGGTTTTGCTAAAGGTAATTTTTTATGAAAAGCATCATTATAAAAATTAAACCATGTAGAGGCGCACTGCAGTGCGTCTCAATGTGGTTAAAAACTAAAATGATAGAAATTATGTCAAAGCTTAAAATAAACATCATTCTTTTCGGAATTGGAAATATCGGAAGTACTTTGATCAATCAGATTATTGAAAGTCAAGAATTTTTTCTGGAAAGCAAAAATGTCGATTTTCATTTTCCGATTATTACCAATTCGACGGTTGCTTTTTTTGAAAAAGAAGGAGTAGGTTATTCTTGGGAAACTAATTTTCTACAATTGGCAGTTCCTTTTAAAGTGAAAGATATTATTGAATTTGCCAAAGAAAATGAATTTGAAAACCTGATTGCGGTAGATGCCACAGCTAGTGACGAATTGGTAAAACATTATAACACCTTAATAGAAAACGGATTCAATATTGTTGCGGTAAACAAAAAAGCCAATACGCTCCCGATTGATTTGTATAAAGAACTTCGAGAAAATCTTAAAAAGTACGATAAAGAGTTTCTGTATGAAACATCGGTAGATACTGGAATTCCGGTTTTGCAGACTTTAAGAGATTTGTATTATTCTGGAGAAAAAATCACCAAAATACGCGGTGTTTTCTCCGATAATCTGAGTTATGTTTTCAATCGATTTTCATCGGAAGATGTTTCATTTTCTTCTGTTTTGAAGGACGCGAGTCTTCGAGGTTTGATGAAATCCACTTTTAAAGAAGATTTATCAGGAAATGATACTGCCAGAAAACTTTTGATACTTGCTAGAGAAATAGGAAAAGATTTTGAGTTTTCAGACATAAAAGTAAAACCATTTATTACTGAGCAACATTTAGAAAAGAACGGCGTACTCAATAAAGATGAGGTCGATAAATCTTTTAAAATTGCTAAAATCACACAAGCAGATAATCATGTATTGCGATATGTTGGTGAATTTGATGTTGAGAAAGGAATTTTAGAAGTAAAATTAATTTCGGAACCAACAGATTCAGCAATTGGACAATTAAAGGGTTCGGATACTATTTTTGAAATTTATACGAAATCGTACGCCAATGTTCCTATTGTTATTCAAAGTGCCCCACCTTGCAAACAAGCAATTTCGAGAGGAATTATAACTGATATTTTAAAAATTGCGGAAAAAATTAGAAATAAAGAAGCAGTTTGGTTGTAGATTTTCTCATAAAATAGAAAAATAAAGAAAAAAGTTCTTTGATAAACTGATTTGTCAAGCGAAATACAGAGAGAAAACGATTGTTTTTGTAGGTTTTTTACTCGTGTTATTTTTGTAAGATGATTTTTGTCGTGAAAAAACACATTTTTAACGAATTTTGTAATTAAATTCTTGATTTTCATTTGTGTAATAAAAAAAATAGTTGCATATTTGTTATACCCAAAAACTACTAGAAATCAAATGAACTTAAAAGTCAACAAAATGTTTTGTGCCATTTCGGTTATTACCGAGGCTGGGTTGTCTATTGCTTAAAAATTGTAAGAAATCACAATATATAGTAAAAGCCTCCCGAAAAATTTTGGGAGGCTTTTTAATTTACACAAATGCAGAATTTTAAAATAAAATATAAATCACAGATGAATAAATCCTTACAGATGAACACTAAGATGTTTGCTGTCGCGCTTATTTGCGTGCTGGTCTGTTGATACTAAAAAGAATAAATGAGTTTAAAAACTTAAACCCTTTTGGTATCTAAAAATCCAAAAGGGTTTTTTTATTCTTCAAAACGATTTAACAAAAAGATAAAAGAGAAATAAACATTATAAAACGCAAACTGAACTAAACTTAAATATCATGAGCACATTGAACTACTTAACAGAAAAAATTTCTAAATTGAAAAACAGAAGGACAAAAAACAACAATCCGCCGCCGCCAACAAACGAATTGGCTCATCCAAGATTCGGAATAACAGAGGCAGATAAAAGTACAATCAAAAATGTACCGAATTCTTTATTGTTTTTGATGTATTCAAAAGAAAATGAAACGCTTTTCATCTAAACAGAGAAGTGACATAAACTAGGTTAAAACCTGCTTAATTTTACTGGGCATTACTGTTCGGTAATTTTTTGCGTATAATAGTTTTTGCTGAAAGATGTTCAAGAAATTTAACAAACAGATATAGAATAAATTTGTTTGTTAAAGAAATTAGTAGTTAATTTGCACCGTTAAGTTCAAACACGTATTGAAATGTTATAAAGAAAGGACGAGGGATTAGACCCGATGAAGCCTTAGCAACCCTTCGGTAAAACGAAGAAGGTGCTACATTCTACCACGCCAAACGTGGAAAGATAACAACAAGATTTTTTCTAGTTTAAACTAGTTTTTTCTTTCTAATATTTCCACATACAAATCAGATAATACAACAGATTTGAAATTGGAAAATATACCAAACCCTATTATAATTCAAGATTTCATCACAGAAAGTGGTGCAAATTATCATTCTATACCATTAAATTTTACATTGGCAGGTAAGTCTTTGTATAGCGCGCCTATCGTTTTGGTAAATCATGCCTTAACAGGAAATTCTCAGGTTACAGGAGAAAACGGCTGGTGGAACGATTTAATTGGAGAAGGTAAAACTATTGACACTTCTGTTTACACCATCTTAGCATTTGATATTCCAGGAAACGGAAGCAATTCTTTTTTAATCGATAATTATCATGATTTTACAGCAAGAGATGTTGCTAGAATTTTTATTGAAGGAATAAAAGCATTAGAAATCGAAAAACTTTTTGCGGTTATCGGAGGTTCTGTTGGAGGTGGAATTGCTTGGGAAATTTTAGCTTTAGAGCCAAACATCACAGAAAACCTTATTCCGATTGCGAGCGACTGGAAATCTACCGATTGGCTTATTGCGAACTGCTTTTTACAGGAACAAATTCTAAACAATTCTTCAAAACCTATTGAAGATGCTAGAATTCATGCGATGCTTTGTTACCGTTCGCCAGAATCATTCAAAGAGAAATTTCAGCGTACCATCAATCAGGATCTTTTGATTTTTAATATTGAAAGTTGGTTGGCACATCACGGAAAAAAATTGCAGAAAAGATTTCAATTGTCTTCTTATAAATTAATGAATCAGTTGCTTAAAACAATTGATATTACTAGAAATAGTGAAAGTTTTGAAAACTTAATGTCTCAAACCAAAGCTTCAATTCATATTGTCGGAATCAATTCGGATTTGTTTTTTACAGCAAAAGAAAACGTAGAAACCTACGAAGAATTGAAGAAGTTTAAAGACAATGTTTTCTATAGCGAAATTGTCTCAGTTCACGGACACGACGCTTTTTTAATCGAGTACAAACAATTAGATCATTTACTTGCCGACATTTTTAAGGCAGAAACAATAAAGAAATAAAATGAAAGTATTAAAATTTGGAGGTAAATCATTAGCAAACGGAGAAGGACTTAATAAAGTTGTTTCGATCATTGTTGATAAAGTAAATCAAGGTGAGAAAATCGCTGTTGTAGTTTCTGCACGCGGAAACGCAACAGATGAGCTTGAATTTATCTTAAGTATTGCTGCAAAAAATGGCAGCTACAAAGAATTATTAGAGAATTTTAAAAAATATCAAATCTCAGATTACCCACAAGTTGATTTGTCTGAAGAATTTAATGTCTTAGACAAACTTTTTGAAGGTGTAAGTCTAATTGGCGATTACAGCAAAAAAATCAAAGATCAGATTTTGTCTAAAGGAGAATTGCTTTCGGCTAAATTATTGACGGCAATTTTGTTGGAAAAAGGAATTCCAGCCAATTTTGTAGATACAAGAGATTTATTGAAAACCGATTCTAAATTCGGTGACGCACAGCCTTTAGAACAGCTTTCAAAGAAAAATGTAGTCAATTATTTTAAAGAACATAACGGAGAAACGGTTAATATAGTTACAGGTTTCATTGGATCTAATAACAACAACGACACAACTACTTTAGGTAGAAATGGCAGTAACTATACCGCTTCGTTAATCGCAAACTATTTAAATGCCGAAGAACTACAAAACTTCACGCACGTAGACGGAATCTACACGGCAAATCCAGATTTGGTTGCAGATGCTAAGAAAATCGAATATTTATCATTTAATGAAGCAAATGAGCTGGCAAATTTTGGAGCAACGATTCTTCATGCTAAAACGATTATTCCTTTGTTAGAAAAGAATATTCCGTTACGAATTTTAAATACTTTCAATCACGAAAATCGTGGAACTTTAATCACTTCAGATTCTTCTAAAGAAGGAATTAAAACACTTTCTGTTTTAGAAAATGTTTCTCTTGTAAATCTTGAAGGACGCGGATTACTTGGAAAAGCAGGAGTTGATGCTCGAATTTTTAAAGTAATGGGCGATCACAACATCAGTGTAAGTATCATTTCTCAAGGTTCATCAGAAAGAGGAATTGGATTAGTAGTTGCAACTGATAAAGCAACAACTGCGGTTGTGGAATTAGAAAAAGAATTCGAAAATGACTTTTATTCTAAAGACGTAAACCAAATTACGGTAACAGATAATGTATCGGTAATTTCGATTATTGGTCAGGATTTGAGTACTTTTCACAAGCCATATACGGCTTTAATCAAAAATAAAATTGTTCCGATTTTGTTCAACAACACTGTTACGGGTAAAAACGTGAGTTTGGTTGTTAAAAAAGAAGAATTAAACAAAGCCTTAAACGTAATTCACGGTGAAATTTTTGGAGTTTCTAAAAAGATCAACATCGCTATTTTCGGTCACGGATTAGTGGGAGGAACTTTGATTAACCAGATTTTAGAATCGGCTGCTGCGATTGAAAAACGTAAAGATATTAAGCTGAATGTATTTGCTATAGCGAATTCTAAAAAATTGCTTTTAAACAAATATGGCGTTACAAATAGTTGGAAAGAAGATATTACAACGAAGGGCGAGGCTTACACCATAAAAGATATTATCGCTTACGCGAATGAGCACCATTTAGAAAACTTGATCGCGGTTGATAATACGGCAAGTGCTGCTTTTGTAGAAAATTATATTACACTTGTAGAAAACAGTTTTGACTTGATTTCTTCAAATAAAGTAGCCAATACATTAAGCTATGGTTTTTATAAAGAATTGAGAAGTGCTTTAGAAGAAAACCAAAAGAATTATTTATATGAAACCAATGTTGGTGCAGGTTTACCGTTAATTGACACGATTAAATTACTACACCTTTCAGGAGAAAATATCACTAAAATTAAAGGAGTTTTCTCTGGAACATTGAGTTATTTATTCAACAATTTCTCTGCAAAAGATGCTCCTTTCAGCGAAATCTTGCAAGAAGCAATTGATAACGGATATACAGAACCAGATCCGCGTGAGGATTTATGCGGAAACGATGTTGGAAGAAAATTATTAATTTTAGCTAGAGAATTAGACTTGCAAAATGAGTTTGAAGAAATTTCAATTCAGAATTTAATTCCAGAACATTTACGTGAAGGAAGCGCAGCCGATTTCTTGACAAAATTGAAAGAATTCGATCCAATTTATGCTAAAATAAAAGCAGAACAACAGCCAAATCACGTGTTGAGATATATTGGTGAATTGTCTGGGGATTTGCAGAATGATAAAGGAAATTTAGAAGTAAAATTAGTTTCAGTTCCATCAGACACAGCTCTTGGCGGATTAAAAGGTTCTGATTCTTTCTTCGAAATTTATACGGAATCTTACGGAGATCGCCCAATTGTTATTCAAGGAGCCGGTGCAGGTTCTGCAGTAACGGCAAGAGGAGTTTTCGGAGATATTTTGAGATTATCTGATAGAGGATAAAAAGTCTAGTTTGTCATTGCGAGGAACGAAGCAATCACATTTGCAAAATCAAGCTTTGTGTGATAGTGAGGTTGCTTCGTTCCTCGCAATGACAAGAATAAAAAACAAAAAAAATAACAACACAATGAAAGTAACTTTAAACAGAGTAAATGACGCATTTCATTTTAAAGTAAAAAATGAACGCGGACACGTAGTTGACGTTGATAGCAGAGCCGAATTTGGTGGAAGCGATTTAGGTGCAAGTCCAATGGAATTAGTATTGATGGGAGTTGCAGGATGCAGCGCTATTGATATGATTTCAATTTTAAAGAAACAACGTCAGGAAATCACTTCATTTGATGCTGAGGTTGAAGGACTTCGTGTGCAAGTTGGAGAAGCAAAACCTTTTAAAGAAATCGATGTGGTTTTTTATTTAGAAGGAGAAATCAATCCTGAAAAAGCAAAAAAAGCAGCACAACTTTCTTTCGAGAAATATTGTTCAGTTGCCAAAACGGTTGAGCCAACTGCAACAATTAACTACAAAGTGGTTTTGAACAAAGAAGCTTTGTAAAATTAGAAAATGAGTTAATTAGGCAATTAGATAATTAACTCTAAATATTTGAATTTAAGTTCAGTTTTTAACTTGAAACCTGAAACTTGAAACAAAAAAAACAAAAAACAACAACACAATGAATACAGAAGAATTTGGTTTTGAAACACAAGCCATTAGAACACATTTAGAAAAAACACAATTCCAAGAACATTCAACTCCTTTGTACTTATCTTCAAGTTTTATATTTGAAGATGCAGAGGATATGAGAGCTTCTTTCACAGAAGAAAAAGTTCGTAATATTTACTCTCGTTTCAGTAACCCAAATACAACAGAATTTGTTGACAAAGTTTGTGCAATGGAAGGTGCAGAAGCAGGTTATGCATTTGCAACAGGAATGGCTGCAATTTATTCTACGTTTGCTGCATTATTAGAATCAGGCGATCATATTGTTTCGGCTGGAAGTGTTTTTGGATCTACGCATGCGTTATTCATGACGTATTTTCCAAAATGGAAAATAGAAACTTCTTACTTTGACATCAATAAACCAGAAACGATTGAAAGTTTTATTCAACCAAATACTAAAATTCTTTATGCTGAAACACCAACAAATCCTGGTGTAGATGTAATTGATTTAGAATTGTTGGGTCAAATTGCAAAAAAACACAATCTAATTTTAATCATTGATAACTGTTTTGCAACACCATATATTCAACAGCCTATTAAATATGGAGCTCATATCGTTGTTCATTCAGCAACAAAATTAATGGACGGACAAGGTCGTGTGCTAGGTGGAGTTGCAGTTGGAGAAGCAGAATTGATTCGTAAAATATATTTGTTTTCAAGAAATACAGGGCCAGCAATGTCACCGTTTAACGCTTGGGTTTTATCAAAAAGTTTAGAAACTTTGGCGGTTCGTGTAGACAAACATTGTGAAAATGCTTTAAAAGTTGCTGAATTTTTAGAAAGTCATCCGAATGTACAAAGTGTTAAATACCCATTCTTGAAATCGCATCCAAAATATGAAATCGCCAAAAAACAAATGCGTTTAGGTGGTAACATTATTGCGATCGAGATTAAAGGAGGTCTTGAAGCGGGTAGAAAATTCCTAGACAAGATTAAACTTTGTTCACTTTCGGCAAATATTGGCGATGTAAAAACGATTGTTACGCATCCAGCATCAACAACACACAGCAAATTATCTGAAGAAGATCAATTAGCAGTAGGAATCACGCAAGGTTTGGTTCGTGTTTCTGTTGGTTTAGAAACTGTTGAAGATGTAATTGCAGATTTAAAACAAGCTTTGGCTTAAACATAAAATATAATACTTTTGAAGGGCTATTTTTTTTAAAAAAATAGCCCTTTTTTAATTTTAGTTTTGCAAAATATGAAAAAACCAAGATTGCTTTTGTTGTCAGATTTATTTGGAGGCAATCCGGAATGGATTCAGAATTACATCGAAATTTTAGAATCGAAATTTGATGTTCAATATTATGATGTTTTAAAACTAGCTCATATCGATTCATTAATTAATGAAAAGGAAATTCATAATCAATTTTTGAATGGGGGAATTGAAAAAGCAGTAATTAATTTATTGAATTCAGAAAAGGATAATGTTACAATTTTAGGTTTCAGTATTGGCGGAACAATTGCTTGGAAAACTTCTTTAAGAGGTTTAAAAGTGACAGAATTGGTAGCTGTTTCTTCGACAAGACTGCGTTTTGAAACTGAAGCTCCCGCTTGCAAAATCAAGCTTTATTTTGGGGATAAAGATTTAAATGCACCAGATGATAATTGGTTTTTAGATTTAAAAATTTCAAATCGGATTATTGGAAATCAGGATCATCTTTTATATCAAGAAAAAGAAAATGCATCTTTAATTTGTAGTAATTTTTTGTAATTAATTCAGTAAAAGATATATTTTTGTGAATCTTGAATATCAAATAATCAAAACGAAAAATGGCTGATTCTACATATGTACTGGAAAAGAAATTATTAACTTCTGATCGTGATCGTTTTTTTAACGGTATTATTGATTTTGTTTTTATTTCAGTAAGTATTTTTGTTTTTACTCTTCTAGTTGTAATTACAGGAAATGTATTCCAATGGGATATTTATAGTGTTTGGGTAGAAATCATAATTAGTATGGGAGCGGTAGGGACATATCTTTCTTTTGCAGTGATTTATTATTTGTTTTTTGAAAGTCTTTTTGGAAGGACAATTGGTAAAATTATTACGGGGAGTATTGTGGTAGATGAAAATGGTATAAAACCTAGTTTTAAAATTATTTGCCTTCGAACTTTATGTCGTCTCATTCCATTTGAAGCATTCTCATTTTTAAGTAAATCAGCAAGATTTTGGCATGATTCCTTTTCTAAAACCTACGTTGTGGAGAAAAAAGATTTAGAACAAGACATGGAAATTTTTTATTCTTTAGATTTAATCGGAGAAAAGGAAGTAATCTGATAGATTTAGTAGAATTTAACTTTATTCTTTGTGATAGTTCAAACAAAAAGCATACTTTTGTTATTCAATAATTTGCAAGAGTTTGCTGTGAGTTAAATTCTGCAATCTAAAATTTACATGAGTGCTTTCAAAGAAAACAAAATACGGAATTAAAGCTTTAACTTATTTAGCCAGACGTGAGAATAATGAACCGGTACAAATAGCTGAAATTGCGAAAAGTGAACATATTTCAATCAAATTTCTGGAAAGTATTTTGTTATTGCTTAGAAACTCAGGTTTTCTTGGAGCCAAAAAAGGAAAAGGAGGCGGTTATTATCTAATAAAAGATCCGAAAGATATTAGTATGGCGAAAGTCTACCGAATTCTAGAAGGTCCAATCGCATTGTTGCCTTGTGCGAGTCATAATTTCTACGAAAGATGCGATGATTGTGATGATGAAACTACCTGCGCTGCAAGACGTTTAATGACAGAAGTTCGTGATAATACACTTAAAATATTAGAAAGTAATTCTTTGGCAGATATAGCATTCTAAAAAAAAATAAACCATATAAGTAATATAAGTTCATTTAATCTAGCTTTAGGCAAAGTTTAAAATGAACTTATATTACTTATATGGTTTAAAATTTATATTAAGAGATCAATTTATATCCAGCCATAAAAAGCATTATAGCAATTGCATTTCTAAGGAATTGATCTGGAACTTTTCCGCTTAACATACTTCCCATATAGATTCCAGGAAGCGATCCCATTAATAACTGACCCAATAGTCCTAAATCTAAATTTCCCATAGTTGCGTGTCCAAGACCTGCAACTAAAGTTAAGGGAACCGCGTGTGCAATTTCAGTTCCAACCAAACGTGGAGTTGGTAATAATGGATAAAGGAAAAATAAAGTTACCGTTCCTAATGCCCCAGCTCCAATAGAAGTTAAAGTTACAGTTGCTCCTAATAAAACTCCAATTCCAATTGTCAACATATTTTGAGTAGTGCTTTCGCTGTGAAATTTATCTCCAGCATGTTTTTGAGAAAAAACTAAAAGCTTTTTTTTGAATATAATAGCTACCGAAGTAAACAATAAAGCCCAGCCTAAGCTTTGTTTAATAACACTGTTTATTGTTTCGACATCAGTTTTAATGCTGTTTAAAATCCATAAAGTTATAAGAGCAGCAGGAACACTTCCTAAAGTTAACCAACCTGTAATTTTCCAATTGATATTTCCTTTTTTGTTGTGGACAAATATTCCTCCGGCTTTGGTAAAAGCAGCGTAAAGTAAATCAGTTCCAACAGCTTTTGTTGGCGGAATTCCAAAATACAATAAAATAGGAGTCATTAAAGAACCTCCACCTACACCAGTTAACCCAACAATAAACCCAACTACTAAACCTGCTATTACAAGACCAATCTGAAAATCCATAAAAATAATTTGGCGCAAAAATAATAACAATTTTATAATTATCCTATAGATTTGGTAGAGATTAAATGCTTATTTTTGTGAATCACAAAATTGGAGTGTGTTGTTAAAATAGTAAGTCGCAACATTTAATTTGTTAAAATAATCACTAATTCTTTTTTAAATGTCTTTTATCTTGGTTTATAAGACAATAGCTTATGTAAAAAAGTGAATATATTGTTTTGATATTTCGAAATATATAGTACTTTTGCAAAGTAATCTACTAAGCCGATAGGGTAATGGATTTTTAAGAACAAAAACAATTCTTAAAAATATGGGAAATGAACTTAAGTTAGACAGCGCTGTAGTAAAGTCTGATTCTTTACTAAAAGAAAAGTTATGGGTTGTAATACCTGTTGTTTTGCTGTTAGGTTTGGCAGTTACATTAATTTATAATCATCACGCTGAATTTTCATGGGATGGTTTTGTTCAGGGATTTGATGAAAACCTTTTAGCGTTTTTCTTAATTGGTGTTTTTGCACAATTAGTAGATGGCGCTTTAGGAATGGGATATGGAGCAACTTCTACATCATTTTTATTGGCTTATGGAGTTTCGCCAGTTTTGAGTAGTACGGCAGTTCACGTTTCAGAGATGTTTACAACTGGGGCATCGGCGCTTTCGCACCACCGCTTTGGTAATATCAATAAGAAATTGGTAAAACATCTATTGATTCCCGGAGTTTTAGGATCGATTACAGGAGCTTATTTATTATCTGATGTTATTGACGGAGATATTATCAAGCCATTTATTGCGGTTTACATGATTATTCTGGCGGTTGTAATCATCAGAAAAGCTCTTAGAAAAAATGTAGAGAAAAAGAAAACCAAAAAATTAGGCGTTTTGGCAGTGTTTGGAGGTTTTATGGATTCTGTTGGAGGAGGAGGCTGGGGTCCGATCGTGACTTCCACATTATTAGGAAGAGGAAGAAATCCAAAATATACAATAGGATCTGTGAATGCGGCAGAGTTTGCGATTTCGTTTGCAAGCGGAATAACTTTCATGCTTTTTGGCGGAATCCACGGCTGGCAGATTATTATAGGATTGATTTTAGGAGGAGTTATTTCAGCGCCATTAGCAGCTTATTTGGTAAATAAAATCAAAAGAAAACCAATGATGGTTGCGGTTGGAGTTCTAATTATAATATTGAGTTTAAAAACATTATCTAAATTATTGTAAAAGATGATTTTAGAAAGGAATAAAGATTATGAGTGCGATTATTGTACAAGAATTATTAGAGAAAACAAAAGATCTTTCGCTTGACGAAACCTTAGTTTTTTTAGCAAAAGAATTTCCGGGAAAAGTAATTTTTTCTACATCTTTCGGTCAGGAAGATCAGGTAATTACTGATTTTATTGCAAAAAGTAACACCGATATTACGGTATTTACTTTAGATACAGGAAGATTGTTTCAGGAAACGTACGATGTTTTTCATAAAACATTAAAAAAATACAAAAGACCAATCGAAGTGTTTTTTCCAGAAGCGGCTTCAGTTGAAAATCTTCTGAAAACTAAAGGCCCAAACAGCTTTTACGATTCAGTTGAAAACAGAAAAGAGTGCTGTTTTATTCGAAAAGTTGTTCCGTTGAGAAAAGCTTTAGCAGGAAATTCAGTTTGGATTACAGGTTTAAGGGCAGAACAATCAGAAAACAGACAAGATTTAAGTTTGTTTGAATACGACGGAGGTTTCGAAATCATCAAATTCAATCCGTTATTAAAATGGACTTTAGAAGAAGTTGAAACCTATCTTTCAGAAAATAATGTTCCTCAAAATGCTTTACACAAACAAGGTTTCGTAAGTATTGGATGCGCGCCTTGTACAAGAGCAATTTTCCCAGGTGAAGATATCAGAGCCGGAAGATGGTGGTGGGAATCAAGCCATAAGGAATGCGGACTTCATAGTGCTAAAAAAGACTAGGTAGAAGCAAGAAGAAAGAGGCAAGATTCTGCAGAGAATAGAATATAGATTATAGAATAAAGAAGTGGAGATTTTTAGATCAGGAGCCAACTTGAAACCTGAAACCTAAAACTTGAAACAAATAAAATATCAAACAAAAACACAATGAGTTCAGTATTAAAAACAAACGCTTTAGAGAGTGAAGCGATATACATTTTCAGAGAAGTAATTTCACAGTTTGACAAACCGGTTTTACTTTTCTCAGGAGGAAAAGATTCTATTACATTGGTGCGTTTAGCGCAAAAAGCATTTTTCCCTGCTAAAATTCCGTTTCCTCTTTTGCACGTTGATACGGGACACAATTTCCCTGAAACAATTGCTTTCAGAGATAAATTGGTAGAAGAATTAGGTTTAGAGTTGATCGTTCGTAATGTTCAGGATGCTATTGATGAAGGAAAAGTAGTTGAAGAAACTGGAAAATATTCAAGCCGTAACAGCTTGCAGACTACAACACTTTTGGATGCAATTGAAGAATTTAAGTTTGATGCTTGTATTGGTGGTGCACGTCGTGATGAAGAAAAAGCAAGAGCTAAAGAACGTATTTTCTCTGTTCGTGATGATTTCGGACAATGGGATGAAAAAAATCAGAGACCTGAGTTGTTTGATATCTTAAATGGAAAAATCGAAAATGGTCAAAACGTTCGTGTTTTCCCAATTTCAAACTGGACAGAATTAGATGTTTGGAGTTATATCGAAAAAGAACAAATCGAGATTCCATCAATCTATTTCTCACATAAAAGAAAAGTTTTTTTGAGAGACGGTTTAATCTGGTCGCATTCTCCTTTTGTGTACCAAGAAGAAGACGAACAAATCGAAGAAAGAATTGTTCGCTTCAGAACCGTTGGAGATATGAGTTGTACAGCGGCTGTTGAATCTTACGCAGCAACAATCGAAGAAGTGGTTGGGGAAATCAGATCATCAACAATTTCTGAAAGAGGAGCCAGAATCGATGACAAACGTTCTGAAGCTGCAATGGAAAAAAGAAAACAACAAGGATATTTTTAATTGGATAATTAATAATTGACAATTGATAATTAAAAAGTAGAATCAAAAAAACATACAGATTTAAATTTTAGATAAAGATTTTCAAAACTTGAAACTTGAAACAAAATTTAAACTTGAAACAAAAATATTAGAATGGACGTTTTAAAAATAGCAACAGCAGGAAGTGTAGATGACGGAAAAAGTACTTTGATCGGGAGATTGTTGTACGATACAAAATCATTGACTACAGATAAAATTGAAGCAATCGAAAAAAGCAGTAAACAAAAAGGATACGATTATTTAGATTTCTCTTTGGCAACTGACGGATTAGTAGCAGAAAGAGAGCAAGGAATCACGATTGACGTTGCGCATATTTATTTTTCGACTGCAAAGAAAAGTTACATTATTGCCGATACTCCAGGGCACGTAGAATATACTAGAAACATGGTTACAGGAGCTTCAACTTCTCAAGTTTCTATCATTTTGATTGATGCTAGAAAAGGAGTTATTGAGCAGACTTACCGTCACTTTTTTATCAATAATTTATTGAGAGTTAAAGAAGTAATCGTTGCCATCAACAAAATGGACTTAGTAGATTACTCTGAAGAAGTTTTCAATAAAATCAAAGCTGATTTTGAGGCTTTAAATGCAAAAAGTACTTTCAAAGAACAAAACGTAAGCTACATTCCGTTAAGCGCAATCAACGGTGGAAACGTTGTGGACAAATCGGAGAATATGCCTTGGTACGACGGACAAACAGTTTTGGAACATTTAGAAGGATTACATTCTCATGATGTTTACGAGCCAGGAAAAGCACGTTTCCCAGTTCAAACGGTTATTCGTCCAAAAACTGAAGAATACCACGATTTCAGAGGTTACGCTGGGAAATTATACGGAAACTCTATTAAAGTTGGAGATGCTGTAACAGTTCTTCCTTCTTTAACAGAATCAAAAGTGACTAAAATTCACTTTTTCGATAAATCATTTGACGAAGCTTCTGCAGGTTCTTCAGTGACAATCGAATTAGAAAATGATATCAATGTTACGAGAGGTGACATGATTGTAAAATCAGACGAGCTTCCAAGAATTGAAAAAGATATAACAACAACAGTTTGCTGGATGGACAGTAAAAAATTGGTTCCAGGAACTAAATATTTAGTACAGCACAATACGAACAGAGTTTTAGCAAAAGTAGAAAGCATTAAAAACACGATTGCAACTGATTATTCAGGAACAACAGAAGCTTCACAATTAGCGATAAACGAAATCGGAGAAGTGAGCATCAAATTAAGCAAGCCTTTATATTTTGACGCTTACAACGAAAACAAATCAAACGGAGCTTTTATCTTAATCGATACAGCAACGAACACAACAGCAGGAGTAGGGTTTATTCGCTAAACAGTTGATAGTTGACGTTTTTCATCAAAACCAAAAACTAACAACAAGACAACCAACAACTAAAGAGAAATGGAAAGTTTTAGAACAGAAATAGAAAATCCGGTAGTTCAGAAGGAGATTATCGAATTAGAAAAAAAGATTCACTTATTCCGTGGAGGAAAAATTGATGATGAGCGTTTTCGCAGCCTTCGTTTAGCGCGTGGTATCTACGGTCAGCGTCAGGAAGGCGTTCAGATGATTCGTATCAAATTGCCTTATGGTAAAGTGACCAGCGAGCAATTGAGAAGAATTACGGAAGTTTCAGATAAATATTCTACTGGACGTCTGCATATTACAACGCGTCAGGATATTCAGATTCACTATGTGAGCTTGGACAGAACGCCTGAACTTTGGTCAGAATTGGCAAAAGATGATATTACTTTGCGTGAAGCTTGTGGAAATACCGTTAGAAATATTACAGGAAGCGAATTAGCTGGTGTAGATGTAAACGAACCATTCGATGTTTCGCCTTATGCACACGGAATGTTTCAATACTTATTAAGAAACCCAATCTGTCAAGAAATGGGACGTAAATTCAAAATTTCGTTCTCTTCTTCAGATGAAGATACTGCTTTGAGTTATTTACATGATTTAGGATTTATTCCAAAAATCAAAGACGGACAAAAAGGATTTAAAGTAGTTTTTGGAGGAGGTTTAGGATCTCAGCCAGCACACGCCGAATTACTTTCAGAGTTTATTCCGGTTAACGAAATTATTCCAACAGCAGAAGGAATCATCCGTATTTTCGACAGATACGGTGAGCGTGCAAAAAGAATGAAAGCGCGTATGAAATTCTTAATCAAAGAAATGGGGAAAGATGTTTTCCTTGATTTAGTTGAAAAAGAGAAAAAAGCAATCGCTTTTGAAACATACGAAATCGACACCACTGCTTTTGATGGCCCAATTCCAGAACCACTTTTAGAAGTGCCACAAGTTACCATCGAAGATTCAGCGGCTTATGAAGCTTGGAAAAAATCGAACGTAATTGCACAAAAACAAGCAGGATATTATGCTATCGGAATCAAAGTTTTATTAGGTGATTTTTATACTGATAAAGCAAGATTATTAGCAGATTTAATTAAAAATTACGCAGCAAACGAATTGCGTTTTTCATTGCGTCAAAATATTGTAATACGTCACGTAAAAGAAGAGAATCTTCCTTTCTTTTATCAAGAATTAGCCAAATTAGACTTTGTTCATTTAGGATATAATTCAGTTGGAGATATTACGGCATGTCCAGGAACCGATACTTGCAACTTGGGGATTGCAAGCAGTACTGGTATTGCCGAAGAATTAGAAAGAGTTTTAAGTGCAGAATATCCTCAATATTTAAACAACCGCGAAATCGAAATTAAAATTTCAGGCTGTATGAATGCTTGTGGGCAACATAATATGTCTGCAATTGGTTTCCAAGGAATGTCTATCAACTCAGGAAAATTAGTAGCTCCGGCATTACAAGTTTTATTGGGAGGGGGAAGATTAGGAAATGGAGAAGGACGTTTTGCTGATAAAGTAATCAAAATTCCAAGTAGAAGAGGTCCGGAAGCTTTGCGTACGATCTTAAATGATTTTGACGCTAATGCGAATGGAGAAAAATTCCTAAACTATTATGATGCAAAAGGAGAGAAATATTTCTATGAAATCTTAAAACCTTTAGCAGATGTAACGAATCTAACAGAAGCTGATTTTGTAGATTGGGGTAACGCAGATAACTACGTAAAAGCAGTTGGAGTTGGAGAATGTGCTGGTGTTGTGATCGATTTAGTAGCAACTTTATTGTTTGAGGCTAAAGAGAAATTGATTTTGGCTCAAGAATCTTTCGACGAGAAAAAATGGTCAGATGCAATTTATCACGCTTACGCTGGATTTGTAAATGGAGCAAAAGCTTTGTTATTGGCTGAAAACCAAAAAACAAACCACCACGCAGGAATCGTTGATTTGTTTGACACTGTTTTTATTGATACGAATAAAATCGAATTAAATTCAACTTTTAAAGACTTGGTTTACCAAATCAATAAAAATGAACCATCTGAAGCTTTCGCTAAAGATTACATCGCGCAAGCAACCGTTTTCTTTGATAAAATCGAAACATTCAGAGCACAAGAATTAGCAAATGCTTAATATAAAACCAAAAATAACTTTAGTCGGTGCAGGTCCGGGCGATCCCGAATTATTGACGCTAAAAGCTGTAAAAGCACTGGCTGAAGCTAATGTGGTTTTATATGACGCCTTAGCCAACGAAGAAATTCTGGATTACGCACCAAAAAATGCCATCAAGATTTTTGTCGGAAAAAGAATTGGAAACCATGCATACACGCAAGATCAAATCAATCAATTGATTGTGGATAATGCTTTAACGTATGGAAATGTAGTTCGGTTAAAAGGCGGAGACCCGTTTATTTTTGGAAGAGGAAGCGAAGAAATAGAATTTGCAGAAAGTTTCGGAATTGAAACGATTGTTATTCCCGGAATTTCATCTGTAGTGGCAGTTCCCGCAAGTCAGGGAATATCCATTACAAAAAGAGGAGTTTCGGAAAGTTTTTGGGCGATTACAGGTACAACATCAGATAGGAAATTATCTTCAGATGTAGCTTTGGCAGCGCAATCTTCTGCAACAGTTGTAATCTTGATGGGAATGCACAAACTGCCTCAGATTATCGATTTGTTTCAAAAAGAAAACAAAGGAAATCTGCCAGTTGCCATTATCCAAAACGGAACAACAGCAGAAGAAAAACTAGGCGTAGGAACAGTCGATTCGATTTTAGAAATCGTAAAAGAAAAAGAATTAGGTTCTCCAGCCATTATCGTTTTAGGCGAAGTGGTCCGCGAAAGCCATAAATTAAAAGGATTTTACGAAGAATTTTGTCAAAAAAAAGAGTTGGATAAAATGTTTCGACAAAACCAATTCGTTGCTAAAAAATAAACGGTTTCAATAATGTTCCGTTAGGAACAATTGGTCGGTAGAAAAAAAATAATGTTTCCAAATAAAAAATGTTCCGTTAGGAACATCTGATCGGTAAATCATCTAATTTTGATTGGATGAAAATAAATTAAAATGGAACAAAACGAATTATATCCAATATTTCTAAAGCTTCACAATTTAAACGTATTAATTGTAGGCGGAGGAAATGTAGGTCTGGAAAAGCTTTCTTTCTTGCTGAAATCAAGTCCGAATGCAAATGTTGAGGTAGTAGCAAAAGAATTTCATTTAGAAATAAAAATTCTGGCAGAACAGCACCCTTCGATAAAATTGACAAAATCGAAGTTTAAAAAGAAAATGCTCAAAAAGCGCCACATGGTGATTGCGTGTACGGACAATTTAGAAATAAATAAAAAAGTGTACGATTTAGCCAGAAAGCGTTATTTGATTTGCAATATCGCCGATACGCCAGATTTATGTGATTATTATTTGGGCGGAATCGTAACAAAAGGAAATGTGAAAATTGCCATTTCGACTAACGGAAAATCGCCAACAACAGCCAAAAGGCTTAGAGAGTTTTTTGAAGAAGTAATTCCGGAAGACATCAATCAAATGGTTGAAAATCTGAACGAATACCGAAAAACGCTAAAAGGTAATTTTGAAGAGAAGGTTAAAAGAATGAATGAGATTACTTCTTCATTAAAAAATAAAGAGTAAAAAAGTTTCGGAAAGAAATAAATGATAAAAATCATTGAAAGTACAAGGATTTATTCGTTTCTTTGCGTTATTAAGAATGATTATAAACAACACCATAATGATTAAAACAGATATACTTATAATTGGAGCAGGACCAACAGGTTTATTTGCCGTTTTCGAGGCAGGATTATTAAAATTGAAATGTCACATCTTAGATGCTTTACCACAGCCAGGTGGACAACTTTCAGAATTATATCCTAAGAAGCCAATTTATGATATTCCTGGATTCCCAGAAGTTTTAGCAGGAGACCTTGTAGACGGACTAATGGAGCAAATCAAACAATTTGAGCCAGGTTTTACTTTAGGAGAACGTGCAGAAACAATCGATAAACAAGAAGACGGAAGTTTCATCGTAACTTCAAACAAAGGAACTAAATTCCACGCGCCAGTTATTGCAATCGCTGGAGGTTTAGGAAGTTTCGAGCCTCGTAAACCACTTATCGAAGATATCGAGTTTTATGAAGATAAAGGAGTAAAATACTTCATCAAAAATCCTGAGAAATTCAGAGATAAAAGAGTTGTTATTGCAGGAGGAGGAGATTCAGCATTAGACTGGTCAATTTTCTTAGCAAATGTAGCTTCAGAAGTAACTTTAATTCACCGTAGAAATGAATTTAGAGGAGCTTTAGATTCTGTAGAAAAAGTACAAGAATTAAAATCAGCTGGAAAAATCAAATTAATCACTCCAGCAGAGGTAATCGGAATCAATGGTGCTGAACACGTAGAATCATTAGATATTGAAGAAAACGGAGCGCACCGCAAAATTGATTGTGATTATTTCATCCCACTTTTCGGATTAACGCCAAAATTAGGTCCAATTGGAGACTGGGGATTAGAAATCGAGAAAAATGCCATTAAAGTAAACAATGCGTTAGATTACCAGACAAACATTCCGGGAATCTTCGCTATTGGAGATATCAACACATACCCTGGAAAATTAAAGCTAATCCTTTGTGGTTTCCACGAAGCAACTTTAATGTGTCAGGCTGCTTACTCAATCGTTAATCCAGGTAAAAAATACGTATTAAAATATACAACAGTATCTGGAGTAGACGGTTTCGACGGAACTCGTAAAGAAGCTCCGAAGGCAGTTGTTAAAGCGATTGTTTAATCTTAAAGATGCTAAGATACTAAGGTTCTAAGTTGCTAAGATTTTTAAATATTGTAAAGCCCAAACTTTTAAAAGTTTGGGCTTTTTTATTTTATATCTTTAAGCTGTTGAATTTGATTATTTATGGATTTAGAAAAAGATAATGGTTTTAATTTAAATCAAAAAGATTGGTTTGAAAATTTATCAAAAGAAGAAAGGGAAGAAATCGAAACTGGACTTCAACAGGCAGAGGCAAATGAATTTGTAGAACATGAAGAAGTGATGAAAAGATTCTCAAAATATAAAGCAGAAAAAAATGGCTTACGACGAAAATAACGCACAGAGAATCCGAACATTTCTTCAGTACAAAGAAGCTGATTTTTTTGAGAAGAAAATGTTTGGCGGAATTGTGTTTATGGTAGATAACAAAATGTGTTGCGGAACCCGTCTAGATAAGAAATTGAATGAAAATCTTTTGCTTTGCATAATTGATGATGAAGCTTATCTAGACGCAATAGAAAAAGATGATGTACTCGCAATGCCAAATGCTGAAAAACCCATGAAGAACTATATTTTCGTTACAGAAAATGCATGGACAAAAAAGCAAGATTTAGAATTTTGGTTGCAACAATGTTTAGATTTTAATCCGATTGCAAAAGCAAGTAAGAAGAAAAACGACATTGAAAAATAATGAAAGTATTCTCAAAAGATAAAACCTAAAAAGAAAAACTTAGCCACTCAGCATCTTAGAACCTTAGAACCTCAAAAAAACATTTGCAAATCGTATTGCCATTTCATACCTTTGCACTGTTCTTAAAATTTATTGTTCGTTATCACGAAAGGCGGAGGGATAGACCCAATGAAACCTTAGCAACCCTTTACTATAAAGAAGGTGCTAAATTCTACTTTTTACCGTAAACACACGGTATTTAAGATAGATAACACAAATACATTCTCGTATTTCTCAAAACTTTTCCAGACAACATACAAATAACTTACTGAAAGCAATTTCAGTAAAGAGCGAATCATTGGCGCATTTTTGCAGTCAATAGTTCCCGCTTTTCGTTGCAATCTTTTGCTTTTTAAAGAAAAAAGCAAAAGGATTTCCACTTCAATCGGGGCTAATGAGCCAGCAATAGTGCACTTTTGGAATTAATGTGAATAAAAAACTTAGCATCTAAGTCCCGATAGCTATCGGGATAGCGTCTTAGAAGCTAAAACAAAAAAGATATGTCGATTACAATTCAAGAAGCAATAAAGAAAAATATCCTAATCCTTGACGGAGCAATGGGAACCATGTTACAGCGTTACAACTTCTCCGAAGAAGATTTTCGTGGCGAGCGTTTCAAAGATTTCCCGCATCCGTTAAAAGGAAACAACGATTTATTATCCCTAACACAGCCACAAGCAATTCGTGCGGTGCATGCTGCCTATTTTGATGCAGGTGCAGATATCGTAGAAACCAATACATTTTCTGGAACTACAATTGGTATGGCCGATTATTTCATGGAAGATTTGGTTTACGAATTAAACTATGAATCGGCTAAATTGGCGAGAGAAGTTGCGGATGAATTCACAGAAAAAAATCCAGAGAAACCACGTTTTGTAGCCGGTTCAATCGGACCAACAAACCGTACGGCAAGTATGTCACCAGACGTAAACGACCCAGGTTACAGAGCCGTAACTTTCGACGATTTGCGAATTGCATACAAAGAGCAAGTAGAAGCTTTAATGGACGGAGGTTGCGATTTACTTTTAGTAGAAACGATTTTCGACACATTAAACGCAAAAGCAGCACTTTTTGCAATTGAAGAAGTAAAAGAAGAACGCAATATCGATATTCCAATCATGGTTTCAGGAACGATTACAGATGCTTCAGGAAGAACGCTTTCTGGGCAAACGGTTGAAGCATTCTTGATTTCAGTTTCACATATTCCGTTACTAAGTGTTGGTTTCAATTGTGCTTTAGGAGCAGATTTATTGAAACCGTATTTAAAAACATTAGCGCACAACACAAGCTTTAATGTTTCAGCGCATCCAAATGCAGGATTGCCAAACGCTTTCGGACAATACGATGAAACGCCAGAACAAACTCAGGCATTCATCAAAGAATATTTAGAAGATAATTTAATCAATATCATTGGTGGTTGTTGTGGAACAACTCCAGATCATATTCGATTAATGGCAGAAGTTGCGAAGGATTATAAGCCGAGAGTGGCGCCGGTTTTTGAATAAATAAGAATTACTGTCGATGAAGCCAATAAGAATATTATCCGTTGTTTTTATACTTTTTGGTTTGTTTGGTTTTAGAAGTGAAAAATATTCATTGATGGTCAAAAGAGAAATTCCATCTGATTTTTATTTTGTAATTAATGACGGTAGAATCGATAGTTATAATTCTCAATTAAATAGCTTTTCTCGAAAATATTTAGAAGAAGAAAGAGTTTTAAAAATTGCATTAACAGAAAAGGAAAAAGAAAAAATATATTCATTGATTCAGAAAAGTAATTTTTTGAAAATGCCAATGAAATTTGAACCAATAGGCGAAATAAAAATCAAGGATCCAAGCTTTACACGAGTAATCGTTGCTAATGTAAATGGAGAAAGAAAAATGGTGAGTTATAATGACGGGTGGACAAATGCTCTAAATGATAAAAAAGCGAAATCTTTTTTGGATTTATACACCGAGATTTGGAATGTCTTGTATGAAAAACAAGAACTAAGAGAAATGAAAAATCGGATATTCATTTTAAATAATTAAAAAGAAATATTGATTTCTTATGAAACCGAGTCTGCGTGAGGGATAGAAGTGAAAAGCCCACAGCCGTGAGGAACGAACAGGCGAGGACTTGTAACGGATAGCCCGGTTCGCCGCGGCGAATCACGCCAAAAATAATAAACATAAATACCTACAAGGTTTTAAAAACCTCGCAGGAAAGAAATAAAAATAAAAAACTTAGAACCTAAGCACCTCAGAAGCTTAGCAACTTTAAAGAAAATGACTGAAAAAAGAAGAGACCTTGTATTATCAGGATTAGAACCTTTGATTATTACGCCAGAAAGCGTTTTTGTAAACGTTGGAGAGCGTACGAATGTAACGGGTTCGCGAAAATTCCTTCGATTAATCAAGGAAGAGAAATATGACGAGGCACTTGATATTGCAAGACAGCAGGTAGAAGGAGGAGCGCAAATCATCGATATTAATATGGATGAGGGAATGTTGGACGGTGTAAATGCCATGACCAAATTCCTAAACTTAATTGCTGCAGAACCAGATATTTCGAGAGTGCCGATTATGATCGACAGTTCGAAATGGGAAATTATCGAAGCAGGTCTCAAAGTAGTACAAGGAAAAAGTGTTGTAAACTCGATTTCGTTAAAAGAAGGAGAAGAAGCCTTTATTCACCATGCCAAATTAATCAAGCGTTACGGTGCGGCGGCTATTGTTATGGCTTTCGACGAAGTAGGTCAGGCTGATAATTATGATCGTCGTGTGGAAATTTGTGCGCGTTCGTATGATATTTTGGTGAACAAAGTTGGTTTCCCTCCACAAGATATAATTTTCGATTTGAACATTTTCCCAGTGGCAACAGGAATGGAAGAACACCGCCTGAATGCATTGGACTTTTTTAGAGGAACAAAATGGGTTCGCGAAAACTTGCCACATGCACATATTAGTGGTGGTGTAAGTAATGTTTCGTTTTCGTTTAGAGGAAATGACGTTGTTCGTGAAGCGATGCACTCGGTGTTTTTATACCACGCGATTAAGGAAGGAATGACGATGGGAATCGTGAATCCAGAAATGTTGACGATTTACGATGATATTCCGAAAGATTTATTAGAACACGTTGAAGACGTAATTTTAGATAGACGCGACGATGCTACAGAAAGACTTTTAGATTTTGCTGAAAATGTAAAAGGCGAAGTAAAAAGCGACGAAAAAGCCGTTCAGGAATGGCGTTTAGGATCGGTGCAGGATCGTATTACGCATTCTTTAGTAAAAGGAATTGATGCTTTTATTGAAGAAGATGTTGAGGAAGCACGTTTAGCGGCAACGAAACCAATTGAAGTTATCGAGATCAATTTAATGGCCGGAATGAATGTCGTTGGAGATTTATTCGGAAGCGGAAAAATGTTCCTTCCTCAGGTAGTTAAATCGGCTCGTGTAATGAAAAAAGCCGTTGCTTATTTATTGCCATTTATTGAAGCAAGTAAACAAGCAGGTGACAAACAAGGAAACGGAAAAATCTTGATGGCGACTGTAAAAGGTGATGTTCATGATATTGGAAAAAACATCGTTTCAGTTGTTTTGGCTTGTAACAATTATGAGATTGTAGATTTAGGTGTAATGGTTGCTCCGGAGAAAATCATTGCAGCGGCAATCGAACACGAAGTAGACATTATCGGATTAAGCGGATTGATCACGCCTTCGCTTGACGAAATGGTTTATTTAGCTAAAGAATTAGACAAACAAAATATTAAAATCCCGATTATGATTGGTGGGGCAACGACTTCGCGCGCGCATACAGCCGTGAAAATTGCACCTCAATACAGAGAAACTGTAATTCACGTAAACGATGCTTCGAGAGCCGTTACTGTTGCAGGAAACCTGTTAGATCATAACCGAAAAATATATGCAGCAGATATTCGTGCAGAATACGATTCTTTTAGAGAGACGTTTTTAAATCGTTCGAGAGATAAAAACTTCCTGACAATTGAAGAAGCTCGTAAAAATAAGTTGCAATTGGATTGGTCTGAATATACTCCAGTTAAACCAAAAGTAATTGGAGCACAAACCATCGAAGTAGAATTGGATGTTTTGGTTCCGTATATCGACTGGACACCGTTCTTCCAAACTTGGGAATTGCACGGAAAATATCCAGCAATTTTAACTGATGAGGTTGTGGGTAAAGAAGCGACTTCTGTTTTTGCGGATGCTCAGGCAATGTTAAAAGTTATTTTGGAAGAGAAAAAACTAAAAGCAAAAGGTATTTACGGAATATTCCCTGCCAATCAGGTGGACGACGACGATATCGAATTGCGTGATGAAAATGGAAAAGTGTTAGAGAAATTCTTGACTTTACGTGTGCAGGGACAAAAAACAAAAGGCGCTCCAAATACTGCTTTAGCGGATTTTATCCTACCAAAAGAAAGTGGAATAGACGATTATATGGGGGCTTTCTGTGTAACAACTGGTTTTGGTGTAGACGAATGGGCTGCTGAATACGAAAAGAATTTAGACGATTACAATTCGATTATGGTTAAAGCGCTTGCAGATCGTTTTGCTGAGGCTTTCGCCGAATATCTTCACGAAAGAGTGCGTAAAGATTTTTGGGGTTACGATTCAGAAGAATCTTTAACTAATGAAGAATTGATTAAAGAGAATTATAAAGGAATTCGTCCTGCTCCAGGTTATCCAGCTTGTCCAGATCACTTAGAGAAACCAACTATTTGGAAACTTTTGGATGTTGAAAAACAAACAGGAGTGAAGCTGACAGAAAGTATGGCGATGTGGCCAGCTTCTTCGGTTTCTGGATATTATTTCGGAAATCCAAAAAGCCGCTATTTCGGACTAGGAAAAATAAAAGAAGATCAGGTTACAGATTACGCAAAACGCCGAAATGTACCACTTGATTACGCCATGAAATGGTTAAACCCTAATATAGCAGATTAACGAAAAGTTATTTTTGTTTCAGGTTTCAAGTTTCAAGTTGCTGTAGAGAACTTGAAACCTGAAACCTGACACGAGGCTTTAGCCGAATTGGCGAAGCAAACTTGAAACAAAAAACAAATAATGAAAGTAACAGAACATATAGAAAACGCCAAAGGAAAAACATTATTCTCATTTGAAATTATTCCGCCTCAAAAGGGGAAAAGCATTCAGGAATTATACGATAATATTGATCCGTTGATGGAGTTTAATCCGCCGTTTATTGATGTAACGACTTCTCGTGAAGAGTACATTTATATTGACAAAGGCAACGGACTTTTGGATAAAAAATTGACTCGTATGCGCCCGGGAACGCTTGGAATCTGCGCTTCTATAAAACACAAATACAATGTTGACACAGTTCCGCATTTGCTTTGCGGCGGTTTTACAAAAGAAGAAACTGAGTACGTGCTGGTCGACTGTCATTATTTAGGAATCAATAACGTAATGGCACTTCGTGGAGATGCCATGAAAGACGAGCAGTCTTTTGTACCAAAAGCAGGTGGAAATCATTATGCAATTGATTTGGTAAAACAAATTAAAGATTTAAACTCTGGACAATATCTGCATGAAGTAATCGATACTGATAACAGAGCCGATTTCTGTATTGGAGTTGCGGGTTATCCGGAGAAACATTTAGAATCTCCTTCTTTGCAATCCGATTTAAAAAGATTAAAAGAAAAAGTAGATGCAGGAGCTGATTATGTAGTAACACAGATGTTTTTTGATAATGCTAAATATTTTGCTTTCGTAGAAAAAGCAAGAGAAATGGGAATCACAATTCCGATTATTCCTGGAATTAAACCAATTGCTGTTCAAAGACATTTACAAGTTCTACCTCAAATTTTCAGAATCGATTTACCTGAAGATCTAATTGATGCGGTAGACAAATGCAAAAATAACGCTGAAATCAAACAAGTCGGAATCGAATGGGCAATTCAGCAGTCATTAGAATTAAAAGCAGCTGGAGTTCCGTTTTTACACTATTATTCAATGGGTAAATCTGAGAATATTCGTCAGATTGCTAGTCAGGTTTTTTAAGGTCATTGCGAGGAACGAAGCAATCTCACGAAGTATGTTCTTTGGTGATTTTGTAGCTGTAGTTGCTTCGTTCCTCGCAATGACAAACATAACGTGGAATTGCTTAATTTAGAAGCTTAAAATTTTTACATCATGAAAAATGAAGAATTACAAGCCATCGCTTCTCAATTAAAACATCCATCAGGAGAAAAAGGAATCGAAATGGGAAATATGATGAACGAAACGAACATCAATATGACCAAACATTCCATTCAAAATCTAAATATTTCAAAGGAAAATAAAATTCTAGAATTAGGTCACGGAAACGCAGGCCATGTTGAATTTCTTTTCGAACAAGCAGAAAACCTAAAATATTACGGACTCGAAATGTCGGAACTAATGTTTCAGGAAGCACGCCAAATCAACAGAAATTTTGTTTCTCAAAAACAGGCCTTTTTTTCACTTTATGACGGAAACAAGATTCCGTTTGAAGACGAATCTTTCGATAAAATATTCACAGTAAATACCATTTATTTTTGGCAGAAGCCAGAGGAATTGCTTTCAGAAATCTATAGAGTTTTAAAACCAAATGGAAATTTCTGTTTGACATTTGCCGAAGAAGATTTTATGAAAAAGTTGCCCTTTACGCAGTTTGAATTTGAGCTTTACAGCACCGAAAAAGCGCAGCAATTAATAGAGAAAACAGCTTTTCAAATTGTTTATACCGAAACTCAAACCGAAAAAGTTAAAAGTAAAACAGGAGAATTGGTTGACAGAGCTTTTACTACTATTGTTCTTGAGAAATAAAAGCGTCTATAAATTTATTTAAACACATAGAAACATAGTTTGTTGGAATCAATAAAGACGTTTCACTTGCATAAATTCACATAGCTATGTGTTAGAAACTAGTTTCTTTCAAACGCCTCTTCCAGAAAAAAATCTATGTTTCTATGTGTTTAAAACTAAAGGTTGCTGAACTTTAAATAACCCTTTTATCATTATGGAAACTAAAAAAATCAATTTTCTACAAAGTTACAGCAGTATACTTTTGCTTCTTGGAGGTATTATAGTTGGAAGTATTTTTGGGTTAGTTTTCGGAGAGAAAGTTTTGATTATAAAACCAATTGGAGATATTTTCCTGAATTTGCTTTTCACTGCGATTATTCCGCTAATCTTCTTTACAATTGGTTCGTCGGTTGCGAATTTGGAACAGAAAGAAAAGCTTGGTAAACTATTCGGAATAATGATTTTAGTTTTCCTTTCGACGCTTTTGATTTCAGCCATTGTCATGGTTTTTGCGGTTTATCTTTTTCCAATTCATCAAGATATTGCTGTTGCGAAACTTCCTTTTGAAGAAATTAAATCAGGATCAGTCGGCGATCAGATTGCACAATTGGTTACAGTAAATGATTTTTCAGAATTATTGTCTCGAAAAAGCATGTTGGCGTTGATTATATTTTCCTTTTTAATTGGTTTTGCCACTTTACAATCGGGAGAAAAAGGAAAAGCTTTCAAGAGTTTTCTAGATTCTGGAAATGAAGTGATGAAGCAATTGTTGAATATCATCATGAAATTTGCACCAATCGGTCTAGGAGCTTATTTTGCTTATCAAGTTGGGATTTTCGGTCCTCAATTATTTGGCGTTTATGCAAAACCTATGGCGGTTTATTATGCAGCTTGCATCTTTTATTTCTTTACCTTTTTCAGTTTGTATGCTATTATTGCTGGCGGGAAAAGAGCTTTTAAAGTCTTTTGGAGCAATAATATCACACCTTCTTTAACGGCAATAGGAACTTGCAGCAGTATTGCAACCATTCCTGCCAATTTGGAAGCTGCACAAAAAATGGGAATTCCGGCGCATGTTCGAAACCTTGTAATTCCGCTTGGAGCGCCTTTACATAAAGATGGTTCGAGTATGTCTTCCATCTTAAAAATTACTTTTCTGTTTTCCATGTTTGGAAAAGATTTCACAGAACCTTCCACTATTCTTTTGGCATTAGGAATCACCATAATTGTTTCTATTGTTGAAGGTGGAATTCCGAATGGGGGATATATCGGCGAAGTTTTGGCCATTACCGTTTATGGTTTTCCGATGGAACAAGCGCTTCCAGTAGCTATGATTTTAGGAACTTTAGTTGACCCAATTGCGACTTTGCTAAATGCCAATGGTGATGTGATTTCGTCAATGCTGGTTTCGAGGTTCTCTGAGAAAACAAAATGGTAGCTTTTTAATACAAACAACAAAAACTTTTATACTCTTTTTTTTATTCGCGTAATCTATGCGACATAACTAATACAACAATCTTATGAATTCAATATTACAGCAAGATTTAAACGATTTCTCCAATATTTTAGAGCAAACAAAACAAAAGGGAATTGATTTTCTAAACAATATAGAAAGCATTCCGACTTCAAATAGTTATTCGATTGATTCTCAAAAAGAATTAAACCAACTTGGATTAGGTTCTCTAGGAGCTTTGGAAGAATTCAATCAGAGATTAGCGCCTTTAATGGTAGCTTTGCCAGGTCCAAGATATTGGGGTTTTGTAACCGGAGGTTCAACGCCAGCGTCTATTGTTGGAGATTGGCTTACGGCGATTTACGATCAGAATCCGCAGGCTTTTCGCAATCAGGGAGGAGTTTCTGCTTTAATTGAAGCAGAGACCATTAATCTGTTGTTAGAACTTTTAGATTTACCAGATGATTTCACTGGCGGATTTGTTACTGGGGCAACAATGTCAAATTTCACAAATTTGGGAGTTGCAAGACAATGGTTTGGGGCGCAATTTGGAAAGGATTTTGCTAAAAACGGAATTTCAGAAACCATCAATATTTTAACGGCAACGCCACATTCTTCTTCTATAAAATCACTTTCAATGTTAGGTGTTGGAAGTCAGAATTATACTTTGATAAAAACAATCGAAGGCAATAGAGAAGCAATTGATATTTCAGATTTGGAAAAAAATATTGAAAGTCTAAACGGAAAACCTTTTATCTTAATTTCGAGTGCTGGAACTGTAAATACAGCCGATTTTGATGATTTTGAAGCGATTTCAGAATTGAGAAAAAAATATAAATTCTGGTGGCATATCGACGCTGCTTTTGGCGGATTTGCCGCTGTTTCAGAAAAATACAAGCATTTAGTAAAAGGCTGGGAAAATGCAGACAGTATTACTATTGATTGTCATAAATGGCTGAATGTGCCTTATGAAAGTGCTTTTTATTTAATTAAAAAAGAACATATTCATCTTCAGGTTGAAACATTCCAAAATTCAAATGCGCCGTATTTAGGAAACCCGTTAGAGAATTTTAATTATTTGAATGTGCTTCCTGAAAATTCTCGTCGACTTCGTGCGTTGCCAGCTTGGTTTTCGCTTAAAGCGTATGGAAAAGAAGGTTATAAAGACATTATTGAAAACAGTACTTCCTTGGCGTTACATTTTGCAAATGCATTAATAGAACAGGAATACTTCGAATTGCTTGCACCGATTCGTTTAAATAATGTTTGTTTTACTTTAAAAGGAAATGAAAATCAGGATAAAGTAACTCAATTTTTAACCCAGTTAAATGATGGAGGAAAAGTCTTTATGACGCCGACAGTTTATCAAAACCGAAAAGGAATTAGGGCATCTTTTGTGAATTGGAGAACTTCAGAACAAGATATTAGAATAGTAATTCAGGAAATGGTCGAAGTTTTTCAGGAATTATAATGCTATAAAAGTAGAAGAGCCTGTTTGAAGGAACAGGCTCTTAACTAACACAAAAAAAAACAAAAAACAAGGTATTTAAAGAACGAATTTTAAATGCGGTATGTAAATGCAATTGTCGCAATACGATTATCTAGATCATATCTTTTATCAAAACCCGTTTGCGCAACTACAGACTTAATGTAGAAATTATTGGTATTGAAAACATCAGTAAAATTCAATTTGACATTTCCCTTTTTAGCTAAAACCTGTTTAGAAATTCCGATGCTGAAATCGAAGAAACCATCTCTCTGATAAACCCCAAGATTTGATTTCGACTGATATTGTGCATTTCCTTCGGCTTTCCAAGTATCACTGATAGTAAATGAATTTTGAACGCTAACATTCAAAGTCATAATGGGATCAATGGTGTTGCTGTTTAAAACTTGTCCCATGAATTTATTTTCAAAAACATTGAACAAAGTATTCACAGACCACCATTTATAAAATTCTGCTGTATTCGTAATGTTGATTCCGTAATTGTATGATTTATCAACATTGATTTGAGTAGTAACCGTTGTATTGGTGTCTGGATTATAGTTGTACACTTCCGTGAAAACGTCTTTAGTGCTGTTAAAATAAACAGAAGCCATAAAGTTGCTTTTCCAGACATAGCCAATTTCCATTGCATGCGTGATCTCAGGAATCAAATTCGGATTACCTTGGGAATAATTGAACGAATCATCGTAAAAACGAAACGGATTCAAATCAAATTGACTCGGTCTGTTGATTCTTTTACTGTAAGAAGCATGTGTAGAATGATTATTCGTAAATTCGTACTTTAACGAAAGACTCGGAAACCATTTTAAATAATCAGTTGCATGTTCTTCATTTAAAGTCTTTTGATCAATATTTATCGCGGTATATTCTGTTCTTAAACCAACCTGAATATTCAATTTTTCCAATTGATATTTATAGTTTGCGTACGCAGCATAAATTTGTTCGTTATATTCAAAATGATTGGTCGAATTTGTATCGATTAACCATTGGTTGTTTTCAAAATATTCGTAAACAGAAGGATTATCATTGTTTTTGATGCTTCCTTTAAAACCCCATTCGATAGATTGCTTTTCTTTAAACGGATTTACAAAATCTAACTTCCCTGTAAAAACTCTTAATTGAGAAGGAATAAAACCACGACGATCGTTTACAACGGTTGCATTTGCGGTATTGTCTGCACTTTGAAATTGATTGGATCTGAATTTTGAAGTTTCATATTCAAAATCAAAAGCCATATTTTTTCCTGTATCATTAAACTTATGCAGTCCAGAAAAAGCATAGGTGTAATCATTCCATTTTTCTTTACTATCATTATAAGTCACAGCGTCAAAAATCGGTTGATTTGAGGTATTGAAAACGGTATTTGTTCCGTCTGCCATATTCTGGTAACGTCCGATTTTGGCGTCAACATAGAACTCTAAATTTGTTTTTGGTGAAACTTCATATTGCGTTCCGATTTTGAAATTATTAGAAGTCAAAGGTTCATCAGTAATAGAGGTTTGATGATTTTTTGATGCAATTTCCTGACGTGTTTGGTCTGTATATTGCGTTTGATTGAATTCTTTGCGTTCTTCTTCTCCACGGAAAGTATAACTGTAATTTCCGAAGACGCCCCATTTATCTTTATTATAGTTTAAGTTGAAGCCCGAATTGGTTCTGTTTTTTCGACCTCTTCCATAACTAGTAAAAGCTGTTCCTTTTAAACCAGATGCATTTGGTTTTTTAAGGATAATATTGATAATTCCGGCTTTTCCAGCCGCATCATATTTGGAAGAAGGATTAGTGATGACTTCAATTTGTTTAATATTGGATGAGGTTGTAGCTTTTAAATAATTAGCCAATTCTTTTTGAGAAAGCTGAGTCAGTTTTCCGTTGATCATAACGGCAACACCTTGTTGACCACGAATAGACAAATCGCCATCTTGCGAAACCACGACGCCAGGCGCACGCGACAACACATCAAGAGCGGTTCCGCCTTCAGAGACAATGCTGTTTTCTACGTTAAAAACCAAACGATCTGATTTTTGAGTATAAAGTACTTTCTTTTTGCTAATCACAATTTCGTCTAAAGCTGTTATAGTTGTTTCTACAATACTATCGGTTTCTTTTTCTGTTTGAGAATATCCATATACCGAAAAAGCTAGCATAATGGAGGTTATAAAATTTTTCATGTTGTTTTAATTTGGCAAGTCTAAATTTTGTTTAGAATGTAATCTTGTAAATTTTTAAGCAGGACTTATTGTAGAACTATTTGTTCTAATTGGTCTGAAAACCTTTTTTGAAGATTTTGTGCTTGATTTAAAACAACGGAAATAGTTTTTTTGAGGGTTTGGAGTATAAGTAACATACCGTGGCATTTAATATTTGATTTGCCAAATATAATACTATTTATAACAAGTCTAAATAAAAATAGTAATTATTTTTTTAGAAAAAACTTTAATTTGCTGATTTGAAGAGAAAAGAGAATAAAAAAAGCGGTTTGTTTTATTTAAAAACAAACCGCTTTTCTAATTGAAAACCGCGACTGAGACTGAATACTTATTTAGTAATTTCTCTAAAAACAGCTTCTAGATTTTTATTTTTCTGATTTAATTGTAATGTCTTTAATCCATTTTCGTTGGCAAAGTCAAAAATTGCTGGGCGCATGTCTTTGTCTGTAACAAAAGTTAGTTCCCATGTCATGTCATGCGTATTTACGTACGAAGAAATATTTTCTAGTTTAGCCAAAAGCTGCTCTTCTATTTTGTAATCGAACTCAACCTCAATAACTTGTTCCTTATCTGTCGTAACCAAATGGTCTAATTTATTATCAGCAACAATTTGTCCTTTGTCAATAATGATGACACGGTCGCAAATTGCTTCGACTTCTTGCATGATGTGTGTAGATAAAAAAACGGTTTTATCTTTTCCTGCATTTTTAATTACATTTCGAATTTCCATTAACTGATTCGGATCCAGACCAGTAGTTGGTTCGTCCAAAATTAACACATCTGGATTGTGCAATAAAGCATTCGCCAATCCAACACGTTGACGATATCCTTTAGAAAGCTGGCCAATCTTTTTATGGCTTTCTGGTGTCAGTCCTGTCAGTTGAATTACTTCTTCAATTCTTGATTTTGGCACACTGTAAACATCAGCATTAAATGCCAAATATTCACGAACATACAAATCCAAATACAGCGGATTATGCTCTGGTAAGTATCCAATTGAGCGTTGTACTTCTTTTGCATTTGTCATGACATCATGACCATTTACAAGGGCTGAGCCACTATCGGCGAGCAAATAAGTCGTCAAAATTTTCATTAGAGTAGATTTTCCAGCTCCGTTCGGACCAAGAAATCCTACAATTTCTCCTTTTTCAATTTTAAAAGAAATTTCATTTAAAGCTTTTTGCTCTCCGTAACTTTTTGATATGCTGTTTACTTCTATCGACATGTACTTTTTATTTGCTACAAAAGTAACGAGAAATAGTTTCGATTACTACATTTTGTGTTCTAAAGTAATTCTAAAAAAAATTAACAAACCTTGAATCCACGGCATTGTTGTTGTTAAAGGAATGCTAAAATTAAAAATAAACCCAAATCATGAAAAAAATTTTAGTGATGGCTGCTTTAGCTATCTGCAGTTTTGCAAACGCACAAAAAGGAACAATCTTAGTAGGTGGTAACATCGGATACACATCTGAAAAATCAGAATTCAGATTTAGTGAAGACAAAGCAAGTACCTTTACTTTCTCTCCTAAAGTAGGTTACCAATTTCACGAAAACTGGACAGTAGGAGGTGAACTTTCTCTAAGTACATCTGATGTTGATAATGCAGATGTAAAACGTAAAGACAACAAATTTAGAACAGGTGGTTTTGTACGTTACACAAAATCATTAAGCCAAACTTTCTCTGTTTTTGCAGATATGGGAGTTGGTTTCCAAACTGAAAAGAACAAAATCTACACTAATGCAAACAATTATGTAAGATATAAAGGAGACGGTGCTTATGTAGATGTAACTCCAGCGCTTTTCATTAACATGAAAAAAGGTTTTGGTCTTAACTTCAGCATTGGTGGTTTAGGATATGAAACTTTAAGCTTTGATGACAACGGAGAAGATTACAGTAATTTCTACTTTAATTTTGGTAAAACATTCAATATTGGAATTTCTAAAAACTTCTAATCGTTAGTTTTATAAATTCAATTTCAGAAAGCACTCCATTGGAGTGCTTTTTTTTGAGGAAATATTACCAAATCTGTTGTTTTTGTAGTTTTTAACTGTCTTTTTAAGATTGTCTTTGATTTTTTAATATTCATAACTTAATTGCTTATTCTTCTATATCGTTTGCGTATTTTTTAGTAAAAAGCTTTATTTGTTGATTATTATCATGTTTTTTGTTTGTTTTTTTATGGAGCTTTGATGTAGAATCTATTAAATGAAATCTATTATGAAAGCAAGTGTCGAAAAAATTGAATTTGCACCCGGCAAATGGCAAACATCAGTAAATGTTCAGGATTTTGTAGTAAAAAATATAACGCCTTATAATGGAGACGCATCTTTTTTATCTGGACCATCAACAAAAACTACCAACTTGTGGAATATCTGTAAAGCATCTTTATTAAAAGAAAGAGCCAACAACGGATGTTTGGCAATAGATGTAGAAATGATCTCAAGTATAAATGCATTTAAACCAGGATATATCAATAAAGAAGATGAAGTTATTGTAGGTTTACAAACCGATCAAGTACTTAAAAGAGCCATGAAACCTTTTGGCGGAATCAAATTGGTAGAAGCCGCTGTAAAAGAAAGAGGATTGCATGTGTCTGATCGCGTATTGGATATTTTTAATTATGCTAAAAATCATAACGAAAAAGTCTTTGATGCCTATGATAAAGAAATTAGAGATTATCGATCTAAACATATTTTAACAGGTTTGCCAGATAATTATGCGCGTGGCCGTATAATTGGAGATTTTCGTCGTATGGCTTTGTACGGAGTTAATCAGTTGATTGAGTTTAAAAAAGAAGATTATAGTAAGGTTGGAGGTGAAATGACCGAGCATAAAGTACGTCTTCGTGAAGAAATTTCATCTCAAATCAGCGCTCTTCGCGATATGCTTATCATGGCAGAAGATTATGGTTTTGATATTTCAAAACCAGCTCAAAATGCAAAAGAAGCCGTGCAATGGGTTTATTTTGCTTATTTGGCTGCAGTAAAAGAACAAGACGGAGCAGCAATGTCATTGGGTAATGTTTCTTCTTTCTTAGATATCTATATAGACAGAGATCTGAAAGATGGATTAATTACCGAAGATGAAGCGCAGGAGCTAGTAGATCAATTTGTTATGAAGCTAAGAATGGTGCGCCATTTAAGACCAGGAGCTTATGACGAAATATTTGGAGGAGATCCAACTTGGGTAACAGAATGTATTGGCGGAATGTTCAACGATGGCAGAACAAAAGTCACTAAAACATCATTTAGATTCCTTCAGACATTATATAATCTTGGAGCATCACCAGAACCAAATTTAACTGTTTTATGGTCTGAGGATCTACCGGATGGTTTCAAAAATTTCTGTGCGCAGGTTTCAATTGATACTTCTTCAATTCAATATGAAAATGACGATTTAATGAGAACCAGCAGAGGTTCTGATGATTACGGAATTGCTTGTTGTGTTTCTCATCAGGAAATTGGTAAATCAATCCAACATTTTGGGGCGCGTGCCAATCTGCCTAAAGCTTTATTAATTGCATTAAATGGAGGAAGAGAAGAAAAGGGCGGTGTATTAATTATGAAAGATATTCCGTTTATAAATGATGAGGTTTTAGATTATGAAGTGGTTTTAAGCTCTTTTAAAAATACTATGAAAGATTTGGCAAGAGTATATGCGAAGTCAATGTATATTATTCATTATATGCATGATAAGTATTACTACGAAAGAGCTCAAATGGCTTTGATCGATTCTGATCCGCATGTTGATATTGCTTATGGAGCAGCAGGAATTTCTATTATAGCCGATTCATTATCAGCAATAAAATATGCTAAAGTAAAACCAATTAGAGATGAAAACGGTCTTACAGTAGATTTTAATATTGAAGGCGATTATCCAAAATTTGGAAACGATGATGACAGAGTAGACTCAATTGCACAGGAAATTACATCTTTCTTTATTAATGAATTAAGAAAGCATGAAGCATACAAAAACGCGACGCCAACACTTTCGTTGTTAACTATTACTTCAAACGTAATGTACGGAACGAATACAGGCGCAACGCCAGACGGTCGTAAAGAAGGTGAGTCTTTTGCTCCGGGTGCAAACCCAATGCATGGTCGTGATTCTAGCGGTGCTATTGCTTCTTTAAATTCTGTTGCAAAACTAAATTATAACGATGCTCAGGATGGTATTTCGAATACTTTTTCAATGATTCCAAAATCGTTAGGAGATACCAGAGAAGAGCAAGTAACCAATTTGGTTCATGTTTTAAGTGGTTATTTTAAACAAATGGCACATCACTTAAATGTAAATGTTTTAAATCGCGAGACACTTCAAGATGCTTATAATCATCCTGAAAATCACCCGCAGTTAACAATCAGAGTTTCGGGTTATGCTGTAAACTTTGTGCGATTATCAAGGGCACATCAGCTGGAGGTTATTGCACGTACCTTCCACGAAGCGATGTAAAAATTTATAAGTCTATATAAGGCTGGCTAGAGTTAGCCAGCCTTTTTATTCAATCTTATTTTAAGAATTATGTATTTTCCATTACAAGATATAGAAGCTGCTAAATTAAACATTGACGATCCCGATCATTTAAGAATCCATTCGCTGGAAACCTTTGGCACACATGACGGACCTGGAATCAGAATGGTTGTGTTCGTACAAGGATGTCAGTTTAGATGTTTGTATTGTCAAAATCCAGATACTTTAGATGTGAAAGGCGGATCTTTAGTCGAAATAGAAGAATTGGTGAAAAGGGCCATTCGTCAGAAAAATTATTTTGGAACAACTGGCGGTGTAACTGTTTCTGGCGGCGAACCTTTGCTTCAGAGAAATAAATTGATTCATTTTTTTAAGCGTTTGCACGAAGAAGGTATAAATACTTGTCTGGATACCAACGGAAGACTAAATAATCATCAGGCACAGGAACTTTTTGATAATACAGATATTTTATTATTGGATGTAAAACATATCAACGATGAGATACATCACAAATTAACAGGGCTAACCAATAAAAACACATTGGAAGTTGCAGCTTATAGAGAATCTACCGGAAAACCAATGTGGTTGCGATATGTTTTGGTTCCAGGCTGGACAGATCAACCTGAATATCTCGAAGAATGGGGACAACATTTTAGCAATTATAAAACTGCAGAACGTGTAGAAATTATACCGTTTCATCAGCTTGGATCTCAAAAATGGGAACTGTTGAAAATGCCTTATTCGTTAAAAAACACTCCTCCGCCAACAGCAAAAAGCAAGAAAGAAGCATTGGCAATTTTTCAGAAATATTTTAAAAACGTCATACTTAAGTAAGAAGTTATGCCTAGCCTGAAGGGGCACGAGTTTTATCTTTTTTAAATACTATAATTTCTTGAATGAAATCCTAAATAAAACGTATTTTTGACAATTGGATGTGAAATCTAGAATCTGAAAATCTAAAATACAAAAATGAACTGGGAACAACTTTTATCTCTTAAGAAGCAAGGCGATACAGGCAAAAGATTACGTATAGAACAAGATGATACTCGTTTGGGATTTGAAGTCGATTATGACCGAATTATCTTTTCTGCAGCATTTAGAAGTTTACAAGATAAAACGCAAGTTATTCCGCTTTCTAAAACCGATTTCGTGCACACGCGTTTAACGCACAGTTTGGAAGTTTCGGTTGTTGGTCGTTCGCTTGGACGTTTGGTAGGAAAGAAAATCATTGAAAAATATCCCTATTTAAAAGAAGTTCACGGTTATCATATGAATGATTTTGGTGCAATTGTGGCTGCGGCCTCATTGGCACATGATATCGGGAATCCGCCTTTTGGACATTCTGGCGAAAAAGCAATCGGAGAATATTTTTCTATCGGAAACGGACAGAAATATAGAAATCAGCTGACAGATAAACAATGGCAGGATTTGATTGATTTTGAAGGAAATGCAAATGGATTTTCAGTTTTAACAGGAAGCCGCCCAGGAATTGAAGGCGGACTTCGTATTTCTTACGCCACTTTAGGCGCTTTTATGAAATATCCTAAAGAAAGCCTCCCTAAAAAACCAACTAACAATATTGGCGATAAAAAATATGGTTTCTTCCAAACAGATAAATTGTTTTTTGAAGAAGTAGCCAAAGATATGGGAATGATCGCTAATAAATCTGGAGAAGATATTGGTTTTGAGAGACATCCTCTGGCATATCTGGTGGAAGCAGCAGACGATATCTGTTACACGATTATTGACTTCGAAGACGGAATAAATCTGGGCTTGGTTTCTGAAGATTATGCTTTGGAATACCTTATTAAACTGGTAAAAGATAATATTGGAGTTTCTAAATATAAATTATTAGAAACCAAAGAAGACAGAATTAGTTATTTGAGAGCATTAGCAATTGGAACCTTAATCAACGATGCTGTAGATGTTTTTATTGAGAATGAAGAAGCAATTTTGGCCGGAAATTTTCCGTATGCCTTAACAGATAAAAGTAAATACAAGGCGCAAATGAATGATATTATCAAACTAAGTGTTGATAAAATCTATCAGAGCAGGGAAGTGATCGAGAAAGAGATCGTAGGGTATCAAATTATTCAGACGCTATTGGATAAATTTATCACAGCATTCAACAATAAATATGAAGGAACGGCTTCCAATTATGATAAATTGATCTTGAAAATGCTTCCAGAAAAACATCATTTGGATAAGGGGAATTTATATGAGCGTTTGCTACATATCTGCCATTACGTTTCATTACTAACCGACGGAAATGCTTTGGAGCTGTATGAAACAATTCAGGGACAAAAAAAGCGTTAAGCAGATTTTCATTCATAAAAAAAAGCTTCTTTCAGAAATTCTAAAAGAAGCTTTTTTTATAGCTGTATTTT
Source organism: Flavobacterium potami (assembly GCF_020026915.1). GTDB lineage: Bacteria > Bacteroidota > Bacteroidia > Flavobacteriales > Flavobacteriaceae > Flavobacterium > Flavobacterium potami. Next base: position 156,032 of record NZ_JAINUY010000005.1, on the reverse strand, counting down.
TATGTTGGCTTATTTGAAAGCATAAACTAGACCTACTCCAAGAACTTGTCTTAACTGCATTCTAGGTCCGTCATTCACTTGTGTTTTATTTCCCGTTGTGGGATCAATAACGTCTTTTTTAGTTTTAATATCGTCATCATACACTAAATGAACACCAATATTTGCTTTTACATAAGCATTAACTACAAGATCTAGACGGGTATCATAATCGATATCGACATTTCCGAATTTATTCAAATAATCTGTATATAAACTCAATCGATTTTCATAAAAAACGTTTTTATAGATTTCGTTTTTCATATATGCTGTAAAAAGTATACCAAATTCGGCTTTTACTTTCTGGCCTTCTTCAATTAATATTTGTTGAGTAGGATCTAATGGATCTGGTGCATAAACTGCTTTCTTAACCCCGAAAGAACCTTGATTGGCAAGATTTTGATCCAATACTAAAGTAGTTTTTAACGTAATAGGAGAGAAGTAAAAAACTCTGTTTTTTTTCTTATTGGCATTCTCGGCTCCAGCTCCAAGAAAGATATATGCCGGTGCAAAAGGTTTAGAGATTGCGACATCTCGGTTTGGATAATTATAACCGTCAGTAAATTGGGTATTGAAATTTAGTTTTGATGAATAAAACCAATTTGATGATGTATCTTTTCTAAAACCGTAAGTAGAGTTAAATTGAAGAGCGTCGTCTGTTTTTCTTATTTCAGTTCCGTCTTGCTTATTTAAACCATATTTTACGATAAGTTCATTGACCCATTTATGATTTTTCTTTATGTAAGTTCTTCCAAATTCTCCTTTAAACAAACCAGAAATAGAACTTGTTCCCCCGGCACTCCAATTGACAAATGCAATTTCGGAAATATCAAACCCCAATTGATTCTTTTGTGACCAGTTCGAGGGCGGTTTAGGCACTTGATTTGGACTTAAAGTAGTTTGTATAATTTGGGCGAAGATTGTCGAATTACTTAGCAGTAAAAATAGTAAAAGGGTTGAACGTAATAATTTCATTTGGTAATTGTTTTGGTGTCGCAAAATACTTATTTTGAACCGTTAGAAAAAAGATTTACTAGACTTTTAACGTCAATATTACATAATTGTTGTAGCTGTGCTACGGTTCCATGCTCAATGAATTCGTCTGGAACACCCAAAATTTCAATCGTATTTTTAAAATTATTGGCTGCTGCGAATTCTAAAATAGCACTTCCAAAACCACCTTTTTTAACTCCGTCTTCGATTGTTATGATTTTTTCAAACGAGGAGAAGATATGGTTTAATGTATTGACGTCTAATGGTTTAATAAAGCTAAAATTGTAATGTGCAATAGTTTCAGAATACAGTGATTCTTTCAAAGCTTCTATAACATTATTTCCAATTGTTCCGGCCGACAGAACAGCAATTTTCGTACCATCTTTTAGACATTTTGCCTCACCGATTTTTATTTTTTCGTAATGTCCGAAATTTGCTACTTCCCAGTTTGAAATAACACCGCGACCTCTTGGATATCGAATTGCAATTGGATGTTCTAATCCTAATTGGGCAGTATATAAAATATTTTGAAGTTCAATTTCATTTAAAGGAGCATAAATCATCATATTCGGAATCGAGCGCAGATAAGCGATATCAAAAACGCCATGATGGGTTGCGCCATCTTCACCGACCAATCCGGCACGGTCTAAACAAAAAATGACAGGTAAATTCTGCAAAGCAACATCATGTATGACCTGATCGTAAGCGCGCTGTAAAAAAGTCGAATAAATATTGCAATAAACAATCATGCCCTGCGTTGCCATTCCGGCTGCGAGCGTTACGGCATGTTGTTCGGCAATTCCGACATCAAAAGCACGATCTGGTAATTCGTCCATCATAAATTTTAATGAACTTCCAGATGGCATTGCGGGCGTTATTCCGATTATTTTTTCGTTCTTTTTGGCTAAATCTAAAATGGTCAAGCCAAAGACGTCCTGATATTTTGGAGGGAGATTTTCTTCCGATTTTAAATGAATTTCTCCAGTTGAAGCATCAAACTTTCCCGGCGCATGATATTTCACCTGATTTTCTTCAGCTTGCTGTAAACCTTTTCCTTTTGTAGTTACAATATGAAGGAATTTCGGGCCTTTAATGTTTTTTAAACGATTTAATTCTTTGATTAATTTCGGAAGATCATGACCGTCGATAGGACCTGAATAATCAAAATTCAAAGATTTAATCATGTTGTTCTGTCTCGGATTTTTTCCGTTTTTTACCGAAGTAAGGTATTTTTTCAAAGCACCAACACTCGGATCAATTCCAATGGCATTATCATTCAGAATGACTAAAATATTAGCATCGGTAACTCCGGCGTGATTAAGACCTTCGAAAGCCATACCACTCGCGATTGAAGCATCACCAATTACGGCAATATGTTCTTTTTGGGAATCACCTTTTAATTTAGAGGCAATTGCCATTCCTAAAGCAGCAGAAATAGAAGTAGAAGAATGCCCAACGCCAAAAGTATCATAAACACTTTCGCTTCTTTTTGGGAATCCAGAAATACCGTTTATTTGACGGTTGGTATCGAAATTTTCTCTTCTTTCGGTCAGGATTTTATGTCCGTAAGCCTGATGTCCGACATCCCAAACCAATAAATCATCGGGAGTATTAAAAACATAATGCAAAGCAATCGTCAATTCTACAACGCCCAAACTAGCGCCCAAATGCCCTTCTTTCACAGAAACAACATCGATAATAAACTGACGCAGTTCCTGAGCAACCTGAGTAAGTTGTTCTTCTTTTAAAAGACGTAAATCGGCCGGATTGTATATGTTAGAAAGTAAATCGCTTTTCATTATAAGGTAAAAAGCAAATTTACGGTTTTAAATTTAATTTGTTTAACGAGATTAAAAGGTAATTGGCAACGAATATTGCATTCTGATTTTTTTACCACTGAGTTGTCCCGGCTGCCATTTCGGACAAATTTTAAAAACCCTTATAATTTCTTGTTCCAAAGCCTGATCGATTGTCGGTTCAGATTGCATATACGACATTGAACCGTCTTTTTCTACAGCAAATGAAACTCTAATTTTTAAGTTTTTCGTATAGATGTTTTCAGGAGTATTAAATTCTTTTGCAAAGAAGTTATAAAACTGCTCAATGCCACCAGGAAATTCTGCATTTGTCTGCATCACGGCACCAATAAGATATTGACTTTCGTCTTCCTTGACGTTAGTAGAAAGTTTTTTGTCTTTTTTTGTGGTTTTCGGAGCTTGAGCAGGTTCTTTTTGGTCCTCTAAAACAATTTCTCCACTCACCATTTTTTTATATTTTTCAGGGTTATCGTTGCCATGTAATTTGGATGGTGGAGGCGGTGGAGGCGGAATATTGCAAGTCGAATCATTTTTGTTAATTAGAGCTTTTCTTATGTTACTGTCTAATTTAGATGTGTCATTGGTAATTTCTACTTTCTCGATTTTTTGTTTTCTTCCGTCTTTATTTTGGCAGCTAAGCAAAGTTGTTCCCATTGCAACAAACAAAGCCAATAAAAAGATTTTACGATAGTTCGTTTGAGAATATAATACCTTACTTGGAATTTGAATTACAATAGAATCTAATTGCGATTTTCTAAATCTTCCACAAACTTTTTCATTTTCATTTTGAATAAAAAAATGCTGGATTTCTTCTGGAAGCATTGTTGTAAAATCAACAACCGTTTTAGAGCAACTCAGACAAAAACGGCCATTTTCGTTTGGCGTCATTTTATCCCAGTTTTCTTGACAGGGTTCAGGAATGGTGATTTTGTGTTTTTTCATTTAATTCTAATAGGCAAAACGTAAGTTGATCGAACAATTTGGTTTTTTAATTTGCCAGGAATCCAATTTGAACCTGTTTTTAAAATTCTAATAGCTTCTTCTCCTATTGCTTTAGGTGTATTTTTAACGATGTTAAAATTACTTAGACTACCATCTTTTTCGATAACAAATATAACAAAAGCTCTTCCTCTAAAATCTTCTGTATCCTTTGGAGTAACATAATTTTTAATAAAAAAGGCATCAAATTTTTTCATTCCACTTTCTGGAACGGGTGCAACGTCTAAGTCGGTTGAATGGTATATAATGTCATAGCTGAAACTTCCTGTTTTTATATAATCTGGAGGTAAAATGGCTCCTAGTACAGTCAGTTCTTCAGACTTTTTCTGTTTTGTTTTTTCTCTTTTAGATTCGATTTCATGTCCATAACAAGAAGATGGAGTTTCGTCTTGATCTGAGAGTCCAACAACTTCAATTGTATCAATTTTTTTCTTTTTTCCATCTTTGTCAGCACAGCTAAACAAAGTTGTTCCCATTGCAACAAACAAAGCCAATAAAAACATTTTATGATAATTGGTTTGCGAATATAAAACCTTACTTGGAATTTGAATTGTAATAGAATCTAATTGTGATTTTCTAAATCTTCCACAAACTTTTTCATTTTCATTTTGAATAAAAAAATGCTTGATTTCTTCTGGAAGCATTGTTGTAAAATCGATAACCGTTTTAGAACAGCTTAGACAAAAACGGCCATTTTCGTTTGGCGTCATTTTATCCCAGTTTTCTTGACAGGGTTCAGGAATCGTTATTTTAAGATTTCTTTCCATATTCAAATTTCAGAATCTAAATGTAGTAAAAAATACATTCGAAAATCCTATTTTTGCAACTATGGAAAATCCTTTCACCGACGAATATTTTATGAAAAAAGCTTTGCAGGAAGCTGAAGAAGCCTATTTAAAAGGTGAAATTCCTGTTGGGGCAATTGTAGTTGTGGCTGATAAAGTTATTGCAAGAAGTCACAATTTGACTGAATTGCTGAATGATGTAACGGCGCATGCTGAAATGCAATCGATCACAGCAGCAGCAAACTTTCTAGGTGGAAAATATTTAAAAGACTGTACGCTTTACGTAACGCTCGAACCTTGCCAAATGTGTGCAGGAGCTTTGTATTGGAGTCAGATTTCGAAAATTGTTTTTGGAGCCCGAGACGAACAACGTGGATTCTTGAATATGGGGACAAAACTGCATCCTAAAACGACGGTTGTTTCTGGAGTAATGGCAAATGAAGCTGCCGATTTAATGAAACGTTTTTTTCTTGAAAGACGTAAATAATCTTGACAATGATCATTCTGAGTTACTCTTATTCATGCTTTAATGAGTTGTCTAACTTCAACAAAAGTTAAATAATCATAATAGAGAATTTTCCTCTTAAAGAATTCAGAAAATATTTTACTTTTATAATAATTTAATTGTGATTTTGCTGTTATGACTTTTGATAGTAAATCGTATTAAATTCTTAGTTTATTAACCAATTAACTCTAATTAAAGGTGAAAGTAAAAGGACTAATTCTCGTATCTTTTGTGTTTTTTATTTTTCAATCTTGCGGGCGTAAATCAGCTGCAGATTTCAACTCCGATTTTTCATTATTCAAAGATTACATTACCAGTTTTACAGGCGGTATCGTTTCAGCAGATTCTGATATTCGTGTGGTGTTGGCATTCGATAAAAACGATTGGAAACCTAATCAAGAATTAGACGACGATTTGTTTGATATTTCGCCAAGTGTAAGTGGAAAAGTTATTGCGCTTTCTACAAATACTTTAGCTTTTATTCCAGAGAAAAAACTTAAAATGGGAACAGAATATCAAGTTACTTTAAACTTAGATAAGCTGACAGCCATTCCAAAAGAGAAAGAAAAGGAACTTTCAAAATTTAATTTTACAGTTAAAACTGTAAAACAGGATTTTACCATAAATACTGGCGATATTCAATCGTACAGCAAAGAATATCAGTATTTAAACTGCACGCTTAAAACAGCCGATAATATTGATTTGGAAACAGCCATTAAATTGGTTAAAGCCAAACACAACGGAAACGATCTTAAAATTAAGTTTGATAAAAATGTGTCTTCAGGAAAAGAATTTCATTTTATAATTGACAGTATTCAGCGTCAATCAGAAGCTTCAAATTTGGAAATCATTTATGACGGAAATGATTTCGATATCGATCAAAAAGGACAAATCGATTTTCCGATTACAAGTATCAACGAATTTAAAATCATAAAAGTTGAAGTTCCAGACGGAAACAATCAGCAGGTTTTAATTAATTTCTCAGAACCGTTAGAGAAAGGGCAGGATTTCGCGGGATTGGTTTCTATTCAGAACACTAACAATCTTAAATTTTCGACTCAAGGAAATTTATTAAAAGTATATTTTACAAACCAAAATGCACCTAAAAAAGAAGAACCAATAGCCGTAGCAGTTGCAAAACCAGCTGCCGTTGCTGTCGATTCGGCCGCCGTAGTAGTTGATTCAGCAGCAGTAGCAATAGATTCAGCCGCCGCTGTTGTAGAAGATGCTGTTGAATATGTGCCAGATGAAGAACCAGAACAAGTTGTTACAGGCGAATTGTTATTGGAAGTATTTCAGGGAATCGAAAGTCAGTACGGCAAAAAACTAGAAAACAATTACAGCGAGAAAATCTCTTTTGACCAAATAAAACCTAATATTCGTTTTATTAAAAACGGGACAATTCTGCCAAGTTCAAACAATTTAAAACTGAATTTTGAAGCCGTAAATCTGAGTGCTGTAGATGTAAAAGTGTATAAAATTTACAAAAATAACATTCTGCAGTTTCTTCAATATAATGAATTAAACGGCGGACAAAATCTCAAAAAAGTCGCACAGCCAATTGCCAAGACAACGCTCAATTTAAGAGAAAGTACGCTTGTAAATCTGGCAAAATGGAACACCTATGCTTTAGATTTATCTAAAATTATCAAACCAGAACCAGGAGCGATTTACAGAGTGGAGTTTGTGTACAAAAAGAAATATTCATTGTACAAATGTGAAACTTCAGATAATAGTGATGATGAAACAGAGGAAGAAGAAGTAGATGAAAACGACGTAAACTACAGCGGAAACTCTTACGATGATTACTATTATTATGACGATTACGACTGGAGAGAAAGTCAAGATCCTTGCACAGGCTCTTATTTCTACAATGCTAGAATCGCAACCAATATTTTAGCTACAGATTTAGGAGTTATTGCTAAAAGAGGAGAAAATAAATCATACTTATTTGCTGTAAATAATATCGTTACAACAGAACCAGTTTCGAATGCGAGAGTGGATTTGTATAATTTCCAACAGCAAAAAATAGCAACACAAGCAACAAGCAGTGAAGGAATTGCCTCTTTCCAATTGGACAAATTCGCTTATTTCGCTATTGTTACTTTAGGAGATCAATCGACTTACGTGAAACTGGATGACGGACTTTCATTATCTGTAAGTAATTTTGATGTTGCGGGAGAGACTTTACAAAAAGGTTTGAAAGGATTTATTTATGGAGAAAGAGGGGTTTGGCGCCCTGGAGATAATTTGTATTTGTCTTTTATTTTGAATGATGCTGCGAACAAACTGCCGAAATCACATCCAATTAAATTCCGATTAAACGATCCGAATGGAAAAACGGTTTATCAAACCGTTCAAAAAACAAATGAGCTGAATCATTACGCTTTTACAGTTCCGACAAACCAAGATGCTCCAACAGGAAACTGGGAAGCAATGGTTAGCGTTGGAGGCGCAAAATTCTATAAGAGCATTAAGATTGAAACGATAAAACCAAATCGTTTAAAAATCAAAAATACATTTAGCAGAAATACACTTTCGGCATCATATCCAAATACAGATAATCTAGAAGTGACGTGGCTTCACGGTGCGATTGCGAAGAATTTGAATGTAGAAATGCAGGCAAAATTCTCTCAACAATCCACAACTTTCAAAGGTTACGAAAAATATACTTTTGATGATTTGGCGCGTCAATTCAGTACAGAAGAAATCAATGTTTTCTCAGGAAAATTAAATGAAAGCGGAAAAGCTTCGGTAAATATTCAGCCAAGATTGCAAGGTCAGGCGCCAGGAATGCTTCGCGCTTCATTCATTACAAAAGTATATGAAGAAGGAGGGGATTTTAGTACCGATGTAATGTCAACGACTTATTCTCCTTACAAAACCTATGTTGGACTTAAAACACCAGAACTGAATAAATACAGCATGCTTGAAACGAGAGCAAATAATCGTTTTGAAGTGGTGACAGTTGACGAAAACGGAAGACCAAAATCGGTTCGTAATCTCGAAGTGCGAGTTTACAAAGTAGACTGGAGATGGTGGTGGGATTCTTCTAGCGATAATTTATCCAATTATAACTCGTCTAATGCAACTACTTCATACAAAACGTTTGTAATCAATACCGATTCAAGCGGAAAAGGAAGTTTCCAATTTGCTTTAACAGACGAAGAATGGGGACGTTATTTAATTCGTGTTGCCGATCAGGAAGATGGTCATGCAACTTCGTTAACCGTAAATATCGACTGGCCAATCTGGTCGGGAAAAACGCGTAACAGAGACGCTTCAACAGCTAATATGTTAGTTTTTTCTACCGATAAGAAAAACTATGCAGTTGGGGAAAAAGCACAGATTTCTTTCCCTTCAAGTGAAGGTGGACGTGCATTGATTTCTGTAGAAAACGGATCAAGAGTAGTGCAGACTATTTGGGCCGAAACCAAAAAAGGAGAAACCAAAGTTGAGGTTCCGATTACGGGAGAAATGGCACCAAATGTATATTTTAATATTACGTTGTTACAGCCTCACGCTTCAACCAAAAACGATTCGCCAATTCGTATGTACGGAATTGTGCCAATCGAAGTAGTAGATAAAAATACCATTTTGGCACCAACGATTAACATGCCAGATGTTTTAAGACCAGAACAGCCATTTACGGTAAAAGTAGGCGAAAAATCAGGTAAAGAAATGACCTATACCATCGCAGTTGTTGATGAAGGACTTTTGGATTTAACTCGTTTTAAAACACCAAATGCCTGGGATAGTTTCTATGTTCGTGAAGCTTTAGGCGTAAAAACCTGGGATATTTATGATGATGTAATTGGTGCTTACGGCGGAAAAATAAATCAGATTTTCAGTATTGGTGGTGATCAGGATTTAGGCGGAGGAAAAGCTAAAAAAGCAAACCGTTTTAAACCAGTTGTATTGTACTATGGACCGTTTAAATTAGATAAAGGAGAAACGAAATCACATCAGTTAAAACTGCCGAAATATATTGGTTCAGTTCGAACAATGATTGTGGCAGGAGATACAAAAACAAGCGCTTATGGAAGTGTTGAAAAAGCAACACAAGTTAAGAGTCCGTTGATGGTTCTGGCTTCGTTACCGAGAAAAATTTCGCCATCAGAAAAAGTAACATTACCAGTAACGGTTTTTGCAACTGAAAACAAAATCAAAAATGTTTCGATCCAAGTAAAAACAAGCAACGGATTGAAAGTAATGGGAAGCGCGGTTCAAAAACTAAGTTTTGCACAGCCGGATGAAAAAATGGCCTACTTTAATCTGGTCGTAGGATCTGCAACTGGAATTGCAAAAGTTCAGGTAATCGCAACATCTGGAAGTGAGAAATCAGTTTATGATGTTGAAATCGATATGACGAATCCGAATCCGGTTACGAGTACTTTTACCGATGTTGTTTTAACGCCAAATAGTACCAAAACAATTTCATGGAAAACCTTTGGAATTGCCGGAAGCAATAAAGCAAGATTAGAAGTTTCGTCAATGCCGTCTATGAATTTGAACGGAAGATTACAATTCTTAATTCAGTATCCTCACGGCTGTGTGGAGCAGACAACTTCTTCTGTTTTTCCACAATTATACTTGGGAGATGTGGCTGATATTGATGCGAAACGCAAAGATCTGATTCAGAAAAATATTGCCGCTGGAATTGCCAGATTGGGGAATTTCCAATTATCAAACGGAGGTCTGCCTTACTGGCAAGGAAATGCAATTGCAGACGATTGGGGAACTTCTTACGCTGGACATTTCTTGATTGAAGCAGAGAAAAAAGGATATGTTTTACCAATAAACTTCAAATCAAAATGGCTGTCGTATCAGCAAAAAGAAGCGAAACAATGGCGTTTTGAGCCGAAATACGGAAATGATTTAGCTCAGGCGTATCGTTTATACACTTTAGCTTTAGCAGGAAATGCCGATTTATCAGCCATGAACAGATTGAGAGAAACTAAAGGTATTTCGAACGAAAGTATGCTTCGTTTAGCGGCAGCTTATGTTTTAGCAGGTCAAAAATCGGCTGGGCAGAGTTTATTCTTGAAAACAAGTATCGACGGAAGTTCAGACGGTTACAGCTATTACTATTATGGTTCAAGCGAAAGAAACAGAGCAATGGCTTTGGAAACGATGCTTTTATTAGATCAAAAACAGAAAGCTTTTGTAACGGCAACGAAACTAGCTAAAGAAATGTCAGCAAATCAATGGATGAGTACGCAGACAACGGCTTATTGTTTATATGCAATGTCGAAATTTGCAGTGAGCAACGGTCCAAAAGGAATCAACATTCAATTCACTAAAAACGGAAAAGGAGAAACTATAAATACAGGAAAATCTGTTGCAGATCGTAGTTTGTCTGTTGCTTCTGGCACAAACAGTATTACGCTGAAAAATAATAAAGCGAATACGGTTTATGTTCGCGTATTGAACACTGGAATTCTGCCAATAGGACAAGAAAATGCAGTTCAAAGTGATGTTACAGCTTCTATCGTATTCAAAGACAGAAAAGGAAGTGTGATCAATGTTTCCAAAATCAATCAGGGAACCGAATTTGTTGCTGAGGTTACGATTAAAAACCAAAGAGGAGAAAGCATTCAAAATGTGGCATTATCACAAATCCTGCCTTCAGGATTCGAAATTGTAAATACTCGTTTCACCGATTATGGAGACGCTGTAAACAACATTGCAGATTATATTGATATCCGCGACGACAGAACGAATTTCTATTTCGGAATGAAAGCGAGAGAAACGAAAGTTTTCCGTATTCTGTTAAACGCATCATATCTAGGAAATTATTACCTGCCAGGATTACAATGTGAAGCGATGTATGATAATACATTCTTAGCAAGAACAAAAGGATTCTGGGTTGAGGTGGTGAAATAAAATTGTTAGCCACAGATTATAAGGATTAAAAGGATTTTTTTAAATCTGTGCTAACCTGTGTAATCTGTGGCTAAAAAAATAAGATTAAAAAGTCTCCCGCAGATTTTGCAGATCAAGCAGATAAAATAAATCTGTAAAATCTGCGCAATCTGCGAGAGAAAAAACTTTGCGTCCCGATAGCTATCGGGATTGCGCATTACTTAGCGCCTTTGCGGTTAAAAAAAACAAGCATTGAAAAATAAATTAAAAGCGTTTTTTCAGCGCATTATAAACTGGATTAAAAAGAATAAGATAAAATCAGCAATTGCATTTCTGCTCTTGCTGATTTACTATTTTTCGATACCACGAACTTTATTCAAAGAACCTTATTCAACCGTAATAGAAAGCAAAGAAGGAGAATTGCTTGGCGCTAAAATTGCTAGAGACGGACAATGGCGTTTTCCAGCACAAGACAGCGTTCCAGATAAGTTCAAGAAATGCATTGTTTATTTTGAAGACGAATACTTTTATAAACATCCCGGTTTCAATCCAGGAGCAATGATCAATGCCTTCAAACAAAATAAAAAAGCTGGAAAAGTAGTCAGAGGAGGAAGTACGCTGACACAACAAGTTATTCGACTATCCCGAAAAGGAAAAAACAGAACCTATTTCGAAAAAATAATAGAAATTATTCTCGCTACAAGATTAGAATTGGGTTATTCTAAAAATGAAATCCTCGAAATGTATGCAGCACACGCACCATTTGGGGGAAATGTTGTGGGATTAGAAATGGCTTCGTGGCGTTATTTTGGCGTTCAGTCCAATCAATTGTCGTGGGCAGAAAATGCTGTTTTGGCTGTTTTGCCTAATGCACCGAGTTTAATTTATCCAGGAAAAAATCAAATAAAACTCTTGAACAAACGAAACCGACTTTTATTAAAACTCCATCAGGAAGGCATAATCGACAAACAGACGTACGAACTTTCAATAGAAGAACCATTACCTCAAAAACCGTATGATCTGCCTCAAATCGCGCCGCATTTATTGCAGAGAGTGGCTAAAAACGAAGAAGGAACAAGAGTCAAAACTACAATTGATTACGCGCTTCAAAACAGAGTCAATCAAATTGCGAGATATTATTACAATCAATATAAACAAAATGAAGTTCACAATCTGGCCATTTTAGTAATTGATGTTCAGAGCAGAAATGTAATGAGTTATGTTGGGAATTCTCCAGCCGATGCAGACCATCAAAAAGACGTAGATATTATCGATGCACCAAGAAGTACGGGAAGTATCTTGAAACCGCTTTTATATGGCGCTATGCTTGATGATGGCGAATTATTGCCCAACACTTTAATTGCAGATATTCCAACACAAATTTCGGGTTATACACCGCAAAACTTTAATCTCACTTTTGATGGAGCAGTTCCTGCACATCGAGCATTGTCGCGTTCACTAAATATTCCTGCCGTTTTAATGCTTCAGGATTTTAGCGTAAATAAATTTTATGAAGAATTGCAGAAATTCAAATTAAGAAATATCAATAAAACACCCGATCATTACGGATTGTCTTTGATTTTAGGGGGTGCTGAAAGTAATTTGTGGGATTTGTGCCGAACATATGCAAATCTTTCGTCTACGGTTAATTATTACACTAAAAATAAAGGGCAATATAGAACCAACGAATTTACAGAACTCAATTATAAAAACGATTTCAAACCCGATTTTGGTTCAGAAACCAATCAGAAGAATATTTTAGGTGCGGGATCAATTTGGCTGACTTACAATGCAATGGAAGAAGTCAACAGACCAGAAGGAGACGAAGCTTGGAAATTTTACGATAGTTCGCTTAAAATTGCATGGAAAACAGGAACGAGTTTCGGAAATAGAGATGCTTGGGCGATTGGAACAAATTCGAGATATGTGGTCGGAGTTTGGGTGGGAAATGCAACAGGCGAGGGAAGACCAACTTTAACAGGAGTTACCAGCGCCGCGCCAATTTTGTTTGATGTTTTTAATTTACTGCCAAGACAACGATGGTTTGATACGCCGTACAATGATTTAGCCGAAGTTGAGGTTTGTCGATTAAGTGGTTATTTGGCAAAAGATAATTGTCCGAAAATCAAACAATGGGTTCCTAAAAAAGGAAAATCGACCAAAGTTTGTCCGTATCATAAAACCATTCATTTAGATAAAACAGAACAATTTCAGGTCAACAGCAGTTGTGAAAATGTAGATAATATTATAACGAAAAACTGGTTTGTACTGCCTCCGGTTATGGCTTGGTATTACAAAAGCCAGCACATAGAATATTTGCCTTTGCCTCCATTTAAAGAAGGCTGTGAAGGAACACAAACCACAACAATGGATTTTATTTATCCAAAAGCAAACAGTAAAATCTATTTGACAAAAGATTTTAATAGCAATGTGCAACCAGTAATTTTAAAAGTGGCTTATTCTGAAAGAGACAAAGAATTGTTCTGGTATGTGGATAATGTTTACAAATCCACAACTAAAACTTTTCATGAATTGCCAATTACACCAACAACAGGAATACATTATATTACCGTTGTTGATGCTTCTGGAAATGAAATCAGAAGAAAAATTGAAATTGTAAGAGAATAGATTTTCCGCCAAGAATTCACGAATTATTGCAAAACAAATTCGTGAATTGCTTCGCCTGTTCGCTATCGCTCGAGTCGTGGCGGAAAAACTTAAAAAAAGCCACAAAAAAACCGCCAATCTTTCGAAAGGCGGTTTTGTTTTTATTCTGAAATAACATTTCCTTTATTGTCGTAGAAATGATATTCTAAGTACGTGTAAGCGTCACGAGGTATGATTTTCACCCATTTCTTATGTTCAAAAAACCATTTTGAACGTAATGATGGAAAACCTTTACTGAGGTATGCAGCCACAAACGGATGTGTGTTTAGCACAACCTTATTGTGGGTTTTTAAAAGTCTTTCTAAATCAGCGGTGATCTTATCAATTATTAGTATTGGTGCTTCAATTTCACCATTAACTTTATTTGGATCTTCCTCTCTGGTTTTGATATTCACTTCTGGTCTTACGCGCTGTCTTGTAATTTGGACCAAACCAAATTTACTCGGCGGTAATATTTTATGCTTTGCTTTATCGTCGCTCATTTCTTCTCGCAAGAAGTCGAACAAAACTTTCCTGTTTTCTGGATTAGACATATCGATAAAATCAACTACGATAATTCCGCCCATATCACGCAGACGAAGTTGTCTTGCGATTTCTGCTGCGGCAATCATATTCACTTCCATGGCTGTATCTTCCTGGTTGGTTGCTTTGTTAGAACGGTTTCCGCTGTTTACGTCTATAACGTGCAGCGCTTCAGTATGTTCTATGATAAGATACGCACCTTTACTCATGGAAACAGTTCGGCCAAAAGAAGTTTTGATTTGTCTCTCTATATTGTATTTCTCGAAAATGGGGGTGTCATTTGATTGATAAAACTTAACAATCGATTGTTTTGAAGGTGCAATTTCTTGCAGATAATCCTTCGTTTGATGATACAACTCTTCATCATCTATTTGAATACCGCTGAAGGTATCATTGAATACATCTCTTAATATCGAAGAAGCTCTGTTAAGCTCTCCTAATACTTTTGATGGATGATGAGCAGTTGGTAATTTTTTACACATTGCAGTCCATCTGCCAAGCAGGTTCTGCAAATCTTTTTCTAATTCGGCTGTATTTTTGCCTTCGGCTACTGTACGAACAATAACACCAAATCCTTTAGGTTTGATCGATAGAACAAGTTTTTTTAAGCGGTCTTTTTCTTTCTTGTCTTCTATTTTTTGTGAAATAGAAACACGGTCAGAAAACGGAACCAGAACGATAAATCTTCCTGCCAATGAAAGCTCAGCGCTTATTCTTGGGCCTTTGGTCGATATCGGTTCTTTTACAACTTGGACTAAGACAGATTGATTGGCACTTAAAATATCAGTAATGATGCCATCTTTGTCAATCTCTTTTTCAAACTGAAAGGTTTTTAGGGAGAAATCTTTTATTTTACCTGCGCTTACAAGTTTTATGAATTTCAGTTGGGAAGCTAAGTTCGGACCTAAATCGTGATAATGTAAAAAAGCATCTTTTTCGAAGCCTACATTTACAAAAGCAGCATTAAGTCCAGCAACTGGTTTTCTGATTTTGGCAATAAAAATATCACCAACCTGAAAGTTGCTTGTTTCTTGTTCTTTGTGTAATTCAATTAGTTTTCCATCTTTTAATAAGGCAAAATCTACGGCTTCAGAACTAGATCTAATGATTAATTCTTTATTCACACTGTAAATTTTTATCCGTGAATTGGTTGTCGGTTGTTTGTTGATAGTTGTTGGCAAAAGAGCCAAAAACCAAAAACCAAAAACCATCAACTTCTACAAGGATGGATTAAACAATATTTTTAACAGGTATTAACCCGGAGGAGTCAGTTGTCAGTTTTCAGTGGCAGTAAGCAGTTTTAGGCTGCGAACTTTAAACTGTGACTGAGACTATCAAACTCCAATTTCAATGAACGTTTAAAAAGAAAAAAGTAGTTTAAAACTACTTTTTCTTTTTGTGACGGTTAGCTCTCGCTCTTTTTTTACGTTTGTGAGTCGCTACCTTATGTCTCTTTCTTTTTTTACCACTTGGCATATCGTGTCTGATTTATGTTAATTAATATTATTTTGCTTCGTTGTTTGTTTTAACTCCTTCTACAAAAACTTTTGCAGGTTTAAACGCAGGAATGTTGTGTGCTGGAATTTTAATTGTCGTGTTCTTAGAAATGTTTCTTCCAGTTTTTTCAGCTCTAGTTTTTACGATAAAACTACCAAAACCTCTTAGGTATACATTGTCTCCAGTTTCTAAAGAAGTTTTAACTTCTTCCATAAAAGTTTCAACTGTTGCTTGAACGTCTCCTTTTTCAAGACCTAATTTCTCTGAAATTTTCGCTACGATATCTGCTTTCGTCATTTTCTTTCCTATTTTATTTTATAAATGGTGTACTATTTTTTTTGAGTTTGCAAATATAGGAATTAAAAAAATAATTAATCAAGCTAATTCGTTAAATTTTAATTACATAAACATTTACTTTTGCAATCTAAGTATTTTGCAATGGATTTTCATAACATATTGATAAAATGGTATTTACGAAACAAGCGTGATTTACCATGGAGAAAAACGGTCGATCCGTACCAAATTTGGCTCTCAGAAATTATGCTTCAACAAACAAGAGTTGCACAAGGAATGCCTTATTTTTTCTCTTTTACCAAGGAATTTCCTACTGTAAAACATTTGGCAGATGCTTCAGAAGAGAAAGTTTTAAAACTTTGGCAGGGATTAGGGTATTATTCCCGAGCAAGAAACCTTCACAAAACGGCTCAATATATAAGTGATGATTTAAATGGAGTTTTTCCAGATTCGTATAAAGAGCTTTTGAAATTGAAAGGAGTTGGAGAATATACGGCTGCAGCAATTGCTTCTTTTTCTTATAATGAAGCGGTTCCGGTTGTAGATGGAAATGTTTTTCGAGTTCTGGCGCGTTACTTTGATATTGAATCAGATATTGCACTTCCAGCAACAAAAAAAGAATTTGCCGCTCTCGCACAAGAATTGATGCCAAAAGACAATCCAGCCATCTTTAATCAGGCAATAATGGAGTTTGGCGCATTGCAATGTGCGCCTAAAAGTCCGGATTGTTCTATTTGTGATTTTAATGAAAGCTGTGCCGCTTTACAAAAAGGAAAAGTAAATATGCTTCCAGTAAAATCTAAAAAAATAAAAGTGACTAATCGTTACTTTAATTATTTGATCTTGGAAGATGTTTTGGGTAATACCTTAATCCAGAAAAGAACTGAAAAAGGTATTTGGCATAATTTATATGAGTTCCCGCTTTTAGAAACACAAGAAATAGTTGATTTTGATGTGGTTTCTAAAAAAGCAAAAGAAGAAAATTTCTCGTCCTATACTATTATAGGTATAGAAGATTATGCTAAATCGACAGTTGTTCATAAACTTTCCCATCAGCATCTTCATATACAGTTTTGGAAAATTAAAATAAAAGAGACATTAGAAAACGGGATTGATGCAGAAAAATTAAAAACTTTTCCTTTTCCAATTGTGATTTATAATTTTATAGAAAAGCAGGAAATAAATTGCTAAAAAAATGTATCTTTGGGAGAAATACCACCAAAAACTATGAACGGAACATTAAATAAAGTGATGCTTATTGGCCATTTAGGAGATGATGTAAAGATGCATTATTTTGATGGAGGGAACTGTATCGGACGGTTTCAGTTGGCTACTAATGAAGTTTATATCAATAAAACAACGAACGAAAAAATAACTTCGACTGAGTGGCATAATTTGGTTGTTCGTAATAAAGCAGCAGAAATCTGCGAAAAATATCTTTCTAAAGGAGATAAAATATACATTGAAGGCAGAATAAAATCTCGTCAATGGCAAGCAGAAGATGGTACCACGAAATATACTACAGAAATTCAGGTTACAGAGTTTACTTTCCTGACAACCAAAAAAGAAACTGCACATACCAGACAAAATCAAGATACAGAGTCAGTAAAAAACACTAACTTTGATGCACCAAATGAAGGGCTTCCGATTAACGATCTGCCTTTCTAAGATGTTTAACTAATTTTATGCAATTTGGACCCGGAGCCCAGTTTACTTTTTACTACAAATCTTGACGCTAATTTAATTATTGGTTTCGTCGCAATCTTTATTTTGTTATTTCTTTCCGCAATAGTCTCAGGCGCCGAAGTTGCACTTTTCTCTCTATCTCAAAAAGATATTGATGATACTCTAAACGATAACCTTGCAAAAGGAAAAATTATTTCCAATTTATTAGACAGGCCTAAAAAACTTTTGGCTACTTTGCTGGTTGCCAATAATTTTTTCAACATAGGGGTTGTTATTTTGTTTGCTTACATAGGTGGAAATGTTTTTTCTAATGTAAGTTCTCCAGCTATTAAATTTACACTTGAGGTTGTTTTAGTAACCTTTTTGATCTTGTTATTTGGAGAAGTACTTCCTAAGGTATATGCGAGTAGAAATAGTATCCGATTTGCTAAACGAGTTGCATATCCGATAGCTTTTTTAGATAAATTGCTTTCTCCTTTGAGTTTGCCAATGCGTGCGCTTACTATATATTTGCAAAATAAATTAGGAAAACAGAAGCATAATTTTTCAATAAATCAGCTTTCTCAGGCTTTAGAGATGACCGATTCTGAAGGAACTTCCACAGAAGAGCAAAAAATTCTGGAAGGAATTGTTTCTTTTGGAAATACCGATACAAAACAGGTAATGAGTCCTAGAATTGATATTTTTGCATTAGAAATAACAGAAACATTTGCAGAAATCTATCCCAAGATAATTGAAACAGGTTTTTCTAGAATTCCAGTTTATCGCGATAATATCGATCAGATTGAAGGGGTCCTTTTTGTGAAAGATTTATTACCTCATATAGATAAAGAAGAATTTGATTGGGCGTCTTTGATAAGAGAAGCTTTTTTTGTTCCTGAAAATAAGAAATTAGATAATTTGTTGAAGGATTTTCAGAGTTTGAAAAGTCATTTGGCAATTGTTGTTGATGAATATGGAGGAACATCAGGATTGGTTTCTTTAGAAGACGTTATTGAAGAAATAGTTGGAGATATTAGCGATGAGTTTGATGATGAAAATCTAAACTTCTCGCAAATAGATGAAAATAATTTCCTTTTTGAAGGGAAAATAAACCTAAAAGATTTCTACAGAATTGTAGATGTTGATGAAGATGCTTTTGAGGCTCATAAAGGAGAAGCAGAAACGTTGGCGGGATTTATTCTGGAAATTTTAGGCAATTTTCCGAAAAAAGACCAAAAAGTACCTTTTGAAAACTGTGTGTTTACAGTAGAAACAGTAGACAAAAAGCGTGTAAAACAAATAAAAGTAACTATAAATTAAAATGTTAAATAGAATATTTTCAATAACTGCAATTTTGCTTGCGTTAACAGTGATAAGCTGTAAAAATGATGTCTTACCAAAACCGGCAAGTTATCTGCGATTAGATTACCCGGAAGCAAAATATGTAAATTTTGAGAACAGCTGCCCTTTTGCTTTTGAAATGAATGAAGATGCAATTATTAAAGGCGAGAAAGAATGTGGTTTTGCAATTACCTACCCAAAGATGAAAGCAACCATTTATTTGACATATAAACCCGTGAATAATAATATTGATAAGTTGTTGCGTGATGCTCAAAAACTGACTTACGAACATGTTATTAAGGCAGATGATATTTTAGAACAGCCTTATTTAAACCCACAAAAAAAGGTTTACGGAATGTTTTACCAAGTGGATGGAAACGCAGCTACAAACTCTCAATTTTACGTTACAGACAGTACAAAACACTTTCTAATTGGTTCGGTATATTTTTATGCAAAACCAAATTTTGATTCGATTATGCCTGCTGCGAGTTATGTTAAGAATGATATGCAACGTATAATGGAAACATTGAAATGGAAATAAAGAAAATGAAAAAGGATCCAATTTGGATCCTTTTCTTATGTAATAGTTTCTAGTTTAAGACTTAAAATTCGAAACTTTATATGTTTTTCCGTCTCCAGTTTCTTGAACTACTTTTGTTAAAGATTCTGGATTTTGGATTGTTTTGTCAAAACTTACTGTTGCAGTTTTTTTATCAAAATCAACTGTTGCTTTGTCAACCCCATCAAGATTTGCTAATTCTTCTTCGATTGTTTTAGCACAACCCATGGCACAAGTCATTCCTTCTATTTGAAAGCTTGCAGTTTGAAGGTTTTCTGCTGCGATTGGTTTGTGTTCTTTCGGTGCGCTTTTTTCTGCATTTACAACTTGAAGACTTTTATCTTCTTCTTTTTTGCACCCAACAAACACTAATCCAGCGATTGTTGCAGCGATTAAGATTTTTGAAATTTTCATTATATCTGAATTTTAAATTGCGAATTACTTTCCTGCAAAATTAATAAAAAGAGAGCGGTCAGTTCGCAAAATAATTACAAATTTGCAGTAAAGTACGATTTATGGAAACAAAACAGTTAAAGTGGATTTATTTAGCAATCCTTTCTCTTATTTGGGGGAGTTCTTTTATTCTGATTAAAAAAGGATTAATTGGTCTAACGGCAATTCAGGTTGGATCATTCCGAATTATTTTTGCTGCCTTGTTTTTATTGATTGTTGGCTTTAGAAGTTTGAGAAAAATATCCCGTCATCAATGGAAATTTGTTGCTATAACATCCTTTTTTGGAACTTTCATACCGGCTTATCTTTTTGCTATTGCCGAAACCCAGGTTGATAGTTCGATTGTAGCAATTTTAAATTCGCTTACACCTTTAAATACTTTGGTTTTAGGAATTTTGGCTTTTGGAATCCAATTTCAAAAAAGACAGGTTTTTGGTGTTTTTGTTGGTTTGATCGGCTGTTTGCTTTTGGTCTTAAGTGGAGATTCTGCTTCTGGAAGTCAAAATTATATTTATGTTTTGTTGGTTGTGATTGCGACACTTAGTTATGCGATTAATGTCAATTTGATTAAAAAGTATTTACACGATTTAAATTCGTTAAGTATTACAACTGGCAATTTTGCTGTTTTGTTTTTGCCTGCCTTAATTATTTTAAGTACGACAGATATTAGTCAAAAAATACATTTTGTAGAAACGCAACACTCTATAATGTTTGTAATGATTTTGGGTGTTTTAGGAACTGGAATTGCAAATGTTGTTTTCTTTAAATTGATTCAAATGTCATCTCCGGTATTTGCAACATCAGTAACCTATTTAATTCCGATAGTTGCTTTTTTCTGGGGATTGTTGGATAATGAAATGCTGACTCCAGTTCAATCTGTTGGGGCATTTATTATTTTGATTGGTGTTTATTTGTCGGCCAAGAAATGATTTTAGGAGTTGTGAATTATGAGTTATGAATTATGAGTGGAAGTTATTTGTAAAATCTACTGAAGTTTAGTCTGTCACTCTGAGCGAAGTCGAAGAGCACAAAGAGCTTCGACGGAGTTTGTCCTGAGGAACGAAGGGCTCAGTCTGACAAATAGGATAAATAAAAAAAAGCTTTGTCAAAGTTTCAAACTTTGACAAAGCCTATGAGAAAAAAAACTCAGAACCTTAGTGACTTAGAATCTTAGTTCCTCAAGTATTAAAGAAAATCCTTTTCAGAAACTCCTTCGTTTATTTTGATGTCAGACATTTTAATGTCTAATTCGAAACCAACATTCTGAATTAAATTGAAAGGTACTTTAACGCCTTTTACATCTTTATAATCGTTGAAATTAGTGATTTGCTCTACTGATTTTCCGCCTTGTTCGCGAACTTTAGATTCTGCTGTTTTCAAGCCTGATTTGATGTCGTAAAAGTATTTCGTTTTGCCATCTTTAATCACATAAGCATCGCTTCCGTTGATTGGTTCGATTCCTTCTACTTTTAAATCAGTTCTTTTTACAAGCTGTAATTCTTCAAAAGGAGCGGCGTTGGCTTTCATTTCTGCTAAATCTGCACCTTCAAGATTTTTTCTTTGGCCTTGTTGTTCTACATAAGCACCTTTTTCATTCACAACTTGTTTCATTAAAGTCATGGTTCCCATAGCAAGCGAAACCATCATTTTTCCTTTTGAATCTAATTTTGATGTAAAAGTCAATGGGGTAGGAGCTTGTGGAATAGTTGTAGAACCATTCATGTAAAGCGTTTTTACCGCTGTAACTGCTTTTTCTCCACCAATTGCTTTGATGTAATTTTCGAAAACGGTTTTGGCTGTAATATCTTTTGGAGCTTCTTTTTTAGTTGAGGGTTTTTCAACCGGATTTCCAAATTTGTCAAAATAAGATATCGGGATTTGTAATTTTTCTAGGCCAGCGATAACATCAGTACCTTTTCCGACAATTACAATTCGGATATTATCCAATAAGAAATATTTGTTGGCAACACGGTAAATGTCGTCTGCGGTGACATTATTAATAGTTTGGATGTATTTTTCGTAGAAATCCGCAGGAAGTTTTTCTGTTTCAATATTCAAAGCATAACGTGCAACAGCCTGAGGTTTTTCAACCTGCATCACAAATCGTCCGATATAACCGGCTTTTACATTTCGTAAAACTTCAGGGTCAACTCTTTCAGTGCGAATTCTTTTGATTTCTTTAATGAATTGAACAACAGCGCTGTCTGTAACCGTATTTCTAACTGCTGAAGAAGCTTTGAATTTAGTAACATATTTTCCACTTCCAATGCTAGAATTTGCGCCGTAAGTCCAAGCGTGCTGCTCACGAAGATTCATATTTAAATAACTATTGAAATCTCCACCTAAAATTTGATTTGCAATTACAGCAGGAAAAAAATCAGGATCGCTCATTTTTAAATTAACAGTATTGACCAATGAGATTTCAGACTGAACTGCATTCGGTACATCTACAAAATCAATTTGTAAATTTGAAACGTTTGTTGGATCCGGATAAGTGTTTTTAGGAGCAGCTTGTTTTTTCCATCCGCTGAATAATTTTTCTACAGCCGATTTTACTTCTTTAAATTTTACATCACCAATAACCACTAAATAAGCATTTTCTGGAACGAAATACGTTTTATAGTTATTTTGAACATCTTCTAGTGTAACATTTTTTACAGTTTCTTCAGAAAGATATTCTCCAGTTGGATGGTTTTTTCCGAAAGCCAAAACATCAACCACTCGGTTAGAAATTGCTGGAACGCTTTTTTCGTCAGCTTTAAGACCTTCTAAAAGTTTAGCTTTTTCCTTGTCAAATTCTGTTTGAGTAAAATTGGGTTGTAAAGCGCCTTCTGCTAAAAGCTCTAAAACACGTCCTGAGTATTTTGATAATGAACTAGCGTAAGCCCCTTGTGAAGTAAAGTTGATATTGGCTCCGTAGAAATCAATTTCTTCATTAAAAGCTTCTTTGGTTGTTTTTTTAGTTCCGTTTCCGATTAAGCTGCTTGTTAATTCGTCAACACCTTTTTTGTTGCCTTCAGTAAATGGTGCATTATCCAAAGTAAGGGTGAAACTCACTCGGGGCAATTTATGATTTTCAACAACTAAAACTTTCATTCCGTTTGATAAGACAAAGGTCTGCGGTTTTTTGATGTTGACTACTGGGGCATTTCCTGGTTTGGGTTGTGGACGGTCTTGTGCTTGCATAATTCCAGTTACGAGTAAAAGGATTAAAAAAGTATATATTTTTTTCATGATTCGATATTCTTAGTTTTGAGATTTAGGCGTCGGAATGTAATCTAAAATTAAGCGCTGATTTGGATTCAGATATTTTTTGGCAACTTCTCTAATTTCTTCTCTTGTAATAGAGTGGTAAATGTCGATTTCGGTATTAATTAAATTGACATCGCCGTAAAGTAAATAATAAGAAGCAAGATTTTCAGCAATTCCTTCTACGCTTGAATTTGCGTTCACGTAATTATTATCGAATTTGTTTTGTAATTTTTCATAATCTTTTTCAGAAATTAGATCTGTCTGAATTTTTACAATTTCTTCATCCATTTCCTTTAAGATATCTGCAGTTGTATTTGGAGCCATTGGCAAACCGTAAAGAATATACATTCCATAATCTTCTTGACTAAATCCCACTGCGCCAATTTGTAATGCCATTTTTTTGTCATCTACAATTTTCTTGTAGAGTTTAGAACTTTTTCCGTCACTTAAATAAGAAGAAATCAAATCTAAAACTCTGGCGTCTCTGGTTTTCATAGACGGTGTTCTGTACGAAGCCACAACCATCGGAATCTGAATGTTCGGATCTTCATAAGTTGCTTTAATTGGTTGTGTAATAGGATCTTCGACGAAAGTCTGTTTTTTAACTTCTTCGCCCCTTGGAATTGGACCAAAGTATTTCTGAATCCATTCTTTTGTTTTTGCTTTTTCGAAATCTCCTGCGACAACCAAAACGGCATTGTTTGGAGTGTAGAATTTTTTATTGAAAGCCTGAAACTCTTCTAAAGTTGCTGCATCCAAATCTTTCATAGAACCAATTGTTGTCCAGCGATAAGGATGGTTTTTGAACATATTCTTCTTAACCTCTGGAAGAATATTTCCATACGGCTGATTGTCGTAACGCATTCTTTTTTCTTCTTTTACAACTTCATTTTGCGTGTCGACACCAATCTTATTAATAATAGGATGCATTAATCTTTCAGATTCCATCCATAAGCCTAGTTCTAAACTATTAGAAGGAAAGACTTCGTAATAGTAGGTTCTGTCATCAGAAGTATTGGCATTGTTAACTCCTCCGTTAGCAGTTACGATCTTCATCCATTCGCCACGTTTGATATTTTGAGTTCCTTCAAATAATAAATGCTCAAAAAAGTGTGCAAATCCAGTTCTGTCAGGGCGCTCGTCTTTTGATCCGACATGATACATTACCGATGTAATGACAACAGGAGCAGAAGGATCATTGTGCAAAATGACATGCAAACCATTGTCTAAGTTATATTCTTCAAAAGCTACTTTTTGAGCATGAGCTACTCCGCCAAGCATTAATGCAGCACTAAACATCATTATTGATTTTTTCATAAAGATTAATAAATTTATATATCAAACAAGAGTAGGTAGACCAGAGTTGATTTTAGTTACATCAAAAATAGTTTTTTTTAATTATGTATTGCCTTTTTGTTTTTAAAATGCAGATATTTTAACAATATTTTACTTCAAATAAAGTAGGATTTGCATTTTAAAGTGCTTGAAACACAGTGTTTTTTACGAATGAAATATTTTTACTTCTATAGATTGCACAATAAATTTTTAGTTGTATATTTGCAACCTTAAAAATCAATAAATCAATTTGGTATGTATGCAATCGTAGAGATAGCAGGGCAACAATTTAAAGTAAGCAAAGACTTAAAGGTTTATGTTCACCGTTTAGCTAACGAAGAAGGTTCAAAAGTTTCTTTTGACAAAGTTCTTTTATTAGATGATAACGGAAATGTAACTTTAGGCGCCCCAGCTATAGAAGGTGCTTCAGTAGAAGCTAAAGTGTTACAACACTTAAAAGGTGATAAAGTAATCGTTTTCAAAAAGAAAAGAAGAAAAGGATTCAAAAAAAGAAATGGTCACAGACAATATCTTACACAAATTGTAATTGAAGGTATTACTGCAGCAGGAGGAACTAAAAAAGCAGCAGCTAAAAAAGCAGTTGTAGCAGAAGAAGCAGCTACTGAAGAAGTAGAAGCTCCAAAAGCAAAAAAAGCAGCTCCAAAAGCTAAAAAAGAAGCTACTAAAGAATAATAACAATATTTAAACTCATACGTCATGGCTCACAAGAAAGGTGTCGGTAGTTCGAAGAATGGTAGAGAATCAGAATCAAAACGTCTAGGCGTTAAGATTTATGGTGGACAAGCTGCTATTGCTGGGAACATCATCGTTAGACAAAGAGGTTCAAAACACAATCCAGGTGAAAACGTTTACATTAGTAAAGATCACACTCTTCACGCAAGAGTTGCTGGAGTTGTTAAGTTCCAAAAGAAAAGAGATAACAAATCTTATGTATCTATTATCCCATTCGAGGCATAATAATCATAGATTACTTTTTATAAAAAACCCGTTCAGAAATGATCGGGTTTTTTATTTTTAGTAAAGTTGTCATTTCGACCGAAGGGAGAAATCACACTGGTAATTCCGCAAAGAAAATCGCCAATCTTTGTAGAGTTTCTAGTGTGATTTCTCTCTTCGGTCGAAATGACAAATATTATGTGATAAAATGGTTTCATGCAAACCTTTGTCAAAGTTTAAAACTTTGACAAAGGTTGATAAGATTGGAATTTCAAATTTTAAAATTTACTTATTCAGTATCCTTGGTTTCTTCTAAGTCTTCTGTTTTCTTACCTACTTTTACTTTAGGATTATCCTGAGTTCCCGTAACAGTAAGTGGAATTCCGAAAATACCAAAAGGAGGTAATCCTAAACGCATTTTTAAGTTCAATTTTCCGTCTAAGCTTGTTGTGCCTTCAATTCTTGGTCTGAATCCTGCAAATTTAAACTTAAAACGTTCTACAGTTATAATATTGTTTTTAACGGTTGTTTTAATGTCTACTTTAGAAAGATCTGGGTTTTTCATCGATTCTGAATTGGTTTGTTTGCTCACGGCATTAAACATTTTCAAACCTCGTACTTTTACATCTTTTACAGAAAGAGTTCCTCCTCCGGCAAGCGAAGGATAAACAGGTTCCATATTTCCGTTTAAACGACCTTTTAATTGATAATCTAAAGAAACAATTCCTTGTGCTTTTTCTGCGGCGCTGGCCATTTTTCTAAAAACTTCTATTTCATTATAAGCTCTTTTAATATCAAAATCAGCGGCTTTAATAGCGTAATCAAAATTAGCTTTTTGAGGTGTTACTGCTTGATAATTGGCGTTCATTGAAACTTTGCAACCAATTAAATCGAAACCAGTATTCTGCATGGTTAGTTTGCCGTTTTTCATGCTAAGATTTCCGGTAGCATTTTGCAGGTTTAATTTGTCGAAATTTACTTTTTGAGCATTTGCCAATAACTGTAAATTTAAATTCGTTGGAACAATAATAACTCCGGTTTGTTTGTTTTCTGCGGATTTTGTTTCTGTTTTAGAAGTCGGACTTTGTGTAACCGAAGTATTCGGTTCGGTTTTAGACATGAACTCATCGACATTAATATATCTTGCTGTAACTTTAAAAGAACCTCTTAAAATGCCTGTATTGGTGGTTACATAATTAATAACGTTCTGTAGATATCCATTCATTTTAAAATCAGATTGTCCGTAAGCCGCTAGAAAATTATTAAAAGTCATTTTATCTTGATTGATTTTGAAAATTCCTTCTTTAATAATGAATTTCTGTGGAAGATATTCAGAAGCAATTCCGATATTTCTCAATTCAAGAGTTCCTTTGTTGTTTAATTTGCTGTAGTTGCCTTTTTCGGCATCACTTTGTTTTCCTTTTAAAGCTAAATCAGCTTTAATGAAGCCATCTAGATCAAGACCTTTTTGAGAGAAAACTTTATAAATTCGGCTTACGTCAAGTTCACCTTTTGCCTTAACATCATAATTTAAATCGTCAAAATTGCTCAAATCAGCTTGTACAAAAACGGGTTTTCCTTCAAAAGTAAATTGAGTTGGTTTTAAGCTAACTTTTAAATCCTGAAAAGTTCCTTTTTGGTTTTCGATTTTCGATTTAATCGTAATATTTGTAATTGGATTTGGATAATAAGGTGTTTTCAAATATCCGTTATCTAAATTAACAACGCCGTTTGTAACAGGAAAACGTTTGTTTTTCTGGTCAAATATTCCGTTTGCTTTTAAATCTCCTGCTAAAGCTCCTTTCAATTCAATGTCTGGAATTCCAAGTGCTTTAGTTAATTTTTCAAGATCAATTTTGGCTTTAAAATCTGCATTAATGTCGGGTGTGTTAATTCCTTTAACTAAAAACTTAGATTTTAAATAATCCTGATTGATGTTTAAAGCTAGGTTTTTGGCATCAACAATTACTAAATCTGGATTTAACGACGGTACTGTTGTTTTGATATCTAAATTTAAATTAGAAACAGGAAATGCACTTTTGTTGTAATTCACAAAACCATCCTTCACTTTTACGTCCAAATTCAGATCTGGCGCTATGTTTTGCGATGTAATATATTTTCCTTTTAAGGTAAAAAGAAGATCGGTTTTTCCTTTTAATTCGGTTTGTGAAAGCCAGGTAATGTATTTTGGAGGAAACGCTGTAAAAACATCATACAAATCACTATTATCAGATTTGATGACAAAATCCATATTATAACCATCTTTCAAAATATCAAATTTCCCTTTAAAGTCAACCAAAAGTTGATTGATTTTTAAATTGTTTTGTTGGAAAAAGAACGAAAGAGAGTTGATATTTACTTTTGTTATTAAGTCGGCATCAATCTTTTTGTTCATTAAATACGGTTCATCTTCATAAACAATATTTAATTTTTCAATTTTCGCTTTTGAGTATAAATCAAAAACAGCTTTATTTAAATCTCCTTTTCCTAAATAATTAAAGCCAAAAGCATCAAAATGAACTTTTGTCGACTTGTCATCGTAAACAATTTTACTGTTTAAAATCTCAATTCGTTCCAGTTTTAAAGCCGTATCAGAGCTGTCTTTTGATTTTGAAGCTTGTTCCTGCGACTTGTAAATGTTGTAATTCGCCTCTCCATTCGGATTCACTTTTACATTAATAAAAGAATCAGATAAATAAATCTGGTCAATTTTTACCGATTTACTAAAAATCAAACTCGCCACATTTATTCCAAACGAAACCTCTTTGGCGGTAATGAATTTTTCATTTTTATAAGGTGCAGAACCATTTAAGCTTAAATTGTCTAAGGTCAAGGTAAGCGACGGAAAATGGCGGAAAAAAGAAACTGAAACATCAGAATAATTCAATTCTGCGCTCAATCTTTCGTTAGCGGTTTTTTTGATCTGCTCTTTAATTTGATCTTCAAAGACGATAGGCGTTAAAAATAATAATCCTAAAATAACCGCGAAAGTTATTCCGAAATACTTCGCAATTTTGAATACGATTGATCTGGATTTACTTTTTTGCATAACGAGTTGTTGTGTGGTATTTAAATGTAAAAATAGAGTCTAAAAAGAGCGTAATTTATCCGTGAACGGTTTCATTTTTACCGTAATTGGTAATGATAGAACCTTCATATTCAATCCAATCCTTCCATCGTTTATCGATGTCGATATTGTCTTGGTATTTTCTGGCAAAACCTAAAAAGGTGGTATAATGCCCTGCTTCAGAAATCATCAAATCACGATAGAATTTAGCTAAATCTTGATCTTGAATGTTTTCAGAAAGAACTTTAAAACGCTCACAGCTTCTAGCTTCAATCATAGCAGAAAACAATAAACGGTCGCAAAGTGCATCGCGTCGGCTTCCATCTTTTTTCATGAATTTAAAAAGTTCATTTACGTAATGATCTTTTCTTTCGCGACCTAAAGTCAATCCGCGTTGTTTTATAATGTTGTGAACCATTTGAAAATGCTCCAGTTCTTCTCTGGCAATTTCAAGCATTTCAGTTACTAATTCTTCCAATTCAGAATTGTACGTTACGATGCTAATCGCGTTTGACGCTGCTTTTTGTTCGCACCATGCGTGATCCGTTAAAATTTCTTCGATATTGGATTCAACGATATTTACCCATCTTGGGTCTGTAGCCAATTTTAATCCCAACATAATTTCCAGCATTTAGTTCTGCAAAATTAGTGTTTTTTTATGACCAAAAATCAGGAAATATCGAGGGATTAAGCTGAAAAAAGCATTATTTTGTATGTTCAAAAAAAATGCAATGAATCAGATAAAAAAACTTTTAATTATTGGGTTTGTCTGGCCTGAACCAAATTCCTCTGCAGCAGGCGGGCGAATGATGCAATTGATTTCGATTTTTAAACAAAACGGATTCGAAATTACTTTTGCCAGTGCCGCCCAAGACAGTGATTTTATGGTTGATTTGTCTGAGTTTGGAGTAATAAAAAAAAGCATCGAACTTAATTCTTCAAGTTTTGATGATTTTGTTTTGGAGTTAAATCCAGACGTTGTCCTATTTGATCGTTTTATGATTGAAGAACAATTTGGATGGCGAGTTGTTGAAAAATGTCCAAATGCAATACGAATTTTAGATACAGAAGATCTGCATTGTTTAAGAACCGCAAGACAAAAAGCTTTTAAAGAAAACCGAACTTTCGAAATACAAGATTTATTATCTGAAGAAGTAGCAAAACGTGAAATCGCTAGTATTTTAAGATGCGATTTGTCTCTGATTATTTCTGATTTTGAAATGAATATCTTAAAAAATGTTTTCAGAATCAATGAAGATTTACTGTTTTATCTTCCGTTTTTGGTTGATGAAATGAAAGAAGAAGAACTTTCAAATTTGCCTTCTTTTAACGAAAGGAAAAATTTTGTTTTCATCGGAAATTTTCTTCACGAACCAAACTGGAATACTGTTCAACATTTAAAAGAAGCAATTTGGCCTTCTATAAAAAAAGATTTTCCAGAAGCAGTTTTAGAAGTTTACGGAGCTTATCCGTCACAAAAAGTATTGCAATTGCATCAGCCTAAAAATGGTTTTTATATCATGGGAAGGGCAGAAGATGCTAATGAAATTGTAAAGAAATCAAGAGTTGTTCTAGCGCCAATTCGCTTTGGTGCAGGTTTAAAAGGAAAGCTGTTAGAAGCGATGCAATGCGGAACGCCAAGTATAACAACTTCTATTGGATCTGAAGCAATGCACGAAGATTTATCTTGGAATGGCTTTATTGAAGATAATCCAGCAGAATTTGCTAAAAAAGCAATTGCACTTTATCAAGATGAAAACCTTTGGAAACAATCTCAAAAAAACGGAATCAGAATCATTAATCAATGTTATCAAAAAAAAGATTATTCAGATAAATTGATTTCATTAACAAATTCACTTTTAGCAGATTCAAAAAGCCATCGTCTCCATAACTTCATGGGAAATTTATTGCAACACCACGCGTATAAAAGCACAATGTACATGTCAAAATGGATCGAAGAGAAAAATAAGTAGTTTTCAGTCTCAGTTTTCAGTCTCAGTTTTCAGTCTCAGTTTGCAGTAACTAGTGACTGCGACTGAAAACTGAGACTGAAAACTAATTTAAGCTTCCATTTTTCCAAAACCTACAGTTTCGCGATAAATTTGCGGAGAAACATCTGCATTGGTTTTAAAGAAACGACTGAAATAATGCTCATCATCATAACCTAATTCGTAAGCAATTTCTTTGACCGTTTTATTGGTCATGTACAATTCTCTTTTGGCTTCGATAACGATTCTTTCCGAAATTAAATCGGTTAAAGTTTTGTTGAAGTAATTTTTGGATAATTTGGCCAACGCTTTTGGAGAAATATTCAATAAATCGGCATAATTTCCTGCCGAATGTTTGGTTTTAAAATTCAGTTCAATAGCATCAATTAGACTTTGAAGAATTACTGGTTCTTTGGAATCTGGAACCGAATTTTTTTCTTCCAATTGTTCTGTTTTTAATCTTGAAGCAGTAATTAAAAAGATCTTCAGATACGAAATAAGCAACTCGTACTGCGCTAATTCTGTGTTTTGAATCTCAGCTTTCATTTGCTCTATAACCATTTTAAAAGTTAGCGCTGCTTGTTCTGTAACCTTTACGTATGGTGGCTGATAAATATTGTTGAACAAAACTCCATTGCAGGAAACCTCTTTTTGGTGCATATAAATGCAGTAAAAATCAGAATGAAAATGAATTGCGATTCCTTCAATCGGCTCATTTACACAAAGCATAAAGGGTTGATAAGGCGAAAAGGCGAGAAGTGAGTTTTCTTCAAAATAATGTTCTGCAAAATCGGCTTTTACTTTGCCTTTTCCTTTGGTAACCCAAATTAAAGAGTAATAATTATTTCGCTGTAAATAATCAAAATGGCTATTGTCATCAAAAGAAAGTATTTTGAAAGCTAAATTACCGTTTTGTGGATTTATTAAAGTAAAAACATTTTGCGAGCTCATAAAATTGGTTTTTGAAAACATAAAGATAGTTATGAAATAAATTCACAACTATCTTTATAAATTGATTTTTGTTATCGTGTGATTGCTATTTATACTGCAGGAAAGTCAATTTCAGTATTAGCTAAATTGTTGAAGTAGTTTGTTAATACGTTCAAAGCTGTATGTGCAACAGTTTCGGCAATTTCTGCATCAGAAACTCCAGCAGTTTTAGCTTTATTTACATCTTCGTCATTTACTAAACCATTTTTGCTGATTAAAGTTTTCGCCAATTGCAAAATCGCTTCTGTTTTAGCGTCTGTAGAATTTCCTGTTCTTGCTGCGTGTAAAACTGCTGGATCTGCTTTTACTAATTTCTCACCAATAAATGTGTGAGCCGCTAAACAATAATCACAAGAATTGCTTTCTGAAACGGCCAATGCAATTAATTCGCCAGTTTTTGCGCTCAATTTTCCGTGGCTCAAAGCACCGCTTAAATTCAAATATCCTTCCAAAACTGCTGGAGAATTTCCCATTGTTCTCATCATGTTCGGAACAACGCCTAATTTTGCTTGTACAGCGTTGAATAAATCTTTAGTTTTTCCTGTTACTTCTTCTGGGTTTAAAGCTGTTAATCGTGTCATTTTATTTAATATTTAAAGTTGTTATTTGTTGTTGTCTTTTGACATTACAAAGTTGCAACGATTACAGATTTTAGAACATGGAGGATTGACGCTATGTGATGGATAATTTTCCCTAGCTTTATTTTCAGGAGCTGATCCAGCTTTCCGCTTCAAGTCCTTGCACAAAAGCCTGATTTTTCTAAGCCATAAAACGAGCTTCCGTTGGTCGCTGTTTTCTGGCAAGAAAAATAAGGCTTTTGAACTCCGGGCTTTCTGCTTCAATCTGGGCTAATTTAGGTTTTATAAGAATGTTTACATTTGTTTTGTCATCTTTTATAAAGTTTTTTCATCTAGTTGTCATTCCGAGGGACGAGGAATCTTCGCAAGTAACTCCGCAATCAAAATCAAGAATCTTTGTCAAAGTTTTAAACTTTGACAAAGATAATGCGCATAAAAAATCCCCGATTACAATTTGTAAACGAGGATTTTTTTGAGTTTTCATTTTCAGTCTCAGTTTCCAGTATCCAAACTGCGACTGAAAACTGCGACTGAATACTATTTTAATATACCTTCAACAGCCTGAATAGTCGTAGCATGATAACCCGATTTTGCTTTTTCAAAAACCTGTTTTGCCCAAACTTTTCCTTCAGGAGTTTTTACCATTTCTTTATAAAGCGTCATTACAGATCCAGTTCTGCTTATTCCAATTAAGAATTGCTCAATCGCAGGATAAGCCGGTTTGTATTGATGAATTAACGCCTGAACAAACCATTGACGTTTGATAATGAAATTTCCGCCTTTAGTAAAATTGAATTCTTTATCAATTGCGTCCATTTCTGCAACTGTAATATCAGCTGGAAGATGATCTATAAAATGCTGTTTTTCTGCCGTAGTTGTGATTTTTTTGCTCAAACCTGCAACGCCCGTTTGTCTCCAGCTTTTTTGAATAGCATCAATTGCGTCAAAATCAGTAGAACTTACAGGAACAATGTTTGATGGAATTCCTGGTTTGTAAATCCAATTTTCTAATTTGATTTTGTCTGCTAAAGCTTTGTCTCCTTTAATTAAATTTTCATTTAAATATTTCACAAAATCTTCTGTTGTAATAGATTGAAAAGCGTGAGAATCAAAATAGTTTTTAATAAACGGATCAAATTTCTCTCTACCAACAGCATTTTCAATAACTCTTAAAAATGCATAACCTTTTACGTAAGGAATCATGCTGATTCCGTCGTCTGGATTTCTTCCTGTTAAGCTTACTTTAAGTCTTGTGTCTGGACTTGTATTTCCGTATTCTGCAACATTATCG
Organism: Flavobacterium potami; assembly: GCF_020026915.1. Lineage (GTDB taxonomy): Bacteria > Bacteroidota > Bacteroidia > Flavobacteriales > Flavobacteriaceae > Flavobacterium > Flavobacterium potami. The sequence continues at coordinate 122,573 of NZ_JAINUY010000005.1, read as the reverse complement.
GTCAATTCTTTGTTGGTGATAACATTTTGCATTTCAAATTCTTTCTTTCCAAAAATAGCTTCTCCAATTCGGTGCTCTACATAAGTTGTGAAACCTTCGTTTAACCAAATATCATCCCAAGTAGCATTTGTAACTAAATTTCCGCTCCAGCTATGACCTAACTCATGCGCCAATAAACTGGTCAGCGAACGATCTCCTGCAATTACACCCGGAGTTAAGAAAGTTAGGTTTGGATTTTCCATTCCGCCATAAGGGAAACTTGGAGGTAAAACCAAAACGTCGTAACGTCCCCAACGGTATGGTCCGTAAAGTTTTTCAGCAGCATTAACCATTTTCCCAAGTTCAGCAAATTCGTAAGCTGATTTCTTTAGCATTGAAGGTTCTGCGTATACTCCCGTTCTGTTGTCAATAGCTTGAAATTCAATATCTCCAACAGCAATTGCCATTAAATAAGAAGGAATCGCTTTGTCTTGTTTAAAAGTATAAACTCCAGTATCGTTTTTCTTCTGCGGATTTACAGCACTCATTACAGCCAATAAATCTTTAGGAACCGTCACTTTTGCATTATAAGTAAAACGAACTCCTGGTGAATCCTGACAAGGAATCCATGTACGAGACCAGACGCTTTCTCCTTGTGAGAATACAAAAGGTTTCTTTTTATCTGCTGTTTGTTCTGGTTTTAACCATTGTAGTGCGACAGCATCTTTTGTTGTGTTATAATAGATGTTAACTTTAGTTGTGTTCGGCTCAATTGTAATATGAATTGGTTTTCCGTGAAACTCTGTGTCTTTTCCAAGCTCGAATTTAGTTTCTTTTTCATCATCACCTAAAGTTACTTTTGTAATATTTAAAGTGTTTTCGTCAAAGATGATTTCATTTCCTTTGCTGATATTATCGATGGTCCAAGATGCTTTTCCTGAAATAGTTTGCGTATCAAAATCGACTTTAATGTCTAGGTCAAGATGTTTTGCGACAGCAAGTTCTGGTTTAGAATAGCTGTGTTCATCAACAACGGTTGCTGTTTTTTCGGTTTGTTCTTTTTTCTGGCAGGCAATTGCTGTCAGAAATAAAGCGACAAGAATTAGTTTCTTCATATTATGAGGTATTGAATTAGAGGATGAAAATTAAACAAAAAATCCCGTTTTGAATAAACAAAACGGGATTTAATTATAAAATTAACAAAGATTAAGCTAGCATAGTAACTGGGCTTTCGATGTATTGTTTTAATGTTTGTAAGAACTGAGCTCCAGTTGCACCGTCAATTGTTCTGTGGTCACAAGCTAATGATAACATCATTGTGTTTCCAACTACGATTTGACCGTTTTTAACTACTGGTTTCTCAACAATTGCACCTACAGAAAGGATTGCAGAGTTTGGTTGGTTAATGATTGAATTAAATTCAGTAATACCAAACATACCAAGGTTAGAAACTGTAAATGTGCTTCCTTCCATTTCTTGTGGTCCTAGTTTTTTGTTTTTAGCTCTTCCAGCAAGATCTCTTACTGAACCACCAATTTGAGATAAACTCATAGCATCTGTAAATTTCAATACAGGAACTACTAATCCGTCTTCAACAGCTACTGCAACACCAATGTTTACGTGGTGGTTGATGATGATAGCATCTTCTTTCCAAGTAGAGTTGATTTTTGGATGTTTTTTCAATGCTAAAGCACAAGCTTTGATTACCATATCGTTGAAAGATACTTTTGTATCTGGAACGCTGTTGATAGCAGCTCTAGCTTGCATTGCTTCGTCCATGCTTACTTCGATCACTAAGTTGTAGTGAGGAGCAGTGAATAATGATTCAGAAAGACGTTTTGCAATGATTTTACGCATTTGAGAGTTTTTGATCTCTTCTGTGTAAACTTCTCCAGCAGGAACAAATACTTTTGGAGCAGCAGCTTTTTCTTCTCCTTTAGCAGCAGGTGCTGAAGTATTTGAAGATGGAGCAGCTTGCGCAGATGGAGTAAAGTTTTCGATATCGCTTTTTACGATACGTCCGTTTTCTCCAGATCCTTTAACTTGAGATAATTGGATTCCTTTATCAGAAGCAATTTTCTTAGCTAATGGCGAAGCTAAAACTCTTCCGTTTGAATTGTCAGCTACAGCTTCTGGAGCTTTTTCAGCAGCAGGAGCAGCTTTTGTTTCTTCAGCAGCAGGAGCACTTGCAGTTGCAGTACCTCCGGCAGTAAAGTTATCTGCAATTCCAGAAATGTCAGTTCCTGCAGGTCCGATGATAGCTAATAAACTATCAACTGGCGCAGTGCTTCCTTCTTGAATTCCGATGTATAATAATGTACCGGCATTGAAAGACTCAAACTCCATAGTAGCTTTGTCAGTTTCAATTTCTGCTAAGATATCACCTTCAGCAACAGTATCGCCAACTTTTTTCAACCAAGTTGCTACTGTACCTTCAGTCATAGTGTCGCTCAAACGAGGCATAGTTACAACTACAACACCTTTTGGTAATTCAGTTGCAGCTTTTGCAGGAGCAGCAGTTTCTGTTTTTGCTTCTGCAGCAGGAGCATCCGCTTTTGGAGCTTCAGCAGCAGGAGCGTCACCACCAGCTAAAAGAGCAGAAATATCTTCTCCTTCTTTACCAATGATGGCTAATAATGAATCAACTGGAGCAGTTTCTCCAGCTTGAATTCCGATATGTAAAAGAGTTCCTTCGTTAAAAGATTCGAACTCCATTGTTGCTTTGTCTGTTTCAATTTCAGCAAGGATATCTCCTTCGCTAACTTTATCGCCTACTTTTTTTAACCAAGTCGCTACCGTTCCTTCCGTCATAGTATCGCTCAAACGAGGCATTGTTACTTTAATCGCCATGATGTTATAGTTTATGAGGTGTAAATGGATAGTCTTCTTGTGCGTATACTACATCGTATAATTGTTGTAAGTCTGGGTACGGAGATTCTTCAGCGAATTTCTGACATTCTTCAACTAAGTCTTTAACTCTTTGGTCAATTACTTCAATTTCTTCAGCAGTAGCATATTTTTGATCCATAATTACATCAAGAACCTGTGTAATTGGGTCAATTTTTTTGTATTCTTCAACCTCTTCTTTAGAACGGTATAATTGTGCATCAGACATAGAGTGTCCTCTGTAACGGTACGTTTTCATTTCAAGGAAAGTTGGTCCGTCTCCGCGACGTGCTCTTTCGATAGCTTCGTGCATTGCTTCAGCAACTTTTACTGGGTTCATTCCGTCAACAGGTCCACAAGGCATTTCGTAACCTAAACCTAATTTCCAGATGTCAGTGTGGTTTGCAGTTCTTTCTACAGAAGTTCCCATTGCATAACCGTTGTTTTCAACGATAAATACAACTGGAAGTTTCCATAACATAGCCATGTTGAAAGCTTCGTGAAGAGAACCTTGTCTAGCAGCACCATCACCAAAGTAAGTCATAGTAACGCCACCAGTATTGAAATATTTATCAGCGAAAGCTAAACCAGCTCCCACAGGAATTTGTCCACCTACGATTCCGTGTCCTCCGTAAAAACGGTGTTCTTTAGAGAAAATGTGCATAGAACCTCCCATACCTTTAGAAGTTCCAGTTGCTTTTCCTAAAAGTTCTGCCATTACGTTTCTAGGATCAACTCCCATACCGATTGGCTGAACGTGGTTTCTGTAAGCAGTGATCATTTTGTCTTTGGTCAAATCCATAGCGTGCAATGCACCTGCTAATACAGCTTCCTGACCATTATATAAGTGTAGAAAACCTCTAACTTTTTGTTGGATGTATAACGCTGCAAGTTTGTCTTCAAACTTTCTCCAAAGTAGCATGTCTTCATACCACTTTAAATATACCTCTTTTGTAACTTCTTTCATCTGAATTCTTTCTTTTGCTAAAGTTTGTTTGTGTTATCGATTATTGTGCCTGTAACGCAAAATAGTTTCCTCCCACAAATTTGCGCCCGAAAGGTCGGGATGCAAAAATAAGACATTACATTTAAGAAGTAAAATTTAAACGCTACTTTTTGGCTTTTTTTTACAAGAACTTTTTATCAAACATCAATGGAAGCAAATTTTTCAATGAAGATGATTTGTAAATCTCTCCAATTTCTCCCATAAAATAGATTTCTATTGGTGTGTCTTGCTTTATCTCGTATTCTGCAATAGATTGTCGGCAAGATCCACAAGGCGGAATAGGGGCGGTAGTCTGATTCGTGTCTGAAGCTGCTGTAATCGCCATTTTTAAGATTTTTGCTTCTGGATAGGCGCTGCCAGCATAAAAAATAGCTGTCCGTTCTGCACAAAGACCGGAAGGATAAGCGGCATTTTCCTGATTTGAGCCCAAAATAACTTTTCCGTTGTCTAAAAGTAAAGCGGCTCCGACTCTAAATTTTGAATAAGGGGCGTAGGCTTTTTTTCTTATTTCAACGGCTTGATTCATTAAATTCTGAATTTCGGACGAAAGTTCGTTTAAATTCTCGTATATCGTAAATGAAGTTGTAATGTTTATTTCTTTCATTTGATTTTAAGGGAAAAAAAATCCAAATTCCTGAAATACCGGAATTTGGATTAAATTGTTTTTATTTTGTTCTTTTTTTAATACGTTTCGTATTTGTCTCCAAAGTTAAACGTTAAAGAGAAACGAAGTGTGTTTTCTAAAGGATTTTTTATTTTCGAAGCCGAGAATAAATAAGATACATCAATTTTCATGATGTTGTATTTGAAACCAGCTCCCAAAGAGAAAAATTGTTTCGCTCCCTTTTCAGGACTTTCATGATAATATCCTAAACGCATAGCAAATGAATCCTGGTACATGTATTCAGCAGCAAGGCTGTATGTTACTTCTTTTATTTCTTCTTTAAATCCGCCTGGAGCGTCTCCGAAAGATTTAAATATACCTTCAAACCAGCCTATATCATTATAGTTTCTGTAGCCAATGTCAGTAGCTTCTTGTTGCGTGATGTCTTCTGGATCATCAAAATCGCCGTCACCATTTACATCAACTGGAGTTCCGATGCCTGGAGGGGTTGGAACTAAAAGTTTTGTAAGTTCGGCACTTAATGTAAGTTTATTGTAATCATCAAATATAAAGTCAAATCCTCCACCTACTCTTAAGTTTGCTGGCAAGAAACTAGCGCTGATGTCATCATTGTCATAGCTTATTTTAGGACCTAAATTCTGAAAGTTAACTCCAGCTCTCCATCTACCGTTGAAATCCTGATAGGCAATTTCTTCAGATTGGTAAAAAGCGGCAACATCAACAGCAAAAGTTCTGGCTGCTTTTGCGTCAACATCTTCTGAGGCAACTTTTAAATTAGAATTTATAAAACGAGCGCCTACTGCCATTGAGAACTTTTCGCTTAATTTTAATGAATAAGATCCGTCTAAGGCAAATTCGTTTGGTGTAACAGTTCTCGTCGCTTCGTTGGGATCTCCTGTTGTTCTTAACTCAATTCCTCCAAAACCAAAATAACGAAAACTCGTGGCAAAAGCACTTTTTTCGTTGATTTTGTTGTAATAAGTTAATTGACCTAGAGAAATGTCGTTTGCAAGGTCTGTCAAATAAGGGGTGTAACTGATCGAAAGACCTTGTGCATCTTCAGAAAATGCATATTTTGCAGGATTCCATTGTTGAGAAAAAACGTCAGCAGAAGTTGCAACTCCCTGATCGGCTAAACCTGCTGCTCTGGCGTCTGCAGCTACCATTAAAAATGGAACTCCAGTAACGATAGGTCTCGATTCTTGAGCCTTTGAACTGCAAAAAATAAAAAAACAAATTAATAAAAGTGATATTTTTTTCATTGTTGGGACTAGTTGTTTTTGGTGGTGCAAATATATATAATATTATAGGATGACAAGCTTTTCGTATTTTTCTGCCTTTTTATTTGTTAGATTTGATTTTACTGTGAGTTTATAAATGTATACTCCTTTTCCGATTCGGTCTCCAAAATCATCTTTTCCATCCCAAGTTATATCTCTTGATAAAAATCCCTCTGTTGTTATGGTTTGATTTTTTGTCCAGACTACTTTTCCAGTGATCGTCATAACCTGAACCTGGACATCCAAAGGTTCGTACGGTCTGTTGTGGGAAAACCAGAATTGCGTATAGGTTGAAAAAGGATTTGGATAATTAAGAACGTGTGACAGTGTTAAAGAGTCGTCTCCCACAACTGTAAACTGAATTTCGCTTGTAACAGGATTGTTGTAAACATCCCATGCCGTAAAACTGATTGTATGTAAACCCGGAGCCAAATTTCTTAACGGGAAACGTAAATTTCCATTTGTATAATCGTCTAATTTTGTCTGATAATAATCGTTCAAAATATAGGGATTGCTCACATCTCCGTCTAAAATTGCAACAATATCATGTCCGATTCCACTTGCTGTATTGATTCCGTTTTCGTCTTCCAAGAACGCTAAAAGAAACGGAGATTCATTTGTGATGCCTCCAGATACAAAAGTTTCGTCGTTCATATATAACTTAACTTTCGGACTTATATTGTCCTGAGGTGCATTTTCGTTAATTCCTCCAATCTTGATAGTGCTATTATAACCAGTTTGGTTCTCTAAAGATTCATTTTTCTTTGAATAAAAACTTATTCTTCCGTTGTCAACAGGGATTCTAATGTCTCTTGGAACCACAAAGCTAAATTCAAATTGACCGTTTGTAACCGATGCGTTTCCTCTGAAAATGGTTTCTCCTAAAGTTTTAAATTGCATTGCAGGACTATAACCATCATTATTTAAGGTAGATGTTGTAATCATTTTGTCGAAAATAGCGGTCGCTAGTTCTCCGTTGTAGTTATTTAAAAGAACGTTATTTTCGTCGGTTATTTCTCCTGATATTTTAATTTTTGAAAGAGATTTAAAATCCGGAATTGGCTGTGAAATCGCGATATCATTGACCTTGGTTAAATTTATTTTAGGTTTAGGAATTGCAAGCATTAGTGCGGGATCTCCAAGGTAAAAAATAACATTACTTGATGAGCTAGGATTTTCGTTTTTTGAAATTCGAAGTGTTTCTGCAATGGTATTATACTGATTAGAGCCGTAAGATAATAAGTTCTTGCTTAAGTTGTCGTTGAAATTTTCGGCATTAAATTGTCCAATTGAACGAATGGTTGTTAGCATAGAAATAGCGCCGCCTCTTGGATTCCAAAATGTATACTCTCCGGCAGTTGGTCGTGTTGGGTCGTCAAAACGGGAAAATTCGCAGGTAATAGTTATGAATAGAGGGTATTTGTATTGATTGTTTAAATTCTGTCCATCTGATTTTTCCCAAATTCTTTCACTTGCCAAACCATCTTCGCCTCCATGTCCTAAATAATTAAAAACTAAAGCGCCTTTTTCAAAAGCGTTAAAAATATCTGTTCTAGCTTTCGGATATCGAGAACCTCCCGCAGAAGCTTCTTGGGTGTAAGCGTCCAGAAATATTTTGTCAATATTAAAAAATGGTTTTTCTGTGGCAATTTGATCGGCTAAAGCATTTTGACGTGCTTGTAAGGTAGCATCCGAACTTTGGTCGGAATCATCACTTATTAAGACAAAATTATTACGCCAGTTTCCTTGCGATTTTGTGTCGTGGTATTCCAAGACTTTATTGACCATTTCGCTTGCCTGTGCGTTATCTGAAACTAACATTCTGCCGACAGCGATATCAATTCCTCCAAAAAAAGAAATTATATTTCCTTCATCGGGATCCATTAATCCAAAAAAATCATCTGAAGCAAAAGATGATTCTCCAACGGTGTTGCTGTTTAAAGAATGATAAATAGGTACAATATTGGTGTTGTTGGTAATTCGGTCTTTGTAATCGTAAGAAGCGTCTCCGAAAAGATTGATGTATTTTATTCTTTTATCTGGAGAAGATGCATTGTCGTAAATGTATTTTATGCAATTTCGGATAGCGCTGATATCCTGCTTTCCTGAAGAGAATTCTTGGTAAATGTTTTCGAGAGTAATTACTTTTACATTTAAATTAGAATTGGTACGATGATAAGTGGCTAATTTTTCTGCCTGAGAGCTTAAAGATTTGGGTGTAATAATAGCGTAATCGACATCTTGAAAGCTATTTTGATTATTTTTTAATAACGTGCCTTTAAGATTCTGATTTGCAATTTTGGACTGACTTTCTTTTAAAGGTGTGTAATAATCTACTGCATCAATCGCTACATATTTTCTTATCTCGCCAAGGTTTGCTTTGAAACTAAAAGAGGCTTGATTTGTGTTTTCTATTTTTGATATATTATATAGGTCTGTAATATCCCAAATTTGTGAAATAGCTCCAGCATTACCAATCGTGTAATTCACAACCCCAATTGTTGATCCTGCCAGATCGTATTGAAATTTGAATTGTTTTCCGGTACCTAAAAGTTTTCGCTTCGCAATTAAATTAATATAATCAAGGTAGCCTTTTGATCCTGGAACGCCGTTGTTGTTGTAGTTGAGTTTGATTTTAATATTGTCGGATCCTGTGAAAGTTGTATTTGTGGATAATTTACCGTTGTAGTACTTAGTTTCAGAACCTGTAATTAAAGAATTGAAAGTAATGTTTCCGATGTTTTGTCCATTTGAGGAAACTGTAAAAGAAGTAGGGGTATAGGCAGCAGATGCGGCGTTTACTTCAATTTTAACAGGCACGGAAGTTTCTAGATTTGGAAAATTAAAAGAAAATTCCTGTTCTTGATTGATGTCAAATGATTCTCCAAGCCATTGTCTTCCTAAATGAGCTATGTTTGTGAGGTCGGTTTCGTGCGATTGATAGTCATCAAACGTGTTAAGCTCTAATGTTGTGGTGCCTGTTGGCTGAACAAAATTTGGAATTCGCTTTCCGTCACTTCCAGTACTGGTTATATAATAGTAGGATTTTGTGCTGTAAACATTAATATTTGTCTGACTTTCTGTGTTCCAGTTTTCAACTCCTTCCGCATAGAAAAGTATGAAATCTTCATTGTTGAAAATTCCATCGCTTTCTCCTGAAATCTGGATAGCGTTTTCCATTAAATCTTCAGGATAATACGAATTGTTTGCCAAAGGAAGCATTCTTCCTCCGTTTCCGTAGATTTTTATTCTTCTTGGGTCGACTTTGGAAGGATCAAAACCAAGACTTTGCAAAAAGGATTTAGAAATTTTGTATACGCCAGATTTTTCTACATAAAAACGATACCAGTCGCCTGATGCTAAAACAGAATTTGAAATTACAGCACTTTTTTGAGTAACAATAGAATTGTTTGTTCTTGAAGTTGAGCCCGTCGTAGAATATGAAAAAGATTTTATTCTTTTAAAGCTGTTTCCGTCCTTAATAATAGGAGAAAGATTTAAGAAAACTTGTTGAATGCCTCTCGAGCTAGCTGTTTTTATCGACTCATTTGGTTTTTCAGGGATGTTGTTTGGTGTTAAATCACCAAGATCTGCATTCGAAATTTGTTCATAAATTACATTTGAAATTTGTATAGAACTAGAGCCAGAAAAGACAGATTGATTTAGATTTAGCATCAAAGTAATGCTTTTTTTGGTAGTATCGAATCGAAAACTATTGCCCGAGAAATAAGGAATAATTAGTTTTTGCTCTCCATAATTCATCTCTTTTTTGCCTTGCCAATCTACTGTAAAGCTCCCATTTATCTGGGAAAAACAGATAATTGGAAGTAAAAAAAGACAAATTTGTAAAGCTCGTTTCATACCTCAAAAATAAGGGTTTAATTTAAAAATATTTTAGTAAGTAAAAATATAGTATTTCATGTTATAGTAATAATAAAAAGTATATTTTTGCGTTCGTAACTATAGGTTATTTTCTGGTAAAAAAACAGTGAAATAAAATTATGAGAACAGATGTTGCCAATTAAATGTTAATTATTATATTGCAGCACCTAAATTTATCACCTAAGAATGAGTATGAAAGTAAACAAAATTGTAGCCTTGCAATTAATGATGTCAATGGTATTGATGTTGGGCACGGCTAGTTGTAGCAAAAAATCGAGTTCGAGTCACGCTTCTAGAGCAACTGGCTGGGATGTAGATAGTCAGAATGGAACTGCTGCTAGAAATGCAGGTAAAAAACAACAGGCTGGTCCTGGTTTGGTTTTTGTTGAAGGAGGTACGTTTACTATGGGTAAAGTACAGGATGATGTTATGCACGATTGGAATAACACACCAACCCAACAACACGTTCAATCATTCTATATGGATGAAACCGAAGTTACAAATGGTATGTACTTAGAATACCTAGAGTGGTTGAAGAAAGTTTTCCCACCAACAGAAGAAAATTACAAGAATATTTACGAAGGAGCATCGCCAGATACTCTAGTTTGGAGAAATCGTTTAGGTTACAACGAAACGATGACTAACAACTATTTAAGACACCCATCTTATGCTAACTACCCAGTAGTTGGTGTTAACTGGATTCAGGCAGTTGAATTTAGTAAATGGAGAACAGACCGTGTAAACGAAGCTGTTTTGGAGAAAAATGGATATCTTAAAAAAGGTGCTAAAACACAAGATGTTAGTGCTGAAAGTTTATTTAATACAGAAGGTTACTTAGCTTCTCCATCTACTACTTACGGTGGTAATGAAGAATTGGTATTAAAGAAAAACCAATCAGGAAGAAGACCTAAAGCAGGTAAAGATGGTGTTGTGCCAGAAGAGAAAAATGTGTATGCACAACGTTCTTCAGGTATCATTTTGCCAGAATACAGACTTCCTACTGAAGCAGAATGGGAATATGCAGCTGCTGCAGATGTTGGACAAAGAGAATACAATATCTACAAAGGACAAAAGAAATATCCTTGGTCTGGAGATTATACACGTTCATCAAAACGTAAAAACAGAGGAGATCAATTGGCTAACTTTAAACAAGGAAACGGTGATTACGGTGGAATTGCAGGTTGGTCAGATGATGGAGCAGATATCACAAACTCTGTGAAAAGCTATGCTCCAAACGATTTTGGATTATACGACATGGCAGGTAACGTAGCAGAATGGGTTGCCGATGTTTACAGACCTATTATTGATAATGAAGCGAATGATTTTAACTACTTTAGAGGAAATCAATATGCTAAAAACAAAATTGGTAAAGACGGTAAATTGGAAATTGTTACTCCAGCTACTATTAAATATGACACATTGAGCAACGGTAAAGTTGTAGCAAGAAATCTTCCAGGAGAAATTGCTCAGGTACCAGTTGATGAACAAGAAACTTATTTAAGACAAAACTTTAGCCAAAGTAACAATATCAACTACAGAGATGGTGATAAACAATCTTCAAGATATTTTGATTTTGGTGATTCAGAGTCTGGATCTAAAGCAGATCAGGCAATGTACAACTCTCCTAAGCATAATGTTACAACAGACAGTTTAGGGAAAATGATCAGAAAATATGACAACTCTAGTAAACGTACTACTTTAATCGATGATAAAGTAAGAGTTTATAAAGGAGGTTCTTGGAGAGATAGAGCTTACTGGTTAGATCCTGCTCAAAGAAGATATTTCCCTCAGGATATGGCAACTGACTACATCGGATTCAGATGTGCAATGTCTAGAGTAGGTTCAAAAGCTGAAAAAAGAAAATCACCTAGAAACTAAGGTTTAGAAATTCTAATAAAGAAAATTCCAAATTCCTAAAGCTGAATATTCAGTCTGGAATTTGGAATTTTTTTATTGTTTTTTTTTCTACTTTTATGTTCTATTAAATAATTTAAAAATGAATATTCAAGACATTCATAACTTGTTTTTACAATGCAGTTCTCTTTCTATTGATACAAGAAAGATTGAAAAGAATTCAATGTTTTTTGCAATTAAAGGAGAAAATTTTGACGCTAATACATTTGCCAAAGAAGCTCTTGATTTAGGAGCTTTATTTGTTGTTATTGACAATGAATCTTATTTTATTGACGACCGAACTATCTTGGTAAAAAATAGCTTGGAGACGCTTCAGGAATTAGCAAGATTTCATCGTTCTTATTTGGCGCTTCCGATTGTGGCTTTAACAGGTAGTAATGGGAAAACGACAACCAAGGAACTGATTAATGTTGTATTGTCAAAAAAGTTCAAAACAAAAGCGACAATTGGAAATTTAAATAATCATATTGGTGTGCCATTAACGCTACTTTCGTTTACAAAAGAAACTGAGATTGGAATAGTGGAAATGGGGGCTAATCACCAAAAAGAAATTGAATTTCTATGTCAAATTGCACTACCTGATTTTGGTTATATTACCAATTTTGGAAAGGCACATTTGGAAGGATTTGGTGGAGTTGAAGGCGTAATTGCTGGAAAAAGCGAGATGTATCAATATTTGTCGGCAAACGGCAAAACTGTTTTTGTAAATCTGGAAGATCCAATTCAGATTGAAAAATCAAAAGGAATACAATCTTTTACATTTGGTGTAAAGAACCCAAAAGCCGATTTGAATATTGAAGAGATTACGGCAAATCCTTTTGTGGCTATAAATTACAATAATTTTCAAATAGAATCGCATTTGATAGGTCTTTACAATGCGAATAATATTAATGCGGCAGTTGCGATTGGAAAATATTTTGAAGTTGAGGAAAACGACATAAAGAAAGCTATTGAAGATTATATTCCGGCAAATAACAGATCTCAAATGATGCAAAAAGGCTCAAATGAGATTATTCTGGATGCGTACAATGCAAATCCTAGTAGTATGGCTGTGGCGATTACTAATTTCCTTCAATTGGATAAAAAGAATAAAATCATGATTCTAGGAGATATGTTCGAATTGGGAGATGAAAGTCTTTATGAGCATAAAGTCATTGTAGATTCACTGTCAAATCAAACACAAGCATTATGTTTCCTAATCGGGAAATCATTTTTTGCCAATCAGGTTTCAAATGAAAATATCCAATTTTTTGAAACGTTTGATTCTTTTTCTGAATATCTGAAAACACATAACTTTGATTATAATACAATTTTAATCAAAGGATCTCGAGGGATGGCTTTAGAGCGAACCTTAGAATATATTTCATAAAAGAAAGGCCATTCGTAATGAGTGGCCTTTTTTGTTTTCTAAATAGTCATTAAAAATCCAATTAAGTTTTCTTTTTTATTTAGTCCTAGTTTTTTTCTAAGACGATAACGTGCTAGCTCTACACCTCCTGTTGAAATGTTCATGATTTCGGCTATTTCCTTGGTAGACATATTCATTAACAAATAAGTCGATAAATCGAGTTCTCTCGGAGAAATTGTTGGATATTGTCCCTTTAATCGTTTTAAGAATTCAAAATGTACATTCTTGATGTGTTTTTCAAGATCTTTCCAGCTTTTGTCTGTATTAACTTCTTTTACAATACTTTTATGTAGTTTGCTAAACTCTGATTTGGTATTGTCGTCTAATATGTTGGTGTCTATGTCTTTAAGTTTATGAATGATACCATTTAAAACTTTGTTCTTTTTTACAACCTGTAATGAGTTGTTTACCAATTCCTTGTCTTTAGCTAAGATTTTTATTTGAAGCTTGTCGTTTTTGAGTTTTTCAATCTCTTTCTCCAGATCATGTTGTTCGTGTCTGATTTTTGATTCTCTCTCCAAGTATAATCTTCTTTGTTCGATCGTTTCGTAATATCTGTTTTTTCTAATTTTTAATTTGATCCTGATCGATATAAGATATGCTCCAAGCAAAACAAGTATCAGATAGAATAAATAGGCTAGAAAGTGACGATACCAAGGCGGAGAAACGGTAAATTCTACTTCTGTAATATTTGATTCAATACCATAGCTATTTCTGGCTTTTAATTTCATTACATAATTGCCTTCTCTAAGATTGGTATATTCTTTTATGGCGGTTTGCGACCATCCGCGCCAATTTTCTTCAAATGGCTCTAATTTATACGAATACATCACATTATCCTGATTCTCGTATGTTGGAGAAGCAAAGGTAAATTTAACTCGATTGTATTTGTAAGGAATAGAATAAGTGTCTGCTTTTTCTGGTAGGTTTCCAGTTAAAATAGTGTCTCCCGGAAATGAAAAACTTTCGATAAATGCTTTTGGTTTAGTCATGAAAGTGTTCTTGATCGTTGAATTATAATGAGCCAAACGATCAGTTAAACCTATAAAAATATTCTCAGGGTCGATTGCATTTACTGAAATATAATTGTTTACTAGATTTCCGGACAAGTTGGAAAATATAGCTTGTTTTTTGGTATAAGTCCCATTTTTATTCTTGGCTAGAACTCCCAAGGATTCATTGAAAGCGTACCACAAACTTCCTGACGGATCTTCAATTAATGTGTTAATGGTTGGAATTCCTTGAAACAATTTGGTGATCTTTTTGTCTTCAAAAAAGGTTTCCTGTTCAACTGAATATCGGAAAAAATGATTTTGTACCTGAAAATATACTTTGTTATTGATTAATTGTAAACTGTTGATTCCTTTGAGTTTGTCTGAGATGTTAACGTGTTTTTTTATAAAATCAAAACGTAGTAAATCTTCTGATAGTTTTACCTGATACAAAAATGGATTTTTCTTTAACCATAAATAATTTTCGTCAATTTCTACAGAAAAATTATTTGTGGTTTCATCAAAACCTTTTACCTGATGCATATAATCGTAGCCGGTTGCAGACTTTTTAAACACCGAAAATCCGTTATAGCTTTCACCTATTATATAGTTTTCATGATCCGGAATTTTCTTAAAACCAAAATATCCTTTTGTGTCTAGAATTTTTGAAACTCTATTGTTTTCAATAACTAATGCTCCACTGTTGCTGGCACATATTAGGACATTGTTTAAGACTTGAATATTCCAAACCTGGGAAATGGTCCCTTCGACTCTGGTAAAAGGACTGTCTTTGAAGGATTGTCCCCAAGGATGATAAAATAACCCCTGGTTAGTGGCCACATAAAGATTGCCATTGTGGGTAGTTGAGGCATAAACTGTTCCTATGTTGTAACTGTAATCGAAATAAGAAAAAGGCGAGTTTTCGTTTATAAAGGTAATACCGTTATCCAGACCAAGCCAGATATTGTTCTTATTGTCGATAAATGATGCTAAAATCGTATTGTTTTGAATTCCTTTTTGTCTGTTTAAATGTTGAATTATTTTTCCGTTTAAATCGCAGATAATCGCTCCATCTAATACCGAATTCAGGATTATGAATTTGTTTTTGATAATGGAACCTCCTAGAGAAGTATTCTTTTTGATGAACTCATTCGCTTCTGTTGCCCATGGTTTTATAACACCATTTTCTGAAACAAAAAGACCTTTTTCTAAAGTTGCATATAATAGTCGATTGTTTGATAACGGAAATAGTGACCAAATCTCTTTGTCATTAAAAATTGTAGTACCTTTTATAGAAGTTAGTTTTCTATTCTTATATTCAAGAAGTCCGAGAGTTTTATCCTGAAAATAAAGATGATTGTTTACCATAAAAGAGAACTGAAACTTATGCGGAGCAGTTAATGTGGTTACTTTCTCATTTTTTAAGAAAAAAACTTTGCTGAAAGATTGAAAAATAATTTCTCCGTTAAAGATGTGGATTCTCCAGATTAGATTTATGTTTTCTTTGTCTATCGGGCTTAATAGATTGTATAGAGAATGGTATTTTAGAATACCTTTTTCATTGGTTTTAAAATATCCGAATTCGTTATTTCCGCCGACAAATATTCTTCCTAGGGCGTCAATTTTCAAACTTCTTATTTCAGATTTATTGGGTAATGAGTATTTATGCCAGTTTGAACCGTCAAACTGAATTAATCCACTGTTGTTGGCAAAATAAATATTTCCATTTTTGTCCTGGTCTATACTCCAGTTTTGGGTTCCTCCTTTATATTCTGATCTTTTATAGTTTTTTATGTCTGGAATTCCGATGTTTTTTACTTGACTAAATCCTTTGTTTTGTAAGAAAAAGAACAATATTAAAGCAAAAGTCTTAACTGTGAATTTCATAAAATTTTAAATGTATTTTTAGTAAAAATGCTATAATTTGAATTTAAATCGTTGATTTTTCAGTTGTGTTGAATCTGTTTTTTTAAATTATTTTTAATTTACAACGTTTTAGTTGTTGTTAAAGTAATGTAATATACGTTTTTTTTAATTAACATTTTTATAACAAAATTTTCTTATATTTAAGATATTGTAAATCAAATATTTAAAATAAAAATGTTGTGTTTTTGTAGGGTGTTAAAATTTAAGTTGAAGTGTTTTTGTAAAGAATTTTAATTCTGCATAGTTAAAATTTAACATTATAATTGCATTAAATTACTAATTAATTAACCAAAATTTTTAGAAAAATGAAATTGACAAAATTACTTATTTTTTGTTTTTCATCTTTATTGTTTTCATCTGTCGTATTCGCTCAGGATATTACGGTTGGTGGAACCGTTAATGATGAAAGTGGGTTACCCGTCCCAGGGGCAACAATTTTAATTAAGGGGACTAATAAAGCTACGGCTTCTGATTTTGATGGAAAATTTCAGATAAGTGCTCCTTCTAATGGAACCTTGACAATTAGTTTCGTTGGTTTTGAAACTTCTAACGAAGCAATAAATGGAAGAACTAAGCTTAATGTTGTGCTTAAAGGAGTATCTCAAAGTTTGAATGAGGTAGTTGTTATTGGTTACGGTACACAAAAGAAAGCATTAATTACGGGCGCTTCTTCAAACTTTAAAGGAGAAACATTACAGGAATTAAACACTGGTTCTGCAATGGAAGCGCTTCAAGGGATTGCTCCTGGTATTAGTATTACAAGAAACAGTGGTACACCAGGCGCAGGAACAAAAGTAACTATTCGTGGTATTGGTACGATTGGATCTTCAAATCCATTGTACATTGTTGATGGTGTTTCGGTTGGAGATATTGATTATCTGAGCCCTTCAGATATTGAGTCTCTAGATGTTCTTAAAGATGCTGCTTCTGCTGCTATTTACGGTTCCAGAGCTGCTAATGGAGTTGTATTAATTACAACTGTTAAAGGCCGCAAAGGAAGACCTGCTAAAATTAGTTATGATTCTTATTTTGGAATTCAAAACATTTACAAAAATCTGGATCCTTTAAACGCACAAGAATACATGTACATTATGGATGAAGGCCGTGTTAATGATGGTCTTGCACCAAATGACTGGAAAGCAATGCTAACTAATAATACTTGGTTAGAGACCAATTATCCAGGGGCAGGTACTCAACTAGGTAATGAAATTTGGGATAAACTTCAAAGCGGATGGCAAGGTACTAACTGGATCAATGAGATGTCTAAAAAAGACGCGCCAATAGTAAATCATACCCTAAATATTACTGGTGGAAGCGAGGATATTACATATTCATTAGGTTTTTCATATTTTGATCAGGATGGTATAATTGGAGGAAATATCATTGATGCAGGGTATAAAAGATTAACAGCAAGAATGAATACGCAAATGGTTTTGAAGAAAAATGAAAGCCATAGTATTATTACAGTTGGAGAAAATTTAACTTACACTAATATTCAAAAAAGAGATGTGTCAAATGGAAACATTTATGGAAACGATTTGCATAATGCTCTAACTCAAAACCCATTACAGCCTGCTTATTGGCAAGTTGCTAAAGATAGAAATATCAACGAATTCGGTTATACACCTACTTTAGACGGTCTGTCTACAGGACAAACTAATCCGTTGGCGGTTATGTATTACAGAAGTAACTACAATTATCCAAGAGATCATAAAATAACAGGAAACGTATTTGCAGAAATTGAACCAATTTCAAACCTTAGATTTAAAACAGTTTATGGTATTGATTCTTGGTTTGGTTACAGTAGATCAATGAATCCAACTTATCATTTAGGATTACTTTATAATGATTCAGTAGATGGTGCTTCACAATCTCAATATTTTGGTGCTAACTCTACGTGGACTAATACACTTTCTTACACTAAACAATTTGGAAATCACAACATAAACGCTGTAATTGGTACAGAGTTACTTCAAAATGTTGTGAATAATAACGTTTACGGTTCAAGAAACGGATTATTATTTCCAAACGATCCAAAGTATGCGTATTTAAATAATACTAAAAGTCCTAGTTCGGTAGCTGATATCAATACAACAGGATTTGACACTGCTGCAGGTGGAGGAGGTTTAATGTCTTATTTTGCAAGAGCTCAATATGATTATAAAGAAAAATATCTTTTATCAGCTGTTATACGTCGCGACGGTTCTTCAAATTTTGGAGATGGTCATAAATATGGTAATTTCCCTTCTGTATCTGCAGGTTGGGTTGTTACAAAAGAAGATTTTATGTCTAGTACATCAAAAACGCTTGATTTCTTGAAATTAAGAGCGAGCTGGGGACAAAATGGTAATCAATATACTGATTATGCATTCTACTACTCTTCTAATATTCAATATGCTTTTCCAGGTTACTTTTTTGGAGATACAAAACCAGTTTCTGGACAAACAGCTTATCCAGCAAAAATACCGAATCCTGAAGTTAGCTGGGAAACTTCTGAACAGTTAGACTTAGGATTTGATGCAAGTTTATTCAATTCAAGATTAGGAATCACATTTGATTGGTATAAGAAAACTACAAAAGACTGGCTAGTTTTGGGTGTATTACCAGGAACATCTGGTGCTGGAGCGCCTTATATTAATGGAGGTGATATTGAAAATAAAGGTTTTGAAGTATCTGTAAGCTGGAAAGATAAGATTGGTGATTTTAAATATGGTATTACTGTAAGCGGTGCAGCAAATAAAAATAAAGTTACAAAAGTTGCTAATGCTGATGGAATTATTCATGGACTTAGCCACGTATTATCTCAAGGAACTTCAGAAATTTCAAGAGCACAAGTTGGTTTCCCAATTGGTTATTTCTACGGTTTTAAAACAGCTGGAATTTTACAGAATCAACAAGAAGTTGATGCTTATGTTGGCCCAACAGGGCAACCTTATTTTGCTGATCAACGTCCTGGAGATGTTCGTTTTGTTGACCAAAATAATGATGGTGTAATTGATGAAAAAGATAAAGGATACCTAGGTGATCCAAATCCAGATTTTCAATTGGGTATTCAGTTAAATTTTGAATTTAAAAATGTTTACTTGAATACTACAATGGCAGGTAAATACGGAATGCAGGTTATGCAGTCTTACAGATCTTTTGCAGATAATCCGAAACAAAATTATACTTCAGATGTTTTTGATCGTTGGCACGGAGAAGGAACTTCAAACAAAATGCCTCGTTTAAGTTCTGTATCTAATAGAAACTCAAATTATATTTCTGATATATACATGCAAAATGCTGATTATTTGAGAATTAATAATGTGACGTTAGGTTACAATTTTAATGAAATATTAAAAGATGTTAAGTTTATGTCGAATCTAAAACTCTATGTTGCAGTGAATAATTTATACACATTCACTAAATACGACGGAATGGATCCAGAGGTTCGTTGGGGAGGAGATAATACAAATTATGGATGGGCTTCAGGAGTCGATCTTGGTTTGTATCCACAATCTAGAACAGTAATGTTTGGATTAAGCGCAGATTTTTAATATTAATACATTCAAAATGAAAAAACTAAAATATATAATAGCAATTTCAGCAATATTTGTCGCATCAAGTTGCGATGAGTATTTGGAGAACGAAAATCTTTCTGAAAAAAGTTTAGAAAGTTTCTATAAGTCACCAACAGATATTAACGAAGCAATGGCTGGTGTTTACAACGCTATTTACACATCAAATGTTCATAGTGAAGAACAAGTTGCAGCCAATTTGATGGATAATATGATGTTAGGTGGAGGAGGTCCTGACGATAAATCTGCCAAATGGGTTGATAATTTTGAAGATCCTGTAGAGGATACTTATCGTGATATGTGGGTACAGTCTTATAATGGAATTTCAAGAGCGAATGCCATTATAGAAAAAACAGCAGTGGCAGATTTTTCTAAATATTTTAATACTCCTGCAGAAGCTGAAGACTTTAAAAAGCAAGCAATTGGAGAAGCTTTGTTTATGAGAGCTTTCTTTTATTTCAGACTAGCGAAATTTTTTGGAGGAGTGCCTTTGATTGTAAAATATGATGGAGATAGATTTGTTGCGAGATCAACTTATACTGAAACATTTACGCAAATTGCTTCTGATTTGAAATTGGCTATTGAAACAATGCCAGCGACTCCAATTACCAGCATTCCAACATCTAGATATGGTCATGCAAACAAATGGGTTGCAGAAGCTTATATGGGACGTGTATTCTTGTTCTACACAGGATATATGACAAACATAGAGAAAAAAGCAACTACAGATTTACCACTTTTAGATGGAGGTACTTTAACAGGAACTCAGGTTGCAGCTTATTTGACTGATTGTATGAATAATAGTGGACATAAGTTAGCATCTGATTTTAGAAATCTTTGGGCATATTCTTATGTAAATAAAAGTGCAGGAAGCAACGTATTGCCTTGGGCTACAACCGAGGGCTTAGCATGGGTTGGACAAGATGGTATTAGCCCAACATTTGGAACTGGAAACTATGAGACAATGTTTGTACAAAGATTCTCTTTTGGTGACTGGGGATGGACAAATGGTAATATTTATACCAATAGAATGGCTTTGTTTAACTCTTTAAGAGGGAATTCATTAGCTCCTTTTGGAGAAGGATGGGGATGGTGCACTGTAAATCCAAAATTATATAGTGGTTGGGATGATCTTGATCCAAGAAAAAGAGGGTCTATACTTGAAGTTGGACGAGCAGATCAAGGAACAGATGGTTATGCAAAAGACAAAGGAGATCATGAAACTGGATATTTTAATAAAAAATATACTTCTCTTCAACACAACGATGGTACCGGAACAAACAAAGGTATGTTTGTGCAAATGTATGCTTGGCCAAATGCAGATATGCAGTTAATGCATGCACAGGATTTTATCTATATGCGTTTTGCAGATGTATTACTGATGCATTCTGAAATTACACAAACGCCAGACGGTATGAATGCCGTGCGAAATAGAGCAAAATTAGGGCCTGTAGGTTATACTTTGCAAGCTATTAAAGATGAGCGTCTTCATGAATTTGCGTTTGAAGCTTTACACTGGTTCGACTTGATTCGTTGGGGTGATGTTGATACTGCGTTTAATGATGTGATTCAGGTTAGAAACTCTGGTGTTGACGCTAATTACAGTGTAAAATACAGATCTGAAACTAAAGGTTTAGTTCCAATTCCTGAAACAGAAATGAGACTATTAAATGGAGTTTATACTCAAAATCCAGGTTGGTAATATTTAATAACCATTAATAATTAGAAAGATGAAAATTCATAATATAAAATATTTACTAATTGCTGTATTCATGCTGGCTTTTTCAGCGTGCGACCCAATTGTAGATGAAAAGCATTTAGAGAATTCTACTGATGTTGCGGGTGTTCAATTAAGCGCATCTCAAAGTCCTGCAGGAGGAAATAAGATTACCTTAAAAATGAGTAGTCCTGGAATTACTGGATATTGGGATTATAATTTAGGAAAAGCACTTACTAATGAAGTAACAGTTGTTTATCCAATTCCTGGTAAGTCAACTTTTACATTCGTAGGAACTTTAGGAGGGGAATTCTTTTCTAAAACAATAGATGTTCAGGTAGATAGACTTGATACACCATTAGAACAAGATTGGTATGATTTAGTAAGTACAAATACAGCTGCCGGAAAAACTTGGGTTTTTGACGGTGCTGCAGGTACAGGTGCAATGTATTGGTTTATGTCTCCTCCGGATAATCCTGATTCAGCTATGGGAGCATGGTGGAATGCGGGAGATTGTTGTCCTCCTCTTGATGTAGCTGGAAAAATGCATTTTGATTTAAATGGTGCTGCAAATTATAATCATTATCAAACCGCTACTGCAGCAGCAGAAAAAGGAAGCTTTGTATTAGATATTGCTAATAGAAAACTTATTATTAAAGATTCAAAAATTTTAGGATATGAGGCTGGTAATACGGCTAACGAATATACTATCATTACACTTACAGAAAGTAAATTAGTACTGTATGTGCCAAGAAGTTTGAAAGATCCTACAACTGGTTGGACATTTGTTTATAAACCACAATAAAAATTTCATGTTAGTTATTTTCGGAAAAGGAAGATTAAAAAATTCCTTTTTCGAATTTTCAAACATTTCTATTTTCATTTGATTTAATGAAATAGAGTAAGATTTAAACTATGGTTAGTTTAAGTTAAGTTTATTGCCTGGATAGCCCATAATTTCGATTATGGGCTATTGTTTTTTATATACTTCGTGGATTTAGAGTTTAGTTTTGATGTAAGACCTAACTATGAATCTTTTTAAGCTATAATTTGTCTTTTTACGGCTTTATTTGATATCTTTTCTGTTTTCGTTTGTAAAACCTTGCTTGTTCTTAGTTAAAGCTTTAAAATAAGCGTTTTAAAGTCTTGTTTCTGGCGATTATTCCGAACTTCTTCTAGCTAATGGTCAAATATTAGATTCTCAGCGCTTCTGTTTCTTTAATATCTTCATATAAGTTGCAATTAAACCATTGTTTGCATCTATTTTTTAATTCAATCCTTTTATAACTTATAAAGTAAATTTTTAGTTTCCAATTTCTAAATAATTTTTAGTCTACTTATAGCAGTCGAAATTAAGCTTAGAAGAAAGTTATTTCGGGAAAACTTGAAATTCTTTTTTGCTTAGACCATGAAAAATTCCAATATTTTATTGAAAAGAGTAATTGTAGGCACTTTTTCCTCTATTACGTCTTAAGATTTTGTTGTTTTTAATAATGAAATTGTAAGTCAATTCATTTTAAAATCAATAAAATAAGTATTTTCTTTCAGTAGATGAAATTAAAGATAATGTAAAAAAAAGCTCCTAAAAATATCATATTCTTTGTTTTTGTATTTGCTTAAATTTTCAATATAATATTTATGTAAATATCTGCTATATAAGGGTTTGTGTGTGGTTTAGCTTCACTATCACGTTGTAGTTTGAGTGTTTTAAAATAAATTACAACCTAATAATTTTGATGTAGTGTTTATTTTTAAAATTAACTTTTCTTTAGTACTATTATTTTTTTTGTTAAATTCTTTAAAAACAAATAATTACGTTTTTTTTGATGTGTTTTTATAATGCGTTTTTTTTTATTTTGATGTGTTTTTGTAATGATTTTTAAGTACGAAAAGTAAAAATTTAGTTTTAGTATTGCATCAAATTACTAATTAATTAACCAAAATTTTTAGAAAAATGAAATTAACAAAATTACTTGTTTTTTGTATTTCATCTTTGTTATTCTCGGTTATAGCTGTGGCTCAGGATGTCACAGTTAATGGAATAGTGAATGATGAAAATGGGTTGCCAGTTCCAGGTGCAACAGTTTTATTGAAAGGTACTACTAAATCGACCGCATCAGATTTTGACGGGAAGTTTCAAATGCAGGTGCCTTCAAACGGAACTTTAACAATTACTTTCATTGGTTATACTACAGTATCCGAAGCTGTAAATGGAAGAACAAAAATTTCAATTCAATTAAAACCAGAATCACAATCTTTAAATGAAGTTGTAGTTGTTGGATACGGTACTCAAAAGAAATCAGTTGTAACTGGAGCAATTTCTAGTGTTAAGGCTTCAGATTTAGAAGATTTGCCAATAACTAGAGTTGAACAATCTTTACAAGGTAGAGTTTCTGGGGTTACAATTGCTGCCAATGCAGGACAGCCGGGATCTTCTTCTACAATTAGAGTTAGAGGTATTACATCTTTTGGAAACAATGAACCATTATGGGTTGTAGATGGTGTAATCGTAGATTCTGGAGGAATTGGATACTTGAATCAATCTGATATTGCTTCTATGGAGGTTTTAAAAGATGCAGCATCTCAAGCCATCTACGGAGCAAGAGCAGCAGCGGGGGTTATCTTAATTACGACTAAAAAAGGTAGATCTGGTAAAATGAGTGTAAACTATAATGGCTACACTGGTTTTTCTAAAGCTGCAAGAAAATTAGATTTGTTGAATGCTACCGAGTATGCAACAATAATGAATGAAAGATACGCGAATGGATATACAATAGATCCTCAAAATCCATATAAATTGCCATATCAAAATCCATCATCTTATGGAGTTGGTACAAATTGGCAAGATGTAATCTTCAATGATAGTGCTCAAAAAACGGGACATGAATTAAGTTTGTCTGGAGGAAATGATATATCTACTTTTTATGTTTCTTTAGGATTATTAGATCAGGAAGGTATTGTTGCTACTCCAATATCAAATTACAACAGAAAAAATATCCGTTTAAACTCTACACACAAAATTGTAAAAGGCTTAACTTTTGGTCAGACTTTAGGTTATTCTCACGAGAAAAATGTTGGAATCGGAAATACAAATAACGAGTATGGTGGACCATTAAGTTCGGCAATCAATTTAGATCCACTTACGCCAGTTGTGGTTACTGACCCGACGGTTGCAAATCAATCACCATATACTCAGGATTACATTTTAAGAGATGCAAATGGAAATCCTTATGGGATTTCTCAAAAGGTAGTTCAGGAAATGAGTAACCCTTTAGCTTACATTCAAACTAGATTAGGTAATTACTCTTGGTCGGATAACTTTGTAGGTAATGCTTACTTAGAAGTAGAAGCGATTAAAGGGTTAAAATTCAGAACTACATTAGGAGGTAAATTATCGTATTGGGGATCAGATAGTTTTACGCCAGTATACTATTTCAACCCTTCTAGTATTAATGCGAAGAATAATTTAAGCAAAAATTCTAATAGAGGTTTTGGATGGAATATTGAAAACACTGTTTCATATACAAAACAAATTGCAGATCATAACTTTTCAGTTTTATTAGGACAAGGTGCATATGTTGATAATATTACATCTGGATCTACAGTTACTTATTTTAGTATACCATATACTAATTTTAATGATGCAACTTTCCCAAATGATCATCCTCAGGACAATATTACAGCTTCTGCTTCCAATGGTTTTCAACATAAAGTAACTTCATTGTTTGCAAGAGTAAATTATGATTACAAAGAAAAGTATCTACTTACAGGTATTGTTCGTCGTGATGGTTCTTCTCGTTTTGGTCAAAATAACAAATACGGAACTTTCCCATCATTCTCATTAGGATGGGTACCAAGTAAAGAAAATTTCTGGCCAGAAAACAAAGTGGTTACTCAGTTAAAGTTTAGAGGAGGATACGGAGTTACAGGTAGCGATGCTATTGGAGATTTCAAATACTTGGCAACTATTGGCTCAGGACGAAACTATACTATAGGAAACCAAGGTTCTGTAGTAGTTGGTAATAGTCCTAACGCACCAGCGAATCCAGATTTGAAATGGGAAGAAACAAGTCAAGCCAACGTAGGTTTCGATATTGCATTATTTAACGATTTGTCACTAACAACAGATTTTTATGTTAAAAAGTCTACAGGTATTTTACAAGATATCGATTTGCCTGGTCACGTTGGTAGTACTGGTAGACCTTCTGCAAACATTGCTGACATGACCAATAAAGGAGTAGACTTAGAACTTTCTTATCGTAAAAAAATTGGCCAAGTTGGTTTCGGTATAAGTGGAAATATTTCTTACTTAGAAAATGAGGTGACTAATTTAGGAAAAGACATTGATTTTATTTCTGGAGATGCATCTTTCCAAAATATGGGTGCAGTAACAAGAACACAAGTAGGACAATCTTACAATTCTTTTTACGGATATAGAACACAAGGAATCTTTCAAAATCAAGCTGAAATCAATGCTTACACAAATGCTGCAGGCGGTTTAATTCAGCCGAATGCAAGACCAGGAGATTTCAGATGGCAAGATACTAATGGTGATGGAACAATCTCAGACGATGATAAAACCTTTATCGGAAGTCCGCTTCCAAAATATACTTATGGTATAACGCTTAATTTAGATTACAAAAACTTTGATTTATTAATTTTTACTCAAGGAGCAATTGGAAACAAGATTTTTCAAGGACTTCGTCGTCTAGATATTACAGATGCCAATTATCAAACTTCGGTTTTAGGTCGTTGGACAGGAGAAGGTTCTACTAATTCTTATCCAATTGTATCTACAGTAGATAATAATAAAAACTTCTCGAACGCTTCTGATTTTTATTTAGAAGATGGGGATTACTGGAGAATCAAAACAGTTCAATTTGGATACAATCTTCCAAGTGATGTGGTTTCAAAAGGAGGTCTTTCAAAAGCTAGACTTTATATAACAGGAGAAAATTTATTGACATTTACAAAATACAGTGGTTACGATCCTGAAATTGGAGGAGGAGTTCTTGGTATTGATAAAGGATACTATCCACAAGCTAGAACTTTAATGTTAGGGGTTAATTTACAATTTTAAAATTAGAGATTATGAAAATTAAAAATATAAGATATTCATTCGTCGCAGTTGGATTGTTGCTTCTAAGCTCATCTTGCGGTGAGGATTTTTTAACAGTTGATCCAAAAGGTCTTCCGTTGGTAGACAATTATTATAGAGATGAATCAGAAGCATTCTCAGGTTTAGTGGCGGCTTATGATATCATGGGAAAACAATCAAAAGGTTTTGAAAATATGATTACCATGCTAAATGCTGGTTCAGATGATTTTTATGCTGGAGGTGGAGGACCTGGAGACGGAGCAGGTATCCATGGTTTTGACAATTATAAATTAGACAAAATCATCATGCCTAGAAGTTATTGGGGAGATTTTTTCCAAGGAATTGCCAGAGCAAATATTTTACTTTTAAAATTGCCAGATGTAAATATGTCTGAAGCAAAAAAAATACGTTTTGCAGCTGAAGCAAAAGCATTAAGAGGTTATTACTATTTTGAATTGGTGAGAACTTTCAGAAATTTACCATTAATTCTAACTCCGATTTCACCAGCTGAAGGATACAATGTAACCCAAGTTGCTCCGGAAGAAATTTATGCACAAATTGAGAAAGATTTAATTGAAGCAAAAGCTGCTCTGCCAAATACAATAGACGTTGCAACAGAAGGTGGACGTTTTTCTAAAGGTTCTGTTCAGGCATTATTAGGAAAAGTGTATTTATATGAAGGAAAAAATGCTTTAGCAGCAGCAGAATTTGCTGAAGTAAATGGAACTCCAGGCGGTACAAGTATGTATGGTTATAAATTACTTGCCAAATTTTCTGACTTATGGGTAATTAGCAACAAATTTAACTCTGAAGCCATTATCGAAATTATGCATACTGATAAAAGTAATGCAGATTGGGGATTCTGGGGCGGTGGAGCTGATGAAGGTAACTCTGTAAATATTATGGTTGGTCCACGTGGATTCGAAAGATCATCTAATGCAATACCAGATTATGTTTCTGGATGGAGCTTTAATCCTGTAACTCCTAGTTTATACAATGCAATGAAAGGAGACCCACGTTTTGAATCTACAATTTTTGATGTACTTCCTTTAGTTGCATCAGGAGCTGCCAAAT
The DNA here is from genome assembly GCF_020026915.1 of Flavobacterium potami. Classification (GTDB taxonomy): domain Bacteria; phylum Bacteroidota; class Bacteroidia; order Flavobacteriales; family Flavobacteriaceae; genus Flavobacterium; species Flavobacterium potami. The sequence goes on along the minus strand of NZ_JAINUY010000005.1, from coordinate 95,229 downwards.
ATGCAAAAGGAGATCAAGACACAGGGTATTTCTTAAAGAAATTTATGCCTTTAAATTCTGATACTACAGAAGGTGGTGGAGCTACGGCTTTAAATTACAAACAAGATACTTATGCTATTCGTTTGGCTGATACTTATCTAATGGAAGCAGAAGCTTTAGGCGGAACTGGAGCGAGAGCACAAGCTTTATTAGATGCTGTACGTGCTAGAGTTGGTTTAGCTTCTGTACCGGTTTCTTTGGATGCTATTGCTAACGAAAGAAGATTAGAACTTGCAGGAGAAGGACACCGTTGGTTCGATTTAGTAAGAACTGGACAAGCAGCAACTGTTCTTGCTAGTAGCGGATTTGTGGCTGGTAAAAATGAAATTTGGCCAATTCCACAGAAAGATTTAGAAAACACTAAACTTGTTCAAAATCCTAATTACTAATAGTTAATAAAATATCATATGAAAATAAATTTAGACAAAAAACAAAGATTTTTATTATTGTTTTTTATGGCAGCTGTGTTAGGTTTTACAAGCTGTCAACCAGATGATTCTTTTGATGATAATGGGTTGACCAACAACAATGTTGATGCATCTTTTGATATCGTTCCTGTTGAGGGTAAAGTAAATACGTATAATCTGGTTGCAAAAACGAATGTAGTTTTAAAATCAATCTGGAATACAGGAAACGGAGATTATGTTGGAAAAGGTGTGCAAGAAGTTTCTTTTCCTGATGCAGGCACTTACACGATTACGCAAACGGCTATTGGAGCTGGAGGAGGTACAGGTACTGCTTCTAAAGATTTAGTAGTAGCTACAACAGATCCTTTGAAAGGGAATTTAGTTCAAGGTGGTTCTTTTTCAACTGCTGCAGATCAGGCAAAATGGACCGTACTAAATCTTAGTGCTTCAGGTGCGGCTTTTTGGTCTTATCAAAATAACAGCGCAACGCTTCACTCTCCAGGAGGATGGGCGCAAGAAGGAATTTATCAAGCAATCGATGTTGTAAAAGATAAAGAATATACAATAGACATGAAAGTTTCGGCTTTAAGTGGTTCTGACGAAACTTGGTTTGAGGTATATGCTGGTAAATCATTTCCACAACCTGGTGTTGAATACAAAGACAATAAAGTAATGGGATTAAGTACTTGGGACGGTTGTGCTAAAGGAGCTTTCTCAGGAATGCTTTCTGCTGTTGGATGTGTTAAAAACGACAAAACAGGAACAGTTTCTAACGTAGTTAAATTCGCTGAGACAGGAAAAATCTACTTATTAATCCGTTGTGGTGGTAATAAGTTTACAAAAGATGGAATTACAGTTTCAAAAATTGAATTCCGAGGAAAATAAAGAGTTAAGTTAAGTTTAAGTTTAAGTTTGGTTGTAAATAGCCCATAATCATTATGAGTATGGGCTATTTTTTAAATTCTTTAGGAGATAAAAACTCAGTTTTAGATTACACCAAAACTTCTGTTAAACAATAATAATTGGAAGCGAATGAAAAAAAATAGTCTAAAAATTTTATGCTTTTTGTTTTCCGTTGCAGCTATTGCACAACAGCCAAAAACAAAAAAAGAATTTACAACAAGTGGTAAAAAGATAACCGTTTATACCACGGCAGAAAACTCAAAGTTGCGATTAGCGTCTACGGATAATTTAACTTTTTCTGCAGCAAAACAACCTCTGGAAACAGAAACTTCTGTTTTTGTTCAGCCAGCCAAAAAGTTTCAAACTTTTATGGGAATTGGAGGTGCCATTACAGATGCAAGTGCCGAAATATTTGCCAAACTTTCAAAAGAAAAACAAGCAGAATTTTTAAATGCTTATTACGATACACAAAAAGGAATTGGCTATTCTTTGCTAAGAACAACGATTCAGAGTTCTGATTTTAGCAGTGGAAGCTATTCTTATATCGAAGAAGGAGACAAAGATCTGAAAACTTTTTCTATAGATCATGACAGGCAATATCGTATTCCTTTAATAAAACAAGTGATTCAGAAAGCAGGTGGAAAACTGACCACTTACGTTGCACCTTGGTCGCCAAATGCTTTTATGAAGAGCAATAAAAATGTTCTTAAAGGCGGAACTTTACTTCCGGAATACTACCAAACTTGGGCAAATTTTTATGCTAAGTTTATAAAAGCATACGAAAAAGAAGGAATTCCGATTTGGGGAACTTCTACTCAAAATGAACCAATGGCGGTTCAGACTTGGGAGTCATGCATTTATACCGCTGAAGCGGAAAGAGATTTTATCAAAAATTATCTTGGCCCAACTTTGAAAAAAGAAAACCTAGGAGATAAAAAAATCATTGTTTGGGATCATAATCGTGATTTAATGAATTATCGTGCCAATGTAATTTACTCAGATCCGGAAGCTGCAAAATATGTTTGGGGAATGGGATTTCACTGGTATGAAACTTGGTCTGGCGGTGCAGCAATGTTTGATAATGTAGCCAAAGTAAATGAAGCTTATCCAGACAAAAAACTGATGTTTACGGAAGGATGTGTCGAGAAATTTGATGCGGCTAAATATCAATTCTGGGGCAATGCTGAACGTTACGGAATCAATATGATTCACGATTTTAATAACGGAACTGTAGCCTGGACAGATTGGAATATTCTATTAGACCAAAATGGAGGTCCAAATCATGTTGGGAATTTCTGTTTTGCACCAATTCATGCTGATACAACAACAGGTGAATTAATTTATACACCATCGTTTTATTATATCGGACATTTTTCAAAATTTATTCGCTTAAATGCAGTAAGAGTAAGTACTGCAGTGAGCAGAAGCGCTTTATTAAGTACTTCTTTTTTAAACACAGATGGAACTATGGCGACTATTGTCATGAACCAATCTGCAAATGAGCTTACTTATAATTTGATTATTGGAGCTGAGAAGGCAGAAGTTAAAATTCCGCCACATGCTATACAAACGCTTGTTTATTAATATTTTGTAGTAAAGTAATGAAGAGGACTAATTTGAATCATCCATTTTGGTCTTCTCTTACTTTTAAATTTAAAACTGTTTTTCTAAACAATATGAAAACAAAAACTCGAATATTTCTATCAGCCTTTATCTTAATACAATTAAGTTGTTTTACTTCAAAAGTGACAGCTCAAAAAAATAATGCTTCTTCACAAAAAAACAATAAAATAAAGGTTTTTACTACTGCCGAAAATACTAATTTGAAATTGTCATTATCGAATGATTTTATTTCAAATAACAACACTACACAACAAAAATCTACAGTATCTATAATCGTAAATGTTGAAAAAACAGATCAGACTTTTATCGGAATTGGGGGCGCAATTACAGACGCCAGCGCAGAAGTTTTTGCAAAATTATCACCAAAAAAGCAGCAGGAATTCCTGAATGCCTACTACGATAAAAATAAAGGAATCGGTTATTCTTTGGCAAGAACTAATATTCACAGTTGCGATTTCAGCAGTGATAGTTATACCTATGTTGCTGAAGGAGACAAAGATTTAAAAACGTTCAATATAGACCACGATCGAAAATATAGAATTCCGTTAATCAAAAAGGCAATTAAAACTGCTGGCGGAAAACTAACATTATTTGCCAGTCCATGGAGTCCCCCAGCTTTCATGAAAGACAATAATGATATTTTGCACGGTGGCGTTTTATTGCCCGAGTTTGCACCAGCTTGGGCTTTATATTATACTAAATTTATTAAAGCATACGAAAAAGAGGGGATTCCAATTTGGGGATTAACCATACAGAATGAACCAATGGCGAAACAAAGATGGGAATCTTGTATCTACTCGCCTGAAGCAGAAAGAGATTTTCTTAAAAATCATTTAGGGCCAACTTTAGAAAAAGAAGGATTAGGTTCTAAAAACGTTATTATTTGGGATCACAACAGAGGAGATATGTTAGAAAAACGCGCCAATCTTGTTTTCTCTGATCCTGAAGTTTCTAAATATGCGTGGGGAATCGGATTTCATTGGTACGAAACATGGCATGGCGGACCACCTCAATTTGAATCTGTTGGAAAAGTTCACGAAGCGTTTTCAAACAAAAACCTAATATTTACAGAAGGTTGTATTGAAAAATTTGATGCAACTAAGTATCAATTTTGGGGTAATGCAGAACGTTACGGCCTCAATATGATTAGCGATTTTAATAATGGAACTGTTGCTTGGACTGACTGGAATATTCTTTTAGACCAAAATGGCGGTCCAAATCATGTTGGCAATTTTTGTTTTGCTCCAATTCACGCAGACACCACAAAAGATGAATTAATTTATACACCGATGTATTATTATATTGGTCATTTCTCAAAATTCATAAGACCAAATGCAAAAAGAATATTTGAATCCACAACTGATAAATCTCTATTAAGTACTTCTTTCAAAAATTCAGACGGACAATTGATTACCATTGTTATGAATCAATCTGAAAAAGAGATTGTTTATTCTTTAGAAAATCAAAACTCAAAAAATACAATAACTATTCCTGCACATGCAATTCAAACTATAGTGTATTAATTGTGCAACTAACTAAAAACCACAAAAAATGAAATTGACTTTAAACAATACCATAAAAGCATTTTTCTTTATGGCAGCTGTAATGGCTCAAGTAAAATGTTCTTCATCAAATGATGCAGTAGAAAATCCACCGGTTGTAAACCCTCCAGTTGTAAATCCGCCTGTAACGGTTACAAACGATGTTGATTTTTGGCTAACAAAAGGAGATCAAAGCGTTTTACTGACAAAACAAGGAGGAACTTTAGGATTTGGAACAACCGCAAACTCGAACACTAATATTGAGGTTAATCCTGCTCAGAAATTTCAAACAATCGATGGCTTTGGATACACCTTAACAGGTGGAAGTGTTGAAGTAATCAATCAACTGAATGCTACAAGAAGAACTGCTCTTTTACAAGAATTGTTTGGTACTGGCGAAAATTCTATCGGAGTAAGCTATATCCGAATTAGTGTAGGAGCGTCAGATTTGGATGCGGCGCCTTTTACATATAACGATCTTGCAGCTGGAGAAACAGATTTGAATTTGGCTAAATTTAGTTTAGAAAAAAATAAAGATGTAATTGCAATGCTAAAAGAAATTGTAGCCATTAATCCTAAAATTTTAATTCTGGCAACACCTTGGTCAGCTCCGGTTTGGATGAAAGATGTAGCAAGTTTTAAAGGAGGAAAATTAAAAACAGAATATTACGATGTTTATGCAAAATATCTTGTAAAATATATTCAGGAAATGAAAGCGCAGGGAATTACCATTGATGCTTTAACTCCTCAAAATGAACCATTACACGATGGAAATAATCCAAGTATGTACATGTCTGCTGCTGATCAGGCAAACTTCATTAAAAAAAGTTTAGGACCAGCGTTTAAAGCAGCCAATTTAAACGTAAAAATTATTGCTTACGATCATAACTGTGATAATCCAAACTATCCAAAAGCAATTCTGGCAGATACGGAGGCATTTCCTTTCGTTGACGGATCGGCTTTCCATTTGTATGCGGGAGATATTAGTGCTTTGACGAATGTTTACAACTCGTATCCAACAAAAAACGTGTATTTTACAGAACAATGGACATCTTCAGAAGGTCAATTTGGTGGCGATTTGAAATGGCATGTTAGAAATGTAATTATCGGTTCAACCAGAAATTATAGTAAAAATGCACTAGAATGGAATGTAGCCAATAACGCTAATTTCGGACCTCATACAGATGGAGGTTGTACAATGTGTAAAGGCGCAATTACGATAACTTCAAGCGACAGTTATCAGCGTAATGTAGCTTACTACATTATTGCACATGCTTCAAAGTTTGTTCCGATGGGTTCTGTTAGAATTCAAAGTAATTCTGGTGGAGATTTACAAAATGTTGCATTTATTACGCCTTCTGGTTCTAAGGTTTTAATTGTAGAAAATGATGGATCTACCACACAAAATTTTAATATTAAATTTGATGGAAAATGGGTTGCCACTTCTCTTGAAGCGGGTTCAGTAGGAACTTATACTTGGAAATAATCGTGTAGTATTTCAATTTTTAAAAACTCACTTTGTTATTAACAAGACAAAGAAGTAAAAGAAAAAATATTTATCTTGATATTCAATTTATTAACTAACTATTTAAATAATAAAAAGATGAAAATAATTAATCTCGCAAATAGAGCTGGAGTTCTTACTTTAATCCTATTGTTCGTGTTTCAGTCTTGCAGCAGCAACAACGATTCTACTGACACTCCTGTTGTAATAACTCCCGATAAAATTTCTCTCCAAGTTGATGTAGTTGGTAAAACTGCCGAAATGCCAAACGGAGACGGAAGCGGAAAAATTAATTTAAAAGTTGATGCTCCTAATGCAAAGTCGTATAAGGTAGTCGTAAACAATGAAACAAAAGAGTTTACAACTAGCAATTTTTCATATGAATTTACTCAGCCAGGAACCAAAAGCTACATAATTGATGTTACGGTATTTAATGGAATAAAATATACTAATACATCGACAACCGTAAATATTTTCGTGGCCAGAAAAGTAATCTGGGCAGATGAATTTAATACAGACGGAGCACCAGATGCTGCAAAATGGGGTTACGATTTAGGAACTGGAAACGGTTTTGGTAATAACGAATTACAATATTATACAAACCGATCTGAAAATGTAAAAATCGAAGGCGGTCTTCTGAAAATTACAGCAATTAAAGAAAATTATCAAGGAAGTCAATATATTTCATCAAGAATGCTGACAAAAGGTAAATTTTCATTTAAATATGGAAGAGCCGAAGTTCGTGCAAAATTGCCGGTTGGCGGAGGAACATGGCCAGCATTTTGGCTTTTGGGAGATAACATCGATACCGCAGGTTGGCCATTATGTGGTGAAATTGATATTTTAGAATCGGTTGGAAATAAGCCAGATGTAATTCATTCCTCGCTTCATTCTCCGGGACGTTCGGGAAATACTCCTGATACAAAAACTACAACAGCTCCAAATTCATCGACAGAGTTTCACATTTATGCTGCCGAATGGAGTGAAGAAAGTATCAAATTTTTTGTAGATGACAATTTGTTTTACACTTTCAAAAACTCAAGCACAACTCCTTTTAACGCAAAATTCTTTGTCATTTTGAATTTGGCTATGGGAGGAAATTTTGGAGGAACAGTCGATCCAAATTTCAAAAGCGCTACTTACGAAGTAGATTATGTCAGAGTATACAATTAACATAAGTTTTAAATATATTTTTTTTGCTGAAGCCACGGAAACGCTAGCTTTACAGATTAAAATTTTTTAACATGAAAAAGATAAAAAAACTTGTTTTAGCAATAGTATTGCTTTTGACTGCGAACTCATTTTATGGTCAGAATTTAAAAATTATGACTTACAATATCCGTTTAGATGTCGCTTCTGATGGAGAAAATGCTTGGCCAAACCGAAAGGATTATTTTAATTCTCAAATTAGATTTTATAGTCCCGATATTTTTGGAGTGCAGGAAGCAACACCAAATCAAGTTTTAGATATCGCAGCAGCTCAGTCCAATTATAATAGATTCGGAATTGGAAGAGAAGAAAACGGAACTGGAGAAGCTTGTACGATTTACTATAAAAAAGATCGTTTTAAAGTAGAGCAATCCAATACGTTTTGGCTTTCAGAAACTCCAAATGTAGTTTCAAGAGGTTGGGATGCGGCTTGTAATAGAGTTTGTACCTATGGCCTTTTTAAGGATTTAAAAACAAAAAAGATGTTTTGGGTTTTCAATCTTCACTTAGATCATATGGGAGAGGTAGCGAGAATGAAAGGCGTGCAACTTGCTCTTTCTAAAATGAAGGAATTAAACACTAAAAATTATCCTGCTTTTTTAATGGGAGATTTCAATTCAGAACCTAATACAGCTCAAATTGCCGAAATCAAAAAAGTAATGGATGACACCAGAGATGTTTCTATAGAAAAATCATTTGGACCTTCAGGAACTTTCAATGATTTCAAACACAATGAACCCGTAACATTATTATTAGACTATATTTTTATTTCGAAAAATAGTGGTCTTAAAGTCCAAAAACATGCAGTGCTAAGTGATTCTAAGGATTTAAAATACCCGTCCGATCATTTGCCTGTTTTAATAGAAATAGATTAAAATGAAAAACATCAACAAAAAACTTCAAATGCTGGTTTTATTGCCTCTTATTGCAATGCAATTTAACTGTGCATCTTCAACAACTGCTTCAAAAAATACAGGAAAAGTTTCATCTTGGATTACAACTACAGATGAGACTTCAAAACTTAAAAAACAACCTGAATTAGTTTTCACTTCAGAAACAAATTCAAATCAGACCATTGAAGTAAATCCTTCAGAGAAATTCCAAACCATCGAAGGTTTCGGATTTTCATTAACAGGAGGAAGTGCTCAAGCGATTTTAAAACTAGACAAACCAAAAAGAGAAGCCTTGCTTCAGGAGTTGTTTTCTAGAAAAGATGATGCGATTGGTTTAAGTTATATAAGAATTAGTATTGGAGCATCAGATTTGAATGAAAAAGTTTTTTCGTATGATGATATGCCAGAAGGACAAACCGATTTGAAACTGGAACATTTTAATCTTGGACCAGATTTAAATGACGTTATTCCTGTTTTAAAAGAAATTTTAGCCATTAATCCAAAGATTAAAATAATGGGCTCTCCGTGGTCGCCACCAGTTTGGATGAAAGATAACGGAAGTTCGAAAGGCGGAAGTTTACAACCAAAATACTATCAGGTTTATGCTGAATATTTTGTAAAATACATTCAAGCAATGAAATCGCACGGAATTGTTATTGATGCCATTACGCCTCAAAACGAACCTTTGCATCCAGGAAACAATCCGAGTTTGTTGATGTTGGCAGAACAACAGGCAGATTTTATTGGAAATAATTTAGGTCCCGCTTTCGCGAAAGCTGGAATCAAAACCAAAATTATTGTTTACGATCATAACTGTAACAAACCAGAATATCCTTTGACGATTTTAAAAGATGCCAAAGCAAATCCGTTTGTAACAGGATCTGCTTTTCATTTGTATGAAGGAGATATCAGTGCTTTGACTACAGTTCATAATGCTTTTCCGAATAAAGATTTGTATTTTACCGAACAATATACAGGCACAGGAACCAATTTTGAAACCGATTTGAAATGGAGTGTAAAAAATGTAGTAATCGGTTCAATGCGTAACTGGAGCAAAAATGCATTATCTTGGGGACTTGCAAATGATGAATTTTATAAGCCTTTTACGCCAGGAGGATGTTCAACCTGTAAAGGTGCTTTGATGATTGATCAAAATCAAAATATCAAGAGAGAAGTAGGATATTATATTATCGGACATGCTTCTAAATTTGTTCCAGAAGGTTCAGTAAGAATTGCAAGTAATATTTCAGGAAACCTGTATAATGTTGCTTTTAAAACACCGTCTGGACAAACTGTTCTAATTGTAGAAAATGACGGCGCTTCGGCAGAAACATTTAATATTAAATACAACAACAAACAAACCTCAACCACACTAAACGGAGGAGCAGTTGCTACTTACGTTTGGTAAACAACTTAAACTATGAAAAAAAAAGTAACCACGATTACGCTGTTTATGCTTTCGCTTTTTGCGTCGGCACAGCAGCAGTCAATAGATCAGAAAGTCAATGATCTGTTGAAGAAAATGACGATTGAAGAAAAAATTGGTCAATTAAATCAGTACACTGGAGATAATCAGGCAACTGGACCAATTACTATTAACCCGAACAAACAAAACGAAATTAAACAAGGTTTAATTGGTTCGATGCTAAACGTTATCGGAACAAAATACACGAGAGGATATCAGGAATTGGCGATGCAGTCAAGACTTAAAATTCCGTTGTTGTTTGGGCAAGATGTCATTCATGGTTACAAAACGACTTTTCCACTTCCTTTAGCGGAAGCGGCAAGCTGGGACTTAGCAGCAATCGAATTAGGCGCAAGAGTTGCTGCAACAGAAGCAGCAGCAAGCGGAATTCATTGGACATTTGCGCCAATGGTAGATATCGGTCGTGACCCTCGTTGGGGACGCGTGATGGAAGGTGCAGGAGAAGATACTTATCTAGGTTCTAAAATTGCTTATGCAAGAGTAAAAGGTTTTCAAGGAAATAAATTAGGAGATTTAAACTCGGTTATGGCCTGCGTAAAACATTTTGCGGCTTATGGAGCAGGAGTTGGAGGAAGAGATTACAACTCTGTAGACATGAGCGAAAGAATGCTTTTGGAGACGTATTTACCTCCATTCAAAGCCGCTTTAGATGCTGGTGCTGCAACATTTATGAATTCATTCAATGATATCAACGGAATTCCAGCAACTGGAAATGCCCATTTACAAAGAGATATCCTGAAAGGAAAATGGAACTTTCAAGGGTTCGTAGTTTCAGATTGGGGATCAATTGGAGAAATGGTGGCGCACGGTTATTCTAAAGATCTGAAAGAAGCAGCTTACTCAGCAATTACAGCAGGAAGCGATATGGATATGGAAAGTAACGCATACCGTGGCAATCTGGCTGCTTTGGTAAAAGAAGGCAGAGTTTCTATAGATTTAGTTGATGACGCAGTAAGACGTATTCTACGTAAGAAATTTGAGTTAGGATTATTTGATGATCCTTACAAATATTCGGATGCTAAACGCGAAGAAAAAGAACTAAACAATCCAGAGCATAGAAAAGCAGCTCGCGAAATGGCAGAAAAAAGTATTGTTTTATTAAAAAATGAAAAACAAACTTTACCAATTTCTAAAAGCACAAAGACAATTGCCTTCATCGGACCAATGGTAAAAGAGTACAAAGCCAATATGGGATTTTGGGCTGTTGAACTTCCAGAGGTAAAATATGATAAATGGGTAGTTTCACAATGGGATGGTTTACAAAATAAAGTAGGCAAAAACACAAAATTACTGTATGCAAAAGGGTGCGAAATTGAAGGGACAAACAAAGACGGTTTTGCTGAAGCGGTTGAAACAGCAAAACAAGCCGACGTTGTAATTTTGAGTATTGGTGAAAGACACGATATGAGCGGTGAAGCAAAAAGCCGAAGCGATATTCATTTGCCTGGCGTTCAGGAAGATTTAGTAAAAGCGGTTTTGGCTACAGGAAAACCAGTTGTAGTTTTAATTAATGCTGGAAGACCTTTGGTTTTCAATTACACTGCAGATAATGCTCCAGCTATTTTATACACTTGGTGGTTAGGGACAGAAGCTGGTAACGCAATTGCAAATGTATTGTTTGGAGATTATAATCCGTCTGGAAAATTACCAATGACTTTTCCAAGAGAAGTAGGACAAGTGCCAATTTATTATAATCATTTCAGCACAGGAAGACCTGCTAAAAATGAAAACGAAACCAACTATGTTTCTGCTTATATCGACTTGAAAAACTCTCCAAAATTTCCTTTCGGATACGGATTAAGTTACACAACATTTGATTATTCAGGTTTGAAATTGTCTTCAACAAAAATAAAAAGCAACGAAACAATTAAAGTTTCTTTCCAATTGAAAAACAGTGGAAAAGTAGCTGGAGAAGAAGTCGCACAATTGTATCTAAAAGATAAATTCGGATCTGTAGTAAGACCGGTTTTAGAATTAAGAGATTTCCAAAAAGTAAAATTAAATGCAGGAGAGTCTAAAACAATCGAATTTACAATTGATAAAGAAAAATTGTCTTTCTACAACAATAAATTAGAATGGGGTGCTGAACCAGGAGATTTCGAAGTCATGATCGGAACTTCATCAGCAGATATAAAATTAAGATCTGATTTTGAATTAGTAGCAAATTAAGAAGAACGGGACTTTTAAAGTCCCGTTTTTTTATTTATTCAATCAAAAAAAAGCCTCATTAAAAATGAGGCAGCATTATAAATTATTATAAAAAGGGTACAGGTTATTTTAAAACAGTATTTACAAAATCCATAGCGCCAATTCCTTTATAAGAAGCATACAAAGCTTTATCAAAAGCTTCCTGTTTTGCTTTTTTATTTTTGGCGTCAGTTTCACCAATTATTTCGTTGAAAATTCTCTCTTGTTCGGCACTATATTTTAAAGAAGCTTCCAAAAGATACGTTTTAGAAACAAATCCGAAAGAAGCCCAGATTTTGGTTCTAATTTTTTTGTTGATGTTTTTTAATGAACTGGTAATCATAACTTCTACATTTTTACTTTCTACACTCACTTTGAAGAAAAATGGAACAGCTTATAGTATTTTTCTTTATTTTTTTCTAAAATATAACAATTAAAATCATTAATGTGTTATTATGACGCAATGTACTTATTTTTTTTAAATTTGGGTTTAAATTTTAGTTAAATTGTAATATACACACTTCTATAAATTTTCTGGAAATGTCATGAATTTATAAAAATGAAGTAAATTGCAACGTTAATGAATGATTTATACTCAATTTGAATGTTAAAAGACATTATAGATAACAATGAAAATTACCAGCCAGGACTTTCAATAGACTGTGTAATTTTCGGATTTCATGATAATCAGCTTAAAGTTTTGCTGATAAAAGTAGAACGTGCTAATAAATGGTCATTACCAGGCGGATTTATTCCAATTGACCAAGATATAGATACTGCTGCCATTACGGTTTTGAATAGCAGAACAGGTGTAGAAGGTGTTTTTTTAAGGCAATTTGCAACCTTTGGAAAAGTAAAACGAAACGATCAGCATTTTGATAAAAAAACGCTGGATTATCTGCAAATTGAAGAAGAAAAAGGAAAATGGCTCATGCGCCGTTTTGTTACAATTGGATATTATGCATTAGTTGATTTTTCAAAAATTCTCCCAAATCCGACAGGTAGAAATGAAATTGTAGAATGGATCGATCATAAAGAAGTTCCGGAACTTATTTTAGATCACCGTGAAATTTTAGACAAAGCACTCGATACCTTGCGAATTGAATTGAATTTAATGCCAGTTGGTTACAATTTACTGCCAGAGAAATTTACAATTCCAGAATTGCAAAAATTGTATGAAACGATTTTGGATAAAAAGCTCGATCGTAGAAACTTTCTTCGTAAAATTACCAATATCGGCATTCTGACGAAACTTGACGAAAAGAAAAGCAATGTAGCGCACAAAGCACCAAATTTATATTCTTTTGATAAAGAAAAATACGATGAGGTTTTGAAAAATGGACTAAATCAAGGTTGGTGATAAATAAGCTTTAATCTTTAAAAATGATGATTATGGTTTCAATTGAAAAGTTTAGAAAATTAGCAATGTCATTTCCAGATGCGACTGAGGAACCTCATTTTGAGAAAACTTCATTTCTAATCAAAAAGAAGATTTTTGCCACTTTTGATGAAAAAAATAATCGAGCTGTTTTAAAGTTAAATGAAATAGATCAATCTGTTTTTTGTGCGTCAAGCGAAAAGATTTTCTATGAAGTTCCCAATAAATGGGGAAAACAAGGTTGGACAATCGTAGAACTTTCAAGAGTTAAACCCGAAATGTTTGAAGATGCTTTAATACGCTCTTATGAAAATGTTGCCACAAAAAAGAAGTAGCATTTTATCTCACAATAGTTCTAAAAGTCAAATTCACTCTTGGTTTTTGAGTTGTTTTTGTTGGAGGAAGACGATGCAACCAATGCGTTTGTGTTTCGTCTTTCATCACCAATAAACTTCCGTGTTCTAGAATCAAAGAAACTGTTTCTTTAGATTCTTTATGTTTGAAAGCAAATTTCCTTTCTGCACCAAAACTTACCGATCCAATTGCTCCGTTTTTCTTCAAATCTTTTTCGGCATCACTGTGCCACGCCATTCCTTCTTCGCCCGTATGATATAGATTCAGTAAACAAGAATTGAAAATTTCGCCTGTTTTTTCCTCAATAATTTTCTTTAATTCTAAAAGCTCAGGAGTCCAAGGCAACGCTTTTTTTGTTGTATTCGAATAGGTATATTCAAATTCTTGATCGCCGTACCAAGCCACTTTTCGTTTGGTTAGAATTAATTTTCCGAAGATAACGGCTTCATCATTTTTCCATTCGATGGTATTTAATAAAACATCACGATAGAAATCGGCTTCTTTTCTGGAGAAACATTTTCCGTAATAATTAACCGTTCCGTGTTTTGGAAGCAGATTTGTAGTTTCGTCTATTTGAGGATTAAATAAGTCCATTTTTCCATTTTTGATATTCCGATTTCCTGCAATGTCCGCAAGGTCTGAAACCACTTTCGCGAGCTTCATTTTCAGATAAAAAGAAAACCCGATTCTCACGTTTCATTCTCTTTCCCGAAGAACATTTCAGTGTTCCGTAGATTTTTAATTTTTGGTTGCCACCGACGCAAATTTCGCCTTTTTTAATTTTACGAAATAATTCAGAATCAGTTATTTTTTGATGATTGATCATAAAGGTTACATTTGTATTGTAGAGACGCACCGCAGTGCGTCTAACGTTGCTGTTTTTTCGCCACGAATTCACGAATTTTATTTTTAAATACTTTATGTAATATTATTCGAATTAATTCGAATAAATAATCGCATAGATTTTAAAAAGAATAATTCGTGAATTGCTTCGCCTGTTCGCTATCGCTCGAGTCGTGGCGGAAAAAATATTCACGAAAGGGCATCATGGAAAATGATTCCGAGCGTATATCTTTCGCCAGAATGAATTTCGCTTACGCCATGTTTCATATTCACACGATAATAACCTTTTGTGCCTTTTACAGGTCTGAAATTGGTTGTGAAAATCAAAATATCTCCCTTTTTAGGTTTTAAAACAATAGCTTTAGATTGTGCTCTCGGCGTTTGTTGTGTCAGGACAAATTCGCCACCAGTAAAATCTTTATCAGGTTCATTAAGAAAAAGTACAATTTGAATTGGAAAATAAACATCTCCGTATAAATCCTGATGTAAAGTATTGAATCCGCTTTTGCCATATTTTAGAATTAAAACCGTCGCTTTGAGCTGATTATTGTCGTGACATTTCTGTAATAATTCTGTGTGATTTACCGGAAAAACGGTATTAACATTTAATGCCTTCATCCAGGAATTGGCAATTGGAGCCAGTTTTGGATAAATCGAAGTTCTGATATTTTGAATTAAATCTGGCAAAGGATAATTGAAATATTTGTATTCGCCCAAACCAAATCGATAGCGTTCCATCACAACTGTTTTTCGATATAGATTTGGGTTGTCATAATCGAATTTTAAGTCTTCGCATTGTTCTTTATTTAGGATATTTGGAATAATGGCAAAGCCATTTTCGTGCATGGATTCGGTGATGCTTTCCCAATTTTGAGAAGCAATTTTTGATTGTATATTTTGCATAGAGATTTAGATTTTTTTTCGCCACGAATTCACGAATTATTCTTTTAAATACTTTATCTAATATTATTCGAATTAATTCGAAAAAATAATCGCATAGATTTTAAAAAGAAAATTCGAGAATTCGTGGCAAAAAAACTTAAAGATTTATTTGCGCACCTTCCCAGCCGATAATAGCTGTTTTTCGGGTATTTCCCCACATATAACCGCCAAATGTTCCCGAAGATTGGATAACACGATGACACGGAATTAAAAATGCAACAGGATTACTTCCAATTGCTGTTCCAACCGCACGCGATGCATTTGGTTTTTGAATTTGATTAGCAATAGAACCATAAGTAGAAAGTTGTCCCATTGGAATTTTGAGTAAAGTTTCCCAAACTTTCAGTTGAAAATCGGTTCCTTTTAGATGCAGTTTTATTTCAGATAATTTACTCCAATCATTTTGGAAAATGAATAAGGCATTTTGTTGTGATAAATCCAGTTTTTTAGAAAATTGTGCATTCGGGAATTTATCTTTTAACGCAATAAAGCCAGTGATTTCATCTTCGGCGAAAGCCATAAAACAAACTCCCTTTTGGGTAGAAGCAACAACAATATTCCCAAACGGACTTTCGGCAAAACTATAATTGATTTCGAGATTTTTTCCTCCGTTTTTGTATTCGGCGGGAGTCATTCCTTCAATATTTACAAATAAATCATGAAGTCGACTTGTTCCTGATAATCCAGTTTCAAAAGCGGTTTCAGAAATGGTTGCCTGATTTTCTTTGAGTAATTTTTTGGCGTGTTCGATGCTTGTATATTGCAAAAACTTCTTCGGACTCGTTCCGGCCCATTCGCTAAAAAGTCTTTGAAAGTGAAACGGACTCAAATGTACTTTTTCCGCCACTTCATCGAGATTGGGCTGCTCTTTAAAATTAGCTTTGATATAATCTATAGCTTCGGCGATACGATTATAATTGATGGTTTCTTGTGTGTTCATCTTCTTTCCATTTTATAATACAAATATCGATTGGTTTTAGAAGGTATAAAATCTGAAACTTGCGGAAATGAATTTTTGTTGGTTTTGTTTCAGGTTTCAAGTTTCAAGTTTTTCGTTAACCTGAAACTTGAAACCTGAAACTTTTTAATGAGTAGTAGTCTTTGAAAAAACATTAATCACAATAACGCCAATCACAATTAATGTTAGACCGATAATTGCGGGTAAATCTGGAATTTCTTTGAAGAAAATAGCACCAATAATCGTAATTAAAACAATTCCGACTCCAGACCAAATAGCGTATGCAAAGCCAACAGGAATAGTTCTGATAGCAAAACTCAAGAAGTAAAATGCTCCACAATAACCAATAACGGTAATAATACTTGGAATTAGTTTTGTGAACTCTTCAGACTTTTTTAATGCTGATGTTGCATGATTTCGAAGATTATAGCAAGAAATAAAAATAGAAAATTCTTCATGAGGTTGGCTTTTTACAAAGATAAACTTTAAACCGAAATGAATTATTTCAAATCATCTTTTGCGACAGAAACACTAATTAATTTATAACCATTTTCGGTTCTTAAAAAATGAAAATGATCTTGTTTAAAGTCGGCTTCATTTTTTGGGTTGATTACAATGTTTTTAACAGGATACAGCCAATCTTTAGATTCATTGCAATTGTTGAAATATATGTCATATTCACTCGATTCAAAAATAAACTGATTCAGTCCGTCTGTTGATACGAAATAATCCGTTTTTGGATTTTTTAGTTCCTCTAATTTTAATTTTAAATAAATGAAGTTTTCTTCTATGAACTTTGATTTGGGTACATTTATCCATCCGTCAGGCTCTTTCCAATAGGTGATTTTTTCAAAAGAATGTTTCTCTAAATTGGCTTTGGATAAATCTGAAAGCAAAGTGTTTTGAAGCCAGTTTTTGAATTCTTTTTCGTAATTAATGAAAGAATAATATTGTCCGTCAACTCCAAGAAAATTATCTCTTGTTTGGTCTTTGCTTGGCTCTTTCGATTTTTGAAGCGAATAAAAATTCAAATTGTTATCGCTTTTAAAGTCTTTGATTAGAATTTTATTGTTGAGGTCAATAAGAAGTTCTTTTCCTCCAGTCCAGAAAAAATGTTCTCCCAAAGGATCTCTTTTCTTTTTAGCATCTTTTAAAACTGAAATCACTCCATTATGAACTTTTGATACATCGCTGTATATGGCTGGAATTACAATTTTACCTTCAGCATTAAACATTCCCATTTTGTCTGTTTTACGATCTGTAAACCTGATAAAACCTTCGTTTTCACAGTCTGGACCATTATCAAAAACATACAAACTATCGCGACCAACGACTTTTCCTTTTTTGGTTAAATAATAGCTTTCCCATTTGTTATCTTTTTCTTCACTGACAGCGATTATGTTTTCAAACTCACGTGCGGTTGTAAAGCCAGAAAACTTAGGTTCTATTTTTATTGTTCCGTTTTTATCTTTGAATCCTATTAATGTAGTGTCTTTGTTCGGAAATGCTGTCCAGATATCATTATTCTGCCCAAATGTTAAACTACTTAAAAAGATTAGTAGAAAGAATGGAATGTAGTTTTTCATAATAAAATATTTACAATAAATATAATACAACGTTTTTGAAAAGAAAATATTCTAAGAGACTTATTGCTTTATTAAAAAAACAAAACCCAACAGTTTTTGCTGTTGGGTTTGATATATGATTTGAAGAAATCTAAAATCAGAAATCTATAATCTAGAATTATTAGTATCTGTAGTATTCTGGTTTAAATGGACCTTGAACTTCAACACCAATGTAAGCAGCTTGATCTTCTCTTAAAATTTCAAGTTCAACGCCTAATTTAGCTAAGTGTAAAGCAGCAACTTTTTCATCTAAATGTTTTGGTAACATGTAAACTTCATTTTTGTAAGCTGCGCTGTTGTTCCATAATTCGATTTGAGCCAAAGTCTGGTTTGTAAATGAGTTACTCATTACAAAACTTGGGTGACCTGTAGCACAACCTAAGTTTACTAAACGACCTTCAGCCAAGATGATGATATCTTTACCGTTGATGTTGTATTTGTCAACCTGAGGTTTGATTTCGATTTTAGATGCACCGTGGTTTTTGTTTAACCAAGCCATATCAATTTCGTTATCGAAGTGACCGATGTTACATACAACAGTTTTGTCTTTCATTTGCTCGAAGTGCTCTCCAAGAACGATATCTTTGTTTCCTGTAGTTGTAATGATGATATCAGCATTAGCAATTACAGTGTTTAATTTTTTAACTTCATAACCGTCCATTGCAGCTTGTAAAGCACAAATTGGATCGATTTCAGTAACTGTTACGATAGAACCAGCACCTCTGAAAGAAGCTGCAGTTCCTTTTCCAACGTCACCGTATCCACAAACAACAACTCTTTTTCCAGCTAACATTAAGTCAGTTGCACGGCGTACAGCATCTACAGCAGATTCTTTACATCCGTATTTGTTATCAAATTTAGATTTAGTAACAGAATCGTTAATGTTGATTGCGGGCATTGGAAGAGTTCCAGCTTTTACTCTTTCGTAAAGTCTGTGAACACCAGTTGTAGTTTCTTCAGAAAGACCTTTAATTCCTGCAACTAATTCTGGGTAACGATCGATAACCATGTTTGTTAAATCTCCACCGTCATCTAAGATCATGTTCAGTGGTTTTCTGTCTTCACCAAAGAATAAAGTTTGCTCAATACACCAGTCAAATGACTCTTCGTCAAGACCTTTCCAAGCATAAACAGAGATTCCAGCAGCAGCGATTGCAGCAGCAGCCTGATCTTGAGTAGAGAAAATGTTACAAGAAGACCAAGTAACTTCTGCACCAAGAGCAATTAAAGTTTCGATCAAAACAGCAGTTTGAATCGTCATGTGTAAACATCCAGCGATACGAGCACCTTTTAATGGTTGTTCGTCTTTGTATTCAGCGCGAAGTGCCATTAAACCTGGCATTTCAGCTTCAGCTAGTTCAATTTCTTTTCTTCCCCAAGCTGCCAGAGAAATGTCTTTTACTTTGTAAGCCACATAAGGCGTAGTTGTAGTACTCATTTATATTATATTTGTATAATTGTAATTTTTGTGCAAATTTAAGGAATAGCTTTTGAATTTTACTATTTTCTGTAAGTTTTGTGAAATCTTTAATTTCTTAATCTCTAGAATGTTAGTTTAAGAATCGTTTTAAACCATATAAGCGATATAAGTTCATTTAAAAAAGATTCTTAACTATGCACTTTTATTGAGAATTGCTTAAATTTACTTAAGACATTGTTTTAGCCAAAAAGTTATATTTTCTTATATCACTTATATGGTTTAAAAAATTTATAATTAACCATTCACAATTTACAATTAAAAAATGCCTCTATTTCAGACCATACAATTCAACGAAACGACGAAAATTTTAATTTGGGAAATAACAGAATCTCTTGAAGAATTATTGAGTAAAGTTGTTTTCTTGAAGGAAAAAACTCAGAAACGATTGAACGGAATGAAGTCTGAAATGCATCAGCGTGCTTTTTTGAGTGTAAGAATGCTGATTCAGGAAATGGGTTTTACGGATAAAGATCTACATTATGACGAATTCGGGAAACCGTATTTTGATTGTCATAATTATATTTCCATAACGCATTCTTATCATTTTGCTGCAATTATTATAAGTCAAGAAACGGTTGGAATTGACATGGAATTGCAACGTTTTAAAATTCAGAGAATCGCCGATAAATTCACAGATTTTGAGTGCGATTATTTAGATCCGTCTTCTGTAGAAGAATACATAAAAAAACTTACCGTAATCTGGGGAGCCAAAGAAGCAATCTTTAAAATCAGAAATGAAAAAGGTATAAGTTTTAAAGATCATATCAATGTGAGCAACTTTTCTTTAGATGAAACCCAAACGCAGGCAAGTCTTCATTTTGATAATTTGATAAAGGACTTTGATGTACATTATCAGGAAATAGAATCTAATAATTTTGAGGGTAAGTTTACTTTGGTTTATGCTTTTGAGAAATAGTTTTTAGTTGCAGTCTCAGTCACAGATATACGTAATTTTGTCATTGTGAGGAACGAAGCAATCTCATTTGCTAAATCAATCGTAGTGAGGTTGCTTCGTTCCTCGCAATGACTTTAAATCTCACTTTCTTTTTGTCTGTGCTGAAACATACTCATAAACAAAAAAGTACTCATTTTTCGTGCACGTCTTTTTAAAGTTTCTGCATTTTCGCCTTCAAAATATTCATCAATGGTTTGAAACCAATGATTGAGCCAGATTCCGAATTCGTTGGCTGTTATTTTTTCGTCAAAATGGGCATCGACTTCATTGTGCACAGCATGCGGATTTCCTTTGTATTTGCGAACGCCAAAAAGGTTGGTTTCCCAAAAATCCGTTAGTTTTTCGAGATGCAAATCCCAATCGGAAATCAATTCATTAAAATAAAAGCCGATTTCTTTATCGGCTCTTATTTTATCGTAGAACTGATGAACTAAAAAAGATACATCATCTCTATTTTCTATTTGTTTTTTCACAGAATAAGTGTGTTTAAAAGAATAAATACTACACTTAAAATTGAACTCAAAATTAAAAGATTGAAAACCACTTTGTGTTTCATCTGCGCCAAAATTGAAGTGTTTACAAAGATACAAGCTAAAACAATAATTGCCAGCTGAATCATTTGCGGAATTGAAGTTCCGTTAGATAAAACGTACATTGCTGCAGCGCCTCCTAAACAGCTTTGAGCAATAACTGCCATTGCAGCAGAACCCATATAATTTCTATTGAAAATGTCGAATGTTGTTTGGTATAGTGTCATGATATTCAGATTTTTATATGACAAAGATACGTCGACAACAGAGGTGCGTTTTATGATTAAAATCATAAAACGAGAACTTTTTTATCTGTATACTTTTCGATTAATAATCTTCAATTCGCCTTTTTTTTCCAGCGCTTTTATGGCTCTAATTACCGTTTCTACACGCAATCCGGTTAAATCTCCTATTTGCTGTCTGGTAAAATTAATCAGATAACCATTTTTATCTTTTTGAAAATTAAAATAGGCAATTCCGTGGTCGATTAATTTTAAAACGCGATGTTCGGGTTCTTGTGTAGAAATTTCTGCCGCCATGACCGATTTGTAGTATAATCGCTGTGCAAGATTTTCAATAATTTTGAGGCTGACTTTTGGATTTTCTTCCAAGAGTTTCATAAAGTTTTCTTTTGGAAGAATGAAAATCGAAGCCATTTCTACAGCAATAGCATTAGCAGGATATTTTTGGTTTAAGAATAAAGGCGGTTCGCCAAAAGATTGTCCGTCATAAAATATTCCCTGAATAAATTCGCGTCCATCATCATTATAATTACTCATTTTGACTTCACCAGAAATGATTTGATAATAGTTCAATGGGAGATTTCCTTCTTCAAAAATAATGTCATTTTTGTCGAAGTCTTTTTTCGTAACGCCATATCTTTCTAATAAATCAACTGTAATCATAATGTATCATTTACGTTATCAAAAGACGCGAGACAAATATAATTTATTCAAAATAGTTCTTCAACATTAAAAATCTTTTACTTTTACACCCACGATGCAAGAACAAATACTCACTATTAGGCAACAGATTTTAGAGGCTAAAAGTAATGGTCAGAAATTATTGGCGATACTTTTGGATCCTGACAAAATTGAACTGAAAAATTTATATCAATTAATTGATAAAATCAATCAGTCGCCGGCAACTCATATTTTTGTTGGAGGAAGTATAGTTCGTAATAACATTCTGGAGGAACTTATTACGGCATTAAAACAAAAAACAAATCTGCCGGTTATTTTGTTTCCTGGAGATCCATCGCAGATTTCTTCGAAAGCAGACGGTATTTTGTTTCTTTCTTTATTATCTGGAAGAAATCCTGACTATTTAATCGAATATCAGGTTCAGGCAGCTCCAATTCTAAAAAAGACAAATTTAGAAGTAATTTCTACAGGGTATATTTTAATTGAAAGCGGCAATGAAACTGCTGTTGCACGTGTGAGCAAAACCAAACCTTTAAGCCGCGAAAATCTTGATTTAGTATTGGCTACTGCTTTGGCAGGAGAAATGTTAGGAAATCAATTGATTTATTTAGAGGCAGGAAGTGGTGCAAAACAACCCGTTCCAAAAGAAATGATTGAGTTGATTACTCAAAATGTCAGAATTCCTGTAATTGTTGGAGGAGGAATTGTAGATTTGCACGGAATTCAAAAAGCGTACAATGCTGGTGCAGATTTGGTTGTTATTGGGACAGCCTTTGAGAACAACAGCCATTTCTTTGATTTATAAATGCCTAAATACCACCTTTCATGATAGATTTTTTTCTAGACAGTTATAAAAATGCACCGTTGTGGCATATTGCTTTAGAGTTTTTGGTATTTGTTTTTGGTATTTTAAGTGTCTGGTTTGCTAAAAAAGAAAACATTTTAGTTTATCCGACTGGCTTAATTGCTACGGTGATATCAGTATACTTGCTTTATGTTGCAGGCTACATAGGAGATATGATTATCAATGCGTATTTCTCCATAATGAGTATTTATGGCTGGTATGTTTGGGCAAAAGGAGGAACAGTTGAAGATAATTTACCAATTACTCGTACAAGTTTTAATGAAAAAATAATTGGAATCTTACTGTTTATTGTAACCGTTTTTGTAGTTTTCGGGATTTATAAATATTTTGATTACGAAATTCATAAAGACAATTATGTTGATATGATTTCATCAGGAATATTTTTCGCAGGAATGTGGTATATGGCCAGAAAAAAAATAGAAAACTGGACACTTTGGATTATCGGTGATATTATTGTTGTGCCTCTTTATGCTTATCGCGGCTTAGGGATGCTGTCACTACAATATTTAATTTTTACAATTTTGGCTATTTCAGCTTATTTAGAATGGAGAAAGATCTTAGACAGCAAAAAACAACAATCATAAAAATTGCTTTATTCGGTCCTGAGAGTACAGGTAAAACTACTTTAGCAAAACAGCTTGCAGATTACTATGAAACCGAATGGGTTCCTGAATTTGCACGCGACTATCTACAAGAAAAATGGGAGGAAAATCAGCATATTTGTGTGGCTGATGATATGATGCCAATTGCTTACGGACAAACAGCACTTGAAAATGAAAAATTGGCTACAGCAAATAGATATTTGTTTTGCGATACCAATTTGATGGTTACTAAAGTCTTTTCTGAAATGTATTATGGTTTTTGTGATCCGCTTTTGAATGAAGCGGCATTACAGCATGAATACGATTTATTTTTCTTGACTGATATTGACGTTCCTTGGGAAAAAGACGACATTAGAGATTCTCCAAAAGGTAGAGAAACAGTTTTTTCTGTTTTTAAACAAACCTTAATTGATACAAACAAACCTTTTATAATGCTTTCGGGTGATAAAGAAACCCGTCTGGCAAAAGCAGTCGCTATTATTGATAATCTGACTATAGCATTGGAAAAAGGTTTTTCGTCTGCCGAATTTGTTCAGATCTATGAGCGCGGAATTCCTTTTGAAGCTATTTTAAAACAATTAGAGTTTTTTGATAACGGAATTGTCAAGAGTAATTTAGTAAGTCCAGCCACAATTGGTAATGGAATTTTAAGTTTAACAGAGGATGATTTCCAAGAAAAAGCTACTTTTTTTGATAATCAGAAGGAAGAACTAAAAATCAAAAAATTTGTTCCAGCTTCTGGTGCAGCGACAAGAATGTTTAAATTTCTGACTGCTTTCTTGAATGATTTTGATATTCAGAAGGAGACGATTAATGCTTATATCAATAGAAAAAAAGATAAAGAGCTTGCCATTTTTATTGTCGGAATGGAGAAATTTCCTTTTTTTAAAGAAGTTGACCAAAAATTAAGAGAAATCTATCCTGATTTTGAAACTCTTGAGAGAGACTTAAAGAATTACTATTTTATAAAATTATTATTGTCTCCAGATTATTTTGATTTTGCAAATAAACCAAAAGCAGTATTACCATTTCATTTGTATGAAACATATATTGCAACTCCAATTGAAGAGCATTTGAACGAATGTGTGCATTATGCTACATCAAATAAGGTGTCTAATTTGCATTTTACAGTTTCAGAAATTCATCAAAATTTATTTTATGAAGGAGTTGATGAGGTTATAGAAAAAATTGAAGAATCGTCTCGTGTAAAAATAAATATAGGATATTCTTATCAAAATAAAAGCACCGATTCTATTACTATAGATGAAAAAAACAAATTAGTAAAAGATAAGAATGATAATTTAATCTTCAGACCTGGAGGACATGGTGCTTTGATTGAAAATCTGAATAAACTTGATGCAGATGTAATTTTTATTAAAAACATAGATAATGTAATTCAGAACCATATTGATAAAATTACATTGTACAAAAAAGCACTAGCAGGTGTTTTAATTGAAGTTCAGCAAAAGGTATTCTATTATTTAAAAGCGATTGATCAAAATGAGATTGAAGAAAGTCATTTAGAAGATATTGTTTTATTTTTAAAAGAAGAGCTGAATGTCGAGATGAGTAATGAGTTTAATAAATTTACTTTTGAAAATAAAATAAGTAAGATTAAAGAGCTTTTAGACAGGCCAATTCGTGTTTGCGGAATGGTAAAAAATGAAGGAGAACCTGGAGGTGGACCATTTTGGGTTATGAATGATAAAGGAGTAGCTTCTCTTCAAATTGTTGAAACTTCTCAGGTAGATTTGGCCAATAAGAAACAACAGTCAATTTTAACCGGATCAACTCATTTTAATCCTGTAGATTTAGTTTGCGGTATTAAGAATTATAAAAATAAAAAGTTTAATTTATTACAATTTGTAGACCAAAAAGCAGGTTTTATTGTAGAGAAGAGTGTTGATGGGAAAACGGTAAGAAGTTATGAATTACCTGGTTTATGGAACGGTTCAATGGCTAATTGGCTAACCATTTTCGTTGCTGTTCCATTGATTACTTTTAATCCAGTAAAAACAGTAAACGATTTACTAAAAGCGGCACATCAGCCACAATAATATGGATGTAGATAAAATCATATCAGAACTAAATTTTAAAGCCGTTCGCAGCAGTGGAGCGGGCGGACAAAACGTAAATAAAGTTTCGTCAAAAATAGTTCTGAATTTTGATTTGAATGCTTCCCAAGCTTTATCTGATGAAGAAAAATTAATTTTAAAAGAAAACATATCGGCAAGGTTGACTTCTGAAAATATTCTGATTTTAAATTGCGATGAAGATAGAAGTCAGCTAAAAAACAAGGAAATTGTTATTAAAAGGTTTTTAGAGATAATCAAAAAAGGACTGTTTGTTCCAAAAGTCAGAAAGGCTACTAAAGTTCCTAAATCGGTCATCAAAAAGAGAATCAAAGACAAGAAGAATATTTCTGATTTAAAACAGTCTCGAAGAAAACCTGATTTTTAGTATTAAGATTACAGAATTAAGTATTAAGAAGTACAGAACTAAAAAACTTAATTCTTGATACTTTTATCTTAATACTTTTCTATATTTGCACTGTCTCAAAGGGGTGCTCTAAATAACGAGCTGAGATCATACCCAAAGAACCTGAGCGAGTAATGTTGCTAAGGGAAAAACGACACTATCGAGCGTGCACACTTTATTTTGTCGAGAAACACATTTTATTAATTTAACAAAAGAATAATTCCCCCTTTTATTCGTAATTCTTTACGAATGAAAATTTTATTTAAAGGTACTTTTAAAGGTACAAAGACGCAAAGGCGCAAAGGTTCAAAGCAGATCCGAAAGTCGCCTATTTTATTTCTTTCTTCTTTCTTCTTTACTCTATTCTCTTTTTCACAACAGCAAGATTCTACCAAAGTAAATTCGCTTGATGAGGTTTTGGTTGCTGCAGTTCGTGTTACAACAAAAACACCTGTTACGTTTAGTAATATGGATAAAAAAGAAATTAAATACAGAAATCTTGGTCAAGATATTCCAGTTTTAATGAATTATCTGCCGTCTGTTGTAACAACTTCAGATGCTGGAGGAGGAATAGGATATACCGGAATCAGAGTCCGCGGAAGCGATGCAACTCGTGTAAACGTTACAATCAACGGAATTCCGTACAACGATGCCGAAAGTCAGGGAACTTTCTGGGTAAATATGCCCGATTTCGCTTCTTCTGTCGAAAGCTTGCAATTGCAACGTGGAGTAGGAACTTCTACAAATGGTTCTGGCGCTTTTGGTGCAAGTTTAAACATGCTGACAGATAGTTATGCTTCTAAAGCAACCGGAGAAATTTCAAGCTCTATCGGAAGTTTCAATTCTAATAAGAATACCGTTAAGTTTAGTACAGGTTTATTAAATGATCATTTTGAATTGGCAGGACGTTTGTCTACAATTAAATCGGATGGTTATGTAGATCGTGCGAGTTCTGACTTGAAATCGTATTTTCTTCAAGGAACTTATGTTGGAAAAACTACTTTAATCAAAGCTTTGGTTTTTGGAGGAACGCAAAAAACATATCAAGCCTGGAACGGAATTGATGCCGAAAAATTAAATTCGGATCGTAGATATAATTCGGCTGGAGAATACACAGATGAGTTTGGAAATACACGCTATTATGATAACGAAACAGATAATTACAATCAAGATCATTATCAGTTGCATTGGAGCGAATCAATCTCTGATAAATGGAGTACAAACTTAGCTTTTCATTACACTAAAGGAAAAGGTTATTTTGAGAATTATAAGGCAGATGCACTTATGGCGGAGTATAATTTAGCTTCAGCTGGAGATGTTTCAGAAACAGATTTGATTCGCCAAAAATGGTTGGATAATGATTTTTACGGAACCACTTTTTCTGCAAAATATGTAACAGAAAAACTGAATGTTATTGTTGGTGGAGCTTGGAATAAATACGAAGGTGATCATTATGGAAAAGTAATTTGGGCTAGAAATGCGGGTACTTCAGAATTAGGAGATCATTATTACGATGATTATTCGTCAAAAACAGATGGAAATATTTTCGCTAAAGCAAATTATCAATTTACAGAACAATTAAGTTTCTATGGAGATTTACAATACAGAAACGTACATTATAAAGCAAATAGCGCAGAAACTGGTTTAGTAAATGATACGTTCCATTTCTTTAATCCAAAAGCAGGTTTGAATTTTGAAATCAACTCAAAAAACACACTTTATTTCTCTTATGCACGTGCCAATCGTGAACCGAACCGAACCGATTACGAAGGAGGAAATGTAAAACCAGAAAAATTAAATGATTTCGAATTAGGCTGGAGATTCAATTCAGAGAAGTTTCAATTGAATTCTAATGTGTATTATATGGGGTACAAAGATCAGTTGATCTTGACCGGAAGATTGGATGACGTAGGAAATCCTATTCGTGCCAATACCGAAAAAAGTTATCGTTTAGGTTTTGAAGTCGATGCGACAATTGCACTTTCAGAAAAATTCACATTAAGACCAAACTTTACTTTAAGTAGCAACAAAAACGTAGATTTAGCAGTTGATGGCGAATTTTACGGAACAACTAAAATCGCTTATTCTCCAGAAGTAATTGCAGGAAACGTTATTGTTTATAAACCAATAGAAAGATTATACGTTTCTTTACTGCAAAAATATGTTGGAGAACAATACATGAATAACATTGAACTTCCTGCGGCTAAATTGGCAGATTACTTTGTAAATGATTTGAATGTTTCTTACGAAATAAGACCAAAAACTATTTTCAAATCAATTACAATTACCGGAATAGTTAATAATATATTGGATAAAAAATATGTTTCAAATGGAGCTATGTGGGATATTTATCCGTACTATTATCCACAGGCAGGAATTAATTTCTTAGCTGGTTTGACACTAAAGTTCTAATAGAAAACAAATAAAAAGGAAAAGCCTGAGAGTTCATACTCTCAGGCTTTTCCTTTTTTATAAGGTTTAAAATTAATTTGAAGTATTAGGCAGATTTTATGAGATAAAGTAGGTCTTTGTAGAGTTTTATTCACTTTTTAGTTTTGTTTTTTAACATAAATTCTTGTTAATTAAAAGTTAAAAAGAAAGATTTTTCTTATTTTGTTAATTATTATATTGATGTTTGAAACGGTTAACCAAAACATTATTAATAAATTTTAAACTTTTTAATTATGAAAAAATTAGTTTTTACTGCTTTTGCAGTAATTTTATTCAGTGTATCTGCAACAGCTAAATCACAAGAAATGAAAAATGTTAAATTACTTCGTGGAAATTGTGCAAGTGATTTATTAAGTAAGATTGAGGATGAAGTTGGTTGTTTAGAATCTGATGATTATAATGCACTTTATGAATATTATTCACAAGATGGTATGTGTGGATAATACTTTGTAAGTGTAGAAATGCTTGATTTTATTATTGAAGATAGGGTAATCATTAAGTATTACCCTGTTTTTATTTTCTAATTAATTTAAAATATATAAATGTTGAAAATATTTAAAAAAGGATTTTGTTTTGTTTTACTCAATTTAATTTGTGTTAATTCTGTTTCGAGTCAGATAACAAGAGTTACTTATAAGAGCAGTGTATATGACAGAGATGTTAATTTAACTAAATCGACAGAGGAGAAAAAAAAGGGACAATCTGATAAACAGATTGGTTTATTAAAAGAGTTTATGAAAAATCAAGAAGATACAGAGTTTGAGTTGCTTTACAATAAAAGAGAGAGTTTGTATCAAAAAGTAGAAAAATTAAGCATAGGGGAAGACTCAAAACTTAGTAAAATATTAGATAATAATAAATATTATAAAAATTTAGAAAAACAAATAAAGTTTTATCAAAGAGATAAACCTGAACTTTATAATGTTATAGTCCCTTTTGATGAATATAAATGGGAAATTACTAATGAAATGAAGATGGTTGATGGTTATAAATGTTATAAAGCTACCACAACATATGAAGATATTTATAACCCTCACAATGATAGAAAACTAGTTTTTACTCCTATAGTTTGGTTTACCCCAGATATTCCGGCTTCCTTTGGGCCAAAAGGACTAGATGGATTACCGGGCTTAGTTTTAGAAGCAAGTATTAACGGAAAGAAATATCTATATGTTTCAAAAATAGAATTTGAATATAACAAGGTAAAAGAAATTGAAAGACCTAAAAGAGGTAAGGATATAACGAAGGAAGAACTAGAAGCTAAAATTCTTGAGAATTATAAAAAAAACTAATGTTAAAAGAATTGCAAAGAAAAAAATAATAATTTGTTAAAATCGTAGTAAATTTCATGTGACTTTTTATGTATGTTTATAAGCAAAATTCTTATGTATGTTTATAATAGTTAAACAAAAACAAACACTAAAAAAATATTTTTTTTTAGTGTTGGCTTTGTCAGTATTTGCTCATAGTTATTCTCAGGAATTCTCAGGTACTGTTATTTATAAAGTAATGCTTGCTCAGGAATATGATTCTCAATACAACCCAGTAGATCCATTAGGGAAGAAAGTTAAGGAGGGAAAAGCTTTAAGTCTTGCCAAGCAAGTGTTTTTATTGGAGTTTGATAATTCAAAATCTAAATTTACTCGTAATAATATTTTGTCTCTTGATGTTAGTAAAGAAGAGCAACGATTTGATAAAATGGCTAATAGTTATTCAAGCACTTATGATTATTTTTTAGATAACACTTTAAAATTAGCAATGTTCCGTTATGTTAATAATGGAATGCTTGTCAAACAAAATGTTAAAAATAAAGAGTGGGATATTACAACCGAAAGTAAAAAAATAGGGGATTATTTGTGTTACAAGGCTGTATACCTTAAAAGTTACATGAATTGGAAAGGAAATAATATTACAATACCTGTTACTGCATGGTTTGCCCCTAGTTTACCTTATAGATATGGTCCTAAAGAATACTTTGGCTTACCTGGACTAATTTTAGAATTGCAGGAATCATATGGTGTATTTCTAGCTACGGAGATAAAAATTGATAAAAATAAAGAGCTGAAGTTTGAATTTCCAAAAGGAAAAACCATCACTACAGAGGAGTATGAGAAATATCAATCTTCATTTTTAAATAATTAAATTTAAATGTTTAGAAATGCATTTAATTACGTTTTTCTAAATCGCCAAAAACAGTAAAATTGAAGTAGAAATAAATTAAAAATTAGCCTAGTTAAAAAGTAAATACGCGAAAGATTTAACAAAGCTTTGACCAATTAACATTTTAATGATTTGCATTTACGCTTTCTCAATGTTAATAGAATAAATTATAAAATGACTAGATTATTTGGGATTCTATTTTTTTTAAATTCATTGATTTCCTTTGCTCAGGGTCATATTTTTACAGGTGTAGTTACTGATGATGTTGGTAAACCATTGGAATCTGCAAATGTTATTGCGAAACCTTTAGAAGGAAAAACAAGTCTTAAATTTGCCATTGCAGATAATAAAGGACGCTATAAATTAGAACTTGAAAAAAATGTAGCATATGAAATTACGGTCTCTTATATTGGCTATATCGAAGAAGCTTTTGTACGAGAATCAGGAAGTACAATTTCAAATTATGATTTTAAGTTACGATCATCAGGAGAAGACTTAAAAGAAATTGTAATAAAACACGACTTTAAACCGGTAATTGTAAAGAAAGATACTCTCGTTTTTGATGTCAATAGTTTTGCCAATGGTAATGAACGTAAGATGAAAGAAATCTTAGAAAAATTACCTGGGGTTGAAGTTGATAAAAAAGGAATAGTTACTGTGCAAGGTAAAAAAGTGACCAAAATGTTAGTCGAAGGAAAATCATTTTTTGGTGGAGGTTCTAAACTCGCTGTAGAAAATATTCCGGCTAATGCACTTGATAAAATTGAAGTTATAGATCATTTTAATGAAGTAGGTTTTATGAAACAGGTCTCCGATAGCGATGACCTTGCCATGAATGTAAAACTTAAAGAAGATAAAAAGAAATTTGTTTTTGGGAACGTAGAAGCTGGTGCCGAGGTTGGTGCAGGTGATAATGGTTTTTATCTGGCGCATGCTGCTTTGTTTTATTACAGTCCAAAAACAAATGTAAGTTTTATAGGCGATGCCAATTCTATTGGTAAAAGCACTTTTACATTTGATGATTTAATGCGGTTTGGCGGCGGAGTAAGTAGTTTTCTTTCTGGGAGAAAATCTCTTTCTAACTTGTCTTCTTTTACTAATGATAATACCGATTTTTTAAAAAAGAAATCTCAATTTAGTGCTTTTAATTTTAGCCATGATTTTTCTTCTAAACTTTCCATTTCCGGGTATTGGATATTTTCAAAAGTTTTTACTGTGGCAAGAATAGATAATGAGGTAGAATATTTGAATAATAGTTCGGTAGATTTTGAAAATAAAACTAGAAAAGGAGATAATAAAGCGGTTTTAGGAATTGGAAATATAAAGATTGATTATTCTCCAAGCAATAAAGAAAAATGGTATTATAACGGACAATATCAGGCAAGTAATAACGATTTAAATAGCGTTTTAAATTCCATTACCAATTTAGGCTCAACTGTATTTGAAACAATTAATAAAGCTGATAATTCTTCTGTAAAACAATATGTTGAATGGCATAAAAGTTACAATACTCAGCATACTACAACTTTTGTGGTCAATCAAGCATACGAAAAAATAACGCCTCAAAATGACTGGTTTACAAATGAACCTTTTTTATCAGGTTTAATACCATTAATTAAAGATGAAAATTATCATGTAAGCCAAGTAAAAAGATCTGAGGTCAATTCTGTTGATGCTCTTTTTAAACATTATTGGGTAATAAATAATGCTAACCATTTGTATACTAATATTGGTAATAATTTTGAAAAATCACATTTTGTAACTTCAGAAAAACAAATTTTGACAGATGGTACCATCAATGATTTTGAAGCAGCTGGTTTTGGAAATAGTATTCAATACAAATTAAACGATGCTTATGTCGGAGTGGAATATAAATTTAGAATTGGCAAATGGATTAATAAACCTGGAATTTACGTGCACTGGTATCAATTGAATACGGATCAGCAAAATGCAACAAACACAATTTCTAAAATATTATTTCAACCACAATGGAATAGTGATTATGAGTTCAATAAATCAGAAAATCTAAGTTTTACTTATAAATTGGAAAATCAGTTTCCGAAAGCAGATCAATTAGCGAATAATTACACTATGCAGTTTTATAATGCAGTCTATAAAGGAAATACATTATTAGAAAATGAAAAATATCACGCCGCTACTCTTCGTTATTCCAAAATGAATTCGTACGCAGGAATTATCTGGAATGGTTTTTTAAATTATTCAAAAAAAGTAAAAGTAATTCGAAATGAAATTCGATTAGACGGAATCAATCAATTCAATACTCCGATTTTAACAGATAATCCAGAGACAAATATGGGTTTTATGGGTAATGTCTCAAAGAGAATTTATCGATTTAACTTGAAATTAAAAGCCAATTTATCCTGGTTTGAGTATTCTCAAATACTAAATGACATCAATACAATTAATACAAGAAACAATCAAAGTATTGGTTTTATTTTTAAGACAGCTTACAAAAAATGGCCAGATTTGAGTATCGGTTACACGAAAGGCTTTAACGAATTTTCTGGACTCACAAAATCAAAATATCAAACAGATGCTATAAGCGCCGCATTTGAAATCACGTTCTTAAAAAATTGGACTTATAAACTAGATTACGAAAGTTTAAAAAATACGGATAATCAAAATCAATCTAACTTTTATGACATAGCCAATACATCAATTTTTTATCAAAAGAAAAACCAACCTTTAGGATTTGAATTATCAGTCAATAATTTATTTGATATTAAAAAGAAAAATAGCTACTCGTTTTCGGATTATATGATTAGTCAGCAGGCAATTTATATTTTGCCTCGAGCGATTATGTTTACATTAACTTATAAACTATAAGGTTAATTTTTAGTTATAAACATGAACCACACTTCCAGAGACTTCGACACGATATTGTTTCATTGGATATTCCTTTCCTCCAAGTCCTGTAAACAAGTTATATTGAGCTTTATCGCAAGAACAAACAGCATAAATTCCGTCAATTGTCATTGCTGTACAAGAAGTAAGTTCCTGATTTGGGCAGGCTGCATCAAAAGCAGTATAGGTGTTTGGTCCTGTATTCATGACAATAATGCCTTTAGCACCATAATTGGCCACATAAACAGGATTACTTACATATCTTAAATTATTATAAGATGGAAGATTCATATCAAGATAAGCATTAACAGAATAATTAGGAATGTACGGATTGTTGTTGCTTCTGTTATTGTCACTGCAGGAGAATAATACAGCGGTAAGTGCGATAAAGAACCAGATTTTTTTCATTATTTGAATCAGAATTAGTTAAAACAAAAATAATTTATTTAGATTTGAAATCTATATGATTAACATATAATTATGTACTATTAAAAATAATAGTATATTTGTGGTAAGAAAATCCCGTCGCGATGGGATTTTTTGTATTTATATAAACGATGAAGTTATGAGTAAAGTATCTTATTATACAGCAGAAGGATTAAAAAAATTAAAAGATGAATTGGAGCACCTGAAAAGTGTAATGCGTCCAAAGGCATCTCAAGATATAGCAGACGCAAGAGATAAAGGAGATTTGTCTGAAAATGCAGAATATGATGCAGCAAAAGAAGCACAGGGTTTATTAGAAATGAGAATTGCTAAACTAGAAGAAGTTTATGCAAATGCTAGATTAATTGACGAGTCGCAATTAGACGTTTCTAAAGTTTTGGTTTTATCGAATGTAAAAATCAAAAACCAAAGTAACGGAATGGAAATGAAATATACTCTTGTAGCAGAAAGTGAAGCAGATTTAAAAACTGGAAAAATCTCTGTAACATCTCCAATCGGAAAAGGTTTATTAGGGAAATCTGTTGGAGAAGTAGCAGAAATCACAGTTCCAAATGGAGTTTTGAAATTTGAAATTCTTGAAATCTCAAGAGACTAATTTTTAGTTTAACTGGTTAATCGTTTATTCGTTTAACCGATTTAACGATTAACCGATTACACAAATAAACAATGAGCTCAATATTCACAAAAATAGTAAACGGAGAAATCCCTGCTTATAAAATTGCTGAAGACGATAAATATCTGGCTTTTTTAGATGTAAATCCAAATGCAAAAGGACATACGCTTTGTATTCCAAAACAAGAAATCGACAAGATTTTTGATATGGACGAAGAACTGTATTTAGGGTTGATGAAATTCTCTAAAAAAATCGCAGCCGCTTTAGAAAAAACGGTTCCTTGCAAAAGAGTTGGAATTGCAGTAGTTGGGCTAGAAGTACCACACGCACACGTACATTTGATTCCGCTAAACGAAATGGATGAAATGCGTTTCATAAATAAAGTTTCGCTTTCAAAAGAAGAATTTGAAGCTTTAGCAAAAGATATTCAATCAAATTTATAAGAATATTATCTGATAAGTTTGTCAGGCTGAGCGAAGTCGAAGCCCATAAAGTTTATCTTAAGATAGAGATAAAAAAATGCAGTAAAAACGATTTACTGCATTTTTTTATTTAATGAAATCTGAAACGTAGTACCTTTTCCAATTTCAGAATGTAAAACTTTAATTTTTCCATTGTGATATTCTTCCACAATTCTTTTCGTTAAAGAAAGTCCGAGCCCCCAACCACGTTTTTTGGTAGTAAAACCTGGCTCGAATATTGTTTTAAACTGTTTTTTAGAAATCCCGGTTCCAGAATCTTTAATGTTAATTTTTACGTGATGTGCGTCTTGCTCAATTTGAAGGTCTAAATTCCCTTTTCCCTTCATGGCATCAATTGCATTTTTGACCAAATTTTCGATAGTCCAGCTATGTAAAGTCGGATTGATCATTCCTAAAATCGGTATTTCTGGGGCTTTAAAGGTAAAAGCAACTTGTTTAGAAAAACGAGATTGTAAATACTCATACGTGTTTTTTGTTTCCTCCACTATATCATGAAGTCCTAAAACAGGGACAGAACCAATTTTAGAAAAACGATCTGTAATGGTTTGCAAGCGTTCAATATCTTTTTCAATTTCAATAGAAATAGACGGATCAATTTCTTCGGTTTTTAAAATTTCAACCCAGCCAATCAAAGAAGATAAAGGCGTACCAATTTGATGTGCCGTTTCTTTTGCCATTCCTGCCCAAAGTTTGTTTTGCGTCGCCATTTTGGTGCTTTTATAAAAATTATAAATTAAGGCAATGCACAAGAAGATAATTAAGGCTAAAGCAATCGGGTAATATTTAAGTTTATTGAGCAGTTCTGAATTTCCATAATATAAAGTCTGGTATTTTCCTGGAGCATACTCAAAAGTAATCGGTTCATTTTCACTTTTTAATTTATTCAAAAAGGCATTTCGCTTCTTCTGATCGTTTAAAATTTCTTCTGGAACATTTTTAGAACTTACTACTTTATCATACAACATAATTATTCCCGGAATGGATGTGTTGTTATTGAAAATCTGAAGAGGAAGTTCGACATCGGTATTTTCATCTGCGTTCACAATCGTAATTTGTGCATTGACAAACAGATTCATCTTTAAGCGTTCTTCATTTTTAAATATTTGGAAGAAAGTATAAGTGTTCCAAAGAATTAGCGAAATGATAATAAAGCAAACCGAAATAATAATCCAGCGGGTTGTATTTGTTCTTTCAGAAAAAGACATATCAGTTATTTTGAGGTATAAATATAACGAAATATACACATTTTATATTTTGCGAATGTCGAAAGATTTTTAGTTTTATCTGCAAAAGTATTTCTTCTAATTAAACCATTTCAATACTTTTGCAGTTACCAAAATGAGGTTTGGTTAAATATAGAAAATATGATTAGCATCGATCCAAAAGAGATTCCAACTGCAAAATTGCATGGTTACCTTCAGAGTGCAGTAGGACCAAGGCCAATTGCTTTTGCCAGTACCGTTAGTGCAAAAGGGATTCCGAATTTATCGCCTTTTAGTTTCTTTAATGTCTTTAGTGCTAATCCGCCAATTTTGGTCTTTTCGCCGGCAAGACGTGTTCGCGACAATACTGTCAAACATACTTTAATTAATGCAGAAGCAACGCGCGAAGTTGTTATTAACGTTGTAAATTTTGACTTAGTACAGCAAACATCACTGGCAAGTACAGAATATGCAGAAGGGGTAAATGAGTTTATAAAAGCGGGTTTGACACAAATTCCGTCTGATATTGTAAAACCCTATCGCGTAAAAGAATCTCCTGTTCAGTTTGAATGCAAGATAACGCAGATTATTCCGTTAGGAACAGAAGGTGGTGCTGGAAATTTAATTTTGTGTGAAGTGGTCAAAATGCACATTCATGAATCGGTTTTAGATGAAAATGGAGCAATAGATCAGCATAAGATCGATTTGGTTTCAAGACTGGGACAAAATTGGTATTCTAGATCAAACCAAGGACTTTTTGAAGTGGCAAAACCCTTGACAACCCTAGGAGTAGGCGTAGATGCAATTCCAGATTTCGTAAAAGAAAGTGCTGTTTTTGATGGAAATGATTTAGGCAAATTAGGCAACATAGAAATTTTGCCTACAAAGGAAGAAGTTAGTATATTTGTGAAAGAAAATTTTTCTGTGAAAGGAGTTTTAAGCTCCGATGATCAGAAAAAAGTACATTTAGAAGCCAAAAAATATTTGGATAATGGAGATGTAGAATCGGCTTGGAAAGTACTTTTAGCAAAAAAATAAAAAAGAATAGAAACAATAATTAATATAAACGAAGATGGAAGTTATAGGAAAAGTAAAAGTGGTTAACCCAGAGCAGCAAGTTAGTGCATCATTCAAAAAAAGAGAATTGGTTGTAACTACAGATGAGCAGTATCCACAGCATATTTTAATCGAATTTACACAAGATAAATGCGATTTATTAAGCAGCTATAAGCAAGGAGAGCCAGTAAAAGTTTCTATCAATTTAAGAGGAAGAGAGTGGGTAAATCCACAAGGTGAAACTAGATATTTTAATAGTATTCAAGGTTGGAGAATCGAAAGAGTAGGTAACGAAGCGCCAACACAAGCGCCACCAATGCCAACTGCACAAACTTTTGCTCCTGCAACAAATGTAAACGAAGACGAACCAGACGATTTGCCGTTCTAAGAGTTTAGAAATTACAATATTTTAAATTCCAAATTCCAATTCATTCGACTGAATTTGGAATTTGGAATTTTTTGTTACAACCTGATAACTATCGAGATTGGAATTTGGAATTTCAGGGTTGGAATTTTAAATTAATTATTTTAAAAAATGTATTATTTATTCAACGATTTGTTTTTTCCTCCAGTAACCGAAGCCGACGAAGAAGGTATTTTGGCAATTGGAGGCGATTTAAGTTCAGAACGTTTACAATTAGCCTATAAAAGCGGTATTTTTCCGTGGTTTAATGAAGGAGAACCGATTCTTTGGTGGGCGCCAGATCCAAGGATGGTGCTATTTTTTGATGAATTGGTGATTTCCAAAAGTATGCGAAATATCCTGAACCGAAAGATGTTTAAGGTTACGTACAATAAAAATTTTAAAGAAGTGATTTCGAATTGCCAGCAGATAAAACGAGATGGACAAAACGGAACCTGGATTTCTGATGAAATGATCAATGCTTATTGCAAATTAAATGAAGAAGGAATTGCAAAATCTGTTGAGGTATGGCAAGATGAAAAGTTGGTTGGCGGTTTGTACGGAATTGATTTAGGAAAGGGAAATGTTTTTTGCGGCGAAAGTATGTTTTCTAAAGTTTCAAATGCTTCAAAGGTTGCTTTTATTGCTTTAGCTTTATATTTGAAAAAAGAAAATTATAAACTATTAGATTGTCAGGTTTATAATCCACACTTAGAGAGTTTGGGATGTAGAGAAATTGATCGTGAGGATTTTATGTCGATTTTAAAAAGTAAATAAAATGAATGTAGTTTACAGTGTAAAGGAAATTTATATTTATCCGATAAAAAGTTTGGCGGGAATTAGTTTAAAAAGTGCCACGGCTGAAGAAATGGGCTTTGAAAATGACAGAAGATGGATGCTTATTAATGCGGAAAATGTTCATGTTACGCAAAGAGAATATCCAATAATGAGTCAGTTTTATCCGCAGATTTTAGGAGATAAAATTCAAATTACTTTTGAAAGAGAAACGCATGAATTTTCTATAAATGAGCATTTGGAGAATCCAATAAATTCTCAGGTTTGGGACGATAAAAGTGAAGTTTTTGAAGTCAATAAAAACGCTTCAAAATGGTTTAGCGATAAATTGGGTTTTGAATGCAGATTGGTAAAAATCAATAAAATTGGAGCTCGTAAACATGAAAGCTCCAGAACAAATGAAACCTACAATGTAAGTTTAGCCGACGGTTATCCTTATTTACTAATTGGAACAGAAAGCCTTGATTTTTTAAATGAAAAATTAGACGAAAAAATCACCATAAAAAGATTTCGCCCAAATATCGTTGTAAGCACCAAAAGTGCACACGAAGAAGATGATTTTAAAACTTTCGCGATTGGCGAAGTTCAGTTTAAAAACATAAAACCCTGCGGAAGATGTATTATGGTGAACAACGATCCGCAGAAAGGAATTATAAAAAAAGAACCTTTAAAAACTTTAAGCAAATACAGAAACGTAGATAATTCTGTTTTATTCGGGACTAATCTTGTGAGTCTGAATTCTGGAATTATCAGCGTTGGTGATGAGGTTGTTTTTTAGAAATTCAATTTCGTAAGATTCCAGTTTAAAGTGTTGAAGATTACCAATTCATTGTTTAAAGTTGGTAATTCAAGAATTAATTTCAGTGTTTCGTGCGCCATCATATTTCCGATAATTCCGGGTAATGTTCCTAAAACGCCATTCAAATTACAGTTTGGAACATCTTTAGGATCGGGCATTTCTGGAAATAAATCACGGAGATTCTTACTTCCGTTATGATTGAAAACAGCAATTTGTCCTTCAAATTTTAAAATGCTTCCATAAACCAAAGATTTTTTCAACTGAACGCAAGTATCATTTACCAAATAACGAGTCGAAAAATTATCAGAACCATCCACAACAATATCATATTGTTCAATGATTTTTGAGGCATTTTCAACCGTTAATTTTTCATTGATCGCAACAGCTTCAATTAACGGATTTAGTTTTGAAACCACATCTTTAGCAACAACAGCTTTGTGTTTGCCAATTTCACTTTCAGTATATAAAATTTGTCTGTGAAGATTATGAATTTCAATCGTATCAAAATCCACAATTCCGATATAACCAACTCCAGCTGTGGCAATATATTGTAAGATAGGACAACCCAAACCGCCAGCTCCAATGACTAAAACTCGCGCTTTTTTTAATTTTTCCTGACCTTCATCGCCAATTTCAGGAAGAATGGTTTGTCTGTTGTAACGAAGGAATTCTTGAATAATGCTCATTTTAATTAAGTCTTAAAGTTTTTAAAGTCAAAAGTCGAAAGTCAAAAGTCGAAAGTCAAAAGTCAAAAGTCGAAAGTGAAAAAAAGTTGTCTAAGTAAAAGACTTTATGACTTTAGACTTTCCAACTTTATGACTAAATGATTTGTCCCAGTCTTTCCAAACGGGTTCATAACCTGCATTTTTTATGATTTTTGAAATTTCTTCAGCCGAACGCTCATCGCTGATTTCAAATTGTTCCAAAGACTGCGGATCGACCACATAGCCGCCTGGATTGGTTTTAGAACCGGCACTCATACTTGTCACTCCAATCGGAATAATATTGTTTCTGAATTTTTCGTTTTCACGTGTTGAAATTGAAATTTCCAGATCTTCATTCCATAATCGGTAAGCGCAAATCAATTGAGTCAAATCTTTATCATCCATAATAAAGTTCGGTTCGATAATGCCTTCAGCGGGACGAAGACGAGGAAAAGAAACCGAATATTTAGTCTGCCAATATTTCTTCTGCAAATAATCTAAATGTAAAGCGTTGAAAAAACTATCCGTACGCCAATCTTCTAAACCTAATAAAACGCCTAGGCCAATTTTATGAATTCCAGCAGTTCCAATTCGGTCAGGAGTTTCCAATCGATAATCGAAGTTGGATTTTTTGCCTTTGGTATGATATTTTTTGTAAACTTCCTGATGATATGTTTCTTGATAAACCAAAACCGAATACACTCCTGCATCATGCAAACGCTCATAATCTTCTGTAGAGAGTGGCTGTACTTCAACAGAAATAATCGAAAAATCTTCTTCGATTAAATTGATTGCATTCAGAAAATAATTGATGTTTACGGTATAATTTGCTTCGCCAGTAACCAATAAAACATGATCGAAACCGTTTTTTTTTAAAGCTTCGATTTCGAGTTTTATTTCAGCATCAGTCAGGGTTTTTCTTTTGATTTTATTGTCTAAACTAAATCCGCAATAGGTGCATATATTTTGGCATTCGTTGCTCAAATAGAGTGGAGCGTACATTTGAATGGTTTTTCCGAAACGTTTCTTGGTGATTTCGTGGCATTTCTGTGCCATTTGCTCTAAATAATTTTGCGCAATAGGAGAGATCAAGATCAAAAAATCATCGAGATTGTACTTGGTTTTAGCTAAAGTTCGTTCGACATCTTTTGATGTGGTTTTGTATATTCTGGATTGGATTTTATCCCAATTGTATTGCTCGAAAATAGATTTAAAAGTATTCATGTGGATTTGTTTTTTTACCGCAAAGTGCGCTAAGAATACGCAAAGTTCGCTAAGCTTTGTGTTGTTTTTGTTTGGCTTTAAAGTCCGCAAAGCTCTGCGTTCTTATTATTAATAATAAAGCTCACAAAGCTTAGCGAACTTTGCGAAAAAACTCTGCGAACTTTGCGTTACAAAAAAAAATTATTCATAAAGAAAAGAAGTCAAAGGACTAGAAGCCGAAGCATAATTTTGCTGATTTGCAACTTTAGCCTCAAAAGCCTTTCTTCCTGCAATTACAGCTTCTTTAAAAGCCTCAGCCATTAAACTTGGATTTCCAGCAACAGCAATTGCAGTATTTACCAAAACAGCATCGGCGCCAATTTCCATTGCTTTTGCAGCGTCAGAAGGAGCGCCAATTCCGGCATCAACAATAACGGGAACCGTACTTTGTTCGATTATAATTTCTAAGAAATCAATTGTTTTTAAACCTTTATTACTTCCAATTGGCGAACCCAAAGGCATTACAGCAGAAGTTCCAGCACTTTCTAAATGTTTGCACAAAACAGGATCGGTGTGAATGTATGGCAAAACAATAAACCCCAATTTTGCCAGCTCTTCAGTTGCTTTTAAAGTTTCAATTGGATCGGGCATTAAATATTTCGGGTCAGGATGAATTTCTAGTTTTACCCAATTTGTTTCTAATGCTTCGCGAGCTAATTGTGCAGCAAAAACAGCTTCTTTGGCATTTCGCGCTCCAGACGTATTTGGTAATAAGTTGATATTAGGATGTTTTAAATGCGATAAAATAGCATCGGTATCCGTTTCTAAATCAATGCGTTTTAAGGCAACGGTTACCAATTCGCTTTCTGAAGCTAAAATCGCCTGTTCCATTTCTTCGTTTGAACCAAATTTTCCCGTTCCCAAAAATAAACGAGATTTAAAGGTTTTATCTCCGATATTAAACAATGATGTTTGCATATAATTTTTCGTTTAATTGTTGAATCAAATTTTCTTTCTCCTCACTTTCGGTAATAATTCCAGAAACGGCAATTCCGTGAATTCCAGTCTCCATTAACGGACTCACATCTCTTAAAGTGATGCCTCCAATAGCATAAACCGGAATTTCGATTTTATTTTTTTTCAGTTTTTGGAGAATATCAAAATAACCTGATAATCCTAAAATCGGACTTAGTTTTTTTTTCGTAGCAGTAAAGCGAAAAGGTCCTAAACCAATATAATCACATCCATTTTTGACATGATTTTCGATATCTTCAAAAGTATTGGCAGTTCCTCCAATGACTTTTGAAGTTCCTAAAAAAGCTCTTGCTTCTTCAATTTTTGTATCAGTCAGACCTAAATGAACGCCGTCAGCATCGATCTCTTTAGTAAGATGTAAATCGTCGTTTACAATAAAATTGGCAATGTATTTTTCGCATAAAGGTTTTACCGCTTCTGCTAAAGTAAAGGCATCTTTTTGTGTCTGGTTTTTAAAACGCATTTGGACCCAATTACAACCTGCGTCGAGCGCTTGATGAATATTATACAATTGTTTTTCGGTGGTTTCGCCCTGCGAGATATATTGAAGTTTGCTATACATAGTGATATCCGATTAAAGTTGGTGTTGAACTCAGGTAATTTTCGATATAGATTTTAGCATTTTTACAAGCTTCTTTTAGCGTCTGATTTAACGCTAAATTGGAGGCAATTGCAGAAGAAAGTACGCAGCCAGAACCATGTTTTTCAAAACATTTTTTTTGTAATGGAACTAGTTCTAAGATTTCGTTTTTTAGGAATAAAAGATCCGTTCCAGGCGCAGTTTCATTATGTCCGCCTTTTAAAAGAATAGTGGTTGGAATTTCTTTTTCTATGCAGTTTTTTTTCGAAATAAAACCCGGAAATAGAATTTCGATTTCATGATAATTAGGAGTAATCAAGTCGATTTTTGATACGATTTTATTTAAATCCAAATAATCTTTAATATTCATAAATTCAAATTTTGTAGTCGATTTTAAAACTGGATCCCAAACAATTTTCGTGGAAGGAGAAAGCAATCTTACTGTTGATACAATTCGACTTAAATCATACAAAGAAGAAAGGATTCCGATTTTCACTACGCTGATTTTGTAATTTAAAAACAACGTTTCAATAGAACGGATAACAAAACTCAAATCTGTCCACTGGATTTCATAAAATTGATTTTCAGTTTGAATTGTATTTGCTGTCGAAACAGCAAAACCATTTACCTTGTGCTGTTCAAAGGTTTTGATATCAGCCAAAATTCCAGCTCCGCCAGAAGGATCTAAACCTGCGATGGTGAGTACGAAAGGACGATTTGTTGACATAATTTAAATTGTTTTAATGGATTTTCATTCTTCCAAATACTTCCTAAAAGCGCAACATCGTCAAAGCCATTTTCTAAGACTTTTTGAATGTTTTGGGAATCAATTCCACCCAAAGCGACCATTTTTGTTTTGTGATTCGTTCTTGATTTTATTTCGTTGAAAAGATCTTTTTCAGGAAAATAATTTTCTTTAGAAATACTTTTAAAAACGGGACTTAGAAAAGCATAATCAAAATTTTCAAGCAAATTAAAATCTTCAATTGAATGTGTTGATGTTGATTTAGACCTACAAGGTTTTGAAAACCTTGCAGGAAAATCATTCAGACTTTTTCTTTCCTTTTCTGAAAAATGAAATCTTTCAATAGCAAAATCTTCCGCTAAATGATGATGATTATGCAAAACCAAATTAGTTCGGAATTCTAATTTTATCTGATGAATAAACTGCGCCATTTCCAACTCCGAAAAATAAGGTTTCCGAATATGAAGCAAAGACAATCCTACTTCCAATAAAGAATGAAGTATGTCTATTTCATCTTCAACAAAAAAAGGATTCGTAATCAAAATCATATCTTTCTTCTTGCTTCTTTCCTCTATTTTCTAAATATAAATCTCTTTCCCCTGTTCAATAAATTCCTCTGATTTCTCCTGCATTCCT
Source organism: Flavobacterium potami (assembly GCF_020026915.1). Lineage (GTDB taxonomy): Bacteria > Bacteroidota > Bacteroidia > Flavobacteriales > Flavobacteriaceae > Flavobacterium > Flavobacterium potami. The sequence goes on along the minus strand of NZ_JAINUY010000005.1, from coordinate 51,328 downwards.
TTTTCTGCGGCAGCGACATCCCTGATTTCCTGAGATATTTTCATAGAGCAGAATTTTGGTCCGCACATAGAACAGAAATGCGCCACTTTTGCACCATCGGCAGGAAGTGTTTCATCGTGAAATTCTCTTGCGGTATCTGGATCTAAAGCCAAATTAAATTGATCTTCCCAACGGAATCCAAAACGAGCTTTACTCAAAGCATTATCACGATATTGTGCTCCTGGATGACCTTTTGCCAAGTCGGCAGCATGAGCAGAAATTTTATAGGTGATTACACCATCTTTAACGTCTTTTTTATTCGGTAAACCCAAATGTTCTTTTGGTGTTACATAACACAGCATCGCACATCCGTACCAGCCAATCATAGCGGCACCAATTGCCGAAGTAATATGATCGTAACCTGGCGCAATATCAGTTGTTAACGGACCTAAAGTGTAAAACGGAGCTTCGTGGCAATGCTCTAATTGTTTGTCCATGTTTTCTTTAATCATGTGCATTGGTACGTGTCCAGGGCCTTCAATGAAAACCTGAACATCATGTTTCCAAGCAATTTTTGTCAATTCGCCCAAAGTTTCTAATTCGGCAAATTGCGCGGCGTCATTCGCATCTGCAATCGAACCCGGACGTAAACCATCTCCAAGAGAAAAAGCGACGTCGTATTGTTTCATGATTTCGCAGATTTCCTCAAAATGCGTGTACAAGAAATTTTCTTTATGATGAAACAAACACCATTTTGCCATAATCGATCCACCTCGAGAAACAATTCCAGTAACACGATTTGCCGTTAAATGAATATAACGAAGCAAAACTCCAGCATGAATCGTAAAATAGGAAACTCCTTGTTCTGCTTGCTCAATCAAAGTATCACGGAAAATTTCCCAAGTTAAATCTTCGGCAATTCCTTTTACTTTTTCTAATGCTTGGTAAATTGGAACGGTCCCAATTGGGACAGGAGAATTTCTAATAATCCATTCTCTGGTTTCGTGAATGTTTTTTCCAGTTGACAAATCCATAATCGTGTCAGCTCCCCAACGACAAGCCCAAACGGCTTTCTCAACTTCTTCTTCAATGCTAGAAGTCACAGCGCTGTTTCCAATATTGGCATTTATTTTCACCAAGAAATTGCGACCTACAATCATTGGTTCGCTTTCTGGGTGGTTGATGTTGTTTGGAATAATAGCTCTTCCGCAAGCAACTTCAGAACGTACAAATTCTGGAGTAATTTTATTTTTTGGAGTATTTGCACCAAAGCTGTTTCCGCCGTGCTGACATTGCATGGCTTTGGTTTGTTCATTTAAAAGTTCGATACGCTGGTTTTCGCGAATTGCAATATATTCCATTTCTGGAGTAATGATTCCTTGTTTGGCGTAATACAATTGTGTGACGTTTGCGCCTTTTTTTGCACGTTTTGGCTGATGTAAATATTCAAAACGAAGATGATTTAGGCTTTCATCTTTCAATCGGCTTTGTCCAAAATCGGATGTGATTTCGTCTAGGATTTCGACATCATTGCGGTCAAGAATCCAACTTTCGCGTAAGCGTGGCAATCCTTTTCTAATATCAATATCAATATTAGGATCAGTGTAAGCGCCCGAAGTGTCGTAAACCGTTACAGGTGGATTTTTCTCAATTCCGCCATTTGAAAGTTTAGTGTCACTCAAAGCAATTTCGCGCATGGCTACTTTTATCGGGTGAATTTCTCCGTCGATATATACTTTTTTAGAATTCGGAAACGGGGTTCTGGATATTTGTTCTTCTTTCATAATATTTTTGTTTCAAGTTTCAGGTTTCAGGTTTGATTTTGTATTCGCAAAGTTTACCGTAGAGACGCACCGCAGTGCGTCTACACAAAGGGGGGAATTTGGAATTTGAGATTTTTATATTGGAATTTTAAATTGTAAATTATCCGCCTTGCGTAGCAGAAATAATCAAAATATCGTCAGTTTCGCTTACGAAAAATTCGTTCCATTTGGTTTTTGGAACAACGGTATTGTTGACAGCAACGGCGATTCCGTTTTGTTTGTGCGGAATTTCGAGATCGAGCAATGATTGAACGCTTAGCGATTCAGCATTGAAATTTTTGGTTTGTTGATTGATTTTTAGTTCCATTCCTTGTTAAGTTTAGTGTATAGATACACCTTAGGAATGGCTACAAGAACGCATAGAAATGCGCGCAGAAGTCATCTTACTTTTCCCTACGCTAGTATGAACTAGATCAGGTTCAGAGGGTAAAATCTCAGCCTACAAGTTTGTAGACACCCCTAAAGTGTGAAGCAAATGTAATAAATTTTTGTTTGAGAGTTTAAAAAAGTTTCAAGTTTCAGGTTTCAAGTTGTTGGTAGGTGAATTTTTCGTTCCTATTGCGGTTGTAACATAACCTGAAACCTGAAACCTGAAACAAACTTTTATTTTTTTCTCGTCCAGCAATCTTCCACATGATCATTGACCATTCCGGTGGCTTGCATGTGTGCGTAGATAACAGTTGAACCTACGAATTTGAAACCTCTTTTTTTTAGATCTTTGCTAATAGCGTCTGAAATTGGAGTTGTAGCTGGAACATCTTTTAAAGTTTTTGGATTGTTATCAATAGGTTTTCCATCCACAAATTTCCAAATATATTCTGAGAAAGTTCCAAATTCCTCTTGAATTTTGATAAAAGCCTGAGCGTTTGAGACAGCAGATTTAATCTTTAATCCATTTCGAACAATACCTGTGTTTTGCATTAATTCTTCGATTTTGGTTTCTGAATAATTAGCTATTTTTTTATAATCAAAATTGTCAAAAGCTTTTTTGAAATTCTCTCTTTTGTTTAAAATGGTAATCCAGCTTAAACCAGCTTGAAAAGTTTCTAGAATTAAAAACTCAAAAATAGTGGGATCATCGTAGACAGGAGTTCCCCATTCTTCGTCATGGTATTTTTTATATAAATCGCTGGAAGAGCACCAGCCACATCTTATTTGTTCCATTATTTCCCAATTTTCCAGTGATAACCTTTGACGCTCGGTATATAAGCTTTTGTTCCAATTATGATTAGGTCTGTGTAAATTTTCTTTTTGTATTTGATTCCGATAGCTTGTCCCGAAGTATACATTCTATCGGCTTCAAATTTGAATTTTATTTTAGCATCAGTGAATTTTGCGTCAGAAATTCGCTCAATAAACCAAGTTGATTTCCATTTTATTTCAATTTCATCTTCAGCGGTTTTAGTAATGCTTTTTATTAGTTTTATTCCATCGGCAGGAATGTTATGGTCTTCAATAAGTTCTTTTTGAGTAATTATTTCACCAGTTTTACATTCTGCAATAAATTTTTTGAAATAGGTAATTCCTAAGAACTTTTCGTTTTCGATTTTTGATTCTACAATACTATCATGTACAATTTCGTTGTTTTCGGAGGAGATTTCGCTTGGCGTAATTTTTTTTACAATTGTGTTTTTGTATTCTTTTACAGTTTCAACGGTACTTTCCGAAATTTTTTCTATTTGGTTTGAAATCTTGTCAGTGACTTCTAATATTTGTTTTTTAGCATTTTTCGAGCAACTCATTAAACAAGTTGCAACAACTACTAAAAAGTACAATTTGTAATTTTTCATTCTTGTAAATCTTCTTTCTTTGGGAGATTGTCTTTTTCCAAATATTTTTTAATTAAATGGTGTCCTAGGTAAATTGCAGGTGTCAATAAAATTGCAATAGAAAGTTTGAAAACATACCCGATTAATCCTGAAGAAATAAAAGTGTCGAAATCAATTTTTCCCGGAAGCCAGAATGCAATTCCTAAAACAATAAACGAATCAAATAATTGTGATACTACTGTAGAACCTGTTGTTCTAAGCCATATTTTTTTTTCACCGGTTCTATTCTTAAAAAAACAAAACATCCAAACATCAATAAGTTGTGAGGCCATAAAAGCAATTAAGCTTCCAATTATAATCCACATACTTTGCCCGAAAACAGCCTGAAATTGATCGTCATTTACGGGACTAATTCCTTTTGCGGCAGGAATGGTAATCGCCATAAAGAGAATGATAAAAGCATATGCTATTAGGCAGGCGGTTATAAAAGAAAGTTTTTTGACGCCTTTTTCTCCAAAATATTCATTAATTAAATCTGTAGTCAGAAAAACAATTGGCCAAGGCAGAATTCCTATACTCATTACAAAAGGCCCAATTTGGATTAATTTTCCCCCAATAAGTTCAGCCACAACGGCATTGGTTATAAATATTCCTGCAAGAATTACAAAAACAATTTCTTTTCTGGTTTTAAACATATGTTTTGGATATTGATGTTTCAAAAATAAACTATTTCTTTAAATCAAAATAGCTTTTTTAAAGACGATCTGAAAGTTAAAATTTCTATTGTATTGATGTTTTTGGTTACATTTGAAACAATAACATATTTAATTTACTTTAATAATAATGAAAAAAATAATTACATTTTTTCTCATGGGAACAACTCTATTTTCTGCCAGTGCACAAACAGGTAAAGAGAATCCTTTACTTAAACCATGGAAAGGACCTTATGGTGGTGTTCCAGCGTTTAATGAGTATAAGGTTTCGCAATTTAAGCCAGCAATTGAATTTGCAATTCAGGAAAAGCTAAACGAAATTGATGTCATTGCCAATAATCCGAAAGCACCAACTTTTGATAACACAATTGCAGCTTTGGAACGTTCTGGTAAAGCAATAGATCGAATTTCTGCTATTTATGGAATTTACAGGTCAAACATAAGCAGTCCTGAATTTAACGTTATCGACAGAGAAATGTCTCCTAAGTTTTCTGAATTTAGTGATAAAATAAATCAGAATAAAAAACTATTTACAAGAATCGAAACACTTTATAATTCTAAAGATAGTAAGAAGTTAACCAGCGAACAGCAGCGTTTGATCTGGTTGTATTATACAAATTTTGTACGTCAGGGGGCAAAATTAAATGAAGGAGACAAAGAAAAAGTGGCTTCTATAAATAAAGAATTGGCATCTCTGTTTACTCATTTCAGTCAAAACTTATTGGCGGAAGAAGAAGATCAATATGTAGAATTAAAAACAGAAAACGACTTTGATGGTCTGCCAGAAGAGGTAAAAAATGCTGCTATTGCTGAGGCTAAAGAAAGAAAGCTCAATGTTTTGGGATGTATTGCTAATACAAGATCTTCAATTGAGCCATTTCTAACTTTTTCGACACGAAGAGATTTAAGAGAAAAGGCATTTGATATTTTTGTAAAACGTGGAGATAATGGAAATGCTAATGATAACAATTCAACTTTAGTTTCTATTTTGGAATTAAGAACCCAAAAAGCAAAATTATTAGGTTTTCCAACTTTTGCTCATTGGAGTTTATCAAACAAAATGGCAAAAGATCCACAGAAAACTTTAGACTTAATGCTTTCTGTATGGGAGCCTGCAGTTGAAAAAGTGCATGAAGACGTAGCAGAAATGCAAAAGATTGTAGATGCAGAAGGAGGTAAGTTTAAAATTCAGCCATGGGATTATCGTTATTATGCTGAAAAAGTTAGAAAGGCTAAATATGACCTAGATCAAAATGAAGTTAAACCCTATTTGCAGCTTGAAAAACTAAGAGAAGGGATGTTTTGGGTGGCAGGTGAATTGTTTAATTTAAATTTTAAACAAGTAACAAATGTACCGGTTTATCATCCTGATGTTCGTGTTTGGGAAGTAAGTAATAAATTGACGGGTAAAGCAGTGGGGTTGTGGTATTTTGATCCTTATGCGCGTGCAGGAAAGCGTTCTGGAGCGTGGATGAATGCGTATCGTAATCAGCAAAGGTTAGATGGAGATGTCCTGACGATTGTGTCTAACAACTGTAACTTTGTAAAAGGAGCTCCAGGTGAACCTATTTTGATTTCATGGGATGATGCTTCTACTTTGTTTCATGAGTTTGGACACGCACTTCACGGATTGTGTTCTAATGTTACATATCCTAGTTTGGCAGGAACTGCTGTAGCTCGTGATTACGTAGAATTCCCATCTCAATTATTGGAACATTGGCTGGCAACACCTGAAGTCTTGAATAAATTCGCATTGCATTACAAAACAGGAGAACCGTTGCCAAAAGCTTTGGTTGAAAGAATTGAAAGAGCAGCTAATTTTGGAGAAGGATTTTCTACTGTCGAAACGATTTCGAGTTCATTGGTTGATATGAAATTGCATTTGGCTACAGAAAAAATCGATCCAAAGAAATTTGAGAAAGAAACTTTAGATGCGCTTCACATGCCTTCAGAAATTGTAATGCGCCATAGAATTCCACAGTTTGGGCATATCTTTTCAGGAGATGGTTATGCTGCAGGGTATTACAGTTATTTATGGGCTGATGTAATCAATGCTGATGCTTGGGAAGCTTTTACAGAAGGAAAAGGTCCTTATGATAAAGCAGTAGCAAAACGCCTTTATGAAAATGTTTTCAGTGTTGGAAATACAATTGATCAGGAGAAAGCTTATGAAAATTTCAGAGGGAGAGCTCCAAAATCTGATGCGTTGATGCGTGCCAGAAATTTTCCGATTGATGGTACTAAAAAATAAATGAAATGCAGGCTCGTTGAGTTTGGTTCAGAAATAAAAAAAGCCCGAATAAATAAATATTCGGGCTTTTTTAATATTGAAAAAATAATATATTAACCTAAAGTAACTCTTTTGAAACCTGTAATTTCAACATTGAATCCTTTAACGTAATCACCTACTTTTTTACTGTCATCTTTGATGAAGTTTTGATCTAGTAAAGCTTTTTCTTGATCTAAAGTTGTGTTATCAGAGATAAAACGTTGTACTTTTCCTGGAAGAATTTTGTCCCAGATTTGCTCTGGTTTTCCTTCAGCTTTTAATTCAGCTTTAGCATCTTCTTCAGCTTGTTTGATAACTTCAGGAGTTAATTGAGAGAAAGAGATGTATTTAGGAACATTTTTTAAAGTTTTTCCTAAACGTGCAGCTTCTTCGTTATCTTTTTCGATTACAGCAATACGAGCAGCAAGTTCAGATTCAACGAAAGCAGGATCAAAATCTTTGTAAGATAATGTATCAGCTCCCATAGAAGCAACTTGCATAGAAATATCTTTTGTTAAAGTTTCAGCATTAGCGATTGGAGCAGAAATAGCTGTTAAAGCAGCAATTTTGTTAACGTGAACGTAAGATCCAACGAAAGCACCTTCTAAAATTTCAAAACCACCGATTTCGATTTTCTCACCGATAACTCCTGTTTGCTCGATTAATTTCTCAGCAACAGTAATTCCGTTGAAATCAGAAGCTAAAAATTCTTCTTTAGAAGAGAAGTTGATAGCTCTTTCAACTAAATCTTTAGCTAAAGTTACGAAAGCCTCATTTTTACCTACGAAGTCAGTTTCGCAGTTTAAAGTAAGGATAGCTCCTTTAGTGTTGTCTGCATTGATAAAAGAAACAGCAGCTCCTTCAGAAGACTCACGGTCAGAACGGTTAGCAGCAACTTTTTGTCCTTTTTCTCTAAGAATTTGGATAGCTTTATCGAAATCTCCTTCAGCTTCAACTAAAGCTTTTTTACAGTCCATCATTCCGGCACCTGTAGATTGTCTTAATTTATTTACGTCTGCAGCAGTAATTGTTGCCATAATATTTTGAATTTTAATGTTAAAAGTAAAAATTCCATCTTCTAAATCCCAAACTCCAATTTTATTAAATTATCAACATAACGTTTTTAATTTTGTATTTGGAATTTGGAATTTAAAATTTGGAATTTAAAATTTGATTTATTCTTCAGTTGCAGGAGCAGCTTCAGCCTCAACAGCAGGAGCTTCTTCAGCAGCTTCAACTTCTTTTTCAGCACCTCTGTCAGAAAGACCTTCGATTACTGCAGTAGTCACTAAAGATAAAATTTTGTCAATTGATTTAGAAGCGTCATCATTTGCAGGAATCACGTAATCAACCTCTCTTGGGTCAGAATTCGTATCAACCATTGCGAAAACTGGAATGTTTAATTTTTGAGCTTCTTTTATTGCGATGTGTTCAGCTTTGATATCTACTACGAACAATGCTGCAGGTAGTCTAGACATATCAGCAATTGAACCTAAGTTTTTCTCTAATTTAGCACGTAGACGATCAACTTGTAAACGCTCTTTTTTAGATAAAGTGTTGAAAGTACCATCTTTCTTCATTTTATCGATAGAAGACATTTTTTTAACTGCCTTTCTGATAGTTACGAAGTTAGTCAACATTCCACCTGGCCATCTTTCAGTGATGTAAGGCATGTTTGCTGCTTTTGCTTTATCAGCAACGATGTCTTTTGCTTGTTTTTTGGTAGCTACGAATAAAATTTTTCTACCTGATGCAGCGATTTTTTTCAAAGCTTCGTTAGCCTCTTCAATTTTAGCTGCAGTTTTATATAGATTGATAATGTGAATACCATTACGCTCCATATAAATGTAAGGAGCCATGTTTGGATCCCATTTTCTAGTCATGTGTCCGAAGTGAACACCTGCTTCTAGTAATTCTTTTACTTCTATTTTGTTTGCCATTTTTGTACTAGTTTACGTTCTGTTGATTAGCAATGTGTCTTTTTGGATTTTAGATTTTAGATTTTAGATTTTAGATTTTTCAATCTTTTATCTTTCAATCGTCTAATCATTTAATCGCTTAACCCATTTAGATGCTAAACTATTTCCTACCTCGATAGGAGAGCAACAATAACTGTGTTTTTTAATTTCAATAAATAATTGATAATGTCTTGTCCCATCTGAACAAGACAGGTAATATTAACGTTTAGAGAACTGGAATCTCTTACGAGCTTTCTTCTGACCGAATTTCTTACGTTCAACCATTCTTGGGTCTCTTGTTAATAAACCTTCTGGTTTAAGGATTGCTCTGTTTTCAACATTCACTTCGCACATTGCACGAGCGATTGCCATTCTTACAGCTTCTGCCTGACCAGTTGAACCACCTCCGTAAACGTTTACTTTTACATCAAAGTTACTAGCGTTTTCTGTCATAGACATTGGCTGTAATACTTTGTATTGTAAAGTTGCAGTTGGAAAGTAAGTTGCGAATTCTTTTTTGTTTACAGTGATTTGTCCTGTTCCTTCAGAAACATAAACACGTGCAACAGCGGTTTTTCTTCTACCGATTTTGTGAATAACTCCCATTACTTAAGATCGTTAAGGTTAACAGTTCTAGGTTTTTGAGCTCCGTGTTTGTGCTCAGCTCCTACAACAACATTTAGATTTCTAAAAAGTTCAGCTCCTAATTTGTTTTTAGGTAACATTCCTTTTACAGCTTTTTCTACTAATAATGCAGGGTTTTTAGCTTGCAATACTTTAGCAGTTAAAGTTCTTTGTCCTCCTGGGTAACCTGTATGACGCATGTAAATTTTGTCATTCAATTTTGTACCTGTAAGGTTAATTTTTTCTGAGTTGATAACAATTACGTTATCTCCACAGTCAACGTGCGGTGTGTAACTTGGCTTGTACTTACCTCTTAAGATCATAGCAACCTTAGAAGCAAGACGTCCTAAGTTATGACCTTCAGCGTCAACAACAATCCACTCTTTAGTTACAGTGGCTTTGCTAGCTGAAACTGTTTTGTAGCTTAATGCGTCCATAATATTATTTTAATTAAACATTCCATCCCCAATAAAGGGGATGCAAAAGTACAATTAATTATTTTAAAACCAAATACCTGAAAGAATATTTTATCTGCTGAAAATCAGGGCTTCAGTTTTTTAATTAATTAAGAAATAAAAAAACCGTCTTCGCAATAAAGTGAAGACGGTTAAATATTTAAGAAAAAAATCGATTATACAATAAATATATTAGCGATATCTACTACTTGTTGTGTCGTAAGTGGCTCATCATAAGCTTCTGAGCCTGCTGCGGCACCAAATGCGGTTGCGGTGTTAAATCCAGCCTGAACTGTTACTCCCTCGCCATCGTAAACTGCTTGAGTAGCTGCCGGCATTCCTGCGCCTCTTTCTGCATTCGAAATCCATCCTTTTAAACCTCTTAGTCGTCTAACTTCAGAGGCGTGTCGAGCTTCAACAGAATGAATCTGTAGTGCTGCAGTCAATAAATCAGGTGTTGTAATCAAGTTTGCAGCTTGTCCTTTATAGGCTCTAACTCCTGTATCTTCAAATGCTTGAGCTAGTGCTAAAAAGGTTGGATAATCATGAAAAGGATCAAATGCACCTCCAACTGTAAAGTCAAAAGTTGGTTTTGGAACGAAGTTGGCACTTGCAGTACCACCCAATCCGGCGATCAAAAATTTAACATGGTCAGATTCGTGTGCTGCAATTTGTTGAAAGACTTTTAAATCTCTTCCTCCATTTTCAGAAGCTGGAATTACTCCAGAATCTAATGCCATAGCATAAAATTCGTTTTCCAAATATTCTAAAGTCAAAGCGAATTGCAAGGCACCAATTGGAGTTGCAGGTGTTGCAGTGATGTCTTTTGCGAAAGCTTTATTAGTAAGAGCCGATAATCCAAATGGGATTGATGCCAACGCTAAATTTTTTCCAATATTCCCAAACTGTGTAAAACTGTCTCTTCGAGAACCAGTACTATTCATTAAATTGTCATCAGTAAAGGATTCTATAAATTTTAAAATGTTCATAATTTCTAAGTTTTAACGGTTAAGATTAAGGCAAGTATTTAGCTGTAAATTTTGTGGTAATAAAATTGGCAGCGATCGGCAGAATTTTAGAAGGATCTTTGGCATCATCTAAACCTGTTGACATATTTACAATATCATCTCCGGCAAAATCTTTAGAATTCGGATTGATTAAACTTCTTATAGCCGAAGCATGTCTGGCTTCAACAGAAACAATTTTTCCTGCTAATAATAAGTAATCAGCTGTTTTTATCAATTTACCTGCACCGTTATAAGCAGCAACTCCAGTGTCTTCTAATGCTTTTGCAGTAGCTAGAACTTCGGTACGGCTGTTGAAATTTAAAGAGCCATAATTAAAGGCTAAAGTAGGAAGTAATTGAGAGCTTGGATCAGGAAGCGCTCCGTTTAAAGCAGCTTTAAAAAAATCTCTGTGAACTACTTCGTGATGATACAAATCTGTTAGAACTTGTCGTTCCAAACTGCTGAATACAGTATTGAAACTACTTGCATTAACAACCTTAGTATAAAAGTCAGCTTCTAATTGCTCCAGAGCATATGCGTACGTTAATACTCCAAAGTCTCCAGAGCCCAAATCGAAAACACCATTTCTTACTCCTGGTAAAGAAGTGTCTGGCATATCATTGTCGTTGTCATTGTCGCTGCAGCCAGCTAGAATTAAACCTGTGGTTGCCAGGGTTAATCCACTGAGCTTAAGAAAGCTCCTTCTACTATTCAATGAAGGGTCAACTTCTTGAATTTTAACTTCGTTTTTCATAATCAAGTTTTTTAATAGTTAACAACAGTTGGTCTCTAGTTATCTGGTATCTAATTATTAACGTTTTTTTTGTAGGCACGGTTTTAAAAAAATCGATTATTTGATTATTATTTCGAAAAGACTTACATTTTTAAATACTAATAGCTTCTTTTTGTTTTATTTTCGGTAATTCTACTATATTTGTATTAATTACATAAAATTCAATTGGATGAAAGCTAAAGCAACTCTAAAACAAATTGCCAAGGAACTAGGTGTTTCTGTTTCTACTGTGTCTAAAGCATTGAATGACAGTCCTGAAATTAGTGAACAAACGAAGGTTAAGATTAAGGAGTATGCCAAACTCAAAAATTACAAGCCGAATGTTATTGGTCTGAATCTAAAGAATCGTAAAACGAAAACGATCGGAGTAATTATTCCTAATATTTTAAATTCGTTCTTCGCGAAAGTTTTTAGCGGTATTGAGAAAGTTGCCGATAAAAAAGGATACAATGTAATTACGTGTATTTCTAATGAATCTTTGGAGAAAGAAGTTCATACTTTAGAAATGTTAAGTAATGGAACAATCGACGGATTTATTCTATCTGTTTCAAAAGAAGCACAGACTCTTCAAGATTACAATCATTTCTCTGAGATAATTAATGACGGAACACCAATTGTGATGTTCGATCGTATTGCAGATGAAGTAGATTGTGATAAAGTAGTGGTCGATGATTTTGATTCGGCTTTAAATTCTACACAACATTTAATTGATTTGGGTTGTAAAAACATTGCTCTGATTTCTTCTGTTGACAATTTAAGTGTTGGAAAATTGAGAACAGACGGTTACCTGCAAGCATTGAAGGACAACAACATTCCGGTAAATGAAAAAATTATTCTTCGTACCGATTCTGAAGAGGATATGAAAGCTAAGATCGAAGGTCTTTTTGATCATAAAATTGATGGAATTTTTGCTTTGGATGAAAATGATTCAGTTGCCGCTTTAAGAGTGAGTTTGAAAAAAGGATACAGAGTTCCGGAAGATATTTCGATTATTGGTTTTGCAGACGGAATTTTAGCTTCTAGACGTTTGTCGCCAAGTTTGACAACAGTTAGTCAGCACGGTGTTGAAATTGGAGAAGTAGCTGCAAAAAGGTTAATTGAAAGATTAGAAGAGCCAGAAGGAACGGTTTCAGAATACGAAACAATCGTAATCAAAACAAAATTGAAAGAAAGAGAATCTACTCGAACAAAATAATAAGTAAATAAAAACCATCAGTTTTCGCTGATGGTTTTTTTATTATAAGCTTTCTTGAATGTATTTGATTAGGTAAACAAATATAATTACCGAAATAAGAGTAATTCTAAAAGTCCTTTGTTGTTTTGCTTTTAAGGTATATCCATCCTTTTTTAATTCCCAAGTAAATAATAATTCAAGTATGGTTCTTTTAGGTGTAAATAGGAAATCTGTAATTTGATAGCTTTTGTTTGCTTTTTGTAATCTTTCTTCTTCCTCTTTAAGTTCCGACAATTTTATAGCTTTATCTATTTCCGAAGTATCTACATTTCTATTGGATAATTCATATTTAGCAAGATAAACTGCGTCGCGATTCCATTTTTTAGGAGAGCCTACAATATCTAATAACTCTTGCGTTGTTCTTGTTTTTATGGGAGGTTTAAAATTATCAGTCATCTTTTTTATTTAAGGTTATATAAGAATTTTGGATTTTTGTATTTCGTCAATTTCTCAAAAGGAACTAAAAAAGGTTCTTCGCAAGCTCGATTGTATCTCGGGAAATAAGGTGTAAATGTGATTCCTTTTTCAGTAAAACTCCAAGATACAAAATCCCAATATTCGACATTTGTATAATCGCAGTCGTCATCGGTAGCTGGTTTTTTAAAATGTTCTATTGAAGTGATGAGTTCTAACAGTTTTGGCGCAAAAAAATCATTTCTGTATTTTGAGAATGCAGTAAAATTATCCTTTTTGTCTCCGGTTACACTTTTGTCAAATGCCAGAATATCATCAATTTCATATTCTTTCCCGTTATTTAAATCAACAAGAAAACCACTGCTGCCGAAATCAGGATGTGCACCTCCGCAATCCCATGAATCCGTAGTTTCAAAGCCAAGTAAATTATTATTCAAGAAATTGATGGTTGCCGTCGTTTCTATTCCTTTGCCTTCACTATATTGAAAACGCGAAGAACAGTTTAATTGGATTAACGTTTTTTGAATGTGAATTTCGTCTAAAACAGGATTCACTGCATTTTTGTTTTTTTCTGAAAAATTACCTCCCAATCTAAAAAACTCCGAATCGCAATGTTTTTCAGCATACCAAACAAACTCTTTATTATTGTAAGTAGTTGTTTTTGTTTTCTTGAATTCTAAAAATTTAAATTTTACAAAATTGAGTTTGTCTTCTTGAGATTGAAGTTTAAGATTAGATTTGTAATTAGCGAAGTTTATAGGTGTTAAATGAACAGGCAATTGTTTTTCTTTAGCATCATACCAAAAACCGTCAAAGTTGTTGTTAGCCGATTTTTTTAGATAAAATTTTTCTGTGACAACATCATTTGGTTTAAAATACAAAGTAAAGTTGTTACTGTTTAATTTTCCTTCTAATTGAATGTCTTTTAATGAATTTTGGTAAAAATAAACAGTGTTTACATTTGTTCGGTCATCATATTTGAATATTTGAATTTTCATGAAAATTTTACTTTTCCCTAAAGTTCCTTCCAAGTAGTACGTTTGATCTTGGCAAAATGCAAATGTTGAATACAGCAGAAATAGAATAATTAAAAACTTATTTTTTGTTGTTTTCATTGTTGATTTTAAGTTTTGGATTTGAATTTAAAGATAAATAAAAATCCTACGGTTTTATTTTCGAAATTGATTAGTATGAAATAAAAAAAATCCATTCAATTTGAATGGATTTTAATTCTTTATAGTTTGTTTTTTAATGCGCTTCTAACCAATCTTTTCCTGAACCAATTTCAACTTCCAAGGGAACAGACATTTTAAATGCATTTTCCATTTCGTGTTTGATCATCGGTTGGATTTTTTCGAGTTCATCGTTGTGAACATCGAACACAAGCTCATCATGCACCTGAAGCAGCATTCTTGATTTCCAGTTTTCGTCACGAAGTTTTTTATGAATATTAATCATGGCGATTTTAATCACATCGGCAGCACTTCCCTGAATTGGTGCGTTTACGGCATTTCGTTCAGCAGCACTTCTTACAACCGCGTTTGCAGAATTAATGTCTTTTAAATAACGACGACGACCTAAAATAGTTTGCACATAACCTTTTTCACGGGCAAAATCAACTTGATCTGAAATATAAGATTTCAATCTTGGATATGTTTTATAATAAGCATCAATCAAAGCCGCACTTTCACTTCTAGAAAGAGAAGTCTGATTACTCAAACCAAAAGCAGAAACACCGTAAATGATTCCGAAGTTTACCGTTTTAGCGTTGCTTCTTTGTTCGCGAGAAACTTCTTCTAGCGCCACATTAAAAACTTTTGCAGCCGTTGCTTTATGAATGTCTTCTCCATCCTGAAAAGCTTTAATCATATTTTCTTCGCCACTTAAAGCAGCAATAATTCTAAGCTCAATTTGAGAGTAATCGGCAGAGATTAAAGTATGGTTTTCATCACGTGCCACAAAAGCTTTACGAATCTGACGTCCTCTTTCGGTACGAATTGGAATGTTCTGCAAGTTCGGGTTATTAGAACTCAAACGTCCCGTTGCAGCTACAGTTTGCATATAATCAGTATGAACGCGTAAAGTCTTTTTGTCCACTTGTTCTGGTAAAGCCAAAATATAAGTACTTTGTAATTTTACCATTTGACGCCAATCTAAAATCTGTTTTACAATCGGATTGTCGTTTGCCAAATAAGTCAAAACTTCTTCACCAGTTGCATACTGACCCGTTTTGGTTTTCTTTTGCTTTGCACCACCAATTTTAAGTTTTTCAAATAAAATGTCTCCTAATTGTTTTGGAGAAGCCAAATTGAATTTCTCACCAGCAGTTTCGTAGATTTGTTCTTCTAAAGATTTGATCTCAACATCCATTTCAGAAGACATTGCTTTTAAGAAGTCTACATCCAAACGAATACCTTCTGTTTCCATGTCGGCTAAAACGCTTACTAACGGAATTTCGATTTCGTTAAATAGCTTTTTAGTTTCGGTTTTGTCTAATTCTGTTGTGAAGATTTCTTTTAATTGTAAAGTAATATCGGCATCTTCTGCAGCATATTCTTTAATATCTTCTAAAGGAACATCGCGCATCGAAAGCTGATTTTTTCCTTTTTTACCAATTAAAGTTTCAATAGATTTTGGAGAATATTTCAAATATGTTTCAGCCAAAATATCCATATTATGACGCATATCTGGATTGATCAGATAATGCGCAATCATGGTGTCAAAAAGTTTTCCTTTTACGGTTACACCATAATTAGAAAGAATTTTTAAATCGTATTTTAAGTTTTGTCCGATTTTCTCAATGTTTTCATTTTCAAAAAACGGTACAAATTTATTGATCAAAGTTTGAGCTTCTTCTTGACTTTCCGGAAACGGAACATAAAATGCTTTTCCTTTTTCATAAGAGAAAGACATTCCGACCAATTCTGCATGAAGCGCATCAATTCCGGTTGTCTCTGTATCAAAACAAACAGAAGTCTGTTTTTCTAAATTTTGTAAAAGCAGTTTAATTCCTAAATCACCCTGAATGGTCTGATAAGAATGTTCGGTATTTTCTAAAGTGCTGTAAAATGAATTTCTTGCAGCTTCGGCACTTTCGTCAAGAGTTGTTCCTCCACCTCCAAAAAGATCAAATTGATCTTCATTTTTTGGTTGTGGTTTTTTGTATAATTTGGCATCAGAGGCTGGATTATTGTTTTCTAATTCATTTCCACCACCAACTTTAAATAAATTATCAAATTGTTCCGCCATTCTCCTGAATTCTAATTCTTGAAAAATAGCATCTGTTTTTTCGATATCTGGACGCGAAAGTTCGTAATCTTCTTCATTAAAGGTAACATCACAATCGCACATAATAGCTGCCAGTTTTTTAGATAAAATACCTTTTTCTTTATTGGCCTCGATGTTTTCTTTCATTTTACCTTTCAACTTGTCTGTATTAGCCAAAAGGTTTTCCATTGAACCAAATTCTTTCAGGAACTTTTTAGCCGTAACTTCTCCAACACCTGGTAATCCTGGAATGTTATCTACAGCATCTCCCATCATACCAAGAAAATCAATTACTTGTTCTGGTCTTTCGATTTCAAATTTTGCTAAAACTTCTGGAATTCCCCAAATCTCAATTCCGTTACCCATACGGGCAGGTTTGTACATGAATATATTTTCAGAAACCAATTGCGCAAAATCCTTATCGGGAGTTACCATATAAACCTTATAGTTTTGTTTTTCGGCTTGTTTGGCAATTGTTCCAATTAAATCGTCGGCTTCACATCCTGCAAGTTCAATAATCGGAATATGCATCGCTCTCAATAATTCCTGAATATAAGGAACAGCAATTTTAATTGCTTCGGGAGTTTCGTCTCGATTGGCTTTATAATCCGAATACATTTCTGTTCTTGCATGACTTCCTTCTTTATCAAAAGCAACAGCCAAATGATCTGGTTTTTCTCTCTTAATTACATCCAAAAGTGAATTCATGAAACCCATAATTGCAGATGTGTCCATTCCTTTTGAATTGATTCTCGGGTTTTTTATAAAAGCATAATAACCACGAAAAATTAGTGCATAAGCATCTAGAAGAAAAAGGCGTTTTTGAGTCGACATATAAAAAATATTAGTGTGTAAAAATAAACAATTGAGGTTTAAAAAACGATTTGGTTTCTTAAAATTAATTTTTTGAACCATATAAGTTATATAAGTTCATCTTTGTGGAGACACACTGCAGTGCGTCTAATTTTATATCCTAATTATTAAATGAACTTATATAACTTATATGGTAAAAAAGCATAACGTTAATGTCTCGTTAAAATATTCGCCACAGCAGATTTCTTCATTTTTTCTTCATGTAGTGAGGGTAATTTTGATCTGTATAATAAAGGTTATTAATTCTTAAATCTTAGAAATCATGAGAAATTTATTAATGTTACTAGTGGCAGTTTTAGGAACAAGTGCAATGGTTCAGGCGTTCCCTGCAAAAGATGGAAAAGCAGTTGCAGCAAAAGAAGTAAAAGCAACAAAACATCCTAAACACAAATCTGATAAAAAAGCAAAATCAGAAAAAACAGAAGCGAAAACGGAAACTCCGAAAACAGAAACTGCAAAAATGAAAAAATAATGTCGTTTTTGTTTTGTTTTCAGAAAATTGTACGGAAGCAAAACAGGAAGGATAATTATGAAGAAGAATGCAGGTTGCAAAAGCTGATAAAGAAATTTGTCAGCTTTTTTCGTTAATATTTTAATAATGCATGATTTGGTTTTTTAGAAATGATTACTTTTAATTGTGCTTAAACACATTAATTTATGAATATTTTGATTGTAGAGGATAATCGAGAACTGGCAGTAGAAGTTTATGATTTTTTGTGTAATGCCGGCTACATCTGCAAAATCGCTCACACCTGTGCAGATGCTCTGGAAGAGTTTAACAGCAATGATTACGATGCCATGCTTTTGGATCTCGGACTTCCGGATGGTGATGGTTTCGAAGTCTTGCAAACCGTCAGAAAAACAAAATCTAAAATGGCTGTTATTGTCTTGACTGCAAGAGGCGAATTGGATGATAGAATAAATGGTCTTCATCTTGGCGCCGACGATTATTTGACCAAACCTTTTGCTTTAACAGAATTAAGTGCGAGATTATTTGCCGTTATTCGAAGAATTCACGGTTTTACTCTAAACAATCTAACAATTCACGGATTTGTTTTGCAACTTCAGGATTATAAAGTAAGTTGTAATGAGCAGCCCATTAATCTGACCAAAAAAGAATTTGACATTTTTCAGTATTTGGTTTTAAATAAAAATAGGGTAATTACACGTCTCCAGCTTACAGAGCACATTTGGGGAGATATTCTAGAAGTAAATTCAGATTCTAATTTTATAGATGTGCATGTTCGAAATCTTAGAAAAAAACTCGATAAACACGCTCCTATAGATTGGTTTGAAACCGTTCGAAATGTGGGTTATCGCATAAACGAATAAACAGATTCTTGTGAAAATAAAACATCAATTAGCCATTTTTAATGCACTGACAAGATTGTTGGTGATTTTAATTTTATGGTTAATGCTTCCTATTTTAGTTCAAAATGTGGTGTATCATCATATTAATAATAGTCTTCTCGAAAAAAAAAAGAAGTTTATAGAGCATTTAAATCAGGAAGAAATCAATGATTTTATAGAAAATCCAGATGATTCGACTGAAACTTTTTCAGAATTTTCGACGCTTCATAATGAGTTTTTGGTTTTATCTCATGCTCCTATAAAACCGCGTCATAAAAACAGTACTTTTAGTAATGACTATCGAAAAATTGAAGGAGAAGAAAATGAGTATCGAATTCTAGAGCATCATTTTGTTTACGGAGGACAAGGTTATAAGCTTGAAATAGGAAGTAGTTTAAGCGAAGTAAATGATTTGACTTTTGTTATCCGCTTTTTTATACTTATTGTATTTGTCGTCATTTTGTTAATCACTTTTTTGGCAGATACTTTTTATATCGAATATCTTCTAAAACCATTTTATAAAATTATTGATACTAAAATCAGACGTGTCAATGAACCCGAAACGTTTGATCATACTCCAATAAAAGCTGCTTCAAGAGATTTTAGGGAATTGGATTTTGTTTTAAACCAGATGATGGATCGTATTGCTGAAGTTTTTAAAAAAGAAAAACAGTTTATTTCCAATGTTTCTCACGAACTTCTAACGCCAATTGCGCTTTTAAAAAACAAACTTGAAAATCTTTTGCAAAATGAATCTTTAGATGATAATGCATTTGATAAAATTGCTGGTTCACTGAAGACGTTGGATATGCTGAAAAAAATCATTAATAATTTATTGCTGATTTCCCGAATAGACAATAATCAATACGAAGCCAATGAAGAAATAAACCTAAAAGAAATCGTCTCCGACTTACAAGAAGATCTTCAGGATCGAATGGATGACAGGGAAATTCATTTTATAAATAAAATAGAAAACAGTTTTGTCTTTTTAGGAAATAAAACATTGATTCATATTTTGATTTATAATTTGGTAACGAATGCTATAAAATACAATAAACCAGAAGGGAATATCATAATAGAAGATGGTTTTGTTGGAGAACATTATTTTATTAAAGTAAAAGATTCTGGAATAGGAATGGACGAATCGCAATTAGAGAAAATATTCAGCCGTTTTGCCAGAATCAGTTCAGATCAGGAAGGGCAGGGGTTAGGACTTGCAATTGCCCA
Source organism: Flavobacterium potami (assembly GCF_020026915.1). Classification (GTDB taxonomy): domain Bacteria; phylum Bacteroidota; class Bacteroidia; order Flavobacteriales; family Flavobacteriaceae; genus Flavobacterium; species Flavobacterium potami. The sequence goes on along the minus strand of NZ_JAINUY010000005.1, from coordinate 31,573 downwards.
AAGTGTTGCCGCATTTCATCATATCGAAATCAAGGTGGAATCGGTTATAAACGAAGGAACTACATTTACATTATGGTTTCAAAAAGCCAATTAAAAGTTAAAATTTCTTGTAAGACTTTTTCTTCATTTTGTCTTCATTTTACGATTATATCTTTGACTTATAAATAATGAAATAATAATCATAAAAACTTTAAGTCATGAAAAAATTAGCAATTTTAGCAGTAGCAGTATTAGGAACATTCTCAATGGTAAACGCACAAACAACTCCAGCAGCTCCTGCAAAAGAAGTAAAAGCACCTAAACACGATAAAAAAGCGCACAAAAAAGCAAAAGCAGATAAAAAAGAGGAAACTGCAAAAACAGAAGCTCCAAAAGCAAAATAAGACGACATTAAATGCTTAAGATTAAATAGTTTTAAAAAGGTTGGTAGGGAAAAAGCTGAGAGAGCCATCTTTCAGCTTTTTCTATTAATAGCGTTAAATTTTTTATAATAATAAGCAATAGCATTTTTATTCTTTGTTACTTTTGTTTAAAAATATAACAAATGATTCTTCGTTTTGTAATTCTATGCGCTCTTTTCTTGTTTATTGAGTTCTATTCTTATCAGGCTTTTCGAACTTTAATTAGAGTAAGATGGGTTTTGATCAGTTATCAAGTTATAAGCTTCCTGCTTTTAGCGTTTATCATATATTCTTTCTCGCAAATAGATAGGTCGGTTGGACAAACTAGACAATTTATGTTTACAACGGGTTTAATGTTGTTGATATACGTGCCAAAAATTGTTCTAACCCTAATCATGTTTGGAAAGGATATTTTTAGAATTGGGGCAAGTATCTTGAATTATTTTGTTTACCACGCACCAAGAAAGGAAATGATGCCTGATAGAAGGAAATTTGTAAGTCAAATTGCATTAGGTTTGGCGGCTGTTCCTTTTTTGTCCATCATTTACGGAATTCTTGAAGGGAAATATAATTTCAAAGTAATCAAACAAACGGTGTTTTTTCCCGATCTTCCAGATGCTTTTGATGGTTTTAAAATAACTCAGATTTCTGATGTTCATAGTGGAAGTTTCGACAATCCGGAGAAGATTAATTATGCAATTGATTTAATAAATCAACAAGAATCTGATTTGATTCTTTTTACGGGAGATATTGTCAATACACATGCAAAAGAAATGCATCCGTGGCTGGAAACTTTCAATCGTATAAAAGAATATAAATACGGAAAATTTGCTGTTTTAGGAAATCATGATTATGGCGAATATGTAACATGGCCTTCTGAGAAAGAAAAAGACGAGAATTTTCATCAAATTAAAAATTTATACGGTCAAATTGGATTTAAGTTAATGCTGAATGAACACACTTATATTCAAAAAGGAGATGATAAAATTGCATTGATTGGAGTAGAAAATTGGGGAGTAAATTTTAAAAAAGCTGGTGATTTAAATAAAGCTTCGGAAAATGTTCATCAGGACGATTTTAAAATTTTGATGAGCCACGACCCAAGTCATTGGGATGCTGAAATTAAAGATCATCCAAAGAATTTTCATTTGACTTTTGCTGGTCATACACACGGTATGCAGTTTGGAATTGAGATTCCTGGATATTTTAAATGGAGTTTAGCTCAATACATCTACAAACAGTGGGCTGGTTTGTACGAAAACCTCGGAAGATACGTTTATGTTAACCGTGGATTTGGTTTTCATGCTTATCCAGGACGAGTTGGAATTATGCCAGAAATAACAGTCATTGAACTAAAAAAAGGCCGTAATGTCGCTTAATTCGTTAAAAATGCTAAATTTGTATTATATTTATTTCTTATAATAAATTAAAAAACTTAAAATTTTTGGTTTTATGTCAAAATTTGGAGAACTAATAAATGCTCAAGTTCCAGTGTTAATTGATTTTTACACCGATTGGAATGAATCTTCAGTTTCTATGCATCCCGTTATTAAGGATGTGGCTGCAGCGCTTGGCGATAAGGCTAAAGTGATTAAAATTGATGTAGATAAAAATCAGGAACTGGCAGAGGCGCTTCGTATAAAAGGACTTCCAACTTTAATGATTTATAAAGATGGACAAATGATCTGGAGACAATCTGGAGAACTTGATGCGAATACAATAATCGGAATTGTTCAAGACCAGTTCAAAGATTAAATAACTTCTTTGATTGATGTTATTTAATGAATAATGTCAAACTTATATCCATTTTCTTTTAAAAAATGCAGTGTTCTCGGTAAAGCGAATCTCAAATTTGGAGAAGCCTTAATACTGTCATGAAAAACAATTACGCTGCCTGATTTTACATTCTTTGTTACGTTTTCAAGACATTTTTCAGGAGTAATACTTTGATCGAAATCAGCGCTTAAAACATCCCACATTACGATTTTGTACCCTAATTTTCTAAGAACCTTAGATTGAGCTTTTTTGATTTTTCCGTAAGGAGGACGAAATAGTAAACGACGAGGCGCTTTTTCTTGTTCTTCTAAAACTTCAGCGCAGTTTTTTACATTTTCTATGTAATCATTAGTATGGATTTTCCATCCGTTCACATGATTCATAGTATGATTGCCGATAGAATGGCCTTCAGTAATTAGTTTTTCAAACAAAGCCAAATTAGCTTTAATGTTTTTTCCGATGCAGAAGAAAGTGGCTTTTGCATCAAATTTCTTCAATTCAGATAAAACCCAATCTGTAATTTCGGGAGTTGGGCCATCATCAAAAGTCAGGTATATTTTCTTTTCATTGTTAGGAATGTCCCAGCAATATTTAGAAAATACCGTTTTTATAAAGGAGTTTGTTTTTACCCAATAAAAGCCCATCTTTAATTGAATTTAATTACCTGTATAAAATTAAAAAATGCAACGCTATTTATCAAATAGTGTTGCATTTTTTTAATTGTTAAAAATTTCGTATATTATTCTTTTTCACGTCCAAAACGCTCAAAAACATTAACGTACGTATTAAATGTTGTTTTGTGTTTGTTGTAAAAGACAGTGTCTTTGTTTTCTTGCATTACATGCAACAAGCTTCTGTAACGCTCGATATCTGTAATGATATCAATTGCCAAATCAGTTTGGTCAGAAGGAGTCAGTGTACTGTAATAGTTTAAGTTCTCCTTATATTTTTCAACTAATTTGTTTAAAAGATCTTGTGCTTTAGCAGTTTCTCCAACTTTGTAATAACCGCCAGCAAAAGGCTCAACCAAAGAGTAATATCCAAATTTGTCTAAAGGCAGTTTTGTCATTGCTAAATTGATTACGTTTTTAGCTTTTTCAATTTTGCCTTCAACAATAAGTTGGTTCATTAATCTTGATAGATTAGTGCGGTAAGTAATGCTGTTTCTTCTAGTTTCAGGATCGTGATAGATGTTTCCATCGCTGTTCCCCCAATCCCATTTCATTACAATGTTGTACATCTTATCAGCATCAATTTGCCCCATGTCTAGTGGACCGCCATCTTTAGAAGGAGTGTTTTTTATAGGTACTAATTTGTAAACCATTCCATCTAATTGTAGATAGTCTTTTAACCATAAATAATCTTCATCATCAAAAGCACCTCCACTAAAATAAATAGGTCGTTTCCAATTGTTGTTGGCCAAGATGTCAAGCATCATTAAACGATTTTTGTATAAAGCACTTCCTTTAATGTCAATGTCTAAATAAGGAACAATAGAATCATTGTATTTAGGGTTAACTACTTTGTTTTGAATGATAACGTTTTTATCAACATTAACTCTGATTTTATTTGTTGGATAAAAATGAATCGTTTGTCCGTTTTGCAATCCAACAGTTGATTTAGGGTTTTTAATAAAATCAATAAAATCTTTAATATTCCAACGAGTATCAATTTTTTGAATATAAGCCGTATAGTCCAGATTATCTCCGACATATTGTTCATGTTTAAATGAAATAGGAAGCGGATTAGATTCATAAGACTTTGCCTTCATTTGGTCGATATACCAGTCTGTCATAAATAAACTTGTATTTACAATCTTAACATCGGTTCTGAAATGTTCAATTTCTTGCGCATACCAAAGAGGGAATGTGTCGTTGTCTCCAATTGTAAATAAAATAGCGTCTTTGTCGCAAGAACTTAAATAAGCTTTTGCCATTGCAACTGCTGTATATCTACCTGATCTGTCATGATCATCCCAGTTTTGAGAAGCCATTAAAACAGGAGCGGCCAATAAACTTCCGGCAATGATAACAGGACCGGCAATTTTTGGAGCCAGATATTTTTGAATGCTTTCGTAGAGTGAGTAAACTCCAAATCCAATCCAAATGGCAAAGACATAGAAAGAGCCAACAAGCGCATAATCTCGTTCACGAGGTTCGAAAGGTCTTTCGTTTAAGTATATTTTTAATGCAATTCCAGTAAATAAAAATAAAGCCAAAAGAACATAGAAACTCTTTAAGTCTTTGTTTGCATGGTACATTAAACCAATTAATCCTAAAATGAATGGAAGGAAATAGTAAGCATTACGACCTTTATTGTTTAATACATCTGTAGGTAAGTTGTCTTGAGAGCCTAAGTGTATAGAATCAAGAGGTTTGATGCCGCTGATCCAGTTCCCATCAAGATTGTCATATTTACCCTGAATATCATTTTGACGACCAACAAAGTTCCACATTAAATATCTCCAGTACATATATCCGAATTGGTATTCAAACATGAAGCTGAAATTATCAAAAGTAGATGGCTTTTCAATAATCAAATAGCTGCCATAACTTCTTAAGAATTTCACGTAGCCTTCATTGTCAATTTGTTTTTGAGAATATGCTTTTCTGAACTCAGAAACGGTTTTTTCAACCTCATTGCGTAATTGAGCTGTTGCTTTGTTGTATTCCTCTTCAGTTAATTGACTAGCATCGATTCCGTATTTTGCCAAATCTTCATCATAATCATAATTTGGATTGATTTTGAATTTAGGAGGATTTGTGAAATTGATATAATTTTGAATATGAGCAGTTTCGGTACTCCACATTCTAGGTAGGAATGTTTTCTGATTGTCATCAGAATTTTGTTCAGCGTTTTTATAATTGTTGGTAATGATGTATTTACCAGTTTTATAATCTCTCTCGTAGTTAGGTTTTTTGTCTGAATAAGGGTTTTTGGCATCAAGTCCAGCAAAAACTTCTGTGTATTGTGGACCATAAAATAATGGATTTACACCGTATTGTTCACGATTGTAGTAAGCCAAAACTTCAGAAGCATCTGAGGGTTTGTTTTCATTGATAACTGTGTTGGCATTTGCACGAACAGGAAGCATCAACCAAGTTGAGAAACCAATCAGGATAAACAATATACATAATATAATAGTGTTGTAGAATATTAAGCCTTTTTGTTTGGTATATTTTAATCCAAAATAAAAGAATGCGATAAATACTAAAGCAACAAATATAGTTCCCGAATTAAAAGGAAGTCCCATGCTGTTTACCATGAATATTTCAGTTTTTCCGAAGAATGCCATGGTTAATGGAAGAAGTAATATGAAAATAAACAATAATATACCAACAACGACTAAGTTGGCAATTATAAAGTTTTTAATAGTAACTTTTTCGTAGTGTTTGAAATAGTATAAAAAACCAATAGAAGGAATGGTCAAAAGAGCCATAAAGTGAACTCCAAACGAAAGTCCGACAACTAATGAAATAATCAAAAGCCATTTGTTCCCTTTTGGTTTGTCCATATCTTGCTCCCAACGTAAACCAAGCCAGAAAAGTAATGCAATTAATAAGGAAGCCATTGCGTAAACTTCTGCTTCAACAGCGTTAAACCAAAAGCTGTCAGAAAAAGTATAAGCTAGTGCTCCTACAAAAGAACTTCCTAAAATAACAATAGAATTGTTTTGGTCAATCTCTGCAAATCGAGCTACGATCTTTTTCAAAATCATAGACGAAGACCAGAACATAAATAATATGGTAAATGCGCTAGAAAAAACAGACATCATATTAACCATTAAAGCTACATGTTGTGCATCTATTGCAAACATTGCGAAAAATGCGCCCATCATTTGGAAAAGTGGAGCTCCTGGTGGGTGGCCTACTTCAAGTTTGGCTGCGGTAGCAATATATTCTCCGCAATCCCAAAAGCTCATTGTAGGTTCAACCGTTAAAGTGTAAGTAATTAAAGCGATTGCAAATGCAAACCAACCAATAATTGTATTCCATTTATTGAAATTGAATTGTGCCATATTTAGGTGTTAAAAATTTGAATGTTTTTCTATCCTACAAAGAAAATGTTTTTTTATGTAAAGAAACGAGCATTAACAAAAAATTCTACAAAACTATCTTTTGAAAGTAATGCATTGTTTATGAGGTGTTTTTGATTCTGCGGAAGATTTTGAATTGAAAAAAAACAAAAAAAATGATTTTTTTTGCTCAAAAAGTTTGGAGAAACTAAATAAAGACTTAAATTTGCACTCGCTTAACCGCACTGCTGGTCTATGGTGTAATGGTAACACTACGGTTTTTGGTGCCGTCTTTCTAGGTTCGAGTCCTAGTAGACCAACAGAAAAGCCTCTCAGAAATGAGAGGCTTTTTTTGTTTAAAAAAAGTTGCATTTAAAATTTGCATAAATTAAATAAAGTTTTAATTTTGCACCCGCTTAACCGCACTGCTGGTCTATGGTGTAATGGTAACACTACGGTTTTTGGTGCCGTCTTTCTAGGTTCGAGTCCTAGTAGACCAACAGAAAAGCCTCTCAGAAATGAGAGGCTTTTTTTATTGTCTGTGATTTAAAAAGGACGGAACAATTTCGGATTTCTTTTTAAATGAAAAGTAAGTGTGATAAAGTCTTTAGGGTCAATGCCTAGAGATGTTTTAGTGGTATGCTTCCTTTTTTATAATTGAATTTTGATAAAAAACCTCCCGTTTGAGCGGGTTCTAATATGGTTTGATTAAGTGGTGTTTTAGATTTTTAATGTAATTATCGGTTTTACCGCATGATTTACAAGACCTTCGCTAATACTTCCGTTGAAAAAGTGTGCAAAAGCTGTTCTGCCGTGTGTGCACATTCCGATAATATCGGCATCTATTTTGTTGGAGAAATTAATGATTCCTTTTTCAATATTTGTATCGTTATAAATTTGAGTTGTGTAGTTTGTTATGTTAAATTGCGATACAAAATCGGTCATGCTCTTTTCACTAGTGTGAGTAGGTTTGAAGCTGTTTGGGGTGCAAATGGTAACTAAATGTAATTTTGAGTCAAATAGTCTGGTGAAATTTAGAAGTTTTTCGAATGGTTTTTTTGCTTCTTCTGAGAAATCAGATGCAAAAACAACATTTACGGCATTAAAATTCGAAATGTTTTTCTTGATAACCAAAACAGGTATGTCTGAATTTCGAACTACTTTTTCGGTATTGGAACCAATTAGCAATTCTTCAACGCCAGAAGAGCCATGAGATCCCATTACGATTAGGTCAATGTCATAATCTTTGCTTATTTGTATGATGCCATGTATGGGCTTGTCCATTTTTACGATTTCAGTTATCGATATGTCGTCTAAGTAAGATCTTGAGGCGACTTCGTCAAGCATTTCATTTGCTTTTTTCATAAAAAGCATGCTTTCCGGAATACTGATTCCGCCCATGATGGCGTCACTGGTTTGGTGTGGTAATTCGAGCATGTGAAGAATAATGATCTCAGAATTGTTCTTTTTTGCGATTTGGGCTGCAACTTTTAAAGCATCTTCTGCATGTTCTGAGAAGTCGGTAGGTACTAAAATTCGTTTCATAATTTTAAAGTTAATAATATGAATAATTCTCTATTTTAATGCTCTTATAAAGGTAAGAAATATTTTTAGAGCAATCAATTTATTTGATTTATAAAAAAAACACTATATTTGCACAGTTATTTATTAAAATCTAAATAATGAGGGGACTAAGTGTCCCCTCTTTTTATAAAATTATGACATTCAAAGAAAAAGTAAACGGATTAATTACAGAAGCTCTTCTGGAAAAACCATCAATCTTTTTGATTGACTTGGTAGTTTCGGATTCTTTTAAAATTAGTGTTGGTTTAGACGGAGATAATGGAGTGGCGCTACAGGATTGTATCGATATTAGTCGTGCAATCGAGAATAATCTAGATCGTGAAGAACAGGATTTTTCGCTTGAAGTAGCATCAGTTGGAGTAGGGTCGCCTTTGAAATTGATAAGACAATACAAGAAAAATATTGGTAGAACGCTGATTGTTACTACAAATACTGAAAAAATCGAAGCAGAATTGATAGAAGCTAACGATGTTTTTATAATTTTGTCTTGGAAAGCAAGGGAGCCTAAAAAAGTAGGAAAAGGAAAAGAAACAGTTCAAAAAGAGCAACAAATACCTTACACAGAGATTAAGGAAGCAGTTGTTACAGTAACATTTTAATTTTAATTAAAGAATTTGCATGGAAAATTTAGCATTAATCGATTCATTCTCAGAGTTTAAAGATAATAAACTTATTGATCGTGTAACGCTTATGGCAATTTTAGAGGATGTGTTTAGAAATGCATTGAAGAAAAAATACGGATCTGATGATAACTTTGATATTATTATAAATCCTGATAAAGGAGATATGGAGATATGGAGAAGACGAGTAATTGTTGCTGATGAGGATCTTGATTTTGAAAACGAAGAAATTACCTTGACGGAAGCAAGAATGATTGAAGCGGATTTTGAAATTGGCGAAGAGGTTTCTGAAGAAGTAAAATTGATTGATTTAGGAAGAAGAGCTATCTTAGCGCTTCGTCAGAATCTAATATCTAAAATTCACGAACACGATAATACAAATCTTTACAAGCAATTTAAAGATATTATCGGTGATATTTATACAGCTGAAGTACATCACGTGCGTCCAAGAGTTGTTATCTTGGTTGATGATGAAGGAAATGAAATTGTACTTCCAAAAGAAAAACAAATTCCATCTGACTTTTTCCGTAAAGGAGATAATGTTCGTGGAATCATTGAAAGCGTTGAATTAAAAGGAAATAAACCTCAAATTATTATGTCTAGAACTTCTGAGAAGTTTTTAGAGAAATTATTTGAACAAGAAATTCCAGAAGTTTTTGACGGATTAATTACGGTTAAAAATGTAGTTCGAATTCCTGGTGAAAAAGCAAAAGTAGCTGTGGATTCTTATGATGACAGAATTGATCCAGTTGGAGCTTGTGTGGGAATGAAAGGTTCTCGTATTCATGGAATTGTACGTGAATTAGGAAATGAAAATATTGACGTAATCAATTATACAAACAATATTCAATTGTTTATTACAAGAGCGTTAAGCCCTGCTAAAGTTTCTTCAATCAAAATTGATGAAGAAAACAAAAGAGCTGAAGTTTTCTTGAAATTAGAAGAGGTTTCTAAAGCGATTGGTAGAGGTGGGCACAACATTAAATTAGCTGGTCAGTTGACAGGTTATGAATTAGATGTTATCCGTGAAGGAGATGTTGCCGGTACAGTTGCGGATGAAGATGATGTTGAATTAACGGAGTTTTCAGATGAAATCGAAGAATGGGTAATTGAAGAGTTTGCTAAGATAGGTTTAGATACTGCAAAAAGTATCTTGAAACACGACGTAGAAGATTTAGTAAGAAGAACAGATCTGGAAGAGGAAACTATTCTGGATGTTATGAAGATACTAAAAGAAGAGTTTGATAGTTAAGCTATAGCTGAATATCCGCTCTAACAACACAACGAAAAAGGTAATAATAAAAAGGTTATATGTCTGAAGAGAGAGTAATTAGAATAAACAAGGTTTTAAGGGAATTAAATATTTCGTTAGAAAGAGCTGTAGATTATCTAAAAGATAAGGGAATTGCTATTGATGCAAATCCGAATGCAAAAATTTCTGATAGCGAATTTAATATCCTTCAAAGCCAATTTGCGGGCGATAAGGGGAATAAAGAGGCTTCTAAAGAGGTTGGAGAAGAGAAAAGAAAAGAAAAAGAGGCATTGCGTGTAGAGCGTGAAAAAGAAATTGAAGACAAACGCAGACAAGAAGACGAGCGTCAAAAACAGCAAGAAATAATCAAAGCAAGAGCGGTTGTTTCGGGACCTGTGCAAGTTGGAAAAATTGACTTAAATCCAAAAAAACCTGCGATTACTCCTTCTGAAGAAACTGCTAAGGTTGAAGAGCCAAAAGCTGTTGTTGCACCTGTGCAGCCAGAAAAACCAGTTCAGAATGAAACTGTGAAACAAGAACCAGTTGTGGCTCCGCCAGTTTCAGAAACGAAAAAAGAAGAGCCTGTTGTTACTGAGAAAAAAGAGGTTAAAACAGAATCTCCTAGAGTTGCACAAGATCCAATTGTGTCTACTGATCCAACAACATCAGAAGAAACTATTACTACGCAATATCAAAAGCTTTCAGGAACTACTCTTACTGGGCAAACAATTGATTTATCTCAATTTAATAAGCCTAAGAAAAAGAAAGAAGATCCTAAAGCTGCTCAAAATAATAAACCTGGAGTTCCAGGAGCAGGGAATAATGCTAACAAAAATAAGCGTAAAAGAATTGCTCCTAAACCTGGTACGCCTGGTGCGCCAAAACCTGTTCAAGGAAATAATAATGCACCTGGAACGCCAAATCCAAATAAAATTACGCCTAATAATAATGGTGGCGGATTTAATGCTAACAGAAGTCAAAGACCTGGTTTTGTAAAAGGAAACCGTCCGGCAATTGTAGCTAAAGTTGAGCCAACAGAAGAAGAAGTAAAAAACCAAATTAGAGAAACTCTTGAAAAACTTCAAGGTAAAGGAGGTAAATCTAAAGCGGCTAAATATAGAAGAGATAAAAGAGAAACGCACCGTCAGAAATCTGATGATGAGCAAAGAGCTCTTGATGAAGGAAGTAAAACTATAAAAGTTACAGAATTCGTTACGGTAGGAGAAATTGCTATTATGATGGATGTGCCGATTACCAAAGTAATTGGAACTTGTATGTCTCTTGGAATCATGGTTACCATGAACCAGCGTCTAGATGCTGAAACTCTTACAATTGTGGCGGATGAGTTTGGTTATGAAGTTGAATTTATCACAGTTGATATCGAAGAAGCTATTACGGTAGTTGAGGATAAAGAAGAAGATCTAGTTACAAGAGCGCCGATTGTTACTGTAATGGGTCACGTCGATCACGGTAAAACATCTTTATTGGATTATATTCGTAAGGAAAATGTTATTGCTGGAGAGTCGGGAGGTATTACACAGCACATTGGAGCTTATGGAGTTACTTTAGATAACGGACAAAAAATAGCATTCCTAGATACTCCGGGTCACGAGGCGTTTACCGCAATGCGTGCACGTGGAGCTCAGGTTACAGATATTGCAATTATCGTAATTGCGGCGGATGATGATATCATGCCACAAACGAAAGAGGCTATCAGTCATGCTCAGGCAGCTGGTGTACCAATTATTTTTGCAATCAATAAAGTAGATAAGCCAAATGCTAATCCTGATAAGATTAAAGAAAGATTAGCAGGTATGAATTTACTTGTTGAAGATTGGGGAGGAAAAATTCAGTCTCACGATATTTCTGCTAAAACAGGTTTAGGAGTAAAAGAATTACTTGAAAAAGTTTTATTAGAGGCAGAAATCTTAGATTTAAAATCAAATCCAAATAAAGCGGCTCAGGGAACTGTAGTTGAGGCTTTCTTGGATAAAGGTAAAGGATATGTTTCTACAATTTTGGTTCAAGCAGGAACTTTAAAAATTGGAGACTATATGTTGGCTGGAAAACACCACGGAAAAGTTAAAGCGATGCACGACGAAAGAGGTCATACGGTTTTAACTGCTGGTCCTTCAACTCCGGTATCTGTTTTAGGGTTGGATGGAGCTGCAACAGCGGGTGATAAATTCAATGTGTTTGAAGATGAAAAAGAAGCGAAACAAATTGCATCTAAACGTTCGCAATTAATGCGTGAGCAGTCGGTACGTACGCAAAGACATATTACTCTTGACGAGATTGGTCGTCGTATTGCTCTTGGTCAGTTTAAAGAATTGAATGTAATTCTTAAAGGAGACGTGGATGGATCTGTTGAAGCATTGTCTGATTCGTTCTCTAAACTTTCGACAGAAGAAGTTCAGATTAATATTATCCATAAAGGAGTTGGTGCAATTACTGAAACCGATGTTAACTTGGCTTCTGCATCAGATGCGATTATTATCGGATTTAATGTTCGTCCTGCTGGAAATGCGAGACAACTTGCAGATAAAGAAGAAATCGATATCCGTTACTATTCTATTATCTATGCAGCTATCGATGACTTGAAAGATGCGATGGAAGGAATGTTAGCGCCAGAAATGAAAGAAGAAGTTTTAGGTAATGCTGAAATTCGTGAGATTTTCAAAATTTCTAAAGTTGGTTCTATTGCAGGATGTATGGTTACAGATGGTAAGATTTTACGAACTTCTAAAATTAGAGTTATCAGAGATGGTGTGGTAGTGCATACAGGTGAACTTGTGGCATTAAAACGTTTCAAAGATGATGTTAAAGAAGTTACTAAAGGATACGATTGTGGTATTCAGATCAAAGGATTCAATGATATTGAAGAAAGAGATGTTATTGAAGCGTACCACGAAGTTGCTATCAAAAAGAAATTGAAATAATATTCAATAAATATATATTAAAAAGTCCCAATGAAAGTTGGGACTTTTTTTTGTTTTTGTTTTGAAAGATCTGCGGGAATGGGATTATTTATTTAGTGGTGCTTTATTTTTACTTTTTTATGTTATTTTTGGAGTTATAAAATTAATGTAACATGAAGTTAAGATCTTTTTTGTCTGTTCTATTTGTAGGTGTTTCTTTTTTTTGTTTTGCACAGGAAGATGTTGAGAGGCCTGCACCTCCTTCTGGTAATGCTTTGATAGGTGATTATTATGGAGAGGATGTTTCAGAGTCTTCAGTGTCAAATTCAATTTCAGTGGAAAAATTAGAGAGTAAATTAAAAACTGACAATAAAATTGAAAATATAAGTGTGAAAGGTGAGGTTACAGGAGTCTGTCCGAAAAGAGGTTGTTGGGTAAGTGTAAAAACGAATGATGGGGCTTCTTTCTTTGTTAAAATGAAAGATTATGCATTTTTTGTTCCCACGGCTCTAAAGGGTAAAAATGTAGTTTTAGAAGGGAATGCAGAAAGGAAGGTGACTTCGGTAGAAGAACTAAAGCATTATGCAAAAGATGCTAAAAAAACGAAAGCAGAGATTGATGCTATTAAAGCACCTAAAGAAGAAATAAGGTTTATGGCTAGTGGAATTAAAGTTGTAAATTAACTGAGGTTTGTTCAAAATAAAAACGCGAGATTTTTTGGTCTCGCGTTTTTGTTTTTAATTGTTTGTTATTTGCCTGGTTTTAATAAAAAAACAGTCTTGTATCTTTTTTTAATTTCGGCTAAATTTCTTTCTGCCTCAATTCGGGTTTTGAAATTTCCAACAATAACTTTGTAATTTGGTGTGTTGAAGATAATAGTTCCGTCAATATCCGAATTTTCTCGTTTAAAATCTGATAGCGTTTTTTTTGCCTCATCGCTTTTACCACTAAAGATTTGAATTCTGTAAGTATCGTTTGTATTTATTGACGTGTTAATTTTACGCTTCTCGTTTAACAATTGCTCAAATTTTGGATCCTGATTCAATGTTAAATTTTGGTCTTGTGCGTTAATATTGTGTGCGAAAGCAATCGATGTAATTGTTAATAATAGATTTTTTGAAGGACTTAAAATTCTCATAATGTGATGGTTTTTATGCAAAAATAGTATTTAAAGTTTGAGTGTAAAATTTTAATATTATTTAGAATTGATATAAATTGATATTTAAGGGTATTTTAAGGTTTTGAGAATAGTTCATAAGTCGTATTTTTGTGCAAGTTTTAAAAGAGGGTATAGATTTTTCCTGAGTTTTATACAGAAAAAATCATACCAAAAATTAGTAGACAATTATTTATACTATATGAAAAAGGTGGGTAACCATAATTCGATCTCAAGAAAATTGCTGTTTGGCTTATCGCTGACGTTAATTTTCTCCCTAACTTCATTTGCTCAAGATGCTGCTGCTCCGGCGGCGCCTGAAGCTGCGGCTGCTGCTCCAGCTGCAGGAGGCGGTGATCCAGTAAAAGGGAAAGAACTTTTTAATGCAAATTGCGCTGCATGTCACAAATTAGATGCTAAGTCAACAGGTCCTGCTTTAAGGGGGGTTGCTGATAAACATGATAAAGCTTGGCTTTATAAGTGGGTGCATAACAGTTCTGACATGATTAAGTCAGGTGATCCTGTTGCTGTTAAACTTTTTGAGGAAAATAATAAAGCAGTGATGACTTCTTTTCCTCAGTTATCTGAAGGTGATATTGATAACATTATAGCTTATACTTCTGAGCCTAAAGCTGAGCCGGCAAAAACTCCAGGAACTTTACCAACTGGTGATGTTCAACAAGGTGGAGGGATTTCAAATAATATTATTTTAGGAGCTCTTGCTCTTGTAATGGCTATTTTGGTTGTGATGTTGTTCATGGTGAACAAAGTATTGACTAAAGTGGCGAATAAAAATGGTATTGAGGTTGCACCAAAAGAAGCTAGAACTCCAATCTGGAAAGCTTTTGTTAAAAATCAATTTTTGGTTTTAGTGACTTCGATCTTTTTGCTTTTGGCAAGTGGTTATTTTGTATACGGTTACTTAATGCAAGTAGGTGTAGATCAGAATTATGAGCCAATTCAGCCAATTCACTACTCTCACAAAATTCACGCTGGTGATAACGAAATCAATTGTAAATATTGCCACTCAGCTGCACGTGTAAGTAAAACAGCTGGTATTCCTTCTTTAAATGTTTGTATGAACTGTCATAAAAACATTTCAGAGGTTGCTGAGACTACTGCTACTCCTGAGTACAGCAAAGCTTTTTATGATGCTCAAATTCAAAAATTATATGATGCTGTTGGATGGGATAAGACTAAACAGGCTTATACTGGAAAAACACAACCTGTAAAATGGGTTCGTATTCATAACTTACCAGACTTTGTTTATTTCAATCACTCTCAACACGTTTCTGTTGCAGGTATTGAATGTCAAACTTGTCACGGACCTGTACAGGAATTTGAAATCATGAAGCAATATTCTAAATTAACAATGGGATGGTGTGTTGATTGCCATAGAAAAACTGATGTTAAGATGGAAGGAAACGCTTACTATGATAAAATTCATGCTGAACTTTCTAAAAAATACGGTGTAGAGAAATTAACTGCAGCGCAAATGGGAGGTTTAGAGTGTGGTAAATGCCACTATTAATCGATTTATTAAGATTTTAATATATATATACAATGTCATCAAACAAAAAATACTGGAAAAGTGTTGAAGAGCTAGAAAATAGCTCTATTGTTGAGGCGCTTAGAAATAACGAGTTTGTTGAAGAAATTCCTACTGATGAGTTTTTAGGTAATGCTGATGCTTTATCTACATCTGGGACTTCACGTCGTGACTTTTTAAAGTACGTAGGGTTTAGTACTGCAGCTGTTACATTAGCTGCTTGCGAAGGTCCTGTTCACAAGTCTATCCCTTATGTTTTACAACCAGAACAAATCATTCCTGGTGTTGCAGATTATTATGCAACTACCGTTTTTGATGGTTTTGATTTTGCTAATCTTTTGGTGAAAACTCGTGAGGGTCGTCCAATTAAAATTGAAAACAATACAATTGCTGGTGCTAAATTTGCAGCAAATGCAAGAATTCATGCTTCTATCTTAGGATTGTATGATAGTGCTCGTTTAAAAGAGCCAAAAGTAGATGGTAAAAATTCTACTTGGTCGGCAGTTGATTTGAAAATTAAATCTAGCTTAGCTGATGCAAAAGCTAAAGGTGGTCAAGTGGTATTATTAACTAATACTTTGGCTAGTCCATCTACTGAAAAATTAATCGCTGAATTCATTGCTAAAAATCCAAATGCTAAGCACGTAGTGTATGATGCAGTTTCTTCATCTGAAGCTTTGGATGCTTTTGAATCTGTATACGGTCAAAGAGCTTTGGTTGATTATGATTTTTCAAAATCTTCTTTAATTGTATCTGTTGGTGCTGATTTCCTAGGAGACTGGCAAGGTGGTGGATACGATTCTGGATATGCAAAAGGACGTATTCCTCAAAATGGACAAATGTCTCGTCACTTCCAGTTTGAATCTAATATGACATTATCTGGAGCTGCTGCTGATAAGCGCGTTCCGATGACTACAGCGGTTCAAAAACAAGCTTTAGTTGAAATTTATAATATTATTGCGGGTGCTTCTGTTCCTGTAGCTTTAGATGCAAATGTTAAAGCTGAAGTAGTAAAAGCTGCACAACAGCTTAAAGCTGCTGGATCAAAAGGAGTTTTAGTATCTGGAATTGAAGATAAAAATGCTCAATTATTAGTTTTAGCTATCAATCAAGCATTAGCTAGTGAAGCTTTTACTACTGCTGGAGCAAGACAAATTAGAAAAGGTTCTAATGCTGTTGTTTCGCAGTTGATTAAAGATTTGAATGCTGGAAGTGTTCATACTTTAATTATGAGTGGTGTTAATCCAGTTTATACTTTAGCTGATTCAGCTTCTTTTGTTTCTGGATTGAAAAAAGTTAAAACTTCAGTTGCTTTTTCATTGAAAGAAGATGAGACTGCATCGATTGTAAGTGTTGCTGCACCAGCACCTCATTATTTAGAGTCTTGGGGTGATGTTGAAATAACAAGTGGAACTTATAGTTTAACTCAGCCGACTATTCGTCCAATCTTTAATACAAAACAATTTCAAGATGTTTTATTATCAGTAAATGGTACAGCAGGTACTTTTTATGATTATTTAAAAGCAAACTCAGGAGTATTTACTGCTGGTTCTTCTTGGAATAAAGTATTGCATGATGGTGTAGCCGTTGTAGGGTCTACAGCATTATCTGGTGGAGCTATTGATGCTGCTTCTGCTGCAAATGCAGTTGCAAAATCTAAAGCTGCTGGAGAATATGAATTAGTATTATATACTAAAACTGGATTGGGAGATGGACAGCATGCAAACAACCCTTGGTTGCAAGAGTTTCCAGATCCAATTACTAGAGTTTCTTGGGATAACTATGTTACAGTTTCAAATGCAGATGCTAAGAAAATTGGTTTATCAAATGAAATCGTTGCAAATGGTGGTTTAAATGGTAGTTATGCTACTATTACTACTGCTGATGGATTGAAATTGGAAAACGTTCCAGTTATCGTTCAACCAGGTCAAGCAGTTGGAACTTTAGGTTTAGCTCTTGGTTATGGACGTAAAGCAGCTCTTAAAGAAGAAATGCAAGTAGGTTTAAATGCTTACGCTTTATATAAAGGTTTTAATGGGGTTCAATCTGTTTCTATCGTAAAAGCTGGAGGAGAACACGAGTTTGCTTGTGTTCAAGGTCAGAAAACTTTAATGGGTAGAGGAGATATCATTAAAGAAACTACTTTAAAAATATTCAATACTGAAGATGCTGAACATTGGAATGAAAAACCAATGGTATCTTTGGATCACCAAGAAGTTGAAGCTAGTACAGTAGATTTATGGGAATCATTTGATCGTTCAACTGGTCACCACTTCAACCTTTCAATCGACTTAAATGCTTGTACTGGATGTGGAGCTTGCGTTATCGCTTGTCATGCAGAAAACAACGTACCTGTTGTAGGTAAAGCTGAAGTTAGAAGAAGCCGTGATATGCACTGGTTGCGTATCGATAGATACTATTCTTCTGAAAGTACTTTTGAAGGTGATAACGAGAGAAAAGAAGGAATTGCTGGTTTATCTAGTTCATTGTCTACATTCAATGAAATGGAAAAACCTGGAGATAATCCACAAGTAGCGTTCCAACCAGTAATGTGTCAGCACTGTAACCACGCACCTTGTGAAACAGTATGTCCTGTTGCTGCAACTTCTCACGGTCGTCAAGGTCAAAACCACATGGCTTATAACAGATGTGTTGGTACTCGTTACTGTGCAAACAACTGTCCTTATAAAGTTCGTCGTTTCAACTGGTTCTTGTACAACAAAAACAGTGAATTCGATTATCATATGAATGACGATTTAGGTCGTATGGTGTTAAATCCAGACGTAAACGTTCGTTCTCGTGGAGTTATGGAAAAATGTTCTTTCTGTATCCAAAGTACTCAAGCTGTAATTCTTCAAGCAAAACGTGAAGGTAGAGTAGTGGCAAAAGATGAGTTCAACAATGCTTGTGCTTGTTCTGCAGCTTGTTCTTCTGGAGCTATGGTCTTTGGAGATGTAAATGATAAAGAAAGTGAAGTTGCTAAACTTGCTGAAAGCGAAAGAGCATACCACTTATTAGAGCATGTTGGTACAAAACCAAATGTTTTCTATCATGTAAAAGTTAGAAACACTTAGTAAAATTATTAATTAAGAAACAATATAAAGGATTATGTCGTCTCATTACGAAGCACCCATTAGAAAACCTTTAGTTATAGGTGATAAATCATATCACGATGTAACTGTAGATGTGGCAGCGCCTGTTGAAGGACCTGCAAATAAACAATGGTGGATTGTATTTACAATCGCATTAGTAGCCTTCCTTTGGGGGTTAGGTTGTATAATTTACACCGTATCTACCGGTATCGGAACATGGGGATTAAATAAAACAGTTGGTTGGGCTTGGGATATCACTAACTTCGTTTGGTGGGTAGGTATTGGTCACGCCGGAACATTAATTTCTGCGGTATTATTACTTTTCCGTCAACGTTGGAGAATGGCTATTAACCGTTCTGCGGAAGCCATGACTATTTTCTCGGTAGTACAAGCAGGTTTATTCCCAATTATTCACATGGGTCGTCCATGGTTAGCATATTGGGTATTACCTATTCCAAACCAGTTTGGATCTCTTTGGGTAAACTTTAACTCACCATTACTTTGGGACGTATTCGCAATTTCAACGTATCTTTCAGTATCATTAGTTTTCTGGTGGACTGGTTTGTTACCTGACTTTGCAATGCTTCGTGATAGAGCTATTACTCCATTTAATAAAAGAGTTTATTCTATCTTAAGTTTTGGATGGAGTGGTAGAGCTAAAGATTGGCAACGTTTTGAAGAAGTATCTTTAGTGTTAGCTGGTCTAGCTACTCCTCTTGTACTTTCAGTGCACACGATTGTATCTATGGACTTTGCTACTTCTGTAATTCCAGGATGGCATACAACAATTTTCCCTCCTTACTTCGTTGCTGGAGCGGTATTCTCAGGATTTGCGATGGTAAATACATTGTTGATCGTAATGAGAAAAGTTTCTAACCTTGAAGCATACATCACATTACAACATATCGAGTTAATGAATATCATTATCATGATTACAGGATCTATTGTTGGTGTGGCTTATATCACTGAGTTATTTGTAGCTTGGTATTCAGGTGTAGAATATGAACAATATGCATTCTTAAACAGAGCTACTGGACCTTACTGGTGGGCATATTGGTCAATGATGACATGTAACGTGTTCTCTCCTCAGTTCATGTGGTTCAAAAAATTAAGAACAAGTATCATGTTCTCATTCATCATCTCGATTGTAGTAAACATCGGTATGTGGTTTGAAAGATTTGTAATTATTGTTACTTCTTTACATAGAGATTACCTTCCATCTTCTTGGACAATGTTCTCACCAACATTTGTTGATATTGGAATTTTCATTGGAACAATTGGTTTCTTCTTTGTATTGTTTTTATTATACTCTAGAACATTCCCTGTAATTGCTCAGGCAGAGGTTAAAACAATTTTGAAAGGAACAGGAGATAATTACATTAGAGAAAGAGCAAACAGTAAAGATTCACATCATGAGTAATAAAGTAATATACGCCATTTATAATGACGATGATATTTTGATGAATGCAGTAAAGAAAACTAGAGCTGCACATCATCATATTGAAGAAGTTTTTACTCCATTCCCAGTTCACGGATTGGATAAAGCTATGGGCTTAGCGCCAACAAGATTAGCAATTTGTGCGTTCCTTTATGGATGTGTTGGAATTTCTGTTGCAACATTTATGATGAGTTATATCATGATTCACGATTGGCCACAGGATATTGGTGGTAAACCAAGTTTTAGTTTCATTCAGAATATGCCTTCTTTTGTGCCAATTATGTTTGAGATGACTGTATTTTTCGCTGCTCACTTAATGGTAATTACTTTTTATATGAGAAGTAGATTATGGCCATTTAAAGAAGCTGAAAATCCAGATGTAAGAACTACAGATGATCACTTCTTAATGGAAGTGGCAGTAAATGATAACGAAGCAGAATTAGTTTCCTTCTTCGAAGGAACAGGAGCTGTTGAAGTTAAAGTAATAGAAAAGAATTAATTGTAGCTATGAAAAGGATATATAAAATAACACTTTTAGTTGGTATAACTATTTTAGTTTCATCTTGCCACAATAATTCGGCACCGAACTATCAGTATTTCCCAAATATGTATGAATCTGTTGCTTACGAGCCATATACAGAAGCTAAAATATTTAAGGGAGGAAAAGAAGGACAGCTTCCTGTTGCAGGAACTATCAATAGAGGTTTTGAACCTTATGAGTATGAAAATTCAACTGCTGGTTATGAATTGGCGAAAGCTAATTTAAAATCTCCTTTGGATTCTATCGAAAGAAATTCTGGAAAAGGAAAAGAACTTTTCGAAATTTACTGTATTAGCTGCCATGGTGCAACTGGAAACGGTAAAGGTAAATTGGTTGAAAGAGAAAAATTTCTTGGAGTACCTAGCTATAAAGACAGAGAAATCACTGAAGGAAGTATCTTTCATGTTGAGACTTATGGTTTAAATGCAATGGGTTCACATGCAAATCAATTAAGTGCTCACGAACGTTGGTTAGTTGCTGACTATGTTCTGAAACTAAAAAGCCAATTATAATTGTTGAACAAACTGATCGTAATAGATATGTATACATTTTCAAGTAAATTAAAAACTTTTTCTATCATCTTAATGGCCGTTGGTATATTAGGAATTGGGTATGGTTTTTTAAGTGCGCCAAAAGATATTCAAGAAGTTGAAAAAATACTAGCTGCAGATGAACATGGTTCTCATGGTACTGCACATGAAGAGAAAGCGGAGGCATCTCACAAAGAAGCAGGTCATCATGAAGCTGCTGCTGAAGCATCACATGATTCTCATAAGGGAGCAGAACATGCAGAAGTTTCTGGTGCAAATGAGCACGAAAAACATTTAGAGCACGTATTGCACCAATTGCAAAACAAGCCATGGTCTGCAGTATATGTAGCTTGTATTTTCTTCTTACTGCTTTCAATGGGAACTTTAGCTTTCTATGCTATTCAACAAGTTGCGCAAGCAGGTTGGTCTCCAGTTTTGTTTAGAGTAATGCAAGGTATTACAGCTTATTTACCAGCTGGTTCTATTATCTTTTTCATAATCTTAGTTTTATGTGGATTGCACTTCAATCATATTTTCGTATGGTTAGGTGAAGGAGTAACTGATCCTAAAGACGCAAATTATGATGCTATTATCGCTGGAAAATCAGGATATTTAAATTTTCCATTTTGGATTGTAAGAGCTTTTATCTTTTTATTAGGATGGAATATCTACCGTCATTTCTCTAGAAAAAACTGTTTAGCACAGGATGAGGCAAATGATGATCTTTACTACAAAAAGAATTTCAAAGCTTCTGCAGGTTTCTTAGTATTCTTCATCGTTTCTGAGTCTATCATGGCTTGGGATTGGATTATGTCTTTCGACCCACACTGGTTTAGTACTTTATTTGCTTGGTATGTATTTGCTTCTTTCTTTGTAAGCGGTATTACAGCTATTGCTTTGGTAACTATTTATTTAAAATCTAAAGGATATTTAGAGTATGTAAATACAAGTCATATCCATGATTTAGCTAAATTTATGTTTGGTATTAGTGTTTTCTGGACTTACTTATGGTTCTCTCAGTTCATGTTAATCTGGTATGCTAATATTCCTGAAGAGGTAACATATTTTGTAACAAGAATTCAATTGTATAACCTTCCTTTCTTTGGAGCGGTTGTTATGAACTTTGTTTTCCCATTATTAATATTAATCAATACTGACTTTAAACGTCTTAATTGGGTAATTGTAATGGCAGGTGTTGTTATCTTACTTGGTCACTATGTTGATTTCTTTAATATGATTATGCCTGGTACAGTTGGAGATAAATGGTTTATTGGTGTTCCTGAAATTGCATCGGTTCTTTTCTTCTTAGGATTGTTTATTTTCGTAGTATTTACTGCATTAACTAAGGCGCCTCTGTTAGCAAAAAGAAATCCTTTCATTGAAGAAAGTAAACATTTTCATTATTAATATTTAAAGAAATAAACAGATGACAAGTTTGTTGGTAATTATAGTTGTAGTTTTATTAGCAGTTGCATTATGGCAATTGACCAAGATATTTGATCTTACTCAAGTAGGAGCATCTTCGGACGATTCTCAAGTTGCATCGGATAATGATAATAATATCCAAGGATATATTATGTTCGGTTTCTTAGCCTTCATTTATATATTTACTATTTATGGTTTATTAAAATGGGGTAATTTGGCACTTCATACGCCAGCTTCAGAGCATGGTCTTTTAGTAGATAATCTGATGAACATTACTTGGGTTTTAATTTTCACTGTTCAAGTTATCACTCAAGGTTTACTATATTGGTTTTCTTTTAAAAATAGAGGACATAAAGATAGAAAAGCATTGTTCTTTGCTGATAGTAATAAATTAGAGGCAATTTGGAGTATCATTCCTTCTGTAGTTTTAGCTTGTTTAATCCTTTACGGATTATATGCTTGGAACAATATCATGTTTGTTGATAAAGACGAAGATGTAGTTGAAATTGAATTGTATGCTCAGCAGTTTAAATGGACTGCTAGATATGCAGGACAAGATAATGTTTTAGGAAAAGCTAACGTTCGTTTGATTGAAGGTATCAATACTTTAGGTGTTGATATGTCAGATCCGAATGCTCAAGATGATATCGTTGTTACTGAATTACATATTCCTAAAGGTAAAAAAGTTCATTTCAAAATGCGTTCTCAGGATGTATTGCACTCAGCTTATTTTCCACATTTTAGAGCACAAATGAACTGTGTTCCTGGTATGGTTACTGAGTTTGCTTTTGTTCCTACTTATACTACTTCGGAGTATAGAGAATTACCTTTCATGGTAGAGAAAGTGGCTCATATCAATAAACTTAGAGCTGAGAAAAGTATTGACTTAGTTGCAAAAGGAGGAACAGCTTTAGATCCTTACACATTTGATTATTTATTATTATGTAATAAAATCTGTGGAGCTTCTCACTATAACATGCAAATGAAAGTTGTTGTTGATACTCCTGAAGATTACAAAAAATGGTTAAGTGAAAAAACAACTTTAGCTCAGGATATTAAAGCAGCAGCAGCTGCAGAAAAACCAGCTGAAGGAGCTGCTCCAACTGATACTACTGCAAAAGTAATCGATACTGTGAAAACAGTTGTTGATACTGTAAAAGCGGCAGTAGCTAAAGTTGCAATGAAATAATATTATTAAGAAAATTTAAAGTACACATATATGTCAGCAGAAGCGCACGATCACGATCACGGACACGATCACGAGCACGAACATCATCATAAAGATACGTTCATTACTAAATATATTTTTAGTATTGATCACAAAATGATTGCTAAGCAATACTTGATTACTGGTATTATTATGGGAATCATTGGTATTGCTATGTCTTTGCTTTTTAGAATGCAATTAGCGTGGCCAGAGGAGTCTTTCAAGATATTCAATGTTTTATTAGGAGATAAATTTGCACCTGATGGTGTAATGGCAAATGATATTTATTTAGCTTTAGTTACAATACACGGTACCATAATGGTATTCTTTGTATTGACAGCAGGTTTAAGTGGAACATTTAGTAATTTACTTATTCCTCTTCAGATTGGAGCAAGAGATATGGCTTCTGGTTTTATGAATATGATTTCATACTGGTTGTTTTTCTTGTCTGCAGTTATTATGTTGTCTTCTTTATTTGTTGAAGCTGGACCAGCATCTGCAGGTTGGACAATCTATCCTCCTTTAAGTGCATTACCACAAGCAATTCCTGGATCTGGAGCTGGTATGACTTTATGGTTGGTATCTATGGCTATTTTCATCGCATCTTCATTGATGGGATCTTTAAATTATATTGTTACTGTAATTAATTTACGTACTAAAGGAATGTCTATGACTAGACTTCCTCTTACAATCTGGACTTTCTTTGTAACTGCTATTATTGGTGTTATTTCGTTTCCAGTATTATTATCTGCAGCTTTATTATTAATTTTTGATAGAAGTTTTGGTACTTCATTCTTCTTATCTGATATTTATATCGCAGGAGAAGTTTTACATTACCAAGGTGGTTCTCCAGTGTTATTCGAGCACTTATTCTGGTTCTTAGGTCACCCTGAGGTTTACATCGTAATTTTACCAGCAATGGGACTTGTTTCTGAAATTATGGCTACGAATGCTCGTAAACCAATCTTTGGATATAGAGCGATGATTATGTCAGTTCTTGCAATTGCATTTTTATCTACTATTGTTTGGGGTCACCACATGTTTATTTCAGGTATGAATCCATTTTTAGGATCTGTATTTACTTTTACTACTTTATTGATTGCAATTCCATCTGCTGTAAAAGCTTTCAACTGGATTACAACTTTATGGAAAGGTAACTTACAGTTCAACCCTGCAATGTTGTTCTCTATCGGAATGGTTTCTACTTTCATCACTGGAGGTTTAACTGGAATCATTTTAGGAGATAGTACTTTAGATATTAACGTTCACGATACTTACTTTGTTATTGCGCACTTTCACTTAGTAATGGGTATCTCTGCACTTTACGGAATGTTTGCTGGTATTTACCACTGGTTCCCAAAAATGTACGGAAGAATGTTAAATAAAAACTTAGGTTATATTCACTTCTGGATTACAGCAGTTTGTGCTTATGGAGTTTTCTTCCCAATGCACTTTATTGGATTAGCTGGTTTACCAAGACGTTATTATACAAATACTAATTTCCCATTATTTGACGATTTACAAAATGTGAACGTTTTAATTACAACGTTTGCTCTTGTAGGAGGTGCATTCCAGTTAGTATTCTTATACAACTTCTTTAGCAGTATTTTCTACGG
The DNA here is from genome assembly GCF_020026915.1 of Flavobacterium potami. Lineage (GTDB taxonomy): Bacteria > Bacteroidota > Bacteroidia > Flavobacteriales > Flavobacteriaceae > Flavobacterium > Flavobacterium potami. The sequence continues at coordinate 6,453 of NZ_JAINUY010000005.1, read as the reverse complement.
TAAAAAAGCAACTCAGAATCCTTGGAAATCTACAACTTTAGAGTGGACTACTCCAGTTGAACATATCCACGGAAACTGGCCAGGAGAAATTCCTCACGTGTATCGTTGGCCGTATGACTATAGTAACCCAAATCATGATGTAGATTTTGTACCTCAAAATGTACCAATGAAAGAAGGTGAAGAAGTTTTACACCACTAAAAAAATAATTAAAAGACTATCAGTAATGATAGTCTTTTTTTTGTTAGTTAAAATTTTAATCGTTCAGGTTTACTGTTTTACAAACTAATTACTTTCTATATCTTTGTAGGATGAATGAAAATCTAGATCCTACTACTAAAGGATATAACTCAGAAGAGTTAGATCTCGAAAAAAGATTGCGTCCGCTATCATTTGATGATTTTGCTGGACAAGATCAAGTTTTAGAAAATTTAAAAGTGTTTGTTGCTGCAGCTAATCAAAGAGGTGAGGCGCTTGACCATGCTTTATTTCATGGACCTCCAGGATTAGGTAAAACTACACTTGCCAACATTCTTGCCAATGAATTAGAAGTTGGTATAAAAATTACTTCTGGACCAGTTTTAGATAAACCGGGGGACTTAGCTGGTCTACTTACTAATCTGGATGAAAGAGATGTTTTATTTATTGATGAGATTCATCGTTTAAGTCCTGTGGTGGAGGAGTATTTATATTCTGCAATGGAGGATTTTAAGATAGATATTATGATTGAATCTGGACCCAATGCAAGAACTGTTCAAATCAATCTAAACCCCTTTACATTGATTGGTGCTACAACAAGATCCGGACTTTTAACGGCACCTATGAGAGCCCGTTTTGGAATTTCTTCGCGATTACAATATTATACTACAGAACTTTTAACTACTATTGTTGAAAGAAGTGCTTCAATTTTAAAAATGCCAATTGCATTAGATGCGGCTATTGAAATTGCAGGTCGTAGTAGAGGAACTCCTCGTATCGCTAACGCTTTACTTCGAAGAGTTCGTGATTTTGCACAAATTAAAGGGAATGGTACTATTGATTTAGAGATTGCTCGTTATGCTTTAAAAGCATTGAACGTTGATGCGCATGGTCTTGATGAAATGGATAATAAAATTTTGTTAACTATTATCAATAAGTTCAAAGGGGGGCCGGTTGGACTTTCAACTTTGGCAACGGCTGTATCTGAAAGTAGTGAAACAATAGAAGAGGTATACGAGCCCTTTTTAATTCAGGAAGGATTTATTATGAGGACACCTCGTGGTAGAGAAGTTACTGATAAGGCTTATAAACATCTTGGAAAAGTAAACATTAATAATCAAGGGGAATTATTTTAATACTGATAGAATGTCTATAAGTAAGAAATATAATTATCCGCCAAAACTCTCTATTTTTAGTTTTTTTGTTGATGCGGAAGGAGTTCGTCGAAATCCAATACCGTATCATAAAAATTATTTTGAGCGTTTTGGAGATTCATTTGCTATAAGAATTGGAAAGTCGAGACACATTATCTTGTCAAGAGACAATGATGTTGCTCAATATATACTTCAGAAGAACCATAAGAACTATCATAAATCTAAGTTTCAATCTGTTTATTTATCTAAATATTTAGGTAAGGGTTTATTGACTGTTGATGGAGAATATTGGTTAAAGCAAAGAAGACTTATTCAACCAGCATTTCATAAACAAAAAATGAATCAACTGATTGAAAATATGAATGCAACAATTGTTTCTGAATTGGAATCATTAGCAGTAGATAAAAAAACTGATCTTTTTCCTGTAATGAGTGAATTGGCTTTTAATGTTGTTGCGAAATCATTATTTCAATTTTCGATTGAAAAAGAAAAACTAGATCGTATTAAATATATAATTGAGGCAGTTCAGAACTTCTTAATTAAGGAAATTAGATTACCACATAAGACATGGTGGTTTTCTATTAGTGGTCAAGTAAAGAAACATCTTGAATTGGCTGAAGAAAACAATAAAATTATTAGGGAAATTATTGAAGAGAGAACAGCTTCAAAAGTTGAAGTAAATGATTTACTTAACATGCTTTTGGAAACTCGTTATGAAGACACTGGAGAAGGGATGTCTATTGAACAATTGATTGATGAAATAAAAATTCTTTTTATAGCCGGTCATGAAACTACAGCAAATGCCCTAACTTTTACTTTGCACTTGTTAGGAAATCGTCCAGATGTCCAAGAGAAAATAAGGAATGAAATTAGTAAAATTGAGTCAGAAACTGATGAGACTGCAGAGCAACTTCAAAAAATGGTGTATACAAATGCTGTTTTGAATGAGTCCATGCGATTGTATCCGCCAGCTTGGATTACAGATAGACAAAATGTTGAAGACGATAGTTTAGGGCAGTTCAATATAAAAAAAGATACTTTGATAGGAGTTTCATTTTATGAATTACATCGTAATCCTAAGTATTGGCAAAACCCTGATAATTTTGATCCAGAACGTTTTTTAGGAGAACAGAAAAAACAATCTATGCAGTATTTCTATCCTTTTGGAGCAGGGCCTAGAATGTGTATTGGGGCAGGTTTTGCTATTTACGAAATGTGCTTGGTTATTTCATACATTATAAAAAAATATAAAATTAAGTCGCTTAGTACGGATGTTAATTTTAATCCATTAATTACTCTAAAACCTGTTGGCGTAGAAGTGGTGTTTTCTGAAAGATAATGATTAATTCTAAAGAAAAATATTCAAAATTTATTAAGGAAGAAGCAAAGAGACTTGGTTTTTTATCTTGCGGTATATCAAAAGCTGGATTTTTAGAACAAGAAGCTCCAAGACTGGAAAACTGGTTAAAGAATAATCGAAATGGTCAAATGACTTATATGGAAAACCATTTTGATAAACGATTAGATCCAACTTTATTAGTAGATGATGGTAAAAGTGTAGTGTCATTGCTGCTTAATTATTACCCAGATAAAATTCAGAATGATGAGAGCTTTAAGATTTCAAAGTATGCCTATGGTCAGGATTACCATTTTGTAATTAAAGATAAATTAAAAGAGCTTTTGCATACTATTCAGGAAAATATTGGGGATGTATCCGGTCGCGCTTTTGTTGATTCTGCGCCAGTTTTGGATAAAGCTTGGGCAGCAAAAAGTGGTTTAGGCTGGATTGGGAAAAATAGTAATTTACTAACTCAGAAAGTAGGTTCATTTTACTTCATAGCCGAGCTTATCATTGATCTAGACTTAGAATATGATCATGCAGTAACGGATCACTGTGGTTCTTGTACAGCTTGTATTGATGCTTGTCCCACGCAGGCAATTGTGGCTCCTTACATTGTGGACGGTAGTAAATGCATTTCATACTACACTATTGAATTAAAAGAAAATCTTCCTATTGAAATGAAAGGAAAATTTGATGAGTGGATGTTTGGTTGTGATACCTGTCAAGACGTTTGTCCATGGAATCGATTTTCTAAACCGCATTCAGAACCTTTGTTTAGCCCTAATCCCGATTTGCTCAATTTCAGCAAAAAAGATTGGATTGAAATTACGGAAGAAACGTTTAGACTTGTTTTTAAAAATTCTCCAATTAAAAGAACAAAGTTTGAAGGATTAAAGCGTAATATTAAATTTTTGGAGTAACAATTGTGAAGAATAAAATTAGTTTGTAAGTAAATGATTTTTAGTTGTTTAGTTGTGTTGTAATAAGTAAAAACTTATTTTTTAATTCCTATAATTTATTGCTTTTTTGTCAATTTTTTCTGTAAGAATTTGATTTATTCATAATTCTTTAAGAATATATGACCTCTTCATTATCAAATTATTATGTTTTTTTGTTATAATTTACTCTGAACAGTTGTTAAATATTGCTGTTCGACGAGTTTATGTGCAGTTTATCGAGTAATCTCTTTGGAATTTCGTGTTTTATCTACTTTCGTCGTTCCAAAACTACTTTTATAAACTTAAAACACAATTACGTGTATTTGAACCTATCATGACTATGGTCCAAACGCTACTATGTTCATTTAGAAATCTTTCCAGGATTTTAAATGATTTTACGAAATCCAATCATCACTTTTTTTCGTATTTCCCCTATACGCTAGAAACTATCATCGGTTTTTTAGCGTCTAGATTTTCTGTTCCACAAAATCAAGTTGTCTATGCCTAACTCTACTTTTAAAAAGTTTAATTTATTTAAGCTATTTTTTGTCGTTTTATTATTTTTGGCTACCAGCCAAGTAAGAGCTCAGTTTCCTTATTTTCAGTCTTTTAAAAATACTACTGCGCCGGGTGTGCAATTTGGAGGAACTCCAGGTGCATTTCTGACAGCACCCTCAATTGATACTGATGGGAATGGATATTTAAGACTTACTAGTAATCAAGGAGATCAAAAAGGTATAATTTATTCAAACTCGTATGCATTTCCATCTGCATATGGTCTAAATATTTCGTTTGAATACTACACATACGGTGGAAATGGAGCTGATGGTATAGCATTTGTACTGTTTGATGCTTCTGTTACCAATGTAGTACCAGGTGCATTTGGAGGATCATTGGGTTATGCACAGCGAAATAGTGAAGCGGGATTTTCAGGAGGGTACTTAGGTATTGGTATTGATGAATATGGTAATTTCCCAAATAGAAATGAAGGAGGTAAAAATGGAGGTGTTGACGATAGGTTGCCTAATAATATTACATTGCGTGGACAAGGTTCGGGGACAACAGGTTATCCGTATCTTACAAGTGTTCAGACGACTGCCTTAAATCCTTCATTTACAATTGCAGGAGGAAACAGAGCCGCTACTTCAACAGCATCTACAGGATTTAGAAAGGTAGATATAAAACTTACGCCAAGAGCTTTAGGTGGATTTTTTGTTACTGTTACTGTAACGAATGGTGGTACAATTAGTACTGTAATTAATAATTTTGCATATACGACGGTAAGTCCATCTAATTTAAAATTTGCTATTGCTTCATCTACAGGGGGATCTAATAATTATCATGAAATTAGAAATTTAGATATTAAAGTTGATTCGGCTACTTTGCTAAATCCAATTGCTGTATCTGATAGTTTTACAGGATGTAAAGGTGTAGATGCTACATCTGGTGATATTACTGCAAATGATAATGGTTCTGTAAATACTTTAGGAACGGTTAACAAATCTTCTGTGGATTTAGATCCAGCTACAGCGGGTACTCAAAGCTCGATAACTGTTGCCAACAGAGGTACTTTTACATATGATTCTTCAACTGGAGCGGTAACATTCTCTCCAATAAACAATACTATTGTTGGTCCAATTACGATAAATTATACTTTTAATGATACTTATGGGAAGACTTCAAATACTTCTACAATTACTTATAACACACATGCAGCAATAACGAACAATACGATTACTGCACCTAATACAACAACTTTTTGTGGAAGTGGTACGCCTGGAACCATTAATGGTTCGGCAGCCACAGGAGGAACTACTACAACATTAAATTATCAATGGCAGAGTAGTTCTAATAATAGTACTTTCAACAATATTAATTCTGCTACAGGTCAAACTTATAATCCAGGTACTGTTTCATCAACAACATATTATAGAAGAGTTGTGACTTCTGCTACATGTCAGGATTTTAGTAACGTTGTAACAATCACAGTTGATCCAACCCCTACGTCTTCCAACGCAGGCTCAAACCAGACCCAGTGCGAAACGGCTACGGCAACCCTTGCGGGTAACGCACCTACGGTTGGTACTGGAACGTGGACACTGGTAAGCGGTACGGGAACGATCACTACACCATCTGCGCGTAATTCAGGAGTAACAGCTTTGGGCTATGGTGCTAACGTATTCCGTTGGACCATCAGCAACGGCAGCTGTACATCGTCGAGTTCTGAGATGACCATAACAAGAAACCAAACCCCTACGGCTTCCAACGCAGGCTCAAACCAGACCCAGTGCGAAACGGCTACGGCGACCCTTGCGGGTAACGCACCTACGGTTGGTACTGGAACGTGGACATTGGTAAGCGGTACGGGAACGATCACTACACCATCTGCGCGTAATTCAGGAGTAACAGCTCTGGGTTATGGTGCTAACGTATTCCGTTGGACGATCAGCAACGGCAGCTGTACATCGTCGAGTTCTGAGGTGACCATAACAAGAAACCAAACCCCTACTGTTTCCAACGCAGGATCAAACCAGACCCAGTGCGAAACGGCTACGGCGACCCTTGCGGGTAACGCGCCTACGGTTGGTACTGGAACGTGGACACTGGTAAGCGGTACGGGAACAATCACTACGCCATCATCAAATACATCAGGAGTAACGGCTCTGGGCTACGGTGCTAACGTATTCCGTTGGACCATCAGCAACGGCAGCTGTACATCGTCGAGTTCTGAGGTGACCATAACAAGAAACCAAACCCCTACTGTTTCCAACGCAGGATCAAACCAGACCCAGTGCGAAACGGCTACGGCGACCCTTGCGGGTA
>NZ_JAINUY010000059.1 GCF_020026915.1 Flavobacterium potami | reverse complement strand
TCCCGGGACTCGGACGCTACTTTGTCCAGAGTATTAATAACCGTGACTATACTGTGATTATGGGAATCACCTTTTTCGATTCACTACTTCTGGTAGGTCTGAACTTTTTGGTTGATCTTGCTTATACGCTGGTCGACCCGCGGATCCGCCTGATGGACGGGAGGAAGTGACGCGAATGGAAACACCAGTTAATGTTAATCAGTTTCGTCCGGTAGCCAAAGACATCCAAATGGCACAAACAATTGCCCGTCCGAGCACAACCTACTGGCAAGACGCCAGGCGGCGTC
>NZ_JAINUY010000058.1 GCF_020026915.1 Flavobacterium potami | reverse complement strand
GATCCGCTTGACGACCTCCGCCTGTTCCGGGTCGATGACGAGGTGCCCGTCGCTGTCCTTGGTGTATCCGAGGAAGTGATTGTGGTTGACCTGCACCTTTCCCTGCTGGTAGCGGTACTGTAGTCCGAGCTTCACGTTCTGGGAAAGGGACTGGGATTCCTGCTGCGCGAGGCTTGCCATGATGGTGATCAGAACCTCGCCCTTGGAGTCCATCGTGTTGATGGATTCCTTCTCGAACCAGACCGCGATGTTCTTGTCCTTGAGGAGCCGGATGTACTTGAGGCAGT
>NZ_JAINUY010000057.1 GCF_020026915.1 Flavobacterium potami | reverse complement strand
AAAACTTATACTTAGAAATAATTTACACGTAACTACTTAACACTTTTTTTATCGTCCTTTTCTAAGACAATCATCAAAATGGAGATCCTGGAACTGGAGATAGGCAGAGTATGAAAACCAGAAGCATAACCACTGCCATGGCTTTCCGCCATTTTGTGATTCCTGAAACATTATCAAGGGCTCCGGGATGCCTTTTGGTTGCAAAGAGAATTATGAACATGAGTACGGCCATGGGTATCCATCCCAAAACCACTGTTACAGTTATTCCAATCATTGATACTGCTTTG
>NZ_JAINUY010000056.1 GCF_020026915.1 Flavobacterium potami | reverse complement strand
CGGAACCACTTCTCTCCCAAAAAGCGTCCCTGCCCGCACGTCGCTCCCGCCGACGAGTTCCATGTCGGGGGCTTCGTTCACGATCCGACCGATGGTGGTGCCCATTCTCCCCAGGGCTCCGGATACGGCAACCTTAATCATAGTTCACCAGCACTTTTCTCAGTTGTTCCGTCTTCGCTTCGTCGAGTTCGTCGAGCGGCAGCCGGACCGAACCCGCGGCCATCCCGAGGAGTCCCACCGCCTTTTTCACGGGTATGGGATTTGTGTCGATGAACATCGCCCGTATG
>NZ_JAINUY010000055.1 GCF_020026915.1 Flavobacterium potami | reverse complement strand
GTATGGAGTATAAGTTTCCATAAAGGAAGGTCTGAGGAATGGCTGGATAAGGGCGATTGCGAGCCCGAATGGTAAAATCGCAAGAATTCGAAGGAAAAAGTATCTTAGGTCAAGTCCTGCAACAAGCACCAGTAGCAGCAAATAAATCTCTATGGCAAAAAGGCGGACAATATTTTTTTCATGAATCCGGGGCAGACTAACTACATAAATGATTATTACAAGTGTAAAAAGTAACTTTATCCGGGGATCAAGCCTGTGTATTGGACTGTTTTTATATGATTCTCGTTC
>NZ_JAINUY010000054.1 GCF_020026915.1 Flavobacterium potami | reverse complement strand
TTCATACCACCATCAGTACATGCTGGAGGATTACGTTACCATGGAATGTCACCTCTGGTTGCATTACTCGTGCACGAAGGACTCGTAAAGGGACGTACAGTCAAACAGACCGAAGTGTTCCAGACAGGACAGACCTTTGCAAAATGCGAGGGAGTTGTACCTGCACCTGAAACCTGCCACGCCATAAAAGTAGGAATGGACGAAGCAATTAAATGCAGAAAAACCGGAGAAGAAAAGAACATTCTCATCAACTTCTCAGGCCACGGAATGCTTGACCTTCAGGGCTAC
>NZ_JAINUY010000053.1 GCF_020026915.1 Flavobacterium potami | reverse complement strand
CTTAAAAAAAGAAGGTAAAATCACCTCGCCCAAAAGATGTTATTATTCTGCAAACGCCTAGCCTGATCGAACCATTTTTGCGCGGGAGATTAGAGTCAAGCGAGTTTTCTGCTGCCTAACCGGCTCCGCTAAGATTAGGGGCTGCTGATTATTAGGGTTTATCGGAATAAAAAGACGGGGCTGTCGCACTAACAGCACCATAAAAAGAACAAAAGGCGGCGACTGGCGGATGCCAGAAGCCGTCTTTTGCCGTAAAATATAGTTATGCAAACAAACATTTTACGGCCA
>NZ_JAINUY010000052.1 GCF_020026915.1 Flavobacterium potami | reverse complement strand
TCCTGCACAAAAACAAATAAAACATAGCAAACCTTAAGGAAATATTGCCTTTAAATTATTTATTATAAATTATCTACTGTTTGGCTATTTGCTCCGCTAAGTCATTCAAATAAAGCCAGCGTTCCATTTTTGTTTCCAGTTCTTTTTCCAGTTTTGCTTTTTTAGCTAAAAGCTCAGGTAAAACAGTAAAATTGGCAGCTTCTTCAACCAGCGCTTTTTCAACCTCTATAATTTCAGCCTCTATGCCTGCTATAATATCATCTATTTCTTTATACTCCAGTTCTTCTT
>NZ_JAINUY010000051.1 GCF_020026915.1 Flavobacterium potami | reverse complement strand
ATTGTTATATTATAGCAGAGGAAAATATGATTGACAAATCATGCTTGACATATGAAGGCAAGATTGTTATAATAATATTAAATTGAATGCTGTCTTCGGGGCAGGGTGTAATTCCCTACCGGTGGTAATGCGGCAGTGCCGACAAGCCCACGAGCTTTTTGCAGATTTGGTGTGATTCCAAAGCCGACGGTATAGTCCGGATGAAAGAAGAGCGCATATTTATAACAGGCGTATTTTCACCCCGCAGATGAATTTCTGTGGGGCTTTTTCGTTGACAGCGGAAAAGGA
>NZ_JAINUY010000050.1 GCF_020026915.1 Flavobacterium potami | reverse complement strand
GCTAACATGCATCGTGAACGCGGTCAAAAATTCAGCCCTCCTACACCCGGTACGTCAATTGTTTCGCGATTTAGAGAATCTCGAGATACTAATGAGGACAATGGACGTATCATAGAATCGGTCGAGTGGCTCAACGCGTTCCTCCAGACCGTCTGGGGTCTCATTAATCCGGATATGTTTGTCCCCGTCGCTGATACGGTCGAAGACGTCATGCAACAGTCTCTCCCCGGCTTCATCGACGCTGTCCGCATTTCCGATATCGGTCAAGGCACAAACCCGCTCCGCATT
>NZ_JAINUY010000004.1 GCF_020026915.1 Flavobacterium potami | reverse complement strand
ATGATACATTTTTGATTTCGATATCGGCATCATGAGGAATTTCGTTGGTCTGATTCGCTTCTTGTTGTAGCTCATCTTCTTTTTCATGGATTTCTGATAATCGGGCAAGCGAAATTTTGGCATCCTGCAATTCCCGCACAAATTCTATCAACTGTGTAATCGGACCGTTCAAGCTTCCCACTATAGCACTGATGGCGAGCACCATACCGAGTGTAATTGAACCTTCAATTACCAGTTTGGCCGAAAGCAGTATTATAAAAATGTTTTTTAATTCGTTAATAACCGAAGAACCAATAGTTTGAGACTGCTCCAGAACCAAACCTTTTATCGATACCCTGAAAAGTCTTGCCTGCACATACTCCCATCCCCAGCGTTTTTTCTTTTCTGCATTATGGAGTTTTATTTCCTGCATTCCGTTTATCAGCTCCATTACCTTATTCTGCTCATTCGAAATTTCAGCAAAACGTTTATAATCCAATACCTCTCTTCTTTTTAAGAACAACGTTATCCATCCAAAATAAAAAAGGCTTCCAATAAAAAAGACTAAAAATATCTGCAAATTGAAATACGCCAGAACACCACCCATCACAAACATATTGATTACAGAAAAAAGCACGTTTAATGATGATGTAGTCAGGATTTTTTCAATTCTCCGGTGATCATTGATACGCTGCATAATATCTCCTGTCATTCGAACATCGAAAAAGGAAATCGGCAGATTCATTAATTTTATAAAGAAATCTGAAATAAGAGAAATATTGATTCTGGTAGATAAATGAAGCAAAATCCAGCTTCTGATCAACTCCAATCCTGTTCTTCCTGCAAAAATAAAAAGCATGGCAAAAAGGATTAAATAGATAAAATTAATATTCTGATTCTGAATACCAACGTCGACAATACTCTGGGTTAAAAATGGAAAAATTAAATTGAGTAAGCTGCTGGCAAAAAGACCAATTGCGAGTTGTATGAGAAATGATTTGTATTGAAATAAATACTTGAATAGAAACCTAAATCCGATGCCTGAATTCTCCTCTTTATCAAAATCAGATTGAAAAAATTTAGGCGTTGCTTCGATCAAAAGTGCAATTCCTTCTTTGGTTTCATCACCGGCATTATTGCCGATCCAGAACTTTACAAATTCTTCTTTGTTATATTGCAAAAGCCCAAAAGCGGGATCTGAGATATAATATTTTCCTTTTTTGATTTTATAAAGTACAACGTAATGGTCATTATTCCAATGAAGAATGCATGGAAGAGGCGCTTCTTCAATTCTTGTTACGGACAATTTTACACCTAGAGTACTAAATCCGATTTTTTCGGCGGCATCACTCAGAAAAAGCAAATTACTTCCTTCACGAGTTGTTTCGCTGAAATCTCTCAACTCCTGAATATTGATTGTTTTTCCGTAATATTTAGCAATAATCTTTAAACATGTAGGACCACAATCCTTATGATCGGCTTGTCTGTAATGTGCGAATTTTTTCAATTTCTTTTTGATTTATTCAAGAGCAAATTAAGAAAAAAATTTCTTGTTAATCCATAAAAAAACAGAGAAGACATTAAATCTTCTCTGTTTGGCTATTTATAAACAAATTCTTAGCAACACAATTTCTTTAGGACATGGCCGCGGTTTACCCTAACCAAATAAAATCAACACAGCGGCCAACTCCTAAGAATCCCAGTACCAATCATCAATACTGAGAATATGCTCAATGTTCCACGATCGAGCGCCTATACATTCAAAAAAAACATGACTAAATTCTAAATAAGGCTATATCGTATTACTTTTAAAAAAAGTTAAAAAATCAACAACAAAGACGACTTGAATCACAAATACCCGCTGATGTATTTATTGGACAAGTTTCGCCTGGTGGTATTAAAATGCATCCGGCTTCTAAAGCATAAACCCAGCATTCAGGAATTCCTCCCTTCATGTTTTTTAGCTCATTTTTATTAATACTTTGAGCACCGTTCAGACTTAAAATTTTCTTCAACATAATGATACCTTTTTTTTAATAGTAACAGAGTTTATAGCTCTGTTACTATTTAAATATTCAAATTAGCAAGCGTAATATTTATCGGCTGTAGCATTATAACAATTAGGTTCTGATGCTTCACCACCTAAAATGTTTTTCTGCTCTTTTTTTGTCAGCTTTTTAGTCTCTTTACTTTTTAAAATTTTTTCTAACATAACTGGTTATTTACGTTTTTTGGGTTTAAGCCTCAAATCTGTAAAAAACTTGATGCTTGAAAATTTTTCTGTTAACAGCTTCCGACATAATTATTTGGCAAACAGCTCCAATATGCTGGTACTGTACCAAATTCTGTACATCTTTTAGCTTTAAATCCGTCATCACAAATAGGAGCATTTCCTCCGTTTATTGTTTTTTGCTCATTAGCAGTCAATTCTACTGCACCTTTCAATTTCAAAATATTCTTTAACATAACTGCAGGTTTTTTGGGGTTACTACTCTTTCGATTAACAGTCGAAAATCTGTTTTTATTTTTTAGGCTGTTTTTTCTAGAACCTGAACTTCATCTACAAAATCATTCAAGAAATATTTCAGCTCATTCAATTCGTATTCGTTTGGAAATAATCTTTCGTTTACAATTTTAACCGGTGTATAATTAAAATTATTCATTGAACACCAATCGTATTGTTTCTGAATTTCTTGACTAATCATCATACTTACAGAATCAACTGGCCATTTTTTAAGCCATTTTTTATGTACCATTCTTTTAATGTACCAGTCAGAAATTGCTTCAACAGTTTTTCCTGGCGTCACTCTATTAATAGTTAACAATCTCTCTACAACCGTTTTATACGGATTGTCATTGTTTTCAGGATTAATATTAAAAAGAACGTTCAAATATATTTTGTCTGGAAATTTCAATACCAAATCGAAAGCTTCCTGAAATGTTTTATAACAATGTCCACAGCTTGGGCTTATAATTATTGAAAGTCTCACTGCTGCATTTTTATTACCAAAATTCAAACCTCTCAATTCCTCAAATCCTTTAGTATATTTTACTTTTTTAGATAAGAAGTTTAATAATGAATAATTTCTTTTAAACTTTTTAAGCTCTTTTAATGAGTTCTCGTTGTCAAGCATGTTTTTGATCATGACTTTTACTGCTGCCCAAATTGGAATTAAAAGCAATAGAGAAAACACATAAGGAAAAATTGTATTTAAGCTGAAACTCAAAGTAAAAAGGTCTGATGAAAACCAGGCAACACTTTGTACTACTATTAAAAATGATACTGCTAAACACATTACGCACCATTTTTGAATTTCAAATTTTTGAATCCAAATAGAACAAACTACAAGCGGAATAGCCAACAGACTTAAAAAACCAACGAAAATCGCTGAATTTAATGGCTGTATTAAAATGGCAATAATGCTTGCGCTGAAAAACAATAATGGAAGATCTGAAAAACTCAACCATTTATTTGCTATATCATCGTTGAAACTTATTACTGAATGACAAGAAGAGTTAGAACTTAAATTACAAAATTTTGAAATCACAGTGTTTTTAACACCCCATTTCTGCTGCACAATAAATATGCTTACAACCAAACCGATAATTGAAGTAGCTAAAAACGAGCTGCTAAATAAATCGAAGCTGTTGTAGAAAAAAGATAATCCGATTAAAAGAACAAGAGGAAGAAAATATTTTAACCAATTGTACTCTACTTTCAAATTTTCTCTGGCAACTACATTATTAGGTTCGATGGCTACAATTACTCCATTCCAATCTAAAAGGAATTTATCGTATGATAATTTTTGACTCCCTTTTTTTGTTGTCGTGATTCGTACACCATTTTTAATTTTTTCGACCAGAATTAATTCATCTTTAAAATAAGCCAAAAAATTAGATGGCAGATCTACGATTTGTTCTTTCGAAACTCTTACTGCAGCATTCTCTACAGAAAGCAAATCGAACGAATCTGTAATCGCAAATAAACTCGGATAATTTGGATGAGACAAAAACAGATCCTTAAACTCATTTTTGATATCTGAGTATTTGTTAATTTGCAGAAACTTTTGGACCAGTTTTAACATCGTTTTCGACCGTTTTTAAATCATGATTACGATGCAAAGATTGGTGTTTTTATTGATAAATATCGCATGTATGTATACATTTTATTAATTATACCACATACAATTTATAAATTATACCAAGTATACTACTCAACACAAGTTACTGATTTACAAATAAATACATGTTATTTTTTTTCATAAAATCCTCAGAAAGCCTTTTTTCGATTAACGGTCGATGATTTTATCTAGTTTTGGATAAGTAATAATTCAAACATTAAAAAACATGAAAAAGACGAGATAAAATCTCTAATGATTTAGAAGAAAAAAGGAATCAAAAAAAGTTCAAAAAGGACAAAAAAAGACCCCAAATTAAAATAAAATTACCCCTAAAAAAAGCAAAAACCAATCATAAAAAATATGATTTAACTTACAATAAAAGATTAGATTTTATTGCTTTTTTAACCCAAATAAACCCAAAAATTTTTAGCATAACCACTTTTCGAAAGCTATTTTTTTCGAATTTGATTAAAATGCACTAAAATATTTATGAAAGATTAATAGTATTAAAATATAATAAAAAAGAAAAGATATGAAAAGTATGAAATTAAATTTAGAGGATTTCCAGACTGAAAAATTAGTAGCAACTGAACTAAAAGTGATTCGCGGAGGTGACGGAGTTCCTCCTGTAGATCCGGGAAAAAATAACGGCGGAAACGGAAATAATTAAACCATTTCTTCCAAACATATACAAGGCATCCAAAAAAATAAATCATTAAAGACATCAAAATATAAGTATCATGAAAAATCCTAAATCAAATTTCGAAGATTTCCAAAATGAAAAATTAGTGGCAACTGAATTAAAAGTGGTTCGTGGCGGTGACGGAGAACCTCCTGTAGATCCAGGAAAAAATAATGGCGGAAATGGAAATAATTAAGCCATTACTCCCTAATATATAAAGCATCCAAAAAATCAATTATTAAAGACATCAAAATATAAGCATCATGAAAAATCCTAAATCAAATTTCCAAGATTTCCAAAATGAAAAATTAGTGGCAACTGAATTAAAAGTGATTCGCGGCGGTGATGGAGAACCTCCTGTAGATCCAGGAAAAAATAATGGCGGAAACGGAAACAATTAAGCCAATCCTACCTAACATTTAAAGCATCCAAAAAATCAATTACTAAAGACATCAAAATATAAGTATCATGAAAAATCCTAAATCAAATTTCGAAGATTTCCAGAATGAAAAATTAGTGGCAACTGAATTAAAAGTGGTTCGTGGCGGTGACGGAGAACCTCCTGTAGATCCAGGAAAAAATAATGGAGGAAACGGAAACACTTAAGCCATTACTACCTAATATATAAAGCATCCAAAAAATCAATTACTAAAGACATCAAAATATAAGTATCATGAAAAATCCTAAATCAAATTTCGAAGATTTCCAAAATGAAAAATTAGTGGCAACTGAATTAAAAGTGATTCGCGGCGGTGATGGAGAACCTCCTGTAGATCCAGGAAAAAATAACGGCGGAAACGGAAATAATTAAGCTATTTCTACCTAATATATAAAGCATCCAAAAAATCAATTACTAAAGACATCAAAATATAAGCATCATGAAAAATCCTAAATCAAATCTCGAAGATTTCCAAAATGAAAAATTAGTGGCAACTGAATTAAAAGTGATTCGCGGCGGTGACGGAGTGCCTCCCGCAAATCCAGATCCAACAGAACCACCGGTAGATCCTGGAAAAAATAACGGCGGAAACGGAAATAATTAAGACAAAAAAATTCTAAATATTACTCGCAAATTGAGCTGGAGATACTCCAGTTCTTTTGCGAAATGATTTTGCAAATGAAACTGCATTTTTAAAACCAACACTTTCTGCTATTGCCTGAGTTGAATATTTACGATACAAATGATTTGTAATCATTTGATTAATAACATAATTTATTTTCAATTCATTAGAATATTCTCCAAAAGATTTTCCAAATCTTTTATTTACTACATAAGATAGATAAGTCGTATTTGTTTTTATTTTCTTAGCAACATACGAAAGGGTAAAATCGGCATTTAAATATTCTAGCTTTTCTTCTAATGCCAATAATTTTTCTACAATTTTATTTTCTTTTGCTTCATCAATGCTAAGGTTTGCATTTTCTTTCTTAAGCTGAATTTCATCTAATTCTGGCACTTCTGCAAAAACTTCTTCAATTGCTACTTTATCGATTTCCGCATTTTCAATTTCCTTTTTCTCCAAATTAGCTTTAAATTCTTCAATTAAGGCATTCATCTTCTTATGTGCTTTATTTTTATCTCGAATACTTTTAATCAAGAAAAATACAATTCCAGTAACCAGAATTACATAAAATACTTTCAAAGCTTTATTCCAAAAAACTTCATACTTATACTTTTCCTGAACATCCATCATTTCTTCACTAAGATTGGCTGTACCAAGTTTGTAATTAACCTCCAGAGCTTCTTCTCTCATATTTCCTTCATACTTTTCATAAGAATCAAGGTATAATTTGGAGTGCTTATAAGCCAATTCAGGTTCATTTTTGATACTGTAAATTTTTGCCTGAAGATAATTGGATTTAAAATAGCTATTATCCATCATCTTATTTTTTATACTCAGTGAATCTACTTTCTTTAAAAAAATAAGGGCGCGATCGTATTTTTTTAAAGTATAATACAAATCCCCTAAATTGAAATTAGCAATTTGGTATAAAAAATCATTGTTGCTTTGTTTGGAATAAAAAGCAATATCGTAATAAATCTTTTCAGCATTACTGTAATCTTTTTTAAACAAATAAATATTTCCTAAACTTAATGTCGAAGTAATTTTATTATTGGTAAATTTTTCTGAGTAAGAAATTGCTTTTTTATAGAAGTACTCTGCCGAATCTAACAAATACGTTTTATCGCGATTTTTATTGTAATACCCTTCATAGGAATTTCCAAGATTGGTGTAAGTGTTGCTTTTTGAATTCTGAAATTGATCTTTCTCGTACAGATTTTCATTTTTATCTAAAAAAGCATCATTTTGTCTTAAGATCTTTATTGACAATTGATAATTTCCTACACTTTCGTTTAATAAAGCTATATTAGCTTTAAATTTTAAGACTTGAACTAAATCATTTATTTGTGAAGATAATTTGATTCCTTCCTGATAAGCACTTAATGCCTGACCGTAATTACTCCTTTTCCAATAAATCAAACCTCTATAGTTACATAAATAGGAGTGAATTTTTATTTTTTTATTGGATAACGGAATCTTTTCTAAATGTTTTAAAGCCTCAGCATAACTTTGATCAGATTTTATTGAATCGCCCTTTAGCTGATATAAATAAGAAGCAGCTCCCCAAGCAAAAGTCACATGTTCTTCATTGCTGGATTTTAGCATTTCTTTAACAAATGTTAAACCTTCATCGTAGTTTCCGTTGATGCTGAAACGTATTTTATCCTGCAAATTTAAATATTTTTGCTCGGATAGCTCCTTATTTGGTTGAGCCTCAAGGGTATTAAGTATCAAGAAAAATAAAAAAGAGATGATCAGCCTCATTTAATTTAGTTTTTGGTATTCAAAAATAGTCTATAAATTATCAATAAACTACAATTAATTTGCCAAAATCCTATTAATTTTATTTTTGACTTGAAAAAATATAACATTTTATACGGTATTTGTTATATTTTTATTACGTAAATTTGTTTGTTAAAAATTATAAAACATGAAACCAGACCTATTTCAATCTCCAGATTACTATAACTTAGACGATTTGCTAACTGATGAACACAAATTGGTTCGTGAATCTGCTCGCGCATGGGTTAAAAGAGAAGTTTCTCCTATTATAGAAGAATTTGCTCAAAAAGCTGAATTTCCTAAACAAATTATAAAAGGTTTGGGAGAAATTGGCGGTTTCGGACCTTATATTCCCGTTGAATACGGAGGAGCCGGTTTAGACCAGATTTCTTACGGTTTAATTATGCAGGAAATCGAAAGAGGCGATTCTGGTGTAAGATCTACCTCATCTGTTCAATCTTCGCTGGTTATGTATCCTATTTGGAAATACGGAAACGAAGAACAAAAAATGAAATACCTTCCAAAATTGGCAACAGGAGAATTTATTGGTTGTTTTGGTTTAACCGAGCCAGATCACGGTTCTGATCCCGGAAGTATGATTACCAATTTTAAAGATATGGGTGATCATTATCTTTTAAATGGTGCCAAAATGTGGATTTCAAATGCGCCATTTGCAGATATTGCCATCGTTTGGGCAAAAAATGAAGAAGGTAGGATTCACGGTTTAATTGTAGAACGTGGCATGGAAGGCTTTACAACGCCAGAAACCCACAACAAATGGTCGCTTCGTGCCTCTGCAACGGGAGAATTGATTTTTGACAACGTCAAAGTGCCAAAAGAAAACCTTTTACCAAACAAATCTGGTTTAGGCGCTCCTCTAGGCTGTTTAGATTCTGCTCGTTACGGAATTGCTTGGGGAGCAATCGGCGCAGCAATGGACTGCTACGATACCGCTTTACGATATGCAAAAGAGAGAATTCAATTCGGGAAACCAATTGGAGGAACACAATTGCAGCAAAAGAAATTAGCAGAAATGATTACAGAAATCACAAAAGCACAATTATTAACGTGGCGTTTGGGTGTTTTAAGAAACGAAGGAAAAGCTACAACAGCTCAGATTTCGATGGCAAAACGCAACAATGTCAACATGGCAATAAACATTGCCCGCGAAGCAAGACAAATGCTCGGAGGTATGGGAATCACTGGTGAATATTCTATCATGCGCCACATGATGAACCTCGAAAGTGTGATTACTTATGAAGGAACACACGACATTCATTTATTAATAACCGGAATGGATGTAACTGGAATTCCAGCATTTAAATAATAGACATCTATTAAAATATATACAAAATCAATCTAAAAAGCTTCTTCTAACAAAGAAGCTTTTTATCTTTGCATCAAAATTTTCTAAAATGAATATCGAAACGATAAACAAAAGCATTCAACCACAAAAAGACCAACTATTAAATCATTCTTTATACAATAAGATTCAAAACATAGACGACTTACACAGCTTTTTGGAAACTCACGTTTTTGCTGTTTGGGATTTTATGTCACTTTTAAAAGCCTTGCAAGCCAAACTTACGTGTACAACAACACCATGGTTTGCTACTAAAAATCCAGAGACACGATATTTAATTAATGAAATTGTTCTTGCCGAAGAAACCGATTTAACAATTGACGGAAGAAGACAAAGCCATTACGAAATGTATCTGGAAGCAATGGAAGCTTGTGGTGCCGATACAACTGGCATTTTAAGTTTTCTATCAGAAGTAAATTCATTACACAATATATTCGTTGCGATAAAGCAAAGTCCAATGCATCCAAATGTGAAATCTTTCCTTGATTTTACTTTTAGAGTTATCGAAGAAGGAAAACCGCACGAAATTGCCGCTGCATTTACGTTCGGAAGAGAAGATTTAATTCCGAGTATGTTTACTCAGATTCTGAAAAATTTCCAAAAAAATCTTCCTGAAACCGATTTGACTAAATTGCTTTATTATTTTGAAAGACATATCGAACTGGATGCCGACGAACACGGACCAATGGCCATGCAGATGATTACGGAATTATGCGAAGATGATGCTCAAAAATGGCAGGAAGTAGAAGAGGTTTCAATCCTTGCATTAGAAAAACGCATCGCACTTTGGAATGCCATAGAAGAAGAAATCTTGATGAAAACTGAAATGGTTTAAAATCCAAACCTTCTTATTTAACGTAACTATTTGTTTAAAGCCATCCATCTAATTTAAACAAATTATGAAACCACATTTTAAACAAATAGTTACCGTTATATTTTCCGTTTTTCTTATGAGCTGCAGTGCCGAAGAAAACAATCCTAAACCTGTTACCACAACTCCGCCGGTAGTAAATCCGCCAGTTGTAACTCCACCCACAACTTCAATTCCGAATACAGTAAACTATTTAGCTTTAGGCGACAGCTACACGATCGGACAAAGCGTTTGCGAAACCTGTCGTTTTCCAGAACAACTTAAATCGAGTTTACGCGCCATGTATTCCAGTACTATTTCGCTTAAGATTATCGCAACAACAGGCTGGACAACATCCAATTTAATTTCATCGATAGATTCTCAAAAACTAGAAAACAATTACGATTTGGTGACGCTTTTAATTGGTGTCAACAATCAATATCAGCACAAAAGTTTTTCTGTTTACGAAAAAGAATTTCCAGAATTAGTCAACAAAGCCATTATGCTTGCCAAAGGCGACAGAAAAAATGTAGTGGTTATTTCTATTCCTGATTATGCCTACACTCCTTATGGTAAAAGTCTTGCCGGAGATCAAAGCAATAAAATTTCAGCAGAAATCACGCAATACAATAATTTTGCAGAAAACTATTGTAATACCAATCAAGTTGCTTTTGTTTCTATTACAGAAATCACTCGCGAGGGACTAAATAGTCCAAACCTTGTGGCTTCAGATGGTTTGCATCCGTCAGAATTAGCCTATAAAATGTTTGTAGACAAAATGATGCCGAAGATTAAAATAGCTTTGCAGGATTAGTATTATTAGAAGCAGAAAGTCCGTTTTTAAAACAAGTTTAGTCCCGCTATCCGTTATATCTTTTGTGTTGAACCCCAACACAAAAGGATATCACTCCTATCGGGGCTAGATTAGAAGTTTTATGTTTTTTAATGGACTTTACTATTTGGAATCGGTGGCGGTGGCGGAGGTAATATGGATCTCAAATCTCCAAAATCTATATTTTTATTAGTTCTAATAAACCTCAATCCATTCAATATCCCTCCTAAAGAATCTATAAACTTTTTAAGTTCTTGCGGAATAACCTTACCATAAAGAGATATTTTCTTATTCTTTCTGTCTTTTGAAATATTAATCAAATACATCGTTCCATCAGCCAGATTATCTTGTACATAATCATCTTTAAACTTTCCAAAATCGAGTTTTAGAAACAATTCGTTGAGTTTTTTTCTATCAGAAATTTCAAGAATTGCATATGACTTTTTTATTGGCTTAGGATAAATTCTTTTATAATAGACCGTATCGCTATTTGTAAACTTAATTGAAGTCACGTGATCTAAACCAGCAGAAGAAACTATTAATTCATCAAAAGGAAACGGCTTTACATCTTCTTTTTTAGAACAGGAAAACATTAATAATATAACACTAAAAATTACAAATTGCTTTTTCATCTCTCAAATCTAATAAAACAAACCTACTTCTTAGTTTTCCAAATAAAACCATCCAATAAATAATGCGTAAACTGCGGAACCGTCAACAATGGAACCAGTAAAATCTGCCAACTCGAAAAATCAAAATTCGTTACGCTGATGTTTTCATTCCAAACGAAAAGTTCCCAAAGAAATTCTTCAGAAAAGGCAATTAAAAGAAGAATTCCGATATAAATGAAAAGTCCTTTGTATTGTTTTAAAAATGATAAATTCCCTAATTCTTCTTTGGATTTTCCGTCAATTTCCTTAAAATAAACCAAAGCCATGTACGGAATTCCATGCGAAACGACATTCAATAAAGTAAAAATCAAATCGTCATTAAAATAAACAATTCCGAAATACCAAGAAAGCGCCGTTCCGAGAATAATACTGTTTTTCGGAATATTAAAAAACTGATTTTGAATAGATTTTACAGCTGTATAAACTACATACAAAATCAAAATTCCAATATAAATCCAAAACAGAATTTGTAAAATCAATTGATTTTCAAACTTAAAAAATTCATTTTCTACAAACCAGTTGAACTTTCGCTTAGACGAAAAAAACCAATATAACATTGGATATCCTGTCGAAGCATAAATCGCTAGATTATCTATCCAAACTGAAACTTTGGTCTTGACTTCTTTTCTGGCATACAATCTCATAAAACCATATTGCTGTCTGATGAAATGAAAAACAGCGACATAAGCTAGAAACGACCAAAAAACTAAACTTCCAAAAGAGAAAAGCACGATTCCTGTAACCAAACAAAATAAAGGCAAGAGAATCAGTCTTCGTTTCTGTTTCTGAAATTCATCGGCAACAAAATAGGTTTTGAATAGCGTCGCGTAAACGTGCGCCACATCAATAAAAACAATCAAAAAAAGCCAAGTGTAAAAAGAATAATGCTCTTCAATTTCAGCAATATAATCCTGAAAAATAAAGATGATTGCCAGCACAAAAAAAGATGGTCCGATAATAAACGTTAAATCGGTTTTGGCTTTATGAATCCACGGTTGTTCCATCTAAAATCTCATTTACAACATTAATTCCCTGATGAAAAGCTTCTTCAAAAATCGAAATTCCAGACAAATCCGTGTGTGCGAAATAAATCTTTTTCTGAATATTTTGTTTGGCTTGTTTCTTCGCTTCACCAAAAATAAAGCCTGGCGCTGGCGAAATCATTCCGTGACCTAGCAGAAAAACTTCTATATCTTCTGTATATTCTTCAATATCGGGATGCGCGATTTTTAAATCATTCAAAACAAATTGTTTCCAATATTCTTTGTCTTTTTTATACAGTTCTTTTCTCGTTTTCTTTAAATCTCCAGACGAAAAACTATAATAATATGTAATCACTTTTTTATCCTGAACCTGATTTACAGTTTGATGCTGATCGTAAACATAACCCAAACCTTTTGCATCATAAATTACATTATCCCACGAAAGTGGAAAACTATAATTCTCCGATAAATCGTTTACAACCAAAGTCGCCAAAAGCCATGGCGTATAATGAAAATCTTTTGTAAAGGCTTTTCTATCTTTTATCAAATACTGATTTACAAATTGCGGAGACGCCATAATCACTTTATCTGCAATAATTTCTAAAGAAGTATTTGTTGCATCATCAAAAGCTTTTGCTATTACTTTATTGTTTTCAATTTTCACTTCATAAACCAAATGATTTTTCAGTGATTTGTCCTCAGTATATTTTTTCAAATGAGTTGCCAAACGCGCATTTCCTTCCGCCCAAGTTAAAACGCTGTCGTGTTTTTCTGGCGTACTGTCTTGTTTTCTTCCCGCAAAATAATGAATTCCAGCCCAAGCCGAAACGTATTCAATTCCTAATCCAAAATCATCTTTGCAACAATAATCAATATAATTAAACAAAGGTTCAGACGTAAAATGATTGTTTTGAAACCATTGTTTCATTGTGATTTTATCTAGAGCTCTCGTCTTTTCATCTTTAGAAGAAAGATAGATCGGAATATCAAATAAATATTTTTGGTCCTCTCCTTTTCCGCTTCTAAAAACATCCATTTGTTTAAAGAATTTCTCAAACTCCAAATCATCTGAAATCAAATTTCCCTCTTTTGGCACTACGCCTTCTTGCCAATTGTTTTTGTAAAACAAACGTTCGTCTGGCGCAAAAGTCAATTGCAATTCATCAAAAATGGGAAATCCTTTTTCGTTATATCCCAGAATTATTTTCTCTTCTTCTAAAAATTGAAGCAGTTCTTTATCTTGAAAATTCGGCAAAGGAAGATAATGTGCGCCCAAAGGATATTTGGAATATTTATTTTCTCCATTTGAAGAATTTCCACCCAAATGATTTTCTAATTCTACTACTAAAAAATCTGAAATTCCTTTTTTCTGAAATTGTCGCGCCGCACTTAAACCGGAAATTCCGCCGCCAACAATCAGATACGGAATCTCGATTTGCTTGGTTGGTTTTGGAAAATCTTTAATCCATAAGCGATGTCCGAGTAAATGTTTGGTTCCAGACAAACGAATCATCATTACTGCAATTTTATCAGAACAAAACTGCAGAAACGGAATGAGAAGTAAAGAAGCTCCAACTCCTTTTATGAAATTCCTTCTAGATTTATTGCAGTTTTCCCCACTCTTCATCAAAATAGCGTACTAAAATCTGGTTGTCTAAACGATTAATTTCAACTTGATTGGAAATCATATCGTTTGTAAAATAATTGAAACGGTCAAATTGATAATTGTAAAACTTCAATTTGTCTGCTTTTCGGTTAACGGAATTAAAAGTGGTTCCGAAACCGTTTATGGCAATCGTATACCCCCATTCTCCAAAAGACGGAACATACGCATGATACGCATCGACCTGCGGAAAAACCTGCATCACGGTTTTATTGATACACCAAAAAGATTTTGGCGCAAAATAAGGAGAAGTAGTTTGAATTACGACCGCAGCATCTGGTTGTAAAATAGTTTTTATGGTTTGATAAAAATTCAGCGAATACAATTTTCCCAAACTATAATTGGAAGGATCTGGAAAGTCGATTATGGCAACATCGTACTTTTCTTTACAGCTTTTTGCCCAAATGTAAGCATCGGTATTGATTACGGTAACTTTTGGATTGTTCAACGAATTCTGATTGAAATTGGTTAAAACGGTATTCGTTTTAAACAACTTTGTCATTCCTTCATCCAAATCGACCAAAGTTACTTTTTCGACATCTTTGTACTTCAAGATTTCGCGAACTGCCAAACCGTCGCCGCCACCTAAAACCAATATATGTTTAACGCTTTTTGCCATTGACATTACGGGATGCACCAAAGCCTCGTGATAACGATATTCGTCTGCCGAACTAAATTGTAGGTTATTATTCAGATAAAGCCTGTAATCGCTCTTATTATGTGTTAAAACAATACGCTGATAAGGAGTTGAATTGGTATAAATAATATTTTCTCCGTATAATTTCCCTTCAGAATACGCTAGAATATCGTTCGAAAAAACAAAAACTCCGAGTAATAATACAAAGGAGAAAATGGCTTTCATTTTAAGAAAATAGACCTTTTTTAATTCTCTTTTCAACAAAAAACACAAAACAATCGCAATACTTACATTGATCATTCCGAAGAAAAGAGACGTTCCCATAATCCCTAATTTTGGCACTAAAACCAACGGAAACAGAATTGAAGCCAACAAAGCTCCGATATAATCAAACGTAAAAACATTCGAAACCAAATCTTTAAACTCGACTCTGTCTTTTAAAATATTCATTAAAAGCGGAATCTCCAATCCGACCAAAAATCCGGTTACGAAAACAAATAAATATAAGATAAACTGAAATGAACCAACACTTTCGAACAATAGAAACAAAACCACAGAACTTAAACCTCCGATAAGTCCAACCAATATTTCGATTTCAACAAAAGTGTTGAGTAGATTTTTATGAAAAAACTTTGAAAAAAAAGAGCCAATACCCATCGAAAACAGGTATACGCCAATAATAAACGAAAATTGTTTTACCGAATCGCCTAATAAATAACTCGCCAAAGTTCCTGCAACCAATTCGTAGATTAGTCCGCAGGTAGCAATTATAAATACGGCAAAAAGTAAAAGAAATTCGAACCTAAGAAACTTTTTACCCATGAATTGCGGCACTAATAATCATGGAAATTCCGATGATAAATGCTGCCAGAACAATCGCAACAGCAACATTATTTTTTTCTACAACCTCTTTCCAAGTGTTTTCTGGAGTCAGTTTTTCAATAATAAAATAACCTATTAACAAAATAACAATCCCTAGAAGAGAATAAATAATTGAATTTACAATTGGTTGTGCGTGAATTAATTCCATATTAATTGATTTTTTATTTGTGATAAAAACGGTTATAAGATGTTCGGCTTCCTGCCGTGCTGTATTTTTCGGTTCTTTCGCAATCGCAGATTCGGTTTCCGGCAAGAGCAAAATAGATATAAACTCCAAAGCAAAAGAATCCAATTGCCAATGAAGCCCAATTATTGCTGAAGAAATCAGAGATTTTTTTCATATTAACTTATTCGTAATTTGAGTAAGAACTGTCTGCCCATCTATTTTTCTCAAATTGATTCTTAAAAAAACGTATGATAAAGAAAATTACAATCATCCCAATAATCACCAGCCAGACATTTCTACTAGAAGGTTCATTCCAGACTACATTGATACGCATGGCATTGTTTTTAAGATCCTCAGGTGCTTTCATTGGTGTAATTACGAGATGGTATTTTCCTGGTTTTACACCACAAATATTAAATTTTTCAGAACTGCTTCCTTCTCTCCAATATTCGCCATCAGTATAACCAGAATAGTACTCAATATCTTTGTTGGCATTAATTTCATCACTTGTTTCCTCATTAACCAGAGCGATATTAAGATTGGCCCATGAATTATCAACGTCTGTAGAAACATTAATTGTCATAGGAGCCGAACCACCTTTCAATACAAAAGTTGGACTGGTAATTTCTTTACTATCAAACTGACTAAATTCTATTGTTTTAGAAAAAACATTCTGCTCAAACTGATTTCTGTAAATAAACCAGTTTGCCGTTATGATCAGTAAAGCAAAAAGACAGAAAATAACCGCCGTGTTGGTCAAATCAAAAAGAGAGGGCTGAATCATTCCCGTTCCTGACTGATACGGTAATGTTATGTCTGGAAATGCTTTTTTGATTTCACTTTTTCGAACATATTCTCCATGAAAAGCGGTCTGAATATTATTCATTTTTTCAACAGAAACAATGTATGGCGGATTTATATATTCAGCCAAGTGTGCTTTTTTATTTGGAATTTTGAAATCAAAAAAACCTTTTGCATCAATTATTTCAGCATCCGAATGTTCGAATAAATCGTAATTTTTACCATCATAGTTCAGCAATTTAGTGCCTTTTTTAAGATCATCGATCTTTTCCATTTCGGTAAGCATCATCCAATGTCCATTTGAAACAGATAGATAAAGAAACTCTTTGGCTTCATTTTGCAAAATAAATTCTGTCCATCTATAATCAGGATTCACTTTTTTTCTCAGGATGCCCGTCACCTTATACTCGCTTCCTTTTAAGAAACCAATATCGCCAACAGCTAACGGAAACGGTTCTGTTTCGGCTTTGTATTTTGATTTTCTTCTAAATTTTCCCTCATCGTCGGCTTCATAAACGCTTCGACATTTTGGACAAACAAAATTTACTACCTCAAAACCAACCTCTAATTCGGTTTCTGTATTACAGTCGTAACAAGGAATCTTCATATCTTATCGGTTAATTTCAAAATCTTTAATAATTTCTGCTTCAAAATAAGCCACATAATCAGCCATTACAGCACGCACTTTTTGCGAATTATCCTGAAGATAATTACACAAATAAACATCCAAAGTCAACTGATTGTATTCTGGCCAAGTGTGTATACAAATATGCGATTCTTTAAGGCAGTACGAGATTGTAAAACTGTCATTATCAAAATCATGCACAACAGCGCCAACCTTTTCAAGTTCGTATTTTTCTAAAATGGAATTGGTAATCGCAACAAAACCTTTGCTATCGGTCAGCTTCGAAGTTTTATCGACATGTAAAGTAACCAGTTTATGCAATCCTGGCGAATAAGGAGGTAAATCCATCAAGTTATTTATATTACACAGGAGTCAAATATAGAATATTTCTAGAATAAAAGAATACGGGAAACCGTATTTTAAAAATAACTTTTCGCGACTATGTATTTATTGATTTTTTATATTTAAGGAGCAGAAATCTCGTTTTCAAAACACGTTTAGTCCCGCTATCCGCTGTATCTTTTGCGGCGAACCCCGCCACAAAAGGATGCCGCTTCTATCGGGGCTAGACTAGACGTTTTCGTTTTTATTTGTAATTTTCGAAATCAACTTCGACTTTCTCAAAGAATTCCGATTTTTCTAAAACAGAATTTATTTTACCCAAACCCTCTTGATTATTTTCTGCGGTTATAAAAGCAAAACCCCAAATATCTTTTGAAATCGTAAACGGTCCAATTTCAGAATCGTAAGTTAAAAGCACTTCATCGTTCATCCACAAATCTAAAACATCTGTCATTTTTGGATTTATTTCGCCTAAAGCATGAACAAAATCAGAAACAAAAGTTTCATTTTCTGCGCCATCAAAAACTTCAATCAAAAGATTCCCTGATTGATAACCGGGGCGAAAATAGTATTTATACATTATTCAATTCTTTTGTAATGATAACCCAGATTATAAGAAGAGCCAGCCCAAAACATAAACAAAACCGCACCCGAATTATCATAAGCATAATTCACCAAAAGTCCGTTATCTTTTGAGAGTCCAATTCTTGTTTTATGATTATCGTAACCGCCTGCAAGATATGGAACTCCGTTACGTTTTAAGTATTTATTATCCAGATAGAAAAGTCCGTTTTTTAGTTTTCCTCCAACTTCAATATTTTCAATTATTTGATTGTCTTTTTGGGTAATAAATTGAAAACGATTTTTATCCAAAAGTTTTACCTCAACAACATATCCTTGTGAATAGTCGAATTTTGATTTTTCCGATTTTATAAAATAATTCAAGTTGTATCTCGCCCTAGATTCTTGCGAATCTATTGTTGTTGCATTTCCTTTTTCATCGTATTTTAAATCTGGAAACAATTCGTATTTCCCTTCCAGTTTTGACAAATCATTTTCTGATAATGCCGATTTGTTTTCTTTAATCATTTTGTCTGAAAATGAGGCACAGGAAGAGAAAAGAAGAATTATAAGGAAAGTTAATACGGTTGATTTCATGTATCTAATTGTAATTCTAAAATTAAATTCAATTAAAGATAGCTTTTATTCTCATTTTTTCAAAAAACAAAAAACCAGTAATTTCTTAAAATGAAATCACTGGTTTTTATCTCGCAGAAAGGAAGGGATTCGAACCCTCGATACAGTTACCCATATACTAGCTTTCCAGGCTAGCTCCTTAAACCACTCGGACACCTTTCTATTTGGTCTGCAAAGAAACAAAAAAAATTGACTTTACAAAGTCAAAACACAAGTTACTTTAAATGCTTTTTCTAAACTCTTCCATGAATAATTTTACTGCCTTTTTCTGGTAACCTCCAATGGTCAGCATAAACGACTCTCTTTTAGTGACAACGCCCGTAATTTGAATTGCTTTAAGCTGATCCCAGCCTTTTAGGGCTTTTTCAGCCACAATGGTTGCCCAATCACTGTTTTCTACCATTTGTAATAATGCATGGATGGAATGCAGTTCGATTGAGATTTTGGGCGTCATATTAAACTTCTGAAACAATACTTCAACATATTCTCTTGAATTCGATCCTTTTCCGGGTAAAACCAACTCGATTTCATCCATTTTTTTGAAAGCAATTTTATCCAAATGCGCCAAAGGATGCGTTTTCGAAACCGCCATTACCATATTCGAAATAAACAAAGGCACTTTCTGGATTGGAAGTTCAATAGGATGTGAAGAAATAACCAAAACCACATCCAATTCGTTATTTAGTAATTTTTTTTCCAACGCTTCGGTTGTTCCATATTCGACAATAATTTTCAGATTCTGATATTGTTTCGCAAACGCTTGAACGACAGGTAAAATAAGCAATCCAAAAATATAGGTAACACCAATTCGCAATTCGCCGCCAATCATTTCGTTCAAATCTTCGATGGCCTGTTTTCCGTTTTCGATATTTTCGACTACTTTCTTGGCATGAACTAAAAATACCGAACCGGCTTCGGTCAATTGTACTTTTTTTCCAATTCGCTTAAATAAGGGCAATCCCAATTCTTCTTCTAGTTTTTTAATCTGTTGCGAAAGTCCAGATTGCGTGACAAAACACAATTCTGCTGCTTTGGTAAAATGCAAAACCTCAGCTGTTTTAATAAAATATTGTAGTTGATAAATTTCCATATTGATAAGTTTAAATACTTATTATCAGTAAAATTATTAATTTTTCTAATGCTATCATAATCCCGACCTTTGTATTAAATATTTAGAGTCATGTTTAAAGCCTTAAAATCAAAAAATTTCAAACTATTTTTCTACGGTCAATCTGTATCTGTTATCGGAACTTGGATGCAGAAAACAGCAGTAAGCTGGATGGTTTACAGCATAACGGGTTCTGTGTTTTTACTAGGATTAGCGACATTTTTAAGTATGATTCCGTCTTTGTTTCTGGCTCCTTTGGCAGGAAGTATAATCGGGCGTTACGACAGACACAAAACAATGTTGTTCTTGCAGTCTTTAGCAATGCTTCAAGCAGGAACTTTAGCTTTGTTGATTTATCTTAAAATATACAACATCAACTTTATTTTGGCTCTGAGTCTAATTCAAGGAATTATCAATGCTTTTGATATGACGTGTCGCCAAACCATGATGATTGATATTGTCGACAACAAAGAAGATCTTCCAAATGCGGTTGCCTTAAACTCTACTTTGAACAACTTTGCCCGAATCGCGGGACCAGCGCTTGCCGGAATTATTCTGCACGAATACGGTGAAGACATTTGTTTTATCGGGAACTTCATTAGTTATGTTCCGGTTTTGATATCCTTAATGATGATGAAAATTACGCCGCACATTAAAGCTGAAAACAAATTGAA
The DNA here is from genome assembly GCF_020026915.1 of Flavobacterium potami. Classification (GTDB taxonomy): domain Bacteria; phylum Bacteroidota; class Bacteroidia; order Flavobacteriales; family Flavobacteriaceae; genus Flavobacterium; species Flavobacterium potami. The sequence goes on along the minus strand of NZ_JAINUY010000004.1, from coordinate 578,809 downwards.
TATGTTGGAAGATTTTATCGAAGGTTTGGACTATGTGAAAAAAGAAACCGAAATGGCTAGAATGCTGATGATGTTAACTTGTAGTAGTTTATTTGTAATTTCTTTCAATACTTTAATGCCCGTTTTCGCCAAAGATATTTTTAGCGGAAACGCCGAAACTTTCAGCTGGTTCGAAAGCGCTGCCGGAATTGGTTCTGTTTTATCTGCAATTTATTTAGCCAATTTGAAATCTGCAGAAAACATGAATAAATTGATGATTGCTGCGAGTTTGCTTCTAGGTTTCAGCGTGATTATTCTAGCCGTTTCAAGCAGTATTACAATTGCCTTAATCTGTATGACGCTTAGCGGAATCGGAATGATGGGTCAAACTTCTTCTATCAACATTTACATCCAAACGCACAGTGCTGTCAATATGCGTTCTAGAAGTATCAGTTATTATATGATGGCATATCAGGGAATGATTCCTGTGGGAAGTTTAATTATTGGTTACGTTTCTCATTCGCTTGGCGTAAGAACAACCGTTGCGATTCAAGGCGTTATTTGTATTATTTCTGTGCTTGTTTATTTGTATTACAAAAAACACAAAGCTATTGTGATTGATGATTTGGAAACTTGTCCTGTTGAGTACAGAAATTCCAATTAAGAAATTGCTTCGCCAGTTCGCTATCGCTCGGGTCCAAATTCCATTTTTTTGCTTAAGAACAACTATGCGTTCAACTTTGTCAAAGTTTTAAACTTTGACAAAGTTCTTCACGTAAACAAGTTGAAATTTGGATTTTTAAATATTGGATTTTAAACTTTAAGATATCTCCCCGCGAAGTGCAGTCTCAAAAATATCTTTAAACTCCTTTTGTGGAATATTATGTCCAAGCAAATACATTAATTTGGTAATGGCTGCTTCTGTAGTAATGTCTTTTCCAGAAATAACTCCAAGAGATTTTAAAGCTGTACTGGTTTCGTATTGTCCCATATTAACGCTTCCGCCGGAACATTGGGTTACGTTTACAATGTGCATTCCAGATTTAATGGCTTTTTCAATTAAATTCAAAAACCAATCTTCGGTTGGTGCGTTTCCAGAACCGTAAGTTTCCAGAACAATTCCTCGTAAACCTGACGTTGCCAGAATCGAAGCCAAAACAATTTCGCTCATTCCCGGAAACATTTTGATTATGGCAACGTGATTGTCTAAGTTTTTGTGAACAATCAGTTTGGCATCTTTATTTATTGGAAGAAATAAATGTCTGTTCAATTTTAAGTGAACGCCAGATTCTACCAATTCTGGATAATTTGGTGCTGTAAAAGCTCTAAAATGTTCCGCATTTACTTTAGAAGTTCGGTTTCCTCGGTATAATTTGTATTCAAAATACAAGCAAACTTCTGTAATAACAGGTTTTCCGTCTTCTAAAAGCGATGCAATCTGAATCGCAGTAATCAGGTTTTCTTTTGCATCGGTACGCAAATCTCCAATTGGTAATTGCGATCCGGTAAATACAACCGGTTTTGCTAAATTCTCCAGCATAAAACTCAATGCTGAAGCCGAATACGACATGGTATCTGATCCGTGAAGGACTACAAATCCATCAAAAGAAGCGTAGTTTTCCTCAATCATTGTGGCAATTTTGGTCCACATTTGAGGATTCATATTAGAAGAATCAATCGGATGTTCGAATGAAATCGATTCGATCTCACAGTCCAATTGCTTTATTTCTGGAATTTTCTGAATTAATTTACCAAAATTGAAGGCCTTAAGCGCTCCTGTTTCAAAGTCTTTGCTCATACCGATGGTTCCTCCGGTATAAATCAACAATATTTTTGCTTTAGATGACATCTTGGTATTTTAATTTATTGACAACTGGATTGGCGTACATAGCCAAGAAGCCTTGTCTGGTAACAGGATTATCGCTTCCGATTCTCATTTCTAAACGACGCTCAAAAAGTTGTTTTTCGCTTTCTTTGTATTTGTCTGCGAATTTATCTGTTTCGTTTAAAATATCGTAAGCAATAAAATTAGTTGGCCATAACTGATAGTTTTTCAAAATCATATCATCAATTGTTTGTGCCAAAGCCTGAACCTGTTTGTTTGCATTGTCATTTTCTGCTACAATTTGATCGATTTGAGTATCTAAAACATCGCCAACAGAAATATGTATTCTTTTTTTAGTTCCCATGATACCACTCAAAATGGTCATGAAATCTTCGTTTTTATCTTTTACGTAAACTTCGTTGTTTGCTTCTGCCATTAATTGCGGCATTTTCAAAACATCTGTCGGATCATATTCGTAAGAAATCGAAACAGGAACGATTTTTAATTTCTTAAAATAATCCATTAAATTTTCTTCATCAGAACCCATTCCGATCATTTTTAGAACGCCAGGATTGGTTTCGTCGTTTCCGTCTTTTGTTCTTCCTTCTCTTTGGGCAATCCAAACCGAACGGTTTTCGCGAAGCAATAATTGTCCCATATATTCAGACAATAACTTCGAACTTTGAAGCATTTCACGAGGCGTTAATCCTCTTAGAACCAAAAAGTTTCGGTTTAATTTAGCTAAAGTCGCCAAGAAAGCTTTTTTAACCAAATTGTCTCCAATTGCCGATGCGGTCATTACTAAACCATGTTCGAACAAACAAACATTTAATAAAGTCGTATCTAAAAGAATATCTCTGTGATTCGAGATAAACAAATAAGAAGTATTAGGTTCCAGTTTTTCAAAACCTGAAGTGGTTAATCCTTCAGAGCTTTTTTCTAAAACTTTTTGAATAGTGTTGTAAATAAAGTTGCATTGAAAATCACGAATAGAATGTGTTTTCTTCAATTGTTCCTTCCAAACCTCATCTTCTACTTCCGGAAAAGTAAAGTTCATCATAGTTTTCATCATAGGATGATTGACAACATTATGAAGGGCTTCATTTATTTCGGAATCATAAAACGGTCGAATGGCATCAAATCTCTGCATTATTTATTTGGGTTTAAGTGGGCAAAAGAACAAAAAAAAAATTAAAGTTTTGTAAGGCTTGGGTTAAATCCCGAACACGTCTTTTGAATTTTGTGTTGTTATTGCTGCTATTTCTTCTGTAGAAACACCGTAAATATCGCTTAGTTTCGCTATAACATTGACTAAATAACTACTTTCATTTCGTTTTCCTCGGTAAGGAATTGGCGCTAAATAAGGTGAATCTGTTTCTAGAACGATATGTTTCAAATCGATTTCATTTAAAAACTGATCTATTTTTCCGTTCTTGAATGTTACAACACCACCGATTCCTAATTTCATATTGTAAGAAATGGCCTGTTGCGCTTGTAATAAAGTTCCGGAAAAACAATGAAAAATCCCAAACAAATCTTCAGATTTTTCTTCTTCTAAGACTTCGAAGATTTCGTCAAAAGCTTCTCTGCAATGAATTACAATGGGTAATTTGTATTGTTTTGCAAGCTGGATTTGCCTTTTAAAAGCAATTTGCTGTTCTTTTAAATGGGTTTTATCCCAATATAAATCGATTCCTATTTCGCCAACAGCATAGAATTTTCTTTTGGATAATTCTGTTTCAACATGCTGTAATTCTTCCAGATAATTATCTTTCACGTAAGTGGGATGCAAACCCATCATCAGGAATACATTTTCAGGATATTTTTTTTCTAAATCGTACATGGACTGCGTGGCAGCCGCATCAATGGCTGGAATAAAAAAGCGGGTAACTCCGGCAGCAATGGCGCGCTGAATCATTTCGTCACGATCCTGATCAAATTCTTCAGAATATAAATGTGTGTGTGTATCGGTAATTATGGGTGTTGAATTCAAGGCTATCATTTTAAAGTCATCAAAATTACGACAATAATAAAAGAATAGCAATTCCAGATAAAATGGGACGCGGATAACACAGATTCACTTTGTGAAAACGCCGATTTGAACGGATTTTTTTTTATTGAATATCTTAAAAAAGAAAAAAACCTTTACCTAAGTATTACACTTTGGCAAAGGTTTACAAATTAAAACTAATCTTTTATCCTCTTAAGGAACGAAGAACCTCACAAGTAGCTTCGCAAAGAAAACCCCCATTTTTTCCGCAAATTAACTAGTGTGATCCTTCGTTCTTCAGGATGATAATTTCGTTTTATTTTCCTGTTTCAATAAATAGCAAAGCGCGTTCCAAAACTTCATCTCTGCCTTCCTGAATTCCTTTTATGGTTGGTTTTATTTCTATATCAGGAATAATGCCAATTCTTTGGGTTTCTCTTCCATCTGGATAGTAAACGCCAATTCCAGTAAATCCAGTATGAAATTCTTTAAACTCAAATTCAAATACATTTCCGTCGGTTCCTGCTGTCTGACTTCCAATAATTGTAGTGTTTCCTGCAGTTTTAAAGCACATTGCGGTCCATTCTGATTGACTAAATGAATTTTCATTAACCAACACTATAACTTTACCTTTATAATTGTTTTTGTTTTCAAAACCAGCTGTCGTGCCCTCCATCCATTTGTAACGCCCCGGATAATTTAAATAAGGTTGTGTATAGATTGCAAATTTTTGTTCGCTAGGACTTATAAAATCTGAAATCTCCTTATAGGTACCTTGTGGATAATTTCTCAAATCAAAAACAATTGCTTTTGTAGATTCCAAAGCCGAAATCATAGCAGGAATGTGCTTTTGTTTTATGACTTCCATATTAACATATCCAATATTATTCTCCAAAAGTTTAAAATTGTCTTTCTTTTTAAGAGCTCCTTTTTTAAACTCATTTCTATGAGAATCATGGTAATCAAACCATTTCATATCTTTTGTTAGAAGCTTTCCATCTTTTAAAAACTCAACTTTTACATTTTCAGTATCTGAGGTCAAAATAGGATTTACAACTCTTTGCAAATAATTAGCTTCATTTGATGCGCTTATCACATCTCTCTTTTCTGCGATATAGTCTTTAATTGTTTTGTTGTTTATTTTAGTAATAACATCACCAATTTTAATATCGTAAGCTGCAGCCAAGCTATCGCCTAAAATTTCAGTAACAATCAATTTTTCATCAATTATTTTTCCTGTTGCGGGAAAATAAGTCGGCGTCTTTCCAGACCAATGAAATCGATATGAGATAAACATTACATGTCCATCATTTAGTTTTCTGGTCATTTTTTTCATTGTATCCAAATATTCCTTATTGTCTTTTGCAGCCAGAACGACAGGAACTACTTCTTCTAAAATCTTGTTCCATTTTTGATCCATTATATATTTATATGGAAAATAATATTCGATTACATTCCAATAAGCAAACAACATCAGGATTCTGGATTCTTTATCCATATAATCCAAATCATTATAGTTTCGCTGCTTTTTAAAAGCATCAAACTCTGGACTAAATTCCTCTTGGCTTTGAAATCTATTTTCTTCAATAAATTTTAATTTCTTCGAAAGTCTTTTAGAAAACAGTTTATTATTAAACCAACTCAAATCGAAGTTCTTGTCAAAAAGTTCAACCTCTTTCGGAATAATAATTGGCGCTATTTCTTTTACTGGACCAATTTCATCAATCCAATTTTCTAAGATTAAGGAAAATTCTTCTTGGGTTTGCGCTTTTTCTATTTTAGGTAATTTCTCCAAAAGTTGATTGTCCCAATTCAATTCTCCATTGGCCACCTTTGGATGATAGTATTTTAAGAACCCCCATACCTTGCAGGTTGCAACAAGTTTTTCATTTTCAGTGATTTTAGGAGCACTAAAAATAGCTTCAGAAAGTAAAATAATAATTAATAATATAATCTTTTGCATTTCCGCTTGTGGTTAAGTTTACTTGTTCTTGGGTAATTTCTTATAAAATAAAAATCGAATTTAGAACTAAAATTCTAAATTCGATTGAGGTTTTCCACAATGGAGTAAATATTTTTTAAATTTTAAGATTTACTCCAGTTCTTCTTGCAGGCGTTCGACTTCATCATAATCTTCAAAATCCTGAGAAATGGTCTGTAAAATTTCCTTGCATTCTTTATATTTTCCTTGTTTTAGTTTCGATAAAGCCAGATTCCATTTTGCTTTTTCTTTATAAACAGAATTTCCCGTTTCTAATTTTTTAAAAATAGCTTCTGCTTTTACATATTTATCAACCTGCAATAAAGAAACGGCATAGAAATATTGAATTTCTGGTGAGTTATTTTCTTTTAAAATAGCTTCAAAAAGCGGAATTGCCTTTTCATATCTTTTACCATTAAAATCATTTTCTGCTTTTTTCAAAGTTTCTTCAGAGACACTTCTTTCTGTAAAGTAAGCACTTTCTGGATGATTGTAATCTTCGAAATTTGGATAATGATTGTAATCAAAGAAAAACAATCCGAACATAATGGCCGCTGAAGCCGCGACCGCCAGATACCAAGGTTTAAGCGAAACCACTTTGGTTTTCTTTTTATTGAAATATTTATCTGAAATTCGAGTCAGGTTTTGAGTAAAAATTGCTCGTTCTGCTTCTTGTCCGAATTTATTTTCTAGTTGAAAATGCATTTCTTTGAAACTTTCAAAAGCCGATGCCAATTCTGGATTTTCAGCCAATTGTTTCTCAAAATTGTTTTTTTCATCAACGGTCAGTTCGCCTTGAAGATATTGATCGAATAATATATAGCGTTCTTCGTTCATGATTAATTGTTTTTTAAAGAGTTAAAATTTTTCGCTTCCTGAATCCATTCTGTCAACTGGCCTACGCACAATGATTTCTTTTTGCGCACATAACCGTAAGTCACATTGAGTTTTGCTGCTACTTCTTCCATTGATTTTAAAGAAAAACTGAGTTTTAAAACTTCTTGGCATTTTTCTCCGAGTTTTAGAAACATGGCATCAAAAAGCTTTTGTTTTTCGTCAAATTCTTCTGCTTGTCCAATCAGTTCGTGTGCAGATTCATTGATAGATACTACATTCTCATAAATTGTTACCCCTTTATTAGACGATTTTTTCAATTCGTTTAACCAGCGCCTTTTGCACAAAAGAAAAAAGTAGGCATCAAACGGGCAAGTCAATTGCAATGTATTGGCTTTCGCCTGATTAAAAAGCAAAATCAGAACTTCCTGAATCACATCTTGCGCCTGATCTTTATCGCCAGAATTATTATGAACAAACTGAACCACTTTTGGTGCAAACTTTTTATAGATCATTTCAATAACCACAGAATCATTAGAAGCTAATCCGTCGATATATTTTTGATCAGGATGAATTTTATTTTGACTCATAAAAAGACATTTTACAGCTAATTTAAAAAAAGAATCTTAAAAAATTTCAAAAACAAGGGGTAACAATATTACAATCAATTGTATGTAACAAAACAAAAGTCTTTTAAAAACTCTTAAAAAATTAAAAGAAATGAAAAGTTACGCTTTATCAGACGAAAAAAATTTAGATCGTTTTTACGAAATCATTGCTGCCAAAACACGCAACGGTTTCGTGATTACAGAACACAATGAAAAACTGCCTTATGTGGTTTTATCTAAAGAAAAGAAAATCATCAATCATAACCTTCATTTGTTTCTCAGCATCATCACTTTCGGATTCTGGCTGATGGTGTGGATTTATATGATTCTGAAATTCTCCCGCAAAAAAGACATTTTGGTTGCCGTTGACGAAGACGGAAATCTATTTGAAGACAAATGTCTCTCGGCTTAAATAAAAAAAATCAAAAAACAAGGGTAACAAATTTTAAAGCCAATTGATATAACGACATAAAAGCCTTTAAATAAATCCGTTCGTTGAAAATATTTAAACACATAGAGACATAGTTTTAAGAATCTTTAAAAAGGCGTTTCACTTGTCTCAATGCACATAGCAAACTATGTGAAAGAAATAAATTTCTCTTTTGAAAGTCTTTTTTTGATATAAAAACTATGTCTCTATGTGTTAAAATTAAACTCTGTATAATTTTTACATAAAAACAAGGGTAACAAAACAAAACCCAAATTGATTTAACCATATCATTAATAACCAAATCTGAAAACCACTTGAAACGATCAAGCCAGATTTATAAAAACTAGAAATTATGAAAACAAATTTTAAAAAAATCGGACTTTTAATATTAGCTATTACAATTTTCGCAAGCTGCGATAATAGTGACGGAGATGACATCAAACTTTCGCCTCCAACTTCAGCCGCTTTTAAAAGCATCAGCGAAAAAGGTGTAAAAAGAAATACACAAAATTTTACCATGACCGCGGGAAATGGCGTCGTAACTCTAACATCAGCAAAGGGTGTAAAGCTTTACATTAACGGAGATTGTTTGACCAAAAATGGCGCGGCAGTTACAGGTCAGGTAGATATTGAATATATCGAACTTTTTGACAAAGGAAATATGTTGGTAACCAATAAACCAACAATGGGAATTACATCAGACGGAAAGAAAAACTTATTGATTTCAGGTGGTGAATTCTTCATCAAAGCAACTCAGGGGGGAGTCGAATTACAAACTTCTTGCAGTTTGAGCATGATTGTTCCAACTGCGCTAACAAATGGTTACGATAATTTAATGACTTTATGGACTGGAGTTATTGATGAAGATGGTGAATTGGCTTGGAAAGATGCAAGAGGCGCTGATGGAAAAGGCGGTGTACAAGGCGAAGGAAACAATTATTATGTAACTTTTGGAAACTTCGGATGGACTAATGTTGACCGTTTTTACAGCGATCCAAGAACAAAAACAACTATTTTAGTAGATGTTCCAGAAGGTTACGATAATACAAACAGCGCTGTTTACCTTTCTTATGATGGCGAAGGAACCAATGCGCTGGCAAAATTAGATACTTATACTGCCGAAGGATTATTTAGCGAGCACTACGGACAAATTCCTGTTGGATTAGCTTGTCACATCATTTTCGCAACCGAAGACAATGGAAACTGGCGATATGCTATAAAAGGAGTGACAACAACAGCAAATGCGGTTTACACCTTTACTCTTGCCGAAACAACAGTCGGTACAGAAGCTCAATTGGTTGCTGCAATTAATGCCATTCAGTAACTTAGAAATGCTTTTTTAAGAAGAAGTGATGATTTGCTCATCACTTTTTTTTACATTTAATCTTGTTTTGAAATTGATTTTTAAGATTTTAGAACCCAAAACTATCTCGTTATGAAACCAAACCTGTCTATTTTCTTTATTCTATTCTCTTTTCTCTCAATAGGGCAAACCAAAGTTAAAGACACCATAACACGAAGAGCCAATATTGGTTTTACTCAAAACGGTAATCAGGTTTCTTATAAACCAGAAACGCCGCCTTTGATTCCGATTGCGGGTGCGCCAAAACCTAGTTATTCTTATTTATGGGAATTGGGCGACGGTCATTACAGCAAAGAAGCAGAACCTAAACATGTGTATAAAAAGAAAGGTACTTACACCACACGACTTGCGGTAACCAATAACTATGACAACGGAAAACCGCCTGCAACCCGTCCGAAAAAAGTGGCTGTAAATGATATTACGGATACTAATTTTAAAGACATTGCTTCTATCGCCGATCAAAACGGTTTTGCGATTATAAAGAATTGCGATCCTATTCCGGAACAGGAAATGGTAGTCGTAGTAAGTTATCAAAATTTAGAGAATTATGTTTCGAGTGGAAAGCTTTATTTATTTTATAATGAAAAGCAATTCAAACACAATAATTTTGAATTAAGCGATTTTAGAACCTATGCAGGCGAACGTGAAGTAAAAGAAAATTTAATTGCTTCGGTTGATGATTTAAACGATTCGAATAGTTTTTTGGCTTCCGCCGAAGGGAATTTCAAAACCAAAAAATACCGAAATACCACAACAGAAGAAGATTTGGATGCCTCGCTTTTAGATGCCCATAAAACCTATCATAATCTTTCTGTTTTAGAATTCGACGATGCCAATCCAGGAGAAACACGAAATATTTTTTATACTTTCAAAACTACTCCTGAAATGATAAAAGATACCAGTGCAACGGTTACGATGCGAGGAATTTTTGTTCCGAATCGAAGTTATAAAAACCATAAAATAAAAAATCTGGAAATGGAAATTGTAACGTCTCACGATCCAAATAAAATGGGATCGAATGGACGTTTTATGAATTATAGATTAGTCCGTTTTAAAAGAGTCAATTTTAAAACCCGTTTTCAGAATAATGGTGAAGGTCCGGCGCGAAAAATTCGTTTAGAAACCGATGTTCCCGATATGTTCGATAAAAAGACTTTCCAGATAGAAAGTATGTATCCAGAATGTCCAATTTGTCCAAAAGGCGAAGAACCAACCGTGAGTTGCCTTGACACGATTATCAAACAGAAACAAATCATTTTTACTTTCAAAAATATTTACTTGCCAGGAAGCGAACAGAAAAATGTCCATGAAAAGGATTCTACAAAAGGTTTTGTAAAATACTCGATGAAGTTTGGAGAAGATTTTCATAAAGTAACCACCAAAAGCCGAACCGCAATTATTTTTGATAAAAACGAACCTATAATTACCAATTACGCCACTACTCGATTTATGCCCGGAATTTCTATTGGAGCAAAAGCGGGTTACAATTTTTATCCTGATTTAGATAAATCAACGAGTTATTTTGTGGGCGCGACGCTTTCTCCGTTCAAATCGTATCGTTTTTATTGGCAGATAGAATGGGTAAATGCTTTAAATCAATACAATAACGAAACGACAATTTCAGAAGAATTTTTAACGAATGCTAACGGAACCAGACAGCTCCAAAGAACAACGACAAATGTTGAAAACAAAAACATCAATTGGGAAGTTCCTGTTTTAATTCGATACAACATTAATAATTATATCGGAATTGGTGCGGGAATTCAGGCGAATATTAATGTTTCTTCGGAGCAAAATCAAAGTATAAAAACAGATTTGTTTGAAGGTGATAAAGAAAATTTCCTAATCAGTTCGACTACAACTTCTAATAAAGTAAAAAACAGTTTTACAGATGTAAAAACAGGCCTTTTATTTGATTTAACGGCTGGTTTTGCCAGAATCGGACCAAGTTTGGGTGCGCGCTATGTGATAAATTTTGAACAGAATTTTAATTATATTCAGTTGTATGGAATTTGGAAGTTTTGATTTTTTCACCATATAAGTGATATAAGTTCATATTACCTCCATTGTCTCATAAAATACAACTGTCACCCTGAGCAAAGTCGAAGGCTTTAACGAAAAAGGTCTTCGACTTCGCTCAGACTGACATTAATAGAATAAACAACTTTAATATGAACTTATATCACTTATATGGTTTAATTTTTTTCTTTTTCCTAAGCTTAAATGTTTCTGCACAGGAAGATCAAATCTATAATGCGATTGATGTTTTTGTGGCTCGTCCTTCCGCGAAAGCGTTACAAAATTTACGAACTGTTGAAAGTGATTTTTGGAAAAACTCAAAACCAAAAACTAAAGACGAATTGTTGGCAATTGTGGTTTTAAATTGCAACAAAGCTTATTATGAAAACCAATTTGGGCAGACACAAAACGCCATTTCGAGTTATGAAAAAGCCTGGCAACTTTATCAAAAAAAGAAACTTTCTGATTATGATATTATTGAATTTTGTTTAAAACCTTTAGGGAATTTATATACCGTTTTAGGCGATTATGACAATGCAGAAAACACCATAAAACAGTATTTTTTTATTGTCAATACTTCCAAAAATTATCCTGACGCTCAGAAACAAAAATTCGCGGCTATTCTCAATTTATCTAATGTTTATCAGAGTTCTGGAAAGATTTCTTTGGCGATTGAGCTTTTGGAAAAAACTTTAAAAACAGAACAATTATCAAATCCGCAGAAAGGGATTTTACTGAATAATTTAGGAACTAATTATCTGTTGGGTTTTAAAGGGAGTTTGATGACGCAGGATCTGTATAAAAAAGCTGAAAACACGTTTAAATCAGCTGTTAAATATTTGGAAAACGACAAAAATTATTTGGAAAATTTATCCAATTCTTATCGAAATCTTGCAACAGTCAGTCGGCAAACACATCGATTTAAAATTGCCGATTCTTATTTAGCAAAAGCAACTGAAATCTTTCTTGAGCTCCCAAATCAGGAAGCAAGAAAAATGGCAAGTTTGTATTACGAAAAAGCTTTATTGCTTTTTGATGAAAGAAAGCATGATGAAAGTTCGAAAGAAATTACGGTTATTTTTAAAACGTTGCTTCCGAATTATAATTCTACAAATATACTTCCGAATCAAAATCAATTGTATGCAGAAACTGTTTTAGTTGATGCGCTCGATTTACAGGGAGAAATTTTTAAGATAAAAAACCCAAAAAAAGCGCTTCAAGCTTTCGATCTTTCTTTTTACATCGAAGATTTATTCATGAATGGTTTGGTTTATGAAAATTCGAAAATCTTAATGCAATTACGCTCTCGAAATCGTACCGAAAAATGCATTTCCATTTATAATCAATTATTTAGAAAAGAAGGCAAAACGGAATATTTAGCAGAAGCCTTTCAGTTGTCCGAAAAAACAAAATCTGGAATTTTAAAAAGTTATCGTTCGAATATTAAAAATGCTTCGGCGAAAGAAAAACAACTTTCGCAAGAACTTCAGAATTTAAACAATTCTATTTTAAAAGAACAGCAAAAAGCAGATTCAGCGGATATTTCAATACTAAATCAGCTTATAAAAAAGCAAAACGAATCGATGCTTTCGTTAAAGAAAATTCAATCTGAAAAACCAAATTCAATTTCGGAGAATTTAGATTTAAACGCTTTATTTTCAAAGTTGGAAAAAGACAAAGCAATAATGATCTATTATTTTATGGGGGTTGAAAACCTATATTATTTTACTCTTCAAAATAACCGAATTAGCTTAAATCATTTTGACGTTACAGACGCCGCAATTCCTAAAATTTTAAAATTTCTCGATTATTATAGAACCGCAGATGTTATTACAAATGATATTGTTGGATACAATTATTATGGAAAAAGGGTCTATGATTTATTAAAATTGCCTTCAAACTTAAACTATAAAAACCTCATCATTGTTCCCGACGGTATTTTAAATTTCTTGCCTTTTGAAGCTTTGATCACCCGAGAATCGAATACGACAAATTTTGCCAAAATGAATTATTTAATGAACGATTTTAAAATCGCTTATAATACTTCGGCAAATATTTACTTGAATTCTAAACCCGTTTCTAAAGCAAAAAAAACAGTTTTAGGCATTTTTCCTGTTTTTGATAAAACGGCTTTTGAACTGCGTTATTCGAAGAAAGAAATGAAATCGATTCAAAATAATTTTGACGGTAAATATTTAGAAAATGCTCATGCGAGTTTTTCAAATTTCAAAAAAGAAGCCAACAATTATTCTGTTTTGCATTTGAGTACGCATGCTTCTTCAGGTGATATTGAAATTCCTGCAAGTATCAAATTTTACGATCAGGAAATCTTGTATTCTGAATTGTATAATCTCCATATCAATCCAGATTTAGTGGTTTTGAGTGCCTGCGAAACTGGAATTGGAAAATTGTATAAAGCAGAAGGCGCAATGAGTATTGCGAGAGGTTTTCAGTTTGCCGGTGCTCAGAATTTAATGTTTTCTTTATGGAAAGTAAATGATTTTACGACTTCGGTTTTTATGGCAGATTTCTATAAAAACATCAAAAACAATGCTTCTTATTTTGAAGCAAATGCTAATGCAAAACGAGATTATTTAAATGACAAATCCATTTCAAATGCGAAGAAATCTCCCTATTACTGGAGTTCTTTTGTGTATTATGGTTCGATTTCCGTTGAAGAAAAATCAGCAAATTATATCTTTTATATCGTTAGTTTATTGATTGTAATTGGCTTATTTTTGGGTTTCAATCAATATAGGAATGGAAAATCTTCACGAGATTCTCAAAAAAGAAGGGAATTATAAAAAAATAAAATTCAAAATAACTAAAACCCAGCATTTACAGATTAAAGCTAAAATCAATGGTATTTCTGGAAATTTCATTTTAGACACGGGCGCATCCAATACTTGTGTGGGTTTTGAATGTATCGAACGTTTTGAACTTGCCGCAAAAAACTCCAAAACCAAAGCTTCTGGCGCTGGCGGAACCGGAATGGAAACTCAGATTTCTTCTCAAAACAAATTAAAAATTGGAAGCTGGAAAAGCAAAGATTTTAGCATTGTGATTTTTGATCTTTCGCACGTAAATGAGGCTTTAGAATCTTTTAAAGCAAAACCTGTTCATGGCATTATTGGCGCAGATGTCTTATTGGAAGGAAAAGCAATTATTGACTATTTTAACCATTATTTGTATTTAAAATAAGACAATTTAGTTTTTTTGATATATTTGTTGAGCCATTTTAACAAATCTATACGTATGAAAAAAACTCTACTTTGTTTTCTTTTTTTATTGCCTACTTTAATTTTTGCTCAGATTAGCAGCATCATTCATTGCGCTGGAGATAACGTTTTTGATTTGACTAGCAAAACGGCGGAATTGACAAAAGATCGAGATCCTTCTCAAACTTATACTATCCGTTATTTTTTAAAATATTCTGATCCTGCAAAAGGTCATGAAATTCTAAATCCTCAAAATTATGTTTGTACGGATACTCACCAAGAGATTTTTGCAAATGTAGAAGGAGAAGGAGGAACTCGTACATCTTATTCATTTATGATTATTGTGAATTCTCGTTTAGAATTTGCTAATGCCAGTGTTTCTTATCCAGAATGCGGAAACACGAGAGTCTATCTTGCTGCTAGATACGGTAGAAGTCCTCATCAATATTCTTTAGATGGAGTTCATTATCAAACCGCAAGCAGTTTTAATAATGTAGCTCCCGGATCTTACAACATACATATTAAAGATGATTATGGCTGTACAAAAGATTCTACATTAGTTGTACCTTCATTAACCCCATTTACAGCTACTTTTTTAAAAATAGACAATACTTGCTTTGGATTTAAAGATGGAAGAATTGAAGTTACTGCTAACGGAGGAAAGTTACCTTATCGCTATTCTATCAACAATAATAGTGCTCAAACATCTAATATATTTCCAAATTTAGCAGCTGGTACTTACACCGTGAAAGTAACAGACTCGAATAATTGTCTTGAGATTTATACTTTACAAATAGAGCAACCCAATATTTTACTAACTCCAACAACAGCTAGAAATGTCACAACTCCTGGTGGTAACGATGGAGAAATAACAGTAATGGCTTCAGGAGGAACACCATACTATTCCTATCTCTTAAGAAACGATTTTGGAATAGTCAGACCTTTCCAATCTTCCAATAGGTTTACTGCTGTAGCTGCTGGTAATTATTATGTTGAAGTAAGAGATTCGAAAGGCTGCTTAACTATAAATCCAATTACCGTTTCTTCTGACCCAATATCTTCTTCGCCTTTGGTAGTTTCTGCAGCAGTCACTGGTATTAACTGCACTAATTTTAGTGGTACAATAACAGCTCAGGCCGCAGGTGGATCTGGTTCTTATTTGTATTCTTTAGATGGCTACAATTATGTTGCTTCGAATATATTTCCAAATTTATCACCTGGAATTTATAATTTAAAAGTTAAGGACAGTAATAACGTTACAGAAAGTATGAATGTTATTATTGAACCTTACGCTGAGCTAACTGTGACTGGTGAAAGTAGTAAAATTGTCAGCTGTTCTGAAAATAGTAGTTCAACAATCACCTTAACAGCTAGCGGAGGGGCAAGACCATATCGTTATGCTATAGATAATTCTGCCATTTATCAAGAGAGTAATACTTTCTCAGACCTCTCTGCCGGAACACATACTTTTACTGTTAAAGATGCAAACGAATGCACTGCCAGCAATTCTTTACTTATAGAATCGCCCACCTCATTGACAGCTTCTGCAGTTGTTACTCAAGCTCAATTTTGTGGCGATCAGAACTCTGTAACCATCAATGCTTCAGGAGGAAAAGCTCCTTATGCTTACTCTTTTTCTATGGGTGGTATATATTCTGGAATAAATACAAGTACATTATCTCCTGGAAATTATACCTTATTTGTTAAAGATTCTAATGGTTGTATCGCAACTACAAATGTTACTGTTTTAGCGGCGAATGTTCCCGTGACAACAATTTTGTCTTATACAGATGTAACCTCTGCTAACAGCAATGACGGAAGCATAACCGTAAATGCGACTGGTGGAATTCTACCTTATCGTTTTTCTTTTTTAAACAGTGGAAGTCCAGCAATAATTTCTCCTGCTTCCAATTTTACTTTTAATAATCTTGCTCCAGGAAATTATGAAATAATTGTAACAGATGCTAAGAATTGTATTTCGCAATCCCTTCAAGTTACTATTACTGCACCTAATCCAAGTGCGTCTCTTACTGCTACAGCTGATTTAGTCCAGCCTAATTGCTCTAATCCAATCGGAGTAATAACTGTAAACGCATCAGGAGGAAGTGGAAATTACCAATATTCGATAGACGGTACTACCTTTAACTATTCTAATGTTTTTACTGTTTCACAATCTGGCACTTATACTGTAAATGTTCGTGATTCAGATAATGGCCTATTTAGTTTTAATGTTGCAGTATCGCCTCTAAACCCGATGGCTTTGACGGCTACAATTATTTCTCCAGTAACATGTAATAATAATGGAACTATAATGGCTCATGTTATTAACGGTCAGGCTCCGTATAGTTATTCTATAAACGGAAGTCCATTTCAGTACGATACAAGTATTTTCACCAATCTAATTGCTGGAAATTACAGTATTACCGCTAAAGATGCTAACGGTTGTATGGAAAACGCAATGATAACTTTGCAATCTCCTGTTGCGCTAAGTGCTTCTATGTTTATTACTGAACCTCAAACTTGTGGAGATAAGCACTCTGTAACCATTGATGCAACTGGAGGTCAGGTTCCATATAGTTATTCTTTTTCAGGAGGAGACAACTATTCTCAATTCAATACAAGTAAACTAGATCCAGGAACATATAGTTTTTTTGTAAAAGATGCCAATGGTTGTGTTGCAATGACAAATACAGTTACAATACTTTCAACAACACCTTTAACCACAATTGCAACTGCGACAAATACAACATCTGCTAACAGCAGTGACGGAAGCATTACAGCAATGGCAAATGGAGGAATTGAACCATATACCTATTCTCTTTTAAACAACGATAATTCCGTTTTTGTTCCGGCACAAGCAAATAATACTTTTAATAATCTCCTTTCTGGAATGTATGGAGTAATTGTTAAAGATGCTTTAGGCTGTACTTCAGGAATTACAAAAGTGACTATCTCAGCATCGCTTCCAACTCTAATAGCAACTATAGATATACTTCAACCGAATTGTGCCTTTGAAACCGGTACAATTACCATAAATGCAACAGGTGGATCTGGTACTTACTTGTACTCAATAGATAATGGTATCACCTATAGTAATTCTAATATTTTTAATGCTGTTCAACCTGGCACTTATACGATAAATGTTCGCGATTATAATAATACGACATACACTTCTAATGTAATTATTGTAGCTCCTGTGAATCCAGTTCTTTTTACTGTGTCTATTGTTTCTCCTATATCTTGTTTTTCAAATGGAACTATAGAGGTTAATGCAATTGAAGGCAAGGCTCCGTATTCTTATTCATTAAATGGAAGTTTATTTCAAACGAATAAAACGTTCACAAATCTTGTTTCAGGTTCTTATGTAATTTCCGTTAAAGACGCTAATGGCTGTACCAACACAAGCACTATAACATTACAAGGTCCCAATTTAATTAGCGCTTCGGCAAGTGTAAAAAATCAAACGGTAACTATTGATGCTCAAGGTGGAACAGGAAAATTAATGTATGCTATTTCGCCTAATTTAAATCAATATTCTGCAAATAATATATTTTCAAATTTAACTTTTGGGACTTACACAGTAATAATACAAGACGAATCTGGCTGCTTTGTTCAATTAATGGTTACTGTAGATCCTTCTCCTCCTGTTATAAATGGCAAAACCGAAATTGTGCTTGAATTTAAATCAGGACAGACTTTAGCAGATATTGTTATCGAAGGTGAGAATATAAAATGGTATAGCAGCAAAGGCACTTCGACTAGTAAAACTAACAAAAGTACAGAAACCAGTTTACCATTATCAACTGTTTTAGTTGATGGCGTTACATATTATGCGTCACAAACTATTAACGGAATTGAAAGTACAGAACGTCTTGCCGTAACCGCTAAATTTAATAGTTCTCTGGCTACTCCTGATTTTGATTTTAATGGCTTTAAATTTTACCCGAATCCCGTAAAACATATGCTGTCTATTGCCAATAAAACAGTAATTGATAACATTGAAATTTTCTCTGTTTCAGGACAATCCGTTTTATTCAAAAAAATAAATAGTACAGAATCTGAAATTGATTTATCAAATCTTTCTGTCGGAATGTATATCATAAATGTAAAATCAGACGGAAAAGAAAAAGCAATGAAGTTTATTAAAAAATAATACTTCATACAAGTAAAAACAAAAAGCCTTCACTTTAAGAATGAAGGCTTTTTTGTTTTTTAATATTTTTATTTTACTGCTCGATTTCGGTTTTTGACACGGTATGTTTTTTTAAAGAAAAATAAGCCACAATGGTACTCAGCAACATCAAAATTCCCCCTAAAATAAATGGCGCTCCTGCAAATTTGAAAGGTGCCTCTTCGTGAGTGAAAAAATAGAAAGTATTCGCCATCATTGGCGGACCAATAATTGATGAAGCGCTCATTAAACTGGTTAAAGTTCCTTGAATTTCTCCTTGTTCACTTGGTTCTACTTTACTGGCTACAACAGATTGTAAGGCTGGCCCCGCAATTCCGCCAAGGCAATACGGAATTAAAAACACAAACATCATCCAACTTTCGGTTGCAAAAGCAAATAACAACATTCCGATTGTGTATAAAGCTAAACCAACGTAAATACTTTTTTCATTTCCTATTTTCGGATTGATATAACGGACTAATCCGCCTTGTACAACTCCCACTAATAAACCGATAATTCCTAATGAAATTCCAATCATTCTTTCGTCCCAGTTAAATTGATAAATGGTGAAAAAACTCCAGTTACTTTGTACAGCATGCGAACCTACATACAAAAGAAATATTGCGGCGATTAAACCAATTAAGGTTGGGTATTTTCTTAAACCTAAAATAGCTCCAATCGGGTTGGCACGTTTCCAATCAAAAGGTCTACGGTTTTCTTTTTTAAGAGATTCCGGGAGAATGAAAAAACCGTAAAGGAAGTTTACCATACATAAAATCGCCGCCGCATAAAAAGGAACTCTTGAACCATATTGTCCTAAAAGCCCTCCAATTACAGGTCCGATAATAAATCCTAATCCGAAAGCAGCTCCAACTAAACCAAAGTTTTTTGCTCTGTTTTCAGCCGTGCTGACATCTGCAATGTAGGCTGAAGCTGTTGTTATACTGGCGCCAGTAACTCCAGCAATAATTCTTCCGATGAAAAGCCAAATGATTGTTGGTGAAAATGCCAATAGAAGATAATCTAATGAAAATCCGAAAAGGGAAATCAGGATAATGGGTCTTCTTCCGAATTTATCGCTCAAATTTCCAATAACTGGAGCAAATACAAATTGAGTTATCGCATATGCGAAAGTTAACCAGCCTCCTATTTTTGCGGCTTCGCTGATATCTCCATGAATCAATTCTTCAATTAATTTCGGAATCACAGGAATGATAATTCCCCATCCTGTAATATCAATTAACATGGTTATGAAAATAAAACCAATCGCTGCAGATTTATCTTTTTGTAGCATAATAATTTTATAAGGAGATGCAAATAAACGAAAAAGCTAATATTTATTTAAATTCCAATAAAAAAATTCCAAATTCAAAATTCTTGAAATTAATAGTTTCTTTATAAATAAATAAAACTACTTCTAATTTTTTCACGCAGATTTGAAAAAGATTCTAGCAGATAAAAAAAGATTTTATAATCTGATTCAATCTGCTTAAATCTGCTAAATCTGCGTGAAATATTTTAAAAAAATCAATAAAAAAATCCCAAATTCCATTTAAGGAACTTGGGATTTTTCGTTTTGAAATTCCAATTCGGACTTTGAAATTTCTATCAAAAATTAAAACTATTAATGAGTATGTTTTGGATTAAAACCGTCTTCGCTTAATTCTGTATGCTCGTAATCGGCAACCATTTCAGCTTCGTAATCGATTTTTTCTCCTTTAGAGAATTTTCTAATGATTTTCTCCATAATATCATAGATAACCGGTACCACAATCAAAGTAAGGAATAATGATGAAATCAAACCTCCAATAATTACCCAAGCCAATCCGTTTTTCCATTCAGCTCCTGCTCCAGATGCTAATGCAATTGGGAACATACCGAATACCATCGCAATTGTTGTCATCAAGATCGGACGTAAACGTGCGTGGTTTGCCTGGATTAACGCTTGTCTAATAGATTCTCCAGCAGCTCTACGCTGATTGGTATAATCGACAAGCATGATCGCATTCTTACACACCAGACCAATCAACATGATGACCCCTAAAATGGTAAAGATATTCAATGTGTTGTTTGTTAATGCCAGAGCAAATAAAACTCCAATAAACGAAAGCGGAATAGCGAACAATACAACAAACGGGTGAACAAAACTGTCATACAAACCAACCATTACAAGGTAAACCAAGATAATAGCCGCTAATAATGCAATTCCTAAAGTACCAAAACCTTCTGATTGGTTTTCTTGATCTCCACCCCAGATGTAATTAACTCCAGTTGGTTTTTGCAATTTATCTAGTTTTTCTTGCCATTGCGTAACGATTGTTCCTGCTGGAACCCCAACGTTCTGACCTTGTACGGTTACAGAAGCTGTTTTATCTCTACGCTCTAATTTACTTGGCCCAGAACCTTCGGTAATGGTAGCAAATTGGTTCAGTTTAATTTGCTGACCTGCATTGTTTATGAAAATCAAGTTACTTACGTCTGTGATGTTTTTTCTATCAAATTCGTTGTATTTGATGTTAATATCATATTCGTATTCACCAGCTCTAAATTTACCGTCAGTATTACCACTATAAGCGGTTTGCATTGTTAAACCAACCGTTTGAAGTGTTAATCCTAATGCTGCCATTTTATCTCTGTCTACCTGAACGTTGATCTCTGGATTTCCGTCTTCAACTGTTAATTTAATCTCAGTTGTTCCAGGAATAGTACGCAATTCAGCTTCTGCCATTTTTGCAAATTTCATAGCGCTTTCTACGTTCGGACCTGTTACGATCAAACCTAAAGTTGCATCTTCTGCAGTACCTAAAATACCTACAGGAACTGTTTTAACTTTTGCTCCAACTAATATTTTCTCCAGTTTACGTTTTGTTTTAGCAGCGTAAACGTTGGCATCATCTGTACGGTCTTTTTGCTCGATCATTTTAACGTCGATCTCAGCTTTGTAAGCCGTTGCTTGAGCAGCTCCTAAACCTTCACTGGTTTGTCCTACCGTTGTAATTTGACTGAAAACATATTTCTCTCCTTTTAAGAAAGCTTCTGCTTTTTGTGTCATAAAGTTAGTCTGCTCCAAAGAAGCATCTTTTGGCATCTCAATTTGTACTAAAAACTCACCACTATCAGATGATGCAAAGAATTCTCCTCCAATGTATCCACCTCCCATTAACCAGAAGATTGAACCAAAGAATAATACTAATACAATTCCGATTGTTTTGATATAATGATCTAAACACCAGTTAAGCAAGTTAGAAACCCAGTTCGTAAAACGAGTTAAGTAACTTTCAAACCCTAGGATAACTTTTCCAAAAAGATTTTTACCTTCAATATGCTCTAATTTTCCGAAACGTGAAGATAACCATGGAATGATCGTAAACGAAGCCAATAAAGAGAACATTGTTGATATAATTACTGTAACACAGAATTGTGTAATAATGTTAGATACCAATCCCGTACTCATTGCAATTGGCAAGAACACCACCACAATTACCAATGTAATCGAAGTTACAGTTCCACCAATTTCGGCAGTACCATCGTATGCTGCACGAATTCGGCTTTTACCCATCTCCATGTGCCTGTAGATATTCTCTAATACCACAATCGCGTCATCCACAAGAATACCAACAACAAGAGATAAACCAAGTAAAGACATTAAGTTAAGTGTATAACCTAATAAATAGATTCCGATAAATGTAGCAATCAAAGATGCTGGAATAGATACCATTACGATCAACGAGTTTCTAATACTGTGCAAGAAGAACAACATTACGAAAGCTACCAGAATAACCGCAATTAATAAGTCATGTACAACAGAATCTGCTGCTTCAAGAGTAAAGACTGTACTGTCTTTTGCCACTTCTAATTTCAATTGAGCCGATTTGTAATCGTTCTCTAAAGTTCCAATTGTTTTAATCAACTGCTCACTTACCGCTACGGCATTTGCATCTGATTGTTTTACAATTTGAAGTACAATGGCACTTTTTTGATCTACACGCGCAATTTTCTCCGCGATTTTTTGTGTATCTTGAACGTCTGCAATTTCTCCTAAACGAACTTGAATCCCGTTTTGAGAAGAAACCACTAAGTTTCTTAGTTCTTCAACATTTTTATATTTACCCGCTAAACGGATTAAGATTTTTTGGTTACGAGTTTGGATGTTACCTGTTGGGAAATCCAGATTCGAAGTTAAAATAGTCTGCTGTACTTGAGGAACCGAAAGTCCGTAACCTTGCATTTTTACTGCATCAAGGTTTACTTGAATTTCACGTTCTTGTCCACCAATAATATTTACCTGAGCAACCCCTTGTACACGAGATAAAACTGGAGCAATCTTTTTATCGATCAAATCGTAGAAAGCGGCTTCGTCCATTTTACCATTCGCACCAAGCGTCATAATTGGTAAATCACTCAAAGAGAATTTTGTTAATGATGGCGGATCTGCATCGTCTGGAAGATCACTCAAAATCGCATTAATTTTACGCTGTGCATCGTTCATAGAAATATCTACATTGGCAGTAGAAAGTAATGTAATCGATACTACAGAAAGAGACTCATAAGATTTTGAGTCGATTTTCTTGATATTTTCCAGAGAGGCAATCGCATCCTCGATTTTCTTGGTTACAGTATTTTCAACCTCACTTGGAGAAGCTCCAGGATAAACTGTTGAAACCGTAATTACGTTGGTTTCAAATTTTGGGATCAGCTCGTAGCCCAACTGGCTGTAACTGAACAATCCACCAAGAGTCAGAATTGTAAACAATACAATTACCAACGACGGACGTTTTATGGATATTTCGGCTAATTTCATATATTTTGTTTTAGGCTATAGGCTATACGCTGTAGGCTTTAGGCTTTTTTGAAAGGCTTAAAGCTGATTGCTTACGACTTAAAGCGATACAATTATTTAATAATTTCTACTTTATTTCCGTCTTGTAAGTTGATTTGACCTGTCACAATTACTGTTTCTCCGTCATTCAAACCATTAATGATTTCAACTTTATCTCCTAAGATTCTTCCAGCTACAACTTTTTTCAATTTTGCAACGTTGTTTTCTACAACAAAGATTTCGTTGCTGCTCACACTTCCAACAAATGCATTTCTAGGAACTACTTTTAAGTTTTGTTTTTGGTTGTTCGAACCAAAATTAGCTGTTCCGTACATACCTGCTTTCAAATCATTGTTTGCATTATTTGTAATCTCGATTTCAACAGGGAAATTTAATGATGCATCTGCTTTTGCAGCGATGAAAGTAATTTTACCAGAAAAAGATTTATCAGGATAAACACTTGCTGTAATGTTTACTGTGTTTCCTAATTTTAAACTTGCTACTTGAGTTTCGTTTACTGTAACTGTTAATTTTAGTTTAGAAACATTTACGATATCAAATAAAGCTGTTGCAGGCATTCCTGCTAAAATAGATCCCGGCTCAATGTATTTTTTGTTGATATATCCGTTAATTGGTGCTTTTACCTTCGTATCTCCAACGTTAATGTTAGCTTGTGTCAAATTAGATTGCGCATTTGTCATAGCCAATTTTGCCTGATCTAATTGTTGTCTTGTTACACCACCAGTTTTAAATGCATTTTCGTATCTCGCATAATCAGCTTTTGCATTCTGATAAACTGCCTGAGCTTGTTGCGCATTTACATTGATCACATCACCTCTTACTGTTAAAAGCGTCTGTCCTACTCTTACGTAGTCACCTTCTTTAACTAAAACGTTGATTACTTTTCCAGATTTTTCAGCAGAAAAAGTCAATTCCTGAATTGGCGCAAAGTTTCCGTTTGCAGTAAAACCAAGATTAACATCTTCTGTTTTTACTGTTGCCACTTTTACCGAAACTGCTGCATTTTTCTCTGCTACAACTGCAGTTTTACCTTCGTTTTCCGCCTTATTTTTATTTAAAATGTAGTTAATCCCGACAAGCGCCACGACTATGATTACGATTGTGATAATTATTTTCTTCATTGTAATAATTTGTTATTTAGTAAGAGTTTTTAGTTCGCCTTTTGATTTGATTAGAGATATTTCGGCAATTTTATAATTTAAAACCGCTCTGGTATAGTTATTTTGAGCTTCAAGAGAGGCATTTTCTGCGTCTAACAAATCGGTTAAAGATGCTAATCCCTGAAGGTAATTGTTTTTGGTATTACTAAGAATTTCAGTGGCCAAACGCATATTTTCTTTTTGATTTTCGATTGTCACCAAATTATTATTAATCTGAGTAATGGCATTTCTGTAATCTAAGTCAAGAGAAAGTTTAGTGTCTTTGATATCTTCCTGAAGCGATCTAATTTCAACATCTGCTTGTCTTACTTTAGCACGCGTTCCGAAACCTGTAAAGATTGGCACATGTAAGTTTAAAGCGATTGCAGAGAAATCTGACCAGTACACTCCTCTTTCTGGTTTTGCAAACCAAGGAAATTCAGGTCCCTGACCAATATAGTTGTAACCTGCAGATAAAGAAAGCGTTGGATAATATCCTGCTTGCATTGCTTTTTTATTGAACACCAATAGCTCTTCTTGTTTTTTCAAAAGCAGATATTCTGTTCTGTTTTCAATATTAGGCTCCTGTGTTAAAGCTGCAGGAACTACTTCAAATTCTTCTTTAGGAAGTATGATTTGGGTTTCAATTGGCATACCCATGTAGAATTTCAATGCATTTTCCTGTAAAGTAATCTGATTTTTAATCTGCTGACGCTCTGTATCGATATTAGACATTTTTACAATGATACGGTCTAAATCAATTTTTTTAGCAAGACCATTATCAAATTGTCCTTGTACAATATCACGAACTTTTGTCGTATTAACATAATTACTGTCCAACAGAGTCAATCTTTCTTGTTGTACATAAACTGAATAATAGTTATTTGCCACTCTCTCAATAACCTGTTCTTCTGTTAACTGATCGTTTATTTGATAAAACTCACGTGTAGATTTCGCTGCTTTTAATCCTGTAAAAACAGATTGATCAAAGATTGCTTGAGTTAAAGAAAGTCCAGCAGTTGATGTCCATTTTTGACCAAATGCAGCCTGAATCGTAGTTCCCGGCTGTCCAAAACCTGCACCATCAATAACAGTAGTCTGAATAATTGGATTATGTGTCAAATTACCGTTTGCACTAATTTGAGGCAAAGCTCTGGAACGTATTTCCTGAATTTTATACTCGCTGTTTTCAACCTCAAGCTTTGCTTTTTTTGCATCGGCTTTATTTTGAAGCGCATAATTTACCGCGTCCTTCAAGGTTAAAGTCGTTTGTGCGCCGGCAGAGAAGCCTATTGTACACAAAAATATAAGAAAGATTCTTTTCATAAGTAGTTAATATTTATTTTTAAATTTTGAGATAGTCTCGTCATTTATCTTTCCCGCTCTCTTAGAAAAATGACGATTAATTTTGGAATGATGATTAGTTGATTATTCTTTTAAGTTGCTTTTCCAATTCTTCTACTCCTTTTGCAGTTGCCATTGCTCGAGTATGATATTCTAATGCTTCTAATTCTATTCTTTGTGCTTCACTTTCCGAAACAGTATTTTCATTGATATGGAAAACCAGTGTGTAATAAAATTTCACATAAACCTCTACATTCAAATCACTTCTGTAAAGCCCTTCTTGAATTCCTTTTTCGATATTATCTCTAAAACATTGCGTGCATTGTTCAATCTCAAACGAGAGGATGTTTTGGTAAATCTCAGGATAATGTTTTTTGAGCTGATAAATTGGAGAAGTATCAATATTGTTTTTAAACATGTCTCGAAACATTTCTCTAATTTCAAAATTCTCATGAATAGCATTATAATTTTTTGCAATAATGGTATCCATAATTTCGTGAACCTGACTATGAACCATTGAAGTACTTTCTTCAATCAAAACTTCCTTATTGCAGAAATATTTGTAAATCGTTTTTTTAGAAATACACATTTCGCTTGCAATGTCATCCATTGTAACGCTCTTAAAACCAAGCTTTAAAAACAACTCGCTTGCTTTCGAAATTATTTTCTCTTTCATTTTAAATTCTCCAAATTGTATTACAAATATACCTCGGAAACTCAAATCAAAAAAAATAGTTTCCAATTAATTTGTAAAAATTTTACATTAACTTATTGATTTACTAAGAATTATATACTGAATTCCAAATTAGCAATTAGCTTAATATCTTTTCCTAGCGCCAAACCTCCATTGTGTTGAAAAGAATTATAATCCAAACCAAAGTCCTGACGTTTGATATCGCCTTTAATTTCAAAAGCAACTTTTTGCTCTCCATTATAATTATTAACACCTAGAAATTCAGCATCAAGCTCTACAACTCTAGTCACATCTTTTATGGTTAAATCTCCTTTAAAGAAATTGATGTTCTTATTTACTTTCTGAAATGAAGTCGACTTAAAACTGATGATTGGATGCTCATCTACATCAAAGAAATCCTGAAGTTGAAGATTAGTATCGATTGATTGAAAGCTCTCATTTTTATTATTGATGTCAAATGAAAATTCTACCGATGCATCTTCAATTTCATTGTCTTCAATATTTACATAACCGCCAAATTTATTTGTTGTACCTCCTAAATAAGCAATTATCGAATGTCTCATTTTAATTAAAACATCTGATTGTGTAGAATCTAAAGTCCATGTTGTTTTCATAAGTAACTGATTTTAATGAGTTTATAATTTACTCAAATCTAAAATGGAAACTTTTACAGTGTTCTTAGTTTCCATTTAACGGTGCAAATATAAACAGGAAACTAAGAATACCAAAAAAGTTTCCGTGTTTTTTTTCATTTTTTTAACAATTTAATTTTGAGTTGATTTAGAAAGAAACATTAAATGTTTGCCAGCATTTGATATTTATCAGGAATTTTTAATAATTGAATTGTATCTTTGAGCCACGCAAATCAGAATTTCATTTTATGCACAATATTAGTCAGTACCAAGATTTTTTTATAGAATATTTAGAAAGTCAGAACATACACAAAGAGCCTGTTAATCTTTATGAACCGATTGAATATATCTTAGGTCTTGGCGGAAAGCGTATTCGCCCAGTTTTAACCCTGATGGCTGCAGAAGTTTTTGATACTGATTATACAACTGCCCTTCCTGCAGCAATGGCTGTAGAAGTTTTTCATAATTTCTCTCTCGTTCATGACGATATTATGGATGACGCGCCTTTAAGAAGAGGACAGGTTACCGTTCATGAAAAATGGAATTTAAACACTGGAATTCTTTCGGGCGACGCCATGCTTATCTTGGCGTATCAATATTTTGAACAATACGAACCAATTGTTTTTAGAAACTTAGCCAAATTATTCAGCAAAACAGCTCTTGAAGTTTGTGAAGGACAGCAATGGGATGTTGATTTTGAAGTTCGCAAAGACGTTACCATTCCCGAATATTTAAAAATGATTGAATACAAAACAGCTGTTTTAGTTGCTGCCGCGATGAAAATGGGTGCAATCGTTGCCAAAACTTCAGAAAAAGAAGCTGATTTAATTTATGATTTCGGATTAAATTTAGGATTGGCTTTTCAATTGCAAGACGATTATTTAGACGCTTTTGGTGATCCAGAAACTTTTGGAAAACAGGTTGGCGGTGATATCATCGAAAACAAAAAAACGTATTTATATTTAAAAGCTTTAGAATTTTCGTCAAGCGAAAAAGCATCAGAATTAGAACAATTATTTACGCTTCAGCTTGAAGACAATTCAGAAAAAATAGAAACTGCAAAAGCGATTTTTAACGAATCAGGCGCTTCAAAAGCAACGCAAGAAGCTATCGAAATGTATACTTTTAAAGCCTTTGAAACGTTAGAAAAAATGGAAATCAATTCTGAAAAGAAAGACGTTTTGAGAACTTTTGGAGAGAATTTAATGGGACGCAAGGTCTAGTTTTCAGTAATCAGTGTCAGTATTCAGTAAAATCTACAATCATCAATCTAAAATCTAAAATATCATGTTTGTAGCACCCGTAAATACAGAAGCTTTATTGGCTCAGGCGCAAGCGGAGACGTTATACTTAAATCTTATTGAGCAGATTAATAAAGATTTTAATTTGGCGAATGAAGGAATTGATTTCCCGTTGAGTATTTCGCCAGATGAATTAAAGATTCAGCTTCACGAAAAAATCTACAGAATGATTCAGTATAAGTTTGCTGAATACTTAAATCTACTTTATATCATTGATGTTCCAGAAAATGAAATCAAACAACTCGACGGATCAGATTTGGTAATTCTGGCTGAACAAGTTGCTTTTCTAATTTTAAAAAGAGAATGGCAGAAAGTTTGGTTCAGAAATTATTATAAGTAAGGAACAAAGGGACAAAGTTGCAAAGGAACAAAGGTTTTTCTCTTTGCGACTAGTTTTTAACAATAGGCAAAGTCTTTGAACCTATGTTGCTATGAACCTTTGAACCTCAAATTAAAAATACACTCTCACAAAAGGCATAAATCCAGAGCCATAAAGACTTTTATTAGGATCATAAAGAACATCGTATCGGGCGCCAATTGTAACATTTCCCGTTCTGTAACCTGCTCCGAGATAAAGTGCAGTATTCCAATAACTATCAGAAAAAGCGGGCCTGTTTATATTCGCTTCATATCTTGTATCTACTTTTACTTGTTCTAACTCGGCAGACAATTGAATTTCTGGAATTGGGTTTACAAGCGTAATCAAACTTCCTCCATAAACATAAGACTCGTAATAATTTCTTGAGTTTAAATAACCAAACTGTAATCCAACTCCAACAGCAACAATTTCGTTAACATTGTAGATCGCACTAGGCATTACAGAAATATCCGTATATCCAGAACCAAATCCTAATCCGAGTCCACCTCCAAATTGTACTTTCTCCCAAAAATTATTGCTGTTGTCAATGACATATTTTTGCTGTCCTATAGTATAACTTGAAAACAACACAGCCAAAATCACAAAAAAATATCTGCAATCGATTGAAAATTGAATTTTATTCATAGTTAACGTTTATTTTAACAAATTTTTACGTAAAAGTACGTAAAAAAAAGATTTAAATAAATGTGATTGTTGTACTTTTGCCTTTCTATATAACAAAAAGTATATTCACTCATATTATGGATAGGTTTTCATTTTTAAACGCAGCGCATACCGAGTTTTTTGCACAATTATACGATCAATATTTAGTAAACCCAGACAGCGTTGAGCCTAGCTGGAGAAGTTTCTTTCAAGGTTTTGACTTTGGACAAACAACTTATAACGACGAAAACCCTGTGCAAACGATCGTTGAGTACGTGACTAGCGACAATACAGATTACAGTCAAGTTTCAGAAAAACTAAAGAAAGAATTCAACGTTTTAAAATTAATTGACGGATACCGTACGCGCGGACATTTATTCACGAAAACAAATCCTGTTCGTGACCGTAGAACTTCATCTCCAACTTTGGATATTGAAAACTTCGGATTAACAACAGCTGACCTTTCAACTGTTTTTGATGCTGCTCAAACAATTGGAATGGCACCATCTTCTTTACAAGATATCGTAAATCGCCTTAAAGCTATTTACTGCCAGCATATCGGTATTGAATATATGTATATTAGAAATCCTCATGTTGTAAAGTGGATTCAAGATAAATTAGCAGTTGCTAACAATCAACCTACATTCTCTCCTGCAGAAAAGAAAACTATCTTAAATAAATTAAACGAAGCTGTATCTTTTGAAAATTTCCTTCATACTAAATATGTGGGTCAAAAACGTTTCTCATTAGAAGGTGGAGAATCTATCATTCCTGCTCTTGACGCTTTAATCGAACAAGCTGCAGAAAAAGGTGTTGAACAATTCGTAATGGGAATGGCTCACCGTGGTCGTTTGAACGTTTTGGCAAACATCTTCGGGAAATCAACTCAAGATATCTTTGGTGAATTTGACGGAAAAGATTACGATCAAGAATATTTTGATGGTGATGTAAAATACCACTTAGGTCTTACTGCCGACAGAAAAACAAGATCTGGAAAAAGTATCAACATCAATTTAGCACCAAACCCTTCTCACTTAGAAACTGTTGGAGCTGTTATTGAAGGTATCACAAGAGCGAAACAAGACAAACATTTTGCTGATGATTTCTCTAAAGTATTGCCAATCGCAGTACACGGAGATGCTGCAATAGCAGGTCAAGGTATTTTATACGAAATCATTCAGATGGCGCAGCTTGATGGTTACAAAACTGGAGGAACAATCCATATCGTAATCAACAACCAAGTTGGATTTACAACAAACTACTTAGACGCTCGTTCTTCTACTTATTGTACAGACGTTGCCAAAGTAACATTATCTCCAGTATTACACGTAAATGCTGATGATGCTGAAGCTGTTGTACACGCTGTATCTTTTGCATTAGACTACAGAATGCAATTTGGACGTGACGTATTTATTGACTTATTAGGTTATAGAAAATACGGACACAACGAAGGTGATGAACCTCGTTTCACGCAACCAGTTTTATACAAAATCATTGCTAAGCATAAAAACCCAAGAGACATTTACGCAGAGAAATTACTTTCTGAAGGTGTAATTGATGCTTCTTATGTGAATGCTTTAGAAAAAGAATACAAATCGGCTTTAGAAGAAAACTTAGAAGCTTCTCGTAAAAAAGATTTGACTATCATTACTCCATTCATGAAAAACGAATGGGACGGATTTGTTCAGGTAACAGATACGCAAATGCTTCAAAAAGTAGATACTACTTTTGCTAAAGAAGGATTAGATTCTATCATCAATACAATCTCAACTTTACCATCAGACAAAAAGTTCATCAATAAGATTACTAAAATTGTTACAGATAGAAAAGTAGGATACGATAATAACACTCTTGATTGGGGAACTGCAGAAGCATTAGCTTACGGATCTCTTTTAACAGAAGGATTTGATGTTCGTATTTCTGGACAAGATGTTGAGCGTGGTACATTCTCTCACCGTCATGCTGTTGTAAAAGTAGAAGATTCTGAAGAAGAAGTAATTCTTTTAAACGGAATCGAAAACAAAAAAGGAAAATTCGGTGTTTTCAACTCTCTTTTATCTGAGTACGGAGTTTTAGGTTTTGATTACGGATATGCACTAGCAAATCCAAATGCCTTAACAATCTGGGAAGCACAATTTGGAGATTTCTCTAACGGTGCTCAAATTATGATTGACCAATATATTTCTTGTGGAGAAGATAAATGGAACAACCAAAATGGTATTGTGATGTTATTGCCTCACGGATATGAAGGACAAGGTGCAGAGCACTCTTCTGCAAGAATGGAACGTTACTTACAACTTTGTGCAAGACATAATATGTATGTTGCAGATTGTACAACGCCAGCTAACTTCTTCCACTTGTTAAGAAGACAAATGAAAACGAATTTCCGTAAACCTTTAGTTGTTTTCTCTCCAAAAAGTTTGCTACGTGATCCAAGATGCGTATCAACTGTTGAAGAATTAGCAACTGGAAGTTTCCAAGAAACAATTGATGACAATACTGTAGATAAGAAGAAAGTTAAAACTTTAGTTTTCTGTACTGGTAAATTCTACTACGATATTGTTGCTGAAAGAGAAAACAACGGAAGAAATGACGTTGCTGTTGTTCGTATCGAGCAATTATTCCCTTTCCCAGTTGAGCAGATTAAAGAAATCATTGCAAAATATCCAAATGCAGATGATTATGTTTGGGCGCAAGAAGAGCCTAAAAACATGGGAGCTTACAGCTTTATGTTAATGAACTTTGATCTTGTTAAATGGAGATTGGCTTCATTAAAAGCATATTCTGCTCCAGCATCTGGAAGTTACACACGTGCAAAACGTCGTCATGCAGATGCAATTAGAATGGTATTCGATAAAAATTTATTTAGATAGATTTATGAAAAAAGTATTTCTATTTATTGTTACTTTATTATCAATAACGGTTAATGCTCAAGAATTAAAGAAACCGGCCGAGGGAAAAACAATTGTTTACTTCGTAAGGTCTTCTGGAATGGGAATGTTGATAAATTTTAAATATTTTGATGGAGAAAAATATTTAGGAAAATTTAACTATGGGAAATATTTGATTTACGAATGCGATCCTGGAAAACATTTGTTTTGGTCTAGATCAGAAAATACAAGTTTTATAGAAGCAGAACTTGAACCAAACAAAATTTACATTATTGATTCTGAAGCTCAAATGGGCGCAATAAAAGCTGGTGTAAAATTAGTAGCATTTGATCCTAAAGCGGAGCATTACAAAACACCTAAAAAATTTGAGAAAAAGAAAAAAAATATTTTAGACGCAATTACAGAGAATAAAGAATATATTGCTACAGCTGAAGATCTCAAAGAAGGTGCAACAGAATTTGAAAGTGTAATTAAAAGATCTACTGAAAAATATAATAAATCAAAAGAAAAAGGAGAAGAATTTGCAAAAGTCCTTCCTGAAATGTCATACACAAATTAGATAATAAAAAAATAGTTTCAAGTTTAAAGTTTCAGGTTTAATGTAACGTGAAACTTTAAACAACACAAACCTTAAACAAAAAAATAAGATGATTTTAGAAATGAAAGTCCCATCACCAGGGGAATCAATAAAAGAAGTTGAAATTGCAACTTGGTTAGTAAAAGACGGAGATTATGTAGAAAAAGATCAGGCTATTGCTGAAGTTGATTCAGATAAAGCTACTCTTGAATTACCTGCTGAAATGAGCGGTGTAATTACACTAAAAGCTGAAGAAGGTGATACAGTTGCAGTTGGTGCTGTAGTTTGTTTAATTGATACAGATGCTGCTAAACCAGCAGGAGGAGCAGCTCCAGCAGCTGAAGCTCCTAAAGCTGAGGCACCAAAAGCAGAAGCTCCAAAGGCGGAAGCTCCAAAAGCAGAACCAGTTCAAGCTCCAGCAGCTACAAGTTATGCAGCAGGAACTCCATCTCCAGCAGCAAGAAAAATATTAGACGAGAAAAATATTGCTCCAGCAACTGTTTCAGGAACTGGTAAAGGCGGAAGAATTACTAAAGAAGATGCTGTAAATGCAGTACCTTCTATGGGAACTCCAACTGGTGGAAGCCGTGGAACTGAGCGTACAAAATTATCTATGTTACGTCGTAAAGTAGCAGAAAGACTAGTTTCAGCTAAAAATGAAACGGCTATGTTGACTACTTTCAACGAAGTAAACATGACGCCAATTAACCAAATTCGTAACGAATACAAAGATGCTTTCAAGGCTAAACACGGTGGTTTAGGTTTAGGTTTTATGTCATTCTTTACAAAAGCAGTTACAAGAGCTTTACAATTATATCCAGATGTTAACTCTATGATGGATGGTGACTACAAAATCGCTTATGATTTTGCTGATATCTCAATCGCAGTTTCTGGACCAAAAGGTTTAATGGTTCCTGTTGTTCGTAATGCTGAACTTTTAACTTTCCGTGGAATTGAGGCTGAAATCAAAAGATTAGCTTTAAGAGCTCGTGATGGTCAAATTACAGTTGACGATATGACTGGAGGAACTTTCACAATCACTAACGGTGGAGTTTTCGGAAGTATGTTATCTACTCCAATCATCAACCCTCCTCAATCAGGAATCTTAGGAATGCACAATATTATCGAGCGTCCGATTGCTGTAAATGGAAAAGTAGAAATCCACCCAATGATGTACGTTGCTCTTTCTTACGATCACAGAATTATTGACGGACGTGAGTCAGTTGGTTTCTTAGTGGCTGTAAAAGAAGCTTTAGAAAATCCAGTAGAATTATTGATGAATGGCGATGCTAAACGTGCTTTAGAATTGTAATCAAGATAATTTTCAATACATATAAAACCTGTTCATTTATTTGAGCAGGTTTTTTTTATGCAAAAAACTAAGAAAATATCTACCCCCTTTTTGATTTTACAAAAAAAGATGCTTTTTTTAATATAATTTATTTAGAATAAATATGAATAACTTGTTTTGTTTAGGTTCAAATTATACATTTGCATTATCTAAATTAATTCCAAACAACAAGTTTTTTATAAATTTCTAAAATTATGATTACAATTGCCAGCCTTATTGTTTTTTTAGCTTTTTATACACTTTACTACACTTCTAAAAGAGCAGTTTTGTCGTATGATTTAGGTTTTGAAAAATGGATGAAAGACAATCCAAAGCCAACAAAGATTATCGGACTATTATTATTGGTAGTTGCTTATGTAATGTGGCTTTTTACAAAATCATTAGGCTGTGGTACTTTAATGTTTTTTATTCAGCTAATGACAGTTGGAAGCTTAATCGTTATCCTTACTCCATTAAAAAAAGTAAACAGTAAAGCACTTTTAGCTTTGCTGATTATAATCGCACTTTTAGAACTTTACTATCATTAAAAATCTTTTTAAATTACTATATGCCAGCTAATTCAAAATATTTAAATCCAGCTTTTTGGCCCCGTTTTTCTAAAATTACAGCGGCAATTTTAGGAGGATACTTCGTTTCTGTTACTTTTCATTTAGCTTTAGCTTCTTGGTTTAGTCGTGCAGATGTATTGATAACGATGGCTTTTAGTGGTTTTATTCTTTGGGTTGCTTTAATGGTGATTGCTTTCTTAGCCAAAAGTGGCTGGAAAATATGGGGAATTTACATCCTATTGACTTTGCTTTTTTATCTATTTATTTATTTGGGTCAAACCTACAACACGGCGAAATAATTTTTATGAACAACCGTCATTATAATATCTATTTTCATACTCATACTGTAAGCGGAATCGTTATCAGTGTCGTTCTTTTTGTAATTTTCTTTGCTGGATCTTTTTCTTTTTTTAGAGATGAAATCGTCAATTGGGAAAGAGGTGAATCTACAGCAATCACAAGAGAAATTCAATTGGACTATGATAAAGCGCTGAAACATCTTGATGAAAAACATGTTTTACATGGCAGAAACATAACTATTTCAAAGCCTTCAATCGAAGAAAGAGTTGGTGTTTATATGCTAGGTACCAAAGATACTTTGGCTCCAGCCAAACAAAAAGAAGGTCAATATTTTTATTTGAATATCAAAAACTTCAAAACTTCAACCTATGAAGAATCCTATTCTTTAGGAGAACTTTTATATCGCCTGCACTTTCTGGCTCAAATTCCATATCCAATTGGTTATTATTTATCTGGTTTTATTGCCTTATTCTTCTTGTTTGCTATCGTAACTGGAGTTTTACTTCATTGGAACAAAATCGTTTCTAACTTTTACATTTTCCGTCCAAAAGAAAAACTAAAAACACTTTGGACAGATGCGCACACTGCTTTAGGAATGATCGGATTACCATTTCAGTTTGTTTATGCTGTAACCGGTGCTTTTTTCATGATCAAACTTTTAATCGTCGCGCCAGCTGTAATGGCATTGTACAATGGCGATCAGGACAAATTATATAAAGAATTAGAATATTCAGATCCAGATTATAAATTTGAAAATAAAAAATTAGCTACTCCTTTTTCTATTAATGAGCTGGTCTCAAAAACAAAAAAGAGCTGGTCAGATTTTGAAATTACTCGCATTTTTATTCAAAATTATGGCGATGTTAATATGCACGTTATAGTTGAAGGCGAATTATTAAGCCACAAAAAATTCACTGGAATCGGAAAAGTGATTTATCGAATTGCTGACGGAAAAGAAATCGCCAAAAAAGATCCAATCACTCAAAACAAGTATTTGGATATAGTAAAAAATGTATTGTATAGAATTCATTTTGGAGACTACGGTGGATATGCTTTAAAAATCGTAAGTTTCCTTTTAGGAATTATAACTTGTTTTGTCATTATTTCGGGAGTTATGATTTGGCTGGTAGCAAGGCAGAAAAATAATATGTCCGAAAAGAAAAGACGTTTTAATGCCGCGGTAGTTCGCATTTATTTGGCCATTTGTTTAAGCATGTATCCAATTACAGCTTTAACATTTATCGTGAGCAAAATCTTTTATCCGTTAAGTCAATCTAATTTATTTACACTTTATTTTGGTGGATGGCTTATTCTTGCTATTTTCTTTATCATTAAAAAGAACGATGGCTTTACCAACAAATTCTGTTTGATTTCAGGAAGTATTTTAGGATTCTTAATCCCGATTACAAATGGAATTGTTTCTGGAGACTGGTTTTGGAATTCTTTTATGCAAAACAAAATTCAGATTTTCTTTATTGATGTTTTCTGGATTTTCTTGGCTTCAATTTCGTTATATGTTGCCTACCATTTAAAGCCTAAAAAAGCAATTTCTTAAAAATTAGCTTAAATAATTTGCCCTCTATTGATTTTGCGTATACATTTACGCTTTTAATCAAAAATGGGATTCAAGACGCAAATACGTTTTCTACATAAATGGCTCGGATTAATTTCCGGGCTTATTGTTTTTATCATAAGTGTTACGGGTTGTATTTTCTGTTTTCACGATGAAATAAAAGACATTACTCGTAAAGAATGGCGTTTGGTTGAGCCTCAAAATACACCATTTGTACTTCCTACTGTTCTACAGGAAAAAGCAAAAGAAATTCTTCCCAAGAATAAAGTCTCCATGGTTTCATATTACGGAAAAAACCGTTCGGCAATCGTTTATACTTATTCTGACAACGAAACCTTATATCTTTATTTCAATCCTTATACCGGGAAATATTTAAAAACAGAAAATCCAGAAACCGATTTTTTTATTATTGTTGAATACATTCATTTGTATTTACTCCTTCCCGATTATATAGGAAAACACATTATTGGCGGCGCAACGATTATTTTTATTCTTTTATTAATTTCAGGAATTATCCAATGGTGGCCGAAAAAAAGAACCGACTTAAAAAGAAGTTTAACCATAAAATGGTCTGCAAAATGGCGCCGTGTCAATTATGACTGGCATAATACATCTGGTTTTTACATTTCTATAATAGCATTAATTCTTGCTATAACTGGACTGACGTTTACTTACGAGTGGGTTGGAGATGGAATTTACAAGTCATTTAATTTTGGTCGAGACAAAGCTTTAGAAACCAAACTCCCTGTAATTGACACCACACAATTTAAAACAAATTCTATTAGAGCAATTGATCGTGCTTTTATTGAAACCACAAAATTACAGCCCAAAGCCGAAATGCTTTTTGTACTAATTCCACAGCAAAAAGGAGATATTATCAGCACTGGAGCCTATCCTCATGCTTTACGTTATGATCATCAAAGCAATTATTACTTTCATCCAAATGATGGGAAATTAATTCAGAAGCAACCCTTCGAAAATAAAAGTCTTGGCCTACAGGTTGTAGAAATGAACTACGGAATTCATACTGGCCAAATTTTAGATTTGCCAGGAAAAATAATTGCCTTTATAGTAAGTTTATTTGCCGCAGCACTTCCTGTTACTGGATTTATAATTTGGTACGGAAGAAATTACAAAAGCAAAAAATCTAAAGCATAAAAAAACCGCCCCTAAAAGAGCGGTTTTACTTATCTAAGAAATCTTCTTAATTAGTTTCTGTTGGCAACAGCGTTTTTTTGTATATTCTTAACTGAACTCACTTTACTGTCATCGAAAGCTACTTCAGTAAGATTTTTTTCATTGAAAAACATCCATTTTCCAGTTTTTAAAC
The DNA here is from genome assembly GCF_020026915.1 of Flavobacterium potami. Lineage (GTDB taxonomy): Bacteria > Bacteroidota > Bacteroidia > Flavobacteriales > Flavobacteriaceae > Flavobacterium > Flavobacterium potami. The sequence continues at coordinate 540,850 of NZ_JAINUY010000004.1, read as the reverse complement.
CTTCTGTGTACTCTCCTTCTACAGTTTTATTTCCTCTTTCATCATAAGATACCCAAACACCGTCCAATTTCCCATCTTTAAAAAAGCCTTCCTGCTGTATTTTGCCATTTTCATAATAGTAAGTAGCTTTTACTTTATTTCCAACAGCTTCTAACTCAGGTTTACCTTCTTGTGCTGTTAAAATTCCAGAGAATAACACAGCCGCTAAAATCACACACTTTTTCATATCTTTAGGTATTAAATGTTATCAAATTGTTATCAAATATAATCAATAGTTTACATTAAAAAAACTTTTGCTTAACAATTTGGTAACATTAAGTAAAAACTTAACATTGGAAAAGTGTTTAAAAACAAAAAACCAGCGCTGAAGCACTGGTTTTACTGAGATTTTAGAAAAAACTAAAATTTACGATAACGTTATAAATTTCGTAAATATTTTAGTTCAATAATGCATTTAATTCATTTTCAAGTGCTGCATCAGAAGGTCTAGGTGCATCTGACTTCACAATATTTCCTTTTGGATCTATTAAAATAAACCTTGGAATTCCGGTCACTCCGTAATTCATAACAAACTCAGATTCCCAATCTTTATCAGCAAAAAGTTGCGTCCCTCCAAGATGTTTATCGGTTACAAATTTCTTCCATTTTTCGTTGTCTTTTAATTTGTCAATAGAAATACTTACAAATTCAATATTTTTTCCGTGAAACTTTTCTTCAAGTTTTTGTAAGTATGGAATTTCAGCTCTACAAGGCGCGCACCAAGTAGCCCAAAGATCAATGTAAACATATTTCCCCTTTAAATCAGAAAGTTTTGTTTTTCCTCCTTTAAAATTCTCATAGTCAAAACCTGGAGAAGGCTTTCCTACCATTTTGTTGGCTTTAGAAACCCTATCATAGTTTTCTGCAGCATATTGATGAAAACTTTCAAAACTACCTTTTAATGCAGTTTTAAATTCAGGATCAAGATCTCCTTTTTCAACACTCTCCGTGTCTGCTTTTAACTTATTATCTAATAAAGTCGCAAATTCTGCAGCTTCTTTCTTAAAAGCATTATCCTGAAAAGTTTCATCTTTTAAAGCTTGTTGAGCTAAAAAGTTACTTTCGTTAACACCTTTACCTTTATATACTATTGTTTCATCAAATTCTTTGGCATCCATCGTCAAATTGATTTCAGAATTTGGTTTTAAATAAAGATTTGAAGATTCTTTTCCATCTGTAAACATGTAAAATCCTTTTGGAGCATCAAAACTTGCAGCAAAGACGCCTTTTTGATCGATCGGAATGACTTGTTTAAAATTATTTCTTCCTCTAATTACTAAGGTATCGCTATTTCTATTTGCGATTTTAGCCGTGAACTTAATTGAATTAGTGCTTTGTCCTATACTATTCAAAGCATTAAAAATGACCAAACCAGCAACAAAAAGTTTCTTCATAGGTATTAATATTTGTTTTTTAATGAATCAAAACTAAAGAATTATCGCTTTGGAATTTCAGAATTAACAATTTATTTGAAATTATTCTGAATCAACTTCTCACTTTACTATATTATCTTGAATTTTGTATTTACTTTTGCAGTCTAAAATTTTGATTATGTATAGAAGTCATAATTGTGGCGAATTAAACGCTTCAAATATTAATACCGAAGTTACACTTGCGGGCTGGGTTCAAAAATCGCGTGATAAAGGATTTATGAATTGGGTCGATTTACGCGACCGCTATGGAATTACACAACTTATTTTCGACGAAAGTCGTACTGATAAAACCGTTTTTGAATTGGCTAAAACTCTAGGAAGAGAATTTGTAATTCAAGTAAAAGGAACTGTAATTGAGCGTGAAGCTAAAAACAAAAATATCCCGACTGGTGAAATCGAAATTTTAGTTTCTGAATTAACGATCCTAAACACTGCTCTTACTCCTCCATTTACTATAGAAGATGAAACTGACGGTGGAGAAGACATCAGAATGAAATACCGTTACTTGGATATTAGAAGAAATCCGGTAAAAAACAGCTTATTATTCCGTCACAAAGTGGCAATGGAAGTTCGTAAATATTTATCTGATTTAGATTTCTGCGAAGTTGAAACGCCTTACTTAATCAAATCTACTCCAGAAGGAGCAAGAGATTTCGTTGTACCAAGCCGTATGAACGAAGGTCAGTTTTATGCGCTACCACAATCTCCACAAACTTTCAAACAACTTTTGATGGTGGGTGGAATGGATAAATATTTCCAAATCGTGAAATGTTTCCGTGACGAGGATTTACGTGCAGACCGTCAGCCAGAGTTTACACAAATTGACTGCGAAATGGCATTTGTGGAACAAGAAGATATTTTAAATATTTTTGAAGGTTTGACAAGACATTTACTAAAAGAAATTAAAGGTATTGAAGTAGATAAATTCCCAAGAATTACCTACGATTATGCCATGAAAACATACGGAAACGATAAACCGGATATCCGTTTCGGAATGAAGTTCGGAGAATTAAACGAATATGCACAACATAAAGAATTCCCTGTATTTAATGCAGCAGAATTAGTTGTCGGAATCGCTGTTCCTGGAGCTGGAAATTATACTCGAAAAGAAATCGACGGGTTAATTGACTGGGTTAAACGTCCACAAGTTGGAGCATCTGGAATGGTTTACGTAAAATGTAATGAAGACGGAACATACAAATCATCTGTAGATAAATTCTACGATCAGGATGATTTAACAAATTGGGCAAAAGCTACAGAAGCAAATCCTGGAGATATGATTTTTGTACTTTCTGGACCAGCAAACAAAACGCGTGCACAATTATCTGCTTTACGTATGGAATTGGCAACTCGTTTAGGATTACGTAATCCTGAGGAATTTGCACCTCTTTGGGTTGTAGATTTCCCATTATTAGAACTTGACGAAGAAAGCGGTCGTTATCACGCCATGCACCACCCATTTACTTCTCCAAAACCAGAAGATATGGCATTGCTAGAAACAGAACCTGGAAAAGTTCGTGCAAACGCATACGATATGGTCTTAAACGGAAATGAAATTGGAGGTGGATCTATTCGTATTCACGATAAAGCAACACAACAGTTAATGTTTAAATATTTAGGTTTTACCGAAGAAGAAGCAAAAGCCCAATTCGGATTCCTAATGGACGCTTTCCAATTCGGTGCGCCGCCACACGGAGGTCTAGCATTTGGTTTGGACCGTTTAGTTGCTATTTTAGGAGGTCAGGAAACGATTAGAGATTTCATCGCGTTCCCTAAAAACAATTCTGGACGCGACGTAATGATCGATGCTCCTGCTGCAATTGATGATGCGCAATTGAAAGAATTACACATTAAAATTGATATGATCTAACAAAATTGATCACAAAATAAAAAAAAGCGATTGAAAATTTTCAGTCGCTTTTTTTATTTCAAAAAGGGCAAAATATTCGTAAATCAGCCGTTTTTTGAAATATTAAATTCTTACAAATCGATCTTTTTTAGATTCTTACAATTAACGATTCTCAAATTATCGTATTTCATATGAAATTTGATGCAATAAACCACGTAAAAACACTGGAAATCAATAATTTTTACAAAAAATTAACACGTACATGTCTTTTGTATGATTTTATATGTTACATTTGCTTTATTATAAATTATTATTACAATTACAATGCGTACAGGTACAGTAAAATTTTTCAATGAATCTAAAGGTTATGGATTCATTACAGACGAAGAAACAGGAAAGGATATCTTCGTTCACGCTTCAGGAATTAACGCGGAAGAATTACGCGAAGGTGACCGTGTTAGCTATGAAGAAGAAGAAGGAAGAAAAGGGAAAGTTGCTGCTAAAGTAGCAGTAATCTAAGAAAAATATAGCAATTTATTTTTTTTGCCTCTGAATGGTCTCAGAAAACGTCTCGAAGTATCGAGACGTTTTTTTTTACCCAATTCTTAAAAAAATATTAAAATAACACCATGTTATTTATAATCAATAAAAATTAGGCATAAACGCCATTTCGCTCCCTACTTAAATCCCTTTTTAGCTTGTGTTTTACAGAGTTCCAAGTTATCTTTGTGGCTCATTTTTTAAGTATAAAACCCGAAGTTTATGCAATCTGATCAATACAGTTACATTCCTATTTTAATGCAGTTTATTTTAGCTGTTGGTTTTGTGGTAGGAACAATCATTATTTCTGGAAAATTAGGACCAAGAAGAACCTCTGAAGTTAAAGATAAAAACTTCGAATGTGGTATCGAATCTGTTGGTAACGCCCGTATTCCATTCTCTGTAAAATACTTCTTAGTTGCCATTTTGTTCGTATTATTCGACGTAGAGGTTATTTTCCTTTATCCTTGGGCAGTAAACTTCAAAGACTTAGGAATTGAAGGAATGTTAAAAATGTTAGTTTTCATGTCTTTGCTTTTAGTTGGTTTCTTTTACATCATCAAAAAGAAAGCCTTAGAGTGGGAATAAATGATTTTAGATTTTAGATCTGAGATTTTAGATTAATCTAATTCTGAGATTTAAAATTTGCATTCAAATTTAAAGTACTGATTTAAAAAATTGATTTTACTTTTTACGATTTCAAAATCTAAAATTTAAAATCAGAAATCTAAAATAAAATGAGCGATTCAAAAGTAAATATGGTTGCGCCGCCAGAAGGAGTTACTGGTGAAGGTTTCTTCGCTACAAAACTTAGTGATGTTGTTGGTTTAGCAAGAGCTAACTCATTATGGCCGCTTCCTTTCGCGACTTCATGCTGTGGTATCGAATTCATGGCAACAATGGCTTCTCACTATGACTTAGCTCGATTTGGTTCTGAGCGTGTGAGTTTCTCGCCAAGACAAGCCGATATGTTATTAGTTATGGGAACTATTTCTAAAAAAATGGCTCCAATTTTAAGACAAGTTTACGAGCAAATGGCAGAACCTCGCTGGGTAATTGCTGTTGGAGCTTGCGCTTCTTCAGGAGGAGTTTTTGATACTTACTCTGTTCTTCAAGGAATTGACAAAGTAATTCCAGTTGACGTTTATGTGCCAGGATGCCCGCCAAGACCAGAACAAATTGTTGATGGAGTTATGAGACTTCAGGACTTGGTAAAAAGCGAATCTGTGAGACGAAGAAGCTCACCAGAATACCAAGAATTATTAGCTTCATATAATATCTCATAAGATGGCCTTAGAAAATACCCAAATTCAAGACAAACTTGTAGAAACATTCAATAATGATGTTTTTAACTTTCAACAAGAAAGAGATATTTTTTCTTTAGAAGCTTCGGCTGATAAAATCACACCGTTGATTCTTTTCCTTAAAAATGATCCAGAATTACGTTTTCACTTCTTAACAGATTTGTGCGGCATTCATTATCCAGATAACGAAACAGAACGTCAGTTTGCAGTTGTTTATCATTTACACAACTGGTACGAAAACAAAAGATTAAAAATCAAAGTTTTCTTAAACGGCGAAAAACCAGAAATCAAAACGGTTTCAAATATTTTCTTGTCTTCAAACTGGATGGAAAGAGAAACTTTCGATTTTTACGGAATTGACTTCATTGGACATCCGCAATTGAAACGTATTTTAAATATGGACGAAATGCAATCTCACCCAATGAGAAAAGAATTCCCAATGGAAGACAGCGGAAGAACAGATAAGGATGACAGATTCTTCGGAAGAACAACAACAAATTGCTAAAAAATAATTCAACATTATAAAATGTCAGAACTATTATTACCACCAGAGCATCGTTATGCTAAAATAATTAAGGAGAGACTAAATGACGACGGAAGCGAACTTTCTGTACTGAATTTAGGTCCGACTCACCCAGCTACGCACGGTATTTTCCAAAATATCTTGTTGATGGATGGTGAAAAAATTCTTGAGGCTGAGCCAACTATTGGTTACATCCACAGAGCATTCGAAAAAATTGCCGAAAATCGTCCTTTTTATCAAATTACACCTCTTACAGATCGTATGAACTATTGTTCGTCTCCTATTAATAATATGGGATGGTGGATGACAGTAGAAAAACTATTGGGTATTGAAGTTCCAAAGAGAGCACAATACTTAAGAGTTATCGTTATGGAGTTGGCTCGTATTACCGACCACATTATCTGTAACGGAATCTTAGGTGTAGATACAGGAGCGTATACTGGTTTCTTATACGTATTTCAATTTAGAGAAAAAATCTACGAAATCTACGAAGAAATTTGTGGAGCTCGTTTGACTACAAATATGGGAAGAATTGGTGGTTTTGAAAGAGACTGGTCTCCAGAAGTTTTCAAAAAACTAGATAAATTCCTAGAAGAATTTCCACCAGTTTGGGAAGAATTCCAAAACTTATTCGAGAGAAATAGAATTTTCTTGGATAGAACTGTAAACGTAGGTGGTATCACTGCTGAAAAAGCAATGGCTTACGGATTTACAGGTCCAAACTTACGTGCTGCCGGAGTTGATTATGACGTACGTGTAGCACAACCTTACTCATCTTACGAAGATTTCGATTTTATTGTTCCTGTTGGAAAATCAGGAGATACATACGATCGTTTCTGTGTTCGTAACGCTGAAGTTTGGGAAAGTTTAAGCATTATTCGTCAGGCATTAGAAAAAATGCCTCCAGGAAACGAATATCATGCTGAAGTTCCAGATTACTACCTTCCTCCAAAAGAAGATGTTTACACTTCTATGGAATCTTTAATTTATCACTTTAAGATCGTAATGGGAGAAGTTCCTGTACCAGTTGCAGAAATCTACCACCCAGTAGAAGGAGGAAATGGAGAACTAGGTTTTTATTTAGTAACAGACGGAAGTAGAACTCCATATAGATTACATTTCAGAAGACCATGCTTTATTTATTACCAAGCATTCCCAGAAATGATTAAAGGTGCCATGCTTTCTGATGCAATTATCATCCTTTCGAGTTTGAACGTAATTGCAGGAGAATTAGACGCCTAAAAAATTTAGATTTTAGACCATAGAATTTAAATTAAAAAATTTGTGCCTTTGCGCCCTTGTGGCAAAACAAGAATAAAATGGAAAGAAAACATTACAAACAAGAAATAAACATGACTGAGGCATTGATGAACCGCATCAATGAATTGATCAGCCATTATCCTGAGGGCAAACAAAAATCGGCTTTATTGCCTGTTTTGCACGAAGTTCAGGATGCACATAACAACTGGCTTAGTATTGAATTGCAAGATAAAGTTGCCGAGATTCTTCAGATCAAACCAATCGAGGTTTATGAAGTGGTAACTTTCTATACAATGTTCAACCAAAAGCCAATTGGTAAGTACATGTTTGAGTTCTGTCAAACTTCTTGTTGTTGTTTAAGAGGTGCCGAAGATTTAATGGATTACACTTCTGAAAAACTAGGTATTAAAATGGGAGAAACAACTCCAGACGGAATGTTTACCATTGCTGGTGTAGAATGTTTAGGTGCTTGTGGATATGCTCCAATGATGCAGTTGGGAGATTTCTACAAAGAAAAACTGACAGAAGAGAAAATCGATCAGATCATTGCTGATTGTAGAGATGATAAAATAATATTACACGATAAATAAGATGTCACAAAAAATATTATTAGATAAAATCAATGTTCCTGGAATTAAAACCTACGAAGTATATCGCCAAAATGGTGGTTATGCTTCTGTAGAAAAAGCTTTAAAAACACTTACTCCAGATGAAGTTACCGAAGAAGTAAAAAAATCAGGATTACGTGGTCGTGGTGGAGCAGGTTTCCCTGCGGGAATGAAATGGAGCTTTATTGATAAAAAATCAGGAAGACCAAGACACTTAGTTTGTAACGCCGACGAATCTGAGCCTGGAACATTCAAAGATCGTTTCTTGATGGAATATATTCCTCACTTATTGATCGAAGGAATGATTACTTCAAGCTACGCTTTGGGCGCTAACCTATCTTATATCTACATTCGTGGAGAATATATGTGGGTTTTCAAAATCTTAGAAAGAGCAATCGCCGAAGCAAAAGCTGCCGGATGGTTAGGAAAAAATATATTAGGATCAGGTTATGATTTAGAACTTCACGTACACTGTGGAGCTGGAGCATATATCTGTGGAGAAGAAACAGCATTAATCGAATCTTTGGAAGGTAAAAGAGGAAATCCTCGTATTAAACCACCTTTCCCAGCGGTTTCTGGTCTTTGGGCAAATCCAACTGTAGTAAACAATGTTGAAACAATTGCTACTGTGCCTTGGATTGTAAACAATTCTGGTGATGATTATGCTAAAATTGGAATTGGACGTTCTACTGGAACTAAATTAATTTCTGCTTCAGGAAACATTAAAAATCCTGGAGTTTACGAAATTGAATTAGGTTTAAGTGTTGATGAATTCATGAATTCTGATGAATATTTAGGAGGAATGTCTTCAAGCCGACCTTTGAAAGCATTTGTGCCTGGAGGTTCTTCTGTGCCAATTTTACCAGCTGAATTAATTTTCAAAACAGCAAACGGAGAAGATCGTTTAATGACTTACGAATCTCTTAGTGATGGTGGTTTTGCTACTGGATCTATGTTAGGTTCTGGAGGATTTATTGTTTATGACGACACTGCTTGTATCGTTAGAAACACTTGGAACTTTGCTCGTTTTTATCACCACGAATCTTGCGGACAATGTACTCCTTGCCGTGAAGGAACTGGATGGTTGGAAAAAATCTTATGGAGAATCGAAAACGGTCAAGGCCGTGAAGAAGATATCGAATTATTGTGGAGCATTCAGAGTAAAATTGAAGGAAACACAATCTGTCCACTTGGTGACGCTGCTTCTTGGCCAGTAGCTGCTGCGATTCGTCACTTTAGAGATGAATTCGAATATCACGTTCGTTTCCCAGAAAAAATTAAAAATAGAGATCACTTTGTTGCCGAGCCTTTCTCACAAGTTAAGCATTTAGTAGGCGGTAAAGTAATCGTATAAGTATAAAAAGCAGAAAGTTATAAAGTTCATAATGTTAAAAAGGACAGCAATTCTTTTCAATATTCCGACTTTCAACATAAAAGTTTAAAATAGTTTAAAGTTTCAAGTTTTTTTAGTTTCAAGTGAGAACATGAAACCTGAAACCTGAAACTAAAAAAACAAAATAAAGAGATGAAAGTAACCATAGACGGTCAAAGTATAGACGTAGAACCAGGAACAACGATCCTGCAGGCTGCACGTATGATTGGTGGAGATTTGGTACCGCCAGCCATGTGCTATTACTCAAAATTAAAAGGCAGCGGCGGTAAATGTCGTTGTTGTTTAGTTGAAGTTTCTAAAGGTAGTGAAGCTGACCCACGACCAATGCCAAAATTAATGGCATCTTGCGTAACAGGATGTATGGATGGTATGGAAGTAAACAGTAAATCGTCTGCAAGAGTAACTGAAGCCCGTAAATCTGTAACAGAATTTTTATTAATCAATCACCCACTAGACTGTCCAATTTGTGATCAGGCTGGAGAATGTGATTTACAGAATTTAAGTTTTGAGCACGGAAATCCGAAATCACGTTACATTGAAGAAAAAAGAACATTTGAACCAGAAGATATCGGTCCAAATATTCAACTTCACATGAACCGTTGTATTTTATGCCAAAGATGTGTACAAGTTGCAGATCAATTAACAGACAACAGAGTTCACGGAGTATTAGATCGTGGAGATCACGCTAATATTTCGACTGGTATTTCTAAAGCTATTGACAATGAGTTCTCTGGAAACATGATTGATGTTTGTCCTGTTGGAGCTTTAACCGATAAAACTTTCCGTTTTAAATCAAGAGTTTGGTTTAACAAACCTTACAATGCACACAGAGAGTGTACAACTCCAGGATGTTGCGGAAAAACTACAGTTTGGATGTTTGGTGGAGAAATTCAGCGTGTAACGGGTCGTAAAGATGAGTACCATGAAGTTGAAGAGTTCATCTGCAACAGCTGTCGTTTTGACCACAAAGATGTGAATGACTGGGTAATTGAAGGTCCAAGAGAATTTGAAAAAGACTCTGTAATCAACCAAAATAATTACACTCAAAAATTAGAGAAAGTTACCATCGACACAGAAAAGAACATCCTTTTAGGTAGAGATATTGACCGTAAAAAAATTAGTATGGCAGCAATTCCATTAACTGATAAAGATCAAAAATAATAAGAAATGGAAAGTGCATTTATTATAGAAAAAAGTGTTGTTATTGTTGTCGTTTTTGCGGTAACAATGATTATGGCAATGTATTCTACTTGGGCAGAGCGTAAAGTTGCTGCTTTCTTGCAAGACCGTGTTGGACCAAACCGTGCTGGATGGGGAGGTTTATTACAACCTCTTGCAGATGGTATGAAACTGTTCTCTAAAGAAGAGTTTTTTCCAAATACACCAAATAGATTTTTATTCGTAGTTGGACCTGCAATTGCAATGAGTACGGCATTAATGACTAGTGCTGTAATTCCGTGGGGAGATCGTTTACACCTTTTTGGCAGAGACATTATTCTTCAAGCTACAGATGTAAATATTGCTTTATTATACATTTTCGGAGTTCTTTCTGTTGGAGTTTACGGTATCATGATTGGTGGATGGGCTTCTAACAATAAGTTCTCTCTTATGGGGGCTATTCGTGCTGCTTCTCAAATGGTTTCTTACGAGATTGCAATGGGATTATCAATGATTGCTTTGTTGATGATGACCGGAACAATGAGTTTAAAAGAAATCTCCTTACAGCAACAAGGAATGAACTGGAATGTTTTTTATCAGCCATTATCATTCTTAATTTTCTTAATCTGTTCATTTGCAGAAACAAACAGAACTCCTTTCGATTTAGCAGAATGCGAAAACGAGTTAATTGGAGGTTACCATACAGAATATTCTTCAATGAAAATGGGATTCTATTTATTTGCTGAATATGCTAGTATGTTTATCTCTTCTACTATTATTTCTGTTTTATTCTTTGGTGGTTACAACTACCCAGGCATGCAATGGATGGTAGAAAATGTAGGTGTAAATACTGCTAACTTACTGGGAATTGGAGTTTTATTTGTAAAAATATGTTTCTTCATATTCTTTTACATGTGGGTACGTTGGACGATTCCAAGATTTAGATATGACCAATTAATGAACTTAGGTTGGAGAATTTTAATTCCGCTTTCGATCATTAATATCATGATTACGGGTGCTGTTATTTTGAGACACGATATCGCAGCTGCTTTAGGATTCTAAGAACCGTATTTAGCTTCAAATAAAAACAAAATAGATTTTGAATTTGATTGATGTCAAATTATAAATCATAAACTATAATAGTAAAAATGTCAATAGAAACTATATCATTATCGGGTAGAAAAAAGGTGGTGTCAAATAAAGACATGTCTTTTGTTGAACGATTGTATCTTGTGGCGATTGTAAAAGGTTTGGTTATTACCGTAAAACACCTTTTCAGAAAAAAAGTTACCATTCATTACCCAGAGCAGGTTCGTGAAATGAGTCCAGTTTACCGTGGTCAGCACATGCTAAAACGCGATGAGCAAGGCCGTGAAAACTGTACTGCTTGCGGATTATGTGCTTTATCTTGCCCAGCTGAAGCGATCACTATGAAAGCTGCTGAGCGTAAAGCTGATGAAAAACACTTGTATAGAGAAGAGAAATACGCGGAAATCTACGAAATCAATATGCTTCGTTGTATTTTCTGCGGTTTATGTGAAGAAGCTTGTCCAAAAGACGCTATTTACTTAACAGAATCTAAAGTATTAGTTCCTGCTAGCTACAATAGAGAAGATTTCATTTTCGGGAAAGATAAATTAGTAATGCCTTTAGAAATGGCTATGAAAAACGCTCAACTTAAAAACGCTAACTAAATGATACATATTCCTGATTTTGCACACGCAACAACTGTTCAAGTTATCTTTTGCTTTTTAGCGTTTATTACCGTTATTACTGCTTTCTTGACTATTTTCAGCAGAAACCCGATTCATAGTGCCATTTATTTGGTAATTTGTTTCTTCTCGATTGCTGGTCATTATTTGTTATTAAATTCTCAATTCTTAGCTGTTGTTCATATAATAGTCTACTCCGGAGCTATTATGATTCTGTTCCTGTTTACGATCATGTTGATGAACCTGAACGAACAACGAGAAGTTCACCGTCCTAGAATTACACGTCTTGGCGCTATTGTTTCTTTCTGTTTAATATTGATTGTTTTAATTACAATCTTTATCAACTCGAAACCAATCGTGGGTGAATACGATTCTACTGGAGAAGATTTCCAATCAATTAAAGTTTTAGGCAAAATTTTATTGGACGAATATATGGTTCCATTCGAATTTGCTTCGATCTTACTTTTGGTTGCTATGATTGGAACAGTTCTATTGTCTAAAAAAGAAAAATTAAATAAATAATGGGTAATATATTAAATCAAATAGGTATTGAAAACTACATCTTTTTGAGTGTTGTACTTTTCTGTATTGGTATTTTTGGTGTATTGTACAGACGAAATGCTATTATCGTTTTCATGTCTATCGAAATTATGTTGAATGCGGTAAACCTTTTATTTGTTGCTTTTTCAACTTATCATCAAGATGCGCAAGGACAAGTTTTCGTGTTCTTCTCGATGGCGGTTGCTGCAGCCGAAGTTGCGGTAGGATTGGCCATTTTAGTTTCTATCTTTAGAAATATCGGATCAATTAGTATCGATAATTTAAAAAATTTAAAAGGATAATCAGAAATGGATACCAATTTAGCTTTAATTTTAGTTTTAACTCCTTTACTAGGTTTTCTAGTAAATGTCTTTTTTGGAAAAAGCTTAGGAAAAACAGTTTCTGGTGCAATCGGAACTATTGCCGTGGCGATTTCTTTTGTAGTTTCTCTTTTACTTTTTAATCAAATAACTTCAACTGGAAAAGGAATTCAGGTTATTTTATTTGATTGGATTCAAATTAGCAACTTAAAAATCAATCTTGGATTTTTATTAGATCAATTATCTGTTCTTTGGTTACTTTTTGTAACAGGAATTGGATCTTTGATTCACTTATACTCTATCAGTTACATGCACGATGATGAAAATATGCACAAATTCTTTGCGTATTTAAATCTATTCGTATTCTTTATGATTACGCTTGTAATTGGAAGCAACTTATTAGTTCTTTTCATTGGATGGGAAGGTGTTGGACTTTGTTCTTACCTATTAATTGGATTCTGGCATAAAAACCAAGATTACAATGATGCTGCAAAAAAAGCTTTCATCATGAACAGAATTGGAGATTTAGGTTTATTAATCGGAATGTTCATCATCGGTTCGATGTTCTCTACATTAGATTATGCAACTTTACAAACTGCAATTGCTGGAGCTACCAATTTAAATTTACCATTACTTTCTTTAGCTGCTTTATGCTTATTTATTGGAGCTTGTGGTAAATCTGCTCAAATTCCTTTGTATACTTGGTTACCTGATGCGATGGCTGGACCAACTCCAGTTTCTGCATTAATCCACGCAGCTACGATGGTAACTGCTGGTATCTTTATGGTAACAAGATTAAACTTTGTTTTCAACCTTGCAACAGATGTTCAAACTGTAATTGCGATTATTGGAGCGATCACTTCATTAGTTGCTGCTACAATTGGATTAGTACAAACGGATATCAAAAAAGTATTAGCTTACTCTACAGTTTCTCAATTAGGTTTAATGTTCTTAGCATTAGGATTTGGAGCTTATGAAGTAGCTGTTTTTCACGTAATCACTCACGCTTTCTTTAAAGCTTGTTTATTCTTAGGGTCTGGATCTGTAATTCACGGATTACACGGAGAGCAAGACATGCGTAACATGGGAGGTTTGCGTAAAGCAATGCCAATCACTTTCTGGACGATGTTGATTTCTTCATTAGCAATTTCTGGAGTTCCATTCTTCTCAGGATTCTTTTCTAAAGACGAAATCTTATTGACAGCTTTCCACCACAGTATTCCATTATACGTTGTTGGATCTATTGCTTCAATCATGACAGCTTTCTATATGTTCCGTTTGATGTTCTTAACTTTCTTTAAAGAATTTAGAGGAACCGAAGAGCAAAAACACCATTTACACGAAAGTGGTTCATTAATTACTATTCCGCTTATCATCTTAGCTATTTTAGCAACTTTTGGCGGATTAATTAGTTTACCTGGAAATAGCTGGTTAAATGAATATCTTTCTCCTCTTTTTGCAAAAGTTGAAGGTGGAGAGCATCATTTAGGCACAACGGAATACACTTTAATGGGTGTTGCTGTTCTTGGTGGATTATTAGGAATTTTAATTGCTTACATTAAATACTTCAAACAAGATAATGTTCCTGAATCTGATGAAAACATTACAGGTTTCAGTAAAGTGTTATACAACAAATATTATGTAGACGAAATTTACGATGCAGTATTTGTTGCACCAATTAATAGTTTATCTAAATTCTTTAGAGACTATATCGAGACAGGATTATCTGCGCTTGTTTTTGGATTAGGTAAGATAGCAAACGAAATTGCTTTCCAAGGAAAAAAATTACAAACCGGAAGTATAGGATTATATCTATTTGTATTTGTTTTAGGACTTTGTGCAATTGTTTCCTATATATTTTTAGCTCAATAATATTATAACTATGAACGTTTCTACTATATTAATTATACTTTTAATTGGTGCATTTGCCACTTATTTTTCTGGTGACAAACTAGCTTCAAAAGTTGCTTTACTATTTAGTTTAGCTGCTTTAGGATGTTCAATTGTATTATTGAATAATTATAATGCTGGTGAAAATATCAGCGTAATCAGCAACTGGATTATTACTCAGCCTAAAATTTCTTTCGCTTTAAATGCTGACGGGCTTGGACTTGCAATGGTTTTATTAACTGCGGCTTTAACTCCGATTATTATATTTTCTTCTTTCGGAAACGAATATAACAATGCAAAAGGTTTTTATGCTTTGATCTTATTTATGGCTTTTGCTATGACAGGAACTTTCTTAGCTTCTGATGGTCTTTTGTATTACATTTTCTGGGAGTTAGCACTTATTCCAATCTACTTTATTGCGTTAATTTGGGGTAATGGCGATGCTGAAGAACGCAGAAAAGCAGTGGTTAAATTCTTTATTTACACACTTGCTGGTTCGTTATTCATGTTAACTGCTTTCATTTACTTATACACAAAAGCAGGTTCTTTCTTAATTGAAGATTTATATAAATTAGACCTATCTGCTTGCGAACAATTCTGGATTTTCTTGGCTTTCTTCTTAGCGTATGCTATCAAAATTCCAATTATTCCTTTCCATACTTGGCAAGCAAATGTGTACCAAAAAGCACCAACTGTTGGAACAATGCTTTTATCTGGTATCATGCTTAAAATGGGATTATACAGTGTGCTTCGTTGGCAATTGCCACTTGCGCCAATCGCTGCAAAAGAATACTTGTATATCTTTATCGCTTTAGGAATTGCTGGAGTTATCTACGGTTCTATCGTAGCTTTAAGACAAAAGGATTTAAAGAAATTATTAGCTTATTCTTCTCTTGCTCACGTTGGATTAATCGCTGCAGGATCTTACACTCTTACTCTTGATGGTTTAAGAGGAGCTGTTCTTCAAATGATTGCTCACGGTTTTGTTGTTGTGGGATTATTCTTTGCAGCTGAAGTAATTTTCAGAAGATACGAAACTAGAGAAATTGAAGCATTAGGAGGTATTCGTACGCAAGCTCCAAAATTTACATCAATGTTTTTAATCTTAGTATTAGCTTCTGTTGCATTACCAAGTACATTTAACTTTGTTGGAGAGTTTACAGTATTATACAGTTTATCTCAAATCAATATCTGGTTTGCTATTCTTGGAGGAACAACTATTATTTTAGGAGCTTACTATATGTTAAGAATGTTCCAGCATGTAATGTTGGGAGAAACTAATTCTAAAACTTTTGCTGATGTTACGCTAAACGAAGGAATTTCTTTAGCAGTAATCATTGCCGTTTTATTATTCTTTGGTTTCTATCCAAAACCAATCACAGATTTGATTACACCAAGCTTGGAAACGATTTTACAAGTTATCAATAAGAACTAATATTTTAAACAAAAAATAAATTAGGATTCCTTTTAAAATGAAATCCTAAATCAAAAAGATAAAAATGAATACATTAATAGCTATAACAGGATTGGGTATTTTCTGCCTATTGTTTGAAATTCTTAATTTAAGAAAGGCCATTGTTCCTATTACCATTTTGGGTTTAATAGGTGTATTGGCACTTAATTACTGTGAATTTGGAACAGAACAAAGTTATTACAACAATATGATAGCGGTGAGCAAGTTTTCTACAGCTTTTTCATCATTGTTTATCGTTTTGACTATTTTCCTTGTAGCATTAAGCCATAATTTTTACAAGAATCATCCAACGAAAATCTCGGATTATGTTGCCATAAAAGTATTCTTATTAGCTGGAGCTGTTGCAATGGTTTCTTTTGGAAACTTAGCTATGTTCTTCTTGGGAATTGAAATCTTATCTATTGCTTTATATGTACTTGCTGCAAGTGATCGTTTGAATATCAAAAGTAACGAAGCAGGTATGAAATATTTCTTAATGGGATCTTTCGCATCAGGAATTATCTTATTCGGAATCTGCTTGATTTACGGTGCTATGGGAAGTTTTGACATTAGTGAAATTCACGAAAGTGCACTTTCTGCAGAGTTGCCAATCTGGTTTCCAATCGGAATGGTTTTAATGGTAATCGGAATGCTATTTAAAGTAGCTGCTGTTCCTTTCCACTTCTGGGCTCCAGATGTTTACGAAGGTTCTCCTGCTTTAACAACTGCTTTAATGAGTACTTTGGCAAAAGTAGTAGCAATTGCAACTTTATTCAAATTGGTTTCTGGCATGAACTTTATAGCTTCTCTAGAAAACCAAGACCTTTTACATACATTTGAAGTTATTGTAGTTATTATTTCTATTGCTTCTATGTCTGTTGGTAATATTATGGCATTAAAACAAGTAAATGTAAAACGTATGCTTGCTTTCTCTGGAATCTCTCATGCAGGTTTCATGTTAATGACATTATTAACTGTTTCTGCATCTGCTGGAGTTTTATTATACTACACAGCTGCTTATGCATTATCAGGAATCGCTGCTTTCAGTGTAATTCTATATGTTTGCAGAGATCAAGATAACGAAGATATTACAAACTTCCACGGTTTAGGAAAAACAAATCCGCTATTGGCTGCTGTTCTTACCGCTTCATTATTATCAATGGCCGGAATTCCTATTTTCTCTGGATTCTTTGCTAAGTTATTCTTATTCAACCAAACTATTCAAGCAGGATATATTGGTTTAGTAATCGTTGCAGTAATCAACTCTATTATAAGTGTTGGATATTACTTCAAACTAATTATCGCAATGTATTCTAAAGAACCAAACCAAGAAAGAACAGGAAGACCTTTCCTTATTTACGCTACTGCTGTAGTTTCAATTGTTTTAAACATTGCATTAGGTTTGTTCCCTTCATTGGTTTTAGATTTATTGAAATAAAATAATTTTCAAAATAAAATAGAAGAAAGTCCATCAGATTCATTTTGATGGACTTTTTTTATCCTACAAATCATAGAATAGAAATTCATGTTAAAAAACCCTTTCTAATAATTGCACTTCAAAAAATCTCCATATATTTGAGTTCAATTAAATGATATAAATATGAACTTTAATTCAAAAAATCCATTCTTAAACAGTAAGCGTTTTTCATCAAATGCTGAACCAAGAACAGAAGTACACCAAGCTCAAATTATTGATTACAATCAAGAAATGACGGTGTCTGGAACAATCAACAAAACAGCAATTTTATTTCTAATTTTATGTGGCGCCGCTATGGTAACATGGTGGATGGCTTTTAATGGAATGAATCCAATGTTGCCAATGATTGGAGGTGCAATTATTGGTCTTATCATTGTAATTATTTCTACTTTTAAACCTCAAGCTTCTCCTTATTTAGCTCCAGCTTATGCTTTATTTGAAGGTTTATTTATTGGAGGAATTTCTGCAATATTTGAATTAAAATTCCCTGGAATTGTAATTAATGCTGTTGGAGCAACTCTGGTTACATTTTTAGTTTGCCTTGGTTTATATAAGTTCAAAATCGTTAAAGTTACAGAACAATTCAAATCAGTAGTAGTTGCTGCAACGTTGGCAATTGCAACTTATTATTTGTTTTCTTGGGTTATATCAATGTTTTCAAACTGGACACCGGTTCATTATGGAAATTCGATGATGAGTATTGGTATCAGTGTTTTTGTAATCATTATTGCGGCTCTTAATTTATTTTTAGATTTCGATTTAATAGAAAAAGGCGCAAAAGAAAGAATGCCAAAATTTATGGAATGGTACGGAGCAATGGGATTAATGATCACATTGGTTTGGTTGTATATCGAATTTTTAAGACTTCTATCAAAAGTTTCAAGTAAAGACTAAAGTTTCTTTTAAATAATTTAAAAGCCCTTTTGAGTAAAATCAAAAGGGCTTTTTTATTTCTAGAAATTACTTTTTTGATCTTAAATGCAACTTTAGAGCCACAACTTTTAAGAATAATCTGTTGTTGAAAACATAAAAATAATTTATTTCTTACAAAAAAATAAAATGTAACTTATGTAATTAAAAAAATGCGAATCTATTGTAGTCTATTTCTTTTAAATTATAGAATTATTTAAAGCTCCGAAAATACGGGTTTACTCATGCAACTACCAATATGTAATAAATTACAATCAATGCAATAAATTACATTTTTAACATTTAAAAAGCCAAAAAATTATAGCATCTTCTTTTTTTAAGTAAAAAAATTACGGTATTAAAAATTAATCTATAATTTTGTGTAATCGATTACAATTAAACCACTTGGAGTCGAAAGTAAAACTACTTACTTTATTTATTAACTATCTTAAACAAACACTTATGAAAAAAAACCTACTTTTCATGGCTGTCTTTCTTATGACAGTCCAGTTATGGGCTCAAACAATTAATCAAGCTTCTGGCTGGTTAGAATCTGCCTTTGTTAAATGGCAACCAGTCAGCGGTGCCCAGACCTACAACGTTTACTACACTGGTAACGGATTGACAGACAAAAAAATTGACGACCAGCTTATTAGAAGTTACGGATCTTATTTTCGTGCCGACATTCCAGGACTAAAAGCTGGAAATTATACTGTAAAAATAAAGCCTGTTATAAATGGCATAGAAGGAACAGGTACTACAACAAGCAGCTTAACCGTAGTAGCCCAAGACAGAAATGGTTTTGCGTTTGAAGGAGGTCGAGTTCCTGGAGGATACAAAGCAGATGGAACTCCAAAGGATAATGCAGTTATTCTTTATATCACCCAAAATACCAAAAACACCATTTCGATGAATATTACAGGAGCTAGCGCTAATCCTTGCGTTGGTTTACAGAATATTCTTTATGCGATTAAAAAAGGAAAAGACACTCGCCCATTTATTATTCGTTTAATCGGAAATATTACTGATATGACAGTTATGGAAGGTGGCGATGTTGTAATTGAAAACTCTAACAACGCTTCTAGCTACGTAACAATTGAAGGAATTGGAGATGATGCTGTAGCGAATGGATGGGGAGTTAGATTGAAATCGGCTTCAAACATAGAAGTAAGCAATCTAGGATTTATGAACTGCGATAGTACTGCGGGAGATAACGTAGGAATGCAACAGGATAATGATCACGTATGGGTTCACAACTGTGATTTATTCTACGGAAATGCAGGAAGTGATGCTGACCAGATAAAAGGAGATGGAGCATTAGACAATAAAACTTCGACTTACATCACAATGTCTTACAACCACTTTTGGGATAATGGAAAAGCAAGTCTTTTAGGTTTAAGCGAAGGAACAACTGCTGGTTTATATGTAACCTATCACCACAACTGGTTTGACCACTCAGATTCTCGTCATCCTCGTGTACGTTATTACTCCGCACACATTTATAATAACTATTATGATGGAGTTTGTAAATATGGTGCAGGATCAACTATGGGATCTTCTCTTTTTGTTGAAGGAAACTATTACAGAAACAGTAAACACCCAATGTTGACTTCTCTTCAAGGTTCTGATATTTGGGACGAAGCTAACCAAGTAAATAATGCTGGAACAATGGGAACTTTCTCTGGTGAAGCTGGAGGAAGCATTAAAGCCTTTAACAATACTTTTGACGCTTCTAACGGAACCAACAATATGCGTTTTGTAGCTTATAATGATCCTAATCCGTTGTATAATATTTCAGGAAAAATCAGCTCTACAACAGATTTTGACGCGTACGTTGCAACTACAAGAGGAGAAATGGTAAGCAGTTCTGTAAAATCTAAATCTGGAGCAAATACATACAACAACTTTGATACTGATGCTAATTTGTATGTGAAAAATTTAGTAATCGATACTCCGGCTGCTGCCAAAACAAAAACTACTCAATATGCAGGACGTGTATCTGGAGGAGATTTAAAATGGACTTTCAACAATGCGACAGATGATACTTCTTCTACCGTTATTGCAGCATTAAAAACAACGCTAACCAACTATACTGGAACTTTAGTTGCTGTACAAGGGGAAGGAAACCCGCCTGCTGGAACACAGACTTTAACTTTGACTTCTTCTTCAAACAACAACCAAACTGTTGCAAGTGGCACTGCAATCTCATCAATAGTATTTACTTGGGGTGGCGATGCAACAGATGCAACTGTAACAGGAATACCAGCTTCTGGGTTGACTTTTGTAAAAAATACTACAGCTAAAACGATCACTATTTCGGGTACACCAACTGCAACCGTTTCGTACTCAATTGCAACTTCTGGAACTAGTGGTTCCCCTGCCACTGGTTCAGGAACTGTAACCGTTACAGCTGCAGGAAATCAAACGCTAACTTCTACTGGCAACAATAATCAAACAGTTTCTTCTGGAACAGCTATTGCATCTATTGTATTTACTTGGGGCGGAGACGCTGCAGATGTTACTGTAACTGGATTACCAGCTTCAGGATTATCTTTTGTAAAAAATACATCTTCAAAAACAATTACTATTACAGGAACGCCAACCGCAAACGTATCTTATTCTATAGCAACTTCAGGAAGTGCGGGATCTCCTGCAACTGCATCGGGAACTATAACTGTCACGACTGGTTCTGGTGGCGGATCTGAAATTCATAATTTTACAACTTCTGGAAAAACAAGTTCATTCTATACTATTACTGGAAACATGAATTCAACTCCAGGTTCTGTAACTTATAATGGATTAACGCTGACTGAACGTTTAAAAATAGAATCAAGCACATCAATAACGTATACAACAACAAGTGCATCGACCTTAACTTTAGTTTTTGATTCTACTTTTACAGGAAGTATAAAAGTTGACAATGTTTCTTATACTGCATCTGCTGGTATTGTAACCGTTTCTGTTGCTGCAGGCTCTCATTCTATTACTAAAAACTCTGTTGCCAACTTATTCTATATTAGCACCGTTTATGGCGGAAGCACTTTAAAAACCGCTACAGTAGCCGATTCAGCAATAACTGCAGAAGCTACAAAAACAGTTCTATATCCTAATCCTTTTTCAAGTGCTTTATACTTGGCAAACCCAGAACAAAAAGTACAAAAAATATTGATTTACAACGTTTCTGGAAATCTAGTAATTACTTCTGGAAACTCTGAAAGCATTGATACTAGCAGTTTAATTCCTGGAACTTATCTAGCAAAAATTATTACTGTTGACGGATCAATTAATCAAACACTTATTAAAAAGTAAAACTGACTTAACTAAAAAGGCTTCCAAATTAGGAAGCCTTTTTCTTTTATTCTAAAATTAAAATTTCTCACCTATTTCGGTTTCTAAATTCTTGTTGTTCGCTCATTTTACCAAATTCTTTGAAAAAATCTTTTATCGTTTCAAGATTTAACAATACAAACAAAAGCATTCCAATAAAAATAACAATCCAACTATATACGATTTTTACACCTGAAACATCTAAAGCGACAACATAAAAAATAATAGTCGGCAGAATGGCAACAAAAAATGTTAATCCCAGTGATAGCAATAAAGGATGGATAACAAAGCTGTTTAATGAATTCAGCCCAATTTTACGAACAATCATGGCAATGATCAACAACCCAACAATCCCAAAAATAATACTAGCAAAACCATAAACAAGCACTTGGTCATCTAAAGCATTAATTTCATGTTCGTAACCCAAAAAAGTATTAAAACTGAATTCCATCGTATTTCTTTTCTTCTGGTGTTACATCAAATAAACCTTGTGTTTTATAACCAATTAATTTAGCTAAAATAAAATTAGGGAACTCCTGAATTCCGACATTGTAAAGATTGACACTATCATTAAAAAATTCTCTCCTGTCTGCAATTTTATCTTCCATCTGAGAAACTCTTTTCTGAAGCTCAAGAAAATTACTGTTGGATGAAAGTGTTGGATAATTCTCTGAAACTGCAAATAAGTTTTTCATTGATTTTGAAAATTCATTTGCATTCTCAATTTTTTCTTCTACAGTTTTAGCGTTCAAAAAATCGGTTCTTAATTTGGTTAAATTGGTCAGCATAGCCGTCTCATGTTCCATAAATTTAGAAGCTACTTTTACTAATTCAGGAACTTCATCGGCTCTCTGCATCAAAATAACATCAATATTTCTAAACGCTTTTTCGTAGTTGTTTTTTAATGCAATCAGTTTATTATAAATTCTGATGAATAGATTAAAAAATATAAGTATCAGAAGTAATCCAGCAATTATGGCAATATTTTGAGCAGTCATATTTTTTTAATTTAAAATGATATAAATGAGTAAAATTGAAATGAAAAATAAAGTCACTAAAAAAGAATCTAGTAATGGTTTGTATTTATTTCTAAATGAAATACTTCTTGGAACTGCGATACCAAAGACAGCATCAGAGCTTCCTTTTTGAATAATCGTGGTTCCGTTATCAGAAGATGCATTTCCTATCAAAAACATATAGTCATTATGTTTCAAATATGTTTCGCTGTATCTCATCTTTCCTCCTGCTTGTTGGTCAACACGGTCGAAATAAAATTCTAATCCCTCCCCATCAACTGTTACTGATCCCGTTTCGTCTTTTATTTTAAACTTTCCTGTTTTGCATTCCGTGAAAACGGTGCTATAAGTTGTTCGTCCATCATCATCTCGCGGACTTTCTTTTTCAATTTTATAAAAATAACCTATACAAGGTTTACTAAAATAAGGCGAAATAATAGGTTCAATTTCTTCCAAATCACCTTCAATTTCAACCTGGCCCATTGCAATAGCATCAACTTTTGATGTTGGCAAAATAGACTGCAAACGCATAAATCTACTTTTATTACTTGGAAAAAATATATTCTTAATTATTATGAAACCAGGTATAAGTAAAAAAAGAAGTTTCAAATTCTCTGTTTGAGCGAGCAAAATAAAAGCTCCAAAGATTCCAACTACAATTAAAAATCCTAGAACTTTTTGCATCAAAGTTGTCTTTGGAATATTATGTTTTCGATTGAACTTTTCTCTTTCTATTTTTTCCTCTTTACTGCTTCTAATCCCAGAAATAATTGCTCCGATTATGCCAAAGAAAAAAACAGATATAAATAAAAGCAACATAACCGGCAACGGAAATCTGTCATCAATTAAAAAACTGGTACCAACCAATATTGGACATAAAACAAAGAAAAGCCAATTTGGAAATTTCAAATTGTAAAGTCCCGCAAAAATTATGGTCAAAAACAAAGCAATCCCCATACTAAAGAGCATCAGAAAGATAACCTGCGCTACATCTGCCCTGCTTTGATTTATAAACTCTAAAAATTCATTCATAACTCTAAATTAAAATACGATTTCAACTTCTTTAGAAAGCAATTTTCTAATTCTGTTTTTTTCCTGATCCGAAATTGGATTATCACTTAAATTGATTCCGATGAGAAATTGTAGTTTATTGATTTCATTTGGAATTTCACTAATCTCATTATTACTTAAAGTAAGAAACTTCAAATTTTTAAACCTTAAAATCTCTTCTGGAAATACGCTTAATTTAGTGTCGGTCAAATCCAACTCTACTACAGATTCCGGTTTTAATTTTGCTTTTTCTAGCTCATAAAAAGTTGTTTTTTCTTTTTTCTTCTCTTCTTTATTTCGGTTAAAAAAGCCTATTCCTGCTAAAATAAGTGATGCCGTGAAGAAAATACATATGAAGGCTACCCAAATAGGATCTTCTTGCTTTTCTGTGGTAAAAAGTCTTAGATAAACATAGTAAGCCATTCCAAAAAACAGAACTAAAAACAATCCTGTAAAAATGAGATAAAGCAAGTATTTGAAGAAAGATAAAATTACTTTTTTTCCTGTTGTCGTATTTTTTGAAACTGCAAAATAAATAACCAATCCCAAAATTAAAGTCCAAAAAACAGCAAGTCCTATTTGGGCGACCTCATTTCCGTTTTCGATAATTGAAAAAGTAAAAAAGGTTGGAAACAGTAAGACAAACCAAATTATAAGTGCTGTAAGACCAATTGATAAGCAGCCTATTTTTTCTCCTTTTTTAGAAGATTTTATCCATAAGTAAGCCAACAGAAAAGATAAAAGAAGAACTCCAATAAATCCGTATCCAAAAGAGGTAAGTCCGGCTAAAAAAATTAATATCATTTTTGTTTAGGTATCAATTAAAATCTGGGCAAGTAGAAATCAAAATAAAAATACTACAAATTATAGCATTAAAAAAACCGCTTCTTCAAAAAATGAAAAAGCGGTTTAAATTAATTTTAGATTTTAAGTTTTACAAATCAAATTTGATTCCCTGCGCTAGCGGAAGATTTGTTGTATAATTGATGGTATTAGTTTGGCGTCTCATATAAATTTTCCAAGCATCAGAACCAGATTCACGTCCGCCTCCGGTTTCTTTTTCTCCACCAAAAGCTCCACCAATTTCAGCACCAGAAGTTCCAATGTTTACATTAGCGATTCCGCAATCAGAACCCGTTGCAGACAAAAATCTCTCAGCCTCACGTAAATTATTAGTCATAATTGCAGAAGATAATCCTTGAGCAACACCATTTTGAATTTCGATTGCATTTTCAACTTCGCCAGAATATTTAAGTAAATACAGAACCGGAGCAAATGTTTCATGTTGTACAATTTCAAAAGAATTTTCAGCCTCCGCAATTGCTGGTTTTACATAACATCCGCTTTCGTAACCTTCGCCGGAAAGTACTCCTCCTTCAACCAAAATTTTTCCACCTTGAGCAACCACTTTATTCAAAGCAGCAGCATACATTTCAACCGCATGAGTATCGATTAGTGGTCCAACATGGTTATTTTCGTCAAGCGGATTTCCGATTCTTAATTGTCTGTAAGCCGCCACTAAAGCATCTTTTACTTTATCATAAATACTTTCGTGGATAATCAATCTTCTTGTTGAAGTACATCTTTGTCCTGCTGTTCCAACAGCTCCGAAAACAGCTCCAATAACCGTCATTTTTATATCGGCATCTGGAGTAACAATAATGGCATTATTTCCTCCTAATTCTAACAATGATTTACCTAATCTTCCTGCAACAGTTTGGGCTACAATTTTCCCCATTCTAGTAGAACCTGTTGCCGAAATAAGCGGAATACGCGTGTCGGCAGTTAGCATTTCTCCTATTTTGTAATCGCCATTTATTAAGCATGAAATTCCTTCTGGAAGATTGTTTTCTTTAATAACCTGAGCAATTATATTTTGACAAGCAATACCACAAAGAGGTGTTTTTTCAGATGGTTTCCAAACGCAGACATCTCCAGAAATCCAAGCCAAAGCTGTGTTCCAAGACCAAACTGCAACTGGGAAATTAAATGCCGAAATAATTCCAACGATTCCTAATGGATGGTATTGTTCATACATACGGTGACCTGGCCTTTCAGAATGCATCGTCAATCCGTGAAGCTGGCGCGATAAACCAACTGCAAAATCGCAGATATCAATCATTTCTTGAACTTCTCCAAATCCTTCCTGCAATGATTTTCCCATTTCATAAGAAACCAATTTTCCTAAGGCTTGTTTGTTTTCTCTCAATTTTTCTCCAAACTGACGTACAATTTCACCACGCTGAGGAGCAGGAATTAATCTGAACTTTTTAAAAGCTTCTGCTGCTGTCTGAATTGTTTTTTCGTAATCTTCTGCAGTAGTCATTTTTACCGAAGCAATTAATTTTCCGTCAACTGGTGAATAACTTTCCAAAATCTCTCCAGACGAAAAGTTATTTACGCCTGTCGATGTTCCTTCATTTATTGTTTTAATGCCCAATTTTTCCAGAGCTTCCTTCATTCCAAATTGTGATGCTATTGTTGTCATTGTAACTTTTTTAGTTAAAATTGTTATATTTTTATTGTAAAGATATTGTTTCCAATCGAATTTCAGTCAATCATTGCTTTTAAAAGCTCTCTTCGCTCTAAAAAATAATAACACAATTATAAAAAAGAGAATAAAATTAAGTGCTGACAAAAAATAAATAACTACATCATTTCTCTTCAATTTCTCTTCAAATGAATTTTTTACTAATTCTATTTGATATTCTGTGTTATTTTGAAATTTTGAAATTTTAAGTGATTTATCATTGAGAAATGCTTTATTTAATTTATCTAATAAATCTAACTCTTCTGAATTAATGCTTTTTAACCGATTCGTTCTTGAGCAAATTGAACTGCTTAGTGTATAATTATTTGATCTTGCATAAATCAAATACTCTTCTCCCAAATCAAAATAGGCGTCACATGATCCACTATTATTAGCTAATAAATCTCTAAATTCATAACCAGGGAAAATTTCTCCTTTATATGACTTACTTATCTTTACAGAAAACACATAAACTTTTTGCCCATAACTACCATATAATAGACTATCTATTTTTACTATTTTACCAATAAAAACTTCAGTCGCAGATTCCCAATTTTTTTCTATTGATGGCTTTTCAGAACAATCACAACAATAACCTATTGAACTTGTTAAAGCTAAAAACAATACAAAAAGCAGTTTTTTGAACATGAGTAAACTTTTAGGTGAAACGTAAATTTAGTATTAATTAACATGTTTTTTAAATTTCAATGTTTAATTTCTCAATTTATTCATGAAATTTGCAATCTAATTTTTTTGATAATGATAAATTTCAGTAGATTTTTACTTTGCTTTCTTTTGCTTTCTTTAAATGTATTTTCTCAAAAAGAAAAAACTTCTTTTCAGGTAGTTCCTTTAGGAGTTATGGGCGGAATTGACGAAAAAAATCTTTCGGCATATTTAATAGCTCCATCAAATACAAATGATTTTATTGCACTTGATGCGGGAACTATAAATGCTGGAATTGAAAAAGCAATCGAAAAGAAAACTTTTAAAGTTTCTACAAGCGAAGTTTTAAAAAAATACATCAAAGGATATTTGATTTCGCACGCGCATTTAGATCATGTTTCTGGTTTAATAATTAATTCTCCTGCAGATTCTTCAAAAACGGTTTATGCTACTAGCAAATGCATGGAAATGATGGAAAAGCATTATTTTAACGATCAGACTTGGGCTAATTTTGGAGATGAAGGTCCTGGTTTTCATATCAAAAAATACCATTTTCAAACTTTAGATTTGGCCAAAGAAACTCTTTTAACCAATGCCAAAATGACGGTTAAAGCATTTCCTTTAAGCCATGTTAATCCGTTTGAGAGCACGGCTTTCTTAATTAAAAATGATAATGATTATGCTTTGTATTTGGGTGACACAGGTCCAGACGAAGTAGAAAAAAGCAACAATCTTCGCGATTTATGGACAGCAGTTGCGCCTTTGGTTAAAGAAAAAAAATTAAAAGGAATTTTTATTGAAGTTTCATTTCCGAACGAACAGCCAGATAAATTTCTATTTGGCCATTTAACACCAAATTATTTAATGAAAGAGCTTCATATTTTGGAAGATTTGGCAGGAAAAGGTTCCTTAGAAAACTTCAAAATTATCATTACACACTTAAAACCACCTGCAAAAAATATTTCAAAAATTAAAGAGCAGCTAAAAACGCAAAATGATTTAGGAGTTCAGATTATTTATCCTGAACAAGGGAAGAAGTTTGAATTATAAATAATAATTTGTAGGTTATTTTTTATATTTTTACCAAATAATTAAATTTAATTAATGGAAATTATTTGGTCGAAAAGAGCAAATTATACGTTTTATAATATCCGAAATTATCTTGAACACTTTTGGTCTCCTACAGTAGCTCAAAAATTTATAGAAGATGTTTTACATATAACTGCACTTTTAGAAAAAAATCCGATGCTAGGTAAATACAATTCTGAATTGATATGTAGAGAAATTTTAATTTCAAAACATATCAATTTATATTATAGAACAAAGAAAAATCAAATCGAATTAATTACTTTCTTTAATAATCGTCAAAAGCCAATAAAAACTTTTATATAAGCTTTTTACTTTTTAATTCAGACAACATTTGTTCATGCGTTATAAAATCTCCATTATCTAAATCCCGTTTTCCTTGCGCAATATCAGCTTTCAATTCTAACCTATAATTTTCTTCGGGCGAAAGGATTTTAGCAATTGAAAGAACTTCATCAGGAGTAAACGTCTGAGTTTTTAATTTGCGATAGAATGTTGGACTAGGAATTCCTATCTTTTCAATGATATAGTTTTTTTTAAAAGGTGATTTGCTTATTAAATCTTCAATATCATTAACTATATTTTTATAAGCGATAATTTCCTGTATCATAATTGAAGCTTTTTTATATCATTTATGATACAAATATATAAAAAAGAATGTAGAAACGGCTTCTTTGAACGAAAATACACTAAAAAACCCGACAGGTTTTAAAAACTTGTCGGGTTTACTTTTATATCAAAATATAAATTATTTCTTCGCCACAAATCTTGGATCAGTTTCCATTACAGTTCCGCAATTATCACAAGTTCTTAGTTCTTCTGAGTTGTAGAAATGTTCAAAATGAGGAAGAAAATCTTTCTCGATATTATGAAGTTCAAAATAGACTTCGTACAATTTATGATTGCAATTATCGCAATGCCAAAGCAAGCCGTCTGTAAAACCCTGCCCTGCACGTTTTCTTTCAATAACAAGACCAATAGAACCTTCTGAACGAACAGGAGAATGAGGTACTTTAGCCGGATGTAAATACATATCTCCTGCGCTTAACTCCATTTCTTTGCGTTGCCCATCTTCCTGAATTACGACTTTAATATTTCCTTCTAACTGGTAGAAAAGTTCTTCTGTTTCATTATAATGATAATCCTTTCTAGCGTTAGGACCCGCTACAATCATTACGATATAATCTCCAGAATCTACATATAAATTTTTATTTCCAACAGGTGGTTTTAGTAAATGACGGTTT
This sequence comes from Flavobacterium potami, assembly GCF_020026915.1. GTDB lineage: Bacteria > Bacteroidota > Bacteroidia > Flavobacteriales > Flavobacteriaceae > Flavobacterium > Flavobacterium potami. The sequence continues at coordinate 511,523 of NZ_JAINUY010000004.1, read as the reverse complement.
TCGTCAATCCATTGGGTTAGGTTAAAAGGTTTCGCTATAGCCATTTTTTAAAGTACTAAATTTTGAAAAGCTAAGTTAGTGAAAAGTTTTTAGTCTCAGTCTCAGTATTCAGTCGCAGTGTACAGTCGCAGGAAAACTGAAAACTGAGACTGCGACTGAAAACTCAAACTGCGACTGAATACTGAGACTGCGACTGAAAACTCACCTAAAATTCTTTTATCAAGTAAATATAAACTGGAAAGTGATCACTAAAACCAGCTTCTGTAAGTGTGTTCCGTAATGGATATCCTTTGTATTTTCCAGAAGTTTGAATGAGATACGGTTTATTGAAAATACCTGCTTTCCAAAACTGAAAAGTTGAAAAATCAGATTTAATGAATGATTCCGTCATGATAATTTGATCAAAAATACTCCAGGAATCTCGATAAGCAATTGTTCCCAGTCCTTTATTTTCTAGCTCTTCAAACGGATTAATAACACCGAATTCTTTTACTTCCGATTTTTTGCCTTTTGCCGACAATCCTAATTTGATGCTATTATTTAAAGGTCCGTCGTTAAAATCTCCCATTGTTAAAACTTTTGCGTTTGGATTAATTTGCTGTAATGAATCGATAATTTTTCTGTTCAATTTTCCGGCAGCTTCGCGAAATAAGCTAGTCGCTTTTTCTCCACCAGATCTTGAAGGCCAGTGATTGACGATAATATGAATTTCTTCGTCTTCTAAAAATCCTGAAACCAAAAGCTGATCTCTTGTAAAAACACGATTTCTATTTTCCTTTTTTACTTCAATATCATCATCCAAAACTTCTGTTTCTTCTTCTTTTTTAATAATTTTTTTTCTATAAATAATTAATGGAATATTCGAATAAGAAGTTGGTCTGAAATATTTTTTCTGATACAATAAAGCCACATCAATTCCGCGTTTATCTGGCGAATCAAAATGAATGATTCCAAAATCTAAAGGCTGCAACTTAGGTTCTTTTATTAAATCTTCTAAAACACCTCGATTTTCTATTTCTGCACCTCCAATTAAAGTGGGTGCATTTGAATTTTCTGGTGTTCCAATTTCTGAAATAACTCTTGCCAGATTTTTTAATTTCTGCTGATATTTTTCTGTTGTCCAATGTTGCGCTCCATTTGGTGTCCATTCATCATCATTTGTAAATGCATCATCTACAGTATCGTAAAGGTTCTCAAAATTGTAAAAAGCAACGGTATGTATTTTATATCTTTTAGATTGTGATTTAAGTTGAATTGAAAAAAGAACAATTATTAAAAAGTAAATTCTAAAAAAGCGCATATCTTTAATGTTTTAAAACCATTCAATATTACTCTTTTTAATTTAATTGTAAGAAAATTCAAATAAATTTAAAATCTAAAATTTCTATATTTGTTTTTTCATACAAATGAAAAAAGCAAATTACGATTATGAAAAACCTTTTAAACATTAAGAAACCGACTATTTTTTATCAATTAGCATTTCTTATTTTTGCTTTACAATCATTCAACTGTCAATCTCAACAAAACATGATAACACCACCGTATTTACAAAAAGGAGATACTGTAGCGCTTTTGGCAACAGCTAGAAAAAACATCGACGACAATTTAAAACCAACTATAGATTTATTGCACAGTTGGGGCTTAGAAGCTGTCGTTGGATCTACAATTGGCTTGGATTATCATCAATTGGCTGGAACAGATGAACAAAGAGCTGCCGATTTTCAGAAGCAATTGGACAACCCAAATATTAAAGCCATTTGGTGTGTTCGTGGCGGATACGGAACGGTAAGAATGTTAGATTTATTGGATTTTACCAAATTCAAACAGCACCCAAAATGGGTTATCGGATTTAGCGATGTAACGGTTCTTCATAATCATTTGAATACTATGGGTTATAAATCCCTTCACGGAATCATGCCTGTAACGGTTCCTAGAGCAACTCCAGATGCCGTTAGTTCGCTAAAAGCCAGTTTGTTTGGTGAGCCTGTCTCTTATTCTATCAGTCCAACTCCAATGAACCGTTTTGGAAGCGCAACTGGAGAATTAGTTGGCGGTAATTTATCAATCTTATATAGTTTATTAGGTTCTCCATCTGCAATTGACTGCAGAGATAAAATATTATTTATTGAAGATTTAGATGAATACCTATATCATATTGATCGTATGATGATGAATTTGAAACGAAATGGATGCATCGAAAATCTAAAAGGAATTATCATTGGCGGAATGACAAGCATGAAAGACAATGAAGTTCCGTGGGGAAAAAACGCACTGGAAATTATTGATGACGTAACCAAAAAATACAACATTCCTGTAATTTTTAATTTCCCGGCCGGTCATATTAGAGATAACAGAGCTTTAATTATGGGAAATACCGTTTCAATGGAAGTTACAGCTTCTGGAAGTACCGTTACTTTTAAAAAGTAATACAGCATAATCCTTTTTTAAAGGTCTAAAAATACCACATAAAAAATCTCGCAAAGACGCGAAGTCGCAAAGTAAATTTAAACTTTGCGACTTCGCGTCTTTGCATGCAATAATTCATTTCAATAAAATAAAATCTAACATTCACACTGAAAACTGTGACTGAGACTGAAAACTAACAACCATGGCAGAACATAATGATTTAGGCAAATTAGGAGAAGATCTTGCAGTGGCACATCTTGAAGAAAACGGATATAGTATTGAACATCGAAACTATGTCTTTCAAAAAGCAGAAATAGACATTATTGCAAAAAAAGATTCTATTTTGGCTATAGTTGAAGTAAAGACTCGTTCGAGTTTAGATTTTGGTTCTCCGCAGGATTTTGTGAAGCCAAAAAAAATTCAATTACTTATAAAAGCAGTAAATGCCTACATAAACGATAGGGAAAAGGATTTTTGTGAAGATTTAGAAATTCGTTTTGACATCGTCGGCATCCATAAAAACGGGGAATCATTTGCTATTGAACATCTTACCGATGCTTTTTATCACTTTTAACATATTTTTTCATTGTTATAATTGTAACAATTTGTTTTTTTATTTATATTTGCAGAGAATTATAACATCGCAATGTTAAATTAACAACCAACCGAATTACAAAAAAAAAAAAAGAATTATGAAAACTGTGTCTTCTATTGTAGAAAACTACATTAAAACAAAACCATTTTTATTGAATGCCCTCTCGCTCGGAATTATAAATCTGACTTCACTTTCGCGAAACATTATGACCGAATTAGAAAGTGAGTTTGGAAAAGAAGTAAAACAAGGCGCTGTTGTAATGTCTTTAAAACGACTTACGGAAGAACTAGACTTTAAATTGAACCACAAAATCAATAAAGTAATTAAAAATATCGGTGAAATTACCGTTCGCTCAGAACTAACAGATTACACTTTTGCAGCTTCTGAAACCGTTTTGAACAAACAAGCTGATTTGATTTCTGATATTAATGCTTTATCTGATATTTTTTATACCTCATCTCGTGGTGTAAACGAAACCAATATCGTTGTCAGCAGTAGTGTAAATCACTTAGTTGAGAAACACTTTATGAGAGAAAAATTAATTCAGAAACTAGACAATTTAGCTTCAATTACAGTAAAATTACCTAAAGAGAATATTGTTGTTCCTGGTATTTATTACTTTATTTTCCAGCGTTTGGCTTGGGAAGGAATTATCATCAATGAAGTTATTTCGACTTCAAACGAATTTACCATTTTAGTTGGAGAAGATCAAGTTGATGTTGCTTTTAAAGTAATCAAAGATTTGAAAAACTAATTCGAAAATCAGAGTTATATATAGTAAATCCTTTTGTTCTTTTTAGGAAGACAAAAGGATTTTTCTTTTTAAATATACTAGACGTAAATCTTAATTTCATATTTCGCACATAAGAATATTCTCAAAAGTCAAATTCTAAATAAAATTTTATTTGGCAAAAGCGTCATAATAACACTTACTTGTATCAAAGCCACTTGCCAGTTGTTTTGTCTGTTTTCTTTAAAAAACTACCCAAAAATCAGAATTAAGTTTTTTTATATATAATTTGTTGCGAATAATATTTTTATATATTTGCCAAGAAGTCAGACATCAGACCTCTTATTTTGATAGTTTTATACCATTAGAATTATATAAAGCGAACTAAATTGTTAGAAGCAGCAAACCATAGTGAAAAATTATTGGTGAGTGAACTCAAAAATGGAAACGAAAAAGCTTTTCGTCAACTTTTTGATTTGTACTATCAAGATATTTATGGTTACAGCATTAGCCTTTTAAAATCAAAAGAGTCGGCAGAAGAGAATGTACAGGATGTTTTTATGAAGGTTTGGCTCAACCGCGAAAGTTTAAATGTAGAACAGTCATTTAAGGCCTATATTTTTACAATTGCAAGAAATCAGGCTTTTAATGTTTTAAACAAAGCAGCAAATGAAGTTTTATTAAAAGAAGCTGTTTTTTATGAAAGTCAGAAATCACATGATTATGGAGATTATGCTATTCGGGAAGCCGATTGCAAAAAACTCCGAAAACAAGCTATAAAACAGCTTCCTCCGAAACGACGGCAGATTTTTAAAATGTCCCGAAAGAAAGGAATGAGCTATGAAGAAATAAGTCAGGAACTCGGAATTTCAATCAATACGGTCCGGAACCAGATGAGTAAAGCGCTCGAATCGATGCGCGGTTTTTTTCAACTTCACGATGAAATTATCTAACCAAAACCACAATAATGCCATTAAAATCACTCTTCGGGGTGATTTTTTTTTGATTAAAACTCAGCTGTTTTAATATCTAAATCATCTTTTTGTCATTTCGACCCAAGGGAGAAATCTCACTCGTAATTCTATAAAAATTGGAGACTTTATTTGCGGAGTTTCTAGTGAGATTTCTCCCTTCGGTCGAAATGACAAAGCTATTCTTTAAAAAAAATAAAAAATATTTTTTTTTACAAAGCCAATAAAATCAGCATTTTAAAATACTTTACATCACTCTTAAATGTTAAAATTTAAAAATTTATAACGTTTGAGTAGTACTCAAGTTGTTCTCGGCTGTATTATCTCAAGAACCCAGAACTAAAAACAATTCGTAATGAATTCAAATCCTGAAATAAAAAGTCTTTTACAAAAGTTTGTTTTAAATCAATGTACACCCGAAGAAATAAACGAGGTGATTGCTTATTACAAAAAAAATCAGCTTACAGATGATTTTCCGACTGTAGAAGACGTTCAAAATCTTTTGGATGAAATGCCTAAAATGGATCCACAAAAAGCAGATTCAATTTTTGACGCTATTTTATCTACTGCTAAAGAACAAGAAACTGTAATCGAATTACAGCCTAAAAAATCAAATTATAGAAAATATATTTCGATTGCAGCTTCTATTGTCGTTTTATTAGGAATCGGCTTTTTCTACAAACAAAATATGACAGACAAGGCTGTTGAACAAAAATTCGATTTTAAAAGCTCTGACATCGTTTTACAATTAGAAAATGGCGAAACTCAAATTATCTCAGAAAATAATTCTTCTCAGGTAAAAGATGCAAAAGGAAATATTATTGGAAATCAGAATGGAGATAAATTGGTTTATGAAAACAGTTCTGATCCTGAAAAACTGGTTTACAACATGATTAAAATTCCTTACGGCAAAAAATTCCGTCTTCAGTTATCTGATGGAACATTTGTTCATTTAAATTCTGGAACTACTTTAAAATATCCTGTAAAATTTATTGCTGGCGAAAACAGACAAGTATTTCTTGATGGTGAAGCTTTTTTTGATGTGGCGAAAGACAAAAAACATCCCTTTATAGTAAATGCTGACGAGTTGAATGTTCGTGTTTTAGGAACGCACTTTAACGTTTCCAATTATCCTGAAGATGCTGTAACTGATGTTGTTTTAGTGGAAGGTTCTGTTGGAATGTATGAATCGAGCCAAAAATTTGATGCTACTAAAAACACAATTTTAAAACCCGGATTCAAAGGAAGCTTCAATAAAGAAAATGCTAAAATTTCGACCAAATCGGTTATCACAGATATTTATACTTCTTGGATAGACGGCGGATTAACTTTTAGAAATATGACTTTCAAAAACATTATTACCAAATTAGAAAGACGCTATAATGTAACCATTGTAAACAAAAATGAAAAACTGGCTAACGAAAAATTCAACGCAAGTTTCAAAGAAGAATCAATAGAAAATGTGATGAGTTATTTTAATGAAATTCATGGCATTCATTACACCATAAAAAACAATCAAATACTAATTAAATAACCATTAAACCAACAAAAAATTTATGATGAAAAAAGAGTACTAAATAAAAAAATCGGAAAGAGCTGCGAACAATTTCCGATTAACTAAGTGATTGAATATAACGAATTAACTACAATCAATTAACAAAATTATGAAAAAAAAATCTAAGAATAATGGGTTTCTATACTCATTGTTCCAAAAAGACCTAAAATTGAAACTAACTACACTACTTATTTTGGTCGCCATGTTTAATATTAAAGCAAGTACTTATGCCCAAAAAACAAAAGTTACGCTTGATTTAAACAATTCAACAATCGAGAAGGTTATTGAGACCATTGAGCAAAAAACAGATTTCAGATTCATTTACAAATTGAACGACATAGACTTAGATCGAACGGTTTCAATTTCTGTAAAAGATCAGTCTATATATGTGGTTTTAGACCGAATTTTTAAAGGAACCCCAACCGAATTTAAAATTCGCGATACACAGATTATTCTAAAAAAACCTGAACTCAAAACACAAATTATCGAATTTCAAAAACAAACCGTAACGGGTATCATTACCGACGAAAATGGAATGCCTTTACCAGGAGCCTCTGTTATTGAGGAAGGAACAAGAAACGGAATGGTAACCGATTTTGACGGAAAATACAAACTTACTGTTGAAAGCGCTCAATCTGTTATTGTGGTTTCTTTTGTGGGATATAAAGAAAAAAAAGTTACTGCAAATCAATCTGTAATTAATATTCAGCTTCTTCCAGATGCTACTGACTTACAAGAAATTGTAGTCGTTGGTTATGGCACTGCAACGAAAAGAGATGTTACGGGAGCGGTTTCTTCTATTGCTGCAAAAGATATGAATCAAGGTGCAATTGTAAATCCGTTGCAATTGATTGCTGGTAAAGCAGCCGGTGTTAATATCACTCAATTAGGAAGTGAGCCTGGACAAGGACCGAGTGTTCGTATTCGCGGAATTTCATCTTTAATCGGCGGAAGTGACCCTTTAGTAGTTGTAGATGGAATTCAAGGAAATATGGATTTATTGAATCAGGTTCCGCCAAGCGAAATTGAAAGTTTTGATATTCTAAAAGATGCTTCTGCAACCGCAATTTACGGTTCTCGTGGAGCTCCTGGTGTGCTTATCATTACAACAAAAAAGAATAAAGCAGGTAAAACTTCAATGGAATATATCGGTTCTACGTCATTAGACTTTATTCCGAAGAAATTAGATATGCTAAATGCAGATCAATGGTGGGCTACAGCACAAAGTGTTGGTGTTCCTGCATCTGCAAATCATGGTTCAAATACAGACTGGTACGGTATTTTAACGCAAACAGGTATTTCGCAAACTCATACTTTATCTTTTGGTGGAGGAACAGATAAGTTCAATTACAGAGCTTCTCTAACCGCTATTTTACAAGATGGAGTTGTCATTAACTCTAGCAACAAAAAATATATTGGTCGTATTCAGGCTACGCAATTGGCATTGGATGATAAATTAAGATTGACTTTTAATTTAAACACGGGTATCAACAACACTACGAGCAGTATTCAAGATATTGGAACGGCAGCTTATAGATCAAACCTAATTACAAATGCTTATTTGGTAAGACCAACAGATCCTGTTTATAATACTGATGGTACTTATTTTACAGATCCGAATGTATTTCAATATTTAAATCCGTATGCTGCGGCACAAACTACTACAAATGAAGCTCAAAACGATAATTTATTTGGAAGTTTAAAAGCTGATTTAGATTTAGCAAAAGGGTTAACGGCAAACTGGTTCGGAAGCTGGAGAAAAACAAACACTACCATTGGTTATTTTCAGCCGATAGAATCAACTGCTGCTGTTGCAATTGATCAAAACGGTTTTGCTAACATCAAAAATGAAAGACAAAATGAGAAGTTAACCAACTTCAGTCTTAATTACAAGAAGACATTTGGTGTACATAACATTAATGTTTTAGGATTATACGAATGGCAAAATCAGGCTTATCAGGGAAATTATGCGCAAGCAAGAGGTTTTATGAATGATAAAACAACTTATAATGCTATGCAATTGGGCGATTTATCAAAAATTCGTCCTGGTGATATTTCTTCTTATAAAAATGACAGAACTTTAGTTTCTTTTTTAGCGAGAGTAAATTACTCTTTGTTAGATCGTTATTTAGTAACAGCAAGTATTCGTCGTGATGGATCTTCGGTATTTGGTGCTAATAACAAATGGGGAAATTTCCCGTCAGCATCTGTGGCATGGCAAATCGACAAAGAGCCTTTCATGCAAAAACAGAGTTTAATCGACGAGTTGAAAATTCGTGTAGGTTATGGAGCAACTGGTAATCAGCAAGGTCTTTATCCACAACAATCACTTTCATTGGTAGGAAGTTCAGGAATTACTTATTTTGGAGGTCAGCCAATTACAAACTACAGTATTTACCAAAACTCAAATGCTGATTTGAAATGGGAAACCAAAAAACAAACCAATTTAGGTCTTGATTTTGCCCTTTTAAATAACAGATTAAGAGGAACTGTAGATGTTTATACTTCTAAAACAGAAGATTTATTATTCGATTATACAGTACCTCAGCCCCCATATCCTTATAACACGATTAAGGCAAATGTTGGAAGTATTTCCAATAAAGGTATTGAAGTTTCGCTTGCTTACGATGTCATCAAATCGCAAAACAGCACGCTTACTTTAGCAGGAAACGTTTCTTTTATGAAAAACGAAGTGCTTAACTTAAATGGAAGTATTAACGGAGTTCCTTTAAATACGGATTACGTTGGATGGGGAGCTGCAAACTCTTATTTAGTAAAAGGAAAACCAATTGGTGCATTTTACATTCTGGAACATACAGGAAAAAACGAAAACAATGTTGAAACGGTTTTGGATCGCGATGGAAACGGTATAATCGATCAGGGAGTTAAAAGTCCGGACCGCTATTATGCAGGATCTGCTTTGCCAACTTATACTTTCTCTTTTAATCCGTCTTACCGATACAAAAACTTCGACGCTTCTATGTTATTAAGAGGTTCGGGAGGAAATAAAATCTACAACGGATTACGTTCTAACTTGAGCAGATTGGAAAATATTGGTAAATCGAATGTTTTGGCAAGTGCTGTAGACACCGGAATTTATACTACTCCTTATGGTTCAGATTTATGGTTAGAAGACGGCTCTTTTGTTCGTTTAGAAAATCTTACTGCGGGATATACTTTCCGTTTTACAGATAAATATATTGATACTATTAGACTTTCACTTACAGGAAACAACTTGTTCCTAATTACGGATTACTCAGGAATTGATCCAGAATTGAATGTAAGCGGAAGTGGTAATCCGGCTGATAACTTTGGTGGTGATAGAGGAATTTATCCTCGTACAAGAAGTGTGGCGTTTGGCTTGACTGTAAAATTTAAATAGTAAAAGAAATGAAAATCAAAAATATAGTATTGACAGGAAGTATTTGTTTCCTGGCACTTTTTAGCTGTACAGATATCGAAGAAAATGTGTACGATAAATATCCTGCAGAAGAATTTTACGGAACTCCAGAAGGAGCAGATATTGCTCTTGCCAGTGTTTATGCTCAGGTTCCTGGAGAGTTTGTAAGAGATAATGCTTCTGGTGTTGGTTATGCTGGAGCAGATAATGGCTGGTACGACATGAACTGTATGTCTTCAGACGAGCAGGTTATTCCACACAGAAATACAGGTGACTGGCAGCAAGATTTTGCGCGTTTGCACAAACACGAATGGTTACCAACAGATTTCATTATTGGGAATACTTGGAACTGGCTTTATAAATCTATTTTCAATGCCAATTTGGCGGTAGATTTATTGCAAAAAGCAAATGCCGATGCTGCTAAAATTGCTGAAGCTAAAACTTTAAGGGCTTTCTTTTATTATTTATTGATTGATGATTACGGAGACGTTCCTTTCTTTACAGATAATAATATTACTGTTGATAAAATTCCACAATCTAGCCGTAAGGAAGTTTACGATTTTATTGTAAAAGAATTGACTGAAAACGTTGATTTATTATCAGGAACAAGAGGCGGAAATTATTACGGAAGATTCAATAAATGGGCTGGTTATACTTTACTTGCAAAAGTTTATTTGAACGCTCAGGTTTACACTGGAACTCCAAAATGGAACGAAGCTTTAGCAGCTTGTAACAAAGTTGCCGAAGGAGGATTTACACTTCATTCAGGAGCTGCCGATGCTGCAAATCCGTTAGGAAATAAATATTATGAACTATTTGGAGATGTGCTTCCAGAAGATGAAACGATTCTTCCAATTTATGCAACACTAGATATTGTATCTCGTAACGTGTATGCTGTTCGTAGTTTATACGGTGCTCATGCGCAAGCTTTATTTGGCTTCAGTGGATGGAATGGTACAATTGTTCCTAAAGAATTTTTCTTAAAATATGATGTAAATGATATTCGTAGAAAACAGTTTTTGTTTGGAGAACAACCAGGCGGTTTCAATTATACGCTTGATGTTGCTTCATTAGATAACCCAGGTGCAGATCCTCAGGCGGGAGTTCGTAACGTGAAATTTTATCCTGCAACACCAAGAACTGGTGGAGGAGCTTCTAACGACTTCCCTATTTTCAGATATGCAGACGTAATTTTAATGATGGCGGAGTGCAATGCTCGTTTAGGAAACGCAGCGGCGGCGAAACCTTTCATTGATCAGATCAGACAGCGTGCCGGATTAAATGCTTTGGATCATAATCCGAGTTTGGATGAAATCTACAATGAAAGAGGTTTTGAATTAAACTGGGAAGGACACAGAAGACAAGACATGATCCGTTTTGATAAGTTTTTATTGGCAAACGAATTCAGACCTGCCTCTCCTGCTTTTAGAAAATTGTTCCCAATTCCAACCTCAGCTTTAGATGCTAATCGTGGATTAAAACAAAACCCTGGTTACTAAAAACAAAACTATCATGAAAAAATATATCAATAAATTATTCATATTAGGCAGTTTGCTTTTCTTGGGTTCATCCTGCGACAGCGACGCCGCATTGACAACATTAAAAGCTGTAAGTTTCCCTTCAGAAATTACGGTTTCATCAAGTAAAATCGTATTAACAGAAGATACTGCAGACGATCCGGTTTTGTTGGTTTCATGGCCTGAAGTTACTTTTCCTATTGAAGCTCCTGTTACTTATGCCCTACAATTTGATTTAGTGGGAGATACAAGTGGAGCAAATGCTTGGCAAAAAGCAAAACGTATTGAAGTCGGAGCAGAAGTTTTAAGTAAAACTTTAATCGGTCAAGAATTAAATAAAATTGCTGTCGATTTAGGTCTTCCAATTGATGTTGAGGGAAAATTAGTGGTTCGTGTAGAGGCTGCTATGGACCGCAAAGTGTTCTCAAATCCTATTACTTTGACGGTTACGCCTTATGAAAAAAGCGTTGTTTTTGGTGAAATTTATATGCCGGGAAGTTATCAAAACTGGGCTATAGAAACTGCTGCAGCTTTAACTGCTATCCAAAAAGGTGTTTATCAGGGTTACATGAGTGTTACTCCTGGAGCTGGACTTGGATTCAAGTTGAATACCGAAAGAAACTGGGCACAGTTTTATGGTGCAGGCGCTACAAACAGTGACTTGAAAAACATGAGCGATACTGATTTCCAACTTCCTGCTGCTGGTTCTTATCAAATTAAAGTGAATTTAAATACTTTAAAATGGACTGCAACACCTTACTCTTGGGGAATTGTCGGTGACGGAACTGCCGGAGGCTGGGATAATAGTACGCCAATGGATTACGATCATCAAACAAAATCATGGAAAGTAACCGCGGTTCTAGTTCCTGGAAATGTGAAATTCAGATTAAACAACAACTGGACAATCAATTACGGTTCTAAAAATACAACAGACGGAATTGCCTATCTGGATGATCCAGGAGCTCACTATATTGGTGAAGGTGGTACTTACGAAATTATAATGAAAATTAACGATGTAGATCCTGCTAGTCTTGGATATCCTCCGACGTTAACGTATACGATCACAAAAAAATAGATAAAAATTAAGTTTAGTTTGGTTTGAGTTTACCTGTCTTTTTACTTCGAAAGGCAGGTTGCTTTTCAACCATTAAAACATAAAAAAGTAAAATCATGAAATTTAATATAAAAATCGTTTACGGACTGTTACTTGCATTAGCATTTGTTTCGTGCAGTTCTTCTGATGATGACAACAAAACTCCAGCATCTCCGTATACGCAATATGGTGCTCCTTTTGAGAAAATGCCGAAAAAAGAAGATGTTATAATTTATCAGGTAAATATTCGCGCTTTTAGTCAGGCTGGAAATTTAAAAGGTGTTCAGGACAGACTTACTCAAATTCAAGAATTAGGGGCAAATGTTATTTATTTAATGCCTATTTATCCTGTTGGAAAAGAAAGAGCAACTGGCGAATTAGGTTCTCCTTACGCTGTAAAAGATTATAAAGCGGTTAATCCTGATTTTGGAACTTTACAAGATCTGCAAACTTTGGTCGAAGAAGCACACAAAAAAAACATGGCTGTTATTTTGGACTGGGTTGCCAACCACACTGCTTGGGATAATGCTTGGATTACACAACATAAAGATTGGTATCAGCAAGATGCAAGCGGAAATGTGATTATTCCTCCAGGAACCAATTACAATGATGTGGCGCAACTAAATTTCAACAATACTGAAATGAAAGATGCCATGATTGACGCTATGTCGTATTGGATCTACAATGCCAATATTGATGGTTTCAGATGCGATTATGCTGATTTTGTCCCAAACAATTTCTGGGCAGATGCTATTACTAAATTGAGAAAAATCAAAAAAACACAGACTATCTTAATGATGGCTGAAGGTTCAAAATACAATCATTTTGCTTCTGGATTTGACTTTACTTTTGGTTTCAATTTCTTTTATACAATCGAACAGCTTTTCAAAGAAAATAAACCTGCTACAACTATTCAGGATTCTAACACAACGGAATATGCAAACGTTTACGATCCAACAAGTAAAGTAGTTAGATACACAAGCAATCATGATGTGAATCTTTCTGACGGAACACCCTTAGAACTTTTTGGAGGTAAAAAAGGTTCTGTCGCTATGTTTGTTGTTGCTGCTTATTTGAAATCTATTCCAATGATTTACAACGGACAGGAAATCGGTTACGATAAAAGATTAAACTATTTCGCAAAAACACCAATCGATTGGTCTACTGCTGATACTTCTATGCTTGCTGAATACAAAAAAATAATTGCTTTCAGAAATACAAGCAATGCTATTAAAACAGGAGAATTTACAGGTTACAGTAGCAATTCGGTAAGTGCCTTTACAATGATTAAGGATTCTGAAAAAGTTTTTGTCCTTTCTAATTTAACCGATTCTACTGTTAAACATCTTATTCCATCAACTTTAAAAGGAAACTGGAAAGATGCTTTTACCGGAGCGGCAGTAACAGTTGGTTCAGAAATAACATTGCAACCTTTTCAATATTTAGTATTGAAAAATTAATACCAAAAGCAACTTTAAAACCTAAATTTGCAAAAAACTAAATAACATGAATTTTCAATCCCACAAAATGCTCCTTCAAATTCGTTTGAGCAAAAAAACAGCGCTTTTATTTTTTGCCTTGGCCAGTACACTTTGGCTTCAGGCACAAGAAATAACTTCGCCAGACAAAAATCTTTCTCTAAAATTTGAATTAAAAGAAGGCGGAATTCCGTCTTACCAATTATCATACAAACAAAAGCCTGTTATTAAACCAAGTTCTTTAGGTTTAGAACTTCAAAACAGAGCTTCGTTTATGGATGGTTTTACCGTTACAAACACGGCTCAATCTACTTTTGATGAAAATTGGAATCCGGTTTTAGGAGAAGAAAAAACAATTCGCAATCATTACAACGAATTGGTTGTCACTTTGGCTCAGGCAAAAAACAACAATAGATTTATCCGTATTCGTTTTCGTTTATTTAATGACGGATTAGGATTTCGATATGAATTTCCGAAGCAAAACGACTTAAGTTATTTTGTAATAAAAGAAGAGCGTTCTGAATTTAATCTGGCAGGAAATCATAAAATTTTCTGGATTCCGGGAGATTATGACACCAACGAATATGCTTACACCACTTCAAAGATTTCAGAAATTCCGTCTTTGATGAAAAAAGCAACGATTGAAATTAATGCGCAGCAACCCATCGCAGCATTGTCTGTTCAGACGCCTTCAATGATGAAATCTGATGATGGTTTATACATTAATATTCACGAAGCAGGATTAATCAATTATCCAGCAATGTATCTTGAAGTTGATGCTAAAACCAACAAAATGATATCTCATTTAGCGCCAGACGCAGTTGGTGCAAAAGGTTATATGCAAACCGATGCACAGTCGCCTTGGAGAACTATTGTAGTAAGTGATAAAGCAACTGATATTTTGGCTTCAAAATTAATTTTGAATCTAAATGAACCGACTAGTTATAAAGATGTTTCATGGATTAAACCTTCAAAATACATCGGAATTTGGTGGGAATATTTTGTTGCAGGAAGAAGTACTTGGGCTTTCGGAAAAGAAAACAACGTAAAATTAACCGATGATTTCACAAAATTAACTCCAAACGGAAAACACGGAGCCACAACGGAGCGTGCAAAAGAATATATTGATTTTGCTGCTAAAAATGGTTTTGATTCGATTCTGATTGAAGGCTGGAACATTGGTTGGGAAGATTGGATTGGAAACTGGAAAGAAGAAGTTTTTGATTACGTAACCGCTTATCCGGATTTTGATGTAAAGGCAGTTCATGCTTATGCGGCTTCAAAAGGTGTAAAAATTATCATGCACCACGAAACTTCTGGTTCGGCTACAAATTACGAACGTCGTTTGGATCGTGCTTTTCAATTTATGAATGATAATGGTTATGATGCTGTAAAAACAGGTTATGTAGGACAAATTATTCCGCGTGGAGAACATCATGACGGACAATGGATGGTGAATCATTACATTAACGTTGCAAAACGTGCCGCCGATTACAAAATTATGATCGATAGTCATGAAGCCGTTCGTCCGACAGGTTTACACCGAACTTTTCCTAACTGGATTGCTCAGGAATCAGCGCGCGGTACTGAGTTCGAATCTATGGGAGGATTAGCTCCGGATCACACAACCATTTTACCTTTTACCCGTTTAATGGGAGGTCCGATGGATTATACACCTGGAATTTTCCAGACTGATCTTTCTTATTACGGAACTGGAAGCACCCAACGAGTAAATACGACTTTAGTAAAACAATTGGCTTATTATGTAACCATGTACAGTCCGTTGCAAATGGCGGCTGATATTCCTGGGAATTATGAGCGTTTTCCAGATGCATTTCAATTCATCAAAGATGTAGCTGTAGATTGGGATAACACTTATATTCTAGAAGCTGAACCTGGAGATTACATTACAATTGCAAGAAAAGCAAAAGGCAAAAACGAGTGGTTTATTGGCGGAATTACAGATGAAAATACAAGAACAGCAAATATTTCATTTGATTATTTACCTGCTGGAAAAAATTTCGTTGCCACTATTTATGCTGATGCCAAGGATGCTAATTGGAACGAGAATCCGCAGAAATATACTGTTACTAAAGTTATCGTAAACTCAAAAAGCAAATTGAAGCAGTATTTAGCACCAGGAGGAGGTGTTGCTATTAGCATCAAAGAAGCAACTGCTTCAGAATTGAAGGGATTGAAGAAATTATAGATTACTAAGTTTTTCTGCCACCAATTTCACGAATTCCGCGAATTAAGAACACAGATAAAATTTGTGCTAATTCGTGAAATTCGTGGCAGAAAAACTATGCTCTTTTTTGAGCAAAAAATTAAAAACTTACTATAGAAAACTATTAACCACAAATGTTTGTCGAATTTAAAAACAATGCGAGTGAGAATGAATTTTAGTTAAGAAATGCCGACAAGCATGCAAAAAACTATTATTATGAAAATCAACATTACCACTAGATTATTTCATATTACGAAAGCACTATTTTGTTTTCTGTTATTATTTGCAAGTTCAGTTTATGCACAAGACCCCGCACAATACGGAACGCCGTTTGCAGGAGTGCCTGACACGAGAGATATCAATATGTATCAGGTACATATTCGTCCGTTTAGTGCCAACGGAAATTTAGCCGGAGTAACCGCCCGATTAGACAATATAAAAGCACTCGGTACCAATGTTATTTATTTAATGCCGATTTTTCCCCACGGAACCGATTCCCGAAGTTCGGCTTCGCCCTATTGTATCAAAGATTTTAAAGCTGTTGGATCTGAATATGGTTCTTTGGCCGATTTAAGAACTTTGGTTGACGGTGCTCATAGCCGCGGAATGGCAGTTATTTTAGACATTGCCATCAATGGAACTTCTTGGGATCATGGTTGGACCGTTTCTCATCCTGAATATTATAAAAGAACTGGTACCACAATTCAGCAATTAGGAAATTTTGGAGACATTGCAGCACTTGATCTTAACAATTCAGCTACGAGAGCCGCAATAAAAGACGCCATGCGTTACTGGATTTTCGCAGCCAATATTGATGGTTATCGTTGCGATTATGCCAATAATCCTCCTTTAGATTTCTGGTCAGAAGTGAATTCAAATCTTCGAAGCATAACTTCTCACAACTTAATAATGTTAGCCGAAGGTGACAGACAAGAAAACTTTCAGGTTGGTTTCGATATGAATTATGGTGACAGATGGTTTCATAGTGGTTTGTATGATATTGCAAATGGCGGTCCCGTTTCTCAAAGACTTCAAGATCAAACTACTTATGAATACGCTAAAGCAACTGGTAATCAGCAGATTGTTAGGTATACTGGAAATCATGACACTTACACCAATGATGATGGCGTAAGAAGACCATTTGTAGCATTTAAAAATCATAACGGAATTGTTGCCAATTTTCTGGTTTCGGCTTATATGAGAGGAGTTCCTTTCTTGATGAGCGGCCAAGAAATTGATTACGAACCCAAAACCGATTGGCCTTGGCAAAACTTCAAATTCAACTGGTCACAAAACCCAACCTCTGCAGCTGATTTTGCTAAAATTCTAAATTTTAGAACCTCAAGTGCTGCAATTAGACGTGGAGATTTAACAGTATATGCGAATGACGACATCAGTATTTTTACCAAAACATTAGGTTCAGAAAAAGTAATCGTAATGTCGAATTTGAGAAATGCTGCTAAATCGTATGTTATTCCGGCAGCTTTGGCAGGAACTTATGTAAATCCGTATAACAATAATGCTTCTGTGACTTTAACCGCAGGATCGACACGCAATTTTGCAGCTTTCGAATATTTGGTTTTAACCAATACAAATGCGCCGGTTGTAGCTGTAACAGGAGTTTCTGTTAGTCCAGCTTCTGCAACTATTGGTTTAGGTACTACACAGCAATTAAATGCAACGATTGCTCCAGCAAATGCAACAAACCAGAACGTAACTTGGACATCGAGCAATACTGCGGTTGCAACTGTAAATACTTCTGGATTAGTAACTGCGGTTGCAGCAGGAACAGCAACAATAACGGTAAAGACAGTAGACGGAAACAAAACTGCGACTTCAGCCATAACAGTTGCCACAATTCCAGTTGCTTCAGTAGCCGTTTCTCCAACTACAGCAAGTTTGTACGCTGGAAATACGCAACAACTTACAGCGACAGTTTCTCCAACAAAT
The DNA here is from genome assembly GCF_020026915.1 of Flavobacterium potami. Taxonomy (GTDB): domain Bacteria; phylum Bacteroidota; class Bacteroidia; order Flavobacteriales; family Flavobacteriaceae; genus Flavobacterium; species Flavobacterium potami. The sequence goes on along the minus strand of NZ_JAINUY010000004.1, from coordinate 493,601 downwards.
GCTACAAACAAAAATGTTGCTTGGTCATCTAGTAATACCGCTATCGCAACCGTAAATAGTTCTGGTTTAGTAACGGCAGTTGCAGCGGGAACAGCGACAATTACGACAACAACGCAAGACGGAAATAAAACAGCGACAGCAACAATTACGGTTAATCCAAATACGAATTTCACAGTTTATTTCTACAAACCGTCAAATTGGGGAACTGGAATTAAAATCTACTATTGGAGCGCATTACCTTCAGGGGTTTTAGCAGATGCATCTTGGCCTGGTGTAAACATGACTAATACCGGAAACGGCTGGTACAGTTATACCTTTACAAATGTAACTTCTACCAATTTAATTTTTAATGACGGAACCAACCAAACTGCCGACTTAAGTCGAAATAAAACAGGTTGGTACATGAACAACGTTTGGTATGATACGAATCCTGGAACTGGCGTTGCTGTTACAAGTGTAAGTTTAAGTCCAACATCAGCATCATTAAACATTGGTGGAACCCAGCAGCTTACTCCTACTGTTCTTCCAACAAATGCTACTAATAAATCAGTAACTTATAGTTCAAATAATACAGCTGTTGCAACTGTTAATGCTTCTGGTTTAATTACCGCTGTAGCGAATGGAACGGCGACTATTACCGTTACAACTGTTGATGGAAGCAAAACAAGTACATGTTTGGTATCGGTTACAACAGTACCAAGCGGAGGAAATTATTACACTATCAAAAACAGATGGACAGGAGCTTATTTATCTGATTCAGGAACCAATGTCGGTTACGGAACAACAATTTCAGGCAACAATTACAAATGGCAAAAAATAGCAATTGACGCTACTTATTTTGTCCTTAAAAATGTGGCAACAGGCGAATTAATGAATATCGAAAGTCAAACTGGAAATATACAATGCAATATTACCGATACCACTTTCTGGAGCGCACAATGGTCAAGCGATTATATTGACGGAACGTGGACTCGTTTAAGAAACAGATGGCAAACTGGAAATATCATTCATATCGAAAACCAAACAGGATCTGCTCAATACGGTAATTCTCAAGACGGATGGTACAGCGCGCAATGGCAATTGGAGCCAACAACAGTTGGAACATCAAAAATGGCATTAAATGCAGAAGAACCTCTTACAGCAGAACCTGTAATTGGAATTTATCCAAATCCAGCGACAAATAATGAATTTCATATTTTAATGCCAGAACTAGCAAATGGAGATACTGCCGAAATTTTTGTATCCGACTGGAACGGAAGAACACTTTTGAACCAAAGACTTTCTTCTTCAGGACAAGTTAATCATCATTTATCTTCAGGAATTTATATTGTAAATATTGTTTCTAAAGATTTTAATGTAACTAAAAAACTGATTGTTAAATAAATTCGGTTTTTAGTTTAAGTAGAAAAGCGCATGAAATATCATGCGCTTTTTTGTTGGCACGAATGGCACCAATTTGCACAAATTATTTTTTTGACTCAGTGTAAAAATTTGTGGAAATTAGCGTAATTAGTGGTTAAAAACTTTAAAAAGTATAATTCAGAGCAAATCCAAAATTATTCTCTGAGGTAATTTCATTTTTATTTAATGAAGGTTTAAAAGCTAATCTTTCATTTACATTAAACTGAGATAAAGCCGCGTCGATATTGGCATCTATGATATTTAAAACATAAAACCCAACCATAAACAGGGCAGATAAATCTCTATTTCTTTGAAATTGCTTTTGAGCAGCAATCAATTGGCTTTCACTCAATCCTGCGAGAAATTCTGAATCACTTTTAATACCTTCTAATCTGCTTTTGTACTCGTCTCTGTAAATATTGTATTTTTTCTGATTGTCGATATACAGATAAGTACTCGTGCCAATTGCACCATAAATCAAAGGAAGTTTCCAGTATTTTTTATTATAAATCTGACCTAAACCTGGCAATACCGCAGAATAAAAAGCTGCCTTTGATGGACGAAGCGGATCTATAGTTTCAGATTTTAAAGAATCTTTTACAATAACAGGTTTTTCTTGGGCGAATATAGAAGTTAATCCGATAAATAATAGAACGACAAGAAATTGATTCTGCATAAAAATGTGGCTTTGAAAATTTTGGCTCAAAGAACGCTTTTTTGCACTAAGATTTTTCTTAAATAAACGGTAAATAAAACTTAAATTTTTAAAGTATTTTTCGCTACGAATTTCACCAATTGGCACAAATTTTATTCACAATATTGAAATCTTTAATTCGTGTTAATTAGCGAAATTAGCGACAAACTTATTTTATTCCTCAAACAATTCCATCAACTCCAAAGCTCGTTTTATCGACTTCACATTTTCAAAAGTCAATAATAAGCGTAATCCGTTTACGGTTTGTTTTTCTTTCATTTTGCAGAGATTGCTATGCTTTTGAACAAAGTTTAAAACATTTCTGAATTTCACCGATTGGTAATAATCGGATTGTTGATCTGAGACAAAATAACCAATCATTTTGCCTTGTTTCAAAACTAATTTCTCAATTCCGACTTTAGTGGCAATCCATTTAATTCTGATGCTGTTTAACAAAGCAACAGCAGGTTTTGGCAATGGCCCGAAACGGTCGATTAGTTTTTTCTCAAATTCCTGTAAACCAGCTTCGTCTTTTATCGCGCCCAATTCGTTGTATAAAACCAAACGTTCTGAAACGTTGTTGATATATTCATCTGGGAATAATAATTCGAAATCAGCATCGATTTGAATGTCTTTTACGTATTCTTTTGTATCGATGTCGTTTTCTTCAGGATATAAATCTTTGAATTCGTTTTCTTTCAATTCCTCAATCGCTTCGTTCATGATTTTTTGGTAAGTATCAAAACCAATTTCGTTAATGAAACCGCTTTGTTCTCCCCCTAATAAATCTCCTGCTCCACGAATCTCCAAATCTTTCATGGCAATATTGAAACCGCTTCCCAGTTCGCTAAATTGCTCCAAAGCCTGAATACGTTTTCTGGCATCTTCGGTCATGGATGAATACGGCGGACAGATGAAATAACAGAATGCTTTTTTATTGCTTCGCCCAACACGACCGCGCATTTGATGCAAATCTGATAATCCGAAATTATTGGCGTTATTGATGAAAATCGTGTTCGCATTTGGAACGTCTAATCCGCTTTCGATGATTGTGGTTGCAACCAAAACATCAAAATCTCCGTTCATAAAACCTAACATCAATTCTTCGAGTTTTGCGCCGTCCATTTGTCCGTGACCAATTCCGACTCTAGCATTTGGAACCAAACGCTGAATCATTCCAGCCACTTCTTTTATATTTTCAATTCGGTTATTGATAAAGAAAACCTGTCCGTTTCTTTGAATTTCATACGAAATCGCATCGCGGATAATTTCTTCATTAAAACCAACCACATTCGTTTCAATCGGATAACGATTTGGCGGAGGCGTTGTAATTACCGATAAATCTCGCGCCGCCATTAATGAAAACTGCAACGTTCTCGGAATTGGCGTTGCGGTTAATGTCAACGTATCGACATTCGCCGCAATGGTTTTTAATTTATCTTTTACGTTTACACCGAATTTTTGTTCCTCATCAACAATTAATAAACCAAGGTCTTTAAAAACCACATTTTTGTTTACCAATTGATGCGTTCCAATAACAATATCCAGTTTTCCTTCGGCTAAATCTTTTAGCGTTTGTGTTTTTTGTTTTGCCGTTCTGAATCGGTTTAAGTAACCAATTGAAACCGGCATATCTTTTAAACGTTCAGAGAAAGTTCTATAATGCTGATACGCCAAAATAGTTGTCGGAACTAAAACCGCAACTTGTTTGCTGTTGTCAACCGCTTTAAAAGCAGCACGAATCGCAACCTCAGTTTTTCCGAAACCAACATCACCACAAACCAAACGGTCCATCGGGCGATCGCTTTCCATATCGGCTTTTACTTCTGCCGTCGATTTGGTTTGGTCTGGTGTATCTTCGTAAATAAACGAACTTTCCAATTCGTTTTGTAGATAACTGTCTGGCGCAAACTGAAAACCTTTTTCTAAACGACGTTTCGCATACAGCTGAATCAAATTGAACGCAATATGTTTGACGCGCGCTTTGGTTTTTTGTTTTAAAACTTTCCAAGCGTTCGAACCAAGTTTATAGATTTTCGGAGGCGTTCCGTCTTTTCCGTTGTATTTTGAGATTTTATGAAGCGAGTGAATGCTTACATACACAATATCATTATCGGCATAAACCAATTTTATGGCTTCTTGCGTTTTTCCTTCAACCTGAATTTTCTGCAATCCGCCAAACTTCCCGATTCCGTGATCGATATGCGTTACATAATCGCCTACGGAAAGTGCAGTCAATTCTTTTAAAGTGATATTCTGCTTTTTCGAATATCCATTTTTAATGTTGAATTTATGATAACGCTCAAAAATCTGATGATCTGTATAAGCCGTTATTTGATTTTCTTCATCAATAAAACCTTGGAATAAAGGCAATACAATGGTATGATATTGTTTTCTGATGTTTTCTGAATTCGCTTCATCTAAACTTTCAAAAATATCATGAAAACGTTTTGCCTGAGTATCATTCGAACAAAACAGATAATTCACATATCCGTTAAAATGATTATCGCTCAAATTATTTAGCAATAAATCAAATTGTTTATTGAAAGAGGGCTGAGGCTGAATATGAAACTCAAATTTTTTGGTTGTTTTATAAACGGGTCTTGAAGCCAATTCTACAACTGAAAAATCCAAAGATCTTTTTATAAATGACGCCTGATTTAAAAACAATTGTTCTGGCGTGGCGTGTTTTATTTCTTTCGACAATTTCTCAAAAGCTTCTTCTGCTCTTGCAAATTGTTTGTCCAACTGACTAAAAAGTCCTTCGGTATTTTGAATGAAAAGAACTGTTTTCTCTGCAATATAATCTAAGAAACTCTCACGGTTTTCCTGAAACAATTTGTTCTCTACATTCGGGATAATCGTGATTTTTTTATGTGTTTCTACAGACAATTGCGTTTCAACATCAAAAGTTCTGATGCTGTCTACTTCGTTTCCGAAAAATTCAATTCTATAAGGATGATCATTTGAGAAAGAAAAGACATCAACAATTCCTCCACGAACCGAAAATTCGCCAGGTTCTGTGATGAAATCTACTCTTTTGAATTCGTATTCAAACAAAACTTCGTTGATAAAATCGATCGAAATTTTATCGTTTAAAGCTACTTTTAAAGTGTTTTTATCTAATTCTCTTCTGGTAACTACTTTTTCAAAAAGTGCTTCCGGATACGTAACAATTACGGCAGGTTTCTTTCTAGAGTTAATTCTATTTAAAACCTCAGCGCGAAGCAAAACGTTCGCATTGTCGGTTTCATCAATTTGATACGGACGACGAAATGAAGCAGGATAAAACAAAACATCCTGCTCACCGATCATTTGCTCTAAATCGTTTAGATAATAAGCGGCTTCTTCGTTGTTATCCAAAACAATCAAAAAAGGAAGTTCAGTTTTCTTAAAAACGGAACGGATTATAAATGAAACAGCAGATCCTAACAATCCGCTAATATTCATTTTTATCTGATTCCCTTCCAGTAAACTTGTTGCAATCTGCTGCGCTTTTGGCAGATTGTCGTAGGTTGTATATAAGGCGTTTTTACTCAACTTTTGCTGCGTTTTGATCTAATTGATTGCGTGGCGCAACAGCATTCGGAATTGCGCGTGCAGTATCTAACATTCTAAGGAAATCTTCCTCTCCTTCTTCTTTCGGAACTTTGGCTCTTTCTACAATTTTATCCATTTGTCTTTCCAACGAAATCATTTCTTTGTTGATTTCCTGAACCAAAAAAACTACTTTATCATCAGGAATTTTATTTAAATGAATAAACAAATCCAACATCCTGATTTTTGTAATTAAAATAGAAATACGACTTTTTATGGCCGGTTCATTAAATTGTGCCGGAATATTATTGTTCAAAGCCATCGCTTTTTTGGAAATCGCTGCCGATTTTTTCTGAAAAGCTCCGATTGTTTTTCTCGGCTTATCTCCCAGTTCCTTCATAAATTCTCGCCATTCTGTCCATGAATTTAATTGAGATTCTGAAATTTCGTTGATCGGTTCATCAATAAACGTCCAGCCTTTATTTATATTATTAAAAATAGCTTCTTTCTTTTTAGCTTCTTTAGCATTTTCTGCACGGCGTTTTTCATCCTGATTTTGGCAAGAAAACAATACGGCTGTCAAAAGCAGAAAAAGAGATATTTTGTATTTCATTTATTAAAATGTTAGGCCGCAAAGTTACGAAGTAAATTTACAATTATGAATGCTGTTTTTTGCTAAAGATTCTATAAATCAAGGTTATTTTTTTCACTTTATCCCCATTAAATTGTATCTTAATGTAGAAATAAAAAGACACCTTTACACATTACCTCAAAAGAGAATAATCCAACAAAGAAACTTTTTTATTAATGAATTGATAATTTATGATTCTAAAAAGCTTGCGTAATTGCGAAAACGTTATATTTGTGTCTCTAAAATCATTAAAAAAATGAATCCAAAAATATTGATCATTGGTGCTTGCGGACAGATTGGAACAGAGTTGACCCAAAAGCTGCGCAAAATATACGGTACAGAAAATGTAATTGCCTCTGATATCCGAAAATTAAATACTGATGTTGTAAACTCAGGACCTTTTGAAGTGGTCAATGCTTTAGATTTTAACCAAATCGAACATTTGGTAGAAGTGCATCAAATTACAGATGTCTATTTAATGGCGGCTCTTTTGTCTGCAACTGCCGAAAAAAATCCTGCATTTGCTTGGGATTTAAATATGAATTCTCTTTTTCATGTTTTGAATTTAGCGAAAGCTAAAAAGATTAAAAAGATTTTCTGGCCGTCCAGTATTGCTGTTTTCGGACCAACAACTCCAAAAGAAAATACACCTCAATATACGGTAATGGAGCCTTCAACGGTTTACGGAATTAGTAAACAAGCAGGAGAAAGATGGTGCGAATACTATCATAATATTTATGGTGTTGATGTTCGAAGTATTCGTTATCCGGGTTTAATTAGCTGGTCTACTCCTCCAGGTGGCGGAACTACAGATTATGCTGTTGATATTTTCTACAAAGCTATTGCTGATAAAAAATACGAATGTTTCCTTTCTTCTGAAACCAAAATGCCAATGATGTACATGGATGATGCAATTGATGCTACAATCAATATCATGAAAGCACCGGTGGAGGAAATCAAAATTCATTCTTCATACAATTTGGCTGCAATGAGTTTTACGCCAACTGAAATTGCTGCCGAAATCAAAAAACATATTCCGGATTTCGAGATTACATATAATCCTGATTTCCGTCAGAAAATTGCGGACAGCTGGCCAGCAAGTATTGATGACAGTGCTGCAAGAGCAGACTGGAACTGGAATCATAAATTTGATTTGGAATCTATGACAAAAGATATGATCGAGCATTTGAGTTAATTTCTTTTACGCACGATTTAACATCAATATAAAATGAAAAAATTGAATTGCCTCTAGCTTTAGCTGGAGGTTTTTTTTATTATAAATAGGAAAAAGGCTTTAGCCAAACTTTTGAAGTTTGGCTAAAGCCTTTTTTACTGTCATTTTATTCCTCCAGCTAAAGCTGGAGGCAACTGAATTTATACCTACGATCTAGTATCATTATAAAATGAAAAAATTGAATTGCCTCCAGCTTTAGCTGGAGGTTTTTTTGTTTTAAATATGAAGGGCTTTAGCCAAACTCTCGAAGTTTGGCTAAAGCCCTTTCTAATGTGATTTCTCCTTTCAGTCGAAATGACAAAATGGCGAGTATACTTGGAAAAAGACTCAAATCCAAATCTTTAAAAGAAGCCTATTGTTTGTATCTAGCCCCGATTGAGGCGGTATCCTTGCTGGCCCGACGTCGGGCACAGCGAGATATAGCCGAAAGCGGGAAACCCTTTTTATTAAAATGCCTTTTGTGATGCTCCTAAAACTAAAAAATCCCGTCTAGAAATTCTAAACTGGATTTTTTGTATTCTAATTTGAAGATTATTTCACTTCAAAAACGTTGTTTGTTTGTTTTACATCCGCCATTAATCCGCTTGGATCAATAGTGATTTTTTTGATTGACGTTTTGTTTTTGTCAATTGTAAAACTATAGTTTTGCTGTGCCCAAGCCCAGTCTTCCAAAACTGTTCTTTTCACATTTGCATTCGGGTTCGGTTTGATGTAATTCATCATTCTTAACGGAATGTAGAATGTTTCTGAAGTTCCGTCTGTGTAATCTACTTTTAAATCGATTGGCATTGGCATTCTTCCAATTCTTTCTAAAGTAACGGTTGTTTTTCCTGAATTGTCAGCAACGTCATTAATTCCGTAATCGATTGTGTTTAAGGTTTGTGTCCAATCTGTTAAATACCAATCTAACTCAGCTCCAGAAACTCTTTCCGCTGTTCTTTTGATATCGTTTGGAGTTGGATGTTTGAATTTGAAATCGTTGAAATATCTGTGCAATGTTGCATCAACATTCTCTTTTCCGATTACATATTCTAATTGAGAAAGGAAAATACTTCCTTTAACGTAAGAAGAAATGCTGTATGGACGGTTTTCGTCGTAACGATCTCCGTGCGTGCTTTGTGGCTGTTCTTTACCCGAATTTACTAAATTATAATAAGCAGCATAATTTCCTTTAAACGGATTTACTTCTTTTTTATCTCCTTTTAATTCGTTCAAAGCACTGTCTTCGATGTACGTTGTAAAACCTTCGTCCATCCAAGGGTGTTTAGATTCGTTTGAAGCTAAAATATGTTGGAACCAAGAGTGTCCTAATTCGTGTGTTGCAGTTCCAAGAATTCCTTCTAAAGTTCCGTTTCCTAGCATTAAAGTACACATTGCATATTCCATTCCGCCGTCTCCACCTTGAATAAATGAATATTGTTTGTACGGATAAGCGCCCACTCTTTGGTTGTAATAATTCATTACTTTAACCATTAAAGGCTCTAATTGTTTCCAGTTTTCTGCCACTTTTGGAGTGTTTTTGTAGAAGAAATGCAAATCGACATCGTTTGGTCCTTTTACAATATCGTGTGCATATTCTTTATCTGCAGCCCAAGTAAAATCGTGTACATTTGGCGCAATAAAATGCCATGTCAATGTTTTCGCTTTTTTCGGATAAGTAACCGTTACACCTTCATCTTCGTAACCGTGACCAATTGAGTTTTTGTCCTGAAGATATCCTGAACCTCCAATTGTGTAGTCTTTATCGATTGTGATTTTTACATCAAAATTACCCCAAACTCCGTGAAATTCTCTCGCGATATACGGATCTGCGTGCCATCCTTCGAAATCAAATTCGGCTAATTTTGGATACCATTGTGACATTGAAAGTTCTATTCCTTCAGAATTATTTCTTCCTGAACGACGAATTTGAACTGGAACTTGTCCGTCAAAATCTAAAGTGAAAGTAGTTTTAGAATTTGGTAAAATTGGTTTAGCCAAAGTTACTTCTAAAATGGTTCCAGAAACTCTGGTTTGAGCCACAACTCCATCTTGTTTGAAGTTTGTAATTTTCAGGAAACCAATTTCATTTGGTTTTAAAGTTTCAATACGGCTCTGTTTTACTTCTTTTCCATCAGCATTTTTTACTTTATTTACCATTCTTCCGTCTGGATCTTTTATAAAATGAAGACGTGCATCCATTTCACTTCCTGGCTGAAAAGCATTTGGAAATAAATGATAGAATACTTTTTTTAAAGTATCAGGAGAATTATTGGTGTAAACCAATTCTTGTTTCCCTTTGTACTGATAGTTTTTTACATCCATAGATACCTCCATTTTATAGTCGGCATGTTGTTGCCAATATGGGGCGCTTTGTGCAAAAACTGAGTTGAGACCCAGGCTTAGGAAAGAAAATAAAATAATTTTTCGCATTGTAGATATGTAATAGAAAATGGAAGAGCGTTAGCCCTTCCATTAGATTAATAGTGTATGAATGTTTATTTTTTTGACATTTTTTCAGCCATTAATAAAGCATTATAAGCATTTACCATTTTAGCAGTTTTTGATGATTCTGCCGAAGAAACTGCCGCTGGTTTTTGACCCGGAATTTCACTTTCGCCTAAAACAACCTTTTCAGGAAGTGCTACTCCAGAATCCATTAAGATCTTTTTAACCTGAGCTGCTTTTAATTTTGGATAGTAGGAACGAATCAATGCTGCTACACCTGCCGCATTTGGAGATGCCATTGAAGTTCCTTGTAAATACTTGTATTTGTTGTTTGGAACTGTTGCGTAAATTTCTTCACCTGGAGCAAAAACGTCTACGTTTATTTTTCCGAAGTTTGAAAATGGTGCTACAACATTTTCGCCGTATTCTTTATTGATTGCTCCAATTGTTATTACGTTATCAGCAAATTCTTTGATGTTGTCTTTAGAATCGTTTGGATAATTGATGTTTTTAGTTTCATCAATATTATATCCGTCATTACCTGCTGCGTGAACAATTAAAACGTCTTTTTTTGCTGCGTAACTAATTGCATCGTAAACCCATTGCTTTTGTGGAGAGAAGCTTTTTCCGAAACTTCCGTTGATTACTTTTGCTCCGTTGTCTACTGCGTAACGAATTGCCAAAGCAATATCTTTATCGTACTCATCTCCATCTGGCACAGCTCTCACTGTCAAAATTTCTACGTTAGTTGCTACTCCGTCTCCGCCTAAATTATTTCCTCTGATTTGAGCAATAATTCCGGCAACGTGAGTTCCGTGAAGTGCTTTTTCTTTATCTGGTCCAAAAACTACATTATTTCCGTAGTGATTGTCTTTGATATCGTTTGGATTATCACCAACGATTTTTCTTCCGTCGAAATCTTTGTTAAGATTGTACTTTAGCTGTTCTTCTACGTAATCACTATATTCTGTTAATTCTTTTTCAGGATCAAAAGTTGGTCCTGCATTTGTAAAAATCTGGGTCATGGCCCTTTTACTTTCCAAAACTTTTGGATCTGCAGAAGTAATTGTACCTAAATCTTCTAATTTATAATCTGTTTTATTAAGCGCTTTTTTAATAGTATTGTGAAAAGCCATTAAACGATCTGCTTGCTCTTTGCCTCTTTGTGCATCTTGATATTTAGCAGTATATTGTGCTAAAGCTTCTTTGTATTCTGCAGAACCGTCATCTCCTTTTTTAACAACACGTGTCATTTCAAGGTTTTCATGAACAGCATCGCCAAGAAAATTCCATCCGTTAACGTCATCGATAAATCCGTTTTTATCGTCGTCGATTCCGTTTCCTGGAATTTCTTTTTTGTTGGTCCAGATCATTCCTTTTAGATCTTCGTGTTCGATATCAACACCAGAATCTACAATCCCTACAATAACCTTTTGACCTTTTTTACCTTGTAGTAATTCAGCGTAAGCTCTGTCAACACTCATTCCTGGGATAGAATCTTTTATCAAATCAAGGTGACTCCATCTTTTTAATTCATTTTCACTAACTGGTGCTTTTTTTACAACTGCCAAAGGCGCTTTGATAAAGTCTTTAGAAGCTGAAGCCTGCGCTTGCATACTAGCATTGCAACCTGCTAAAACAAGCAATGCAAAGGCAGATAATTTAAGAGGTTTTATATGACTCATGTATCTATATTATAATTGTAAAGTTAAAAGATGGGTCTAAATTATGCTTTTTTGTTACAAAAAACTAACCGTTAACAATGTGTTATGAAATTTTGACTAAAATTATCTCATTGCAAAGCTTACACAATCCTTTATTAATCAATTTTTTAGATATAATCTGACAAAAAATAAAGAATGAATTAATTCCGTTTTTTCTTTCATTAAAAAACAATAAATTTTTAAGCCCTTTACGTAATCCCGTAAGGATTATCCATTTAAGTTGCGTAGAATTGCGCGACCTAATTCTAAACCTATTCTATGAAAACAAAACTACTCTTGTTGCTATTATTGGCAAATTTTTCGCTTTATGCGCAAACTACTGCAATTCCCGATCTAAATTTTGAGAAAAAATTAATTTCATTAGGAATCGACACCGGAACACCTGACGGACAAATACTTACATCAAAAATTAGCACAATAACTACTTTAAATATTTCATCAAGTAATATCTCTAATTTAACAGGGATTGAAGGTTTTACAGCTTTAAAAGACCTAGATTGTAGTGAGAATCGACTCATAACATCTGTTAACCTTTCAAAAAATATTGCTTTAGAAAAGGCAAGTTTCATTCGTTGTCCTCTAACTAGTTTAGATGTAACTTCAAATATTAACCTTGTAGATCTAAACTTCGCTACAGGAGGATCAACTCCTGGACAGGAAGGTTCTGGTTCAATAACTATTTTAGACCTTTCGAAAAATCCAAAATTAAAAATATTAAACTGCTCAAATCATAAAATTGCGAGTCTAAATTTGAGTTCAAATTTATTACTTGAAAATTTGGATTGTGGTGGGACTAGCATTAAAAGTTTAGATTTATCTCAAAACTTAGCTTTAAAAAAACTAAGCATTAACAATGCGTTGTTTTTAAAAACTATAGATCTTGCAAAAAACACAAACTTAACAACACTAGATATTGGATACAGTGTTTTAGAAAGCATTAATCTTACTAAAAATACAGCATTAACATATTTTTACAGTAGAAGTGCTTTTGATTTGCAGCAAATAGATTTAAGAAATGGCAAAAACTCTTTAATTACATCAGCTAATCTAAATATAAAAGCATCGCCAAACCTTTCTTGTGTTTTGGTTGATGATGTTGCTTTTGCAGAAACAAATTGGACAGGCAGTAAAGATTATTGGACAAAGTTTTCAACAATATGTGAAACTCCAAAATATACCCTAATTCCTGATGTTGAATTTGAAAAAGTTTTAATCTTACAAGGTTTGGACGCACGTCTTGACGGAAAAGTTTTAACTGCCGCAATTTCAGGAGTTAAAGCTTTAAATTATAGATATACAAATTATCAAAAAATTAGAGATTTAACCGGTATCGAAGATTTTTCTTCGTTAGAAACTCTTGAAACGCCAGGAGTTAAAATGACAAAATTAGATGTCAGCAAAAATACAGCCTTAAAATATTTGAATTGTTCTGCTGAAAATTTAACTAATTTGGATCTTAGTAACAATAAAAATCTAATAACTGTAGATTGTACGAGCAACAAAATAGCGTCCTTAGACCTATCTAACAATACTCAACTTCAAGAACTTAATTTTTCTTCTAATAATATAACCGAAATAAACCTAGCCAACAACAAAGACCTTACTAAACTGGTTATGGATAGAAATAGCTTGTCTAATATTGATCTTTCTAACAATTTGAAATTAGAGACTTTAGTTTTCGGAGGTAGTTTTACAAATATCGATTTATCATCTCATACCGCATTAACATATGTTGTTGCTTATAACAGCAACATTACCTCATTAGATCTTAAAAAAAACACATTATTAGATAAACTAAAAATAGAGGAAACAAAAATTTCAACTCTGGATTTATCTCTAAACAAGAAATTAACTGATTTGTATATATCAAATAATAACATTCTAACAGAAGTTAATTTACAAAATGGAAACAATACTTTATTAACAGCAATAAATACAAAAAATAATACACACTTAGATTGTATTATTGTGGATGATGTTGATTATTCTAACACTAATTGGATAAACAAGAACAACTGGACTAAATATGGTTTGGTTTGTGCAACTGATTATACCTTAATTCCTGATCAAGAATTTGAAAAAGCATTGATTGAAAGAAATTTAGATTTGATTTTGGATGGAAAAATATCAACTGCGCTTGCGGCTGAAATCAAATATCTAGACCTGCAACAATACAGTAAAATTTCTGACTTAACTGGTATTGAAGCTTTCACTTCTATAGAAACACTACTGACTCCTGTTAACAGTGAAAATTTAAAAACTTTAAACCTAAATCAAAACACTGCTTTAAAAATTCTAACTCTTAATAACTCTAAAATAACTTCTTTAGATCTTTCTAAAAATAAGGCGTTAACCAAATTAGAACTTACGAACAATAAATATTTAGGAGAATTAAACTTACAGAATCAGAACAATAATTTAATTAGCAGTTCTAACTTAAATTTAACTAATAATGCAACGCTAGCATGTATTTTAGTTGACGATGTAACTTACTCAAATGCAAATTGGACCGCACAAAAAGACAGCTGGGCATCGTACACTAAAACGTGTTCTGAACAAAAATACACTTTGATTCCCGATTTAGAATTTGAAAAAGCATTAATTGCTAATGGCATAGACAATATTGAAGACGGAAAGGTTTTAACAGCAAGAATAGCTGTCGAAAAAACCATAGATTATCGTTATTCTAACTACAGCAAAATTACTGATTTGACGGGTATTGAAGATTTTACTGCTTTAGAAGTACTAAACACACCAAGTAGTATCACGAAACTAAATGTAACCAAAAATACCGCACTAAAAACACTAAACTGCAACGGCATAAATTTGACTAGTATTGATTTAGCAAATAATAAAAATTTAGTTAATCTAAACTGTAGCGGCAACAATTTGGGCACAATTAATTTGAGTTCAAATACAGCTCTTGAAACCCTGAATCTTAACGGCACATCTTTAACAAGTCTAGACATTCAAAACAATACAAAATTAACTTCATTAAATATTAGTTATAATTTCAATTTCAAAAACATTAATCTCAGTAAAAACACAAATCTAGAAACTCTAACTGCATATATGACAGGAATCGAAACCATAGATGTTTCGACAAATACAAAACTCATCACTATCGATTTCAGTAACGGAAGACTTACAACGTTAGACGTATCAAATAATCCGTTTTTAACTAGTCTGACTTGTCAAAATAATGCCTTAAAAAGTTTAAATTTAAAAAATGGCAAAAATAATTTATTTGGCACAAATCTTAATTTTAAAGGAAATTCTGCTTTAACATGCATTCAAGTTGATGATATTGCTTATTCAAACAGCAAATGGAGCACTTATAAAGATGCTGCTGCTACTTACAATGTAGATTGTACTCCTTACACCTTAATTCCAGATTCTAATTTTGAAGATAAATTAATTGCTTTAAAAATTGACAAAGATGGTAAAAACGGAAAAGTTGCTACAGCAAGCATTGCATCTGTTACTTCATTAGATGTTTCTTCTAGTTTGATTAAAGATCTTACCGGAATTCAAGACTTTACTTCTTTGAAAGTATTAAACTGTAGTACAAATCAATTGACATCTTTAAATCCTGCAAGCAATCCGTTATTAACAGAATTAAATGTGTCTAATAACAAATTAACGGCTCTTGATATTAATAAAAATTTAGCGTTGACAGTATTAGATTGTTCTTACAACACTTTGACAACTCTGCAAGTAGATAAAAATACTGCATTGGTTAATTTGAATGTTTCTAACAATACATTGACAACTTTTGATGTCAGTAAAAATCAAAAATTGACAGCCTTAAATGTTTCAAACAACAACTTAAGTTCTTTGAACGTAAAAAATGGTTTCAATGTGAATATGGATTGGTTTAGTGTGAATTTTACTAAAAATGCTTCTTTAGGTTGTATTCAAGTTGATAATGCGAAATATTCTAATGATGAGTGGAATGGAAAATTAGACAAAACTTCATTCTTTACAGAAAATTGCGGTAGTTATACTTTGATTCCAGATTCGAATTTTGAAGATCAATTGATTGCATTAAAAATTGATATTGATGGTAAAAATGGAAAAGTTTTAACTTCGACAATTGCTACTGTGAAAGACTTAAATGTTCAATTAAGCGATATTAAAGATTTAACCGGAATTGAGGATTTTGCTGCACTTGAATATTTAAACTGTCAGTTTAATCTTTTGACTTCTTTGAATGTATCGAAAAACACAAAATTGATTGAATTGTACACTCACGGAAATGATTTGACAACATTAGACTTGTCTACAAATACTGCTCTGACCACTTTATATGCCAATAAAAACAAGATAACTGCTTTAGATTTATCTAAAAACAGCAAACTGGTTTATATAAATGTAACAGAAAATGCATTGAAAACATTGAACCTTAAAAATGGCAATAATATCAATTTTACTGGTGCTTTATTAAATAAAAATACTGCTTTAACGTGTATTTCTGTAGACAATCCTGCATTTGCAACTTCGAGTGGTGTATTTTTTAAAGATGCTACAGCTTCCTACTCGGCAAACTGTACATTAGGAATTGAAGATTCTATTTTCAACAAAGCTGTTTTGTATCCGAACCCTACAAAAGGTGAAGTGAGCATCAACAATATCGCTTTAGAAAAAGCAACTGTTTATAACTCATTAGGTCAACTAGTAAAAACATTTGTTTTTGATAATGGTGAAACCAATAATATTATTGATTTAGCCGGTTTGCCAAGAGGTGTTTATTATGTTTATTTAATTAATGGCGACGACGCTTCTGCAAAAAAAATAATTGTAGAATAATATTTAAAATTATTTAAATCCCATTTTCAAAACATTGGAAATGGGATTTTTTCAGTTAAACATTATTAAGTTTTTTTATAATTTTTTACATAAAACCTAAAATTAATATTCTACTCACCAAATGATAAAAATTAGCCAATGAAAACAAAACTACTCTTCTTGCTATTACTAGCAAATTTCTCGATTTATGCACAAACCAATTTAGTTCCAAATGGGGAATTTGAAAAGTGGACAAGCTCCACAGTATTGTCTGATTGGACAACTCAAAACAATGTTACACAAAACACTACAGAGTATTGGGAAGGATTTAATAGCGCAAAATTATCTTTTACAAGCAGTGCTTCGATTCCAAAAATTACAACACAAGTTCCTTTAAAAGCTGGAATTACTTATGTTGTTAAATTCAAATACAAATATTTAAGCAGCAATTATAACAGTTCTCATCCCATTGTCTTAAACATTAGTAAAAACGGAAGTTCTACAACACTTTCTAATAGTATTTTTGCTAAAGACAATAACTGGACAACAGTTGAAACTACTTTTACGCCAGATCAAAATTTATCTTATGATTTAAGTATTTCTTTAAATACTGTTGACAACATCGGATTTAATGCAAATATCGATCATGTGCAGGTTTATGCTAAAGGAACAGAGCAATATACCCTTATTCCTGATTTGAATTTTGAAAAAAACTTGATAGCTCTTGGTATCGACTCAGGTACAACAGACGGAAAAGTTTTGACATCTAGTATTTCTACACTAACTTCTTTGAATATATCTGGAAATGGTAATGATCTCATTAAAGACTTAACTGGAATTGAAGATTTCAAGGCGTTAACATTACTAATTTGTCAATATCAACGATTGACGACTTTAAATCTAACTACAAATACCGCTTTAGTTATTTTAAATTGCCAGAACAACTTACTGACAAGTTTGGATATTTCTAAAAATCCAGCTTTAACTACTATTATTTGTAATAATAATAACCTAACCAATCTTGATATTTCTGAAAAATTAGGCTTGACCAATTTACAATGTGGATATAATAAATTAACAAGTCTTGATATTTCAAAAAATACAGCCTTAATCACTTTAAAGTGTGAAAAAAACTTACTAACAAGTATTGATGTTACAAAACATACTGCATTAATCACTTTAGATTGTTCAAAGAACTTACTAACAAATCTGGATGCTTCAAAAAACACAGCTTTGACATCTTTATATTGTCAAGACAACTCTCTAACCAGTGTAAACATAAAAAATGGAAACAATAAGGCTTTTTACTGGAATTTTATTCATCATTTAAGCTTTTATGGGAATAAAGATTTGAAATGTATCACTGTAGATGATCCTGTCTATTCAAGTAAAAATTGGGCTGGAAACAGAGAATATGAGTCTACATTTGCTTTAGCTTGTGATGGGCAGTACACCGCTATCCCTGATCCAAATTTTGAACAACATATTATAGATCTAGGACTAGATTCAGGCAAGCTCGATGGAAAAGTACTAACAGCAAACATTTCTACCCTGAAGACTTTATCTGTATTTGCAAGAAATATCTCGGATCTGACAGGAATTGAGGATTTTACTGCATTAACTTCCTTATCTTGTAATAGTAATAAGTTGTCTTCGTTAGATATTTCAAAAAATATTGCTTTAACAGAATTACGTTGCTCAGATAATCCTCAATTAAGTTTTCTGAATGTTTCTAACAATGTTAATTTAAACTATTTATATTGTGATAATTTAAACCTAAAAACTTTAAACCTAAAGAATAATTTGAAACTGATTGAACTCAAATGCAACAACAATTATTTGACCTCTCTAGAAATTCCTAATAATCCTGGTTTTACTTATCTCGATTGTTCTTTTAATCGATTATCAAATCTGGATGTTTCTAAAAATTTTAAACTCAATTATCTTGATTGTTCATATAATAAAATAATTGGTCTTGATCTTTCAGAAAATTACTTATTAACTACTCTTAGATGTAGCAAAAACAATCTATTTAACCTGAATTTGAGAAGTGGAAACAACGTAATAATGAAGATCCACAACCTTGGTAACAATCCTAATTTAAAATGCATCAGCGTCGACAAGGAAACTGTCAATAACTCTCTTTGGGAGACTTCTAAAGATGCAAAAGCTTCTTACTATAATGGAGTTTGTTCTGAAAATATTCCTTATACTCTTATCCCTGATCCTTCTTTTGAAGAAAAATTAATAGCATTAGGAATTGATACCGATGGTAAGAATGGAAAAGTACTTACTTCTAACATTGTTTATGTCGAAACCTTAGATGTTGCTTCTAGTAATATTTCAAATTTAAAAGGAATTGAAGATTTTACATCTCTAACTTACTTAGATTGTGGTTCAAATAAAATTAACTCACCCGATTTTTCAGAAAATATCCTTTTAACCACTTTATATTACTCCAAAAATTCTGCAAAAACTTTAAATCTGTCTAAGAATGAATTTTTAACTTTTTTAGATTGCAACACAAATGAATTAACCCGCCTCGATCTCTCTACAAATAGAGCTTTGACATATTTAAATTTGAGTAAAAACTCTTTTACTACTTTTGATGTTACCAAAAATACAGCTTTGCAAACTTTCAATTGTACAAATAATAAATTGACAAATTTGGATGTAGCAAAAAATCTTTCTTTAACCACCTTTTATTGCAACGACAATTTATTAGAAGGTTTAGATATTTCTAAAAATACTGCCATCAATACATTTAACTGTTATAATAATAAGATGACGAATTTGAATTTAAAAAATGGGAATAACAAAAATTTTGATCTGACTAATTCTAATTTTACAAACAATGCCCTACTTACTTGTATAAACGTAGATGACGAAAATTATTCAAATACAAATTGGTTGGATAAAAAAGATGCCAAAGCAGTTTATTCTTCAAATTGTACGAGTTTAGGTATTGAAGATTCTGTTTTTGATAAAGCGGTAGTGTATCCGAATCCTACAAAAGGTGAAGTAAACATCAATAATATTACTTTAGAAAAAGCAACTGTTTACAACTCTTTAGGCCAACTAGTAAAAACATTTGTTTTTAATAATGGCGAAACGAATAATACTATCAATTTATCTGGTTTACCAAGAGGTATCTATTATGTTTACCTAGTTAATGGAGACGCTGCTTCTGCGAAGAAAATAATCGTGGAATAAACGAAAAATACAATTTAGTTCAACTAAAAAATCCCATTTTCAAATTAGAAAATGGGATTTTTTTATATTTTGTTTTTTGATTTAAAAAATATCTTCGCAAGTAAAAACATCTTTTAATCGAACTCCTTTTTCGGTATGTTCAACCGTTATAATTTGATTATGTGCATCGTGCTCTAAAAACAAATAATGGTTGTAATCTGCCGCCGCATTTAAGAATTTTGATTTCTCCGGCATTGTCAACAATGGTCTTGTATCGTAACCCATAACATAAGGCAACGGAATATGTCCGGCTGTAGCCAATAAATCGGCACAAAAAACAATGGTTTTATCTTGATATTTAATATACGGAATCATCTGTTTTTCAGTATGTCCGTCAACATAATAAATATCAAAATTTAATTCCGTCGAAAAACCAAAATCGGTTTCAGGTCTTTCAATAAAATTCAATTGTCCACTTTCCTGCATTGGCAGAATATTTTCAGACAAGAAAGAAGCTTTCTCTCTCGGATTCGGTTTAGTTGCCCATTCCCAGTGATTTTCATTCGTCCAGAATTTTGCATTTTTAAAAGCAGGCTCATATCCGGTTTTGTTCGCATTCCATTGCACGCTTCCTCCACAATGATCAAAATGAAGATGTGTCATAAAAACATCTGTAATATCATCACGGTGAAAACCATATTTTGCCAATGATTTATCTATAGAATGCGAGCCCCAAAGCGAATAATAACCAAAAAATTTCTCTGATTGCTTATCTCCCATTCCGGTATCTATCAAAATCAGTCGATTATTATCTTCGATAAGTAAGCAGCGAGCCGCAATATCAATTAAATTATTAGCATCAGCAGGATTGGTCTTATTCCAGATTGTTTTGGGCACAACGCCAAACATGGCACCTCCGTCTAATTTAAAATTTCCTGATTCTATTGGATAAAGTTTCATGTATACTATATTAATTTCAAAATCTAATGCAATTTAATGGTTTAGGTTTTATTTACTACGCTTATTTGCGTATTTTAGGAGAGTTTAATTATTTTTAATATTGTCTGATAAGAATAATCAAAATGAAAAAAAGAATTGGCATTGTAGAAGACAACCGCGATTTACGGGAAGCATTAGCGATGATGATTCAGTTTACGGAACAATTTGAACTTGCAGGAACTTTTGAAAATGCTGAAACTGCGATAGAAGTGGTTCCTTCGCTGGCAATAGATGCTTTACTTATGGATGTGAACCTGCCCGGATATAGCGGGTATGAATGTGTTTCAATTTTAAAAGCTAAGAAACCTAATCTGTTGTTTATAATGTGCACTTCTTATGAAGATGATGAAATCATTTTTAAAAGTTTAAAAGCAGGAGCCAGCGGATACATTTTAAAAACCGAAGGACCAACAAAAATTATTGAGGCACTGAATGATTTATTTGATGGCGGAAGTCCGATGAGCAGCAGTATTGCCAGAAAAGTTGTAACCAGTTTCTCCAAATATGAAACTGCTAATGAAAGTATATTGCTGTTAACGCCCCGCGAAAATGAAATCTTAGAATTATTAGCTACGGGGAAAATGAATAAGGAAGTCGCAGACAATCTTCAGATCAGCGGAGGCACAGTTCGGAAACATATTCAGCACATTTACGAAAAACTGCAGGTAAATACCCGAGTTGAAGCCGTTAATATGTATTTGAAACGATAATCTAAAAAAGGGAAATGAAATTATATTACTCCTTATATTTTTTGTTTTCGGCTGTTTTTGTTTTTTCCCAGAAAACAATTCCGGACAAAGAAGAAGCATTTGGTAAATGTAAAATAGGTAGTTGTAAAGTAGCCCGTTCAATAGCTATTGCTGAAAAACATTTGGAACTTGACAGAATTGAAGATGCTCAAAAATGGCTGGATTATTCTAAAAAAATGCTCCTGAAATGTCCCAATGATAAACAGCAATATTTAATAAACAGTCTGCAGTCAGAACTTTTTTATTACTCAGGATTGTTTCAATTTGGTTTACATGAGTCTCAAAAAGCAATTAAATTAGCAACATTCACCAGAGACAGTTTACATCTTTCTAACGCTTTTCTTTTAGAGGGGATTAACTGGTTTGAAATGGGCAAAATACCAAAAGCTGAAAAATCTTTTCACAAAGCAAAAAAATATTTCCCTGTCACCTATCATATAAATTATAAAAGATATCAGATTAATAAAGAGTATATCTATAATAATATTGCCCAGTTAAAAATTAAAATCCAACAGTTAGATTCTGCTCATTTTTACAACAAACAAGCCTATAATTTTGCTAAAAAGCTGAAAGATATAAGATGCATTGCCAATGTAGAACGGACTTTTGGAGAATTATTTTTGAAGAAAAACCAACAAGACTCTGCTGAATTTTATTTCAAAAAAAGCATTATAACTTCATTAAACGGAGCTATTTATGACACTGCTTTGCTAGGTTATGGAAATTTAATAGAATCTGGCTCTGGAAACCCAAAAACAGATCATTATTATTTCGAAAAAGGCCAAGAAATAATAAACCGCCACAATGTAAATGCTTCTTTTCAAAAACTTTTTTACGAACAGTCATTCAATAAATTTCAATCTGTTAATAATCCAATTTTATTGCTTTCCATTCAGGATAAGTTATTGAGAATTGAAAAAAATATAAATAAAAACGGAAATTTTCATACTCAGAACATTACAGACCAATACATCAATAGTGAAAAAAAACTACTCTTATCTAAAATTAATCAATTAGACAAAGAAAAAAACATAAAAATCCTGCAACTCCTGGCTACGATTTTTTTCGGATTAATTTTAATGCTCATCATTGTTATAATCAGAAGAAAAAACAGATTACAGAAGAAAATCTTAGACCAGAAAAATGAAATTAGTAAAGACCTTCACGACGATATTGGAAGTGAATTAAGCAGTATTTTAATCAACGCTAATTTATTAAAAAATTACGATCCTAATGAAAAGCAGAAAATCCTGATCGATAAAATAAGTAATACCAGTTCTGAGATCTCGCAGCGTCTCAATGCTTTTATCTGGTCTTTGAATGCTGATAATAACAATGTTCAGAATTTTACCGAATATGTAAAACAGTATGCCTATAAATTCTTTGACGGAACGGAAATTAAGTTGCTTTTTTCGGATGATATTGATGCCATTTCGAACAGAATCCTAAACGGAAATTCAAGAAAAAATTTGTTTTTTTCTATTAAAGAAGCTTTAAATAATACCGTCAAACATGCAGATGCCACTAAAGTAATTTTTACAATTTCTTCAATTGATAAGAAAGGGGTTCTCATTACAATTAAAGATAATGGCAAAGGAATTCAGGAAGAAAATAAATTTGGAAACGGATTAATAAATATTAAAAAAAGAATTACCCACTTAAAAGGCAATGTAAAAATACAATCGGATAATGGATTAAAAATCAGTATCGAAATTTATTTTTAATATTCATCAAAAGAATAAAAAAATTAGTACGCCATTTAGCGTATTTTTTTTTATTCCGAACAAGCACATCTCTTAAAAAATTTAAGTTATTTAACTTTTATCCTCCTTTTTTGATAAAATACAACACTATCCATACTCCTAATTACGTATTGTAAGACATTTCATTTTGATTCAATTTTACATCAACAACATAACCCTTTGATTTAAAAATAATTAACAAAAACAATACTCATGAAAGGAACACTACTCATAAAAATATTTTTATTCTTAGTTACCAGAATGATATATGCCCAATCCGGAGAGATCGATAAGACTTTTAATCCTGTTATTGGTGCAGGAGCTGATGCAACCGTAAAATGTATTATAGAACAAACAGATGGAAAAATCATAATTGCAGGCGAATTTATAAGCTATGATTATAAGTCAAAAAACCGTATCGCAAGACTGAATGCTGACGGAACTACAGACAACTCTTTTAATGTAGGAACCGGAGCCAATGCCACAATTAATACCGCAGCATTGCAGGCGGATGGTAAAATTGTTATTATCGGAGGATTTACTTCTTATAATGGTATTGCTAAAAATCGTATTGCAAGGATTAATGCTGACGGAACTCTAGATACCACTTTTGAACCAGGATCGGGTTTCAATTCTTATAATTCAATTGCAGTTCAGACAGACGGAAAAATTTTGATTGGAGGGTATTTTACATCCTATAATGGTGTGGCAAGAAAGCATATCGCAAGATTAAACTCAGACGGAACACTTGACACATCGTTTGGCTCTGCAGTTGGCCTTGACAGTACCGTTAAAGAAATAGTACTACAACCCGATGGTAAAATTTTAATTATAGGTGATTTTTTGACTTTTGATGGAACTTCCAGAAAAAACATAGCCCGACTCAATGCTGACGGAACACTGGATATTACTTTTAATTCTGGAAATGGGGCTAACGGAATCGAAACGATCGCACTACAGACAGATGGAAAAATCTTAATAGGAGGGTATTTTTCAACTTATAATTTTACTTCAAGTAGCTGTTTTGCCAGACTTAATAGCGATGGAACACTTGATTCTACTTTTAACCTTGGAACTGGATTCGATGGTTCGGTTAGAAAAATTATATCGCAATCAAATGGCAAAATGATAATAGCAGGATCATTCACATCTTATAATGGTACAGCGAAAAACAGTTTAGCAAGACTAAATTCAGACGGAACACTAGACACCACTCTTGATTCTGGCACAGGTGCAAATGAAAGTATTCATGCCATGACTATAAAAACTGATGGTAAAATTTTAACCGGTGGAAACTTCACTTCTTTTAATACTACTTTAATAGGCAGACTTACCCAACTGAATACTGACGGAACTATTGATACTACTTTCTTAAACCCGGGAGGATTTGGAAGCGGATCAAATCAGTCAATTAGCCGTATGGCATTACAGCAAGATGGGAAAATTTTAATTACAGGAGAATTTTTAAGTTCTTACAATGGTATTGCAACAAAAAGACTAGCTCGCCTAAATGCTGATGGAACGCTTGATACCGCTTTTAATACAGGAACAGGACCTAGTAGTTCTGTTTATGCAATTACAACACAACCCGATGGGAAAATTTTAATCGGAGGAAGATTTGGCAATTACAATGGTGTTTCAAGAAATGGTATAGCACGCTTAAATTCAGATGGAACAGTTGATACTACTTTCAACATAGGAACAGGAGTAAACAACAGTATTTATTCAATAGCAGTACAAACCGATGGTAAGATTTTGATTTCAGGATTATTTACCTCTTTTAACGGTACTACAAGAAACAGATTTGCCCGACTTAATGCTGATGGTACATTGGATACCTCTTTTGATCCCGAAGCCGGACCAGATAGTGTTATTTATTCAATAGTAACACAGACTGATGGAAAAATCATAATTGCAGGGACTTTTAAAAACTACAAAGGAACACCTAAACAATGTATTACCCGACTTAATAGTGACGGAACAATTGACACATCATTTAATTTAGGAATTGAAATCGAATGGAATGTTGATGTAGTTAAAATACAGCCGGATGGAAAATTGTTGATATCAGGAACATTTATTGGTTTCACAGGTGCAAATAGTCCTCCACCAGGACTGGCACGCCTTAATGCAGATGGATCATTAGACCCTAGTTTTGTAGCTCAACAACTCTTATTTGTCAATCCTGGAACAAATCCTTACACGAACCCTTCTTCTATGGCGATACAATCCGATGGGAAAATTATAATAGGAGGAACTATTACATCTTATGGAGGTACGCCAATTTTAAATATTGCTCGCCTCAATACAGACGGAACACACGATACTACATTTGTTGCAGGAACGGGAATAGCCAATAATCAGGGAATCAGCAGCAGCGTTGACAATATTATCATGCTGCCAGACGGGAAAATTTTAATTTCTGGTGTTTTTACTTTATACAATGGCATTACAGTCGGTCGCGTGGCCAGAATACTATCAGGAACAACAACGCTCGATGTCCCAGAATCTTATAAAAGTAGTTTTGTCATTTATCCAAATCCGGCAAGCAGCAAAATTAATTTTTCTCAGGAACTTACAGAAATTGCTGTTTACGATATGATGGGAAAGAAAAAAAACATTCCTCATACATCTGATTCGGCAGATATAAGTGCATTACCCAATGGAATTTATATTCTAAAAGGACTTGAAAATAATAAAACAATCGTACAGAAAATAATTAAGAAGTAACACAAATATTTATCATGAAAAAAATCATGGCACTTTTTAATTTTCTTTTTTAATTTCTTGTTCTAAAGATGAAGTTAATAAAGAATCAACTCCAAATTTTACTAATTACCGGTTTCAGTGCTGTGAGTTCTGAAAATACTATAACTATAAACGGCAAAGTCTGTCCGGTTATAAACAGCGTGCAGCAATATCAATCAAATTATTGGCATCAGCGGGATTGGTTTTATTCCAAATGGTCTTAGGGTAAAGTTTGATGAGAGTAATTTTGTAAAAGAATAAAGCTAGAAAATCCGATTCCTTTTTACTAAAAATTACCTTTAAAAAACTAGTATTATTCTAAAGTAATCGAAGTACTGCCAACTATTTCCTGTTTGTCAAAATAATTCACAAAATAGGTTCCTTTCTTAAAATTGTTTTCATCAGCATTTAAGATTCCGTAAGCATTCAGAGATTTACCCTGAAAATCTGCTGTAACAATAAAACTGTAAACCAAAGCCTTATTATTTCCAAATTCAATCAGTTTATCGTCTCCCAAAACAGTATTTTTTTGATCTAAAACCTGAACGTAATATACTCTCTTTCCAGTTTTTGCAACTGCATTTCCATTAATTGTAAAACTAATTTTAAGTTTATCTGTACTTTTGGATTTTGTAGTTTCCAGTTCTTTTCCTGAATTTTTTTCACGAAGCGCAATTACTTTAAAGTTACTCAAAGAAAGTTTTGAAGCATCTTTTAAACTTGACTCTAACTTTTTTTGTTTTGAAACTAAAGTATCATTTTCAGCTCTCTGCTGATACATGACAACATTTTGACTTTCGATTTCGGTTAATAAGTTTTTATTTTGAAATTTCAGTTTTTTAATTTCCTGCATTCTCGTTTCCAGAGAATTTTTCAAATCTAAAAGCTGATTTCTATAAATTTTAATTTGAGCCGCCGTCGGGTTTTGAGAAACTTTAATAAGTTGCATCAAATTTTCGACATTCTTTCTTTCTAATTCCAATTCTCTCGACAAGGTATTTTTTTCAAGAATAGCAACATCATAAGCTTCCTTTAAAGTATTTAAAGAATCTAAAATGTTCATTTGCTCGCTTAATTCTCGCTTGACAGCTGGCATTTTTTTAGCAACAACTTCTTCTTTTATCTCCTTTTCAACATTCTCAGGTTCACTGCTAAAAACCAATACTGTAGCGCCTACTCCTAAAACAAAAATTAATGCAGATAAAGGTTTAAACCACTTGATTTTATTTTGTTTTTTCATAATTACTCACAATTTTTCGCAAAAATACCAATTAATTACAGATTAAAGTCAGTATAAATACTGGTTTTTTAACATTTAAAATAGATAATTTCAAAAAAAGCATATTAAATAAACATATTTAACATTTATGAAGTCTTTTTTAAGATCAAATTTATCAAAATAAGTAATATCTATTTTAACATTTGTTATAATAATGTGAACCGTTATGGAAAAAGGTTTTTAAGTCGTATCTTTGCAGACAATTTCATTTCAACATTGACAGACAGCACTTTAAAATGTAATAATTTAATTACTTTTTAAGGAATATTAAAGGAATGTTGAAAAAGATAAATACCATAAAAACAATGATAAAAGTTTCTGATACTGCCAAAAAGAAAATCATCGATTTGATGACTGATGATGGTTTTGATGCCGCACACGACTACGTTAGAGTAGGCGTAAAAAGTGGCGGATGCTCTGGTTTGTCTTATGATTTAAAATTTGACAAAACCAAAGGAGATGACGATAAAATATTCGTAGATAACGACATACAAATTGCAGTTGAAAAAAAATCATTCCTTTATTTAGCTGGAACAATTTTAGAATTTTCAGGCGGATTAAACGGAAAAGGATTTGTTTTCAATAATCCAAACGCAAGCAGAACTTGCGGATGTGGAGAATCATTTTCGCTTTAGTCAAAAGCCGAAAGTCATAAAGTCTTAAAGACTGCAGATTGACTTTCAGACTTTAGACTTTAAAACTTTAAGACACATTAAAAAATATAATGAGCAAATACACCGAAGACGATTTAAAAATCGAACTGGAAACTAAAGAATATGAGTACGGATTTTATACCAATATAGAATCTGAGACTTTTCCTATTGGCTTAAACGAGGAGATTGTAAGAGCTATTTCTCTTAAAAAGGAAGAACCTGAATGGATGACCGAATGGCGCATCGAGGCTTTTCGTGCTTGGAAAGAAATGATCGAGCCAGAATGGGCAAACGTAAATTACGAAAAGCCAGATTTTCAAGCTATTTCTTACTATTCAGCTCCAAAAGCAGTAGATCCTAATAAAACTTTAGACGATGTAGATCCTGAATTATTAGAGATGTACAAAAAGTTAGGAATCTCTGTAGACGAACAGAAAAAAATGAACAATATCGCTATGGATATCGTTGTCGATTCTGTTTCTGTTGCTACAACTTTCAAGAAAACTTTGGCAGAAAAAGGAATTATTTTCTGTCCGATTTCTGAAGCTATTAAAGAACATCCAGAATTAGTAAAAAAATATTTAGGTACTGTTGTTCCTCAGAAAGATAACTTCTATGCGGCGCTAAACTCAGCTGTTTTCTCTGATGGAAGTTTCTGTTATATTCCAAAAGGCGTAAAATGCCCGATGGAACTTTCGACTTATTTCAGAATCAACCAGGCAGGAACTGGACAATTCGAAAGAACTTTAGTTATTGCTGATGAAGGAAGTTACGTTTCTTACCTTGAAGGATGTACAGCTCCAAGCCGTGACGAAAATCAATTACACGCTGCTGTAGTTGAATTAATCGCTTTGGATGATGCTGAAATTAAATATTCTACAGTTCAAAACTGGTTCCCAGGAAACAAAGAAGGAAAAGGTGGAGTTTACAACTTCGTAACCAAAAGAGGTTTATGCGAAACAAACGCTAAAATTTCTTGGACACAAGTTGAAACAGGTTCTGCTGTAACTTGGAAATATCCTTCTTGTGTATTAAAAGGAGATAATTCAGTAGGAGAATTTTATTCTATTGCTGTTACAAATAATTTCCAACAAGCTGATACTGGAACAAAAATGATCCATTTAGGTAAAAACACTAAATCGACTATTATTTCTAAAGGTATTTCGGCTGGAAAATCACAAAATAGCTACCGTGGTTTAGTGCAGATTTCGCCAAGAGCGGAGAATGCAAGAAACTTTTCTCAATGCGACTCTTTATTAATGGGTAACAATTGTGGTGCGCATACTTTCCCATACATCGAAAGTAAAAATCCATCAGCAAAAATCGAGCATGAAGCAACTACAAGTAAAATTGGAGAAGATCAGGTTTTCTACTGTAACCAAAGAGGTATTCCTACTGAAAAAGCGATTGCATTAATTGTAAACGGTTTCAGTAAAGATGTATTGAACAAACTTCCAATGGAATTTGCTGTTGAAGCTCAAAAATTATTGGAGATTTCTTTAGAAGGTTCTGTAGGATAATTTAAAGATGGAAAATAAAAAAGTCATCATTTTAGGTTCTTCCAGAAAAAACGGAAACACAACAAAAATTGTGGATGAAATTTCGAAAGAACACAACATAGATGTAATTAATTTAAGTGATTATACTATTTCCTATTATGATTACGAAAGCAAAAATATAGGCGATGATTTTTTGCCTCTGATAAGAGGAATTATCGAAAAGTACGACACTTTAATTTTTGCAACGCCCGTTTATTGGTATAATATGAGCGGAATTATGAAGGTCTTTTTTGATAGGATTTCAGATTTGATCCGAATTGAAAAAGAAACCGGAAGAAAACTAAGAGGAAAGAAAATCGGAGTAATTACAAATTCACACGATAATGAAATCGAAGAGAGTTTTTACATTCCGTTTCAAAAATCAGCCGATTATTTAGGCATGGAATATTTAGGACACGCGCATTACAATGCGAACATCTTAAACCAACAAACAAAAATAGAATTGACATTTATATAAAATAAAGAACAATGTTATCAATAAAAAACCTTCACGCCGCGATTGGTGATAAAGAAATCCTTAAGGGAATTAATATAGAAGTTAAAGCTGGAGAAGTTCACGCGATAATGGGACCAAACGGTTCTGGAAAAAGTACACTTTCTGCTGTTATTGCAGGAAATGAAAATTATGAAGTTACAGACGGAGAGGTAATTCTTGACGGAGAAGATCTTGCTGATTTAGCTCCTGAAGAAAGAGCGCACAAAGGTGTTTTCCTTTCTTTTCAATATCCGGTAGAAATTCCTGGAGTTAGTGTAACTAACTTTATGAAAACTGCGATCAACGAAACTCGTAAAGCAAACGGACAGGAAGAAATGCCTGCAAACGAAATGCTGAAAGTGATTCGTGAGAAATCTGAATTGTTAGAAATCGACCGTAAATTTTTATCTCGTTCTTTAAATGAAGGTTTTTCTGGAGGAGAGAAAAAAAGAAACGAGATTTTCCAAATGGCAATGTTAGAGCCAAAATTAGCTATTCTTGACGAAACCGATTCTGGTCTTGACATTGATGCTTTAAGAATTGTGGCTAATGGTGTAAACAAATTAAAAAGCGACAAAAACGCAATTATCGTTATTACACACTACCAACGTTTGTTAGATTATATCGTTCCAGATTTCGTTCACGTTCTTTACAACGGTAGAATCGTAAAATCTGGCGGAAAAGAGTTGGCTTACGAATTAGAAGAAAAAGGATACGACTGGATTAAAGCAGAGAATTAATTTGTTTCATGTTTCATGTTTTTTTAGTTTCAAGTTGAATTACATTTTGTAAGTTTAAACTTAAAATTATAAAATAAGAAATGGCAACAATTACGAGGTTTGAAGATTTAGAAATCTGGAAAGAGGCAAGACGATTAGCAAAAGAAATACATTTAATTTCAGTTAAAACAGAGTTAAGATCCGATCTCAGATTTAAAAATCAAATAAAAAGTTCTTCGGGTTCAGTAATGGATAACATTGCGGAAGGTTTTGAAAGAGATGGAAATTTAGAATTTCGACAATTTTTATCAATTGCAAAAGGTTCGGCTGGAGAGACAAGATCTCAATTATATCGAGTCTTTGATTTTGAATATATTTCAGAAGAAAAATTCGAAGCTTTAAAAAAAGATTATGAAAATTTAAGCGGTAAAATAAAAAACTTTATCACTTATCTAAATAAAAAAGATTTCAAAGGAAATAAGTTTCAAAAAACATGAAACATTCAACCTGAAACAAAAGGATCCAAAGGAAATCAAGTTCCAACGAGCAAACGTGAAACTTGAAACCTGAAACTCCGAAGGAAACAAACAACAGAAATGGATTTAAAAGAAAAATTAGTATCGTCTTTTATGGCTTTTGAAGAGCGTGTTGATGTGCATTCAGATTTGCATGACATCCGTACAAATGCTATAAAAAACTTCGAAAATAAAGGTTTCCCAACCAAAAAGGAAGAAGCTTGGAAATACACATCCCTAAATGCCATCTTAAAAAATGACTTTACGGTTTTTCCAAAGCAGGAAAATGCAATCGAATTCAATCAGGTAAAAAAATACTTTTTGCACGAAATTGACACTTATAAATTAGTTTTTATTGATGGTGTTTTCAGTTCGCATTTGTCTTCTACAACTCACGACGGAATCGATGTTTGTTTGATGTCTTCTGCATTGACCAAACCAAAATATAAAATGGTTATTGATACTTACTTTAATCAAATTGCTAGTAAAGATGACAGCTTGACTTCATTGAATACTGCATTTGCGATTGAAGGTGCTTTTATCAATATTCCAAAGAAAAAAGTAGCTGACAAACCTATTGAAATTATGTATTTCTCAACTGGAAATGAAGCTGCATTAATGGTTCAGCCAAGAAATTTGGTAATTGTGGGTGAAAATTCACATGTTCAAATTATCGAGCGTCACCAAAGTTTGAATGAAAATCCGGTTTTAACAAATTCTGTTACTGAGATTTTCGCTCAAAAACGCGCCATTGTTGACTATTACAAAATTCAAAACGACAACAGCGAGGCAAACTTAATTGACAACACTTACGTTTCTCAGCAGCAAGAAAGCCACGCTTCTGTTCATACTTTCTCATTTGGAGGAAATTTAACTCGTAACAACTTAAACTTTTACCATTTCGGAGAAAGATTGACTAGTACGCTTAACGGTATTTCTATCTTGAATGACAAACAACACGTTGACCATTATACTTTGGTAAATCACGCACAGCCAAACTGCGAAAGTTTCCAGGATTATAAAGGAATTTTCTCTGATCGTTCGACAGGAGTTTTCAACGGAAAAGTTTTGGTAGAAAAAGAAGCTCAGAAAACAAATGCTTTCCAAAAAAGCAACAACATTTTATTGAGCGACAAAGCTACAATCAACGCAAAACCACAATTGGAAATTTTTGCAGATGACGTAAAATGTTCTCACGGATGTACTGTTGGACAGCTTGATGAAACAGCTATGTTCTACATGCAATCTCGCGGAATCCCGAAAAAAGAAGCTAAAGCTTTATTGATGTACGCATTCTCAAATGCCGTAATCGAAAGCATTAAAATACCAGAATTAAAACAAAGAATTACTAAAATTATTGCCAACAAATTAGGCGTGAATTTAGGATTTGATTTGTAATAAATTCTATTTAAAAATAAAAAAACCGATAAGTTTTAAAGCTTATCGGTTTTTTTATGAAAACTAATTATCTCATTCTTGAGACACTAAAATTTTTGTACCTTTTGATCTTTTTCTCGAATATTTAAAAGATTGAAGCATTTTATCTTTGAGATTATCTGAATAAGGCAACTCACTTTTAGGCTTAAATAAAATTTCAAACTCTCTTAAAGAATTAAAACCCGCTAAACCTATATTATATTTTTTAAATAATTCAATATTTTTTAATGCCACATTAACTCCTACAGAAGGAATAACCACATAAGATATATTCGAAAAACTTTTATACCTAAACGCTTGTTTCATCGCCTGTTTCCAATCTTTTAATTTTAACTCAAAAGCTATTAATTCGATTTTATCATCATTTTTATCATAGTATACAAAATCAGGGATTCCGAATAATCCCTTACATTCTTTCATATAACTATTCCCGAAATTTTCTTTCAAAAATTTCTCAAAAACAACAGACATTTCTTGCTCACTATTAAACATAAGAGTTAAATTTCTTTTTCAAAAGCATTTATAACATTAAACCAAGTCGACAAGTGTGACCCATCGCTATCATTGTCCAAAAGTACATTGTTTTCAATGATTTTAAACAAATTTAATGCTTCTTTAATGGTTTGTTTTACATAAAAAATCCTATCCGACTGTAATTCAGGCAACTGTTTAATTTGTTTATCGAAAACAAAAAAATAATGTTTGTATGGCTCCGCTTTTGCAAAGTGCCATTTGAAATCAGGTTTAAACATTAAAGGTTTAAATTCTGAATCATCAAAAAAATCTTCATAGTTCGTTATAAGTTTTTCCATTGCCTGTATATACACATAATCAACCCATTGAAGGAGAAAACTACTATACAATCTAGCATTAGGACCTCTCATTGGTGCATTTTCTAAATCTTGAAATCTTTTTATCCCAAAAGAACGTAGATTTTCATATGAACCTATAGTTACCGAGTCAGGCATTGCAATTGAATACAATAACGCTTCAGTATTACAATAACCAATATGAACCTCTAGCTGATTCATTTTTAAAATTTTAATAAATCTTAAAACATTTAGTAAATAATCAAAATCTTTAATTTGTTTTGAAGTAAAATTGTTCTCAAATATTATATATACTCCATCTATATTTTGATGACCAGTAATCCAATTTAAAACTTCATTTTTCTTTTCATCATCTGTCAACATAACTGTTTTAATAATTGCTGACAGCAAGACTTTTTTAGAATTTTTAATCTCTTTTAAATATTCACAAAATGGGTCTACAAAAAAATCCGTAGAATCTAGAAAATAATTTGTTGGATTATCAGCGTGATACCTTGTAGGGATTACTAAATATTCAAAATCATTTTCTATTTGATAATCAACGCATAACTTTGCTAATTCATCTTGAGAATTATCCAAATCTGGCGTGCTAAAATCTGGTTTTAAATTTCCTGGAAAATATGGATAAGTATCTAGACTCCCCTTTGCTTCATTTAATAAATAAAGTTGAGGATCTAAAAAACTTACTTGCTTCATTTTTTCTTTAAAAGAAATAAGTTTATCTGAATCAATATTTATTGGAGAAAAAATCAAACCATCTCCAACACCTTTTTCAAAACTTTCTATATTCCAATTATATCTAAATCCAGTTTGGTGATAAATTTTCATCTATAAATATGTTTTTAAAAATTCTTTAAATAGCGAATAATTTCTAAATCTCATATAAGGTTGAGTATGTAATACTTTTAAAGCTAATTCTGACATCTGTTTATTTTGGTTTACATTTTCATTTTCAACAATATAATTATTTCTCAAAATGTTTTCCATTATTGAATATTTACTTCCAGATTCATTAAATGGATGCTGTCCAAGATACAACTCCAATGCTATTACAACTAAAGCAAAAAAATCAGTTCTTAGATCAATAGAATTTTTGTTATTTGTCAATTGTTCTGATGATGCATAAATTGGCGTACATGGACCAACTGGCGAGATTGTCTTCGTCAATGACTCTAAATCTAAAAATCGGGCTATCCCTAAATCAATTATACAAGGCTTCATATTTGGCCTTAAAATAATATTCTCAGGCTTCAAATCTCTATGAACAACATTTTTATCCCAAATTAATGACAATCCATCAATCAACAAATCCAATAAGGAAAAAATTTCAGAAGGATTGTTATAAAAAATATGCAAATTATCTCTAAGCGTTGATCCTTCAATATACTCTTCTACAATTTCAAATTCGTTTGTTTTAAAATCTATATTAAAATGATATTGTTTAGGATAATATTCCGAATCTAATTCATCTAATAATTTTACCTCCCGTTTAATCCGTTCTAAGGATGTAAAACTTTTTATTAATCCTTTTTTTATAACAACTTTACCAAATTTAGGATGCTCAGCTAAAAAAACCTTTTTTTGACCTCCTTGTGCAAATTCTTTAATTGATGTACATTCAGTAATCATATTTCATTAAATTTAATAACGAATATAAGAAAAATAAGCCAAATTATTACTTCTTCACACTATCAATAACCTCCTTCAAAAACCCATTAAAATCAAATCCAGGTTCTTCTTCTCTCACTCCCATTCTCACAATCACCATATCTTTTGATGGAATAATCGCTACCATTTGACCTTGGTAACCACTGCAATAAAACATATCACGAGGAACATCTGGGAATTTTCCGCCTGCGTTTAACCAAAACTGAGCGCCATATTTTCCTTCAGAAGTATTTGTCGGAGTTGCAGTATATTTTACCCAACTTTCGTCAAGGATTTGTTCGCCGTTCCAGTTTCCTTTGTGCAGATATAATAATCCAAATTTTGACCAGTCGCGTGGCGTTGCCCATCCATATGATGAACCAACGAAAGTCCCGCTCATGTCTTGTTCGACGATCATCGAATTCATTCCAATTTTGTCGATTACGGCGCTGTACCAAAAATCAAGATATTCTTGCTGTGTTTTAAATTGTCTTCTTAAAATAAGAGACAATAAATTGGTAGTTCCAGACGAATAATTCCAATGTGTGTTGGGCTTGAATTGTGCTGGTTTATCCAATTGTACTTTTCCCATATCCTCGGCCTGAAAAAGCATTTTTGTAGCATCGCAGATCGTGCTGTAATTCTCTTCCCATTCTAAACCAGAATTCATGTGAAGCAAATCGTTTAGCGTAATATTTTTGCGTTCATCATTTTTCCATTCTGCAACCGGAGCAGGTTTATAAATATCAATTTTTTCTTGTTTTGCCAAAACTCCAAAAGCTGAACTTGTGATACTTTTCGTCATTGACCAACCTAAAATTTTACTGTCTTTATTGAATCCCGTATCGTATTCTTCGGCAATCAAATGATCTTTATACAAAACTACAACTGCGCGAGTTCTTTTAATTCTTGCACCTGTTTTGTCAAAAGCATTATCAACTGCTTTTTTCAATTTTGAATAATCAACATTTGAAAATGAAGTATCTTTTGGCTCATTATTTCCGTACGGAAAAGAAAGATTATTTTCTAATTTCGTTCTTTTTGGAAGCAAATATGGTTTTGTAATATCAAAATCATCATTAATCAAAGTGGCTCCGAGACCTTCACGATAAATGGCTTTTCTTTCTTTCAATCCATAAACAGATGAAATCGCAAACTTCCCAGCATCATCAATTGAGTTTTTGGCCAAATCAACCAAATTGATATCATTGTCTGTTTTCTGAATTAAATCTAACGAACGATTATCTATAAAATGTCCCGAAGCGACACTTTTTGCCGAAAAACCAGAAATCAAATCGAGCTTCGGATACGTCGTAAAACCGAAGTACAAAAAAGCAAGAACCAAAACAAGAAGGAATACTTTGAGAATTTTTTTCATAATGATTAGATATTTTTACTGCAATATAAATAATTTATGTTCACGATTTTAAGCATCAAATTAGAAAACTGTTTCAGATAATTCAGAAAACCGAATTGATTTTTACAGAATCAGCATTTACGCCCTCAATCAATGGCGCCATAAAAGGAAATTATAGAATTTCTGTATAAACAAATTTAGTTTTAGTACTTTTGTAAATAGATTTTTTCTAAATAAGACATGCTAGATATTCAAAAAATAAGAGCTGATTTCCCGATACTTTCTCAAACTGTAAACGGAAAGCCATTAGTATATTTCGACAACGGAGCTACTTCGCAAAAACCACAAGTTGTAATTGATGCTGAAGTAAAATATTATCAAGAAATCAACGCCAATATTCACCGTGGCGTTCACACTTTAAGCCAATTAGCAACTGACGCTTACGAGGTTGCGCGTGGAAAGGTAAAAGAGCACATCAACGCAAAACATACTCACGAAGTGCTTTTTACATCAGGAACTACACACGGAATTAACTTAGTTGCAAACGGTTTTGCTTCTATCTTAAAACCTGGTGATGAAGTCGTTGTTTCTTCTTTGGAACACCACAGTAACATTGTGCCTTGGCAGATGTTATGCGAAAAAACTGGAGCGATTTTAAAAGTTATTCCAATCAATGACAATGGAGAATTGATCATGGAAGAATTTGACAAATTGCTTTCAGACAAAACAAAAATCGTTACGGTAAACCATATTTCAAATGCATTGGGAATCATTAACCCAATCAAATATATCATTGACAAAGCGCATGCTGTCGGTTCTGCAGTTTTGATTGACGGTGCGCAGGCTGTTCCGCATTTAAAACCAGATGTTCAGGAATTAGATTGCGATTTTTATGCTTTTTCTGGTCATAAAATGTGCGGTCCAACTGGAACTGGAATTCTTTACGGAAAAGAAGATTGGTTAAACAAACTTCCTCCTTACCAAGGTGGCGGCGAAATGATCAAAGAAGTTACTTTTGAGAAAACCACTTACGCTGATCTTCCGCATAAATTCGAAGCTGGAACTCCAAATATTGCGGGTGGAATCGTATTAGGAACTGCAATTGATTATTTAAACGAAATTGGTTTTGATAATATTCAGTCATACGAGCACGAACTTTTAGAACATGCTACAAAACGTTTATCTGAAATTGAAGGCATTAGAATCTACGGAACCGGAAAAAATAAAGCTTCTGTAGTTTCGTTTAATATTGATGGAATCCACCCGTATGATGTTGGTTCTATTATTGATAAATTAGGAATCGCGGTTAGAACTGGACATCATTGCGCGCAACCCATCATGAATTTCTTCTGTATTCCGGGAACAATTCGTGCTTCTTTTTCTTTTTACAACACAAAAGAAGAAATTGATGCAATGGTAGATGCTGTGAAAAAAGCGCAAACCATGTTAAGCTAAAAAAAAAACGAAAGTATGAGAATATTATCATTATTGCTTTTAACTCTTTTTATTGCAACTGGATGTTGCAGTCAAAAAAAGACCGATATGAAATCTACACAAATTGAATATTCTGCACTTTCTAGAGGTTATTATAAAGTAATAACAGTACAAGATAAAACGGTTTCTGTTACTAAAGAACGTAACGCTGAGGCGGTTAAAAACAATATCGATGATGCGAGATGGAATAAAATTGTTTCCGCATTTTCAAAAGTGAATTTGGAAGGTCTTTCTACATTAAAGGCGCCGACCAATAAACGAACTTATGATGGCGCTGCAATAGGAAATTTAAAAATAGTAAAAGACGGAAAAACATATGAAACTCCTGGTTTCGACAATGGTTTTCCACCAAAAGAAATCGAAGAACTAGTAAATTTATTAGTTGATTTTTCTAAAGAATAATTATGACGATAAAAGAAATACAAGACGAAATAATAGACGAATTTTCAATGTTTGATGATTGGATGCAACGTTATGAATACATCATCGAACTAGGAAAAAGTCTTCCGTTAATCAAAGAAGAATACAAAACCGACGAGAA
Organism: Flavobacterium potami; assembly: GCF_020026915.1. GTDB lineage: Bacteria > Bacteroidota > Bacteroidia > Flavobacteriales > Flavobacteriaceae > Flavobacterium > Flavobacterium potami. The sequence goes on along the minus strand of NZ_JAINUY010000004.1, from coordinate 455,229 downwards.
TTTAATCAAAGGTTGTCAGTCAAAAGTTTGGCTGCAAGGTGAACAAAATGATGATAAAATTGTTTTCACGGCAGATAGTGATGCTATTTTGACAAAAGGAATTATTGCGATTTTAATTCGTGCTTTCTCGAATCAAAAAGCAAAAGATATTCTGGAAGCTGACACAGATTTTATTGACGAAATCGGATTAAAAGAACATTTATCTGCAACACGTGCCAACGGTTTGGTTTCGATGATCAAAAACATAAAAATGTACGCTTTGGCTTTTGATGCTAAAAACAAAAATTAAAAAAAAATAAACCATTAAGGCATTAAGATGCATAAAGCTTTGCGCTTAATTTTTCTTAAGAGAATTAAGTTTAGTAAGAGTAAAACTTTATTTTCTTAATCTCTTAATGGTAAAAAACTAAATACAAAAATGGAACAAGAAATTGATACAAACGAATTAGGAGAATCAATCGTAAGAGTTTTAAAAGGCATTTACGATCCTGAGATTCCTGTAGATATTTACGAATTAGGATTAATTTACGACGTAATGGTAAACACAGATTACGAGGTAAAAATCTTAATGACCCTTACCTCTCCAAACTGCCCAGTTGCTGAAAGTTTGCCAAGAGAAGTAGAAGAAAAAGTAAAAACAATTGAAAACATCAAAGATGTTGACGTTGAAATTACTTTTGATCCACCTTGGAGCAAAGATTTAATGAGCGAAGAAGCGAAATTAGAATTAGGAATGCTTTAATATTTATTTCAGGTTTAAAGTTTCACGTTTCAGGTTAGACAACTTGAAACGTGAAACCTCAAACTTGAAACCATTTTCATTATGGAAGAAATCATCAATAAAGTTGCCAATAGTGCTTTAGAAGTTTTTGATCTTGAGGATTATTATCCAAAAGGAATGCGTGTGCAAATTGACATTTCGCAATGGCTTTTGGAAGGATTTTTATTGAAAGAAAAGGACTTTAGAGAGCATCTTAAAAATCACGATTGGTCACAATATCAAGATCAGTATGTGGCTGTACATTGCAGTACCGATGCCATTATTCCTGCTTGGGCTTTAATCTTAGTTAGCGTTCATTTGGCTCCTTTTGCAAAAAAAGTAGTCAACGGAAGTATTGAAGATTTAGACGCAAGCCTTTACGAAGAAATTTTGAGTAAAATCGATTATACTGCTTATCAAGGTAAACCTGTGATTGTGAAAGGTTGTTCTAGAAAACCAGTTCCAATGCGTGCTTACATTTTGGCAACAAACTACTTACAGCCGTTTGCGAGAAGTATCATGTATGGGGAGGCATGTTCTGCTGTTCCTTTGTACAAAGAATCTAAGAAATAACCTGCAATTACAGACAATTTATCCCTTGGTTTTCCGTTGGTTTTAGTATATTTGATAACACACTTAAACTAAACACCATGAGAAAGATCCTCTTATTACTCTTCGTTTTAGCAAATCTTACTTTCGTTCAAGCCCAAAATACTGAAAAAGAGCTAGCCCAAAATACCGAAAAAGCCGTAAAAAAAATCAATGACACCATTGAAAAAGAAGGTTGGAAAGCAAAAGGAACCGTATCGCTTTTATTAAATCAATCGAGTTTTAACAACTGGATTGCAGGTGGAGAAGACAGTTTCTCAGGAACACTCGGAATCAACTACGATTTCAATTACAAAAAAGATGACGTAACTTGGGACAATAAAGTTCTGGCGTCTTATGGTTTACTGCAAACTAAAAACACCGATTTCAGCAAAAAAACCGACGACCGTTTAGAATTCAACTCGATACTTGGTAAACGAGCATTTGGAGAATGGTACTACTCTTTCTTTCTGAATTTTAGAACGCAGTTTACAACAGGTTACATTTACGGCCAAGATGCAAACGGAAAAGAAATTAGAACAGAAAACACCAAATTTATGTCTCCAGGATATTTAACAACAGGTCCTGGTATTTATTGGTCTAAAGATGAAAATCTTAAAATAAACTTTGCACCACTAACTTCAAAATTCACTTTTGTTGACAACGCATATACTACGGGTATAGATCAAAACACCGGATTGCCTTACGTTGACGGCGCATATTTTGGTGTAGATGCCAATAAATCGATGCGTTACGAACTCGGTTTCTACGCTTCTGTATATTACAAATTAGCCATTATGACCAACGTAACAGCAGAAAACGCCTTAAATCTTTATTCCAATTATTTAGAAGATCCACAAAACGTAGACATCAATTACTCTTTGAATATTGTCATGAAGATTAACAAATTTCTATCTGCAAACTTAGCTTTCCAGGCTATTTATGATGATAACGCTTTCAAAGGTCTTCAAACCCGTGAAGTATTTGGTTTGGGAGTAAACTTCGGATTCTAATAATCAGAAGCAATGCAAAAGGCATTTTAGCAAACATGGTTTCCCGCTCTCGGCTATATCTCGCTGTTGCCCGACATCGGGCCAGCAAGGATACCGCCTCCATCGGGGCTAGATACAAACAATTGGCTTCTTTTAAAAAACAAACCCTCTAATAAAAATTTAGAGGGTTTATTGTTTTATAATGACTTAGCTTTTATGCGAACAATTTTATCATCTTTCATAATAACTAATTCGCTGTTCGATTTCTTTTTGAATTCAATTAACCTTTCATAAACTAGATCCATTGCCTCCAAAATTTTAGTTTGTGTTTCTGATCTTTTATATGTTTTCATTATAATTATTTTTAAATCTATTATATTTCAATTCGTTGATTATATCTATTTCCGTATCAAACATTTTCTGCGCAAGCAACTCAGGTTTACCAAATGAATTATCAAAAATCATTACCTCATCTACAATTGGCAAATATATATCAAATAAGTTTTTTATCCCATTAACATATCTACGTCTAATAACATCTATTTCAATATTATGACCACCTTCTTTAATCCTAGTTTTCACTCTTTCTATTGCTAGATCAACATCTTGCAACCAAAAAAAAAGAAGTACAACTTTATATTTTTTTTCTTGTGCTATTTTAACTTTAGATTTATAACTTTTAGTAGCAAGAGTAGTTTCAAAAGCAAATACCTCATCGTTTAACAACAATTCATCAATACGGCGAAGCATAATTCTACCTGCTTCAAAAGCAACTTTTTCGGGTTGAAACGGAGATAAACCTTTTGCAATTTCATCAGCATTTACAAATTCCTTACAATCTAAAATTTGGGGCAATATCGTGAATGAAGCAGTTGTTTTACCAGCACCATTACATCAAAGATATAAAATAAAAGCTTCTAAAATATTTAAAATAAAAACGGCTTTTGATAATTCAAAAGCCGTTTTTATTTTATTCTTCTTCATCTTTTTCAACTGCATCCTTATAATCCGGATACAAGAAATTGTTGTATGGGAATCGAGTTATGTGAATCTGACGAACCGCTTCATAAACTCTCTCTCTAAATTCTTCAAAATTTTCTTTGTTTCTGGCAGAAATAAACAACGCTTTATCTTCTCCAACATTACTCATCCAAGTCTGTTTCCACTCGTCAAGCGTATAATGTTTACGTGTTCTTTCCGTAATTAAATCATCTTCATCGATAGTCAGGTGTTTGTAAGTATCGATTTTATTGAAAACCATAATAGTGGGTTTATCGTTACTTTTTATTTCCTGCAAAATCTTGTTTACCGATTCAATATGATCTTCAAAATCAGGATGCGAAATATCAACAACGTGCAAAAGCAAATCGGCCTCACGAACCTCGTCTAGCGTACTTTTAAAAGAATCGACCAATTGTGTTGGCAACTTTCTAATAAATCCAACCGTATCCGAAAGTAAAAAAGGAAGGTTTTTAATCACCACTTTTCGAACTGTCGTATCCAAAGTTGCAAAGAGTTTATTTTCAACAAAAACATCACTTTTACCAATTGCATTCATCAAAGTCGATTTACCAACATTGGTATATCCAACCAAAGCGACACGAACCATCGCACCTCGATTGCTTCGCTGAATACCCATTTGCTTATCGATTGTTTTGATTTTCTCTTTTAGTAACGAAATCCGATCACGTACAATACGTCTATCGGTTTCAATCTCCGTTTCTCCCGGTCCACGCATACCAATACCTCCTTTTTGACGCTCAAGGTGCGTCCATAAACCAGAAAGTCTTGGCAATAAATATTGACATTGCGCCAATTCAACTTGCGTTCTTGCATATGAAGTTTCAGCTCTTTGAGCAAAAATATCCAAAATCAAATTGGTTCTGTCCAGAATTTTACAATCGATAATTCTGGAAATATTTTTTTGTTGAGATGGTGTTAACTCATCATCAAATATTACAGTAGATATTTTGTTTTCTTTTACAAAAAGATTGATGTCGTCTATTTTTCCCGTTCCCACAAAAGTCTTCGGATTCGGGCGTTCCATTTTTTGCGAAAAGCGTTTTATCACTTCACCACCAGCGGTAAAAGTCAAAAACTCCAATTCGTCTAAATATTCATTTAGCTTTTCTTCACTTTGACTTTGAGTAACAATTCCAACAATAACTGTTCTCTCAAAATTTATAACTTCTTTTTCTAACATAGTCTTGAATAAGTTGCAAATTTAATCATTTGTCGGCTACAATCAATTACACAATTTGGTTTTTAAATTTATATCTAAACTTCATTCTAAACCAACACAAAAAAATGGAACTCTGTCAAGTTACCTCAACAAAATTCCACCTCTGAATGGTCTTATTTTAAAAAAATTTATTCGTAGATAAATGTTTTTTCTGTTTTTACAATTCCATTTTCTTCAATCTGAGAACAAGAAATTGGAAAATTCAGTTTATTGTATTTGTATTTTCTGCTTACCGCTACCAATGCTGTAGAAGACGGACTGAAATTCATTTCGTTATTATATGAAATAGATTCGAACGGAAATTCTTCTTCATGGTAAGAAATCATTGGAACAATTACTTTATAATTATCTCCAAAAAGACTTTGAACAATTAATTGATCTACCGATTTTTTATCATCATAAGTAAATGATTTAGAGATTTTATCTCCAACTAATCCTTTATGTTTAGATACATTATCATTTACATAAACATATTCTAATTTTCCAATAATAGCTTTGTTTCTATCTCGCGAAGTACGTCTTACAATAATTCCGTTTTCAACCAAATATTCGATATCATCTACTAAATTTTGGTGATTGGTGCTTTTTTTAGTCGTTACTTTTACACGCGCACCTTCATACATAAATGAAACTGTTTTGGTAATATAATTTGGGCCTTCCTGATACTTTTTTACAAATTTTGTAATGTTATTATCTGCATTGTAAGTATAATTTACAACCTCTTTCCAGTCGCTTCCTACTTTGTCTTTTACGGTCATATCCAGCAAACCGTTTTTGTTGTAGAAGAAATGCTGCACAACATCAGAAGTTGTAATACTTTGAACTTTACCTTCTTTAAAAACTAGCGTTTTATTTACAATTTCGCCGTCTTTAGAATTTTGGTAATTGGTCTTTACAATGTTGATTTGCTTAAGTCGAACTGGTGCGTCCTGACTGTGTATTACGCATGGAAAAACCATCATTAAGATGGCAAGAAAGTAGGTTTTCATGTGATATTTGTATTGATTTGGGACGACCAAAATACAAAATTCAATTAGATTTTGGGAATTTGAAGTACAAAAACTACAAACTTTTCAATAAAATCATAAAAACCAACAGATTAATTTACATTTTAAAAACTATACTTTACTTTTCTCCAAATTTATTTATTCTGAATTAAAAGATAAATCTAAACTTCTCTAGCATACATTACTAAATATATGTCATTTTTGAAAATTTCTCTATGCAATAAATAGTAGTAAAATAAAGGAACAAATCAATATTACAAGTACAACTACACCAAATAACAATTTAAATTTATCTTTCCTATTTATAATATTTATATTACCATTGTAAGGATAAGGATAATTGTTATTAGAATTTATCTCAGTTTTTGTGTTTTCAAAAAGAGTATTAATCAACATTTCTAATAACTTTCTTGTTTCTTGTGATTTCATTTCTTTACTTAGTTTAATACTGACATTAAGTTATTGACATACAAAATATAAGCGTCAATTTAAATATTATTAAAAGTATAATTTTAGAAATTTTAAAAGTTCCCTTATAAGGTTTAAAAATATTAGAATAAGACAATTAATTATTACAAAAGCAAAATGAGTTTATAATTTCTTCTTTATTTAGAAATTTTAGAAGACAAACCTAATTCTTTCATATATCTCCCTGCCGTTGTACTTGATATTTTATGTCCGCGATTTTGAAGTATTTTTGCGATTCTTTGTGCGCCATATCGCTGCTTGAATTTGAAAAAAAAATATATTATTTCTTTCTTTATCAAAATTTTTTTCTGCTTCGTTTCTGATAAATTCTGACTCTTCCACGTACTGTATGTACGTGTACTAACATTTAGAACTTTACACATTATTCTGATCGAATATTTTTTTTCGTTAGCCTGTATAAATCTAAAAATTTCGAATTTACCTTGATGGAGAAGATTGTTTCCTTTTTTTAAAATTTCAAATTTCAAATCAGCCTCTTTAATTCTCTTTTCAAGCGCGAAGACTATCTTTTCTGTAGAATTTAATTTTAAAAAACCAGTTCCTGGAAAACTTTCAGTTCCATATTGTTCGTAATCCTGTTGCCATCTAGTAAGTAAAGAAGAATCAATATTAAGTTCTCTTCCAACTTCAGCTTTATTTCCTTTTTTATAGCTCAAAAGTACTGCGTTTACTTTGAAATCACGATCATATATTTTATTCATCTTGGAAAACATATTTCATTTTTTAACGTTAAAAAATTCATTTATTTATCGGTTAAAAGTTATTTTTTACTTAACTATTTTATATTGCTTTGAATATTTATTCCCTTTTTGATTTATACAAATATCTGTGGACTTAATTACCAGCATTAAATTCTTCTATTGTTTTTAGGTTCAAAGAAGAATGTATTCTTTCTCTATTATACCAATTTTCTATAAAATCGAATATTTCTGCTTTCATTTTCTTTTTAGACAGAAGCTTCGTCTGTCTATATATTAATTCTCTTTTTAAAGTACCGAAAAAACTTTCCGCCAATGCATTATCAGTAAAATCTCCTTTACGACTCATACTTCGTGTTATACATGGATACGAGTTCAATTTATCTGCAAAAACTTTATTTGCATATTGCAATCCCCTATCTGAGTGAAATATTAAATGATTTGAAATTTCACGTCTAGAAATAGCCATTTCAAAAGCTGGTAATGTTGTGTTTTTGGTTGATAAATCATCACTCAGAGCCCACCCGATTATTTTTCTATCATATGCATCTATTATAATTGTTAAATAGATAAATCCTACTCTTGTATTTATATATGTAATATCAGAAGCCCAAAGTTTAGATGGAGCATCTCTATAAAATTCCCTATTTAATACATTAGGACATGTATAAAAATTGTGCTTTGAATCAGTAGTTAATTTAAACTTTCTTTTTAGTTTCCTATATAAGTTCATTTTTCTCATATATAATGCGACTTGATTACGTGATTTTTTATAACCTTTTTTCTCAAGTTCTCTTGTTATTTTACTGGACCCATATTGTTTATTAAACAAATAATACAATGAAGCTACTTCTTCTTTTAATTTATTTATTTCTTTTTTTCTTTCTGAAACAATCCCATTTTTCCAGTTATCATAAACACGCCTGTGTATTCCGAAAACCCAACACATTCTTTTTATTGAATATTTCTTTTCATTTTCCCTAATAAACAAGTAAATCATTGGATTAACCATTAAAAGATATTTAGTTCCTTTTTCAAAAATTTCAAAATTTTGTTCTGATTGTTTTACTCTCTTTTCAAGTTCAAAAATTTTCCGATTTTCGACCCTCATTTTTATACCGCCACTTCCCGGAAAACCTCCGATGCCAAATTCTTTATATGTTTTACGCCAAATTGATAATTTAGAAGAAGATATCCCAAGTTCTCTAGCAAACTCTGAAAGATTACTTTTTTTATAACTCAATTGTACTGCATTCTCTTTAAAAAGATCAGAATATTTTCTTTGTTTTCCTTTCATGGCTCAAAAATCAACATAACTATTTAAAAACCAATTTAATAACTTTTTATTTATTATCATTTTTTTTAATTTTAAGATTATTTTATAAAACTGTTATTCTTTTAAAAATCATAAAACTTTGTGCTAACAATAGATAGCAGGTTTATAAAAAAGGAATTTAAGATTGTAAAATTGATTCAAACTTCTCCCGTACGAACGATTTCTTTTGAGATACTTTATAATTGAAAAAAATGTTTTTTTCTTAAATTCTTGCGAAAGTATAATTAGAAGCGGCGGTTCCTATTGAGAATTCCTGATTTCGAAGCACATTATTTAAACCGCCCCAATTGCTCCATTGCGGTCTGCCGTCGTAGATTTTGTTCATCGTCATTCCGTTGAGCATCATGGTTCCGTTTTCGCTGTCTAAGCCGCGCACCCGAAATCTCGCTTGTCCCCAATTGAATGCAGATGCCTGCATAAAAGCATCTTTTGATGATTGCAGAAGTCCCGATGTCATTTCAGACGAACTATTATCTTCAGAAAAGTCACTGTCTGAAAGCGCAATCAATGCTGCAGGAACTTCATCTGAATAAGTATCTTCTAATTGTAAAACTCCAAGATTTATGTTTTCTGATAAATTAGATGGCACTTTTAAAAGGAGATCTTTATATCCTTGGCTTCTCAATAAAAGTAATTGTTCTTCCTTAGGAAATATATGAAGCTCAAATTTCCCAGTTTCCGATGTGAGCTGTGTTACTGCAGGATTTTGTATGGTGACAACTACATTTTCCAGCGGATTTTGCGTTCGGGCATCAATAGCAATTCCTGTAATTGTAATTTGCTGTTGTGCTGTGATAGCATTAAAAAAGCATGCAATAAAGAAGACTATGTATTTCTTAACCATTAAAAAAATCCAATTTACTTTAAAAATATTTTTAGGATCAAAATCCTTACTTCGAAAGATAAAATTGGTTTTTGGAAAGAGTTTTTAAATAGATAAGCGGTATCCATTTAAATTCAAATATATACAAAATATTTAAAATTAAATAAATCCTTACAAATTAACCGTGATTTTAGTAAATTTTAATGAAATTAATTTCGTTTAGAATTAGGCTGATGTTCTAATTTTAGAAACCATAAAAGCAATTAAAACACCAAAAATTCCGATAAAGGCAAAAGAAAACTGCAATCCGAAACTTTGCGCGATATGTCCAATAACTGGTGGTCCCATTAAAAAACCAAGGAAACTTACGCTGGAAACAATCGTTAAGGCTTCTCCCGCAGGCACTGTTGGATTTTTACCTGCAATACTATAAACGGTCGGAACGATTGTGGCAACGCCCAAACCTACAAACATAAATGCAATCGTACACGGAACGATATAAGGAAGAAAAACAGCAGTAAAAAGTCCTGCCGAAATCATAACGCCGCTAATCTGCATCACGCGTTCGCGTCCAAATTTATTGATTAATCCGTCGCCTAAAAATCTTCCACTCGCCATCATAATCATAAAAGATGTATACCCTAAAACTACCAAAGGACCAGGTGCTTTTACGATATCTTTAAAATAAACTCCGCTCCAATCGAACATTACCCCTTCACTCGCCATACTGCAAAATCCGATAACGCCCAGCCAAAGCAATGCTGAATCTGGTTTTGTAAATAATTTTTTTCCTTCTGGTTTGGCTTTTGCTTTTTCTTTGGCTCTTACCAAAAATTTGAAATTTAGCACAACCATAATCAGAACAATTCCAGCCACAATCATAAAATGATGCAGGGGACTCAAATTTAAAGCCAGCATTCCTAAACCGACTAATGCACCGGTAAATCCTGCGAAACTCCACATTCCGTGAAAAGAAGACATGATTGTTTTTTTGAACAATACTTCGGTGTAAACCCCTTGCGTATTTACAGCGATATTGGCAAGATTTCCGAACACGCCGAACAAAAACAATCCAAGAGACAATTGTAATGATGTTGTGGCCAAACCTAAATTAATCAGGCATAAAACATACATTATAAGAGAAAAAATCAAGATACGATGACTTCCGAATTTGGTTACCATTTTTCCGGAAAACGGCATAACAATCAATTGTCCCACGGGAAGTGCGAAAAGTATAGAACCTAAATCACCTTCCGTTAAATGTAAAGCGGTTTTAATATCTGGAATTCTACTGGCCCATGTGGCAAAACTTAAACCCATTCCGAAATAAAACATTCCAACGGCAAATCGAATTCGGTTTAAATAAGAAGCTTTTGCTTCTCTAAATACTTTCTTGATTTTTCCTTTGGTTTGAAAAAGCGCTAACGGGTTAAAATTTATCAGCATATTGAATTTTTATTGAATATTGATCAAAAATACTAAAAACGTGTAGTAAAGTGTATAATGCCTAAGGTTATACACAATATACAACGTTATTGTTTATAAATTCAAAGGTTTTCAATTGAATTCATCTTATTAAAATTACAACATTTCGACTTTACTTTAAAAAAATGAAGACAAAAAAAAGACGCACTATTGTGCGTCTCTACTATTATATGATGATTACTTTCTGCTGTGCATCACTTGAAATTGCTGCTTCTATAACCTGCATTACTTTTACGCCTTCATCTGCAGTAACGGGTTCTTTTTTGTTGTTTGCTATTGAATCGTAAACGCCGTCGAAGAAACTAAAATAATTGCCTTGAAGTGTTGGTATTTTCTCTCTCACCACTTTGCCATCAATCTCTGTATGTAAAAGTCCTTGTAAACTTTCATCTTCTGTTCCCCAAGAATCTAAGTTTGGTTTTTTACCCACTTTTAAATCATCTTCCTGAACATCGCCTCGTGGTTTTAAGAAAGACCCTTTTTTTCCATGAATTGTATAAGCCGGATGTGCTTCTCTCACAAAAAATCCTGCTTTCAAACGGACTCTGAAGTTAGAATAAAATAAGGTTAAATCGATCCAATCGTCTACAACTGAGTTTTCTCTGGTTACACGAATGTCTCCAAAAACCGCCTTTGGACACCCGAATAAACTAATTGCCTGATCAATAATATGCGGACCTAAATCTTTTAAAACTCCTGCTCCATCGTTTGCTGTTTCTTTGTGCACCTTCGGACTCAATACTGGATTGTATCTGTCAAAATGAAATTCGGCTTCGACTAAATCGTCCAAAACACCTTCTTCAATTACTTTTTTAATGGTTTTGAAATCACTGTCCCATCTTCTGTTTTGAAAAACGGCCAGTTTCAAACCTTTTTCTTTTGCAATTGCAGCCAATTCTTTTGCTTCGGCAACTGTCGTTGTAAATGCTTTTTCTACAACGGCATGTTTTCCTGCCAAAAGTACTTTTTTAGCATATTCGTAATGTGTTCCGACTGGTGTATTTACGATTACCAAATCGACATCATCGTTTAATAATTCATCGAGTGAAGCGTAACTTTTTACGTATGGATAATCTTCTTGAATTAGTTTTTTGCTTCTTTCCCAAGAACCTAATAATTCAAATCCTTCGTGAAGATCTAAAAACGGAGCGTGAAAAACTTTCCCCGACATTCCGTATGATAATAATGCTGTTTTTATCTTTTGCATTTTTGAATATTTTTACAATAAAGTTATTTTTTCCAACCATTAAGACATAAAGAAAATTAAGTTCCCTGCTTTATGAACTTAATTTCTTAATGGTTCAAACTAAAAACATTTAATGTTTTGTTTTTTAAAGTTTAGCTCTTTCGTATTGTTTTGGCCATTGAATATCGTCGTTTAATTCCTTTGCGAAATCCAGAGGCAAGTTTGGGTTTCTTAGAGATTCTCTGGCGAATAAAATTAAATCGGCTTGATTTTTATTTAAAATTTCTTCGGCTTGTTTGGCTTCTGTAATTAATCCGACAGCACCTGTTGCAATGCTGGCTTCTTGTTTTACTTTTTCTGCAAAAGGAACCTGATAACCTGGACCTAATGTTATTTTTTGATGTGAAACCAATCCGCCTGACGAAACATCGATTAAATCTACTCCTTTTTCTTTTAATATTTTAGAAAGTTGCACAGATTCTTCTGGATTCCAACCGTTTTCTGCCCAATCTGTTGCTGAAATTCTAACAAATAAAGGTAAATCTGAAGGCCATTCTGACTGAACCGCTTCTACAACTTCTAACGTAAAACGGATTCTATTTTCAAAACTTCCTCCATATTCATCTGTTCTCACATTCGTTAAAGGCGATAAAAATTGATGCAATAAATAACCATGTGCTGCGTGAACTTCTACAACCTGATATCCTGCTTCAACTACTCTTTTGGTTGCAGATTTAAAATCGGAAATTACTTTCTGGATTCCGTTTTTGTCTAAAGCTTCTGGAAGAAATGGCTCATCATCATGATACGGAATCGCACTTGGAGCAACCGTCTGCCATCCGCCTTGAGCGAAATCTAATTTTTTATTTCCCAACCAAGGAGCCGAAACACTTGCTTTTCGACCAGCATGAGCCAATTGAACTCCAGGAATAGAATTCTGAGAAACAATAAAAGCGTTGATTTGTTTTAGTTTTTCGATGTGTTCGTCTTTCCAAATTCCAAGATCGGAAGGAGAAATTCTAGCTTCTGGAGAAACCGCAGTTGCCTCCTGAATAATTAATCCAGCTCCGCCAGTGGCACGACTTCCTAAATGAACCAAATGCCAATCGTTTGCAAATCCGTCAACTGACGAGTATTGGCACATTGGCGAGATAACAATTCTATTTTTTAAAGTGATTTTTTTTATGGTGAAGGGTGAAAATAATTTCGTTGCCATAGACTTGTGACTTTTAGTGGATTTTAATGCTCGAAATGAGCAAAATTTTATAAAAAGTAAAGTTACGGTATCTTCGTAAAAAGAGAAATCGAAATGTTTATTAATTAACAAACATTTAAATCAAATTCTATTTTAAAAATCAACTAAAAAGTTTTTTCTCTATTTCTGAAAAGTCATTTTTTTCAAACTCCTGTACGTTTTTATCTTTCAAGAGAAAAATTTTATCGCAGTCTTTATAGAGGATTTCTAAGATATGCGAAGAAATAAAAATGATACTTTTTTTAGCAAGTTCACGAATGTAATTCATTAATAAATAATTCGATTCCAAATCTAATCCGTTAAAAGGCTCGTCTAAAATATAGACAGGAAATTCTTTTTGGAAGACCGCATTTAAATACGTTTTCTTTTTCATTCCTGTCGAGAATTCACGAATTAACTGGTTTTCTGGAACATCAAAAATTTCATTAAAAACAAATGTTTTCAAATCTAGTAAATGAGCATAAAAATCATAAAATTCAGCCGCTGTGAGTTCATCGTAAATTGCAGGTTCTGTAGGAACCCATCCCGCATTCTGCAATAACAATTTTTCTTGATTTAGAAAAGAACTTCCTTTATAACTTTCAAGACCCAAAATGCATTTAAAAAGTGTTGTTTTTCCATGTCCGTTTTTACCAATAACACCATAAATTCCAGGCTTTTCAATATCGATTTTAATGTCTTCTAAAACCAATTTATCGCTGTATTTTTTTTGATCAATTTTAATCTTCAGCATATTTAATGGTATTTAAATTTTTAACTGCTTTTTTATACATAAAAGGCATTACGATTAATGGCACTCCAAACAGCGTAATAATTGAAGAAGTATACAGCACAAAAACAATCTGATGTATTAAGCTATTTTTAAAGTACATATATTTTAAAACAACATTTGCCAGAGGCAGAATAAATACAATTCCAATTAGCATCAATTCTTCCCATCTCCCCAAAAAACAAAGTACAATAACAATCGGAATGGTGATGTAAAAAGTATTAACAAGTGTGTTTTTTAATTGATATCTCAAATATTTTTCTGCTGAAAAAGGGTTTCGCCTAATTTCTTCTGTTTGCTCCCTTTCAAAAGATGTCATACAAGCCAGTAAAGACAAAACCAGTAATACAAAATAAATTAGATTTTGATTTTTATATTCAGTAGCAACGTAGATTAATACTGCTAAAAATGGAAAGAGGTAAATCAGTTTGTATTTTCTAAAATTGATGTGCCAATAAACATTAAACAAATTAAAAGGATATTTTATCGTCTTGAAATTTGATTTTGGAAGGTTAATTAAAAAGATATTAAAAACCAAAACTGCTACAATATATAAGTACTCCTCTTTAAATAGTAAGACCAGATGAAAAGGCAGTGAATAGATAAGATATTCTAAGAACAATATGATCTTATAATCTTTTCTCAACCTTAAAATCTCAATATCTGATCTTTGCAAATGATAGCCCACAACATCAAGAAAAAAGAGAAAAATGTAGTTTCGAAAGTGCTCGTAATTTTTAAAAACTAAAAATGCGGCCACCAAATAAAGCAGCACAACCAAAAGAATGGCAAGACTATCTCCTTTAGAAACTAATTTTCTAAAACGAACAATAAACAGATATTCTAAAATTGTAATCAATATTTTATTGTATGAATCGTTATAGAGTGTTTATAACATATTTATGCAATTCGTTACTAATAAAATAAGCTTTATTTAAATTATTAAAAGTAACAGCAATTATTAACAAACATTTAAAAGCTTAAACACTATCTTGCACCTCAAATTAAATTAGAAAACGCTACTTTTGTGCGTTAAATACGAATTAAAAATAAAAAATGGATATAGTTATCAAACTCTCTCAATTTCTATTGAGTTTATCTTTACTTATTATTCTTCATGAATTAGGGCATTTTATCCCTGCAAAATTGTTTAAAACAAGAGTCGAAAAATTTTATTTGTTTTTTGATGTTAAATATTCACTTTTCAAAAAGAAAATCGGAGAAACAGAATACGGTATCGGATGGTTGCCACTTGGTGGTTATGTGAAAATTTCTGGAATGATCGATGAAAGTATGGACAAAGAGCAAATGGCTCTGCCTCCTCAGCCTTGGGAATTTCGTACGAAACCAGCTTGGCAGCGTTTAATTATTATGCTTGGCGGTGTTACGGTAAACTTTATTTTGGCTTTTATTATTTACATCGGTATGGCGTTTGCTTACGGAGATACTTACATTGCCAATGCAGATTTAAAAGACGGTGTTCTGATTGAAAATCCGGCTATGAGTAAAGCTGGTTTTAAAACGGGTGATAAAATTATTTCTATTGATGGAAAAACTGTAGAGAATTTTGACAGCGACATGAACATGAATGTGATCATGGCAAAAGAAGTTCTGATTGAAAGAAACGGACAACAGCAAACAATCAAAATGCCAACTGATTTTGTAGACCAGCTTTCTAAAACAGAAAAAGGGCTTCTTATTGGTATACGTCGACCTTTTGCCATTGGACAAGTTGCTGAAGATTCTCCAAATCAAAATTTGAAACCAAAAGATTTGATCCTTTCTCTTAACGGACAAAAAATTAAATATTTTGATGAAGCTAAAACTATTTTAGAAGCAAACAAAGGAAAATCAATTTCTGCAGTTGTTTTACGTGATTTAAAAGAAACTCCACTTACTTTAAAAATTAGTAATGAAGGAAAACTAGGTGTTGCTCCTGGAGGTTTAGACATGAAATCATTAGAAAAACTTGGTTACTATAAAATCAGTACAAAAGAATACGGTTTCTTCGAATCTATTCCGGTTGGTCTTGAAAAAGGAAAAGATCAATTGGTTGGTTACGGAAAACAATTGAAAATGATTTTTAATCCAGAAACCAAAGCGTACAAACAAGTTGGTGGTTTTGCTGCGATTTTCAATATTTTCCCTACTTCTTGGAGCTGGGAAGTTTTCTGGTCGATCACAGCTTTATTGTCGATTATGCTTGGAGTTATGAATTTATTGCCGATTCCAGCACTTGATGGTGGACACGTAATGTTTTTATTGTATGAAATTATTAGCGGCAAAAAACCAAGCGACAAATTCCTAGAGAATGCGCAAATGGTTGGTTTTGTTTTACTTATTTCACTACTACTGTTTGCTAATGGTAACGACATTTACAAGGCGATTGTAGGCAAGTAAAAAAAAGTCAAAAAAAGAGTGAAAATGTTTTTGAGAAACTAAAAATAGTTTTATATTTGCACTCGCTAAAAAGAGCAACAACTTCCTCCTTAGCTCAGTTGGTTAGAGCATCTGACTGTTAATCAGAGGGTCCTTGGTTCGAGCCCAAGAGGGGGAGCAACTTTTTTTAGCAAACATATTTACCTTTAAGGTGATTCCTCCTTAGCTCAGTTGGTTAGAGCATCTGACTGTTAATCAGAGGGTCCTTGGTTCGAGCCCAAGAGGGGGAGCTTAAAAAAAGACGATCAAAATTGATCGTCTTTTTTTTTTGCCCTATTTTGTCATTTCGACCGAAGGGAGAAATCACACTAGAAACTCGACAAAGTATTTCTCCAATCTATGCCGATTTACGAGTGTGATTTCTCCCTTCGGTCGAAATGACAAGACTATGTCTTTAGAAAATAAAAATTAAATTTATTTAAAACGCAAAGTTTGCAAAGCCTAAAAATAAACCTTTGCGAACTTTGCGCCTCCTTAGTGTCTTTGCGGTTAAAAAAAAAACTTACTTCACAACCAAAGTCTCGCTCTTAAACCTTTTCATTAAAATTTCGGCTTTTTCGATTTGATTGATTGATTTTAAAGACTGCGCATATCTGTAATAATAAATCACATCCGGATCTTTAACTAAATTGAACAATTGTTCATAATAACCCGCCGCCGTATTGAGTTTTCCATCAAAATAAAGTCGGTCGGCTACTTTTTGAAGCATTTCTGGCGATTTATAGCCTTTCTCTAAGACTTTTTCGTATGTTCCTGTTACATCTACGCTTTTATATTCTCGTTCCTTTACAGGAGTTTTAATGTCTATTTTAACTGGTTGTACTGAAGCCATTAAATTGGCAGTTTGTGGTTTTGTCTCGACAACGGCAGTAACTTTTTGTTTTCTCTTTACATATCTCGGAATTATCGTTCGAACGTTGTTCGGCCCTAAATCGTAAGTATCAACCATATCGAGTTTAGAAACTTCGTAAGTAATAATTCTTCCACCAAAAAGTTTATTGATTCTTTCTTCGACATAATATGACTTGATCACCAAATCGCTGTCTGATTGCGTGTCGGTTAACAATATGGTTTGCCCTTTTGCAGAAGTAGCAGAAGTAGCCGCACGTTGAGCAAAACAATTAAGAGAAATAAGCAATAAAAACGTGCTCCAAAGTGCTTCGTACTTTTTCATAAACAATTCGATAAAATTAAAGGTTTATCTTAAAATTTTATCAAAAATATCGCATTCACACTTTTATGATTATATATTCTCTGCAACTAACTTGAAAAAACGTTTAAATGCCATTTTCTCTCTGAGGCTTCCTGATTAGGGAAAAAGGTTCCTTTTTTTTAACCGCGAAGACGCAAAGGAGGCGCTAAGTTCGCAAAGTTTTACTTTTCTTAGTTTAAAATTTGTGAAACTTTATGAGCGTTTGGTTCAGGCTAAAAAGGATAAAGTGGAGTATTTGGAGAGGTTAATGAAAGGGAAGTAATTTCTTGTTTTTTTTAATACAAAATAAAAAGAGGCGCAATTTACCATTGCGCCTCTTTTTATATGTTTTTAAATTTTATTTTCTTTTTGTCAAATGATCAGAAATAAGCTCTGAAATAGTTTTAAGCCCTAAATGTTTTTGACATGTCAAATCCGACAAATACTGTATATAATCAACATGATCATGTTTAGGTATTTCTTTTTCAAACTCTTGAAGATTTGAAAAACGTCTTTCTGGTATTAATTCTTTTGCAGTTAAGAGAAGAACTGGATTTGTCGAAATTAGTTTATTTAAATCTCTAAAATGATTAACCAAATCAGTTAGTAGTAGTTTCTCATCATCATCAAATTCTTCTTTTAAAGTTGACACCACTAAAGTCACATTAGGCAAATGTGCTCCGAGGAATTTCAACCTATCTAAATCAACTTTAGTGAATGATTTAAATGTTTTACATTCACATACAAAACTATTTGGCTTCCATTTGTTTCTGTAATGTTTAGCTATTATTGCTAAATCAACTTCATACTCATCTTTTCCTTTTTTGATATTAAAATCCATCAAAAAAGATAACTCTCTATTACTATCTGCTAGTTCTAAATTAAAAAGTCGTAAAGTCAAAAAAACACAAAGTAATCCATCTACTTTATTATTTCTTGTAAAAGAACCTAATCCTCGATAAGCATATTTAAAAGTGACCTTAGGATCATTTTTCGGAAGAACAAATTGATTTCTGCAAATTGAACACTGCATTTTATCACTTAATTCATTAATCAGATAGAATGATTTTTGTTCACAAATGAGACATTTAACATTCACACCAAATTCAATTATTTTCTTCTCTAAAAGTAAATCTATAATTTCATTGGGTGATTTAATTTCTGGAAATGGCTTTAACTGTTTTATTTTCCCAATTAAATCTTCAAAAGAAATTGATTTTCCTCCTTCAAAAAGCTCAATTATTTTAATTGCATTTTGGGTAGAAAAAATATTAATTCCATTTATTCCTCCAATATTTCTCAACACCTCTTTTCCAAGTTTTGTTGATGATGTTTCTGATATTGCCAAACCTTTTCGGCTAAAATATTTTGAAAAAAAATCAAATGATTTTGGAATGTAATAATGCTCTCTCTCTCCGTTATAAGAAATATATTTTATAATACTATCATTAGACACTCTCCAGTCATTTGAAAAACTGTAGGGATTAGTTATTTTTTTTAAATCTTCGGTAGTAATTTCTGAAACAACACCTGCATACTTTCCCTCATCATTCCAAAAATTAAAAGAAACATAACTCTTAAATAAACCATCATTTGAATTCTTTGTTTTAAATGGTAAAAATGGCAATTCAACTTTAACCATATTATCCTCTTCAATTTTTGTGTCTTTACTTTCGTAACCAAAAATATATCGTGGACAAAGAACAGAATCATATTTTAAAATTTCTTTACTACTATGCCAATATCTGGGAAACCATTTAATCGCAGTTACAATATTATCAAAATTATTGATTGACTTAATAGAATTAATTTCTTTAAAAATTTCGTCTGAATTTACGTTCGGTGAAGTTAAAAAATCTAAATACTTAAAACTTAGTTTAGATTTTTGTTTCAACTTGAATAAATCTAATAATCTTTCTAAAAATGGCTCTTTATGTATTTTATCAAATGGTATTGGAAGCACTTTTATTCCAATGGCACGGAGATTCCAAAAATCTATTACATCTAATTGCTCCTTTCTATCTATCACATAACACAGATTGCTCTGATCTAAATAATCATCATAAACATGATCAATTTTTTCTCGAATTAAGGGGATTGTAAAAAACAAATTTTGATTTAAAAATTCCCCTAAATTATTATAATCCAATTCGAATTTTTGATACCAATTCATTGGCTCAAGATGTTCTTGAATCAAATTCACATGTATTTCCTCAGTAACGTTTCCAATCCAAGCACTTAACAATAAATCGTCGTTAATAATTTTAGGGATTGAAAATTTTAATTCATCATTTCTTTTATATTTAAATTCTTCTTCATAAACGTTTTCTATTAAAACATCTATCCCAATACTATAATTAAGTCTGTTTTTCTGTACCCTATCAAAAAACTCACTTAAAGCAATTAATTTTCTCCCATCTGCAAAGTTTTGAACTACTTTTGAGTCTATTTGATTGTCATAAATTAATACATCAGGATCAAAATTTTTTATTACATTTCTATAATATTCTTCCTCATTTATTTCAATATTATATCTTTTTAGAAAATTAAGCGGGAACTTTTCATGGTAAATAATTATCGGACAATATATTCCCGCCCAAATAGAGCTTAAACTTTTAAAGACATCTAGTACTTTTTTACTATCCTCTTCTAATTTTATTAGAACTAAAAATTTTATAGGACTTAAATCATGATTAATATTAACCTCCATAACATAAAAAATTATTTTTAAAGATATAGTACTTTAGAATAATACCATAGTCATTTTTCAATAAAAAAGCGCCACAATTCAACATTGTAGCGCTTTTCTATTCTTAAAACTCTCAGGTTTATTAAACCCCTAATTTCTTAGCAATCTCCGCAGGAATTCCTCCTTTGTTTACTAGTAATGCAGTAGTTTTATATTTTACGAAGTTCTTAGTTACGAACAAGAAACCTTTGTAGTCGTTTGTTTCTCCCCAAGAATTTTTTACGATATAATATTCTTTTCCAGTTTGGTCTTTTGCTAAACCAATAATGTGCATTCCGTGGTCGTCTGTTGTAGTGTAGTTATCAAACGCAGTCTGACGCATTTCTGGAGTAATTTCTGGTTCTGCTTTTGGTCCGTTAAACATGTCTGCTTTTTCTTCTGCAGTCATATCTTCAAACTTTTTGTTCGGAACGTAAGCTACACCATTTTTCCAGCTAAAGCTTTTCTCGCTAACATCTGTTGCCCAAGCTACTGTATATCCTTTTTTCAAAGCATTGTCGATAACATCTGTCATATCGTTTACTTTTACATTGTAAACTTGATCTAACGACCAGTTGTCTGGTACCATCATAGTTGTTTTTTGGTAGTATGGAGAAGTGGTGAAAGATGACATTTCTACATACTCATCAGGATTAATTCCTACTACTTCTTTAGCGAAAGATTGTGGTGTATAGTTTTTTCCTTTGTAGTTAAAGTTTTCTGGCACTTTTCCTAAGTAAGAATCAATAACTGCTGTGTATGCTTTTTGCCAGTTTGGTGTCAATTCTCCGTTTGGATTTTTAACAACAGCTGCCAATACTCCTTCGATAAGAGCTGCCATTTCACCAAATTTATTTTTGTCTGTTCCGTAGTTCAAACCTGTATAAACTTCTCTAGGAACAGTTCCGTATTTTTTATACATATTGATTACATCGTGCAAAGCTCCACCGTCACCTAAAGTAATAGCTCCGTGCATACGAACGTAGTTTACACCTTTGTCAACGTATACATTTCTTGCAGAATAAATTTGAGATAATTCAACCGGCTGTTTTCCTAAACGAATCATTTCTGATTCTAAGAATGAATTTGTCGAGTAGCTCCAACAAGTTCCTGACGAACCCTGAGTTTTTACTGAGGTTGTTCCTAAGTTAATTACTTCTGTAAATTTAAAGTTCTCTTTGCTTTTGTCGCTAGCGTTTAGTTTTAATGAATTAACTAATACGTCTTGCGCAAAACAGCCTGCCGTTCCAGCCAAAAATACTGAAGCTGCAAACACTGATTTGAATGAAAATGTATTCATAATTTATGTTTAAGATTTAACAAAATTAGTCGCTAATGTTTCTAATTTGTTACAAAACAATTAAATATTATACAATTTCAGACTGTAATTTTGTTAATATTTTCTTAACGGATTAAATTATTAGGTTATTTAAGACAAAAAGCCCCGATAACGTTATATTGAGGCTTTTTAAAATTATTTTTTTATAAATCAACTTCTTACAACTTTTTCTATCTCATCCAGTTACTTCCAAAAACGATATAGTAAGCCCAATCTTCTGGCCCTCTTGCAACGTCTACTCCCATTCGGAGTTTAAATTTTCTTGCCACAAGATATCTAAAACCTGTTCCGTAACTGTAGACCACTGGTTTTGCAAAAGCTTTGTCCCAATCGTTAAACGCACTTGCAAGACCACCAAAGCCCATTACACTCCATCTTTTGTACACATCCCATCGCAATTCGGCTTCGGTTACAATGCTCGTTTTTCCTTGATAACGCGCCGCGGGAATTCCTCTTAAATTTATTCCTGGTCTTAAATAAAAAGGCGGACTCCCAAACGCCTGCTCTCCTTCTACCCTCAGTCCGCCAATTAATGTCTTCGCTAACGGATAATACCCGATTGCTGATAAATTAACGCGCCAGGCATCGTAGTCGCTTCCTATTGCGTTATCTGACCAAAAGAAATCAGATTGAATTCGGATTCCTTTATCTGGTGTAAATATATTGTCGCGACCATCAAACTGAATGGCTGCTCCGAACTGACTTACCGTACTTTTTACATCGCTTGGTTTTACAAATGGCGGTGGTAGATTAAAATCTGGCAGGTTTATTTTTGAATTTAAAAACAAATATTGTGGTCCAGCGCTCCATTTTGCATTTCTAAACTGTTTTAACCACTGGGTATAAAAAATCGTAGATCTAAAATTGAGCTTAAATTCCTGATCAGGTAAATTTGGTAGATTATTTTCATAAAAAGACAAATTCACATCTCCATAACCTGCTGCTACGCGATACAATATTCTAGGTTTTATCAAAGTTGAGGAACGAAATGCGCCAACCATCCAACTCTTATTTCCGGTATACATTCCCATTCCTCCTGTTATGTCCGGATTTATAAATCGTTTTTTACCATTTTCATCAATAACGGGTGCGTGTTTTTTTAGAAAAACAGGTACAACTGCACCTCCAATTCCACCTAAAGCGGGTTCTGTAATGATTGTGGGAACAACTATAAAACCATGTGCATAAATCAAATAATCACTTAAATCGACAGCATGATCTAAAGAATCTCTAAGACTAATTTTATATTTCTGTGCATTTAATCCATTAAATGAAACTATTATCCAAATCGATAATAAGATAATTTTTGATATTGATTTTTTACTTTTCATAAAAGAATTTGAATCGTTTATATTTAAAAGTCTAACTCAATTCTGCCGAAATTTTAAGCCTAAGAATTACTTTTTCTTGGTACTGAAAACATGCGCTAGGGTGATAAAAAATGTATTTCCCTGAAATCTGTTTATAGCATTTACCTCAGCAATCCATCTCAAACCAGCATTGGTCCTACTGCCAATATGAAAATAATTCACCTCAGCGCCAAGTCCAGCGACACGATCTTTGTCTGGTTCTATAACAAGACTTCCTAGAGGAATTTTATCCTCTGAAATTTTATATTGTAAGTAGTAAATCAGTCCTGCATTTAAGATTCCTTTTGGTGCTGTTTTTTCGGCATTCATACAATAGAATGTTTTTCCTAAACCTCCTTCAATACTCAAAATATCACCTGTTTTTATATCAGTATCTTTTTTCTTTCCATTAATTTCATAAGCCGCCAAAGCTGAAAAATGAAATGTTTTTTTATCATTGAAGAAAAGGGTTGTTCCTGCTGAGAATTCATTCATAAACATTCCTAAACCGCTATTGTTGCTGGCGCCAAGTTCATATTTTCCAGTAGGCAGATATAATGAATAACTGAATATAAAATCGGCTCGTTTGTTGTGCCACCCTAACTGCAAAGGTTGTATAAACATATCTGTAAACGCAAAATCACTTTTGGTATCTACAAAATTTCCTTGAATGGTATTGGTTGCAAACGCAAGTAAAATTGTGGCTCCGTAATTGGCTCCTAAAATTTTAAAATCGCTAACATAAGAAGCTCCGGCTCCTGTTATAAACATGGAAAAATCGGGGTTTCCTATTTTATCTCCATCTGCATTTCTCATTGAAGATGCGGTATAAATATATCCGGGAATATAAACACTCAAGGTATTTTCTGGTGCCTGAGTTCCAGATTGAAGCCCCATTCCACCTAAAATATGTCCGCCTTTTAATTGTGCATTACTGTAGAAAGAAATCAATAATAACGTGGTTACTAAGATTGATTGCAATACCTCTTTTGAATTATTAATTTTTACTCTCATGCTGAAATGTTTTAAAATGAATTAAGACTTTTACAACTGCATATCGTACAATGATTTATAGGTAAAAAACGTTTATTTAAAATAATAAGAACCTTGACGATCCGGACTTATTCTAATCGTTTTAAAATATTCTGAAGGCGATTTTCCTGTATGCTTTATAAATGCTCTAAAACAAGTTGTTCGGGATTTAAAACCAGAACCCCATGCCATTCCTTCTAATGATAAATCTTTCCATTCTGGATCGTTTATTTTGTCTTTAAAATATTCGATCCTTTTGAGATTAACATAATCCTGAAAATGAAGACCAAATTCTGAATTAATTAAGCTGGAAAGATGATGAACCGAAATTCCTGTTTCATCTGACAAATCTCTAATTACAAAATCTTTTTTTAGAAAGAGGTTTTTAGAATTGAGAACATAATCTAGTTTTTCCAGATAATCTTCTCTTTTTTCAGAAGCCAGTTCTGCTATCGGAAAATTGTTTTTTGTTTCTTTAGATTTTAAAAGCATTGTATTATCAACAACAAAATCGAATGTTTCTTCTTCATCATGAAAAATAGTCGGTCTAAAATAAAGCCAGCCAACCGTAAAAAATAAAACGGAAGAAATTAGAATATAACACGAAAGATCTACGGTCTCCATTTTTTTAAGTAGAAAATGATGCACAAAAAGTGCCGAGAACAAGAATAAAATCATGAGGTTATAAACCTTGATCCAATTGATTACTTTACTTCTGTGAAATTGGTTTCCTTTGAATTTTTTCAAATCATAGTTTAAAACCAACATGGTTTGAAAAAAAACATAGCACAACCAAATTGTCAATGTTAAAATAGAAAATGGATTTTTGATTACTCCTGCAAGATAGTCGATTATTTCTATGTTGGTAAAACCACCAACGTATACAATTAAAGTTAAAACAAAATAGATTAAGAATGGCACAAAATGTAACCAATCGTATTTTCTAAAACTTTTATTAAGAGACAGAATATTTCTAACATATAAAAAAGAACACGGAGCGGTTAAAAAAATAAATGCTTTTGTAATCGTCAGCAAGTCTGGAAAGTTCTTAAATATATTGGCTGACAGATAAAAGTTATAAATACTTACTACCGCCAAACTCAATAAAAACATGCCCAAGAAAAAACTTTTCGAATAGTTTTTTTTGGAAAAAAGAACCATTAATGCAGTTGCAAAACCGGCAATTATGGCTATGAAAAAGAATAACGAGAGTAAAATATCGATCATTTTTAAGGTTGATTTGTTTGTTATACTTCTTAAAAAGAGTTTCGAAATGAGGGATTTCTGGTATAAACAAATGTGCTTATAGGCTGATTAGACCAAGCACATTTGCTTTTTTAATGCTATGAGATTATTTCTTCTCTGTTCCTGGAGGAAAATTGGCTAAGATTTTTTTTATCGCACCATTAATAAATTCTTCTGGATTATCTGGCTTACTGTCTATTTCGGCATTTCCGATTCCCTGCCAAAGCAGTTTCTGAGTTTTGGTAGAGACAACATCTATTACCAACGAACCGTCAACATAATCATAACTATCAAATGTGGTATTAGCACCACCCATCATGGCGCCACCTCCCCAATAACCGTATGGACGATACATTCCGCCATATCCGTAAAAGTTTGTATTGGCACTAACCGAAGTTTTATTTTTTAAGATAGAGACTGCGTTTACTTTTAAATCCGGATTATCAGATTCTGTAAAACCTTTTGCAAGCATTTCGCTTCGAATTGCTTTCGATACACGATCAACATTTAATTGATTAACCTGACCTTCTTGTGCTTTTAAATCATAAACCGCAAAGGTTTTATATTGACTAAAATTGGCAGAATGGTCATAATCACTTGTAACTTTTACAGTTGGAGAGCAACCGTAAATTAGACCCAAAAACAAGATTGGGATAAGGCGAAGATTTGTTCTTTTAATATTCATGTTCTAGTATTTAAATTAATAATTAAATCAGTGTAACTCGAATCTATTAAAATCTAAAAAATCTTGATGAACGGGGGCGAATATTCATTAACAATTGTTTAAGCAACATAAAACGCTCTTAAACAGCAACTTGTCAACATCTCAAAGGTAAATCATTTTATTTAATTAACACTATTAAATAAATAAAATCTTACCTAAACATTCTATCAATCAGATCAATTAAATTCAATTTTAAACTTTATATGCCTTTAACTTTGTTTGATATTTTCAACCCTTTTCCATTATTATGATTTATGAATCTAAAAAGTAATCATTGTTCGAAATGCTCTTTTAGTAATAAAAAACTAGATTTCAGACGCAATAGGCAACCTTTGCTGCTTTATCGCCTTCAGCATTTTATTATAATCCTCTTCATTCTGATCAGCATATAAAAGAGCAAATTCAGAAATAGCATTTGCGAACTCATTTGTTTCTCCTATATAGCCCGACAATAAAGATGGATCACCCGAACGAGCATGAGCCCTTGCAAGTGCCCATCCGCAAGCTTTGGCATATTCTGCCATATTTTTGGGTTTCATAATTTCGAGAACGGGTTTTACTTTTGCATCTCTAAGCTGGCGTATGTAAAAGAACTTATCTTTACTATCGTTGGTCCAGCCCAAAAACATATCAGAAGCAGACTGCATTAGTTTTTGTCCCATTACAATGCGTTCGCCTTGATGACTGTATTTTCCTTTTATTTTTACATTTTCTTCGAGCACGCTTTTTCTGGCTTCTTTAAATTGCAAAAAAATAGGTTCGCCAGTTGCAGACATTAATAAACTAATTCCGCAAAGTGTTCCAACACTTCCTACGCCTACTACTTTTATCGCCAGATCATGCAACATATACCTACTTAACAAAACTTGTTTATCGTCTGACAATGATTCTAAATATCTATTATGAATAATTTCGCCTTCATTGGCAATCATTTTTTCTAAATCTCCACTAGGATGAAATATCAATGGTGGCTCATCTTTTATACGAGCTCTTGCTCCGTCAAAATAGGTCATCTTTGCAAACTCTTTTTCGTGTGCAGTATATTCCGAAGCTTTCTTTATTCTTTTTTGGTTAAATTCTTTGATATCTTTATCATGTCCCAATTCAATTAATTCTGCCAAATCAATGTCAGCGTACCAAATTTGAAGGGCAGAAAGTTTACTATAATCCAACATATGGCGTTTGTAGCTATCTGCAACATGCCAAGCAAATTCTTTACAGTTTTTATTCGAAAACTTGCGCCATCTTCCTGCAATAACAAAACTGGCCGCTAATCGCTTAATATCCCATTCCCACGGACCTGGAAAAGTTTCATCAAAATCATTAATATCAAAAACCAACTTTCGTTCAGGAGTTGCAAATCCTCCAAAATTCATTAAATGACAATCTCCACAAAGCTGAAGATTTATTCCTGAAACGGGAGTATGAGCCAAATCTGCCGCCATAATTGCGGCGGCACCTCTAAAGAATGAAAATGGCGATTCCATCATTCTGCTGTAACGGATTGGAATTAAGCTCTCTACTCGTCCGATACTGGTCTGAATTAAAATAGCTACCGGATCCTTCCTATTTTTAAAAGAACTCCATTCCTTGTGCTCAGAGAGAGGTGTTTTTTTTCTGATTGAAGCTCCTTTCTCATAACGTTCTGCTTTTGACGCTATGGGATCAAATCTTGTTTCTTTTACATGTTTAATTTCCTCAGCCATTATCTTGCTATTTTAAGATCCTGGAAACACAAATGCTATAACCGCTCGTAATCCCCAATCTGGTCTTATAGATTCATGCCCAACAATTGGAATTAGAGGCTGTACAGAAAACTGAACCACCTGATCTCCAAACTTGGTAATACCTCCTAAGGAAGGATTTAAAGAAATTAACGTTGTATTGCCTTCCCAATTTTGAGTGATTTCTGCATTTACCCCCCAAGACGCGCCACTTTTATAACTATGAGACAGAAATATCTGTGTATAAAAACTATTAAAATCTGCTCGTTCTTCGGCTCCTGCAACAGACCAAATTTGATTGGCAATGAAACCTACAGAAAGTCCTTTTCATTGATGCATGACTAAAACACTTGGACCTACTCCAAATTTTTCTGTTCCCAAAAACTTTTCTGTGGCGGTTGGAACCAAAAACGCGGGACCAATTCCGTAGATTAATTTTTTACTTTTAGGAGCAAAAAAAGCGGTAACGGTCGCATCGCTTAAACCAAATTCGTGCGTGTTGAGTCCCGTTATATTTCGCTGATCTACAACGGGAAGAATATATCTTGTAATTAAATTGAGATTATCAGATAATTTAAAAGGAATAACAGGCTGAATATTAATCGTATATTTTACGCCATTATAAGGTCCGATTCCGTAATTCAGATTATTTTGTAGTGGCACGCTAATTAAACTTGCCACAGGATTCGCCAATTTATCTGCTAATTCCTGCGCGCTGTTTCCTGGTTTTTCATTTGTTTCTTGTGCATGAATCGAAAAATGAATGGAAAATAAAAAGACTAACGTGAGCAAAAAATGTTTCATACTAATTAATTTTAATCATTAAAAAATAATCTAACCCTACAATTTTCAATCTAAAAAATCTGCATTGTGACCAATCTGCAAAGACTTTTTTCTAGTCTTTTTCCTGATACTTAAATTCAACCTGAATCTAAATCTGAATCTCTTTAATTATTTATTTTTTCTTTTTTGCTGCTGCAGCTGCTGCTTCCTGTTCTACTTTAGGCAAAATATTTTTCTCTACATATTGCTGTGTTTTAATACTTTGCAATGTTTGATTAAGTATTGTAGTTGGATTAAAACTTGGCGGGAATGAACGTGGTGGATATTCTTTAAATGATTCTGCAAAAACAAAGACATCATTCATCGCACCATACACTGATCCTACGTGATCTATTAACCAATCCCAATACGTATTAGATGTAAAATCAGCACGCTCATATGGATCTTGATATAAGTTGAATATTTTTTGCAAACGAAGTTCTGTAAAAGGCTCTGCCCAAACCCCCATAGTTCCAGCTAAACGTTGTTCTGCAAAAACATATTTATAATCTCCCTGACGCAATCCGACCAATAAACCATCATCATCAGAATAGAAGAATTTATCTCTATGACTTTTTCCACCTTTTAGTAAATCTGTCTGATCAAAACCGTCTAAATGTACTTTGTACGTTTTACCATTTGCATTGTAACCTTTTAATAATTTATTGACGATATCAGGTTCTCCTGCAGCAGCTGCAAAAGTTGGAATCCAGTCATTATGGCTCATTAATTCTGTAGTTATAGTACCTGGTTTAATATGTCCTGGCCATCTTACAATACAAGGGACACGGAAAGCTCCTTCCCAGTTTGTATTTTTTTCTGAACGGAATGAGGTCATTGCGCCATCTGGCCACGTGTTCATGTGTGGGCCATTATCTGTAGAATAAACCACAATAGTATTATCTGCAATTCCTAGATCGTCTAAAGCTTTCAGGATGCTTCCAATAGTTTCATCGTGCTCAATCATACCGTCGATATATTCGCTGTTTCCATGCGTATATCTTCCTCTATGTTCTGCTCTTACGTGCGTGCGAAGGTGCATACGAGTAGCATTGAACCAACAGAAAAATGGTTTTCCAGAAGCACTTTGTCTTTTAATAAAATCAATAGCTGCTGCAGAAGTTTCATCATCTACCGTTTCCATTCTTTTTTTGGTAAGCGCTCCAGTATCTTCAATTTTTTGTTTTCCTACTCGTCCAAAACGTGGGTCTGTTGTCGCATCATCAACATTTGTTGCGGTACATCTTAATACACCTCTTGGTCCAAATTTTTTCACATATTGCGGATCTTTTGGATAATCTGGCAATTCTGGCTCTTCCTCAGCATTTAAGTGATACAGATTTCCAAAAAATTCATCAAATCCATTTACGGTTGGCAAACTCTCATTACGGTCACCAACGTGGTTTTTACCAAATTGTCCAGTAGAATATCCTAAACTTTTCATTATTCCTCCAATAGAAGGATCCAGTTGACTCATACCCATAGGTGCACCAGGAAAACCTACTTTTGTAAGTCCAGTACGAATTCCGTGTTGTCCGGTTAAAAACGCAGCACGTCCTGCTGTACAACTTTGTTCTCCATAATAATGTAAAAATCGAACCCCTTCATTGGCTAAACGATCAATGTTGGGTGTTGTATAACCCATTAAACCATCACTATACGCACTGATGTTAGTGATTCCGATATCGTCGCCCCAAAGTACTAAGATATTAGGTTGCTTTTTGCTCTGAGCTATAAGAGAAACTCCAGAAAAAAATAATAATGCAAATACCACAATCACATTATTAAATCCACATTTTGATTTGATTTGTTTCATGATAAAAAAATTCGTTAATAATTCTGTTATGTATGAGTCTATTAATTCAAAAAAATAAATGAAGGAAAATTAGAATGGCAACAAGAACTTATTTAAAATTTGGTTTCACTTTTTTAAAATGTTTCAAATTCACACTTATATAAAAATTTGAAACAAAATGGTTTTAACTTTTATTTAAGTATCTCAAAATTAACTAATAAATAAGCTAACAATCGTATTTAAAGGCGTTGAGCTTGTTTCATATTATAATATGAAACAACAAAATTTAGGAATTTGCAACAACATGTTTCAATTTGCAAAATGGAACGCTTAAAAACGTAAGAAAATTAAGTGGTTGTGGTTTTTCTATACAGAAACTAAATCGCGAAGGAAAATCTAAATAAATAGGTTATTCAGATTCAAAATTTAAAAAAAGAAGGAAAATGAAACAAAAAAAATCTCCTTTTGAATCATTTCAGTTGAAAATCAGCAGAAAATTAATTCTAAAAAATTCCCCTAAAAGACAAAAACACCGATAATGGGAAGAAAAAATATAGCTTATAAAAATGAAAAAAGCCGCTTATAACTAAGCGGCTTTTTTACATTATAATAGAAAATGTTATTCTTCGATTTGAGAAACTCTCATCGTATTAACCATTCCTTTTTCTTTGATTGGCATTGCAGCAAGATTGATTAAGTAATCTCCTTTTTGAGCGTATCCTTTTTCAACTGCAATCTGATTTACATCTGTTACAGTATCGTCTGTACTTTCTTCATTATCATAATAGAAAGATTTAACTCCCCATAATAAATTCAATTGTGTTAAGATTCTTCTGTTTGAAGTAAATACTAAAATATGAGCTGTAGATGGTCTCCAAGCTGAAATTTGGAAAGCTGTATAACCACTGTTTGTTAAAGTACAAATCGCTTTAGCTTCGATTTCATTTGCCAATAAAGCTGCCTGGTGACAAACAGTTTTAGTAACAAAACGTTTCGTTTTAATTTGTGGTGTATTTTGAGGAACCTGAATAAGTGGAGAGTTCTCAACAGCCTCACAAATTTGCGCCATTCTTTGGATAACTTGTACTGGGTAATTTCCTGTAGCTGTTTCTCCAGAAAGCATTACAGCATCTGCACCGTCCATTACTGAGTTTGCAACGTCGTTTACTTCTGCTCTTGTTGGCGTTAAACTTGTAATCATTGTTTCCATCATTTGTGTAGCAACGATAACTGGAATTCTAGCCGTTTTAGCTCTGCGGATTAAGTCTTTTTGAACCAATGGTACTTCGTGAGCAGGAAGCTCAACACCAAGATCTCCACGAGCAACCATTAAACCATCACAATATGCTACAATTTTGTCCATGTTCTCAAGAGCTTCCGGCATTTCGATTTTAGCAACGATTGGAATTTTAACGTCTGAATGTTTAGCGATTAATTCTTGTAAATCTTGTAAATCGCGTGGTGTTTTCACGAATGAAAGTGCGATCCAGTCTACTTTTTGCTCGATTGCGAAAATCGCATCAGCAATATCTTTTTCAGTTAAAGCTGGTAAAGAGATTTTTGTATTTGGAAGATTAACTCCTTTTTTAGATTTTAATTCTCCTCCCTGAATAACTTTAGCAACAACTTCTGTTTTTTTATCTGTTGAAACTATTTCAAAAATAAGTTTACCATCATCAAGCAAAATACGCTCTCCAACATTTACATCATTAGGGAAATTTTGATATTTCATGAATGCTTTTTTAGCATTCCCTACAATATCTTCTGCAGTTGTAAAAGTGATTTCATCACCATCGTGAACTACTGTTCCTTCTTCCATTACACCAACTCTAAGTTTTGGTCCTTGCAAATCTCCTAAAATTGCTGTAGTGTAACCAAACTCTTCGTTTAGGCCTCTAATGATGTTGATTTTTTCTTTTACTCCTTCGTAATCTGCATGCGAAAAATTGATTCTAAACACATTCACCCCAGCATCGATCATATCTTTGATAATCTCTCTTGTACTACATGCGGGACCAAGTGTAGCAACAATTTTGGTTTTCTTGTTTGTTAGCATTTTTTTTAAAAAATTAGATTGTTTTTTGATTTTATTTTGTCTGTATCTACAGCATAAATAGCTGCAATACTTTCTATTGTGTTTAATTTTTGTTGAATTTCTGAAAAATTAAGCGCCTCTTCGCTATTATCAATCTTCAGGAAAAAATCGACTTTTTTAAATTCAGGAAGTAAATGAATTGTTGTCGAAACCTCACTTGTTTCATTAGAAAACAAATTCTGGAAATCATTTGTACTCACAGAAATGATTTCATTTTTATTCTGAATTAAATTCCAGGAAACAGCTTTTTCTTCATCATAATAATAGAATCTCGAAAAATTTGCTTCTCCTTCCTTAGTTTGAGCATGGATCTCGTTTTTGCTCTTACTTAAGTTAATCGGAAGGTTTTTATTAATAAAATAGGCTAATCTATAATCTTCTAATGAAGTATGTATTGCCATTAAATAATAATCAATTTCGTCAAATTCGTCTAAATCCAATTTATGAATAGCCATGTCTTGAAAAATCAAGTTGTAAATATACTATTTCTAAACGGAGCATCAACAGTTATGACGTTCTTGTTTTGTTAAATTATAAACGAAAACGATGTAGCCTTGTGATAGTTACAACATTTTTGTAACTATTTCTTGTCAATTTTCTCCTGAAATGCAAAATAAGCCCTTTGCGATGCTTTTTCTTCTGCTTTCTTTTTGGAGGTTGCGCGCGCTCTTGCCACAACTTTATCGTCAATACTAAGCTTTACGCCAAACAAGCGTTGTCCGTCAATTCCGTTATCTTCAAAAATATCATAATGAAAAACTCTTTTTTCTTTCTGACACCATTCGATAACCAAACTTTTATAACTTATAACTTTTCCTTCTAATCGGGCAATATCTACATAAGGTGTAACCACTCTTTTCTCGATAAATTTCTCGCAGAAAGTATAGCCTTTATCTAGATAAATAGCTCCAATTAAAGATTCAAAAATATTACCATGAATGTTTTCTCCAAAATGCTGAATAGGCACTTTACTTTCTACAAATTGCACTAAATTCAAATCCTTACCCAGTTCGTTTAAATGCTCACGACTTACAATTTTTGAACGCATTTTGGTTAAATACCCTTCATCGCCATTAGGTGCTTTGTTAAACAAATGTGCTGCAATAACAGCACTTAACATAGCATCTCCCAAAAATTCTAATCGTTCGTAATTTATAGGTTGGCCATTCTGATCCAATTTATTAGACGAGCGATGTGTAAAAGCTCTTTTATAAAAATCGATATCAGACGGCTGAAAACCAAGAATTTTCTGAATAGTGTCAAAAAAAATCCCGTCTTCTAGAGAACGGGATTTAGAAAATATTTTTTTGATAATATTCATATACAGAAATTAGTCAACTAATTTTTTAAACAATACACAAGCATTGTGTCCACCAAAACCAAATGTATTACTCATAGCAACATTTACCTCTCTTTTCTGAGGTTTGTTTAAAGTAAGGTTCAAAGATGGATCAATATTTTCGTCAACTACTGTATGGTTAATCGTTGGAGGCACAATACCATGTTTCATTGCCAGAATAGAAGCAATTGCTTCAATAGCTCCAGCAGCACCAAGTAAATGTCCTGTCATCGATTTTGTTGAGTTAATGTTGATGTTTTTAGCATGATCTCCAAAAACAGCACTGATTGCTTTTAGCTCAGCAACGTCTCCTAATGGAGTAGAAGTTCCGTGAGTATTGATATGATCCACTTGATCAGGGCTCATTCCAGCATCTCTCAAAGTGTTTTCCATTACTGCGATAACTCCAATTCCTTCCGGATGTGGTGCAGTTAAGTGGTAAGCATCAGAAGACATACCTCCACCGCCAATTTCGCAATAGATTTTTGCACCTCTTGCTTTAGCGTGTTCGTAATCTTCAAGAACCAAAGCTCCTGCTCCTTCTCCTAAAACGAAACCATCTCTGGTTGCATCAAAAGGTCTTGAAGCTGTTTCAGGGCTTTCATTTCTTGTAGATAAAGCATGCATCGAACTAAATCCTCCCATACCAGCAATTGTAACAGCAGCTTCAGAACCACCAGAAACAATTACGTCACACATTCCTAAACGGATGTAATTGAAAGCATCGATTAATGCATTTGCAGAAGATGCACAAGCAGAAACCGTAGTATAATTTGGTCCCATATAACCATTACGCATAGAAATATGCGCAGGAGCAATATCAGCAATCATTTTAGGAATAAAGAACGGATTGAACTTTGGAGTTCCATCGCCTTTTGCATAGTACAATACTTCATCTTGGAAAGTCTCTAAACCTCCAATTCCTGCACCCCAGATAACACCAACTCTTTGTTTGTTTACGTTATCATTTGTAATTCCCGCATCTTTAATAGCTTCATCACTGGCTGCAACAGCGTATTGTGCAAATTTATCTAATCGACGAGATTCCTTACGATCCATGTAATCTTCAATATTGAAGTTTTTCACTTCGCAGGCAAATTTCGTTTTATGCTTTTCTGTATCATAATATGTTATAGGAGCCGCTCCGCTAACCCCATTCACAAGTGCATCCCAATATTCCTGGATATTATTCCCGATAGGAGTAAGTGCACCTAATCCTGTTACAACAACTCGCCTTAATGCCATAAATATGTATTTTGTACTTTAAACAAATAAAACCCACGCTTTCTTAACTGATTGTTACGTAAGAGCCATGGGAATTACAATATAAATATATCTTTTTGATTGAAAATCAATCGAAATTTAAATTTTAAAAAAATAATAACACCCGATCCTTAAAAATTACAAATTCAAAAAAACAAATTCCAAAATTGGAGTTCGGAATTTCAAAAATTGGGATTTTTAGAAATCGGGTGTGGTATTATTATTTTTTAGCTTCCTCGATATAAGAAATAGCTTGACCAACAGTAGCAATGTTTTCTGCTTGATCGTCTGGAATTTGAATATCAAATTCTTTTTCGAATTCCATAATAAGCTCAACAGTGTCTAATGAGTCAGCTCCCAAATCATTAGTGAAGCTTGCTTCTGTTACAACTTCGTTTTCGTCAACACCTAATTTGTCTACGATAATCGCTTTTACTCTTGATGCAATGTCTGACATAATCTTTAATTTTAGAATTTAATTTGTTGGCAAAAATAAAAAACTTTATTTTAAAACAACTATTTAGTTTATAAATGTAACACTAATTTATAAAATTAATTTCAAGAAAGGTCTTTTAAAGCTATTTATTTTCGATTTTTATTCCGTTTTTTGCAGTCTCAAAACACACAACTTTATGAAAAAAATTATCGTTTTTGCCTCAGGATCAGGAACTAACGCAGAAAACATTATTAAATATTTTTCGAACACCGAAATTGCAAAGGTGGTTTCTGTTTTTACAAATAATGCTTCAGCAAAAGTGATTGAAAGAGCAAAAAATCATCAAATTCCGGTCGAAATCTTCTCAAAAAACGAACTTTTAGAACGTAATGTCTTACAAAAAATACAGGAAATCGACCCAGATTTGATAGTTCTTGCCGGTTTCCTTCTAAAATTTCCGGAGAACATAATTGAACACTATCCAAACAAAATAATAAACATTCATCCGGCACTTTTACCTAACTATGGAGGCAAAGGAATGTACGGAATGCACATACATAGAGCTATTGTAAATAATAAGGAAAAAGAAACCGGAATTTCCATTCATTATGTAAATGAACATTATGATGAAGGCGGAATTATCTTTCAGGCAAATGTTGCATTAACCGATGAAGATACTCCAGAAACAGTTGCGGAGAAAATTCATGAATTGGAACAAAAACATTTTCCTGAGATTATACATAAATTATTGGGAGAATGAATATCAAATTCAAAAATCAATTTCAATTACAAAAAAAATCAATCTTAGATTAGTTGAGCAATCTCAAATCTGAAATCTACAATCTAAAATAATTAAATGTCTCACGAAGTACATATATATACAGACGGCGCTGCAAAAGGCAATCCAGGAAATGGCGGTTACGGAGTCGTAATGGAATTGGTAGGAACACCTCATAAAAAAGAATTCTACGAAGGTTTTCGTCTTACAACCAATAATAGAATGGAATTACTAGCTGTGATTGTCGGTTTAGAAAAACTAAAAAAACCGAACATGAAAGTTTTAGTCATTTCTGATTCTAAATATGTTGTAGATTCTGTTGAAAAGAAATGGGTTTTTGGCTGGGAGAAAAAAGGCTATAAAGACAAAAAAAATCCGGATTTATGGAAACGCTTTTTAATTACATACCGAAAACATCAAGTCGATTTTAAATGGATTAAAGGGCACAACAACCATCCACAAAATGAAAGATGTGATCAATTGGCCGTTATGGCATCCCTGCAGCCGAAACTTTCTGTAGACGAGTATTACGAAACCATTGGCTCTAAAGAATAAAAAAACGCATCAAATAATTGATGCGTTTTTTGTAGTTACTTAAATTTTGCACTTATTCTTTATCTAAATCTTTAGCTGTTTTAAATCCGGTTAAGAGTCCGATACCTGCCATTATAAAAATAATTGAAGGATAAACAGCACCATCATTTAGTGTGGTATAAGTTGTAATTATTAAGGCAACTAAAATACCCACTCCGATTCCTATTAACAAGAATGCTAGATTTACTACAAGAATTTTCCATGTCGGAACTCCATTTCCTTTTCCTTGAACAAAAATACTCGCATCTACACCTTTTTCTATAAGAGCAAGACGCTCTCTGTTTCTTGTTGAATAAATTAAATAAACGATCCCGAAGATCATTAAGAAAAAGCTAATTGGAATTAAAATTTTGTCATCCATGATATTTACGTTTTTAATTGATTGATATACCCCATATGACGACGGTTTTTAAATTGAGGTTACAGGCTATGGTGAAAAAAATTAGAAAATTAGAAAATTTGCCAATTAGACGATCATAAAACCACTGATAATCAATTAATTTTGACAATATTTTTTTACATACTCGCTAGCTTTGATAAAGTTTAAAACTTTTTCAAAGTTGAATCCCATTTCTTTACCATATATTATTTCGATCGAAGGGAGAAAATTGGATTTGAATCATAAAGGAATTTTAAAGTTAGTATTTTCTAATTTTCTAATTTTCTAATTTTTTTAAAAATCATTGTAACCTAAACAAACAACTTGTCGTCCTATATAATATGAGTGCAATAAACGATCAACATTATATCGATAAAATTCTACAAGGCGAGACCAATGCGTTTGCCGTTCTTGTGGATCGTTATAAGGATATGATTTTTACTTTGGCTCTAAAAATGGTTAAAAACCGAGAAGAAGCAGAAGAAGTTGCGCAAGACACCTTTATAAAGATTTACAATTCGCTGACTAAATTTAAAGGAGAATCTAAATTTTCAACATGGATTTATAAAATTGCTTATAATACATGTTTGGATCGTTTAAAGAAAAGTAAAAAAGAAGATTTAAATATTTCGATTGATGAGTTTTCTTCTCATTTAATTAAAACAATGGACAATGCATTGAGTGCTTTAGAAGAAAAAGAACGAAAACAGACTATTCAGAAATGTTTGAATTTATTACCAAGCGATGAAAATTTCCTTTTAACCTTATTTTATTTTGATGATCAGAATTTAGAAGAAATTGGAAAAATCATGAATATATCGGCCAACAATGCCAAAGTAAAATTATTTAGGAGCCGACAGAAATTAGCCGTAATTTTGAGAAAGCAGTTAGAACCAGAAATAATAGAATGTTATGACAGAGAGCGATAAAAATATAGAACAACTTATTGAGAAAATGATGGCTGAAGAAAAACTGCAGTCACCATCAATAGATTTCACTTCAAAAATTATGGCGAATATTCAGGTTTTAGAAGAGAAAAAACTAAAGGCTTACAAACCTTTGATTTCTAAATCGATCTGGATTTCTATCGGAATTGCTGTGGCATTATTGGTAATTTATGTTTCTCTTTTTTCAGTTTCAGATAATGATCTTAAAATTGATGAAATTGGAAAAATATATTCAGATAAAATGACGGCAACTTTCTCAGGAATTCATTTTTCTAAAAATATTTTGTACGCAATTTTAATTTTGCCGATTATGATTTTGATTCAGATTGGCGTTTTGAAGAATTATTTTGATAAGAAGTATCAGTTGTAAAATAATCGCATTTCTTTTCAAAAAATTTGCATTTTAAATCCAAAAACATATTTTAAGCTTTCAAACAAATCGATTTTAATCAATTCATTTACAGGAATTTTACTTCGAAAACGTTGTCATTTTTTTAAAAAAAATTTGAGAACCTAAACCATTGCAAGATTGTAACTTATGAAGTATCTTTGCACCCTAATTCGAAATTCATAAAATGAATAAACTATTGATTGTTGGAACAGTTGCTTTCGACGCGATTGAAACTCCTTTCGGAAAAACAGATAAAATATTAGGTGGTGCTGCAACCTACATCGGATTATCAGCGTCATTTTTTAACTTGCAATCGGCTATTGTTTCTGTAGTTGGAGACGATTTTCCTCAAGAACATTTAGATTTATTGACTTCAAAAAATATCGATATCTCTGGTATCGAAATTGTAAAAGGCGGAAAAACCTTTTTCTGGAGCGGTTTATACCACAACGACTTAAATTCTAGAGACACTTTAGTTACTGAATTGAACGTATTGGCAGATTTTCAGCCAAAAGTTCCTCAAAACTACAAAGATGCTGATGTGGTAATGTTAGGAAACTTACACCCACTAGTACAAAGCAGTGTTTTAGATCAATTAGAAAAAAAACCAAAATTAGTTGTTTTAGATACAATGAACTTTTGGATGGACTGCGCTCTTCCTGAATTATTAGACGTTATTAAACGTGTAGATGTTATTACAATCAATGATGAAGAAGCAAGACAATTATCAGGTGAATATTCATTAGTAAAAGCGGCTGCGAAAATCCAAGACATGGGACCAAAATATGTGGTGATCAAAAAAGGAGAACACGGAGCACTTTTATTCCACAATAGAGAAGTATTCTTTGCACCAGCTTTACCATTAGAAGATGTTTTTGATCCAACTGGAGCGGGAGACACTTTTGCGGGTGGTTTCTCTGGATTTATTGCGCAAAGCGAAAACATTTCGTTTGGCAACATGAAAAATGCAATTATTTACGGTTCAAATTTAGCTTCGTTCTGCGTAGAAAAATTTGGAACAGAAAGAATGGAAACATTAAGCAAAGCCGAAGTAGCGATTCGATTACAGCAATTTAAGTCGTTAACTCAGTTTGACATAGAAATATAATGCGCAAAAGCCTCGATAAAACGGGGCTTTTTTATTACGTTAATACACACAACTTACACAACACACACAAAAAACAAAAACAATGAGCGACGCTTTAAAACACGAATGTGGGATAGCTTTAGTTAGACTACTTAAACCGCTTGAATATTATAAAGAAAAATACGGAACTGCATTTTACGGAATTCAGAAAATGTATCTAATGATGGAAAAACAGCACAACCGTGGACAAGACGGAGCTGGTTTTGCAAGCATAAAATTAGATGTTGAACCTGGACAACGATACATCAGCAGAGTTCGTTCGAATCATTCACAGCCAATACAAGACGTTTTTAAACAAATCAATGAGAGAATCAGCGAAGAATTAAAAGCTAATCCAGAAATTGGCGACGATATTCAGAAAATAAAATCTGAGATTCCGTATGTTGGCGAATTATTTTTAGGTCACGTTCGTTACGGAACTTTCGGAAAAAACAGCATCGAAAGCGTTCACCCATTTTTACGTCAAAGTAACTGGATGCATCGTAACCTTATTTTGGCAGGAAACTTTAACATGACCAATGTTAAGGAACTTTTCGAAAATCTGGTTGAGTTAGGTCAGCATCCAAAAGAAATGGCTGATACTGTTACCGTAATGGAAAAAATTGGTCACTTCTTAGACAAAGAAGTAATGCAATTATACCAAGATTGTAAAGCTGAAGGTTACTCAAAAAGAGATGCTTCTCCAGTAATTGCAGAACGTTTGGATATTGCTAAAATCTTAGCTCGTTCTGCTAAAAACCTAGATGGCGGTTACGCAATGGCCGGATTATTAGGTCATGGAGATGCTTTTGTTTTTAGAGACCCTGCCGGAATTCGTCCAGCTTACTTTTATCAAGATGATGAAGTTGTAGTTGTAGCTTCTGAAAGACCAGTTATTCAAACTGTATTCAATGTTCCTTTTGAAAGCGTTCAAGAAATTGATCCAGGAAATGCTTTGATTATCAAGAAGAATGGAAATGT
Organism: Flavobacterium potami; assembly: GCF_020026915.1. Classification (GTDB taxonomy): domain Bacteria; phylum Bacteroidota; class Bacteroidia; order Flavobacteriales; family Flavobacteriaceae; genus Flavobacterium; species Flavobacterium potami. The sequence goes on along the minus strand of NZ_JAINUY010000004.1, from coordinate 414,881 downwards.
TTCTATGAAACAGATCTTAGAACCAACTATTAAAAAAGCGTGTTCATTCGAAAGAATTTATTTCTCAAGAGGAAGTGACGCTGAAATCTATCAAGAGCGTAAAGATTTAGGAAAATTAATTTTACCTGCTGTTCTTAAAGCTATTGACAGCGATACCGATAATACTGTTTTCTCTTATATCCCAAATACAGCTGAAACTTCATTTTATGGTTTAGTTGAAGCCGCTCAGGATTTCTTAAATCAGAGAAAAAACAATTATATTTTAGAAAACAGAAATACATTAACTGCTGAAACGCTTCAGGAACTTTTAGCTGTAAAAATACGCACAGAAAAAGTAGCCATTAAAGATGCTAAACTTAGAACTTTTATCACAGAAGACAGCAGCCGTGATGATTTAGTGGCTCACGTATATGATGTTACCTATGGCGTAATTAAACCAGAGGATAATTTGGTCATTATTGATGATAGTATCGTACGTGGTACAACATTGAAAATGAGTATCATTAAAATGATGGATCGTCTAAATCCAAAACGTATTGTAATTGTTTCATCAGCACCACAAATTCGTTATCCTGATTGTTACGGAATTGATATGGCAAAATTAGAAGGTTTAGTTGCTTTTAGAGCTGCACTTGAGTTATTAAAAGAAAGAAATCTATACCATATTGTAGACGAAGTTTATGCTAAATGTAAAGCACAGGAAAATTTCGCTGATAAAGATGTTGTAAATTATGTAACAGAAATTTACAGCCAGTTTACTCAAGACGAAATTTCAGATAAAATAGCAGAAATGTTAAGCTCACCAGAAATCAAAGCTGAAGTAAAAATCATCTTCCAAACTGTAGATGACCTACACGTTGCCTGCCCTAAAAATTTAGGCGATTGGTACTTCACTGGAGACTACCCTACTCCAGGTGGAAATCGTGTCGTAAATCGTGCCTTTATGAATTTTTACGAAGGAAAAGATGCTAGAGCTTATTAAAAAAGTATTAATAAAAGGTTAATTTGTGCATTTCATCGGTTTTTTTTGCCGTTCATCCTATTTCTTTGGTGAAATTGAAAAGCTATGATACTTTTGAAATACCATAACATTAGTAGGTTAAGTTTATGGTAGATTTGGGGCAAAAAGGGTGGAAGAAATTCCACCTTTTTTATTTTCTACTTTTTTAGAACAAAGAATATAGACGAAAGAAAATAGACAAATTCCAAAACAAAAAATACTTTCCTCTTTCTAACTCCTCTTTTTTTCTTTTTCCTTTTTTTTGACAACCTCTATTCTACACGCTGTAAAAGCATTTCCTGAACATTTTTTCCTTTAAAAGGACAAGGCAGCAAATTATAATCCTCTTATCGGATATCCGTACTTTTCATCTGAATTATTTTTATCTCAAAATATCCTGCATTACTTTTACTAAACCATAACATTAGTAGGTTAAGTTTATGGTAGATTTGGGGCAAAAAAGGTGGAAGAAGTTCCACCTTTTTTATTTTCTTTTTTTTAGAGCAAAGAATATAGACGAAAGAAAATAGACAAATTCTAAAAACAAAAAACACTTGCATCTCTCTAACTCCTCTTTTCTCTATTCTCTATTCTCTATTTTCTTATTTCATAATCTCGACTCAACCCCCTGTAAAGCATTTCCTTAACATTTTTTCCTTTAAAAGGACAAGACATTAAATTATAATCCTCTTATCGGATATACTGGCTTTTCATCTGAATTATTTTTATCTCGAAACATCCTGCATTACTTTTACTAAACCATAACATTAGTAGGTTAAGTTTATGGTAGATTTGGGGCAAAAAAGGTGGAAGAAGTTCCACCTTTTTTATTTTCTTTTTTTAGAAGAAAGAATATAGATCAAAGAAAATAGATAAACTCCAAAAACAAAAAAAACACCTGTATCTTCCTAACTCCTCTTTCCTCTATTTTCTATTCTCTATTTTTCTTATTTGACAATCTCGATTCTGCACGTTGTAAAGCATTTCCTTAACATTTTTTCCTTTAAAAGGACAAGACAATAAATTATAATCTTCTCATCGGATATACTTACTTTTCATCTGAATTATTTTCATCTCAAAACATCCTGCATTACTTTTACTAAACCATAACATTAGTAGGTTAAGTTTATGGTAGATTTGGGGCAAAAAAGGTGGTAGAGGTACCACCTTTTTTATTTTCTCTTTTTTAGAGCAAAGAAAATAGACGAAAGAAAATAGACAAATTCTAAAAATAAAATAAAAAAAAAGACGAACACCTTTCGGTACTCGTCTTTTTTCTATGTTCTTTACTCTATTTTCTTATTTGTCTAAAGCAAATCTTCTTGCAACTTCTGTCCAGTTAATTACACTGAAGAAAGCTTCAATATAATCTGGTCTTCTGTTTTGGTAGTTTAAGTAGTAAGCGTGCTCCCAAACATCCATTCCTAAGATTGGAGTTCCACCGTTACCAGCAACTTCTGGCATTAATGGATTATCTTGATTTGGAGTACCTACAACTTCTAATTTTCCTCCTTTTTGAACTGTTAACCAAGCCCATCCAGAACCGAATTGTGTAGCACCAGCTTTAGCAAATTTTGCTTTAAACTCTTCAAATGATCCAAAAGAAGCCTCAATTGCAGCTAATAATTCACCTGTTGGCAAACCTCCTCCGTTTGGAGACATTACAGTCCAGAATAAATTGTGGTTGTAGAAACCTCCACCATTGTTACGAACTGCTGCGTTTGATTTATCTAAGTTGATTAAGATATTTTCGATAGTTTTTCCTTCTAAATCTGTTCCAGCGATTGCTGCGTTAAGATTTGTAGTGTATGCATTGTGATGCTTTGTATGGTGGATTTCCATTGTACGCGCATCAATATGTGGTTCTAATGCATCGTATGCATAAGGTAATTGTGGTAATTCAAAAGCCATGGTATTAGGATTTTTATGGTTTATAATAATTTATTCCAAATTTAGACATTTAACTTTGGAATTGAAAATACTATTTCGTTATAATTGAATTTAATTAACTGATAATTTACGTTTTTATTACATAAATAACTGAAAATCTTTATTTTCCATTAAAAGTCGTCATTGTATTTTCTAAACCAGCAGTTCCAAAAGTTCTAATTATTTCTGCCGAGATCTCAAAACGTTCTGGTAGTTTTGCCTCTTCTTCAGCATTCCATTCTCCTAAAACGTAATCTACCTGTTGTCCTTTTTTGAACTGATCACTGATACCAAATCTATAACGGGTATAATTTTGCGTATTTAAAACCAAATTAATATTCTTAAGTCCGTTATGTCCTCCATCACTACCTTTTGGCTTGATTCTAATAGTTCCAAATGAAAGATTTAAATCGTCAGTAATAACTAAAATATTCTCTAACGGAATGTTTTCTTTATCCATCCAATATTTTACTGCTTTACCACTAAGATTCATATAAGTATTTGGCTTTAAAAGAAAAAAAGTTCTTCCTTTAAATTTATATTCTGCCATTGATCCTAGTTTTACCGTTTCGAATGAAAGACTTTCTTTTTTGGCTAAAAAATCGAGTATTTTAAACCCAATGTTATGTCTTGTGTTTACATATTCGGCTCCGATATTTCCTAAACCTACGATTAAGTATTTTTTCATAATGTCTTCTGCGTTCTCTTCTTTTTGTGTTGATGAAAACAGTTTTGTTATCCATTTTATCATTTGGCAAAAGTAAGGTTAATTAGGGAATTAGAAAATGTGTCAATTAGATAATTTCCTGCTGGTTACTATTTAACCGCAAAGTTCGCAAAGGTTTACGCAGAGAACACAAAGTTTTTATTTCTAATTGGAGAAATCCTTTAGACTGAAAGTTCGCAAAGCTGGATTTAGACATAGCTTGCCTGCCAAATAAAAATATCTCAGAAACTCAGCAACTTAGAAACTTAGAATCTTAAAAAAAAAGCCCCAATCGTAAGATTGAGGCTTTTTGTATAGAGTTGAAAAAAATTATTTTTTCTTTCCTTTTGCAGGAGCTTTTGCAGCTTTTGCAGCTTCTTGAGCAGCTTTCATAGCAGCACGAGAGATTCTTACTTGAGCAACAACTGTGTTGTCTGGGTGCATAATTTTGTATTCTGGAGCACCAACTTTAGTAACATATAATTTGTTACCCATTTCAAGTGGAGTAATGTCAGCTTCAACAAAATCAGGAAGGTTTCCTGGTAAAGCTTTAACTTTTAATTTACGTTGGTTCAAACGTAAAACACCTCCTGCAAGAACACCTTTAGATGTACCAACGATTTTCACAGGAACTTCCATTGTGATTTCTTTATCATCAAATAATTGGAAGAAGTCAATGTGTAAAATTTTGTCAGATACTGGGTGAACTTGGATATCTTGCAAAATTGCATTGAATGATTTTCCTTTTCCAAGCTCAATCACAACTGTGTGTGCATTTGGAGTGTAAACCAAGTTTTTGAACGCTGCAGCGTCTGCTGAGAAGTGTACTGCTTGATTTCCTCCGTATAACACGCAAGGAACCGCTCCAGCATTACGTAAGGCTTTAGTTGACACTTTGCCCACGCTTTCTCTTTCTGATCCTTTAATTGTAATCGATTTCATTGTAAAAAAATATAGTTATTAATATAAATATTCTATTTTGCTGTAAGCTTTAAGCAATATGCTTTAGGCTTTTACTTAATGAGAAACAGGCTTATGGCTTAAAGCCTAAAGCGTATTGCTTTCTACATTATGAATTTTCCACTGATGGAATTGTTGTGATGAACCATCTGCATAACCTCAGCAAACAGAGGTGCACAGCTTACCACTTTTATTTTGTTTGATTCTCTCTTTAACGGAATAGAATCGGTTACGATTAATTCTGTTAGTTTCGAGTTCTCAATTTTTTCATACGCACCGCCAGATAAAATAGCGTGTGTACAAATTGCTCTTACGCTTAGCGCTCCTTTTTCGATCATTAGGTCTGCCGCTTTCGCTAAAGTTCCCCCTGTATCGATCATGTCGTCTACTAAGATTACGTTACGTCCTTTTACTTCACCAATTAGCTCCATAGTATCGATAACGTTGGCTGCTTTTCTTTGTTTATAACAGATTACTACATCTGATTCTAAAAACTTAGAGTAAGCATATGCTCTTTTTGAACCTCCCATATCTGGAGATGCAATTGTCAGATTTTCTAATTTTAAACTTTCTACGTATGGTAAAAAGATAGTAGATGCAAATAAATGATCTACTGGTTTTTCAAAGAATCCTTGAATCTGATCTGCGTGCAAATCCATTGTCATGATTCTTGTTGCTCCTGCAGCTGTTAATAGGTTTGCTACTAACTTTGCTCCAATCGGAACTCTTGGTTTGTCTTTTCTATCTTGTCTTGCCCAACCAAAATAAGGCATAACAGCTGTAATGTGTCTTGCTGATGCACGTTTTGCTGCATCAATCATCAACAACAATTCCATCAGATTATCTGCACTTGGAAAAGTTGAACATACGATGAATACTCGTAAACCTCTAATTGACTCTTCGTAAGATGGCTGAAATTCTCCATCGCTATACGTTGACATCGTTACTTTTCCTAACGGAATTCCGTACTCTTTTGCAATTTTTTCTGCAAGATAAACACTTTGTGAACAAGCAAAAATTTTAGCTTCTGGTTCTAGGTGCGACATTATATTGTTGTTTTTGCTCCGTTGCGTTTAGTTCAATTTTAACATTATCATTTCGGACAAAGAAAAAACCTTATAAATGCCTCGGGTGTAGTTAGTTGTGTGTGCTTCGTTTTAACGAGGTGCAAATTTATAAAAATTATTGGACACTGAAAGCAAAAATTTAAGTATTTTTAGTAGTTGGTTTAAATTTATTTTTTACATTTGCACCGTGTTAAAGGAATGACGCCATTTATGACTTCATTCTATTGCGTTAAAACAATCGCTTTTGATTATTTTTTCGTCTGCTAAGCCCGGATGGCGGAATTGGTAGACGCGCTGGTCTCAAACACCTGTGGGAAACCGTGCCGGTTCGACTCCGGCTCCGGGTACTTAAAACCTCTTCTTAACGGAAGAGGTTTTTTCTTTTTATGCTACCTCACAACTCGCATTATGCACAACCGGAAAATTGCATGAATTAGCAATAAAACACAATTGATTTGCTTTTTGATGCAGTTCTAAAGCCAAATCGACTTTATCTGAATTTACAATTGTAACTTTTGGATTTAATCGAACTTCTGTAAAACGTCCGCTTCCATCTGGATTTACTTCTAAGGTCGCTTCTGCATTATCTGAATAACTTAAAACTTCTATTCCGTTTTGAGAACAGACATATAAGTATGACATCATATGGCAGGAAACTAAACTGCTTAACAATAAATCTTCTGGGTTGTATAATTCTGGATCGCCTTTGAAAGCTTTTGCAGCTGAAATATCTAAAATTGGCTTTCCTTCAATATCTATTTGATGGGTTTTGCTGTAGAATCTTTTAGAAGAATCTACTATATTTTTTGAAGTCCAGTTTAGCTGTGTTTTGAATAAGTGTTTCATTTCGCTAAGTTAAGGTTTTTCTATTCTTGGAATAAATTAATCTCGCAAAGTCGCAGAGACGCAAAGTTTTTATTTTCTTGGCGCCTTCGTGACTTTGCAAGATTAAAACAATTTTTGATTTAAATGCTTAAAACAAAAAACCTCGAAAGCCATAACTTCCGAGGTTTTTAAAGAATTACTAAACTAATTAACAGATTCTAAAACTATTTCTTCACCGAGAATTTGAAGGTAGTTTTAGTTTTATAATTTTCACCTGGGTTTAAAACCGTTGTTGGGAAATTTTTCTGGTTTGGAGAATCTGGATAATGTTCTGTTTCTAGGCATAATCCCGTTCTGTGCGCGTAAGTTCCTCCGTTTGGCATTGGCAATGTTCCGTCAAGGAAATTTCCAGAGTAGAACTGAATTCCAGGTTCGTCTGTTGTCATTTCCATAACTCTTCCGCTTGCTGCGTGGTATACTTTTGCAATAATTGTTTTTCCTTTTTCAGCATTGTTCAATACCCAACAGTGGTCGTAACCTTTTCCTCTTTCTAACTGTTCGTTTTTAGCAGCGATATCTTTTCCAATTAATTTTGGCGTTCTGAAATCGAAAGGAGTACCAGCAACATCATCTAATTTTCCTGTCGGAATTAAAGTCGCATCAACTGGAACTAATTTATCTGCATTTAAAGTCAATTCGTGATCTAGGATTGTTTTTGTAAAATCACCAGATAAATTGAAGTATGAATGCTGTGTCAAGTTAACAACCGTTTTTTTGTCTGTAGTTGCTTCGTAAAGCACTTCCAACTGATTGTCATTTGTCAATGTATAGGTTACAATAACCTTTAAGTTTCCTGGATAACCTTCTTCCATATCTTTACTTAAATAAGATAATTTTAAAGAAGCTGTTTCGCCAGATTTTACCTCATCGGCTTTCCAAACTACGTTGAAATATCCTTGTGGACCTCCATGTAAAGCATTTGGTGCGTTGTTAATTGCTAATTGATATTCTTTTTCGTCAAGCGAAAATTTACCTTTTGCAATTCGGTTTCCGTATCTTCCGATTAAAGCTCCAAAAAATGGATTTTCTTTTTCGTATTGCGCCAAATTACTGAATCCGATTACTACATTTTCGGAAACACCCGCTTTATTAGGCACTTTTAAATCTGTAATTCTTCCTCCAAAAGTGATGATGTCTACTTCCATCCCATTTTGGTTTTTCAGTTTGTAGCTTTCTACTTTTTCACCTTTCGCAGTAGTTCCGTATTCCGATTTGCCAATTGTAACTAAAGCTTTTTCATCAGTTGCAACTTTTTCTGTATCGGTTTTTTTATCGCCTTTACATTGAACTGAAACTATAGCAAGACCAAGCATACTTAGTATGAAAAGAGAGCGTTTTAATACATTCATAAATGATATTTTTTTGGTTTGTAAAAAGTTAGATGTTAGATATAAAATGTCAGATGTGAAATTTAATCATTTTATAAATGTAAAAATCACCTTTTTATTTTTTTTCACATTTCACATCTAACAAATTACATTTTACTGCCTTATAGTCCGTGTTGGAATAGGTGGAAGTATGCTTCGTTAGCATTGATTTTATCTTTAAACTCTCTTACCGTTGTTTTCTCATCAATAACCAATAATTCGATTCCTGCGATATCTGCGAAATCTTCCATATATTCTGTTGTGATTGATTGGCTGTAAACCGTGTGGTGTGCTCCACCAGCTAAAATCCAAGCTGTTGCTGCCACTTCCAAATTTGGTTTACAATCCCAAAGAACTCTCGCAACTGGAAGTTTTGGTAATTCTGCCATTGGTTTTACTGCTTCAACTTCATTCACGATCAAACGGAAACGAGTTCCCATATCCACCAAAGAAACATTGATTGCGTCACCTGCAGGAGAATTGAACACCAAACGAGCTGGATCTTCTTTTCCGCCAATTCCTAATGGATGCACTTCGCAAGAAGGTTTTCCGTCAGCGATAGATGGGCAGATTTCTAACATGTGAGATCCTAAAACATAAGATTTTTGTGGTGTAAAGTGGTACGTGTAATCTTCCATGAAAGAAGTTCCACCTTCCAAACCAACACACATTACTTTTAATGCCCTTACCATTGCAGCGGTTTTCCAATCTCCTTCTCCACCAAAACCATAACCATCGGCCATTAATCTTTGTGTTGCGATTCCTGGTAATTGTTTCCAAACTCCAAGGTTTTCAAATGTATCTGTAAAAGCGCCAAATCCTCCTTCTTCAAGGAAAGCTCTTAATCCTAATTCGATTTTTGCTGCTTCGACTAATGAACTTCTTTGCGTTCCGCCTTCTTTTAAAGAATCAGTTAAGGTATAAGAAGACTCATAAACTGCTAATAAATCAGCTAATTGTTTGTCTGTTACTTTCTCGATATGTTTGGTAACGTCTGAAGAATCGTATCCGTTTACTGACATTCCGAAACGAATTTGAGCCTCAACTTTATCACCTTCTGTAACGGCAACTTCACGCATATTGTCTCCAATACGAGCTACTTTTAAGTTTTGAAGTTCGTCCCATCCAAGTACAACTCTTGACCAGATTCCTAATTGTTTTTGAACTCTTTGGTCTTCCCAGTGTCCAACTACAACTTTACGTTTTTTACGTAATCTAGACATCATGAAACCAAATTCACGATCTCCGTGCGCCGATTGGTTCAAGTTCATGAAATCCATATCGATGCTTCCCCACGGAATTTCAGCGTTGTATTGTGTATGTAAATGACATAATGGTTTTTTAAGGATACTTAATCCGCCAATCCACATTTTTGCTGGAGAAAAAGTATGCATCCAAGCGATAATTCCAATACAGTTTTTCTCAGAATTCGCAGCCAAACATACATCTAAAATTTGCGATGGAGATTTTACTACATCTTTATAAACCACTTTTACTGGAATTGAAGATGAAGCGTCTAATCCTTTTGCCATTATCTGAGAATGTTCTGCTACTTTTCTAAGTGTTTCTTCACCGTATAATTCTTGGCTTCCTACTACAAACCATACTTCTTTTTGAGAAATGTCTATCATTTTTTTGTTTATTTTGTTTCAAGTTTCAGGTTTCAGGTTGCTGGAATCTATAAACTTGAATTGTTATGTTATTATTTTTGTTTGTTTCACGTTCCAGGTTTCACGTTCCAACAACTTGAAACTTGAAACAAAGAAAACTTGAAACTAAACTACTGTCCGTAGTATGAATCTTTTCCGTGTTTACGGTTGTAATGTTTCTTTATTAATGAATCTTTTAATCTTGGTGCGTTTGGATTTATTTGTAAAGTCAAGTATGCCATTTCTGCCACAACTTCTAAAACTTTACTGTTGTAAACCGCTTTTGCAGCATTTTTTCCCCATGCAAAAGGACCGTGATTTCCAATTAAAATCATTTCTACTTCTTCATAAGAAAGATTTTTTTCTTTGAAGCAATCCAAAATCTGAATTCCGGTATTGTGTTCATAGTTTCCTTCAATTAGATGATCTGCCATTGGCGGCGCACACGGAATATCAGCTGTTAAGTGATCGGCGTGTGTTGTTCCGAAAATCGGAATATCTTGCTGCGATTGTGCCCAAGCCACAGAATATGTTGCGTGGGTATGCGCCACTCCGCCAATATTTGGCCAGTGTTTGTACAAATAAGCATGTGTTTTTGTGTCTGAAGACGGACGCAAATTTCCTTCGATAACATTGTTGTCAAAATCGACAATAACGATATCTTCAGGCTTTAAATCTTCGTAAGGAACCCCGCTTGGTTTAATAGCAAAAACACCATTTTTTCTGTCCACGGCGCTTACGTTTCCGAAAGTATAGACAACCAAATTCAATGCATTCAACTGCATATTGGCTTCGTAACATTCTTGTTTTAAATCTTTATAAAGAGAACTCATTTTGAGAAATTTTAATAGTTGGATCTGCAAAAGCACTTAATTGTTCGTATGCAATCAGCAACTTGTTATAAGCTGCTACTTTATCTAATTGAGGGAAATATTCTCCGTCAAAATCACTTCCGATTTTTTGGCTTGCTTCGATTACGTTTGGATAAATTCCGGCTGCAACCGCTGCATAAATTGCCGCACCTAAAGCAGGAGTTTGATCTGAAGCTGCAACTTTAATTGGCTTGTTTAAAACGTTAGCCAAAGTCTGCATAATGAAAGGCGATTTACGAGCAACACCACCAATTCCGATAACGCTGTCGATTTTTACACCTTCTTCTTCAAAACGATCTACAATTTTCTTCGCTCCAAAACAAATTGCGTTTACCAAAGCTTTGAAAATATGTGGTGCTTTTGTTCCTAATGATAAATTTGAAATCGCACTTTTCACTTCCTGATTTGCATCTGGAGTTCTTCTACCATTAATCCAATCTAAAGCAATTGGAAGACTTTCAGAAACTGGAATTTTCTCTGCTTCTTTCGTTAATTCAACAATTAATTTATCGCTGAATTCTTCTCTTAATTGTTCTTTTTGAGCATCATTTAAAGTTGATGAAGAAGCTAATAAATGTTCTGTCGGCCACATTAATAATTCTTTGTACCAAGCCAATAAATCACCAAAAGCCGATTGTCCTGCTTCCAGACCGATAAATCCTGGAATTACAGATCCGTCAACTTGACCGCAGATTCCGCGAACGGTTTTTGTACCAACCTCATCATAAGAACCAACCAGAATATCACAAGTTGAAGTTCCCATAACGCGAACTAAAGTATTTTCTTCGATTTTTGCTCCAACAGCACCAGAATGCGCATCGAAAGTTCCAACAGCCACAACTGTTTCTGCAGAAAGTCCTAAACGATCTGCCCATTCTTTACTTAAATTTCCAGCAACTAAATCTGAAGTATAAGTTTCATCGTATAAATTGCCACGCAAAGTCGCTAAATACGGATGTAATTTTTCTAAGAATTCAACTGGCGGTAATCCGTTCCAGTCTTCGTGCCACATAGCTTTGTGACCCGCTGCGCAACGGCTTCTTTTGAACGTTTTTAAGTCTTTATCTTCAATTAACAAATACGTCATTAAATCGCAGTGCTCCATCCAAGTGTGTGCTGCATTTCTAACCGCTTCGTCTTGTCTTGCAATGTGAAGGATTTTTGCCCAAAACCACTCAGAAGAATAAATTCCCCCTACATATTTTGTAACGTCTTCTCCGCCCCAGCTTACTGCCAGTTCGTTGATTTCGTTTGCTTCATTTATAGAAGTATGATCTTTCCATAAAACCATCATCGCATTTGGGTTTTCTTCAAAACCTTTTGTTAATGCCAATGGCGTTCCATCTGCCGTAACTGGAACTGGAGAAGATCCTGTTGTGTCAATACAGATTCCGCGAACCAATGACGGATCCACTTTACTTTCTTTTACAACATTTTGAATCGTAGTTTCCAATCCTTCGATATGATCCAAAGGATGCTGACGAAATTGGTTTATAGAGGCGTCACAATATTGTTTGTTTTTCCATCTTTTGTAATGAGAAACATTCGATGCCAGCTCCTGCCCATTTTCTGTGTCAATAAGCACCGCACGAACAGAATCTGTTCCGTAGTCCAATCCTATTACATAATTTTTCATTCGTATTTTATTTTTAAAATATTGACAAATATAATTATAAATAATTTATAAGTGTATAAAAAACACTTAATAAAATTCTGCTTCTTCATTTTTATAGAAAATGCATCAAAACAAAGATTTAAGCTCAAAACAAAAAATAAATGTCAATGTCACATTTATAATGTTGCGATTATTTCATCTTAATCTTCAAAACAATCACAGAAAAAGCTAAAAAAATCTTAATCAACTTAGTTAAATTCGAATATTGGTGTACCGTTTTTATCAAATTTTAATTTCATCATTCTCGCATGACGATTAGGATCATATAACGGATCTGCAATAATATCCTTCAGCGGTCTTTTATCTGTCGCAGGCACCACTTTTGGATCACCAACTGCTTTTTCATAATCCCTTGCATGATAAATTACCAATGGTTCTCCGTTTTCATCTACTGTGAATGAGTTATGACCAGGCCCGTAAATATGTTTTGCTTCATTGGTTTTTAATACCGGATATCTGGATTTTTTCCAAGAATTTCTATCTAATAGGTCTGCATTTTCATCTGCTTCCATCATTCCCATACTGTAACAAGAACCAGTCGCACTTGCTGAAAAAGTAATGTAAATTTTTCCATTGTGTTTAAGAAATGCGGGACCTTCATTTACCCAAAAACCGATGCGTTCCCAATCATAATCCGGAGTCGTTAGCATGAATTGAACTGTTTTTAGTTTTACGGGCGATTCCATTTCGGCTAAGTACAAATTAGAAGATGCAAACTGTCCGCCTGTTTTTTCTGCCCAACAGAAATAGCGTTTGTTTTTATGTTCAAATACAGTTCCGTCTAGAGAAAAATCGGTAAAGCTTTTTGGATCTGCGTCAGCTGCCTGCATTTGCCCTAATTCAATCCACTTATCATGTAAAGGATCTTGACCTGTACACTGCAAAACATAAGGTCTTAATCTCCAAATATCATCTTCTTGGCTTGCTGCAAAATACACGTACCATTTTCCATCTAAATAATGAATTTCAGGAGCCCAAACATGACGGCTCATGGGTCCGCTTTTATGTTTTTCCCATACTCTAAAAGTTTCAGCATTTTGAAGCTCATCAATAGATTTTGCACGTCTTAACTCTATAGCGTCGTAAGTTGGTATCGATCCTGTAAAATAGTAATACCCATCTGTATGTTTGTAGATAAAAGGATCTGCTCTTTGCAACACTATAGGTTTGTTCGTTAAGGTTGTTTTTGTAGTAGACACTTCTTTTTTAGACAGCTCTTTTTCTACTTTTTTATCTGTACAGGACGAAACACTTACAAAAACAACAGCTGAAAGTGCAAGATTTTTTAATACGTTTATTTGCATGTTATATTGGTTTGTATTTAGTTTATTTTTAAGTGAATCAGTTTTTATAATCAATCCACACTTTCATTTTTCCAATGCCTCGATTTGACCAAGAATAATATGGAATGGCTGTGAATTTTGAATTTTCGATCACATTTACGCCTTGTAATAAGTTCGCTTCTTTTCTCACTTTGAAAGTGTCTGAAGCTGAAATATCGATCTTATCAAAATTGTTTTTATTGTCAATTTCTTCAACTGCATATACTAGCGGACCATATTCTAAAGAGACTTTATTTTTGTTGGTTTCTACTTTTGAATTCGTTTCTACTTCTTGGACTTCCATTGGGAAATTAAGCGCGATTTTGTCCCCTTTTTTCCAATTTCTAGTGACGTTGAAATAACCGTTTTCAGGCTGAATCGCTAAAGTTTCTCCGTTTACAGAAATAGTTGGTTTTTGAGTGGAAGCTTTTTTGTACGTATATAAATCTCCTGGCAAAACCTCATTTCTTGCCCAACCCGGAACGCGAAGTTTGATTGTAAATTGGCTTTCTTTTTTAGGATTAACTGAAATTCCAACTTTTCCATTCCAAGGATAAGAAGTGTGTTGCGAAATCTGTAAATCTGTTTTTCCTAATGTGAAAGATGCATTGTTTGAGGCATATAAATTCACATACAAATCATTCTTTGTTTTGGAATAAATCAATCCTGGAATTGACGGAATAAAACGTATTAAATTCGTCGGGCAACAAGAACAGTCAAACCATCCCTGACGCGTGCAAGAACCGCGATTCGATTTATAAACGCCATCAGCTTCTAAGGCATTTGGATAGAAAAATTGTTTTCCGTCAAGCGAAATACCCGAAATTAATCCGTTGTACATCGATCTTTCGATGACATCAAAATATTGCGATTTTCCGTATAAACTATGCAATCTGTGATTCCAATACACATCTCCAATTGCCGCACAAGTTTCGTTGTAAGCGGTTAGATTTGGCAATTCGTAGTTCACTCCAAAAGCTTCGCCATCATGTCTTGATCCGATTCCGCCTGTGATGTACATTTTTTTGTTTACCATGTTATCCCATATCGTATTTACAGCATTTTCGTAAGCTTTATCTTTTGTCAAGGCCACGATATCGGTCATTCCTGCGTACATATAAACCGCACGAACAGCGTGTCCTACGGCTTCTTTTTGGTCCACAACGGGCATATGATCTTGAGCGTATTCTCCGTATAGTTTATGATTATTCGGATTTCCGCGATTGTCTAAATAGTATTTTGCCAGTTTCAGATACTCTTTTTTTCCTGTAATCTGATACAATTTCAATAAACCCGTTTCTACAATTTGATGACCAGGAACACCTTTTACCTGACCCGGATTATCTCCAAAAGTTCTTACTAGCATATCGGCCGCTTTTATAGCAATGTCTAGGAAATTAGTTTTTCCTGTTGCTTCATAATGCACGATTGCAGCCTCAATCAAATGACCCGGATTATACAATTCATGGCTAATCTGCAACGATTCCCAGCGTTTTCCTTCAATTACGGGAACCCAAGGCGCTGGCGGTTTTGCTGGATTTATCGTTCTCCAAGTGGTGATGTATCCGTCTGGTTCCTGACCAATTTTTACGATGGCAATCATAGAATCCAAAACTCTTTCTAGTTTAGGATTTGGTGCACTGATTAAAGTGTTTGATGCTCCTTCGATAATTTTATAAACATCGGTATCATCAAAAGGCATATCTCCTCTCGTTGTTCCTGTTTTTTGTTTTCCGGCAATTAAAAAGTTCTCAAAACGGCCTTCTTCATCACATTTTTTAATCGCATATTCTATCGTTACTTCCTGTACTCTTTTGATAATTGGAAGCCAAAAAGAATCGGTTAGTTTTACATTTTGAATGTTAACCGGTTCAATTTCGTAACCTGCTTTTAAGGCTGATGTTTTATTTTGCACGACATTGTTTTTGGTCTCTTTACAAGAAGTCAAAACCAGAAGTGACATGAAAATCGTTAAAATTGGTAAGTTGTATTTCTTCATTATTTTTATTTTAAAACAGGCCACAAATCGGTATCCCATTGTATTTCTCGAACTACTAATCTTGGTGTTCCTTTGGTTTTCTTTTCGTAAGCGTGATAAAACATATAATCTTTTCCATCGAAAGTATAAGCGCTATTATGCCCTACTCCAAAATAGTTTTCATCTCCTTGAACCACTAGACTTCCTCCGCCTTGATCCAACTGTTTTCCTTCTTTATCCAAATAAGGTCCAGTTACATTTTTAGATCTTCCAACAACGACTTTATAAGTGCTTTTTTCTCCGCGACAGCATAAATCCCAAGAAAGAAACTGGTAGTAATATCCATTTTTCTTGAAGATAAAAGGAGCTTCAAGCGCGCCATCGCCTGGATCAGAATCAGCTAATTCGAAACTTCTTTTGCGTTTTGAAATCGTGTGCCATTCTTGAGGCTGAGCAATTGATTTCAAATCCGGATTTAATTTTACCAATTTCAATCCTTCCCAAAAAGAACCAAAAGAAAGCCAAGGTGTGTTATTTTCGTCAAAAACCAAATTCGGATCAATGGCGTTCCACATATCGCGATTTGGCTGTGATTGAATCACGATTCCTTGATCGACCCATTTGTAATTTTTGTCTTTTGGATCTAAAGTCGTATTGGTCGCAACGCCAATTGCCGAAGTATTTTTAGCGAAAGCGGAAACCGAATAATACAGATAATAAGTATTGTTGTGGAATGAAATATCTGGCGCCCAAATATGATTTTTGAAATCGGCTGCAACACCATCTGCCCAAACTGGTTTTTCGGCGAAGACTTGCGGTTCTTTGTTCCATTTTTTTAAATCTTTCGAACTAAAAACACTGATTCCGTTTCCGGTACAATACAAATAATAGGTGTCTTTTTGTTTGATGACAACCGGATCGTGCACGACAATTTCTTGCGCCATAATCGCTGAAGTTATCAGCATTAGAAAAACCGAAATTGCATATTTTATGTTTTTGTAAACCATATAAGTGATATAAGTAAATTTAAGTTTGCTTACTGAAAACTTTAGCAGAGCATATAAGCAGTTACTGCATCAAAACTTAAAACTGAGACTGCGACTGAAAACTATTGAATTCCCTCCGAGGTCATTACGACACGTTTCATTGTTCCGTCTTTGTTGTAAAATAATTTATCTACACAAACTGATCTTCTGAAACTTCCTCCATGTGGAATTGACGCTCCATTGTGATAAATAAAATACGATTGTCCTTTAAAATCAATAATTGATTGATGATTTGTGTTGCTGTTTCCTGCTAATTCATTCAGAATTCCTTTAAACTCCCAAGGTCCTGTAATAGATTTACTCATCGCGTAAGCAATTTTCTCTGGAAATTCGTAAGCGTATGACAAATAATACCAGCCATTGTGTTTGTGAATCCAAGGTGCTTCTGTGAAATTTGGCAGTTTTATGTGATGGATTTCTCCATCAATTTCCGTCATGTTTTCTTTTAATTTAGCATAATGGCAGGCTGTGTTTCCCCAAAATAAATAGGCTTGTCCGTCATTATCGATAAAAACTGTTGGATCAATATCGTCCCAGCTTATATCGCTAAATTTGGTCATATCGTTGGTGATTAAGGCTTTTCCTAATGCGTCTTTAAAAGGCCCAAGTGGATTATCTGCTACAGCAACTCCAATTGATTTTCCTGGAATTGTTCCGTGTTCAACCGTTACGTACCAATAGAATTTTCCGTTTCTTTCTATTACTTGCGAAGCCCAAGCATCACTTTTTGCCCATTTAAAATCGGTTACTTTTAAGGGTACCGCATGCGATTCCCATTTTTTCATATCAGAAGAAGAATATACCAGCCATTCGTTCATTTTATAAAAATTAAAATCGTTTGGCGCTTCATCATGACCTGCGTACAAATACACTTTGTCTTTGTAAACCAATGCTGCAGGATCTCCGGCATATTTATCTGTAATAATAGGATTGTTGAATTTTACCGATTGAGCAGTTGCTGCAATCGATAAAAGCAAAACGGAAAGGCTCGTAAATAGGTTTTTCATAATTGCTTTAATTTTTTTGCCACAGATTTCACAGATTAAAATGATTTATTTTATAATCTTTGGCTTTGTTTTTTGCCACGAATTGCACCAATTTTCTCGAATTTTTATTTGTGTGAATTAGTGAAATTCGTGGCTTATTTTTTTCAAACACATAGAATCGTAGCATTACTTGTCTGAAAAAGGCATTTCATTTATTTAAATTCACATAGCCTATCTATGTGTTCAAATCTAGATTTGTTTTTTTACTCTTTTATTGACTAAAAAATCTATGTTTCTATGTGTTTAAATTTCTAATTTATTTTCTTGCCCCAAACTCCTATTCCGGCACTATTTATTCCTGTATAAGTTAAAGTCACTTTTCTGGTTGATGATTCCCAATCCCAGGCGTCAACTACATTACATTTAACTCCGTTTATAGTGGCGATTTTTTTAGTAGGATCGTACGACCAAGTTCCTGTTATATCTCCGCTAACTTTTTTGTCGGCCGTTAAATAAATCGTAACTGCTTTCTGCATGGTTTTGTATTGGTAATTCATGGTAATTTGTTCCCAAGTTCCTACCAGATTTCCTTCTGCAAAAGTGGTTGTTGGAACTCCGGCATAACGTTCTGGTTCTATAACAGGCCAACCGTCTTCTGTCCATTGAATTCCGTGAACGTGTCCCATCATTACTGCATTTGAAACTGCAATTCCACCAACTCCTTCCGGCAAACGTGCTTGCGAAGCATAAAACCATTGTTTGGTTGTTGGGTTTTGAAAAACGGCACAATGCGCAAATCCAACCCAGCCTGTATGATTTTTAAATTGATAGGGATGCGTTACCAACGGAAAACATTCTGCCCCATTTGTAATACTGATTCCGGTATTGGTCACATAAGGCCCGAGAATGTTTTTAGAACGCGCTACACGTGTATTGTACGCAACCGATAATTCGTCATAAGCCAAAAACAAATAATAATATTGTGTATCGGGATTGTAGATAATTTCTGGTCCTTCAAGTGCTTGCCAACGATTTGTATTTACATTTCCGCGACCTGCAATTCGAACTCCGTAATCGTCTATTGTTTTTAGTTGATCTGGTTTTCCTGTTGTCGGATTTAGTTTTAAAGCCGCAATTCCAGAATGCCATGAACCGTAAATTAAATATTGCTCTCCTTCTGGAGTTTCAATAAAACTTGGATCGATGGCATTGAATTTAAAGTATGCATCCCAATCGTTTCCTCCGTTTCTAACATAACTTTTTACGCCGTCGGGTTCTGAGCAAACTACCATTCCTTTGTCGACCCAATTATTAGAAGCCAAATCTGTCGTTTCGGCCAAACCAATAAAAGCGCGTTCTGACCATGAAGTATTGGTGTCTGTTCCTGTAATCGGATTAGTAACTACAATACTGTAATACATTCTAAAAACATTCCCCACTTTTCGAACACATGGTGCCCAGAATCCGTAATTTGGATTTGTTATTGGAGGAAGTGCCGGATTCATTCTAGCCCTTTTATTATTCAAAGAATCTTTTACCCAAGCCGGAGCCTGAAGCATCGAAGGTCCCATAAATTCCCAGCTGATTAAATCTTTCGATCTTCTGTAGAAAAAATGTCCATTTCCGTCATGCGCATTTCCATACGAAGCATCGGTTTGATACATATAATAATAATCGCCTGACTTTTCTACCGATGGATCGTGTACGTTTGCCAGATTCCATTGTGATCTACTTGCCCAACTTGCAAAAGGTGTGTAGTTGTCTGCATAAGTTGGTCCGTTGAATGTTGGCGTAACCACAGGCGGATCGACTACAACCGGAGGTTCTGGTTCTTGTAACGCCGGATCATCTTTGGAACAGCTTGTGATTAAAACTGCTGCCACAAAAAACCCGATGAAAGAAATGGTTTTTAAAATGAAGTTTCGCTTTTTCATCTGCTTCTATTTTATTTTCCTTCTAAAACAACTACTGAGAAAGGAGGAATCGTGATTTCAAGTTTTCCTTTTTTGTTTTCGAAACCTTTAAAAACCGTTGGAACAATTTTATTCGGGTTTTCGAATGAATTGTAATCTTGTAATTTAGCTGATGTGATAACCGTTCCGGTAACGGTTTTTACTCCTAAATCTTTTACATCAATTTCAATTTTATTTTTGTTTTTTGCGTCTACATTCACTAATGAAATATGAACCGCTCCGTTTTTATCTTTTGATGCTGATGCTGAAACTGCAGGAAGTTTTTCTCCGTTAAAAGTGTATGATGGCGATTCGAAACTTACTGGTAATAATTTAGCATCCTGATGAACGGCGTACATTTTCATTACAGAATAAGTTGGAGTTGTAATCATTTTAGCTTTGTCCGTAAGAATTACAGCTTGTAAAACGTTTACGCATTGCGCCAAGTTTGCCATACGAACACGATCTGCGTGGTTATTGAAAATATTTAACGTTGCTCCTGCTAAAACGGCATCTCGCATTGTATTTTGTTGGTATAAAAATCCCGGATTTGTTCCTTTTTCTACTTCGTACCATCCTCCCCATTCGTCTACGATCATGGCTACTTTTTTCTCCGGATCGTATTTGTCCATAATGGCAGAATGTTTCGTAACCAATTCTTCCATTTTCAAGGCCGACTGCATGGTTTTAAAATAACCTTCTTCTGTAAATTCTCTATCGCTTCCTTTTTTGCCCCAGTCAATTACAGCATAATGATGCACTCCAACTCCGCCCAACATATTTAGGGGAATTCCTTTCATTAAAACTTCTGTCCAATTGTAATCGGCACTATTTGATCCAGAAGCAATTCTTGTAATTCCTCCTGTATTTTCCCAATCTGACATAAAAGTCGCAAATTTGCGGTATTCGCCAGCGTAATATTCTGCGGTCATGTTTCCACCGCAGCCCCAAGCTTCATTTCCAATTCCCCAGAATTTTACTTTCCAAGGTTCTTTTCTTCCATTCTTGGCACGTAAATCACTCATCGGACTTTTACCGCTAAAGTTGGTGTACTGAACCCAGTCTGCCAATTCCTGAACCGTTCCGCTTCCCACGTTTCCAGACAAATACGGTTCTGCTCCTAGAAGTTCACACATATTCAGGAAATCATGAGTTCCGAAACTATTGTCTTCTGTAACTCCGCCCCACCATTTATTTACAATAGTTGGTCTTTGTTCTTGTGGACCAATTCCATCTTTCCAATGGTAAGTATCGGCAAAACAACCTCCAGGCCATCTTAAATTCGGAATTTTCAAATCTTTTAAAGCAGCAATAATGTCATTTCTAACTCCATTTGTATTTGGTATTTTTGAAGTATCTCCAACAAAAAATCCACCGTAAATACAACGTCCCAAATGCTCCGCAAAATGACCGTAAATATTTTTGTCAATTGTTGGCGCATCGGCCGTATTTTTAATGGTGATAGTGGTTTGTGCAAAACTCAACTGATTACAAAACGTAATAAGAAATGTGATTAAAAGTGCTTTTTTCATAGTGGTTTTTATGTTATAATATCATGTGAAGATTTTTACGTCTTCACATGATATCGGTATTTAAACTAACTCAAATATATTTTTAGTCTCAGTTTGCAAGTCTCAGTTTACACCGAAACTGTGACTGTAAACCGTGACTCTAAACTTAGTAACTGTCATTTTGTTTTGTTCCTGGATTGTTATCCATTTCTAATTGCGGAATTGGAAAATATTCGCGTCCTGGTGTATAAGAATTAAACTCAGCATCTCTTGATTTTAGCCACGCTAATTTTGTCGGATTTTGAAGCCATCCCCAACGGCGGATATCATCAAAGCGATGTCCTTCAAGAGGGAATTCCAAAAATCTTTCGTGACCTATCTGTTCTCTCATTTGTTCCTGACTCATTCCTGGTTTTGTTACAGCTAATTCAGGAAGATTTACTCTGTTTCGCACCATTTGAATATAAGTATAAGCTCCTGGTGTATCTCCTGTTTCATTTAAACATTCAGCATACATTAACAGAATATCCGCATATCTTAACAAACGCTCATTGATTCCGGAACGCCAATCGTATTCGTCTGCAAATTGTCCATCAGAATTTTGGTATTTTCTACAAAACAAATCATTTAAATCTGCAGGGCTTGAAGCATAAAATGTGGCAAAATCTTTTCCATACAATTGCATTCCGCCTGGTTTATTATAGAAAATAGTAGCATCTAAACGTGGGTCGTCTGCTCCTGTTTTTGTTTTTTCTTCTTTAAATTCGTTGAATAAAGCCCATGTCGGTTGAACGTCTGTCCACCCAAAAGCTCTTGGAGCATACGTAATGGCACGTGCAGATGTTTTTCCCCAACCTGAAGCAGGAGCACCTCCCCAACCTAAATCAACTCCTCCTGCATCTCTGCTGAATTGTACTTCAAAAAGAGATTCTGAATTGTTTTCATTTGCTGTTGTAAAGTTGTCACGGTAATTTGGAACCAAAGCATAAACTCCTAAATCTATAACTTGTTTAAAAGTAGTTTTTGCATTCGTGAAATCTTTAGTAAACAAATAAGCCTTTCCTAAATAACCTAAAGCCGCACCTTTTGTAGCTCTTCCTTTTTGGCCTGCATCTAAACCTGAAATACCTGTGTATGAATTTGGTAATAATTCTGCCGCAGTTTTAAAATCTGAAATAACCTGCGCCCAGCCTTCTTCTTGTGTTTTTTGAGGATAATAAACCGCTAATTCTGTTGGAAGAGGAACATTCTTAAACATATTTACTGCATGGAATAAAAACAAACCTCTTAAAAAATAAGCCTGTCCTAAGATTCTGTCTTTTAAAGCTGCGTCTTTGAACTCAATTCCAGGAACATTCGTTAAAACCTGATTGGCTCTGTATATTCCCTGATAGTAGGTTTCGTAAGCCCATCCATAAATGGCTGCATCAGCTACGTTTGAATTGAAATGCCCAACATTATACATTGATCCCCAAGGACTGTTTGTACGAGAATCGTCTGCTTTTACATCTAATAATAATGGTGTACTTCTCATGTACGTACCATCTGTTAGTAAACTTCCGTAAGCAGCATTTACACCTTTTAAAGCATCATCATCTGTTTTCCAAAATGAGTCAACTGCATTGTTATTAGGATCCAGCTGTTCTAAGTCTTCGTTATCAACGCAGCTTGTGGTTACCAAAGCAAGCGAAAAGAAAACTGCTATATAATTGAATATTTTATATTTCATTTTAATACGTTTTTAAATGGTTAAACCTTTTAGAAGCTTACTTCTACTCCTAAAGAAATTGTTCTCGGATTTGGAAAAGATCCCGCATCATATCCTCTGGAAATTAATCCGTCGCTATTAAAATCCGGATCATATCCTTTGTATTTAGAAATAATCAACAGATTTTGACCATTCAGGTAAACCTTTGCTTTTTGAATAAATTTATCTTTTAACGGAATGTTGTAACCAATTTCCATGGTTTGAAGTTTAACATAATCTCCGCTTTCAATAAATCTGTTTGAATCTCTGCTGTTTCCGTTTGGATCACCAATTACCGGCGCAGGAATATTTGTATTTGTGTTTGTAGGTGTCCAGTAATTCAATTCGTCTGTATGATGATTGGTATATTGTCCGATCATCAAATTACGATACATGGCATTAAATATTTTGTTTCCGCCGCTTCCTTGCCAGAACATTGAGAAATCAAAGTTGGAATACGAAGCACTAAAATTAAATCCGAAGCCATATTTTGGAATGGTTACACCTTGAAAAGTTCTATCTGCGTCTGTGATAATTCCGTCTCCATTTACGTCTCTAAATTTAATATCTCCAGGAGCCGCACCTGTTTGTGTTGGAGAAGAAGCTACTTCGGCAGCATTTTGAAAAATTCCGATTGCTTCCCAAGCAAACATTTCACCCACGGATCTTCCTACTTGTGTTTTAGAAACAGCTCCATAAATAGGATTTCCGTTTAAACCAATTTTAGTTACTTCATTTTTCAATGTTCCAAAATTCGCAGAAATATCATATTTAAATTTATGATGATGATTACTGTAAGATGCCGTAAACTCAACACCAGAATTTTTCATTGATCCTGCGTTTGTGGTAACACTTGCTGGAAATGCTCCCGTAGAAAAAGGAAGAGGAACTCCTAACAAAAGATCGCTTGATTTTTTAATAAAATATTCTGCTGTAAATTGTAAATCATTATCTAAGAAACCTAATTCGATACCAACATTGGAATTGGTAGATTTTTCCCATTTTACATTTGGATCCAATGCTGCTACGACTGTTGTTCCCGGAGCTAGTTCATTATTAAAATCATAACCTGCAAAACTATTTACTGTTGAAGCAAAGAAATATTGCGAAATAGTATTATTTCCTAATGTACCATAACCTCCTCTAAGTTTGATATTGCTTATCCATTCAGGCAATTTCCAGAATTTTTCGTTACTGATTTTCCATCCTCCTGAAAAAGAATAAAAACTAGCCGAATTATTTTTTTCACTGAAAAGAGACGTTTTATCTTGTCTGAAATTAGCTTGGACTAAATAACGATCATCATAAGAATAGTTTAATCTACTGATATAAGAAACGCCTGTAATTGTAAATTTATACTCCGATGCATTTCTGGCATCTGCGTACTGAAGCATGCTAATTTCTCCAGGTTCATAACCAACACCTCTGGTATTAATACGGTGGTAATCACGTTTTTCCTGAATCCATCCTGCTAAGGCATCTATTTTATGTTTTCCTAAAGTAACTTCATAGGTTAACAAATTATTCAAAAATGTTCTTAATTCATTTCCTGTTTCAACATCTAAAGATGCTTCATCGTTTGTGGTAATATAATACCAACCTAAATCACTTGGCGGAATAAATTTTCTGTTTTCCCAGTCTGTTCTATCATAACTTACATCCAATTTGTATTTAAGACCTTTTACAATTTCAATTTCTCCCCAGATATCTCCAATAAAACGGTTTCTTTTTCCATTATTATTAATTAGATTATTGTATCCGATCGGATTCATCGAAATGGCTCTTTGTGTCAAATTATCTGTACCTCCATAACCTCCAAGTCTGTTTGCATCATAAACCGGCATGGTTGGAACAGCTCCCAAAATATCGCTGACAACAGTTTGTCCTGCATTATACTCGTTAAAAATTTCTTTATCTGATTGAGTGTACGCTAACTTAGCACCATATTTGAATCTTCCTTTTTTACCATTCAAATTTAAATTAGTTGACAATCTCTCATAGTCCTGAGGCGTGTTGATATAACTTGTATTTTTAAAATAATCCACATTCATGCTGTAAGCCAGGTTTTCTGCTCCGCCATTAAATGTAAGCGCTTGATTTTGTACAACACCTGTTTGAAAAGACTCTTTCTGCCAGTCTGTATTTACATTAGAAATATAAGAAGGACTGTTCGGATCATTTCCTGGAGCAATACTCACTGGAACTCCAGCTCTAATGTCTCTGTTACGTTCTGCTTCACTCGTGATTTTTTGATATCCTACACGATCTGTCAAATCCCATTTTTTAGCCACATTCTGAAGACCAACAATAGACTTGAATTTAATATCCATTTTGCCTTGTTTACCTTTTTTGGTTGTAATGATTACAACTCCATTCGCACCACGCACACCGTAGATTGCAGCAGACGAAGCATCTTTTAGAACCTGCATCGATTCTATTTCTCCCGGAGCAAAATCGTATGGAGAATCGACCATAATTCCGTCAATTACAAAAAGCGGATTGTTATTACTAAATGAAGTTATCCCCCTAATCTTCACATTTACAAAACCTCCCGGTTCTCCTGAAGATTGAACGGTTACACCAGGTACTTGTCCCTGAAGCATTTTTGCAGCATCATAAGTAACCGTCTTTTTTGCCGATTCTATGTTTACAACACTAACAGATCCTGTTAAGTCTGCTTTTTTCTGAGAACCATACCCAATAACAACTACTTCATTTAGTTTATTAGTATCTTCTCCTAATGCTGCATCAATTTTAGAGTTACTTCCTACGGCTATCTCTTTGTTCTCAAATCCTATAAATGAAAAAACTAAAACATCTCCTGTTGATGCTTTAATAGAATACTCTCCATCAAATCCAGTTGAAGCAACTGTTTTGGTTCCTTTAATCATAATGTTTACGCCCGGTAACGGCAGGTTATCCTGAGCAGACGTAACAATTCCGGTAATCGTTTTGCCCTGAGCCGACAGCTGATTAACCGAAAATAACAGCATCAATACTGCTAAAATCCAATGTGTTTTTGGCAATAATAAATTGCAATACAAAATTAATTGTTGCTTTGTTATCATAATGGTTTGTTTAAGATTGGTTAGTGGTTTAGTTAATAAGTGTTAATCTTACATTTGTAAATTTAACTAAAAAAAAAGGACGAAAACAAATTAATATGGCAAAAAAAGTGTCGAAAAAAAACACATATCATAAATTAAGTGTTGAAATAACATTTAAAATTTCGTGTTTTTTTCAAAAAATCCAGTCTTTTTTATGATTTAATTGTGTAAAAAATACACTTTTTAATAAAAAGTCGTTTTTTAGTCAAAAAAGTAGCCTTTTGAAAAAAAATTAAAATACACTGTTTTTTAGGGAATTAATTTTACACAATCGATTGTAATGTAAGTAAAGGACTATTTATTTTTTGATGTTTTTAATAAAAAAGAACATCATTTTAATAAAAACCATCCTTTACTGTCCTGTTTTTGTCTTAAAAAATTCTTAAAAAAGTGAGCTGAATGTTATTTTTGTGTAAAAGTTTAGTTTTTAACGCTATTTTTGAGCACTTAATAATGTAAGTGTAAAAACTACATTAATAAATTATGATACGTTTTAGGAAGTTTATATATTTACCATCCAAATTAATTACATATGTTAAACAATTATAGCTCTGCTGATAAAGTTTTACTGGCGGTCGACTGCATCATTTTTGGATTTGATAATGCCGGCCTGAAAATACTTTTAATTCAAAGGGATTTTGAACCTGAAAAAGGGAAATGGTCTTTGATTGGAGGTTTCTTAAAACGCGATGAAGTTTTAGATGCTGCCGCAACGAGAATCTTAAATACTTACACTGGCCTGAACGATATATATATGGAGCAATTATATGCTTACAGCGAAATCGATCGTGACCCCGTAGAAAGAACCATTTCGGTTTCTTATTTTGCTTTAATTAATATCGAAAATCATAATGCAGAATTAATTCAAAATTATCATGCAGAATGGTTTCCTATTAATGAAGCACCAAACTTGATTTTTGACCACAACGAAATGGTTCAAAATGCGATAAAGAGACTTCGTTATAAAACATCCGTAAAACCAATCGGTTTCGAATTGCTTCCTGAAAAATTCACCATGCGTCAGCTTTTAGAATTGTATGAAGCAATTTTGAGCAAAGAATTGGACAAAAGAAACTTTATCAGTAAAATCAATTCGCTAGAAATCTTAAATAAATTGGACGAAAAAGACATGCAGTCTTCTCGTAAAGGTTCTTACTTATATACTTTTAACAAAGAGAAATACGAAGAAAAATTATTAAATGATTTTGTATTGAATTTATAAAAATTTTATTTGTTCTCTCGCAGATTTAGCTGATCTGGCTGATTAATTGTAAAAAAATCTGCTAAATCCGCTAAATCTGCGGGAGACATTTACAAAGAATTCCTCATTATGAGAGCCGACTTATTCTCAATTTGTTCTTTTGTTCCTCTCAAAACCATATCGGCTAAAATTCTTCCCATTAATTCAAAATTGGTCGAAATTGTTGTGATGCCGTTGGCTGCAATTTTCTTCAAAGCGGTTTCATTATACGATATAATTCCAAAATCTTCTCCCAATCTTAAGTTTCGATTGATGGCATTTTCGATGACCAAAAGCAAATCGCGATCATGTGGTATAATGTACAAATCGCCTAAAGCAATAGATTGATTACTGAAATCGGAGATAATTTCATGATCAAAACCAAATTCTTGACAAAAAGATTCAAAACCAAGTTTCATTCCTGGCGGCTCTCTGAAACCCTGAAAAATCAGAATCAGTTTTTTGTATTTTAATAATCTGGATTTGCCTTTCAATAAACCTTCATAAATGTCTCTTTGATGATTTTGATAAATAGCTGGAAACATTTTTAAGTCCGAATTTGTCTGATCCAAAATAATTACATCACCCACTGGTAGGGTTTTTATAGAATCGACGATATCGTTTAAGTTCGTCGGCATGATAATATATTTCGTGTAATTTCCATTGCTGTCGTTTATCAGTTTTTTGAAAACAGGAACATTAAAATGATGAAAAAAAATATCCACCTGGACATTCTTTCCAATATTTTGCAAAAACGAATTATAGATGTCTTCTTTGAAAATATTCAATTCATCAAAAAGCAAAAAAATCTTCTGAGTTATAGTGATTTCAACGCTTTTAACATAATACCCCTTTCCAGGAATGGCATAAATAATTCCTCTTTTTTTGAGTTCATCGTAGGCTAATAAAACCGTATCACGCGATAAAGAAAAAGCCAGACAGACTTTATTTACCGATGGAAGACGATCGCCTTTTATCAATTTCCCGAGTTCAATTGCTTTTTCTATTGAAAGAATTATCTGCTTATATTTTGGCAGACCAATATTATTTTGGATTGAAATGATGTTCATAATAAAGTCATTTTGACTATAAATTTTAAAAACTGGTAGGTACTGGTATGCAAAAATAATAAATGTTTCTATTTTTGGATTTCATTTTTGGTAAAAATTATATGGAAATAAAACACATATCGCATTTAAATGACATTCATAATTGCAAATTATTCGGTTTAATGCCTAATAAAGAAGAAATTTATTCTTTTGAATTGGTAAATAAAAACGGAATGAAAGTTCAGGTCATCAATTATGGTGCAACGGTAACTTCGATTCAAATTCCGGTAAACGGAAAATTGACTGATGTCGTTTTAGGTTTCGATAATTTAGAATCTTATCTAGAATCTTATAACCTTCCAAGTGCTCCTTATTTTGGAACTACAGTTGGGCGTTATGCCGGCCGTATTCACAATGCAACTTTTAATCTGAACGATAAAAAATTTGAGCTTGACGGGAACAACAACGGAAACACGCTTCACGGTGGAGTTATGGGATTTGGAAGAAAAGCTTGGAGTGTAGTTCGCGTAACTTCTGACGAAAATCCGTCTATTACTTTCGGACTTTTGAGCGAGCATTTAGACGAAAATTTTCCTGGAGAAATGACCGTTTATTTGACTTATACTTTAACAGAAGAAAATGAATTAAAATTAGAATACAAAGCAACTTCAACAGAAGATACAGTAATCAATTTGACACATCATAGCTATTTTAATCTGGACGGACATGACGCAAATGTGTTAGAACAACAGATGTTTATCAAATCGGCTAAGATGTTGGAAACAAATTCAGATAACATTCCGACAGGAAATTATACCGATTTAACGAATCATGATTTTGATTTCAGAGCGCCGAAAAACTGTCCGTTTCCAATTGATAATTCTTTCGTAGTAAATTCTAAAACTGAAATTGTGGCGCAGTTAATCAGTTTGAAAAACAATTTGAGAATGAATGTATATACCGATCAACCAAGTGTACATATATATGTAGGCGGAAATTGTTTCGGAAAATTGAAAGGAAAAGAAAATGTAGATTATAATGCACAAAGCGGAATTTGTTTTGAAACACAAAATTTCCCAGATGCACCAAATCAAGCTCACTTTCCGAATGCCGTTTTGAGAAAAGGTGAAGAATATACACAGAAAACGCTTTACAAATTTGAAAGTTTAAACTAATATTTTAACACATAGAAACATAGATTCTATGCCCAAAAAAGAAGGTAGAGAGAAAAATATTTCTTTCACATAGCATACTATGTGCATTTAAACTAGTGAAACGCCTTTTTTGTAAGTTTACAAAAACTATGTCTCTATGTGTTTAAAAAAATAAATAACATTAATAAAATTCCAAAACCACAATACACTAACTATATAATGAATGACATTTTAATACAGAATACCGTTGCATTTTTTGAGAAATCTTTCGGATCATCTCCAGAAAAAACGGTTCTTTCTCCAGGTAGAATCAATATTATCGGAGAACATATTGACTACAATGACGGTTATGTTTTACCAGCGGCAATTGACAAAGTAATCTGTTTTGCTTTTTCAAAAAACAATACAAATACTTCTAAAATAATCGCTATTGATTTGGATGAAGAATTTGAAATCGATTTGACTCAGGAAGTAAAATTGAGCGATGTGGTTTGGACCAATTACATTCGTGGCGTAATCAAACAATTACAAGATAACGGTTATTCGTTTGAAGGTTTCAATTGCGTTTTCAGCAGCAATATTCCGGTTGGTTCTGGATTGTCTTCTTCTGCAGCTTTAGAATGCGGAACAATTTTCGGAATCAAATCTCTTTTTGATCTAAAAATCGAAAAAGTGGATATTTCTTTATTAGGACAAAAAGCCGAACATTGGGTTGGAATCAACTGTGGAATTATGGATCAATTTTCGAGTGTTCACGGTCTTGAAAACAAAGTAATCAAATTAGACTGTAACACTTTAGATTTTGAATATCATAATGCCGACTTCAAAGATTACTCTCTGATTTTATTTGATTCTAATGTAAAACATTCGCTTTTTACCTCAGAATACAATACAAGAAGAATTGAATGTGAAGAAGGTTTATCTATCATTAAAAATCATTTCCCAGAAGTAAAAAGTTTTAGAGATTCTTCTGTAGAACAGGTTTTGAGTTTAAAAGATAAAATGACGGAGAAAGTTTTCGACAGAGTGCATTTTGTTGTAAAGGAAATCAGTCGTGTCATTAAAGCCTGTGAAGCTTTAGATGCAGGAAATATTGAACTTTTAGGAGAATTATTATTTGAAACACATTATGGTTTATCTCAAGAATATGAGGTAAGCTGTGAAGAGTTGGATATGCTGGTTGATACAGCAAAAGAAGATGAAGCGATCATTGGTTCGAGACTAATGGGAGGTGGATTCGGTGGTTGCACCATCAATTTAGTAAAAAAAGGACATGAAAATGAGGTGAAAAGTAAGTTTTCGAAACTTTATTTAGATACATTTGGAATTGAATTAAAATTCTATGATGTAAAAATCTCAAACGGAACAACATTGCTTTAAACACCACAACACACTACAATGAAAAATTTTGACATTAACGAAGATCCGCACAGACGCTTCAATCCATTAATTAATGAATGGGTTTTAGTTTCACCTCATCGTGCAAAACGCCCTTGGCAGGGACAGAATGAAACGATTTCGACAGAAGAACTTCCTAAATACGACCCAACTTGTTATTTGTGTCCGGGAAATGTTCGTGCCAACGGAATGAATAACCCACAATACGAAAGCAGTTTTGTTTTTGAAAATGATTTTGCTGCCATGAAACAGGAAGAAATTATTTTTGAAGACGATATTAAACATACATTTTTCAAGGCAAAACCAGAACAGGGAATTTCAAGAGTGGTTTGCTTTTCGCCAAGACACGATCTGACTTTACCAGAAATGGAAATTGCCGATATTGAAAACATCATTAAGACTTGGCAGAGAGAATACACCGATTTAGGAAACATCAAGTACATCAATCACGTTCAGATCTTTGAAAACAAAGGAAGTGTAATGGGATGTAGTAATCCGCATCCGCACGGACAAATCTGGGCACAGTCTTCTTTGCCAACTCAGGTGGAAAAGACACAAAACAGCTTAAAATCATATTACGATAAAAACAAAAAAACGCTTTTAGAAGATTATGTTCAAGCAGAATTAAATGCTGGCGAAAGAATCGTAATTGAAAATGATCATTTTGTAGCGCTTGTTCCTTTTTGGGCAATTTGGCCTTACGAAACTATGATTGTGAGCAAAAGAGCCGTAAACAAAATCACGAATTTCACAGCTGAAGAAAGCAGTGCTTTTGCTAAAATCTTAAAACAGCTAACAACGAAGTACGATAATTTATTTAATACTTCATTTCCATATTCTTCAGGAATTCACCAGTCGCCTACAGATGGTTTAGATCATCCGGAATGGCATTTTCATATGCATTTTTACCCGCCTTTGTTGAGATCGGCTACAGTAAAGAAATTTATGGTTGGATATGAAATGCTTGGCGAATCGCAACGTGATATTACACCTGAAAAAAGTGCTGAAATTTTACGACAACTTTCAGATGTACATTACAAAAGTCTGGTAAAAGCTTAGTGATTATTGTAGGAAAGAAATTCGAAAACTAAAAATTTAACACAATTATCCACGAATAAATGTAAAAAACACATTTGCTGATAGTTGATTTATAAAATTTTATTTTACATTTGGCTTCCACTTTTATTTTCATAAAAAAATAACAGAAATAAAACACATCTTGCAATTTAAACAAGATTACATAACACAAAAGCTTATTTATAACCACATAAACAAATTTTAACCCTATACTAATTATTTAAAATACTACTAGCAATGAACCAAAACCTCGCTTTCGCAGATTATGCGGTTTTTATTATCTATTTTATCGTAGTCTCTGTCTACGGTTACACGGTTTACCGCAAACGTAAACAAGACGAACAAGATGCTAAAGCTTACTTTTTGGCTGAAGGAAATCTAACTTGGTGGGCAATTGGAGCTTCTCTTATTGCTTCTAACATCTCCGCAGAACAATTCATCGGAATGAGTGGTGAAGGTTTCTTTTTAGGAATCGCTGTTGCTGCCTACGAATGGCTTGCTGCTATTGCACTTATTATTGTAGCTGTATGGTTTATTCCTGTATATCTTAAAAACAAGATTTACACGATGCCTCAGTTCTTAAAAACACGTTACAACGAATCTACTGCACTTATTATGGCGGTATTCTGGTTGTTTTTATACGTTTTTGTAAACTTGACTTCAATCTTATACTTAGGAGCTGTAGCTATTAACAAGCTAGCTGGTGGAGAATATCTTCACGTAATTATGCTTGGATTGGCTATTTTTGCTTTATTCATTTCTCTTGGAGGAATGAAGGTTGTGGCTTACACAGACGTTATTCAGGTAGCTGTATTAATTATCGGAGGTTTGGTAACTTCTTATATTGCACTAACAACAGTTGCAGAAGCTTTTGGTGTTGGGCAAAACGCTATTGCAGGTTTCAAAGTTTTGATGCAACAGGCTCCAGAACATTTCAAAATGATTATTCCGAAACCAACTGCAACTTCTACACAGCTTGAAATCGACAAATATTTAACTTTCCCAGGATTGTTATCTTATGCGGCTGGTATCTGGATCATCAACCTAAACTACTGGGGATGTAACCAATACATTACGCAAAGAGCACTTGGAGCAGATTTACAAACAGCTCGTACAGGTATTTTGTTTGCCGGTATGTTGAAATTATTAATGCCACTTATCGTAATGCTTCCTGGTATCGCTGCTTACGTTTTATACACTAGTGGACACTTACCTCAATTGGAGGGTGGAGTAAAAGATGAGGCATATTCTGCTATATTAACATTCCTACCAACTGGATTAAAAGGTCTTTCTGTTGCGGCTTTAACTGCTGCAATCGTAGCATCTTTGGCTGGAAAAGTAAACAGTATCTCTACAATCTATACATTAGACGTTCATAAAAAATACATCCAAAAAGATGCTGGTGAAAAACAACAGGTAAACATTGGTCGTCTTGCTGTTTTTGTTGCGATGCTTTTGGCTGTTTTATTTACATGGAATGATGTACTAGGAATTGGTGGTGTTGGTGGATTTACATACATCCAAAAATACACTGGATTCATTAGCCCTGGAGTTTTTGCGATGTTCTTCTTAGGTATGTTCTGGAAAAGAACTACTGGAACAGCTGCAATCGTGGGTGTAATCTTAGGATTCTTATTATCTGTTTTATTCAACGAATACGCTCCAGCTTTGTTTGGAAACGACACACTTTTATACACAGCTTACAATAACGGAAAAGGCGGATTTGAAATTCCGTTCCACATCTGTATGGGATTATCATTCTTATTTACAATGATTGCCATGATTCTTATAAGTTTTGCAGGACCAAAAGTAAATCCTAAAGCATTTGAAATTGATTCTGAAATGTTCAAAGTTAAACCGCAAACAACAGTCTTAATCGTTATTACGTTATTGATTATTGCTGCGCTTTATGTTAAGTTCTGGTAATAATTATCAGTTCTAATCTCTCTATTTTTGCAGCTGTTGTTTGTCATGAACAACAGCTGTAAATTTTTAAAGTATATTCGTTGCATAAAAATAAAGCCACAGATTAAAGAATTAAAAGTGATTTCATAGTCTCGTTTTGTCAGGCTGAGCGGAGTCGGAGCCCACGTCCAATTGGAGCGCCCTTCGACTCCGCTCAGGGTGACAATCTAATCAGAAACAAGAATTTTTAAATTATAATACATAAATACCATGCAGTTATCATTAACCCAAAAAATCATTATCGTTACTGGCGGCGCAAAAGGAATCGGTTTAGGAATCGTTAAGGTTCTTGCCGAAGAAAATGCAATTCCGTTTATCGTTGGACGTAACGAAAAGGATAACATCAAAGCCGTAGAAGAATTAAAAGCCATTGGAAAAGAAGCACATCAAGTTGCTGCTGACCTAACAAAACCTGAAGACTGCAAAAAAGCTGTTGAAGCCGTAATCGCCAAATTCGGAAGAATTGACGGATTGGTAAACAATGCCGGAGTGAATGACGGCGTTGGTTTAGAAAACGGAAATTATGAAGATTTCGCTGCTTCACTTCACAAAAATTTAGTGCATTATTATTTAATGGCGCAACACGCTCTTCCTTATTTGAAAGAATCAAAAGGTGCTATTGTAAATATTGGTTCTAAAACCGCCGAAACCGGACAAGGCGGAACCTCAGCTTATGCAGCTTCAAACGGAGGTAGAAATGCCTTAACCAGAGAATGGGCGGTAGAATTATTGAAATACAGCATTCGTGTAAACGCCGTAATTGTAGCAGAATGTTACACCCCTCTTTACGAAACGTGGATTAATACTTTCGAAAATAAAGAAGAAAAACTAGCTGCAATCACTAAAAATATTCCACTAGAAAACAGAATGACAACTGCTGAAGAAATCGCTAATATGGTTGTTTTCTTATTGTCTGAAAAATCAAGCCATACTACTGGACAGATTATTTATGTAGATGGTGGTTACACACATTTAGATCGATCTATTTAATATTTTTTGCGCAGATTAAGAGGGTTAAAAATGATTCGTTTTAGTTGTCACCCTGAGCGAAGTCGAAGGGCGTTCCAATTGGACGTGGGCTTCGACTTCGCTCAGCCTGACAAAACTGGGTCTAAAAATCATTTTAATCCTTTAAATCTGTGGCATAAATTTCTCCCGCAGATTTTGCAGATTGCGCAGATTTTTCAATTCGTGAAATTCAAGCTAATTTTTCACTCAGACTGAGCATTTTAAATTCGTGAATTCGTGGCTATTTCTTTTCAAATCATATCGCACTATTCTTAAACTCAGAAGGCGTAATCCCTTTAAACTTCTTAAAGAGTTTATTAAAATTAGAAGCCGTTTTATACCCACAATCATACGCAATCTCAGACATGCTTTTATCGGTTTCCAAAAGCAACTTACAAGCATTTGAAATCCTGATTTCATGCAGATAATCCACAAAATTCTTTTTTGTTTTTACTCTAAACATTCTACAGAAAGAAGTCCGAGTCATATTTGCGACAGCGGCAATTTCTTCTAAGGAAATATTCTTTTTGAAATTTTTATTCACATATTGAAAAACCTCCGAAAGTCGATCCACTTTTGAATCCTTCTGCATTAGAGAATAAATTTCATCATTGATATAAATCTTATCCTGACTGTCCGAAAGAATGGATAAAATTTCAAAAAGACCGACGATTACTTCGAAGTCTTTTTTAGCAACTAATTTCTCTAGTTTTTTAGCAATTTGCTTATTTGTTTTTCCAATAATTGAAATTCCTTTTCCGGCTTGAAAAAAGAGTTCGTTGATTTTCTGAGTTTCTTTTAATTCGTAAAAAGTCGGTCCGAAAATATCTTTATGAAAATATACGACTATCGAATTGGCTTTTAAATCTTCAATTCCTTGATAATATTTTTCATCATTCAGCCAAACGTGAGGAATATCAGAACCTAAAAAAACCATATCTCCAGGCTCAAACGGCATTACCGAATTTCCGATAATTCTTTTACCAAAACTCTCTTTTACATACACCAATTCCAATTCTGGATGCGAATGAAACGGCGCCTGAAAAAATGGCTCAATGCGATTTAGCACCGAAACTCTTGAGTTGAGATAAGACGTTATTTTAGTTTGTTCCAATTTCATATTGCAAAGATAATTAAAGATTATACACGGATAATATTAGACTAATAACAAAAGACTAAAAAAACTAATTTTATTTTTCGTTTACTGCCCAAATTTTAATGAAAATAAAGCGGTTAACGACAACACAAAAAAGAAAAAAAGAAAAAACAATGCTGGAGAATACTACTAAAAAACTAGTGGTAAAACTACATCCGGACGATAATGTTCTTGTAGCTTTAACCGACTTACCAAAAGGAGAAACCATTCTTTTTGAAAACGAAACTTACGTTTTACAAGACCTCATCAAAGCCAAACATAAATTCTACATGCAAGATATGAAGCAGGGAGAAGAAGTAAACATGTACGGTGTTTTGGTTGGAAAAGTGCAAAATGATATTGTCAAAGGGAGTTTAATGACGACCGAAAACTTAAAACATGCCGCAGATCCTTACGCTTACAGAAATGCGTCTTACGAATGGAATGCACCAGATGTTTCTAAGTTTGAAAACAGAACTTTTAAAGGTTACAAAAGAAAAGACGGACGCGTTGGAACAGCAAATTACTGGCTTTTTGTTCCGACTGTTTTTTGTGAAAACAGAAATCTTGACGTAATCAAAGAAGCTTTACACAAGCAATTGGGTTATGCGGTAACAGACAAATACAATCAATTTACGCACGAATTACTGGAAGGTTATTTAAACGGAAATGATATTAACGATATTAATATTGAATTGAATCCGACGCCGAAAAACAAACGTGTTTTTGAAAATGTGGACGGAATTAAATTCTTAAATCACCAAGGTGGTTGCGGTGGAACGCGTCAGGATGCTTCTACTTTGAGCGCTTTATTGGCTTCTTATGCGAATCATCCAAACGTTGGTGGAATCACGCTTTTGAGTTTAGGATGCCAGCATTTACAAGTTCAGGATTTTGTAAATGATGTAAAAAGACAAAATCCAGAATTCGACAAACCGTTGTTTATTTTTGAACAGCAACTAACAGAAAGCGAAGAAGTTCTGATTACAAATGCCATCAAAAAGACTTTTGAAGGTTTAATCGAAATCAACCAATACGAAAGAACAGATGCGCCATTAAGCGATTTATGCATTGGAGTAAAATGTGGCGGAAGCGACGGTTTCAGCGGTGTTTCTGCAAATCCTGCTGTGGGTTACACTTCAGATTTAGTAGTCGCTTTAGGCGGAAAAATTCTTTTGGCAGAATTCCCAGAATTATGTGGAGCTGAGCAGAACTTAATCGACAGATGCATTACAGAAGACAATGCTAAAAAATTCATCAATTTAATGGAATCTTACGATGAACTGGCTCATAAAGTTGGTTCAGGATTTCATATGAATCCGTCTCCAGGAAATATTAAAGATGGTTTAATTACCGATGCTATCAAAAGTGCTGGAGCGGCCAAAAAAGGTGGAACTTCTCCTGTTGTTGACGTTTTAGATTATACCGAATTGGTTACAAAACCAGGTTTAAGTTTGGTTTGCACACCAGGAAATGATGTGGAAGCAACAACTGGAAAAGCGGCTTCTGGAGCAACTTTGATTTTGTTTACAACAGGTTTAGGAACTCCAACAGGAAATCCGGTTTGCCCTGTAATTAAAGTAGCTACAAATTCTGTTTTGGCAACTAGAATGAAAGATATCATCGATATTGACTGCGGACCAATTATTAGTGGTGAAAAATCTATTGAAGAAATGGGCGAGGAAATTTTAGAATACTGCATCAAAGCGGCAAGCGGCGAAATTATTCCGAAAGCAGTACAATTAAACCAAGATGATTTTATTCCGTGGAAACGTGGCGTATCTTTGTAAAAGACTCAATTAAAAAATAACTATAAAAATTTATATCAAATGTTTTCATTACAAAATAAAAAAGCAATTATCACAGGTGGAGGAAGCGGAATCGGAAGAGCGATTTCTGTTTTATTTGCGAAACAAGGAGCTGAAGTTCATATTTTAGAATTAACCGAAGAAAGTGCAAAAGAAACGGTTGAAGAAATCAAATCGGCTGGAGGAAGTGTTTTTGCTCACGCTTGCGACGTTTCAAACCACGAACAAGTAAATGCAACTTTCCAAAAAATCGGAAATATCAATATTCTAGTAAATAACGCGGGAATTGCTCACGTTGGAAAAGTTGACACAACTTCTGAATCTGATTTTGACAGAATCATGAATGTAAACGTAAAAGGGGTTTACAACTGTCTTCATGCTTCGATTCCTGCTTTGAGAGGTTCTGGCGGAGGTGTAATTTTGAACTTGGCTTCAATTGCTTGCTGGGTTGGAATTCCAGATCGTTTTGCTTATTCTACTGCAAAAGGTGCAGTTATGGCGATGACTTTATCGGTTGCAAAAGATTATTTGAATGATAAAATCAGATGTAATTCTATTTCTCCTGCGAGAGTTCACACGCCTTTCGTAGACGGATTTATTGCTAAAAATTATCCAGGAAAAGAAGAAGAAATCTTCGAAAAATTATCGCAATCACAGCCAATCGGTCGTATGGGAAAACCAGATGAAATCGCAACTTTGGCTTTATTCTTATGCAGCGACGAGTCTTCTTTCATCACAGGTTCTGACTACCCAATTGATGGAGGTTTTATTAAATTGAATAACTAAAAAGAAGAAATAGCCACGAATTCACGAATTAAAATGATTAAAAAATCTGTGAAATTTGCTTCAAAATTACTGCGAATTTCACGAATTACGATTTGTAAAAATTCGTGAATTCGTGGCGAAAAAAAATATAAAGCCACAGATAAATGATTCGTTTTAGTTTGTCACCCTGAGCGAAGTCGAAGGGCGCTCCAATTGGACGTGGGCTTCGACTTCGCTCAGCCTGACAAAAACAGGAAATAAAATCCTTTTTAATCCTTTAGATCTGCGGCAAAAAATATAAACCACAAATTTCACAAATTCACACAAATTTATAATTCGTGAAAATTGGTGCAATTCGTGGCAAAAAAACACATTACTAAAAAATTAAAAGATTATGAAACTTATTAGATTTGGAGAAGAAGGAAAAGAAAAACCAGGGGTTTTACTAAATGATAAAAGATATGATGTTTCGTCTATCGTAACAGATTACAACGAAGCTTTTTTTGAAAATGACGGATTAAAAAAATTAGAAGAAGCTTTAAAAAATAACCCTGCACTTCCAGAAGTTAGCGATTCAGTTCGTTTAGGTTCGCCTGTTGCGCGTCCTTCAAAAATTATCTGCATCGGATTAAATTATGTAGATCACTGCGAAGAAACTGGAGCAGCAATTCCAGAAGAACCAATTATTTTCTTTAAATCTACCACTTCTTTATGCGGGCCAAATGACAATTTGATCATTCCAAAAAACAGTGAAAAAACAGATTGGGAAGTAGAATTGGCATTTGTTGTGGGTAAAAAAGCAAGTTATGTTTCTGAAGAAGATGCGCCAAACTATATCGCAGGATATTGCCTTTTGAATGATTACAGCGAAAGAGCTTTCCAAATCGAACGTGGCGGACAATGGGCAAAAGGAAAAGGTTCTGATACCTTTGCTCCTCTTGGACCAATTATGGCAACTCCAGACGAAGTTGGCGATGTAAACAATTTGAAAATGTGGTTGACTGTAAACGGAAAAACGTTCCAAAACAGTAATACTTCAAACTTAATTTTCAAAATTCCGTTTTTAGTACATTATTTAAGTCAGTTTATGACATTGCTTCCTGGCGACGTAATCAGCACAGGAACGCCTCCGGGAGTTGGTCTTGGAATTAAACCAGATCCAATTTACATTAAAGCAGGTGACGTAATCGAATTAGGAATTGAAGGTTTAGGTACAAGCAAACAAACTGCTGTAGCTTACCAAGGATAAATTTAAGATTATGGCAACACAAAAATTCTGTCTGGCTTTAGACCTAAAAGATGATGCAGACTTAATTTCAGAATACAAAAAACTGCATGAAAACATTTGGCCTGAAATTAAAAAAAGCATTCAAGATGCAGGAATTTTAGTTCTGGATATTTACTGCACAGGAAATAGACTTTTTATGATTATCGAAGGTGATGAAAATTTCTCTTTTGAGAAAAAAGACAAAGCCGACGCCGCCAACGAAAAAGTCCAAGAATGGGAAACTTTAATGTGGAAATTCCAACAAGCGCTTCCTTGGGCAAAACCAGGACAAAAATGGATTTTAATGGATAAGATATTTGAATTGTAATATTCATTCTTATTTCTAAAAATAAAAAAGAGGATTTCTAAACGAAATCCTCTTTTTGTTTTGAAACGAAAAGGTAATTTTATTTTAACATGTAATATGTTGTTATTTAGTGTTTTTAATTAATTTTAAAATCATAAAAACAACCTCAATTATTAAAAAATGAAAAAACTAATTATTGCATGCCTTTTACTATCGGGAGCTGCATTTGCTCAAGATATGGATGTTGTTCAGGGAAATTTTGACTTTTTAAAAGACCAAAAAGAAGTGAATGTTATTTTTGATTATAGTGATTTTACTATGATGAAAGAAAAAATGCCCGAAGCACAATACGTTCAGGAACACAAAGCCGATTTAGACAAAAAAGCAAAAGGAAACGGTAATATCTGGGAGAAAAAATGGATTGCGGCAAGAGAAAATATCTGGACGCCTAAATTTTTAGAAATCGCTAATATCGTTTTAACGAAAGAGAAAAAAGATTTGAATTTTCAGGAAGGATTAAAAACGCCTTATACCCTGATTGTAAAAACAGTTTGGCTTTTTCCTGGTTGGGATGCAGGAATTATGAAACAACCTGCAAAAGTAACTACCAACCTTAAATTTGTCGATTCTAATAATAAATCAAATGTTTTGTTGGAGATTACAAGCGACGAAGCTCCCGGAGATCAATGGGGAAGTAATTTCAGCAACGAATCTAGACTTGGAGAAGGTTATGCTAAAACAGCAAAATCGATGTCAAAACTAATTATAAAGAAAATGAAATAACAAAAAAAGCCCTGATTATTCAGGGCTTTGTTCTTTTTGCATATTTAGTAAATACGCCATATTTGCTATTACGTGATCATGTTTCTTGACAAACGAATTTTCTTCATTCCAAACATATCCTGCTAAAACTGCACATATTTTTTCTTTTACCTCAGGATTTTCTGGCTGATGGAAAAATAAAGTTTGTAGATTTCCGGTGTACCATTCTTGTACATAAGTCGTAAAAACGGCAATACCGCGTTTCATATATTGTGTAAATTCTACTTCCCAATCAACAGGAATTCCTTGC
This sequence comes from Flavobacterium potami, assembly GCF_020026915.1. Lineage (GTDB taxonomy): Bacteria > Bacteroidota > Bacteroidia > Flavobacteriales > Flavobacteriaceae > Flavobacterium > Flavobacterium potami. Next base: position 373,877 of record NZ_JAINUY010000004.1, on the reverse strand, counting down.
GATTCTTTTAGATATAATTTGGCAGCCAACATTCCAGATTCAGTTGCAAAAGCTACACCCGAAGAGAAAACCGGATCTAAGAATTCTGAACTGTTTCCTGTCAAAGCAAAACCATCTCCGTACATTCTTTTCACTGCTCTTGAATAGTTTTCTAATTTAACTGGTTCAAACAAAAATTCTGTTCCTTTAAATCTTTTGATATAATAATCTGATTTCTGAATCGCATTTCGCAACGCTTCAGCATTATCTTTATTTTCAGAAAGCGAATTGATAAAATCTGTGGGTCCAACAACTCCTAAACTTGTATTTCCATTTGAGAAAGGAATTACCCAAAGCCAAACTTCGGTTTCCAAAATATCAAAAGAAATCTGAGTTCCTTCTTCTCCTTCTTCTCTATTAATATCTTTAACATGAGTAAAAATCGAAGAATGCGGATCTAATTTAGAAGGCGTATCCAAGTCTAAAAGTCTTGGCAAAACACGTCCGTATCCGCTTGAATCGATAATAAAGTTGGCGTGAATTTCTTTTAAATTTCCGTCTTTGTCCTTTACGATGGTTTTGGATTTTTTACCTTCAAAAGAAACTTCCAGAACTTCTGTTTCAAATTCCAGATCAATTCCTTTTCGTACAATTTCCTGCGCCATAGTGTTGTCAAAATCAGCTCTTGGAACCTGCCAAGTCCAATCCCAGCCTTCTCCAAATTTTTTACTGAAATCAAAATTGCAAATTTCTGCTCCTCTAATGAAACGAGCTCCCAATTTTTTTTCGAAGTTCATTGCATCAAGCGCGTCAAACAATTCTGCCTCAGCAAAATGATCCATAACACGCGGAATAAGGCTCTCGCCTACTACAAGTCTCGGAAACTTTGTTTTTTCTACAACTTTAACCTTTACGTTGTTTTTAAAAAGGTACGATGCCGAAACACATCCAGACGGTCCTGCACCAATCACTAAAACATCAACAAACTCCTTTGTCATATTAGAATTATTATCATTAATTAACCTACATTTGCCATCATCAAAATAACTACATTTATTTTGATAAATAAAATTAAATTAGCGCAACCAAAATTGATTTGATGAATACAATAAATGAATATTTAAGTTTAGCAGAATTTGAAGCCATAATTTTTGGGAAAAACAAAGTTGCTATAAGCGATGTGGTTTTAAATCGAGTAAACGAAAGTTTTAATTTCTTGAAAGAATTCTCAGGAAACAAAGTAATCTACGGAGTAAATACTGGCTTTGGTCCAATGGCTCAATACAGAATTAAAGAGTCTGATCAAATTCAATTACAATATAATTTAATTAGAAGCCACTCTTCAGGAACTGGAAAACCTTTAAACCCTGAATGTGCAAAAGCAGCAATTCTGGCGAGATTAAATACCCTTTCTTTAGGAAATTCAGGAGTTCATTCTTCTGTAATTCATTTAATGGCAGAATTAATCAACAGAGATATTACGCCTTTAATTTTTGAACATGGTGGTGTTGGTGCAAGTGGAGACTTGGTACAATTATCACATTTGGCTTTAGTTTTAATTGGTGAAGGTGAAGTTTTTTATAAAGGTGAAAGACGTCCGACTCCAGAAGTTTTTGAAATTGAAGGTTTAAAACCAATTCAAGTAGAAATTAGAGAAGGTTTAGCGTTAATTAACGGAACTTCTGTAATGACAGGAATTGGAGTGGTAAATGTTCATTATGCTTCAAAATTATTAGACTGGTCGTTAAAAGCTTCTTGTGCTATTAACGAATTGGTTCAAGCTTATGATGATCACTTTTCTGAAGAATTAAATCAAACCAAACGTCATAAAGGACAGCAGGAAGTGGCAGAAAGAATGAGAAAAAATCTTTCTGACAGTACGTTGATCCGTAAAAGAGAAGACCACTTATATTCTGGTGAAAATACAGAAGAAATCTTCAAAGAAAAAGTTCAGGAATATTATTCATTAAGATGTGTTCCTCAAATTTTGGGACCCGTTTTAGAAACGATCAATAATGTAGCTTCTATTTTGGAAGACGAATTTAATTCAGCAAACGATAATCCAATTATTGACGTTAAAAACAAACACGTTTATCACGGAGGAAATTTTCACGGAGATTATATTTCGTTAGAAATGGATAAACTGAAAATCGTTGTTACAAAATTAACGATGCTGGCAGAACGTCAATTGAATTATTTATTGAATTCAAAAATCAACGAAATTTTGCCTCCATTCGTAAACTTAGGAACATTAGGATTTAATTTCGGAATGCAGGGAGTTCAATTCGTTGCAACTTCAACAACTGCAGAAAACCAAATGTTATCTAACCCAATGTACGTACACAGTATCCCGAACAACAATGACAATCAAGACATTGTAAGTATGGGAACAAATGCTGCAGTAATTACATCAAAAGTGATCGAAAATTCGTTTGAAGTTTTAGCCATCGAATTAATCACAATTGTTCAGGCAATTGATTATTTAGGTCAAAAAGATAAAATTTCGTCTATTACTAAAAAATGGTACGACGATGTTAGAAACATAATTCCAGAATTCAAAGAGGATCAAGTAATGTATCCTTTCGTTCAAAAAGTAAAAGATTATTTGATAAATAGTTAAAAATCTTTAATTTACAGTATTAATATTGAATCTTAAAATCATGAAAAAGTCACTTGTATTTTTATTGCTAAGCTGCATTCAATTTGTTAATAGTCAAGAATTAGCATTAGTTAAAAAGAACTCTAAAATTGGTTATCTTTCTAAAGACGGATCTTTTAAAATCGAACCTCAATACAAATCTGCCAGAAGTTTTTCTGAAGGTTTGGCTGCTGTTGAAAATGGCGGAAAATGGGGTTTTATCGACACAAAAGGAACTTGGGTAATTCCAGCAGATTTTAAAGATGCAAAAGATTTTAACAACGGAATAGCTGTTGTACAAAAAGACAAAGAATGGGTTTATATTAATACAAAAGGAGAAATCCAAAAAGCACCTACTACAGATAAAGTATTTGATTTTAATGATGGTGTTGCTTTTATCAGACAAAACAATAAAGTGGGACTAATCAACAATAAAATGGTTGTTGTTTTAGAACCAAAATACGATCAAATCAAATCTTTTGAAAATGGTTATGCCAGAGTTGAATTGAACAAAAACTGGGGAATCATCAATACGCAAGGAAAGGAAATGGTTGAACCAGCTTATGCTGAAATTGGAAACTATTTCAAAAACACAACTTGGGCTAGAAAAGATAAAACTTTCGGTCTTGTAAGCGGCGGAAAATTTATTCCAGTTGATGGCGCAGAAAAAATTTGGGATTTCGAAACTCAGGATTTGACTTATGCTAAAAAGAACGGAAAAATTGGTTATATCGACTTAAAAGGAAATTGGGCAATTCTTCCTATTTATGATAAAGGAAAAGCTTTCTGTAAAAATCTAGCTCCTGTTTTAGTTGGAAAAAAATGGGGATTCATCAATCCAGAAGGAAAATTTGTAATTGAACCAACTTACAATGATGCAGAAGTTTTTAGTACAAACGGTCTGGCGCCAATTAAAGAAAGTAACTGGGGATTCATTAACGAATCTGGAAAATTGGTAATTCCAACACAATACGGAATCACGACAAATGCTATTATCGCGATGTTTACACAACAAGATAAAGGATTTATCAATGGCGTTGCAAGAGTGAAAAACGAAGGGAAATGGGGATTTCTTAATCCAGATGGAACAGTTTTAGCAAACCAATGGTTTGAAAATGCTGAATTATTCTCGAAATCAGAAAAAACTCAACCCGTTGCTGCTGCTCCAGCTGAAGCCCCAAAACAAGAAACAAAAACAACCAAACCAGCTGCAAAATCGGCAACGAAACCAGCAGCTAAGAAAAAGAAATAAATTTCACTTATGAAGTGTGTATTAGTAACAGGCGGTTCTAGAGGAATCGGAAGTGCTATTTGCAAAAAATTAGCCGTAGAATCTGATTATCATATTCTGATTAACTATCATTCGAATAAAACAGCCGCTGAGGAAACATTACAAGAAATACAGAAATTAGGTGCAACAGGAGAAATCTTAGGTTTTGATGTTGCTGATTTTGAACAAGTACAAAACGTTCTTATGCAATGGCAGGAAGAAAATCCTGAAAAATTAGTTGAAGCAATCGTAAACAACGCGGGAATTACTAAAGATGGTCTTTTTATGTGGATGACACCTCAAGACTGGAATAGTGTGATGAATACAAGTACGAACGGTTTTTTTAATGTAACACAGTTCTTCATTCAAAAAATGCTTCGCAATAAATATGGCCGAATTGTAAACGTTGTTTCAGTTTCTGGAGTAAAAGGAACTGCAGGGCAAACTAATTATTCAGCGGCAAAAGGTGCTATTGTTGCTGCTACAAAAGCATTGGCACAAGAAGTGGCAAAACGAAATATTACTGTAAATGCAGTAGCTCCAGGTTTTATCAAAACAGATATGACAAGCGAATTGGACGAAAAAGAATTACTGAAACTTATTCCGGTAAATCGTTTTGGCGAAGCCGAAGAAGTAGCAGATTTGGTAAGCTTTTTGATTTCTAAAAAAGCCAGCTATATTACAGGAGAGATTATCAATATAAACGGTGGGATATATTCTTAAGAATTGCTTCACTTTTGCGAGGTTCAAGCAAGTTTTTTAATGCTGAAAATTGCTCGCAAAGACGCAGAGTCGCCAAGTTTTTTTATTAAAAAGACTTTAAAAAGTATTCTTTGCGACTCTGCGTCTTTGCGAGATTAAAAAAACAAAAACTTTGTACCTTTTGATTAAAAAAATTACACTTTAAGGATATAAAATTACTTTGAAAGACGATGAATAGAAGAGTTGTAATTACTGGAATGGGAATTTATTCTTGTATCGGAACCTCTTTAGACGAAGTAAAAGATTCGCTATACGAAGGAAAATCTGGTATTCAGTTTGATTCTGAACGTAAAGAATTTGGTTTTCAATCAGCCTTGACAGGAATGGTTCCGAAAGCTGATCTTAAAAATTTATTGACTAGAAGACAACGTATGAGCATTGGTGAAGAAACCGAATATGCTTATATGGCCACTATAGAAGCATTGAAAAATGCAAATATCGACGATGCTTTTTTTGATGAGCATGAAGTGGGTATCATGTATGGAAATGACTCCGTTTCTAAAGCTATCATTGACGCAACAGATATTGTACGCGAGAAAAAAGACACTGCCCTTATTGGTTCTGGCGCGATTTTTAAATCGATGAATTCTACGGTAACAATGAATCTTTCAACGATTTTTAAACTTCGCGGCATCAATCTTACTGTAAGCGCAGCTTGTGCGAGTGGTTCTCACTCTATTGGTTTGGCTTATTTTTTAATTAAAAATGGTTTTCAGGATATTGTAATTACCGGAGGAGCTCAGGAAATTAATAAATATGCCATGAGCAGTTTTGACGGATTAGGTGTTTTTTCTAACAGAGAAAGCGATCCAGAAAAAGCTTCAAGACCTTTTGATGCAGATCGAGATGGCTTGATTCCGAGCGGTGGCGGTGCAACTTTGATTTTAGAAAGTTACGAATCTGCTATTGCGCGTGGTGCCAATATCATTGCAGAAATTGGCGGTTACGGATTTTCATCAAACGGTGGACATATTTCTACCCCAAATGTCGAAGGACCTGCCACAGCAATGAAACGAGCATTGGATGATGCCAAATTACAAGCCTCAGATATTGAATACATAAATGCACATGCAACCTCAACTCCGGTTGGTGATGCAAACGAAGCAAAAGCAATTTTTGAAGTTTTTGGTGAAAGAAATCCGTATATAAGTTCAACAAAATCGATGACAGGACACGAATGCTGGATGGCGGGAGCGAGTGAAATTATCTATTCCATCCTAATGATGCAGCACGATTTTATCGCGCCAAACATCAATTTGGAAAATCCTGACGAAGATGCATCAAAATTAAATTTAGTTAAAACTACGTTAAACAAAAAATTTGACATATTTTTGTCCAATTCTTTCGGGTTCGGAGGAACCAACTCTGCGTTGGTGGTTAAAAAGTTTAAATTAAACGATGAATAAAGAAGAGATTATAGCAAGAATAAATGGTTTTTTAGTTGATGAATTTGAAGTAGACAATGACGACATTGAACCAAATGCTAATTTAAAAGATACACTTGGGTTAGACAGCTTGGATTATGTTGACTTGGTAGTTTCAATTGAAGCCAACTTTGGTGTAAAACTGGTTGAAGCAGATTTTGTTGGAATTTCTGATTTTCAAAGTTTCTACGACCTTATCGAAACCAAAATAAAAGCCAAATCAGCTTAAATGAGTCAATGGGATGGTAAATCCAAAGGAACTGTTTTAGGTTATCGAATATTCGTTTTTTTGATTCAGAAAGCGGGTGTAAAAGCCGCTTATGTCTTACTTTACTTTGTTGCTTCTTATTATTTTTTATTTCTAAGAAAAAGCAACAGAGCCATTTTCTATTATTTTAAAGAAAGACTTCAATATTCCTATTTCAAATCCAAAAAAATGGTTTTCAAAAGTTATTACACTTTTGGACAAACTATTATTGATAAGATTTCGATTTCTGCCGGAATGCGAAACAAATTCACTTATGAATTTGACGGAATCGAAACGCTAAAAAAATTACTGGCAGAAAAAAAAGGTGGTGTTTTAATTAGCGCACATGTCGGCAATTTTGAAATTGCTGAACATTTTTTGGGAGATATTGATCTCAATTTCCAAATCAATCTTGTTACTACAGATTTGGAACATTCTGCCATTAAAAATTATTTGGAAAGTGTTTCTCAAAAACCAACTGTAAAATTCATTATCATCAAAGAAGATTTGTCTCATATTTTTGAGATCAATGCCGCTTTGGCGAATAACGAATTGATCTGTTTTACCGGCGATCGTTATTTTGAAGGAACAAAATCTTTAACTGAAAACTTTTTAGGTAAAGAAGCCAACTTTCCTGCTGGACCATTTTTAATTGCTTCCCGATTAAAAGTTCCTGTTGTATTTGTTTATGTAATGAAAGAACCAAATCTTCATTATCATTTATACGCCAGAGAAGCCGAAGTAAAACATCGTGACGAAAAAGGGCTTTTGAAAGAATATGTGAAAAGTGTGGAAAGCATTCTAAATCGTTATCCGCTACAGTGGTTCAATTATTTTGATTTTTGGAATGAATCTGAAACTTAATTTTTATTTTTTTTGCCACGAATTCACGAATTTTCCCTAATTATTTGGAACGAATGTTTTTGTCGCTAATTTCACTAATTTTTTTTCTAAAATAATATCCTTTGCATACACTATAATTTGTGAAATTAACTACAGTTATAATTTCAGCAAAATCATCATCACTACAGCAGTTTTAAATAATTTCTTCAATTTGTGGCTAATAAAAAATCTCAATAATTGCTCCCAAAAATCATATCATTTGCACGAATCATAATTCGTGAAGTAAATCTCATGAATAATTTAAACAAAATTAATCATTAAGCCTTTATTTTGAATAATTCGTGAATTCGTGGCTAATAAAAAACGTTCGTCGAAATAAGAAAATTCGTTTAAATAAATTTAACTATTTTTGCTGACCACCATAGCCAGAAACCCAAATGAAAAATGTTCTCGTAATTTATTATTCTCAGTCCGGACAACTAGAATCTATTGCACGAAATATTGCAAAACCTTTTCTAAATTCAGAGGATATAAAACTTACTTTTCACGAAATCCAATTAGAGAAGCCATTCCCCTTTCCGTGGAATAAAGATTCTTTTTTTGATGCTTTTCCAGAATCGTTCTTGCAAATTCCGACGGCATTAAGACCAGTTTCAGAAGAGATTTTAAATACAAAATTTGATTTGATTTTATTTCATTATCAGGTTTGGTATTTATCGCCTTCTATTCCGATTAATTCATTTTTGAAAAGCGACGATGCCAAGAAAATCTTGAACAATACGCCTGTAATTACGATCAGCGGTTCTAGAAATATGTGGATTATGGCGCAGGAAAAAATAAAAGTATTGTTGAGAAAAGCCAATGCAAATTTGGTTGGAAATGTAGCTTTGGTAGACCGCGTTGGAAATTTAATCAGCGTAATCACAATTGTAGAATGGATGTTTTCTGGAGTTAAGAAAAAATATTTAGGTATTTTTCCGCTTCCGGGAGTTTCAGAAAAAGACATACAAGAATCAAGTCAGTTTGGAGAAATCATATTGGACTCGTTTCAAAAGAATAATTATACCGATTTACAACCAAAATTGGTAGACGCAGGTGCAGTAAAAATAAGTTCCTATTTGGTAACTGTTGACAAGACAGCAAACAAGATTTTTAATAAATGGTCGAACATCATTTCGAAGAATCAAAAAAACCGAAAAAAGCTACTTAAAGTATTTAATGTTTATTTATTCCTTGCGATATGGTTAATTTCACCAATAGTGTATATATTGCACCTTATTACCTATCCGCTTAAGTTAAAAACTATAAAAAAGGAAACTCAATATTATCAGGGAGTTTAGAAGACGAAATTTAGATTATGTTTGAAGTATATATTACAAAAGCTGCAAAATATTTGCCAAATGAAGCTGTTTCGAATGATGAAATGGAAGCCTTTTTAGGTCTTATCAATGATACTGCTTCTAAAGCAAGACGTATTATTTTGCGCAACAATAAGATTACAAGCCGATATTATGCTGTTGATAAAGATGGGAAAAGTACACACAGCAATGCCGAATTAACAAAAAATGCCATTTTACCGTTATTCGATGAAAATTTTACGCCTCAAGATTTAGAAGTACTTTCATGCGGAACTTCGACTCCGGATATCTTTTTGCCTTCACACGCTGCGATGGTTCATGGTTTATTAAAAAATAAATCGGTAGAATTAAACTCTTCAACTGGAGTTTGCTGCGCTGGAATGAACTCATTAAAATTCGGTTATCTTTCCATAAAATCAGGAAATTCAAAAAATGCAATCTGTACAGGATCAGAAAAAGTTTCTACTTGGCTGAATGCTCAAAAATACAATCACGAGGCTGATAATTTAAAAAGCCTTGAAGAACAACCTATTATTGCCTTCAAAAAAGATTTCTTACGTTGGATGTTATCTGACGGAGCCGGAGCTTTTTTATTAGAAAATAAACCCAAAGGAGAAATTTCACTAAAAATAGAATGGATGGAAGCCTTTTCGTATGCTTACGAATTAGAAACTTGCATGTATGCTGGAGGTGATAAAATGGAAAATGGGGAAATTAAAGGATGGAGCGATTATTCGCCAGAACAATGGCTGAACGAATCGGTATTCTCTATTAAACAAGATGTAAAATTATTAGATGAATTTATCCTGTCTAAAGGTGCAGAAAGCATGAAAGACGCAATGGATAAAAACAACATCAAATCGGAAGATATTACTTATTTTATTCCTCACGTTTCTTCTAACTTTTTTGTGGAAGGATTGAAAAAAGGTTTAGCCGAAAAAGGAATCGGAATGAGTGACGAAAAATGGTTCATGAATCTTTCTAGAGTTGGAAATGTTGGTTCTGCCTCTATTTATTTGGCTCTTGAAGAATTGATGAATGCAGGAAATTTGAAAAAAGGAGATAAAATTTTATTATCTGTTCCTGAAAGTGGAAGATTCTCTTTCGCGTATGCGTATTTAACTGTTTGCTAATGGAAACAATGGCTTTTTTAGAAAAAGAAATGGTAGAAAATTTATTACCTCAAAAGTTTCCTTTTGTGATGGTAGACGCTATGCATTCTTACACCGAAACTTCTTTGGTTTCTGGTTTAAAAATTCAAAGTGAAAATATTTTCGTTACAGACAATTCTTTTCTGGAAGCAGGTTTAATAGAACATATGGCACAATCGGTGGCTTTGCATACAGGTTATCAGTTTTTTCTAAAAAATGAAACTGCGCCAACAGGTTATATTGGTTCGATTAAAGAAATTGAAATTAAAAGACTTCCGAAATTAAATGACGTTATTCAGTCTGAAGTAACTATTCTGCAAGAATTTGCCGGAATTACTTTAGTGGATATTGTTACTTCTTTAAACAATGAGGAAATTGCCAGAGGACAAATGAAAACCGTTTTGGCAAAATAAAGCAATAATGAAAACAACTTCTGCTGTTGACATACAAAATTATTTACCACACCGAGCACCAATGCTTATGGTGGATTTGATTTTGGATATTGATGCCAACTTTGTAGAAACCATTTTTTTGATCAAAGAAGACAATATTTTTGTTCAGAATAATGTTTTTATAGAAGCTGGTTTAATTGAAAACACAGCACAAACATGTTCGGCAATTGTTGGAAAAAAATATTTTTTTGACGATAACGGACTAGAAAATGAGAACGTAAATGTAATTGGGTTTATCAGTGCATTAAAAAATGTAAAAATTCATACACTGCCAAAAGTCGGCGATACTATAATTACTAAAGCCGATTTAGTTTCAAAATTTGTCGGCGACGATTATACTTTATGCACAATGAGCTGTAAAAGTTCTGTTGAAGACCAAATACTCTTAGAATGCGAAATTAATTTGTTTATTCAGAAAACAATTTCAGTTTCGTAGCAATCCCACTTGAAAATAAAACTAGGTAATGGAAAAAGATAAAGTACCTCAGGATCAAAGTAATTTAACGAAAAACAACGTTAAAGAACTTTTGTATGCAACAGATGAAAATGGCAATTATACCACAACCTTAAGTACAGGCTGGGAACCAAAAACAATTGCACTTTCTAATTCTATTGACGAAATAAACGAAAGAATTGCCGATGCCAAACAACAGGTTTTAAATGGCGAAGCAAGTCCGATTGTATATTTTATGGAAATCAACAAAATGGATCTTACGATTTTATCAAGCTATGTAGGGTTCTGGAAATGGCGCGTAAAAAGACATTTCAAACCAAGTGTTTTTGCAACTTTAAGTGATAAAATTCTGCAGAAATATGCCGATGCTTTTGAGGTATCAATCAACGAATTAAAAAACAGCATTACCAAATAATGGAATTAAATTTCACACATCATCAGTCTGCTCATTGCGAGAATGGAGTAGCGTCAAATCTGCTAAAAAACAGCGGATTAAACATCAGCGAACCGATGGTTTTTGGTATTGGCTCTGGATTATTTTTTGTATATCTGCCTTTTATAAAAGTCAATTATGCACCAGCAATCAGTTACAGAACTTTGCCTGGGCAGATTTTCAATAAAGTCGCAACCCGTTTAAATTTAAAAATAAAAAGACAAAAATTTTCTTCTCAATCTAATGCCAACAAAGCTTTAGATGAAAATTTAAAAAATAATATTCCAACCGGATTACAAGTTGGCGTTTACAATTTAAGTTATTTCCCAGACGAATACCGTTTTCATTTCAACGCACACAATTTAGTCGTTTACGGAAAAACCGAAACCGATTATCTAGTGAGCGATCCTGTTATGGAAACTGTTACAACACTAACGCACGAAGAACTTAATAAGGTACGTTTTGCCAAAGGTGCTTTTGCTCCGCGCGGACAAATGTATTATCCGATTCAGATTCCGACAAATGTCGATTTAAAAAGCGCCATCATTAAAGGAATCAAAAATACGTGCCGAGATATGTTGGCGCCAATGCCTATTGTTGGTGTGCGTGGAATCAAATTTGTTTCGAAGCAAATTAGAAAATGGCCAATAAAACACGGAACCAAAAAAGCCAATCATTACTTGGCGCAAATGGTTCGTATGCAGGAAGAAATTGGAACTGGAGGCGGTGGTTTCCGTTTCATATATGCGGCATTTTTACAGGAAGCTTCAGTTGTTTTGGGCAACGAAGAACTGAAAGAACTTTCTAAAGAAATGACAAAAATTGGAGATTCATGGCGTGATTTTGCTGTTGAAGCTTCAAGAATTTATAAAAACAGAAGTGCCAAAGAAGATGCCTACAATACTATTGCCGATGAACTTTTGGACATTGCCAATAGAGAAGAAATCTTTTTCAAAAAATTAAAAAAAGCGATCAGCTAAAAAAATATTTTGCAGTCTATCATTCAAATAGAATCCCTTTCGAAAAAGTACAAAAATGCAGAAATGTATTCTTTGAACAACGTTTCGCTAAACATAAATGAAGGTCAAATTTTTGGTTTATTAGGTCCAAACGGAGCCGGAAAAACAACTTTGATTTCCATGCTCTGCGGATTGGTAAAACCAACTTCGGGACATTTTACCATTGATGGTTTAGACTATCAGCATCATGCTTCAAAAATTAAAAAAATTATAGGCGTTGTTCCTCAGGAATATGCTTTGTATCCAACTCTTACGGCAAGAGAAAATCTGCATTATTTTGGAAGTATGTACGGTTTAAAAGGTTCTGATTTGAAAGACAAAGTTATCGAAGCTTTGGATCTTTTGGGTTTATTGAAATTTGCCGATAAACAAGTTCAGACTTTTTCTGGCGGAATGAAACGCCGCGTCAACCTGATTGCGGGAATTCTGCACAAACCGAAAGTTTTGTTTTTGGATGAACCAACCGTTGGTGTCGATGTGCATTCTAAAACGGCAATTATCGATTATTTGAAAGTTCTAAATCAAAACGGAACGACCATTATTTATACGTCGCATCATTTGGCTGAAGCCGAAGATTTCTGTACGCAAATCGCCATTTTAGATCAAGGACAGATTTATGCTCAAGACACTCCGTCGGCATTAATTGAAGCTACAAAAGATGCCCGAAATCTCGAAGATGTTTTTATTTCATTAACCGGAAAAGCGCTTAGAGATGATATATAAAATTTGGATGTCAGTTGTAAAAGAATTCCTTTTACTAAAAAGAGATTTAGGCGGATTGATTATTTTATTTATAATGCCTTTGGTTTTGGTTATTACGGTGACTTTAATTCAAGACAGCACTTTTAAAGCGGTAACCGATTCAAAAATTCAGATTCTGATTGTAGATAACGATAAAGGATCTGTTTCGAAAACCGTTTTTGAAAATTTAGAAAAAAGCAATTTGTTTACTGTTGTAACGCAAATTGACAACAAACCTATAACGGAAGAAATTGCCAAAGAAAACGTTCACAAAGGAAAATTTCAATTGGCGATTGTAATTCCGGAAAATCTTAGTTCTGATTTACAGGCAAAAATAGATCAGAATGTAGAGAAAATTGTCAGCAGTTTAGGTTTGACAGACAGCACTGCAACTGCAGAACCTCAACGCATTATTAAGGAAAAAGAAGTAAAATTGTATTTTGACCCAGCGGTTCAGATGAGTTTTAAAAATGCAGTCATGAGTTCGATTGACAAAATGATTTCGCAAATTGAAACCAAATCGATTTACAAAACTTTCGAAAATCAGTTGGGAGTTGAAACTGCCAATTTCGAACAGAAAAGTTTCATCTCTTTCAAAGAAATAATTCCGACAATCAATAATAAAGAAGTTCGTCCTAATTCGACGCAACATAACGTTCCGGCTTGGACGCTTTTTGCTATCTTTTTTATTGTTATTCCGCTATCGATTAATATTGTAAAAGAAAAATCGCAAGGAACTTTTGTTCGATTAAGAACCAATCCGGTTTCTAATCTGGTTGTGATTATTGGAAAAACCATCACCTACTCGATCATTTGTATGATTCAGTTTTATATGATGGTTGCCGTTGCTGTATTCTTATTTCCATCTATCGGATTGCCTTCTTTAAATATAGAAGGACATTTATTGATGATGAGCATTGTGGCTTTATTTTCAGGTTTTGCGGCAATTGGTTTTGGAATTTTATTAGGAACCGTGGCAAGTACACAAGAACAATCTGCTCCTTTTGGTGCAACAAGTGTGATTATTTTAGCTGCTGTTGGAGGCGTTTGGGTTCCTGTTTTTGCCATGCCGAAAATCATGCAGTTTATTGCAAAATCTTCACCAATGAACTGGGGATTAGAAGCTTTTTACGATGTTTTACTTCGCAGCGTTTCTTTCCTGGAAATCATACCAGAAATAAGTTTATTATTTTTGTTTTTCATTATTACAACTTCCATCGCATTATTTTATGATAAAAAGAAAAGAGCAGTTTAACGAGGCTACAGACTTGACCGTTACACATGAAATCAGGATTCGTTTTAACGAAACAGATCCGCTTGGAATTGTTTGGCACGGCAATTATATCACGTATTTCGAAGATGGACGCGAAGCATTTGGACGTCAGCACGGACTTACTTATTTGGATATTGCCAAAACGGGTTATACCACGCCAATTGTAAAATCGACTTGCGAACATAAATTGTCTTTGCGTTACGGAGACGTTATAACTATAGAAACAACGGTTGTTGATACTCCAGCTGCAAAAATGATTTACCGTTTTAAAATTATTGATGATAAAGGAGAAGTGGCTTGCACTGGTGAAACCGTTCAGGTTTTTTTAGATAAAGACGGAAATTTAATGCTGACGAATCCTCCTTTTTATGAAGAGTGGAAAAAGAAAGTTGGGCTGTTGAAATAGCCACGAATTCACGAATTAGAAAAAATTAAAATCCGTGCAAATCTGCTTAATCTGCGAGCAAAAAATTTCACAAAATTAGAATTGAAAATGATACGAGAAATATACATCACCGAAACGAATTGTATTACGCCTTTAGGTTTTGATGTGGAATCGAACGTTGAAGCGATTCTTCGTGGCGATTCTGGAATTCAGCTTCATAGCGATATTTCTTTGATGCCGAATTCGTTTTATGCTTCTATTATTAGTGATGAAAAAATAAACAGTGCTTTTGCAGAAATCAGCGCTGAGACAAAATATTCCCGTTTAGAAAAAATGATGATTTTGGCTTTAGAGCCGATTATCAAAAATTCTAAAATCGAATTAAACTCAAAAACCGCATTTATACTTTCTACAACAAAAGGAAATGTAACAGCTTTACAAAATAATTCGGAAGAAAGTTTCAACAACGCGCATTTAGACGTTTTGGCAAAAAACGTTGCCGATTTCTTCGGCTTTCAAACACAACCAATCGTAGTTTCAAATGCCTGTGTTTCTGGAATTTTAGCCGTTTCTGTTGCTAAAAGAATGATTCAGTCTGAACTTTATGATAATATTTTCGTAGTGGCAGGCGATGAAGTTTCAGAATTTGTTTTGTCTGGTTTTAATGCTTTCCAAGCGATGAGCGAACTGCCTTGTAAACCCTATTCTAAAAACAGAACGGGTGTAAGTTTAGGTGAAGCAACGGCTGCCGTTTTGGTTTCGGCGAATCCTGCAACTGCTAAAATAAAAGTGATTGGAGACAGTTCGATAAACGATGCCAATCATATTTCTGGCCCTTCAAGAACGGGCGAAGGTTTGTTTAGAAGTATTCAGAATGCTTTGAAAGAAGCTCAGATTGAAGCGAACCAATTAGATTATATTTCAGCACACGGAACGGCAACGCCTTATAACGATGAAATGGAAGCAATTGCTTTAAATCGTTTAGATTTACAAAAAGTTCCAATTAACAGTTTAAAAGGATTTTACGGTCATACTTTAGGCGCTTCGGGATTATTAGAAACGGTAATCGCGATAGCATCTGCCAATCAAAATAGACTTTTTGAATCAAAAGGTTTTGATGAAATCGGTGTAAGCGAATTGATCAATGTGATTGAAAAAAACGAAGAAAAGAATATTAAGTATTTCCTGAAAACGGCTTCTGGTTTTGGGGGTTGTAATACGGCTGTGGTTTTTGAGAAACTGCACTACTAGCCATTAACAAAAAAAGTTATAACGATTTATAAAAACATAAAATGAAAAATTTAATCATTTTATTTTTGGCAATCTCTTCATTGAGTTGTGCAAAAAAAGTAGAAAAAATTAAAACTCCAACTTTTGTCTTTAATTATCAAGATGCAAAGAGCAGTTACACACTAAGATATTTAGGAAAAGACTCTTTATATTTGAATGATCTGAAAACGAATAAAAACTATGGTACATCTATAAATTCGGTTTTAGGAAATGAGGTTTCAAGAACCATAAATAAAATTGACAAAGCGGAATATGCAGACGCTTACCAAAGTAAACCCGGAAGTGATATTACTTTTAAAATTTTAATATTAAACGCACGTCTTTCGCCTGAACCAGCGACTAAAAATAAGAATGCAGAAAAAGAAGTTTACGAAGCTGCAAAAAAATTAAATGATTTAAAAAACGATTTGGATTTTGTTCCATCAAACAAATAAAGTCGATCTTCATTACAGAATATTGCTGAAATAAAATGATTCAAAATAAAACTTACATACAAAATTACTGCACGATTGAAAACAACAAAATTGTTCTCAACGGAACCTCTGTTTTCAAAATCGAACCAACAGATTTTGCAGATTTCGCCAAACAAGCGTATCGTAATTTTGAAATGCAATATCCAAAGTTTTTCAAAATGGATACTTTGAGCAAACTGGCTTTTTTAGGATCAGAACTGCTTTTGAGTCCGATTACCTCAACAGAGCATGAAAATAATATTGCTTTAGTTTTGGCCAATAAATCTTCGAGTTTAGATACTGACGTAAAATACCAGGAATCGATTTCAGACAAAGAAAACTATTTTCCGAGTCCGGCGGTTTTTGTGTATACACTGCCAAATATTTGTTTGGGCGAAATAAGTATTCGTCATCAGTTAAAAAGTGAGAATTCTTTCTTTATATTTGACACTTTTAACACCGAATTTATGTCCAATTATTCTAATATTCTTCTGAATACGAATAAAGCAGACACGGTTTTGTGCGGTTGGGTAGAATTTTTTAATGACAATTATAAAGCTTTTCTTTGCACGATTAGTACAAAAGAAAACACAGAATATAAAAACGAAACTATCAATACATTATATAATAAATAATCATGGAAGCATTAAAAGAAGAATTAAAAAACAAAATCATAACAACTTTAAACCTTGAAGATATCGCAGTAGAAGACATTGCAGATAACGACCCTTTGTTTGGAGACGGTTTAGGTTTAGACTCGATTGATGCACTTGAATTAATCGTGATTTTAGATAAAGACTACGGAATTAAATTAGTTGATCCGAAAGAAGGAAAAACAATTTTCCAATCTATCGAAACTATGGCTGCTTATATCAGCGCTAACAGAACGAAGTAATTTGCATAAACTTTGTAAAGCAAGAGTTGCTATTTAAAAAAGCTTAAAAACTTTGCGACTCTGCGACTTTGCGAGATTAAATTAAAAGCTTCTTTCTCTTAAATGCGAGAAATTTGCTCGCAAAGACGCGAAGACGCAAAGTTTAATCTAAAATCTAAAATCATAAATCTAAAATTAGATGAAAGGTGTTGCTATAACGGGAATGGGAATTATTTCTGCGATTGGTAATTCGGTTGAGGAAAACTATATTTCTTTGATCGAAAACAAAATCGGCGTTTCTCGCATTCAAAATATTTCGACGGTTCACGCAGATGTAATCAAAGTTGGTGAAATCAAAAAAACCAATGATGAACTTATCAATGAACTGCAGTTAAACGAGAACAATAATTTCTCTAGAACCGCTATGATTGGTACTTTGGCAGCAAAACAAGCTGTTGAAAATGCCGGCATTACCAATATAAATGAATTTAGAACCGGACTTATCTCAGCCACAAGCGTGGGTGGAATGGATATGACGGAAAGACATTATTACGATTATTTCGAAAAACCAGAATTGGTAAAATACATCACTTGTCATGACGGTGGCGATGTTGCTGAAAAAATTGCCGAAGAATTAGGTTTAAAAGGAATGGTTACAACGATTAGTACGGCTTGTTCGTCTGCGGCAAACTCAATTATGTTGGGCGCAAGATTAATCAAAACGGGAAAATTAGATCGTGTAATTGTAGGCGGTGCAGATGCTTTGGCAAAATTCACCATCAACGGATTTAAGACTTTGATGATTTTATCAGACGATTATAACAAACCTTTTGACAATACCCGAAAAGGATTAAATCTTGGAGAAGCTGCCGCTTTTTTGGTTTTAGAATCGGATGAAGTTGTAGCCAAACAAAACAAAAAAGTACTCGCAAGAGTTTCTGGTTACGGAAATGCAAATGATGCTTTTCACCAAACCGCTTCTTCAGAAAATGGTGATGGAGCTTACTTGGCAATGAAAAAAGCATTTGAAATTTCAGGATTAAAACCTTCTGAAATTGATTACATCAACGTACACGGAACGGCAACGCCAAACAACGATTTATCTGAAGGAAGAGCTCTAAAACGTATTTACGAAGACGAAAAAGTTCCAGATTTCAGTTCTACAAAACCTTTTACCGGACATACTTTAGCGGCCGCTGCTGCTATTGAAGCCGTTTACAGTGTTTTGGCCATTCAAAACAATGTGGTTTATCCGAATTTGAATTTTGAAACTCAAATGGAAGAATTTGATTTGACGCCACAAACTGTTGCAAAAAATAAAACTATCGAACACGTTTTATCCAATTCTTTTGGTTTTGGAGGAAATTGTTCTACCCTTATATTTTCAAAAAGCTAATGAAAAAAACATATATAAATGGAGTAGGCTGTATTTCGACTCAAAAAACATTTGATACTGTTTTTTTGGAAGAAGCTGTCGTAAACCATGACGAAAATGTGTTGGCAATTGTTCCGCCTGCATACAAAGAATATATTTCGCCAGCTGCCAGCCGACGTATGGCAAAAGGTGTAAAAAACGGAATCGTGGCTTCGGCTTTGGCTATGAAAGATGCCCATATTGAAAACGTAGATGCAATTATAACTGGAACCGGTTTAGGTTGTATCGAAGATTCTGAAAAATTCCTAAAAAGTATTTTAGATAATAAAGAAGAGTTTTTGACTCCGACTTCTTTTATTCAGTCAACTCATAATACGGTTGGTGCGCAAATTGCACTTTTACGGCAATGTAAAGGGTATAATTTCACTTACGTAAATGGAGCCGTTTCTTTTGAATCGGCACTTTTGGATGCGAAAATGCAGATTGAAGAAGACGAAGCGAATTCAATTTTGGTTGGTGGTGTCGACGAAAATGGAGATTATACAACTGCTCTTTTTAAACTAAACGGACGTATTAAAGCAGATAATACCGCACCGTATGATGTTTTAACCTCTAAAACAAGTGGTGCCGTTTATGGAGAAGGCGCTAGTTTTTTTGTTTTAGAAAATGAAAAAAAAGACAATACTTACGCTGAACTTTTAGATGTTTCTCTTGTAAACATTCTAGAAGAAAACGAAGTCGAAGAGGCAATTGTATCTTTTCTAAAAACAAATAATTTAGAGATTTCAGATATCGATGCCTTGGTTTTAGGTTTTGACGGAAATGCAGATTTCGAAAATTATTACAGAAATCTAGCTGAAAAATCTTTTGCTCAAACTCCTGTTTTATATTACAAACATTTGAGTGGAGAATACGATACGGCTTCGGCATTTGCTTTTTGGATGGCTTCAAAAATTTTAAAAACACAGGAAATTCCTGAAATTATAAAAGTAAATTCGGTTACAAAATCAGCTTACAAAACGATTTTATTGTACAATCAATTAAGCGGAAAAAATCATAGTTTTACGTTACTTTCAAAATGATAACGCATAAAAACATCTCGATATTTTTTATCTTTTTATTGCTTTTATTGTTTCTTCTGAATCTTTATATCGCAATAAATATATGGTGTTTTTTGGCTGTAATTTTTATTTGGATTGGAATAAATGCTTTTGGTTCGGCCAGAATTTCATCTAATTATCATGTAAAGGCATTTTGCAATAATCCGTTAGAAACAGATAAAAAAATCGCAATTACTTTTGATGACGGCCCAAGTATTTATACTTTAAAAGTTTTAGATCTTCTGAAAGAATACAATGCCAAAGCGACTTTTTTCTGCATTGGAAAAAATATAGAAATGCATCCTGAAATTCTTCAAAAAGTAATTTCTGAAGGTCATTTGGTTGGAAATCATTCCTACTCACATTCTAAGTTTTTTGATTTTTATAATGCAAAAAAAATAACCGAAGAACTTCGTAAAACAGATGAACTTCTGGAAAAATTTACTTCCAAAAAAATCAACTTCTTTCGTCCGCCTTATGGAGTTACGACGCCATCGATTCGTAGAGCTTTAAAAATTACCGGACATAAAACAATTGGTTGGAATATTCGTTCGCTTGACGGAGGAACTACAGATGTTGAATTAATTTTGAATCGAATTAAAAAGCGAGTTTCTCCCGGCGGAATTGTACTTTTGCATGATACTGCTCCGCATTCGGTTTATGTCTTGGAACAGTTTTTGCAATTTTTACAACAAAATAATTATCAAGTCGTTTCGATTGAAGAACTTTTGAATCTTAAAGCTTATGACAATTGAACGCGGATTTAACGGATTCGCTTACGCGAAAACGCTGATAAAAACGGATTTATTAATAAATAATAATCAGTGTGAATCCTTTAATCTGTGGCAAAAAAATTTTAAAACATGAAAACTAAAATAGCATTCCTAATTTTATTTATTTCAGGCAGTTTGTTTGCTCAGGAACAAAAAATGACTGCTGCAGAAATCACTCAATTTAAGGAAGATGTAAATGTGGTGGCAAAAAAAATCAAGACTTTAAGTACCGATTTTGTTCAGTATAAACATTTGGATTTTTTGTCGAAAGACATTGAAACTTCAGGAAAAATGGTTTTTAAGGAACCTGCTTTACTTCAATGGCAATATAAAAAACCATACAATTACAGCATTACTTTTAAAAATGGAAAAATCCTGATTAATGATGAAGGAAAGAAAAGTGCTGTTGATATTGGAAACAGTAAAATCTTTGCCCGCATCAATAAATTAATCGTTGGAAGCGTAAGCGGAAACATGTTTGATGATAAAGAATTTACGATTTCATACTTTAAAGTAAAAGGTCAGAATCTGGCGAAGTTTCTTCCGAAAGATGCTACGCTGAAAAAATACATTAAACAAATCGAACTGACTTTTGACAAAGAGGAAGCAACAGTTGTTCAGGTAAAATTGTTGGAATCATCTGAAGATTACACTCGAATTGTACTTAAAAATAAAGTGATCAATGCAAAAATCGACGATTCAGTTTTTACTAATTAATTGCTTTCTGGCAGTTTTTTTAATTTCTTGTGGCTCGGTCACCAAAAATTATACGCCTAAAAAATTAGATAAAACGTCTTATACGGTTCCGTATTTCGCAGATTCCAAAACCGATTATGTTTACAAAACTAACATCAGTGTTTACGGAAATGAAATCTCCGGAATTTTTATTGCCAAGAAAATAAACGACACGACGCATCGAATTGTTTTTACAACTGAATTCGGCAATAAATTAATGGATTTTGAAATTTCTGAAAACGATTTTAAAGTCAACTCGATTGTATCAGAATTAGATAGAAAAATATTAATCAATACTTTGAAAGAAGATTTTCGACTGCTTTTAAAGAAGGAATATCAAATTCAGGAACAGTTTGAAAATGAATCAGCCAACATTTATAAATCGGCAGATGGAAAAAGAGACAATTATGTTTTTATTTCCAAAAAAGATCAAAAATTAGAAAAGATCGTTCATTCATCCAAAACAAAAGAAAAATTTACACTACTTTTCAATTCAGAAAACAATATTTTTGCTGAGAAGATTCAGATAATTCATCAGAATATTAAATTGAAAATTGAGTTAAATTATTTTAAATCAGAATAGAAAATTTAAACGAATCATAAACTTTAAAACCATTAGAAATGAGAAAATTTGTAGTAATTGCGTTTGTTCTTTGTATCGGAATTGCATCATCGCAGGCACAAGTAAAGGTTAATCCTGGACTTCGTGGTGGTTTAAATGTATCAACTTTAACTAATATTGATGATAATAGCAGTAAAACAGATTTCTATGTTGGTGGATTAGTCAACATTAAATTCAACAAATTTTTTTCACTGCAACCTGAATTAACTTATTCAAGACAAGGTGATGAAGGAAGAGAATATTTTAATGACGGTAGTTCTCGCAGTATCAATTACGAGTTAAATTATTTAACGCTTGGCGCAGTCGCTAAATTTAATTTTGGAGGCGGAGGTTTTCATCTATTGGCAGGACCTTCTTTAGATTTAAAAGTTGGCGATAATTATATCAATTCAGATCCGGAAGATTTTGATTTGGCAATAGTTGGTGGTATTGGTTATACCTTGCCAAATGGATTAACTTTTGAAGCAAGAATCAAACAAGGATTGGTAGATATATATGGTTATGATTATTATGATAACGACGGATACTATGCTGATGATGCCATCTTAAATCAGGTTTTCCAAATTGGTATCAGTTATACTTTTAAAGTAAAATAATGTACAGTAGAAAAATAGCTCTTATTTTATTTACTTGTTTTGCCATCACAAATCTTCAGGCACAAGTAAACTTTAAACCTGGTTTGAGAGGTGGTTTATCTTTGTCTACCATTTCTGAAATGCATGCAGATTACAGGCCTGATTTTTATTTTGGTGGTTTTGGTGAAATAAACATAACCAAAAAATATGCCTTACAACCTGAAATTAATTATGTGAAACAAGGATCAAACAATGTTGCGAGAAACTTTACAGATCCTGAAACTAATACACAAAAAGTAGAATATTTAGATTTGAAATTGGATTACCTGACTTTTTCCATGATCAATAAATTTACTTTTGAAGGTTTTCAGGTTTTATTCGGCCCTTCTTTGGATGTTCGCTTAAATGATAATTTGGTTCGAAGAAAAAACTACAATGATCTGGCTTTTAATATAGGTCTTGGATATCGAATGCCGAGCGGACTTGCTTTTGAGGCTAGATTTAAGAAAGGTTTCCTAGATATACTGGATAGTGATTACTACACTAACGATTCTAATAATGATTATCTTTTTGGCGATTACAACACGAATATTAATTTTCAAATCGGTATTTCATATTCTTTTAACGTAAAATAAAACATGAACAAATTTACTTTAGCGACAATCGCACTAACTTTTTTTTCATTTGCCAAAACACAGGCACAAGTAACTTTTAAACCGGGAATTCATGCCGGAGTTAACGTTTCTAAAATAACAAATACCGATCTGGGTAGCAAAACAGATTTTTATTTAGGAGGTTTTGGGGCTTTAAAATTAGGGAAAGTTTATACGCTTCAACCTGAATTAACCTACTCAAGACAAGGAGGAAAAGGCCCTGCCTATATGTTAGCAACTCAAAGTAATCAAAATATAGATGTTTCTTTACAATACATTTCGGCTCTTACTATAAATAAATTTAATTTTACTCCAAATATTTATGCTTTAGCAGGACCTTTTGCAGATATTTTAATCGCCGATGATATAAAAGTAAATTCTAACAATACAGTACGCAATTTTAGTAAAGGCGAAGATGTTGATTTTGGAGTTGTTGCCGGACTAGGATATAGCCTAAAAAATGGTATCGCATTCGAAGCAAGAATTAAAAAAGGATTTACGAATGCTTACATAAATTACTCTGACGAAAGTGGCGATGGCAATAACTTGGTGTTTCAGTTTGGAGCAGCTTATACATTTGGAAAAAAATAAATTATGATATTAAAAGACTTTTACAAAGTTATTTCACAAGAAAAAACGGACGATTCTAAATATAAAATTCGTATATTAGTTAATGCCAATCATGAGGTTTTTAATGGACATTTTCCAGGAAATCCAATTATGCCAGGCGTTTGCATGATTCAGATTATTAAAGAATTGACGGAGTCTATTACTCAGAGTTCCTTAATGATACAGACTTTGTCTAATGTAAAATTCATGGCACTTATTAATCCGGAAATCAACCCGGAGCTTGTTTTAGAACTGGACATTACAACCACAGAAGATGATTTGGTAAAGGTGAAAAACACCACATATTTTAACGAAACCACAGCTTTGAAATTAAGCAATGTGTATAAAAAATTATAATTATGAAATTACTAATATCACTTTTACTGTTTATCAATTTTGCCAGCACTCCAGACTTGGCTTCTATTCGTAAAATTTATCCTGATGTTGCAAAATCAGAAGCAAATGCTAAAGAGTTTGTAGCAAAACTTGCTGGTGTTTCTCACAATGATGATAAAATTATAGTGGCTTACAAAGCGGCATCCATTTTAGTAGATTCTAAATTTGAGAAAAAAATAGGTGAAAAAATTGAGCGTTTTAAAGAAGGAGCAAAACTTCTTGAAGCTACCATTAAAAGTGATCCAAGTAATATCGAAATGCGAATGATTCGTTTAAGCGTTCAGGAAGATGTTCCTGGTATTACGGGTTACAAAAAAAATATTAAAGAAGATAAAAAATTCATAGCGACTTATTATTCAGCGCAAGGTGCGGCTTTGAAAGAATATCTAAAAGACTTCGTTTTACAATCGAAAAGTTTCTCTGAAAAAGAGAGGCAATTCGTGAAGTAGGCTCAATAAAAAAACCTCATGAAATCACATCAGGAATTACTTAATTCGATTAACTTTTGCGTTATTGTACCCACTTACAATAACCCGAAAACACTGAAAAAAGTACTGGATTCTATTTTAGATTTCACCACCAATATTATCATTGTCAATGACGGTTCTACCGATTCGACTGCAGAAATTTTAAAACAATATACATCCCTTACCCAAATTCATCATCCTAAGAATTTGGGAAAAGGTCGTGCCTTGAGAAATGGTTTTAGAAAAGCTCTGGAACTGAATTTTGAATACGCCATTACAATAGATTCTGATGGACAGCATTTTGCTTCTGATATTCCTGTTTTCTTAGAAGCCATTGAAAACGAACCGAATTCCCTTTTAATTGGAAGTCGAAACATGACGCAGGAAAATGTTCCAAAAAAGAGCAGTTTTGGAAACAAATTTTCTAATTTTTGGTTCAAATTTGAAACTGGTATTAAACTCGACGACACACAATCTGGATTTAGATTATATCCTTTACGATTACTTCCAAAACGATTTTATACCAATAAATTTGAGTTTGAAATCGAAGTAATTGTGCGTGCCGCTTGGAAAGGAATTGTGGTAAAAAATATTCCGATTCAGGTTTTGTATGATCCAGCTGAAAGAGTTTCGCATTTCCGTCCTTTTCAAGATTTTACCCGAATTAGTATTTTGAATACTGTTTTGGTAACCAATACTTTGCTATATATCAAACCTAGAGATTTCTTTAGGAAAGCAAAAAAAAAAGGCTTTAAGAAATTCTTTTTAGAAGATATTTTAGAAAGCAACGATTCTAATTTCAAAAAATCGGCTGCCATTGCTTTAGGAATTTTTATTGGTCTTTCTCCTTTCTGGGGATTTCAAACTATTCTTCTGTTTACTTTGGCAGCGTTATTCAGGTTGAATAAAGTCATTGCTTTTTTAACTTCCAATGTAAGTTTTCCACCGTTTATTCCGTTGATAATATATGGTTCTTTAAAAATAGGAAGCTATTTTGTTTCTTCAGACGCGCCATTAATGCTGGACAGTTCCATGACTTTTGATGATATTCAAAAAAATGCGATGCAATATATCGTCGGAAGTCTTATTTTAGCATCCGCTTCAGCGATAATTGTTGGCTCAATAAGTTATTTGCTTTTGACCGCTTTTAGTTCTAAAGACAAAACGAAAATTTAAAAAAAGGTTGCCACAAATTTCACAAATTAGCACAAATTAATTCGTGAAAATTCGTGAAATTCGTGGCTGAAAAAACTTAACCGAAAATCATGCATCATTATTTCTACGCCATTCATTTATTTGTAAACCGAAGAAAATCTTTATCGGTTCTTTTGGCAGTTTTGATGCTTCTCCTTTTCGGATTTTTAGCTTCTCGATTAAAATTCGAAGAAGACATTACCAAACTTATTCCAACAAATGACAAAACCGATGTTACCGCCAAAGTTTTAAAACAATTAAATTTTGCCGATAAAACAACCGTTATTTTTAGTTTGGACAAAAACGGTTCTGCCGAAGATTTAAAAGAAATGGCAACTGCATTTTCAGACAGTGTTTCGAAATCTTGCAAACCTTATATCACTGGAATTCAAGGAAAAATCGACGAAGAAAACATTCAAGAAACTATTGATTTTGTCTACAATAATCTGCCGCTTTTTCTAACTGATAAAGATTACGAAAACATTCAGCAGAAAATTCAAAAAGACAGTATTGCAGCAACTGTTCAAGGAAATTACAAATCAATTATTTCTCCTTCTGGATTCGTAACCAAAGATTTTATTCTGCAAGATCCATTTGGGATTTCGTTCATTGCTTTAAAAAAATTACAACAATTAAACCTTGGCGACGATTTTACGCTCGACAATGGTTTTGTAATGACAAAGGACAAGAAGAAATTACTGCTTTTTATCACTTCTGATATTTCGTCAAGCGAAACAGAAAAGAATACCATTTTTGCCGGAAAACTAAAATCGATTCAGGAAAATTTAAATCAGCAGTTTAAAGGAAAAACTTCCATCAGTTACTTTGGTTCTGCTTTAATTGCCGTTGCCAATGCCAATCAGATTAAAAGCGACATTATTTTGACTACCTCAATCGCGATGTTTACCTTAATGCTGATTCTGATTTTGTTTTACCGCAAAGTTTTAATTCCGCTTATTATTTTTCTTCCAACTGTTTTCGGAGGTTTATTTGCTGTTGCCTTTTTGTATATCGTCAGAGAACAGATTTCGGCAATTTCACTAGGAATTGGTTCCATTTTATTGGGAATTACAATTGATTATTCCATCCATATTCTCACACATTACAAACACAATAGCGATGTAAAAACATTGTACAAAGACATTACAATGCCAGTCATTATGAGCAGTTCTACAACGGCTGTTGCGTTTTTATGTCTGCTTTTTGTAAAATCTGATGCTCTAAATGACTTAGGAATTTTTGCTGCTGTTATCGTTATGGCTTCAGCAATTTTCTCGCTTTTGATTGTTCCTCATTTATATAAACCAAAAGAAAATCCGGCAGAACATAAGAAAAATGTCATTGATAAAATGGCTCATTTTTCATTTCACAACAACAAATTCTTAATCGGATTTTGCGTAATCATTACCATTATTTGTTGTTTTACGTATAATGATGTTGGTTTTAACAACGATTTGTCGCAATTGAATTTTGTGCCAAAAGAAATAAAAGCTGCCGAAAAGCAATTGGAAGAAAGCACGAGTTTAACTTCAAAAACCATTTATGTTGCCTCTTATGGAAAAACAATGGAAGAAGCTTTGCAACACAATAGTCGCCTTTTCCAGGATTTAAACGAAGCAAAACAAAAACATAAAATTCTGAATTTTAGTTCTGTTGGCGGAATTGTGCTTTCGCAAAAAGAACAGCTTCAAAAAATTGAAAAATGGAATTCATTTTGGAATTCGCAGAAAAAACAATTCGTTCAATCCGAATTAATTGCCGAAGGTTCAAAACTCGGATTTAAACCCACAACTTATAATTTATTCTTTGATCATTTAAATTTTGATTTCAAACCGATTTCGGCCGACGATTATTTAAAAATTCAAGCCCTTCAGTTAAAAGAATTTATAACCGAAAAAAATGGTTTTTACACCATTTCTACATTAGTAAAAGTGGCTCCAGAACAACGAGATGCTTTTGTAAAAATGACTTCATCTGAAGAAAATGTAATTGCAATTGATCGTCAGCAGATGAACGAAACGTTTTTCAGCACTTTAAAAACCGATTTCAATTCCCTTGTCAATTATTCATTCGTTGCGGTTATTTTAATTCTGTTTTTCTTTTTCCGAAGAATCGAATTGGTTATTATCAGCTGTATTCCAATTGCTTTAACCGGAATTGTAACAGCAGGAATTATGGGCATTTTTGGCATTCAAATGAATATTTTCAGTATGATTGTCTGTACCTTGATTTTTGGCCACGGAGTCGATTTTAGTATTTTCATGACCAGCGCTTTACAGAAAGAATATACCAACGGAAAAAACGAAATTGCCATTTACAGAACTTCAATTATTCTAGCGGTAATTACCACGATTTTAGGAATCGGTGCGATGATTTTTGCAAAACATCCGGCCTTAACTTCTATTTCATCGGTTTCGTTAATCGGGGTTTTCGCGGCATTAATTATTACGTTTATTTTCTATCCGATTTTGTTCAAGGTGTTTTTGTCCAATCGTTCAAAAAAAGGAAATCCGCCTTTTCAATTACGCACTTTTATTCATGGTGTTATTTCATTTGCTTATTATGGTTTGGGCGGAATTGTAATGTCTGTTTTCAGTTTTACGTTAATGCCGATTATTCCGCTTAAAGCGAAAACCAAAATGAAAGCATTTCGATATGTGGTTTCAAAATTGATGAAATCGGTCTTGTATTCGAATCCTTTTATCCGAAAAAATATCGTCAATAATTATCAGGAAACTTTCGAAAAACCAGCCGTAATTATTGCCAATCATTCTTCTTTTATAGACATTTTAGCTATTGGAAGTTTAAGCCCAAAAATCATTTTTCTAGTAAGTGATTGGGTTTACAACTCTCCCATTTTTGGCGGAATTGTTCGCAAAGCCGGATTCTATCCCGTTTCAGAAGGCATTGAAGGTGGCGTGGAACATTTGCGTAAAAAAGTAAACGAAGGTTATTCCTTAATGGTTTTTCCGGAAGGAACCCGTTCAGAAAACAATGTCATCAAAAGATTTCACAAAGGCGCTTTCTTTTTGGCAGAAGAATTTAAATTAGATATTGTTCCAGTTGTTATTCACGGTGCTTCAGAGGCCATTCCTAAAGGCGATTTTGTCATTCATAAAAGTTCGCTTACACTTACTATTTTAGAAAGAATTTCGCCAGACAATCTCTCATTTGGACATAATTATGCTGAAAGAACCAAACAAATAAGTTCGTTCTTTAAAGCAGAATATCGCAAAATTCGTGAAAAGCTTGAAGGTCCAGATTATTTTAAATCTATGGTAATCAACAGTTACGATTATAAAGAAATTGAAGTTGGAAACAGCGTCAAGAAAGATTTAAAACAAAATCTCGAAATTTATTATAATTTAAATAAACACATTCAGCCAAAAGCAAAAATCCTGCATTTAGGAAATGATTACGGGCAATTGGATGTTTTATTGGCTTTGCAAGAACCACAGCGAAAAATAATTTCTTTTATTACTGATCAAGAAAAATTGCTGGTTGCCAAAACGAATTATTTCCTTAAAAAGAGAAAAATAATTTATCTGGACAATTTAGAATCAGCATTTGAAAATCAATATGATGTTCTTTTGATTTCTGATCAAAATGATTTCCAAAAGATTATTCCAAATGTTTCTTTTATAATTTTAGTAAATTGTTCTCGTTTGAAAAATCAGTTTGAAAATTTCGAGATTGTTTCTGAAGAAAATGCTTTACTTGTTTTAAAGAAAAAATAATGAAAAAAGAGTACGATGTAGTCATAATTGGCAGCGGTTTAGGCGGATTAGTTTCTGCCGTTATTCTGGCAAAAGAAGGTTACAGCGTTTGTGTACTCGAAAAAAACAATCAATATGGCGGAAATCTGCAGACATTTGTAAGAGATAAAACCATTTTTGATACTGGAATTCATTATATCGGAGGTTTAGGCGAAGGCCAAAATCTGCATCAATATTTCAATTATATTGGAATAATGGATCATTTAAATCTAAAAAAATTAGACGAAAATGGTTTCGATATTATTTCTTTTGATGATGATAAAATCGAATATCCACATGCGCAGGGATTTGAAAATTTTATTGAAAAACTGACTGAATATTTCCCTGAAGAAAAAGAAAATCTGGAAAGATATTGTCAAAAAATAAAAGAAGTCTGCAAAGCTTTTCCTCTCTATAATCTCGAATCGCAAGGCAGATATGACGATGAAGTTTTAACGCTTAACGCGAAAGAAACAATAGATGCCTTTACTCAAAACGAAAAATTACAAGCTGTTTTGGCGGGTTCGAATTTTCTTTATGCCGGAATTGCCGAAAAATCTCCATTTTACGTTCATGCGTTGATTGTCAATTCTTATATCGAAAGTTCTTGGCGTTGCATAAATGGTGGAAGTCAGATTACCAAACAACTTCTGAAACAACTTAAAAAATATGGTGGCGAATTCTTTAAACATAAGGAAGTTATCAAAATTGAAGTTGAAAATCATAAAGTGAATTCGGTTAAAATAAAAGATGGAACAGCTGTTTCGGGAACATTTTTTATTTCTAATATCGAACCCAAAACGACTTTAAAATTGGCAGGGCAGGAAAATTTCAGAAAACCCTTTTTCAGCAGAATTCAAAATCTCGAAAGCGTACTTTCTGCTTTCAGTTTGTATATCGTTTTTAAACCTAAAACTTTCAAATACATCAATCATAATTACTACCATTTTAAAAGTAGTAATGAAGTTTGGAGTTCGTATGATTATGACGAAAACTCTTGGCCAAAGACTTTTATGGCTTCTATGAGTCCATCAAAAGAAGAAGAAGAATGGGCAGACGGAATCACGTTTTTGACTTACATGAAATATGATGATGTTAAAAATTGGGAAAACACCTTCAATACCACTTTTGAAGAAAATGACCGAGGTGAAAGTTATGAGGAATTCAAAACGAGAAAAGCAGCTAGATTTTTAGAAGAAGTAGAAAAGAAATTCCCAGGAATAAAAGATTGCATAAAATCTATTCACACTTCTACTCCACTTTCTTATCGCGATTATATTGGCGGCGACGGCGGAAACATGTACGGATATGTTAAAGATTCAAATAATCCGATGAAAACGTTAATTCCTTCTAAAACTAAGTTAGAAAATCTTTATCTTACAGGCCAAAGTATTAACATGCACGGTGTCTTGGGTGTTACGGTTGGAGCGGTTGTAACCTGCTCAGAAATTGTAGGAAAAGAATATCTGCTGGAAAAAATTAAAAAAGCATCTGAATAATCTCATTATGAAAAACCGAATTCTATATTTCTTTTTTATCGGTTTTTTAATTTTGCTGACTTCCTGTGGTACTTCCAAATCCAAAAATCATAAACCAGATCTTACTGCTTTTAATAATACAAAACCGGTTGTTTCTAGAGTTTCTGACAGCATTTTTACCTCTGGAAAAAATTCATTTCTAAAAAATAAACAAGGCGTTTGGGAATTGTACGTTGAAGGCGATCCACTAGAAATCGGACTCACAACGGGCGCTTTGACCGATTCGCTTCTAAAAAAACAACAACGCATTTTTTTCTCGAAAATAACAGATATTGTTCCGTCAAAATTTCAACAGAAAATACTTCGTCAATTCTTAAAATGGTTCAATCGGAAACTATATTTAAATGTTCCAGAAGAATATCAAACTGAGATTTATGGGGTTTCTCAATATACTTCGAACGAATTTGACAATATCGCACCGCAATATCAACGGGGTTTGTATTTGCATGCCGCGCACGATATTGGACACGCGCTTCAGGATTTGGCTTTAGTGGGCTGTTCTTCTTTTGCAGCTTGGGACGAAAAATCAGAAGATGGAAATTTAATCTTGGCTCGAAACTTTGATTTTTATGTGAATGACGCTTTCGCGGAAAATAAAATAATTGCCTTTATAAAACCAAAAGAAGGAAATCCGTTTATGATGGTGACTTGGCCCGGAATGATTGGCGCGGTTTCCGGAATGAATCTTGAAGGTTTGACCGTTACGATAAATGCTTCAAAATCTAAAATTCCACTTGTAGCAAAAACTCCGATTTCGATTTTAACCCGCGAGATTTTACAGCATGCCAAAAATCTAGACGAGGCAATTGCGATTGCAAAAAACAGAAAAGTATTTGTTTCTGAATCAATTATGGTTGGAAGCGCTCATGATAACAAAGCGATTTTAATTGAAGTCTCGCCAAACAAAATGGATGTTTACGATGTTCTCAATACAGATCAATTAATTTGTTCGAATCATTTTCAGGGTGAGGCTTTTGCAGCCGATAAAAGAAATTTGGAACAAATTGCCAATAGTCATTCTGAATATCGCTATGAAAGAATGCAGGAATTGCTGTCTGAAAACCCAAAAGTAAATCCGGAAATTGCTTCTGAAATTCTTCGAAATAAAGAAGGTTTAAAAAACATTGAATTAGGTTTTGGTTCAGAAAAAGCTCTAAATCAATTAATGGCACATCACGGAATTATCTTTAAACCAAAAGAAAAATTAGTTTGGGTTTCGGCAAATCCGTATCAATTGGGCGAATTTATCTGTTATGATTTGAATGCTGTTTTTGGAGAAAGAAAAAATGACGTTCAATCTTTTCAAAAAGAAAATCTTAATATTGCCAAAGATCCATTTTTAGAAACTACTGCTTATCAGAATTATAAAAAATTTAAAATAGAAGATTCTAAAATAGACTCTCTTTTAGAAAAGAAAGAAACTGTTTCTTCTGAGTTTCTTCAGAATTATCAAGCATTAAACCCTAATTATTGGGTTGTATATTATAAGACAGGATTGTACTTTTACCAAAAAAAGGAATATGGGCAAGCAAAGCTTAATTTTGAAAAAGCTTTAACGCATGAAATTACGACAGTTCCTGAAAAAGAAGAAATTGAAAAATATTTAAAAAAAGTCAAAAGAAAATTAAAATGATTCCAGCAATAGAAAAAGATTCTTTAGAAGAAATTAAAATTTTTCAAGAAAAAAAATTAGTTGAACTTTTGGCTTACATCAGCGAGAATTCTCCTTTTTACAAAAGACTTTTTGCGGGACAAAATATTGACATTTCGAAAGTTAAAACGCTTGAAGATTTACAATTTTTGCCTGTTACCACGAAAGAAGATTTACAACAATATAATGATGATTTTTTGTGTGTTCCGCAACATCAAATTATCGATTACGCATCAACTTCAGGAACTTTAGGAGATCCTGTCACTTTTGGTTTAACCGATTCTGATTTGGATCGTTTGGCTTACAATGAAGCGATTTCGTTTGCCTGCGCCGGAATTGCAGAAGGCGATGTGGTACAATTAATGACCACAATTGACCGAAAATTTATGGCCGGTCTGGCTTATTTTCTTGGTCTTAGAAAATTGAAAGTCGGCGTAATTCGTGTTGGCGCGGGAATTCCCGAAATGCAATGGGATTCGATTTTAAAATACAATCCGAGTTACTTAATTACGGTTCCTTCTTTCCTTTTAAAATTAATTGAATACGCCGAAATTCACGGAATCGACTACAATAATTCGAGTATAAAAGGGGCAATTTGCATCGGAGAATCTTTAAGAGAACAAGATTTCTCAATGAATATTCTATCGAAAAAAATCACCGATAAATGGAATATTAAGTTG
Organism: Flavobacterium potami; assembly: GCF_020026915.1. Taxonomy (GTDB): domain Bacteria; phylum Bacteroidota; class Bacteroidia; order Flavobacteriales; family Flavobacteriaceae; genus Flavobacterium; species Flavobacterium potami. The sequence continues at coordinate 340,709 of NZ_JAINUY010000004.1, read as the reverse complement.
TTTTCTACTTATGCTTCAACAGAAATGAGCACCGCTTTTACAGAATGTGAACACGGAAAAGGCGGACATCATCATCCGGAATTAATCATTGTTGAAGTTCTGGACGAAAATAATATTCCTGTAAAAAACGGTGAAACCGGCGAACTTACTTTTACTACTTTAGGAATTGAAGCCATGCCATTATTGCGTTTTAAAACCGGAGATATTGTGCAACTTCATAATGAACCTTGTGCTTGTGGACGAAATACTTTGCGCGTTGGACCAGTTGTCGGTCGTAAAAAACAAATGATAAAATATAAAGGAACAACATTATATCCGCCAGCGATGAATGATGTTTTGAGCAGTTTTGACAATATCGAAAATCATTTGATTGAAATCTCAACAAACGATTTAGGTACAGATGAAATCCTGATCAAAATTGCTGCAAAAAATCAATCTCCAGAATTTCTTCAGGAAATTAAAGATCACTTTAGAGCTAAATTGAGAGTAACACCAAAGATTGAATTTGCTTCAAAGGAAGTTCTGAATCCTTTGGTATTTAATCCAATGAGTCGAAAACCAATTCGATTTTTTGATTATAGGGCTTAATATAGGGACAAAGTAACAAAGGGACAAAGTTGCAAAGGTTTCTTATCTAAACTATAAATGAGTTTTATTGTCATTTCGACCGAAGGGAGAAATCACACTCGTAAATCTGCAAAGATTGGATATACTTTGTGGAGTTTCTTGTGTGATTTCTCCCTTCGGTCAAAATGACAAATATTTGGTTGTAAATGATTTAGAGTTTAGTTTAGAAAAACTTTGTCCCTTTGTTACTTTGAGCCTTTGTCACTCGAATTGTGCCAATTCGATTAAAAAGTTGTAATTTTGCAAAAAATATTGAAGATGGTCAAGATTGGCAACATAGAATTACCCGAATTTCCTTTATTACTCGCACCGATGGAAGATGTTAGTGATCCGCCGTTTCGCAGATTATGCAAAACGCACGGAGCTGACATGATGTACTCTGAATTTATTTCATCGGAAGGATTGATTCGTGATGCTATTAAAAGTAGAATGAAGCTGGATATTTTTGATTACGAACGTCCTGTTGGAATCCAGATTTTTGGTGGTGATGAAGAAGCGATGGAAATGTCGTCTAAAATCGTTTCGACTGTAAAACCCGATTTAGTGGATATCAATTTTGGATGTCCGGTAAAAAAAGTAGTGTGCAGAGGTGCTGGTGCTGGAGTTTTAAAAGATGTGGATTTGATGGTGCGCTTGACACAAGCCGTTATCAAAGGAACTAATTTGCCAGTTACAGTAAAAACGCGTTTAGGCTGGGACGAAAACTCTATTAACATTGATGAAGTTGCAGAAAGACTTCAAGATATTGGTGTTCAAGCTTTGACAATTCACGCCAGAACTCGTGCTCAAATGTATAAAGGTCATTCTGATTGGTCGCATATTGCACGTGTAAAAAACAATCCAAGAATTACAATGCCAATTTTCGGAAATGGCGATATCGACAGTCCGGAAAAAGCATTACAATATAAAAACGAATACGGAATTGACGGAATCATGATTGGTCGTGCTGCAATTGGTTATCCGTGGATCTTTAATGAAATCAAGCACTATTTCAAAACGGGTGAGCACTTACCTGCTCCAACAGTTATTGATCGTGTTGAAGCTGCCAGAAATCATTTGCAATGGTCAATGGATTGGAAAGGCGAACGTTTGGGAATTGTAGAAATGCGCCGTCATTACACCAATTATTTCAAAGGAATTCATTCGTTTAAAGAATTCAAACAAAAATTAGTTACCACTGACGCGCCTGAAGATTTATTTGCCATCATGAAAGAAATCGAACAGGTTTACGCAGGATACGAATTTGTTTAAAATCATAAAAAAAGACCTTCAATATTGAAGGTCTTTTTCATTTTATATAAATCATTCTAATTTAATGATTCTAAGATTTTATCTGCAATTTCGTTTTGCCCTTTTTCACTTGTAATATAGTTTCTATCATTTTCATTTGATAAAAATCCTATTTCTAAAGTCATAACAGGACAATTTGAATTTTTTAAAATATAAAAAGGAGCTTCTGTTGTGTTTCTCTTTTGAAGATTTCCAGTTGCCGCCAATTTATCTGTTATAATTTCAGCAATCGCTTTTGATTTGTCTCTAAATGTTTCATTAGAAGGAATAAATGCTTGAACTCCATTGGCCTTCATATTTAAGTTTGAATTGACGTGTAGTGATATTGCTAAATCTGGCTTTATGTTATTTATGATAGCAACTCTTTCTTTTAATTCCATACTTGTATCACCTTCTCTAATCAAAATGATTTCAACATTTGCATTACTATTAAGTTGTTTGATTTTTTTCGCAAGCGATTCGGTAATTGATTTTTCTTCGAATCCATACAGGTCTTTCCCAAGATCATGTCCTCCATGACCAGCATCAATTACAATTATCTTTTTTTCTTCTAATGGTATAAAAGCAAAAAGCCCAAATAAAAATATTGCACTAATAATTCCTAAAATTTTTTTGTTGGTTTTCATACTAATTTTGTTTTGGTGTTAAGTAAATTTCAACGCTAAAATTTAAGAAATATTGTACAAATAGTATTTCTAAACCTGAACCCTCTTCCACTTTCCTCTTTTATAAAAAAAGATTCCTGCCAAGGTAATCGCAGTTTCAGCAACCGGAATAGCAATAAAAACTCCCGTTGGTCCCATATTAAAATGTTTTGCCAATACAAAAGCTAAAGGAATTTGGAATAGCCAAAAGCCGAAAAAATTAATTCCAGTTGGTGTCCAAGTATCTCCTGCTCCATTAAAAGTATTGATCAAAACCATTCCAATTCCGTAGAAAATAAATCCGATGCTCATGATTTGTAAAGCTTCAATCGCAATGGTTTTTACCTGTTCATCATTCGTAAAAAATGAGATAATATATTGTCCAAAAGCTAAAGTAATAATCATAATCGAAGCCATGAAAATCACGTTATATCTCGCGGTTGTGTAAACTGATTTTTCGGCACGTTCGATTTGTTTGGCTCCTAAGTTTTGTCCAACCAAAGTAGCGGCCGCATTACTCAATCCCCAAGCTGGAAGAATAAAAAACATCATTATTCTCAAAGCCGTCTGATATCCTGCCGAACCATGATCTCCTCCTGTTGTGGCTACTAATTGCGCCAAAAAAATCCAGCTGCAAGATGCAATTACGAATTGTAAAATTCCAGGAGCCGCAATTTTTATTAAAGCTTTTATCTGTTTGAAATCTGGAGCGAAATATGAAACTTTAATTTTTAAAACTCCATTTCCAAAAAACAAATGATAAACCTGATATAAAACTCCAATACTTCTTCCAATAGTTGTTGCCAAAGCTGCACCAATTAATCCGAAAGCTGGAACTGGTCCGAAACCGTTAATTAAAATTGGGCATAAAATAATGTTGCAGATATTGGCAATCCAAAGACTTTTCATGGCTATTGCTGCATTTCCTGCACCACGAAATATTCCATTTATTAAAAACAAAAGCATAATACACAAACTAGAACCAATCATAATTTGTGTAAATTGATAACCGTGCTCAGCCGATTCTATAGAAGAACCCATTAAAATCAAAATATCTTTCGCATAAATAATTCCGAAAATGCTCAACAAGCTATTAACTGCAAATGCTACAATAATAGCTTGCATACCTGCTTTTGCTGCAGAAATCGGATCTTTTTCTCCAATACGTCGCGCTACAACTGCTGTTGCCGCCATACTCATTCCGATGGCAAGAGAATAAATTACAGTCAATACCGATTCGGTTAAACCAACGGTCTGAATAGCAAAACTGCTATGTTCCAAATGCCCAACAAAATACAAATCGACTAATGCAAAAACCGATTCCATCATCATTTCTAAAACCATAGGAATGGCTAGAAGAATTACGGCTTTTTTTATACTTCCAGAAGTATAGTCAAATGATTCGTCACCTTTTAAAGCTTGTTTTAAAGTGGTAAAAATTTTAGAAAATAGACTTTTCTTTATCGTTGTTTCTGTCATGATATTTTAGGATAAATGATAATATTGGCCCAAATATTTTATAATCTGAGCTAAAAAAAGTAAACGTAAGTATCCTAATTATTCTAAAAAATAAAATAGGATTAGGCAGAAACAATCATATGCTGTAGTAATTTATGGCGGTAAATATAAGTAATATTTCTTAGTAAAAATTACTCAATCAATTTTTTGCTAACACGACTGCTTGCTATTAATGAAGCGACAAATCCTAAAGAAATAATAGTTGTCATCACAATTAGCACATTTTCTACGGTAAAAACTACGGGATATGCAAGTGTTGGAGTAATCATGATCAACTCAAATTGTTGTTGTAAGATTACCAAAATTATGCCCAATACCAGTCCTATTAAACCGCCAAATACACTTAGTAATGTTCCTTGAAGTAAAAATATTCTGCGAAGGTGATTGATGTCTGTTCCAAGATTGAAAAGCGTTTTTAAGTTTCCTTTCTTTTCTAAAATCATCATGATCAATGCTCCGATTAAATTGAAAAGTGCCACAATAATTACCAAAGTAAAAATCAGATAAACGGCAATATTTTCTGTGTTGAGCATTTTGTACAATGACTCGTTTAACTGCGCTCTGTTCTTTATCGTAATTTTATTTTGAAATATTGATTTCAGTTGTGCATTGATTGCATTTTCATCTGCATTTGGTTTCAATTTAAATTCGATTCCAGAAATCTGATTGGGTTTATACATTAGTAACTCCTGTGTTAGACCTAAATCTGCAAACACATATTTTGAGTCTAAATCTTCGCTGATAGAATAAATTCCAACAGGCAGAACATCTGTTTTATTGAATGCTTCTTCCGGATTATCGATTGCTCCTTTTCCTGGTTTTGGCGCAAAAATCTGAAGCGGGTTTTCAAAATCTAGAATTCCTAAAGAGAAATTTTGAGCTAAACCATATCCAATTACAACCTGAAAACTATCTGGTTTTAGCCATTGTCCATTAAAAAGTTTTTTTCTGATGTCATTAACACCAGCATAAGAACTATCTACTCCTTTTAAATAAGTAACTTGTTGTTTGTCTTTAAATAAAAACAAAACTCGTTCTTCGATAATTTTTGTGTAAGAAACAACGCCGTTGATTTTCTTAATTTGATCTTCCTGATTCGGAGTAATTAAAAATGATTTTCCATAGGTCGTAACCAATTTTAAATCAGGATCTATTTCATTTGTAAAGGAGAGACTGAAAACTTTTAATCCGCTAAAAACGGATAAAACCACAAACAAAGCCATCGTACCAACAATGATTCCCATGCTGGCAATACGATTAATGATATTGATAGCATTATTTTTACTACTGCTAAAAATATAACGTTTGGCTATGTATAAAGGGAAATTCAATTTATGATTTTCTTCTTTTTTCTAAAAGATCACGATTTTCTATTGGATTTTCTTTTCCAGCAAGTGCATTGTCGATTTTTTCGATATAATCTAAAGAATCGTCAATAAAGAAAACTAAATTTGGAACACGACGTAATTGCAAACGAACGCGCTGCGATAAATCATGTTTTATTAAAGTAGTATTTGTTTTTATTGCTTCTAAAGTTTCTTTTGCTTTTTCTTGTGGAAAAATACTTAAATATACTGTCGCTACAGATAAATCTGTAGTTACACTTACTTTGGATACTGAAATTACCAAATTAGTAATTCCGTTTTTTCGCACTTCACCTTGCAAGATATCAACCAGATCTTTCTGAATGACACCGCCTATTTTTTTCTGTCTATTTGTTTCCATACTGCAAAAATACTACTTTTAAATTTGACTCTAAACAATTTCTAAATGAACAATAGAATGATTTTTATCTCTATTAATCGTTTTCTTAAAATTAGAATCTCTTCTTTGCTCTTTTTTCACCTACTAATACTCTTATTTTCAGCTTTTAAAGATGATAAAAATCATATTATTTGTATGAAATATTTTACACCTTTATATAGAATAATAACCAAAATATCATGAAAAAAAGAGAACCAATTAGTCACATTATGACTAAAACCGTAGTGACTGCAAATGAAAATGATGGACTTAAAACCGTAGTCGAAAAATTAAAAGCAAATGCAATTCGTCACATTCCGATTGTAAGAGGCAAAGAAGTAATTGGAATTATAAGCCGAACCGACGTTAACAGACTAACTTTTGGAGCCTTGTTTGAAGGTCAAGAAAATGCCGATGAAGCAATTCTAGAAATGTTGACCGTTCCTCAGGTAATGACTTCAAAACCAAAAACCGTGACGCCAGATACCATTATTAGAGATTTAGCTGAAATTTTTGTAAAAGAAGATTTTCACGCTCTTCCCGTTGTTGATAAAGGCGAACTTAAAGGAATAGTAACCACAACCGATGTAGTAAAATACTTTTTAGAACAATACGATTAAACTAAAATTGAAATAAAAAAGGGAGCTTAATTGCTCCCTTAAATTTTTATCTGCTTTGCAGCCATCCTTCCGGATTATTATTTGAAGTGTTTTGCATAATCAGGAATTTAATAATTGTTTTTCCTGTATCACCACTTGTTCTAACTCTTCCTATATTTTGTTTAATTGTTACTTTATCGCCCTGACTTACTGAAACTGAGCTTAAGTTTTGGTATACCGTAAAATAGTCTCCATGCTGTATAACAACCGCTTTATTTACTGGAGATAAAACGATAACTTTTGAAACTTCTCCTGCAAATACTGCTCTGGCACTGGCGCCATCTTCGGTCGTAATTTCAACTCCTGAATTGTGTACTGTAATTGAAGGGTGCAACGGGTGTGGCTGATCTCCATATCCTAGAGAAATAAATCCTTTTTCTACAGGCCATGGCAGTCTTCCTCTGTTTGCTTTAAAATCTGCCGCAAGAACTTTATCTTCTGGAGTCATTACAATTTTAGAAGAAGAAACAGGCGCTTTTGTCTCTGCAGAACCAGGATTTGCTTTGGCTCTTTCTGCTGCAGCTTTTCTATTGGCTTCTGCAATCGCTTCACGAATTAAACGATCAATTTGTCTATCAATTCTTTTAGATTCACTTTGCTTAGATCGAATATCTGCAGCGATTTTATTTTTATCTTTTTTAAGCGAATTTACCAATTTTTGCTGCTCTTTTTTTTCTACTTCAAGAGTCACTTTTTCTTTTTGGTTTTCGGCAATAATCTTCTTTTTAACCTGTCTTTGTCCGTCTAATTTTGCGTTAAAATCAACTAATTGAGCTGTTTTAGATTGAATTTCAAGACCTTGATTTTTTCTAAAAGCGGTATATTGTTTTAAATATTGCGCTCTCTTATAAGCTTGTAAAAAACTTTCAGAAGACAAAATAAACATGGCACGGCTTTGTTCTGAACGACTTTTGTATGATTTTAAAATCATCTCGGCATAGTCTTCTTTTAAAACCTTTAATTCTTTTTTCAGCTTATTAACCTGAACCTGATTAATGTACATGTCGTTGCTAATCAGTCTTTCCTGCTTTGCAGTTGTATTAATTAATTTCTCTTTAAGTTTGATTTTATTAGCCTGAATTAAATATTCATTTACAGCAGATTTCTCTTTTTTTCGAACAGATTGAAGCATTTTTTCATTGTCTCTGATTTCCTGTTGAATTTGAGCTTTACGCTGTTCCAGTTTTTCTTGCTGAGAATCCTGCGCCCACACAAATGTAGTGGCACATATTAAAACTAGACTTAGGAGAAATTTTGGCATGTTTCTATTTTTATTTTGCAAATTTACTGAATTGTAACTTTTTTATAACCACTCGGAACACTGTAAGGAAAAGAAAGTTCTTCGTTAAATGAAATATTATTATAATTTAAATTAATATTCGTCTTTCCTTTAGGCTGAACAGCATTGATTTCTATACTTGTTGGAAGGATTCCTTGATTGAAAACTTTATTGTCTGAATAATTGATTTGTAAATTTCTGTTTTCTGAAGGTTGCGAAATCTCTTCTTTTTGAATCAGATATTTTTCGCTGTCTAAGAAAAAAGACTTCTTTAAATTACTCTCTTTTTCTTCATCCAATCTAAAAAGATTATCTACAATTGTCTGTGTATACTTTCCTTTTCTTAAATCGTCAAATGCTTCACCAACCAATAAGTTCTGCACTTTGTTATAATCTAAATCTGTTCCTAACCATTTACTTAAACTTGTAAAATCACCTTCATAATATGTACTGTTTATTTTTTCGTAATAACTTACTGAAGAAGGTGTTATCAAGGCTTTTGCCATTGTGATTCCTAAGAAACGTACGCTTATTAAAATCTGCTTGTCTTTTTCAATTCTGATGTCTGCACTAACATTTTGGCTTTGCTTTTCATCAACGTATTTTGCACTTGCTTTTATGTACAGGGTAGAAAAATCTAATTTATTTTCATAATGTTTTTCTATTACCTTTTTGTCTTCTTTTGGCGCAACTGTTTGGCTTGTAGACCCTTGTACTGCAACTGCTTTTGTTTTACACGAAATAACAGCAATTGACAATATTAGGATTGATATATACTTTTTCATCTGGATTCTTATTTTATTTTTTCTTTTTTAATATTTCATTTGCCTTCAAAAAGTATTCCTCTTTTTTTCTGGCATCTCCCAATCCATTATATGCTTCTCCCAATTGAATATTAAAATTTGCTTCTAATTTTGCATCGTCTACAACATAATCAAGACCCATTTCTAAAACCGTTTTAGCATTTTTAAACTGCTTTATCTGGTTGTTTCCTAAACCGGCATAATAATAAAACTGCGCTTGACTTGGGTAAACTTCAATCAGCATCATTGCTCTTTTGGTCATTGGATCGTATTGTTTTACCTGAGAATAGGCTTCTAACAATAACATATTCGTTTCCAGATCTGTGTCTGAATGTGCCTTTAAATCTTTTTCGTAATATTTAATTGCATTTTCGAACTGACCTTTACTATGATAAAATTTTCCAATCTCTTTAGCAACATCAACGTCTTTATCGTTATCAAAATACGAAATGGCTTTTTCTAAATCTGCTGAATATTGTGGATTCTTATTCACATAAATCAAAAACTCATTCAAAGTTCTATGTTTGATTTTTGAATCAATTTTTGAACTTGCCAAAATCACATTCATTGATTTTATAGCTTTATCAGCCTGATTCGCATCCAAATATCCTTTAAATAGACTCACCTGTGCCCATTCAGAAGTTGGAATTTCTTTCGCCAATTGTTTGGCAACATTTAAAGATTTCTCATTTTCATTATTTTTTGAATATAAAAAAATGAGATTTACATAATTGGATTCTTCCTTTGGATCTTTTTTAATCTGCTCAATTAAATTGTCAATTTCAGCATTTTGGTATTTTCCTTGAGATAAAATCTGTGCTTTATAAATTTCACGATCAGAAGATTTTCCGAACTTTTCATTCATTTCGTTAATTGCAATTAGAGCTTTATCATACTGATTGGTAATCATGTACAACGAAATTAGATCGTCTTTGTATTCTTCGTCAAAGACAATTATTTTCTGAATGATTTCTATTGCTAACGCATAATTTTTGGTTTCGTAACTTACATCGTAAATTCCGAGCCAAAACCATTTATTTTTAGGATCAATCTGTGTTGCTTTTTCAAAAGCATCTTGCGCATTTTGATATTGTTTAAGCGCAAAATAGTTTTTTCCTAATTCAAAATAAGCAACTGCATCATTGGGTTTTAGTTTGATACATTTCTCCAATGATACAATAGCTTTATCATAATTTTCAATTCCTTTTTGTTTTAATGATTCATAAAATGAGTCTTGATATTCATCTGTTGCCATAGCAATATCTTCGGGTTCTGTCTGTTGCGCAAAAACCGAAAACGATGTGCTAAATAAAGCAAAAAACAATACCGTAAAAACTCTTTTTCTGATCATTTCTAAAAATTACATTTTAAACAAAACGAAACTTTCTTAATTTTTATTTTATTCTAAAACAGCGTAATCACCAATACTAACGCTGGTAAATTTACCGTCATAACGTACATGGTTTCCGATCATTGCATTGTCTAAATCAGCATTTTTGATTTGAGAATACGTTTGAACTAAACTGTTTTTTATTGTACTGTCTGTTACATGACATCCTTTTCCAAGAGAAACATTTGGTCCGATTGTAGTGTTTTTTAAAACCACATTTTCTCCAATATAACAAGGAGGAATAATTGTCGAATTTTCTAAAGTCACACCATAATCAACTAAATGCTCACCATCGTTATGAAGGAAACCTAACATTCTTGTATTGGTTTCAACAGTAACATCTTTGTTACCGCAATCCATCCACTCGTCAACACTTCCGGTTTTAAAAACTTTTCCGTTGGCCATCATCGCTTTAATACCATCATTGATTTGGTATTCTCCACCATTCTGAATATTATTATCCAAAACATTTTGAAGTTCATTTCTTAAAACACCAACTTCTTTAAAATAATAAATTCCGATAACTGCCAAGTCACTTACGAATTCTTTTGGTTTTTCAACCAACTCTATAATTTCATTATTTTGGTTCAGTTTTACAACACCAAAAGCTTCTGGCTGATCTACTTGTTTTACCCAAATTACAGCGTCTGCTTCTGGATCTAATTCAAAATCTGCTCTAATTAAAGTATCTGCATAAGCAATTACAGCTGGCCCTGAAAGAGATTCTTTTGCACACATGATTGCGTGACCTGTTCCTAATGGCTGATCCTGACGATAGATGGAAGCTTTTGCACCTAATCCTTGAGCAAGATCTTCTAAACTTTTTACAACATCATTTCCAAAAAAAGCCTCGTCTCCTAAAATAAAAGCCACTTCTTCAATCGGTTCTTTTAATATTTTAGCAATATCTTCAACTAAACGATGTACGATAGATTTTCCTGCAACAGGAATTAATGGTTTCGGTACTGTTAATGTATGAGGCCTCAATCTCGATCCACGGCCTGCCATTGGCACTATTATTTTCATTCTTTATTCGATTTTATACGAAGACTTAAAAAAATCTTCTTGGGGTTTGGTCTTTCTTTTAATTTTTGAATGAAAAACACTTATTTCACTCCAGTGCTTCCGAAGCCTCCTTCACCTCTAGATGTTTCAGAAAGTGTTTCAACTTCAATCCATTCTGCTCTTTCATGTTTAGCTACAATTAGCTGGGCAATTCTCTCTCCATTTTCAATAACAAAATCGTCATTAGATAAATTTACTAAAATTACTCCTATTTCTCCTCTGTAATCTGCATCAATAGTTCCAGGAGAATTCAATACCGTTACTCCTTTTTTAGCCGCCAGACCGCTTCTTGGTCTAACCTGCGCTTCGTAACCAATTGGTAATTCAATAAAAAGTCCTGTTTTTACAATAGCTCTTTCTAAAGGTTTTAACGTAATTGATTCTGAAATATTGGCACGCAAATCCATTCCTGCAGAAGCAATAGTTTCATAATTTGGTAAATCGTGCTGAGATTTATTGATAATTTGAATTTTCATTTTGTATGTATAAATTTTTAATGCGTGTTATTTTCTCTTCATTATACCTTTTATAGTGTCTTTTTCGAAATGATAAACAAGATACATAAAAGCTAAAAGAAGCGGAATTCCAACATAATATTTCTCTCTAAATCCGTAAAACGAGATAATGGAAAATAATATAGAAACACCTAAATAAGCGCCAATTTTGTTCATGTCATAAGGAATTGGATAATATTTATTACCTAAAACATAAGATATAAGCATCATACTTCCGTAGGCAGAAATAGTAGCAATTGCCGAACCGTAATAACTATATTTTGGAATTAATAAATAATTTAAAACCAATGTTACGATTGCACCAACTATAGAAATGTAGGCCCCGATTTTTGTTTTGTCTGTCAGTTTATACCAAACCGATAAGTTGTTGTAAATTCCTAAAAAGAAATTGGCCAATATAATTAGAGGAACCACTTTCATTGCTTCCCAATAAGACTTATTGTCTAATAAAAGATATTTTAAAACATCTGCAAAAACGATTACACCTAATAAAATTAAAGATCCAAGAATTACAAAATATTTAGTAATTACGGCGTACGTCTGAGGTGCATTTGCATTTTTTGCATGACTAAAAAAGAAAGGCTCGATTCCTAATCTGAAAGCTGTTGCAAAAAGAACCATAAATAATCCTAATTTATAACAAGCCGAATACGCTCCGACTTCAGATTTTGCCAAATTTTCTGGAAGTAAGTAACCTAATAGAATTTTATCAAAATGTTCGTTTACTGCAAAAGCTAATCCAGCAACCAAAATTGGGAGTCCGTATTTCATCATTCTTCTCCAAAGCTCTGGATCAAATTTTCGCCCTAGCGAAAGATAATTTGGAGAAAGAACTATAAATGTCGCCAAACTTGCCAAAAGGTTAGCAATGAAAATATAGGCTATTTGAAAGTTTTCTACATATAAATTATCCCAAACAGAATTAGGGTGTGTAGCGGCCAATGTTGGCAAATACATTAAAAAGAATATATTCAGTAAAAGATTAATGACAACATTTCCAATCTTGATCGCTGCATAAACCATCGGCCTTTGATTGGCTCTTAGTTTAGAAAACGGAATTAGAACTAAAGCGTCTAAAACCAAAATCCAAACGGTGTAGGTAATATACTGAACATCGACCTCTGCAAGATTCGCTAGTGTATTTCTAAAAATTAAAGCAACAAAAAGGAAAATAATTGAAGTCCAAAATATTGAAATTGTAGAAGTTGCAATTACATTTTTCTTATCATCTTCGGCACTATAAAATCTAAAAAATGCCGTTTCCATTCCATAAGAAAGAACTACGTTAAAGAAAACCATCCAAGACAATACAATTGAAACTTCTCCATACTCAGCAGTTGGCAGAATTCCTGTATATAATCTCACTAATAAAAAACTCAACATTCTCGGTAAAACTGTTGCCAGTCCGTAAATTGCCGTTTGCTTAAATAGATTTTTATATAATCCCAAAATATAACTCTAATAATGTTTGTAAGACAAAAATAACCATTTCTTTTGTTTAATGGCGTATTTGTTGTTGCAATAAAGAAAAGTTATGTTTGTTTTCTAAACTGTCATTTTCTTTTCGTCCAAGATTTTTACAAAATGAAATCCCTTTGGTACATATCCTTGATTATAATAGAATCGGTGCGCTCCAAAATTTCCTGTAAATGCATCCAAAACGATACTGCTGCAATTTAATTCTATTGCTTTCTTCTCCATATAATCTGTTAACATTTTTCCTATACCTTTAGATCTGTATTCAGGATTTACGACAAAATTATCGATTTCAAGATATTTGCCTGTCCACAATTTTGTTGCAGACCAACATCCTGTTAGACCAAGGCAGATCTCATTTTCAAAAACTGCAATTTGAGTATAATTATGCGGCAGCATTTCTTCAAGGAAAGATTCATATTTTTCTATACTCAACTGAGGATACAGAAATTTGATAGTCTCAATTTGAGCCATCATTTCATTAATTGTAGTAAGCTCTTTTATATGAAGATTCATGGTTTTTACTATTTAATATAATCAAAATTACTTAACAACTTAGTTAACAGTTACATAATTAACACTTAAGAACATGTGAAATATATAAAAGATGACAGAAAATTATGTAACAATTTTTTACGACTCTCTTCCTAAATTTGTTTCACAGGGATTGAGAAAGCTAAATACAACCCTTATAAAAAAGGAAGCACTGGGACTAATAAAGCTTGTTTGTTCCCATAAAAGACAAAGCATAAAGGGATTGAAGTTAGCTAAAATGTAACCCTTAAAAAAAAACTAAGCACTGGGACTAATAAAGCTTGTTTGTTCCCATAAAAGACAAAGCACAGGGATTGATTCTGCTGAAATGTAACCCTTAAAAAAACAGAGCATTGGGATTAATAAAGCTAGTTTGTTCCCATGAAAGACAAAGCACACAGAGTTATCTGTCTATTTTTATAAAATGGTAGTGATTCTCAAATTTTTTAATAATTTGAGAATCACCATTTTATAAAATTATTTTTAAAAAAGAAAACTTCCAGAATAAAGAAAAAGCCAGCTAATGCTGGCTTTTCTTTTATATATTATGGATAAATTATCCATTTAAAGCTTCTGCTCCACCAACGATTTCTAAAATCTCACTTGTAATAGCAGCTTGACGTGCTTTATTGTAAGTAAGTTTCAATTGGTTTCTTAATTCAGTAGCATTATCTGTTGCTTTGTGCATTGCAGTCATACGTGCTCCGTGCTCAGAAGCAAATGAATCACGAATTCCTTTGTACAATTGTGTTTTTAAAGACTTCGGAATTAAAGTCAAAACAATTTCTTCTTTTCCTGGTTCAAAAATGTAATCTCCAGTAGAAGCTTTTGCATCAGATTTAATAGGTGCTAACGGTAAAAACTGTTCTACCTGAACAATTTGAGTTGCAGCATTTTTAAACTGATTGTAAACTAACTCAATTCTATCGTATTCTCCAGATAAAAATTTCTCAGTCAAATTATCTGCAATTCCAGCAACATTTTCAAAAGTTAAATGATCAAAAATTGCATTATGATGACCGTGAACTTTATGCGATTTGCTTAAAGCATCATTTCCTTTTTTACCAATAGCAAAAATATCAACTTGCTTTCCAGCGTAAAAGTCTGTACGGTTTTTAATCTCTTTAATAATATTTGAATTGAAAGCACCACATAAACCTCTGTTTGAAGTTATAGCTACTAACAATACTTTTTTTACTTCACGTTGTGTAGTGTAATCACCTCCTACTTCACCTTCAAGTGTTGCAGAAAGATCTTGCAATAACTCCGTTAATTTCTCGGCATAAGGACGCATTGCAGTGATTGCATCTTGTGCTTTCTTCAGCTTTGCAGCAGAAACCATTTTCATAGCCGATGTAATTTGCATCGTCGATGAAACGGAAGTAATTCTATTACGGATTTCCTTTAAATTTGCCATCTATTAATTAGAAAATGTGACAATTTGCAAATTAGACAATTAGAATAATGATGTAACATTATCTAATTATCTAATTTACTAATTATCTAATTAGTTATATTTTGCTGAGATTTCTTTTGCTGCTTTTTCGATAACATCTGTAATAGCGTCATCTAATTTACCAGCTTTCAACGCGTTAAGCGTATCTTTATGTTTACTGTTTAAGTAAGCTAAGAAATCAGCTTCAAATTCTTTTACTTTATTTACAGGAACGTTTCTTAATAAGTTTTTAGAACCAGCGTAGATAATAGCTACTTGGTTTTCAACTGTATAAGGATCGTTTAATCCTTGTTTCAAGATTTCAACGTTTCTTTTACCTTTTTCAATTACGTTTAAAGTAACAGAATCTAAGTCAGAACCAAATTTAGCAAAAGCTTCTAATTCACGGAATTGAGCTTGGTCTAATTTTAAAGTTCCAGAAACTTTCTTCATAGATTTAATTTGAGCATTACCTCCAACACGAGATACAGAGATACCTACGTTAATTGCAGGACGAACCCCAGAGTTGAACAAATCTCCATCAAGGAAAATCTGACCATCTGTAATAGAGATTACGTTTGTTGGGATATATGCAGAAACGTCACCAGCTTGAGTTTCGATAATTGGCAATGCAGTTAATGAACCACCACCTTTTACGATAGATTTGATAGAATCTGGTAAATCGTTCATGTTTTTAGCGATACCATCATCAGCGATTACTTTACAAGCACGCTCTAATAAACGAGAGTGTAAGTAGAAAACGTCTCCAGGGTAAGCCTCACGTCCCGGTGGTCTTCTTAATAAAAGAGAAACCTCACGGTAAGCAACAGCTTGTTTAGATAAATCATCATAAACGATAAGAGCTGGACGACCAGAATCTCTAAAGTACTCTCCAATAGCAGCACCAGCGAATGGAGCGTAAACTTGCATTGGAGCTGGATCAGAAGCATTAGCAGCAACGATAACTGTATAAGCCATTGCTCCTTTTTCTTCTAACATTTTAGCGATTCCTGCTACAGTTGAAGCTTTTTGTCCAATTGCAACATATATACAGAATACAGGTTTTCCTGCATCGTAAAATTCTTTTTGATTTAAGATTGTATCGATACAAACAGTTGATTTACCTGTTTGACGGTCACCGATTACAAGCTCACGTTGTCCACGACCAACTGGGATCATAGCATCTACTGCTTTTACTCCTGTTTGTAATGGCTCAGTTACTGGCTGACGGAAGATAACACCAGGTGCTTTTCTTTCCAAAGGCATTTCGTATAAATCTCCACCGATTGGTCCTTTTCCATCAATTGGAAAACCAAGAGTGTTAACAACACGTCCTACCATTTGCTCACCTACTTTAAGAGAAGCAATACGTTGAGTTCTTTTTGCAGTAGATCCTTCTTTAAGTCCAGTTGATGGTCCTAAAAGTACAACTCCAACATTATCTTCTTCAAGATTCAATACGATACCTTCCATACCGTTATCAAATTCTACTAACTCTCCATATTGTACATTAGATAGCCCGTAAACACGAGCAATACCGTCTCCAACTTGAAGTACTGTTCCTACTTCCTCTAGCGTAGCACCAGATTCAAAACCTTCTACTTGCTTTCTTAATATTGCTGAAATTTCAGCAGGTTTGATTTCCGCCATCTTAATTTATAATTTAGACACTTTATTGTGTTATAAAAACTAATTACTTAACTCTCTTTTTAATACTTGTAATCTGTTTGCAACAGAAGCATTGTATTGCTTGTCACCTATTCTCAAAATAAATCCACCAATAATTGAAGGATCTACTATATTTTCAATTGTAATTTTTTTATCTGATAAAGTTGCAACTTTTGCTAAAACTTTAGCTTCTAAAGCGGCATCCATTGGAATTGCAGTAGTAACTCTTGCTACTTCAACACCATTATTTTCATCAAATAATTTATTGTATTCTAATGCAATTGCTTTTAGAATTTCAAATCTTTTGTTTTCGAATAATAAATGAAATAATCCTTTAGTAACTCCATTTACATCTGCGAAAACTTCTAGAAGAGCACTTTCTTTAACTTCAACTTTTGTAGTTGGATTTTCAATAAAAGTACTTAATTCTGAATTTGTTTCAATTGCATTTGCAATTGATTTCATATCGTTATTTACAGCTTCGGCAACACCTTTAGAGTTTGCTAAGTCTAGAATTGCTTTTGCATAACGAATCGCTGCTCTTGTACTTGCCATAATCTTAGTTTAACTTTACGTCACCTAACATTTTCTCAACTAATTTAGTTTGAGATTCTTTGTTAGATAATTCTTCTTTCAATAATTTTTCAGCGATACTTAATGATAAAGTAGAAACTTGAGCTTTTACTTCAGCCATAGCAGCGTTTTTCTCGCTTTCGATAGCCGCTTTTGCTTGCTCGATCATTTTTTGACCTGCTTCTTGCGCTTCGTTTTTAGAATCAGCAATCATTTTCTCTTTCATTTCACGAGCTTCTTTCAACATCGCGTCACGTTCTGCACGAGCTTCATTCAAAATTCTTTGATTGTCAGCTTGTAAATTTTCCATTTCTCTTTTTGCATTTTCAGCAGAAAGCAATGCATTTTTGATACCTTCTTCTCTTGCAGTAATAGAATCCATAATTGGTTTCCATGCAAATTTTACTAAAAGCAAAATTAATACTAACAAGATTAAAGCTTGCCAAAAGAATAAACCGAATGAAAAATCGTTAATTAACTTATCCATTTTATATAACTATATTAAATATTTAATTTCTTTTTTTAAAGTAACAACACCTTTAACCAACCGTTAAAGATGTTGTTATTTTTTTCTTTATTATTTTCCTAAGATTAAAGCAGCGAATGCTAAACCTTCTAATAAAGCAGCGATAATAATCATCGCAGTTTGGATTTTACCAGCAGCTTCTGGCTGACGAGCAATAGCGTCCATAGCAGATCCACCGATTTTACCTAAACCTAAACCTGCACCGATTACTACTAAACCAGCACCTACTAAAGTTGGAATTGTTCCCATAAGTATTTATATATATAAAATTAAACTTCTAATTAAATGATTGCATTTTCTTCTTCGTGTCCGTGATCATCATGGTGGTGATCTTGAACTGCCATACCAATAAACAATGATGATAACATTGTAAAGATAAACGCTTGTAAGAATGCAACTAAAACTTCAATTACAGAGATAAACAATGTCAATCCTAATGAGATTGGCAAATCTGCTGCTAAATTTTTTCCAACAAAAATCATTGCGATCAAACTCATAATTACTACGTGACCTGCAGTAATGTTTGCGTACAAACGAATTAATAATGCGAATGGTTTTGTTAGTGTTCCTAAAATTTCAATTGGAGCTAAAATAATTTTCATTGGAACAGGCACTCCTGGCATCCAGAAAATGTGACCCCAATAATCTTTATTTGCACTAAATTGTGTGATTAAGAAAGTAAATGCTGCTAAACAAACTGTGATAGCAATATTTCCTGTAACGTTAATTCCTAGTGGAGTCATTCCTAATAAGTTTAACAACCATACGAAGAAAAATACAGTTAATAGGTATCCCATGTATTTACGGTATTTTTTCTCTCCAATATTAGGAACAGCAATTTCATCTCTGATGAAAATGATAAGTGGTTCTAAAACTCTACCGAATCCAGTTGGGATTGGTCCTTTTTTGTATGATTTTGCTAAACCAGTAAACATTAAGAATAATAATACTGCAACAAAAAGCATTGAAACAACATTTTTTGTAATAGAAAAATCTAATGGTTTTTCGTTTTCTGGATGTCCGTGCTCATTAAAGTTAATTGTTCCAGCTGCATCTGTTTTGTAAATTTTACCGTGAACTAATTTGTAAAAGTTTCCATCAACTTCTGCAACAGCTTCACCGTGGTGTAATTTTGAAGAAGAGAAAATTTTCAATCCTCCATCAATTAATATAACTGGCAATGAAAAACCATAACTTTTATTTTCTTTCTCATCTTGAAAGAAAACAAAATCGTGAGAATCTTGTAAGTGGTGATCAATAAAAGCATCCACTTTTGCTTTTGGATCAAGAGCTGCGTGCTCTCCTTCCGCAGGAGCATCATGTGAAATTACTTTCTCTTCGTGAGCTGTTTCTGTTTGTACATGCGTTGAATCATTCTCTGAGTTTGCAAAACCCATAATTGGTAGAGAAGCTACAAAAGCTGCTAGAATAAAGCTGAGTGGTTTGTTTGAAATCACCATATCTTGGAAAATCTTATTTTTTACGTTTCTAAAATTTGGTGCAAAGGTACATTTTTTATTAATATTCAAAAGGATATGAAAAATTATTTTTAAACCTTGTTTTAAAGAATTGTTATTTTAACGCTTTTCATTTAATAATCGGACAGTTAAAAGCGTCTGAAATAACAAAAACAGCACAAATGTTATAAAAAAACTAATTTTCTCAACACTAGTTTCTCCTTTTTCACTTTTTAAGATTGGCTGTAAAACTAAATATGCCAATAACATTTGTGTAAAAGTTCCAAATAAAAATGCCATTCCGACGATTTCAAAATTCTTCTTTTTTACTACTAATAATATAAGGTATAATAAAGCCGAAATTCCGAAGAAGAATAAATAAAGTATTTCAAAACTATAATGGAAGTTTTGAATATTGATTTCGAAAAAAAAGAAAATTGCTTTATGAAGAATATAGGTTACTAAAGCAACACAAAATAAATAAAATACTGGTTTGTAATTTTTTGAAAGCATTTGA
Source organism: Flavobacterium potami (assembly GCF_020026915.1). GTDB lineage: Bacteria > Bacteroidota > Bacteroidia > Flavobacteriales > Flavobacteriaceae > Flavobacterium > Flavobacterium potami. The sequence continues at coordinate 320,990 of NZ_JAINUY010000004.1, read as the reverse complement.
AATAATTTTGGTGCAAAGATGCAACTTTTATCTCAAGCTATTTTTACTTACAATCTACTTTGTTTTGTTAATATCATTTACCTGCCTGATTACATTGTACAAGGCAAGTCCAACACCAAGGAGCACAAAAATGGTATTATAATAAACTTTAGGACTTGGATGATTTTCATCAAGCCAAGTTCCTAAATAAGAAAACAGAAAAATAATTACTCCCATTTGAAAGGGAATATTAATAAATGCCAGCCATTTATTTCTTCTACTATTCTTCGGTTCCTTTTCCATCTTCTAACATGATTACCTGATTTGAATGTGCTAGCATAGTGCAGGTTGCTGTAAAGTCGGCTCCTGGTTCTATTGATAATTTGCCAACTGCAACTTCTCCATGAATTTGAGCTGTCGATTTGATATTAAGGATTTCCAGAACTTTAATTTTTCCATGAAATTCTCCTTCAATATCAGCATTGTTACAGATTATTTCGCCCTTAACAGATCCTTTGGCGCCAATTACGATTTTACCTTGAGAAGTAAAATTTCCAATCAATTCGCCGTCTAGTCTAAAATCGGCTTTTGAGACAATGTCTCCTATTATTGATGTTCCTTCTACAATTCTATTCGTTTTTCCTAATTGTTCAGTTCCGTTTTTTTTTACTTTTTCAAACATGGCGGTTAAGTGTTAAGGGGCTTTTGGGGTCAAGTACGCTTCCAGATTCTTTTTGATCTGTACGATTTTATAATTATCTGTCGATATAATTATTGCAGGATCTGCAATTTTATATTTTTTATCATCTCTGAAAACTCCGGCAATATCTTTTGCATAAGCTTCAGACTTTAAACCATGAATAACTACAAAACTTTCTGTTTTATTGTATTTATCCAAAGATGTTGTCAATCTTTCGAAATTTTCAACTAACAAAAACACCCTAATTGCTTCTTCAATTTTTTTAACCGTTTTTGTATCAGTATTGGCAACTCGATACAAAATTTTCCAATTTTTATTGTCAACATCTGTAAAAGCAAGTTTTTCTAAAACAGGAACTTGTTTTTCTAGAAGCTCTCTGGCATTTTTACCTTCTTCACTATTTGGGTAATTATCTGCTACGTTTTCGAGACCTTTTTTATAGGCTTCTAAACCATTTACTTTTCCTAAAGTATTGGCTTTTAATAATTCATATTTCGAAACAATGTCATCACCAGAATATTGATTAATCAGGTTGTCAATATTTGCCAAGACTTCATCAAATTTTTCTTCTTCAAAAAGTTTATACCATTTTTTGTATTCTGTATCAGGACTAGAACTCGAATCGTCTGTTTTATTATTTAAAATCTGCGCATATCTTGAATCTGGATATTTTGATGATATTTCGGCTTTTATTGCCTCGGCTTTTGCCGGATTTGTAATCTGGTATATTTTATACAAATTATACATCGACGGCAATACTAACTTTTCTTCAGGATTGTTGCGTAATAATTGCTCTAGTTTGTCGCTTGCCAAATTATATTCTTTGAACTTCTCCTTATATATAAGTCCCAATTGATAGTAAGAGAAATTACGTTCTTTACCAATACTGTCCATCGCAGACTGCGTTGTTGGAAGTTGCTTTACATAATAAGCGACAGTATATTTCTCTGCAACGACAGTATCATTTATCGGATTTGCAATTTCTTTGTTTGCAATTGTATCATTCATTGCCTGGTCATTAGCAGATTTTACTCCTGCCAATCTCCAGTTACCACCCAAAGTTCTGGTTCCCCACATTTTCTTGAATTGCAGTTTTCCGTAAGCAACTGTTGTTGGATTGTAAAAATAAAATGTACTTACATTATCATTGGCACCTACTGGCATACCAATAAATTCTGGTTCTGATGATTTTCCTAGAGATTGCGGATTAACAGCTCCATTACCTGAAACTTCTGAACGAGAATTAAGGTCAATATTGGCCAATCTCTCTTTTTCCTTTTCTTCTAAAAGTCGTTTTGCTTCGTCTTTCTTTTTTAGTTCTGCAATATAATTTTCAAAGTAAATTTTTCTTTCAGTTGCTGGCAGATTGTATACCTTAATAATACTGTCGTTACGTTTTGCTATGGCTTCGTACTTAATTACGTTGTCAAGGTTTTTTCTGTTTTTTTCTATGAATGCGAATTCTCTCGTTTTTGGATCCAGTTTTACCAACGTACTGTCATAATATTTTGCAGCCATTGTATAATCTGTATTTTTAAAATACATATTTCCAATGTTTCTGTACGCAGAAGCCATTAAATAAGGGTCTTTTGATTTTCTTCTTAATGATTTGTTATAGAAAACGAGAGCATTTTTAGTGTCTTTTCTTTTATCATAAAAATTACCCATCTCGTAAAAAAGGACATCATAATAAGGACGGTTTTCACGATCTGCAACTAACTTATTGTACATTTTTAAGAAAATCGTATCGTTTCCTTTATCATAATCATACATCTGAGCTTTCTTTGCATAAGCATGCATCATGTATTTACGATCTGCTTTTCTGTTTAAATCAATGACAGCATCATAAAAATAATTAGCACTGTCGACCTTTCCTTCAGCTTGATACATTTGCCCGAGAATAAAACGGTATCTTGCACGTTCTTCATTTTTTCTTGTAAACTCTTCCGCAATTCTCAATCTAGCAACTGCACTGTCTTTTTCTTCTATATTCAAAAATGCTTCTGCCAAAAGAGCATTGGCATCTGCATAAGTTTGTTTATCTAAATCTGTCTTTTTAAGTAAAATTTTGATGTTTTTAAGTGCAATTGCATCGTTTCCTAAACGCATATTGGTTTTTTCACGCCATATTTTTGCCGTGTAAATATTATTGCTTTCAGGATATTTATACAAAATATAATTGAATGCCTCGATAGCCGGAATAAAACGCTGATCATAATATCGTGCTTTTCCTAGCATAAGATATGCTTCGTCAATCTGCCAGTTTCTTTCTCTTCCTCCAATATTCATGGAATGTTTCTGAATCGCTTTCGTTGCTTTTGTTTCTGCTTTTTCAAAATCAGGATTTTTAGCTTTTTCTCCTTCAGAAAAATTTTCGTCAAACTGCATTTTTTCAATTGGCAGCTGTTTCCAAAAATTGTCCTCATTATTGGCCTGAATAGCCAGTAAACCTTTGTCCAGACCAATTCCTCCATTGTACAAAATATTATATTTTGTTCCAATAGAGTGCGAACTTCTGGCCAAAAAGGTATTTTTTTTGGTAGAACAAGCTATCAAAAAGAATAAAAAAAGGAGAGTAAAACTATATTTAAGAGTATTCTTTTTCAATAGAAAACAGTTTAAAACAGATAACTACTAAAAATCAGTTTTAGTATATTCATTTGTAAAAATACGCTTCTTTTTGAAATATAGAAGTCCTATACCGCAAAAAACAATTCCAGTTCCTGTAAGGTCTCTTTGGAAGTCTGAATATCTTTTACAATTTCGCCTTTATTAAGTGCCACAATTCGATCACAAACCTCAACAGTATGCTGCAAATCGTGACTTGAAACTAAAACGGTAACATTTGGATTGTCGGCTAATTCTTTGATAATTTTTTTTAACCTGCTAACCGTTGTTGGATCCAAATTTGCAAAAGGTTCATCTAAAATTACAACTTCAGGATTTCCTATTAGAGTGGCAATGATTCCAACTTTTTTCTGATTTCCTTTTGATAAGTCACGAAGGTATTTTTTATTTTTTAAAATTTCTCCGTTGAAAAACTCTTCATGTTTCGTTAATAATGCATCAACATCTGCTTTGTTCTGATTGCGTAAATCTCCGATAAAATAAAAATATTCTTCAGGAGTTAAATATCCGATAAGGAAGTTCTCATCTAAAAAAGAACCAGTAAAAGATTTCCAATTTTCACTTGTATTTACTTGAATTCCATTGCTTTTTATATATCCAGTAGAAGGCTGAATAAGGTCTAAAAGCAAACTGAAAAATGTTGTTTTTCCTGCTCCGTTATTGCCCACTAATCCAAAACTTTGTCCTTTTGGAATTTCAAGATTACTGATGTTTAAAACTGTTGTTCCGTTATATTTTTTTGAAAGCTGATTTACTTGTATCATGGTAATTGTTGATTTTAGATTAATTATCTAATTGACAAATTTTCTAATTATGTTATTAATTCTTTTGTTTGTAAGCACTTATTGTACTGTATTTTTCAATTTTGTATCTCTTTTCAATTAAAGAAAAAACTTTTTCCTTAAAGACAAAACCGATCACTCCTGCTCCAGCAACTAATGCCAGACCAATCATTTTGTTTCCGAAATACATTCCAAGTGCGTATAAGCCTAAAGGAAGTAAAATTTTTGGCAGAGATAGTAGCATCGCACTTGCATTAAAAGCTTTTTTGTCGCCAAAAGCACCACCTGCATTACTAAGATCTATTGGTGTTTTAGTAAAAGCACCTCCCAAAAGAACCAAATGAGAATTGACTCCTATATTATAAATTGCACCAACTACAATAGTCAAATAAACTTCCCATCCGTAGAAAAGATAAAACGAAGCCAATATTGTAGAGACAAATGTTGCGATTACAATAAGCCACCATTTTGAAGTGATATAACCTCGATACGGAATATTTTGTGTCATCATTAATTGATAATACGAACTATCCCAACTCGGTACAAACTGACCAAAAACAAATAAAAATCCTCCTGAAACAAATATTCCCGCAAAAATATGCATCATAGCTGGCTGATGTGAATTTCCAAAAAAGATTAAACCATAGAATAAAAAGATTACACTCATTACAATTGTGGTTTTTGATCTTTTATTTCTTTTAATCAATTTGATATCATTTTTAAGGAAAGTTCCCAAAGTTCCAAACTGATTCAGCCAAGTAAGGTTTTCTGTAGAAGCTTCATCTTGTTTTACAGAAAGTCCTTCATCCAGATACAAATTCTTTTTGAAGTATTTAAAAGTAAAAACATACAATCCGATTAGTATCAGAATTGGAATTAAAAAAACGCCTTCGATATCGTAAAAGTTTTGAAAAAATGGCGTCGTAAATACTGTAACATCAAACAATTTGTAATATTGAGCACTTGCAAATACCAAAATTAACATCACGAAAACAGCGAATAATTTATCAATGTTACTTAAAATAATATTCAGGAAATTATTGATATAAACTAATGCTATAATTCCTAAATGCCAGAAAACAATTCCCACAACATCGTATCCGTTTAAAATTAATACCACCGAAAACGGAATAAAAAACAAGGCATGAATCCAATTAAAAAAAGACAATGCTGTTTTTCCCAAAGAGAAATGAACGATAGTTGGTTTTTTAAAGGGAAGGACCAGTAAAGGTTTGATATTTAGAACCGGAATTGACTGCAATAATAATCGTATAATCAAATCAAGTAGAAAATAGTAAACTAGAAATTTGTTAACAGTTACAAATGGTTCTAATTTCATCTCTTTAAGAGCATAAAATGCTCCAACGCCCATTCCTATAAAAATTAATGAAAAATAGATCATAAAAAAACCTATTAGTATTTTCATAGCCAGGTTTTTACCGAAAGATGCCGATCTAATGAAAGCTTTCCATTCTAGGTAAATAAACTTCTTAATCATGGTTTATGGTTTTAGTATTTTTGTAGTAAGAGACCAAATGTAGGAAAACGTTACAAAAAAAGTTAAAAAAAATAATTTCGTGCTACGCTTTTAAGAGTGGTTTGCTACTTTTGCATAAAAATTCTATCATGCCTTCATTCTTAAAACTTATAATTAAAGAGGTAAAACGCGAAACTGCAGATGCTGTTTCAGTACTTTTTAATGTTCCCGAAGAACTAAAACCAGACTATAAATTTATAGCTGGTCAATATATAAATTTAAAATTAACTCTTGACAATCAAGAAATTAGACGTGCTTATTCTATTTGTTCTGCTCCAGACAGCGGCGAATTAAGAATTGCGGTTAAAGCAGTAAAAAATGGTCTTTTTTCTCAATTTGCCAATACTAAATTAAAAGCCGGAGATGTTCTTGAAGTAGGTCAGCCTGAAGGTAAATTTACTTTTGAGCCAGATGCTGAAAGACAAAAGAATTATGCTGCATTTGTAGCAGGAAGCGGAATTACTCCTGTTCTTTCTATTATAAAATCGGTTTTAAAACATGAACCAAAAAGCTCATTTGTATTGGTTTACGGAAATAAAACTCCTGAAAATACAATCTTTCACCAGGAACTTCACGATTTGCAATTGCAATACGTAGGCAGATTTTTTGTGCATTATGTATTCAGTCAGGCAAAAGCTGAAAATGCTTTATTCGGAAGAATTGAAAAATCGGCGGTAAATTTTGTGCTGAACAATAAACACAAAGAACTTCAATTTGATAAATTTTTCTTGTGCGGACCAGAAGAAATGATCAATACGGTTTCTGATGTTTTAAAAGAGAAAAATGTAAAAGAATCTGCTATTAAGTTTGAACTTTTTACTTCTTCTACAGAAGAAAACGTAATTCAGGGTTCTCAGGAAGGACACACAAAAATTACAGTTTTGGTAGATGATGAAGAGACTACTTTTGAAATGTCTAAAAAACAAACCATTCTTGATGCTGCTTTAAAACAAGGCGTTGATGCTCCATATTCTTGCCAAGGCGGAATCTGCAGCAGCTGTTTAGGCCGCGTTACTGTAGGAAGTGCAGAAATGACAAAAAACTCTATTTTAACTGATGGCGAGATTGCTGAAGGTTTAATTTTAACTTGCCAAGCGCATCCAACTTCTGAGACTATTTATGTTGATTACGACGATGTATAATCGTTAGGAAGTCTTAAAAATATAAAATTCCAAATTCCAATGCAAAAAATTGGGATTTGGAATTTTTTTTCCACTTTCTGAGAATTTACTACTCCCATTTTCATTTTAAAAGATACTTAAAAAACCGTTTTTGTTTCTAAAGATTTTTTAAAAAATATGCCGAAAATTCATTAAATTAGTAGTGCACACAAGACTGATACATTTTTTATCTTATGGATAGATTTTGTAAGCCTTCATTTAATTGTCAAAACTTTTAAAACATTAAATATAATGGCAACACATCATTATCTTCGCCTTACTTTTATTTTACTTTTCGTAATAACCTCTTTATTCTGCATCTATTTTGTGATCAAAAAAAGAAAAAACAGAAAAGGTCCTAAACTGATTTCAGAAGAAAAATATAATTCTACGATGGTTAACGGAATGACAGAAATCTCAGCTAATGATAGCTTTTTTAATATTTGGCCTTATGTAAGTGAATTAAAAGCGGCTAAAATTTTATCTAGAAAAATTAAAGAATCTGATTTGGTTCATAAAGTTTACCGAAATTCAACCGATGATTTTGAACATATTTTACTGGCTACTGAACAAGAAAATCATTTTGTTAAAGTCGTAGTTGACAAAAACAAAAAGAAAGTTCTAGGCTATCTTTTTCTGAGTTTATAAAATTTCATCTACTCTAGTTTTTCAATGGTCTGCTTGGAGAAATACTTTGACTAAAAGATAAAAAATTTAAGGATATTTGTCAAAGTTTAAAATTTGAAAGATGAAGTCAATACGAGAGATTTTTAAAAATAACCAATCGCTTTTGGAAGAATCAGAAGTTATTCAACTTGTAGATTATTGTTCAGAATTGCAAGATGAAATTGTGGAACTCAAATTTCAAAAAACAGATAATAAAGAGCTTCCATTGATTGATATGATTAAAGAAGTCATAAAAGGCTGTGAAGCTTTAGAAAAAGAACAAATGGAACACGAACGATTTGGTTATGATGCTCCAGATTATCAAGAAACAATCTCGAATCTTAAAAGTTATCTTTATCGCAGATGTCGTGATGAGAAGATTTGGCTTGGATAAAATTCAAATAAAAAAATTCCAAATTCCTATTTTAACTTGGAATTTGGAATTTTAAATATTGGTATTTATTAGAGAAACTACATCTTCTGGAAAAATTGTTCTCATCGCATCTTCATAACCTTCAACAATCTTGTTTCCATAAACCGAAGTTGGTAGTTTTGGATATTGATTTCGGTCTGAAGTCAATGCATTTTCTAGAGTCTGGTTAAATGGCAAAAATCCCGCGTACGGATGTGTTGCACCCCAAAGCGTTACAACTTTAACTCCCAGCATTGCAGCAATATGTGCATTTCCAGAATCCATAGAAAGCATTACATCCAGGTTACTTATCAATTGTAATTCCTGTTGAAATTTAATTTTTCCGGCAACATTTATAACATTTTCAAATGGCTTTGAAAGCGTATCTAGAACCTCTATTTCTTTCTTTCCTCCACCGAAAAGTAAAATTTTATTCGTTGAATTTTCAGCCAATTTTTCAATGACTACTTTCATCAAATCTAAAGGATAAACCTTTGAATCATATTGCGCAAAAGGTGCAATTCCGATTAATTTTGAATTTTGATTTCCGATAATTTCAAGAATATCAGGACTTAAAATCGCTTTTTCTGGAAAGTTAGGATTCGATAAATTTAAAGGAAAACCCAATTCTTCAAACACTTTTCCATGTCTTTCGAACATGGTTGGCAATTGTTTAAAAACCTTGTTATCGGCACGAGTCAATTCTTTTTTTCCTTCACGACCTTTATCAACAGTTGCTCTTTTTTTTCCGCTTAAAGCGAAAAGCAAGCTCACAACTTTAGATCTCAATACATTATGAAGATCTGCAAAAGCATCAATTTTCAGCTTTTTCAAATCTTTAAATAATCGTAAAAGTCCAGGAAATCCTTTGTGTCTTTCTTTTTCATCAAAAGCAAAAAACTCCAAATTCGGAATTCCATCAAAAAAAGGTTTAAAAAAAGGACGTGAAATAACAGTCAGTTTTACCGTTGGATATTGTTTTACAAAAGCTCGTAAAACAGGAACCGTCATGGCGACATCTCCCATTGCGGATAGTCTCATGACGGCTATATGCTTAATTTTGCTAGACAGGTCTGCCAAATTATTTTTTATTTTGATATAACACAGGGTTCAATTCATCGTCATTGTACATCTTCATTTGTTTGTACACTTTCATGAATTTATCGCCATTTTCGATATCTGTCAATAATTCTTCAATTGCTGTAGATAAATCTGTTCTTTGTTCTAAAAGTACATTTAATTTTTCCTGACATTTATCTCTGTGCTCCTGAGAAGCTTCAGCACGTGTAGCTTCTTCATGCATATGATAAATTTTTAAAGCCAAAATAGACAATCTATCAAATGCCCAAGCCGGACTTTCAGAATTGATTTTTGCTCCATCTTTAGCTTTTACATTACTGTATTTTTGCAAAAAGTAACTGTCGATATATTCAACCATATCAGTACGTTCCTGATTTGAGGCATCGATTCTTCTTTTTAATGTTAAAGCCGCAACTGGATCAATCTGTGGATCACGAATAATATCTTCAAAATGCCATTGAACGGTATCAATCCAATTTTTTAGATATAACAAATGCTCGAACTTATCTTTTGGATAAGGATTATTGATCGGCTGGTCAACATTATCAAATTGATGATAATCTTTGATACTTTGCTCGAAAACAGAATATGCTAATTTTGAAAACATGTATTTATTTTTTTAGAGTTACAAAGATACTTTTTATACTTTTATGCTACGAAAAAAAGCAATTATTTTTCGTTTTTATACTTTTATTCGTTAATAAATTAATATTTCATCATGAAAATTCACTATATATCTGAAAACAACAGCGTTTTAAATCATTTTCTTGGACAAATTAGAAATGTAAATGTCCAAAACGACAGCATGCGTTTTCGTAGAAATATTGAACGTATTGGAGAAATTATGGCTTACGAGCTAAGCAAAATTTTACCTTACAAAGAGATTGAAATCAAGACTCCCCTTGGCATCAAAAAGACCACTCAAATTGATACCGACTTGGTTTTATGTCCAATTTTAAGAGCTGGATTACCGCTTCATAACGGGTTTTTGAATTACTTTGATCACGCAGAAAACAGCTTTGTTTCGGCTTGCAGGTATCATCCAAATAATGATGATGAATTTGAAATTTTAGTTGAGTATCAAGCTATTTCAAATCTAAATAATAAAACGGTCTTACTTCTGGATCCGATGTTGGCAACTGGACAATCTATAGTTGCTGTTCATAAAAAATTGCTTGAAAATGCTGCTCCAACAGAATTTCATATTGTTGTAGTTATTGCAGCTCCTGAAGGAATTGCACATTTAGAACAAAATCTTCCCGAAAATTGTCATTTATGGGTTGCTTCTTTGGATGAAAAATTAAATGAGAAAAATTATATTGTTCCTGGTCTTGGAGACGCTGGAGATTTGGCTTATGGAAGTAAATTATAGTTGAGAGAAAAACGTAAATAAACTACACACAATCAATACATAATATACAATTTCGTTATTCAGTTTTTGCTGCATGTATTCGACATGACTGGCTGCCATAATGGTTAATGGTGCTATGCTAAAAAGCAACAAATCATTGCTTTTGTTTGGCGAAATAATGAAAACCAAGACAGCAATAAAGAAATAAGCTACGACTTTTTTGTATGAAGAATGAACAATTTGTGGTCTGTTAGATAAGGTCATAAGCATTGAAGTAACAAAAAACAAAGCGACTGCAGTGTAAATTGAGAGTGCTGCATTTTCGTAATTATTCTTAAAATAATCAATTCTAAAATCGATTTGAGCCCTTTCCTGGAAAAATGCCACGACATCAATCTTGAAAATTAAAGAAGTCATATAGAACAAAATTGCTACAGCCAAAAATGCAATAAATGGTAAAACCCAGTTTCGATAATCTCTCGAAACGTGAAAAACAATTGATATATATACCAATATTAAGAACAAAATACTCCAGAATTGAAATAAAGAAGCTACAAAAATCCAAAATGCCGCATCAAATATTTTTTCTTTTGATGCTTTAAGTGATTGCAGTGAAATTAGCCTTCGAAGTGACAATAAAATAAAGAAGTTGGCATAAATAACATTCGGATTATTGAATATCGTCGGGAAAAACAAAAGAAATAGTAAATAGAAAAGTATCGCGTAACCATTGTCTTTACTGAGTCCGTTCTTTTTTACGACAAAATTTATCATAAAAAATGAAGCCAAAATAAAGAGCAGCAAACTCACTTTTTGGAAAGCCAAAAAATAAGAACTCACCCAAGAAGGGTCTTTAATTTGGAACATAAAAAAGAAAACCAGTATTAAAATTACAACAAATGAATAATTTAATGGTGTAGATTTTTTAAAAACACTTGTTATCATAAGGATATTTTATACTTTTGTGGTTGTAAAGATAATACTTGTTTAAAAGGAAAAACCTAACAAGTGGAAAAAAGATTTGGTTCGCCGAATTTTATCTTCAAGATATTACACAACATAAATAACATATAATTTTAAAATTTATGAAAGCTTTTTTCGAAGGAATTCAATACTTATTCGTTAATATTTTGTTTGCTCCTCTTGACTTTTTACGTCGTTTGGAACTAGTTACATGGTTTGGTGCAAACACTATTAACTGGATTTTCATGATCATCTGCTCATGCGCAATCGTTTATTGGATTAAACAATTACGTATTTTTGATGACGCTGGAACAGAAAACCAAGATACAACAGCTCATTCATTTTTAAAATAAAAACCAAACCCTTAATTAAAAGGGTTGGTCAGAATTTATTTTTTAAATTAAATCGAAGCCGATATCTTTTCTAAAATACATCTTATCAAAGCTTAGTTTATCTATGTTTTGGTAAGATTTTTTTATGGCCTCTTGGAAATTGTCTCCGTATGATGTTACAGCAATTACACGTCCTCCATTAGTAACGACATTTCCGTTATCTAATTTTGTACCTGCATGAAAAACGATAGAATCTGTTACATTTTCTAAACCAGAAATTACTTTTCCTTTTTCAAAATCTTCAGGATATCCGCCAGAAACTACCATTACTGTTGTTGCACTTCTTGGATCAACTTCTAAATTAAAGTCTCCTAATTTCTGATCTGCAACAGACAAAAACAATTCTACTAAATCTGATTTCAATCTCGGCACTACTACTTCCGTTTCCGGATCTCCCATTCTTACGTTGTACTCAATAACGATTGGTTCGTTTTTAACATTGATTAAACCGATAAAAACAAATCCTTTGTATTCGATTCCGTCTTTTTGGAAACCTTCGATTGTTGGTTTTACGATACGAGTTTCAATTTTTTCCATTAAAACGGCATCAACATAAGGAACTGGAGAAACTGCTCCCATTCCGCCTGTATTTAAACCTGTATCTCCTTCTCCAATTCTTTTGTAGTCTTTTGCTGTTGGAAGAATTTTATAGCTTTTCCCGTCTGTCAAAACGAAACAGCTTAATTCGATTCCGTCCAAAAATTCTTCAATAACAACTTTAGAACTTGCTGCTCCAAATTTTGAATGAACCAGCATGTTTCTTAATTCCGTTTTAGCTTCTTCAAGATCCTGAATAATCAAAACACCTTTTCCAGCTGCTAATCCATCTGCTTTTAAAACGTATGGAGGTTGTAACGTTTCTAAGAAATCACATCCTTTTTCTACAGTTTCAGCAGTAAAACTGTCGTAAGCTGCAGTTGGAATGTTGTGTTTCATCAAGAATTCTTTTGCAAATTCTTTACTTCCTTCTAATTGAGCACCTAATTTTGATGGTCCGATAACTGGAATATGTTTTAAACTTTCGTCGTTTTTGAAAAAATCGTAAATACCTTTTACCAACGGATCTTCTGGTCCTACGACTACTAAACTTATATTTTCTTTAAGTACTAAAGCTTTTACCGCTTCAAAATCTGTCGCAGAAATAGCAACGTTTTCAGCAATTGCAGCAGTTCCTGCATTTCCAGGCACTACAAAAAGTTTTTCGCAAAGCGGACTCTGTGTCATTTTCCATGCAAATGCATGCTCTCTTCCGCCTGATCCCAATAATAAAATTGTCATGGTGTTGTTGTATTTAGTTGTGGTGCAAAAATACTTGCTTTTGCACGTAAAAAATAATTAAATCTCTAAAAAGTTGTTGGTTCTATACTGTTAGTAATTCGTAAACCTTATTTTTGACAAAAATCTTCTCATGAAACATTACGTAAAAACATCTATTTTCAAAGTTCTTAGTATTCTTCCGGATTCTTTAGGCTCAAAAATTTACCATCAATTACAGAATGTATCTGAAAATAAAAATGTTGAAGCAAAATTAAAAAGCACAGAAAATACGCTTAATACTTTAGGTCAAATTTTTTTAGGCTTGAATATTGATCTACAAAACAAATCTGCAATTGAAATTGGTTCAGGATGGTTGCCTATATCTCCATACATACTAATTCAGAAATATAAATTAAAAGATATTTATACTTTTGATATTAATGAACATTATCAAACCAAAAATATCCTAACTTTTAATTCTTTATTTTCAAAAATATTCAATTATGATATAGTTGTAGACAAAAAGAATCAATATCCTCTACCAGAAAATGTTCATTATTATCCGTCTCAAAATATAATAAATACAGAAATTCCTAAAGCAGATATCGTATTTTCAAGATTTGTATTAGAACATGTAACTCCAGATGATATAACAGAAATGCATAAAAAATTTAAAAGCTCTTTGCCAAAAGGATCTTATGTTGTTCATTTTATTTCTCCTAGCGATCATAGAGCATATTCTGACAATTCATTATCACTTCAAGATTTTTTAAAATATAGTTCTAAAGAATGGAATAATATTCAAACAAGATTTGATTATCACAATAGATTAAGATTACCTCAATATTTAGAAATTTTCAATTCTTTAGATTTAGAAATAGTTTATATTTCTCATGATAACCCAAAACCAAATTCTCCCCAGGAACAGAAGTTTAAAAGCTTGAAAATACATCAAGATTTTTCAAAATATTCTGAAAAAGAGTTGACAGCTGGTAGTATAAATATAGTTTTAAAAATATAATGATTCCACTCTTCGATATTTCGCTTCAATTAAATGGCTTTCCAATAAAGAAAGCTAAAGCCGAATTGGATAAAATTTTGAATGTTTCAGAAGATAATTACAATGATTTTATTGAAGGTAGAAAAAAAGAGATTGTCAATTTTCATTTAAAAAACAATCTTTTTTATAAAGAGCTGGCCAATATCGATTCTTATGAAAATTGGTATGATTTACCTGTTTTAACTAAATACAATTTACAAATCCCTTTAAACCAAAGATTATCAACTGGATTTAACGAAAAAAATGTTTATATAAATAAAACTTCGGGCTCTAGTGGAAATCCGATGGTTTTTGCGAAAGATAAATTTTCTCATGCCTTAACATGGGCCGATTATAAACGCCTTTTTTCTTGGTACAAAATTGATTTCAATAAATCTCTTCAAGCACGTTTTTACGGAATGCCTTTGACTTTTTTAGCAAACAAAAAACTACGTTTTAAAGATTTTTTAAGTCATAGATACCGCTTCAACATCTTTGATCTATCTGATAAAGGCTTAAAAAAAATTACGGCAAATTTTGAGAAAAAGAATTTTGATTACATAAATGGTTACACCAGCAATATTGTTTTACTTGCAAAATATCTACAGAAAAAAAATATTGTCTTAGCGCATATTTGTTCGTCATTAAAGGTCTGTGTCGTTACCTCAGAGATGTTATTTGAAGAAGATAAAATCTTACTCGAAAAACAACTTGGTATTCCAATCGTGAATGAATATGGAGCTTCAGAAATAGGAATTATTGCTTTTGAAAATCCTGATGGAGAATGGTTGGTAAATTCTGAAACGCTTTTTGTAGAAATCGTAGATCAAAATAACTTACCTGTTCCTAACGGAGTAGAGGGTAGAATTCTTGTTACCAGTTTAGATAACAAAGCACATCCGTTTATTAGATACGAAGTTGGAGATTATGGAATTTTAGATGAAAAAAGTACTGCTAAAAAGCCTATCCTAAAAAAATTAATTGGCAGAACCAATGATGTTGCCGTTTTACCAAGTGGCAAAAAATCTCCTGGAATGACCTTTTATTCTATTACTAAAAAACTATTTGACGACGAAGGAAATGTCAAAGAGTTTAAAATCATTCAGACCCAATTAGATGTTTTTGAAATAGAATATACCAGCGAACATGAATTAACGAATTCTGAAATAGAAAATATTGAAAAAGAGTTTTCTAACTATTTAGAACCTGGTTTAAAGTACATATTTGTGCGAAAAGATAATCTGGAACGTGGTAAAAGTGGAAAACTAAAACAATTCAAATCCTATTTAAAAACATAAATAAAATCCTACATTTGTTTTTTTTTAATTAAAAACTGATGGACGATCATTCTCTACTTTCTGAAGAAACAATTTCTGATAAAATATATTTTATTCGTGGACAAAAAGTGATGCTGGATTTTGATTTGGCTTTGCTTTATGAAGTTGAAACTAAAAGACTAAACGAACAGGTTAAAAGAAATTTATCAAGATTTCCTGAAGATTTCATGTTTCAATTAACTGAAAATGAATATGTCTCTTTAAGGTCGCAAATTGCGACCTTAAAGAAAGGACGAGGAGAACATCAAAAATACTTGCCATTTGCGTTTACAGAACATGGTGTTTTAATGCTTTCAAGCGTTTTAAAAAGCGACAAAGCAATCCAAACCAATATTCAAATCATGAGGATTTTCACGAAAGTGAGACAAATGATTTTGGATACAACTGAAATTAAAGTTGATATTCTTCAGATTCAGAAGAAGTTAGAGAATCATGATAAAAATATAGAATTGGTTTTTTCTTATTTGGATGAATTAACGGAGAAAAAAGAAAATGATTCTGAAAGAGTAAAAATTGGATACAAAAAGTAATTCTTTAACTTTTTAAAAACATAGCACACGGTTTCAACCGTGGGACGCATATATATTCTAAATACGTTTCCCACTGTTGAAACCGTGGGCTATTTTTAAAAATAGCCTTAAAAGATTGGAGGTCAAAATTGCGACCTCCAATCTTTTAAATCTTCTTTATATATTGTTTTTTTACAATCAACTGCGTGTATAAAAAGCGAATCATCAACAAAACGGAAAACACAAAATTATACCCGTGGAATTCTCTATAAACTCCAAAATTGTGTTTGATTAATTTGAATTTTGAAGAAGAAACAGAATCTTTCCTAATTCTATAAAAAGCCAAAGGTTCTGGAACTGGCTTTACTATTTTAATTTGTTTTAAAATCGTAAGCCAAATTCTCCAATCTTGACGCTTTTGTGAACTTTCCAGCTTTATTTTTCCAAAATAATCTGCATCGTAAATCGCTGTCAAATTACCCACGTAATTGCAGAAAAACAATTGTTTGTAGGTTAACGGATTTGGTGATTCGACTCTTCTATTTAAATCATTTCCTTCTTCGTCTATAGAATCGTAGAAACTAAAAGTAAAGTGTAAATTATTTGCTTTTAAAAACTGAATTTGTTTCTTCAATTTCTCAGGATGCCAGAGATCATCAGCATCTAAATAAGCAATATATTTTCCGGTAGCTTTTTCTAGAGCTGAATTTCTGGCAAAACCATTGCCGCGGTTTTCCGGTAATTTAAAGAGTTTTATTCGGCTGTCTTTTTTTGCAAATTCTTCAATTATAGCAACCGTTCTATCTGTTGAAGCATCGTCAGCCAAAATCATTTCCCAATTGGTATAGGTTTGATTTTGAACAGATTCAATTGTTTGTCTAATGAACTTTTCAGTATTATATGTGGGTACAATAATAGAAACTAATTCGTTCATCTGATGCTAATTGTTTTTGGAATTTATTAAAAAACAGCCCGAATTCAATTCAAAATTCGAGCTGTATCAAGTTTATTTTATATAACTAGAAAAGTCTTTGTGTTCTTCTTTGGCAAGTTCTTCTGCAGATAATGATTTGAAATATTCATAAGTGATTTTCATTCCCTCTGCACGACTGACTTTTGCTTCCCAACCTAACAATTCTTTTGCTTTTGTAGTGTCTGGCTGACGTTGTAACGGATCATTTATTGGCAATGGATGATAAACCACTTTTTGATTTGTTCCCGTCAGTTTTATGATTTCTTCGGCAAAATCTTTGATTGTGATTTCGTCTGGATTTCCAATATTTACCGGATATACGTAATCCGAATGCAATAATCTGAAAATACCTTCGACTTGATCGTCTACGTAACAGAAAGAACGTGTCTGCATTCCGTCACCAAAAATCGTTAAATCTTCGCCACGTAATGCCTGACCAATAAATGCAGGAATAACACGTCCGTCGTTTAATCGCATTCTTGGTCCATAAGTATTAAAAATACGTACAATTCTGGTTTCTACGCCATGAAAAGTATGGTAAGCCATTGTGATTGATTCTTGGAAACGTTTTGCTTCGTCATAAACACCACGCGGACCAATTGTGTTTACGTTTCCGTAGTATTCTTCAGTTTGTGGATGCACCAATGGATCTCCGTAAACTTCAGAAGTCGATGCAATCAATATTCTGGCTTTTTTTACTCTTGCTAATCCTAATAAATTGTGAGTTCCTAAAGATCCTACTTTAAGAGTCTGAATCGGAATTTTTAAATAATCTATCGGACTTGCAGGCGATGCAAAATGTAGAATATAATCTAAATCACCAGGAACATGAACAAATTTGGTAATATCATGGTGGTAAAATTCGAAATTTTCCAGTTTGAATAAATGCTCAATATTTTTAAGATCTCCTGTAATCAAATTGTCCATTCCGATTACAAAATAACCTTCTTTTATAAATCTGTCACATAAATGTGATCCTAAAAATCCTGCTGCTCCAGTAATAAGTATTCTTTTCATGTTATTTTAATTGTGCTATATAAATACTCTCCAGATCATTTATTTTTTGATAAATATTATGATTCTTTTCAAAAGTCTCCTTTGCGTTTTTTGAGAACTTATCGTATTTATTTTCATTTTGAAGTAATTCGATTATTTTTTTGCTAAATTCTTCTGTATCATTTTCTTTAATGCAATAACCATTAAATCCATTTATAATTAAATCTCGATTACCATCGCAGTCAGAAACTACACCAGGAATTGACAATGCTAAACTTTCGATAACAGAATAAGGCAGTCCTTCATATCTCGCGGTAGATAGATACAATTTTGACTTACTTATAATGTTTAAAACATCTTCTCTTGTTGTCCAGCTCAATAACGTTACTTTACTTTTTAAATTTAGTTTTGTTATTAAATCTTCTACTTGTTTGATGTGATCTGCATGATGTCCTAATCCTAAAATAACCAAATGTACATCTCTTGTCTTATTAAGTTCGTATAAAACCTCAATTAATTCTTCGATATTTTTTTGATAACACGGTCTTCCAACAGTACAAAGGTACTGGTCTGGCCATGTTTTTGTTATTGATAGATCCAAAATCTGATCAATTGGTTCTATTGCATTATTAAAAAGACTCGTTTTTGATTTTGGAAAGCCTACTTCGTTTATTGCTCTATTTAACTCAGATTGTGAAGATGCTAATAGAATTGTTTTTCCTTTTGAAAGTAATTTTTCAATTCCTAAAAAAAATACTTTTTTAATTTTACTTTCAGCACTCAAAAAAGAAAATGCTTGTGGTGTGTGCAAAACTTTTATTCCTGTTAAGAATCCAACAATTCTTCCTGTAACCCCACCTTTTGTACTGTGCGAATGTATTAAATCTGGTTTTTCTTTACGAACAATTTTCCATGCTTTTAAAATCGCTTGGAAATCACTTTTCAAAGATATCTCCCTATAAATTGGAAGCTGATAATCAACAATTGATCTGCCGTCTTTATCTACAAATCCATTTATACTATCAGAATCTCCATGAATTACTATATTTTCAAAATTTTTTGTATCCAAATTGTGAAGTATCTGTCTCAAAGAAACATCAACTCCTCCTACTGAATGTAAAATATGCGCAATTTTAATTTTCTTCATTTATTTTAGTCTGGGGCAAAATTAGTACAAATATACCAAACAAATAACATCCAAATTGTCGGTAAAATATGTTCTCTACTATAAAAAAAAGTAAAAAAGAAACTGTTATTGCAATTTTAAAAAAATCTAATTTTACTTCTAAAAATAATTTAATAAAAAATAAAGTAAACAAGAGAAAAGCAATAATTCCTCCTACCAAATAAAAATCAATAAATTGATTATGAGTATTAAACTTTTCTGTTAAAAAATATTCTTTCTTAGAGGCGTTTTCTATAGAGTAGGAATAACAATCTAACAAGTTATTTTTTATTGTTTGATATCCATCAAAACCTGTAAAAAAATTAAAATCATCCAGTTTTGTCATTTTGTAGGCACAATTCCAGATTACAATTCTTGGTTCATAGTCAGAAGCTTGTTGTAAAGATTGTTCTAAATTACTTTTTATAAAAAACCTTTCTGCAATATTTTTATTCGAAACAACAATTACGGCAAATAAAAGAAATAGCATCAAAGCTCCTAAAATCTTCTTATACCATTTTGTTTTTAAATAAAATAAGAAATAAATTCCCGCTATAAAAAAAATTGTAATTATAGAAATTCTAGCAGAAATCAATAAAATAAAACCTAACAAAACTACAGAATTGAAAATATAAATCTTGCGCCATTTTACTATTTCTACAGCTTTTTCTAAGGCTAATAAAAAACCCAAAACTGCAATAAAACCAATATATGGACGCTCTAAAAGTAATAATTTATTAACCTCAGCAGTATTAGAAAAAGGTAAAATCCCTGTTTTAAAAAAGAATGCTCCAATTAAAATTAAAGAAACTAAAATACAACTGTTAATTCCGATTAAGATAACAAACTTTAGTGTTTTTAAATCCTCTATTTTATGCAGTAAAATCGAAATCCAAAACACTAATAAAAGACCTTTCAAAATCTTAAAATCAAAAAGTAAATTGCCATTTAACGCTGATTTTAGTATTAAATAAGATGTCAACAGTAATAATATGTTTTTTGCGGAGAATCTAGGCTTAAATACTTCTATTTTAAAAATTACAAAAAACAAAATTGTTAGTAAAATAAGGCCAATATTTGGTAATGCTTTCGAAAAGAAAAGCACTAAAACCATAAAGTAAGCAGTATAATTATATACGTTTTTCTGAATTAGACTTTTCATTTCTTAATCTTTTTGAGGAACAAAATAAAACGATATGGAAGAAGCATTAATATGTAATTCCTAAACAATCCGTAAATCGGATAAAATCCAAAATAAAAATTTTCTTTAATAATTTTAATTCTGCTCTTGACTTGTTGTTTTCTTCTCTGCACAGAAATCCCTTTTTCATTAATTTCAATTTGAGTAAGATATTGATTCATGTTTGCCATTTCGTATGATTTTGAAATAGTAAAGAAAAAGGCATAATCTTCGGCAGATTTATGATTTAAAGGATATAATCCAACTACTTTTAATATTTCTACAGAAAACATTACTGCAGGATGAATGAGCATACAATTAAAATACATTTTGTTTTTTATATCTCTATCTCTTAATGGCAAATTGATTGAGTACAAAAAATTATCATTACTGTCTACAGCAATTACATTTGATCCGACGATTTTTACACCAGGATTTTCATTCAAGAACTTTTCCTGGATTTCAAACCTTTTTCCTAAACAAATATCGCCACAATCTAATCTAGCAACGTATTGATATTGTTTTTCAATTATAATTTTTAAACCTGTATTTAAAGCAGTTTCAATACCTTTATTGCTTTCTAAGTATTCAAAAAACAGTTTACCTTTTGCCTTAAAACTTAGTAAAGCAGTATCTTCATCAAACTTATTTAAGCTTCCATCGTCAACAATCATAACATCTAACTCTTCGTCATGATCTATAGATCTTAGCGATTTCATTAATCCATCAGAATTGTTATAATATGGTATTAAAAGTACAACCTTATTCATCTCTTAAATTTAAAGATTTGTTTCGCATTCTAATCAAGATTGCCAAACAAAGCCAGACACCATAAATTCTAAAAGTGTCAATTTGCAACCAATTGATATATAATCCTAAAAGTGAAATTAAAACAATTATTAGAATTGTTTTTTCTTCGTCTTTTGCGTTTTTAAATAAAATTCTAATCTCATTTAAAGAAAAATATAGCAGCATTAAAAATAAACTAATACCTATGAGACCTGTTTCGGCCAACAATCTTGTATAAAGATTATAGCCTGGCGGAAAGGCTTTTTCTTTTTTATTTTTATAAAAGAGCTTAAACTCGTAATTATTTCTTGTTGCCCACGTAGGATAATGTGTTCTGTTATGATAAGCCTGCTGGCCAAATCCAACTCCTGTAATAGGATTTTCTAAAAAAACTTGTACTGCAGCATATTGCATCCCAAATCTAGATTGATTGGATACGCTTTTAGTTAAATTCTTTTTGAAGTCTAAAGAATCCATCTTTTCTGATACAGATTGAATAACTTTTTCTCCTTTAAAAACAATCAGAACCGAAAAAACGATTGCAAAACCAAGAACAAAATTGGTCACATATTTTTTAAATCTTATATCCTTATACAAGAAAATCGAAAAAATAAATACCTGAAAGAATATTACAATTAATCCTGTACGAGATCCCGAAAAATAAGTGAGAAGTAGAATTGCAAGCGCGGGCAGAAATCTTGTCTTTTTTTTACTAGTGAGAATATAGCTAAACATCCATCCTGAAATTGTAATAAGATAAATAGCTAAAAAAGGAGGTTCATAACTTATTGTCGAAATTCTTCCCTCGGGATGAAGATTCACTTCAAGAAAAGGAAAATAATCAAACCCTTTTAAAAGAGGATACAAAAATACATATCCAAAAATTGAAATTAGAATTTCTAAAAATCCATAAACAGAAGCAACAATTAATGAACAAAGAAATACTTTCCTTATTTTATAAAGTATTTCTTTTAATTTCATTTTTGATAAAACATTGATATAGAAAATAAAGAAAATCAATGCAGAAATAAGCAGAGCAAAATATTGCCTTATAAATCTGTTGATGCCACTTGTACTTTTGAAATAATTAGAATTGACGGATGATGCATTTAAAATCGTTGCTGCTAAGCACCAAACTAAGAACAAGATAACAAGTTGAAAAATAATATTCTTATAGGGGATTACTATTTTTTTTGATATAAAGACATTCGCTACTAAGACCAAAAATCCAGCAAATAAAAAAAGTGCACCCGATTCGGTTTTAAATTCTCCTAAAAAAGCTATTCCTTCATAACTATTAAAAGGGAAAAAGAAAAGACCTAAAAAAAATAATATGGTATATATTTTTGTGAGCACTTTTAGTGTTTTTTTGTCAATTTATTTATTCTTCTAATTGTCTCAGAAATTCGTGGATGATATCCTATTTGAATGCTTAAAATTAATAATACCAACAAATTTGGTGTCTTATTGATAATAATTTTCAGAACCATTTTTTCATATACTCCTTTGTCTTTTAGAATTTCTTCAGTATATTTTTTTGATAATTCATATACTTTTTCATGAAAAACCATATGTTTTATATAATCCCTTTTCTCTTTAAATGGAACTTTTAATACTGAACATTTATACACCAGATAGAAAATTCTTTGTATAAATCTAATTGCCTTTAATTTTTCAAATTCAGCATCTAAAATTGAAAGACTATATTCTGTTTTATAATCAAAATAGTATTTTTCTAGTGCTTTTGAAAAGTAATCGTTTTCTAAAATTTGTCTTGATTTACTATCAGCTACATCTCGATAATAATATCCTGCATAATCAATAAACAAAACTCTTTCTGCCTTGTTAAAAGCTTGAATATTAAATATATTATCTTCTTCAATAACTCTGCTTTCTGGAAATCGAATATTATTTTTGTTTATAAAAGTTCGCTTATAGATTTTATTCCAAACAGCAAATAAATCCTCCACTTTTAGAAGATTTGGAATAATCTGATCTTGTATAAAATCCTGATTAAAAATTGTATTGACATCAAAACCAGAGTATTTGATAATATACTTACCATCTCTTCCTAATATTGTTTTTGATATTAAAATGTCTAAATCATGTTGCTTAGCATTATTATATAAATTTTCTAAGAAATCTTTCTTCAAAAAATCATCATTATCTAAAAACCCAATATATTCTCCAGTAGCTATCTCAATTCCGGCATTTCTTGCCCCACTTATTCCTTTATTAACCTGATTTAGAAGTTTTATTCGATTGTCTTTTTTTTGGTATAATTCGATTATTTCAAAACTATTGTCTGTCGATCCATCGTTTATAAAAATAAATTCGCAATCTGAAAGCGTTTGATCAAGAACTGACTTTAAGCAATCGTGCAGATAATCTTTTGCATTATAAACCGGAATAACAATACTAACTTTGTAAGCTGTCATGTCTGCACTAATTTTTTAGAATCAAATCTGTTTCTTTACGGACAAAATACCACATTCCTAAAACCATAAAAATTTGAATAAATAGAACTGTTATTGCCGTTCCTGTTTCCTGATAAAAATAGGTCAATATAAAATTAATACCAAAATTTAAAATTGTAGCCAAAACTATAACTTTAAAATATAGTTCATCTTTTCCAAGATTTAGCAAAATCTGTTTACCAAACATAGTATCCAGAAATGAAAGTAACGGAATAAAAATTAAGATTCTTAAAATAATAACAGAACCAAACATTTCTTTTCCGTAAATGATTTCAATAATTTGTTCCGCAAAACAAAAACACAGTACTATCGTTAAAGAAAAAATAATAGTTCCGATAATTGTTATTTTTTTAATTTTTTGAAGCGTTTTGATCTTATCCAACGCCATTTCTTTTGAAAGGTAAGGAAAAATAGTGTTTGATATTGGTGTTTGCAAATTACCAATTGCTCTTGCCAATTTTTCTGCTGCCGAAAAGAAACCTACAGCTTGATTTCCGGCAAATATTCCTAAGATTAATGTATTGGTATTAGTAAATAAAGAAATTTTAAGCTCTGATAAAAACATATATTTCGATTTACTAAGTTGTTCCTTAATTCCTGAAAAAGGTTGAATTTTAAATCTGATCTTAAAATCTTTCCAGATATAAAACCAAGCAAAAATTCCTGCTGTAATAAATCCTAAAGCATTGAAAAGAGGAACTAAGTAATAATCTGATTTTTTGGTTACAAAAACAAATAATGCAAGTGCAAATATAATTTTGGTAATTAAATTTAAATAAGTTACATATTTCATTTTTTGCATTCCGTGAAAGAACCAAACAGGAAATATTGCTTGCCCTAAAATAGAACCAAAAGAAAATAAATAGACAATCCAATATGTTCTAAAAATGTTAAATGCGAAAACAATTCCCATCATTGCAATAAAACTCATGCCTGTTAAAAGCATTTTTGCAGACATAATTTGATTAAAAATCAGGTTTTGCTTTTCAGGATCATTTACAGCTAATGAAATATCACGAGTTCCTGTTGAATTAAAACCGTATTCTGTAACAATTTGAAAATATGTTATAAAAGCGAAAGAAAAGGATAAAAGGCCAAAATATTCAACTCCTAAAACACGAATAAGATATGGAAATGTAATTAACGGTAATATTACGTTTAAAGCCTGAAGTATAGAAAGATATACAAAATTTGAAGCTAAAATTTTGTGCTTTTTATATTGTTGGAATATCTCAAAATTTGGCTTCAAACTTTTTTAGCTTTAGAGTAAAAAGAAGGCTATACCTTTTGTGAAGGAACAGCCTTAAATTTATTAGTTTATCTTTTTAAAAAAATTACATTTTAACTCCTCTAACCATTTCAATTTGAGGGTAAATCACTTCTTTAGTTAAAAAATATGGGTCGAAATCTTCTCCTTTTTTGATAAAAGATACTGTGCCTGTCGTTTCATCAAATTTAATAAACTCGTTAGGTGTAAAATATTTTAAAAGATCTTTTTGTTCAATTTTGAAAACTCTTCCTTCAAAACTTAATGTAATAGAGTTTATTATTATTGGGCTTTGCTCTTTATTTGAACTAATATCAAAACGTATATCGTTAGGCAAAATTCCTTCAGGAATACTAAATGTTATTTGTTGTGATTCTGGTTTCCCTTTTACACCATTATAAACAGTATTTTTAGCATCAAAATAAGCAATTGAAGGATCTTTATAAAAAAGAATGAGTTCGTCATCTTTTTCAATTTTTAAATCTACAATCACATCAAATGTGTTTGCTTTTATTTCTTCAACTGGCTGTGCTTCTTCTTTGTTTTTACAAGAAATAAATAATGTTACTAAAATTAAATTCAAATAAATCAACTGTTTTTTCATCTGCTTTTTTTTTGCAAAAGTATGTATATTACTAATTATGTTAAAATTTTTAGTAGAGTTCTTTTTATCTTGCTAAATCCTTCTGTTTTTTATAAAATGCAACAAAAAATTTCGAAAAAACAAATCCTAAAATAAATACAAAAGGCATTAAGAATTTTAATTTACCATTACCTAATTTGATTAACTGCAGATTTGTAGTAACGTTATTTTCCTTTATAATTTTATCAAAACCGATTAATTCTAATCTGTGTGCTGCTTGTTCATTTATCAAAGCATCTTTCGTCTTAATAATATCATTGAGTTGGGTATTTTCATTGAAATAAATCAATTTATCATTTTTTAAAGCTCCTTTAGAAGAATGAGACAGGTTGTTCAAAATGCCATCAATTTGTTTAATAATTGAGTCTGTTTGCTGAAGTTTTAATTCGACATTTCTACTAGTTACCTTTTGGATCTTTGAGTAATATTCTGAAGTATTTATATACTTCAAAATCGGTACTATTAAATTTTCTTCTGTTGTCTTATTATTTGTAAGCAAAACAATTGTTTGATAATTGTAATTTTTACTTGTTACATTATCCTCTAGTACTTTTTTTATGTCACCATCTTCGGCCATCAATTTTATTAGTTCAAAATTTTCCGGCTTATTCTGAATAAAAGTATACACATCTGCAATTGGTTTAACTTCTATTTTTTTGAGATCTTCAGGTATTAAAATACCAACTACTTTTTTCAGAAAAGAAGTGTCTTTTTCAATAATTTTCGAATTAATTAAATCAACTTTAGCGTACAAATAATCTGTACTTCCAAAATTAGGTGCAACAATAATTTCGTGCTTGTAGCTTTTCTGGCTTTGATCTAAATACCAGCCAATTGAAAAACCAGCAATAACCAGAACTAAAACGATAATCCAGTTTCGCAGAAAGAATTGAATACTTCTAAAAATAGAAGTATTCAATCTGCCAAAAAAATTGTTTATCTTTTTAGAAATTACAACTAAATCAATCTCTTGATCTGAATTATCTTGCGGTACTTTTGTACTCATTTACGATTTTTATTTGATGTTGAAAATCTGCTCTAAAATCTTAATTGTAATCAAATAGGTTGGTTTTACACCTGTAGTTCCCAATCCGCCAGAAGCCAAAGTACTTCCAGTTTCCAAAGGGTTATCTGATGCGTAGTAAGCATAACGAACTTTAATATCCTGTGGCACACTTTTTCTAATTTTAGATGCCGATTGAATTGCTTTTTGGTAATAAGAACCTTCCATTTCAAGACCAATTACACCCCAGGTTGATTCGTGAAAGAATTTCAACAAATCTCTGTTTTGCAATGAAGTTCCTAAAACGGTTACCATTGCTCCTTCGTAAATATCGATATCATTTCCTTCAAACATGGCTCCTGTAAGTTCATTTTCAAAGAAATAATTATCTGCTGTTCCTTCGTTGATATGCGCTGTAGGAATCATGATATCTCCTTTTCCACCTTCCAAAATTCCGGCTTTTCCCATAATAGAAACCGATTTTACATTTAGTAAAGTTTCTTTTTTAAATGGTTTTAAAAGCTCATCGATTGTTTCATATGCCTGTTCTCCAAAAGCGTAATCCATTACAATGATTACTGGTTTCTCTTCACCCACATTTGCATGTGAAAAAGCTGTTTTTGACCAGTCAATTTTAGCAGTATCAAAAATCTGAACGTCTATGTTAGTTCCAGAAGAATCTGGTAACGAAATCATTCCGTTTTTAAACGCTAATTCTTCAACCTGGCTTCTAATTTCTTTAGATCCAGAGCTGCTTAATTCTTCATAAATAAAGAAATCTGTTTTGCCTTTAAATTTAGTTTTCAACAAAGGAGTCGCAAAAATCGAATTCATCACACTGTGCATGTTTGCACTAATTACATGAATTGGTCTTTGCAGTAAATCATTTGCTTTTAAAACCTCTTTTATATTTGTTGCCCAGATTTCTCCGTGAATATGGTGTCCAAGACGTTCACGCAAAACCGGACTAAAAGTAATTGTTCTTTTGTTGTTTTCAACAATTTCTTCGATAGCCAATTTTCCTAACCAATAAATTACGTGCAAGAAACGATCTGGCGCATTTTCTGAACCAAAAGCATCATAAATATCTAAAACTTCTTCGAAAGTTCTAGCTAAGATATTAGCAACATGAGAAATAGCTTTTTCTTTTTCAACCTGAGAAAGCTTTTTGGTTTGCATTACAGCTTGTTCCAATTTCTGCCAATCCCGAGAAACTTCTCCCCCATCGTCTACTAAAACTCTATTTTTGATTTTATGCGATTCAATGAAAATGAAAGTCAAATGTGTTAGAATATCGTATATGTCAGAACGTCCACGAGTGATTTCTACGTTCATTTGTTCTTCGTCGATTCTGTAGCAGTTTCTTCTTCTTTTTGGAGGAACAATCGGCTGGAAATGCGACTTAGAATAACCTTCGTCTGAGGTTAAATTGATAAAACGGCATTGTTCAATCCCGATTGGAAGACGCTCAATAACGTATAAAAGTCCGTTTAACTCTACTTTTTCTTCTGCAATATTCCCGTATATTTCAGGACGTAATGCTAATAATGATTCTCTTAAACTATCGCCAGAAACTCCCATTGGTTTGTAAAAACCACGGTTGAATAAATGGCGCATTGTAATGTACATTTTTTCGATAGCCGCAGAAGATTCCTGCGCTCTTGATCTTGATATATGTTTGGTTTCTTTCATTCTTTATTATTTTGTAAATTCAAATGTAAACAAATACACGCCATACCGTGTATCTACAACATTATTTTTTAAAAATCATTTTATTTTGATTTATCTTCTGACTTAAATTTATCCTTTGTCCAATTTTCTGGATTTGAAACAATATAATCAGAAATTCTTTGATAATCATCATTGCTTCTAATGATATTATCATAAAATAATTTTTGCCATTGATGTGAATATCCTAATCTATTCGCATGTTTGGTCACAGCAGATTTATAGGATCCTACAATAGACGAAATGGTATTTTTTCCAATATTTTGAAATCGTTTAGATCCCGGTTTTTCCGATAGAGACAGGTCATGCCCTGTCTGTAATACAATATTGGCGTCATCTATATCATTTATATTATTCTCATCATCCAAATCAATATTATTTTGTCTATCAATAATCAAAATTCCGTGAATATGATTCGGCATTACCACAAAATCGCCTAATTCAACGTTATTATGGTGACTAGGAATTTGATGCCATAATAGATCGGCAATAATTCCGACATGTGACAAAATCATTTTTCCATTTTGAATTTCTCCAAAATAATGTTTTCTGTCCTGTGTGCAAATTGTTATAAAATAGGCTCCATTCCAGCCATAATCCCACCATTGAGCTCTTATTGAAGAAATACGGTATTTATTTTGAAACTTTCCTTGACTCATTTAATTTTCATTTACTTATTCATCCTAATTTATATGAATAAGTAAACTGCTTAATCTTGGAAATATTATTTTATTTTGTAAGATTATCCGCAATATTTCTATCGTTAGATAATCTCGGAATTTTATTCTGTCCGCCCAGTTTTCCTTGAGATTTCATGTAATCTTGAAATCCGTTTTTAGAAACTTTCGTGACCACAACTTTTCTTAAAACATTTCCAGTAATTAAATCGTCGTAATAAATATTCTGCTTTCGCATTGAATTGTCAATTGTTTCAGCAAAAATTTCCATGTTTTCTGGTTCATGTTCAAATTCAATCAGCCATTCATGATACGGAAGTCCGCTAGACGGATTAATCTGTGGTGCAACCGTAAATTCGTTAATTACAATATTGGTTTCAGCTACAGCTTCTTTCATAGCATTTTCCACTTCATTGGCAATTACGTGTTCTCCAAAAGCCGAAATATAATGTTTGATACGTCCGGAAACTATCACACGATATGGAGCTAAAGATGTAAACTGAACAGTATCTCCAATATTATAACGCCAAAGTCCTGCGTTGGTAGAAATTATAAGAACATAATTTACGCCTATTTCAACTTCGCCAATAGTCAATGCCTTTGGGTTTTCCTCAAAGAATTCATCTGCTTTTATAAACTCGTAAAAAATTCCAGAATTCAATAACAGAAGCATTCCTTTTTCTTTCTGTGAATCCTGATAAGCAAAAAAACCTTCAGAAGCCGGAAACAATTCGATACTGTCAACTTTTCTGCCAATCATGTTTTCAAATTTGGCACGATAAGGCTCATAATTAACACCTCCGTAAATAAACAAATTGAAGTTTTTGAATATTTCGCCAATCTTTTTTCCGTCGCTTTTTTGCTGTAAACGTTCAAAATACATCTGAACCCAAGATGGAATTCCCGAAATAACCGACATATCTTCTTTTATTGTTTCGTCTACAATCGCATCTACTTTGGTTTCCCAATCTTCAATACAATTGGTTTCCCAAGATGGCATTCTGTTTTTCTGTAGATATTTAGGAACAAAATGCGCTACAATTCCTGAAAGTCGACCGAATTTAATTCCGTATTTTTCCGTCAGAATTGGGCTTCCTTGCAGAAAAATCATTTTTCCATCGACAAAATCGGCATTTCCAGTTTCGTTAACATAATGCAGAATCGCATTTCGAGCCGCTTCTATATGATACGGCATCGATTCTTTCGTTAGCGGAATAAATTTGGCTCCCGAAGTTGTTCCCGAAGTTTTGGCAAAGTAAAGCGGTTTTCCGTTCCAGAGAATGTTTTCTTCACCTTTTACAACCTTTTCTATATATGGTTTTAAGTCTTCGTAATCTCGTACCGGAACGTTTTTTTGAAAATCTGCAACCGTTGTTATTTGATTAAAATGATGATCTTTTCCAAAATCGGTTTCAGTAGCACTTTTAATTAATTTTTGAAAAACCTTTTCTTGTGTTTCAACCGGTTTTTCTGCCCATCTAAGCGTTTGTTTATATATTTTTCTGGCAAATATTTTTGCCGCAATTGACTTAATTGACATTTTGAGTGGTATTATTTTTTATCACTTTTCTTTTTGTCTTGAGATTTTGCCTTTAACTCCTTTTCGGTTGCAGAGACATCTTCTCTTAATTTTATTTCAGCTTCTGATGCTTTCATGTTTAAATCTGAAGCATCTTCAAGAGATTCTGTTACTATCGAATCTTTATTAAATTTTGAATATTCCAATTCTCCTCTTAAAACTTTCTGAATGCCTTTTATGTAAGCTTCATTCTGTTTTAAAGCTGTTTCCAGCGAATCTGACTTTATAGCCAATCGGGTTGCATTTCTCTTTAATTCTGTCGAAGAATATCCTGGAATAAATTCGCGAAGCGGCGTAAAAGCAATAATGAAAGTTGTTACTAAAATTAAAAAAATACCTCCTAAAGTAAACGTTACAAAAACATTCATTAAAGTAAGTCTAAAAGAAAAAATTTCTTCAAAAGTATCTTCATTTAAAATTACCAGACGATTTTTTATGAATAATTTTTTTCTTAAATTTTTTTTCTTCTTTTTAGCCATTGTACTTCATTATGCTAGCAAATATAGTAATTAATCATCATGATAATGATCTGGAAAATTCTATGAAAAGCTATAATTTACTATTTTATAAAATATTTAACGTGGTCTGCAACAAATATTTTAAACTAAAAATACTTCTATTTCGTATATTTCTATATACCTTTGCGGGATAATTTAGAAAAACAATTTGCTTCGGCATTAAATATAATAGTCATGGGAAGATTAGGTCTTACAGAAATCCTTGTTATCGTAGGTATTGTGATATTACTTTTTGGAGGTAAAAAAATTCCAGAATTAATGAAAGGTTTAGGAAGCGGAATTAAGGAATTTAAAAACGCTGCTAAAGACGATCAACCTGCTGCTTCTAAAAAACAAGAGGAAGAAACAAAATAAGAAATTCGAAAACTTATTAAAAATCCCAGATTACAATAGTAGTCTGGGATTTTTTTTATTTGATTTATTTACATTTTTCTTTATCAAAAATCGTTACCAATTGCTCCAGCAATGTTCTAAGCTTAAAATCTTCCTTTCCGATTGCTTCTATAAGTTTAGGACAATCTGAAAAAGCTTCCCTCGACATTTTTCTCAATAGAGATTCTGTTCCTATAGCTCCAACGGTATTAGCAGTTGTAAAATATCCAAAAACCAATGCATCGCTGTTTTTCTTTCCGAAAAAATAAGAACTACTAGATGAACTTACAATTGTACTAGTTCCTCCTGCATTTGGTCTTATAGTTCCAGCATCGCGAATAACGCCGATTTTAACATCTTTATCATAAATAACATTAAACCATAATTTCTTTTTAGATTTCGAAAATTTTCCTGTCAAAATGTTTGCTGTAGTTGCATACAAAGCTTCTACCGTAGTAATGCATTCTTCTTCATCAAAATATTCTATTTTCTTTACTTCTGTACTTGCTATTTTTTCTTTTTTAGCGCTTTCATCTGTTTTAAAACTTATTTTAGAATCTTCACTCTTTACCAATTCGGCAAAACCTGTTTTTTTTGTTCCATCTTCCATATACAAGATAACCTTGTAAAAATTAGCGTGGCCAATAGAAGTAAATAATAGGGTAATTAAAATTAAAATGCTTTTTTTCATAATTTGGGGTTTATATTTTCCTACAAATATATATTTTACAAAGATTCTTTTATCATATAATTTGTGTTAAATGAAAAACTCCCAAATTACAAATATAATTTTGGGAGTTTTTATCTAATGATTCCAGTTTTTTGGAGTTTGGAATATCTAAAATTTCATTTTTTAAAGTATCATCGTCAGCTGAATACGTTTTCTATCCTCATCAACTTCGGTAACTTTTACATCAACATGCTGGTGCAATTTTACAACTTCATTTACATCGCTTACAAATCCTGCTTTTAACTGCGAAATATGCACTAAACCACTTTCTTTGATTCCGATGTCAACAAAACAGCCAAAGTTGGTAATGTTATTAACAATACCTGGTAATATCATTCCGGTTTTCAAATCTTTGATTGATTTTACGTTGGCATCAAATTCAAAAACCTTAGCCGACTTTCTCGGGTCTAATCCAGGCTTTTCAAGCTCTTTTATAATGTCTTTTAGGGTAAGCAAACCAATTTCAGGTGTAATATAGTTTTCAGCTTTAATTAAGGCTGTTTTCTCTTTGTTTGCAATTAAGTCATTTACCGAGATTTTCAAATCTTTTGCCATCTTCTCCACAACTGGATAAGCTTCTGGATGCACCGCCGAATTATCCAACGGATTTTTAGCATTTGTAATTCTGATAAACGCTGCTCCTTGTTGATAGGCTTTATCTCCTAAACGTGGCACTTTTTTCAGTTGTTTTCTATCTTCAAAAGGTCCATTTTCAGAGCGGTATTGTACAATGTTTTCCGCCAGCTTCTCCCCGATTCCACTCACATAACTTAGCAAATGTTTACTTGCCGTGTTGATGTTAATTCCAACCGAGTTTACACATCGAATAACCGTATTATCTAATTCTTCTTTTAATTTCGTTTGATCAACATCGTGCTGATACTGTCCTACTCCAATGGCTTTCGGATCAATTTTTACCAATTCGGCCAACGGATCTGAAAGTCGTCTTCCGATAGAAACCGAACCACGAACCGTTACATCATAATTAGGAAATTCTTCTCTCGCAATTTTAGAAGCCGAATAAACAGAAGCTCCTGCCTCAGAAACAATAAAAACCTGAATTGGTTTATCAAAAGCTATTTTTTTGATAAAAAATTCCGTCTCGCGTGAAGCTGTTCCATTTCCGATAGAAATGGCATCAATTTGATAGGCATTTACCATAGAACGAATTTTCTTTATTGCCATAGTTTCCTCATTTTGAGGCGCGTGCGGATAAATCGTTTCATTGTATAACAAATCGCCTTTTTCATCTAAACAAACCACTTTACAACCACTTCTAAATCCAGGATCGATTGCCAGAATACGTTTTTCTCCTAACGGTGGAGCTAGTAATAACTGACCCAAATTGTTAGCAAATACCTGAATAGAATTGGCATCAGCTTTTGCTTTTGCTTCCTGCAGCGTTTCGTTTCCAATTGCTGGATTCAATAGACGTTTATAACTGTCTTCAATTGCGAGTTGTAAATGGGCCGTTGTATTATTTTGTTTTTTAATGATAATCTCATCGATAACATCGTAAGCATCATCAATATCAACATCAATTTTCATTTTTATAAAGCCTTCATTTTCTGCACGAAGCATCGCTAATAAACGGTGCGCCGGTGTTTTGGTTAGCGGTTCTTCCCAATCAAAATATTGACTGAATTTTTGTGCTCCTTCTTCTTCAGCCTTCTTTTTAACCACTTTTGTACCGATAGTTGCTTTGCGTTGAAACAATCTTCTAAGTTGTTTACGAACATAGATATTCTCATTGATCCATTCTGCAACAATATCTCTCGCCCCTTGCATTGCCGCTTCTTCATTTACAACGTTGTCATTCAAATATTGTGTCGAGATAAAATCAACATCAACATCGCTTTCCGACATAATGATTTTAGCCAAAGGTTCTAAACCAAATTCTCGTGCAACATCTGCTTTTGTTTTTTTCTTCTTTTTATATGGAAGATAGAAATCTTCAATTTCTTGCAAATCAAAACTATCTTCAATTTTTTTCTTCAATTCTGGCGTAAGTGCCTTTTGTTCTTCTATCGATTTTAGAACTGCTTCTTTGCGTTTTATAAGCGTATCATAATCTTTTTGAAGTTTTGCAATCAGCTCTATTACAGTTTCATCCAGATTACCGGTAGCGTCTTTTCGATAACGTGAAATAAACGGAATCGTACAATCTTCTTCTAATAATTTTACGGTGTTTTGAATACTGACTGCCGGTGCCTGAACTGACTTGGCAATGAATTGAATGTTAGTCATAGTTTTAATGAAATAAATTCTTAATTTTAAAATGATACATTTTACTTGTTAAAAAACGAAGTATGTAATCAATTAGTTTGCTAAAATAATATCTTTGTTTTTAATTTTTAGCCTATGAAAGTTTTATTACTATATATTTTATTTGTAAACTGCTTTACCTTCATACTTACCGGCTATGATAAATTTCAGGCCAGAAGGCATAAAAGGCGGATTCCTGAAATTGTACTGTTTTTCCTTGCTTTTGTTGGTGGTACAATTGGGTTATTAACAGGAATGTTTTTCTTTAGACATAAAACGGGAAAAATCACATTTATTATGAAATTCTCTTATGTTATTATTGTGCAGATTGTTGTTATCTACCTAAAATTAACCCATAGTATTTAGATATTAACATTGTTAATAACTCTAAAAACGGTATTTTAAATATTTCTATTTCAATGTTTTAAAAAATAAAAACCGGTCGAATTATTAAAAATCCGCCCGGTTTGTTTATTTTTTCTGGTGCGAAGCACCGATTTTTTTTGAACTTTTTATGCGCAAGCAATTTTATTGACTCTATTTTGATGTCTTCCACCTTCAAAAGCTGTATCTAAGAAAGTTTCAACGATTTCAACAGCTTGGTGAATAGATGTAAACCTCGCCGGAATACTTACAATGTTTGCGTCGTTGTGTAAACGAGTTAAATACGCAATTTCTTTAGTCCAGCATAAACCAGCTCTTACTTTAGGGTGTTTATTAACAGTCATTGCAATTCCGTTACCGCTTCCACAGATTACGATTCCAAAATCAGCTTTTCCTTCAGATACATCATTGGCAACGGGATGTCCAAAATCTGGATAATCTACAGAAGCATCCGTATCTGTACCATAATTAGTTACCTCATATCCTCTAGCTTTAAGCATCTCAACAATTGCTTTTTTATATTCTGGACCTGCGTGATCGTTTCCTATCGAAATTTTCATTTTTAATACTATTAAGTTGTGTATTGCAAATTTACTTAATAATTATATGTTTGCCACGAATTACACTAATTTTCACTAATTTCTTTTAAAATCTAGAGTTTTAAACATTCTTAAAATTCAAAATTTTAATTGTTGTACGTTTTTGAAATTCGTGGCAAAAAAGCAGCATTATATAACTATCTTAATTTCAAAATCTTATACGTTATCAACAATTTTAATAACTTCATAAGTATCTCATAATCAATAAATAATATTCATAATATTTGTTAAAATTTTGAGGTGTTAATACGGGTTCGTAATTCGTTGATATTCAGTTAACTTTAAATTAACAGAAAATGTTAATAAGTTCGAAAAGAAAATTAGAAGTTTTTTTTGGATGTTTGGAAAAAATACCTAATCCAAAACTGAAATTAAATATGCAAGAAAAGTTTCGTGAATTTTTGGAAAAGTTATCAATATCAAAAATACCATTTTCAACAGAAATCAACATATCAACTTATCTACAAAATCAATTCATTTTTGGTTGTCAACGGTTGTTAATTAAAATACAAAAAGTCTTATAAATTAATCATTTAACCAAAAATAACTATGTTGATAACTCAGAATAAATAAGTAAAACGAGATTTCAATGACTTCAAAAATAAATTTATTCGACATATTAACACGCTATAATAACAACCAAATTTTTTTAAATTTTAAAAATCTTTTTTTTTTGTATTTAATATATGTTGAAAACTAAAAAAGTTTAAAAAGAAAAAATTTTATTTTGAATTGAATTTTAACCTGATTCA
The DNA here is from genome assembly GCF_020026915.1 of Flavobacterium potami. Taxonomy (GTDB): domain Bacteria; phylum Bacteroidota; class Bacteroidia; order Flavobacteriales; family Flavobacteriaceae; genus Flavobacterium; species Flavobacterium potami. The sequence goes on along the minus strand of NZ_JAINUY010000004.1, from coordinate 285,101 downwards.
AAATTGAATTTGAATTTTGAAATTGATTTCTGTTTCAGACAATTTTGAGTGGATTGTTGAGATTGTCCAGAATTTCCTGAACGTGTTCGAAATCGTTTGGATGAACTTTGAGCTTGATTCCGCCCAAGGCATTGGAGTAAAATGGCATGACGGAGAGCGTCATTTCGTTTTCAAAAAAGTATGGAATTCCTTCCTGTTCCAGTAAGTGTTTGAGAATTACGGTTTCGTGCAGATAATTGAATACGGCAATCGTTTTAAAGCTTCCCATTTTAGGTCTTTTTGTAAATGTACGAAAAGTTACATTTTTAATAATTCTATTTCTTAAAAAGTATTATTTGGTATCTTATTTGTAATTTTAAACCTTATAAGAAAAGATATATGAGTAAGAAAATTAGAAAGCCGATAAAAAAAGAGAAGGATTTCTCTGGAAAAATTATAAAGATTTTATCGCAAAATGCTAATAAACCATTCAATTATAAACAAATAGGAGCGAAGCTTGAAGTTGATGATACCAATAGTAGAAATCAGATCATAAAAGAACTAAAAATTCTGGCTTCGCAAAAGAAAATTATAGAAACAGAACCTGGAAAATATTTGATTAAAGCAGTAAGCCAGGATTATTACGAAGGAACAATAGATATGACGAGTAGAAAAACGGCATATTTTATTTGTGATGAATTTGAAGAAGATGTTTTTATTCCGACCAATAATTTGAATCGTGCGTTAGACAAAGACAAAGTAAAAGTTTACGTTTATAACAGAAGAAAAGGAAAAAGACCTGAAGGTGAAGTAATTGAAGTTCTTGAAAGAGATAAAACAGAATTTGTTGGTGTAATTGATATGCAGCCTAATTTTGCTTTTGTTTCGACTGCAAATCCTAAAATGTATACCGATATTTTTATTCCAAAAGATAAAATTGGTGAAGCAGAAAACGGTGATGTAGTTTTAGTGAAGATTGAAGATTGGCCAAAAAGAGCAGATAGTCCGTTTGGATCTGTAATTCGTGTTTTAGGAAAACCTGGAGAACATAATACAGAAATTCATGCCATTTTAGCAGAGTACGGTTTACCATCTGATTTCCCTGTAGAAGTAGAAGTGTATGCACAAAAATTAGATACTTCGATCCAAGAATCTGAGATTGCAAAACGTCGTGATATGCGTGATACTCTTACGTTTACGATTGACCCGAAAGATGCAAAAGATTTTGATGATGCCTTGTCTTTCAAAAAGTTAGAAAATGGAAATTTTGAAATCGGAATTCATATTGCGGATGTTTCGTATTATTTGGAAGAAGGAACAATTTTGGATGATGAAGCGTATCAAAGAGCAACTTCAGTTTATTTAGTCGATAGAGTAGTACCAATGCTTCCTGAAGTTTTATCGAATTTTGCGTGTTCACTTCGTCCAAATGAAGAGAAATACACATTCTCTGCTGTATTTGAAGTTTCTCCGACAGCTCAGGTTATTAACCAATGGTTTGGAAGAACTGTAATTTATTCGGATCAACGTTTTGCTTATGAAGAGGCTCAGCATATTATTGAAACAAAAGGAAATAATACAATTCCGGTTGATATTTCAATCACTGGAGATTCTTATGTTGTTTCAGATGAAATTGTTGAAGCTACTTTAAAACTAGATGAATTAGCTAAGATTTTAAGAAAGAAGAGAATGCAGCAAGGTGCCATTTCTTTTGATAAAGTCGAAGTGAAATTCAATTTGGATGAACAAGGAGAACCAGAAGGTGTTTATTTCAAAATATCAAAAGATGCCAATCATTTGATTGAAGAATTTATGCTTTTAGCCAATAGAAAAGTGGCTGAATACATTGGAAAACAAAAGAAAACCTTTGTGTATCGTATTCACGATGAACCAAATGAAGACAAATTGATTGCTATGCAAACCGTTATCGCTAAGTTTGGTTATAAGATAGATTTTAGAAATAAAGGTGATATTGCTAAATCACTGAATTCTTTAATGGAAGAAGTAAACGGTAAGAAAGAACAAAATCTTATTGATACTCTTGCCATTAGAAGTATGAGTAAAGCCAAATATTCGACAGATAATATTGGCCATTATGGTTTAGCTTTTGATTATTATAGTCATTTTACATCGCCAATTCGTCGTTATCCAGACGTTATGGTACACCGTTTGTTGCAGTATTATTTGGATGGAGGAGCTTCTGTAGATGAAGAAACCTATGAAACCAAATGCTTGCATTGTTCGAACATGGAAAGTTTAGCTACAAATGCGGAGCGAGATAGTATCAAATACATGCAGGTTAAATACATGCAGGATCATCAGGACGAAGAATTCCTTGGGGTTATTTCTGGTGTTACAGAATGGGGAATTTATGTTGAAATCGTTTCTAACAAATGCGAAGGAATGGTAAGAATCAGAGAAATAAAAGATGATTATTATACTTTCGACGAAAGACAATATGCTTTGGTAGGAGCTACGTCAAACCGTTTATTGCAATTAGGAGACGAGATTTACGTTAAGGTAAAAAATGCCGATTTAGTTAAAAAACAACTTGATTTTCATTTTTTACGAAGAGCAGAATAAATATTAATTTAAAAATAAAAGTATGAAAAAGTTAATTATAGGAGTGGTAATTTTATTTGCACAAATGTCTTTTGGTCAGGTTACCAAAGAATTAGGAGATTTTGATACCGTAAAAGTTTACGATAAATTAAGTGTAAAACTAGTTCCATCATCTGAGAATAAAATTGTTATAAAAGGAGCAAGAGAAACAGAATTAGAAGCTGTTAATAAAAACGGTATTCTGAAATTGAGAATGCCATTTCCAAAACTTTTGTCAGGAAACGATCTTGATGTAACTTTGTATTATAAACATTTAGAATTAATCGATGTTAATGAAGGTGCTTTAGTTACAAGCAAAGAAACTATAAAAGCAACTTCGTTTAAAGTAAGTGCACAAGAAGGTGGAAAAATTAACGTAGATTTGAATGTTGATAAACTAAAAGTAAGTTCAGTTTCTGGTGGAGAAATCACTGCAACTGGTAAAGCAGATAACCTTGATGCAGGTTTAGGAGCGGGAGGATATTTCCTTGGAAGTAAATTAGCCACTTCTCAGACCAAAGTAAGCGTTTCTGCGGGCGGAAAAGCCGATGTTAATGCTTCGACCCTTGTTGATGCAAAAGTGAGCGCAGGAGGCTCTATTTACATTTATGGAAAACCAAAACAAATAAACCAAAAAACAGTTTTCGGTGGTAAAATCGAAGAAGTAAAATAACAAGTCGTATTTTGATGATAAATGATATTTTGGCTGGACTGCCATGGGGACTTTTTCTAAGCTTTATGGTAGGTCCGGTATTTTTTATACTATTAGAAACCAGTATTACCAAAGGATTTCGAGCTGCATTAGTTTTTGACTGCGGCGTAGTATTAGGTGATATTTTTTTTATAGCAATTGCTTATTTAGGAAGTTACAGATTGATTTCTAGTTTAAAAGATAAGCCTGCACTTTTTATCTTTGGTGGTATAATAATGCTCGCTTACGGTATTATTTCTTTCGTAAGACTTAAAAACGAAGAGAAAATTGATGATGAAGAAATAGATCGTGATATTATCAAAAGAAATTACGGAAGTTTATTCGTAAAAGGCTTTTTACTTAACGTTATCAACATTGGTGTTTTAGGCTTTTGGCTTGCCGTAATTATTTCAATCGGTCCAAAATTACAAATGCAGACTCCAAGAATGATGACTTTTTTTGCTTCTGTAATTGTTGCTTATCTGTTAGTAGATTGTATTAAAATTCTATTAGCCAAACAATTAAAATCGAAAATGACTCCGACTAATATTCTTAAAATCAAAAAAGGAATTAGTATTGTTTTAATGATTTTTGGATTAGCGTTAATAACTCAAGGCTGGTTTCCAGGAGAAAAAGAAATGGTTAAGAATGCTTTCGAAAGAATAGAGAAGAAGTAGTTGTTAATAACTCAAATTATATCAAAAAAGCCTCTGATTTTCAGGGGCTTTTTTGTGTTTATAAGTGTTAATTGTCATTGCGAGGAACGAAGCAATCGTACTAATATAAGTTTATTAATACTGATTTACTTAGTGCGATTGCTTCGTTCCTCGCAATGACTAAAAAATTAAACATAAAAAAACTTCAAAGTAATTTGAAGGTTTTGAGGTATCGTCCGGATTTGAACCAATATCTTTAATTAGTTTTTTCTAAAAATTAAACATAAAAAAAAGAGACACATTTCTGTATCTCTTTTTGAGGCATCATACTGATTTGAACCAATATCTTTAATTAATTTTTTCTAAAAATTAAACATAAAAAAACGAGATACATTTCTGTATCTCGTTTTGAGGCATCGTTCGGATTCGAGCCAATATCTTTAATTAATTTTTTCTAAAAATTAGACATAAAAAAAAGAGACACATTTCTGTATCTCTTTTGAGGCATCGTCCGGATTCGAACCGGAGTAGGAGCTTTTGCAGAGCCCAGCCTAGCCGCTCGGCCACGACGCCATTACTTGAACGGATGGCAAAAGTAACTAAAATCTTTAAATTTCAAAAGTTTCAAATGAACTATTTTAAAAAAATACAGATTTAATTGCAATGATTACTTTCTAATTTCCGTCATTTTTATAGTAACTGACTCAACATCACCACCAATAGGAGGATTAACTTTTGAAACCCAAACTGTTGTTTTTTCTACTGTTTCTATCTCTGCCAGCACGCGAATATTGATTCTTTTAGCAACATGTTCCAATAAATGCGAACGAATTGCCATTTCTTCCGTCACAATTTTATTCAAATGAACGTAGTCAACAGTGTCTAAAAGATGATCTGTTTCGGCTGATTTCTGTAAATTGGTTTTAATTTTTAGATCCACAGTGTAATCAGATCCAATTTTTCCCTCTTCAATTAAACATCCGTGGTAAGAAAAAGTACGGATATTTTTAAGTTTAATAACTCCCATTTTATCTTGTTTCAAGTTTAAAGTTTCAGGTTTTGCGCTAGTTAAATAACTTTAAACCTGAAACCTGAAACCTTTTTTTTATCTTTGCTAAAATTACTATAAAATAATGGCATCAGAAGAGAAATCACTCAATTTTATTGAACAAATCATAGAGGAAGACGTAAAATCAGGTCTTTCAAATACTAAACTTCGCTTTCGTTTTCCACCAGAACCTAATGGTTATTTACACATTGGGCACGCAAGTTCTATTGCTTTAAATTTTGGTTTAGGAATTGATTATCAATCTCCTGTGAATTTACGTTTTGATGATACAAACCCTGAAAAAGAAGAACAGGAATTTGTTGATGCTATTAAAAAAGATGTAGAATGGTTAGGATATACTTGGGCAGAAGAATGTTATGCTTCAGATTATTTCCAACAATTATACGATTGGGCAGTTTTATTAATTAAAAAAGATAAAGCTTATGTTGATAGTCAATCTTCTGAAGATATGGCAGTTCAAAAAGGAACTCCAACAACTCCAGGAACTGATAGTCCGTATAGAAATCGTTCAGTTGAAGAAAACTTAGATTTATTCGAAAGAATGAAAAATGGTGAATTTGAGGCTGGTACACATATTCTTCGTGCAAAAATTGACATGAAATCAACAAATATGTTGATGCGTGATCCTATCATGTACAGGATTTTACACAAACATCACCATAGAACTGGAGATGCTTGGAAAATCTATCCAATGTACGATTGGGCACACGGACAAAGTGATTATTTAGAGCAAATTTCTCACTCATTTTGTACGCTGGAATTCTTGCCTCACCGCGAATTATACGATTGGTTTTTAGATCAGATTTTTGATGATAATAAATTGCGTCCAAAGCAAAGAGAATTTGCAAGACGTAACTTATCACACACAGTTGTTAGCAAAAGAAAATTACAGCAACTTGTTAAAGAAAAGCATGTTAACGGTTGGGATGATCCAAGAATGTCAACTATTTCTGGGTTAAGAAGACGTGGTTATACAGCTGCTTCTTTGCGTAATTTTGCTAACACAATTGGTATTGCAAAACGTGATAATTTGATCAATGTATCAGTTTTAGAATTCTGTATTCGTGAAGATTTAAACAAAATTGCACCTCGTGTAATGGCTGTTTTAGATCCTGTAAAACTGGTAATTACTAATTATCCAGAAGATAAAGAAGAGTGGTTAGAAGCTGAAAACAATCAAGAAGATGAAAATGCAGGTTTCAGAAAAGTACCTTTTTCTCGTGAATTATACATTGAAAGAGAAGACTTTTTAGAAGAAGCTCCAGCTAAATATTTCCGTTTGACTTTAGGAAAAGAAGTGCGTCTTAAAAATGCCTATATCATTAAAGGAGAATCAGTTATAAAAGATACTGAAGGCAATATTACTGAAATTCATGTAACTTATGATACCGATTCTTTAAGCGGAAGCGGAACAGAAGCAAGCCAAAGAAAAGTATCTGGAACCTTACATTGGGTTTCTATAAAACATGCTTTAGAAGCAGAAGTTCGTTTGTACGATCGTTTGTTTACTGATGAAGCTCCAGACAGTTATAAAGAGAAAAACTTCTTAGATTTTGTGAATCCAAATTCGTTAGAAATTGTTACTGGATATGTTGAACCAAGTTTATCAACAGCTCAAAATGAAGATAAATTTCAGTTTCAACGTTTAGGATATTTTACTGTTGATAAAGACTCAACTCCTTCAAAATTAGTATTTAACAAAACAGTTGGATTGAAAGATGCTTGGGAAGAAAAAGGTAAGAAAGAAGAAAACAGCATCAATAATTCTTTAAAAGAAATCAACAAATATTTCAAAGTTGAAAGTAAACCAGAGCGAATTGCAATTGAAAGTGCAATAGGGGAGAACATCAAAAATGTTTCTAGTTTCTCTTTGATGCAGAATTCATTAAAGAAAAACATCAACAATAATAAGGCTTCGCTGTTGTTTTCTCAGTTTATTTTGAAGTATTCAAGCTGGAAATCTACAGATTTTGAAGAAGAAGATATTAAGAAATTATATTCAATGTCTTTAAAAAGTGAATCTACTTATGTAAGATCAAAAGCACTTTTGAACTTAAGAGATATTGAAAACGAAAGTTTAAGAAATCAGTTTGATGATGAAATTTTGAAATTATATTCAAATCCACCAAAAAATGCTTCGGAGAGAGAAATTGAAATTCTTTCTGAAATGGTGAAGAAGTAATATCAACTAAATTTATGAAAAGCGCTTTTATAAGCGCTTTTTTTTATTATATATATTTACTATCGAAATTTATAATTTTATAATTTTTATAGATTAAAAGTGACTTTCATAAATCGATTTTAATGAAAAATAAAAAAATGTTGGATAACCAATTCATTCTTTTAATTTAAGTTTATTAAAACTCTTCAATTCAATTTTTTGCTTTTTTTACTCCCAATTTTTCGATCAAAGTTTATAATATAGTTTTAAATGATTTTATTAGTATTTTTAATTGATTGTATTTATTATTTATAAAAGATATGATAATTGAAATTTTAATCAATTTTATATATTAAAAATAACATTCATAAATAGTTTTTAAGCTAAAATAAAAAATGGTCGAACAGAGAAGATGTTTTTTAATTTTTCATTCATTAAAACTCTTTATTTAAATTTTAGAGTTTTTTTGCGTCAATTTTCTTTTCAAAAAACTAAAATTAAAGTTTTTTCTTATTTTTTTAGTTTTTTACTTCATTTTGCATATTTATAAGTTTTGGTTATCATTTTGTATAAAATTTAGTTTTTATTTATTATTTATAAAACTAACTATAAAGTTTAAAACTATAGCTTTTTATTATTTTTTAGTTTTTTGATTTCGATTTTTTATTCATGAATTTTAATTATTAATTTTTATAAAACTAAGTTTTTAATTATTATATATAAAAATGATTTTAAATTTAATTTTAATAGTTTTTATAGATTAATTTCGACTTCAATAAATTGATTTTAAAGCAATTTTTAATATCATTTGATAGATAACTCCTTTTTTAAATTATTGCTTATTTATGAGTCTTATTTTAATTTTAGCTGTTATTTTGGTCAGTTTAACGGCTTATTAACATGCAATTCTTCCAAAAACTGTTATTTTTAGCGTAAAGTAGAAGTCAGAGATGATTTTTATCAAAAATTAAAATTTGCCGTTAAAGAATCTAATCTGAAATTTATTGTTTTTAAAAACTCGTAATTTTTATTGCAGTAGATTTTCAAAACCGATTTCTTGAAAAGACAATTTTATGTTCTCATTTTTATTGTGATGTAATTTTGATAATATTTCTCGTAAAAGGTATTTTTCAAATTGTATCATAATTCAAAAAATTCCATAATCTTGAATTGTGAAAATTTAGTTTTTAAATTTCAAATCTGATCATTTTTAATTTAAATCTAATTATCATGAAAGTATTATATTTTACACTAGCGGTGTTATTTGCAAATGTTGCAATTTCACAAACACATCAAATTACAAAACACAATGGTGAAAGTCTTGATGTAAATTTCATTAAATCAGAAAATGGTTTAGTTTATTATTCAAATGTTGGAAGTTCTGAGGAAATCAAAATCAGTAAACATGCTGTTTCATCTATTACAAATAAACAGACAAAACAGACTCAAAAAATTTCTGATAAAATAGTTGTAGATTCAAAAGACGATTACAAAATGGTAACTGTTTTACCTCAGGAAAAGACAATAGGACTGAAGCAGACAGGAACATTTACTGGAGTCTCGACCAAGACAAAAGGTGAACCGCCTATTGCAAATGAGAAACAAACTGCTATGAGAATTAAAAGTAAGTCGGCTTCAAGTGGTTCGCCATTCGTTAGTATAGCTGAGAAAGATGGTAAATACGAGGCTACAACGTATGTGTATTAATTATATTGTTAATTTTTTGTAAATTACAATTAATCAGAAATTTATAAGTTCAAAAAAGAGTATCTTTAAGTAATAATTTAAAATTGTAATATCATGTCTAAGAACTTAAATACAGCAGCGGCAATTTTAGCTGCAGCAGCTGCAGGAGCAGCAATCGGAATTTTATTTGCACCGGATAAAGGATCTAAAACCAGAGCAAAAATAAAAGAAGGTATAGATGATGCCAAGCATAACATAAAAGACTCTTTTGATGCTAGTTCTGAAGTTCTTCGTGAAAAATTTACAAGTGCAACTCAAAATCTTGATGGAACTTTAAATGAATTACTTTCAAATGTTAGTCATAAAACAGAAGAAGTGATTACTTTTTTAGAATCTAAATTGGCTGAATTAAAAGCGCAAAACGCTAAGCTTCAAAAATAATAACAATTACAAAGGGCACATTACTTGCTTATTTTTATAAGGAAGTTTTGTGCTTTTTTATTTTTTAAAATTCCAATTATGCCTTTCGAAGAATTAAAAGAAAATACAGAGAAAATTCAGGAACAGACTAAAGTTTATATTGACAGTCATTTAGCTTATTACAAACTTTGGGGTTTTAAAGTGGCAATGAAATCAACAACTTTAATTTTTAAGTTTACTTTGATTTTAGTTTGTTTTACAATGGTTTTAATTTTTGGATCTTTTGCTGCAGCATATGCTTTTGGTTCTTTGTTTGAAAGTAATGCACTTGGATTTTTAGCAGTAGGAGGGATTTATCTTTTCTTTACTATTTTGCTTTTCTTTATAAAAGATAAAATGGTTGAAGGTCCGATTTTAGAGAAATTTTCAGAAATCTTTTTTAATGATTAATTACTATGGAAAAGAAAAAATACTCATCTTATGCTGAAATTGATAGAGATTTAGAAATTCTGAAATTAGAAAAAGAAATCAATTATCAGAAATTGGTTTTGAGTTTTCAGAAAACTAAAGAAAGCATTACACCACAAAATATAGTAAACGGATTTGTTTCATCTTATACAGGTTATGTCAAAAAATCGTTTCCACAAATTTTACAATCCATTTTACCTTTTGTTATCAATTGGTTTATAAATAAAAAAAGAGGCAATTAAGCCTCTTTTTCATTTATTATTATTGTTGAACATCTGGTTGAATGTCATCTTCATAACCTGATTGTCTTTGAATTGGTTTTGGTTTCTCTACTTTTTTAGTGTTCTTTTTCATCATTTCGCCAACTTGGTTTGAAGCTGAGAATGAAGCAACCATATTATTCAGCATATCGCTTCCGGCTTGTGGAGAATTTGGAAGAAGAATTAAGTTTGAATTGGTATCTGATCCAATAGATTGTAAAGTATCATAATGTTGCGTAACTACAATTAGGGCAGAAGCTTCTTGAGAATTAATGCCAACTTGGTTCAAAACTTCAACACTTTCTACAAGACCTCTTGCAATTTCGCGACGTTGGTCTGCGATACCTTGTCCTTGTAAACGTTTACTTTCTGCTTCGGCTTTTGCTTTTGCAACAATTCTAATTCTTGAACTTTCAGCCTCAAATTCTGCAGCCGTTTTTTCTCTATCAGCAGCATTGATTCTGTTCATTGCATTTTTTACCTGAATGTCTGGATCAATATCAGTAACCAAAGTATTGATGATATCATATCCGTAAGTAGACATTGCTTCGTTCAATTCGCGTTTTACTGCAACCGCAATATCATCTTTTCTTTCAAAAACATCATCCAATTTTAGTTTCGGAACTTCTGCACGAACAACATCAAATACATAAGAAGTAATCTGATCGTGTGGATATTCTAGTTTATAAAATGCTTCGTAAACTTTATCCTGGATTACTTTAAACTGAACTGAAACTTTCATTTTGATAAAAACGTTGTCTCTAGTTTTAGTTTCGATGATAACATCCAACTGTTGAATTTTAAGATTTACTCTTCCGGCCAATCTATCAACCATCGGAATTTTAAGTTGTAATCCTGAATTTCTAACACTTTGAAATTTTCCAAAACGCTCAATAATTACAGAAGATTGTTGTTTTACAGTAAAGAAAGACGACATAAAAATGAAGAATGCCAATACTAAAAAGATAATTAATGCTGTGTTCATGGTTATTTAATTTATATTTATGATTCTGGTAAATTACGAAAATTCTTCTAAATTAAAATTATCAAACATTAAAAAAACGCTAAGAACATTTTAATGATGTTACTTAGCGTTTCGTTTTTTTGAACCATTAAGGCATTAAGTAAATTAAGTCAAGCTTTGGCAAGATAATTAAGCTAAGCTTTATGAACTTAAAAACTTATTTTTTTACCATTTTGTTGAGCTTAATTTTCTTAATGCCTTAATGGTAAATTAAATTATTTTATAATGTTGAAATTGCTTTCTGAATTCTAGAAATAGTTTCTTCTTTTCCAACAATTTCTACAATATCAAATAGGTGGGGACCTTTTAAAGCTCCAACTAAACTAAGACGGAAAGGTTGCATAACTTTACCCATTCCAATTTCGTTTTTAGTCAACCAATCTTTTACAATTGTTTCAATATTTGCTGATGTAAAATCTTCGATATTTTCTAAAACAGAAATCAATTCTTGCATTAAAGCTGGAGTTTCTTCTTTCCAATTTTTGCTTGCTTTCTCATCATAAGATGTTGGTGCTTGGAAAAAGAAATCTGTTAATTCCCAAAAATCAGAAACGAAATTGGCTCTTTCTTTAATTAGTGATACAATTCTAGTTGTCACTTCGAGCGGAGTTGAGAAGCCTTTTTCTACTAAAATAGGAGAGAAGGTTTTTGCTAAATCTGAATCATTTTGTTTTACTAAATATTGGTGATTGAACCATTTGTTTTTCTCAGGATCAAATTTAGCTCCAGCTTTATGAACTCTGTTCAAGTCAAAAGATGCAGCCAATTCTTCTAGAGAATATATTTCTTTGTCAGTTCCATCATTCCATCCAAGTAAAGCAAGGAAGTTTACAACAGCTTCAGGGAAAAATCCTTTTTCTCTGTAACCTGATGAAACACCTTCTTCTGTTTTCCATTCTAAAGGAAATACTGGGAATCCCATTTTGTCTCCATCTCTTTTTGATAATTTACCATTTCCAACTGGTTTCAAAATCAAAGGTAAATGAGCAAATTCTGGAGCGTCCCAACCAAATGCTCTATATAATAAAACGTGAAGTGGCATAGATGGTAACCATTCTTCTCCACGAATTACATGTGAAGTTTCCATCAAATGATCATCAACAATATTGGCTAAATGATATGTTGGCATTCCGTCACTTTTAAACAAAACTTTATCATCCAAAAGATTGGTTTCAAACTTAACATCACCACGAATGATATCTTTCAAATGTAAAGTTTCATCAACCGGAGTTTTAAAACGGATCACATAATGTTCTCCATTTGCAATTCTCTTCGCAGTTTCTTCAGCAGAAATTACTAAAGAAGTATCTAATTTTTCACGATTGTGATGATTGTAAATAAATGTTTTTCCTTCAGCTTCGTGTTGTTTTCTATGTGCATCTAAAGCTTCTGGAGTATCAAAAGCATAATACGCCCAACCAGAATTTATTAATTGATCGGCATATTGTTGGTAAAGATCTTTACGTTCGCTTTGTCTGTATGGACCAAATTTTTCATTTTTTCCAACAGTTTCTTCAGGAGCAATTCCTAACCATTCAAGAGCTTCCATAATGTAAGCCTCTGCACCAGGAACAAAACGAGTCTGATCTGTATCTTCAATTCTCAGATAAAAAACTCCGTTATGTTTCTTTGCAAATAAATAATTAAATAGGGCAGTACGAACTCCGCCAATATGTAATGGTCCAGTCGGACTTGGTGCAAAACGCACACGAACTTGCTTTGACATTTGTTTAAATTTTGATGCAAAGATACGACTCTGAATTAGAAAATTAAGTAATGAGAAAATTAGATAATTTCTTGTGTTAAGCTTAATTGACTAATTTTCTAATTGAATATTATCTAATTAATAATTACTACTTTTATAGGTTATAATTAAAAGAGATTTATTTTGAAGACATCATCTGCAATATATCAAAAGCTCGAGGCTTTCATTAAGAAATATTATACCAACGAATTGATAAAAGGGATCTTACTTTTTACCGGTTTTGGTTTATTATATTTTTTGTTTACGCTTTTTGTGGAATACTTTCTTTGGTTAAAACCATTAGGAAGAACTTTTCTTTTTTGGATTTTTATTGCTGTTGAAGTTTTCCTTTTGGTTCGTTTAATTCTGTTTCCATTATTCAAATTATTTAAACTTCAAAAAGGAATTGATTATTCTCAAGCTTCAAAAATTATCGGAAATCATTTCACAGAAGTGAGCGATAAGCTGACGAACTTTTTACAATTGTCTTCAGAAAATAATGCTGAAAATTCAGAATTAGTTTTGGCTTCAATAGAACAAAAGGCAAATTCATTGCAACCAATTCCATTTGGAAATGCAATCAATTTTAAAGCAAACAAAAAATATTTGCCATTAGCTTTAGTTCCAATTTTGCTTTTTGCAGTGTTTTATATTTCTGGAAATAGTAATGTAATTTCTCAAAGTTTGAATAGAGTAGTGCATTTTAATTCTGCATTTTTACCACCAGCTCCTTTCAAATTTGTTGTTCTGAATTATAATTTGCAGGCAGAGCAAAACAAAGATTTCGTAATCAAAATGGAATCTGTTGGAAACGTAGTTCCAGAAAATGTGATGATTCATATTGGTAACGAAAGTTATTTTATGGAATCTTCTCAACCTGGAAAGTTTGAATTTAAAGTGGAGAAACCAGCAGAAGATATTCGTTTTTCTTTTGAAGGAAATTCAGTTCTTTCAGAAGAATATGATTTGAAAGTTATCACTGTTCCGTCAATTGCAAACTTCGAAATGGTTTTGAATTTTCCTTCTTATTTAAAGAAAAAATCAGAAATAATTCAAGGAACTGGAAACGCAATTGTACCTGAAGGCACAACCGTAACTTGGAAAATGAATACCAAATCTACCCAAGAGGTAACATGGAAAAGAGATAATGAGGTATTCAAGTTTAATAAGGTAGAAAATGAGTTTAAATTGGCTAAAAATATTAGTCAAAATACAGAATATCAAATTCTTACGTCAAACGATAAGGTTAAAAACTACGAAAAATTAGACTATCAGCTGTCTGTCATAAAAGATCAGTATCCAACCATCAATGTAGGGCCTGCACCAGATAGTTTAAAGCTAGATAAGAACTATATTTTAGGAAGATTAGGTGATGACAACGGACTTTCGAAACTTCAAATTGTATACTACGAACGTAACAAACCACAATCTGCTAAGCGTGGAAACATTCCTGTGAAGGCTGGAGTATTTGATCAATTCGTTTTTAATTTTCCAAGTAACCTTCCAGTTGAAGAAGGTGTTTCATACGAATACTATTTTGAAGTTTTTGATAACGATGCACCACACGGATTTAAGAGTACAAAGTCTTCTACGTTTTCAGATCGTGTAGCTACGACAGATGAAATTCAAGATCAAGAATTACAACAGCAAAATAATAATATCAATAGTTTATCTAAATCTTTGAAGAACCAAACGAAGCAGATTTCTGAAATGGATAAGCTTCAAAATACAGGAAAAGAAAAAGACAATTTAGAGTTTAAAGATCAGCAGAAGATTAGTGATTTCATCAAACGTCAGAAACAACAAGACGAAATGATGAAGCAGTTCTCTGAAAAAATGAATCAGAATCTAGATAAGTTTAAAGACGATAAGAAAGATAAAACGGCTGAAGATTTACAAAAGCGTTTAGATAATGCACAGAAAGATTTAGAAAAGAATCAGAAATTATTAGACGAATTAAAGAACTTGAATGATAAATTAAACAGCGAAGAACTGTTTGATAAAATGGAAAAGTTCAAACAAATCAGTAAAAACCAATCTCGTAATTTAGAACAATTGGTGGAGTTAACCAAGCGTTTTTATGTTTCAAAGAAAGCAGAACAAGTTGCTGAGAAATTAAATAAACTGTCAGAACAACAGGAACAGTTATCAAATAAAGAAAAAGAAAACACTAAAGAGAAGCAAGATGAAATCAATAAATCTTTTGATAAGATTCAGGAAGATTTAAAAGATTTGAAAGAGGAGAATAAGACTTTAAAGAAACCTCTTGATATTCCATCAGATGCTTCTAAAGAGAAAGATGTAGACAATGATCTGAACAAAGCTTCTGAAGAATTAAGTAAAAAGAATACTTCTGGAGCTAAGCCAAAACAGAAGAGTGCGGCTAAGAAAATGAAAAACATGGCTCAGGAAATGCAGAGCGAAATGGAAGGTGGGGAACAAGAACAATTAGAAGAAGATGTTGCCATGCTTCGTCAGATTCTTGATAATCTTCTAGCTTATTCTTTATCACAAGAAGATGTGATGAAACAGTTTAAAGCAATGAAATTGGGTTCGTCAACCTTTACAAAGAATATCAAGATTCAGCAGAATTTGAAACAACAGTTCAGACATGTTGATGATAGTTTGTTTGCCCTTTCATTACGTAACCCAAAGGTAGCAGAAGACGTAACTAAAGAAATTGGAAATGTGCAATACAACATGGACAAGGCAATTGAAACCTTAACCGATGTTCAGATTCCTAGAGGAGTTTCACACCAACAATATGCAGTTTCATCTGCTAATAAGTTAGCCGATTTCTTAAGTGATTTATTAAATAATATGCAGATGTCAATGGCTAAACCAGGAGCAGGAAAACCAAAACCGGGAGACGGACAAGGAATGCAATTGCCAGATATTATTCAGAAACAAAAAGGTCTTGCCGATAAGATGAAAGACGGAATGAAATCTGGACAACAGCAGGGTGATAAACCAGGTGAAGGAAAAGATGGAAAGTCTGGACAAGGACAAAGTGGTCAAGGGAAAGACGGTCAGGGGAAAGAAGGACAAGGAAACAAAAGTGGAGATAAAGGTTTTGGTAAAGATGGTAAGAATGGTAAAGGAGAAAAGAACGGTAATGAAGGTGAAGATGGAGAAGGAGATGCAGAAGCTATCATGGAGATTTACAAAGAGCAAGTTAAACTGAGAGAAGCATTGCAAAAAGAATTAGCAAAGAAAGGTTTGGACTCTCAAGGTAAATCTATAATAGATCAAATGAAGCAATCTGAAAAGCAGATTTTAAATAAAGGTTTTAAAAATGAGAACTTGCAACGTATACTAAATATCCAGCAAGAATTATGGAAATTGAACAACGCAGTTCAGCAACAAGGGCAAGATACACAAAGACAATCTGAAACAAATAAGGCTGAATTTACAAATCGTTCGAATGCTTTACCTAGTTCACTATTGGATTATTTAAACAGTGTAGAGATATTAAACAGACAATCACTACCTTTGCGCTCGAATTTTAATCAAAAAGTTCAAGAATACTTTAATACAAAATGATAAATTTTAATTACGAAACAGATTTTACTTTAGGAGACGAGCAGGCTTTTAGCGATTGGCTAAGTGCTGTTATTGTTTCTGAAAAGAAGAGTGAAGGAGAAATCAACTATATATTTTGTGATGATGAATATCTACATAAGATCAATGTTGAATATCTAGATCACGATACACTTACAGATATTATCAGTTTTGATTATACTGTTGGTAACGAGTTGAATGGAGATATTTTTGTTTCTGTAGAACGTGTTGCAGACAATGCAAAAGACTTCAATGTTTCATTTGCAGAAGAACTTAAAAGAGTACTGTCTCATGGTATTCTACACTACTGTGGATACAAGGATAAGACAGATGAAGACGCTCAATTAATGAGAGCAAAAGAAGAAGAAAAGATGAAGATGTTTCACGTGGAACAGTAATTAAACTTCTTTTATAAAATAAGTGTGTGTTCCACGTGAAACGTTTTAGATTTTGAATTTTTATAACGTTCCACGTGAAACATACTTAGAAAGTTTAAGGTTAAATAATAACGTTCCACGTGGAACGTTTTATAACGAATTCGGATGAAAGATTAAATCGTTCCACGTGGAACGATTTTTTAGGTTTGAATTTTAAAGAAAAATAAGTAATGTTTCACGTGGAACGATTTTTGAAATTGATATTTTGAAGAATGATATTTTAGAACGTTCCACGTGGAACATGAGTTTGAGTTTAAATTTGAGAGTTCTGATTTGAGAGTTCTGATTTGAGAGTTCTGATTTGAGAGTTCTGATTTGAGAGTTCTGATTTGAGAGTTCTGATTTGAGAGTTCTGATTTGAGAGTTCTGATTTGAGAGTTCTGATTTGAGAATTTAGAATAGAAGTTTAGAATGGAAGTTTAAAATGTTTCACGTGAAACATTTCGATCTGAAGATTTGATTTGAAGATTCCAATTTGAAGATCCCAATTTGAAGATTCCAATTTGAAGATTCCAATTTGAAGATTCCAATTTGAAGATTCCAATTTGAAGATTCCAATTTGAAGATTCCAATTTGAAGATTCCAATTTGAAGATTCCAATTTGAAGATTCCAGTTTGAACTTGAAACATGAAACCTCAAACCTGAAACAAAAAGAATATGCGTTCCACGTGGAACAAGAAAGTTATAAATGTAATTCTAGAAACCGCGTCAGCGGTTTTTGGAGAATAATAAAACAAAATGTTTTTAGAAGAATATGATGTAATTGTGGTGGGTGCAGGCCATGCTGGTTCTGAGGCTGCGGCTGCGGCTGCAAATTTGGGATCGAAAACTTTATTGGTTACAATGAGTTTGCAAAACATTGCACAGATGTCTTGCAATCCTGCGATGGGAGGAATTGCAAAAGGACAGATCGTTCGTGAAATCGATGCGCTTGGAGGATATTCAGGAATCGTTTCTGATAAGACTGCAATCCAATTCAAAATGCTGAACAAATCAAAAGGACCTGCAATGTGGTCTCCGAGAGTTCAAAGTGACAGAATGCGTTTCGCAGAAGAATGGAGAATGATGCTGGAAGGAACTCCAAATTTAGATTTTTACCAAGAAATGGTAAAAGGGTTAATTATTGAAAACGGAAAGATAAAAGGAATTAGAACTTCACTTGGTGTGGAGATTCGTTCCAAATCTGTTGTTTTGACAAATGGTACTTTTTTGAATGGTTTAATTCATATCGGAGAAAAACAATTCGGAGGTGGTAGAGCAGGAGAAAGTGCTGCAACTGGAATTACCGAAGATTTAATCAAAGCAGGTTTTGAAGCAGGAAGAATGAAAACAGGAACGCCACCTCGAGTAGATGGACGTTCTTTAGATTATTCTAAAATGAACGAAGAAAAAGGAGATGCTAAACCAGATAAGTTTTCTTATTCAGATGTGACTTCTCCGTTAACGCATCAGGGTTCTTGTTACATGACGTATACGTCGTTGAATGTTCATGATATTTTGAGAGAAGGTTTTGATCGTTCTCCAATGTTCAACGGAAGAATCAAAAGTTTAGGGCCAAGATATTGTCCGTCGATTGAAGATAAAATAAATCGTTTTGCAGATAAAGAGCGTCACCAATTATTTGTGGAGCCAGAAGGATGGAATACATGCGAAGTTTATGTAAACGGATTTTCAACTTCTCTTCCAGAAGATATTCAATTTAAAGCGCTTCGTTCGGTAGCAGGTTTTGAGAATGTAAAATTCTTTAGACCTGGTTATGCTATAGAATATGATTTCTTTCCGCCAACACAATTGAAACATACTTTAGAAACAAAGTTGGTTGAAGGATTGTATTTCGCAGGTCAGATTAACGGAACTACAGGATATGAAGAAGCAGCTTCTCAAGGTTTGATGGCCGGAATAAATGCACACTTGAAAGTTCACGAAAAAGATCCATTGATTTTAAAACGTGACGAAGCGTATATCGGAGTTCTAATTGATGACTTGATTACGAAAGGGACAGAAGAACCATATCGTATGTTTACATCAAGAGCAGAATACAGAACATTGTTGCGTCAAGATAATGCCGATTTCAGATTGACTCCAATGTCATACGAAATTGGTTTAGCTTCTGAAGCTCGTTTACGCAGAATGGAAAGAAAATTGAACGAATCTGAAAAGATGGTTTCGTTCTTCAAAGAAACAAGTGTAAGTGTTGCAGAAACAAATCCTATTTTGGAAGCAAAAGAATCTGCACCAATTTCGCAAGGAGATAAAATGTTCAAGATTTTCTCTCGTCCGCAAATTGAATTGGAAGACATGTTGAAGTTTGAAAAAGTTTCAGCGTACGTCGAAGAGAATCAACTTGACGAAGAAATTGTAGAGCAAGCTGTAATTCAGGTAAAATATTCTGGATATATCGAAAAAGAAAGAAACAATGCAGATAAATTAAATCGTTTGGAAGAAGTAAAAATTCCGGACAATTTTGATTATAACAAAATAAAATCAATGTCTATTGAAGCAAAACAGAAATTAAGCAAGATTCGTCCTGTAACTATTTCGCAAGCTTCAAGAATCAGCGGAGTATCACCAAGTGATATTTCTGTACTTTTGATTTATATGGGAAGATAGGAAGTTTACAGTCGCAGTTTTCAGTTTTCAGTTTTACTGTAACTGAAAACTGCGACTGAAAACTGCGACTGAAAACTGCGACTGAAAACTGCGACTGAAAACTGCGACTGAAAACTGCGACTGAAAACTATAAATGTTCCACGTGAAACGTTTTGAAAAAACAAATAAATAAAAAAACAATAAATCCTAAAAATGAAATAATTTCGTTTTTAGGATTTGCTATAAATTAAACCAATACTAGAATTTTAAAAATGGACGTTTTAAACAAAAAACATTTTCTTACTGTAAAAGACCATTCTGTTTCAAAAGAAATTTTCGAATTGTATCATGATGAAGAATTAGATATGCTAATTACTTCGCCACAACCTGAACTTCAAAATTTAGGTAAATATTACGAAAGCGAAGATTATATTTCGCATACAGACAACAAACGTTCGTTATTTGAAAAAGCATATCATTTTGTAAAAAATATTGCACTTCAGAATAAATTGAATTTAATTAATTCACAACAACCGCAAAAAGGAAAACTTTTGGATATCGGAGCTGGAACAGGAGATTTTCTTTTAACTGCAAAAAACAACGGTTGGGAAACGATTGGAATAGAACCAAGCGATCGAGCAAAAAATATTGCCAAACAAAAAGGAATTTCATTTGTAGAAGAAACTAGCACTTTAGAAAATCATTCTTTGGATGTAATTACAATGTGGCATGTTTTAGAACATGTTCCAAATTTAGAAGAACAAATCAGCGAATTGAAACGTTTATTAAAGCCAACTGGAACATTAATTGTTGCGGTTCCAAATTTTAAATCATTTGATGCGAATCATTATCAAACGTTTTGGGCAGCTTTTGATGTGCCAATTCATTTTTGGCATTTTTCAAAAAAATCAATTCAATTGCTTTTTGAAAGAGTAGATATGAAATTGGAAAAAGTACTTCCAATGAAGTTCGATTCATTTTATGTGAGTCTTTTATCAGAAAAATACAAAACAGGAAAAATGAATTACATCAAAGCTTTTTTCGTCGGTTTAAAATCAAACTGGAAAGCTAAAAGCTCAAAAGAATATTCTTCGCATATTTACGTTTTGAAAAATAAGTAAAAATCGAAATTATATTAAAAAAGCTATTTTATCGAAAAGTGATAGAATAGCTTTTTTATTTTGTAAAAAATATAAAAAAATGTCGATTTTACTGTAATAGCGACGGTTTATTGCTATTATTTTTTCTATAAATAAAAACAATATCATAAAATTGGAGCATTTTTTAAAGTTTATGTTAATCCTATTGATTTTTTTATATTTTTGTCTTTCATACTTAAAAAAATAGAATTTAAAAAAATGAAAAAAGCATTCGTTATTATCGCACTTTCAGTTTTCGCAGTTTCTTGTAACAAAACAGCAGAGGTAAAGGAAGTAAAAACAGCTTACGTGGATACTTCGGTTTTAATGAAAGAGTACACTGAGGCAAAAGATCTAGAAGCTAAGTATAAAGCTCAGGCGGAAGAAAAAGGAAGACAATTACAAGCTGAAATTTCACGTTTTAAACAAGACGCTGCTAATTTTCAAAGCCAGGCGCAAGCAAACGGTCAGGCTTGGGCACAGCAAAGAGGTGCTGAGTTGCAAAAAAGAGAGCAGCAATTAGGTTACGCACAACAAGCTTTAGCACAACAATTACAACAAGAAAGTGGAGTAGAAATGGATTCTCTTGTTAGTGGAGTTAAAAAATTCATCAAAGATTACGGAAAGAAAAACGGTTACGCCTATATCTACGGAACTGGAGATGCTGCTTCTGTTTTGTATGCTGAAGACAAATATGATATTACAAAGGATATCATTAAAGAATTAAATGATAAATACAAAGCAACACCAAAAGCAGATGCAAAACCAGCCGCTGAAACTAAAGAAGGTGAAGCAAAAAAATAAAAACTACCCAAACTAACTAAATTACTGAAAACCTAAATCCACTACGATTTAGGTTTTTTCTTTTTATAAAAATGCGGTAATTTTATTTTTTAATACAAGCCCAATGCAGAATGTTTCAGAAGCGGCAGCTTATACTTTACAATTCATCAATCAGACACAGAAATCTATTTTCCTTACCGGAAAAGCAGGTACTGGAAAAACTACGCTTTTACGCGAAATAATAGCAACAACACACAAAAATACAGTGGTCGTTGCACCAACAGGAATCGCCGCTTTGAATGCGGGTGGTGTAACGATTCATTCGATGTTTCAGCTTCCGTTTTCTGCATTTATTCCGTCTTACGATGCGAGTGCGCAATTTACAGAAACGGTAAAATTTGAAAATAAAGAAACCTTGCGACGTCATTTCAAAATGAATAATGTCAAGCGAAATGTTATTAAAAACATGGAATTGCTGGTTATCGATGAAGTCAGTATGCTACGAGGAGATCTTCTTGATGCTGTTGATTTCATGATGCAAACCGTTCGAAGAAACACACATCCTTTTGGTGGAGTTCAAGTTTTGTTCATTGGAGACCTGCTTCAGTTGCCGCCAGTAATTCGTGACGAAGAATGGCGAACTTTGAAAAACTATTACCGTGGGAAATTCTTTTTTCATTCTCATGTTCTGCAAACGTATCCGCCGATTTATATTGAGCTTTCTAAAATTTATCGCCAGACGGACGATGCTTTTATTTCGGTTTTGAATAATCTTCGAAATAATCAGATCACTCCAGAAGATATAGCTATTCTAAATCAATATGTTAAGCCCGATTTTGACTTCAAAGAGAACAAAGGTTACATCACATTGACAACGCATAATGCTAAGGCAGATTCTATCAACTCACAGTCAATCAATGATTTAGATGGTAAAGAATACGTTTATACGCCATTTGTGGTGGGAGATTTTCCAGAAAAGATTTTTCCGGTTGAAGAAGAACTGAAATTGAAAGTTGGCGCGCAAATCATGTTCGTCAAAAATGATTTGTCTTTTGAGAAAAGATATTTTAACGGAAAGATGGGCGTAATCAAATCGCTTTCAGATGAAGAAATCTTTGTTCATTTTCCAGAAGAAAATATGACGCTTGAAGTTGAGAAGTACGAATGGAAAAATATCCGATACAAAGTCAACGAACAAACCAAAGATATCGAAGAAGAAGTTTTAGGAACTTTTGCGCATTACCCAATCAAGTTGGCGTGGGCGATTACAGTGCACAAAAGCCAAGGTTTAACTTTTGACAAAGCAGCGCTTGATGTATCGCAAGTTTTTCTTCCCGGACAAGCCTATGTAGCACTTTCGCGTTTGCGTTCGTTAAACGGGCTTATTTTACTTTCTCCGATGCAGATGAATGGTATTTCCAACGACCAAGATGTGATGGATTACGCATTGAATAAAGCTACGGAGGAAACTTTGGAGAAAGCGCTTCACTTCGAAACCAAAAATTTTATTCATAACTATTTGATTAATAGTTTTAATTGGGGAGAATTGGCGCAAGAATGGCGCAATCACCGTTTTAGTTATAACGAAAATGCGGCAGGTTCAGAAAAATCGAAACACGCAGTTTGGGCGCATAAGCGAATGGAAATTATGGAGCAGCTTCTAGATCCTTCGCAGAAATTCATCGCACAACTCAATAAAATTTTCATCAAAGAAACGGTTGATTTATTTTTTGTGAAAGAAAGGGTAGATGCGGCCTACGATTATTTTTTTAAAGCAATGGACAAATTGGTGGATGATCTGATTTATAAAATAGCTGAAATTCAAAAATTTAAAAAAGTAAAAGAGTTCTACGAAGAGCTTAACTTTTTGGAAGATTTGCAAACGAAAGCCGTTTTACGATTAATGAAAGCCAAGTTATTAATTGAAGTTGTGGTTGCTGGCGAAGAAATCAGCAAAGAGAAGTTAACCTCGCCAAATATTAAAAATTACAAAACCAACAAAGCAGAAAGGATTAGGGAAGAGCTTAAAACGACAAATACAGACATTTTTAGGACAGAAGAACCCGTTATTCGATACAAATCAACTAAGAAAGAGAAAAACGAGCTTAAAACGGCTAAAAAAACGACAGTTGAAGAAACTTATGATCTGTGGTTAGATAAATATTCTGTCGAAGATATTGCAAGAATGCGTAAATTAAACGTTCAAACAATTGAAGGGCATTTGATTAAATTGATTCAATCGAAAAAAATAGAAATCGGCGACGTATTGCCTTATGATAAAATTTTGGCTTTGCGCGAAGCTTTTCAATTTTACCAAGAAGAATCTTTGAGTCCTTTGAAAGAAAAATATGGAGATGAATTTACTTGGGATGAATTAAAAATGTTCAAGGCGAGCATAAATTGATTTTTTAAACGTCCCACGTGAAACATTGTTTTTCTGTTTTTCAAACGTTTAATTTTTAACGCATTAAATTATTTTTGACATGAAAACATTTAAAATATTGCTAACGATTCTGATGTTTAATTCTTTGTTTTTGAATGCCCAGGATTTGAAACCAGAATATCAAAAGTTCATTTCGAAATTTATTCTTGAAGTGAAAAACGGGGATAAAGAAGCAATTTCAAAACGAATCAAATTTCCCTTTAAACGAAATTATCCAATTCCTTCGGTTAAGGATAAAGCTGATTTTGTAAAAAGATACAACCAAATTTTTGATAAAGTTTTGATTGAAAAAATAACAAAATCGGATCCAGCAAAAGATTGGTCAGAAGTAGGGTGGCGTGGAATTATGCTGAATCGTGGCGATATGTGGATTGATACTGATGGAAGAATTATCAGTATCAATAATCAATCAGATGAAGAATTGAAATTGAAAAATGAATTGATTGCGGCTCAGAAAAAAAACGTAAATGCTTCGCTTTCAAAATTTAAAGAACCAGTTGCTATTTTAGAAACTTCAAAATTCAGAATCAGAATTGACGATTTAGGAAATAATAATTTTCGATACGCTTCGTGGTCAATCAAAAAGAAAATGACGGATACTCCAGATCTTGTAATTGAAAATGGTGTTTTTGTTGCCGATGGAACAGGCGGAAATCATTATTACGAATTTAAAAAAGGTAATTTCAAATATGAATGCTATTTTATCGTTTTGGGAGAAAAAGATTCCCCTCCCGCAACATTGACTGTTTATCAATCTGGAAAGGAAATCTTATCTCAAAATGCTAAAATTGTTTCACGATAAACAAAAAACCGAATTCATTGCGAATTCGGTTTTTTTATTTTAAATCGTCGACATTACTTTTTCAAGTTCCTTTTCCTGAGTAATTTGGGTCAATTTCAGTTTCTGAATATTGACTTCATTTTCTTTAATTTTGATACGTTGCTTTTGTATTTCTTCATCAGAAACAGAAAAGGTATTTATCTTGTTTTCCATTTTCTGATTCGCCATTTCTAGCTTTTCAACTTTAGCTTTTGTAGTTTTTAAATTGTTTTCTGATTTAGCTAAGTTTTTCTTTTTCTTTTCGAATTCCTTTTGGTCTCTTTTTAAGATTTCAATTTTGTCGTCCAATTTTTTATGATATTCTTTTAAAGTTTTTTGAGCTTGAATTTCAGATTTTTGGAGTTCCAAATCTTGTTTAGCGATTTGGGTTTGTGCAAAAAAAGAGTGCGAATTAAGCAGTAATACAACCACTAAAGTTTTAAAAATTTTATCCATTTTTATTTTAAATTTTTGCTCGCTAATTTATTAGAAGAAATCTTGGAATAGTGCTAGTAAAAAATTTAAAAACAATAGAATAAGACAAAAAAAAATCCCAGTCAGAAGAACGGGATTTTTTTGAGATTTATAGGTTTTCGACCAAAATCCAAGCTAATGGATTTTCTCCTTTTTGAATTTCTTTTTGAGCTTGTTCGGCTTCTCTCATTGTAGCATAACTTCCGTACAAAACAGGAAACAAACCGTGCTTATTTTCTTTTAGCATTCGAGCCTTAAAACCATCTTTAATTAATTGGTTATAAGCTTTTGCAGCATTTTGTTCACTTCTAAAAGCACCAGCTACAATATGATAAGGCATAGTTGGTTCTGCTGTTTCAACACTTGCAGAATCTACAGTTAATGTTACTGCCGGAAGAGGATTTTTAATTAAAAAGGTTGCCTCTTGAATTTTGTTCTGAACTTTTTTCTGAACTGCTTGTTCTACTAAAAGGGTCTGATTTTCAATTTGATTTTGATATAAAGGATAACCGATACTTCCAGTAATTCCAAGTGCTAATACTAAAATTGCAGCATATTTAAGGAAAGGGTTAGTAGATCTGTTTTGTTCTTCATTAGTAGGCAACAAAACAACATCTTTTTCTTTTGAGGCAATTTTTTCGATTTTTTTCTCGAAAATTTCTTTTTTCACCATCGGAGAAACAAACGGACTTAAACCAAATGAAGTTGATAAATAGTTGGTTTGATCATTCGGAATGAAAATGATATTGCTTTCAGAATTTAAACGCAATTCGCCAATGTTTTTTAGAGAGATGACACCATCTTCTTCTAAAGACTTTTTCCAGTTTGTCACTTCAAATGCAATAGCGCTAACCGCAAAACCATAAGATGTTTTTTCAGCTTGAGCAATATGATTTGCTAACAAACCGTCGTTATTTTTGATACGACTGTTGAAAGAAATAGTTTTTTTTGGAGGAAAAAACGAATTAGTGCTTTCATTCAGCTGAGCTGAGTGAGTTTCTGTTAAAAATGCACCAAATCCTGGAACCGTTACGCACTGATAACGATACAATAACTGTGAAATATATACTTCGATTTTCATAGTAACAAAGTTATGCAACGCTTATACTTATCAAAATTTTATTCACAATTTTTATTAACAATTAGAAAATATTTTTAGTGTATTAAAAGTCAATACTTTAAAGTTTTATTTTTTGCAAAGGAATAAATCCGCTTAATTTTAATCTTTAAATTTATTAAGAAATTACTTTGTTTTATTGATATTTGCACTTCAAAAAAATAGAAACAAATTTTCTATTTTACATAATGTTTTTAAGAATATGAGCGATCAGGATTTGTTTAATGTATTGGCCTTGTTAAAAGTTGATGGAGTAGGAGATGTATTGGGTAAAAAATTACTTCATTATTTTGAAAATCCATCGGATATTTTTAAAGCGAAAAGTACACAACTAGCTTCAATTGATGGGATTGGAACAGTCCTCTTAAAGAATTTAAAAGACAAGAAAATATTTGAAAAAGCGGAAAAGGAATTGGAGTTTATTAGAAATAATGGAATTAAAACTTCTTATTTTCAGGATGAAAGTTATCCGGACAGACTCAAACACTGTTTCGATGCACCAATCCTTATTTTTACCGCTGGTAATATTGATTTTAAAAACAGGAAATTAATCAGCATTGTAGGAACAAGACAAATTACCTCTTACGGAACAGATTTTTGTAAAAAACTGATTGAAGATTTAGCTCCATTAGACCCAATAATTGTTAGCGGATTTGCATACGGAGTGGATATTGTAGCACATCAGGCTGCAATGGATTTTAATTTACAGACTATTGGAGTTTTGGCTCATGGTTTAAATCAGATTTACCCGAGAACGCATAAAAAGTACATGGCTAAAATGGAAGAAAACGGCGGTTTTATAACAGAATTTTGGAGTGATTCTAATCCGGATAAGGAAAAATTTGTTAGAAGAAATCGTATTGTTGCGGGGATGACCGAAGCTACAATTGTGATAGAATCAGCTGATAAAGGTGGTTCTTTAATTACTGCGAATATGGCCAACGAATACAATCGTGATGTTTTTGCAGTGCCAGGAAGAATTACTGATAAGTACAGTCAAGGCTGTAATAATTTGATTAAAACTCAGAAAGCAAATGTGTTAACAAATGCTGCCGATATTATTTACATGCTGAATTGGGACATTAAAGAAAAACCGAAAAACATTCAAAAACAACTTTTTGTTGAATTAGAACCTGAAGAACAAGAGGTTTATGATTTTCTACAAAAGAACGGAAAAGAATTATTGGATATAATTGCGATTGAATGTGATTTTCCAATTTTTAAACTTTCTGGAGTTCTGATAAACATGGAATTAAAGGGTTTAATCAGACCTCTTCCTGGAAAACTTTTTGAGTCAATTTAACGCAGAAAATCCTATTTTATTTTTTAGTAAAATGTTTATACAATCGGTATAAAATATAAATTAACAATAATCCAAAAACGATATTTAGGATTTGAAATAAATACGGAGGAACATCATAATCTTCAATATACTTATTCATCTTTTATTTTTTAAATGATTAATTTACTTGAAGTTACAAAAAATAAATCCATAAAACAGAATTTAGTCCAAAGAAAAAGCGCTGATCAGATTTTAAAATCGATCAGCGCTTTTTTTATCTTAAAGGATTACGAGTTATTTCCCAAATCCTAGAACCTCTCTAACTTTTGCTAAAACACCATCAGCAATAACAGAAGCTTTGGAAGCACCTTTTTTCAATAAAGCATCTACTTCTTCAAGGTTGTTGATATAGTAATTGTATTTTTCTCTTTCGGTTTTGAATTTTTCTGTAATCAGTTCAAACAAAGCTTGTTTTGCGTGACCGTAACCGTAATTTCCGCCCAAATAATTGGCTCTCATTTGTGCAGTTTGTTCTTCATTTGCTAACAAAGAATAGATAGCAAATGCATTACAAGTATCTGGATTTTTAGGATCTTCAAGAGGAGTACTATCAGTTTCAATACTCATTACTTGTTTTCTTAAAGCTTTGTCATCCAAGAAAATGTTGATGATATTGTTGGCAGATTTACTCATTTTTCCGCCGTTTGTTCCTGGAATCAACATAATGTTTTCCTGGATTTTCGCTTCAGGAAGAACAAAAGTTTCACCCATTTGGTGATTGAAACGAGAGGCAACATCACGAGTAATTTCTAAATGCTGTAATTGATCTTTTCCAACCGGAACAAATTCTGCATCATACAATAAAATATCGGCTGCCATTAACATTGGGTAAGTGAATAGTCCAGCGTTAACATCATCTAAACGATCTGCTTTATCTTTGAAAGAATGGGCTAATGTCAGTCTTTGGAATGGAAAAAAACAGCTTAAATACCAAGTCAATTCTGTAGTTTGCACTACATCAGATTGTCTGTAAAAAGTAACTTTTTCAGGATTTAGCCCACACGCAAGCCAAGCTGCTGCAGTACTATAGGTGTTTTCTCTTAAAGTTTTTCCGTCTTTAATTTGAGTAATTGAATGCAAATCAGCAATAAACAAATAAGATTCATTTTCCGGATTGTTAGACAATTCGATTGCTGGAATAATTGCTCCTAATAAATTTCCTAAATGCGGTGTTCCTGTACTTTGAACACCAGTAAGTATTTTCGCCATTCTAGTTTTTTCTGAATTGCAAATGTCGGAATGTTTTTTCTAACCGCAAAGCTCGTAAAGATTTAAGGCTATTTTTGCTGGATAATGTTACGCAGAGAGCACGGAGTTTTTTCGCAGAGTAAGCTGAGTTTTTTGAGAAAATGCTTTGCATGAAGTTCGCTAAGCTTGATCTTTAAATCCTACTGTTTTTTGTAACGCGGAGAGCGCGGAGGTTTTTCGCAGAGTACGCTGAGTTTTTTTAGAGTTTTTGGAAGTTCGCTGACATGTTATTTTATATTTAAAGATTGTTTGCTACTCTTCTGATTCCGTTTTTTAAAAGTGCTTCGTTGAAGTTTATTAATAAACCAAGTTTGTATTTTCCAATTTTCAAGTATGTTAAAGTCTGCGCTAAGTGATTTTCGGTTAAGTCTTCAACAGCTTTTATTTCAATAACTAATTTGTTTTCAACCAATAAGTCAATGCGATAACCACATTCTAATTTGATTTCTTCAAAAATCAATGGCATTGATTTTTCTTTTTCAACCTGAAGTCCACGTTGCTTGATTTTATAAAACAAACATTCTTTGTAAACATTTTCTAATAATCCTGGTCCAAGTGTTCTATGAATTTGAATTGCAAGTCCAATAACTACAGTTGATAGTTCATTTTCAGTCATAAAATTAATCAATATTTTAACAAAAATTTTCGTTCAAAAATAATAATTTTAATGCAAAGGGTATGGAGTTTTTTCGTAGAGTTTTGAAGCTTTAAAAAATTATAAGAAAAGTAAAGTGTAATCTTTGCGAACTCATGCAAAGCATTCTCTCAAAAAAATCTCAGCGTACTCTGCGAAAAACTCCGTGCCCTCTGCGTTACAAAAAAGCGGCAATTGTTTTTATACAACCAACTAAAATATTCATTTCTCTTTCTTACATTTGATTCTATGAAAATATTGAAAATTGCTTTTTGGATTCTTTGGCGCGTTTGGTTTTACGTTGTAATGGCGGTTCCGATCATTATTATGCTACCATTTTTACTGATTTCTATACTATCAGAAAAAGGATATCCGTATTTTTTTAAAATGGCGCGTGTTTGGGCCAAATTTATCCTTTTCGGAATGGGGTTTTATTATACCGTAAAACGCGAACAGAAGCTCATTAAAGGAAAAAGTTACATGATTGTAGCCAATCATACCTCAATGACCGATATCATGCTTATGCTGGCTTTAATTAAAAATCCGTTTGTTTTTGTCGGGAAGAAAGAGTTGGTCAAGATTCCGCTTTTTGGATTTTTCTATAAAAGAACCTGTATTTTGGTTGATAGAAATTCGTCGAAAAGTAAAAATGAAGTTTTCAAAAGAGCCCAAAGTCGTTTAAATCAAGGTTTGAGTATTTGCATTTTCCCTGAAGGCGGAGTTCCAGATGATGAAAGTATTTTACTGGATGAATTTAAAGATGGCGCTTTCAGATTGGCAATTGATCATCAGATTCCGATTGTACCAATTGTTTTTCCAGACAACAAAAAACGTTTTTCTTATACTTTTTTAAGTGGAAGTCCTGGTAAAATGCGTGTCCGAATCTTACCTTTCATAGAAACACAAGGTTTGACAATTGATCATAGAAAAGAACTGAAAGATCAGGTTAGAAATATAATTTATGATGCATTAATTGCTTTCGATAAAAAATAATTGTCTTGATAAAAAATAGAAAATCCGGTAGATTTATTTAATCTACCGGATTTTTGCTTTGAATTAAAAACCCCCATTTTTATTCAAAAGTTATCTATGAATGATCTTTTCTGAAATAAAACGCAATACTTTTTTAAATCTCAATTTGGTTTTTCTTCGGTTTTTATTGTACAACAATTCTATTTTTTCTTTCATGGTTAAAAATATTAATGGTTGATAATAAAGAGTTTAAAAGTATAAACTCAAGTTAATGTCACATTATTATAGATGCACGAAAATAAAAATGGTTGCGTTGAACGGAAAAAAAATCTAAATAATTGAATAAAAATCCGTTAGATGAAGAAAACTAACGGATTTTGTTCAAAATTACCAACCAATGTAAATTCTAAAAAAACCTCCAAATTGATATATGGCGGTATCAAATTATGAGACTGCTTTTTTTACTAGATGATGATTTTTTGAAATGGTTGCGTCAAAAGTTTATTTTTTTTTAAAATAAAAAACCCCGACAATATGCCGAGGTTTAGAATGAGTCTTTAACTAAATTTATATCGCTTATGCGTTTGCTAATTCTTTAATATGCTCTTTAATTTTAACTTCCAGTTCATCAGCTAGTTCTGGATTATCTTTGATTAAAGTTTTAACAGCATCACGACCTTGTCCTAATTTTGTATCTCCGTAACTGAACCAAGATCCTGCTTTTTTAACGATATCAAATTCTACTGCTAAATCTAGGATTTCACCAGTTTTAGAAACGCCTTCTCCGTACATAATATCGAATTCAGCAGTTTTGAAAGGCGGTGCTACTTTATTTTTAACGATTTTTACTTTAGTTCTGTTACCAATTACGTTTTCACCATCTTTAATTTGAGCAGAACGACGAATATCTAAACGTACAGAAGCGTAGAATTTAAGTGCGTTACCTCCAGTTGTAGTTTCTGGATTTCCGAACATAACACCAATTTTTTCACGAAGCTGGTTGATAAAGAAAACAGTACAGTTTGTTTTGCTGATAGTTCCGGTAAGTTTTCTTAAAGCTTGTGACATTAAACGAGCGTGAAGACCCATTTTAGAATCTCCCATTTCACCTTCAATTTCACTTTTCGGAGTCAAAGCTGCAACAGAGTCAATTACCACAATATCAATTGCTCCAGAACGAATTAAGTTTTCAGCGATTTCTAAAGCCTGTTCTCCATTGTCTGGCTGAGATATGATTAAATTTTCAATATCAACGTTTAATTTTTCTGCGTAGTTTCTATCAAATGCGTGTTCGGCATCGATAAAGGCAGCAATACCACCCGCTTTTTGAGCCTCTGCAATTGCGTGAAGCGTCAAAGTAGTTTTTCCAGAAGATTCCGGACCATATATTTCGATAATTCTACCTTTTGGATAACCGTTTACTCCAAGAGCTAAATCAACACCAAGTGAGCCAGAAGAAATCGTTTCTACTTCTACAATAGCTCTGTCGCCCATTTTCATTACGGTACCTTTTCCGTAGGTTTTGTCAAGTTTATCAAGAGTTAATTGTAACGCTTTTAATTTGGCTTCTTTTTCTGAACTCATTTTTTTCTAATATCTAAATTATTATTTGTCTTTTTGGATAAATATAGGAAAATTCTCCTACAAATTTATTGATCAGTTTTATAATTTGTAAAATTACTTCTTTTTTTGAAGTTTGATTGTTCCAAATTGTCACAAATTTGATCTATAAAAATAAAGCCTTTAATTCAGTTGCATCTGCAGGTTTTATTTTTCCGGCAAGCAGTAAACTCAGCTGTTTACGTCGGAGAGCTGCATCAAAACGTTGAATTTCAAGTTCGGTTTCCGGTATAATTGCCGGTACTTCAACAGGTCTTCCATTGTCATCAACGGCTACGAAAGTGTATATGGCTTCGTTGGCTTTTGTTCTGTTTCCAGATTCGCGATCTTCTACCCAAACATCAATAAAAACTTCCATAGAACTTTTGAATGATCTTGAGACTTTTGCCTCTACTGTTACAACGCTTCCAAGCGAAATGGCTCTGTTGAAAGCAACGTGATTTACAGAAGCGGTCACTACAATTCGGCGCGAATGTCTGCGAGCGGCAATACTTGCGGCACGATCCATTCTGGCTAATAATTCGCCACCAAAAAGATTGTTTAAAGGATTTGTTTCGCTCGGTAAAACTAAATCAGTTAAAATAGTCAGGGATTCTGAAGGATGTTTTGGATTCATTTTTTTAATCTAAAATTTAAAAATTGTATTGGTTAATTCAACCAATAAACTGCTGATACAGCGGGAATAAAATATATAACGATGGTTCTCGCACCATCGTAATCTTTAGCAAGTCTTTGTCCGAAAAGCATCATTAACAAACAGATACATGAAAATATGGCTCCATAAAAACCAAATTCTCTTCCGTTGTTTGTTACTAACTGAATACCTCCGACAACACATAAAATTCCTGAAATTAATTCTAAAATTAACAAATGCAAAAGAGCAAGCGGAACTTGATTTTTTAGTGGTGTTTTTGCAAAATGTTCTTTCAGCCAAGTCACATTATCTTTCCAATAAAAAATTTTTTCATAACCAGATTGCAAAAAGGTTAAAGCTAAAAAAGCCAAAATCAGAATAGAGGCAACGTTGTTCATCTTAAATTTATTTTTTGTGAATTAAACGAGTTAATTTGATGGATAAATCGGTTAAAATTATTTTTGCATTTCCGTTTCTTTCAATGTGATACATTGCGTCTGAAAGCTCTTTGAATATTTCATGAATGTTGTTTCCATTGACAAAAGGAGCAAAATTTTCCAATTTAAATTTATCGACTTTTGGTTCTATGTAAACCAAACTTGGTGCCTGATAATTTAACATTAGAGCCTGGCGGAACATTTCGATACAATACTGAATAAATTTTTTCTGGCTTTCACGTCCTAGTGCGGCAATTTGCTCACTCCAAGAAATTAAGTCCTGAATGGCAGCCGCATTTCCTTTTGCTCTAAAAGCAGCGCGAACCCAATTGACAAACCATTGCTCAAACGGAAATTCATCGTCATCTTCTTTTAACAAATGCAATGCTTTATTGAAATTACCTTGTGCCTGATGAGCAATTTTTTTGGCTAAATTCAGATCTATATTTTCTTGCGAAACTAAAGCCTCGGCAATTATCTTTTCTGGAAGTCCGTTAAAGTGAATTACCTGACAACGAGATCGTATGGTCTGAATAATATCTTCTTCATTTTGAGAAATCAGAATAAACATGGTTTTTTCTGATGGTTCTTCTAAAAGTTTTAATAATTTGTTTGATGCGGCTATATTCATTTTATCTGCCATCCAGATAATCATGATTTTGTAGCCACCTTCATAAGATTTTAGTGCAAGCGATTTTAGAACTTCTTGAGCATCTTCGACACGGATTTCTCCTTGTTTGTTTTGAACACCAAGAATTTTATACCAATCGAACAAACCACCGTATGGCATTTCCTGAATGAAGCTTCGCCAGTCTTGTATAAAATCTAAACTTTTGGGTTTTGTTTTTACGTCTTCGGTTGTAACAGTCGGATAGATAAAGTGCAAATCCGGATGAGAGATGTTATCAAACTTTAGATTACAGGAATCGTTTCCGTTCGAATTCTCATCTCCGGTATTATTGCATAAAATGTACTGGGCATAAGCGATAGCAGTGATTAATGTTCCGCTTCCTTCCGGACCAACGAATAACTGTGCGTGTGGAATTCTACCAGAAGCAGCACTTTTTGTCAAGTGGCTTTTGATGTAATCTTGACCTAAAATTTGAGAAAATTGCATGGAGCAAAGATAAAAGAAAATGATGTAGTCAAAAATTTTAAAAGCAAAGTTTCTTGCTTAGTTATAATTTTCAAATTACGAGTGCGTTTTTGATTTTTTTTTGTCTCTTTTTAGACACAATTTTGTTAATAAAGATCTCAACCTGAGCATTTATCAAGATGTTTTTGTTAATATTTTTTTTGAAAAAATGACAAACGTAAGTTTTTTTTGATTATTTAATGTTTGTTATTTTTAAATTCTATAGCTAATATCCTACGTTTTAACCCCCATTTTTTTTAACAAAAAGCACGTTAAAACGCACATTTTCTCGACATAACGCTGGTTTTTAAGCTTTTTTTAAGAAAATATTTTGAAAAAAAAATCCATAAGAGTTGTTAATTAAGTTAATTTCTATATTTTTGTTTTTATCAACAACCAATTATAAAATAAGAATCTATGAAAGGGAAAATTACTCTATTAAGTGCTTTTTTTATCTTAACTACAGCTGCTGTTTCAGCACAGGCAAAGAATGCTCCTAGAAGTATTATTAGTACAACGGCTCTTATCCGTAAATACCATGATCAAAAAGAATTGAGTGGTATGCAAAAAGGTGAGCTTTTGGAATTATACATTGAGCGTATTAAAGTTTTAGTAAAAACTCTCCCTTACATTGCTTTGGTAACTAAACCAGGTGTTACTATGGCAGACTTAGGTATTCCAGACGATGGTGATCACAAAAAAATCTTAGATGCTCAGGCAGTTGGTACTTCAACATTTTTGGATACTACTGTAGAGTTTCAGAGAAAAATGATGCCTTATTCTGATAAAGGAAATCTAATCGCTGCAATTTTATTTTACGAAAGTACATTGAAATCATTACACGAGTTCAACGATTTGAACGAAATGTAATAACTGATTAATTTTTTTAAAACCTTTTTCGAAGCGTTTACGTAGATTGAAAAAATCTAAGTGGAATGCTTTTGAAAAACATAATAAAAAAAGACTCATTCTCGAGGGTTCTGATAATTTCGGAAAATTCGAGAGGAGTTTTTTCATTTACGCATACCCAAATTTATTATTAACCGTAATACCCCCTTATCATGAAAAAAATTACTCAACTAATCTGCGTTCTTTTGACAGTTGCGAGTATGAATGCTCAACAAGAGAAAGGAATTATGGGCTACACTAATTGGTTAAACAACTGGACCGAATTTAAGCCTAACAAAGTTGACTATGGAGAAGCAAACCAAATTTTAGCAGGAAACATTTCTGTTAATACTAAATTGCTTAAAAGAAACATCTACGTTTTGCAAGGAAACGTATACGTTACAAACAATGCTGTTTTGACTATTGAGCCAGGAACAGTAATTATTGGTGATTTCGAAACTAAAGGAACATTGGTAGTTACAAAAGGTGCACAATTAGTTGCTGACGGTTTAGAAACAGATCCAATTGTATTTACTTCAAACAGAAGCATGAAAAAAGCTGGTGATTGGGGTGGAATTGTTGTTCTTGGAGATGCTCCAATCAATAAATTTGGAAATGTTGGTTCTTACAACTTAGATCTTGATCCAACTCTTACTACTTACGGAGGAGATAATGTGGCTTCAAATTCTGGAGTTTTAAGATTCGTAAGAATCGAGTTCGCTGGTAAAAAAGTTAAAGGTGCAGATACTTTCAACGGTTTAACTCTTGCTGGTGTTGGAAACAAAACAATTTTAGAAAATATCATGGTTAGTTACGCTGGTGGAGATTCTTTCGGAGTCTTAGGAGGTGACTTAAATGCTACAAAATTTGTTTCTTATAAATCAGTTAATGATGACTTTAAATTTTCTCAAGGTGTACAATGTCGTTTCTTTAATTCTTTAGCAGTAAGATCTTCTTATTTCTCAAGTACTAAAGACGGATCTCGTTGTATGGAAGTAAGATCTTTTGAGAAGAAAAGTGAAACAGATTTTACTAAAAAACAAACTTTAGTTGTTGCAAGTAATATTACAATGGTTAATGACAGTGAAAACATCAACGCTGATATTCAAGCAGGTTTGGTAAAAGAAGCTGTTTATATTGCAGAGGGTGCTTCTCTTGAAATGAAGAGAAGTGTAATCTCTGGATTTAGCCCTGCAGTATTATTAGACAGCAAAACAGAAATCAATGACGCCAATCTTAAGAAAATTAAGTTTGAAGAAATGTATTTCAATTTATGTAATGGAAACATCTTTACAGAATACAATTCTAATAACGAAGATTTAGAGAGCTGGTATGGAAATAGTATTTTCTTTAACGTTTACTCAAAAAGTGACAACAAAGAAACTTTTATTGATATCTTCAATCCTAAAAAACCAGATTTCAGATTACAATTAGGAAAAATCACAGCTTCAAGCGGTAAATAGATAATAGTTTCGATTTTTATTCCCACACGAAAATTTTATTAATAAAGTCCCCAGACACATTGTATCGTTAAAGGACCCCAAATAAAGATCAAGACATAATGGTATCTACGAAAAAATATTTTTTATATATAATATTTTTGGTTTCGCCTATATCGTTAACTCTATATGCACAGAATACAGCAGAAAAACCTACAAAGGCTGCTGGTTCTGAGTGCAACTTAACTATAGGTATTAGTAACCAAAAAAGTACTAATGCTGTTGTAGAAAACAGCAATTCAGACAAATTTAATCAGTTTATAGTAGGGATGTCCAACCCCAAGGACAGCCTTACTATAGCAGCTGAAACCAATACAGTATCTAACGATTGTAAAGAGAATACATCACTTACAGCAACTTCAATTCTTGCAAAAGATATCATTGAAAACTATAAGTATGACTTCTCAGAAACCTTCATTGATATTTTGTTTTTTGAGCGTATCGACTTAGCAAGAACACGCACTATATGATTCAAAAAACTACTTTATCTTTTACCAAATTTTTAATTTTCGTTAGCATTTTGTTTTTTGCTAAAGGGAATTTGCATGCCCAAACCATAGTGCCACAGCAACTAGATGGTTTGGAGAAACTGTGTGCTGGTAATTCTTTTAATGAATTTTATGCAACATTTAGCTATGTTAATTTTCCTGCAGGAACTACCTTCACGGTAGAACTTTTAGATGCATCAAATAACCCAATTGCTACCACATTATTACAGACTGTAGATTTATCGGCAACGCAAAAAACTATAAAGTTTGCGGTTCCGGTAAATCTTGTCGGTTCTGACAATTATGGTTTGAGAATAAAAAGTTCTCAAACTTATGCAAGTCCTCGATTTAGAAATTCTCAAGGAGTGACTTCTTTTCCCGCTTATTTCAAAGATTACGAGACCACTTTTTCAATCAACAATAAAGAAACCAGTGCTACAATTTGTTCTGGCGGAAGTATTACTTTATCAATAGATAATGGTACAACAGGAGTTCCTTCTTCTTCACCAGTAAATTACCCAAATCTAAAATATATTTGGTATAAAGATAATGTTGTTATTGCAGGACAAAGTGCTAAAACGTTAACAGTAAATTCTGCCGGTGATTATTTTGTAACTATTGATTATGGTTCTTGTACAGATACCAATTTTAGCTCTAATCACGTTACTGTCGGAAATTCTTCTTCAAGTGGCGCGGTAGTCATTAATTCTAGTTTAGGAAACCCATTTTGTTCAAGTGGAACAGGAACTGTTTTGACGGCAACTTCTGGAAACAGATACCAATGGAAAAAAGATGGAGCGAACATTAATGGTGCTACAAACAGAACCTATTCGACAAACGAATCTGGAGTATATTCTGTAGAAGTTGATTTTGGAGGATGTAGTGCCACAGGTTCTATCAATCTTCAAAGCAATGGTTTTAACGCAAGCATTGATGCACAAGATGGCTATAAATTAAGCGAAGGTGAAACTTTGAATGTAGCAGTAACTACTGATGCAACGGCCCCAAGTTTTGAATGGTATTTAAATGATAATTTAATTACAGGAGAAACAGCAAGTAGTTATTTGGTAAAAGTTAAAGGTAACTATAAAGTAAAAATTTCTCAGTCATCTGGTTGTGTTGCCACTAAAGAGTTTTCATTTAGGATAAATGGTGATTCTGGTCCGGCAAGCGTTATTCCAAACATTATTAAATTGAGCGGAATGAATCCGTATTGGAACATTCCAGACGAATACAAAAATGCGACTACCAAGGTTATGATCATCAGTTCAAATGGTGATATGGTACTTGATGTCGTAAATTATCAAGGCGATTGGCCCAAAAGCAATATAGATTTTAAAAATGTAAATCCCGTTTATTACTATGTCATTCAAGGCGACACCGGTGAAAAAAAAGGATCAATAACTGTTATAAAATAATATGAAGAAAATCCTACTATTCATCACTTTATTTTACGGCTTTTCAAATGTACTCTATTCTCAAGACGCTTCTGAGGATGGAGTTGTTTCGTTTTCATTACCCATTAGAAATTCTTTAAAATTTAATAGATATTTAATCAACCCAACATTCAGTTTTGTTCGTGAAGCAAATCCGTATGTAAGTTTTTATAACAAAAGACAATGGGTTCAATTTGAGGATGCTCCACAAACGTATTTAGCCAATTATTCTGGGCGTATTAGAGAAAATGACGCCTTTGCGATTGGTTTGTTTCAACAAAATTATGGTTTGATGACTGTGTTTGGAGGAATCGCCAATTTTGCCCATAATATTGTTTTGGATCAGGATAGTAACTTGACTTTTGGTTTAAACGTAGGTGCTTATCAAAGTGGTTTAAACAAAGGTAAAATCATTTCTGATGATTCAACTATTCTAACAGGAGACTATCCTTCAAGTACTTTACTAACAGTAAATCCTGGAATTAACTACGGTACAGCTTTCTTGGATTTCGGATTATCGATTAACAATTTAGTTTTATACAATTTCGGTTCTGGAATGGTAAAAGAAGATCCGGAAAGAGCAATTCGATTGCACGCCATGTACACCGGATATATTGATAGCTACGGTTTTTTCGACAGAAGTAAATTTTCAGGTATTGTTAGAACAGAGATTAAAAAAGACAAAACAGTTATTTCTGGTCTTGGTATGCTGACATTGCAACAAGGAATTTGGGCACAAGCAGGATATAATACTTTATACGGAGTTTCAGCAGGACTTGGGATTAATATTTCTCCAAGTATTGCTATTGAATACAATTACGAAAGGGGAATGGGCAATTTCTCTAATTTAGGCGGTTCACATGAATTTGCTATTGCCTACAGATTCAAAAACAGAAATTACTACTACGCAGATGAAGATGAAGGATCTTTAATTGATCCGGCAAAACCAAAACCAGTAATGGCAAAACCATCAACAGCCGCGAAGGTGACGAGAGAAGATGGTGCTGAAAAACAAAGATTAGCCGCTGAAGCAAAAGCAAAAGCAGATGCCGAAGCAAGACAGGCTAGATTAGCTGCCTCAGAAAAAGTTAAGGCAGATGCCGAAGCTGCAGCAAAAGCAAAATTAGAAGCCGATAATAAAGCTAAAGCCGATGCTGAAGCTGTTAAAATAAAACTAGCTGCCGAAGCTAAAGCCAAAGCAGATGCAGCGGCTGCAGCAAGAGCGCAAACTGCAACGGCAAACAGAGCGGTTGCTGCAACACAAAAAACACAAGCGCAATTGGCTGCTGATAAAGCCAGAGCAGATGCAGAAGAACGTAGAATTAAGTTGGCTGCAGATAACAAAGCTAGAGTAGATGCCGCTGCGGCTGCAAGAGCACAAGCTGCTGCAAATAAACCAACTGCTGCTGCACCAAAAACACAAGTGCAACTAGCTGCTGATAAATCAAAAGCTGATGCTGAAGCAATGAAATTGAAATTAGCAGCAGATGCAAAAGCGAAAGCCGATGCCGAAGCTGCAGCAAAAGCAAAAGCTGAAGTAGCAAAACCAGCACCTGCACCACAAAAAACAGCGGCGCAATTAGCTGCTGATAAAGCAAAAGCAGATGCAGAAGCTGCAGCAAAAGCGAGATTAGCAGCTGCAGAAAAAGTAAAAGCAGATGCTGAAGCTGCAAGACAAGCAAGATTGGCGGCAGCGGAAAAAGCAAAAGCCGATGCAGAAGCTGCTAGAATAAAATTAATTGCAGATAATAAAGCGAAGGCAGATGCGGCAGAAGCAAAACGTAAAGCAGATGCCAAAGCAAAAGCAGAAGCGGCAGATATGCAGTCTATTTTAGCTGCTGATGCCAAAGCAAAAGCAGATTCGGATGCATTACAGGCAAGATTAGCTGCAGAAGCAAAAGCAAAAGCTGCTGCAGAAGCAAAAACAAAAGCGTCTATTGATGCTGCAAACAAAGCAAAAGCTGCTGCAGATGCAAAAGCAAAAGCTGCTGAGGATGCTGCTCAAAAAGAAAAATTAGCTGCCGAAGCGAAAGCTAAAGCAGATGAAGAAGCAAGACAAGCTCTTATTGCTGCAGAAGCAAAAGCAAAAGCGGATGCAGAGGCATTAAAAATAAGACAAGCTGAAGAAGCTCGTCAAAAACAATTAGATGCAGAAGCACTTCAGGCAAAACTTGTGGCAGATGCTAAAGCAAAAGCAGATGCTGAAGCTGCAGCAAAAGCAAAATTAGCTGCTGATGCAAAAGCGAAAGCAGATGCCGAAGCAGAAAAAGCAAGACTAGCAGCTGAAACAAAAGCGAAAGCAGATGCCGAAGCAGAAAAAGCAAGGTTAGCAGCGGACGCCAAAGCAAAAGCAGATATGGAAGCTTTACAAGCTAAACTAATCGCTGATGCAAGGGTTAAAGCCGATGCTGAAGCTACTGCAAAAGCAAAAGCTGAAGCTGAAGCGAAAAAATTACAAGAAGCTGAAGATGCTCGTCAGGCTAAATTAGCGGCTGATGCAAAAGCGAAAGCAGATGCCGAAGCATTGAAAGCAAAACAAGCGGCAGATGAAAAAGCAAGAGTTGAAGAAGAAGCTCGCCAAGCTAAATTAGCTGCCGATGCGAAAGCTAAAGCAGACGCTGAAGCACTAGAAGCTAAGCTGGCAGCAGATGCTAAAGCAAAAGCAGATATGGTTGCTTTACAAGCAAAATTATTAGCAGATGCAAAAGTAAAAGCTGATGCTGAAGCTACAGCTAAGGCAAAAGCAGATGCTGAAACGAAGAGATTACAAGAAGAAGAAAATGCACGTCAGGCAAAATTAGCAGCTGATACAAAAGCGAAGGCAGATGCTGAAGCATTAAAAGCAAAACAAGCTGCTGACGAAAAAGCAAGATTAGCAGAAGAGGCTCGTCAAGCGAAATTGGCTGCCGATGCAAAAGCAAAAGCTGATGCTGAAGAGAAAGGAAGATTGGCAGAAGAAGCACGTCAAGCGAAATTAGCTGCAGATGCAAAAGCAAAAGCAGATGCAGACGCACTGAAAATAAAATTAGCTGCAGATGCAAAAGCGAAAGCAGACGCTGAGGCATTACTAATAAAACAAGCTGCTGAAGAAAAAGCAAGATTAGCAGAAGAAGCACGTCAGGCGAAATTGGCTGCTGATGCCAAAGCAAAAGCAGATGCGGAAGCAGAGAAATCTAGACTGGCAGCTGAAGCAAAAGCAAAGGCAGATGCAGAAGCGATAAAATTGCAACAAGCTGCTGAAGAAAAAGCAAGATTGGAAGAACAGGCTCGTCAGGAAAAATTAGCTGCAGACGCAAAAGCAAAAGCGGATGCTGAAGCAGAAAGAGCAAGATTAGCTGCAGAGGCGGCAAACAAAGATGCAACTGCAAAAGCTATTGAGGAGTTAACTAATTCTATTGCGAATACAAGTAAAATGCAAAATGAGTTATTAGCACAATTCACAGCGACTGTTGCTAATAAACAAAAAGATTTGAATGACTTAAAAGAGGAGAATGACTTAAGCGAAAAAGGAATTTACAGAGAGCCTAAACCATTTAAGAGTGTAGCGGCAGAAAACAGTCAGATTGAAGCGTTGAAAGTACAGATTGCTGATGCTAATGCAAGCATGAAAAATGAGATTGCGAAGTTGACTAATCTATACAATGAAAGGCTTAAAAAATTCCCTAAAAATGATCCTTTAAACAAGGCTTATTTGGAGAAAATAAATGAGTTGAAAGCAGCTCAGTTGAGAATGGAACAACAAGGTGCGGCTTTAATTGCAGATTTAGAGCGTATCAAAACGGAGACTGAGATTGAGCGTAAACGTAGAATTAAACGTGCTGCTTATGAGAATGATCAAGGAAGATATGCGCAGGACGTTGCAGCTCTTAAACGTATAAAAGAGACAACGAAAGTAAGTAATACACCTTTGACAGCAAATGATTTTGATTTTGGTGAAGAGCAGTCAAACATGCAGATTATTAAGAATATTAAAAACTCTGACAGTGGTTATTATTTAATTCTTGCGGTTCACAATAGTGTTGAAAAACGAGATGAGTTCCTGAAAAAAGCAGTTGCTGCAGGACGTACTGATATTAATTTCTTTTACAATGTAACAACAAGTAAATATTATATCTATTACGAGAAGTTTGATGGTTTGCAAGAGGCTACAAAAGCATTGGAGGCAAAAGGAAACAAATCATATAATGGAAGAATGGCCATTGTAAAAGTGGAGAATTAATAAAGAAAAATAATAGTCTCTCTTAAATTGTGAGAGAGACTTTGAAATAAATGTTATCTAAAATAAATAATCTTATTAGCTAATGCCCCTTAGCATTAAGAAGAAGTAACAAAAAATGATTATGAAAAAACCTACTACATTAAGAACGCTGATTTTTGCTTTAGCTTTGCTATTCAATTTTGTGTCCCAAGCGCAAAATGGAATTGCATTTAATTCAAAACTTACTCCAAGTTCAAATGGGAATTTATTCTTAGATGCAAGTAATCAGCTTGAAAATCCATTTAGTTTAAATGCTGGAGAATCGAAAGATAAAGATGCTAAAGTTGCAGCTTTAACCAATCCAGTAATTCCGTATGCACAGCTACCTTATGCTGGACAAGTAACGCAATGTCCAAATGATGGTAAATTACTTCCAAAGTTGTTTTTGTGCGGCGGAAATGATTCTCGTCTTATTAATACGCAAATAACAGATGCACAATCTATAA
This sequence comes from Flavobacterium potami, assembly GCF_020026915.1. Taxonomy (GTDB): domain Bacteria; phylum Bacteroidota; class Bacteroidia; order Flavobacteriales; family Flavobacteriaceae; genus Flavobacterium; species Flavobacterium potami. Next base: position 241,941 of record NZ_JAINUY010000004.1, on the reverse strand, counting down.
TCTGGGAAAGATTTATTTCAGGTGGAACTTGTGTCACTGTTTCGAATAGTGATTGTGCAAATGAAGGCGCAGCATCTACTTGTTGGAATCAAGTGGGTACAGGAAAAGATTATTTGGCAAATTCAGCAGGACAATTTCGTGTTAGAATAGTGGATGCAGCAGGAAATCCGTATATTTTTTACTTTAATGTTTATCAGAATACATTAATACCAACGGCTACTACAAAAAGTGATATTATTAGAAATAGTGCCGGAAATTGCCAGGTTAATGGTAGAATTTCTGTAGGTGGGTTTGGAGCTGGTTACGAATATAGTTTTACAAGAACAGGGACTTCGGGAGCATGGCAAGATAGTAACATTTTTACAACAAGTACTCCTGGTAATTACACTGCTTTTATAAGAATAAAAGGAGTAGTTGGTTCATGCGAATTTAAAGTTATAAACCTTGAAATAAAAAATGTTACTTTCGCAGTAACGACCTCTATTGCTTCTCCAAAATGTAGTGGAGCAACAGGAAGTGTACAAGTAATTACAAATGATATAAATCAGGAGTATACTTACACTATATACAATGGAACTAATACAGGTGGATCTTATTTAAATAGAGTTGGTCCAACACTAGATCCAATAACATCTTTTAATGGACTATCTTCAGGAACATACACGGTATTAACTTCTATAAAAGGTTCTACTTGTGATCCAGAAAAAAACACTATCACGATCGCAGGAGCACCAAATCCAATAACTTCTGGTGCAAGTCTAACTACTGCATTAGGCGTATGTAGTTCTGGTCAAATAACAATTACAAGAAATGGGGGAACAGCTCCTTATAAATATTTTGTAAATACGAATGGTGCCGGTTTTACAGAAAATCCGACGAACATTATTGTAGTAACGCAACCTGGAAGTTATATCATCCGTGTAGAAGATGCTAACGGCTGTAGTGCTGCTAATAATGTGACAGTAAACGTTCCAGCCGTTACTAAACCTATTTACCAAATTAATAAGGTTGATGGCGATTGCTTAGGTAATATCGGTAAAATTTCACTTAGTGTAACCAACAATAATACGTACAATCTTATAGAATACAGTATTGATAATGGAGCTAACTTTTCACCTAGTACAACTGTATTCGATATTCCTAATGAAGGAAGCTATAGAGTAATTGTAAGATATAGAAAAAATATTAATGGAAATGGTTCTTTCTGTACTGAACCAGCAACTATAGTTACAGTAGGTCCTTCTGTGGCTTTGACAGCATCAGCAGGTGTAGGTGAATTGTCGGGTTGTGGTCCAGTAGGAAAAGAACTTTATGGATTGGTAAGGATTATAAACCCTCAGGGGGGAACTCCCTTTCCAGAGCCATTTCCTTACAAATATAGTTTTGATGGTAAAAAAACCTGGACAGACAAGAATTCTGAGTATATGAATTATGGTCAAAGCCATACAGTTTATATAAAAGATGCTGCGGGTTGTGAGTACGCCATGGGTGGAATTACAATTGATAAAAAACCAGACCCTCCAACAATTAAAGTTTTAGATCCTGTTTTTAATTGTGACGGATCGGCAACAACTACAGTAACAGTTACAAATAGCGGTTCTGGAGATCCAAAATATGCTTATGATTACTACATGGACGGTGTTTTAAATACCTCTATTCCAACAAACGTTTTCAGAAACGTGACACAAGGAGATCATACCGTAACTGTAAAATATAATGTATTAAAAGTTTCTACTTATAGTAACTTATTGCAGGAAGATTTTGGAAAAGGTGGTTTTACAACAACTCCTGGAATTAATCCTGCATATTGCTACGAAGATGAGGCATTTACTCACCTTTTACCTGGATATGCATGTAATAGAGATGAATGGATTAATGATGGAGAATATGCAGTTGCAAGTAAAATTAGAACAAGATTTAATAATTCTTGGATTGTAGCGAAAGATCATACTACACCAACAGATGCACTTGGAAGATTCCTAGTTGTAAACGTCGGAGGAACGGCAGGAATTGGTGGTATCTTATATAGTAAACCTATTAAAGATGTTATTGAAAACCAAGATGTAATAATTTCGTTATGGGCTGAAAACTTAATTGTTAAGACTTCAACCACGCATGACGATCCAAAATTAACCATTCAGCTGGTTAATAACTTAAATGGAGTTGGTGGTACTGAGACAATTGTTGCTACAACTGATACTTCAAATCCTTGGGTTGTTCCTAAGTCGGAGAAATGGGAGTATAAAGAATTGATGTTAAATCCAGGTGCATATAAAAACCTGAGTTTTGTAATTCGTTCTTACAGTAATCAGTTCAACGGTAACGACGTACTTATTGATGATATTTGGGTTCGTCAAATACCAAAATCGTGTAATACGGTTGCTGATTTTCCTATCTATGTTGATGGAAGTAAAGCTTTCTCAGCAGGGATTACAGGTTTTAAAAATATACAATGTAGTGGTGAGCAAAATGGTGAAATCACTTTATCTGCCAAAAATTTTGACCCAGTTAAGGGATTCCAATATTTTGTAGCAGGTGATCCAGCAGGTTGGAGAACTTATATTCCGGTTCCTGCGGCTTCTAGTGGTAGTATAACTTTAACAAACCTTCAAGCAGGTACTTACAATATTCAGATTCGTTACGATAATTCGGCTAACAGTTGTACTTTCCCATTAGCTCAGGAAATCAAAATGCCTAAAGAGTTAAAGGTTAGAGCTTGGGTAGATCAAGTATTGACTTGTGATTTCGGTGCAACGATCAAAGCAGAAGCAAGCGATGGAACTCCAGGTTATGAATATGAATTAAGAGAATCTGACGGTGTAACAGTTGTAAAACCGTTTCAACAATCTGGAGAATTCCTAGATATCAAAAAAATTGGTAACTATAAAGTTATTGCGAGAGATTTAAATTCATGTCAGACAGCAGTTTTAGCTTCTGTAGATGTTGTGGCTCCGGTTCCTGCACAAATTGAATTTCAAACTTCTAATTTATGTTTTAACAATTCTGCTGAAATAATAGTGAAAATAAATGGTGGAGTTGGAAAATATACTTACACTACACAATTTAATGGCGGAAATGAAAGTGAAGAAAGTGCACCTTTTGATGGTCCAACTTTTACTTATACCGCTACAGATCCTGGTTCTTATACTTTTAAAATTAAAGACAGTTTTGGTTGTTTCTCAAATACCATAACTCAAATTATAAACGAAAAATTAACAGTTGAGGTTCCTGTAACAAGAGCCTTAAGTTGTGATGTTGCTCCAGATAATAGAGCTATCATTACGGGAACCATTTCAGGAGGTAAAGGACCTTTTGTAGTAGCAATTGCTTCAGGAGATACTACGGGTACTTTGGTACAACCTACTATAACAGGAAATACTTTTACGTATAGTACTACAGTAGCAGGAGATTATACTTTTAGAGTTACAGATTCTGGAAGTTGTTCTGTTACTAGTGTTAAAGCTACTATTTTACCATTAAACGCTATTATTTTAACTTCTGAGAATGTTAATCCAAAATGTAATACTTCGAATGATGGAACAATTCTTCTAAAACCAAGTGGAGGATCAGGCGACTTTAAATATAGTACGGATGGAATCACGTATAATGACAAATCATATTTTACCGGATTAAGTGCTGGTGTAGAATATACTTATTATGTAATAGATTCTAATAAATGTACTCAAACTTTAAAAGTAACTTTGATTGCTCCAGATGCTATCAACGGTACTGCAACAATAACGACACCTTATACTTGTGATAACCCTGCAACTATAACAGTTGGTGCTGTAGTTACTGGTGGAAATGGTGTTTATAAATACACATTAAATAGAGATGGTGTTGCTTTAGTAACTCAGGACTCTAAAGTTTTCAGTGGTATTACAACTGCAGGAAGTTATACAGTAACTATTACAGACAGCAATTCTTGTACATTTACTACTACACCGGCTTTAACTATTGAAGCATTAAATGGTCCAAAAGCAATGACTATCAATAAATCTGCGCTTACTTGTCCTACAAATAAATCAACTTTTTCTATTACTGATGTAAGAGATGCATTAGGAGCGCCTTTAGCGGGACCTTTTACTTATTCTATTACGGCTCCGGCAAGTGCAGTAACAAGTAATACTACAGGAACATTCGCAAATTTAAATCCAGGAGTTACTTACACTTTTGAAGTAAAAGATGCTAAAAATTGTTCTTTTAGTAAAACAGATAAAATTGATGCATTACCAGTTTTCTCAATTTCAAGTTCAGTAGTAAGTGATGTAAATTGTTTAGGAGACTCAAAAGGTGAAGTTACTTTTACAGTTTCTGGATTAGGAAATAATGTAGATTATACATATCAAATTGATGGTACTTTACCAGTTCAAAAAGGAACTTCACCTAATACAGGAACTTCATTTACTATTTCTGCACCAAATTTAAATGCAGGTTTACATACAATTATAGTAACAAATGATGTTACAAAATGTTCTCAATCAGATGATGAAACAATTTCTGCTCCTACAGCTGTATTGGCTTTAGATCCTACAGGAACTGTAGATGTAACTTGTAAAGCAAAAGGTTCTGCTACTATTAACGCTAAAGGGGGTTGGGGAACTTATAGTTATGAGGTAACACCAACGTTACCAGCCGGGACACCAATTAAGCAAAGCATTAAAACATTTTCAAATTTATCAGCAGGTGATTATTCATTTGTTGTAACAGATTTGAAAGGGTGTCAAGTAACAGGAACTTTTACAATTAAACCAGAAGTATATCCAGCTGCTAATATAGATGTAACTTCAGATTATTGTGCTGGAGGAGCTGGAGCAACGTTAATTGCAACGCCAACCAATGCACCACAGCCAAATCCAAATTATGAATACAGAATTGATGAAGGCAATTATCAGGCTTCTGGAACATTCCCAGGATTAAATCCAGGAAAACATATTATTACAGTAAGAGATATTTTAACTGGTTGTACAACCGATTTAGCTGAAGAAACAATTGCTGTTCCTTTATCTGCTAAATTAGATCCATTGGTTAAAGATTTAGATTGTGATGCAACAAATCCTAATGCTATTATTAAAGTTGTTATTAGTAATGGATATCCAGATTATACATACAGAGTAAGTACAAATGGAGGCGGATTTAGCGGTACCCCAATTGCGGTTGGAGCAGGTTTAAATACATTTAATTACACAACAACCACAGGTTCTGCGGCAGCGACTTATCAATTTGAAATATTTGATAACAAAGGTTGTAGAACAACTGTTACTCAAAATATTAACGCAAGGGTATCTCCAACAGCAGATACAACTCCAAATAATCCTACTTGTTACAACGGAACAGATGGTTCAATCGAAGTAACACCAAGTTTAGGCTTAGCACCATATACTTATGAAGTTTCTACAATTTCTGGTACAACAGGATTTTCTAGTATGACTTCAAACAAGCTAACAGGTGTTGGTGCAGGAACTTATTGGTTTAGAGTTACAGATGCTAAAAAATGTCAAGTTGTAGTATCTAGAGCACTAACAAATCCAGCGCAATTAACAGCTCATGCAGATGTTACTACGCCTTTAAAATGTGGAGCGAATAATGCTACTCAAGCAGCTACCATTACGGTAACTATTGATAACCCAGGAACACCATATACGGGAGCTAATAAATACAGATATAGTTACAATGGTGCAACTCCAGTAACATCAAATACATACACAACAACTACAACTGGAACAGTTACAGTTGATGTTTATGATGCTAATAATTGTCCTTTTAGAGTACTTATTTCTCCAGATGTTAAGGCATTAGTTCCACCAACTAATATGACTTTTGATGCTCCGGCAGCAATTACTTGTGCATCAGGTAGAGATAAAACTGATTTAACAGTTAGAGTAGACGATGGAGTTGCTCCATTTAGATTTGAAATAACAAATACAGATGCAGCGGTTGCTCCAACAGCTCCAATTGCAACTGGGGTTACAGCTCAAGATCATACTTTTGCCGATTTAGCTCCTGGAACTTATTACTTTAAAGTTACCGATGCGAATGATTGTGCCACTACTGGAAACTTTAAAATTGATAATGTATTACCAGTAACTGTAAATGGATCAGTAACTTCAAATGTGAACTGTAAAGGTGCGGCTGACGGTAAACTTTCATTTACTGTTTCAGGAAATTCAGGTACATTTACTTATGTTCTTAGAAATGCTGCGAACGCGATTATTCCGATCTCACAATCCACACAAACTGGAAACGTAATAGATTATACAGGTTTAGCAGCGGGTATTTATACAATTACGATTACAAACCCAACAACTCAATGTACTGCAACTAAAGCCTTAGAGGTAAAAGAAGCAGCTGTTCAGTTCGCATTTTCAGCGCCAACTATAACACCAATTACGTGTTCTCCAAACAATGGTAAAGTAGTTATCAATACAGTTGGCGGATGGGGTAATAACAGATATACTTTAACATTACCTGATAACACAGTAGTTGGACCACAAGCTAGTGCTACGTTTAGTAATTTAACTCAATCAGGAACATATGGTATTTCTGTTACAGATTTAAATGGAAACGGATGTACAATTACAACAACATTTAATGTTGCAGCAGCGATTCAACCAGATGCAAGTATAGATTTAACATTGTCTGATTTATGTTATGATGCAGTAGGAAAAGCTACAATCGTAGTTACTCCTGCGGTTGTTTCTCCAACTTATATGTACAATATTAACGATGGAATGTATCAAGCAAGTGGAACTTTCAATAATTTAAATCCAGGAAGTTATGTTGTTAAAGTAAAAGATATGAGCACAGGTTGTATCTTGACTTTACCTGCACAAGCTATTGAAACGGAATTAAAATTTGAAGCTAAATTAGAAACTTTAGCTACTTGTAATGGTCAGGATGTTGAAATTAAAGGTACTATATCGGGAGGAAAAACGCCTTATACTTATACTGTAACGATTAATGGAACATTAGATCCAACTGTTAGATCTGTTACAGGTACAACATTTATTTACACAGATCCTACTGCAACAACAGCAACAGGAAGTACAACTTATTTATTTACATTGAGTGATGCTTCAACTACACATTGTAGCCTTACTTCAACAGTAGTTGTAGCTCCAAAAACTAATCCAGACTTTTCACTTACTCCAAACTCTACAATTTTATGTAATGGAGATTCGACAGGCTCTATCACAGTTACAATTGATCAGACAAAAGGAGCAAGTCCTTATACAATAAATGTGACTAAAGACAATTCTACTTTAATTCCTGCTACAGCAAATGTAAATTATGGTACTCAAACTACTGGGCTTCCTGCAGGAAATTATATTGTTAGAGTTACAGACGCTAAAGGCTGTTATTTAGACAAATCAACTATTATAAGAGAGCCAGCAAAGATTGAATTTATGACACCTACAGTTCCATTAACGTGTGATGGTACAGGTTTGACATATGGATCTATTTCTGTAAAGGATTTTACAGGAGGTTCGAGTGATACAGCACCATTAGGACCATTTACTTATACATTAACTAACAATGTAGGAGAACCGACTCAAGTAGCACCTCATTCAATATCTGATGTTAGAGGAGATTATACTTTCAATATTTTAAATTTTGGTATTTATGAATTAACAGTTTCAGATAAAAATGGTTGTTCTGTTACCAAAACAATTACAATGTCTTCGCCTCCTACAGATTTGATTATTGATGTTACTTCTGGGGCTGCGTCTTGTACCGATGCGAGTGTAATAGTGAGCGTGAATCCTGCATTTACTGGAGGACCATATCACTTTGCATTGTATCCAATTGTTCCAGGAGTTGGAGCACCAATTCCTCATTCATACCCTTTAAATCCAACGGCTTATCAGGATGCAGATTCATCAGATTCAACTAATCCTTTATACTTACAGTCGACTTTTACAGGATTGAACCCTGGAGTTGTTTATTCATTTATTGTTTATGATGAGACAACAAGATGTTACTATTTTAAACAAGCAGAGTCTCCAACAAAAACGGCATCTGTTTTAACTAGTACAATAAAAGCAGCAAATGTTACTTGTCAGGGAGCAGGTAATGGTAATGTATCGTTTACTATTGCAAACACTCAACCGACAACAACACAAGTTAAATATGAAATTTTTAATTCGCAGACAAATAAACTGGTTATGCCTTTAGTAGGTGGAACAGTTACATTGCCAACTATGTCTGTAAATAATGTTGGACCTCTAGTTCCTGGTACTTATTATATCTTATTTACAGAACAAGACGGACTAGGAGCAACTGTGTGTTTAAATTCATCAAAAACATTCACAATTACTCAGTCAGTTGTACCATTAACATTAACAACGACTTCTAAAAATGACAACTGTGGACCTTTAAAAGGTATAGTTGAGGCATTTGGACAAGGAGGAACAACTAGTATTCCAGATCCAACACCAACAGACCCAAACCATACTATTTCAGTTCCCTATTTATATCAAATTTTTGCTGATACTGGAGCAGTTGGAGTAATCGATGGTACGGATCACAGTAATGATCCAATTGTAGAACCTTCATTCCCTGCTACTTTTGATTTAAACGGTCAAACTAAAAATACATTTAATTTAGATGATGGTAATTATATAGTTTATGTAAAAGATGCAAATGGATGTATTCAATATTCGTTTATTAATGTTGGATTGGATACTGTACCTGTAATTACGGCTGTAACAAATGATATCTGTGTTACAGAAGGTTCTTTTGTAATCGATGTTAATTTGACAACAACAGGTGTAGGTCAGCATTATTACATCTTAGATGGTGGTGCTCCAATTCCATTGCCTTCTACATCATTCTCTATTACAAATCTTTCTTCAGGAGCTCATAGTGTAGAAGTTAAAGATGTAAATGGATGTGGCAATAAGGTTGATTTAGATCTAATTTCTACACCGCTTGAACTTAAAGCAAGTTTTTCAAAAAATCCTATTTGTGAAAATAATGATGGGGAAATTACTGCTGAAGTAACAGGTGGATTTACGCCAAATAATTTTCAGTATACTTTAGTAAAAAATTCAGCGCCTGCAATTCCTAATGTAACGCAGATTAATGATCCTAAATTTGTAGGTCTTACTGCAGGAAATTATACAATTACTGTTAGAGATCTTAATACAACTTGTACGAGATCAGTAGATGTAGATATGATACTTCCAACACCAATCAATTTTGTAGTTACAGATATTGTTACTACTCCTGTAGATTGTACTGCTGGTCAAGTAGGCGCGACAGATAACGGAACATTGACTGTTAATTTAAATCCAGCAAATGATAATCCAGATTATACTTATGTATTAACACCAGTTTTACCAGCGGGACTTGCTAAAACGCAATTAAATAATAATGTATTCACAGGATTAAGTGCAGGAGATTATACGATTAAAGTAATTTCTGGACGAGGTTGTGAATTAGAATTACCGGCAAATGTGCCAGCTCCAGCAGCTGTAGTTGCAAGTGCAGATGCTACACCATTTAGTTGTGCAGTAGATCCTACGATAACAACAGTTGTTGTAACAGGTTTAGGTGGTACAGGTACTTATACTTTCAGTAAAGACGGTACGAACTATTTTACAAGTAATAGTACTCCGCCAGACAATAAATATACATTTGAGATTGAAGATAATTTAGCAATCCAAAATCCTACTTATTGGGTTAAAGATTCTAATGGCTGTTTAGATACTTCAACATTAACGACACCATTGGCTCCATTGCCAAAATTAATTTCTGCAACAGCAACAAGATCAACAGTTGCAGGTTCGCAAATTGATTGTGTGAATGGTAGAGAGCTGATACAAATAGATGTAGTAGGTGGATCATCAACACCAATTGATTTGAAATATGAAGTTTCAATCGATGGTAATGCATACACTATTCTTGCAGCTTCAAGCGGATCAAGAACATATAATTATGATGCAACTTCAGCAGGTAGCACTTATCAGTTTAGAATAACAGATAACGCTACTGGTTGTGAGATTCTATCTAATATTTATGATGTTCCATTATTTGATGCTATAAATGTAACAGCAACTACAGTTGCAGATGTTCAGTGTAAATCTGCAACAAATGGAAATATTGAAATTTTTGTTTCAGGCTACACTGGACCATACACTTATGCATTGTATGATGGTGTAACACCAGTAGTTGGAATTGGAGCATCTGGATCTCATGATACGTCTACTTCTAATCCGTTTACAATACCTTTCGGTTTAGGCGCAGGAACAAATTATACAGTAAGAATTGTAGAAACAGCTTATCCTAGATGTACTACTACTTCAACAGTTGCAATTATTAACGAGCCAACTATTGCCTTAAGTTTAGACCCTCTAGATGTTACGCCACTAGGTTGTACAACTGATGGTGCGGTTAAAATAACAACTCAAGGCGGATGGGGTAATAATGTATTTACTCTTTCTCCTCCATCTGGTGCGGCAATAACAAATACAACTGGTAATTTTGCAGGTCTTAGACTTGATGGTCTTTACGGAGTTTCTGTAAGAGACGCTAACGGTTGTACGATTACAGATTCATTTAATTTGGTAATTCCAACACCTCCTACTGCAGTAATTGCTTCAACATCTGATTATTGTTACGATAGCACAGATTTAGCTACTTTAGTTGTAACGGCTTCAGGTGGTGCAGGAGGTTATGAATACAGTATTGATAAAAAACAATCTTGGACAACAAATAATACATTTACGAACCTGACTCCAGGAATTTATGATATTATTGTAAAAGATGCTTATGGTTGTGAAGTAACTGTATCAAGTAATGAGATCAAACCTCAACTTTTTGCTACGGCACAAAATGATAAAAATATTTTCTGTACAGGTACTGTAGACGGAACCATTAAAATTACTGCTCAAGGCGGATATGGTTCTTATACTTATACAGTTAATAAAGATAACGCTGGAGCTTATGCTCCAATAGCTTTCCCAGCAGGTTTAGATACTGCTTATTATACAGTTCCTGCTTTAACAGGTGCAGGAAGCTATGAAATCGTAGTTTATGATTTAAGAAATTGTTCTTACACTGTTGTAAACAAAGTGGTGATGGTAGATCCAACTCCGGTTGATTTATTAACGTCTGATATTGCCATTACACCAGTAGATTGTAATGCGCCGCAAGGCACAAATAACAATGGTACAATTACAGTTAATTTGAGACCAGTAAATAATAATCCTATTTATACTTATACGCTTACACCAACTTTACCAGCTGGAGCAGCTATAACTCAGGTTAATAATAATCTGTTTACAGGATTGACTCCAGGACAATACAACGTAAGCGTTACTTCAGAAAGAAATTGTGAGGCTAATGTTAATGTTGCGATAGCAGATCCAGTAGTTGTTACAGCTTCGGCTACAGCAACAGCATTTAGCTGTGCAGTTGACCCAACTAAAACAACTGCGGTTGTTACTGCTGGCGGCGGTACTGGAACATATAGTTTTAGTAGAGATGGTATCAATTATTTTGCAAGTAATAGTGTACCTGCAGACAATAGATATACATTTGAATTAAGTGATACAGGAGCAACTCAGAATCCAACATTCTATGTAAAAGATTCAAATAGTTGTGTTCAAACAACACAATTAGCTACTGTTTTAGATCCTTTACCGAAATTTATTTCTGTAGTTGGTACTTTTGGTCCTGATATTGACTGTGTTAACAACAAACAAGAAATAAATGTAGTTATAACTGGAGGTAGTAATTCACCAAATGCATTTACATACAATGTATACCAAGATGGTGCATTAATCGCGGGGCCAACAACAGTTACAGGAAATACATTTACGTATGATGCTGTAACAGTAGGTAGTACTTATGAATTTGAAGTATTAGATAATAATACAGGATGTAGCATCAAATCTGCTGCTTATGAAGTTCCTGTTTTCAATATTGCGAAAGTTAATGCTGTTGCTTCTGCTAACGTAGATTGTAATGGAAATCATACTGGTGCGATTGAAATCAATGTTATCGATTATAACGGACCTTATAATTATGCGGTTTATGACGGTGCAAATCCTGTTGCTTTAACTTCAGGAGCTGGAGATAGTGCGACTGCAAATCCATTTGTAATTCCTTTCGGTTTTGCTGAAGGTAAAAACTACAGAGTAGTAGTTACAGAAACGGCGTATCCAAGCTGTACAATAACTTCTAATGATGTAGAAATTACAGAACCACCAGTATTAAGTTTAGCAGGATTTAATCCAACCATTAAAAATCAAAATTGTATTAATAAAACTGCTGTAATTACTATAGATCCTACTACAATTGTAGGTGGTTCAGGAGATTTTAAATATGCAGTGGTGCCTACAACAACGCCGCCAACTATTCCTGCAATTGGTGATTATAAAGCATTTACAACTATAGAAATTGCTACGGCTAAAATTGCTCCGGCATTTGATTCTTATGATGTTTATGTAAAAGATGCAAACGAATGTTTCGCGTTCGTTACAGTAAATATTGCACAAGACCCAATGCCAGCTATTACTAGTGTAGTACCTACACATTGTCCTAGTGCGACAGGTTATGAAATTACTGTAACCGCCAACGGATTTACATCAAATTTAGAATATAGTTTAGACAAAAATACTTGGCAGCTTAACAACAATGTATTAGTGGTTACTTCACCAGGCGATTACAAAGTATATGTAAGAGACGAAAATTTATGTATTGTAGAAGCTCCGGTAACTATTTTAACACCGTTGCAATTGCGATACGACTTAACAACATCTCCAATCTGTAACGGAAACCAAGGAGTAGTTACATTATTACCTTCTGGAGGTACGGTAACACCAAGTTATGAGTTTAGTCAGAATGGTAATCCATTTGTTACATCACCTGTATTTAGTAATTTGGTTCCAGGTAACTACCAATTTACAGTAAGAGATACTGGAACAGGATGTACAAAAACTATTGATGTTACTATTGACATACCGAATACTGCGATTGATTTCACTTTAGAATCAGCTCCAGTAATTTGTAGTGGAGGAAGTACTGGAACAATTACTGTAAAAATGGCTGCTTCAACAGCAACGGTAAATAACAATCCTGTTTATACTTATTCAATTAATCCTGCTCCATTAGGAATGGTATTAGTTGGAAATGTATTTACAAATCTTCCTCAAGGATCTTATACAGTTACAGTAACTTCAGGTAAAGGATGTCCAGTTGACAAAACTATAGTAGTAACTGAACCGCCAGTTATTACAGTATCAGATGTAGTCGTAGCAGATTACGGATGTACAGCTGGTAACAAAGAAAATAATGCAACAATTACAGTGAACACACCAACAGGTGGTTCAGGAAATTATTCTGTGTATGAATTCTTCAGAAATGGAAATCCGGTAGCAGTTCAAAGAGGTGATAATCCTGTTTTCACTGAGTCAGATTTATTAGGAGGAAACTATGTAATTAATGTATATGATGATAAAGGATGTGTTGGAACTACAACAGCGAGAATCAATCCATTTATTGCTATTGATTTTGCTAATCCTGCGGTAACAGTTACAAAAGCAATTACTTGTATCAATAAAGAAGACATTCAGGTTAATGTAACATTTACAGGTGGTCCGGCAGTACCACTTCAGTATACTATAGTTGCTGCTACAACTAATGCAATAGCTTATCCTTCAATAACAAATGCTAATGGACAATTTATTGACTTAACGGTAGGAACATACACTATTTCAGTTACAAACCCGGTAACAGGATGTGTATTAAAAACAATTCATTATGTAGATGAACCGAATACATTTGATATTGTAGCACAAAACATTAAAAATGTTTCTTGTTTCGGAACAGCGACTGGAAATGTAGATTTAACTTTCGTAGATAATAAAGTTGATCCAACAGATGATGCAGGAATTTTTGATTATACAATTACGGGACCAGTTAACCTTAGTGGAAGATCTTTAGGTACTGTAGTTAATATTCCAAATTTAACTGTAGGTATTTACCATGTAACTGCTACGTTGGTAGGAACACCAACTTGTCAAGTTGAAACAGACTTTACAATTGATCAACCAGTGTCTACATTACAGATTGCTGAAATTCATACACCAATCACTTGTGATCCAGGAAATGACGGAACTATCTCTGCAAGTGCTCAAGGTGGTTGGACAAATGGAGATTATCTATACGAATTGGTAGGACCAGTTAATGTAGCATATTCTACTCAATCATACTTCGAAAACTTGACAGCAGGAGATTATACAATAAATGTTAAGGATGTAAATGGTTGTATAGCTACAACTACTGTAACGCTTAAAAATCCAGATCCAATTATGTTTACAGCTCATGCAACTGTGGCAGATTTATCATGTAATGGAGATGCGACTGGAGAAATTACAGTTGATCCTCCAACAGGTGGACAGGAAAGTAATTACTATTATATTTTAAATTACCTTTCAAGTGATCCTTTAATCTCTACAGATGCTCAAAGTAGTCCTGTCTTCTCTGGTTTACCAGCAGGTAGATATTCAGTAACAGTAATTGATGAGATTAATTGTAGCTCACAGCCTAGTGCTGAAATCGAAATAACTGAGCCATCAAAAGTTAAAGCTTCGCTAACTCTTGCAACACGTGTAACTTGTAAAGTAGACGCAACAGTAACATTAAGTGCAGAAGGAGGAAACGGACCATATGACTATAGTCTAGATCAGACTTTCAATACAATTGCAGGTTCATTTGGAACATCAATAACATTCTCGGTAGGTTTAGGAGATCACCAATATTACGTTAGAGATTCTAATGGATGTATCGGAATTATTTCTAATAACATAAATATAGCTCCAATAACACCTTTAAGTTTAGAGATTGATCTATCAGGTGCAGAGGTGTATTGTAAAGGAAGTTCAACTGCAGTTATTGATGCTGTAGCTGGAGGTGGTTTAGGAAATTATTCTTACACTCTTTTAGATGCTTCAGGTAATCAATTAAGACCAGCTCAGCCAGAAGGTTATTTTGATTTATTGCCTACAGGAGTTTACATAGTACGTGTTGATAGTGATGATTGTCAGTACGATTCTGAAACAATAACTATTGATGAGCCTAATGAGGCATTATTAGCAATACCTACAGTAACAGATGCGACTTGTTTTGGTGCAAATGATGGTAAAATCGCTATAGCCGCAACTGGTGGAACAGGAGTAATCAAATATGCTATTTCGCCAAACTTAGGTCAGTTTGATGATAAATTTGTATTTGATCGTTTATCTCCTGGTAAATACACAATTATAGTTCAGGATGAAAATTCTTGTTTCGTAATTATAGAGCGTGAGATTCAAGAACCAAATGTTCTAGAAGGTAAAATAGTTGGTCCTATCATTCAAGAAATATGTGATGGAGACAATGACGGAGCATTTACTATCGAGGTTTCAGGTGGTAGACTACCTTACAGCATTAGTCTTGACAATGAAAATGGTACTTATGTTGCATTGAACAATGGTACAAGACATGACTTTACTAATATTAAAGGAGGTACGCATAATGTCTATATTAAAGATGCAAGTTGTACAACAATGGTCGAAGTAAATATGGATAAAGCCGTTATACTTAACCCAACTGCTGAGGTAACATACGACTGTGTGAACAATGCACAGGCAAATATGGTGGTAGTAACAATTGATGCTTCTAACACAAATCCGGCAGATGTAGATTACTCATTAGATAATAGTGGTGTATTCCAACCGAGCAATATCTTTACAAACGTAGCTCCTGGAACTCACTTTATAATTGCAAGACATACTAACGATTGTAAAAAACAAACTGCAACATTTACAATAGATGCAGTTGCAGAAGTTGGTTTAGTAGATGTAACAGATGCTAGTAAAGATATCAATGTTCTTCAAGTGAAAGCTTTCGGAGGTATTGCTCCTTATGAGTACAGTTTTAACGGAGAAGCATTCTCATCATCTAATACATATAGAATCTATAAAACAGGTGATTATCCGGTAACCGTAAGAGACAAAAATGGTTGTGAGGCAACAATAATTGTTCATGGTATTTTCTATGACTTCTGTATGCCAAACTACTTTACTCCAAACGGTAGTGGTTCAAATACAACGATAGGACCTGATTGTGGTGCATTAGCTTATAAAGAATTAACATTCGATATTTATGACAGATATGGTAGAGTAGTAGCGAAATACCACGTAGGTCAAAAATGGGATGGTAAATACAACGGAAACGAATTACCAACAGGTGATTACTGGTACGTTCTTAAGTTAAATGATCCGAAAGATCCAAGAGAGTTTGTTGGACACTTCACATTATACAGATAACAAAATTATAGCCCCAATGATGTTATCTAAAAAAATTATTACAATGAAAAAGTTTATTTTATCCTTAGTACTCATGGCTGTAACAACAAGTTACAGCCAAGAGTTAAACCTACCAGTGTTTACTCAGTATTTGGCTGATAACCCTTTTATTCTTTCACCTGCCTATGCCGGTATTGGAGATAATCTTCGTATTAGAGCCAATGGTCTTACACAGTGGGTCGGAATTAAAGATGCACCAGACAACCAATCATTGTATGCCGATTTTCGTGTTCTTGATCGTTCTGGAGTTGGTTTGTCATTGTATAATGACAGCAACGGTAATACCAAACAAACAGGAGCTAAAATTTCGTTTGCGCATCACCTTATCCTAGATTATTATTCAGAACAATATCTGTCTTTTGGTATTTCGTACAATTTCAATAGTTTTCGTTTAGAGACTGGTAATTTTACCGGAGATGTAAATGGAGCTCCCGGAGGAGTAGATCCATCAGTAACAGACAATCGTCAGACATCAAATAATAACTTTGACATCAGTGCTTTGTATCGTTACAAAGGTTTTTACCTTAGTTTTAACGCCAATAACGTTTTAAAGAAAAATTTGACTAAGGAAAGAACAAACGAGCCAGATTTACTTTCTAACTTTCAGGTATATTCTGGATTTACTTTTAAAGATGGAGAAAACAGACGTATCGAATACGAACCATCTGTATTCCTGCAATATTTTGCGAGTGACCAGCGTTCTACAACCGATTTCAACTTCAAATACAGACGTTACAACCGTTATGAAGATTATTACTGGATCGGAGTTTCATATCGTTTCTTAAATGACCAATTCCCGAAACCTCTGGCTGCGGGACCTATGGCTGGTTTTATGAAGTCAAAATTCTATTTTGCGTATTCTTACCAAATGATGTTTAATGGACTTGGAAGCTACAATTCAGGAACACATTCGATTACAATCGGATTTGATTTCTTGCAATCTATCAGTAACTGTCCGTGTACACAAAGTCCGGTTCACGATTAGACAGGTAATTTTTATCATCTTTGAGAATAATTTTGTTTGTTTTCATAATTTACAACGTTTTCGTTTTTATTGATCGATTATTTTTGCTTTTTTGAAATTTAGAGTACCGTAAAAGTTCTATATTTGTTATTCTTTCAAAAAATTAAAAAAAATTAGCAGATGAAAACTTTAAATGATTTCGATTTTAAAAATAAAAAAGCAATTATCCGTGTAGACTTCAACGTGCCATTGGATGAAAATTTTAATGTAACAGATACAACACGTATTGAAGCAGCTAAGCCAACAATTGATGCTATTCTAGCTCAAGGCGGAAGTGTGATTTTAATGTCACATTTAGGAAGACCAAAAGGAGCAGAAGAGAAATATTCTCTAAAACATATCTTAAGTACCGCTTCTGAAATTTTAGGAGTTGAGGTAAAATTTGCTGAAAACTGCGTTGGAGAACCAGCTCAAACAGCAGCAAAAGATTTAAAACCAGGCGAAGTTCTTTTATTAGAAAATTTACGTTTCCACGCAGAAGAAGAAGCTGGAGATGTTGCTTTCGCTAAAGAATTGGCTTCTCTTGGAGATATTTATGTAAACGATGCATTTGGTACAGCTCACAGAGCACACGCATCTACTACAATTATCGCACAATTTTTTCCAAACGATAAATGTTTCGGAACATTATTGGCTAAAGAAATTGACAGTTTAAATAAAGTTCTTAAAAACAGTGAAAAACCTGTAACTGCTGTACTTGGTGGTTCTAAAGTTTCTTCTAAAATTACTGTTATCGAAAATATCTTAGATAAAGTAGATCACATGATTATTGGAGGAGGAATGACTTTTACTTTCATCAAAGCGCAAGGAGGAAAAATCGGTGAGTCTATCTGCGAAGATGACAAATTAGATTTAGCTCTTGAAATTTTAAGATTAGCAAAAGAAAAAGGCGTTCAGGTTCATATTCCTGTTGATGTTATTGCTGCAGACGATTTCTCAAACACTGCAAATACTCAGGTTGTAGATGTAACTGCAATTCCTGACGGATGGCAAGGTTTAGATGCAGGTCCAAAATCTAGAGAAAACTTCAAAAAAGTAATTTTAGAATCAAAAACTATTCTTTGGAATGGTCCATTAGGAGTTTTTGAAATGGAAACTTTCTCTAAAGGAACGATCGCATTAGGAGATTATATCGCAGAAGCTACGGCAAATGGAGCATTTTCATTAGTTGGTGGTGGAGATTCTGTTGCAGCTGTAAAACAGTTCGGATTTGAAGACAAAATGAGCTATGTTTCTACTGGTGGTGGGGCAATGCTAGAAATGTTAGAAGGGAAAGTTTTACCTGGAATCGCTGCGATTTTAGACTAAAAAATCACAATTAACATTTTTTTAAATACTTTTCTTCAATAAAGGGCTTAGATTTGCAAAAATACAACTCTTGTAATTGTTTGAATTACAGAATTTTAAAATAATGTTATATGATTGTAAAGAAAATATCCTTAGTGGTGACAGCTTTGTTCTCTATGTCGATGTTCGCGCAGGAATCTGCAGAATTTTCGAAAGAGATCAAGCAAGACATTAAGTTGTCGTATTTAGATTCTATTAAAAGCACATTCAAAAGAGACCAATTAGCTTCAAAAGTAGATAGTCTTTGGATGAATGAATTAGTAAGTCTAGATATCTACGACGATTTAACTAAAGACATTCAAACCATCAATAAGGATGTAACTGTCGATGAAGAATTGCCAACCGAATTGCTAAAGCAACGTTTGGCGTTGATGAATGAAAAATCACCCTTTGAAATCGAATACAATCAAGGTTTAGAAAATATAATAAAGTCATTTCTCAAGAACCGTAAAAAATCGTTTTCTCGATTAATGGCTTTATCAGAATATTATTTCCCAATCTTTGAGGATGCTTTTGCCAAACAAAACGTTCCTTTGGAAATAAAATATTTAGCCGTTGTAGAATCTGCTTTAAATCCTAAAGCAGTTTCTAAAATGGGCGCCACGGGACTTTGGCAGTTTATGTACGGAACCGGAAAACAATACGCTCTTAAAATCGACTCTTATATCGACGAAAGAAGCGATCCTCTTAAAGCTACAGCAGCAGCTTCAGAATACATGAGCAAAATGTTCAATATTTTTGGCGACTGGGAACTGGTTTTGGCTTCTTACAACTCAGGTCCAGGAAATGTTACCAAAGCAATTCGTCGCTCTGGTGGAAAAACAAAATACTGGGACATTCGTAATTATCTTCCAAGAGAAACTCAAGGTTACGTTCCTGCTTTCTTAGCAACAATGTATCTTTTTGAATACCACAAAGAACACGGAATTAATCCGGAAAGAGCAGTGGTTAAAAATTTTGAAACCGATACTGTTTGTGTAAAAAATCAAATGTCTTTCAAGCAGATTGCCGATTTATTAGATATGCCGCAATCTCAAATCAAACTTTTAAATCCTTCTTATAAAATGGAAGTTGTTCCTTTTTATCAAGGAGAACAACATTTTATTCGTCTTCCAAAAGATAAAATAGCAACATTTGTTTCTAATGAACCACAGATTTATGCTTACGTAAAGTATGATGCTGAGATGAAGTCTACATCGTCTAGATTGGCGGTTAAATATGCACCAAAAGCAAAACCAGCACCAGCAAAACCAGCAACTATTGAAAGTGGCGATTTCGAATTTTATAAAGTTCGCAAAGGAGATAACTTAGGAGCCATTGCCTCTAAGTACAATGTAAGCATCAGCGAAATTA
The DNA here is from genome assembly GCF_020026915.1 of Flavobacterium potami. Lineage (GTDB taxonomy): Bacteria > Bacteroidota > Bacteroidia > Flavobacteriales > Flavobacteriaceae > Flavobacterium > Flavobacterium potami. The sequence continues at coordinate 221,862 of NZ_JAINUY010000004.1, read as the reverse complement.
AAAAATGGAATAATTTAAAAACGAATGCTGTTGCAATCGGTAGAAGTTTAAAAATTAAATCTGAAGAAGAAACTCCTGTTAAAGCAGCTCCAATTGTAGAAAAAAGAGAAGAAGCTATTGCATCTGCTGATGAAAAAAACAAACCATCAGCCGTTGATATGGACTATGTTGTAGTAGCCGGAGACAATTTAGGAAGCATTGCCAAAAAGTTCGGTACGACTATTGCGGAGTTAAAAGAGCTTAATAATCTAACTTCAAATAATATTGGTTTAGGTAAAACCCTAATTATTTCGAAAGCAGCGATAGTTATTGAAGAACCTGCTACAACGGCAATTGCCTCAAACTCGGTTGATTCATTCAAGAAAAAAGCAGTTTCTAAAAACGTTGGTGAAGATTATTACGTTAAAAAAGGAGACTCTTTATATAGCATTTCTAAAAAATATCCTGGAGTAACAATTTCAGATATTAAAAAATGGAATGGTATTAAAGATGAAGATATTAAACCGGGAATGAAACTTAAAATAAACGGATAAATACAAAATCTTATTTAAATTTGGGTTTTATTTCATAAATTAAGAAAATGAATAAAACCCATTTTTTATTGCTATTACTTCCATTTTTTCTGGTTTCTTGTTTTAAAGGTGAAAAACAAAATGAAACAGTTTCTGGAAAAACAAATACTATTTCTGTCATTATTGATGATCAGTTGTGGTATGGAGAAGTAGGCGATAGTATTCGAAATAAATTTGCTTCGCCGGTTCTTGGACTTACCCAAGAAGAACCGCTTTTTACCATCAATCAATATCCAGCCAGATTATTGGAAGGCTTTGTAACCGACAGCCGAAGTATTATTGTCGTTAAAAAAGCACCAGTAGATAAATTCGAAATCATTCGAAATAAAGACTTGCCTCACAATACTTTTCGTATTTACGGAAAATCTGTGGATGATCTTATTTGTAGTATAGAAGATAATTCTGCAGAGATTATAAAAGAGATTCACGACGCAGAGCTTAAAAAAATTCAGGAAGACAATAGTTCGTCACTATTAAATAAAACCATTATAAAAAATAAATTTCACATCAGTATTCAGATTCCAACTGGTTATGAATACATGTTGCACAAGAAGAAATTTATTTGGTTAAAAAAAGAAATCATCAGTGGAAACACAAGTTTATTGATGTACCAAGTTCCAATTAACAACTTCAAGAAGAAAAAAGACGTCATAAACGCCATTGTAAAAATGCGCGATTCCGTTGGAAAATATATTAAAGGTCGTGAATTGAATACACAAATGATTACCAGCGAAGCCTATGCGCCTTATTTTTCAAAAATAGAATTAGACCATAAAGATGCGTATGAGACAAAAGGAACCTGGGAGCTAAAAAATGACTTCATGACTGGACCTTTCATTAATTATGCAATTTTAGACAAAACCTTCAATCGAGTTTTAGTAATCGAAGGATTTTGTTATTCACCTTCACACCAAGAACGTGACCTAATGTTAGAACTGGAAGCAATCATAAAAACAGTTAAAGTCGACAAACGTTAGAAATTTAGTTTCAAGTTTCAAGTTTCAAGTTTGAGGTTTCAAGTTTCAGGTTTCAAGTTTTAGGTTTCAAGTTTCAAACTCTCTGCGACCTTCGCCTTCTCATAAAAAAATCCAGCGTTCTCAGCGCAAAATTCTGTGACCTCTGCGTAACAATGACAAAGCATATCAACTTGAAACTTGAAACCTAAAACTTGAAACAAAAAAAAAATCCGTAACTTTATTTGTAACAAACATTAAAACAAATAGTTATGAAAAAAGTAACCATCACATTAGTGCTTATAACCATGTGTTTTATTTCCTGTAAAAAAGAAATAAAGACAGAAGTTGCAACAGCAAATGATTCTCTAGCTGTGAAAACCGAAGAACCCCTTATTGAAGAACCAGTAGATTCTGCCGCACAAATGAAAGCTTGGCAAGAATATGCAACTCCTGGAAATCCACATAAGATGATGGCAGATGAAGTTGGAACATGGAATTGTGATATGACATTTTGGTCAGAAGCAAACGGAAAACCAGAAAAAGCAACATCAGTAGCCGTAATCAGAATGATTTTAGGCGGCCGTTATCAGGAAGCCGATTATAAAGGAACCATGATGGGACAACCTTTTGAAGGAAAAAGCACTTTAGCCTACAATAATGCCAGTCAAGAATACACCACCACTTTCATTGACAATATGGGAACGGGAATGATGGTTGCAATGGGAAAATACGATGAGGGCAAAAAAAGCATGGAATTAAAAGGTGAAATGGTAAATCCGGTTAATGGTAAAAAAACGCCTTATCGGGAAGTTTATACCATCGTAGATCCAAAGACAAGAAAAATGGAAATGTACGATGTCAAAAACGGATCAGAATATAAAAGCATGGAAATTGTAATGACGAAAAAATAGTTTTTTCTAAGGGACAAAGTTGCAAAGTAACAAAGTGACAAAGGCGCAAAGTTTATTTTTATGAGATATAACTTTGTGCCTTTTCGATTTGTATGAGAAGTTTTAGCGGGCTAAAAAAATAATATAACTTAGCGCCTTAGTGCCTTCGTGGCAAAACATAAAAAATAATAATGGAATTAAAATGGAAAATAAAGCCTTTTGAGGCATTAACTGTTACCGAGTTATACGATTTGCTTCAATTGAGAAGTCAGATCTTTGTAGTGGAGCAAAACTGCGTCTATTTAGATCTTGACGGAAAAGACAAGAAAGCATTACACCTGATTGGAGAGTTTGAGGGTAAAATTGTGGCTTATTCTCGTTTATTTGATGCGGGAATCAGTTTCGATAACGCTTCGATAGGAAGAGTGGTTGTAGATGAAAATTATCGAGACAGAAAATGGGGTCATGATTTAATGCGTGAAGCCATTGCAGGAATTAAATCTAATTTCGGAAAAGATAAAATTACTATTGCGGCTCAATTATATCTGAAAAAATTCTACGAAAGTCATGGTTTTGTTCAAATCAGTGAAATGTATTTGGAAGATGATATCGAACATATTGATATGATTCGTGGTTGATTATTCATACAAAAACACATCAAACGAATTTTTCATTTAAGAGCGCAAGTCCAATTTTTAAAAGACTTACGCTCTTTTTTTGTTTTTTTAGCCATGTAATGCTTTTGTGTTAGATGATTTTCAATTTGATTTTTATTTAATTTAGAAATAAAAATCAAACATGAAAAATGCCATCCTGTTATTGTTTGCATTCGTGGTTTCAAATCAAACTTTTAGTCAGCTAAAATATAAAGTTGGTGATAAAGCGCCTAAATTGAATATTACCAATTATCTTCAAAATGAGCCGAAAGACAAAAATTTCGATAAAAAATATATTTTACTGGAGTTTTGGGCTACTTGGTGTACAACTTGTTTAGCAGAAGTTCCAAATCTTAACAAACTGCAAGAAAATTATAAGAAAAATAAAGACTTCGTTTTTATTTCCATAACAGACGAATCTCCTGAAAAAACGAAAAAGACACTTGAACGCGTTAAGTTTAATTCGATAGTAGTAAGCGATCAGACTAAAAAAGCATTAACCGATTTTGTTGTCGATGATGATCAGGGAAGTTATGCTATTCCAAAAACATTTTTAATTGATAATAAAGGAATTATAAGATGGATTGGTGAACCTTACACTTTGAATGAAGTAGTAATCAATAAATTTTTGAATGGAAAGGAAATATTAGAGTCAGATAATACAGTTTCTAACAGACCTGCACCGCCACGTTAAAACTAGATCTGAGTAATCAGAAACTCCACACGACGGTCGTATTTATCGCCTTTACCGAGTGGATATTTATTGCCGCATCCAACATAGGTCATGCGGCTTTTGGATATTTTTTTGGAAATTAAATAATGAAAAACGGTTTTGGCCCGATTCCAAGAAAGCCTTCTTTCTTTGGTTGCCCGATCTATTCCGTCGTGATAAATCTCGGGAGTACAGCAAACGTGACCGCGGATTTCAAATTTTAGATTTAAATGTTTTTGAAGTGTTGTCGCAACTTTGTCCAGTTCTTTTTTTGCTGTGCTGGTTAGTTTTGCACTTCCAATATCAAACAAAATAGATTCGAGACAAACTTTATCGCCAACTTTTAAATTGTCTTTGAAGGAAGTAATAATGCCTTTTCCAAAATCCTCTTTTTTAACTACAATTAAATCAACCCGCCGATTATGTAAACGGGTTTCGTAAAGATTCTCGATCGTATCTGCTTTTACAACAATCCGGCCTTTTCCTTCACGAATGACAATTTTATCCGGATTAAATCCTTTTCTGATCAGTAGGTTCTGAATCGTATTGGCCCGTTTATTCGATAATTTAAAATTGTAGTGATCTGTCCCCCTGTCATCGCAATAGCCATAAATCTCTATCGACTCCACTTTTGATGTGTCTATGTTTTTTATAAAGTCGGAGACAACCTTAATTTGTTTGGCTGTTAAATCGTATCTATCAAATTCAAAATAGATTGTTTCAACAGGTTTTTGCTGCGCCGGTACTGTATAAAAAGATAAAAGAAGTAGGGCGAGGGTTAGCTTCATTCACTACATTTTTAAAATCGTTTTATATTCTGTCTGATTATTTAATACGTTTACTGCTCTCTTGATTTCAGAATTATTTTTAATGTAAAACTGATACAAACCTTCCTGATATTGGTATCTTTTAATCAATTCTTCTTGAATCATGTTTTTAATTTCTTTTTGGTTTTTATCCAATAAAGTACTTTCGCTTTTTTCTAAAGCGGCTAATAATTGTTGATATTCAGGAGCAATTGTTTCATCTATTTTTTCATTTTTAGCTGCAGCTAAAGTATTTCTCAAAGCCACTTCGGTTTCAGTATCAAAAGAGATTTTATTGGTTTTCAGAAATTGCTTGAAAGCGCTATAATCTGCATCTGAGATAGTTGGAATCTTATCTCCCAAATTCGGATTTTTATAATAATAACTGGTTGCGTAATCAAAAACACCATCATTTTTAATTAAAGCGGTTGCAATCGGACTGGTCTTTGTTTCTTCCAGTTCAATATCTGGTAAAACTCCTCCGCCATCATAAACCGTTCTTCCTTTTCTGGTTTTGAAAGCGTTGAAATTCTTAGCATCTGTTTTCTGTGCAACACCATTTTTATCTTTATGGGCGTAATCCAAAGCTTGGATACATCTTCCAGACGGAGTATAATATCTAGAAATGGTTACTTTCAACTGCGTTCCGTAAGTCAGATCAACCGAACGCTGAACCAAACCTTTTCCGAAACTTCTACTTCCTAAAACAACCGCGCGATCTAAATCCTGCAAAGCACCCGAAACAATTTCAGATGCCGATGCACTTCTTCCGTTTACCAAAATCGCTAACGGAATTTGTGTGTCAACTGGCTCTTTTTGTGTTTTATAAGTATTATTATGTTTTTCAATTCGAGATTTGGTTGTTACTATTACTTCATTCTTCGGAACAAACAAATTACAGATATCAATTGCTTCGTTTAATAAACCTCCAGGATTTCCTCTCAAATCTAAAACGATTTGCGTAGCTCCATCAGCTTTTAATTTCTCCAATGCGTCTTTAACCTCTGCTGAAGCTTTTCTGCTAAAATGTGCCAAAACAATATATCCTGTTTTATCATCAATTTTTCCATAGAACGGAACCGATTTGATATCTACTTCATCCAAAACCAAAACGGTAGTATTCGTTTTTCCCTGACGCAGGTATTTGATGTTGATTTTGGTATTTTTTGTTCCTTTCAATAATTGTGAAGCATCGTCTTTAAAATCGGCAATTAAAATGTCACCAATTTGGATAATTTCGTCACCCGCTTTAAGTCCTGCTTTATCGGCAGGATAATTTTTATAAGGTTCGCGAACAATCAAACGGTCCTTTTTTCTAGAAATCAAAGCACCTATTCCAGTATATTCTCCCGTATTGTTGATTTTAAAATTAACAACATCCTGCTCATTAAAATAAACCGTGTACGGATCTAAACTCGCCAACATGCTTTTGATCGCTTTGTCCATCAAATCGCCCGGATTGGTTTCGTCTACGTAATTGGTATTTACTGCTTTAAATAAAGTGGTGAAAATCTCGATCTGTTTGGCAATTTCAAAAAAATCTTCTTTAAAACTGGTTCCAACAAACAACATTCCCGCCGCAGCGACTGGTATAATAAATTTCTTTTTGAAATACGGATACATGATTATTCTTTTTTTCTTCTTTTTAATCTTTTTCTAATAAAATAGGCAAATACAACAAATAAAATGACAAATGGCCAAGCGCTTAATAAGGAAAGCAATAAATCGGACAAACTATAGAATCCAGATTCAATCGCGCTCCAAAGTTTGGAACCGTATGATATTTTAACTCCTTCTTTTTCTGCTATTGTTTTATAAAATTCAATCGTAATTGTGCTGTCAGAAACGCGGCTTTCTAGATATTTCAGTTGCCCTTCTTTGGCTTCAATTTCTTCGCGAATATTCGAAATTTGTTCTTCAATTTCTAAAATCTCACTGACTTTGTTCGCTTTTTTTAAAATTTCAAGATAACGTTCCTCGAGCTTTTTCTTTGTTTTTAATCGAGAAGTTAAATCAATATATTGTTCTGTAACATCTTGTGCAGAGATATTTTTAACTTCAAAATAGGAAACACCTTTTGAAACATCATTTATAAAACGGTCAAAATTCTGACTTGGTACTTTTATAGTAAGATTTCTAAATTGGGTTGCAAAATCTTTTCCTTCAGAATCATTGATAATTCTTGCTTTACTATTAGCAACCGCTTTTTGAATTTGAGCGAAAGCTTTTTCTAAATTATCAGTTTCAAATTTTAAAGTCGCTTCTTTTATGATTTTTTGCTCGATTTGTTGTTTATCTTTTGGAGCTGGTGGAGGTGGTTGCTGTGGAGATGCAACATCATCTTTTCTGTCATAAGCAACACTTTCTGCTTTTGCAGGTATTTTGACAGCAGAAACAATCATGTTGTCTTCATAAGAAGCATCAGCTTTATTGCATCCAGAAAGAATTAAAACAAAAACAACTAAATAGAAAATATGTCGCATAGAATTTCAATTTAGAGCTAAAACTACGATTTTTTTGTCTAAGTTGCTTATTAATCTTACGTTTTGGAATTTACGATTCGATTTTTGTTTCAGAATCTTCCGATTTATTGATTTGAAGTGAGAATTTCTCAAACAACTGAATCATTTTGGTGTTGATTTCTTCGTAAGACAATCGGTCTTTGGTTTGATAAAAAAGCATGATAGAATACGGCTGATCTAGATTATCTAAAAGTAAATGTTTGTTCAATCGATAGGTTTCTCTCAAAACTCTTTTGAAGTAATTTCGATCAACGGCTTTCTTAAAATATTTCTTTGAAACCGAAACACCAATTTTAGTAGTTTCTTCTGAATTTTCTTCCGCTTGACGGTAAACCAAACGAAGCGGATATTTAGATACCGATTTTCCTTCAGAAAACAGTAATCCAATTGTGGTTTTGCTTTTTAAACGCTCGTTTTTAGGGTAAGTAAAGTTCATTTAATTCAGAAAAAATTTGCAAATTTTGCTACAAAGGTACAATTAAACCAGAAAAACGGTTATTGTTTTCAATTTTAATAAGTCTAAAAATATATTTATTACTTTTGCGCATTAATTTTTGAAGCATGGAAAAAATTATATCTTATCCAATATCGGTAATTTACTATTTATTATTTGGTTTGTGTTTGGCTGTTTTTCATCCAATTCAATGGATTTGTTTAAATGTTTTTGGTTACCAAGCTCACAAAAAAAGTGTTGATTATTTAAACTTCTTCCTTCTAAGATGCACCAATCTTGTGGGAACAAGATATACGATCGAAAATAGGGATACAATTCCGAAAGGAGTGCCGATTATTTTTGTGGCAAATCACCAAAGTATGTACGATATCGTGGCAATGATTTGGTATTTTAGACGTTTTCATTGTAAATTTGTAAGTAAGAAGGAGTTAGGAAGCGGAATTCCAAGTGTTTCTTATAACTTGAAACACGGAGGTTCTGTGCTAATAGACCGAAAAGACCCTAAACAAGCGATACCAGTTATCAAAGGCTTGTCTGAATATATCGAAAAAAATACTAGATCTGCCGTTATTTTTCCGGAAGGAACAAGAAGTAAAACGGGTGTTCCAAAAGAATTCGCTCAAAGCGGCTTAAAAATTTTGTGCAAATATGCGCCATCTGCATATGTTGTGCCAGTGAGTATCAATAATTCTTGGAAAATGGTAAAATTTGGTTTTTTTCCTGTTGGTTTAGGAAATCACCTGAAATTTACAGCTCATCCAGCCTTGGCAGTCAAAGATTACAAATTTGAAGAGCTGATGGAGATTACTGAAAAAGCAGTTAAAGAAGGAATAAATGAGTATAAACAGGTTTAAGTTTTAGTCCCGAGCTAAAATGTAAAACCCAAATCTATAAATAAGTAATGTCTATAAAAAACATTAGATTAGAAGTAATGCAGTTTTTGGAAAAAAACGTGGATAGCTTCGTTGAACAGTATTTAATTCCAGTGGAAAAAATTTGGCAACCGTCTGATTTTTTACCAAATTCTGAAGGAGAAAATTTCTTTGAAGAGGTAAAAGAACTACGTGAAATCGCTAAAGAACTTCCATACGATTTCTGGGTTACGCTTGTTGGTGATACAATCACTGAGGAAGCTTTACCTACATATGAGTCTTGGTTAATGGATGTTGAAGGTGTAAACCAAGTAGAAGATGGTGGAAACGGTTGGTCTAAATGGATCCGTCAATGGACCGGAGAAGAAAACCGCCACGGAGATCTTTTGAATAAATACTTGTATTTGTCTGGTCGTGTGAACATGCGTGAAATCGAAATGACAACACAGCATTTGATCAACGACGGTTTTGATATTGGAACTGGATCTGATCCATACAAAAACTTTGTATACACTAGTTTCCAGGAATTAGCAACTTACGTTTCTCACAATAGAGTTTCGCAAATCGCAAAGAAATTTGGCGATAACAAGTTGTCTAAAATGTGTAAAATGATTGCAGGAGACGAAATGCGTCACCACCATGCATACAGCGAATTTGTAACTAGAATTTTCCAAGTAGACCCAAGCGAAATGATGTTGGCGTTTCAATACATGATGAAACAAAAAATCGTGATGCCGGCTCACTTCTTGAGAGAATCTGGACAAAAAATCAGTACTGCTTTTGAGCAATTTTCAGATTCGGCACAGCGTATCGGAGTTTACACAGCTAATGATTACGTAGAAATCATGCAGAAATTAATGAACAAATGGGAAATTGATAAAATTTCTAATTTGACTGACGAAGCAGAAAAAGCGCGTGACTATTTAATGAAACTGCCTGCTCGTATGGCGAAAATCTCTGAAAGGATTGTAATTCCACAAGAATCACACATCTTTAAATGGGTGGAACCTGCGAGATTGTAGATTTCTGATTTTACATTTTTTAAAATTGGAATTTTAAAATTTAAATAAGCAATTTTACCCAAAGTTTGTCCTCCTGAGCGAAGTCGAAGGATCTCATGCTAAATCTTTACTGTGCGTCCTTCGACTTCGCTCAGGAAGACATAAAATGAGAATTGGAGTTTAGAATTTGAGAAAAATAAGCTAAAGCAACAAAGTTGCCTTAATTAAAAAAACATATTGTTGATTGTTGAAGATTTTGAATCTTTGACAATCAACATTTTTTTATAACATAATAAAAAAGCCTTTATGAATGCTTCACAACTGATTATTAAAACCATTGCTTTTGTAAAAGAAAAACTAAATGATGCCGAAGGTGGACACGATTGGTTTCATATTGAACGTGTTTATAAAAATGCACTTCTAATTGCAAAAGATACCGATTGTGATTTGACTGTTGTACAATTAGGCGCTTTATTGCACGATATTGCAGATAGTAAATTTCATAACGGAGATGAAACTATTGGCCCAAAAACAGCAAGAGCGTTTTTAGAGGCTCAAAATGTTTCTGAGGAGATAATTATTCATGTTGTCAATATCATTGAAAATATCTCTTATAAGGGCGGAAATTTCGAAAGAAAGTTCTCTTCGGTCGAATTGGATCTTGTACAAGACGCCGATCGCTTAGATGCAATTGGTGCAATTGGTGTTGCAAGAGCGTTTAATTATGGTGGTTTTAAGAACAGAGCTTTATATAATCCTGAAATTGCTCCTGTAACCAATATGACAAAAGAGGAGTACAAAAAGAACAATGCTCCTACGATAAATCATTTCTACGAAAAGCTTTTATTGCTAAAAGATAAAATGAATACTGCAAAAGGAAAAGAAATTGCCGCCGAAAGACATCGTTTCATGGAATCTTTCCTTGCTCAGTTTTATGCTGAGTGGGAGGGATTGAAGTAAGTTTTCAGTCACAGTCTCAGTTTTTATTTTTTAATGAACGCCTTTCATTGCGAAATAAGTAATAATTGATGCGCAGAAAAATCCTAACGTAAACCATAATAATCGAGCAACTCTATTGTCTCTAATTATTTCTATTTTATTTTCTTGTGTCATTTGAATGAAATTAAAAAACAAAAATAATTGTAGTAAATATACTATTAGGGTAGTTTCGGTTTTTAAAATATCATAATAAGACATTTAACTTTTTTCACTTTGTCGCTATGAACTTTGCAATTTTGTACCCTGAATAATCAAGAACATCCCACAACCAGGTTTTCTGTTACAGTTTTCATCTCCGGCGGAGCGAAATGTTTATAGGATATTTTTCAAAACACCGAATAAAAAAGCCCCAGCGGGGCGACACATCTATCTACAAATATGTCGCCCCGCTGGGGCTTTTTTTATCTTAGCTTTTAATTTCTGTGTGGGAGTGACAAAAATAGGTTTTGCCCCAGTTTTCAGAATTGAATTAGGAATATCCTTAGTGAAACTCTTTTTATGGTATTTTTTAATGTCTTTTAAATATGATTTATAATCTTGATTTTAAAAGACACATGAGTCCAAAAGCACATAGAAAGCCAAATGAAAACCACAATATTCTTGTGATTCTTCTACCTCTTATGATTTCTTTTTTTTCGAATTTTGTCACTTTGATGTAATTTATTTTGCGAAAGTATTTTTAAAAAAAAGTTCTGAAGGCCCTTAAAAGCTTTTAAACCATCAAAAAAGGACTTTTCTAAGTGCAGTTTTCAAAAAAAGCTTCGAAAAGAAATTAAAATCTTTGCGAAGCTTTTTTACTTTATAACTATGAGCCTTTGTTCCTTTGTCTCTTAGATCATGAACATCCACAATCTGTTCCATTGCCACAGTCTTTTTTCTTTTTTGATTTAAAGAAAAACTTTTTGATCAAAAAAGCGATGGCTAATCCTAATATGGTAAAGGCTATAATTTCTTGAAACATAACTTTTTATTTTAAAAGTTGATACGCAATTAATGCGGCAAAATAAGCTAATCCGCTCATGAAAACTAATTGCATAGCAGGCCATTTCCATGAATTGGTTTCTTTTTTAGTAATGGCCAATGTACTGGCGCACTGCATCGCAAAAGCATAAAATAACAATAGCGAAATTCCGGTTGGAAAGTCAAAAACTTTCTCTCCTGTATCAGGACGAACTTCTGCCTGCATTTTGCTTTTTATGGTCGATTCGTTGTCGCTGTCTCCAACGCTGTAAATAGTGGCTAAAGTTCCAACGAAAACTTCACGTGCTGCAAACGAACTGATTAAGGCAATACCAATTTTCCAGTCGTAACCTAAAGGCTGAATAACCGGCTCGATTGCTCTTCCCATCAATCCGATATAAGAATTCTCTAGTTTTTGAGAATTCACTTCGTTTTCAAATTGCGCTTCGTCTAAAGTAGTATTGGCAAATCTTTCTTTTACGATGTTTTCAGCATCATTAAATTCTTTTCCAGGTCCGTAAGAAGCTAGGAACCACAAAATAATAGAAATTGCCAAAATGATTTTTCCGGCTCCGGCGATAAAGGCTTTGGTTTTTTCTACCACATTAATTCCTACGTTCTTGAAAAGCGGCATTTTATAACTTGGCATTTCGACTACGAAATACGTTTTAGATTCTAATTTTAAAACTTTATTCAAAATATAGGCAGACAAAATCGCGGCAAAAAATCCTAGAACATAAAGGCCCATTAAGGTTAATCCCTGTACATTCAAAAATCCGAAAACGCGTTTGCTTGGTACAACAAGCGAAATGATAATCGCATAAACGGGTAATCTTGCCGAACAAGTTGTGAATGGTGTTACTAAGATCGTAATAAGGCGTTCTTTCCAATTCTCAATATTTCGGGTCGCCATAATGGCCGGAATTGCACAAGCTGTTCCAGAAATCAAAGGCACAACGCTTTTTCCAGAAAGTCCAAATCGACGCATGATTTTATCCATTAAGAATACTACACGGCTCATATAACCACTTTCTTCCAAAATCGAAATAAATAAGAACAAAACGGCAATCTGCGGAATGAAAATAACAACTCCGCCAATTCCTGGAATAATTCCTTGCGAAAGCAAATCAGTTAAAATTCCGCTTGGTAATTCTTCGGCAACCCAGCTACTCAAAGAAGCAAAAGTGCTATCAATAAAATCCATCGGAATCGTTGACCAACTGAAAATAGATTGGAAAATCAGGAATAAAATCGCAAAGAAAATCAAATAACCAAAAACCTTATGTGTTAAGATACGATCCAATTTGGCGCGAACATCTTTTGCCATCGAAGCATCGACTTTCAAACCGCCTTTTAAAACATCATTGATAAATTGATATCTTTTAATGGTTTCTTTTTGCTGAAGACGTTTTAATTCTGAATGTGATTTGGTGAATGTGTTTCGAACTTCATTTCGGTCCAAATTAGAAAAATTGACATCTTGCGTAATCACAAGCCATAATTTGTACATCAATTGGTTTGGAAAAGCGTGTTGTAATTTTTCAAAATATTCAGGATCAATTACAGAAGCATTCAAGCAAGGTTCATGCGGAATGGTTTTATAAGAAACAATGAGTTCTTTTAAATAATCAATTCCTAAACCTTTACGAGAACTTACTAAAGCAATTTTTGTTTTTAGTTTTTCTTCTAAATAAGGAATATCCAAAGTAATTCCTTTTCGTTCCATACGATCCGACATATTGATAACTAAAATCGTCGGAATTTCAAGGTCTTTTATTTGAGTATAAATCAGTAAGTTTCGTTTCAGATTTTCAACATCTGTTACAACAACCGCTACGTCGGGATATAATTTGTCGTTTTTATTTAATAAAAGTTCAATAACCACGCTTTCATCCATCGAACTTGCATTCAAACTATACGTTCCAGGTAAATCTAGGATATTGGCTTTTACATTATTGGGTAATTTGCAGAAACCCATTTTTTTCTCCACCGTTATTCCAGGGTAATTTCCAACTTGTTGGTTAAGACCTGTTAACTGATTAAATACAGAAGTTTTTCCGGTATTTGGATTTCCGATAAGGGCAACATTGATATTCTGAACGCTCATTATAAATTGTTTTGTATAAGTTCAACTTCAATTTCACGAGCAGTTTCAATACGAATGGCAACATGCGAACCATTTATGTCTAGATATAAAGGATCACCAAAAGGAGCAACTTGTAGTAATTCAACTAAGCTGCCAGGCAGACAACCCATTTCTAATAATTTAAGTGGAATAAGATCGATATCAAAATCTTTGATAATGGCTTTTTCGCCTTTTTTCAGAGTGTGTATTGTATTTTGCAAGCTTATTTAGATTGAATTTAGATTGCAAAAATAGGTAATTATTCTATATATACAGGCATTTTATGGTTACACAAATGCTAAAACTTTCTAAAAATAAGGCATTTTACTCCTGAGAAAGGAAATCAATGTCGTCTAAAAGACGTTTTATATCTTCTTTATTTGTTCCGTCGTAAAAACCACGAACGCGACGTTTTTGATCGACCAAAACAAAATTCTCTGTATGAACCATATCATAAAGCTGATCTGGTCTTCCTAACTTAACAGCCAAATACGATTTTCTGGCCATACTGTAGATTTCTTTTTTATCGCCGGTAACCAAATTCCATTTGCTGTCTACAACATGATGTTTTATAGCATACTCTTTTAAAACCGAAACGCTGTCAACTTCTGGAAAAACCGTATGAGAAAGCAGCATTACTTTCGGATTGTTTATAACCGCTTTTTGGACATCTTCTAAATTAGTTGTCATTTTTGGGCAAATTGAGCCACAAGTGGTAAAGAAGAAATCGGCTACGTAGATTTTTCCTTCGTAATTTTTCTGTGTAATAGTATCTCCGTTTTGATTTACAAAAGAGAAATCGGCAATCGTGTGGTATTTGCTTTTATATTGAATGGTGCTGTCTACCAATTCAGGATTTACATCAGACGGATTGTAGATTGGAAGCGTCTTTTTAGGTTTTAAAGCCGAGTAAAACAAAGATATCGTAACAGCCGAAAATACTATTAAAACAATAAAGAATTTACGGTACTTATATAAAAGCGATTTCATAAAAATAATTTGGCGCAAAAATACAAAAAGCAGATTTTAAAACCTGACTGCGTTATTTTTTTAACAGGCTTTTGTAACATTTAAAGAAATTACAGACTTATAATTTAGTTTCGAATTTTCATTTTGTGAAATTTATGCTTCTTTCTGACTTTACAGTTAGAATTTTAACATAATTTTCGAAATAATAACAATAAGTTTGTATTTTCCCTTAAACTCTAAATTTTTATGAAAAAACAATTAGCTAAACCTGTGTTTGGTGTTTTATCTGCAATGTTATCCATAACTGCGGTTCAAGCCCAAAATGCTCCAAAAGAACCAGGTATAAATGTATCTTACATGGATACAAAAGTCAGTCCACGTGAAGATTTTTTTAAATATGTAAACGGAACTTGGTTGGATAAAACGGATATTCCAAGCGATAGAACAACCTGGGGAAGTTTTAATGAACTGATCAAAAGAACAGATAAAGATGTAATGGCGGTTTTGAAAGATGCTTCTAAAAACCCAAAATACAAATCGAATACAGATCAGGGAAAAGCAGTTAATTTATTCAATACCTATTTAGATTCTGTTGGAAGAAATAAAAGAGGAATTGAACCTTTAAAACCTTATTTAAAGAAAATCGATGCTATTAAAAATATTGCTGACGTTCAGAAATATTTAGTCGAAATGGAAAAAGAGGGTGGTTCAGGATTTTTCGGAATTTACATCGGTGCTGATGATAAAAACAGTTCTAAAAATTCTATCAATCTTGCTCCGAGCCAATTGGGTCTTCCGGACAAAGATTATTATACTTCTGACGATAAAGATTCTAAAGAAAAACGTGAAAAATATGAATTACACGTTGCAAGAATGCTTCAATTTATTGGAGAATCTCCAGAAAAAGCAAAACAAAGTGCTGCCGAAATTTTAGCTTTAGAAATAGAATTGTCTAAACCAAGATTAACGAGAGTTGAAAGAAGAGATAATCGTTTGCAATACAATCCAATGACAATTGCTGAAATTCAGAAATTGACTCCGGCAATTAAATGGAATGAGTATTTTGCTGGTTTAGGAATCACAAAAGTAAACGAAGTAATTGTTTCTGAGCCTAAATATATGACGGCGCTTCAAACTGTTTTCACAGAAAATAAAGTAAATCAGTGGAAAGAATATTTGAAATGGGATTTATTAAACGGAGCTTCAGGACAATTATCGACAGATATTGACAACGCACGTTTCGATTTTTACAGCAAAACGTTAAGAGGTGCAGTCAAACAGCTTCCTGCTGAAGAAAGAGCACTTAATGTTGTTAACGGAACAGTTGGTGAAGCTTTAGGAAAGTTATACGTAGAAAAATTATTTCCTGCTGAAGCAAAAGAGAAAGCACAAAAAATGATTCAGAATGTAATTTTAGCTTACAAAAACAGAATCAACAGTTTAACTTGGATGTCTCCTGAAACAAAAGTAAAAGCGATTGAGAAATTAAACAAAATCACAATCAAAATCGGATATCCTGACAAATGGAAAGATTACTCTGCTCTAACAATAAAAGGTGTTGCTGAAGGTGGAACTTACTTTGACAACATGAAAAATTTATCAAAATGGGAATTCAAAGAAAGCGTAGAAAAATTGAGCAAACCAGTTGATAAAACAGAATGGGGAATGTCTCCACAAACTGTAAATGCCTATTACAATCCGTCTTACAACGAAATTGTATTCCCAGCTGCAATTTTACAACCGCCTTTCTACAATTACCAAGCAGATGAAGCAGTTAACTACGGTGGAATTGGCGCTGTAATCGGTCACGAGATTTCTCACGGATTTGATGATTCAGGTGCTCGTTACAATGCTGAAGGAAATTTAGTAGACTGGTGGACAGAAAATGATTTAAAACAATTTACAGCTTTAGGAACTGACCTAGCAAATCAATACAGTGCACTTGAGCCATTGCCTGGAGTTCACGTTGATGGTAATTTTACTTTAGGTGAAAATATCGGAGATTTAGGTGGAATTAATGCTGCTTACGATGGTTTACAATTGTACTTAAAAGAAAACGGAAATCCAGGATTAATCGACGGGTTTACACCAGAGCAACGTTTCTTCATTTCTTGGGCTACTGTTTGGAGAACAAAATCAAGAGACGAAGCAATCAAAAATCAAGTAAAAACAGATCCACACTCTCCTGGAATGTACAGAGCTTATGTACCAATTCAGAATGTTGATGCTTTCTACAAAGCTTTCGATATTAAGAAAGGTGATAAAATGTATGTTGAACCAGAAAAACGTGTTAAAATCTGGTAAGATATTGCTTTAGCAATAAAACGGCGCTTGTTTAAGCGCCGTTTTTTTTCTTGAAAAACGTTTGAAGAAAAAGAGATTTTAAGTTAAAATCAATTATTCGAAAAATTTAACATAGAAATAGAAATAATAACAATATGTTTGTAAATACACTAAAACACTAAATAAAAATGATTAAAAAGCTTTCTAAACCTATGTTTTGTGTTGTTTCTGCAATGTTTTCATTAACAGCAGTTCAGGCACAAGATACAAAGCCAAAAGAACCAGGAATTAATATTTCTAACATGGATCCTAAAGTTAGTGCACGTCAGGATTTTTTCCGTTATGTAAACGGTGCCTGGTTAGACAAAACAGAAATTCCAAGTGATCGTAATTCATGGGGAAGTTTTAATGAACTTCGTCAAAAGACAGATAATGATGCGCTAGCTATTTTAAAAGCAGCATCCAAAGATCCAAAGTATAAATCGAATACAGATCAAGGTAAAGCGATTGCTTTATTCAATACTATTTTAGATACTGTTGGTAGAAACAAAAGAGGCGTAACTCCACTTCAACCTTATTTGAAGAAAATTGATGCCATTAAAAATGTTGCGGATCTTCAAAACTATATTACTGAAATGCAGCTTGCAGGAGGTTCTGGTTTCTTTGGCGTTTATGTAGGTGCCGATGCTAAAAACAGTAATAAAAATACGGTGACTTTAAGTCCGGGAACTTTAGGTTTGTCTGATAAGGATTATTACAATTCTGATGATAAAGATTCTAAAGAAAAACGTGAGAAATACGAATTACATATTGCGCGTATGATGCAATATATTGGAGAATCTCCTGCAACAGCAAAAGAAAGTGCCAAAGAGATTTTAGCTTTAGAAGTAGAAATGTCTTCACCAAGACTGGATCGTGTTGAAAGAAGAGACAGAAGAAAACAATACAATCCAACTGCAGTTGCCGATTTGAAAAAGAATACGCCTTCTATTCAATGGGAGAAATATTTCACAGGAATTGGAATGGCTAAAGTAGATACTGTAAATGTTGCACAGCCTCGTTACATGATTGCTTTAGAAAAAACTTTCACTGAAAAGAAAGTAGGCGCTTGGAAAGAGTATTTAAAATGGTCTTTATTAAACAAATCAGCTTCGACTTTAACTACAGATATTGAAAATGCCAACTTTGATTTCTATGGAAAAACCTTAACAGGAGCTTTGAAACAACGTCCTCGTGAAGAAGTAGCTTTACAAGTAATTAATGGAGCAACTGGAGAAGCTTTAGGGAAATTATACGTAGAAAAATTATTTCCTGCTGAAGCAAAAGCAAAGGCAAAAGACATGATTGCCAATGTAATGCTGGCTTATGAAAACAGAATCAATGCTTTGCCATGGATGTCAAAAGAGACTAAAGTTAAAGCAATTGAAAAACTAAACAAATTGACGGTTAAGATTGGATATCCTGACAAATGGAAAGATTATTCAAAACTAGAACTTAAGAATGTCAATGAAGGAGGTACTTATTTTGATAATATGAAAAATTTATCAAAATGGGCCTATGCTGAAAATTTAGCTAAACTAGGAAAACCAGTTGACAAAACAGAGTGGGGAATGTCTCCACAAACGGTGAATGCTTATTTCAATCCTTCTTATAACGAAATTGTATTCCCAGCTGCAATCTTGCAACCACCTTTCTATAATTATCAAGCGGACGAAGCAGTGAATTATGGTGGAATTGGAGCGGTAATCGGACACGAAATCTCTCATGGTTTTGATGATTCTGGCGCACGTTACAATGCAGACGGAAATTTAGTAGACTGGTGGACTCCAGAAGATCTAAAACAATTTACGGCTCTTGGAGCTCAGCTAGCAGCTCAATACAGCGCTTTAGAACCACTTCCTGGAATTTTTGTAGATGGTAAATTTACATTAGGTGAAAATATCGGAGATTTAGGAGGAACTAACGCTGCTTATGATGGTTTGCAGTTGTATTTGAAAAAACACGGAAATCCAGGTTTAATAGATGGATTAACACCAGAACAAAGATTCTTTATTTCTTGGGCTACCGTTTGGAGAACAAAATCTCGTGACGAAGCAATTAAGAGTCAGGTTAAAACAGATCCGCACTCTCCAGGAATGTACAGAGCGGTTGTGCCAATTAAGAACTTAGATTCTTTTTATGAGGCATTCGGAATTAAAAAAGGAGATCCAATGTATTTGGAACCAGAAAAACGAGTTAAAATCTGGTAATCTTATTGTTATAAAACTAAAAACGGCGCTTGATAAAAGCGCCGTTTTTTTATGAATAATAGTTCATTTATTTCAAATGACTGTACATATAAGTTTCAATAGCTTTTAGTTCTTCATCAGACATTGCTTGAGTAATAGCAAAGTTTGTTTTCATAACTTCAAATTGACTCGGGTCGACAATTGGTTCTGCATTTCCTTTTAAGAAAGTTACCATATCTGCGTTTTTGTCTTTGTAGATTTTGGCAATTTCTTTAATGCTTGGTCCAATAACTTTTTGATCGGGCTGATGGCATGCAAAGCAATTTCCAGTTCCTTCAAAAAGTTGTTTTCCTAATGCTTCAGGTGTTTTGGCTGTTGCCGATTCTCCTTCAGAATAAGTTTCGTTTGTCTGATCTGTTTTTTCAGAACCTTCTTTTTTACAAGAGGCAAAAGCTAAAACAGCAGCTAAAAATACTGCTTTATTCATATTTAAATATTATTTCATGGCTTCAAATTTATAGCCATTGTATAGCAATTTTGCTACGATTTGTTTTTCAAGTAAATCTTTATCTCCTTTTGAGAAAGAAAGATTGATTTTTTCAGTGTCAGTAAGAGTTCCTTTTAAAGGGAAATATTTGTTGTCAGCTGTAATGATTTCGTCTTTAATGTTTTTACCTGTTTTAGGATTAGCATAACCGGTTTTTGTTGCATACCATCCTCCAATTTCTCTAACTCTTGTTTGTTCTCTGTTGTTATTGTCAACTTCAGTGTAGATTGAGTTTACTTTGTAAACCAAACTAGGAGGCCAATTTGCCATGAAAGTGATATTTTGTTTTACCACATCACCGATTTTTACATAATCCTGAACCATTCCGTTTTCTTTTAAAACTTCCTGTTTTTGGTAAATGATTCCATCTGTCACTTTTATGCGTAAAGCGTACATAGCTTCAAGCTCCGTTTTTATCTGATCATTCGTTTTTTGATTAGCATCTGCAATTACTTTTTGAATATCAGTTGGCGTTCCGTTTATGAATTCCAAAACTCCTTTTTCATCAATTCCTGCTGCACTGATAAATTTGTATTTATCATTACAAACACTTGCAACAATCGTTTTTTGAAAGCTTAAACCCTGATCTTTACCGTAATCAACTATTTCATTAGTTTTATTATTGCTTAAATCAGTAAGAACAGACCAGTAAAATGTTGATCCGTCAGCCATTAGAGCACTTTTTCTTTCAATAGAGAAAATGGGTCTGTTATCCAGCGACAAGATTTTGTAATTTACTTTTACTTTGTCAAGAATGGCAACTTCAGTTCCATCGATACTGATTTTGTCTTTTTTAAATTTAATATCTTGTGCTATAGATGTTAGGCTAGCCATCAGCATGCAAGAAAGTAATAATTTTTTCATATATTTTAGGGATTAAATTTGTCGCTAAAATATATATTTTTTTGTAATTAATTACTTATTTAAAAGTATTGCTGCTTCTTTTGCAAAATATGTTGAAATAAGATTCGCTCCTGCACGTTTAATACACATTAATTGCTCCATCATAATTTTGTCGTGATCCAGCCAACCTCTTTCAGATGCTGCTTTAATCATGGCATATTCTCCCGAAACCTGATAAACAGTCACAGGAACATGAACGGTGTTTTTAATTTCGCGAACAATATCCAAATATGCAATTCCAGGTTTAACCATTACCATATCTGCACCTTCTTCTGCGTCAGACAAAGCTTCTTTTATCGCTTCAATACGGTTGGCGTAATCCATTTGATAGGTTTTTTTATCTTTTGGAACAGCAACATCAGCTTCTTTTGGAGCAGAATCCAAAGCATCTCTAAACGGACCATAAAAAGCAGAAGCATATTTAGCAGAATAACTCATGATACCAACATTTTGGAATCCGGCAGCATCCAAACCTTCGCGAAGGCGTAAAACTCTTCCGTCCATCATATCGCTTGGCGCTACAAAGTCTGCACCAGCTTCTGCGTGAGAAACTGCCATTTTTACTAAGGCATCAACAGTGCTGTCATTTTCTACATCGCCATTTTTTATAATTCCGTCATGACCGTAAATAGAATATGGGTCTAAAGCCACATCGGGCATCACAATCATTTCTGGACAAGCAGCTTTTATGGCACGAATGGCTTGTTGCATTAATCCGTTAGCATTCCAAGCTTCTTTTCCGGTATTGTCTTTTAGGTTTTCGCTCACTTTTACGTAAATATTTACGGCACGAATTCCTAAATCATAAAGTTCTTTTACTTCTTCAACCGTTAAATCTATAGATCTTCTAAAAATTCCCGGCATAGATGGAATTTCGACTTTTACATTTTCGCCTTCAGCAATAAACATTGGAAACATAAAGTCTGACGGACTTAAACTGGTTTCGCGAACTAAAGAACGAATCGATTCATTTACTCTTAATCTTCTGCCTCTTTGTAATGGGAACATATAATTTTAGATTTTAGATTTTAGAATTCAGATTTTGACTGATTCGTTTGAAAAACAGCTAAATTAATCTTTGTTTCTAAAACCGCAGTTGTTTTTTATTTTTTGAAGTTGTTTTTACTTTTAATAAAGCGATGCAAAGTTACTGAAAAAGGAACAAAATAAGGCGTTTAGCTTATGGCAGAATCCGTTAATATTATCTAAAAATTTGATTTTTTACATTGAAATGAACCAAATTATGGTTTTTCAAATATTTCCGTCTAAATTTGTGAAATGAAGAAAATTCTCGCTTTATTTTGTTGCCTGCTCTTAACAAGTTGTTTTGAGATTACGGAAAGAATCAAACATCACGATGATCAAAGTGGTGAATATACTTTGATGATCGATTTTTCGAAATCTTGGTTTAAAACCAAATCGGCTATTTGGCTGGAAGAAGTCGATGGCGTAAAAATTCCGAACGAACAGGAAATTACCCAAAAACTGGAAGATTTTAAAATCAAAGCTTTAAAAATTGATGGAATATCTAATGTGAGTACAAAAACAGATTTCCAAAATTATGTGTTCATTATCAAACTCAATTATGCCAATTTAAAGGCTTTAAATGCCGTTGTCAATACAATAAACAATCAGCGGGAGCAGATTCACTTTAGCGGAAGCGATAAAAATTTTCAGCGCATTGCATCTTATCCAATTCCAGAAAAAGTCGTAAACGATCCGAAGAAAAAGAAAGATCTCGAAGAAGCAAATATTATTTCTATTTATACTTTCGATAAAGATATAGTGTCGGTTGACAATGCAAACAGTAAAATTTCAAAAAATAAAAAGACGGTTTTTTTAAAACAAAGTATGTACAGCGTTTTTAAAAAATCGACATTAATGAATAATTCCATCCAATTAACGCCTTGATTTATGAAGCATTTTTACACCTTAATTTTATTATTCGCCTTTTGTTTGACTTTTGGACAAAATGTAGCAAAACATGATTATTTTGTTCAGTTCAATGGAAATCAGCTTTCTAAAAAAGTCAGTATTGATGAAGTATTGAATCATCCGATTATCACAAAATACATCAGCAAAAAACCAGATTTTGATTTGAGGAAATATACCGACATCATTCAATTGGATCAAAAGATTACAATTCACGGAAATTTCTTAGACAGCGTTCCGTATTATCAGGTCACAATTCCCATTAAAAACAAAGAAGCCGTTAAGCAATTTTTGATTGAAAAACAGGGGGCAAACGGAACTAATAATTCAATTCAGGAATTTGGAAAATATGCTGTTTTTACACCAAATGGAGTGAAAAGATCTTTTGTTTGGAATGACAATTATTTGGTTGTTTTTGAATTGACAAAAAAACTTCCCGTAAAATCGTATGATTATGCAGAGACGGCTTATGTATCTGATACAATTGCTTCTGCAGAAGCATACGAACAAGCTGTTGTTGTAGAAGCGCCAACGGTTTATGAAGTTCCAAATTCGCCCAAAATTGCTGAAAAGTCTCAAAAGAAAGACGAAGAAGTAATCGTTAACATTCCGCCAGTTCCTGCAGCAGATTCAGTTCAAGAAGATTATTTGTATGATGGAAATCCGTATGAGCAATATACTGCGGAACAAGCAGAGTTTGACAAAAAATTGGCCGAAGAACAAAGTGCCATCATAAAAGCGTTGTTTGAAAATGGATTCACTGCACCAAGTTCAGAAAAAATAAATGTAGCGGCAGATATTTCATCATGGTTAGATTACGGAGGTGCGATTGCGAGCCTTTACGGAGCATATAGTTATCCGATGTCTTTATTTGGAGGTTATGATAAGTATTTGCCGATGCAGAAAAATTTTGGAAATTTTATCAAGGGAATTAA
This sequence comes from Flavobacterium potami, assembly GCF_020026915.1. Lineage (GTDB taxonomy): Bacteria > Bacteroidota > Bacteroidia > Flavobacteriales > Flavobacteriaceae > Flavobacterium > Flavobacterium potami. The sequence goes on along the minus strand of NZ_JAINUY010000004.1, from coordinate 198,540 downwards.
TGTCGATTTTTATTTTGATAATGATAATGCCCGAATCGAAGAAATTGTAGAATATTCAGAACAGATTGCAGGAGTTGTAAGTAAAATAAGTGATCGAAAAATCAATAAAAATATTTTCAATTATTTCCCTGCTGAGAAACCTTTGGGATATATGTCATATCATATCAATACCAAAGCAGCATTGGAAAATTTCCCGTCATTGATGACCGATTTATTCCAAAGTTCAAAATTTACCAAAGAAGATATTGCTGTAACCACCGATTTGATTTCGACAATTGTAGATGAGGAAGCCACTGCCAAACTATTTGACGGCGATTTGAGCGCTTTTTTGTATGGAATGAAAGAAGTTGAGGTATTGACTAAAAAGTACGGTTACGATGAAAATTATCAGGAAACGATTACGGAAGAAAAAGTAAAAAAAGAGATTCCGTTGTTTTCTGTTATTTTTACTTCAACGCATCCAACTTTTGGAGATAAATTATTGCAATTAGGAGTTCGTAAAAAATTATTGACTCAAAACGGAAATGTATTTACTGTGGCAGCAACGCAGGAATACGGAAATATTTTTATTTTGAAAGAAAAAGACGTTGTGGTCGTTGCCAATACAATGGATTATTTTTCTAAAGGAAATGGAAATTTTATAAAGGAATCAAAGAAGGATCTAAGCAAAAATTCTATCTTCGGAAAAATGAATATGGCGCAAACAATTAAGGCATTTGGTAAAAATGCTAAAGATTCAGAGTTAGATCGAATGACAAAGATTTCAACTCAATTTTCAGATATTTCTATGGAATCTTCTAAAAAGTTAATTAACAATAAATTGAAATTCGTTTTTAAACTGAACTCTTTTAAATCGGATAAAAACATCATATTACAAACATTGGATTTAGCCGATGAAATGACTTCTAAATAATGGAAGTTCTTAAAATAAAAATCCCTGAAGCGGCTTGTTTCAGGGATTTTTTTATGAATCTAATTGGACTTTATTTAATAGAGGCTTCGTAAATTTCTTTGATTGATTTTCCAATTTGAGTATTAAAATCTGCATCTGATTGATTTGCTGTAAGCCCTTCCGATAAAGCTCTCGAAAAACTAGCGATTAATCCGTTGTTTTCTGAAAGTTTCTCATTTGCTTCTTCGCGTGAATATCCGCCAGAAAGCGCCACTACACGAACCACATGAGAATCAGACATTAAATCACTATAAAAATTGTTTATTGTTGGAATAGAAAGTTTGAGCATCACTTTTACATCATTGTCCAATAAATGAAGCTGTTTTTGGATTTCTTCTTTCAGAATTGCTTCTGATTTTTCTTTATCGGCGCTATAAATATCAATTTCAGGTTCTATAATCGGAATTAATCCTTTATTGAATATCTGCAAACCCACTTCAAATTGCTGTTTTACCACTTCGCGAATTCCTTCTGGATTGGCTTCTTTGATTACAGAACGCATTTTAGTACCAAAAATATTTCGTTCTACAGCGTGATCTAATAATTCATTCAGATTGGAAATCGGTTTCATCAATTGAACGCCATTTGAAAGTTCTGCAAGACCTTTGTCTACTTTTAAAAACGGAACAATATGTTTTTTCTCCCAGAGATAATCCGCAGTCCATTGTCCGTCGATTTTGCGATCTATTGTGTTTTCAAACAATATAGCACCAAGAATATATTGACTGTCAAATGAAGGACTTTTTATAATTCGGGTTCTCATTTCATGTACAATCGTGTACATTTCTTCGTCGTTTGAATATTGATTTTCTTCAACGCCATATTGCGATAATGCTTTTGGTGTACTGCCTCCGCTTTGGTCTAATGCTGCTATAAAACCTTTTCCGGAATGCATGAGATTTAACTGTTCGTTGTTTATATTTTTCATAACAATGAATTTTAGTTTTTTATAAATCTCTGTAATTTAAGCATTTTAATTGTGCTTCATGCTTATTTTGAGTTAAGATTTCTTACAAACCTATTTTCTCATTCACCTTGTCGTAGACTTCTTTTACTTTTTTTGGAGGATCAAATCGATAACCAATGGAAAGTTTTACTGTAGCGATATTATCATTTAATCTTGGGTCGACTTTATCGTCTTGCAGAAAGCTGACTGTATTTAGTGTTGCAAAGCCAAAGAAACGATCTTTATTGTAAGCGAGTTTCAAATTGAAATCGGCTTGATATAAAGCTGAGGTGTCGCCGTCAGTAATATTAATTCCGGCTCCTAAAGCAAGTCCAGCTCCAATTAAAACGCGATCGCTTATAACAAAGTTGTAAAAATAGGAGGGAGCCAGCGTAAATACATACATATCGCCAGGCGAAGTATCGGGCGTATTTAAATCTAAATTGGTATAATAAAAAGAAAAAGTCGGAATGAAACTTCCAGAACTCTTAGTCTGCCATTCGTTTTGACTGACTAAAGTCTTAAAAGAGAATTTGTCATTGAAAACATAAGCTGTAGATCCGCCGATTTTGGTGGTCCGCATTCGGGGTAATTGCGCGGTTAGATTATCTTCGCTTACATAAAATCCTTTTTGATTGATAAAAGTAAAAGACTGCATCCATTTTTTATAGTAGAAGCGGGTATTGAAATTGAAATTTTTAGAATGTGAATCACCCTTATTTCCGCCAAGAAATTTGGGAGCAAAACCAATCGTAATGTCGATGATTTTATAGCTTAAACTAAAACCAATCTGCTCTCTTCGATTGGGAATCAGATTTAAAAATATTTTTGGATCCTGATTACTAGAAGCAATCTCAAAACTATTCGAAGTATCTAAGTAATAAATACTGGCAGTAATTTTATCATCGTATGATTTAAAATACGGATTTTTCAAGGAGTCGTTTTGGGCAAAACATCCCAAAATGCTGGTGAAAAATGTGATGTAAAGTAGTTTTAAACACATAGATACATAGTTTTTAGATACTTTTAAAAAGACGTCTCACTCCAAATATTTCCACATAGCTATGTGAAAAAATATGATTTTCTAAAATTACCTCTAAGATATATCTTTTAAATCTATGTTTCTATGTGTTAAACAATTTTTAGATTAAGAAATCCACTCGCGCGGATTTGCCAAAACGTTGATTAATTTTTCCTCTTCACTTCCAACTTCTGGATGATGATCGTAAACCCATTGTACATGCGGAGGCAAACTCATTAAAATACTCTCGATTCTTCCGTTGGTTTTTAAACCGAATAAAGTTCCTTTGTCGTGAACCAAATTAAACTCAACATAACGACCACGACGGATTTCCTGCCACGTTCTTTGTTCTGGAGTGTAAGGAAGGTTTTTTCTTCTTTCTACAATCGGCACATAAGCTTCAAGGAAACTGTTTCCAACTTCGGTTACGAAATCATACCAATTTTCCATTGACATTTGCTCATTTGCTTTGCAATAATCAAAGAATAAACCGCCTAAACCGCGAGCTTCATGACGATGCGCATTCCAAAAATACGAATCACATTGTTTTTTATATTTTGGATAAAAGTCAGGATTGTGTTTGTCACAAGCTGTTTTACAAGTTTGATGAAAGTGAATGGCATCTTCTTCAAACAAATAATACGGCGTTAAATCTTGTCCGCCTCCAAACCATTGTTGAATCACATTTCCTGCTTCGTCATACATTTCGAAATATCGCCAATTGGCGTGCACGGTAGGAACCATTGGATTTTTCGGATGAAGAACCAAACTTAGTCCGCAAGCAAAGAAATCGGCTTCGCCAACGCCAAACATTTTCTGCATCGTTTCTGGAAGTTTTCCGTGAACGGCTGAAATGTTGACACCGCCTTTTTCGAAAACACTTCCGTTTTCAATAACACGTGTTCTTCCTCCGCCGCCTTCAGGGCGTTTCCATAAGTCTTCGCGGAATTTTGTAGTTCCGTCAACCGCTTCTAGTCCAGCGCAGATCTGGTCTTGTAAATTTTGTATGTATGCGTAAAATTTGTCTTTCATGATTTTATATATTCTGATTTAAGAAGTCCGAAATATACAGAGTTCTGCAAAGTGCCGTCTCCGTTTCTAAATTCGTCCCTTAATATTCCCTCTTGTTTAAAATTGTGTTTTAATGCGACTCTTTGACTTGCAATATTAATTTCGGAAGTACAAATGAAAACTTTATTCAGCATTAATTCGTTGAAGCAAAAGGCAAGTGCATTAGAAACCATTTTCGATGTAATTCCTTTTCCTTGATAATCTTCATCAACAAAATATCCTAATTCACATTTTGAAATGCGATAATCGATCGTTTTTACATTCAAATAAGCAATTAATTTATTGGTTTGAATATCGCGGGCATAAAAATGAAAAGCTTCTTTGTTCTTCTCTTTTTCAAGGTTGAACGAAATGAAGTTTTGTGCTTTTTCTAAAGAGTCAGAATTGGCTAAAGTTACCGGAAAAGTTTTTTCAATGTGTGATTTATTCTTTTCAATCAGTTTGTAAAACTCTTCGGGAAGAACATTTTCAATTCGGTCTATTTTCCAATCTGTAAAACTCATTTCTATTTGTTTTTTAGTGAAGAAATTTTGGTGTTTATTCCGAAAGAAAATACTTTGCTTTCTTGTTGAATGTATTGATAAATGACAAGTGCTTTACCTAAAAAATTAAATTGATTCTCTTGAGACAATCCAACTAGAATATCTGCAAACTGTTCTTGCTGATTCCAATCTAAATGACATCTTTGCAAGAGAATGATTAATTCATCTTCCGGTATTTCAATTGTTCTTTGTAAACTTAAACCGAAGCTTTTTAACTGTTCGTCAATAAGGCTTGTATCTTCAGCATTCCAAAATTTTGGAACGAAAATTAATGCATGTAAAGTTCGTAGAGTGTTCTCTATTCGTATACTTTCTTCGTCTCTTAAACCTTTATTCAGCATAAATTACATTTTAGTAGATTTGAATGTAGTTTGACTATAAACTAATTTTCCTTTTGAAGTTTGACCAAGTTTTTTTATTGTTCGATAAACAAAATATAAAACAGGCAAAGCATAATAGATAAATCCCATACAAATTGGTACGTAAGGCTTTTCTATAAACAATCCGCTTGACTTAACGGTTTGAAAATAACCTGATGTTTCTAAATACTCTTGTGTCAATCCAAACGGAGGTATTATAGCATTTCCGATACAAACCGCCAGAATCAGGAAAAAATAGAAAATGGCTCTTAGAGCAGATTTTCCCATTTGTGTCATTCGAACTTCTGGACTTACATTTGAAAATGCAAATCGCATTCTGTTTAAAACGGTTAGCAGGTAAATATATAGAATATTGGTGTTGATAACCGATTCGTTAAAAGAATAGGCAAAAGTTGCATACAAAGGAAAAAAAACAAAGAGCGACCATTTTTTAGGCATAACTGCCATAAAAACACCTGAATGTACCATTATAAACTCAAAAGCCATTAAAATAGCCAAATCATTTATCAAACTTACCGGATGAAGTTCTGGATGCATCCAAACCATCAAAAAGACATAAGCATAATAGGCTTGAAAGCCGTATTCAATAAATGAAAATGGTGAATTTCTTTTGAAATTTAAAGTAGCAAACATAGGCTTTAGTTTAAGTTTTCAGTCGCAGTATTCAGTCACAGTCTAACGTGAATACTGCGACTGAATACTGAAAACTATTATTGCCCGTATTCCTTCACCGCGTCAATAAACGCTTTTGCGTGGTCTACAGGAATATTTGGTAAAATTCCGTGACCTAAATTTACAATATATTTGTCTTTTCCGAACTCATCGATCATTTGGTGAACCATTTTTTTGATAGTTGGAATTGGAGAAAGCAATCTTGACGGATCAAAATTTCCTTGTAAAGTAATGTTTCCGCCAGATAAGTAACGTGCATTTCTTGCAGAACAAGTCCAGTCAACTCCTAATGCAGAAGCTTTACTTTTACCCATTTCGCCAAGAGCAAACCAACAACCTTTTCCGAAAACAATAACTGGAGTAATATCGGCTAAAGCGTCAACAATCTGGTTGATGTATTTCCATGAAAATTCTTGATAATCAACAGGAGAAAGCATTCCTCCCCAAGAATCAAAAATCTGAACGGCATTTACACCAGATTTTACTTTTTCTTTTAAATATAAAATAGTAGTGTCTGTAATTTTTTGCAATAAAGTATGTGCTGCAGCTGGATTTGAAAAACAGAATCCTTTTGCAGTATCAAAGCTTTTAGAACCTTTTCCTTCAACAGCATAACAGAAAATTGTCCAAGGCGAACCAGCGAAACCAATCAACGGAACTTCGTCATTCAACATTTCCTTAGTCAATTTCACAGCGTCGAAAACATAACCTAATGTATCATTTACATCTGGAACATACACCTTATGAACATCTGCCAAAGAACGAATCGGATTCGGAATAATCGGTCCTAAATTGTCTTTCAATTCTACGTGAATTCCCATTGCTCTTGGAACAACCAAGATATCTGAGAATAAAATCGCAGCATCTGGAGCAATTCGACGAATTGGTTGAACGGTGATTTCAGCAGCTAATTCTGGAGTTTCGCAACGTGTAAAAAAATCATATTTATCACGAAGTTCTCTAAATTCTGGCAAATATCTTCCTGCCTGACGCATCATCCATACTGGTGGACGCTGAACTGTTTCTCCTTTTAATGCTTTTAAAAATAGGTCGTTTTTTAACATTTTTTCTTTCCTTTAGGCTTTAAGCTTTAGGCTTTAAGCTGTTTTTGTTTATAATTTTAATGCTTACGGCTTAAAGCCTAAAGCGTATAGCTCTATTTATATTCGTGAATTACATCTTCGATCACATCTTCAATTGTTGGTTGATCTGCGACGATGATGTTTTTTGTGATTTTTGACAATGCTTCTGCTGTTGTATCTCCAATGCAGAAACAGATTTGTTTATTTATGGTGTTGTGTTTCAAATAGCTTTTAACGCCAGACGGACTAAAAAACAAAATCGCTTCTGGATTTGCTTTCAATTTCTGAGGTTGAAGCGTAGTTTCGTAAACCTGAATTTCGTTGAATTTAATTCCGTTTTCTTTTAATGCTTCCGGCAGCGTATCTCTTCTCATGTTACCGCTGAAAAAAGTATAACTCTCATTTCCGTAAATTAAAGTGATAATTTCGGCTAAATCTGCAGCATAACCTGTGTAAGCCACAACATTAAAGCCGTTATCGCTTAAAAGCGTTTTGGTTTTAAGTCCAACGCAATACACGTTTTTTTTCTTTAACTGCTCAGAATCGGGATGAGATAAAACACTATGAACCGCATTCTGACTTGTAAAAATCAGGCTTTCGTTGAGGTCTTTTAATTCGAAAGGTTTGTTTTCGGTTTTAATGAAATCGGCTTCGATTAATTCAACGCCATATTTCATTAACTCTTGTTTATGAAGAGGAGATAATATTTTTGTAGATACTATTTGAACTTGGTTTGCCATTACTTTTTCAGAGATTCTTTGATTTTCTGCATTAATTCTGTTCCGCCATTATTCAAAATCTCCTGAGCAGAGTTGAAACCTAGTTTCTTCCATTCTGAAATATCAACCGTTTTGTCGATTTCCAGTTTTTGTTTTCCGTCAATAGAAAGTAGAACACCTTGAAAATGTAAAGTGTCTTCGTCTTCGTTATAGGTAACCAAAGCTCCAATTGGTGCTGTACATCCTCCTTCAAGCGTTCTTAAAAACTGACGTTCGATGTGTGTACAAATTTCAGTTTCGATATCATTTAACTGAGAAAGTGCATCCAAAGTATAATTGTCATTTTCCATTGCCACAACCAACATTGCTCCTTGTGCAGGCGCTGGAATCATCCAATCTAAATTGATGAAATTTTCAGGTTTTAAGTTGATTCTTTCTAAACCAGCGGCAGCAAAAACAGCTCCGTCCCAATTGTTGTCTTGCAACTTCTGCATACGCGTGTTTACGTTTCCGCGTAAATCAACTACGGTATGATTTGGATATTTATTGAACCATTGTGCCTGGCGACGCAGACTTCCGGTTGCGATAGTGCTTGGATTTGTAAAATCAGGATTTCCTTTATGGACTAAAATATCTAAAACATTGGCCCTTGGTAAAACAGCACCTTGAACGATACCTTTTGGCAAAGCCGTTGGGACATCTTTCATAGAATGCACCGCAATATCAATATCGCCATTGATCATGGCAATGTCTAACGTTTTGGTGAAGATTCCCGTAATGCCAAGTTCGTAAAGCGGTTTGTCCAGAATAATATCACCTTGAGATTTTACGGCAACAATTGAAGTTTTATAACCTAAATCGTTTAGTTTTTTCTCTACAGTGTGTGCCTGCCAAAGTGCTAATTCGCTGTCACGCGTTCCTATTCTGATTGTTTTTTCAGCCATGTTTTTTGTTTTTACCATTAAGGGCATTAAGTGAATTAAGTCTTTGTGTTGAGTTTAAGATTATTAAGCTTTGCGTTAGCTTAAAAAAGTATAGCTGGGCTTAATTTTCTTGACAAAGCTTGGACTTAATTATCTTAATACCTAAATGGTTCAATATTTTATGTTTAATCAATTAACCTCGCAAAATGTTCATTGACAAGTGGTTTCATTGATTTTGTAATGTTTGTTGTGTTGAAATTAATCAATAACCCTTGAGGTCTTTGTAATAATTTCATATAAGTCAATAATTGCGCTTCGTGAATTGGCAATAGGGTTTCTATCGCTTTTAATTCAACAACCACACAATCATTAACAAGTAAATCTATTCTTAAATCCGATTCAAATTCAAGATCGTAATAATCAATTTTCACAGATAATTGTTGTTTTACATCATATCCGTTTCGTTCTAATTCATATTTAAGGCACTTCTCATATATACTTTCTAAAAGTCCAGGTCCCAAAGCTTTATGCACTTTAATAGCATAGCCTGTAATTTCATAAGCCAATTGAGTAACCTCTTTTTTTGTCATAGAACTTTTTTGTTTTTACCATTTAGGGCATTAAGAGAATTAAGTCTTTGTGTTGAATTTAAGATTATTAAGCTTTTGTTATAGCTTGGCTTAATTCTCTTGACAAAGAATGGTCTTAATTTACTTAATATCTTAATGGTTTAATTTTTATTAAGCATTGTCAGAATAAAAACTTAATTCTCTTGACAAAGATTGACTTAATTCTCTTATTGTCCTTAATGGTAAAATATAAACTAAGATGCTTTTATTTTGAAGACTTTTTCGATCCATTCGATGCTTTCATCGACCATGGTATCTTCGTCTTTTAAATGATTTGCGAAATGTGTAGTGATTTTTTGAATGATTCGATTACTGATGATTTCAGCTTGCTCTTCATTAAAATCAGCGATTTTTTTGCTTTGAAAATCTAACTCCGAAGCTTTGATTGCGTTTAATTTGTCTTTTAAAGCATTAATTGTCGGAGCGAACTTTCTTCCTTTCATCCAAGTCACAAATTCTTCTTTGATTTCTTCGATGATCGCTTCTGCTGCCGGAATGTGTAATTTTCTGTTTTCCAAAGTTTCATCTGTCAATTGAGACAAATAATCCATGTGGATCAAAGTTACGCCTTCTAGTTCCTCAACATTTTCATGAACGTTTTTCGGAATAGATAAATCTAAAATCAATAAAGGTTTTTTTAGATTTAAAATCGCTTTGTCAACTGTTGGGTTTTGTGCGCCTGTTGCCACAACTACAACATCGGCTTTTTGAAGTTCTAAATGCAATTCAGAGTAATCTTTAACAATCAAATTTAATTTTCCTGCCAGTTTCTCTGCTTTGTCTTTAGTACGGTTTATTAAAGTGATGTGTTCGTTTTTAGTGTGTTTTACTAAATTCTCACACGTATTTCTTCCAATTTTTCCAGTTCCGAAAAGCAAAATGTTTTTATTGCTGATGTCTTCTACATTTTTAAGAATGTATTGAACTGATGCAAAAGAAACCGAAGTTGCGCCAGAGCTAATCTCTGTTTCGTTTTTAATTCTTTTACTTGCCTGAATAACCGCATTTACCAGTCTTTCCATGAAATTATTCGCTAATCCTAAAGATTTGGAATGAACGAAACTGGTTTTAATTTGAGATATAATTTCGAAATCACCTAAAATCTGACTGTCTAAACCAGTTCCTACGCGAAATAAGTGATTGATTGCTTCTTGATTTTTGTAAACAAAACCAACCTTTTGAAAAGCGTCAACAGAACCATTGCTGTTATCGCAGATTAGTTTTATTAATTGAAAGGGATGTTCTGCAAAACCGTAGATTTCGGTTCTGTTGCAAGTTGAAGTAACTATTAAACTTTCTATTCCATCGTTTTTAGCTTGTTCCAGAAGGCGAGTCTTCGCAACGGCATCCAAACTAAATTGACCTCTGACCTCAGCATCAGCTTTTTTATAACTCAGACCAACTGAGTAAAAATAAAGGTGTTTCGGTACGTTATTGTTTTCCATAAATTCACTTTCATAAAAGTGCAACAAAATTATTACTATACCATCGATAAAAATAACGCTAAAAGTACTTTTTGTGTCGCTGTATGTTTTTTTGATTCTAAACAGGTCTTTTTATTTAAAAATCAGCACTTTTATAGCAAAATCAAGTCGTTTGAAATGTTTTGTTTAGAGTGGTTCTAAATAACTAGAGATAAATTATTAAAATTTACTTCAAAAAAAATATCGCTATGGGTTCAAAAAGTAAATTGTAAATATTGACTGTAATTTACTTTCAGAATTGCGATATTTTATAAATCAGAAAATTGTATTTAATAAAAGCGCTATCATAAATTTTAAATAGCGCTTTTAAAGGAAAGGAAATTATTTTTGAACAATCGGCGTTCTTAACGACTCCAAAACAGCAACGATATCTGTGTAAAGTTCTGTGTTTGAAGCAACACCATTTTTATTAGCAGCAGCACCAACATATCCTTCAAATTTTGTGTAATCTGCACTACTAGCTTTTGTTCCCATACGAGGGTTTTTAGCAGGATCATGCGCAGCTACCATATTCAATCCTGAATAAGTGTTTACTGCATTTGTTCCACCAGTGTTAAAGGAAAAGAAATCAGTAAGATTGTCAGATAGCTTAGCAATATTTGTAGCCTGAGTATTTCCTGTTTCTGCTAAAAGCGGTGCAAAATGGGCTTGTAAATTTCCAGATGCATTTGATTGAATATCTGCAACGATTAATCCTATAGTTGAATTTACCACTTTACGGAAACTTAAACGGCCTTTTTCAATCATTTGTCCTGAGTTGTCCGGATCTGAAACCATAGCAGAACCTCCTAATCTCTCATAGATTGTAGCTTTTTCAACTGGTTTATCATCGTCATTGCTGCAAGAAGCTAATGATGCCGATGCGGCGATTAGTACACTCAAGGTAATTTTAGAAAAATTTTTCATAATAAATATTTAAAGGTTAATTAAAAAACTGATTTAATTTTTTTGATAGTTTGTAGCTGTAACTATTTTGATCGATAGGGCAAACTTCTTTATTTGCAAGGCCTGCAGGTAAAATATAACGTTGAGCGTCATAATTTCCTTTGCTCATTAATTCGTTATACACTTTTTCAGAATTTGTGATTTTATTGTTATGGAAATAAACCACGACATTTCTTTTTACTATAATAGAATCAGAAGTTAATCCTTTGATGGATCTTAAATCTGCACAAATCTTTTTGGCGCTTATAGAATCTATGTTTTCTTTAAAATCGATTCTGCTTACTTGCAAATTGGGACTTTCATAAACAGCAGGTTTCGCTGTAATAATGTGGAATATTAAAATGGCAAAAAATAATACGCCCGCTACCAACACGGTCCAAAGTCCTCTTTTTACAGTTTTGTTAATTTTCATAAAAGTTTTTGTATAATTATTGATTTAGTTTTTTAAGAATCATTTACGTGCGGTTTTTACAATTGGTTTTGTTAATAGATAACAATTCCTCAATTTAGAACAAATATGAATAGTGTAAGAAATAATTTACGCTTGTTTTTTCTAAACAATGAAATGATAATCAGTAATTTAATATTTTTGAAATCAAAAAAAGACTTAAGCTGATTTGAAGAAATTAGAATAAAAAAGAAGGGAAAAACTTTTAAAGAATAAAGAAATTATAAATTTAGAAGTAAGTAAACGATAAACCCATCAAAAAGATTTAATTTTGGAAAGCCAAATTATAGTTTCTGCAAAATGACAGTATAACTTGAATAAAGTAAATCAAAATGGAGGAAGAAATAAAAATTGAAGACGACTTTACGCTAATCCGGTTTCAGAATGATAGTGCAGAACCTTTTAATGCGCAACACGAGATTGGTACAGGATTGATACAGTTTCATTTCGGGATAAAAGGAAATGCCAAATTCTTATTCAATCAAGGCAATTATGCTTTGGAATTGAAAGAAGAAAAATCACTGCTTTTATACAATCCGCAGAAAGAATTACCGCTTCATTTAGAACTCGCTCCAAACTCGTGGGTGATTTCGGTAATTGTTTCGATAAAGAAATTTCACGCATTGTTTTCTGCAGAAGCCGATTATATTACTTTTTTAAGTCCTGATAATAAGGATAAAAAGTATTATAACGAAGGAAATATTAGTCCGTCAATGGCGATTGTATTGAGTCAATTGTTTCATTATAATCTCCATCCTTCGATAAAAAACCTTTATTATAAAGGAAAAGGATACGAATTGTTGAGTTTGTATTTCAACAGAACCGAAGATCCGAATGCAGAACAATGTCCGTTTTTGATTGATGAAGACAATGTTTTGAAAATCAGAAAAGCCAAAGAAATTATCATTGCTAATATGGCCGAACCTCCAGGATTGCAAGAATTGGCAGATGAAATTGGTCTGAATTTGAAAAAGCTGAAAATGGGTTTCAAACAAATTTACGGCGACACGGTTTACGGTTTCTTGTTCGATTATAAAATGGATTTCGCTAGAAAATTATTAGACAGCGGTTCTTATAATGTAAACGAAGTAGGATTGAAAATCGGTTATAGCACGGGAAGTCATTTTATAGCCGCATTCAAAAAGAAATTCGGAACAACACCTAAAAAGTATTTGATGTCGATTAATGCGAATGTTTAATTGAATGAAAAAATTAGTTTTCTTCTTGATTCTATTTTCTTCTATTTTAAAACTAGCTGCTCAAAGTGATTCTAAAATTAACTACGATGGTTTGTGGAAATTGGAAGGAATGGAATACGTTGGCGGGATAACTTTTTGCATTGAAGAAAAGAATCAAATTTTAATAGCAATTCAAAATGATACTATTAAGTGGAAAGCAGATGTTATTAAAACGTGTGGGAAAAGAAAAGATGAAATTAATTCTGTTTTCATAAGAAGCGGAAAATTAAAAATTTCTTTTGGGAAAAAAAGTACTGCTTATGTTAATGTAGAGAATGGGGAAATTGAATGTTTGAAAGAAGAGAAAATGAAAAGTAAGGATCAAAGGAAGTCATCTATTGATTTTACAAATTTGAATATAATTAAAAAGTAATAATTATCATATTTCTAATAAAGTACAACGTTTACTTTTGCCGAAATTTTTAAAAACAAACAAAAGCTTAAAAGCAAAAAACATAATGAAAGGCGTATTATTAGTAAACTTAGGTTCTCCAGAAAGTCCAACTCCAAAAGACGTAAAACCATATTTAGATGAATTTTTAATGGATAAATATGTAATTGACGTTCCATATTTATTAAGAGCATTATTAGTTCGTGGTATTATTTTAAGAAAAAGACCTGAAGAATCGGCACACGCTTACGCGAAAATTTGGTGGGAAGAAGGTTCGCCGTTAGTTGTTCTTTCAGAAAGAATGCAGAAAAAAGTACAGCCTTTAGTAAACGTTCCAGTTTCTTTAGCAATGCGTTACGGAACTATGACGATTGAAAAAGGACTTCAGGAATTAAACGATAAAGGAGTTACAGATGTAATGCTTTTTCCATTATATCCGCAGTATGCAATGGCTTCGACTTTGACTATTTTAGTTAAAGCAGAAGAAATTCGCAAGAAGAAATTCCCTCATATGAAATTTACCGATGTTCCGGCGTTTTACAACAAACCAGATTACATCAAAAATTTAGCAGATTCAATTCAGAAACACTTAGTTGGGTTTGAATATGATCATTTGTTGTTTTCATACCACGGAATTCCAGAGCGTCATATTCGCAAAACTGATGTAACAAAATCGCATTGTAAAATTGACGGTTCATGCTGTAACACGCCATCACCGGCGCACGAATTTTGTTACCGTCACCAATGTTACGAAACAACAAAACAAGTCATAAAATTATTAGGACTTCCAGAAGATAAATATAGTCTGACTTTTCAATCTCGTTTAGCGGGAGATAAATGGTTGGAGCCTTACACGGATGTTGAAATTGACAATATGCCAGCAAAAGGAATCAAGAAATTAGCGGTTGTAACACCAGCTTTCGTTTCAGATTGTTTGGAAACTTTAGAGGAAATCGCAATGCGTGCCAAAGAAGATTTTGAAGCAAATGGAGGAGAAGAGTTCTTGGCAATTCCTTGTTTGAATGACGATGACGAATGGTGTCAGACAGTTTCTAACTGGATTAATGACTGGGCGAAGTAATATTTTGTTTCAAGTTTCAGGTTTCACGTTCCAAGTTTAGCCACTTTGAGAGAAACCTGAAACTTGAAACCTGAAACAAAAACAACAATGGAATACTACAATTATCTAAAATCACTGCATCTTATTTTTGTCATAACTTGGTTTGCAGGTTTGTTTTATATTGTGCGTTTGTTTGTTTATCAAATTGAGGCCAATGAAAAACCTTCGCCAGAAAAAGAAATTTTGCAAGCACAATACAAAATTATGGCCTACCGTTTGTGGTATATTATTACATGGCCATCGGCAGTTTTGGCGAGTATTTTTGCTTTTTGGATGCTGTTTTTTACAGATGCAGGTCATGTTTGGATGAAAATGCCTTGGATGCACGTAAAATTATGCTTCGTTTTCCTTTTGTATTTATACCACGGAAAATGCCATCAGATTTTTAAGCAATTGCAGAATGATGAGGTGAAATATTCGAACAACTTCATGCGTTTATGGAACGAAGGTGCAACGATTATTTTGTTTGCTGTTGTTTTTTTAGTAGTTTTAAAAAGTGCCATCAACTGGATTTTCGGCGTAATCGGAATTGTTTTATTTTCGGTTTTAATTATGCTTGGCTTTCGATTTTACAAACGAATTAGAGAAAAAAAGTAATTAGTAAAGAGTGATTAGTGAATAGTCTTTGAGCTTTTACCAATCACTAATTACTATTCACTAATCACTAAAAATATGCTAAACTTCAAAATGACAATGCTTTCACTTCGTACCAGGATTTTCCTGTCGATGATTGTATTGATTGTTGTGGCATCTTTTTTATTGGCTTCGATTTCGATTATTCAGTTTAAAACTGAGGCCAAAGAATACCATCAAGAACGTTTAGAACGAAAAGAAAATGCGGTAAAAGAACACATTAATTATGTGCTTTCTACAACTACTTATCCGCTGAAAACGGGAAATCTGGATTTGATTTTTAAAGATAAAATCCACGAATTGGCGCAGATTCACAAAATTGAAATCAATATTTACAGCCTTGAAGGAAAACTTTTAAAATCTTCCAAAGAGTCTTTTGCGGTTGATAAAGCACCTCCCCCAATTCCAGAATATATTTTAAAATTGGTTCGTTCTTCTATAGAAAAGCGATTTGTAGACATTAAAACTATCGACGGAGTCAAAAATCGATCTTCTTATAGTTTAATTAAAGACGAAAAATTCAAACCTCTCGGAATCCTGAACCTGCCTTATTTGGAAGACGATGGATATTACGACAACGAGTTGAATACGTTTCTGATTCGTTTAAGCCAAGTATATTCTTTTATGCTCATCGTGGCTTTCGCGTTAGCGTATTTCCTTTCCACTTATATTACAAAATCGCTTAAAACTATTTCAGATCGTTTGGAAGAAACCAATCTGGATCAGAAAAATGAGAAAATTGTTTTAGAAGCAAACAGCAAAGAAGTCAATTTCTTGATCAAAGCGTATAACGGAATGGTCGACAAACTCGAGACCAGTGCTATCAAACTAGCACAAAGCGAACGTGAAGAAGCTTGGCGCGAAATGGCGAAACAAGTCGCACACGAAATTAAAAATCCGCTTACGCCAATGCGTTTGACGGTTCAGAGTTTTCAGCGAAAGTTTGATCCCTCAGCTCCAGATGTCAAACAGAAAATGAATGATTACTCGGAGACTTTAATTCAGCAGATTGATACGATGACTTCTGTAGCTTCGGCATTTTCGAATTTTGCTTCGATGCCAGCTCAGCAAAATGAGACCTTAAATGTGGTTGAGGTTGTAGAATTGGCTCTGGATATTTTCAATGAAGATTATATTTCTTTCGAAAAAGAAGAAGAAGAGATTATTTCTAAAATGGATCGTACGCAATTGATTCGTGTCATTACCAATTTGGTTAAAAATGCGACTCAGGCCATTCCAGAAAGTCAGTTTCAAAAATCTATTGTGGTTTCTGTAAAAAGACGAGATAATAATGTTGAAATTGCTGTAAAAGACAACGGAATCGGGATTCAGAAACAAGATATTGGAAGAATTTTTGAGCCAAAGTTTACTACCAAAACCAGCGGTATGGGACTAGGTTTAGGAATTATCAAAAACATTATCGAAAATTACAAAGGAACAATTACCTTTGAGTCAACTTATGGAAAAGGAACTACGTTTACAGTTTCTCTCCCTATCACCAACTCTTAAAATATAGCGTCATGAACTACGAAAATCTTTTAATTTCTATTGAAGAAAAAATCGCGACAATTACTATAAACAGACCAACAAAATTGAATGCTTTAAACAAAGCAACAATTAGCGATCTGAGTAAAGCGATTCAGTTATTGGGTAAAAATGATGATATCCGCGTTATTATTTTAACAGGAAGTGGCGAAAAGGCATTTGTTGCAGGAGCTGATATTTCAGAATTTGCGAATTATACTATTGTTGAAGGCGCACAATTGGCTGCTGAAGGACAAGAATCTCTTTTTGATTTTATTGAAGGACTTAAAAAACCAGTTATTGCAGCCATCAACGGATTTGCTTTAGGTGGAGGATTGGAGTTGGCAATGGCTTGTCATTTCAGAATTGCTTCAGACAATGCAAAAATGGGACTTCCAGAAGTTACTTTAGGATTGATTCCTGGTTACGGAGGAACACAGCGTTTGCCTCAATTGATTGGAAAAGGCCGCGCAATGGAAATGATTATGACTGCAGCAATGATTACTGCTGAACAAGCAAAAGATTACGGTTTAGTAAACCATGTTGTGCCTCAAGAAGAACTTTTATCTTTCACGAATGTAATTGCTCAAAAAATCATTAAAAATGCTCCTTTTGCAATTGGAAAAGCCATAAAAGCAATCAATGCTAATTTTACAGATGGTAAAAATGGTTTTGATGTCGAAATAAAATCATTCGGAAAATGTTTCGGAACAGCTGATTTCAAAGAAGGAACAACAGCATTCTTAGAAAAACGTAAAGCCGAATTTACAGGGAAATAAAATTCTTAACCGCAAAGTTCGCTAGGGATTACGCAAAGCACACAAGGAAAATTAAAAAACTTTGCGAACCTTGCGTAAATCTTTGCGAACTTTGCGGTTAAATAATATAGCACAAAGAGGATAAAAACTTAGCCTCTTAGTATCTCAGAACCTTAGAATCTTAAAAAATGTACGAACCAATATTTGCCCTTTTTTGTGAACGAGTTAAAGAAAGCATCCAAAGCGGAACTTTCGCAAAACTGACTTTGGCCAAAACCATGGGCGATACCGATCTTAAAAATGTTTATTTCAGATTGGTTCTCAATGAAGATAATACATTCTCAATTTCGCTTACTTTCAGATACAAAACAGAAGAAGTAGAAAGCATTCATACTTTAGATGAAGCTTTATTAATTTTGGGCACGCACATTAAAAATCCTTTTTTAACAGCACTTTTATTTACAACAAATGATGACGTTACTTTTAAAGTAAATAAAAAGAATGCAGGAAGTATTATTGAGCAAGCACCGACATTTAAAAATGCTTCTCCGGTCATGCTGGAAATGATTGAGAAAGGGATTGTATAATACGCTTTATCTTTATGGAAATTAAAACTTTTTGGAGAATAATTGTAAAAGGTATTGGTTTGTGGCTTTTAATAAACAGTGTTTATATTATTCCGCAGTTTGCTTCAACATTTTCTCTTACTGAAAATGGAGTAAACTGGAATGTTTTAACTGGAGTTTGGGCTGTACTTTTGGAAAATCTATTTGTTTATTTACTGATAACAGGATTTTTTCTTTTCAAAACAGAATGGATAGTCAACAAGTTGAAACTGGATCAAAATTTTCCTCAAGAAAAGATAGATATAAATTTACCGTATCGCACAGTTCTTTCTATTGCAGTAGTTGTTATCGGAGCAATAGTATTTGTAGAGGCTCTTCCTAAATTGTGTTCAACAATTTATGAATTTGTAAAGCAAAAAGAACTTATTAAAGATTATGCAGGTACTTCGTGGCTCATTTTTTACTTTTTAAAAGCACTTTCAGGCTATTTAATTATGACAAATAGTAAAACGATCATTAAGTTTATTGACAAACAAAAAAACGACGACAAAGAATAATAAAAAAGCTCAAAATGAAACAAATAATTACGCTTCTTACAGTTGCATTACTTTCTCTAACAACATTAGCTCAAACCAAAATGAAAGAATATAAAGCAGGTCATACTTTTGATATAAGTATTCCCGATTATATGAATAAAACAGTTGGTTTAAACGAAGATTCTGCAATAGAATATCAAAGTGAAGTAAAAGAACTTTATGGTTTTGTTATTTATGATTTAAAAGAAGATTTGAAATTAGTTGAATTAAATTTCAATTCGGCGAAAGAGTTTTATGATGGCTTTATGAAAGATTTCTTAAAAGAGACTGAGAAAAAGACTATTTTCAATCCAATTTCAAAAACAATTAATGGTATTAATTTTATAGAAACAGATGTTGAAGCTTTTGATAAAGAGGCGAATATGGAAATCTATTATTTAATTGGTGTTGTGGAAACTAAAAAAGCATTTTATAAAATTCTTTCTTGGTCTGGAAAAGAGAATAAAGATAAGTTTAAAGGAGATTTTCAAAAAATACTCTACAGCATAAAAGACTAATAAAAAATCCCAAAACTATAAAGGTTTTGGGATTTTTGTTTTGTGTATGTCTGCGAAAAATCTTCGTGTATCTCTGCGGAATAACTACATTCTAAACCAACTTCACAAACAAATTAGAAGCAATTTTATTAGAAATAGATAATTCTCTACCATTAACTTTAATTCTGACCGATAAATCGAAAGATTCTTTAGATAGAAATTCAATTTTAGAACCCAAAGCGATTTCTTGTTTGTCCAGATATTTCAAAAACTCGGAAGAAGTATCTTTTACACCAACACAAACTCCAGTTTGATTTTCTTCTAATTCAGATAAAAGCTGTTTTTCGATTTTAATAATTCGGCCGTTTGCATCTGGAATAGGATCTCCATGAGGATCTTCAGTCGGATTTCCAAGAAAATCATCCAAACGATTGATTAACTGCTCTGATTTGATGTGTTCTAATTGTTCTGCAATATCATGAACCTCATCCCAACTGAAGTTTAGCTTTTCAACCAAAAAAACTTCCCATAAACGATGTTTTCTAACAATCATTTTAGCGGCAAGCTTCCCGTTTTCAGTTAAAGAAACACCTTGGTATTTTTTGTAATTCACCAAATCTTTCTCTGCCAGTTTTTTAAGCATATCGGTTACAGAGGAAGCCTTTGTTTCCATAATTTCCGCAATTGCATTTGTGCTGACTTCGGTTTCCAAAGCTGCCGTCAGGTGATATATCGATTTTAAGTAGTTTTCTTCTGAAAAAGTCATTTTTTTTGAGGTTCAAAGTTGCAGAGGTTCAAAGGCTCAAAGGCTTTGTCCCTTTGTCCCTCTGAGCCTTTGCCCCTTATTATTTAACAATCAACAAAGGTATCGAAATTTTATGTCTCAATTTGTCTACAGTTGTTCCAAAAAGAATATCTTTTAATCCAGTGTGGCCGTGGGTTCCCATAACGAGAATGTCAAAATTCCCGCTGTTAATGATTTCTGGAATTGTCTTGTTTGGTTTTCCAAAACCAAGTTCTGTTTCTATGTCGAATCCTTTTTCGGAAAGCATTTTTTTGTACTCTAACAGTAATTTTTCATCAATGGTCGTTTCGTGATCGTGAATGTGGATTCCGTACATTAAAGCGCCGACCGTTTCTACAATATGAATAAGTGTGTATTTGGCATCCATTCCGCCTAGTTCGAAAGCATGATTTAGCGCCGCTTCATCAGCGTTCGAAAAATCCACAGAAACCGCAATGTTTTTAACTTCTTGTGTTTTCTTTTGAGAAAAATGAAGGTTAAGATTATGTGGTGAATGATTTACGGTTTTTGCTTTGAATTTGGCAATAAATGGTTTGAAAACAATGTATAACAATAACGCTAAGAATCCGAAAGCCAAAGGAACTACTGTTAGCCAAAGAATTGTCGGATGATCTGAATTTTCTAACCAAGATGTAATTTCGTCATAAACCAATTTCGCATTTAGAGAAACAATGATCGTGGCAATAATCCAAGAAACAACTTGTGTAGTTCTAGAAATATGAAAACCATTCATTTTCGATTTATCACTCACAAAATGGATTAGCGGAATAATTGCAAAACCCAATTGCAAACTTAGAATTACCTGACTCAGAATTAAAAGTTTTCCTGTGACACTTTCGCCATAAATCAAAATCACGATTACCGCAGGAATAATAGCAATTAAACGCGTAATAATTCTACGAACCCAAGGCTGAATTCTAAAATGAAGATAACCTTCCATTACAATTTGTCCAGCGAGCGTTCCCGTTACAGTTGAACTTTGTCCAGCGGCGATTAAAGCGATAGCAAATAAAGCTGGTGCCCATTTTGTTCCCAGAAGTGGTTCTAAGAATTTGTGCGCATCTTGGATTTCTGCAACTTCAAACATTCCGTTTTTATGGAAAGTGGCGGCGGCAAGAATTAAAATAGCTGCGTTTACAAAAAAGGCCAGATTTAATGCGATGGTAGAATCTATAAAATTGTATTTCAAAGCTTGTTTGATTCCCGCTGGCGTTCTGTCGAATTTTCTCGTTTGCACTAAAGACGAATGCAAGTACAAGTTGTGTGGCATTACGGTTGCTCCAATAATTCCGATAGCAATATACAAAGCGGCAGAATTTGGAATCGAAGGGATAAGTCCTGCAAAGATCTTATGGACTTCTGGTTCTGCAAAGATCATTTCGAAAATAAAAGAGAAGCCAATAATCGCCACCAAAGCAATAATGAAGGCTTCCATCTTGCGAATTCCTTTATTGATCAGGAAAAGCAGTAAAAAGGTATCTAAAACGGTAATTAAGACCGCTTCTAGTAACGGAATTCCGAAAAGCAGATTAATTCCGATTGCCATTCCGAGAACTTCTGCCAGATCGCAGGCTGCAATCGCAATTTCGGCAAGAAAGTATAAAATGTAGTTAATGTATTTGGAATAGGTTTCTCTCGAAGCCTGCGCAAGGTCACGCTGTGTTACGATTCCGAGACGAGCACTTAAACTCTGCAAAAGCAAAGCCATTAAATTACTCATTAATAAAACCCAAACTAAAGTGTAGCCGAATTGGCTTCCGCCGGCAATATCGGTTGCCCAGTTTCCAGGGTCCATATATCCAACGCTTACTAAATATGCAGGGCCTAAGAAGGCTAAAATTTTTCTAAAACCTTTTTTTTTATTTTCTGTAGAGACCGATTCGTGGACTTCTTCTAAAGATTTGGTCATTGTAAAAGTATTGTTTTCACAAATATAGAGAAAAATTATATTCGCGGAACAATATTTTTAGACGAGCCTAAAAGTTAAATGTTAGAATTTAAACAATTCGGACATAAGCCTGATAACGTAAAATTGATTTCGTTAACTTTATAATTATGCGGCATAATGTAACTAGGCTTTACATTTTCAAGACAAGTAATCTCATGACAATTCTCGCAGCTGAAATGCGCATGATTATGAATGTGTACACGCTGATGCGAATGATTGCATTTGGCATACTTTACCGTTCCGTCTAGATTCGAGATTTTATGAATAACATCTTCATTAATCAAACGATCTAGAATTCTATAAATCGTAACGCGATCGCACAAATCATTTAATTGTTTGTGAATTTCTGTATGCGAAAGAGCCGTCTTAGATTTTTCAAACACCTCTAAAACTGCCGTCTTCGCTGCGGTATTACGTGTGGTTTTCATTTTTTACGAAATTAAAAATTAAACGCAACTATGTTGCAATTGTAAAAATTGTATATATTTGCAACAAAACTGCATTAAGCAAAAGTACACATAATGAAGAAAATAAGCACGTCCTTTTACGATATTTTAGGAATTTCAAGCGCGACCATTTGTCTGGTTCATTGTTTGATTTTTCCTCTTTTAACGATTCTCCCTTTAGGGTTAAGTCACAATCCGATTATAGATTTACTATTTGCTTCGATAGGTCTATTTGCAATTCTCAAAATTATAAAAAAATCATCTCTTTTGGTATCGTCCATTTTAGTTGTTTCCATGGCGCTGATTTGGATTAGTATTTTGAGTGAAATTTTATTCGAAATCCATGTCGACTTGATTTACTTTGGAGGAATTGGAATGATTATCGGACATTTGGTTAATTATAAATTACATAGGAAAGAAAATCATTAGAAAATAGCAATATGGAAAAGAAACATTTTGAAGTGATTATTGTTGGCGGAAGTTATAGCGGACTTTCGGCAGCAATGAGTTTAGGGCGTTCTTTACGTCAGGTTTTGGTTATCGATAGCGGTTTGCCTTGCAACAGACAGACACCGCACTCTCATAATTTTATTACACAAGACGGTGAAAAGCCAGCGGTTATTTCGGCGAAAGCCAAACTGCAAGTAGACATTTATAAAACGGTTCAATTTTATAAAGGAATTGCGATAAAAGCCGTTAAAACTGAAAATGGTTTTGAAATCATAACCAGATCTGGAGAAATCTTCTCTGCTAAAAAAGTATTATTCGCAACAGGCGTAAAAGATTTACTTCCCGAAATTAAAGGTTTTGCAGATTGTTGGGGAATTTCAGTTTTACATTGCCCGTATTGTCACGGTTATGAAGTTAAAAACGAAAAAACGGCCATCATTGCCAATGGAGAAATGGGGTTTGAATTTGCAAAATTGATTTCGAATTGGACAAAAGACTTAAGATTATGTACCAATGGGAAATCAGAGCTGACTTCGGAACAAACTCAAAAGCTAGAAAAACATGGTGTCGTGATCTTAGAAGAAGAAATCGATTCTCTAGAACATACTGAAGGTTATGTTTCGAATATCGTTTTCAAAAATGGAGAAAAAGTGGATGTAAAAGCCATTTATGCAAGAGTTCCGTTTGAACAACATTGTAAATTGCCACAAGATTTAGGTTGCGAAATCAATGAACAAGGGTATTTAAAAGTCGACTTTATGCAGAAAACAACCATTCCAGGTATTTTTGGAAGTGGTGATGCTACAACACAAATGCGTTCTGTGGCGTTGGCGGTTTCTTCTGGATCTTTCGCTGGAGCGGTAATTAATAAAGAACTTATCGACGAAGATTTTATATAATTTTTTAAACCATATAAGTCATATAAGAAAATTTAAGTTTCGCTTTAAATGAACTTACATGACTTATATGGTTTAATAATTTCCCCTCAAAACAAAATCCTAACATATTGAATTCAATCAGTTTGAAAATTTTTGTTTTAAGAATAATTATATGTCAAATTTAATTTTTAGTTTTGTCTAAATTTAATTTTATAATAATGAAATATTTATTTTTGACAATATTAATACTTTCGGCCAAAAACTTCTATTCTCAAAATATCTCAGGAAAAGTAACAACATCAATTCCTGTTGGTCATGATATTACTATTAGTTTATTGAATACAAACTTTAAAACACAAACTGATTCTTTAGGGATTTATCAGTTTCAAAATATTCCGAAAGGCGCATATAAAATTCATGTGACCTCGACTGGATTCAAACCCATAACTCAAAGAATCTCAGTTTTGGAAAATGAAAATTTGAATTTAGATTTCGAATTAGAAGAAGATCAAAATGAATTGAACGAAGTAGTAGTTTCAGGAACTTTAAAACCTGTGAAACGATTAGAAAGCGCCGTTCCGGTTGAGGTTTATTCGCCGGTTTTCTTCAAGAAAAACCCAACGCCAAGTATTTATGATGCGCTTCAGAATATAAATGGAGTTCGTCCGCAGCTCAATTGTGGCGTTTGCAACACGGGGGATATTCACATAAACGGATTGGAAGGTCCGTATACTTTGGTTATGATTGACGGTATGCCAATTGTGAGTAGTCTTTCGACAGTTTATGGTTTGTCTGGAATTCCGAATTCTTTGGTAGAAAGAATCGAGATTGTAAAAGGTCCTGCTTCTTCTCTTTATGGAAGTGAAGCGGTTGGTGGTTTGATCAACATTATTACTAAAAACCCAACCAATGCTCCGGTTTTTTCTGCGGATTATTTCACAACTTCTTATTTTGAAAGTAATCTCGATTTGGGAACAAAGTTTAATGTTGGAAAAAAAGCGACTTCTATTATCGGGGTAAATTACTTCAACTACGATCAGGTTGTGGATAAAGACAAAGATAATTTTACCGATGTTACACTTTCTGAACGAATTTCGGTTTTTAATAAATGGAGTTTTCAGCGAAATAATAATCGCCTTTTTACGATTGCAGCGCGTGGAATGTATGAAGATCGCTGGGGCGGAGACATTCGTTGGGAAAAGAAATACAGAGGAGGTGATGAAATCTACGGTGAAAGCATTTATACCAAAAGAGCCGAATTAATTGGAAGTTACCAATTGCCATTTGAAGAAAAACTAATGCTCTCGTTCTCCGGAAATGTTCATTATCAGGACAGCCGATACGGAACAACTTCGTATATCGCCAATCAGAAAATTGGTTTTTTGCAATTGACTTGGGATAAAAAGATCGGAAGAAACGATTTGTTGGCTGGAATTGCGAGCAGATATACCTATTACGACGACAATACGCCAGCAACCAAAGAAGCCGAAAACACTTGGCTTCCTGGAATTTTTGTTCAGGATGAAATTACGTTTTCTCCAAAAAGTCAGGTTCTGCTAGGAATGCGTTACGATTACAATTCGATTCATGGTTCTATTTTTACGCCTAGATTTGCTTATCGATTTAAAGCCAACGAAAACACGATTTTTAGATTAAATGCTGGAACTGGATTTCGTGTGGTAAATTTGTTTACCGAAGATCACGCTGCGTTAACGGGTTCGAGAGATGTAATTATCAAAAACGATTTGAAACCAGAGCAATCGGTAAATGTCAATTTGAATTACATTCAGAAAATCAATTTTGGAAATGGAACGTTCATGGGAATTGAAACTACGGCTTTTTATACCAGATTTAGCAATAAGATTATTTCAGATTACGAGACGAACCCAAACGAGATTATTTACGACAATATTGATGGTTATGCGATAAGTCAAGGAATTAGTACCAATGTAGATCTTAATTTTCCTTCTGGATTAAAATTTATCGTGGGAGCTACGGTTTTAGACAACAAGAATGTAGAAAACGGAATTTCGGAAAGACCTTTTTTGACGGAGAATTTTACAGGAACTTGGAGTATTTCATATAAAATTCAGCCTTGGAATTTATCGATGGATTATACCGGAAATGTTTACAGTCCGATGAAATTACCTTTGTTAAGCGAAACCGATCCGAGAAGTCCGAAATCGCCTTGGTATAGTATTCAGAATATTCAGTTTACCTATTCGGGTTGGAAAGATTTTGAAGTGTATGGTGGAGTGAAAAACCTGCTGAACTTTACACCAAAGCAGAATAATCCGTTTTTAATTTCGAGAACGAATGATCCTTTCGATAAAAATGTGCAATACGATTCGGCTGGAAAAGTGATGGTTACGCCTGATAATCCTTATGGTTTGACATTTGATACGACTTATGTTTACGGACAGAACCAAACAATTCGCGGATTTTTGGGATTGCGGTATACTTTTAGGTAATTTTAATTTTTTAAACACATAGAAACATAGCTTAACTTGTGTAGAAAGGCGTTGCACTTGCATTAATTCACATAGCTTCTATGGGTTTAAATTTTAAGTAGCATGATTTTCGTCTGTCAGGCTGAGCGGAGTCGAAGCCCCGTTCCAATTGGAGCGCCCTTCGACTCCGCTCAGGGAGACAAGCGAGATGAAAAAACTTTCTAATCCTTTTATCTCGATAGCTATCGGGAGTGGCTAAAAAAACAAAAACGATGAAAAAGCTTCTTCTATTTATTCTTTTCTTCGGAATAACTTCAACAGGATTCTGCCAGTTAAAGAGCAGAACTTTTGAGGAAATAGACAGCTTGCAGCAAATTCAAAAACGAAAAATAATTGTTTTCATCCACACTGATTGGTGTCAGTTTTGCCAACGAATGAAAAATACGACTTTTAAAAATCAGGAAATAATCGAAAAATTAAACTCCGATTTCTATTTTATTGATTTTAATGCTGAAGAAAAACGAGATATAACGTTCAATAATCATATTTTTAAATATCAGCCTTCGGGAAATAATGTTGGAGTTCATGAACTGGCTTTGCAATTAGGAACTCAAAACAATCAAATTGTCTATCCGGTTTTGTGTGTCTTAAATGAGAAAAACGAAATTATATTTCAATATTCGAACTATTTATCGCCAAAGGATTTTAAACTACTTTTAGAAAATCTGGAAAAATAAATTTTCTTATTTTTGAGAATGAATTCTTCGCAAATCCCACATTTCGATTACATTTTTACAGGAACAGGACTCGCGTCTTTGATGACGGTTTACAAAATGATTGTATCTGGAAAATTCTCTGATAAATCTATTTTGCTTTTAGATCAGGATTCGAAAAAAGCCAATGATAGAACTTGGTGTTTTTGGGAAAAAGGAGATAGTATTTGGAATCCGATTATTTCAAAAAAATGGGATTCGGCTTTATTTGCCAATACAAACTTTAATCGTCATTTGGAGTTAAAGCCTTATCAATACAGTAAAATAATCGGTTTAGATTTCTATAATTTTGTTTTCGAAGAAATTTCAAAGCATTCTAATATTACTTTTCTAAACGAAAAAGTGACTGATATTAATGAATTGGAAACGCACGTTTTCGTTGGAACTGATGAAAATCGATACACTTGCAATTATCTGTTCAATAGTATTTACACTAGGGCTTTCGCCGAAAGGCAAAACAAATATCCCGTTTTGCAACAGCATTTTGTCGGTTGGTTTGTGAAAACGAAAGAAGAAGTTTTCAATGCGGAAGAAGTTACTTTTATGGATTTTTCGGTTGAGCAAAAAGGAAATACGAGATTTATGTATGTTTTGCCAACTTCAAAAAACGAAGCTTTGGTAGAATATACATTGTTTTCAGAAAAATTGCTTCCAAAAGAAGAATACGAAAAAGAGATTGAAATCTATCTGAAGAAACTTGGTTCAGAACAATACGAAATTCTGGAAAAAGAGGAGGGAAGTATTCCAATGACTTGCTATCCTTTTTGGGAAAAGAATACCAAACGAGTGTTGAATATCGGTACGGCTGGTGGCTGGACAAAAGCAAGTACAGGTTATACTTTTAAAAATTCAGATAAAAAAACTTCAGAATTGGTAGAATTTCTTCAAAATGAAAATTTCCAATTGAAAAGCTTTAATAAAAAATCAAAATTTTGGTTTTACGATTTATTGCTTTTGGATATCCTGTATCGTCATAATGAATTGGGAAGTTCTATTTTTTCTTCCTTATTTGAAAGAGGAAATCCTGCCTTGATTTTTAAGTTTTTGGATGAAGAAACGAATCTGATTGAAGATTTAAAGGTGATTTTAAAATGTCCGAAAATGCCATTTCTTAAAGCTTTGTTTCGAGTGTTTCTTTAGAAACAAATTGACCTATTTTCTTGTTTTTATGACTTTTTGAGGATATTCAAAAATGACAAGTTCATTTAGATTTGTTGGCAGCAAAGTATAATCGATGTTTTGCGATAATGAACTTAGTATTGTGATATATGGGAATTTCCAAACATTTAAAATTTGATTCAGAAATAGACGCAATCAGCACAATTTGTAAAGCCCTTGGTCATGCAGTCCGAATTCAAATTATGACACTTTTATGGAAAAGAGACAACAGAACTTGTGGAGAACTTGTCGAATTAATTCCGCTTGCGCAATCCACAATATCCAAACATCTTTTAGAATTAAAAAAAGCAGGTCTTGTTAGGATAAAAAACGAAGGCAAGAAAACCATTTATTCTGTTGAAATCGATAGTATTCAGATAATTAAAAAATACTTTAGCTGTTATCTTTCCACTATTGAAATTGCTGAAAAAAATAAAACTACCGTTTTGACAACTAAACTAAAAGTAGGCAAAAACAGTCATTTGAAACAGTATAATTATCAATTTTCGCATAAAAAGGTAACAGAAAAGCATCTTAATTTTTGTAGAAATTAAATTAAGATTTGGACTCTAAAAATTTAATATCGAACTATAACAAAACTTTATACTTCAAATTAACTAGTTGCGAGTAAACTTTGTAACTTTGCATTTCAAAAAGTACAATTTAAAACAAAAAAATATGTATCCACTAGATATGGTAAAACCAATGGAAGCTGAATTAACAGCTGCAGGTTTTCAAGATTTACATAGTGCTGAAGCTGTAGATAATGCTATCAAAGCTGAAGGTACCACTTTAGTTGTTGTAAACTCTGTTTGCGGGTGCGCTGCAAGAAATGCACGTCCAGGAGCAAAAATGAGTTTAGAAGGTGCTAAAAAACCAGATCATTTAATCACTGTTTTCGCTGGTGTTGACAAAGAAGCGGTTGATGCTGCAAGACAACACATGTTTCCTTTTCCTCCATCATCTCCATCTATGGCTTTGTTTAAAAACGGAGAATTGGTTCACATGTTAGAACGTCACCACATCGAAGGACGTCCAGCTGAATTAATCGCTGAGAACTTACAAGACGCTTTTAACGAGTTTTGTTAATTTTTTTAAGTTGCTAAGGTTCTGAGATGCTAAGCTTCTAAGTTTAGTGGCAGAGGTTCAAAGTGACAAAGAAACAAAGATTTATAAAAGCACCGTTTGGTGCTTTTTTTTATGCAATACAATTGAAAACTTAGAAGCTTAGCATCTCAGAGCCTTAGTGGCTTATCACCTTTGCAACTTTGCAACTTTTTCCCTACCTTTGCACCTTTCAAAAAAATAATTTCTCACTTAAAACTGTTTATAGCATGCAACTGTACAACACTTTGAGCGCAGAAGAAAGAGCCATCATGATCGATGATGCAGGTAAACAACGACTAACGTTGTCTTTCTATGCGTATGCCAAAATTCAAGATCCACAAAAATTTCGTAATGATTTATTCGTAGCCTGGAATGCCCTTGATGCATTAGGTCGAATTTATGTTGCCAACGAAGGAATAAATGCTCAAATGAGTGTTCCTGCCGAAAATTTTGAAGCTTTTAGAGAAACACTTGAGGCTTACGATTTCATGAAAGGCATCCGATTGAATGTTGCTGTAGAACAAGACGATCATTCCTTTTTAAAATTAACAATCAAAGTGCGTCACAAAATCGTTGCCGACGGATTAAACGACGATACTTTTGATGTTACTAATGTAGGTATTCACTTGAAAGCCAAAGAATTCAATGAAATCCTTGATGATCCAAACACAATTGTAGTAGATTTTAGAAATCACTACGAAAGTGAAGTTGGGCATTTTAAAGGAGCCATTACTCCAGATGTTGAGACTTTCAGAGAAAGTTTGCCAATCATCAATGAACAGCTTAAGGATCATAAAGACGATAAAAATCTGGTAATGTATTGTACTGGAGGTATTCGTTGCGAAAAAGCAAGTGCTTATTTCAAACACCAAGGTTTCAAAAACGTATATCAATTAGAGGGTGGAATCATCAACTATGCGAAACAATTGAAAGAAGAAGGTTTGGAAAGCAAATTCATTGGGAAAAACTTCGTGTTTGATAATCGTCTTGGCGAAAGAATTACAGATGATATTATTTCGCAATGCCACCAATGCGGAAAACCTTGTGATAACCACACGAACTGCGAAAACGATGGTTGCCATTTATTATTCATTCAATGTGATGAATGTAAAGCTGCAATGGAAAACTGTTGTTCTACAGAATGTCTGGAAATTATTCACATGCCTTTGGTTGACCAAGTTCGTTTAAGAACTGGAAAACAAGTTGGAAACAAAGTGTTCAGAAAAGGAAAATCTGAAAACTTGAAATTCAAACATTCAGGAGAATTGCCAGAAACGGCTTTGGCAACTGCACAAAAGCCAGCTGATATCCGTCAGAAAATAAAAGTAAAAAAAGTACTTCTTGGAAAAGCGGAACATTACTACGTTAAAGCACAAGTGGCACAATTTATTATAGAAAATCACGAATTAAACGTTGGTGATAAAATCCTTATTTCTGGTCCGACTACAGGTGACCAAGAAATTGTTTTAGATAAATTTATCGTTGATGGTGCAGAAACTCAATCTGCTAAAATTGGTGATAAGGTTACTTTTGAAGTTCCTTTCCGTATTCGTTTGTCAGATAAATTGTATAAAATTGTAAATTAGCGGTTTTTAAACCCTAATTTACAATGTCGCATTCTTTTGCCAAATTATGGATTCATGCCATTTGGGCAACCAAAAATCGTACGGAATTAATTGATTATTCAATTGAGAAAAAGGTATACAATTATATTCACGATGAATTAATTGAATTGGGTTGTCCGGTTAGAATCATCAATGGAATGCCCGACCATATACATGTTTTGTTTTTATTGAATCCGCAAAAATCTACTGCTGATGTTATTCGTCAAGCGAAAGGAGGTTCTTCTCATTGCATAAATGGGGAAAGTCTAATTCCTGGAAAATTCGCATGGCAAAATGGTTACGCGGCTTTTGCAGTAAGCGAATCTCAGCTTGATGTTGTTTATAATTATATAAAAAATCAAAAACAGCATCATCTCAAAAAGAATGGACAACAGGAATTTGATGAATTTGTCAAATTGCATGGGTTTGAGAATTCAAACAATCTGTAAACAAAAAATTACCATAATCTATAAAAAAACGTAGCCCACGGTTTCAACCGTGGGTACACAATGTAAATCCTCAACGTTACGTAATAATACGTTTCCCACGGTTGAAACCGTGGGCTATATTTGATAAAGATTGCGCAACGATGATGGACATGGCCAATGGTTTAGCATTGACACATGGAATGTGATAAAAAGATAAAGAAACAACCTGAAAAACATAGCCCACGGTTTCAACCGTGGGTACACAATGCAAATCCTTAACGTTACGTAACAATACGTTTCCCACGGTTGAAACCGTGGGCTATGTTTGAAAATATTTATGAAATACCTTCGTGATAGGATTCTCAACGCAATGTTCCCATTACAAATAATTTTAAAAAATACAGACTATGATATAAATCATAGAAATCTAATTTATCCCACATTATTTTTGTCAATTGTTAGGTGGCTAAATTCGAAAAATAAGTCATCGGAATAATAAAATCAAAAATGACAATTAACAATACAATCGAACTCATGGCTCCGGCAGGAAACTTTGAGTCGCTTCAGGCTGCCTTAGACAATGGCTGTGATTCTGTATATTTTGGTGTTGAACAACTCAACATGCGAGCAAGATCTACGGTCAATTTTACTATCGAAGATCTAAAAGAAATCGCCAATCGCTGTGAAGTGAAAAACGTTCGAAGCTATTTGACTTTAAATACAATTATTTACGATCATGATTTATCGGTTGTAAAAACACTATTGAATAAAGCTAAAGAAGCCAATATCACAGCTGTAATTGCATCAGATCAAGCTGTAATTGCAATGGCAAGATCGATTGGAATGGAAGTTCATATTTCGACCCAATTGAATGTTACTAATATCGAAACCATTA
Source organism: Flavobacterium potami (assembly GCF_020026915.1). Lineage (GTDB taxonomy): Bacteria > Bacteroidota > Bacteroidia > Flavobacteriales > Flavobacteriaceae > Flavobacterium > Flavobacterium potami. The sequence continues at coordinate 166,482 of NZ_JAINUY010000004.1, read as the reverse complement.
AATTCTACAGTTTGTTTGCAGATACAATGGTTTTAAGCCGTGAATTGAGTTTACGTCAAGTAAAGAAAATCACAGAACAAATTGAAAAAGAACAAATCAAAGGTCCGAACGGGAATTTAGTCGAAATCGAAATCTTTGGTCACGGCGCTTTATGTATGGCAGTTTCAGGAAAATGTTATTTGAGTTTGCATTCGCACAATTCATCTGCAAATCGCGGTGCTTGCAAACAAAACTGCCGAAAAAAATATACTGTTATCGATCAAGAGACTGGTTTCGAAATCGAATTGGACAACGAATACATGATGTCGCCTAAAGATTTATGTACCATCGATTTTTTAGATCAGGTAATCGATTCTGGAATTCAGGTTTTAAAAATCGAAGGCCGCGGACGTGCACCGGAATATGTAGCCACGGTTATCAAAACGTACCGTGAAGCAATCGATGCCTATTACGAAGGCACTTTCTCAAAAGAGAAAACGGCAGTTTGGATGGAAGCTTTAAATACCGTTTACAATCGTGGTTTTTGGTCTGGATATTATTTGGGACAAGAATTAGGAGAGTGGAGCGAAATTCCTGGATCTGCTGCAACACAGAAAAAGGTTTATGTGGGGAAAGGAACACATTATTTCCCAAAAGCAGCAATTGGACAATTTAAAATTGAAGCTTACGATATCAAAGTCGGAGATAGAATTTTGGTAACCGGACCAAGTACAGGTGCTCAGGAAATGATTATTGAGGAAATGTATGTAAATGACCTAACAGCAGAAAAAGCAACAAAAGGAGACGATTGTACTTTCAAATTGCCATTCAGAATCCGAATGTCCGACAAATTATATAAAATCGTTGAATCGTAATGGTAATTATTACTTTACAAAGAGCTAAATGCATTGGCTGTAATTACTGTGTCGAAATGGATCCGATTCATTTTCAAATGTCTAAAAAAGATGGAAAATCAGTATTAGTCCATTCGCAGAACGCAAAAGGATTTTTTACCTTAAAATCGCCAAATCATACTATTGTAGAAAGCTGTGAATTGGCTGCAAAAGCTTGTCCGGTTAAAATTATTACGGTTAAAGAAACTTAGAAAAAACAAGAAACCCTATTTCATTACGAAATAGGGTTTCTTGTTTTTAAAATTCCAAATTCGTTAAATTCCAAATTTAGCATCAATATTATGTTTTTCTGCATAGGCTTTTCCAACAGCCATTAATTTGTTGAATTTGGCATCAACTTCAGTTTGAGTTGAAGCATCAAAATCGGCTATTGCTTGTTGTATTTGTTCAGGAGAAGCTTTTTCATCCTTCATTTTAGCAATTGGCAAATAACCTTCTTTTTGTTTAGCAATTACATAAGAAAACAAGTCTTTTGATGCCTGTAGCATCTCTTTATTGTCATCATCTTCTGGTATTTCAGAAATAGATTTTAACCGAATCTCTAAGTTTGAGATGTCATATTTAAAAGCATCCTGATAAGAAGAAGGAATCATCTTTTTTTGACTTTCATCATAAACCTGAGCTTCAGATTCTAATTTACTGCTGATTTCCTTACCTCCAAATCGAGATAATAGATTCGAATTTAAAACGGCTACATCAAAAGTTTTCTCTGGTGAAAAGTTGTTGCAAGAAGTAAAAGTTAGACTTCCGATGATTGTTATTAAAAATAGAATCGTGGTATTTAAGATTTTTTTCATTTTTTAAATTTGTTTATTTATCCTTTTAAAATTTTACTTTTTTCACTTTCAAATTCTTCCGACGTTAAAATTCCGGCATCCAAAAGTTCTTTCAAATCTAGTAAAGCCTTTTTCTTGGCTTCCATCGAATTTCCTGAATCGGTTTTTGGAGGTTCTTCTTTATGAATTGGAGTTACAACGGTTCCAGAAGGTGCGTATTTCAAAATCAATTCTGTAATTTCATTAAAGCCTTTTACATTCGAATAATCAATTGCTTTTTGTTCTTTCACATTTACAATTGAAGCATCGGCTTTGTTATCCAATAGATATTTCACCACATCTTTTTTTCCGTTTGCTGCGCTGTAATGCAAAGGCGTATTTCCGGATTCGTCTTGAATATTGATGTTTGCACCTGATTCGATAAGCAATTTTACCATACTCAAATTACCTTTTTTGGTTGCCACGTGCAAAAGACTTTCTCCACCATACGTATAAGAATTGTTTAAAGTAAAACTAGCCTCGTTCGAAATATTAGTTGCACTCACAATCCAATCCAGATAATCATTCATTGATGAAGTATCTTGAGCGACAGGTTTGCTGTAATTGACATCAACTCCATTTTCTAAAAACAAAGACACAATTTCCTTTTGATTATTCGCGCAAGCGTACCAGATTGGAGAATATCCATTATTATTTGAAGTAAAGACATCGGCTCCTCTTTCTACCAATAATTTGGCAAGCATTCTGTTGGTTTCATAACACGCAATCAAAAGTGCATTTTCGCCAGAGTGATTCACGTGATTTACATCGGCACCATTATCCAAAAGCAAAGTAACCATTGGAATCGATTTGGTATAACAAGCATACAATAAAGGTGTATTTCCCTGTTTATCGGTTATATTAATATCGGCGCCTTTGTCTAAAAGCAACTGAATAATTTCACGATTTAGTTTTGCTGAAGCCAATAATAACGGAGTTTCTCCATTGTTATTCAATAAGTTAACATCGACTCCGGCTTCAAGCAACTTTGTTGCAATTTCAATTTGAGCCGTCTGAACTACTAGATGCAACAGACTATTTCCGTACTTATCATTTTTAGTTATTTCTGCACCATTTTCTAAAAGAAACAAAGCAGTTTGTTTTTGTTTTTGAAGACAAGAAAAATACAAAGGTGTTTCTCCCTGATGATCTTCGTAGTTGATATCGGCTCCGTCTTCGGTTAAAATTTTTACAATATCCAGATAACCTCTATGTGCAGCATAATGAAGAGCGGTTCTTCCTAGTTCATCGGTATATTTTACGTCTACTTCTTTGTTTTGAAGCAGTAATTCGGCTATTTTTCTGTTGCCGTTTTCACAGGCAACTATAAATGACATTGACATGTTTTCGCTTTTTAGATTTTATTATTTCATTAAAAGTTCAACCGTTTTAATCTTCAGGTTGTCACCAGAGGCAAGCATTAAAGCAGTTTCGTCTTTATCGTTGGTAATTTCTTTATCTGCGCCATTTTCAAGAAGCAATTTTACTTTTCTGTAAGTTTCTTTTGCAGCTTCGGCATCATAATTTACATTGTACGCACAGACTTTGTGTAATAAAGTGTTTCCTAGATTATCTTGTTCATTAATATCGATAGAACCATTTTCTAATACCGATTTTAGAATACCCGATTTTTTCTCTGAAATATAATCTATACCTGATTTAGGATTTCCGTAATATTCAGCGCAGTGGTTTAAATCAGCTCCATCTGAGAGAAATCTTTGTAATGAATTCAAATCGTATTCAGAATCAGACATCATTCTAATAAACTCTGTAAGTAAAGTTTTTCCGTTTTTATTGATACTATTAAAATTGGCTGCTGATGATTCTGCTAAAAGTTCGTACATCGGAAAAGAAAACTGTTCAGCTGCAGCGTAATAAAAAGCACTGTTTTCTTGATTATCAGTTTCATTCGGATCGGCTCCATTTTCTAATAAAAATGACAAAACGTCTTTTCGATTTCTTTTAACAGCACAAATTAGCGGAGTAGTCCCAACAATATTTTTCTCGTTAATGTCAACACCATTGTTGATCAAAATGCTGCTATATTCTTTTACTTTTTCTGCATCAAGCCCATAAGTGTTTAGAATAGTATAAATAAAATTTTCTCCTGCATTGTTCTTATACTGAGTGTTAGCTCCAAAATCTTCAACTAAAACTTGAACTATTTTTGGAGACATTCCTTTTTCTAGGAAATAACCAAGTAACGTTTTATCGCTGATTTCGTCATTGATGTTGTCCATTTTCGACATCAATTCTTTGAAAAAAGCAACCGATTCTTCGTCATCTTTTAAATACAGCGTCAAGGGTCTAAAAATCGATTGGTCAAAATTGTCCAGTTCATAAATATCAGTTTCAATAAAACCCGCTTTTATCAGTTTTTCGATAAAATCAAGCTCTTTTGCTTCGATAATTTTGGAAGCTATCTGCGAAAAGTTGTTTTTAAGATATTGTTCATTAAATTTTTCTCCGTTATTTAGGCATTCTCTGGCCTCGTCAAATTTTCCCTGAAAAAGGAAATTTTCAATCTGGTTTGTCTGCATTTGAAATATATTTAAAAATGAAAGTTTAAGTTTCGAAATCAGTTTTGTCTGCGAATATTGATTTTGCAAACGTTGCTGTAAGATAAAACATAAAAATCGGAAATATATTTCAGGATAAAAAGTAAAAACGACTATTTACAGTCTGAAAGTGACCGAATGCCCGATTTTGGTTAAAAATTTTTTCAAAGTGAAGGAAAATGGAGAAAAATTATTGAAAAAAACGGAAGTATGTTTTATTTAACAAACCATTAGTTTTAATCGATAAAAAGCCAAATAAAAAAAATACTATCTTTACCGATCGAACGTTTATGAACTTAAGCTGCATTTTGGCAGCACTACATATATAATTATGGCATGTACAAGTTGTTCAACCTCAGATGGTGGCGCACCAAAAGGTTGTAAAAATAATGGGACTTGCGGCACCGATAGCTGCAATAAATTGACGGTTTTTGACTGGCTTTCAAACATGAGTCCGTCTAATGGAGAGGCGATTTTTGACTGTGTTGAGGTACGTTTTAAAAATGGCCGTAAAGAATTTTTTAGAAATTCGGAGAAATTAACTTTAAGTATGGGCGATATTGTAGCAACTGTTGCTTCGCCAGGACATGATATTGGAATTGTGACTCTTACAGGAGAATTGGTAAAGATTCAAATGAAGAAAAAAGGAGTAAATTACGAAAGTAATGAGGTTCCAAAAATTTACAGAAAAGCATCTCAAAAAGATATTGATATTTGGTCTGTAGCACGAGATCGTGAAGAACCAATGAAAGTTCGTGCACGTGAATTGGCGATTCAGCACAAATTGGAAATGAAAATTTCTGATATTGAATTTCAGGGCGACGGATCAAAAGCGACGTTTTACTACACCGCAAATGATCGTGTCGATTTTAGAATGCTGATTAAAGATTTTGCTAAAGAATTTAGCACGAGAGTAGAAATGAAACAAGTTGGTTTCCGTCAGGAAGCAGCTCGTTTAGGTGGAGTTGGTTCTTGCGGACGTGAACTTTGCTGTTCGACTTGGCTAACTGATTTTAGAAGTGTAAATACTTCTGCAGCACGTTATCAGCAATTATCATTGAATCCGCAGAAATTAGCGGGACAATGCGGAAAATTAAAATGCTGTTTAAACTATGAGTTAGACACCTACATGGATGCATTAAAGGATTTTCCTGATTACGATACCAAACTTATCACAGAAAAAGGAGATGCTGTTTGCCAAAAACAAGATATTTTTAAAGGTTTAATGTGGTTTGCTTACACGAACAATTTCGCAAACTGGCACGTTTTAAAAATCGATCAGGTAAAAGAAATTATTGCAGAAAATAAACAAAAAAATAAAGTTTCTTCTTTAGAAGATTTTGCGGTTGAGGTAGTTGCAGAACCAGAAAAAGACTTCAACAACGCGATGGGACAAGAAAGTTTGACTCGTTTCGATCAGCCAAAAAGAAAGAAAAAACCAAATCGCAAACGCAAAAATGCTGAACCTGCTGGTGTGGCAACGCCGCAGAAACCACAACAAGAAAAAAACACGAACAATAATCCAAAACCTGCAGGAAATAACAAACCTTCTGGAAATGGAAATCCGAATCAGCAGAACAAACAGAATAATTCAAATAAGCAAAATCATAAGAATAAGCCGAATCCGAATAGACAAAACAATTCGAACAAGCAAAATTCTAATGAAAACAAATCTGCTGAACCTAGAAAACCAATAATTACTAAAAATGAGAATAAAAAATAGCGGAATTCTTCTCTTGGCAGCAATACTTCTTTTTTCTTGCGATAAAAAAAGAGTATTTGACGAGTATAAGTCTGTTGGAAGTGCTTGGCATAAAGACAGTATTATAAGCTTTGATCTGCCGGCTTTAGATTCTACAAAAAAGTACAATTTATTTGTAAACGTTAGAGACAACAACAATTATCCTTTTAATAATTTGTTTTTAATTGTTGCTATTGAAACGCCAAGCGGATTTACAAAAGTGGATACTTTAGAATACCAAATGGCTGCTCCAGACGGAACTTTGCTAGGAAACGGATTTACTGATATTAAAGAAAGTAAATTGTTTTACAAAGAAGATGTGAAATTTAAGGGAACTTATAAAGTACACATCAAACAAGCGGTAAGACAATCAGGAAAAATACCTGGTGTTGAAGCTTTAGAAGGAATTACAGACGTTGGTTTTAGAATAGAACAAAAAGATTAGATAAATAGTTATGGCTGCTAAAAAAAACAATCAATCAAACAAGGATATTAATTATTACAAAAAGAAATTCTGGCGGGTTTTTGCCTACACATTGCTGGGGATTTTAGCCTTCTTTTTGTTTGCTTCATGGGGATTATTTGGTTCTATGCCTTCATTTGAAGATTTAGAAAATCCAGATTCAAACCTTGCAACAGAAATTATTTCTGCTGATGGAGTAGTAATTGGTAAATATTTCAAAACCAACAGATCACAACTTAAATATTCTGATTTACCTAAAAATCTGGTAGATGCTTTGGTTGCAACTGAAGATGCTCGTTTTTACGAACATTCAGGAATTGATGGTCGTGGTACTTTGCGTGCCGCTTTTTCTTTGGGAACAAATGGAGGAGCTAGTACATTAACACAACAATTAGCAAAACAGTTATTTCACCGTGGTGGATCTAGCTTTTTGCCTTTTAGGATAGTACAAAAAATAAAAGAGTGGATTATTGCTATTCGTCTAGAAAGACAATATACTAAGAATGAAATTCTGGCAATGTACTGCAACGTTTATGATTTCGGAAATTATGCGGTTGGGGTAAGTTCAGCAGCTCAAACTTATTTTTCTAAAGATCCTAAAGACTTAACAATTGACGAATCGGCAATTTTAGTGGGAATGTTTAATAATTCCTCTCTTTACAATCCGTTACGTAATCCAGTTGGAGTAAAAAACCGTCGTGATGTTGTATTAGGACAAATGGTTAAAGCCAAAATGATTACTGAGGCTCAAAAAGAAAAATACAAAGCATTACCAATTGCTTTGAAATTTAAATTAGAAAGCCACCGTGAAGGTATGGCAACCTATTTTAGAGAGTATCTTCGTGATTACATGAAAAAATGGATGGCAGAAAATAAAAAACCTGATGGTTCTGATTATGATATTTATAAAGATGGTTTAAAAATCTATACCACTATCGATTCTAGAATGCAGGCTTATGCAGAGGAAGCAGTTTCTGAGCACATGAAAAACTTACAGCAGCAGTTTTTTATTGAAATGAAAACCAATAAAAACGCACCATTCGTAAACATTACGCAAGCTGAAACGGAGAGAATCATGATGCAGGCAATGAAAAATTCTGTTCGCTGGGCTCAAATGAAAGAGATGGACAAAAGCGAAGATGATATTATCGCTTCATTCAAAGTAAAAACAAAAATGCGCGTTTTTACTTGGAAAGGAGAACGCGACACAACAATGACACCACTTGATTCTATTCGTTACTACAAACACTTTTTACAATCAGGTTTAATGTCTATGGAACCTCAGACTGGAGCAATTAAAGCTTGGGTTGGAGGAATCAACTACAAATATTTCCAATACGATCACGTAGGGCAGGGAGCAAGACAAGTAGGTTCTACTTTCAAACCTTTCGTTTACGCAACAGCTATCGAAGAATTGAATATGTCTCCTTGTGACTCTATTTTAGATGGACCGTTTATGATTCATAAAGGACGTCACCACGTAACAGAAGATTGGGAACCAAGAAACTCTGACAACAGATACCGCGGAATGGTAACTTTAAAACAAGCTCTAGCCGCTTCGATTAATACCGTTTCTGCTAAATTAATTGATAGAACAGGTCCAGAAGCAGTTGTAGACTTGACTAGAAAATTAGGAGTTAAAACAGAAATTCCTGTACAACCATCAATTGCATTAGGTGCGGTAGATATTACAGTTGAAGACATGGTTGCAGCTTATAGTACATTTGCTAACCAAGGAGTTTATGTTAAACCACAGTTTTTAAGCCGAATTGAGAACAAAAGTGGCGAAGTTATTTATGAGCCAATTCCAGAATCTCACGACGTTTTAAATAAAGATATCGCTTTTGCCGTAATTAAATTGCTTCAAGGAGTTACAGAAACTGGTTCTGGAGCACGTTTACGTACGCAAGGCGGAGGAAGTGGAGATAATCGTTGGACAGGATATCCATATATGTTTAAAAATCCAATTGCTGGTAAAACAGGAACAACGCAAAATCAATCAGATGGTTGGTTTATGGGAATGGTTCCGAACTTAGTAACAGGAGTTTGGGTTGGATGTGAAGATCGTTCAGCTCGTTTCAAAAGTTTAACTTACGGACAAGGAGCAACAGCGGCACTTCCAATTTGGGGTTATTTTATGAAAAAATGTTATGCTGATCAAAGTCTTCAGGTTTCTAAATCTGAGTTTGAGCGTCCAGCAAACCTTTCTATTAAAGTAGACTGTTACGTTAGACCAACAATTGTAAAAGATACTACGCAAACAGAACAAAATACAGATGAGTTTGAATTGTAACAATGTTGCAATAAATTATATCTAATTATATTTCAATCCCTTTACAACTCTTTTCAAAAGATTCGTAAAGGGATTTTTATTTGGGTTTTATTTTTACGAAATCGTTATAATTTAATCTAAAAATCTTATTTTTATCAAAAATATACAGTAATAAAGATAGTTTGTTATGATAACAAAAAAAGTAAATAACGTTCAGGAAGCTATTAACGGAATCGAAAGCGGCATGACGATCATGTTTGGAGGTTTTGGATTATGCGGTATTCCAGAAAATACAATTGCGGCTTTGGTAAACACTTCAATTTCAGATTTGACTTGTATTTCAAACAATGCAGGAGTTGATGATTTTGGTTTGGGATTGTTGCTCCAGAAAAAGCAAATCAAAAAAATGATTTCTTCTTATGTGGGAGAAAACGCGGAATTCGAACGTCAAATGCTTTCAGGAGAATTAGAAGTTGAATTGACTCCTCAAGGAACTCTAGCAGAACGTTGCCGGGCCGCACAAGCAGGTATTCCAGCTTTCTTTACACCTGCAGGTTATGGAACCGAAGTTGCAGAAGGAAAAGAAGCTCGTGAATTCAACGGCAAAATGCACATTATGGAAGAAGCTTTTAAAGCTGACTTTGCAATTGTAAAGGCTTGGAAAGGCGATGAAGCAGGAAATCTGATTTTTAAAGGAACTGCAAGAAACTTCAACGCTTGTATGGCTGGTGCTGGAAAAATCACAATTGCAGAAGTGGAAGAGTTGGTTCCTGTTGGAACTTTAGATCCAAATCAAATTCATATTCCTGGAATTATGGTACAGCGTATCTTTCAAGGAGAAAAATTCGAGAAAAGAATCGAGCAACGAACAGTGAGAGCTAGAAATTAGACAATTAGAAAATGAGGCAATTAGATAATTATCTTAGATTGCGAAAAATTATCAAATTATCTAATTGCCTCATTTTCTAATTATCAAATTGACTAATTAACACATTGCCCCCAATTGACACATTAAAAAATATGACAAGATTTAGTATAGTTCTTTTTTCGTTCTTATCGTTTCAAGCTTTTTCTCAAAGTACAATTGAACTTCGAAATCAATTGAAACAAATCATTTCGAGTAAAAGCGTTACTGTGGGTGTTTCTGTAAAAGGTGTTGAAAATAAGGATACTTTGAGTATTAATGGAAATTTGAAAATGCCAATGATGAGCGTGTTTAAATTTCATATTGCTTTGGCAGTTTTGCATAAAGTTGACGAAGGAAAATTCAATCTTTCACAAGAAATCTTTATAAAAAAGAAAGATTTGAAGGAAGATACATGGAGTCCTATGAAAGAAGAATATCCAGAAGGAAATATAAGTTTGACTTTGGATAAAATACTTCGTTACACGGTTTCACATAGTGACAATAATGGTTGCGACATTTTGATCAATTTAGTTGGCGGTACAAAGTACATTCAGAAGTTTATAAATGATCAGGGAATCAAGGATTTCGTTATTAAAATGAACGAAGATCAAATGAGGACTTGGAAAAATCTTTATGTCAATACCACAACTCCGCTGGCAACCACAGAATTGCTGGAGAAGTTTTTTAAAGGTGAAGTTTTAAAAGAAGATACAACAAAGTATTTGTATCAAATAATGGTTGAAACCTCAAGAGGTCTTACTTGGATGAAAGCCGGACTTCCTGAAAACACTGAATTAGCACACAGAACTGGAATTTCTGGAACTAATGATGCTAATTTGAGAGTAGCAATGAACGACATTGGAATTGTAAAGCTTCCAAACGGAAAACATTTCATTCTGTCGGTTTATTTGAAAGATATCACAGAGAAAAGAGAAGATACAGAAAAGATAATTGCAGATATAACAAAAGCAGTCTGGAGTTATTTTAATAATTGAGATAATTAGAAAATGTGGCAATTAGATAATTACTTGACAATGCGAAAAGAATTCTCTAATTGGCAAATTCACAAATTGATACATTGAAAATAATACAGATAATTAGACAATTTGGCAATTGGATAATTTCTTCAGATTGTGAAAAGAATTCTCTAATTAGCAAATTCACAAATTGACACATTGAAATAATACAGATAATTAGACAATTCTTTCAGATTGCGAAAGCATTATCTAATTATCAAATTGACTAATTGACACATTAAAAAGACACATTAAAAAATTATGGCACTTAGTAAAGAAGATATAGCAAAGCGAATTGCAAAAGAGGTAAAGGACCGTTATTTCGTAAATCTAGGAATTGGAATTCCGACGTTGGTTGCGAATTATGTTCGAGAAGATATAGCAGTTGAATTCCAAAGTGAAAATGGGGTTCTTGGTATGGGACCTTTTCCTTTTGAAGGAGAAGAAGATGCCGATATTATTAACGCAGGAAAGCAAACCATTACAACGCTTCCAGGTGCCAGCTTCTTCGATTCGGCTTTCAGTTTCGGAATGATCCGCAGCCAAAAAGTAGATTTGACTATTTTGGGAGCAATGGAAGTTTCTGAAAATGGAGATATAGCCAACTGGAAAATTCCGGGCAAAATGGTAAAAGGAATGGGAGGCGCAATGGATTTGGTGGCTTCTGCCGAAAATATCATTGTAGCGATGATGCACGTGAACAAAGCAGGCGAGTCAAAAATTTTAAAAAGATGCACTTTACCATTAACAGGCGTAGGATGCGTTAAAAAGGTTGTAACTGAGCTTGCAGTTCTCGAAGTAACAGAAAAAGGTTTTAAGCTCTTAGAACGAGCGCCAGGTGTCTCAGTCGAGCACATCATCGCTTCAACCGAAGCTGATTTGATAATTGAAGGCGAAATTCCTGAGATGGTGATTTAATTCTAAGAATTCTAAGATGCTGAGATACTAAGTTGCTAAGAGTGCAAGTTGTAAGTAGATTTTATAAAAAAAGAAAAAAACCGCTAAAAGCGGTTTTTTTAAGTCTTAGTAACTTAGTATCTCAGCATCTCAGCAACTTTTAAAAACTACAAGTTGAAAGAAGCTCCTAAACTAAAAGTAGCCTGATTATTCAAATGATAAAATGGATCATTGTTTGAACCGTATTTTGCAATTGGAAAACCGATTTCTGTGAAAACTCCGAATCCGTCAGTGAAGAAATAACGACCACCAACGTGGGCACCAAAATTATGTAAACCTAAACTTAATCCAGGGTAGACATCTAATTGCTCCACGCCAATTACGCTAGATAAGTTCGCGTTAATTCTTGCTTTTGCATCAAAACGGTCACCAAAATCTGGTTTTGCTTCAGTATAAGAGGTTGTATTTCCATTATAAAAGCCGGAAAATTATCCACTCCAAGTAGGTAATTAGCAACAAAACCAAATGAGAAATTTTCTCCTAAACCAAAATCTATAGATCCCTGAATTCCAGAACCACCATCTTGAAGATTTGCCCCAACATTTACTCTTGTATCACCTTTTCCAGTAAAGGCGCTTTGTGCATTAATAAATCCGAATGATACTAAAAACAAGAGTGTAAAAACTTTTTTCATAAACTTTAAATATTAATTATTTTGCTTAGGCAAAAATAAATTTTATATCAATTAATTCCTACCTTTTTCGTTAAAATACAATTCGTTTAACGGTTCGCTTTGCCAGTATTCCTTGGTGTCAACGTTCAAAATAGTCAATGGACCTCTAAAGGCAGCACCTGTATCGACATTCCAAACACATGCTTTATTCACAGGAACAGTTTTCCCAATTCTGGTAACAGGCGTATGACCGATGTAAACTTCTTTATAAACGGTAAATCTTTTCGGATAGTGTACATCGTCTTCCTTTAATTTTGGGTCTAAAGCAAGTGCAGACTCCCAAAGTGTTCTGTCCCAATAAAATAGTTTCGGAAAATACTCCCATTTTACACCATTTAAATTGGTAAAACCGGCATGAACAAACAGACGATTTTGATCATCAAGATAATAATCCTGAAGATTTTCCAGAAATTCGATATGGGTTTTCTTTTTTTCAGGAGAAATTTTGGCATATCCTTCAACAGTAGCTTTTCCGCCATGTTTGTACCACATTTCCTCGTCAAAATCATCATTTCTTTCTTCGAGCCAATCCAAAGCCAGCTGATCATGATTCCCTCTTATGCAGATGCAGTTTTGTCTGCTTTTCAAATCGATCAAATAGTCGATCACTTCAACAGACTGACTCCAGCCGTCAACGTAATCGCCCAAAAAAATTAGAGTATCTTCTGTGGTAACTTCGGCTCTTTCCAACACTTGTTGCAGTGCAAGTAATCCGCCGTGAATGTCACCTATAACAAATGTTCTCATTATTTAATTTTTCGAGTAGAAGAACAAAAATAAAAAGAATTATTGGTTTGAACCCACCTAATTTATATTCTTTAAAAATTGATACTATTTATAACTATTTGAAGCGCTTTTTTATTGCTTTCCGCTGTAAATTTGTAGCATGTCTGAAATGCCCACATATCGCAAAATTATTCATATTGACATGGATGCTTTTTATGCGTCGGTAGAACAAATGGACAATCCTGAACTTCGTGGTAAACCTGTTGCAGTTGGTGGTTCAGAAAATAGAGGAGTGGTTTCGGCAGCAAGTTATGAGGCAAGAAAGTTCGGAGTTCGAAGCGCCATCAGTGGGGTTTTGGCAAAAAAATATTGTCCAGATATTATTTTTGTTCGTCCAAGATTTGATCGTTACAAAGAAATTTCAGCCAAAATTCATAAAATCTTTAATGAATATACCGATTTGGTTGAGCCTCTTTCGCTTGACGAAGCCTATTTAGATGTTACCAAAAATAAAAAAGGAAGTCCGAGCGCAAGTTTATTGGCAGAGGAAATTAGAGCAAGAATTTTTAATGAAGTAGGTTTAACGGCTTCTGCGGGAATTTCAATCAATAAATTCGTTGCCAAAATTGCCAGCGATTACAACAAACCAAACGGACAGAAAACGGTAAATCCTGATGAAGTGGAAGATTTTCTGGAAGCTTTGCCAATTCGGAAATTTTATGGTGTCGGGAAAGTTACCACCGAAAAAATGTATCAACTGGGCATTTTTACAGGAACAGATTTAAAAAGCAAATCATTAGAGTTTCTAGAAAAGCATTTCGGGAAATCTGGAGTTTTCTATTATCATGTGGTTCGTGGCATTCATAATAGTGAAGTAAAATCGTCGAGAATTACAAAATCGGTTGCGGCTGAACATACTTTTGATGTGAATTTATCTTCAGAAATTTTTATGATGGAACAGCTGGAAAGAATTGCAGCTCAACTCGAAAAACGTTTGGAAAGACATAAGCTTTCAGGAAAGACAATAACTTTAAAAATAAAATATAGTGATTTTTCGCAACAGACAAGAAGTAAAACGCTTCCCTATTTTATTTCAGATAAAAGTTTGATTATGGAAAATATTAAAGAATTATTATATCAAGAAAAAATGAAAGATTCGGTTAGATTGCTCGGTATTTCGCTCAGCAATTTGAATAATGAAGTTAAAAAAGCAGTGGTAGTACAGTTAAAGTTTACATTTTGATAATGTGTTGGACTTAAAATAGGAGGATCTATTTTTAATAACAAGATTTTTCCTCTATCTTTGAGTAAAGATTTGTTGATTATCTAAAAAGTTTATTATGAAAAATACTAACTCGGACGATTTTTTACAACGAAATTCAGTTCCAATTCTCGCATGGGATTTTCATTATGAATATATTAATGAATTGAAAGCACTTGCTATTGATTTAAAAAAACTAAATGAAATTTCAAGCCAATTTACTTGGGATGAACAAAAACTCAATATTAAGGAAAGAATTAAAGAAGAAGTTGTTGTGGTTACTGACCTGGAATTGAAAATAGTTTTCGCGTCAAGCGGAATAAAAAAGATGACTGGTTTTAAAGAAGAAGAAATTCTAGGCAAAACACCAAAAATGTTTCAAGGGCCAGCTACTTCACAAAGAGATTTGAAAGAAATTAGGGAAGCTCTAAAAAAGAAAGTTCCTTTTGTAAAAACAATTGAAAACTATAGAAAAAACGGAAAAACGTATAAATGTAAAATAGATGCTTCTCCTGTTTATAACCTAAAAGGCGAAATATCGCACTTTATGGCTTTCGAAAAAGAGGATTTAAGTGCTTAGCTTTTGTTTAACCGCAAAGAACGCAAGGTTTGACGCAAGGCACGCTACCATAAAAAAAGAAAAACCGTCCAAATAGGACGGTTTTTTTCTTTGCGAACTTTGCGTAAATCCTTGCGTTCTTTGCGGTTAAGAAAAACTACAAATTAGCGAAGAAATCATTTCCTTTATCATCTGTAATAATAAAAGCAGGGAAATCTTTAACAGTGATTTTACGAACCGCTTCCATTCCTAACTCTTCAAAATCAACAACTTCAACCTTTAGAATGTTATCCTGAGCTAAAATTGCAGCAGGACCTCCAATAGAACCTAAGTAGAATCCGCCGTATTTGTTGCAGGCATCAGTAACTTGTTTGGTACGGTTTCCTTTAGCCAACATAATCATACTTCCGCCATTTTTCTGGAATTCGTCTACATAAACGTCCATACGACCCGCTGTTGTTGGTCCGAAACTTCCTGAAGCCATTCCGTCTGGGGTTTTTGCTGGTCCAGCGTAGTAAACAGGGTGATTTTTAAAATAATCCGGCATTGGTTTTCCGGCGTCTAATAATTCTTTGATTTTTGCGTGAGCAATATCTCTTGCAACAATTACAGTTCCGTTTAATTTTAGGCGGGTTTTAACTGGATATTGAGACAATTTTGCTAAAATATCTGCCATAGGCTGATCTAAATCAATTTCGACAGGAGCTTCTAAATGCGGTGCTGTTTCTGGTAAGAACTGTTTAGGATTTACCTCTAACTGCTCCACAAAAATTCCGTCTTTTGTAATTTTTCCTTTAATGTTTCTGTCCGCAGAACAAGAAACACCCAATCCAACTGGACAAGAAGCCGCGTGACGAGGCAAACGGATTACACGAACGTCGTGCGTGAAATATTTTCCTCCAAACTGTGCTCCAATCGCACTTTCTTGGCAGATTTTCTGAACTCTTTCTTCCCATTCAAAATCACGAAAAGCCTGGCCAGACATGTTTCCTGAAGTTGGAAGATGATCGTAATATCCTGCAGATGCTTTTTTAACAGCGCTTAAGTTCGCTTCCGCAGAAGTTCCACCAATTACCAAAGCTAAGTGGTATGGAGGACAAGCAGAAGTTCCTAAATCTTTGATTTTAGTACGAATGAACTCGTCTAAAGATTTTTCATTCAACAACGATTTTGTCTGTTGGTATAAGTATGTTTTGTTTGCAGATCCTCCGCCTTTTGCCATGAACAAAAATTCGTAAGAAGCTCCTTTTTTAGCATAAATATCGATTTGTGCCGGAAGATTTGATCCTGAATTCTTTTCTTCAAACATCGAAATCGGAACAATCTGCGAATAACGTAAATTTCTTTTTTGATAAGTATTAAAAATTCCACGGCTTAACCATTCTGCATCATCAACACCTGTGAAGATACTTTCACCTTTTTTAGCCATTACAATTGCTGTTCCTGTGTCTTGGCAACTTGGCAACTGACCTTCAGCAGCTACAGAAGCATTTTGAAGTAAATTGTAAGCTACGAAACGATCATTGTCTGTTGCTTCAGGATCATCAAGGATTTTTCTTAATTTTTGTAAATGTGTCGTTCTCAACATAAACGAAACATCAGTCAAAGCTTCTTCAGCCAATAATTCTAAACCTTTTGGATCTACGGTCAAAACTTCACGTTCTCCAAACTGTTCTACTTTCACAAAATCTGAAGTGATTTTGCGGTACTGCGTATCATCCTTTAAGATCGGATAAGGATCTTGGTATATAAAATCAATCATTGCTTTGTTTTTTCACAAAGTTAGAAAGAATTTATTTTAGAAAGAGTTTGAATAAGCGCTCTAGACAGTTTTATTCTTGACTATTAAATTGATCAAAAGTCATTTTCTTTTCGAAGTATGCTTTGTCTTTTGCAGAGAGTAAATTCTTTTTCCATTGATTGCCTTTTAATTCAAAAGCAATTGAATCAGAATAAGTTAGGATTCCCATATCAAGGTTCTCATTTTCATCATCTGGGACAAATGCAACAGTTTTGCAATAAAAAGATTTTGGATCAGAATTTTTACCTGGATTGATGATTTCCAGCCAATTACCCCAGCCGCTGTCTGACATGGTGCTCCATTGGTGTACCAATTGCAAATCTTTATTTTTTAGATAATATAAATAATTTTCATGCGAATAACCACAAGCTGGATATCCAACGGAGATTTGTAAAAATGGAGAATTTTTGGCGTTATCTGAAGTCAGTCCGTAAGAAGCCATCCATTCTGAACCTTTTTCAAAACCTTTAATGGCAATTCCAGAAGAAGCAGTCTTCGTTTTATTTTGATAAAAATCTAATCGGTATTTTACGGTAACAACACTATCCTGATCTGCTTTTTGATCTACTAGATGTGCTAAAATATAATCTGTTGAAGATTCTGTTCCATCGGTATAAATTCCGATAGTATCGGTTTTGATGATTTTTTCGTCATCTGCAATTGTTAATATTTCTTGAGGTTCAAGTATTTCTGCAATTGGAGGTGCGTCTGTAGGTCTTGTTTTTTGGCATCCGATCAAAAGCAATACGAAGAAGAGGGGGGCTAATTTCATAGTGGTTATATTAGATTCCCAAATATATATTTTTCATCGTAATTAATATTATATTTATTTAGAAAGTTCAGATATTCATCTTGAAAGCTTTGCTTTTTATGATGTTGTTCCTGATTGGCTATATATTTATAAACAGAATCAATTTGAGATTTACTGTAAGAAAAAGCGCCGTAACCTTCTTGCCATTCAAATTTTTGTTTTGTCAATTTATTTTCGTTGATATATCTTGATGATTTTCCTTTTATGGCTTTCATCAAATCTGAAATAGAGATTGTTGGCTTAAGCGCCAAAAGACATGAACGTGATCTTCAAAACCATTTACAATTAAGGTTTTACAACCTGTTTCATTTATTAAATTTCCAATGATGCTGAATATTTCATTTTTGCATTCGTTTTCAATTACCGCTTCTCTGTATTTAACTGCAAAAACAACTTGAATATAAACTTGATGAAATGTGTTTGACATTGTGTATTTTTTATCGATTACTATTTTTGATAAAAATACGAAATATCTTATAAAAATAATTATTCCATTTCATGCTAATAACTGGACTGAAGTCCAGCCCTATAATATGGGTTGTTCCTTTGGAACAGAAAAATGAGCAGTTGGCTCATTTCACTTATGGATATTCAGATCCGCTATTTGCTTGTTCCTTTAGAACAGCGAATGAGCCAGCGGCTCAAACCATATTGTAGGGCTGGACTTCAGTCCAGTTT
Organism: Flavobacterium potami; assembly: GCF_020026915.1. Lineage (GTDB taxonomy): Bacteria > Bacteroidota > Bacteroidia > Flavobacteriales > Flavobacteriaceae > Flavobacterium > Flavobacterium potami. Next base: position 148,351 of record NZ_JAINUY010000004.1, on the reverse strand, counting down.
ATGGTTATTGATAATTGATAATGGGTATTGATATTGATAATGAATGATTTATCAAATTTTAAAAAAACCAGGTCGCCACAAAAATTGCTGTAATAACACAGATTAAATCAACCAAAAGCATAGTGCCTAGAGCATAACGCGTATTTTTGATATTTACAGAACCAAAATAAACGGCAATTACGTAGAAGGTACTCTCTGCACTACATTGAAAAATACTGCTTAATCTTGCCGTTAAAGAATCAGCTCCAAAAGTATTCATCGAGTCAATTAAGAATCCTCTTGAACCAGCAGAACTAAAAGGACGAAGCATTGCAACAGGAAGAGCATTGGTAATTTCTTTGCTTACTCCCAAATTCGAAAATACAAATCCGATTCCGTCACTAATAATTTCGAATAAACCACTGTTTCTGAATAATGAAATAGCAACTAACATTCCTAAAACATAAGGAAAAATGGTTACGCCGGTTTTAACTCCATTGTTGGCTCCAACAACAAAAGTGTCAAAAGGAGTAGTATCTGCTTCTTTGAATTTTTTCTCATGTACGAATGCAAAAATCAAAGTAAAAACAACAATTGAAAGTAAAATTAATCCCGAAAGGTTAGAGGTGAAGTAGTTTTTTCCAATTAAATCCAAATGATTCACATACATCAGTAAACCAACTATTGCAGCAATTAGAACCATCAAACCAATTACAAGTGAAGCACTTCTAAAATTGATTTTTTGTTTGATTCCGACAATTAAGAACGCCGCAATAGTTCCGATAAAGGAAGTAATTATACATGGCAACATAACATCAGCTGGATTACTTGCGTTTGCAGCTGCGCGATATCCGATAATTGAAGTGGCAATTAAGGTCAATCCAGAAGCATGAAGACACATAAACATGATTTGTGCATCACTTGCTTTATCTTTTTCTGGATTTATTTCCTGTAAACTTTCCATGGCTTTTAATCCAAATGGAGTTGCAGCCGAATCTAATCCCAAGAAATTGGCAGCAAAATTCAATGTCATATATGAAATAGACGGGTGATTTTTAGGAATACTTGGAAATACCTTCACAAAAACTGGACTTAAACCTTTTGCTAATTTCCCAGAAGCTCCAGAAACGATTAAAAGTTCCATCAATCCGCAGAAAAAGGCCAGATAGGCAATAAGTGGCAGAATTAAATCTACCAAAGTGCTTTTACAAGTTGGTAATAAACCATCAGATTTTTGTAGTCCACTATAAATTTTTACTGTTTTATTTTTGTAAACGTAAGTCGAGTCAGCATTTAGCGTATCACGATTGACAATCATGGTCTGATCTGGCGCCTTTTTTATGCTGTCTTTGATGAAAGAAGGAAGTTCTTCGATGTATTTTTCTGAAACTAAAATAGGATCGTCTTTCTTTCCATTCAAAACAGAATCAATGGTATACGTATTGACTGTAAACAGACTGAACACAATAAAAACAATAGAAGAAATAAAAATCGTTAACCAAAATCTGCTCAATACCATAATTCTAATTTTTTGTAAATGTAATTATTTAGCAATAATAAGCATAAAGATTTTAGTAACGAAACAAGATAGAATGGATATGAAAGGTATTTTTTAAATCAAAAAAAGTCTATTCAATGACACTTTTAGTTCCCAAATACGTTTCAAAAGATTTAATTCCTTCAAAAAGAATCTGTTTTTTGCTTGATTCAATTTCTTTAAAAAATTCCGTTTCTATTTTAACATGATCCTTTTTAACAGTCCTTTTCCAGATTCCGATTACTTTTCCGTTTTCTAAAATGATGGGTTTAAAAATACCATTGTTGGTAAAAACTTTAGATTGATGTTCGGTATTAAAAGAAGCTTCACGCGTTTTATACGAAATTAAAATCTCATCAAAAGAAGGAAGAAAAAGTACGCTTTCGCGAAAGTTATCTTGATCTAAAAGCCCTTTTTTAAACCAATATTGCTGATTATCAATGGTAATTTGATTTAATTGCAACTCTATTGCATTTAGTGTTTTCTTGCAGATGGTAACAGGAAATCCTGACCACCACGAAAAATCAGAGACAGTTGCAGGACCATGACTTTCAAAATAACGGAGAGCGAGTTTTGCTAAAGCCTCTTCTTTTGATAATTGAGTTTTTGGTTTCGGAACTCTTTCTTCAAGCAAAGCGTAAGTAATTTGTTTGCCTTTCATTTGTCCATTGCAAACCAAACCATCCAATTCGGCGTTCATCATAATCGCAGCACTCAAATAATCATCGCTTCCGGTTTTTGTAATTCCAAGTGCCTGCATGATTTCATTTCGGGTTAAATGATTATTTCCAGCTAATAGTTTTTCAATTGAATTATTGGTTTGATTTAGCTTTTTTTCATCATAACCAAAATTTTTGGCTGCAGAAGCTGTAAAACGTTTCACTTGCGGAGCTGAAAGTTCTAACATCCAAAAAATATCGTCTGGAGAAACAAAATGCCAGGTTGGGCGCAAAATATGAGTTCGAATAATTTTTCCTGAATTAATAGCTTCTTCAATCTCTTTTTCAGATGAATCGCAGCGAGAACCAATTGCCCATTTTGCCATTGCATAATCCTGAGCTTGCATGGCACCAAAATGTTTGACTACTTCCTGTGGCGAACACAAACTTGTTTTGTAAAGCTTTTGAGCAACCAAACGATAATGTGAAATCTCCTCGTGTGTCATTTTTTTAAACCATATAAGTTATATAAGTTCATTTAAAACTTTGTGCCTTTGTTTCTCTGTCCCTTTGTCGCTTTGTCGCTTCAATTACACATGAATAATTTCTTCCTCAATCAATAAATCTTCTCTTCTTAAACGAAGAAAAATCTGCGCCACGGCAATCGTATCCTTTTCGCAATACGTTACAATTCTGTCAATGTCTTTTTCTACATAAAAAACATGTGCCACCTGACTTCCGTCGATATCGCCTTTTGGAGAAGGAACTCCGAGAATCTTGGTTAACAATTTTAAAGAGGTAAAATGCTTGTAATCACCAAATTTCCATAATTCTAAAGTATCTAGATGCGGAATTTCCCAAGGTTTTTTGCCAAATAAATTCAGCTTTTCAGGAATGGGTATTTGATTAATGATCATCCTTCTTGCAATAAACGGAATATCGAATTCCTTTGAATTATGTCCGCACATTAAATGCTGCGGCTGATTGAAATGATTGTTGATTAGATTCGAAAAATCTTTTAGGATTTTCTTTTCTTCGCCAAAAAATGAAGTTACTCTAAAATTTCTAATATCTCCTTTGATAGTAAAAAAGCCAACAGAAATACAGATTATCTTTCCGAATTCAGCCCAAATTCCGGCGCGTTCGTAGAATTCTTCTGGAGAAAACTCATCTTTTCGTTGATATTGTGTTTTTAAATCCCAAAGTGATTGCATTTCCGCGTCAAGCGAATTGAAATTCTCTTCTTCTGGAACGGTTTCTATATCAAGAAATAAAATGTTATTGAGGTTTATTTTTTCAATCATATTTTTAGACTTCTTAGATATTAGATTTAAGTTTTGCAAATATGCGTAAAATTCTTACTATTTTTAAGATTTTATTTTATAAATTGACAATTGACTCCAAGTCTTACTGCTTCTTTAAAAAAATATTGAGCTAAATTTTCATCTTCAATTTCGAGAGTTATTGGAATATTTTCTAAAAGACTATCAAAATTAGCTTTGCTTTCTTTCAAACCTATTCTTAAGATTTCATTTTGCATTTTTACAAACGAAACTCCTTTTATACCCTCTCTCCAACTTTCTAAAATTATTTTAGCCATAATCTAATAAACATTAAAACAAACTTTGTTGTTGAGATGGCGATTCATGTTCCAAAAGCCATTTTTTGCGAGACAATCCGCCGGCATATCCAGTTAAAGATCCGTTTGTTCCGATAACGCGGTGGCAGGGAACTACAATCCAAAGCGGATTTTTACCATTTGCAGATGCTACGGCGCGAATTGCTTTTACATCTCCCAATTTCTTAGTTTGATCCGTATAACTTACCGTTTTTCCGTATGGAATTTCCAATAATGCTTTCCAAACTTTTTGTTGAAATTCGGTTCCTTTTGGATTTAATTTCAGATCAAAATCGGTCCTTTTGCCTTCAAAATACTCATTTAACTGCGAAACGGCATCTTGTAAAACTTCTGGAATGGTTTCCGAAACATCATTTGTACCTACATCAGAAACAGAAATTACCGAAATACCATTCTCATCTCCAATAATTTTGGTGATTCCGAGAGGCGAGTTGATGAAAACTGTTTCCATAATTTTTAACCGAAAAGGCGTTAAGGTTTACGCAAAGTTCGCAAATATTTTTGAACCAGATAAGTGATATAAGTTCATTTAAAACTTATTTCCTGTTCTTAAACGAGTGTCAACCTGAGCGAAGTCGAAGTCTTATTAAATTTGTAATGGCTTCGACTTCGCTCAGCCTAACATATAAATCTAATAGTTTTCTAAATTAAAAGAAAATTGTAAAATGCTTTCAATTTTTTCGCTGGAAATTATCTTTTTGATATTCGTTTTTTCTGAACTGAATTTTGGAGTTGCCAAATTTATTTCGATGGCTTTTTGTGTATAATATTCCTCTCTTGTTGGATGAAAAGGCGCAACGGCGTTAAAAACTTCATTCCATTTGGACTCATTGATGATTTTTTCAACAATAGCAATACAGTCATTTAGATGAATTAAATTGATGGGAGCATCTGGATTTTCTAAGTTTTCCTTTCCAGCCAGGAACTTCACAGGATGACGATCTTCGCCAATTAATCCGCCGAAACGTAAAATTGTGGTTTCGAAGTTTTGATTTCCTTGAAGGATTTTTTCGGTCAAAAGCAATTGCTTGCCGCTTTCTGTTTCTGGGTTTGGAATAGTTTCTTCTGTGATAAAATCATTATTATCACCATAAACAGAAGTTGAACTTACAAAAAGAACTTTTGTAACAGTTGATTTTTCTATAAATGGAATCAGATTTTTGATTTTTTCTACAAAAACTTTCTTGTCAGAGTCAGGATTATCTACTCGTAATTTTGGTGGAATATCAATAATTAAGATTTCGCTTTCGTTCAAAAAATTTTGAATGCTTTCAGAAACACCTTCGCTTTCAAGCGTTACTAAAAACGGATTTATTCCGGCATCTTTTAAAATAGAGAGTTTGTTTTCAGATGTAGTTGAGCCATTTACAGCATTTCCTTTGAGAATTAAGTTTTTTGCCAAAGGAAGGCCTAGCCAACCACAGCCGAGTATGCTTATTTTTGTCATTTTGCGAAGTTCAGAGACGCAAAGGTACAAAGTTGCAAATGATTATTGCCTTTAAGACTCTACGGCTGTTTTTTATGTCTGAAGAATTACTTTTTTTAAGATCTCCTGGATGTTTATAGAAATACCTGTTGTCTTTTTAATCTATTTTAATATTGTTTTTTGCGGCAATTTTTTTGAATACTTCTTCTTTGTTTTCCGATTTCATTTTTTGGTAGATTCCCGCTAAAAGTTTTTCAGAATCTTTAACATAATCTGACTTTTCATTAGTATAAATGATATGTGCTATACAAATGTTATCCAATGCTTTTTCATCGTCTTTGAGTAAGAAATAACTTTTTCCAGCTCCAAAATATCCTTCGGCATTATCAGGATGATATTGTATTAATTTTTCATAATACGAAAGAGCGGTCTTGTAATCTGATTTAAAAGTATAAACAACGCCAATATTCATTAAAGCAAAACTACCTTCAGGATAGATTTCTAGAGATTTTTTATAATATTTTATGGCATTTTCATAGTCATTTAATTGTCTGTAAGAAACGGCCATGTCATCTAGTGCCAAAACAAAAGTAGGATCTTCTTTAATGGCTAACTGAAAACTTTCAACGGCCATCTTATAGTTTTCTTGGTTCATGAAATCCTGCCCGATTGTATAAGAATTTTGCGCATTCTTATTTTTGGACTTACCATAAAAAATATCTTCTTTATTTTCCACTACAGGCGGTACCAAATCAGGACATTTCTTAGCAACTAAAGATTCGGCTCTCAGAATCATATTTTGAATTCCGTCAACAGTATTAATTGATTCCCGAATCTTCGGATCTTTATCTGTCAAAACCAATTCGCCCATATTACTGGTTAGACATTCTATATAAATATCTCTTGTAATATTCGTTTTTTTCTGAAGACATTCACATGCTTTTGAAGCAATTTTCTCTTCAATAGTTTGAGAATGCATCGCAGAGAAACTCGTAAAAACTAAAAAAAGAAGGTAATTTTTTTTCATTTTATGGTCGAATGTAAGGGTTAGCAGAATATCTATTCAGGTTTCGCAACGGGTATTATACTGTCTTTAGAAACAGCCAAACTATCTTTTACAACAACTGGTTCAATGGTTTTTACAGGAGCAGTATATCTTTTTATTTTTTGATGCAGTAAAACGGCATCATTAAGAACAAAAGGTGTTGGCATCATCCAATTGCTTCTTGGTTTAACGTTTAACAACGGATTGCTCATCAAATCAAAAGAGCTTTCCATTAAATCCATATCAAAAAGAGATGATTTCTGAATGTAGAATTCCATTACAAGTGGTTCATTCCCCACAACATAATAGCATAAAATTTTGCTGTCTTCCCTTTGTAAACGGTTTCCTTTTTCTCCTGAAGTTGCAACTCCATTTGCTTTAAAGTTATAAAACGTCATTTTCGGATTGGCATAAATATCATAACGATTTACTTTTCTGTTTGGAGTAATCTTGATTTTCAAATATCTATTATTTCCAATAACACTGTCTCTTAAAAATTCAATTGTTGGTCTCGGAACCTCGACAACTGGAGCGATAGCGCTGTAAGTAAATGTTGTATTGTATTTGCTCGCAAGCGGAAGCGTATTTAAGCCAACCGCTTTTTGATTTTTCTCACCCAAATAAGATTTTGTCCATTCGTCTAAATTGGTGTCGTAAGTGGTCCAAGAAGCAGAATTATTGTCGGCGTTTAAAACATACAACAAACTGTTCGATTTTGCTTTTCCGTATTCGTAACCAGAATTATAACCTGCGTATACGAAAAATGAAATTGAAGCCAAAAAGAAAACCACTATCCAAGCGCCTTTTCTGGCGAATGCGCCAAAAATTGGCAACAATAATCCGAAGAGTAGAACGGTTAGAATGGCACTTCCAAACAAAATTTTAAGTCCTAAACCAACAGGGAACATTACAATAAAAGGAGCAATGATTGCCAAAGCAGGAATGCTGAAGATTAAGTTCATTCCTAAGCTATAATGCTGGGTAAAGACAAATATTCCGAACAATAATATGCCGAAATAGACCGGAATAATCAAGAAACCTGCACCCGTTAAACTATTGGCTAAGTAAGCATTGATGACAATCCAAAGTAGCAAAGGCGCAACAAAATGGTTCATCGTAATTTTTGCTTCAGAAAAATGATGGTAAAAAGCAAAACAGATTGCGATACTCAAAGTTACAAAAGCGCCAATGTACGCGTGACCATTATAAGTAAATCCGTTTAAGAGATCAGAATATTGCGGATAAATTTCAAGAATAAGTTTCCATCCTAAAAAAGTTACTAATCCGGAGATGATTATAGAACCTAAAAGTGGCACAAACCCCTTAAAAATATCTCTAAATGAAATGATTTTTTTTGCTTTTCCAACAAATAAAAATAAAACCAATAATCCAAAGGCAATCAAAGTCATTGGCATTACCCAAGAAAAAGGATAACTGATGAATGAAAATGGAGCGCTGAAATAAACATTGTCTTCGGTAGATTCTGTTTTTGTTAAATCAATGTTGGTTAGGTATCTCAATAAAGGCATTAAATAAGTTCCTTGATGAGCTAAAGTTGTTTTGTTCAAATGCTGAACATCATCTTGTTGTGTATGATAATTAAAATGTCCGTCGATAAAAGCAAAATTGAAGCCTTGAATATTTCCTTGTTCTCTAAAAACAGTTAAATCAGTATCATTTGGAAGCATTTTGTAAATGCTGTACATCAATGAGTTTGAAACCGGATAAGTAGTTTTGGCGTTAGAAAATTCTCTTACCATCGCTTCATTTCCTTTATTGGTTTCCATCAGCATATAACTTGGTCCAGAAGTCCCTCGAGCTTCAAAGTTCAAAACCAAACCTACATCTTTTGCCCACGGATGTTTGTTTACGAATAAAGCGGCTCCGTTTAGACCTAATTCTTCAGCATCAGAAAATAAGATAATAATATCATTTTTTTGAGGATGTTTGGAGTAAAGAAAAGCACGAACACCTTCTAAAATAGTGGCAACTCCCGAAGCGTCATCGCTCGCTCCTTTTGAAAAAGAATGGGGCGCACTGTCATAATGTGAAAGTAGTAAAAGTGCTTTGGTATTGTTTGTTCCTTTAATGCGAGCCAAAATATTTTTTGACTTTACTAAAAGACCTTTATCATTTAGAGTAAAACCTTCTTGAACGCTTGTTTCTAAACCAATCCTGTTTAGTTCTAGTTTAAGATAATTAGCAACCAATTCATGATTGGTTGATCCGACGTAATGCGGTTTCTGTGCAATAATCTCAACTTGGTTTAAGGCTCTTTCCGTCGAAAATTCTGCGAGCGCTTCATCATCTTTAGAGATTCCTTGCGGCATCATCGTGGCGTATATTATGCCAAGTAAAGCTAAAACGCAGGTTATGGCTAGAATTGAGGTTTGGTTTTTTCTCATGGTGAATAAATACTATCTATATTTCTTTTTTAACAAGCATAAAATAATCATTGTCCAAGGAACGATAGCCCTGATCGTACAAGAAATAATATGTATTTCCTGTCTTGGTTTGCAATATATTGGTAAAGAACTCAAAATCAAAACCTTTGTTTAACATTTTGTCCCGAGTAGCTTTAGATTTTCCATCTACATTTAACTCTGCCAAAATACGGTAATTTTTGCGTAACTTGTTGTTTATATTTCGCATGAAATTCGTACTATCTTTATTCATTTTGTTATTAAAGGCGTTGCGACAGCCATCGGAACAAAATTTTTTATCTTCACGGCCAACAATTTTGGCAGAACATTCGGGACAGGTTTTCATGAATTCAATTTTTTAATTTCATAAAGATCAGATCTACGGTCTTTTAGCGTTTTTACACTTCCATGTTCGTGAAGCTCCTTCAATAAATTCAGATCAACATCAACAATAAGCGTCATTTCTGTGTTTGGCGTAGCTTCCGCTTTGATTCCGTTACTTGGAAAAGCAAAATCGGATGGCGTAAAGACAGAAGATTGCGCATATTGGATATCCATATTGTTTACTTTTGGAAGATTTCCAACGCAACCTGCTATGGCTACATAACACTCATTTTCGATCGCACGAGCCTGTGAACAATGTTTTACACGCGTGTAACCGTTTTGTGTATCCGTTAAAAATGGTACAAATAAAATGTTCATTCCTTCGTCTGCCAAAAGTCTGGAAAGTTCCGGAAACTCGACATCATAACAGATCAAAATTCCGATTTTACCACAATCGGTATCGAAAGTTTTAAATTCTGATCCGCCTTTCATTCCCCAATGAATTACTTCATTTGGTGTAATATGAATTTTGGTATACATTTCGTAAGTTCCGTCTCGTTTGCATAAAAAACCGACATTGTAAAGATTTCCGCCCTCTACATAAGGCATACTTCCCGTGATAATATTGATATTGTATGAAATAGCAAATTCTTGAAAACGCTTTTTAATTGGATCTGTGTGTCTCGCGAGTTCACGAATTGCCTCTGCTTCAGATAAATGATTGTAATCGGCCATTAATGGTGCCGTAAATAATTCGGGAAATAAGGCAAAATCAGATCCGTAACCAGAGACGGCGTCAATAAAAAATTCTGCTTGTTCAAAAAGTGCTTCCACATTATTCAACGGACGCATCTGCCACTGGATTAATCCCAAACGAATTACATTTTTCTTTAGATTAATCAGTTTTGGACTATCATCATAATAAATATTATTCCATTCCAGTAAAACAGCAAATTCTTTGGATTCTTCATCGCCTTCCAGATAATTTTTGATAACTCGCAAAACGTGGAAATCGTTGCTCAACTGGAAAGTCAAAACGGGATCATATAATTCTTTGGTTCGTACTTTTTCAATATAGGTTTTAGGGGACATTTTTTTAGCATGTTCTCTATAACTCGGAATTCTACCTGCAAATACAATGGCTTTCAAATTCAATTGCTCACACAGTTCTTTTCTAGCATCGTATAATCGACGCCCTAAACGCAAACCTCTGTAGTTTGGGTGAATAAAAACATCAATTCCGTACAAAATTTCTGCGTTGTCATTATGTGTAGAGAAAGTGTAATCTCCACTAATCTGTTGGTAATTATGTCTTTTTTCTACTAGTTTTTCATCAACAATAAGAGATAATGCAGAACCTACTACAATTCCATCCACCAAAATAACCAATTGCCCTTCAGGAAATATAGAAAGAAGTCTTTCAATATCTTCAGAACCCCAATATGAATCGGCCATTTCAGGATACGATTCAATCATTGATTTTTTCAGTTGTTTATAGTCTTCAATTTCTAAATTTCGTAATTCGACTTTATTAATTTTTGCCTGCATATAGTAAGATTTATCTCAAATATACAAAAAACAATTTCCAATTACAAACGCTTACAAATAGTTACATTCGATAGTAAATAGTTAGTTACCGACTGTTTTTGTTGGGTTGTTTCATCTTTGCACTGTTGGATTTGGAAAAGAATTCAATTTAATAATAACCTTAAAATAATATACGCCATGAACGCAATGAGAAACAAAGTACAATTAATCGGAAATGTAGGGAATGATCCGGAAATCAAGAATTTTGATAATGGTAAGAAAAATGCGCAACTTACCATTGCAACGCACGAAAAATACACGAATGACAAAGGTGAAAAAGTAGAACAAACAGAATGGCATCGCGTTATTGCTTGGGGAAAAACTGCAGAACTTATCGAGAAGTATGTCGTAAAAGGAAAAGAAATTGCAGTTGAAGGAAAATTGACACACAGAAGTTACGATGATAAAAACGGAGAAAAACGTTATGTGACAGAAGTTGTTGTCAATGAAATTTTACTTCTAAGCAAATAAATTAAAAGCTTTATCAAAGTTTTAAATTTTGACAAAGCTAACTTAATAAAACCCGATAGGTCTTAAAACCTTTCGGGTTTGCTATTTTTATAACTTACGTTAAATTATGGATGCTCCATTTACATCTGTGGTTAAAACTTCGCTCATATAATCAAAAAATGGACGCATGTTTTTAAAGGCATCTAAAGCGAGCTCCAAAAAATTCTCACTCAAAACTTCTTCATCCGAAAATCGTTTTATAACCAAAAATTGTTTGTAACGAAGCAAATCAATTGCAGGATGGTCCATTTCGAAACCTTTTGGTTTTGTTTTCAATTGTTCTCCTTGTAAAGTTCCAAAGTTGCTTTTGAAAGTTTTTGAATTTAGTATTTTCTGAAAAGTTTCAGGATCCTGTGCAAACTCTGCTCTTATTCTTTTCAAATCCGCAGCGCTTGGTCCCCAAAAAGCTCCTGCGAAAAAGCTGTTTCCTCCTTTTTCCAGATGAAAATAATAGCCACCGCGTCTTGCAGCAGTTGCACGAGTATAACTTCCGCCCCAATAATATTTGAAAGGAGTTTTGTCTTTAGAAAAACGAATATCTCGATAAATTCTGTAAACGCTTTTTTTGCCCGAAGTGTTTTCTAAAACATCGGTTTTGGAAAGTTCTTTCAGCAAAGCACCAGCAAAGTTTTCAATATGGTTTAATTCGATTAAATATTGTGTTTTATTGGCTTCAAACCACGGTTTGTTGTTGTTTTCTTTTAATTGAACTAAAAAATCAAGACTTGATTTCGGGATTGTAATAGTGTTTTCCATAATGAATTTAAAAATCGAAAGAGACTGCAATTTAAAACTAAAAAACCCACCAGAGAAATCTGATGGGTTTTTCTATATTTTGTTAAGCAGTTTTTTTGAATAAATCAAACATAGGACAACGTGAGCAACGCTTCTTTTCGCTTTTTTTATATTTCTCACAGCAAGAAGATTTGCAGTTTTCAATCTTCTTAATCTTCTCAAGGATAACTTTATTTTTTTTGTCTTTTTTATCCTTTTTTTTGTCCTTGTCTTTTTCTTTCTTGCCCAATTTTCCTCTGTATTATAAAAACAGAGACAAATATAAAGGAAAAAAGTAATTTTTAAATATTCTAAATAAACTTTAACTTTTTTTATTTTGGATTAATAGCAATTGAGCTAGTAACTGTTAATTGCTGAATATCACGGTCAAACAAGTAAAGTCCACCTTTGTCATCACCAATCAAATTGATTTTGTCTAAGATTGATTTTGCTGTAGCTTCTTCTTCAATTTGTTCAGAAACGTACCATTGTAAGAAATTATGACTTGCATAATCTCTTTCTTCAAAAGTAATATGCACCAATTCGTTAATTGATTGAGAAACAAAAAGTTCATGGTTGTAAAGCTCCTCGAACATTTCTTTGAAAGTTGAATACGTTGTTTTAGGCGCTTTTAGATCTGTAACTTGAGCGTGTCCGCCACGTTCATTTACGTATTTTACCAATTTAAGCATATGCGCACGCTCTTCGTCTGACTGAGTGTACATAAATTGAGCAATTCCTTCTAATCCTTGTACTTCAGCCCAACAAGCCATTGAAAGATAAGTTTGTGAAGATTCTGCTTCTATTCTGATTTGCTTATTTAAAGCCGATTCAATATTTTTTGATAGCATAATATGTGTCTTTTTGGTAAAATTAATAAAAATTATTCATTCCGTTTTTTCGGGAACACGAAAAACGCAATGAAATTATTGCGATTTAATGCTGCCAAAAGAAGCTGGGTTTGAAAATAATGCCTTATTCATAATTGGATTTCCGTTGTCTTCCATCATAAAACCATCGGTAAATTTTCGCATAATAAATTGTTTGGTAGCACTGTCGTAGTAACTTAAAATGTAATAATCTTTTAGTTTCAATGTAGTAAACAATGATATCTTTTTATTGATATTTAAAAAGTAGAATAAATTATCTATTGCAAATGGCTCTTGCTTTTTGTCTTTTGTAAGATCAAATTTTTCATCAAATACAGCATCGAAATAAACCATTTTGCTTATAGAGTAAGGTACCCGTTCTCCGAAATCACCAAAAGAATCAGGTTGATAATAGAAGTCTGAATATTCTCCATAGCCGCTAAAAGTAATAAAATTGCTTTTTTTGTTTTTAAGTACAGAAATACCAGCTGGAAGTCCGTCTAGATGTTTTAAAAATTTTGCAGTATTATTTATTTGTTGAGGCCTTCTATTGTCAATTTGAACAAAGAAAGGAGAAGTTTTAAACGGAATACTATCATTTTTTGAAATTGAATATTTCTTAATTGTATTTCCTGAATCAAAATCTTTTACTTCAAACAAAAGCTCTTCTTTACTGGCAAACATTTGAAATAGTTTTTTATCATTATAAAATGAATTTGATGTTCGCGATTCTTTTTGAGAATCAGGTAAGTTAAAAGTTTTTTCCTTAATGATTCCACTTTTCATATCAATATCAAAGGCTTGTGTTTTTATCAAACTATTGTCAAATGTCAGAATCATACTATCGTCAAGTACATAAAGCTTGCTTATTTTTGAGGCAAGGTCTATTGGATTAAGAATATCCGATTCCATTTTGGTAATGGGAAAGTATTTTATCAGTGCGTTAAAAGAAAAGTTTACGTTTCTGTCATTTTTAAAAACAAAAGTTGAAAAATCAAGCATTTTTATTTCGCAATTACCGTCTTTGAATTTGTAAAGAAGCAAATGTTCGAAGTCTTTTTCTTTTGCAAGAATATAAAAAGCATCGTGTTGTTGGAAAGAGGTAATGATGTATTCGTGATTACCAGGGAAATTGAAATTTAAGGATTTCGAAGTCTTGGTATCTAGATCATATTTGTTAATTAAGATATTTTTAGAATTTTTGGAAATCCAGAATAACATTGGTTTGTTTTCCTGATTTATGGTGTAACCAAGTAAATTTCTGTCCTTTTCATACTTTATGGAATCAGTAAATTGATTGGTAAGAAATACAGATTTATTGTATTTCAAAATGGTTATGTTTTTATTGTCCCATGCAAATGCGTAGATGTCATTCGTTTTTTCATCTTCTACATTTAAAATTTGAGTCTGTCCTAAATTATTTAGATTTAGGGGAAAAGTATTTAAAACTGTTTGACTCAACAGGATTGTTTTAGAAAACAAAAGTGAAAGTAGTAGTAGTTTTTTCATAGATATAATGCATCAAATTTTATTCCAAACGTAAAGACATTTATATTGTATTAAATTTACGCAATAAAAAAGTCCTTAAGAAACTTTCTTAAGGACTTTTGAAAAACAATTAATAAGAGAATTATTTTACGATGAAAGTAACTCTTCTGGCTAATCTTCTAGCTTCATCAGAATCTTTTTGAATTGATGTATCTGCTCCATTTGCAATAACATTTAAACGAGAAGAAGCAATTCCTGCCTTTTCGAAAATCGTTTTTACGTTGTTTGCTCTAGTATTTGATAATTTTTCATTGTATTGTGCACTTCCAACCTGATCAGCATAACCCACAAGATCAAGTGATGCAGATGGATTTTTTCTTAAATAATTTAAAACAACATCGATAGCAGCAGTTGAGTTTTCGATTGGAGTTGTTTTGTTGAAATCGAAATACACGCTGTAATATTTGTCATTGATCATTTTTTTGATCAAATCATTATCAACTGGCTGAGCAATTTGTTTTTCAATAATTGTTTCTTTTGGCGCAGGGATATTTTTGATTTTATTTTCAAGCTCTGCAATTTTATTCTCTAAAGGAGATAGATCAACGTTGTCATTTGAAATTACCGTCCAGTCAGCATGTTTTGTGTTTTTACCTAAGTAAATATTTAAACCAACAGTTCCGTTAAAAATCAACCCAGAAAAACCTCTGTTATCTGCAACATATGCTCCGTCAAAAGTACGATCTTGCGATGCGTTTAAAATAGTAGAGAAATCTCCAGTTAAAGCAATTCTGTTTGATAATCTGATTTGTCCAGTTACACCAGCAATAAAGTTCCCCACTTCATCAGCTCCTTTAAAATTGTCATTTCTTAACTGACCATAGCCAAAACCAGCATGACCTAATAAACCAAAAGTATTAGTCCAAGTTTCAAAATTCATGATTCGACCTAAATTGGCAACAGCCTGTAAATCTACTCTATAATATTTTGAATCAAAATCAAGAGAGCTAGATTTTGCAGTAAAACTGTTGTAGCCAAAGTCAACTTTTAAACCAAATTTGTTGTTAAACATATATCGAACTCCTAAATCAGCTACAAACGGGCTTGGCGTAGAAGTAAAATAATTCTCTGAGAATGGGCGTTGAGGTTTGTTAAGCCCACCAGCTAATTCTATAGACCATTTATTAAATCCGTTGTTACTTTCTGTTTGCGCATGTACTCCTGTTAAAGCCAGGGCAAGTGCAAGAGTCATTACAATTTTTTTCATTGTTATTTGAGATTTTAAATTTGACTCAAAACAACAATATTTTGTAAGTAAAAACTTCCTTTAAAAGTCTAAAATATGTTAGTATAAGGTTAATTTGGGTTTGTGGATGGTTAATCTGTTTTTAAAAAGTAATTTGACTTTAGTTGAATCCATCTGTAAATTTTCGCAAAACATATTCTTTGGAATATAGGTCATAGTAACCTAAAATACTGTAATGGTTTAATTTTAGAATATTTGGAAGAAAAACTTCTTTACGACTGTTGATAAACGAATAGATTTTATCAGCTGCTAAAGGTTCTTGGTTTTGGTTGGTTGTTTCCAGTTTTTTGGTCCAAACACTTTCGAAAAAGACAGAATAATAGGTGTCCAGATTATAATAATTCGGAGAAGCAAAATCGCCATAAAAATCATCCATCAAACTGAAAGGATTTATAGAAATTGATTTTGATTCTATACCTGTTCCTCCCAAAGTAAAAAAGAGATTTTGTCTGTTTTTGAAAACTGAAATACCAACATCTGTAGAGGATAACGATTGCAAAAACTTAGCGGTGTTTTTTAATTCTTTCGGTTTGCGATCATTGATTTGAAGTAGTAAAGGAGAATTTTTAAATTGAATCGTGTCTTTTTTTGAAACTGAAAATGTTTTTACGGATTCGCCCGATTCGTAATCTTTAATATCAAATAAAAGCTGATCAGAATTAACACAGATTTGATACAACTTGTTTTCATGATAATAAGAATTTGTTCTTTTTGGATTTTTTTGAGGAACAGGCTGTAAAAAAGTCTTCTCTTTAATCTCTAAATTCTCCAAGTTAATATCAAACAATTGAGTCTTTCTGAGACTTTGATCCAAAGTTAAAATTAACCGATTGGGAAGTGTGTATAATTTGCTTTTAGCCGAAACTTTAAATAACGGATTATATTCTCCAGCATCCATTTTTTCAATCGGATTTTCCATCAGAATCTGATTAAATGATTTTTGCTGGGTTTTTCGATCACGGAAAACAAAAGGAGAGAAGTCAAGGAATTTTTCTTCTGCTATTCCGTTCTTAAAGATAAAAACAGTCAATCCCTGTTTTTTCCTATCTTTCATCAAAATATAAAAATTATTGTCTTTTTGATAGTAAGTCAAAAGTGATTTTTCGTCAAGCGGAATTTGAAACTTTAAGGCTCTATTCGTGTTGTTCTCCAGATAATACTTGATCAAAACAATGCTTTTTTCTACCGCAGAAAACCAGTATAAAGTTGGATTTCCATCTTCGCTAAAACTATAACCGATTAAAGATTTGTCTTCAACGAATTTTCGTGAGGTAGTTATTTTTTCTTTTAAAAAAATGGCACTGTTGTATTTTAATATAGAGAGACTGTCTGGTGTTGCTATAAAAGCAAATATCTCATGAGTGACGCTGTTTTCTGCGTTTAAAATGGCACTTTGTTCTTTCTTGTTTTTAAAATCTACGGGGTAAGAAGTCAATACTGTTTGACTTAGTAAAACAGTACTAAAGAGTAAAAAGAAAAAAAGAAAGATTTGTTTCATGTTTTACACTAAAAAGGATTATTTCTTAATCATTCATAAGTTCTTGAAAATAATCTACAAACTGCCCCACATGCATTCCGTCCATTAATCCATGATGAACGTAAACGGCCATCGACATGGTTCTTTTTCCGGTTTCAGAAATCATCATTTTGCCAAATGAAATTTTTGGACAGCTGTCTGGATACGTGAAACTCCTTGCGTGTGTAATGGAGCTAAAATTCAACCATGGAATTGCTGAGAAATGTATTAGGTTATCATCATCAAAAGATCTTGTAAAAAGTCCTGTCGTTTTTTGAATACGATCGATTTCCGTTAATACAATTTGCTCAAATGTTTTAAAATCTGGATGATATTCGATTAATGAAAATCCGAAAGTGCCATCTTCGCGACCGATTGTTGCCGATGCATCAACACGATCATTAATGAAGATTTGATTGTCTGAAATTCGATATTTAAAATTTTCAATGGCATTGACAGCAGCCAAGGTTTTATGCAAATAGAAAATGAAAAAAGAAGCATTCAAGCTTTTTGCGGTTTGATACGCTTTGGTACAATCTATTTCTACAGTGACACCAAAAAATGGTTCTTCCATCTGTTTGAAATGCGCAAAATGCTCTTTTCTATTCCAGTTTTCTAAGTCTAAAAGTGTTTTCATTATAATAAATTCGGAACAACTTCTGCAATAGTTTCAAAGGAACTAAAGTGCTCGTGTTCTATGGTATGATTAATTTTTTCGTGCTCCCAAGTCGTATGAAACGGAATGTGAACGGCATAAGCACCAATTCCTAAAACGGGAAGAACATCTGATTTTAATGAGTTTCCGATCATCAAAAATTCATGTGCTTGTATGTCCAAACGTCCAAGCAATTTTTGGTAATCAACTTCTTGTTTGTCTGACATTACTTCGATATGATGAAAATAATGTCCCAAACCAGAACGATGTAATTTACTGTGTTGATCTTTTAAATCGCCTTTTGTGGCAACAACCAATTTATATTTTCCTTTTAAGGCTTCAAGAGTTTCTTCGATTCCGTCTAGAAGTTCGATTGGTTTTTCAAGCAGTTCTTTTCCGTATTGAATGATTTTTGCAATGACTTCAACAGGAATGGTATTATTTGAAATGTTCATCGCAGCCTCAATCATCGAAAGAATATAACCTTTTATTCCGTATCCATAAAAAGGCAGATTGGCAATTTCAATTTTGAATAATTCCTGAGAGATTCCTTGATGCGAAAGATAATCTTCCATCAAAGCGCAAAATTTATGTTCGGTTTCTTGGAAATACGGTTCGTTTACAAACAAAGTATCGTCGGCATCAAATGCAATTACTTTTAGGTTTGGTATTTTAGTTTTATGTAACATGATGTTTTTTGTTTCAAGTGTTTTTTGTTTCAAGTTTCAGGTTCGTTTGCCACGACCAGAGCAATAGCGAACTGGCGAAGCAATTTCACGAATTTCCACTAATTTTTTAGCCACAGATTAAAATGATTGCGAGGATTTTTTGCCTTGAATGTCTAGAGTTTAATCTGTTTTTTTACCGCAAATTCCGCAAATTAGCACAAATTCCTTTTTGTTAAGATACAAAAATTAATCTTTATAAATTCGTTTAAATCCGCGTCATCCGCGTTCTGTTCTTTAACTCTTAGAAAACAATCTTTTCAAAGAAATCGTTTTATCGTAAAAAGTAATTCGGATTCCGAAAAGCAGAATGATTCCGCCGAAAACCATTTGTAAAGTTATTTTTTCTTCCAAAAACAACCAAGCCAAAATCGAGGTAATTACCGCTTGGCTCAATAAACTCAATGAAACTCTGGTTGCGCGCATGTGTTGTGTTGCGTAACTGATCGAAAGCCAGGCACACAATTGACAAATTACAGCTTGAAGTACCAAAACAAACCAGCCCGCATTTGTAAAACCTGTAAAAGGTTCGTTTTGAGAATAACATAAAATTCCCAAATAAATGCTGGAAGAGGTCAAACTGATCGTCATGAACGAAAGAACATCAACTTGCGATAAAACATTTTTGCTGATTAAAAGATAAATCGAATATAAGATTCCGGATAAAACCGCAAAAAGAAATGCTTTATCAAAATTCAGATCCACAAAAAACTCAAAACCCACCAAAGTAATCATTCCGAAAAGTGAAACTACAGTTCCGATCCAAAAATTAGTGGCTGGACGAACTTTCAAAAAGAAAAAGGAACCGATTCCGACCCAAACTGGAGATAAATTTGTCAAAAGCGAAGCCTGCGTCGCGCTTGATTCCTGAATGGCGATATTCCAAACGGCAACATCCGACGAGAATATAACGCCGCAAAGAGCCGCCAAAAGCAAAAATTTTGGTTTAGGAAGTTTAAAATTTCCTGTAATAATGACATAAGGTAAAAGTAAAGTAACTGCAAAAGCCATTCGGTAAAATGCCGAAATTAACCCTGGAGTTAAACGTAATTTTACCAAGATTGGAAAGATTGAAATACAAAGTATTCCCGCAATTAAGGCTAATCTTGGTTTGGTAATTTTCATTGAAAGTAATATTGATTAGCTTATCTAAACGAAATGTTTACTCTGAAAAGCTAAAAATTTGATATTTTTTATTTTGTTTATTATAGTTTCCTAAATACAAAGAGGTGTTGAATTTAAAAACGATTAAGTCTTTGTATATTTCTTTGCTAAAAAGGGGTGTATTCTCGTTAAGCTCTTTGTTATCTTCTAAAAATAATCTCGCTTTTTCAAACGCTGAAATGGCAATCTTATCATTTAAATGATTAAAATTAGCATCAAATAAACAATTGGTGTAAACAACATTTTTGTCTTGGTAAGAAACCAAATTTCCAATTGTATAGCGGGATGTAAACCCGAAGGATATTGATGGTCCGCCAAAACCGCCACCGCCAAAACCTGGACCCATTCCGCCACCGCTACTGTGAGAGATATCTTGTGAACTTCCGATCACAGTATAATACAACCCATTTAATTTATAACAAGATATTCCTGGAGCCGAGTTATTGATTTTTCGTATAAACTGTTTTGGTTTTTCTAGAACCTTTTTATTTTTAATGCTTTTCATTTCCTGAAAAACATCTGTGTTTTTATAACTTATCTCTTCATCTCGTAAAGTTTTAAACTGATTAATTCTATTTCCATCTTGATCACTAATGGTGAAAAATAAAACATTTGGGGTTGTTTTTATTTGTAGAATCTTATCATCAATTAAAAAGGAATTTGACTTAGGTAAAATAAAATCAGATTCTTCTTTGTCTAATTTAGGTTGTTCAATCGATTTTAAGCTTGCAGTAAAATCGTTGAGGTTAATTTTCAGTATAGCCGTTAAATCGGTATTGTTGTCAAAAGTAAAAATGATTTCATCGTTTTTATACGTGTAGACCTTAAGTTTATTTGAGCTTAATGCTAATGAAGGCGGACTATCATTATGAATAGTTTCAATGGTAGGATCCTGGAATAAATCAGATAAGATATAATACAAACCTACATCGTGACCAAGATCATTCTTAAATTGAAAGTTAGACAAGTCTACCGTTTTTTCATTTAAATTTCCATCAGCATCAGAAATATAGAGTTTTAATATACTCGTGTTTTTGATAATAGTAATCAAATAAAATGTATTGTTGATCGTAATTTCTTTAATTACTTTTTCCTTTTTTAGTGATAAATTAAGCGGTTTTGCTTGTATCTCTTTTTTTTCAAAATCAAACGACTGCACATTTATCTGTTTTCTGTCTTTGGATCCCCAGAAAAGAAAATAATTGTGTTCTTTTTGGCTATAGCCGATGATTTCTGCATATGTTTTTTCTGGTCTTGCTGTTGAAAGAGAATCTTTGATTTCAAATTTACTATCAAATCTTACGGAGGATATTTTTTCTTTATCATTTAGAAATAAAATAACTTCTTTTTCGGCTTCGTTTGTAACCTGAAAATAATCTCTTTTTCTTTCTAGTTTAAAATCAAATTCTTTTACAATTTCTTGAGAAAATATACTTGAACAGCAAAATAAAAGAACTAAGAATATGTAATTTTTGAGCATAAAAAGATTTGTTTTTGAGAAGTTTTTCTTTTACAAATCTAAGCACTTTTGGTTATTCAAAAAGCAAAAAGCGCGAATCAATTACAAATAATAATCGGTTCGCGCTTTTTTATTTTAAAAAGAATGATTTTTATTCTTTCGTTTCTTCAACTTGAATTGTTGGAGGTACTTCTGGCGGAGTATCTTCACCTTTTAAATACGTTGGTAAATTTAATCCTGCCATATTGAATAAATCGTTTAATGGTGGAACTGTCTTCATCATTCCAGAAACAAAGTTGGCTGTCGAACCATTTTCGCCTTGACCGTTTCCAGAATCCCAAACCGTGATTTTGTCAATTTTAATATTTTTAACGGCTTCAACTTGAGTTTTAACCAATTCAGGAAGTTTCTCCAATAATAAAAGTTGAAATGCTTTGCTAGGATCTCCGCCTGCTGCAGCCACAACATCTTTGTAACCTTCTGCTTGTTTGGTTAAGATTTCAAAAAGACCTTTTGCTTCTGCTTCCATTTTAGCGAAAATGGCATCAGCTTCTCCTTTTGCGTTTTCTCTGATGGTTTCCGCAGCAGCTTGTGCTTCGATAATCGCTCTTTGTTTGGCAATTTCGGCAGGAACTACAATATTCGCAATTTGAGTAGAACGTTCTCTTTCAGAACGCGCCAACTCAGCTTTTTGTTCTGCAAGATAAGATTCTTCTAATGCTTTTGCTTGTTGTACTTTTTCGGCTGCTATTGCAATACGCAAAGATTCTGCTTCTCTTTCTCTACGAATAGCTTCAGAATTTGCAATGGCAATTTTCGCTTCGTTTTCTCCTTGAATCGCAATTGCATTGGCTTCAGAGGTTTTTACCCTTGTATCTCTTTCAGCTTCGGCTTTACCAATGGTTTCATCTTTAGAAGCTGTTGCAATACTAATTTCTTTATCTTTTTGAGTAATGGCGATTTTTACATCACGATCTCTGTGCGTTTCTGCAATTTGAGTATCTTTTTCTCTATCGGCAAGAGCTTTACCAATTTCCCCGATTTTTTCCTGTTCGGCAACACTAATTTTTGCTTCGTTGATGGCTTTTGCAGCAGCTTCTTTTCCTAAAGCTTCGATATAACCAGATTCGTCTCTAATATCGGTAACGTTTACGTTGATTAACTTCAAACCAATCTTTTTCAATTCACTATCAACGTTTTTAGAAATATTATCCAAAAATTTATCACGGTCCGAGTTGATTTCTTCAATAGTCATGGTAGCAATAACCAAACGCAACTGACCAAATAAAATATCTTTTGCCAATTCCTGAACTTGTTCTGATGATAAACCTAACAATCTTTCAGCAGCCGTATTCATACTGTCAGATTCTGTAGAAATCGCAATGGTAAATCGACAAGGAACATCAACTCGAATGTTCTGACGGCTTAAAGCATTTGTTAAATTGGCTTCGATAGAAAGCGGTTTTAAATCCAGAAAAGAGTAATCCTGAATAACGGGCCAGATGAAAGCACCTCCACCATGTACACAACGTGCTGAGGTTCCGCCGGTGCGACCGTAAATAACTAAAATTTTATCTGAAGGACATCGTTTGTACCTCGAGATTAATGCCGAAATGGTTACGAATAGAACGATTGCCGCAACTGCAATCAAAATAATTGGGTTCATTATCATTGTATTTATGTTATATGGTTTCTACGATTAAAATATTGTTTTCGATTTTGATGACTTTTACTGCACTTCCAGAAGGAATTCTTTCCTTTTCTGTCATGGCTTCCAATTCATGAAAAGCGCCATTAACACTGATCATAATTTTGCCTTTTCCGGTTTTGTTTTCTGGAATGGTCAGGTAAACTTTGGCAGTTTTATCGAGTGTATTGGTGATTTTAAAAGAATTGTCTTCGGCTAGTTTTTGCACTTGTTTGATGACAAAGAAAAACAAAAGCACAAACAAAACTCCAACAACAAAAGCGAGCGTAATTAGAAACCAAGGTTTTTCGCCAATCGTAGAATAAAATGATATTCCGGTCCAGCTAAAACCTAAAAGAAAGTTGATTAGGTTTCTTAAAGAGAACCATTGAAAATCGCCTCCATCATGAAGATGTGCATCAAAATCGGTGTCGAAACCATCGGCAATGTCAAGACCCGAAAAGGTAATAATGGTTTGAATAAGAAAAATCAAACTTGTTGGAATCGCGATGTACCAAAAAGATTTAAGCAACGTAGGTAAACTTTCTAATAGCTCCATAATTTTCAGTTTTTCGAATAACTTCTGGCGCTAATATCTCATTTTTTTTGTAAGAAAACTAATTTCGATGAAAAATGTATTTACAGCTATTTGTAGAATGAAAAAAGCGTGAATCAATTGAGAAATTCAATCGATTCACGCTTAATATTTGTAATGTCTAAAATCTTAGTTTACAGTCGCTCCATTTGGTGCATCAGCATCTGGATTTACGAAAACTAATTTTCCTTCAGCATTTGTTGTCATTAAAATCATACCTTGACTTTCAACACCTCGTAAAGCTCTTGGAGCTAAGTTCGCTAATACAGAAACTCGTTTTCCGATAATTTCTTCTGGAGAAAAACTTTCAGCAATTCCCGAAACAATGGTACGAACATCGATTCCTGTATCTACTTTAAGCACTAAAAGTTTGTTTGCTTTTGGCATTTTTTCAGCTTCCAAAATAGTTCCGATACGAATATCCATTTTCGCGAAATCCTCAAACTGAATTAAATCTTTTTGTGGTTCAGCTTGTTTGTTTTCAGCCAAATTAGCTGTTTTTGTTGCTTCCAATTTATCTATTTGTTTTTGTATTTCTTCGTCTTCGATTTTAGCAAAAAGCAATTCTGCTTCACCAATTTTATGTCCTGCTGGCAATAGATCTGAATGCTCAGAAATATCATTCCAACCTAATGTTTTATCCAAAAATACATCTGTAGCTCCTGGATGATTTTCTTTCAAGAATTTGCTGAATCCTTTAAAGTGTTCTTTCAAATCACCTAAATTCAAGATTCTTGATAATTTAGCCGCTGTAAACGGTAAAAATGGCTCAGCCAAAACGCTCAACGCAGCAGCAATTTGCAACGCTACATACATTTGAGTTTTTACACGCTCTGGATTGTCTTTCATCACTTTCCAAGGCTCTTCGTCTGCCAAGTATTTATTTCCTAAACGAGCCACATTCATCAATTCGCCCAAAGCTTCACGGAATCTGTAACGCTCAACCGAACTTGCAATAACAGCTGGATAAGCTTTTAATTCGTTTAAAGTAGCCTCGTCAATTTCACTAAATTCGTTTGGAGTTGGGATTACACCATCATAATATTTGTTGGTCAAAACCACAACACGATTCACGAAGTTTCCGAAAACGGCAACCAATTCGTTGTTATTTCTAGCTTGGAAATCTTTCCAAGTAAAATCGTTGTCTTTTGTTTCAGGCGCATTTGATGTTAAAGCGTAACGTAAAACATCTTGTTTGTCTGGAAATTCCTCTAAATATTCGTGCAACCAAACCGCCCAATTTTTAGAAGTCGAAAGTTTATTTCCTTCCAAATTCAAGAACTCATTTGCTGGAACGTTGTCTGGCAGAATATAACTTCCTTCAGCTTTAAGCATTGCTGGGAAAATGATGCAGTGGAAAACAATATTATCTTTTCCGATAAAGTGAACCAATTTCGTTTCTTCGTCTTTCCAATATGGTTCCCAATCTTTTCCTTCGCGAGCAGCCCATTCTTTTGTAGAAGAAATGTATCCAATTGGCGCATCAAACCAAACGTAAAGTTTTTTGCCTTCGGCACCTTCAACAGGAACATCAATTCCCCAATCTAAGTCACGTGTTACTGCACGAGGTTCTAATCCTGCATCGATCCAAGATTTTACTTGTCCGTAAACGTTCGTTTTCCAGTCACTTTTATGGCCTTCTAAAATCCATTTAGTTAAGAAATCTGTATATCTGTCTAAAGGTAAAAACCAGTGTTTTGTTTCTTTAAGAATAGGAGTTTCTCCTGTAATAGTCGATTTTGGATTGATCAAATCGGTCGCGTTCAACGTAGAGCCACATTTTTCACACTGATCTCCGTAAGCTTCCGGATTATCACATTTCGGGCAAGTACCCACAACAAAACGGTCTGCCAAAAACTGATTTGCTTTTGCATCGTATAATTGTTCGGTTACTTCTTCGATAAAATCACCTTTATCATATAATGTTCTAAAGAATTCCGAAGCCGTATCGTGATGGATTTTTGCCGAAGTTCTAGAATAATTGTTAAATGAAATTCCGAAATCTGAGAACGATTTGCGAATAATTCCATCATATTTATCAATAACTTCCTGTGGTGTAACTCCTTCTTTTTTGGCTTTCATAGAGATCGCAACCCCGTGTTCATCGCTTCCGCAAATAAATGCTACATCTTTTCCTTGCAATCTTAAATATCTCGAATATATATCTGCAGGCACATAAACTCCCGCCAAGTGACCAATATGAATAGGTCCGTTGGTGTAAGGCAATGCCGCCGTGATCGTATATCTCTTTGGATTCTGTGTCATTATATGAATTTTAGAGTGCAAAAATAAGCAATAGAATTGAGATTTCATTATTACGCAGAGATGCACGGAGGATTTTTCGCTGAGATTCGCAAAGATTTTTTTTGAAAGAAGTGAAAATTAATCTCGCAAAGGAACATAGACGTAGCGTTTTTTTCCTTAGTATGTCATTTCGAGGAACGAGAAATCGCACTCGCTAATCGACAAAGATTGGTGAATTTCTTTACGGATTTTCTAGTGTGATTTCTCGTTCCTCGAAATGACAAACTGTGCGGTAAATTATTGGCTTAAAATAAAACTTTGCGACCTTGCGTCTTTGCGAGAACTATAAAAATCCTTAGCGCATCTCCGCGTAATAACCCAACAAAATTCTCCTTCACAAAAACATTATGGTCTTTTTGACTATATTTGAAAAAAATATCAAAAACATGAAAAAAATATATCTAACCTTTTTAGTATTGTTTACGTATTGTGGTTATTCTCAATCGCAATCAGCAGAAAGTCTAAAACAAGGACAATATTCTAATCCGATTTTTGCGGGCGATTATCCAGATCCGAGTTTGTTGCGTGATGGAAAAGATTATTATGTGGTGCATTCTTCGTTCGATTATTATCCTGGACTTTTAATTTGGCATTCGACCGATTTAATGAATTGGCAACCTGTAACCAATGCGCTTCATAAATATGTTGGAGCCGTTTGGGCGCCCGATTTAATCAAATACAACAACAAATATTACATCTATTTTCCTGCCAATAATACCAATTTTGTCGTAACAGCCGATTCTATAAATGGTCCGTGGAGTGAGCCTGTAGATTTGAAAATCGGAAATATTGATCCGGGACACGTGACAGATGATAAAGGAAATCGCTTTTTATATTTCAGCAATGGCGGTTATGTAGCGTTATCAAAAGACGGACTTTCGGTAACAAGTGAATTAAAACATGTTTACGATGGTTGGAAAATTCCGCGTGAATGGAGCATTGAATGTTTTTGTATGGAAGGGCCGAAATTGTTCAAACGCGGAGAATATTATTATTTGACAGTTGCCGAAGGCGGAACCGCAGGACCAGCGACAAGTCATATGGTAATTTCGGCAAGATCAAAATCGCCTTTTGGCCCTTGGGAGAACTCGCCACATAATCCGATTGTGAGAACCAATAGCAGTTCTGAAACTTGGTGGTCAAAAGGGCACAGCACCGTTTTTGAAGATGCAAACGGAAAATGGTGGATGATTTTTCACGGTTACGAAAAAGATTATTACAATTTAGGACGCCAAACTTTATTGCAACCTGTTGAATGGACAAAAGATGGTTGGTACAAAATTCCTGATAACATACAGACCGATAAACCCATTGCAAAACCAAAAGGCAAAACGCTTCCTGAATTTTCTTTGAGTGACAATTTCGGAGGTTCGGCCCTTAAACCACAATGGAAATTTTATAATGGAGTAGAAGCTTCAAGATTTAAAGTAGCCAACAACACATTAACAATTGAAGGAGAAGGCGATGGAGTAGGAAACAGTTCTCCACTTGTTGTAGTTCCAGGCGGACATTCGTACTCTGCTGAGGTTGAAATGGAAATTAAAGGCAATGCCATAGGCGGATTAACGCTTTTTTACGATAATAAATATTACTCAGGAATATTAGCCGATCAGAACAATATTTTGGCAAATTTGAGAGGGTGGCAATTTCCAACAGAGAAAAATACGCATAAACGAAAAGTCTTTCTTAAACTAAAAAATATCAAAAATACGGTTGATATGTTCTACAGCCTTGATGGAAAAGATTGGAAGAAAATCGAAAACTCGGTAGAAGTTTCAGGATACAATCATAATGTTTTGAGTGGTTTCTTGGGATTAAGAATTGGTCTTTGTTCTATTGGAAAAGGAAGTGTAAAGTTTAAAAACTTTGTTTATAAGACGCTTTAGGTTTTTTGCCGCTAAGACGCTAAGGCACGAAGATTTTTGTTCTAGTTTGTCATTTCGACGGAGGAGAAATCGCACTCGTTAATCGACAAAGATTGGTGAATTTCTTTACGGAATTTCTAGTGTGATTTCTCGTTCCTCGAAATGACAAACCCATGGTTAATGTTTAGCTTAAAACAAAATATTTTGCGACTCTGCGCCTTTGCGAGATTACTTTAACTTTTAATGTAGAAAAAAACTTTGCGCCTTAGTGCCTTCGTGGCAAAACTCAAATAAAATAGAACCAGTTTAAACTACGTTTCGAGCTTATAAATGACAATATATTTCGCAATCTTTGCAGCCGAAAAAAACAAAATTTATGAGCAAGACTAAATTAATCATCAATAAAAACGGTTCTATCAAGATCGAAGGAGATTTTGAAATCATGGATCCAGAAGGAGCACTTTACGGTTTACAAGGAAGATCTGCACTAGGTCTTTGCCGTTGTGGATTGTCTAAAAACAAACCATTCTGCGATGGAGGACACAGAAACAACTTCGAACACGATTCTGTTGCATTCGATTTACCACCAATGAAAACGAACTAAGAAGTTTTCTAGTTTTAAATAATTTAAACCGTATTCTGCCAGATGCGGTTTTTTTATTTTAATATTTTATAAAAAAGTTAAAAATTGAGACATAAATCTTTCATTTTGAATTAATTCAACTAATTTTAAACCATCAAAAACAAAGTTGTCATTTATGATGTTTAAAAGATTTTCGATAGGATTATTTTTTCTTTTTCTAATGAATGAAGGAATTGCTCAAAATAAGATCAATCTTTTTTCTGAGATCAATTATAATTCGATTCCGGCTGTTAATTTAAACGAATACAAATCGGTTCAGGATCGTGATAATCGAATTCAGAATCCGAATATTGCTTTGGGAGTCGGAATTTCTGGTGGTGGATCGCGGGCACAGTTTTTCAGTATGGGCGTTCTTTTGGGTTTGGAAGACGTTAAGGAAGACAATGCGAATCGTAATTTTCTGAATGAAATTGATTATTTCTCTACCGTTTCTGGAGGTTGCTATTCTGCGGGATATTATTTGACGATTCTGAAAAACAAATTGCAATATGATAATTGTTCCTTTAACGAATTTTACTTTTCAAAGGCAGATGCTTTTAAATCGGATGTCAATAAATCGGCAACACTTTTTTCGCTCTTAAATAATAGTCGAAACGAAAAAGGAGAGAAAGTTTCTATGGCGCAGCGCTTAGATTTGGAAGTACTGCAATACGACAGCACAAATCCAGAAAATCAGAATAAATTTAAAACTCAAATGTTATTATCTGATTTTTTTATTCCGAAAGACAGCAAACTCAATCCGCAATTGCCGATTATGGTAGCCAACGGAACGGCTTATAACAATGGAGAACGTTTTCCGTTTATGCCGCATATTATTCGTGCTCTGAAAATCAATTCGTCTTTGGCTCCCAATAAAGCGTCTCTTCCGCTTGACGGAAATCAAATTAATAATGGTTACGACTTTCCGCTTACTTATGCTATTACGGCAAGTTCTGCTTTTCCAGGGGTTCTTCCTAAAACCAAATTCGGAATCAAAAACCAAGATAAGATTTTATGTGTAATTGATGGTGGTGCATCTGATAATATGGGGTATGAAACGTTGATTGAATTGCTTCACAATGATTCAAAAGTGAAAGACAAAAATAAAAAAGCGCTTTTTATTGATTGTTTGGGACAAGGAAAAAAGGCTCCTTTTATAAATGATGAGAAAATAAGATTGCTTTCTTTGCTGGAAACGGCTTCTTTATATACGGTTCAGACCCGATATATGACTTTTGAAAAAGATGTCGAAAATATTTTGGATCGCTATAAAATTCCAACTTCAAATTATCAGATTATCGGTTTCACGACTTTACGTGATCAATTATTGAAATTGAAGAAAGATCAAGCATATGAAGATTTGGTAACGCAATTAAAAAATACCGATGACGAAGCGGCAAGCTGGTTAAAACTTCATGATGATTTTAAAGCCAATCTGATTGAAAAGTTTGGTGTTGAACGTTTTAAAAAAGATAAAATTGGCGAACCTTTGCTCTCTAGTTTAGACAAAGAAACTTTTAAGGATTTCGGAGCCAGCGAACTTCTGATGCTGTATGAATATGCATCACATGTAGAAACGAAACTAAAAATAACGCCCGAAGAAAAAGAAATGTTATTACTTTCCGGCCGTTTTGCAGCATATCTAAAAACAGACGAACTGAAAGCTTTGTTGACGGAGAATAAGGGATTGTAAAAACGATTTGACTATTGTTCAAAAACAATTTTTTTGTCTGTTTTTGCTATTTTGATAATGTCGTACGGTCTCGATTTTTTAGTAGAAGAATTACCGTTTTTTAGCTTTTCGACTTTTACAATTATCGTGTTTCGGTTTTCATTTAGTGAAATAATGTCTATAGAATGTCCGCTGTTGTTCTGGTTTTTGTCGATAACAGCAATAACCTGAAACGTACTAAAATCAATGTTGGTTTCTTTTAGATTTTTAGACAAATTGCCAGCAGTATTCATTTCTTTTTTAAGGTTGTTCCAGGATTTTATGTCGTTAATAACCAAATGTCTTTGAGCTGTGCTTTTATCAGTAGGAAAAGAATCTCCTTTTCCAATTACTGAAAATTGCACATCAGATTGTGGTAAATCATCTTTATCACAGCTTGTTAAAAAAACAAGCAGAATGCTGAAAATTAAGTAAATCTGTCTCATGAGTTCTGGTTTTGGTGTCGAACTTTTGCAAGTTCTTTTATTAAAAAGATGTGATTCTTTTTAAAAGGTTGCGTTAAATAGGAAGGTTATTTCCAATTTAATCTAAAGATAACGAAAGTTTTGATTAAAAATTGTACTGAATATCTTTAAAAACAATAAAAATTTCAATCTATTTCTTTAGACCTTTACTTATTCAATATTTCTATCATTACAATTCAAATCCAAATCAGACAAATTAGGCTTTAATTCTCTAAAATTTCTTTTTTGTTTAATTTAGAGATGTCTATAATTCGCTCAAACATTTTTCTAAATTCAGTAAGACCTCTATTTTTTGTTTCTGACTCAGGATTCCAAAAACTATAGCTTTTATTTTTTCCTTTCGAACCAAATTCTATTTCCCACGTACTTCCGTCATTGCCTACGATATATGCTTTATCGATATTTATTTGATCAAAAGACCTTGCGGTTTCAGCAAAATCTTCAAAGGTTTTTGTATTGATGTTAAAACGTTTGTCAATATTGCTGTATTTCCATTTTGGTTGGTCAAACAAAGGTCGAGATTGAACAATAACTTTTGCGCTGTCGTTATTTTTTAAGACATATATTGTGACTTTATTATAGGGAATTTTTAATCCACCCTGATAAGAGAATGTAATTTCATCAATTTGATATTTCTCAATTTCTTTTTTTTGACAACTTGATAACACAATGAGTAATAATGCTATGAGGAAAAACGACTTATACATATAATAAGAGTAAAAGGATTGTGTAATCCAAAGATATTTTTTGTGAATCAATTATAAAAGTAATTTTATATCAATTATTTCCCTCAACTTTGCAAAACTATCATTTAAACAGAAAATCAAATGGAATTCGGTAGAATCATTATTTCAGAAACAGCGGCAAACAGCGAAAATCCACAAGATGTTGTGAATTCGAATATTTCAGTAATCAATTTAATGCGCGAAGAAAAAATAGACGACGATCTGATTCACGAAGATGCTTTGATGAGTTATTATCTCGATTTTTATGCCTCAAAATATACAGAAGGAAACTTTTCGAAATTTGTATACGATTCAGGCTGGAATAAAGAACTGAACGAATTAATCGAAGAAGGTTTGGCATTAATCGGTGCCGAAAAACATTTGGAGTTATTTAAGGAACAATGTCGAAAACTGCGTTTGCAGAGTAACATTAAATTAGGGAAATTTCTAAAAGAAAAATTTGATGTTCCAAGTGCATTCCGTGATGTGTTAAATAACAATGCCTATTTTGAATTGGATGAAAATTTGGTTGAATTGAATGCGGCATTTCTAAAATCGCATCCTGACACAGAAGTACTTTCGGTTGAAGAAATGTTTGCCGCTATAGAAGAGTTTGTCGGACATGAAATTAAAAGAGACTAAATTGTTTTGGTAATAACAAAACTGTATTTTAGTTGCAAATAAGTAATGTTTTTAAGAATACGGTTTCGAAACTTTAATTTTTCTAGTAGTATTTGTAAGAAAATTATATATTTGAAGCGCCCAAAAATTTCAAACCAAATCTAGCCTATGAAAAAAACTATACTTTTAAGTGCCGTTTTGATGTTTTTGCTTTCTTGCGGAAATAACGAAAAAATCAAAAACGAAACAGACTTTCAAAATCAGGATTTGTTTTCGCAGACAAAAACAGGTTTGAAAAAGCCTTTCAAAAAACTGGTTTTCAAAAAACTGGAAGACATTTCAGATTCAGAAGAATTGAATTTGGAATTGCTTTCAAAAGTAGCCTCCAATCTTAAAATCAAATATTCTACAATTAGAATTAGGGAAACTAGTTCTATCAATTACGATGATAAAACCACTTTTTTTGTCCTAACTACGGTTGAAAAAAATAAAAAAATACTCAAATCTGAAGAAGAAGGAGAAGTTGGGAATTATTTTCAACGTAAATATTTGTTTGTAAATAGAGAAGACGGAAGTGTAATTGCAGAAGAGTTTGATAATAATTTAGGTTATTATGATAACGAAGCAATTCGTTTTTCTAAATCGCATATTCTCAAAGATTTGGTATATTTAAACGAAACCACTCCGGCAGTTGCTTTTTATACAGAGGCAAGTGCAAGTAGCAGAATCGTCTTGTACTCGGAACAGAAATTTACTTTGCTGACTTTGGATAATAATGAAATTAAAAAAGTCTTATACGAATATCCAATTTTCTTAACCAACGGCGATTCTAACGGAAGCGGAACTTTCCAAATCGAGACTTTAGAAACCGGAATGAGTTTTGGAGATCAAAAAACAAACGGTTATTACGATTTAATTGTGACTAAAAATTTCTCTTACGAAGAAGCAGTCGAAAGTGATCCAGAAAATGGTATAGAGGAACACAGCAATCTTAAAACTAAAAAAGAAGCCGAAAAGCTAAAGTATAATGGCAAAGAATATGCTTTTCACCGTGATGACAGACATCGTTTCTTGGAGTAATTTTTTTGCGAATTTCAAATCATAACAAAAGCACTTTTTGAGTGCTTTTGCTGTTTGTAAGAGTTTTAAGTTTTCCTTTAAAACTTTGTCCTTATGTTAACAAACATTTCATTAAATTTGCTTCCGTTATAAAAATAGAATAGTTATAAAAAACAAGCTATGTTACAAATTGCATTTATTAGAGACAATCAAGAGAAAGTAATCAAAGCTTTAGCAAAACGAAATATCGATGCTAAAAGCGTTGTTGAAGAAGTGGTTCAATTAGACGAAAACCGTCGTGCTGCACAAGTAGAATTAGACAATACTTTATCAGAATCTAATAAATTGTCCAAAGATATTGGTGAATTGATGAAAGCTGGTGAGAAAGCTAAAGCAGCAATCTTAAAAGAAAAAACAGTTTCACTAAAAGAAAAAAGTAAAGAACTGAGCGAAAAAGCAGAAGCTTTGGCTGTTGAGTTAACCAATAAATTATACACTTTACCAAACCTTCCGGCTGATATTGTTCCTGAAGGAAAAACTCCAGACGATAACTTAAATGTTTTTCAGGAAGGAGATATTCCAGTTTTACACGAAGGCGCACAACCACACTGGGAATTGGTAAAGAAATACGATATCATTGATTTTGAATTAGGTGTAAAAATCACCGGAGCAGGATTTCCTGTTTATAAAGGAAAAGGAGCAAGACTTCAACGTGCTTTGATCAACTACTTTTTAGACAAAAATACCGCTGCAGGATACAACGAAGTTCAGGTTCCGCATTTGGTAAACGAAGCTTCTGGTTTTGGAACAGGTCAATTGCCAGACAAAGAAGGACAAATGTATCATTCTACAATTGATGATTTGTATTTGATTCCAACGGCTGAGGTTCCAGTTACGAATTTATTCCGTGATGTTATTTTAAACGAAAGTGATCTTCCGGTTTTACATACAGCGTATACACCATGTTTCCGTCGTGAAGCAGGTTCTTACGGAGCACACGTTCGTGGATTAAACCGTTTGCATCAATTTGACAAAGTAGAAATTGTTCGTGTCGAGCATCCAGATAATTCTTATGCGGCGCTTGACGGAATGGTAGAACACGTAAAAGAAATTCTTCAGGAATTGAAATTACCATATAGAGTTTTACGTCTTTGTGGAGGCGATATGGGATTCACATCTGCTTTGACTTATGATTTTGAAGTGTTTTCTACTGCACAAGATCGTTGGTTAGAGATTAGTTCTGTTTCTAACTTTGAAACTTTCCAGGCAAACCGCTTGAAATTACGTTTCAAAGACAAAGACGGAAAAAATCAATTGGCTCATACACTTAACGGAAGTTCATTGGCGCTTCCACGTGTTTTAGCTGGAATTATTGAAAACTACCAAACTCCAGAAGGTATCGTAATACCAGAGGTTTTACGTCCTTACTGCGGATTTGATATTATAAACTAGTTTTTAGTTTACAGTCACAGTCTCAGTTTACAGTTTCGGCTGCTAACTGAGACTGAAAACTGAAAACTGAGACTGAAAACTGAGACTACATGAAAAACGGTATCTTAAACTGGAACGTTGATCCCGTTATATTCTGGATTACAGATAGTTTTCCTCTTAAATATTACGGAGCTCTTTTTGCCTGCGGACTTCTACTTGGCTTTTACATTGTCAGAAACATTTACAAAAAAGAAAATCTTTCTTTAGACAATCTCGATTCTTTACTTATTTATGTCATCGTCGGAACCGTTTTAGGTGCCAGACTTGGGCATTGTTTCTTTTACGAACCTGATTATTTCTTCAAACATCCGATAGAAATTCTTTTACCAATTCAAAAAATAAAAGGAGTTTATCAATTTGTGGGTTATCAAGGTTTGGCAAGTCACGGAGGTTCAATCGGAGTAATTACGGCAATGATCTTATATTGTCGAAAATATAAAGTACAATTCTTAGGACTTTTGGATAAAATGGCGGTCGCAGTTCCTGTAACAGGCGCTTTTATCAGAATGGGGAATTTTATGAATTCTGAAATCTACGGAAAACCAACCAACGGAAATTGGGGAGTTGTTTTTCAAAGAGACGATTTGATTCCGAGACATCCAACACAATTGTATGAAGCTTTTGCTTATTTGTTGATTTTTGGAATCCTGCTTTACATGTACAAATCAGAAAAAATCAGAAATGCGCAGGGATTAATCTTTGGAACTTTCTTAACTTTATTATTTACAGCTCGTTTTATAATTGAATTTTTCAAAGAAAATCAAGAAGCTTTCGAGAATAATATGCTGATTAATATGGGACAGATTCTGAGTATTCCGTTTATTTTAATCGGTTTAGGTTTGATTTTTTGGAAAAGTAAAAAGAGTCACAGTTTACAGTAATTGAAAAAGTCGCAGTTTACAGTCGCAGTTTACAGTTTGTGATGCCGAAAACTGCAACCGCGACTTGAAACTTAAAAAAGTCTCAGTTTACAGTGACAGTTTACAGTTTGGAGACTGAAAACTGCGACCGCAACTGAAAACTTTACAGTAACAGTTTGTAAACTGAGACTGCGACTGAGACTGAGAGCTGCGACTGAAAACTGAGACTGAGACTGAAAACTAAAAAATATGAAAGACATTCTAATCTGTATCGTTTTACTATACTCTGGTTTTGCATTTGGTCAAAACGAGCAGCTGGCTCAATATTATTATGATAAAGGAGATTTTGATAAAGCTAAAATCAGTTACGAAGAACTTTTAAAAGCTGCTCCTTCCAATACACAATATTTTTTGCGAACTGTAGATTGTTACCAGCAATTGCAACAATTTGCGAATGCAGAAAAAGCCATTCAGGATCGTTACAATCGTTACAAACAAGGCGTTTTTTTAGTTGAATTAGGTTATAATTTTCAATTGCAAAAAAATGATTCAAAAGCTAAAAACTACTACGAACAAGCAATCGAAAAAATAAAAACAAGTCCGAACGATGTTTACGGAATTGCGAGTTCATTTGAGAAAAAAGTATTGTTGGAATATGCTTTAAAAGCCTATCAAACAGCGATGCAGATTCAGCCGAATTTCAATTTCAATTTTCAGATCGGAATGTTGTACGGTCAATTAGGGAAAACCGATCAGATGATCGATTTATTATTGACAGAATCTTTCAACAATCCGCAAAACACGAATTTGATTCAGACACAATTGTCTCGTTTTATGAATGGTGAAACAGATAATACCGCTTTTAAAGATGCCATGCGAAAAGCATTAATCTTAAAAACCCAAAAAGATCAAGATGTTTTCTGGAATCATTATTTGAGTTGGTTTTATGTACAGCAAAAAGAATTTGGAAAGGCATTTATTCAGGAAAAAGCAATTTACAAACGTGAGCCAGAATCTTTATTGAGCATTGTTAATTTGAGTCAGTTTGCAATGAATGAAGAGGATGATGAAACAGCTATCGAAATTCTGACTTTCATTCTTCAAAACACGAAAGATCTGGATTTATTGATACAGTCGAATGCGAATTTAATGCAGATCAAAATCAATAATGCACAAGAAAAAGATTATCCGGTAATCGATCAGGAATTAAAGCAATTGCTGGCAACTTACGAAATCAATCCTTTTACCTTATCTTTGCAGCTGATTCAAGCTCATTTTCTGGCTTTTAATTTAAAGAAGACAGAAGAAGGAAAGGCAGTAGTCAAAAAGGCGTTAGAATTGAATTTAAACGAATATCAAAAAGCCGATGCCAAAATGGAATTGGCCGATATTTTGCTTTTGGAAGAAAAGTACAATCAGGCATTGATTTATTATTCGCAGATTCAATTGGATTTAAAGAATGATGTTATGGCGCACGAAGCCAGTTTGAAAGCAGCCAAAACAAGTTATTACAAAGGCGATTTTGAATGGGCGAACAAACAATTCAAAGAATTAAAAGCAGCCAATACACAATTAATTGCAAACGACGCTCTTGAATATTTTCTTTTAATTAATGATAATACGGCAGCAGATTCGACTCAAGTTGCTTTAAAACAATTTGCAAAAGGAGATTTCTTAATTTATCAGAATAAAAAACAAGAAGCGATAACGCAGTTTCAGAATATTTTAAAAACCTACAAAGGACAAGAAATTGAAGCGGTAACATTACTTCGTTTGGGAAAGGTTTACGAAAGTCAGAAGGATTATGTTTCGGCTTTAAGCCAATACCAACAAATAATTGACAATCACAGTGACGGAATTTATGTTGATGAAGCATTGTTTTTCTCAGCTGAAATTTACAACGACGAACTAAAAGATCCAGAAAAAGCAAAGCCTTTATATGAAAAGGTAATTTTTAACCATCAAGACAGTATTTACTTTGTCGATGCCAGAAAAAAATACCGAGAATTGAGAGGAGATAAGAATTTGTAATTCTGTTTAAGCGGTTAATCGATTAACCGTTTAACCGAATAAACGATTAAACAAGAAAAAATGATTATTTACAACGTTACCACCAATATACACGAAAGCGTCCACGAAAAATGGTTGAAATGGATGCAGGAAAAACACATACCAGAAATTTTAGCAACTCAGAAATTTTCCTCGGCAAGAATTGTAAAAGTTCTGGTTGAAGAAGAAATGGGCGGCATTACTTATTCTGTACAATATGTAACAGATAGCAAAGAAACTTTGGATAAGTTTTATATCGAAGACGAACCAGAATTTCACAGAGAAGCTTTGAGTTTGTTTGCAGATAAAATGCTTTCTTTCAGAACAGAATTGGAAGTGATTTCAGAACATTAATTTTTTAATTTGAAGCAACTATAATTTGCCTGAAATAACAGTTTTCTAAGATATAATAATATTAAAGATTAAAATTAACAGGTCTATCTGCTTAATAGCTAAAAAAAGTATATTTGCAAAAAATTAATTTTTAATAAATTGTATTTGTCCACTCATCTTTTTTATGAAAAAACTACAAATTAAACTCGTCTTATTTCTAATGCTAAGTCTGAATGTTTGTTGTCAAAGTAATAAAGAGGGGCAGAATGATGAAGAAACAGCAAAATCGATTATTTTACAGCTGAATGAATTTAGGGAAATTGACAATACTTCGAAGGAAATTTTAAAGAATATTGTCTTTTCCAAATATCAAGTGTTGAAAGTAAAAAACGAAGAGTCGCCTAAATCATTTGGAGAAATGACAGGATTTGCAACACAGATTTATGATACGGGTAATGAAATTAATGAATACATTGACGAAATCAAATCAGAAATCTCAGAAGAAGATTGTTTTGTAACAAATGATACTGCACTTTATGATGCATTTGTAAAACAAAAATATACTGTTTTAAAAGGTAAAATAGATAAATTTTACAAACAAAATAAAATAATTACGTCTTCTCCTGGAGTTTATGCTTCTTTTAAAGCGGACAATGAAAAGCTATTTAACACGAATAAAACCTTCATCAATAAGGAAGGTAAAAGTGTAGATTTTTTAAACTATAAATTCGGTTACAAAGCCAACATTGGACTGTTGACAGGTTTAGAAAAAATTCAATTTGACGTTATTCATTTTCAATATATGTTCATGAATACGATTATAGGATCTGCTCATTAAAAATTGTATTAATATTTTGATAAAAGCAGAAAGCGAATAATGAATATGGAAAAAGTAAAAGCCAAAAAACATTTAGGACAGCACTTTCTTAAAGATGAAAGTATTGCAAAAGCCATTGCAGATACTTTGAGTATGAAAGGGTATGATGAGGTTTTAGAAATAGGACCAGGGATGGGTGTGCTTACTAAATATTTACTTGACAAACCAGTTGTGACTCGAGTAATCGAGATTGACACGGAATCTGTTGCGTATTTAGATGCTAATTATCCAAAGTTAAAAGACAAAATTATTTCAGAAGACTTCCTGAAATACAATATAAATCAAGTTTACGAAAATAAGCAGTTCGCTATTATTGGTAACTTTCCTTATAACATCTCTTCTCAAATTGTTTTTAGAACATTAGAATTTAGAGATCAGATTCCAGAATTTTCTGGAATGTTTCAAAAGGAAGTTGCAGAGCGCATCTGCGAGAAAAAAGGATCAAAAACATACGGAATTTTGTCTGTCTTGGCACAGGCTTTCTATGATACTGAGTATTTGTTTACTGTAGACGAAAATGTTTTTATTCCTCCGCCCAAGGTGAAATCGGGTGTGATGAAAATGACCCGAAAGGAAGATTACAGTCTTCCTTGTGGTGAAAAGTTGTTTTTTACGGTTGTAAAAACGGCTTTTCAGCAGAGACGAAAAACATTACGTAACAGTTTGAAAACATTAAATTTATCAGACCAATTGCGAGAAGACACTATCTTTGATAAACGTCCCGAGCAGTTAAGTGTCGATGAATTTATTGAACTAACTCAAAAAATAGAAGCCGATGGAGTTCAAAGTTAGTAAAGAATTTATACACCAGTTAGAAGAGCTAATCATTAGTAAAAACGACAATGAACTTGAAGTTTTATTGAATGATTTGCACCATGCCGATATAGCCGAAATTTTAGAAGAACTAGAATTCGACGAAGCTACTTATATCTTTAAGGTTTTAGATAGTGATAAAACAGCCGAAATTCTTCTGGAATTGGAAGAAGATCTACGTGAAAATATCTTAAGCCGACTTTCACCAAAAGAAATTGCGGAAGAGCTTGATGAGCTAGAAACCAATGACGCTGCCGATATTATTGCCGAACTTTCGCATGATATCAAAGCAGAAGTAATCTCGGAATTAGTAGACGTTGAACACGCCAAAGACATTGTTGATCTTTTGCGTTACGACGAGAACACGGCCGGTGGTTTGATGGGAAAAGAGTTGGTAAAAGTAAATGAAAACTGGAATGTTTTGACCTGTGTGAAGGAAATGCGAATTCAAGCAGAAAACGTTTCAAGAGTACATTCTATTTATGTTGTTGATGATGAAAACCGTTTAAAAGGAAGATTATCACTTAAAGATCTATTGACTTCGTCAACCAAAACACAAATTGGTGACGTTTATATCCGAAAATTAAATTTTGTAAAAGTTGATACAGAAGATATTGAGGTCGCTCGTATCATGCAGAAGTATGACTTAGAAGCAATTCCGGTTGTAGACGAATTAGGTCGTTTGGTTGGAAGAATTACCATTGACGACATCGTAGACGTAATCAAGGAAGAAGCCGATAAAGATTATCAGTTAGCAGCGGGTATTACCCAAGACGTTGAATCGAATGACAGCGTTTACGAATTGACAAAAGCGCGTTTACCTTGGCTTTTAATCGGAATGGTAATCGAAATTGTGGCTTCTTTTGTTTTAAAAGGAAACGAAAGTACCTTTCAAAAATATTCAACTTTAATCATTTTTGTGCCTTTGCTTTCTGCAACTGCAGGAAATATCGGAGTTCAGGCTTCGGCAATCGTGGTTCAAGGTTTGGCAAACGGAACTTTAAAAGAATTCAGTCGTGGTTATTTTACTAAAGAAATTACCGTTTCTATGATTTCTGGAAGTATAATTTCATTGCTTTTGTTAGGATATCATTCCATAATGTATCAGCAATATTTGGTCGGATTTGCGATTTCAATCTCCATGATTGTGGTGATTTTGTTTGCCGCAACTTTAGGAACTTTAGTGCCGCTCTTTCTTAACAAAAATAAAATAGACCCCGCAATTGCAACTGGTCCGTTTATCACGACAACCAACGATGTTTTTGGAATTATGCTCTACTTTGGAGTAGCAAACTTAATTCTTGGATTTTAGATTTTTGCCACAAATTAGCGGATTACAGTGATTTAAGATCTCTAAAATCTCCGTAATTTACAGGCGGAAAAAATGCTGTTTATCAGCCAGAAATAATTAAAGCCAACCAGAATGAAAGTACACATTATTGGAGGAGGAAACCTTGGGGTTTCTATTGCCTTGGGAATTGCTAAATTCTCGAAAAACAACCAAGTTACTGTCACAAGAAGAAACACAGGAAGTATTCAGTATTTATCTGAATATGGAATTACAGTTTCAAATGATAATAAACATAATATTCAGGAAGCAGATGTGGTAATTTTAACCATAAAACCGTATCAGGTTGATACTGTTTTGGCTGAAATTTTACCTGTCATTCAAAACAAAACAATAGCTTCTGCTGTTAGTGGATTGTCTTTGGAAGTGCTTCAAACCAAAACAAATTACGAATATCCGGTAGTTCGCATTATGCCAAATATTGCGGCTCAGTTTGGAGAATCGGCAACTTGTATTTCTTTCCCAGAAAAATATGCGGCAAACGCTACGCCAATTGTTGATTTATTCCAAGATTTAGGAACTGCTCCTGTAATCGACGAAAAGTTAATGGATGCGGCGACAGTTTTAGGCGCGTGCGGAACAGCGTATGCATTGCGTTATATTCGTGCGTCTATGCAAGCAGGAATCGAAATCGGTTTTGATTCTAACACCGCTTTAGCAATTGCAGCACAAACTGTAAAAGGAGCTGCGAAAATGCTTTTAGAA
This sequence comes from Flavobacterium potami, assembly GCF_020026915.1. Taxonomy (GTDB): domain Bacteria; phylum Bacteroidota; class Bacteroidia; order Flavobacteriales; family Flavobacteriaceae; genus Flavobacterium; species Flavobacterium potami. The sequence goes on along the minus strand of NZ_JAINUY010000004.1, from coordinate 107,116 downwards.
GAACGAGTACATCCAGAACAATTAATCGACCGCGTAACAACGCCTCAAGGCTGTACAATTGTGGGTTTAAATGAAATGGAGCACAATGGTTTCAGTTCGTCATTAATTAAAGGAATCAAGACTTCTTTGAAACAAATCAAAGGATAGGTTTAAAGAAATTCCAATATTTTAAAATTCCAAATTCCAATTTATTAGTGGAATTTGGAATTTTTGTTTTTTAGTTAAGTGCTATTTGTCATCCTGAGGAACGAAGGATCACACTTGAGATTCCGCAAAGATTGGCGATTTAGATTGTAGAATTTCTGGTGTGATCCTTCGTTCCTCAGGATGACAACCTGAATTACTTTTTAATTAGCTGAATATACTTCAATCCGCATTCCGAAATCTTTGTGTAATAATTCATTGCATTGCCGTAATTCTGAATTGTCAACGTATCTTTTACATACAAAGCATCAATTCCAATCGGGATTTCTAGTTCTTTTTCGGGAATTGAATCATTTTCGTCCTCATTGCTAATGTCGCCTTCGTATTCATCCCATTGAATTCCTTCTAAAGTAATATAGTTTTCACCCGAACTGCTTTTTGAATACTTTGCTTTTCCTTTTAAAGTTCTAAGATTGGATTTGAAAACATATTGATAATCATTTTTGATTTTTGAAATTATTATCGAAAGATCACATCCGTCAGCTTTATAAGTTCCTTCAATTTCATCTTTTGAATTGTTTACTGCTGAAATAGCTTCATTTTTTGCATTTTCGGTAACAGCAACAGTTTCTGTTTTTTGATTGCAAGAACTCAAAATCAGGTAAAAAGACAATATAAGGATTAGGATTTTATTCATAAATCGAGCAAATTACTATGCTTTTTATTCAAAACATACTTTAAGAATATAAATCCTAAAAGTCCGGCTAAGAAAGAGGCGATAAGAATAGCGATTTTTGAGAAAACAATTACTTCCGGATTTTTAAAAGCCAGAACAGTAATAAAAATGGACATCGTAAAACCTATTCCGCCCAACATTCCTGCGCCCAAAATATGCGACCATTTTAAATTTTTTGGAAGCATGCATAGGCCAGAAGTAACACCAACAGAAGAAAACAGTAATATTCCGAGCGGTTTTCCAACTACAAGGCCAAGAATAATTCCGTACGTGTTGGAGTGGTTTAAACCTTCATGCCAGTTTGATTCGATGGTTAAAGCAGTATTTGCAACAGCGAATAGAGGCAAAATAAAAAAAGCGACGGGCTGATGTAGAAAATGCTGTAACTTGTACGAAGAAGTTTTTTCGCCACCATCGCCAAACGGAATAACAAATGCTAGAATAACTCCAGTTATTGTCGCATGAACTCCCGAATTCAGCATAAAATACCACATAATAACGCCACCAACGAGATATGGAATAAGATTATGAATTTTCATTCGATTCAAAACAAACAAGATAATCCAGATTCCTAGCGCAATGCCGAGATTTAGAAAAGAGATCGAAGTGGTGTAAAATATCGCAATGACAATAATCGCTCCTAAATCGTCAATTACGGCTAAAGCAGTTAAGAAGACTTTTAAAGAAGTGGGAACTCTATTTCCAAGAAGTGATAAAATACCAATTGCAAAAGCGATATCGGTCGCCATCGGAATTCCGGCGCCGTTTTGCGTTGTAGTTCCATAATTTAAAACAAGAAAAATGGCAGCAGGAACTAACATTCCGCCAAATGCGGCCATTATTGGTAATGAAGCATTTTTAAAATTAGATAATTCTCCGTGGTAAATTTCGCGTTCCAATTCTAATCCTATTAAAAGGAAGAAGATTGTCATTAATCCATCGTTAATCCAATCGGTTATGGTGTGTCCTGCAATTTCTTTTTCCCAAAATGCAACATAAGGAACATGAAAAGATGAGTTAGCAAGAAAAAGTGATAAAAGCGTGACAAAGAGCAAGATAATTCCTCCTGATTTTTCGTTTTCAAAAAAGGCTTTAAAAGTCTTGGTTAGTTTCATTTGGGAAGATTTTCTGAAGATTTATGACAGATCTTTGTCATTCTAATACTTTCAAAGTTAAAAAAAAAATCGTGCAATAAAAAGAGATTTGCCATGAAGGCACACAGGCACAAATTTTTTTGTTTTTTAGCTGTTAGAGTTTCTTGTTTCCGACTTTGCTTCTTTGCGAGATTAAAACATAGCGCTTGAAATGAAATCTTAAACATTTCCCGTATTTTTGTATTAATAAAAATTCAACACAAAATGAGTATAAAAATTCTTCATATTGACAGCAATAATCCAATTCTTTGGAATCAATTGGAAGAGGCTGGTTTCGAAAATCACGCTGATTTCAAATCTTCAAAAGAAGAAATCGAAGCAAAAATTCAAGACTATAACGGAATCGTAATTCGAAGCCGATTCAAGATTGATAAGACTTTTTTAGATGCTGCAACAAAGTTGCAATTTATTGCAAGAGTTGGCGCAGGTCTGGAAAGTATTGATTGTGAGTATGCTTCCTCGAAAGGAATTCATCTCATTGCGGCTCCAGAAGGAAATCGCAACGCTGTTGCAGAACATTCACTTGGTGTAATTTTATCCTTATTCAACAATTTGAATCAGGCCGACGCCGAAGTAAAAGCGGGACAATGGAATCGTGAAAGCAACCGCGGACATGAATTGGATTTGAAAACAGTCGGAATTATCGGTTACGGAAATATGGGCAAAGCTTTCGCTAAAAAGTTGAGAGGTTTTGATGTAGAGGTTTTATGTTATGATATTTTGGATAATGTTGGAGACGAAAATGCCAAACAAGTTTCTCTTGAAGAATTACGCGAAAAAACAGACGTTTTAAGTCTTCACCTTCCTTGGACACCAGAAACGGATAAAATGGTCGATGAAAGCTTTATAAATGCATTTAAAAAGCCATTCTGGATCATAAATACTTCTCGTGGTAAAAATATAGTGACTGCCGATTTGGTTGAAGCGATGAAAGCAAAGAAAATATTTGGCGCTGGTTTGGATGTTTTGGAATATGAGAAACTATCTTTTGAAACGCTTTTTCAAGAAAACAATACCCCAGAAGCTCTTCAATATCTGATGGAATCAAAAAATGTTTTACTTACGCCCCACATCGCAGGATGGACTTTTGAAAGCCATGAGCGTTTGGCGCAAGTAATTGTAGATAAGATAAAAGCGATTTATAACGTTTAGATTGTTGCAAAGATTTAAAGTAGAAGATCTTTTCTTTTTTAATTATAGGGCAGACTAGTTTTGTATGTTAATTTTTAATAATATTGTTTCGGTTTTTTTAACAATTTTTTTGGATTGTTAAATCAAAACTCCCCCAAAAACAAGAAACATAACCTATAAATTTTAAAACCTTATGATTATTTACGGAAGAAAAACAGTTCAAAGTACTATTAAATCTGGAAAATTTGAATGCCCGAATTGCAGAAGACAAGAAAGTTATCAATTAAAAAACTATCAACTTTATTTTCATATTTTCTTTATTCCATTGCTTAAAATTAGAGAACTGGGCGATGAATTAAACTGTTTCTTTTGTAACTCAACTTACGTTCCTGGATCTGTATTGTCATCGCATGAGTATGATACAAGAAATAGATTAGGAAATACGTCGCAAGAAGAAAATCATGCCATTGGCCTTGTTCCTTGCGATTTTGGAAAAAGGATAGGAGCTTTTATTTTGGATGTAGTAATAATCTACGCTGTAAATATTGCTCTTGCGTTTATTGCGCCTGAAGCAACTTTGTTTGTTATTTTGTTTGCCTTTATTTATTTTATTGCCTGCGATCTTTTATTGAAAGGTTCTTCGTTAGGGAAATTAGCTTTGTCTATCAAAGCTGTTGATTATGAACAAAATGGAGATATTCTTGCATTTAATGTTATTTTGAGAAATTTAATTAAAGGTATGTGTGCTGTTTTTCCGTTTATCTATTTGACATCATTGTTGAATGACGATAAAAGAGCCCTTCATGATTTAGCTGCCAGAACAATGGTTGTTGACAAATAAAAGTAGATTTGTTTGCGCGGATTGAATCTGAAGTTTAACGATTTGTAAAACTGTATTATTAACTATAAAGGGAATAAAAATGGAAAATACAAAAAGAGAAGATTGGAATAATCCGCGGTACGATCAGGAAAATAAAAAAATAATTGCCGGAATTTTGGCTATTTTACTTGGGTATTTAGGAATTCATAAATTCTATCTAGGTTATACCAAAGAAGGTTTAATTCAAATACTTCTAACGGCGGCTTTAGGAATAGGAGCCTTGATAGGAATAATTGAAGGAATTATTTACCTCACAAAATCAGATCGCGAATTTTACGAAACCTATCAGGTTGGTTACAAAGGCTGGTTTTGACAAACATAAAAAAAAGTCCCATTCATTTCTGAATGGGACTTTTTTTATGTTTAAAGATTTTGCTTTTTTATAATGAAAATTAGTCGGCATTTGCAAATGGAGCTTTTGTGTTTTTTAAATAAAATTCGTTACTTGAGTAAAGTTTAAATCTAAAAATATTAATCATAAAATTATGGGATTATTTAGTAGAAACAATAATAAGATTGAAAAACCAGAAGTTGTTCTTGAAGTTAGAAGCCCTAGTTGTCCATTAACAGCAATTGTAGAACAAGATAACAGGACGGCTTATTTTTATTTGTTTGGAGATAATGAAGATTTTGGTGTAAAAAGCTGTTGGATAAGAAATTTAACTGCTGCACCAGAAGAGATAGAGGTAAAATTGATGGAAAAAGGCGTTCCTCCTATGTTGACCAAAGAGTTTTGTAAATTTCCACAAGGACAGGAATTACTTAATGTTAAAGATCTTGAAATCGTCTGGCTGGAAGAAGGAGATGGAGCAGCATTATTGGAAAATGGAGAAATTTTGTGTGTAATTCCGAGTTGGGGAGGCAGTGGTGATTTTTATGGATATGCACGTGATTGTAAAGGAGAAGGACATTTTGCTTGGGAACTTTCAGCAGATAATGAAATGAACAAAAGGATTAAAGAAGCAATTTATTTTGCAAAAGCATGGGAGGAAGATGAGAATCCTTTTCAGTTATTACAACCAAAAATTTTGGATTATTATGATGAAGTATTTGGGAAAAGCGAAAAGTATTATGCAATAGATAATTCAGAATGGCCTCCGAAAGGTTTGTATGTGTATGAAGGTCCAGAAAAGATTGTTTTTGCTACCGTAGCAGTATCATTGCGATCGCAGCCCAAAATCGAAATGTATTTTGAAAATCCTGACGAAATAAATAGAATTGAACTTGGAATTATTTTGAAATCAGGATTAACCAACGAGCAAATCAATAGTGTGGCAAGTTTTGTAAGCGGCACTACAGCAATACCGTGGGATTATATCACTTTTTTGGCAGAAGGACATACTGTTGAATTTCAAGCCGCTGTTAGCGAAAAATTCAAGTATGCGGTTCTTACTAATAAATTAAAAGTCTTGCCTAAAATGAGTGTGCCAACTTTAGGAAATTCAAAAACCAATTTCTTGTGGATTGTACCTGTTTCAAATGCAGAATGGCAAGTAATGAAAGAATCTGGTTCGCAATTTGTATTGGATAAACTGGACAGCATTGGCGAAGAAATATTCAATTTAGAAAGGGAAGAAGTGGTTTAAGAACACTATAAAAAAGAAAAACTCATAAGTGTAGACTTATGAGTTTTTTATTGTATGATGATATAGTTTAATCTTCTTTCTCAGACAATTTCTTTTCCAGTTCGATCTGAAACTCTTCGATAACAGGTTTCATGGTGCTTTCTGGAATATCTGCAATTCTAATGTACATTAAACCATCAATAGCATTGTTGAAAAGAGGATCGACGTTGAACGCCACAACTCTTGCATTTTGTTTGATGTATTTTTTAATTAAAACAGGCAAACGTAAGTTTCCTGGTTCTAATTCGTCAATGATTTTATCAAATTTATTCAAATCCGATTCTGCTTCGTCGAAGATGAAATCTTTGTCTGCGTCTTTCAGTTTAACTTTATATGCTTTTTTCGGGTGAATGTACTGTGCAATATAAGGATCGTAATAGTTTGATTTCATAAACTCAATCATCAATGATTTAGAGAAATCTGAAAACTGATTGCTGATACTTACACCACCAACTAAATATTTATGCTCCGGATGGCGCAAAGTAGTATGAATAATACCTTTCCATAATAAGAACAAAGGCATTGGCTTTTGCTGATATTCTTTTACAATAAACGCACGACCCATTTCGATCGATTTGTGCATCATATCATGAAGTTCTGGTTCAAATCTGAAAAGATCCGTTAAATAGAAACCTTCAATTCCGTATTTTGGATAAATTTCAGAACCTAATCCCATACGGTATGCTCCAGCGATTTTCTTGGTTTCGTCATCCCATAAGAACATATGGTGATAATATTGATCGTATTCGTCTAAGTCAATAGATTCGTTCGTTCCTTCACCAACTTCACGGAAAGTGATTTCGCGTAAACGGCCAATTTCATGTAAAATATTCGGAATTTCTTTTGCACTAGCAAAGAAAACTTCATAATTCTTACTTTGTAAAAATCTGCTGTCACTGTTTCTTAAGGCCTGAACTTCATCAATTAATTTTGATTCATTTGCTGCAGTAGCAATTTTCTTTGGCGCTTTTGTGATTTTAAGACTTGCCGTTGCTGTATCGATCAGTTTCGTGTCCTTTTCAAAAGGATTAGCCAACATATAGGTTTTCTTTCTTAAGAATTCTGAATATTCTTCAAAAGATTCGATTTCATTTTGCTCGTTAACAGAGATAGGTTTTCCAATACGAACTTTAATAACTCGGTCTTTCTGCGTTAAAAGTTCAGAAGGAAGTTTTGCGGTTCTTAAAGTATCATCGATTTTAGAAAGCCAATAGAATAATTTACTGTTTTTGGCGTGGAAATAAATTGGAACAACAGGAACTTTTGCTTTTCTGATTAATTTCAGTGCACCTTCTTCCCAAGGTTTATCGACAACTAATTTGCCATCTTTATAAGTAGAAACTTCACCTGCAGGAAAAATTCCTAAAGGTTTTCCGTCGCTCAAGTGGCGTAAAGTTTCTTTAATACCAATTACACTCGATTTTGCATCCTTATGATTTTCAAAAGGATTAACCGGCATAATGTATTTTTTCATCGGAACAATTCTGTGTAATAGGAAATTGGCAATGATTTTGAAATTTGGCTCTCTTTCAAGCATTAATTTCAAAAGTAAAATTCCGTCAATTCCTCCAAGCGGATGATTTGAAATAGTAATATAGGCACCATCTTTTGGCAGACGTTTTAAATCTTCTTCAGGTATTTCAAATTTGATTTCCATCTCATCCAAAATTCCATTCAAAAAAGCAAGGTCTTCCAAATGTTTATTACGATCGTAAATTTTATTAAGGGTTGAGATCTTAAGAACCTTCATAAGAATCCAGCCAGAAAACGTACCGAAAACTCCGTACTTTTCAACATTTATTGCCTTTGCAACTTCTTTCGCGGTAACTAAACCCATGTACTACTTTTAATTTATTAGAACAGCGAGCAAAGATAACAAAAAAGTCTACTTTTCATTGTTTCCAAGACAAACTTTGCACTTTTTTATTACATTTGAAATCCTAAAAAAATCACTGATGAAAATTATTTCTTATAATGTAAACGGAATTAGAGCAGCAATAAACAAAGGTTTTATTGAGTGGCTAAAGCAAGCAAATCCTGATGTAATATGTCTTCAGGAAATAAAAGCAATACAAGATCAAATTCCAGTTGATGATATAACAGCGGCGGGTTATCCGTTTCAGTATTACTATCCTGCAACCAAAAAAGGGTACAGCGGCGTGGCTATTCTTTCTAAAACAAAACCCAATAATATTGTTTTTGGAACAGGTATTCATCACATGGATTTTGAAGGTAGAAATCTTCGTGCAGACTTTGACGATGTTTCTGTTATGAGCTTGTATCTTCCGTCGGGAACAAACATCGAAAGATTGGATCATAAATTTATGTTTATGGATGATTTTCAAAATTATATTAATGAATTAAAAGTTACGATTCCGAACTTGATCATTTGTGGTGATTATAACATCTGCCACGAAGCAATTGACATTCACGATCCGGTTCGTAACAAAACGGTTTCAGGATTTCTTCCGGCAGAACGTGCTTGGTTGGATGCTTTTATGAAATCTGGATTTATTGATAGTTTCCGTCATTTTAATAAAGAACCGCATCATTATTCTTGGTGGAGTTACCGTGCAGGGGCGAGAGGTAACAACAAAGGTTGGCGTATCGATTATAATTTAGTAAGTGACTCATTAGAAAGCAGATTAAAAAGAGCTGTTATACTACCAGATGCTATGCATTCAGATCATTGTCCGATTTTAGTCGAAATTGAGTAATCTTTGGTATTGTTCTTGTAAAGTAAAATGCAGTTTAAATTTCAAGTATGAGTTCAAGTTCTTGCTTTTGGAATTTAGAATTTAAAATTTGGAGTTTGATGAAAAATCAGATTTGTTAAACGCCCCGAAATAAAACCAATTAAAATGATGATTAAAAAAGTTTCCATCGGATTGCTGGCATTAGCCTTGTCCACAACGTCTTGTGTTTCTAAGAAAATTTATAATGATTTAGAAACGAAGTATTCAGATTTGAAGAAAGAAAATCGTTCTATAACTGATGAAAATGATAATTTAAAGAAAGCAAAAAATCAGTTAGAACTGGATCGCGATAAACTAACTAAAGATTTGGCGAGCACAAAAGATGACTTGGCAAAACAAAAAGCAGATCTTGCGGCGGAACAAAAGAAATATAAAGTGCTTCAAGATTCTTATAATGCATTAGAAAAAAACAGCAACGATGCGTTAGAGAAAAATTTGGCTAAAAACCGTGAATTGTTAGCACAATTAGAAGCAAAAGGAAAAGCTCTTGCAGACGAACAAGCTCGTTTGGACAAAACAGCAAATCGTTTGAAAGAATTGGAAGATATGATTGCTGCGAAAGAAGAAGCAATGCGTAAACTAAAAGAAACTTTATCTAAAGCATTAACTGGTTTTGAAGGTAAAGGTTTAACAGTGGAGCACAAAAACGGAAAAGTTTATGTTTCTATGGAAAACAAATTGCTTTTCAACTCAGGAAGCTGGGCTGTTGGAACAGAAGGTAAAAGAGCCGTTGTAGAACTTGGAAAAGTTTTAGGTGATAATCCAGATCTTTCTGTTTTAATCGAAGGACATACAGATGACGATCCGTATGCAGGTTCAGGACCAATTGCAAACAACTGGGATTTATCTACAAAAAGAGCAACAGCAATCGTGGCTATTTTGAGCGAAAACCCAAAAATCAATAAACAAAAATTAACAGCAGCAGGAAGAAGCGAATTTTCTCCTTTGGCAAGTAACGCAACTCCAGAAGGAAAAGCTAAAAACCGAAGAATCGAAATTATCTTGACGCCAAGATTAGATGAGATTGCTGAGATGTTAAATAGCATAAACTAAGGAACTATGGTTCTAAGGTGCAAAGGCTCAAAGGTTTTACTTTTGAGCCTTTTTTAATTTTCCAATTTCTAGAATTGTCATCCTGCAAGGTTTATAAAACCTTGTAGGTTTAGCTTTGTGTTTGAATCAAACTTACAATTACCTACAAGGTTTTGGAAACCTTGCAGGAAAGCATAAAAAACCTTGTACTTTTTTTAACCTTTCTCACATTTCGATTTGAAAAATCACTTTGTACCTTTGTCTCTTTGCAACTTTGAACCTAAAGAAAAAAATGAAATACACTACATTACCTAACACCGATATAAAAGTTAGTAAAATCTGTCTTGGAACGATGACTTTCGGACAGCAAAATACAGAAGCAGAAGGACACGGACAAATGGATTATGCTCTTGAAAGAGGTATAAATTTCTTCGATACAGCCGAAATGTATTCGGTTCCTGCGAGCGAGGCGACTTACGGAAGCACAGAAAAAATCATTGGAACTTGGTTTAAGAAATCAGGAAATCGTGAGAAGGTTATTTTAGCATCAAAAATCGCTGGTCCGAATCCGAATTTTGGATATATGCGCGAGAAACTGGATTTTTCTCCAGCAAGTATTAAATATGCGGTTGAAAATAGTTTGAAAAGACTGCAAACAGATTATATCGATTTGTATCAGATGCACTGGCCACAAAGAAAAACGAATAATTTTGGAACACGCGCTTTTCACGGACATGATGATGTTTGGGAAGATAATTTCAGAGAAATTCTAGAAACTTTCGACGGATTAATCAAAGAAGGGAAAATCAAACATATCGGGGTTTCTAATGAAAATGCTTGGGGAATGATGCGTTTGTTGGAGGAAAGCAAATACAACAATCTACCAAGAATCAAAACCGTTCAAAATCCGTATTCTTTATTGAACCGTTTGTTTGAAGTGAATTCTGCCGAAGTTTCAAAATATGAAAACGTTGGTTTGTTAGGTTATTCACCTTTGGCGTTCGGAGTTTTGACTGGAAAATTCTTAACAGGAGAAAGTCACCCGAAAGCGAGAGTTAACCTTTTTCCGCAATATACCCGTTACAAAAGCGACCAATGTACTCAGGCAACAAAATTGTATCTGGAAATCGCTAAAAAACATGGTTTAACACTAACCGAATTAGCAATGGGATTTGTTTTGCAGCAGCCATTCTTAACAAGTGCTATTATTGGTGCAACAACTATGAAGCAATTAAAAGAAAACGTCGATACAATTGATGTGGTTCTTTCTAAACAAATCTTGGCAGAAATTGATGCTGTTCAGGCTGTAATTCCTGATCCTGCACCTTAAAAATATACTTAACCGCAAAGGGCGCAAAGATTTACGCCAAGTTCGCAATGTTTTGATTAATAAAAAAGCACACAAAGATTTTCCTTTTTAGAGTAGAAAAATCTTTGTGTGCTTTGCGTAAATCTTTGCGAACTTTGCGGTTAAACTTTGCTCCAAATTATAAATCAAATTCATCATCAACTGCCAAAGAATCTGCTTTGATTGCTGTAGAATCTGGTACTTTAATTTTTATGAAAGAACGTGCATTTCCAGAAATGTAAACTGGTAATATACCTGTCGTATCTTCAGGAACTAAAAGCCCTCTTCTGAACATCAAATTCTTTAGGAATTTTTGGTTTTTAATGGCGTAATCCTTCAAATTGCCTTGATCATTAAACTGATACATGAATTTTCTTGGTTTCGGAATAATCGTTGCCAAGTATAAACATTCATCCACATTTAAAGCAGAAGGACTTTTTTGGAAATAGAAATGACTTGCTTCGCCAATTCCGTAAACGTTTGGCCCCCATTCGATAATGTTGAAATATACCTCCAGCATTCTTTCCTTGCTTACAATTCGGTTGTTTTCTAAAATGTAAACTAAAAGAATTTCTTCAAGCTTTCGCGAAAGCGTTTTTTCACGAGTCAAAAAGACATTCTTAATCAATTGCATACTAATTGTACTCGCGCCGCGAGAAAATTTCTTAGTTCTTATATTTTTAAGAATTGATTGTTTGAAAGCTTCATTGATAAATCCGCGATGTGAGAAGAAAGAAGGATCTTCTGTAGTTAAAACAGATTTTCTCAAATAAGGAGAAATTTGATCCAAAGGCGTGTAATTCGGATTGGCATTTCCAACCAAAACAGGTCTTTGCAAAACATTCTGAATAATTGCTCGATATACAAATTCGCCGTTTAGCTTATTTAAATCGGCTTCTCCATATTTGGTAATTCGTAAATCTTCTTTGTTGAGTTTACTATCAAAAACAAGGGTATTGGGTTTGTTTTTATTGAATTTGAAATCCAATTTATAATCAAAATTTCCGGTTGCTTGCATTCCCTGAAAATGCGTAAATAATCCGTCAGGAAGCGAAACGATAAAATCTTGCGCTTTCATTTTCAGAATATCCACTTTCAAAGTATAAACCGTGTCTTTTTCAGTATCATAAGAAATATAAGGACGAACTTTTATTTTATTTAACTGCATTGTCGAAGTGCTGTCAATCGAAATAAAACTATCTCCTAGTAAAAAGCGGTAATCAAAACGGGCATTTTTAATGACTACATCTTTGCTGGCAATTTTCGGGTGATTGATGGTAAGATTGGCGATAGAAGTATAACCGTCAATATGCAATTCGCTACCACTTTTGTCAATGTTTTGAACATTCAACCGAATCGAATCAAAACTTGCTTTTAAGTTATAACGCTGATCTAAATAAGGAACACGAATGGCGCCTGTATCTAAATTGAAAAAACGAATATCGGCTTTTTTGTTTCTCGGATCAGCAAATCCTTTTATGTTCCAGCGCTGATCAAAATCTTTGGCTTGAACATGAAGATTGGTTTCTAATTGTTTGTTGTTTAAAACCAGTTTATCTACATCGACAGTTGTTAGTTTGTCATTATCGTTGATTTTGAATTTGAAGTTTTTCAAATCCATGTCGGTTGGAACCAAATTCAAAACTTTCGAAATAATTCTGTAGGCAAAAGCAGCGTATTTGCGTTTTTCGTTGGATTCTGTTTCTTCGCGATCTCTTTTTAGAAAAGCATCAAAATTTCTTTTTTTGCCTTTTTTTACTAGCTGAATGTAACCGTTGTCAATTTTTAAAGTTCCAACTTGAACATCTCCAATTAGTAAATTGCTTAGACTGATACTGGTTTCTACATTTTTAATTTTGCAGAGTGTATCAGCATTTATTGGAGCCAAAACCACATCTGTCAAATGGATGGTAGACAAACCATCAAATGTTGCCGATTTTACAGAGAAATTACTATTGTATTCGACAGCCATTTTATGAGTCACTTTGGCTATAGCCTGCTTTAAAAGAGAATCACGGAAATAGTAAAGTGCAATGCAAAGCAAAACCACTATTATTCCTAGTACTTTTAAGGCTTTGTATATTTTTTGTTTTGGAAAATTCATAAAGTCGATTTCATAAAGATTTTAGGATTGTTCGCAAAGAATGATAGTTTTCTAGCCACGAATTTCACTAATTTCCCGAATTATAACTGATGTGGTATTTATTTTGAAATGAACGTAAATTTAAAAATAAAATTCGTGTTTAATTTGTGAAATTTGTGGTGAAAAAAAATCAGCCGAAAAGAATACTGGCAACATCTTCAATTTTAGCAACCAATTCAATCTTAATTCCTGTGTTTTTTAAAGCAATTTTGTTGTATTTAGAAACAAATATAGTGTCGAAACCTAGTTTTTCAGCTTCTTGAATACGCTGATCCACACGATTTACAGGACGAATTTCTCCAGAAAGACCAACTTCGCCAGCAAAACAGAATCCTTTTCCGACTGGAATATCTTCGTTTGAAGATAAAATGGCAGCCACAACAGCCAGATCAATTGCAGGATCATCAACAGAAATTCCACCAGTAACATTCAAGAAAACATCTTTTGCGCCTAAACGGAATCCCGCTCTTTTTTCTAAAACAGCCAAAATCATATTCAGTCTTTTAGCATTGTAGCCTGTTGTGCTTCTTTGCGGTGTTCCGTAAACTGCGGTACTAACCAAAGATTGAATTTCAATCATTAGCGGACGCATGCCTTCGAGAGTTGTGGCAATTGCAGTTCCTGAAAGTTCTTCATCTTTATGAGAAATTAGAATTTCAGAAGGATTGTTCACTTCTCTTAATCCGCTTCCGAGCATTTCGTAGATTCCCAATTCTGCAGTCGATCCAAAACGGTTTTTCAGCGAACGCAAAATGCGATACACGTGATTTCTGTCACCTTCAAACTGTAAAACGGTATCAACCATATGTTCCAAAATTTTCGGACCAGCGATGTTTCCGTCTTTCGTGATATGTCCAATTAAAATAACTGGAATATTACTTTCTTTGGCAAATTTGATCAATTCTGCAGTTGTTTCTCTAATTTGGGAAATACTTCCTGCGGTCGATTCAATATAATCGGTATGCAAAGTCTGAATGGAGTCGATAATGACCACTTCTGGCTGAATCGTTTCAATCTGTTTGAAAATGTTCTGCGTTTTGGTTTCGGTTAGAATATAACAGTTTTCGCTGTTTGGCGTAATTCTTTCTGCACGCATTTTAATTTGTTTCTGACTTTCTTCTCCAGAAACATATAAAGTTTTATAAGGTAATTTTAAAGAGACTTGCAACAAAAGTGTACTTTTTCCGATGCCGGGTTCTCCACCCAAAAGTGTTAAAGATCCAGGAACTAGTCCGCCGCCTAAAACACGATTCAATTCGCTGTCGGTCGTATCCATACGGACTTCCTGAGCAGAATCAATTTCGTTTATTTTTAAAGGTCTCGGTGCTTTTCCAGTTGGAGCAGATTCACTTTTCCAGGCAACTTTATCCTGTTTTTGGATAATTTCTTCGGCAATCGTATTCCATTCTTTGCAGGCATTGCATTGACCTTGCCATTTGGCATATTGAGTTCCGCAGTTCTGACAAAAAAAGGAAGTTTTAACTTTTGACATTATTTATTTTTTTTTCGCAAGTGTATTCATTTCGTCGATTTTCTCATACATCATGTCTTTGTTCAAATCACCAATTGGCTCCATTTGAGAAGCATTTTGGTATTTTTTTGAAGCATGTTTCGGATCGCCTTGTTTTTCGTACATCAAACCTAATTCATATTCTCCCAACATGGCTTTTGGGTAATTTACATTTCCTATTTCGGCCATTTTTCCTAGTTCGCTGTAAGCATTTCTTTTTAAAATAAGATTTTCAACTACTTTAAAATCACTTATTCTAACTGGAATCTGAACTCCTAAAACTTCAGACATAGTTGCATATTTTTTTTCTAAATATTCTGCATAACCTTCTTGAAGAACCGCAATTTTGTCGTTGTATTCGGCAGAATTTATAGGTCGGTAAACTTCAAAAATCTGGTACAATGCACTTGGTATAGAGTGTAGAACTTCTGTGTAATGCGTTGCGCCTTTAAAAACATCATATTTATAATTCACTAACGGATTATTAGCGATTTTAATATTGCCGTTTAATTTATCTATTGGTTCTTTTATTTTCTTAATATCACCTTCTCCTGCTGAAAGGTAATAGAAAACCGGACTTTTTATTTTAGCAAACTTTTCAGCGATACGTACTTCCATTTTTGGCGCAAGTTCTGGGCTTAAGCAGATATAAGCATTGAAAAGTGGAACTTCTTTATACAAATAAAAATTAGCAAAACTAGCCGTCAAATCGTGACCTGCAATCATTCTGAAAGGAGAGGTACGATATTTTTTCTCGATGTACGGAACTAATTCTGCTCCGATGAATTCGAAGAATTTTGCTCCTTTTTCAAAAGGCAAACCTTCGTTTTGGTCTATTGTTGTGTCGTCAAAACGTTCTCCGTCTTTATTTTGATGAATTCCGATAATGATCATTTCCGGAATATCATCCCAATAATTACCATAACTTGCAGCTCCAGAAAAAGGATCAAACAAATAATCTCCGTCTAATAAATAAAGAACAGGGTATTTTTTGTCTTTGTTGGCTTCATAAGAAGCAGGAAGCCCGATGGTGATTCTTCGTTCTTCTCCGAGTTTTTCCGATTTAATGTTGTCGAATGTTTTTTGAGCAAACGACGAAAATGAAATAAAAAGAATTAGTAGGTAAACTTTTTTCATGATTTGTGGGGATTTCAGTGTATTAAAAAGTATTGAAAACAGGGTAGCAATATACTATTTTATTTGCTTCTTTATAAGTAGGTTTTTAAAATTGAAGCAAAGAAAATTATAACCTAAAAATATTTTGAGTTAGGCAAAAGAAGATTGTCTTGTGCAAAATTGACTTTTGACAAGGCAAGAAAATTCAATAAGAAAAAGAAAATCTTAGGTTAAAGAATTGTCATTTTCATTCGGGAAAATAATCCATGGTTTGAAGGTTTTAGCTTCTTCAAAATCCAAAGTAGCGTAAGAAATAATGATAATGATATCGTCTTTCTGTACTTTTCTTGCTGCAGGACCATTCAAAGTAATTTCGCCCGAATTTTTTTCACCTTTAATAGCGTAAGTTTCAAAACGCTCGCCATTATTAATGTTAACAATAGATACCTTTTCGCCTTCAATAATATTGGAAGCTTCGAGTAGAGTTTCATCAATAGTAATGCTGCCAATATAATTTAAATCGGCTCCGGTTACTTTAACACGATGAATTTTTGATTTTATAACTTGAATTTGCATGGTGCAAAGTTAGATTAATTTAATGAAATGGTGTCTATCAGTCTTATAGAATTAACAAATACTGCTATAAATGCACGGTATTTTTTGTCTTTCTCTTTTTGATCGATAGATAAAAGTGTTGATTCGTCAGCAATAACGAAATATTCCAATTCAAACTGTGGATTGTCTTTGAAAGAATTTTCTACAAATTCGATTGTTTCTTGCGGAGATTTGTTTTGAAAAATCTCTTTTGCTTCGGTTAAAGTCTTGTAAATGATAGAAGCTTCCTTTCTTTCTTCTGCTGTTAATCGTTCATTGCGCGAACTCATTGCCAGTTGGTTGTCTTCCCTAAAAATCGGACATCCAATAATATGTACTGGCAAGTTATTTTTCTCTACCAGTTTTTTTACAATTTGAAGTTGCTGAAAATCTTTTTCTCCAAAATAAGCATTTGTCGGCGTTACAATTTCAAATAACCTTTTTACAATGGTACCAACTCCGTTGAAATGACCTGGTCTGAATTTTCCTTCCATCTGATTTTCTAATCCGTCAAAATCAAATGTTTGTGAAACAGTATTTCCTTCGTAAATATCTTCGACAGAAGGTGCGTATAAAATGATTTTGTCACTTAATGTACGCATTTTCTTAACATCTTCTTCAAGGGTTCGAGGATATTTTGCTAAATCTTCCGGATTATTAAACTGAGTTGGATTGACAAAAATGCTTACGACCGTATCGTCGTTTTCTTTGATCGAACGCTGCATTAAAGCCAAATGTCCTTGGTGTAAAGCGCCCATTGTAGGTACAAATCCGATGGTTGAATTTGCAGTTTTGATAGTTTTTAAATAGGCTATCAAAGCGGCTTTACTGTAGAAAATATGCATTGAGGTATTATTAAAATTTAGTGCAAACATAATATATTAGTTATAAACTGCATAAAATTTTGTAATTTTGCGACGTTTTTATTACCAAAATTAAGTAAAATACTATTATGAAAGATAAGAGGATATTATATGTATCATCTGAAGTCGTGCCTTATTTGGCTGAAAATGAGGTTTCTTTAATGTCTTATGACGTTCCGAAAATGATTAATGACCAAGGGGGTCAGATAAGAATTTTCATGCCAAGATATGGGAATATCAATGAAAGAAGACATCAATTGCATGAAGTGATTAGACTTTCTGGAATGAATTTGGTAGTGAATGACTTAGATATGCCATTGATTATCAAAGTAGCATCAATTCCGAAAGAAAGAATTCAGGTTTACTTTATCGATAATGACGAATACTTTAAACGCAAAGCAACTTTCGCTGATGAAGAAGGTGTTTTGTATCCTGATAATGACGAAAGAGCAATTTTCTTTGCTAAAGGTGTTGTAGAAACAGTTAAAAAATTAAACTGGGTTCCGGATATTATTCATGTTCATGGATGGTTGGCTGCAATGCTTCCAATTTACATGAAACATTATTATAAGCATGAAGCCTTATTTTCTGAAACTAAAATCATAACGTCTGTTTATGGACAATCTTTTGATGAAAATTTAGATTTAGAAATGATTAATAAAGTCAAATTTGACGGTGTTCCTCATGATTCCGTATCAGATTTAGAAGTTCCAAATTATGAGAATGTTTTAAAAGCTAGTATTTTACATTCTGATGGAGTAATCATTGCGTCTGAAAATGTTTCTCCAAGTTTAACAAAATTTATAGAATCTTCAGGAAAACCTTTTTTACCTTTCGCCACGAAAGATGCATTTGCTGAAGCTTATACAAATTTCTATAGAACGTTTGGACTTTAAAATTTTAACTTATTATAAAAAATGATTAATACTTCTTTTATTAAGAAATTTCTTTTAGCTTTAACTGTAGTTTTTTTATATTCTTGCGATAAAGATTTTAATGCGATTGGTGATGGTTTGATTGTAGATGATCATTTTGGTCTTGAACCTGAAAATTACGACGTTTTAGCCTTTAATCAAGAAGTAACTCCTGTTCAGTCTAATCTAATGCCTATAAATGCTTTAGGTATTTATGATGACCCGCTTTTTGGAACTACAACTGCAAATTTTGTTACACAGGTATCGCTGGAAAGCTATTCTCCAACTATTGGAGAGTCTCCGGTTATTGAAAGCGCTGTTCTGACTATTCCATATTTTACTAAAAATAAAGTGACTGATGCAGAAGGAAATAGTACGTATGTTTTGGATTCAATTTATGGAGATAAAAACGGAAAGCTTGATTTAAAAGTTTATGATTCTGGTATTCAGATGAGGAATAGTTATTTTAGTGGTGGTTCTCAATTGCCTCAATTCTATTATACAGATCAGAATGCTGAGTTTTACGATAAAAAAGGAACCTTTTTGAATGATAGTTTAGCAAATCCAGCAGAAAATACGGCATTCTTTTTTGATCCTAAGGAGATTGTAACCAAAACACTAGATGCTGATAAAAAGGAAGTAATTACAAGAACAGCACCTCAAATGGTACTGCATCTTAATAAAGACTTTTTTCAACAGAAAATTTTAAATGCGCCTGCATCAAAGTTGGCTTCTGAGGATGTTTTTCTTGAATATTTTAGAGGATTGTATTTTAGTGTTGCGAGATCAGGATCAAGTCCGAGTAATTTGGCTCTTTTGAATTTTGTTGGAGGGAAAATTACTGTATATTATAAAGCTAAAACAGCTTCTACAACGGATGATCCTAATTTAACAGAGAGAAAATCACTTGTTTTGAATCTTAATATAGGTGGTACAACAGCTAGCAGTGCCAGTACAGCTAGTTTCCTTCAAAATGTTAGAAAACCCGATTATGAAGCGGCTATCACTACAAATGTGAATAAAACGGATGGCGATGAAAGACTTTATTTAAAAGGAGGTCAGGGATCTGTGGCTGTTATTCGTCTAAGCGGTTTTGGGTCGCAATTGGCAACAATCAGAGATAAAAACTGGAAAATTAATGAAGCAAATCTTGTTTTCTATATTGATGCTGATAAAATGGCCGGAGCTACTGAGCCAATGAGATTGTATCTATATAATTTAACAAATAATACAGTTTTAGCCGATTATTCGACTGAGGCGTATGGGGGAGCAATTACCAAAGGCACCGACAAAAGAGGAACGTATTATAAATTTAGAATTACAAATCATATTCGCAATCTTATCAAAGATGCAACAGCTGAAAATGTAGATTTAGGAATTTCTGTTTCCCAATCAAGTGGAACCGCTGCTGTGGCTTCAAATGTGTTGAAAGACAGAATTCAGCTTCAGGCAGATCCAGTCAAATATTTTTCTCAGGTACCAAGAGGATCTGTTATGAGCACTTTAGGTACAATCTTGTATGGAGGAAAAGCTTCCGCTGCAGATAAGAGATTGAAACTTGAAGTCTACTACACGAAACCAAATTAATAAATATATATGTGTGGAATTGTTGGATATATCGGTCATCGAGATGCTTATCCTATTGTTATCAAAGGATTAAAGCGTCTTGAGTACAGAGGATATGATAGTGCCGGCGTTATGCTGTATGACGAAGAGTCGGGCATTAAAGTTTGCAAAACCAAAGGTAAGGTTTCTGATCTTGAAGCTAAAGCCAATGAAGGTTTTGCTGTAAACGGTAATATTGGAATTGGACATACTCGTTGGGCAACTCACGGGGTTCCAAATGATGTGAATTCTCACCCTCATCTTTCTAATTCTGGAGATTTAGCAATTATTCATAATGGAATTATTGAGAATTATGCTCCTCTAAAAGAAGAGCTTATAAAAAGAGGATATACTTTTAAATCAGATACCGATACAGAAGTTTTAGTTAATTTAATAGAAGAAGTTCAAAAGAAAGAAAATATTAAATTAGGAAAAGCGGTTCAGGTTGCATTAAACCAAGTTGTTGGGGCTTATGCAATTGCTGTTTTTGATAAAAAAAATCCAAACGAAATTGTTGCGGCAAGATTAGGTAGTCCATTAGCGATTGGTGTTGGTGAAGGAGAGTACTTTGTTGCTTCAGATGCGTCGCCATTTATTGAATATACTTCTAATGCTGTTTACCTGGAAGATGGTGAAATGGCAAATATTAGACTGCATAAAGATATCAAAATCAGAAAAATTAAAGATGACTCTTTAGTAGATCCTTATATTCAAGAACTTCAAATGAATTTGGAGCAAATTGAAAAAGGGGGGTATGATCATTTCATGCTAAAGGAAATCTACGAACAGCCAAGTGTAATTAAAGATACGTACAGAGGAAGGCTTCATGCAAATGAAGGGATTGTTCAAATGGCTGGTGTTGAAGATAATTTAGGGAAATTCTTAAACGCAAAACGTATTCTAATTGTAGCTTGTGGAACTTCATGGCATGCAGGTTTAGTTGCAGAATATATCTTTGAAGAATTTACACGTATTCCTGTTGAAGTAGAATATGCTTCTGAGTTTAGATACAGAAATCCTATTATCAATAAGGATGACGTTGTTATTGCTATTTCACAATCTGGTGAAACTGCAGATACTATGGCCGCAATTAAATTGGCTAAAGAAAACGGAGCGTTTGTCTTTGGAGTTTGTAATGTTGTTGGTTCTTCTATTTCAAGAGAAAGTCATGCGGGTGCTTACACACACGCTGGACCAGAAATTGGAGTAGCTTCTACGAAAGCTTTTACTACGCAAATCACTGTTTTAACTATGATTGCTTTGAAATTAGGAAAAGCAAAAGGAACATTGTCAAATACAGATTTCCATACGTATCTTCAAGAATTAGAAATTATTCCTGAGAAAGTAGCTGAGGCTTTAGAAACTAATGATAAAGCAAAAGAAATTGCTGCTGCGTTTAAAGATTCTCCAAACTGTCTTTATTTAGGTAGAGGATACAATTTCCCTGTAGCGTTAGAAGGAGCTTTGAAATTAAAAGAGATTTCTTATATTCATGCAGAAGGTTATCCAGCTGCAGAAATGAAACACGGTCCAATTGCTTTAATTGATGAGCAAATGCCGGTGATTGTAATTGCTCCTAAACAAGGACATTACGATAAAATTGTAAGTAACATTCAAGAGATTAAATCAAGAAGTGGTAAAATTATTGCTGTAGTTACAAAAGGTGATGTTCAGGTTCGTGAATTGGCAGATTATGTAATTGAAATTCCAGAAACTTCAGATGCATTATCTCCATTGGTAACAACGATTCCGTTGCAATTGCTTTCTTATTACATTGCTGTAATGAGAGGTTGTAATGTGGACCAACCACGTAATTTAGCGAAGTCTGTTACGGTAGAATAAATTTATTTTTAAATATAAATAATGTTAAAAAAGCGAGATTTAGGTCTCGCTTTTTTTTATTGTCAAAAATTTTTTTCGGCATATGTATTTTTATGAATTTTTCAATTTTTTGATAAAAATTTATATGTATGCATAGTATATTGGTTTTTCTTCTTGTTTTCTTTGATTTTAGTTTAATAAATTGAATTAAGAAATAGTTAAAATATTGTAAAAAAAGGTGGTAAATATGAATTTTATTTAACGTTTTTTTATGCATATTAAAATATTTATGTATTTTGGCTATATATACTAACGAAAAAACTAAACCCAAATGAGAGTCTACTTGCTAATTATGTTGTTGTTCAGCGGAGTATCTTTTGCGCAGAATACAATAACAGGTTCGGTTACAGATGGTAACAAACAATCTATTCCTGGTGCTAATGTTGTTGTTGTCGGAGAATCTAGTGGTGCATCCACAGATTTTGACGGATCGTTTAAATTAACTACTAATGCTAAATTGCCTTTTTCTGTAAAGGTTTCGGCAATAGGATTTGAGTCTAAAACGATAAACGTGACATCGGCAAATCAAAAAGTTAATGTGATTTTAAAAGATGAAGAAACAAAACTAGACGAAATCGTAGTTTCTGCATCAAGAACTCCAGAACGTGTAATTGAATCGCCAGTTACAATTGAGCGTATGGGAATTCAGGAAATTAAAAATACGACGGCTGCAACTTTTTACGATGGCTTGGAAAATTTGAAAGAGGTAAACTTTAATACAAGTAGTATTTCTTTTAAATCTGTAAATACTCGTGGTTTTGCAACAGTAGCTAATACGCGTTTTATGCAGCTGGTGGATGGAATGGATAATTCTTCTCCAGCCTTGAATTTCGTTTTAGGAAATCTTATTGGGGTATCGGACATTGATGTGGCAAGTGTTGAGTTATTGCCAGGAGCTTCTTCTGCGTTGTATGGTGCAAATGCTTTTAACGGAATCATGTTTATGACTAGTAAAAGTCCTTTTACAAATGAAGGTATAAGTGTTTATTACAAATACGGACAAACAAGTCAAGATGCTGCTGGTACAAATGATTATAATGATTTTGGAATTAGAGCAGCAAAAGCGTTTACAAAGCATTTTGCAATGAAGGCTAATTTTACTTATATGGAAGCAAGTGAGTGGATTGCTGCTGATAAAAGAAGTATGACAAGCGGAGGCGATAGCCATGCAGTAAATCAGAATTATGATGGTTTGAATATATATGGTGACGAGGTAACAACTTTTATTCCGAATGTTGGGCAGGTTAGTAGAACAGGTTATCGCGAGCAGGACTTGACGGATAATAAGGTTCAAAGTATGAAAGCGGACTTTAGTGCGCATATTAAACCTTGGGCTGATGATACAGAATTCATTTTACAATATAAAATAGGGACAGGAAGTACCATTTATCAAGGAGCAAACAGATATGCTTTGAAAGATTTCTTAATGCAACAAGGTAAATTTGAGGTTAAAGGAAAAAACTTCTTCGGACGAGTTTATTTTACAAGCGAAGACGCTGGGAATTCTTATGATATGAGATTTGCGGCATGGAACGTTAACAGAGCGGCAAAATCTGATCAGGAGTGGTTTACAAATTATGCTACAGCTTATCAATATGCTGGAGCGGTTATGGGAACTAATGCAAATGAATCGGCTTCAATTGCAAGAAACTTTGCAGATTACAATGTATTGCCAGCTGCAATTTCATTTCTTCCAAAACCAACGGGTTCTCCAAGATTCGAACCGGGAAGCGCTCAGTTTAATAATGCTTTGGCAAATGTAGTAGCAAATCCAGATTTGACACAAGGAGCTAAATTTATTGATCATTCAAAATTATATCACTCAGATGTGAATTATAATTTTAGAGATATTATTAAATGGGCAGAAGTTCAAGTTGGGGGTTCATGGAGAAAATATATCATGGATTCTGAAGGGACTATTTTTACAGATTATGATGGTCCAATTGAATATAAAGAGTATGGTGCTTATGCTCAGTTGCAGAAAAAATTCTTAGACGACAGGCTGAAATTTACTGGATCTTTACGTTATGACAAAAGTCAGAACTTTGATGGAAATGTGTCTCCAAGAATTTCGTTTGTGTATTCTGCGGGAGCATCAAAAACTCATAATTTCAGATTGTCTTATCAAACAGGTTTTCGTAATCCAACTACACAAGATCAATATATTGGTTTAGATCTAGGGCCATTTGCTTTAATTGGTTCTGCTCCAGAAAACTTAGATCGTTTTCAAGAAACAGTAAATGTAAGTGCGGCAGGTCAGGCAATAGCTGGTCAGCCAGCAACTGTAAATATGTCGGGTCAAAATGCTTATCGTAATGCTTATACAGTTGCATCTGTGCAGGCTTTTGCAGCTTCATCTAATCCTGGAGATCTTCAGGTGGCAGATATCGGCTTAGTAAAACCAGAGCAAGTTCAGGCTTTTGAAGCAGGATACCGTACAGTAGTTCAAAATGACTTATCAGTAGATTTGAATGCTTACTATAATATTTATAATGATTTCATGAATACAGCGAGAGTTATTTCGCCATATTATGGAACAGTTGGAACAGATGCAACAAATCCTGCGGTACAACAAACATATCAAGCACTTGCGTTTGGCGATAGAAGAGTGTATCAGGTATATACCAATACAACTGCTCAGATTTCATCTTTCGGTTTTGGAGCAGGATTGTCTAAAAAAGTATATAAAGATTTTGAGGTTGGTGTAAATTATAATTATTCTCAATTTAATTTCAATCAGCAAGATGACCCTGATTTCGTTGCAGGATTTAATACTCCAAAGCACAGAATCAAAGCTTCTTTAGGGAATGCAAAAGTGATTAAAAACTTAGGTTTTAATGTAAATGTAAGATGGAATTCTGAATATTTATGGGAATCTTCTTTTGGAGATGGTATGATTCCTGAAAATACGGTTCTTGATGCTCAAGTAAATTATGCGCTTCCAAAATGGAAATCAGTAATCAAAGTTGGAGCAACAAATCTTTTTGGATCAGATTATCTTCAGGTTATTGGAGCGGGTATGATTGGTCAAATGTGGTTTGCGTCTTGGACAATCAACCCATAACGAGGTAATTATTTATGTGAAATTGATATAGCTTCACTGAAGTTATTTAAAAATGAAGAGGTAATAAATCTAAAAGTACTAATTATGAAAAAAAATATAAAAATGCTGTTGTTGGTTTCTTTATCCGTTATGGCAGCTTGTAATAATGATGATAATAATGCTCCGGCAGAAGTTCCGGTAGTGCCAGGTTCTGCTGTTTTTACAAAATATGTAGCTCTTGGAGATTCTTTTGCGGCAGGTTATAGCGATAATGCTTTGTTTAAGAAAGGACAAGAGAATTCATATCCGAATATTTTGGCGCAACAATTTGTGGCTGCAGGAGGAGGAGCTTTTGCGCAACCGCTAATGAATGATAATATTGGAGGCTTGCTTTTGGGAGGAAATGTAGTAGCGGCAACGCGTTTGTATTTTGATGGCCCAACCCAAACTCCAGTAAATGTAGTGGGGAAACCAACCACAGAAGTTACTGCCCATCTTTCGGGAACATTTAATAATTTAGGAGTTCCGGGTGCTAAAAGTTATCATTTGCTAGCTGCTGGCTATGGTAATGTTGCTGGTGTGGCAACAGGTGCTGCAAATCCATATTATGCGAGATTTTCAAGTACTGCTACAGCTACAGTTTTAGGAGATGCTATTTCGCAGGATCCAACGTTTTTCTCTTTGTTTATTGGAGGTAATGATGTCTTAGGATATGCGACTTCTGGGGGAACAGGAAAAGATCAAACTGGAAATCCTAATCCGGCAACTTATGGAGCGAGTGATATAACAGATCCTTCAGTTTTTGCAAGTGTGTATACTAATTTAGCGACGGCTTTAACAGTAAAAGGAGCAAAAGGTGTTGTGGCAAATTTGCCATACATTACTACTTTGCCGCATTTTACAACAGTTCCGTATAATCCGCTTACGCCTAAGTTAATTGGTAAAAACAATGAAGCTGTGGGTGTGGCTACAATAAAAGCGCTTAATGCACAATTATATGGTCCTTTAAAACAAGCCTTGACAGCTTTTAATGCTGGTGATAGAATTAATTTGCTTTCTGAGACTGGTGCAAGTCCTTTATTAATAAAAGATGAAAGTTTGACAAATTTGTCTGCGCAATTAACTGCAGCATTTACACCAACACTTGGGGCGCAAAATGCGGCTTTTTATGGAGCTGTTTTTGGGCAAGCAAGACAAGCTAAAGCTACAGACTTAGTTGTTTTAACAGCTAGAGCAGATATTGGAACTGCGCCAACAGCTGCGAATTCTGGAATTGGTATTGCACCTCCGGCTCCGTTGAATGCATTTGGAATATCTTATCCTTTACAAGATAAACATGTATTAATTCCA
The DNA here is from genome assembly GCF_020026915.1 of Flavobacterium potami. Classification (GTDB taxonomy): domain Bacteria; phylum Bacteroidota; class Bacteroidia; order Flavobacteriales; family Flavobacteriaceae; genus Flavobacterium; species Flavobacterium potami. The sequence goes on along the minus strand of NZ_JAINUY010000004.1, from coordinate 81,291 downwards.
ACAGAAATTGCAGAGATTAAAAAAGCTACTGATGCCTATAACGTGACAATTGAGGCTGTGGCTAAAGAAAAAGGCCTTGCATTTGTAGATACAAGAGCAACTATGACACAGTTGGCTAACGGGGGAATTAGATTTGGAAATTTCGTAATGAGTTCTTCTTTTGCAACTGGTGGAGCATTTTCTCTAGATGGTGTACATCCAAGTGCAAGAGGTTATGGTTTGATTGCAAATATCTTTATTGATGCAATTAATGCGAAATATGGTTCGACATTGCGTCATGTTGATTTGTCGATCTATCCAATTCAGTATCCTTCAACACTTCCATGATAATATAAAAAGAAAACAGAAAAAGCCACTCATTTTTAGAATGTAGTGGCTTTTTTCTTTTAACTAAAAAATGAGAGTTTTGGTTGTTTTTTTGATGAGTTTTAGGAATCAAACAAAATCATGCTATTTTTTATGAAAAAAAAATTGATTTTATATTTTAAAAAATTATCTTTGCGCTCTGAAAAAAGAGGTATTTTCGATAAACCTAAATAGCTATTTAATAAATACATAAGTAATGTCAAAAGTAATAGGAAAAGTTGCTCAAATCATTGGACCAGTAGTAGACGTAGTTTTCAACGGTAAAGATGTTGAACTTCCAAAAATTTATGATTCTCTAGAAGTCACTAAAAAAGACGGAACTATCTTAGTTCTAGAAGTACAATCTCACATTGGAGAAAACACTGTTCGTACAATCTCTATGGACTCTACAGACGGTTTGTCTAGAGGATATGAGGTAGTTGGAACTGGAAATCCAATCCAAATGCCAATCGGTCCAGACGTATATGGACGTTTATTTAATGTTGTTGGAGATGCAATTGATGGTTTAGGTGAATTACCAAAAACTGGAGAAAACGGTTTGCCAATTCACAGACAAGCTCCTAAGTTTGAAGATTTATCAACTTCATCTGAAGTTTTATTTACAGGTATTAAAGTAATCGATTTGATCGAGCCTTACGCAAAAGGAGGTAAAATTGGATTGTTCGGTGGTGCTGGTGTTGGTAAAACAGTATTGATTCAGGAGTTGATCAACAATATCGCAAAAGGTCACGGTGGACTTTCAGTATTCGCTGGAGTAGGTGAAAGAACACGTGAAGGAAATGACTTGCTTCGTGAGATGTTAGAGTCAGGAATTATTAAATACGGTGATGATTTCATGCACTCTATGGAAAATGGAGGATGGGATTTATCTAAAGTAGATATGCCAGGAATGAGAGAGTCTAAAGCTACTTTCGTTTTCGGACAAATGAATGAGCCACCTGGAGCTCGTGCACGTGTGGCACTTTCAGGATTATCTATCGCTGAGTATTTCCGTGATGGAGCTGGATCTGATCAAGGAAAAGACGTATTGTTCTTCGTTGATAACATCTTCCGTTTTACACAAGCAGGTTCTGAGGTATCAGCACTTTTAGGACGTATGCCATCTGCGGTAGGTTACCAACCAACATTGGCAACTGAGATGGGTGCTATGCAAGAGCGTATTACATCTACAAACAAAGGATCTATTACATCTGTACAAGCGGTTTACGTTCCTGCGGATGACTTAACTGACCCGGCGCCGGCTACAACTTTCGCGCACTTAGATGCAACAACGGTATTGTCTCGTAAAATTGCTGAGTTAGGTATCTATCCTGCGGTTGACCCGTTAGATTCTACTTCAAGAATTTTGACTCCACACATCTTAGGAGATGAGCACTACAACTGTGCACAAAGAGTAAAAGAAATTCTTCAAAAATACAAACAATTACAAGATATCATCGCTATCCTTGGTATGGAAGAGTTATCTGAAGAAGATAAACTTGCTGTATCTAGAGCACGTCGTGTACAACGTTTCTTGTCTCAGCCATTCCACGTAGCAGAGCAATTTACAGGTATCCCAGGTGTATTAGTTGATATTAAAGATACTATCAAAGGTTTCAACATGATTATCGATGGTGAGTTAGATCACCTTCCAGAAGCTGCTTTCAACTTGAAAGGTTCTATTCAAGATGCAATCGAAGCTGGAGAAAAAATGTTAGCTGAAGCATAATAATATTGGTTGTTAGTTGTTAGTTGTTAGTTGTTAGAAGCAACCATCAACCATCAACCATCAACTATTAACTAAAAAAAATATGATTTTAGAAATAGTATCACCAGAAGCGAAATTATTTTCAGGAGAAGTTACTTCGGTTACTTTGCCAGGAGTTGATGGAAGCTTTCAGATTTTAAATCATCACGCGCCAATTGTTTCTATTTTAGAGAAAGGAACAATTAAAATTGCTGCTCCAAGCTTCAATTTTACGAAAGAGGCTGCTGATAAATTCAAGAAAGTGAATGACCAAACTTATACTTTAGAGATTAAGTCAGGAACAATCGAGATGAAAGACAATAAAATAATTGTATTAGTTGACTAAAACAATTTGAAAATAAGAAGAGAAGCCAGACAGTATTGTCTGGCTTTTTTTATTTTCTTACTTTTGAAGTATCAAAATCTCTTTATAAAATATTTGATTGATTGTAAAAGCGTAGTAAGCTTTTGCACTTTTGCTTCATCTTGAATGATGAGGCACAATTTATTTATGTCAAATTTTATAAAGAGTGTATATGAAAAATATATCAAAAGTTGCCATTCTTGGCGGCGCAGGAAGAACTGGAAAATATCTTGTAAACCAGTTATTAGAAAAAGGATTTACGGTCAAAATATTAGTAAGAAATCCTGAAAATTTTACGATTCAAAATCCTAATTTAGAAATTATCGAAGGTGATGCTGTTGATGAAAGCGCAATTCATTTGTTGCTTAAAGATTGTCAAGTTGTAATGAATACAGTGGGTCAGCGTCCGGGAGAACAAATGGTAGCTAGTCAAGCAACCAAAAATATCTTAAAAAGTATGAATATGTATAATATTCGAAGATATATTTTGCTTGCAGGATTAAATATAGACACGCCATTCGATCATAAGAGTCCTAAAACAATTATAGCAACGGATTGGATGAAAACCAATTTTCCTGAAATCCAGAAAGACCGACAATTGGCTTATGAACTTTTGGTTGCAAGTACAGTCGATTGGACTCAAGTTCGTGTTCCGCTTATTGTGTTTTCTGATGATAGTTCTGAAATAAATGTGAATCTTGAAGATTGTTTAGGAGATAAAATTAATGTGGTAGATATTGCATCTTTTATGATCAAAGAAATGATTGAATCAAAATATAACAGACAATCGCCTTTTATTAGTGGCATTTAATTTCGAATGTAAAACAGCGGGTTGATACGATCCGCTGTTTTTTTATGCTAACTTTCAAATGGCTAACTTTGTTTTTATGGAATTACCGAAACATCTTAATCAGAAAATAGAAAATCATAGACAAAGTGATTTGTTTAAAAAACTGCCTGCCTTTAATAATCTCGTAGATTTTTCTTCTAATGATTATCTGGGGTTTTCTAAATCAGAAGTCATTTTTAAGCACACTCATGCTTATTTGCTGGAAAATGAAATTTTTCAAAATGGTTCAACTGGATCAAGATTAAGTACTGGAAATCATTCGGTCTATCCAATTGCAGAAAGTTTTATCGCTGAATTCCATGAAGCAGAAGCGGCGTTAATTTTTAATTCGGGTTATGATGCCAATATTGGTTTTTTTAGTGCTGTAGCGCAAGAAAATGATGTCGTTTTGTACGATGAATTATGTCATGTTTCAATAAAAGATGGGATTTCATTGTCTAAGGCAAAATCACATTCATTTATTCATAACGATTTTGAAGATTTAGAACGTCTAATTGCTAAATTTCCAAATACAACAATTTATATTGTCACTGAAACTGTTTTTTCTATGGATGGGGATTGTCCGAATTTGGAAGAACTAGTACAACTTTCTGAAAAGTATAATTGTTATTTGATTGTTGATGAAGCGCACTCATTGGGTGTTTTTGGAGAAAAAGGAGAGGGACTTTTGCAGTATTTAAAATTACATAATCGTGTTTTTGCCCGAATTGTGACTTTGGGAAAAGGTTTAGGTTGCTTGGGCGCCGCAGTTTTAGGAAGTATTGGACTCAAAGAATATCTTATCAATTTTGCGAATAGTTTTATTTATACCACAGCTTTACCTCCTCAGGCAATCGCAACAATTTTGACAGCCTACCAGCAGTTGGAAATTGAAAAGGAAAGTATCGAAAAACTTCGACAGAATATTGTATTTTTCAATCAGCAGAAAAATTTATTGGGGTTGAAACCTATGTTTGTTCATAGTAAATCGGCTATACATTCGGCTATTGTTCCGGGAAATAAAAATGTAAAACAGTTGGCTGAGCAACTTCAAGATAAAGGATTTGATGTTCAGGCCATTTTTTCGCCAAAAGTTCCAGAAGGTCAGGAACGTTTGCGTTTTTGTCTTCACAGTTATAACTCGGAAGAAGAAATTAATCAGGTGTTGTTATTGGTAAGAAATTACCTGTTTTAGCTCACTGACTATACTCAAATACGGGTAGGTTTTATTGTTGAATTTTGGAGAAACTCAGGAGTTTAAGAGGCTTATTTATACTAATGACAGAAAACAAAACCTGACAAATCTGTGATAACCAGTTTAATCAGTTTTATCGGTGGCTGATTATTTTTTTTCTTTACTCAACGATTGAATTTCCTCACTTTTTAAAAAAAGTTTAATTTTTTTTGTAACGTTTTGAATGTTTGGTCACTTACGAGTCGTAATCAAATAAACCAAAACAATTATGAAAACACAATCATCTTTTTCGAAACATACTATTTACAAATGTGTCTTAGCTGCATTAGCAGGATTTTTATTCGCTTTGCTTTGCAAAATTTTATTCAAAATTATTAGTGTTGTTTTTTTAGTTATGATGGGAGCTTTAATCCTGGGAACTGTTTCTTCGTGGCAACGAAATAAATACAGCAAATAAAATTTTAGAGAGTTTCAATCATCAAAAAAATCAATCAATTATAAAATCATTAATCAATTATCAACTTAAATCAATCAACAAAATGAAAAATTTTATTCAATCTATAATCGCAGTAATCGTAATTCTTTTTAGTTCTTCTGCCAAAGCACAAGCAAAATCTGTAAAACTTGAAAACAGTCTTTTATGGGAAGTTTCAGGAAATGGGTTAGATAAACCTTCCTATTTATATGGAACGGTTCATATGATTTGCGGACCAGATTATTTTCTTTCTGAAAAAACAAAAAAAGCATTCAACGCATCAAATAAATTGATTTTAGAAATCAACTTTGCTGATCCGACAGAAATGTCAAATATGCAAAAAATGGCGATGGGAAAAGAACCTTTAAGTAAAACATTAAGTTTGAAGCAGTTGTCTGAATTGGATGAGATCTTAAAGAGAACAGCAGGAATTACGGTGCAGCAAGTGGATGGTTTTAGTTTAATGACGGTAATGAGTCTGATTTCTATGAAAACTTTTGGCTGTACAGATATGAAGCTTTATGAGATGGAATTTATCGAAATGGCTAAAAAGAAAAACATGCAGATTGGCGGACTTGAAACGGTGAAATCGCAGTTGGATATTCTTGGAAATGCTTATACAAATGATGAAATGATTACGATGTTAGAAGAATCAAATCAAAACGAAACTACTAAATTAGTGGCTACATATAAAAGCGAAAATATTGAAGAGATATATAATACGGTAACAGATAAAAGATTTACAAGCGAGAAAACAAAAAAAATGATTCTAGATCAAAGAAATTTGAACTGGATTATAGATATGCCTCAGATGATGAAAAAAGAAAGTGTATTTTTTGCAGTTGGAGCGGGGCATTTGGCAGGAGAATTTGGAGTGATTAATTTATTAAGAAAGGCAGGATATATTGTAAAACCAGTAATGAATTAAAACTATTTTGAAAGAAAAAGAACAAGAGTTTTTAAATCGGATCGAAAGTCACAAGGGAATTCTGTACAAAGTCTCGAAGATGTACATGGATAATCATGATGATCAGCAAGATTTATTTCAGGAAATCGTCTGTCAGCTTTGGAAATCGTATGATACATTTCGAAATGAAAGTCAATTTTCAACCTGGATGTATCGAGTGGCTGTAAATACGGCGATCGTTTTCCTTAGAAAGGAGAAGAAAAAAATAGACAAATATGAAATCGCTTCAGAAAACATCAAAGAAGATGAAAGCGATTCGCATATAAAAGAAAGTCAGCTGGATCATTTTTATAAAGCGGTACAAAAACTTGAAAAAATAGATAAAGCGATTATTTTTTATCAGCTGGAAGGCTTTTCTCATAAAGAAATAGGAGAGAATCTGGGAATTTCAGAAGGAAATGCGAGAGTTAAGCTGAATCGAGCAAAAGAAAAATTAAAAGAGATAATTAAAAATCAAGGATATGGATTTTAACGATATACAAAACGCTTGGAATAACGAAAAGACCGAAAATGTAGTTCTTCCAAATAATTTAGAAAAAATTAATTCGGCAAATACGCCTTTAGGCAAGATCAAGAGAAATCTGAGAAATGATCTTATAACGCAGACTATAGCTGTTGTAGTTGTTGGTGTTACACCTTACTTATATGGTTTCTCGCAAAAATGGATTGCACCATTTTACTTGCTTTTCAGTATCTTTTTTGCCATTTGTGTTTACTACTTGACCAAACTTTATTTCTTTTATAAAAGGCTAAATAATATTACATTGAAAACTAAGGACAGTTTGTATGAAACGTACTTTGATGTAAGGCTTAATATGGAATTATATAAAACTTTTGGATTTGCATTAACACCATTTTTAGTGTTGTTTTTACTTGGTTTTTTATATGAAAAATTTTCTATGAAACCTGGTAGATTTCAAATAACGGACTTTAGCAATGGACAATTAATTAGTGTTTTTGTCACTGTAGTGTTTGCGATTTTATTTATGGGATTTTCTCTCGAATGGTCGGTAAAGTGTTTTTATGGAAAATATGCTAAGGAAATTAAAAAGGTAATAGACGAATTAAAAGAAGAATAAAAACAAGAAACCCATCGTTAATCGATGGGTTTCTTATTTTTATATTAATTGAAAATAATTTTCTTAGTGACCTGAGAGCCGTTTTCTAAAATGACTTTGACTAATAAAACCTGATAACCTGAAGGAAGATTTGTAATCTGTAATTCATTTGAATCAATTTTAGTCTTATTATAAACAGATTGTCCGCTGATGTTGTAAATCTGTACGTCTTTTATGTTTTCTTTAGTAACGTTAATTTTTACAACTTTTGATTTTACAGAAACAAAAACAGTATTATCTGCCGTTTCAAAATCTCCTGTTCCTAATGTTTTAGAAGTATAACGCAGTTTGAAACGATCTGCAAAAGTTCCGACTTCTGTTGTAAATTTATAATTTTCTGTACGTAAATCTATTGTTTTACCTGTTATTGCATCTTCTAAATAAACAGCTTGTTTGTCAAAAAATCCATCTGCATGGTCAATTGAAATTGTTAGTTCTCCAGCAGTCGTTGCTTTGTATCCTAAAGGAATTACATCTGTATCATCAAAAGGAAGCGCACGTCCTTGGATTGCCAGTTTCTTAGATTCATTAATACTATAAAAATCAACATAATTGTTCGATCCCATAGTTGTGGCATCATAGTCAATATCGATGCTGTTTGTTGCACCTTCGATGTATCCAACCAAAAGCTGTTTGTAAGCACCTTCATCGTTGCTCATATTTAACCATACACGATTTTTTTCAAGCTCACCTGTAGTATTGCTTTTATAAAATTGTGAGTTATTACCAGCTCTACGCATTGTATTATTGAAATTCACCTTTGTTGAAGATGGTTTTGCCAAAAAGCCCTGTCCTACAGCGATATATCCTTCGAAATATTTTCCGTTAAGTTTTGCACCACCAACATTTCCAGATAAATTGTAAGCTGCATAATCCGCATTTCCGTAATAGAAATTAGTATCTCCTGGTTTACTTTGCGTAGGAACTGAATTATGTGTCCAGAAATACAATGTACCCAAACCAGTATTTCCTCTAATTAAGTCATCTGCATAAATTGCTGATGGATAAGGATTTCCTATTAAGTTGAATTTTCCTTGTACTACATCTACATTGATATCACCATTATTAGGAACACCTCCTTTAAAGGTACCTGTAAATTCTGCAGGCGTCGTAGGATCAAAATATTGTGGAGCCCTGATGCTATAACCTACTCCTTTTTCCATAGGCCATTCTCCGTTAAGCTTGGAAACCCATCCTAAAGAAGTATCATAAATATAATATTTATCCAATAAAGTGTCTGGAGATAAATCGTGCATTGTAAAACCACCAGCTTTTGTAATCGGATTAGACCAATACGTCAAATCCATACGTCTTGCAGTTATTTTTCTTTGAACTTCAAGCGCATTTGCGTTATTTCCTGTAAACATTGTTGTGCTTGTAGAAGTTTGAAGAAGTGATCCGCCACTTTGTATTACAAATTTTCCTGTATTGATTACATTTATGTCTTCGTCAACAGTAAGTGTTCTGTTGGCAGGAATATTTAACGTAGCCCCTGCTTTTACAGTACAAGAACAAACTCTAATGTCTGAACCTAAATTTACGGTTGAACTAATTTCGATAGAACTGTTTGAGTTAACCGTCTCACTTCCTGTGTAAGGTGTCATTACTCTTACGAAATTGACTGCTACGTTTGCATTTCCTCCGTCTTCTCTTAAACGAACTTCAATTTTAGAGTTACTTCCTAAAATGTATGTTGCTCCTGTATTAATATATGCAGGTGTATTTGTATATCCAGCTTGAGTAAATATCAAATTGTTATCTAAATATATTTGAGTTGCATCATCAGAATTTGCTAATTCTATTCTGTACGTTCCACAAGGAAAACCTTGACGTCTGTACGAAACAGTAAAATTATCATTTGGCATTGGAGCACCTTGCCAAGCTGTTGCAGCTGCAGGTGATTTGTCAACTGGCCAATATGTTGTAGATTTTACATTAAGGCTAGGATCAACAAAATTTCCAGCGTACACTACATTGCTTAAATTAAGGTCGTTTTTAACAAAACCATAAACATTCCAAACTTTGTCACCATAAGGAAGAGTTTGGTCTCCTTTTACTAAGCCAAAAGAAATCTGAACTCTAGAAGAACCGTCAAGTTCAAAATATTCAAGAATAAATTCGTGTGTTCCAGTTGTTGTGATGTTTCTAAGAACAGAATCTACCGTATAACTATGTTGGTTCCAACGTTCCAAAACTTTAACTCCATCAACATATAGTCTTACTCCATCATCACTTCCAAGCATGAAATTGTATTGTCCTGCTTCGGCAATATTTGCAGTCATTTTGTATCGTACAAAAAACCTGTCGGTTGGTGCTGGGTCACAAAAATTTCTCGTAGCACCGTTTACGGCACCAGCTTCAACATTTCTGTCAAAGTTTTGGGTTGTTTCAGTAACAGTTCCTAAATAATTTACACCTGTACCTGTTGGTAAAGTATTGTATGCTGGATTTGGAGCCGTATTTCCGGTGAAACTGTAAACATATCCAATCCATGATCCATTACCAAAAGCTACTTGATTACCTGATATTTGACAACTAACATTTACTGTTACAGTAGCTGTTGAGTAATTCAATCCATTAAAAATTGTATACTCAAATTTAGAAGTTCCTGTAAAACCAGCTGTTGGCGTAAATGTTATGTTATTTGTACCATTAACCTGTACAGTTCCGCCAGAACTTGGTTGAGTTGCTGTTATTGATGCTAAGGGAGTATAATTTTCATCATTTGATAAAATAGGAACTACAACGGCTGTATTTGGATTAGTTTGTATAAAATCGGCATTGGCAGTAATCAAATTTGCAGGCTCCACAATACCAGAAATGGTTGGTCCAACTTCTCCACCAGTGTCGTTTCTTAGTTTAAAGTATCCATTATATAAATTACTAACAGCATAAGGATAAATTCTTATATATAAAGTCTCGTTTTTAGTGCTCGATATTGTTGTGCCACTTGGAAAATTTAAAGTAACGTCTGTATCAGTTCCTCTAAAAGCTGTTGTAGGACCTAGAAAAACAGTACCATTGTCTGCAAAATTGGGATCTTTAGAGTAACGAACTTGAAACATTGAAGCTCCCTGATCATCACTTTGAGAGAAATAAGCAAATTTTAATTGTTTAAGTGTTAGTTTGTATTTTTCCTTAACTGTCACACTAAATTGAATGTAGCGATTTAAAGTTTCTGCGGTTGAGCCATTATTTTGAAGGCCATTGATGTTAAAATAGTTACTATATGTACCAAGTTCCAAATTGGCTTGATTTGCAGTTGGTGGAGAAACGGTTAAGTCATTTCCTGTTATATTTTGATCAGTCACTACTGCTTTTGGCGTTTGATCTGCACCATTCCAGATAATTAATTTAGGAGTAAGTGCATTAACATATATTACTACAGTTGCTGTGGCGCTTTTTGCCCCAATCGTCAGAGTGTAAGTAAATGAAGTTGTTCCTGTAAATGTCGCTGTAGGTGTAAATACGAAAATATTGCCATTTCTAGAAACTGTTCCTTCTGTTGATGGAGGTTGTGTATTGGTGATAGTTGCACCAGTAGTGTTTGTATCATTTGTTAACGGATTAAAAGAAATGGCTGTTTTTTCTTGTGTTGTGATAAGATCGTCATTTGCATTTAAATCTGCTGGATTGTAAACCGAAACAGCTCCGTTAATTGTCGGTGTTGTGTTTCCTGCTTCTACAGTGTTTTTGTTAATTAAAAAAAGAGGTGACCCTAAGTCTGAGCGACTTTTTATTTTATATCCATAGATGCGAATTGTTATTTTTTCGCCATTGTACAAAGTTATTTTTGATAAATCTAAAGATTTATTCACTTTGCCACTTTGTGTTGCTTCATCGATTAGTACCGTACTTGTTGCGAAGCCATCTTTCGAATAACGAACTTGATATCTTTGTAAGCTGTTAATGTTCTCTGCTCTGTAAGTAAAATTGAATGTATTCAGTTTAATTTTATAGCCAGGTTTAGAGCCAACAACAAATTGAAAATATTTTCTTTCATCAATAGAAAAAGATGTTGTCCAAGGACTTCCTCTAAATCCTTGATAATCTAGCGGAGCTAAAGTTAAATCAGGCCCTGCGCTTACCGGCTCAGCTTCAACGGAGTTTGTGTAAGGGGAAAGAACGATAGGATCGTTGTCGGCAGGATTATCCCATTTTACTAAATTCGCATTTTGAGCAAACCCCAAAAAAGGCAACAATAAAAATAAAAGTAAAGTTTTTTTCATGTTAAATGTTTTCTATCAGTTTGTTATGCTGGCATAGGACTTTTTTGCCGTCGCAAAGATAAATACATCTACGAGCTAGAAATAAGGAGGGTTTTCAATACCTAGATATATCCGATGAATTGTTAAAATACTCGACGAAATGCATAAAAAAAATTAACAATTTGCGGATATTCTTATAAAAACCAGAAAAAATATATAAGAATAATCGCAATATTCGGGCTTTTTTTTGATACATTTTTCAATTTTTGGACTCAAAAACGCTAGTTTGGCTATAAAATCGTCAAAATCGGATTAATTTATAACCAAGTGTTGTAAGGTGTTTTTGTATGGAATTTAAGACAATTTTAAAAGGAAGTATTTTGATTTTTAAATAATTATAGAATTGTCTTTTTTTGATCGAAGTAGAATTAGTTCGATTCTAATTCTTTTACTTTTTCGTAAACCAAATTGCTTTCATAACCTCTTCGAAGCATATAGTCACAAAATTTTTTGCGTTTTTTTAATGCATTAGATTCTGATAAACTATTCCAGCATCTTTCTGCCAGATTTTCGAAAGTTTCGAAATATTCTTCCGAAGAAATTTCCTTTAAAGCCAAAGTGATATTTGTCGATGAAATTTGTCTTGCTTTAAGTTCGTTGGTGATTCTGATTTTTCCCCAATGTTTAATACGATGTTTGCCACGTGCAAAACTACAAGCAAACCGAGTTTCATTTAAAAAATTACCTTCAATAAGCTGTACGATAATAGTGTCAATTTCGTCAGAAGTCATTTTTAAACTATAAAGTTTCGAAACAACTTCTTCATGACAACGTTCCTGATAGGCACAAAAGTGTTCCAGTTTTTGTAAAGCTTCTTTGAGTGTAAATGTGCTCTTCATCGGGTTTTTCCTGCATTTTAACGATTAAATCTAAAAACGGATAAATACTTACAAAAAACTTCTAAAATTTGTTAAGATTTTTGGAAAAGAATGATTGTAAAATGTTGTGTATGTGCCGAATTTAAATATTTTTGTACGAGAATTTAACTGATTTGTAATCCCGCTAATAAACAGGATTTTAACTTTTAAATTTGACTGAAAAAAGATAAAAAAACACACTCTTTTTCAAAAGAAAATGCCCTTTTTGCTTTTTAGCAACCAAAAACAAATTTAAAATAAATACCACATTGATATGAAACGAAAACTACTTTTGTTTATTCGCTTTTTATTTTTAAGAATCTTTGATCTTACTTCGAGAAAGATTTTAAATCCAAGCTTAAGTGTTACTTGCATAATGCTGTTTTTTGTGTTCTCAAAAAATTATGGGCAATGTTCATATCCTAGTGGAGCTACACAAGTTGGATCGGTATATAGCTTTTGTATAGATAATTCTAATACGATAAACACATCAAATGTTTCATCTGGACAATATGTTACATTAAATGTTATAAAGGGCTTTAATTATACTTTTGCTGTCGGCAATGCATTTAGTGGAAATGAAAATTTGACATTATTTAATGCAGCGACAAACGTAAATTTTGGATCAGCTGGGTATAGTTCTGGAGGTAGTGGGACCAATCTTTCTTGGACATCAACAATTAGCGGGCAAATAAAAGTTTTGTTGACTAATGGTACTTGTTCAACAAATGGATCTGGAAATAGAGCATTAACGATTACGCTAAATTCTTTAGGAAATACACAAGAAACCCAAAATGAAACGGCATCAAATACTTGGGTTGGACATATTTATAATGCAGGTGGCTCTACACCGGAGCCTTTTAGTCTTGCAAATTATGCAGGTTATTATAATGTTTCCTCAGAAACTATAAATGAAAACTTTGGTGGTGATGGTGCTTGTTTTCCGGTATATTCAGATGATGTCCAAAGAGCACAAATGTATACAGAAGGTTTTGCTGTGAGATATAAAATGAATACTACTAAATCAGGATGTTATATTGTCTCGATAACAGGAGATGATGGAATTAGGTTATCTTTAAATGGAACACAAATTTTTGACAGGTGGGTTCAGCAAAGTTCAACTACATACAGTAATGTTCTAGTCCGTTTGACAGGAAATGATAATTTTATTCTGGACTATTATGAAAATTCCGGAAGTAATGTCGTTGGTTTTTCAATGGTTCCATTTGATTCCAATTCTAATACTATTACAGCACCGGCTACAGTTAATTTTTGTTCAGGTGGCGATCCTGCGGTAATTGGAGGCTCTTTGCAATATAGCTCTAGTGATGCATCTTTGCAGAATCCTCAATTAAATTTTCAGTGGCAAATTTCAACAGACGGAAGTGCTTTTACAAATATAGCAGGTGCAACAGGAAGAACATATGATCCACCTGCAACAACTACATCTGTAAATGTTGTGAAACGTTATAAAAGAGTAGTAACTTTTGCCAGTAGTATGGCAGATGTTAACGGAGTAAAAGGAGGATGTACCTATGCAGATAGCAATATAGTTACTATTACAACAAGTCCTGCTTTGCCGGTTTTACAAACAACGCCAACTAGCGGGACAGTAACGCAGTGTCCTTCTTTAGCTGGTCAGGTTTATTCTGTAACAGCAACAAATGCTTTATCTTACACTTGGACAGTTCCAACAGGATGGTCAATAACAGCAGGACAAGGTACAAATACTGTTACAGTAACTACAGGAACTTCTGGACAAAATGGGAATATTGGAGTAACAGCAACAAATGCATGCGGGACAACTGCAGTTAAAAATTTAGCAGTAACAGTAGTTTCAGGTCCTACTTTAAGTCAGCCATCTCCGGCTGGTCAGACGGTATGTATAAATGCTGCTATGACGGCATTATCTGTAACGGCTTCAGCAGGAAGTGGTACAATTTCAAATTACAAATGGTATAGCAATACCACAAATTCAAATACTGGAGGAACATTAGTTCAAAATGCTAACTCAAGTGCAACAACTAACAGTTATACTCCGTCTAGTGCAACTTCTGGTACATTATACTATTATGCGATTGTTACAAACTCTAATAATTGTACAACTACAAGCGCTGTGTCTGGTGCCATTACAGTAAATCCAGTCCACACTATTTCTGCAACGACAGCAGTAAATCAAACTGTTTGTCAAAACAGTGCCATGAGTAATATTACATTTACTTTAGGCGGTGGTGCGACAAATGCAACTGTGTCGAATCTTCCACCGGGTGTAAGTTATTCCGTTTCAGGTAATACTTTAACAATTAGTGGTACTCCAACAGTAATTGATGTGTATAGTTATTCTATAACAACAACGGGTAACTCTTGTACTGTAGCAACTGCGAGTGGTAATATCATTGTTGGTATTGGAAATAATGTTCTAACATATAATAATGGTACATCAGGATCAGTTTGTGTAGAAGTAAATGAGAATGATCCGGTTGCTTTTACTGCTCCGGCTGGAACTTATTTCAATACCGTTACTTTTGCTAGCTATGGTTTACCAAGTGGTGGATGTGGTTCTTATGCAGTAGGAGCTACTTGTCATTCTCTTACAAGTCAATCGGTAACTGAAGGAAGGGTTTTGGGTAATTCCAACACAATAACTTTCAGAGCAGATAATGATACTTTTGGAGATCCTTGTTACGGAACTGGTAAACGTTATAGAGGTTCAGCTTCTTACTCTCAGCCAGTTTGTAATGGAACAGATGCAGGAGTTATTTCAGGAAGTGCACCAACAGGTCCGGGAAGTTATACTTATCGTTGGGAAAGTAGTACAACGGGAACTTCAGGAAGTTTTGCACCTATACCGAGTAGTAATGTGCAGAATTATTCGCCTGGAATTTTAACTCAGACTACTTATTTCCGAAGAGTTGTTACTTCAAGCGGATGTACAAATATTTCACCAGTAATATTAATAAGAGTTAATGAAAGACCAACTTCAACGGTAAGTGGTACAAGAACAATATGCAACGGAGAAAGTACAACAGTTTCTGTAGCATTGACAGGTACAGCACCTTGGAACATATCTTATACATACGGAGCAACATCGGGTACTTTTACCACAAGTACAAATCCTTATACAGCTACTGTTAGCCCATCAACGACTACAACCTATGCTATCACAGCTTTAAGTGATGCCAATTGTAGTGCTATTGCATCTGGTATGTCAGGAAATGCAGTAATTACAGTAAAACAAATACAAGGAACGCCAACAATATTAGACAAAACTAATATCGATTGTGTGGGTTCAGGAACAATAACATTAGGAAATTTAACGGCTTCAGGTTGGACAATAAATCAAACAGGGCCAGGATCAGCAACTTCTACCATAACAGGTACAGGAGCATCTCGTCAAATAACGGGACTTGCTGCCGGAAACTATACTTTTACAGTCGAAACTCCGAATACTTGTGTATCGGCAGCTACTGCTGTACAAACAATTAGCGATAATTCATCGACAACATGGACGGCGACAGGATGGTCAAATGGAAATCCAGATAGTACAAAAAGAATTATAATTAATTCAAACGTCGGTACGCCTTTCCCTTCTGGTACACCAGTTGTAAACGGTTGTGCTTTGACCATCAATCCAGGTATAAATGTCACAGTTCCTAAGGAAGTAACTTTGGTAATTACCAATGCTGTAACAACCGATGGACAATTGACATTTGAAAGTGAATCAAGTTTAATGCAAACTACAGACGTTGCCAATTCAGGAAATATTACATACGAAAGAAAGATAACTGTAAGACGTATGGATTTAACGTATTGGTCAAATCCGCTTACAAAAGTTGGTGGTTTTACAATGCATGATTTATCGGAAGATACTTTATTAGATAAATATTACATTTATGATACTACTTTGGGTTGGGTTTCCAAGCTTAACGGAGAATGGCCTATGGAAAAAGGAATAGGTTATAGCATCAGGGCTCCACAATATTTTGATCCTACGACGCCTGCAGATTTCATTGGTAGGTTTGTAGGGGTTCCGAATAACGGAAACGTCGATGTAACTGTAGTATCAGGAAAATTTAATTTAATCGGTAATCCGTACCCTTCGGCAGTAAGCGCAAATGCATTTATTACCGGAAATACAGGTGTAGGGACAGTATATTTCTGGACTCATAATTCACTTCCTATACAAAGTGGAGCTCCAGGAGATACAAACTTTTACTATGGTAGTACAGATTACGCAGCATATAACCTTTCTGGACCTGCAGGAGCCATGCTTAATGGAAGAAACTTTGACGGATTCATAGCAGCAGGACAAGGGTTCTTGGCAAAACCACCAGCGGGAGGAGTTATTCATTTCACTAATTCAATGCGTAGAGCGGGTAACAACTCACAATTCTACAAAAACAATAATGCAGATGATTTGGAAAGAAATCGTATCTGGCTAAGTTTTACCAATACGCAGGGTGCTTATAAACAATTGCTACTTGGATATATTGAGGGGGCAACAAACGGTATTGATATTGATTATGATGCTACGACAATGTCTTCTAATAGTTATGTGGATTTCTACACGATCAATGAATCTAAAAAGTTTACAATTCAGGGACGAGCGCTTCCGTTTGTAAATACAGATGTCATTCCGTTAGGATACAAAACAACAATTGCTGGAGAGTTTACCATTGCAATTGAAGACGCTGATGGATTTTTCGATAGTCAGGAAGTTTATTTGGAAGATTTGACTACAAGTAAAATAATAAATTTACGTACTGAAAATTATAAGTTTAAAACAGAAATAGGGACTTTTACAGATCGTTTCAAACTGCGTTATACTTCTAAAACATTAGGAAACGAAGAGTTTGAAGATCTTGAAAACAGTGTTGTAGTTTCGATAAAAAATAAAGTGTTAAAAATTAATTCTTCTAAAGAGGAAATAAAAGAAGTGAGCATTTACAATGTCGGAGCACAATTAATGTATACTAAGAACAATGTCAATTCATCTGAATTAGTGATTTCAAATTTAAATTCAAGTAATCAGGTTTTATTGGTAAAAGTGACTTTAGAGAATGGGTATTCATTTAGTAAAAAAGTTATTTACTCTAATTTATAATAAAAAACAAACATAAACCCCAAGCCCATTCTTATTGTAGAATGGGCTTTTTTTATTGGCAATATCCCTAAATCTAGGTATTGTAGAATTTAACTATCCTTTATAATTTTAGTTTAATTCTTACATTTTTTAACTTTAATTATATTGTTTTGATTAAAAAGTTACCTTATTTGTTGATATTGATTTTATTTTCTTTACAAGCAATAGTTTTTGCACAGCAAGGCAAAGTCGATAATTCGTTTAATGTTGTAGATAACGGAGAAAACGGAGACGGTTTTAATAGTACAGTACGAACACTACTAATTCAAAGAAATGGAAACCTCATAGTCGGCGGAGATTATTTAAGTCTAAACGGAATTCCGGTTTCGTATCTTACCCGTTTAAATCCCGATGGCTCAATAGACGAAAGTTTCGATACGGGAACTGGATTTAATGGAAAAATTTATTCTTCAATCTTGCAGGACGACGGTAAAATTATAGTTGGAGGAAGTTTTACAATGTACAACGGAATCAGCGCCGGAAGAATCATACGCTTAAATGCAGATGGAACTTACGATCCAAGTTTTGATACAAAAATTGGGGCCACAACAGGAATTGTTTATGATATCGCTTTACAATCGGATGGAAAACTAATTATTGTAGGCAGTTTTACAAAATATAACTCAGTTACCGTAAATCGAATTGCCCGTTTATTTTCCAACGGTTCACTAGATAATTCGTTTCTCACTAATTCAGGATCAGCCACAAATGTAACTCATGTAAAAATTTTGCATGATCAAAGAATAATTCTTACCGGAAATTTTACAGGATTTAATGGGACGCCGGCGAATCGAATAATTCGTTTAAATAACAACGGAAGTGTCGATACAAGTTTTGCAACCGGAAATGGTTTTAATGATGATGTTAATGCAATTGCTATGCAATCAGATGGAAAGATTGTTTTAGGAGGCGATTTTACAGCTTACAATTCTATAGATGCAAATCGGATTATTCGCTTAAATGAAAATGGAACCATAGATCCAAGTTTTATATCCGGGACGGGTTTTGGCAAAGGAGGAGTTGAAGTAATTAAAATCAACCAAAATGATGAAATAATGATTGGAGGTTCTTTTACTGGTTATTATGATACTACACCAGTTACCAGATTGGTTTTTCTCAACCCTGACGGAAAAGCGAAACCGGATTTTGATATTGGTTCAGGACCCGCCTCAGCTTCCATTTTAGCGCTCGAATTTGATGATGAAGGTTCATGGTTCGCCGGAGGTTCCTTTTCTGTTTTTAACGGACAAAATCAAGGGAGATTGGTTAAGATTAGTAATGAGGGAGAACATGATATTGAATATTTGTCTTCAGGAATCGGATTTGATAGTTCTGTTTTGAATATTTTACCACTTCCAAATAAAAAAATTATTGTTGGCGGAAATTTTAAAAAGTTTAATGGCGTTGCGGTTTCAAAAATTGTTTGTCTTTTAGAAAACGGTTCCATAGATACTTCTTTTAATGAAGGAATGTCTGGGGCAAACAACCTGGTCAAAACGACTGTTCTACAGACCGATCAGAAAATAATTGTGGGAGGTAATTTTACAAAATATAATGATGTTTTAAATAATAGAATTGTCCGGATTTTGCAAAATGGATCCATTGACGACTCTTTTGTTAGTGGAGAAGGGTTTAATGGTCAGGTATATACAATAGCAGTTCAATCTGATTTTAAAATAATTGCTGCTGGTGCATTTACAAAATACAACGGATCTACAGTTAATACAAACAGAATAGTGAGATTACTTCCTGATGGTACAAAAGATTCGGATTTTAATATTGGTTCAGGTGCAGATAATATCATCGAAAGTGTAGTGTTGCAACTAGATGGAAAGATTTTGGTTGGTGGTCATTTTAAAACTTTTAACGGATTGCCTTTTGCAGGTTTGGTTCGTTTAAATTCGGATGGAACTATCGATTCTAATTTTAATATCAAAGCCGGTTTTGATAAAAATGTGTATACGATCGCTTTACAAACGAATCAAAAGATTATAGTTGGAGGATCATTTTTAACTTTCGATGGAAGTTCGCAAAAGAGAATACTTCGTTTAAACAATGATGGAAGTCTAGACAATACTTTTGATTCAGGAATTGCTTTCAACAAAGGAGATGTTAGAACTATTTTGATACAGCCAGATGACAGAATCTTGGTCGGAGGAACGTTTTCTGGAACTTATAAAGATGTAACAGCTTTAAGATTAATTCGATTATTGCCATCGGGCTCTTATGATAATTCGTTTTCAGCACCTTTAAATAATACTCTTTTTTCAATGAATTTTACCGAAGATTATCGCTTGTTAATTGGAGGTAATTTTAATTCAGTTTCAGGAATTTCAAAGCACAGAATTGCTCGTTTGAAACTTTGTGTAAATACCACCATCTGGAACGGAATTTCATGGTCAAACGGTTTTCCATCTGTGGGTAAAGATGTTTTTTTTAATGAAAATTATCCAAATCTTACCACAACCTCAATATGCGGATGCCATATAGAAAAGGATAAAATAGTTACGTTACTAGAAAACAATACACTTTCCATTGAGTTTGCCTATACCGGTTTCGGTACCTTGGTGCTTGAAAATGCCGCGAGTCTTTATCAGAACGATGATGAGATAATCAATACGGGAATTATCAATCTAAAAAGAAAGACAAATCCTCTGCTTAGATATGATTTGACATATTGGTCTTCTCCCGTCGACAATCAAAAAATGATTGATTTTTCTCCTGAGACTTTGCTGGATAAATTTTATTGGTACAACCCTGTTTCCGGTTGGGTCTCAGATTTAAGGGGCTCGATGATAATGAAGCCTGGCCACGGGTATAGTATTAGAGCTCCACAAAATTTTTCAATAACCGAAAGAACTGTATTTGAAGGGATTTTTAAAGGAATTCCGAATAATGGAAAATTTTATGTTGATGTTGAGTTTGCTAATCGTTGCTATTTGGTCGGTAATCCGTATCCTTCCGCCATGAGCGCAGATGCTTTCTTAAAGCAGAACTTGACCAAAATAAAAGGAGCAATATATTTTTGGACACACAACACTCCACTGACAAGTAATCAATATACAAATGATGATTTTGCAACTTACAATCTTTTGGGTGGAGTTGGAACAAGTAAGGCTTCTAGTTTTGGAGTTAATAATGTCATTCCAGATGGAACAATTGCTTCGGGTCAGGGATTCTTTTTGAAATCAAATGAAATTGGTTCTTTAGAATTTAACAACGCAATGAGAATTTCAAGCAACAATAGTTCCTTTTTTAAACCTGCGAAAGACCTGAAAACCATAAACGAAATAGAAAAATATCGTTTTTGGCTCAATTTAAAAACTCAGGAAGGAAACTTTAAACAAATTCTGGTTGGTTACATTGATGGTGCTTCCAATGATTTGGATTTTAATTATGATGCAGAATCTTTATCCTCAAATCCGATGTTTGATTTTTATAGCTTTTTGGAAAATAAAAAACTCGTAATTCAAGGAAAAGCATTGCCATTTGTAGAAAGTGATTCGATTGTTTTAGGGTATAAAACAGCCAACAAAGGTATTTTTAAATTAGAAAAAGAGCAGCAAGATCAATTTTTTGATCAAAAGCACATTTTTTTGGTCGATAAGACTTTAAATAGAATCCATAATCTTAGCGAAAAAGCATATGAGTTTGAGTCTGAAGCAGGAACTTTTAACAATCGATTTCTAATTATTTTTGATGATAAACAGCTCCATACAAATGATATTGAGAAAAAACCGGACGAGATTTTTGTGTCGGTTAATAATCAAATAATTGTCATAGAATCATCAAATGAAAATTTAAAAGAAGTGATTGTATATGATGTTTCTGGTAAGAAATTGTACAGAAAAGATAAGATCGAAGAAAGAAAATTAACAGTTCAAAAATTATTTGTACGTCAAGTTTTATTTGTCAAAGTGCTTTTAGAAAACGGAAGCATAATTTCAAAGAAAATACTCTTTTAAGATAGATTTGTACCAATTAAAAAAGCCTTTTACATTTTTCATAAGTAAAAGGCTTTTTTTATTTTACAATTTTGATAATCAGTATTTTAAATGTGTTTAAAATCAAAATTAACAGTTTTTTCCTATTTTTTATAAATTCCTCAATTTAGGTGTTAAAATTTAAAGTTTAATACTACAATTACAATTTCAATGTAAATAAAATCGTACCTTGTTGTAGTATTTAGTCGACAAAATGCATTTTAAATCGACTAAAGTGCTTTTTTGTTAAGCCTTTTTTATATTTTTTTTATCACGCCTAAATCATTTTTATCTGCCTAAAAGTTGATTGGAAAATTGCAATATTCAAAATTCTGGAAATAGTTCTCAATGATAAATTGGCATAACATTTATCATTCAGACTATTTGGTATTTAAATTTTCCTGATTTTTCAATTGATCTTGTATTGAGTTTGAATTTATGTTTCAATTATTAAAATACCACAAGATGAAAAAAAAATTACTTATACAGTTTAATCTTCAAAAGTTTTTGTCTTTCGAAAGAATTATTGAAAAGCAAAAAAAAATTGACATACTTTTCAAATTAAGGTTGCTTCTGATTTTGTTTGTATCCTTCTTCTGCAATCCTTTAACAGCACAAAATATAGTTCGTCAGTTTCCATCCAATGGTAGCTTAACTGTTCCTGCTGGACTAACAAGCATAACCGTCGAAGGATGGGGAGCTGGTGGTTCAGGTGGTGGTGCCAGTGCTGCATTTTTATCTGGTCGAAGCGGTGGTGGTGGTGGTGGTGGTGCCTACGCAAAAGGAACAATTACTGTTCAGCCATCTCAGGTTTTAACTATCAACGTAGGAGGAACAACAGCAATAGGCACTGGTGATGGTGCGAATGGAGGTGCATCTTTTATAACCGGATTTAATTCTTCTTTTTATGCCCCCGGAGGTGTCGGAGGTATTGGTGGAAATGGTAATCCACCCAATGGTGGATCAGGAGGAGGAGTTCTTGCTCCTCTTGCTGTAGGAAATCAAACAACGGCAAATGGTGTCAGCGGAACAGCAGGAGGTACTTTTGCAGTAAGTTTAGGCCTTGCATCTGGTGGTGGTGGTGCCGCAGGTAATACAGCTGGAGGTGGAGGTGCTGGTGGAGCTGTAATTAACACATTAATATTGGCAAGTTTCACTGGAAATCCAGGAGCTACTTATGGCGGTGGCGGTGGCGGTGCTGTCAGTTCGGGAAATGGAATGAATGGAGGTGCCGGTGCTGCTGGTCATATGACCCTTTCATATACTTGTAAAACCTATAGTTTTACCACTATGAAAGCTGCCAATGTTTGTTTGGCAAATGGAACTACCTCTTTGGTTGAATTGACAGGTACACCTACGACTTTACCAAACGGTAGTTATGTTGTAACTTATACTAAAAGTCTTCCTTCAGGACCTGCCTCGACAGCAACAATGGTTATCAACGATGGAAGCGGAAAAGGTACTTTTACAGCAACTGGATTAACTGCTGCAGGTAGCAGTACAATTACAGTAACGAATATAGCTTCTCAGGACTGTACAAGTGCAATTTCAGGTCCAGGAAATACTTTTACAATTGGTGTTAGTGCTTTACCTCCTACAATAACATTAGGGTCTGTAGCTGCAGTTTGTAGAAGTGCGAGTGCACAGTCTACGGCATTAAATTATACGGCAACAAATGCTCCAACAACCTATAGTATTACATGGGCTACATCACCGACGAATACTTTTGCTGCGGTGAATAATGCACCTTTGCCAGCTAGTCCGATTTCTATTGCTGTTCCAGCGGGGACTGCGGCAGGAACTTATGTTGGGACAATTATCGTGAAAAATGCGGGAGAATGTGTATCTACTTCAGCTAATTTTAATGTAGTTGTAAATGAATTGCCAACAATTGCGGTTAGCAATGCTTCGGTCTGTTTTAATTCGGCAGTACAAAATGCAACTTTGACTTATAGTTCGCCAACTAATGCACCCAATGCCTATAGTATAACTTGGTCTGCAGGAAACCCAACGAATACTTTTGCGCCAGTTTCAAATGCAACTTTAACGGGCGGTTCGATTACGATACCAGTTCCAGCAGGTACATTGGCGGGAACTTACACGGGAACGCTTGTAGTGAAAAATGCGAATAACTGTTCTTCTACCGGTAATACTTTTACTATTACAGTCAATCCGCTTCCAACAATTACAACTACTGGAAATTTAACTGTTTGTCAAAACACAGCAACTGCTTCTTTAGCATACACTGCTACCACAAATTCACCTATAAGTTATTCGATTGCCTGGACCACATTGGCTGCTCAGAATACTACACCATTTACTTTTTCTTCTGGTGGTGGCAATATTAATACAATCATTGTGCCCGCCAATACTCCAGCAGGAACTTATCCTGGTGTAATGACAATTAGAAATGCAAATGGTTGTTTATCCACGCAAGCAGTTTCTTTGGTTGTTAGGGCGACTCCAACAATTACGACTTCTGGTACAGTAACAGCAGTTTGTTCGAGTACACTAGTGCAGACCACTTCTTTAGCATATAGTGCCACAACAAATACACCAACAAGTTATTCGATTGATTGGGCCACATTGACAGATCAGAATACAACTCCATTTGCTTTTGCTTCTGGAACAGGAAATATTAATACGATTAGTGTACCGGCAAATACTCCGGCTGGAACTTATCCTGGAGTGATGACCATTACATCCGCAAATGGATGTTTTAGTACACAGGCAGTTTCGTTAAGTGTAATTGCTTCGCCAGTTGCACCAACAACATCTGCTACTCAGCAGCCAAGTTGTGCAGATAATTCAGGGATTATCACTGTTACTTCACCTGCGGCAGGAACCGGTTTTTCATATAGTATTGATGGTTCCAATTTTAGTAATACTACAGGAATATTTACAGGTTTGACAGCTGGTGGATATAATGTTTCAGTGAGAAATAATAGTACACTTTGTCAATCTCCATCGGTATTGGTTACTGTAAATCCATTAATTGTTAAAACTTGGAATGGTAGCGTTAGTGCTAATTGGGCTACTCCGGCAAACTGGACTCCGTCGGGAGTTCCTCTAGCGTCTGATTGTGTTGATATTCCTGCGATGACAACCAGTCCGGTTATTTCTGGAACCAATGGGTCCTTTTTTGCGAATAGATTAACGGTTGAGAATAATGGATCAATAATTGTGCAAGGTACTAATACCCTTACGGTTACTAATGAGGTAAAAGTATTAGGAAACGGGGTTTTCATTTTCGAAAATAATTCCAGTTTAGTTCAGGTTTCAGAAGCTGTAAATACAGGAAATATTACTTATAGAAGAAATTCTACACCTATACGTCGTTTAGATTTAACCTATTGGTCATCTCCTGTTACCAGAGTTCCTGCGTTTACATTGCACGACCTTTCTCCAAATACATTATTAGACAAATACTATAGATATGATCCAAACTTGGCGTGGGTAAGTATTCTAAATGGAACAGAAGAAATGGTTAAAGGAAATGGTTATAGTATTCGAGCGCCTCAACCTTACGATCCTACTTCAACTCAAATCTATGGTGGAGAATTTATTGGGGTGCCTAACAACGGAACGATTTTAGGGCCGACAGCTGTAGCAGGAAAATCCAATTTATTAGGTAATCCATATCCATCAGCTATTTATGCCGATCGATTTATTTTTGATAATCAAGCCAATTATTATGGGACCTTGTATTTTTGGACACATAATACGCTTCCTACCGAAAGAGTGCCAGGAGAAGGTGTTTATTATTATACAAATAATGATTTTGCAATCTATAACCTTTCTGGAACTACAGTCATTGGTTCTATGACAGGTAATGGGGCAACATCACCCGGAAATCAGAATCCTCCATTGGGTTATATTGCAGCCGGCCAAGGATTTATTGCAAAATCGAAAACAGGACAAAAAGCGGTTTTTACCAACACTATGAGAGTTGCAGGTTATAATAGTCAGTTTTTTAAATCTTCGATTGGAGAGCTCGAGAGACATAGAGTATGGCTTAATATGACAAATACACAGGGAGCATATAAACAAATATTAGTGGGATATATAGAAGGCGCAACTAATTTCTGGGACGATAATTATGACGGTATTACATTGGATGCAAACCCATTGTTGGATTTTTATAGCATAAATGAAGACAAAAAATTAATCATTCAAGGACGTGCACTACCTTTTGTCGAATCTGATACCATTCCGTTAGGTTATAGATCTGCTACTGCAGGAGATTTTACTATTGCCATTGATCGTTCAGATGGAAATTTGAGTAATCACGCAATTTATTTACAGGATAAGGTTACCAAAACGATACACAATCTTAGAACGGGAGCCTATACATTTACAACTCAAAGCGGTGTTTTTCGCGAGCGTTTTGTATTGCGTTATACCGACAACACTTTAGGCACCGATAGTTTCGCCAGCCTTGATGAAAATGTTTTAGTTTCTGTAAAAGATAAAAAGATTAAACTGGAGTCAATTTCTGAAAGCAATAATCTAAAAGAAACTTCTGTTTATGATATTGGCGGCAAGTTGTTGTATCATAAAAAGGATATTAATAATAAAGAATTTCTAATTACAAATTTGCAACCTGCCTATCAGATCTTACTAATAAAAATAACATTAGACAACGGATATACGATAACCAAAAAGGTAGCCTTTTAAGTCGTAAAATAAAAAAGCGGTTGAGGACTAACTCAACCGCTTTTTTGTTTTTTTAGAATGTTCGCTGGAGATTTTGATTTGTATTCCGTATGGCTTTTTCATTCTTATAATCAATCCATTTTTGACCTTGAATTTTTCGCATCATAATATCGAAATGACGCATTATGAAAACATTATAGGCAGCTTTAGATAAGTTGACAATGTTTTTTGGAAAAGACCTTAAACTCATAGAAAATCCAGGCGTTAGATATTTCATATAATGCCAATATCCTTCAGGCATATAAAGCATTTCTCCATGTTTAAGATTCGTAATATAACCTTCTGCGTTTTTAAGCGCTGGAAATTTTTCATAATCCGGATTGTCAAAATCGATATCTTCCCTCGATATTAAAGCATGAGGTACTTTGTACATGTATTTTGACTGATTGGGAGCAAAAAGCATACATTGTTTTTCTCCATGAAAATGAAAATGAAGAATATTAGAATAATCAATATCATAATGCATAAATACTCTCGAGCTTTCGCCGCCAAAAAATAACATTGGCAATTGTTTTACTAATTTTAGGCCAATATCCGGCCAGAGAAAATCATCTTTTAAGGACGGAATCTCTTTCATCAAATTATAAAGAAATATGCGATAATTGGTAGGTTTCTCTTCCAGAAGATCGATGTACTCACTCATTTTCATTTTGGTGTGTGCCTCATTAAATCCATCTTCATGATTTACAGGACGATTGTCGTATAAAGGCACAACAGTTTCGCCTGCGATTTCTTTCATATAAGATAATTTCCATTTGTTGTAAGCAGGCCAGTCTTCGGTTAATTCTTCAACAACAACAGGAATTTGTTTTTTTACATATTGGGAAATAAAATCAGATTTTGAGATTTTTTTTACCCTTTCTATTTGTTTTAATTTCATTTTATTAAATAAAAAAATTGCTTATAACATTGAGCTACAAGCAATTTAAAATTGTTTATCGAGATAGATTAACTCTTTTGACTAAATTTTTGATTGAATCGAAGCCTTAATGTTTCGTAATGATTAATTTGTTTAAAAAAAATTATAGAAAAGATTAATCGGCCGCATATTTGTTATTCCAGTAAAGCATCATCATTAAAGTGACAATCACTGAAGAAGCCAGTCCTTCAAACAATAAACAAATACAATAAGTTGGTACTGAAGGATTTCCTCCGAACATAAATGCTTCAGATAGTGACTTTACATATGCGTCTCCGCCTCGGGCATAACTATACACCAATAAACCAAATACACTCATCGATACACCAACTACAGAAGTAGTCATAGCAGAAACGGCATTTGTTACAAAGTTGGTTTCTCCTTCATGAAGATTCATTTGCATTGTTCTGTTAACTCCGTAGAATATAAAGAAAACATTGAGTGTTCTTAAATAAAACAAATCTGCTAAACCTAATACATTCATCAATAAAAAATAAATGCCAATTCCGAGAAAAATCAGAAAACCGTTGGTAATTTCTTTAGGTAATTTCATAGTGGTTATTTTTAAAGAAGTTAATAGTAAATAATTGAAGAACAGTGTTCTATCAAATTTACTAAAAAAATAACTACGATGATTTAAAAACAGTGAAAAACTGTGTAACAGATTGTTAAAGAAGATTTACAAAATCCAAAGCAACAGTTCTGTCTTGATTCAGCTGCTCTTTTAGTGCATCAACAGAACTGAATTTTTGCTCTTCGCGAATATAATGCAACAACGAAACTTCAATATTTTGATCATAAATGTCTTTTTCAAAATCAAAAAGATGCACTTCGATGGTTTGTTTTTCGCCATTTACAGTCGGATTAAAACCAATATTCATCATTCCAAAAACAGTTTCTTCGTTTACAGTTGCCTTAACAACGTAAACCCCAACTTTTGGAATTAGTTTGTAATCTTCCTCGATATGAATATTTGCCGTAGGAAAACCAATTGTTCTACCTAATTGTTTGCCCTTTACAATAGTTCCGTTTAAGAAATAGTCGTATCCCAAATATTTGTTTGCCAAAGCCATATTACCTTCATTTAAAGCTTTTCTGATTTTGGTTGAACTTACCGAAACATCCTGGATTTCTTGCGCTGAAATTTGTTCAACTTCAAAACCATATTCTTTTCCGAAAGCGATTAGGTCATCAATATTGGCAGTTCTATTACGTCCAAAACGGTGATCATGGCCAATTATGATTTTTTGAATTTGAAATTTATCGACTAAAATAGTGTGAACAAATTCTTCTGCAGTCAATCTTGAAAAACTTTCATTAAACGGATGAACAACTAGATTTTCAATTCCTGTTGCTTCCAATAATTTTGTTTTTTCATTGATGGTATTCAATAATTTGATTTCCGATTTTTCCTGAAGAACCATTCTCGGATGCGGAAAAAAGGTAAGAACCAAACTTTCATACTTTCCTTCTTCTGTATTTTGGGTAATTCTTTCCAGAATTTTTTTGTGACCAATATGTACACCGTCAAAAGTACCAAGAGTTAAAATAGTTTTCTTGGTTGACTGAAAATCGTTTATAGAATGAAAGAGCTTCAAAACAAATTATTTAAGATGGTGCAAATTTATACTATTCTGTCTTAAATTTAGTACTGGCTAAATCGAATTTTAACTATTCTGCTGATTTCTTTTTGAGAAAACAGACCAACTCGTCGATTAAAAAGCGTTAATTGTCTTATATCTTGTATATTTTAAAATTAATTAAAGTAATTTTGATATTATATCCCGATCGAAATATGAAAAAACAATTACTTTATTTATTTTTTATTTTTTGTTGTGCCGGCGTTAACGCTCAGAGTACTGTTTTGTGGCAAAAAGTAAATTCTTCTTCGCTTACGCGAAAGGTAAGTGCTTCAGATTCAAACAAATTATATTATAAATTAAATGCAGAACTTTTTAGTTCAAAATTGGTTTCTGCAACAAATAAAACTTCAAAAAGTAATACTGCCGAAATAACAATTCCAAATTATGATGGAAGTTTAGAGCGTTTTTCGGTTTGGGAATCTTCTAATTTTGATCCGGAATTGCAGGCAAAATATCCTGAAATTAGAGCGTATCAAGGAATAGGAATAGACGATAAAAGTGCTAAAATACATTTTAGTGTTGCACCGATAGGAATACAGACAATGGTTTTCCGCGTAGAAAAACCAACAGAATTTATTGAGCAAAATCCTGATGATAAATCGGAATATGTATTGTTTAAATCTGCAGACAATGCCGATTCAAAAATGCGTCTAGATTGTAAAACTATCAATTCAATCTCAGAAAGCCAATCTTCGACTATGGGTAAAACGGCTTCAAATGCTAAACAATTCAAAACGTTTCGTTTGGCTTTGTCCTGTACGGGAGAATACACGGCTTTTTTTGGCGGTACAAAAGAGGGCGCTTTAGCTGGAATGAATGCGACAATGACAAGAGTAAATGGGGTTTTTGATAAAGATCTTTCTGTAAAATTGGTTTTGATTGCCAATAACGATGCCGTAATTTATACCAATGCCACTACAGACCCGTATTCTAACGCTTCGGCTGGAACTGCAGATCCGGGTGGTACATGGGGTCAGGAAGTTCAAACTACTTTGACAAATGTAATTGGAGAAGCAAATTACGATATCGGGCATTTGTTTGGAGCATCTGGCGGAGGCGGAAATTCGGGGTGTATCGGATGTGTTTGTGTGAGTCCAACAACCAGTATTCCAATGGGAAAAGGAAGTGCTTATACTTCTCCATCTAACCAAAGACCATTAGGAGATACTTTTGATA
This sequence comes from Flavobacterium potami, assembly GCF_020026915.1. Taxonomy (GTDB): domain Bacteria; phylum Bacteroidota; class Bacteroidia; order Flavobacteriales; family Flavobacteriaceae; genus Flavobacterium; species Flavobacterium potami. The sequence goes on along the minus strand of NZ_JAINUY010000004.1, from coordinate 51,546 downwards.
TTGATTTTGTTGCTCATGAAATGGGGCATCAACTAGGCGGAACGCATACTTTTTCTTATAAAGCAGAAGGATTAGGAACGCATTATGAGCCGGGAAGTGGTTCGACCATTATGGGATATGCCGGAGTTACCGGAACTTACGATATTCAGAATAATTCTGATGATTATTTCTCTTACGGAAGTATCAATCAGATACAGAATAATTTGGCAGGAAAAACTTGTGCGGTGACAACAGTTATTGCTAATAATCCACCCGTTATTAATGCAGGGGCAGATTATACTATTCCAATTAGTACGCCATTTGTTTTAACCGGAACAGGTACAGATCCTGAAGGTAATTCTATAACCTATACCTGGGAGCAATTTGATAGCGCCATAACAACAACGGGTGCAAATAGTATTGCGTATGCAACCAAACCAGACGGACCAATGTTTCGATCGTTTCCTCCAACTGCATCTCCAGTTCGTTATATGCCAGCTTTAAGTTCTGTATTAAATAATCAGTTAACAACAACTTGGGAATCTGTTTCTTCTATTGCCAAAACAATGAATTTTACCTTAACGGGAAGAGATATCACAGCAGAATATACGGCTCAAACCAGTACAGATGCAATGGTTGTGACAGTAAGTGCTGCAGCTGGGCCATTTGCTGTAACTTCTCAAAACACAGACAATATCGGATGGGAAAAAGGTTCCACACAAACCGTTACTTGGAGTGTAAATAATACCAATACACTTCCAGGATCGGCAAACGTTAATATTAGATTGTCTTTAGATGGAGGTTTGACATTTCCTACCGTTCTGGCTTCAAATACCTTGAATGACGGATCAGAAACAGTTTTAATTCCGACGGGAATTACACCATCTACAAATTGCAGACTTTTGATCGAGCCTGTTAACAATATTTATTATGCTGTCAATAAAACCCCATTTGCAATTGGTTACAATGTTACTACAAGCTGTTCTACTTATAATTTCGAAGGTGGATATTCGACAGGAAATAGTTCAACTTTTATAAATAAAACAATTACAGTTCCGTCTTCAACAGGAACAATTTCAGATGTAAATGTTACCGTAAATGTGACTCATGCACGATTCTCAGATCTGGAAATGCAGATCGTGAGCCCAAGTGGGACAGTGGTAAGTTTGTTTAACAAAAGTTGTGGCAGCACAAATTCAACACTTGCGCTACAGTTTGATGATAGCGGAAATGCTTTAAATTGTAGTACAACAACGAGTCAGATTGTAATTCCTGCCAGCGCTTTAAGTGCTTTTAATGGTCAAAATCCTGAGGGAACTTGGACTTTTAGAGTTCGCGATAATGTTGTCGGAATGTTAGGAACCATAAATTCAGCTTCTGTAAACATTTGTAATACAACGTATACGCTGGATACAGAAGATTTTCAGAATGTAGATTTTGCTTTATTTCCAAATCCGAATAAAGGGAATTTTACGATACAGTTTGCAAGAGATTCTGTGAAAGATATTAAAGTCTATGTACACGATATTTTAGGAAAATATGTGTACAACAAAACATTCCAAGGTTCCGGCTATTTTATTCAAGATATTCAATTGCCAAATGTTCCTGCGGGTGTTTATTTCGTAACCATTACAGACGGCGAAAAAAGAACGGTAAGAAAAATTATAGTCAATTAATTTTCTAATGCGCCATTGCAATACAAACTGTACTTATTTTGGCGCCCGGAATTTTTAATAAAGCCCTAGAGCAAGCCTCAATTGTAGCGCCGGTTGTGAGAACGTCATCTACAAGTAAAAAATGCTTATTATGGTCGATTTCGGTAAATTCAACATCAAAAATATTTTCGATGTTTTCCGATCTTCCTAAGAGATTTTTTTTGGATTGTGTTTTAGAATAAACCTTTCGGAATAAAAGATTTTCATTAAAAGAAATATTAAAACCTTCTGCAATTGCTTTTCCAAATGTGGTTATTTGGTTATAACCTCGTTCCTTAAATTTTCTTTTGTGAAGCGGAACCGGAATTACGGCATCAAAAGGAGTATCTAAAACAATTTCTTTTAAATCTTCGACATACCAATTTCCCAAAGCGGTTCCAATTTCTTGATGGCCTTTGTATTTTAGGTTATGAATTAATTCCTGAACAATTCCTTTTTTGTTGAAATATAAAAATGCTGCTGCAAATTGAATATCGACTTTGCCGTAGAACTTTTTTTTAGCTTCATTTTTTGGATCTAAATGATATTGAGTAAGAGGCATTTCATGACGACAACTCGTACAGAAAACATTTTCATTTTGAAGTAAAATAGAGCGGCATCCGTCACAGACTTTAGGGAAAAACAGATTTATTAGGTAATTAATCATTAAAAGAAAGATTTTATTTACAAATAAAGCAAAATCATTGCTTCAAACTTTATTATTTTTCTTTTTTTTAATGGTACTTTTTATATTTTTGCATCACTATGGCAAAACAAGAAGATATATTTAAGAATGTGGTTTCGCACGCAAAAGAGTACGGATTTATTTTTCCGTCAAGCGAAGTTTACGACGGATTAAGTGCAGTCTACGATTATGCACAAAATGGAGTCGAATTAAAAAAGAATATCCGTGAATATTGGTGGAAATCAATGGTTCAGATGAATGAAAATATTGTCGGCCTTGATGCTGCAATATTGATGCATCCAACAACTTGGAAAGCTTCAGGCCACGTTGATGCGTTCAATGATCCATTAATTGATAATAAAGATTCTAAAAAAAGATATAGAGCTGACGTTTTGGTTGAAGATCATGCTGAAAAAATTCACCAAAAAGCTCAAAAAGAAATTGACAAAGCAAAAGCTCGTTTTGGTGATGCATTCAACGAACAAGAGTTTGTAACTACAAATGCTCGTGTAATTGAATATTTGGCTAAAGAAAAAGAAATTAGAGAGCGTTTAGGACGTTCTTTAGGAAACGGAGATTTAGCTGATGTTAAAGCTTTAATCGAAGAACTAGAAATTTCAGATCCTGAAACGGGTTCTAAAAACTGGACAGAGGTAAAACAATTTAACTTGATGTTCGGAACTAAATTAGGTGCATCTGCAGAAAATGCAATGGATTTATATTTACGTCCAGAAACGGCTCAAGGTATTTTTGTGAACTTCTTAAACGTTCAGAAATCTGGTCGTATGAAAGTTCCTTTTGGAATTGCTCAAACTGGTAAAGCATTTAGAAATGAGATTGTAGCAAGACAATTTATTTTCCGTATGCGTGAGTTTGAACAAATGGAAATGCAATTTTTCGTTCGTCCTGGAGAAGAAATGAAATCATATGAATACTGGAAAGAAACTCGTTTGAAATGGCATTTATCTTTAGGATTAGGAAAAGAAAACTATCGTTTCCATGATCACGAGAAATTGGCTCACTACGCAAACGCAGCAGCTGATATTGAATTTAATTTCCCATTTGGATTTAAAGAATTGGAAGGAATTCACTCTCGTACCGATTTCGATTTAAAAGCACACGAAGAATATTCTGGAAGAAAATTACAATATTTCGATCCTGAATTAAACGAAAACTATGTTCCTTACGTAGTAGAAACTTCAGTTGGTTTAGATCGTATGTTCTTGGCTGTTTTTGCAACGTCATTAAAAGAAGAAACATTAGAAGACGGTTCTACAAGAACAGTTTTAAAATTGCCAGCAGTTTTAGCGCCAACTAAAGCGGCGGTATTGCCATTGGTGAAAAAAGATGGTTTACCAGAAATTTCAAGAAAAATCATCGAAGATTTGAAATGGGATTTCAATGTTTCTTATGATGAAAAAGATGCAGTAGGTCGTCGTTATAGAAGACAAGATGCATTAGGAACTCCATTCTGTATTACGGTTGATCATCAAACGCTTGAAGACGAAACGGTAACAATTCGTCATAGAGATACTATGAAACAAGATCGTGTAAAAATTTCAGAATTAAGAGATATAATCGAAAATGAAGTTTCGATGAAAAACTGGTTAATGAAAATGTAATCTTTACAAATTATAGTATTGATCCCAAATTCCGTAAAGGAGTTTGGGATTTTTGATTTTAAAAAACACGTATTTTATCGATGTTTTTTGCTTTTCATCATTTTGTATCAACATTTTGTTGTAATGTGTTAACAATGAATGGCTTAAAATGTTTAAATCCGTATTTTTAAATTCGGGTAAAAAGCCAAAACCAATTTTTTCGCCAGTACATTAAATCAAAAACTTAATTTTTGATGTGATCGCTTATGGAGGAAATCAACAAAACCAAAAATTGAGGAAATATTCGTATATTATTGTTGATGATGATGCTGAAAGTATTTTGAAAACCAAGACAACCGCTGCAGGTTTTTCAGAATTATCTTTTATTGCATCGGCATCCAATTTTCAAGACGGTTTAAATTTGGTTTTGGAGCACAAACCCACTTTGGTTTTTCTGGAAATCGATCCTAAAAATTCTTCAAGTCAATTGTCTTTAGGTTTTATAAGTGAACTGCATCGGTTTTTTCAAGAAATTCCCAAAATTATTATTACGACCCATAAAAAAGAGAAAGCCTTTGATGCAATTCAATACGGTGTCTTTGATTATATTTTAAAGCCTGTTGCTCATCTCGATCTTCTAAAAACTGTTTTAAGGCTTAAAAAAGCAAATTTAGACCATAAAACAGCACCAATTAAAGAAGAGCCAACTTCTATTGTCATAGATAATGTGAATAATGTGACAATTCCGCAAAATGTCGAACGACCATTAACCATCTGTATAAAATCTTATGGAGATTATCGTTATTTAAACGCAGCCGATATATGTTATTTTCAGGCAGATAACAATTCGACCGATATTTATTTGAATACCGGTGAAATGATTACCGCATTTAAAACGTTAAAGCATTTTGAAAGCATATTAACGTATCCGTTTATTCGTATTCATAACAGTTATGTCATTAATCGAAATTATATTTCCAGAATTCATAGCGGAAACTCAATCTGTTACATTAAAAATTCTTCAAAGAAAATCCCTTTTTCTAAGACTTACAAAGCAAACGTCGATCAGATAATTGCTGATTTTGCAGCTGGTAATTATTTGGAAATCTAAAAAGTAGACATTTACTCAGATTTGCTATCCATTGACTATCAATTGGGTATGATCTACCACAATCTCAATTTTTCGTATAAATTTTTCTTGGCCTTCGTATTAGTTTTACACCATGATTTGCAACAAACAGCAATCATTTCTCCAAAAATTAAAACAAACATTTAAAACCTCAGGTCATGAAAAACACAGCTTTATCAATCGGATTATTTTCTTTAGTAGTAATAGCAACTTCTTTTAGCACACCAATCGACGGTGGAGCTGCAGGTGGAGTAATCAAGAAGAAAGATGCTTTTGCAATTGACGGAGGTGCTGCCGGTGGAGTAATTAAAAAGAAAGATGCTTATGCAATGTTGCCAATCGATGGTGGTGCTGCAGGTGGAGTAATCAAAAAGAAAGACGCTCCTGTTAACTTTGCTAGCGTTAATCAATCTATCGGAAATGATAAAAAAGTAGACTAATCTACATCAAAATATATATTTAAGCTGTCAGAAATGACAGCTTTTTTTTTGTGTCTCAAGTTTTTTAGTATTTTTGGTAAAATTCAAAAAACAGAATTGAAAGACACAAGCAAAATAGTATTACTTATACTCTTGGTTTTGTTGGGTTGTACCAAGAAAACAGGGTTAGATACTAATACAATTTCTTCAGCTGATAGTCTTCCCATCTATCTTTCTCTTGCTAATGAGGATACTATTCCTTTCAAATTCAAACAAAGTTATAATCAGAAGGCGCTAAATATCATTTTAGCTCAAAAAAATGATTCCATAAATAAGGTTAATCTTTTCAAAGTTGCCAATCGTTTTTACAATATGAGCGACTGGAAATCTTACCTCAGTACCACAAAATTAATTTTGGATCGATCGCAGAAATCTAGAGATTCTGTACACGTGGCCAAAGCATACACTTATTTGGGTGATTACTACGTTTCTCAATCTGTTTCTGATAGTGCATTCATGTATTATTATAGCGCAGAGAAAACATATTTAAAAATAAAAGATCAACTAAATCTGGCGAAAACATTTTTGAGTAAAGCGAATCTGCAATACAATGAAGGAGATTTTTTTGAAAGCGAAATCACTGTTTTTAAAACTTTGAGTATTTTAAAAAAGGAGAAAAATGTAAACGAACTTCTATACGAAAGTTATAACCTGCTCGGAGTTTTATATAATGAAAGGGAAGAATATAAAAAGGCTTTGGAATTTCAGAATAACGCTTTAAAGATTCTTCAGGATAAAAGTATAGCCTCAGAATTTCAATATAAGGCAGCTTCTTTAAATAATATCGGTTTCATCTATATGAATATGGGGAATTATACAGAAGCAAAAAGTTATTTTGAAGACGGACTGAGTCAAAAAAATCTTTTTCACGATAGGGCAAGTTTATATGCCATTTTACTTGATAATCTCGGATATTCGAAATTCAAACTTAATGATTCTACCCAATTGCCAGATCTTTTTTATAGATCACTGCAAATTAGAGATAGCCTTGATTTGTTTTCTGGGGTAGTGTCCAGTAAAATCCATTTGTCTGAATATTATGCTTTTAATAAAGATACTGCAAAGGCATTAGAATTATCCAAACAGGCTTTGACGCTTTCCCGAACTACAGCCAAATTTGTAAATACTTTAGAAGCTCTTAAGCAAACGGCTATTGTTGATCCAAAAAATGCCTCTGTTTATTCGAGAGAATATATCAAACTCAACGATAAAATGTTGAAGGAAGAACGAAAAATGGGTGAAAAATTCTCTCGAATAGAATACGAAACCAATGAAATAAAAGATCAAAACTCCAACCTTCAGGAAAAAAACAAAACTTTGGTTTATGTTTTTAGTATTTGTACATTGCTCGGATTGTTTTTTTACGTTTATAAAACCCAGCAGGCTAAAAATCGTGAATTGCTTTTTAAACAACAACAGCAAATTGCAAATGAAGATATTTACAATTTGATGATTTCACAGCAGAACGAAATTGAATTAACAAGGATAAGAGAAAAGAAAAATGTGGCTCAGGAACTGCATGACGGAGTTTTGGGGCGTATGTTTGGTATTAGAATTAGTCTTGACAGTCTCGATAAACTTGATGAAGAGGAGGCGGCTTCTAAAAGAAAAAAGTATCTTGCAGAGTTAAAAAATATCGAGCAGGATATTCGTGAAATTTCTCATGATTTAAATAGAGAAAAATCGGAATTAATTAATAATTTTATCGCGATTTTAAATAAACTATTTGAAAATCAAATAAATACGTATAATTCTAAATTGATTACCAATTTTGATCCCAACATTAAATGGGAATTGATAAGCAACATTGTCAAAATCAATTTATATAGAATTATCCAGGAAGGACTTCAAAATTGTAATAAATATGCCAATGCAGATTTTATTAAAGTGGAGATGAAAAATCAAAATGAAGTTTTGGTATTAACTATTGAAGATGACGGAATAGGATTTAATACCAAAAGGACCAAAAACGGAATTGGTCTGCACAATATCGAATACAGAGCGAAAGAATGTAAAGGAACAGTTGCTATAAAATCTGTTAAAGGAGAAGGAACTAAGCTTACTGTCAAAATCCCAATAATACCTAATACTTACCTGCATAATAATGACATTTGATGTAACAGCCTCCGTTTCGCAATTAGTTAAAAAAAACATTTTAATAGTAGATGATCATCCATTTATTATTGAAGGATACAAGAATGCCATTACGCGGTATAATCCACAACAGTATGAATTTTCAATTTTTCAGGCGCACGATTGTAAATCGGGTTACGAAATTATTGAAGATCCTAATTCACCACAATTTGATATTGCATTTTTAGATATCAGTATGCCTCCTTATGAAGAAAAAGAGATTTTTTCTGGAGAAGATCTGGCCAAACTGCTTTTGAGGAAAATGCCTTCCTGCAATATTATTCTGCTGACCATGTATACAGAATTACTGAAAATTAAAACAATTATCAGATCAATTCAGCCAAATGGTTTAATTATTAAAAATGATCTCACTTTTGATGAGCTGCTTCTGGCTTTTGATAAAGTAATGAAAAATGAAAAATATTACAGCCAATCAGTGGTAAAAATGCTAAATCAGTCTACGCACAATGCCATTGAAATTGATCAGTACGATAAGCAGATTTTAATTCATTTAGCAAAAGGAATTTCAAGTAATGACATGCTGCAAAATATTCCCATTTCTTTAAATGCAATCGAAAAAAGAAAAAAACACTTAAAAGAATTGCTGAAAATCAAAAACAATTCTGATGATGATTTACTCAAAGAAGCAAAAAGTAAAGGACTCTTTTAGAAAAGAAATTCCAGTAAAAGTAAAATTCCAAATTCCAATGACTTAACGTTTGGAATTTGGAATTTTTTATTTGATATTTTTGAGGATTATTCGCTTAGAGCGTCCCAGCCACGTGCTTTTAGAGCAATTTTTGTGTTGGCACGAGTTACGAGATGAATTCCTTCGTTTTCTTCTGCCATATGTCCGATAACAGAGAAATTCGGATTTCCTTTTATTTTATCAAAATCGTTGATGTCAATAGTAAACAAAAGTTCATAATCTTCACCTCCGTTAATGGCAACAGTGGTACTGTCGATATTAAATTCTTCGCAAGTCGAAATAAACTGCGGATCTAGAGGCAATTTGTCTTCGTATAAATTACAACCCACTTTAGATTGTTTGCAGATATGCATAATCTCAGAAGATAATCCGTCTGAAATATCAATCATAGCCGTTGGTTTTATGTCTAATGCATGAAGCAAAGTGCGAACATCTTTTCGAGCTTCTGGTTTTAACTGGCGTTCTACCAAATACGTATAAGGATCTAAATCTGGCTGATTGTTTGGGTTAACCTGGAAAACTTGTTTCTCACGTTCTAAAACTTGCAATCCCATGTAAGCGGCACCAATATCTCCTGTAACGACTAATAAATCGGTTTGTTTGGCACCGTTACGGTAAACCAATTCGTTTTCGTCAGCTTCTCCGATTGCTGTAATACTTATAATCAAGCCTTTTTGAGATGAGGTAGTGTCCCCTCCAATTACATCAACTTTATATTCTTTTGCCGCATGTGTAATTCCTGCAAACAATTCTTCTAAAGCTTCAAGAGGAAAACGATTTGAAACTGCTACAGAAACTGTAATCTGGGTCGGTTTTGCGTTCATTGCGCAAATGTCAGAAACATTTACCACAACTGCTTTGTACCCTAAATGTTTCAAAGGCATATAAGCCAGGTCAAAGTGAACTCCTTCAATCAGTAAATCGGTAGAAACTACTACTTTTTTGTCTTTAAAATCAAGAACAGCTGCGTCGTCACCAATACTTTTTAAAGTCGATTCTTGAGTAACATCAAAATTTTTGGTTAAATGATCAATTAAACCAAATTCTCCCAATTGCGCTATACTAGTTCGTTGCTGATTTTTATCTTCTATCATTTTTTTAAGTTCCAAAGTTTGTAAGCTGCAAAGGTACAAAGGTTTTTTCTTTTTAAGTGACAAAGAAACAAAGGTTCAGAGATACAAAGTTTTTTGGTTTTTTTTAAAGATGCTAAGATTCTGAGTTGCTAAGGTTCTAAGTTTTTTTATGCGTCTTTCGCTCAGTATTTCTAAATAGATAATAATAATCTCAAATTTCCTAAAAGTTCTTGCTAACCGCGTGAAGGATGGGAGCAAGTTACCGAAGTAACGCGGACAGCCTGACAGCATTCTGATAAGAGGGCGAAGAACCGCAATCTAAGTTTGCCCTCTTATTAGAACGGTGGCACGCCCAAAGCATTATCGTTTCATACTAAAATGAGCTTTAAATTCCTGAATTATGCCATTTTGGGTGTAGGTTGCCACAAACCAGTAATCTGTAGAAGGAAGGGGAGCACCGTCATAATTGCCGTCCCAGCCAATACCGGAAGGTTTAATTGTTTTTATGAGTTTGCCGTATCGGTCGAAAATAGTGATAACGGCATCGGGCTGATCTGCGAGATCAGGAATGTTCCAAGTATCGTTATACCCATCGTTGTTTGGGGTGAAAAATTTTGGATATTTGAGTACTTTGGCAAATAAAATAAGATTGTCGCAATTGGCTTTTATATCTCTTATTGTAATGGCATGTTCTCCGGAATCAACGTCCACAAAGGTATTGCTAGTCTGAAATTCACCATCATCCAATTGGTATTCGTAGGTTCCGAATCCGTTTGTAAGATTTACAATGATGTCGATGTCATCTGTGAAATTATCAGATACAGAAACCGTTGCAACTGCCTGACTAGATTTTTCGACGGTAACGGTAGTCTGATTATAACCACAGTCGTTGCCGACATCGGGTACGTTTTTGACAGGTACAACAGTGTAAATTCCTTCTTGAGTTGCAGAATAGGTTGGGCCTGTACTGACTTTTGAGCCTTTTAGATACCATTCTACAGTATAATCGGGTGAATTTATTCCAGAATTTAATAGTGCTGAATGTCGCAAGGTTCCTGTTTGGAAATCAACACAAATGATTCCGTTTGGTATCGATAAATTTTTAAGAGGATAAATAGTTATATCAAAATCATCCTGAGCAAAACAACTGGAATTTGTCGCCGCCGATGCATAAATATACATTTTTTGACTATTATTTATTTTTTGTCCTGCCATATATTGGGTTCCGGTTGCATTGGGGCCGCTATAATAATTTCCCACGGTTGAAGCAGGCAGCGTATAGCTTTCGCAAATAGCAATATCAGGAGTGCTAACCAAGATTGGAGTTTTGGAAATAGTAACCAAGAAACTCTTTTCGCTGACACAAGTTAAACGTGTACCGACAATAGCATAAACATATAGGGTTTGCGAGTTGGTGATGACAGTTCCAGCCGGAATAACAGGACCTTTTCCTCCAGACTGTGTATAATAATTTCCTAATGTTAAAGCAGGTAAAGTATAACTATCGCATGCATTTATATTGCTAAAATTACCAACGTCTATTCCGTTATAATTGACTTTGAAAAACGTTTCGTTACTGCAGGATTTAAAATCTGCCCATTCGTTATAAATGTAAATAGTCTGGGTTGTGTTAATTCTTGTTCCTTCAGTAAGTTGCGTTCCCGTTCCTTTTGGTCCTCCGGTAGCTGTGTAATATTTTCCATTTTTTAATTTAGGAAGTATAAAATCATTACAGGTTACAACGTCTGTGAAACTGTCAACTGGAGGAAGAGGCCTAATTTCGACAGTAAAACTATGTTCGTTTGTACATAAAGGCCCTACGGAATAAACGTAAATAGTTTGTGTAGAAGTAATGATGTCACCTGCTTTTAATGCTTTTCCTTTACCATTGCTTTGCGTAAAATAATTGCCATTTGTCAATGGTGGTAATACATAACGGTTGCATTCTAATCTATTGACTGGTGTATCAACTAGGGGAAGAGGATTTATAGTAATGACATATTTAAGATTTTCGGTGCAATTGGGCGAAGTTGTTGTTGTGGCAAAATAGTAGACAGTTTGCGAATTGGTAATAACAGTTCCGGCCGGGATATTTTTGCCCTGACCACCAGGGCTGTCATAATAACCACCAACGGCAACTGGAGGTAAAGTAAAACTTCCGCATCTTGAAACTGGAACAAATATGGGAGAATTGATGATGTCTATTTTAAACGAATTTTCATTGGTACATCTTCCATCATTTGCAAAAACAAAAACGGTCTGGCTTGTTGTTATTCTGTCTCCGGCATTCAATTTTGTACCCAAACCTCCAGATAAAGTAAAATAATTTCCGTTAGTTAGTGGAGGCAATGCATAAGAATCGCAAGTAATGATATTGGCAGGTTTGTCTACCAATGGTAAAGGATACACTATAAAAGGTACTGCTATATCGCGACATACCGAACCATTGATTACTACATAATAGTAAATTGTTTGACTCGCCGTAAATGCTGTTCCTTCAGGAATAGAATCCCCTTTTTCTCCAGGTTGTGTAAAAAAACCTCCCGCAGGTACTCTTGGAACGATATACTGACCGCAGGCTTCTTTTTTAAAATCAATTTCGTAAATCAGGATAACATTAAAACTGGTTTCATTGGTGCAGTTGTTCGCATTTGGTCCCTTATAGATATAATAAAGACCGCCCGTGGTAATGACATCTCCTGCATTTAGTTTCGTTCCAGTTCCATTTGGGGCTGTATTATATTCTCCATTTTGAATTGGCGGTAAGGTATAACTGTTACAGGCAACAACATTCGGAATTTTATCTACAACAGGAAGTGGATTGATGATAATGTTGAAACTAACTGTGGCGTAACAAGCAGCACTCGAAATATTTTCAACTCGAACCCAAATTGTTTTTGGTGATTCTGATAAAGATGTTCTGAATGTTTTTGGATTTGAAATGTTGTTTGTTTTGTTGTTGGCATCTGTTTGGCTATTGTGATAACTGATTTTGTATTCAGCAGGATTTAAGCCATTCAAAATGATGGTTTCCTGAGCGGTTAAATCGAAAGTAACATTTTTAGCTAAATCATCACAACCACTTAAATCTGGCGGTTTTGCAACATTAATTGGCTGAGTTACTAATAAATTAAAAGAAACAAGATTACTGCAAAAGAAAGTTTTATCATAAATTGGAACCGCTTTTATATAAATGGTCTGATTGCCAGAACTGGTATATGATTTTAATTGATTTTCAGGTATCGTTGGTCCGTTAGCATTCGCTGAAGCTAAAGAATCAAAGTAATAAATGGCATATTTTTCAGGATCAATTCCTAATGCGGCTAAATTATTTACCGTTAAATCATATTGATAAATACCATTTGTGTTATAACAGGCAGTTAGATTTTGAGGAGATCTTATGATGAGGTCTTGAATAACAACTTCGTCTTTAATAACACAGCCTGAAAGTGTTGCTGTTACGCCATAAGTTCCGGCTTTATCTACTGTGATTGAATTGCTGGTTTCATTAGGAATTACAAGTCCGTTTAATGTCCATTCATAATTAAAATTCCCCACAAGTTCGGCTGTAAGGGTAATTTTTTCGCTTTGGCAAATCGTTCGATCTGGTCCTAGATTTAGAGTAGTCATAAAACTACCTCCTTTTATAAATACTGCTGAGTCATAATTACTGTCGTTGTAATCGCCAATTGCCAGTTTTATGCGATACGTTCTGTTCGGAATAACCGTTGAGCTAGCAGTTAAAACTTTGGTTTCGCCTCTCATATTAAGAGGTGACTGAACAGGATTCGCAACATTGTAACGATCAAATAGATTTGCGTTGGCAGATAAACAAGACGAATTATATTGCTGGTCTCTAATGTTTTTGACAGAAACAGGCGTCGTTGTTCCTGGCACTACGGCAAGATTGGTGGTAATTCCTGTGGTTAAATCTGTTAATATAAAGGCAAAAACATCACTAAATCCGCATTGAAATTCTCCATATTCATTGGAGGCAAAAAGAAAATCAAAGCTAAAATTACTGGATAAAGGGGTAAAATCAAATTGAAGAAAGCTGACATCGGTAACAGGTACAGTTTGCCCGTTATTATCACTGATTTCCTGTAGATCACTATCGGTCGCATTATTGATTTTACTACTTTCATTTGTGCCGTTGTATGGACCTTCGGTATATTTGGCGATTCCGTTTCGTATAATTATTCCGCTAGAAATTGGAAAGTTCGGATTGGTATTGGTGAATTTACCGATACCCTGATGTGAGGAAAATTTAAAATTACTTTCGTTTGAACAGCCATTTTGCATCAACTCCGTTCGCACCAATTCTGGGATGCTCAAAGTTGTAGTATCGACTGCAATTCCTTGAGATGAAGATAGGGTCGAATATAGTAGTAAAAGTAGAAACAGGACAGCTCTCATAATTCATTTTCATTTGTCTACTAACTTAAAGATACGAATTATTTTATTTTATTTTTTTGATTGTCAGTATTTTATGATTTTTTAATGTCGTTTAATGAAAAAAGAAGAAGAATTCAAATTTTGTTAAAATAGAAAATTACAGAAGTTTTTATAATTTTTTTTCCTACTGACAAACTGTTGTCACCGGCCCATTTTACTTTTGAAGGGTAGAAATTTAAAACTTAAAAAATCATGAAAACATTAGAAGCACAAGTAATCAGTTCAGAAGATTTATTGAAACATTGGCAAGGTCATCGCGCTTTAACACGTCGTTTAATTGAAATTTTCCCTGAAAAGGATTTCTTTGAATTTTCAATTGGTGGAATGCGACCTTTTTCAAAATTGGTAGACGAACTTTTGGCAATTGGAGGTCCGGCAATGAAAGGAATCGTAAACAGAGATGCACAGCCTTACACAGAAGGAACAGAAAAATTGATTTTTAAAGCGCAATATCTTGAAAAATGGGATGAAGCTACAGCTGAAATCAATAAATATTGGGAGGAATTATCTATTGAAGATTTCAACGAAACTTTCAATTTATTTGGACAATATGAGTTTCCAATCATCCAAAATATTTTATATTTTATTGATAATGAAGTGCATCACCGTGGACAAGGTTACGTATATTTAAGAGCTTTAAATATTGAGCCACCATTTTTCTGGGAAAGATAATTCTCTGAAAACGAAATAAAAAAACTCTCAAAAGACAGAATAATTCTCTTTTGAGAGTTTTTTTATAAAAGTCTTTTTTTATTGATTTCGATTAAATCTAAAACTTTTGTTTTCAATATTTCGGGTTCCAGAATTTCGGCATAATCACCAAACATTAAGAACCAGCGTGGAAAACCGCTTTCGATATCACGAGATAAAAAGGTCATTTCTAGTTTGTCTCCAACTTCTTTTTCAGAAACAAATCCGTGATATTTTCTATCAAAAGTCAGATACCTTGCGATTTTCCTGTCGACCAAAAGTCGAACTTTGGTGGTCGGAATGGTTTCGTTTTTACTCAGATAAGTTTCCAATGAATCATGCTCGATTGTAAAATCTAAATCTGTTTTTTTGAGGTTCTGAATTCTGTCGGTTCGAAACTGTCTGTAATCTTTTCGCAAATGACAGAAACCTAAAAAATACCAATTGTTATTATCATGAAAAACACCAACAGGCTCTAGGTTTCTTTCGGTTAATTCATCTTTTCCGAAGGTTTTGTACGAAAGTAAAATTTGCTTTTTTTCGGCAATACTTTCAAACAAAGCGGTTAAAGTATTAGGAGAATTATCATGAAACATCGGTTCAGCAGTCTGCATAATCACACGCGATTCTATGTTCGAAAGCCAGTCTTTATCACTATTTCGAAGAACCGATTTTAGTTTGTACATCGCACTCGCATAATGATTTCCTAAAACAGGATCGGTAAATTTCTGGATTAATTTTTCGGCCGCGATAAAACTGCTCACTTCTTCGCGCGTAAACATAACGGGCGGAAGACGATAACCGTCCATTAAAGCGTAACCAACTCCCGCTTCGCTATAAATAGGAACTCCGGAAGCTTCCAATGTTCGAATGTCTCGATAAATGGTTCTTAAACTGCAATCAAAACGATCGGCCAATTCCTGTGCTTTTACAATCTTTTTAGATTGCAATTGTATCAGAATGGCAACAATTCGGTCAAATCGTTTTGGAGTTTCGTCGAGCATTTTTTTCTTTTAGTTACAAAGGTTCAGAGGTTCAAAGTTACAAAGGTTAAATGTTTTGCGAAATAAAAAAGCTGTCCCAAATTGAGACAGCTTTTGATTTATAATTTGAATGAACGAATTAGAATCTGTATAATAATCCGAATTGTGGTTGGTCGAAGATGTTTTCAAATAAGTTAATGTTTAATTGAAAAGTATCGGATGACGGACCATTTTCTGGAGCAACACTGTTGTAAGAAAGCATATTGGCTAATACAAAAGTTACTGCAACGTTCTTGGTAATAAAGTAGTTTAATCCAATATTTACATCTGCTGTTATACTATTTGTAGTGTCGTCAATAACATCACTTTCATATTTATTTCTTCCGAATCCTAAACCTACTTCTGCATAAGTTTTAAAACGTTTTTTATCTAATTCTAAGAAATAGTAACGTGCAAAAGCTCCAGCTCCAAATACATTTGTTTTCTCATATGGAGTTTCTTGTTTGATACTTGCATAATTTAGTTTCGCTCCAACAGCAAATTTATCATTTAGGAAATAGCCAAATTTTGGACTAAAACCATAATAATCTTCTTCACCGCCAGTACTTATTTTTATAGAACCTTCAAGAAACATATCGCCTTGTGAAAAAGTAACACCTTTTGCTGAGTTCATTTCCGATTCGGCTTCGTTTTCTTGAGCGTTTGCGAAACAAAAAGTAAAAAGGGCTAAAATAAGTGATAATTTGGTTTTCATAATCTTACATATTTAATTGTTTGTAAGATTAAAATTAGTTTTCAATGTTATAAGAAACCAAAAATTTGATTTATCGCGTTAAAATTGAATTAATCAAGTTAATATTTTGATAAATTTGTAAGTTTTATCTTTTTAATTATTGAATGTAAATTAATAAAAAACCCAACAACGAATAGTTGTTGGGTAGGTCTATATTCTTATATCTTTCTTCTTTTCTCTTAAAAAAGATCTAGTCATTCAATTTCAAAACAGCCATAAATGCTTCTTGCGGAATCTCAACATTTCCTACTTGACGCATACGTCTTTTACCTTTTTTCTGTTTTTCAAGTAATTTACGCTTACGCGAAATATCTCCACCGTAACATTTTGCGGTAACGTCTTTACGAAGTGCTTTAATCGTTTCACGAGCAATAATCTTAGCTCCAATTGCAGCTTGAATCGGAATATCAAATTGCTGTCTTGGGATAAGTTCACGTAATTTTTCGGTCATTTTTTTACCGATGTTGTAAGCGTTATCTTCGTGAATCAATGCAGAAAGTGCATCAACAGTCTGAGCATTCAAAAGAACGTCCAATTTCACCAATTTCGAAGTTCTCATTCCGATTGGAGAATAATCGAAAGAAGCATAACCTTTAGAAACTGTTTTTAAACGATCGTAGAAATCGAATACAATTTCCGCCAAAGGCATATCAAAATTCAATTCAACTCTTTCCGTTGTCAGGTAGGTTTGGTTGGTAATTAAACCACGTTTTTCGATACATAAACTCATTACGTTTCCAACGAAATCGGCTTTTGTAATAATGGTTGCTTTAATAAACGGCTCTTCAACTCTGTCTAGTTTTGAAGGCTCTGGTAAATCTGATGGATTGTTTACAATTAAAGGCGTTTCAGGATGTTTTTTAGTATAAGCCAAATACGAAACGTTAGGAACAGTTGTAATAACAGTCATATCGAACTCACGCTCTAGACGTTCCTGAATGATTTCCATGTGAAGCATTCCTAAGAATCCGCAACGGAAACCAAAACCTAAAGCAGCAGAACTTTCAGGACTAAAAACCAATGAAGCATCATTTAATTGTAATTTTTCCATTGAAGAACGTAAATCCTCATAATCTTCTGTATCAACAGGATAAATTCCAGCAAATACCATTGGTTTTACATCTTCGAAACCAGTAATCATATTGGTTGTTGGCACTTTTGCATCTGTAATCGTATCACCAACTTTTACTTCGCGTGCTTCTTTAATTCCAGAAATCAAATAACCTACGTCTCCGGCAGAAACCACATTTTTCGGAACTTGATTTAATTTTAATGTTCCAATTTCGTCAGCAAAATATTCATTGTCCGTAGCCATGAATTTAATTTTCTGCCCTTTTTTGATTTCACCGTTTACCACTCTAAAGATTACCTCAATTCCACGAAACGGATTGTAAACCGAGTCAAAAATTAAAGCTTGTAATGGCTCCTCTGGATTTCCTTTTGGAGCAGGAATTTTTTCGATAATGGCAGCAAGAATGTTCTCTACACCAAAACCAGTTTTTCCAGATGCGTGAATAATATCTTCTAATTTACACCCAAGTAAATCGATAATGTCATCACTAACTTCTTCTGGATTAGCACTTGGCAAATCGACTTTGTTTAAAACTGGAATAATTTCCAAGTCGTTTTCAAGAGCTAAATATAAATTTGAAATCGTTTGTGCTTGAATACTTTGTGCAGCATCAACAATCAATAGCGCCCCTTCACAGGCAGCGATCGATCTCGAAACTTCGTATGAAAAGTCAACGTGCCCAGGAGTATCAATTAAGTTTAAGATATATTCTTCGCCTTTGTATTTGTATTCCATCTGGATGGCATGACTCTTAATGGTAATTCCACGCTCACGCTCTAAGTCCATGTTGTCAAGCAATTGCGCTTTTTCTTCACGGGCTGTCACAGTTTGCGTTGCGGCTAGTAATCGGTCTGCCAATGTACTTTTACCGTGGTCAATGTGTGCAATAATGCAAAAATTACGTATCTTCTTCATTTGTATATATCAGTTCTCTAAAAACGAGTTTAAGTATTTTTGGGTTTAAAACAGACTAAAGCAATTGCTTTAAAGCATGTTATTAAGGCGCAAAGATAGCGCAAAGTTTTGGATTCTGGAATGCTGATCTTCGATAGTTAATAGGAATGAATTAAAAACAGGGCTAAAATTCAAAATTGAATCCTTTTTCTGTTAATTTCTTGTACATTTCAGCATCAAATTTATAAAGTTTGGCTGCCCTGTGCGAAACATCTTTTTGCTTTTCGTCTAATGCTGTGAGCAGTTTCATGTGAAGAATTTTTCTTCTGAAATTTGACTTGTCCAATTCGATTCCTAAAATTTCTTCATATAAATGCATTAATTGCAATAAGGTGAATTTTTCAGGTAATAAATTAAAACCAATCGGTGCCTGACGAACACGGTTTCTTAATTGCAATAAGCTGAAATCGAGAATTTCATTGTGGTCAAAAATCAAATCTGGAATTTCATTGATTTTATACCATTTGGCTTCAATAACTTTTAAACTGGCTTTAATGTTATAATCTTCTCGGTTAACCAAAGTATAATAGCCAATTGTTACAACGCGTCTTTCTAAAACACGTTTCGGATTTGTAAATGCCTTTAACTGCTCCAGATAAATATCTTCAAGACCTGTAAGTTCCTGCAAAATACGCTGCGCGGCATCATCGGCACTTTCTTCAAGTTGAAGCCATCCACCAAGAAGTCCCCATTTTCCTTTACTTTCACCTTGAGCATGCTGCACCAGAAGCACTTCGAGGCTTTCTTTATTGAAGCCGAAGAAAACGCAGTCAATTGTGATTCCGTCTACGGCAGGTTTGTTATGTTGAGTAGTTGTGTCTGTCAATTTTGTTGTGTTGTTTCGAAGTGTAAAAAGTGCTTTTTTAAATTTATTTTAGACGAAAATCAAAATTCGAAATTGAATCCTTTTTCGGTTAATTTGGTATAAATTTCGGGATCAAATTTGTACAATTGTGCCGCTCTGTGCGAGACATCCTGTTGTTTTTCGTCTAAAGCGACCAATAATTTCATGTGAAGAATTTTTCTTCTAAAATTGGGTTTGTCCATCTCAATCCCTAAAATTTCTCCATACAAATGCATCAATTGCAATAAAGTAAATTTTTCTGGCAATAAGTTAAAACCAATTGGTGTTTGGCGAACTTTGCTTCTTAGGTGTTTTATACTATAATCTAAAATTTCGTTGTGATCGTAAATCAAATCCGGAATTTCACTGATTTTATACCATTTCGCATCCGAAGCTGTAAAACCTGCCTTAATATTGTAATCTTCTCTTTTTACAAGTGCATAATATCCAATAGTGATAACACGTCGAAGCGGAAAGCGATCGGGATCTCCAAATGCTTTCAGCTGTTCTAAATAAATATCTTCAAGGCTTGTAAGTTCATGCAATAAACGATGGGCAGCTGCGTCGGTGCTTTCCTTCTTGTAAATCCATCCTCCTGGAAGACCCCATTTTCCTTTGCTGATACCTTCGCCGTGCTGTACTAAAAGTACCTCAAGACTTCCCTGATCAAAACCAAAAATCACACAGTCAATTGTGATGGCATTCATGGCGCTGTGTTCATTTTTTGGTGCAGGTTTGTCGTCTACATTTTCAATCATACTCGAGATAAATTTTGACAAATTAAATAAATTAAATGATTAAGAGGCTTCTTTGAAAGCTTTATATTTTTTTAACGAAACAAAATTTTGATAATCAGGTAATTATAAATCGTTCAGAAATGGTCTTTTTTTTAAAGGATTCTTAAATAGTTGATTGTCAATTTTATAAAACGTTGTTTTTTCTATATTTTTTATTTTAAATCTAATTTGATTTTTATAACATTCATAAAAATGAAATAGAATTTATCAGAATAGAAAAAAATTAAGCCTAATATTTTGTTAATATAGAAAATTGTTTTACACTTGTAGTCAAATTTACCATAAGATAAATTCAAATTGACCATAAGTAAAAAAGACAAAACTACAACTTAACTTAAACTTACCACAATTGTTTTTTTGAAAATTGATTGAAATAGCTTTTTTGATGAAATAATCATCATTAAAAAATGCAAAAAGAATTGATTTAGATGTTTTAAAAAATAAAGAAACATCTGCTTATAGTCAGCAAGTACTAAATGTTGGAAATGAGATTCAGGCCCTCATTTTTGGCATGACCTGCTTGGGAATTTTTCCGGAGTTTCTCTTAGGGTAGAAATTACTAACTATAACTTAAACTTAATCAATTCTTATTATGAAAAGCAAAAATTGTATTAAAACAACAAAGCTGTCGTATTTTATGACGGTGCTGCTTAGCGTATTTATGATGCAGTTTGGATTTGCACAAGAATCTAAAACTGTAAGTGGAACAATCACTTCTGCCGAAGACGGATTTGGAGTTCCCGGAGCAACTGTACAAGTACAGGGAACAAAATCGAGTACTGTTACCGATTTTGATGGAAAATATAAAGTAGAAGCTAAAACAGGAGATGTTTTAGTGGTGAGTTTTGTGGGTTTCAAAACTCAGAATATTACGGTTGGAACTCAAAAAACAGTAAACGTGGTTTTGAGTCCAGAAACAGCAGAACTTAAAGAAATTGTAGTAATTGGTTACGGTACTCAAAAGAAGAAAGTTAATACTGCGGCAACCTCTTTGGTGTCTGGAAAAGACATTCAGCAAGTAGCGAGTCTAGATGTTGTAAATGCTTTGCAAGGTCAGGCTTCTGGGGTTTCGGTAACTTCTTCTTCTGGTCAGCCGGGAGCGAATATGGTGGTAAATATTCGTGGTGCAGGTACAGCTGGAAACAGTGATCCTCTTTATGTTGTAGATGGTGTGGTAGTAGATAACGGAATCGGATATCTGGATCCTTCGGTAATTGAAAGGATGGATATTCTAAAAGATGCTTCTGCAGCTTCTATCTATGGAGCAAGAGCGGCAAATGGAGTTATTTTGGTTACGACTAAAAAAGGAAAAGATGGTAAAATGAATGTATCTTTTAGTTCATACACAGGTTTTCAGCAGATTGCTAAAAAACTGGATTTGATGAACACACAAGAATATACCACAATTATTAACGAAGCTCGTGTAAACTCTGGTTATGCGCCATTGTATACAAAAGAGCAAATTGCTGGATTTCCAAACAATGACTGGCAGAAAGATTTGTTTTACGAAGGAGCAATGAAACAAAATCATTCTCTTTTGATTACAGGTGGTGACGAAAAATCTACTATTGCCACTGGTTTGTCTTACTACGGACAAGATGGTATGATTGGAGGTTCTACGAATCAATCTCAGTACGATCGTATCACGTTTTCTGTAAATTCTACTTCTGAAGTTATTAAAGGATATTTGAAAATTGGTGAAAACTTTACCTTATCCAACATTAAATCTAAAGGTGTAGCAGATGATGGTATTTATGGAAATGCGATTAGAAGTTTCTTAAATGCTGCTCCAATCGATCAGGCTTATGACGAAGATGGAAATTTTGCTCGTTCCATTATTTCGAATGACGTAACAAATCCAGTTGGATCTTTATACTACAACAACTTCAATCAAACGAAAACCAATCGTTATGTTGGGAATATTTTTGCTGAATTGAAAGTTATTAAAGACCTTACTTTCAGAACAAGTTTTGGTGTTGATATGACAGATAGCAACTACCGCGCTTTCAGACCAGTTTACTCTCTTTCTTCAAACGATAATAATACCGTTTCTAGTGTGACTCAGAGTGCTACTAAATCTACGGGATGGATTTTTGAAAACACTCTTCAATACAAATTCAATCTTGCTTCTTCTCATAATTTTGATGTTTTAGTAGGTACTTCTGCTAAAAAGAATACGTCAGATTATATGGAAGGCCAAGGAAGAAACTTAATTTTTGATGATTTCGAACATGCGTATTTGGATAATGCAAAAGATCCGACTTCGAATGTGGTAAAAGGAAATCGTAAAGATTATGCGATTCAATCTTATTTCGGACGTTTATTGTACGATTACAACAATAAATACTTATTCTCTGCAACAGTTCGTCGTGACGGTTCATCAGAATTTGGCCCAGATAACAAATACGCTATTTTCCCTTCGTTCTCTGCAGGATGGAATTTAGACAAAGAAGCTTTCTTTAAAGAAAATAAAGTTTTAAATAGTTTCAAATTTAGAGCAAGCTGGGGACAAAATGGTAACGACCAATTTGGTAGAAGATTTGCTTATTTGTCAACTGTAAATTCAACAGACAAAACCTATCATTTCGGAACTGGCGACGAAACTTTATTAGTAGGTTCAAGTCCTGATCAATTGGCAAACCGTAACTTAAAATGGGAAACTTCTGAACAATTGGATTTAGGTTTTGATGCTACATTATTTACCAACTTCACTTTAACTTTCGATTATTACGATAAGAAAACCAAAGACTGGTTGGTATTAGCGTCGATTCCGACCTATGCCGGAGCAACTGCGCCTTATATTAATGGTGGAGACGTTAGCAACAAAGGTTTTGAAATTGGGTTGGCTTACCGTACACGTTTCGGAAAAGACTGGAATTTCGGAATTAATGCAAATCTTTCGCGTAACGAAAATGAAGTGTTGAGAATTGCAAACAGCGAAGGAATCATTCACGGAGAATCAAATGTATTATTCCAAGGTTTAGATGAGATGAACCGTGTTGAAGTTGGAAAACCAATGGGCTATTTCTACGGATTAAAAACAGACGGAATTTTCCAAAATGCAGCTGAAGTTGCAGCAGGTGTTCAGCCAAGTGCTCAACCTGGAGATGTTCGTTTCGTGGATTTAAATGGTGACGGAAAAATTGATGCTAATGATAAAACACAAGTAGGTAATCCGAATCCGGATATCACCTATGGTATCAATTTAGATTTATCTTATAAAGCGTTTGATATCACTATTAATACATATGGTACTGCCGGAGGACAAAACGTTTTTGGTATTCACGATTATACTCGTGCTTACACAAACAATACTACAGATGTATTGAACAGATGGACAAGTGAAGGAACCTCAAACAGAATTCCAAGAGTAACTTATGGAACAGATGATAATGGTAACTACACTAAATTCTCTGATTTGTATATTCAGGATTCAGATTTCTTCAGAATTAAAAATGCTACAATTGGATGTGATTTAACAAAGTTGACAGACAAATTGAAATTCTTCTCTAAATTCAGATTGTACGTGGCAGGAAATAACATTTATACTTTCACGAAATACAAAGGAATGGATCCGGAGATTGGTTTCGGAAACGTAAATCAGTCTTGGGCAAAAGGAATCGATGTTGGATATTACCCACAGCCAAGAACCTACATGATGGGTCTAAATGTTAACTTTTAATTTTTGAAAACGATGAAAACATATATAAAATTATTTGCCCTTTCAAGCCTTCTTGTTTTAGGTTCTTGTTCGGAGGATTTTTTAGAAAACGAGCCATATACAGATAAAGTAACGGAGAATTTTTATAAAACTCCATCTGACGCTTTTGAAGGTTTGGTTGCTGTTTATGACGTATTGCAAAGAGAAGCTTATGGTACGCAATTGATTGTAAGCGAGCAAGCATCTGACAACTGCTTCGGCGGATTTGGTCTTGCAGATCCAACTGTAGATTTGCAATGGGATCGCTTTCAGTACACTACCGATAAAGATATGAACGCTCTAACATGGACAAATTCTTATCTTGGAATTTACAGAGCGAACATTTTGTTAGAAAACTTAGACAAAGTAAACTGGGGAACAGATGTTGCTTTGAAAACGCGTTACGAAGCAGAAGCTCGTTTCTTAAGAGCACACTTTCACTTTCAGGCAGCAAAAATGTTTGGTGATATTGTTCCGTTGGATCATACGGTTACAACAAGCGAATTCCAATTGCCAAGACAAGCACCAGAAGTTACATATGCTTTAATTGCTAATGATTTGAAATTTGCTGCAGATAACTTAAGCAATGACAATTATTCAAAAGCAGGAAATGCAAACTTCGGACGTATTACAAAATGGGCTGCAGAAGCGTATTTGGCTAGAACTTTCTTGTTTTACACCGGAGCTTACAACAAAACAGATTTAGCAGGAGTAATTACAAAAGCGCAGGCAACAACTTACATCAATGATGTAGTAGCGAATAGTGGTCATGATTTAGTTCCTGATTTTGCTAATCTTTGGCTGGCGGCTTCTTTAGAAAACTTCGTTGGAGAAGACAATACAGAAATGGTTTGGGCAGTTCGTTTTAACGGTTCTGGAAAAGGAAACTGGGATCTTCATGAAGGAAACCGTTTCCAGGTAAACATTGCACCACGTGGAGGAGCAATCGGAAGATATGCAACAGGATGGGGAGGAGCAACCGTAAACCCGAAATTGGTTGCCGCATATGATCTTGCCGATACCAGAAGAAAAGCCTCGTTTATTGATTACGTTGGAGAAGGATTAAGTTTTGATGCACAGACAAGAGAACAACGCCAGTACACTGGATATTCTTGGAAAAAATACTGTCCAATTACCAATGCAGCAGGAACAGCTGTTGTAGAAGCAAACGGAGGAAACTTTCAAATTGACAACTACCAAGATTATGCTATTATTCGTTTTGCAGATGTTCTGTTAATGGCTGCCGAATTGAATTTAGACGCAAACGCAGGTTTAGCTCAAACAAATTTAGACAGAGTTCGTGATCGTGCTTTTAAAGATGCTGCTCACAGAGTTACAGCAAATAAAACGAATATTATGGAAGAGCGCCGTTTAGAGTTAGCATTAGAAGGATTACGTTATTTTGACTTAATCAGACAAGGAATGGGAGTAATGAAATCTGCTATTGATAACAATACAGGAGATTCTCAATTTAATGTGACTTTTAGACCAGAAACTCTAGGTTGGTTTGCTTTACCACAATCGCAGATCGTACTTTCAAATGGTACTATTCAGCAAAATCCAGGTTGGAATTAATATTTAAACTAATTGATTATGAAACGTATATTATATATAGTATTAGCGGCTGTAACAATCAGTTCGTTTTTATTCTCTTGCGAGCCTGTTGAAGATCGTGAAAGCTTGCCAGAAGTAACACAGACACCAGAAACACTTAAGTTTTCTATAACACAAAACACGGCAAAAAAGAATGAAGTAGTTTTAAAGAATGATGACCCAACAGTAATTCCATTTTGGAGATATGTTGATGGTAACGGAAATGAGCTGGGACATTCGAACAAAAGTGATGATAAGGTAACTTTTCCTTTTGCTGGAAAATACACTGTTTTTTACACAGCTTTCGTACGCGGAGGTTCTGTTGAAGCTGCACCAGTAACAATTGAGGTTCCAGAAAATGACGATGCTTTCTTCAGTGATCCAAGATGGGAAAAATTAACCAACGGACAAGCTGGAAAAACTTGGGTATTGTACATGACGGCTCCATTAGAATTTATTGGAAACACGCCAAGTTATGTAAATAGAGCAGTAAGCGGTCCAGGATGGTGGCCAAATCTTACTGATATTTCTTGGGCTGGTTTGGAAAATAAAGATTGGGGAGAAATTACTTTTAATCTTAATGGAGGTTATAATGTTTCGGTAACGCAAACCAATCCAACATTAGGAAGCACAGCTAAAACAACAAAAACAGGAACATTCAATTTTAGTTTGACAACTGGTGAAACAAATGATAGAATCTCATTCAATGGAGGAACAGAAATGCTTCATCCAAATGAACCAAGTTACTTTAGTCCGTCATTCAGTTTTACTAATGTAAAGATTGTTGAATTGACAGATAACAGTTTATGTTTTATTGCAATACGAGCAGATAATGATTATTTGATTTATCATTTAGTTCCAAAATCTTAGGTTAGTTAGTTTTGAAGTCTCAGTCCTAAAAGCATTTTGTAATGTTCTTTAAGACTGAGACTTAAATTATTTTAGTAAGAAATAAACGGTATCGATTTTTATTTCTATCTTCCAATTCCAAAAACCACAAAAAGTACCTATGCAAATTATAAAAACCTTAAAAAGCATAAGTTTAATAGCAGTTACGACTAGCATTTTTTTATTGAATTCCTGTGCTAAAAAAGAAGACTCCTTTATAAACCGAAAAGTTTCTTTTAATGAAGATTGGAGCTTTCATCTTAATGACAGTCTTGTCGATAAAGACACTATTGGAGCTGCTACAAAATGGAGAACTTTAGACGTTCCTCACGATTGGAGCATCGAAGGAAAATTTGATGAAAAAAGCCCCGCAGGATATGGAGGTGGATCACTAAACGGAGGGTTAGGTTGGTATAAAAAAACATTCAAAATAGCAAAAGAAGATATAAATAAAATAATATCAATAACCTTTGATGGCGTTTACAAAAACAGCGAAGTTTGGATAAACGGACACTACTTAGGAAAACGTCCAAACGGATATATCGGTTTTCAATATGAAATGACTCCATACTTAAATTACGGAGACAAAAACAACGAAATCATTGTTAAGGTTGACAATTCAAAACAACCTAATTCACGGTGGTATTCGGGTTCAGGAATTTTCAGAAATGTATGGATCGAAACCACAGATAAACTTCACGTTGGACAATGGGGAACGTATATTACAACTCCAAAAGTTACGGCTGAAAAAGCTTTGGTAAATATTGAAACAACGATTAAAAATCAATATGCAGAAGGTAAAAAAGCAACTGTAACTACAACAATCTTTAAAGAAGACACTAAAGTAACAACGGTTACTCAAGATATAACCATCAATGCCAACGGAAATCAAACGATAAAACAATTGGCCGAGGTTGAAAACCCTGCTCTATGGTCAGATGAAAATCCGGAATTGTACAGGGCAGTTACCGAAATTTCGCTTGACGATAAAATCATAGATCAATACAAAACCAGTTTCGGAATCAGAGATTTTAAATTTGATTTGAACAAAGGTTTTATTTTGAATGGAAAACAAGTTAAAATAAAAGGAGTTTGTATGCACCACGATTTAGGCCCGTTGGGTTCAGCAATCAACACGCGTGCAATTGAACGTCAGTTAGAAATCCTGAAAGAAATGGGTGTAAACGGAATCAGAACTTCTCACAATCCGCCTGCTCCAGAACTTTTACAGCTTTGCGATAAAATGGGTTTCATTGTCATGGATGAAGCTTTCGATATGTGGAAACAGACCAAAACAAAATACGACTACGGAAATGATTGGGACAAATGGCATAAACAAGATTTAATAGATCAGTTGTTACGCGACCGAAATCATGCGAGTATTTTTATGTGGAGTATCGGAAACGAAATTCCGGAACAATGGAGCGAAACAGGTGTTGAAATTGCTAAAGAATTAGCCGCAATTACACGCCAATACGATAAAACAAGACCACTTACAGCAGGAATGAATCCGCCGGTAAACATGAATATTGATGCCGTAACATTACAATTCGAGAAAAAAAATGTTTCGATTAATCCACTAGCCGGATCTGGAGTTTTAGATTTAATCGGATACAATTATGCGCATCAGACTTTTGAACATCATTTAGAAAACTTTCCAAAAACTCCTTTCATTGCGACCGAAACTACTTCAGGTTTACAGACAAGAGGATATTATGATGCCGTTTCAGACACAATCAAAAAATGGCCGGTAAGATGGGATCTTAAATTTACGGAAGGAAATCCAGGGAATACCGTTTCGGCTTACGATCAAGTGCAAACGCCTTGGGGATCTACGCACGAAGCCACTTGGAAAATCATTAAAAAACATGATTTCTTGGCTGGAATGTACGTTTGGACAGGTTTCGATTATATTGGAGAACCAACTCCGTACGAATGGCCATCGGTAAGTTCGTATTTCGGAATTGTCGATTTAGCCGGTTTCCCAAAAGACGTGTATTATATGTACCAAAGCGAATGGACGAACAAAACGGTTCTTCACGTTTTTCCACATTGGAACTGGAAAGTTGGACAAACAGTTGATGTTTGGGCGTATTATAATAATGCTGATGAGGTTGAACTTTTCGTAAATGGAAAATCAGTTGGAAAAAGAGCTAAAAAAGGAGATGATTTACATGTTATGTGGAGAATTCCTTTTGAAGCAGGAACGCTTAAAGCAGTTTCTCGCAAAGGTGGAAAAGTGGTTTTAGAAAAAGAAATCAAAACAGCTGGAAATCCTTCACAATTGAAATTAACGGCTGACAGAAGTACGATCAAAGCAGATAAAAATGATTTGTCATTTGTAACCGTAGATATTTTGGATGCCAAAGGAACAATAGCGCCAAATGCAAACAACGAAATCAATTTCTCATTAAAAGGAAATGGAAAAATCGTAGGCGTTTGCAGTGGAGATCCGGTAAGCCATGAACCGTACAAAGGAACTAAACATACAGCATTGGCTGGAAAATGTTTGGTAATTGTACAATCGGGAGATAAATCAGGAAGATTGGAATTAACCGCAAGTGCAAACGGATTGAAATCGTCTACAATCGTAATTACAACAGAATAAGTTACCACGTTCCTGCAAGGTTTCCAAAACCTTGTAGGTATCTATAATATTTTGAAGAAGTAAAAAAGTAAAGACCTACAAGGTTTTGGAAACCTTGCAGGAGAGCTAACAATTAGAATTATTAACGAATGAAAAACAGACAACTAACCGCATTGTTTTCAGCTTTTATGCTTGGATTTGTTTTGACGCCAAAAGCATCAGCACAAATTCAAAACGCAGATGTACTGAATGCACCAATAGATATCAGTAAAGATTTTCAGAACTATCTGAACACTTTTTATTTCGCAGACGAACTAGCTTCTTTTGATCCTGCAACGGGAAAAGGAACGATTAAATATTTAAGATACAACTATAAAACTCGTCAGGCTTTCAACAACATGATGATGAAACCGGACGTGGAAAAAGCAAACGAATTCCCAACAACAGAATATGCAGAATCTCCAGTTTTGCCATTCGAAATTCAGTTTGTTTCAGATAGAACAGTTCGTATCAAAACAACTTCTGGACCGCAATTTCATCCACAAGCAGAATCTTTAATGTTGGTAAACGGAGTAGCTCCAAATCACCCAGAATTATGGAAATATGCTAAAATCGAAGGTGGACATAGCTATACAAGCAAACACGGAAAAGTTGAAATTTTGACAAAACCTTGGCACGTAAAAATATACGATGAAAAAGGAAAACTACTAACAAACACACTTCACGATACTGACTTTAAAAACACGTATACGCCGACACTTCCGTTTTCGTATGTTCGCAGAAACAGCGATTATTCAAGAAGTATGGGCGCAGCGTTCAGTTTAGAACCAGACGAAAAAATATTTGGTTGCGGTGAATCATTCACACAGTTCAACAAACGCGGTTCAAAAGTAGTTTTATGGGCAGATGATGCAAACGGAATCCAAAATGAAACCATGTACAAACCGATTCCGTTTTACATGAGTAGCCGTGGTTACGGCGTTTTCATGCATCATTCAACACCAATTACAGTTGATTTCGGAAAATATTTTTCAAGTGCCAACGAAATGTACATTGGAGACGACGAAGCTGATTTGTTTTTCTTTATTGGAGAACCAAAAGACATTTTAGATCAATACACTAATTTGACTGGAAAAGCTGCAATGCCGCCACTTTGGTCATTTGGTTTTTGGATGAGCCGTATTACGTATTTCTCAGAAAAAGAAGGACGCGATGTTGCAAGAGATTTACGCAAATACAAAATCCCAACAGACGTAATTCACTTTGATACAGGTTGGTTTGATGTAGATTGGAGAAACAATTACGAGTTTGCAAAATCTCGTTTCCCAGATGCAACAAAAATGATGTCTGATTTAAAGAAAGACGGTTTCCAAGTTTGTCTTTGGCAATTACCCTATTTCACGCCAAAAAACACTTTGTTTCCAGAAATTATGGATAAAAACTTGGCTGTAAGAGACAGAAAAGGAAATCTTCCGTACGAAGATGCGGTTCTAGATTTCTCAAATCCTGAAACAATTTCTTGGTACCAAGGAAAACTGAAAAAGTTATTTGACGAAGGAGTTGCGGTTTTCAAAGTAGATTTTGGAGAAGCTGCACCGCCAGACGGAATTTACCATTCAGGAAGAACAGGTTTTTATGAGCATAATTTATATCCGTTAAGATACAATAAAGCAGTTGCTGAAATCACTCAGAAAGAAAAAGGATATACTTTAATCTGGGCTAGAAGTACTTGGGCAGGATCTCAGCGTTATCCTTTACATTGGGGAGGAGATTCTGAAACTACAAACGGAGCAATGTCGGCAGAATTACGCGGCGGACTTTCATTAGGTTTAAGCGGATTTAGTTTCTGGAGTCATGATGTTGGAGGCTTCGCAACTAAATCTCCTGAGAACATTTACAGAAGATGGACGCCATTCGGAATGTTGACTTCACACGTAAGAAGCCACGGAGAGCCACCTCGCGAACCTTGGTTGTACAGCAAAGATTTCTTAGAAGGATTTAGAAAAGCTGATAATATGCGTTACGAATTAATGCCATATATCTACGCTCAAGCAAAAGAAAGTTCAGAAAAAGGATTGCCAATGATGCGTGCTTTATTCGTAGAATATCCAAATGATCCAGGAGCTTGGTTAGTAGATAATCAATATTTATTCGGTTCAAGCATGTTGGTTGCACCACTTTTTGAAGAAGTAGAAGAAAGAGACGTTTACCTTCCAGAAGGAACTTGGATTGATTATCAAACTAAAAAAGTGTATCAATCAGGCTGGCATAAAATCAAAGCGGGGGAAATTCCAATCGTAGTTTTAGTTAAAGACGGAACTGCATTGCCACACATCGGTTTAGCGCAGTCGACAAAAGATATGGATTGGAGCAAATTGACTTTAAAAGTATTTGCAAGCGATAAAACAACTTCGGCTTCAGCCAAAGTTTATTTGCCAAATGGAGAGGCGCTACAAGAAATAAAAGTGACCAAAACAGGAAACAATTTTGACGTAACAACAAATCCGTTAAACGGAAAAACCACTTTCAAAACCGAGTGGGCTAAATAAAAAAGTTAAACACAAATTGCACGAATTTCCACGAATTAAATCTGTGGTAATTTGCGGAATTTGCGGTGAAAAAATAAAAAATATTTAAACACATAGAGACATAGATTTTTGCTTGTGAATAAAGAAATTGGAAAGAAACTAGTTTCTAACACATAGAAAACTATGTGAATTTAAACAAGTGAAACGCCTCTTTTAAAGATTCCAATAAACTATGATTCTATGTGTTAAAAAATATCGCCAGCATTTAGGCAAAAAACATAATACCAAAAAACATGAAAAACTATCTAATTCTCCCAGCCGTACTGTTTTCAGTTGCAGTGGGCTACAGCCAAAAAACGAAAAACGCTTACGAGTTGGCATCGCCAAACGGACAAAATAAAATCAAATTTGAGTTGGTGAAAAACGCTCCAAAATATGCTGTTTCTCACGGAAAAACCGAAGTGATTACGCCTTCTGAAATGGGATTTGTATTAAAAGGAAACGAAGATTTAAGCACCAACTTCGAAATCAAAGGTGCAAAAACTTCTACGTTTGACGAAACTTGGGAACAAGTTTGGGGAGAAAAGAAAAATATCAGAAATCACTATAATCAGTTAGTAGTCGATTTACAGCAAAAAACAGGAAACAAAAGAAAATTACAAATTCAGTTCCGTGCTTTTGACGACGGAGTTGCTTTTAGATATGTGTATCCAAAACAAAATGTGAAAGACAGTATTTTCATTATGGATGAAAAAACGACTTTCAACTTAAAAGAAGACGGAAAAGCATGGTGGATTCCTGCAAACAGAGAAAACCGTGACGAATATTTGTTTAAAGATGCTCCAGTTAGTACGCTTGATACGGTTTTAACTCCATTAACAATCGAAAGCAAAAGCGGATTGGCTTTAAGTTTTCACGAAGCAAACTTGATTGATTTTGCAAGTATGACTTTGGTAAACACAAAAGGAACAGAATTAAAATCTGATCTAGTGCCTTGGGCTGACGGAGTAAAAGTTCGTGTGAAAGATTCGTTTACTTCTTCTTGGAGAACGATTCAAATTGGAGAAAATCCGGGAGAATTGATTACTTCATATTTGGTTTTAAACTTAAACGAACCAAACAAATTAAAGAATACAAACAGCTATTTCAAACCATACAAATATTTAGGAATTTGGTGGGGAATGCACATCGGAAAATATACGTTCTGGGAAAGCGACAAACAAGGCGCAACAACAAAACATGCTGAAGAATACATAGATTTTACAGCAAAAGAAGGTTTCCACCATTTATTAATCGAAGGATGGAATAAAGGATGGACGCCGGGTTGGTATGAAAACCGTATGCACATGTTCAGCTTCACGAAAAACGCTGACAATTTCGACTTAGAAAAAGTAGTTGAATACGGAAAGAAAAAGAACATCGAATTAATCGGTTATCACGAAACGGGCTCCAACTTAATTAACTATTTAAAACAAGTTGACGAAGGTTTTGCTTTATACAAAAAATTAGGAATTCACACGGTGAAAATTGGTCATGTAGGTTCTAAATTAAACATGAATCAAATGCACTTTGGACAATTTGGAGTAAATTATTTCAGATACATTTTAGAAAAAGCAGCACAATACGATTTAGCAGTTTTATACCACGAATCAATTAAAGATACAGGAGAAAGAAGAACGTATCCAAACATGGTTTCGAGAGAAGCAGCGCGTGGACAAGAATACAACGCGTGGAGCGAAGGAAATCCGCCAAATCACTTAAGCATTATTCCATTCACAAGATTGCTTTCTGGACCAATGGATTTTACACCTGGAATTTTTGATGTTGAGGTAAAACAAGGTTATCCAGGAAAAAGAATTCAAGGAACAGTTGGGCAGCAATTGGCATTGTACGTTACAATTTATTCTCCAATTCAAATGTTAGCAGATCTTCCTGAAAACTACGAAGGAAAACCAGCTTTACAATTCTTAAAAGATGTTCCAACAGATTGGGAAGACACTAAAATCTTAGAAGGAAAAATTGGTGAATACATCACAACAGCTAGAAAAGACAGAAACAGCGCAGATTGGTATTTGGGAACTTTGACAAATGAAAATCCAAGAAACGTAAATGTTTCATTATCATTCTTAGATCCAAATGCAACTTACGAAGCTCAGATTTATGTTGATGCGGAAGGAACAAATCAAAAGAACAATCCAGAAGCAGTGGCAATTTCGAAGAAAACAGTAAAATCTACAGATTCTCTAAAATTGAATTTAGGAGGAGCTGGCGGTGGAGCTGTTAGGTTTAAAAAATTGTAATTGAGGTTAGGCGTTAAATGTTAGATGTCAGAAGTTAGATGGTAAACCCGACAGGTTTTTAAAACCTGTCGGGTTTGGCAACGCAAAAATAAAGTTAAGTTATCCTAACAGGTTTCCGAAACCTATTAGGTATTTAATTAAGTATAGTTTGAAAAATATTAGAATCGCAAAAGATACCTAACAGGTTTTCAAAACCTGTTATGATAATAAAAAAACATTTTCAGATGAAAAAACTTTTAATATTAGTAGCAGTTTTATTTAGTTCGATCCATTCGTTTGGACAAAATGAAAACCGAATCATAAAAGTCGATTTCAATAAAACTGCGGGCAAAATAAACAAGATGTTCAAAGAATGCATCGGTGCGGGAAGAGCAAATGAAGGTCTTCGTGCCGATTGGCAGCAGCAATTGGCAATGGTCAAAAAAGAATGCGATTTTAAATACATCCGTTTTCATGGTTTATTGACTGATGATATGGCCATTTATCGTGAAGATGAAAAAGGAAATCCAGAATACAACTATCAATATGTAGACGTTTTGTTCGATTATATTGTGAGTCTGAAAATGAAACCTTTTGTTGAATTAGGTTTTATGCCGAATGCTTTAGCAAGCGGAAAAGAAACTATTTTTTGGTGGAAAGGAAATGTAACACCACCAAAAGATTATAAAAAATGGGAAGATTTAATTAGAAATCTAACGGCGCATTTTAAAGAACGTTACGGAGACGAAGAAGTAAAAACATGGTATTTTGAAGTGTGGAACGAGCCTAATCTTTCACCTGGATTTTGGAGCAGTACACAAGACGAATATTATAAATTATACGATTACGCGGTTCGCGGTGTAAAAGCAGTAAATCCTGCGTATAAAGTTGGAGGTCCTGCGACAGCGGGCGCAGCTTGGGTTCCGGAAACAATTGCTTTTTGCGAAAAGAATAACGTGCCAATCGATTTTATTTCAACGCATACTTATGGTGTAAAACATGGATATTTGGATGAATTCGGGACTTCTGGAACAATCTTAAGTAAAGATGAATTTAGCGTAAGCGGCGAAGTGATAAATTCTCGCAAACAGATTACAGAATCGGCTAAGCCAAATCTTGAATTGCATTATACTGAATGGAGCGCGTCTTACACACCTGCAGATCCAATTCACGATAGTTATCATTCGGCAGCATATATTTTGCAGAAATTGAAACAAGTTGGCAACGCAGCAAATTCCATGTCGTATTGGGTTTTTACTGATATTTTTGAAGAAGCTGGACCAAGATTTACACCTTTTCATGGCGGTTTCGGATTATTGAATACGCAGGGAATTAAAAAGCCGGCTTATTTCTCTTATTATTTAATGAATAAATTAGGAGAAACAGAACTTCAAAATTCTGATAAAGCTTCTTGGACTTCTAAAAATGCAAAAGGTGATGTTCAGGTTTTATTGTGGGATTTTACGAATACGCATCCGGGTGATAAAGAGCTGAATCAAACGTATTACATTAAAGACCTTCCATCAAAAGAAAAAGGAAAAGTCAAAATTGAAGTGTACGGAATGCAGAAAGGCAAATATGTATTGGAAATTTATAAAGTAGGCTATAAAGTAAATGACGCTTACGCGGATTATCTAGCGATGAATAAACCAAGTCAGTTAACGCGTGAACAAGTAAATTCAATAAAAGAGAAAAATAACGGAGCGCCAATTGCAACAGAAAAAATTACAATTGATGCAAAAGGTACTTTCAGTAGAGAATTCAAAATCAATGAAAATGATGTGTTTTTTCTTAATCTGATAAAACAATAAACTAAAAACAAAAAACCACAAACGATATAATTATTAACTGGATTTGAAGACAATGTGTGAGGAATCAAAATCTTCAAATCTAAAAACACCTAACTATCTATGAAAAACAAAATGATATACCTTTCGGCAGCTTTGGTTTTTGCATTTTTTGCTTCTTGTAAAAATGATGCGAAGACTACGGCTTCAACTTCGGCGGAGACTGAAGAATACGTTGGAAAAGAAATAGGTACAGAACATGATGCAGAAATCGATAAACTGATTTCGCAAATGACATTAGAAGAAAAAATCGGAATGCTTCACGGTAACAGCATGTTTGCAAATGCAGGTGTAAAACGTTTAGGAATTCCAGAATTAAAAATGGCTGATGGTCCGTTGGGAGTTCGTGAGGAAATCT
Source organism: Flavobacterium potami (assembly GCF_020026915.1). Lineage (GTDB taxonomy): Bacteria > Bacteroidota > Bacteroidia > Flavobacteriales > Flavobacteriaceae > Flavobacterium > Flavobacterium potami. The sequence goes on along the minus strand of NZ_JAINUY010000004.1, from coordinate 15,696 downwards.
CAAGAGACAATTGGGCTCCGGCAGGATGGACAAATGATTTTGCAACCTATTATCCAGCAGGAGGCGCTTTGGCGGCAACGTGGAATGCTGAAATGGCGCATACTTTCGGAACTAGTTTAGGAGAAGAATTACGTGCAAGAGATAAAGATATGTTGCTTTCGCCAGCCATCAATATGGTAAGAACACCGCTTGGAGGAAGAACTTACGAATACATGTCGGAAGATCCATTTTTAAATAAAAAAATTGCTGTGCCTTTGGTTGTGGGTTTACAGGAAAAAGATGTAATGGCTTGCGTAAAACATTACGCAGCAAACAATCAGGAAACCAATCGTGATTTTGTAGATGTGCAAATTGATGAGCGTACACTTCGCGAAATTTATCTTCCAGCTTTTGAAGCTACTGTAAAAGAAGGGAAAGCATACAGTATAATGGGGGCTTACAATAAATTTAGAGGTGAATATTTATGTGAAAATGACTATATGTTAAACAAAATCCTTCGTGACGAATGGGGATTTAAAGGTATTGTAGTTTCAGATTGGGCAGCGGTGCATTCTACAGCAAAATCTTTAAAAAGCGGTTTAGATATTGAAATGGGAACACCAAAACCTTTCAACGAATTTTTCTTAGCTGATAAATTAATCGCGGCAGTAAAATCTGGAGAAGTTTCAGAAAAAGAAATTGATCTTCATGTAAAACGTATTTTACGCGGTTTATTCCATATTAAAGCAATGGGCGGAGGCGAGCGTGCAAAAGGAAGCATCGCAACAGAAGCACATTACCAAGACGCTTACAAAATTGCTGCAGAAGCTATTGTATTGTTGAAAAACGAAAACAATGCGTTGCCTTTAAAACTGGACGGAGTAAAATCTATCGCAGTTATTGGAAACAACGCAACAAAGAAAAACGCTCTTGGCGGATTTGGAGCTGGTGTAAAAACAAAAAGAGAAGTTACACCTCTTGAAGGTCTTAAAAACAGATTGCCTTCTTCAATCAAAATCAATTATGCAGAAGGATATTTAGAGCGTTACGATGAGAAAAACAAAGGAAACTTAGGAAATATCACTTCTACAGGACCAGTTACAATTGATAAATTAGATGATGCAAAAGTAAAAGAAGCAGTTGAAGCAGCTAAAAACTCAGATGTTGCGATCATTTTTGCGGGTTCAAATCGTGATTATGAAACAGAAGCTTCGGATAGAAGAGATCTACATTTGCCATTCGGACAAGAAGAATTAATCAAACAAGTTTTGGCTGTAAATCCAAAAACTATTGTAGTTATGGTTGCTGGTGCTCCATTTGATTTGAATGAAGTAAGTCAAAAAACTTCTGCCTTAGTTTGGAGCTGGTTTAATGGTTCTGAAGGAGGAAATGCTTTGGCAGATGTTATTTTAGGAAAAGTAAATCCGTCAGGAAAATTACCTTGGACAATGCCAAAACAATTGAAAGATTCTCCTGCACACGCAACAAACAGTTTCCCTGGAGACAAAGCGGTAAACTATGCAGAAGGACTTTTAATCGGATACCGTTGGTTTGATACTAAAAATGTAGCACCATTATATCCTTTCGGTTATGGATTATCATACACGACTTTTGCCTTAGATAATGCAAAAGCAAACAAAGATTCATATGCTCAAACAGATGTAATCGAAGTTTCTGTTGACGTTAAAAACACAGGAAAAGTTGATGGAAAAGAAGTTATTCAGTTATATACTTCAAAACCGGATTCTAAAATTACTCGTGCAGCGCAGGAATTAAAAGGTTTCAAAAAAGTTGATGTAAAAGCTGGAAGTTCACAAACAGTAACTATTAAAGTTCCTGTAAAAGAACTAGCTTATTATGATGTTGCTGCTAAAAAATGGACAGTTGAGCCAGGAAAATATACTATTAAAGTAGGAACTTCTTCTAGAGACATCAAAAAAGAAATTTCTGTAATAATTAAGTAGTCTTTTTAACCATATAAGTAATTTAAGTTCATTTAAACTTTGCGTCTCTGCGTCTTTGCGAGATTAATTTGAAGTTTGACCAAATGAACTTAAATTGCTTATATGGTTTTTTTTGATCCTATTTGTAAAATTAAACCAGACCAAATGAAAAAAACAATCAAAGATTACCTCTTGAGTTTTATTTTATGTTTTGCTTTTTTAGGAGTTTTAGCTTGCAGTTCAGATAAAGAAAATACCCCAGTGAGTATAAAAACATTAAGTACAAGTACCAATAAAGTTGATTTTGAAAGCAAAGAAAATACAATTGATGTAACGGTTAACTCTAATGGAGTTGCTTGGACTTTGAGTAATCCAGTTAACTGGATTAAAGTAAGTCAGACCGTGGGAGCCTCTGGAAGCACAGTGGTTAAAATTACAGCTTTAGAAAACACGACTACTTCAGTACGAAACGCAACAATTACTTTAACCGGAAATGAAGTGCCTTCTGCAACAATATCAGTTTCGCAAGCGGCGGCTGTAGCAACAAGTTTATATCCGAGTTACAACACCAATCCAATCGCGGCAGATGCAGCAGGAATGGGAAGTTCTGCAGTTGAATTAGCTGCAAAAATCAAATTAGGATGGAATATCGGAAATACTTTGGAAGCAACTGGAGGCGAAACCGCTTGGGGAAATCCAAAAGTGACAAAAGCTTTAATCGATGCTGTAAAAGCAAACGGATTCAATGCAATTAGAATTCCGTGTTCTTGGAATCAGAACTTAGAAAATGTTGCTACGGCAAAAATTAAATTAGATTGGCTGAACCGCGTTAAAGAAGTCGTACAATACTGCGTAGACAATGATATGTATGTTGTGGTAAATATTCACTGGGACGGTGGCTGGTTAGAAAACAATATTACCGAAGCTAAAAAAGTAGAAAACAACGCCAAACAAAAAGCTTTCTGGGAACAAATCGCAACACATTTAAGAGGTTTCGATGAACATTTGCTTTTTGCAAGTGCTAATGAACCAGCGGTTGAAGATGCGACTCAAATGGCAGTTTTGACTTCGTATCACCAAACTTTTATTGATGCTGTTCGTTCGACAGGAGGAAAAAACGCTACTCGTGTTTTAGTAGTTCAAGGTCCAACAACAGATATTGAAAAAACAAACAAATTAATGACTACATTGCCTACTGATAAAGTTACTGGCAGAATGATGGTTGAAGTGCATTATTATTCTCCGTGGAATTTCGCAGGTTTAACTAAAGACGAAACTTGGGGCAAAATGTTCTATTATTGGGGTTCGGGATTTCATTCTACAACTGATACAGAACGAAATGCAAATTGGGGAGAAGAAGCCGATCTAGAAAAGAATTTCAAATTGATGAAAACCCAGTTTGTTGATAAAGGAATTCCGGTTCTTTTAGGAGAATTTGGAGCAATTCGCAGAACAACTTTAACAGGAGATGCTTTGACTTTACATCTAAATTCTAGAGCCTATTATTTAAAAACGGTGGTAAAAACAGCAAAAGCAAACGGATTATTACCTTTTTATTGGGATGAAGGAAGCTTAACAAATAATGGTTTCGGAATCATAAATAGAACGAACAATACCGTCTTCGACACACAAGCTTTAAACGCATTAATCGACGGATTAAAGTAAAAAAATGTAGTTAAACCATATAAGTGATATAAGTAAATTTAAGCGCAAAGCTAAATAAAAACTTAAAATATCTTATATCACTTAGATGGTTCAAAAAAATAAAATTAGAATAAATGAAAAAGTTAATAGTTTTTATTTTATTGATATTTAGTGCAATATCTAACGCTAACGTAAGAATGCCTTTAATATTCTCTGACGGAATGGTATTGCAGAGAAACAAGCAAATTCCGATTTGGGGTTTTGCCGATGCAAATGAGAGTGTAGAAATTCATTTCAACAAACAAATCAAGAAAACTACAGCCGATAAAAACGGAAAATGGACGGTAAATTTAGCTGCCGAAAAAGCAGGCGGACCATTCGAATTGATCGTAATCGGAAAAAATACAATTACTATCAAAAATGTTTTGGTTGGAGAAGTTTGGATTTGCAGCGGACAATCGAATATGGAATTTCAGGTTGTGAAAACTATGAATTCAGAAAAAGAAATTGCTGAAGCGAATTATCCTATGATTCGTCATTTTGGCGTGGCGCAAGATTTAAGCGGAACTCCAAAAGACGATTTAAAACAAGGAAAATGGGAAGTAGCCAACAAAGAAAACGTAGGCAACTTTACCGCTGTTGGATATTATTTTGCTAGAAAATTATATTCAGAATTAAAAATTCCAATCGGAATCATTAATACTTCTTGGGGCGGAACGAATGTAGAAACTTGGACAAGTCGTGAAGCTTTCCAAAACAACACAGAATTCAAATCAATGATTGCTGATGTGCCAAACGTAGATGTTGATGCTATTTTGGAGATTAATAAAAAATCAGTTTTCGAAAATCTTAAAAAAATACAGGGATTTGATATTTCAATGAAAAACGAAGAGCAATTCAAAAATCCAAACTTTCAAGATAAAAACTGGCCAGAAATAAAATTACCTTCACTTTGGGAAAATCAACAAATCGGAAATATAGACGGAATTGTCTGGATGCGAAAAACAATTGTTTTAACAGCTGAACAAGCCAAAAAAGAAGCCGTTTTACATTTGGCAAAAGTAGACGATGAAGACATAACTTACGTAAATGGAGTTGAAGTCGGAACTAATATTCTTTATGACAAATTAAGGGTTTATAAAATTCCGGCAAATGTTCTAAAAGAAGGCCAAAATGTAATCGCTGTCAGAGTCACTGATAACACTGGCGGCGGCGGAATCTACGGCGATCCAGAAGATCTAAAAATAGACTTTAAAGATTCCAGTTTAGCTTTAGACGGACTTTGGAAATTCAATGTTATTCAGGTTAAAATTTCCGTTTCTCCAAATAGTTATCCGTCATTATTGTACAACGCCATGGTAAATCCGCTGGTTCCTTATGCGATGCAGGGCGTTTTGTGGTATCAAGGCGAAGCGAATGTTTGGAGAGCGAAACAGTACAAAACAGCATTTCCGCTAATGATCAACGATTGGAGAACGAAATTCAAACAAGGTAATTTTCCATTCTATTTCGTTCAATTATCGACGTTCGACGAATTTGGAGGAAACAGCCAAAAAGGAAGCCGCTGGGCAGAACTTCGCGAAGCACAATCTGAAACTTTAAAATTGCCAAACACAGGAATGGCCGTGACAACCGATATCGGAAACGCAAAAGACATTCACCCAACCAACAAACAAGACATTGGCTTACGTTTGGCAGCCATCGCGATGAACGATATTTACGGTAAAAAACAAGTTCACAGCGGACCAACTTATAAATCTCAGGAAATAAAAGGAAAACAAATTACCCTTACTTTCGATAACATTGGCAGCGGACTATCAACTCCAAATAACGATGAATTAAAAGGATTTGAAATCGCAGGTTCAGACAAAGTTTTTCATTCCGCGAAAGCGATAATAAAAGACAACAAAATAATCGTTTCTAGTGATCAGGTTCAAAATCCAGTTGCAGTGCATTACGGCTGGGCAGACGACGATACGGCGATTAATCTTTTCAACAAAGAAAAATTCCCTGCATCGCAATTCAGAACCGATAATTGGGAAATGGTTACAGAAAACGAGAAATATAGTGTAAGTAAATAATATTTGGGCGTGACCGCATCCTTATAAGTGGGCAAACAATCTTTGCGCTTATTCGCCCACTTATCAGGATACGGTCGGGCTATCCGCGCTACTTCGGTAGCTTGCTCCTATCCCTCACGCGGACAAAGCATTAATTAACGTTTCGTTTGTCATTCCGAGGAACGAGGAATCACACTAGTAAATCTACAAAGATTGATGATTCTCTTTGCGGAATTTCTAGTGTGATTTGCTTCGCCTGTTCACTATCGCTCGGGTCTCGTTCCTCGGAATGACAAAATAAAAGGCGATAAATAAAAACCAAAAACAACAAGCCCATGAATCCAACCATCATCAAAAAAACATTTTTCATCTTACTTCTAACATTTTACGCAAAAAACATTTCGGCACAATCCAAAAATGTTTTATGGTACAAACAGCCCGCAGAATTCTTCGAAGAAAGCTTGGTTTTAGGAAACGGAAAAATGGGTGCAACGGTTTTTGGTGGCGTGAATTCGGATAAAATTTGTTTGAATGATATTACCCTTTGGTCTGGCGAACCTGTAAATGCAAACATGAATCCAGAAGCGTATAAAAATATTCCAGCTATTCGCGAAGCATTAAAAAACGAAAACTATAAACTAGCCGAAGAACTAAATAAAAAAGTTCAGGGAAAAAACTCTGAATCGTATGCACCTTTAGGAACATTAGAAATCAACAATTCAGAGAAAGGAAAAGCGACCAATTATTACAGAGAACTTGATCTTGCCAATGCAACCTCAAAAGTAACTTATGAAATGGACGGCGTAAAATATACACGCGAATATTTTGTTTCGGCTCCAGATCAAGTTATGGTTGTTAAACTGACGAGTAGCGAAAAAGGTGCTTTAAACTTCGATATTAGTTTAAAAAGTTTATTAAAATCGGAAGTTTCTGTTCGAAATAATGTTTTAATGATGAACGGCACAGCGCCAATTCATGAAAATGCTGGATATAAAGTACCAGAAAAATATTTACAGATTAAAGAAAGAGGAACAAGATTTACAACTTTACTGCAAGTCAAAAAAACGGACGGACAGTTAACAAGTTCTAGAGATGCTTTAACAATAAAAAAAGCTTCTGAGGTTTACATCTATGTTTCGGTTGCAACGAGTTTTAGCGGATTTGACAAAAATCCAGCATCAGAAGGTATTGATGATGTAGCACTCGCTGCACAAAATTTGAATAAAGCTTATACAAAACCATTCGGTAAAGTAAAAGAAAGTCACATTGCAGATTATCAAAAATTTTTCAATCGAGTTGACTTAAATCTAGGAAAAACAGCCGCTCCAGATTTACCAACAGACGAACGTTTATTGCGTTATGCCGACGGAAAAGAAGATAAAAATCTAGAAATTCTGTATTTTAATTTCGGACGATATTTGTTAATTAGTTCTTCAAGAACGTTGGGTGTTCCTGCTAATTTACAAGGACTTTGGAATCCGCATTTGAGTCCGCCTTGGAGCAGTAATTATACCATGAATATTAATCTGGAAGAAAATTATTGGCTGGCAGAAAATACCAATCTTTCAGAAATGCATTCTTCGCTTTTGAGTTTTATTAAAAACCTTTCGGTAACGGGGAAAATTACGGCAAAGACTTTTTATGGTGTAAACGAAGGTTGGGCAGCGGCGCACAATTCAGACATTTGGGCCATGACGAATCCGGTTGGACAATTCGGAAAAGAAGATCCAATGTGGGCGTGTTGGCCAATGGCAGGCGCCTGGCTGAGTACACATATTTGGGAGCATTATACTTTTACTCAAGATCAAAGTTATTTGAAAAAAGAAGGTTATCCGTTAATGAAAGGCGCGGCAGAATTTTGTTTGGGTTGGTTGGTGACCGATAAAGACGGAAATCTAATTACATCGCCATCCACTTCGCCAGAAAACCAATACAAACTAGCAGACGGATTTGTTGGTGCAACATTCTACGGAGGAACAGCCGATTTAGCGATGATTCGCGAATGTTTCGATAAAACAATAAAAGCTTCAAAAGTGCTAAATACGGATACGGCTTTTAGAGATAAATTAGAAAAAGCATTGGCAAAATTGCATCCGTATCAGATTGGTAAAAAAGGAAATCTGCAAGAATGGTATTTTGATTGGGAAGATAATGATCCAAAACATCGTCATCAATCGCATTTATTCGGACTTTTTCCTGGCGATCATATTACGCCTTTGAAAACTCCAGATTTGGCAGAAGCTTCAAAGAAAACTTTAGAAATAAAAGGCGACGAAACTACAGGTTGGTCAAAAGGTTGGAGAATTAATCTTTGGGCAAGACTTTGGGACGGAAATCGTGCTTATAAAATGTACCGTGAATTATTGCGCTACGTTGATCCCGACGGTAAAAAAACGGCAACACCAAGAAGAGGCGGAGGAACCTATCCGAATTTATTTGATGCGCATCCACCATTTCAAATTGATGGGAATTTTGGAGGTGCAGCAGCTGTTGCCGAAATGTTGGTTCAGTCAGATGAAAACGAAATCAGATTGCTTCCTGCTTTGCCAGACGCTTGGGAAGAAGGTTCTGCAAAAGGAATCTGCGCTCGTGGAGGTTTTGAAATTGAAATGAATTGGAGTAATAAAAAACCACAAAAAGTAATCGTTTCTTCTAAAATTGGAGGAAAAACAACTCTGATTTTTGGTGATCAAAAACAGGATGTTATTTTGAAAAAAGGAGAGAAGAAAGAGATTGTTTTTGAATAATTATAGTCACCATGAGCGAAGTCGAAGGGCGCTCTAATTGGGACTGGGCTTCGACTTCGCTCAGCCTGACAAACGTAAAGTAAACCCGACAGGTTTTTAAAGCCTGTCGGGTTTCGTTTTCAAACTAAGCTCCAGAGGAGCGAAATATTTATAGCAAATAACAAATGTTCAAGATAGAAGAGCTCCAGCGGAGCGACATATTCATTGTGTGGATAAATTTATATGTCGCTCCGCTGGAGCTTTTTTGTATGTGCTCAAATGAATTTCTATAAATATTTCGCCTCGCTGAGGCTTCTTTCTCCATTCTAATGAAAATTGTTTTTTAATAATTATTGTCACCCTGAGCGAAGTCGAAGGGCGCTCCAATTGAGACTGGGCTTCGACTCCGCTCAGCCTGACAAACGTAAAGTAAACCCGACAGGTTTTTAAAGCCTGTCGGGTTTCGTTTTTTATCAATCCAATTTATAACTATATCCAATTTGCAAATAAAAAGGAATCAATGGTGTTGATTTAAAATCTTGCGTCATAACTTTTCCGGCTCTTAATGTCAAATCGCTTTTGTTGAAAGAGTAACCGCCTTGAATTCCGAAATTGAAATTTCCTCCCGTTGATGGTTCATACCAACCGTTTTTTACTTCTGGATATACTTCTTTGTAAATTTCCGAATGTTTAAAATGTGTGACAATCGCTTTATCAAAACCAAATTCTCCCGCGACAAACCATTTCGGTTTATAATAACCAATTGTAGTCGAAGCATCGGCACCAAAATTCTGCAAAGTCACAATCGGGTTTTCGTATCTTCGGTAAATTCCGTGAATGGCTGCGTTGAAACGGAAATTTTCAATTTGAAACACATTTATTTGTCCGCCAATTTTAGTTTTGAAATCATCAAAAATCACTTCGCCTGACGCAAGAGAAAATGAACTTTCTAGAATTATTGGCATTTTAGTTTTTAAATGATAACCATAACTCAAACCATATGCAAAACTATAATCCCAACCCGCATTGACATTCAGAATATGTTTTTCTTCACTTTTTAGATTTTCCCAATTTATGGTTTGTGCTTGTAAAAAGCTAGACATAAGAAGCGAAATGAGAAATGTAATTAATGCTACTATTGCTTTCATGTCTTTTATTTTAGATTGTTTAAATAACTCAACACTAAAGGCTCGACATTTTCCCATTTGAAATAAATCATTTCGTGGCCTGTTCCTTTTACTTCTTCAATTTCAGAAACAGGGAAATAAGCGGCTTCTTTTTGAGCAAAACTCAATCCGTATGATTTGTTTAATTCTCCATATAAAAACAAAACTTTCGTTTGATATTGAGCAAGATTTGTCGTGAAATCAAAACCATCATTTTCTGAAATATCGATGAAACTTTCTAAAACAGTTGTTCCGATTCTCCAAAACGGAGAAGGTCCCGGAATGCCTTCTGTATTTCCTTTCGCATAAGAAAAACTCGAAGAGATTCCGTATTTATAATCTAAAATTGCATGCTGATTTTCTTTTCCTGTAATAAACTGATCGACGTACAAAAGATTACTCGTAACCTCAGAAAAAATGTTGATTTTACGGCTCATTTCGCCATATTCGTCGAGAAGTTTTTTGTTGAGTCCACCAGGTTCGGCAAGAATTAATCCGTCGATTTTATCAGGATACGAATTGACATAAGCCGCTCCTAACATCGCTCCCCAAGAATGACCAAATAAAAATATTTTCTGAGTGGGAGAAGTTCTGTAATAAGCAATAACTTCTGTCAAATCATCCAAAACCAATTGAATGGAATAACTTTTCTTGTCATGTCTTTTGGATAATCCCGAACCGCGCTGATCGTAAAAAACAACATAAAAGCCTTTGTCGGCAAGTTGCTGTACATTTAATCCGTTTCGATAGTCTGAGCCAGGGCCGCCGTGTAAAAAGACCAACATCGGATCATTTGGATTTCCAAAAGTCTCAGAATGTAAGTGTGTTCCGTTTACAAAAATCGATGGAAGCGAAGGATCTTCGTCGACCGTTTTCGGAACTAAATTTCCAGATTCATCAATATTATTTTCATTTTCACAACTAAGGAAAAAGAAAATAGAAAAAGCCATTACAGCCGAATATAACACCTTGGTTTTCATTGCATAGTTTTTTAAAAGTTTATGCAAAGATGTTGTTCCAGCTAATATGGGTCGCCCCAACTTGTAAGGTGGGTCTTTTTTAAAAGGGGCTAAGTTGCTGAGAGGCTAAGGGACTAAGTTTTTTTCTTGCTGAAATTTGCTCGCAAAGACGCTAAGGCGCAAAGTTTTTTGTTTCACGCAGATTTAAACAGATTTTTTAAAATATGTGGCAGAAAAAACTTTGCGACTTAGCGTCTTTGCGAGATTAAAAAAACTTACTTCAAATATTCAGACGGCGAAAGTCCAGTAACTTTTTTGAAATTTCTATTAAAAGCTGTTTTCGAATTAAAACCACATTCAAAAGCGACAGAAAGTAAAGTGAATTTTTGGTTTTCGGGCAAAAGAATCAGTTTTTGAAATTCTTCTACACGTTGTGAATTGATATAATCGTAAAAGTTTGTTCCTTCGGCTGAATTGATAACTTGAGAAAGTACATTCGGATGCACATTCAATTTTTGAGATAATTCGGTTAAAGTCAAATCAGGATTTTTATACAGCTTTTCATTCGTCATAATTTCATTTAATTTTTGATGAATGGATTGCAGTTCGGTATTGCTTAAACCTGATTTTTCGTATTTTACTTTTTCTGAAACAGTTTCAATTTCGATATTTTCATTAGCAGAAATAGTCAAAAATGCATTTTCGTTTACGCTTTGATTCGTAAATATTCCAACTTGTTTGATGCCGAAATAACCAATAAACATCAGATAGAAAACTACAAAAGAGAAAATATATTCGTCTTCATAAAAAATGACAACAATCCAGATAATACTGGAGCCGAGAATTAAATATTGAAGCCAACGTAGATTGATTTTTTCATTAAAAGAAAACTGATCCGAGATATTTTTTCGGTGTTTTGAAAGTTTTTGGAGCGAAAGTAAGGCGTACACAATACCAGAAAGTAAAATGGCGCTGTATAAAATCAGAATCAAATTTTCATACCCTTTTCCTTCATTTTGGAATACTTTTAATTTTTCTTCAAATGAAAGAGAGAAAAAAGGCATCAAAAACAAAATGGCAATTACAAAAGGCAAAAAGTGTAAAAGATTGTATTTTTTATTCTGATTTTGATTCGTCAAAGCCGAAGTATATAAATACAAAAACGGACCTTGAAGTAACGGCATTGGAAGTTCTAAACCTAATAAAAAAGGAAACGAAGCAAAGTCGTTTTTGTAATGTAGGTAATATAAAAACAAATGAAATCCTGTAAAAAACAGCCAAAGCGCCAGAATTTTATCGGCATCACTTTTGTTTTTCTTACTTGAGAGAATAACAACCAGAAAAAAGGTAATTATAATGCCCGTTAAATACAACATATTGGTTTTGATTTTTGGTTAAATCGGTTGTTGGAAATACGGAGCAAGATAAAATATTTCTTGCAAATATTTGAAAATGAAATGTTTTGTCTGCGTTAAGCAAAATTTGCTTTAAAAACGAATGTCACCCTGAGCGAAGTCGAAGGGCGCTCCAATTGGGACGTGGCTTCGACTTCACTCAGCCTGACAAACAAGATTATTCTTTTTCTTCCGATTTCTCCGAATGTTCCTTCTTAAAACTTTCGTACCATTTTTCGATTGACGGATATACAAAAGCAGCTACTTTTTTCACCGGATTATAGAAAATAGATTTATCCAAAGTTTCTTGTTTTGCAAAAGTGTTATTGAAATTGATCTTTTCGAATAGAGCAATAAAAATACTTAGAATTAGAATCGTTTTTAATATCCTGAAAAATCCGCCTCCTAATTTATTCATCCAGCCTAACATGGCGAAATCGGCAATTCCGGTTAAAATTTTCGCTAAGAAATAAACGCCAATAACAACCAAAATAAAAGTTAAGATAAAAGCCGTAATCTGAATATTGGTCGGATTCCACGAAACATGTTTTGAAATCATTCCGGTCATTAGCGAAGAAAATTTAATCGCGAGATAAATTCCTAATAGTAAAGAAATAAAAGAAGCAATTTCTACAAAAAGTCCGTTTTTAATGCCTTTGTATAAACTATAGCACAAAAGCGCGCCAACGATAATATCAAAAAAACTCATGTTTTGGTTTGGTGTTTAATGAGGCGCAAAGATAGGTCTTTTTTTGAGGGACAAGGGTTTCAAAGTGGCAAAGGTTCAGAGTGACAAAGTGACAAAGGTTTTGAGCTAAAAAACAACTACAAAGCTTCTGTATACATTTTATGTAAAGAGTATGTATCTTTGCAACTCTAATTTTAGAGTTAGATTGCGTTTCTGATCCTTCAGAATTATATTTTGTAAATCAGCAATCTAAAATCTACAATCAAAAATCAAAAATCAAATGTCTAGAGATACACAATTAAAAGAGCGATGGGAAAAGCTCGTTGATATACTTTCTAATCAATTTTCGCAAGGCGAAGATTTAGATTTGGATTCTATAATTTACCTAATCGGAGTTCAGGAATACGGAAAAGTGCACCGCGAATACAAAAAAGATGAAAAACTGAACTTAATGCATATTGCAATCTGCCGATTATTAGAACCATACGGATTTTACGAATTCGAATATTTTGACGAAGAAGGCTGGCCGCATTACAAAGTAAAAGAACAATTGCCGCCGTTAAAGGCAGGCGAACAATCGGTTTTAATGAAAGAAGCAATTGTAAATTATTTTTTAGAAAGAAAACTTATTGAATAGTTTTTAGTTTTCAGTCGCAGTCGCAGTTTGCAGTACTGAGACTGAAAACCGCGACTGAAAACTTTAAAGATATGTACAGATATGCAATGACATCCTACAAACCTCATTATGCCTGTTTTAATTGTCGAAAGACTTTTAAAAGAAGATTAATGAGCGATATAAAAAAAGGAGAAAAATCGAGTTTTGAAGCCAAATGTCCTGAATGTGGAGAATTGATGGCGAATATGGGATTGGATTTTGAATCGCCAAAAAAAGACGATTTAAAGAAATGGGAACATTTAAAAAGTCTATATTCTGTTGGAATTACATTTCATTCTTGCGGGTGCAGTGGTCCAGGATATATTCCGAATTCAAAGGAAAAGCTAATCGAATATTTTGAAGAAATAAAAAGTACCTATTTGAAAAATATGGAATTCTGGCGTAATCGAGTTGAACCTTCAACTAAAAAAGAAATAGAACGCGATGCAAATAAAAACTGGTACGAATTAGGAAGGATTTCTTCTAATTATAAAAAAGAAGTCGTTCGAAATCAGGAAGGTTTAGATTATTGGCATGAAAAGATTAAGAATATAGAAGAAAAATTAAGTCTAATAAAATAGTTTTAAAGAGATTTAGAAACATATAATTTTTAGAGATTTAACGAGTTGTACATTAATTTAAGGATTCTGTTTTGCAGTTGCGAAGGAAACTTTGAACTTTAAACATTAAACTTGAAACAAAATACTTAAATTTGTATTCTCAGAACTGAATGAAAATGATAGATAAGATAAAACAACATATAGAGGAAGCAAAAGCCTTTAATGAAAAAAACAAAGAATCTTTAGAACAATTTCGTATTAAATATTTAGGTAGTAAAGGTTTGTTGAAAGAACTTTTTACTGAATTTAAAAATATTCCAAACGACCAGAAAAAGGATTTTGGACAAGTTATAAATACTTTAAAAGCTGTTGCTGAAGAAAAAGTAAGAGTTATTCAGGAAGAACTTGAAAGCAAAGAAGAGTCAAAAGGTATTTTTGGAGATTTAACACGTGCTGCAGAACCCGTAATTATTGGTTCTCGTCACCCTATTTCTATCGTTAAAAATCAAATCATTGATATTTTCGCTAATATCGGATTCAACGTTTCTGAAGGTCCAGAAATCGAAGACGACTGGCATAACTTTACAGCATTGAACTTACCAGAATATCACCCAGCTCGTGATATGCAGGATACATTTTTCATTCAGACAAACCCAGATGTTTTATTGCGTACGCATACTTCGTCTGTTCAGGTGCGTTATATGGAAAATCATAAACCGCCAATTCGTACGATTTCTCCGGGACGTGTTTTCCGTAACGAAGCAATTTCATCTCGTTCGCATTGTATTTTCCATCAAGTGGAAGGATTATACATTGATAAAGATGTTTCTTTCGCCGATTTGAAACAGACGTTGCTTTATTTCACTAAAGAAATGTTCGGAAAATCTAAGATTCGTCTTCGTCCGTCTTATTTCCCATTTACAGAACCAAGTGCTGAGATTGATATCTATTGGGGATTAAAAACCGAAACCGATTACAGAATCACAAAAGGAACGGGCTGGTTAGAAATTGGAGGTTGCGGAATGGTAGATCCAAATGTTTTGAAAAACTGTGATATCAACCCAGACGAATACAACGGATTTGCTTTCGGAATGGGAGTTGAGCGTATTGCAATGCTTTTATACCAAATTGGAGATATTAGAATGTTCTACGAAAATGATGTTCGTTTCTTAGAGCAGTTTAAAGCAAATATTTAAAAAAAAGTTATTTAGTGAATAGTGATTAGTGAGAAGCTTTCTTTCTAATCACTATTTACTTTTTACTAATTACTAAAAAAATGAAAAAAGATATAATAATTCCAGAAGTTGAAAACGTGTTTCTAGCTGCAGTGCAGGAATGGAGCGACGATTTTATGGAAAAAGTGTGGTACGCTTATCTAGTTAACGACAGCGATTTTAACTTAGACAGCGTAATGGTAGTTTCAAAAGCTTTCGGAACAATTGACGGTGAAATGAAAAAAACGTCAATTCTGCGTCATGCTTTTGTTGAGGTTCCATCTGTTTCTGTTGTGAAAATAGAATTGGTAGAAAAAAGCCTTTTAGCACTTAATAACGAGTTTATGGTGACTTTCTTTATCGGAAATACTTTATACGATAAGAAGTTCATTTTTAAAGCCAATTCGCTTGACGAAAACAAAACAGAAGAAGTGCCGATTTTGTTTGTTGAAGGAGTGATGGTGAAGTAAGTGTTCAGTCTCAGTCTTAGTCTCAGTGCCCAGACTTAAATTCTGAAGTCTGAGAAAGTATATTAAAAAATAAAAAAGTCCGAAAAATATTTTTTCGGACTTTTTTATTTGGCGACTGCGACTGCGACTGCGACTGCGACTGCGACTGCGACTGCGACTGCGACTGCGACTGCGACTGCGACTGCGACTGCGACTGCGACTGCGACTGCGACTGCGACTGCGACTGCGACTGCGACTG
>NZ_JAINUY010000049.1 GCF_020026915.1 Flavobacterium potami | reverse complement strand
TTTTAATAGCTTATTGATGTTTATTCTCAATTATTCCCTTCATTTAATTCTTTAAAAGCAATTTAAATTTTCTTTAAAAGCACATTATTCAATTCTCAGATGCTTCCCCATTTAAAACATCTTTTATCACGTACTTTATCCCTTCTGAATCGAGTCTTCGGGTTATGCTCTTTGTCATTTTTCCAACTGCAAAAACCATCACGTTAAGACCTCTTTTTGCTGCAGCTGCCGTTGCCTCAGGTGTTGCAAATTCAAAATCAATTTCAATTCCTAACTTATCTGCAACTG
>NZ_JAINUY010000048.1 GCF_020026915.1 Flavobacterium potami | reverse complement strand
TGTTGGGTTGCGCACCAGCTCACAAGCTTTTCGATTTGGTCTCAGTAGAACTTAAGCAAGGTGTTTCCGTCCCAAGAGGCAAGAGTGATTACCAATTGAATGTTAAGGCCAGCGCAGTTCCGAAAGGCGTTGAGATCGGTTTTGCCGTTTCTGAAGACTGTAAGACAAAAATTTATTGGAACCAACCGCCCGCTGGGATGGAAGGGCTGACAATTCAGTAGCATGTATGATGAAGATTGTCTTCTGCCGTTATCAGCCTTAGCCCAGTTTTATTATTGTCCCAGAAGAG
>NZ_JAINUY010000047.1 GCF_020026915.1 Flavobacterium potami | reverse complement strand
TCTAGATTCAGTACGAGACGCGTCATGTCTTGTCGCACCGCTTACCGATCGCTCGCCTAAACACCTCTGCGAGCACTTCTGTCTTCTTCACCTCGGTACTATAGACTTCACTTCCGACCATCGGACAGAATGGAACTTTGGAGCCGAGCTCTTGGGAAATGGCGAGTGCCAATGCGGTCTTTCCTGTCCCAGGTGCTCCCGCAAGCAAGAGGGCTCGCCCAGAGAACTTCTTCGACTTGATCAAATCGACAACCACACCACAGGCCTGCCGATAGTATGATTGAGTGCC
>NZ_JAINUY010000046.1 GCF_020026915.1 Flavobacterium potami | reverse complement strand
AATCAGCGGGGCGCTGAACGATCGATTTGGGCCAGTACGTATTGTGGCTTCTGGTATGCTATTAACCGTTATCAGCGCCTTATTGATGGGCTTTGCCAATTCGGCATTATTGTTTGGCATTGGGCGCTTTTTATCTGGGCTTGCGCTTGCTCCGATGCTTTCAGGCGCACTGGTTTTTCAGGCAGCGGCGTTTAAAAACTCTCAATATACCCGGTTATCCAGCATTACCTACGTAGTAGGTAACCTTGGTGCCGTTATTTCAGTCGCACCGCTCGAACTGGCCATTAAA
>NZ_JAINUY010000045.1 GCF_020026915.1 Flavobacterium potami | reverse complement strand
AAAATAGCACAAGGATAATTGTTACTACTGCAAGATGCCCCAGTAATAAACTGAAATCAACATAGTTTGAAAAGGATGCTTCAATATATTTAATGTATTGCAAGTTCCTTGGTATTCCTAGTATAAAATCAAGTGGTATCGCAATAACATAAAATAACCGAATCAACCAGCGCAGGGAATAACCTTCATTCTTTTTTACCGAAATTTGCGTAATATCTTCTTCTTCGATCAAAATGGGCTTACGCATAGGTTGTTTAATTATGATTTCTCCAGGCATTACTGTGGCAGC
>NZ_JAINUY010000044.1 GCF_020026915.1 Flavobacterium potami | reverse complement strand
TGGCAGTGCCGCCGTTTATTAAGAAATCATGGGCTTATCAGGACATCAGCCAGGCATATATGGCTGACTGGACAGCCACTGATCAAGAAGGTTTGCGTCCTGTACAAAGGACCATGGGAACTTCTGTTGGGGAATACCGCACCGGTTGGTATAAGCTTGCTAACAACCAGAAAGCGCTCCTAATGGCCAATGGAACGCGCTCAATCTGTCTGGAGACAGCAAGCGAGGTTTTGCTGCTAGCTCCAGATGACCTTGAAGGATTCCGCACCGCCCTCGAGAGCAAACTAGG
>NZ_JAINUY010000043.1 GCF_020026915.1 Flavobacterium potami | reverse complement strand
GAACGAGCCCCTTAACCCGATCATTCAACTGGACGAAGACGCCGAACGGGGCGAAACCCTGCACCCGTCCAAGATACGTCTTTCCTTCTTCCACCTCGTCGAGGTCACAGTTCGCCCCGAGGCGATAGACAATCATGTCGTTTGTATCTTCCATAACAGTTCACCAAATCATTCTTCTTCGGGCACCCTGGCGGGGTATCCGGCAAGTTCATACAACCGGCACTCACCATCCCGTCTGCCCTTGGCGATGATAATATCACCGCTCGCTAGTCGGACATCCTTCCCCGGGC
>NZ_JAINUY010000042.1 GCF_020026915.1 Flavobacterium potami | reverse complement strand
AATATGATTGGCATTGCGGCCGGTTTAGCGACTTGCGGCAAGATTCCGTTTGCGGCTAGCTTTGCCATGTTCAGTGCCGGCCGCGCCTTTGAGCAGGTCCGCAACTCCATTGGGTACCCTCACTTGAACGTGAAAGTGGTTGGTTCCCATGCAGGTGTTTCAGTTGGTGAGGACGGTGCAACGCATCAGTGCCTGGAGGATATTGCTTTAATGCGCTCTATTCCGGGCATGGTTGTTATCAATCCGGCGGATCACTATGAGATGACCGCGGCAGTTCGTGCACTTGTGGA
>NZ_JAINUY010000041.1 GCF_020026915.1 Flavobacterium potami | reverse complement strand
ATGGTACTCACCAAATTCTGAGATTAATCTAACCTCATCAGTCCAGAATACAGGCCCTTCTGCACACACCCTCCAACCAACATCATCAACACAACACTGGCCACATATTCCCAGCCCACATTTCATGTATCTTTCAAGTGAGAATTGTGCCGGGATTTTATGTTCATCAACAAGGGTGAAAAGCTTCTTCATCATGACCTCAGGTCCGCAGGTCACAACCATGTCGTAGTCATTTTCAAGGATGGCTTTTTCAGCCAGATCGGTTCCAAATCCACAAAAACCATGACTAC
>NZ_JAINUY010000040.1 GCF_020026915.1 Flavobacterium potami | reverse complement strand
AACGCGCCCAATCTCATAGACCGCCAGTTCGCCGGCCGCTACGAGCGACTCCTTGACAGCCGCCGCCTTGTCCTCGGCAACAACCAAAACCATCCCCACACCATTATTGAACGTTCTCGCCATCTCTTTAGGTTCGACGTTGCCGGCCTCCATAATCCACCTGAAGACGCCGGGCAGCTCCCACCGCGAAACGTCGACCGTGCAGCCGAGGTTCTTCGGCAGCGCCCGGGGAATGTTGTCGGTGAAGCCCCCGCCGGTGATGTGGCTCATGGATTTGACGAGCCCGGCTT
>NZ_JAINUY010000003.1 GCF_020026915.1 Flavobacterium potami | reverse complement strand
GCGACTGCGACTGCGACTGCGACTGCGACTGCGACTGCGACTGCGACTGCGACTGCGACTGCGACTGCGACTGCGACTGCGACTGCGACTGCGACTGCGACTGCGACTGCGACTGCGACTGCGACTGAAAACTAAAATTATATCCTATTATCCACAGCAAAAGATGTTTTCCCGATATTTGCAAGTAACAAAGCCGCTGCACAACTTGTCCAAACAGAATAATCTAAAGGAGCTTTTACAGAAACCGAAACTGACATTGCAAACGCAAAAAAGAACATTAAAAAGGCAGTCCCCAAAGCAGCAAGTCTGGTTTTGAATCCGAATAACAATAATAGACTTAGTAAGACTTCAAAGAAAGTAGCAATTCCGCCTAAAATTTCTGCTGTGGCTTTATTTGCAAAAGAATTTAATGTTTGAGTATACAGGACAAAGTTTTCCCAATTTCCCCAAGCAACCGCGTTAGATCCCGGTGCTCCCCAAACTCCAAATCGATCAGCGACGGCTGAAAGCATTGTGATTCCTAAAACTATTCTTAAAATTAAACCTGCTTCTAATATTGTTATGTTTTTCATTCTATAAATTAATTTTTTATTTGGAGGTGCACTAGATTCTTTTTGACCAAAGTTTTGCTTCCAACTACTTTAAAACCAAGTTTTAAGTATAGTTTTTTAGCACTCGGATTGTCTTCTTCAACCAACAGTCCTAGAACTTCTTTATTTTTATGAACGTATTTATCAATCAAAAATTGCAATAATTGCGAACCAATTCCTTTTCCTTGATATTTTGGATTTACTCCTAACGAATCAATATAGTATTCTCCTTCTCGTGTTTCAAACTCTGGATCAAATTCGGGATTATAATGTTTTCGAACATATTCAATTATCGGATTCCGTAATTCTTCAATGTCTCCACCTTTATAAATATTTACTGCGCCAATAATTTCATTATTTTCCTCAGCGACAAAGCAATTTTGATAAGAATATTGATTGTTTTCTCTTTCAATGAAGTGTTGCAGAAAGTCTTTCGCGGAAGCGTAATCTTCCTTCGCAATAAATTTGTAAATGATATCTTCCATTGCTAATAACAATATAGGAGCAATTTTTTCTGCGTCTTTTTTTTCTGCTTTTCTGATATTCATTTTGAAGTGTTTTTAGCAAATTTAAGGCTTTACTTTCAATTTTGTTTTTGTGCGTAAGTCGCTCTGCATAGTTTTTTAACGCAAAGAGCGCAAGGTTTTTTAACTAAGCGTAAAGTTTGCTTTGAAATAAGAACGCAAAGTTCCCTATTGGGGTCTAAAAAAAGGTTTTTTTAATCTTTGTCGTCAAAGTTGGTATTTTGAGATAAGTCTAAGTGTTTAAAATTTTCTCCCGCAGATTTAGCAGATTCGAATAGATTTTTTAAATCAATCTGCTTAATCTGCGGGAGATAAAAAAATCATATGAAATAACTTTGACATAGTTGCTCGCGCGATATGTGTTTAAATTCAATCTGCCGAATATCTACCAATATACACTCAATATATACCAATCAAGAGATTTCAACTAAGCTTATATTTGTAGTATATTTTAATTAAAACATTAAAAAGAAATGAAAGCAATAGGATTTAAAACATCACTACCCATAGAAAACCCAGAAAGTTTTATCGAATTTGAAGCCGTAAAACCAATTCCTGGACCACACGATTTATTAGTTAAAATTGATGCGATTTCAGTAAATCCGGTCGATTTTAAGATTCGCCAGAATAGCGCAAAAGATACTGTTTTAGAAACTCCAAAAATTATTGGTTGGGATGCTGTCGGAATTGTGCAGGCAGTTGGCCAAGACGTTACTTTGTTTGAAGTTGGTGATCCTGTTTATTACGCCGGAGATATCACTAAACAAGGAAGTAATGCTGAATATCAGATTATTGATGAAAGAATTGTAGGCCGAAAACCAAAATCATTAAGTCTGGAAGAAGCGGCTGTAATTCCTTTAACTGCCTTGACTGCATGGGAGATTTTGTTTGACAGAATCAGAATTAGTGCTGAAAAAGACAAAGGAAAGTCCATTTTAATTATCGGCGGAGCAGGAGGAGTGGGGTCAATTGCAATTCAGTTGGCAAAGAAAATTGCGGGTTTAACCGTTATTGCAACAGCGTCGCGTCCTGAAACTGTTGATTGGTGCAAACAACAAGGAGCTGATTTTGTAGTAGATCATAAAGATTTGATTTCTTCGGTTAGAGAAGCTGGTTTTGAGTATGTTGACTTTATTTTAGATTTTGTAGATACCAATGCTTATTGGGATACTATGGTTGAATTGATCAAACCTCAAGGACATATCGCTTCAATTACAGGAAGTAGTGATCCTGTTGCATTAACGAAACTCAAAACTAAAAGTGTCTCTTTTTCTTGGGAATTGATGTACACACGTTCGATGTATCAAACGGAAGATATGGTGGAGCAGCACAATATTCTAAATATAGTAGCTGATCTATTGGACGATGGAATTTTGAAAACCACTCTAAATACCACCTTAAACGGATTGACAGCCGAAAATCTGAAAAAGGCGCATGAACTTTTGGAATCTGGAAAGACAATTGGAAAAATTGCGATAAAAATTTAACGCTCGAAGGCGTTTATGATAGCCTAAAAATGGTTATTTGGAATTGTTTTAAATAATAATGTTTTAGAAAGACAATTTTTTGTATTTTAGTCGGCTTACAAGCCAAATTTGTATTTTAAATTTTAACCTAAACAAAAATTATTTATGATTTCAAAAAACACAGACCTTGGATTATTGTTATTACGTATCAGTGTAGGCGGATTAATGCTTTTTCACGGTGTTTCTAAGCTAATTCATGGAATTTCATTCCTTGTAGAGAACATGGGAGCATTTGGATATGCAGTTTACATTGGTGAAGTTCTTGCACCAGTCTTAATTCTAATTGGTTTTAGAACCAGAATTGCTGCAGTTCTTTTAGCTATAACTTGTGTTGTGGCAATTGCTACGGCTCACGCTCAGGATATTTTCTCAATCAGTGAACACGGTGGTTATGCGCTAGAATTATTAATGCTTTATCTTTTAGGTTCACTTGCCTTGTTCTTTACTGGAGCAGGTAAATATGCGGTTTCTAAAAACAACAAATGGGACTAATTTAAAGGTCACTTTTTAAATAATTAAAAGCTCTAAATTTTGATTTAGGGCTTTTTTTGTTTGAGGTTTCAGGTTTCAAGTTTTAGGTTTCAAGTTTCAGGTTTCATGTTTCAAGTTTCAGGTTTCAGGTTTGAAGTCCATTACCTTCAGTTATTCTAAAACAAAGCTTAGAATCTCTGAGAACTTTAAATAAAATGTCGCTCTAATAAACTTAGCGTTTCTTTGCGAATTCTCTGCGGACTCTGCGTTACAAAAAACTATAATCGGATAAAATCATATTTTCAAGGAGTAAATCCTGCGTTCTACCGAATCAACTTGAAAAACGGAAACGACACCAATACTTTTGATCAAAATTAAACCTTTAAAATCAAAATTATGTCATTATTTACTCCTCTTGTTTGGCTTTTGTTTATTGCTCCGCTCCTTATTATTGCACATTTTAAATCTGAAAAATCTAATCTGAAGTATTTAGTGTTTTTCATTTTATATTTCCTTACCGATATGTATTTGGAGGCTACAGGAAAACAACTAATAAACCTGGATTTTCTGGATTTAAAATTTAATTGGGTTGGGAAATTCCTAAGTTTAATTTTAAGCTTAATAATTATATTTTCAGTTTCGAAACAAGAAAGAATCAAAATCGGATTTACAACTCAAACCAATTCCAAAGCCAATTTGAAATTCGGATTATTAGTTTTCTTCGGATTTACTTTTTTCGATATTATCTTCAAACTTATTTTATTTCCAAAAGGCGGAACATTCGATTTACAAACTATTCTATTTCAAGCTACAATGCCTGGATTAACAGAAGAAATCTTTTTTAGAGGAATTTCTTTATGGCTTTTAGACAAAGCTTTTTCTCCAAAATGGGAATATCGCGGCGTAAAATTCGGCTGGGGATTTGTAATTGTAACTCTATTATTTGGAGCACTTCACGGAATCATTTTAGATCAAGATTTTCATTTGAAATTTGACATCATAACAATCGTTTATCTTACCTTAATTTCTTCTTTTAGCGTTGGTATTTTAAGAACTTTTTCTGGAAATCTTATTTATTCTATTCTCGGGCACAATACCATTAATTTGATTAATGCCGTGATCAGAATTTTATAAAACCTGCCAAATTAAAGTTATATTTGAAACTGCTTTACATTTTTATTATATGCCAAATACCACATCGACCTCGGGATATTTTTTAGATAAAATTGCTTCACTAAATTTTGATCATTTTTTTACGAAAAGAAATCGAATTTTACTCCACGTTTTCATGTGGTTAACCTTTTGTGTACTACTTTTTTGGACCTACGTAATTGGCTATAAATTAATCTATATCGATGCCGTTTTACTTACCATAAGAATGGCATTGGTGAACATGATTGTGTTTTATATGTTGTTTTATCTTTTACTTCCAAAGATATTTTCAGGAAATAAAATCATCATTCCTTTACTGTTCGTTCTTCCAATTTCGATTTTTGTTTGGATGGCTGCAACCTATTTTATCTCATTGTTTTACTATGCTTTAGGTCTCGAAATTACTTTTGGAGAACTAAAAAATGTAATTAAAATGAGCGCGCAACAAACGTTTTTGGAGGCAGTTTCACCAAAAAGAATGCTCTCGCAAACTATCATTATTATTTCGCTGCTTTCGCCTTTTTGTTTTGCTAAAATTCTGGTAGAAATCACGAAATTGTATAACAAGAAATTCAAAATTGAAAGAGAAAAAGCTGCTCTGGAAATTCAGAACATCCAAATTGAAAAAGACTTTTTGAAAGCACAACTGAACCCGCATTTTTTGTTTAATACTTTAAATAATCTTTACGGATTAACCGTTCGAAAAGATAATCTGGCTCCAGAAATCATCCTGAACCTTTCAGATATTATGAGCTATACTTTATATGAGTCTAATACTGAAATTGTTCGTTTGGAAAAAGAACTGGATTTCATCCAAAATTATATCGCTTTAGAAAAAATGCGTTATGCCGATGACGCCGATATTGAGATTACTATTGAAGGACAAACCGCTGGACTTTTTGTTGCTCCATTGTTGACTTTTACTTTCATCGAAAATGCTTTTAAATATGGACTAAAAAGCAAAAATGCTTTTATAAAACTAAACATTAAGATTGAAAACAATACTTTTTGGTTTAGTTTAGAAAACGATTCGGAAGAAGACATAAAAGATGCTGATTTTGGCGGAATAGGAGTAGAGAACGCCCGTAAACGCCTAGAATTACTGTATCCGAATCAATATGAATTAGAAATCAGAACACTTGAAAATTCGTTTAAAGTCGATTTAAAAATAGTTTTAAGAAAATAATGGAAAAGTTGAAATGCATTGTCGTTGATGATGAACCGATTGCAAGAGATATTATCGAATCTTTTATTGCTGAAATTCCGTTTTTGGAGTTAAAGGCTTCGTTTGGAGAAGCTTCTAAAGCCTTGCTGTTTCTCCAGGAAAATGAAGTTGATATTGTTTTCAGCGATATCGAAATGCCAAAATTTAATGGGTTAGAATTGGCGCAATCGCTTACCAATGCTCCAGTTATTATTTTCATCACTGCACATCGCAATTTTGCATTGGAAGGATTTGATACTGGCGCAGCAGATTATCTCCTGAAACCCGTTCGTTTTGATCGTTTCCTAAAGGCTGTAAATCGGGCCAAAGAGCATCTGTTGCTTAAGAAAACAACAGCAGTTCATCAAATCAATTCCGATCGTATTTTTATCAAATCAGAAGGAAAATTGATTAAGATTTTATTGAATGAAATTCTTTATGTAGAAGCACAAGGCGATTATCTAAAATTTGTAATCAATGGTTCATCTTACACTACTTTAGGAACTTTAAAATCGATGGAAGAAGTACTGAAACTTCCAATGTTCTTTCGCGTTCAGCGTTCTTTTATTTTAAATCTAGAAGCCGTTAGAAGCTTAAACGGAAATGTGGTTGAATTGATTGACGGCAAAACCATTTCTGCAGCTCTAAATAAAAAAGAAGAACTATATCAGTTACTTGGAATTCGATAATGAGTAAATGTGCCAATTAGATAATTAGATAATTAGATAATTAGATAATTAGATAATGCAAGGAATTGACTAATTATCTAATTGACACATTCTCTAATTAATTATCGGTTTGCATTGATATAATCTGTCGGCGACATATTGAAATGCTTTTGAAAATTTCTACCAAAACTGGTTTGTGATTTGTAACCTACTATTTCTGCGATTTCGTACATTTTATAGTTTTCATTTAATAATAATTCAGCTGCTCTTTTTAGACGAACAATGTTGATTAACTCGTTTGGACTCAGATTCGTAATATCTTTAATTTTTCTGTATAAAGTAGAACGGCTCATATTCATGATTTCGGCAAGCGATTCTACACTTAAATCCTGATCTGCAATATTTTTAAGGATTTCATCGTCCAGCTTTTTCAGGAATTTTTCATCAGTTTTATTGTGTGCAATACTTTTAATGTGAGAAAGCGGAGAACTTGCATAATAATTCATGATTTGTCTTCGGTTTTCGATCAAATTATTAGCTTGAACTTTCAGATAATCCATAGAAAAAGGCTTGGCAACATAAGCATCGGCACCCACTTCAAGTCCGTCGATTTGCGATTTTAAAGAGTTTTTAGCCGTTAATAAAATTACCGGAATATGACTGGTTTCTAGATTGGTTTTGATCTTTTTACACATTGTAATTCCGTCCATAATAGGCATAGTAACATCAGAAATTACCAATTGAACATTTTCGTTATGAATGATTTTCAGTGCTTCTTCGCCATTTTCTGCTTTTAAAACCGTGTACGATACAGCCAATTCAGTAGTAATAAAACTCAAAAGATCTTCATTGTCTTCAACGACTAAAATCTGTGGTTTTTCATTTTTTATTTCAACTGGTTCTTTTGGCGTTTCAATTTCTGTCTGTTCTTTTTCTGAATCAGTATAAAGCATGAATTCTTGTTCCTGATGTAACGGGACAACCAATTCGAAAATGTTATAATTCGAATCACCAACCAATTCCAAGCTTCCATTATGCAATTGAGCAAGTGAATGCGCCAGCGAAAGCCCAATTCCGGTTCCAGAAGCTATACTATTATCATCAACTCTAAAAAAGGGTTCGAATATTTTGTTTTTCAGATGAATTGGAATCACTTTTCCATCGTTTTTAACGACTAACCTCAGTTTCTTTTCATCTCTAAATAAAGAAATAGAAACCTTTTTGTTCGAATATTTGATGGCATTGTTAATCAAATTGCTCAGAATTTTTTTGAACGCTTCTTTATCTACAAAGGCATGAATGTCTTTTTCTCCTAATTGCAAATCAAATTCTAGCTGACGTTCTTCTATTAAATGACTGAATCTTAAATGGAAATTTCGAACCATCGAAGAAATATTCGCTTCGACGAAAGTCAACTTCAGTCCGCCGATTTCCGATTTTCTAAAATCAAGTAATTCATTCACCAATTTCAATAGGCGAGAAGTATTTTTCTTCATAATTGAAAGATGCTGCGGTACTTCTTCCAATTCATGGTTCAAGCCTAAAAGCTTTTCCAGAGGACCTTTAATCAAAGTCAAAGGAGTTCTGATTTCGTGCGCTACATTCGTGAAAAAATCAATTTTTGCCTGATAGATTTCTTTTTCTTTTTCATCATTTAAATGCTTGATTTTGCGGTTGTTTTTAATCTGTGTAAGGTTTTGAGAATAACGAATAACATAATAAAAACCAACACAAACCAATGCGAAATACAGCAAATAAGCATAAATACTTGCATAAAAAGGAGGCAGAATTCTAATTTTGAGTTTCACTTCCTTGCTCCAGACACCAAAACTATTTAGTGATTTCACTTTAAAAATATAATCGCCAGGCGCCAGTTCGGTAAAGAAAACTTTGTTGTTTCTGCCCAAATAAACCCAGTCGTTGTTTACATTTTCCAATTGATACCAATATTCTGTCAATTCGGGCGCAGTGTAATTTAAAGATGCAAATTCAAGATTAAAAGACGATTGGCTGCTGTTTAATTCCAATTTATCAAGAAAAGATATCGGTTGATCGATAGGAGAGTCGGGACTGTTTACTTCAATATCTTTATTATTAATCTGAAGATTAGTAATGTAAATAAAAGGTGTGTATTTGTTTTTACTGAAATGTTTCGGATTAAAACTGATCATTCCATTCAAATTTCCAAAATACATATCACCATTTACATCTTCAAAAGCCGAATTGTAATTGAACTGATCGCTCAACAAACCATTTGCAGTGGTAAAAATCTTAATTGTTTTATGATCGGGTCCAAATTTAACCAAACCTTTAGAAGTGGTCAGCCAAAGATTTTTTGAATCATCTTCTAAAATAGAATAGAAAACATTACTCGGCATTCCGTTTTTTGTCGTAATTTTTTTAAATGTGTGTGTTTTGCGATCTACGATATTCAGCCCATTTTCTGTAGCAATCCATAAATTTTTGGCGCTGTCCTCAAAAATGGCATTAATAGTATTGTTGCTAATACTTTTTGGATTTTTGTAATCATAAATAAAAACCTCTTTTTTCTTCGTTTTCGGATTGTAAAACAACAATCCATCGCGATAACTTCCAGCCCAGAGATTTCCATCGCTATCTTCTTTAAAAATAGTATAATGATAAGTTTCTGGAAAGAATTTTAAAATTTCGAAGTTGTCAGCTTGTTCGTTATAGCGGTATAAACCTCTTGTCGTAACCACAATCATATCTTTATTTTTCATTTCAGAAAAAGAAAATATAAAGTTACTCTGCAGGCCGCTCTTTTCATTTGCACTGTAATGTTTAAGCATTGCGCCAGAATTACGATCTAAAACGTCAATACCATGTTCAAAAGTTCCGACCCAGATTTTATCTTTTCTAGGCAATAACGCATGAATATTATAATAGGAAACATTATAAGAAGTAAATTTTTTCGTTTTTGGATTAAAGCGATTTATGCCTGCATCTTCAGTTCCGATCCATAAATCGCCCTGATCGTCTTTATGAATTTCTCTTACTGCGCTTCCGCTAATGGAATTCTGACCTTTCTGCGGAAAGTATTTTTTGAACTGTGTATATTGTCTTTGATGGTAATTGATTCCGCCAAAGTAAGTTCCAATCCAGATACCGTCCTCTTTATCAATCGTAATCGAATAGGCGGCATTATCTGAAATTGCGTAGGGATCGTTGTAATTCTTGGTAAGATTTACAGCAGATTTGGTTTTCAAATTATAGACATAAACCCCAGACTCACTGGCAATCCAAAGTTCTTCGTTTCCTCGTTTCTTAAACTGACGCACAAAAACAGGTTCTTTTACATCAAATTTTAATTCGCTAGTGGCTTTAGTTTTTCTATTATAAATCAAAATCCCGTGATCTTGGGTTCCGATTGCGATATTTTCTTGATCGATAACAAAGATTACTGTAATTCTAAAATTGGCTTTGTTTGCAGGCGGATTTAGCGGATAATTTTCAAAAGAAAGGTTTTCTTCAGAGTAATGGTAGATTTTATTATAAGAAGAAGCCCAAATTTCACCTTTTGGATCTCTAGCAATAGACGTTGTTGGAAAGTATTTATTGGTATTAAAAGTGGTCGTTTCCTTCTTTTTTGATGCATACTTATACAATATGTTGCCGGAGATAAACCAAATGTTGCCTTTTTGATCATGATTGATGTCATTTATACGATCATTGATGGCTTCATTCAAAACCGTAAACTGGTCCTGTTTTTTATCATAATGGTACAAACCTTTATCTGTTCCGATCCAGATTGTTCCATCATATTCGTGCATAGACTGAATATAATTGCTTCCCAAACTGTGAATAGGGTCACCGTTACTTCTATATGTTTTAAATCGATAACCATCAAAACGGTTCAAACCATCCTTGGTACCAAACCACATAAAGCCGTCATTATCTTGTATTGAGGTCAGTACAGTGTTGTTAGAAAGTCCTTCTTCAACCTGAAAATGTTTAAAATAATAATCTTGTGCGTTCGAAAAATTTATCGAAAAAATACTTAGAGATAAAAAAAGAAAGAATTTACGCATAGTTGTCTTTTTTATGATAAAATTAAGATTTGATCAAATCGTGTCAATATTCTACAAAATGTTGCAAGACTTGCATTTATTGACTGTTTTTATGCAATTTGAATCATTTGAAAGAGATATTGACACAAAAGAAGCATTTTATTTTGAATAAAAAGCGTCTACTTTGGAATTTCAAATAAATGATATTGATAAAATTTTAAGTGTAAAAATATGCTATCAATAAAATAAACTTTGAAAAACCAAACCATTAATAATTTTGAAACAAAATGAACAATTTATTATTAGAAGAGAATATTAATTCTTTTTTTGTTCGCATTCCGGACGATTAAAAAATGAATATTTCGTTAAACCAACCACAAAAGAAATAAAACTATCTAAAATGCAAAATTCAATGAAAACAAAGCTCACTCACTTTTTAACGAAGAGATATTACCTCTTAGTTTTCTTTAGTTTATTACTCCAGCCGGCTTTTGCCCAACAAATAACCATAACGGGAAAAGTTACAGCCGCAACAGGAGAATCGGTTCCTTTTGCAAATGTTTTAATTAAAGGCACAAACAATGGCACCGCTACAGATTTTGACGGGAGTTATAAAATTTCCGCATCTGGAAACCAAACTTTGGTATTTAGCTCTCAAGGCTACAAAACGGTAGAAATAGCCATTAACAATCAAACTTCTATCAATGTTACTTTGCAGGAGGACGCAATGAAACTAGACGAGATAGTTGTTGTAGGTTATGGAACCCAACAGAAAAAAGACTTAACGGGAGCGGTTTCTTTAGTAAAAGCTGAAGAAATCCAAAAACGTCAGGTTACAACAGTTGCAGACGGATTACAAGGTTTAGTTACGGGAGTTAAAGTTCGTGGTGGTGGACGTCCTGGACAAGAAGCGAATGTTGAGATTCGTGGACTTAAGAATCTTCAAAATACAAATCCGTTGTATGTAATTGATGGATTGGTAACTTCTGCAAACAGAGATTTTAACCCGAATGATATCGAATCGATTCAGGTTTTAAAAGACGCTTCTGCTGCAGCAATCTACGGATCTAGAGCAGCAAATGGTGTTATTATCATTACGACTAAAAAAGGTAAAAAAGGACCGCTTCAGGTAGAAGTTTCTGCAAAAAGCAGTTTTACAGTAATGCCTCGTTATGATTTAATGGGAACTGAAGAGTTTGCCAAATTAAACAATATCGCTTATGATAATGCCGGATTTACAAGACAAAATCTAAACATGGCTGTTGATACAGATTGGCAGGATGCGGTATTTAGAACAGGTATGATGCAGGATTATAATGCGAGTTTTTCAGGAGGAAGTGAAAACTCTACATTCTTTATGTCTGGAAATTATTTTGGAAATGAAGGAACTGTTATCGGTACTGATTTTGACAGAATTTCATTCCGTGTAAACTCAAGCGGAACAAAAGGAATTTTCAGTATTGGAGAAAACTTAGCCATCAGTAATTCTAAAACAGATGAAATGGCTGGAAATCCAATTATTGATGTTTACAGAATGACACCTACAATTCCATTATACGATCCTACTAATCCAGGAGGATACGGTTATGGTAAACAAGGTGTTGCGGACACTTTTGGTACAAACCCTTTAGCAATTTCTGATTTCGCAAATACTACAAACGAGAATTTTAGAATTAGAGGAAACATTTGGTCAGAATTAAAATTCACATCTTGGTTGAAATACCGTTTTAATTTTGGATACGAAACAAGTTTTGATTCTTATAAATTCTTAAGAAAAGTAGGTAACTGGTCATTAAATCAACCAATCGATCCTTCTTTTACAGATCAGAACAAAGGAAGATCTCAGACAACATTGTTTGAAAATACTTTGACTTTCAAAAAAGAATTCGGAAAACATGATATTACAGTTTTAGTTGGTCAGACTTTCCAAAAAGACAAATACGATCAAATTTACGGACAAAAGAGAAATCTTCCGATAAACTCAGGTACTGGACAGTATTATGATGTTTTAAACCAAGGTAACTCACCTGTAGTAGGAGGTTTTATTAATGAAGCTGCTCTTGCATCGTATTTAGGAAGAATTGAATACAACTATGACAATCGTTATTTATTGAATGCTGTTTTAAGACGTGACGGATCTTCAAGATTCAGCGATGAAAACAAATGGGGTAATTTCCCTTCTGTTTCTGCGGGATGGAGAGTAAGCAACGAACCTTTCTTTAAATCAGAATTCATTAAAGACTTAAAATTAAGAGCTAGTTACGGAGAATTGGGTTCTGGAAACATCGGAAACTACGAATACAAAAGCTTCGTAAATAATTTTGGACAAATCGTATTAGGAAAAGACCAAACGTTATATCCTTCTGCAACGCAGGTAAAATTGTCAAATGCACAATTGCGTTGGGAAAAATTAAAACAAACCAACGTAGGTTTAGATCTTGGCGTTCTAAATAATGATTTACGCCTTACAGCAGATTATTTTATTGCTCGTACAGAAGATGTATTGTTCGGTTTCCCGATTTTATTAACTACTGGAAATGATGGTGGAAACCCAATTTC
The DNA here is from genome assembly GCF_020026915.1 of Flavobacterium potami. Classification (GTDB taxonomy): domain Bacteria; phylum Bacteroidota; class Bacteroidia; order Flavobacteriales; family Flavobacteriaceae; genus Flavobacterium; species Flavobacterium potami. The sequence goes on along the minus strand of NZ_JAINUY010000003.1, from coordinate 635,955 downwards.
TAACGCTGCAACTGTTGAAAATAAAGGTTTTGAGTTGGAGTTGGCTTACAGCAAAAAAATCAATGACTTCTCATTTAATGCTTCTGTAAACTTTACAAAAATCAATAATAAATTGGTTTCATTAGGAAATGGTCAAAACGAAAATATTTCTGGAAATACTATTACAAGAGCTGGATTGCCAGTAGGTATGTGGTATGTATTACAAACTGACGGATTATTTCAAAACCAACAAGAAATTGACAACTACAAAACCGCTGATGGTAAAGTAATTATGCCAAATGCAGTTCCGGGAGACATTCGTTTTAAAGATACTAATGGAGACGGACAAATTTCAAGTACAGATAAATCGATTGTTGGAAGTCCATGGCCAGAATTTGAAATGGGTTTAAATGCAGGAGCAGAGTATAAAGGTTTTGATTTTTCTATGAACTGGATTGGTTCGCACGGTGCAACTGTGTATAACGGATTTAGAAGTGTGGTAGATCGTTTTGATGATAATAGTAACTACAGAAGAGGTATTCAACCTTGGACACCAGAAAATCCAAATACAGATTTCCCTAGAGTTACAAAAGGTTCAACTTTGAACTCAAGAGGAGATAGCGATCGTTTCTTAGAAAATGGAGATTTTATCAGATTGAAATACATTGGATTTGGCTACAATTTGCCACAAAATGTATTGAAAAATTCAGGTATTTCAAGAGCTAGATTAACATTATCAGCACAAAACATTATTACAATTACTAAATATAAAGGTTTAGATCCTGAGTTTACAAACGGTAATATTTTTGAAAGAGGTGTTGACAATGGAGCTTTCCCGAATCTTAAAACGTATTCTTTCGGTGTTGAGTTTGGCTTTTAATTTTAAAAAAATAGCGTAATGAAAAAAATAATAATAATAACCGCAGCTTTTCTAGGTCTTGTTTTTACAGCTTGTGAAAATGAATTAGACCTGAACAGTCCAAATGATATTACAACAGACCAATATTGGAAAACTGAAACTGACGCTCAAGCTGGTGTAAACTCTATTTATGCCATGTTTTACAAAGATGGTCTTTGGGCAAGATGGATTTATTTCCGTTTAGATTTAACTTCTGACGAAGGATATAGCGTAAGTCCGTGGACAGAATTAGCAGACTGGACAAGATTTAATTACATCAATTATAATTTCTGGGAAGGAAATTCAGTAACGTGGAGAGATACCTATAAAGCTATTTTTAGATGTAATCAGGTTTTAGCAAATGTTCCGAATATCACTTTCAAAAATGAAGATGACAAAAAGAAAATTATTGCTCAAGCTAAATTTTTCAGAGCAATGCATTACTACTATGCAGCAGTAATTTGGGAGGATATTCCGTTGGTTTTAGATCCATCTACACCAGCAGATTTACCACAACAGAAAAAGGTAACAGAAATCTGGGCTCAAATTGAGAAAGATTTGAATGAAGCATACGAAGATTTGCCAGGAACGTGGTCTCAAGATCAATTGGGAAGACCTGATAAAGGTGCGGCAAAAGCTTTTCTTGCTAAAACTTACATGCAACAACATAAATGGGCTGAAGCAAAAACTGCTTTAGAATATTTAATTACTGGACCAGGAGCAAAGTATAGTTTAGTTTCTAATTACAGAGACAACTTTACAGATACAAATGAGAATAATGCTGAATCTGTTTTTGAAATTCAATTTGGAGATCAAAGAAAAGGAGGAACAGGAGAAGATCAAAATGCGGCTGTTTCTAGTAACCGTTGTCAGTTTTTCGCACCAAGAGGAATTGGATGGTCTGACGGACAAGCACGTTTTTGGTTAGTAAATGCTTTTAAACAGGAAAAAAATAAAGATGGTAATCTTGATATTCGTTTGAGATGGACTTTGTATTATCCGCAATTATTAGCTGATTTTGGAGACAAAACATACAACAGAAACTGGGAATGGAACAATGATGAAGCATGGTTTAGAAAAGGAAGCCGTGATTATTACAGAGATAACGAAGATTATTACAGCCAGGTTAACTACAGATTAGTTCGTTACGGAGATATCTTGTTGCGTTATGCTGAAGTATTAAACGAATTAGGAAGTACTTCTGCCGCTTACCAATATGTTGATATGGTGAGAGCTCGTGTAAATATGAACACATTGGCTGTTGCACATCCTGAAATTGGAAACAATCATGATCTATTCTTAGAGCGTTTGAAAATGGAGAGAGTTTTAGAATTATGCGGCGAGAGTGTTCGTTGGGAAGATCTAAAACGTTGGGGAGATTTAGATTCTCAGGCTTCTGTAGATAAAATCGCAGCTCGTGACCCTGATTTTAAAAACTTCACAGTAGGTAAAAATCATAGAATGCCAATTCCACAAGTTGACGTAGATAATAATCCAAATCTAGAGCAAAACTCTGGATATTAATACTGAATTTTTGAGGGAATCAGAGGTATCACTCTGATTCCCTTACCATAAAGAACGATTGTTCAAAAAAAACAAAAACTAAAATGAAGAAAGTAAAATTGTGTCTGACATTTATGTTAGCAGGACTTGTATTGCTTAGTTGTAACAACAAAAAAAGCAATCCTGAAGAAAGTAAAGCTGAAACAGCTTCAGTAGAAAAAAGAGAAATCTGGACTAAAGATCAGGCCAATAAATGGTATGCTGAACAACCTTGGTTGGTTGGAGCAAATTATTCTCCTAGCACAGCTATTAATCAGTTAGAGATGTGGCAGGAAGATACTTTTGATCCAAAAAGAATTGATCAGGAATTGGGTTGGGCAGAAAATCTTGGTATGAATGTAATGCGTGTTTATTTGCATGATTTATTGCATGAACAAGATCCAGAAGGACTTTACAAACGCATGAATACTTTCTTAGAAATTGCAGATAAACACCACATTAAAACGCTTTTTGTTTTGTTTGATTCGTGTTGGGATCCGTTTCCTGCTTTAGGAAAACAACGTGCTCCAAAACCGCATACACACAACTCAGGATGGGTACAAAGTCCAGGGCAAAAAGTGCTTCAGGATAAAAATCAATATCCTCGTTTAGAGAAATATGTTAAAGAAACAGTAGCAAAATTTAAAGATGACAATCGTATTTTAGGTTGGGATGTTTGGAACGAACCAGACAACATGACGGGACCATCTTATGAAAAAGTAGAAATTAAAAACAAAGTAGATTTAATTCTGCCTCTTCTTAAAGATGTTTTTGCTTGGGCAAGAGAAAGCAATCCATCACAACCATTGACTTCAGGAGTTTGGGTTGGAGACTGGAGCGATGAAGCTAAAATGAAACCAATGCACAAAATGCAAATTGAGCAATCTGATATCGTTTCTTTCCACAATTACGACAAACCACAAGATTTTGAAAGAGTGGTAAAACAATTACAACGTTACGGAAAACCATTAATCTGTACAGAATATATGGCAAGACCAAACGGAAGTACTTTCGAAGGATTTTTACCTCTGGCAAGAAAATACAATGTTGGTATGATCAACTGGGGATTTGTAGATGGAAAAACGCAAACAAAATACGCTTGGGACAGTTGGACTAAAACCTATACGGCAGAACCAAAATTATGGTTTCACGATGTATTGCACACAGACGGAACACCATACATAAAAGCAGAAACTGATTTCATCAAAAAGATGACTTCTGAGGCAAACAAGAAGAATTAGATAATGTGTCAATTTGATAATTAGATAATTTTTAAACAGTGTTAATTGATTCATTTTCTAATTGGCACATTGTCTAATTTTCTAATTATCTAATTATCTAATTATCAAATTGACTAATTGGCACATTTAAAAAAAGAGCTTATGAAAACAGTAAAGAACTTATTTTTTCTAGCAGTAATTTTAGCTGGATTTTCTGCGAATGCTCAACAACCGGACCCACCAGGACAAGTTAAAGGAAATGAAAAACCAAAAAACGAAGCCTATCTTTTTGCCCACATGACGCACAACGATTACGGAAGATTATATTATTCTGTAAGTCTGGATGGACTTCATTGGGAAAATCTAAACAACGGAAAAAGAGTTTTTGAAGAATACAAAGGACATCCAGACATCTGTAAAGGTCCTGATGGAAAATATTATATCGCAGGAAATACTGGAGACGATGCGAAGAGCATTAATATTTGGGTTTCTGACGATTTAATTACATGGAAAAAACATGCTGATTATACACCAGATTTAAAAAGTACACCAGATTACTCCAACGCTTTACAGCGAATTGGCGCTCCAAAATTGTATTACGATGAGCCTTCTCAGAAATTTATTATGACTTGGCACACGCCACATCTAGAAGGAACAAAAGAAGACGGAGAACGCTATTGGGCAAGTCAGAGAACATTATATGTTTTGTCTAAAGATTTGAAAACTTTTGAAGGAACACCAAAACGTTTATTCGATTGGGATATGGGAACTATTGATGTTTTTATTCGTAAAGTAGGCGATTCTTATTATGCAGTTATTAAAGACGAAACCTATCCAACTTTGTATTGGACAACAGGAAAAACCATCCGAATAGCCAAATCAAAATCCCTTTTAGGACCTTATTCTTTGCCCCAGCAATCTATCAGTCCAAACTTCAGAGAAGCGCCAATGTTGATTCCTTCTCCTGATGATAAAATATGGTACATGTATTACGAACAATATCCAGGTGTTTCATACGGATTATCGATCGCAGATAACCTAAACGGACCTTGGTTTCAGGCTTCTGGTTATACTTTCTTCTCGGATTGGGACAAATACAGTCTTCCAGAAAAAGTACGCCACGGCTGTATGATTACAATCTCTAAAAATGAATACAATAGTTTGGTCAAGAAATTTGGTCTTACAAAAAAATAGTGGTGAATTATGAGGTGAATTCGGGTTATAATAATTCTTAAAAAAGAGGAATTTTTAAGATGTCAATAATTTACGGTTCACCATTAACCATTCATCATTTAAAAATTGGTTAGTTAAGTTAGTTTAGTTTAAGTAATTACCAGACTTATGTGGATATGAGTCTGGTAATTCAATTTTGATTTAGAAACATCATGGTAGTTATTCAAAGATAAATACCTAATAAATATAGAGTATGAAAAGAAAAAGTATCCTTTTTTTAGCCTTGTTTTCAGTATTGGCAGTCAACGCACAATGGAAACCACAAGGAGATAAAATCAAAACCAAATGGGCAGAACAAGTAGATTCTAAAAAGCCACTTCCAGAATATCCGCGTCCGATTATGGAACGTAGTCAATGGAAGAATCTAAATGGTTTGTGGAATTATAGCATTCAGGAATTCGGAAAAGCAGCGCCATCAAAATACGATGGACAAATTTTGGTTCCATTTGCTGCAGAGTCTAGTTTGTCTGGGGTAATGAAAGAAGTGGGGTCTAAAAATGAACTTTGGTACGAAACCAATTTTTCAATAGAATCAGGCTGGAACGGTAAAAATATTTTATTGCATTTTGGTGCTGTAGATTGGAAAACCGAAGTTTTTATCAATGATGTAAAAGTGGGTTCTCACACAGGAGGATATACGCCATTTTCATTCGATATTACACCGTTTATAAAAAAAGGAAGCAATCAAAAATTGGTTGTAAAGGTTTGGGATCCTTCAAATGATGGGCCTCAACCAAGAGGAAAACAAGTTAAAAATCCGGAAGGAATCTGGTATACTCCCGTTACAGGAATCTGGCAAACCGTTTGGATTGAACCAGTTAATGCTAAAAATATTACAGAACTAAGAACTACTCCAAACATCGATCAAAATACAATTAGTATAAAAGCTGATGTAAAAGGAGCAGAAACGGGCGATTTAGTAGAAATTTCAGTTTTAGATAACGGAAAAGAAATTGCTAAAGAGAAAGCGGTTGTTGGCGAAAGCAATGATATTGTTTTGAATGCACCGAAATTATGGTCGCCTGAAAGTCCGTTTTTATATCAAACTAAAGTTCGATTAATCAGCAAAAACAAGGTGGTTGATGAAGTAAAGAGTTATTTCGCTATGCGTAAAATTTCATCAAAGAGAGATGAAAACGGAGTGATGAGAATGCAGTTGAATAACAAAGATTATTTCCAATTCGGACCTTTAGATCAAGGCTGGTGGCCAGAAGGATTGTATACAGCGCCGACTGACGAAGCTTTAAAATACGATATCATTAAAACAAAAGAATTAGGTTTTAATATGATTCGTAAACACGTAAAAGTAGAACCAGAACGTTGGTATACTCATTGCGATCAATTAGGGATTTTAGTTTGGCAGGACATGCCAAGTGGTGACGAGCAACCAATCTGGCAAGATAAAAAATACTTTGAAGGAACTGAATTGCAACGTACACCAAAATCACAGGAAATCTACAAAAAAGAGTGGAAAGAAATTATGGATCATTTGTATTCTTATCCAAGTATTGTGGTTTGGGTGCCTTTTAATGAAGCTTGGGGACAATTCAAAACAGTTGAAATTACAGAATGGACTAAAAATTATGATTCAACTCGTTTGATCAATTCTTCAAGTGGAGGAAATCACTTCCAAACTGGCGATATTTTAGATTTACACAAATATCCAGCACCAGAATTGTATTTGTACGATGCTAGAAGAGTAACAGTTTTAGGAGAATACGGCGGAATCGGTCTTCCTCTTGAAGGGCATTTATGGAGAGCAAATGACAACTGGGGTTATGTGAAATTTAAAAACCAAGCAGAAGTTACCGCTGAATATGTAAAATATGCAGAAATCCTTAAAAACTTGGTTAAAACAGGTTTCTCAGCTGCAGTTTACACACAAACAACAGATGTTGAAGGCGAAGTAAACGGTTTCATGACCTACGACAGAAAAGTAGACAAAATGGATTTCAAAGCGGTGAATAAGATCAATACGGATGTTATAAATGCTTTGAATCAGAAATAATCTTTTTTAAACACATAGAAACATAGCTTTTTTAGTTCATCAAAATACAAGCAGCTTTGTGAACTTCGGCTTCTTTTGAAGTGGCAAAGCTGAGAAAAAACCTTTGCGAACTTTGCGAAAAACCTTTGCGTCTTTGCGTTTAAAAAAAACACGCCCAACAATAAAAAAAGTAAAATGAAAAAATACCTATTTCTTTTTCTGTTCACTACAATTGGTTTTGCACAACAGAAAACCTTCACAAATCCAATCTTGCCATCGGGCGCAGATCCGTATAGTACGTATTACAAAGGATACTATTATTACACGAATACTCTTGGCAATAAATTGACTTTATGGAAAACAAAAGATTTGTCAGATATAAAAAACGCTGAAAGTAAAGTGATTTGGACACCACCAAAAGGGACGGATTATTCGTCTGAAATCTGGGCGCCAGAATTTCATATCATAAACGGAAAATGGTATTGTTATTTTGCGGCAGATAATGGTGATAATAACAACCATAGAATGTATGTTTTAGAAAACAAATCTTCTGATCCGTTTAAAGGTACTTTTGAATTTAAAGGAAAAATCGCTGCTAAAACAGACAAATGGGCAATTGATGGAAATGTTTTTGAGCACAAAAAACAATTGTACATGATTTGGGCTGGCTGGGAAGGCGATACCAACGGACAGCAAAATATTTACATCGCTAAAATGAAAAGTCCACTAGAAATTGAAGGCGATCGTGTTATGATTTCTGCACCAACAAACGATTGGGAAACGCACGGAGCTTTGCATGATGATGTAAATCCTGCACAGGTAAATGTGAATGAAGGACCTCAGTTTTTAGAAAGAAACGGTAAAATCTTCATTGTTTTTTCTGCAAGCGGATGTTGGACCGATTTTTATTCTTTAGGGCTTTTAACGTTCAATGGCGGAGATAATTTACTAGATGCAAATGCTTGGGAAAAATCTCCAGAACCAATCTTCAAACAATCGGATAAAAACAAAGTTTATGCTCCGGGACATAATTCCTTCTTTAAATCTCCTGACGGAAAAGAAGACTGGATTTTATACCACGCCAATTCCAATCCAGGAGAAGGTTGTGGAAATAAAAGATCGCCAAGAATGCAGAAAATTAATTGGGATGCGAACGGATTTCCTGTTTTGGGAGAGCCGGTTAGTGAAGAAACTAAATTGGCAATTCCATCGAAATAAATAAGAACATTTAAAATTCATAAAATGAAAAATATTCAGATTGCTGCAGTTGTTTTGTTTTCACTTTTGCAATTTAATTGTAAGGATGCCAAGAAAGAAGAAGCAGTTTCAAAAGAAAATACAGAAGTCAAAACAGATTCGGTAAAGACAGTTTTAGAAACTAAAAATTTCGATACGATAATCGATGGCAAAAAAGTCAATTTGTATTGGATCGAAAACAAAGGAATAAAAGCTGCTTTTACCAATTATGGAGGTCGTTTGGTAGGTCTTTGGGTTGCAGATAAAAACGGAAAACAAACCGATGTCGTGGTTGGAATGAACAGCGCAAAAGGTTTTAAAAATTCAACTGAACCTTATTTCGGTGCTACAATCGGAAGAGTTGGAAACAGAATCGGTAAAGGAAAATTTACTTTAGAAGGAAAACAGTATCAAGTTCCTTTAAACAATGGCAAAAATGCTTTGCATGGTGGCGTAAAAGGTTTTCAGGATGTGGTTTGGGATGCTCAAAAAACAGACGAAAAGACTTTGGTTTTAACGTATATTTCGCCAGATGGAGAGCAAGGTTTTCCTGGGAAACTATCGGTAAAAGTTACTTATACACTTACAGATGATAATGCTGTAAAAATGGAATACGAAGCAACAACAGACAAAACAACTGTTGTAAACTTAACCAATCATGCGTTTTTTAACTTGAATGGAGAAGGAAGTGGTAGTATTTTGAACCACGAATTACAAATATATGCGAACGAATTTACGCCAGTTGATGAAGGCCTGATTCCGAGCGGCGAACTAAAAGCAGTAAAAAACACACCATTTGATTTTACTTCAAAACATACTATTGGTGAAAGAATTGAAACCAAAGACGAACAATTGAAATTTGGTAAAGGTTATGACCATAATTATGTTCTAGCTGGTACTAAAAAAGATGGTTTTCTGCATGCAGCTACAATAAAAGGAGATGCTTCAGGAATTACTTTAGATGTTTATACAGAAGAGCCTGGATTACAGTTTTATAGTGGTAATTTCATGCAAAGTAAAAATACCTTCAAATCGGGTGCTAAAGATGATTTTAGAACGGCATTTGCTTTAGAGACACAGCACTTTCCAGATGCTCCAAATCAGCCAAAATTTGCTCCGATAACCTTGAAGGCAGGAGAGAAGTATCACACCGTTTCTTTGTATAAATTTTCGGTAAATAAATAAGAGAATTTTTAAAGAAATACCTTTTGAGTTTTACTACAGAATAGGGAAATTATGAATCAGTTTTTAGAAGTGTAAAATGCCGAATTTATACCTTTTTTCGATGTTTTTATTCTATAAATTTTATCTATACTAGTTTGTTAAGTTTTTGATTTTTAGTAATTAAAACGTTTTTAATTGAATTAATAGATTAACATGAAAACAAAGAGCTATTTGAAAATTTTTTTGCTTGTTTTGATTCTTATTTCTAATGATATAAAGGCTCAAAATTCAAAAGAAACGACTTTTCAAAATCCGGTTTACAAAAGTGATTTTGCAGATCCAACTGTCATTAAAGCTGGCGATGGATTTTTTTATGCATATGGAACCAATACAAATGTTTCTGGCAAGACCATTCACATTCAAACATTAAAATCTAAGGATCTTGTCGAATGGGTTTTTGTTGGAGATGCGCTTCCGATAAAACCAAAATGGGCCGATAAGGATTTTTGGGCGCCGCATGTTTTATACGATGCAAAACTCAAAATGTATTATTTATATTATTCTGGTGAATCGGATACAAAAGAGGGAAAATGTCTTGGAGTTGCCGTGTCTAAATCTCCAGAAGGACCATTCGTTGATAAAGGAGAACCTTTGCTTTGCGGAGACAGTTTTATCAATATCGATCCGATGGCGTTTGATGATCCGCAGACTGGAAAGAAATTGTTGTATTGGGGTTCAGGTTTCGAAGCTTTAAAGGTTCGGGAACTTTCAGAAGATCGCTTGAGTTTTAAAACAGGAACATCTGCCAAAAATCTAATAAATCCGATTCGCAATAATGATCCAGCCAATTATCAGAATTTAGTTGAAGGAAGCTGGATTTCCTATCACGATGGATTTTATTATCTGTATTATTCTGGTGATAATTGCTGCGGAGACAAAGCGCATTATGCTGTAATGATTGCAAGATCTAAAAACGCTGAAGGTCCTTTTGAAACTTTAGCAGAAGCTGAAAAAAAAGAAAACAGTGTGATCTTAAGTAAAAATAAAAAATGGATTGCACCAGGGCATAATTCTATCGTAAACGACGATAAAGGTCAGGAATGGATCGTTTATCATGCTATTGATGCAGATAGTCCAAAATCAGGAAGAATTGTCTTAATTGATAAAATAACGTATAAAAACGGATGGCCAATCATAAATTCCGGTTCGCCTTCCATAGTAAAAATTTTAAAACCCATTGTAAAATGAAAAAAATAGTAAGTATAGCGACCTTGTTTTGCGTCTTCGCGGCGTGTTCGCAAGAAAAAAGTACAGAAAAACCAAAAGAAGAATCGACATCTAAACCGATTTTATTAGCCGATCCGACCGTTTTTTACAATAATGGATTGTATTATTTGTACGGAACAACTAGCGGAGATGTTCCAATTGGAGAAGGTTTTCAGGTTTATACTTCTTCAGATTTAAAAGAATGGAAAGGTCCTGTGGGTGCTCAGAATGGTCTTGCTCTGAAAAAAGGAGATACTTTCGGAGACAAAGGTTTTTGGGCGCCTCAGGTTATTTCCTATAAAAACAAATTTTACATGATTTACACAGCTAATGAAAATATAGCTGTTGCGACAAGTGATAGTCCGTTAGGGCCATTTAAAAGTGAATCTAAAGAGCCTATTATTAAAACTGGAAATCAGATTGATCCGTTTGTTTTTATTGACGAGGATGGAAAGAAATACCTTTATCATGTTCGTTTAACAAATGGAAACCGCATTTTCGTGGCAGAAATCAATGATGATCTTCAAAGTATCAAAGCAGAAACTTTAACAGAATGTATTTCGGGGACTTTGCCTTGGGAAAATACTCAAAATGTAAGTTGGCCGGTTACAGAAGGTCCGACCGTTTTAAAACACAACGGTTTGTATTATATGATTTATTCTGCAAACGATTTTAGAAATCCAGATTATGCTGTAGGTTATGCGACAGCAAAAAGTCCGCTTGGCCCTTGGGAAAAAGCAACTGATAGTCCGATAATCAGTCGTAAAGATGTTGGAATTAATGGAGTTGGACACGGTGATGTCTTTTATGATAAAGCTGGGAAAATGAAATATATTTTGCATACGCATTTCAATAATGGTGCAGTTTCCCCAAGAAAAGCTGGACTTATAGATATTGATTTTGAAGGAGCTAAAATCAAAGCAAATGCTAAAAGTTTTATTTTGTTAGAGGAGTAAAAAAGAGTTACAAAGTTACAAAGTTACAAAGGGACAAAGGGACAAAGGGACAAAGAAAGGTAGAAGAAAGAAGAAAAGCTTAAAGCTTCGTCTCTTTCTAACTTTGTCTCTTTGTCCCTTTGTAACTCTGTCTCTTTTTCGTAAAACATTGTATATGTGAAATGGGATTCGTAAATTGTTGCAAATTAAATACCATGAATCAGAAAATAGAAGATTTAATTCCGCACAGAGCTCCATTTTTATTTGTTGATGAAATTATCTCTTATACAGCCGAAACAATTATTGGACTAAAAACTTTTACCCAAGAAGATGCTTGGCTTCAGGGAAGTTTTCCCGATTTTAATTTTGTACCCGGAACAATTTTGATAGAAGCAATGGCGCAATGTGGTGGCGCAGGGGTAAAATTATTAGGACTAGCAGAGGGTGTTTTTGGTTTAGTGAGTTTGGATAATATCGAATTTTTTGCAGGTGTTGAATTTGAAAAACTGGTGAAATTTTTAGTGAAAAACATCCGCATAAGCGAAAAAATCATCAAGCAATCTGGAGAAGCTTTTTCAGATGATAAATTGATTGTAAAAGGTGAGTGGCTTTGCGTGAAGCTGCAGTAAGTTTAAAATGCTTCGCCAATTCTAAAATAAACTCCCCAATCTCCTTTACCAACAGCTCCGTCCAAACCAACATTAAATTTTGATTTCTTAAAAGGATTGTAGCGATAACCTACACCGCCGCCTGGATATAATTTCCAATCGAAACTTGGAGTGTCGGAACCGTAAATGGTTGCAATTCCAAAAAAGCCTACTAATCCCATTTTTTTTGCAAAGTTGTAGCGGTATTCTCCTTGAATATCGATTAATCCGGAACCTCGATATTTTCCTTCAGAATAACCACGTATATCTGTTCCTCCGATAGTACTTTGCTGTTCAAATGCTACGTCTCCTAAACCGAATTTGCTGTAAAAACGAGCAGCAATAACGTCTTTTTCTCCTCTGTTTGGAAAATATTTATTGGCTTGAAAAGAAATTCGATTTGAGGCTAATTCATTATCCAGAAATTTAGGATAAGTGGACCAATCCATTTTTATTTTATAACCTTTTGTGGGATAATATACGGCATCTCTGGTGTCGTATAATAAATTCACGACTAATGCATTGCTATGTGAAACGGATGAAGGCGAAATATCATCTTCATAAACTGTGTTGTAATGTTGCAAAAGTATAAGAAAGTCCGCCATAGAACTGTCCAATGATTTTACGTTGTCCGCCTACACTTAAGATAGTTGTTTTGGTTCCATAATCATAAAAATCAGGTTGATCTGCATCATCAACATAAAACTGAGAATTTTGATTTCCGGTCAAAAAGAAAAATTTTAAGCGCCATTTGTCTTCATTTAGATACCATCTATTGAAAAATGCCAAAACATAAGATTTGTTTGTGGTATAAATGGCAGACATTCCTGAAAGTGATTTAGGGGAAATCGTATCCGCCTGATTGACTTTGTACATCATCATTGGAATAACGCCCAACATAAAATCTAAATTTCGATTATAGCTTAAATACGGCATTATCCTCAATTCTATTTTCTTTTCTTTTTTAGGAATAGAATCTGCGGTTTTTTGTCCAAAAGAAAAAGTGATAAAACCTGCGAGAAAAAATAGGAGTAGAAAATGCCTCATAGTATAAATTTGTTTTAGTGAAACTTATATCTGGCGTATAATTACTTTAAAAGGGTTTCGATACTTGTAAATTTAAATAAAATAATTGTAAGTATTTGATGTGTAAAGAATTAAGTTTTTGTTGTTCTTTCGAAAATAGCAACTAAATTTTCTAGAGCATTCTCAGAATGTAGTTGCGCTCCATTTTTCAGAGTATCTTCTGTGGCCTTTGTGGCTCTTTCCAACATTCGTTTTTCAAAATGTGAAATAGCAGATTTGATATCTTTAAACGAATTGGTAGTTAAAAACTCCGAAAGTTCAAGTGCGTCTAGCATTGCCAAATTTGCACCTTTTCCTGCAAACGGAGGCATTCGGTGTGCTGCATCTCCAATCATGGTAAGGTTGTCTTGTGTTTCCCAAGTTTGGTTTAATGGGAAATAGTATTGCGGACGTGGGATGAAATACAATTCATCACTCAATAAAAGTTCATGCCATTTTGGACTCCATTCTTTGTATACTTCTTTAAACCAGTCGAAGACTTCCTGGTTGTTTTTGAAATCTAAATCACTTTCTGAAATCCAGTTTTCAGGAATTTTGCTGCTTAAAAGAAACATCAAAGAGCCGTCTCCTTTTGTGCCGTACATAATGGTTTGTTCGTTTCCGAGCGCTAATACTTTTCCTCCTTTCGAAAAATGAAAAAGATTTGGAGCATTTTCTTTGGCATTATAAATTGTTCCTTCAAGCATTGTAATTCCGGAATAAATCGGTTTTTCAGCATTTAAATAAGAACGGACTTTAGAATTTGCACCATCAGCTGCAATGACTAAATCAGCATAAAAATTAGTTTCATTTTTAAAATGCAATCGCCAGCCTTTGTTTTCTTTTTCCATAGAAAGAAAATAACTGTCCCAGATAATCGTTTCGGGTAGAAGCGATTGCAGTAAAATATTTCGAAGTACTGAACGGTCAATTTCCGGACGAGGTTTCGAGATATCCTGAAGTGAATTGTCGATTGAATTTTGTTTTGATTTTGATTTTGATTTTGATTTTGATTTTGAATTTGACATTGATATTGATATTGAGTCTGTATTTGAATCTAAATGTTCATCAAATTTCAATTCGAAATCTTTATTAAGAATTCTTGCTTTACTTGCGTTTGGACTAATGTTGGAGTAAAATTCTTTTTCTAAACCAGCATTTATCATGGCTTTTAAACCAGAATCTTCATGTAGATCCAAAGGAGAGCCCTGAATGCGAACTTCATCATTTGTATCTCGTTCAAAAACTTTTACATTTACATTTTGCATTTGTAAAAGGCGGGCTAGAAGTAAACCGCCCATTCCGCCACCGATTATAGCGACTTGTTTGTTTTCTAAAAGCATAGTTTTTTGTTTTAAAATCTATGCGACAAAATTATTTAGAGGAAAGAGCCGATAATAGTATAAATCGGTCGTTTTTGTTTTGAAACAATTCTTTAGGAAGAGAGCCTGATATTTTTTTGATTTCTTTAATGAAATGGGTTTGGTCTGAAAAATTTTCTTCAGGAAATAGTTTTCCTTTTGCAATATGCTCCAATGAAGCACGAAAACGAAGAATTGAAGAATATTCTTTTAATGAAATTCCAAAATACTGCTGAAAATAACGGTTTATTTGGCGGCTGCTCCAATTGGATTGTTCTGAAAATTCTTTAACGCTCAAAGCTCCGTGTGTTTCATAAAGTAGTCTGAATAGTTTTTGTTTTCGAATATCTACTTCTTTTGTTAGTTGAGACTGAATTTTTAGTGAAGCTTTTTCGCAGAACAGTTCAAAATTTTCCAAATCGGTTTTGTTGAAGTTCCAAAAGTAGTTTTCTACTATTTTTCCTGAATTTAAAAGTGCAGCAATGCTTTCGTGAAAAACGTATTCAATGGCAGGAAGTTTAAAACTGATGACAAAGGTCAGGCTGTTGGCTGGAATTATACCTTTTTCATATTGTTTGGTTCCTAAACCTAAGAGTCTAATTTGAAATGCATTTTCCTTGGTTTGAATTAAGGATAAATCGATTCTTCCGTCAGGCAAGCCAATTGTTTCTAAATTTTCGTCAGAATTGTTTTTCATGCACCAAAAACTATCCACAAAGTCAGAAAGGCTTTGATCGGGTTGAATGGATTTGTATTCTAATTTCTCGTGCATGCTAAAGAAAACTGATTTATGAAACGTTTTTCAACGAATTTAAGGCGATTTTTTTCAAAAGGAACTATTATTTCGCTAAAATTAGAAGCCGTTCTAATGGCTCAGAAAAGCATCTGAATTTATGAAAAATTACGAAGTAAAAACTTAACATTGGGTAATTGATTGTTTTTTAGTGTTTTATGTCGTGTTTTTTGCTGTAATGAAAAACTTAACATTGGCGAATAGGTTTTTCAATTTATCTTTGTTTATTATTTTTTGATGTTAATTTAATGATTTAATAACATTGAAAATTAGCAATATTCAAAATTAATTTAATCAATTTCTTAAAATTAACACAATAATGGCAGAAGAAGTGCTTACTAATGAAATCGATCAGGAGGTAAATACAAACCCGGTTATCTCTACTGATGAAAACGAGCAAAATACCGCTCAGAATCAAGAAACGGAATCAGTTGCAACTGAAACTCCAGAATCTCAACCAAAACCAAAACGGGCTCCGAGAAAAACAGTAGCTAAAGAAACTGTAGCTGTAGAAGAGGTGAAGGAAGAAGAACAAGAAGTTGCTGAAGAAGTAGAAGAAGTAGTTTCATCAGAAGAAGAAGCCACAGAAGCAAAAGAAGATAAGTCTAAAAACGATAAGAAGAAAAAGATGAAGGAAAAAGAGAAAAAACAGTTAGCTGAGAAAAAAGAAAAATTGAAAAAGAAAAAAGCAGTAGCTAAAAGAAAAGAAAAAGCTAAAGATGCTAAAAAAGAAAAGGCTAAAAAAGCAAAACTAAAAGCAAAAGCTAAAAAGAAAGCAAAAGCTAAAAAAGCAAAAGATAAAGCTAAAGCTAAAAAAATCGCTAAAAAGAAAGCGAAAAGAACTAAAGCAAAAAAGAACAAAAAGAAATAATTGATAATTGTTAATTGTTAATTGTTAATTGTTAATTGTTAATTGTTATGATTAATTATTAACTGTCAGGCTGAGCGAAGTCGAAGCCTGCTAAGTTCTTTATCAATAAATTGAAAGCCACAGATTAAAAGATTAACACTGATTTTAAAATCATTTAAATCTTCTAATCTGTGGCTTTTTTGTTTGTCTATATTTTTTTCAAGTAAAGCACCACTAACAATTAACAATTAACAATCAACCACCAACCATCAACCATCAACCATCAACCATCAACCATAAACCATCAACAATTAACAATTAACCATTATTTCTCTTTCTTCTTCAAAGCCAATTTATCTATTTTTTGAAGGAATTCAGGATCAAATTCAGAATAAGCCCTTAATCGGTATTTATCGTCTCTAATTTTCATGACCAAACGAATTTTTTGCACCATCAGCCAGATGGGTTCGTAGCGTTTGTGTCCTAATAAATATTGGATTTTGAGAATTGGCATTTTTCGATGTGTCAAAGTCATTAATTCAATGCAGATCATCCAGTAGCGAATAGGAAGATTCGAATTTTCCATGACAGTTCCTGATCTAAGACTAATTCTACTGCCGCATTTTCGACATTGAAATTTCAAATCGTTTCTTCTGAAAGAATGCTGATCGTGATTGCATTTTTTGCAAATTAAACCATTTTGTAAGCGCTTGTTCTTGAGTTCTTCAATACAAGTGGCTTCGTCTGGATATTTTTCGAAATAGGCGCGTAGTTCCATTTAAACAGTTCTTTTCAGTTTCTAAATATAGAAATTTTAGAGAAGTTTGAAACTGTTGTAAAAAAATAAAGAGAAACATTCAATATAGAATATTCCTCTTCAAGGGGCAAAAAATTACAGGTATTACAATTTTGTTGCGATTTCTTTCTTGTATTTATTTAAGATAGATTTTGTCATACCTAAATTAGCTTTAGTAGAATCTACCGCTAAATAAATAAAATACTGCTGATTGTCAGATACATCGATAATGTGCATTTGCGTGCTAAGCGTGATCATAATGTTGTCAACAACCTGTCCTTGTAGGTTTAGAGCCTTAATAGCATTCATTTTTGCTTTAACCACTTCAAGATTATAAGCCGATGCTAATTCAGGATCAAAATCTGCAACAACTGATTGTGAATAGTATGACATACCGCTTGCAATTTCAGCTACAGAAACAGCTATAAAACCAGGGACGTTTTTCTTTAGGTCTTCACCAAATTGAGTTAAAAAATCTGACATAATGTAGGATTTTAATTTGTTGTAAATATGATTGAATTGTTTTGGATTGCGCAAAATTACTTATAACATATTATATAATTATCCGCTTTGTGTACCTATTTTTTATTAGAACTGTTAAAAAATCATCTAGAAAATAGAATGTGTTTTTTGAGTTTGCTGAATTGAAATATAAATGAACTGAAAATGAATTTTTTAAAATAGAAAAATGCTCCTGAAAAAGCATTGTCAGCAATTTCAGGAGCATTTATAAAAAATAAAAAAATCTATTTTCTTATTTGATTTCTGTAATAAAGTCAGCTTGCGGTGTTCTTACCTTTTTTAGATTTACCAGCCAGTCGTTTGCTTCATCTCTGTAGCCAAGTGGTAAAATCAAAACACTTTTAAGTCCAAGTTCATTTAAACCTAACAATTTATCTACTTCAGCAGGAATAAAACCTTCCATTGGAGTGGTGTCTACTTCTTTTTCTGCAGCAGCTGCAATAGCTAAACCAAAAGAAATGTAAGCTTGTTTTGCAGCATGATTGGCGTGCCATTCTTGTCCAAGTGGCTCGTACATTCCCCAAAGTCTTTGTTTGTATTCGTCCATTGCACTTGCAGGAATTCCTCTTTCTGTTGTAGTTCTTTCAAAAACAGAAGAGATTTTGTCAATGCTGTAACCATCCCAAGCTGCCCAAACTAAAACGTGAGAAGCTTCTGTAACCTGACTTTGATCGAAACTTACGGCTCTTAATTTTTCTTTTAATTCTGGATTCGTAACAACAAATACTTTGTATGGTTGTAATCCTGAAGAAGAAGGAGCTAGTTTTGCAGCTTCAAGAATGTAATCTACTTTTTCTTGCGGAACAGCTTGTCCGTTCATTTTTTTTGTAGCGTAACGCCACTTTAGTGCATCTATTAAGGCCATTTTATTTAATTGATTAAAATTGTATTCAAATGTAAAGACTTTAAGTGTATTTTTGTCATCCGATTACCAAAAGTAACTGTAACATCGGGGTAACTAACTAACATTCTATGATAAAAGAGCCGAAACACGATCCAAAAAGATGTACACAACATATTATGTCTGTGCATGATGCGATGTATATTTTGAACGGAAGATGGAAAATTTCTATTATTGCATCTTTGTGTTTTAATAAACTAAGATTTACCGATTTACTGAGGGAAGTAGAAGGGATTTCAGGGAAGATGTTAAGCCGCGAATTGAAAAATCTGGAAGAAAACCAGCTAGTAACGAGAACCGTTCTTAATACACAACCCATAACCGTCGAATATCAATTGACTGAATATGGACATACTTTAAAAGAAGTGATAGATTCTTTAGCAAAGTGGGGGGCAAATCATAGAAAGAAGATTTCGGGAAAGGAGTAGTTTTTTAGTCTCAGTTTTTAGTCTCAGTCTCGGTTTTTAGTCCCAGTCTCGGTTTTTAGTTCTAAAGCTCTTTGAAGGAAACCTTTACGGGTTAAATTTTGTTCGGCTTCTTCGATTGCTTTCAGTAGATTATTTTGGTTGTCGGTAATTTCATTTAATGCCTTTTTTATGACATTCCATACTGGCTGCATTTTTATTACAAGCTCTTTTCCTTTTGGAGTAAGTATAATGAGTCTTTTGCGTTCGTCCTGCTTGTCTTTTCTGGAACTGATTAGTTTTTGTTTTTCCAGTTCTTTCAATAAACTAATGGTTGATGGATGGCTGTAACCAATTTCGCTGGCAATTTCTACAACGCTCAACATTTCTTTTACATGTAAAGTGTAAATAACCGGAAACCATTTTGGTTCAAAATCAATATCAAAAGATTTGTAGATCAAGGCGCCGTCTTTGCGCAATTGTTCGCTCAGTCGCTGTAATCGTGTTGATATGGCCAAAATGCCTATTTCATCAATTATATTCATCACTATTGATTTAATTTTAAATGGCAAAAAACATTATCCGGTTTCATTAAAGGAAAATCAACAGGAAGTGCTTCTTTTGAAATTGTAACAAAGTTATTCTTTTCATAAAATCGCAAAGCTGCCTGTAATATAGAAACCGTTCCTAAATATAAGTTTTTAATTCCGTTTTCTTCGCTGTAGGCAATCAATTGCTCTAATAATTGTTGTGCAATCTGAAATTCTTTGCCTCGGTATTCTTTCTTAACAAACATTTTTCTGATGGCAGCAGCTTCAGAATTGAACTTTACTAAAGCAATAGTTCCAACCAATTGACCTTCTATAAATGCTCCGAGAAAAGTACCGCCTGGTTTAAAATAAAAATTATGAATATCCAACAAATCCGGTTGATCTTCTAAAGTTACAGGAACATTAAACTCTTTTTGTTGGATGTTTAAAATCAAATCTATGATTTCATTTTCGTACTCGTTTTGTATGGATTGGATCTTCATTTTTAATTGGAATTTAAATATAGGTACAAAACTACGTAGTTGGCTACATATATACAATAAAAAACTGCTGAAATCAGCAGTTTTAGGTCTTTTTAATGATTACAATTTTTCTTTTTCCTAAAAATTATTCTTTAATTAAAACAATTACAGCCTTGTAGCCCGTACCAACATTCCATTCGCTTGACGAAATAACCTGACCTTTGTCGTCGTAAACCTTAAATTCGGCTGTGTTTGGAGAGGCAAAACCTTCGTTTAAAGCCTCAATATCAATTTTATTGACTCCTTTTACCAAATTTATTTTGACGCTTTTAAAATCAGAAGTTAACGAAACTTCAGGTTCCAGCACCTGATCGTTAAGATATACTTTTACTTTATCACCGTCTACAAAAGCAGCGTCACGATACATAATAGTAGAATAAACGGCTGTGGTAGTTATGTTTCCTAAAAACTGGTTTCTTCTATAATAAATCCCTTCAACATTAGATTCTTGTTTGTACAGATTTCTATTTGCAAAAAGCTCATCTGGATTAACATCTAAAGTTTTGGGCTTTTCTACAATTGCTGGCGGATTCTCTTTTGGAGCAGCTTCTTTTGGCGGAATAACTTCTTTTACAGCAGGATCTTTTGCTGGAATAGTTTTGAATTTATTGTTTAGTTCTTGTGAAAATCCCTGCAATGAAAAAGAAGCAAAGGCGATTATCAAAAATATTTTTTTCATGTTTTTACAGTATTAATCTAGTGGGGGGTGTTGATTTTAAGCAAGATCAGATGCATCATGATCTTTATATATAAACATTTTATACCACGAATTATTGCCTTGTAAAGCATTATTTTTAGAAAAATTAACTTTCTTTTTGGGTTTTTATAAAATTGAAAGTTTGCCACAAATTCTTCGAATTTGTCGTAAAGAATTAAAAAAAATCTGCTAAATCAGCCAAATCTGCGAGAGCGTAAATATTCTTGCAGATTTAGCAGATAATATTATTTAGGTTATTATTTTTGAATAATGTTTTGGTTTTAAAATACTGTATATCAATATTGTATATTTGTGTTTTAATTAAAAACACACTATTAAGATGAAATTTAGTTTAGATTTTCTTCTTTTGACGGCTAGTGTTTTTGCACAAGAAATTAAAATGGATTCAAATATTCAAAAACAGCTAGAAAATTATAATACTGTTTTTGTAAAAGCCTTAGTTGAAAACAACAAAGATGTAATACTACAATCGTATACGAATCAATCTGTATTAATGCCTGAACACAGTAGGCAAAGAGTTGGAAAGCAGGTAATCAGTGATTTCTACCAACAATGGTTAACGCAGGCAAAAGTCCTATCTTATCAAAAAACAATTATCGATTTGCAGGATTTTGAAGATTATATTTTGGAAATTGGAAATTTTACTGAAAACCTCGATGTAAAGAATCTAAAACCTTATACCTATTCAGGAAAATATATGGTTTTATGGAGGAAAGTTTCTAAAAGTAAAATGACAATCGCGGCTGAAATCTGGGGAGCTAATAGTTATTTTGATGATCGATTTATTCCTGAAATTGATGACTCAAAAGTTCCTGCAGCAAAAGAGTTTATTTCATCAGACCAAACAATTAAAGAAGTTATTACAAGAAACGGTTCTATTAAAAATTTAGTTCAGAATAGATTAGGAGCAGAGCATGCTAAAATGTTTATGCCAGATGCGATGTATTTAACCTATTACACACCAATTCTAGCGGGAGAAAAAGAGATTACAGCCTATTTTACAGAACATGAAAAGCCGGGAACTTTGAGTATCGATCAAATTTCTATTCAGACTTCGGGCGTTATTGTGGCTAAAAAAGCAATTATAGAATTTGGTTTTTACAGCGTAGACTGGAGCGATGGAGATAAAAACGGCAATGTAAAAGGGAAAAGTATTAATATTTGGAAACGAAATAACGACGGACAATTAATGCTTTTTAGACAAATGGTCAATCACGATTGAGGGTTTGGTTCAGTATTTAAAAATAATTAAGAATATTCTTGTAAATAATAAGAAAGTAATTATTTTTGAATAAATCTTTAAAATGTTGAATGTAAATATTTTGAAGTTTTATTTGCTAACTAAACCACTCAAAAACCACATGTACAAACTAAACAAGACGCTTTTGTTTTTATTGATTTCGGCCGCTTCATTTGCGCAGATTACCGTAAAATATGTTGGAACCAATGAAGGCATCATAAATTTTACTTCTCAATCAAGAGTAAATAGTTCCGATAGGGCAGTTTTAAGTACAAATAATAGAGAATTAAAAGTAGACAATAATTCGATTGTTAATTGCAATGATATTAACAGAGCCACTTCTATTTATGCTTCATCAAATGAAAATATAGAATTTGATGTGGATAAAACCGGTTTAATCCATTACTATTGCGCAACAAATCCTATTCGTAAATCGGAATCGGAATTCGAGAACGAACGTTTTAAGAAGTATGGAGCAACTAAAAATCTTCCCAGTTATAATCAATTGAAAATTATTATGGTTGCTGCCAAAATCAACAGCTATTTTGATAAAAATTACACGAAGGAAAAAGAACTTTTAGAAACGTATTATAAAGAAAGTAAGCTTTCTAAAGAATTCTACGATTATTTTTCTGCAACTTATTGGAGTTTAACTTTATATAATGAATTGGAAGTTCCAACCTTGAATCCGAATACATTTACAGCAATAGAAAAAAGTTTTGACCAGGCTCATGTTTTACTTGATGTACAGGATTACAGAGAATTACTTCAGAATTATGTTCAGAAAAGAATGAAATTTTTAGGTTTGAAAAAAAGTCTTTCAAGTGAAATGGAATTCATTTCTAAAAATTTCAATAACCAAAATATTAAAGATTATTTATTATACGCTACTATTTCTTATCCGTTAAGTATTCGGGATCAGAAAGTTCCTTTTGATGCAAAAGCGCTCGAAATATTTAGAGAACATTGCAAAGACCAGACTTATGTTGCTCATGTAGAAGATGAGCTAAAAACGGCTGTCACGCCTTTAGTTTTAAAAGAAATAGTAAAAAAACACGAAGGGAAATTAGTTTTGATTGATTTTTGGGCTTCTTGGTGTATGCCTTGCCGTGAAGAATTTCCAAGCGAAAAAAAACTAATGAACAAATATACCTATGTCGCTTTTGTGTTTGTTTCTATTGATAAAAGTGCCAATTCATGGAAAAAAGCAATGGCAGAGTATAAAGATATTTTAAACTCAGAGAATAGTGTTTTAATAGCAAAATCTGAAAAAGACGAGTTGTTAAAGCAAATTAATGTAACTACAATTCCGCGTTTTGTCTTATTAGGAAAAGATGGAAAAATTATCCATAAAGATGCGCCAAGACCTTCTACACCTGAAATTGAGGCTTTAATTCAGCAACACTTATAAGATTTTACAAGCGTTATAGGAAAGTATTCGCTGAACGATATGAAATCTTTGACAATATACAATGGTCAAAAAAGCGAAATATTTCAGTCGGCTAAAGATTTTGCTTCTTTACTAATTTGTAGAGGGTTTTTTCAATTAAAAAGATTGTTATATTTACTTTCAAAATCCGTAAGATTATGAAAGCATTGGTAATTGGAGCAACAGGCGCTACAGGAAAAGAATTGGTCGATTTGCTTTTAAAAAGTAATGATTATGCCGAAGTTTCCATTTTTGTAAGACGTGCAACAGGAAAATCACATTCTAAATTGACGGAGCATATTGTTGATTTCTCGAAAATGGATTCGTTTAAGGATTTAATTACAGGAGATGTTCTCTTTTCATGTCTAGGAACAACTTTAAAAGATGCAGGTTCAAAAGACGATCAGTGGAAAATTGACTTTGATATTCCCGCTCAATTTGCTGCTGTCGCGAAAGAAAATCATGTCAATTCTTTAGTTTTGGTTTCGTCTTATGGCGCTTCATCAAAAAGCAATGTTTTTTATTCTATGATGAAAGGAAAATTGGAAGAAAATCTGGAAAGTCTTCATTTCCCACAATATATTATTTTCAGACCGGGACCGCTTATTCGCGAAAATACAGATCGCGTGGGCGAAAAAATTTCTGTCAATGTGATTAAAATATTCAATGCAATTGGACTTTTTAAAAATCTAAAACCCATCTCAACTTTGCTTTTAGCAAGCAAATTGGTAAAAGCCCCAAAAGAGTTTTCTGCTGGGACATTTACGCTAGAATTAAGTCAAATTATTTCGCTCTGATTTAAGGTTTGTTTTTAATGTAAGCCGCAAGATAAAAAGCAATATGATTTAGATATTCTTTTTCTGCATTGATCATTAGAAAAACCTTCGATTCTTCCAGAGTTGTTTCCACGCATAAATCGGCCGTATTGAATATTCCAGTTGGCATTATTACACTTTTCAAATCGTTTCGATCTAAAGATTCGAAATCTGTATTACTATATAAATTATAGAGACTTAGTATTTTAAGTTTTCCGAAATACTTTTGTTTTTTAAAAAGGATTTCGTCGTTATACACAATTAAAACAGGAAATTTTAAAATGTTTTTGCGAAGATAAATGGAAGTGTACACCATAAATGCACCGGCAGCAAATATAAAAGTCCATAAATTAATTCTGAACATAACAATTAATGAAAGCAGCGCTTTAATACTGATAATCATGATTATGATTCCAAATATTAAGGAGTTTTTGGCTATTTTTTTTATCGTTTCAGGATTAGAACCGAAAATTCTTTCTGCATTTTTGTAGGTTTCTTTTAGTTTAGCATCAATTTCAAATTGATAATTGGAATCGTCGTTTGGGTTATGGTTCATTTTTTGGTTTTGGATTGATAATAAGCGAATATATAAAAATTCGTTATAGGTTTGGAATGAAGTAAATAAAAAAAAAGCGCCTCTTTTGAAGGCACTCTTTTAAAATAAAATTCCAAAACAAACTTTATTTTTTATCTTCTGAAATAATCAATGTTGAAGGGATATTGGGTAACCAAGTACTTTTAGTATCCATTAAATGTTTCCAGCCATCAATAGAAATCAGCATTAAATCTTGCTGTTCAAGAAAATCCTTGTCAACGGTTTGTTCTTTTCTTAGCGAAAGCTGACTTGGAGCTGCTTGTTCCATTAATCTGATTTGTTCTTTAGTATCTAAATCAGTATTGATTTTTCCTTCTACATCCAAAATCACAATTCTCGCATCAATATTCTGAATGAATTTCTGAACATAATTCTGAATCAAATTCCAGTCTTTTAAACTATAAAGAGGAATAAAAATCGAGTTAATGTCGGTCAAATCTTTGTCAATTAAAATACCAACCGGAATTTGAGATTTTGAGATAATCTGTCTCGTTCCGTCATCAAAAGGAGCAGATTCTAGGATGTTTTCTTTTCCAGTTACGGTATTTAAGATTTTTTCAGGATTGATAATTCTTGTTGTAAAACCGAGAACACGTCCTAATAAACTTCCCTGATAAATAGATTGTCCAATTCCGACTAAAAGTAAATCGTGTTTGCTTTTGTTTGCAACAGAAACAATTTCGTTGTCAATATCGGCAGATGCTTTAAACATAGTGGTAATATTTCTATTTAAAGCAACAGATTCTTCAACAACATCTTTGAATTTTTCTGTTTCGTAAATATCTGTATTATAATGGTGTAATTCTTCAGTTGGAAGAAAATGCATCGCAGTAATTTCAGAACTTTCAGCTCTTTTATTGGTTAATCCGTCCGCTACTTTTAGTAAAGCTTTTCCAGATTCTGGACGATCAAAAGACAGTAAAATTCTGTATTTGTTTTTCAAGGCTGTATCTTCTTCAGACTCTTCTTTACTCGATTTAAACAACCAGTTGATTAGATCTAAAGTTGGTCCAGTCATAAAGGTCGTGGCAAGGGCCATAATGACAAACATTGAGAACAATTCTGGACTTAAAACTCCTAAATCATAACCAATATTCAGCGCTACCAATTCGGTTAAACCTCTTGTATTCATTAGCGCTCCGATTGATAAACTGTCTTTCCAACTTTGTCCCACAAATTTTGCGGCAAGCATACTGCTGACAAATTTACCTATAACAGCTACCAAAAAGATTAATCCAGCTATTTTCCATAAATAAGGC
This sequence comes from Flavobacterium potami, assembly GCF_020026915.1. GTDB lineage: Bacteria > Bacteroidota > Bacteroidia > Flavobacteriales > Flavobacteriaceae > Flavobacterium > Flavobacterium potami. Next base: position 610,028 of record NZ_JAINUY010000003.1, on the reverse strand, counting down.
TCGTTTAATAAACCGATTTGTGTTCTTAAACCTGTAAATACAAAGAATAATGGTAATAATAGTACAAGCGCAACGTCTTCTACTTTTTCGATAAACAAATTTCTAAATCTAATGTTTTCCGGCATAATTGCTCCTGCAATAAAAGCTCCGAATAAAGCATGAATTCCGATAACTTCTGTTAAATAAGAAGAAACCACAAGCGTTAAGAAAAAGATAGCGACAATTGGTTTGCTTAATTTTTCGTTTGTTGCGTACAAATCTCCAATTCTTTTCAAGAACGGACGGACTACTTTAATCATCAAGAAAACATATCCTAATGCTAAAAGAACAGTATATAAAGCGCTTCCAAAAGAACCTGCTTTTACAATTGCAATTACAACTGCCAAAATACACCATGCTGTAATGTCATCTGCTGCAGCACATGTAATTACGATGGTTCCTAATCTTGTTTTATGAATACCGCGTTCCTGCACAATTCTGGCAAGTACCGGAAACGCAGTGATACTCATCGCAATTCCGGCAAACAAGCCAAACGATGTAAACTGTACATCTGCAGGGGCAAATTCTTCATATATAAAATACGCCAATCCCATTCCTAAAACAAACGGAATTATAATACTAGCGTGACTAATAACCACAGCATCATGGGCTTTATTTCTAAGAATCTTCATGTCGATTTCCATTCCTACGATATACATGAAAAGAATTAAACCAATCTGACTTAAAAATTGAAGATTTCCTAATGATTCAGTAGGGAATAATGCCGCAGAAAACTCTGGAAAATACATTCCAATTAAAGAAGGCCCCATCACAATTCCCGCAATCATTTCTCCAATTACGGCGGGTTGTTTCATTTTAATACAAATCCATCCAAAAATACGAGCGACGAAAATAATCGTAACAATTTGAGCCAAAAGTAGTGCTAAAGGATGGTGTAGGTTTTTTATAAGAGAATCAAGAAATTCGTTCCATTGACTTTTATCTGAAGTTGGAATTTTAAGATTTCTTCCTGTTTGCAATTGTACGCCCAATAAAATGATCCAATACATCAATAGAGAGAATCCTCCAATAACTCCAACGTAAAAAATACTGTTTCTTAAGTTTTTCATTTACTTTAATTTTTATCTCTTTTAAGTACTACGATTCCTGAAAAAAAGTGCCTTTTGAAAGAGATTAGTTTACAAAATCTGCGCAATTTTATAACAAAATCAGTTGGCGCCCAATAGCAGATATTCAATTTTGTAATGACCTTGAAAAAATTTGTAATGAAATAAAAAATGGGTAATACGATTCTGAATATCAAATACGTTTATAGGCAAAACAAGGCATCTTTATTCAATTTAGCTTATCTTTGTGCACTTTACCTACTAATAAAATGAGAGATTACCCCATTCCAGAAAACGAATTAGAACGTTTAGCTGCTCTAAAACGTTACAATATACTAGATACACTTCCAGACAATGCTTTTGATGATGCCACAAAGCTTGTTTCGTATATCTGTGGTGTTCCTATTGCCCATATTTCATTTATCGACGAAAGCAGACAATGGTTTAAGTCTGAAATTGGAATAGGAGTGTCAGAAGTTCCTCGTGAAATTACATTTTGTAATTATACGATCATGGATACTAAAATGGTCGAAATCAACGACACCCATTTAAGCGAAAGATTTAAAGATGACCCTAATGTAACAGGCGGATTCAATGTTAGGTTTTACGCAGGAGTACCACTTACAACACCTGATGGTTACAATATTGGAACTTTATGTGCTGTCGATCATGTCGTTAAAGAACTCGACGACAACCAGCGAAATGCACTTTCTATTGTAGCAAAACACGTTATGGCTCAGTTAGAATTGGGTACCAAAAATTATGAGTTGTACACGCAAAGAAAGATTGCCGAACGCGCTGTTTTAGCAAAAGACAGTTTTCTGGCAAATATGAGTCACGAAATCAGAACACCTTTGAATGCTATTATCGGTTTTACAGATCTTTTGGCTCAGACAGATTTAGATGAGACGCAAAAGGATTATATCGATAGTGTGCAAATTGCTGGAGAAAATCTCCTCATTATTATCAATGATATTCTGGATCTTTCTAAAATTGAATCGGGAAATTTGGCCATTGAAATGGAACCTTTCAATTTAAAAAAGACATTGAAACATGTCTATAATTTATTGAAAGTTAAAGTTCAAAAAGATGTTGAATTCAATCTTTATTTGGATGCGGAAATGCCTGAAAATGTAATAGGTGATCAGGGAAGACTGAACCAGATATTAGTAAATCTGGTAGGCAATTCGCTTAAGTTTACGCAAGAAGGAGAAGTAACTGTTTCAGTAAAGAAAACAGAAGAAACAGCCGACGGTTATACGCTTCGATTTTCTGTTAAAGATACAGGTATCGGAATTCCAAAAAACAAACTTAAAACTATTTTTGAACGTTTTACTCAAGGTGAAGAAAGTACCACAAGAACATTTGGAGGTACTGGTCTTGGTTTGAATATCGTTAAACAATTGGTAGAACTTCATAAAGGAGAAATTCATGTAAAAAGCGAATTGAACCGAGGTTCAGAATTTTTCTTTTTCATTACCTACAAAAAAACGGAAGTTCAGGAAACGGCTTCAAAAACAGTTTCAAAAAATGATCTTGGTCATCTAAAAATATTGCTTTGCGAGGATAATGTTTTAAATCAGAAATTGGTAAAAAGCGTTATTCAGAATTTTGGTTTTGAATTGGATGTTGCTGGGAATGGAGAAGATGGTATCGAATTATTATCAAAAAATCAGTATGATTTGGTATTAATGGATCTTCAAATGCCAGTAAAAGATGGTTACCAAACCACGGATTATATCCGTAACGAAATGAATTTTTCAATTCCTATTATTGCCATGACGGCACATTCTTTAATTGGAGAACAAGAACGTTGTTATAAAGCAGGAATGAATGGTTATGTTCCAAAACCTTTTAAGCAAAACATACTTTTAAAAGCAATAAAAACAGCTTTGACCGAAGAAGTAGGACCAGAAAAAAGAAGAAGAATAGATTTTTCTTTTTTGGATGAAATGGCTTGCGGAGATGAAAATTTTAAAGAGGAAATGATTCATCTTTTCTTAGAAAAAATTCCAGGTCAGGTTGCAGAATTAGAAGAAGCTTTCAAAAAAGAGGATCACGATACAGTAAAGAAACTGGCGCATAATATGAAGTCAAGTTTGGATATTTTTATGCTGGATGATCTTAGCAAATGTGCAACAATTATAGAGGAGGAGGCCATGATGGCTCAGTTTTCTACAGAAATTTTGGACAAAATAAATATTTTACATTGTGGAATCGAAGATGTCGTAAAAATTCTAAAATCACTATGATAAAAGAGAAATATGCAATAGCTTTACATTTCTGACATTATAATTAAATTTTGCCCCTAGTTTAAAATTTGAAAAAATGAGAATAATCTTAGCTGAAGATAATGACATCCTACGCAAATCATTATCTTTTTTCTTAGAATCTAAAGGATTTAGTGTTGACCAGTTTTCTGATGGAAAAGATGCGCTCGATGCTATAAAAGAGAATCATTACAATCTGATTCTTACAGATATCAACATGCCCGGTATAAGCGGAATGGAAATTACTCAATATGTCCGCGAAACGCTTAAATCTGATGTTCCTGTCATTATACTAACTTCTTCAGGCGTTGAACAAACAGAATTGGATTCGTTTGACATTGGAGCCAATGAATTTATAGCAAAACCAGTCAGCCCGGCTGTGCTTTTAGTGAGAATCAATAAATTACTAAACACACGTGTATAATGAAATTTCTATATTATTCTATCTGCCTGTTATTTGTTTCCTCCATTGCATTTGGTCAGGAAATTAATGTTGAAGAAACTTTAGCAAACGTTAAACGTGAAGTGGAAAAAGAACATTACGATAAAGCTTTATCTTTAATTGAACCTTTACGTGCCAAGTATCCTCAAGACGAAGATATCCAAACATATACCGGAAGAATTTACAGCTGGAAAAAGGATTATAAAACGGCGATAAAAGTGCTTTCTCCGTTGACAGACAGAGTTAATCCGAATCCGGAAGCTTTACAAGCCATTATTAATGTTTATTTCTGGTCAGAGAATTACGAAAAGTGTAATCTGTATTGTGATAAATATTTGGCAATTGCTCCAAAAGATGTTGAGGTTTTAAAAATAAAAGCAAGTTGTCTGGAAAAACTAAACCGTGATCAGGAAGCCTTAGAACTGATTGAGAAAGCTTCTTTTGCAGATAACAGCACTCAGGCTTTTAAGGGAATTAGAACACTTATTGGCCGTAAAGCAAAAAATGCAGTATCGGTGTCTTATTTGAATATTTCGAGTTCAGATCCAGGACAATCTCCGTTTCATTACGGATATGCTGAATATTCACATAAATTTAGTAAATCGGCCATTGTTGGAAGAGCAAACATCGGAAATGTGAGCAACGAAACGCAAATGTTGTTTGAGACTGACTTCTATCAAACCTTTTCTAACAAAAGCTATTTGTATGCAAATGCCGGAGTTTCAACTGGCGAAACGATATTTCCTGTTGCAAAAGCGGGTTTAGAATATTATTTCAAACCTTATAAAAAGTTTGAATATTCTATTGGAGGAAGATTCATGCATTTTGATACCGACGATATTACTTTGGTAACAGGCCAATTGTCTTATAATCCAGGAATTTATTCTTTTGCTTATCGACCTTATTATGATACTTCAAACGAATTGTTTTCTCATGTTGTAAGTATTCAGAGAACAAATGAAGAAAAAGAACGCATCATTAGGTTGGAATTGCAATATGGAAATGTACCTTATTTGTATCTATACAATAATTTTACACAACCATTGAAGGCATATCGAATCGGGATTCAGTACCAGCATCGTTTTGGCGACTCGTTTTTTGTTCGTCCGATTTTCTTGTATGAAGATGAAGAATATATTCCGGGACAATATAGAAACAGGTTTAATGTACAGCTAATTGTAACCAAACGTTTTTGATATGACAGAAATCTGGCAGTTATATAAAAACGGACATTGGGTGGTGCCTTTTCTAACGGGAGCAATTTATTTGTTTGTTGCTGCTTCCTTTATTTTCTATCTCATCATTGTGGCAAGTAGAAATAGAAACATCAAAAGGGAAAAGCTTAGATTAGAATATGAAACCCAGATTGAAAGGGTAATGTCTTCTGTCATTTTTGAAGATGTACTGTTTTCAGAGATTAAAAAAGATAAAAATTTCATGGTGCTTTTTGATACGCGTTTTTTCAGAGAAGTTTTGACAGAAACGCTCATCAATCTTCATAAAAATTACGAAGGCATTTATGCGCAGAAACTGGAACAATTTTATAAAGATTCTGCTTTGATAAAAGATTCCTATAAAAAGCTCAAAAATTTTAATTGGGAAGTAAAATGTAAAGGAATTACAGAATTGTCTGAATTTAAAATCAATGAAGCCTTTGAACAGATTATTGCCTGTTCTAAAGCCCGAAACAAGACTTTAAAAATTACAGCCATAAATGCAGGAATAAGATTAGAAGGAACAAAAGGAATTGTACATCTTACCGAACATTCTGATATTATTGACGAATGGACTCAGGTTAATATTATTAGTGCTTTCAAAAAACATGATATCGGAGATACAAAAGGTGTCGAGCTTTTATTGGAATCGCAAAACACCACCGTGATTTCGTTAGGATTGAAACTCATAAAAGAACTGAAACTGACACAAAAAGTGCCTTTTGTTGCAGAATTGACAGCAAAAGCTCCCAACACTATAATAAAATATGAAGCGCAAAGCGTCTTACAGGCGTTAACGCTATAAATAAAAACGGAATGACTTTTTTTGATACAGAGATAACATGGTTTTTAGATGTTTACATACTTCTTATTTTGGGGTATGCCATTCTAATTATGTCTTCTTATTTGATATTGGCTTATCTTTCACAAAAAGAATTAAGAAGTTACCTGAAAAAAAACAGTTTTGTAGATTATGAAGTGCTTCTGACAAGCGAATTCGCACCAAAACTTTCGTTGATTGCGCCTGCATATAATGAAGGATTTACGATTGAAGAAAATGTAAAATCTTTACTTTCATTAAATTATAATAATTATCAGGTTATTGTGGTAAACGATGGAAGTAAAGACAATTCGATGGAAATTCTAACCAAAACGTACGATTTGGTTTTGACCGATTTGAATATTCATCCTAAAATTGAAACCAAAAAAATAAAAGGAATTTATACGTCCAGAAATGCGGCGTTCAAAAAACTAATTGTAGTTGACAAAGAAAATGGAGGTAAGGCCGATGCTTTAAACGTCGGTTTAAATATTGCACAGAATCCATACGTAGTTTGTATCGATGTTGATTGTATTCTGGACAAAGATTCACTTTTAAAACTGGCAAAACCTTTCTTAGAATCACAAGGAAAAAGAATTATTGCAACAGGAGGCGTAGTGCGAATTGCCAATCAATGTGTAATTAAAAATGGTCGTTTGGTTGAGGTTAATATTCCGGACGTGATGTTGCCTCGAATTCAGGTTCTAGAATATTTAAGAGCTTTTCTTTTGGGTAGAATGGCGTGGGGAAGACTAGACGGATTATTACTGATAAGTGGTGCTTTTGGAGCATTTGATAAAGAAATTGCTATTTTATCTGGTGGCTATAGCACAAAAACGGTAGGAGAAGACATGGAACTCATCGTGAGAATGCGCCGTTATATGCTCGAAAATAAATTGCCTTATGCGGTAAGTTATATTCCGGATCCGTTGTGTTGGACAGAAGCACCCGAAGATTTCAAGATATTTAAAAAACAAAGAAGCCGTTGGATGCGAGGAACAATAGAAACATTAAGCTTCCACAAAAAAATGTTTCTCAACCCCAAATATAAACTTTTAGGAATGTTGAGTGTGCCTTATTGGACATTGTTTGAATTTCTGGCTCCCGGAATAGAATTTATTGGACTCTTAATAACCGTAATTTTTATAATTTTCGGCTTATTAAACTGGCATTTCTTTGTATTACTATTGCTTTTTGTCTATTCTTTTGCTGTTTTCTTTTCGGTAATTGCTTTGTTTAGTGAGGAAAGAACGTATCACAAATATCCAAAACAAACAGATTTCTTTAAACTTTTAATGGCAGCATTTATAGAACCAGTTTATTTTCATCCGCTTACGGTTTACGCCGCTTTGATCGGTTATAAAGAAAAAATTATGGGAACTAAAGGATGGGGCGAGATGACCCGAAAAGGATTTACTAAGAAATAAGTTAATTCGATTCGCGTTTAGGACTAAGTGCTAATAATAACATTCCAAGTCCCATTCCGACAATTAAACCTCTTGACAAATCTGATATTTTGATAAAATGAGGAATGATTAAAGAAGCGGCTATAATGAAAATTCCAACGGATAGCAACATTAGCGATTTGGAGGTTATTTTTTCCATTTTTAATAATTTAAGGTGGATAGTTTTGAGCTTTATTTTATAAATATATTAAAAAAAAATGAAAAAAGCTAAATCAATTTTGATTTAGCTTTTTTTTAAGTATTTGAAAATGTAAATTTTAGCTTTAATCTCTTTTTAATATAGCGTCTGTATTGGTATTCTGTTTAAATTGTTTTTATTGACCATTAAAGTTTTTTAAGCTTTCGTTGTTTTCTAATGCGTTTCTTGATGGTTTTGAAAAACAGGTTTTTTCTCAGTGCTTTTGCTTAATAAAAAAACTGTAGAGATGATTAATAAACTCCCAATCCAGTCAATAAGAGAAAAAGGTGTTTTAAGCCAATAAACGGCTAAGATTGTAGCGGCAAGTGGTTCGGCAGATGCCAATAAACTGGCTTTTTGTCCCCCAATTATTTTTACAGAATTGAGGTAAAATGTAAAAGCAATTAAAGTTCCAAATACAATTATCAAGATTGTGTAGAGATAGGTAAATGCATCCCATTGACCTTCTATTTGCCATGGAGCTTTAACAAAGCTAAAAGCAAAACCACCGCAAAACATTCCCCAACCAATTACAACCGAAGGTTTATATTTGTGAAGCAGTTTAGCAGGCTGTAGCGTATAAATTGCCAAAGCGACCGCTGAACTGAGTCCGAAAAATAAAGCACTTCCAGAAATAGCTAATTTATTGAAATTACCGTGCGTTACTAATAATATAGTACCTGTTACTGCAAGTATAATAGCTAATGTTTCTTTTGCTTTTGGTAATTTTTTAAATTTTAAAGCTAAAAAAATAGCAATAATAATGGGACCGCAGAATTGCAATATCGTTGCCGTTGCAGCATTGGAATGTTTTATAGCTGCAAAATAAGTGTATTGAACAGAGAGCATTCCAGCGATACTAAATACTAATAATTGTAAAGCATCTTTTTTGGATTTCCAGATTTCAAATACTGCTGTTTTTTCGCTTAATTTCGAGTAAAACAAAAGTATTATTCCTGAGACTAGCATTCTAATGGTAATCAACCATTCTACATTAAGTCCTCTTTCTTGAAATAAAAACTGGCCAAACGTTCCTGATATTCCCCAAAATATAGCTGCTATAATAGCCAAAAGAAATCCTTTAAATATTGATTTGCTCATTCTTGTATTATTTTAATTTATGAAATGCAAAATTGCATCATTATTGGAGGTTATTTTGCTTAAATTTGGGGGTGAATTTGCAATTTTGTTTCATTTATGGATAGTTTTGATAAGGAAATACTAAAAATTCTTCAAAAGAATAATTTAACTCCGCAGCGAGATATTGGAGAAACAATAGGATTATCTCCTGCAGCGGTACAACGCAGAGTAAAAAGAATGCGTGAAGAAGGCATTATTAAACATGATATTTCAATACTGGAAAGGGAAACTCTAGGAAATCCTGTAACCTTGATTGTTGAAGTGTTTCTGGAAAGCGAACAAATCGATCTTATTGATGAAACCAAAAAATCTTTTGTTTCCTGTTCGGCTGTGCAGCAATGTTATTACGTAACAGGAGAATCTGATTTTGTCTTAATAATTGTTGCAAAATCAATGGCAGATTACGAAAAACTAACAAGAGAATTGTTTTTCGCCAATAAGAATGTAAAAAGATTTAGAACCGTTGTTGCAATGGGAGTCGAAAAGTTGGGATTGAACATCCCAATTACATTATAATTTAAAAAAACAGCTTCTCCAAATTAATGAAGAAGCTGATTCTAAGATATCTTAAAAATTTAATCCAAATCTGTTTTTAAAACAGCTCCTGTACTAGCATTCGTAACCAATGCTCTATATTGAGAAAGCCATCTTGAGCTTAAAGGTTTTTTCAATGGTTTGAAATTGGCTTTTCTTACAGCAATTTCATCCTCAGTTAAATTAACCGATAAAATATATTGATCTACATCGATATGAATTTCGTCGCCATCCTGAACCAAACCAATCATTCCACCTTCAGCAGCTTCTGGAGAAACGTGTCCGATTGAGGCACCTCGCGTTGCACCGCTAAATCTTCCGTCGGTAATTAAAGCAACAGAACTTCCTAATCCCATTCCCATAATCAAACTGGTTGGAGAAAGCATTTCCTGCATTCCAGGTCCGCCTTTAGGGCCTTCGTAACGAATAACGACTACATTTCCAGCTTTCACTTTGCCCATCATGATTCCGGCAATCGCTTCGGCTTGACCGTCAAAACAAACTGCACTACCAGTAAATACGCGATCTCCTGTTAAACCAGCCGTTTTAATTACAGCGCCTTGTTCAGCCAGATTTCCGTATAAAATTGCCAATCCGCCAACTCTGCTATACGGATTATCAATGGTGTGAATAATCGTTGTGTCTTTAATTTCGGCATTAGCGATTTTCTCCAATAAAGTTTCTCCGCTAATAGTCAGATTATCAATTAAAACGCCAGAACCTCTTTTGTTTATTTCTTTCATCACCGCATTTACGCCACCAGCTCTATTGATATCTTCCATATGAACGGTGCTTAAACTTGGCGAAATTTTAGCAATATGAGCTACATTTCCAGAAATGGTATTAATATCTTTCAGTTTAAAATCAACATTGGCTTCGTTGGCAATGGCAAGCATATGCAGAACCGTATTTGTACTTCCGCCCATTGCCATATCTACAGCAAAAGCATTGCGAACTGCATTTTCATTCAATATATTTTTCAATTTGAATTTTTCAATAGCCTGCTGATCTTTCGCAATATCACAAATTCTTCTTGCAGCTTTGCGATACAATTGTTCGCGTTCTGGAGTTTGTGCTAGAATAGTTCCATTTCCAGGCAAGGCAATTCCCATGGCTTCCATCAAAGTATTCATCGAGTTTGCCGTAAACATTCCAGAACAGCTTCCGCCACTCGGACAAGCGTTGCATTCAATATCATATAATTCTTCGTCAGAGATTTTTCCTGCTTCGTGTTTTCCAACTGCTTCAAATGCTGTTGCTAAGTCAATTGCAGTTCCGTTTTTGGTGTAACCTTTAGACATTGGTCCGCCGCTTACAAAAATAGTAGGAACATCAACTCGTAAAGCACCCATAATCATTCCCGGAACAATTTTATCACAGTTTGGAATCGCAATCATAGCATCCAATTTATGAGCGTTCATGACACTTTCTATAGAGTTTGCGATAATCTCGCGACTTGGAAGCGAATACAGCATTCCGTCGTGTCCCATTGCGATTCCGTCATCGATTCCGATGGTGTTGAATTCAAACGGAACACAGCCATTTGCACGAATTTCTTCTTTGATAATTTCAGAAACTTTGTTTAAGAAAAAGTGTCCCGGAATAATTTCAATAAAAGAATTCGCAACTCCGATAAATGGTTTTCCAAAATCTTCGTTTTTCAAGCCCGTAGCTCGCAATAAGGATCTGTGAGGAGTTCGCTGAACCCCTTTTTTTACTTCATCACTTCTCATGATAGAAAATGTTTTTTTATGTTGTTTTTTGATGTTTTACAGCGTGTTAGATCTGTGATTTTATTCGGCTCAACGTCTCAGGCGAAACATTAAGATATGCTGCAAGATTGGCGTTGGACAATCTCTGAATGAGTTCTGGATTGTTTTTAAGAAGATTACGATATCGTTCTGCAGCGTTTTGCGTTAGTAAACTGCTTAGTTTAGAAGTAATAACCGTTAAACCGTATTCGAGAATATAAATATACATTTTGTCCCATTGCGGAATCGTATTTCGAAGTCGGAAAAAATCGTCGTAAGAAATCGCTAAAAGCTCTGAATTCTCAACAGCTTCAATATATTCGGCACTTGGCTCTCGCGAAATAAAACTGACGATAGAAGTTAGAAACGTACCTTCGAAAGCCATAAAACGAGTAGCAATAGTATGGTCTTCGGTGCTGTAATACAATCGCAAACAGCCTTTTTTGATAAAATAGATTTTGTCAGCTACAGTTCCGCTTTGCAGCAATTGCTCATTCTTCTTTACTTGTACTAATTTAAAGCAAGAGAGAATGGTGTTTAAATCATCATTTTCTAATTGTAATTTGCTTTGAATTAAAGCTTCAAGTTCACTCATCATTTCTCAAAAATTAATCATTTTCAAAAGTAAAGTTAATCAAAGAAAAAAACATTGACGAATGTCAAAATCGGTTTAAGAATCAGTATAAATAAGATTTTAGAGTGGAATAAAAAACTTTGCGCCTTAGCGTCTTTGCGAGCAATTTCACAAAGCAAGGATTTAAAAGCTTAAAAAAATAATCTCGCAAAGGCGCAAAGAGGCAGAGTTATTTTTGTTTTAAGAAATATGGTAAAGCCTTTGTGTACTTTGTGGTAAAAAAAACAACAACAAGCAAAGAAATACAAAAAGCTGTGCAAGGTTTAAACTCGCACAGCTTTTCTAGTAAACATAAGCAGATTATTCGTACTTCAAATATTTTAAAGCATCAGCTTTTGTGGCTTGATACGCTTTCGCTAAAACAATAATTAGAGTAAGCGCCAATAAAAAAGCAAAAGAAATGAAGAATGGCAAAACAGGAATTTCTATTCTAAAAGCAAAATTATTAAGCCATTTTTGCAGCAAAACATAAGCTGGAACAATCGCGATTAGAAAACCAATTATGCAATACAAAACATATTGTTTTGATAATTCTTGTAATAAAATATTGGTGTCTGCGCCTAAAGTTTTACGAATGGCGATTTCTTTCATTCTTCTCTGAATCGAATACGAAGCCAAAGAAAATAATCCGAACAAAGCGATAATAATCACGATTACATTTAGCAGCGAAAAAAGACTCTTTTGTTTTACGTAAGCTTCGTAAGTTCTTGCATATTGCTTGTCTACAAAGTCGTATTGAAACGGATATTCGGTATTGGCTTTAGACCATAATTTTTCGATATTGGCAATCGTATTTTCCATATCATCCGGTTTTAATTTTGCATAGACTTTATTAATGTTTTGTGACATACCAAACATTTTAATATTGTAAAAAGCAATTGGCGGTACCTTTAATTCAGGACTTAATAAGTTGAAATCCTGACTAATGCCAATTATTTTTAATTTCTGCTCCCGAATTACAAGTTCCTTGCCGATTGGATCTTTAAGATTCATTAATTTTAAGGCGCTTTCATTTATGATTACAGAATTTATAGAATCTGAAGCCAATTTTTTATCAAAATTTCTTCCCTTAATTATTTTGATGTTCAACATTTCGAACATGCCAAAATCTAAAGGGATAACGCGTTGTTTAAAAAGTTCATCATTGTATAAAACCCCCGCTAAAGAATTGTCTGAACCATCAAACGCAATAAGACCTGTGGAGATTTCTTCGACGCCTTTAATTTTGCTGAGCTGCTGTTTTATGACGTTGTATTTGTTGTAAATATTTTGGGCTGCATTTTCTCCCTCATAATCAACCGATGGGAAATTTAAAGAAACCGAAATTACCTGATCACCCTTAAAACCCAGATCTTTATTCTGTAAAAATTTAATTTGCTGGTATACGATATTTGAGCCAATAATAAAAAAGGCAGCAATAGCAAACTGAAAAATAAGCATTCCGTTGCGTAACCAAATACCATTTTTGCTTCTTTCGAAATTCCCTTTTAAAACTTTAAAAGTTTCAAAATTGGATATATAAATGGCCGGAAATAATCCTGCTACCAAAATTGTAATGATAAAAATCAATATCAATTGTATGTAAAACTGACTGGCAAGAAGTACAATGTTCTTGTTTAAAAAGTTGTTGTAATAAGGCAAAGTCAACTCTACAATTACTAACGCCAGTAAAATAGAAAAAGTCGTGGTTAAAGCTGTTTCAAAGAGAAACTGACTAACAATATCGCCTTTTGATGCACCTGAAATTTTACGTACCCCAACTTCTTTCGCACGTTTTACGGCATTAGCAGTTGCAAGATTGATGTAATTAACAATCGACAAAACGAGAATCAAAAGAGACAGCCCCATCATGATTATTAAAAACTGATAATTTCCTCGTGTTTCAGGATAACCATCTACTATCGAATGTAATCTGGCTTTTGATAAAGGTTCAAGGATAACTGTAAAATGCCCCACTTTTTTAGTCATAACTTCGACTGTAAAACCTGCTTCTTTGGCAATTATCGCAATAAAATCGTGGTTGTAAATTCTCTCGAGTTTCTGTCTTGTAAGTTCAACTTTTGAAGGGTCTTTTAGCTTTAATAATAACTTTAAGGAAAATCCAGATGACATTCAGCTTTCTACGGTTGAAAAAGCAACAGTAGAAAGAGCACTGCTTAAAAACCAGAATAATATCAGTAAAACTGCCGAAGAACTTGGGTTATCAAGAGGTGCGTTATACCGTCGTTTAGAGAAATACAACATCAATATTGGTTAATATGTTTAAAACATTCCAAACTTATAAACTCATTTTCCTCCGATTAATTTTTATCGTGATCGGAATCGAATTGTCTATTTATTTCTTTAAAATCGAGTTGTTTTTTACTGGAATATTTGGACTTTGCATGGTTTTTCTTTTAGGAAGAGAAATGTATTTTTATGTTCGAAATATGGTTTTAATTTACAACAAAACTATTTCTTCGATCTTACAAAACGATTTTACTTCTGATTTTTCCAAACAGAAATTCAATAAAAGTTATGATGATCTGTTTCAATTGTATGAAACGCTGAAAGAAAAACACAACGAACAGATTTCTAAAGACATTATTTACCGTTCTATTTTAAATACTATTGAAACCGGTGCTGTCATTTTGCAGAAACAGGAAACGGATTGGAATATCTTTTTGATGAACGATTATTTTTCAAATCATTTTGATGTTCCGAAGGTTTCAAAATGGAAATATCTTAAAAATCAACTACCGTCTTTATGCGAAATTATCGAAAAAGATGATTTTCATGAAGTAAAAACTTCCATCGAAATCAGTATCAATGAGCAAGGTAAGCAGACATTTGTTTTACAAGCTTCGAGAACAGAAATTTTTGAGCAGGATTATTGTATTGTTTTGTTAGATTCGATTCAGAATGTGGTTGAGAAAAAGGAAAAAGATGCTTGGATTAATTTGATGAAAGTCATTTCGCATGAGCTTCTAAATTCCATTACGCCAATTCGTTCTATTTGCCAGAATTTGGAAGATTTGGTAGAACAGGATTCCCTTTCTTCAGAAGATTTGGATGATATTAAAAATAGCGTTCAAACGATGTTGAGACGAAGCGATCATTTACAGAAATTTATTGAAGGATATCGAAAACTGGCAATTCTTCCTTCTCCAAAAAAAGAAAAAACTGACTTGAAGGGTTTGATAGAAAACAGTCTTCAAATCATGAATCCATTATTAAGAAAAGAAAATATTGAGATCGAAAATTCAATTACGTTTCCTTATTTTATAAATGTAGATCAGCAACAAACGGAGCAGGTTTTAATCAATTTATTGACAAATTCTATAAGTGCTTTAGAAAACAGTAATTTCAAAAGAATTTGCCTTTCGGCGGAAGCCAAAGAAAACCGGATTTTTATAAAAATTTCAGACAACGGAAAAGGAATAGAAAAAGAGATTGAAGATAAAATATTTCTTCCGTTTTTTACCACACGAAATGAGGGGGCGGGAATAGGTCTGACTTTGTCCAAAAACATTTTAGAAGCGCATGGAGGTTATTTGATTCATAAAAATGAAAATGAAAAAACAGTTTTTGAGATTTGTCTAATCGAGAGTTTATAAAATTGTTAAAATACCTTTTTAAAATAGGACTCATGTTTTTTTTTTATATTTGTGAGAGAGGGTTGTCAATTAATTCTCGTAAACATACAAAAAGTACCCTATGAGTAGTAATACAGCATCTTCAATAGCTTCGAATTTTCTTAATGATTTAAAAACGCAAACGTCTGATTCTCATAAGAAATTAGAAGAACTTCCAGTCTCTATGTCCATCATGTCACCCAACATGAAAATCGAAGATTACACGTATTACCTAAGTTTAATGCACGATGTTCATAACGATACAGAAAGACTTATTTTTCCTTTTTTCTCGAATTCACTTGATGATTTAGAACAAAGAAGAAAGAAACATCTTATAGAGAATGATCTTTTATTTTTAAAATCAAATAAATCTAATACAGAAAAAGTTTTTCAAACTGAAGGAATTTCGGCTCCTTTTGCTTTGGGAATTTTATACGTTGTAGAAGGTTCG
Source organism: Flavobacterium potami (assembly GCF_020026915.1). Lineage (GTDB taxonomy): Bacteria > Bacteroidota > Bacteroidia > Flavobacteriales > Flavobacteriaceae > Flavobacterium > Flavobacterium potami. The sequence goes on along the minus strand of NZ_JAINUY010000003.1, from coordinate 594,408 downwards.
ACTTTAGGAGGAAGATTTATTTTGAAAAATGTATCTAAATTTCCTGAACTTTCAGGAAATGAAGGTGTTTCTTATTTTAATGGATATGGCGAAAAAACAGGAAGTTTCTGGAAAGCATTCCTGAATTTTCTGGCGGAGTATGAGCAAGAAAATAATTGCGGAGACGAAATTATAGAAGGAGCAATCTTTGCTTTTGATAGTATTTATAAGCATTTTGACCGATAATAAAAGAATGAAGATTAAAGATATAGTTAATCGTGACCTTGTCAACTTGAGCAATTGCGAGCACGAACCCATACATATTCCAGGTAAAATACAACCTCATGGTTTTTTGCTTGGTATAACACTACAATGGAAAATAGATTTCTGTACAGAAAATGTTGCAGTATATTTTGATATTTCCCACACTCAGATGCTGGGCAAAGATTTTTCAGAAGTTTTTGGATCTGAAGCTGAAGATGAGATTTTAGCTTATACGAATGGTGATGAATTTAGAGATGCTTTTCCGCTGGAGATAGAATTGTTGGGAAAATTATTCCAAATCAACATTCATAAAAGTGATGGAATTTACATTCTTGAGGCTGAATTGTTGTTTGCCGACAGAGAAAAACTAGCAGATGCTTACAAACAGACTATTCAGTTTGTAAGTCAGATGAACAAAACTACTTCGCTTAAAGATTTGTGCGCACTTGTTGCACAGGGAACACGAGAAATTACGGGTTATGACCGTGTTATGATTTATCGTTTTGATGAGCAATATAACGGAGAAGTATTTGCAGAAGATTGCAGAGAAGATTTAGAGCCTTTTTTAGGATTACATTATCCGCATACCGATATTCCTGCTCAAGCTCGTGAGTTGTATATCAGAAACCAGCTTCGATTGATTGTGGATATCAATTATGAAGCAGTTCCAATTTATACGGTTGATGACAAGGAAGGAAAAAATCTGGATTTGAGCCTTTCTATTTTAAGAAGTACATCACCAATTCACGTAGAATATCTGAAAAATATTGGAGTGGGAGCAACGCTGACGATCTCTCTTATTCATCACGGAAAGTTGTGGGGATTAATTGCTTGCCACCATTATTCAGAAAAAAATATATCGCCAGAGATTAGATTGGCGGCCAAACTTCAGGGACAATTTATTACTTCTCAGATTGATATCAGACAGTCAAATGATGAGTATATTAATGCACAGAAAACCATTTTGGCATTAGAACAATTAACCAGTCTTGATCTTCCAATTGTAAAAGAATCTTTAGAAAAGATTATTGCTGCTCCACAATTGTTGGAAATTGCAAATGCTTCGGGAGTTTCCATTATTTCGAGAGATAAAATATTCAAAAACGGTTTAACACCATCTGATGATGAAATTTTAAACTTAATTGAAAAGATTAACCAAAAGGAAGTAGTTGAAATTTTTTCGACTAATAATATTACGGAACACTTTCCTGAATTTGCGGGTAATTCTAATTTCGCTGGAATCATCTATCATTCAATAGGTAGTAATGGGCACATAATATGGTTTAGACCAGAAACAATTTCAGAAATCAAATGGGGTGGCGATCCGGAAAAAAGTATTATAAAAGATAGCAACGGACTGCATCCGCGAAATTCCTTTGCTATTTGGAAAGAGATTGTAAAAAATCAAAGTAGTACATGGAAACAGTACGAGATTAATGCTGCTTCACAATATGCTCATACATTGCATAATCAGCTTATTTTGATTATGTTGAGTGAAGAAGAAGAGAAATATCGTAACCAAAGCGAAATCTTAAAAGAAACCAATTCAGAACTTGAAAACATCAACTGGATTAGTACACACGATTTACAGGAACCTTTGCGTAAAATTCAGCTGATTACTTCTAAAATGTTATCAGAAATTGATGTTATTTCTACAGAGTCGATTTCAAATTCTTTAGAAAAAGTTTCAAAATCGGCTAATAGAATGAGCGGTTTGCTGGAAGATATTCTAAAATATACCCGAATAAAAAACACCAGAGATACTTTGCAGGAGGTAAATCTGAATGAAATTCTGGAAGCGACTATTAAAGAAATGAGCGAAGCAATTAAGGAAAGCAATGCTGTAATTGAATCACAAAATCTTCCGGAAGTTCATGCAATAGGTTTTTTAATGAGACAATTGTTTGTCAATATTATTCAGAATTCACTAAAATACGCATCTCCAGATAGAGCACCAAAGATCACGATTACAGCTTCTCAAGAACCAGTAATTATTCATGATTTGTATAAAGTGTATTGTCATTGGGTGCGTTTCTCCGACAACGGAATAGGTTTCGAGCCTCAATATCAGGCTTCTATTTTTAAGATTTTTACAAAACTCCATACTCAGGAACAGTATACAGGATCGGGAATCGGTTTGGCTTTGTGCAAAAAAATTATGCAGGCTGTCGGCGGCGATATTTATGCAGAAGGAAGACCAGGCGAAGGAACGGATATTATTATCTACTTTCCTTGTGATCCTGCAGATACGCTTTTGCCTTTATAAAGAAATAAAAAGAATAGAACTAACTAAAAGCTTTGTCAGAATTAAAAACTTTGACAAAGTTTTTAGTTTTTTTAACACATAGAAACGTAGCTTTTTCTCTCTTTAAAAAGGTAATTGAAAGAGACTAGTTTCTAACTATAGTCTTAGATTGTAGAACTTTGTCAAATTTTGAGACTTTGTCAAAGTTAAAAAGATATAAAATTTTTTTTCACGCAGATTTAAAATAATTAGAATAGATTTTAATAAAAAAATCTATTTAATCTGCCTAAATCTTTTTGAATCTGCGTGAAACATTTTTAACGACTGCATTTTTCCAATTAATTTTTCTTGGCTAGTTTTAGTTTGCTGCTTTTAAAATTTACTTCTGAAATTAAAGTTCCTGCAAAAATAAGAGTGCCACCCAAAAGCAAACGCCAAGAAAGATCTTCTCCTAAAATAAAAAAAGCTCCGATTGCACCAAAAACGGGTTCGAACAAATAAATTACTGCAACACGTTCTGCCGATAAATAACGTTGCGAAATATTAGAAACCGTATACATAAAAGCAGTAGAAAACAAAGCGCAATAAACAGCGCCAATCCAAAAAGTTTCATTTTTAGGAAACCATATTGCTTGAGAATCTGTAAATGCCAAACAGAATGTAAACAAAGCGCAGAACGAAAACATGGGAACAATAGAATACAAAAGATTTTTTGTAGCGGAATGTTTTTCAACGACAATCAAATACACAGCAAAAGCAAATGCGCCCACAATAGTAAATAAATCACCTAAGTTAATCACAAATTTATCCTTGATGGCGATAATAGCCAAACCAGCTAAAGCGGTGAAAGCAGCAATCCAAATTTTTAAGGGCGTATTCGTTTTATAAAGTGTCAATTTTAATAACGGAATCAGGATAACTGTTAACCCCGCAATAAAAGCACATTGGGAAGCACTTGTATATTTTAGGGCAGTAGTTTGCAATTGAATACCTGCAAACATGGGAACAGCCAGAATAAATCCTGTTTTAATAGCTTCAAAATTAATGTCTTTAACGTATTTCCAAAAAATAATACTGAGAACAATTACCGCTAGGAAAAATCGATAAAATAAAAAAACATTTCCCGAATTTCCGCCAATCGCCATTTTGGTAACCGAATAGGAAATACCCCAAAAAGCAGTACCGAGGATTAATAAAAGCAATATGAATTTTCTTTTTTCCATTTTTGAAAAGTATTAGGATAAAACTTTTTTCATCATTAAATCGGTTTGTTCGTCGTCGCCTAAGCGGAAAATGTGCGTGTCAAATTGTACAAAACCATTTTTTGTGTAGAAACTTACGGCTCTGAAATTCTCTTCCCAAACACCCAACCACATATAAGTTGCTTTTAGTTTTAATGCGGTTTCTTCGGCTTGTGCATAAAGTGCCTGTGCTACTTTTTTTCCGTGAAATTCTTTTGCAACATAAATACGCTCGATTTCTAATGCTTTCAAATCTTCTTTTTCAGTTTGTGCTTCTCCAGTATTCAATTTTAAATAACCGACTACTTTTTCGTCTAAAACAGCCAAATAAAAATAAGAAAACGGGTTGTTAAGTTCTGAGATCAGTTTTTCTGTAGCAAAACTTTCGTTTAGATACTTCGCCATATTTTCTTTGCTGTTAACCTCTGAAAATGTTTCTGAAAAAGTAATTCTTCCAATTAATTGTAATTGAATTACATCATCAATTGTTGCTTTAAGTATTTTTATTGTATTCATGTATTATTTTTTAATGCGTTAAAAGCTATTTTTTATTCTCAATAAATGCGTAAATTGCATCAATGGATTTACAGCAAATTAAATATTTTTTGGCATTGTCTCGCGAACTTCATTTCTGGAATACTGCCGGAAAAATGAATATTACACAATCAGCACTAAGCCGACAAATTCAGTCTTTAGAAAATCAGCTTGGTGTGCAGTTATTTGAGCGTAATAAACGTAATGTCAAACTTACCGCTGCGGGCCAATTCTTAAAAGAAAAATGGGAAGTCGAATTGAATAAACTTGAATTTATTCATCAATCTGCCCGTCAGATTCAGTTAGGGGAGAGCGGTACCATTACGATTTCTCATCCCGATTCTATTTCTGCTTCTCTTATGCCCGAAATTCTATCCCGTATTTCTGATGCTTTTCCTAAACTTAAAATCAAACTGGTTCAGGTTCTTTATGAGAATCAGCAAGATTATCTACGTAATTACAAAATCGATTTGGCGATTACCAGAGATATTAATAATGCCAAAGATATTCAGTCTCAAAAGATCCATACCGACCATTTAGCACTTGTTGTTCCTGAAAATCATCCTTATCAAACACCTGAGGATTTAACCAAAGAAACATTGGCTTCTCAAAAGTTCATTTTGCCAACTAATGACGAAGGAAGCAGCTACAGTGATCTTATTCGAAGACTATTCAATTCTTTAGAAAACGCTCCAGAAGTTTATCTTCATTCTGAATTTGGTTCTGCCATTATTGCTTTGGTTCGAAAAGGATTAGGAATTGCTATTTTGCCCGATTCGTATCTTTTTCATGAAATTCCAGGTTTACGATTTATAAAGCTTCCTTTAGAAACTGATTTATACATTAACTGGCGAACCGAGGATCATAATCCTGTTTTGGCCAACGTTTTAAAATTGATAGTCCCTTAAAATTAAGCCCGTAGCATTTCAATATGCGGAATCCCGTCTTCGTCATAAGCTTCGCCTTGTTCTTTAAAACCGAGCGATTGGTAGAATTTCGATAAATGGTATTGTGCGCTTATTCGAATTGGAGCTTTTCCAAATTTTTCTTCGCAGCCTGCAATTGTAGCTTCCATTAGTTTTACTCCTAATCCTAGTCCGCGGTGCGTTCTTGCAATTACAACTCTTCCAATTGAAATTTCATTGTATGATAAACCAGACGGAAGTAAACGTGTTACACCTGCCAAATCGTTATCAACATAATACAAAAGGTGAAAACTTTTTTGATCTTTATTGTCCAAATCCAAATACGGACAGTTTTGTTCGACCACAAAAACGTCGCTTCTTAAACGAAGCATATTGTACAATTCGTGATTCGTTAATTCATCAAAAGATTTAATACTGTGGCTGAATGTCATTCTTATTTTATGCTTTAATTTTTGACAAAGATAAAATAGAGAATAATGATGTAAAATGCTATTTTATTATCATGTGATGCTAAAATTGCATTAATAGGATATGGAAAAAGTGAGCATGTTTTCCTTAAGAGTTAATTTCCAATTTATATCCTTTTCCACGTATCACAACAATATTAATAGTAGGATCTGCTTCCAATTTTTTTCTAAGTTTTGAGATAAACATATCTAGGCTACGACCTACGATGACGCCTTCGTCTTCCCAAATTTCTTTTTGAAGTTGACTTCTTTCTATAGTGCTATTTGGCGAAAGTGCAAAAATATGCAGTAGACGCGATTCTGTTGCCGTAAGTTCTATAGTACTTTCATTTATTATAAGTTTTCTATTTTTTGGGTCAAATTGAATTGTTCCTAAATCTAAAAAATCACTTTTTTTATTGGTCTTTAATTTTTTTTGAGGTTTAAACGATCTAACAAAAATGAAACCCACAAAAGCTAAAAATGGAAGACTTCCTAAAAGATATCCATTTTCTATTGTATTTGTAGGCTTTAATTTTATGTTGATGCTATATTTTGCTTTAGGTTGTATTCGGCCACGACAAGGTACGGCTTCATTTCTTTTATCTTTAGAAATACGGTATCCATAAACAACACTGGAGTTTTCAGAATTCAGAACATTCACTATATACTCTTTTGCAAGTGGATCATTAGCCAGCAAGCGCTCGATAGTTTTTACAAGTACATCTGGGTGGAAAGAAAAATCCTTTCCAAACTCGATTTGATATTCGTTGGAAGCAATTTTTTTAATAGGAAGAACTCTGGATGTACTGTCGCCTGATTGTAAAAGTAATTCATGTCCGATACTGCGGAGCAAAACTTCTCTTTTGGCACTATCAAAATCATTGTTTTCCGTTTTTCCGAAAGACACGAACAGTAAAGCGATAAGCAAGAATGTTATCGATAGAAGCAAATATTTGTATTTCCTGGAAAAGAGATTTTGGTTATAAGACATAGTGTCAAGAGTTTATTTACAAAGTTTACAATTTTATTTACAATTCAAATTATTCCAACTGGAAATTATCAAAGTAATTTTGGTCAAACAAATTTTAAAAATCGATTAAAAATGAAGCTATACTTGCGAATATACATCTTGTTTTCGGTATTCGTTTTTTTTACATCTTGTAAAGAATCCAATCAAATAAAACAGCAGAAAGAGAATATTTTGGTAGAAAAAAGAGATGCTGTGACACCAGACGGACCAAAGGGGATGGTACGGAATGTAAGGCAAGACAAAAACGGAAACATTTTAATTGCTTCTTTTCAAGACGTTTTTCGATACAATGGAAAATCTTTTACCAATCTAACAAATAACATAAAATCACCTAGTTTTTGGGATGTTTTAGAAGATCGAAAAGGAAATCTCTGGTTTGCAACTAAAGATTCAGGGGTTTATTTTTATAATAAAAAAACTATTCAACATTTTACAACCCAAAACGGACTTCCAAGTAATTTCGTTGCATCTATTTATGAAGATAAAGCGGGTAATGTTTGGTTGGCTACTGGCGGCGGAGCAAGTCGTTACGATGGAAAAAAATTTCGAAATTTCACCACTAAAGACGGACTTTCGAGTAATGCTGTTACTTCAATTATGGAAGATAAAACAGGAAAATTGTGGTTTGGAACTAGAGACGAGCCTTGTTATTATGATGGGAAGAAATTTACTGCTTTCAAAAAAATAAACGGGAAAACTTTTTACAATGTTTGGTCGATAATCGAAGATCAAAAAGGAAATATTTGGTTTGGTGGCTCTATACTCAAAGACAGAAAAGGCGAGAAAGGTGATACTTTGGTTCTCGAATTTGGGCTTTGGCGTTACGATGGAAAAACGTATACGAAAGTATCCAACCGAGGAACTTCAATTATACTAGAAGATAAAAAAGGAAATATTTGGACGACAGGGGCAGTAAAGCCAAATGGGTATTGGGTACTTTCTCGTTATGATCAAAAAACTTTATACGATAAAAATCCAAAAGTAACTGAAATATTCACACTAAAAGGAATGGGAATGCTTTGCGGAATTTTGGAAGCTAAAGATGGAAGTATTTGGTTTGGCTCTTTAGCTGGAGTATATCGTTATGATGGAATGACTCTTAAGGAGTTTTAAAAGTTTCAGGTTTCAAGTTTCAGGTTTCAGGTTTCAAGTTCCAAGTTTCACGTTACTTATACTAACTTGAAACCTGAAACCTGAAACAAAAAAACTCATATCCTTAATGCGAAACCGCTTTTAAACCAATAATAGAACCAACCAAAGTCGCTAAGAAGAACAATCTCCAAAATGCTGCTGGTTCTTTAAAAACAAAGATTCCGACAAGAACAGTTCCAACCGCTCCAATTCCCGTCCAAACCGCATAAGCTGTTCCTAACGGAAGCGTTTCAGTAGCTTTCATAAGTAAAAGCATACTTACAGTTAAGGAAATAAAAAATCCAATATACCAATAATACATTTCAGTTCCGGTTGTTGCTTTTGCCTTTCCTAGACAAGATGCAAAGGCTACTTCGAATAAGCCCGCGATGATTAGAATAATCCAGTTCATATAGTAAAAAATTTGTGGTGCAAAGTTCTTTTATGGAATGCAGAAAAAATTTAACAAATGATAAAAAATGAAATTATTTTAATTCATTAAAGTGAAATAAAATTAAGCAGTTGCATTAAATAAATAAAATCTAATCTGCTAAAATCTGTGTAAATCTGCGTGAAATACTTTGTGCATATAGATTTTTTCATGCAGATTTTAAAAGATTAAAGTAGATTGGTTCAGATTTATATTAATGATTAGAATTGGAAAAAATCGTGATATTCTTTATTTTAATTCCGCGCGAATCCTGCTTAAACTAACTTGTGTAATTCCTAAATAAGAAGCTATATGTCCTAATTGCACTCTTTTAATAAGTTCAGGATGATCTTTCATTAATTCCAAATAACGTTCAGAAGCATTTTTAAATTGTCTGGAAATCAAACGTTCTTCGGTTTTAATCAATTCTTTTTCAGCAAATTTTCTTCCCCAATTGGCAATGTGGACATCTTCGTTGAATAGTTTTCTTAGATTCTTGGTTTTGAGTTCGTATAATTCGCAGTCTTCCAAAAGTTCAATGTTTTCATATCCTGGCTCGTCTTCGACATAACTTTTCATGGAAATGATTGTTTCGCCTTCTTTCCCAAACCAAAACGTAACTTCATTATCTCTTTCTACGAAAGCTCTAACTAATCCTTTTTTTATAAAATAAATATTCGATTCTATTTTATTGGCTTTTAGTAAAATATGTCCTTTCGGGAAAGCAATTTCGGAAACATTATTTTGCAGTTCCAATTTGGACTGTTCAGGAAGTTGGTATATGAGATCAAGAATTTTGGAAATATCCATCAATGGAATTTTAGTATTTTAGAATAAAGGTAAAAAGTAAACTGGAAATGCGAATTGTTTTTACAAAAAAATCCCATTTCATACGAAATGGGATTTAAAATTACCTCTGCGATGAGCTAAAAAACAGAAATAATTTTGACCAATATATAAACACTAATTAATTACGCCACCTAAAGCTTTATACAATAAAACTTGAGAGTTTGCATTTCGCAATTGAATGTCAACAAAATCAAGTTCTGCCTGCAATTTATTTTGTTGTGCACTAATGATTTCCAAGTAATTGGCATAACCACTTAAATACAAATCATTTGAAACGTTTACTGCAATCTCAAGATGATCAATTTCATTCATTTTGTATTTTAAAACATCTTCGTAAGCTTCATTTCTGCGTAATAATGCACTCAATTCATTAAAAGCTGTTGTAACCGTATTTTGATATTGAAGAAATGAAATCTCCTGTCTTCTGTTCGAAACATAAAATTCCTGCTTAATCTGACCTTTATTGAAAACAGGCGCTGTTAACCCGCCTAAAATCTGCCATGCAAAAGAACCGGCATCAAAAAGGGTATTGAAAGAAAACGAATTAAATCCGGCATAACCTCCTAAATTTACCGTTGGGAAAAAGGCTGCACGAGCTGATTTTGCATCGGCATTACTCGCTAACAATTCGAAATAAGCTTCAGAAACATCTGGTCTTTTGTGAATGATAGAATCCACACTGATTTTTTGGTTTAAAACTTCTAAATGTCCTGATAAGAAATCGTTGCTTCTTTCTATTTTTCCGCCGTATTCCCCTAAAAGAGTTAATAATGCTTTTTCAGTTTGATCGATGCTTAATTTCAGTTCTGAAGCTTCGGCATGAATGTTACTATTTTGCGCATTAAATTGTTGCACAGCCAATTCTGTAGCTTTTCCAACCGATCTTTGAGCCGAAACGATATCTAAAGCTCTTTCTTGGGTTTTTAAGTTGTCATCGTAAATTTTAGCTTGTTTGTCTAGAGCGATAAGTTTAAAGTACAAATCGGCAACGTCACCCAAAAGTCTTGTTTGCAATAAACGCATTCCTTGTTGAGATGCGAAAAAACGTTGTTGAGCCGCTTTTTTACGATTGCTTAATTTTCCCCAAATATCGGCTTCCCAAGATACTTTTCCACCTAAAAATAGGTTAGGGGTAAGGTCTTCATTGATTCTTTGTCTTTCTGAAATATTCTGAGAAAAATTAGTATCAAAGTTACCAACGCCATCCATTGTATATTTTCCGTAATGTGTTCCAGAAGCGTCTGCAACAAGATCTAAAGAAGGAAGAAGTGCCAGTTTAGCGACTTTTAAATGCGAATTAGCAATTAAAATTCTTTCCTGCATAATTAAATAATCAGGATTTTTGGTCACCGCTTTTTTTAGTAATTCCTCTAATTTAGGATCTTTAAAAAAGGTTTCTGTTTTTAATGGAATAAAATCATCTTTAGCAACTTCTTTTCGCTGTGCATCAAAATTTTCTGGAAGTTTTGCGGCATCTAATTTACTGCTGACTTTTGGTGCAGAACAAGCAGTCAAAAGTAAAATTCCCGTTATAACAACGGCACTCTTGGTTGTCCTTAGAAACTGTACATCAGCATTTTTATATTGATTTAATATATCTTTCATTGTTTTAATTTATTTTGTTCAATCCTTTGTCTGTTTTTTTTAACACATAGAAACATAGGTTTTTCTTCTCTAAAAAGGGAATGGAAAGAAACTAGTTTCTAACACATAGCGATACTTATAACTTCTCATTCGCCTAAAGCTTCAACTTTGTTTTTTGAAGATTACCGTTCAGCTATGTTTATTTAAATGAAGTGAAACGCCTTTTTTAGCTTCCCAAATCCTATGATTCTATGTGTTTAAAAAAATTATACATTAAGATTTGCTTACTCGTTTTTCTAATTTTGCAAACAGTATATAAAGCCCTGGAATAATTAGAAGACCAAATACGGTTCCTATCAACATTCCACCCGCAGCTGCCGTACCAATCGAACGGTTACCAATTGCACCCGCTCCAGAAGCGATACACAACGGAATCAATCCTGAAATAAAGGCAAAAGAGGTCATCAAAATAGGACGGAAACGAAGTCTGGCTCCTTCAATAGCGGCTTCGACAATATCGCGTCCGAGTTTGTTCTGCGCCATCGCGAATTCTACAATCAGAATGGCGTTTTTGGCGAGCAGACCAATCAGCATGACGAGCGCTACTTGTGCGTAAATGTTATTGTCTAATCCAACCATTACAAGTGCGATGTACGAACCGAAAACTCCAACAGGTAAACTCAGTAATACTGGAAACGGAAGCAATAAACTTTCGTATTGCGCTGCCAATAATAAGTATACGAAAAGGATACAAAGCGCAAAAATGTAAATGGTTTGGTTTCCTGAAAGAATCTCCTCACGTGTCATTCCAGACCATTCTAATTCGAAACGGCTTGGCAGTTTTTCAGCTGCAATTCTTTCAACGGCTGCAATGGCATCTCCAGAACTGTAGCCTTCAGCAGGTTCACCATTAATCATTGCAGACATGTACATGTTGTAACGTGTTAAAACCTCAGGTCCGTAAACTCTTTCTAATTTGACGAAAGTAGAAAACGGAACCATTTCACCTTTATCATTCTTCAAATACATATCCAGAATACTTTCCGGATTTTGACGGAATTGCGGACTTGCCTGAACCATTACTTTATACATTTGAGAAAAACGTATAAAATTGGTTGCATAAAAAGAACCCAACATCGTTTGTAAAGTCGACATCGCATTATCTACCGAAATTCCTTTTTTGGCCGCCAAATCATAATCGATATGAATCATATACTGAGGGAAAGTGGCATCAAAACTGGAGAATGAGTTCTGAATTTCTGGCGAAGCATTTAATTCTTGAATAAATTCTTTGGTTACTTTGTCAGTATTGGTAATACTTCCTCCAGATTTATCTAATAAACGAAGCTCAAAACCACTTGTGTTACCAAATCCAGGAACGGTTGGCGGTGCAAAAATTTCGATTTGAGCATCAGAAATTCCCTTTGTTTTTTCGGTAAGTTCTGCCATGAATTCGGTAACCGAAATATCACGTTCGCTCCAATCTTTTAAGTTGATCATTCCCATACCGTACGAAGCTCCTGCAATTTCAGTAACAATACTGTATCCAGCAAGTGTTGTTACGTTGTCGACACCTTTAATTTCTTTTGCAATTCGAGTTACTTCGTCTAGAGCTTTTTCTGTACGTTCTACAGTTGCTCCTTGTGGTGTGGTAACACTTACGTAAACCATACCTTGATCCTCAGTCGGGATAAATCCTGAGGCTAAGAATTTAGTTGTTCCCCAAGTTAGAATACAAAATAACACTAATAAACCAATTGTAACGGTGTTGCGATCTGCAAATTTCACCAGTACTTTGATGTATTTTGAAGTAATATTATCAAACCAATTGTTGAATCTATGGAAGAAACGATCCAAAAGCGATTTTTTCTCTTTATTAGGATCATGCGCTTTCAGCATAATAGCACAAAGGGCAGGAGTAAGGGTAAGAGCATTAACACCAGAAATTACAATACTAATGGCCATTGTCAATGAGAATTGTCGGTAGAAAACCCCAACCGGACCACTCAAGAAAGCAACCGGAATAAACACGGCAGCCATTACAATCGTAATCGCGATAACGGCACCTGTAATTTCTTTCATGGCGCTGATTGTCGCGTCCATTGGCGACATATGTTCTTCGGAGATTTTTACGTGGACGGCCTCGACGACGACAATCGCATTATCGACCACAATTCCGATAGAAAGTACTAATGCAAAAAGTGTCAATAAGTTAATCGAGAATCCCATCATCGACATAAAGGTAAATGCACCAATAAGTGCGACAGGAACAGCTAATACCGGAATTAAAGTTGATCTCCAATCCTGAAGGAAAAGGAAAACTACAAATGCCACTAAAATAAAGGCTTCAACTAAAGTTCTTAATACTTCGTGAATAGAAGCATCAAGGAAACGAGAAACGTCGTAAGCAATGTTGAATTCCATTCCTGGAGGAAAAGAAGAACCTTTCAACTCTGCCATTTTTTCCTTAACACTTGCAATTACTTCCGATGCATTGGAACCAGGACGCTGTTTCAACATGATGGATGCAGAAGGTTTTCCGTCGGTTTTAGAAACCATTCCGTAACTCATGGCGCCAAATTCGATTTTCGAAATGTCTTTTAATCTTAAAATCGTTCCGTCAGCGTTGGCTCTTAATGCAATTTCTTCATATTGATTCGGTTCGAAGAACTTTCCACCATATTTAATTACATATTGCAATTGATTGTTCATTTGTCCAGAACCTTCACCTACTTTACCTGGAGCGGCAGAAATGTTTTGTTTTTGAAGTGAAGCAATAACTTCATTTGCCGAAATATTATACGAGAGCATCTTTTCTGGATCCAGCCAGACACGCATCGAATATTCTTTTTGTCCCATGATTTCGGCACGTCCCACACCATCAATACGTTTTAATTCCTGAAGAATATTAATATCCGTAAAGTTGAAGATAAACTGCTCATCCTGTGTTTTGTCGGTACTGGTAATGTTCAAGTACATCAACATACTGTTTACCTCTTTTTCGGTTGTAACTCCGGCACGAATTACCTCTTCTGGAAGTTCGTCCAGAATCGTGGTAACCCTGTTCTGCACGTTTACGGCAGCCAGATCGGGATCGGTTCCCACTTCAAAGAAAACCTGAATTAAAGTTAAACCATCATTAGAAGTTACGGTCGACATGTAGGTCATTCCGGGAACTCCGTTTATGGCTCTTTCGAGCGGAAGGGCGACGGCATTGGCAGAAACCTCTGCGTTTGCTCCTGTATATTTTGCTGTAACGGTTACAGACGGTGGTACAATATCTGGGAATTGGGTAATGGGAAGCTGAAACAACGCCAGCAATCCCAGAAGGACTATCATAACCGAGATGATTAAAGACAATATTTTCCTTCTGATAAATAACTCTATCATTTTATTTTTTTTAGATCAATAATTAAATAACTGTTTTACAGGTCGATAATCTACATTTGTTTCATGTTGATTTTATCTCCGTCTCTCAATGATTGTGTACCTTCTTCTACAATCAGGTCGTTGCTTTTTAGACCTTCATTTAGAATGTAAACATCATCTAGAGTACTTTCAATTGTAACATTAGTCATTTTAACTACTCCATCTTTTTTTACCACAAAAACATATTGTTTGTCCTGAATAGAAAAAACAGCCTTTTGCGGAATTAATATCGCCTTGGTTTTTGGTTCTGAAATAATTAATTTTCCAGAAGTTCCGTGTTTGATAAAACCTTGCGGATTGTGAAATTTTGCTTTGTATTGAATAGAACCGGTTTCTCTGTCAATTTCTCCATCAGCAGTTCTTAGTTCGCCTTTTTGTCCATAAACTTGGCCGTTTGGCAATATTAGTTTGATTTCTCCTTGTTTTTCCAAACTTTTATTTTCCATCATTTGGAAATACGTATTCTCTGGAATAGAGAAATAAGCGTAAACATCATCTAGTTGAGAAACAGTTGTTAACAACGAACCGTTTTCGATCAAACTTCCTTCTTTAAACGGAATTCTATCGACCGTTCCGTCAAAAGGCGCGCGAATTGTAGTAAAAGTAATTTGCTGGTCTATTGCTTTCTTTTCTGCAGCAGCGTGAGCCAATTTTGCAGAAGCGGCTTCATGTTTTGCTTTAGATAATTCTAATTCTTTGTCTGCAATTACTTTTTTATTGAAAAGCGTTTGCGCTTGTTCCAATTCAACGGTAGCAATTCTTAAATCAGCATTGGCACTTTTGTAAACTGCTTGAGCTTTAAGTAATTGAATTTGAAGTTCTACATCACTTATTTTAAAAAGGATTTGCCCTTTTTTTACTTTTTGTCCTTCACTTACGTAAACTTTGTCTAGTAAACCAGGAATACGAACATGAATTTCTACGTTGTTTTTTGCGTGTACATCGGCAACAAATTTGCTCGAAACAATAGTGTCTTTTAATGTGATTTTATAAACAGGAACTGTTTTTATATTATTAGAGTTCTTTTTGGATTTATCTCCGCACGAGACTAAAACGAATAAAGCCAAAGTGCATATAAGGAATGGATTTTTATAAATGCTCATCATTAGGTGTTTAATTTTGAATAAAAGATATGCTTCCTAATACAGAATATAAGGAAGTATGAATTTGGATTTTAGGTGTAATAATGCTCAGAGACTTCGATTGAAGTTCTGCAGTCTGGGATTTTTTTATATAAATATTTAGCTCAAAATACCAGGTGAAAGTACATGAGGAACTGCTTCAGAAAACTTCTGAATGCTAATTTTTATATAAAAACAACTTGAGTTTAAAGACTAGAAAAGTTGGTACAAATGAAGATGAGGATGTCTTTCGATGTGGTATATTGAAGCTATACCATATATTAAAGTCTCTTTGTGTAGTTTGAAGTTGACTAAATTGCTGAAATATGGAGCTTTGATCGTACTTTGTTCTAAAGTAGTCGCTCTGCATTTCATTTTCTTTTTGAGCTTATAATGAACTTCTAGATTTTTAGAAGAAGAAAAGTCAGTCGAGAAAATCTGTGTATCGTCTGCTGCAACACTATCTAAGGTAATGCAATTGCTGATGTTATACATCGGCACGTACGTTTCGGTACCTCTAAAAAAAGAGAGTAGCGAGAGTAAAACGATATATATGAACTTTACAGGTTTCATTTACAGCACAGCAGATTACGTAATTTTATTCCTTAAAAAAACGGATTTAAATTGTTTATAGTGCGCCAAATATAGTAATTTGAAAAGAAAGGTTTCTTAAATTTATTCTAAAAACTATGAAAATTAAGAATTTGATAATAAATGAAGTCGGCTTTTATGAAATTAATTTTTACCGTTATTAATTTTTAAAATTTATATTTCTACATTTATAATTCATTAAAAATCAATCTGAATTTTTACATTGAAAAT
Organism: Flavobacterium potami; assembly: GCF_020026915.1. GTDB lineage: Bacteria > Bacteroidota > Bacteroidia > Flavobacteriales > Flavobacteriaceae > Flavobacterium > Flavobacterium potami. The sequence continues at coordinate 578,374 of NZ_JAINUY010000003.1, read as the reverse complement.
TTAAATTATGAAAGGTAATGTATTTAAGTTATTCATTTTCTTTATAGTAGTTTTTGGATTTGTTTTTAGCAATGTATTTATAAAATCACGTAAAGAATATACTAAGAGTTATGATTTTATTATTAGTCGTATTGAATCGGATGCCAAAGGTTATTTAACATTTTACGATAGTCTCAATACTGGATATTCTTTTACAAGTTTTAGATTTAATGAATTTGATAAACAAGGATTTTTGGCTGGAGATAAAGTTTTTAAGGATAAATTTTCAAAAAATGTAAATATCAGCAGAAAGAAAGGAAACGAATATAAAATCTTTTTCACTCAAGAAGCTAACGGAATGATTCCTTTTTGTTTGTATGCGTATTGAAATAAATTGTTATCCCATTTTTATAAAAATAATTAAAAGAACTCGATATGTCAAATCAATTCGAACACGTAATAGAAAAAGCGTACAATGCTTTTAACGAAAGAAACATAGACAATTGTTTATCAACCATGCAGGAGGATGTACAATGGTCTAAAGCTTGGGAAGGCGGTTACATTAGCGGTCACGACGAAATTCGCCAGTATTGGACAAGACAATGGTCGGAAATTAATCCGAAAGTAAAACCGGTTGGTTTTGATGAAAGGGAAAATGGCAGCTTAGAAGTAAAAGTGCATCAAAGTGTAAAAGATCTTCAAGGTAATTTAATGTTTGACGGATTCGTAAAACATGTTTATACTTTTGAAAATGGATTAATTAAAACAATGGATATTGAGTTAATGGAGAATTAATGAAAATATCATAACGTTTAAATTCTGCTTGAACTATTTAAGTTTTTTATATTTGCGTTTTAAGAATAAATAAATGGAAATGTCTTGTGTTTCCTGAATAAAAAGAATACCACGTGAATTATTTAAAACTTCTAAGCATAAAATTACTAATGCTTTTACCTGTGATTAGTTTCAGTCAAAATTTAGAAAAAGCAATAAAAGAAAATACTGGAAAACGAATTGATACTTTAGTTCATTTCAAAACAGATTCTCCTTACAATTATATGCCCGTAACAATTATTTCGGGAAAAGAAAAAGGGCCCGTTTTTACGATTGTGGCGGGAATTCATGGTTTTGAATATCCACCAATTTCGGCCGTTCAGGAATTAATTAAAGAGATTGATCCGAATAATTTGAAAGGAACTTTAGTGGTTATTCCGATTGCTAATGTGGGTTCGTTTTATAAAAGAACACCTTTTGTAAATCCGTTAGATAATAAAAATCTAAATAATGCTTTTCCAGGTTCAAAATCAGGAACAATTACAGAACAAATTGCAAATTATATAACCAAAGAGATTATTCCAAATTCAGATGTTTTTCTCGATGTTCATGCGGGAGATGCCAATGAAGATTTGCTTCCTTTTGTTTGTTATTACAACAATACTTCAGAAGAAAAGAATACCGAATTAAGTGCTAAACTTTCAGAGATTTCCGGAATTAATCATATTGTTTCTTATCCATACACAATTACGAAAACAGAACCCGCAAAATATGCTTTTAAACAAGCTTCTCAAAACGGAAAAACTGCCTTGAGTATCGAAGCAGGAAAACTAGGAAATGTGCAAACAGAATCGGTTCATTTAATTAAAAAAGCAGTTTATAATATGTTGAATTATATGGATATATATGCTAAAGGAACAACTCCAACAAAAAATCCTTCTGCGGTTTATCTAAAAAATCAGGAATATGTAAAAGCGGAATTTAGTGGAGTTTTTCACAGCAATTTGAAAAGCGGAGATTACATTAAAAAAGAAGATAAAATCGGATTTATTTCAGATGAATTTGGTACTGTTTTAAATGAAATAAAAGCACCTGCAACCGGTGTTGTTTTGTATAAAATTGGAACGCCGCCGGTGAATAAAGGAGAAACTGTTTTTTGTATTGGGTTTTAAGCTCTTAACAGCTAAATAAAATAATGAGTCTTAATTTGAAAATATATTTGTCGCTACTATTTTTTGGTTTATTAATAATAAGCTGTGATCATAAGCGCACAACAAATGAAGATGTTCTATTTATAGTAGAAGATTTTAATGCAGTTAAGGATTCTGTTTTAAAGATAAAGTTAGTTAACAACTCGGATCGAAATTATTATATAACGTTAGATACAACTAGAACGTACAATTACTCAGGATTTAATGAGGGACTTAATAGTAGTATAATTTTAAAGCCTTTTATTTACAATCAAGACGAGCCTGTACCATTACGTGGAGAAAGTTTTGTAAATAAAACGACCGCTCCAAGAAAAGACGGTTGCATTGAAAGTGAGGTAGTTAAGTCTAATCGCTTTTATAAAGATTATATCACTTTAAAAAATGCGATACTTTTAAAGAGTAATAGTTCGAAGATTTTAACAATTCCATTTTCTTTAAAATTTAAAACATGTTTTTCATCTTATCACTATGATTTAAAGAGACAAAAAAACAATGAATTTATATTGGAATATAAAATGTCACAAAAAACTTTAGAAAGTCACGTAGATCCTAAGACTCGTGATTCTTTGATAAAGAAAGGATATTATCCTTATTATGATGCTATAGTTTCAAATGAAGCCAATATAGTTTTTGAATAAGTATTTTTTTACTAATTGAATCTGGTTAGCACATCAAAAAAAATCTACAAGAGAAAAACAAAGAAAAAAGGTCTACACTTTTCAGCATAAACCTTAAATTTTTATATTGGTAAAAAACAATTTCTTAGTTTGTTCCCGCAGCAACTTTATCAACCAAAAACAATAATTCACCAGAAACTGGTTTAATCAATTGCATTGGATACAAAGTCGGATTATATGCTCCAGTTGTAACTTCTTTTAAAGCATGAATTTTTTTCTCCCCAAAAGCTACAACCACAATTTTTTCTGCTTTATTGATTAATGGCGCCGTAAGCGTAATGCGATACATTTTTTGGGGAGCTAAATAATAAGCGTCAACCCATTTGGTTTGCTCTTCTAAAACCGCTTCGCCTGGGAAAAGAGAAGCCGTGTGACCGTCGTCTCCCATCCCTAATAAAATCAGGTCAAATTTTCCTTCTTCACCCAAAACAGTTTTGATAGATTGCTCGTAAGTTGCAGCATATTCTTCGGGAGTAACGCCATCTTTGTACATTTCAAAAATGTTTTCTTGCGGAATAGGAACGTGGCTCAACAAAGTTGAATAAGACATTTTTGCATTACTCAAATCATCATTAAGAGGAACCCATCTTTCATCACCCCAAAAAATATAAACTTTACTCCAGTCGATTTTGTTTTTGTAAGCATCAGAAGCTAACAATTTGTAAATTCCTGCAGGAGAAGAACCTCCTGTAAGAACAGCTGTAAATTTGCCTTTTGCTGCAATTGCTTTTTCTGCAGAGGCAACAAAAAGATCTGCCGCTGTAGTATTAATTTCTTCTGTGTTATTATAAATCTGTATCATTTAAAACTTCTTCTTTTGTTTGTGTATTCGGAATCCATTTGTGGCCTTGGCGCGCTAACAATTCGTCAGCTTCTTCTGGTCCCCAGCTTCCTGCTTTGTAATTTGGGAAATTAGTTGGAGCAGTCGTTTTCCAAACCTGTTGAATGGTATCAATTGCATCCCAAGCTTCTTCTACCTGATCCCAACGCATAAATAGGGTAGGATCTCCTAATAGTGCATCTGCAATCAATGTTTCATAAGCTTCTGGAGACATTGTTGAACAAGCAAAATAATCAAAAACCATTTCAGCAGGTCTTAAAGACATTGATAAACCTGGTTTTTTGGTCATAAATTGCAGTTTAATATCCATTGAAGGTTGAATATTGATGATCAATCTGTTTGGTGTGCTGCCTTCTTTTCCATAAGAAAACGAAGAATGCGGAACCGGTTTAAACTGAATGATGATAGAAGATTGTTTTTCTTCCATTCTTTTTCCTGAACGCAAGTAGAACGGAATTCCCTGCCATCTCCAGTTGTCCAGATAAATCTTCATTGCTACATACGTTTCGGTATTAGAATCTGGTGCAATTCCCTTATCCTGACGATAACCCGGAACCGGAACACCTTTGATTTCTCCAGCATCGTACTGACCTCTTACAATATAATGATCCACTTCATCCGGTTTGATACGACGAATTGATTTTAGAACATCTGCTTTACGATTACGAATATCATCAGCGTTTAAAGAAGCAGGCGCTTCCATAGCTGTCATACATAAAATCTGAAGCAAGTGGTTCTGAATCATATCTTTTAAAGCACCGACACCTTCATAGAATCCGCCTCGTTCTTCAACTCCGACTTCTTCTGCAACGGTAATTTGTACGAAATCAATAAAATTACGGCTCCATAAAGGCTCAAACATTGAATTTCCAAAACGGAAAGCCAAAATATTTTGAACGGTTTCTTTTCCTAAATAGTGATCGATTCTATAAATCTGCTCTTCTTTGAAAGTCTGCGAAAGCATTTCGTTCAATTCAATGGCAGAGGCTTTATCATAACCAAAAGGCTTTTCGATAATAATACGATCTTGCTTCGGATTAGCCGCCAATCCGATTTTCTTGATATTGCTCGAAATTGTCGAAATGAAAGAAGGTGTAATCGAAAGATAGAAAAGACGATTAGAACGTTCGCCAAAAGCCAAATCAAAATTGTTGATTTTCTCGTTTAATCCAATATAAGATTCTTCCTTGTCAATATCAAGACTGTGGTAAGTGATGTGCGAAAGAAACTTTTCTGTTTCTGGATCATTGCTTCCTTTTCTTCTAGAAAAAAGATCTAAATTTTCAGCCACATAGCTGCGGAAATCTTCATTGGTTTTTTCAGCTCTACCAAGAGCGATAATCTGAAACTTTTCAGACATACGTCCGTCAAGGTACAGATTTTGAAATGCGGGAAAGAGCTTTCTCTTTGCCAAATCTCCGGTTCCTCCAAAAATTACTATAATTGTTGGATTCTTTAGTTTATTTTTAGTCATTGTGTGGTTTAGTTGTGTTGCTTTAAATGTTTATTCAGCCCATTGTGTATGGAAAACGCCTTCTTTATCGATACGCTCGTAAGTATGCGCACCGAAATAATCACGTTGTGCCTGAATTAAATTGGTTGGAAGATTAGCAGAACGGTAAGCATCAAAATAAGATAACGAGTTCATTAATCCTGAAACTGGTAATCCTTTTTGAACTGCAAACTGTATAACCGCTCTCATTCCTGATTGGTTTTCTACTAATTTTGAAGCAATTCCGCCATCCAAAAGTAAGTTTGGCAAATCTGCTTTTGCAACGTATGCTTTTCTGAAATCTTCTAAAATTGTCGCACGAATGATACATCCTCCGCGCCAGATTTTAGCAACAGTTTCGAGATTTAATCCGTAGTTGTATTCTTTAGAAGCGGTGTGAAGTTGCGCTAAACCTTGAGCATACGTCACCACGATAGAAAAATACATAGCCGATTTTAAAGAAGAAATAGCTTCACTTTGAGAAACATTGGTTTCACCAGCGTTCCAAACTAATTTTTTAGCGGCTTCAATTCTTTCCGGTTTGGTTTTAGACATATCGCGCATGTTTACTGCAGCGTCGATTGTTGGAACTGGAACTTGTAGATCCATTGCGTTTTGCGAAGTCCATTTTCCTGTACCTTTAGATCTTGCCCAATCCGAGATTTTGTTGATTAATTGCGTTCCATCTTCATCTTTTTGTTTTAAGATGTTTCCAGTAATTTCAATTAAATACGATCTTAAATCATCGGTTTGATTCCATTCAGCGAAGGTTTTCTGAATCGTTTCATCATCCAAGTTATAACCTCTTTTCATTAAGTCATAAACTTCAGAAATCAACTGCATGATTCCGTATTCAATTCCGTTGTGAACCATTTTTACATAGTTTCCAGCAGAACCGTTTCCTAAATATTCTACACAAGGTTCGCCGTCAACTTTTGCAGCAATTGCTTCAAAAATAGGGCGAAGTCTTTCATATGCTTTTTGATCACCGCCCGGCATCATTGCTGGGCCTAAACGAGCTCCTTTTTCACCACCAGAAATTCCCATTCCAAAAAAGTGGATTCCTTTTTCAGATAATTCTAAAAATCTTCTGTCAGTATCGGTAAAGTAAGTATTTCCACCGTCGATGATGATATCTCCTTTATCTAAATGAGGAAGTAAACTAGCAATTGCGCTGTCAACTGGTTTTCCCGCAGGAACCAATAACATAATCGCTCTTGGTTGTTGAATAAGCTCAACAAAATGTTTTACATCTGTAGTAGCTTCAATTGTTTGGTTTGCATCGGCTTCTTGCTGAAGAGAATTGACTTTTTCTGTATCTAAATCTAAACCTGCAGCCGCGAAGTTATGGCTTGCAATATTTAAAAGTAAGTTTCGGCCCATTACACCTAATCCTACAATTCCAAAATCAAATTTGTTCATAGTTTTCAATTAACTAAATTATTAGAAGAATGTTTGACCGCAAAAAGTAAGAGAAAAAACAGTAACGTTTTTTTATTCAGTGTTTTGCAGAAAAACAAAGTTTATTTTAACCTTACATTTCAAAATGTAGAGTGCTAAGTTAGAGAAAAATGCTGAAAAAGGAGGAGTAAAATCGTTCACTTTTGGTCTTTATTGTGATACTTTTATATGTGTAAAAAACACATTTATTGTTGTCGTTTTGAGCCGTTTATACTACTAAATCGTTGTAATAGGGGAGTTTTTTGATTTTGAGTTTACGAGATCGCTTTTAAATGAAATTTTAAGATTTGTCAAATTTCCAAATAGGACAAACTTGATTCAATTATTAGCAACGGCTATGTGTTCAAAACTAGTTTCTAAACTCTATTTATTTAAAGAAAAAAAATCTATGTTTCTATGTGTTTCAAAAAAGTTAAGGATAAATCATCAAAAACATAAAAGCAAATAGATTGACCAAAAGTACCACACCATAAACAATATTCGATTTGCCTTTGCTTAAAGACAACATTACTGTAAAAACAGACAACGCCAATAAAACAATAGATTTAATATCGAGTCCCAAAACAATTGGCATGTTCATTATAATACAAACCGCCGCCACACTCGGAATTGTCAACCCGATACTGGCAAGGGCAGAACCTAAAGCCAAATTTAAACTCGTCTGCAGTCTGTTTTTTCTGGCTGCGATAATGGCTGCGATAGCTTCAGGCAATAAAATGATAATCGCAATGATGACTCCAACAAGAGATTTAGGAAGATTATAACCTATAATGATGGTTTCAATAGTCGGTGAAAGTGTTTTGGCTAATAAAACTACAATTCCTAGACTTACTAAAAGAAAAACCAGACTGGTATAAAATGTTTTATTATTGATTTCAATTGGATGTGTTTTAGTTTCGTCTTCATTACTGCCGTTAGTTAGAAAATATTGACGATATCCTTTGGTTTGTGCGAATAAAAAAGAAGAATAAATAACGACACAAGCTATAGAAGCAAAGATTAATTGTGGAGTTGAATAATACGATCCATGTACGCTTTCTGTAAATGTTGGAAAAACCAGCGTAAATACAATAATTGAGATTAACGAAACCAAACCAATCGTTACAGAAGAAGTCGAAAAATTTTGTTCGTAATGTTTGATGCTTCCAATAAGAAGGCACAAACCGATAATTCCGTTTAGAATCAGCATGGTTGCGGCGTATACGGTATCTCTGGCTAAAGAAGCTGCTTCAGAACCTTCAGAAAGCATTAAAGAAATGATGATGGAAACTTCAATGACAGTTATAGAAATGGCCAAAATAATAGTTCCGTAAGGTTCTCCAACACGTTCTGCAATGATTTCAGAATGATGCACTGCCGACATGACACTTAGAATAAGTAAAATACTGGCAACAATCTGAAAAATACTGCTGTTGTCTACCAATCCGCTAAAGAAAAGTACCCAAGATAGAATCGGAATAATGATGGTCCATTGTAATAGTTGCTTCATTCTGTAGTTTTTAAATTGACAATAATCGTCGACAGGGCCAACAGCGTCGACTTTTAATATTTCTGTAAGGTAAGGCTTTTATGGCTTAATAACATTCAAAAAAGATCTTTTTAAGCGCTTTTTAAGTTTATGCAACTGTTTTGGTTGCGAAATGTTTTTCCTAAATTTGATAAAAATGGATTTTTTCTATAGAATGCTGAAACATTTTAGCCAATAAATTAAAACATAAAATCATGTGGAATAACACAAAAGTAACTCAATTACTGGGTATCGATTATCCAATACTGCAAGGACCTTTTGGCGGAAATCTTTCTTCGGTCGAACTTACAGCGACCGTTTCTAATGCTGGCGGATTGGGCGGTTACGGAGCTTACACAATGACTCCGCAGGAAATTGCAGCCGTAGACAAACAGATAAAAGCAGCCACCAATAAACCTTACAATATCAATTTATGGGTTTCGGATCATGATATTCCACAATCTGGATTGACAGATGAACATTTTGAGCGTACAAAAGCATTGTTTAAACCGTATTTTGATGAAGCTGGAATTCCGTTACCAGAAAAACCGGCTTCGTTTCAATCTAGATTCGAAAACCAATTGGATGTTGTATTAGACATTCGTCCGAAAGTATTCAGTTTTATGTTCGGAACACTTTCGGAAGATGTTATGGAACAATGTCGCAAACTAGGAATTGCAACAGTTGGCGCCGCGACGACTTTAGACGAAGCCATTTTTCTCGAAAATTCTGGAGTAGATATGATTATAGCTTCCGGTTTCGAAGCAGGCGGTCATCGTCCTTCTTTTTTAACAGATGCAGAATCATCCTTAACCGGAACTTTCGTTTTATTACAGCTTATTCGTGAAAAAGTAAAAGTCCCAATTATTGCCGCTGGCGGAATCGCAACGGGAAAAGGTATTGCAGCAGCATTGACGCTAGGAGCAGACGCCGCACAAATCGGAACAGCATTTCTAGCCACCGATGAATCCAATGCCTTGCCCATACATAGAGAAATGTTGTTTTCGGATGCAGCAAAATACACAACCTTATCGCGTGCGTACACAGGAAGACTAGGACGTGGATTAACGCGTCGACTGGCAACAGATTTAATTGCAAAAGAAGCCGATTTTCTACCATTTCCATTGCAGACGACTTTTATTTCGTCATTAAGAAAAGCCGCAATCGAACAGCAAAAATGGGATATGATCTTGTTTTGGGGCGGACAAATCGCTCCAATTTTGAAACACAGAAAAGCAACAGTTTTAATGCATTCTCTAGTTGAAGAAACAACAGCATATTTTGATGCTTTAAAAGGCTAAAAGGAGATTTAAATAAAAAACAAAAGCGATCCGTTTAAGATCGCTTTTTTTAGTTTCAAATTAGTTTATTTTGAAAAAAAACATCATTTGGGAATGATAAATACAACATGCTCCAAAAACTACTCCATCTGCATTTACTCCATTCCTTTATGCTGTTTTGTATATGTACGATAAGTTGGATGTTGCGGATTTTATTTTTTATGAAAAAGATGATAATTATTTTGATTCTAAATAATTCTATGTTCGTAAAGTAACTTTTTCAAAGTCTTCTAAAAAAGTTTCCTGTTTGAGTTGATAAGGCAAAGGTGTAGGGAAGGTGTTTGTTGATTACATTAATGATTTTTTGTGGTTGTAAAATTTATTTATAATTGTTGAATTTGGGGAATTGTTTTGCAATGAAATAAAAAAGCGCAAACTCTAAGGAGATGCACTCTAATGCTTTTTAATTATAAGATCTAATTATTATTTTAAGTCTTCAAAGAGAAAGTTTCCATCAATTATTTCTTGTATTTCTAATATGCTATTGATTTTAAAGTTTCTAATTTTTCCTTTTCTTAATAAACAATTTGTTTTTACTATTATTTCAACATTATCATCTGTAAAAATTTTTTTCGGTAATCTATTATCAGGAATTATTTCTCCTTCTAAATAAATATATATACTGCCATCATCTTCGTAATTATATTTAACAAAAGCAATATCATCAACGGTCCATGAATTTAAATTTGTATATGTTTCTTTAAATTTTTTAAAATCCTTTATGTAAATAAAAAGATCTGAAATTTTTATAATTCTTTTTGTTATGTTGCTATAAGCATCTTTATATCTTATAAAATAATAAGAATCAATAATAAATCTACAATCAGTTGTCTTTAATCTAAATCCTCTTGAATTATAATCGGGATATTTTTTTCCAAAAACATCCTTTTCATTTTTTTTAGTGAATGAATCATCTATTGTAATTGAAGACTTGTTTTGGCTTATATAATCAAAATAATTCATTTGATAAAAGTAATGCTTGTATAATACAGCTTCGGAACGTCCAAGTGTATGAGATATTCTAATATCTCGTCCTTCTAAATTAAAACATTTATTTACTGGCAATATAGGCAAATTGAAAAAAGAGTTGTCCTCTATTGAATTAACTATATCTGATAATAAATCTGCATTCAATAATATATCTTGCGTGTCATTAACACGATACAAAGTTTCAATTGAAAGAAAATTTTCCGAAAATGATTTTGTATTTGAATTATACCATTTGCACTTTAATTCTATAAGTGGAATTCCTGTTTTTTCGCAAAACTTATTTTTATCATCTTGGAATTTGAAACCAATAATAGTCATTAAAGGAGGAAGAAATTCTAAGTGATTTGTTTCAGCTAATTCTCCATTTTCTTTTGTACGATTAATTTTGGTTTTAAACAATTCTAAATCTACACTTTTTAAAATTGCCTTTTTGTTTAAATGATTTTCATTAATTAATTTTTCGTAATTTTTACTTATAAGTTCTTTTTTTAAATCAATTAATTCTTTTTTTAAATCAAAATCATCAAGAATTTTATGATTTAGGGCAGAAAAAGATAGCTTGTTTGCTAAATTACTATTTATCCACTTATCAGTAAATTTTCCATCTCGTGAGTTATAGTATGTACAATGAAGTTGTTGTCCTATATCACGACCAGTTTCCTTGTCATGGGACTTTTCTTTTGTTTCCTTAATCACCATTATAGGCGAAGTGTAATCAGAGTAAGCAGAAAGTTTAATGTTTGTAAATTCTCTAACAAATGGGTGTGTTTTGAAAACTATAAGGTCTCCAATTTTAAATTCAGACATTGGTTAATTTTATTTTTGGTTAAGATGCCAATATATGAATTTTAATGTTAAATTTGGAAAGAATCTGTGTGAAGAGTAAATTACAGCTGTGTGGATCAGAAAACAAAATTATATTTTGTTTTACTCATGTATATAAAGATACTTGAGGAGAGAAGATTTAATAATCTTGGAGCTGTTCATCAATGAAGCTGTTCCCATTAGAAGAATAAGTCCATCAATAAATATGCCAATTATGTCATGCGTCACGCAGGATTTAAGTAAGGGCAATATTAATGTAGTTGAGTTCATAATTCTTTTGTATTTAATCATAATACCAATGACTCAGTAATTGGGTACCGATCCAACTCATTTATGAGGTATGTAATTTTTTAAACGTTATTGCTGATCGCAGATTCTTCTTTAGAATTTTTATTATGGATAAACCAAATTGGTTAAAAGAAAAAGGATATTTACACTTATCACCATCATTAGAAATTGGAAATGATTGGCAAAATATTGAAAAGAGAATTACTAATAAGAAGTATATTGAAAATTATGCATTTTATCCGCTAATTCACACTATCCTTTCGGATAGAAAATTCAAAAAAGGAGATTTACAAAAGTTTACTACTCATAAAAGAAAGCATACTCATTATCGTAAAAATACTTTGCATCCAGTTAGAAATTCCAAAGAGAGACCATTGCATTATGCCAGTCATATGGATGCTTTGGTTTATGGATATTATGCTGATATCTTAAAAAATAAGTATGAAAAACTTCTTAAGAAGGAACCTCTACAAGATGAAGCGATCATTGCTTATCGTAAAATAGAAACACTTGAAAATTCAGGTATTGGTAAATCTAATATTCATTTTGCTAGAGAATGTTTTGATGAAATTAAAAATAGAACCCAAAATAATGAAGAGACAGCTGTTTTAGCAATTGACTTGAAAAGTTTTTTCTCAACTTTAGATCATAAAATTTTAAAGAAACAATGGGCAAAAGTTTTAGATGAATGCGATCATATACCTAAAGATCATTACAATGTATTCAAAGCCTGTACAAAATTTAAGTATGTACTTTTAGATGATTTACGTATAAGGAAAAATAAAAATGGCAGAAAATCTCCTTTTGACGAATCTAAATTAGCTGATATTCGAAAAACGAAAGGCTTTAGGTGCTTTTTTGAATCTAATGAAGATTTTAGACAACATATAAAGGAGGGAAAATTACCAATTTATTCAAACCCTTTTTCGAAAAAATTAGATAGCGGAAAAAGAGTAAACTATGGTATTCCTCAAGGTTTGCCTATTAGTGCGGTCTTGGCAAATCTTTATCTCTTTGATTTTGATTTAGAAATCGTAAATCAGTGGGTGAAAACTCATAATGTATACTATAGAAGATATTCAGATGATATATTTATTATTTGTGACAAAAAGCTTTGTGATGATATTGAAAATTATATTTATTCTTTAATAAAACAGTATGAGATAAAAATAAGTACTGATAAAACTGAAAAATTTGTTTTTAGAAATATAACTCATAAAAATGATAGCAGATTAGAATGTTTTAGAATTTTAAAAGATGGCAAAGAAATTTCTTCTGCTATGTCATATTTAGGATTTGAATTTAGAGGTTATCATACTGGAATAAAATCTACCAATCTTGCTAAATATTATCGAAAAATTATATCTACTGTTAAAAGGAAAAGTAGAAGAACTTTAAAGTTAATTGAAAAAAATCCAAATACTAGAAAGGCAATTTTTAAAAATCAAGTCAAGAAAATTTATAATCTTCCTGTAAAGTTTAAGGATGGAGATCTTACAGAAAAAAGAATAAAGAAAAAGATGAGATATAATCTTGTTTTAAACGATAGAGGGTTTTATGAGTTTAAGTTTAGTGAGCGAAAGAATAAAAAACAAGCAAATTATCATAGTTATATTAAACGTTGTTGTGCTGAGTTTAAAACAGATTCTTTTGACAAGCAAATAAAGAAAAGTAGAAATGTTGCTTTTCTTGCTATCAAAAAGTATTTGTCATAAAAACTAGATAGTATCATTTAGATACTATCTAGTTAACTATTAGTATTTGCTGTTTTTCCAATTTTCTTTAATCCATTCTTTTATATTTTTTTGACTTCTTTTGTCACTTGGAACTTCGTTTCTAAGCATTTTTTCAACTTTTATAGCTGATTGTTTTTGTTTTAATCCATATATTTCACAAAATTTATTTACGAAATATAACACTTCATAGCCTTCTTTACGACTAAGTAAAGTGCTGTCAGGTTCACAAGAAACTGTAGGATCATCTCCTTTTATTGCTGTCCATGAATAGTCAGTGTAATGTAATTCAGTTCTTGTTATAACTCCCATATTTTTAAAATTAAGTTAATATTATTTAAGTCATTAATAATAGAATTTTGTTTTATGATTTCTATTGATAAAGATCACCATTTGATACTCAAGTGATTTACGGAAATCCATAAAAGAGTAAAAAAATATTATTGACAAGTCTAATGATTATTAAAAACCTAAACAACAAGTACTTATACGGTATTTTTCAAACAATCAAAAAAACAAAACCCTCAATCTTTATCTCAAAGACCAAGGGTTTTAATTTTTTCAAAAAAGAAACCTTATTCTACCTCCAAATACGGATTTAAAGTTTCGGATAGTTCATTGAGCCAATAGAAACTGCCCCTTAATTTAGTTTCTTTCTCCTCACTTCAAAAACACAGATTTTAAATTTCATCTCAAAAAAAACAAAGATTCCCACACTATTTGGTTTCAAATTATAATCTGAAACAAAGTAACGTGCTAATTTTTAGTTTTTTTTATACGGTGAATCTAATTTTATGGAAACAATTTTATAAGACGACCAGAAGAATAAATTTTTAATGAATAACCTAACTTTTAAATTTATGAAAAATGCTTTTCTACTACTTGCAGTTTGTCTGAGTTCCATTTTGTTCTCCTGCAAAAAAGATAAAAATACAGATCAATTAAATACGGAAACTGAAAAGGCAAGTACTTCTGACACAACATTGATTGCTGATAATGGCTGGCCGCGTGAAGTAGAGAATAACGGTACAAAACTGGTTTATTATCAGCCTCAGGTAGACGATTGGACAGATTTTAAAGATCTTACAGCTCGTGTGGCTTTTTCGCTGACTCCAAAAGATGGAAAACAGGTTTTGGGTGTGGCTTCTTTAAAAGCAGAAACATTGGTAGACAAAGACAACCGAAGCGCTTTTATAAAAAATATTCAGGTAACCGATATACGATTTCCTGCTCTGGACGAAAAGAAAGTTCCCGAAATGAAAAAACTGTTTGAAGAAACGATGCCTCAAGGCGGAGACCCGATTTCGGTAGATCGTATTTTGGCAGATATAAGTCATACCAAAAGTCCGCCAAAAGGAATTGCGGCCAAAAATGATCCACCTGCCATATTTTACAGTACTCATCCTTCGATTTTGTTGATTGTACAAGGAGAGCCGGTTTTGGTTCCCATAGATAAATCGGATATGCAATTTGTGGTCAATACGAATTGGGATGTGTTTTATGACAAAACAACAAAAGATTATTATCTCTTGGTTGATAATATTTGGCTGACTTCTAAAGATATTGCAGGTAAATGGACGAAAACGACCAAATTGCCTGCGGGCTTAAATAATCTGCCATCGGGACAGAATTATGATGAAGTCAAAAAAAATATTCCGCCACCTTCTTCGGGTGCAGCGCCAGAAGTTTTCTACAGCAATAAACCTGCAGAATTGATTGCGGTTGAGGGCAGTCCAAAGTTTATTAAAATCGACGGAACAAAATTAATGTATATTGACAACACCGAAAATGATGTTTTTGCCAATGAAGCCGATGGACAATATTATGTGTTGTTGTCAGGAAGATGGTTTAAATCGAAAGCATTAACAGGACCTTGGGCATATGCAGGAAATAATCTACCTGCAGACTTTGCTAAAATTCCGAAAGATTCACCACGTGCCAATGTATTAGCTTCTGTACCTGGAACACAAGAAGCCAAAGATGCAGTAATGTTATCGCAAGTTCCAACAACGGCGATATTGAAAAAATCGGATGCTGAGGCGAAAGTAAAAGTGACATATGATGGAGGAACGGCTCAATTTAAACCTATTGAAGGTACAAAAATGCAATATGCAAGCAATACGCAAGAGAAAATCATAAAAGTAGGCGATTTGTATTATTTATGTTTTCAAGCGGTTTGGTTCATGTCGACAAGTCCAAACGGACCTTGGAAAACAGCCGATTCTGTTCCGAAAGAAATCTATACGATTCCGCCAAGTTCGCCTGTGTATAATGTGACGTATGTAACACAAACTACAACCGATACAACTGTAGAAAGCAGTTCTACTGCGGGTTATTTGGGAGCGTTTATAATTGGGACAACCTTTGGCGCTATCTTAACTTATGGTACAGGTTGGTATTATCCGCCTTATGTGTATTATGGCGGAATGTATCCAATTTATCGTCCGTGGCCTTATGCGTACGGAGGAGGAGCCGTTTACAATCCGTGGACGGGTGGTTATGCCGCTGGAAGACGTGTTTACGGACCGTATGGTGCTGCGGGAACTTCGGCATGGTACAATCCAGCAACAGGAAGATACGGACGTTCTGCAAGTGTTCAGGGTTGGTATGGCGGTCGTACGGCAGCAAGCACTTATAATCCGTGGACGGGGAATTACGCCAGAACAAATCAGGGACATAATGCGTATGCGCAATGGGGACATTCGGCTGCAACAAATGGAAATCAGTGGGCACAAACCGGACATATTACAACCCGACGTGGTACTGCAATTGGTTACGAAACTTCAGGAGGAAATAAGGGTGTCATAACTCATCGACGTGGAGGAGGAACAACAATTCATACCAACAATAATGTTTATGCTGGCCATGACGGACATGTGTATAAAAGAGATGCCAACGGAAATTGGAGTCATTATAATAATGGAAACGGAGGATGGACACAGGCAGGAACTTTAGGTTCATCTAAAAAATCAGGTGAAGGGATTCAAAACAGACCTAATCAAGGACTTGGTGCAAATGGAGCGGGAGAAAGAATTCAGCGTGATAAACCGAATCAAGGATTGGGAGCTAACGGAGCAGGAGAAAGAATCCAGCCAAGGGGCAACCAGAATTTAGGTGGCGAAACTAGAATAGGCGATGGTGGGCAACGAGATAATTTCCCTAAAGCAGACCAAACCCTTGGACAACCTAATAAGCCACTTGGAGAAGCGGGTCGTCCTGATGTTACAAACGATCTGGATCGCTCTGCATTTTCAAGGGATCGTGGAGAAACACAAACTCGTAATTTCCAAAACTTCCAAAGAGATGGAGGAGCAGGCCGTTTAGGCGGCGGTGGAGGCTTTAGAGGCGGCGGAGGTTTTAGAGGGAGAAGATAGAAAGTCTAAAGTCTAAAGTCTAAAGTCTAAAGTCTAAAGTCTAAAGTTGAAAGGATAAAAGTTAGTTATAATTCAAGAAATCAGGAATGGTAGAAATACTAGACCTGATTTTTTTTATGCCTAAAGTTGTGTAACCGCAATGCACACTAATTTACGCAGCACGCAAGTTTTTTTAATCTCGCAAAGTCGCTAAGAAGCAAAGTTTTATTTGCTTGGCTATGCGGTAAGAAAAAGCCACAGAGTATACTGGTTAACACAGATTTTAAAATCCTTTTTAATCTTTGGCAAAAATAAACACAAAGCTTGGCGAACTTAAAGACCACTCATATTGATCTCAAAAAACTTAGCGCACTTTGCGAAAACCCTCTGCGTACTCTGCGTTAAATAGTATCCAATATTTAATTTTTCGAAAACCCAAAAATCAAAGCCTGTTAGCTATTAATTATTGAAACGTTACAACTTTTTCATAACGTCCATGATGACTAATGGAAATGTCTTTGAAAATAGAAGAGGAGATTTTTAAGTACGGAATGCCAAATTGGTCTTTTATAATCTGTTTGTTTTTGACGTCAATTTCAATCGTATTGTTGAGGTCGTTGAAATCGTTTACCGCAATGGTATGAATGTTTTCTGTGGTGATTACAGTTTTGGTGTAGTATTTATTTTGAAGGCAGGAAACTTCGCCAAAAGCAATGGTATCGTTTAGAGAATTCAAACTGCATATTAATTTTTGCGGACTGAATTCTCTAATTTTAGTTTGTCTATTGTAGATTTTATAAGCAGCTTCTTTCATACTCCAAAGCAACCAAACCATAATTTCTGAATCGTTATGATTTTTTATAAGTTGTTGTTCTGTTGGGGTAAAAAGCTTTTCAATTAAACCTTTGCGTGACCATCTACTTTCGAGACGAGATTGCGCAAGATCTACAATATCGTTGCCTATCATTTTGCTGCTAATTTTGTTTCAATGATTTCAATTGCAGTCTTCACATCGAGCATTCTTTCCATGTCAGCGTTGTCAATTACCACATCAAATTTTTCTTCAATATCAAGCACAATGTCCACCAAATTGGCTGAGTTGATATTTAAATCTTTAATGAAATCCGTTTCTTCTGTAAGATTTTCGTGCGCTTCTGTATTGGCAGCATACGGTTTTATGATCTCTTTTAGTTTTTCGGTTAGTTCAGTTCTGTTCATGTTATTTTTCGAATTTTTTAAATAATATACAAGCATTAACGTCGCCAAAACCAAAACTGGCTTTAGCTATTATTTTCGGATTTGTATTTTTAGTTTCTAAAAGTACTTTTGAAGGATCAATTAGCGCTGAAATTTCAGGATGAAGATCCTCACAATTTATATTTCCAAACAAAAAACCTTCGTGAAGCTGTAAAACAGATGCTACGCTTTCAATACTTCCTGAAGCGCTTAAACAATGACCAGTAAGGCTTTTTAAAGAATTTATGTATGGAAAATCAGCGCCCTTTCGTTCTAAAGCTCTCGTCCAATTTTCAATTTCAAGACTGTCTTTTGTGGTTGCTGTAAGGTGGCCGTTAATGGCGTCAATTTCATTAGGATTGATATTAGCATTCAAAACTGCATTTTTAATACATTTTTGAACTGCAATACTATTTGGAGCAGTCATACTTCCTCCATCTCGTTGTCCGCCAGAATTGACATTTCCGCCCAAAATTTCGGCGTAAATAGTGGCGTTGCGTTCAAGAGCAGTTTCTAAATCTTCGACAACTAAAGCACCTGCGCCACTTCCCGGAACAAATGCGCATGCAGAAGCACTCATCGGTCTTGAACCTTCTTCGGGATTTTCGTTGTATTTTGAAGAACACACGCGAAGCGCATCAAAACCCGCCCAAATGTACGGACCGCTATCTGAAGTGCTTCCAGCCAAAATGCGTTTAGCTTGTCCCGATTGAATGCGATCGTACGCCATTAAAATAGCTTCGGTTCCGGTTGTGCAAGCGGAAGAATTTGTCGTGACTTGATTTCCTAGTCCAATTTTACCGCCCAAATAGGCACTTACACCGCTATTCATAGTTTGAGCCACAACTGTACTTCCTAATCTTCTGGTTTGTAAATCGTCAATTTTATAGATGCTTTCGCGGAATTTTTCTATCCCCGAAGTTCCTGAACCAAAGATAGTTCCGCTATCCCAATCAGGGCTTTCATTTATGGGTAAGCCAGCATTTTTCCAGGCTTCCAAACCTGCCATAACACCGTATAAAATTCCGCTACTATTAAAACCACGAAGTTCTAATTCAGTAAAATATTGTGATTTGAGTTCGTCGGAAATCTGAGGCTGACCCGCAATTTGACAAGAAAATTGTAATTCTGCCAATTGCGCATCATGGCGAATGCCCGAAATACCATTTTTGATGGCATTGGTAAAATCAGGAATTCCGACACCATTGGGTGCGGCTACACCAAGACCAGTTATTACGACTCGTTTTTTCATAATCTTTTCGTTATCATTCCCGCCAAAACACCTCTGCAGACTTCTTGTCCGGTTTCATTTGTCATTACGGCGCTGCATTTTAATTTTCCAAAACGGAAAAACATTTTCTGCGAAGTAACCGTTACTTTTTCATTTGGATAGACAGGTTTTAAAAATTCCATTTCAGCTGATGTAAAAGCAATTACAGTATCGCTTTGCAAGTCATTGTTTAATAGAAAAATACCTAAGCAAACCATTCCGATTTGTGCCATTGTTTCTGTTAAAATAACGCCAGGAGTTACGGGATTATTTTTAAAATGCCCTTTATAAAAATCAAGATTTTCGTTAAAAGTATACGTTCCTGTTACGCCATTTTCGTCTGCGTGAAGTAATTCATCTACAAACAAAAAGGGTTCGCTGTACGGAAGTTGTTTGATAATAGTGTTTAATTCCATAATTCTAAAGTTACCATTGCAATAAAACGCGCTGCGCAGAAAATCCAGGGCCAAAACTCAACATTAAACCTTTTTCTCCTTTTTTAGGCTTTCGGTCCATAATTCGCTCTAAAACGTACAAAACGGTAGCGCTTGACATATTTCCGTATTGTCTTAAAATTTCTTTCGTGTCATCAATGTTTTTATTCAGTCCTGAGAAAAGTTCTTCAACGGTATTCACTATTTTTTTTCCTCCGGGATGAAAAATCATATGATCAATATCTTTTATTTCGAAGTTGTTTTGTTTTAAAAATGGATGAATAATATCGCCAAAATGAGAAGCAATCGTGTCTGGAACTTCAATGTCTAAAACCATTTGGAGTCCGCCATTGGTGAGTTTGAAACCCATCATATGTTCAGCATCATAAAAATGGTACATTTGTTCGTCGACGATTTCCGGACCTTCATCATTCTCATCAGAAGACAACAAACAACAAGCCGCGCCATCACCAAAAATTGCAGCGCTGACGATATTCGGCATCGAAAAATCATTTAATTGAAAAGTAGCGGTAGGCGATTCGACTGCAATAACTGCCGCACGTTTTCCAGGATTTGATTTTAGAAAATTCTTTGCATAAATAATTCCCGAAATACCTGCTGCACAGCCCATTTCGGTAACGGGAAGACGAACAATATCCTGACGAAGTTTCATTTTATTGATCAGATAAGCATCTAAAGACGGAATCATAATTCCGGTGCAACTTACGGTAATAATATAATCCAAACTCTGCGGATCCCAATCTGCTTTTTCAAGCGCTTTTTCTAAAACCTGATGTCCTAAAACGATCATTTCTCTACTGTAAATATCATTTTTTTCTTCGAAAGAAGTAGCGGTAAAAACCTCGGAAGGTTCCATGATCGAATAGCGTTTGTCTACCGATGCCCCTTCAAAAATCTTCTTGACTTTTTTGACAAAACGTTCTTCTTGTCCGTCCAGCCAAACATCTACAAGTGGAAGAATGTCTTCGGTTGTACGGGAATATTGCGGAAGCTGTTTGACAGCTGTTATAATCTTTACACTCATATTTTAGAAATTATCCATTGATAACGGAAAGCCCATTTCCAGTTGATGGAATAGTTGTTTAAATTTAATTTTTTAGAAAAATGGACCAATTCGCTCTTTTTAAATCCGCGTAGAATAGAAACTAATCCATCATTTTTGGACATTGAATTCAAATTGAAAACAAAACAAACACCTTCAAAAAGTCGGTACGCCAATTTGCTTCTGTGGAGATCATTTACAACAATTCCGACCGCCGCATTTTGGTGAAGCAAATCCAGAATTTTTTCAATTTCTTGGTTTGAAAAATGGTGCAATGTCAAAGTACACAACGCAATATCATATTTTAGATGATGAAAATCTTCACTAAAAATATCCATACAGACATATTCAATATTTTTGAAATCTTTAGAAAGTTCTCTGGCGTAATTGATTGTAAAAGCGTTGGCATCAATACCAATTAATTTGAAATTTAAGTTTTGTTTTTTACCATATTCTGCCAGCATTCTCAACATATCACCATTACCACAGCCAATATCTGCAATTGTAATGGGTTTGGAAGAATCCGCCTTTTTCAAGAGCTGTTTGATGCCATGCAAGGTGAGTTTATTACCACCTAACAATCGATTTATGACAGCAATTTTATCCAGCGCATGAATCAGTTCTTCGCCTTCAAGCGAGAAATCGTCCATTATTTCGGGTTCTTGAGTTCTATATTGAGTATTTAATGCCATTTAGTTTATGATTACAGGATCGCCATGCGTCTGTTTTATTATGGTTGAAAGTAAAGAGGGAAATGATGCTGCTACATGTGTCATGAAGAACGTGAAGTTTTTATGCATCAAGGCTTTCGCTAAAAGACGTCCAAAGAATAAGCGTTTGCTAAATTGCTTTTTCCATTGAGAAGCATATTTTTTTTCCAACGCCTCGCGAGATACAATGTTACCGTTGTAAAAGTCTATGATTAATTCTGATGCAATTTTAGCGCTGTGAATTGCCATTGCCATTCCGTTGCCGCACATCGGGTGAATAAGTCCAGCAGTATCTCCAATCATTAAAATATGATTTTCTACGGGCTTTTTTTTATCAAATGAAATCTGACTGATTGTTAGAGGTTTGTCAAAAAGGGGAGTGCTGTTCTCAAAAATAGCTTTCAAATTTTTATTTTTGTATAAAACCTTTTTTTGATATTCTTCTATGTTTTTATAATTCTTGAAAGTGTCGTAATCTGCCAGATAACAGATATTTATAATGTTGTTCTCGACTGTAGAAACTCCGCAATAACCGCCTTGAAAGTTATGAAGCGCTACCAAATTCGGATTGAAATTTCCGTAATAATGTCCTTTTACGGCAAGCCACGGCGATTTTTTCAAAATGAATTTCCGATCCAATTGCTGATCAATGTTAGAGCGTTTACCATAAGCGCCTAAAACCATTTTTGCTGAAAAAGTATTTTCTGGAGTTTTGACGGTAAAAAGATTGTTTTCAAAAGAAACTTCGGAGACATTTTCATTAATAATTATACAGCCGTTTTTAATGGCGTTTTCAAATAAAAAATGATCCAAAGTATAACGACTGATTCCAAATCCTCCCAAAGGAAGTTTGGTTTGGGCAGTTTTTCCGTTTTCAGTTGTAAATTCGAAATTGTTGATTAGGGAAGGATTGAGAACCGAAACATCGGCGTCCAGCCATTTTAAATAAGGCAAAATTTCGTTGGAGATGTACTCGCCGCAAACTTTATGTTTGGGGTAATCATTTTTTTCTAAAAGCGTGACTTTCAGTCCATTTTTAGATAAGTGAATAGCACTTGCCAAACCAGCAAGACCACCGCCAATAATTAGTACATCTGGATTCTTTTCCATACAACCAATTTACTCATAAAATATTGAATATTGTTTACATAATTTGGCGAAAATTATATTTTAAAGATTGAAATTATACAACTTCTTTGTCAATATTAAAATGTGATTTTTTTGGTAGAATCACGTTCTATAAGACTTGCTTTTATAACCTTAGTTTCAAATTCTGGCTGGTTTTCTTCGTCTTTTTCAATACGTTCAATCACTTTTTGAACTGCTACTTGCCCCATAAAAACGCCATGCTGACTAATACAGGAAATAGAAGGTTTGCAATACTTAAACATTTCGCTGTTGGTAAAACCAATTATTGAGATATCTTCTGGAATTTTGTAACCTCTGTTTTGGGCAATCGTCATCGATTCGACGGTTGAATATTCTTCAAGTCCAATAATGCCGTCCACTTTTTGATAATCCAGCATTGTTTTGATTTCGGTTTCAAAATCATATTCTTTTTTAATCAATGAAATCAGTTTTTGATTTACCGGGATATTGTAGTCTTCATGCGCTTTCAAATAACCGTCAATTCGCAGTTTTACAATTCCGAGATAATCTAGAACCGTAACGATTGCGATGTTTTTACAACCTGTTTTTATTAAATGTTCTGTCGCTTTATATGAACAGTTAAAATCGTCCACAATAATTTTGTCTGTCTCTAAAGAATCAAAAACTCGATCGAACATGACCACCGGGCCGGCATTTTTTATAAAATTTTCAATATGAGAAATATGCTGTTTGGATTGCGCTTCTTCGCATAACGAAATCAATAAACCGTCAATAATTCCATTTTCTAAAAGGTTGATTGAAGTAATCTCTTTTTCCAGTTTTCCATTCGAAATAATCGTAATCAGATTATAACCTTTTTCGTTGGCAGCTTGCTCCATTCCGTTAAAAATCTGAACAAAAAAATGATTCAAGATTGTTGGCATGATAACACCAATCGTTTTGGTCTTTTTGTTGAGTAAACTTAAAGCAATACTATTTGGTTTATAATTATGTAGCTGAGCGTAGTTTTTGATTTTATTTTTTGTTGCAGTACTAATGTCATGGCTGTCGTTCAAGGCTTTAGATACTGTTGCAATAGAAGTATTGAATTCTTTTGCGATTTGCTTCAAAGTAATTTTCTTATTCATTTTGGGACTTCGATAATAAAAATCAACAGCTTTTTTTGTTTTTGTTTAACGAATATACAATATAAATTAAGTTGTTTTATGAATCCTGTTTTGCTTTTCCTAAATTTTTTTTCAATGAATAAAAATGTAGTTAATTTCTTTAGATTTTAAATTTTTAGAAAAAAATTACTTAAACCTTTAAGTAAAATTTTAGTGAAATTTTCAATCACTTTGAACGCCTTGTATTTGCTGCTTTTTTACAATTTCAAAACTAATTTTTTAAGAATGGAGATTTTTTGAGTTTATAGCGCTGTGAAGTTAAAAATTGAATTATTCCTATTTCACGTCTATATATTTGAACTATTAACAAAAAAAGACCAAAAAAATCCAAAATTAAAAAACCAGCATTTATGAAAAATTACTTATTTAAGATGGTATTGTCCGTTTTTCTTTTAGTTACGGCAAATGCATTTTCTCAAAATGTCTCAGGAATTTTGACATCCAGTACGGGGCCTTTGCCTGGCGTAGATTTAAAAGTTAAAGGCAGCAATATCGGAACAACAACAGATTTTGATGGAAAGTTCTCTATTGCTTTAACTTCAGAAACAGCAACTTTGGTGGTGAGTTATTTAGGATATGAGACAAAAGAAGTTATGGTGAAGAAAAATCAACCGATTACCATTACTTTGGTTGAAAGCTTAAATACCTTAGATCAGGTTGTGGTTGTAGGATACGGACAAACGCAAAACAAAAAAGCAGTTTCTACAGCTGTTGGAGTGGTAAATGCAGCTCAAATTTCAGAATTGGCCGTTAGTCGTCCAGAAGCCGCTTTGCAGGGAACAACTCCCGGAGTTACGGTGGTTCAAACTTCTGGTTCGCCTGGTGCGCCGCTTACAGTACGCTTACGTGGAGCTGCTTCTGTTGGAGCTTCAGCGCCTTTGTATTTGGTTGACGGGCAGCAAGTTCCAAACTTAAATTTCTTAAATCCAGATGACATCAAAAGTATGAACGTTCTAAAAGATGCCGCATCATCAGCCATTTACGGTGCGCGCGGAGGAAACGGAGTTATTTTGGTGGAAACTAAAACAGGGAGACGTAATTCTGCTAAACCAAGTATTACAATCGACACTTATACTGGTTTTCAATCACTTGCAAACAAGCCAGATTTGATGGATAAAAACGCTTACGTCTCGTATTTAAACGATTTTAGAACCAAAAATCCAGGAAACGGAAATGCTTTAACACCAGATGAAATAGCAAAATTACCCAATACCGATTGGTATGGAGAATTATTTGAAACAACACCAGTTTCTAGTTTAAGTACTTCTATTTCAGGAGGTGGAGAGAATTATTCATACAACATTTCAGGTGGACTTTTTGATCAGAAGGGAATGGTCGGCGGAAACGAAGGGAAATCGCAATACACCAGAAAAAATGTAAAACTGAATTTTGAAACTGATATTACATCGAAATTTAATATCAATGTCGGTTTAAATCTGGTTGATGTAGAAAGAGATTATCTTTTTGAAAATCAATCAGGAACAGGCATTTCTATTATGAATTTTGTGAATTCAATTCCAGCCATTTATCCCGCTTTTGATCCAAACGATTCTTCAGTTCCATTCGGAATGGGAAATCAGCAGGGTGTTGTTGTAAATGGTGTTTCGCTGCCGACTGTTGGCGCGGTTGCCAATCCGTTTTTGGCTTTGATTATCACCAATAATAAATCGGTTTCAGATATTACTTCGGCTAATATTAAAGGAACTTGGAAAGTGACCAACGACTTTAAAATTACTGGAACGTATTTTCATTACAAAGACAACACATTCGACAAACAATTTACCCCAACTTTTGATTTTTCAGAACAAGGTTATGTCAATACGAATGCGACTTTGAGAGAAACCCTTTATTCGAACAAAATGACGCAGTTTGACGGAAATGGTTCTTATAAATTTTCCAATTTAGGCAATCATAATTTAGACGTTTTAGCTGGTATGTCGGTTTATCAAACCACTTTTTAAACGAGTTCAAGAAACGGCGTTGGCTTTTTTACGAATGATTTCAAGTCAACTAATTTCGCTACAATCCGAAATCCGTCGGGCATTACATCTGCTGTTCCTTATGCTTTTGATACTGCTTTGGTTGGTTTTTATGGAAAAGTAAACTACGATTATGCACACAAATATTTACTTTCTGGAACTTTAAGAGCAGATTCGTCTTCCAATTTTGGTCCGAGCAATAGAACGGGAGTTTTTCCTTCGGTTTCTGGAGGTTGGGTTATTTCAGAAGAAAGTTTCTTAAACGATTCTAAACTAATTAACCTTTTAAAACTTCGCGCAAGCTGGGGTATAAATGGGAGCGATAATATCAATCCGTTTCAATATTCTGCAGTGTTGAATTCAGGTTCAGGTACAAACTTCGGAGGCGAAAATGTTTCTGGTTTAACACCGGCTTTTCTACCAAATCCAGATGTAAAGTGGGAAGAAGTCGCTCAAACGAACTTTGGTTTGGATATTAATGCTTTTAATAATTCGTTTGGTTTGACCTTCGATTATTATATCAAGAAAACAAGCGACATGCTGATTCCGATTGGGGTTCCATTATTTTCAGGATATCCAGCGCCGGCAACCAATATTGCCGATATGGAAAACAAAGGTTTTGAGTTATTGCTTTCATACAGAAAGAAATATGATAATGGTTTTTCTTGGGATATCTCGGCCAATCTGGCTCAAAACAAAAACAAAGTTACCAGTTTAGGAAACAACGGACAACCATTAACGGGCGGAACTGGAACTTTTGTTTTCAATGATCCAATTACACTGACTACTGAAGGGCATTCAATTGCTGGATTTTACGGTTATCAAGTAGAATCAATAGATGCTGCGGGGAATTTAGTTTATAAAGATAATGATGGTGTTCCGGGAATTACAGCAGCAGACAAAACGTATATAGGAAGTGCTCTTCCAGATTTTACATATGGTGTTAATTTGGGTGCAGCTTACAAAAACTTCGATTTCAATGCCTTTTTATACGGTTCTGAAGGAAATGATATTTATGATGCAACGATTAGAACAGATGCAGGTTATTCGAACAGAAAAGATTCTTATGCATCAAACGGTTTAAAAAACAGTTTAGGTTTTGGTTTAACCGATTCTCAGGTTTCTGATTTCTATGTAAAAGATGGTTCTTTCTTAAAACTAAAAACGGTGACTTTAGGGTACAGTCTTCCATCGAGTTTAGTAGACAAATTTAAAATTGACAAATTCAGAATTTATGTTACAGGTCAGAATTTATGGGTAAGTACAAAATACGATGGAACAGATCCTGAAATTGGAGAATCTGGTGCAAGCAATTCGCTAGACATGGGAATCGATAGAGGATTTTATCCGCAAGCCCGTACCATTTTGATGGGAGTACAAGCTAAGTTTTAATTCTAAAATAAAAATTTCGTTATGAAAATTAAATATATAAAAGGTAGCATATTGGCATTTACAATGTTATGGATGCTCAACGGTTGTTCTGAAGATTTTCTGACTATTGAACCAACGACTCAGTTGACAGCAGATGCCATTCAGACCGATTCAGATTTTGAAGCTTTGGTCAATGCAGCTTACGATCCGTTGCGTTGGCAGGTAGATGGCGCTGCGACAAGACATATGTATCCGGTTATGTTTCAGGATATGCGTGCAGACAACGTGGTTTCGCAATGGGCAACGTTTTGGGTTGCTGGTCAGGCTTTTGATAAAAATCCGATTCAGACCAATAATCCAAGTGTGGAAGGAATGTGGAAAAAATGGTATACGATGATTTCACGAGCTAATACTGCGATTGGCGTTATTACAGAAACGCAGAAAATTAAAGACGAAGCTTTTAGAAATCAATTAATTGCGCAAGCCAAATTTCTACGCGGATTTGCTTATTTCGAATTGGTAAAACATTTTGGAGGCGTTCCTCTAATTACAGAATATATTAAAGATGCTTCTTATAATTTTAAAAAGCCAAAAGCAACGGCAGCAGAAGTGTATGTTCAAATTGAAAAAGATTTATTAGAAGCGGCGCAGACTTTACCCGCTATTGCAGCAAAAAAAGGAAGAGCAACAAAAGGTGCGGCTTATGCTTTTTTAGCGAAAGCGAATTTATATCAGAAAGATTATAATGAAACCGTAAAATACTGCGAAGAAGTAATGAAATTAGGTTATTCGCTAGAAGAAAAATTCGAGGACAACTGGGACTTAAACAACGAATACGGCAAAGAATCCATCTTTGAAATCGGTTATATCAGTGGTTCTTTATATAACAATTTTGAAGGCGGACAAAGTTATTCTAACCAAGGTTCGTCGACACATCAAATGTTTGGTTTCTTATTCAATAGTTCGGTTGGAAACAGCGCTTTCGGAAATAGTGTGCCGAGACAGGAATTAATCGATTTTTATGATAATTCAGATCGTAGAAAAGAATATACTTTCATTACACCTCAAACCATTGTAAGAGGAGGAAGAGGTGCGATTTCTTGTAATTGCAGTACCAATCCAGATGGATCCATCAATTTTGCAACAGAAGGACAATGGGTTTTTGGAACAGATACTTATAATTATTTCTGGCCAACAGGAACGCCTGCTTTCAAATCTAAAGCCAGTATGTACAAATATTGGATTCCGCCTGCAGTACAAGATGGTTTGCAAAACTATGCGGATTCGCCATTAAATGAAAAAATCATTCGTTATGCCGATGTACTTCTAATGCATGCAGAAGCAACATTAATGGGAGGAACCGGAGTTTTAAGCGGTGCAAGTTCTTTCCAATTAGTAACGGAAAGAGCTTACGGAGCCGGAAACCAGAAAATTCCAGCTTACAATTTACAAGGAGTTAAAGACGAAAGAAGAAGAGAATTGGCCACTGAAGGCTGGGATAGATACACGGATTTAGTACGTTGGGGCGATGCCAAAACAGCTCTTGAAGCGGTTGGAAAAGTATTTGTTGTAGGAAGAGATGAATTATTGCCAATTCCAGCGTCGGAAATTCAACAAGTGGGACCGACCATTTTAATTCAAAACCCTGGATATTAGGAAGTAGTTTATAGTTAGTTCAGTTAGTCTGAGTCGGGCTGTTGTAAAAAACAGTCCGACTTTTTAAAAAATTAATTACATTTCAAGTGTTTAAGATCCTTCTACGAACCATTTATGAAATAAAAACAAACGTAATTTTAAATGAAAAAATCAATATTCGCAGCTTTTATAGTGTCTTTGGGAGGATTTTTATTTGGTTTTGATGCAGGAATAATTTCTGGAGTAATGTCTTATGTTGGTCCAGAATTTAATCTGAATGATTTTCAAACAGGCTGGGTGGTAAGTTCACCGTCTTTTACCGCAATGTTTGCCATGTTGGTTTCAGGGCGCTTGAGCGACATCATCGGAAGAAAGAAATTGCTCATTTTGGCAGCTTTTTTATATGCCTTATCAATCGTTTTATCTGCTTATAGTTTTTCTTATGAAATGCTTTACATCGCTAGAATGATTGGCGGTATTGCATTCGGAATCGCATTGGTTATTGCACCAACTTATATCGCAGAAGTTTCTTTGGCAGAAAACCGCGGGAAATTAGTTTCTATTCAGCAACTCAATATCGTATTGGGATTTTTTGCTGCTTTTTTGAGTAATTACTACATCAATTATTTATATACTTCAGCGAAAACCAGTTTTTTAACCGAAAATAATGTTTGGCGTTGGATGCTCGGAATTGTGATTATTCCCTCCATTATATATTATATCTTTTTGTTTTTTGTGCCCGAAAGTCCGCGTTGGTTGTTTACCCAAAAACGAGAAGACGAAGCCAGAAAAGTTTTGATTTCCATGCATGGAGAACAAAATGCAAATAATGAAGCCGAATCTATTTTAGAAAGTCTAAAAGAAGACAATCAAAATGTTGAAAAACCGAAAATCAAGGATCTTTTTAAACCGGCGCTAAAATTTGTTTTTACAGTCGGAATTGTAATTGGCATTTTACAGCAAATTACCGGAATCAACGCGATTTATTTTTACGCAACTTCTATTTTCAAACAAACCGGAATTGGAAATGACGCTTCTTTTTCGTCAGGCGTTTTATTGAGTTTTATAACGGTTGCTTTTACCGTTGTAGCCATGTTTTTAATTGATAAAATGGGACGTCGACCTTTATTGCTAGTCGGAATTGCCGGAATTGCAATCAGTATGGCTTTGTGTGCATACGGATTTAAAGAAGCTAAATATCAATTGACTTTAGATAAAATAACGCTTTTAGAAACTTCTATTGCCGAAAAATTAAAACCAATTGCAGGTAAAGTTTATGATAATGATATCACGTTTAAAAATGAAATGAAATCACTTTTAGGCGATCAGATTTACGCTAAAAACGAAGGTTCGATTCTGGAAATCGCCACGCAAATGAACGCCGTTTTGGTTTTGATCGGCGTAATGGGATTTATTGCTTGTTTTGCCTTTTCACTCGGACCCGTTATGTGGGTTTTATTATCCGAGTTGTATCCAAATCGCTATCGTGGTTTGGCAATTGGCGTTATTGGTTTTGTAAACGGATTTGTAAGTTGGGTCGTGCAGCAGGTTTTTCCTTGGGAATTATCGAATTTAGGAAACGCATTGACGTTTGCACTTTTCGGCGGAATTGCCTTAGTTGGCTTTTTTGTTTTGTATAAAATCCTTCCCGAAACCAAAGGAAAATCATTAGAACAAATAGAAATTGATTTCGTAAAATAAAAGATATGATTCAGAACCCCATTTTAAAAGGTTTTAATCCAGATCCTTCTATTTGTAGAGTTGGAGACGATTATTACATCGCAACATCAACGTTTGAGTGGTTTCCTGGCGTACAAATTCATCATTCAAAAGATCTCAAAAACTGGAAAGTAATTACGCATCCGCTCAATCGAATTTCACAATTGGATATGAAAGGAGTTCCTGATTCCTGCGGCGTTTGGGCACCTTGTTTATCGTATAAAAACGGAACTTTTTATCTGGTTTATACCAATGTAAAATCGTTTGATGGTGTGTGGAAAGATACACCGAATTATGTCGTTACGACAAATGATATTTTAGGAGATTGGAGTGAGCCCGTTTATTTTACGTCAGCAGGTTTTGATGGCTCTTTTTTTCATGATAATGATGGAAAAACATGGTACATCAATATGTTGGTGGATCATAGAAAAGGAAAATTTTTTGGAGGAATAGAACTTCAAGAATACGATACAAACGAACAAAAATTAATTGGCGAAATCTTCTACTTAACGTCAGGAACTGATTTAGGTTTTACTGAAGGTCCGCATTTATATAAGAGAAACGAATATTATTATTTAATTCTTGCCGAAGGCGGAACAGAATACGGTCATGCAGAAACGGTTATGCGTTCTAAAACTATTTCTGGTCCTTACGAATCTCATCCTGAAAATCCGATTTTAACCGCAAGAAATTCACCCGAATATGAATTGCAGAAAGCAGGACACGCATCGTTTGTTGAAACTCAAAACGGTGATTGGTTTGTTACCTTTTTGGTAAGCAGACCTTTAACGGTTCAAGGAAGATGCATTTTAGGAAGAGAAACCGCAATCGAAGAAATTATCTGGAAAGAAGATTGGCCTTATTTGAAATCGGGTTCTAATTTGCCTCGTTTAGAAATTCCTTCCCCAGATTTAAAAGAGTTTATCTTTCGCGAAAGCGCAGAAAAAGAAAATTTTGATTCGGATCAACTGCCAATCGATTTTCAAACTTTAAGAATTCCGCAATCAGAAGAATGGATTTCTTTAAAAGAGCGTCCAGGATTTTTAAGATTAAAAGGAAAAGAATCTTTGACTTCGACTCATACGCAGGCATTGGTGGCGAGAAGATTACAGCATTTTAATGCGCAGATTACGACTTCAATTCGTTTTGAACCGACTAAATTTCAGCATTTGGCAGGCTTGGTTTTGTATTATAATACAGGACATTATCATTATCTGCATCTTACAAAAAATATAAATAATAAAGTACTTTCTATTGTAAGTTGTTGTAATTATAAAATCATTGAACAGAAGGAAATAGTGATTGTTTCCGGAATTGAAGAAATTCTATTGCGAGCCAAAATCAATCACGATGCATTGCAGTTTAGTTTTAGTTTAAATGGAAATGATTTCAAAAATATTGGAGAAAAACTCGATATGAGCATTTTATCTGATGATTATGTTCGTGACGAAAGTGAACGCTACAGACCTGCATTTACGGGCTGTTTGGTCGGATTGTGCTGTCAGGATTTAGCAACGAATACTGTTCATGCTGATTTTGATTGGTTTGAGTATAGGATTTTAGATGCTTAGATAGAAAATAGAGAATAGAGAATAGAAAATAGAAGCAAGAAGCAAGAGGAAAGATTTGAGGAAAGAAAAACGATTTAAAAATTATATTATGATTTTAAGATATACAATGATTATTGGACTTTGTTTTTTGTTGGTGAATTGTAAGCAGCAATCTTCTAACGAAAAAGTAAAAGTTGCTGAAATAAAAGAGCAAAAGCGAGCCAAATTTGAACCTGAAGATGGCGAAGTGATTCTGTTTATTGGTCAGGAAAATGATGCTTTGGGCGGAACAGAAAAAGATAAAAATGGTTATTTAGATCATTTTCCCGCTCCAGGTGGATTTACAATGTATACTGATATTATGCCCGACGTTACAGAGGAGTTTGACGGACATTCGTTTACTTATTCTGGTTTAAACGGAATTTTTGAAACCGCAGATTGGGGAGATGGACCAGAAAATATGTCCTTGCAATTAAACGATGCTGATTTTAAAAACTCAGCTTTGGCTATTGGTTTGGCAATAATTGATACCGAAGAAAAAATAGCAAGCGGCGAATTGGATTCTTATATTATCAAAATGGGTGATTTCTTTAAAAGTTTAGGAAAAAGACCAGTTTTTCTTCGCATTGGTTTCGAATTTGACGGACCTTGGAATCGTTATGAAAGGGTAGCTTACATTAATGCTTTCAGACATATTAAAGACAAATTGGACGAACAAGGTGTAACCAATGTAGCGTATGTTTGGCAATCAAAAGGATTTGAAAGTACTTTAGAAGATTTAGAAAAATGGTATCCCGGTGATAATTATGTAGATTGGTGCGGATTTTCATTCTTCAACAATTACAAACAAGAAAAGATGATTGCTTTCGCGAAAGCCAAAAAGAAACCCGTTTTTATTTGTGAAGCCGCACCGACTTCAACCGACTGGAAAAACGATCCGAAAGGGAATACAGGACTTACGAAACAAATGATTTTATCCAATCCAGAGCAAGCAAAAATGGCTTGGTACGAATGGTTTGTTCCGTTTTTTAAAGTTATAAATGATAATCCGAAAACAGTAAAAGCGATCAGTTATATCAATGCCAATTGGAAAGACAAACCAAGATGGAAAGTGAATCCGACTTTTAAAGGAATTGATTCTAGATTGCAATTAAGCGATTTTATTACCAAAAAATGGAATGAAGAAGTAGGAAAAGATAAGTATTTGAAAGCTTCTCCAGAACTTTTTGATAAGTTATACCATTAAAACTATACATATTCCGCAAAATAGGACAAAAAAAGCTAAACGTAAAGGTTTAGCTTTTTTAGTTAATCTTGTTGAAACGAATTCAAACTGCCGTCTTCATTAAACTGTATCGAATAGCGTTCGCGACTTCCTTGAATGGATGTCGGATACCATCTTAATTGATTATTGAAAACAATGGCATAAACACTCGTTGTCGGTTTTGCGCCCTCGATTTGTTGTGTTTTTTCGTTATAAATCTGAGCCACTTTAGCAGCGTTCAAAAAACTGATTTTATTTAAAGGAACCAAACGACTTTTGATATCATCGCGAACAGAAAGTTGAACGGGTAGTGGCGCTGACCATTTACCCTCTCTAAATTCGTAAGTATCTACATATTTTGGATTTTCAGGATGTTGCAACATGACATTGATTCTTCCGTCATTGTAAAAATAAAGCATAGAAAAAACAAACATTTCCTTTCCTTTATATTGTGGAAGTTGTCGCAATTCAGCTTCTGCTTTTTTTAAAGTTGCGGTATCGGTCAAAAGATCAATTTCTTTTTTGATTTCCTGATTTTGATTAGTTGTTGAAGCATTTTTTTGTATTTCTTTTTCAACCACACCTTCATTAGGTTTGAACGTTTCGTCTATACTTTTTTTGATCTCTTCGCAACTCAAAAACAGTGAAGAAATTAGGATAGAAAGAATTACTTTTCTCATAAATTAAATTGGTTTAAATCATTTGCAAAAACAATATGCATCGGATTTTCTGGATCATAAAAAATATCCAGAAATTGTTTTCTCGTCATTTCAAGATCCAAAACGCCAATGACTTTTTTCAAACTGTTTTTGTGAAGCTGATTTCTGGTATCGTTATATTCCATTTCAAAACGCATCATCGGTTTGTCATTTATATAGGTTCCCGTTTCTCTCACGTTGATGAGCTTTGCTTGTGTTTTTACTCCTTTAAATTTTAGCGGAATAGATTCCTGATTTAAGCCTGTTAATTTTTGAAATATAAAACGAACCAAAACGCGATAAAATAAAAGTACCAACGGCATAATCAATAGCGGATGTCCTGCAGACATAAAACGCCAACCCATTCCGAAACTTTCTTTTTGGTAAGCGTAGAAATAATATACAATTACAAGTCCAGTAAAAAGAAGCCAGCCAAGTGTTCTTAAAATAAGACTTCGGGTATTAATAGTTGCCACTGCTGAAGAAATTACAAAATAGGGAGGATTTTTCATTTTCCTGTCCAATAATATCGTTATTTTCTGTCCCGCATCGAAACGTCTTTCCAGCGGTTTGCTGTCTGTAACAGTAGTTCGGTGAATGATCTCGGTATCGGAGAGATTTTTAAAGGACAATTCAAGTTCGTAGGTATTGAATCTGGCGTTTGGTTTAGACGTTTTTTTAGAACTTATAATATGTGCTTCACGTCTTAATCCGTTGTTTTTTATCCTTTCTAAATTATTCTTTGTTATGAAAACCTGAATAATCCATCTTTGGAAATAACCAATTAAAACATTTAACCAAAGTAATACAGAAATTAAAACGTAGCCTAAAGTCCAATACGGATCTTTTTGTATTAAAGTTTCTATATCATGTTCGCTATTGATTCCGTAATACAAAATCATAGGAAACGGAATGGCAAAAAAGAGCATATAAAGTGCCCAGAAAGTTACGGCTAGATTTTTTTTCATTCGACAAGAATTTGGGGTTGATGATTAAAATTTAGTCAATAGTATCGTATCAGGTTTTATAATTTGCTTTGTCTTGGAATTACTCAAATTTAAATAAAAATAAAAAACAAAAGATATCATAATGCGATATTTTCTTTCAAAAACAAACAAAAGAGATGATTTTATCTTTTATTAAATAAAAAATGAGATTTCGTTAAAATAAATACAAAATAGTATGTACTTTTGTTGCCGAAACATTACACAAGCAGTTGAAAAGGTTATTTATCATAGTACTTTCCATTTTAATTTTGTCGCCATCTTTTGGCAGCTTGTTCGTTTATGCTTCATTCAAAATAAACCAGAAGGAAATTGCACAGACTATTTGTGTGCAGCGTAAATCAGTTTTTAATACTTGTAACGGTCGATGCGAACTTCAAAAAAGCATTAAAAAGTATGCTGATAACGAAAGAAAAATGCAGGACAGTTTAAAAGAAAAAGTAGAATTGGTTTATGTTCAAAATTCTACTGAAATTAATTTTGCTGTTATTCCTGTTTTGGAATCAAAAGAAAATTCTTCAATCTTATTCGACAAGAAACCGATCAAGGCTTCTAATCTTACTTTTCATCCACCGCTCTGTTTCGTTTAGATCAGGGTTTCTATTTCAATTTTTTAGTTAAGTCATTGTTTTTAATGCAGTGATTGACATTATACAATTAAATCTAAGATTTACTTATGCATAAACTCAAAATCTTGGGTTTACAGTAAGCTTAGTATTTTTTACTCCCGAAACTGTTGATCTTATTTCCATCTAATTTCACGGCACTTGGCGCGTTTTGACTTTCAAAATGGAATGGCTTTGTGCTAAAATTTAAACAGTTTTTAAACCTTCATTACAAATGAAATTTTTTAATTTTTTGGTAATTGCAATGTTTTGTGCAATTACTTCGTGTACCATCGATAAAACAGATTACGAAGCTGAAATTGGTTCTCAAGTTCCAGAGTATTACGAATTTAAAGAAGCAGTTTCTTTTACAAGTGGTATTTACAAAATCAGTATTGACGCTTTAAATGGAACATTTTACAAAGGATATAATGAGCTTCACCTGAAAGTCGTAAATACACAAACGAATCAGGATGTAACTACTTCTCAAGTTACTTTTATGCCTATAACAACAAACGCTGACGGAAGCAAAAGTTCTTGTCCGCATGAATATAATGTTGCTTACGATGCTACAAATAAATATTACGCTGGATATTCGGTTTTTACAGGCGAAAGTACCACCACAGCAAGTTGGAAATTGTATGTGAGTTTTACTGCTGATAATCAGAAATATGAAATCAATAAAGATATTTCTGTTCAAAAACAAAGCAATAAAAACCTGAATATGACTGCTTTTACAGGAAATGATGGCGAACAGTATTTTATAGCTTTGGTTTCTCCTCAAAAACCAACTGTTTCAGAAAATAAATTGGTTGCGGGAATTTACAAATACAATAAACCAACAACCGCAGCGGGAACTTTTCCAGATCCTACTCAATTTTCTTATTCAGAAGTTACAGGTTTCACTTTAAAATTAGACCCAAGAATGCCAGAGCCTTCAATGGGAAATCACTCTTCGCCAAACAATCAGGATTTGACACAGCAAAATGATGGTTTGTATCACGGTGTAGTCAATTATACGATGACAGGAAATTGGACTTTAAATCTGATTATGATGAATCAAAACGGATTGATCTTAAAAGGAACTGTTGTTCCAACCGATTTTACGCCTGGAGTTGAAGGAGTTAAAAGTGAACTTTATATTGATACTTTATTCTAAAAACATGAAATATATTATAATGCTGCTTTTTTTGGGAATGTCAGTAACCGCTCAAAATCCGCACGCACACCACGACAGCATCAGAAATTTAGAAGAAGTAACCGTAAAAAATACCGCTAAAAAGAAAATTGAAACCGAAATGAAAATGGCCGTTTCAGTTGATGAATTTTTATCTTCTTCCGATAATATAAGTTTCATAAAAAGAGGTGCTTATGCTTGGGAACCTTTGTTAAATAATATGAGCACTGAACGTTCGACGGTTACCATTGATGGAATGCACGTTTTTGGCGCTTGTACGGATAAAATGGATCCAATTACGTCTTATGTAGAAAGTAATAATCTTTCGACAATTGATATCAAATCTGGACAGGAGGGAAGTCTTCACGGTGCAACGGTTGCAGGAAGTATCGATTTAAAAAGAAAAAGCACGCCGTTTAGTGCCCAAAAAAAATGGAATGGAGCTTATCAAAGCGGATTTGAATTCAACAACAAACAGTTTTTTAATCTTGGAAATGTTTCGTATTCCAGTAATAAATTTGTGGCTGACGGAAGTATTTCGTACCGAAAAGCAGACAATTATTATGATGGAAATGATGACGAAGTAAAACATTCACAATATAAAAAGTTCAATACCTCAGTAGGTTTAGCGTATAAAACAAGCGAATTATCTGCGGTAAGAGTTGATGCGATTTTTGATATGGCAAAAGATGTTGGTTTTCCAGCTTTACCAATGGATTTGTCCCTTTCTAGAGCGCTTATTACTTCGGCTGCTTACAAGCAATTGTTTGAAGACGGTTTGGTAAAAGTGGTAGATACCAAAATCTATTTCAATGCCATTGAACATTATATGGATGATACGACTCGTCCTGAAAATTTGGTTCACATGGACATGCCGGGTTGGAGTACAACTTACGGTTTGGTTTCTAAAGCCAATTTAAAAAAGAACAATTATTCTTCTGAAATTCAATTGAATGCTTACGATAATTTGTCTATTGCAGAAATGCGTATGTATCCGCAAGATCGAAGCGAAAGAACGATGTTTGCGTACAGCTGGCCTTGGGTAACCACACGTTACGCAGGACTTTCGATGAATAATTCTTGGGATCTTTCAGATATAAGTCAGTTGAATTTGGGCGGTTCTTTGGGCGTGAATTACAATTATTCGAAATATGTAGAATTCAACTGGATTTTTCATCCAGGAGCGCCACAGGAAAAAACTAGATTTTTACCGAATCTTCATGCCGGTTATCAATTGAATATTGATCAGTTTAACTTTTCTGTTGGAGCAGGTTACGGTCACAGAGCGCCTTCTGTTTCTGAAGGTTACGGGTATTACATTTATAATAGTTTCGATCGTTACGATTATATCGGTGATCCGAATCTAAAAAATGAAATTTCGTATGAAGGAAACGCAAGTGCTGGTTTTAAAAACGAAAGATTTAGCCTTCAAGGAAAAATAAACTATTTCTACATTCAGAATTATATTATAGGTAGAATTTTGAGCATGGGAAGTCCGATGAATTATCAATCGGTTGGTGTAAAAGGGTATACTTCATTAGATTATGCCACACTTTTGAATATGTCTGTAAATGCTGGTTATGATATTTTAGAACATTTACATTGGAAAGGAACCTTAATGTACGCACGAGGAATGGACAATTTAGGTGGAAATCTGCCTTTTATTCGTCCGTTGAGTTATCAGACTTCGCTTCATTTTATGCATAAGAACTTCGGAATTCAGACTTCTGTAAATGGTGATTTTGCGCAAATTAATTACAGTCCGGAATATGGAGAAGATCAAACCGCAGCTTACACCATTTGGAATCTTTCAGCCGATTATACTTTTAAAATCAATAAAGTAAAAACAACGATTCAGGTTGGAGCAGAGAATTTATTAAATGAATATTACAGCACTTATGCCGATTGGGGAAATATTCCGAGAATGGGACGTAATATTTTTACTTCTTTAAAATTCACTTTATAAAATGAAAAAAGTTTTTAGTTTCACAATGACAATTTTGTTCTTGTTGGTTTCTTTCCAACAGGCACTTATTGTTGTGCACTTCAAACTGAATCAGCAAGAGATAGAAAAAGAATTCTGCGAAAACAAAGCCAAACCAGAATTACAATGCCACGGAAAATGTCATTTAAAGAAAGAATTAGAAAAATCTGAAAAGAATGATTTGGAACTGAATAGTATCTTTAAAAAGATCGATATGCTTCCGAATCAGAATTTTGAGTTTCCAATTGACATTCTAAAAATGATTGCTAATAAAGTGTTGATTTATAAAGAATTTAATCATTTCGAACCTTATTTAGAAATTTTTGTACCGCCACCTATTTTATTTTTTGCTAACCGTTGAAAATATTTTAACACATAGCAACATAGATTTATTTTAAATGCTAATAAAGATTTTGGAAAGAAACTAGTTTCTAACACATAGCTATGTTTATTGATGCAAGTGAAACGCCTTCTCTGAATCTAGAAAAACTATGTCTCTATGTGTTTAAAAAATTTCAGCATAAACCTTAATAAAATAGAATTACAATAATTAAAATAAAAGAAATGCAAAATTTAAAAAAATACCTATTATTATCCATCGCGGCATTAGCGTTTGTATCTTGTTCAAGTGACGATGACAATCCAGTGGCAAACAATGTAACACTTGAATTTACGAATACCTTTAAAAGTAATACGATTGTTCTTGGAAATGCTACAGCAACTTCAGCAACAACCAATACTTCGGCAGCAGGGCAAATCCATCATTTTTCAGAATTAAAGTATGTCATCAGTAACATTCGACTGATAAAAGATAATGGCACTGAAGTTCCTTATAATGTAAATGATTTGGATAAAGGCGCAACTCTAATTGATCAATCTAAAACAGCTTCGTTGAGCTATGTTTTAAGTAATATTCCGTCTGCGACTTACAAGCAGATTAAATTTGGATTAGGAATTAAACCAGAACAAAACACTTTAGATCAGGTACGTTTTCCAAATTTCTACGCTGCTGCGGGCGCAAACGACACACAAATGATGTGGGAATGGGGAAGTGGTTACCGTTTTACAAAAGTGGAAGGTTTTTATGATACCGATAATAAAGCCATGTCAATTCATACCGGAAGCACAATTGAAGGAACAGCAGGAGCTTATACACAAGGTGTTAACGCTTACAGAGACATTACTTTAAACCTGACTACCAATGCAGTTGTGGGAAGCAAAGCGCCAAAAATCAAAATTCAGGCTGACTTTGATAAATTATTAAGTGGAAAAATCAACACCATTACTTTATCAACTGGAGATGGAATGAATGATAATGCAACGCCAAATATTCATACGGCAGCTCAAATGGTAAAATTTGTAGACAATTTAGGAGGAAATGGTTCAAGCGATATTAGCGGAATGTTTTCTGTTAGTAGCGTAGAAAACTAAAATTATTTCAGAGCCGTCTGAAACAAAAATCAGACGGCTTCTTAAATTCATTTATAATGAAAAAAATAATTGTTTTGATGGCAATCGTATCATTATTAACGTCATGTAATAATGAAGATTCGGATATGATGGCTATTGATAATCCTGAAATTGCTTTAGAAATTCCAGCTGATTTTCCCGAAGTCAATAGTTTTGTGAGTTCAAATAAACCTACAAAATATGGTGTAGAATTAGGCGAAAAGCTTTTTTCGGATAAAAGATTCAGCGCAGACAATACAATTTCATGTGCAAGTTGTCATATTAAGGCAAATGCTTTTGCAGACCATCATCCACAGGCGATTGGAATTGAAGGCAGAATCGGACTTCGAAATGCGCCTTCGCTTCAGAATTTAATGTTTCTGAAATTTTACAATTGGGACGGAAGTAAATTACAGCTTGAAACGCAGCCGTTGGTTCCGATTATTACACATGAGGAAATGGATTCTTCTATTTTGGAAGTGATTGCGAGAATTGAAAATGATTCGGATTATAAATCTCTATTCAAAAAAACATTTGGAGATGAGAATATTACACCCGAAAGAATCTACAAAAGTATTGCTCAATTTGAATATACTTTGATTTCTGCAAACAGTAAATACGATAAAGTAAAGCGCAAGGAAGGCGAAACGTTTACTGAAAGTGAGTTGGCAGGTTATCAAACATTTCAGCAGAAATGTGCCAGTTGTCATGCAACAGAACTTTTTACAGATCAAAGTTTTAGAAATATTGGTTTTCCAATAAACACTAATTCCAATGAAGCAGGAAGGGGAAGGGTAACCGGAATTCCATCAGATTTTATGAGTTTTCGTGTTCCAACTTTACGAAATATAGAATATACAGCTCCATATGGTAGTTTCGGACAGTTCGCAACCTTGGAATCTGTTTTGGATTATTTTGATAAGGGAGTTCTCGATTCAGACAACTTGGATCCGATTTTTAAAAATAATGACAAAAGAATTCCACTTACTGAACAGGAAAAAACGAACCTTATTGCCTTCATGAAAACATTGAGTGATAAACAATTTGTTGGGAAATAAGTTGAAAACGCCTTATTTATATGACATTTTCTCTTCTTTTTTGTAAAATAAAATGTTTATAAAGTGTTGATAAATAGTAGGTTGTGACCTATGTTAAAAAAAAGTTTTGATCGATTAATTGTTCTAAATTTATAATTATAAGACAATTAATTAATTTAAAAAATTTGCATATGGGAAGAGCTATAAAACTACAGGTTCGCAAAGAATTAGATGGCAGACAGCAATTTAACTTAATTAAATTGAAAGGCAGTTTAATTACTAAAGGTTATACCGAAATTATTCATATTAGTGACAAGGATGAAGAATTTCATATCAATTCATTCGAGACCGAAGCAAAAAATGAAGTAAAAGAATTTATTTTGGACTTTATAGTCAAAGAAAATTTAAGTAATACTATAAGTGTTCTTGTGTAATAGCTTTTCTAGGAAAGAATATTACACAAAAACATTTTATAAGTAAAGATTATACAGCTGTTGCAAGAGTTGTATTTTCATCCAGATAATTATTCTGATCTTTGAATGTAGTATCTGGTTTCTCGTCCCAATCTCCCCAATCTCCTACGTAAGTTTTACGAAATATCAATTCGTTATTGTCTCCTGCACAAACGCTTAAACGATTGTTGCAAACCATTTTATTTTCGTTTTTGTTTGTTTGTAGATTTTTCATGGCGTTAGTTTTTAAGATTGTTCAAATTTACAAACGGCTTACTTTTAGTTTGTTACATCTGAAATTTGATTTCTTGTCAAATTCACATCTCACTATAAATAAAAATCTCCCAGTTTCTAAGCATTGAAACTGGGAGATAGTGAAAAAAAATAAACACAAACTTTTTTAGAATGAATATCTAACTCCAAGCTGTCCTTGGAATCTAGACGCTAACTGATCTACTGTATAAGGTGTAGATGTAGGCTTTTGGAATGTATATGTTGGATCTCCTGTAGCAACTCCACCAAGGTTTCCTGATTTTGTTAATCCAATATTTGCTGTTGAATTGTAAGTGTTTGGAACAAAATAACTTCTTCCCCAATCTTTATTGATCAAGTTTCCAATATTTGCCATACTGAAAGAGATTTGAAAAGTTCCCACTTTTGTAACCTGAATTTCATCCATCAATTTTAAATCTGCCTGAATGTTCCAGGGCGTTGTATCGCCATTTCTTTGTGTGAAAGTTCCTCTTCTGCTTTTTAAATAATCATTTCCATTAATAAAAGCTTCGTAATCTGCTACTTGCTGAGCTGCTGTTGCAGATGGAACTCCGGCATTGTTTACTCCAATATATTTTGCAGCTTCTGCAGCATCTTTAAAGATATAAGCTAAACCAGCTGCTTGTCCTGTTCCTGCAATTGTTGAGTTAACAAATCCCCAAGAAAATGGATTTCCTGATTGTGCGTTGAAATAAACATTGGCAGTTAAGGTATTGTTTGAAGCTAATTTCACTCCGTAACCAACATTAGAAACAATTCTGTGTTTGATATTAAAGTTAGAAGTCGCTAATTGCGGATTATTTGGTGTCAAAGACTGATTCATTTGGAAGTTACTTTCCATAGAATTACGAATTCCGTTTGTAATATCGCGAGAATCTCCGTAAGTGTACGCTACCATAAAGTTGAAACCGAAATCGTATGTTTTAGAAATCATTTCTGTAATGCTGTAACGGTATCCTTTATCTGTGTTTGATAACAAATAAGCATTTGAAAAAGCAGAATTTATGTTTGCTGCATAAATTGGCATTTGGTGATTTGTATCATAAGAAAAATAAGTCGGATTGTCTGTTTTGTTTACTTGTTGAAATTCTAAATCACGAATTACTTTGGTGTAAATCCCTTCAACTGTAAATTTATATCCGTCAACAGTTTTGTCAAAAGCCAATGAGTTTCTTAAAACTGCCGGCATTTTAAATTTGTTGTCTACTAAATCGGCTTGTACTTTTGGAGTTGCATCGTGGTAACCATTCAATCCGCCAGTTGCCAAAGGATCTCCCGCAGCGGCAACCTGAGCCGCTGTAAGGTTGTTTTTGTCGTAACTTCCGTAACCAACACCATCATTATAATAAGCATAACCTAACCATGCAAACGGAATTCTACCTGTAAATATTCCAGAACCTCCACGAATTACGAATGTTTTGTCTTCGTCAACATTATAAGTAAAACCAACTCTTGGAGAAACTAAAGCAGTGCTGAAAAAGTTGTTTTTAATTTGGCTTAAAGGCGTGTATGTATATGTTGT
Source organism: Flavobacterium potami (assembly GCF_020026915.1). Classification (GTDB taxonomy): domain Bacteria; phylum Bacteroidota; class Bacteroidia; order Flavobacteriales; family Flavobacteriaceae; genus Flavobacterium; species Flavobacterium potami. Next base: position 535,195 of record NZ_JAINUY010000003.1, on the reverse strand, counting down.
ACCATAATTTGGATCAGCTGGAGAATTTTGAACCTGCGGACTTAAATTTGGTTTGTTTGGAATGTCTGTATAATCTACACGAACACCTGGAGTTACTTTTAATCTGCTTCCAACTCTAATTTCGTCTTGAGCATAAACGCTGTAAAGATTTACTTTGAATTTTGCATATGGATTATCAAAAATTTCATCTCTTGTAGAACCATCAAACGGATACGTTCCACGAACACGAGTAGGAAGTTTGTTGAAAAAATCTGTTAGAGATTTGTATGAAACTCTTCCGTTAAGTGCATTTACAAAACCATAATTGATGTCGTAAAACTCATTGTGTGTACCGAATAATAAAGTATGATTTCCTGTTTTATAAGTCAAGTTATCTGTAATTTCAGCTGTGTTTTGTTTCATGTTGAAAACAGTAGCTTCACGATCGTTTCCTAAGAAAATAGTTCCTCCATTGTAACCAATTTCTGTTTGAGGAAACATAATATTATTCGATTTTGGATCACGGTAATCTTTAATAGCCGAATAACTAGCAATAAAAGAGTTAGACCATTGACTGTTAAAATGGCTTTTAAGTTCTAAAACCGTACTGATCGATTGGTTTTTTTGCGTAAAATCCATACTTGAGAATCTGAAGTTTGCCGCATCGCGCTCTAAGTTTGTTGCTTGAGAAACTACAGTATTATTTCGTAAAGATATCGAATGTTTATCGTTGATTTTCCAATCTAATTTGTTGAAGAATTTCTGGCTTTTTGCAAAGTTGTTGTATTGGTCGTAAGTTCCTGGATCAAAATTGTAGTTTGCTTTTACGAAGTTTGAAATTTGTTCGGCCGTTGCATTATCAACTAAAGAAGTCAATTTTCCGTTGGCATCCGTTTGTCCTGCATTATAAAAAATTGGATCTGTTCTTTCTGCATATTCCATATTCGTAAAGAAGAACAATTTGTCTTTTACAATTGGAAGCCCTAATCTAAATCCGATTTGGTAATCTCCAAAAGCTTTTGGCATTTTAGAACCGTCTCCGGCATTGTTTGGACCTGTAAGTGCAGCGCTTCTTCCATAAGAATAAATAGATCCGCTTACTGTATTTGTTCCGCTTCTTGTTACAGCGTTAACACTTCCTCCTAAAAAATTTCCTAATTTAATATCGTAAGGCGCAATATAAACCTGAATATCCTGAATCGCATCTAAACTGATTGAGTTAGAACGTGTACTACTTCCTGGCATTCCAGAAGTTCCAGACTGACCACCCAAAGACGGACTAAAACCAATCGCATCATTATTAATAGAACCGTCAATCGTTACGTTGTTGTATCTAAAGTTTGTTCCTGCAAAAGAGTTGTTTGAACTTTGCGGAACTAATTTCGTAACATCTTGAATTCCACGGTTAATTAATGGAAGTCCGTTTACTTGTTTTTCGTTAATGTTTGTTCCATTATTTTTAGAAGAAGGTTTAGAACTTGTAATTACTACTTCTTCCAAAACATTATTGTCTGCTTTTCCAACCACAATTGTTGGTAAATCATTGTCGCCAAGCGCTAAATGAATTTGTGCATTTGAGTAATCTTTAGTGTCTTTACTTTTAATTTCTAATTCGTAAGGACCACCGGCATTTAAATTCTCGAAACTGAATCGACCTTGTTTGTCTGTTGTTGTTCTGTAAACCGCATTTGTAGGCAAATGAGTCAAGGTAACATCAGCATCGATAACTGCAGTTGTTCCATCATTGACTTTAGAAGACAAAGATGAAGTTGTAATCTGGGCAAAAATACTTCCTACAGTTAGAAGCATTAAAGCCGTGAATAAGAGTTTTAGTTTTGTCATGTTATTTTAGTTATTATTTTTTGACAAATAAACTCTCTTTAACTGGTTTCGATTTAAGGCTATTGTTAACCAAAAATCAAAAAAAAATGCAATGTTAATTTAGAATGATGGATAGGTTATTTTATAAATAAGTCGGTAACTCTTTAAAATCAATACTTTGTATAAAATCCCTGAAATAAAGGGGTTAGAGGTAGATTTGAAGTAGATTAGAGATAGATTAGAGTGTTATGGGAATGTTACCAATTAAGAAAAACGGCATTTTTAAAATTCTATAAAGCTGATTTTTATTGAATTTTTTTTAAGGAAATAAAAGCGAAAAACTAGTTCCTTTTTCCAACTCAGAATCTACGTTTAAAGTAATATGATGCCGTTTTAAAATTTCCATCGTGATATAAAGTCCCAAGCCTTGTCCTTTTATATGTCGTGTACGATCGCTTCTAAAGAAAAGATCAAAAATAGATTCTTTGTCTTTTTCTGCAATTCCAGAACCTTGATCGATAACTTGTATTAAAAGTTTTTTTTCTTTTTCTAAAGCTAAAATAGAAACAGGAGCAGGAAATGAAAATTTTATAGCATTGTCTACTATATTATATAAAGCCGTAAAAAGCATGTGTTTATTGGCATGAACCGAAAGTAATTCCTCATTTTCAAGAGCTTCCAAATTGAGAGAAACTTTAGATTCAGGATATTCGATTGCTTTTTTTTCTAATACATTCCATAAAATCTCATCAATTCTTACGGTTTCCATTTGTTCGGGTTCGCCAACTTGCAATCCAGATAAAACCAAAAGACCGTCTAAAATAGATTTAAGCTGAAAAGTGTCTTTTCGAAGTGATTTTAAAACTTCCTCATATTGTTCATTCGTTCTCGGATGCTGGAGTGAAACATCGATATCTCCAATAATAATAGTTAGCGGCGTTTTTAATTCATGAGAAGCATTTTTTAGAAAATTATTCTGAATGGTAATGCCGCTTTCCAACCTTTCCAAAAGATAATTAAAAGTGGTGATTAATTCTCTTACTTCATCTTTTCCGCTTGTCGGCATTTCGAGTCTAGAATGCAGATTTTCTGTCGTAATCGTATTTACTTTTGCAATAACATCTTCAAAAGGCCTAAAAGTTTGTTTGGCTAAAAACCTTCCAATAAAGAAATTAAGCGGAATAACAATCAAATAAGAAATTAGAAAAATGAAACCCAAAACATCCAATTGTCTGTCTCCAACCGTGTCAATTCCAGAAACGACAATAATAAAATCGCCTTGATTATCCTTATAAAATAAACCCGAAAACTGTCTGTCATCTTTAGTGAAATGAACGATTCTATTTTTAGAAATGTTTTTTAAAACCTTATCGTTCAATTGAATATCAATTCCATCATGGAGGTACAATTCTTTAGTCGAGGCATTGTAAATTCGGATAGCTTGATTCGTGATTTTTTTATATTGAACTTCTATTTCCTGATAACGCGAACTGTCATTTTTAGTAATTTCATCTTTTTCAAAATAAAAAAAAGCGGTGATCAAAGCACTGTCTTCCAGTCTTTCATAATAAAGTTCTTGTCTATGGTTTTTAAAAAGCAAAAAAGAACCAGCCAGCACAAGTCCAACAATAAAAGCAAAAAGCAACGTCGAATTGACTGATAATTTGGTTTTAAGATTCATTGATCTTGTTTTTGAGCATATATCCTGTTCCTTTTATCGTGTGAATCAGAGGAGTAGGGAAGTTCTTGTCTACTTTATTTCGCAAATAATTGATGTAAACATCTACCGTATTGGTATTCATATCCAAATCAATATTCCAAACTGCTTCGGCAATTGCAATTCTGGAAAGTGCTTTTTCGCGGTTTTTCATGAAAAAAATCAGCAGTTTTAATTCTCTTGACGAAAGATTAAGTTCTTTTCCGTCTCTCGATGCACTTTGTTCCTTCATATTGATTTCGATTCCTGCATAGGATTGAAAATCTAAAATCCCGCTGCTAAATTCAGAACGACGAAGCTGTGCGTTGATTCGAGCCAAAAGTTCTTCAAACATAAAAGGTTTCGCCAGATAATCATCGGCTCCAGCCTGAAGACCTTTTACTTTTTCGTGTGGAGTGTCTAAAGCACTAAGAATCAATATCGGAACGATTATCTTTCTTTTTCTTAAAATTTCACAAACTTCAAAACCCGTTAAATCAGGTAGCATGATATCTAGAATAATAATGTCATAGGTATTTTCCATTACTTCATTAATGGCATCAAAACCTTTGTTTACATTTTTGACCTGATAAAGCTGTTCTTCAAGTCCTCTAATAATAAAAGAAGCCACTCTCGGATCGTCTTCAACTAATAAAACTTTATTCATAAAATTAAGTGCAAAAAACTGAAATTATAGTTTAGCAAGATCATCAATCGTATAAAACTTCAAACCTTTTTCTTTAGCATATTTACAAAGTTCTTCTAAAGCATAAAGAGGAGTTTCTAATTTCTCATCGGCATTTTCAACCGTTTTATGACCATAGAAAATTACGATTTTGTCATGCGCTTTAGCATAATCCAGTAAGGTCTTGTAATACGGAATATTGAATTGTTTGTAATCGTCGTCAATTCCTAATCCATAAACTAAACGATTTCCCTCATAATAACAATATTGTTGTGCTGCCGGAATTTCATCATAAGTAGTTCCTCTTATAATATCAAAATGATTGAGTAATTCCTTGTCCAAATCGGTATCGCGCGCGCCATCAGGATAGGCAAATGAATGAATGTTGAAACCGTCTTTTTTCATTGCGGCTTTTAAAGGTACAATATCATCGTTGATGTATTTTTCGATGCCAAATTCCTTTGAATATTTTAAAGCATTCAAATGATTGTAGCCATGACCTGCAATATCATGCCCCATATCTTGCAAATAATGCAGTTTATCTTTTTGATCTCTAGACAGACTTCCGTACCAGCACACAAAAAAAGTTGCTTTCCATCCTAACGGATGCAATAATTTTTCTGCATTGTACCAATCGTCTATATAATCATCATCAAAAGTAAAGACAACTCCGGGCGGATATGCTTTTTTTACAGGTTTTGCAACAGTCTTTTCTTCCGAATACATTTTAAAAACCACAACAAGTGCAATGATTGTTATTAGTAAAATCGCTGCTGTTTTTTTAGAAAATAAATTCTTCATAAAGAGAAAATTAGATTAGTTCTCAACCATAAATTGATTGCAATTTTTATCCCTTTCATTTTCCTTTTTCGCACGCATAAAGATATTTCATTTTAAATGAATTTTAAATGAAGTAGCTAAAAATGAATTAATTTTTCTTCTTCAAGATCCAAGTAATACATCTGTTTTCTGATAATAGATTCATCAATATGCTGATCTTCTTTGTTTCTTGCAATTAACCATTGTCTTTGTTGATTTAATAAATCAAGGTAGATAACTTTGATTTCGTTCCCAATTGATTCATCATCAATTCCTTTACTGTGTTGTTCCCATTTTAGGATAAGTTGCTGCAATGAAGCGTTACTTTCCAACTGATCATTATAAGTTGTTTTTAAATAAGACAAAGCATGAGCGGCCAAATCTCTTTTTAAAATTTGAGAAGCATCTTCCGGAGAAACGGGATCGTAAATATTATCCAATTTTATTTTTTTGATGAAATAAGGAAGCGTCAAACCTTGAATCAATAAAGTCAAAAGAATGACAATGAAGGTGATAAATAAAATAAGATTTCGCTGTGGAAAACCGTTTCCATTATCCAAATAAACTGGAATTGATAAGGCTGCCGCCAACGAAACAACACCACGCATTCCTGTCCAACCTAAAATAAAAGGCGTTTTATAACCAGGATGTCTACGGTCGGCAACGGTAATAAAATTACGCGCAATCAACGTGACAATTACAGCACCATAAGCAGATAAAATTCGGCTTACAATTAAAACAAAAGTGATTAAAACGCCGTATCCAATAGCAGTTGCAAGACTCACACCTTCTAATCCGGAAGTAATTTGAGGAAGATCTAAACCAATCAGCATGAACACCAATCCGTTTAAAATAAAGCATAGACTTTCCCAAACATTTACGCCTTGAATTCTCGATTTGCTACTTAGAAAACGATGTCTGTTATTCGACAAAAGCAATCCGCCGCTTACTACAGCCAAAACACCAGAACTGTGTACTTCTTCTGCCGCAAGATAAATGATGTAAGGCGTTAACAGCGACAAAACAATATCAACATTTGCATTTGTTGGTAAATATTTATGAGCTTTCATAAACAGCCATCCGATCAACAAACCAATAGCAACTCCACCCAATATCATCCAACTAAAACTAATGGCTGCTTTATAGAAGATAAATTGTTCCGTTGCAACGGCAATCATGGCAAATCTGAAAATGATTAAAGAGGAAGCGTCGTTCAATAAACTTTCGCCTTCCAAAATAGACGACATGGTTTTGGGAACTTTCACAAATTTTAAAATAGCTCCGGCACTTACAGCATCTGGAGGAGAAACGATTCCGCCCAATAAAAATCCTAAAGCAAGAGAAAATCCGGGAATAAAATAATTAGCCACTAAAGCAACAGAAAGTGCCGAAAGAAAAACTACAATGAAAGCGAAACTAGTAATAATACGTCGCCAACGCCATAATTCTTTCCATGAAACGGTCCAAGCAGCTTCGTATAATAATGGAGGAAGGAAGATAAAAAAGATAAGATCTGGCTCAATTTTTATTGTTGGAACTTTAGGAATAAAACTAATCGCTAATCCAGCCAAAACCAAAAGCACAGGATAAGCTACTTTTATTTTATTGGCCAACATAATCAGCAATAAAATAACTACGATAATACCTAAATAGAAAGGAAAGTTCTCTAGCATTCTTTATTTTTTAATGGAAATTAATCTTAAATCCAACAATTATTGGATTGGTTGTAAAAATCGTTCTTTGACCAAATTTATCAATTTCAGTTGAATATGTTAAAAAAAATAAAGCCCTAGAAATATATTTTTCTAAGGCTTACATTTTTATCTTTTTTTGTTTTATTATTCCCGTATTGACGATTTATCCTGAAGTGTCATTTTAGCAATTTCATCCTTTCTTTTGAAAGTAACACCGCTATGTTTCTTCATATAATCTAGCAAATCAGAGGTTGTTTTGACCATTTGTGGTGTGCCTCCAATTCGATCATGAAAACTTATTGACATTTGTCTGCGTTTGAATTCGCTTTCTGCATAAAGCTGATCAAATTCTGCTTTAACCTGATTAAAGAATTGATCTGATGAGAAATTTTTTCCTTCAATTAAAACAATATCATTGCAGCGAATGGTGTAAGGAACCACAACAAAATCTTTTTTATTCGCTTGAATGATAAAAGGTTCATCTCGGCTTAAATCATCAATATGATACATAAAACCAATTTCTTGCAGAATTTTAATGGTATTTTCTCCACGTCGCAACCAATTAGCATTGTAACCCACAGGAGTAAAACCTGTAACACTTTTTACAGCATCGGCACCAGCTTTGATGAATTTTTTTTCTTCTTCATAAGACATTGCATATTGCGAACTCCAGTTCATTCCGTGTGCTGCTGCTTCATGTCCGCGTTGCACAATTTCTTTGGCTAGAGCTGGATTTTGCAAAACAGCAGAACCAACCATGTGTGAAGTAACTTTTATGCCGTGTTTGTCCCAATTGTCCAACATTCTCGGAATTCCTTCTTTATAACCATATTGATACCAAGTTTCGCCAGGCAGATCTTTGTATCCTTTCTGCATGTTTTGAGGAAATGGACTTTCTGCGTTCTCAGGTTGACCACCAGCTTCAAACTGCATGGAAACCGAAACGACTAATCGCGAACCGTCTAACCATTTGTTTTGTATTTCAGAATCCATTTTTTCTTGTTTTATTGGGTTTGAAAATGCATCAACAGGATTTGCCATTACCGCAGCACCCGTCAAACCAGCGATTTTTATAAAATTTCTTCTTGTTGTCATTTTTTTATCTTTTGAGTTTTATCAAAGGTCATTTTATTCTGTATGTTTTAATCTCGCAAAGGCGCAGAGTTTTTTCTTCTTTAAACTTTCAATAAAACTTTGCGCCTTTGCGAGTAATTCTCAACGCAAAAGAAAAAAACTTAAAATTTAACCTGCATTTTCACGTCTTTAAAAAATAATGGAAATAAAGATGTTTAGTTCAAATTTTAAACACATAGAATCATAGCCATACTTTAAATTAAAAAAGGCGTTTCACTTCGTTTTAATGCACATAGCTATGTGTTAGAAACTAGTTTCTTTCAATACTCTTTTCCAGCAAGCAGAAATCTATGTCTCTATGTGTTAAGAAATTTATCAATTAGATAAGTTAAAATTTAAGTTGCATCGTAACGCCAGTAAAAAACATATCTTTTCCAGTTCCTGCCGCTTTTAAGAAATCACCTGCCTTAAACCAAGTAGCTTCAACGCGGAAATACAAATATTGATTCGGTGTGTAGATAATTTCGCTTTCCAATTGTTTTCCAATTTCTTTCGCATCCGTTGCATTTCCCGGATAAATCATGATTGTGTTTGGACCATAAATTCCGTCTTCAGAACTGTATCTCCAAAACATATCATAATCAATAACCCAATCGATATTTTTGGATAGTTCGAAACTTAATGACGGATGAAAATCAACTAAATTAGAAGGCCCGATAACAGAAGCCAATCCAAAGTAAGCACCTCTTGGAAACAATGGATTAAAAGTATTTAACTGATTGTCGCCATTGGTTTTATCTCCGCTGATTAACTCTACTTTAAATCCAAATTCAGGTTTTAAAACTACCGATGTAAATCGATATCCCGTATTCAGCGAAACTGTCCAAGCTTTAATGTCCTTAGAAGCAACATCTCCAAACTGATAAACGGCTTCAGCATCATAACGCCAATCTTCATATTTTCCCCAAATGCGTGTTCCAACAGAATGACGTAATTCTTTTCCGCTGGCATCATCAAAATTGGCATTGGCTCTTTTGTAACCTAAATAATAAAGATCAATATTCTTGATAGCAGGAATTTTATTAATCACAAAATAACTTCCCCAAAACTGCCTTTTTTTATTCGAATAATCATCAAAAATACCGTCTTGTGCGACTACATAATGACTGTAGAATAAATCAGCATGAAAATTATTTAAACCTAAAATAGCTTTCGCACCATCAAAAGACTGACGATTATTGGGTCCGTCACGAACAGCAACCAAACGTTGAGAACCATAACTTAATTCCTGTCTTCCAGCTCTAAAAATCAATTGTTTGTTTTTTTCTGAAAGCACATTAATATCAATAAATCCCTGATGTACTTCAAGCGGATCGCTGTCAACCGGGCTTGGATCAATTCTTCCATTTGCATTACTGCTTTGAAGCTGAATAAAAGCTCGAAAGTATTTGCTCGCATGAAAATCGGCGTGAAGCAAAAATCGGTTTAAAATGTAACCGTCATTATCGACAGGATCATCTCCCCATTTTTCATTTTTGGCATAGAAATATTGATACCTGACTTCTCCTCCAAAACTCAGATAAGTTTCCCCTGTAGAGGAGAGAGGCAGGTATTTCATGGTTTTATACCAGTTTTTAACGGTATCTTTTTGTAAAACTTCATAATTTTCATCAAATCTCATTGGTTTAAAATCGGGATAAGATTGCGCCTGAAGTTGTATACAAATAAGAAATAATAGAATGATTTTTTTCATGGCTATTTGCCTAAACTGTTTTTCTTAATATCGTTGTAAGCGTTTGGAATATTGAAATTGTAATGCAGCCAATTAAAAAGCACATATCCTTTATCAAATTCTTTCATTGTTACCGATGCTTTTACTTGTTCTAAAGTTTCGCCTTTTTTCACGGCATCTTCTACATTTTTCTTCAAAGCATTTACATAATCAATGGTATATTTTATTCCTTTTTTATTGGTAATTCGGCCGTGACCAGGAACCACAACATCATTGTCACCAACCATATCATAAATCTTTTGGAGATTGCGAACAGGCTCCAAAAAGTAACCGTCAAATAACCACGGAATCGTCGGACTTTCAGCAATAAACGGATTTCCGGCCCACAATACATTTTTGTCAGAATCTTTTAGAAATACAAACAAATCGGCAGGAGATTGTGCCGTTCCGGTATTAATGATTTCTACGATTTTTCCGCCTCCCATATCCAGTTTTAAACTCTGATTCACAGCAATTGTAAGATCTGCGGGACGATACACACTTTGTTCAATCCCGCGATCTTTTCCAAAAAGCATGATCATAAATTGTTTGATTCCTTCGTAATTCTTAGCCAAATTTTCTTTACAGAATTCGTTTTGTATTAAGATGGTTTCCCTTGGAAGTAAATAATTTCCAAAGCAATGATCGCCGTGATCACTTGTGTTTACAGCATAAACAATAGGTTTTGGCGTAACAGAACGAATTAGTTTATACAATTGATCATATAATCTTTTGTTCAGCATGGTTTCAATCAATAAAACACCTTTGTCACCCACAATAAATCCCGCAGAAGTAGCTTGCGGAATTCCTTTTGTAGTTTCTGTTTCAGTTGTTGAAGGAGAAACTGCATATACATTCTCAGAGATTTTATGCAGCTGTAAATTCACTTTATTACCATCCCAAATTGGTACTTCGGGAGGCATGGGAAATTGTGCATACGTTTTTTGTGCCGATAAATAAGCAGCGAAAAAAAGTATGATTATTAAGAGATAATTATATTTTTTCATGATTCTATATTTAAGTTTTAAAAAAGTTTAGCCACAGATTATGAGGATTAAATGGATTTCAAAATGAGATAAAAAATCCGTTTAAATCTGCCTAAATCAGCGTCATCTGCGTGAAATTTTCATTGCTATTACTATTGTCATTGTCATTGTCATTGTCATTGTCATTGTCATTGTTTCTGATAACCGCCGAAATATTTCACTGGAGACCAATCCGGAATTACAGCAGGAATTTCTGGATTCAACGCTTTATATTCCGCGGAAGCGTAAACAATTTTACCATTCACAATCGTCAAAACCGATTCGATTTTGCGAACATCATCCGGTTTAAGCGAAAAATAATCATCAGATAAAATTGCTATATCAGCGTACATTCCTTTGATTAATTTTCCTTTGTCTTTTTCTTCACCAGAAAACCAGGCACTTCCAGAAGTATACAATTGCAAAGCAGTGAACTTATCCAAAACCTGATCTTTTGGCCAGAACTGCATACCGCCAATCGTTTTTCCAGTCAAAAGCCAATGCAAAGACATCCACGGATTATAAGTTGAAATACGCGTTGCATCAGTTCCTGCGCCAACCGGAATTCCTAATTCAAGCATTTTTTTTATTGGAGGTAACTGTGTTTTTGGAGCGCCATACATTTTGTTGTACAATTCACCTTGATAATACATTCTAAATTGTACCGCAACACCGCCGCCTAATTTTTTAACTCTTTCTAATTCGGGAGTTTTAATTGTTTCAGCATGATCAAAAAACCAACGCAATCCGTTAAACGGAATTTCTTTGTTTACTTTTTCAAACACATTCAACATTCTGTCAATAGATTCTCCGTAAGTGGCGTGAAGTCTAAACGGCCATCTGTTTTTGGCTAATAATCGAATGATAGGTTCTAAATCGGTTTCCATTTCATCAGATAAAACAATTCTGGGTTCGAGGAAATTCTCAAAATCTGCCGCTGAAGCTGTTATGTTTTCTCCAGCGCCTTCTTCGACATAACCATTTGCCACAATCAGATTATCGTTTTTATTGATTTGAGTTTCGGCAACCCATTTTTCGTAATCTTGTAATTCTCTGCCTTTTTGCTGTGCAAACAAATAATACGAAATACGAAGACTCAATTTGTTTTGTTTTGCCAATTCAAGCGACGTAACATAATCAGCAGGAAAGTTTTGACTTCCTCCCGCGGCGTCAATTATACTGGTTAATCCAAAACGATTCAGCTCGTGATTAAACTGTATCGAACTGTTGATTCGTTCTTCTGGTTTTAGTTTTGTAGTTAATCCCAAAGTCATATAAATCGCTTTTGGCGTTTCTTTGGCATACATTAAACCTGTTAGATTTCCTTTTGAATCTTGTTCTAAAACACTTCCTTCGTATTTGGTATCTTTGGTATAACCGAGAACTTCGATTCCTTTTTTATTTAAAAATGCTTTTCCATATAAATACGTGATGAAAACAGGTTTATCAGGAACTGCAGTGTTGATTTCGTCAATTGTAGGCTGTCTTTTTTCTTCAAATTGAAATTCGTTCCAACCGCCGATAACTTTTATCCAAACACCTTCTGGAGTTCTTGCTGCTTGTTCTTTCAACATCTCCATAGCACGTTTTAAGGTTTTTACACCATCCCAGCGCAATTCTGAATTGTAATTCAAACCTTCGCGAATTACATGCATATGACTATCATTTAATCCTGGAATTACTGTTTTTCCTTTGGCATCGATTAATTTGGTTGCTGATGATTTATAAGAAGAAAGAATGTTTTTCTCGGTTCCAATGTCCAAGATAATTCCGTCTTTCATTGCAATGGCCTGAACAAATTCGTTCTGTTTCTGCATTGTTGCAATTTTTCCATTATAAATAATCAAATCAGCTTTTTGCTGGGCTTGAGATGCCAAGCCCGCAGAAAGCAATAGAATTAATAATATATTTTTCATAATAAAAAATTAGGGTAATGATGAAATTTTTTAAACACATAGAATCATAGAATATTGATTGTGTGTATGTGTTGAGAAACAAGTTTCTATGTGTTTAAAATAATTTTAGCGTTAAGCATTTTAATTATTTACTTAGAAAAAAAGCTAGTAAATCTTTTTGTACCTGAGCTGTATTTTCCTGAACTAACCAGTGGCCTGAACCAGCAATTTTAGATTCCGTAACATTTTCTGCTACTAATTTGGAGTGATCTTTAAGGAAAGCTGCAGCGAAATATTCCCCGCCCATAGCTAGTAGTGGCATTTTTAGTTTTTTCTTCATGAAAATTACATTGTCTTTTCCGTCTTGGTCAAATTCACCAAACCATTTAAAAGCAGCCGTTGTTCCGCCCTCAGTAGCATAAGCTCTAATAAATTCTGTAGTTTCCTCTGGAGTGAAAGGATCTTTTACGTGTCCTACAACTGGCCAGAAATTAGTTAAGAATTCTTTTTCTTTTCCTTTTACGATATCTCCAGAAGCTGGCCATGCGAAGAAACCAAACCACCAAGCTGATCCTTTTACATTCGACCAAACAGGCTCAATTCCAGGTAAAAGTGCGTCCATCAAAGCTACTTTGTTTACGCTGTCGCCATATTGTGCCGCGTAAGCGTAAGCCACCATTAGTCCGATGTCATGTCCTGCCAAATTGATTTTTTTATACCCAAGCTGATTCACTAATTCGTGAATATCAGAAGCCATTGTTTTTTTGTCATAACCGCTTTCTGGTTTATCAGATTCGCCAACACCTCTTAAATCGGGAGCGATTACGGTAAAATGTTTAGAAAGTTCTGGCAATAAGCGATTCCACATGTACCAGTTTTGACCGAAACCGTGAACTAAAACTAAAGGATCACCTTGTCCGCCCACAACGTAATGAATTTTAATTCCGTTTACAGTTGCTGTGGCATGTTTAAAATTTGATGGCGGATTTGCCGGAGCGACTTCAGCTGTTTCTGTTGCTGTAGCAGGTTTAGCTTCTGCTGCAGGAGTTTCTTCTGTTTTTTTATTACAGGAAATAATCGTCAATATTAAAAGTCCCAGAACTAAGAGTTGGGTAGTTTTACTTTTAAAGTTAAAAAAAGCGGTGTTTACTAAATTCGTTTTCATAATTTGAAATTTTATAGAATAATTGGTTAATAAATAATTGGTTTTTAATTTTATACGTGTTGTTTTTCTATCCAGTCTTGTATATAAACTGCAATTTCCTGCCAGCCCGGCTGGTTGAGGACAAAATGATTTCGATCTGGAAAAACTTTAAAGTCGGTTACAGAATTTTTGTCGGAGTATTTTTTATAATTGGAATAATTGAGAGATTCTGGAATCGTGTGATCTGTAGATCCTGCAATCAATAAAAGTGGTTTATGAGGAGCATTAAAATCGACTTTTGCTGCTGAAGTTATCGTATCACGAACAATCAACTTAGATTCTGGAATTGCCGATTCGTAATAGGCTTTTTCCTGCCATTCTTCGGGCATTCCGTTTGTAAAAGCATATTGCCACTGACTAAAACTCATCATAAAAGTTGTTTTAGTTGAAGTGAAGAAACCAAGTGGTCCCCAACCGGCTTTTAAAAACGAAAATTTAAAAGTCATAATTCCTTGGGGCGGAACAGAATGTATGGCAATTGCAGCGGCAGCTAAATTACGCTGAAGAAGAATTTGTGCTATCAATCCGCCAATAGAATGGCCGATAAGAATCGGTTTCTCAGGTAATTTTTTGGCGATATTTTCAAAATGTTCAATTAATTGAGTCAAACGCAACCCAGCAATCTGCGGATCCGGATGACGCTTGCGCAATACTTCGGCGGGAGCATCTTTATATGGCCAAGCAGGAGCCAGAGTTTTGAAGCCTTTATTTTCAAAAAAAGCTTTCCACTCATCCCAACATTTATTACTCACAAAAGCGCCGGTAATAAATAGAATTGTAGTAGGGTTTTCAGTTTGCATAATACATTGTTTTAATGTTATGCCAAACGGTATGCTAAAATCGAACCTTTTTAGTTAAGGTGTTGTTTTTTAAGGACTTGTGTTCTTTGTGAAGATTTGCATCAAACTATATTTCGTCGTTAAACGAAGAAAAGGCGACTTTATATCGTTACTTGCTTAATTGTTAGTTAGTATTTTTTTAAATCACATTCTTTCTACTTTTTTAGATTTTGTTTATTTAGGATTTTGGCTAGTGACATGAAAGTTTTTTAGGAATGTTTATTTAGCGCTAAGAAATAAGATGAAAAAAAATAGTAAGAATTATCTAAATATTTTTTTAAAAAATATATAAAAAATATATTTTTGCTTTTGAAAGAAAAAACTGCAATAAAAAATGACCAGCAAAAAGCCAGAAATAACAAAAAATTTAAAAAGAATAGTGCTATTTATCATCACATTAGCACTAACCAATTGCCAGGATAGTGAAAATACAATTCAGCAGCAAAGCAATATCAAGACTGTTAGTTTTAGTGAATTGAAAGCGTTCTTGACCAATTCAACCTATAGTTCATTAGCTAAATCATCTACTGATGAATTAAGCACTCTTGACTTTGATCAGGCAACGCAAGAAATAATAAACGGTAGCGATCAGTTATTGACCGTTATTCCTTTTTCTGAAAATAACGAATTTCAGAATAATCGTCTTTTAGCTGTAAAAATAGACAATGAAATTAAAACGGTTATCTTCAGTATGCAACCCGATGAAGGTTCTAATATTTCTCTTTTTTCTGGAAAGATATTTATTTACTCATCCGAATGGAAATTTCTAAAAGGTTTCAGGGCAAAGGAAGGTGTTATTATCTCGGAACTAGTGAAAATTGCTGCAAGTACAACAGCAAAAACGATTGATGGTGGACAGTTGCAAGATGTAGTTGTTCTTGGAAAACCAAAATTAGTAAATGCTACCGATTGGGACATGATTTGGGGAAGTGGAGGTTCAAGTATGGGTTATTCTCCATCGGGTGGAGCATCGGGAATGTCGTGGGATGCTACAAGTAGTGGTGGTGGTTCGGGTAGTTCAAGTGTAAATGCAGTTGCAGAAACTATTGAAGAACTGATTATTACGGACAGTTTAGATGATTGTCCGAAAAAGGTATTTGAACTGTTGAAAAAAGGAACAAATGCAAGTATTGCAAAAGTATTAAGTGAATTGGGAACCAGTAAGGTTTATAACGTAAAAATAACATCAAGTTCTAAGATCAGCAGACCAGCATCATCTATTCCCTCGGGGACGGCAAACAACTATAACATAATGATAAGTTCGAATTATACCAGCGCAACGAAGTTATTCCGAGCTTCCAATTTATTACATGAAATTGTACATTGCTACTTTTTTAGTCTTGTTGATGAATACACTGCTAAAAATAATCCGGCAATTTTTGATGATTTTCCAGCGCTGTACCAAAAATTTGTTGATAAGAAGTATCCTGGCTCAAAGGATGCAGCACATCATGATGCTATGGCAAAAAGTTATGTAGATGCGATAGGGGCTGCATTACAGGAATTTGACACGGGAAAAGCACTCAAGAAGGGAGATATTCCAGATCAAATCTATACGGATTTAGCTTGGGGAGGTCTACAGGAAGCGCCTATATTTCAAAAAAAGTTCCCAGTAAACAGTGTGGACTACAATAGAATTATTGGCAGATATAATGGCGAGAGTGTTAATTCAACTATTAATGGACAGAAGGCTGTAGGAGAACCATGTAAATAATTAATGCAAGTATCATGAAGAGAATTATCATATTATTTTTAATAGGTTTATCGGTTTATGGCTGTTCTTCTACAAAAGACTTGCTGCCATCTCCTGTAGATACTTATTTAGGCTCAAGGCTTGCTGTCAAGGACACTGTAATTATTATTTCCAATAAAATAAACAGCAATTATGTATTGGATCTTTTTAAGGAAAGATCACTGGTTTCGATAAACAACAACACTCTTGATAACAGTATTATATCAAATGATCCATCATATGTTGAGGAATACTGGAATCTTATGAATAAAAGATATCGGAACTATAAAACAGATGAGACTTGGGTGCAAACCAGTTTTTGGACACAGGACGATTTTAAAAACCCTCAGATTAAATTTATGAAGGAGAAGGATTTCCCAAAACCTACAGCATACAATGAATTTATGAGCGAAAAGAGTTCCGAGGTGACTGTATTCGCATTCTCTGATCCTGTCTTTTATCAAAACAAACAATATGCTCTGTTTGCGAAATCAGAAACCACGACTAAAAAACAGTTTATTAAACCTATTTCCATAGTAATTATGAAAGCGGAAAAAGGTAAATGGATATATGTCAAAGAAATAAACGATGGAAATTATTATTGATAAGGAGAATTTTATACAGATCAGATTAAAAAGAATAGTTTTTAGATTGATAAAAAAATTGTTCAAACTCGATCAATAACAATTAAAAATGACTTCTCTTAATTCCCAGCTTCTGCATTCTTGAAGCCAATGTAGTAGGAGGCAAGCCCAATATTTCTGACGCTCCGCCAGCGCCTCTGATTCTTCCATTGCATTTTTCTAGTACATTGATAATGTGTTCTCTTTCGTTTTCCTGAATGGTCTTAAAAAACCATTCGTTGGAGTTATTGGTAATCCTATTTTCTTCAAAAGAAGGAAGCGGAATATGTTCAATCGTATCGGTTTTTGCTAAAAGAATGCTTCTTTCGATAAGATTTTCAAGTTCACGAATATTTCCAGGCCATTGATATGATAAAAGACTTTTTAAGGCATCTTCGGCAATTTCCGTTACATTTTTTCCCGTTTTAGAGCTATAAACAGCAATAAAGTGACGCGCTAGTAGTCCGATATCTTCTTTACGCTCTCTTAAAGGTGGTAATTGAATTGGAAAAACGTTAAGTCTATAATACAAATCGAGTCTAAAACGACCTTCTGCGACCTCTTTTTCTAGTTTGCAGTTTGTCGCGGCAATGATTCTCACATTTACTTTGATTGGAAGATTTCCTCCAACACGTTCAATTTCTTTTTCCTGAATGGCGCGAAGTAATTTTGCCTGCATTTCCAGAGGCATATCACCAATTTCGTCCAGGAAAAGAGTTCCGTTGTTGGCTTGTTCAAATTTACCAATTCGTTTTTCTGTGGCGCCTGTAAACGAACCTTTTTCGTGTCCAAACAACTCAGATTCGATAAGACTTGGAGGTAATGCCGAGCAGTTAATTTTTACAAACGGCTGATCTTTTCGATCCGACAATTGCTGAATGCTATTGGCAATACTTTCTTTTCCTGTACCACTTTCTCCAGTAATCAGAACGGTTGTATCGGCAGGAGCGACTTGCAAAATATGGTCAAATAATTTTAATAAAGCGGGACTTTTACCAACAATCGATTCAAAGCCAGAAAATTTTGTATTTTTTCCGTTATTAGATTTTGCAGCTGTATTCGTTTTAGTATCTAATTTTTTATCAGCATTAACTAAATTTTGAATAGCATAAATCAAAGGTTCCTGAAGTCTTTCACACAAGGTAATATGGTTTTTGTTGTAATTATCAGCTTGTCTGCTAAAAAAAGACAAATAGAGACCACCATTTTCATATAAGGTTAAAGGAACTGGCAACATCAGATTCGATTTCATATTCATCGAATTAGCAATCATTTTTTTGATCGGTGTTTTATCACAAATTTTAATAAAATCCTGACCGTTATAAAAAGTAGCTTCTTTTTCTACTTTGCTTCTGTTTCTTAATTCGTTAATTTCAGATTCTTTTAAAGCGGTAATATTTTGTAATTCTTCGACTCCAATTTTCTGATATTCATGCAAACCTGTTCTGGCATAACCAAGAACTCTGTTGGTCAGTTTGTTGTCCATGTAAAACACAGCCATAACCAGATCGAAAGAAATGAGCGATTGTAAAGAAGTAATAATATTCAAGACTCTGTCATCCCAATTACCGCTTTTTTTAACGATTGTTTTCAGTTGTTTTTGAAACAAAAGTTCTTTTCTAATAGAAGATTCAATACCGTGCTCCTGATGGTATCTGGCAATTTCGATGGTAACCAATAAATCCTGTTCTCTAAAAGGCTTCACTAAAAAACCGTACGGATGCGTTAATTTGGCTTTATTAAGCACTTGTTCATTAGAATTGGCAGAAAGATAAATAAAAGGAATGTTGTCTTCTTTTAATATTTCGGCAAGATCGATTCCGGTTTCTTTTCCCGAAAGGAAAATATCCAATAAAACCAGTTCTGGTCTTTCTTGTGCAATATAATATTTGGCATCTGGAACAGAACGCGCCATTCCCGTAACAGTATGACCGGCTTTTTTGAGCATCAGCCGCAAATGATTTGCTTCTACAAATTGATCTTCAACTATCAGAATTTTTAATGATTTTGACATTTTGTGCAATTAAATTAATTGAGATTATTTTCGATGAAAGTAAATTCCAAAGTTATTTTGGTTCCATTTACATTCGTAATTAAAAACTTTCCTTCTATATCGGCAGATAAGCCGTGCATTAATTTTACACCTAATGAAGGATTGTTATAAGGATCAAAATCGGGTGGAAGTCCAACACCGTTATCATGAATGATTAGTTTGTATTTTTGATTTTCAGCTGTTTTAAGCGAAATAGTGATAATTCCTTTTGCATCATTTGGGAAAGCATATTTTATGGCATTGGTAACAGCTTCATTGAAAATTAACCCAATCGGAATAGAATGCGATAGCGGTAGATTAAAACTGTCAATATCGAGTACGAAGCGAATTCTATTTCTGATTTCGAAAGAATCCTTTAAATATTCGGTCAATTCAAAAATATAGGAAGGCATATCAATAAGCGATAAACTTTCAGACTGATACAACTTTTGATGAATCAAGGACATAGATTGGATTCTGTTCTGGCTGTTGTTAATAGCCTGAACAGCTTCTTCATTTTTTAAAAATTCAACCTGACTTGCCAATAAACCAACAACCATATGCAGATTGTTTTTTACTCGATGATGAATTTCACGAAGCAGCCATTCTTTTTCGATTACTAGATTTTGAAGTGCATTGTTTTTTTTATTGATTTCATTTTGCTGCATTTCAAGCATCTTATTTATTTTTTTCTTGAAAATAAAACTTTTATAAAGCAGTGCCAGAATAATAAGTAACAGCACTACAAATGTGATCATTGAATTACGCAAAAACACTTCGTTTTTGAGTTTGCTTTGTTGAAAAAGCGTTTTGTTTTTAAGTTGGATAATATCCTTATTTCTTTTTTCAGCTTCATAAATAATATGAAGTCGGGAAGAAATAGGTAAAATAGAGGTTTCATCCAGATTGGCAGCTTTATAATAAAAGAGAGCTTTTTTTAGAAAGTCCAAAGCATTTTTAAAATCGGATTGAGAAAAATACAGTTCACTAATTTGGCTGTAGCAGTCGCCAATTCTTTTGTTGTTTTTTGTTTTTTCGAATAAAGATGCGGCTTTAAAAATTGGTGACAATTTTTCGTTTATTGGCGCTCCAGTTCTCATTTTTGCCGACCAGATCATGACCCAAGATTCTGCCAGATCATCGATCTGATCGGTTCCTGTCAATGCGGTGATGGCTCTTCTGGCGCAGATTTCGATCATCGGATTATTATCTTTCAGCTGATAAACCATGGAAAGCTGTAGATAAGATTTACCAACATAAATATTAGAATGCAAAATCTCGCTTATTCTAAGGGCATCGTGACCATATTTACAAGCCTTTTCTAATGTGGTCGGATTCTCATAGGAGATCTCGTACCAGTTGCTTACCTTTAATAGAATTTTGATTTTATCGATGTTTTCCGGTAATGATGCCAATGTCTGCTCTGCTTTTTTGACCTCTTGAGCGGTATAAGGAGTATCATCATCACTATTTTTTTTAGGAATAGACAGGCTTTTTTCTACCGTCTCAATCTGATCTTTATTTTTAAAGGAGACGAAAGCATTTAAGTCTCCAATTGTAAATAATACAAGGAGAAACAAAATGATCTTTGTTTGCTTAGAAAACATTTTTTGGTATGGTTAAACTGGCAATACGAAGGTATTGATAATT
The DNA here is from genome assembly GCF_020026915.1 of Flavobacterium potami. Classification (GTDB taxonomy): domain Bacteria; phylum Bacteroidota; class Bacteroidia; order Flavobacteriales; family Flavobacteriaceae; genus Flavobacterium; species Flavobacterium potami. Next base: position 514,656 of record NZ_JAINUY010000003.1, on the reverse strand, counting down.
ATGCATCTAACTTTAAAATAAAGCAAAATTGATTGCCAACGATATATCGTTGGTATATTTTATTGTTTGAAATATATAAAAAATGCTAACCGTTTGAGGTTAGCATTATTATGAGTGAAATTTTAAAAGTTATAAAGCTTCATACCAGTTCAAAATATAATCTGCTACACTTTCCCAACCTGGTTCTCCGCAAATAAAATGACTTTTTCCGTCGAATATTTTAAGGTCGACACGGCCAGCATTGGCTCTATATTTTCGAGCGATTGTTTCTGTCAGATTAGGAGGAAAGATATGATCGTTGCCACCGCCAATAAAAAGAATCGGTTCGTGAGGCTTTTTGAAATTAATGTTAGAAAAAGAATTTAGAACTAATTCACGACTGACTTTATAACTTTCTGGAACTGCAAATTTTTCAAAGGCAATTTTTTTCTGTGTTTCAGGAATAGTATTGAAAAAGGCATAGTCGTACCATTCGCGACTTCCCATAAAATATTTTTTAGAAGAAAAGAAACCAAAAGCAGGCAATACCGTTTTTAAAGTCTGAAATGGCGGAAAAACATTTTTCGGCGGAGCGCCATCAATACTTACTCCTGCAGCTGCTTTTCCTAATTCTACCAATTTTAAAGCAGCCATACCCGCCATCGAATGACCAATTACCAAAGGTTTTTCAGGTAAAGAATCAATTAGCTTGGCAATATTATGAACAATAGCTATAAATCCGGTTGTAGTTAGTTCTGGATGCACTTTTGCTCTTAAATCAGCTGGATTTCCGTCGTGTCCGGGATTTGCCGGAGCGTAAACAGTATATCCTTTTCTTTCATAGTACTCTTTCCATTCTGCCCAAGTTTTTTCGTTGACAAAATTTCCATGAATGAGCACAATATTTTTTGATTTTGACATGTTTTTTTTATTTGATTAATGTTAGAATTTCTTTGAAGATGTCTCGTCTAGAATCTTTTACAAGTTCATAAAGACACATTTCAAGACTAGTTAAATAGGCTCCTTTATTCTGAAGTTTTTGCAAAGCAATAGCAACACTTTCTTTTGCTCTTGAAGAAACACAATCCGCTACAATTTCAACGTCGAAATTATTTAACAAAAGTCCCATAACGGTTTGATAAACACAAATATGAGCTTCTATACCGCATATTAACCATTGTTTCCTCCCAGAATCTAAAACTGTTTGTTTGAAAGTTTCATCATCAAAAGCATTAAAAGAATATTTTTCTATTGGTTTTTGATGCACTAATAACTTTTCCAGTTCCGGTATTGTCGAACCAAGACCTTTCGGATTTTGTTCTGCCCAAATTATCGGAATTGAAAGTATTTGACAGCCTCGAATTAATTTTTCCAAATTTGTGGCTAATTTTTCGCTTTCATTTACAATCCGAGCCAATTTGCCTTGAACGTCAATTAGAATTAATCCAGTATTTTCTTGTATTAACATAGTTCTAAATTTGAAATTAAATTTACAAATTTATTTTTGTAAAATACTGTTTGTTAGTGTGTTGTGTTCTTTTGTCTTTCAAAGAATGAGAATTATTTCAAATATTTTTTAAGTTCCGCAGCAGCCTGAAGAAACAACGCTTTAGTTTGCGGAATTTCAGCAAGACCATTCAATAACCCAAAATCGTGAATGACATCATTGTATCGAACTGTTGTTACCACAACTCCCGCATCGCTTAATTTTCGTCCGTACGCTTCTCCTTCGTCTCTTAAAATATCATTTTCAGCGACTTGAATTAAAGTAGGAGGTAAACCTTTCAATTGAGATAAACTGGCTTGTAACGGAGAAGCATAAATTTCTTTTCTTTTAGATGGATCAACGTATTGATTCCACATCCATTGCATTAAAGTATCAGTAAGGAAACGTTGTTTACCGTACTTTTTATACGATTCTGTTTCAAAATTGGCATCGGTTACAGGCCAAAATAAAATCTGGACTTTATACAATGGAGTTCCTTTTTCTTTCGCCATTAAAGCGCTTGCCGTTGCCAGATTTCCGCCGGCACTGTTTCCTACAATTCCTAGTTTGCTTCCGTCTACATTGATTTCGTTTCCATGTGCTGCAATCCATTTTGCGGCAGCATAAACCTCATTTACAGGTTGCGGATATTTGGTTTCTGGAGCTAAAGAATAATTAACAAAAACACCAACATAACCTGTAAGTACAGTTAAATCGCGAACCATGCGTTTGTGTGTTGGATAATCTCCTAAAACCCAACCACCGCCGTGAATGAACATAAAAACAGGCAGTTTTCCTTTTGCACCTGCCGGACGAACAATATTGAGTATAATTTTATAACCGTCTGCTGTGATTTCTTTTTCAGATTCCTCAATTCCTGATAAATCTACTTTAAAAGCATTTTGAGCACCAACCAAGACGTTGCGTGCATCTGCAACGGGAAGTGATTCTAATGGAGCTCCACCAGCATTTAGTGGTTTCAAAAATGCTTTAACAGCCGGAGTCAAATGTGGATCTGTGGCGTAGTCTGCCTGTGCGTAACTTTTCATTGTCATATTGGTTAGAATTATATAAGGAATCAGGATCATTTTTAAGAAAGTTGATTTTTTCATGATGTTTAAACTTTAGGATTAATTACTTTACAGAATAGGGTAATGAAAGATTACCACTCGCGACTGTATAAACTTTGTAAACGCCAAGCATTGGTTTTGAACCTTCAGCATCATGCGAACCTCCTGCACCAGTGCTAACCTCCATATAACAGCTAACAGCATCAAACTTAAAATTGGTTTTATTGTTGATTCTAAAATCGGGTACAATTACTTTTATGGAGTTTCCTTTGGCGACGATATTAAAACCAGGGCTGTCCATATACATTGCCATTCCTGGATTTGTTGGTGGTAAAACTACTTTTGGATCACCTTTCGTAAATTCTTTCACAGAAAGTCCGCCCGCTACACGTTGGTCTTCAACTAATAAAACCCAGTGGGCATGCCAGATTAAACCGTCATTTAGATAGTTTCCATCTAGATTTTCATCCCAAAGTGGAGTGTCTTCAAAATCAGGGTGAGAAGTTAGGGCCAATGCCACAATTCCTTCGGCTTGACCGAAACCAATATCAGAAGATTTTAAGGTTGTTGGAAAAACATAAGCTAAAACGGGAGCACCATTTAACTGTCCGACTGGTTTGGGCATTGTTTTTCCGGCTGTTCCTTCTACTTTTATATCCCACACCGTTAAGCCCAAATCTGCTTTATGCGTAATTGAGGCAGACTTTATTTTAAAATCGGAATTGTTGTAAGTACTGCATTTATCGCAAGCTTTTATGATACTGTAGTTTAAGAATAAAAGTACTGATAATACTATTGACTTTTTCATAAAAAAAATGGTTTTAAAGATTAGTATTTCTTTAAAACCAATTTATATGCCATGCCAAAAAAGCACCTGTTTATAGTGTTTTTAGCGTTTTTTATGCATTTAAAAGTGCTATATTTCGCTAAATGGATTTAGATTAGTGAGATTTCGCCATTTCGATTATCTTCTTTTTTCGCTGATTGGAAATTCTTTAGAAAATTCAATTTTCAAGATGGTTCCGTCTTTATTTTCCATTGAAAAAGTAGCATCTAAGTCGTCGCTTAAACCTTTGATCAGGCTTAAGCCAAACGAATTGATTTTCTTGGCACTAATATCAGTATCAAACCCAACTCCATTATCAGCAATTGTCAATAGATATTTGTATTCAGAAGTTGCTTGTAGAGTCACGTAAATCATTCCGGTTCTATCTTCCGGAAAAGCGTATTTAATTGAATTGGTAATCGATTCATTTAAAATAAGTCCAAGTGGAACAGCCTGCGCAACGTCCAATTCTAACGGATCAATTTTTAAGTCAAAACGAATTCTTTGACCAAGTGAGAAAGATTCTCTTAAATATTCCACCAATTCTTTGATATAATTGGGCATATTGATTGTCGAAATATTTTCTGAATTGTATAATTTCTGATGAATCAGTGACATAGAATGAATGCGATGCTGACTGTTTTTAATGGCCGACAATGCCATGTCATTTTCCAAATAAGCCGATTGCGAATTTAAAAGACTAATAACGGTCTGAAGATTGTTTTTTACACGATGATGAATCTCTTTTAAAAGCCATTCTTTTTCATCCAGTAAATGTCTAAGATTGATATTCTTTTGATTGATTTCTTTTTCTTTTAGTTCTAGTTCAGCATTGTTTTTTTGTTTTAAACGGTATCTGTTGTACAACAAAGCAATTGTAATTAGCAATAAAACCAAACTCCAAATAGAAACGGTATTCAATAATTTTGATTTTTTTAAAGCACTTTCCTTTAAACCAGATTCGTGGTTTAAAAGTTTGATTTTTTGCTCTTTGTTTACGGTTTCATATTGAATTTGAAGTTCTTCGATTTGTTTGTTTTTAGCATAATTCATCAAAGAGTCACTTAACTTCTTATACAATTTATGATGTGCTAAAGCAGATTTAAAATCGCCCTTTAAAGAATCCATTTTATATAAAGATACCTGTAGCGCTTCAGAATTGTATACTTTATTATACTTTTTTGAAAGTGCTTCTATTTTATCGACATATAATTTTGTCTTTGCCAGATTTTTGCGATTACCATAAAACAAAGCGATAGAAGCGTATGTGTTACAGACATCACGATACGTGATAGGAGAATCCAAAGCATCTGCAGCAATTCCTGATTTAACGAAATAGTTCTCCGCATTTCCATAATTTTTTAGTCTCCAGTAACAATTCGCGTAAGCAAAATTAATTAGCATTAAATCTAATGTATTAGAAGGTGCATATTTACTGGTAACAGTGTTCATGTAGGCAATGGCTTCTTTATTTTTTCCTTTCATCGACAATGCTGCTGCAGCTGTTATAAAGCTTTTGTACCAACTACCGCTGTTATAAGTATCTTGTCCATGTTTTATACTTTTTTCGGCCATTTTTGATGCCTCGTCAAGATGTCCCATTTGGAGATACACTAACCCTAATCGCATATAAAAAATATCTGCAAAAGTATAATCTTTAGTGTTTTCCATGGTTTCTACACTTTTTAAAGCATAGTAAAACGCACTTTTCATATTAAATTGAACACCTTCTACATAAGAAATCGTGGTTTCGCCATATTGCTGCTGTCTAAAACCAATTTTACGCATGGCAGCAATATTTTGATACAGAATTTTTTTAGCATCGTTTATTTTTCCATGCCAGAAGTAAATTGTGCCTATTTTCATTTTGGCTTCAATCCTTTTTTCTTCCATGCCGAGCGCTGCGTATAAAGATTCTGCTTCTTTGAGGATTTTTTCTTTTTCAGGATCTAAATCATACTGGTAACTCGCCTGATTCAGCAAAGCATAAGCGAGTGCCGCTTTATCATCTTGTTTTCTGCATTGTGCCACAACTTGTGAAAAACAGTTTTTACTTTCTGGATACTTATTGATTTGAAAATTAAACTTCCCTAAAAGCATTAAACTTTCATCCTGCCACTTTTTGATTTTTAACTGATTGCTGATTTTTATTGCTTCCTGGATATAAAAATCAGCATTTTTTAAATCATCAGGTTTGGCAAAAGATTTGAATAAATAATGATTTGCTAACTGAAAAGCCAATTTCAATTTATTCAAATCTTTTGATTTTGCAAAAAGTTGTTTCGCAGCCTCAATATTTCCTTTTTCTATTAAATCACTTCCAATTAAATAAGATCCGTCATTAAAACCTTCGTCGTAAGCTAAAGAAACGGGAAGTTTATAAGCTTTGCAGGTTAAAACTACAGAACTGTCAGCATCGATTTGTCCTTGATTGGAATTGTATAAATAAGTAGAACAGGTCTGAATTAATAAACGTTTCTTCTTTAAATCATAATTTGCAGTCGCAGGATGATTTTGTGCTTCAGAATTAAGTACAATAAAGAATAGCAGACAAAAAGAGTAAAATAATTTCATTGGTTATTAAAATTAAATTTTAGTAAGTTTTGGATGAACAAATATAAAAACAAACAATTTTGATTCGTTGATAAATTAATATGAAAATTAATATTAAATGTGATTTTTATTTAGCTATTTTTGAAAAATGATAATTTTAAATATTATAATTAACTATTTTTGTATCAATAAATTAAGTGCAATATAAGATAAAAATTACTCACTTATGAAAAACTCTGCCGATAACGGATATGATGTTGCCCCTCCAGTTTTGAAGAAACGAATTTTAATTGTAGAAGATCAGTTTATTGAAGCGCACGATTTGCAGTTAATTCTCGAAAAAGCGAATTATGAAGTAACAGGAATTGCACGTTCGGTAGAGCAAGCATTGGAACAGATTGAGATCGAAAAGCCAGATTTGGTCTTCCTCGATATCATGCTGAGAGGCACGCGAAACGGAATTGAACTCGCGCATTATCTTAAAGAAAAATATATTGGTTTTATATTTATTTCGGCAAACTCAAGTAAAAGTATTTTAGATCAAGCCAAAACGACTCATCCTTATGGGTTTATCGTGAAACCATTTCGAGATCAGGATGTTTTAACAACCTTGGAAATTGCATTTTACCGTCAGCAATACAGTTTAGAATCGCAGCTGATACAGCAATTTCAGCTTCAAAAAGAAATTACAGAAATCATCAATTCTAATTTAAAAACGGATGAGGCATTACTGGCATTTGCCAAAACAATTCAGACTTATATTCCGTTTGATTATTTGGAAGTTGGTTTTGCAACGTCAACTCATTACGACAAAATTGGAATTATCCGTAAAAAGATAGATTTGTATCAAATTATTGATTCTAAAAAGCTTTCTCAAATTGCGGTAGTTTCTGAAAAAGAACTGAATGAAACCTACAGAAAATCGAAACTGGATAAAGAACCTGTTATTTACAGTGAGGAATCCTTAATCAAGAATCTTCAGGAGTCACCAATAAAAGCTTTAATTACGCATAACTTTGGTATAAAATCTTATCTGGTTTTTCCGATTTCTGTAGCAACGATTCAGAGCTATCATTTTACTTTTTATAATCGAAATCTAAATGTTTATTCTCAGGAAAATTTAAAATTAGTTCGTTCACTCGAGCATATTTTTTCTCAGTTTATCAATAAAATTTATTCCAAACAAGATGTTAGTTTACCCGTTGAGAAAGTAGAAATTAAAAGTAAAAAAACAGTAAGTAATACAGAAGATTTCGAAGGAATTATCGGTAACAGTTCGCAAATGATTTCGGTCTTCAATTATATCCGAAAAGTGGCGCCATCAGACACTTCTGTTTTGGTTTTAGGAGAAAGCGGAACAGGAAAAGAAAAAATCGCCCAAAGCATTCATGCTTTATCACCAAGAAAAGACAAACCTTTGGTAATCATAAATTGCGGAGCTATTCCTGAAAATCTGGCGGAATCTTTACTTTTTGGTCATGAAAAAGGCGCTTTTACAGGAGCAATGGACAGAAGAATCGGTAAGTTTGAACTCGCAGATGGTGGCACTATTTTTTTAGATGAAATTGGAGAAATGTCGCTGGAACTTCAAGTAAAGTTATTGCGTGTTTTACAGGAAAGAGAAATTGAACGCGTCGGCGGAATGTCGTCTTTAAAAATAGATGTTAGAATTATTGCCGCTACGAACAAAAATCTCGAAGAAGAAGTGGCTGCAGGAAGATTTAGAATGGACTTGTATTATCGTTTGCACGTTTTCCCAATTATGGTTCCGTCATTAAAAAAACGAAAAGAAGATATTCCGGATCTAGCGCATCATTTTATAAAGGTGTACAGTGAAAAAATGGGCAGAAAAGCACCAAATCTTTCTGATTTTGCTTTACAGCAAATTATGAATTACAATTGGCCTGGAAATATAAGAGAACTTGAACATGTCATGCAACGTGCTATTTTGCTGACCGACGGCAACACTATCAAAGAAATAGAGCTTTCGATGTCTTCCAAAATGCATCCGGAGCAGGTTTCCGAGTCCTTTTCAATCAAAACAATTTTGGAAAACGAAAGAGATTATATACTTTATATCCTAAAAAAATGCAACGGAAAAATCTCAGGAGCAGGTGGTGCAGCTGAGATTTTAGATATTCATCCTTCTACATTGAATTCTAAAATTAAAAAGCTCGAAATCAAAAGAGAGATCAGTTAACCTATTTTGTCTAGACAATTTGCAATAAAATCGGCAATACATTCCCAGTTGTATTGCTTTAAAACCAAATGATTGTTGTCTCGAAATTCTTTGTAACACGTTATAGAATGAACATTTTTATATTTTTTAAAGTTAGAATATTGAATGTCGGCCGATACAAAATGATCTTCTGAGCCAGATAAAAATAAAAGTGGAGCATGTTTTTTCTTAAAATTGATTTTAGCAGCAGCAGAAAAAATATCACGAATAACTAATTGCGATTCTGGAATTACAAAGAGTTCATAAGTCTCTTTTTGACTTTCAAAACACATTTGATTGGTAAAACAATCCTGCCATTTTTTAAAAGGTAGTAAAGTGATTTTTTTTCTAGCATTAAAGTAGCCAAAAGTGTTTAAAATCTTTCTGTAGAAAGAAAAATTAAAATAAACGAGGTTGGCAGGCGGAATTGAATGTATACAAATTCCAGCATGTGCGAGATCTTTTTGAAGCAATAACTGCGTTAGAAGACCTCCATAAGAATGTCCGATAAGAATAGGTTTTTCGGGAAGTTTTTGGATAATTTCAGTATAATAATCCAATAAATGAGTTAGCCGTATGGTGGCGATTTTTGGATTGGGTTGCTGTCGCAAAGTTTCAGTTGTTTCATTTTTATAGGGCCAGGGCGGTGCTACAGTTTTATATCCTTTATTTTCGAAAAAAACAATCCATTCGTCCCAGCAAGAATGACTCATAAATGCCCCTGTAATAAATATAATCGTTTTATTATTAGATAAATACATACTATTTCATCTTTAAGATTATTTTTCAGAAAAGCGGAAGTGGTTAGAAAAGTAAAAACAAAAGGAATGCCCTTTTTGTAATGTATTGATTATAAAAGCATTCTTTTACTTAAAGATTTTATAATTATTAAATATCGTTAAAAACAAGTTCTAATTATTGAAATATCATAATCTAGAACAAAGATTAAAGGAGAAATGCTTTGTTTTTCAGTGTTTTATGTTTTGGTTTAATCTTTGTCTCCCTCAATCTAAAGAAAGTAGTTGAAACCAATCTTTTAAATTATAGTTATGAAAAAAATTTATGATGCAGAGACACGTTTTGCCGATGTAGGTGATCGTAAAATTGCGTATCGTTCTTATGGGAAAGGAAAGGCAATATTTTTTGTGAATCGTTTTAGAGGAACTCTTGATACCTGGGATCCGCTATTTGTTGCCTTAATGGCTAAAAAGTTCAATGTTATCGTATTTGATTATTCAGGAATTGGTTCTTCTACAGGTAACTTAGTGCCAGATATTATAATTGTAGCCAAGGATGTCAAAGACCTTGCAGATGCTTTAAAAATAGATTCAATTGTAGTTTTAGGTTGGTCTTATGGGGGATTGGTGGCACAGGCAGCCACTTTGTTGTATCCTAATCTAGTAACACACGCTATTTTGGTCGGAACAAATCCTCCGGGAAAAAATGAGATTCCGATCGAGCAGGCTTTTTATGATGCCGCTTTGAAACCGGTAAATGATTTTGAAGATGAAATCGTTCTTTTTTTCGAACCTAAATCGGAGTCTAGTAAAATTGCCGCAAAAGCTTCTCATGAGAGAATTCATAAAAAAATAGATGTGAAAAAGATTCCTTCAACGATGGATGTTTTTCAATTGTATTTTGGAGGAGGCGACGGTTTTAGAGAAGATATTTTAAATTTTAGAGAACAGATTAAAAAAACTAAAACACCTATTCTGATTATTTCAGGAGATCACGATATTAGTTTTGCTGTCGAAAATTGGTACTCTTTTTTCAATCAGATGACCAATGCGCAAATGGTCGTTTATTCTGGAACTGGGCATGCACCGCAACATCAATATCCTGAACTTACTTCAAGACATATTATCAATTTTGTAAAATACACATACTAGAATTTAGAATTTTAATCACGCATAGTAATTTTCTAAAAAGATATTATGTGTTAAAAGGAATAGTGTCAGCAGCTATTCCTTTTTTTATGAAAAAAAAATTAGCGATTGGTGTTTTTAATTTTGGGCATAATGATATTTCGCTAAAAGATTTTTTTTAGCGAAATACAACGATAAAAAGGCTCAAAATTATAAGTCGATTGTCGTATTTATTTTGGGCAGATAAAGCTCAAGATTTGCATTTTTGAAGGTATCAAAAGCTTTTTGATGATCCATAACAATGAATCCGAAAGTATCATAATGAACACCCAATATTTTGTTTACACCAACGAGTTTAGAAGCTTCCACAGCCTCTTCAATTCCCATCGTAAGTCCGTCACCAATTGGGAAAACTGCAAAATCAAGTTTGGTAAATTTTAGAATAATCTGCATGTCTAAAGTAAGAGCCGTATCTCCGCTGTAATAAAAATTTCCTTCAGGAGTTGTAAGCACAAAACCGCAGGCAATTCCGCCGTAGGATCCATCCATAAAACTGCTTGGGTGCTGCGCTATAACGCATTTGACAGTTCCAAAATCAAAATCAAATTTTCCTCCTGGATTTATCGGATGCGCATTTTCAATTCCTTGTTTTAATAACCAGTTGTAGATTTCAAAATTCCCAAGCACTTTAGCTCCGGTGTTTTTTGCAATTCTTTCTACATCCAGAATATGATCGTAATGGGCATGAGAAATAAAAATATAATCTGCTTTTATTGCATCAACATCGACTTCTTTTGCCAATTCGTTTGGAGTGATAAAAGGATCGAAAAGAAGATGTTTTCCATTTGTAAAAACAGAAAAACAAGAATGTCCGTAATAAGTAACTTTCATGATTTATAAGTTTTAATTAGTTAATATTTAGTATTATTTTTCAAGAAATATGCCACTCGATTTTTATTCTTAAAAGTGATAAGAATAGAAAATTATTTTATTTTTTTCTCTTCAGACAACGTCCTCTAGGTTCATTTCCTTCATAAAGTACGATTTCAGAGTGAAGAAACTCCGCCGCATCTGCTGAATCTTTTACTTTCACGGCACTACGTTTGAGCATTTCGGCTTCAAATTCTGTGAGAACGCTTTCTCTTATCCCAACTTTTTTCCAATGCGTTACGGACTTGCAACCTTTAAAAATTTTTCGTGCCAGAGAAAGGGCGTCTAGTAAAGCCTGATTAGCACCTTGTCCTTTAAACGGACTCATAGGGTGTGCGGCATCTCCAATTAAAGTAATTTGTTTTCCTTTCGAAAGCAATTCCGAACTCAATAATTCTCGATCATAAACAGGATAACCAGAGATTTTATTTTCTTCGGTTGCCATCAAAATCTGAGGAATCGGATCGTGCCATTTTGTTCTGCGGACAGCTTCTTCTTTTAATGCTTTAGAGCCTTTAGAACTCAATAGTTTTGCTTCATCTTCTAACATTGGAAAACTAAGCTGCCACATGACAGAATCTGCGTCATAAGGCATAATGTATATTCGCTCGTGTCCGTTTGCTGTCTGAAAAACAGTTGCAGAATCGAGTAGGGGATTATCCAGATTCGTTAAAGCACTTAGTGGACAAATTCCTAGTATAACAATACAGTCCAAATAGCGTAAAGGAGTATTGTCATCGCCAATTAATAATCTTCGAACGGAACTTCGAATACCATCTGCACCAACAACAAGATCCGCTTTTGTGGTTTTAATTTCTCCATTTACATGGAAAGTTAAATCGACACCTTCGTTTTCAGATTCCTTAAAATCTATTAATTGATGTCTCCACTGAATTTTTTCTTGTCCTAATTGTTGCAGTAATGCCAATCGTAATGCCTGACGGGCAATATGAATGTTGGTGCGTTTTACGGCTTTGCTTTCTTCCGATTCGAGCCATTTTCTAATTCCCCATTCCCCAATTACTTTTCCTTCAACGGTATGAACCAAATGTCTGGTTGAAACTACGCCATCTAAAGAAAAAATCCCAAGACCTTCTATTGCTTTGCTAGCTTGTTGCAACGTAAGTCCGTAACCTTGAGAACGCGATTCAAAATTGTCATCACGTTCATAAATTGTAAAAGGAATTCCACGATGTAGGCAAGCCACTGCTAAAGCAACTCCACCAATACCAGCGCCAACGATGGCAACATGAGGATAAGTTTCAGTATTGGGAACTGGTAGGATATCAGATTGAACCAAACCAGATCCAGAACAAGTTAGGCAGTTTTTTTTATGTGCTTTCGGGCGAATTGGAGGTGTGCCTTCGCTATTGTTTTTTTCAAATTGCTCTAATGCCATTTGGTATTGAAGCCTCACTTTTTTTGTAAGTCTCTGGCTTTTCTTACCCTGTCCTTGACATTCCTGGCAAATAGTCCACATATTGTATTGGTATAATTTTTTACTGATACAAAATTAGAACTATTTTTAAGAAGAAGTCAAACATTTATGTAGAGTGATATTTTATAATTTTAAAAAAGGATTGTATAAGTATGAAGAGGCGTATTTGAAGTAATTTTAAAAAACATTTTAAAACTTAAAGTTATGAAGACGAATAATCAAACTCCGGCTAACAATAATAAAAGTGATTCTAATAATCGAAGTGATACAAGAAAACATCAATACAAAGATCATGAAGAAGTTTTGACAAATGATGAAAACTACGATGTAGACAGCAAAAAGTTTAAAGGCGAAGAACCAGATTTCGACGATAAGCTGAATAACGAAGAAAAAAAATAAAATCATAAAACGTCTCGATCCAATTTGAGGCGTTTTTCTTTTTGAACTATGTTAAAATTTGTTTTTTTTGATAAAAATCAAAAAGTCAAAAAAAATATAAACTTGATTTTTATAGATTTGTAGAATCTCCCAAAGCTAAACTGGGAAACAATTATAAATTTTTACTACAATGAAATCTGTTGCCTCTCTCTTTCTACTTTTTGTCTTTATTTCAACAAATGTATATTCTCAATTGAGTTCAGATAAAATATTTGAAAGTTTTAAACAGGGTGAGCGAACAAATTGTTCTTCGATTGCTTTTATTAAAGCTTCTTTAAACGTTTATGGATTGGATAATCTTTTTGAAAGCGAAAAATTAAATGACAACTCCTACAAGATTACATTAAAAAACAATGCATCATTCAGTCTGAATAATGATGAATTGAATAAAGCCAAAATATCTGCCGATTTTGTTTTTATAAAAGACAATGAACTAAGCGAAAAGATTGTTGATTATGCAGTTTTGACTTATGCTGTAATGGCAAAATACAAACAAATTATTGATAAAGAATCTACTTTTGACAGCGCATTAGAAGATTTGGAAGATGGTTCTGTTTACACACCGACAATCTATAAATACTTAGGATTCAAGATAGGCAAGCAGGTTGAAAAACTAAAAAGAGAATCAGGAAGTGAATTCTGCGGAGTTGTAGCCTGGTCAACAGCACATGCCGTTTTTGTTTGCGAAGATTTTATGGATTATTACGGAAACAGAAAAAGTATTTATATCAAATATCCAGGGCGTTTTAGAATAATAAAATAAAAGTAAGTTCACAAAAATTGCAATTAAAAAAGTTTGCAAAAAATCGTACTTATTTTTTTGTATTTTGTTATAGAACTAGTTACAATGAACTTTAAACTAGAAAAATCAAATAATAACTTGTATTTTCAGTTAAATTATATATTTTTGCCCTGATTCAATAACCAAATCTACTAGAAAATGAAGAGTAAAATTATTTTACTAAGTTTCCTTTGCTTTTTAACGACTGTGGCTGTTTCAGCACAAGCAAAGAATGCTCCGAGAAGTATTATCAGTACAACAGCCATAATCCGTAAATACCACGATCAAAAAGAATTAGCTGGTATGCAAAAAGGAGAACTTTTAGAATTATACATCGAGCGTATTAAAGTTTTAGTAAAAACTCTTCCTTATATCGCTTTGGTTACTAAACCAGGTGTTACAATGGCAGATCTAGGTATTCCAGACGATAATGAGCACAAAAAAGTTTTAGATGGTCAGGCAGTTGGTACAACATCTTTCTTAGAAACTACTGTAGAGTTCCAAAGAAAAATGATGCCTTATTCTGATAAAGGAAATTTAATTGCTGCAATTTTATTCTACGAAAGCACATTAAAATCTTTACATGAGTTTAATGAATTAAACGAAATGTAATTTTCTATATAAAAATAGTAAAACCTCCAAAGTCATTTGATTTTGGAGGTTTTTTTATGAAGATTTTTTTAGGAATTAAATCTTTAAAACAACGAATTTCAATCATTTTGCAATCTTCTCAAATGATTGTTGTTTTGTTTTTTAAACGTTTTCCTTTTCTGTATTGCTTTGAAGATAGGTAATGAACGTTAGTGGAGAAACACCTGTTTTTTTTTTAAACGTAATAGTAAATCTGCTATGAGAGGCAAAACCTGCCTGATCGGCAAGATAACTGATTTTATATTTTAAGTAAGAATCATCATTTTTTAATCGATCAATAATATAATTTACTCTTAACTCATTGATATAGCTCGCAAAATCTTTTGATTTATGTTTATTGATAACGTAAGATAAATAACGATGATTTACATTTAATTCTGCAGCCACAGAATTTAATGACAATGTTTTATTGAGAAAAGAAAGTGATTTCTCGAATTCTTTTATACTTTGCAAAATGCTGTTTTCAGTAGCTTCAGACATATATTCTTTGGCGATTTCCTTTTTTTGCTCGGTATCGTTCTCCGTATTTTCTACAGGTTTAGTATTGTGAATAAAGTCCCTGATTTTTTTATAGTCCTGTTTTCTCTTAAAAATATAAATGGCTATAGTGCAAAAAATCGCAAAAAGACAAATGGCTATAATTACAAGTTTGTTTTTTTCATATTGGTTCTGGCTATCTAAATGTTTCTTTTGAAGCGTTTTGATTAAATCGTCTGCAATAACTTTTTTATTGTCATTTTCGGCTTTGCTTAATTGTAGGTTCTTTTCATTGTAAATAATATATTTTTTAGTGTCGGTACCTTTGTAAAACTCCATTAGAGAATTGTAAACTTCTTGTTTTAATGCAGCGTAATCTGATTTGTCTGCAATTTCTTCTGCTTTTTTGAAATTGAGTCTAGCTTTTTTATGATCTTTTAATGACACGTAAACATTTGCAATACCAGTATATATAAATCCTCTTAGCGGACTATCATAAGACAGCGATGTCTGAAGTTCTTTCTCTGCTTTGACATAATGAAACAAAGCAGAATCGGCTTTTTTCAATTCCAGATAATTTCGGGCAATAAGTTCATCATTGATTGCAATTTGATAATTTTTATCACTGGTACTTTCTGCTTTTTCAAACAATTGAATCCCTTTTTTAAGATGTTTGATTGCTTTTGTATAATTAGAATCGAGCAATTCGTAACAAGCCAGTTCCTGAGATAAATTTCCCTGAAATCGGTACATTTCGCTTTTATCTTTTATTTTTTTACTAATCAAAACAGCTTTGTTGAGATATGTTTTGCCGACATGAAATATTTCGCTTTCGCGATAAAGTGAAGCTAGAAAACCATAAATCTTAGATTGTACAGCATAATCCTTGTCTATTAAAGCAAATTTTTCTGCTTCTTTTAAAGCTGTTATAGCTTCGTTGTTAAGACCATATTGATACAAAATATGAGCTTTTAGCATACGGGTTTTTATCTTGTCTGAATTGATTTTTGCAATTCCGAACAAATAATCTGTGTTACTGAGCGCTTTTTTAGGATTTGAACTTAGTAAAACCTGATACGTTTCAGTATAAATCTGATCAAATGTTTTTTGTGAATAACATAAATAATTAGATAAAAAAAAGAGAATAAAGGTAAGAGTAGTTTTTAAGTGCATGTAATATTGGTTATAATTGAATCGATTTTAAATCAAAATTAAAGACTCAATTGTGGTGGGATACAATTTGTTTTGAAAGGGGTAATGTAACTAATATTTTTCAAAATGAAGCTAACTCATATTTTTCTTAACAACATTAAATTTTAATGTTTAATATAAATTTTCTTCTTTTTTTTAGACAACTGTAGTCTATTGGTTTTTTATTGCGTTTAAATCAGTTCAAACTTCCTACATATGTGTCATAAGTTGCAATTCTAGTTTTTTTAGATTTTATTCTTTGAATTCTTATGTGTTTGTAAAATAGTGACTTATGTTTTTTATTTGGTTAAATTTTTTATCTATTACGTAATTGATAAAGAAACGTACCATTTTTACCTCCTTCTGATTAGTAGTTTCGCAATCAAATTTTTTATTGAAGTAAAAGATTATTTTTTTGTTTAGTACTAGTTTTTGTTGAACTGCTGGTTTCGTAAAAAGATACAAAGTTTACTCTAAACAGTTTACCTCTTTCTGCCAATCTGCAGTTGCAGGCTTTAGAGGGGTCCGGAGTTATTTGGTTTGAGGTATGCGATAGATTGGATTAAATGATGTACCTGAAACCGGCAGTTTTCAATAAATATATTGAAGATGAAAAGAAAATACACCAAGTCAGCATTATTATTAATCGATATACAAAACGATTATTTCTATAAAGGAAAAATGGAATTAAGCGAAAGTTATGAAATAGCTTCAATCGCTAAAAAGATGCTGCACGATTTTAGAAAAAAAAGAAAAACTGTAATCCATATACAACATATTGCATTGCATAAAGGTGCTTCATTTTTTGTTTCAGGAACTCATGGCGCTCAAATTTATGAAGAAGTTGCTCCTTTGGAGGGAGAAACAATCATTATAAAAAATACCACTAATAGTTTTTCAGGAACAGATTTATTCGATTATTTAAATACGAAAAAAATTGAGCATCTAACAATCGTCGGAATGATGAATAATATGCTTAATGATTCAACGGTGCGAACTGCTAAAGATTTAGGTTTTAAAGTAGAAGTAGTTTGTAATGAATATGCCTCTAATAATCAGTTTGTTTTTTAAAAAGTAACTTTCTTAAATAAGTTTTCAAGAAGGCCAAATCACTGTCATAGTTGCTATGATAATGATTTGGTCTTTTTCGTTTTCACTATTTTAAAACCTCTTTTGAGAAGTTTTATCCTATTCTTTTTAGTAAAATACTTACTTAGTGAAGTTTTGGTTTAAGTGCTCAAGTATCTCGTTTTTAATAATTTAAATTTATTTTTAAAATTCATTAACATTTTTTTTGCAAAAATATTGCAGAAAATTTTCATGTTCAAATTTTTAATTTACCTTTGTTCTATCAAATTAGTAGAATTTAAAAAATAATGAACACTTTAAGATTACAGCACATCGACTATACTTCCCGAATGACAACTTTTGGCACTTCTTGCCTTATGTGTTGGTGTCATTAAAATTCTTCCGCTAAATAAAATCACAAAAATTTTCTAGCAAGAGGAAACCTTCTAAAAGGTGGAATCATTTATAAATGCCAACTCAACTAATACTAATCCAAAAAGAAAAAAAAAATGAAAAAACGAATGTGTAGATAAAAGAAAAACCATTCCTGCTGGAACAGAAATGGTGAAGCTTAAAAGAAATTGTACATCTCTGAAAGGAAGCAAAAGTGGAGTAATCCGTTTTCTGCTCACTTCATTTATTAAACTAAAACAAAGTAATGAAAAAAAAATTAGAAAGATATACATGGTTATGTATTTTGTTGATTTCCATAGGAGTTAACGCGCAGCAAACTACACCGTTAATCCAATCAAAACTTGAAGGGACAGTTGTAGATGCTGTTACAAAAGAGCCCGTAATTGGTGCTTCGGTTATTATAAAAGGAACTACACACGGGGTTCAAACAGATTTTGACGGAAAGTTTTATTTCCAAACAGGACAAAAGTTTCCGTACACCTTAGTAGTAAGTTATCTTGGATATAAAAGGGCAGAAGTGATAGTTGATAAAAATGCCGTAGTGATTGATCTTACTGAGGAACAAAATCAATTATCAGAAGTTGTAGTTACGGCTTTGGGTATTTCAAAAGAAAAAAAATCTTTAGGATATACTACGCAAGCACTTAAAAACAAAGATATTGCAGACACAAAAGAAACCAACTTTTTAAACAGTCTTAGCGGAAAATTAGCGGGTGTTCGTATTACAAATTCTCAGGGAGATATGGGATCTTCTCGTATTATCATTCGTGGAGAAACTTCTATTGCAGGAAACAATCAGCCTTTATTTGTAGTAGATGGTGTTCCGGTAGATAACTCTCAATTAGGAAGTGTTGGAGGAGCAACTCGTGATTTTAAGAATGCAATTGCCGATTTGAATCCACAGGATATTGAAACTTTGACGGTATTAAAAGGACCAAACGCGGCAGCACTTTACGGATCTCGTGCGGCTCACGGTGTTGTTTTGATTACAACAAAATCGGGTAAAAGTCAGAAAGGATTAGGAATTTCTGTAAATTCTGGAATAACAATCTCCCAAGTAGCAACATTGCCAAGTTTTCAAAATACATTCGGACAAGGTTCAAACGGAAGATTCAGCTTTGTAGATGGTAAAGGAGGCGGAATTAATGATGGGGTTGATGAAAGCTGGGGACCAAAAATGGATGGACGTCTGATTCCTCAATTTTTCTCAAACGGAGAAGCAGTACCTTTTGTAGCGCATCCTAATAATGTGAAGGATTTCTTTAATACAGGAGTAACTTATGATAACAGTGTTTCTATCGCAAGATCTGACGATAAATCGGATTTCCGTTTAGGGGTAAACAACCAAAAACAATTGGGAACAGTTCCTAACAGTGAGGTAAACAAAACAAACTTTACTATTAATACCAATTACAAGATTTCAGAAAATATAAAAGTAGGAGTAACGGCAAATTATATTACAACCAATGCTCCAACTTTACCAGGTGGTCCGTCAGGTAATCGTGCTGCTGGTGTAATGCTTCAGTTTCTTTGGTTTGGACGCCAAGTTGATATCAACGAGCTTCAAAACAATAGAGATGTGAACTGGAACAACAGCTACTATAGCAATCCTTATTGGAATGCTTATTACAATACGACAAGTCAACAGAGAAATCGTATAATTGGTGACGTGCATTTGGATGCAAAATTGGCTGAGGGACTTAATTTTAAATTCCGTACAGGAGTTGATTATTATAATGACAGAAGAAAATATACCATTAAATATGGTACAAACGGAACTCCATTCGGATCTTATGCTGAGGATGCTTACACAGTAAACGAACAAAATACGGAAGGTATTTTTACATACACTAAAAAATTAAGCGATGATTTTAGTTTAGACGCTCTTGCCGGATTTAATATTCGTAATCATAGCGATGCAAACAATTATCAAAAAGCACCACGTTTGGCAGTACCTGATTTGTATACTTTGACGAATTCTAGAGATCCGTTGACATCATCGAATACTTTGTCAAGATTGAGAGTATATAGTGCTTATGCTTCAGCACAATTTGGATATAAAAACTATGCTTATCTAAACCTTACAGCACGTAACGACTGGTCATCGACACTGCCAAGCAGTAATCGTTCTTATTTTTATCCGTCTATTAACGGAAGTTTAATCTTGTCTGAAGCCTTAAAATTGAAAAGCAATACTTTAGATTTCTTAAAATTACGTGGAGGTTGGTCTGAAGTTGGTAATGATGCAGATCCTTATCAGTTGTCAACGATTTATAATTTCCAAACGGCATTTGATGGAAATCCAATTCAGACTTCTTCTCAAAAGAAATTAAATGAGAATTTGAAACCAGAAACCACGCGCTCAACCGAAGTTGGTTTAGAAGCCTCTTTCTGGAAAAATAGACTTCATTTTGATGTTGCTTATTATAACACGAATAGTTTTGATCAGATTCTGGAGATTAAAACAACAGCGTCAAGCGGTTATAATTCACAGTTGATCAATGCTGGAAAAATAAACAACAGAGGTTTGGAACTTCAATTGGACGGAAGCCCAATTCAAACAGAAAACTTCAGATGGAATATTGGAGCCAATTACTCTAGAAATAGAAGTAAAGTTGAAATTTTGGATTATGATAAACAGATTCAAAACTATACAATTGGTTCTTCAGGAGGTGTTGACGTTTTGGCGTCTGTAGGACAAGCTTACGGAGCACTTTATGGAACTGCTTATTTGCGTGATGCCAGCGGAAACATCGTAGTTGGTGCGAATGGTTTACCAAAAGCAGATCCTCAAAAGAAAGTTTTAGGACATTATACTCCTGATTATTTAGCAGGTGTAACGAATACATTAACGTATAAAAACATTGAATTATCATTTCTTGTAGATGCTAGTGTGGGAGGAGAAATTTTCTCGGGAACAAACAGAACAGGTACTTATACAGGAGTTTTGGCTCAAACACTTCCAGGACGTGATGCTGAAAATGGAGGTTTAAATTACTATATAAATGGTAGTACAAAAACGTTAGTAAACGGAACGGCGCCAGCAGGAACAACAGTTTATGATGATGGTATGATTTTTAACGGAGTATACGAAAATGGAGCTCCAAATACTCAGGTTATCAGTGCGCAGGAGTATTACAAAGCTTCTTACAATATCAGCGAAGCGTATATCTATAGCTCTACTTTTGTAAAAATGAGAGAAATAAAACTGGCTTACAATTTCAATAAATCATTTGTAAAGAAATTAGGTTTAGAAGGAGCAAGTATTACTGCTGTTGGACGTAACCTGTTTTTTATCTACAAAGATGCGCCAAATATTGATCCTGAAACGGCTTTCAATACAGGAAATGCACAAGGTTTGGAGAGTTTATCTTTACCAACAACCAGAAATTTCAGTCTTAATGTTAATCTTAAATTCTAAAAACACGAAATCATGCTAAAAAAGCTATCATATATAATCTTATTCGGATTGACACTGACCTCATGCAGTGATGTTTTGGATGACATTAATAAAAATCCAAATGCAACAGAAACTCCATTAGCGCCTTACTTATTAACAGGAACTTTGAAACAAGGCGCCGATTTATATTGGGGAGATGCAAACAACTTTAATTCATCTTTACTTTTTGTACAACATTGGGCTAAAATTCAGTACACTGAGCCAGATAGATACGACGTTTCTAATACTTCGTTCACTTCTTTGTGGAATACAGGTTACGCAACATTGATTACAGACCTGAATACTATTATCAATTTTCCGGATGTACAGGCAAATTCAAATTATAAAGGAATTGCCTTAAGCTTACGTTCATGGACATTTTTGCTCTTGACAGATGCTTATGGAAGTATTCCGTATAAAGAAGCAGGACAAAAAGTAACTCCAGCGTACAATACTCAAAAAGAAGTGTACACAGGCTTATTGGAAGACCTAAAACAAGCGCAATCTTTGTTAAGTACTACAAATGGTACGGTGACGGGAGATTTGGTCTATAAAGGAGATATTTTGAAATGGAAAAGATTTGTAAACTCACTTCGTTTGAGAATTGCGTTACGAATTTCAGACAAAGAACCAGCTTTAGCCAAACAGGCAGCAATCGATGCTACTAGTGATGCTGCAGGAGTGATTAGCAGTGAAAGTGAAACGTTTAAATTTACTTATATTAGTTCGCCTCAACAAAATCCAGCTTCGGCTTGGTTTGAAACACGTGACGATTTCCGTATTTCTAAAACAATGGTCGATAAATTAAATGAGTTTTCAGATCCGCGTTTGCCAGTATTTGCTCAATTGCCATCTGATGCAACGGTTGGTAAATATGTTGGAGGCGCTAACGGACTATCAAACAGTGACGCTAATAGCCAAGGTTTTGCCAAGACCTCAAAACCAGGAACATATTTCCTGACTTCTTCGTCGCCAGCCGTTATAGCTTCTTATTCAGAAACGTTGTTTAACCTTGCTGAAGCTGCCGCACGTGGTTTTATTGCAGGAGATGCAGAACAGTATTATAAAAACGCTATTACGGCATCATTTAATCAGTTCGGAATTACCAATGCAACAACTATTTCGACTTATCTAAATCAAGCTGCTGTAAAATACGATGCAGCAAATTATGCAAAATCAATTGGTACGCAAAAGTGGATTGCCTTTTTTGGGCAAGGCTTAGATGCATTTACAGAATGGAGAAGATTAGATTATCCGGTTCTAACTGCCGGTCCAAATACTGTTTTGGATGGAAAAATACCTTCTCGTTTCTTTTATCCAGGTACGGAGCAGTCTTTAAATGGTGTTAGTTATCAAGCTGCTATAGCTGTACAAGGAAAAGATTTGTTGACTACAAAATTATGGTTTGATGCCAAATAAAATGAATTTTTAAACCTTTATTAAGCTTAAAATAACCTTGAAAGCCCCGGTTCAAATTTGAATGCAGGGCTTTTTTATTACGATTTCATTTCTTGTTAAAAAAGAAAATTACCTTTGTTTGAGAAAACTTTAACAGTTAAGTGTCATATTTTCAGATATTTATTATATCTTTAACATTGGAATGTGGGAATTGTATAAACTTTCTATATAATTTTGCAACTTCAAAATATGATTTGTCGCCCCAATCATTTACTAACTTAAACTTATTGCCTTCATATGAGAGTATTTTTTATGGCACTTCTTTTTTCTTTGACTTCCTTTACAACCTACAATGTGACGGATAAGAAAGAAATATTAAATGAACTTGAATTTGCAAGACTTAACGAGCACGTAAATCAAATTAAAGAATTTACAGCAACCAATCGCAATTACAATCGTAAAATTGCTTTTTTTGTAGACATGAAAATCAAATCTGGAAGAAATCGCTTTTTTGTGTATGACCTTGAAAAGAACGAAATTATCGATCAAGGATTAGTTGCACACGGATCAGGTTCTGAGACAGGAATTAAAGGAGATATTTTGCAATTCAGTAATACTCCTAATTCTAATTGCACTTCTTTAGGAAGATATTCTGTTGAGAAATCTTATAACGGTGTATTCGGAAAAGCTTTCAGACTTGCAGGAATGGATGAAACGAATAGCAATGCTATGAAAAGAGCTATTGTATTGCATAAATACAGGGAGGTTCCTACAGATGAGCAAGGATATTACATCATCAATAGCCATGGTTGTCCAATGGTTAGTGAATTGTTTTTCAAAAGATTAGAAAAAATAATCGATAGCTCAAATTCAAAAATTATGCTTTCTGTTTATTACTAACATTTCGAAAAAAATATAAAAAAAAGAGCTTTACGGCTCTTTTTTGTTTTTATATAAGTTTTGATTCTTAAAGTCGGTTAGAAAATCAAACGGGCTGTTTTAATGTCTTTTTTGAAGTTTTAGTTGATAACCAACATAAAATAGATCCAGCGCAAACCATTGATGATCCCTGCCAGAAAGAAAAACCTAAAGCGGTTGCCAAAAGAGCAGAAGAAAGGGCAGAGGAAAAAATCGGAATTAAATAGGATGCTCCGGTAAGAATAGTGACATTTCCTTTGATTATGCCAATATTCCACGCTGCATACCCAAATCCCATCGCTGCGGCTACTAAGATGAGATATAAAACAGAGGATACGCTTACAAGAGGAATAGTATTTTCACCGGTCAAGAGATATTTTATCCATAATATAACAGCTGTAAGCATAAAGAAAAAGGTAATACCGTTTGTTCCTTTAGAAATTTTAATAGTTGCCACACAATAGGCAGACCATAAACAAGCACCTAAAAATGCAAGTCCGTAGCTTAGTGGATTGATGCTGATATTATGAAGCATTTGAGCTGGATTGAATCCTGCATCGCCTCCTAAGACCCAAACGATTCCCAACATAGATAATGCTATTCCGGGAAAAATTAACCAGCTGGATTTCCTATCAGTAAAAAGTATCGTTGAAACTAAGGTAAAAGAAGGCCAAAGATAATTTACCATTCCAATTTCGATTGCTTGTTTGCTATTTTGTGAATAAGCTATAGAAAGACTCAAACACAATTCATACGAAACCATCAACAAACCTCCCCAAATTAAATATTTACGGGGGAATTTTCTCAGCGGTACCCAGCCAATTGTAGATAAAAGAAAGAGAAAAGCAATAGAATACATTAAAGCAGAGCCAAAAAGAGGACCAAAAGAATGAGTTACTTCTTTGATAAGTCCGACAATTGAACTCCATAAAATTACCGCGCCGAACCCAATCAAAGTTGCTTTTGATGATGTAGTCATGAAAACATTGATTTAAAAATGAAGAATTTTATCAAATAAATTATGACTTCTGTTGGCAAAAAGCGCTTTGATACTCATAATTTTTTTGATTTACTTTATGAATACAAAGTTTTTGATAAAAATTGTATTGTCAAATGATGTAGATCACGTTTTAAGTGTGATGTAAATCAAATTTAAAGATTAGATATACGACTCAACGTTTCTCTTGTAATGCCGAGATAAGATGCAATTATCGATTTTGAAACTCTTTTGTGCAACATTGGATATTGCTGTAGAAAGAAATCATATCGTTCTTTAGCATCACTGGAAAGTAGAGAAATTAGTCTTTTTTGAAAAGCAGCATAAGCACCTTCAATTTTTTTTCTGAAGAAATACTCCATTTCAGGAAGTTCTTTGCAGAGTTTTTCACGATCATCGAAAGAAAGTACTAACACTTCACAATCTTCCAGACATTCAATATGCAGCGTAGCAGGATTTTTTTTGAAATAAGCATCATAATCACTAATCCACCAATCTTCCATGGCAAATCGTATTATGCGTTCCTTTCCATCTTGCAATACATATGAAGCTTTTAAACAACCTTTTGCCACCCAATATTCATAAGAAACAGTATCTCCTTCGCTAATTAAAATACTATGCTTTTTTAATTTTTTAGGTTTGAAAAAAGATAAAATATAGTCAAATTGCTCGTCGTTTATAGTCGATAATTTTTCAATATGAGCTCTAAATTGTTCATTCATAAAGAATGTTTTTTATAAAATTAAGAAAAAATCTAGATGAAACTTCTCTAAATTTTGCAAACCATTGTAAGTATAGAGGCGTGTTCTTCTACAATATTAGGATAATCTAAATCGTATTGATCGATTTGAACAAAACCTGCTTTTTCGTAAACAAATTTTGCCGGACTGCTTTCCATAACCTTCAGCGATATTGCAGCATAGTTTTTTTCTTTTGAAAAGGAGATTACAAAGTTCATTGTACTTTTTCCAATTCCTTTTCCTATGGCTTCTTTCAAAAGATAAAGTTTATCCAGTTCGATGCATTTTGATGGTGCATACGATTCTATGGTGTTTTCTTTCAGTTTTACAAAACCAACAGCATTTTCTCCATTATAAATCAGAAAGTAAAAGATATCAGCTGCAGAAAGCTCTTCTTTGAAAATTTCTTTTTTATAAAATCGCTCCAAATATGATTTTCCTTTGTCTTTCCAAAGGTATTGATACGTATCATTATAAGACTGTATGGCGATTTTATGTAATAAATCAAGGTCGATTTGCTCACACTTTTTAAAAGTAATCAATTTGATGTTTTTTAATTATTGAAGAAAAACAAAAATAAGTGAATATTTTGAAAAAATAGCAATCTCTAATTTGAACATACAAGATATTAAAGTCTGAATTCGCTGAAGTACCAAAACTAATTTCAAGTTTATATTCTTTACTGAAAAAGTTTATCCCAAGGATTATCGGTTCGGAAAGGAACGGCCGGTAATCCTTCTTTGTTGATGAAATTCGATTGCGTACCTTCATTCCACCCAAAACGAGCGACAACAGGATTTGGAATTTCAGCAGCAGAAAGAATTACGGTATTGTCTTTTATTATTGCATTTGCGGGTACAAATTTTCCATCTTTACCTGCTATAGTAAACCAAGTCAGTGGTTTTCCGTCACGGCTTGTCAACCCGCTTCCTGTTTCTGAAAAGGTGATTTCGATAGTATTATGGACTATTCTCATTTTTTTATAAACTGGGCCAGACCAAACGACATTTTTTTTCCCGTACGTTTTATTGGAGGCCAAAAGACTTAATCGTCGCCCAATTTCCCATTTATATCCAGGATGCAGATCGGCGATACTATCAACCAAATCGGTTATGGCAATGGTATTTGTGTTTTTTAAATGAAGCGCAAGTTTTTGCGCCTCCCAGAATTCAGGAAGTTGTTCTGCACTGTGTGGGCGTTCGTCTTTTGTAGTAGAATAAGCGTATGGTGCCAGTTGAACAAAATAGAAAGGCATTGTTTTGTTGTTCCATTCATTTCTCCAGCTTTCGATCAATGTTTTAAATTTGTACGCATAGCGAATATTTTCATTCAAAAAGCAATTTGATTCTCCCTGATACCATAATATTCCTTTCATTGTATACGGAATTAAAGGTTGAATCATGGTATCGTAAAATTTACCAGACTCTCCGCCGTCAGCACTTAGTTTTTCAAGTGTTTTTCCGTTTTTCAATATAGGGGCAAAATCCATTTTAGAGGCCTGGATCCAAGGTTCGATTCTGCTTCCCGGAACAGCTGCAGAAATCATTCCGATTGGTACATTTAATTTCGAATACAGGTCTTTTGCAAAATAATATCCAACAGCAGAAAAATCAACTAATGGTTTTCCCATTGCGGCATCCCATCCGAGATGTTCCGGACTTGGATCCATATATTTCCTGCGATCTAAAAAAATGCGAATATTAGTGTTGTTTGCTTTATTTAAGTCATCTTCTGGCGGTTTATATCCTTTTACGGCAGTCTCAAATTTGCTGTACTTTCTCATGGCATATTCCATATTAGATTGACCAGAACAAAGCCAGACTTCTCCAACCAGTATATTTTTGAGAACAATTGTAGTGTTTCCTTTTATGGTCATTTCACGTGGCGTAAAAGAGGCATCCATACGGTTTAATTGAATCGACCATTTACCAGCTTTATCAGCGGTTGTTTTTTTATTTTGTCCGGCAAATGCAACCGAAATTTTTTCGTTTGGACTAGCTGTTCCCCAAATAGAAACTTTTTGCTTTTGTTGTAAAACCATATTGTGGCCGATTATTTTAGGAAGTACAATTTGGCTGGAAACCTTGAATGTGAATAAAAGCAAAATACTTAAAAACGAGAAAATCAATTTATTGGAATGCATTTTTTTCTTTTTGAATTATTTCAAAAATAAAGAAATAAAGCTTCTTGTCTGTCCTGTAGCATCCTGAGAGATTTTTTTGATTTTAATAAGCATCAAAACTGGACTACCTAATTATATTAAAACTGTATCATTTTGATGTTCCAATGTTGAGATATTTTTGTCACGCAATAATGCAAGAACTAAAATTAGAATTACAATGGAAACGAACGAAAAAAAATTCTCATCAAAAGATTTTCATCAGACTTTTGCACGACCAAGCTTTATTATGCCCGACAAATTAATTCACAGAAATGTCGAAAACGCAGGCGAACACAATCAGTTTTCTACAGAAAGAAAACATCCAGTGTTTTTTGTAGATCTGCCAAGTAAAAATGTAAGTATGACAATTGGTGGGTTACTTCCTGGACAATTAACCAACAGACACAGACATACTTATGAAACACTTTTGTATGTAATTGAAGGAACTGGTTTTACAGAAATCGAAGATCAAAAGGTAGAGTGGAAAGCAGGTGACGCAGTTTATATTCCGGCTTGGACTTGGCACAGACATCAAAACTTAAGCGACATGGAAAATGCAAAATATATTGCTACAGAAAATGCACCTCAATTGCAAAATTTAGGTGTTGCATTAAGAGAAGAAGAAGGAAGAGATTTGTAACAGAAAACAGAAAATTAAATGAAAGACATCAAATTTAAAGGAATAATTGCCTATCCGATCACTCCGTTTGACGAAAATGAAAAAGTAGATATTCCGTTGTACAAAGAGTTATTAGAACGATTAATTGTTGCGGGTTCACATGCTGTCGCTCCGCTGGGAAGCACAGGAGTTATGCCTTATCTGAACGATGAAGAGAAACTAGCAATAACTAAAGCAACTGTTGAACAAGTAAAAGGGAGGGTTCCGATCTTGGTTGGCGTATCCAATCTGACTACAGAAAGAACTATTTATCACGCCAAAGCAGCTGAAAAAGAAGGAGCAGACGCTGTAATGATTATTCCGATGAGTTACTGGAAATTGAGTGATGATGAAATTGTAAAACATTATGAAGCTGTAGCAAACGAAATATCGATTCCGATTATGGCGTACAATAATCCAGCAACGGCAGGAATTGATATGTCGCCGAAATTATTAAAACGTCTTCTTGAAATTCCGAATGTTACTATGATCAAAGAAAGTACGGGAGATGTTCAGAGAATGCATTATTTAAAAAAGGAATTAGGAGATGATGTTGCTTTTTACAACGGATCAAATCCTTTGGCATTATCTGCTTTTGCCGCGGGCGCTACAGGTTGGTGTACCGCTGCGCCTAATTTGATTCCGGAGCTGAATATAGCTTTGTATGATGCAGTTCAGAAAAATGATCTTAACGAAGCGCAGAAACTATTTTACAAACAAATCAATTTATTGAAATTTATTGTAGAAAAAGGATTACCACGAGCTATAAAAGCCGGTTTGAATTTTCAAGGCATAAATGGAGGACAATTGAGAAAACCTCTTCAGCCTCTAGCTTCAGAAGAGGTTAAACAGCTTGAAGAAATTTTGAGTTCTCTTCAATAATTAATTTTCAAAAAAACGAAAGCCTGCAAAGTCAATATTTGCAGGCTTTTTGTAGTTTTTAAAATATCTCGATTTTAAAGAAATTCCTTGCCAGATTTAACTAATGCAATTCTCGAACTTTCTATAAATTCTACAAGTTCAAATTCTTTCAATTCTCGAATTAAATTAGGACTGTCTATTTCTTGGAAAGTACATTCAAATATGGTAAAAGTACTTTGGACGGAAAGATGCTTCGCATTGTGTTTTCGTAAAAGTTCGTTTAATTTTTCATTTATCATAATTTGTGACGTAGGAATTTTAAATAAAACAACTTTTGTCCAGACAATCTCTTCATTGGTATAGTAACAACATTTAAAAACTTCTATGATTTTTTCGATCTGAAGCGCCATATTTCGAACCGTTTCTAAAGATTCAGTTATAAGAATGGTGTATTTGTAAACAGTATCAATTTCACAAATCGAGATAGAAAGACCTTCAATTTTAATATTTCTTCGAGTAAACACAAGACTTATTTTATGAATTAAATCGAAGCGATCTTCTGTGTGAATTGTTAAGGTGTACTGCTGTTTCATTTGTTGTTGTTTTTCAATTTTGTTTTAAGGTTTATTTGATTTTGAGATAAAAAAAAACCTTTCTCGTTTTGACTGAGAAAGGTTGATTATAAAGCATATAATTCCGACTCGTCAAAAGAGACAGGTAATAATAATTGCGCTAATAATAATGGATATTCTGTTTTTCAAGTTGATGTAAAATAAAAAAGCCTCCCGTTTAAAGGAGGCTTTTAATTATATAATTGACGTTTACTTAATTAAAAAGACACTCCCCACAGTTATCGATGATAATTGTGTGAATGTTGCTAATTGTAATTACGTTTTTCATTGCTTTTATTGTTGAACGACAAATGTAGAAAATTTTATGAAACGGAAAACTTTTAGTGTTGTTTGATTTATTAAATTTGTAGAAAGGACCACTAAAAAAACTTTTTGTTATGCCAATAATTGAACAATCAGAATATAATTTTCCTTCCATAATACATAGAAACAGACATGTTTCTACTATTTATGCTGCGTTGTTTAAAAAGTTTGAAGTTCCTGGATATACAAGGGAAAAACACGAACTGAATGATGGCGATTTTATCAATATTGATTTTGTGGTAAATGATTCCAAAAAAGCAGTTATTCTTTGTCATGGTTTAGAAGGAGATTCCCGCAGAACTTATAATAATAGTTGTGCGACCTATTTTCAGCAGAAAGGATTTTCTGTTTTTGCTTGGAACAATAGAACTTGCGGAGGAGAAATGAATCGTCTTCCGAGACTGTATCATCATGGTGCGGTTGATGATTTGGACGAGGTTGTCCAATTTGTTTTCAAAAAAGGATTTGAAGATGTTTATCTGATCGGATATTCGATGGGAGGCGTTCAGCTTTTAAACTATTTAGGCTGGACAAAAATAGATGAACGCATAAAGGCAGCAGTTTCTATTTCGGTTCCAACGCATATTGCAACAAGTGCACAAGTTTTGAAACAAGGTTTTAATCGAGTTTATCTAAAGAATTTTACAATTGATATTAAAAGAAAATTGAAATACAAGGCAGCACAATTTCCTGATTTTATAAATCGTGACCAGATTGATAAAATTACCTCTTTTGATGAAGTCGACCAGTATTTTACGGCACCGCTTCATGGTTTTGCAAGCCGAGATGATTATTACGAACGTGTTTCTCCTGAATTTTCTCTTAAAGATATCAGTACTCCTGTTTTAATAATCAATTCACTCGATGATCCTTTTTTGGGTGAAAGATGTTATCCTCGTACTATTGCACGAGATAGTGCATACGTTTACTTGGAAACTCCAAAGTATGGCGGACACTGTGCTTTTCCTTTACGAAATTCTACGTATTCTTATGCAGAGAAAAGAGCTTTTGATTTTTTTGAGTCTTGTAAGTCTGCTTAATTGTTATTCGGCTACTTTTTTATTCTCAAGCTCGACCTTAAATTTACCCCAAAACGGATTATCAGCCATTTGCGAATGTCCAATTACTAAAATGTAACTTCCTTTTTGTTTCAATGGAATTTTCATATCCATTCCGAATGGGCCATCTGAGGTTTTATCTGGAAAAATAATCTGATTGAATCGAATATTTCCTTTTCCAGTCGGTGGCATAATCTTAGCATTCAACTCGCCAGATTCCTCATTTTTAAACTTGACATATATTCTAGAATGGATGGAATCTACTGTCCCTTCAGCGATATAGATGTTTTGTTCGTTCTTAAAATTCATAAAAATTGTATCGCCTGTCTGTTTGTTTTCAGTACGATTTTCAATTTTACTTTCTTCTGCATTTTGTGTTACCTGAATCGAGTCTGAAGACGATACAGTAGTACTCTTATTTTCTTTCTGCTGACAAGAAAAAAGAAGAAAAGGCAATGTAACCATTAAAAAATTTTTCATAAAAGTATTTTTAATAAGAACTTCAAATTTAATTTTTAGGAAGGGAATTTTGTTATAGATAAAACTTTCGATTTTGTAAAATATGAATATGAAATGAGAATGTTATCAATAAATTAAATTTTGGTTAACTGGTTCTTTGTGTTTCTATTTTAAAATAATTATTGTTGAAATTTACAAATGTGTACACAAATCAGAAATCAATATTTTCTTTCATAAAACTAGTCAACTAACGTGCAAAACTATCTTATACCTTCAGAAATCTCTTGGCTCTCTTTCAATAATTGTATTTTGGATGAAGCAGAAG
Source organism: Flavobacterium potami (assembly GCF_020026915.1). Lineage (GTDB taxonomy): Bacteria > Bacteroidota > Bacteroidia > Flavobacteriales > Flavobacteriaceae > Flavobacterium > Flavobacterium potami. The sequence goes on along the minus strand of NZ_JAINUY010000003.1, from coordinate 483,322 downwards.
ATTTAAATAATTCAGTATACGAAAGAATTAAATTTTTAGCCATACATTCTTCTAATCTGGATGAATTTTTTAGAGTGAAAGTCAAAAAACTGTTGGTTAAGAATTCAAAGAAAAATAAAGAGTTGTTAACCCAAATTTTAAATGAGGTCAATCTCCAGCAAAATAGATTTGGGTCGATTTGGAAATATTCGATACTGCCAGAATTAAAAGAACATCATATTGTTTATTACGAAAATCAAGAACTTTCAAAAGAACATTTGAATGAAATAGAATATTACTTTAAAAGTATTATTTTATCTTATATTCAGGTAATTTATATTTCTGTAAATCAGCCCAAAACGTACTTTTTAAACAATCGAGGCTTATATTTATTAGTCAAATTAAAAGACACTTCTGGAAATTATAATTATGCTTATTTGAATATTCCTTCAGATAAATTGGATCGATATAAAAGACTGCAAAGTCAGGGAGATACACATTATATTATTTCGATTGATACTATAATTAAAAAATGCCTGTCTTTTATTTTTACTTCTGGGAAAATAGTTTCCTCTTATGCCATTAAATTAAACCGAGACGAAAATTATCTAATTGAAGATGAGAATTCGGGCGATTTAATAGCAAAAATTGAAGCAAAAGTAGCAGAACGAAAACGAGGCTCATCAACAAGATTTTTGTATGATTCTAATATGGATTCTGATACTATTTCAGTTTGTAAAAATGCTTTCCGTCTTAAAAGTAATGAGATGATAAAGGGAGGAAGCCATCATAATTTGTACGATTTGTTTCATTTTCCTAATCCACTCAAACCAAAACTTCAGGGCGCAAATTATCCGAGTTTGAAACATTTGCCATTTGAAAGCAGCAAATCAATTTTTGAAATTATTGACAAGCGAAATCAATTACTACATTTTCCTTATCAGTCTTATTATTATGTACTTCAGTTTTTTAATCAGGCGGCAATTAATAGAAATGTTCTAGAGATCAAGATTACTTTATATCGAATTTCCTCGCAATCGTTAATTGCAAATGCTTTAATAAGTGCTGCTAAAAACGGAAAAAAAGTAACTGTTTTTGTAGAAGTAAAAGCGAGGTTTGACGAATACAATAATCTGTTTTGGTCACGCGAGATGAAAAATGCCGGAATAAAAATCATTCAAAGTATGCCAAATTTAAAAGTTCATGCAAAAATTGCGATGGTTACGATGAAAGACAAATACGGTAATAAAAAGAACTACAGTTATTTGTCAACAGGAAATTTTAACGAAAACACAGCCAACGTTTATTCTGATTTTGGATTCTTTACTTCAGAAAAAAAATATACAGATGATCTAAAAAAGGTTTTTACTTTTTTAAAGACAAAGAAAAAGACTGGTATGCCAAAAGAAATTCTGGCAGCAGGTTTTAATATGAAAGAGAAATTAATTGAGTTTATCGATAATGAAATTAAGAATAAAAAAGCAGGTAAAGAGGCTTTTATATTTTTGAAAGTAAATGGTGTCGACGAAAAAGATATTATTGAGAAGCTTATTGAAGCAAGCAAAGCAGGTGTTGATGTAACGATGATTGTACGCGGAATATGCACATTGTTGCCAGGAATAAAAAACGTTTCTGAAAACATAAAAATCTACCGCATTGTTGGAAAGTTTTTAGAACATTCTAGAATTTACAAATTTGCCAATAAAGGCAACGAAAAAATCTATTTATCGTCTGCAGATATGTTGAGTCGAAATTTAAATAGAAGAATAGAAGTTGCTTTTCCAATTCACGACGAAAAAAACAGGGGAGAGATTAATAAAATTATTCAGTTGCAATTAGAGGATAACACCAAAAGAAGAACCATCAACAGTGAGGGAAACAACGAATTGGACACCTTAAATGAAATTGTGCCAAGATGCGCCCAAACCGAAATTTACGACTGGATTGAAATGACTAATAAATCAGATACGGAATAGATTTTACATCTTCTTAATAAAGAGGTGTCATTAGTTCTAAAAATGTAGTTTTTTCCTGTAATTATTTGTGTTTTTTGCATTAATAGTAATAATAGGTTAAATCGTATTTAAAATAAAAAGAGGTTTAATTGGATATATTTGATAGAATGTAAAAGACCTGATGGATTTACATTTACCGCCCCAAATATCTTATTTATATGAAAACGATTCAGTTTAGAACCGATGATCTCACGCAGTATACCGTTAATGTTTCTCAGATTACCTGCATGTTTGCTGCAGAAGAATCTCTTGGAACATGGATTTATTTAAGCTGCGGCACTCGTTTGAAAACACTTATGACGCTTGATCTTATTTGGGAGATGATTAACAGCAACTCAAATTAATATCTTATGAGAAAGGTCTTCTTATTCTGATTAAGAATACGTATTTTTACAATTATAAATTGCTCGTTTTATCTAGTGCAAGCAATCAAATAATTCGATATGAAGACCCGAAAAAGATTTTTGACGCATTTACCACTACTTTCTTTTTTAATTTTTGGAACAATAAATGCCCAGCAGAAATTTACAATTGTTGCCGCAGCCAATCTTAAAGTTGCTTTAGATTCTGTAAATACGGTTTTTAAGAATCAAAATCCAGGTATAAATCCACAGATTACTTATGGAGCTTCGGGGAAATTCTACGAGCAAATTTCAAGTGGAGCTCCATTTGATTTGTTTTTTTCAGCAGATATGGATTATCCCAATCAATTGGAAAAAAATAAATTGACGTCTTCTAAAATAAAAATGTATGCTGTCGGTAAATTGGTTATCTGGAGTAAAAAAACGGATCCAAACAAAGCAAAGATAAATAGTCTTTTAGACGCATCTGTTAAAAAAATCGCTATCGGAAATCCTGCAACTGCTCCTTATGGAGAAAAGGCGGTCGAAAGTTTGAAATTCTACAAAGTATACGATAAAATAAAAAATAAGTTGGTTTTTGGTGAAAACATTACACAAGCCGCTCAGTTTGTAACAACCGGAAATGCAGATATCGGAATTACGGCTTTATCTCTTGTGCTTACTCCAAATATGAAGAAAGAAGGTGGTAAATATTATATTATTCCTCAAAAAAGTCATTCGCCCTTAGAACAAGGATGTGTGGTATTGAAACATGGAAAAAACAATGCAAACGTTTTGAAATTCTACAACTTTATTTCCTCTAAAAAAGCAATTGCGATTTTAAAATATTACGGATACGATACGGCAACAAAATGAATGTACTAAACGGAATTATAACTGAAATCAGATCGAATGAAGGCATTTCGCTAGTCAAAGTAAAATCGAATACTTTTACTTTTTCTTCGATAGTTTTAGATACACCAGAAACAGTAAACTATTTAGTAAAAGATAATGTTGTTCAAATTATTTTTAAAGAAACAGAAGTCATTATTGCTAAAGATTTAAATCTGGCAATCAGCATTCAAAACCAGATTCCTTGTCGTATTGCATCTTTAAAAAAAGGAATAATTTTAAGTCAGATCAATTTGGTCATACAAGATTCCGATCAAAGTATACAATCCATTATTACAACAAATGCTTGTGAACAATTGGATTTAAAAGAAAACGACAAAGTATTGGCTTTAATAAAAACAAACGAAGTAAGCTTATCTGCCCATGATTAATCTAGATCCTTTATGGCTTACTGCAAAATTGGCTTTGATAACCACAGTAATTCTTTTAGTGGTTTCAATTCCCTTATCTTATTGGCTCTGCTACAGTAGATTTCGATTAAAAGCCGTTGTTGAAGCTTTGATAAGCCTACCTTTAGTTTTGCCGCCATCAGTTTTGGGTTTTTATCTTTTAATTGCTTTTAGTCCAGAAAATGCTTTCGGGAAATTTTTATCTGATTATTTTGATGTAAGACTGGTTTTTACTTTTCAAGGCTTAATTGTGGCTTCGGTTTTATACAGTCTGCCATTTATGGTAAATCCGATTTTATCGGGATTAAAAAATCTGCCACCCGCTTTGCAGGAAGCCTCTTTTACTTTAGGAAAATCGAGATTGACAACGCTTACTAAAATTTTGCTTCCCAATATTAGTGCTTCCTTATTTACGGGTATTATTATGACTTTTGCTCACACTTTAGGAGAGTTTGGCGTAGTTCTTATGGTTGGAGGAAGTATTCCAGAAGAAACAAAAGTAGTTTCGATAGCCATTTACGAAGAAGTAGAATCTATGAATTATGACAATGCCAATATTTATGCAGGAATATTGTTTTTGTTTTCATTTTCGATTCTTCTGGTAGTTCATTTAATCAATAATAAATCACAAAAAACTACTCTTTATTAATGATACAAATTGATGCTTATAAAATGCTCCAGACAGCAGATGGCGAGTTGCCATTGGCTATTTCTCTGACTATTGAAAAAGGACAGTTTGTTGCTATTTACGGAAATTCGGGAGCTGGTAAAACCACAATCCTTCGTATTTTATCAGGTCTAACCGATGCAGAAAAAGTTAATATAAAAGTAGGTGAATCCATTTGGGACGATTCTGAGAAAAAGGTTCATCTTCCTGTTCAAAAACGTTCTATTGGATTTGTATTTCAGGATTTTGCCTTATTTCCAAATTTAACCGTAAAAGAAAATCTGGAATTTGCCTTATCAAAAAATGATTCTAAAGAAATTGTCGAAGAACTTATTGACTTAATGGAATTACAATCGCTGCAGAATAGTAAACCTCAGAATTTATCAGGTGGACAAAAGCAGCGTGTAGCCTTGGCAAGAGCTATTGTCCGCAAACCTGAAATTCTTTTATTAGACGAACCATTATCGGCCCTGGATGATGATATGCGATTTAAACTGCAGGATTATATCTTAAAAATTCATCAAAAATACCAATTGACTACCTTGATGATTAGTCATTCCATTGCAGAGATTTTTAAACTTTCAGATCAGGTAATCGTACTTGATAAAGGAAAAATTATAAAAGAAGGAACTCCTGCAACCGTTTTTTCAGAGCAAAAAATAAGTAGTAAATTTCAATTGACAGGAGAAATAATAAGTATTACTAAAAGCGATGTCGTTTATATCGTTCAGATTTCGTCAGGAAATAATATTGTGAAAGTAATTGCAACAGAGGAAGATGCAAAAGAATATAGAATTGGACAAAAAGTCTTAGTGGCTTCAAAAGCATTTAATCCGATTATACAGGTTTTGATTTAGATTTGAAAAATTTTTATATTCTTGTTTTTAATTAAGTATAAATACTTATTTTTGAAATGTAAAAACTAAGTATTTCGAGGTTTGAACAATTTGGTAATGCAAATTGTAATTTTTAAGCTATTATTTAGGTTAATTTTTTTTTTTTATAATATGACCAAAATCATAATTTAAACTTGAAAAAGGTACTTTTTTTGAAAAAAAATAATTATTGACCAATCAAATATTTTTTTAATCATCAGTATTCATTTAAAAACATACTGAAAACATCGTAAACCATGAAATTAAAATTTGCAGTATTGATGCTCTTTCCGTTAATCGGATTTTCGCAGCAAAATAAAACAACCGAGGCCGATTCTTTAAAAACATCAAATATCTTTATGCTTGGAGAGGTCGTTATCACTCACAGTCAGAATAAAGATACTTTGAACAGGGTAACTTCTGCAAAGATGGAATCTCAAAACAAAATAGAAGTTTCGAGAGCTTTAAATCTGCTTCCCGGAGTAACTTTGACAGCTTCAGGTCCAAGAAACGAATCAATGGTTTCTATAAGAGGTTTTGATTTGAGACAAGTTCCGGTTTATATGGATGGTATTCCGGTTTACGTTCCTTATGATGGTTATGTAGATCTTGCCAGATTTACGACATTCGATTTGGCGGCGGTCGATGTTTCAAAAGGATTTTCTTCTGTGCTTTATGGACCGAATTCTTTAGGTGGCGCGATTAATCTTATTTCGAGAAAACCTTCCAAAAAGCTAGAATATGATGGTGCTTTAGGAGCAATAAATGAAAATGGCTATCGCGGAAACATCAACATCGGATCTAATTTAGGCAAATTTTATGTTCAAGGTGGTTATTCGTATTTGGACCGAAATTCAACCAGAATGTCTTCTGATTTTGTTCCAATGAAAAATGAAGATGGGGGACAAAGAGATAATTCATACCGAAAAGACCAGAAAATTAGTTTTAAAGTAGGGTGGACTCCAAACAAGAAAAGCGAATATGCGTTGGGTTACATTAATCAACAAGGAGAAAAAGGAAATCCTGTTTATGCAGGAAGCGATACTAAAAATTCACTTTTGAACAATCCGCGTTTTTGGCAGTGGCCGGTTTGGAATAAAGAGAGTTATTACTTTATTTCCAATTCAAATCTGGACGATCAAAACAGTTTGAAAACGAGAATATATTATGACAAATTCAAAAATACGCTGAACAGTTATGATGATAAAACGTATTCAACAATGACCAAAGGATACGCTTTTCAAAGTCTTTACGACGACTATACGTATGGTGGAAATGTAGAATACAACACGAAAATTATTCCAAAAAATGAGTTTAAAGCAGCAGTTCATTTTAAAGAAGACGTACACCGTGAAAATAATTTAGGAGAGCCTGTACGTCATTTTATCGACAATACAATTTTGTTCGGAATTGAAGATGTTTTTAAAGTTTCCAATAAATTTACTGTGATTCCGGGAGCGAGTTATAACATTAGAAAAAATATTCAGGCTCAGGATTATAACAGTACAACGAAAGTTATATCAGATTATCCAGCAGCAGATGCCAGTGATGCTTACAATTTGCAAATCGGACTTTTCTATCAATTAAATGAAGCTCAGAAGTTAGGTGCTACAGTTTCTCAAAAAACAAGATTTGCAACCATTAAAGACCGTTATTCTTATAGAATGGGAACTGCAATTCCGAATCCGACATTAAAACCGGAAACAGCATTAAATTATGAAGTGAATTATACAGCAACGTTATTTGAGAAAATGACATTTCAAACTGCCTTATTTTACAGTTCGATCACAGATGCTATTTTGAGTGTGAGCAATGTACAGCCTGGCAGATCGCAAATGCAGAATTTTGGTGAGGCAGAATACCGTGGAGTTGAAGCGCAGATTAATTATTCGATCTTGAAAAATCTTATTTTCAATGCCAATTATACGTATCTGGAAAGAAAAAATATAACGAGTCCAACCATTTATTTTACAGATGTGCCCAACACAAAAGTAATGGGAACAGTAGAGTATGAACCAATTAAGGTTTTACGATTAATTGCAAATGCAGACTTTAATTCGTCTCGATTCAGTACAAGTTATGGTACACGAGTTCCAGATTATACACTTTTAAATTTTTACGCTTCAGGAAAAATATTGAAAAATTTTAGTCTTGATGCCGGAATAAGCAATATATTCGATAGAAATTACAGTCTTGTTGAAGGATTTCCAGAAGAAGGACGAAATTTCTTTGTAACGCTTCGTTTTTTCAATCAATAAAAGGTTTTAAAACAAGATATTTTCAATGTTTCTGATATTATAATAATGCAAATCGAATCACATTATAAAAAACTAACTTTACTACTTGTGTTGGTAGCAGCCGGAATTTTCACGGCTGCTACTGACATAAGTCCTTTATATGTTGATCCTTACAAGTTAGAATATCCGGATTATTTTGGAAACAGAATCAGTATACCAGAAGATAACCCGACTACCAAGCAAGGAGTTTATTTGGGCAGAATGTTATTTTACGAAACAAAATTATCTTCGAGCCAAACCATTTCTTGTGCAAGTTGTCATCAACAGAAATTTGCTTTTACAGATGGAAAAGCATTTAGTTCAGGAATAGATAATATGCGCACTAAACGCAATTCGATGTCATTGGCCAATTTGCTTTGGGTTCGGAATTTCTTTTGGGACGGAAGAGCAAAAGGTTTGGAAGACCAAGCAAAATTTCCGCTTAATGATCCTCATGAAATGGGAGGTTATCTTGAAAAAGCGGTTAAAATATTGCAGCAGACTAAGGAATATCCGCCACTTTTTAGAGAAGCTTTTGGAACGGCTGAAATAACATCAGATAAAATAACCAAAGCCATTGCACAATTTGAACGTACTTTAATTTCTGCCAATTCGAATTATGATAAATATCTGAGAGGCGAATATAATCCGACGGAACAAGAATTGAATGGCATGGAATTGTTTATGAATTCGCCTCGACCAGAAAAGAATATTAGAGGTGCTAATTGTGCCCAATGCCACGGAACGCCAAAAATGTATATGGAATTATTTCACAACAATGGTCTTGATACAGAACCTAAAGATATAGGTCGGGAAGAATTTACAGGAATGGAAAATGATCGAGGAAGATTTCGTGTAGCAACACTTCGAAACATTGCACTTACTGCACCTTACATGCATGACGGTAGATTCAAAAATTTGGATGAAGTATTGGATCATTATAATGAACATATTAAACCAAGCAAATCTTTGAGTATTTCTCTAAAAAACGTCTCAAACAATTTAGATGGAGAAAAATTAGGTTTAACAGCCAATGAAAAATCAGATATAATCAGTTTTTTAAAAATGCTAACTGATTCGACATTTATAACCGATCCAAAATTTTCTGATCCGCATTTGAAAAAAGTAACTACTAATTAAAAACATAAAAATGAAAAAGCACTTTTTATTACTAGGTTTTCTAATCGCATCCTTTACTGCTGGTTTTACAACTAGTTTATCAGCACAAACTCCTTCAAAAGAAGCCGTACTAAAAGTAGAAGGTGAGGTTTTAAAAACACTTTCGATCAGTATTTCTGATTTTGCAAAAATGCCTCATGTAGAAGCTAATATGAAAGATCGCGATGGTAAAATACAGCAATATTCTGGAGTTCCTGTTATCGAAATTTTAAAACAGGCAGGAGTAACTTTAGGAAAAGATCTAAAAGGGGAAAACCTAACAAAATACATGTTGGTAAGAGCAAGTGATGGTTATGAAGTTCTCTTTTCATTAGCAGAACTAGATCCAGTTTTTACAAACAGGGTAATTATTTTAGCTGATAAAAAAGATGGAAAACCATTAGAAAATGGAATAGGTCCATTCCGTTTAGTTGTTCCTGACGAAAATAGACCTGCTCGTTCTGTTCATGAAGTTTCTCATTTTATTATTCGATTTGCGAAGGAATAATTTGATTTTCTATCTGCGTGTTAAACTTTCTCTAATACGGTAAACAACATAAAAATTTCTCCGTTTTGATGCGTATATTTGAAAGACAAAAAAAATTAAATCATTTATGAAGAATATAGGATTTTTATCATTTGGACATTGGTCAAATAATCCATCCTATGGGACTCGTACAGCGGGAGATACACTTCTTCAATCTATCGATTTAGCTGTAGCTGCAGAAGAACTAGGTCTCGACGGAGCTTATTTTCGTGTACACCATTTTGCTCAACAGCTAGCATCGCCTTTCCCTTTACTTTCGGCTATTGGAGCCAAAACGAGTAAAATTGAAATCGGAACAGGTGTAATTGATATGAGGTATGAAAATCCATTGTACATGTTGGAAGATGCCAGTGCAGCCGATTTGATATCGGGTGGACGCTTACAGTTAGGAATAAGCAGAGGATCACCAGAACAAGTTATAGACGGTTGGCGTTACTTTGGCTATGAACCGAATGAAAATGAAACAGATGCCGATATGGGGCGTCAGAAAGCCTTGCAATTTTTAGAAGGACTAAAAGGCGAAGGATTTGCAGAGCCAAATCCGTACCCGATGTTTCCAAATCCTCCGGGTTTACTTCGTATCGAACCACATTCTGAAGGATTGAGAGAACGTATTTGGTGGGGAGCTTCCTCTAATGCGACTGCGATTTGGGCCGCTGAAAATGGCATGAACCTACAAAGTTCAACGCTAAAGAATGACGAAAACGGAAAACCATTTCATATTCAACAAGCAGAGCAAATTAGGTTATATAAAGAGGCTTGGAAAAAAGCAGGTCATGATCGTGAACCAAGAGTTTCGGTTAGTCGTTCGATTTTTGCCTTAATGAACGATCAGGACAAATATTACTTTGGCGCACAAGGTAAAGGATCTGATAGTTTTGGTTATATCGAACGTGATCAAAGAGCGGTTTTCGGTAAAAGTTATGCTGCAGAACCAGATAAACTGATTGCTGATCTGGCTCAAGACGAAGCCATTCAGGAAGCAGATACAGTGTTATTGACTATTCCAAACACTTTGGGTGTAGATTATAATGTACATGTTTTGTCTTCTATCTTAGAACATGTTGCGCCCGGATTAGGCTGGCGATAAAATTTTTATAAAAATAGAAAAAAAGCCCTCTGATTCCTATCGAGGGCTTTTTTAATAAAACTTCATTAATTGAAAAGGCTTGAAATAAAAAAAAATAATAAGAAAAAAGAAGATGAAAGTCTTTCTTTTCGAGTGTACGATCTTACAAGAGAAAATTTAAATAATTATTCTGAACCTCATAAAAAAGACCATTTTTGCATTATCATTGTGGAGCAGGGAGAAGTTCAGATCCATTTAGAAGAAGAAATTATACATCTCAAACCGGGAAAAATCTCGATGATATTTCCAGAACAAATTTCTTCTGTTTCCTTAATTTCTAAAGAATTGTCGGGAAAAATAATTTTGTTCGAAGAAATTTTATTTTGTTCTGATATTTTAAAAAACGAATTACTTTCTTATAATGTTAATCTTTCTTCACATTTAAAATGCATTTTTTTGTCGCCCTTAGAATTTACGCATGCAAAGACTATGGCTACATTTATAGAAGATATTTACTCAGATCCAAGTCTTATTCGTAAAGAACAAGGAAGGTTTTATATCAAAATCTTACTTTTAGGTTTGATTGAATCTGTTCATGGCCAGCATCCTGTTTTTCACCACGAAAGTGATAAAACGCTTTATATTCGTTTCAAAAAGATGCTTAATGAGCGTTATAAAGAAGAAAAAACAGTTCAATATTATGCTTCAAATCTTGCAGTGACAACCAAAAAGCTGAATAGTATAACCAAAAAACATTGTGGTGAAACGGTCAGTAATGCGATTCAAAATCGTATTCTTCAGGAAATTAAAAGATTATTATTGTTTTCTGATCTTTCTCATAAACAAATTTCTCTCGAATTAGGTTTTAGTTCGCCTTCAGCATTGAATAAATTTGTGAAAAGCAAACTGGACGAAACTCCAACGGAACTTCAGAAAGAACTGGCTCAAATTTATATCAAATAGACCCGTTTGTATAACACTGCCCGTACTGCCGACTATACTTTTGTACTTGTATTAAAACATTAAAATAAAGTATAAAAATGAGCAAGTTATTTATTGCGGGAGAAGTTTTCCATGGTGCGGGAAGTCTTGAAGAATTAAAAAACATTAAAGGAAATAAAGCTGTAATCGTTACAGGAGGAAGCTCAATGAAAAACAGTGGGTCTTTGGATAAAGCTGTTGCTTATCTTAACGAAGCTGGATTAGAAACAAAAATTTTTGAAGGAGTAGAAGAAGATCCATCATCTGCAACTTGTTTTAAAGGAGCGGAATTAATGAAAAGCTTTGAACCGGACTGGATTATTGGTTTAGGCGGATGTTCTGCAATTGATGCGGCAAAAATGATGTGGGTTTTTTACGAATATCCAGATGCTGATTTTGAAGCTATGATTAAGCCTTTTAACGTACCAGTTTTACGTAAAAAAGCAAAATTTATCGCGATTCCATCGACTAGTGGAACAGGAACCGAAACTACTGGTTTAGCAGTTATTACAGATCGTGAAAAAGGAGTGAAATATCCAATCGTTTCGTACGAACTTACTCCAGATATCGCAATAGTTGATGGGGAAATCTGTGCTTCAATGCCAGCACATGTAACTTCAAATACAGGATTAGATGCATTGACGCATTGTGTAGAAGCTTATGTTTCTAATATCGAAAATAATTATGCAGATGTACTTTCTAAAGGAGGTTTAGAAATTGTTTTCAATAACTTAAAAGAAGCAGTTCAAAATCCGTCTAATATTCAGGCTCGTCAAAATATGCATGATGCTTCTTTTATGGCTGGTCTTGCCTTTAATAATGCTTGGCTTGGAATTGTACATTCATTATCACATCAAGTTGGGGCATTGTATGGAATTCCTCATGGTGCTTCAAATGCGATTTTTTTACCAAATGTTATTCGTTTTAACTCAAAAGAAAGCAGTCGTTTTCCTGACCTAGCAAAAGTGATTGGAAAAGAAACAGCTGAAGATTTGGCTCAGGCTGTAGAAACTTTAAGATCTGAGGTAAATAATCAGGCAGCAATTAAAGAATTTGGTATTTCTCGTGAAGACTGGGATAAAAATCTAGATTTTATTGCTAACAACGCGTTTTTAGATCCTTGTACAGGCTTTAATCCTAGAAAACCAACTGTTGAGGAATTGAAAGAGATATACAATGCTTGTTATGAGGGAATTGTTTATAATGGATAATTATAAAATCTAATTTGTTTTTAAAAAAGCTGTCAAATCTTGACAGCTTTTTTTTACTCATTCTTTATATTGTAATAAGGCAGAATTAATCTTCTTCTTCCCAGTCGTTTTCATCATATTCTGAATCAAAATCGTCTTCTAAGTATTCATCTTGTAAATCACTTAATTCAAGTCCGTAATGACTGTCGGATAAGGAAAAATCAGGAGAATTGCCTTCTAAATAATTGTCGTAATTTAATAACAGTTGTTCTTCGTACGAAGTTAAATCACTGTCATGTTGATGGTTTAAAAAGTAGTTATCGGATATCATATAAAATTACTTTAAATTAATACAAATTCATTTTGCCGCTTTAAGGTAATCCTAATTTAGAACTTTAATTAAAGTATCGTTTTATACAATTTTAGAACGATCTTACTAAATTATAATATTTGGCTTTTATTCTTTTAATGTTTTATTAAGTAAGAATAAAGTAGCACCAATAGTCAATCCCGTTAATAAAGGTAAAGCAAGATTGTGTCTTTTCTTTGATGGCAGATTTCCATACACGCGCAGTGGTTCTTTAGAATTGGTTAATACATTTCCGGCGTCACCTTCTTTGTCCTGATTCATTTTCATTTTTAACCGAAGAACCGTAGAGGCTGCATTAATAATTGGTTTCGGAAATAATTTGTAAGTTTTAGTGATTGCAGCGGCACGAAAATCAGGAAACGCATCTTTTTTCGGATGTTTTGCCAACTTCACTATAGCGGCTGCAGTATCTCTCGGATCTGAAGCTATAGGCGAAATTTTCATGTCGAAACCAGAATATTTGGCCGAATGCAGATTACCAGTAGAATTTTGCAATTGCGGATATAAATTGCAAACATGAATATGTTTGTGATTAGAAATTTCGCCCTGAAGACATTCCATCATTCCTTTAATTCCGTATTTGGTTGCCGAATACACAGCGCTGTAAGGTGCAGGCATAAATCCGCCAATTGAAACGTTATTGATTAGAATTCCTTGATTTTGTTCTTTAAAAACCTGAATAGCATTATAAGCTCCATGCAGGTATCCAAATAAATTGGTTTTAATAACCTGTTCGTGAATCTCCATCGGAATTTCTTCAAATTTTCCACTTGCCATAACTCCGGCATTGTTGACCCAGATATCAATTTTTCCGGTTGTTGAAAGGGCTTTTTCTGTTATTTTGTTTACATCTTCGGCAACAGACATATCTGCATAAACGCCTACAGCCAAGACATTAAATCCTTGACAATATTCGACAACTTCATCGATACCTTTTTTTCCTCTGGCAGCCAGTATTAAATTGCATCCTTCTGCGGCAAAAGCTTCAGCCGCAGCGCGACCAACACCGCTGCTTGCACCAGTTATGACAACAGTTTTTCCTTTGAGGTTGTTTTTGCATGTTGCTGTATCTTTCATAATTTTTAATTTTTAAAAGTAATACTAAGTGAATCAAAGCGTCTTTTTCAGCATTACACCATTATTTTTTTCATTGGTTCTACTTGAAGTGCTTTTTGAAATGTATTTTTTCTCAGAAGTTCTAGTGCTTGATATTCTGTTTTTTTGATTTGAAAAATTCATACGAACTGTTTTAGCATTGAGTTTTTTTTCTCAATAATGAAAAGTAAAATTATACTAAACTATTAGCAAACAGTTACATAATTACATTTGGTAATTGTTTAATTAAAGGATAATTGTTTTTGAAGAAATTAGAGAAGTGTTTAACTAAATTAAAATGAAACGTTTTAGAAAAAATAAAAAGACATTTTATAATTATGTTTTCTATGTGAAATATTCAAAAGAATAAGTTTTGAATTATTTCAAAAGTTTTAAAAAGCCAGAAATTATTTCTGGCTTTTTTACATGAATACATTATTTCGAAGAATTGTTTTAAAAATTCTTATTTTAGATTTATTAAATTAAAACATATGAGAATATTTTTTGCTGCTGTTGGTTTGATATTATTTTTTAGTTGCCAGAATAAAAGTGTTCCCGTCGTAAAAGAACCTGAAAACAACAAAAAAGTTGTGCCCCAAAAGCCAGTAAAAAAGGTGAAAACTGCATTGGTAGATAATAGCAAAATATTTAATACAATAGATGTTGATGTTAAACCCGATTTTAAAGGAGGAATAAATAAATTTTATGCTTTTTTAAAGAAAAATTACATTGTACCAAAAGATCCAGATGATAATGGTTCACTTCAAGGCGGTATTTTTACCAAATTTATAATTGAAAAAGATGGGAGTATTTCTAATATAGAAGTTATTCGTGATATTGGATATGGAACTGGAGAAGAACTAGAACGGGTTTTGAAATTATGTCCAGACTGGAATCCGGCTATGAAAGATGGAAAACCGGTACGATGTCTGTATAGTTTTCCGTATTATATTCAACAAAAATAGGTACAGAACAATTAACAATTATCAATTAACAATTATCAATTATCAATTATCAATTATCAATTATCAATTATCAATTAACCATTAACCATTAACCATTAACAATTACCCCTAATCATCTCCCGAAATTCCAAAGGAGCCATTTGTGTTCGTTTTTTAAAAAGCGTGCTAAACGACTGCGGATGTTCAAAACCAAGATGGTAAGCGATTTCACTGACAGATAATTCTGTTGTCGATAGTTTTTCTTTGGCTTTATTAATCAACCTTTCATAAATATGCTCTTTTGTATTGCGTCCGGTATGTATTTTAAGGAAATCGCTGAGATAGTTTGGAGAAAGATGTAAAGCTTCGGCAATTAAACTCACACTTAAAAGACCTTTTTCTGCTTTGTCATCATTATAATAATCATTAATAAATCTTTCAAATTTTGTAAGTAGCGCATGACTGTTGTTTTTTCTTGTAATGAATTGTCTTTCATAAAACCGACTGGAATAGTTTAAAAGCAAATCAATCTGCGATAGAATAATATCCTGTGTATGATGATCGATATGCTGACATTCTTTATCAATTCGATCCAAGATTTCAATCAGATAATTTTCTTCTTGTTCAGATAAATGTAAAGCTTCATTTACGGCGTAAGAGAAAAAACCAAAATCAAATATTCGTTGTGCTAACGGATGTTTTAAAAGAAAATCTTCATGAAATATCAGCAAATAGCCCGCTCCGCATTCCATATTATGATAATCCAAATACTGCACCTGATTAGGTGCAGTAAAACTTAAAACGCCTTTATCGTAATCGTAATGACCTTGACCGTATCTGATTTTTCCTTTAGCATCTCTCTTTAAAGCAACACAATAAAATTTATTGACAAATCCTTTCCAGATTTCATCGTCCAGAAAAATACTTTCAGCTAAATTGATCACACTAACCATCGGATGTTTAGGTTCTGGAAGAGAAAGCAAACGGTGAAAAGCAGATACAGATGCAATAGTATTCATAACAGCGTTTTTTTTAAGTTAGTCCAAAAGTCCCATACTAAATTCATCGTATGGCGCTCCGGTATCTGTTCCCAAAGGTACGATACTTTCAAGTTTCAGAAGATCACTTTGACTTAATTCTATATCTGCCGAAGCGATATTCTGTTCCAGATATTTTCTGCGTTTGGTTCCAGGAATAGGAACAATACCTTTACTGATAATCCACGCTAAAGCAAGTTGAGAAGAAGTCACATTTTTTTCTTCTGCCATTTTCTCAATCGCTTTTACGAGTTCAATGTTTTTATGGAAATAGTTTTCCTGAAAACGCGGAATAGCCCTGCGGAAATCATTTTCAGGGAGATCATCAATAGATCGAATTTGCCCTGATAAAAATCCGCGGCCAAGAGGAGAATAAGCTACAAAACCTATTCCGAGTTCTTCCATAGTTTTAAGTACGCCTCTTTCTTCTACGGTTCTTTCAAATAAAGAATATTCGCTTTGAACGGCTGTTATTGGATGAACGCTATGTGCCTTTTTGATCGTTTCAGAAGATACTTCCGAAAGTCCGATATATTTCACTTTTCCCTCTTTTACAAGGTCGCTCATAGCGTCGACAGTTTCTTCAATCGGCGTATTTTTATCTAGACGATGCATATAATAAAGATCAATATAATCGGTATTCAAATTTTTGAGAGAACGTTCTACCGCTTTTTTGATATATTTTCTGCTGCCGTTTATAGCCCAAGTTACTTTGTTGTTATCATCGATTTCCCAGCCAAATTTTGTAGCTAAAATATATTGGTCTCTTTGATTTCCTATAGCTTTAGCGATCAGTTGTTCATTTTTTAAGGGTCCGTATAAATCTGCTGTGTCCAGAAAATTACCTCCCAGTTCAAGTGAGCGATGAATGGTTTGAATCGCTTCTTTTTCATCTGCGGGACCGTACATATTTCCTTCTTCAAAACCTGTCATTCCCATACATCCCAAACCAAGTTGCGGAATAAGCAAGCCTTGGTTTCCTAATTTAATCTGTTTCATCTTTTATAATTTTAGTTGAATACAAATTTCGAAAGAAACGACAGGAGTAAAAGTTTGCAGATTACGGAAGTTTGTATTCAAATTACGGTTACTTAACAAAAGCCACTTTAATTTGTTTTTTATCAAAATTTGGTATGAATAATTTTTGTAGATAAGAATATCACAATAGGTAAGCAGGTTTTTCAGTAATCTTTTACTTTTTGTAGTAAAAATACAGCTCTTTGATTTATCAATTACAATAAAAATAGATTTAATCCATAAATTTAAAAATACCTGAAATCAGGTATATCGTCGATAATTTTAATCACTTTGTCGATTATCTCATTTTTAAAACTAAAATTAATACATATATTCGCAAAAAAATTTGTGAATGAAAGTAATATTACACTTAATAATATTTTGTTGTTTTTTTAATGCCTCAATTTACGCTCAGCATGAAAGTAATATAACCTACGGGTTAAAACTTGGTGGATTGCACTCAACGATTAGCAATATTCCAGAAAGTATCAAAGGAAGAGACAATACCTTTGATAACAGCGTAATGGAAAGCAAAGGGAAATTCGGACTAGAAGGTGGTTTCTTTTTGAACTGCAAGCTTTATGATACGCGTGTTGCCATTCAGCCTGAAATTTTATTCAGACAAATGGGAGAAACCATTACCTATCACGATGCAGTTGGAAAAGAATTTGAACTTGGTCTTAATTATTCTTTTTTACAGATTGGAGCTTTGTACAAAGTGTATCCTTACGAAGGGCTAAACTTCGGGGTTGGTGCTTTTTACGGAATCAATCTGTCGCCCAATGACGTGACTTATACGTCTAACGAAGCCGGCGGAATGTACGATGTGGCAACCAGACAGTTTTATATTGACGGTTTAGACGGTGGCGACGATTTTTCGTTATGTTTTGCATTAGGTTATGAACTTCATAAAAGCATTCACTTTGATTTTCGCTATTATTTGGGCGTAAAAGACATGATTAAAAGTAATGCATCTTCTTTTCAGTTTATCGAAAACCAAAACAAAAGCAGTGTGTTTAGTTTCTCGTTAGGCTATAGTTTTCATCAATGGTAATTTATTAAAAAATGAAAAAAATTATTTTGCTTCTAGTATTAGTAAGCACAAAATCTTTATTTGCTCAAGGCGATCGTGAAATTACTTATGGTCTATTTGGCGGAGGTATTTATTCGAAAATGTCGAATCTTCCAGATGTGATAGTGCCTAAAGGTATTTACGAGGGGTATACTTTAAAAGAAGAAGGAAAGTTTGGAGGAACTGGAGGGTTTTTTATCAATTGGAAATATCCTTATGCAAAAGTGGCTATTCAGACCGAGGTTTCTTATTCTGGACAAGGAACTGATCTGAATTACGAAGACGAAAAGGGACTGAAATATAAAATGACTTTTGGCTACAGTTATGTTAATCTTGGGGCTCAATTTAAATTTTATCCAGCTGAAGGATTCTATCTAGGTATTGGACCTTATGTCGGATTTAATATTGCTTCTGATAATATAAAATATACTTCGAATGCACAGGAAATATTTGCAGATTCAGGTGTTTATTTTGAACCTGATGCCAATGTTCAGAAGGTTTTGAAAGAATCGCTGTCAGGGAAAAACTATTTCTACGGAATGCTTTCTGCTGGTTATGAGTTTAGCAATAATCTTTCTGTTGGAGCACGATATACTATAGGCCTAACAGATGCATTAAGAACCGAAGAAAATGGACATCGCTACAGCGAAAACAAAAATAAAATCAACAGCATTTCGCTCATTATTGGTTATTCTTTCGACTTTGATGATTTAGGGAATTTCTAGAAAACATCATTTTTAAATCAGTTTAAATTATGAATAAAAGGATTTTTTTACTGGTAAATGCAGTGGTAATCTGTGCTGTAAATTTGGGTTTTTCGCAGCAAAAGATACTTCCTGGAGCAGTTTCTGAGCCTTATTTTTGGATCAAATCCAGAAATGCGGGCGATAATTACTATTGGGAAACTCTTATAAATAATAAAGAAGCAAAGGTATCGGCCAAAAGGCATGGAGGTGCTGATTTTAATTTTAATCCGAGTATTGTTTTTGACACTACTCAGGATTCTCTTATTGTGCCTTTAGGTTTAGAGAGCAAAAGACGCCAGACCTTATTTATGGTTTATAAAGTAAAAGACAGTTTGAAAGAACAGTTTTTATGGACTATAAATGATCCGCAGAAAATAATTTCAGCAGCTACAAACAAACGTCTGGTCGATTTAAACAAATATTCTTATCAGTCGTACCAGGAAAAAATCAAACCTCATAAAGCTAATATTCACTTTTTTCAGCAGAATGTTACAGACAGTATCGCAAAGCTATCTTCGTTGACTATTGGACAAAAATCTAAAAATGAAAAGCTTCCACCAGAGGAATTTAAAGGAAGTATTAGCGAAATCTTAATTTACAACCGTGTTTTATCTGGGATAGAAACTCAAAAAGCAGCCAGTTATTTAGCTATTAAATACGGAATATCTCTTTCTCAATTTGACAATAAAAATTACGTCAACAGTTTAGGCGAAACCATTTGGAATGCAGAGAAGCACAAAGGATATACCTCATCGATTACTGCAGTTGGGCGCGACGATGCCAGCGGATTATTGCAAACTAAAAGTAATAATATGATCGATGAAGGATTGATGTCGTTTGAACTAAAAAGCAAATCGAATGCAATTCCGAATAATTATTTTGCTTTTTGGAGCGATAACGGAAAAAATCTACTAGTTAAAAAACAAAAGCAAGGTGAGCCAATTGGTGTTTCTAGAGAATGGCAATTGGATTTTGCAAATCCGTCAGATTTAAGTTTAGATTGGAATTTCAATCCAGCATTCATAAAAGGAACTTTGCCAAAAGATACCTATTACTGGCTTTTGGTAGATTATTCTGGAAAAGGAACTTATGACGAAGCAGATTCTGAATACATTCGATTAGGAAGCACTTCAAGTTCAGAGAAATTATCTTTAAAAGATTTTGATTGGAATAAACACAAATCAGGAACAGCCAAATTTACTTTGAAAGTGGCACCTCAAATGTTCAGTAGAGTTTGGATTACTGATGCAGTTTGCGGTGTAGCAAGCTCAGGAGAATTAAATTATACTATTGAAGGAGGAGAAGCGCCATTTACTGTTACAGTAAAAAAAGAAGGTAGCGAAACGGTTGTAAAACAATGGAGTCAGGCCGCAAAAAGCAATTCTGGAGTAAAATTGGCATCGGGAACGTATGATTATATTGTAAAAGACGGAAAAGGAAATTTATACTCTGAAACCGTTTTTGTGGCCGATAAAGAAGGCACTTTTCCTAATTTGAAATCAGAATATTTACTTACTGATGGAAATGCATTGCTTTTGGACGCAAGTAAAGATCTTCCTGCTGGAAACTACGAATATCAATGGTTTTATGAAGGAAATTTTATTGATGACAATCCGAAAATATTAGTGGATCAGGCGGGTAATTATGAGCTTCGATTACTGAATGCGCAGGAATGTAAAACGTCTAAGAAAATTGCCATAACTACAGACGGAAAAGAAATTACAGATTCAAGCGTCTTGATTTTATATCCAAACCCAACAGTAGACGGAAAATTTGCTATCGCGATGCAGTTTCCTAAAAAGACCGACGCCACAATCGGAATTTACGCTGTGACAGGTTCGCTTTTAAAAGAAAAGAAATACAGCCAAGTTGAAACCTATTTGCACGAAGACCAAATAAAAGGAGCTTCGGGCATGTATCTGGTAAAAATAACATCAGATTTTGGCACTAAAACTTTTAAAGTTATTGTGAAATAATACACCGCAGAAGTTTTTCTTCTTTCGGATACTAAAATATACTATAAACCGACCCCCAATCGATTATTGTGCTTTATGAAAAATAAAACGATATTATTACTGTTCTTAATAGGTACTTTTTTGTTCGCCGCTAATTTTAGCGAATACAGATTGCCTTCTTTTTTCAATGAAAATAAGGAAGAAAAAGAAATTGCCGATTCTAAAAGTGGTCAGTTGACTATTGAAGATCCTGAAAGTAAAACAACCAAATTATTTACGGCAGATATAAAAGAAGGTGTTATCGGTGTTCAGAATGCTGATGATATAGACGATGCGTATGACAACGTTTTTCATCTTAAAATTGATGAACTTCCAACTTCAGACGAAAATGTCTATCTAGAATACGAGCTTTATGGTTACGATCAGGCAGCTTCTATTTCAAGAAGTTTAAACAATCAACCCAGTATTGGAGGTCAGTTTGTATCAGAAAATAAAGCTTGGACGAAACAGTCAGAGTTATTATCTGAGAAATCTTTAAGATCAGGAGATAATGTTTTATTATTTACAGCACCAGAAGGAATCTCCAATTCGTATAAAATTAAAAATGTACGAATTGTATATAAAAAGACTTTCGAAACGGCAGAGCTTACACTTCTAAAAGCAGCAAATAAATTGTACATCAAAGGAACTAATTTTCCTTCAAAAGTTAAAAAAATGACCATTGCTGGAATTAGTATCGATGTTAATCAACCTGAATTTGAATTGGTTTTGGATGCAGAAAATATCGGAAAATCAATTTCAGTAATCAAAGAAACGGTAAGTGGTGTTACTTCAAACGAAAAAATAGAATTAAGTAAGTTTTTAAAAGCAGAAAGTTATAGATCTATTGAAAATGCCAAAGAACGCGTTTTTAAAACCATCAATTTTGAAACCGCAAATGCATTAGCATACAAAGACTTTAACGCTTCTTTTCCAGAAGGAGCCTTAAAAAAGAACATAACTGTTTCGGTAAGCGGACTAAGAAAAATTGATATTGCGCCTTTAAACGCAGCAATGGTCAATGTTACCGATGGAAACGCAGGATTTAGATTATTGCCTCACGGAACCATTTTCGATAAAGCAGTTACGCTTTCGTTGCCTTTTAACAAAAAAGCAATCCCAGAAGGTTATACCGAAAAAGATATTAATGTATTTTATTTTGATGAAAACAAGCGTCTTTGGCAGGAAGTTTCCAAAGATTCTTTAGACATCAAACAAGGTATAATTAAAGCCAAAACAACTCATTTTACCGATTTTATTGCTGGAATTATAAAAATGCCTGAATCGCCAGAAACTTCAGGTTACACGCCAACCAGCATAAAAGATTTAAAAGCGGCGAGTCCGTTAGTTGGAATTCAATCCATAGCTCCACCTTCAGCAAACGGAAGAGGAACAGCAAGCACAGGATTTTCTATCGCCATTCCGAGTGGAAGAGGAGGAATGCAGCCATCGTTTACCTTGCAGTATGACAGTGATGGCGGACACAGCTGGGCAGGAACAGGTTGGGATCTTTCTGCGCCTTCTGTCAATATTGAAACTCGTTGGGGAGCGCCGAGATACGATGCAAACAATGAAACAGAAAGTTATAGTATTGCGGGAGAAGCGCTAATTCCGAATTCGCATAGAGTCGAATGGATTGGCAGAACTTCTGACAAGCAATTTTTTCCAAGAAGAGAAGGCGCTTTTCAGCAGATTATTCGTAAAGGATCGTCTCCTAAAAATTATTATTGGGTTGTAAAAGACAAAAGCGGTGTAACGAGTTATTATGGAGGAACAGATTCTGGACTTTCAACAAACGGAATTCTACAAGATGCAAACGGAAATATCGGTCAATGGGTGCTTTGTCTTCAAATCGATTTAAAAGGAAATACTGTAGAATACGAATATGACAAGCGTGACGGAGAATTGTATCTTAAAAAAGTCTATTATACAGGTTCTGGTTCTCAAAAAGGAAATTACAATATCACTTTTATAAAAAATAGCGATTTAGGAGAAGCCAATCGTCTAGATGTACA
This sequence comes from Flavobacterium potami, assembly GCF_020026915.1. Classification (GTDB taxonomy): domain Bacteria; phylum Bacteroidota; class Bacteroidia; order Flavobacteriales; family Flavobacteriaceae; genus Flavobacterium; species Flavobacterium potami. The sequence continues at coordinate 460,633 of NZ_JAINUY010000003.1, read as the reverse complement.
AGTTTCAGCACGTTTAGGATTCAAGCAATTAAACAATCAATTGTTGCGTAAAATCGAAGTGCGTTACAAAAACGATATGATTCGTAGTTATGAATTGCAGTACAAACAAGGTGCATTTAAAAAGACTTTATTAGAATCGATTTCAGAATACGATTCGGAGTCAAAACTCTTTTATACCAATAAATTAGACTATTTTGATGACATTCGTGATGCATCAGGAAAATACAGTCCGTTTGGACCAGAGCAGGTTTGGAGCGTGCCAAATGATAATTTGAAAAACAGTTCTATTCCGGCTTTCAGTGATCTATTATTTTCTGGAAAGCACTCTTTGGTAAGCAGTTCTGAAGGATCAACAAATGGTGTTAGCTATCGTCTTGGAATTGGTTTAGCAACAAATGCAGGAAGTCTGAAAGGATTTACGGTTGGAGGTCACGGAGGAAATAGCTGGGGAACTTCTGATACTGCTGCATCTCTGGAAGATTTAGATGGCGACGGATTGCCAGATAAAGTTTTCAAAAACAAAAATGGCGTTTATTACCGAAAAAATTTAGCAGGTTCTGGGCAATTAGGCTTTGGCGAACTGCAAGAAATTAATATTAGCGACGTTGGATTTTCAAAATCAACTTCTTTCAATTGGGGTGTCGATTTAAATCTGAAATATGGAAATATTGGTTATGATGAACAAAGATCAACCAATAAGACCAAAGCGTATTTTATGGATTTTAACGGAGACGGTTTAGTAGATTTTGTTCGAAACGGACAAGTATATTACAACCGATTGGAAAATGGAATTCCGACCTTTAAAAACAATAGTACAGGAACGCCTTCACCAGTTTTTGGAGGAGGAGATATTACAATTCCAGGTTTTACTACGATTTCTGCAGAAGAAATTGAAAAGCAGAATCCGCTTCACGATGTGGTGCGTATGTGGGAAGCGCCTGTAAAAGGTATTGTATCTGTTTCGCACGAGTATCAGCTTATTGAAGAGACAACTCCAGAATGCATAAAAGCGCGTGCAGAATATGTAAATAATGCAGGAAATGATAAAGCAGACGGTGTTCATTTATACTTTCAAAAAGGAAATCAATTACTTTGGAATGAGGCAATCGGTGCAAAAGATTATGCTGTAAAAACCAAACAAAATACTGGTATTGAAGTAGAAAAGGGACAACGACTATACTTTAGAGTAAGTTCTGTAAAAGATGGAAATTTTGATGCCGTAAACTGGAATCCCGTTGTAACTTATTCGCAAATTAAACATTTTGATCGAGGCCTTAACGGTAGTGTAACAGAAAGTGATGTTGCAGTTCCTGCAACTTTAAAAGATGTGAATGGGTATTCTTTGGCTTCTTACAATGCCAATACCGATTTTTTCAGCAGTTCGCAGGCAGGAAAAACAATTGTTGCTGCTGGAAACGTTGTATTAAAAGGAATTTTAAACAAACCTGTAACTTCAGATCATGTTAAACTCGTTATTACAAAAACCTATTTGGATCAGACCAATCCAGCTGTAGTTGTTTTTGAAAGGACTTTTTTAGCTAATGAAGTAGCATCATTTAATTTGGCGTCAGTAAACCTTCCTTCATTTGAAGCCGAAACGCAGATTAGTTTGGCGCTTCAAACCGAAACGAACATCAATTGGCAAACTATTTCTTTTGCTCCAACTGTTACGGTGCCAGCTTATCCAGGCGGTGTTGCAGAAGAAGTTCCGATGGAAGTTTCACATACTTTATACAATAAACGACAAGGAAATTACAATATTCCAGGAGTAACAGCAACAGTAAGTGGAAAAGTAAAACTGAGTATATTGCCACAGGATTTAGTATTGGCGACACCTTTCCAATATCCCGGAAATATTAATGATTACAATGGAGATGTGATTATTTCGGCAAAACAAAACAATGTATTATTGGCACGTAATCGTTACAGAATTACAGCAGGAACCATGGTCGCGGTTATAGATGCTTTTGATAATGCTGTAACATATCCTGATGCGGTTATGGGAATGCCAATTCAATTGGAAATGACCGTTTCTAATGCGCAGTCTATTACCATTATTAATAATTATCCAAAAGCAAATGCCTTAAATGTGCAAGTTCAGGTTACCGATTTAAAAGACGTAGCCGATTTGACAGATGATGTTGTTTGGAATGCGACAACTGATGATTTTGCTATCTATAGACTTCTGAGTGCTGAAGAAAGAATTTACGGTCTGTACCATCGTCAATGGGGCGGATTTGTGATCAACGGAAATTTAGCTTCTAATACGATAGATCAGACGCTTTTAAAACAGTCAGATGCTTATAATTCTGAACCCGATTTAAACAATACGGATCCCGAAAATTATGACGGAAAAGGCTATGAAGTTGCCAATAATTATTTTGTATCGTTGAATCCGTCTTATACCAAATACAAATGGGAAGGTCTTGAAGAAGGCATTTACATTAAAGGGCAAACCATCGGAACATCTAGATTAGGAGAAGACGATATTGCCGATTATACTGATTTTTCACTTCCTAATTTGCAAGGAGGAAGCACTTCTGCCTTGGATATGATTAGCGAAAGCAAAAGTAAAAGTATTTCTGCGGGAGTTTCTGCAGGAGGTTCAGCAAATTTGGGATATAGCAAGTCTATAGATGGAGATTCGTATATGACCCAGACCATGAGTGATTTTAATGGAGACCGTTTCCCAGATTATATTCGTGGAGGAAATGTGCAGTTGACAGCTCCTGTGGGGAAAGTTTCAGATCAAATCGTAAACATTGGAGATAATTTCAGCCATTCTAAAACAAGTTCTGAGGGACCTAATTTTGGTGGAAGCTACAGTCATGGTTCGCCATCCAATTCTTTTAGCGTTACCATAGGTAAAGCAAGTGTGAAGAAAGATTCGGCTAAAGAAACCACTTCAAAAGAAGCTGAAAAAGGAGGAAACAGCATTTCTGTAAATGCTTCACAAGGTAAAGGAGAAGACCGTTCTGTGTTGATTCATAGTGATATTAACGGAGATGGACTTCCAGATAAAATAACAGAATCTGGAGATGTATTTTTAAATACAGGTTACGGCTTTTTGCCAGCAGAAAAATGGAATTTAGCGAGTATAAACAAAGGTAATTCTACAGATTGGAGTGCTGGTTTGGGATACAGCATTAAGCAGGGATCTATTTCTGGAGGTGCCAATTATGCGAGATCTCAGTCTGATAGTGATGAGTCTTTTATGGATATTAATGGCGACGGACTGGCAGATAAGATTAGATATGAAGGCGGAACAATGTTGGTTTCTTTGAACTTAGGAAACGCGTTTGATACACCAGTGGTATATCCGAGATTTCCAGAAATGAACCAGAACAAAGGGGTGAGTTACGGACTAAATGCCAATGTTTCAATTGATATTACAATTTGGTTATTGCGTATTACACCAACTATAGGAGGAAGCAAAGGGTGGAGTACAAACCGTTCTGAAGGTACTTTTATGGATATTGATGGCGATGGAAATTTAGATTATGTAGTTTCTAAAGACGACGGTCAATTAACAGCGCAATTGTCAAACATCAAAAGAACTAATAAACTGAAAAGCGTTACAAATGGCGCTGGAAACAGTTATACTGTAGATTATGAATTGCTAAAACCAAGCTACGAAAATCCTTCTGCAAAATGGGTTTTACAATCGGTTGATGTTTTTGACGGACATACTGGCGACGGTATCGATCATTCGATTGCTAAATTCAGATACGAAGACGGTTACCACGATCGTCGCGAGAGAGAATTTTACGGTTTCGGAAAAGTAATTCAGGAACAGATTGATGCGGCAGACAATTCCGTTTTTATGACTACGGTTCAGGAATTCTATAATCAGGATTATTTCCGTAAAAATCTTTTGAAACACAGTTATACTTTAGATAAAAACGGAAAAATGCGTCAGGAATCTGAAAACGAATATAGTTTTATCGATGTGGCAACACAGGCGAGTGTTCCGGTTTCAGAATTGAATTTACCTTCTTGCGATGCCAAACGTATTTTCGTTGGATTAATTCATGCCAACCAGAAAGTATATGAAGGCGGAAGTGATTATCTAGAAACCAATACTTTTAATACCTACGATGCGAACGGAAATATCATTCAATACGAAGATTTAGGAAACGGTTCTGCAGCAGATAAAGTAACTGCTAAAATTAGTTATTACGAAAGTACAACTCCGTATTATGGCGGAATTCCAAAACAATTGGAAGTATTTACAACAGATGGTCTCCGTCGAAAAAGAGCGACAACAATCAATACAACAACTGCCGAAGTTACGCAGATAAGAAATTATGCGTCAGCAGATAAAATTGCGATTACCGATATTGCATACGATACCTACGGAAACTTGCAGAAAATTACAGGTCCTGCCAACCACAAAGACCAGCGAATGACTTTAGAATATGTATATGATGCCGAAAATCATCAGTACATGACAGAGATTAAAGATGCTTTTGGTTATCAAAACAAAATGGAATACAATTACCGTTTTGGAGTGCCAATTAAAACAACAGATCGTAACGATCAAAGTACAGATTACACTTTAGATGCAAAAGGCCGTATTGCGACAATTCTTGCGCCTTATGAAATTGCTTCGGGTAAACCGTATACTATTGCGTACGAGTATTTCCCAGAAGCCAAAGTGCCGTATGCTAAAACGAGAAATTACGATCCCGAATTAGACAAAGATATTGAAACATATACATATACAGACGGATTAGGAAGAGCTTTGCAGGTTAAGAAAACGGCGAGTTTGTTTACACAAGCAGGAAGCGCCGATCAAGAAGCGCACATCATCTCTGGGAAAGTAATTTATGATGGTTTAGGTAGAGCCATAACCAGTTATTACCCAACCACAACTACGACTTTAGACAATAATTTCAGTACGGCAGTTTCGACTGTAACGCCAACTAAAACAGACTATGATGAGGTAAATCGCCCAATAAAAGTAACCTTGCCAGACGGAAGTACCAATACTACTGTTTTCACTTTAGAAAGTTATGATGGTCTTCCAGTATTAAAAACCACACAAACCGATGCATTAAACAAAACCAATACGACGTATACGGATGCTACAGGGCAAAATGTAGCCAGTATGCAAAACGATTTGACAACGAAGTTTGATACCAATGCATTAGGCGAAATGATCAAAGTTACCGATGCCATGGATCACGTTACCCAAAGCAGTTACGACTGGCTCGGAAGACGCATTGAGTTTACGCATCCAGATGCTGGAACAACGAAAATGGAATATGATTTGGCAGGTAATTTGACCACTCGTATTACACAAGATATTAAAAATACAGTTCCTAATGGCGGCGCTATACAATACGTATACAATTACAACCGTTTGGAGAGTATCAAATATCCTAAAAACCCGCAGAATAACGTACAGTATAATTACGGAAAAGCAGATGGAACACCCTCTCGACGTGGCAGATTATGGTTTGTACAGGATGCTAGCGGTGGTCAGGAGTTTTTCTATGGAAAATTAGGAGAGGTGGAAAAAGAAATTAGAACGCTTCGTATTACGCCAACAGACATTCAAACCTATATTTCACAATACGAATACGATACTTGGAACCGTATCCAAAAAATGACTTATCCTGATGGAGAAGTGGTAGAATACACCTATAACCGTGCAGGAAACTTGCAGAGTATGCAGGGTAAAAAAGAAAGCCATACCTACGATTACATTAAACAATTGAGTTATGACGAATTTGAACAGCGCAAGTATTTAAAATATGGTAATAATACAGAAACGAACTATACCTACGATCCTGTCATGAGGAGATTGCAGCAGTTGCAAGTGCAAAGCGGTTCTAGACAAGTCATGAACAATGCGTACGGATACGATTTGGTAGGGAATGTTTTGAGCATAAAAAACACCGCTCCAATTGTAAACAACACATTAGGAGGAACCTCTTCACATGAATACCAATACGATGATTTCTACCGTTTAAAATCGGCAAAAGCATCTTATCAGGGGGAGTTTACCAAAGCCAATTACGAGTTGAATATGAGCTATAATAAAATGCACAATATTACCAAAAAGGACTTGGTGCATATGGTAAACAACGAACAGAAAGGTTATGTTTTAGACTATAATTACGACAACGAACTGCACCCGAATGCGCCAAATAAAATTGTGGAGGCAGGCAAAGCAGAACCAAGACAATACAGTTACGATGGCAACGGAAACCCAACCAGTTATACGGAAGAGAAAAACTTCAGAAAAATGACTTGGGACGAAGAAAACCGTTTAATGGGAATAAATGATGGTGGAAGAATTCACCAATATACTTACGATGCAGGAGGAGAACGAGTGATTAAAAGTTCTGGAGATTCACAAAATGTAGCCATAAATGGTGAAACAGCGGCAACCATTGTTCATACGGATGATTATACAGGTTATGTTTCTCCTTATTTTGTAATAAGCAAAGGGAAATTTACCAAACATTATTTTGAAGGAGCAGGACGTATTGTGAGTAAATTGGGTAACGGAGCCTTTGCACAGCCTTTAAAATTAACAGCGGGAGGCGTTAATTACGGAAAACTTACAGCAGAGCAACAAAAAGCATTAGATACCTATGTGAAAAGTTTAGGAGTGCCTCCTGGAACGCCAACACAGCAAGGTATTTACGCAACGCCTGAATTTACAGGTGATCCTTATCCAAGTGAAGTATTAAAGCCTGTAGAAGAAAATCAAGAACCGCCTGCAGGCTGGCCAAGAAATCCAATTTTCAATGCGCCTGGCGATGTTCCCGGACCGCCAGTACAATTTGGACCACCAGTTGAACCAGAAACGGTAAAATCTGGAGAAGGTTTTACAGGAACAGGAATGCCAGAAAATGATATTTTTTATTTTCACCCCGATCATTTGGGAAGTACTTCGTATATTACAGCCAAAAATGGGGCTATTTCACAGCATGTGGAATATATCGCTTTTGGGGAGGTTTTGTTTGAGGAGCATAGTTCTACCTTTTCTAGCCCTTACTTGTTTAATGGTAAGGAATTGGATCGAGAGACGAATTTGAGTTATTACGGGGCTAGGTATTTGGATATGAAAACGAGTTTATGGCTAAATGTTGATCCTTTGGCACAAAATTATCCGAATGTAGGAAGTTATACTTATTGCTTGAATAATCCAATTAATAGTGTAGATCCTGATGGTAGATTAGTGATTTTTGTAAATGGAATGTGGGGAAGAGGAACAGGTGCTTCTGATGGAGGGAAAGCAAAACATTGGGGAGAAAGTTGGATTTTTAAAGCCCAAGAAGCTATTGGGGATTTTAACGCCAGATTTTATGATGGATCCTCAGATAGGACAGGGAAAACAGGGGGAATGTCGCGACTTAGTTTTAATATGGATCCACTTAATAGATATAGCTCAGGATATAAGCAAGGACGAACAGATGCAGCAAGTATAGTGAATTCCTTAGAACGTGATTCAAATGGAAATATAACTGAATCAATAAAGATGGTAACATCAAGTATGGGAGCTGCTTACTCTAGAGGAATGACAAAAGCTATAGTTGATTATGTAAAAGATGAAAATGCTGCTATTGATTTGTATAATAATGGCTTAGCTAAGGATAAAAATGGTAACTATCTCGATTCATCTAAAGTTAAACAAAGATTAAATGTTGTAATCGAATTCACTCTTGATTTGGATGCATTTCAAGCAAAAAACGTTAAAGCTGATCCTAATAGCGATGCGAATTATTTCATGAAAGCTGATGGCTGGGAAAGTAATTTTATTGGTGGAAACAATGTACCTGGCTCAACAGAAATTGGCTCATCAAATATGAAACATCATCATCCATCTTGGGCTCCTACCTCGGACATACCAAAAGGGAAAATGAATCCAGTTAACTCGTCAAAGAGGCCAATAGAAAACCCAACAAATTAAATAAATATGAAAAAAATAATAATTTTGACATGCCTTTTATTGTTAATTGCATTTACAATGCAAATTATATTAATAGGAACTTCTCCTAAGATTGATTGTAATGAGATAAAAACACAATTTTATATTTTTATGGAAACATTGATAATTCAATATATAATATTAATATCTATTCAAATTTTACTTTTAAAATTTTGGATTAAATCTGAATCAAGAAAAAGCATTAAATCTGTTTTGATTTTTTCAATTTTATTCATAGTTATGTTCACTTATTTATTTTGGGGATATTATAATGATATATGTAGTTAATATGAATTATATTTTAAAGTTCCTATCATATTTGGTACTGTATCAAATTAGGTGTTTAATAAATACCTTTAATTTGCTGAAGGAAAATATAATAATATAAGTTTTGAATACTAAAATAGACAACTGTTAGGTTGTTTATTAGAATGTTGTCTTGTTGTACTTACCTGAAATCTTCAGCGGTTGCATTTATTCAACTTTACGGGCACAGATTGCAAATCTGCGCTAACGGGTTTTTTTATCAAGAAAATAAATTAATAGGTATAGCAAAATTTGATTTTAAATGCGATAAATATTGTTATACAAATTTTGATTCTGCTAGAGTAATTTATTTAAAAAAAGATTGTTTAATATATAGAAATCTATTTAAAAATTAGAACTTTTCCCCCGCTAGCGCGAGCGTCTCGCTTGTGCCTTTAAAGGAGTCGGAAACGAATGAAAGATGTTGTCTTGTTGTACTTACCTTAAAATCTTCAACGGGTGCATTTATTCAACTTTACGGACACAGATTGCAAATCTGCGCTAACGGATAACTTTCTATTGTTTAAAAATCGGAGATAAAAAAGATGATTAAGAGGATATTTACAACCTTGATTATAGTGTTGGTTTTATATTGTTTTTATAAACCATTTGTAATTCAATTAAAAAGTTATGAAACCTTTGGTTCTTTTAACTTAAAAAAGGGCTCGGTTTTTAAATTAAAAGATTACATAAAAACGGATAAAACGGGACAATATAATATTTATTTAGTTTTAGAAAATGAAGAATTGAATAACTTAAATATTGACATTCCAAAATGGAAAGTACTAAAATGTGAAGACAAACAAGTAATATTTGATTTGTTTAATTCTGAATTGAAATGTACAGGTTCAGACGTGTCAACAATAGAAAGTAAAATATATGTTTACTCAGAAAATAAATTAATATTCGAAAGTGAAATAGTGCTGGATACAAATTCAATAGGTTTGCAAAATAGAGAATCAGGTTGGACAAAGCCTGTAAATGACAAAGAATTTATAAATATTTTTAGCCAGTTTAAACGTTATAATCTCCCTGTTTTAATTATTTATTAAATGAAAAAAACGTTTAAAATAACTTTGGTACTGTATAACATTTTTATTTTGGTGATAATTTTTAAATCCTTAGATGGCAGTATAACATTTGGACACGGATTAGGTGATTTATATTATCTAATTTTTGGATTATCAAGTTTTGTGCTTGCTTTCATAATCTTTCTCATTAGAAGATCGAATAATAAAAAAAGCAATTTAACCGCTTTTTTTGGAGTTTCACTTCTAATCATTACTGCAATAGTATTGATCTTAAAAATAACAATTTTACGAGGACCTGAATACCACTCATTTAATAAAGAAAGGATTCATTATGATAGTGGCAAAAGGTTGTATTCAGATTATAGATGATTATGGAAAACATTTTTTTATACAAAAGATAGTTCGCTATATTAAAAAAGGAGACCAGCCTTTCAGCCAATCTCCTTTTCAAAAAATAAAAATGAAAACTACTAATTCCAGCCGCCTCCTAAAGCTCTGTAAACATTTACAAAGGCGTTCATCTGCTGTTTTTTGGTTTCAATAAGTTCGAATTTAGATTCTAAAGCATCTTTCTGAGTCAGTAAAACTTCCATATAATCTGCTCTGGCAGAACTAAACAAGTTGTTTGAGATCTGAATAGATTCGTTTAAGGCATCAACTTGTTTTGACTTTAAATCATAACTTTTTGCTGTATTCTGAATTTTAGACAATTGGTTAGCAACTTCAACATAAGCATTTACTAGAGTTCTCTCATAATTGTAAACAGCTTGAACTTGTTTAGCTCCAGCAGTCAAATATTCTGCTTTTATGGCATTTCTGTTAATCAAAGGAGCAACTAAATCACCTGCTAAAGAATACAATAAAGACTCTGGAGAAGTCAATAGATACTTCATATTAAAAGCCTCATATCCGATTCCGGCTGAAATTCCCAGCGAAGGATAAAATTTAGCTTTAGCGGCTTTAATATCTAGTTTTGCAGCTAACAATTCCATTTCTGCTTTTTTGATATCTGGACGATTTTCTAAAAGCTGAGACGGCACTCCTGCATGAATATCTGCAGGAACTAAACTGCCGAAAGTACTGCTGTTTCTAGCAATCTTTTGAGGAAAACGTCCTAAAATAAAATTGATTTTATTCTCTGTTTCCGTAATCTGCTGCTGAATATCAAACTGAAGACTTTGCGTACTTAATATCTGAGCTTCAAATCGGCGTACAGCCAGTTCGTTTACTCTTGCTGCTTCTTTCTGTATTTTAACTACTTTTAAAGCATTCGTCTGAATATCAATATTTTGTTGGATAATTTCTAACTGATTATCCAATGCTAAAAGTTCGTAATACGAATCAGCAATTTCTGCAATCAAATTAGTAACTACAAAATTCCTTCCTTCAATAGAACCTAGATAACGGTTTAAAGTAGCTTTTTTAGCATTATGCAATTTGTTCCAAATGTCTATTTCCCAGCTTGAAGTCAGCGCAAAACGAAAATTTGGAAGCGGATCAGGAGTTTCTTTGCCCGGCATAATCTCTGTTGTAGCTTCTCCTGAACCTGTACTTGTGTATCTTCCTGATTTAGTAACATCAGCACCAGCAGCAAAACCTACAAAAGGCAAGTATTCTCCTTTTCGTGCTTTTACTTCACTTCTGGCAATTTCAATTTCTTGAAGTGTGATGTTTAGTTCCTGATTGTTTTTTAATGCGATATCAATCAGGTTTTCTAAATTTTCATCGGTGAAATAAGTTCTCCATTTTACTTTTCCAGTATTTAGAGTATCTAAACCACTATCTGCATAGTTTTCTGGTACGGTTTTGTTTTCTGTTTTTTCTACAATAGTTGTCGTTTTACAACCCGCTATGGTGAGTAATACGCAGGCAAGACCTGCGTATTTTATATTTCTGTTATTCTTCATTTTCCTCCGTTTGATTGTTTGTTGAAAAATCATGTACATGATGCATAAAATCATCAGATAATGAACTTTCTTCTTCTCCTTTAATTAGTTTTCGGCCTTGAGCCAATGAACCAAAAATGTAGTATAGTCCAGGAACTATAATTACTCCGAAAATGGTTCCGAAAAGCATTCCGCCAAGCGCAGATCCTCCAATAGTTCTGTTTCCAATTGCACCCGCTCCAGAAGCGAAAATTAACGGAATCAAACCAGCAATAAAGGCAAACGATGTCATCAAGATCGGTCTAAAACGAACTTTAGCACCTTCAATGGCCGCTTCGAGAATGGTCGCGCCCTGCTGGTGTTTGAGGACGGCAAATTCAACTATCAGTACGGCATTCTTACCGAGAAGTCCAACAAGCATAATCAACCCGATTTGGGCGTAAATATCGTTTTGCAAGCCCATCATTTGAAGAATGACAAACGAACCTAAAATTCCAACCGGAATAGACAAAATCACAGAAAACGGAATAATAAAACTCTCATATTGTGCAGCCAATACAAAGTAAACGAAAGCCAATACCACTAAGAAAATATAAAGCGATTCGTTACCTCGTCCAGCTTCATCGTAAGAAAGACCTTCCCAAGCAATATCATATCCTTTAGGCAATGTTTTAAGCGCTGTTTCTTGCACTGCTTTAATGGCATCTGCAGTCGTGTATCCTTTTGCAGGCTGACCCTGAATTGCAGCAGAATTGTACATATTGTAACGCGTGATTTCATTAGGGCCTTGTGTCTTTTTAAGCGTCATAAATGCAGAGTAAGGCACCATTTCTCCGTGATCATTTTTTACAAAGAGATTCAATACATCTGATGGAAGTCTTCTAAATTTTGGATCAGATTGTACATACACTTTAAAGAAACGTCCAAATTTGATGAATCCTTGTTCGTACGTACTTCCAATTAGAATGTTGAGGTTTTCCATTGCTTTACCAATAGAAACGCCTTTCTGCATCGCTAAATCATTGTTTATCTCCAATTCATACTGCGGATAATTGGCAGCGAAGAAAGTAAACAAACCAGAAAGCTCTTTACGTTTGCCCAATTCAGCCATAAACTGCTTGTTGATTTTATCAAATTCTTGATAATTCGTGCTAGTTGTTTTATCTAATAAACGCATAGAAAAACCTCCAGATGAACCAAATCCTGGAATTGCAGGCGGTTCAAAGAACTCTACAACAGCACCCAGATCTTTAGATTTCTTTTCTAATTCTTCCATGATTTCCGTAACAGAATGTTTCCTGTCCGACCATGATTTTAGGTTAATCAAACACGTTCCTGCATTAGAACCACGACCTTCCGTCATGATTTCGTAACCTGCCAAAGAAGAAACCGATTCAACACCTTCAACCTTTTCACAGATTTTTTGAAGTTTTTGTGCTACTTGATTGGTTCTTTCTAAAGTCGCACCAGGTGGCGTCTGAATAATTCCGTAAATAGTTCCTTGATCTTCACTCGGAATAAACCCTGATGGTAGTACTTGATTTTCGATAAAAATAAAAGCGCAGAAAGCAATCAGAATTCCGAAAGTTAAAACTCTTCGACTTACAATTGTTTTTAGAACCACAACATAACGACCTGTAAGTCTTTCAAACCATCTATTGAAAGCGTCAAGAGATTTAGTAAGGATATTTCCTTTTTTCTGTTTTCCGTGATTGTTTTTCAAAAGAATCGCACAAAGAACAGGAGTAAGGGTTAAAGCCACGATTGCCGAAATGATAATCGAACTTGACATGGTAACCGAGAACTGTCTGTAGAATGTTCCAACCGGACCCGACATAAACGAAACAGGAATAAATACAGACACCATAACGGCTGTAATGGCGATAATAGCGCCTCCAATTTCGCCCAATACCAATTTCACAGCCTGATAAGGCGTAATATGCGGAAATTCTTCAAACTTGGCATGGACGGCCTCGACGACGACAATCGCGTTATCGACCACAATTCCGATGGCTAATACTAATGAAAACAGCGTTACCAAGTTGATTGACATTCCAAACATCTGGATCACAAAGAAAGCTCCAACCAAAGAAACGGGAACGGCAATAATTGGAATTAAAGTCGAACGCCAGTCTCCTAAAAATATAAATACCACTAAGGCAACTAAAATAAAGGCATCTCTTAAAGTATGAACCACCTGATCGATAGAAGCATCTAAGAATTGCGAAACGTCATAACTAATTTTATAATCCATTTCCGGAGGAAAACTTGCTTTCATTTCTTCTAGTTTCGCTTTCACGTCATTGATTACGTCGCTGGCGTTACTTCCGTAGTTTTGTTTTAATACAATTGCGGCAGATGGATGACCATCTAGATTCGAATAAATATCAAAGAATTCACTTCCTAGTTCTACTTTTGCAATGTCTTTTAAGCGAATGCTTTCCCCTTCAGAATTGGCACGTACAATTACATTCTCATATTCTTTAGGTTCGTTGTATCGTCCTTTGTATGTTAGTACATATTCTAACGATTGTGCAGCGATACCAGAACTTTGTCCTAATCGTCCCGGACGACCAATAATACTTTGTTCTTGCAAAGCTTCCATCACTTCTTCAACAGAAATTTTGTAAGCTCTCATTCGGTCAGGATTCAGCCATACACGCATCGCATATTTACGGCTTCCTAAAATCTGAGTTCTCGCAACACCTTTAACACGGCTGATTTCTGGAATCATTTTTACATCGGCATAGTTGTAGAGAAATTTCTCATCCATGCTTTTGCTTTTCGAATAAAGATTCACATACATCAACATACTTGGCTGAATAGGAGTAATAACAACCCCTTCACGCTGAACCAGTTCAGGTAATAATGGCATTACCTGATCGACTCTAGTTTTCACTCTAATTACAGCTTCATTAGGATCGGTTCCCGGTTCAAATATGATTCTAAGTGTTGCTTCTCCAGCACTCGTGGCATCTGTTGCCATATAACGAACACCTTGTGTACCGTTAAGCGAGTTTTCTAATGTAATTAAGGTTGATTTTACCAATACATCGGCACTTGCTCCTGGATAAGCAATAAAGATATTTACAGTTGTGGGCGCAATTTGTGGAAACTGCGATATAGGAAGCTGTTTGATCGACAGCGTACCTATAAATACAATTATAATCGAGATTATAATTGCAAAAACGGGTCTATGTATAAATTTATTAAACATTACTTCTTTTTTTAGATTCGGTTATTCTGCATACAGTTCTAAATTGGACAGAACCGATTGGGGTTTTACTACTTCGTAGCTTATTTTGTCATTTTCTTTTACAAGACGAAGCCCCTCTAAAAGGATTTTGTCATTAATAGACAATCCTTCTTTTATTACAAATAAATGCGGCATTTCTGCAGCAATTACAACCTCTCTAGATTTTACAGCATTGTTTTGATCAATTACATATACATATTTTTTATCTAAAACTTCAAACGTAGCTTTCTGCGGAATCAGCATGGCATTTTTAAGTTCTATCGGCATCTGAATGCTTCCTGTTTCTCCGTGTCTCAATAATCTTTTCGGATTAGGGAAAGTAGCTCTAAACGGAATATTTCCAGTTTCGTTATCAAAATCAGCTTCAATGGTTTCTACAACTCCCGGATATTGGAATTTTTTATTGTTAGCCATCAAAAGATTAACTTTCATTTTACCGCTTTTTCCAGTCTTTTCTTGATAATCTAAATATTCAGACTCTGGAACATTATAATATACCCACATTGAGCTATTGTCTGCTAATTCTGTAAGCAATTCTCCTTCGTCAACTAAACTTCCTTGACGAACATGAAATTTATCTATAATACCATCAAAAGGGGCTCTGATTTCAGTAAATTGAAGATGCACTTTGCTAAGAGCCATTTCTGCATTTGCTTTTTCTAATTTAGCTTTAGCCATTGCCAGTTCGTTTGGAGAAACCACTTTTTCATCGGCTAGTTTTTTGGCGTTTTGATATTCTATTGAGCTGAAACTAACTTCTGCTTTAGATTTTTTTAATTCTGCCTCATAAAGAGCAGGCATGATTTTAAATAACAATTGGCCTTTTTTAACCATTTGTCCTTCATCTACATAAATTTTTTCAAGG
The DNA here is from genome assembly GCF_020026915.1 of Flavobacterium potami. GTDB lineage: Bacteria > Bacteroidota > Bacteroidia > Flavobacteriales > Flavobacteriaceae > Flavobacterium > Flavobacterium potami. The sequence goes on along the minus strand of NZ_JAINUY010000003.1, from coordinate 445,344 downwards.
TAACCGCGCTCTTGCGCTCTTATTTCGATATGTTGTATAGAATGTATCTGCGATACGTAGTCTTTTGTAATAGTAGTATCTTTTTCAATTGGAGTTGTAACCACAAATTTGGTTTTTTCCTCTTTTTCTTCTTCTTTTTTAGAGTTGCAGCCCGCAAAAACTAAGGCGCACAAAGTCATGATCATGAAAATTCTCTTCATAATTATTTCAGCATTAAAACGTAATTTATTTTTGATTTTTAATAAAAGGCCTTTGGGAAAAGCCCATAGAAATTTATATCCGTCTATTTTCTAAAGAATGCAGAGGATAAAAACAGTAAAAAAATAGCCATTAAAGAATAGCTGAATTATAAAAATCAAATTCTGAAAACCTGAAATAACAGATATACTTTATTATCAAGTAAACTGAAAATTTTGCAGTCATTTACCTTTTTGGTAAAAGCAGTAGTAGAAACTGCAGTTTGATTATTGCAGTGAAAAATTAAAAAATAATTGCTTTTGACAATTTGTTTTTGAACAGAAGAAAAGTTCTCTTCGTTTTCTTCATTATCAAAAAGACATATTTTTCTTTTAAAAGATTCAAACGTCCGACCTCTATTTATTTGATGTTCAGTGTTGAAATTGGTTTTGAAAATTAAAGAAGAAGAAAAATCAGTAACCTTTGAAGTTGTAGCATGTGCATAAACATTGCCATATCCATTTAACAGGATGACAATTGAAAGGAAAAGTTTTGTGCACCAATTTTTCATAAGAGTCACAAATTTAAACAATCGATGTCATAAAAACAAAGCTGTTATTTTATTAATTAAAGAAAATACGGTTTTGCTAATAAAGCATCTCAGTAATTTAGAATCTTATTGTTTTTTTGGAATAAAAAAAGTAATACATAATAAAATGTATCGTGATTATATCTGTATAAATGAAAATGCGAATCAAAAAAGGAGAGATTATTTTTACATTCATATTTGAAATTCTTTTATATAACAACTAAATTGATTTTTGTGACTTATAAGAGATCTATTTCAGAACAATTAAATGATTTGCATAAATTGTCTTATTTTTAAATGATTTTGTAGCATAAGTTTTATGATTTTTATTCAAAGGTAATTGTACATTTTAGTCGGAGTTAAGTTTAGATTTCAAAAAGTTTTGGCTGTTTAAGCGGAAAATGAGACATGAGGTTTAAAAAATGAGACGATTTGTAAATTTAAATTGGATAATAATAATGTTCTTTGAGAAATGAACTTTCTTACAATCTTAAAGAAAAGTTCTTGATGAAATTCTTTTCATGATCATTTTCCCGTGTGTTTCTTAATCTATATTATTTCGGCCAAAGCTGAAGTGTCGATTATTTGTTACCCACCTTGTTTTACGAACTATCTAAAAAACTATATATATGTCAGACCATCATTATTCGAGAAGAAAATTTTTAACGAATACTTTATTAGCAACCGCAGCCGCAACTGCTGTACCTGGTTTCTTATTTTCAAATGAACTAAAAATCCCTGGAGGTACTGCAGACAAAGTAAATCTTGCCTGTGTAGGAATTGGTAATCGCGGAGCAGATATAATTCGTGATCTTTACAATACAGGATTGGCCAATATCGTAGCACTTTGTGATGTGGATATGGAAGCGCCTCAGACTTTAGAAATATTGAAGCAGTTTCCAAATGTGCCTCGATTTAAAGATTTCAGACAAATGTTTGATAAAATGGGAAATCAGATCGAAGCAGTTTGTATAGGTACTCCAGACTTTTCGCATTTCCCTATTACAATGATGGCGATAAATCTTGGCAAACATGTCTATGTAGAAAAGCCAATGGCACGTACTTTTAATGAAGTAGAGCTGATGATGAAAGCGGCAAAAAAGCATCCAAAAGTAGTGACTCAAATGGGAAATCAGGGACATTCAGAAGCCAATTATTTTCAGTTTAAAGCTTGGACAGAGGCGGGAATTATAAAAGATGTAACTGCCATTACTGCACACATGAATTCACCTCGACGCTGGCACGGATGGGATCCTAAAATTACTTCATTCCCTCCAGCCGAACCAATACCAAGTACACTCGATTGGCATATTTGGCAAATGCAAACCTACGGACATCAGTTTAATAAGGAATTTGTAAACGGACAATGGCGTTGCTGGTTCGATTTTGGAATGGGAGCGTTAGGCGATTGGGGAGCGCATATTCTAGATACAGCGCATCAGTTTTTAGATCTTGGTCTGCCTTATGAAGTAGAGCCTATTAAATTAGATGGACATAATGACTTTTTCTTTCCGATGTCAACTACGCTTTCATTTAAGTTTCCAAAAAGAGACAACAAACCGCCGGTTGAAATAAAATGGTACGATGGTGTTGATAATCTTCCGCCAATACCCGCAGGTTATGGAGAACAGGGATTAGATCCTAATATTCCGCCACCTAGTAATGGTGCAATTATACCGGCTAAATTAAATCCAGGTAAAATTATTTATAGTAAAGATTTAACTTTTAAAGGAGGATCGCATGGCAGTACCTTGTCGATTATTCCTGAAGAAAAAGCAAAAGAAATGGCTTCTCGTTTGCCTTTTGTGCCGGAAAGTACATCCAATCATTTTGCTAATTTTTTAAAAGCTTGTAAAGGAGAAGAAAAAACACGTTCTCCTTTTGAGATTGGAGGACCTTTAAGTCAGGTTTTCTGTCTGGGAGTTTTAGCACAATGGACAGGAGAAAAAATTGTTTTTGATAGAAAAAATAAAATTATTACCAGCAGTAAAAATGCAAATGAATTGCTTGTTGGACCACCACCACGTAAGGAATGGGAAGAATTTTATAAAGTGTAAATTTTTAGGAATTCGAGAATAGAGAATTAGTGATCAATATGCTATTAAATAAGTCATGGATATTAATTGTTTTTCTAATCAGCCTGACTTCATATCGTCCTGCTGAGTGGAACCGATTTACCATTACCGGTAAGGCGCAAGGAACAACTTACAATATTGTGTATTATGGAAAAGATAGTGTTGTCACTAAGGGAATGATTGATCAAAAATTAATGCAGCTCGACAGTTCACTGTCCTTATATAAAAGCTATTCAAAAATAAATCAGTTTAACAATTCGGAAAAGGGGACTATTCTGGATGATCATTTATTAACGGTTGTCAAAAAGTCATTGATCATCAATAAAGATACAAACGGCCTTTTTGATATAACCGTTTATCCTTTGGTAGAAGCATGGGGATTTGGAAAGACAAAGAATAAAAATGTTCCAAATGATTCTATAATACATTCAGCACAGAAATGTGTGGGGAATGATTTGATAGAATTGAAAGGGAATTATCTTTCGAAGAAAAATCCCTGTGTAAAAATTGATCTCGACGGAATAGCGCAAGGTTACAGTGTCGATATTTTGGCAGATTTATTAGATAAAAACGACATCAACGATTATGTTGTAGAACTAGGAGGAGAGATAAGAGTAAAAGGAGATAAAAAACCTTCTGGGGAAAAAATGAAAATAGGTATTGAATCGCCTTCAGAAGATGAATTTGAAACTCAACCTTTTAATGAAATTATAAAACTTAACAAAGGCGCTATCACAACATCTGGAAGTTACAGGAAGTTTTATGAGAGTAATGGTCATAAAATTACTCATATCATTAATCCTAAAACCGGTTATCCTCAGGATAACGAACTTATAAGTGTCACGGTGTATGCAGAAGACGCTATAACTGCCGACGCTTATGATAATGCACTTATGCTTATGGGACTTGAAAAGGCACTGGATTTTGTAGAAAAAAGAAAAAACTTAGCCGCTTATTTTATTTACAAAAGTAATTCAGGAACTATTTCCAAAAAGGCAAGCAGTGAATTTTTAAAATTAAAAAACAACTAACTATTATTATTTATTAAACCACATGAAACGCAGAGATTTTATATGCCAGACGGGCTTATTTACAACTGGCTTATTGCTGCATCAGCAGATTTTGGAAGCCGCTGTTCTAAATGGAAATAAAAGAAATATTTCTGTCGCAGTAATCGGATGCGGCGACAGAGGAAACGGATTAAGTTTTGTTTTAAAAGAAATGCCGGAAGAGTTTACTCTTAAAGCCGTTTGCGATGTTTTACCGTTTAGGCTAGATCAGGCAAAAACATTGAACAAAACCAGTAAACTTACTTACGAAACAGATTACCGTAAAATCTTAGACGATAAAAAAATTGATGCTGTAATTATTGCTGTTCCATTGTATCTGCATTACGAAATAGCAGCAGCAGCAATCAAGGCAGGAAAACATGTTTATTTGGAAAAAACAATGACCTATAATGCGGATCAGGCACTTGATTTGGTGAATTTAATGAAACAGCATCCGAAACAAGTGCTGCAGGTTGGCCATCAATATCGTTATACGCCGCTTTATTTTAAAGTAAAAGAGATGATTGATAAAAATTATCTCGGAAAGGTTACACAAATTGATTGCCGTTGGGACCGTAATGCAAGTTGGCGAAGACCCGTTCCTCAAGGTTGTACAGACAGACAGATAAACTGGCGTATGTACAAAGAATATTCTGGTGGATTACCAGCAGAATTGCTTTCTCATCAGGTTGATTTTATTAATTGGGCTTTCAACACACATCCAGACGAAATAATCGGTACAGGTGGAGTAGATTATTACAAAGACGGAAGAGAGACTTTTGATAATGTTCAGACTATTCTCCGATACAGCAAAGAAGGTATGATTGGAAATTTTGGAGCTACCTGCAGCAATGCAAAAGACGATTATCTGTTTAAAATTAAGGGAACGAAAGGAACGATTCAGTTATTGGTTGATGAAGGTGTTTTCTTTCCTGAAAAACAGACTAGAAAAGAATTGGAAGTTGTGGACGGCGTTACCGGAGCAACAAAAATCGAATGGAACAACGACGGCGGAATTCCAATTTTGAAAGAAAAATCAAAAGATGGAAGTTGGTATGCACTGCAGGAATTTTATAAAACTATTAATGAAGGATCTCTTCCTGCCTCAAATGTTATTACTGGTGCTACAACGGCTTTTTGCGTTCACCTTATGAATAAATCAATATACGAAGATTCCATTCAGAAATGGAAACCAGAATTTAATCTTACTAATATCTAAACCACATACAGAATGAAACAAATTATAACACTCTTTTTTTTATTTACAGCACTTTTTTGCAACGCACAGTCGGGTAATTGGGAATCATTATTTGACGGAAAAACACTAAAGGGATGGAAACAGCTGACAGGTTCGGCTAATTATAGTGTAGAAAACGGAATGATAGTTGGCACAACCGTAGAAAAGTCGCCAAATTCTTTTCTAGCAGCTGACAAACGAATAACAGGAGATTTTGTCTTGGAATTGGAAACGATGATGTCTGACAGTATCTCGAACTCTGGGGTACAATTCAAAAGTAATTTTGATCCAAAAGCAAATGATGGAAAAGGAAAAGTTTATGGCTATCAATATGATGTAGATCCGACTTCAAGAAAATGGAGTGGTGGAATTTATGATGAAGGAAGAAGAGAATGGCTTTATCCGGTATCAAATAATCCAAAAGGACAGATACTTTTTACACCGAATGTTTTTCATAAAGTCCGTATTGAATGTATCGGACAAACGGTAAAAACATGGCTTGATGACCAACCTGTTTCTTTTTTGGTAGATTCGTTATCAGCAAATCAAGGAATTCTTGCCTTACAAGTTCATGCAATTGGTAAAGCTCAGGATGCTGGTATTAAAATTTACTGGAAAAACATCAGGATTCAGACCAAAAATATAAAAGAAATTCCTTTTCCAAACGGAATTTACGTTGCCGGTCTTGTTCCGAACAAGTTGACTTCTTATGAAGAAAAGAATGGCTGGAAATTACTTTTTGATGGAAAAACTACCAATGGATGGGTTGGAGCTCACAAGAAAACTTTTCCTGATAAAGGTTGGAAAGTAAAAGATGGTATTTTGCAGGTCATGGCATCCAATGGAAATGAATCTACCAATGGGGGAGATATTGTCTCACAAAAAGAATATGAAGCATTTGATTTGTCATTTGATTTTAAATTAACCGAGGGAGCAAACAGCGGTATAAAATATTTTGTGACCTTGAATGAAAAAAGTGATGGCTCTGCAATCGGATTGGAATATCAATTACTTGATGATGAACGTCATCCTGATGCAAAATTAGGAAGAGATGGTAACCGTACACTAGGTTCTCTATACGATTTGATCAAAGCCAAAAAAACACAGCGCTTTTTCCGTAAGCCGGGAAATTGGAATACAGGCCGAGTAGTGGTTTATCCTAATAATCATGTTGAACACTACTTAAACAGTGTAAAAGTATTAGAATACGAAAGAGGCTCAAAAGAATTCCGTGATTTAGTGGCGCAAAGTAAATACAAAGTATGGCCAGATTTTGGAGAAGCGCAAAAAGGACATATTTTAGTACAAGATCATGGAAACGAAGTAAGTTTTAGAAGTATTAAAATCAAAGAATTAAAGTAGATTTAGTTTTTTTAGTATCATTAATTTTCTCGTAATAAATAGGGGGCAAAAGATAACTTTTATCTTTTGTCCCTTTTTGTTGACCCTCAATCACTGCTATTTTTTACTTTTGTAAGGCATGAAATACTTTTAATAAAACACTATGAATACTGCATTTTCTTCTAACAGTCAGGTTGGTTTGGTTACTTCTTTTTCTGAGCTAGTAAATACCCGTTTTAAAGGAGAAATGAATGCGTTGTGTTGGCATAGAAATTTGGATGGCGATTTTAAAGAGATTGTAGCAAAACTGTCTCTAGAAGAAAATATAACAGAAGTATTTCCAGAGGATTTAAAAGAACTTCAACTATCAGAAAAAGGAAATGTAGCAAGAGAAATAATCCTAAATGATTTACAATTATTAACCGATTTTGGAGCTTCACCTTCCTTAAATCTATTGAAGTGTTATGAACGCGATGATGAATTTGATTTCATATCTACCGATGTGTATTCGTTTCATGTTGATCGTTCGCCCATTGCAACAGATACGTTTTTATGCACGTATCATGGAGCAGCGAGTGATATTGTATCGAATTCAGAAGCCGAACAAAAAATCCTTATTCCTGAAATTCGAAAAAAGCTAGAAGAATTGCACGATGGACCATCAGAAGAATTCGAAAGCTTTTTGAAAGAGAATTATTTTGATTTGCATTATCAAATACATGAAAATGCAAAACCTGTAAATTTAGGTTTAATGCATCTTTGGCGCCTTGCCGTAGATCATCCAAAACAAGAAGTGTTACCATGTATTCATCGAGCGCCTGTAGAAAACGAAGGTGAATATCGATTGTTGCTGATTTGCTAAAGAAGTTTTCAGCTAAAGTGTTTTACAACGGGAAAACTGCCAACAGTAAAAGGCTTAAATAATATTTTTACACTTTTAAAAAACTATCGCTCATCGGATATTAATTTTCTGTAAATTTGTTGATGGTCTGAAAAACTTAACCTAGTTTTCTGACTTTGAATTTCTAAATATTCAATACTTCTTTAAAAGCCATAAAAGACTATTTTTTTCTAAAATCTTAATTTTTAATAATTCTATTAATAAGTACAGAAAAGGTGCATACTTATGGAAATTGTATAACAATCCGTCAAAATTTCATGAAAGTATCCTATTTTAACTCTCTAATTTAGCATTATGAAATACAGGAATATTTTATTAGTTGATGACGATACCGATGAGACCGAACTTTTTGGTATGGCAATCCATGCACTCAATCTTAAGATTAATTATTCGGTTGAAAACAATGCACTAAATGCTTTAAAAACGCTGCAGAAATTGAAGAAAAATCCAGATATGATTTTTTTGGATTATCATATGCCATATCTGGACGGACGCGAATTTCTGAAACTGCTCCGCGAAGTAAAAGGACTTGAAAAAACTCCCGTTGTGTTGTATTCCGGACATTCTGGGGATTTAATTAAAGAGGTTGCGGCAAAATTCAAAAAGGTGAAGTTTATGAAAAAGCAAAACAGCTTAAAAGATCTCACTTTTTCTTTGAAAAGTATCCTATTACCGATCGAGATACGTAAATAATCTTCAACGTAAAAATTAGAAATTTTACTTTAAAATCCTGTAAATCACTTTACGGCACGGCATTTGTTGTGTTGAATTAAGTTTAATTGTAAAAAGATATATGAAAATGAAAACAGACAAAATGAACAAAAAATTAAACCCTGCTTTTGGTATTGAATCGAGAAAGAAAAAAGACCTTATAATTAATGTAATGGTAGCATCAATTGTCGCTTTTATTGCTGTAGTGCTAATCTCTGAAATGGCTATAAAGTAAATAGCCAGCAGTTTAAAAATAAAAAAACCGTTTGAAAACTTCAAACGGTTTTTTTTTACCTATTTCGATTCGGATCGGTTCCTGCGGGATCTTCATCAAAACCTTTTCTGTTGAATTTCTCCTCGTCTTCGTCAAATTCTTTCGCATCGTCTTCTACAAAATCGTTTGCATAGTCTGGTTCTGCATTGTCACTTATAGGATGATCTGCAAGTCGGACAATGTCATTTGTATCGTCTTCATATCGTGTTTCATCATCTTGAAAATACCGATCGTCTTGATGGTAATTTTCTCTTTTATCTAAATTCATAATATTTCTCTTTTAATTAAATTCAATTGTTAATAAATATTGACTTAAATGATTGATTTTTAATTAGTTTTAATCGATTGGCAAATTACGATTAGTCTAATCAGATTCTTTTACAAGATTAAATATTTGATTTATAGATTTTGCACTAAGAGAAATAGTAGCAATAAATAACCTGAATACGCTATTGAAATCATTCTGGAAAATATTGTAATTTGTTAAATAAATTGTACCTTTTATGGTCTTGTTTAAATAGATACACTAAATAAAATATTCAATATGATAAAGTCTATAAATCCTTATAACCAAGAGATTGTATATGAGGTTGCCGAATTTGATAGTAAAGAGGTTGAAAATGCAATCAATAAGGCAGAAGAGCAATATAAAATTTGGAAAAATATTCCCTTTTCAGAACGTTCCCTATTAATGAAAGCTGCCGGCGATGAGATGAGAAAAAATTCTCGCGAATATGCTGAAATTATAACGCAAGAAATGGGAAAACCTATCACGCAATCATTGGCGGAAATAGAAAAGTGCGCTAATTTATGTACTTATTATGCTGAAAATGCCTCTAAGCATCTTGCTGATAAAAGCATTGAAACAGAAGCATACAAGAGTTATGTAAGTTACGAGCCAATAGGAGTTGTTTTGGCTATTATGCCGTGGAATTATCCGTTTTGGCAGGTGATGCGTTTTGCTGTTCCTGCGCTTATGGCTGGAAATGTTGGCGTTTTAAAACATGCCAGTAATGTAATGAAAAGTGCCATGAGTATTGAAAAAATATTCGAAAAAGCCGGTTTTCCAAAAGGATGTTTTACTAATCTGCCTATTGGCAGTAAGAGGGTAGAAGAAATTATTAAAAATCCAAAAATAAAAGCGGTTACACTGACGGGGAGTGAAGCAGCAGGAAGATCTGTAGCAGCCCTTGCAGGAAATGAAATCAAGAAAACCGTTCTTGAATTGGGAGGAAGCAATGCACTTGTTGTTTTTGCAGATTGTAATCTTCAGGAAACTGTAAAAACTTGTGTTCAGGCACGTTTTCAGAATGCAGGACAGAGCTGTATTGCTGGAAAACGTCTCTTGGTTGAATCTTCTATTTTGGAAGAATTTACAAAAGCTTTTTTGGATGAAGTTAAAGAACTTCTACCTGGAGATCCGCTGAATGAAAAAACAACAATCGGCACTATGGCACGAGTTGATCTTGCCGAAGAACTAGAAAAACAGCTTAAAGATGCTTTGGATAAAGGAGCCAAAATTTTGTTGGGAGGCGATAGAGACAAAGCGTATTTTGAACCTACTGTTGTAGGTGACGTTACAACCCATATGGCAATTTTTAAAGAAGAAGTTTTCGGACCTCTAATCGGAATTACGGCTTTTAAAAACGAAGAAGAAGCCGTTGCTCTTTCAAACAGTACGCCTTTCGGACTTGGTGTTACCATTTTTACAGAAGACTTTGAAAAAGCATCCCGATTGATACCGAAATTGGATGAAGGAGCCGTGTTTGTAAATGAATTAGTAAAGAGTGACCAGCGATTGCCTTTTGGCGGAACTAAAAATTCAGGATACGGACGCGAACTTTCGCAGGACGGAATTCAGGAGTTTGTAAACAAAAAGACGGTATACATTAATAAATATTAAGTCGTAAATTTTTTAAATAGGCTGTCTCAAAAATTGAGACAGCACTTATTTATTAAGCAACTCTTTGTGGTAAAAAAGTTTATCACAAAATTAAGCCACATTTGCATCTTCGCTTTCGGAATTAAAACGATCCAGAAAATCAAGATACAAAGGTATGCTTCGTTCTATCCATTCCTTTGATGGTTCAAACGTCATTCCGTAGTAAGCGAAAAGAGGTTGATAATCGGCTTTTATGTAATCAAATAGTGCTTCAAACGGACGCGTTAATTCTTCGAGCGTGTATTTAAAAATGGTACCATGCTGTAAATGTTCTTCTTTTAAACCTAGCGTAATGGCCAGCGCAACTTTTTTTCCTTTAAACTTAAAACCGCTTTCACTGCCGTATGCCCAGCCTCGTGTAAGCACTTCGTCCAGCCATTTTTTTAATAATGCAGGAGAATGATACCAATAGTAAGGAAACTGAAAAATGATATGATCATGTTCTTCTACGAGTTTTTGTTCTGCAACGATATCAAATTTTTGGTCAGGATAGGTTTTGTGTAATTGATGAACATGAAATTTTTCTGGAAACTTCTCTAATTCATTAACCCATTTTTTGTTGATCACTGAATTGTCAATGTCAGGATGTGTGATGATAACCAATGTTTTTTTCATTTTAAATTCTAATTAATTAGTAATAAGTCAGGATTTCATCAAGGAAGATTGTTGAATTTACAATCCAATACCATGTTTGTATCTCCGTGTAGGATTCCTTGTTTTGATTAAAACAAAATTACTTTGGTAGCTGAGGTCTTTATTTCATTAGAAGTTCAAAAAATATCGGATGAGGTTCTTATTATAGGTTTTTAAAATTAATATATCTTTTACGGGAATTGTTTAAAAATCCGTACAATCGGGGTTTAATAATTTAGTTTTATATTTGAAATCTAATTAAACTCAAAAATGGAAATTGTATTTATTATTCTGGTAATTTTTCTATTATTCTATGTCCCTAAATATTTTAGGAAACGTAAATAAAAAGGTTTTTTTACAACCCGATAGTGCAGATATATTTCCCGCAACGATAGCCCTCGCTAGCGCGAGCGTCCCGCTCGTGAACGTAAAGTTGTCTCGTTCTAAAAAAAATGGAGTTTTCTGAAAATGTTTTTAAAATTAATATGAATTGATCTTCTGTGTGTGCACGAGCGGGACGCTCGCGCCAGCAAGGGGAATTATACCGCAAGTTTTGACAGATAAAGCATATTGCAGCAATTAATTGTGTACATTTGATTTATGAACACACAAACATCTTTTAACGTATGCGGAGAATCATTGTTGACTCCAATGCACATTTGCGGATTTTTCGATTCCAAAGAACAACAATATGAGGTAATCGTTCCTTATATTTTGGAAGGATTGCAAGCAAATGATAAAGTCATTAACATCCTTGAAGGGAACCGTCATGGAGAACATTGCCGATGTCTGGCCGAGAATGGAATATCTATTGCTGAAAAACTAGCGACTGGTCAATTAGAAGTATTGGCTTCTGAAAACACTTATATAAAAGATGGCAAATTTGCTGCTGCAAGAATGTATCAAATGCTCGAACAGAATTTATTAGCAGCATCTAGAGCTGGTTATGAAAGCGTAAGAGCTTGCGGCGATATGGTTTGGGCTCTGAAAAATTTGCCAGGAACAGATGAACTTTTAGAATACGAAGCCAGTCTAAATCTACTAACTCCAAAACACGCTGTATCACTCATTTGTATGTATGATATAAATAGTTTCAGTTCTAATACACTTTCAGATATATTACTTACTCATCCTTATGTCATCAAAGATGGAAAAATCAGCAAGAATACAAAATATGTAGAACCTTCATCATTGATTTCAAATTTTTCGGATTTTTCATCCAGTCCTCTTAAATTCTAATTCCTAACCCGATAGGCAGATATATTTCCCGTAGCGATAGCGCAGATTTGTAATCTGTGCCCGCAAAGTGATTTCGTCAACAGTCGGTGTAAAAAATGGTAATTTTCTTACTTTAAATTTTTTATTTTTACAGGAAAAAGACCATGTCTACAAAATACAAAGCAACAACAACTGATGAAGCATATTTTATAACCATAACTGTTGTAGGTTGGATAGATATATTTACTAGATTAAATCAAAAAAATGTTTTAATAAATGCTTTAAAATATTGTCAAGAAAACAAAGGCTTAGAAATTTACGCTTATTGTATTATGAGCAGCGATATTCATTTGCTCTGTAAAGGAACGAACGGTTTTATATTATCTGATATTATTAGAGATTTTAAAAAATTTACTTCAAAAAAAATAATACAGACTATAATTGATGAGCCTGAAAGCAGAAGAGAATGGATGCTGGAATATTTCCAAAAGGTATGTGAGCATTTAAAAAAGAATCAGACTTATAAAGTTTGGCAAAATGGTTATCATGCAGAACATATTTACAGCAATAAGTTTATTAAGCAGAAAATAGATTACATTCATAATAATCCAGTAAAAGATAAAATTATTAGTTTACCAGAAGATTACTATTTTAGTTCGGCAAGGAATTATTCAGGTTTTGAAAATGATTTAGATATTGTTGTATTATCCTTATTTTGAAATGTTCAACTGTTGCGCTAACTCAACTTTGCGGGCACAGATTACAAATCTGCGCTAACGGACGAGCGGGGTGCTGAGATATGTACAACGATAGCGCGGAAATTTTTTCCGTGCCCATTTCTGTTATCTATAAAGCTGGATTTTTTTAATTTGTTAAGATATACTTTACGGGCATTGATTGCAAATCCGTGCTAACCGGGTTTTAATGCGTATCGGAATTGATGCAATGAACAAAGATTATGAAACGTATGTTGTTGTAGATTGGCCTCCAGACGGCAATCGACAACCATTAGTCCAAGCATATTATAAGCTTTTTCATCAAGGGAAATCATCTGCAGGAATTTCTTCAAAATCTGGGAAATTATCGGATTGTAATTTTTTTCATTCACTTCTTTTGCAAAATGCAATCACAGTCCACTTTTACAATTTAGTGACTTAATAATTGGTTCTGTTAAAGATTATTTAGAAGCTAAACTTTCAAAACGTCAAAATTTATTTGCTACAGAAATTTTTGAGTTATATAAATGTAAAATTAGATTTGGAAATGGAACTATGTTAGGTTATGGAATTATTCCTCCTAGTAGTAATCAATCTTTTAGAGCAAAGATTAAAAGAATTCTAGAAGAGTAGGATCAAACAAAAAAAGAGACTTTAAAAAGTCTCTTTTTTATACATTTTTATAATTATTTATTAATCAGCTTCTCAAGCCTAAACATCATTTCCTCTTTCTCTTTCAACATCCTTTTCATACAAAGCAATCTTTTGTTAGAGAAAGGATGCGTTACGATGTTTCAGAAACGCACATTGACGCCCCAAAAGGGAAAATGTAATGAAAATTTGCATATTGTTGTCGTGTATATTATATTTGCAACAACAATTTTAATATTTATATCATGAGACAATTAACATTTGCATCATTACAAGTAAAAGACCTTGAAGTTTCCAAAGTATTTTATACCGAAAAGTTAGGTTTTGAAATACAGAACGAAAATCCTCAGGCATGTGTTTTTAAGTACAGTCAAGGTGAAGCAAGTTTTGCTATCCGTACACCGCTAGAATCTCTTGAAAACAGAGAACTAGGAGTAGGTGCTGCTCTCTGGTTTGCTGTAGATGAAAATGTAGACCAGTTGAAGGAAAAATTCATCGAGAACGGAGTAACAACTACAGGACCGCTAATTGATACTCCTTTCGGAAGGGCTTTTCATGTTCTGGATCCCGATGGATTTAAACTTACTTTTTTAGACCCAAAATAAGAGTTACCGTTATAAATTCTCTTTTTAGGAAAACTTAATCATTTGGAATAGATTTGTAGAAGTTATAAATGTAGAAAACACAGTTAGGGAGGGTATTGCTCAAACTAGAAATGGAATGGTAGTACCATTATTCATACTAAATGCTTAACAGCTATGTCTAAAGAAATTGAATTTAAATTTAAAAGTCCCGAAAGCAGTCCGGGATATTTACTTGGTCAGGTGACAATGCTCTGGCAGAGAAGGATAAAAAAATGCTTAGATCCTTTGGACTTAACTCAGACTCAGTTTGTATTACTTGCTGCTGTGGGTTGGCTTTCTAAGAAACTGGAGGCTGTAACGCAGATTGACATTGCCAACCAGAGTAATGCCGACAGAATGATGGTTTCAAAAGTACTTAGAACTTTAGAGGAAAAAGGTTTTATAACCAGACAAGAGCATAAAACTGATACCAGGGCAAAGATTATAGGGCTGACTGAAAGTGGCGCCGCTGTTCTGCAGAAGGCTCTGATTGAAGTTGAAAATACCGATATGGAGTTTTTTTCTGTGCTCGGGAGTAATCTTTCAGCATTTAATCAATCTATGGCTGAACTGGTGCAAGAGTATAACAAGTAGAGAATGATTTTTTAAAATAGAAAAAGGCGCAAATTGTTTTCAATTTGCGCCTTTTAGTTGTATTAACCTCAACAGAATAAATTTCAGCTGCTTAGATAAGATATATTTAAAAGTAAGTTGCTTCCTCATAAGGATCATAGATGTCTATATCCCATTCATTATCACGATAATCATCCGTAAGATCTTCATCGAATTCGGAATCAGTAGTGTTGTTGTTTTCCTCATGACTAATACCGTGTAGAAATTCACAGTCAAAGTCGGGTTCATCATCATATTTATAATATAAATCAAGCATTTCTATTTCATTAGATTTTTCTAAATGAAATTCTGAATTAATAAGCTTGACATTGCTTTGCGTATTGAATAGTTTGGCTGGGTATGATGATATCGTTGAATTCATAGTTTTATTTATATGTTAGATGTAATTCAAAAGTAGGTAGTACCGAAGCGTTCTTATTTACAGAATTTTACGCAGAGTTTATATAATTTAAAAATTATCACCCGATGATATAATTACCTTGCTTTTGAATTTTTGTCTTTTAGAATTTTTCCAAAATTATTATGATTATCAAGATCACTGCATCCTGGTTTTTCATCCCAATCACCCCAATCTCCTGTATAAACTTTCAAACAGATTAGTTCATCGTTATCACCTGCATACATTCTGGTATTAGAAATGTGGCAATGTTTTTTATCAATTGTTTTTGAATTTTTCATGGTTAAATCTTTTAGATAATTAGTCAATTTCTGTTGTTTTCAGACTGTCTACTTGAATTAATGATGCTTCTTTTTGAGATCTGGTATCATTTTCGTCTTCACAAAGGTGTTCACATCCAAAATTCAGAATTGATGTAAGTACGATGATCAGCAGTAATAAGGATGTATTGAAATTTTTCATGTCTGTAAGTTTTGTGAGAAATTGGAGTCACAAAGATATATTTAGCGCCTTTTGCTATTTATAGAATTAAATTTCCATTTTATATAATTCCCATGTTTCAAGGATTTAACTCATTTTTAAAAAGCTCTAAGTGAGCCTGCTAAATAGATAAAGTCCTGTTTTTATTTTAAAAGATGGGAATTATATAACATTGAGACGTGAATTGTATAAATTGGCGATTTAATTCTAATGATCTTTGCGAGATTCTGTAAGTATAATCACAAAATTGACTGTTATGAATAAAAGAGGCCCAATCATAATTATAGAAGAAAATATAGAAGATCGCCGTTTATTCGCTCATATTTTTTTGGAGTTGTCAGTAAACAATGAGATACTTTATTTTGATACCCTTCAATACGCAGAAGAGGAATTGTTGCTAAATGATAGAAAACCATTTATATTTTTTGCTAATATTCTTCAATTTCAAGATGATAGCAAACATCAAAATCTGGAAAAGCATCAAGATATTAGTCAGAAATTAGACTGCCCTTGTATGTTTTATTCTGTTTTATTTCCAAATTGTTTTGTTATAGATACTCATTCTGTTCCAACAAAAAGTTACTTTATAAATCCGTATAGTGAAGAAAAATTCAAGCAAACTTTAGGTTCCATTATTAATTTTTGGAATTCCCAGCAAGGCGGAAAATCCATAGAGGGTAAAGAAAGAAAACAGAAACAGAACTTGTAAAACCCTCTTCATCATCTTTGCCGTCAAATTCATTGCTTTATAAGTCAACAGAAAATCGCCATGTATGGAGATAACTTTTTGAATTTTAATGCAAAAATGTACTAATTACCCATCCATTATATCTTTTGAAGAAATAGAATTTTGATAGAAAATAATAAGCAATAATTCGGGGTGGGATGGAAGGAAAATGATCTCAAAAGAATTTAAAAACGGCTGTCTTTTAGAGGCAAGAAATTCTCCTGAGAAGTTCTTTTTCTCATTTTTTGCTCTTAAAATATAATTTCTCAATTGAAAAACTAGTTCATCATGAGCCATGCTGAGAATATTAAAACTTGGTTTACCAGACGCCAATCGCAAAAACGGACTCGTATCGCCATGAAAATGTACAATTTCAAAGTCTTGATTGATTAGTACTGCGGCGGCAGAAAAATGATCTAGTAAAATATCTGATGTAATGGAACTATAATCCTGTTTAGTTTCGGCAAGCTCGTTTATTTTTAGTGTGTTGTAATAATCATCATTATGGCTTATTTTTTTGGGTTGAAGAGACGCAATCGTATTTCGGATATATATTTTGTCCAATTTATCGACAGCAGAAAACAAGTGCGGTACATGATGCGCCCATTCAGATTTTCCTAAGAATAAATAACCATTTGTACGTAAGGAGTAATGAAATGATGCTAACACCTGTTTTTGTAGGTCGGTATCAAAATAAATCAACACATTACGGCAGGAAACTAAATCAATTTTAGCAAAAGGTGCATCTTTGGTCAAATCGTGAACGGCAAAAACGCACATGTCGCGTATTATTTTATTGATATGAAAACTATTGTCTCTTTTGGTAAAATATTTGGCAAGCCTTTTTTCATTTATATTTTTGATGTCTTGTACGGTGTATATTGCTGAGCGTGCTTTAGTAATGCATTTTTCAGACAAATCTGAAGCAATAATTTGTACTCTAATATCGCTTCTATTGATTTCTTCCAAATATTCATGAATACAGATAGCGAGAGAATACGCTTCTTCTCCAGTAGCACAGCCGGCTGACCAGATTCTTATGGTGTTATTAAATATATTTTCAACAAGGAAAGGAATTGTGGTCTTGCATAAATTATCATAAGTTTCCTGGTCTCGAAAGAAATAAGTAACAGAGATCAGAAAATCATCAAATAATAAATCTTGTTCTTTGGGGCTACTTCGAAGTAAATCGATATATTTTTCTACGGTTTCTTGTTTGTTGTCAACCATTCTTTTGGCAATCCTTCTTCGTAGTGTACTATGTTTGTAATGCTTGAAATCTGTTCCAGTTTTTAGCAGTAATATTTCAATTATTTGATCCAGAAGTTCTTGCTCGCTTGGTGTAGCTTCTTCTTTTTCTTCATAAGAATGTGTGATCAGATTACTTTCATGAATTTGCAAAAGCTTGTGTGCAGTTTCATGAGGTGCCGTAAAATAATCAATATATTCAGAGGTTTCTTTATTTTGAATAATTCCTCTTTTAGAATGGACCGCAATAGTAGATCCGCCTGCTTCTTTTAATTTTTTGAGTCCTACAGAACCATCAAGAGGAAACCAAGTCAGAATTACACCTATAGCATACGCTTTGTAGGTTTGTCCAACGGCCTCAAAAAACACATCAAAGCTATTATCCGTTTTACTGATCCTATTTTTGGATTGTAATTTTAATATGCCTTCTTCATGAATCAGAAAGTTATTTTCAGGAACAATGTATATGTGATTGGGCTGAATATCAATATGATGAACAATTTCAATAACTGGTATTGGAGTATGAAGTGTTAATTCATCTGCAAGATTTTTGGTTTGAGGAGAAGATAAATTTTCAAAAATGAGATAAGCTCTACCCGAATCCAAGGCAAGATCAGAAACGATGTTTTTTAAAATATCAATTTCAGCTCCAGAAGTTCCTATTGCTGTAACTTGAAAATGAGTCTTTTTACCTTTTTCTATTGTTTCATTAGTTTTCATTTTGAGGGTTTTGTGGCAATCTTATAGGTATGTTTTTTGGTCAAATAAAAGATTTCCAAAACTTCAAAAATTAAAGTATACTTGAGTGAAAAATAGATAATTAATTAGTATCAATACTCAAAAAAATACAGTACAAGGGGAAATAGATATCTTTACAAGAAAGATAAAACTATTGAACGGTTTTATCTTTTACAATTGCTTGCAATATTTTCATAATTTCCATCATTGTTTTCTGTAAATGTATATTACATAGGAAGATATATACTCACCGTTGTTCCAAAATTAGGTTTACTCGAAGCTTTAATAAAACCATTATGGTTGTAGACGATCTTTTTAACTAGAGTTAAACCAAGTCCGCTTCCGGCATATTCATCTTTGCTGTGTAATCTGAAGAAAGGGTCAAAAATACGGTTTTCAAAATCTTTGCTAAAACCGATCCCATTATCAATAACATTAATTTTGATGTATTCCGTTTCTGTTTTGCCACCCAGATTTGTTATTTCTTCAATTGGGGCTTTGGTTGTTTCTATCCTAATTTCTGGTGTACTATTTTCTTTAGAATATTTAATAGAATTTAGAATCAAATTGGTAAGTAATTGTTGTATTTGAAAAGCGATTACATTGACAGAGTTCTCTGAAATATCAATGGTCACAACTGCTTTCTTTTCCTCAATAGAATCTTTTATGTCGTTCAGCGCTTTTTTGAGTAACAGATTAAAATCAGTTTTTTTGAATTTCTTCTCGCTAAAATTCAATCTCGAATAATTAATCAAATCTGCAATTAACTGACTCATATTTTTAGCCGAGTGCATGGCGCGCTGTAAACTATGTTTTCCATCTTCTGATAAAGTTTTTTCCTTATCAAAAATTCGATGACACAGCATATGAATTTTATTTAAAGGTTCCTGAAGATCATGACTAGCTGCTGATGTGAAATTTTCTAACTGTTCGTTATAAATTTGCAATTCAGAATTTCTTTTATTTAATAATTCATTCGAAACCAAGATATCTGTTATATCTTCAAAGGCCAGTAAAATCATGCCTTCTGGTTTTGTATTTTGAATTAAACGAGCATTTGCAATCAGTGTTTTTTTATCTCCACTACAGTCAATCTGTATTTTATAATCTTCTATATTTTGTTTTTGAAAGACCATTTTAAAAAGTAAATCTTTAAAATCTGGAATATCCCACTGACAGTTTCCGATTTCAAAAAACGAAAATCCTGCGATGTCTTTTTCTGTGGTATTGAAATATTTATAAAAGGATGGATTGGCACTTTTTACGTTGTAATCCTTATCAATAATAATTAGCGGTTCTCTAATGGTTTGTACAATAGATTCGGCGTAATTACGCATAGAAAGCAACTGTTCCTGACGATCTAAAAGTTCGTCATTGGTGCACATTAATTCCTGATTATTCGACTGCAATTCTTCTGTCGAAGTCTGCAATTCCTCATTCATGGCTTGAAGTTCTTCTGTACTGCTTAATAATTCTTCATTTGTAGTTTGAAGTTCCTCAAAAGCAATTTGTTGTTCTTCGGTAACCCGTTTTATATCTTCACGTAATTGTGATAATTCTTTTTCGAGTTCTGTAATTCGAAGTTGATCAGCGCTTTTTTTATTGTTTTTTGATTCTAAATCTGTCTCCGGAAGCGGATTTTTGCGGAAAAGAATCATAAGATGATCTTCATCATTTGCAAGTGTCAAAATTTCAAAACATGCCTGATAATTTTGACCTTTTACGGAAAGATTCTCTCGTATTATATTTTCTTTGCTTTTAATGATTTCCGAAATAGCATTTCGAAGTTCAAAACTGATGCCTTCACGGGCCATTTTCAAAATATTGAAATTCGGCCTTCCAGGTGCTGGCAATAAAAATGGAGAAGTATCTCCATGAAAATGAACAATTTCCAAATGTTCATTAATAATAACGCTAGCTGGTGTATATCTTGAAAATAAAATATCGTCTGCTACTTTTCTAAAATCACTTTCCTGATTGGCGTTATCGTAGGTTTTTGTCTTTGCAGTTAAGTTGTTGTAAGCAGGTTTAAAAGCCTGTGGTACATAACGAGCAGGCGTAAATTTTTTGGTATAAATTTTATCTGGTTTAACAACAACGTCAAATAAATGCTGTACACTATTTGCCGATTCTGATTTTCCAAGAAATAAAAAACCTTTTTGTTTTAGCGAATAATGAAATGAACTAAGTACCTTTTCTTGAAGAAAAGAATTGAGATAAATCAGTACGTTTCTGCACGAAACCAAATCGATTTTGGCAAATGGTGGATCTTTAATAAAATTGTGAGTCGCAAAAATACACATGTCGCGAATTATTTTATTAAGATGATAATGACCGTCACGTTTGGTAAAATATTTTTCTAATCTGGTTTCAGAAATATGCTGTACATCTTGAGCAGAATAAATTGCCGATCGGGCTTTTGCAATGGATTTCTCCGAAATATCCGATGCAAAAATCTGCACTTTCAAATCTTTAATATTATTTTGAGTCAAATATTCGCAAACTACAATGGCAAGCGAATAGGCTTCTTCACCTGTAGAACAAGCCGCCGACCATAAACGTAAAGTATTATTGGTGCAGTTTTGAATCAATTGCGGTAACACCGTTTCAGACAAAGCATCGAAAGAATCTTCGTCTCTAAAAAAGTACGTTACCGGAATTAATAAATCATTAAAAAGTAGTTCTTGTTCGTTTTTATTGCTACGAAGAATAGTATAATAGTCGCTTAAGGTTTCTTTTTTTAGAATAACCATTCTGCGTGTGATGCGTCTTCTTATAGCCGGTCTTTTGTAATGAAAGAAATCATTTTCGGTTTTTTGTAAAATGAGATTCAAAATCTGGTTGAGAACATCTTCTTCTTTCTTCGAAATATGTTCTTCATCACTGTAAGCGTCATTGTTGAGATAACTTTTACGAATAGCGGATAACTGATGGGCTATATTTTCAGGCGCTAAAACAAAGTCAACAGCATCTGCTTCCATTGCATTTTGAGCCATTGTTTTAAAATGAGCAGTTTCAGGATCTTGAACAATGGTTACACCGCCAAACTCCTTAATTTTTTTTAATCCGAATGTGCCATCAAATGCGGTTCCCGAAAGTACAACACCAATAGCAAAACTCTTGTAAATCTGAGCAATGGCTTCAAAACTAATGTCGATATTTTGAGTGATCTTGTCAATGCGTTTGATAACCTGCATTTTTAAAACACCATTTTCGGCCACTAAATAGTTGTTCTCAGGAACAACATAAATGTGGTCAGGCTGAAAATCGATCTCATTTACAATTTCAACAACAGGTATTTTTACCAATTTTGATAATTCTGCAGTAAGATTTTGAGGATTATGAGTAGATAAATGTTGTAAAATAATATAAGCAATCCCAGAATCTGTTCGAATTTGCGAAATTATGTTATGCAAAGTTTCCAACGCACTTGTAGTACTGGCAATGGCTGCTATTGGGAAATTTCGAGAAATATTTTCAGTTTGATTTGTACTTTGTAAAGTCATTTTTATCGAGGGACGTAGAATTCTTACACTAAAGATAGTATAATTTTTAACTTTTAGCTTTTAAATTTACTCAAATACATTTCAGAATTTCCATTTTTAGCTCTTTGCTTAATAGTGTGGTTATATAAAAAAGGCGCAAATTGTTTTCAATTTGCGCCTTTTGAACTTGGTTAAAAGAAGTTATCCAGTCACTTTTAAATGCTGAATTTGCCCATCAGCAATATCGAAATGAAATTGTAGTGTAATAGGGCTTCCAGGAAATGTTCCCGAACACTCTGCAGTTAAGACACTTGCCGTTCCGTTTTCAGCATATTGAAGAGGTTTCATCACTGATTTGTATTTTTTGTTTGATTCGTCTATCCATTGTTGGATATCCACTCTTCCGTTGTGTGTTTTGCCTTCGTCAAATACTACGGCATTTTCGGAAAAACAATCGGCATAGGCAGTACTGTCGAAACTGTTCTGCGCATTTACTAAATCTGTTATTACTTTAGGTAAGTTCATGTTTTTTAATTTTTTAAAGATTATTAGATTGTTGGTACTGTACCGCCATCTATTACGAATTCAGTTCCTGTTAAATAGTTAGCTCTTGAAGAAACAAGAAAACCAACCAGTTCAGCTACTTCTTCCGGCTCGGCAGGTCTGCCGTATGGTATTCCGCCCAATGCATCCATAACGCCTTGCTGCGCTTCTTCTACTGTAGTGTTTGCATTTCTTGCAATCTCGCCTAGAAATGCTTTCGATGCCCCTGTATTGATCCATCCTGGAGAAACAGTCAGCACGCGCACGCCTTTTGCAGCTATTTCTTTAGATAAGCCTTTGCTGTAATTAATAAGCCCAGCTTTTGCAGCAGCATAAGGAAGAGTAGAATCATATAAAGGCAGTTTACCTTGAATGGAAGCGATGTGAATGATAACACCGTTTTTCTTTTCTATCATTTGAGGAATAAAACCTCTGTCCAGTCGAACAGGAGCAAGTAGATTAGCTTGTAGCGTTGAAACCCAGTCTTCATGATTCAGTGCGTTGAAGCCACCAGCGGGTGTAGTTGAAGAACCTAAATTATTCACCAGAATATCCAGTCTTCCGTAGGTCGATAGCACTTCGTTGACCACTTTTTGTGTTCCTTCTGCCTTGCTTAAGTCAGAAGCAATGAAATGCAGTTTGGTGTTTTCTTCTTCTGGTGCGTTTCGTGCAGTAATAATTACTGTTGCGCCAGCTTGTAATAGTCTTTCTGCTATTGCTTTTCCAGTCCCTTTTGTACCTCCTGTTACTAAGGCAATTTTACCTGATAATTCATTTTGATAATCCATCTTATATCTGATTTAAATTTCTTTGTACAAATTTCAGAAGTATGCAACTTTCTCACAAGTACGGAGTTACGATTCATATAGGGATAAATTTTTCCCCTATTGCATAAATCGGAACATAGGTTTACTTTTGTTATATGTATGAAAGAAAAATAATCCCGAACCTGAATTGCGGACTTGACCTGATAGGGGAAGTTTTGTACGGCAAATGGAAAATACGTTTGCTTTGGTTTATTGATCAAGGTCATAAAAGACCAAGTGAATTGCAGCGTAAAATCCCTGATGCTTCTCGCAGGGTTTTAAATATACAGCTAAAAGAATTAGAAGAACATGAATTGGTTTCCAAGGTTATTTATCCTGTTGTACCTCCTAAAGTCGAATATAGTCTGACGGATTTTGGAAAAACATTAATTCCGGTAATTGCCGCTATTGGCAAATGGGGAGATGAACATGAGGCACGTTTACGCCCTTTGATTTTGAAACGCTTAGAATCAAATGATTGATTTATTTGACGAAAAAAGAATGAGTAATGAAATCAGAAGTCGAAGTCGAATCCATACAGAAATTAAAAGAGATATTTAATGGACTTCGAACACCAATAAAAAAATGCTAAACTGTTTGTTTGGTTTAGCATTTATATTTGCAAAAAGAATTACTGAAGCAAAATAAGATTTAATGAATATAATTGACAAATTCTTTAATGTATTTAGCTACCAGTTCTGGGTGCTCGTGCTGTGGACCATGACCAGCCTGCGGAAATGTAATTATCTGCGTATTGGATAATTTTCTATTTAATGCATACCAGTTTTCTACAGGAAAGCAAACATCATGATCACCCATTATCACTAACACAGGATTTTCTAATTTTAAAAGTCTTTCGCGATAATTTGCGCGATCATTAGCATAATCAACTGAACCTTTTGTGTAGTGATCCCATAAATTTTGTGCAACCTTTTCGTCACGGCCATTTTTTCTTGCAAACATTCTATCGTGACTTTTTTGGGCAGCTATTTTACTTTTTTCGTATGCTGGTTCAAAGAATAAATAGGTTTCGTCTTCAACCGTGTAATTGAAGCGAGTAGAGACATCGAAGAAAAGTTCTTCAATTGGTAGTTTGTTTTCGCCTGGAGGATTTGCCCCAATTACGATAGTGTGCGAAATGAGATCTGAAAATTCGATTGCAGCAACAACGGCAGCGAAACCGCCAAATGACCATCCGCCGACAATAATCTTTTCATAACCTAATGCTTGTGCAAGATCCTTGATATCAGTCGCAAAATCAAGTATGACTTCTCCGGGATTTCCCGTAGAGGAAGCCAACCCAGTGTAATCAAACGTAATTACTGTAAAATTCTCTGCGAGCTCGTCCAAAAATAAAGGATCCCAGTCATCTAGATTTCCCCTGAATCTGTTTGCCAAAATTAAAGGTTGCCCTTCACCAATTAATCGATAAGCGATTGTCCTGTCGTGGCTTTGCACTAATTTAGTCTGCGTATTTTCAGCTGTTGTCTTCATAATATTTGCTTTTGGTTTGATTATTTATTGGCATTCATAGTCTGAAGTGCGGCTTCTGGAGATGAAAGATATAGTTTATAAAAATCAGCAGTTGCGCCGACGTGTATTTCGAATATGTCGCTTTCAATAGCATTTTTTAATGTCAAAGCTACTTCCTCTGGGCTAATCCCATTTTGTCCTCCAATTTCTTTAGAAAAAGAGGTGTTGACCAATGGAGGCATCAATTCAAATACTTTTATGAGTGGTTTCTTTTCAAGCTTTTCAAGCGAAATTCGAAGCACTTGCGAGTAGGAGTGTAGGGCTGCCTTACTGACGGCATAGCCCGGCAGGACAATTCCTGGTGAAAAAGCGGCAATTGAGGAAACGTTTACAAAGGCGGCTTCTTGTTGTGTTTGCAATTGAGGTAGGAGTTTTTCGGTCAAACGTACTATAGACAAGTAGTTGGTTAAAATTTCTTCACTTGCTTTCTCAAAAGCATTTGCATTTTCATCCGTCAATTTGTAATAATTTGCGAGCCCAGCATTATTGATGACCATATTTAGTTTGGGATGATTTTTTCTCAATTCAGCAACTAAATTTTCTACATCAGCAGCATTATTTATGTCAGCTACAATCGCTGTAATATTTTGCAGTTCAGATACTGCTTTTTGTAATTTCTCTGAGGTTCTACCTGTGATAATTATATTGTTATCCGTAGAGAATAATCGGGCTATCTCTAGACCAATTCCCGATCCACCTCCCGTTATGAGAATTGTATTTTTAGATGTTTTCATAATATATAGTTTTAAGAATTTAATTTGATCATTCAAAAACAGAATACCGTAATTGCAAAATACATACCTCAAAAAAAATAGCCGTAAAAACAGGGGGGTGAGAATTTTCCTTTCTTATTTATTTACCACATATCACTAGTTCGATGCTATTTTACGATATTTAGATAATATCAGGAACCCATTTTTTATCAAATGCACGCTGTCAAACAGGCTGAATAGTCAATTAACTATTCTTAGATCTCGGTCGAGCAATAGATTTTCTTAAAAGAGATTGGCGTACCTCAATAACAACAGACTTTACGGGTTCTATAATTTGGTTTAGACAAGCTTTTAAGTCTTTATAAAATACTCCTAAAGGAGTATTTTTTTTGTTTAACTGTTAATTTAGTTTTGCTACGTAATCTCGACTTTGTTCTTTTTCGCAAAGTAAATGTTTGTCTTTATAAGTTTTATGAAACAACATATTTCTCTAAAATTCTATGCTTATGAAAAAAAAATACTTTTTACTACTTCTTTTTCTATTTGTTATTCTTTCAGTTGAAAGCCAGACTAAACTTCAGTTTTCAATTAATCAGGCACCTGTATTAAAAGTTGATGCCGGTTCTAGCAAAACAATTCTTCCCGGAACAAGTACAGTTTTAGGTGGTTCGCCATCTGCTTCGGGAGGCAATGGGAATTACTCATACTTATGGGCGCCGTCAGAAGGCTTAAGTCAAACGAATGTTGCTAATCCGGTGGCAAATCCTTTAAAAACAACGCAGTACACATTGACTGTTAATGACGGCAAAAAATGTAGCACGAATGTTTCGGTAACCATTACAGTAAGTTCTAATCTTGGTACAGAAGAGATGCAGGATGAAAGTGGACTTGTACTTTATCCCAATCCAAGTACGGGTTCTTTTTCAATAAAATCTGAAAAAAGCCTGAGTAGCGGCCCGATACTGATAGAAATTTATAACGTGCTAGGATCGTTAGTTTTTTCTGAAACAATCTTAGACGGTAATAAATTAAACAAAACCATTACACTTCCTAATAAAAGTTCTGGAGTTTATTATGTCAAACTCACAGGGAATGGTCTAAATATCAGTAAGCCAGTTATTATTTTATAATCCGCTTTATCTTTTAAATCAATTATGAAAAAATTATATTTTAAAGAAAAATACTATATTTTGATATTAGTATTTTTTCAGATTATTTTTATGTCTCAGAGTTTGAATGGACAGACCATTTACAAAGGTGATTCCGTAGAGCTCTCTCTCGCTACTGGTTACAGAGGAAGTATTCAATGGCAGGAGTCTGCTGATGGTACTTTCTGGTCTGACATAACTGGAGGTACAGTCAACAATATGATTGTAAAGCCTTTGTCAAACACACAGTATCGTGCGGTTGTTTCCGAGATGACCTGTGATCCCATTTACACAGATGTACGATCTGTAATTGTAAGCAAGGAATCCGGCATTGTAGTAGGTACTCCTGTGGCTAATTCCTTTAACGCTGTTAGTGCTTCCGTGCAAGGAGAAGTAAAGCAGGTTGGAGGCATTGCCAAAGTAGTCCAGAAGGGAACTTGCTGGAGTACCTCAAATAATCCGACAGTGAACGATAGTAAGACATCAGACGGTGCAGGCATAGGTTTGTTCACAAGCACGATTTCGGGACTGACAGCAAATACCACCTATTTTTTGCGTACCTATGCTTTGACAGATGACGGAGTAACACTATACAGTCCGTCAATATCCATAAGAACCTTGGAGCTCGTTACGATTGATTTTGTTCCAGTTCGTGACATTTCAACAGTTTCAGCAGTTTCGGGAGGAGTAGTTAAGCTTAATGGTACAGAAACTGTAACCGCAAGAGGGGTATGCTGGAATACCAGCCAAAATCCAATAATTGCCAATAGTAAAACAGCAGACGGAACTGGAGAAGGAACATATGCTAGCTCTTTAAACAATTTACTACCCGAAAAGGTATATTATCTAAGAGCCTATGTTACTACAAGTAATGGGATTACCTATTATTCATCTCAGACTTCTTTTGAAACCTTACCAGCTTATAACTTCGCTATCCAAACCGGCACTGTTTCAGGAGTTTCTTTTACAAATGGAGGTACATTGGTTAACATACAGATAACAGGGCCTGGAACAGTTTCTACTCGAGGTGTTTGCTGGAACACGACTCCCTTACCGACGATTTCAAACAGTAAGACAGTTAATGGATCTGGTCCCGGAAATTTTACGGCTTCCATTACGGGTTTAACCTCTGGTACGCTTTATTACATGAGGGCATATGCCACTTCTGCAACGGGTAAAACCTTTTACGGTAATGAAGTGAGTTTTACAACATTGGAAAGCATATCGATAAATACAGAAGCAATTACAGCAATAACAACTTCTTCCGCAGTGTCGGGAGGAACAGTTACGGATTTAGCTTCCGGTTTAGTGACAGTCGTCCGAAGAGGAGTTTGCTGGAGTACCGGTCCTAGTCCGTTGGCAGGTACAAATAATACTTCAGATGGAAGCGGAACAGGAAAATTTTCAAGCACGATTACAGGGCTTAATCCCATGACAAAATATTATGTCAGAGCATATGCTGAGCTTGCATCAGGAAAAATTATCTATGGAAATGAGAACAGTTTTACAACCGCCCAGCCATTAGCAATAAACATAAGTACTCATAATGCTACAAACATTACAGCTACTGGTGCTGTTTCTGGAGGTGATATCACTACTACCGGTTTTGGATCAGTTACTGAACGTGGTGTCTGCTGGAGTTTGGCCCAGAATCCAACCGTAGCTGATTATAAAAATACAGGTGGTGTCGGAAGTGGCTCATATACCAGCACACTAACAGGATTAAATCCTGGAAGCATTTATTATCTACGTGCATATGCTATAACAGATTCAGACGATATTGTATATGGAAACCAGATTTCAATTACCTTACCAAGTCCAGTAACGATAACAACTTCAGCTGTAACAGAACTTACTTCAGTTTCAGCAACTTCAGGAGGTGCCATAACTGTGCTAATTACAGGAACTACAATTAGCGCACGAGGAGTGTGCTGGAGCGAGTTTCCAAATCCAACTATCAACAATAGCTTTACGGCAAGTGGCTCAGGAGTAGGGGCTTTCAGTACTGCTGTAAAAGGATTAAACGGTAGTAAAAATTATTATGCACGTGCTTATTGTACAACAAACATAGGGGTTGTCTATGGCAACGAAATTACATTTACGACACCTCAGCCTCCTCCAGCTGATCTGCAGCTGGTGACAGACAATGTATCTCTTATTACGGACAAGTTAGGCTATTGTACAGCTCAGATTACGGGAACAAGCGCCGTAACTCAGAGAGGTTTCTGTTGGGGCAAAAAATCGAATCCAACTACTGCGGACAGCAAAACAATCTTTGCTTTTCCAGGACAGTCCAAGATATCAGGTGATTTAACAGGCTTGGAGCCTTTAACAACTTATTATGTCAGATCGTATGCAGTTGCTGCAACAGGAGCGACTTACTATGGTAATCAGGTTTCTTTCACAACAGTAAAAGAAACAGTTATAGAAGTTCCTGTAGTAACAACAATTTCTATAGAGAATTTGAATAGCACCTTAGCTTTTGTAAGGGTTAAAGCTGATGGTGTATCCTTTGCCAAACTAGGCGTGGCAATAAGTACATCGCCGAATGCTGTCGTTGAGGGAATAACAGGAATTACCAATGTATTTGGCGATTTTGATTATGTATCCTTTTTTAGCGGATTAAACCCCGGGACAAAATATTATGTTAGAGGATATGTTCTTCCTGGAAGTGAAAATGATTACAAGGCTCCTGTTTACGGCAATGAACTTTCTTTTACCACTTTACCGCAGGAGAGTACTAAATATGCGGTAAAAACTGTAGATCCAGTAATTTCAGTTCCTTATGAAACTTCGTTGCCAATGGTTATTTCTGGAGGAGTTTTAGATGGACCTGTCGGGGCTCTTTCTAATGGTTTAACCAATTATGGTTATTGCTGGAGCAAAGTCCCTAACCCGACTGTTGAAACTGGAAGTAAAGAAACCATTGCAATGAACACCTATGCTATGGGAGAGTATTTCAGAACGTATCCTATAAGAATTCCGATCGGGCCGGTTTTGTATCCTGAACCTGTCGAGTACTCTTCATCTTATTACTTAAGAACATTCATCACTCTAAGATCAGGAGAGGTAATCTATGGTAATCAGGTAATGTTTACCACTCCGGCTGCTCCAAATTTTGAGATCAGCACGGCAAATGCTTCCGGCGGAAATGCAAATGAATTTAATGTAAAAAGCAATGTCACTGTCAAAGGTTCGGAAACCATCGTCGCGCGTGGGGTATGCTGGAAACCATCGCATGATCCGACAGTGTCAGATCCTCATACTTCAAATGGAACTTCAAGCGGGGAGATTACTGTAAAAACTAGACCTATAGAGTATGGGATTAGGTATTACTTCAGATCTTACGTAATTGGAAGTAGTGGAAGAATCTATTACGGTAATGAAATTTCCTATGGAACCGATGCTCCTGAACAGCCTGATACAGAAGCACCAGGAACTATTGACGATCCCAACCCAAATCCGAATCCTGCATTAACTGTAATTACTAACAATGTGAGTTCAGTTACAGGCTCGGGTGCTACATTCTCAGGGAGTATTTCTGGTGGCTCCAAAGTTACTGAAAGGGGATTTTGTTTTGCTACGACACAGAATCCTACTACTAGGAATGCTAGAATCACATACGGTTCAGGTTTAGGGAATTTTAGCGGAAGCATCTCGGGTCTGATTTCAGGAACACGTTATTATGTTAGGGCATATGCGGTATCCGCTTCTGGCACCACCTACGGAAATCAGGTATCGTTTGTCACACAGAGCACAAACACGGCAGGAGGAGATATGTTACTTACCTATATTGTCCACGGGAAAGACGCAAAAGACTGTGCCCAAATGTCAAAAGGTTATTATGCAAAAGTCATATATGCTAAAAATGAGAAATCGGAGAGAGAACAAGCTACGAATACTTTGAAAGATAGGTATGGCGCCTCAGTTGATTTTACCTCCCATACTACCAAACAGAAATTTGCAGCAGTAATTCAATATGTTTATAAAATGTCTGGATGGAATTGTCTTATAACCGTAGTTACTATTGGTTATGGCTCAAGTGCTAATGAGGCATTGAATAATGCGGTTAAAAACAAAAATAGTGTTGCTGGAACAGGTACAGATTATACGATACTTAGGCAGATTCAATGGTAGAGCTTAAACAAACTAAAACAGTCCGCATAATTTTATCCATGACGGTTTTGACCACTTTGAAAGGTAATTTTTTAGATAGGTCTTAGCTTAACTGTAGTATTTAAAATTTGCAGAAAATCAATCGGAAAAACAGTATAATTATAAAGAAAAATAAAAAACAGCATTCGTGCTGTTTTTTTATTTTATAATACTTTGAAAATAATTGAGCATATTGAGAGAATTTAATGACATCATCATTTTTTTTAATGAAATTTTCATCAATTAAGTTGATTTTGAAAAAAGTGAAGATAATACCATGATTATTATAAGATCTAATCTCATACATTTCTTCACAAATTTTCTATCATGTAAATCTATTCTTACTCAATGTATTAAAGTTACAAAAGCATTTGAATTTGATAATTTTTTTGTCTTATTTTGCTTTAACAAATCTTTAACAGACCTACGTTTTATGCTTTCTGAAATTCAAAGTCTTCATGATGTTTGGTTTACTAATCGAACAGTTAGTAAAACAAAAGCACAGATATCCTTTGATGATCTGACCAATTCCATTATTAGCACCGGACCTTTTTCGTTCTATATAATTGATTTTTTTGATATGTCACTTTCGCATATCAGTCCCTCTATCTATGAGCTTCACGGATTTGATCCTGAAACAATCAGTTTCAATGATGTTTTAGGAGCAATTCATCCCGAAGATTTGGATTTCGTAATAAAAGCGGAAGATTTTTTAACGAAATTCTTTTTTCAGAATGTGGGACGTGAAAAATTACTAAGCTACAAAATAAGTTACTGCTACAGAGGGAGATTAAAAAATGGTGATTATGCCTTATTTAATCACCAAGCGTTAATGCTAACAATGGATGATAACGGAGGATACGGAAAATCTTTAAATATTCATACCAGAATTGATCATTTAAGTAATGTCAATACTTATAAAATATCACTTATAGGTCTAAATGGAGAACCTTCATTTATGAATTTAAGTCTTGATAAAGAGAATAAACAAAATAAAGAATTCTCGAAAAGAGAAATCGATATTATTAAATTGATGGGTAGTGGTTTGAGTAATACTGAAATTGCCGAAAAACTTTTCATTAGTCCGTTAACAGTAAAAAAACATCGAAATAATATATTGACCAAATCAGATTCTAAAAATACTGCTGAGCTTATCAAAAACTGTATTCTTCAGGGAATCATGTAATATTTTAGGTGAAAAATTCCGTTTGAAGTATTTCTTTTGCTACGAATGTGATTTTAAATTGAATGGATCATTAATTTTTGCATTTTAGTTTTATGGGTAAAAGAAAAGATTCCGAGATCAAATTAGCGCATGAGTAAAACAGTAAAAATGAAGACAAAAAGTATATTTTGTAAATTATTATTAATTATCATTATATTGATTATATCTTTTATCGGATATAAGCAATATCAAGTAGAAAACTATATTAATAAGCAAAAGAAGATCTATAAGATTTTGCAAGGCAAGAAAAGAATAAATTACACCCCATTCGTAATTCGCTTTTTAAATGGAGAACTGAATAAAACAAAGAATTATCAATCTGAATCAAAAGCTTTTTATATGCCATACGCTATGGTTGACCTAAAATCTGTTTACTTAGACAAAGATTTTGATAGTTATATCGTTTATTGTTATTTCACTGAAGAAGAAATTGTTAAGTATTACGAGAATATTAAAAATGATTCCCGCTCCCCAAAGAGTCCAACTACTATTTATTGAACAAATAGTTATATAAAAAGTGCTCCTCTAAAACTATATTTTTTTTAATAGGAGTTAAAATAAAAAGAAAAGAATCATTTTGGATTTTATAAAGAAGCATTTGCGCATCTAGATTTTTTAATCCATAATATTCAATCTTTCCATATATGATTTTATTTACGTCATCATTTATTTGGATTGCGAATTTATTGAAATTAACACTAAAGCTTTTGATGCTGTCGTTATTGATTTGATAATTCAGTTTTTTATCAGAGAAAAAATCTATCTTATCAATTCTACTTTTTGAATCAAAAATCGGCGGACTTACATTTATCTCATATAAACCTTCATTAATTGTAGAAAAATAACCAGGAGTAGGATAGTCACTCTTTTCGTAGTTATTAAAAACAAAATTAGGAGAGATATTTGCCAGTTTGATTACAATAGGAGAATACTTGGATTGGATTTCGAATTGCGAAACTACAGAATCTTTATCTGTGACATAACTACCAAT
The DNA here is from genome assembly GCF_020026915.1 of Flavobacterium potami. Taxonomy (GTDB): domain Bacteria; phylum Bacteroidota; class Bacteroidia; order Flavobacteriales; family Flavobacteriaceae; genus Flavobacterium; species Flavobacterium potami. The sequence goes on along the minus strand of NZ_JAINUY010000003.1, from coordinate 412,385 downwards.
AGAAACAGTATTCTCCTTAGGCAATTTTAAATTTTTGATTTTGAAAAATCTTTCAGAGACAAAAGTCAGATTGTCGCTTATTATAATTTTTTGACAGCCCAAAAAAAGCGCTACGATAAATATTAGACAAATAATTTTCATAAAACATTGATTATATCTTTGACAATATTAATGAAAAGGGTGATAGTTTTATCAAATAAAGGTAAAATAGATGAAGTTTTAAAGCTTTAAATCACCTATTTCGCAGCTACTTTGTGCGTATTTAAGCTTTCTGCCATGGTTCAATTTTCTAAAATTGGTTTCTTTTAGAATGCGCAACATTTTAGGTTCTTTTTTTAATTCAGGACTGGTTCGGTCGATTTGTATTTTGGTCCAAAGGCTCCTGCCGGAAAAGAGAAAAACTGGTTACAGACGATTAAAGGAAAACACTGGTTTACGTATATGCGTTTTTATGGAACGACAGAAGCATATTTCAACAAAAGCTGGAAAATGGATGACATAAAAGAGATGAAATAAAGGTGATGGCTTTTCGTTTTATTTGCTTGGAATGCTTGAAAACTTAAAATAATTTACTAAATATTTTACGCAAAAAGTATACAAAGTGGCCAATTTAGCAAGAGTAGTAAAAAAAATGGCGCCAATTGTCTTCAATTGGCGCCATTTGGCGTTGTGACGGGGACAGGACAAATTACAACATCATTTTTGGATGATTTGAAGAGATTGGCTTACTATATGTAACGTCTGTCTTCCATTGGCTTTATTAATTTGGTTTAGATGTCCTGTTGGGGATTGATGCAAAAATTATAAAAACTCAATTGATTCATATCATGAAACTAATATATAAATTTACAAAATTTATGGAGGATTTTAAGAGAATGTTTTTAGTTAAGGAAGGATTGTCTTTCTTTGGCTCTATGGATTACTTTATGCTATTTAGGTTTTATGGCACAAATGTAATCCCTCTCAGAGCGCCATCATGGTAATGTACTGAGGATGGGTCAGGGCCACTGCCTTCAAAATGGGACGGTACTGCTGCATAATTTCGCTGTGTAGCACATAAATAGAAAAACATAACTGCTTGTCCAGTTCCAAGTAATCTTCCATTTTTATAAGCACCAATTTCCGGAAGACTGAAAACAAATTTTGAAAACAGGTACTTATACTTGCACGAAAATTTTATTAAAAAATTATATTGCCGTTAAAAGAAAAGTGATTACGGAAATCCGTAAAAGAAAAAGGAGCAAAATTTATATGTTTGATGTAAATTGTTTTTTTATGAAACAACCTTTAATTGATTTGATTAAAAATACGGTCATTTTTGAATGCAGTCTCCCTTGTGGTTTAAGGAAACTGGAAAAGTCTCCGCTGTCTACCAAAGAAGATAATTGTTTTAAAGTAATTGATGCTAGTAATCTTTCAAAGGTGATTTATAATAATATTATAAACTATGCTTTTGATGTTTTTGAAATGCTTCAGGAAGATGAAGTCTTGTTAACAAAGGCTCTGTATTCGAGAATACGATATAATCATACTGCGAAAGAAGCTGCGAAGATTGGTTATGGATTCTATGGGGAAGTTCTATTACATGCACTTTTGCACGTAATATATAAGGTACCGCCTCTTATTTCAAAAGGGCATTTTTTTATTTCAGGAAATGGAGAATCGAAAGGATATGACTCTTATCACTTAGTGGAGGCATCGGGACAGATTCATTTGTGGTTTGGCGAGGCCAAGTTTAGAGAAACATCAGCGTCCTGTATTAAAACAGCCTTAGAGGAACTGCCAAATAAAGTTTTGACGGATAAGTATTTCCTTGAGAATAACTTTATCCCAATATTTGATGAAATGTCAAAAAGCAGTAACTACGATGCATTGCTGGCATCGAGCAGGTTGCTGGAAATCAAAATGCAATGGGTTGAAAAGGCAAAAATAGATATCGAAGATTTTAAGGCGAACGATATTGGGGTTGTTTACCCTATTATGATTGCTTTTAAGCAAAGTTCTGGCGGATACGACAAAAGCATTTCTAATTGTCTTGATTATATAAAGAAGAATTATGCGGAGTTAAAATTCGATAATTTATCAATTGAAAGGACAATTTTCTTCATTTTTATACCTATCGAAGATGTGCAATTGGTGAAAAAAACAGTAATTAAATGGATAGAGTCGAAAGAACAGTTGATATAGCTAGAGCTATTAATGCATACAATGCAGGGCTTATGACAGACTTTGACCTTGTGACTAAGGTATGTTCCTATTTTGATTATCTAAAAGATAAAGAGTTATCACAAGCTGATAGATCATTTTTGCTTTTTCTTGCTAATAAAACAGGTGTTCCTCATTACTTTGATATGCTTGTCAATACACAATTACGTGAAAGTTTATATTTTGATGAAGATGATCTTAATCTGACAGATTTTACCGCTTTTTTGCATGAATCTTCACTTTATACAGATGAAAAATCCAAGTTACACCGTTATCAAAAACAGATTTTGGATCAGTTTGTGGAAGGTAAATCAAATCGTTTTTTTTTATCGGCATCAACATCTTTTGGAAAAACCCATCTTGCATATGAGGTCATAAAAAAGATGAAGTATAATAATGTAATTCTTATTTTCCCAACTGTTGCCCTTCTTACTGAAAATCTGTTTAGGCTGAAAGAGAAAGAAACTTATAGTTATTTTGCTGAAAGCGAATATACAATTCATACCCTCAGTGACGGAAAGGAAGAATATGGTTTTAAAAATATATTCATTTTTACACCTGAACGCTATCTATCCTTTTTAGATAAAAAAGGTTCTCAGATAAATGTTGATTTTGTTTTTGTGGACGAGGTATATAAAATCGATAACGAATATATGGATAACGATCAGCAAGAACTAAAAGAGCATGATCGTGATCTGGCTTACCGTATGGCTATATATTATGCTTTGCTCAGTCAAAACGTGGATCTGCTGTTAGCAGGGCCCTATATTACGTTTTACAATGCAATGAATCCCTCTTACAATAAATCATTTGATCTTTTTCTTGCAAATTATAATATTAAGCTTATAGATAAAAATGATTATGAAATTGTAGGTAAATCTTATACGGTGGTTAAAAGCAAACAAAAACAAGTTATTGACGGCATTCCAATCGATTTTGCTGAAGAGGGTAAAAACATTAATTCAAAACATGGCAGACTTAAAATATTGCTGAAAAATTTTTTTGAACATAAACCCGAACAAGAGCATAAAACTATTGCATATTGTAGCACTAAGGTGACAGTTGAGAATTATGCTAACTTTATTTTGTCATGGGGATTGGTAAAGAAGCCTCAAAATCAAGAGTTTGATCTTTTTATTAACCATCTGGAAAGAGTTTACAATAAGGACTGGTGCGTTATAAAAGCTTTAAAGGGGGGAGTTGGGATCCATCACGGTGTGGTGCCAAAGTATATTCAGAAGGAGATAGTAAAACTATTTAATTCTAAAGAAAACGGCTTAACAATTTTGGTATGCACTACAACTATTACCGAAGGAGTGAATACGTCGGCTAAAAATTTGATTGCATTATTTGACATGAAGGGAGTAAAACCGCTTAAGGCCTTCGATGCTAAAAATATTGCAGGAAGGGCAGGAAGGTTCATGGAACATTTTGAAGGTTCAGTTATTACATTGAAAAATGATTTTGATAAAGTTATAGAATCTGATGACGGAGGGATCAAGCATAAAAATTTTGACGTTACTGCATTAAAGGATGGAGCGGACCTAGATATGACAGGAGACGATTTTTTAGCGGATGGTGAAAGAGAAAAAAAGCGACATATTCAACAGCTTCAGGATGAAAGAGGGATCGATGAGGAGATAATGAATTTATTTAAAACGGTTTCCAGGGAAGATAAAATTTCTGTATTTGATAGTATCAACTTATTGGGAGATGAGGAGTTATCTAAAATCGACGCCTTGGTTCAGAAAGTTATGATGAATCAGATTGATTTCGAAGGCTTTCAAGTCTTTATTGATGTTATAAGACCCGTCGTCAGGGATAAAAATTTTATTTATCTTCTGGATAAAGCATCCTATACAAAGGAAAATGAATCTGTAGAAAGAGAGTATTCGCGAATTACATACTCACTTTACTGGTATTTAAAAGACGGATTTAATGGACTTTTTAATTTTAGAATTAATATTCTACATGAAGATGTTGACAAGGCGATGCGAAAAGCATCTGAATTGGTTTATAATACTTTTAAATATCAGCTCGTAAAGTATCTGGGCGTATTTAATGTCATGTATAAATACAGTCTTTCACAAAGGGATTCGAAGCTTTTCGATGAAGTTCCGGGATTAGATCGTCTGCTTGCTAAACTTGAGTATAACGCATTTTCTGATCAAGCAAAAATTGCAAGTGACTATGGTGTTCCCCAGCGCATAATTGATTATTATGACACGACTTCAGAAAATGGTAAAAGAAGAATTCGCGAATCTTTTGATGCTTTTGAAAATCATATTTTTAATAATACTCGACGCCTGTTTGAACTATAAGCATCCAATTTTGATTTTTTTTAGCCACAAATTAGATTGTGATTAAGAAGTCCCTAAAGTTTAAGAAAAATGCATGAAGAAGAAAGCAATATTTACCAAAGTTTGTGTCTACCTAGATCAATTTGCTGTAAGTGATATGGTTGATAATCAGCAAACCGAGTTATGGAGTGAGATAAAAAATCAACTGATTAAATTACATCAGGATGGTATCATATTTTGCCCAAAATCTAGTGAGCACTATTTTGAAACATCACAAAAGAGTCATGAAAATTCAGTTTTACATGATTCTTTTTTAGAGAGACTCTCGGATGGTTGGTGTTTTAAACCAGAACTATTTGTGAGTTCTCAGTTAATTTCATCACATATAAGGAAAAATACAATCGGTATTAAGACTTATATGTATGATAATGTACAGAATATATTGGAATCTGATATAAAATACAGTCAGTTTAATGAACTTAGCACTAATTTTCGGGGTTTGGTACTGGAGGCGACTGAGGGGATTAATGACTTAAGAAAATATACCCGCGATATTAGAATGGATTCTAAGACAAAGAAATCTTTTCTTAAAGTGTTGGAAATGTATGAACCAAGGAATTTTATAAGTAGACTGCAGGATTTATATAACGAAGGGGGTATAAGAATTAGAGGTGTATCAATAGGCGGACAAGAAATACCGCATTGGATTGATTTAATTATTGACCAATTGTTACGAACCCACAAATTTACGAGATTAGAGGTGAAAAAATTAATCACTGAATTCGAACAAAATGGATTCAAAAACATCCCATCTTTAAATATCCGATTTTCCCTTCATAATCTGGCTGCCGTATATCAAAAAAAAGAAACACCCGGAGATCATATGGATTTTGCCAGATTATCTACAGGAATGCCTCTATCTACATTGTTGTTTACTGATAAAAAAAGAAAAAATGAGTTGCTAGAGTTAGGATTTGATACACTTTATGGCACCAAAATTTTTTCTGGAGCTCAACCAGATTTAGTTGACTTTCTGTCTGAATTGAAAACACTCTAGCAAATTTGTCAATGGATTCAATTTGGTAATATAAATATAGTTATGTAAAGATTACAGATATTGATATTTACTTTCACTAATTGATTGTTGTTTCACTGGAGCCAAAAATTGTTTTATATTCGAATTATTAAAATGTATAACTGCTAAAAATAGGCAAAAAACAGACGCTATGCCACTTATTAGAGTTTATGATAAAAATTTAATCCTAAGTGATGATTCTTATTCTGAAAAATATTGGGGAGAACTCTCTAGGATAATTGAAGCTGAGTTCGGGATATCCGAAATCAAAAATCCTAATCAGGTTGAGCAGGTTTTGAAGGTTGGATTTCAGTACTTCTGCCAGAAATTTGAAGCATTAATCCAGAAGATGCAGAAAGCATCATTTTATATATTTGTTAACTGCATTCACGAAGATTCACTTGACCTTTATCAGCTTCAGCTAAAGAAAGTAGAACTAGGGATAGATGAAAATGCGTTTGCGATAAGCCGTAGAATCCTGAAAATCATAATTGAGCAAGGATGCAAGATGGATTTGGCAGGAACCCCTAATTTTTTTAAAGAAATAACTATTAATCAAAAGGAATATTTACGTCTGACCGAAGAGCTTCTCTATGTTGGGGAAAAGGCCTATGAAATAGTGGAGATGATTGCCAAAAACAAACTTTTTCCAGGTTCTACCGGTACGGCAGTAGAAGATGGGGAGTTTACAATGTATACTTATCAGCCTTATCCGGAGCTGTATCGTTTTATATACCAGGATATTCCAAAGCATGACGATAAGGTTGCATTGTCGGAAAGTATTTATGACTTTAAAGATATTCTTAAGTCTGAATATGGCGTAGAATATGATGCGCTTTTCGGTTTTACCAGTGAGCAGCTAAAAAAGCCTGAATATAGATTTGGATTAATCTTCCTGGATAACTTAATTGATACCCTCCATAAAGAGCTGGGTTATGATAAATCCTTTCTTCATATTTTTTATGATGGACTGACACTATCAGCCCAGAATGCGCTTTCAGTAGAAGACTGTATACTTAAAAATCAGGATCCAAACCGTTTTATTTACAGGCCAATTGTAAAATTTTTTATTGACAATAAGTTCTACTATATGATTCCCTACAACAAATGGGGTGAATCAATGGTAACCCTTACCACAAATGCATTTCCATTTGGTGTATACCCGCAGGAATGGAAGCAGTTAGAAGTTATTAAAAATTTAGTTCAACATCTAGACAACACTCATGACAAAGTTCTGGAGAGTCCCATTAAAGCTTTACTGGATGAGCATAAGCTGTTTTATGATACCAGTGTTGAGTCTTTCAAGAATAAAAGAAAACAGAATACTAATATTGCGGGGACTGTAGGAGACATAGATATTTTATACCTTGATACTGATAATAAGCTGATATATGTCTGTGAGTTGAAACATAATAGGTCAAGATTTGACTACAACAACTGGCGAAGGGACTATTCCAATTTTAAGCCCAAATACGAAAAACAGCTGGATCGAAAAGTAGAATGGTCCGAGCATAATAAAAATGTAATACAAGAGCATTTTGAAGTGCTCTATGGGGCGGTTTTCGCAGTTGATTTAAAGGAATATTCGGTTAGGGGTATTTTTATAATTAATGCTCCGACCATTTATATGTATGATGGTAAATACAGGGCTTTTACAGTAAGGGATATGTCACTTTTGCTAAAAGGTGAATACGTTGATGTCACATTTGATTTTACGCTGACTTCTACTGGTAAAAAATATCTTATTGGGCATCCTTATTTTGAAAATATAAGAAAAAAAATCTTATAGTCTTAGTCATGGTTTCACCCTTTATCGAGATATTTAGCGATTTATGAGCTGCATGGACTGGCTTGTCCAGCAGCTTTTAAAATAAGAGTCCTAATCCAATTAAAACTACTAGAAGTCATAAACAGCTTCTTTTATTTTGATTGATTTTATGTGCAATAACTAAGTTTAAGGATAGTTGAGGAAATAAGAGTCCCAATAAGATTTTACCTGATCGATCTCCGTTTCAAAATTTTTTACTCTTCCATCTTCAAACTCAATCTCAAGACGTGTTTTGTCAAAAGCGTTACTGAACTCGGCAGAAAAGGCGCCTGGTTTTGTTTGGGTATTTTGTATGTCTGCTTTTGGACGGTCGAGTATTTTATGTTTTGCTGCATTAGCTAAGTCATGCATTACAAGAAGTGATGGACAACCTTGAAAAAAAGGAGTACGAAAACTACCAAGTTCCAAACTTGTAGTAGACTCTTTATAAAGCCAATCCAGAATTTCCCATGCGCTTGCGTATGCGTGTTTTGCCCTTCTTGTATTTGTAGGCTCCTGTTTACAATCTTGGTAATCTTCTAAAAATTCTTGATATTTTTCACGAGCACTGTTTGTTTCAAAAGTATGTGAATTCATTTAAAGTTATTTAAGTTAATATTTGTTTTAATATGTTTTACGGGTTATCTGTGATGATATTCTGTTCTTTCAAATAATCAATAATATCGTCTTCTTCTGTGAAATTAAGTAGTTCATCGTTTGTTTTTACGTGGTATTCGTCAATATAAAATGCAATACTAATTCTTTTACCATTGATGTGATTTATATATTTAAGTGATTCAACAGAATTGGAAGTTATATAACCAGCAGTATTGTTCATTTTTAATAATTTAAGATAGAGAGCGAAAGAGTAGTACTCCCTGTGAGTCCCATTGGTCTGAAGCTTTTCAAGCAGGAGTATTTCATCCGACTCATCAAAACGAACAAATTTGTTGTTCCCGCAGCTTGCTATCATTTCGGGATACTCAATAAAGTGCCTGCGCCAGTCAGTAACAGAAGCGGATGCTATGATGTTTTCCAATTCTGATTCAAGGTTATCATAATCTGAAATGCTGTCAAGTAGAATTTTCAAATGCGATCTTTCTTTGTTGTCATCACGAAGTAGTTTTTTCCAGCTGATATCCCTTTCGAGCCCATTAATCAAAAAGCTGTAATTTTTTTTCTTGCGCAGCATGTAATCCCCAACACTCAGTAGGGCTCTTTCGAAAAGAAAATCTGGAAATGGCTTAATACCGTCTTTACCAAACAGGATAGCGGCCTTATTGGAATATGAAATAAAATTATTGTAATATGAATTATCTAGGTCCCAGTTTTTAAGATCTTGTAAATTGATGTTCTGAGAGATTCCGCTGAATTTTAAAAGAAAGCCGATCTGTCCGTTAAAGTATGGATGATCCTCAATTTCGGCAAAGGCTTTTTGCCATTTGTGATCTTTGAGCATCAGGGTTGCTTTTATTTTTTCCTCTTCTACCTGCGGTCCCCAGAAACTTTTGGGCCTTGATTTCTCTGCAGCTAGATACGTTAGAATTGCATTACTGTGAGGCAGCAGATTTTCGATAGATTTTAGCGAAGCTTCATATTCGGAAACTTCATTATAAATAGTATTTTCAGTAAGGTTTCTAATGACTCTCATCCAATGGTCGATGCCTAGGCTGGTCTTGTTATAGATTATATACTGATAAAGGGCGTGAAACTGTAATGCCTCGGTGATATTAACGTTTGTATTTGGGTCGATAACTTTTTCAAATAACATCTGTTCACTGAAGAGAGGAAGCGAGCTAATATGTTTAGCCAGTTTATGTTCATTATCTGCCAGTAATTCCATTTGTGCCAGTATATTTGTAACTGACTCTAGGTCAAAGCATTTTAGAATTTCATACTTATAAAAGTTCAGTTCAATTTTTTTCTCAAAGAGAATCTGAAGATTCCTATTGCTGACTTTTTCTTTCAGAGCATACTGATTCAAAAAAAGAAGCCTAAAGAGATTCATTATTTTCTTATCAAAAGTATTGTTTTTTTGATCTCTGTACTGCCAGAAAAGATCAGTCCAAACTGTATCAATTTTTATTGAGAATGTATCTTTTAGTTTTGTGTTCGATGATTTGTCATGCTGTTCTAGAATTTGCTCAAATTTTGCTTTGAAATTTTCAAAATCTGTCAATACTTTTCCTCTCGAATTCATCTTGATGTAAAGTGTATCAGATAAACCGAAGTTTTTTAATTCAATAAACTGAAAAGTTATGATTGGTTTTTTGGTTCGTGTTAATTTTTGATAATATCCTTGGGTATCAAAAAAAAGTTTATGCACAGCATCGAGCATTTTCAGCATCGAACTGATAGTAGGATCGTTATCCCACGATAGGAAGTACCATGGATAATTACGTATTTTTCCGCTTAATTTATGTTCTGCACTTTCAGGCAGGCTTATTGGATTTGATAATAAAGCATTACAGAATTCCCTGGAAGAAATGCGGGTTTCATAGGTAAATTTTGAATGCGTTGCAGCACTTGCTACTGCTCTAAAAGAGTCGATCTGATCATCTTTTAATGCTAGATACCAGTGAAGTAGGAATAGAGTGGTCAAGCGTTGCTGACCGTCTAAAGGGACAAATTTTGAAACTGTGGCAGTCTTTGCTTCTATACTGCCGTATATAAAATCAAGATCGAGAGGTTTATCTTCTAAGAGATGAGCTTTCAAAGTCTTTAAAAAATGCTGACGGATATCTTCAGTATTTTCTCTACCTTGCGCATAATCACGCTGTATGATAGGAATTTCAATCCAATATTCCTTTTCTGAAACGAGTTCAAAAAAAGATATTTTTCTGCCGAATGGTAAATCATTATTCATTGGTTAAGACTTTTTATATATTAAGAAAAGTGGTCAATGTATCCACTACATTTTTTTTATAAGCATCACGGTCATCTTTACCCCAGAAGGACATTTGTCCTATTTCGGGGCTGTAGTATTTAAGAAAAACATTTTTCGTGCAAATTGGGACGAATGTTCCATTAATATCTTTGTTTATTATTGATTTTCTCTTTATTGGAAATATGGCATTTTTAAAACCGCGGTTTGTTCCTGCATCAAGGAGGGTTAAATTTGAGAGGTCGTTTATATCTTCTGGTTTTCCCGATTCACTGTACGCTGATACTATTTCCCTGTAAAGATCTTCAAATTTAGTTTCCCGATTTTTTGAAGGTGTATTAAGATACTTTCGTGCTTTAGTTACCTGAGCCTCATTGCTAGAAAAACGAACGAATTCCTCCAACCATTCAGTCTGGTGGTTCGAGGCTTCAGGCATTTCTGACTGAGCAGCATGAATATGTTCAATATCCCAATTGTCATTTTTATATCTTCCAAATTGGAATCGACTATTGGTTTTTTTATTATTAAGAATTGTCAAGATATTAAAGAGAAGCAGAACTTTACGCAGTAAAGGTTTATCATCATGATAGGTAAGATCCTCTATCGTGCAGTTTATCTGCTTTCGTATTTTGTCTTTTAGCCAAGCTACAAGTTCAATTTTTGATAAACTTTCTGTTTCTGTTTTTATTTCCTGAATACTTACTCCAACGGTTATAAGATAGCCTACAAGATGATAGTAGCGATGGTTTTCAAACCACTGTCTAAAAGTTTGATAGTACTGCTTTATATCTTTCCAAATAGATTCAATATCACTTTCAATAGTAAATAGATTGTTGAAATAACGGAAAGTAAAGTGTTTGTCATCAATATTTTTTATTTCACCCTGACTTGTTATGTTATCCGACATCAAATCAAAAATCAGTTCGATACGGTTATCGTATTTATTTTTGCCGTCATTTAGGAAATACCAGAATTCATCATCTCTTAAAGCGTATTCCATACGGTCCCATTCCCCTGCAATTTCTAATTGTCTAAGTCTTTTTGTTTCTTCTTCGCCTTCAAAATTGCCCCGTCTAAGGAAAAGTGCCTTAATCAGTTCTGCATTGCTTAGAGGGATTTTCCCCATATTAAGACGAGTGAATATTTCGATGGCTTCATTTTGATTAGTATTTGGAACTTCATACCAGATTACCTGAACATTGTTTCCGCTTTCGTTTATTAAAGTGTTGAGTATGTTCAGCCTCACAGATCCATCCTTAGAGGCAAACCATTTTTCAACTGTCTGAAGCGCCTGGCAGATGTGGAAGTAATCAATATTGTTATTTCCTTTTTCCTTATCAATTTTCTGAAGAAAAAGCTCACTGTCTTTTCGGGTTTCAAATTCCAGAGTAAATTTCTTTTTCTCCAGGATTGACAGCAAATCTCCTAAGAAAGTTAATATGATAAAGATCGTGGTCAGGCGCTGCTGTCCATCAATGACCGAGTAACCTAATTTCGAAGGAGTTACGACCACTGGTTGCAGGCAGTAGAACTCTTCTTTGAATTTATCTTTGTAGTAAAACTCCAGCAAGTCATCCAGTAGGTCTTTTACCTCTTCTGATGTCCATCTGTAACCCCTTTGGAATGAAGGAATAAAAAAAGTTTCATTTAGCAGCTCACTAATGCTTTTTAATGCTATTTTACTTTCCATCTTTTATCAGTATATTTTAGTATTAAATTGGTTATCAGTTGGTAAATTTCGTTGAATGTTTTTATTATTATTTACGGAAATCCATAAGCAAGAAAAAACATAACAATGAGAAACACAATAAGTATTTATACTGTTTTTTTTGCATCAGGCTCCTTCAGTACATTTAAAAAAACAGATGCTGAAATTCTCATTGAAATTAAGTTGGGAGGTGAATTTTCCAGAATTATGATAAATAAGATTATAATTTATTAAGAGAAAAAAACAGTATAGATTAATTTCTATATATCTTTTATTGAAGATTTGAAGAGATTGGCATACTGGAATTAGGGGTTGCCTTTCCATGAATTCAGTATTTTGTTATGGATGTCCTTAACTTTTTCAATAAATAATACAAAATGGAGTTGCTAGTTATGAGCGTAAGATTAGTTCCTTATGTACAACGTTTTTAGTATTTATAATGGAGAAAAAGATACTGCAAAAGCTACTAAGATTAGTGACGGAAGACAATTCTAATAAGCCTTGAAAAATGAGCCATGATGAATGAGTATAAATACCTGCTTTAAATTTAATACATAAGTTTACTTTTGGAGCAGTAAGCAAACTAAATAAAATATAAAGGCCGATTTCTATTATGTTGAGTTTGCTATTTGTTGGATTATCAAAATTCTATTTAATCAAAAAAATATGTTTGAAATATTCTCAACCAGAGAAATGGCTTTAATGATATGGAGTTCTATATTTATTATTGTTGCTCTTTTAATCGTAAAATTTAAAGATGTTTTTGATCTTTTAAGGAAGTTTTTTGATCATAAAATACAAATTCCTTTGTGGGGAATGTTTTTCTATATAGCAGCAATAACTTTTGGTTTTTATAAAGTTGATGTCTGGAATATGATTCTTCTTAAAGACACAATATTATGGTCATTAACTTCAGCCACAATTTTGTTTTTTAATATGAATAAAGCAAAAGAAAGTTCGTATTTCATGCCAATAATAATTGATAACTTAAAAGCAGTTATACCTCTGGAGTTTATCACTAATTTTTATAACTTCAGTTTTGGGATCGAAATGACTATAATTCCAGTTATGACCTTTATAGGTGTAATGCAGATTGCTGCAGAAAATTCTGCAAGAACCAATGCAGACCATTTGAAAACAGCTAGCTGTTTAAAAGGTCTGTTTGCGGCACTTGGAATTCTTATTTTTATTTATGTATGCTATAAAACAGCAATTGATTACAAAAGCCTGATGACCGTTGAAAATCTAAAGAGTTTATTTCTTCCAGTTGTTTATACATTTCTTTTACTGCCCTTTCTATATCTGTTGGCCCTTTACATGAATTATGAAGTTCTATTTATCCGACTACCTTATCTGATTGAAAATAAAAAAGAACGGCTTAAGATGAAATTAAATATCCTATTGTTGGCAAATGTGAATTTAAAAAAGCTTCACAAGATAAGCACGAATTTAAATTTTGCGACATATACTGGCCAGGAAATTAAGAAAAGCCTAAAGAAAATATTAAAAGAGCCTAATTGAAATGCCACTAAAGTAACTCTTCCAATTATATTTAATCATTGTTGTTCGGATTTCTTCTGGGTTCATAATTGTCGTCGGTATATTCCTGCCATAAAATATTAGATGCAAATGCAAACTCCTTTTCTTTTAAAAAATTATCTACATTAATATGTTCGGAAAAGCCCGCTAAAGAGCCACTTCCATCACCAACACAAAGATTTTTCTCAATGTAGTCATATACATCTATTCCTGGTGCGGAGGGTCCTGGCAAGACAATAGCAAATTGTCTGGATTTGCTTTTTGTAACTAAAGAAAATATTATTAAAAAGCATCTTAATTCTTTGGGAAGTGAAATGATGTTTATCCCTTCTTGTTCTTTAGGAAATTTGTATTTTAGCCAAAAGACTTGAGGAAGAATCTTTTCGTCAGGTTTTAAAATTTGCTCTCTCACTTTATACAGCCCTGGATTGATCAAAAAGCTATTTCCCAAACTTGAGAATCCTATCAAATAAGCTATACGGAGTAAAGCAACTTCGGCTCTCCTCTCTGTATATTTGTTTTCGAATTTTAAATTGAATGTAGGGCTTTTAAAACCTGTATCGAAAACTTTTTCAGGGTGAAAAATAGGATTGTAAATTGTTTTTGGTGGAATGAATTCTGAAATAAAATTTTTAGAATCAACAGGATTTGATCTTTCAGTATGCAGATGTAAATTCACTACGCCATCTTCTTTAACCTCAATTAATCCATTAACTTTATTGCCAGATAATTCAAATACAGCTTTTGATTTTGAATTTGGCAGGAAAGAATGAGCATCAATGTCTAAAAGATTATTTAAAAGATGAATGTCTAATTCATGTCCGCTTTTTGAATTGCAATCTTTGCAAGTAAGCGCTTTTGGCGAACCGCCTAATGACTTTGGGGGAATATCTTCTAATGTCAGGAAATTTTCTAAATTACTATCCAAATCTTTCGCAAAAAAAACATTGAAACATAGAGGACATATATAGCCGTTCGAAAAATCGGGTTCAAATCGAATTATTGGATTTTCTTTTATCCATTCTAAATTTTGAGAAAAAATTTTAAATATTACTTCTTTTTTGTCTCGATTTGATTTACTCATATCTTTTATTTTGCATTTTTTTAAATTTGATGAGTGTTTTTTTTAATTATAGTACTTTTTTGAATTAACGATTTGGTCTATAGAAAATAAGTTAAAAAAAGTTCCTTGAATATTTCCAAATAATTTTGGTTCGAAACTTTGAAACCCTGCAATTGGGTATCTTGCTAAATGTATCAATTTTAAATAATCCTCCTGGTCCTTAATAATTTCAGGTGTGAAGCCATAAAGAATCGGATATATTATAATTTGTTTTTTTACATAGTTATCTAAATTAGCAGATTTGTCCTCGAATTTTTGCAAAAGTCGCCTATCTAAAAACTTTTTAAATTTTTCTTTTTCGTACTTTTCTATATTAAAATCAATATTCACCACATCAATGTAAAAGTCGTGATTTTGATTATGCTTAAAATGAAAATCTACGCTTTTTCCGTTTTCTAAAACTTTCTCATATTGTACAAAATTTGCTTTTGAGCTTAAATCAATACATGCCGCAATTTCTCCAAGAATATGCTTGAAACTACTACTCTTAAAATTATAAATTGCTGCGAGTATTAAACTTTTGAATTTTTTGCCATTTTCAAATTTTTGAAATTCGCCAAGCAAAAAATTAAAATAACCAAATTCATTTCTTATATAATTGGAATTATTGGTATAATGTTCATCGACAAGCATAAAAAATGTAGCCAGAAAATTATTATTCGGTGTTCCGCCACCATTTTTTGTAGAATGTTGATAAGCTTTCTGTAAAAAAAGCTCAAATTCTTTTTCGGATATGTAAAGAAACAAGTTGGGGAAATAAACTTTCATCAATCCAACTCCATTTGCGATAATAGTCTTATTGATCATTTGTGGTAAATTAAATCAATTATGTTTAATATGTGCTAAGTTATTTGTTTTACATTAAAAATGTGGTATTGTAACAATTAAAATATATGAATGCAATATCATTAAAAAAAAGTTGTTATTGATTTCTAAAGGGGTATGTCTTTTTGCAGATAATGTTGTAGTTAATGTTGTATAGAATTCTTTTCCAATTAATCCTTTCATACATTTAAAATATTTATTAGTAAATAAAATAAATACATAAATCATATGAAGTCAGCCTATTTATACGTTCGTGTAAGTACGGACGAACAAAAAAGAAAAGGTTACTCCCTGCCGGAGCAGGAGGACAGGTTATTGAAATATTGCAAATATTATGATATCGAAGTCAAAGGAATTTATCGTGAAGATTATTCTGCTAAGAATTTCAATAGACCAGAATGGAACCGATTGTTTTCAGAAATCAAAAAGAAATCCTCAGGAGAAGACAAAAATATATTATTTATCAAATGGGATCGATTCAGCCGTAATGTTGAGTATGCCTACGAAATGATTGGAAAGCTCCGGAAATATAAAACAACAGCAAAGGCTATTGATCAGCCAATTGATTTTTCTGTGCCGGAAAGCACAGTTATGCTGGCTGTATATTTGGCTGTTCCGGAAGCAGAAAACGCCCGAAGAGCTCAAAACACTGCAAATGGCATTCGTCGAGCGAAGCTGATGGGCAGACATCCTAGTAAGGCACCATTAGGATTTATCAATTTGACAATGATGGATGGTAAGAAAGGTATTGCACCTAAAGAGCCTGAAGCCGAAATTATAAAATGGGCTTTTTATCAAGTTGCAAAGAACGATCATAAAATATCCAAAATCATTAATATAGTCAATGATAAAGGATTAGTATGTTCAAGATCACACTTTTTCAGGATTTTACATAATCCTGTTTATTGCGGGCTTATACCGGTAACACTGGACTCTGGTAATGAGGGAGTGGTAAAAGCATTACACGAGCCATTGATATCTGAGTCATTGTTTAATCAGGTTCAGTCTGTTATTAATACAAGAAGAAGAATTACTGCCAAGAAAGATGATTTACAATCATTATTTTTTCTTAGAAGTTTTTTAATATGCCCTGTTTGTAATCGAAAACTTAGCGGAAGTGTTTCAAAAGGCAGATCAAAAAACTATCCATATTATCATTGTCATAATGGATGTAGAACAAGAATAAATGCATTATTCCTTAATGACTGTTATTATAAGAAGCTTCGACAATTAATGCTCTCAAAGAATGCAGTTGAATTATTTAAAAAAGTTTTGGAAGACCAGAATATAAAAACACAGAAAGCAAGTTATTTATGCACTCAAAAGGTATTGGAGAGGAAAATAAATGAGGAGGAGCTGGCCCTTTCTCGAGGCAGAAAATTATTTATAGCTGGAATATTAAAAATTGATGACTACAACCAATTAAGAAAAGAGAGTCAAGTCAGCACTAAAAATCTTAAAAAGGAAGTGCATGATATTGCCGTTAAATTAAAAGATATTGATAGAAAAAATCAAATAGAAGAAAAAGCATTAGTTGAAATCTTTCAAAGATTTTCTGAATTTGAGGCGTCAGATAAAAGACATCTTTTAAATCTTATTCCACCGACAGAAATTAATTTTAAAACAGGAGATCTATCTTTAGGCTTAAATCAAGCATTTTTAAAAATATTATCAAAAAAAAGAAACCGAAAAAACAATAGAAATAATGAATTTCATTGAGAAGAATGTTTCAATAGAGAAAGCCGTTATCATTCTTTCCAAAAACGGCATTCAGGTAGATGAGAAGGAAGCTAAAATTATTTTGGAATTACTGTATTTAGTATCAAAAAATTACGATAAACCAAAAGAAAAAAAAATCCTATATCCTTAACGGGATTTCGAACCATCGTTCAGCTTCGATTAATTCTCTGATAGCGCCACTTTAAGACTGTTTATTTCAAACAGACTAAGAATTTCTTGTGAAAAAATCGAACCACAAATATTAGGCTGTAAAGGCTTGAAAAATCTATATGTTTGTGTATAAAAAAAGAGACAACTATGTGATAGTTGTCTCCTTAAGTGAGGGGACAGGACAAATTACAACATCATTTTTGGACGATTTGAAGAAATTGGCTTTCTATATGTAGTGTCTGTCTTCCATTGACTTTGTATTTTTGGTTTGGATGTCCTGTTGGGGATTGATGCAAAAATTATACAAACTCAATTGGTTTATGCCATCACAATAATATACAATTCTTCAAATATTATAGAGGATTTGAAAAGGTTGTTTTTGTTATGGTAGAATTGGCTTTCTTTGGCTTATTAGGACTACTGTCTTGGAATTTATATTAATGATTTTTAGGAGCTTTCCCAAGATTAAAAAAACAGATAGTTTTTTGGACGCACTGGATTTTCCCTATTAAATAGTAAATTACTACTTTCTTTTTCAATTTGTGTAATCACTTAAATCTATCATTAGATGATAGACGCTTTTTTGTTTGCCATGAGAACTTTTGGCTAAGTAAAAGGCAGTAACATTACTAAATTTTGCGGAAATGTCTTCCAAACCTCTTGTCTGGTCAATTTGCCAGCGTGCATCATAGGGGCAGTTAATAATGTCATTCTGATATGAGGTCCAGGTAGAATCAAAATTAGGCGAAGGCCCTTTGTAATACACAATCATATAGTAACTTTCAAGATACGTATTATATGTAAAACATTTGTTTATGTGTTTTTCAGTTAAGGCTTTGTCACGACCTGTAAGAACGAATGCCTCACATAATGCTATATTAGACCCATTGGATTGAAACATCACATCTGTTTCTCCGGAACCTTTTCCTGATGCAGATTTGCCTGAGCGTCCCTGATCGTGGCAGCTCCATCCCCAAATCTGGAACCGCAGTCGCAAAGTTGCAATAAGTAAGTCATTATATTTATCTTCATGAGGAATATTGCGGATAGCATCAATTTTTTCAAGCATAATTTTACCTGCTTCAATAATCTCATGTAGCACGAACTCGCTTAAATTTCTTTTATTATTTACATTATCAGGTGTAACTTTTGCTAAGTCTTGAGGGATAAGGGATTTAAGGTTGTTAAGACTTAGCTTGATAGAGGTAAGGGTTTTGTCATGTGTTGCCTCATTCATGATCTTTTCGACCTCAGGTTTTATTACTTCACCATTTTCAATAAGATAATTTTTGGCAGCAACACTGTAGCCGAATGCCATTTCATGAAGTTCTCTTTCGAGGTAGTAGTTATAGATAACAGGAATGAGTTCCTGATTAAATTTATAAGGGTTTGAGAGTGTATTTAAGGTCTGGTCAAATCTTGAAGCATCTTTGTTGGCTACAAAATGATATATATTGGTACTTGATATTTGTTCATCTATTTTTTGAAGAGCACTTTTTTCCTCATCGGAAAGACTTTTTAAGAAATCCTCCCATTCTTTGTTGGCTTTATTTAATGATTGTATATTCATTTACTTTATGGATTTTAATGTTTCGGCATGATAGAGGTAATAGGCATAAGTAACGTTTTTGGGATCTTCTGAGAGAAGTCCCCTAAACAAAGCTGCGGCATTATCATAATCTTTGTCATTATAAAGCTTGAACAGGGCTTGGTAAAATTTCTTCTCCAGTTGTAAGTTCTTATCTACAGGGTGGATCGCATATTTGTTTTTAGGAATCTCCAGTTTGCATAATTCCGCAAAATCTTTTTCTTTGAAGGCGAGTAGCAGATTAATTCTAAAGATGAATTTTTCTGTTTCCGCAGGGAGATGCCTTTTCTTTTCAAAATGAACCTTTATCTTTTCTATGAGGGGCTTTGCTAATTCCCAATGGGTATCGGAATTTATTGCTTCAATTAATGCATTTTCATATTCTGTAACCGTTCTACGGCTATCAATAAAATTATCTATATTGATATTGTCTATCAATTCCGAGATAATAGTACGAGTATGATTTGACTCTATGCTATTTATTGCGGAAAGCATTTTTCCTAACTCAACGCTATTACGATAAAGTTGCTTGATGAAATCTTCTCTTTCGCTAGCTTCAAAATGATTTAACGATTGATGAAGCAGGTCGTGAAGATCATGTTGGTACTGATTATATTTGAAGAAAATAAATGTGTCATCTAATACATCAATCCTGCCATTTGCAATATCGTTGGTGCTAAAGCGTAGAAAATATACATTTATGTATTCTTTTAATTTCCTAAGGACTTCACTAACAGGAAGACCTTCGAGTTCAAATTGATTTTTTTTGTTATTAATGGCCATGTAGGCGATGGTCACTGAAGTTAAGAAAATCCTTATTTTAATTTTTTCTTCGCGATTTTCATCCTCATAATATTCCTTTTGAGGATTTAACGTTAATGCATTTTCAAAATTTTCTTTAAACAAATCAAGCAGGTCTTGCTTCTCAAATTGCAGAAAAAGATAGCCCCAATCAATTATTTCAAAAGCAAACGGATTGTCCTGACGATGGGCTGTGATTTTAACAGTTTCCGGCTGATCGAAATCTTGTCTTTCGATTTCCTTAGCTGTATAGAACCATGTCAAATGAGCATATAAAGCTTTAATTAAATCTTTGGATGACTCCTCCAAGATAGCTGTTTGTTCTGCCTTGATTTCAATTTCGGAAACGCGGCTGTTCATTAATCTTACAAGCTCAATGCATAAATCAAATACGCCAGATTTGAAACATACATATGGAGACTGTGTCTGTATAGTTTCTCCCAGTTCAATAATGAAAAATTGCCTCATCTGCGGAATTATATAAAACATCATCCTGGGTAAAACTAACGGTTGTGGATAACTGCGGAATGATGTTATTCTTTTTGAAGAGAGTTTTCCCAATGCTTTCTCATATCTTACACGATACATAGAATGTACTATTGCTTCATTTGTACCTGTAGTATTATTAGCGAAAAGTTTGTTGGAGCAATCTTTCATAATTATTGAAAGTACTTCTGCCTGTTTTTGGTCTATTGAATGTAAAGCTGAGTAGTGTTCAAGCATCATATCAAACATTTCGAGCCATAAATGATTTTTGGCATCCCATACAGCTTTAGTCCTGTCATCATGTTTGTAGGAGTTCTCCAATAGTTCCGGGTCCAATTCAATCTTGTCTATAAGTGAGAAAGCTAAAGCCGCTAAATCCTGGTGTGTCAAAAGGTAAGGAATTAACATTGGAAAAGCACGCGGGATTTCGCTATAAAATGTCCAAATAAGAGCAGGTTTTTCCATATCTGTCAATAATCTAAGGGCATTTTCGTATGGTTTAGGATGCTTGTCAAAATCCATAATGATTTGCAAAAGAAGACTGGAGTAGCTTCTGGTCTTCTGATGATCGTTAATTTCTTGGAAGAATCGCCCCAACAAAGAAGTACTTTCTACAAAATTGTGCACACTATCATAATTGAAGTGAACTGCTGGTATCTTTTGTCCTATTTTCTTTCCTCTATAACTCTCGCTATCAAACCATATTTTTGTGAATTCAGTTTCTGATTTTTCGAAATCACGTTCAGTTTGTAAAATATTCAGAGCCAAGTCGCGGAGCTCTTTACCGTCTTGCGGTGTAAGAAACCGATTTAGATTGTCTGCCCAAACGCCGGTCATTATGAGCAACTTGAAATATTTTTCCCTATAGTCAGGATCATTTTCCTTAAGCAGAATCCAAAGTGTTGACGCAATTTCATTTCTGAGATGGCGGAGTAGTTCGCTGCTTTTCCATGAAAATGTTGCTGCATCTTTTTGGAACAAAAGGCCTCTTTGAATAAAGTATTTGATGGTTAGCTTTTTATTTGAGTTTCCCTCAACAATACCTTTAAATTTTTTTGCATCAATACTAAGTGAGACATTTTTAAAACATTTGTCATAATAGATTCTTAGGCAGGCAATCAGATCATAAAATTGTTTAGGGGTTTTAATTCCTTTTCCATTGCTTTTTTCATCATCTATATTCCAAAAAAAATAACGTACAACAGATGGCAAAACTATATCCCCCATGCTGGTTCTTATCAAATGGGACTTCTCAAAATCTTCATAGGTTAAGGCAGTTTTATTGGTTTGATTATATTTTTCGATTATAGCAATAAAAGTACTTTTAGTCCTGTCGGTATATTGAAGGTTCAAAATGATCTTACTAATTATAAGCGAGAGGTTATATTTGAGATTGTCCCCTGTAATCTTTTGATCGACATAAGATTTATAAGCATTATTTCCGTGGGCTAAACTCGCAATACGAATGCTTAAGGAATTTAATTTGGTTTCTGCCGAAAATGAGTTTAAAAATTTCATAACCTATTATTAGTAATGCAAAGCAATTTTTTCCTAGCAAGATACTTTATTTTTATTTTTTTTTCTTGTCTTACTATTACTTATTTTTCAGATAATTCTGCTTATACAGTCTTTTTTGTTTGACTTTGGTAACAGCTAGAATATATTCAGTTTAATGAATTTTTCAGGCTAGTTGAAATTTTAAAGAAGATAGTGCTATAAGTAACAGTAAAGTATAATTTTTTATTACATTTGTTTCATGGCAACAGCTGAACAAATAAAATCACTTTTACAATCTCACTATAAAAATGACAATGAGAGATTTACTTCCATTGCTCTGCAGTTAGCTGCCCATGAGGCAAGGCAGGGACATCTTACCATTGCAAAAGATATTAAGGCCCTTGTTGACAGATCAAAGACTGACGGATTTAAAGTAATTAGGATCAACCCCGATTTGAGTGACTTAGTTCTGGTATACTATCCAGAAAATAAGCTGAGCGAACTAATACTTTCCAATGATGTCAATGGTAAATTGCAAAGAATAATCAAAGAGTACAAACAACGTGATAAAATCCAAAAATTTGGTCTTCAGAATAGAAGAAAAATACTTTTGTCCGGGCTTCCAGGTACTGGAAAGACGGCCACTGCGTCTGCAATTTCAGGGGAATTAAAAATTCCACTGTATGTAATTATGATGGATAAGCTTATGACTAAGTATATGGGCGAAACTGCATCAAAATTACGCCAGATTTTTGATATGATGATTTCCAATCGAGGCGTTTATCTTTTTGACGAATTTGATGCCATCGGCGCTGAGAGAGGAAGAGACAATGAGGTTGGAGAAATGCGAAGAGTGCTAAATTCTTTCCTTCAATTCATCGAGCAGGATTCCTCTGAGAGCATTATATTTGGAGCTACCAACAATATTCGCATCTTAGATTCTGCACTTTTTAGAAGATTTGATGATATAATCAACTATAACTTACCGGATAAGAATGATATAGAAGAACTCATTAAATTAAAATTAAGCAAATACCTTGGCAATTTCTCATTAGAGAATGTTATTGCAGCTGCCTCGGGACTCAGCCATGCAGAAATAACCAATGCCTGTCATGATGCCCTGAAAGAAATCATCCTTACCGACAAAAATACAGTAACACAAAAACTCCTCATTGAGATGATAAAAGACAGAAAGATAAATTTCAATCTTTAATTCCTGCCCATGAGTGATGACCATAAACCACACCTGTTTGTAAAAGATGTCTTTACATCTCAAAAATTTACCACTACCCAAAAAGGCAATTCAAGTAAAGCTCTTCCAGAGCGTGATCGTGCAAATCACGGAAACAATCTTCTCTCAGCCATAAATGAGATCTGGGATCAGCATATCTTTGAAAGCGCAGATAGAAAAGAAAAAGAACTGCCAAGTGCAGAAGGGGAGTATCTTACTTTCAAGAGCTCGGCAAATGATAATCTTAAATTGGAATCTCTTGACTCCAAAGGAGCAAAGCTTTTGAATGTGAAGCGTGACAGTGAAACTCATGAGCAAATTGCCACAATTTTCATTCCCGAGGATAAGATTGGAGGTCTTGTTAAAAAGGTTGAGGAATATCTTACAGAAAATTTTAGATATAAGGGAGAGGATACGGGAAAACCCAAAAATCAGGCACTTATAGATACTATTGATAGCGTACGAAGAGCTACAATAGAAAATCTTTGGAGCAGTTCTGTTGAATTTCTGCCAAGGGATCAACAAGTATGGTGTGAGCTTTGGCTTGACACGGAGGAAGTGTCTCCAGAAAAAATGCTTACCACATTAGGTAGGGTAAATAAGATATTTGGAATCGAATCAACTGGCCAGTTTTTTACTTTTCCGCAGAGAACGATTGTTATTGTAAGGGCAAATTATATACAGTTAGTCGAACTTATAAAATCATTTCCACTGATTGCTGAAATAAGAAAAGCAGAGGAGCCTAACAGCTTTTGGCTTAATGAGATCACAGTTGCAAGAGAAGACTGGATAACAGATGCACTTCAAAATACTGATTTTACAAATGATAATAATTTTGTAACAATTCTCGATAGCGGTATCAATAACGGCCACAAGCTATTGCAACCCATTTTAGCCGATAAAGACAGGCATGCTGCTGATGCCTCCTGGGGAATTACCGATAATAATGGACATGGTACAATGATGGCGGGAGTAGTAGGATATGGCAATCTAAATTCCTTTTTAGAAAACCCTTATGCGAATTATGTCAACCATCAGATTGAATCCGTAAAGATACTTCCGGTTAACGGGAATCATTTTTACCAGTATCCATTCGTAATGTCGGATGCCATCAGCACTGTACAGATTGTAAATCCTCATTACAGAAGGATTTATTGCATGGCTGTTACAAGTGAGTACCAAAATGATTTTGGTAAGCCTTCCACATGGTCAGCGGTTCTTGATAATATTATTTTTGGAGATGACCCTGAGGATAAAAAAATATTTGTCGTAAGTGTAGGCAATGTAAGGGAAGAGGAGGATTGGAAAAATTATCCCCAAAGTAATCTGAATCTGGCAGTGGAAAGCCCTGCGCAATCTTGGAACTCTATAGGAATAGGAGCCTTTACAGAAAAGATTTTTCCTGACAGGCCAACTCTGGCGGGCCACTCAGAACTTTCTCCTTTCAGCAGAACCTCAATTTCATGGGAAAATTCATGGCCCATCAAGCCCGATGTCGTATTTGAGGGGGGGAATATTGAAGGATTGGCCAATGCCAACGTTGCCCAGCATGATGACCTTGAAATGCTAACCACCTCACGTAATGCGGTAACCAATAATTTCACTACTATTAATGCCACCAGTTCCGCTACAGCGCTAGCGTCTAATTTTTTGGCAAAACTAAGGGATTCCTATCCTGATGCGTGGCCTGAAACCTGCAGGGCATTGCTGATCCATTCGGCACGATGGACCCAGGCCATGTATGACCAGTTTGGATTTGAAGCCGGAAAAAAAAGCTCTGAAGCTCTGAAAATGTTGAGGATTTATGGCTATGGTGTACCTAATTTGCAAAGAGCATTAAGTTGCCAATCCAATTATCTTACTTTTATTTCTGAAGAAGTACTGCAGCCTTATGAAAAAACAGGCAGTAATATAAAAACAAAAGACATTCATTATTATGAATTTCCATGGCCAAAAGAAATTCTAGAAAATTTAGGGGACGCCGCCACAACACTTAGAATAACTCTTTCTTATTTTATTGAACCCAATCCGGGGGATAAAGGTTATTCGACAAAATACTCCTATCAGTCAACTGCGCTTCGTTTTGTACTCATTAATCCAGGGGAGGACTTTGACAATTTTAAGCTGCGTACCAACAAAATCAATCAAGATACTCTTAAAACTGAGCTAGGTATGGATCCTAAGGAATCACTTGACTCTGCAACTATGGAAAAAGAAAAAGGCAGTGAAAGATGGGCGCTAGGGGCAGATAATGTTTTCAAGGGATCAATACACAGTAATTATTGGACCGGAACTGCTGCGGAAATAGCTTCTTGCAACAAGCTGGCTATCTATCCTCAAGCTTCAGGCTGGTGGAAACAACTCAAACGACAGGCAAAGTATAACAGCACTATTAGATATTCCCTAATAGTCTCGATTGAGACCCCTGAAAATACACAGGATATTTATACCCCTATTGCAACAAGAATAACCCTGGAGAATCTTGTCAAGATATAAATGATTTAAAAAGAATTTAGGCTCTGTTGCATCTGGAGCTATATTTTCCTTTTGTCGTCTTTTAATTCTAAAACTAATTAATAAATAACAAAGGTTATTTTCCACTTTATTTCAATATGATTGAAAAAAAGATAAATACATCAAAAACTAGTAAAACTCATTTATTATAGGGGTATATTAAAAAATGGCGCCAATTGTCTTCAATTGGCGCCATCTGGCTGAGTGACGGGGACAGGACAAATTACAACATCATTTTTGGATGATTTGAAGAAATTGGCTTACTACATTTAGTGTCTGTCTTCCATTGGCTTTATAATTTTGGTTTAGATGTACTGAGTAGGATTGATGTAAAGATTATAAAAACTCAATTAGTTTATTTCCGAATTGATGATTGAGTAAATAAGAAGTTTTATAACAAGAATTGAAAAGTTAAATTAATGAAAGCTTTTTTTTAGCTTTGTTTGTTCGCAATAATTCACGAATACATATAATTTAAATAAAATGAATTTACAGTTTAATATTGCAGAGATGAGGCATCTTGTCGATATAGTTAAGCTTCTTGCAGAAGATAAATTGGGAGCGACTAGAGAAAATTTCAAAGAACCCCTTCCAGAAGCTTATGTTAGTGCATTTATGAAAATAACTAGTGATTCCTCACAAGAGTTAATTGTTGTTGAGAATGAGAATAAGGAAGTAATTGGCACATTACAGTTAAGTTTTATTCAGTACTTAACCTACCAAGGAGGAATTAGGGCTCAGATAGAAGCTGTCCGTATAAGGGAAATTGATCGTGGAAAAGGATATGGAGCCTTATTCTTTCAATGGGCAATTAACAGGGCAAAAGAACGGGGAGCTCATCTTTTGCAGCTTAGCAGTGATAAAAGAAGACCGGAAGCAATAAAATTTTATGAAAAACTAGGATTTGTTTAATCACATGAAGGAATGAAAATGTTTTTTTAGTTATTTCTTTTTATCGTAATTGTTTAAAGATTGTACAGACGAGAACAAACAGAAACTGAAAAAACAATAGGAAAAATGAATTTCATTGAGAAGAATGTTTCAGTAGAGGAAGCCGTTATTATTCTTTCCCAAAATGGCATTCAGGTAGATGAGAAGGAAGCTAAAATTATTTTGGAATTACTGTATTTAGTATCAAAAAATTACGATAAACCAAAAGAGAAAAAAATCCTACATCCTTAGCGGGATTTCGAACCATCGTTCAGCTTCGATTAAATCTCTAATAACACCACTTTAAGACTGTTTATTTCAAACAGCCTAAGAATTTCTTGTGAAAAAAATCGAACCACAAATATTAGGCTGTGAAGGCTTGAAAAATCTACACATTAGGGTATAAAAAAAGAGACAACTATTGACTAGTTGTCTCCTTAAGTGACCTTACTGAACAATTTACAAACCATTTTATGAATGATTTAAAGAAATTGGCCTATTTTCAAGTGAATTTGTAAGATAATTATTCTTGGTTTTTATTGAGAAGCGGTTTGTATGTATCATAGAGGTTAAATGTTAAAAGGTGAAAATTTATAATGTATGAAAAGAACCAATTCTAGCTAATTTTTGAAAAAATTGAATTTCAAATTTTATACAAGAAATTAGGTTTTGTTTAAAGTAAATTTAAAATATAATTCTATAATTATTCAGGTCAAAATTTGACGATAATCGTTAAAATATCAAATCCAATTCGTGATGATCTATTATTTCACCATACATAATTTTTTTTTATATTTTCTATTTACTCATTGCCGCTAAATTATGTGGCTGATTGATGGCAAGAATAATTTTATATTTGGTTTTAGCAGGCAATAAATGTCATTTGGAACCTATTACTACGGATAACTTCAATAGAAATATTTCTATATATATATGAGCATATTTTTCTTTTAACTGATTGGTATATAATGTTTTAAGATTTATTTGTTGATGTATTTTCTATACGTTTTTAAAACTCTGTACTCCCTCATTTATTTTTTGATTCTTTTGTATATACAATTAAGAGAACTGTATTTCTGTTACTTTCTTTATTGTTGAATAACAGTATGTTACTTGATAATAGGAGAGGTAGATGTGCACTAAATTGTCTCACTTTACTAACCACAAAAAACAGCAGGAATATTTTCTCATAAATTTTAGGGAATATATTCTGAAATGTTCTTGTTTAAAACTGCTTACTAACCTCTAAACCAACCAAAATGAAGAAAACACTTGTTTTAATTTTATTGCTAATTTTATCCTTGCTACTGTCTGTAGAAAAAGGATTTTCGCAAATCAATCCATATAAGGCTCCCTTGTATTGGAATCCGTATGAATATAATCTTACTAAAAACGATTATATCCCTGAAGATGAATGGAAAAAAAATATTGATTGGATGAATGAAAATCTTAAGTCATATGGATACAATATGATTTGTATAGATGGATGGGGAGATGACTCAAACTATAACCAAGATGGTTACAGAACAACACATTCCTCGAATTGGATACATGACTATAAATATTGGGCAGATTATTTAAAAGCCCGTGGAATGACATTAGGCATGTATAATAACCCTTTGTGGATAAATAAAAAGGCAGCTGATGCGGGAGTTAAAATTAAAGGTACAAATATTCCCTTATCAACGCTTCTGAACCCAATTGAAGGTCAGGAAAAAATATTTAACTGGGTTCAGGTTAATAATCCTGGGGCTGAACAGTACATTAAAGGTTATGTACAATATTATGCCGATATGGGTGTCAGTTATTTAAGGATTGATTTTTTAGCCTGGTTCCAAACGGGAGCCGATAAAGGAGACTCCACGTACGGTCCGGCAAGATCAACCCAAGATTATGAAAAAGCATTAAGATGGATTCGCGAAGCATGCGATGAAAATAAAATTTTTCTGAGTCTGGTGATGCCAGAATTACAGGATAATGCTGTTTCTGAGAATAAATACGGACACATGATTCGAATTAACGAAGATCTTGGAGATGGAGGGTGGAACAGATTTAATAATTTAGATCGGGGCATCCGTCATAGCTGGTGGTCTCAATATTATAATACTTTTGATGGATACACCTATTGGTCATTTATCTCGGGACGAAAGAAATTAATTCTGGATGGAGATTTCATTAGATTAAATTCAATGGCCAATGACAATGAAAAAAAAACGGTAATCTCGTTACATTTAATGGCTGGAGGCCCTTTATCTATATCGGATCAGTATAATTCGATAGGACAAGATATTTCTTATTATCAAAATGAAGAAATGTTAGCTTTAAATAAAGATGGCTTTGTTGGGAAACCATTATTTACGAACGACCCAACAAATGAATCGAGTCAGGTTTGGGCTGGACAAATGTCTAACGGAGATTGGATTATTGGTTTTTTTAATAGAGAGAACGTAGCTAAGAACCGCAGTTTGGATTTCAATTCTTCTCTGGGGTTTTCAGGCAATGCATCGGTAAGGGATCTTTGGACTCATACGAATTTAGGAAGCATGTCTTCCTATAGTGTAAACGTGCCTGCACACGGCTGCGTGATTTTGAAAGTTGTACCAATAAATCCTCAGCCAGATATTTTATCAGGAAACAATTATTTTATTAAATCAAAAGCGAATGGTAAAACAATAGCTTACAATACCTTAAGAGATTCACTAACGACAAATACTCTTGATTGGGATAAATCTGATCAAAAATGGCTTTTTACCTTTGAAAAAAATAAGGAGTACAGCATTACATCATTGTCCGATAAAAAATCTTTTGATGTTGTTGAACAGTCTGTTAATAACGGTGCAAAAATTCACACATGGCAGTATTTAGGATTAAACAGCCAGAAATGGGATATGGTTCCTGATGGAAACGGTTATTATAAAATCATAAACTCCAATAGTACCAAAGCTCTTGAAATGGATGCAGCAAGGGGAATTGTAGTACAATCAAGCAGCACCGGCGATAGTTCGCAGTTATGGACTTTAGAACCTATTTTCGATCACCTCACTTTAGTCGGTCCAGCATCACCAACAGGCAGTTGGACGAAACCCGAAGGTACTGGTGCAACCGATTTTAAAGAAAGTGCCTTTGGCTCTGACGTTTGGACATTTACAGGATATTTAAACTTGGGGGAGATTAAAATCCATGCGAAAGCAGGCGGTTTTGCTTCAGGCAGCTGGACTAGCGGTTCATGGCTACAAGCAAAAAACAGTAATGCAAATTTTCTGACCGCCAATGAATATGTGGTAGGAGGCGCCGACAATAAATGGAATGTTGCGGCTGCGGGGCTTTATAATATAAAAGTAAATTTGCGTGAGAAGAGCTTAGATGTAAAAAAAATAGACTATGATTACATGACCCTTGTAGGCCCGGGATCCTCTATTGGAAATTGGGCCACGCCCGAAGGAGATTCAAGCACAGATTTTGCAGAAACTGCCCCAAATTCAAACATCTGGCTTTTTAAGGGGAATTTAAATGCTGGAGAGATTAAGATCCATGTAAAATTAGGATCTGATTTTATTGCAGGCAACTGGCTTGACGGATCCTGGCTTCAGGCAAAATCGGCAAATGCCGATTTTCTAACTCAGACAGAATACCTTATTGATGACAGCAATGATTTTAAATGGAATATTGAAGAATCTGGGTACTATATAGTAACTGTTGATCTTAATGCAAACAAGATAGCCGTACAGAGAAGATATTTTGATTATATGACTTTATCAGGACCCGGATCTCCAATTGGAAGCTGGAACAAACCAGAAGGAGATATAAACACCGACTTTATACAAACGTGTCCTAATTCGAACATCTGGACTTTTACAGGGATGTTGAAGGTAGGCCAGGTTAAAATTCATGCAAAAATCGGATCGGATTTTATAGCCGACAACTGGCTTGACGGTTCTTGGCTTCAGGCGAAAAGCAATAATGCTGATTTCAGAACTGCTGCAGAGTACATAATTGACAGCAGCAACGATTATAAATGGAATGTTGCGCAAGCCGGACTGTATAAAATTACAGTCGATCTGACAAAGGGACGCTTATCAGTGAAGAGGTTGGATTATGATCATCTTACTTTAGTTGGTCCCGGTTCCCCATCAGGGACTTGGATCAGACCTGAAGGTGATATTACTACTGACTTGGCCAGAACGGCACCAGACTCGAATATATGGACTTTTACAGGTGCATTAAACGCAGGTGAGATCAAAATTCATGCAAAATTGGGAACAGATTTTATTTCCAATAATTGGGAGGATGGGAACTGGCTGTATTCTGACGCTGTTAATGCTGACTTTCTTACTGCTGCGCGATACCGTGTTGACGGGACTGATACAAAGTGGAATATTGCGGAAGCAGGTGTTTATAACATTACAGTTAACCTTGCAACGGAACTCTTAACAGTACAAAAGGTGGATCAAAATAGTATAATATTACAAAAAAACTCCCTAAGTAATAAACCAGTATCTTTAGTTGGCAATGAAGTTTCAATTGTTCAAAATGAAATGGTTGTTTATCCCAATCCAACTTCAGGCTTGTTTTCAATTCAAATTAAACGTCCAAAATCAGCAAAAGCGACTGTTTATATTTTTAATCTGAATGGTGCGGTTTTACAAAAGCGAAATATAGTTTTCTCGGAAGAAGTCCAAAATTTCGAATTCAATATTACGGGTGCAACGTCTGGAATATACTTGATAAAGGTTGACTGTTTGGATGGTGTCACTCAAAATCTGATTTTGCAGAATTAGTATGATTTTAATAACAGCCTTAAACCGCCTGCTGTCTTGGGGCGGTTTTCGCTTTATTTTACTTTTTTTCTGTATTTTATAAATAACAAGTTGCAAATAAACAAAATAGATTATAGTTAAAAGAGTAATGCCGAGCAATCTATTTAATAGTACAATTAGATGGAGTTGCATGTGAAAGAAACGCAAAGACGAATATGGTTGTAAAGCACATTGATCTCGAATTAGCAGGCTTTTGTTTCAGTAATTGGAAAAACATAAATAATGGCTGAAAATTTTATAATTGGCTATATCTTGTTTGCGCAGAATAAAATTTTAATTTTACTTTTTTGAAAGATTTGGTTTCTCTCCCGCCTGTTACAATATAAGAATAGTTTTAACTGATTAATAAAAATATTGAAATGAAAAAAATTATAGTTTCATTAGTTATTTTGTTTGGACTGCAAACGATACAGGCACAGAAAAGTTTCAAGCCCCTTTTTGACGGCAAATCGACAAAGGGCTGGCATTCCTATGGAAAAAAATCGGCTGGAAAAGCATGGAAGGCGGCAGATGGCATATTGCATTTTGATTCAAAAGAAGCAAACAATGGTCAGGGCGGGGACTTAGTAACGGATGCTGAATTCAGGGATTTTCATCTAAAATTGGATTGGAAAATAGCCCAGAACGGGAACAGCGGCATAATTTTTTATGTAAATGAGAATCCTGTAGAATACCAAAATACTTATAGTACCGGACTCGAAATGCAGATTTTAGATAATGAGGGCCATCCGGACGCAAAAATCCTTAAGCATCGAGCAGGAGATTTGTATGATTTGGTTCAAAGCAGATCAGAGCCTGTCAAACAGGCTGGAGAATGGAATACTGCCGAAATTCTCAGCAGGAAAGGAAAATTAACACTTATTCTTAATGGAGTTACAGTGGTAGAGACTGTTCTTTGGGATGATAATTTCAAAAAAAACGTATCGGGAAGCAAATTTGCAGATTGGCCGGATTTTGGCACATTCAATAAAGGAAAAATTGCTTTGCAGGATCATGGAAACAATGTATGGTTTCGTAATATTATGATTAAAGAATTAGATTAGTAATATATGTATGAATGTTAGATGTGCCAGTAAACTTTTTGTTGCCTGAATAAAAAATGTTTATAATTTAAAATCACTAATGTAAAGTATGATTCAGCAATTTTTTACAGAAAAATCTTTTCTACGCTTTAAACTGAGGTTTTGCTTGAGTTTGGTTTTAGTCTCGATTCTATTATTATATCCAAGCAGTTTTTATGGACAAAGCGAGCAGTTGTTAAAAAGGCTAGATCAGGTAATAGACTCCTCGAGCATCTATGATAAAAGCAAGAGAAAGACCATTCAGGACTTAAAAGATAAGCTTGAACTGATTAAAGATGATCGCCACAAGTTATTAGATTTGAACCAGCAGCTTTTTGACCAGTATGTACTTTTTAAAAGAGATTCTGCTTTTGATTATGCTTTAAAAATTAAAGGGCTATCAGAAAAAATTAACGATAAATCTTATTTGATGAAGGCCAATATTAATTTGGCCAATATCAGTGTTTCTGCGGGTATGTATAAAGAAGGGTTGGATTATCTGCTTTTGATTAAACCCGAAGAGATAAACAATGAAAACGGATCTTTATATTATGGTCTGTTAGGTAGATGCTATAGCGATATGGCAGAATACAGCAGTATTCCAATCTTTAGTAAAAAGTATAACCAGCTTGCTAAGAAGTGCAGGATTAAGGCTTTAAATTTAACAGATGAAGGCACTTTTTTCAATTCATTTTTAAAATTTTTTAATGAATATAAGGATGGTGATTTAGCTTCTGCTGAAAAAGGCTTTCTCTCCCTTCTTAATTCTGACGTTAGCGATAGGGATGAAGCCTTATTAAATTATATGCTGGGGGAGATCTGCAATGAGTCGGGCAGGGTAGATCGTGCAATTGATTATTACAGCAAAGCCGTTATTTCAGATATTCGTATATCAACAAAAGAATCACTGGCTATAATAAAGCTATCAGAGCTCTTGTTTAGAAAAAAGAATCTGCAGAGTGCATCTTCGCTAGTGAAAAAAGCATATGATGATGCTGTTTTTTACGGGGCACAGCAGAGAAAACTACAAGTAGGAGCGATCCTGCCACACATTGAAGAAGAAATAGTCCAGAATATTGAAAGAGAAAAAAAGAGGCTCTACTATCAATATATAGGTGCAATTGTTTTTTCAGTAATTGTAATCTGCTTTTTAATCCTTACTTTTATGCAATTCAGGAAAATTCAAAAAGCAAAAAAGATAATTGCAGTTGCGCATACAGATCTGCAGAATGTAAATAAACAGCTTGTTGTTGTAAACGAAGAAATAAAGGCGCGTAACAGCCAAATTGAATTGATTAACAATCGTCTTTCAGAAGCTAATAAGATTAATGAAGAATATATTGGTTTTTTCTTTACGGAATATGATGATATTTTTGAAAAGTTTAATGAATTTACATCTTACATAGAAAGGGATATTGATTCAGGAGATTATGCTAAAGCAAAATACAGAATATCAAGATATGATTTGAAGAAGGAAAAGGATAAACTGCTCAATAATTTTGATACAGCTTTTATCAATCTGTTTCCAGATTTTATTACTGAATTCAATTCGCTCATGAAACCCGGGGAGCAGATAAAGCTAAAAGAAGGGCAGATTCTTAATAAAGAGCTGAGAATTTTTGCCTTGATCCGTTTAGGGATCAAACACAATGAGAAAATTGCGCAAATTTTAGGTTATTCAGTCAATTCAATTTATGCCTATAAAACTAAAGTTCGTAATAAGTCCATAATCGAAAATGAAGGCTTTGATAAAAAATTGATGAAAATTACTTCTGTAAAAATTACCTAATTAATCAAATATTTAACAAAAAATCCCGCTGTTCAACAGCGGGATTTTTTTTCTGCGCCCCATTTATTTTGTTTGTCTCAATGAGAATAATATATTTTTTATAGTAAAATATTGCAAAATATGTTTTTTTATGCTTGAATTCTTATTGTTTTAAATATTAAAATCTATATAATTATTACTGTTTGTTTTTGTTTAAAAGTCTATTTATTAGGTATATATGGTTTTTTTAATCCACTTTATTGCTTGTTTTTTCTATACGTTTTGCATACATGCATTTTTCGCATGTGTTTTTTTGTTCCTTTGCTTTGATCCGAATGTATTATTGGATTTCGTAGTTTTTTAAAGGCCTTTTAAAACACGTGAATTATTAATTAAAAATATGTAACAAATCGGGATTATAGAAAAACCAATCTTACTTCAAAAAACTAACACTAACGATTTACTAACCAAACAAAAAAATAAATGAGATCATGTCATGAAATTGATGTTCGTAGGACATCCATCAAAGATTTTATCCTTGTACTTTTTATGCTGGCAGCACTTTGTGGCAGCAATAGCGCTTTTGCCGTTGCAAAACAGCAGGAAGGTCCTGCAATTAAAAGTGCGCAAAAGACAATTACAGGAACCGTATATAATGAAAAGCATGAGCCTTTACCTGGTGCGACGGTAACAATAAAAGGAACCGCATCAAGTACTACTACAGATTTCGACGGAAAATTTTCTATTAAGGTAAATACTTCCGATGCTGTTTTAGTAATATCATATATTGGATACTCCAACAAAGAAATTTCTGCAGCAGGTACAAATTTGGAGATTCAGTTGGTACCGGAAGCAGTATCGCTGACAGATATTGTAGTAATCGGATACGGAAAAGCCAAAGCTAGAGATTTAACTGGGGCTGTTGCTTCAATCGATGTAGCCAAAACGAAAAATCAGCCTGTTGCCAATATTGGCGAGGCCATGCAGGGAAGGGCTGCCGGTGTGCAGGTCATTTCGAGCGGAGAACCGGGATCTAACGTCACTTTTAGAGTGAGGGGAACAGGAACCATTGCTAATAATAACCCTCTAATCGTAGTTGACGGAATGCCTTTGAATGGAGGACTTAACCAAGTTAATATGAATGATGTAGAATCGATCAGCGTGCTTAAAGATGCTTCTTCTACAGCAATTTATGGTTCCAGGGGAGCAAATGGAGTTGTGATTGTAACTACTAAAAGAGGCGGGACAAAAGAAGGTTCAACTTTGACTTTCGATACTTTTACGGGAGTGCAAAATGCTTCAAATGTGGTAAAGATGCTGAATGCTTCACAATACGCATCGTTAAATAATGATATGATGACTAATGGAGGACTTAATCCTAATCCATTATGGACAAATCCCGCTTCTTTGGGAACAGGAACCGACTGGGTTGGAACATTATTCAATCCAGAGATGATGTCCAGCTATACTTTATCTTATGGGAATAAAACAAAAAAATCCAATATCTATGTTTCTGCTAATTATTTTAACCAAAAAGGTATCGTTTTAAATACTGATTATGAAAGATTCATTGTGCAGTTTAATTCTGATACTAAAGTGACCAGCAAAGTAAAATTTGGAAACAGTGTTAAAATTGCACACGATATAAAAGAAAGCGGTGCATATGATATCCGTAACACGTTATTAGCAAATCCTACCCAGCCAATATATGATGAAAATGGAAATTTTACCGGACCTACAGGAAACCCTCTTTATTATGGAGATATTACAAATCCAATCGGAAAAGCCACAACTGTCGAAAGATCAACAAAAGGATATAATCTTCAAGGGAACCTTTTCGCAGAAATCAATTTGCTGAAAAACTTAGTGTTTAAGTCTTTAGGTGGGGTTGAAGCCAACTTCTGGTTTGACAGAACCTGGTCGCCAAAATATTCATGGGGCTCTAATGTTCAGACCAATTCATATCTATCACAAGGAACAAATAGAAGTATTACAGTTTTATGGGATAACACGCTGACGTATGATGCTCATTTTGGCGCACATAATGTAAATGCAGTTGTGGGAAGCAGTTCGCAGTCTAATAAGTATGATTTCTTAAACGGCTCTATTCAGAAATTTGCGAGTGATGAAACACAGCAGATAGACAATGGTACATTACAGCCGACAGTAGGAGGTAATGCTTCTGAATGGGCAATTATGTCATATTTGGCAAGGGTGAATTATGACTATGATGGCAAGTATTATGTAACCGGTACAATTAGAAGGGATGGATCTTCTCGTTTTGGTGAAGGAAATAAATGGGGATGGTTTCCATCAGGTGCTTTATCCTGGAGGATCTCATCAGAGAAATTTATGGAGAAAGTAACAGCTATCAACGATTTGAAATTAAGAGTTGGTTATGGTATTACCGGAAATCAGGATATTGGAAATTATGCATTTTCTTCATCGTACAATACGGTTATGTATAATTTTAATAACAATTATGTAAGCGCAGTTGTTCCTACTGTACTTCCGAATACAAATGTAAAATGGGAAGGTCAGGAACAGTTTAATGTTGGTCTGGATGCGTCATTCTTCGATAGCAGAATCAATTTAACTTTTGATGCCTATGTGAAAAACACCAATGATATGTTAGTCCCGATGTCTGTACCTGTAACTTCAGGATATTCAGATATTTATGTACCATCAATAAACGCTGGGAAAATTCAAAACAAAGGTATTGAATTGTCATTATCAACAAAAAATCTGGTTCATGAATTCAAGTGGTCTTCAGATGCTGTTTTTTCTTACAACAAAAACAAAGTTGACAGTATAAACGGTGATACGCCAATTATAACTGGAAGCACAGGATTGAACAGTACCATTTCCCTAATTCAGGCAGGATACCCTGTAAACGTTTTTTATGGGTATGTAACTGACGGTATTTTTCAAACACAGACTGATGTAAATAATCATGCAGTGCAGATGCCTGGTTCTAATACGGCAACAAGTACTGCGCCTGGAGATGTAAGATTCAAGGATCTTAATAATGATGGAATCATTAACGATAAAGACAGAACGTTTTTAGGCAATCCTAATCCAAAATTCACCTATTCGCTTAATAATACATTTTCTTACAAGAATTTTGACTTAACAGTTTATTTTCAAGGAGTATACGGAAATGACATCTACAATGCCAATCGTATGTATACAGAATCTATGTCTGTTGCAAATAATCAGACAGCGGCAACTTTAGGAAGATGGACAGGCATTGGAACGAGTAATAGTATGCCAAGAGCAGTGTATGGTGACCCTAACAGCAATGCCAGAGTTTCTGACAGGTTTGTAGAAGATGGTTCATATCTGCGATTAAAAAATGTGAGTTTGAGCTATAATTTTCCAGAGAGCGTATTTAACAATGTATTTTCATCAATTCGATTATACTTCTCAGCGCAGAATGTTTTGACTTTTACAAACTACAAAGGATTTGACCCTGAAGTTTCGGTAAACGGTATTGATAATAGCGTATACCCGGTTACAACAAATTACTCTATTGGACTTAATCTTGGATTTTAAAATTATGAAAATGAAACACATAAAAATAGGCTTAATGGTAATGCTATCATTTGTAATGGTGCAGTGCAGTGATGATTTTTTAGACAAAACGCAGCCAGATACTATCAATACCGGAAATTATCCTACCAATGCTGAGGAATTAATCACAATGGTTAACGGTGCTTATCAGCCATTGCAATGGCCAAAACTATATAATTTCAGAATGTGGACCAGTGATATATTTGCAGGCAACAGCATTGTTGGTGCCGGCGGAGGTGAAGATGGAATTGAAACCACGAACTTATCTAATTTTGTTACAACTCCAAGTAACGAAGGGGTCTTGGACTTATGGCGTGGACCATGGCCAGGAATATTGAGATCAAATATTGTTTTATCAGTCGGACCAAAGCTAAATATTGACGAATCAGTTAAAAATAGATGTTTAGGCGAGGCGTACTTTTTAAGAGCACAGTATTATTTTATTTTAGTTCGTTTTTTTGGCGATGTTCCATTAATTACTGAGCCTCAAAATTCAAACAGCGATCTTTATCCATCACGTACATCAAAAGATAAAGTATATGCTTTGATATTAAGTGATTTGGAAAAAGCTGTTGCCATGCTTCCTACCAAGCAGGAAATGTCAGAGGGAGATAAAGGGCGTGCAAGTAAAGGATCTGCAATTGGTTTATTGGCTAAAGTAAATCTTACATTAAGCAATTGGCAGCAGGTTGTCGATCTAACGACAAAACTGGAAACAATGGGATATGGATTGAATGCAGATTACAGCGACAATTTCAGGACTGAAACTGAAAATTCTAAGGAATCTCTTTTTGAAGTTCAATATGCTGCCAATGCAGGATATGATTTTTGGAGTAATGAAAATCAGGCTTCATGGGCAAGTACTTTTACAGGGCCAAGAAGTTCTAATATGGTAGCAGGAGCTTACGGATGGAGCCAGCCAACTCAGGAGTTTTTTAACAGTTATGAGAATGGCGATCTTCGTAAGGATAAAACGGTATTGTATCAGGGATGCCCTGATTTTGCGGGAATCCCTTACAGTGCTTCCTATTCCTTGACAGGATATAATTTAAGAAAGTTTTTAGTACCGCTAAGCATTTCACCTTCTTATGATAACAGCCCGCTGAATTTCCCTGTGCTTCGCTATTCTGATGTTTTATTAATGAAAGCAGAGGCTCTTAATGAATTAGGGAATACTTCACAGGCAGAAACACCGCTTAATCTGGTGCGCAGACGTGCAGGTTTGGCTAACATTAATACTGGACTTGGTAAAGCTGCATTTAGAGATGCGGTTCTGCATGAGAGGAGAATAGAATTAGCATTTGAAGGGCAAAGATGGTTTGACCTTATAAGAGTGGAAAATGGACAGTACGGATTGGATTTTCTTCATTCTATTGGTAAAACAAATGCGGATCAGCATCATTTGCTTCTTCCAATACCGCAAATTGAGCGTGACAGAAATCCTAATTTAAGCCAAAATCCAGGCTACTAAAATTGAAGTGCTATGAAAAAAAATAAAAATTATATAGTTTGGACAAGATGCGCGATTGTTTTCTTGTTGTTTTTATCTGCAGCTTTGTCAAGCTGCAGCAATGATGATCTTCAGGCTAAAAATTTTAGTGCTGATGTGTTAAAGCTGACGTTGAGCAGTACCGACATGGTTTTGGACCAAAGCATGTTTCAGCAAAAATTCAGTTTTAAGTGGAGTACAGGCGATAACAAGGGAACAGGCGCTTCGATTTCATATAAACTGGAAATTGATAAGAAAGAGAATAATTTCGCTAATGCGGTCGAATATGATTTTGGAAAAAACAGATACGACTTTGATATCAATGTGGCAACATTAAATTCGATACTGCTTACTACTTTCAACGGAGAGGCAGGCAAAGCGATTGCTTTGCAGGCTAGGATTACAGCAACTTTTGGCGATAAGGGTGTAGCGCCGCAAACTTCAGTAGTCGATTTTAATTTAACACCTTACAAACCATTATCAACTGAATTATTTATGGTTGGTGATGCCTCGCCAAATGGATGGGATATTACAAAAGCTTCGGCTTTGACCGCGCAGACAGCTAATCCTGTGGTTTTTGTATATTCTGGACAATTAAGCAAAGGAAAATTTAAGTTTGCAGTAAATACCGATTCTTGCTTTTGTCAGGATTTTTACACAAAAGACGGTGCAGATGCTGGCAAGTTAGTTTATAATTCGGGTGGAAGCGGTTCTGATCTTCAATGGGAAATTACCAAAGCGGGATTGTACAAAATTACAGTTAACATCTTAAAATTAACGATTGTAATTGAAGAACAAAGTAGTCCTGCTTTTACACAATTATGGATTGTTGGCGATGCAAGTCCAAGTGGATGGAATATCGATACTCCTGAAGCTTTTACCGTAACAGATAATCCTTTTATTTTCACATATGAAGCTACTTTAATTCCAGGAAATTTTAAGATACTTGCTGGTGCAAAAGGCAATTGGTGCGGAGAATGGTTCAGACCTCTGGTAAATAATCAAGTATTAACAGAAACTGGAGTAGCACAAAATTCAGGCTGTGATGTTGATAATTCATGGCAGGTTACGACGCAAACTGCAGGAAGATACAAAATTACACTTGATATAAGCACAAACGTTATCAAGATTACCCCTGTTGAAGTTTATCTGATCGGCAGTGCCACACCAAATGGATGGAATATGGGATCACTGCTTCCGATGACTAAAAACGGCAGTGTCTATACGTACAGCGGACCTTTGACTGCAGGGGAATTTAAATTTACAAAATACAATACCAATTGGTGTGAGGGTACTGAAATTACAGCGGTATCAGCAAACCAGGCGATTACTAATACAAATTTTACTATACGTGATAAATGTGATGGTGACGATAATAAATGGGTGGTAAGCGCAGCGCAGGCAGGCAACCATACTATTACATTAGATCTTTCAACAAATGTCCTTACAATCAACTAAAGATGAGTATTACAAATAAAATAATAAAGCTGTTTTTTCTTTGCCTCTTTTTAAGTTTTGCATCATGCCAAAGTGACGATGACAATGGAAAGATTGAATATGCGGAAGATGCAGTTATTGCAAAGATTACCCTTAAAACAGATAAAGCCAGTTATAAACCAGGTGAAACGGTAAACTTTACAGCGGATAAAGTTTTTAATAGTTCTCTTATTCGCTATACCCATCTTGGAAAAGTTATTAAGGAGGAAACTTTTAGCGGAACTTCATGGAGCTGGCTTCCGCCTTCTGATGATTTTCAAGGGTACATGGTTGCCATTTACCAGACAAATACTGACGGTACCCAAACTATTTTGGGTACTGTAGGTATTGACGTGTCATCAGATTGGGCTAAATTTCCCCGTTATGGATTTCTATCGGAGTTTGGTAATATTTCGGAATCGGACAGGACCGCAGTTATAGATAATCTAAAGGATTATCATATTAATGGAATCCAATTCTATGATTGGCAGTACAGACAGCATCAGCCATTGGCGGGTACAGTCTCAAATCCGATGCCGGTATGGAAGGATATAATTAACAGAGAGGTATATGGAAGCACAGTTTCAGGCTATATAGCCCAGGCCCATAGCAAAAATATGAAAGCAATGTTTTATAACCTTGCTTATGGGGTTTTGAATGATTACGACCCAAATCTTATCAAACCGCAGCAGTTTGTCTATAAAGATGCCAACCATAATGATAAAGACAAGCATGAGTTAGGATGGCCGTTTATCAGTAACATTTACATTACTGATCCTGCTAACACAGCATGGCAGAGCTATCTAGGGCAGAAAAATGATGATGTTTATAAAGTTTATGATTTTGATGGTTTTCATATTGACCAGCTTGGCGACAGAGGTAATGTTTTCAGATATGATGGTACAAATGCTGATTTGAAAAATGCATTCCCTCCTTTTATTTCAGCTATGAAGTCTGCTAATACCAATAAAAAACTGGTTATGAACGCAGTAAATCAATATGGACAAAAAGAAATGGCTGGTAAAGAACTTGATTTTTTATACACTGAAGTATGGTCTCCTAATGAAGGGTTTAAAGATTTGACACAAGTTCTTGCAGATAATGCAGCTTACAGCAATAACAGTAAAAATACTGTATTAGCGGCCTATATGAACTACAATAAAGCGAATAACCAAGGCATGTTTAATACTCCAGGTGTACTTTTGACGGATGCTGTCATATTTGCTTTTGGAGGATCTCATTTGGAATTAGGTGAGCATATGCTGGGTAAGGAGTACTTTCCAAATAAAAACCTAAGCATGAGTGCGGAGCTGAAATCTTCACTTTTGGAATATTACGATTTTATGACGGCTTACCAAAACCTTCTTCGTGATGGCGGAACTTTTACAAATCCGACCATTGCCACTGGTGACGGAAAGCTGAATCTAGGCAGCTGGCCTCCAACTATGGGCAAAGTTGCTGCAGTGGGAAAACAAGTTGGTAGCAAAGAAGTAATACATCTTTTGAATTTTACTAATGCTAATTCTTTGAATTGGAGAGATACTGACGGAACACAAAAAGTTCCAGATGTAATTAAGCAGGCGATGCTTAATTTAAACCATAGCAGCAAAGTTACCAGAATCTGGTACGCTTCACCAGACTATAATGGAGGTGCAGCTGTTGAACTTTCATTTTCTCAAAATGGGGACAAGGTGAATTTTAAAGTGCCGTCACTTCAATATTGGGGAATGATTGTAGTTGAATAGCCCCAAAACTACTGAGAATTGCCCCATTGTTATGGGGCAATTTTTATAAACTCGTGTTAAGCTTTTCGAGCGGAACACATTTCTGCAAGCGCTGGATGTATTTTCAATGCTTAAACTAATCGATATGTTATATTATGAAAAAATCTATTTTTTACTGCTGCGTAATTTTCTGTATTCTGGTCTCTCAAGCATACTCGCAAAAGAAAGAGCAGTATTTAGGGAATTGTACCTCTTATTCAGTAAATGGAAATAAAGTTGTCTTCAGCTGTGCAAATAATTCAAAAGTCATGCTTCAGTTATGCAGCGGTGAAGTCGTTAAAATATGGGTGTCTGCCGATGGAAATTTTGTCAGGAATAATGAATCTTTTGCAGTTATAG
This sequence comes from Flavobacterium potami, assembly GCF_020026915.1. GTDB lineage: Bacteria > Bacteroidota > Bacteroidia > Flavobacteriales > Flavobacteriaceae > Flavobacterium > Flavobacterium potami. Next base: position 369,675 of record NZ_JAINUY010000003.1, on the reverse strand, counting down.
AAGAAGATCTAGGCTGGAAAGGTACCGTTAATGTAAAGGAGGAACCATCGACCTATGAAATTTTTACCGAGCAGCTGAGAATACGGGTAAATAAGGCTCCGTTTCAGTTACAGATATTTGATAAGTATCAAAAACTTCTTTTCAGTGATTATGCTGAAAAAGGATTTGTTTATGATAGTGGCAAAATAAGAACCAATAAAGTTTTACGAAATGACGAACAATTTTTTGGATTGGGTGAAAAATCAGGGAACCTGAATCGTCGTGGAAGTGCTTATAAAATGTGGAACAGCGATCAGCCATGTTATGGCGTTAATGAAGATCCGCTTTACAAAAGCATTCCCTTTTTTATGAGCAGTTACCGTTACGGCATTTTCTTTGACAATACCTATAAGACAGAATTTAAGTTCGGAAGTGAGAGTAATGATTATTATTCATTTGAAGCCCCGGCTGGGCAGATGGTCTACTACTTTATGTTTGGTAATGATTACAAGCAGATAATACAAAACTATATAGCCTTAACTGGGAAACCGATTATGCCGCCTAAATGGGCTTTGGGCTTTTCGCAATGTCGAGGAGATTATACACGTGAGGATCAGGCAAGGGAAATTGCTGCAGAGTTCCGAAAAAGAAAAATCCCATGTGATATTATCTATCAGGATATAGGCTGGACAGAGGGGCTTCAGGATTTTGACTGGAGAAAAAACAATTATACCAATCCAAAAGGAATGGTAAAAGATTTAAGCGATATGGGCTTTAAAATGATTGTATCACAGGATCCCGTTATTTCACAGGCAAACCAGAAACAATGGAAAGAGGCTGATGCGCTTGGTCATCTTGTAAAAGATATCCGAACAGGCAAATCTTATGATATGCCATGGCCTTGGGGAGGCAATTGCGGGGTTGTAGATTTTACAAAACCTGAAGTTGCAGATTGGTGGGGCAGCTATCAGCAGAAGCCTTTAAATGATGGGGTACGTGGATTTTGGACAGATATGGGAGAACCGGCATGGAGCAATGAAGACGCTGTTGACAGACTCAATATGAAACACCATCTTGGAATGCATAACGAGATTCATAATGTATATGGATTTACTTGGGATAAGGTAGTAACCGAGCAGTTTTATAAGCATAATCCAAATAAGAGAATATTTCAAATGACCAGATCGGCTTATGCGGGACTGCAGCGTTATACTTTCGGATGGAGCGGCGATTCAGGAAATGGCAGCAATGTGCTGGACGGATGGAAACAAATGGTCAATCAGATTCCTGTGGGTCTTTCTGCTGGTATGGGATTAATTCCGTTTTGGACCTGTGATATTTCAGGGTACTGCGGGGATATAAAGGATTATGATGCTATGGCAGAATTATATGTAAGATGGCTGCAGTTTGGTGTTTTTACGCCACTTAGCCGTGCGCATCATGAAGGTGGTAACGCGGTGGAACCATGGAAATTCGGAACGGAGGCAGAAAATATAAGCCGAAAAAGTATAGAGATGAAATACAGGCTTTTCCCTTATCTGTATACTTATGCCCGCGAAGCCCATGATACGGGACTTCCGATAATGAGAGCCTTGCTGTTGGAATATCCGAATGATAAAGAAACATTTAAATTAAATGGGCAGTTTCTTGTTGGAAAAGAACTGCTGGTAGCACCGGTCGTAGAACAAGGTGCTGTTACTAAAGAGGTGTACCTTCCTGAAGGAGAGTGGATTGATTTTAATAACGGCAAAACCAAGTATAAAGGGGAGCAGTGGATTACAGTTGATGCCCCGCTAAATACAATTCCAGTTTTTGTAAAGAAAGGCAGCATAATACCACAGATGCCTGTAATGCAGTACATTGATGAAAAGAAAGTATACCCGGTTACATTTGAAATATTTCCAGCTAATATAAATAAAGAGACTTCATTTGTATTCTATGAAGACGACGGGGAAAGCCGTGACTACGAAAGAGATGTCTTTTGTAAAACCAAGATAAGTTCAAAGGCAACAAATGAAGATATCAAGATTACTATAGGCGAGCGTGAATCTAAAGGATATAGTCCTGCCGGTCCAAGGAATTTCATTTTAAAAATTCATACATCAAGCAAACCTAAGGATATTTTTGCAGGTGGAGAAAAAATTAAAAATGTTAAAGCAGATGCGATGGAGAAAAATATTGAAGCCGATTTTGCAAAAATAAACTGGAGCTGGAATGAAGCTGAAAATGTTATCACAGTAAAGATTCCTGATTCTGGAAAAAATGCAGTAATCACAATTAAAAATTAAAAATTATTATACTCACAATGAAACACTTTTTTCTCACCGCTATTTTGTGGTTTGGCATTTTTTCTGCCAATGCACAGGATTTAAAATCGCCAGATGGCAACTTTTTAATGCACTTTTCCCTGGAGGCAGACGGAACTCCGGTTTATAAACTAATCTATAAAGGCAAAGATGTCATAAAAACAAGCAAGTTAGGTTTTACCCTTAAAAATGATAATAAGTCATTAGTAAATGATTTTAGAATAGAAGACACTAAAGCCAGTTCTTTCGATGAAAATTGGAAACCTGTCTGGGGAGAAGTAGCGTCAATTCGTAATCATTATAATGAATTGGCGGTAACTTTAAACCAAAAACAAACGGATCGAAAAATGATCATTAGATTTCGTCTTTTTGATGATGGACTGGGGTTCCGTTATGAATTTCCCCAGCAAAATAACCTGATTTATTTCACCATTAAAGAAGAACGAACCCAGTTTGCTATGGCGGGAGATCATACCGCTTATTGGATTCCCGGAGACTATGATACGCAGGAATACAATTATACCACTTCAAAACTTTCTGAAATAAGAGGCTTGATGGAAAAAGCATATACAAAAGGGAATGCTTCGCAGACTTCGTTCTCTCCAACCGGTGTGCAGACTTCACTGATGATGAAAAGCCAGGATGGATTGTATATTAACCTTCATGAAGCAGCTCTAATTAATTATTCTTGTATGCATCTTAATCTGGATGATAAAAATTTTGTATTTGAATCATGGCTGACCCCTGATTCGCATGGGGATAAAGGCAAGATGCAGGCACCTTGCAAAACGCCATGGAGAACTGTTATTGTAAGTGATGATGCTCGTAACATTTTGGCTTCGAAATTGACTTATAATTTAAATGAACCAAGTAAAATTCAAGAAACTTCATGGATTAAACCAACAAAATACGTGGGTGTATGGTGGGAAATGATTTCAGGAAAAAGCACTTGGTCTTACACTGATGAATTTCCTTCAGTTCAGCTTGGCGTTACTGATTTCTCTAAAGCCAAACCAAATGGAAAACATGGTGCCACTAATACCAATGTAAAAAAGTATATAGACTTTGCAGCTAAAAATGGATTTGATGCCGTGTTGGTGGAAGGATGGAATGAAGGCTGGGAAGACTGGATTGGCCACGAGAAAGATTATGTTTTTGATTTTGTTACGCCATATCCTGATTTTGACCTGAAAGGATTAAATGATTATGCACATGCAAAGCATGTAAAACTTATTATGCATCATGAAACTTCGGGAGCTGTACGTAATTATGAACGCCATATGGATGCTGCATACAAATTGATGAAGCAATACGGATATGATGCTGTAAAAAGCGGATATGTAGGTAATATACTTCCACTTGGCGAAACGCATTACAGCCAATGGACAAATAATCATTATCAATATGCTGTCGAAAAAGCAGCAGATTACCAGATTATGGTAAATGCGCACGAGGCGGTGCGTCCAACCGGTATTGCACGTACTTATCCTAATCTTATCGGCAATGAATCTGCGCGAGGAACTGAGTATCAGGCTTTCGGTAATGACAGAAATAATGCTAACCATGTTACAATATTGCCTTTTACAAGGTTAATAGGGGGACCGATGGATTATACTCCGGGAATTTTTGAAATGGATGTTACAAATGGTTCACATGTAAATGCTACTATTGCAAATCAATTGGCACTTTATGTAACCATGTACAGTCCATTGCAAATGGCGGCAGATTTTCCTGAAAACTATGAACGTTTTGCAGATGCTTTCCAATTTATTAAAGATGTTGCGGTGGATTGGGATGACAGTAGATATCTTGAAGCTGAACCGGGACAGTATATTACAGTAGCCAGAAAGGCCAAAGGAACTGACAACTGGTTTTTAGGAAATGTAAATGGAGAAACTCGACGTGTATCTAATATTGATCTTGGATTTCTTGAAAAAGGCAAAAAGTATACTGCTACAATTTATGCTGATGCTAAAGACGCAAATTATAAAACTAATACTCAGGCCTACACCATCCGTAAAGTTGTTGTGACAAGCAATTCAAAGCTTTCGCAGTATTCGGCCCCGGGTGGAGGATATGCAATTAGTTTTTATCCAGTAGCTGAGACAGCTAAAAAAAAGAGATAAAGACCTAAATGGACTAAAAATTTAATTAATTAGTTTTTTTTAAGGATCGTTGCTGTTAAACAGACTGCAGCGATCTTTATGCATTATAACTAACCTCTTGTATATTTAAACTTATCTAAGATGAAAAAATACATATTTAATCTTGTTTTCTTTTTTTTGATGCTATATGGCAGCAATTATCTGTATAGCCAGGATCCATGGAAGCTTTCGGCTGATAAACCGGATTCCAATAATTATTATGGAGAAACGGTGGCCAATGGCATGATCGGAATCATCTCATCGCCAGAGCCTTTAAAGGTGAAAGAAGTCGTATTGGCAGGAACTTACGATATCTACAAGCGCGGCAGGGTTAGCAGTTTCATTCCAAATTACAATCTGCTGAATATAAGACTGGCTTTTAATGGTGAATCTGTGCAGACCTATAATATTAATAATTATAAACAGGAATTGGATATGCGCAATGGAGCTTTCACCGGTTCTTTTCAATTTAAGGATTTTGCTTCTGTAACTTATTCATACTATGCTTTGCGACATCTTCCGCATTGCGTGATGATGGTAGTCAGTGTAAATACACAAAAAGATGTGGATATCAACGTGGAGAATCTTTTGGAGACTCCTTCGTCACTTAATAATCAGCAGAATTATTTTCAGAATATTACAAATGCCCATATCAATATACCATTATTGACTTCTGTCGCCTATACGCCGAGAGGAAGATCTAAAATAGCTGTTTCAAATACATTTCTGTTTGATGAAGGAAAAAAGCAGCAGCCTGAGATTCTGCATAGAATGAATGACGCTGATATGCATGCCATGTCATTTGACAAAAAACTAAAAGCGGGCCAGACCTATTCTTTTGCTTTGATAGGCAGCCTTATATCATCAGATCATATAAATGATCCTTATAATGAAGCAGAAAGGTTGACTATTTATGCAGCCTTAGAAGGAAAGTCAAGGCTTTTAAACAGGCATATGCAGGAATGGAATACCTTATGGCAGAGCGATATACAAATAGAGGGTGATCCCCAGGCCCAGCAGGACGTAAGAAGCATGCTTTATCACCTCTATTCCTTCACACGAAAAAACACATCCCTTTCTCCATCTCCAATGGGACTTAGCGGGCTGGGATATAACGGACATGTGTTTTGGGATACCGAAATCTGGATGTTTCCTCCGATGCTATTGCTTCATCCTGACATAGCTAAAAGCATGATTGAGTATCGTTTTCAGAGATTGGATGCCGCACGTAAAAAAGCTGCGTTATATGGTTATGACGGCGCAATGTATCCTTGGGAAAGTGCAGATTCAGGATCTGAAGAAACTCCAGTCAATGCTTTAACGGGAGCATTTGAACATCATATCACGGGAGATGTTGCTATTGCGGCCTGGCAGTATTACCTGGTTACGGGGGACAAGGAATGGCTGAAAGAAAAAGGATGGCCGATATTAAAAGCAACTGCAGAATTTTGGGCGAGCCGAGTAGAGAAGAATGATAAAGGTGAGTATGAAATAAAGAATGTTGTTGCAGCAGATGAATGGGCTGAGAATATTGACAATAATGCTTATACGAACGGAACAGCTATCAGAAATCTGCAGTATGCATCTAAATGCGCAGCTGTTTTGGGCGGTACAGCTCCAAAGGAATGGAATCTGATCGCTACAAAAATTCCTATTTCAAAAATGAGCAACGGTGTGACGCGGGAACACGACAGCTATTCAGATCAGAATATTAAGCAGGCCGACGTCAATCTGCTGGCATATCCATTGCAGATTATAACTGACAGAAATCAAATAGAAAAGGATTTAAAATTCTATGAAACTAAAATACCCCATTCCGATACACCAGCTATGACACAAGCCATATTTTCATTGCTGTACAGCCGTTTAGGAGACAGCGATCAGGCTTATCATTGGTTTAAAGATGCCTATCAGCCAAATCTAAATCCTCCCTTTAGGGTCATTGCAGAATGCAAGGGCGGAACAAACCCTTATTTTGCAACAGGTGCCGGGGGTGTTCTGCAGGCAGTTATGATGGGATTCGGAGGTTTGGATATAGATGCAGGCGGAGGTATTAAACAAGTCAAATCAGTATTGCCTAAAAATTGGAAAAAAGTAACAATTACAGGAGTTGGAGCAGAAAAGAAGACTTTCATTAGAGCTCAGTAAATTTCGTATCTTAATTAATAGAAGATAAATAGGCGGTTTAGGTAATTCATATACCGTCTTTTTTTGGTAAAATAGGTAAAGTTTTTGTTGTTAACTGGTATTATAGAATATTTTCTAAATTTTATTAAAATACGGATAATTTGCCTATTTAGTTTGCTGTATTTTCAAAAAGGAAATTCAGGGTAGGTGAGAAGCAAGCTAAAATTATTTTAAAATTACTATATTTAGTATCAAAAAAATACGATAAAGCAGTAGAGAAAAATATCTATATCCTTAACGGGATTTCGAACCATGCTCGAGATTCGATTAAATCTCTAATAGCAACACTTTAAGACTGTTTATTTCAAACAGGCTAAGAATTTCTTGTGAAAAAATCGAACCACAGATATTAGGCTGTGAAGGCTTGATAAATCTATAAGTTTGTGTATAAAAAAAGAGACAACTATTTGCTAGCTGTCTCCTTATGTGACCTTACTGAACAATTTACAAACCATTTCATGAATGATTTAAAGAAATTAGCTTATTTTCAGGTGAATTTGTAAGATAATTATTTTGAATTTTTATTCAAGAGCGGTTTGTATGTCCTGTAGGGGTTATATGTTGATTACCTGCCTCTCAGTTTATTGTCCCATTCTTCTTTGGCTCGTTTCCTTTCATCTTCATTTTCTTCGTCATCATAATGAATCATTTCTTCAGCCATAGCAGTTTGCTGCTGGGCTTCATGAGCGTAAACATACATTTTTTGCTCATAATCTCTAACAGCTGATAATGTGTCTGGAAAATTGCATTCAGTAAGATTCGTGCTTAAATGAAGAGCGTCTAATAAGCCTATATTTACGCCAATACCTGCAAACGGAGGCATCAGGTGCGCTGCATCACCAATTAATGTAATATCGCTTTGGCTTTTCCATGGCTGGTCCAGGTACATTCTTCGCATAGGAAGACCTGTGAAGTTATCTGTGGCGTCAAATAATTCCTTAAAGGTTGGATGCCAGTTTTTGGTAATTTTGTTTAAATATTCTTTTACAGACTCTGGCTGGGAAAAAATTATATTGTTTTGTTCGGCCCAATTTTCATCTGCACGAAAAGAGATAAAATAATTTAGAGCACCTTTTGATTTTGTTTGAGTATAAAAAAACTTGCCTTCAGCACCCGTCCCAGTATTTTCATTACCGCAGAGTTTTTTAAAACTTGGACAGCTTTTAAGGGGGTCTAAAACCTCTCCCTGTATAATAAATGTACCTGTGTATCTAGGTTCGATGTCGGTAACAAATTTTCTGGCATTACTGCTGCCTCCATTGGCTACAATTACAAAATCGGCAGTTGCTTTTGTTCCGTTTTTAAAATTTAAATTATATTGATCTTTTTTCTTAGTAATGTCTATCAATTGTGAGTCCCAAACCACAGTATCTGGATGCAGATTTTCAAGAAAAATTCGTCTAAAATCGTTTCTGTCTATTTCAGGTTTTTCATGCTGATTTTCTTCTGTTGGCAGGTTTTCTTCCAGTACATTTCCCTGCGTATCTAATTGACGTTCCCCTATAGGTCTTGAATTCTGATAGAAAATTTCAAGTATGCCCGCTTTTTCTAAAGCGATCTGTCCTGTAGTTATGTGAATATCAAGTGTTCCCCAAGATACTCTTGATTGGGCATTCAAATCTCTTTCATATATTGTTACATCAATTCCTTTCTGATGAAGAATTTTTGCAGTTGTTAATCCTACCGGCCCGCCGCCTATAATGGCTACTTTTTTATCTTTCAATAACATAATGCTGTATTTTTAATATTTACAGCACAAAATTATTTATCAGGGATGGCAGAAACTTGAATAAATCGGTCATTCTGATTTCTATACAATTCTCTGGGATTGACTCCGGATATTTTTTTTACTTCTCTGCTGAAATGTGCCTGATCAGAAAAATCCAGTTTAGGGAAAAGCTCTCCATTTTTTATCTGCTCGAATGATTCCTTGAATCTAAGATATCGACAATAAACTTTTAATGAGATTCCAAAATATTTGGTAAAATAGCGATTGATTTGTCTGCTGGTCAAGAAAGATTTTTCAGCTAATTCGGCAACTGAGATCTCACCATTTGATGCATAAATTAATTCAAAAAGTTTTTTCTTTCTGTTATCGATGTCTTTTGGAATTAATTGTTTTATAATATTAGTCGCTTTAAGACAGAAAGTATCAAAATCTGTTAAGTCATTTTTTCCAAAACTCCAGAAATTATTGGGCATTAATTCAAATTCATTTATAAGATCTGCGATGGATCTATTAAATAAGTATTCAGCCGAAATAAGTTTGAAACTGATAAAGTACATTTTGGTATTTCCATCCACTTTTCTTTTATCATAAGATGTCCCAAGTCCAAGTAAGCAAATTTGAAACGGTTCATCCTGATCTTGTGAGAGAATCAGGTCAAAACTGGCATCAGGCATAACAATAACTTCTTTTTCAATTCCGCTGGAATTTTCAGCCATCCAAAAGCATTCAACAAAATCTGCAATCGATTGGTCTGCTTCAATTTTTCTGTATGTTATGAAATCGCCAGCCATTTTTTTTGTTATTTGAGAAATAAAAATAATGAAATCGGTTTTAAAATTCTAATAAATAAAATTTGAAAGAATAGAAAAGTATTAAATCTAGACCCCATGGTTTTAAATAAGTTTTTAGAATAAAATGGGATTGTATAAGAACAAAATGATAGTTAAGAAATGAATCAATTTTTATCCTCAGTTGGACAACAAAAGGCTTAAAAAATCTACACATTAGTGCATAAAAAAAGAGACAACTATTATATAGTTGTCTCTTTAAGTGACCGACGGGATAAATTCAACATTTTTTTGGATGATTTGAAGAAATTGGCTTATTATATGTAGATATTTGTCTTTCAGTGGTTTTGGTGATTTGGTTTAGATGTGGCTTAAGCATTTGTTTAAAAATAGAATCAAGTCCATCCTGAGTATGCTATACAAAAGAATCAAATTATATACACTTTTCTCAAAAAAAATGCGGTCTTCAAAGACTTCAATTTTGAATAATATTTTTTACAAATCTTAAAGGTACTCAGCTTTAATAGCTCTATCCAGCGAGGCTCTCCAAAAAATTACAATTACAGCCAGTGCACCGAAAGCCAGACCAATCCATGGCGTAATTGATATTCCGTAATGATTAATAAACCACCCGTCTATAGAAGTACCTAGGGAAACACCAAGATTTCCAAACGAAGTCTGAAGACTGTTCGCAAATTCTTTTGCATCAGATGCAGCCGATACCATATGGCCGACGCCAATTAGGAAGCATGGTCCATACATAATACCCCAAAATCCCACCACAATTGAAATGCTGAGCAGTGAACTGCCGGTATATTGAAATGCAAATGGAAGCAGAAATGTGCCCAATGTTTCGTTATCATAATCATAAGGCTGGCAGCCGTACCCAGACAGCTCAAAGCCGCAGTGCCGCCATCGAAGATTCCGTCTTTAAGGTCAGGTAAATTTGTGGGGATGGTCGCAGATAATCCCGACTGTAAGATCGAGCTCAAAACCTTTCGTTCTTCTATTGTCAATGACCATGAGGCTCAATCTGGTGGTAAAAAAAAGAAGGGTTGACCGCGTAGCGTTTCATTCCAATTAAAGGAAAATGAGCTGGGCAGCTGCATCATTCTGAAGTTAATTGCATAAAATACTATTATGGATTTTAAGCAGTCCTTTTATTGTAATCACGCTTCTGTCTGTAGCGGAATCTAAAAAGATTAAACCTCGATCGTGGAGCAGGATGAGAGTTTCCAGTATTAATGCCTGTTTTTCCTTTTCAGCCGGATTGCCGCTCGAGGTTTGCTTGGAGGTGTCAACGGCCGGGCCAATTAATTGTGACAGTTCTTCCAGAGAACAGCTCATCCCATATCTGACAGAAAGAATTTGAAGGATTTCTTGTATAATAGATGAGGTTCCCATGATGCGGAGTCTTTATTTTAAATATACGTAAAATTATGCCTTCTGGTTCAATTTAGGTTTCATTTTCTGTTTTTTGATGCTGCTTCTGCCAAGATAGATTTTTTTAGTGATGATTTTGCACTCTGTAAATCGGAATGTTTTGTTTTTTGTATTTGGGATCCGGCAGACTTTGCCGCTTTGAATAAAAATAAATGTTTTTTTTTCTTTTTTTTAGTACAAAAATACGTATAAATACTCGTTGAATCATTATCTTAAAAGTATATATTTGAACTGTAAACCAGTGCTATAGCTCCTTATGGACTAATGCATAATACTACGAGCAAGTAACCCTTAAATAACCAAAATAACATGAGAAAAAATTACATTTCTGCTGTACTTCTCATCTGCTTTGCTTTAAAGCTGCAGGCCCAGACACCTTCCATTAATGAAGCACAGCGCGTGTCTTATTTCAGCGATTCCTACACCAAAAAAATTGATGATAAGGTAGAAACATTGAAGGCAAAAAATGATGCGCTGGACGCGGAAGCTAAGAATGAGAAAGACATAAATAAAATAGCCGCCATCACAGCCGAAAAACAGGTAAACACCGATCTGATTAATGCCCTTCAGATTTACGGAAATGTAGATGCGAAAAAAGATTATAGCGAACTTTTCAATAAATTGATCAATCAGAAAAGGGATACCATCAATAATGTATACGCCCAAGGCCTGAAAAGCGACAAGCTTACGCTTGGACAGATAGATTCCATTTACAATCTGATAGCAAAAAAGAGAAAGGAAATAGCGGCCCTTGAGATTGAAAGGGATGAAACAGTGGCTGCTTTCGGTAAATTTCCATGGTTTTTTCCTTCATGGAAAAAAATTAACCGTAAAAAGTTTTTTCACGATATGTACAGCAATAAGACTGATAAAACCATACTGCTGAACTCTTTTGCCTTAAACGCCAACAGTGATGCTTCCGCAGTACAGACAGAAGTGGTAACAGATAATATGTGGGCGCTGCGCGTATCCTTTGGCAGTGTGCTTTCGATTTCCAACAGCAAGAGCGCCGATACGCAAGAAGCGCCAGATGAACAGACAAAGAAGAAAACCGAACAGGAAGCTTTCAGCCGCCTGATAAACGGAGGGGGCAACTTTTATCTCGACGTAATCCTGCCAGTTTTTACAACAAACCAGAATAACGGTGACCAGATCACATTTTATGGATATGCCAATTTAAGAGGAGCGATGGATCTGGAAGGATTTAGCAGCAATGTCAATACGTCTACAGGAAATGGCACAGCTGGGCTGAATGCCTATCTTGGTATTTCTTCCGATAATAAGAAGTTCAATTTTTTTCTGCAGGGAAATGCAAATTATACCGTAGGAACAAATGAATTTTATAATAATCTGGGACTCCATAACGAAAAGCCATTTCTCAACGGGAAGATAATAGCAGGAGTGACGATGCTCAACCAGTTCCGAATATCGGCAATAGTGAATGCTTTCGGAAGCGATGAGAAAATCAGAAGCAGCAAAGTGGTGGTCGGTGTTCAGGTGCTGCCTGGATTTTAGAAAAATGGGACCGATAAATGTATATGCATTTTTAGATTTTTGTAGACATGCCAGACAGATACCTTGATATTATTGCGTCAGAAAAGGCTGCACTCAAAGCAAGACTGGCTCAGATTAGGCGACGGCATAAAAGAGAGCTTTTTGTGCTGTTTGCCATTTACGGCCTGATTATGTTATGCGTTATACTGTTTTTGCCGCCGCTTTAATTACTGCGATTTTGCTGCACAAGGAAAGAACATTGTTTTTTTTGAACGTGTTCTTTTCTTTCTTTCTTTCTTTCTTTCTTTCTTTCTTTCTTTCTTTCTTTTGCAGCTTTCGGCTTGAGGGGCACATGTGATAAACGCATTCGCTATAGGGATGTTGCACTGCTGATAAAATTCAATGCCCGCTCAGATTCCTTACAGATATTTGATATGCCGGATTTCCTTTAATTTTTTTTGTCTTGACAGGCAGATCCAGTTCGTGCATGTATTTGTAGACTGTCGTGGATGATATTTTATATCCCATAAATTGGAGTTCTGCAGCAATACGTTTGGAACCGTAACGCTTTTTGTACTTATGATAGATAGTGGTTCTGTCGCATCTGGGAATAACTTTTATCTTTAGAATTTTAAACCGATCAAAAGATGAATACTAAAGGTCATTGTTATCCAAAATACATAATTCTTCAGGCAGTATATTTCAAGCTAAGATTTACACTTAGTTACCGTGATGTTGAAGAACTAATGAAGATTAGAGGAGTCATTGTGGATCATGCGACGATTCAGCGTTGGGTTTACAAGTTTGCACCTTTGCTTGAGGCAGAAATGAAGAAGAGAAAAGGCAGAGTGGGGGAGAGTTGGAGATTGGATGAGACCTACATCAAAGTAAAAGGTATTTGGTGTTATTTATATAGGGCAGTAGATAAATTAGGCAATACGGTTGATTTTCTTTTGACCAGAAAAAGACAAAGAATGAGTGCGCAGTCATTTCTAATTAAAGCAATTAGTAATAACTACAGACCAAGAGTAGTAAACATTGATAAAAGCGGTTCTAATACTGCCGCTATCAAAGTCTATAACAAACGTTCATTCACAAAGATTAAAATCCGGCAGTGTAAATATCTCAACAATATTGTCGAACAGGACCATCGATTTATAAAATGGAGGATACAAAATGGGTTAGGCTTTAAAAGTTTTGAATCGGCAAGACGAACATTGAGCGGAATTGAAGTTGTGCATATGCTGAGAAAGAATCAAATGGTTAGACCAGGGATGACTATGTTTAAATCATTCTGTAAATTGGCGGGCTAACTTTTAAATTACTTCAATTTTTATATTTGATTCTGACAGATGCGACAGAACCCTGCTTTTAAAGTATAATAAAATGGGTCGTGCGGAATTTTTTCGTCGATAAATCTTAATGCCGTCTTATAATAATTAACAGCTTCAGTTGGATCAATTTTGCTGTATATGGTGCCAAGCTGGCCATTTAAGGCAATCCTGTCCTCAATTTTCATCGGTGTGTTAAGAACCTCTAACATAAAGGCAATTAAAGAATTAAAATTTTGGACGTCCCGCAGGTACCGGATATAGAATCCTGCAGTTCTTACTGTTGGATGCACCGCATATGCTTTTTTGTAAAAATCTGAGGCCTCGGCGTTATGCTGCAGTTTAAATATGTCAGCTTTTAGAAGGTATTTCTGTGCCAAGTTTATGGCATCTTTCTCCAGTTTTTGGTCTGATAAATATTCTAGTGCGCTTTCCAGATCGTTGTCTGTGAACACCAGTTTGTAAAGCACTTCAAAATTATCAGCAAGATCAAGATTCTGGAGGATGGAATTGTAATCTTCCCAGAGTTTTTCTTTCTGCCTTTTGATATGCTGTATTTCCAGACGAAGACCACTAATTTCAGATTCATAGAGTGTGCTGCTTTGCTTGTGCAGTTTTTCCTTATCGGCAATTTTTTCGTTAAGAGCTTGCAATGCCACGTTTAGCTGGTCAATTTTTGCAAATGAACTTTTATCATAACGCCCATCCAAGATTCTATTATAATGATCGCTTCTTATTTTTTCCAGAACTTCCGTGGTATAGAACTTTTCGTCCTGGTCAATTTTTGTATGACAGCTGCAGCAGAGCCAAATTCCATTGCTGAGATTTTTCCTTTCCTCATTAGTCAGATTTTCATTAAATCTCACATCTGATGATTTTCTTGCTCCAGAGATGTGTGCGGCTTCACCGATGCGCACATAGCCTGATTCTGTAGAATTCGGCATACTAGTAATTTCCTCGCATAAGCAGCATCGTTCGCTTGCCATTTTTGACAGTATCTTTTTGGTGTTTTCTGTAAAGTCGGGTGAATTGCTGCTCATTTGAAAAAAATCATTAATTCTTAAACATGCGAAAAAGTATCTTTAGTTACTATGCAAATTATAAAAAAAAAAGTATAAAAAACAGGTGGTTATACTTAAATGACTTCTTATTTAATAACTCTATATTGCTTTTGGTTAGATTTTTAGTCAGTAGGAGTGAAACTAATTCCGTTAAATGATAAGTATAGTAAAATAGTATTCATGATATTTGATACAGCTAAGCCTAGACAGAATATCTTTATATTAAAGCTGTAGGGAATTTATATGTAGTTTTAAGTAAATACTGTGGGAAAACGTAAAACAGAATACTAGCAATTTTGTATGTTTGATTAAGCGAATAAAACTTACAGTTAGTTTTTCAGCGCTTACGAATTAATCAATCTGAATTCCATGATTAAAATAAATGAACCTATATTTAAGCTGGTTGCCAGTATATTTTTAGCTTTAAAGGATAAATACGAGTGCGCCGAAATAGCAGATTATGATCTGCTATTAGAGCAGAAAATCTTACGAACTGCCAATGGCAGTTCTGGGTTTCTTGAAATAAATTTTGATTCTATTTTATTTAATGAGCAACTTCTGGCGGTGTCTGAAAAGAAACTGGATTGCAAACCGAGTACTGTGATTAGAGATGCTCTGCATTTTGCTGATGATTTGAAGGAATATCTTCTTAATATAAATAGTCCTGATTATAAACAAAACAATCTGGATAAGCTGATTAACGCCTTTAAGGTGTTTTTACTTCAGAAGCTAAACGATCCGGAAGTGGTTTATGAGCATTTTATAAAGATTTTAAAAGATAAAAAAAAAGGACAGAAAGCAGCGTTTGGATTTTATATCGCTCTATTTTAAGTTTTTAATTGTTTCCAACTCCAGTGAAGAAACGGTTTTGAGATCCTGTTTGGATTATAATGCGCAAGAGAAATACAGTCATAATTTCACATATAATTTTCTGAAGGGATTGTCGGAAGATTACTTCGATACCGCACAAAGCCTTGCTGAATATGCCTGCAGGGATATTAACGAAAAATATGAGTTTTTTATTCCGCCTTTGCTCATTGGACTGTTTCCAAAAAGTCAGAATAGTATTTTCGGTACGGTTTTATCACTGTATGAAAAAAATAAAGTTATAGCCTTGAAAGCATTGAGCGGTTTTACTTTTTCCGACAAGCCAATGATTAAAAAACTCTTTCAGCTTCTTAGTGATTTGGAACCTGTAAGTGAGGAGTTGGCAGACCTAAAAAGTCTTCTATTATGCCGTATAATTGAAAATAATACCGCTTCTAACCAGTTGAAGGCCGACTGCATCAAAGAAATCCGCACGATGCTGCAGGCAGAGGACCATAAAACTGCTCAGACCGTGCTTAGTAATATCCAATACAATATGGAGGATTATGAATTTGAAAAGTACTATTTACTAAACGTATATCTGGAGAGCACAAAAAATTTAAAAGTCTTAAAGCACTTTTTCCATAATTATAAAGACCCGCAGTACCTTTTTGAAATTTTAGTCAAAAGACATGATGCGCTTGGTTATAGGGGATCTATTGAATTGTTTAATAATGTCATTAATCGGTTTTTCGACGTAAACAGGGAAGAAACCGAGGCGCAGATCCTACACTTGTTTAGTTTTAGAAATTACAGTTTTCTGGCTCTAAAAATTATCCTCCGCATCCGAGGAGGAATATACCAGATCGACTTATTAAAGGGGAGTAAGGAAGCGCAAATGCAAGCAGTGGAAAGCATGTGTAGTTTTCCTTATTCAATTGATGATCTGCTTATACTGCTGCTGAAATTCAGGGAATCTTCTTTTGAAGAAGTAAGGCAGTATCTGCAGGATAAGCTTTCCGAATTAGTGCTGGAAGTTTACCATGAACTGCTGCTTGATGCCGTAAAAACAAATCTCGGTAGTTCCAAGACAGATCAGGATTTTTTAGAGCCTCTGGAGAAAGCAATGGAAAAATATCTGGAGATTAAAAAATTCAAGGAAGAATACAACGACTTAAACCCTATGAAAAATGAGCGTGACCTGATGGATCTCTATTACAGGCTCGAACATGAAGTACATGCTAGAATACCTAAAGACATCAATGAGGATAAAAACTCATTTTTATATGATGTAAAAAATACGGTTATTGTGCGGGCCAAATCGTGGAAAAATGAGCATTCCGGGGAAATCCAGCCTCTTGGGTATTTTGAATCAAAAATGATGATCGACAGCAGGGCTTATAAAAACCCGTTGGTTTATTGTAATGGATAACGAGATTATCTGCCAGGGTGGTTTTCCCGATTCCCGGTTCGCCAGTCAAAATGACTACATTGTTCTCTTCCAGAATTCTCAAGCCCTTATTGTGATTTGCTGTAACTACGTATTTATGGGCTTTCTCCTTGATTTCCTCTATTGTAGACTGGCTTCTCCCTTTTATCGCGTTATTATACAGGAAGTCCAGTATGCTGGCACTGGTGACCCATAGTTTATAATTCCTTTCGACAATTTCCTGATTTTCTTTTTTAGACAAAAACGTTAGAAAAAGCTAAAGTAGCTCATCAATAGTGGTTTGTAAAAGACTTTATCGGAGTAGGTAACGATTTAGTAATGGTGCTTACAACATTTCTTTTCTTCTAATTTCCTTGTAAATCAGATGCTAAATTACAAAAAAAATAGGATTGGAGTTTAATCCAATCCTATTTTTCGTCCTGCTCATCCATTTTTCGTATGATAGCATCTTTAAGCGAATCAAGAAACTTTGTTCTGTTTATTTTTCTGTTTCTTATTTCAAGGTACGTATGGTAAAAATCACCCAAATCAATTTCAAAAACATTTTCAAAATATTTAGCGATAGCTTGAATGTCAGCCTTTCCCATATCAAAAACAGCATAAGATTGTAACGCATAGATCAATTCTATTAAGGCTGTTTTACTTTCCGTCCATTGTAATCTCATCTTTCCAATATCGCTGTTCGCAATTCCTATATGTTTGTTTAAATTCGATAACTGATTCTCTAGATAAACTTGAATTAAATCATTTGCAAGAATTTTTGCCACTTTAAAATCGTGTGAAGTAGAAAAGCCAGTTGTACTTCTGCGATCATTCCCGGACGAATGTTGTGTTTTGGGTTGGGAACCTCAATTTTCACCGTGAAAGCCCGTGTCGTAACATCGGCAGAACGGCCAACCTCCGTAACCTTTCCGGTAAAGGTTTCACCCAGTGCACCCACCAGAACCTGAGCTTCCTGCCCGATACGGATCTGGCTGAGCTGGTTTTCGGGTATATAGGCATTTACCTTTACCCTGTTGATATCGGTTACAACCAATACAGGCGTTGCGGTTGAAACAATTTCCCCAGGCTCTGCCAGTTTGCGTAATAGTATTCCGCTGATTGGAGAATAGACGGGTATCGGAAAGATTTTTTCCCTGTAATTTTTGTTGTGCTTTGGCACCTTGCAGGGTAAAGTCGATTTTTTTAAAATCGCTTTCGCTAAGGCTGTTTCGGTCGTGCATGAGTTTAAGCCTGCTGTACTCATCGCTTGCCTGGTTCACCTGTACATCGGTAATCTCTTTGGCAATGCTGTAGTTGGAAGGATCGAGTGTTGCGATGAGTTGTCCCTGTCCGACGTTCTGTCCTTCGTTCACGTTGATCCTGTCAATCTTCCCGGCAACCATAAAGCCCAGTCGTACCGTCTTGTTTCCTTCGATGTTACCGCTTACAGAGATATTGGAGGCATATGAATTTTCCTCTATTTTCTGGGCAACTACCGAAAAGGGGCTCGTTTCCTCTTTTGTGTCTCCTTCTTTGTTCTTACATGAACCTAATGTCAGTATAGAACCTACGATCAAGGAGATATAACCTAATCTTGCTTTATCTTGCTTTCATTTTTATTTTTTTTAATGATTTTGATATAATTGATGGGTAATGATATGAATGTTGCGGTCGTCAATGCCGAGAAAGTGGAGTTCGGAACATATACTCTATCTTTCTTCCTCTGCCAGATCAAGATGGAATTCCATTTGTTTTTTGGTGTTGGTATTGATAATAGCTTCCAGTGTTTCCTGTCGGTGGGAACTTTCGTAGCAGGTCAAAAAACGAGTTGGAAAACGTTTGGTCAGGATATCCAGTTCTTCTTTGAAGACAAACCCATAATTGTCGGAAACATAGAGCAGCGTTAAATGCTCCCCATACAAACGGTCATCTTTGAGCCGCTCCACCAGCATCAGGAAAACGGTATTGATCCCATCGCTGTCGGCAACGAGGACAAGGTGTTTATCCGTGGTTTCTTTTACCTTTTGCATCTCTTTAAATTTGATAATGCAAAGGACGTAAGCTTTTTTGGGTTGATTTTTTAAATATCTAAAAAATGAGGAAGAGAAGATATTTTTTTGAACAATTAAGGGAGGATTTTGCTGAGTTTTTGCAAAATCCTCCCTTAAATATAATGGTATTATCTTAGGCTATTTGGCAGCTAAAATGTCCAATTTTTCAATAGACGGAGGTGTTGCCAATAGGTCTGGTGCATTTTCCATTAATGCTTTTGCGATCTTACCGCCAAGGTGTGCCTCTCTGCCTTCTTCGTTTGAAAAAGTATCGTAAATACCGAAGGTAGAAGCATCAATACGGAATGCATACCACGTAACGGTACCGGCTTCTTCAAGAGCAAGCGGTAATGCTCCTGTAATAAAATCTTCAACGTTTTTTTCTTGGCCGGCCTTTGCTTCCAACCGAACTAACAATCCTAATTTTTTCATTGTTTTTATTTTTTAGTTAAACAATTCTTTAATCAGACAAAATTAGAAAAAACCAGCGCTGCTTCGTTTATTAGTTTGGTTCAATAAGTTATGAAAAGAGGTCAATTAGAGTGGATGTGGTTGGGGCTATACCCAAATTCATTTTTAAAGGCTGCACTAAAATTTGACAAGCTGCCATAGCCAAAGTCCATAAAAATTTCGGAAGGTGTGACTTGGTTATTATGTAACAATTCTTTGGCCTTGTTAAGCCGTTTTTTCTGAAACCATTTCCCTGGAGATTTCTGGTATATACTTATAAATTTTCTCTTAAAAGTAGAGGCACTCATATTGCACAGAAAGGCTATTTCGTCAATATTCAAGTTCGTATAAAGGTTCTTTTCAATTACCATTTTAAATGATAATTCTCTTTCATTGATTAGTAAATAATGTAAGTAATCTAAAAATACCGTCCCATATTTATCAGCCAGATAAAGCATTATTTCTTCAAATTTCAGTTCCAAAATCTTTTGAGAGATAGATTGTTGCAAACCAAAAATCTGTTGGAGCGAATGAATATAATGGATGATAAAATTGTCTTTCTCTAAGAGGAAATAAGGTATATCCGTTATCTTTTTATCTGAGGCATTCTGACTGAAAGAATGGGAATGTTTCAATAAAAAATCGGTGATGTTTTTGTGAGAAAAGAAGAAGAGTAAACAACGGTATGAGCTTACACCTACCAGTTCGGTAACCAAAACATTATTAGATGTGATAAGTAGCGATTGTGTTTCATTGATTGAAATGATATCATTAGAAAAGTGAATGTTTTTTTGACCATCCAATAAGAAACTGAATACATTTTTATTCAGGCCAATCCTGTTTCTAGAACCGTTCTTATACACTTCGTAATTGAAAATTTGCAAATCCGAAGTATGAGTTTCGTTATGTTCCCATAGATCTTCGGGAAGGTTTGTAATGTCCATCGTCAAAATTAAATTGATTTTTTACGGAGTGTTCTTTGGTTGTGTCATTAAAAAATTCGTTCCAAAAGCGATTTTAGCCATTTGAGTTTTTTCTTGCTGTAAGGAGGGTACTTGATAACGCCTTACCACCTGACGAATAGATAAGCTCAAAAAGCTGTTGCTTTCTTTCATCCATCTTTTTCGGGAATATTTCCAAAAGTTTTTCCGAAACCTTTTCTGCAAAGCTATCTAAGCTTGTAAGGTCTTCTTTAGAAATATCCCAAAAACCTGCGGGAAGCCGAATCTCATCTTTTCCAAAATCTGTCCCGTTGTATCCGAGCCGGTATTCGGCACCGAGCAAGGTAAGACATACCATAAAAAGCTTTGTTTGCTTTTTGAAAATATACCGCCTTGCTTTTTTATCCAGATTAAATAATTCGGCTACCAATGGTTCCTGATCTGTACAGCTAAACATAATGTCCACTCTTCCATCGGGAAAAATAATGACTTCTTTATCTTCATCGGTATGATTGGCGCATAGCAGGAAACTCTCCACAAAACCGGAGAGCCGTTTGTCAGGAACAATTTTTATGTACTCAAAATCTTGCATCGTTTTTATGTGCATCTGACCTGGGAAGAAATATTGGATATTCTTAATCAATCTGTCAGATGAATTATATATGCAAAACTAACAAAAAAAAAAACAATCTAAAATACACCACCACACCCGGCAAATTCTGAGTGTGGTGGTGTAAGATTTTACCATTAATGAGGTCGTATGGGCTGTTACAACTCATAGATTTCTTTTAATGCTTCTTTCAATGCCAAAGGTTTTCTTCCCAAAAGGTTTTCCAGATCGTTTGTTACCTCTTCAAACTGGTGGTTTTTCTGATCTTCGGCAAAACCGGCGGTTAGTAAAATGGCAAATTCGGGAACGCCAAACTGCTTTAGTTTTTCGGTAAACTCTGTTGGGGCGGCATTGGTGTAAGAAACCGATTTGCCTGAACGATTTAGTAACCTAACCTTGTCATTTTAAGCCCAAAACTTGTCGGACACCTACTTCCAAATTTTGCCTCACGTTTTATAAACCACTGTATATGAACGGTCTTAACCGTTTTGCTTATTTTTGCTTTCTCCTAATATTTTTAGCTAAAAAATCGACTTTCACCGCTACATATTCGGCATAGCCACGGGCATTTGGTGAAAGTGCAAAAACCGCTTCGCCTACTTCAAAACCATCGGCACCTTCCGTTTTTTCTACAATTTCGCCAGATATATCCCAACCTATGGAAAAGATGAAAGCTGAGAATGCCAGTTTTGAAACTGGAAAGGCTGCTCTGCAAAACTGGTACAACAATGATCGCGGGGAATCGCTTTTTGCGGAACTGTCATTTAATTTTAAAAAAAAGTATGAGGAATAAAATAAAAAAAAGATGGAGTACAGTTTTATTGTTTTCATCTGCCCAAGCTCTTTTTCAGACGGGCTCTATATTGGTTATGGCTTTATCTGGTCTTGTCGGTTTAGAGATTGCGCCAGAGAAAAGTCTGGCTACGCTGCCCATTGCTATGATTTCAGTTGGAACCGTTCTTATGATGATTCTCGCTTCTCTTATTATTAAAAAGATGGGCCAGAGAAAAGCATTTCTTATTGGGACAATCATCGGCGTGCTTGCGGGAATGCTTTCATTTTACGCTATTTTAAAAAACTCATTTGTTCTATTTGTTTTAGGAAACACCCTTTTAGGAGTCTGCCAGGCTTTTACACAATATTATCGTTTTGCCGCCGCCGATTAGGTTCCTCAGAAGATCAAAGGAAAAGCAATATCATTTGTGATCGGAGGCGGAGTTGTGGCCGCAATTGCGGGACCGGCCTTAGCCAGATCTACCCAGAATATTGGCGCGGTTTCATTTGCCTATTCCTTTTTATCCATCTCTTTTTTAGTATCATTTCTTTTCTGGTTATTTTTGGTCTAAAAGAGAAAAAACGTATAACGGCGCAGCAGAAGGATTTTCAGTTTAAGCAATCAACACCGCTGGGGGAAATTATGGGACAGAATAAAACCATTTTGGCTTTATTATCCTCGGCAGTAGGATATTCCGTGATGATAATGATTATGACCGCAACACCTTTGGCAATGCACCACTGCGGCTATTCCGGCGATGATTCGTCTGTTGTGATACAGTGGCATGTGCTTGGAATGTTTGTGCCTTTTTTTTTACCGGCACTTTGATTGAGAAATTTGGCACGGGCAGAATAATTCTGTCTGGTGTAGGCATACTGTTTTTGCATTTATATCTGGTTCTGACAGGCACTGATTTTCTTCATTTTGTGTCCGGTCTTATCTTTCTTGGAATAGGCTGGAACTTTATGTTTGTAGGCGGCTCAACTTTATTGTCAAAGGTATATCGAGAAGATGAAAAAGAAAAAGTCCAGGCTTTTCATGATTTTTTTGTTTACATTATCATGAGCATTTCGAGCCTTTCAGCAGGAGACCTTCTGAGCAGGTGGGGATGGAAAGGAGTAAACATAGCTGCAATTCCAATGCTTCTAATTGTTCTCGGGGCTTTTGCAATTATGAAAGCGAAACATAAAAGAGAAAAAAGAGTGGCTGGTTTTTAACGCCAAGAAAGCGAATCATTTCAAACAAATAAAAAATGGCGCCAAATTGTCTTCAATTGGCGCCATTTGGCTTTGTGACCCCTACGGGACAAATTTCAACATTTTTTTTGGATGATTTGAAGAAATTGGCTTATTATATGTAGTTGTCTGTCTTCCAGTGGCTTTATGAATTTGGTTTAGATGTCCTGTTGGGGATTGATGTAAAAGATGTAAAAAAAGATAAAAAATATTTTCGTCGCGATTTTACAATTCGTGGCTTATAGACTTTTTTAAAATTTTATATAATTTTGCCCAGCAATATAATTTAGAAAATTGATATAAAAAAAGAGGCTCCCCAAAGCCTCTTTTAGATTAATGTTTCCCATTTCCTTTGCCTTTCCCATTTTCATTATGGTTTCCATTATCATGGTGGCTTTTATCTTTATTATTTCCTTTTCCGGGTTTTTGTCCTATTGTTTTTTGAGGTTTTCCTTTATACCCTTTTCCGTATTTTACTTTGTGAGATTTAAAGTTGTCATAAGGTCTGTCTCCTCTGTAATCAGTCAGTACTACTTTGTACTCATTATAAAGATCATAGTTTCTATAGGCTGAAGGCAGCGATCTGGTTCTAACCCATTGTCCGTTATTTAAATAAACATAATTTGATGTGCTTACGTCATAATAAGTTTCAAGATCCGGCAGATAATAATAACGAACATCTGAATAACCGGCAGGTCCCCATGCAGGAGGTGTTCCTATATTCACATTTACTGATACCTGAGCCTGAGTGTAACTAAATGAGAGGAATAAAATTCCGATCAAAAAATATTTTAAAGTTTTCATGATTTTATTTTTTAAGTCATTAAATATATTTCGGTAAAAACAATAAACGTGCCGAAAAACGTATATGTTGTTAAGTGTTTGATTAAGTGTTTGATTAAGTGTTTGATTATGTGTTATTTATATTTTATGTTAATGCTGATAATATCAGAAGTCATATTAGTGGTTCTGGTATAATGCCCATAACGAATCTCCAAAGTATTCCAGTGTTTAAGTCCAAAGATTCCGTTAAGTGGCGTGAATTTCATTCCCATTCCAAAGAAACTACTGTCAAACTTAGATAGATCATAGTTACTGGTGTAATATTCGTCTGCTCCGCTATGTTCTCCATAAGGTTTAAAATATTTCGTTCCAGTTTGAGTATAATATCTATAAAACGGACTTATCGAAAATGCCTGAGCTAATTTGACTGGAATTTCAAGATCGGCCGTATGTGCTTTCAGGCTCCAGTCATCTGTATAGTACCTGTAATAAGCCCTGATAATCACATTGTCACCTAGGAAATAACTGGCCCTTATTCCAAGGGGAATTTTAAGTCTGGTATCAGGCATTTTCTCCTGATGAACAGACCCATCAGTAAAATATACCCTGTGGAAAGGAAGGCTTAAGTATCCATTCTGACTGATAAAATCTCCAACAAGAAGCACCTGCAGGTTTTTATTGATGACCTGGGAATAACTCAGCGTTCCGGCAAATGTATTCCTATTGGCACTTCCGTAGCCTTCGCTTCCGGGCGCGCGAAGTTCCACGGGCTCAATGAGTTTTAACTGATCAATAAAAGTCTGAAATTTGGCTGTAAATTCCCCGTTTTTGTTTTTTGTTTTTTGCGAGAAGGCAATATTTGCTCCAAAAGACTGATAATCAAACTCGGTTGATGACGAGACCCCGAAGGCATAGGTCCTTCCTTTTTCCTCATTTTCCCTTAAATAAGTCAATGAAGGGTAGAAGCGGTTATCTGAAGAAGAAGCAGATGAATTGGCGCTTAAATCAATCATATCGGAAGAGGCAGAGGTATAGTGGTCAATTCCTGCTTCAATATCAAAAGTATGTTTGATTCCTGTTTCTCCGTATTTTACCAGTTTTACATCAATGGTATTGGCAATATCGGTAAGATGCTGCGAACCAATCCCTCCTGTAACAGCTGAATTGTCTCCATTCTGCTTATAATAGCTTGAGACTAAATTTACTTCTTCCAGCTTTAATTTTTTGCTCTTGTAACTGGTAGAATCAGCAGGTACATTTTGTGCTCTTGTCTGAAACAATGCCAGTAAAGCAAATCCTGTTATGAAAATTCTTTTCATTTTTTAGCGTATGAAAATTAATTACAGCCGCACCCGCCGCCGCTTTTTCCTGAATTTGCCCCGGAAGCTCCCTCGCGGTAGGATTGGAAACTAAGTTCCGTTTTTTCGATTTTCCTGTTGGAAAGCACCATTTCAGAGTCATTGAGTTTTCCTTTTTGATATTCCTTCACAGAAGTGCAGGAGGTGAGCAGCAGGCCGGCAAGAGCAGTACTGCATAAGAGTACGAGAATTTTTTGCTTTGGCTTTTTCATTTTAGACGGATGTTTTTGGAGGTGTAAATTTTGTTGTTGTCATCAATTATTATGCAGTATAAATCAGGTATCTGATCTATTAAAAAGAGGCCTGCTTTAATTCCCATCACAGCAATTGGGGTGGCCATCGCATCTGCAAATTCTGCATTTGAAGCTATAATGGTAACACTTTTTATTCCTGTTATAGGCAGACCTGTTTTTGGGTCAATGGTATGCGAATATTTTTTACCGTTAATGGTGACGAACTTTTCATAATTTCCAGAAGTTGCCACTGCTTTATTAGAGATTTCCATATACGAA
Source organism: Flavobacterium potami (assembly GCF_020026915.1). Classification (GTDB taxonomy): domain Bacteria; phylum Bacteroidota; class Bacteroidia; order Flavobacteriales; family Flavobacteriaceae; genus Flavobacterium; species Flavobacterium potami. The sequence goes on along the minus strand of NZ_JAINUY010000003.1, from coordinate 344,259 downwards.
AAAGCAGCATTGGGAGAGTCTGGATCAGCAACTCCAATAGTCCATTTTCTGCCGTCAGGCTGAAGTCCCCACGCAGATAAATCCCCGCTGGCATTGATAATACCGCTGTGGACATTGTTTCTCATCAGAACCTGCTTTGCCATTTCGGCGGCATATCCTTTTCCAATGCCTCCAAAACCAATCCGCATTCCTTTTTCTTTTAAAAATACAGTGGTGTTTTCTTTGTCCAGGATTATATTTCTATAATCGATAAGATGCACCATTTTTAGTGCCGTTTCCGCATCAGGTAAACGGGTCATGGTTTTGTCAAAATTCCATAGGCTTTTATCGATACTTCCATAAGAGATATCAAATGCACCTTGTGTAATTCTGGAAATTCCCATAGACCTTTCAATGAGATTAAAGACTTCCAGATCAACTTTGACGGCTGCTATTCCTGCATTATCGTTGATCAAATTCGTCTGGCTGTCCTCTTTATAAGTAGTTAAAAGTTTTTCAATCCTTCTGATTTCTTCAACTGCTAGGGCAATATGCTCATTTCCTGTTTTTTCATTTTGGGCCACAACAGTAATAGTAAAGTTGTTCCCCATGAGTTTCAGGGATTGCGAGAATTTATAGTTTTTGCGGATGTTATTTTCGGCTCTCACAGATTGCTTTTATTTCGGCTGTCCACTGCTCGGGTGATATTTCTGGTTTTCCATGCCAGGTTTTAAGTACTTTGCCATCGGCATCGAGAAGTAGGGTTAAGGGGAAACTTCCTTCTTTATTGTATATTTCAGCTAAATCTTCGTTGCGTTTGACCTGCTCAGGGGGGCCAATATTTTTTTTCTTTCTTGGAAAATCAGCATTAACCAGCACCAGGTTTTCATTTGCCATATCAGTGAAGCTCGGACTTTCAAGATAATCTCTGCGAAGGACGATACAAGGCCCGCACCAGTCTGAACCCGAGAAGTTCAGCAGAATTAATTCGTGCTTTTCCTTTGCCGTTTTTTTTGCATTATTAAAGTCAGGTTCCCAATTAATCGGAAGCACTGTCAGTAAAAAGAACATTGTGATTAGTTTCATTTTACAGTTTGTTTTTAGATATATACGAAATAACGAATTGTTGTGGTTCTTATTTTTCGGACGCGCTTAAGATTAGATTAATTTTTAAGCGGTCTGAACTCCAAAAAGATATCCAACCAGAGCAGAGGCTGCCATTGCGAATGTACCCCAAATGCAGATGCGCAAAACAGCTTTGAATGTATTTGACCCACCTGCTTTAGCTGCTAGAATTCCTGAAAAAGCTAAAAAAAGTATCGAAAATCCATATTGGAAAAATACCATGTCTTTTATGGGAGCAAAAATAGCTGTCAAAAGCGGAAGTGTACCGCCCACAATGAACGATACTGCTGATGCAAAGGCAGCAGTCAGGGGATTGGCCTGGGTGATTTCATTGATTCCCAGTTCATCTCTTGCATGGGCAGCCAGAGCGTCGTGAGCCATCAATTTGCGTGCGACCAGTCCGGCTAACTCTTTATCAAGTCCTCTTTGAATGTAAATCTCTGTTAATTCCTCAAGTTCTTCATCAGGCATGGTTTCAAGTGCAGCTTTCTCTCTTGTTAAATCAGCAGATTCGACATCTGATTGGGAACTTACCGATACGTATTCCCCAGCTGCCATAGAAAGAGCCCCGGCCACCAGTCCTGCAACAGCAGCAAGCAGAATAGGTTCTCTGGTTGCACTTGCCGCTGCAACCCCGATAACTAAACTTGTAGTGGAAAGTATTCCGTCGTTTGCTCCGAGCACCGCAGCCCTGAGCCATCCGCTTCTGTTGATATAATGGTTTTCGTTGTGCATAGTGCTGTTTTTTTGGTTGTTTAAATTTTACTTGGAATCATGATCTTGTTTTTTTACACCTCCAAAATTGGTTTTGAGAAATTCCCTGATCTGAAATTGTGTTTTATTTCGGGTGCTGTTCCTCCAGTCGTTGAAATCGAAAATATGGATCTTCTCAGCGTTAGGGTTGGTCAGAAAATGAATTCTGGATATGGAGTATTTGTATTTTTTTATTTGATTGGATATATGGCGGTCCGGCACCACAAATAAGATATTTTCCCATTTAAGACAGTCCTCTGCGTCATCCTTGCTGAGGCCAAGTGCCAAATAATCAATAAAAAACAGTATCTTTTGATCATTTAAAAGATCTATTTTTTTATCAATTTCCTGAAGATATTCGTGCAGCGATTTTTCGTCCTTTTCTAACCTCATTGTATTGAATTCGATTTGTTTACACAATAAAATTACTTTAAAATCTAACAGTTTATGAAGTAAAAAAAATAGAATGATTCTAAATTTTATCGTTGGTATTTTCTCAGTCTAATTCTCACTAAGTTAGCAGGGTAAAAGAGGGACTTTTAAAACTGTTCAGAAGCCAATAAAGAGCATTCTTGGTTATCATTGCTCCATTATCAGTATTTAAAAGCATTTTTCGCATCATCAAATTCATAAATTTTTAATTCAAAACTGGTCTGCATTGTATGTATTCACTTAATACGCAGTTAGCTTATTTTAATAATGATGCAGTTTTAAAAAAGCTGGTTGTAAATATCACATGGCTTAAACTTATGAGCCTTAACAGCAGGACTATAAAGCTGCAGGCATTCAGCAAAATGGAACTCGACCAGCTTTTGGTATTTATAGATCAAAACAGATTAAATTTTCCAGGAAATTATTTTATTGAAGAAAAAAAAGAAGAAATCACAGAGGCAGTGCTGCGTAAAGAAACAGCAAAACACATCCTGCCGCATTATTTTATACTATCCACAAATCAGAATATACAGTCAGCGGGTCCGTTTTACAAGAAAATGAAGATTAATTTAACGAATGATACCTATACAGAAGCAATAGATTATCTTTTAAGTTTTGCTGTTGCAGGCAAAATTGAAATCTATAGAGAAGCGAAATAATAGTTGCTGTAATACGATCTAATAAATCTTTAGGAAATTTTATCCTCATGTCTAAGAGGAAGTATGACAGTGAATTCAGCTCCATTGTCTTTTTCGCCTGCTGCCGTGATGCTTCCATTGTGTCTTTTAACAATTTTTCTGCACAGTGCAAGGCCAAGACCATTCCCTTCGTACTGGTCTTTGGAATGCAGTCTTTCAAAAGCGTTGAATATCCTTTCGTTAAATGCCGGATCCAGTCCAATGCCGTTATCTTTAATTATTATTTTCACGCAGTCAACACCGTTATCATTTATAAGACCAGAGGTTATAATTACCCTTGGCGGCACGTCTGCTTTTGAGAATTTAAGCGCGTTTTGAATCAGGTTGTAGAAAAGCTGGTTGATTAAAATTGACGCGCCTTCTATTTCAGGAAGCTCGGATGTAATTAAAACAGCATCTTTTTCCTGTATAACAAGTTCGAGATCTGTCTTTATGTTTTCAAGGATTTCATTAAGGTCTATTTTCTCGAAGGACTGCGCAGTTTTGTCCAGGGTAGAATAGGTGAGGATGCCCTCAATTATGTTTTCCATCCTTTGAGCAGAGTGGTTAATTTTAGAAAGGTATTTTTTTGAAGTTCTATAGAAACCTGGTTTTTTCTCATTGCTTAAAAGGGTGTTGAATATTTTAATTTTTCGAACAGGTTCCCTGAGGTCATGGCTCACTATTCCTGCAAAATGCAGCAGGTCATTGTTGGAACGCTGCAGTTCTTCTGTCTGGTCGACAACCTGTTTTTTCAGCTCTTCTTCAAAGGCACGCTGCTCCTGAATATCCTGTATAATGCCGATAATTGTTTTTGGGTTCCCTTGCTGGTCATTGATTATCTTACCATTAATTTTTGTCCACTTTACAGAATGGTCCTCTTGAAGTATCCTTGTCTCATAGCTGATTTTTCCAGTGATCAGGGCCTGCTCGTGCGCTTTTTCGCGTACGGGTAAATCATCCGGATGCAGCCTGGCGATCAGCTCTTCATTACTTACCTCTTTTTCAATAGACCAGATGGCGTTAAAATTTCCTGAAGTTTTAACTGTTTTTGTAGCCAGATCTATTTCGTAGGTTCCAAGACCCGCGGCATCAATTGCCATGGTAAGTTTTTCGTTTGCACTTTTTGCCTCTTCTTTAGCCTGGTGAAGATCAGTGACATCGGCTCCCGTATTAAGCACTCCGTATACTTCGCCTTTCTCATTAAAAAGAGGAATAAAACTGTAGTTAAAATAGTGTTCGGTCATTACCCCTTGAATAACAAGGTCTACTTTTTTATTTTTCGCATGAAATGGGATTCCGGTTTTAAGGACAGTAAGAGCCTGATCAATAATCTGCTGGTCTTGAATTTCGGGAACAATATCGGGATAATTTTTTCCAATTACCTGATCTCCTTTTCCCCAGGTCCTGATCATGGCAGGATTGGCAATTTCAACCTTTAAGCTGTCTCCTGTGTATACTGCGACAGGCAAAGGAAGTGCCCCCACTATATCATTCAAAAGTCCTGGATTTTGGTACATAGCGTTTTAGTTGTTTTAATCATCGAAGGTAAATTTCTTCTGCTGATTTTCTTTATATTATTTTGCTTAGGTATTTCACAATTTCAACTAAAATAGGGAATCATTTTCAATTTTGAGACATTATTGTTCCATAGGCCGTAACTGAAGAAACTTTAGTAAGTCAGTTTTTCTAAAAATAATTATATTATCGCCATGTTAGGGTTGGTAAAACGGTATTTAAAATATTATTTTTTTTCTTAAAGCGATTTTTTTTATAGCTTTTCAACAGGTAAATTTGCTGACTATCTTTTAATTAATAAAACTAAAATAAACTTCTTTTGAGTTATATGCATTAGTAGATATATAGCTTTTTTTCAGTATTTAATATGGTATTCGTATTATGGTCAGTACAATATAGCAAGAACAATTCAAATCAATATAAAAGAATTTTTAAAAGAACCTGAAATACCTAAATCGCGGCAGCCGGAATTTTTTTTTATCATAAACATTAAACACCACTCACAAATGAAAACATTAACTAAAGAAATGCAGGCAGCAATAACTCCTTCCAAGGCTTTAGAGCTTCTAAAGGAAGGAAACCAGAGATTTGTAAGCAACCTGAAAGTAAACCGTAATCTTCTGCAGCAGGCCAATGAAACTTCAGACGGCCAGCATCCTTTTGCTGTAATTCTGAGCTGTATCGATAGTAGAACTTCAGCAGAATTAATTTTCGATCAGGGACTTGGGGATGTCTTCAGCGTACGTATTGCCGGAAACATTATCAACGAGGATATCTTAGGCAGCATGGAATTTGGCTGCAAGGTGGCAGGGTCAAAAATTATTGTAGTACTCGGCCATACCAAATGCGGTGCTGTAAAAGGTGCCTGCGACCACGTCGAAATGGGTAATCTCACAGCGTTACTGACCAAAATAAGACCTGCAGTTGATGATGAAACCCAGACAAAAGAAAACCGCAATTCAGGCAATGCTGCTTTTGTGGAAAATGTTTCGGTTATTAATGTTAAACGTACTGTTGCATCAATTATGCAGCGCAGTCCGATACTCAAAGAAATGATTGAAAAGGGAGAAATTGGAATTGTTGGAGGATCACACGACATTACTACAGGGGAAGTGGTATTTTTTCCTGAAACTATTAATTTTGGATCATAAATAAAACAGCTGCAACGATTTATAGATCAAAATGACATTTTTTCATAATTAATTATGAAAAAATGTCAGAATTAACCACTGGCATATTTTTTGTTTTTTTGCTGGCGCACATCTTTGTGCAAGTTCAAAAATTTATTGTATAACAATTTTAAAAATTACAGTTATGAATCTTATTAGAAGAAACGGAGCCAGCGTGCCTGGGTTCCAACGCTTGTTTTTTGATGATGTTTTTGGCCGCGATCTTTTCAATTGGGAAAACAACAATTTTTCAACCACAAGCACCACACTGCCCTCAGTAAACATTAAGGAAACTGATGAGAATTATGAAGTAGAAGTTGCCGCGCCTGGTATGAACAAGGAAGACTTTCAAGTTACCCTTGATAATGGACAGCTGCTGATTTCTTCATCCAAGCAGCATCAGGTAAATACAGAGCAGGAAAATTACACCCGCAGAGAGTTCAGTTATCAATCGTTCCAGAGAAGTTTTGTACTTCCTAAAAATGTGGTAGACGAGGATAAAATCCGTGCCCGTTATGAAAACGGAATTTTACTGCTCTCTATTCCAAAACTGGAACAGGCCAGAGAAAAGACACCAAGGATGATTGAGATTTCTTAAAAATTCATCCCTGCTCATAATGGAAAGCTGCCCTTAAAAGGCAGCTTTTTCTTTTGTAATACTATCAATGGCGTCTTTACAGCTCATTGATATGTTTTAAATAATAATCCGCCTGCTGTAATAATGCCGTTTTATCTTCAGGCTTCATGTTATGCCATAGTTTATACATCATTCCAATTCTCGGATTCTGGGCAAGCTTACTTTCATGCCTGTCATAAAAATTCCAATACAGGCTGTTAAAAGGACAGGCTTTATCGCCTGTTTTTTTTGCTTTATTATAAAAACAGGTCCCGCAGTAATGGCTCATTTTATCAATATAAGAAGCTGAACTTACATAAGGCTTCGTACCTATAATTCCCCCGTCTGCAAACTGGCTCATACCTCGAGTATTGGTAATTTCGACCCAGTGGAGCGCATCTATATAAATACCGAGATACCAGGCATCAACCTCGCTGGGATCTGTTCCGGCCAGAAGAGCAAAATTTCCTGTAATCATTAAACGCTGGATATGATGTGCGTAGGCAAATGTCAGAGACTGTTTTATGGCATCTTTAAGGCAGTTCATTTTTGTTTTTCCTGTCCAGTACCAATTGGGAAGTTTCTCTGTATTATTGAAAAAATTCAATGTAGCAAATTCCGGCATTTTATGCCAGTAAATACCTCTCATATATTCGCGGTTTAAATTGGCTAAATTTTACCAAGAAAGCAATAATGTATGGTTTCGGAATTTTAAGTATTAATAGCGATACTTTAAAGGCTTCGTTTATGAATTGGTATAATGATACTATAAGCAAAATAGAATCAAAAGAAAAACCAAAAACGGATTATTGGGAACAGGATATTAATAATGAATTGCTAATAACAGAGTTTGAAAAAGCAATTGTCAAATTAGTTGAAAATATTGAAAACGAAAAGGATTTAGGTTGTTTGCCAATGAGATTTCGAATGCTACCAAATGTTATTTTAAAAGAAGATAGATATAATATTTCAGATAAAAAATATCTATTAAAAAGAATGTATTTCGTATTAGAGAGAAATAAATCAAATGATTTTATTAAAGAACTGATAGCGGAATTTAAACTAATTGTAGAACCTTACTTTGAAATTTATGATTTTATAATTAAAGAACCTCAACAAAATACAGCCGATAAACCTAATAAAGGTAAACAAAAAAAAATTGCAGAAAAATGGTATGCTTTGCTGTATTGGATTGAGTTAAGTGCAAATGGACAACAACCTCCAAAAAGTATTGAAGGAACTTTTGTAAAAAGAGAAATAGAAAAAATAGGAAGAGAAAAAACGGGAACTACTGGACAAAGTTTTTACAGAGAATTTATAAAAATTGACTTAAACAACGAAAGATTAATTTCAAAAGCCTTTAGTAAAGAATGGAAAAATGAAATTATTAGATTATCAAATAACAGTCTATTAATTAGTAATTACATAGAAGATAAATATAATTCAAAATAACTGGGTACTTCGGGGTACGTACCTAAAAATACCCCTTAAAATACCTCACGTGGTTTGTGTAAACTTTTAAAGATAAAAAGATGCACAATTTAATTTTAACACCAATTTCAGTAGATGATTTAACTGAAAAAATTGCTTTAAAAACACTTGAATTTTTAGAGCAAAAAAAAGCAACCACAAATACTCACAATCCTGATGAGTTATTAACCCGAGAACAAACGTGCGATTATTTGCACATTGATAGTAGCACGTTATGGTATTGGACAAACAAAGGTAAAGTTGTTGCTTATGGAATTGGAAACCGCAGATACTACAAAAAAGCGGAATTATTGGAATGTTTAATTCCTTTAAAAAAATAGGACTATGCAAAGTAGATATTTACAAAGTCCTTATTTTGAGGTATTAAAGCAAAACAAATTTAAGGTTTTTAGTGCTTTTAAGCAAATCATTTATAGTATAGTTTCAAGTGTATTTATAAAAATATAAGCTATGGAAACGGCAAACAATAAAGCCGTACCAAAAACTTATATTGCTGAATGGATTAAGTTAGATTTTTATAATAATTCTAATTTAAAAACTGATATTCAAAACCGTATTTCAAAGAATATCGAAACTGATTTTATAAACGCTTTAAACAATATGAAAGGCGACAATAAAAACGGATTTGGCGTATCGTTTTCAGAAATTACACTTTTGGCTATGGCTTATTTTTATAGTGAAATTTTCACGCATAAAATAAAAGACAAGTACTATACAATTGAAAAGGTTAAAGGGTTTATTGATGCTAATAATTTAACAACCTATACGGCAATTTATGAATTAGATATAAAGTTCTATTCATTAGTTGATGCGCCATTATTTAAACATTGTTGGCTAATAATACAAAGTGCTTGGTTTTTTAATTCTCAATATTTTGGATATCACCAGCATATAGATTACGTTAATCACTACATAAATACTGGAGAAAAGCTACCAATTGAAAAGTATAATTTTGATCGAAATTATTTAGATAAAAAGTATATTGATGTTGATAGTAGAAAGTCAAAATCAATGCCGATTAATGGGTTTACATTGGTTAGTCAATGGTATTACGGTATTTTGTTTTTAATATGCAAAGAATTGAAATTATCAACTTCGCATTTTAATATTTCAATTAAAGACCATAGAGAATATAATCCATTGCCTAAAACATCAAGGCAATTAAGACCATTAGCACCGTTTAAGTTAATCGAATGTGACATAAAAAGTGCATTCCCTACATTTTTAGACATTGAAACAGGAGCGAATTTAAAAGATGACATTTATAATAATTTGATGCTTACAAAAGGCATAACAAGGAGTGAAGCAAAGATTTTGTTTAATACTATTTGCAATAGTGGCAAATATAAAAGTAAAGAGTTTACAGAGGCTTTTTTCTTAGATTGTGGTTATACAGATGAACAAAGTACAGATTTGTTATACTATACGCATAACGAAAAATATAAATTTATTTCGTTTATGACTGACCAAGAAGAAACCGCAATAAATAATTTTGTAAGCATTAATAATTTACAGCGTGGCGCACGGCTTCACGATGCAGTACTTTTTATAGATGATAAAACAAAACCGCAAATTTTAAGAGTACACCCAAATTGTGATTTTGGTTTGAAAGAACTTAACAGACCAGTAATAAGAGAAAACTTCTATTTATCAGACAAGCGATTGCCGTATGCTTACATTAATAGTTTGCCAAATGGTTTAAATATGGTAACTAAACACGATTTCAAAAAACCTCAAATCAAAGGCAAAACGGATACTTTTATAATATACATAGATAATTTTGAGTACATAAGTGCTGGCTTTAATCTAAATAACTACAATGATTTTGTTGAAGAAATAAAAGAAGAAGTAATCAATTTAAGCGAAACATTAATCTACTCACGTAAACAATTTGTTGAGAATCCAAATCAAATTTTTATTTCACTTTGTGAAAATATGTTAGATGTTTTGTTTCATTTGAATAAACGTAAAATAAAGCCTTTGGAACTTGAATTAATATTGAAGCACATAAGAAGACAAAGTAATTATGTTTTTAATGTTAGAGCGACTTATTTACGACTGATTAAATACAATAGCAATGGTTTTGATTTAAAGAACTTTAGAAAACGTGATTTTGATATTGTTGGAAAACCTCAATTCAAAAAAAATATTGATTTTTTAAACGAAAAAAATAAAGCAATAAAAGAGATTAATATTTTGCTGAATTATAAAAATTTAATTGATTTAGTGCGTGAACGAATTCAAAATAATGATTACGGTTTTTTGAGTGAGAATACAATTATAGGACATAAACGAAACAATTTATTGACGTATGCTATAATTAAGAAATTCAATTTGTTATGTACAGGAAGCTTTTATAAACCAAGAAAACAGAAAGATTGTAACCTCTTTAATAATGATACTATAAAGAGCTTACAAACATTTGAAACAAGCCAAGAAAACAAACAATCAGTACATCAATTATTTTTGATTTTATGCACGATTGCTGGAGCAATTACAGAATTGGAAATTCAAACCGATACAGATATTCAAAACCAGTTAAAACTTGAATTGATAGAAGAAATTTTAAAAATTAAAATAAACAATATTGATGCTGGAGTAAATTGTTTTGAGCATTTATATAAAGCAATGCCAACAAAAGAAGTTAAGTTTAATACAGATATAGAAAACAGTTTTGATACTGATCTAAGTAAAAGTGTTTTTAATTGCATTTCTCCTGAAGAAGCATTTTATAAAGGCGACACATTTTTTAAAGAATATTTGCAGTATCATAAAGTTAGCGATAGTGCCAAAGTTATAAAACCAATTAATAAACCAAGTCAAAACTTAATATTTTCGAAATTCGATTTTGACTAAAATTATTCCTTGTCGAAAATAAATATAATAACAATATTATATTTATACATTTACGAAAAGTAAATAATTATCTTTTTATGAATAAAATTAATACTAGAAAGGCACTAAATCCTGCATATAGAAAACACAAACCTTTAAGGAATGATGTTACTACTTTTATAGAAAAATTAAAAGTCTGTATAGAAGCAGTAAAATTAAGTGATGAAAAAGGTGAAAGTGAAGAGCATATAAAATCTCACTTTAAAGATTTCTTTTCCAATACATTTTTTAAAGACAATTATATAAACACTAAAGAAAGAATAGATTTAGCAATCTATTTAGACAGTACTGCAAAATCGGATATTGGTGTTATTATAGAAGCAAAAAAACCAAGTAATAAAGTTGAGTTTATTTCAGAAAGAAATCTAAATAAAAAAGCATTACAAGAATTACTTTTGTATTACTTAAGGGAACGTTTAGATGGTAAAAATAACAATATAAAACATTTGATAGCTACGAATGGCTACGAATGGTTTTTGTTTAAAGCAGAAGATTTTTACAATTATTTTTATAAAAATAAAGCACTAATAAAAGAATACGAAGCTTTTAGAGATGGTTTAAAAGATACTACTAAAAATGAGTTGTTTTATAATGAAATTGCTAAAAAATATATTGAAGAAGTTAAAGAGGAATTACCATTTGTGTATTTAGATTTTAGCAAAGTAAACCTAAACTCTTTAGATGATAATAAACTAAACACTTACTTTAAAATATTTTCTAATGTTCATTTATTAGGACATAGTTTTGGAAACGATAGTAACCAATTAAACAAAAACTTCTATAACGAATTACTACACATTATTGGTTTAGAAGAGGTACCAGATGGTAGTAAAAAAGTAATACAAAGAAAAGATAGTAAATCAAAAGATTACGCATCATTATTAGAAAATACCATTTTTACACTAGAAGATAAGGATTATTTAAGAAAAGTAAATCTAACAGAAGGTCAAGGAAATAAAGCTTTTAATGTTGGTTTAGAATTATGTTTGACTTGGATAAATAGAATTCTTTTTCTTAAGCTTTTAGAATCACAATTAGCAATCTATCACAAAGGAGCAAAAGAATACAAGTTTTTAAATAGTAGTTTTATCAATGGTTTTGATGCATTGAATGATTTGTTTTTTTCAGCTTTAGCAAAACCTTACAATGAAAGACATGAAAAATTCGCGGAAACGTATAAATACATTCCATATTTAAATAGTTCTTTGTTTTCTGTAGAGGATGGTAGTATGGAAGATTTGACTTTCACAATTTCAGCATTAAAAGATGATGAAATGACAGTTCATCCAAGTACTGTTTTGAAAGATGTTAATGGTAAAAAATTTAAAGGCAACCTAAAAACATTAGACTATCTTTTTAAATTTCTTGATGCTTATGACTTTGCTACTGATGGAACAGAAGGAATAGTTGAAGGAAAGGAAACAAAAACATTAATCAATGCATCTGTATTAGGTTTAATATTCGAAAAAATAAACGGGTACAAAGATGGTTCATTTTATACACCTGCATACATAACTATGTATATGTGTAAAGAAACCATACGCAGAACAGTAGTGCAAAAATTCAAAGAAAATGAAAATGATACAATAGAGACATTTGAAGATGTAAAAGCATATACATCACGTTTTTTTAAACCCGACAATTCTAAACGATTCAATACACTCATAAATAGTTTACGCATTTGCGACCCCGCAGTAGGTTCAGGTCACTTTTTAGTATCTGCACTTAATGAATTAATTGTCATTAAAAATGAATTAGGCATATTAGTAGACGAAAAAGGGATACCATTACGAATTGATATACAAATAGAAAGCGACGAACTATACATATCAGATGCGAACGGGTATTTATTTGAATACAACCCTAATGATACAGAAAGCGCTCGTATACAAAAAACACTCTTTGAAGAAAAACAAATCCTTATAGAAAATTGTTTATTTGGTGTAGATATTAACCCAAATTCAGTAAAAATATGTCGTTTACGTTTGTGGATAGAGTTATTAAAAAACGCTTATTATACAGAGAAGAAACAGCTACATACCTTACCAAATATAGATATTAACATTAAATGTGGTAACTCCTTGATAAGCCGTTTTAATTTGCAAGACGATTTAAAAGATGCCTTTAAAGGAAAAGAAGTAAAATACAATTTTACCAATTATAAAAAAGCGGTAAACGATTATAAAAACTCCAACAGTAAAGAGGAAAAATACCAAGTATTAGAAATAATAAACGAAGTAAAAAACAACTTTAAAAGTACACTAGACAATAAATTTATCGACAAAGTATCTAAAGCAGTAGGTACCTATGAAAACGAAAAACAACGACTAGATAATTTAGCACTTTTTGGCGAAAAAATTAAAAAAGCCGAAAAAGACAAACTAAAAAAGCTAAAAGCCGATGCCGATAAGTTTGTACAAGAAAAAGAAGATACTATAAATAATGCTATTTATAATAATGCATTTGAATGGCGTTTTGAATTTCCTGAAGTGTTGGATGATAATGGAAACTATTTAGGTTTTGATGTTGTAATTGGAAATCCTCCTTATGTATACAGAAATGCTGATTTTGATAGCTACAAAAATTATTTTAAAGCTATTTTTTTTGCAACAAGTGGTAACTTTGATTTATATAAATTTTTCATTGAACTTTCTTTGAAAATACAAAAGGTAAATTCATTTCATTCTTTTATAACTAATTCTTCCTTCATTTTACAAAATTCATTTTCTAAAACAAGAGAATTTATTTTAAAAAGCTCACAAATAGTGCAGTTAATACCTTTAGGTCCAAACGTTTTTGAAGAAGCTACAGTCGATTCAGTAGTTTATATTTTAAAGAAAGCTAAAGAGAGTAATAATTTGATAGATGTAAAAACACCTTCCGAACCTAAAGAAATCTATAATACGAAGTCAAAAACAATCGAACAATCAAGGTTCACTAATAATGATGGGTTTATTTTTGATTATTTATTAGACGGAAAAGAATATGCATTGATTGACAAACTTTTTAAAACCTTTCCATTTATCGACACAAAGTATGACATTGGTGTAGGAATCAATACAGGCTATATTAAAGATGAACTGACTTCTGAATCTAAAATTAATGAAAAATATCACCCAATGGTGCCTGGCACAGGAATCCCTGTTAAATATGGTAAAGTTAAAACTAAAGGTTTTATAATGTATGATAAAGAATTTGTTAGAAGTAAAGGTAAATTAGGTCGTTCACTACCTGACGAGAAATTTTTTAATAGACCAAAAATATTGGTTGTAAGAACAAGGAATATTTCAATGAAAGTGCGTATAGTTTCTACTATTGATAATGATAACTGTTATAATTTAAATAGGCTCTCTAATATTATTTCTAAAGATGAAAATAGTTTAGAAGGCTTATTAGGAGTTTTAAATTCAAAATTATTTAACTGGATATATTCTGTAAGGTTTCTTGATTATGAAATTAAGCCTATTTATTTAAGAAATTCTCCTCTTTGCAATTCAAATGATGTAAAGTTAATTAATAAAGTCAACCAAATATTAGCCTTAAAACAAGAAAACCCAGAAGCAGATATAACAACTCTAGAAAAAGAAATAGATGCTATGGTGTATGCGTTATATGGATTAAAACCTGACGAAATACAAATCGTCGAAAATAGTTAATTGAAGTACTTATTTATGTAGTGTTTTGAATTAGATTAATCGTATTATAAATAACTTGTTTTTAGTTAATTAGATTAATTTTTCGTAAATTAGTTATAGAAAACAAATCATTTATTCCTTAATAATTTAGGTTATTCTCTATGGGACGTTACGCTAATTATCCAGCAACAGTTGAAGACTGTTTGTATTTATCAATAAAGAAACTCAAAGAATGGGACTACTTAACTTATAACGGTACAAAATCCGGTACAGTTAGTTGGAGTAGGAACGGAACACCACATTCAAATATTGGGATTAAAGTTACAAAGAATGATTTTGAAACATTTATTGTTTTAGATTACAAATGTAATGGAGAGCCTAAAAATTACAAGGTCAAGATAATCAGTAAACCGTCTAATTTAGGCAAAGGAGAGGTTTTATATTTTGTTTGTCCGAATACTGGAAAGCATTGCAGAAAATTATATTTGCATAGTGGTTATTTTTTACATCGAGAGGCGTTTAACGGATTAATGTATTCAAAACAATTAGAAAGTAAAAAGAATAGGGATTTGGGTAAAATATTTGATGCGTGTTACCTTTCAGACGACGTATATGAAGAACGCTTCAAAAAGTATTTTAAAACGCATTACAACGGCAAAGAAACGAAACGTTTCAAAAGGCTAAATAATAAAATACTTAAAGCTGATAGTTTTCCAGTAGGAACAATTGAAAAATTATTGATGATGTAAAAATATAACCGTTCAGAGATGAGCGGTTTTTTTTTATGGTTTAATGCTAACCGTAATCTTACCGTTGTGAATAATCATTAATGGTTTTTAATAATTTGTTTTGCATTATCTGTTACGCGTAATGAGATAGGGAAAACCAATATGCAACTATCTGTTACGCGCGTATAGGTCAAATTAATATCAGAAGTAAAACGATACGTGCGCGTAATGGTTCGGAAATAAAAGTCATTCCTATCTATTCGCGTGCGTAACGATTTGATTAATCAACTTTTTTCAAATTTAATCCATTAGGGTAACATTAGGGTAAATACTCACCGTAACCTCACCGTTAAAAAATATCATTAATGATTTTAAATGAATATATCTCTATCTCATCACGTGTACAGAGTGCGTAACTAATAATTAAGTTCTAATATCAAACACAATGCAATTAAATCTGTATTGGTATTTTGATTTGGCGCAAAAAGTGTAAAGTGAAGCTAAAAAACGACAGATTTATTTTGCCGTAAATCTTACTTTTTATGGGGACTTTAAAGCCATAATACAAAAATCGTACAAATACAGAAATAAAAAATCCTTAAACTCCTGTTAATCAGTATGTTTAAGGATTTTAATTGTGACCCTTACTGAACAATTTACAAACCATTTTATGAACGATTTAAAGAAATTGGCTTATTTTCAAGTGAATTTGTAAGATAATTTTTTGATTTTTTGTTTTGAAGCGGTTTGCATGTATCGTTAGGGTATGTATTGAAAAACGTTAAATAACTTTATGCTTTTATCTTTTAGCTGTAATAATTATTTGTTGGGTAGATACTTGCATATCCAGATAAAATATAGTGATTAAAAATAAAATATTTATTTAAGAAAATGAATATCAAAATTTGTTGATGATATAATTCAACCTTTCAGATAAAACAAACTTTAGATTTTTTAATTGTGTAAGATTTAATACAGGATATTATTTTATTTAATTTTTATAATGCTTTAAATTGATCGCGTTAAAAGAATATGAAATCATTAAGTAGCTCCAAATAGCAAGTTTATTTTCATCTTGTATTTTTGGCAGATATTGCATTGCGTTTGTTGATTTATAAAAAGAAAAGGCATAATTAATTTCCAGTTCTTTGACAGGTAAGTACTTCAAAGAAAAATCATTTTCATATCCAAGAAACTTTGTCATTTTTTGACCCAAATTATTTAAAAGCGGGTATCGAGTATAAAAAAGGTGAAAATCAGAACGAAGAGATAGTTTACTATTTAAGGGAATTACGGTAAATAGATAAGGATTTACTAAACCTTTTCCGTTAACGTCGGAGGGAAAACGGGTAAAGACATTCATATTTCCATTGAACTTCCATGTCACGCCATATAAGACATCAAAATCTCCCGAACTATTATCTGATAGATTAGGACTGCTGCCACTAATTATTTCTGCACCTAAACGCCAAGTAGATTTCAATAGAGATAATTTAACTTCAGGTTGAAAATAGTAAGCAAATAATTTTTGACCTTTTGAATTACGTCCAAACTGCCAATATGAATTTAAAGTATAATACCATTGTTTCGTTTTAAATTCTATTCTTCCGCCTGCTGTTGCACGAGTATACAATTTCCCTGAACTTGAGTTTTCTAAAAAATCAACAGCATTCAATGAATTAAATGAAAATCCATGATTGTTATTGTAATTGAGACTATTTACCAACAGGTATTTATACCTATTTGATGCAACAGGAGAGTAGGCTGACTCAAATTCAGTGCTGTAGTTTCTGGTAAACAAAAAGAAAAAATCATTAGAGAAATATTTTGAGTATTTCATTATCCGTATTCCTTCATGGGCTCTCCCTTGCTGTGCCCAAGGAGCATCAGAAAATAATCTGCCATTATCTAATAAAACACTTTGCCTTCCCAATCGTACATTTAGAGATTTAATATTAGTCTCAAAATACAATTGATAAAAATTAATGCTTCCAACTTTGGAAGCTTTGCTGTTTTCATCCCAAAGATGAATTTCCTGTAAATCGGATTTAATAAGCCATTTTTCTCTAGCATACTGCATAGAAATTCTGTTTCTCTGGGTAATAATAAAATAAGGATCAATTGAATCGTTGGGAGGAAGAAAATAATTTGAAGTATATTCGACTCTTGGTCTGATTTCAATATTCATTAGAAACTGTTGGGATAAGCTATTTTTTTGCTGTGCGTATAATTGAAATACACATAAATTAATAAAAAGTAATAAGATTTTTTTACTCGCAAGTATTTTGACTATCATACTTCTAATATCCTATAGAATTAGTGTATAAAAGTAATAATAGTATTCATATTTACAATATTATAATTACGTTTGATAATCCGCATTTATAATTTGTTCTGTTAAATCAGTAATGCGATTAGAGCCGGCACTTCTACCAAAGAATCTATGACAAATGCAAAAGCCTGAACGATGATTATTACCAATACTCCATGCATGCAGCAATGTTAAGCTGGAAAATACTGCCCGTCGCTGTTAAAGAAGATCAAAATCTGTCTCACAATTTGTGTGAAACAGATTTTTTTTGGTTTCTCTATTGGTGCAGCGATAAAAAAAATAATTTTGAAGAACATTCTATACTTTTAAATTACCAAATATCATAACTGTAATATTTTTAATGCTCCTCTAGCGACTATGAAAAACACACAAACACCAATAATAAGATCGGGTACCATTGAATTAGTAAAGTATACTAATATACCAGCAATTATGACTCCCATATTAATTACAATATCATTCGAAGTAAAAATCATACTAGCTTCCATATGTGCCTCTTTACTTTTAGATTTTTGAAGCAGGTAAAGGCATAACGAATTACCTACAAGTGCAAATAATGAAACTATTATCATAGTTCCGTATGCAGGAATATGGTCTGAGTCTACAAATCTTCTTAAAACTTCAATAAGTCCCAAAACTGCAAGACCAATCTGAAAATAACCACTTATTTTTGCTACACTTCCTTTTCTTGAAGCTGTGCTCCCGACAGCAAACAGAGCTAAACCATATACAATGCTATCGGCGAACATATCCAAACTGTCGGCAACCAATCCCATCGAATTGGATATAAAACCTGTAATTATCTCTATTAGAAAGAATGAAAAGTTTACAATGAGAACCTGCCATAATAACTTACTTTGCTGTGAGTCACTGTTTGTCTCTACATGTTCTGATGTATGTTCTGATGCCAGCAGAGTGCTGTCCAGATTAAGAGTATCAATTGCATTTGTTATAAGAGTGTCGTCGTCCGTATGATAGATCTTTAATCTTCTGTTTGCAATGTCAAAATCAAGCTGTTTGATTTGTTCTAAACCAGCGAGCTTCATTCGTATTAATTGTTCCTCACTGGGACAATCCATTTTTCTTATATTATATATACTTTTTTTCATAAGACTATATTTTAATCTTAATACCTGCATTTACAACAAATCCGTCTAACGGTGCATAAATATCTTTGAAAACAGGATTTGAAATTGGTCCTGTGTAGATACTTCCAAATTTTGTCTGTCTGGTATCAGTAAAATTTTCAAAATTGGCAAAAATTGAAAAATTTTCCCAAAGCTTTTCTACCATGAAGCCGAAAATCCAATATTCCCTTCCAGTTGTACCATCACTTAACTTTTGAGGACTGTAATAATAAGCTTCTAAACCAGCTTTCCATTTATCTTCGACTTCATACATCAAAACATTATTTAATCTGTGTTTAGCAGTTAAAGGATTTTGAGATTTTATGCCATTGTTGTCTATCGAAGCATCAGCAAAAGTGTACCCAACAAATAGTTTAAAATCTTTATAGCCTAATTTCACATTTGTTTCTGTTCCTTTTGTATCTAAATATCCATTAATATTTACAAATTGGTAAAGGTCATTAGGAAGCGAAGTTAAAATCAGTGGATTATCAACATTTGTATAAAAGAATAATTGATTCAATGATAATGAAATATCTTCGGTAATTTTAGTTTTATAATTCACATCAAAGTTAAGTCCGTAACTTTTTTCAAGTTTATTGAAATCACTATTAATAGGGAGTACATTTTGATATTGAATACGCTCGCTTTCTTCGGTAAAAATAGTTGGTGTTTTGTAGCCTAAACCGCCACCAAGTCGTGAAGTAAGTTTGGAATTAATTTTAAATAAAGCTGAGATTCTAGGTAATAATGAGAATCCGTAATCAACAACATAATCACCTCGAAGACCAGTCTCGATATCCAGCCATTCTTTAGCTTTGACGGTATTCTGAACAAAAGCACCATAAGTGATCTGATTATAGTTTCTTAATGGAAAAGCTGTCTGGCTGTTTTCAGTAAACTTGTCAGTATATAAATTTCCACCAGCAACCCATTCTGCAATTTCTCCATTTTTAGAATAGCTGATTTCTGAGAAAGTACTGTTCTGCAGGCCATCAAAAATATAGTCAGGAATAGTTATAATGCGGCTGAAATTATTAAAACTGTTTTTAATGGTAATAGATTCCTGATCATTAAATTTATGAGTAAGGGTGAACTGAGTGCTTATTCTCTGCGTTTTATTTTTTTCGAAATAACTGTCAGGGTATTTATTTTCGTCTTTTATATAGTCAATATTCCCGCCGATACGATTTTCAAAAACTGTATTAATGCCAAAATTTAGTTTAGTGTTTTCATTAAAATTGACAAAAAGTTTTGGATTAAAATTAAAGCGTTCGAATTTTGGAATCGCAGTAAGCTGTATATCAGCAGGGTCATAAGGAGCGTTTCGGTCATGAGATGCAAAAACAGTCAATCCAATTTTATCAAACTGCTGGGAATAAAAACCATTAATATTCAAACCAAGAGCGGAAGTCCCATTAATTAGAAATCGCAATTCTCTTTCTTCGGTAGGGGTTTTAGATACAAGATTAACCAAACCTGCAATTGCACCACCTCCGTAAAGGGTAGAGGCAGAACCTTTAATTATCTCAACCTGTTTTAAATCTAACGGAGGAGTCTGCAGCAATCCCAGTCCGCTTGATGCACCTGAGTATACAGGAAAACCATCTTTTAAGATTTGTGTATATCGTCCGTCTAGTCCCTGAATTCTGATTGAAGAATTTCCAGAAGTAGCTGAAGTCTGCTGGGTCTGGATTCCGGTACTTTCATTAAGCATCATACGGATATCCCCCGGTTTCATATTTGCTTTTTCTTCAAGTTCTTCTCCTGCTATAAACTCAACTCTGGTTGGAATATTGCTGATTGTTCTTGTACCTCTTGTAGAAATTACCACTATTTCTTTCATTTCTTCGGCTTCTTCTTCCATTTCACTTTGCAATGCAATTTCTATAAAATTGACAGCTGCAGGCACTTTAAAAAGTGTTTTATTGGGAGCATAACCCTCTATTGAGATCGATAATGTGTAGTCTCCATTTTTAAGGTTTTCGATAATGATGTTACCATTATTATCTGATGACAAAACTTCATTGGTTTCTTCAATTTTAGCTGAAGCACCTTTTACAGGTTCATTGGTTGATGTATTTTTTATATGGAATGTGATTTTATTCTGTGCCTGTACAGTGCCAATAGATGCTATTGCCACAATCAATAAAATATATTTAAACATTTGTGATTTCTTAATGTTAATAAAGGTGATAAGCCCGCTTAATTGAAGTTAAGCAGGTAAAAGCGGTATTTTATTAAGAAATTTTAGGAGGCTGCCAGATTTTGCAGATGAAAGAAGAATCGACAAATTTATAGTATGATAGTGTCTGTGAAGCTTCTTCAATTGTGAATTCTAATTTTTCGGTAATAATTGAAGAATTAAAGTTTATTGTAAAACCAATACAGGTTCCACAGGAATAAAATGGCGAACATTTTCCATTGCATTCATCACCGCAGTCATGAGACTCACCCTTGCAGTTTTTTTCCACTCTACACTCAGAGTGTTTAGCAAACGCAGAGCAAGGTACTGTCGAAAGAAACAGTACAATGAACGATAATATTGTTACCCATATTTTCACGCGTCAAAATTATAAATATTTTACTTAGTAATTTCATGTAATTGTTTTTCTTTCGGCTAAGTTTTCTGTTTTTTTGTTAATATAAATATAAAATTATTGTGCTAGTCTTATATAACAAGGATTAAAGTGGTTTGTATTCTGTCAAGTCACCTTTTAAAATATTCAAACCATATATATTTATAGGTAAAAGTCTGGTTAAATACAATTTAAAAGCATAAAAAAAACGCTAATTCCTCGGAATTAACGTTTTTTTAAGAAGTGACGTTTAGTTCACAATTTACAAATCATTTTATGAACGATTTAAAGAAATTAGCTTATTTTTCAAGTGAATTTGTAAGATAATTATTTTAAAAGTTTGTTGATAAGCGGTTTGTATGTATCGTAAGGGTTAAATGTTAAAAATCGTTAATTCAGTAATAGATGTGATTTCTGTCATAATAACTTATAGATTTAAGTTGAAGAGAGCGAAAAAAAATGTCATCAGTAAATTTAAATTATTATTCTTAAAATTTTATAATCAAAATTTGTATATGATAATCTATTGTCCATTAGAAATTATTCAATTTAGCAACATTTTTTATCTTGCTGAATTGGTGGACATGGCACAGTTCCATAACTGCAATATACACAGCAATCACCTTGATTTGGTTTAAGAGTTTGTTTGCAGTTCTCACATTCGTAAAAAAATTGGCATGCATCAGTTGGCATAGTTTCTTCTTTACTGTGGGAGCAAAGGGGGCAGGTTATTATTGATTGTAGAACGATTTTCATTTTAATTTTTTGTTAGTTACTGTATAGCCTGTTGAATTTATTGCTTTTTCAATTTCATTAATAGTAGTTTTGGAATTATCAAATTCTACAATTGCGTTACCATTAGTATAATTTACATTTGAATTTATTATTCCAATCAATTTATTCACTTCGTGATTCACGTGTTTTTCACAGCTGGCACAAGTCATTCCGCTTATTCTAAACTCAGCTTTTTGAGTGCTGGTCTTTTTCACGACCAAGACTTTCTTTTCTGTATTTGGATAAAAAATGCTTGAGTAGTAAGGAAACGAAAGCATGAGGGCTGCAATTACTGTAATTATTCCTAAAAACATTTTTGAATTAACGAATTTCGGATTTTCTTCTCTATCGCAGTTACAGTCTATCAGCTTTTTAGTTTTCAGCTTTTGATACCAAGATAAACCAATAATTATAACAGTCAGGCCGATGAAATAAGGCCTCATT
The DNA here is from genome assembly GCF_020026915.1 of Flavobacterium potami. GTDB lineage: Bacteria > Bacteroidota > Bacteroidia > Flavobacteriales > Flavobacteriaceae > Flavobacterium > Flavobacterium potami. The sequence continues at coordinate 321,985 of NZ_JAINUY010000003.1, read as the reverse complement.
GGTTCAAGCCATGAAAAAGCAGAAGCAATCCCGCTTGTTCCGGCAACTAATGCTAATATGGGAGTAATGCAGCACAATGAAGCAGCTAATGCTGTGAAAAATCCGGCTCCGATCATTTTATTCTCTGTTTTCATATTTTTTCTAAAATTTCATTTTGTGCTAAAATTTCGAAGAAAGGTTTCAGCATTTTTTCATATTCCTTTGTCAATGAATAGAAAATGGTCTGCGCTTCCCGTTTAGTTTCAATAAGTTTTCTGTCTTTTAGTTTCCGTAAGTGCTGTGAAATTGCAGAAATACTCATTTCAAGAATATCACTTATGTCACAGACACAGAGCTGTTTTTCTTCATAAAGTAAAAAGAGAATTCTTAATCTCACATTATTGCCAGCCAATTCAAGCCCACTTGATAAATAGTCAAATGAGGTATTGAGTTCTGATACTCTGTCTTTACAGCGGATTATTTGTTTAATATCTGCTTGCTGTCGTATACAAATTATATCTTCCATAATGCAAATTTATACTTTTTGCTTATTTAAGCAAATGCTAAAATACAAAATAATTGAATTAAAATTTTGAATGATTCCTGCCCATAAAAAAAGACAACTTTTTGAGTTGTCTTTTAAACAGTAAAGCGAAATATTACTTTTTGCAATCTTTCGGAGCACAAGTTCCCGAATCGTCACTACAGCAATGCGTAGAACATTTTTCAGTGCAGTTTTTCTTTGCATCAGTTTTTGATAAGTTCGCATAAGCGAAGATACTTCCAGCAGACAATACCAATGCTGCAAGAGTAATGTACATTTTGTTTTTCATAATTTTAATTTTAATGATTAATACTACTTAAGACGCACTAATCTAAAAATGATGCAGGCTTTGCTGATTTTTTTTTTTTAACAGCCTGAATTTTCTATATATGAAGTTTTCAAAAATGATTCGGTGTTATCAGCATTTTCCTCCGCTGCATGATTTTTTAGAGGTAACGTTCATAATATTTCCACGGCGGTCTAATTCAATACTGCAGCAATCCAGAAGCATTTCCTTTAATTTGGATCTGCCTCTTTGCACTCTAGAACGGATGGAAGGGTAGGCAAGGCTGTATTTTTCTGTTAAGTCTTTCTGTTTAATTCCATGTATTTCGCTATCCATGATAATGTCCCGATAGTCTTCCGGCAGCCGCTCAATGAATTTTATTAAACAGCAGTCCAGACTTTCCGAAGTATCAAAATCTGTTTCATGCATAATCTTTTGCATCATACATTCGGTCAGCTCTGATTTCTTATGATTGGAATCTTTTCGGTAATAATCAATAATGGAATTTCTTGTGATTGTGAAAATCCAGCTTTTTAGTTTGCCTTCGTCGGTAAGTGATCCTAAATTCTCGTTTATCTTTATAAAAACTTCCTGCAAAACATCGGATGCATCGTCGGTATCATTTATACGAGCCTTTATATATCTGCCCAAGATGATATAAAACTGATTGTGAATAGTATTTATTTCCAAATTCATAAAATTTATCTTCTGCTTATGCAATAAGATGGATTAACAACAATTGATTTTACTTCTGAAATTATTCCATAAGTTGGCCGTTTTTGGAATGCATAAGAAAAGATGAAGAATTGCCATTAGGATAGCTCCCGGCAAAAGATTTACAATTAACAGATTAAAGAATCCTGGAGATTGATTTATATTGTAAATCATAATTTCCCCATTTTGAAAAGTAAACCTGATGGAGAGATAAACTGCAATTGACGCAAAATGAAAACCATTTACAAATAAATGGACAATGTATTCCCAGCGGGGAAGCCCTCCCATAAACTGCCTGCTGTCTTTTTCTATAAAAGCATCGTAACCGAGAACCAGTATATCCAGAATGACAATGGTCAAGCCTATTACAAAACTAGTATGATTATCCTGTTTCAAGAACAGAAAATAAAGGATTGCCGGAAAGAAGACAGCTCTCAAAGTATGGGTAATGTGCTCGGTTTTACTTTCTTCTCGATCGTGAAGCTGGTATTTGAAAATATGCAGATAAAAGCCGTCATATAAGGCCAAGACCGCAAATAGGACAAGAAAGAAGGATGAAATGATAATTGCTGTTTCCATTTTATTTTTGATTGATTATAAAAGCAAAACTATTGGAAAGTATAATTAGCAAAAAGGACAAATGTCCTCGAATTTACAGACTAATTTCTTTTCTGATCCTGCTCAGCGTCCTGCGTGTTATTCCAAGATAGCTTGCAATATCATTTACTGAAGCCTTGTTTACAACAGCAGGCTGTTCCTTAAGCATGCGCATGTATTTTTCCTTTGCAGTTTCATTGCACAAAACACTGGCATACTGTTCCATTACCATATACTGCCGTTCGGCAATTGTCCTTCCGATATTCTGCCAGAGAGGGCTCTTTTGATAGAGATTCTGCAGGTCATTGTAACTGATTGTTATAAGTTCCGTATCTTCCACTGCCTGAATGGAAAGTTCCGAATGCTGCTGCGAAATAAAGCTTTTATATGAAGCTGTCAGATTATTTTCTGCACAGAAGCAGGAAGTCACTTCTTCGGATTTTTCATTTATGTAATATGTCCTTAGCAAACCTTTTTTAATAAAAGCCGCTTCATGAGAGGTTTTGCCGATCTCTGCAAAATAACTGTTTCGGGCTAATGTCCTTGTTTTGAAATACTGACTGTACTTTTCAAATTCCTGATCGCTTAGAGGGACAATGCTCTTTAAAAATAATTTAAAACTTTCCATAGCAGGTTTTATTTCAATACATTAATATGCTTTTCTAAGCATAAAGGCGTAAATGTCCGGAAGAGGACTCTCTTCAATAGCGCGGGCTGCTTTTTCAATATCATACGGAACTCTTATGAATTCTACTTTAATGCCGTCTTTTTTGGAAATATTGCTGCTTTTTTCAATTGTTATCACAGCATAACAGCAGTGTGGATTTCTATCTTTAGGTTTTCCAACCGACCCTGCATTAATGGCGTGAAAATAAGTGCCTTTTTTATTTGGATTTTCCAATATGCGATGATACGGCAGATGAGAATGTCCGCAGATAAGAATGTCCGTATTGGAATCAAGAAAGATGTCGGTAAAATCTTTCTCATTTTTATCCTCAAGCAAATATTCCCTGTTGCTGTAAGGACTCCCATGGACCATCAAAATTTTTATAAGTCTGCTGGCCGTCTGGTATTCAAGTTTAATATGGGCAGGAAGAGCAGAAAGATATTTGATCTGCTCTTTGCCCACAATCTGATATGCGTAGCTTTGAATGTCATTTGAACCGTCATTATGTATCTCGACAGCTTTGACATCGTGATTTCCTGCAAGGGTAGGGATATGCTTTTTACGAATCTCATTGATCACGGCATTGGGGCATAAATTGTAGCCTACTAAATCTCCTAAGCAGTAAACGGCATCAATATTCTGCTCTTCAATACTTTTTAGGGTCTGCTCCAATGCGGGGAAGTTCGCATGTATATCCGATATTATTGCAATTCTCATATTTCTTTTAAGCAGTTTCTGCAGGCAGTTGTTTTGTAAAATACTTTTTTCTAAACCAAAATGCAAGGTTTACCAGTGCTATAAGAGCAGGTACTTCTACCAAAGGACCAATAACACCTGCAAATGCCTGTCCGCTGTTTATTCCGAATACTCCAATTGCCACGGCAATAGCCAATTCAAAATTATTGCCGGTGGCTGTAAACGCAATAGATGTAGCCTTTGAATAGTCAGCCCCAAAATATTTTCCTGTAAAAAAGCTGATGACAAACATTAAAGTAAAGTATATGACAAGCGGTATTGCAATACGCACGACATCCATCGGGATTTGAACAATAAGTTCCCCTTTCAGGCTGAACATTACAATGATCGTAAAGAGCAGTGAAATAAGAGTAATCGGTGAGATAAACGGCACGTACTTATCCTCAAACCATTCAGAGCCTTTTAAAGCTATCAAAGCATAGCGGCTTATGATTCCCAGAGCAAATGGAATACCTAGATAGATACCCACACTCTCGGCAATCTGTGCAATGATGATATTGACTTCAAAACCATCATATCCAAAATAGGGAGGTAGAATGGTTATAAAAATGTAAGCGTATACACTATAAAGCAGTACCTGAAAAATACTGTTTAGGGCAATTAGTCCTGCAGCATATTCGCGGTTTCCGTCTGCCAGATCGTTCCATACCACAACCATTGCGATACAACGTGCCAGGCCAATCAGGATCACCCCGATCATGTATTCAGGATATCCGCTTAAAAACAGGAGCGCCAACAAAAACATCAAGACAGGGCCTACAATCCAGTTCAGGAATAAAGAGGCGCCCAAGACTTTAGTGTTCTTGAAAACCTGTCCCATCTGTTCGTATTTTACTTTTGCCAGTGGCGGGTACATCATCAGGATAAGTCCTATTGCCAATGGAATGTTTGTTGTTCCGCTGGAGAAAGAATTGATGAAATCTCCGCTGGAAGGAATAAAGTATCCTATAGCCACGCCTATAGCCATAGCAAGGAAAATCCAAAGGGTCAAGAAGCGGTCAAGGAAGCTTAACTTTTTGCGTCCGACAGCTGGTGCACAGTTATTTGCTGACATTTTATTTTTTTATTTGTGAGAATATGTAAAACATTTCAGTTCCAATCTGCAGACTGCGCTCCAGATAAGTTTCTTTCTGCTGAGGCGTTCCGTCGGAAATTTTTGGATCTTCAAAAGTGATCGGGATTCTTTTCTCAGCGCCTGCTATAAACGGGCATCCACCGTCAGCCTGCGAACAGGTCATTATTGCGGCAAATCCGCTTTCAGGATTGAAATCATCATCATAGGTTTTGGAAAAACCGATAACAGGAAGTTCGTCAGCTGAATATTTTATTGAATAAACGGGGTTTGAACCCTCTGAAAGGGTTTTGATGTTGAATCCTGAATCCTTCAAAGTCTCCGCTGCCATCGGGAAAAGGGCAGTAGCCTCGGTTCCTCCTGAATAGCATGAAACGTTTTTGATGCCGTAATAGGCGGCGGCAGTCTGCGCCCAAACCTGCGATAAGTGGCTTCTTCTGGAATTATGCGTGCAGATCAGGTTTAGTCTGGTTTCCAGCTTACTGTCCACTTTGGTCTGAATGAAGTCGATTAATGGCTGCAGGACTGCTTTGCGATCTTCAGAGATCTGCTTAAAATCAAATGATTTAACGGTATTCTCAATTTGTGGATATAACATAGTTTTTTGGCTGTAAAGGTTTATTGATTATCTGTTTAATGATTAGCAGCATCCTCCGCCCGGAGTGCATGAAGAAACATTATCAGTATTTAGCTGAGATAATTTTACTTTAGGCTTATCAGATGGAATACCGCACTGCTCCTGAGCTAAGCAGGCTGTCTGTTTATTAAGCAGAGTGAAGTTTTTGCCGTTAAAATCCAAATCGTATTTCCCGATTGTAGTGTTCTGGTACTCCACTTCAATTTCATTGTCTTCAATTCCCAAGACTTTTTCTGAAAGCTCAATGATGTGGATCAGTTTCTGAGGTTTAAGCCTGTGCTCGTAGTCGTTGGCATCCCAAAGCTGGAAGTTTACAACTGTTTCTTTTCTTACTGTTCCTCCGCAGTCGATGAAGTTTTTGGTAACCAAGCCTACTTCAGTTACGTGAAAATATTCTGGTACAAATGTGCCGTCCGGCAATTCAAAATTTACAGCTTCCACTGTTTTAAGCACTTCTTTAATTTCTGAAAGTTTCATAATTTTTTATATTTAGTTAAACTATATTTTTTATTAATTAATAACGGAGCTTCTTCTTTCAAGAAGCGCAGTATTTCTCCAGATACCATTCTGTTTTCCGATTTTTTCTCTTGTTCCAAGTATTCGGAAGCCTGCTTTTTCATGGATGCGGAGACTTGCTGTATTCTCAGGAAAGATTCCTGCCTGAAGCGTCCAGATTCCTTCTGTTTCGCTCTGTCGGACAAGTTCATTTAAAAGGGTAAGCCCGACTCCTTTTCCTGAATGTGCTGGATCCACATATACGCTCACCTCTGCAACCCCCGCATAAACGCAGCGTGAAGAAACAGGTGTAAGGGCAGCCCAGCCAATTACCTTGCCATCTTCCTGCATCACAACCCGGCATGACTTAAGATGTGACTGGTCCCAGTCTTCCCATGAAGGGGCGCTGGTCTGGAAAGTGGCATTGCCGGTATCTATCCCTTTTTGGTAAATTATTTTTACCTGATCCCAGTGTTTATCCGAAAGTTTTCTGATTTCCATATTTTTATAGATTAGCAGCATTCACTTCGCTTTTTTGCCAAATGATCTGATATATGCTCAAAGAAACCTTTTATCTTTTCAAGTCCAGGTTCGTTGATGCAGTAGCAGATAGAATTTCCTTCGATGCTTCCTTTAATCAGTCCCGCATTTTTCAATTCTTTCAAATGCTGTGAAACGGTCGGCTGTGAAAGGGGAAGTTCGTTTACAATATCTCCGCAGATGCAAGCATCCACTTTTAATAAATATTCCATAATAGCAATACGCGCAGGATGGCCTAATGCTTTTGCTAAAACAGCCAGCTCGTTCTGGCTTTCTGTAAAGTGATCTGTTTTTGTTGCTCCCATCGTTTTATATTTATATTGCAATATTACGATAATAATTTAAATAAAAAAAAATATAAAGATTTATTTTTATGAAGATGAAGGCATCGGCTAAGAAAAAGATTCGATGCATATGGTTTTATAATATTGTTTGTTACCCGAATGCTAGTTTTATCAAACCAATGTATAAAGCAATAATTACATGGTTTATCGTTAGCTGATATTATATAAATACAATACAAACTGAACAACCCATAATTAGAAAGATGTTCAGCATTTGCAGTTATTTGTTATTAATAATACCAATTTTAAATTTAAAATTGGTATTATTAGATTTTCATACTGGTTCAATTTCGATCATTAATTTGAATGGACTTCCACACCGTTCAAATGAAAGACAATTTAAAAAAATTGATATCCTTCAATATTAACCGATTAATCTTAATTCTAGAATTTGGTCTTACAATAATTTACTATTGTACTTATAAGCTAGTAATTTAAAATAAATCCTGCACCAAAGCCCATATCACTGTCATAGTGTGAAGACAAAGAACCCCATCTGGTAATTATATAGCGTAGTCCTGCCATATATTCCTTGTCTGTATTCCACATCAAATTCATTCTAAGCCGTTTAGAAACGGGAATGTCTTTACGTTCAAATTGTAATCTGACTTTACCATCGGTAAAAACTTCAGCTTGTGCTACTATTAACATAGGTAGGATGTAGTTAACCCCTAGACTTACCACTGCACGTTTATCCTTAGTATTGGTTTGTCCAAAAAGATTATTTTCTTGTATATCTTCTCCCATTCTTCTATATCTCCAGTCAAATCCTATAAAAGGCATTAACCATTGCATTTTTCCAATATATCGACCAATATGTGTTTCTGTTTCATAACCATGCATGTCATTGTATCCTAACCTCCATTCGGTTCCAATGCTCCAGCGTGTACTTTGATACATTGCTTCACCGTCATTTCCATTGGTGGCAAAATCATTTTCTGCCATAAAGTGGAATTTTCTGTCGTCGGCAAAAAGTTTTCGCTGTGCTAGTTTTGGGTTTGGTATTTCAGGATTGGCCGGCTGATTTTCATAAGTAAAAACCCTGCCCATTCCGCTCATCATATGATATAAAATATGGCAGTGAAAAAACCAGTCTCCATCAACATTGGCATTAAATTCCAAAGTATCGGTTTCCATAGGCATTATATCAATCACATTTTTTAATGGTGCATATTCTCCTTGTCCATTAAGAACCCTGAAATCATGTCCATGCAAGTGCATTGGATGGCGCATCATAGAATTATTATGCAAAATTATACGTACATTTTCACCTTTTTTAATTAATATTTTATCAGCTTCTGAAACCACCTTATTGTCCAGACTCCATACATATCGATTCATATTCCCCGTAAGTTCAAATTTTAGTTCTTTAACAGGGGCATTTTCGGGAAGCGTAGTTTTTGTAGGTGATTTAAGCATTGCATAATTTAGTGTTGTAATATCCGAAAGTGCATTGGCATTATATTGCTCAGCATCCATTTTCATTCCTTCCATCTTTGTACTGGTTTTAGGCTTTGTTTCACCTGTAATCTCAGGATACATTACTACATTCATATCCATCTTATTAAGGCTCATGCTCATTCCCATGTCATCCAGATCGCCATTCATTTTCATCATGCCGTTCATCATTTTCATTCCTTCGAAATATTTAAGTTTTGGCAAAGGAGCTACTAATTGCTTAATTCCGCTTCCGATGTAAAGGGACGTAGATTTTGTTCGGTCTTCGGGTGTTGCTAAAAATTCATAAGCTGTTTTATCAGCTGGAATAGTAACAACTATGTCATAGGTTTCAGAAACTGCAATAATTAGTCGATCAACCTCAACGGGTTCTACGTCATTCCCATCATTTGCCACAACCGTAATTTTCCCACCGGCATAGGTTAACCAAAAGTAGGTTGATGCACCTCCATTGGAAACCCGTAATCGGACCTTATCACCTGCTTTAAATTGGGAAAGCTGATTTTCATTTTTCCCATTGATTAAAAATTTGTCGTAATAAACATCACTGACATCCATGGCATTCATTCGCTTCCATTCATTTTTTATTTTGTCGCTGAAATACCCCTGTTTTATAGCTTCTGCATAACTTTGTGTAGTGCCCTTTTTAATAGCAAACCAGTCTGATGCATTGTGCAGTAATCGATGTACATTTTCAGGTTTCATATCTGTCCATTCACTTAGTATTATGGGAACGGAAGGCAAATCATCGATTCCCTTGCGAAAGGTCGGATCATCTGTCCTTTTATTCATAATGAACGAACCGTACATGCCTATCTGTTCCTGAAGTTCAGTATGGCTATGATACCAGTGTGTGCCATGCTGAATAATGGGAAAAGTATACAGATGCGTCGTATGGGGTTTAATTGGCATTTGAGTTAGATTTGGCACACCATCATATTGATTGGGTAAGAATAAGCCATGCCAATGCAAGGAAGTATCTTCATCCAGCTCATTGTGAACATAGATTTCCGCAGTATCTCCTTCTGTAAAGGTCAAAGTAGGCATAGGTATTTGTCCGTTAACGGCAATGGCCCTTTTTGCTTTTCCTGTAAAATTTACAATTGTGTCTCTTATATACAGGTCATATCGGACTACACGCGGTGGCGAAGTATTTTCTTCAGCTCTTTTCTGAGAAATAGAACTACTATTGCCGTCCTGAAGTGTCTTATTACCTTGGTCAGTTTGCTTGGTGGCTTTATTTTCTGCTGTTTTTGTTTGCTTGTCTGACTTTTCCGGAACTAGTTTCATACCGCACTTGGGGCAGTTTCCTGGTTTGGCTTCATGAATTTCGGGATGCATTGGACAAGTATACGTAGTGGGATTTGACTCTTCTTTCGAAGGCTTTTTATCCATTTCCATTGTTTTCATATCCTGAGCATAAATTAGGACAGGAAGCATGATAAAAACTAGTATTGTAAGTATATTTTTCATATTGCTATTTTTATAGAATATTGTTCTGTTATTTTTTTTTCATTTCACCCAACTTGGCTTTCATCTGCGCAATTTCAGCTTCTTGTGCTTTTATAATGTCTTGTGCAAGCTGACTTATTTCTGGATCTTGAAGGGAAGCCTCTTTGGCCATGAGGATTGCCGCTGCATGGTGTGGAATCATTGATTTTAAGAACTCTTTATCGTCAACAGCCGCTTGCAGTCTGATGCAGGAAAAAAAAATAATTGCAGCAAGGCCGCCTATGGCAAGTAATGCCATGTTCCACTTTTTATTCATATACATACTGCCCATTACAATAATCTCAATTATGAGCATCGGCATAGTCATTAGTCCTGCCATGTAAAATTGATTTACATTGGGAATGACATTAGCAAAAACATCTACCATCGAGTACATTAGGATGTACATAGCAATAAATGACAATACGATCATAAATGCTAATTTTTTGTACATTTTTGGGTTTTTCTCTTTTGAATGCTGCTGTGTTGTGTGTTCCATTTTCATGATTTTTTTCCTTTAAAAGTTATTTAGATTAATAAATTTTCCTCCAAAACAAATCTAATGGCACTATAATATAATACAGCATTAGCTTAAGTGGCGGGGATTTTTTCTGCGCTTGTATTTTTCAATGTGATATTGTAATAGCTTAATATTTATTTGCTTTTAAGTAATAATTGTAACTCTTCAAGCTGGTTTTTTAACTTTTCCGTGCCTTTCATTTTTTTCTGTTCTGCAATTGCAAGGGCTTTTTTTGCAGCCTCGATGGCATTGGGATAATCCTTGAGTTCTACTGAGATTTTCTGTCTTAAAGTCGGATAATAAAAATTTTCAGGATCTAATTTTTCAGCTTCAGCTAACCACGATACTGCTTGGTTGTTTGCTCTGCACGTGGCTGAATAATAATTTGCTGCCTGAAACAATAAAGTAGCATTTTGACTTTTTTCTTTAATAATATATTTGTCAATTAGGGCTAAAATTTCTTTGTCAGCTTTGCTTTTCATAGGTATTTTAACCATTGTGTTTTCCCATTCTATTTTAAGGAAGCCTTCTCCTTTACTGTTGATGTCATTTAATTCAATGGTAAAAGTTTCATAAAAACCAATCGTTTTTTCTGTGGGAACGGTAAAACGCATAACATCTTTTTTCTCATCATAACCAGTTTCGCCATGTAAAGTAATATCACTATTGATAATTATAGTCCACTCATTTTCTGAAGGAATTGAGAATACAGAATAAGTTCCTTCTCTTAAAATATTGTTTCCAAAAGCAATATCTTCATTAGTACTTATGGTCGTACAATCGCTGGCGCCTGTTCGCCAGAGTTTACCAAAAGGCACTAATTCGCCAAATATTTTTCGCCCTCTTACTAAGGGTCTGCTATAGGATATTTTGACTGTAGAACTTCCGATTTCTTGTTGAAATGATGCAGAGGGACTTGCAGGGGTAAGTTTAATTTGAATTTTTTCTTGTGCAGAAATTGATAACGATTGCATAATAATGAAGCTTAGCAGAATTATTTTTTTCATAGTTTTTAATTTTAAATTGATTTTGATATTTTTTCCATTATCGAATGGTCGCTGCCAAATTTGCATATAGCATCACAATTGGCTCTTAGTTCAGAAAACAGGATATACTTAATATTCATTTTAGAGTTTTTTATAACAGGTCTATTGAGTTGAAGGACTAAATCCTTTTCCCGATTATTTGGAATTATAATATAAAAAACTTCCTGTCCGTTTGAAATAGTAAAGTATAGGTCAGACAACCGTAGTATGCCCGAATAGATACTAGTGCTCTTTTCTACTTCAAAGGCTCCTATAATTTTGTTTGTGCCTTTTTCGAACCACAACACATCAATTAACTTGATGGTATTTTGAGTGTCCTTGTCAGTAGGCAGCTCAGGGAATTTTCCAAGTGAAATAAAGGAGAAATTCTGCCCATCAAACGATTTGCTTTTATCATTGCTTGCCGGAGTAACATCGAAACCCAATGAAACTCCAATTTTTAATAAATGGTACTGCATTTCACTATGCAGATTTTCTTCTAGTTTTTCGTCAAGTATTTCTTTTTGGCGCTTGTGTACGTTTTTTTCGAATCTTGCACGTTCTACTTCGCTTAAATATTCATCATTGCCTATTAGCATTTTCTGAGTTCCAATTTCAAAACACAATCCAGCGATGGCACCCAAATCATTTGAGAGCTGAGATTTATGCAAACTGTTAGTTTCCATTAAAACTTCTCGTATTTTAAGATATTCTGTCCAGCTTCCCAATTTTTTTTTGTCTTTAAAAAGAAAATTAAAACCATTTAGAATAGCAGTGTTGAATGGTGGGAACCAGGTTGGGTGTATGAAATATAGAATACTGGCAACCGCTGGCCCTAAGCCTTTAATTTTTAATTCATCGAGTCTTATGATTTCTTTTACAACCTGTTCTTCAGACTTGGCATTGATACAATTTTCAAGAAACTGACCAAAAGCCAATTTATTGTTTTGATTTTCATAGATATCTGGAATGCGTAATTTGGGTTTCCAATAAAACGGATGGGAAACCCCTGCAAAGACTTGTTTTTGTTCGGCTATGCAGCTCAAAACAAATTCTAAGCTGCTTTCTTTAAAATCATTAGGAAAGTTCTTGTTTTTAATATCCTCAATGACTTGCAGAACACCGCGTCTAATAGTCCGAAATGCTTTTAACCGTTGGTTGTTATCTATAAACCAGGTATTATAGACACTTTCGTTATCGTTTTTATACTGCAGAATAATTTGTCCTAGATTGGTCATTTGTTTGTATAGTAAAATTATTTATTCTTTAGAGTTTTAAACTTCTCAATCGCAATGCATTCACAATAACAGATACAGAACTAAAACTCATTGCCAAGGCAGCAATCATAGGAGAAAGTAATATTCCGAAAAATGGATATAAAACACCCGCAGCAACTGGTACGCCTAAGACATTATATACAAAAGCAAAGAATAGGTTTTGCTTGATGTTGCTCATTACAGCGTGGCTCAGATTTTTTGCTTTTACAATTCCTTGCAGATCTCCTTTTACCAAAGTAATCTTGGCGCTTTCGATCGCAACATCTGTTCCTGTTCCCATCGCAATTCCAATGTCCGATTGAGCCAAAGCTGGCGCATCATTTATTCCATCTCCCGCCATAGCTACAATTTTTCCTTCGGCTTGAAGTTTCTCGATTACTTTTAATTTATCCTCGGGTAAACAACCTGCCTGAAAAGAGGTTAAATGCAATTCGTCTGCAACCGCTTTGGCTGTATTTACATTATCTCCCGTAAGCATGATTACTTCAACCCCTTGGCGCATTAATTCTTTTATAGCTGCAGCACTTGTTTCTTTTATAGCATCGGTTATCGTTACAAATCCCACTACATTTTTATCTACAGCGATATAAGAAACTGTTTTTCCTAATTTTTGTTCTGCAATAATTTTTTCTTCAATTGTGGCAGAAATAGCTGCCCCTGCTTGCTCCATTAATTTTTTATTCCCTAATGCCATCTTTTTATCAATAGCAGTTCCGATAACTCCTTTTCCGGCGATGTTTTCAAAATCATCTACTTTGGTCAAAGAAACATTTTTAGCTTTTGCAAATTTCACTACAGCCTCCGCAAGAGGATGCTCACTGTACTGATTTAAAGACGCTATGTATTGCAGCAGTTCATCTTCTGAATATTGCAGCGCTACGATTTTTTCTACCGAAGGTTTGCCCTCCGTAATTGTTCCTGTTTTATCCGTAATGAGAACATTTACTTTGTCCATTTTTTCCAAAGCTTCGGCATTTTTTATCAGAATTCCCGATTGAGCGCCTTTTCCAACTCCTACCATTACAGACATCGGTGTTGCTAAACCCAGTGCACATGGACAAGCAATTATCAATACGGCAATGGCGTTGATAAATCCGTAAACCATTGCCGGTTCCGGGCCAAATTTTGCCCAAATGAAAAAAGTAAGAACAGAGATAACAACAACAATCGGCACAAAATATTTGGCGATACTATCTGCTAGTTTCTGTATTGGTGCTCTGGAACGGCTTGCATTATTGACCATTTGTATAATTTGCGAAAGCAAGGTTTCCGAACCAACTTTTTCGGCAACCATAATAAAGGATTTGTTTCCGTTTATAGTCCCTGAAGACACCATATCACCTATTTTTTTATCTACAGGAATTGGTTCGCCGGTAATCATCGATTCGTCTACTGTGCTTTCACCATCAGTAATCTTCCCGTCTACAGGAATTTTGTCTCCGGGTTTTACCCGTAATAAATTACCTTTTTTGATATCATGGATTGAGATTATTTTATCACCGCCATCAATTACCAAAGTAGCTTGGGTAGGAGCCAGTTTTAATAATTCTTTTATAGCACCACTGGTTTGACTATGTGCTCTTGCCTCGAGTAATTGTCCTAACAAAACCAAAGTTAGAATAACCGTTGTGGCCTCAAAGTATAGCAGCACTGTTCCGTGTTCGGTCTTAAATTCACTAGGAAAAACGTCTGGGAAAAACATTCCTGCCAAACTAAATAAAAATGCCACTCCTGTACCAATTCCGATAAGGGTAAACATATTTAAGTTCCATGTAATTATTGACTTCCAAGCCCGTACAAAAAATATCCAACACGCATAAAAGACAACAGGAAGTGATAAGATAAGTTGTACCCAGTTCCATTTAGAGGCATCCATTAATTGTAGTAGAGGATTCTTGTGAGCCATTTCTATCATAGCTATAGCGAAAATGGGAACAGTAAATACTACCGCTATTTTCATTTTCTTAACCAAATCCTTGTAAATTCTTTGGTCTTCGTTTTCACTTGGCTCCAGTGGCACCAGATCCATTCCGCAAATAGGACATGAACCTGGTGAATCGGTTATAACTTCCGGATGCATTGAACAGGTATACTGCTGAACCCGGGCAGCAGCAGGTTCTTGTACCAAATGCATTCCGCATACAGGACAATCTCCTGCTTTATCATACATTTTATCACCTTCACAATGCATCGGGCAATAATATTTCCCACCCGCATCATTGTGAGGTACGGCTGTCGTTTTATGATCATGTTTGTGTCCATGATTCTCAGCAGTGCTACAGCATGATTTCTCCGTTTTTTTTTCGTGCGAATGCGTGGTTTGAGTCATTTCAATGGTGTACTTTCCAACCGCAGTCAATGCTTCTTGGAGCTCTTCGGTCGCAATATGATTTTCCATTGTAATAGTTGCCAATGGAGGATCTAAGGAGACCTTTGCTTTTATTCCCTCTACAGCATTTAACGTTTTTTCTACTTTTGTACGACATCCATCGCAAGTCATTCCCGATATTGTATAGGTGTGTGTCATAAGGTTATTTTTTACAGTTCCGATGCGTTATTTCTTTAATATATAGAAAGTTAGTGATTTTTTTTAAGCCAATCTGCATATTCTAATTATTTAATTATTTCTTTCACCTCGCCGCACTTGAGCATTTTTTCTCCAAAGTACGGATTGCGCACTTCTTTGGTAGAACTAATCCATACGGCCCCTTTATTGTCGAAAGCCATTGGACAATATTCTAAGTAGAGCTCAGCCTCAGCCATTCCTGCTTTTTTTACCAGGCTGACCATTTCATTACTTAGATTAGAATAAGCAGCTCGCTGCTTATCGATATCGGGAGCTGAAACGATTGCCGTAGCACTTGCTGCAAGATTGCTGTTGCTGCTGATTTCCCGTGCTCCCGCTTCAATTGCATTCGCCGCCAGTTTTGCTTCAGCGACATTATCTTGGGCAAGGGCTACTGTTAAATGGGCATAGTGGCTGTATATCGCGTTTAAAATATCATCATTTATCCTGATTGCGGGATCCTTTAAAATTGGGACAGAGGCTTTATTATTCTGCTGAACCTCTTTCTTATTGTTTTCACCGTTACCGCACGCAATAAGCAGGAAGAGTGAGGCTATTGGAATTCCGATTTTGATTAATTTTTTCATTGTCTGTGTGATTGATTATTACATTTTCATTCCTGACATAGGGTTTTTGCCTTTCTTTAATATAAATTCACTGTACAAAAGATAGGCACCGGATGCAACGACGATATCTCCTTTTTTTAAACCGCTAGTAATTTCCACTTCATCGAAGGTTTCAGAACCAATAGCCACCATTTTAGGCTGATACTTGCCTTTTTCAATTTCAATCCACACATGTGTACCGCTGCCGTCTCTTATTACGGCATCTACAGGTATGGTTAATTTCATTTTTTGTTCTGATGAAGGCAGTAAAACAATTGCCTGTTGACCTGCCTGCCATTGCTTGTTTGGATTGGCAATAGCACCTCGCAGCTGTATGAGCTGTTTGCTTGTCTGCAGGGCAGGATTTATAAAATCTACCGTCATTGTTTGGGGCTGATCTTCATAACCCGAGACAATAACTTTTACTTTTTGGCCTATTTTAACTTTACCGGCATCTGCAGGATAGACATCAGCTTCGACCCATAAACGGGTATAATCTTCCAGTTTCATAATAGAGCCTCCTTCTGCTACATATTGGCCTTCTGTTATGGAAAGTTCTGCAACTATTCCTGAATACGGGGCATAATAAACAACATAAGGAGAAGCTTTTTGTTTTTTTAATAATTCATTAAGCTGTGCTTCAGATTGTCCATATAATAATAGTTTTTGTTTTGCAGCATTTTTTATTTGGGCAAATCGTTTATCCTCAGTAAAGCTTGCAGCCTGTGCCGTAGCTAGAAGGTACTCCTGCTGCAGGGCTGAAAGCTGCTCTGAATATATTTTGTACAAAGGCTGGCCTTTTCGAACGGGAACACCAGTTTCTTTTACATACAACTCTTCAATCCTTCCTGCCACGCGACTTGAAATGTAAATAGTTTGCTCAGGGTCAGTAACCAAACGTCCGTTAAGATGAGAAGAATTTGAAAATTCATTTTCCCCAGCAGTTATTGTAGTCAGATTAGCTAGTGCCTGCTGGCTCGGTCCCAAGGTTAGAAAGTCCTGTGCGTTGTTTTTTTCGAAAGGCACTAAATCCATTCCACAGATCGGGCATGAGCCGGGGCCATCTTTTACAATTTGCGGATGCATGGGGCAGGTATAGGTTTGAGCTTTTTCCTGACTGGTTTTTTTTTCTTCTTTTTGGGCACATGCTGTAAATAGAAGTGGAAAAACCATTGCAATGAGCAAAATAGTACGAATTATTAATTTATTGTTCATGGCTTAATTTTTTAATTTATTTTCTGAAGCTGTCTTGATAAAACTCTCACTGTCTATCATATAAGCCGCATTACTGGCGATATTCCAATTACTGATGTCTTGGTCTATTAGCACCATTCCATCACCATTATTTTTCGTTTTAACTTCTCTGGGAACAAACACGTCCTGCTCTTTTTTGAAAACGATGGATTTATTTCCTAAATTAAGAACGGCGCTTTGCGGAAGCCACCAGCCTTTACTGACAATAGGAATGGCTGCAGTTACTAATTTTCCGGTCTGAAATTTATTATCCTGCAAATAAATCCGTGCTATGGTAAAGTTGCTTCCCTCTTTAAAGACGGGTTGAATGAGTCCGATAGTACCAGTATACACGGTTTGCTTATCTGAGGGTTCATAAAACACCAACTTTTGTCCTTTTTTAATCTGGGATGATACCGATGGATCAAAAGCAAACTCAGCGATAAGGTTTTTGTTGGTATAAATTGTAAAAAGAGATTGTCCTGCACCAACATATTGTCCTTCTCTTAGCATAATAGCAGAGGAAGTAGGGGTAGATGCGCTGCTATTTGATGCTGCACTGCTACTTGAACCCATTGCGCCCATGCCATCATCTGACGGTGCGCTTTGAGGCGAAGCCGCAGGAGCTGCTGTAGAAGCATTTGCCGCTGCCGTGTTGTCTAAGATGTACCCGGTGGCATTACTGTAAACAGGAATGCGATAGGAGATTTTACCTGTTTTTAATACCTGTTGAATTTGCCCCTGCTGCATACCCAGGAGAGACAGTCTGTCTTTTGCTTTTTGAAGCATCGGATTGTTTGGGTCAGATTGATAAATAAACAACAACTCTCTTTGCGCGGCAGCCAGATCAGGGGAATAGATTTCCATGATCAACTGTCCTTTTTTTACGGGCTGGTAATTATAATTAATCAGCAGACGCTCAATCCTTCCGCTTACCCTGCTGGAAATGCTGGTCTGCTCGCGGGTATCGTAGGTAATAATTCCCTGTACATGCATGGAGAATATTTTAGTACTCTGGTCAGCTTTTATGACAGATATATTTGAAACGACTTGTTCGTTAACTGGTTTTAGCAGGTGTTTTAAGCTGCTGTCTATGGCTGTTTCCGTTCCAGCGGTATGCCTTGGGACCAATTCCATCCCGCATATTGGGCAGCTGCCGGGCTTATCCTGAATAACTTCGGGATGCATTGGACAAGTATATTCCTGATTTGTACTATGCTGGTGTGCTGGCTTATTGTTAGGCTCGGTTTTCTTGTTACAGGCTGTCAATAATAATATCGAAACGAATAACAATCCGACTAACTTAGCGATAGAGTTCTTTTTCATAATCGACAATCATTTGATATAGTTTTAATTTTTCATCTAATAAGTTATTCTGCAGCATATTTAAAGCTTCCCAGGAGTCAATTACTACAGGAATCTGCAGTTTGTTTTCCTGATAGTTCAGAAAGTTTACATCCAGCGATTTTTGCATTGAAGGGATTATTTTTGTTTCGAGTCCCTGGATTCTTTTTTGCATGGTCAGTATTTCATATTGCATACCATATAACATACCCTGGGTTTCCTGCAGCATGGCGGATTTCTCTTTCTCCATTGCCTGTACATTATATTGCATTGCTTTAACATCTGATTTATACATTTTTGATGACCATGGAGCAATAGGAATAGACATCATTGCCATTACCGAATAGGCTTTGGGCATCATTTTATCGAAAGAATTCATGTGGTCAAACTGGATTTTAAAAGAGGGATTTTTCTCCGCTTTCATCGCCTGAATACTGAGCTGCATCGATTCAATTCCCGCATCCATCTTTTTAATATCTCCCCGCACAGCAGCAAGACTTGTGGTGTCGTGCAAAGCAGGGTTGAAGACAGGAGTAATACTTGTGTCGATTGAAAAATCAGCATTGCCAGGCTGGTTCATCAAGCTGTTGAGCCATGCTCTTGCTTTTGCGATTTCACCTTCCTGCATGCGGATCATATTTTTGTTCTCTTCAATCCTTGCGTCAATCTTGTATACATTACCCAATTGCGACTGATTGTAAGGATAGCGTACTTCCTCAATCTTTTTCATGGTCAACATTATCTTTTCGTTCTGATCCAAAACTTTCATTCGCTCTTCGGCTACCATCCAGCTGTAGTAGAGCTGTTTGGCCTGCGCTTTATAGTCGTTAAGGGTAACGGTCCGCGTAGCGTTCTCAATATTTCCTTGGGACTGGATAAATTTTTTCTTCTTGTTTAGCTTTCCTATATTGGGGATATCTTGTTCAACTCTGAACATTAAAGATCCTTTGTCGCGGTCATCCATAACTTCCTGAAAAGGATAGGGTGTCATAAATGTCCCAACACCCACCATTGGTGCCATCCATGCCGTTGCGGCATCAGCACTATATTTGTACCCTTCAGCCTTTAGGCTATAGCTTTGCAGGAGCACGTTTTTTTTATCAATCCTGTGAAGGATTGTATCAAGAGACAAGACCTGTTGGGTCTGGCTCAATAGCTGTAATGGCAGTAAAAGCAATAGTACTGCCAGTATTTTAATGTTTGACATCATGTACTTCAAGTTTGCCATATTTTCGTAATTCATATTCTTTAGACATTAGGAAAATAAGCGGGGTTACTAATAAGATATGTACGGCAGAGGTAAATACGCCGCCAATCATAGGCAATACGATTGGTTTCATTACATCCATTCCGACACCATTGGACCAAAGGACAGGCACTAATCCAAATAATGAGACACAGACGGTCATTAGTTTTGGGCGTAATCTCTTTGCGGCGCCGTGTACCACATATTCTCTGAGATCGTCTTTAGTAATGGTTTCTCTTGAATTACCTTTGGCCTTGATAAGCTGCTCCATTGCATCATTGAGATAGATAACCATCACAATTCCGGTTTCCACGGCAATACCAAACAAGGCTATAAAACCTACAGCTACTGCCACTGATAGATTGACATCCCAGAAAAAAATTATATAGGCACCTCCAATCAAAGCAAAAGGCACTGTTATAAGACTTAAGAAGGCTTCTCTAAGGGAATTAAAGGCAAAATAGAGGGAGAAGAAAATAATAAGCAATACTATCGGTGCAATGATTTTAAGGGTCTTTTCTCCGCTGATCAGGTTCTCATATTGTCCGCTCCATTCTATAAAGTACCCTTCGGGAAGTATATTTTTGGCACTTTCTAATTTTTTCATAGCTTCCTGTACGGTTCCCCCCATATCACGATCACGTATGTTGAACATGACTGCCCCGCGAAGGAGTGCATTTTCTGAACTAATCATTGGAGGGCCATCTACGAATTTAATATCGGCAACAGAAGATAGGGGCACCTCTCCAAAGGTTGGAGACTGCAGGGGAATGCGTTTAATGCGTTCTACGCTATTTCTATAGTCCTGTGCCATACGAACGCTTATTGAAAATCGTCTTCGTCCTTCAACGGTATTGCCGATGGACGCTCCTCCTAAGGCAAATTCCACGGTTTGGTTTACGTCATCTACAGTGAGTCCATAACGGGCCAGTTCGGAACGATTGACATCAACATCCAGGTATTTGCCACCAGTAATAGGATCCACAAATAAGTCAGACACTCCAGGGGTTCCCTCTAAAGCCATTTTTACTCTTTCTGATACTCGCGCAATGGTATCGAGATTTTGACCGTAGACTTTAATACCCACGTCGGTACGAATTCCTGTAGCGAGCATATTGATACGGTTGATGATAGGCTGTGTCCAACCGTTTACCACACCCGGGATCTGCAGTTTGGTATCGAGTTCCTTAATAATGTCTTTTTTGTCTATTCCTTTACGCCATTCTGATTTTGGTTTTAGCATGATAATGGTCTCAATCATGCTCATTGGGGAATTATCGGTAGCTGTATTAGCCCGTCCGGCTTTGCCTAAAACACTTTCTACTTCGGGAACTGATTTTATTATTTTATCCTGTACCTGCAAGATGCGTTTGATTTCTCCATTGGATACATCAGGCAGGGTAACAGGCATAAATAAAATGCTCTGCTCATCCAGTGGGGGCATGAACTCTGTTCCCAGCCGCATCAATAATGGAATGGAAATCAATAACGCCAAAATATTAACCGTAAGGGTTGTTTTTCTCCATTTTAGGACCCAGCGTATGATAGGCTCATAACCTTTTTCCAAAAAACGATTTACGGGATGTGCATCAGTTGGACGGAATTTCCCTTTCATAAAAAAAGAGATCAGTACCGGAGCTAATGTAAGTACCAACAAGGCATCCACAATCAGTATGAAAGTTTTTGTATAAGCCAAGGGATGGAATAGCTTTCCTTCCTGTCCGGTAAGCATAAATACAGGCAGGAAAGAAGTAATTATAATTATGGTGGCAAAGAATACCCCGCGAGAAACCTGCTTGCTGCTTTTCTCAATTACTTTAAGCCTTTCCTCTTCGGATATCCACTGTGTTTTTTTGCGAAATATATTTTTAATTCTTTTCATCAGAGTTTGTTTCAGTTTTTTGTTCGGATTCCCATTGTGCATACCGTTGTGAGAGATGCTGGTAGGCATTTTCACTCATAATAATACCGTTGTCAACTATTACCCCAATGGCAAGTGCGATACCGGTAAGGGACATGATATTGGAGGATATTCCAAAGGCATTTAGAAGTATGAAACTCGCGGCAATTGTAATTGGGATCTGGATTATGATACTTAATGCGCTGCGCCAATGGAAAAGAAAAATAATAACGATAAGCGAAACCACAATCATCTCTTCAATTAAGGTGCGCTTAACCGAATCAATAGACTCTTTGATCAGATGCCCTCGGTCATATACAATATTGAATTTTACCCCTTTAGGAAGCCCTTTTGCGACTTCTTTCATCTTTTCTTTCACATTATCAATAACGGCATCGGCGTTTTCACCGTAACGCATCACGACGATGCCTCCAACAGCTTCGCCTGTACCATTATGATCAAAGATTCCCAATCGGGTTTCTCCGCTCATCTGGACTGTTCCTATATCGCTGACTTTTATAGGGATACCATTCTGGTTTTTCAGTGGAATATCCTCAATTTCTTTTATGGATTTCAGATAACCGGATGTCTTAATGATATAGCCAATATCACTCATGTCGAATTTTCTTCCGCCGCTTTCGTTATTATTGGCTCGTACGGCGCTTATAACCTCAGGGACAGACAGCTTATAATATAGCAGTTTGTTTGGATCAATGGTAACCTGGTATTCTTTTTGAAATCCTCCAAAAGAAGCAATTTCACTTACTCCGGGGACATTTTGCAAAGCAAATTTGACATACCAGTCCTGCAGTGCCCTTTGTTCGCCAAGGTCAATGCCGGGAGCGTCCAAAGTATACCAGAGTATATGGCCAACTCCGGTTCCATCGGGTCCCAATTGCGGTGCAACTCCTTTGGGCAGGGTGCTGCTAATTGTACTGAGCCTTTCCAGTACTCTTGATCTTGCCCAGTATATATCAACATCATCCTCAAAAATGACATAGATAAAACTCATTCCAAACATGGAAGCAGCCCTTACATATTTAATTTTAGGCAATCCCTGAAGGTTGGTAACCAAGGGATAGGTGATCTGGTCTTCAACGAGCTGTGGAGCACGTCCCATCCATTCTGTAAAAACGATTACCTGATTTTCAGATAGATCTGGAATAGCATCAATAGGATTTTTTTGAATAGAGATAATACCCCAAAC
Organism: Flavobacterium potami; assembly: GCF_020026915.1. Taxonomy (GTDB): domain Bacteria; phylum Bacteroidota; class Bacteroidia; order Flavobacteriales; family Flavobacteriaceae; genus Flavobacterium; species Flavobacterium potami. Next base: position 299,482 of record NZ_JAINUY010000003.1, on the reverse strand, counting down.
AAATATTCCTGCTGATAATAGTAATATGATGAAACGGTTGCGCAGGGACCATTCTATTAATTTGTGTACCATAGATTTAATTTATTTTTGAAAGACTATCACTTACTTTTTCAATCCAATTGAGTAGCTGTTCTTTCTGAACAGTATTCAGTACTGCATCTTTATGGATCAGCGTATAGGAAGCCAAAGGCATTTGATTGGCTTTTATCTGCTTGGCAATTCGGTCTAATTTATTTTCCTGTTTTCGTTTCGAATAACTTCCCCATTGGCTGAAATTCAAATTTTCTTTTCCTTCCTTGATATGTCCTTCCATAAAGGTACGTGCCGGCTGGATGTAGGAGTACCATGGATATTGCGTGTTGCTGCTGTGACAATCGTAACAAGAAGTCTTAAGAATCGTTTGTATATTTTTGGGAATGGGATAGACTTTTGAAATGTGAATTGGTAAAACCTGCCCGTAATCGGAATTGCGGGCAGGCTGATACAATTGCATCAGTAGAAAAATAATTAACCCAATAAAAAGAATCTTTCTGATGAACCGTTTCATTTTACAATTGTTTTTTCATTGAACCGCAGGTAAGCATTTTAGAACCATAGTAAGGGTTTTTTATCTCTTTTGTTTCACTGATCCAGATAGCTCCTTTTCCACCATCATACATAGGGCAAGAATCCTGATATAGTGTTTTTGCAGCTCCAAAAGTTTTGATCAAATCATTTATGTCTTTACTCAATAGAGCGAAATGCTCTCTTTGATGCTCAATATTACCGCCATTGGCCCCAATATGTTCTGCATGCTCTTTGGCATCGTCAGCTATATCAAGATATTCAGCTTTGGATTTTGGATTTATCGATTTTACATTTGTGGTTTTGAAAGCCGAATACAGTGCCTTGCCAGCTTTAGCGGCCCCGTTGCTGTCATCTTTTGCGAGTGCATTTTTTAACGCTAAATAATCTGCAACAATTTGCTGAGTTGAAAATTTTGCTTCTGTTTTTTTGCTTTGCGCATTGCCAGAAACCATTACGCATACCATTAATATGGCTGAAAGAATTGTATTTTTCATTTTAATTATATTTTAAATTGTTTAAAAAATAGGTTGCTATTGATTTTTTTTCTAAATATCTATTGGACTGTCTACACAATAAACACATGGGAAATAAGTGAATATTCAGCAAAGAGTATCGCACGGCGTAGTCTAAAAAAATTAGATACATTTCAATAAATTATGAACATCATTAGTCACGAGAAAATTGAGTGGTCATTATGTAAACAGCCCGATAAATTTATTAGTACTTAGCTGTACTATAGTTCTTTTTTCATAGAACCACAGGTTAACATTTTTTTTCCTTGATATGGGTTTTTGATCTCCTTGGTTTCGCTTATCCAAATAGCTCCTTTTCCGCCATCATACATAGGACAAAAGTCCTGATACAATTTTTGTTCTGATTTGAAAGATTTTATCAAATCATTCATGTCTTTACTTAACACGGCAAAATGCTCTCTCTGGTGTTCAATATTTCCGCCGTTAGCTCCAATATGTTCTGCGTGTTCTTTGGCATCATCAGCAATATCAAGATATTCTGCTTTTAATTTCGCATCTATCGAATTGGGATTTACACTGTTAAAAACTGCATATAATGCCTTGCCTGCATCTGCAGCTCCTTTTGTATCATCTTTGGTTAATGCATTTTTTAGGGACAGATAATTACTCACGATTTCGTTTATAGAAAATGTTCCTTGAGCAGTCTGGGCTGTTTCTACTTCTGCACTTTTTCCGGCCGTTTCCTTTACTGGCTCGGTTAATTCCATTCCGCATTTGGAACATTTGTCTCCTTTTTTTCCTGTAATTTCAGGATGCATGGAACAGGCATACAATTGCGAGTCATTCTGAGCTGTCCCGGAAGCCGCTTCAGGAGCTGCAGTTTCTTTGTTTTTTGAATTACAAGCTGTAAGTACAATTGCCATTACAAGGGTTGAGAAAATTAGTTTTTTCATTTTTTTTAGTTTTTATCTCTAATGAATGTTTTTTTGTCTAACATTCCTTTGTTTGAGTGTTATAAGAATTATTCTTTTTTTGATTGCAAATCCAATCTCTATTTTGCCTTTTAAATGCCTTTATATCAGATTTATATTTTCAGCACCAATCCGTTGGGTTTTCTACCGACATTAATCGTTTTAGAGACCGTATGGTTTGATACATTAACAACAGAGACCGTATTGGCGGTCTGATTGGTCACATAGGCAGTATTTCCATCTGCTGTAAATGTTATAGCATGTGCACCGGCACCAGTAGTGAATACACCTCCATGAACCCACATCATCTTAGTCTGGTCCCAGGTCCAATAATGGACTTTTGCATTGACAGGATCACTTACCCAAAGTTCTTTCTTATTTCCATTGTGAGACGCTATTCCAGGCATAAATCCTAGATCAATGGTTTGGCCTACGGCATCGGTTGCCACATTGATTACCGAGATAGATTGCCCGTCTTCATTATCAACATACATTCTGGCGTCAGTTCCTGTCCAGGCACCCACAGGGTTTTTTCCCACAGCAACTGTGGCTGTAACCTGCTTGGTTGCGGTATTTATAACTGACACAGTATTGTCATCTCCATTAGCAATATAAGCCTTAGTCCCATCAGAAGAAAAGGTAAGCTCAGCGGGCATCATGCCAACTGCAATGGTGCTTTTCAATGCGTATGTTAAGGCGTCATAAACCAGAACTTTTCCATTGATGTCCATTTGCGGCACCCAGATTTCTGAACCATTTGGGCTGTATATTGTGTTGTGGTTCATCATTGGCAGGCTGATATTTTTTACTGTTGCCCCACTGGCTGGGTCAATTACAAGGAGTTTACCTGTCATTCCTCCCATACCTGCGGTATGGCCTGCAGAGAAGTCCATTCCGGGTACACCGATAGCCAGATGATTGGAATGTAAAGAAATGTGGTGCGGCCACATGATCATATCGTTGCCGCTGCCCATTAGGCTTAAGGTTTCTGTAACTTCATTAGTTTCCAATTTGATTACTGAAATTGTGCCGTCCTGACCATTGACCACATAAGCGGCAGGATAGTTTATATTCAGTTTTGGATCGGACATATTCATATCATCCATTTTACTGCAAGAAAACAGCGAAACGGTCCCTAAAATTAAAACTCCAAGCATTGAACTAACGGTTATTATATTTTTCATTTTTTGATTTGGGATTATTTGATTGTTTCTATAGTTGATCCACAGCTTAACATCTGTGAACCGTAATACGGATTCTTGATGCCGCTTTCTTTGCTGAGCCAATTCGCATCAACCATTGGACAATGATTATAATAAACCGGCTGCGGCTGATCAGCAGTTTTTATAAGATCGTACGTGTTTTTGGAAAGGCTTTTAAAGGATTCCCTTTGCTTTTTTACATCTTGGTTTTCAGAAATATTTGTGGCATCTGAAGCTAAACTTTTCATTGCATTCATCCATGCAGTATGTTCTTTTGGCTTTAGGTTCTCCATTTTAATAGCATTGATTGCAGTAAGGAGCTCTTTAGATTTCAATGCGGCAGTTTTAGCATCTGTTTTCACCAAAGCATCTTTTACATCAAAGTAGCTGTCGAAAATTGCTTTAAAAGGACTGTTTTCTTGTGCATCTGCAGGAACTGCGGCTGTATGCTGTGAATGATCCATTTTACCCATATCCATTTCGGATTTTTTTATTGGAGCCGCCATATTTGTTCTTTCATATTGGCAGCATTGTGGAAGTTTTGCATAGGCGTCACCAGGAGCTAAGAACTGGTCGCTGTCATATCCTGCTAAGGCAATTCTTTTCAGGACTTCATCCTGATTTGTTTTCTTCTCATCATAGGTAATAGCCGCTATTTTGGTGTTTTCATTCCAGTTTACCGAAGCGATATTTTTGATGTTTCCTGCTTTTTCAATAGCAGTTTTGCACATTAAACAATTACCATAAATTTTTGCATTTATGTTTTTTGCATTTTTTATAGGTGCGCCAAACACTATGACTGACAGCAATAGAGTGATTGCCATCAATCCTTTTTGAATTGATTTCATTTTAAAATGTATTTGAAGTGAATATTGCTTTTGAGAAATAATTGCATACAAGAACTGTATAGAGAATTATTCTACAAAAAGCGAAAAATAAAAAAATGAAGCAGTTAGGCTTCCTTTTTTGACACACGTATGGCTGTCAAAAAAGTATTTAGCTTATTTTAGGGATAAGCCAGATAGTATAGAAACCAGAGAGAATGGAGGTTTCTGAACTGTGGAATTTTTGTTTTTTAGAAAAAACACTTATAGTGATGTTTTTAAAGTCAAGTTGGTTAAAGAAAGTAATTCCTCCGTTACAGATTGAGACACAACCGCATGACTTGTGCCCACATTTATGACCGCAGCAGCCATCATTATTTTTTTTGGAATGACTGCCATCTTTCGAGCAGCAATCATTGTCATGATTTTTGGAAGCTTCTTTAGTATAAGAAATCTTTCCAGAAAGTTTTCCACAAGCAAAAGTAGCCATTGGCATCAAGAAGAAACCTAAGGTAATAATTACTATGATGTGGAATCTTTTCATAAGACATGTAAAATCGTAAACAAAGATAATTATAAAAATATCTCTGTTTATAAATGAAATGTTAAAATTGTTATTTTTTCATAGTTTATTTAGAAATGGATTTTTCTTCCCCTGTTTAATAGTCTGCATTGAAGGCAGTACGCTATTGAACAGTAATTATTTTTTTTTGATTTGAACAATCTAAGAGGAAGATTGCTATAAATCAGCAAGGAAAATTTCAGTGTCTGAAATGTTATAAAGCGGAAAAACCGAAAGTTCTTCGGTTTTTCCGCTTTTAGCATTGTTCTGCTTTCTTCTTTTTCATTCGGGAGCGAATCTGATAAAGGTTTTTTTTCATCAAACTGAAAATAGCTTTATGATGTTTTGAATTGTGATTCCTCAAACCACGGCACTGTGCTATTTCCATTTTAGAAAGAGAAACCTCTATAGTTTCGATTGGTTTGTTGTCAATGCGTGCAGAGAAGAGCAGGGAATCTATCTTTTTGAAATACTCATTGGTAAAAACACAGTGTCTCAGGCTGTCGCCTTCGGTCATATGTAAAACTCAGTGATATTGACCACTGTTTTCCAATTTAAAGTGACCACTTCGTTTCGGTTTAAAGTGACCATCTAATTTCGGTGCAAAGTGAGCACCTAAAAAACTACTTTTTTTCGTGTGTTAATTATTGTTTCAAATATAGATAAATAATTATTCCTTGATTATGCTTTTTTTCTTTCTCATTGATTCCCCATGCAGCTCAACCCTGTGGGCCTGATGTATTAATCTATCAAGGATTGCATCTGCTATGGTTTTCTCGCCGATTATGTCATACCATCCCTGAACGGGGATCTGCGAGGTTACTATAATAGAACCATTGTTGTGCCTGTCCTCGATGATCTCTAAAAGTGTGATTCTGTTCTGGCTGTCCAATGCCTGGAGTCCAAAGTCATCTAGTATGATAACATCCTGCCTTTGTATTTTCATCAGTTCTCTCAGGTATGTACCGTCTGCTTTGGCCATTTTCAGCTTTGCAAACAATTTTGCAGTATTAAAATAACTTACTCTATAGCCTTCAATACAGGCCTGATAACCAAGTGCTGTTCCTAAAAAACTTTTGCCGACACCTGTGCTTCCTGTGATTAGTATATTTTCATTCTTTTCTACAAAACTGCATTCTGCAAGCCGGAGTATAAGATTTCTGTCAATGTTCCGGGACTGGTCAAAATTGATGCTTTCAATATTTGATTTGTAATGGAAGAGTGCATTGGTAATACTGCGTTCAATACGCCTGTTGTGGCGTTCATCCCATTCGGCATCTATTATCATTGACATAAACTGGTCAATGGTATAATGATCGGTTTTACCGCTCTCGATAGCTGTCATGAAGGCGTTATGCATTCCATGAAGCTTCATCTGTTTCATTTTTGCTACAGTAGATTCATTCATTGTAAATTGATTTTAGTTATAATAATTTTTTCCTCTGATATTGCCGTGGTCGGGAAGATCCTGATCTTCTTCCTTTTCGTGTTCCATAGGTATCTTATCCAGACTGTTTTCTAAGATGTTCTGTATGGTTTTAAAATTATAAATCTTAAAGTCCAGAGCACGTTTGCAGGCATTTGCTAATCTTTCTGCACCTACTTTCTTTTCAAAAGACAATATGCCTAGACAGCTTTTATAGGCCTGCTCGGGGTGGTTCCTGCTTTCTATTATCTGCATAATATATTCTCCTACTGCCGGATCAATGCTGTTGGCCCATTCAATAAACCTTAAGGCATTCCACTGTGCTACAAACTGATGTGTGCTTGCCATATGTTCTGGATTTGTGGTATAGATGTAGGGCTTTGGATTTCTGATGTGTGTGGCTATACGGTTGTATTTGAAGTATATTTCAACAGTAGAGCTTGTGTAGAGCAGCTTTACTTTTTTCTTTAAATATTGATAGGGCACGCTATAGTAGTTTTTATCCTGGCTTAACTGGACGTGCCCGTTCTGCATTACTGTTGCCAGAGACTGGTATTTAATCTCAAAGCGTTCCAGAGGAAGAGGCTGCAGTTCATGTCTTTCATCTTCCATGAAGAGTTCAAAACGAGAGTATGGTCTTCCGGTAAGTTTCTTGTTATTATGCGCATCGAGCAGATTCCATATTTCCTGGTTCAGTTCTTCTATGCTGAAGTATTTAGAGTCTTTCAGATTTGCATAAATTCTTCTGTAAAGTATCTTGACTGCTCCTTCAACTAAAGATTTGTCTCTGGGCCTGTAGGCTCTTGCGGGCAGAATAGTGGTTTCATAATGTTCAGCTAAATCTGCAAGAGTTTCATTAATGGTGGGTTCGAAGCGGCTGGTTCTGACTACGGCAGATTTTAAGTTGTCAGGCACAATTGCGGCAGGCGTTCCTTGAAAAAAACGCATTGCATTTTCTACCGAAGCTACAAAATCTTCCTTCTGCTGGCTCATTGACGCTTCTGCGTAAGTATACTGGCTGGCACCGAGTATGGCAACAAAAAACTGTACTTCCTGAACCTCGGACGTGTTTTTGTCTATAATTGAGAGTGTCTTTCCAGCATAATCCACATACATTTTATCGCCAGCCTTGTGATTCATATGCATCACAGGGTTTACCTTGTTGCTCCAGTCTCTGAAGCGATTCCTGAACTGCGTTACTCTAAGACCATCGGGATGGGTTTCAATATACCTTTCCCACATAGTTTGTATGGTGATGCCCACCTTTTTTAATTCCCGTTCCATCTGAGGAAAATAAGCATACAGATCTTCGATTCTTGAGGAAACAACTTCTGTCGGACCCTGAGAAAACAGCTCGTCCAATTCAGTGTCAGTTTTCTTGTTGACAGTTTCCAGGCTTAATCCCAGCACTTCAAATAAAGAGATATATTTTTTCACAGTATTTCTGGAAAGAGATAAATATCGGCTTATAAACAGCTTGCTTTTGCCGTTGCAGTGCAACTTAATGACTTTTCTGATTTTGTTCATGTCTAGTTTGTTATTTGCCATAGTCTGTAGTTTTTATACAGATCCATGGTTTAACAGCATGAAAAGAAGTAGTGTTAGGTGGTCAATTTGAACCGAAACAAGGTGGTCAGTTTAAATTGAAAAGGAGTGGTCAGTTTGACCCGAAATCGATGGTCACTTTATGCTGAAAAAGTGTGGTCAATTTGACCGCTTTTTCCATTATTGCCCATTACAATAAAAAATCAGCATTTAACAGCAGGAATGGTACTTTTGGAACCGGACCTGACCTTCACGGAATCAGCGGATGCGGCTTGTGGTATACGGATCCTATGCATTTGATTTCGGGAACTGTAAAGCCAAAATTAACCGCAATAATGACCGATTGGCCAGTAAAAGACAGATCTGTGATTATTGGGACGCGCATTGATGTGATAACCGGAATCATAAAGAAATATCTTGAGGTTGATTTTCCCGAGTCTCAGATTGTAAGGGTTCATTAGATTGCTTTGCTGAAATATTGATCCATAAAAAAAACTTAAGAAGGGTTGAGTACCCAATAAATGAAAGTATAGAGATTTCAGGTAATTGTACCTGCCTTGAATGCTGTTTTATTTTGTTAAATTTGGCTGATTGGGTGCTTTTAATTTAAGGCGCAGCCAGTTAATATTCTGATGAAATTTAATTCTTGTTTATGAAGGACTACTACCAAAAAGATGTGCCCATATTGCTGAAGCTTGCAGAGCATAAGGAGGTGCTGGACGGCTTTCCCACTGAAAGCGCTAATTCACAATATGATGCCAGACTGATTTACAATCAAAGAAAGCCTGAAGAGGTGCAGCTTAAAATTTACTATAAGCCATCTGATCATCTTTACGAGAAGTTCAGGAGTCTTGCGAAAGCAGGTGTAAGTATCCTCGATATGATACAACCTGCTGTATCTCCGCATAAATGGGTAAATCCGGAATTTTTTGAGTTTTCTGAAAACTCTCTAATTGGGATTCAGGAAACCCATTATTACGATCATGACAAGAAATTCCTGATACTGGTTCTTCAAAATTTTTGTCTTTTCGAGAATGGAAGGTATGCCGGGGACGCAAGATTCAGGCTCGGGGACAATGCCATTTCCCACCTCGCGGGATATATCCAGTACGGCCAGCTTGGGACTTATGATTCAGATGATAAATTCATTGAGCGTAATGAAAACAGGTGGACAAGTTTCGGCCCTGTCGAATTTATGCTTTCTTTAAACCATTCGTACAAACAGGGCGAACCAAAAAAAGATTTTGTAATAACCAGAGATGCCGAGCTGATTATTAGGGATGACAGCCAAAAGATAAAAGATCTGGATCTTCTTTCGCTCGGAGAAGATTTATGCCTTATGATGTCCCTGTATTGGGAAAAAAGCATTGATTTTTTCAATGCATTGCTAAGAGTGAATGATAGGGAAAATTATGGCACCAGGGAAGTTTTTAAGCTTAGCGGAGAGCGCAATGATTTATCTCAGGAATTTCATTTGAAAGATAAATATTCGAATATTTACGATTTTGCGGAGTCGATTGATTTTGACAAATTCCAATATTTAAGAGAACTAATCCGGGAGGCTGTTCCAAGACTGATAAGCATAAAGCATCTTGATGATATTTCAGCTTTCATGGTCCTATACAACATCGTTGAAAAGTTCAGGAACTTTTTTTTAAAGAATCCCTTGGACGGCCAGACTTTTACTGTCAAGGAAGAATATGCTTTTATAGGATCAGAGGGCTCTATTAATAAATTCATAAAAACGAAAATAAAGGAAATTGGCGAAATAGTGGAGGAGGATGATAAACTGGAATTTGATTCCAAAGCTTTCGAGAAAGTATCGTTTATTAAAAAGACAGGCCTTATTGATCAGTTTGAGGGTTTCATAAAGTATCTCAAATTGGACCCGGGCAAATATAATATTGAATTTGACCAGCTTATTAAAGTACGCAACCTGATTTATCATGGAAATCCGCCGGGCAGGGATCTGTCGCCTTACAATAAGGAGCTTAAAGCATTGGTATATGATATTTTACTTGCCATAATTGCGCGCTAAGCATTTAGCTTTTCACGTCTGGCGTCCAGATAATAAATGATATTGCCAATATTTAAAACTGGCAAAAAATATTACTGAAAAATAAAACCGTGCCTGTTCACATTTTATCAGACAGAAAGAGACAATCAAATTTTTGATTGTCTCTTTCTTAAGGGTGCAGATTTTTCTGGGCAGGGACATCAATTAAAAACTGATTTTTAATTCCTTGCAACTGAAAAAACAGGCAGGCTATCGATCTGTATGGTCTGCGTTGGGTAGGCAAGTTCAATTCCTTTATCTGTAAAGGCCCTGAAAATCTCAAGATAGACGGCCTGCTGGCAATCCATATAGAAATTGTAATCCGGGTCATCCACGTAATAGACGAATTCAAAGTTTAGGCTGAAATCCCCAAAAGCGGAAAAATGCCCCCTGTCATAAATAAGCTTATCTTTTGAAGCTATTATGGATTCGACAATTGCGGGAATGTCCCTAAGCTGCTTATCAGAAGTCTGGTAAGTAACCCGGATAGTGAAAACAATCCTTCTCCTTTCCATGCGTTTGAAGTTGCGAAGCCTTGAGTTGGTCAGGTCTGTATTGGAGCATACCAGCTGTTCGCCGTTGAGGGTCCTGATGCGGGTGGTCTTTATCCCGATATATTCGATAACGCCGCTGTCGGTGCCCACTGTTACAAAATCTCCGATTTCAAATGGACGGTCAAAGAAGATGACAAAATAGCTGAACAGATCTCCAAGTACGGTCTGCGCCGCAAGGGCAATGGCGATACCTCCCACACCCAGACCCGCTACGATGGTAGTGACATTGTAGCCCATATTGTCAATAAGGAACACTGCGCCTAAAATCCAGATGATGATATTCACTATGGCTATAAGCCCGCCTGCCTGCTTTTCCTTGCTTTCGCTGTCCTGATCGCGCTTGATAAAGGACAATACGAATTTTTTGAAGGCAGCAATTATTATTTTAATGATAAAAAAAGTGATCGCCATCATATAAGCCGTATGGAGAATATTTTTAGCCTTCAGGCCTAAAGACAGGGCCTGCAGCGAAAAATAAACGGTGCTGATATAGAGCAGGGGCAGAACATTGATCTCAATAACCTCCATTGCGAATTCGTCCCACGATGTGGCAGTGGACGCTGCCCATATTTTGAGCCGTTTGAAAATGTATATTTTAAATATTTTTATGAGTGCAAATAGGAGAATTATAATTATTAGCGCTGTGAGCCATTTATAAATAGTGTTTCCCCAAATCAGGGTGCTTAGAATCTCTTCCATGAACTTTTATTTTTATAAGTTAGAAAAATGAATGCAGGCATGCATTGCATCTGTTAATTATCTGAGCAGTTCGAAAACGCTCCAAAACGAAATCCGGCAAATATGCCTGCCCTTAGATTCGGTATCCGATGCAGAATACGGTTTCATCAGAATTTACGGGATTTGCTTCGGTTTTGTAAAGGACTGTGCCCGACTGGGGCGCAGTGAGGGTTTTTATCCTGTTTCCGAAAATATCGGCCAGATAGCCGATCTGCTGGTTTTCTTTTATTTTATCGCCTGCCTTAACGGAACTGTAGAATATGCCCTGAAATGGAACCTTTACGAAGGCCTTTCTGTTAAACCTGTGTTTTGGTGCCCTTGCAGGCTTTATTTTGCGATTGGTGTAAAGCTGCAATTCCGCCATAATCCTGTACAGTGCATCCCTTGCTGGTGAGAGGCCTGAGCGCCCCTCTTTTTGCTGTCCTCCCACTGTCATGCTCAATGATGGTATTCCCAGCCTTGCCGCCTGTTTTACGGCACATTTCGAGGGCTCTCCAGATGAAAGGACGTACGGATGGCTTAAGATTGTATCGAGTCCGCTTGCCTCGCTGAGACGAAATTCCAGCATTGTCTGCTGCATGAATTCCGAATTGTCATAGTAGCAGATAAAATCTATTGGATCGCTTGCCGCATCGCAGCTGTTCAGCTCCAGAAATACGTCAGTGGCGTCGAAGACAGCCGTCGCAACAAAATCGGCGATCAATTCTGCCGCGGTTCCTCTGTGACTGCCCGGAAAAGCATCGTTAAGATGGGATATCCCAATAGGATTTGAACCGGAGCTGCGGCCATCGTAGCGCTGCACATCAGCATCGGGGATGATAATCAGGTTTCCTTTGAGCTTCTGGGGGTTTATCTCGCGGCGAAGCTCAAGAAGAGAGGCGGCTGCGGGAAAGCCGCCTTGGCGGATTCCGGCGGCTATGGTAAGGGTAGGGCCTTTTTCACGTCCTTTGATAAGGGTCATGGGAAGATCCGCCCAGATGGAGTCCGAAGATTTCAGACACATAACCGTATCATTTATGGACGCTTCCTGCTTTTCAAAATACTCCTTAAGGGATATTTTTTGGGACTGGACGCTGTGGATGGCAAAAAGGTATATAAAAAAAAGAATTAAATTTTTCATTGCATTATGTGATGGATAATGGTTCTGTATGATTACAGAACAATCATCCTGATTTGCAGACTGTGCTAAAGCCTGGTTTTAATAGGATTAAAGGAATTTTCAGCTGTCTTGAAAATCAATTGAAAGAGTATGTATGCCCAAAAAATTATAGGGAATACCATAATCATCCTGCCGCTGAATGTGGAAATATAAAGGAGGTTTGCGAAAAACCGCCAGCTTATTTTCGGGCATTGAGAATTGCAGAGGGAACAGCTTCTGTTGGGCATACCTGAAGCACAGCAGGCTCAAAAGAATAGAAAGACAGCCATCGGTGCAAAGCCGTGAAGCTGAATTGCGATAGTTTTGCCGCTATGCGATAAAAGGCAGCAGGGAAATTTAATAAGGGCTAGAAGAGATTCAGCCGGTAAAGCGACCCGGTTGAAGAGGCAGTAAATGCGGCTTTGAGCTTAAAATAGGCGAAACTCTTGCTGTGCGTAAGCGATAGCGCCTCATAAGCAAATTTTTCAAATAGAGATTTTAATGCAGCAGGGGCTTTATGCTTCTCTTTTTTGTCCTGAGAAGAAGCGCTTATGCGGATTTTCTTTTTGCTGTGGGGTGCATCAACAGCAGACTGCTTGGCATTCCTGCTGGAAAAATTGAGCATCTCAGCACAATCGGCAAGAGCGGAGGACACGCTGTGGACTTCAACCCCGAAAAGCATGCGTATGGCAAGAAGCGCCATTATCAATATGCTTTTAAAATGCTTCATGCTAAAGATAGAATTCTGGCTTATTTTTTATAGTCCTGCCAAATATAAGGCATTTTAAACAAAATCAGCCGGCGCATCCCAAATATAGCAAAGATTTAACTTCATGCATTTATGCATTAATGCTTATCCTATATTTTTAAATGCCGGGATTAGGCTATTGGCCAATGGAGAAAAATGCTTTTTGCAGCCTTTCTTTATTCTATGGCTAAAATGGCGCGCTCTTCGGGTTTGTTTGACCACTGCACCTGCCAAACCCGTCCGTCAACCTGGTCGAGCAGAATGAAATTGTATATATTGGTGGTAGGGCTAAGTGCAAATCTGTTGTTTTTTTCCTGATCAGGGGCAACAAGTGCTTTTAGAGAAAGGGGAGACTCGAACCTGTTTTTTCCAGTGTCCCACTGGACCTGCCACATCTGTCCGTTTCGGGTGTTGAGTTTGATATAGGTCCACATGTTGTTTGTGCTGTATAGCCTGTATGAAGCGTCGACGCATGGAAATGTGAAGGAATTGGAAGCGGATTGGCTTTGGGCCGATACGGTAGTGAACATTGCGAAGACTAGCAGAAAAAATAAAGTTTTTTTCATAATTTTCAGATTAGTTAATTAGCAGTAAATTAATATTTTATTTTAAAAAAAACACCAAATAATGTGCCGAAATTCAGATGATTTCCAAACGTAAAAGATTCATGCACACTTTATTGTTTGACTCGATGATTTGAGGCAGTTTATGGCCTGGGATGAAAAAAATCTAAGAAAAATATGCTAAATTCGCTTGATTGGAGAAGATGACAGAATGCGTAATGTGCGAAGATATAAACATACTTTTTTTAACCATTAACCAAAAAATTGACTAAATTGACAACAAAAGAATTCTTAGAATTTCTAAAGGAAAAAAATCATTTGATAATCAACCATAAGGACCACTACAGCGAAGCTCAGACAGGAAAAGTATTTGCAATTGATGGTAATGCCGTGAAATTTTATTGGACTTCTGACGATGATAAAACAGAAGCAAGGGGGTTAGTCACTTATGATATGCAGCAGTTTGCACAGTTGGTAAATCCGTTTTTGATTGTAGACAGAAGCTGTTCTTTTAGCGATAAATATTATAGCACCCTGCAGAGCAAGATAAAAAAAAACTGGCATGAGGTAATCAATACGCTCCATTCTTCCCCACATAAAAGACTAAAGGTTGATGATTGCGTTGATCTATTAGTAACATCAATAGGTGTGACCAAATTAGAGGCCTCTGGAATCCTTAAATCTCACTTAGCCGTGGGCACATTTAAGTATGATGAATTTAAATCAAGTGAGTTTATTATTTTAGGCAGGAATACAATCGAGCTTGAAAATAAAAAAAGATACCTGTCTTCAATTTCAAGTGAAATCAGAAGCCAGAGCGAGCGCATTAATTATATCATCAGCCATGGCCAGACAGTTGGAAATTATAGAGAGCAGCTTTTTATTTCTGTGCTCCGAAAATATGTGCCTAAAAAATTTCATGTCGCAACAGGATTTATAGAGGGCAGCAATAAACAGATTGATATCATAATTTACGACCAGCACAATTATATTCCCGTTTTTAGAGAAGATGACCTAGTAGTGGTAAAAAAGGAATCCGTAGCGGCCGTAATTGAGGTTAAAACGACTTTAACTTCCGCAACAATTGCAGATTCGCTGAAGGGTATTGAAAAAATATGTGAAGGACCAATGAATTCCATTCCTTTTTTTAAGGGAATATTTGCGTTTAATACCAAAATGAACAATAAATCAGCCGCGAATACAATTGCATCTTTCTATAAAAAGAATGGTATACACGCCATTTATGATCATTTAGATGTAGTTTGTGTACCCAATAAAATATGCGGTTTCATAGATTATAACAATCTCGAAAACGATGAATATTCATGTCCGTCATTATATATTATTGAAGATGCAAAAGGCATCTCTATAGGAGAATCGTTTTTCTTTCAACGGTTATTTGCGTTTTTGGAAGTTGAAAATTCAGCAAAGAAAATAAATGGGTTTTACTTTAGTGTGTTGAGGGAAACAGCCAGTCTGTCTCTGCACCAGATATTGACTCACAATGATTGGACACCTTTCCATTCATTTATTTCAGAAATCAGGGGTACGGCAGATTTTGAGCCCGATATGGAAATCATAAAAAATGACGTTAAAAAGCGCATAAAGGATGTAAGGAATTGGATGATGGGTGAAATGAAAAGAGAGCTGCTCATTGAAAAGTACAACAATGACTAAAGTGAAATGTTTTCTATTTCCCTTATTCAATTATTAACGAGTTTTTTTAGGCTAAAAGAACAAACTGCATTGGAATAGCTATGGTATAAACTTGGAATTTAACTAAGCCGGCACCTGAATCAAAGCGTAGGCTTTTTTGTTAGGCAGCCGTGCCGTACTGGATGTGGGTGCATCCGTATTTTCCAAGAAACTATGAAAAAAAACATGTTTTTTGCTTAATTGGGCAAAAATTCAGAATGTTTACAAAATTGAATGTTTACTTTGCATTACAGGAAATAATCACGCCGCGTCTTCATTTAGGAAGCCGGAATTGTCTGTTTAAGGTATGCGGCAATATCGATACGTATTTTTCCTGTAATCAGCGCTTTATTGCGCATGTAGTCACTTTGCAATCGGATTGCATAAACTATTTTATACATTTGTCCCATGAGATGGAAAACAACAATATTACTACTTTACATTCTAGGGCTGCTAGCAGTTCCATGCAGTGATGTATACAATAGCTGTATTTCATCCAATTCGGACCAGAAGGAGCTTACCCATAATCACAGCCGTGATAATGACGACCACTGCACTCCTTTCTGCCAGTGCTCCTGCTGCAGTGTTTCGGTTTTAAAATTCAGCTTCAAGATGCCGGATTTTAATCTTCCCCAGCAGCACATCAGTGCCAGGAATACTGTTTTGAGAGACTGCCAGTTCATTTCCAGCTACACTGGAACCATCTGGCAGCCGCCTAAGATTTTCGTTTAGATTTTTCGGATTGCGCATCCCACCAGTAGTGGGCTATGGCAGGCATTGAATGTCCTGCAGGGCAGGCGTATGCTTTACCGTAACCAATCGGGATGCCTGTACGCACTTCTAACTTTCCCCATCTTAAAGACGGGCTGAAAGACTATTTTCTAAACGTTAAAATTACTTGCATAGTGTTAGACAGTATAATTAAATTCAGTATTAAGAACAAAATCATTATTGGCTTAATGACTTTGGTCCTTATCATATGGGGCGCATGGAGCGCTACAAAACTGCCCATAGATGCCGTACCTGACATCACTAACAATCAGGTTCAGATTTTTACCAGCTGCCCTACGCTTGCCGGGCAGGAAGTGGAACAGCTGGTGACATTTCCGATAGAGCAGAGCATTGCAACTGTTCCAAAAATTCAGGAAATCAGAAGCATATCAAGATTCGGGCTTTCTGTTATCACAGTTGTGTTCGATGAAGAAACGAATATCTATTTTGCCAGACAGCTTATCAATGAAAGGCTGAAGGAGGCTACCGACAGAATCCCGCAAGGGGTGGGAACTCCGGAAATGGCTCCTGTAAGTACGGGTCTTGGCGAGGTGTACCAGTACATTATCCACCCAAAGAAGGGCAGCAAGAATAAATACAATGCCAAAGACCTGCGCACCATGCAGGACTGGATTGTGGCCAGACAGCTGTACGGGACCCCTGGAATCGCGGAAGTTAACAGTTTTGGAGGTGAATTAAAGCAGTATGAAGTTGCCGTGAACCCTGAAAGGCTTCGTGCAATGGGGGTTAGCATCCCCGATATCTTTACTGCGCTTCAAAAAAACAACCAAAATACGGGAGGCGCCTATATAGATAAAAAGCCTAATGCTTACTTCATCAGAGGAATAGGGCTGGTGACATCATTGGATGATGTTAAAAAGATTGTAGTGAAAAATACCGGAGCGGCGCCGATTTATGTAAGCGATGTTGCCGAGGTTAGATTTGGAAAAGCGGTCAGATATGGGGCCTTGACCTATAATGGCGAAGTTGATGCGGTGGGCGGTGTCGTAATGATGCTGAAAGGCGAGAACAGTAATGAGGTTGTAAAGCGCATCAAAGAAAAACTGCCGACCATCCAGAAATCCCTTCCTGACGATATTGTGATTGAACCGTACCTTGACCGTACAGACCTTGTCGGCCGTGCAATCAGCACAGTTGAAAAGAACCTGGTGGAAGGCGCACTTATCGTAATATTTGTGCTGGTATTATTTTTAGGAAATTTCCGCGCGGGGCTTATTGTTGCCTCAGCCATTCCTCTTGCAATGCTGTTTGCGCTTGGACTGATGAATGTATTTGGCGTAAGCGCCAATCTGATGTCTCTTGGGGCAATTGACTTTGGCCTTATAGTGGATGGTGCGGTAATTGTGGTTGAGGCCACGCTCCATCATCTGGCCATGCGCAAGTCTCTCAATAATCTTACCCAGGATGAGATGGATGAAGAGGTTTTCGATTCTGCCTCTAAAATCCGTACCAGTGCGGCCTTCGGTGAGATCATCATTTTAATTGTATATATCCCGATTCTGACCCTTGTGGGCGTTGAAGGGAAAATGTTCCGCCCTATGGCGCAGACGGTAGGATTTGCAATATTTGGAGCCTTAATTTTATCATTGACTTATATTCCGATGATGTGCGCGCTTTTCCTATCTAAGAAACCGCAGCATAAAGAGACGTTCAGCGATAGGATGATGAACAGAATCCAGAGCATTTATCAGCCTCTGCTTCAGAAGGTGATTGATATCAAATATACTGTGGTTGGCGTTACGGGAGCCATATTCCTGGTTGCCGTCTTCTGCTTTACAAGAATGGGAGGAGAGTTTATCCCGCAGCTTCAGGAAGGCGATTACGCATTCCACTGCATACTGCCGCAGGGAAGCTCGCTGAACCAAAGCATCGAGACCTCGATGCAGGCCTCAAGAATTATCAAGCAGTTTGACGAGGTGAAGATGGTTGTCGGCAAGACGGGAGCTGCCGAGGTGCCTACCGATCCAATGCCTCCGGAGGCCACCGATTTAATGGTTGTCCTTAAACCGCAGAAGGAATGGAAATCAGGCAGGAGCTATGCAGAGCTTGCAGATGCCATAATGGAAAAGCTTGAAGTCATTCCGGGGGTTTTCTTTGAAAAGAACCAGCCGATCCAGATGCGTTTCAATGAGCTTATGACCGGTATCAGACAGGACGTTGCCGTGAAGATATTCGGTGAGAATTTAGATACGCTTTCCCAGTATGCCAACGAAGTTGGGCAGGTTATACAAAGCGTTCCGGGAGCAACCTCGCCGCAGATTGAAAGGGTTAGCGGCCTTCCGCAGATCAATATTGAATATGACAGGACCAGAATTGCCAATTACGGGCTTACCATCGAGGATGTGAATGATGTTGTCAGCACTGCCTTTGCAGGAAAAAGCACGGGACAGGTATATGAAAACGAACGACGATTCGACCTTGTGGTGCGTCTTGACAGCATTCACCGAAGCAGCATAGACGATGTGAGCAATCTGATGATCCCAACCAATACCGGTGTTCAGGTGCCTTTATCCCAGGTAGCTAAAATCGACTATAAGCTGGGCCCTGCACAGATCAGCAGGGAAGCGGGAAAAAGAAGGATTGTAATCGGATTCAATGTTAAGGGCCGAGATGTGCAGAGTGTGGTGCAGGACATCCAGAAAAAGCTGTCTGAGAAGGTAAAACTGCCGCCAGGATACTATTTCACTTATGGAGGACAATTTGAGAACCTGCAGGCTGCAAGCGCAAGGCTTATGATTGCAGTGCCGGTTTCGCTGCTGCTGATTTTCGGACTGCTGTATTTCACATTCCGTTCCTTCAAGCAGGCTACGCTGATCTTTACTGCAATACCTATGAGTGCCATAGGGGGCATATTTGCCCTAATGCTAAGGGGGATGCCTTTCAGCATCAGTGCCGGAATCGGATTTATAGCTCTATTTGGAGTTGCAGTGCTAAACGGTATCGTACTGATTGGAACATTTAACCAGCTTGAAAAAGAGGGGATGAGCAACATTTTTGAAAGGGTTAAAGAAGGAACCATTACAAGGCTGCGTCCCGTGCTTATGACTGCTATGGTGGCATCGCTGGGATTCCTGCCGATGGCTATCAGCAGCAGCGCCGGAGCGGAGGTGCAGAAGCCCCTTGCTACGGTTGTAATCGGAGGTCTTGTGACAGCTACGTTCCTGACTCTTTTCGTGCTGCCTTTACTCTATATTATTTTTAACACGAAGTTTGACTTTAAAGGAAAATTTAAATTGAGAAATACAACTGCCATAGCTATATTGCTTATTGCGGGTCTAGGGTCTGCAAACGCGCAGCAGAGGATCCCAATTGAGAAGGCTGTCGAAACCGCCCTGCAGAGCAATCAGCAGCTGGACATCAATAAGTCTGAAATCCAGGCTGCCGGGCTCAACGCAAAAACGGCCATTGACATTCCTAAAACCGGTGTTTTTGCGGAGAATGAGGATTTGAGGCCGTCCGACAAAACAGGGATCTTGAAAATCGGTATCTCGCAGAGTTTTGCGTGGCCGGGACTTTATGCCGCCAGAAAAAGCTATTTCAAAAACCAGCTGCAGTACAGCCAGCTAAATACGCTGCTTTTGAACGCTACAATCAAAAGGGATGTGCGCACGGCCTATTACAAGCTTTGGTACCTGCAGGACAAGCAGCAGCTGTACAAGCGTCTGGACAGCATCTATACGCAGCTTTCAAAAACTGCGGAAGTTCGCTTAAAGGCAGGTGATGTGGCACAGCTGGATAAGATTGCGGCAGAGGCCAAGCTTCAGGAGCTGAAAGCTTTTTCGGACCAGAACAAGAAGGACATGACCGTGCAGCAGCAGCAGCTGATGATGCTTATGAACCTGAATGAATGGCTGCTTCCCGTAGAAGCGCCGCTTGGCAAAGCCGAGGTTACATTATCGGAAAGCGGCGGACTGCATCCGCTTCTGACCCTTCAGGAGCAGAATGTGAAGATTGCATCATCAAACATTTCAGTAATCAGAAACAGCAATATGCCTGAACTGTCGGGAAGGGTATTCAGCCAGAGGCTTTACGGGCTGGATGATCCGTACACGGGGTTTTCTGCCACTGCATCGTTCCCGCTTTTCGGAGCCGTATCGGCCCATAATAAGGTAAAAGCGGCAAAGGCTGAGAAAGAAGTGCAGGAAAAGAACCTTGCCTATCAGACCCAGCTTCTGGCGACCCAGAAGAATTCTTCTGTGGCGGAGATTGAAAAAAACCTTGCGCTGCTGAATTTCTATGAGACTTCAGGGCTTAAGCAGGCAGAAGACATTATCAAAGCCTCAACATTGAGCTACCGCTCGGGGGAGATTAGCTTTGCTGAGCTTGGACAGTTTCTGACCCAGGCCGTAGGCATCCGCCAGAATTATCTTGACGTATTGAACCAGTATAACCTTTCTGCGGTGCAGTTTGACTATTTCAACAATAAATAAATAATATAACAGCCTGTGGGACAGGCAGAGCCTTCCCACAGGATAATTTTAAATATAGAGCATAGATGAAACTCAAAATTCAATTATTAATCGCGTCGGCTGCAATCTTCTCATTTGTAAGCTGCGGACAAAAAAGCAATGAAAGCGAAAACGCTGCCAAAACTGAAAATGCTGCGGGAGCGAAAGAAGAGGCGCATGGCGAGGAGGAAGCTGCTACAATTGCAGTGCTGACCCAGGACCAGATGAAATCGGTAGGGGTCCAGCTGGGCACTATCGAGAACAAGAACCTGACTGCAGCGATAAAAGTCAACGGCGCCTTAAGGGTTCCCAACAACAATAAAGCCAATGCCACATCACTTTATGGAGGGGTTATCAAAACCCTTAAAGTGCAGCTTGGCGACCAGGTCCGCAAGGGACAGGTGATTGCGACGATCGAGAATCCGCAGTTTGTGCAGCAGCAGGAGGAGTACATCACCATCAACAGCCGCATCACCAATGCCGAGCAGGAGCTGCAGCGCCAGAAAGATCTTCAGGCCGGAAATGCCGGAGCATTGAAGAACCTTCAGAGTGCCACAGCGGAAGTGAATGCGCTTCGCGCCCGCAAGGCATCGCTTGCCAAACAGATACAGCTAATGGGGATTAATCCGGCAGGAATTACTGCCTCAAATCTGCGAGCTGCGCTAACGGTTACAAGCCCTGTAACCGGAACGGTGAGCGCCGAGTTTGCCAAGATCGGAAGCTATGTTGACGTATCCTCGCCTGTGGTGGAGATAGTGGACAATCAGCTGATCCATTTGGACCTTCAGGTTTTTGAAAAAGATCTTCCCAGCATAAAAGTGGGGCAGAGCGTCACTTTCACCCTTACCAACAATCCTGCGGCGACTTATACAGCAAAGGTGTTCAATATAGGCTCCTCATTTGAGAACCAGAGCAAGAGCGTTGCGGTCCACTGTACAGTAACGGGCAATAAAACCGGACTAATCGACGGAATGAACATCACGGCGATGGTAGGCGTGGGAACGGCCCTTACGGCTGCGGTGCCTAATGATGCGATTGCTGAAGCGGACGGAAAATTCTACATTTTTGTAAAAACCGATAAGAAGCCTGAGGAGCATGAAGAGGCGGAAGGCGAGGAAGGCGCTGAAGCCGGTGAAAAGCACAGCCCTGAGGAGGAAAAGAGGATTGCAGCGACAAGCATGAATTTTGAAAAAGTGGAGGTGACCAAAGGAGTTTCAGAAGTGGGCTATACAGCGGTTACACCCGTTAAGGATGTGCCTGCCGGAGCGCAGATTGTCACGAAAGGAACCTTTTTCGTAAATGCCAAACTGAGCAATTCGGGAGGCCACGAACATTAATATTTTGAAGGATTTAATGCAGGTGACTGTTCGACAGTGTGTGTTTGCCTGTGATACCCCGGAGAATTTAGATCCGCCCCCTGGGTCTCTAATCGATGGTCTCGAATCGGTAAACCTGCATTAATTTAAAAGACTGCCGGCAATTAAGGCTGATTATGAAGTATCTGCCTGCTAAAAAGTAGTTTCCGAATGCTGAAATTTAAAATAAGCTTCGTAAATTTACTATAACTGCCTAACGGATAGGCCTTATTGCCGGTTTTATTTTTAATGGAAAAGTCATATGAAGAAAACGACTGAAGAAGCCTTTAACAGCAAGAATATACGCCTGACCACGATGCGTATCCTGATTTACGAATATATGGAGACGCTCACAGCGGCATTATCGCTTGCTGAAATCGAAAAGCATTTCCATAAGGCGGATAAGGTGACGATCTACCGCACTCTGCAGACCTTTCTGGAAAAGGGGCTTGCGCATAAGATTCCCGACGAGAATGAGGCCAAATACAGGCTGAGCGCCGAATCCTGCGCTGAGGAGGACCATAATGACACCCACCTTCATTTTTACTGCAAAAAGTGCAGGCAGACCACCTGCCGTGAGGAGATCGCGCTTCCCAAAAGCCTTACCGAGAGCCTGCAGATTGATGAGATCCAGATTTTAGCTAAGGGAATCTGCGAAAAATGCCTAAAGAGCCAATAACTGCAGAAATATAATGGAGAACCAAAGAATATTGTAAAATTTTAAAGTTTAAATATGCTTCTAAACCGTAAAATATCAGTGCTTTACTTTGTGCGTGAAATCAGGGCTCAGATTATTCTGATTGTCCTATTCGCGGCTGCAATCGGGCTGCTGGATATGCTTCCCATATTTAAAAAAGTGGCGCTTCCGCTAAGCATTCCAGCCCTTGTGGGGACCGCGGTTTCACTGCTTCTCGCATTCAGGACGGCACAGTCCTATGAGAGATGGTGGGAAGCCAGAACCGTATGGGGTGCGATTGTCAATGATTCGCGCACCCTTATCAGGCAGGTAATGCAGTTCGCGTCCAAGGAAAACAGCGACATATCGTCGCAGTTCGCAGAAAGGCAGATCATTTGGGTTTATGCCCTTGGCGAATCGCTGCGCCGCCAGCCGTTCAGCCCGAAAGTGCAGGCCTACCTGAAATTCCATAATATTACTGCGGCCAATATACCAAATGCGCTGCTTGACCTGCATTCGCAGAATATTGCCGAGATGGAGAGCAGAGGGATTATATCGGATTTCAAGACGGTGCAGCTCAATGAGACCATTTCGCGCCTGTGCGACCATATGGGGAAATGCGAGCGCATTAAAAATACGGTCTTCCCCAAGTCCTACAGCCTGCTGGTGCACACTCTGATCTATGTTTTTGCGGCCATACTGCCTTTCGGGCTGGAGGATTCGCAGCTGATTGTGGAAGTGCTGATGACCATCCTGATTCCGCTGCTTTTCATTGCGATAGAAACCACTGCCATCATCATGCAGGATCCTTTTGAGAACACGCCCGTGGATACTCCGATGACCTCCCTGGCGCAGACCATTGAGATCAATCTTCTTGAAATGACAGGCGCGGCGGATATTCCGGTCAAGCCCAAGAATAACGAATATTTCGAAATGTAAGATAGTGCCAATCTAAAAATCAGCCTGCTATGGATATCGAATTTGAGCTGCTGCTTTCCGCTAAACTGCTTCTTGCCGTTTTTCTTGGAGGGCTATTAGGCCTGGAAAGGGAACGCGAACAGCAGAATTCCGGTGTGAGGACCTTTGCCTGCATCTGTGTGGCCTCGTGCCTGTTTGTTTCGATTTCGGCCCATCTGACCGCCGACAAATCCGCCATAGCCAGAATGCTGGCGGCCATTGCGACAGGACTCGGATTCATAGGCGCAGGACTGATTTTCAGAGACGAGAAAAATCTCCCCAAGGGACTGACCACTGCTTCAGGACTGTGGACGACTTCGGCAGTCGGCATGGCCATAGCCCTCAATATGTTTGTCCTGGCAGTGGCGGCGACACTTATAATACTGCTTATTTTCACCATAAACCAGTTTGGCTGGTACAGAAGATTTGTGGACAGATTGATTAAGAGTAAAAAAAGGAACGGCTGAAAAATTGCCGGCCCTTTTATCGGAGCCTTTTCTTCAAGGGGATCGGCGCCGTATTTTTTAACCTTATAACATTAAAAGATTATGGAACACAAGCATAAATACGATAAAGACGGAAAACAGATCTGCTGCACCCAGACCGAGAAGGTTTACACCCAGGCAGGAGCTGAGAAGCTTCTGAAAGGGCACAGCGCCGATGATGGGCACAAGCATGCGCACAGTAAGGGCGACGGGCATAACCACAGCCACAGCGATGACGACGGACATGACCACAGCGGTGCGGAAGGAGGGCCTTTAAAGATGTTCCTCCCTTCGATAATATCGCTGGTTCTGCTTCTTGCGGCCATCTCGTTTGACAACTGGATAAAGCCGGATTGGTTTTTAGGCGCCCTGCGTTTCGCATGGTATCTCGCAGCCTATCTCATTGTCGGCTTTCCGGTTATCAGGGATGCCTTCAAAAGCATGGGCAAGGGTGAGATTTTCTCCGAATTCCTTCTTATGAGCATTGCCACGATCGGGGCGTTCATTATCAAGGAATACCCTGAAGGAGTTGCCGTGATGCTTTTTTACGCTGTGGGGGAGGTATTCCAGACCCTGGCGGTGTCAAGAGCGCAGCGCAACATCAAAAGCCTTCTGGACCAGAGGCCTGATGAAGTGACCATCGTTGCTGATGGCAAAACCAAAAACATTAAGGCTGAAGAGGCGCAGATCGGCGACATCATCCAGCTGAAGCCTGGGGAAAAGCTGGGCCTTGACGGAGAGCTGCTGACCGAAAGCGCATCTTTCAATACGGCAGCCCTTACCGGGGAAAGCAAACCGGACACCAAGTCTAAAGGAGAGGCTGTTCTTGCGGGAATGATCAATCTGAATGTGGCTGCCCAAGTGAAGGTCACCGCGGCATTTACCGACAGCAAGCTCAGCAGGATACTGGAGCTTGTGCAGAATGCCACCTCGCAGAAGGCCCCTACGGAGCTTTTCATACGCAGGTTTGCCAAAATCTACACGCCAATCGTGGTTTTCCTGGCTATCGGAATCTGCCTGCTGCCTTATTTCTTTGTGGACAATTATGATTTCAGCAGCTGGCTTTACAGAGCCCTTGTCTTTCTTGTGATCTCTTGCCCGTGCGCGCTAGTGATTTCGATTCCCCTTGGCTATTTTGGCGGAATCGGTGCAGCGAGCCGAAACGGTATACTTTTCAAGGGAAGCAATTTCCTTGACGTAATGGCCTCGATACAGAACGTGGTTATGGATAAGACCGGGACGATGACAGAAGGGGTGTTCAAGGTGCAGGAAACGGTCTTCAAGCCAGAATTTGACAAGGACGAGATCCTAAAAATGGTCAATGCGATTGAGAGCATGAGCTCGCATCCCGTTGCCACGGCGATCCATGAATATGTCGGGGAGGTCGACAGTTCGATAAAACTGGAAAGCACTGAAGAAATTGCAGGGCATGGACTCAAGGCGGCCATCAACGGAAAAGAGCTGCTTGCGGGCAACTTCAAGCTTCTTGACAAGTTCGGCATTGCCTATGACGTCGATCCGACTTCGATAGTGTACACCACCATTGCGGTAAGCTACGACAGGAAATATGCGGGCTACATCACAATTGCCGACAGCATCAAGGAAGACTCCCAGCTGACCATAGAGCTGCTGCATAAGCTTAATATCAAGGCAACGATGCTAAGCGGGGACAAGGGGAGCGTTGTGAAATATGTGGCCGACAAGCTTGGCATAGACAATGCGTACGGCGACCTCCTTCCTGAGGACAAGGTAAACAAGGTTAAGGAGATCAAGTCGCAGTTTGGGACGGTTGCTTTTGTGGGAGACGGCGTGAATGACGCACCTGTTGTAGCCTTAAGCGATGCGGGGATTGCGATGGGAGGACTGGGAAGCGACGCCACCATTGAGACGGCGGACGTTGTCATACAGGACGACAAGCCTTCAAAGATACCGATGGCCATCAATATCGGCAGGCAGACCAAGAAGATCGTCTGGCAGAATATCACCCTTGCATTTGTAGTGAAAGGGATAGTGCTCATCCTCGGAGCGGGCGGGCTTGCCACTATGTGGGAAGCGGTGTTTGCTGATGTCGGGGTGTCTCTGATTGCGATCCTTAATGCCGTGCGCATTCAGAAAATGAAATTCTAAAGCAGGGAAAAGGGAGCACCCGCACTTAAATCTACATATTTGGCGCTTATTTTTTGCCGCAGGCCGCAGATGGGATCCATTGCATGGAGAACCGTCAGGCCATAGCGGCAAGGCTCCCTTTTGCCTGAATTCAGCTGCACTGAAGCCCTGGAGAACCGGGCTGGACCGTGCATGCCTATAACTGAACAGGCAGTTCTGCCGGCAGCTTATGGCAAATTGAGCTGTATCTGCGGGTCGGGCTTCCGTTCGAATTCTACCCGAAATGAAAAAACGACATAAAAAATACTATCCCAATATCCATAAAACCCCGAGGGGCCAGAAGGGAAGGCCTGTCAGAAGGAAAAACAAATATTCGGCGGTAAATATAGGAAAGACGATCATACTTACGATTCTCGGCCTTGTGATAGTGCTGGGAATCATTGTTCGGGTCAGGCATTTCGTCCTGTACCACATACTGGACAAGCCCCATGAAAAGGCAACTGAAAAAGCTTTGGATAAGGGCATTGGCCGCAATAGCCTCACTCCAAACGGAGAATCCTGAAAAAGGCGGAGGAAAATTGTTAATTCAGAACCGCAGGCCTTCCAAAAGCCTGCGGTTTATTCCATATTTCCGGCCCTAATGCCGGAGAGCAACCCCAAAAGATATAAACTATGAGAAAGCATTTGAATATTTCCGCTGTAATCCTTACCATCCTCAGGGATAACCCGGAGAGGGATTTCGCCCTGGATGAGCTTACGGCGCTGATTTTTCCCGATAGTCCTCCCCAGGATGAAAAGCGGAACCAGTCCGAGGTTCTCGATATGCTGATATTTCTGGATGACCAGAAGCTGGTGCTTCTCGATTTTGACACTGACCGCAGTTCGATAGCAAAATAGCGGCTATGCCGCTGTGCCTGCAGAACAGCTCTGCAGGACGGAAAACCCAAAAAGGCGATGCCCATTCTAGACCAGCACGGTCAGTACTGCGGGAGCTACCGAGATCCTGCAGCTGTTGGTTCTGAGCTTGTAGTGTTCGCCGTCGATCTGGGCGTCGGTAAAAATCCTGTTGGGCATTTCCACGCACAGGTTCTGCACCAGATGGTGCTGGGCCTTTTTGAATCTGGAGACCGAGCGGTTCAGTATATGGTAGCCCAAGGCTATCTTTTCGATGAAGGAAAGCTCAGGTATCAGCACCAGATTCAGCCTTCCGTCTGTGAGCATGGCATCCGGGGTAAGGCTCATGCTGTATCCCATTTCATTTGAATTGGAGACAAAAACCATAAATGGCCTGATGGGGATCACCCTGTCGTCAAAATAGACAACGGTGGGCTGCGCCTTATATTCGAAGCTGGAGGCGACAGCGGCCCTGATATAGGAAAAGAGCATCCTTCCTGCGGAATGCTCGTATTTTTTGATGACCATGGCGTCAATGCCCACACCCGCATTGCTGAAAAAATAATGCTGGTTTATCCTTCCCGCATCAATGCGTATTTTTCTCCTATCCCTGATCACTTCAAGGGATTTTTCTATATCGTGGGGAATGTTCAGATGCGAGGCTAGGCCGTTTCCCGAACCCAGCGGGATGATGCCCAATTCGACCCCCGTGCCTATCAGGCATGAGGCGACCTCATTGATGGTGCCGTCCCCGCCGCAGGCCACTATGATATCGGGATTCTGCTCCAGTGCGCTTGCGGTAAGGGAAAGCGCGTGCTTTTTTCGCAGGGTGTAATCGGCCCTGATCTTGAAGCGGTCGGCGGGAAAGAACTGCCTGATGTAAAGATCGGACAGGCTGTGGCGTCCGTCTCCGGAGACGGGATTTATAATGAAATGTATATAGGTCATCGCTTATTTTAGAAGTTTGTTTGTAAAAAGGTAATCGGCCGTCTGGTACCATGCTATGGTCTCCTCCAGAAAGCTTCTGTCCATCGCAAGGGGAGTGAGGCTGTTGTCGGATTTTTTCCAGCTGTAGAAGGCCTGCTTCTGCTGGTCGGAGAGAATCATCACCCTGCTGCCCTTCATCAGTGCCAGCTTGCGGTAGGTTCCCAGAAACGCGCGCTGCTCAAAATTCTGCGCAAGGACATCCCTTCCGAAGAAATCCGATTCATAATGCCATCTGAAGAGCGAAAAGACCGTCGGCCAGAGATCGATCTGCGAGCACTGCGCGCCTATCTTCCGATTTTCTGCTTCGGGCAGGTTTGCTATGAAAGCGGGTATATGGTAGTTGGCAATGTCAATCTCATCCTTCCCGGCGCTGCTGGCGCAGTGGTCCGCTATTATGATGAAGACCGTATTTTTGTACCACGGCTTTTTGGATGCCTCGGCAAAGAGCCTTTTAAGTGCATAGTCCGCATATTTCACAGCGCCCTCGCGTCCTGTTCCCGACGGGATGTCAATTCTGCCTGACGGATAGGTGTACGGCCTGTGGTTGGAGGTCGTCATTACAAAATTCAGGAACGGTTTTCCTTCCTTGTACTGCCGGTCGGCGGTGCTGAGCATTTTATTGAAGATATCCTCATCGCAGATACCCCAGGCATTCTCAAAGGTGACTTCGCTGTCTGCAATATTATGGCGCACGGTCTTGATCCGGTCGCTGAGCACGCTTCCGCGTCCGCGGTCGTATATGGTGAATCCGTTGCCTCCGAAATAGGAGTTCATGTTGTCGAAATAGCCGTCCCCGCCGTAAAAGAAGCTGCACTGGTAGTTTTTGGACCTAAAGACGTTGCTGATGGTAAAAAGGTTCTGGTTATCGGGCCTTTTTACGATGGACTGCCCTGGGGTCGGGGGGATGCAAAGCGTAACGGCCTCCATTCCCCTTACGGTCCGGGTTCCGGTGGCGTACATATTATTGAAAAAGACGCTCTTCTGGGCAAGGCTGTCCAGGAAAGGGGTCAGGTTCTGCCTGTTTCCGAATTCATTCATAAAACCGGCGCTGAAGGACTCCATGAGCACAAATACGACGTTTTTCCTCTCAAGAGGGGTCTGGGCATCCTTTATGCTGCGGTGGATCGAATAGCCTGTTGAGGCATAGGACACGGTGCTGTCGCGTAGTTTTGATTTTACGATGCCGAATGCCCTGTCATTGCTGATGGTGGTGTAGAAGCGCTCGTATTTCATCTGATTGTTGCGGAAGGCGGCAAAAAAGGAATAGATCCCTGATTTGGAGATTTCGGAATTATAGCGGTTTGGGGACCATTCGGCCTGGCTGCTGGAGATAAAGGTGATATAAAAAGAAGCTGCCGCCGTAAAGACAAGCAGTATGGAAACCCTCTTCACTATGTCCGCATTATGGGCGAATGCGGCAGCAAAGGCTTTTGATCTGTGGAAGGCAAAAAGGACAAGTGCCGTCACTGCCAGCACTGATGCAATCAGAAGCGGCAGGGGATAGGACTCCTGTATATTGGCAATAACCTCATAGGTGTAGATCAGGTAGTCCACGGCAATAAAATTGAAGCGTGTCCTGAACTCATCCCAGAAGGTGATTTCAGCCAGAAAGGTGAAGACCAGAATAAATACGTTCACCGAGATAAAGAACCAGGTGATGGCCCTATCGGCGATGGAGCCGGTCCATCTGCCGGCAAATACGGTATAGTATAGGACGGCGGGAAAAGAAATCAGGACAATGGTGCCCAGATCAAAGAAAAATCCGGTTAGCAGCGTGCGGGCGGCATCCAGGACATTTAGGGAAACCTGATCGTGCTGCCAGATTAGAAATATAACTCTTAATAGCTGTGAAAATAATAAAAACCACGCAATAAAGTGAACCAGCAGCGCGTATCTGCCGGTTCTCAAAGACAATTTGCTCATAACTCAATAATAACTCAGCAAAGTTTACATTGCAATGTTGTAATCATTCTGAATTTTTGGTTTTTATTAAGAAATAAAGGCCGAGTTTATGAAAAATTATCTGCGAAGCCCTTTCAGCCATTCCTCCAGGGTGCCTGGCCGTTTGAAGAGCCCAGCGCGCGGCGCTGGAAACGAACGCTGAAGCTGTGCAGTCCCTTATAGAATGAATAGCTGACCCTCCAGCCGCTTATTTCGGCTATCTTCCTGATGATTGCCAGACCCAGTCCGGTGCCGTTTGCCGAGGTGCCGCCGTTAAAAAACCGGTTGAAGAGCTTTTCTATGGGCAGCGGCGAAGGCACTCCCGTGTTTAGGATCAGCAGCTCGTCGGGCATGGTCCTGATGATGATATTCCCTCCGCTGCGGTTGTGCCGTATGGCATTGAGCACAAGGTTGTTGATCAGGATTTCCCCAAGGACAGGATTGCCATATATCTGCAGGCTTTCGGAGATCTGCATACTGATGGACACCTGCTTCTGGTCGGCCTGTTCGGTGAAGAAGTCCAGGTGCTTTTCAATATGGGCGTTGACCGAGATGGTGCTTTTATCCAGATAGGCCTCATGCTCCATTTTGGAGAGCAGCAGCAGGTTTTTGTTGAGCCTGTTGAGTTTTGCCACATCCCTGCTCAGCGTGCCAAGCACGTGGGTCTGATCTTTGTTGAGATCCATCTGGAACAGGGTGTCGATCTTATTCTGGAACAGCGCTAGGGGGGTCTGAAGCTCGTGCGCCGCATTTTCCACAAATTCCCTCTGGCTTTTGTAGATGGCGGTATTTTTTTCAATGAGCGCCTCTAGGCTTCTGTTGAGGCGTTCAAATTCATCGATGTCTGATTTGATGAAATGGGGCGGCTTGCTTTTGTCTATCTCAAATTCATGTATCTGGTCCAGGGTGTTGTAGAAGGGCATCCAGCGTTTGGAGGCCGTCTTTTTGGAAAGCCACACAATGCCGATGAAAAGCACCAGCAGTATGAAGGTGAACATTCCGGCTATGCTGAATACCATGCGCTCCATTTCCAGAAGATGGATCTTCTCGGTGTAGGTGTATGTTTTGCCTGCAATCTGCACCGGCGCGTAGATGATGCGGAAAGGCTCCTTCTCTTCGGCAGTGGAATCCTCGACCATGGTGCCCACTATGGAATCTTTGGTGACCCCCATATCGGGCAGGATGGTGAAATGCAGGTTGAACCTGTTCCAGGTCTTGATGTCCTCGGGTGTAAAATTCCTGCTGCTCTGATTCACGAAGGCGTTCTTGTGCTGCACGAGGACCTCTTCGGTTTCATAGATGTAGAGCCACTGGCTCACATAGTAGAATATCGGCGCGCAGATCAGCAGAATGGCTGCCGCCAGGATCAGAAAATCGCGGGTTGTTTTGCTGAGCAGTTTTTTTGTGTTCATTTTTCCCATTTGTATCCTTCGCCGTAGACAGTTTTGATGTAGT
This sequence comes from Flavobacterium potami, assembly GCF_020026915.1. GTDB lineage: Bacteria > Bacteroidota > Bacteroidia > Flavobacteriales > Flavobacteriaceae > Flavobacterium > Flavobacterium potami. Next base: position 268,324 of record NZ_JAINUY010000003.1, on the reverse strand, counting down.
CGCCGGAGCCTGCTTTGGCGAGTTTCTTTTTGAGGTTTTTAATATGGGCGTATATGAAGTCGTGGCTGTCGAGCATGTCGGCCATATCGCCTGAAAGATGCTCGGCAATGGCGGATTTTGAAAGCACTTTATCATTATTTCCGATCAGGAACAGCAGCAGGTTGAGCTCCTTTCTGGTTAGCTCCAGCTTTTGGCCGCTGACCAGGACCGTTTTGGTGAAAACCTCAATCTGGATTTCCTTGAAGACCACCCTGTTGCTTCCCCTGAAATTCCTGCGCCTCACAAGGGCCTGCATCCTAACCAGCAGTTCGGCGAGGTGGAAGGGTTTGGTGAGGTAATCGTCGGCGCCAAGGCTGAAGCCCTCAATCCTTGCCTCAAGGGTCTCTTTGGCCGATATGATAATCACCCCGTCGGTCTTGTCCTTGCTCCTGAGCTCGCGCAATATGTCAAATCCGTCCCCGTCGGGAAGGCCAAGGTCAAGCAGTATGCAGTCATAATCGTAATTGTCAATCTTGTGGATTGCCTGCACATAGCTGTGCGCTGTCTCGCATTTGACGCCTTCTCCCTTAAAATAGCCCTGTATGCTCTGAGCGATATCCTGCTCGTCTTCGATAATTAAAACCTTCATTGTAATCGGATTATATGCTGGTAACTGATCTGCGGGATAATAAATTTACTAAATTAGAACCGAATCCCATGCTGTCCCTGCCTAATTTTATCCCCGCTTATTCAGTTATTCCAAAAACCGCTAAGTTTACAATCCAATTTTGAATTTATTCTGAATTTTTAGGCATATTCCGTTTTTTAACATTTTAATCTCTGATTTGTGCGCATTAGCCGCCAGATGCGGCATTATCCGCATTGCCTTATTTCTGGACCATGCTTGAGATTATATTGATGCTCAATGCCAGGATGGTGGTATTGAACATAAAGGAGAGCACTCCGTGCACCAGTGCGGTGCGCCTTATCCTGCGGTCCAGTATGGCTACATCCGATACCTGGAAAGTGGTGCCGATCACAAAGGAGAAATAGACAAAGTCCAGATAGTCAGGTTCTCCCTTACCCGGAAAATCAAGGCCGTTCAGCGAATAGTGCAGATTGGCGTATTTAAAGGCAAAGGTAGTGTGGACAATTGCCCAAGCGGTTCCCACCGATGAAAGTGTCATCACCACATGCAGCGCCAGTTCGGGGCCTGTCTTCTGCTCGGCTGAAACATACAGAAGCACAATTCCCAAAAGGCTGACCGCTGTTGTAAGGAGCATGAAAAGGGAGAGCACTGCGCGTCCCGAATCCTGGTCTTTGGCATTTTTTTTGAGCTCATCCAGACGGCAGGTGAGAATGGTAAACCAGGAGAAGAACAGCTGGGTAAGGGAAAAAGCCAGCCAGACCGCCATGATGTGCACAGAGGGCCTGCTGGTTCCGATCTCAAGGACAATGGCCGTGAGCAGACCCGCCGATGCAGAAATTGCCAGCCTCGACCTGTTGCTGAGCCTGTTTATAAATACAGTTTTATTCATATGAAATTAATTTTTTTGGCTGATGCCGATTGTTTGACTGCTATTGGTAAATGTTCATTTTTTCATCATATATGGGGCTTTCTATATCCAGAAATTTCAGCACACTGTGAAAAACATGGTACTGGGACACCGTCTTATTGGCCTTGAGTTTTTTCGAGCCGGGCGATACCCAGACAATAAAGGGTATCTCAAACTGCTCCCGCGGGGCAATGCCCATCGGCAGGCCGTGCATGTAGAGATTATTTTCACCTAGGGACTCGCCGTGATCCGAAACAAAAATCATCGTGCTGTCAAATTCCCTGAGCTCTTTCAAGTCTGCGATTACGCGGCTTAAAAGGTAGTCGGTATAGACAATGGTATTGTCGTAAGAATTCATGAGTTCCTGCGTTGAGCAGTCTGCAAGCTCAACGCTTCTGCAGACCGGGCTGAACTTCTCGAAGCCTGCAGGATACTTAGTGCTGTAGCTGGGCCCGTGGCTGGTGCTGGTGTGCAGCACCAGAAGTATTTTATCTTTTGTGCTTGCCAGTATTTGCTCTTTGAAAAGGGCCAGCAGAATCTCGTCGTAGCCGCAATTTCCGCCTTTGCAGGCCTTTGAGAGGTATTTCCTGTCCTGGTAATTTTTGATATGAAGCGGGGGCTCCCCCCAATTGGAGGTCCTCCAGATGACCTCCACATTATTGCGGAAAAGGTAGTTGGGCAGTATTTCATAAAGCTCATCGGTCTTTTTATAATCCAGGATTGCCTTGACACCTGCCGTGGTATAGGTCGCGGCAGACACTGCGCTTAAGGGGTGCACATTTTCTGTGGCTCCAAGCAGCGGATTTGTATTTTTACCATAGCCGTAGAGCGAGAAATTGGCCTTTCTTGCGGATTCCCCAATGACCAGCACCACAATTGATTTTTTTTTGTCCCTGATGTGGGCATCGGGAAGCAGGATTTCCTTCTGGTTTTTCTTATACTGGTGCGCGTAAAACAGCGAGGTGTTGACCGCATAGGACCATGGCATTGCCAGCCCTCCCAATTTTTTGGAATTCTTGTCGATCCAGAGCCAGCTGGAGGAATTGACAAAAACCAGCGCCAGGGCAATAAGCAGACTGCCGCCGCAGAGCAGCGCAAACCTTTTAAGGGGCTCTTTTACGGCCTTAATCCTGAAGAGCGCCACGGCGGGAACTATGCCGAGCACAAGCACATAAAGAACCATTCTGAGCGAGAAATAGGCGCTTGATTCCGCATAATTGGTGTTTAGGATATTCCCAATCATGCTTTCGTCTATGATCACGCTATAGGCATTGATGAAATAGAGCGCCGCGGCACTGACCGCAAAAAAAAGCGAAATGAGGATTCTGCCGAAAATTCCGGTAAGGTAGAGCAGCAGATAAAAGACCAGAAAATCCAGCACAAGCATCAGCACTATGAGGCTGGCGATGGTCAATATGCCGCTCAATGCCGCGTAATTGAGATTCCCGACCACAAAACAGAAGAAGGGAAAATGGAAAAATACGCAGTTGGCAAGGCTCAATAGGGCCGCCAGACGGGCTGCAGGGAGTCTACCTTTTAACATATGCGGCGGTAATTTTATAAAGTGATATGGTCAGCACGAATAAAGATAAGTAAAATATGAACAGGTTCTCGCGCATGATTTTGACCAATAGCGCTATCCAGCATCCTGTGAAGGCGATGATGAAGAAGGGATAATATTTTCTGATTCCTATCCATTTCCAGATTCGGTACCTCGTTGAGATAAAAATACCGGCAAGGGCGCAGATGTAGCCTACGATGCCCCCGACAATAACATCAATAGGGTAATGCGCTCCCAGGGCAACCCTTGTGAGGATCAGCCCCAGACCGGCAGCCACAATAAGCACGCACCATACGATCCTGTTTCTCAATCTGGCAGGCATAAAGGCAAACATAAGGATGGAAAGGGCGGTAAAAATGGTGATCGAATGCCCTGACGGCAGGCTATTGTATCCTGACAGAGTCCTTCCGATTATGGTAAAGCTGCCGTTATCAAAGAAAGCTGCCGGCCTTGGCACATGAAAGAGCTTTTTCAGCCCGCTGGAAAACAGGCAGGAAACCAGAAGGGCAGAAGCAAGGCACTCCCATATTTTTGGGGCGTGAAGCACAAAAATGCTCAGAAGGGACGCCACTACCAGCGTATTTCCGGTTTCGGTGAGATTGTACTGCAATTCGGGATACTGGGACAGGACAGAGTTCAGCATAAAGAAATGCTCCCGCTGGACCAGGATATAGGATTCCGCGTGCAGCGCATCGAGCATGAACAGGAACGCGGCAATGAGCAGCAGCAGCACTGCAGGAAGCAAAAAAAGCGTAGGCCGCAGCCTTGAGAAGTTGAATGAAACATAAAGATCCAAAAAGGGATTGACCTTTTCGGACTTGATTTTTTTGATGCTCCCATCGGCATCTTCAAGGAATAACTGGCGCATTTTATAAAACTTTGGCAGACATTGCTTTACACTGGCTTAACACAGGAAAAACATTACGCTGATTTTTTCCGAAAGTTTACAATCCAATCTTGTAATCATCCTGAATTTTTAAAACAGGACTGCGCTTTTATGCCTTGAATTGGTTTTAAATAGCTGTAGATTAGGTGTTTGCGTTTTTTTATTTTTATAAAAAAAACGGAATCAGAGTTGGCCTGCCTGCAATCCGCTCTTGGGATGCGCCTCTTCAAATTGCCTTGCGATGCTTTGAATTTTTAACAGTGAATTCTTGGAGGCAAGAAATCTAAATAGGTATATTTGGATTAAGAAACCACCCAAACAAACAGATCTTTCAAAATGGAAAAAGCGATACAACTAAAAGTGAGAAAAGATTTGGATGCACAACAGCAGCACATCATACTCAAGCTAAAAGGCAGCCTTATATCAAAAGGATTTACGGAAATCATCCATATACTGGATCAGGATGAGGAGTTTCATATCAATACCTTTGAAACGCCATTAGAAAAACAAAGCGAAGTTAAGCAGTATATCGCCGCTTTCATAAATCAGGAAAACATCATGGATACTGTAACCATTAAATAGGTTCAATTTTCAAATAAAAGTGGCTGCGGTACTGTAAGCATAAGCACTTTTTAGGTTTAAGGTTGCAAATGCTGCAAATAATTGTAATTTTATAAAAAATCTTACTAAAAACTTGTGCAGACTTTGATGAACATTGATTTTCTGGATGCGGGCTGTGCGGATGCCATCCATATTAATTTTAAAGGCAATGATGATAAAACGCACAACATCATAATTGACGGAGGCAGCGAGAAGGGCCGTCTTTATGAGGCCGGGCTCAGAAAGAGGATAGATGAAATAGTCAACATCAGAAAAGAAATAATTGATATTTGGATCATTACCCATATTGATGATGACCATATAGGCGGAATTCTCCGTCTGCTTAAGGATACTGACCTTCTGAAAGCCGTTGATCTCAGCAGAACCACTTTCTGGTTCAATTACTCAATCTGGGACTATGACACCGGCATCCGGACCAATAACCTAAAAAATGTTAAGCAGGGCATTACCCTTAGGGAGTACCTTGCAGCCCATTCTCATGTAAAACAGAGCATTACTGACAGCCACCCCCCGATTGATTTATGGGGAGCCAAATTGAGTATTCTATCACCCGATAACGCAAAGTACAATTCGCTTCTCAAGCTGTGGAAAAATGAGGAGGTGAAAATGAGGGAAAAGGAGCCTTCATCTTTAAAAAGCATTAGAAGCAATGACTACGGCAGGAGGATTGAAGATTTCGATACTTCTAGAGAAGTAAAGGATGTTTCGGTGGAAAACGGTTCAAGCATCAGCTTTATACTGCAGTTTAGCGGGGAATCATTCCTGTTTACTGCCGACAGCCACCCTGATGTTCTTGCCGCAGCTATTAAGAGAAAATTCGGGGAGCAAAAGATTAAGCTTAAGTATATGCAGATTCCCCATCACGGAAGCAGGTATAATATAAGCAACGCTCTTCTTGAGCTGGTTGATTGTGAAAATTACATTATTTCAGCAGATGGATACAACCGCTCAAATCTACCCAACAAGGAAACTTTAGTGAAAGTGCTTCGCGCCAATCCCGATAAACATATCAATTTTTATATAACCCAGGAAAATGAACTGACCCGGAACATTTTTAAAGCAGATCCAGAATTTAATATAAATCTAATATTTCCCACCCAGGGAAACAACCACCTACACTTTGAAATAGGATGACAGCAGAGAAAGATTTTATAGTCCGCATAGAAAATCCCTATGGATTCAGCAGCGGATTGGTTTATTCGCCAAACAGCCAATCAGAACTGGTCTATGTGTTTACTGCCAGACATGCCCTGGTTGGAGACGAGGGGATTCCATGCGAATCTACTGAGGTAACCGTCGGATTTCTTATTGATAATGAATGGTCTACCTATAGACTGCAGAAAGGAGATATAATATTAATTGGAGAAAATAATGCAACTGAAGATATAGCCATACTGGTAATCAAAAAGCCATCTCTTCCCGTAATGCTTAACTATGATAGATGCCCTGAAATCTGCCAAGTGCCGGCTAAAGGACATGAACTTGAGATAACCGGTTTTCCCAAAGTGGTTCTTAATGAACTAAAAAGAACACTGCACCATTTGAAGCCGCTTAAAGATCGAGATTACGAAAGGCAGATACAGATTGAAGTATCAGATCCACTGACCGGGGAGTACAATGACGACAACCTTGTGGAAGGCTATTCCGGAAGTCCGGTATTTGTTAAGCTCAAAGATAAGTATTTCTGCTGCGGTTTATTTCTTGGCTATGAGACAAAAAACAAAAGAATATTAGGGATCGATCTTTCTCTGGTAAATAATCTTCTGGCATCAAGATCGCTGCCCCTGCTATCATTACTGCAGATAGAGACAGACTATACTATTCTGGAAGCAGCTGAAAAGCTTAATGAGAATTCTTTCAGGGTGCTTTCAAGAATAAGAGACAGCGTTGGAAAAGTCAACCTGCCGAGGACCGAAATTTCAGCCGCTGCTTTGGAAGTCATAAGAAACGGCAAGCTGGCAATATTTACAGGAAAGCCGGGAACCGGAAAATCAGCGCTGGTTAAGAAGATTTTGGACGGATTAAAAAATGATTTTGAAATATTTGCCTTTCAGGGCGAGCAGCTGGACAAAAAAAGTATCGAAGAGATATTTGCTGATAAGCCCTTCTGCTTTGGGATTTCCCTTTCAGAGGTTCTTGATTCCCCGCTATTCGTTAAAAAGAAAATTTTCCTTATAGACAGTATCGAAAAAATACTCGAAACGGATAATGCTGAGACAATATTGGATTTTTTTGAACTGCTTTTTAAAAGAGAGGATATTACATTAGTGTTTACCTGCAGGAGCTATGCGGCCGAGCATTTAAAAATCCGTTTTTTAAGGCAGTTTCCTGCTTTTCCCGATTTTGATGTGCCAGCGCTTGATTCGGCGGAGCTGGAATGTATTGCAGGTAGCTATCCGGTGCTGAGCACCTTAACAAAAAATAAATCCATTTTGCAAGTTCTCCAGATTCCTTTTAATCTGGATAAGGCAGTGTCTTTACCGCAGAATTCGGTAAATGATGATATTGATACTGAAACAGCGTTCAAACAGATCATGTGGGAATATGTGATTGAAGGGCGCGAAAAGGAATCAGATCCGCGAAAAAGACATTTGCGCGGCGAGACATTTATGGAAATTGCCCTGAAGAGGGCATCGGCCATGAGCGCATATGCAACTGTTGAGCACGCACGTGCTGACATACTTCACGAGCTGACCGCTGACCATATTATTGATCCCGAACCGGTGTACAGAAGAAGCTTCGCGGCAGCTCATGACATCTATGAGGACTGGGCACTGACAAGGCATATTGACAGCAATTATCTGCAATACATTGCCCAAGAGGACAATTACGGCGTTTTTTATGATGCAATAGGAACCGCTCCAGCAGTCCGACGAGCCTTCAGAATATGGATATCAGAAAAAATACAGGCAGCGGACGGATCTGCCGGCCGGCTTGTAAAATCAACCCTTAACGATGCGGCAATCCAAAACTACTGGAAGGATGAAATTTTAGTCGCCGTTATGCAGTCGCACGACAGCGGTGATTTTTTGCGTGAGAACAAGGATTTTCTATTTTTGGATGGGTTTAAATATTTCAGAAGGATAATTTTTTTAGTTCGGGTTGCCTGCCAGAAGCCGGATTTTTCCCTCCTAAATGCGTTTGATGTGGACAAAAGGACTCAGGTATATCACAATATAAATCTGGTTCCCTATGGTGAAGTATGGGGCAATCTCATTGAATTTATTTTCTTAAACCTGAATCTGCTGCAGTCCCAGATGAAGTTGATACTTTCAATGCTGCTGCAGTGGGAGAAAGGCTTGAAAAAAAACGGACCGTTTCCTGCCGAGTCAGAGCATGCGGCTAAAATTTTAATATGGTTTTACAGTAATTTTACATCAGGCGGCTCACCTGAGCAGGGAAGTGCTAAAACCGAGAATCTTGAAAATGGAATATTAATGCTTTTCCGTCTGTCCGATTTTGTCAAAGATGATTTGAAATCATTAATAGAGGATGCATTTAGTAATAAAAACAGGGACGATGATTTTGAAATCGGCAATCTCTATGATAAAATTTTAGAATATGTCCTTGACGGGTACGAAGGTCAGAAAATATGCAAAAATTACCCTGAACTTGTCATTCAAATTGCAGAAAGCAAATGGTTTTATTATCCGCCGACTCCTGAGCAGATTGCGGAAATGAAGAGGCAGTCCATTCTGGGGCCCTATCACCGATCGATGATGCACAGTGAACAGGATTTCGGGTTCAGAAGGAGCACAGAAAGACATTATTCCCCTGGGAGCCCTTATGAAACGCCTATATTGAACCTTCTGCTGTATTCGCCGTTTGCAACTGCAGATTTTTTAGTAAAGCTATTAAATCATGCTGCCGATTCCTATATCAGGTCCGATTTCGGCCGAGACAATGAATTTCTGCATCCTGCTGACCACCGTTCGCAGATAACCTTTATAATGCCAGACGGAAGAGAGATTAAACAGCATGCCAGCCCTTCATTATGGATGATGTTCAGGGGAACCTATTTTAATTCGCCTGATGTCCTGAAATCATGCCTAATGGCAGCCGAGTGCTATCTGCTGCAGATCGGCCGAGATATAAAAGAGAACAAGCATGACCAGTATACTAAATTTTTGAAGGCTTCCTGGGACTACATTTTTGAGGCTTTTTTAAGCAGATGCAACAGCGTCATGGGGTCGGCGGTGCTTATAAGTGTCGCTAATGAGCATATGGATCTTGCCGGAAGAAGAATTTTTCCTCTATTGAAAATAAGGGAGATTTACCATTTGGATTTCCACAGATGCCTTAAAGAATCAGAAGCCTACAGTCCTCTGAGCTATAAAAAGCACCGCCAGCTGCGTCATCTGCAGCTGCAGAATTTCCAACAACTCAATCATAGAAGCAAGAGCATTGAAGATTTGGTTATGAACTTGAGTTTTGGAGAGTTTCAAACTGAAATCTTTGAAATCATAGATGATTTTTATCTGGAAAACCCGACAGACCAAAACTGGCGTTTTGCACTTGCGCGCATCGACCGCAGAAAATTTAGAATAGTAAAAGAAGTTGAAAACGGATATCTATTAGAAACAGAATTGGAAGATGACTTACAAAAGGTTGTCGAGGATAATAAAATAATGCAGGAAGAGAACCATACCGTTTCTTATGCGGCATACTGGTGCATGCAGAAATTAAAGCATGAAGCCGTTGAAGAGGATAGTTATGAAAAATGGGCGGAACTCTGTAAAATATCTCTGGATGCCCAAGATAATAAAAACATCTCCAAAATGCATAAGCAGCCTGTGCTGTTGGCAGCAATGGGAATCAGGGATTTCTATTCATCATTAAGCGCAGCAGAAAAAGAATGGTGTGAAACTAAAGTAAACGAGCTGTTTAAATACGAACTCTTCGAAAATAGGCTGGAGCTGGATTTTATGAATTCAAGACACACGGTGTATGAGACAGAAGCTGCCTTTTCTGTAATTCCAATTTTGATGCTCAAGTCGGAGGAGACGGAAAAAAAGACGTACAAGCAGAATATTCTTTATTACTTAACGCATTTTCATAAAAGATCCGAGCACGATTCCCTGCGGGCTTCAATTAACAGCTGCCTATGGAAGCATGATCCCGGTTTTGTATTAAACTGTGTATGCTGTATTGTAGAATATTCAAAATTCTCCCATCTTAAACACAGGCTGGAACATTTAAGCGCATATAGATCCTATAAAAAAAATATCTTTTATTTTATAAAAAAGTCATTTTACAGAATAAACTTAAAAATAAATCCTCATTATAAACCCAAAGGCCGCATTGCGGGACATATTAAATTTAATGAAGCCTTAAAACAATACAGAGCATCTTTTGATGCCATTATGGATAAAGTCACTCAAGAAGCGGCTCCCGCATATATTGCAATTCCCGATTATCAGACAAATGCAGGGGACTGGCTGTTTGAAGCCTTGAAACTGGTGCCGGCTGAAACAGAACTCAAGATCCTGCAGGACTATTTCAAAAATGTCTTAAATTACATTTTTGAAACCTTTGCAAAAGATTACGATCCATATGACGACACGATTCATCATTCCCTGCAGCAGTTTTTTCAAGAAAAATTTGCCCTGTTTTTGCTCAGCCAGCGTGAAGATGCTGCAATTGAGTGCTTTAAAGCATTAATTGACTGGGCTTTCGCAGATGGCGCAAAAACCTTATATAGAAATAAAAGATATGAATTTACCGTTAAGTGCCTAGAAGAAGTGGTAAACCAGTTTTTAAATGATGGATCCAAAGCGTCAAATTTCTGGATTTTATGGAGTTATTTAAGCCATAAGATTTTGACGGCTCAGGCATTTATTTTTGACAAACCTTTTCTATTCAACCATCGCATATTGTTCTTAACGCATTTAGATTGGAATCCCCTAGAAAATAAAAAGCATTTTTTTGAAACCATTATACTGAAGGGGGGAGACCTTGAGTCCGCCGGGAGATTAACTGCCGGCATTGGATTTGAGGAATTAATGCCTGACGCTGTCAGCTGGCTGGCCGAACGCATTAAAAAAGAGTGGCCCGGAAATAAAGACTGGGATTTTTATCTTGAAAAAATTATTATCCAGACCTATTATGACGGCCGCAGGAGAAAGGAAATCACGGCATCTGCCAGATTAAGGAATGATTTTATTGCACTGCTGGACAAGCTGATCGATCAGAGCGCTTCTTCTACAGCTTATATAATCCGTGAAGATTTCATATCTTCAAAAGGCCTGGCGTAATAATGGTGTCATGTTTCAGTAACCCAGTAAAAAAAAACAGAAAGATTCACGGCATTTATGAACCGCACCATTTTGTTTTTAATGACTGTATTTTTGCCTTTAGTGCAGACAGGTCGTTAATCTCATGGAGATAAAACAGTCCAACCACCATATAATGGGAATTTAGTTTGAGGTCCTGGTTGAAGGTATCCGTAAAATAAAACTGCGGGTATGCTGAATTATAAATTAAGGCATAGGCGTTATCAGGATTCGGAGCCGAAATGCATCCATTAAACAGATTTACAATCTCCTGATCAGTAAGCGTAGATAAAAAGTGGCAGATTAGTTCATTCATGGTATTACTTGTAAAATTTATATTCAATTCCAAATTTAAACACCGATGCCGGCGTAGATCTGGTGGGGAAAAAACGGACAATTAAAGTATCGCCGCTTTTTTTAGCTGTAATCTTATAGCCTCTGCCTTCCATGTAGGTGGAAGTTTTGTCCTGAGCATCTATAATTTCAATTTTGGCAGGATTTTTTGAAACCTTAAATATGGTATTATGTTTGTTTTCAAATATAAAAATATTTCCCTGTTTTTCAACTTCAATGTAATCTGCAGAAGCGGTATCCGAGCTCATGATCCGGTTAACTGCCCCTTCATTTAAATTATAAGTGGTTTCAACCAATTTGCCATAGCCCGGTTTCGAACTGCAAGACATTAATACGGCCAATATGGGCAACAGCGCTTCTTTTTTCATTTAAACTTTTTTACGTTAATAAAATATATCCTTCTGAACTAAAGTTTTATATGCGATTTGAAATAAGATCAAGAATTAAGTTTTCTTGGCATTATTGTCTGCTGTCAGAAGCACAGCAGCAAATTTATTCTGTAAATATATCCGTATAATAATCTCGAGGTTACGGTTTTCCGTATTACAGCCAATACTAAAATGATGGCTGAATATACGAATATTCGTCCGTATCTTCGGAATTTTTGGTGGAATCAGCCAAAAAAAGAAAGTAAGCGGATTTTGAGCCGCCAGTATCTGCATAGCTTTTTTTGATTTCCCGCAGAAAAAGGCATGGACTAAACAGCGTATATAAAACAGCCGAATTTAAATTACCGGACAGATCGTTTTTTTAGGGGCAGGAATTAAAAAAAATGGCTAATTTTATAGGCAGCAATAAATAAAGTAAAGCATGGCAATTGATTATCAGGACCCTAATGTTTTTGAGGCGGACTATATTTACCGCATCCAGACCTTTGAAAAGTACCTGGCGAGTCCGGCATCTTCGCCGCAGCATTATGCGAAATATAAAGCCGGTCTGATGCCCTATATTTTTTACGGGCATAACGTGGAGGGAGTCCTGGGCCTTTTCGAAAGGGAATTTCAGGAGGTCAGGTCCGGAATTGAAAACTATGAAAACGATAACCATAATGATTTTCCGATGCTCAAATCGTTTGTGAACACGGAACGGGAACTGCGCAGGATATTGGACGAGAGCCAGCTTAAGGACTATAAGGCATTATTGCAGCGCTCGTTCGAGAATCAGAAGCAGGATGTGAAAGCCGCGGCAGTGAGCCGTTTTTTTCTGTCCAGCCCGATATTGGAGAGCTATATTTTTCAGGTGGAGAAGATTTTCGGAAAAGGCATACTGGACTGATTTCGGATTTCGGATTTTCTGCCAGGATTTCCAGAACAGTTGGCGGCCTTTTGATCTCATAATTTTCGATTTATGGAACTGCATTTTGAAGATTTTGCGCTTACGGTCAGAGCCGGAGATCTGGACGTGCCTTACGGCCTGAGTGACGAGGCCCTTTTTTTATCCGTGCGCAGCCATTTGGCGGGACTGCTGGGTTTCAGAGGCACAGAAATTTTCTGTTTTGGACCGGCGCCGGATAATACAGCCGACGGACAGGATGCGCTTCTGGAAAACGGCGTTTTTTACCGCATCATCGCCTATGGGAAGAACCTGGGGATCGACGGGCAAAGCACTGCCCAGGAAATCCTTGAAGGGTACAGGTTCCTTGTTGAAAATTTCGAGCCGAGATGGGCTTCAGTCTTCATTGAAGAGGGGTTGGAGAAAAGGGAAGTGACCATCGAGCTGATGTACCAGGAAGCATTTTGAAAAAGCAATCAGTTATGGATTTGGATGAAGGCATTGAAAGATTTCTGCGGGCACAGGAAAATGTGCATAAGCAGGCACTGGATGAAATAAAAAAAGGAAAAAAGCAGAGCCATTGGATGTGGTTTGTATTTCCCCAGATCAGAGGCCTGGGATTTACGGACTATAACATATATTTTGGATTGAAGGACCTTACTGAAGCCGTGCAGTATCTGAATGATCCCGTACTGGGAAAACGGCTGGTCGAAATTTCAGAAGCGGTTCTGGCGCTGGATGGTAAAAGCGCATTGGAAGTTTTCGGCAGGCCTGACCAGCGCAAGCTCAAGTCCTGCATGACCCTGTTCAGCCTGATTCCCGGCGCAGATCCTGTTTTCCAGAAAGTATTGGAAAAATATTATAGCGGCCAGTTGGATGATAAAACCATGGCAGTATTGGAGGCGCAAAGCCAGTAGGGGTAATTTCAATTCCGCAGCCATAGAAATGGGATCTCACAGCTCAACGTAGATTATTTTTACATTTACCCGATGCTCGTCGATCAGCTTGTCTATTTCGCTTCTCAACTGCCCGTATCTGAGTTCGGACTGCTGCTGGTCCTCGATGCTTTCCAGCCGCAGCCTTTCCCTTCTTTCATCAGGGGTTTCGTGTGCCGGAGAAGCCTTTTGGCAGCCGGTTTCCTTAACGCCGCTTTCCGCGTTTTCCAGCGCCCGTTTTTCCATTTCCCTTTCGGCCTCTCTTGAATCCCTGCGGCACTGGATCATATAGTCCTTAAGCAGCGCGATGCACCTTTGGACATGCTCGCCAAAGCCGCTGTCTTCATCCAGGAGTTCATGGGGATAGGTGTAACTCAAGATCTCCATTCTGGAGTGCAGGTCAATCTTAAAGTAGTCTATAAATTCCCCGTTTGTGACCCCGTTAAACTTATCGATTTCCATAGCATTGTCTGTATTAGATTTGAAAGCCGATCAGGTTTCCCTGATAGGGAAAAGCGAAATCCTCGATTTTCACCGACTGGTCCAGCCATGCGGATTCATCCTGGCGTTTGAGCATAATAGGCATCCTGAGCTTATGGTTATGGATGTACTGCATCAGATCGTTGGCTTTTGTGGTCACCATGGTGTAGGTATTTTTAATCTCATCCGTCACAGGATCTGTCCATGAGGAATACAGGCCTGCAAAAGTAAAGATTTCATCATCCTGGGAATTGATCTGGTATCTGTCCTTGCTTTTTCCCTTCTGGTCATTCCAATGCCACTCGTAATAGGCAGAGGCGATTATCAGGCAGCGGTTATGGGTGATATTTTTGAAGGAGGCCTTTTCGTCTATGCTTTCAATCCTTGCATTGAGCGTGTTTTTCCTGAACTCGATATCCTTTGCCCATGACGGCAGCAGGCCCCATGTATAATCCGTTGTGATCAGATGCGGAGAGGAATTGAGTATGACAGGAATATTGGGATGGGAAAACCCATTTATGAAGTCAGACTGCAGGTAGGTCTCCTCATTATCGAGCTCGGCGTTAAATCGTCTTTTGAGATCTTCTATAGAGGCATTCTGCTGGGTATAATAGCACATAAATTTCGTTTTTAGGGCTGTTTAAAATGTCTTATACTGACACAAATATGCCCTTAAAAGGGCTTCTGTGTTTTCCATTGCGCTTAAGTTTGACAAAACGATCTTATGGAATCATACCCAATAGACATTAAGCGCATTGAAAGGCTTTTAAGAGAAAACCAGCAGCGAAAAAGGATGCTTCGGGAAAGAAACAGCACCAGACTGATGTGCTTCATGCTGTTTTTTCTGTTTGTTTTCTTTATTCTTCTCTATCAAATTTAATTCATAATTAGGACTTTACATAAATAAATGCCTAAAATTTCATTCTGTGGCGCGGCAGATTGATTTCATGCTCCTGCGGATAAGGCTGGCGGTGGGTGCTGCTGACATCCTGTTTGATATTATGCTGGGTGGTAAACCTCTTGTCCGAATCCGAATATCTGGGATCGGGGATGAAAGGCATTTTTGTTAATTTGGAAACGGTGATTGTAGGAAAATGATAGTCAATTTCCACGATTCCGCGCATCAGGTAGCATCCGCCTCCCTGAAAAGGATAATTGGCAAGACTGTCCGGGAAGTGGGCTGTATCAAAATAAGCGCCCTCATGATCGATCCATGTCCCGAAATACATATTGCCCCTTTTTGTCGGGACCTGCTTGGTCGAGATCAGATAAGCCAGCATGCGGACCTCTTTTTTATGGTGTTTCAAAAGATCACGTACCATCACATCTCCGCGGTGTCTGGTCTTAAGCAGATCAAAAACGGTGCAGGATATGGGAAAATTCAAAAGCTCGATCTCATCAAAAGCATCCTCAAAAACCGAACGCTCCAGAACAGGCAGCTTAAACTCTTTTGCCGGTTCGCGGATCAGCATCAGCCCGCGGTTTTCCGGCTTGAAATTGTTCATCAGAAGGCTGACCTGCACCAGCAGCTGGTTTTTGGTCTTGCCTGTAAAGCGGAATGCGCCTATAAAAATCAGCACCTTTACATTCTCAATTCCCATCGGCACCCTGTTTATGAAATCTTCCAGCGATTTATAAAGGCCGTTTCTTTCGCGTTCATAGGCGATGAACTGCGAGAGTTTGGAATCCAGGCCCTGCAGGTACATAAAGCCCAGATAGATATCGATGCCGTAAAGCGAAGTCTGATAATCGCTTCTGTTAACGCAGGGCGTATGGATAACCGCGCCGGCCATTCTGGCTTCGTGCACGTAGATTTCAGTGCGGTAAAACCCTCCCTGATTGTTGATCACGGCCACCATGAATTCAATAGGGTAATGCACCTTGAGGTAAAGGCTCTGATAGCTTTCCACGGCGTAGGATGCGGAGTGCGCCTTGCAGAAGGAATAGCCCGCAAAGGATTCGATCTGGCGGTAGATCTCGCGGCTCAGCGTTTCGGGATGCCCTTTTGCGGCTGCAGCGATAAAGAAATCATCCTTTACTTTCTGAAGCGCCGCTTTTGAGCGTCCCTTGCCCGACATGGCGCGCCTCAGGATATCTCCGTCAGCGGCCGAGAGCCCGCCGTAATGAAGTGCAATCTTGATCACGTCTTCCTGATAGACCATAATGCCGTAGGTTTCCATATATCAGGGTAAGCACCGACGAGCAGGCTGAGAAAGGCTTCTCCCAACGCAATCAGGAAGAGATGCTTAGAAAATATTGCGCCATCAACCATATACAGATTCGTAATGTGATTTATGAAGACCATTCCGCAAAAACTTTCAACAGGCCGCAATGGAAAAAATTTCTTGCCAATATAAAAAAAAATAAGAATAAGATTAGTCATGTGCTTTTTATGAAATGGGATAGGTTCAGCCGTAATGCTGGTGACGCTTACCAAATGATTAATCAGTTGAGGAAATTAGGAGTTGAGCCGCAGGCTATTGAGCAGCCGCTAGACCTGAGTGTACCGGAGAATAAAATGATGCTCGCGTTTTATCTTGCTGCCCCCGAGGTCGAAAATGACCGCAGGGCCCTAAATACCTTTCAAGGGCTCAGAAGAGGTAAAAAAGAGGGCAGGCATATGGGTATGGCCCCTTATGGCTATGCTAATAAAATAACTGAAGACGGAAGGAAATATATTGCCATTGTACCTGAAAAAGCTGCGAATGTTATATGGGTGTATGAACAGATTGCAAAGAATATTTTCAGTACAGAATCGATTTATCAGACAGCCAAAGCAAAGGGAATGGGAATTTCCAAAAACAACTTGTGGCTTATCATAAGAAACCCGCTTTACTGCGGAAGAATCTTAGTTCCGAAGTATCGTGATGAGCAAGAGAGATTAGTTAAGGGGCAGCATGACGCGATAATAAGTGAAGATCTGTTCTACAGGGTACAGGATATTCTTAACAGTAAAGGACGTACGTACAGGCCTAAAATTAAAACAATTGAGAATTTTCCCCTTAGAGGCTTTTTCATGTGCCCTCAGTGCGGTCAAAAGCTAGCAGGGAGCAAATGCAGAGGAAGGAGCAAGGATTACTACTATTACCACTGTGATAGAGTATGTAAGTGGAGGGTAAATTCCGATATGGCCAATAATATATTTAAAGGACATTTAAATAAATTCAAGCCCTTGGCTGAAGTAAGAAAATTATACAGTGCAGTTCTGCTTGAAGCATACAGAGAACATACTGGATTGGTTATTAATGAGAAGAAGAAATCCTTGGAGCAGATTGGGGTTTACGAAAAAAAACTGGCGGTTGCCAGAAACCTGCTGGTGACGGAGAAGATAGATGCCGATGACTATCATCTAATGAAAACGGAATGCAATGCTGAGATCAGCAGACTAGAAAATGAAATTGGCAATGTGGATGAAGACAGGGCCAATATTGAATCTTTAATGAACACAGGACTGCAAAACCTTATAAAGCTCGGTGAGGCCTTTGGTGACGGGTCTTTAGTCGATTCCAGAGAGATTATCGGTTTAATTTTTCCTGAAAATTTCACATTTCAAAATAACAAAATACAAACCGCTAGGATCAATGAAATGTTCAAGTGTATCTATCTGGTAAACAATAGATTACGGGCAAAAAAAAACGGGACAAAAGATGATATTTTTCTTTTGTCCCGAGTAGTGACCTCGACTGGATTCAAACCAGTAACCTTCTGAGCCGTAATCAGATGCGCTATTCAGTTGCGCCACGAGGCCTTTTTTGCTACAATCGGCTAATTTTCGTAGCTTTGTTGATTGCTTATTGCGGGTGCAAAGATAGACATAAATGTGAGATAAACAAGGGAAAAATAACATAAAATTAAAAAAAAATGCAGTTTGAAAATTATATACGTGATATTCAGGGATTTCCAAAAGAAGGAATTTTGTTCAAAGACATCACTCCTTTACTAATTAACCCAGAAGCACGAACAAATTGTCTTAGAATTTTGCTGAATTCTTTAAATAATCAGAAAATTGATAAGGTTGTCGGAGCAGAAAGTCGTGGCTTTTTCTTCGGAATGTTGCTGGCTCAGAAATTAAATGCCGGATTTGTTCCGGTAAGAAAACCTAAAAAGCTTCCTTATGACACTATTTCGGCTTCATATGAACTAGAATATGGTTCTGATAGTTTAGAAATGCATACCGATGCTATAAAAAAAGGAGATCGTGTTTTAATTCACGATGATGTTCTGGCAACAGGCGGAACCGCAAAGGCAGTTTGCGAATTAGTAGAAAAACTAGAAGGTGAGATTGTACAATGTAATTTCTTAATGGAACTGACTTTTCTTAACGGAAGAGAAAAAATAAAAGATTATCCTGTTTTTGCTGCATTGACGTATTAATTCAAACAAAAACAATTTTATGCTTTATAGCGTAAAGAACTAATCCGATTCGGGTTTTTATTTCGAGTTTGTCAAAAAGAGATTCACGGTAGCCGTCGATTGTTTTAGGACTTAAACACATTTCTGATGCAATTTCTTTATAAGTCATTTCTGTACAGGCATGTTTAATAAAGACAATTTCTTTTTCCTTCAAATTGATCTTTTTATTGTCGCTGTTGACTTTATTGATCAACATTCCAGAGACTAGTTCGGTGAAATAAAAACCCTTTTCGATTACGCACTCAATTGCTTCCTTAAAAATTTCAGGAGAAGTATCTTTCAATAAATAACCTTTTGCGCCATTGGTAATCATTTTTATAATGATTTCTTCGTCATCATTTACAGACAAAGCAATTACTTTTAAGTCCGGTCGGAAATCTTTTAGCCATTTCATGGTGCTTAAGCCATCAAGGACCGGCATATTTACATCAAGCAAAACTAAATTAATTTCGGCATCGTTGTTTTCTTCGATATAATCAATAAAAACTTTTCCGTTTTCAAATCGTTCAATTACTTCATAATCTCCAAAACTTTTAATTAATAATTCAAGAGATTGAGAAAAAAGTAAATGATCGTCTACAATTATTATTTTATTTTTTGAATTAGTTTTCATAGCCTTGAGTTAATGGGTATTCGATAGTTACGCTGGTTCCGGTGTTATCGGAGTTTAAGATCAATTTTGCGCCAATTAGTTTGGCTCTCAATTTCATATTGTTTAAGCCAATTCCGGAGTTTAATTTTTTTACATCATATCCGATTCCAAAATCTTTTAATTTCAATTTAAAAGCAACATCAGTGGTTTCTATATAAACATCAAATAAATCGCTTCTGGAATGTTTTAAACTATTATGAAGCGCTTCCTGAAAAATCCGATAAATGATTAATTCATGTTCTTCATTTATGCTTGGACTTGTTCCGATTTGATTGAAATTGTATTTGATTTTCTTCAGTTTCTTAATTCTTTCCAAATCTTGCTGAATGGCTTCAAGAAAATTATTCTGAAGTAGATTATCTTTATTTATAATTCGAGAGAGAATTCTCAATTCGTCTAAGGATTTTGCCAAAACAGCTTTAAGTTCTTTTAATTCACTGATTTGTACATTTTTATTGCTAATTGAAATATTAAGCTGCATAATAGCAACTGAGATAATCTGACCTATGTTATCGTGTAATTCTTTACTGATTTCAGATAAAGTCTGGTCTTTAATCTCGATTCTGGTTTTTACAAGTTCGGATTGGAAATACAAGTCAGCTTCCATTTTTTCTACCAAAAAACTATTTCTCTTTTTTAAAAAATAAAAAAAAATGATCACTAAAGTGATGATTAGGGTAAAGAAAACAATACCTAAGGAAATAACTAATAATTGTATTTCTTTTCGCTCCATATAAATCCTATTATAAAACAGCAATGTGCCAAAAAATTTAAAATAAACAATACTAAACTAAAAACAGATTCGTCTTGTTTGATTAGAAACCAATTGATAGCCAGCATAAAAGGTGTAAAGGGGACATGAAAAACAAGTATTCCTAAAACATACCAGAAAAAGACTGACTTTTTAAAATTCAATATTTTGTTTGAATTGAAAATTTCCACTAAATATAAGCAGGATAATATTAAAACCAATAATACACCAATAGCAAAACTATAGGTAAAGGATCGATTTGTGTCTTCCTTGAAATATAAACTGTTTAAGAAAAAGGAGACCACAAATAATATCAGAAAAAGAATTGCTAAAATTCGATTATTAATTTTGGTCAATAAGGCTCGTAAAAGTAAAATATAGGCAGAAAAACTGGCGAACATGTAGAAATTGTAGACATAAAAATTCAATAAACCTGTCCAATAGGTAAAATAATAACCCACAATTTCAATTAGAATTGAAAACCAGATTAAAAGTACTAAAAATTTAGCTTTGTTACCAGGAAGTTTTGGAAGGGAAAACAAACCAACAATTCCTGATAAGAAAGCCAGATAAATGATATAAGATCTTAAGAATTCAAACATAGTTTTTAATATATTAAGCTAGGTGGCCTTCCGATGTTTCCGTAATTCATAGGTTCAAGACTTTGAATATCAGAAGAAAGGGCTTGTTGTGTACTAGCGAAACTTTGAATTTTTGCAGTATTGTTTTCTATTTTTTTTCCAGTTGGCACTAAGAATAAAGTAGTTAGTCCGGCTTTTTCTCCATGTTTTTCGTCATCGGGATAAACACCAAAATAAAAACGTATTCCATCTACATTATAGCCGTCTTTTGCTCCGTTAGTTTTAATGTAATGTATATAGTTTTCCAACTCTTCTAAAGAATACCAAATAGCATTCGCATCTTCTTTCTGAGCTTTTTTTGCAGTTAGCGAAGCTCTTTTATTGTTGTAGTTCACATTTAATTGCTTTGCAAATTCTTTAGTGATTAACTGACTCGGTTTTGCGGGTGGGTTTTTCATGTTTCAATTATTTATTATTTGGTTAAGGGTTTAGCTAGCAGTGTTTTGAATACCGTCGAGGACAAAATTATCGGAAACGTAAAATTAGGACAAGGGGAAATATCCCCTTTTTTAATTAGGCAAAATGATTTGAAAAAATGGGTTAAAGCGCTGTTACGTAATGAATTATAAAAATAGAATTTTACATCGTCAGTTTTAATGCAAAAAAAACGGCTATCAAAAATTTAAACCTCATTAAGTAATTAACTAAAATTTTATTATTATGTCACAACCAACAGCCCTAGGTTATCCTCATGCAGGAGCCGGAACAGTAGAAATTCTTTTAGAGAAAGAAGATGGAGCAGATTATGCAGTGCTTTTCTCGCCAGATCCTAACAATATATTATTGAGAGATGCCGGTCTGCCAATGCAGTTTTATTATTATCCAAAAGCACCTCGTTTAGCCAAACATCCCGACGGAAGATTCAAATTTGCGATGCAGGTTTTTAAATCTGAAGGAGATGCTACAACTGTGATTGGTGCAGAAGGATTAGAAGAAGAAGCTGGAGCTTACACTACCTTAACCAGTACAATAGATTTACCAGAAGCTTTGTTGAAAAAAGCTATTGATAAATTGAAACAAAAGCTTCATACGAATTATCAAAATCAGAGACAATCAAAACTTTTCGGATTATTTTCTTATCTAAAAGGAGTTGATAGAGATTTTAACGAGACCAATGTTCGACCAATTCAATTGACAGAAAACACGATTTCTATGCACGTTGTAGGTGAAAAGTCGCCGAATAATCCGTTTGGAGGTGCAAATCCTTGGACATTTAATATTCAAGGTGAAGGCGCCGGAACGACTTTCGGATTGGGCGACAATGCGCTTTCTGTTTTAATGGGAAGAAACAGTGCTTCCTTGGTGAAAAATGCACTCGAAGCTGGATCAAATAACTTGGTTATCGAAAACAAAATCAAGTACAAAGGCTATATGCCAACAACAACAATTAAAACAACGGTAGATGTTAAAAAAGTACATACCTATTTTTCTGCTAAAGCCAATGTAAGCTGGTCTTTTGTCGATGTGAACTGGGAAAGTGAGTACGAGAAAATCTTAACTCAAGGCGGAATTGTCAGTGAGATTATTACTGATAATCAGTTTTCTAATGAGGAAAGGAAAAAAGTGGAAGAAGCGCTTTTTCAGAAACAAAGAGATTTTGCTTTTCAATTGGTTCAAAAACAGATTTTTGATGCGCCAGAAAAACAATTTACGCCTGCTTCAACTCCAGAGAAACCTGGAGGATTTTTTAGAATACTTTTTGGTACCGGAAGTGTAGGAGTGAGCTTGAAACATGGAAGTCAAGTAAGAGAAGTAAAATTTACAGATGAGATAAAATTCTCGGCAATTGAAGTTTTAGATTCTAAAATCAGCGGAAACCTAACGCCTTTGACGATGAAATCTGGCGCAGAAGCGGCAACAGAATTAAAGAAATATATCACAGTCATTCAATTAGATGAAGATTTTTCTAAAGTTCAGGTTATTGCTGCCTTAAATGGAGGTTTGGTTAAATTGGACAAAGACAGCGATATTGTGAATGACAGTCCAGTAAGTCAGGTTTCTATTGAAGTTGGATATCCAGATTCTAAAGGAAAAATGATTTGGAAAAGTTCTGGTAGAATGATTGCGCCTGAAGGAACTCCATACGTAAAAAACACGAGTAAATCGGGTAAAGAAATCGATGCTATTTTCCCTGCAACATGGAACGATAAATCAAAAGAAAAAAATGCTTTTGTTTTTGATTTTGTAAAAAATAATGGTTCTTCTAAAGTTAAAGTTCGTCAGGAAGTAATGTACGAAAAAGACAAGAGAATCAAGCTAAAAGATACAACAAGAGAGTTTGAATTTGAAGGGACAAAAATCTTCGTTCCGCTGCCGATTCAAAACATGATCAATTACACTTTGTCAACCGAAGAATTGTATGAATGTGATACTTTGGAAGTAACGCTGAAAGTGGATAAAATGTCTTCTAAAAAGTTCAAGTTTACGGCTGATAATTTTGAAGATGCGATTCCGTACAGAGCTTGGTATGAATTGGATTATACTATTAAACCAACAGAATACAAAGTAAAATATACCTGTAACGGAAAAATTGGTAAAAAATCTAAAAAAGTTTCTATATCAACAGATTACATAAAAATAGATTACCAAGAAGGAGATGTTTTGTTTGAAATTCCAACAGGAACTGATGCTCAAAATGCGGATATTGAGAAAATCAGAGCTCCATTTATGGAATAGTTTTTTGGAGTTAGTAAGCAAAAGGGACGCATTGTCCCTTTTGTTTCTTTTAATCTTAATTATAAAACCAAAACGTTATGCCAGATTTAAATACATTTAAACTCGAAGGAACCAAATTAGTTCCCATAAACAGATTCAATCTCGAACCTGCAAAACCGAGTACAGCATTTACCGCTGTTACAATGAACAAAGCAAATGATTTTAAGGTTATTGAACATCCGATAATACATTCAATCGATATCAAACCCATTTTGGTCTTTCCTATTGTAGAAAATTATTTCCCTCTAATTGAGGATGATAAAGCCATTACGGAAAATGATTTCTTTAAGGATTATTTTAAAAATGAAATTACGTTATTATTTCCGCAAGTTAATATTGAACCCAATAACGGAATACTTTTTTATTATGAAAATGTTCCAGACAAATTAGGAAATAAAGGCGGACTTCGTGGAAAAGTGACTTTAAAATACAGTATTAAAGAAAAACCTCTGCAGGTCAATCAAAAAAGTATTGTTTTGAATTTAAAAGAAGCTGTTTTAAATCTAAAAGTAAATCTTGAATACATAAAAATTAATGGAGTTGTAAATACACAAACCAAAGAAATTCAGTTTGATTTGATTGATGAGGCGGTTAAAATTGCGTTTTTAAACCTGGTTTCGAACCTAAATGATCTCAAGTGTAATATGGATCTTTTTTTCGATTTTAAAGGCTATTCTAAAATAAAGAGGAACTTTTTATTTGCGAGAGATATGTTGGTTTTAAAAAGCCAGTTGACTAAAGACGATCTGGTTCTTCCTAAGAAAACATTTCCAACTAAAGCGACCCTTATCAATAATCCGTTAATGGTGAAGTCTAATTTTGGAGTCAAAGAAGCACCTAAAGCGGTTATATCCGAAATTCAGTTAGAGAATAGTATCAAAAGTAATGTTCAGGAAGAATATGTAAAAAGTACTTTTCTGCTTAAAATCAACAAAACATTAAGTTATCCGATAGGGCAAGATGCTGCGACAAGTTTATATAAAACCATCAGCGGTGGGTTTGTCAATATTCCGTTTAATCTAAATGAAGATTTTTCGCAGTTCAAACAAATTTTTGTTGCGGGTTACAATTTCAGTAAACTTTCTATTTATAAATCAATGGTTCAGCCAAATACTTTTTTGCTGATTGCTAAAACGTATAGTTTGTCTAAAGATTTAAATACGATGAAACCTTGTATTTCAACTATTTTTCATGCGTACGAAGAAGGCGCAGGAACAGAAGAAGA
The DNA here is from genome assembly GCF_020026915.1 of Flavobacterium potami. Lineage (GTDB taxonomy): Bacteria > Bacteroidota > Bacteroidia > Flavobacteriales > Flavobacteriaceae > Flavobacterium > Flavobacterium potami. The sequence goes on along the minus strand of NZ_JAINUY010000003.1, from coordinate 244,011 downwards.
AATTTCTAAAATAAGTTTCCAGTTTGCTATTGGTCCAAATCTTTCTGATTTTGATTTGGCGAAATTAAAAATTGCTCTACTTCAGAATAATTTTTTGGACGGAGATACAACCGATTATTTCGATAAGATTCAATTTTTATTTCCAAATGATATTGCAGCAGAATACGATATTAGTGGGAATTATTTCCTGCAGCAATCTGATATTTCAACAGACGGAAAACATTTTCTCTTCAATCTTTCTACCGAGAATTTATCAGAAGCCAGTATTATGATTAATGCTTTAAACAATACCATTACACAATATGCAAATATCAATTTCAGACACAAAGAAATTAAAGACAGTAGTATTATTGAGTTAAATATCGAACAAACTATTGGTGAAATTCTGGAAGCTTTGATCGATAACACGGCAAAGAAAATTCAAATTAGTAATCAATCAATTTCAAATTGCAAACTCAATTCGGTTTTGCTGGTTTACAATCAAAATGCGACTTATTTAAACAGCGTATTTTTTAAAACGTATCCTGAATTGATTAGTAATGATACCAAACTTCTGGACTTTTCTGTTTTGAACCCAAGTGTTTCTAACGAATTAAAAAATGTGTTTTTTGATTTTGAAAACATAGAAAATATAAGTTCTGAATTTAATCAGATCGTTTCGCAGTCAACAGCTTATAACAGATATGTTCAAGTTCAGATTAAAGCTCAGAATGCTACAATTAGTAAAATCACAATTGAGTTAACGGTTCTGGAAACGGGAAGTAAATTTATGATTGAACGTTTAAAATCGGAGTTTTCTACACCAATTCTTTTCAATTTTATTGTAAAAAATACTTCGGTTGGTAATACAATGATTTCTTATAAGGTCAATTATTTTGATAAAAACGATAACCTGACTGGTTCTGTAAATGAAGTGTTCGACTTCTCAAAATCCGCAAAAATAACTATAAATAAAAAACCATGAAAACAATAAAAGCAGGCGTAAGATCTCCTGAGGTTTATTACTTAAATGAGCTTCTGGCAAAATTAAAATACAATGTCATAGTTTCAGATTATTTTGGATCAGAGACGGATAAGGCAATTAGAGATTTTCAAATAAAGAACAATCTTGTAGTGGATGGTGTTGTTGGGCTGAAAACCTGGTCAACGCTTTTAGAGAAGAGCAAGAATGGTTTTTCTTCTAATAGTAAATTACTTTCTGAGCAAGATTTAATGGATTTTTCAAAGCAATTTAATTTGGAATTGGCGGTTGTAAAAGCTGTAAATGAAGTGGAAAGCAATGGGAAAGGTTTTTTAATTGACGGTCGTCCGAAGATTTTGTTCGAAGGTCATATTTTTTGGCGTGAACTGGAAAAGAGAAATATCAATCCGAAGGCGTATATCAATTCAATTACAGAAGATATTTTGTTTGAGAAATACACCAAAAAATATTACGTCGGCGGAACGGCAGAATATGTTCGTTTAGAAAAAGCCAGAAACTTGGCTCAGGATAAAAGATTTATTGATGCTGCTAATAGTTCGGCTTCGTGGGGACTTTTTCAAATTATGGGCTTCAATGCTGTTTCAATCGGTTATAAAAGCATTGATGAATTTGTAGAAAAGATGAACAAAAACGAAGGCGAACATCTAAAAGCTTTCGGATTATTCCTCGAAAAAAACAATTTGATTGGACTTTTAAGAAACAAAAACTGGGCATCGTTTGCTTTAAAATACAATGGTCCAGCGTATAAAACCAATAAATACGATGAAAAATTAATGCGAGCCTATCAGAAATACTCCAGATAATTTACAATTCAACACTAACAATTAACAATTAAAAAAATGAGTTATTTAGTAAATCAAATGATCAATTCTTTATCGAATAAAGTTTTGAAACTGGAAAAAGCAAATAGCGACCGTGATTATTCGGGTGGAGGCTGGTATGAAGAAGAAAAATATCAAATTTATTTGTATCCAGATTTTAGTGCTATTTATATCAGAGAATCTTTCAGAAGTGTTTCTGGAGGCGGACTTTATCTACCCAATCAATCTTCGCAAAAAGAATACGGAAAATGGAATATCTGCGAAGAAAACGGAAAATTATTTCTAGAAATGATTTTCGACGATAATTCTAAAGCAAAACTAGAAACCGAAAATCTAGGAACCGGAATCCAAAAACTAGGCGATCATATCTGGAATAGATATTTGATTAGTTGAGTTTGTTTTTTGTTTCAGGTTTCAGGTTTCAAGTTTCAGGTTTCAGGTTTCAGGTTGTTTAACCGCAAAGTTCGCAAGGTTTTTTTTATTGAATCTTATAAAAACGCAAAGTCCGCAAAGCTTTATGAGAAAAAAACTTTGCGAACTTTGCGTAAACCTTAGCGCTCTTAGCGGTTAAACTTTAAACTTTAAACCTGAAACCTGAAACTTGAAACAAAAAAACTATCTCAAAGTCGCTCCAAGTTCTGTTTCGAATGTCTGTTGTAATTTAGACATGATTTTATCAATCTGAGCATCTGTTAATGTTTTACTATTGTCTTGAATAGTAAAGCTTAATGCGTATGATTTCTTTCCTGCAGGTAATTTATCACCTTGGTAAACATCGAATAAATTAATGTCTTTTAAAAGAGATTTTTCTGTCTGTTTAGCCAAGTTGAAAATACTTTCGTAAGTTGTTTTTTCATCAATTAATAAAGCTAAATCACGACGAACTTCTGGATATTTAGGAATTTCAGTATACTTAATTTTTCCAGTAATGATTTTTAAAACCAAATCCCAGTTGAAATCAGCGTAATAAACGTCTTGTTTAATACCGAAATGCTTCAAAATAGGTTTTTTAACAACACCCATTTCAACCAAAATATCATTGTTGTACGTAATTGCAGTTCCTTCAGAATATACATCTGACTGAACTGGCGCGTTACCAATTTTTTCAATTCCTAAACGAGATAAAATAGCTTTTACATATCCTTTCAACAAGAAGAAATCTGTTGTTTTCTGTGGATTGGTCCAGCTTTCTTTGTTTCTGTTACCAGAAATCAATAATGAAAGATGTTTGTGTTCTTCGTATCCGTTTAAGTATTTATGGTATGTTTTTCCGAATTCAAATAATTTTAAATCTGAATTTCTTCTGTTAATGTTATAAGAAACAGCTTCTAGACCAGAAAATAATAAAGACTGACGAAGTGTTGCTAAATCACTACTCAACGGATTTAACATTGAAACGTTATGTTCTTCTTTTAATGAAGTCGATAATTTAGCATAAGCCGCAGTTGTCAATGAATTGGCCATCATTTCGTGGAAACCTTGCGAATTCAATTGAGAAGCAATTACATTCTGTACTTTGTAATCTTCTGTTCTTGGAGAATTTGCTACAGTCGCATTGAATTTCTTAGAGAAATTAATGTTGTTGTAACCATAAACTCTTAAGATTTCTTCGATTACGTCAATTTCGCGTTGAACGTCTACACGATAAGCAGGAATAGTTAAACCCAAACCAGAATCAGAAACGCTATTTACTTTAATGTCTAAAGAAACTAGGATTTTTTTAATCGTATCTTTTGAAATTTCCTGTCCTATAATTTTAGAAACATGGCTGAAATTCAATAAAACAGAAAAATCTTCTACTTTTTTAGGATAAACTTCCACAACATCAGACGTGATTTTTCCACCCGCAACTTCTTGAATTAAAAGTGCTGCACGTTTTAAAGCATATTCTGTAATAGTTGGATCAATTCCTCTTTCAAACCTAAAAGAAGCATCTGTACTTAACTGATGTCTTTTAGCTGTTTTACGAATACTAACTGGATCAAAATAAGCACTTTCTAAGAAAATAGTCGTTGTTCCTTCAGAAACACCAGATTTTTTTCCGCCAAAAACACCAGCAATACAAAGCGGTCCTTTTTCATCACAAATCATTAAATCTTCTTTGTGAAGTGTTCTTTCTACATCGTCAAGAGTAACGAATTTAGTTCCTTCTTCAGCTGTTTTTACAATGATTTTTCCGTTGATTTTAGCTGCATCAAAAGCATGCAAAGGTTGTCCTAATTCATGCAAAACATAATTAGTAACGTCAACAATATTATTTTTCGGAGTTAATCCGATAGCTTTTAAGCGATCTTTTAACCAATTTGGAGATTCTTGAACAGAAATTCCCGAGATAGTAACACCACAATATCTTGGCGCTAAATGAGAATCTTCAACATTTACGTCAATCTTAAGTGTACGCATGTCGACTCTGAAATTGCTTACAGAAGGCGTAATCAATTCAACGTTAACGCCACGTTGCAACATTCCCGCTCTTAAATCACGTGCTGTACCGTAATGACTCATAGCATCAGCACGGTTTGGTGTTAATCCGATTTCAAAAACTTCATCGTTTGCAATATCAAAAACTTCAGAGGCAGGAGTTCCAGGAACTAGATCTTCGGCCAAAACCATAATTCCGTCGTGGCTTGTTCCTAAACCTAATTCGTCTTCAGCGCAGATCATTCCGTGACTTTCCTGTCCGCGGATTTTTCCTTTTTTAATAGTGAATTCGACACCCTCTTTATCATATAAAACGGTTCCGATAGTAGCAACTGGTACTTTTTGTCCTGCAGCCACATTCGCAGCACCACATACAATTTGTACAGGAGCTTCTAAACCAATATTAACTGTAGTAACTTTCAATCTATCAGCATCAGGATGTTTTTCGCAAGTAAGAACATGCCCAACAACAACTCCTTCTAAACCACCTTTTACTGATTGGTATTTTTCTACAACTTCAACTTCCAGACCTAAATCTGTAAGTAATTCTGAAGTTTGTTCAGATGTCCAATCTGTTTTAATAAATTGTTTTAACCAATTGTAAGATATTTTCATTGTAACGATTTAATTCTTGAATAAGGTTACAAATATAAGGATTGCGCTTTGGAGTAAGAAAAAATTATATGGTTTTTTCTGGACTGATTTTTCTAGGTTGGAAAACAAGGTTTACTAAGTTTTTGATAATTTATCTATTAAAATTTTATTAATTAAATATTATAATTAACTAAAAAAATCGAATGTGTAATTTTTGTGCTACAAGATGAATGAAAAGTGCTATTCTGTTTCTTTTTATGAAACTAAATTTGGTTTAAATCAAAAAAGGAATATTATGAATACCACAGCAAAAAGACCTGAATTTAAGGCACAATACGATAATTATATTGGTGGAAAATTTGTAGCACCAATTACAGGAGAATACTTTGATGTTGTTTCTCCAATTGATGGAAAAGTGTTTACAAAAGCAGCACATTCTGGAAAAGCAGATTTAGAATTGGCTGTAGATACGGCTTATGAAGCTTTCAAAACTTGGGGAAAAACTTCGGTAACCGAAAGAAGTATTTTATTAAATAAGATTGCACAAAAAATTGAAGATAATTTAGAATATATCGCAACGGTCGAAACGATTGATAACGGAAAACCAATTCGCGAAACACTTGCTGCCGATATTCCTTTGGCAATTGATCACTTTAGATATTTTGCAGGCGTAATTCGTGCCGAAGAAAGTTCCATTGCCGAATTGGATTCTCAAACTGTTTCTATCGCTTTAAGTGAACCTCTTGGTGTCGTGGCACAGATTATTCCTTGGAATTTCCCTATTTTAATGGCCGTTTGGAAAATCGCTCCAGCACTTGCGGCAGGAAACACTATTGTTTTAAAACCAGCCGAAAGTACGCCGATTTCTATTATGGTTTTAATGGAATTAATTGGAGATATTCTTCCTCCTGGAGTTTTAAATATTGTGAATGGTTTTGGTGCTGAATTAGGCCGTCCGTTAGTAACCAATAAAAAAGTTTCTAAAGCAGCATTTACTGGTTCTACAACTACAGGACGTTTGGTCATGCAATATGCAACAGAAAATATTATTCCGGTTACTTTAGAATTAGGAGGTAAATCACCAAATATTTTCTTCCCATCTGTAGCAGATCACGATGACGATTTCTTCGATAAAGCAGTAGAAGGTGCGGTATTGTTCGCTTTAAATCAAGGAGAAATCTGTACTTGTCCGTCTAGATTATTAATTCACGAAGATATTTACGATAAGTTTATCAAGAAAGTAATTGAAAGAACTGAAGCAATTGTGGCAGGAAATCCGTTGGATAAATCAACAATGATTGGTGCTCAGACTTCGATTGTTCAGAAAGAGAAAATTATGTCTTACATCAAATTAGGAAAAGAAGAAGGGGCGGAGCTTTTAACTGGTGGTGATGAAAATAAATTAGGTGGCGAATTAGAAGGTGGTTATTACATTAAACCGACTTTATTTAAAGGTCATAACAAAATGAGAATTTTCCAAGAAGAGATTTTCGGACCAGTTCTAGCCGTCACGACTTTTAAAACTACAGAAGAAGCCATCGAAATCGCAAACGATACCATGTATGGTTTAGGTGCGGGAGTTTGGACAAGAGATGCGCACGAAATTTATCAAGTTCCAAGAGCAATTCAATCAGGACGTGTCTGGATTAATCAATATCATTCGTATCCGGCTGGCGCTCCGTTTGGAGGTTACAAACAATCTGGAATTGGTCGTGAAAATCATAAAATGATGTTGAGTCAATACCGTCAAACTAAAAACATGCTGATTTCTTATGACAAAAAGAAATTAGGGTTTTTCTAAAACGACTAACTATCAAAATCCTGGAGATTTCTTAGGAAAAAGTGAGTGGAGTGTATGGGGCGTTAAATGAAAATTTAATGGCATGACGCAAGCTTCCTCCAGGCAATTTTGATTTAAAATAGGTAATTCAAACAATTGCTGTTTGATTGAAAATTAAACATAAATAGTTGGTTATGTCAAAGCAGTAAATTTCTTCATAGAGTTTGCTGCTTTTTAAATTTTAAATTGAGAAAAATGATCAAAAGAATTGATGCCACAGAAAAAGCAGTAGAACTGATAAATATCCTTAAAGAGAAACATGGCGATTTGATGTTTTATCAAGCTGGAGGTTGTTGCGAAGGTACTCAACCACAATGTTTTGAAAAAGGAGGATATTATCAAAGAACTGGAGATGTTTGTATTGGAGTTGTTGAAGACACCGAATTTTGGGTAGATAAAGATTTATTTGAATATTGGAAACACGCTCACTTTACTTTAACCGTAATTGATGCATTTGGAGTTGGAGGTTTTTCTTTGGAAACACCTTTAAAGAAAACATTTCAAATAGAATACCGCATTTTTACTCCAGAAGAAGAGAAGGATTTGGAACCGGTTAGTAGGATTGAGTAGTTTTTTTGTTTCAAGTTTCAAGTTTCAAGTTTCTGATTGAAAAAACTTAGAACCTCAGTAACTTAGTAGCTTAGCATCTTTCTCAAGAAACATACAACAACTGATACTGTTTCGGTGTAATTCCTTCGTGTTTTTTGAACAAGCGTATAAAATAATTGGCATCTTCAAAACCTGATAAATAACAAACTTCATTGATTTGGAGCGTTGGGTTTTTCAGTAGATTTTTGGCACATTTTATTTTTTCATTCAAAATATATTCAATCGGACTCATGCCAAGTTCTCTTTTGAAGAAGCGATAAAAAGAAGTTGTACTCATACAGGCTTTTTCGCTAAGCGATTTCAAACTCATATTCTCTTTTAAATTCTGTTTGATGTATTCTGTAACTTCTTTTATCGGATTGTTGGCGTCAAGAAATTTTCCTTCATCAATAGATTTTACTGTTTGCGTCTGAATAATTCGGATTAACAATTCCTTTAAAGTCAAATCTGCAAAAATGTCTTTAGCAACAGAAGTACTCATGCATTCTTTGATGAGTTTATTGATTGTTGCCGCCATTTCGACATTATTGTAAAAGAAATAATTTTGATAGTTTAACTGCCAGTAAAGGTTGTTTCCTTCCTTCGGATATTGTTCATTCAGGAAATTAAGGATTTCAGTAATTTTAGATTGATCAATTGCCAAAGCGAGACATTGCGTGGGATTATTTTTGGAAGCTTCCGGAAAATCAATTTTCATTTCGACATTAGAAGGCACAATCACGGTTTCTCCCGGTAAATAATCAAATTCTGGATCATCAAAAAGATGCATGATTTTTTTGCCGCGAAGCATACTTGTAACCACCAAATCATTAAATTTTAACGGAACCATTTTAGTCGATTCGTAGGTTTCGAATAAATTTAATTCGCAATTACTAAGATTGTAAATAGTTCTATTTTCAACAAGAGTCTTTAATGATTTTTCTTGCGATAATTGAAGTGGATTGACTAAAAATCGTTGGTTATTCATTAAAGTAAAGTTTTTGGTGAAGACTTTAAATTTAATGAAAATAAGTTTAGAAAACTTGGATTTAACGTTTTATTAAATCAGTTCTTCTATGTGTCTTTTGATGTTTTCGGAAATCTTTTTGGTCGGAAGATCATTTTCATCATCGCCAAACGGATCTTCGATTTCTTCTGCAATAAGTTCCAAACTCGCCAAAACATAAAAGATGAAAACTACAACAGGAGCCACAAAATAACCTAAGCTTACAGAATAGCCAAAAGGCAATGTCATTGTATAAAAGAAAATAAACTTTTTGATAAATGCACTGTATGAGTAGGGAATAGGTGTGTTTTTAATTCGTTCACAAGCACCACAAATATCGGTAAAAGCAACTAACTCATCATTTAAAGTAATGAGTTGATCTCCAGTAATTTTTTCCGCTTCATACAAATCATTAATCTTATGATACATGATTCTTTTCAGCTGATTGGGTTTGTGTTTATGATTATCAAGTTCTAAATCCACATCTTCAAACAACATTTTGCTTGTTTCTTCATCTTTTAAATGTTTGTGCAAAATGTCAGCATACATTGGAATGTACTTTCTGAAAAACTTTTTGTCGTTTTCTTCTTTTAAAATTGCAGAAAGTTTGATGGCAAAATTACGACTGTTGTTTACTAGTCCACCCCAAAGTTTACGGCCTTCCCACCAACGGTCATAAGCAGTATTAGTTCTAAAAACAAGAAGAAGAGAAATTACAAAACCAAGCATTCCGTGCATAATCGGAATGCTGTGTATGTAATCGTTTTTTGTGACTTTAAAATATTCGACTTCGAGATAACCAACAATGGCAGAATAAATCCCTATTGCAATCATGATCGGAAACAGTTTTCTAACGGTATCCGATTTATGAAAATGAAAAATAAATGTAAACCAATCTTTGGTGTTATACGAAATCATTTAAATTTGTTTTAAAACAAATTTAAATTAAAAATTAATATTTCCAGCTAATTCTTTTAAGGCAATTTCAGATAATTTAGCTTCATATTGTGCATTGCTGTAACGTACTTTTGCATTCACATAATTAAGCTGAGCGGTTCTAAAATCGATTGTGGTAATAGTTCCGATTTTGAATTTATCTAACGTGATTTCTAAATTTTGTCTCGCAATTGCTTCATTGTCTTCTTCTAAATCAATTAATTCTAAATTGGTTAAATAAGTTTGAAAAGCGGTATTCAATTGTGTGTTTAAGGTTTGATTTTGCTGCTCGATGGCCAATTGAGAATTTTCAATCTGCATCTTGGCCACTTTTTCATTACGATGCTGATTAAAACCATCAAAAATATTCATTGAAGCATTAAAACCGTAATTCAAACCTCTGTTGGAAGTTTCACTGGTAAAACCTAAACTGGACTGGCTTTCAGAAAAATTATATCCTGTTGTCAATCTCAAAGTTGGGTAGCGATCACCTTTTACTTGCTTCAATTGAAGTTCGGCAATACGTTTGTTGATTACCTGTGCTTCTAAAGCAGGATTTTGCTTTTGTGCTAATTCTAATAAATCAACCAAAACTAATTTGTTGTCTACTGTAACTTCATTTACCACTCTGAAATCAATTTTTGGATCGCGTGCCAAATGTTGGTTCAATAAAATTTTGGCATTTGCGTAAGACTCTTTTTGTCTAAGCATGGCAACCTGATCAGAATTTAAATCTACCTGGGCATTTAAAACCTCTAATTTTGAAGCTTTCCCGATACTGAAACGGTTTTTTGCTAAAGTTAATCTTTGATTGGAAATAACGATTGTCGTATCCAATGCAGCTAATTGTTGTTGCTGTTGTACTAAATCAAAATAAGCAGAATTTACCTGACCGATTTTAACTAAAATGGTTCTTTTAAGTTCTGCATCACCCAGTTTTTGAAGCTCTTTTAGTTGGTCGTATTTGGCGAACATTTTCATACCGTCAAAAACCGTCCATCCGAGACTTACTCCGTAGTTTAAACTGTTGTTTTTGGCATTATTCAACGATGTCTTTGTACCGTCCTGGCGTACCTGAGTAGAGTTCGTTATATTATTGTTGTCTGTTATGTTTGCAGTTGCAATAGGCAACATTCCAGCGTTTCCAACTGTTACGTTTGTTTCGCTTATTCTTGAGTTGTTTTTGGCAATTTTAATCTCAAAATTATTCTCCAGAGCAATGCTCATGGCTTGTTCGATAGTCAGAACTTCCTGCGCATTTGCCTGAATAATGCAAAAGAATAGCATTAATAAAGTGCCGTATATATTTTTGGTATTCATATGTAATTTCTTTTACCAGAAAATCACGAATCTTGTTGCGTAAGACTCGTGATTTTTTGGTTTTCTATTTTATACTTTCTTTTTCGTATTCGTCAATATGATCAAATTCTGGATAATGTTTTCTCGCTCTAGACCACATTAGATAGATTGCTGGAATCACAAAAAGTGTCAGTGCCAATGAGAAAATGGTTCCACCAACAATTACAACTCCCATTCCGATTCTACTTGTAGAAGCCGCTCCAAGCGACATAGCAATTGGAAGTGCTCCTAAAGCGATAGCTAAACTCGTCATCAAAATTGGACGTAAACGCGCTTCTGAAGCTTCAAGAATTGCTTCTAATTTTGGTTTTCCCTGCTCACGCAGCTGATTGGCAAATTCGACAATCAAAATACCATTTTTGGTTACCAGACCAATCAACATTACAGTACCAATCTGACTAAAAATATTCCAAGTTTGGTTGAATAACCATAAAGAGAATAAAGCTCCTGCAACCGCCATCGGAACCGTTAAAATGATGATAAACGGATCAATGAAACTTTCGAACTGTGCTGCCAAAATTAAGAAAATCAACAATAAAGCCAGTCCAAAAGCGAAAGAAGTATTGGAGCTACTTTCCACAAAATCTCTTGATTCTCCAGCTAAATCTGTCGTAAAACTTTCATCTAAAACTTTTGCTTTAATTCTGTCCATTTCCTTAATTCCGTCGCCCATACTTTTTCCTGGAGCCAAACCAGCAGCAACAGTAGCCGACATATAACGATTGTTGTGGTACAATTGAGGCGGATTACTTTGCTCATAAACTTTTACAACGTTATCCATCTGAATCAATTGTCCGTTTTTGTTTTTCACAAACATCGAAGTCAAATCTAAAGGTTTAGATCTGTCTTTTTGATCAAATTGACCAATAACCTGATATTGTTTTCCATTTTTAATAAAATATCCAAAACGCTGCCCGCTTAAAGAAAGCTGTAAAGTTTGCGCGATATCCAAAATAGAAATTCCCAAACTTTCTGCTTTTGCACGATCGATGGTTACGTTCAATTCTGGCTTGTTGAATTTTAAGTTTACATCTGTAATAGAGAATACATCACTTTTGCCTACTTCCTCCATGAACAACGGAATTTTTTCTCTAAGTTTATCAAAAGTTGGTGCTTGAATAATATACTGAATTGGTAAACCACCACGTCTGTTTACAGCAATTGTTGGCTGTTGAATGACAGAAGTTTTTGCATCTGGATATTTTTTGGTCCATTTAGACAATTGATCTGCAATTTCTTTCTGCGATTTTTCTCTTTCATCTGGTTGTTTTAAAGAAAGTCTGATAAAACCTGAATTTGCTGCAGATCCACCAGAACCAGGTGCTGTAATAACTAAGCTTACTTTCTTTTCAGGAATAGAATCATCAACCAGTCTTGAGATTTCCTGCATAAAATTGTTGGTATATTCGTAAGAAGATCCTTCTGGAGTTGTCATACGCATCGTTACAGAACTACGATCGTCGTAAGGTGCCGTTTCTTTAGGAAGAATGGTAAAAAATAAATAAATTAATCCGAAACAGGCAATAAGAATTGGAAAACTGATCCATTTTCTATCCATGAATTTTGATAATGACTCTGCATAACTGCTGTTCATTTTTTCAAAAAATGGTTCTGTCTTGATATAAAATTTTGATTTCTTTTGTTCTCCGCCCTTCATTAAATACGCATTCAGCATAGGAGTTAGAGTTAGAGATACGAAGGCAGAAATTAAAACCGCGGCTCCAATTACAACTCCAAATTCTCTAAATAAACGGCCTACAAATCCTTCAAGGAAAATTACTGGTAAAAAAACAGAAGCTAAAGTAACCGAGATAGAAATTACAGCGTAAAAAATTTCATTTGAGCCTTTGATAGCAGCTTCAATTGGCGACATTCCTTCTTCTACTTTTTTGAATATATTTTCCGTAACCACAATTCCGTCGTCAACTACTAATCCAGTTGCAAGAACGATTGCTAATAAAGTCAAAACATTAATAGAAAATCCAAAAAGCCACATGATAAAGAAGGTAGCAATTAAGGATACCGGAATATCAATCAATGGTCTAAAGGCAATTGCCCAATCTCTAAAAAAGAGATAGATAATAATGATAACCAGAATAATAGAGATTCCTAGTGTTTCTGCAACTTCTAAAACTGATTTTTTTACAAATAGAGTATTATCTAGAGCAATATTAAGTTTGATATCTTTAGGTAAATCCTTTTTTAAGGCTTCATATTTTTTATAAAATTCAGATGAAATATCTAGATAGTTCGCTCCTGGCATGGGTACAATTGCAAGTCCGATCATCGGAAGTCCAGATGATGTTAATCCGGTTTCAATATTTTCAGGACCTAATTCAGCTCTTCCAACATCGCTTAGACGTACAATCTTATCACCATCAGTTCTAATAATGATATCATTGAATGCCTCAGGTTTTGAAAGGTTTCCAATAGTTTTCACCGTCAATTCGGTATTGTTACCCGTTAATTTCCCTGAAGGTAATTCAACGTTTTGAGCATTTAATGCCGTACGAACTTCTGCAACCGTACAGCCGTAAGCTGCTAATTTTGCAGGATCGATCCATAAACGCATAGCGTAACGTTTTTGTCCCCAAATTTGTACAGCACTTACACCAGGAATGGTTTCTAATCGCTGTGAAATAACATTTTCTGCATAATCACTCAATTCTAAAGAACTTCGCGTATTACTTTGCACAGTCATCGAAATAATAGATTCGCTGTCCGCATCTGCTTTGGAAACTACAGGCGGAGCATCAATATCTTGGGGTAAATTTCTAATAGCTTGCGAAACTTTATCACGTACGTCGTTTGCTGCTTCTTCAAGATCTTTGTCAAGGTTAAACTCTATGGTAATATTACTGCTTCCTTGATTACTTGAAGAGGTAATATTTCGAATCCCGTCAATTGCATTTACTGCTTTTTCCAGAGGTTCAGTAATTTGCGATTCAATAATGTCAGAATTTGCACCTGTATAATTGGTACGAATGGAAACCTGCGCCGGGTCGATCGAAGGAAATTCTCGAACACCCAAAAAAGTATAACCAATAAAACCGAAAAGTATAATTAATAAATTCAGTACAATGGTTAAAACAGGCCTTTTTATACTTGTAGTTGATAAACTCATTTGTAATTTTAGATTTGAGATTTAAAGATTTGAGATTTATTTCTAAATTTCTGCTATACTTTAATCTATTTTCAATCTTACAGCTTTTGACTTTAAGACTTTTGGCTTTATGACTATTTTACTTTTACTTTAATTGGCGCTTCATTTTTCAAAGACATTACACCACTTGTTATCAAAGTGTCTCCTGCTTTTAATCCAGCTAAAATTAAAATTGAAGAATCGGTTCTTGTTGTGGCATCGACCATTACTTCTTTTGCTTTTCCGTGATCGGCAATAAACACTTTTTTTCCATCCTGAATAGGAATGATAGCCTGAGAAGGTACAACTATGGCATCTTTAATAATGTTTAATGGCAATTTGATATCAGCAAAAGTTCCTGGAAAAAGTTTTCCGTCTGTATTGTCTGCAATTGCACGTATCTGTAATGTACGTGTTGCAACTGCAACTTCTGGTTCTATGGCATAAATTTTTGCAGAATATGTTTTATCTGAACCAGAAACGGTAAAATCTATTATAGAACCTGATTTAACTTGTGAAGCATATTTTTCAGGAATAGAAAATGTAATTTTTAGCTTTCCAGTATTAACCAATTTAGCTACTAAAACCGTTGGTGTAATGTAAGTTCCTGGGGAAATAGAACGTAAACCAATTTTTCCTGAGAAAGGAGCTCTAACGGATGTTTTAGAAATTTGAGCTCTAATTAACTGACTTTGCGCTTGAGCCGAAGCATGATCTGCTCTTGCAACGTCTGCTTCTTCCTGACTTATAGCTTCTTTTTGAAGCAACAATTTCGCTCTTCTTTCGTTTTCTGCAGCCAGACCTTCTTTTGTTACAGCCTGTCTTAATTGTGCTTTAAGTTCGATATCATTTACTTTAAAAAGAACCTGACCTTTGTTTACAAAAGTTCCTTCGTTAAAAAATATACCTTCTACAATTCCAGAAACCTCACTATGAATTTCTATTTGTTCGTTTGCTTCGATAGAACCTGTAAGTGATAAATTATTGTCAAAAGTGGCGGTTTTTATTACAGTTCCGTTAACAGTTGTTGGAGAATCTTTATCGTTAAACTTTTTAGAGTCGTCTTTTTTACTCTTGTTTGAGATAATTCTGTAACTGATAAAACCACCGATCGCAATAATTAAAAGGGTGTAAATGAGGTGTTTTAGTTTCATAAAATTGAGGTGAATATAGATTTTAGGTTTGTGTTTTTAGTAAGCTTACAAATTTAACTTTTTGTTGTGAAATCGAAAGCTGTTGGCTTTTATTTAACATTTGTATGTACAAGGGTTTGCATTTAGACTCCAAAGACAATAAAAGGTTTAATTAATGTTTAATTTTTTTTAAAGAAAAATAATTCGATTCAAGTTTACTTGTTTCTGTTTTTAATTAAAGTAACAAATCATTAAAGTCAGAGTTTTTCTAGGTTGAAATAAAATTTATGCATTTTGTCTGATTTTTTTTGCACTTTATCGATTTTATTTGTAACATTGGTGTATTAAACAAAATAATCGATTTAAACAGAAATAAAGGGGGCTTGATTCCTTTTTTATGTTAAATTGTAAGAATAGAAGTTGTTTTTTATGATTTTTAACTAATTCGACTGTTTGTTTTGTTAACAAATGTTTATTCTTTTTGAAAATGTTTTTAAATAATTTATGAAGAAAGCTTTACTTTTAAGTTTATGGTTTACATTGTTAATTCTTGCAATTGGTTATTTGTTTTGGCAGAACGAGTTTAAATATAGTCTTCCAACACCAGTTCCTAAAAATTATCATGCCGTCGCAATGGGCTCAAAAGTAGAGTTAGGAGCTTGTTGTGTATTTGACAATAAACCTGTTTTTATTCATTTCTTCAATCCGGACTGTCCTTGTTCCCGTTTCAATGTACCACATGTCAGCGATTTAATTAAGAAATACGGAAATCAGATCAATTTTAAGATCGTAGTCTTAAACAAGCAAAGGAATTTTACGATTGATGAGATTCAGGAGAAATTTAATGCTAAAATTCCAGTCTATTTTGATGAAGGAATTGCCAAAAAATGTGGTGTTTTCTCGACGCCTCAAGCGGTTTTGTTAGATCCTTACCACAATTTATACTACAGAGGCAACTACAATAAAACCAGATATTGTACAGATGCCAAAAGTAATTATGCTCAGATGGCAATCGATTCTTTGTTGAGTAAAAAATATAGCCCTTCTTTTAATGCTTTGGCTCTTAAGGCCTACGGATGTTCGTTACCAAAATGCACTAAATAAATCTATCCAAAACCCAAAAACTTAAATCTATGAAACCAAAAGCTAGTTTGAATGAACAGGATTATCTGCACAGTTTTATGTCGACAATGACACAAAAATCGGATACAATTATTAATTATGTTCTTGCCGTTTATTTTCTTCTCGGTATCGGATTATCCTTTAAATATGATACTTTCGAAATTGGAGTAGGAGTAGGAACGTTGAATCTTCTGGCTTATTATTCGGCCAAATTTTTCATGAAGAATTCTAAGTTTTATCAGTATGTCTTGTCTATTGTATTGGCTATTTTTATGGCACAGTATATTTACCAAATGCACGGAATGTTCGAAATGCACTTCACGGTATTTATTGCCAGCACGATATTAATTATTTATCAAAATTGGAGACTTCAAATTCCGCTAACTTTATTAGTAATTCTTCACCATGCCGGATTGGCTTACTTGCAAAATTTTATTTATAATGATGCAAATGGACTTCAGGTTTATTTTTCGCAAGTTAATTTTGATATGGAAACCCTTATACTGCATACTGTTCTGGCTGCAGTAGTATTTTTATTGAATGGTTATTGGGCATACTATTTTAAAGAACACAGTGAAAATCATATTTCTAAAATTTCAGATGAATATGAATTGGAAAATATGAAATTGGCCTCAGCAAAATACAGTTCAATGTCGGCTACAAAAGATTATAACGACTTTATTCACAGAACAACTCTAGATCTTAAACTTCCAGTTAATTCGGTTTTAAAATTAATCGATGTTTCTAAAGGGCATACAGACAATGATAAATTGTTGTCTTATCTTGAAATGATGAGAGAAAGTGCTAAAAAAATTGATGATTTGGTTAATGATATTCATGTAAAATCTACCAACAGCAGAAATTCGATTTAATAAAATAGAAGCCTACAAACTTATAAGATTGTATAGTAACTAAAATGCAAATTTATGGATATCAGAATAAATCGTCCAACGCCCTCTGATAGAGAAGTGGATTGGAATAAGAATAAAGTACTGCTAAGTAAAACTGACAAAAAAGGAACCATTTTATATGCCAATGAAGACTTTATAGATGTTTCTGGTTATGACGAATTTGAATTAATTGGTCAGCCACATAACATTATTCGACATCCTGATATGCCAAAAGTGATTTTCAAATTTTTATGGGATAGTATTAAATCGAGTGAAAATATTCATGTAATTATAAAAAATATGGCCAAAACGGGTCGTTATTACTGGGTTGTTACCGATTTTAAAATTATCGCAGATACAGATGGAGATATAGTAGGTTTTTTTGGAACTAGAAAATCAGTTCCAAATGAAATCATTGTCAAATTTATTGAACCATTATATAAAAAGCTTTTGCATATAGAAGAAACAACTGGTATACAGGCTTCTGAAGAGTATTTGGTTGGTTTTCTTGAAGAACGCAAGAAAACGTACATGGAATATATTGATCATTTAATCGCCACCGGAAAAGACGATAAAAACAAAATCAGTAAAGGCTTATTCAGCGGACTTTTCGAAAAGAAAAATGTTCCCAAAAAATAAATAAAATATACTTCATTGTGTCAGCTAAAAATATTCAATATTAAATTTGGCCCCCAACAAATCTAAATTACCTGAATAAAAAAACAAGGTTTTGGTCTGACGCAGTGAAGTTTTTTTTTTAAAGGTTCAAAGTTACAGAGGAACAAAGGGACAAAGATTTAGAGGGGAAACCTCTGAGCCTCTGAACCTTTGTCCCTTTGAACCTTAAGAAATATAATTCCAAATATTCTTTTTCTTGGTCAATTCTATAAAAATTGCCCTTAAAATGGCGTGTTCTGGTTTTTGAAGAGCAGAGTCTTCTTTTAGAATCTTCATAGCATAATTTCTAGCTAAAGAAAGGATATCTCGATCTCTAACAATATCTGCAATTTGAAGATTTAAAACACCACTTTGCTGTGTACCCATCAAATCTCCAGGACCACGTAGTTTTAGATCGACTTCTGCAATTTCGAAACCGTCATTGGTTTGTACCATGGTTTCCATTCTTGTTTTACTGTCAGAACTTAATTTATGTCCCGTCATTAAAATACAATAACTTTGTTCGGCACCACGCCCCACACGCCCTCGTAGTTGGTGCAATTGCGAAAGTCCAAATCTTTCAGCACTTTCAATAATCATTACACTGGCATTTGGCACATTTACTCCAACTTCTATTACAGTTGTTGCGACCATTATATTGGTTTTTCCTTCAGAGAAACGTTTCATTTCTTCGTCTTTATCTGCAGGTTTCATCTTTCCATGTAAAATGGAAATTGAATATTGTGGAAGCGGAAAATCTCGTGAAATACTTTCATAACCATCCATTAAATCTTTATAATCCATTTTCTCAGATTCCTGAATTAAAGGATAAACGATATAAATTTGTCGGCCTTTTGCAATTTCATCACGAAGAAATTTCCAGACTTTCAATCTATTCGTATCATAACGATGTACCGTTTGAATTGGTTTTCTTCCAGGCGGTAATTCATCAATTACAGAGATATCGAGATCACCATATAAACTCATTGCCAGTGTTCTCGGAATTGGAGTGGCAGTCATTACCAAAATATGTGGCGGAATATCATTTTTCTTCCACAATTTTGAACGCTGTTCGACACCAAAACGATGCTGCTCATCAATTACTGCCAAGCCTAGATTTTGAAATTTAACCTTATCTTCTAGTAAAGCATGAGTTCCAATGAGAATTTTGAGTTCTCCACTTTCTAATTCTTCATGAATAATTTTTCTTTCAGAAGTCTTGGTAGAACCTGTCAAGATTCGGATGTTGATGTTTAGTGTTTTAGCAAACTCAGACAAACCAAGAAAGTGCTGATTGGCCAAAATTTCGGTTGGAGCCATTAAGCATGCCTGAAAACCATTATCAATGGCTAAAAGCATGCTCATGAAAGCGACAATTGTTTTTCCTGAACCAACATCACCTTGCAAAAGACGATTCATTTGGGCGTTGCTTCCCATATCGGTTCTGATTTCTTTAATCACTCTTTTTTGAGCATTGGTTAAATCAAAAGGCAAATGATTTTGATAGAACTCATTAAAAAGTTCACCCACTTTTGTGAAGGGATGCCCTTTAATTTTATGTTTTCGGATAAGATTTTTGGTAATCAATTGAAGTTGAATAAAAAACAACTCCTCAAATTTTAGTCTAAATTGTGCTTTCGCTAAAATATCTGCACTTTTCGGAAAATGGATATTAAATAAAGCTGCTTTTTTCGGAATCAGTTTTAATTCTTCAATTAAAAAAGGTGGAAAAGTTTCAGTAAACAAAGCTTGTGTTTCCAAAAAAAGCTGTTCCATTATTTTGTTAATGGTTCGATTTGAAATTCCTTTGTTAGCTAAAGCTTCCGTAGAAGGATAGACGGGCTGCATTGCCGAACGAAGACTTCTTTCGTGCTCACTTAATAATTCAATTTCAGGATGCGCCATACTAAATTGGCTTCCGTAAAGAGTACATTTTCCAAAGATTACAATAGTTTCATTCAGTTTTAAACTTTCGCGAATCCATTTATGGCCTTGAAACCAATTTAAATCGATTTGTCCTGTATCATCAACAAAAGTAGCAACTAGTCGTTTTTTATTTTTAGCAAATTCGACAGTTTTAATATGAATTATTTTTCCAATAATTTGAACTTCAGAACCTGTATTCTGCAATTCATTAATCTTGTAATAACGTGTTCTGTCTATATATCGGTTTGGAAAAAAATTAACTAAATCTCCATACTTATGAATACCCAATTCCTTGCGAAGTAACTGGCCACGAGTGGGACCAACACCTTTTAAGTATTCAATTGGAGTTTCTAGAAGATTATTAGACATTAAATTATTTTAGATTTTAGATTGCTGATTTTAGATTTGGAAGAATTTGGAATTTATTTAATTGGAATTTATTAAAAAGCGAAGATAGATTTTAATTGGGAAATTTGAAAATGAATTATAGTTTTCAGGTATTTGAATGTTTTTTGAAGTTAAAATTTAAAGATTGACGCAACCATTCTAAAAAAGTTAAATCTTCGTATTAAATAGTCATCAAGTTTCGATCATCACTATATTTTATGGGGTTTTAAAAAGAAGATATTATTTTAAACAATGTTTACTAATTCAAATTGTTTAAGCTCCGTTGGATTTTCCAGCGGAGTTTTTTTTATGGCTAAATATTATCTTAATGTTAAGTCTTACAATCCATACGCAACTATTTTAAAGAAGTAAAATCTTAATAATAAATAGTAACCTTAAAACATAAACCAAATATGAAAAAAATTACATTTTTAGTATTGCTGCTTATCGCAACCGTATCTTGTTCTAACGATGATAATGATAATAATAAAGAAATTTATTTTGGCAAATGGACATTAACTTTTATGAGTAGAAATAATAGTCCTCTTGCAAATAGCATTCCTGTTATTGAGTGGCAAGAAACCTATAATTTTAGCTCTAAAGGAAAATTTGCCAAAACAAGAACAAAAGACGGTAAAACTAAAACTGTGGTCGGAACGTATTCAGTTAATAAAGTTGAAGACAGAATAGAACTAAAATTAAAGTATACCGCGCAAAATGATATAATCGGAACTTGTAGTTCTGATCTTACTGAAAATCTATTTATCCTAAACAATACTGGAACTTTATATAACGGATGGTCACTGTGTAAAGGACCGCAAATAGCGTATGAAAAAATCTAAGTAATAAAATTTGAAAAATAATAACCTTAAAAACTTTAAAAATGAAAAAAATTGGACTTTTAATTGTATTGATGATTTCTCTTGTTTCATGTTCTAACGATTCTGAAGATAGCCTGCAAACGGCAAACTCAGATTATTACGGTAAATGGGTAAATACTCATGAAGTTAAAGATGTAAATAGTGCGTTTTTATGGACAGAGAATTATGTCTTTAATAAAGATAACACATTTACAAAAACTCGTACAACCAAAGACGGGACTATTACTGCAAGCGGAACTTTTCAAGTTGTAATTCTGGACAATAATCCTAGTTTAGATTTAACTTACCGTAGTTCTACTAATTTAGTTTATAGCTGTTCTACTGGTGTTGGAGGTACCAAAGAGCTTTTGTATCTATTTGAAGGTAAATTAAGAAGCGGAGCATCTATGTGCGATGCTGGAGGTACCTACGAAAAAGCAAAATAAAAACCGTAAGTTTGTTACGATATACTAAAAGTATTCAATTTTAAAATTGGATACTTTTTGTTTTTTAAATCTCTTAAAATGAAAACACACTTAGCACTTTTACGCGGAATTAATGTTTCCGGACATAATATGATGAAAATGGAAGCTTTGAAAGCAATGTTGGAAAATCTTGGTTTTCAAAATGTACGTACTTATCTGCAATCTGGAAATGTTTTTGTAGACAGCGAAGAAGAAGCATCAAAAATTGGTTTTATGATTAAACAGGAAATTTTTAAAGTTTTTGGGCATGAAGTTCCAGTTGTCATGATTACTAAAGAAAATTTAGAAGCGTGTTTTACAAATAATCCTTTTTTGAAAGAGAAAGATATTGATAGCAAAAAGTTGTATGTGGCTTTTGTTTCTACGAATTTGAAAAAAGAAAATATAAACGATTTAAAAATCAGTCAGTTTAAACCAGATGAAGCCAGTATTGATGAAAACAGGATTTTTATTAAATACGCAGTTGGAGCTGGAAAAACCCGTTTTGATCAAAAGTATATTGAGAAAAAATTGAATGTAACAGCTACAATTCGAAACTGGAACACGGTTACGAATTTGCTTAAAATGTATGAAGAATAATGAAGAAAATAATTACTCTTTTAAGCCTTTTTCTTTTAATGAATTTCATTAATGCACAGACAAAACCTGTTGTTGCAGATGAAAATTTTACTACTTTTTTAAAGAAATTTAATTCGGATAAAAATTTTCATTTAAGTCGAATTAATTTTCCCATTACTGTCAAACTATTAAATGATGATTTTGAATTAGTAAATTACACCATTGCCAAAAGTGATTACAAACAGATTCAGTTAAACGACAAAGGAAGTACTTATCAATATAAAAATATACCGAAAAATAACACCTACATTATTAAAAGAAAAGGTATTGATAATGGTATTCTTGCAGAATATATTTTTGAGAAAAGAAAGAGGATTTGGTATTTAAAAACTTATATTGACGAATCGACCTAATTTATTTTGGTATTAAATCGCAATACCAAAATCCAAAATCAAAAGCAGTTTCGTCATTGGTATCACAAGCTGAATTGGATAAATCTGTTTTTGGTTTTTCATACTTGCGATATACAATTTCTCCAATTTCAAAATCAATAGGTTTTGAGAAAATTGGACCATCAAAAGCAAAGGTGTGAAACTCGCCGTTCTCGCCACAGACATCGACATTTTCAGGTAAATCATTTATAAAATCCTGATCAATAATTCTGCCTACAAAACTTTTGTCTAAAAATTTTTCATTTACACAAACCACAATGGTTTTAAATCCCATTGAAATAAATTCTTGAATTAAATCTTTTGTTGGAATTTTCCAGATTGGGAAAACACCTTTAAAGTCAATTTTTTCTAATTGTTTTTCACGATATTGACGTAAATCTTCCAGAAAAATATCACCAAAAATAGAATGTGTAATACCTTTATTTTTTATTTCTAGCAAAGTTTTGGTCATTACATTTTCATAAACTTCCATAGTTGGCATTTCAGGAATTTCCATAATTTTTAATGGAATTCCGATGCTTTCCGCTTGTGCCTTCAATAATTCAATACGAACACCATGCATAGAAATCCTTTGATATTGCTGATTGACACTTGTAAGCAAACATTCAATTTTAAAATCGGGATTTTGAAGAATTTTATATAGCGCAAGAGCAGAATCTTTTCCGCTGCTCCAATTAAATAAGGCTTTTTGAGGTACAGACACAATTTGGTATTTTAATACGGTAAACTTACAAATTTCATTCTGTTTGTTGATGAAAGGTTTGTAACTTTGGGATTTCGCCTTCAAATTCATTTCAATGAAATACATTTTTCTATTATTTACAGGTTTTTTATTCGCACAACAAACCCAAAACGTTGATTTCAAATCTGTTTCAGGCCGATTGACATTAAATTCAAAGGAAAAAACAATTGCCGGAGCAGTCGATTTTCAATTTGAAGTATTAAAAGATTGCGATACTATTTCGCTTGACGCAAAAAACATGGAATTTTCAAATGTTCAAGTCAATGAAAAAGAAATTATCTTTATCAATACCACCAAACAATTAAAATTGGTTTTTCCATTCAAAAAAGGACAAAATCATTTAACCTTTAATTACACTGCAAAACCAAAACAAGCTTTGTATTTTGTTGATATGGAGAATGATGAAGTACAAATTTGGACGCAAGGTCAGGGCAGATATACGAGTAATTGGTTTCCTAGTTTTGACGATGTAAATGAAAAACTGATTTTTAATCTCGGAATTTCTTATGATGCAGCATATCAGGTTGTATCAAATGGAATTTTAAAAGAAAAAACAGCAAATGGAAACGTAAACCATTGGCAATATCAAATGCAGAAACCAATGAGTTCTTATTTGTTGATGTTGGCAATCGGAAAATTTGATAAAAAAGAATTTAAATCGAAAAGTAAAATTCCGTTAGAATATTACTACGAACCTAAAGATGTAGATCGTTTTGAGTCGACATACCGCTATTCTAAACGAATTTTTGATTTTCTGGAAAGAGAAATTGGCGTAAAATATCCTTGGCAGATTAACAGACAGATTCCGGTTAGAGATTTTTTATATGCTGGAATGGAGAATACAACAGCAACTCTTTTTGCAACCCGTTATGTAGTAGATTCAATCGGATTTTGTGATAGAAATTACACTAATGTTGATGCACATGAACTGGCGCATCATTGGTTTGGAGATTTAATTACAGCCGAAAGTAGCACGCATCATTGGCTTCAGGAAGGTTTCGCTACTTATTTTGCTTTGCTTGCTGAAAGAGATATTTATGGTGATGATTATTTTTATACAAAATTGTACGATACGGCACAGCAGATCAAATTTGCTTCAAGAACAGATACAATTCCGGTTTTAAATGCAAAAGCAAGTTCATTGACTTTTTATGAAAAAGGAGCTTGGGCATTGTTTGTTCTTCATGAATCAATTGGAGATAAAGCATTTAAGAAAGCAATAAAAAGTTACTTGAATAAATACGCTTATCAAACTGTAAATACGCAGAATTTTTTTGATGAAATAAAAAAGGTATCCGATTTTGATTTGGATAAGTTCCAAAAAACCTGGTTAGAATCTACCGCTTTTGATACTCCAACTGCCAATGCCTTATTGAGCAAAAACAAAACAATTCAGAAAAGACTGGAAATTGATAAACTGAAAAAAACTCCTTTAGCAGAAAAATTCGAGGTTTTAAAAAGTACTTTAGAATCAGATTTCTATGAATCTGTAAAGCAATCTGTTGTAGATCAATTAGAAAATGAAAATTACGAAGCTAAGAAATCGCTTTTGCTTTTGGCACTGGAAACAAACAATGTAAAAGTTCGTCAAAATGTAGCGGAAACGATGACGAAAATTCCGGAAGATTTTAGATTAAATTATGAAACCTTGCTAAATGATAAGTCGTATCAGACTCAGGAAACTGCTTTGTATTGGTTATGGAGAAATTTTCCAAACCAAAGAGCAACATATTTAGATCAATCGAAAAACTGGATAGGTTTTAATGATTTTAATCTCAGAACTTTGTGGCTTTCTTTGGCTTTGTCTACTACAAATTATACTAATGACAATGAGAATTTAATAAACGAATTAATAGCATTTTCTTCGAGCAAATATGAAGCAACAACGAGACAAAATGCATTGGAAAAATTAATTGCATTTAAAATTATCAACGACCAAGTCTTGACTAATTTAGTTGGTGCTACAACGCATCATATGTGGCAGTTTTCAAAGTTTGGAAGAGATACGATTAGACTTCTTTTAAAAAATCCTGAAATGCGTGCTTCATTTAACAGAATTTTGCCTAATTTGACACCCGACGCACAGTTTCAATTGAATCGTTTGTTGAAAGAGTAGCTTGAGAGATTAGAAAGAAGAAAATAGAAAATAGAAGAAAGAGACAAGATCACAGTAACAAAGTTGAAAAAGTCTTTTCTCTTGCTTCTTTCCTCTACCAAGTCCAAAAAAAGTATCCCAAAAACAAAATCTACATACAATTTATGAGAGCATTGGTTATTTCCGGTGGTGGCAGTAAAGGCGCTTTTGCCGGCGGTGTTGCCCAGTATTTAATAGAAGAAAAAAGACACGAATACGACTTGTTTCTAGGAACTTCAACAGGAAGTTTATTGATTCCGCATTTGGCTCTCGGACATATTAAAAAAATTCATTCGGTTTATACCAATGTTACCATGTCAAGTATCTTTAATATTTGCCCGTTTGTGGTCAAGAATAAAGATGGAGTTGATATTGTTACAATTAATCACTTTAATGTAATTAGACAGTTTTTTAAAGGAAAACGAACTTTTGGTGAAAGTAAAGGTTTGAAGAAATACATTCAGAATAATTTCTCTCTTTCCGATTTTAATAAGCTTAAAAAATTAAAAACGGATGTAATTGTAACAGTTACCAATTTTACCACAAACGAATCGGAATATAAATCGGCTAAAGATTGTACTTACGAAGAATTTTGTGAGTGGTCTTGGATTTCAAGTAATTATGTTCCTTTTATGAGTTTGGTTGAAAAGAACAATTTCGAATACGGCGACGGAGGATTTTCAAGTTTAGTTCCGATTCGTGAAGCCATCAACCGTGGTGCGACAGAGATTGATGTGATTGTTTTGGAAACAGAAGTAAATACAACCAAGACTGTTATTGGTAAAAACCCGTTTTCATTAATGATTGATTTGTTCCGAATTGCTTTGGATCAGGTTGAAAAACATGATATTGCTATAGGAAAACTGATGGCAAATAGTAAAGATGTGAAACTTAACTTATATTACACGCCAATTAAATTGACAGATAATGCGCTAATTTTTAACAAAGATGTCATGAAAGATTGGTGGGAACAAGGTTACGAATATGCTCAGAATAAATCTGAGGTTATGAGTGATAATAGAAAGATGTAAAAATTAATTCGTCAAAAATGATAATTTCATTCGATCTTGATGATACATTGATTGCTAAGAATAAATTTGGCTTAGAAAAAAGAAATCTATTTCAAAAATTATTTGGATTGGAATGTGTACGTGAAGGAACGATTGATTTGTTTAAAGAATTAAGAGCACAAAAACATAAGATCTATATTTACACTACTTCTTACAGAACTACATTCAGAATATGGTTAATGTTTTATTCTTATGGTGTTTCTGTTAATTGTATTATAAACCAACAGAAACACTTAAAGAAAATAAAAAAGTTAGATTTTAATTGTTCTAAATTTCCTCCAATGTTTAAAATTGATATTCATATTGATGATTCGCAAGGGGTGAAAATGGAAGGCGAAAAATATGGATTTAAAACTATAATAATCTCTGAAACAGATAAAAATTGGACTCAGACAATTTTAAGATCTATATAAAACATTAGTACCAAAGATCTGCTACTTCATTTTTTATAAATCCTAAAGCGGCATTACTTGGAGATTGTTTCTCCAATAAATCATTTAAGATTACTTCACGCAGTTTGTCAGCATTATCCACTTTATCACTCATTGCAGCTTTACGAATCATTTGTATTGTTGCATTTTTTGCAGTTGTAATGATGGTCCAACATTCATCGGACATATAAATTTGTTGCGTCAAATTATGTTCAAATTCTTGCTCGATTTGATCGATCACAAAGTTCTCGTAATCGTGTTTGTTTTGTGAAATAGGGGAAATTCGAATTAATAATTTCGTCAAATTAATACGTTCCAAAAATAAAGTCATACGCTCGTACGCTTGTAAACGTATTGGAAGAGATTCTTTGTGAGCTTGTTTGTTCAATAAAAAAGCACGTTTTTTATCGTTGTTTTTAATATGCAATTCGAAAAAACGATACGCTACAACTCCTGTAACTAATGCTGGCAAAGTATAACTCGCAAGTTCTATAATTTTGTTGAAATCCATTTGAATAATTTTTAAGCAAAAATATACTTTTTGATGAGAAATCCACTTTAAATTTATGCTAATAAACAAAAAGGAAGCCGTACTTTTGCACCTTGTTTTTTACGCATTTGAAATATCTTTTTTTGATGGATTTATATATTATCGGTTTTCTGTGTTTAGCTGCTTTTGCAGCAGGATTTATTGACGCAATTGTTGGCGGTGGCGGATTAATACAAACACCAATGGGATTAATATTATTGCCCAATCTTCCAGTTTCGACTGTAGTTGGAACTTTAAAAATTCCGGCTTTCAGCGGAACTGCTTTTGCTGCTTTTCAGTATTTAAAAAAAGTGGTAATTCAATGGAAACTATTGATTATAATGATGTGTTTGGCGGTTCCATCTGCATTTTTAGGATCTACAATTTTAACAATGGTTAGCAATGATTTTATGAAACCGCTTCTATTAGTCGTTCTCTCATTATTGTTTATTTATACCTACGCTAAGAAAAACTTCGGACAACATGTTGCAAAAGATCATTCTGCAACCACACAAATACTTTATGCAGTTGTTATCAGTGTTATTATTGGTTTTTATGATGGCTTCATTGGTCCAGGAACGGGAAGTTTTTTCGTAGTGGCTTTTATTGCCCTTTTAGGTTTTGATTTTCTGCACGCTTCCGCGAATGCTAAAATGGTAAACCTAGCAACTAATTTTGGCTCGATTTGTTTGTTTATGATAAAAGGAAAAATCATCTGGGCAATCGCAATTCCGATGGCAATTAGCAATGGATTGGGAGGATGGCTTGGTGCGAAACTGGCAATTAATAAAGGAAATGGTTTTATTAGAATTTTCTTTTTAGTGGTTGTTGTGGGAACTTTGATTCGTTTTGCTTACGATGTTTTTTTTAAGTAAGATTCTAAGTTGCTAAGGTTCTAAGATACTAAGTTATTCTCTTATTGAAAAAATTAAAGTTTAGAAATCTTGGCTTCTCAATATCTTAGTATCTCAGTAACTTTAAAAAAGATTGTTTGAATCTAGCCCCGATAGAGGCGGTATCCTCCAAGCGTAGCGGAGAGATAAAGCCGAAAGCGGGAAACGATGCCTAAAGAAATGCCTTGTGTTTGGCTTCAAAAAAACTTAGCATCTTAGAACCGTAGCAACTTAGGAACTTTCTTTTTTAATTCTTATTTTTGCATAAAAGGAGAAAATTACATGCAGAAATATATTGACCAGCTCAACGAAGCGCAGAGAGCGCCTGTTCTAAAGAAAGACGGGCCAATGATTATTATTGCTGGTGCAGGTTCGGGAAAAACCCGTGTTTTGACAATTAGAATTGCTTATTTGATGCATCAGGGAATTGATGCGTTTAATATTTTGTCGCTGACTTTTACCAATAAAGCGGCAAGGGAAATGAAGCACAGAATTTCGGATATTGTAGGAGCGACCGAAGCCAAAAATCTTTGGATGGGAACTTTTCACTCTATTTTTGCTCGTATTCTTAGAGCAGAATCCGATCATTTAGGTTATCCTTCTAATTTTACTATTTATGATTCTCAAGACTCGGCTAGATTGATTTCTTCTATTATAAAAGAAATGCAGTTAGACCGAGATATCTACAAACCTAAACAAATTTTAGGTCGTATTTCTAGTTATAAAAACAGCTTAATTACGGTTAAAGCTTATTTTAATAATCCAGAATTGGTCGAAGCTGATGCTATGGCAAAGAGACCAAGATTGGGTGAAATTTATCAGCAGTATGTAGAACGCTGTTTTAAAGCGGGTGCGATGGATTTTGATGATTTGTTGTTGAAAACCAACGAATTGCTGACACGTTTTCCTGAAGTTTTGGCGAAATATCAAAATCGTTTCCGTTATATTTTGGTTGATGAGTATCAAGATACCAATCACTCTCAGTATTTGATTGTTAGGGCTTTATCTGATAAATTTCAGAATATTTGTGTGGTTGGAGATGATGCACAGAGTATTTATGCTTTCCGTGGAGCGAATATCAATAATATTTTGAACTTCCAGAAAGATTATGAAGGTGTAGTAATGTTTCGTTTGGAGCAAAATTATCGTTCTACCCGAAATATTGTGGAAGCGGCAAATACAGTGATGGAACATAATAAAACCAAACTAGATAAAGTGGTTTGGACGGCTAACGAATTTGGACCAAAAATTAAAGTCCACAGAAGTTTGACTGATGCCGAAGAAGGCCGTTTTGTTGCCAGTACGATTTTTGAACAAAAAATGCAGAACCAACTTCATAATGGATCTTTTGCTATTTTGTATCGTACCAATGCTCAGTCTCGTGCAATGGAGGATGCGCTAAGAAAACGTGATATTCCGTATAGAATTTATGGTGGTTTGTCTTTCTACCAACGTAAGGAAATTAAAGATGTTTTATGTTATTTGCGTTTGGTTCTAAATCCGAAAGATGAAGAAGCTTTGATTCGTGTGATCAATTACCCAGCACGTGGAATTGGTGATACTACGATTGAGAAATTGACTATTGCAGCCAATCATTACAAACGTTCGATTTGGGAAGTAATGGTTAATATTGACAAAATCGACCTAAAACTGAATGCCGGAACAAAAAACAAATTGAAGGATTTTGTTACCATGATTCAGAGTTTTCAAGTTATCGATCAGAATCAGGATGCTTTTTATATAACAGATCACGTTGCAAAGAAAACGGGT
This sequence comes from Flavobacterium potami, assembly GCF_020026915.1. Classification (GTDB taxonomy): domain Bacteria; phylum Bacteroidota; class Bacteroidia; order Flavobacteriales; family Flavobacteriaceae; genus Flavobacterium; species Flavobacterium potami. The sequence continues at coordinate 214,283 of NZ_JAINUY010000003.1, read as the reverse complement.
TTGGTTCAGGAATTAAAGAAAGATGCAACTCCAGAAGGAATGGCTAAAATTCAGAATATCGAAGAGCTTTTAAACGGTATTAAAGATTTTACAGAAGGACAAAGAGAAATTGATGGAGCAAGAGGTGCGCTTTCTGAATTTATGGAAGATGTCGCTTTAGCAACAGATTTGGATAAAGATACAAACGATGATGATCGTGTGGCGCTGATGACGATTCACTTGGCAAAAGGACTTGAATTTCCTCATGTTTTTGTGGTAGGTATGGAAGAAGATTTATTTCCGAGTGCCATGAGTATGAGTACAAGAAGTGAACTAGAAGAAGAACGTCGTTTGTTTTATGTGGCATTAACGCGTGCAGAGCATCAGGCCTATTTGACTTATGCACAGTCTCGCTACCGTTGGGGGAAATTGACGGATAGTGAGCCATCACGTTTTATCGAAGAAATTGAAGATCAATATTTAGAGTATTTAACTCCTGCAGAAACGAATTATCGTTATAAATCACCAATTGACGGTGATATTTTTGGAGATGTTGATAAATCAAAATTAAGATTATCAAAACCAGTAGGAGGAACGCCTCCAAAGCATATTACAGATAATAGTCCGAAACCTGACTTGAATATTAGAAAACTAAAACCAGTTGCAGGAACTAATCCTAATGCGGTAAGTGCGCCAAATCTATTTGATAGTAAACTTACTATTGGGAATATTGTGATGCACGAGCGTTTTGGAAAAGGAGAAGTGATCAACCTTGAAGGGGCTGGTCCTGATAAAAAAGCGGAAATTAAATTTGAAGTTGGTGGAATTAAAAAATTGCTTTTAAGATTTGCTAAACTTGATGTGGTTGGTTAAATAATTTTGGTTTTCATATTTAGGCAGTAAATATGAAAAATGAAAATTTAAAATTGTAATGATTTTAACCTGAGACTAACCTAACTTTAAATAAAAAAGAAAATGGCCGAATTCATAAAAATATACCCAGATAAACCTAGTGAAGCTGCAATTGCGAAAGTAGTTAAAGTGCTTCAAAATGGTGGTTTGGTAATTTATCCAACAGATACCGTTTATGGTTTAGGTTGTGATATTACCAATTCACGAGCTTTAGAAAAAATTGCAAAAATAAAAGGAGTCAAATTAGAAAAAGCTAATTTCTCGTTTATCTGTCATGATTTGAGTAATTTATCTGATTATGTGCGTCAAATTGATACATCGACATTTAAAATTTTGAAAAGAGCTTTACCAGGACCTTATACTTTTATTTTGCCTGGAAATAACAACTTACCAAAAGAGTTCAAGAAGAAAACTACTGTAGGTATTCGTGTTCCTGATAATAATATAATTCTAGAAATTGTTCGTCAACTTGGAAATCCGGTAGTTTCAACTTCTATTCGTGATGAAGATGATGTGATTGAATATACTACAGATCCAGAATTGATTTTTGAGAAATGGCAGAACCTTGTAGATTTGGTAATTGATGGTGGCTATGGAGATAATGTCGGCTCTACAATTATAGATTTATCTGAACATGAACCAATTATTGTAAGAGAAGGAAAAGGTGATGTTGATATTTTGTAAAAAAAAACTTTAATTGTATTACATCTTAAAAATTATAACTAACTTTATTATAGTTAAAATTTAGTTAGTTAACTTAAAATAATGCTGTTCTTGATTTATATTTAATTGGTTATTAAAAAATTAAGGATACAAAAAAGCAGGTCGATTGACCTGCTTTTCTGTTTTTATACAACAAGAAAGAATTATTTTGCTTGTTTTTTCATTTCTTTTTCGATCATATCATAAAATTGATCGATTTTTGGCATAACTACGATACGAGTTCTTCTGTTACGAGCTTTGTTTTCAGCAGAATCATTTGCAACTAATGGTACATAAGAACTTCTACCTGCAGCAATTAATTTAGCTGGGTTAACACCAAGATCGTTTGTTAATACACGAACGATAGAAGTAGAACGTTTAACACTTAAATCCCAGTTGTCTAAGATAATTCCGTTGCTTTTGTAAGGAACGTCATCTGTATGACCTTCTACCATGCACTCAAAATCAGGTTTGTCGTTTACAACTTTAGCAACTTTAGCCAAAACAGTTTTAGCTTTATCACTTACGTCATAGCTTCCGCTTTTGAATAATAATTTATCAGCGATAGAGATAAATACAACTCCTTTTTCAACATTGATTTCGATGTCTGGATCGTTGATTCCAACTGCTCCTTTTAAACTTGTAACTAATGCTAAAGTAACACTGTCTTTTTTAGTTAAAGCATCTTGAAGTCTAGAAATTTTTAAATCTTTTTCTTTTAAGCTTTCAAGAGATTTTTCAAGATTTTCAGCACCTTTAGTAGTTAAGATTGTTAAATCTTTAGAACTATTGATTAAGTCTTGATTATGTTGTTTGTAGCTTTCAGCAGTAGCAGCTAATCCAGCTTTTTCTTCTAAGCACGTATTTAATTTTACAGTACAAGAGTTTAATAAATCTTGGGTCTCTTTGTTTTTTGCTTCCAACTCCGCATATTTCTTTTTAGAAACACATGATGTTAGGGCCATTAATACTGATAGTGCGATAACTATTTTTCTCATAAATTTAATTTTAATTAGACTTGATTACAAATTTAGTTTTTAATATTTTGAATACTGTTAAAGATTTCTTTAAAAAAGGTCATTTTCCTTATATAGTAAAGAAAAACGATGCTTTTTACCAAATAGTATTGCTGTATTTGAAAATCTTTTCGTTTTTTAAGATATTTTAAAGATAAACAATAAAATGAAAAATGTGCCTTTAAAATGGCGAAAGTATGTCCGAATTTACCTTGTGTAAGAAAACGGATACCTGCAATTCCGTCTAAGACCATACGAAAGAAAATTACCCAAAACAATCCTCTTTTAGGTAGATTTTTAACAAGCATTAATAACGAATTTCTAAAATTCAGATACGTTTTTTTTGGATTTCCTTGTTGCAAAGTTGCTCCTCCAACGTGATATACAACTGATTGTGAATTGTACTTAATTATATGCCCTTCATTGGCAGCACGCCAGCATAAATCAATTTCTTCCTGATGGGCAAAAAAGCTTTCGTCAAACCCACCAAGTTCATGATACACTTTTTTTCTGATGAAAAAACACGCACCTGAAGCCCAGAACAATTCGCAATTATCATTGTATTGTCCATTGTCTTTTTCTAAAGTTTCAAATATTCTTCCTCTGCAAAATGGGAATCCATATTTGTCAATGAAACCACCAGCACCACCAGCATATTCGAAATATTCTTTATTTTTAAAATCAAGAATCTTTGGCTGAATTATGGCTGTTTGTTTATCATTATCGAAGGTTTCAAGAATTGGTTTTAGCCAGTTTTCAGTTACCTCGATATCTGAATTGACTAATGCGTAAATTTCTGCATCTATATGTTGTAAAGCATCATTATAACCTTTTGCGAAACCATGATTGCCAGTGTTTTTTACAATTTTTACGGTAGGGAAATTTTGGATAACAAAATCAACAGAATTATCTGTCGAATCATTATCTGCAACATAAATCGTTGCGCCTTCTGAAAACTGAATAACAGATGGTAAAAACTGCTCAAGCAATTTTACTCCGTTCCAATTTAAAATGACAACTGCTATTTTATCCAAAAGTACTTCGTTATTTATTCTTTGTTAATGGTTTTCTTTATAATCAGGCAGGTTTCTCAAAAACTCATATTTTTCGTTTTCGAAATCCATTTGACAATAAAAATGGTTTAGTCCGTTTGTCACATTCAAAAACCGTGCCTGCATTGTCATATTGTAACGTGCAATCTGATCAAAAGTTGCTTGAGAGATTTTAATTTCGGGTGCTTTGCATTCTACCAATATATGTATAGAACCATCAGAGTTAAAAACAACAATATCGTATCGTTTTCTTAACCCGTTGACTTTTAAAACTTTCTCTACGTTAATTAACGATTTGGGATATTTTTTTTCGTAAATTAAATAATGAACTACGTGCTGACGGACCCATTCTTCTGGAGTAAGAATTATAAATTTTTTTCTTATTTCATCAAAAATAGACACTTTATTTTCGCTATTTTTGAATCGAAAACTATAGATTGGAAAATTTAATCGCTGCATAAAGCAAAAATATAAAATAGTTTTTTGTTTCAAACTAACTTGAAACTTTAAACTTGAAACAAATTTTAAATGGACGAAGTTGTAAAAATCGTTAATGATATAAAAGCCGGAAATATTAAGCCAATTTATTTTTTAATGGGTGAAGAACCTTATTATATAGATAAGTTATCAGAATATATCGAGCAGAATGTTTTAGCTGAAGAAGAAAAAGGTTTTAATCAGACCGTTTTGTATGGAAGAGATGTTTCTGTGGATGAAATTGTTTCAACAGCTAAGCGTTATCCGATGATGGCTGATCGTCAGGTCGTTATTGTCAAAGAAGCACAGGATTTATCTAGGACAATTGATAAAATTGAATCGTATGTAAATAATCCGATGGAAACTACGGTACTTGTTTTTTGCTACAAATACAAAACTCTTGATAAGCGTAAAAAAGTAACGAAATTATTGGCTCAGAATGGAATTGTTTATGAGAGCAAAAAATTATATGAGAATCAGGTAGGTGACTGGATTAAACGTGTTTTAGCAGGAAAAAAATATACAATTGATCCAAAAGCAAATGCAATGTTGGTGGAGTTTTTGGGAACCGATTTAAGTAAAATTAATAATGAGTTAGAAAAACTTCAAATTATTTTGCCCCAGGGTACCATGATTACGGCAGAACATATTGAAGAGAATATCGGTTTCAGCAAAGATTATAATGTATTCGAACTTCGAAAAGCAATTGGAGAACGTAATCAGTTGAAGGCTTATAAAATAGCGGAGAATTTTGCTCATAATCCTAAAGAATATCCTTTAGTGATGACAACTGGTTTAGTATTCGGATTTTTTGTTCAGCTTTTAAAGTACCATGGTTTAAAAGATAAAAATCCAAAAAACGTCGCTTCGGCTCTGGGAGTGAATCCTTTTTTTTTAAAAGAATATGATTTGGCGGTAAAAAATTTCCCAATGCGAAAGGTAAGCCAGATTGTAGCTGCGTTAAGAGATATTGATGTTAAGAGTAAAGGTGTGGGAGCCAATGCATTGCCGCAATCTGATTTGCTTAAAGAAATGCTGTATAAAATATTTAATTAAGCCATTAAAATTCACGATATTTGCCTTTCTGAAAATTTTACTACTAAAAATAATTACACAATTATGGGAATGAATAAAAATACCATTTTAGGATGGGCTACTTTTATAATGGTACTTATGGGATTGTTGCTTATAGGTCTTGGAGCTTTTAGATACAGAGAAGTATCAGGCTGGGGATTTGCTGCGACCGGTGTAGGTTTCCTTGCTAATGCATGGGTTTTCAATGCTTTAAAAGGTAGAGTTTAATCTCAATAAATAATAAAATTCAATAGAAAAATAATTAATTTATATAAAGAACATAAAAAATGTCAGACGATAAGAAAGTAATTTTCTCAATGCAGAAATTGAGTAAAACCTATCAAGGAGCAGACAAACCGGTACTTAAGAATATTTATTTAAGTTTCTTTTATGGAGCTAAAATTGGTATTCTAGGTCTTAACGGTTCTGGTAAATCTTCTCTTTTAAAAATTATTGCGGGAGTTGATAAAAATTATCAAGGTGATGTAGTTTTTCAGCCAGGTTATACAGTAGGTTACTTAGAACAAGAACCAATCCTTGACGATTCTAAAACGGTTATCGAAGTAGTTCGTGAGGGAGCTGCTGAAACTATGGCAGTTTTAGAAGAGTACAATCAAATCAATGATTTGTTTGGTCTTGAAGAAAACTATTCAGATCCAGATAAAATGGATAAATTAATGGATCGTCAAGCAGCTTTACAAGATAAAATTGATGCGCTTGGTGCTTGGGAAATTGATACAAAATTAGAAATTGCAATGGATGCTTTACGTACTCCAGAAGGAGATACGCCAATCAAAAATCTTTCAGGAGGTGAGCGTCGTCGTGTAGCTTTATGTCGTTTGTTATTGCAACAACCAGATGTATTGCTTTTGGATGAGCCAACCAACCACCTTGATGCTGAGTCAGTTTTATGGTTAGAGCAACATTTGGCACAATATGCTGGTACTGTAATTGCTGTAACGCACGACCGTTATTTCTTGGACAATGTTGCAGGATGGATTTTGGAGTTGGATAGAGGAGAAGGTATTCCATGGAAAGGAAATTATTCTTCTTGGTTAGATCAAAAATCAAACCGTATGGCTCAAGAAGAAAAAGTGGCTTCTAAAAGAAGAAAAACTTTAGAACGTGAGTTGGAGTGGGTTCGTCAAGGTGCAAAAGGTCGTCAGACAAAACAAAAAGCGCGTTTACAGAATTACGACAAATTGTTAAATGAAGATCAAAAACAACTAGATGAAAATCTAGAGATCTATATCCCGAACGGTCCACGTTTAGGAACAAATGTTATTGAAGCTAAAAATGTAGCAAAAGCTTTTGGTGAAAAATTATTGTATGATAATTTGAACTTTACTTTGCCACAAGCTGGAATTGTTGGAATTATCGGACCAAACGGTGCTGGTAAATCAACTATTTTCAAAATGATTATGGGCGAACAAGCTACGGACAGTGGAGAATTTTCAGTTGGAGAAACTGTAAAAATTGCTTACGTAGATCAGTCGCACTCTAATATTGATCCGAATAAATCTATTTGGGAAAACTTCGCAGATGGTCAGGAATTGATTATGATGGGAGGGAAGCAAGTAAACTCAAGAGCTTATTTATCTCGTTTCAACTTTGGTGGTGGAGAGCAAAACAAAAAAGTTTCGATGCTTTCTGGTGGAGAACGTAACCGTTTGCACTTGGCAATGACTTTGAAAGAAGAAGGAAACGTACTTTTACTAGATGAGCCTACGAACGACCTTGACGTAAATACACTTCGTGCTCTTGAAGAAGGTTTGGAGAATTTTGCAGGTTGTGCTGTAATTATTTCTCACGACAGATGGTTCCTAGATAGAATTTGTACACACATCTTAGCTTTTGAAGGAGATTCTGAAGTTTATTTCTTCGAAGGAAGTTTCTCTGATTATGAAGAAAACAAGAAAAAACGTCTTGGTGGTGATTTAACTCCAAAACGTTTGAAATACAGAAAATTAATTAGATAATAAATCTGAAAATTTCAATATAAAAAATCCCAAATTCCAATCAATGTGAATTTGGGATTTTTTTATATTTTAAGTTTCTCGATCTAGTTTGAGAAAAATTGGAATTTTACAAAAACTTAGCTTTCAATTCAGGAGTCGGAATCATGCAGCTTTCTTTTTTGCCATACCAATTGTATCTGTTTTTTGCAACATAATCATAAATTCTGTCACTTATAAAAATGGGTACAATTCTAAAAATAGGTGTTAATTTCCAGATACCTCCAAAATTTTTAGCGATTTCGAGAATAGCAGAAGATTTGTAGAAATATGCTATTCCTGGATTGTACAAAATAATACTATCCATTTTAGAAAAACTTATTCCTAGATGTCTGCAAATTGAGATTCCTAAATCAGATTGCAATGCCACAAATCTAAAAATATCTTTTTTGTCATGTTTGATAATGAATTGTACAGCGGAACTACAGAGATTACAAACTCCGTCAAAAAGAATTATTTTTTTATTTTTTGGAAGATTATCCATTTTTTAATTTTAAAAGTAAAGCTTTGTCAAAGTTCTAAACTTTGACAAAGCTATAACGTATATAATTTTAAATTATTTTTATCTATTGTTTTTTGATTTGTGATAAAATTTATAAATCAAAAATAGCTTTCATAAATCTGTTTAAATCCAATTTTAAAAAACCGTAATGATATTTTGCTTTAAAAAAGAAAACGTCTTTTAAATCGCTTTATTTTAATTTTGCTCTTTTTTTAGTCAATTTCAAGACTGACTGTGACTGCGATTGAAAACTTATTTTTTAACCGCTTCAACCAATTCCAATTCATCTAAACTTACTTTCGAAGTAAAAATGCCATAATTTACAGTTGCTTTATTTTTTTCGATCAAATCAATACTACCGACTGATCTTCCGTCAAGCATTCTTACTCGGTCACCAACTTTTAAAATTGGCTTTGGTTTTTCTATAACGGGTTTAAGTTTTTTCTCTTTTTTCTCTTTTCGTATTTCTTCAACTTTTACAGAAACTTCGGCAATAATTTCTTTTTGTTTTTCAACTTTTGCTTTTACTTCTTTTGGAGTTGCTTTTTTACGTTTAGAATTTTCAATTTCAACAATTTTCAAGAATTCACCAATAAGTTCTTTTTTATTTTTGTTGTTGAAATATTTCTCGGCAATATCATCAATTTTTTGTCCGATATAAATAATCTTCTGGTTGCTGTCGTATAATTCCTGATAGCTTTCTAATTTCTGTTGAATTCTCGTATTGATGTTTTCCATCTTTTTACTTTCTTCACGTGCACGAGTTTCTTCTTCTTTTAAATTCAAAGAAGTTTTTTCCAATTTCGATCTCTCTTTTTGAAGCGTCGCAATAGTTTTATCAAAACGAACTTTTCCAACTTCGATTTTCTTTTTCGCACGGTTGATTAGTCCAAATGGAATTCCATTCTTTTGAGCAACTTCAAAAGTAAAAGAACTCCCGGCTTGACCCAAAGCTAATTTATACATTGGCTCCAATGACTTTTCGTCGAACATCATATTGGCATTTGTTGCGTACGGTAATTCGTTAGCCAGAATTTTTAAATTAGAATAATGAGTTGTGATAATTCCGAAAGCTTCTCGATGGTAAAATTCTTCTAAGAAAATTTCAGCCAAAGCTCCTCCCAATTCAGGATCAGAACCTGTACCAAATTCGTCAATTAAAAACATGGTTTTTCGATTACATTTCTTTAAAAAATAATTCATGTTTTTTAATCGATAACTATATGTACTTAAATGATTTTCAATGGATTGATTGTCTCCAATATCAGTCAGAATTCTATCAAATAAGAAAGTTTCACTTCTTTCATGAACTGGAATAAGAATTCCAGATTGCAGCATTAATTGTAATAAACCAACTGTTTTTAAGGAAATTGTTTTTCCACCTGCATTTGGACCGGAAATTACAATAATTCTATTTTCTTGTTTTAATTCAATAGTTTGCGGATGAGTGACTTCTTTTTTTTGTTTGTTATTCAAATACAAAATCGGATGATACGCTTCTCTAAAAAATAATCTTCTTTCTTCTGTAATTGCTGGTAAAATTCCGTTGATTCGATTTGCATATTTTGCTTTCCCAGCGACTACATCTACGTCGCTTAAAAAATCCTGATATTCAATTAGTAAAGGAAGATAAGGACGAATTACATTTGATAAGTTTTTTAAAATCCTCGTAATTTCTTCTTTTTCTTCGTATTCTAAATTGGCTAATTCGCGAGAATATTTTAAAGTAGCTTCAGGTTCGATATAGGCAATACTTCCGGTTTTGGAACTTCCTAAAATAGAGCCTTTTACCTTACGGCGATACATGGCTAAAACCGCTAGAACTCTACGATTTTGTACAAAACTTTCTTTAATATCATCCAAATAACCCAAACTATTATACTGAGTTAAAGCCGAACCAAAACTTTGATTTACTTTTCCGCGAACCAAATTCATATTCTGACGAATTCCAGAAAGAGCAGGAGAAGCATTGTCTTTAATTTCTCCGTATTTATCCACAATTGCATCAATTGCAGTGATAATGTCTTTTGTCAATTCTACTCTTGAAGCTCTTGCATTTAGATTCGGATAATAATCATCAAACTTTTTCAAGAAGTTCAATAATACATTTGTAGTTGCAGAAAGATTGGCAATTTTTCTGAAACTTCCTACTTCAAGAAAGCTGTCTTCAATTGCTAAGAATTTAATTTCGTGTGTGATAGCATCAAATCCGTGATTCGGAATGGCGTTATTATTTTGAAAAGAAGAAACATACTCTGATGTCTGCATCAGCGATTGCATTAATTCTTCTTTATCTCTAAATGGTTTTATTTGTAAAGCTTTTTCCTTTCCAATATCGGTGTTACAACCATCTGAAATGGTTTCGAGTACAGTTGGAAATTGTAAGTCTTGTAATGTTTTTTCTGTAATACTGATCATTTAATTTCTTTATGAAAGTAAAAGCAAAAGTACGAAAACAATAATGAATTGTGAATTCTTAGTTATTAATTATTAATGATGAGTTATGAGTTGGGAATTAGTAATTATGAGGTTTTTGTTTGGTTTTCATTTTTCTTAGATTTTCAACTTTCCACTTTCGACTTTTGACTTTCGACTTGAGTCTTTTTGATTTTAAGTAATTATTTCTGAAATTCGCATAAAAAAATTATGGACGTAAAAATGCATTCTTCTTGGAAACCAGTATTGAACGAAGAATTCGAAAAACCATATTTCAACACTTTAATTGATTTTGTAAAATCTGAATACGCGACAAAAGTTTGTTACCCTAAAGGAAATCAAATTTTTTCTGCTTTTGATCATTGTCATTTTGATCAAGTAAAAGTGGTAATTATTGGTCAAGATCCTTATCACGGGCCGAATCAAGCAAATGGTTTGTGTTTTTCTGTAAATGACGGTATTCCATTTCCGCCTTCTTTATATAATATTTTTAGAGAAATTGAAACTGATTTAGGAAAACCTCTTCCTAAAACTGGAAATTTGGAACGTTGGGCAGATCAGGGAGTCTTTCTTTTAAATGCAACTTTAACAGTTCGACAATCTGAAGCAGGAAGTCATCAGGGTAAAGGCTGGGAAAAATTTACAGATGCCGTTATTAAGAAAATTTCTGATGAAAAAGAAAATGTTGTTTTCTTGCTTTGGGGAGGCTTTGCTCAAAAGAAAGCGGCTTTGATCGATGCTTCGAAACATCATATTTTAAAATCGGGACATCCTTCGCCATTAAGTGCCAATCGTGGATTTTGGTTTGGGAATAAACATTTTACACAAACAAATGATTTTCTAAAATCTAAAGGATTGAAAGAAATTGAATGGTGATTTTTTAAGTGACAAAGTTTCAGAGTGACAAAGGGACAAAGGAAAAACTTTGTGTCTTTGTAACTTTTTGAGAAATACAATTAATAAAAAAAAATCTTTTGAATCTGAGAGAGACAAAAGATTTTTTGTTTTATTTTTTTATGATTTCTTCTAAAACAGCTTTATTTTCATAATTCACTACTTTTAGAATGATTTCTTGATTTTTTACTGTTTTCCCTTCAATAATATATAGTTTTCCACTTTTAACCGGAACATTGCTTTGGTCGAAATCGACATCCCCGTAAGTTAAAGTGTTTCTGATGTCAGCGGTATCAACCCATTTTTCATTTAAGGTTTGAATTGCTTTTGGAGAATATTGAAAAGGTTTTGTTCTCAGGTTGTTTAAGACTCTGGCATTTGGAAAATAATTACAACGAGTATCTTTTCCACTAAAGATGGCTGCTACAACAAAACATCCCATAACTAGGCCAATCAAATAATATGCAAAACGGTGTACGAACTTCATGAAATAAAATTTTTGCAAAGGTACATTAAAGTTCCCTTAAAATACAAGTAAATTAATATCGTTGTCAGGCAAATCGAACCAATCCCCAATTGCTTTATTGGTAAGGATTCCGTGATAAAGATAGATTCCGTTTTTAAGGCCTTTATTGCAGCGAATGGCACTTTCGATACCACCATCTTCGGCTATCTGATGTAGATAAGGTGTCAAGATGTTGCTTATTGATAATGAGGCTGTTTTAGAATAACGAGAAGGTATATTAGGTACACAATAGTGCAGAACATTGCTTTTTATGAATGTTGGTTTTTCATGGGTAGTTACTTCCGAAGTTTCGAAACAACCACCAGTATCGATGCTAACATCAACAATAACAGCACCTTTTTTCATATGCTCCACCATAGTTTCATTCACTACAATCGGACATCTTTCTTTTCCTCTCATTGCGCCAATGGCTACATCGCAACGTCTTAAAGCTTTTAATAAACCTTTTTGTTGTATAGTCGAAGTGAAAATTCTTTGATTTAAATTGTTTTGCAAACGACGTAGTTTCGTAATTGAATTATCAAAAACTTTTACGTTTGCGCCTAATCCGATTGCGGTTTTTGCAGCGAATTCACCAACTGTTCCTGCGCCGAGAATTACAACCTCAGTAGGAGGAACGCCTGTTATGTTTCCAAACAAAAGGCCTTTTCCAAATTCGTCCGTAATCATTAGTTCTGCTGCGATCAGTATTGAAGCAGTTCCCGCAATTTCGCTTAAGGATTTTACAGCAGGATAAGATCCGTCTTCATCTTTGATATATTCAAAGGCAAGTGCTGTAATTTTCTTTTGTGCTAAAGCTTCAAAGAATGCTTTCTTTTTGGTTTTTAACTGAATAGCTGAAATAATTACCGTTTCAGGATTAATCATTTCAATCTCAGCTAAAGTTGGCGGTTCTACTTTTAACAAAAACGGACAGCCAAAAACTCTTTTTGTATCTTTTGTTATTTCTGCACCAGCATCTGCATACTCTTTATCCGTATAGCTCGAACTTTCTCCGGCTCCAGATTCAATCATAACGCGATGTCCTGCATATGTAAGTGAGTTTACAGCATCGGGAGTTAGGCAAATACGACGTTCTTGGTAGCTTGTCTCTTTAGGAATTCCTATAAAAAGTTCTCTTTTAAAACGACCAACCTCAAGTTTTTCTTCTTGTGGGAGCAACTGTTGTTTTGTAAATGGAGTTAATGTGATTGACATGGGTGTGCAAAAAATTAAAGGTACAAATTACGTAAAAAGATTTAAAATTGGTGTAAAAATTCTGATAATACTGTACTTATAATGTTAAGATATTTTTTTCTCCATTTTGATATTAGCTCTGGCATAAATACCTGTTTCTAAAGGAATTTCGGTGAAACCAAATTTTCTATATAAATGAATAGCTGAAAGTAAAATGGTGTTGGAATATAAAAACAGCGTTTTGATATTGTTTTCTTTCGCAATAGTAAGACAATGTTCTAAAAGTTTATTGCCAATTCCGAGGCCTTGGGCATGATCTGAGACAGCCATTTTACTTAATTCGTATGTTGAATCATTAATTTTCATTAAAGAAGCAGTTCCAAGAATTTCGTCATTATATTTTGCATAGAAAATCATCCCGCCTTTATCAATGATTTCTTCCTGTGGATTTGAAAGCGTTAAGTGATCTTTGTCTTCTACTTTAAAATACTTTTCAAGCCAAGCAATATTCAAGGTTTTGATATGGCTTTTTAAATCTTGAGAAAAAGGGACTATTTGAACTTGTTTTGTGGTATTCATTTTATTGTTTTTCTTAGAGAATCTTTGTGGAAAATCTTTGTGAGTCTTTGTAAAAAAAAACGCAAAGATTCAAGAAGATTTATCAAAGTCTTGCAAAGTTTTATGCTAAATTCAATTCTCTTTTTCCATCCACCAACAATTCAATATTAATTGTAGAATGTTCCTCTGGAATTAAATTAGCAATTTTTTCAGACCATTCAATAAAACACCAATTTCCTGAATATAGATAGTCGTCAACACCCATATCAAGTGCTTCGGTTTCCTTATTTAATCTGTAAAAATCAAAATGGTAAACAGTTTGATTATTGGATGTATGGTATTCGTTAACTAAAGAAAAAGTTGGACTGCTTGTTGCGTCTTCAACTCCTAAAGTTTTGCATAATTGTTTGATCAAAGTTGTTTTTCCAACTCCCATCTCTCCATTAAAAAGAATGATTTTTTTAGGATTTGAAGCAATAATCTGCTCTGCAACTTCTTTGATTTGATCTAATGAAAAAATGATATTCATTGTAGTTTTATTTTTGCCACGAATTTCACGAATTTTCACGAATTAAAGTATACTTTTTTTGAGTTTAAAAAGAAATTAGTGAAAATTCGTGGCATTAGTGGCAAATTTTAATTATTTCGGATTGAAAACCAAGAACGGAATAATCATTTCTTCTAATGAAATTCCACCGTGCTGATACGTGTTTTTGTAATAACTTACATAATGATTGTAATTGTTTACATAAGCCAAAAAGAAATCATTTTTAGCAAAAATAAACGAACTACTCATGTTAATTGCCGGTAAACCAATCGTTTTTGGCTCTTTTACTACGTAAACATCTTTTTGCTCATATGTCAAACTACGACCGGTTTTGTATCGTAAATTCAGACTTGTATTTTTATCACCTACAACTTTCGATGGATTTTTTACATTAATTGTTCCGTGATCTGTTGTCAAGATTAATTTGAAACCTAAAATTTGGGCTTGTTGAATGATTTCTAATAAAGGTGAATTCTTAAACCAGCTTAAAGTTAAAGAACGATACGCTTTGTCATCTGAAGCTAATTCTTTTACAACCTCCATTTCTGTTTTAGCATGCGAAAGCATATCTACGAAATTGTAAACTACAGTAACTAAGTCGTTTCCTTTTAAAGCCTTGAAGTTTTCTGCCAGTTTTTTTCCGCCAGCATAATTGGTAATTTTGAAATAATCTTCTTTAATGTTTAATCCTAAACGTTTTAATTGAGCCGATAAAAATTCAGCTTCATAAAGGTTTTTTCCACCGTCTTCTACATCATTTTTCCAATATTGCGGAAATTGTTTCTCCATTTCTAATGGCATTAAACCTGAGAAAATAGAATTTCTCGCATATTGCGTAGCAGTTGGAAGAATAGAGTAGTAAGGAACTTCTTTTTCTAATTTGTAGTAATTTGAAATTACGCTTTCAAAAGATTTCCATTGATCGTAACGAAGGTTGTCAATTACCACAAAAAGGACAGGTTTGTCTTTCTTTTTAAGTTCAGGAACAACTAATTCCTTAAATAAGGTATTAGATTGGATTGGTTTATCTGCTTTAGGAGCAAACCAGTCTTCGTAATTTCTTTCGATGAATTTTCCAAATTGAGAATTGGCTTCCACCTTTTGAGATTCTAAAATCTCAATCATTGCTGTGTCGTTAATATCTTCCAGTTTTAATTCCCAGAAAAGTAATTTTTTATACAACTCAACCCAATCTTCATAAGAATTGACAATAGCCAATTCCATTGCTATTTTTCTAAATTCTTTTTGGTAATCTAAAGTGGTTTTTTCAGTAATTAATCTCGAATCATCCAAGTTTTTCTTCAAGCTCAATAGAATCTGATTCGGATTTACAGGTTTGATCAAGTAATCAGCGATTTTAGAACCAATGGCTTCTTCCATTATATATTCTTCCTCGCTTTTGGTAATCATAATCATCGGAATAGCTGATTTTTTTTCTTTCATTTCAGAAAGAGTTTCTAATCCGCTCATTCCAGGCATGTTTTCATCCAAAAAAACAATGTCAAAGTTATCTTCCTCAAATAATGCAATGGCATCAAGACCGTTATTACAGGTTGTAACTTCGTAATTCTTTTTTTCTAGAAATAATATGTGGGGCTTTAAAAGATCGATTTCGTCATCGACCCAAAGTATTTTTATCTTATCCATAAATCTGTTATAATTTTTACTGCAATTTAAAGTTATAGAACTTAAAAAGTATTAAAAATAGTATAAAATTACCAAAGTTAAACTATGATTTTAATTTGAATTTTAACATTTTTTGACCTATTTTATTGATAATCATCCTAAATTGAACTTTTATTTTTAAATAAAAAACACCAATGTCTTTATACTTATTTACTTATATTTGTTCACCTAAAAAATATCGCACTAGTGACTCAGATCAACAAACTAAAAATATTCAATGATCCCATTTATGGTTTTATAACGATTCCGAATGAGCTTGTTTACGATTTAATTCAGCATCCTTATTTTCAGCGTCTTCGTAGAATCTCGCAAATGGGATTGTCATATTTGGTGTATCCGGGAGCCAATCATACTCGTTTTCATCATGCTTTAGGATGCATGCATTTGATGAAAAAAGCAATTGATACGCTTCGTTTTAAAGATGTTGTAATTTCTGAAGAAGAAGAAAATGCGTTATTAATTGCTATTTTACTTCATGATATCGGGCATGGACCTTTTTCTCATGCAATGGAAAGAAGTATTGTGGAAGATGTTCATCATGAGGCTATTTCGTTATTATTTATGAATCAGCTGAATGAAGAATTTGATGGAAGATTAAGTTTAGCAATTCAAGTTTTTAAAGG
This sequence comes from Flavobacterium potami, assembly GCF_020026915.1. Lineage (GTDB taxonomy): Bacteria > Bacteroidota > Bacteroidia > Flavobacteriales > Flavobacteriaceae > Flavobacterium > Flavobacterium potami. The sequence continues at coordinate 198,108 of NZ_JAINUY010000003.1, read as the reverse complement.
AGAATATCATAGAAAATTCATGTTGCAATTGATATCAAGTCAGTTAGATATGGATCGAATGGACTACCTGAAACGAGATAGTTTTTATACTGGAGTTGCAGAAGGGAATGTAAATTCTGAACGATTGATTCAGATGATGAATGTTGAAAATGACGTTTTAGTTATTGAAGAAAAGGGAATTTATTCGGTAGAGAAATTTTTGCTTTCCAGAAGATTAATGTATTGGCAGGCTTATTTACACAAGACAAGTCTGGTTGCAGAATTAATTTTAATGAAAGTTTTGAAAAGAGCCAAAGAATTAATTTTAAAAGGAATTGATCTTCCATGCAGTGAACCACTTTCTTATTTCATGCACAATAAAATAACTCTCGAAGATTTTGATGCCGAAAAACTTGACTTGTTTTCACAATTAGATGATTTTGATATTATTAGTGCTCTAAAAGCTTGGCAGAGAAACGATGATTTTGTGTTAAGTACTTTAAGTAAGATGATTATAAACAGAGATTTACTTAAAATTAAAATGAGTGCCGAAAAAGTTTCCATGGAAGAATCTCAGTCTTTAAAAGAAAAGTTTGCCAGTCAGCATCATATCAGTCAATTAGAAGCGGGGTATTTTATTTTTAGAGGAAAAATTAAAAATCAGGCATATAGTAAGGAAGCTGAACCTATTCGAATTTTGAAAAAAGATAAAACAATTGAAGACGTTGTTGAAGCTTCTGACCAGCTGAATTTGAAATCGTTATCTAAATTGGTAACAAAATATTACATCTGTTTTCCAAAACAACTTATCTAAAATTAACATTTAAAACCTATTTTTTATATTTTTGTCGCGATGAAATTTACAGCAGAACAAATAGCAGGAATTTTAGAAGGAGAAGTTGTTGGGAATCCCAATGCAGAAGTTTCTAAGCTTTCTAAGATCGAAGAAGGTGAAAATGGATCGCTAACTTTTTTGGCTAATCCCAAGTATATCAATTATATATATAGTACAAAAGCGACAGTTACAATTGTTAACGACAGCTTTGTTCCAGAACAGGAAATTACCACTACACTTATAAAAGTAGAAGATGCATATGCAGCATTTTCTAAGCTTTTACATTTTTACAATCAAGTCAAATTAAACAAAACGGGTATCGAACCTCAGTCTTTTATGTCTGAAGGAACTAAACATGGAGAAAATCTTTATTTAGGAAGTTTTAGCTATATCGGCCAAAATGTTGTTTTAGGAGATAATGTGAAAATTTATCCAAACAGTTTTATTGGAGATAATGTTGTTATTGGAGATAATGTATTCATTTTTGCTGGAGCAAAAATTTATTCAGAATCTGTTATCGGAAACAATTGTACGATTCATTCCGGGGTAATTATTGGAGCTGACGGATTTGGTTTTGCACCAAATGAAAATGGAGAATATAGTAAAGTACCACAAATTGGTAATGTGATTATTGAAGATAATGTAGATGTAGGTGCTAATACAACAATTGATAGAGCAACTCTTGGTTCTACCATTATTAGAAAGGGAGTAAAATTAGACAATCAAATTATGATTGCTCATAATGTAGAGATTGGTAAAAATACCGTTATTGCTGCTCAAAGCGGAGTTGCTGGTTCTACTAAAATCGGTGAGAATTGTATGATTGGCGGGCAAGTAGGTATCGCAGGTCACTTAACAATAGGTAACAATGTTAGGCTTCAAGCACAGTCGGGTGTAGCCAGAAATATTAAAGATGATGAAGTTTTACAAGGAACGCCATCTCTTGGATATACAGATTTTAATAAGTCGTATGTTCATTTTAAGAATCTGCCTAAAATTGTGGCTGAAGTTGAAGAATTAAAAAAACAAATAATAAACCCAAAAAATGGAAATAATGGTTAAACAGAAGACCATCAAAAATGAAATTTCGCTAACAGGAGTTGGTTTGCACACTGGAAAAGAAGTTACAATGACTTTTAAACCTGCTCCCGTTAATAATGGTTTCACTTTTGTGAGAGTTGATTTGCAAGGTCAACCAGTTATTGAAGCTGATGCTAATTACGTAGTTAATACTCAAAGAGGTACAAATCTTGAGAAACTAGGAGTTAAAATTCAAACTCCTGAGCACGTTTTGGCAGCGGTAGTTGGTTGCGATCTGGATAATATTATTATTGAATTGAATGCCTCTGAACTACCTATCATGGATGGTTCATCAAAATATTTTGTAGAAGCAATTGAGAAAGCCGGAATAGAAGAACAAGAAGCTAGTCGTAATGTTTACGTGGTAAAAGAAGTAATTTCTTTTACAGACGAAGCAACAGGTAGTGAGATTCTAGTTATGCCAAGCGATGAGTATCAGGTAACTACAATGGTAGATTTTGGTACTAAAGTTTTAGGTACTCAAAATGCAACACTTAAAAGCCTTTCTGATTTTAAAACAGAAATTGCAAGTTCAAGAACTTTTAGTTTCCTGCATGAATTAGAATCATTATTAGAACACGGACTTATTAAAGGTGGTGATTTAAATAATGCAATTGTATATGTAGATAAAGAAATCTCTGAATCTACAATGGAGAATTTAAAGAAGGCATTTGGTAAAGATGAAATTTCTGTAAAACCAAATGGTGTTTTAGATAATCTTACATTACATTATCCAAACGAAGCCGCAAGACACAAATTACTTGATGTTATTGGAGATTTGTCTCTTATTGGAGTTCGTATTCAAGGAAAAATTATTGCAAACAAACCAGGTCACTTTGTAAATACTCAATTTGCAAAGAAATTGGCTAAAATTATCAAAATAGAACAGAGAAATCATGTTCCAACTTATGATTTGCATCAAGAACCTTTGATGGATATTCATAAAATTATGGCAATGCTTCCTCATAGACCACCTTTCTTGTTAATCGACAGAATTATTGAAATGTCTGATCGTCATGTGGTTGGTTTGAAAAATGTTACAATGAATGAAAATTTCTTTGTAGGACATTTTCCAGAAGCACCAGTTATGCCGGGAGTTCTAATCGTTGAAGCAATGGCACAGACAGGAGGAATCTTAGTTTTAAGCACTGTTCCAGATCCTGAAAATTACCTTACTTACTTTATGAAAATTGATAATGTAAAATTCAAACATAAAGTATTGCCTGGTGATACCTTAATTTTTAAGTGTGAATTGATTTCTCCTATCAGAAGAGGAATTTGTCATATGCAGGCAAACGCTTATGCAAATGGGAAATTAGTAACTGAAGCGGAATTAATGGCACAAATTGCAAGAAAACAATAATAAATTATCAAATTTATTGTTTAGGTTTGTTGCCTCAAATCAGAATATTTTAATTAAAAATATAAAACATAGATGAATCAACCATTAGCATATGTTCATCCAGGCGCGAAAATCGCTAAAAACGTTGTAATAGAGCCATTTACAACAATTCACAATAATGTTGTTATTGGTGATGGTACTTGGATTGGTTCAAACGTGACCATTATGGAAGGAGCTCGAATTGGTAAAAATTGTAATATTTTTCCAGGAGCTGTAATTTCTGCAGTGCCACAAGATTTAAAATTTGGAGGAGAAGATTCTCTTGCAATTATTGGTGATAATTGTACTATTAGAGAATGTGTAACTATAAATAGAGGTACAATTGCTTCTGGTCAAACCGTTATTGGAAATAATTGTTTAGTGATGGCTTATGCTCACATTGCACACGATTGTGAAATAGGGAATAATGCTATTATTGTAAACGGTGTTGCTCTTGCGGGTCACGTAGTTGTAGGGAATCATGCTGTAATTGGCGGTTTAGCAGCAATTCACCAATTTATTCATATTGGAGATCACGCTATGATTTCTGGGGGATCTTTGGTAAGAAAAGATGTTCCTCCTTTTACAAAAGCAGCAAAAGAGCCTTTGTCTTATGTTGGAATTAATTCAGTTGGGTTAAGAAGAAGAGGATTTAGTACTGAAAAAATTAGAGAGATTCAGGAAATCTACAGAATTTTATACCAAAAGAATTACAATACCACTCAAGCTTTAAGTATTATTGAAGCTGAAATGGAAGCAACTCCTGAAAGAGATGAAATTCTAGATTTTATTAGAAATTCTTCTCGAGGAATTATGAAAGGTTATTCAGGTAACTATTAAAATAAGTTTAATTGTTTATTTGTTTAATCGTTTAATCGGATAAACAGTTAAACGGTTAAACGATTAAACAAAAAAGTAATAAAATAAAAAAAAACAAATGGCATCTACATCAGATATTAGAAACGGATTGTGTATTAAATTTAATCACGATATCTATAAAATTATTGAATTTCTTCACGTAAAACCTGGAAAAGGTCCAGCTTTCGTAAGAACTAAATTGAAAAGTTTAACTTCAGGAAAAGTATTAGACAACACTTTTTCAGCAGGTCACAAAATTGATGTTATTCGTGTTGAAACACATACATTCCAGTTTTTATATCCAGAAGGTGACGAGTTTCACTTCATGAATGCTGAAACATTTGAGCAAATTTCTTTAAACAAAAACATCTTAGATGCTCCAGATTTGTTAAAAGAAGGAACAAACGTAATGGTTCAAATTAATACAGAAACAGATTTACCACTTTCAGTAGATATGCCTGCATCTGTAATTCTTGAAGTTACTTACGCAGAGCCAGGAGTAAAAGGAAATACAGCTACAAACGCAACAAAGAATGCTACAGTAGAAACAGGAGCAAATATTAACGTTCCGTTGTTCATCAACGAAGGCGATAAAATTAAGATCGATACAGCTTCAGGTTCATATATGGAGCGTGTAAAAGAATAAATTTTAATTAAGATAAATTTGACAATGAGTCAATTAGATAATTTGTGAATCGACAAAATTTTGTATATTCATATTCTAATTGACTCATTTCTAATTGAGATAATATGACGATGAGTCAAATAGATAATTTTTGGATCAACACAATTTTGTATATTAATTATCTAATTGACTCATTTTCTAATTTACAAGTTTTCTAATTATACTATATGAAATTTCCAAAGAGTCATTCTTTACAAGAAATTGCTAATTTGCTTAACTGCAAATTTATTGGTGACAAAGACTTTCAAGTTTTAGGCATGAACGAAATACATGTCGTTGAGCCTGGAGATATTGTTTTTGTTGACCATCCAAAATACTACGATAAAGCTTTGCAATCTGCTGCAACAATTGTTTTAATAAACAAAGAAGTTGAATGTCCAGATGGTAAAGCGCTTTTAATCTCTGATGACCCGTTTAGAGATTTTAATATTCTAATAAGACATTTTAAACCTTTTCAGTTTGCTAATGTTGCTATTGCACCAACAGCAGAAATAGGTGAGGGAACAATAATTCAGCCTAATAGTTTCGTGGGTAACCATGTTAAAATTGGGAAAAACTGTCTAATTCATTCTAATGTTTCTATTTACGATCATACCGTAATAGGTGATAATGTTATCATTCATGCTGGGACTATTTTAGGAGCAGATGCTTTTTATTATAAAAAACGACCAGAAGGTTTCGATCAGTTAGTTTCTGGAGGAAGAGTTGTTATTGAAGATAATGTCGGAATTGGTGCTTTGTGCACAATTGACAAAGGTGTTACTGGAGATACAACAATTGGAGCGGGAACAAAATTAGACAATCAAGTGCATGTCGGTCATGATACTGTTATTGGTAAAAAATGCTTAATTGCTTCACAAACAGGTATTGCTGGTTGTGTAATTATTGAAGATGAAGTTACAATGTGGGGGCAAGTAGGAACCACAAGTGGTATTACAATTGGTTCAAAGGCGGTTGTAATGGGACAAACAGGTGTAACTAAATCTGTTGAAGGAGGAAAATCGTACTTTGGGACTCCAATTGAAGAATCCAGAGAAAAATTGAAACAATTAGCTAATATTAAGAAGATTCCTGAAATTTTAAGTAAATTGAAGTAATATGTCTATAAAAGAGTTTGTTCAGAAATTTTATAAGTCAGATGCGTTAATTGATAGTGAAATTTTAAAAACATATCTGCATCCGGAAGTAATATTGGAATGGAACAGCAGTAAAGGTTTTATTCAGATGGATTATGATTCTATTCTTGAAATGGCAAATGATCTTAGTCGTGCTTACGTACGTTCAAAGGTCAGAATTAGTCATATTATTAGCGAAGATGATTTAGTATCAGTACGTTATTCTCATTTTGTAAAAACAATTGAGAACCCAAGAGAAGAGATGCTTTTGGCTCATTTTTCAACAATTTGGCAGATCAAAGACGACAAACTTTACAGAGGTTACCAAATGAGTCAATTTTCTTAATATTTTTTTGACAATAAAAGAGGCAAAATACATTACAAAACCTTATTTTTGCAACACAAATTTAAAAACTACATAAAATATATATCATGAGTGTTTTAGTTAATAAAGATTCCAAAATAATTGTTCAGGGATTTACAGGAAGCGAAGGAACTTTCCACGCTTCTCAAATGATTGAGTACGGTACTAATGTTGTTGGTGGTGTTACTCCAGGAAAAGGAGGGACTAGCCATTTAGATCGTCCGGTTTTTAACACAGTAAAAGATGCTGTTGATCAAGCTGGAGCTGATACTTCTATCATTTTCGTTCCGCCAGCTTTTGCTGCTGATGCAATTATGGAAGCTGCTGATGCTGGAATTAAAGTAATTATTGCTATTACAGAAGGAATTCCTGTAGCAGACATGATTAAAGCAAATAATTATGTTAAAGAAAGAAATTCAAGATTAATCGGTCCAAACTGTCCAGGTGTAATTACTCCAGGTGAAGCTAAAGTTGGTATTATGCCAGGTTTCGTTTTCAAAAAAGGAACAGTTGGTATCGTTTCTAAATCTGGAACGTTAACTTACGAAGCTGCTGACCAAGTTGTAAAACAAGGTTTAGGAATCACTACAGCTATCGGTATTGGTGGAGATCCAATTATTGGAACTACAACTAAAGAAGCTGTTGAATTATTAATGAACGATCCAGAAACTGAAGCAATCATTATGATTGGTGAAATCGGAGGTCAATTAGAAGCTGATGCTGCAAGATGGGTAAAAGCTGATGGTAACCGTAAGCCAGTTATTGGTTTTATCGCTGGAGAAACTGCTCCTGCTGGTAGAACAATGGGTCACGCAGGTGCTATTGTTGGTGGTTCTGATGATACTGCTGCTGCTAAAAAACAAATCATGAGAGACAACGGAATTCATGTTGTTGATTCACCAGCTGAAATTGGTAAAAAAGTAAAAGAAGTACTTGGATAATCTTCAAGTCTCGAAATAATAAATTCAAAAAAAGTCTCAATTATTAGTTGAGACTTTTTTACATTTTAAAAACTGAGGTATATATAGAAAAAAAACTTAGCATCTTAGAACCTCAGTATCTTAGAAGCTAGAAAAGAAAATATGAGTAAAGATTTAGAAAAATTTAAAGTAAGCAACAGTTTTACTTTTACAATTGAAGATAGTTTAGAACAAGTTTGTAACGCTCCAGAAGGAAGTGCAGGGATTTTTGTCGTGTATGCTGTTGAAGGTGAAGAAAAAGAATTAATTATGGTTGGTTCTACTGGTACTGTTCAAAATGATGGAACTTTAAAAAGCAAAAACGGTGGATTGTACGATAAAATTGTAAACGGACATCAATTTGCAAAAACAGGAAGAAAATATTCTTGGCCAGCACAAATGAAATTAGAGAATATTTCTGCTCTTGAAGTAGTTTGGTACGAAACTTTCAATGCAGATGTACAAGCAATTCCAACAGCTGTTGAAGGTCAGGTTTTGCAAAATTTCTTAGATGGTAGTGGAAAATTACCAAGATGGAATGTAGCTTTTTAATTTGCTGTAAGAAATTAAAATTGCAAGCCCTGCTGAAATTGAGCAGGGCTTTTTTGTTTTAATTATTTAGTTTATATAGAAAGATTTTTTTTAGTGTTTTACTTCGAAATAAACGCAAAAAATGTATGCCTTTTTTGATTCTCAAATTTTATTAAACGCCCAAATACCCTATATTTGTATTTCAAAAAATAAAAACGAATACCTTAATATGAAATTACTAGAAGGAAAAGTTGCAATTATTACTGGTGCAAGCCGTGGAATTGGAAAAGGAATTGCTGAAGTTTTTGCTAAACATGGAGCAAATGTTGCTTTTACATACAGCTCATCTGCAGCATCTGCAGAAGCTTTAGAAGCAGAATTGAATGCTTTAGGAGTAAAAGCGAAAGGATACCAATCTAACGCAGCAGATTTTAACGAAGCTCAGACTTTTGTTGATGCTGTTTTAGCAGATTTTGGAACTGTTGATATCTTGATCAATAATGCCGGAATCACAAAAGATAATTTGTTGATGCGTATGTCTGAAGCAGATTTTGACCAAGTAATTGATGTGAATTTGAAATCGGTTTTCAATATGACAAAAGCGATTCAGAAAACTTTCTTAAAACAAAGAGCAGGATCTATCATTAATATTAGTTCTGTTGTTGGAGTTTCAGGAAACGCAGGTCAAACTAATTATGCAGCTTCTAAAGCAGGTGCAATCGGATTTACTAAATCTGTAGCTCTTGAATTAGGATCTCGTAACATTCGTTGCAACGCAATCGCTCCAGGTTTTATCGAAACTGAAATGACTGCAAAATTAAGCGAAGATGTAGTAAAAGGATGGAGAGAAGGCATTCCGTTGAAAAGAGGAGGAACAACTGAAGATGTTGCAAACGCTTGTCTTTTCTTAGCTTCAGATATGAGTGCATACGTTACAGGTCAGGTTCTTAACGTTTGTGGAGGAATGCTAACCTAAGGTACTGAGGTTATAAGTTACAAGGGTTCAAAGGTTTTAGTATTCAGGCTATTCTGATTCTAGATAAAGCTGAACACTTTTTTAGTCAAATTATTATTTGACTTTTTAAATCTGACGACTGTAAACTGATACTGAATACTAATTAAATATGACTACAAACACGATTCTTTTATTATTGCTTTCTTTAGTAATTGCTGGTGGTTTGTCGTACTTTCAATATTTTTTTAAAGCCAAAAGTAAATCCAATGTGATGGTACTTTTGGCTTTTTTACGTTTTCTTGCCATTTTCGGATTATTGGTTTTATTGATAAATCCGATTATTTCTAAAAACTCGTTAGAAATAACAAAGACACCTTTGCCAATTGTTGTTGATAATTCAAGTTCAATAACGGCTTTGAAATCAGATAAAAAGACGGTCGAGTTATATCAAAAACTAGTTTCAAATCCCGCATTAAAAGAAAAATTTGATATTCAAACCTATCAGTTTGATAATGATTTTAAAACTTCAGACAAATTTGATTTCAAAGGAAATCAAACCAATTTAGATGAAGTAGCCAAAAATCTAAAAAGCATCAATAAAAATCTGACTTTTCCAACAGTTATTATTACTGATGGAAATCAAACTACAGGAAACGATTATGTATATCGCTTCGATCCTGTCAATAAAGTTTATCCTTTGGTTGTGGGAGATACAACCACTTTTCTTGATTTAAAAATCAATCAGTTAAACGTAAATAAATACGCTTTTCATAAAAATAAATTTCCAGTTGAAGTTTTTCTGCAATATGCGGGAGATAAAACAACAAATGCAGAATTTACCATTTCGCAAGGAAATGCCGTTGTAGCAAAAGAGAAAGTTTCATTTTCTCCTTCTAAGAAAACTGCTTCTCTAAATTTACTTCTTCCTGCAGATAAAGTAGGTTTGCAAATTTATAAAGCCAGTATTCAATCTTCTGCAAAAGAGAAGAACAGTTATAATAACATCAAAAATTTTGCAGTCGAAATTATCGATCAAAAATCGACTATTGCGATTGTTTCTACTATAAATCATCCAGATATTGCAGCCTTAAAACGTTCAATAGAAGTCAATGCACAACGTAAAGTAATATTAGTTAAACCTAATCAAATTAGTGATTTACAAGATGTTTCTGTTCTGGTTCTGTATCAGCCAACAACTGCTTTTAAAGCTGTTTTTGATAACAGTAAGCAAAAAGGAATAAATACCTTTATTATTACCGGAAACAATACCGATTTTAATTTTCTAAATCAACAGCAAAACAATTTGGTTTTTAAAATGAGTGCTCAACGCGAAGATTTCTTAAACGAATTTCATCCTGATTTCAATTTGTTTGCCATTGATAATATCGGATTTGAAAATTTCCCTCCGTTGCAGAATTTATTTGGAAACATTAGTAGTAATGGAAATGTATCTGTTTTACTTTCTTCAAAAATCAGAAATGTTTCGACGAATGCTCCATTATTAGCTTTCGCTGAAAATCAAGGAAAAAGAACGGCTTTTCTTTTAGGAGAAAATAGCTGGAAATGGCGTTTGCAAAGTCATATAGATAATCAGTCTTTTGAGAAGTATGATGTTTTCATTGATAAAATCATTCAATATCTAGCTTCAACAAATTCAAAAAAATCTTTGGTAGTAACACACGAAAGTTTTTATAATTCCGGAGAAGAAATCATTATCAATGCTCAATATTTTAATAAAAACTACGAGTTTGATGAAAAAGCCAGACTTACCATTACGGTTGTAAATGCTGCCACAAAGCAAACAAAGAATTATGATTTATTAAAAGGAAGTAATTCATTCTCTGCTAATTTAGAAGGACTTCCAGCTGGTAAATATAATTTTACAGTAAAAGAATTGAATTCTAATACTTCATATGCAAGTCATTTTGAGATTTTAGATTTTGATATCGAAAAACAATTTGTAAACCCAGATGTTCCGAAATTGAATCAATTAGCACAACAAACTGGTGGAAAAGCTTTCTTCGAAGATCAAGCAGATCAATTAATTAATACACTTTTAGAAAGCAAAGAATATAAATCTATTGAAAAAAATATTTCAAGCAAGACTCCAATTATTGATTGGGTTTGGTTGTTGATTTTGATTGCAGTTTTATTGACTACTGAATGGTTTGTTCGAAAATATAATGGATTGCTTTAAAAAAAAGAATAAAGTGACAAAGAGATAAGTTTTTTTATTTGGACTTGTAACAGAAAGATATAAATTGAAAATGAAGTTTTATATAACTTAAATATGAAACAGATGGAGGGAATACAGTTGTTTGAAGAGAAAAAAGTTAGAACCATTTGGGATCAAGAGGAGGAAAAATGGTATTTTTCAATAGTTGATATTATCAGTGTTTTAACTGAAAGTATTGATTCTTCGGCGTATTGGCGTAAATTAAAACAACGTTTAAAAGCAGAAGGAAATGAAACCGTGACGAATTGTCACGGTTTGAAAATGAAAGCAGCCGATGGAAAAATGCGAATGACTGATGTCGCAGATACAGAGCAGGTTTTTCGTTTAATTCAATCTATTCCTTCATCAAAAGCAGAACCTTTTAAATTATGGCTATCTCAGGTTGCATCTGAGCGATTAGATGAAATGCAAGATCCTGAACTTTCAATTGATAGAGCGCTAGAACAATATTTGAATTTAGGATATTCTGAAAGCTGGATTAATCAACGAATTAAAAGTATTGAGATTAGAAAAGAGCTGACTAATGAATGGAAGAATAGAGGATTAAAGGAGGGAGTTCAGTTTGCTACTTTAACAGATATTATTTCTAAAGCTTGGTCAGGAAAAACAACCAAAGAGTATAAAATACTTAAAGGACTTAAAAAGGAGAATCTTCGAGATAATATGACTAATACGGAGCTTATTCTAAATATGTTAGCAGAGGCCTCGACTACAGATATTTCTAAAGCAACAACTCCTGAAAGTTTTGAAGATAACATGATAGTGGCACAGCAAGGTGGAAATGTTGCAAAAGTAGCAATGAAAGAATTAGAATCTAAGACAGGAAAAAAAGTAATAACATCTTTAAATGCAAAAGATGTTTTACAACAAAAAAGTATCGACAAAAATCTAGATAATAAATAAAAATGGACTTCAGGCTAAAAGTATTTTATACCGTTGCGCTCCGCCTTAATTTTACTAAAGCGGCAACGGAATTATATATTACTCAGCCAGCAGTTTCTAAACACATTCAAGAATTAGAAGAAACTTACAAGACAAAACTTTTTGAACGAAATGGGTCTAAAATTGCTTTAACTCCAGCTGGTAAAATTCTTTTAAAATATACTAAGAGTATTTTCGATATCTATCGTGAAATAGATTTTGAAATAAGCTCTTTCAACAAAGATCGTCAAGGTTTACTTAGGTTAGGAGCAAGTACAACGATTTCTCAATATATTATTTCGCCAGTTTTGGCAAGTTTTCATCAAAAGCAAAAAGACATAAAAGTCAATTTGCTGAATGGAAATACAGAGCAAATCGAAAATGCTTTAATCAATAAAGAAATTGAAATCGGAATTGTTGAGGGACAATCTAAAAATCAATCTATAAAATACATTCCGTTTCTTAAAGATGAACTGGTTTTAGTTTGTAGTAATAAAAATCCTTTGGTAAAACAAAATGAAATTTCGGTAAACGATTTAAAATCAATGAAATTCATTACACGTGAACGTGGTTCAGGAACACTTGAGGTTATAGAATTTGCGTTGAAAAAAGCAGGATTAAAGTTTAATGATCTGCAAATTGAAATGCAATTAGGAAGTACAGAAAGTATAAAGTCTTATTTGCTGAATTCAGATTGTTTTGCTTTTATGTCCATTCATGCCGTAAGTAAGGAGTTGAAAAACAAAGAATTAATTGTTTTGGATGTAGAGAATTTGTCAATTGAGAGATATTTTTACATCATTACTTTACAAGGCAAATCTGATTCTTTGTCAGAATTATTCATTCAAAATTTAGCTTCTCATTATAACTTGAAGTTATAGTCGATTGTAATTTACGATTGGCGTTTTCAAAATAAACGATAGAACTTTGCAAAGTAATATCAATACCCATTATTTTGAAAACAAAACAAGAAACAACAGCCCATTTATTTGAAATTAATCATTCTTTACAACAAGCACTTTTTCTTGCCGTAATTATTTTATGCTTATTTTCAATCATTTCTCCACCGATAGCACTTTTGCTGGGCGTTCTAATTGTGAATATTTTCGGAAATCCATTTATCGAATTCAATCATAAAGCGATTACTTTTTTACTGCAATTTTCTGTTGTTGGTTTAGGATTTGGAATGAATGCAACAAGTGCCGTTTCTGCTGGAAAAGAAGGTTTTTTGTTGACCATCGTTTCCATTTTTGCTACTTTAATATTTGGTTTTCTATTAGGTAAATGGCTTAAAACAGAAAAGAAAACCTCTCATTTAATTTCTTGCGGAACCGCTATTTGTGGAGGAAGTGCTATTGCTGCGATTTCACCGGTAATCAAATCAAATGAAAATCAAACTTCTGTTGCTTTGGGCGTTATTTTTATATTGAATTCAATTGCTTTGTTTGCGTTTCCTTTTATTGGACATCAATTAGATTTATCTCAAAAAGATTTCGGTTTGTGGTGTGCTATCGCTATTCACGATACGAGTTCTGTAGTCGGTGCAGCTAATAAATACGGTGCAGAAGCTTTACAGGTGGCAACGACAGTAAAATTGGCAAGAGCATTATGGATTATTCCAATTTCTGTTTTAACGGCTTTTCTTTTTAAAAACAAGAATACAAAAATCAAAATTCCATATTTTATTGGATTGTTTATTTTGGCAATGCTTATCAATACGTATTTACCATCAACAGCTGTTTTCTCAGCTCATATTGTTGGTATCGCAAAGATTGGTTTGACCATTACTTTGTTTTTAATTGGAGCAACTTTAAACTTTTCTACTTTAAAAGCGGTAGGAGTAAAGCCATTACTTCAAGGTGTTTTTCTTTGGATTTTTATAGCTGTTCTCGCTTTGCTGTCAATTCTTTGTCTAAGTTAAAACTTATTTTATATTAGAAAATTTGACAATTGGTTTATCAATCATTTTGTAGAATTTTCCTTTGAATGAGAAGTGTCTTTCAATCTCAAAATTAAATGATTTTTTGGTTTTTGTCATCGTCGCTATTTCTTCAGGGAATTCTACATCAAAATCATCTTCTGCTCTTGCTTCTATATTGTAAGCTCCTTTTGTGGTAATAATAATATCCCTAAAATGTTTTTTAGAGTCATCTTTTACAATCTTATAAGATCCTGACCAAGAAATAAATGAAGAATTGGTTAGCTGGTAATTATTGACTTCCATAATTGGCTGATACTGACCTCCAAAACCGGCTACAAGATATAGATAACCTTCATAAGCACCTCCAGCTCCGCCATTTGCATGTATTAAAGTAAAAGCAAATTGATCTTCTCCAATTTCAACTAATTTAGGAGTCGGACATCGTGCAAAAGCTCCGAATGCAGCAATTGCAGGCTGAAAAGATCTCATTTCCCAGACATTATTATTCTTTGCGAATTTTGCGACACCTAACAATCCGCCAGAGAATCGACCTGTCTGAAGTCCGTCTTCATCATGAACGGAATGATTGAAAGCTAAAATTTTAAACTCATTTCCTTTTGAATCTTTATAATCAATATTGGCTATAAGTCTTGTGGCTACACCCTCTGCATAAGGAAACATTTGATCACCTTCTACGCCATTTACATCCAGGAAAGGCATTGGTTTACACGATTTACATTTCCAGCTTATAAAAGTGTTTTTGTCAGCCAGATGATACAAATTGCCAGGAAACAGCTTTTGCATCGTTTTCTCGCCGTTTAAAGGATCTGAAATTTTTACAATTCTCTTTGGATTTAATATAGTATCGCTGACGTTTTTAAGTTGTAAATCATTCTCTTGTGCAAAAGAAAGAGCGGAAATTAATAGAAATATGTTTAAGGTAATCTGGCGCATAAAGTTGTATTATTTATACAAACAAATGTATAAAGAAAATTATTGTTAATTTAAAATAATAGTATTTCCAAGAGCGAAAAACTCAAAATATTAAATTAGCCTAATCTTAATGATAGTATTTTTTGCGTATTCTTTAATTAAAACTAAATTTGCTCCCTCTAATAAAAAAACAAATGAAAAAAATCCAAATGAGACCAAAATTAATTGCTTTCGGTGCTTTAATTATTGGCTTTATTACTGTATCATGGGGAATTGTAGGCCATGAGCGTATTAACAAAGCTGCTGTAATGGCTTTACCAAAACAACTACAGATATTTTTTTACAATCACATTGATTTTATTACTCAAGAAGCTTCGGTACCAGATATCCGTAAGTATGCTTTAAATTATAAAGAAGAAGGTCCGAGACATTATTTTGACATGGAAAACTTTGGCCCTGCGGACACTTATCCTAAGACGTTGGAAGAGGCAAAGCAAAAATATGATGCTAAATTCTTAAGCGATAATGGTATTTTGCCTTGGTATATTGAAGACATGATGGCGAAGTTGACTAAAGCGTTTAAAGAAAAAAACAGAGCTGAAATCTTATTTCTTTCTGCAGATTTAGGACATTATATTGGTGATGCTCACATGCCTTTGCATACTTCAAAAAATCACGATGGACAATTGACTGACCAAAAAGGAATTCACTCTCTTTGGGAAAGTAGATTGCCTGAGTTGTTTGCTAAAAATTATAAATTTAATGTTCCTGAGGCTCAGTATTATTCAGATGTTCATAAAGCAATTTGGGACATGATTAATGATACTCACAGCTTTGCGCAGCCATTATTGGACATAGATAAAAAACTAAGAACTGCAACTCCTGAAAATAAAGTTTTTGAAGTTGATGCAGAAGGTAAAATTGTGAAAACGAAATACAATACTGCTAAATTTACTGATGAATATGCTGCAAAATTGCATGCTGAGTTGAACGGAATGGTTGAAAGTCAGATGAAGAAGGCAATTACTGCAACAGCGAGTTTCTGGTACACAGCATGGGTAAATGCAGGAAAACCAGATTTAAGCGATTTAGATGCGCCTGCAGTTACACAAAGAAACTTCCAATTTTTACAAGAAGATTTAAAAGCATACCAAAAAGGAAACTTATTCGGAATGAAAAATCAAAACGACTAAATATTAGTTTGTTTCAAGTTTTATGATTTCAAGTTCAAGTTGACTTGTTAACTAAAAAAGCCTCAAGTAAAAATTTGAGGCTTTTTTATTCTTTAGATTAGCGAAGTTTGGCGTATAACTTAACATGTTTGGCAGTTAAATCTAAATCTTTAAGCTGATATTCTTTTTCTTTTAAAACATAGGAAGCTGATTGATAATAAGAAATCGTTTCATTTACTAAATCTTTATTTTCTGTTTTCAGCGAAATTTCATCATAATGAATCTGATACTCAGGAGAAAGACCATTTTCTGGTTTTAATTTTAATTGAAATTGTTTGATTTGTTGCTTTGGAGAAAGAATCGTTAAAACGTTGTCTTTTATCAATCCTAAATCCTGATAAGTGGCAATAAAAGCTCTTGGTTTATAATCGGATTGAAAAACATCATGTCCGAAAAACTTACTTTGATAATCAAAATTTAACAACCCGAATAAAGTTGGCATAATATCAATTTGAGACATTAATGTATTACATTTTTGAGCTTTTCTACTTGGATCGTAAATTAAAGCCGGAATTCTATATTTATCTAATGGGAGTTCTGTTTTTCCAGCACTTGAGGCACAATGATCGGCTACAATTACAAATACAGTATTGTTGAACCAAGATTGTTTTTTGGCCTGATTAAAGAACTGACGTAATGCAAAGTCTGTATATTTTACACCACCATCACGAGACTTTATATCTCCAGGAATGTCAATTTTATTGTTTGGATAAGTAAAAGGTCTATGGTTGCTTACCGTCATGATATGATTAAAAAACGGTCTGTTTTGTTTTGCTTCAGTGTTCATGATTTTGATTGCCTTGTTGTACATATCTTCATCACAAACTCCCCAAACATTAGAAAAGGTAATTTCGTTTGGAGCAAAACTAGATTTATCAATAATCTGATAACCGTTTCCAGAATAAAAATCCTGCATATTATCAAAAAATGCATCTCCGCCATACATAAATTTCACGTTGTAACCTTTTTTAAGAAAGACAGATCCTGTAGAAAATTTGTTTTTATTGTCCTCTCTCTTAACTACGCTTTCGCCTGCCGTTGGTGGCAAGCATAAAGTAACAGCTTCAAGCCCTCGTACTGTACGATTTCCAGCTGCATAAACATTGGTAAACAATAAACTTTTTTGTGCCAGACTATCTAAAAACGGTGTAATATTTTGTTTGTTGCCGTACATTTTCATGAAATCTGCACTTAAACTTTCAACAGTGATCAGGACTACGTTTTTACGCTGTTCCAAAGAATCATTTTTTATTTCTCTTAAGGTGTTGTCTCCTGAAATTGTAGGCAATTGTTTCTTTAAAAGAGCGAATGCTTCTTGGTTTGAAATCGTTTTGTAAAATTTGAAATAATCCAGTTTATTATTCTGAAAAGCCAGATAGAACTTGTAAACGCCGTTTGCCTGTAGTTCATTCACAAAAATATTTTTAGAATTTTCTGTTTTTGCCAATCCAGGAACAGCCAATAAAGAAATAAAAAATAATGTTGCGTAAACAATGCTAATTTTTAGTTTTTCAGAAAACGTTGGAATCTCATCAATATAGTTTCTTGATTTTTTAATGATGTAGAAAGTAATGATTCCAGTTATGATAAACAATGCAGAAAAAATTGGAATTACAGGATAAGACTGCATAATGTTTCCAATTACTTCATTGGTGTAAATCAAGTAATTTACAGCTATGAAGTTATATTTTACGCCAAATTCATTCCAAAAGAAAAATTCACTTATTCCGTTTTGAAGAATTATCAAAACATACAAGAAGACCGCAAAAGCAAAAAGCCATAATCTTGCCTTGTTTCGAATTTTTGGAACGAAAAGAAAAAGTGAAAACAAGGCAGTTTTGATCGAAATGAAAATTAAAACTATTTTTGGTAAAGCACCACCATATTCATCAAAAATGCTTTTTCCGGACGCTACATAAAGTAATGCTAATAAAAAACCTCCAAGTATAAAATAACCATATGGTTTATTGTATTTTGAATTGGATATAAGAATAAGATAGAGCCAAAGAATAAATGAAGCTAGAACAAAAACAAAAAAGTCTGATAATAAGCCTAATGTGAAAATTTTAAAACTTTCAGCAATAGTAAAAGAGCTTTGTGTTATAGGATGGAAGAATAATACGATTCTAAGCGTAAAGGTTACAATAAAATACAGAATTGCAAGATTGTAAAAAGGCGAAAATTTTTTGTAAAAATTCATCTGATTTAATTTTTTACAAAATTATCTACGAATCATTAACGTCAGATTAAGTTAGACTTTTACCTTACTTAACGTTATCTTAAAGTTTGCTTAAGATACTGGTTTCCTTTATTTCATGAATTAAAACGTTAATTTTCAACTTCAAAATTCTCTATCTTTGAAGTGTAAAATGAAATCCTAATCTTAATTAATACGATTACATGCATATTTTAATAGTTGAAGACGAAGTAGGAATTGTCCAGTTTTTAAAGCAAGGTCTTCAAGAAGAAGGCTATCAGATAACTACAGCCAATGATGGTTCTAAGGGGTTTGAGCTTGTTCAGGATCAGAAGTTCGATTTGATTCTTCTAGATTGGATGCTCCCAAAAATAAACGGTTTGGATTTGTGCAAAGCCATTCGCATTAAAGACCAAACGACACCTATTATATTTTTAACTGCAAAAGATACTGTTCAGGAAACAATCGAGGGTTTAAAAGCTGGTGCAAACGATTATATTAAGAAACCATTTAGCTTTGAAGAACTTGTAGAACGCATTAAAGTTCATTTTAGAAACAAAATTAAAACAGAAGTTCTAACTCTTGGTAATATAACTATTGATTTGTCTAAACATATCGTTTTAAAAAACGATGAAGAAATTTCATTGACACAAAGAGAATTCGAATTATTGACTTATCTGATTGAAAATAAAGGTAAAGTTTGTACTAGAAATCAGATTTTGAGAGATGTTTGGGAAATCAATTTTGAATACGATACAGGTGTTATCGATGTTTTTATGAATGCTATTCGTAAAAAATTAAACCTTAAAATTGAAGAAGATTATATAAAAACTATTCGCGGAATTGGTTATATCGCCAATGATTAATACATGAAATCATTATCTTTTAAAAATCGAATTGCCTTAAATTATATTGTTGGAACTGGACTTTTGGTCTTGGTTGTTTTTTCAGCAATTTATTTCATTGTAAAATTAACGGTTTACAATCATATTGACGAAAATTTGAATATCGAAATTGCCGATCATTTAAAGGAACTTAAAATAGAAAACGGCAAAATTATCTATATGGATGCAGAAGAGTGGGAGGAAAGAGAACATAATTCTGTTGATGTAAATCCTGTTTTTGTCCAGTTTTTAGATTTGAATAAAAAAATCTTAGAAAAGTCTCCCAATTTAAAGAATGAGAAATTGGTTTTTCATGAAAGTAAAGAACATTTTCAGCTTTTTGATACCAAATTACTAGGAAATAAAATTCGCCAGATTCAGGTTCCTCTTCATATAAAATCGAAGAAAATTGGATATTTGATCATTGCCATGTCGCTTTCGGATTCTTCAAAAGTTTTGGATAATTTGATGGGTACATTATTGATTACTTTTCCAATTATTCTTTTAATATTGTTTTTCTTAGCCCGATTTTATGCAGGAAGAAGTATAAAGCCAATAAATGACATTATTAATACTTCAAAAATTATTACAAAAGACAATTTGAAATCGAGAATCCCGCTTCCAAAAACAAGGGATGAATTGTTTACGCTTTCAAAAACAATCAATAATTTGTTGAACAGAATTGAAGATGCAATTGAGCGCGAAAAACAGTTTACTTCTGATGCTTCTCACGAACTGAGAACACCTCTTACTGTAATTAAAGGAACACTTGAAGTTC
The DNA here is from genome assembly GCF_020026915.1 of Flavobacterium potami. Lineage (GTDB taxonomy): Bacteria > Bacteroidota > Bacteroidia > Flavobacteriales > Flavobacteriaceae > Flavobacterium > Flavobacterium potami. Next base: position 178,264 of record NZ_JAINUY010000003.1, on the reverse strand, counting down.
TAATACGTAAACCTCGAGATAGCAAAGAGTATGAAGAGAAAATAAATTATTGTATTAATGAAGTTGACCATCTAAATTCTTTAGTAGATCAATTACTTTTGATGGCTCGTTTTGAAAATCAAAAGCAAAATATTGTTAAAGAAAATGTATTTTTAAATGCTTCGATTTTGGATGTTTTAACCTTGAATGCGGAAAAAATAAATGCTAAGAAACTCAATGTGTCGTTAGAAGCAAAAGAAGAGTTTAGTATTTATTCAGATCATTATCTAACGGTCACAATTTTGCGAAATATTATCTCAAATGCTGTTAAATATTCCAATAATGAAACAAAAATTACTATTTCTTTAGCAAGAGAAAAGGATAAAATAGTTTGCACTATACAGGATCAGGGAATCGGAATTGCAAGAAAAGATTTAGAGTCGATTATGAATCCGTTTTTTAGGTCTGATTCTTTAAATCATAGTGAAATAAAAGGAACAGGACTTGGTTTGTTTATTGTAAAAAGAATGACAGATTTGCTTCAGATTAAATTTAAAATCGAAAGTGAAATTGGAAAAGGAACGAAGGTTTTATTGGTTTTTAATGAATTTGATAATTCGTTAAATTAATTTCAAAATTATTATACCAAAAGGGCTTCCAGCTGTTTTTTAACAATAAACTATCGTTAAGTTAAAATAATAATTGCTTTTTAATTAATTTATCTATTATATTTGCAACCGAATCAAAGAAGTAAAAAACAAAACAAATCATGATTTCAATTCAATTACATCATCATCATGTACATTATTGCTCTCAAGCGATGTGTTAATGGTATGCGTGTAAATCATCATATTTTAAAACCCGTTTGAGTACATCAAACGGGTTTTTTAATTCTAACTCTCTTTGTACTCAAACTCTAAACCAACAAACAACTAAAAAAAATGAGTACTTTAAAAATTGCAATTCAAAAATCAGGGCGTTTAAATGAAGATAGCATTCAAATCTTAAAAGACTGCGGTATTTCAATCAACAACGGAATCGACCAATTAAAAGCAGAAGCTTCAAATTTTCCTCTTGAAGTTTTGTATTTAAGAAATTCAGATATTCCTCAATATCTAATTGATGGAGTAGTAGATTTAGCAATTGTAGGCGACAATCTTTTGGTAGAAAAAGGAAAAGGAATCGAAGTAGTTCAGAAATTAGGATTCTCAAAATGCAAAGTTTCTGTAGCTGTTCCAAAAACATTCGAATACAATTCGGTTCAGGATTTAGCAGGTTTACGTGTTGCAACCTCTTATCCAAACACGGTAAATGAATTTTTCGGTAAATTTGGTTTAACTGTAGATATTCACCAAATTTCAGGTTCTGTAGAAATTGCACCAAACATCGGATTGGCAGATGCGATTGTAGATATCGTTTCAAGTGGAAGTACTTTATTCAAAAACAACTTAAAAGAAGTTGAAGTGATCTTAAAAAGTGAAGCTGTTTTAGCGGTTTCTCCTAAAGTTTCGCCAGAAATCCAAAAACACATTGATACATTAAAATTTAGAATTCAGGCCGTTTTAAGAGCTAGAAATTCAAAATACATTTTAATGAACGTTCCAAATGATAAAATTGATGCAGTTGGAAAAATTCTTCCAGTCTTGAGAAGTTTAACAGTTCTTCCGCTAGCACAAGAAGGTTGGAGCAGTGTTCACTCCGTAATTGATAAAGATACTTTTTGGGATGTAATCGATCAATTAAAAGAAGTTGGAGCAGAAGGAATTCTAGTTTGCCCAATTGAGAAAATGGTATTGTAGGCTTTCGCCCGCTGTAGGCTTTAGGCAATAAGCTTTAAGCCAAATCACAAAGTAAAAAAGCTTAAAGCTTATTGCCTAAAGCTTAAAGCCTAAAAAAGACAAAGTAACAAAGCCTAAAGCTTATAGCCAAAAGCATTAAAAAAAATGAATAAAATAGACAACCCAAAACCAGAAAGCTGGTCAGAAATATTAAAAAGACCAACTCAGACTATTGATGATATTGAGGTTACGGTAAAAGAGATTTTTAGAGAAGTACAGAAAAAAGGAGATGAAGCGGTTGCAAAATACACTTCAATTTTTGATGGAATCTCACAAGATAATTATGAAGTTTCTTTAGAAGAGATAAATGAAGCGATTGAATTGATTCCGAACGAATTAAAAGAGGCAATTCAATTGGCTAAGAACAATATTTACAAATTTCACAAAGCTCAGAAAACAGAAAGAGTTTCACTTGAAACCATTGAAGGAGTAGATTGCTGGCAGGAAAAAAGACCAATTCAAAAAATTGGTTTATACATTCCAGGTGGAACTGCACCCTTGTTTTCAACTGTCTTAATGTTAGCAGTTCCTGCTGAAATCGCGGGCTGTAAAGAAATTGTTTTATGTTCTCCTCCTGATAAAAAAGGAAAAATAAATCCAGCAATTTTATATGCTGCAAATTTATGTGGAGTGACTAAAATTTTAAAAGTGGGTGGAATTCAAGCTATTGCAGGTATGACATTCGGAACACAATCAATCCCGAAAGTATATAAAATCTTCGGACCTGGAAATCAGTTTGTAACGGTTGCTAAGCAATTAGCTACTCAATTTGGGGTGGCAATCGATATGCCGGCAGGTCCTTCAGAACTATTAATTGTGGCCGATGATACTGCAGTTCCAGCTTTTGTAGCTTCTGATCTGCTTTCTCAGGCAGAACATGGAACAGATAGTCAGGTGATTTTAGTCTCAACTTCAAAAAAACTGATTGATGAAGTGGAGAAAGAAGTGCAATCTCAATTAGAAGTGCTTCCTAGAAAAGCAATTGCAGAAAAAGCCATCGAAAATTCCAAACTAATTTATGTAGAAAATGATCAAATAGCTTTGGATTTAATTAACGAATACGGCCCAGAACACTTTATAATCTGTTCAGAATATGATGATTTCTACTGCAATGGAATTGTAAATGCGGGTTCTGTTTTTATTGGAAATTACACACCAGAAAGCGCTGGAGATTATGCCTCTGGAACAAATCATACGTTACCAACAAATGGTTATGCTAAAAATTACAGCGGTGTAAATCTGGATAGTTTCATGAAATCAATGACTTTTCAAAAAATCACAAAAACTGGAATTTTAAACATAGGAAAAGCTATTGAAACTATGGCCGAAGCTGAAGGGTTGCAGGCGCATAAAAATGCAGTGACCTTGAGATTAAAGAGTTTAGAGTAAAAGAGCATAGAATAGAGAGTATAGAGAAAAGAATAAAGAAATGAGTAAGATATGAAGTCTATTCTCTTTGCTCTATTTTCTATATTCTAAAAAAGAAAAAAACAATGAGTACCTTCGATATAAATACAATAACACGTGAAAATGTAAAATCTTTAAAACCATATTCGTCTGCAAGAGATGAGTTTGAAGATTTTGATACTGCTGAAATGATTTTTTTGGACGCTAATGAGAATCCATATCAAAATGGTGTAAATCGTTACCCAGATCCACAGCAGAATTCGGTTAAGGCGATTCTGGCTAAAAACAATTTGACAAAGCAAAGTAAGATTTTATTAGGAAATGGAAGTGATGAAGTTTTAGATTTACTTTTCAGAGCTTTCTGTGAACCAAATAAAGATAATATTATTTCGCTGCCGCCAACATATGGAATGTATGGAGTTTTGGCAAACATTAATGCAGTTGAAAACAGAGAAGTTTTGTTGACAACAGATTTTCAACCACAAGTAGAAAAGATCTTGGAAGCGGTTGATGACAATACAAAAATCATCTTTTTATGTTCACCAAATAACCCAACCGGAAATTCTTTTTCAGACGAAAGTGTGGTGAAATTGCTTCAAAATTTTAAAGGTTTGGTTGTGATTGATGAAGCTTACATAGATTTTTCAGATAAAGAAAGTTGGTTGGCAGAAATTGATGCTTATCCTAATTTAGTGATTACTCAAACACTTTCTAAGGCCTATGGTTTAGCTGGAATCCGTTTAGGAATTTGCTACGCTTCTGAAGCTGTGATTTCAGTTTTAAACAAAATAAAACCGCCTTATAACGTAAACGAATTAACACAACAAAGAGCGAAAGAACGTTTAAAAAATTCAGAAAAGATAAAACAAGAAATAGCTTCTATTATAGAGCAAAGAGAAGAATTACTTAAAGTTTTGCTTGAAGTAAGTTTTGTTGAAAAAGTATATCCAACAGAAGCTAATTTTATTTTAGCAAAAGTGGATGATGCTAACAAAAGATACGATCAATTAATTGAAAAAGGAATTGTTATCAGAAATAGAACAACACAACCTTTATGCGAAAATTGCCTTCGTTTTACAATCGGGACAAAAGAAGAGAATGCGGTTGTAATTAGAGAATTAAAATCATTGAGTTAAAAAACATAAAGCCACGAATTACACAAATTTCACTAATTTAATTCGTGTAGATTCGTGAAATTCGTGGCAAAAGAAAAATCCATTAAATCTGTGAAATCTGTGGCAGAACAAAAAATATTATGAAAAAAGTACTTTTTATCGATCGTGACGGAACGATTGTTTTAGAACCTGAAAATTACCAATTAGACAGTTTGGATAAACTGGAATTTTATCCAAAAGCCTTTCAGTATCTGGCTAAAATCGCAGCCGAATTGGATTACGAATTAGCAATGGTAACCAATCAGGATGGTTTAGGAACGGATAGTTTTCCAGAAGATACATTTTGGCCAACGCAAAATTTCATTCTAAAGGCATTTGAAAATGAAGGTGTTGTTTTTGATGAAATCTTTGTAGACAGAAGTTTTCCTGAAGAAAATGCACCAACTCGTAAGCCTAGAACTGGAATGTTGACTAAATATTTAAACAATCCAGAATATGATTTAGAAAACTCTTTTGTTTTAGGAGATCGTTTAACGGATGTTGAATTGGCTAAAAACTTAGGAGCAAAAGCAATTTTCATGAACGATACAGATGGAGCAGGAAGTACTGAAATTTCATCTAAGCGTGAAGAATTAAATGATACGATTGTTTTGCAGTCAATGGATTGGAAGAAGATTTATGAGTTTTTAAAATTAGAAGCACGTTCTGCTTCGATTACTCGTAAAACAAACGAAACCGATATTTACATCAACTTAAATCTTGATGGAACAGGAAAAAGCAAGATCGACACCGGAATCGCATTTTTTGACCATATGTTGGATCAAATTTCACGTCACGGTCAAATGGATTTGGAAATTACGGTTAAAGGCGATTTAGAAGTTGATGAGCATCATACAATCGAAGATACGGCAATTGCGCTTGGAGAAGTTTTCGCAAAAGCATTAGGAAATAAACTAGGAATCGAGCGTTACGGATTTTGTCTTCCAATGGATGATTGTTTAGCGCAGGCTGCAATTGATTTCGGAGGAAGAAATTGGTTAATCTGGGAAACAGAATTCAAACGTGAAATGGTGGGCAAAATGCCAACAGAAATGTTCTATCATTTCTTTAAATCATTCACAGACGGAGCAAAAGCTAACTTAAATATCAAAGCAGAAGGAATCAACGAACATCACAAAATCGAAGCAATCTTTAAAGCTTTCGCGAAAGCGATAAAAGTAGCCGTAAAAAGAGATACCGAAAAAATGATTTTGCCTTCGACGAAAGGAATGCTTTAAAATTTGTTTCAAGTTTCAGGTTTAAAGTTGCATGTTGATCAACAGAACGTGAAACCTGAAACTTTAAACTTGAAACAAAACAAACAAAAAACAAAATGAAAATAGTAATTATAAATTACGGAGCAGGAAATATTCAGAGCATTATGTTTGCTATTGAAAGACTGGGGTTTAAAGCAGTTTTGAGTAATAATCCTGAGGAAATAAAAGCGGCAGATAAAGTGATTTTTCCTGGTGTTGGCGAAGCAAGTTCGGCGATGACAAAACTTCGCGAAAGCGGACTGGACAGTTTGATTCCGCAATTGAAACAACCTGTTTTAGGAATTTGTCTTGGAATGCAATTAATGTGTAATAAAACAGAAGAAGGAAATACAGAAGGTTTAGGAATTTTTGATGTCGATGTTTTGAAATTTTCAAACAACGTAAAAGTGCCGCAAATGGGATGGAATCAGATTTATGATTTAAAAACCGATTTGTTTAAAGGTATTTCTGAAAATGAATTCATGTATTTGGTTCATAGTTTTTATGCGCCAAATTGCGAATATGCAATTGCTAAAACCAATTATGATGTTGAATATGCATCGGCTTTACAGAAAGATAATTTTTATGGAACGCAGTTTCACCCAGAAAAAAGTGGTGATGTTGGAGAGAAAATACTTGGAAACTTCTTGAATTTAAATTCCAATTAAAATATCAAAAATCAATCAAAATATCAATTTTTGAACGTTAGAAAAGGACTTTATGACTTTCGACTTTCAAACTTTAAGACTAAAAAAAATGAGAATAATACCAGCCATAGATATCATTGAAGGAAAATGCGTTCGTTTGTCCAAAGGTGATTATGATACTAAGATAATTTACAATGAAAATCCGCTAGAAGTGGCGAAATCATTTGAAACCCATGGAATAGAATATCTGCATTTAGTAGATCTTGACGGTGCAAAATCAAGTAAAATTGTCAATTATAAGATACTAGAACAAATTGCAACGCAAACAAGCTTAAAAATTGATTTCGGTGGCGGATTAAAATCAGATGATGATTTGAGAATTGCTTTTGAAAGTGGTGCAAACCAAATAACTGGTGGAAGTATAGCCGTGAAAAACAGAGCAATATTTGAAAAATGGATTTCAGAATACGGAACGGAGAAAATCATTCTAGGCGCAGACGCAAAAGATGAAAAGATTGCAGTTTCAGGTTGGTTAGAAGAATCAAATGAAGATTTGGTTCCATTCATTCAAGACTACCAATCAAAAGGAATTCAGTTTGTTATTTGTACGGATATTGCAAAAGATGGAATGCTTCAAGGTCCAAGTTTTGATTTGTATAGCAAAATTTTATCAGAAGCTACAGGCATAAAACTAATCGCTTCTGGCGGAATTTCAACTTTTGACGAATTACCAAAATTAGCTGAATTAGGTTGTGAAGGTACTATCATCGGAAAAGCAATTTATGAAGGAAGAATTAGTTTGAAACAACTGGAGAATTTTATAATTAGATAATTAGAAAATTAGTCAATTAGATAATTATTTAGCGACTGCATAAAATTATCTAATTATCTAATTCTCAAATTGACACATTAAAAAAAATGTTAGCAAAAAGAATTATACCTTGCTTAGATATAAAAAACGGAAGAACCGTAAAAGGCGTCAATTTTGTTGATTTGCGCGACGCCGGTGATCCTGTAGAATTGGCTGAAATTTATTCGGCTGAAGGCGCAGACGAATTGGTTTTTCTAGATATTTCAGCAACAGAAGAAAGACGCAAAACACTTGTAAATATGGTACGAAGTGTAGCGGAAAAAATCAATATTCCGTTTACGGTTGGCGGCGGAATTTCATCTGTAGAAGATGTTGATATTCTGCTGAATAACGGAGCAGATAAAGTTTCGATCAATTCATCGGCAGTAAAAAATCCGCAATTGATTAATGATTTGGCACAGAAATTTGGAAGTCAGTGCGTTGTTGTTGCAATCGATGCCAAACAAATTGACGGACAATGGATTGTACATTTAGTGGGCGGAAAAGTACCAACTGAACTAAATTTATTCGATTGGGCTGTTGAAGTCGCAGAGCGAGGTGCAGGAGAAATTTTATTCACTTCAATGGATAATGACGGGACTAAAAACGGTTTTGCAAATGAGGCTTTGGCTAAACTTTCAGAATTAATAAATATTCCAATTATTGCTTCAGGAGGTGCAGGAAACATTCAACATTTTGTGGATTCTTTTAAAGAAGGAAAAGCAGATGCAGCTTTGGCAGCAAGCGTTTTTCACTTTAAAGAAATAGAAATCAAAGCGTTGAAACAAGAACTAAGAAATAACAATATAGAAGTTCGAATTTAGTTTTAACTTTAAGACTTTCGACTTTACAACTTTAGACTAATATGGAAATAGATATCAAAAGCGCACACGGATTAATTCCAGCTATAATTCAGGATTCAGAGACAAAAAATGTTTTGATGCTGGGTTATATGAACGAAGAATCGCTTCAAAAAACAATAGAAACTCAAAAAGTGACTTTCTTCAGCCGTTCCAAACAAAGACTTTGGACAAAAGGCGAGGAGAGTGGTAACTTTTTAGAATTGGTAAGTATTAAAAATGATTGTGATGGCGATACGCTTTTGATTCAGGCAAAACCTGTCGGACCAACGTGCCACACTGGAGCAGATACTTGCTGGCAAGAACCAAATTCGGCTAATTATGGTTTTATTTCTCAATTAGAAAATACTATCAAAACCAGAAGAGAAAACGCTGATTCTGAGAAAAGTTACGTCGCTTCATTATTCGAAAAAGGAATCAATAAAATTGCTCAAAAAGTGGGCGAAGAAGCCGTAGAAGTTGTTATTGAAGCAAAAGATGACAATGATGATTTATTTCTTAGCGAAAGCGCTGATTTATTGTTTCATTATTTAATTCTGCTTCAAGCAAAAGGGTATCAATTAAATGATGTTGTGGATGTTTTAAAGAAACGCCAGAAATAGAATTTAGTTTCAAGTTTCAGGTTTCAAGTTTTGTTCAGCAACTTGAAACTTGAAACAAACTAAACCTACTCGAAAAACTCAAAAACCGCAAATTCCTTCGGTTGATGAAATCCAAACTTTAAACTTTTATAAGGTTGTAATGCAAGATATTCGGTTGTGTTACCGTAATCAATTCTAAAAGTGTTTCCTTTCCATTTTGTGCCAATTCTTGGCTGCTGAAAACCACCGTTTTCAATTTTTTCTAGACTTGAAAAAGGGATTTTAACTTCTACAATATAACCTCCAGAGTTTATTTTACTTACTGTTTCTATTCCTTTTATATCAAAATCCATTGCTGTTCTCCATCCACCACATTCTGGTGAAATACATTTTAGAAGTAAATCATAATTGGTCGAAAAAGCATTTACTCCAATTTCAATGTAATTCTGGCCGTCGCCATCAGGGTCTAAAAATATTTCTACTAAATCATCGGTATAAAAAATCTGAGAATCTTTTGGTTGAGATTTTCCGATAATGTTTGAATCTGTGCACTTATAAGCAATATATAGGTTTTCTTCATTCCACGAAAGTGAAACAAAAGTATCCTGCGTAGCTTTTTGTCCAGAATTATGAATTACAAAAGGGCCTAAAAATGGTGTTTCCCAATCTGATAAGTTTCCGTCAACAGTAATTTGTTTTTTGGCTTTGTAAACAGGAATGTTTTGCGAATTTAAACCTGTCGAAAATAACACCACTAAAAAAGAAACAACCACATTATATCTCATATTTGGAAATCTGATAATTTAAAAACACTAAAATAAAGAAGAATTATGAATATGATTGTATTTTTTTGTGCTCCGAATTATAAAAATGTAAAAATCTTGATCTGAATGTTTACATTTGTTAAAGATTAAGCGGGTTTAATTACCTTATTTATTACAAATTTATAAATAATGAAAAAATACTTCGGTGGCGCATTTATCGCCTTTTTAGTTGGTTTTACTGCAAATGCACAAGGACTTTTAAATAAGTCTGAAACTGTTTTTACTCATCAAGATACTTTGCGTGGCAGTATTACAAAAGAAAGAGCTTGGTGGGATTTGAAATATTATCATTTGGATATTAAAGTAAATCCTTCAGAAAAATTTATTTCAGGTTCAAATACAGTTCGTTATACTGTTTTGACAGAGAATAATAGAATGCAGATAGATTTGCAACAACCAATGAATATTACTAAAGTTACCCAAAATGGTAAAGAGCTTAAATTTGAACGAGACGGAAACGCTTTTTTCATTACTTTAAATGAAAAACAAAAAGTAGGCAATACTAAAGAAATAGTAATTTCATATGAAGGAAAACCAAAAGAAGCTGTTAGGGCTCCATGGGACGGTGGTTTTTCTTGGAAAAAAGATAAAAACGGAAAAGACTTTATTGCTACTTCCTGTCAGGGTCTAGGTGCGAGCGTTTGGTGGCCTTGTAAAGATCATATGTATGATGAAGTGGAGAATATGTTAATCAGCGTGAATGTTCCAGGAGATTTAACGGAAGTTTCTAACGGAAGATTAAAAAGTGTTAAGAAAGAAAAAGACGGAACAAAAACTTTCAATTGGTACGTTTCTAACCCGATTAATAATTATGGTGTAAATGTCAATATTGGAGATTATGTAAATTTTTCTGAAGTTTTTAAAGGCGAAAAAGGCGATTTAGACTGTAATTATTATGTTTTGAGAGATAATTTGGCTTTAGCGAAAGAACATTTTAAAGATGCTCCCAAAATGCTTAAAGCTTTTGAAAATTGGTTTGGGCCATATCCTTTTTATGAGGATAGTTATAAATTAGTAGAAGTTCCTTATTTAGGAATGGAACACCAAAGTTCTGTAACTTACGGAAATGAATATAAAAAAGGATATTTAGGAAGAGATTTGAGTGGAACTGGCTGGGGATTAAAGTTTGACTTCATCATTATTCATGAATCAGGACATGAATGGTTTGCAAATAATATTACCTACAAAGACATTGCAGATATGTGGATTCATGAAAGTTTTACCAATTATTCAGAAAGTCTTTTCTTGGAATATTATTATGGTAAAGAAGCTGGCGCTGAATATGTTATTGGTTGCAGAAAAGGTATTGAAAATGATAAACCAATTATTGGTCATTATGATGTGAATAATGAAGGTTCAGGCGATATGTATCCAAAAGGGGCTAATATGTTGCATACGATTCGTCAGATTGTAAACGACGACGCAAAATGGAAATCGATTTTAAGAGGTTTAAATAAAACTTTTTATCATCAAACGGTAACTTCTAAACAAATTGAAGATTATATCAATGATCAATCTGGAATTAACTTTAATAGAGTTTACGCTCAATATTTGACAACTACTAAAATTCCGGTTTTTGAATATATGTTTAAAAACGGAACTTTAGGCTATCATTGGACAAATTGCGTTTCGAAATTTGATATGCCGGTTAAAGTAAAAATAAACGGTGTTGAAACAATGCTGAAACCAACAACTGATTGGCAATCTGTTAAAACTGAAAATGAAGATAGAAAATTAGAAGTAGATAAAAACTTTTATGTAACTACTTCTAATATTATAGAGTAAGTTTTAAATTCAATTTAAACAATGACGTACAAAGTGTTTTTGATTCTAACAAGTGTAGTGCTGCTTTCTTGTCTTTCTAAAGAAAAAAAAGAAAATACTGTTTTGGCAGATGTAAAAGATACTGTTGTAGTACGTCAGGATTTTAAAAAGTATTTTGACTCTTGCAATGTAACGGGTTCAATTGTTATTTATGACAATACAAAACATAAATGGATTTTGTCTGATACATCAGATGTTAATGTGCAGACATTGCCCGCTTCAACGTTTAAAATAGCTAATCTTCTTATTGCACTTGAAACAAAAACAATAAAAAGTGAGAACGACGTCGTAGAATGGATTGGTAAAACAGACACGATAAAGTATGGTTATAGACCTGAAATTTATCATGATATGACTGTAAAAGAAGCTTTTGAAGTTTCTGCTGGATGGGTTTTTATCGAATTGGCAAAGAAAATAGGCAAGAAGAATTACGAAAAGTATTTACAATTATGTGATTATGGAAATGTAAATCTCTCCCAAAAAGACAGCGATTTCTGGAATTTTGGCGAATTTGGAATTTCTCCTATTAATCAAGTTGAGTTTCTAAAAAAGCTATATGATGAGAAATTACCATTTTCAAAAAGAAATATGCAGATAGTCAAAAAAGTAATGCTAAGCGAAGAAAACGAAAACTATGAAATTCATTCAAAAACAGGATGGACTAGAGAAAATGGTTTGAATATTGGCTGGTGGGTTGGCTACATTACAAAAGAAAATAATACTTATTTTTTTGCCACAAGACTTTTACAGAATAGAAATAAAAACAAAGCTAATTTTGGAAGTTGCCGAAAAGACATTACTAAAGCAGTATTTAAGGAATTGCAGATTTCTAATTTTTAAACTTTGTATAATTTATAAAATAGTAAACCCGACAGGTTTTTAAAACCTGTCGGGTTTGTTTTTGCGTATAGTTTTGTCATTTCGACGAAGGAGAAATCACACTAGTAATTCCGTAAAGAAAAGTTTGTCGAGTTTCGAGTGCGATTTCTTATTCCTCGAAATGACAAAAATGGCGTTAAGAACTTGCCTGTTAACGCCATTTTTATTGGAATTTGAAAACTTTGGAATTTAAATCAACGATTATTCAACTTCGCCTTTTCCTTAATTATATCAGCAATTTTTCGATTTTCAATTTTACTTTCCAACCATGAAATGATATCTAGATATAAGAAAGCTCTTTTTTCGTAAGTATTCTTTTCAAGTTCTATAAAACGAGTACGCATTTTTTTGAACTCATTTTTAATATCTGCCGGATAAAAATTATTAAGGTTTCTCAAGAATTTGATGATTTCCTTCTGAACCTCATGCAAGTCATTCATTTTCAATAAAAACTTATACGTGCTTTTTAAGTGGTTTTCCAAATAATAATCTTTTCCAAGCTCATAATGTGCGATAAGAGACAATAATCTGGCAAAACACATTAAATCTTCACGCATCGTTAAGTTCTTATTGTTAATGATTTTATCTAAGTAATTGATGCATTCGTTATACTTTTCATTTCCAAAATAAATGGAAGCAATTTTATAGAAAAACAACATTTCGTGATGCTCATCCAAATGTTCGCTGTGAACTTTAAGTTTGGCCAGAATCTCGGGAATCAAATATTCGCTTTCAGCAAATGTTCCTTCCAAGATATGTAGATTTAATTTATTGTTGTAAACATATAAAAATGAAAGTGATGCAATGTTATCATTTACAGGGAATTTTGGATCTGCGATGGTTTCTTCTAAAAGATTCAGGTACTTCTTGAAATTTGATTTATACTTTAACATATAAAGGGATTCTAAAAAGTAATGATTTCCTTTTAAGAAAAATACCGGATTCAAATAAATCATGTTCGGATTGTCATAAAATAAGGTTACCCATTTGTAAGCAAATTTATAACTGGCTAAAAAGTCTTGTACAAGAAAACTTCTCCAAAGACTGGCGTTGTAAAACCAATATTTTTCTCTAAAACCAAATTTACTTTCATCTAGTTTCGCAATGTGTCTGTTGAAATAATCATCAATATATTTATACTCTTCATCACTTTTTACGTAACCTGTTTTTAGCATTATTCCGTATAACTGAAGAGATAAATTCGATAACTTGCTAGAAATTGTATTTCTATAGTTCAATTCCTTGGCCTGAACAACCAGCTCATCAGCACGACCTTGAATACTTCGAGTAATATATTGTGATTCGATTAATTTTTCGAATTCGACAATCTCATACGCCATATATTTTTCATCATTTTCAAGCGCCTGTTGTTTGGTCTTGTCTAAAATCTTTAAACTTTGTTTGTATAGTCCTTTATTATAAAGAATAACAGCAAAATCCATCTGTTCACGCAATTGATAGCGAATATTCTGGCTGGGAATATTTAACCTAATGCTGACTAATATTTGCTTGTATAAGTATGATTTTAAGTTAGATAACTGTGCTTTTTGTATAACGCCATTCTTAAGAATGAGCTTTTCGTCGTATACTTCAGATTTATCTAAAATATTAAATAACTCGATAAATTTTGTATTTGAACTTGTCTCTAATCGGCTTGCAAAAATTTTAAACTGTCTTTTTTCTGATTTCGAAAGTGATTTGATTAGAACAAATAAGAAATCTTTTTGATGGTTAGCCATTGTAAAAAATAATAGTGTAACTTATTGATAATAAAATAGTTAATAGGGTATAAATCGTTTTATGAACAGTATAATTTCATTAAAATGAATTTCGTACTGTGATAGTACAATATATATTTGTTATCAAGATGTGAAATTACATTAAATAAATGAATATGAATAGAGAGAAAGTTCAAATTTTTGACACCACTTTGCGAGATGGTGAACAAGTTCCAGGATGTAAGTTAGATACTAAGCAAAAGTTAGTTATCGCAGAACGACTAGACAAAATGGGAGTTGACATTATCGAAGCAGGCTTCCCAGTGTCAAGTCCAGGCGATTTTTTATCGGTCTCTGAGATTTGTAAAATTGTAGAAAATGCAACCGTCTGCGGACTTACAAGAGCCGTAAAAAACGACATTGATGTTGCTGCAGCTGCTTTAAAGCACGCTAAGAAACCTAGAATCCATACTGGAATCGGAACCTCAGAATCTCATATACTCCACAAATTACAAACTACGCCTGAAGATATTATTGCTAGAGCAAAATATGCTGTATCTCACGCTAAATCTTATGTAGAAGATGTAGAATTCTACGCAGAAGATGCTGGTAGAACAGACAATGCATTCTTAGCAAAAGTTTGTGAAGAGGTTATTAAATCTGGTGCAACTGTATTGAATATTCCTGATACTACTGGATACTGTCTTCCAGAAGAGTACGGAGCAAAAATTAAATACTTAAAAGAAAACGTAAAAGGAATCGAAAATGTAATCCTTTCATGTCACTGTCATAATGATTTAGGAATGGCAACTGCAAACTCTATCGCAGGAGCTATAAATGGAGCAAGACAAATCGAATGTACTATTAATGGTATTGGAGAAAGAGCTGGAAATACTGCGCTTGAAGAAGTAGTAATGATTTTCAAACAACACCCTTATTTAAATTTAGACACAAACATCAATACAAGAGAATTGAACGAAATGAGTCGTTTGGTTTCTGAAAGTATGGGAATGATTGTTCAGCCAAATAAAGCGATTGTAGGAGCAAATGCTTTTGCACACAGTTCTGGAATTCACCAAGACGGTGTGATCAAAAACAGAGCAACTTATGAGATCATGGATCCGCTTGAAGTTGGTGTAAACGAATCTTCAATCATTCTGACAGCAAGAAGCGGAAGAGCAGCTTTGGCTTACCGTGCTAAAAAAGTAGGTTACGAATTAACAAAAACACAATTAGATATCGTTTACATCGAATTCTTAAAGTTTGCTGACATTAAAAAAGAAGTTGTAGATGCAGATATCCACCAAATTATTGAAGCTTCTAAAATAGAAGGTGAATTAATTAGAAGTTAATATTTCAAAAATAAACTAGGAACAATAAGGATTTAAAGACATAAAATAGCGAGGGATTATGAATTTAAAAATTGCAGTTTTACCAGGAGATGGAATTGGGCCTGAAGTAATTTTACAAGCTAAGAAAGCTTTGTACGCCATTGGCGAAGTGTATAATCATGAATTTGTTTTTGAAGAAGCGCTGATGGGAGCGGTTGCTATCGATAAAACAGGAAATCCTTTACCAGAGCAGACTCTGAATCTGTGTTTAAATACAGACGCAGTATTGCTTGGTGCAATTGGAGATCCTAAATACGATAATAACCCAAACGCAAAGGTTCGTCCAGAACAAGGATTATTAAAACTGCGAAAAGAATTAGGATTATTTGCTAATATACGTCCTATAAAACCTTATAAAGCCTTAATAGAATCTTCTCCTTTAAAAAGAGAAATCATTGAAGGAGCTGATTTTACCATTTTTAGAGAATTAACTGGTGGAGCTTATTTTGGAACTAAAACACTTAATGAAGAAGGAACACATGCTTCAGATTTATGTGAATATTCAGAAGAAGAAATCACTAGAATTGCGCATTTAGCTTTTAAATCGGCACAAAAACGTCGCAAAAAGTTAACGATGGTAGACAAAGCAAATGTTTTAGAAACTTCAAGATTATGGAGAAAAGTAGTTCAGAAAGTGAGCGAAGATTATCCAGATGTTAAACTTGATTTCTTATTTGTGGATAATGCTGCAATGCAGTTGATTTTAAATCCGAAACAATTTGATGTGATTTTAACTGAGAATTTGTTTGGAGATATTTTATCAGACGAAGCAAGTGTAATTACAGGTTCTATTGGTTTGTTGCCGTCGGTTTCTTTAGGTGAAAAAAATGCTTTGTTTGAACCAATTCACGGATCATATCCGCAAGCAAAAGGGAAAAACATTGCTAATCCGATTGCCTCTATTTTAGCAGCAGCGCTTTTGTTAGAGCATTTTGGATTAACTAAAGAAGCGCATGTAATCTACAAAGCGATAGAGAAAGCAATTGAATACAAAGTGGTTACAGTTGATTTGAAGCCAGATTCAAAATTCGGAACAAACGAAGTAGGAGAGTTCGTTTCTAATTTTATTTTTAGCAAAGACGATTTGCTGTATTTTAATAATGACAACGTAAGTATTGGACAATCGACAATTGTTTAATATTTTTTGTTAAAACGTGAATTAAATAACAAGAAGTATCGGAAATGTTGAGATTTTATTTTTTTAGTTGCTAAAGTTTCTATACTTTTGTAACACTAAAAAAATAAGAGATGCAAACCTCAATTATTATTACTTCTGTCGTTGTTGTCAATGTGATTCACACATCTGCATCGGGAATGTTATAAATATAATTGAAAAACTATATTACAAACCTTCCAAATACTTGGAAGGTTTTTTTTTGAATAAAAAATTAAAATAAATAAAAGCAATAATGGAATTAAATAAGTACAGCAAGACCATCACTCAAGATCAAACACAGCCTGCGGCGCAAGCAATGTTGTACGGAATTGGTTTAACTGAAGAAGATTTAAAGAAAGCACAAGTTGGTATTGTGAGCATGGGTTACGATGGTAACACTTGTAACATGCACCTGAATGATTTAGCACAAGATGTTAAGAAAGGTGTCTGGGATGCAGATCTTGTCGGACTTATTTTTAATACCATTGGCGTCAGTGACGGTATTTCTAACGGAACTGAAGGTATGCGTTATTCATTAGTTTCTCGTGATGTAATCGCAGATTCTATTGAAACAGTAGCGGGAGCACAATGGTACGATAGTATTATTGCAATTCCTGGTTGTGATAAAAATATGCCTGGAGCATTAATCGCAATGGGAAGATTAAACCGTCCGTCTATGATGGTTTACGGAGGTTCTATTCACTCAGGAAAATGGAAAGGAGAATCTTTAAACATCGTTTCTGCTTTTGAAGCTTTAGGAAAAAAAGTAAAAGGAGAAATTACTCCAGAAGATTTTAAAGGTGTAATTCAAAATGCTTGTCCAGGAGCTGGTGCTTGTGGCGGAATGTATACTGCAAATACAATGTCTTCTGCAATTGAGGCATTAGGAATGAGTATGCCATATAGTTCTTCTAATCCTGCTTTAAGTCAGGAGAAAAGAGACGAATGTCTTGCAGCTGGAAAAGCAATTAAAATTTTATTAGAAAAAGATATTAAGCCAAGAGATATTATGACTCGTAAAGCTTTCGAAAATGCTATTACAATCGTAGCAGTTTTAGGAGGTTCTACAAATGCTGTTATGCACTTAATTGCAATGGCACATTCTGTTGGTATTACAATTACTTTGGATGATTTTCAAGCTATTAATGACAGAACTCCTGTTCTTGCTGACATGAAACCAAGTGGAAAATATATGATGGAAGATATTCATGAAGTTGGAGGAATTCCAGGTGTAATGAAATATCTATTAAAAGTTGGATTGATCCATGGAGATTGTTTGACTGTAACAGGAAAAACAGTGGCTGAGAATTTAGCTTCAACTCCAGATTTACAAGACGGACAAGAGGTAATTCATGAAATTCAAAAAGCATTAAAACCAACAGGAAACATTCAGGTTTTATACGGAAATCTTGCTTCTGAAGGTGCTGTTGCAAAAATCAGTGGTAAAGAAGGAGAATATTTCGAAGGACCAGCTGTTGTGTTTGAAGGTGAGTTTGAAGTAATTCCAGGTCTTCAAGCCGGAAAAATTAAACCAGGTAATGTAGTCGTCATTAGAGGTTGTGGGCCAAAAGGTGGTCCGGGAATGCCTGAAATGCTAAAACCTACATCTGCCATTATCGGTGCTGGATTAGGAAGCAGCTGTGCACTAATTACAGACGGTAGATTCTCGGGCGGTTCGCACGGTTTCGTGGTAGGTCACGTTACACCAGAAGCATATGACGGTGGTGGTATTGCATTAGTAAAAGATGGAGATTTAATCGCTATCGATGCTGTGAAAAATACAATCGACCTGAAGATATCTGACGAAGAATTTGCAGCTAGAAAAGCGGCTTGGGTTCAGCCGAAATTAAAAGTTGACAGAGGAGTTTTATTGAAATACGCTAGATCGGTGTCAAGCGCTTCTACAGGTTGCGTTACCGACAATTAATTAAAAACAATTACAAAAATCAATATCAATGACAATAACAATTTCAAAAATCAATATCAATTGCAATAAAAAATAGAAATACAAAAAGATCAATTTAAAATTTATAATTGAAATTGATTTTAAAATATTGCCATTGAATTTTGATATTGATTTTTGACATTGTCATTGATATTGAAAAAACAATATACTATGAGAATATCAGGGGCAGAAGCCGTTATAAGATGTTTGTTAGAAGAAGGAGTAGATTTGGTTTATGGTTATCCAGGTGGAGCAATCATGCCGGTTTACGATGAATTATATAAATTTCAAGATCAGTTACACCACGTTTTAGTTCGTCACGAACAAGGTGCAACGCATGCAGCTCAAGGTTATGCAAGAGCTACAGGAAAAGTAGGAGTGGCGATTGCTACTTCTGGACCAGGGGCAACTAATTTAGTTACCGGAATCGCTGATGCTCAGATTGATTCAACTCCAATGGTTTGTATTACAGGACAAGTTGGAAGACATTTATTAGGTTCTGATGCATTTCAGGAAACTGATATAATCGGAATTTCAACTCCAGTTACAAAATGGAATTTTCAGGTAACTGAAGCTTCTCAAATTCCTGGGATTATTGCAAAAGCATTTTACATTGCTCGTTCTGGACGTCCAGGGCCTGTATTAATTGATATTACTAAAAATGCTCAGTTTGATGAGTTTGATTTTAGTTATGAAAAATGCACGGGAATTAGAAGTTATATTCCAGTTCCAAAATTGAACTTAGACAAGGTTGCTGAAGCTGCTGCTTTAATCAATTCTGCAAAAAAACCTTTAATCGTTTTTGGACAAGGAATTATTTTAGGTCAAGCAGAAGCTGAATTTAAAGCAGTAATTGAAAAATCTGGAATTCCATCTGCATGGACTATTTTAGGACTTTCTGCTTTACCAACAGATCACCCATTAAATGTTGGAATGTTAGGAATGCATGGAAATTATGCTCCTAATTTATTGACTAACGAATGTGATGTTTTAATTGCTTTCGGAATGCGTTTTGACGACCGTGTTACAGGAAACTTAAACACGTATGCAAAACAAGCGAAAGTAATTCACTTCGAAATTGATCCTGCAGAAATTGATAAAAATGTTAAGACAGAAGTAGCTGTATTAGGTGATGTTAAAGAATCTTTAGTGGCTTTACTACCTTTATTAGATGCAAAATCTCACGATTTATGGCATAATGAATTTAAAGCTTTAAAAGAAGTAGAATTCAATACAGTAATTAAAGAAGAATTAAATCCGACAAATGGTAAAGGAATTTCAATGGGAGAAGCTGTTGAAATGATTAATAAACATTCAAAAGGTGATGCAATTATTGTAACAGATGTTGGTCAGCACCAAATGTTTGCTTGCCGTTATGCAAAATTCAACTCAACAAAAAGTAATATTACTTCTGGAGGTTTAGGAACAATGGGATTTGCACTTCCAGCAGCAATTGGAGCAAAAATGGGTAAACCAGAACGCGAAGTTGTAGCCATTATTGGTGATGGTGGATTCCAAATGACAATTCAGGAATTGGGAACCATTTTCCAAACTCAAGTTCCTGTTAAGATTGTTATTTTAAATAATGAATTTTTAGGAATGGTACGTCAATGGCAGGAATTGTTCTTTGACAACCGATATGCATCAACAAAAATGATTAATCCAAATTTTGTTGCAATTGCAGAAGGATACCATATAAAATCTAAAAAAGTAACACAACGTGATGATTTAGATGCGGCAGTAGCAGAAATGCTGGCTTCAAAAGAATCTTACTTCTTGGAAGTCATGGTGGAAAAAGAGAATAATGTATTCCCAATGATTCCAACCGGAGCTTGTGTTTCAGAAATTAGATTAAGCTAAGAAAAAAGTTTCAAGTTTCAGGTTTCATGTTCCAAGTTAAGCAACTTGAAACTTTAAACCTGAAACAAATAAAACTAAAAGAAAAATGGAAGATAAAACATTTACCATATCGGTATACTCAGAAAATAATGTTGGATTGTTGAATAGAATATCTGGAATATTCTTAAAGCGTCACATTAATATATTAAGTCTAAATGTTTCTGAATCAGAAATAGAGAATGTTTCAAGATTTATCATTGTAGTAAATACTACAGAGAAATGGGTTCAGAATATCGTTGGGCAAATTGAGAAACAAATTGAAGTTATAAAAGCATTTTATCATACAGATGAAGAAACTATTTTCTTAGAAAATGCATTGTTTAAAATTGCTTCAAGTTTGTTATTCGATGAAAAACAAATTCAGAATATTATCAAAGAAAGCCAGTCTACAATTGTAACGGTTTCTCGTGATTTCTTTGTGATTTCAAAATCAGGTAGACGTTCTGAAATTGAAGAATTATACGAAAAATTCAAACCTTACGGAATTATGCAGTTTGTACGTTCTGGAAGAATTTCGGTTTCAAAACAAAAAATGGAAATTTCAGCTTTGTTAGAAACCTTTAAATAATACAATCTTAGTTATATATATCAATTATTAAATTTCATTTCATTAAATATTAAAACAAAAATGGCAAATTATTTCAATACATTACCACTTAGATTACAATTAGAACAATTAGGAGTTTGCGAATTTATGGAGCAATCAGAATTTGCAGACGGAATTGCAGCATTAGCTGGAAAAAAAGTTGTAATTGTTGGTTGTGGAGCACAAGGTTTGAATCAAGGTTTAAACATGAGAGATTCTGGATTAGATATTTCTTATGCATTACGTGCAGATGCAATTGCTGAAAAGAGAGCTTCTTTCAAAAATGCTTCTGAAAATGGTTTCAAAGTAGGAACTTACGAAGAATTGATTCCAACTGCAGACTTAGTTTGTAACCTTACACCAGACAAACAGCATACAGCTGTGGTAACTGCTATTATGCCATTAATGAAAAAAGATTCTACTTTGGCTTATTCTCACGGATTCAACATTGTAGAAGAAGGAATGCAGATTCGTAAAGACATCACTGTTATTATGTGTGCTCCAAAATGTCCAGGTTCTGAGGTTCGTGAAGAGTACAAAAGAGGATTTGGAGTTCCAACTCTTATTGCTGTTCACCCAGAAAACGATCCAAACGGTTTAGGTTTAGATCAGGCAAAAGCTTACGCTGTAGCAACTGGTGGACACAGAGCAGGAGTTTTAAGATCATCTTTCGTAGCTGAAGTAAAATCAGATTTAATGGGTGAGCAAACTATTCTTTGTGGTTTATTGCAAACGGGATCTATTTTATGTTTCGATAAAATGGTTGAAAAAGGAATCGATGCTGCTTATGCTTCAAAATTAATCCAATTTGGATGGGAAACTATAACTGAGGCTTTGAAACACGGAGGTATCACAAATATGATGGATCGTTTGAACAATCCTTCAAAAATTGAGGCTTACGAATTAGCTGAAGAATTAAAAGATATCATGCGTCCATTATTCCAAAAACACCAAGACGATATCATTTCTGGAGAATTCTCTAGCACAATGATGGCTGACTGGGCGAACGATGATGTTAACTTATTGAAATGGAGAGCTGCAACAGGAGAAACTAACTTCGAAAAAACAGCTCCACAAGAAGCTCCAATCTCAGAACAAGAATATTTTGATAACGGAGTATTAATGATCGCAATGGTAAAAGCTGGTGTTGAATTAGCTTTCGAAACAATGACAGAGGCTGGAATTATCGAAGAATCAGCATACTACGAGTCATTACACGAATTGCCATTGATTGCTAACACAATTGCAAGAAAGAAATTATTCGAAATGAACCGTGTAATTTCTGATACTGCTGAGTACGGATGTTACTTATTTGATCATGCATGTAAGCCATTATTGACTGAATTCATGAAAAAAGTAGAAACTAACATTATCGGAAAACCATTCTCAACTTCAAACGGAGTAGATAATGCAGTACTTATTGCTGTAAACAGAGAAATTCGTCAGCATCCTATCGAAGAAGTAGGAGCTTGGTTGAGAGAGTCTATGACAGCAATGAAGAAAATTGGATAATTAAAAAATTGGGAATTCCCGCAGAATTCGATTTTGCGGGATTTGCACTGTATCAATGATTTGTAATATTTTGAATTAGTAAGCACTTATTAACATTAAATAGATATAGATGCATATTGCATTCACTTAACTTCTGTGAGAGTAAGTTAAGTGAAGCTAATCCCTCATAATGGGGTATATTTAATAAAATATACTTGTTGAAATTTCTATTCTAATTAATAATGATGCTGCTATTTTCAAAATAGAGAAAAACATTGATAATACAGTTTACAACATTAATTGTTATTGAAATTTGTTAAACTAAAAAAGGCATAGTATCTATTTATTATGCCTTTTTTTCCTTTTTAATTTGTTTTAGAAAATAAAGTTTTAAAACAAATGCAAATAATTATCATATTTTATTAAATAAATGTTTTTTTTTGATAAAATTTATGAATTAAATTATTTTAAGAATACGTTCAGATTTAATACATTTATAAAAAAATTCAACAAACGATGAGCTATTACAAAATTGAAAATTTAGAACAATATTTCAAGCATTACAATAAGTCAATAAGAGAGCCAAGAAAATTTTGGGGAAAAATAGCTGAGGAAAATTTCACATGGTACCAACAATGGGAAAAAGTAGTTGATTTTAATATGGCTGAAGCCGAAGTAAAATGGTTTACAGAAGCTAAAGTTAACATTACCAAAAATTGTATCGATAGACATTTAAGCAAAAGAGGAGATAAAACGGCAATTATATTTGAACCAAACGATCCTTCTGAAGAAGCTTTACATATAACGTATAACGAATTATACGAAAGAGTATCAAAAATGGCAAATGTTCTTCGCGACCAAGGTGTTCGCAAAGGAGATAGAGTTTGTATTTATTTACCAATGATTCCTGAATTGGCAGTCGCTGTTTTGGCTTGTGCTAGAATTGGAGCTATACATTCAGTTGTTTTTGCCGGATTTTCTGCTTCTGCAGTCTCTGCGAGAATTAATGATTGTGAATGTAAAATGGTAATCACTTCTGACGGAGGTTACAGAGGAAATAAAACAATTGATTTAAAAGGAATTGTAGATGAAGCTCTTGAAACTTGTCCTTCTGTTACAAAAGTTTTAGTTGCTAAGAGAACTAAGACAGAGGTAAAAATGAAAGAAGGTCGCGACATTTGGTTACAGCCACTTTTGGATGCAGCTTTAGATAATAGTGTTGCTGAAATTATGGATTCAGAAGATCCATTGTTTATCTTATATACTTCAGGATCAACAGGGAAGCCGAAAGGGATGGTCCATACCACTGCTGGTTACATGGTTTATACAGCGTATACTTTTAAAAATGTTTTCAGTCACGAAGAAAATGATATTTTCTGGTGTACAGCTGATATTGGTTGGATTACTGGACATTCATATATTTTATACGGACCATTATTAAATGGTGGAACGACTGTAATTTTTGAGGGAGTTCCTTCGTATCCAGATTTTAGCCGTTTCTGGGAAATTATCGAAAAACATAAAATTACGCAATTCTATACTGCACCGACAGCAATTCGTTCTTTAGCAAAAGAGAGTTTAGATTATATTCAGAAATATCCTTTGAAATCTCTTAAAGTTATTGGATCTGTTGGAGAACCAATCAACGAAGAGGCTTGGCACTGGTTCAATGACCACGTTGGAGATAAGAGATGCCCGGTTGTAGATACTTGGTGGCAAACGGAAACTGGTGGAATCATGATTTCGCCAATTGCATTTGTAACACCGACGAAACCAACTTACGCAACTTTACCTTTACCAGGAATTCAGCCTGTTTTGATGGATGAAAAGCGTAACGAAATTGAAGGAAATCAAGTAGTTGGAAGTTTGTGTGTTAAATTTCCGTGGCCTGGAATTGCCAGAACTATTTGGGGTGATCACAATCGTTATAAAGAAACTTATTTCTCTGCTTTTCCTGGAAAATATTTCACAGGTGATGGAGCACTAAGAGATGAAGTGGGTTATTACAGAATTACTGGTAGAGTAGATGACGTAGTAATTGTTTCTGGTCATAATTTAGGAACAGCTCCAATTGAGGATGCAATCAACGAGCATCCGGCAGTTGCAGAATCTGCGATTGTTGGTTTCCCTCACGATATCAAAGGAAATGCATTATACGGTTATGTTATTCTAAAGGAAACTGGAGAGGTTAGAAATAAAGAAAATTTATCTAAAGAGATCAATCAATATATTGCAGATCACATTGGACCAATCGCTAAATTAGATAAAATACAATTCGTTTCTGGTTTGCCAAAAACACGTTCAGGAAAAATTATGCGTAGAATTTTACGTAAAATTGCAGAAGGAGATTTCTCTAACTTTGGAGATACTTCAACTTTATTAAATCCAGAAGTAGTAGAACAAATTACGAAAGAAAGAATTTCTTAAGTGAAATGTAATTATAAAAAAAATGCCTCTTAGTTTTAAGAGGCATTTTTTTTGTTTCAAGTTTCAAGTTTCAAGTTTCAAGTTGAAGTAGATTGAGTTTATTTTTTAACCGCAAAGCGCGCAAGGTTATTTGACATACTAAATCTTCTAAAAACGCAAAAGTTCGCAAAGCTTTGTAAAAAAAAACTTTGCGAACCATGCATAAATCTTTGCGAGCTTTGCGGTTAAGTCAAACAACTTGAAACTTTAAACCTGAAACAAAAAAAAACTCTATTTAATTCCTAATCTAGATTTTAGTTTTAAGAACAAAAGTCCGATTCTATAAGCATCTTCAGAAGAAGAATTTCTGTCGCTTTTTGGGATTTTGTAGATTTCGCATAAATCGTCTAGAGAAAACTGTTTGTCATTTATATCGGTAAGTTTTCTGTACATCATGTCTACATCCAGAGCTTCATTTTTTAATCGACCACAATCTAGTCGTTCCAATGCAGCATTTAACATTTCTACATCAAAATTGATATGATGTCCAACCAAAATGGAGTTTCCAATAAAATTTACTAAAGCCTCTAGTGCATCAGGCTCAGGCATTTTCATCATTTTACTTTCAATGATAAACTCATTCGAAAGTCCGTTATCCTGTAAGTACTTGTATTGTAGTAAAACAGTTTCGAAATTTTCTTTAATAACGATACTGTCATCAATTATCGAAAAAGCTCCAAGAGACAAAATAACATCTTTATCGGGATTAAGTCCAGAAGTTTCTGTTGATAATACAACAAATTTATTGGGCTTAGTCTCGAATTTAGTTAAATAATCTTTCCAGAATTCCGGATAGTCTTTATTAATGTTTTTTAACCAGTCTAGCATACTTTATGAGAATTGTGTCAATTGAAATTTACTCTTAATTAGTTCCTCAAGGTCTTTCATTGGGGCTAAAGCATTTTTTAATTTCTCTTTGTCAGTTTTTGACATTTCTCTTAAATTAATATATTGGCCAGAGTCGTCATTTTTTAATCCTTCAACAGTTCTGAATTTTGAAAGCGTTAAGAAAGCTTCTGCACAGCTTAAATAAATTTCAGCATTTTTAGAATCTGTTATTGCTAACTGCTTAAATCTGAGATAGGTATTTTGAATTCCTTTTATATTGGCATTTAATATCAGTAAACGAGCTCCATCAATTAATGGCATTAAGGCACGAGTTTTAATATCGAATTTATCTTTATGTGGTCCTTCTTCTTCAACAATAAATTTTTTGAAAAAGCTTAAAGGAGAATTTCTTTTTAAAGCATCATTTCCTAAAAAGTCAAAAAACAAAGTGTTATTTACGGCATTTTTGAAAATTACATTCTCAATAGCTTCTTCAATTTTGCCTTCACCAAAAACAATTTCATAATCAAAGAAAATACTACTTAGATCATTGCTATTCTCACCAGGAGTATTCATCCAGCTATTATATTGTTTTGTCCAGTCACTCAATGATTTACACCAAAGCATATTGCTTCCCATATGACCGTTTGGACAATATTCGTAACCTACTTTTTCTAAAATAGATGTCGTACGTTTGGCTAATCTTAAGAAATAATCTTTTACTTCACGGTATTTTTCAGGAGTAACATCTTCAAAAATTAAAATACTGTCTTGATCTGTTAGCAAAAGTTGTTCTTTACGACCTTGACTACCAATACTTAACCAAGCAAATCGTGCAGGAGGGGAGCCCAAATCTAAAATAGATAACTCAACCGCTCGTTTGATTATTGCTAAATTAATTTCACTTGCAATATTACTAACATGTGAGATTGGTATATTTTTTTGAATAGAATTTTGAATCAAATCTGACAGACGATCGCGAATCTGTTTTAAATCTTTTGGCAACTGCGAACGTTTAATCTCTTTAATTAATACACCAGGGTTACTTGCTTGAGCTACAATAAGATCGTGTTCGGAAATGATTCCTTTAACTACAGATTTGCTGGTGCCATCTTTGGTAACACATAAATGCGTTACGTTGTGTTTTAACATCAATAACTGAGCCTCAGCCAAAGAAACATTTTCTATAACTGTCACAACCGGCGAAGACATAATTTTATCAATAGTTTCGGTAATAGGATAGCGGCCTGTTGCAATTTTCGATGATAAATCAGCATTGGTTACTATACCAATTGGTTGATTTTTTTCGCAAATCACTATGTTGTCAACCATAGCATCGGTCATTAAAATCGCAACTTCTTTAATAATAGAGCTTGCTTCGGTTGTCAATGGCGAATTGTTATAGTTAAGTGATTGAATGTATTGCATTTCTGTTTGCTGATCTAAGAAATCAGTATCAGAAAGTAATTTACCATTTCCATTCATACTGTCTTTTGTATGGCGGGAATTTACAGCGAAACTTTCCAAAAGGAAGTTTAAAACATCCGAATTGTTAGCTACAAAAGGTCTAAATACAGCAATTGGAATAGCATAAATGATGCTTTCTTCGCGTGCTTTGGCTGTCATCATGTAATTGTTTTTAGCAAAAAACGGACGTAAACCAAAAATATCTCCTTCATGACATTTGTTTAAAATCGTTTCTTCAGCATCTGCAATTGTTGTCAGATTGATTACACCAGAAGCTACGACATAGAAACTATCGTGTAGAGGATCGTTATTTTGAAATAATACTGCATGTTTTTCTAAATTGATGACACGAATATTCGTAGCAATATCCGATAATTCTTGAAATGTCAAGTTATCGAATGGTTTGTATTCTTTTAAAAAATCTGCAATATGTTCAGCAACTGTATTCATATGTTTGATAATTTATTTTTAAAGTATCGAATGTAAAAATACTAAAATAAAGTCTTACAATGAAAGTATCTTTAGTAGAATCTAATTATTTTAAATAAATGTTAAAAGATACTGACAATAAGGCTTAAAAAAGTATTTGTATTCCGAAAAAATGAATATTTCTGTTTTCAAAAAAAAATTTTTTTTATTTATGACAAATAAAGTTTCTAAAATCAAGCACGCTAATTTTTCAATATTTAGAAATTTTTCAAACTCAAAACCATACAGCACATTTATACCGATTTGAATTTTGAGAAAAACTGAATTTTAATGGTACATATTAAGCGCGCTAAATTTTTAATATTTTGAAAATTTTAAAATATAAAATCATATAACGCAATTATAGTGATTGGAATTTTAAAGGATTTCGGTTTTTAAAGAATAATTAGTTCAGCTGAATTTTCAATATTTGAAAATTTTTCAAAATAAAAATCATATAGGGTATTTATACGAAGTAGGAATTTGTGTTTTGAAGATTGAAAAAATTATTTTAGAAGTAGATGCACCAGTAAAAAGTCTGATTTATATAAAAATTATTATTCTAGACAAGATTCTTTAAAAAGTAGGCATATAAGGTTTTTGAATTATTCTATTTTACATAATATAAATTATAGTTCATTTGTGGTATAACTAATTAACAATACCACATGGCCTTAAAACGATCCTCTTTAGAGAATTATACGCTATTACTTGTAGAATTAAACAAGATGCGTCACACAAACTTTAATGCAAAAACATTTTTAAAGAAAATGCGTCCATTTTGCAAAACATCACATTTAAAGTATCAAACATTATTTCTAAGAATCCGTGGTTCAAATATAGGAATTACAATTAAAGTTTGTACGGATTGCTTTATAATAACTCAATCTTTCTGCGTTCACGAATTCATATTTTATTGCAATTCAATGAAAACGCTTCTTTCAAAAATTCTTAAACATAATCTTTTAGTACCTTAATATATGTCAACAATTTTACTTTTAATTCAAAAACGAGATAATTTAATCTTGGAATTGGCAGGTTTAAACCACGATTTAAACGAATATTCAAAGCATCCAGTTGAAACTGTTGATTTGATACAACTTAAGTATCAGCATTCTTTTATTCTTAAAGAAATTCAGCAAATCGCACAGAAAATAAATTCTTCTTTTAATTCTGAAATTTCAAATTATAAAAGCAAGTTTATTGAAACCGAAAAGAAAATAACCGAAGCCATAGCAAAAAAAGAGTTTACGGTTAACGATTTACCAAAATCACATTATTCTTTGTTCACTACTCCCCTTTCGTAATTTTTAAAATTGTTGCCGTAGGGTATAACGGCAACTAACTCACTCAAACCTACTAAAAAACTATGATTTCATATAAAGAAAGGCATCAAGCCCAGACTAAATTTAAAAACAACAATTTAAAAACTACGCTTATAAATATAGACTACTTAATTATTAATCTCGAAGGTCAGCCCTTTGGAGAATTTCCCGAACATTCAAAATTTCGTTTAAAACCTTATGAGTACGGAACTAAGATTTTTGAACTGAGGGCTGACTTATACTACGAAGATTTAAAAATTGGTATTTATACCGCAAAACCTCGTTCTGTTATTATGAGCGAACAATTTGCACAACTACAATTCGAAAATAATCTATTTTACACATTGTCTAACGATGCCTTAAGAGGTATCATAAACGCATTTTGCGATGAAACGAACTACATTTTTAAGTCTATTAATAGACTGGATATTTGCCTTGACAAGTCTGATATCAACAATTCTTACCGTAATTTATATAGTAATGTTGTTGCAGGTAACTACCTTATTTCGGGGCGTCCTAAAAATTTACAAAGCTATTTTGAAACGTACAAAGGAAAATCAATACTTAACGGCTTCCAAATTGGCAAAAGAACTTCCGACAAAATAATAAGATGCTATAACAAAACGCTGTCATTGCAATTAACTGAGAAACCATATATAAATGAGTACTACAATAACAATGGTTTAAAAAATGAAAATGTTTGGCGTTTTGAATATCAGTTAAATTCTGCGTTTTTTAGGGGATTAAATGAACATTCTAAGGCTGATATAAATGTCAGTCAGACAATGACTTGGGGTATTTTTGATAAAGCAAATCTTTATGAGTTATTAAAGATTGCAAACAAAGGTTTTTTTGAACTTCGTGAGAATACTGGCAAAAGTCAGGTTAACAAAGAAAAGCTTATAACTCTGTTTGATTTTGATTTTTTGCAATCTCAGGTTACCAAATTCAATCCTATAATCAAACGTTTAAAAAAGGTTGTTCTTTCGTCAACAACAATTAAAAAGCGACTTGCGAAATCTCTATTTAGAGAGTATTACGCAAACAATCAGGATATATCTTATATCGTTGCTTTAAATCTTTTACTTGAAGATTTAGATATGACTACTGAAAAACCGCTTTTAATGTGGTTCAAAAACAAATTACATTTCTATCTGCACGAATTTAGAACAAAGGAAAAATTAGTAAATGAATTTGACTTTGAATTATTTCACGAACACCAACTTTTATTTTTATAAGCCATGAAAACAAGAAATTTAAGCCAAAAAGTTAATAAGGTTCAACTTCAATTTATATTGGAAGTTAGCTACAAGACAGCTCGAAAAGAATATCAAATAATTTTAGATAGTCTTGCTTTAAATAGAAAATATTTAACGATTAAAGACTTGATCGATTACGGAATATTAACTTAAGAATGCGCTATAATAATTCTCTCAACATCTGTAATAAATAAAGAAGTTTTATGAATTTCCGATTTGATGTGTGCATCGTATTTTGTTAAAGAATAATTGTTTACTAGATTTTGTTTTAATTGGAAAATCTCATACTCAATTCCCTCTATTTCATTCTTTTCAGCAATTTTAAGTTCTGCTACTTTAATACGAAGTTCGGCTAAATCTAATTTAAGTTGTTTTATGTTTAGCATTTTGCATGTTTTAATAAGAATAAGTAGGTAAAAATAGTAAAAAATCGGTAATTATAGGTAAAAAACGGTAACGTGTTTTAATAGTTGCAATAACCTTTGTGAAAGAAATTAAACAAATAAAATTTATAACAAATGAAAATTGCAACTATTACAGGCGTTACAAAATCGCCAGAATTACAAGTAACAAAATCAATCGGTGCTTTGATTATTTCAAGTGATTTAGCTTTATCTGCTTTGACAAATGAAAAAATCAGTGTTTACATTGAACGTGGTAACGGTTCGAATGTCATTTTAGCAAACAAAGTATTGCTTAAAGATTTCATTTTAGCAAGTACTTACGGAACTGAAAACACTCAATCTGATGCTGATAATGCGTTAATCGCTTTATGTGAATTGGCAGACGAAGGTTCGATTTATCTTGCTGATAAAGAAAGTATTAAAATTACTTTAGAAGATTTGATTGCTGATAAACATTACGATTTACACGGAATTGAAGAGCCACAACAAACAAACAATTTGTTTTTCTTCGAACAAAAATCTGTAGCATCTGAGGAGTTTAACAAAAAAGTTGACGTTCAGGGATTTGATTTGGCTGTTATGACCGTTGACGATTCAATTAGTGATTTGTCTTACCAATATGCAAATGGTCAAGTGGTAAAATACCTTCCTTTTGAATTGCAAACTTTAAGCCGTGATATTGACCCAATTCAGGCAATCCTTTCCGATGGAAAAGTGGTTCAAGGTTTAACTGATAGATTGACATTGCCTTTAGTGGCTGTTGTTGGTTTAGAGATCAATAAATCACAAGGCTCAATTATTAATTTCGTCGTAAGATGTTTAAAAACGGTGTAAACTATGGGATTCTTTAAAAAAATCGGAACTGCCATTAAGAAAAATGTTTCTTTCAAAAATCTTATCAAAGTCGCTACTCCTATTATGGGTGCTATTCCTTTCGTAGGTGGTACAGTTCAAAACATTTCGCAAAATCTGCAAGATGCTCATGAAGCAAAAAAAGCCAATAATGCTGCGCAAGCTGAATATAACAATCAGTTGGCTTTAGCTACAGCAAGTCAAGCGACTGGTGCTATAGCAAATGCAGGTGCTAATATTTTCGCAAAGTCTGTTGCTACTGGCATAAATGATGGTTTAAGTGCTGGATTTGTAGAGGGAAGCGGTCAAGTTGGTGCAACTGTCGTAACATCAACTATAAAAGTTTGGTTTCAAAGAAATTGGAAAATTGTTATTGGTGCAGTCGCTGGTCTTATAGCATTGATTTGGTTTATAAGACGTGATCGCAATAACACAGGCAAAAGAGTTGCAAAAAGACGATAAGCCTAGGAATTACTATCGAATCTATCTTATAGTATTTCTGATAGATTCGGCAGTAATAATTTTAAAAAAATTGGCTGAATTCATACTATTAATCAAACACATTATAAAGTAATGGCACAAAGTAAAAAAAGTTATGGTTCAAATAATCAGAATTATAACAACAATAATAATAATCAAAAAGTAAAGCATTCAGGTGCAAAAAACACTACTTACACCCCTCTTTCGGGTCCTAATAAAGGTGTAGAACAACATCTGACAACTGGTTGGAGATTGAGCAAAGGAGAATTAATTGCAATAAAATGTGTAACAACTTCTAAATCAAATCTGTCAGACAAAGGTTGGTTTGGTTCTGTTGCTTGTACTTTCACAAACACTAAAACTGGTGTTCAGTCATTTCATTGGGGTACAATGCAAAAAAATGGCGGTAAAGTAGTAATTGACGGGATGGCATTCGTAATCAATCCACGTGCAAAAAACGGAGGTTACGCAGGTACATTTTTACGCTCAAACTAATGTTTAAGGTAATATTAAAATTCCTCCCTCTGATCTTACATGAGGGGGTTGATCTACTCAAAGAGTATTTAGAAAAAAGAAAACAATTAAAACAAAATAAGTCATGAAAAATTTGAAAGGAATTGTTTCGATAATTGGGATTATCGTAAAATATGGTGCGGTTGTAACTGCAATTTTGAAAGGTATTCAGGTTGTGTCTGACGAACTAGGCAAATTAGATTTCGGAAAAGATGAACCGCAAACACCTGCTAAACCTCAAATTGTAGAAGAAAATGAGTAGTTTTTTAGGTCGAAAAGATTTAACAAGAGGTGTTCGAAATAATAATCCGGGCAATTTGGTTCTAACAAATATTGCTTGGCAAGGTAAAATACCAAATGCACAGAATACAGATAAGCACTTTGAGCAATTTACAGAAGTAAAATTTGGTATTCGTGCAATGTTAAGGGATTTAACCAATGACATTGACAAGGGCAAAAATACAGTTAGAAAATTGATAACTGAATATGCGCCACCTTCCGAAAATGATACTCAAAAATATATTGAGGTTATCTCAAAGGCTGTCGGTTTAGACCCTGACCAAACGATCAAAATTGTAGATGCTAAGTTTTACTTGGTTATTGCAAGGGCTATTATTAAACACGAATGTTCTCCTGATCATAATTTAATTTACGATTCAGATATTCAAGATGCTATTGACATTATGGGAGATTATAATCTTTCAGGTGTGACGGTAACGGCTAAAAAGAAGTTCAAATTTAATTATTTGATTATTCCCGTACTGCTTTTTTTTTATACTGTTTACAGCGTTACAGTCTAAACAAACGCAAAAAAAGATAAAAATTATTAATTCAAAATTTAAACAAGATGTTAGATAAAATCAAACTTTTTTACGCAAACAATAAAACTGTTGCAAATGTTGTACTAGTTGCTTTAGCGGGTTTTTTAGCTTATAAATTATTTAAGAAAAAATAATCCATGGCTCAAAGAGAGATAACAAATAGAACAAAGAGCCAAGCCAATACAGTTTGGCTCTTTGACTTTCTGCAAAAATATTGGATTCTTATTACTGGTATAATTGTGTTTTATCCACTATTGAAAAAATGGTATGATAAATTCACACAAGACGCTGAGGAAAAAGAACTCGAAAACGCAGAAAAGGATTTAAGAATTGCAGTATCTAATCCAATGACAAAAGAAATTGAATTGAACAAAATTACATCACGTAAAGAAGTTCATGATATAGCAGAATCTTTAGCAGTTTGGTTGGGTACAAATAAGCAAACAAAAGATGCACCTTGGTTCACTTGGATAACTGAGCCGTTTTCTAATTTCGAAAATGAAAATGAAACAATTAAGGAGTTACTTAAAGTTAAGCAAGGTTCAACTGTGCCATTAGTAATCGGCTGTTATTATGTTATTACAAGACGTGATTTGAAAGCTGATTTGAAAAAATATTTATCAACTTCGGACTTGAAGAAAGTTCCCTTATTTAATTAATTATGAATACAAGACATTACATTCAATATATAGATGAAAGTTATTCTTTAAAAGTTAAGCCTTTAGTTTATGTTGATTATTATTATGACGAACAAAATGATATAAATTATGGTAGTCATTATTTAGTAGAGGGAATTGATGTTCAGTTTTTTATTGTTGGCGTCTTCATTGATAATAAAAGAGTAGATCGTGTAGAGTTTATAGCCATTGACAACTTGTTTATGACTTCGATTATAAATGATTTGGAGATGTCAGACTTAAATGTCATTCCTTTAAATCATTTTTTTGAAGCGAATAAAAAAGTAAGATTTGAATTAACGAATGTCGGTGTAGATGTACCTATAGTTAATGCAATGATTTACGGTGCTATTCCTCGTCATGATGTAGATGTTAAGAGCATGGTGCGTCATCAGGTTGATGTAATGTCTATGCCGAGTGGTGCTACTACTCCTGAATTAATTATTTACAACCGTCCTACTTTGGTTAAAAAAAACTTTATTGGTGGTTCTTTAAGCTCTCGTTACGACAATGTATCTGTTTTTGCTAAGGTTACGATAAGAATATATCTTGATGGCTCTTATGATTTACTTGATAATACAGTGATATCAAATTTAGTTCCTAATAATTATACTACTTTAAATACCGCATCAAGAATAGCATCTGGAAAGTCTTTTCCTTTCTTCAACTTTTTTATTAAACCTGTAGATTTATCAGGAGGTGCTTATGTATTCTCGGATTTTACTCAGTTTGAAATGTTCTTTAACTTAAAAACTAAGGAATTTGCTGTAGTTCATCGTAAATTTAGACTTAACGATTTTGGAACTGAAGTTGAACTTTTTTATAATAATATTATTCAAAATTACAGGGGTAATAACGATAGTGTTACGTTAAAATCTCCTGATGCATTAGTAGAGTTAACTGTTTCCAATGTCTACATTTAATGGCTAATAATACTCCAACTCCCTACAGTTGCACGATTTTTAATAAAGATAAAAGTATAAGACCTATCAAAGTTGAGTTTTGTAAGTCAATATTTTACCTGCATAATTGGTGTAAAAATGTCGGATTTGATTATCACTACATTAATATTTACAATCGTAAAACTGGTAATTATATTTCTCGACAATATTTCAATGATTATATAATAGATAAGCCTTTGTATTAATTTACAAAGGCTTCTTTTTATTACGAGCTATAAGCACTTTCAATTTTCTGCTCAAGATTCATAAGATTATCCAATACAGGAATTTCTTTTCCACAACTTAATCTTATATCTGCTCCTCCAGTTATATTTGATGAAATACATGTTATGTGATTGATGTAAATTATGTATTCAAATGTGTTAAGCTGTTTTGTAGCTTGTTGCAAAAAGTCATTAGGACTATAATTTTTATCTCCTAGATCTAAATTGGTGACAGTTACTCTAATATGCTTCATAATTTTCTTATTTTATTGTTTGCACTAAGGTATAATTATTTATTCTTTTATAGCAATTGACAGAGTGAAATTAAAATTATTGGCACTATATTTGAAAATCTTTAGTAATTATAAACTCACAAAACAAAACCACATGAAAAAAATTACTTTATTACTTTTTGTATTACTGTCATTACCAGTTTTTGCGCAGGATTCAGATATGAAAGTATATCTTGAAAAAACAGATACGGCATCACTTGAACAATATGAGTTGATTAAAAAGGTAAACCTTATTTATCCCGATATCATGATTAGTAAGCAGGTTAAAAATAAATTCAAGAATAATTTTAAAACAAACGAGTTATTATCTTCTGATTTGGTTTATGAAAATACTTCTAAATTTAAATTGTATAATGTTACAATTTTAGATAATCGTTGTTTATCCTATACATTTCTAACTCCGGATGATGTTTTAACTTTTGGAGAGGTAAGAACTTTTGACGGTAATACAGTTCGTACATTATATAGATTGGCTAAAGGAAAATCGTTGATGCAATATTTTATTAATGGTAAATTGATCAATGAAGTAAAAGGATAAATAAATATTGTAAATTGCTGTATCAAATAACTAACTAATACTAACCTTAAAAAATATTTAAATGACAGATCAACAAGCGCAGGATATTATCGAATTATTAGAAGATATAAGTAAGTATACAAGAAATATCATAGATGTAAAAGATAATACTGATTATATAGATAAAGGTCTTCAAAGACTGGAAACTAAATTAGGCTACATTGACGACACATTATCATCGATTAAAGACAAGATAGATGATATTGATTTGTCGGATATAGATAATCGTTTAGGCAGAATAGAATCTATGCTAGAAAACATTAGTAATAGAGATTAATAAATGAACCCCAATAAAACGGGGTTTTTTTATGTCCATATTTTTTTTATATCTTTAGATTTCTTCAAAATAGGGGAAAAAGATCCTGTTAATAAAGTTGTTAACATCTTCTTGGACATACTGCAAATCATACTATAAATTATAGTTCAAATTAATACTATTGTGATTGACGCTCAGTTGATTATATTTTGCAAGGATTTTAAATGCATAACATATTTGTTAGTTTAATTTCTCATTCGAAAATTTTAATTCTAATAAAATCTTCCTAATACAATTTATTTAAAATCAATTCTTTTGGAACCAGATCAGCGCCACCACGTTTTGAGAATTGCATAGCTCCATCATTTGCCATTAAAACTGCACCTGAAGAAACTCCATTTTTATCTTTCAATTTAATTTGAGCCTTATCACCAAGCGGATAAACATATCCGGAAACTTCTAAAATCCCTGTATTTAATTCTTTATGATCGCTTGTAATTTCTGCTGTTCCAAAAATTGCTGAGTTAGATTGTGCTATAGTAATTGTAAAAATGTATTCTTTTTTACAGTCTTTACATTTTTCATTACTCCAGGTTCCTGAGAATCTGTTTTGTGAATAAGATTTTAAAGCAATTAAAAATAGAAGTAAAATGAATTTTTTCATTATTGAGTTTTTTGTTTTCTGAGAATCAAATATAAACTAAAAAAGCACCATAAAATTATGGTGCCTTTTCTAAATTGGTAAAATTTATAATTTTTTCAGATAAACTGATTTTCCATTCAATGAAACATCAATTTGATTCGTTTTTTCATTAAATGTTGTTTTCAATGCATTTCCGTTAAAAATAGTTACATCACCGTGAACATGTCCTGCTTCGGTTGATACATAGTCAAATAAGACTTTTTTATTATCAGGTCCAATTCCAAGTTTGTAGCTTGAAAATTTGGTTCCTCTTAAATCAAACTCTTGTTGTGTGTCAATAATTTTTCCATCTGCATAAAAATTAGTTACAGATTTGCTTAACGTAATGTCTGGGTAATATTGATTTACTTTTTTAAGAAGTTCGTATTGTGCAATACTCGCTTCTTCTTGTTTAGATGTAATTGTTTGAGCAAATGAAATTGATGTGCATAAAACGGCGAATAATAAAAGGTACTTTCTCATGTTTTTAATTTTAAGATTAATAAGTAGTTACGACAAGATTTTGTTTTTCGTAACAGTAATTTAATTTTATAAACTTCCTTAAGTTCTACTACAAGATAAGAAATCTTTACCTTTGCAAAAAATTATAAGCCCTTTTTTAAGAAAATGACAACGAAAAAATATATAAAACTGATCCTTATTTTAGGATCTCTTACTGCTCTTGGTCCTTTTTCAATTGATATGTATTTGCCTGGTTTCTCTGGAATTGCAAAAGATTTAAATACTTCTGTTGCGAAAGTTTCTATGAGTTTATCTAGTTATTTTATCGGAATTTCTGCTGGACAATTACTTTACGGACCATTATTAGATCGTTTTGGTCGCAAAAAACCTTTGTTTATTGGACTTCTAGTCTATATTCTGGCTTCTTTAGGGTGTATTTATGTTGCTGATATAGATGCTTTTATATTCCTTCGCTTTATTCAGGCAATTGGTAGTTGTGCGGCGACTGTGGCTTCTGTAGCAATGGTTCGTGATTTATTTCCTGTGAAAGATATTCCAAAAGTTTTTTCTCTTTTGATGCTTGTTGTTGGACTTTCGCCAATGCTTGCGCCAACTATTGGTGGTTATGTAACAGAAGATTTAGGTTGGCACGCTGTATTTTTTATATTGATGTGTATGGGGATTGTTATTTTGGTTGCCTCGCAAATTGGGCTTCCAGATACCTATAAACCTGATACTACCATTTCTTTAAAACCAAAACCAATTATTAGTAATTTTTTATTGGTTTTAAAAGAACCTCAATTCTATACTTATGCATTTACTGGAGCAATTGCTTTTTCTGGATTGTTTTCTTATGTAGCAGCTTCTCCTCTAGTTTTTATGGATATTTACAAGGTTGATGCCAAAACATATGGATGGATTTTCGCCTTGATGTCAGTAAGTTTTATTGGTTCTAGCCAATTAAATTCGATGTTATTGAAAAGATTTTCAAGTGAACAAATGATTTTTGGAGCATTGATTTCCCAATCCATTATTAGTATTGTTTTTCTATTTTTAGCTTTAAATGATCTTTTAGGCTTGTATGAAACAATCGGAATGTTATTCCTGTTTTTAGCATGTTTAGGAATATCCAATCCTAACACCGCAGGGCTGACATTGGCGCCATTTGCTAAAAATACAGGAAGTGCATCTGCTTTAATGGGAGCTATTCAATTAGGTTTAGGTGCTTTGGCTTCTTTTGCAATTGGAGTTTTTGTAAAAGATTCTGTGGCACCAATGGTTGCCATTATGACTACAACCACAATAACGGCTTTTGTTATTTTAAATATAGGAAAGCGTTTCATTAAAAATAAAGTAGAATTGTCAGATAGTGATGATGTTATGATTGGGCACTAAAAATGGTAAAATTCCAATTTTTTAAATTCCAAATTCCAAAATTGGAATACTTAAATACTAAAAAGCCTAAATCAAAGATTTAGGCTTTTTTATTGGAATTTAATTTTAAAAAATTGGAATTTCTAAAATTAGCTTTGTATCTTTTTATCAGGTCTGATAATCATTCTAAGAGATTGATCTTTTGCGAAATAAGCAACCATCCAGTTCCAGAATGTATTCAATCTGTTTCTATACGTAATCAAAGAAATTAAGTGAATAAACAACCAGATTATCCAAGCAAAGAAGCCTTTAAAATGCCATTTCGGACTTGGTAAATCTACAACGGCTTTTGCTCTTCCGATAATAGCCATAGAACCTTTATCTTTGTAAGCGAAAGGCTTAAGAGGTTTATTCTCTACCATAGCTTTAAAGTTCTTAGCCAGATTTAATCCTTGCTGAATTGCAACCTGAGCAACCTGTGGATGTCCGTCTGGAAAATTTACATCGCCAGCTGTTATGGCAGTATCTCCGATAGCATAAATATTATCAACAGCGTTTACCTTATTATAAGCGTCTGTGGCCATACGTCTGCCTCGTCCATAACTTTCTTTTGGAATTCCTTCAAAGATTTTAGCAGATACTCCGGCAGCCCAAATTAAGTTTATGGTTTTTATGGTTTCTCCATTTTCAAAGACCACGGTATCATCAACATAATCAACAACTTTCGTGTTCAATTTTACTACAACACCTAGTTTAGTTAAGGCTTCTAAAGTATCTTTTTGAGAATCTTTACTCATTGGAGCCAATAAAGCATCGCCTCCATCTACTAAATATACATTACTTGCAGATGTATCTAACTCAGGATATTCTTTTAAAAGAATACTTTTTCTCATTTCGGCAAACATTCCAGAAACCTCTACTCCTGTCGGCCCCCCTCCTGCTACAACAATTGTAAGTAATTTACGTCTTTTACGCATATCTTTGCAAATGGCAGCTTTCTCAAGGTTTTTAAGCAATGTGTTACGCATTACGATGGCATCATTTAAGGTTTTCATCGGAATGGCATTTTTCATTACGTTTTCCATACCAAAATAACTCGTCTCTGCTCCAGTTGCAAAAACAAGATGGTCATACTCTAATTCTCCATTACTCAAAGTAATTTTCTTTTCAGCAGGAGAAACAGATAATAATTCACCTAAACGAAACTGCAGATTTTTTTTACCTGCAAAAAATTTTCTAAAAGGATAACTAATGCTCGATGGTTCTAAAAAAGCTGTAGCAACTTGATATATAAGTGGTGGGAAAAAGTTATAATTATTCTTGTCTACAAGTGTTACTTGTATTTGAGGCTGATTTACAAGCTCTTTTGCTAAATTAAGACCTGCAAATCCACCCCCAATAATGACTATTTTCATATATGTTGTATTAAGTAGGATTATAAAATAATTCCTTATAAATGTACAACTTTAATATACAATGACAAAAGTCATATTATTTACTTTTTGAATTTTTTAACTGTTTTATCAACTATATCGATTTTGTTCTGTAGGACATAACTTGCCATTAATTTTTCGATTAGCTCATCTTTGGTCAAATGATGAAAAACAGTTTTAACTTTAGTTTTTAAATCACTAGAAAGTTCGTGATTTGGTTTTGTTTTGAAGATTTGTTTTGCCCATAAAAGCATATTGTTTTCTTCAAGACTTGCTGCAGTTGGTTTTTTAAATTCTGAAAACTTAATTCCCAATTCTCTTTCAAAATCAGCAATTTCAAAAACTTCTTCTTGTTGTAAAACCGTTAAAGAAAGTCCTTTTGCCCCTGCCCTTGCCGTTCTTCCGCTTCGGTGAACGTAATTTTCGTAAGTATCAGGCAAATGATAATTAATTACGTATGAAATCTCTTTTACATCAATTCCTCTTGCAGCTAAATCGGTTGCAACTAAAATATTGATATGACCTTCACGAAATTGCTCCATAATTCTATCGCGAATTCCTTGTGTCAGACTTCCATGAAGTGCTCCCGAAGAAAACTTATTAATCGCTAGGTTTTTAGCTAATTTATTTACTGCAGCTTTTGTTTTGCAGAAAATAATTCCTCTTTCTCCATCTCTAGAATTTAGGAAATGCATTAGAACTTCAAGCTTTTCGATAGGATCAACTACAATATATTCATGATCAATACCTTCGTTGCCAACAGTTTCCATACTGGCACTTATTTGAACTACATTTTTGTTCAAATAATTCTGAATCAATTGTTTGATTGTTCCTGGAAGTGTCGCAGAAAATAATAAAGTGCGGTGTTTTTTGGGTAATTCTGCTATAATTTCGTCTAGACTTTCTTTAAGAATAGCAACCATTTCGTCGGCTTCATCCAAAACTAGATATTCGGTTTGTTTTAAGTCAATTGCTTTACGCTGAATCAAATCGATTAAACGACCTGGAGTTGCTACAACAATCTGCGCACCTTCCTTTAATCTTTCTATCTGTGGTTTTATTGGAGTTCCTCCACAAATTGAAGCTATAGAAATATTTGGAATATGTTTTGAAAAGTCTTCAAGATTTCTAAAAATCTGTTGTCCTAATTCTCTTGTTGGAACAAGAATAACGGCTTGAACTGCATTAGAATCTGATTTTACTAATTGTAGCAAAGGCAATCCGAAAGCAGCAGTTTTACCCGTTCCTGTTTTTGCTAGACCAACAATATCATGAGTTTCGCTCAAAAATAACGGAATTACTTTTTGTTGTATTTCTGTTGGTTCAACAATATTTAAATCGCTTAAAGATTTTAATATTGGAGCAGAAATTCCTAATGTTGAGAATGATTTAGACATAACTTTTGTTTTTTTTGTTTAAAGTTTAAGGTTTCAAGTTACACGGAAACTTAATAAGATTGAAAGGAGAAATTTCATTAACTAAAATGCCATTTCTCCTTTTTATTATTTATATAATGTTTTAGATTCCAACAACGTGAAACATGAAACCTGAAACAAATAAAACTAAATTAATCAATCCGGTTCGTTCATGATTTTCTCACGATATTTTTTACCAATTAATAATGTTAATCTTTGTTTATAATCATCAACAAGCCATTCGCGGTAGTTTTTACTACATTGACTCAGACATTTAGAATAACGCTTAATACGATCTTCAATATCATCATCCAATTCTTTTGCTAACATTTTAGCTTCCTGTAGCGTTTCTGTATTATCTACGCACATTGCAGCATGTTGTTCTAGAGATTTATCCAAAACTACTTTTGAACGTAAATTTTGTTTGATAATTAATTTGTGT
Source organism: Flavobacterium potami (assembly GCF_020026915.1). Classification (GTDB taxonomy): domain Bacteria; phylum Bacteroidota; class Bacteroidia; order Flavobacteriales; family Flavobacteriaceae; genus Flavobacterium; species Flavobacterium potami. The sequence goes on along the minus strand of NZ_JAINUY010000003.1, from coordinate 136,320 downwards.
TCTTCATCTACATCAAAACTTACATCGGCTGTTTTACTGAATTTTGCTCTTAATTCAGGAGGCATACTGTATTTGAAAAACATTTCAATTTCCTGATCATCTCGAAGATTTTCAAGATAAAATTCAGGTGATTTAAATATGTGCTGCCAGTTTACAGGATCGCTCCATAAACCGAAACGCGCAGCATTGTTTCCTAAATCAATAACAGTAAATTCATCTTTTCCTGGCAGTTTACGAGAACCACGACCAATCATTTGGAAATATAAAGTCAATGATTTTGTTGCTCTGTTCAAGATAATAGTTTCAACCGTCGGCTCGTCAAAACCAGTTGTTAGAATTCCTACAGAAGTCAAAATTGCATCTGGAGTTTTTTTGAACCATTGCAAAATATCTTTACGTTCTTCAGAACTACTTGTATTGTCAAGGTGTCTGATGTCGTAACCTGCTTCTCTAAAAGTTTCATACACATATAATGAAGTATGAATACCATTATTGAAAATCAATGTTTTTTTACCTAATGAACGTTCTGTGTATGCATGCAAAAGTTTCTCCTGCATCAAAGTATTCGTATATAAATCATCTGATGATTTTACGGTATAATCACCATTGATGCCTACTTTTAGAGAAGTCAAACCAACATCATAACTGTATGTGGTTGCTTTTGCCAAGAAACCTTTGTCGATTAATGATCCAATTGTATCTCCTACAATCAGTTCATTGTAACTTTGGTGCATTGGTAATTTTATATTTGAACTCAAAGGTGTTGCTGTTACTCCAAGAATAAAAGCATTTTTGAATGAGTTTAATAATTTTCTAAATGAATTATAGTGTGCCTCATCAATAATGACCAAACCGATATTATCTAGATGAAGTTTTTCATCGTTAATACGATTTTTTAAAGTTTCGACCATTGCCACAAAACAAGAAAAATCATTCTGATCTGGCAGTTCTTTTACTTTACTATTGATTATTTTGTTGGTCACTCCGAAACCTGTAAGCATTTTTGAAGTTTGCTTACAAAGTTCAATACGGTGCGTTAGTACCACAACTTTTTTGTCATTATTAGATAAATAACGACGAACGATTTCAGAAAATATTACTGTTTTTCCACCTCCGGTAGGAAGTTGATACAATAAATGATGTTTTGGAGGAGCATTGTCTAAACGGTCAAAAATGGCGTCAATATCGCCTTTTTGGTATGCATAAAGTTCTTTCTTCTCTTCTCTTTGTATTTCTAAAGTGTTTTGAGACATTGTTTATTTTTGGATTTTTGCAAAAATACACCGAAAAAACAGTTATTCATCTTATTTTAACCTAAAATAAATGTTTTTTTTAAATAAAGATTTTATATGGGAAGTGGTTTTAAAGGTCAATTTTGTCTAAAATTGTCTCAAAATCGTACTTATTTTTCCATTTTTGTTGCATAGTTTCTTCTAAAATGCCATTTATTCGTAATTTAAAATCATTAAAAATTCCATTTGAGATGATAAAATTAACAGCTTGTTCAAACGAATTAAAGATACTTTTGTAAAATAATTCTTGCTTGATGAAATTTTGCGAAGAAAACGTTTGCGCAATTTCAATGTTGTAAAGCATAATATCTGCTACAACATAAGAATCGACACCAAGCATCATGAAATGTTTTATTAGTTTTTGAGCAACCGATCGACGCATTTTGGCTTTAGGACGCCATTTTGCTCCAGGTTTTTTGATCGGAAAATATTCATGCGAGATTTTGACCTTGGCATCTTGTAGTAATTTGTCTTCTTTTGGGTTAAAAACAAAGTCGTAATAGACTTTTACTGGAGCAAATTTCTCATACAATTCTATTAATTGTTCTTCTAGTTGCTCTTTGGTTAATTCTCCTAAATATTTTTTTAAATCTCTTTTACTCATACAGTAAAGATAATTTTCAATTTTTTAAATTCCAAATTCCAATTTTGACGATATGGAACTGATTTAAATTTGAGTTTTTAAATTCTGAAATCAATCTAGAATCCTTAATTTTGCTGGCATAAAACTTAAAATATATATACATGCTCAAGATTTTCAAAGTTACTGCCATTTTAGAGGGAATCTCTTATTTAGTATTGTTTGCTAATATGTTGATTATCAAAAACAATAATCCTGAACTTTATCATACCTTATTACGTCCTTTAGGAATGACACATGGTGTTTTATTTATCGGATATATTATTTTAGCATTTTTATTGAAAAAATCCATGAATTGGGATTTAAAAACCTTCGGAATTATTCTTATTGCTTCTCTAATTCCATTTGGAACTTTCTACATAGAGAAAAAATATTTAGCAAATGCATAAGCTTTTGGAGAAAATATTTAATTTTTTATATCCTACTTTTAGAGATTGGGGAATGAGCCGCAATGTTGCGTCTTATACCAGTTTGATCTTTAATATTGCTATTTTAATAGCATTGGCTTACGTAATTTATTATGTGGCCAAATTTATTTTAGTCACTTTGACTGCCATTTTTGCACAGCGTACGAAAACAAAGTTTGACGATTATTTAATTCAAAACAAAACCACTAGATATACGGCTTATTTAATTCCGTTTTTCTTTATTTACAAAGCGGTTCCCGTTATTTTAGACAAATACGAATATTGGGAGTCGATGTTCGGAAAAATAGTGGGTATTTATATTGTACTGCTTGGATTGTGGATCGTTAGAACAATTTTTAATTCGTTACGCGATTATTTAAAACAAAAACCGGAATACAGCGATAAACCAATCGATAGTTTTGTTCAGGTTATCATGATCATTCTTTGGATTTTTGGTGTTGCAATGATTATTTCAACTTTGTTCGGAATCAAAAGAGGTGAATTATTAACCATTTTAGGAACACTTTCGGCCATTATTATCTTGATTTTTAGAGATACAATTCTTGGATTCGTTTCGAGTGTTCAGGTTGCCATAAACGATATGGTTCGTATTGGCGACTGGATTACAATGGATAAATTCGGAGCCGACGGAGATGTAATCGAAATCAATTTGACGACTGTAAAAGTTCGAAATTTTGACAACACGATTACTACCATTCCAACATATGCTTTAAGTTCCGATTCTTTTCAGAACTGGCGCGGAATGCAGAAATCGGATGGAAGACGTATTAAAAGACATGTTTTAATTAAAAGTAGCACCATTCGTTTTTTGAATGATGAAGATTTGCATCAACTACGAAAAGTACAATTGATTACTTCTTATATTGATGGCCGTCAAGCGGAAATCGAAAAATACAATGATCTGAGAGGAATTGATAAAACACTTTCACTAAATGGTCGAAATATGACCAATTTAGGATTGTTTAGAAAATACATCATGCAGTATCTAAACGATCATCCAGGGTTGAACAAAAATATGCATATTATGTGTAGACAATTACAGTCGACCGCACATGGAGTTCCGTTAGAAATTTATGTTTTTTCAAGCGATAAACGCTGGGCAAACTACGAATATATAATGTCTGATATTTTCGATCACGTTATGGCTTCTGTAAGATATTTTGATCTTGAAATTTTTGAATTGCCCTCAACGTTGAATTGATTTTTTTGTTTCAGGTTTCAGGTTTCAAGTTTAACTGCAAAGCACGCTAAGATTTACGCAAAGTTCGCAAAGTTTTTTGGACAAAGCTTTGCGAACTTTGCGTTTTTACTGAGTTTTACCTAGTCAAAAACCTTGCGTACTTTGCGGTTGAACACACAAGCCATTTCAACCTGAAACCTGAAACCTGAAACCTGAAACCTGAAACAAACCCTTACTCCTTCTCTATTCTCTCAAAAGTAAATTCTGGATTTTTATAATCAATTGGAACTTCTGGAACATAGCATGGAAGATTGAAATAGGTTCCGATTACTCCTTTTCCTAAAAAAAGCTTTTTGTCTTTCTTTAAAAGTGCCAGAGGGACTCTTTTCCAGTTTCCGCCGAAAGAGATATAGTGATAATCTCCTCTAAGTGTGTCTCCTTTTAAATCTCCTCTAACATCGCCAGAATCTTTTCCGGTTCCATAATGATAGATTTCATATCTTCCATAAAAACGTTTATCGTTGATATGAATGTCTAAAACTGCTGTATCTTTTTTATTTACAGCACGATACAGTTCACGATTGTATTTATCCTTATCTTCTTTAGAATTGCAGGAGATAAATAATAAGCAGAAAAACAGAAATAATCGCATATTTTATTTTTATAAAAACAAAAATAGGTTTTACTGTGGGATTATTTAGTTAACTTTAAATAAAACTTAAAACAAATACCATGGAAGATAGAGACACTTTTTTAAAAGAATTCAGAGGCGAAACTTTAGGAACCGTAAGTGCTCAATCTTCACCAGATGAGTTATTCCAAAACCAAACGATCAGACCAATTTTGAAGCTGCAAAACGATTTATTTATTGCCGTTTTTGTTAATTATATCAATAAAAACAAACGGGATTTTTATTCTTATTCAGTTGAAAAGAAATTGCAGGCAATTGAAAATTCCATTCAAAAAGATATCAAGTTTCGAAATTCACTAAAAGGCATCGTTATGGGACTTTTTACAATTGATGAGTATGATACTTACATTCAAAACTCGTCTAATTTAAATAAACGAATGATGAATTTGTTGATCGAAAGATTGAAAAGTCAAGTGCAGCTTTTTGAAGTAGAGGCTAAATAAAGATTCTAAGTTGCTAAGATTCTAAGGTTATAAGATTTTCTTAGAATATAATAAAGAAAAAGGATGAGTTTTACTCATCCTTTTTTATGTTTAGTAAGTTTTTTAAACTTAGTATTTTAGTAATTCTAATAAAACCTCCTCAAACCTATTTCTCGGTAAAAACTGATCTTCCAAAGCTTTTGTAAACGGAATTGGAGAATCTAAACTTGCCACACGTTTTACAGGAGCGTCCAGATATTCAAAGCAATTTTCCATAATTAAAGCCGAAATATCACTTGCAATTCCGCCAAATAAAGTATCTTCTTGATAGATTATGGCTTTACCTGTTTTCTTAACCGATTCAAATATCGTTTCTTTATCTAAAGGCTGTAAAGTTCTTAAATCAATTAAGTCAGCATCGATTTCTGGATGTTTTGCTAAAGTTTCTAAAGCCCAATGAACAGGTGCGCCAAACGAAATAATCGTTACAGATTTTCCTTCTTTTACCAAAGCGGCTTTACCTAAAGGTATAGTGTAGTACTCCTTTGGAACTTCTTGATAAATACTTCTGTACAATAATTTGTGTTCGAAGAATAAAACCGGATTTGGATCATTTATAGATGTATTCAAAAGTCCTTTTGCATCATAAGGAAATGCTGGGTAAACCACTTTTAAACCTGGTGTTTTAGTAAACCAAGCTTCATTTGTTTGCGAATGAAATGGTCCAGCCTGAGTTCCGCCGCCGCAAGGCATTCTTACGACAACATCGGCTTTTTCTCCCCAACGATAATGCGATTTAGCTAAAAGATTTACTATTGGGTTAAATCCAGTTGAAACAAAATCAGCAAATTGCATTTCTACAATGGCTTTATAACCGTTTATAGACAATCCCATTCCGGTCGAAACAATGGCGCTTTCGCAAATCGGTGTGTTTCTAACACGATCTTTTCCGAAGAATTCTACAAAACCATCTGTAATTTTAAATGCTCCGCCATATTCTGCAATATCTTGTCCCATTAAAACCAGATTTCGGTGCTTTTGCATTGATTCATTTAAACCGTTTCTAATAGCATCAATAAAACGGATGTTTTCAGTTTCTGCTTCGGTGTTAAATTCTTCATATTGATAAGGTTTATAGACGTCATCTAATTCTCCACTGTAAGTTGGTTCAATTTCCGGTTCGGCATTTGCCATAGCCCAATTTTCGTCGATTTCTTGTTTGATTTCAGCACGAAATTGCTCATCTAATTCTTCAGAAAGAATTTCGTTTTCTAATAAGTATTTTTTATAATTCGCTACAGGATCTCGCAATTCCCATTGATCCATTAAATCTTGCGGAACGTATTTTGTACCACTCGCCTCTTCGTGCCCGCGCATTCGGAATGTTTTAAATTCCAATAAAATAGGACGAGGGTTCTCTTTCATTTCTTCTTTTAGTTGAGAAAGTTTGTTGTAAACTTCTACAATATTATTTCCGTCAATGATCCAACTTTCAATTCCGTAACCTATTCCTTTGTCTGCAAGGTTTTCACAAGCATATTGTTCGTTGGTTGGCGTTGAAAGTCCGTAGCCATTATTTTCTATAATAAACATTACAGGAAGTTTCCAAACAGCAGCAATATTCAAAGCTTCGTGAAAATCTCCTTCGCTTGTAGCGCCTTCTCCTGTAAAAACAGCTGTGATTTTTTTATTGTCCTGAAGTTTATTCGCTAAGGCAATTCCGTCGGCAATTCCTAACTGAGGACCTAAATGCGAAATCATTCCAATAATATTGTATTCTTGTGTTCCAAAGTGAAAACTTCTGTCGCGACCTTTAGTAAAGCCATTTGCTTTACCTTGCCATTGCGAAAACAAACGATGCAACGGAATTTCTCTTGTTGTAAAAACACCTAAATTTCGGTGCATTGGAAGAATGTATTCAGATTGATCTAAAACAGCAGTAACTCCAACAGCAATTGCTTCTTGTCCGATTCCAGAAAACCATTTGGAGACTTTTCCTTGACGAATCAAGATCAGCATCTTTTCTTCGATTAAGCGCGGTTTTAGTAATTTTTTATATAAGTCTATTAATTGATCGTCGGTTAGGTTTTGTCGGTAAAAAATCATGTAAATTTTAGTTTTTTAGTGTTTCAAATATAACAATTTGAGTTAATTTTATTGAATTCTCAAATGTTTTTTTAATCCAAAACCTACTTTTAATCGCCTAGCTTGAGATTATTTTCTAAAATATTCTCTACCTTTGTTAGCGAAAGGTGCTTATGACACCTTTTTTCTTTAAATATAAAATGTAAAGTATGCAAAACATTCCTAGTGTAGACTTACGTGATTTCCTTTCGGACAACCCGGAACGTAAACAAAAATTTGTAAATGAAATCGGCAGTGCATTTGAAAACATTGGCTTCGTAGCCTTAAAAGGTCATTTCCTTGATGATCAGTTGGTAGACGAACTTTATGGTGAAATTAGAAACTTTTTCGCCTTGCCATTAGAAACTAAGCATAAATATGAAATTCCTGGAATCGGCGGACAAAGAGGTTATGTTTCTTTTGGAAAAGAACATGCTAAAGGACGCAAAGAAGGAGATTTAAAAGAATTCTGGCATTTTGGTCAATACGTTGACAAGGATTCTAGATGGGCTTCAGAATATCCAGATAATGTTGAAGTGACTGAATTGCCACGTTTTAATGTAGTTGGTAAAGAAGCGTATCAAAAATTAGAGAAAACTGGAGTTTATGTTTTAAGAGCTTTGGCTTTACATTTAGGTTTAGATGAGTTTTATTTTGATGAATATGCAAAAGAAGGAAACTCTATTTTAAGACCAATTCATTACCCTCCTATTACTTCTGAGCCTGAAAACGCTATTCGTGCGGCTGCTCATGGAGACATCAACTTGATTACATTGTTGATGGGAGCTCAAGGTAAAGGATTGCAAGTTCAAAATCATAATGGAGACTGGATTGATGCCATTGCTCAGGATGATGAATTAGTAATCAATGTAGGAGATATGTTATCTCGTCATACAAACAATAAATTAAAATCGACGATTCATCAAGTGGTAAATCCGCCAAGAGAATTGTGGGGAACTTCACGTTATTCAATTCCGTTTTTTATGCATCCTGTAAGTGATATGCGTTTAGACTGTCTTGAAAATTGTATAGATGAAGAAAATCCGAAAAAATATGAAGATATTTCTGCTGGAGAGTTCTTACACGAACGTTTAGTAGAGCTAGGTTTAATTAAAAAATAAACTTTAGTAAATTCCAAAATTAAAATTCCAAATTCCAGGTTTTTCTTGGGGTTTGGAATTTAATTTTTAAATATCTTTATGCTTGGAATTTATTTTTAAGAATTAAAAAAAAATATGGACTTTAAAGATCAATTAAAGAATTTATTTCCCGATCATGTGGAATCAAACGAACCTGAACAAGTTGAAGAGCAAGAACACGTTCTGTATGTTCAGAAAGAACCAATGATCTGCAAATTTGAAAAACGAAAAGGGAAACCAACCACTATTATCGAAGGTTATGAAGGATCTGATGAAGACTTTAAAGTTTTAGCCAAAGAAATAAAAACCAAATTGAGCGTGGGAGGAACTTTTAAAGATGATTCGATTATCATTCAAGGAGATTATCGCGATAAAATTATGGCCATCTTAAAAGAAAAAGGATTTAAAACCAAACGTGTTGGAGGATAAATAATTTGTTTAAAGTTTCATGTTTAAAGTTTCATGTTTAAAGTTTCATGTTTAAAGTTTCATGTTTAAAGTTTCAAGTTTCAAGTTATCTAGAGCAACCTGAAACCTGAAACCTGAAACAAAAAAACAAAAAAACAAAAAAACTCAGAACCTTAGTCCCTTTGCCTCTTTGAACCTTAAAAAGAAAAAAAAAATGATACAATCATCAGAATTGATATTAAACCCGGATGGAAGCGTTTACCATTTAAACCTTCGTCCTGAACATATTGCACACGACATTATTTTTGTTGGTGACCAGAACAGAGTAGAAAAAATAACACAATTTTTCGATTCGATTGAATATTCTACTCAAAAGAGAGAATTTAAAACACAAACCGGAATTTATAAAGGGAAAAGAATTTCTGTAATTTCTACAGGAATTGGTCCTGATAATATTGATATTGTTATTAATGAATTAGATGCACTAGTCAATATTGATTTAAAAACCAGAGAAATAAAAGAAGAGTTAACGTCATTAAACATTATTAGAATTGGAACTTCTGGTTCTTTGCAAGAAGATATTCCTGTCGACAGTTTTGTAATGTCTAAATTTGGATTAGGATTGGACAATATGCTTCGCTCCTATCTAATTGACGATGTTTCGAATGTTGAACTTGAAGATGCATTTGTAAAACATACTAATTGGGATCCGAAAAAAGGAAAACCATATGTAACACAATGTTCTGAAAAGCTAGAGAAAGTCATAGAATCGGACAGAATATTTAAAGGAATTACAGCAACTGCTGGAGGTTTTTATGGTCCGCAGGGAAGGGTTTTACGTTTGAATATTCAAGATGAAGAATTGAATAATAAAATGGATAATTTTATTTTTAATGAAACTAAAATTACTAACTTAGAAATGGAAACTGCTGCAATTTATGGACTTTCTGCACTTTTAGGACATAATGCATTATCATTGAATGCCATTATTGCTAATCGTGCTTCTGGAACTTTCAGTGAAGACCCATATAAAGCTGTAGATGAATTGATTACTTATACGCTAAATAAGCTTGCAAGTAATTAATTTTGTACATTAAAATGGGGCATTTATTTAATTATTTCTTTTTAGGAATTGGCGGTTTATTCCGATGGAGTTTCTTTCAATTGCTAAATGTAGCAATTGAAGAAAAATATGTCAAAGATTTAGAGTATTATCTGAATCAGAAAGACAAGAATGTAGATAAAAATGGCTTCACAACCGCTCAAAAGAATTTTCTTATAGGAATATTTATTTTTGTAGCTCTTATATTTTTAATTAAAAAAATAGAAAGCTAATTTTAAGCGAACACAATTTAATAATGGAACAAGAAACGCATAAAAAAATATTATTTAAATACTATAGTGATTATCTAGACGAAGTAGTATCTGAAACCATGTGGGCAGAAATTATTGATTTAGAAAAAGGTCTTTTTAAATTGGACAACATTCCTTTTTTTGGACCTTTAATTGCTACTGATGACCTTTTTTACGCAGAATTTGATGAAACGGAAGAAAAATTCATGCATAGAAAGACGATTCAAAACTCTGGTAATTCGATTGTTCAGATTGCTATTTTAGAAAAAGGTTTTGACAAGGAAATTATTCGCGAAAAATTAAAGGCAATTAATTGTTTGTCGGAAGCATTGAACGAAACCTTTTTTGCGGCAGAAATTGGAAAAGATGTAGATTATTCTTTGGTAAGAAGCCTGTTGAACGAATATGAATCACAGGAAATTATCGAATTTGCAGAACCTTGTCTTTCTGAAAAACATCGAACAGATTTATTAAAAAATTAAACTAACCAAACTCAATAATACGCATACCAAGCAAGCAACTTAACTTAAACTTAAAATAAATGAAAACTGTCAAAATTGCGGGTGTTCCTGAACACTTCAATTTGCCATGGCATCTATGCATTGAAAATGGCGAATTTGAAGAAGAGGGCATCGACTTACAATGGACAAATGTTCCCGAAGGAACCGGGAAGATGTGTCAAATGCTTCGCGACGGCGAAACAGATTTAGCGGTAATTTTAACTGAAGGAATTCTGAAAGATATCTCGGCAGGCAATCCGAGTAAAATTGTTCAGATTTACGTACAGTCACCTTTAATCTGGGGAATTCACGTTGCAGCAAAATCTGATTTTCAAACCTTAAAAGACCTTAAAAACAAAAAAGTCGCAATTTCTAGAGTTGGTTCTGGATCGCAATTGATGGCTTATGTAAACGCAAACGAGCAAGGTTGGAAAATGGATGATTTGGAGTTCGAAATCGTAAATACGATTGATGGCGCTGTAGATGCTTTAACCAATGAAAAAGCAGATTACTTTATGTGGGAACGTTTTATGACCAAACCACTTGTTGACAAAGGTGTTTTTAGACGTATTGACGACTGCCCTACTCCTTGGCCATCATTTATAATTGCTGTTCGTGAAGAATTTCTAAAAAAGAATGGCAAGGTAGTTGAGAAAATCCTTGAAATTATCAATAATACAACCACAGATTTTAAGGAAATTCCGGAAATAGACAAAAAATTATCCAAACTTTTTAATCAAAAAGCGGAGGATATAAAAGAGTGGCTAAAATTAACACAATGGTCACAAAAGAATTTAACCGAAAAGTCTTTTAATAAAATTCAAAATCAGTTATTTGATCTGGGAATTATTGATAAAAAAAGTATTTTTGTAGAAACCGTAAAAGCACTGTAATCCTGCTTTTTGATTCGTATGATGAAATTCCCTAAAATTGACTTACCGTATTTAAAATCCAAGCTTCAGGTGAAATCACCTTGGGACAGGATTATTATAATGCTTTTGAGTCTTTTTATTACCATTCCGATTTTCATCATACTGCATCAAAATTTGATAGACCTGGAATGGGCTTTCAATCTGGATCGAGTATTTATCTTTATTTTCGTTTTTGCAGCCCTATTTTTTCTTCTGATGTACCTCAGAACAATTATTATTTTGTGTGTTGCAGTTTATTTATTGGTTTTATTTTACGGAACAGTTATTGGAAATTATGGTTTCAGCGAAATTTCTGAAGATTATAATTCGATGATTTATACCATGTCAGACAATCCATATCCACAAGATATTATTGTCGCCAAACTACTTCCATTTCCAAATAAATCTAAAATTATAAATGCAATAGAATATCAAAATCCGAGAGTTCGAAATTTTGCTATCATGGCAACTTCAAAACATTTTAAAGGAATTAGAGGTTACTCAGATTATCGTACTATTATTCAGTGTTTTGCTGTTTTTAAAGAAATAAACAGCAGATGGAATTATGTTAACGATCCAAAAGAAGGTGATTATATCGCAACCGCCAGCGAATCTTTAGATTATTTCTCTGGCGATTGTGATGATCATTCTATTTTAATGGCTGCCGCAGTTCGTGCAATTGGAGGTACTCCTAGGCTTATTCATACTAAAGGACATATTTACCCGGAGATTTTAATTGGTTCTATGATTGATTTGGAAAAAGTCAATTATTTGATTAAAAATGTTCTTTTTGTCAAGGAAAGTTATGGTAAAAAGATACATTACCACATAGACGAACGCGGACAAGTCTGGATGAATCTAGATTATACGGCAACTTATCCTGGAGGTCCGTTTATGTATGAGGAAATTTTGGGAGCTTTGACTCTTAATTAAGGTACCTCAGAAAGCTTATCAAACTAATCTATACCATTTTTTGAGTTTATTTATAAGTGTCTGGTTTTCAGATTAAGCACCGAAAACAAAGGTTTTCCGTATTAAAAGCATTTGAATTTTAGAAGAAAAAAAAATATTTATAAATATTTGATTACGAATATTTTAATGTTGTTTTTTTTTGTAACTTTTTCCTGTTTAACTTTTAATCACAAAATCATGAAAAACTCAAAATTATTTACCCTCGTAATTGCAATTGCTGTCGTATTAATGGTTTCATGTCACAATAAAAGAAACAAGCTAGTGAATTCTTGGAAAGTTTCAGCAGTTGAAGCAAAATCGCCAATGTCTGATTCTACAAAGAATGCAATTTTAACTAACGGAACGCTTACTTTTACAGCAGACGGACACGTTACGGGATATTTGCTTCGAGAAATTACAGAAGGAACTTACGCTTTAACCAAAAATGGAACAAGTTTGGTTATTAAAGATGAAGTTGGAACGCCTTATCCTTGTGTAAGCACAATTACTGGGGATAAATTAATTTTGGATGCTAAAGAAGCTAAAATCACGTTTGATAAAATTTAAATAAAGCATAAAGCTTAAATTCATACAAAAAACCATTCTTTAAGTCGTAAAGAATGGTTTTTTGATTTTTCAAACTAAAATAAATACCTTTGTAGACTTCAAATAAATATAGCAATATGTGAAAAATAATTTCTTTCGGAAAATTTAGTAAGTAACCACAAATTAGTGGTCGCTTGATTATGTATCTACTAAAAGAAAGGAATTATGCTTATTCTTCAAAATATCTCATATCAGCATGAGAATAAAGACATGCTGTTTCAAAACCTGAGTTTTACGCTCAACAATCACGATAAAATTGCATTGGTCGGAAATAATGGTGTTGGAAAATCTACATTATTAAAAATTATTGCAGGTAAATTAAACGCTTTTTCAGGTCAAATACATCAAAAAACGAAAGCTTATTTTGTTCCGCAATTATTTGGTCAGTTTAATGATTTGACGGTTTCAGAAGCTTTAAATATAAAAGATAAAATCAATTCACTTAAAGAAATACTTGAAGGTGTTGTTACCGAAGAAAATCTTTTGTTATTAGATGATGACTGGACTATTGAGGAGCGTTGCAACGAAGCTTTGTCCTATTGGAATCTCCCCGATTTAGATCTAAATCAGAAAATGGAATCGCTGAGCGGTGGTCAAAAAACAAAAGTCTTTTTGGCCGGAATTATTATTCATCAGCCTGAATTAGTTTTGCTGGATGAACCAAGTAACCATTTGGATTTTGAGGGAAGATCTTTGTTGTACAATTTTATCAAATCTACAGCTAGCTCCTTATTAATAGTCAGTCATGACCGAACGCTCCTCAATATTCTAAACAAGACTTTTGAAATGAATTCAGATGGAGTTTCCGTTTACGGAGGAAATTATGATTTTTACAGAGAGCAGAAAAAAGTTGAAAACAATGCTTTAGATCTAGATGTTCAAAATAAAGAAAAAGCACTCAGAAAAGCCAAAGAAAAAGAACGCGAAACAATGGAACGTCAGAATAAATTAGACTCACGCGGAAAAAAGAAACAAGAAAAATCGGGTGTTGCCAGAATTATGATGAATACACTTCGAAATAATGCCGAAAATAGCAGTTCTAAATTAAAAGATGTCCACGCGGAGAAAATTAGCGGAATTTCGGAAGATTTACGTCAATTGAGAGCTAATCTCCCTATGATAGATCAGATGAAATTTGGATTTTATAATACTTCATTTCACAAAGGGAAATTACTTTTTAAAGCGAATGAAATTAATCATAATTATGACAATGAGTTGCTTTGGAAAGAAAATCTAAGTTTTGAAATTCTTTCGGGTGACCGATTGGCTTTAAAAGGCTTAAATGGTTCTGGAAAAACTACTTTGATTAAAATTATTCTAGGCAAATTTCTTCCGAAAAAAGGAAATATTACTTCATTAGAAAAAAAATCAATTTATATCGATCAAGATTATGCTTTGCTTGATAATCATCTAAAAATTTATGAGCAGGCACAACTTTTTAACGATTGTGGTTTAGAAGAACATGATATTAAAATGAGATTAAACCGTTTTCTTTTTACCCAAAATGATTGGGATAAATTTTGCAGCGATCTGAGCGGCGGAGAAAGAATGCGTTTAATGTTGTGTTGTTTAACTATTAGTAATGAATCGCCTGAAATTATCATTTTAGACGAGCCCACAAATAATTTAGACATTCAGAATATTGAGATCCTAACAGCTGCTATTAATGAGTATAATGGAACTTTGATTGTTGTTTCTCACGACCAATCTTTTTTGGAACAAATAAATGTAGAAAAGACTATTCAGCTTTAAAATTTAAAAAAATTAGCACCAAGATTATCTAGGTGCTAATTTTTCTATTTCATTACAAATTAAATCCGGTTCTTGAAGTGTAATATAATGTCCGCTTTTTTCTGCAAAAACTTGTTTGCTTTTAGAAGATAATTGCAGTAAATCTTTTTGCAAAACATTATGAATTGACAAATATTGATTTTCTATATTTTTGTTCTTTGCTCCTTCTACTCCATTCGGATATTTGGCCGTAATAACAGTAAGTGGAATTGCTCCAAAACTGCTGATTTTAGAAGCTTCGTGCATTAATTTTTCATCATTATCCAATTCCGATAACATTCCATCCAGAATGCGGTAAAAATAATGCTTAACATGTTTGTTAAACCAGTGTTCTTTTGGAACAGCGCTAGTGAAAGCTGTTGTGCTATACAAAACTCTGATTATTCCAATTTCATTTAAAAAATTCAAAACAAAACTTGGTGGCGGCTGAACCGATTTTTTTAATTCTTCAGAAGATTTTTCGAATTGTTTTGGATGTGTAACATCAATAAATACAATTCCCGCAATGTTGTTTTTATTTTCTTCTATAAACAATCTCGGAGTGATTCCACCAAAAGAATGCCCTACTAAAATATAAGGTTTGGGACAATTTGTCTTTTCTAATACCTGTTTGAGATCATCTGCATATCTTCTTAATGAAATTTCCTTTGAAGGAGCACTCCATAATATTCCAGCTTTATCGTAAGAGATTGTAGTGAAGTTTTGAGAAAGTTTCTTTTGAATATGTTTCCAGTGTAAATAATCTCCACCCAAACCAGATTCGAAAACTATAGTACAAGGGCCGTTTCCTTCTTTTTTAAAATGAATTTTTCTTTTATCAATTTCCACGAATTCTGATTTATCTGGACGTTTGCTATCGTAAAAGAATCGGGAAATGCGCTCAAATAAAAAACCAATTGCTATTAAAATTATGAGGCTAACTAAAAATACTTTGAAAGCCTTGATGAGTTTTTTTATCATTTTTAAATCGATTTAAAAAGTTCTTTCAGGTTTATTTATCTTCAAAAATAATTTATTATTAAAGTAAAAACAAAACTATTTATAATTATTCTAAATAATATAGTTGAATTTAAGACTTATTGTTTTTGTAGCTATTTGATATTCAAAATGTTGTGTAAAATCATTAAATTGCAGATAAATCTTATAATTACAAGTCATTTTTATTTCGAAGCTTATCCCATTTAATAAACGTTTAATAAAAATTATAAATTATGAAATCTAGAAACAGAACCCTTCCCCTTTTCTTAGCTTTTAGTTTACTGATATCTGAAATAGCTATTCCTTGTACGAGAATAGTTTATGAGGGTTTAAACGGAACAATCATTACAGCACGTTCGATGGATTGGCGTGGAGAAATTCCGGCGAACTTATGGATTTTTCCGCGTGGCATTGAACGATCCGGAGAAGCAGGAACCAGCTCTCTAAAATGGAAATCAAAATACGGAAGTGTTATTACAAGTTCTTGGGATATAGCCTCTTCGGATGGAATGAACGAAAAAGGACTTGTTGGTAATCTTTTATGGTTAGTAGAATCTCAATATCCTAAATTCGAGAAAAATGGAAATATAAAAGGCCTTGCAGTTTCGTTATGGTTGCAATATGTTTTAGATAATTTTTCAACTGTTTCTGAAGCTGTTACAGTATTATCAAAGAATGATTTTGTTATTGTTTCTTCTCATATTCCAGGAACAAACATTTTTGCTACAGTTCATTTATCTATTTCTGATGCTACTGGTGATAATGCGATCTTTGAATATATAAATGGTAAGTTAGTCATCCATCATGATAGGAAATATGTAGCAATGACAAATTCCCCAATTTTTGATGAACAATTGGCAATCAATTCTTATTGGCAAGGTATTCCTGGAACGATTATGCTTCCTGGAACCAATCGTGCGGCAGATCGTTTTGTACGAGCTTCTTATTATATAGATGCAATTCCGAAGACAGATAATATTAGAACAGCTTTGGCTAGTGTTTTTGGTGTAATCCGTAATTGTTCTGTTCCGTTGGGAATTTCATCCGAAACAGAACCTAATATTTCCTCTACTCGCTGGAGAACGGTTGCCGACCAGAAGAATTTGGTTTATTATTTTGATAACGTTTTGAATCCGAATGTGATTTGGGTTGAATTCAATAAGATTGATTTTAGTGAAAAAGGAAAAATCAAAAAATTAAGTTTAGCTAATCATGAAAATTATTCAGGCGATTCTCTTCTCAATTTTAAAGAAACAAAACCTTTTCAGTTTGCTGGATTAGATTAGAAATTTCAATTATCGTATAAAAAAAGACCTTCAAAAATTTTAATTGAAGGTCTTTTTATTTCTAGATAATTACTTTTTAGAGATTTTATCAAATGCTTTCCGTGTCATAACCGATAATTCATCTTTTTTGCAATTCCATATCGAAACATATTCTTGAGACATCACCATTACAGATTCCCAGCCAGCAAATTTCTCATAGAGCATTGTGGTGCAAATATCGGTTGGCGTTATTAATTCTCCCGTACTAGGTAAATGACTGTGCATTGCTGACAGTATGATATCCTTTTGTTCACCATAATTTACAGGAATAATATTCGCGTGAATCGATTTGCGATTTATAAGATTATTGTTTTCATCAAAAGTGATCAGATAATCATTTCCATAGATTACTACTCCAGTATTACTTGGTCCCGTTAATACATAAACTTTCTTTTCTCCGTTTGATATAATCGGAATTAAATTAGGATTTGTGTTTTGGTAAAACTTAAAAATGGTATCCGTTTTCATAAGATTTAAAGCTTTTGCACGAATAGCATATAAATCATTTTCGTCTTTTGTAAAACTTCTTTCAATTAGATTAAATTGTGCCGTTTTTGTATCAAAAGTTTCATCAAATACAATCGTTCCAATTACAGTAGGCTTTTCATCTTTTGAGAAAAAAATACATTTAGACACATTATCTTCTGAATAAGAAAAATAACCACCAACATTCTCCCTGTTCTTGTATTGTTCTAGAAATAGATCAGTTCCATACCAAGAAGCCATTTCAGATTTGTAGAGCTTTTTGCCTTCTCGAACCGTTTCTTCTATTTTCAAATCTAATTTCTTCTGTGCGTGACAGTTTAATGCTAAAAACAAAAATGCAAGTAGTAGTTTTTTCATAGATTTTGTAAGTTTTTTAATGGTCTAAAAATAACTTTTTTTATCCATTACTGTTTCTTTTTAGAAAAAATAGTACAAAAAATATTGTGCAGTCAAATGACTTCGTTATATTTGCAGTCAAATAACTGCATAATGGAAATTAGAAGAGATGTTTTTCAGGCAATAGCCGACCCAACAAGAAGAGCTATATTGAGTTTGGTTGCAATACAGAGTATGACTCCTGGTGCAATTGCAGAGAATTTTAATTCATCTAGACAAACGATTTCAAAACACATTCAGATTCTTAGTGAATGTGAATTATTGAACCAGACACAAAACGGAAGAGAAATTTATTATCATTTAAATCCAATCAAAATGAAAGAAATTGACAACTTTATCGAACCTTTTAGAAAAATGTGGGACGATCGTTTTAATAAGTTAGAAGCTATCATGAAAAATTATAAAAAATAAAACCATGGAAAATAAAACAAAAATTCATGCTGAAGACAACAGACTTGATCTATTGATAACACGAGAATTTGATCTACCGGTAGAATTACTATTTAAAGCTTATGTGGAGCCCGAAATTGTAGCACAATGGATGGGAACAAAAGTAATCAAGCTGGAAAGCAAAAAACACGGAAGCTGGGAGTTTGAAACCAGTGACCCTAATGGTAATGTGGTTTTTAAAGCAAATGGTGTTATTCATGACTTTATTCCGAATGAAAAAATCGTACGCACATTTGAAATGGAAAATATCAATTTTGCGCCTCAGTTGGAATTTTTAGAATTTGAAAGCATAACCGACGAAACGAGTAAATTAACGATGCAGATTATTTACAAATCTATTGAGCATAGAGCGGCGCAATTAAAACTTCCGTTTGCTTTTGGTCTAAATATGGCGCATAACAGACTTCAGGAAATTGTAACTCAACTAAAATAAAACAGTATGTCTAAAAAGAACAAAATTATCTATTGGATTGCTACGCTTTGGCTAGCATTAGGAATGACATCAACAGGAATTGTACAGCTTATTCCTTTGAAAGAAGAAACTGAAATGATGAAACATTTAGGTTATCCTTTATACTTTCTAACACTTTTAGGAGTTTGGAAACTTTTGGGAGTAATCGCCATCCTGATTCCTAAATTTGCTTTATTGAAAGAATGGGCTTATGCTGGTTTTTTCTTTGCAATGTCTGGTGCGGTCGTTTCTCATTTAGCAGTTGGAGATGGTGCTTCAGCATTTTTCGGACCAGTATTATTAATTGTTTTAACTGTTGTTTCGTGGTATTATAGACCAGAAACTAGAAAATGTGCTTCTAATTAAAACTTAAGAAAGATGAAAAAACAACTTACAGAAAACGAACAAGAGGTACTTTTAGGCATTCTTGAAAAACGTTTCGAGAAAAATAAAAACCGTCACGAAGGTTTAGATTGGTCAAAAATTGAAGCTAAATTAAAATCAAATCCCGAAAAATTATGGTCGTTGGAGCAAATGGAAAGTACGGAAGGTGAACCAGATGTTGTTGGATATGATAAAAATACAGACGAATATCTTTTCGTAGACTGTGTTGCCGAAAGTCCAAAAGGGCGTAGAAGTATTTGTTACGATCATGAAGCACTCGAAAAGCGTAAAGAACATAAACCTGCGAATAGTGCCATAAATATGGCTGAAGAAATGGGAATTGAAATCTTGAATGAAGAACAATACAAAGATTTGCAAAAACTAGGGAAATTTGATATGAAAACTTCCAGTTGGATTTTAACGCCTTCAGAAATTAGAAAATTTGGAGGCGCAATATTCTCAGATTTCAGATATAATACCGTTTTTGTGTATCACAATGGTGCCGATTCTTACTATGCTGCGAGAGGTTTTCGTGGTTTATTAAGAGTTTAAATAGAAAGACCTTCAAAATATTTGGAGGTCTTTTTTTATTCTCTTAAAATCTTTTCCATTTTTTTTCCTTTGGCTAATTCATCAACCAGTTTATCTAAATAGCGTAATTTTTGAATCAATGGATCTTCAATGTCTTCCACACGATAACCACAAATAACGCCTGTTATTTTCGAGGCATTTGGATTGAGTTGCGGAGCTTCTGCAAAGAAAGTTTCAAAGTCAACTTTCTTTTCGATCTGTACTTCAAGTTGTTCATCGCTATAACCTGTTAACCATTTGATTACTGTATCTAATTCTTCTTTAGTTCGTTCCTTTTTTTCTACTTTTTGAATGTATAAAGGATAAACACTGGAAAATAGTAATTTGTAAATTCTTTCAGTTTTCATGATAGTACGTTTTTCTGTTTAAAAGCGTTTGTGTAAAGATAATTCAAAACTTAAAAAACTCAAATACAAGAATTATTTATATCTTAGATAATTATAAAAAATATCGTTTAAATAAATTCTTAAAAATATTTCTATGGAAAATAATTCAGACGAAACGACACCAAAAGTTACAGGAATTGGCGGTATTTTCTTTTTTCTTGATAATCCGAAAGAAACTAAAGATTGGTATGCAAAAAACTTGGGTTTAGAAATTAATGACTGGGGATCTGCTAGTTTTGAATCCAGAAATCTGAACAAACCTGACCAAATTGAATCGACGCAATGGTGCCCTTTTAAGAAAGGAGACGAGTATTTTTCTCCGTCTAAAAAAGATTTCATGGTCAATTATCGCGTTCAGAATATCGAAGGACTTGTAGAGAAATTAAAATCAAACGGAGTTACAATTCTTGATGATATTGAAACTTATGATTACGGGAAATTTGTACACATCATGGACACCGAAGGCAACAAAATTGAACTTTGGGAACCACTTTAACAATTAAAAATTGATAATTATCAATTGTCAATTGTTAATTGTTAATTATCAATTATCAATTATTTAGTTCCAGATTTCATTCATTTCTGTCAAAATGATTGGTTTTCCTTCTGTTACCACAATTGTATGTTCATGTTGTGCCATAAATCCACCTTTATTTCCTACCATCGTCCAGCCGTCTTGTAAGGTTTCGGCATAAGTTGAAGTCGTAGAAATGAACGTTTCTATTGCAACAACAGAGTTCTTCTTAAATCGGGTTTGATTAAATCGGTCTCTATAATTGGCAATTTCGTGCGGTGCTTCATGCAGGCTTCTACCTACTCCATGTCCTGTTAGGTTTTTTATGACTTTATAACCGCGTTTTTTTGCTTCTGTTTCAATTAAAAAGCCAATATCCGAAATTCGAACGCCGCCTTTTATGTTATAAATGGCTTTATGTAAAATTTCTCTCGAAGCTTCAACCAATTTTTGATGTTCATTTATATCAGAACCAATTACAAAAGAACCTCCGTTATCTGACCAAAAACCATTCAATTCCGCAGAAACATCGATATTAATTAAATCTCCTTCTTGCAGAATTCTTTTATCAGAAGGAATTCCATGACAAAATTCATTATCAACACTAATACAAGTCCATCCAGGAAATCCGTAAGTCAGATACGGGGCAGATTTAGCGCCTAAATCATTCAAAATTTGTCCACCGTAATCATCTAATTCTTTGGTAGAAATTCCCGGTTTGGCAAATTTTCTCATTTCTTTTAAAGTGAATGCTACGGCTTCACTCGCCTTTTTCATTCCGATTAATTCTGCTTCTGTTGTAATTGACATGGTATTTTCTTTAAAATGAAGTGTGCTAAAATACCACTTTTCTTTAAATAAGAACGTTATATAAAAGCTAAAACCCTCGAAAATCATAAGATTTAGGAGGGTTTCTAAGTTTTTAGCGTTTATTTTACCACGGACTTTCTTCGCTTTCGTCTTCAATGTCGTTGCTGTAAAATTTTCCGGTTGGCCCGTCTTCATCTAATAAAGTGTGTTTAATAATAAAACTTGCAGCACTTTCTACGCTTCCTGGTCCGTTGTGGTGATTAAAATCGGTTGCTGTATAACCAGGATCAATTGAATTTACTTTGAACGGTAAATCTTTCAGCTCTTTGGCTAAAGTTACTGTAAAAGCATTTAAAGCTGCTTTTGATGAAATATAAGAAACCGCATTTATTCCATAATATTTCCAACTCGGATCGCTGTGTAATGTCAGCGAACCTAAACCAGATGTAATATTGCCGATTCTCGGACTGTCTGATTTTTTCAATAAATCAAGAAAAGCCTGTGTCACTCTGATTACGCCAAAAAAGTTGGTATCAAAAACATGCTGAATATTTGGTACAGAAGTAGAAGAAGGATCTTGTGGAATATCTCCTAAAATTCCGGCATTATTAATTAAAATATCTAATTTTCCCTGCTCTTTTTCGATACTATTTTTGGCTGCTAAAACACTTTCGTCATTCGTAACATCAATTTGAATCGCTTTGATGTTTTGAAATCCTTTTTCATTTAATTCTTTCACCACTTCTTCGCCTTTTGCAAGATCGCGGCTTCCTAAATAAACAAATAATCCTTTTTCTGAAAGTTGTTTTGTTGTTTCTAAACCAATGCTTCTATTTGCGCCTGTAATTAATACTGTTTTCATTTTTTATCTTTTTAAATTATTGAAGCAAATTTCCGTCGTTAAAAAACAAAAACATTTGTCATATGGCAAAAAGCGATTTTTAACGGATGTTTTTTCTAATTCTGCTCAAAGAAGATTGCGTTATCCCTAAGTAAGAAGCCAAATAAGAAAGTGGCACACGATTAATTACGTTTGGAAACATTTCCATAAAAGACAAATAACGAGTTGTAGCATCTTCTGAAACCAGCGGACTTCTTCTGGCCACTTTCTGAATCAGTGCTTTTGAGATAATTTTGTGTACAATTGTATCCCAACCGATAATAGTATCTAATAATTCCTGCCAATCTTTTTTAGAGAAAACAATCATTTTACAATCGGTAACAGCCTGCACGTAAGCCGACGAGCAGATGTTATTGTCAAAACTGTCCAAATCGACAACGAGATTATTCTCATCTATAAAATATTTGGTAATTTCTTCGCCTTTATTGTTGTAATAACAAACTCGCAGAATCCCTTCTAAAATAAAACCAACTTCTACAGAAACTTTTCCGGCTTCAGAGAAATAATCTTCTTTATTAATTTCTCTTTCCTGAGCTTTCGATAAAATCAAATCAATCTGTTGCTGATTTAAATTGCCAAATTGCAATATGTAATTTACTAATTCTTTCATGCACGAAAGTTAAGTATAAGTTTTTATTGAGAATTTGTCATATGGCAAAAAAGTAAAACTTTGATATCTTAGCTGTCGGAAAAACAAATCCTAACAATGAAACTAACTTTTAAACTTCTCCTTTTGCTTTTCATCAATCTCGGATTTGCTCAGGAATATCGAGAAGCCTCTATAATTTTTAAAGACGGCAGTTCTATTAAAGGGTATGGCGGAATTAAAAACAATACTATTTATTTTAAAGTGCAACCAGAAGACAAAGCTGATAAATGGAGTTATGATTTTGCAAAAGGTTTAACTTTTGGAGGTTACGGATTTTCTGAAAAATACGAATACATTGAATTTGAGCACTCAAAACCTAAGTTACTTGAAGTGGTAGAAGAAGGTAATGTAAATTTGTATCGACACGCAAAAGAGTATTATTTAGGTCGAGATCCAAATTTATCTGTAGCTAAATTACCTTCGGATGAAGATAAAGTTTGGGAAATGACGGAAGCGTTTTATGTAAAACGTAAAAGCGAGCCGTATGCTACAGATATTGAATTTAGCTTTAATTTAAGAGCCAAAAAATACTTTGGAGATTGCAAAAAAGTCGTAGAAAAAATTAATAACAAAAAATTCACCAAAAAGAATATCAAAGACATGGTTTTCTTTTACAATGAATATTGCGGGTCAGAAGACGAATAATTAATTTTTAAACTAAGAAAAATTACATTCCCGGCCAATAAAGGAAGTTGAATTTATGTCCGTCCGGATCAGAAAAACCGAAAGTATAACCCGCTTCAAAATTTTCAGGTTCAGAAAAGATCGTCCCGCCAATTTCTTTTACTTTATTATACCAAAAATCTACTTCTTCTCTACTCTTTGCTGATAAAGAAAAGATAATCTCGCTTTCATTTTTAGCATTTGCCAATTTTCCTTTTACGGCAATTTCTAATCTTTTTGCAATAAAAAAGTTAATGATGAAATTGCTGTCAGAGAATGCAAAACTTACCAATTCTTCTGTTTCTTTTCCATTTTGTTTGAAACCTAGAGCAGAATAAAATGCGATCGTTTTCTGTAAATCATTAGAAACTAAGTTTCCCCATATCATTTGAGTTTTCATACTTTTCATTTTTAATTGATTGAATTCTAAGTTAATGATTATTTAAAGATTAAATTGATTTGTGTACTATTAAAATAGCGTTTTTTCTTATATTAGCTTGTTTCAATGGCAAAAATTTAGTTTTAAATAATATGAAAATCCTCAAACCTTTTACCTTTCTATTTTCCCTATTGCTGGCAAGTTGCGTTGGAAATATGAATCCCACAGGCGGAAATTCTACACCCAATTATCCTTATTTTATTACAACAGAACCTTTAGTGGTTAAGAAAATTTCGGTTCCTGTAGGAACAAAATTAACTTACGAAGAGCATTTTTTTGTAGAAGGAAAACAAAATCATACAATGCGTGAAGCAAAACTGACGACAATAGATTTTCCGCCAGGTAAAGAACTAATTTGGGGCGGCGTACCTGTAAGTTCGATTAATAAATTCTTTAACTCTGAAATGCGTGGTTATTCTGTTTTAGCAGATTTCAGCAAGCTGCGTGAGGATAAAAAAACTAAATTTTCAGAATTATGGCAAAGTTGCAGTAGTGACATAGGAATTACTATCAAAAATGAGGATGACTGGTCATTCAATAAAGAAAATATTGCAGATGTAGAAAGCTGTAGTGTTTTGTACCAGCGTTATTTTAAAGATGATACACAACAGCAGTCATTTCTAAACGAAATGTATGCAGAACTACAAAAAATTAATTCCAAATAAAATATAATACCCAATATGATTTTAGCTTTTGATACTTATTACTTTGATAATAAGGCAAAAACCGTTTGTCTCGAATTTGAAAAATGGAATGAAGACAAAGATTTCAAAATTTACACTGAAATAATTGATAATGTAGCTGAGTATATTCCGGGAGAGTTTTACAAAAGAGAATTACCTTGTATTTTAAGTTTACTGAAACAAATAGATTTGTCTGCTGTAGAAGCAATTTTAGTTGATGGTTTTGTGTATTTAGATGATGAAAAAAAGTATGGTTTAGGCGGTTATTTGTATGAAAAATTGAATAAAGAAATTCCGATTATTGGTGTTGCCAAAACAAACTTTGCTTCTATAGAAAAAAATAAGAAAGCTTTGTTTAGAGGGGATAGCAAGAAACCGTTATACATTACCTCTATCGGAATTGATTTGGACGAAGCTTTTAATAAAGTTGAAAAAATGGCTGGAGAATTTAGATTCCCAACGTTATTAAAAGAATTGGATCGACTGAGTAAAGAAAATTGATATTAAAAAATAGCCTCTAATTTTTTAGAGGCTATTTTTTAATTAACTGTAACATCAAGAAACCGATGATACTCCTTAATTTTCTTTTTTAATCTTTCGGCCAGATATTCGTTACCGTCTTTCAATTCGCTATAAATGACTTCAGCTTCTTCAATATATTTGAGCTTTTTTTCGTCATCCCAATAATACGGAGGTTCATATAGATTACAAATTCTATCGGCCATTTTAACAGCCCATATTTCTATTGGTTGTTGTTTAATTCTTTTTAAGCTGTCAACCATTTTTTCAAAAGAATCTTTAATTTCATCGTTTTTGGTTAAAGACAGAACACCTTTTGCTACTTGATTTCCGAATAAATCACTTGCTTTTTCAAAATCAAATGTAGTATCTTCAATTGTATCGTGAAGCATGGCGCATTTTACAGCCAAATCCGAATCCATGTTTTCAGTTAAGCGTACAGCATTTAAGACTTCAAAAACAACACTTCCGATATGATTGATGTACTCTACCCTTTCACCTTCATTTCCGCCACCATATTTTTGTCCGTCATGAAGTTTTGAAACCAATTGCCAAATATTCTGAATTTCGTCTATTGACCAGTCTTTCTGTTGTCCCATATTAAATTTGATTTGATGTAATTTATGGCTTTTTTGGAAGATTTGCAACAATTAAGAAAACGTCTTTAATAATTTAAAAACTTTTTTTGATTTATTTTTTAGCAGCTTCTTTTTCAGCTTTAATTTTCTTAGTATAATCACTGTACATCTGGCGCCAGTTACGACCATTATTGTTTAAATATTGTTCTGCCTGCGTTTTATAGATTTCAAAAATAGCTGAAATCTCCTTCATACTTTTATAATCTACAGCCTGTTCACGCGCTTTTTCAAGTAATTTTTGAATTGCTGCAGTTTCAGCATCGGTCATTTGAGGAACTATGGCTTGATAACCTTTCATGGTAAAAGCTACCTTTCCGATGGTATATTTATCTAAAACTAAAGCGACTTGTTCTTCAGTTAAATCTTTTCGTAATCCGTTCATTAAATCTTCGTGGACATTTGAAGGCATTGCTGAATCGGCTATAATTTGTCTATGAAGTTCTGAAAGAGGTTTTCCGTCAAGCGGATTTATTCCTGCGGGAACTGTCGACGCTGGGTGACTATTGTGCCATTCTTTTACTGCTGTTAGATGCATCGCTACAATTTGAATCAATCTATTTTCTTTTGGGCCGTCATTTAGAGCTAAAGAACTTATCCACTCTTTTGCTTTTGCGGTTTCGTCTGGTTCTGTTTTAGTGGTTTGAGCAGTTAATGTTACTGTAGTAATGAAAAACACCATTGACAAAAATGCTTTTATATTTTTCTTTTTCATAGATTTAGTATGTTTTTTTTATCTAAAAATACAAAAGAGAATCTAGTTTTTAATACATTAAGTGTAAAAATAACAATTATAAGAAATTAAACCATTAATATAAAAGCTTAATAAGGAATATATGGAAATTAGACTTATTGTTTTGCGAACAAAAGAACAGAAACGTTTAGCTGATTTTTATGCTCTGTTTGGACTTACATTTGACTATCACAAACATGGTAACTCACCGATGCATTATTCCTCAAAAATTGGGAGTTTGATTTTAGAAATTTATCCTTTGTCAAAGGATCAAATTGAAGCAGATAAAAATTTGAGATTAGGTTTTGCAATCGATCATTTTGAAGAAACATTAAACTTACTAAACAACAAAGATATAACGTTTTCAGAACCAACAGAAACAGAATTCGGATTCTTGACTATCGTTTCAGATCCAGACGGAAGAAAAATTGAACTTTATAAAAAAAACTTTTAATAATAGAACGATAATAAATTGTAGTAAAAAGATTTCATATATTCGCTTTGCCTAGAAATAAATTAATGCTTAAATAATCCTGAATATGAAGCCAAACATTGTTTTCTCTATACTTTTTATCACTTTTTCTAATTTCTTATTTGGACAAAACAGTTTCTCGGACAATCCTTTAGATGCGGTTTTTGAAACTAAGGATTCAGAAAATTTCTGGATAGCTTTTGATAAAATGGACAAATCAAAGCAAAACCCATTTATAGAATATATGCAAAATGGTTCGCCAGGTATTAAAGGCTTTACTGAAAATAGAATAATCAATGCAGATTCTCTTTTTTCTGTAGTAAAGAAACGAAAGGAAGACTATAAACCCTCCAGAAATGTGTTGGACAATCTTCCTTCAAAAGAAAAACGGGTAAGAGTTATTTATAGTACATTAAAATATTGGTATCCAAAAGCAAAATTTCCTCCAATTTATTTTGTTTATGGAAGATTTAATTCAGGCGGAACTTCTGCTCCTGAAGGAATAATAATTGGGACTGAAAAGCTTCAAAATTTGGATGGAATTTCTGCTTTAATTGCTCACGAACTGATACATTATCAGCAAAAGATAACTGGAAAAGATATGCTCTTGAAATGGTGTTTGATGGAAGGCAGCGCTGATTTTATTGCCGAACTTATTTCGGGAGAATCAATTAACCAGTTTTCGTACCAATATGGAACAAAAAACCAAGATGAATTATGTGAGGAATTCGTATTAAGGTTAAAAAGTATGGATTATCAAGATTGGTTGTATGGAACTTCAAAAAAAGACGATAGACCCAATGATTTGGGATATTGGATCGGATATAAAATAACTGAATCTTATTTCAATAAACAGAAAGACAAACAAAAAGCAATTGACGAAATATTGAATATAAATGACCCTTTGCAGTTTCTAAAACAAAGCGGGTTTTTAGATGTTTATGTTGAAAAATATCAAAAATCTAGAAAAGAAAGTTTTAATGTATTTTTTAATCCATAAACCTTTAGCGACAAACTCAGATAATAATTTTTTAGAATCTAAATAAAAAAAACTCCTTAAGAAATAAGGAGTTTTTATGGTCTATAAAACTGATTGTTTTTTTCGATTTTTTATTAATTTGTTTACTATCATAAAAATACCTAGAACTACTAAGAAAGGAATTAAATATGATTTTGGTTTGTCATTTCCATTTGTTACAGAAAAAACGCGATTCCATCTAATTTTATTAATTCCAGTGGCATCTTTTTCCCAACTAAACCAGATAAATACAGGTTTTCCGATTACGTGATCAAAAGGAACAAATCCCCAAAATCTAGCGTCTAGAGAATTTTGGCGATTATCTCCCATCATCCAATAATAATCTTGTTTAAAAGTATAGGTATCGGTCGGTTTTCCGTTTATTATAATTTGCTTGCCTTCAATTTTTAAACTATTGTGTTCGTATTCTTCAATAATTCGTTTGTAAAAAGGTAATGTTTCCATATTTAACTTTACGGTTTTTCCTTTCTTTGGAATATAAATCGGTCCATAATTATCGAAATTCCAACCTAATGATTTAATATGAGGAAAAACATTTCCGTCTTCGCCTTTTGGTGTCAGTTGTTTTTTAACACTCTTTACAACAGGGTTTCTTGCTATTAATTTAGCTTCTTCATCTGTTAGAGTTAAAAAATATTCTCCGTTATTGGTTAACGCAAAATAGCCATTGTCGTATTTTAATCCTTCTCTTGCTCCGTAAGTATGCTTGAGTTCATCTTGGCTTATAGCCTGACCTTTTGTGTCTATTAAAAAATTATACTGAGCTTTTGCACTTTTTGGCAAGACTGATAATTTTCCGTTTATAAAAATATCTCCTTGGCGAATTTCTAACGTATCTCCTGCAATTCCAACACAACGTTTAACTAGATTCGTTTTCTTATCAATCGGTTTATAATAGTTTCGATCTGGATTAAAATTATCCATATTTCGCAAAGTATCTGCAGGTTGATTAAAAACCACAATTTCATTACGTTTGATGTCTTCTAACGCAGGGAATCTAAAATAGGGCAATTGAAATTTGTTCCATAATGAAGTTTCTTTTTTAGTAAAATCATCATTAAACAAATAAGATTTTGTACCCAAAAAAGGAATAGAATCGTGTACCATAGGCAATGCAATTGATGTCATAGGGACTCTGGCTCCAAAATTAATTTTACTTACAAACAAAAAATCGCCTGTGTATAATGTTTTTTCCAATGAAGAAGATGGAATTGTAAATGGCTGAATAATATAGGTATGAACCAAGGTAGCAACAATAATTGCAAATACAAGAGATCCAATCGTATCTTCTGTTTTAGATTTTGGTTGTAAATCTCTATTTTCAATATAGGAAATATCTTTTGAAGCGTAATTTAAATATGCAATATACAACCCAAATGTTAGTAAAACCAGTACGGTATCTTTTGTAGAGTTTTTTCCGAAACTTCTAATAAATTCAATCCAAATTACGGGAATCATTAAAAGATTGATTATCGGAATAAAAAGCAATAAAACCCACCAACGAGGGCGTTTTATAATTTTCATTAAAATTACCAAGTTGTAAATTGGTATAAATGCTTCAATTGGTTTTCTACCTGCTTTTAGATAAAGTTTCCAAGTAGATAATCCGTGAATAAGTAACATTATTAAAATAAAAAACAACCATTCTGAGATATTCATAATTATAGTTTTATTAAATTTTAGATAACTATAAGTAGTGGTTTCTTAAAAAAGTTACATAATATAAAATAGAGAAGTTTTGATAATATTTAATATCATCTCACTGGTATATTTCTTCAATCTGATAATGAGATAAATAAAAAAACTCCAAAATCATAAGACTTTGGAGTTTTTAAAATTCTGTGGGCGATGAGGGGTTCGAACCCCCGACCCCCTCGGTGTAAACGAGGTGCTCTGAACCAGCTGAGCTAATCGCCCTATTTAAATAGGTTGCTATCATTTCTGATTGCGAGTGCAAATATACAGCTAGATTTTAGAATTACAAGCGTTTTATTGAAAAAAGTAAAAAATATTTTCAATAAAATATTTAGAAATCTATTTTTCAGCAAATTAAAGAATTAGGTTTTCTTAATTTTAGTTAAAAGTTAAATTCTCAAAAGGTATTTCACTATATTCTTTTTGTAATAATTTGCTATAATCATACCTTTGCGTACCTTAATTGTATACTCAAATGGCAAGATTTCAAGAAAATGATTTACCGAAAGCTAAATTAAACTCTAATTCCCTTCAAAAAGCACTCCGAATTTTTAAATACGCCAAAAATCATAAATGGAAATTCTTCCTAGGTTTGATTTTCTTATTTTTAACAAGCGCCACTGCCCTAGCCTTTCCTAAATTAATGGGAATGCTCGTAGATTGTGTTACCAATAAAGATCTTTCTAGAGCAAATGAAATTGCATTAGGATTAATGGGGATTTTGGTGCTTCAGGCAGTTTTCTCTTTTTTCAGAATTTCATTGTTTGTAAACTTTACAGAAAACTCGCTTTCAAATATTCGTTTTGCATTGTACGAAAACCTGATTAAATTACCAATGTCATTTTATTCTCAAAAACGAGTTGGTGAATTAAATAGTAGAATCAGCGCTGATATTTCACAATTGCAAGATACTTTTAGTACAACAATTGCTGAATTTTTACGTCAGTTCATATTAATTATTGGTGGATTCATCATTTTAGGAAGTATCAGTCCAAAATTGACTTTCATGATGTTGGCAATTGTACCTGTTGTAGCAATTGCTGCTGTAATTTTTGGAAGATTTATTCGTAAATACGGAAAAAAGACACAAGATAAAGTCGCCGAAAGTCAGGTTATCGTTGAAGAAACGTTACAAGGAATAAGCAATGTAAAAGCATTTGCAAATGAATGGTATGAAATTCAGCGTTACAAAAACAAAATAAAAGAGATTGTAAAAATCGCTATCAAAGGCGGTCAATACAGAGGTTATTTTGCATCGTTTATCATCTTATGTCTTTTTGGTTGTGTTGTTGCTGTAGTTTGGTACGGAATCACATTGACGATCAAAGGAGAAGTTGAAGGTGTTGGTGATTTAATTTCATTCGTATTATACACCACTTTCATCGGAGCTTCTTTTGGTGGAATTGCAGAAATGTATGCTCAAATTCAAAAAGCAGTTGGAGCAACTGAACGTGTTTTTGAATTACTGGAAGAAACACCTGAAGAAATAATTGCAAATCCAAAAACGTCTCCGATCGAAAAAATAAAAGGAAATGTGGCATTCAAAAATGTTGCATTTAGTTATCCTTCAAGAAAAGAGGTTCAGGTTTTAAAAGACGTTAATTTCAATGCAGAATTTGGACAAAAAATTGCCATTGTTGGTCCAAGTGGTGCCGGAAAATCTACTATTTCGTCTTTATTATTGCGTTTTTATGATATCACTTCGGGAGAAATTCTGGTTGACGGAAAAAACATTCATGATTATGATTTAGAAGATCTTCGCGGAAACATGAGTATTGTACCACAAGACGTTATTTTGTTTGGAGGAACAATCAGAGAGAATATCGCTTACGGAAAACCAAATGCTTCAGAAGAAGAAATTATTGCAGCAGCCAAACAAGCCAACGCATTTAATTTTGTAGATGGTTTCCCTGAAAAATTTGAAACTTTAGTTGGGGAACGCGGTGTTAAATTGTCTGGTGGACAACGTCAACGTATTGCAATTGCCAGAGCATTGCTTAAAAATCCAAGTATTCTGATTTTAGACGAAGCTACATCATCTTTAGATAGCGAAAGCGAAAAACTAGTTCAAGAAGCATTAGAAGTTTTAATGGAAGGAAGAACAAGCATTATAATTGCTCATAGACTTTCAACGATAAGAAATGCAGATAAAATCTTAGTTTTGGACAACGGTAAAATTTCAGAACAAGGAACACATCAAGAATTAATAAACTTAGAAAACGGAATCTATAAAAACTTAAGCAATTTGCAGTTTAGTAACTCTTAGTTAAATCAATAAAAAAACTCCAATCGAAAGATTGGAGTTTTTTTTAATATTCTGTAAACTGAGACTGAGACTGAGACTGAAAACTACTCTTTCCCTTTTCTACGTTTACGCTCAGCTTTAATCATAGATAATTCGCGACTTGTTTGTCCAGCAACCGAAGTGTTTTCTTCAGCACGACGAATTAAATATGGCATAACATCTTTTACAGGTCCAAAAGGCAAGTATTTAGCGTCATTATAACCGTTTTCAGCCAGGTTGTAACTAATATTGTCACTCATTCCATATAATTGCCCAAACCAAATTCTTGGATCATTTTTAGCAATTCCTTTCTGAGCCATCATTTCCATTAATTTATAAGAACTCAATTCGTTGTGAGTTCCTGCAAAAATGGCCATTTTATCTAAATGCTCTAACATATATTGTACAGCATTATCATAATTGATGTCTGTAGCTTCTTTAGAAACACAGATTGGAGAAACATAACCCTTTTCTTCCGCTCTTTTATTTTCTTTTTCCATGTAAGCGCCACGAACCAATTTCATTCCAATATAGAAACCTTCCGTTTTAGCCACTTCATGAAGTTTTTTCAAATAATCCAGACGATCCCAACGATACATTTGTAAAGTATTAAATACAATAGCTTTTTCTTTGTTGTATTTACGCATCATATCGGTAACCAAATCATCAGCAGCGTCTTGCATCCAGCTTTCTTCACCATCAATCAACAAAGCAACATCTTTTTTATGCGCTTCACCACAAACTTTATCAAAACGAGCTACTACTCTATCCCATTCTGCTTGCTCTTTAGAATTAAGAGTTTGTTTTTCTCCTAATTTCTCATACAATTCAAAACGTCCCAAACCTGTTGGTTTAAAAACTGCAAACGGAATTGCCAAACGTTCTTTAGCAAAATCGATAGTTCTTAACGTCATTTCCAATGCAGCATCAAATTGCTCCTCTTCCTCTTTCCCTTCAACAGAATAATCCAAAACAGACGAAACGCCTTTTGTAAACATTTTGTCCACTACAGTAAGGCAATCATTTTCGTTTACACCACCACAGAAATGGTCAAAAACAGTTGCACGAATTAATCCTTCTACTGGTAAATGAGCTTTAATTGCAAAATTAGTTACAGCAGTTCCAATTCTTACCAATGGTTCACTGTCAATCATTTTGAAAAGAAAATAAGCTCGATCAAGTTCTGTATCACTTTTTAGTGAAAATGCTACTTGAGTGTTATCGAATATTTTTTCCATTAAGTTTAATTTTTATGCAAATATAGAGAGTGTTTTGAATATAATTCACTAAAACACATGGTATTTTTAGATATCTCTATTAGAAATATTGAAAATTTCAAATTAAGAAGTAAATGTTTACCCTTTCGGGCATTTTCAAACACAAACCATCTTTTTAAACAAATTAGAACTAATGTTTGAATATTATTAAGTCAAAAATGCCTTATTTTGTGCTTTCAATTAACTAAAGTATTATGCAATCAATTCAAGCCAATAACTACCTCGTACATTTCAACCAAAATGCTTACGAAGCTTTAAATAAACATTTAAAAGAAAATAAATATTCTAATATTTTTATAATAGTTGATGATCAGACTAATGAGTTTTGTTTGCCTAAATTTATTCCACATTTAGAAACAGATCTAGCCATCGAAATTATCGAGTTTGAAGCTGGAGAAGCAAATAAAAACATCGAAACTTGTATCGAAATCTGGAACATCCTTACAGAACTTGGAGCAGATAGAAAAACATTAGTTATTAATGTTGGTGGTGGCGTTGTTACCGATTTAGGTGGTTTTGTTGCTTCTACTTTTAAAAGAGGAGTAGATTTCATCAATGTTCCTACTACTTTATTATCTATGGTTGACGCTTCTGTTGGTGGAAAAACTGGAGTTGATTTAGGAAATCTTAAAAATCAGATTGGTGTAATCAATGTGCCTCAAATGGTATTAATTGACACAGAATATCTAGAAACTTTACCACAAACAGAAATGCGTTCCGGTTTAGCCGAAATGCTAAAACACGGTTTGATTTACGATGCGCCGTATTGGAGACAATTTTCAGATTTGAAATCGATTGTTTTTGACGAATTAGATCAATTGATTTATCGTTCTGTTGAAATTAAAAATGAAATCGTGATTCAGGATCCGACTGAAAAAAACATTCGTAAAGCCTTAAATTTTGGACATACTTTAGGACATGCCATAGAAGGATATTTCTTAGAAAGTGAAGAAAAAACAACTTTGTTACACGGAGAAGCTATTGCAGTTGGAATGATTTTAGAAAGTTATATTTCATTAAAGAAAAATTTAATTTCTGAAGAAGAATACAGAGAAATCAAAGCCATTATAAAAGGTATTTATGACGACGTTGTTTTTGAAGAAAATGATATCGATCCGATCTTAGAATTACTTATTCATGACAAAAAAAATGAATATGGTTTAATTCAATTTGCATTAATTGAAGGAATCGGGAAGATAAAAATTAACCAATCCGTTGAAAATAAATTAATTCTAGATGCGTTTCAAGATTATAAATCTTAAACTTTTTTTAATCGAAAGCGTTGCATTTGGTATATTTTATTTTTTACATTTGCCCCATGAAAACAAACAAGCAGCAAAGACAATTTAGCTCTTATCGAAACCGTCTCAACAGTTCTTTATTAAGAATGTTGAACCGTTTTTACAATAGTAAAAGTCCACTTTGTTTTGATGTTTTCCAATGTTCAAAAGCTGAGCATGAAAAATTGCCGATTATATTCGCCAATATTAGAGTTTGAATTTAAGATTTAGTACCTTAATATCTAAATTAAAATAAAATTACAATCTCTAAAAAATTGACAAATATAATGAATACAAAATATTCGGATCTAATAAACCAGACATACTACTTTCCACAAGAGGAATTTAAACTAAACAAAGACAACCTATTGTTTCACAACATCGATTTGATGAAATTGGTTGAGCAATATGGTACACCATTGAAGTTTACTTACCTTCCTCAGATTTCTGAAAACATCAATAAAGCAAAAGCTTGGTTCAGAAAATCGATGGAAAAAAACAAATACGACGCAAAGTATTACTATTGTTATTGCACAAAAAGTTCTCATTTTGAATATATTATGAATGAAGCTTTTAAGAATAACATTCACATCGAGACATCATCTGCTTTTGATGTTAATATTGTTGAGAATTTACTTGAAAACGGAAAAATCAACAAAAGTACTTATGTAATTTGTAACGGATTCAAAAGAGATGAATACATTTCTAACATCGCAAGATTAATTAATAACGGACATAAAAATACTATTCCGATTATTGACAACTACGAAGAGTTAGATTTACTTCAGGCAGAAATAAAAGGAAAATTCAAAATCGGAATTCGTATTGCTGCTGAGGAAGAACCTAAATTTGAGTTTTATACTTCAAGGTTAGGTATCGGTTACAAAAACATCGTTTCTTTCTATAAAAAACAAATTCAGGAGAATGATAAATTAGAGCTCAAAATGCTTCACTTTTTCATTAATACCGGAATCAATGATACATCATATTACTGGAATGAGCTTGTAAAATGTATTAAAGTATACATTGCACTTAAAAAAGAATGCCCTACCCTAGATGGTTTGAACATTGGTGGAGGTTTCCCTATTAAGAATTCATTAGCTTTTGAATATGATTACCAATATATGATTGATGAAATTATCAATCAGATTAAAATTGCCTGTGATGAAGCTGAAGTTGATGTTCCAAATATTTTTACGGAATTCGGATCATTTACTGTAGGTGAAAGCGGTGGTGCAATCTATCAGATTTTGTATCAAAAACAACAAAATGACAGAGAAAAATGGAATATGATTGATTCATCTTTCATTACCACATTACCAGATACTTGGGCTATAAACAAACGTTTTATTATGCTTGCGGTTAACCGTTGGAATGATACTTACGAGCGGGTTCTGTTAGGAGGTCTTACTTGTGATAGTGACGATTATTACAATTCAGAGCAAAACATGAACGCCATTTATTTGCCTAAGTATAATAAAGAGAAACCACTTTATATTGGTTTCTTTAATACTGGCGCTTATCAGGAAACAATTGGAGGATACGGAGGTTTACACCACTGTCTAATCCCACAACCAAAACATATTCTAATTGACAGAGACGAAAACGGAATTCTGGCTACTGAGGTATTCTCTGAGCAGCAGACTTCAGACGACGTTTTAAAGATATTAGGATACAAAAAAAAGTTGTAAAAAAAAGGGCAGATTAAGTAATGGATATCTTTAGAAAATTCTTAATTTG
The DNA here is from genome assembly GCF_020026915.1 of Flavobacterium potami. Taxonomy (GTDB): domain Bacteria; phylum Bacteroidota; class Bacteroidia; order Flavobacteriales; family Flavobacteriaceae; genus Flavobacterium; species Flavobacterium potami. Next base: position 100,104 of record NZ_JAINUY010000003.1, on the reverse strand, counting down.
CATTAACATCCAAAAAGGTTAAACTTTTTAATTCAAAAAAAAAAAAAAACAAAAACAAAAGAAATGAAAGGACCAATCAGTCAGTTTATTGAAAAACATTATTTGCATTTTAACTCTGCTTCATTAGTAGATGCTGCAAAGGCATACGAGCAGCAATTAGCTGATGGTGCAAAGATGCTAGTGAGTATGGCTGGCGCAATGAGTACAGCTGAAATTGGTAAAATTTTTGCCGAAGTAATCAGACAAGACAAAGTACATATTATTTCATGTACAGGTGCAAATTTAGAAGAGGATATCATGAATTTAGTTGCTCATTCTCACTACGAAAGAGTACCAAATTACCGTGATTTAACTCCAGAAGACGAATGGGCTTTATTAGAAAGAGGATTAAACCGTGTTACAGACACTTGTATTCCTGAACATGAAGCTTTCCGTCGTTTACAAAAACACATTTACAAAATCTGGAAAGATGCAGATGATAAAGGAGAACGTTATTTTCCGCATGAATTCATGTATAAAATGTTATTATCTGGTGTTTTAGAAGAATATTACGAAATTGACTTAAAAGATAGCTGGATGTATGCAGCTGCAGAGAAAAACTTACCGATTATCGTACCAGGATGGGAAGATAGTACAATGGGTAATATCTTTGCTTCATACGTAATTAAAGGTGAACTGAAAGCGTCTACTATGAAATCTGGAATTGAATACATGACTTTCTTAGCAGATTGGTATTCAAAAAACAGTTCTAACGGTATTGGATTCTTCCAAATCGGTGGTGGTATTGCAGGTGACTTCCCTATCTGTGTTGTACCTATGTTGTATCAAGATATGGAAATGCACGATGTTCCATTTTGGAGCTATTTCTGTCAGATTTCAGATTCTACAACTAGTTACGGTTCTTATTCTGGAGCAGTTCCAAATGAAAAGATCACTTGGGGTAAATTAGACATTAAAACCCCTAAATTTATTATTGAGTCGGATGCTACAATTGTTGCTCCGTTAATTTTTGCATATTTATTAGATTTATAAAATAATTTATGAAAAGAGTTATAGTAGACTACGCTAAACTTACCAATGAAATTTTGAACCTTTTGGTTGAAAAATTTCCTGATGGTTACGACGATTCAGATGTAATTCGTTTTAGAAATGCTAAAAACGAATTGGTTGAAGCCGTTGAAGTTCGTACTGAAGATACAATTTACTTGGTAAAAATTAGTACTAAACTTGCTGACAGAATTGAAAACTACGATGAAGATGATGATTTGGATGTTGATGTAGATGCAATTACACCAGTAAAAGGAATGGATCTTGATGATGATATCAGCGACGACGATGACGATGATGACAATCAAGATAAGCCAGATTCTGACGGTGGAGATGGAGATGACGACGATGACGACGACGACGATGACAAAGCAGACACTGATTATGATGAAGACGAAGAAGATGAAGATTAATTCATTTTCTTTAAAATAAATAAAAGGAACTCAACTCGGGTTCCTTTTTTTATTGTTATTAAAATTCTTATTACTATTAAATTTTTATATTTATAAGATTATTCTTATTTTTAAATCCATGATATAAAAATTATAAGCCCATGACTTCAGAAATTTTACACGCTACCTTAAAAGAAAATTTTGGTTTTGAAAAATTCAGACCCAATCAAGAAACCATTATTAATACTATTTTATCTGGACAAGATACATTAGCTATTATGCCCACTGGTGGCGGAAAATCTATATGTTTTCAGCTTCCTGCTTTAATACTCTCAGGAATTACAATTGTAATATCACCATTGATTGCTTTAATGAAAGATCAAGTTGACAGTTTAAAAACAAATGGAATTTCTGCCTGTTTTATAAATAGTTCTCAATCGTCACAAGAACAGCAATACTATATTGATAATTTAAAATCGAATACTTTTAAGTTAGTTTATATTGCACCAGAAAGTCTTTCATATCTGGATATGGCTTTTAATGAGCTAAAAATTAGTCTGATAGCAATTGATGAGGCGCATTGTATTTCTTCATGGGGCCATGATTTTAGACCGGCATATACAAATTTGGGTTATTTAAAAAGCCGCTTCCCTTCTACTCCTGTTTTGGCTTTGACTGCAACTGCAGATAAGGCTACTCGCACAGATATTGTTAAACAATTAAATTTAAATAATCCTAAAACGTTTATCGCCTCTTTTGATCGTAAAAATTTAAGTTTAGAAGTTCGTCCGGCATTAGATCGTGTTACACAAATTATTGATTTTATTGAAGATAAGCCAAATGAATCCGGAATTATTTACTGCTTGAGTCGTAAAACAACTGAAGAGCTAGCCGAAAAATTAAAGAAAAAAGGTATTTCCGCAAAAGCTTACCATGCGGGTTTAGACAATGAAACTCGTGCCAAAACGCAAGATCAATTTATAAATGATGATTGTCAGGTAGTTTGTGCTACTATTGCTTTTGGAATGGGGATTGATAAATCGAATGTTCGCTGGGTAATCCATTATAATTTACCTAAAAATATTGAAGGTTATTATCAAGAAATTGGACGTGCAGGAAGAGATGGTTTGCCAGCCGAAACTTTATTGTTTGAAAGTTACGCAGATGTAATTCAACTTCAGAAATTTGCTTCCGACGGATTGAATGCTGACATTCAATTGGCAAAATTAGATCGAATGAAACAGTATGCAGATGCTGTAAGTTGTCGCAGAAAAATTCTCCTTTCTTATTTTGGAGAGCTCGTTACCGAAAATTGCGGAAATTGCGATATTTGCAAAAATCCTCCAACTTTTTTCGATGGGACGATTCTCGCGCAAAAAGCATTATCTGCTATTACCCGTTTAAAGGAATCTGAACCCTTGGCCGTAATTGTCGATTTTTTGAGAGGCTCGAGAAATTCCTATATTTATGAAAAAAATTACCAAGAACTAAAAACGTACGGAACTGGTCATGATATTTCTTGGTACGATTGGAATCAATATCTTATTCAATTGATTAATTTAGGATATTGCGAAATTGCTTTTCATCAGCACAATAAAATTCTGCTTACTCCTTTTGCTAAAAAAGTTTTGTTTGAAGGAGAAAAAGTAAAACTAACGACGGTCGTTAAGAAAGTAGTTGACAAAAATGAAATCAAACAAGAGAAAGCTAAAGTGGCTAAAAATTCTCTTTTTGAAACACTTCGAAAATTGCGTTACGAAATTGCTCAGGAAGAAGAAGTTCCAGCATATGTAATTTTTAGTGATGCTTCATTAAGACAAATGGAAGTTTTACGACCTATGAATGATGAAGATTTTCTTGCCGTTGAAGGAGTTGGTAAAGCAAAACTCGAAAAATATGGAAATGAATTCATCAATGCTATAATTGAATTTCACAGAAATAAATCAGTAGTTAAAAAAGAGAAAAAAGAAAATACATATAAGAAGACTTTAGAATTATTTGAAAGCGGAATTTCTGTAGAAGAAATTGCAGAAAGACGTAATCTAGGACAAACTACGATTATTTCTCATTTAGCTAAATTATATGTAGATGGACATAATATCGATCTAAGTCAGTTTGTTTCTGAAGAGGAAATTTTAAAAATAGAAAAAGCTCAAATTGAATTAGAAAAACCAGAAGCATTGAGACCTTACTTTGAATATTTTGAAGAGAAAATGTCTTATGATAAGATTCGATTTAGTTTGGCATTTTTGGAGAGGAAAAATCAAAAATCATAAAACGATAGATAATTATAACTAACAAGACTGGGTTTCGACTTCGCTCAGCCAGACAATAACCTCTATTGACTAGTTTGTCAGGCTGAGCGAAGTCGAAGCCTCAGTTTCTAAAAGAAAAAAAGCTGCACTTTTAAAGTACAGCTTTTTTTATATAATTTTTTACAAATATCTTTCTTCAAAAACTTTTTGATGATGCTTTGCATGTCCAATTATTACAAAACCTAAAGCACGAACCGAAATTTCATTATTTGAAGCTGTTCCAATTCTTTTAAGTTGTTCTTCAGATAAACTTTTGTAAAACAATAAATTTGAATGTCTTACAGCTGAAAATTCAGTTAACAAATCTTGAATACTTCTAGCATTTGCATTCGTGTTAGCTGCATAATCACTTTCTTCAAAACTTGGCAAAGGAGTCTTGTCATTTCTAGAAAAACGCAGAGCACGATACGCAAAAATACGTTCTGTATCAATTACATGCTGAATGATTTCTTTGATAGTCCACTTCCCTTCTGCATAACGATAATCAAATTTATCCATTGGAATATTTTGAACAAATCGAATAAATTCGTGAAGTGAAATTTCCAATTCTTCAATCAGAATTCCGTCACCAGCCACTTTAATGTAAGTGCCAAAATGACCAGAATATTCATTATCTAATAATTCTGCTGCTTTCATTTTTGTATTTTTAAGCTGAATTTCTACTTGCGTTAGTATTTCCAAAAAGAGATCTAGTTACAATTTTTTCGTAAACCTTAATCAATTCCTCGTTTGGAGATTCGTCTTTGTTTAATTCATTAATTCTCAATAAAGCATATTGTTGAATTGTCAGCAACGGTAATACAATACGTTCTCTGATCTGAATTGAAGCAATACCATCAGGATAGTTTTCCATCAATGTTTTGTGATCTGCAATTTTCAATAACAAACGTTTTGTTTCTGAAAATTCATCGTAGATAATTTGCCAGAATTCACCAAACTCAGGATCATTCTTCATGTAAGCTGTCAAAGGCAAGAAAGATTTTGCTAATGACATCATACTATTCTCAAGCAATGTCTTAAAAAACAATGAATTATGATACAAGTCACTAACTTTATCCCATTGTCCAGATTCTTCAAAATGTCTCAATGCAGAACCTACTCCAAAGAAACCAGGAACATTCTGTTTTAACTGACTCCATGAACCAACGAACGGAATTGCTCTTAAATCGGCAAAATCTAAAGATTCAGATTTGCTTCTTTTTGAAGGACGACTACCAATGTTAGTTTTTGAGTAATATTTCAACGTACTCATTTTTTCCAAATATGGAATAAACTTTGGATGATTTTTAAAACTTAAATATTTCTCATAACCCAAATTCGCTAAATCTGTTAAGATTTGAGTTTCGTCTGCAGTTAATTCATTTTTTTCTTTACTGAATACTTGATTTGTAACACCAGCACTCAATAAGTTCTCAATATTATAACGACAAGAATCTAAAGTTCCAAAATTAGAACTAATAGTCTGTCCTTGAACGGTAATCTGAATTTCGTTATTTTCAATTTTTGGACCTAACGAAGCATAGAATTTATGTGTTTTTCCACCACCACGAGCTGGAGGTCCACCACGTCCGTCAAAGAAAATAGCTTTAATTCCGTATTTTCTCGAAATTTCAGTTAAAGAAATTTTAGCCTGATAAATACTCCAGTTTGCCATTAAATAACCACCATCTTTAGTTCCGTCAGAGAAACCAAGCATGATCGTTTGTTTATTTCCTCTTTCTTTTAGGTGTTTAGAATATTCTGGATTTGTGTACAATTGCTCCATAATAGAATGAGCATTTTGCAAATCATCAACAGATTCAAAAAGTGGAATAATATCAACAGAAGGATTTTCCCAATTATTCAAACGAATCATTGCAAAAGTTTCCATAACATTTAAAGCACTTTCGTTATTACTAATAATATAACGGTTTGCACCTTCTTCTCCATTATTTGCCTGAATCGTCTTAATAGCCTGAACAGATTCTAAAGTAGATTGTGTAATTTCATTTTCGAAATCAGCCGGATTTAAATCCCCTTTTACTTTAGATAAAACATTAATTTTTTCATCTTCTGTTAACTCATAGTAGTTTTTAGGGAAAATATCTGAACCAGAATTCAGGTAATAATCTACAACATCTTTAAAAACGATATTATGAATCTTGCTATTCTGACGAATATCTAAAGTCGCAAAATGAAATCCAAATAAATTAATTTTTACAAGAAAAGCCTCCAACTCATCTAAGTATAGAGATTGGTGTTTTTCAATAATTATAGTTCGGATTTTATTTAATTGCTCCAATAATTCCTCTAAAGTGATGAAAATTTCGCCTTTAGAATAGAATACAGAACGATAAAGTTTATTTTCAAGATCGGCTACTAAAGTATCTACACCTGAGAAAGTTAACTTGCGTTTAAGATTTCTCATTTCGATGTAATAACACTTCAAGATAGAAGTACGTAAACGATCTGCAACTTTTAGCGTAATTTCTGTAGTAACGAACGGATTTCCGTCACGATCACCTCCTGGCCAAAAACCAAGTTTTATTAACTGGTTCTGAATAGGACTTCCTTCTAAAATATTTTTTTGTAGATAATGTACAATTTCACCAGCAGTAGCGTAAAACACATTTTCCAGATACCAAATTAAACTTACCGCCTCATCGTAAGGATTCGGTTTTTCATTTTGAATAAATGGTGTTTTACCCAACTGAGCCAATAATTGCTTAATCTGCAAAAGATCATTCTGACGAATAGCTTCTGTCAAATCATTTATAATTCCTAATACAGGTCCAGGATAAAATTGAGTTGGATGCGCGGTTAAAACCGTACGAACATTGAAATCTTCAAGAAATTGAATTAATTCGTCGTCTTTTTCTTTAGCGTCCGATTTCTCTTTAATGTCACGCAAAGACCCGCGACCCTCCATATTATTTACTTCTGGAAAAGCTGCATCCTCAATGGCATCAAATAATACAATTTGACGTTCTATATATTGAATAAATCGAAACATTAAATCGATTTTTTCAGTTTCTGAAGCATTATTCAGAAATTTATTTGAAAAGAAATCTACGATCTCTTTTGGTGTTTCTTGTTTTTTAAATCCCGTTTCGCAAGTTTCTGTAAATAAAGGCAGTAGTACTCCCGTATTATCTATAGAATCAAAAGGTAATGTTATAAAAACACTATTATAAATGTGGTATTTTGAGAGAACGTCTTGATTAAAACGTTCAATTTTTGGCAACGTATACATAATCGTGTTATAGTTGGTTGGTTAATTAGTCATAAAAAAACCCCAAGAATAAACTTGAGGTATATTTTAATATAGCATTCAAGAAAAGTTATTACATATTTTTGAAAATAGTATGCATCAAACGTTTCTTATCGTTTATACTTTCTTCTAATGAAATCATTGTTTCTGTTCTGTAAACACCTTCAATATCGTCAATCATAAAGATAACTTCTTTCGCGTGTTTAGTGTCTTTTGCTCTAATTTTGCAAAAGATATTGAATTTCCCTGTAGTTACAGAAGCTACAGTTACGAATGGAATTTGATTAATTCTCTCTAATACAAATTTAGTTTGAGATGTATTATTAAGGAATACCCCAACATAAGCAATAAATGAATAACCTAATTTATCGTAATCTAAGGCTAATGAAGACCCCATGATAATACCGGCATCCTCCATCTTTTTTACTCTAACGTGTACTGTACCAGCAGATATCAATAGTTTTTTTGCAATGTCAGTAAACGGAACTCTCGTATTGTCTATTAACATATCTAAAATCTGGTGATCTACTTCATCTAAACGAAATTTACTCATAATTGTTTAATTAATATTACTAATTGCTATTACAAAGTATAAAATTATATATAAAAAACAACAAATTCACAAAAAAATTAACTTTTTATTAATCCGTTAACAAATTTAACATTTTTATTTAAATAAAAATTTGCTTTTTGACCCACTTTTGGAAAATTTGAGAAATCGTCTGAATATTCCTGCCCTTTTGCATCGTATTCATAATGTCCAAAATATTTTTCCAATTCGCCTACTTCAACTATGTAAGCATTAAAATGAATCTTATTTTCGATTAATTCTTCTTTGTATTGTGCGACAAAATTCGTAATAATTTCGATACCATCATAATTTATTTTGACATTTTTATACATAAAATCATAAAAAACCACATTATTTTGTGAAATATTCAAATATTCACCAAATCTATTATCAACTAAATCGTTTTCGGAAATCAATTTGAAGCTCAAAATTAACGAGAAAAATATGAATTTACGCGTAATTTCCCTCTCGTAGTCGTCTGGAAAGTGCCCTGCCTCAAATAAAATAGTCGGAACGCCTAAAAATTGAAAAGTGTCTCCTATACAATTAATATTGAAGGAATCATCAAAGCGTCCTACCTGTCCTGGAATATATTTTTGAAGTTCTTCAGTAATGCCGGCAATGATATTGATCGCTTTTAGTCTATTATCATTTACTTCTCTTTCTTCATTATATGAAGGAGCTAAGAAAGAAACTGTAGCTGGTTTTCCTGTTGTTCCAGCGCCGAAAATAGTGCGTTGATCATGGAGATTAAAGCAATAATCGGGTTTAAAAGTTTCGAAAACTTCTCTTAGAACGTTACTTTCTGGTTGTGTCAAATCTTGAGAATCACGATTTAAGTCTATTTCATTCGCGTTTGCACGAGTATAAAGTCTTGCTCCGTCAGGATTTAAAATTGGAATACTGTAAAAAGTAAAAGTTTCTAGCAGCTTTTTTGACAATTCAGTCTCGTCATTTAGTAAGTTAATGAAGTCGAAAAGTGCTTTTGTAGTAGTGCTTTCGTTACCGTGCATTTGTGACCAAAGATAGACACGAGTTTTTCCTGTTCCAATTTGGTAACTATATATAGGTTCTCCTAACACCGATTTCCCGATAATCTGAACTTGATTGTTAGTGTTTAATTTATCTAAAAGTGGTTTGATGTGATCTAATGTCAGGTATCTTCCAGATATGGATTGCTCTTTGTATTGGTTAAAAAGTTGTTCTAAATTCATTGTGTTTTGATTAGTTTACAAAAGTAAACATCTTTATTTTTACAATTGTAAATTATTGAAAAAGATAATAATTTAGAAATGTAAACAAGGATGTTGATTTTTTAAACAAAGTTGGAAGATATAGAACTAATTGATTATATTACTTCATATAAAATATTTCAAAATATTTAATTTCAACTATTTATGTTTTATAATTTAATCTAAAACTTTAAGTATGTTGAATTAAAAATCGATGTTTAACTTTCTAAAATTGTTATACTTAACCTTTTTGTTTACATTTGTAAATATATTATTTTAAACAATAATTTACAATGGTAAACATAGATGAATTTGTAAAAAGACTTGAGATAATAATGGATTATTATAGTTTGAGTACCTCCGCATTTGCTGATAAAATTGGTGTACAGCGTTCCAGCATGTCTCATCTTTTGTCAGGAAGAAACAAACCTAGTTTGGATTTTGTAATGAAAATTTTAGAAGTTTTTCCAGATGTAGATCTATACTGGATTTTATTTGGAACAGGAAATTTCCCAAAAAATAATGAGACTATTACTTCTGAAACTATAAAGCCCATCTCTCCTATTTTATCCGATAAAAATTTCGAAGAGGATTTATTTTCAACAATTGAAATTAAAGAAGAAAAAAAAGTAGAACCAAAAATTATAACAGAAGCAAAAAACTCCAATTTTAATTTTGAAAATGAAGAAATTGAGAAAATCGTGATTTTTTATAAAAATGGCACATTTAAGGCCTATTCTTCGTAATTGAAAAATTAGCGCGTATTTGATACTTTGTCCAGAAAATTTTCATCTACGCGATTCTCACGCGTTTGGATAAATTCTCAGAAATTATAGTTTTACCCCATTTTCAGGAATCTTACCAACAACTCCTTTATAATGCTGTTTTATAATTTCAAAGTCCGCTTCGTAATTTCCTGTCGGAAAAAATGGTTTTCCAAAATTAACTTCTTTTTTGCCCCAATCAAAAGTTACGGGAACTATTGGTACTTTCGCTTTAAGCGCAATAAAATAAAATCCAGTTTTTATTTCTTTTACATTTTTTCTTGTTCCTTCTGGAGCAACAGCCAAACGGAAGATTTCTTTTCTATCAAAAATAGCAGCAATAGAATCGACTTTATTCAATCCGCCTGAACGATCTAATGGTTCACCGCCAACATTTCTAAAATAATAACCAAATGGGAATTTAAATAATTCTTTCTTTCCTACCCAATTCATTTCTAACCCAGAAATACCTCTAGTGAAAAGTCCTATATGAAAATCATGATTACTGGTATGAGGCATAACCATAAGAATGCATTTCTTTACTTCAGCATTTTCTATCCCTACTATTTTCCAGCCCATTAGCTTGAAAAATATGAATTTGTACAATAGTTTTTTCATTAATCATTCAAAATTTGGTGCAAAATAAAAGATTTAATGCTAAATTTGAGTAAAAGCATAAAAAATGATCCAAAAACTTTTCAGTTATATTATTCCAATAAAAATATTCAAAAAGAAATCTTCAAGAAGTAAAACCATTGAAGTGACGTGGGCAAATGGCGAATTAGTATTGGATTCTGAAAATACCAATTATTCATACGGAAGTTTGCAACGCATCTTAAGGTACGGACTTCGAAATATTGGGTATGATAAAATTTTAAAAATGAATCATATTCTATTACTAGGAGTTGCTGGAGGAAGTGTGGTAAAAACGTTGGTTGATGAAATTGAATACAAAGAAAAAATTACTGGAGTTGAGATCGATCCAGATATGATTGTGGTTGCCAACCAGTATTTTAATCTAAACAAAATCAAACAATTGGAACTTATAATTGATGATGCATTTGAATTTGTTTTAAAAACTAAAGAAAAATACAATCTTATTATTATAGATGTTTTTGAGGATACCAACATGCCAAATTTTTTATTTGAAAAGTTCTTTTTGGATAGAATTTGTACGCTTTTAAACAAAGGTGGTTTTATTCTTTTCAATACCATGATTTTGGATGAAGCTCATAATGTTCGCAATAGAAAATATATTTCTGAAGTAAATACGGAAATGTTTACTGCAAAAATGCTGCCTCGCATCGAAATACACAATGAATTAATAATTATAAATAAAGTTGCCTAATTTTTTATGAAACCCCTTACCTCCATATTAAATTCTTTACCACCTACTAAAGTTATCGACGCAGAAATTAACCTTTCTGAATATACACGTGTCAATTTATCGGCTTCCAATAAAGAATTAGTTGATGCAAAATTGGAAACTTCAAAAGATTTTGAAGAGTATATTTTTAATTATTTAAAAGAAAAGAATGCTAAAGTCGCTTTTGGCGGATATATCGAAGGACGTTTTCTATATCAAAGAAGTTCTATTTTTCTGAGCGAATTTGCACCGGAACGTAATATTCATATTGGTTTAGATTTATGGACAGACGCTGGTACTCATGTACTTGCAGCACTAGATGGAAAAGTGCATAGCTTTAAAAACAATGAAGGTCTGGGAGATTACGGGCCAACTATCATATTGGAACATGACATAGAAAACGAGAAATTTTATACTTTATATGGACATTTATCGTTAGAAAGTATAGAAAATTTAAATGTTGGAGACAATTTTAAGAAAGGTGAAAAAATTGCCACTTTAGGAGAAGCCTCAGTAAATGGAGATTACGCACCCCATGTCCATTTTCAAATCATCCACAATATTCAAGATTATTGGGGAGACTATCCTGGCGTGTGCAACACAAAAGATTTGAACTTTTATATCGAAAATTGTCCTGACCCAAACTTATTATTAAAAATTACTTAAATAGTTATGAAGAAAGCAGGATTGATTATATGTTTGTTATTATTATTAATTGGATGTAAATCTAAAAACGTTGTTAGTAGAGATACAGAAGATTTAAAAATTAAAAAGATTTCCGAAACGGAAGTGAATACAAATCAGCAGCGAAAGGCTTATGATTTAGGAAAGAGAGTTTTAGAAACTTGCAATACGTCAAAATTTAAACCTTTTAATGAGACTGAAGTAACTAAATCGGTAATGGAAAACACTACAGAAGAGCGTTTAACCAAAACTTGTCAAAGATTTAGACAATATTACGGAAGTTTTATAGATTTAAAATTGGATGGCGTTTACAAAACCAAACAAGTGGTCATTTACCGTTACCACGCATTATACACTAAAAAAGTAGCCAATAAGGAATTGCGTGTTTTTGTAAATGAGGAGAATCTTGTTTCAGCTATTAAATCAATGGATTGGGACGAAAAATTCGATGCCAAATTAGCCGATCAATAAATATATAAACCATGAATTTTAAATTACCACTTTTTCTTTTATTGTTTGTTTCAAATTTTACCATAGCACAGCAAAGCATTAGCGTAAAAGGCTCTGCTCCTTTTCCGGCAACTCAAGAATATACCTTTATATGTGAGAAATATGCTTTTACTGGTGAAATAAAAGTTCAAATAGCTAAAACAGATAAAGGTGGTATTTTAAAATTAACCGTTGCAACTGCAAATGACAAAGCCAGAATCGCAGGCGGAGTTTATGTAGATTTGGCAAATGCAGATGTTATTGCTTGTACAGATAAAAATGTAAAAGAATCTACTGACGGAAAAACCACCTCTTACTATTACTTTACTCCGGCAGAATGGATTAAATTAAAAAAGAATGATATTTATGCCGTACGATTTATTATTGTTGGAGGTCCCGATAATTTTGGAAATCAAACTGGGCATTTTACGGCTCACAATAAAATGAATTATTTTTCTACCGCTTACGATAAAACTAAAAAATCATTTGATACCGCTAAAGAAATTAGTGTTTTGTAATCTTTTTATTCTAATTAATCTTATATTTATCGGAAATATATTTTTATGAATGCAAACGAAGCTTTAATTGCAAAATTCTATACCGCCTTTGCGAATGCTGATGCCAAGACCATGGTTGAATGTTATCATCCTAAAATTCATTTTATTGATCCCGCTTTCGGTTTGCTAAAAGAAGATCAGGTGGCCAAAATGTGGGAAATGCTTCTCTTGAAAAGCAAAGGAAACATAAAAATTGAATTTTCAAATGTAAAAGCTGACGATTCTACTGGTTCTGCTAATTGGGTTGCTACCTATAATTTCAGTAAAACAAACAGAAAAGTGGTGAATCGAATTGCGGCGGAATTTGTTTTTCAAGACGGATTAATAATCAAACATACTGACAATTTTGACATCTGGAAATGGTCAAAACAAGCGTTTGGAATTACAGGCTATTTGTTGGGCTGGACCGGATTTTTTCAAAAGAAAGTGCAAAGTCAAGCTTTATCATCGTTACAGAAATTTCAACAAATCAAATAAAAACCTTAAATTGAAAATTGTTACAGCACTAAAATATAATATGTTTTCAATTTAATATCTGCCTTTTACCTGATTATAATTATTTGTTACTTATTGTTTTTTACTAAAAGTGTTAATTTGAATACTGATGAAAGAAATCGTACACAAAAAATTAAATCAATTACAGGCAACAGCAATCTGCGGAAACGACATTAGCTCTTCCTGCCTCTACGTATCAGCTTTAACTATTTTATACGCCGGACAATACGCCTGGATTTCATTACTGATTGTGGGTGTTGTTTTATTTTTATTTAGAAAAATTTATGGAGAAGTTGTTGGCGCAATTCCTTTAAATGGAGGTGCTTACAATGTTTTATTGAATACTTCCACTAAACGTTTGGCTTCTTTGGCCGCTACTTTGACTGTTTTGTCTTATATGGCAACGGCTGTTATTTCTGCATCTGAAGGAATGCATTATCTACATGGAATTTTTGAAGGTTTAAATGTTACAATTGCTACTGTTGTTGTCCTGGTTTTGTTTACTGGATTAGCAATTCTTGGAATTGGAGAATCTGCATTTGTTGCCGTAGTCATTTTTTTAACTCATATTGGAACGTTGACTTTGTTGGTTCTTGCTTCAATTTGGTTCGTTTTAAATCATGGTTTAGACACTTTCCATGTCAATTGGGATACTCCTATTGCTTCTGGAGATTTTAAAACTGCTCTTTTTCTTGGTTTTTCGGCTGCTATGCTTGGTATTTCGGGTTTTGAAAGTTCTGCCAATTTTGTGGAAGAACAAGAAAGTGGCGTTTTCCCAAAAACTTTACGAAACATGTGGGGAATAGTAAGTTTCTTCAATCCTGTTATTGCCATACTGTTGGTCAGTGTAATTCCGTTAACTCAGGTTGGAGAAAACAAGGAATCACTTTTAGCCCATTTAGGACAAACAACTGGAGGTTCTTGGTTAGCTTGGCTCATTTCGATTGATGCTGTTATGGTACTTTGTGGAGCTGTTTTGACTTCATTTGTTGGTGTCTCTGGACTTTTAAACCGAATGACATTGGATAGAATTTTACCTAATTATTTTTTAAAACAAAATAAAAGAGGTTCACATTACAGAATCATTTTAAGTTTTCTAATCCTTTGTATTTCTGTGCTTTTTGCTACAAAAGGACATTTAGAATCTTTAGCAGGAGTCTACACTTTTTCTTTTCTCGCAGTAATGGCATTATTCGGAATTGGAAATTTATTATTAAAATATAAGAGAAAAAAACTTCCAAGACCGGAACGTGCTCGCGGAATTGCCGTTGTTGCAGCGGTTTCTTTTGTAATTGCTGCTTTTATTGGAAATATGCGATTGAACGTTAATTCATTTTATACCTTTCTGCAATATATGGTTCCAGCTTTAATTTTCATCGGAATCATGCTAAATCGTGTTATTCTAATTCGTTTATTAATTGAAGTATTAGAATATTTCTATCAGCCATTGCGCAAAATAGTAATTTTGAGTAATCGTTATCTCCAGAATTTAAGTTCTGAAATCAATTCACAGGAATTTGTATTTTTTACAAAAGGAGATGATATCACCATATTGAATAAAGTTTTACAATATGTAGAAGATAATGAAACAACCAAAAAACTAAAAATCGTTCACGTTAAAAAAGATACCGTTGACAATGAAGCACTCAAAAAAGATCTTGAGGTTTTAGATCGTGCATACGACGGACTTGATATTGAGTTTATAGAAATAGACGGTGTCTTTGGACCAGAAATCATCGATGAACTCTCCGAAAAATGGAAAATTCCTAAAAACTTTATGTTCATAGGTTCTCCTGGAAACAGATTTTCTTATAGAGTTTCAGATCTTGGCGGCGTACGTTTAATAATGTAAATATTTAGAAGCAGAAAATTCATTTTTTTAAGACGAGTTGTCCCGCTATCCACTCCAATCTTTTGTGTCTCGTTAAAGAAACGAGACACAAAAGGATTTCCGCTCCTATCGGGGCTAGTTTAGAGCTTTAATTTTTCAAAAGAAACATAAAAAATAACCCAACAGCTTAAAAAAACTGTCCGGTTTATTATTTTCAATATCTTCTTTAGCAAGATTCAATTTTTTAAGATTTAAACCAGCTTTCAACCAATTCATCTTCAAAAGAGGTAGCATTTTTATGAATAAACTCATTTCTAGATTTATCATAAGAATAATCCAAAGCCCAAGTTTCGTGATTTGCTGCTAATTCTTTTATACTCTTACAAACAAAAGCTATTTCTTCATCTGTCGTTGTTGGGTGAATCGACATTCTGATCCATCCTGGTTTTTTTATTAAATCACCAATTGTAATTTCATTGACCAACTTATTAGAAGTTTCCTGATCAACGTGCAGTAAATAATGTCCGTACGTTCCTGCACAACTGCATCCTCCTCTAGTCTGGATTCCAAAACGATCATTTAAAATCTTTACTCCTAAATTAAAATGAAGATCGTCAATAAAAAATGAAATTACACCAAGACGATCTTTATGTTGGCCAGCTAGTATTTTAATATTTGAAACAGGTTCCAATTCGCTAAAAACATAATCAACAATTTCATGTTCACGCTGCATAATGTTTTCGATACCCATTTCTTCTTTCAGTTCAATTGCCAAAGCCGTTTTTATAACCTGAAGAAAACCAGGAGTTCCACCATCTTCGCGATCTTCTATATTATCGATATATTTATGTTCACCCCAAGGATTTGTCCAGCTTACCGTTCCTCCACCCGGACAATCAGGAATCATGTTATTGTATAATTTCTTATTGAAAATTAGAACCCCTGAAGTTCCTGGGCCGCCCAGAAATTTATGAGGAGACATAAAAACAGCATCCAGATAAGATTCTGGATCTGCCGGATGCATATCAACTTCGACATATGGTCCAGAGCAAGCAAAATCTACAAAACAAACGCCATTATGCTGATGCATCACTTTTGCAGCTTCATGATAAGGAGTTCTTAATCCTGTAACATTTGAACATGCTGTAATAGAAGCAATTTTGATAGTTCTATCTTTATACTTTTCTAGTAATATCTCAAGATTTTCAACATTGAAAAGCCCTTTTTCGCAAGATGGAATAATTTCAACATCTGCAATAGTTTCTAACCAAGAAGTCTGATTAGAATGATGTTCCATGTGCGAAATGAAAACGATCGGTTTTTTCTCAGCTGGAACATTTGTAAAGGATTTTAAATTTTCAGGCACTTTCAATCCTAAAATACGCTGAAATTTATTGATGACTCCAGTCATTCCAGTTCCATCTGTAATCAGGACATCATCGCTGTTTGCATTGGCATGACGTTTAATAATATGTCTTGCATGATGATACGCCTTTGTCATGGCAGTTCCTGACACGGTCGTTTCAGTATGTGTATTGGCAACGAAAGGTCCGAATTGATTTAAAAGTTTTTCTTCAATCGGACGATATAATCTTCCACTGGCAGTCCAATCTGTATAAATAATTGATTTTCTGCCATAAGGTGACGTAAATTCCTGGTTTATTCCGACAATATTCTGTCTGAATTCCTGAAAGTAAGTTTCAAGAGTGATGGTATTATTTTTGCTATCCATTAGTTGTGCCTTGTGTTTGACTGCAAATATATCGTTTTTTTATAAAATTGCGAATTTATCAATAACAAACTTCAAACACTACATTACTGTTTAATATCTTTAGCTAAAAGATATATTTATTAATAAATTATCACAATATCCTATCGAATTAATAGGCATTAACTAAAAGAAAGTATTATCTATGGGAAATTTATCAGTAGCTACCTTTGGGGGCGGATGTTTTTGGTGTATAGAAGCTGTAATTCAGCGTTTAAAAGGTGTAGAGTCAATAAAATCCGGATATTCAGACGGATTTATAAAAAATCCTGCATATCGTGAAGTTTGTACTGGGAGAACCGGACATGCAGAAGTTATTCAGGTCACTTTTAATCCTGACATAATTTCATATCATGACTTAATTTTCATATTCATGACAAGTCATGATCCAACAACTTTAAACCGTCAGGGCGGTGACAGCGGAACGCAATATCGTTCTATTGTTTTGTATCATGATAATCAACAAAAAGAAATAGCTGAAAAAGTTTTTGAAGAAGTGCAACCAGCTTATGTAGATCCAATTGTAACACAATTAAAACCTTTTGAAGTATTTTACGAAGCTGAAGATTATCATCAAAATTATTACAATGAAAATCAGGAAGCTGGATATTGTCAAGTTGTAATTGATCCTAAAATTCAAAAACTTAAAAAAATGTATGCTGATAGATTAATCGGCTAATATTTTAAGCCACAGATTTTACAGATTTAAATGATTTTTTAATCTTTATTAAAGACGGGAATCTGTGGCAAAACAACACAATAAAATGAAAAACTTAAAAATAAATAATCGATTTACGGCAGAATTACCGACCGATCCTGAATTAACGAATGAAGTTCGTCAGGTAAAAAACACGCTGTTTTCTTTTGTAAATCCAACAAAACCATCCAATCCAAAATTGGTTCATGCTTCTGAAGAAGTCGCTGAATTGGTCGGAATTTCTAAAGACGAAATTCGGTCTGAAGAATTTCTGAATACCTTTTCAGGAAAAGAAATCTATCCTGAAACACAACCTTTTGCTATGTGTTATGCCGGACATCAATTTGGAAACTGGGCTGGACAGTTAGGAGATGGCCGTGCAATCAATTTGACTGAAGTCGAAAATAATAATCAGTTTTATACACTACAATTAAAAGGCGCAGGAAAAACACCTTACTCTAGAACGGCAGACGGTTTAGCTGTTTTGCGTTCTTCAATCAGAGAATATTTATGTGCAGAAGCAATGCATTATTTGGGAGTTCCAACTACAAGGTCACTTTCCTTAATTCTTTCTGGAGACCAAGTTTTGAGAGATGTTTTGTATAATGGAAATCCTGCTTATGAAAAAGGCGCTATTGTTGCTAGAGTCGCTCCTTCCTTTATTCGTTTTGGAAGTTTTGAAATGCTTACAGCCAGAAATGAACTTAAAAATCTGAAGCAATTCGTAGAGTTTACCATCAAACATTATTTTCCTGAAATTACAGGAGAACCAAAAGAACAATATATTCAGTTTTTTCAAAAAGTGGCAGACACGACTCGTGAAATGATAGTACATTGGCAACGTGTAGGATTTGTACACGGTGTAATGAATACTGATAATATGTCAATTCACGGAATCACGATTGATTATGGTCCGTACGGATGGCTGGAAAATTATGATCCTAATTGGACACCTAATACTACAGACAGTCAAAATAGAAGATATCGTTTCGGAAATCAGCCTTCAGTTGCACAATGGAATTTGTTTCAATTAGCCAATGCACTTTATCCATTAGTAAACGAAGCGGCACCGTTGGAAAAGATTCTCGACTCTTTCATGAATAACTTTGAAAAAGATTATAAAGCAATGTTTTTAAGTAAATTAGGTTTATTTACTTCAAGTGAAACTGATGATAAAATAATTAAAGGTTTAGAAGAAATTTTACAATTATCAGAAACGGACATGACGATATTTTTTAGAAATTTAAGTCAAGTCAAAAAAGAGGATTCTGTTGAAGAAGCTTTTAGAAAGATTGAATTCGCTTTTTATCTTCCAGAAGAAATAAAAGAGCAAATTTTGGATGCTTGGCAAAAATGGCTTTCAGTTTACTTGAAGAGATTGAATTCGGAAATACTTTCAGATGAAGAAAGAGTAATTAAAATGAATGCTATTAATCCGAAATATGTATTGAGAAACTATATGGCACAATTGGCAATTGATGCTGCTGATAAAGAAGATTATTTTCTAGTTGATGAATTCTTTCAGCTTCTGAAAAATCCATATGATGAACAGCCAGAATCTGAAAAATGGTTTGCAAAACGTCCAGATTGGGCAA
Organism: Flavobacterium potami; assembly: GCF_020026915.1. Lineage (GTDB taxonomy): Bacteria > Bacteroidota > Bacteroidia > Flavobacteriales > Flavobacteriaceae > Flavobacterium > Flavobacterium potami. The sequence continues at coordinate 81,051 of NZ_JAINUY010000003.1, read as the reverse complement.
GAACGAATGTCGGATGCTCAATGCTGTCTTGTAGTTCTTAAACTAATTAAAGGTTCTCGACTCCGCTCGAACTGACATCCTTTTGTCACATTGAGCGAAGTCGAAATGCTTTTTAGATTTATTTCGAGCAAATATAATCTACAATCAAATTAGCATGAATTCTTGAGTTTTCTATAAACCATTTGTGTGTCTGCATTCCACCACAAACTACACCAGCAAGAAATAAACCTTCTATGTTCGTTTCCATGGTCTCTGGATTATAAACTGGAATTTTTAATTCATCATCAGAAAGCTGGATTCCCATTTTCTCTAGAAAATTCAAATCAGGTTTATAACCTGTTAAAGCTAGAACAAAATCATTTTCTATTGTAACCTTTCCGTTTGGAGTTTCAATTTCAACTTCATTTTCACGAATTTCAGTTATATTAGATTCAAAATAAGCTTTAATACTTCCTTCAGCAATACGATTTTCTACATCAGGTTTTACCCAATATTTCACACGATTATTGATTTCGTTTTTACGAATAACCATTGTAACGTCAGCGCCTTTTCTCCAACATTCCAAAGCTGCATCTACAGAAGAATTATTGGCTCCAACAACCAAAACTTTTCTAAAAGCATATTCATGTGCTTCTTTATAATAATGCCTTACTTTCGGTAAACTTTCGCCTAAAACATTCATTTGTATCGGAATATCGTAGAAACCAGTTGCAATGACAACATTTGTAGCTTCATAATTGCGTTTATCAGTTCCAATTTTAAAAATTCCGTTATTCTTATCAACATTAAGAACTTTCTCGAATAAATTAATATTGAATTTAAAATAGCGATGAATGTTTCTATAATATTCTAAAGCTTCCTGACGCCCAGGTTTTGGAGCAAGACAATTAAACGGAATTTCGCCAATTTCTAATCTTTCTGCAGTCGAAAAAAAGGTCATGTACAACGGATAGTTAAAAATACTGTTGACAATGGCACCTTTTTCTATAATTAAGTAATTTAATTTTTTCTTTTCAGCTTCTATTGCACAGGCAAGTCCAATTGGTCCGCCCCCTACTATAACAAGGTCGTATATTGATTCTGTCATTTTATTTTTGCCAGTCTTTAAAGGGATTTTTACTCAAATAGGCATTATAATATCTTTCATCATTAGTCACTTCTTCACCAAGCCATTCTGGTTTTTCAAAAGCTTCATCTTCAGCGTTTAATTCAATTTCCGCCATTATTAAGCCTTCATTTTCTCCATAAAATTCATCTACTTCATAAACATGAACTCCTGATTTTATTTCGTAACGTGTTTTTTCGATCTTTCCTTTCTCACAAAGCTTTAAAAGTTCCTGTGCTTCATCCAACGGAATTTCATTTTCCCATTCAAAACGAGACATGCCACCACTATGACTTATCCCTTTTATGGTTATAAAACCTTTATGACCTTTTATCCTAACCCTCACTGTACGCTCAGGAACAGAACTCAAATAACCTTGAGCAATCTTATTTTGAGCAAAAGCCTGATTTTTGAATTCGTCAGATTTGACCAGAAATTTTCTTTCTATTTCAACCATTTTTTAATATGCATTATTTTTTATGCAAGTTACTCAATTTAATCAAGAGGTTAAAAAATAACAAATTCAAAAATATGTTAATTCACTTTTTAAAACACAAACAACAAGCAATAAAATAACTGATTATTAATATGTTACGTATTAATTTTTTAGTTAAATTTGAAAGAATCTAAACTCATCATCTATGTCTAAAAAAGTAAGTTATCTATTAGGCATTGCGATAACCATTATTTTAGGTACTTTTTTATATCTAAAATTTTGCTGCAACTGCTATGAAAAAACAACAACGGATGATGCTCCTAAAATAGTTTCCCCAGCTGTTCAAGAGCCAAATTTTGTTCCGTTTGTATTAAATGGTTCGGGAATTGAATATCAGACTCATGATAATCTCAAGTTCCTTAAAAACAGTGCAATACTAATAATGCCTGTAAGTGATTCTGTAACGACAGGTGTCGAAAAATTAAAAGCTTTCTTAACTACAAATCCCAAACAGAAAGTTACGATTACGGGTTACGCCACATCAGACGAAACGAATTCTACAACCTTTGAAAATCTTGGTTTAGCGAGAGCAAATGATGTCAAGAATTATTTTGTTTCAAAAGGAATGTCTGAAAATCAATTCAATACAATCGGAAAAATTATTGACACATGGAAAATGAGTGGCGACACACTTCTTGGTCCTGCAGATTATACTTTCGAAACAATTGACTCTTCTTCAGCTACAAATGACGAATGGACCGCATTGAAAGAAAAAATTAATGCAGACCCTTTAATTCTTCATTTTAATACCAATAAATCACGTCAAACTTTAAGTGATGCTGAGAAACAAAAAGTATCCAATATTGCTAAATATTTAGAGAACGTCAAAGATGCTGTTGTAGTCGCTGTTGGTCATTCTGACAATGTTGGAAATCGCGATTCTAATATTATTCTAGGCCAAAAAAGAGCTGATTTTTCTAAAGATTACCTTTCAAAAAACGGAATCGACGCAGCTAGAATTGAAACATCATCTAAAGGTCCTGACGAGCCAGTAGGTGATAATGCAACGGAAGAAGGAAAAGCAACAAATCGAAGAACAGTCATTACAATTAAATAATTAAAACATACGATCATGAATATACCTTGTATCTTAATACCTGCTCTAGTAGGCCTTATTTGTGGAATTTTAGGTTATTTACTAGGAAAAATGAACTCTAAAAATGATGATTCACTTGCATTGTCCTTACAAGCTGACTTGGATGCCTGCAAAGCAAACACTAGAAATTTGAATGCTAGAATTTCTACGCTTGAAGCTGATTTGGCAGCAAAAACAAATATAGCTCCACAATCATTTACAGCCAGTGCTCCAACGCTAATTCCTTTTGACAGCGATTTGGCAGCAACTGTTTTAGGAAAAAAAATAAAAGAAAATGATTTGAAAATTGTGGAAGGAATTGGTCCAAAAATCGAAGCTTTATTTAATAATGCTGGCATAAAAACATGGTACGAACTTTCCGAAGCATCTACAGAAAAACTGCAATCGATTTTGGATTCTGGAGGAGAAAATTATGCTATTCATAATCCTAGTACATGGGCAAGACAAGCTTTACTGGCTTATCAGGGAAAATGGCAGGAGTTAAAAGATTGGCAAAATAGTCTTTTAGGAGGAAAAGAGTAACTAAATAAAGGTTCAAAGTAGCAAAGGGACAAAGGAACAGAGGTTTAAATCCTCAAAGAAATCCTTTGTCCCTTTGTAACTCTGTCCCTTTGTAACTTTATTACAAAAAATCTTCTTGCCATTTTTTAGTTTTATCATACCAAAGCTGACCGTTTTCAACTTTTAGTGGACAATCTATATTATTCGTATAAAGCGCTCCTGTTCCTAGTCCTTGAGGCATTCTAGAATTCAAGGTAAATGTCCATTGTGCAATAGCATTTAGTCCAATATTACTTTCTAATGCCGATGTAATCCACCAGCCAATATTGTATTTATCTGCTAAATCAATCCACTCTTTCGTTCCTTTAAAACCTCCGATAAAACTTGGTTTTAAAATAATGTATTGTGGCTTTATTTCTTGTAATAATTTTTCTTTTTCTTGGAATGAAAATACACCGATCAACTCTTCATCTAAAGCAATGGGAAATGGAGTCTCTTTACAAAGTTGAGCCATTTTCAAAATATTACCTTTTTTAATTGGCTGTTCAATGCTATGAAGCTGAAATTGATTCAATTGATGTAATTTACCTAAAGCTTCTTCTAAAGAAAAAGCACCATTTGCATCTACCCTAATTTCAATCTGCTTGGCAGAAAAATGACTCCTAATAAACTGCAATAATTCCAATTCTTTTTGAAAATCAATTGCTCCAATTTTAAGTTTTATGCAATTGAATCCGGTTGCTAATTTTTCTTCAATTTGCTCTTTCATAAAAGAAGCTTCCCCCATCCAAACCAAACCATTTATCGGAATCGAACTTGATTCTTTAGTAAAATCGGATGGAAATAAAACAAATTGATTTTCACTTTTTAAAGATAAAAAAGCCATTTCTACTCCAAATTGAATAGACGGGAACTCTAATAAGGCATTCCAAAGTGCCGTTTCTCCTAAATGGATATTATCGCAAGTCCATTTTAGTTTTTCTTCGTAATCAGGACGATCATCAGCACTTAAACTTCTTAAAATACCACACTCTCCAATTCCTTTCTTACCATTTTCTTCTAAGATTATAAACCAAGTTTCTTTTTCGGTCATTACTCCTCTTGAAGTTCCAGAAGGTCTTTTAAATTCGAGTAAATATTTATGATATGAAGCTTTCAATTGGGTTTAGTTATAAAGTTTTAATATTCTTTCAAAATCTTTAGACGGAAGACCAGCTTTTTCAAAAACTGCAAAATCTAATTTTGTCTTAGCTATCCAACTTAAACTATCTGTCACGTTTTGAGTCTGATATTTTTTGTAAATCGCTTTGGCTGCACTATAATCATCACTGACCAAATAGGTATGTGCCAAATTTAATTTAATCAATAGTTCAGTATCATCCAGTTTTTCTCCTTCCAATAATACTTTTAAGGCTTTTGCATATTGTTTTGTCAAAATATAACAATAGCCAAGTGAGTTGTAATCTAAGGCCGTTGCTTTTCCCTCGTTTACGATTGTATTTAATTTTGGAATGGCCTCGTTATATTTTTGAGTTTTAATTAATGAAGCGGCTTGCGTTCTTAAATCATTGAAGACATTTTTAGAAATATCAGCATCTTTATAACATGCATTTCCAAAATCTTTGTAGATCTTTGTCTTTTCTACGGCAAGTAATTTCTGAAACTCATCGTAGCGATATTGTTTCATAATCTTATTTAAAATACAAACACAAAAATCATCAGAATTAGCCATTTTCTGAGCCATTGTTGATGTTTTACATAAACTTATAATTTCATTTTTATTGTCCTGATTCCAGCCACGACTTAATTTTGTGTCTACCCAAGGCACAACTTCTAAAACTACTTTTTGGCTCAAAATCCAGTTTTTGCTTTCAAAACCAAACCAAATTGTGCTGATATTTTCTTTTAAACATGAAGATCTATTAACAGATAATCGCTTGGCATCTTTACTAACTGGTTCTGCCTGAGAGTAGCAAGCTTTATCAATTTTACCATCAGCAATATATTTTTTGGCATTTTCATTTGATGTAAAAATCGAATAAGTACATTGATCGTCACCTGAAATTTTAGACATTAAAAAAACTGCTCCGGCAGATCCCTGACTTACTCCTGTTGGATCCGGAATTGCTTTTAACAAAGAAACAAGGCTATTTGCCATTTCCTGATTTTTGTCTAGAAGTGTGATTCGGTAAACGATTTCTGTAGTTCCAACGGGTAGATCTTCTGTTGGAATTGCAATTCTATCTCTTGCTGGAACCATAATTTCTTTGGTTGTAGCACGCTCCTTGTCCCAATAACCGTCTTTTTGAGCGAAAGCACTAAAAGAAAAGGTAATTAAAAAAGATAGAAATATTTTTTTGAAAGTTATTTTTTGTGATGATGCTTTAGTTGCCACAGATTTCACAGATTAAAATGATTTTTAATTTTTAAAACTCAGATATTCCAATAACATAGATTGTGCCAATAACTTTCTTGTGAAACTGAGTGCCCTAGCCCCGATAGAAGCGATATCCTTTTGTGGTCTAGTTTCTTTAACTAGAACACAAAAGATATAGCGGATAGCGGGATTAGCTCCTTATTATAATTCGATTGATTCGCCGATTGCTAAAAGCATCAAATCTTTTCCTTTGTCGAAAAATTTACGAATAGCTTCTTCATGATTGATTTCGATATAACCGAAAGTGTCAAAATGATATCCTAAAATTTTATCACATTCTACAAAATCTGAAGCAATAATAGCATCTTCAACGTCCATGGTAAAATTATTTCCAATTGGAAGAATTACTAAATCCAGCTCTGTACGAAGCGGAATTAATTTCATATCATAAGTCAGTGCGGTATCTCCAGCGATGTAAATATTTTTGTGTTCGCCTTCTATCACAAATCCTCCAGGATTTCCTCCGTAAGATCCGTCAGGAAAACTGCTTGAATGAATTGCGTTTACATATTTTACTTTACCAAAATCGAATTTCCAGCTTCCTCCGTGATTCATCGGGTGAGAATTGAATCCTTTTTTTGCATAATAACTTGCGATCTCAGCGTTTGAAACAATAACCGCATTTGTATTTTTTGCAATGGCTTCAACGTCTAAAACATGATCACCATGTGCATGTGTTAGTAAAATATAATCGGCTTTTAATGTAGTAATATCAATTGCCGCAGCTTGTGGATTTCCTGTAATAAACGGATCCACAATTATATGTTTTCCTCCTACTTCAATTCCTAATGAAGCATGTCCGTAAAATGTAATTTTCATTTTGTTACCTTTTTAAGTTTAACGTTGTTTTATCTTCCTCCTAAAAAGAGGTTTACAATAATGTCTGAAATCAAGGAAATCATACAAACTGTAAGTAATATTGAAAGTAAAAAAGTGCTAAGTGCCAATTTTTTCAATTCTGGATCTAATAATTTAGGATCTTGATTTTGATAAACCGTAATTAAATGCTTTGTTAAAGGAATATAAGCCAATAAGAATAAATACTGATCAAAATTGTAATCACTCAAAATAGCAAAAACAACTACCAAAACCATTGCCGTAATGATTAGGAAAAAATGATAATTTTTAGCTTTTTGTGCTCCAATTTGAACCACAATTGTATTTTTTCCAGACTTTTTATCCGATTCCTGATCGCGCATATTATTCAAGTTTAAGACACCAACACTCAATAATCCGATAGATATTGCTGGAAGAATTAAAAGTGGATCTACTTCTTTTGCATACAAAAAGTTTACACCTAATGTGCTCACCAATCCGAAGAAAATGAAAACGAAGAGATCTCCAAAACCTCTATAGCCGTAAGCTGAATTTCCAACTGTGTAGCGAATTGCAGATGCAATAGCTGCAATGCCTAACAAAAGAAAAAAGACGGAATATCCAAAATTTTCTTGTCCGAAAGCAAGATAAATTAAGATAATCGCAGACAACAAAGTTAATAATGATGTAATAATAATGGCTTTTTTCATCGCTTGAGGCGTAATAACACCACTCTGAATAGCACGTTGTGGTCCTACTCTATCAGCATTATCTGTACCTTTTACACCATCTCCATAATCATTGGCAAAGTTTGATAAAACCTGAAGACCTAAAGTTGTCAAAAGTGCAAAGCCAAAAACTTTCCAGCTAAAAACTTCTGTCGGTGTATTAATAGTTTCTGTTGGATTTGATAAAGCATAAATACTTCCAACAATAATTCCAGAAACTGATAAAGGTAATGTGCGCAGTCTAGCGGCTTCAATCCAATGTTTCATTCTTTAAAATTTAGTTTTTTTTGTTTCATGTTTCAAGTTTCAGGTTGTCAACTTGGAACCTGAAACTTGAAACTTTATAACTTTTTAATTTATGGTAACCATTTGTTTTCACCGAAATTTGGCTTTCTTTTTTCCAAGAAAGCATTTCTTCCTTCTTTAGCCTCTTCCGTCATGTAAGCCAAACGAGTTGCTTCTCCTGCAAAAACCTGTTGACCGACCATACCGTCGTCTGTTAAGTTCATAGCAAATTTTAGCATTTTTATAGAAGTTGGTGATTTCTGAAGAATTTCCTGTGCCCATTCGTAAGCAGTTGCTTCCAATTCATCATGAGGAATTACAGCATTGACCATTCCCATTTCGAAGGCTTCTTGAGCAGAATAATTTCTACCTAAAAAGAAAATTTCACGAGCTTTTTTCTGCCCTACCATTTTAGCCAAATATGCAGATCCGTAACCGCCATCAAAACTTGTTACATCTGCATCTGTTTGTTTAAAAATAGCGTGTTCTTTACTGGCAAGTGTCATATCGCAAACCACATGCAAACTATGTCCGCCACCTACAGCCCATCCTGGAACTACTGCAATAACTACTTTAGGCATAAAGCGAATTAAACGCTGTACTTCTAGAATATTTAAACGATGCTGACCATCTTCACCAACGTATCCTTGGTGTCCACGTGCATTTTGGTCTCCGCCGCTGCAGAAAGAATAAACTCCATCTTTTGTTGAAGGTCCTTCTGCAGAAAGTAAAACAACTCCTATCGAAGTATCTTCTTGGGCATCATAAAAAGCTTGGTATAATTCTGAAGTAGTTTTAGGACGGAATGCATTTCTAACATTTGGTCTGTTAAAGGCTATTCTCGCTACTCCGTTGCATTTCTTATAAGTTATATCTTCAAATTCTCTGGCTGTAATCCAATCCATTTTGATTTTTCTGTTTTAATAATTATAGTGTAAAAATAACGCATTTTTACTATTTTACCTACTCAAATCGCTTCAAGTCTTTGCTAAATTAAGCTCGAATGTTAACAATTGGTATTTCCTTACAAAAAATAACATTTTTTAACATTAGTTTAGAAAAATAATAATTAATTTTACACCCTAGAAATCAATGAGATACATTTTATTTTAATGATTTCGGATTGATTTTCTTTCACTGATTTATTAACCTAAAAAATGATTTTTTTGAGAAAATTTAAAAAATTTGTCGCTCAATTTTTTAGGGTTTTAAGTAACAAACCTCAAATTAAAGAGCAAATGATTTATGTGTTTGTCGAAACTTCAAAAAGAAAAAAGTAACACCTACGGTTAAAAGTTAGAATTGTATCTATAATTAGTATATGAATGATAACGAAAAAGAGGAAAAACTACTAATTCACACTTTCTAAAAGTTATTTTATCAACCAATGGATTAAGCCGTGAAATTTTATTTTTGCTTTTAAGATAGGTGCATGATTGTTTAAAAGACATACCCATCAATAGAATAATTTCAAAAATACGTAAAGCTATTGTTCTGAGATGGATTCGAATTATTTTATTTCTGTTTTTTTTTAATTACAATTTTTTTTAAAACTAGAATAAAAAGCGAAAGGCTGCTCGTAATGGGCAGCCTTTTGTGTTATACTAATTTTCAAATCTCAAATTCCAAATTCCAAACTTCTATTGGAATTTGGAATTTAAACATTGCAATATCAGATCTTTATTCTTTTACAAGATAAATTCCATCCTCCTTAATTTCAATGAGTTTTTCTTTGTATAAAGATCCAATCGCTTTTTTGAACGACTTTTTACTCATTTTCAAAACTGTTTTGATGTCTTCGGGATGCGAATTATCATTTAAACGAAGAAAACCTCTACTTGCTCTTAGTTCACTAAGGATTTTTTCTGCATTTGGCTCAATACTTTCAAATCCTTGTGCTTGAATTGCAACATCGATTTTATTATCTGGGCGAATGTTTTTGATAAAACCACGCATTCTGTCACCAGTTCTTATGGAGTCATCATACACTTCGTCTTTGTATAAAAGTCCTTTGTGCTTCTCATTTATAATCACATTGATTCCCATATCGGTAATATGAGAAACTATTAAATCGACTTCTTCTCCTTTTTCTACCGTCAACTGATCGTTACTCAAAAACTGATTGGTTTTGCTAGAAGCTACCAAACGATTGGTTTGCTTATCCATGTACAAATAAACCAAATAGCGTTTTCCTTTTTCCATCGGACGCGCTTGTTCTTTAAACGGAACAAGAATATCTTTTTCCATTCCCCAATCCATAAAAGCACCTACATTATTGATATAATTTACTCTCAGAAGCGCAAATTCATTCAATAAAATATAAGGAACTAAAGTCGTTGCAACAGGTCGTTGTTCGTGATCCAAGTAAACGAAAACGATCAGTTCTTCTCCAATTTCAAACACTTTTGGTACATATTTGTTCGGAAGTAAAACATCATGAATTCCTTCAGGATCATTTTCAGGATTTCCTAAAAACAAACCAACTTTGGTATCACGTAATATAGTTAAGGTATTGTATTTTCCTATTTCTAACATATTCATAAAATTCTAAGATGCAAATGTACGAAGTTTGAAAATGGGAAACCGAAAAATGTTTTGTATAAAAAAAGAAGCTTTAGCAACTAATTGATTTATGCTTTTTATTTAAATTTGAGAATCTATAATTAATTCCAAATCAATGAAGAAAACATTTTTTTATTCCTCTTTTGTCTTTTTATTTTTTACCCAAATCTCTTTTTCCCAAGTTACTGAAGATCCGGAAATTAAAAAAATGATCAGCGAAATTAAAACAGAAAACCTTGAAGCTACAGTTCATAAATTAGTTTCTTTTGGCACACGACATACCTTGAGCGATACCAAAAGTAAAACAAAAGGTATTGGTGCAGCACAACAATGGGTTAAATCAGAATTCGACAAATTTGCGCTAGAATCAAATGGAAGATTAACTGCAAAAATTGATTATTTTACTGCAAAAGCTGATGGAAAAAGAATTCCAGTCGACAGCCAGTTAGGAAACGTTATGGCAACCTTACAAGGCACAGACCCTGCTGATAATCGTGTTATCGTCATAAGCGGACATCTCGACTCCAGAGTTACTGATGTTATGAATGTAAAATCTAATGCTCCAGGTGCAAATGACGACGGTTCTGGTGTTGCGGCTGTGATTGAATTAGCAAGAGTTATGAGTAAAAGATCTTTTTCTGCCACCATAATATTTGTTGCTGTAGTTGGTGAAGAACAAGGTTTAATTGGTGCGAGACATCTTGCAGAGACCGCAAAACAATCGAATTGGAATCTTATAGCGATGCTGAACAATGATATGATTGGAAATAGCTTATCTAGCGATACTAATTTGAGAGATAATACTCAAGTTAGAATTTTTAGCGAGACCATTCCTTTTCTCGAAACAGAAGAAGAGGCAAAAATGAGAAAAGCGACAAGCAGAGAAAATGATAGTCCATCCAGATTATTAGCCAGATATATTAAAACCGTTACAGAACAATACGTCGATCAATTAAAAATAAAATTAGTATATCGAAATGATCGCTTTTTGAGAGGTGGAGATCATACTCCATTTAGTCAGAATGGATTTGCGGCGGTTCGTTATTGCGAGATGAATGAAAATTTTGATCACCAGCATCAGGATTTAAGAACAGAAAATAATATCAAATATGGAGATTTAGCAGAGTTTATGGACTTTGAGTATTTGAGAAAAAACACCTGTTCAAATCTTGCTACATTGGCAAATTTAGCTTCCTCTCCGAAATCTCCCGAAAATGTAGGGATTGAAGTAAAAAAACTATCCAATTCTTCTACATTAATCTGGTCTGCACCAGAAGGAAAAGCTCAATATGGATATCAGGTTTTAATGAGAGAAACATCGTCTTCTCATTGGGAAAAAACATTTTTCGTGAAAGAGACGCAAATTGAAATTCCTTATTCAAAAGATAATTATTTCTTTGCTGTACAAACTGTAGATGCTTTAGGACATGCAAGTTTACCTGTTTTCCCAGTTCCAATTCGATAAAATTAAGAATGCATAAATAACAAAAGCGCCTTTTTTACGAGGCGCTTTTTATTTATTAAATTATTTATAAATACTTTCTTTTTTGAAATGCACTGTCAATAAATAATATACTACTGCTCTATACTTGTGCTTATTCGATTTACCATATTTTTCCATAACTACATCAATTCCGGCAGTTAATTCTGGACCATCTTTTAAACCTAATTTTTTAATTAAATAATTGTTTTTTACTGTATCTAATTCAGATTGTTGTGAAGATGCAACTGTAGATGCGTCATCATTGTAAATTGCAGGCCCGCAAGCAATAGTAATTTTCTTCAGTAAATCGGCGTCTGCAATAATCCCGCATTTTTCCTTCAAATCTTTAGTGTACTTCTCAATTAATTCTTCTCTCTTACTCATAACATAAAATTAAGTGGTTTTTATTGAACCAAAAATAGAGCAAAGGAAGTAGTAAAACAATTATTTTAACACAATTTTTCTTTCAAATCAATAAAGACTTTTAAAGTATTGTTTTAGTATTAAATCATTCTCCAATGTTGGTGTAAAAATCTCTAAAATTGACGGCACGTCATCAGATTGATATAGTGATTTCAATCCGTTCTCCAGAGAAATAGCATCATTTGAAGTGAAATAATTCATCTTATACATCTTAGCTAAATGCTCGGCAGTTAAGTTGTGCGAGGTTTCAAAGTAAGTGTTAAAAACTGGTTTTTCTTCATGTCCTGGAAGAATCCTAAAAATTCCTCCTCCTCCATTATTCACCAAAATAATTTTGAAGTTTTTAGGAATATAAGAATTCCACAAAGCATTACTATCATACAAAAAACCAATATCACCAGTTACGAACACCGTTTGTTTTTCATTTGCGACAGCTGCTCCAATTGCTGTTGAAGTACTTCCGTCTATACCGCTCGTACCACGATTGCAGAAAACTTCGATAGACTCATCTATATCAATTAATTGAGCATAACGAATTGCTGAACTATTACTAATTTGAAAAATGCTATTTTTTGGAAGAGATTCTATTACTTTTTCAAATACTTTGAAATCAGAAAATCCTATTTTATTTAAGTAGTTTTCTTTTTTAATTAACCTTTCTTTGTAAACTGCGTCAATATTTTGGAAGTATTTACTTTTTACAAAAGTAGTTTTTGAAAGCAAATCAGTAAAGAAATCATTTGGCTGCATTTCAAAATGTTTTGTCAATGCACCAAATGTATCATAGGCACGTAAAGTATCGATATGCCAATGATGTTTAGGTTTGTATTTTCTCAAAAATCCTTTAATTCTTTTTGAAACTACCATCCCTCCAAAAGTGACTAAAACTTCAGGGTTAAATTCTTTAAAATCAGAATCATCAAATGGTGTTATTAAAGTATCTATTGAATTAATAAAATTGGGATGATGTAAATTAGAAGTCGTTTCTGTTAAAACTACAACTGAAGGATCTGAAGCTAAATTTTCAATAATTTGTTTATCAATAGCATTTGCTTCATTAACTCCAACTAAAATTAGTTTTCGCTTTGTAGTGTTCCAAATTGAAACAATTTCTTCTATGTTTTCAATTGATTTTACAGCAACTTCTTCTTCCTGATTTGTAATTTTAGACTTTACAGAAAGTTCTTCCGTCGTTTCGTACAATGGTTCCTCAAAAGGAGCATTGATGTGAACCGGACCTTTTAATCGGATCGAAGTTTCAATTGCCAAATTGATTTTTAAATCATTTTCTTCTGAAGCTTCTTCCGTCAGATTAGCATTGAAAACAGAATGATTTGCAAAAACATTTTCCTGACGAATCGTTTGTCCATCGCCAATGTCAATCTTACTCTGCGGACGATCGGCAGAAATAACGATTAAGGGAATCTGGCTGTAAAATGCCTCTGCTAAAGCTGGATAATAGTTCAACAAAGCTGATCCTGAAGTACAAACGACAGCTGTTGGCTGTTTGGTTTGCTGTGCAATTCCTAAAGCAAAAAAAGCGGCACAGCGCTCGTCTGCAATACTGTAACATTTAAAATTTGGATTTTGTGCAAATCCGATAGTTAAAGGTGCATTTCTTGATCCTGGAGAAATAATTATATTGACAATGCCTTTGGCCGATAAAATCTCGATAATGCTTTGAGCAAGCGCTATTTTGGGGTAAATCATTCTGGTCGTGTATTACTTTTTTTAGAGAAAATCGGCAATCTGATTTCTCTTCTTGTTGCTTACAAAGTTACAAACTTCGCAGTTCATTTAAATTATAATTAGGAATATATTAAGGCTGTTTCCCGAAAAAGGAAATATATTTGTAAAATCGAATAATTATTAAAAGCCAATCTTAACATGCGTTTCTTATTTATACTTTTTTTATCTGTTGCTTTTCAAACTGTAATTTCTCAAAATCAATTTGTTCCTGTTGATGTTCCGTACAAGACAGCTTTAGAAATGGCCAAAAAAGAAGGAAAACCTCTTTTTGTAATGTTGTACGCAGATTGGTGTCCGCATTGTAATTTGATGAAGAGTGAAGTTTTGAGTGATCAGACTGTAAAAGATTTTTTAAGTAAAAATTTTGTCTGTACTTATAAAAATATTGAAAAAGAAGAAGGAATCGCTTTAAAAGCTAAATTCAATACAAAATCACTTCCGACTTTTTTATTTTTAGATGTAAACGAAAATTTAATTTATGCTTTGAAAGGAGAAATGAAAAAGGCAGAATTTTTAAGTGAATTGAATTATTCTTTAAATCCAAAGATGCAGTTACCGTTTTTAGAGAAAGAGTTTATGTCAGACCCTAGTAATTCTGATAAATTTTTCACTTATTTGAATACTTTAAAAAAAGGGAAAGATAGAACAGAACTATCTCCAGCAACGCATACTTATCTAAATACACAATCTGACAAACAATTGGTTAGTGAATTAAACTGGAGAGTTATTGCAAATGGTGTAACTGATATTAAATCAAGAGAATTTCAATTTGTTTTAAATCATCAAAAAGAGTTTGCTGCTGTTGCTTCTCAAAATCGAATAGATCGTAAAATTGAAAGTATAGTAAATGAATTACTTCGTCCGTTGGTTGATAATTTGGATACTATCAATTATTATAAACAAAGAGAAGTTGCAAAATCTATACACCTTCAAAAAACGGATTCTTTAGTTTTTAAATATGATTTGACGCTGGCAGAAAGAACAGAAAAATGGGATTTTTATAAAAAGGTAACTTTAGAAGACACTCAAAAGCTAGTTTGGAATGACGCCAGTTTTCTAAAAGAAATCGGAAATACATATTTTAAGCATATTAATGACACCGAAAGCTTGAAAAAAGCCATTTTTTGGGTCAATCATTCTTTAGAACTTAACAATTCTTATGATGGAAATTTGCTTGAAGCCAAGCTATACAACAAAATAAAAGACAAAAAGAAAGCTTTAGAATATGCCAAAAATGCCAAAGCAATAGCAAAAGAAATGGATTGGGATTCTAAAGAAACCGATCTTTTATTAAAAGAACTAAACAAAAAATAATTACAAGAATTACCAATGAGCATTATTTTAAGACTAGCAACAAAAGGCGATTTACAAAAAATATTAGAGATTGTAAATCACTCCATTCTACATACCACTGCTAATTATAGCTATGAAATACAGACTTTAGAAGTACAACAAAAATGGTTTGAGGATAAAACGGCTAAAAATCTCCCAGTTATTGTAGCCGATCTAGATGGTGAGGTAGTTGGTTTTGGAAGTTACGGACAGTTTCGCGAAAAAATAGGTTACCAATATACTATTGAACATTCTGTATATGTAGTTGACAATATTATTGGAAAAGGAATTGGCTCTAAGCTTTTGACTGAATTAATTCGTCTAGCAAAGGAACAAGGATACCATGTTATGATTGGTGCCATAGATGCCGACAATGCTGGAAGTATTGCCTTTCATGAAAAATTCGGGTTTGTAGCTACAGGAACAATACGTGAAGTCGGTTATAAATTTGATCATTGGCTGGATTTGGTTTTCATGCAGCTGATTTTGGTTTAACCGCAAAGAACGCAAGGATTTACGCAAAGTTCGCAAAGTTTTTTTTCAAAGCTTTGCGAACTTTATGTTTTCAATAAGTTTAGCGTATAAAATCGTTGCGTTTTATACTTTAAAAATAAAATCACAAAAAAGTAAGTACTAATTTCAACAAACCTTTGTCCCTTTGTCCCTTTGTCCCTTTGTAAGCACTGAACAAAAAAAATCCACAAACTTGAAATTTTCAGATTTGTGGATTTTTCGGGTTTAGATAGTAAGATTAACTTTTTATCCAGTTGATTACTTCAGGATCAGTTGGTAACGTTTTTGGTTTAATAACCTTTACTAATTCTCCTTTTTCATTAATTAGGTATTTTTGAAAATTCCATTCTACTTCAGAATCTTGTAAACCATTTTTTGATTTTTCGGTAAGGAATTTATAAACTTCACACATATCACTTCCTTTAACAGAAACTTTGTTCATCATCGGGAAAGTTACGCCGTAATTTTGTTGGCAGAATGTTTCGATTTCTTTAGCTGTTCCAGGTTCCTGAGAAGCAAAATTGTTTGCCGGGAAACCAACAATTACGAAACCTTTGTCTTTATACTCTTTGTAGATTGCTTCCAAATCTTTGTATTGAGGTGTTAATCCACATTTTGAAGCGGTATTGACAATCATTATTTTTTTTCCTTTTAAAGATGCAAAGTCAAAAGTATCTCCTGATAAATCTTCTACTTTAAACTGGTAAATGTTTTGTTTTGCCATAATTTCTTTTTTAGGTTTATGGCTCGTTTGAGCCTGAACTTGCGAGGCAATCATAAATAATGCACTGCAAACTAAAATTGCTATATTTTTCATCTGATAATTTTTTATAAAATTAGCTAAAATCCATTTCATTAAAACTATTTTGTTGTCTTAATTTTTGCCAATCAAAAGTTAAATAAAAAATGAAGCCTAACGTTAATCAGACGTTAGGCTTCCCCCCATACAAACAAATCAAACCATGAATTAATTATTATGCAATCTTTATATATTTTTACCTTTAAAAAGTTGATGCCCCGGTTATGATGAAAATCTCTTTAACCCCTATTATGTCAAACTTGCTTCAAAATATTTTCAAATGGCTTGTATCTCTCTAATCTAAACTCTTTGTAATCGTTGTGACATATTAAAAAAATCTTCGGATTGGAAGTCCGAGTGCATCAACTATTAAAAATTACTAATTTACTTTATCAAAATCTTAAGAACAGCTGCTACTATTATTGTTTATACATCGTGATAAACAATAGAACAAAAGCAAGTAAAACGAATATTTTTAAAAAATTCATGTTGCGTTATTTTTATACAATTACTTTATTACGGCAGATTTTAAACTGCTTGACTTGACAACATCTTTTAAAAAATCATTTTTAGTAAAAATGCTCAAAGCTAAAACTGTCGTTAATCCAACTATTAATATTTTGATTATTTTACTATCCATAACTTATCTTTTCTAATTAGAATAAAAAAACACTTTTATTAATCAGCTTTTTTCTAAGATCATTCTCACGCTTATAAAATCATTTACGTAATTGGATTGTTTTTGGTTTTAAAAAAATGTAAAAAAAATCATCTTTTTTTCAAAACTCCTTATTTCTCTAGGGTTTGGACTACAAAAAAAAATAAAAAAAATCCAAAAAAAATAATTTACCTTTATAACAAGTAACCAAAAACGTCTAACTTTTAATGTTTAAACTTAAAAATCCAAATCTATGAGTCAAGAAGAATTGTTAGTTTTAATCTACAAAAAAGACGAAAAAGCTTTTACACATTTATATGATATGTATTCTAAAAGTTTATTTTCCGTCATTCATGTCTTAATCAAAAATCGCGAAGAAGCAGAAGATGTCTTACAAGATGTCTTTGTAAAAATCTGGAAAAACATCGATTCTTATAACGAAAGTAAAGGACGATTTTACACGTGGATCCTTAATATTGCTCGAAATACTTCGATTGATAAACTCCGTTCAAAAAATTTTAATAACAGCCAAAAAAACCTTTCCTCAGATAATTTCGTAAATCTGTTAGATGAGAGCAATAAATTATCCCACAAGCTTGATGCAATTGGAATTCAGGATTTCGTAAAAAAACTAAAACCAAAATGTATTGAGATCATTAATTTATTATTCTTTAAAGGATATACCCAGCAAGAAGCTTCAGAAGAATTGGCAGTGCCACTGGGAACTATCAAAACACAAAACAGAAACTGTATTAACGATTTACGTAATTATTTAAAAATATAATGGAAGCACAAGAATATATAGAATCAGGAATTCTAGAGTTGTACGTTTATGGCTTATTAAGCGAGAAAGAAAACCTAGAGATAGCTGAATTGGCAAAAAAGACACCTGAAGTTGATCAGGAAATTATTTCGATAGAAAAAGCCGTAATTGCTTTATCATCTAGCTTCTCACCTTTCCACTCTGTGGAGAATTTTGAGAAGATTAAAGCTCGTTTGGAACTTAAACACGGCAAGGTAGTCGATATGAAACCTGCTTCAAACTGGTCTCAATATGTGGGTTGGGCCGCGGCAGTTTTATTATTGCTTGGTTTAGGATATCAAACTATGGAACTGACAAAAACAAAAGAAGCGATTTCTACTGTTGGAAATGAAAAAAATAAAATCCAAAGAGATTATGCTTATTTAGGTCAGGAAAATAAAGAAATCAAGAAAAGCTTAAATATCGTTAGAGACATCAAAAATACAGGTGTTACTCTTGGAGGTCAGGCTGTTTCTCCAAAATCTTTCGCAAAAGTATATTGGAATCAGGAAACAAAAACGACTTATATTGATGCTGCAGGTTTACCAACTCCACCAAAAGGAATGGTTTATCAGGTTTGGTCTTTAAAACTAAGTCCAGTACTTACGCCAACAAGTATTGGTTTATTGGATAATTTTGAAGGAAATACTCAAAAAATCTTTGCTGTAAGTCAAACAGATTCAGCAGAAGCTTTCGGAATCACTTTGGAACCAGCCGGTGGAAGTCTAACACCAACAATGGAACAACTTTATACTTTAGGAAAAGTTTAAACTTAACTCTTTCATAAAAACGAAAAACGCATATTAAATTTAATATGCGTTTTTTTATTATTTTTATTTTGAAAGAATTGATACTAAAAACCTTTAAACCAATTGTTTTATGGAAATAATATGCAAAAATTGTCATCAGGTTTTTAAAGGGCATTATTGTAATAATTGCGGGCAATCTGCCGAAACACATAAAATAAATATTCATTTTTTATGGCATGATATTCAGCATGGTTTATTGCATTTTGATAAAGGAATTACGTATTCTCTAAAACAATTATTTACAAGACCAGGAAATTCTGTACGTGAATTTATAGAAGGAAAACGTGTCAGACATTTTAAACCTCTTTCTTTGGTTGTGGTTTTAGCAACACTTTATGGTGTATTATATCATTATTATCATATCGATACATTTGCAAATACAAAAAATACTTCATTCGACTATACCGATTTTAATGAATGGATGGCTACGCATTTCTCTTGGATAATCGTTGCTTCAATTCCTATTTATACCATCGGAACTTATATTGTATTTAGAAAGCAGGGCTATAATTACTTTGAGTTTTTTGTCTTAAACACATTTAAAGCATCGCAGCGTCTTTTTGTACAAATATTGACATTTCCAATACTGCTTTATTTAAATGGAACGCCTCATATTCAAAAATTTTTGAACGCAACGTATTTCATTGGACTGATATTAATTTTCTGGACTAATATTCAATTTTTCAATAAGTTATCCAAAACAAAAGCTTTCTTTTTAAGTATCTTAAGCCATCTTATATTTTTAATCTGTTTTTTACTAATTACAGTCATAGTACTTGCTGTTTTAGGCAAATTACCTGAGTAAGGACAAAGTAAATTACGCAAAAAAGGTTCAACGTTACGCTGAACCTTTTTATATGAATTAATAATTACCCTGAATTATTATTTTTTAACTTTTTTAGTTTTATAGTATTTTCTATACTTCGGATAAGTAATCGCTCCAATTAAGGAAATCGTAATTAGGCAGTAATAAATCCAATTTAAAGAATGTGCTTCTCCACTTGCATACGAGTGTAAACCAACTAAATGGAAGTTTACTCCGTAGTATGTAAATAGAATAGAAACAAAAGCATACATCGTCATCAAGTTAAAGAACCATTTTCCTCTCAAAGCTGGAACAAAACGAGCATGAATTACAAACGCATAAACCATAATAGAAATTAAAGCCCAAGTTTCTTTTGGATCCCATCCCCAATAACGTCCCCAGCTTTCGTTTGCCCACTGTCCTCCAAGGAAGTTACCAATAGTAAGCATGATCAAACCAATTGTAACAGCCATTTCGTTGATATAACTTATTTCCTTGATATGTAAATCCATTTTGACTTTGTTTTTATCATTCGTAAAGAAGATTAAAACTAAAGCGACAAAACCTAAAATCATTCCTAAGGCTGTTGGTCCATAACTTCCTACAATTACTGCAACGTGAATCATTAACCAATAAGAATTAAGAACCGGCTGTAGATTTGCAATTTCCGGATCAATCCAGTTCAAGTATGCAGCCATCAAAATCATTGCGGTAACAAATGCAGATGAAGCAACTGTTAATTTTGATTTTCTATCAAAAGCCAATCCAAAGAACATGGTTGACCAAGCAACATATATAATAGATTCGTAAGCATTACTCCAAGGTGCATGACCAGAAATATACCAGCGAGCTATCAATGCTAGTGTGTGAAGAGCAAACAACAATCCTACAAAAACATGGAATCCATTTATAACATAACGAAGCCATTTTTTCTCAAAAAAGATATTGATTATAGTAAACATCAACATGAAAATTGAAACTGTAATATACCAATAAGGCAATACCTTGAAAACATCGTATTTATTATAGGCAATTTCAGCATCAATTTTCTGTTCGCTTGGCCTTACTTTAGCTCCAAACTTCTTTTGAAAACCATTAATACTTTCGACTAAATTGTCAGCAGTATCGAAGTTTTTCGCAATAGAACCATTATTTAAAGCACTAAAGTATAAAGGAAGGATTTGTTTCACATAAGTAGAGTCCATTCCTTTAAAACCTGCATCTTCACGCTCTAGATACGAAACCCATTTATGATTTGGATCGTTTGGAATTGGAAATATTTTTAAAATACTACCACTTAAAGCAGACTCCATTAAGTTTACTTTTTTATCTGTATCTATAAAATCTTTTTCAAAACTATTAGGATTACCAGCTTTGTAGGCTGCATCTAAATAAGGAGACAATTTATAATTTCCCTGCTCATCAAAGAACTTAACAAATGGAGCATACTTATCTTTAGAATCAATTCCGATAATTTTACGAATACTATCGTTTTTCGTATTAATGTAAATCAATGGAACTTGAATCCAAACCTGAGCATATTGCGTCATAGACAAGAAAACCTGATCAGAATTCATTCCGTTATACGTATCACTGTGACTTACTTTACGAAGTAATTCAGAAGAAAACGTATTAATTGGCTTCATTCTTCCTCCTGCATCTTGAATAATCAAACGACCGAATTTTGCAGCATGAGATTCTGGAGCTTTGTAAATAGTCAACAAAGAATCTAATTGTTTTTTACTTGGTGGAGCAGTAACATGATTGGCATGATCATTTGGATCTGCAGAATGTGCATGGTCGTGTTCGTGATCATGAGAGTGAACGTGAGGTGTCTGCTGAGCAAAACCATTCAAACTAACCAATAAAATTAAAATAGTAATTAGTTTTTCCTTCTTCTTCTGGATCGCTTCCAATTTCTTTTTCAAATCTCCAAAACGAGAATGTTTAGTAAACATAATTGCCATTAAACCGATATATAAAAGGAAATATCCTAAATAAGTAATGTTGGTTCCCCAGAAATCGTGGTTTACAGAAAGTACTGTCCCTTTTTCATCTGGATCGAATGAAGACTGGAAAAAACGATATCCTTTATGATCCAAAACGTGATTCATGTAAATATCTGCATTGAAAGTTTCTGTAGAATCCTGAACGGTAACTTTACTTTCAAAAGCAGAATAACTTTTTTCTGTTCCAGGATATTTCGTTGCAATAAAATCATTTAATTTTATTTTAAACGGCAGAACGTAAGCTTTACTTCCATAGAATAAAGAATATTCAATGTTTCCAATTTTAACCGTTTTTGCTTCGCCAACTTGACCTTTAGAGCCCATAAGCATTACTTCCTTCTCCTGCCCTTCTGCTTTTACTTTAACCACTAAAGCATCTGAATGAGTTTTTGCTTTAAAATCATTATTAGACTCATAATCCACTTTTCCTTTCATTGCAGGATCTGGGAACACGATTCTAATATCTCCAATACTGTATAAAGAACGCATCATTAACGGCTGAACATCATCTTTAGTAACTTTCCCTTTAAGCTGATCAGCCATTCGCATAAATTCACCTTCAAAAGGAGTTTGAATAGTGTACTTTTCGCCTTTTGTGTTAATGTTAATCGCTCCATCGGTTGGTTTATTCAAAGCAAATAAAACATTGTGAATGTTCTGAACTTCACCCTCTTTTAAGTAATGTTCTTCACGACCGCCAGCACCGGCTTCAACTAGTTTTAAATATAAAGTTCCGTTTGGATCTGGTTTAACCACTTCCTTTGCTCCCATAATATAATTGGCGTACGTAACTTCAAAAGGAGTTTCGTCAAATTTACCCGAAACAGTAAAATCATTATTGGTAACAGGAGAAAGCAACAGGCTTTTTTCGAAAACCCTTCTTTTCATTTCCCCTTTATATTCACCATCAACAAAAATGGTCAGAAAAGTTTTATCTGAATATACTTGATTTTCTGCTGCGCCTTCGCGAATTGGCATCATTCCCTCATAACTGATATATCTTGTAATAAAAGCTCCTAAAAGGATAAAAACAAAGGCAAGGTGTAATAAAAGTGTTGCCCATTTTTCTTTTTTATGCAATTGGTATTTTTTGATATTTCCAAAGAAATTGATCATAAAGATGGCCATAATTGCTTCAAACCACCAAGTATTGTAAATTAAAATTCTGGCTGTATCGGTATTGTATTTACTTTCGATAAAAGTTCCAACACCCATTGCAATTGCGAATGTTAAAAAAAGAACGGCCATTAATCGTGTAGAAAACAAAAAAGAGAATATTTTTTTATCCATTTCTTAGGAATTACATTGTATAAAAGTGCGACAAAAGTACTCAAAAATGTTGATTAGCAGTCTCAGCCTTTTGTTAATAAAAACCAAAAATAAGGACTATTTTTCAAACAATTTGATAATTCAGAAAGTTTAAACCTACAAAATAAACTCCTTTTTAATAAACCATAAGTTTTGGTAAAAATGTGTTATATCTGAAACAAAAAGCTTAAACAATAAAAACATCAAAAAACGTTAATCATTAGTTTTGTGTGTTCTTAACATTAAAAAAATAATACTAATTTTGCTTTTATGATTCAGATAAACATAATCGGTTCGGGCAACGTTGCGCAGCATCTAATAAAGGCTTTTTCTGCCAGTAAAATTGTTGAAATTAAACAAGTCTTTTCAAGAAAGAAAGAAACTATACTTCATCTGATTGATTCTGAAAAAATTATCACAGATTTTGAAGCATTAGAACCTGCTGATTTACACATTATTTCAGTTTCAGACAATGCAATTACAGAAGTATCAAACGAGCTTCCTTTCAACAATCAGCTTGTGGTTCATACTTCTGGAACATCTTCAATAGAACTTTTAAATCCTAAAAATCGTCGTGGTGTTTTTTACCCGCTTCAGACCTTTTCTAAGAATAAAGAATTAGACTATTCTGTTATTCCTTTTTGTTTGGAAGCAGAAAACACAGCTGATTTTAAACTATTGGAAACCATTGCGAAAAGTGTTTCAAGCGCTGTTTATTCTATAAGTTCTGAACAAAGAAAAGCACTACATGTGGCTGCTGTTTTTGTTAGCAATTTTACGAATCATTTATACCAAATGGGACACGAAATTTGCGAAGAAAACCAAGTTCCTTTTGCTGTTTTAAAACCATTAATTCAGGAAACCGCAGATAAAATCAACGCACTTGATCCTATTGATGCACAAACAGGTCCAGCAATTCGCCACGATTCCACTACGACCGAGGCACACGAGGCTTTTTTACAAGACGAAAACAAAAAAAATATCTATAAAATTCTAACACAATCTATACAGCATAATGGCAAAAAGTTATAAAGAAATAATGAATGACATCTCAACATTTGTTTTTGATGTAGACGGCGTACTTACAGACAGTTCTGTTTTTGTAACCAATGAAGGCGAAATGTTGAGAACAATGAATATTCGTGATGGTTACGCCATGAAAGCAGCCATTGAAAGCGGATATAATGTATGCATTATTTCTGGCGGAAGCAATGAAGGTGTTCGTATTCGTCTTAATAATTTAGGAGTTAAAGATGTTTTTTTGGGAACTCCTGACAAAGTAAAGACTCTAAATGAATACGTAGAAAAAAACAATATTAAACATGAAAACATATTGTATATGGGAGATGATATTCCGGATTTTCATGTTATGAAATTGGTTGGACTTCCTACCTGTCCGCAAGACGCAAGTCCTGAAATTAAAAATATCTGCCGTTATATTTCGCACGTTAAAGGCGGACGCGGTGCCGTAAGAGATGTAATCGAACAAGTAATGAAAGTGCAAGGAAAATGGATGGAATATTTTAACGGACAACATGATTGAGTTTTCAGTCACAGTCGCAGTTTTCAGCTAGAATAACTTAGTACCTTAGAATCTTAGCCACTCAGAACCTTTTAAAAAATGAAATTCCTCAAACTCATTCGTTATCAAAACCTTTTGATGCTTGCTTGTATGCAGCTTCTTTTTCGCTATGCTTTTTTAAAACAGCAACAAATTCCTCTCGCATTGTCTGATTGGCAATACGGATTATTGGTATTAAGTACCGTCTTACTAGCAGCAGCAGGTTATGTTATTAACAATATTTATGATGTTGGAACCGACAGCATTAATAAACCAAATGATGTTGTTGTTGGAAAAGGAATATCTGAAAATGCAGCATTTAATATTTATATTGGCTTGAATGTATCGGGAGTAGCTATTGGTTTTCTTTTGTCTAATATAATTGAGCGACCAACATTTGCTTCGTTATTTATTCTGATTGCTTCATTATTGTATTTTTATGCTACAAGCTTGAAACAAATTATGATTCTAGGAAATCTTGTGGTTGCATTGCTTCTTGCTGCAAGTGTTTTAATTATTGGAGTTTTTGATTTATTTCCAACTACAAATGCAGAAAATCAGGCTCAAATGGCGAGTTTGTTTTCTATTCTTACCGACTATGCTTTGTTTGCTTTCATGATAAATTTTATTCGTGAAATAGTCAAAGATATCGAAGATGTAAACGGCGATTACAATATGGGAATGAATACACTTCCTGTTGCTATTGGAATTAACAGAGCTGCAAAAATAGCTTTAGGCTTTGCCATAATTGCCTTTATTCTATCTGCACTTTATAGCAATACTTATTTCATGCAAAATAAGCTTTACATTACAATATTTTACGTTTTTGTTACTGTTCTAGCGCCTCTATTATATTTTATTGTGAAAATATTCAGTGCAAAAACTCAAAAAGATTTTCATCATTTGAGCACTATTCTAAAACTAATTTTATTCTTCGGAATTTTTTCGATTTTGGTTATTGCCTTAAATATCAAATACAATGCTTAAAGAAAAATTAAAAAAATATAAAATCATCCTGGCTTCTGGTTCTCCTCGCAGACAACAGTTTTTTAAGGATTTGGATCTTGATTTTGAAATTCGTTTGAAAGATGTTGAGGAAATTTACCCGCCTGAATTAAAAGCAGCTGAAATTACAGATTATTTGGCTGAATTAAAGGCGAAAGCTTTTGAAGGAGAATTAAAAGAAAATGAAATTTTAGTTACCAGCGATACCATTGTATGGCATCAGAACAAAGCTTTAGGAAAACCTAAAAATGCGGAAGATGCTTTTGACATGATCAAATCAATGTCGAATGCGACACATGAAGTTATTACTTCAGTTTGTTTTAAAACCGCTGACTCTTCTACCCTATTGCACGATATTACCAAAGTAACTTTTAATGATTTATCAGACGAAGCTATCTTATATTATATCGAAAACTATAAACCGTACGATAAAGCGGGTGCTTATGGAATTCAGGAATGGTTTGGTTTTATGGCAGTTGCAAAAGTAGAAGGCTCTTACACCAATGTTATGGGACTTCCGACAGCCAAAGTTTATGATTTTTTGACTACATTAGTGTAAAAATTTATTTATGTTTTCTTTTAAAGAGTATAGCCGCGAAATAATAGCAACCATAATTCTTATTATAGTTCTGATTGTTTTGCGTATGATAATCGCGAAATTAGTGAAGCAATTTGCTTCAACAAGTCAATTATTCGAGCACCGAACCAATTTGGTTATAAAGTATATCAATATTCTAATGAATATTCTTGTAACCACAACTTTAATTGTAATTTGGGGTGTTCAGACAGAAGATATTTTTGTTACTGTATCTTCTATTGCAACAGTTATCGGCGTTGCCATGTTTGCGCAATGGTCTATTTTGAGCAATATTACCGCGGGCATGGTTTTATTTTTTTCTTTTCCTTTTAGAATTGGTGATACCATCAAAATTCATGATAAAGATTTTCCTATTGAAGCTGAAATTGAAGACATCAATACTTTTCACGTAAGTTTAAAAACTAAAGAGGGAGAAAAAATAGTTTTCCCTAATAATTTGTTACTTCAAAAAGGAATTTCTATTATTCCGGCGAAATATGAAGAAAGGGAGTTTTTTGATTAAAAATCGAATGGGAATTTTATAACGAGCGTTAAAAAAGCTAGAACAGAAAAAGATAAATAAAGTGTAATATTTGTTTTATAAATCTAGCTAAACCTCATAATAAAATGACTCGTCCCGTAACTTTACCTTTTTACGCAAAACTTTCGTTTATTCTTGTTACTTTAATTTGTTTTGCATTTATTTTTTGTACTGGAAAAGATATTCTGACACCAGTTTTAATGGCATTTTTGTTTGCCGTTTTACTATTACCCATTTTTACCTTTTTAAATACAAGATTAAAGGTACCAAGACATTTGTCTGGAATTATATGTCTTGTAATTTTCCTGTCGTTTATAATCGGAATCCTTATTTTTATTTCCTATCAGGTTACCTATATGGCAAACGATTTTGATACGATAAAGAAAAATGCAAATTCTTTTATTATCGAAATTCATAAGTTTATAAAAGAAAATTTTCAAGTAAGTATTGGTGACCAGAAAAAATATCTGGATTCGATGACAAAAGATTCCGTAAAAACCGGTCAGGCAAAACTAGGCTCTTTTATTGTTTCTATAAGCGATGTGCTTTTAGACAGTATGATTATTATAGTATATACTTTCTTGTTTTTAATCTATAAAGAACATTTTAAACTGTTTTTAGCCAAACTAATCAAAAAAGAAAATCATCCTGTTTTAATGGATATACTTTCACAAGTCAAAGTTTCAATAAACAATTACATTGTGAGTTTAATTATTGAAATGATTGTTGTTTCTGTTCTCACAGGCTTAGGATTGTGGATTATTGGTATAAAATATTTTATACTTTTAGGGTTAATTACCGGAATTTTAAATCTGATTCCTTACATCGGAATTACAATTGCTGGAATTATTACCGTTTTAGCTTCTTTAACTGGATCTGCAGAAATGTCAATCATTTTAGGGATTTTGATTGTAAATATTATTGTTCAATTTATAGATAATAATTTACTCGTACCTTTAATCATCAATTCTAAAGTAGAAATTAATGCATTTGTTTCTATTATGGGAATTATTGTTGGAGGTGCTGCAGCTGGAATTTCCGGAATGTTTTTGGCTATTCCGCTTTTGGCTATTCTAAAAATTATTTTTGACCGAATAGAATCTCTCGCTCCTTGGGGTTATTTGATGGGAAATCATGTTCCTCGAAAATTTAGATGGAGAGCCAAAAAAGTTTCAGCAGAAAATTAAACGTAATTTTCAGAACCTCCTATTTATTCCTTATATTCATAAATAATAAAATTATACGCAGAAAAACTACCGAATGTATCTAGACAAAAAAATATTGTTTTTTATTTTATTGTGCTTTTGTTTGCAAGGCGGATATGCTCAGGTAGATCAAACAAAAAAGGATTCAAAAAAAGAAAAAGATACGACTGAGATCTATAATCGAATTCGTAATTATTCTAAAAAAAACAAGTTTACGCAAACCATGCACAAATTGTTTTTTAAATCTAAAAAACCTAAGAAAAAACAAGAATTGTTGGTTCCTTTAGATTCAACAAATTATGAAGGAAAAATTATCCGTCACATCAATATTATAACATTAGATCCTTTTGGGCATTCTGTAGCAGACACGACTCAGATGCCAAAAAACTGGGGAGAACGAATGGGAAACCGTCTTCATTTAAAAACAAAAAAAATTGCGATTTACAATTTATTGCTTTTTAAAAGAAATACGCCATACAACACCTATAAAGTACTCGAATCGGAACGTTTGATTCGTGCTCAGCGTTATGTAACGGCGGTTCGTATTTCAAATCAAAGTGTTGGAGCTGCTTCTGATTCTGTTGATGTTACTATTCGTGTTTTAGATTCCTGGAGTACAATTCCGAGATTTTCCATTTCAAGTAATCGTGTTTCTGTTGGTTTTAAAGAAAAAGACTTTTTTGGTTCTGGACAACAATTGGAATATCGTTTTACCAATCGCTTTGATGATGGCCGAAATGCAAATGAAGCCACGTATACAATTCCAAATATTAAAAATACATACATTAGTACAATCCTTCATTACAACATGGATTTGGATAATAATTATCTAAAAAGTGTGGATATTGAGAGAGATTTTTATTCTCCCTTAACAAAATGGGCTGGTGGATTTTATTTTGACGAAAGTTATAGAAGAGACACACTACAAGCTCCAGATCTCACATTTGCCTATCAGCCCAAAAAATATACTTCGCAGGATGTTTGGGCTGGATACGCTTTTAAAGTTTTTGAAGATAGACACAAAGCGATCACCAATCTTATTACAACTGTCCGATTTCTAAATGTCAATTACAGCGAATCACCGACAGAACTTTATGATCCAGACAACTTTTATTCTGATGAAAAACTGATATTAAGCGGTATTGGGTTAAATACACGAAAGTTTGTCAAGGACAGTTACATCTTTAGAAACGGACAAACGGAAGATGTGCCCACAGGTAGAATTTACGGAATTACAATGGGTTATCAATACAAAAATACTTATTGGAGACCCTACATTGGCGCCCAATATTCGTTCGGAAATTATTATCGGTTGGGTTTTCTTAGTATGAATTTCGAAGCCGGTACTTTCTTCCAACAATCCAAGACCTATCAAACTTCATTTCTCTTCGAATCCAATTACTTTACGAAGTTATACAGTATTGGAAATTGGAAGCTGAGACAATTCGTAAATCCGAAAGTTGTAATAGGGATAAATAGAGATAATATTATTGGAGATCAGCTAAATATAAATGAACAAAATGGATTGGCAGGTTTTAATAGTTATCTATACGGAACCAGTAAAGCTATTTTATCGCTTCAAACTCAAACTTATTCGCCACATTCTTTACTAGGTTTTCGTCTGAATCCGTTTTTTAATTATTCGATTGCTGTTTTGGGCAGTCCAGAAGTTTCAATGGCAAAAAGCAAACCTTATTCAAAAATTACTTTGGGTTTACTGATTAGTAATGATTATTTGGTGTTCAGTTCATTTCAGCTTTCCATCTCCTATTATCCGAGTATTCCTCAACAAGGCGACAATGTCTTCAAAACAAATACTTTTGAAACTACAGATTATGGCATGCAAAGTTTTGAACTTGCAAAACCAAGATTGGTGAATTATCAATAATTTTTTCTCTTTTTTATAAAAAATATTCACGCAGCAAAAAACACTTATTATCAATAATTTAAGATTATTTCCATCTGAATAATTATCGATAAAATACACTTTTTGTTCGACTAAATGCAATCTCTTTATTTTTTGGCACAGTATATGAATATCACAAAATAAGATTAACATTTAAAAATTAAAAAGAGATGAAAACGATAAAATTAGCAATCGCCGGATTATTTCTAATGGTTGCAAATGCCACGCAAGCCCAAGTATCGATTAACGTTAATATAGGAACTCCACCAGCTTGGGGACCTGCAGGATATTCTGAAATGGAATATTATTACCTTCCAGATATCGAAGCTTATTATGATGTAAGAGCTGCACAGTTTATTTATTATGCAAGAGGAAAATGGGTTAGAACAACTTATTTGCCAAGACAATACAGAAATTATGATTTATATGGAGGTTACAAAGTTGTTTTGACTGATTACCACGGTAGAACACCTTATACTTATTTTGATCGTCACAGAGTAAAATACTATAAAGGATACCACGGAGCTCCACAAAGACCTTATAAACCAAGACCAGTATATGGTTATAGTGAACGTCGTTATGATAAGAGAGATCACAAGCATTATGACAAACATGATAAACACCACGACAGACATGATGACCATGATCACGGACGAGGAAGAAGATAAATGCTAAATTATTAGTATTGAGAACAAGAGAGTATCAAAAAAACGATACTCTCTTTTTTTTATGATTTGTTTAATCGGATCTTTCGTTAAAATGTTGTAGATTTAATATAAATCACTGTATTGCAAGAAGTTTAACAACAGAAATGCCTTACATTAATTTATTTATACTTTATCTTTGCGCCGAATTTTAAAAATCCAAAAAAGAAATTTTTATGAAAAAGAATGTTTATTTATTTTCATTTTTAGCATTATCACTACTAATAGGATGTGATGACAAAAATGATTCAAACGACAACCAATCGTTAAATAACATTACAATTAACTCAGATCAAACTGCCCTAAATCAGAGACTTGACCTAACTAATTCTGGTGTTATTTCGATCGAAAATGTTTCAGCAACAGGAAAAACTACTGAAACCACAAACACAACTTTCCCTTTGGTACAAATTGCAGAAGTAAAACCACCGGTTGATGCAAACGGTAGAACTCTTCAGGCAAGTCACGTTAATGTAAAAGGAAATTACGCTTACGTTTCTTATATTACTAGAGGCGATGTTTATTCTGGAGCGATCGACGTTATCGATGTTTCTGATCCGTACAAGCCAAAATTAGTTACTTCGGCTTTGATTCCAAATACTGATATTACTTCCTTGACTTATGCTGATGGAAATTTAATTATTGGAGCTGCAAAAGATGTCGATAAAGACACTCAACTTGCAGGAAATCCAGCAATTGTGTTTAATATGCCGTTAAGTTCAGGATTACTTACCAGTAATTTAAAAACAAATTATTTAGAAAGCAGAGTAACAACAGATGTTGCTGCAAATGCTTCTAACTATTTTGCGGTTACAGGAGATAATGGAAGTTTATTCAAACTAAGTACTTCTACTAAAGCTGTAACAGGAAAAGTTGCTATTGCCGATTTACGTTCAATAGCCTTAACAAGTGACAAAGTAGTGACTTTAAGTGGAACTAAAGGTGTAAATATTTACAACCAGTCGACATTGGCTTTACAAAAAAACTTCACAACCTCTAATGATGTCAGCGGTGCTAAAAGAACAATGGATATCGACGGAACAAAACTTTTTGTTTCTGAAGGTCCTAATGGTTTAGGTGTTTATGATATTAATAGCGGAAGCAAACTGCAAACTATCGGAATTCCAACAGCTGCTGAAGATAATGTAACAAATGCTGTTTCTTTTAATGATGGTTATGCTTTTGTTGCCAATGGAGCTTTAGGACTGAATGTTTATCAATCTGCAACTCAACTTAATTTATTAGGTTCTGTAGGAATTGCTGGTTCATCAAACTATGTAAAATCTAGTGGAAATTACATTTATGTTGCCAGCGGAACAGGTGGATTGAAAATCATTAAAATGGAAAAACCAAGTACTGCATTTGCAAGCTGTTTAACTTACGGTCTGTACAATCAAGGCAGAGATTTGATTTTAAATTCTAATGACATTAGATCTTATCAAGGTGCTACAGCAATTAATTCGGCTACTGTAAATTCTGGAGCTGTTTTAACACATTGTGGTTCTATTGCTGTTCTTAGCAATTTAACCTTAAATAGTAATGGTACTTTCAATATGAGAGGAAGTTTATCTCAAGGTAAATACCAACAATCTAATCCAACACAATTAACAATCAACTCTGGTGCTAAATTAGTGGTTGAAGGTTCAGTTGTAATTTGGGGTGATTTGACACTAAATAGCGGTGCAACAATCAATTTCGTAGGAAGTACTTCTTCAATTACTATTTATGGAAAAGTAACTAAAGGAAGCAACGTAACGATTACAGGAAATTACGTTGATACCGAAAACAAATTGAAATAATTTTCAGAACATAATTGCGTAAAGATATTTTAAAAAGCTGCCAGCCTCAAAACTGGCAGCTTTTTTGTTGCTTGTATAAAATAATCTTTATCATTAACATTTCATTTAAATAGTGTTCCATAAAATAATTAGTATTTTTGAAGCTATTACAAGAAAACAATTTAACCACACCATGCGAAAAATACAGATTCACATCTTTCTTTTATTTTTTATCGGTTTTCAAATTTCATTTGCCCAGCAGCCACAAAAACCAAATTCAGTTGAAATTTACAATCAAATCAAAAAATTAAACTTTTTAGGTTCGGTTTTATATGTTGCGGCGCATCCTGATGACGAAAATACTAGAATGATTTCGTATTTAGCAAATGATATGAATGCCAGAACTGGTTATTTGTCTTTAACACGTGGAGATGGAGGTCAAAACTTAATTGGTCCTCAATTGCGTGAATTATTAGGTGTTATAAGAACTCAGGAATTAATTGAGGCTAGAAAAATTGATGGCGGTGAACAATTTTTTTCACGAGCAAATGATTTTGGTTTTTCGAAAAATCCGAATGAAACTTTGGACATTTGGGACAAAGACAAAGTACTTGCAGATGTAGTATGGACCATTCGAAAATTTCAACCAGATATTATTATCAATAGATTTGATCATCGTTCGCCTGGAACTACTCATGGACACCACACATCATCTGCAATGTTAAGTGTAGAAAGTTTCAAATTAACAAATGATCCTAAAGTTTATCCGGAGCAATTAAAATATGTAACGCCTTGGCAGGTAAAACGTCAATTTTTTAATCCCTCTTGGTGGTTTTATGGAAGCCAGGAAAAATTTGATGCGGCTAATAAATCCAAATTTACAAAGTTAGAAACAGGAGTTTATTATACTGGAATCGGAAAATCTAATCAAGAAATCGCTGCTTTGAGCAGAAGTCGTCATCAATCTCAAGGTTTTGGAAGTACTGGAGTTCGTGGAGAAGAAACAGAATATTTAGAATTGATTAATGGTGAAAGTCCTAAAGAACGCGATAGTTTATTTGATGGAATTGATACAAGTTGGAACCGCGTTAAAAACGGAAAACCAATTGGTGATTTAATCAGCTCTATCATTTCAAATTACGATTTCAGCCGTCCATCTGCAAGCATTCCAGATCTAGTAAAAGCGTATTCCATGATTGAGGCATTAGAAGATGAACACTGGAAAAATATTAAAGCTACTGCAATAAAAAATATCATAGCATCTTGTTCTGGATTATATCTTGAAGCTGTTGCAAACGAGCAAGAAGCAACTCCTGGAAGCACTATTAAATTATCTCTTGAAGCAATTAATCGTTGTAATATTGATATGCAATTAGTTAGCATAACAACTTTGCCCGATAATAAAACCTCAATCCAAAATAGTGTTTTAAAAAACAACAACGATCAAAAGATCAATCTTCAGTTACAGCTTCCTGAAACTATGGAGTACACGCAACCCTATTGGTTGAAAGAAAAAGCTACTGTGGGAATGTATACTGTTTCTAATCAGAAAAATATCGGAATCCCTGACATCATCAGAGAAACAAAAGTTGTTTTTAATGTCAAAATCAATAACATTGAAATTCCTTTTGAACGTACTATCGTTTACAAATACAATGACGGTGTAAAAGGAGAAATGTATAATTTCCTTGACATTGTTCCTGAAGTTACCACTTCAATTTTAGAAAGGGTTTTGATTTTTAGGGATACAAAAAGCAAAATGATTCCGGTAAAAGTTCGTGCAGGAAAAGATAATGTAAAAGGAAATTTACAATTGGATTTACCGAAAAGCTGGAATGTTTCACCTAGAGAAATTCCGTTTACTTTGGACAAAAAAGGAACTGAGCAGATTTTTTACTTTGAAGTAACTCCGCCTGTTAATCCGGAAGAGGTTATGGCAAAAAGCATTGCTACTGTTGATGGAAAACGATTTGATAAAGATCAGACTATCATCGATTTTAATCATATTACCAAACAAATGGTTTTAAAATCAGCTGAATCAAAATGCATTCGAATTGATTTGAAAACTTCGGGAGATGCCATTGCTTATATCATGGGAGCCGGAGATGAAGTTCCAGAAAGTTTAGCTCAAATGGGATATAAAGTTTCAATTTTAAAACCAGAAGAAATTACGCCTGAAAAACTAGATTCATTTAGTACCGTTATTACAGGAATTCGTGCCTATAATACAGTGAATGCTCTGGCTAACAAACAAAATATTCTTTTCAATTTTGTGAAAGGTGGTAAAAATATGATTGTGCAGTACAATACGAACGGTAAATTAGTAACCGATAAAATTGCACCTTATCCACTAAAACTATCAAATGACCGCGTAACCGAAGAAAATGCAAAAGTGACTTTCTTAGCACCAAATCACCCTGTTTTAAACACGCCAAATAAAATTTCCGAAAAAGATTTTCAAGGCTGGACACAAGAACAAGGCTTGTATTATCCTAACGAATATAATCCTGCCTTCACTCCTATTATTTCTTCTCACGACAAAGGAGAATCTGCTAAAGATGGTGCTTTATTGGTCGCACCATATGGAAAAGGATATTACATTTACACAGGTTTAAGTTTCTTTAGAGAACTGCCGGAAGGAGTTTCTGGTGCTTATCGATTACTATCGAATATCATTTCCTTAAAACAACCTATTGAAGTTCCTAAACAAGACTTAAAACAATAAAAGATGGAAGCTAAAAAAACAAAAAAATGGAAAAAAAGCTACACTTATGTTTTGGTAGCCAATGCAATTTATATTGCTATTTTCTTTTTAATCATGCAATTATATTCTTAACCTATGCAGCTATTTGACTGGATCGTACTTATTGTAACACTTTTATTCATTGTTGGATACGGCTCGTGGAAAACCAGAGGAAGTAAAAACGTTGAAGATTTTATTTTAGGAAATAACGAAACACCTTGGTATACTGTCGGGCTTTCTGTTATGGCAACTCAGGCTAGCGCGATTACTTTTTTGTCTACGCCTGGTCAAGCTTATCATGACGGAATGGGTTTCGTACAATTCTATTTTGGTCTTCCAATTGCCATGATTGTAATTTGTGTAACGTTTATTCCGCTTTATCATAAAAGTAAAGTTTTTACGGCCTATGAATTTCTGGAACGAAGATTTGATGTAAAGACACGTTCTCTTGCCGCAATCTTATTTCTGGTACAAAGAGGATTAGGAACTGGTTTAACAATATATGCGCCAGCTATTATTTTATCTGCACTTTTAGGATGGAACCTAACTGTAATGAATATTCTGATTGGAGTTTTAGTAATTATTTATACTTTTTCGGGAGGAACAAAAGCAGTAAACGTAACGCAAAAGCAACAGATGTTTGTTATCATGTCTGGAATGTTTATTACTTTTTTCCTTATTCTGCACTACCTACCAAACGATATGACATTCAATAGTGCATTGCATATTGCAGGTGCAAATGACAAAATGGATATTGTTAATTTTTCTTTTGATCCTGAAGAAAAGTATACCATTTGGAGCGGAATTACAGGAGGTTTTTTTCTGGCGCTTGCCTATTTTGGTACCGACCAATCTCAGGTTGGACGTTACTTATCTGGAAAATCTGTGCGTGAAAGTCAGATGGGATTAATTATGAACGGACTACTGAAAGTCCCAATGCAGTTCTTTATTCTTTTAACTGGAGTTATGGTTTTTGTATTTTTTCAATTCAATCCTGTTCCATTAAATTTTAATCCCAACAATAAAATTGCGATTGAAAAATCGGCTTATAAAGATGAATATCATGCTTTGGAGAATCAATTAGTTAAGCTTTCCGAAGATAAAAAAGTAATCAATTTGTTGTATATCGATCAATTGAATCAGGATTATGATAATCCTATTTTGCGTAAAGAGTTAGTTGCTTTATCAAATAAAGAAAAAGATCTACGTGATAAGGCAAAAGAAATTATCGTAAAAGCAGACAATAATACCGAAACGAACGATAAGGATTATGTATTCTTTCATTTCATTTTGCATTATTTGCCAAAAGGCTTGATTGGATTATTATTAGCTGTTATACTTTCTGCAGCCATGTCTTCAACAGCTTCTGGTCTAACAGCACTAGCGTCAACTACTGCAATTGACATTTACAAAAGAAACCAAAAGACAGAAAGGTCAGAAAAGCATTATTTGAATGTGACAAAATTCTTTACTCTTTTTTGGGGAATTGTAGCGATACTTTTTGCTTGTGTCGGAACATTATTTGAGAATTTAATTCAGCTTGTAAATATTATTGGTTCCATCTTTTACGGAACAGTTCTAGGAATTTTCCTTGTGGGATTCTATATAAAACGAGTTCAGGCAAAACCAATGTTTATTAGCGCAATTATAAGTCAGTTGACGATTTTTGTTATCTATTATTTCATGATTTATACTCAGGAAAAATTAGGTTATTTATGGTTGAATTTTATTGGAGCAATTTTAACAATTATATTATCGATTATCATTCAGTTTTTATTTTTTAAAGGAAAATCCGATGATAATGAATTGATTTTGGAATAGAAAGTTGAAAACACAAAACATGAAATTCAGGAATATACTTTTTTTCTATTCTTCTTTTAAGGAAAAATCTGGGCGATTAGAATTCGCTCTATATCTTTTCGTCAATATACTTTCATATTATTTTGCTTTGCATTTATGGAGAACAGTAAACTTAGACAATGAAAAAATTTTAAACATGTTTTATACTTGCTTAATTATATTGCTATTATTTGTTCCGATGCAAGCGGTAACAACAAGGAGACTACGAGATTTACACGCAAACCCTTGTTTTGTTGTTTTTAATTTCATTCCTATTCTAAATATAATCTTTAATGTATTTTTATTATTGGCCAAACCAAAGAATAAAATCAAACTCTAAACATCTCAGCCATTATCATTTCCCAAATTATAATTCTCCTTTAAAATTGTAAGTAAAAAACACTATTTTAGTACGTTGAAAACTGACCACTAACTAATTTAAAATAGGGAAATTAAATGAAAATTTCAGGTGATATTGAAAAATTACTTCCATTTGGCTACTTATTCCTGATTTTAATGGGAATGCTTAAAGACAGTATTTACTATTATCAATTAGGTATAAATATCTTGAAATTCTCTACAATTACAGATATTTTAATGAGTCCAATTGCGTATTTAACCACAAATCCCATAGTTTTGTTTGCTGTAATTTCATTATTCATTAGCCATTATTATCTCCCAAAATTTCTTTTAAAGAACAATCAAAAACCATACGTCCAGAAAATGTTTGAATTAAAATCTGTCGAAGGGTTTTCATTAGAAGAAAAAACTAGTTATTACAATAATATTGCTTTACGAACATTGGCTGCTGTGCTTTTGTCTTTCTATTTAGGAACTGGTATTGCTGATGGTTACTTTACTTCAGAACGCATAGAGAAACAATCTTTAGATTATAATTATAAAATTAATTTTAATGATGATGAACCGCAAGAAGTTAGTCTTCTCGGTACAAGTAGTCTGTATTATTTTTACGTTGCAATAGGGCAAAAACATTTAAAAATTGCACCAATAAGCTCGGTTAAAAATATAGAATTGATGTATAAAACTGCAAATCGATAAAACCGAAATAAGTAAGTTACTCCAAAAAAACATCATTATGAAAGATCAAAAAAAATACAGCAATAAAGCCAAGGCTGCTTTTGTTCTCTTGATAGTGATGCTTATTATTTTGTTGGGAAATTTCAATACGCTTCAAAATTCTAAAAATGTAAATGATAATATTAATGCTATTTACAAAGACCGATTAGTTGTCGCGCATTACATTTTTCAGTATTCAAAACAACTCCATTTTATAAAAGCTGAAGCAGAAAAACTGAATCTAAGTGACAATATTAAGAAAAACGAAATTATTCATACTTTAGATATCATCCATAACATTGATGATTTATATGCCAAAACAGTTTTAACCAATAAGGAAAAACAATACTTTGACACGTTTTTGAGTTCGTGCAAGGAAAGCAACAAACAAGTTGAAAACAAAAATTGGGATAAAATTGCAAGTTCGAGTGCGACAGCTTTAGAAACATTAGAAGCACTTTCTCAAATTCAGATTGAAGAAGGAAAAGCAAAACTCGCCGCAGCAAATGCGATGTATAATAGAAACAATGTATTGGGACAACTTCAAATTGCATTGCTTATTATTTTGGGAGGAATAACTTTTTATCTTCTAATAAAGAAAATCAAGAAAACGATTAAAATTCCTGAACCGCCTAGTTTGAACTAGCACCTAGATTGGTTTCGAGTTTCAAGTTTCATGTTTAATGTTTCATGTTTTACTACATTATTATGTCATTCTGAGGAACGATAAAAATGAGTGCAAATACTCTTGTCTATAAATTGAGAACAAAAAAAATTCCAAAACCCGTAAGCTTTGGAATTTGGAATTTTTTAAATATTTAGAATTTAAAACCTTATCTGCTCCATTCAGCGATACTGTCTTTATTCAATTTCACATAATCAGCATTATTTGCTGCTTCTGCAGACGCTAAAGATGCTTTTGCAGTCTCTACAGCTCCTTTTTTATCACCTTGTTTTGCCTGAATTTGAGATTTTAGTCTTGTAACATAATATGGCTTATCTGTGCTCATATCTAACGCTTTATCTACATAAGTTCTCGCAGTTTCAATATTTCCGTTTGATTGGAATAAATATTGAGATGCTGCATAATAATCGTTCCATGTTGGACCAGCTAATGTTTTGTCTATACTAGCAATAGCAGCTTTTGCAGTTGGAACCTCAAATTTTAACGCAACATGAGAGTTTTCCCAAGAAATATCCAAATAACCAAAATTTGGATCTAATCCGTTAATGCCAATTGTAAATGTTTCAACAGGAGTTGGCAAAGCGTCTTCTTTTACAGTAGTTTTTAAAGCTACATAAGCATCGCTCCAATTTTCTGGCAATCCCCAGTTATCAGTAGAAAGGTAGAAAATCACATCCCAGCTTTCGATTCTAGGCACTGTATAAATTGCATATTTACCTTTTTTTAGAGTCTTTCCATCAATAATAACGTCATCACTGAAGTTAATAATTGTATTTTCGTTTGCTCCCGTTCTCCATAATTTACCAAAAGGAACTAAATTTCCGAAAACGGCTCTTCCTCTTGCTCCTGGTCTTGAATAGGTAACTTCAACATCTGTTAAACCTACAGTTTGTTTGATATATCCTTTTGGACTTGCTTGCGGCGTTTTTACTTGTGCTTCTGATGCTAAAGGCGCTAAAATCAGGGCTAATGCAATAAGTAGTTTTCTCATTATTCAGTTTTTTTTATTTTAGTTCAAATTTACAAATTCAAATAGCGAACGAATGTTAAATTTTATATAATTCAGGCTTTGAGTTGTGATATTTTTTGAGCATTTAATTCATTAAAATGATCAATAACCAAATCAGCTTCTGATAAATCCTGTAGGTTTGAATGTTCACTTTTGTAACCTACACAATAAATTCCCGCTCCTTTTGCAGCTTTTATTCCGTTTGTACTGTCTTCGATAATTATACATTCTTCTTTTGGTGCTACAGATAAAGAAGCAGCATGAATAAATATGGCAGGATTTGGTTTTGATTGTGGAAAATCTTCCCCGCTCACAATATGCGTAAAATATTGATGTAAATTAAATCGAGTAAAAACACGTTCGATTGTAACTTTTGAAGCAGAAGATGCTAGAATCAATTGTAATCCATTGTTATACAAATCCTTTATTAAATCTTCTACACCTTCTAAAAGATATAAATCTTCTTTAGTATCAAAAGCATCATTAAAAATATTTCTTTTTCTTTGGATTAAATCTTCAACTTCCTGCTCTACAGATGGAAAATGATTTTTTAAAGCTTGAAATGTATTTCGAGTAGAAAATCCTGTAAATGTGGTATACATTTCTTCAGGAACTTCAATATTTAATTCTGAAAATTGCAAATAATAAGCATAACGATGAACTGGTTCCGTGTCTACGATCACGCCATCCATATCAAAAATTACTGTTTTAATCATTTTTTTAAGGTACTAAGGTTCTTAGTTTTTTGTTTCAGGTTTCAGGTTTCAAGTTTCAAGTTTCAAGTTCTAGGTTTGAAGTTCTAGGTTTGAAGTTCTAGGTTTGAAGTTCACGACACAGCAAACTTGAAACTTGAAACCTGAAACAAAAACTTTACTCACTTTTAGAAATCAAATAGCGAATTACAGTTTCTGCAGCATGAAGTCCGAATAATCCAGGCATATAACTATTTGTTCCGTAGAAAGATTTTTTGAAATTTTTTCCGTCCGTTAATTTCAAACTTTTTTCGTTTTGAATTTCAGAAGAAAAAACCACTTTTAATTTGTTGATTTTTACCGTTTTCAAACGCTTACGAATAGTTTTTGAAAAATAACAATTGATGGTTTTTGAAATATCAGCCACTTTTACTTTCGAAGCCAGCATTTTTCCGCCTGCTCCCATGCTGCTGATAATTTTAACTCTTTTGCGTTTTGCTGCAATAATCAGATTCAATTTTGGAGTAATACTGTCAATACAATCCAAAACATAGTCGAATTCTGGAGAAACGATTTCAAAAGCACGTTCTGGAGAAAGAAATTCTTTTACTCTTGTAAGATTCAATTCAGGATTAATATCCATTAAACGGTCTCCTACAATTGTAATTTTAGGTTCTCCAACTGTCGAATGCAATGCAGGCAATTGGCGATTAATATTAGTGATATCCACCACATCTCCATCAACAATTGTCATATTCCCAACTCCTGCTCTTGCTAAAAACTCAGCTGCAAAAGAACCAACTCCTCCTAATCCTACAACTAAAACATTTGCTTTTTGTAAATTTTCTAATCCTTCTTTGGTAAACAAAAGCTCAGCTCTTTCTGTCCATTCTGCCATATTCTATATTTGTTGTTTTAATTTATTTGTTTCAAGTTTCAGGTTTCAAGTTTACTTAAAAACACTTTTATAGTTACTTGAAATAACATCTTTTAATTCTTTTATATTTAATTCTTTATATTTTGAAGCTATTTCATAAACTTGTTGAATTGTTTCTTCCATTGTGTCCGTTTCTAGAAAAAACTGGTGGTTTGGAACATCTTTAAAAACAGTTTCTAAATCTGGATTCTTCAATAAATATTTTCCGAATGAAAGATAAAATCCGTCTTTAATTAATTGTTCTGCCAGTTGTTTGTTCTTTGCAAAACCATGAATAATCATTGGTACAGAAATCTTCATTCTTTTTTTAATCGCTGTAATTTCCTGAAAAGCGGCTACACAATGTATCACTACAGGTTTTTTGAATTTTTCAGCCAATTCTAATTGCTTTTCAAAAACAGAAACCTGTAAATCTAACGGAACTTCAATTCGTTTATCCAAACCACATTCGCCAATTGCTAGACAATTCTCTGTTTTTAATTTCTCTTCAATAATTTTCAAATCTTCATCCAACCTATTTTGATCAATATACCAAGGATGTATCCCTATAGAATAGAATTTAATCGAAGCATCAAAATCTTTTGGATATTGATTGACCAATTCTAAAACATCGGATTGATTGGTAAATTGATGGGTATGAAAATTGAAATATTCCATTAATGAAAGTCTTTTACACCCGCTTTGATTTCAATTTTCAAATCATTTTCCAAAGGAACAAGCGGGCAAGAATACTCGTAGTTGTAAGCACAATATGGATTGTAAGCCTGATTAAAATCGATCGCAATTGTATTTCCTTTTGGAACTTCCAAATCTATATAACGACCTCCAATATAACTTTGTTTTCCAGTAGTTAAATCTGAAAAAGGCAAAAACAAATGATTTTTATATTTCTCCTGAACTAAAAGTTCTAAATTTTGGTAAACAGCAAGTTGAAAAGCTTTTCCATTAATTTTGAAATTTAAAGTTCCATACTTCGTATATTTTGACTTGTAACTTCCTGAAGATTTCATTTCAAAAGCTTTTCCTCCTTTTGCTTTGACCAAAGTTGCATTCACAAAAAAAGTTTCATTTATAGGATAAAATTCCAACCCTTTAAAAGTTTTTAAATCTTTACCCATTAACGGACTTGTCTTAGAATCAGCAAATTCTGAGTTTAATTTCTTTTGAAATTGTATCACATCATTTTTACTAAACTTTTTTTGAGCAAAGCCAATACTAACAACAAACAATAAAAGCAGGGCGTATATAGTTTTCATCTTAGAAATTTTATGCAAAAATAGTTCAAAAGTAACAAAACGACAACCACTTAACCTGACAAAGTTTACTAACTTTGTTGCGATAATCTATCACACACAATGCTTAAAAACGCTTTTAACAACTACATTAATAATTTTAGAGGTTTTTCAAGAGAAATTTGGATTCTTGCGATTGTAACTTTTATCAATCGCGCCGGAACAATGGTTCTTCCATTTTTGTCAAAATATTTAAAAGAAGATCTACATTTTAGCTACAATCAAGTGGGATGGATTATGGTAGCATTTGGCTTAGGTTCTATGCTGGGTTCTTGGCTTGGCGGTAAACTTTCGGACAAAATAGGTTTTTACAAAATAATGGTTTTCAGTCTGTTTACAAGTGGAGTTTCTCTTTTCTGTGTACAATATATTACCACCTTTTGGTCTCTTTGTATTGCAATGTTTTTGTTAATGACAATTGCCGATATGTTTAGACCGGCCATGTTTGTTTCTCTTGGAGCTTACGCAAAACCTGAAAACAGAACTCGAGCTTTAACCCTTGTTCGTCTGGCGGTAAACTTAGGTTTTGCAGCAGGTCCCGCTTTAGGTGGATTAATTATTATGGGAATAGGTTATTCAGGACTTTTCTGGGTTGATGGTGCATCTTGTATTATTTCGATAACTATTTTTGCTTTATTGGTTAAAGAAAAGAAAAAAGCCACTCATGACGACAAAACAGAAAGTGCAGGAGATGTAAAATCGGTTTTTCATGATAAAATCTACTGGGTTTTCTTATTTGTAAGTTTTATTACAGCTATGATTTTCTTCCAGCTTTTTACCACTTTACCTCTATATCATAATGAAAAGTTTGGTTTAAGTGAATTTCAAACAGGCTTATTGATGACACTCAACGGACTTCTAATTTTTGCTCTCGAGATGCCTACAGTTGGTTTTTTAGAAAGAAAAGCTTTTCCAAAAATCAGAATTATTATTCTAGG
This sequence comes from Flavobacterium potami, assembly GCF_020026915.1. GTDB lineage: Bacteria > Bacteroidota > Bacteroidia > Flavobacteriales > Flavobacteriaceae > Flavobacterium > Flavobacterium potami. The sequence continues at coordinate 37,846 of NZ_JAINUY010000003.1, read as the reverse complement.
TTCATTCGTTATGGCGTTTAGCTTCTTTTTGCTTCTGATCAATTTTTGGGCTGGAATATTGGTTTTCAGTATGATTTGTATTTCTATCGGAGAAATCCTCACCTTCCCATTTTCGAATGCTTTTGCAATGAGTCGCGCTCCACGTGGACAAGAAGGACGTTATATGGCACTTTATACGATGAGTTTTAGTTTAGCTCATATTATTAGTTCTAAAATTGGATTTGAAATCATTACCCGTTTTGGTTATCAGATCAACTGGCTGTTCATGGCTATCATAGGTGTCATCGCTACTGGATGTTGTATCTGGATTAAAAACGCTCTTCTCACAGAAAAAGCAGAATAAAAACTTTAACTTCACAAAACATTGTTATTCAATTTATTACAATTAAATTTGAATGGCTTTTTCATGCTTAAAATCGAAATTCAACTTAATTTTTAGTTAAATAACTATTTTTATAGTTGCGTAACTAAAAAAATAGTTGTAGGTTTGAATTAAAATTAGAGAACATGCAGAAGTTAACAAACAAAGAAGAAGAAATCATGATGATTTTATGGAAGCTAAAAAAAGCTTTTGTAAAAGAAATTCAGGCAGAAATTACCGAAGACCAACCACATTACAATACATTATCAACTATTGTTCGTAATCTTGAAGAAAAAGGATATGTTGGACATAATGCATTTGGAAATACACATCAGTACTTTCCGGTTGTAGCAATCGAAGACTACAGAAAAGGATTTATGAAAACCGCAATCGATAATTACTTTAATAGTTCTTATAAAAGTATGGTTTCCTTTTTTGCCAAAGAAGAAAAAATCTCAGCAGACGAATTGCGAGAAATTTTATCAATGATCGAAAATAATAACGAAGAAAAATAATTCTGATTATGGAAGCAGTTTTCATCTATATCGCTAAATCAACTTTTTTGATGCTTATGTTCTATTGCGCTTATTATTTTTTACTGCGCAAAGAAACATTCTTCAATAGTAACAGATGGTTTTTATTGTCTGGCTTACTAGTCTCTACCATTTTACCTTTATTGACTTACACAAAAGTAGTATGGATTGATGCCGCTCCTACTCTAGAAAATTTTTCATCAAATATTTCTCAGATAACTGAAAAGCAAAATACTCAATTCGATTGGAATCAGGTTGCTTTGGGAATCTACGGTATTGGTTTTCTGATATTCATTATAAAATTAGCCATTGATTTTTACAGTTTAAATGCCATTATTAAAGGAAAAAAAATACAACAACAAGCTGATTTTAAATTCGTTGATATCGCTGAAAACATCGCGCCTTTTTCTTATTTCGAATATATCGTTTACAACTCATCACTGTACACGGCTTCAGAATTAGAAAATATTATCGAGCATGAAAAAGTACACAGCGATCAAAATCATACCATAGATGTATTGATTTCTAGATTCTTCAGTATTATTTTCTGGTTTAATCCAATTGTTTGGTTTTACAAAAAAGCAATTACTCAAAATCTTGAATTTATTGCAGATAGTGAGGCCGCTAAAAAACTTTCAGATAAAAAAGCCTATCAATACACGCTTTTAAAAATAACAACGCACGAAAATTGTGTTGCAATCACCAATCATTTTTATCAATCATTAATCAAAAAACGAATCGTTATGTTAAACGCAAATCAATCAAAAAAGAGAAATTCTTGGAAGTATTATGTAGTAGTTCCAGCACTTGCAGCTTTTGTTTTATTATTTCAAATTGATGTAGTGGCTAAAGAAAAACCGCAAATTTACACTAGCAAAGAATCAAACATTAAATCTGTAGATGTTTATAAAATTGGAAAAAACTCTACAGATTCAGAATTGAATGAAATAAAAAGCAAACTGCACAAATTTCATGATATTACCTTCGAAGTTTCTGATGTTAAAAGAAATGAGTCGAACCTATTAACTTCAATTGTAGTTGATGTTAAAAAAGGAAAACAACGTGCAAAATCTGTACAATCATCTGATGGGCAAGCTATAAATGAATTCGGTGTTCTTGTTATAACTTACAAAAACGGAGATAAAAAAATTGGAATTCAAACCATCAATAATTCGAACAATAAAGAACCAAAAACAGCAATTAGTAATAAACTAAAAGCTAAAACTGAAAAAGATAGCAACACAACTACTAATACAAAAACTACAACTAGTGCCAATACATCCAGCACTATTGTTACTACAAATGAAGACAATACTGTTACTAAAATTACAACAGGTGGAAATTCTACTATTGTAGTTTCTAAAGGCGCAAAGAAGAATGTTGGTTTTCAGTTATTAGTTGTTGACGGAATTGAAATGCCTTCTTCTTTTGACATGAACAGCATTAAACCTGACGACATAGAATCTATGAACGTTTTAAAAGGAAGTAATGCAATTGGTAAATATGGCGATAAAGGCGCCGATGGAGTAATCGAAATCGAAACCAAAAAGTAATCTTTATTAAAATAACAACACACCGAAATGGTGTTGCAATCATCAATCATTTTAATCAATCATTAATCAAAAAACGAATCGTTATGCTAAACACAAATCAATCGAAAAAGAGAAATTCCTGGAAGTTTTATGTTGTAGTTCCAGCACTTGTGGCTTTTGTTTTATTATTTCAAATTGACGTAGTTGCCAAAGAAAAACAGCAAACTACCAAAACGGTTTTGGGAGAAATAGAGTCTGTTAATATTTACCAGATTAAGAAAACTTCTAGCGACAAAGAATTAAAAGACCTTAAAGAATCTTTAAAATCAAAACACAATGTCGATTTGGAAATTTCAAGAATCAAAAGAAATTCAGATAACCTTTTAACTTCTATCAAAGTTTATGTTACTTATGAAAATCAAAAATCAGAATCTATTCAAACAAGCGGAAAAGAAACTATTAAAGACTTTGGGATTGTTATCGTTACAGGAAAAAATGGTTCCAAAAGAACCAGCATTAAAACTTATGACGAAAAAACTGTAAGCCAAAATGGCGCTACAAATGGCAAAATAAATCACTCAGAATTCAAAACCACAACTTCTAATAACGAAACCAATGTTAGCACTAATTCTACTACTAGTACAAAAACTAACAGTGATACTAATGCAAATACTATCACTACTGTAACTACAAATGCAGATGACACAAAAACTAAAACTACTACAACTGCAAATAGTGCAAAAAAGAGTACTGGCCTTCAGCTATTAGTAGTTATTGACGGAATTGAAATGCCTTCTTCTTTTGATATGAACAGCATTAAACCGGACGACATAGAATCGATGAACGTTTTAAAAGGAACTAATGCAACTGATAAGTATGGCGATAAAGGCGCAGATGGAGTAATTGAAATTGAGACTAAGAAATAATTTCGTTTTAATTTAAAATTTAGAAAATGCAAAAACTGACCAATAAAGAAGAAGAAATCATGCATATTTTATGGAAGCTCAAAAAAGCTTTTGTAAAAGAAATTCAGGCAGAAATTTTGGAAGATCAGCCACATTATAACACGCTTTCGACCATTGTACGTAATTTAGAAGAAAAAGGTTATGTTGCTCATAATGCTTTTGGAAACACACACCAATATTATCCAATTGTTAGTATCGAAGATTACCGAAAAGGTTTTATGAGTACTGCCATTGATAATTATTTCAACAGTTCGTATAAAAGTATGGTTTCATTTTTCGCCAAAGAAGAAAAAATTTCTGCAGACGAATTAAGAGAAATCTTAGACATGATCGAAAATCCAAAATAAGGTAAACAATTTATAGCATGGAAGCACTTTTCATTTTTATCCTAAAATCAAGTGGACTATTAGCAACATTTTATTTTGCTTACGTTTTTTTACTTCGCAAAGAAACGTTCTTCAACAGCAGTCGTTGGTTTTTACTAGCCGGATTAATCACATCTTTAGTATTGCCATTTATTGTCTACACGAAAGTTATTTGGGTTGAAGCGCCACCAGCACCAGCTTCACTTCCGATAATTGAAACAACTGCCGTAGATCATATTCCCGTTTCAAATCAGAATGTTGTTAATTACGAACCGCAGTACAATTTAAATACAGATATTGTTGAAGAAAAAAGTCTGGAAATTGACTGGAATATAGTTTTGGTTGCCGTTTACGGAATTGGTTTTCTGGCTTTCATGATCAAATTTGCAGTTGATTTTTACAGTCTTAATTCCGTTTTAAAAGGAAAAAAAATAGAACAGCAGGAAGATTTTAAATTTATTGATATCAATGAAAATATTGCGCCTTTCTCCTACTTCGATTATATTGTGTATAACTCATCATTATACACTGCCGAAGAATTAGAGAATATTTTAGAACATGAAAAAGTGCACAGTGATCAAAACCATACTGTTGATGTTTTAATTTCCCGAATCTTTTGTATCCTTTTCTGGTTTAATCCAATCGTGTGGCTTTACAAAAAGGCAATTTTACAAAATCTTGAGTTTATTGCGGATCGTGAAGCTTCCAAAAAAATTACAAACAAAAAAGCGTATCAGTATACACTTTTAAAAATCACAACACATGAAACTTGTGTTGCAATCACCAATCATTTTTATCAATCATTAATCAAAAAACGAATTGTTATGTTAAACAAAAATCAATCAAACAAAAGAAACTATTGGAAATATTGTGCAGTTGTTCCAGCACTTGGCGCTTTTGTATTTCTATTTCAAATAGAAACAATTGCGCAAGAAAAGAAACAGAAAGATATTGCTGTTATTCAGAAAGACACCATTAAAGATACTGACGAAACTATAAAAATCACTAAAAACACAACTGATCAAGAATTAAAAGATCTTCCAGGAAAATTAAAAACAAATCATAATCTTAATGTTGAGATTTCAGATGTAAAAAGAAATTCAAAGGAAGAATTAACAGCAATTCAAATCAAAGTAAAATCAGATTCTGGAAAAAAACAAACGGTTAAAATTGACGGAAGTGAAGCAATAAAAGATTGTGAACTTGCAATTGGAACTGACGAAAATGGAGCAAAAGCAATTGTAATAAATACAGACAAAAACTTAAAGGCTCCAATAATGGTTAGAAACGAGAGAGTTATCGTTCGTAATTTTGCAGATGGAGATGTTACACCTCCTACTCCTCCAACTCCACCGACTTTTCCTTCTGGACCAATGCCTCCTGCACCTCTAGTTGACATGTCAAAAATGCCAAAACCTCCAGTAGCTCCAAAAAATCCAAAAGACAAAGTAGCGATGGCTAAATTTGAAAAAGAAATGGAGGACTTCGAGAAGAAAATGGAAGCTTTTGAACCAGATATGTCAGCTTACGAAAAGCAAGTTGAAGCTATAATGTCTCAGAGAGAAGCGATTTTCGAAAAAGAAATGGCGAAATACGAAGTTGCAATGGAAAAATTTAACGCCAAAATGGAGAAATTCAATTACAACTTTAAGTATAATTTTGGAGATAATCCTAAACAATACGAACAAGACATGAAGCAATATGAGCAAGACATGAAACAATATGAGCTTGACATGAAACAACATGCTAAAGATATGAAGCAACATGCTAAAGACATGAAACAACATGAAAAAGACATGAAGCAACATGAGAAAGACATGAAGGAAATGGAAAAGCAAAACAAAAAAGCTTAATTATACTTTATTATATATTAAAAACCAGTGTTTATGACGCTGGTTTTTTCGATTTAAAACTTTACTAATTACTTTTTGAAATGAAATACAAACTTTTACTATTCATTTTAGGATCATGTTTTTCTATTCTGGGACAGCAAAATAAACCCGAAAAGAACATTTTTATTTCTATGGATAAAACAGCTTCAATTTTAATGCAAAAATCGAAAGCTAATTCCATTTCAATTGGTGTCGTTAAAAATGGGAAAACCTACACCAGGCATTATGGAGAAATAGATAAAGGCAAAGAAAACATAGCCAATAACAATACTGTTTTTGAAGTTGCTTCCATCACAAAATTATTTACAGGTTTGCTTGCAGCTCAAGCTGTTTTAGAAGGAAAATTAAATCTGGATGACGACATTAGAAAATACATAACAGGAAGCTATCCAAATTTGGAATATAATGGAACTCCAATTACCATTAAGGATCTAGTTTCTTTTAGAACAGGTTTTGACAAGGATCTTCCAGATAATTCGGAATTACGTAAAAATCGTAACGACAGTAGTTATTTAGCTTTCAAAAAAATAGACGAACTATACAATCGAAATCAGTTTTTTGAAGATCTTAAAACAATAAAATTGGATACTTTACCGGGAACCAAGTTTAAATACAGCAACGGAAGCCTCAATCTAACGGCTCATATCTTAGAAAATGTCTATCAAAAAAGTTACGAAACGCTTTTAAAAGAAAACATTCTGTCTAAATTGGGAATGACTTCAACTGGACTGAATTTAGGTTCAGAAACCAACATTGCTAACGGTTATAACTTGAAGGGAGTTTTGATGCCTCGAATTTCCGACAATCTTTGGGGCGCTGCTGGATGCTTAAAATCTACTTTAGGTGATTTGACTAAATTCATTAATTATGAATTAAATGCAAAAAATAAAACAGTTCAAGAATCGCAACGAAATCTATTAAATAGCTCAACGACTTGGAATGGTTATTTTTGGGATTATATTCAGGTAGATGACAACGGAAAAAATTGTTGGAAACATGGCGGAGCCTTTGGAACTCAGAATATGCTTGTTGTATATCCTGAACGCCAATTGGGACTTTCCATTATTGTAAACATAAGCGATGAAAATACAGCAAATGCTATAGGTGAAGCAATTGTAAAACTTTCCAATGATCTTTTGACAGAAAACAAAAAACAATTTGGTATTTACGGATATAAAATCATGAACGATAATGTTGTTTTCACTTATTTGCATGACAAATCTTTAAATCCTGATTTGGTAAAAAGTGTATCCATTGCAGGTTCATTTGACAACTGGAAACCAGACGACAAAAACTTCCAAATGATTCGTAAAAACAAAAATACTTTCGAATTAAGTGTACCAATATCACAATTTGAAAAAGACAAAACACATTTATTTAAATTCGTCATTAATAAAACAGGATGGATGGAAGCTCCTAAAAATGCCATAAATAGAGAAACAGATGGTGACGAAAATTTAATTTTGAAGATTTAAGACCTTATTTTACCAAAAAGACTTTGCTTGAAACACAAAGTCTTTTTTTTATATCTTTGAAAAAACAAATCTACTATGTACAAATTGCTAGCCAAACTTAATAAAATTTTACTTCCAAGTTTTACCAAACAAGGTTTAGATATTTCAAAAGCCAAAAAATGGCAAATGGCAATTATTGGCTATCGTGCTTATGTAACCAAAAGAGCATTAGATAATTAAATTACAGTTTCTGTTTGATAAGCCGAAAACCGTTTCTTTCGGCACATTATTATGAAAAATAAAAATTTCAATCTCCCTCCTGTTCCAGCTGTTTTATTAGCAATTATTAGCGTTCAGTGTGGCGCTGCGATTGCAAAAACATTATTCCCTGCGATTGGAGCTGCAGGTACGGCATCTATAAGAATTGGCGTTTCGGCAATAATTTTACTTTTAGCATATAGACCAAATTTAAAAGCAATCTCAAAAGAACAATGGAAAATTGTAATTCCGTATGGTTTGTCTTTGGGCGCGATGAATTTGATTTTTTATTTTGCCATCGAAAAAATTCCAATCGGATTGGCTGTGACTTTAGAATTTGTCGGACCGTTATTACTTGCAATTGTAGGCTCAAAACGTTTGGTTGATTATTGTTGGGTTTTATTAGCAGCAATCGGAATTTTATTAATTGCTCCTTGGACAAATGATCGTTTAGATCCAATCGGTATTATATGTGCACTTTTGGCTGGAGGCTTTTGGGCAGCTTACATTGTTTTTGGTGGGAAAATTTCAAAAATAATGAATGATGGACACGCCGTTTCTATCGGAATGTTATTCGCAGCCATTTTAGTGCTTCCTTTTGGTTTTCTAGAAAACGGATTGGCGAATCTAACCCCAAAACTTTTCGGAATGGGTATCGCGTTAGCTTTGTTGTCAAGTGCCATTCCCTTTACTTTAGAAATGAAAGCTTTAGGTCAGCTACCTCCGCGTACTTTTAGTATTTTAATGAGTTTAGAACCCGCAGCAGCTTCTATCTGTGCTTTTATTTTTCTACAAGAAAACTTAAGTTTTTACGAAATACTAGCTGTAATCTGCGTTGTAATTGCCTCTGCAGGAAGTACACTTACAGCAAAAAAATAAAAAAAGTCCTGTACTTTTATGCACAGGACTTTAACATTGTAGGCTTATTTTTGGAGATAATTATTTTTTCGGCATCAAAACCGCATCAATTACATGAATAACTCCATTTGATTGATTGACATCTGCAATGGTAACCTTTGCTTTATTCCCGTTCTCATCACTGATATACAAATCTTTACCTTTCATCCAAGCAGTTATAGTGCCACCAGCAACAGTTTTAATACTTGCTTTACCTTTTCCGTCCTTAATTGCTTTAGCAATGTCTGCCGAATTCCATTTACCAGAAACAACATGATAAGTTAAAATTCCTTGAAGCATTTTTTTGTTTTCTGGTTTCAATAAAGTTTCAACTGTTCCTTTCGGTAATTTATCAAAAGCGGCATTTGTTGGTGCAAAAACTGTAAAAGGTCCTTTTCCTTTTAAAGTCTCAACCAAATCTGCTGCTTTTACTGCCGCAACCAAAGTCGTATGATCTTTTGAATTAACGGCATTTTCAATAATATTTTTATTTGGATACATAGCTGCTCCACCAACCATTACTGATTTTTGAGCATTTGATGTAAATGCAAATCCTAAAGCTAAAACTGCAATTGCTAAAAATTTTCTAGTTTTCATAATTTTATTAATTTTTAAGTTATAAGGTCATTTACGCAGATAAATTTGTTTTGGTTTTTCAATAAAATAAAATTTCAATATGAAAAGGCTAATTATCAATCTAAACTCCAATAAAACAAAGACTTAACTTATTCTAATATTTTTTGATTTTTTTTAGAAATATCTAATTTATCATTTGATTTTATTATTAACTTTAGAATCAAAACTCATTCCTATGAAAAATCTGCCTCAAAAAGTAAGAAGTAAGAAACTAAATTCAAGAGTAGATTTAACTGCAATGGTCAGCGTTTCTTTTTTGCTGATTATATTTTTTATGGTAACTACTGAATTAAGAAAAGACAAGATTGTTGATTTAAGTCTTCCAGAAAAAGAAGAAAAAAATGAAGGAATTATTATCTGTCGTTTGGAAAATGATTATCAAAGAAAGATAACTGTATTACTTGATGAGAATGATAAAATAATAACATATTCAGGTTCATTAATTTATTCTTCAGCATTACCAAAAGAATACAATTATGGTAAGAACGGAATTCGTAAAGAACTTTTTGAAAGAAAGAAAACGATATTAGAATATTCAAATGCAATAGGAAAACCAAATTCTGGCCCAATTGTAATTATAAAACCTAGCAAAAAATCAAATTTCAAAAATTTGGTTGATATTTTAGATGAAATGACTATTACTGGAATTGAAACTTATGCCATTGTTGATGAATTTACTCCAGAAGAATCAAAACTACTAGCTTCAAATTAAAAAACTAATCTAAATTTATTGTTATGCAAAATCTACCTAAAAAATTAAGAAGCAAGAAGTTAAATTCAAAAGTAGATTTAACTGCAATGGTCAGTGTTTCATTTCTGTTGATTATATTTTTTATGGTTGTAGGAGAATTATCTAAACCAAAAATAATGGATTTGAGTTTGCCCAGAAGATATTGTGAGGAAGAATTTAAAGGAATTATTAGTTGTGGAGCAGGCACTGACACTCGTTTAATAACAGTTCTATTAGATGAAAATGATAAAATAATAATGTATTCCGGTCTTTTATTTAATCCTATTGTAAAACCAATAGAAATTAATTACGGGAAAAATGGGATTCGTAAAGAACTTTTCAATAAAAAGAAAATGATCCTGGAATTTTCATCATCAATAGGAAAACCAAATAATGGGCCAATTGTAATTATAAAACCTAGCAAAAAAAGTAATTTTAAAAATTTAGTCGATATTTTAAATGAAATGGCTGTTGCGAGAATCGAAACTTATGCAATTGTACCAGAATACACTACCGAAGAATCAAAATTATTAGCTTCAAATTAAACCTATAAAATTTCTATCTATGCAAAATCTTCCAAAAAAAGTAAGAAGCAAGAAGTTAAATTCAAAAGTAGATCTAACTGCAATGGTCAGTGTTTCTTTTCTGTTGATTATATTTTTTATGGTTGTAGGAGAATTATCAAAACCAAAAATTATAGATTTGAATTTGCCAGATTTATATAGAGGATGTGGCGAACCTATAACGGGTTGTTATAAAACGGATCGTTTTTACACTGTATTATTAGGAGAAAATGACAAAATCATAACATATCCAGGAATTTTAAATTATTCTACAGAAAAAATAACACAAACAAATTATAGTAAAAATGGGTTTCGAAAGGAGTTATCTGCTATCAACAAAAAAATCCTTGAATATTCGGCTGCTATCGGAAAGCCAAATCGAGGAGTAATAGTATTTATAAAACCATCCAATAAAAGCAATTATGGAAATTTAGTAGCTATTTTAGAAGAATTAAGATTAGCAAATATTCAAACATACAACATTGATAATGATTTCATTCCAGAAGAAGAAAAACTATTAGCTGCAAATTAAAAACTAATCTAAAATTTATTGTTATGCAAAATCTACCTAAAAAAGTAAGAAGCAAAAAACTAAATTCAAGAGTTGATTTGACTGCAATGGTCAGTGTTTCTTTTCTGTTGATTATATTTTTCATGGTTGTTGGTGAATTATCAAAACCAAAAGTTATAGAACTAAGTGGAGATAACGGCTGTTGTGATTGTCCTATAAATTACCATCAGGAAAACAGAACATTTACTGTCATATTAGGTGAAAACAACAAACTGGTTTATTATGCAGGGATCTTAGACAGTCCGATCATTGAGCCAAAAATAGGTACTTATGGAAAAGAAGGAATTCGCAAAGACCTATCTTCTTATAACAAATCTTCAATAAAATATTTCGAAAGCTTAGAAAAATCAGGAAGAGGAATATCCGTAATCATAAAACCAACAAAAAAATCTAATTATGGAAATCTTATTGATATTCTAGATGAATTAGAAATAAACAACATAGATTCTTACGCAATAGTTCCCGAATTTACTCAAGAAGAATCAAAATTATTAGCTTTAAAGTAATTTCAATATAAAATAAATCTTTGCGTCGTTGTGCCTTCGTGGCAAAACTAAGCTAACAAAAAAAGTCCCACATTGCTGTGGGACTTTCTATTTATAAAAAAGCTAAGAATTATTTTTTCTCAGTTTTTTCCATTTTAGCTTTTAAAGCAGCTAATACATCATTGTTGTCACCTAAAGTCGCAGCTGGTGCGTTTGTAGATGCAGATGCAGTAGTTTCAGCAGCAGCTTTCACGTTTTTCTCTTCTTCTTCTCTGAAGATAGCAGTGTGAGAAGCAACAACTCTTTTGAATTCTTTGTTGAATTCGATTACTTTGAAATCAGCTGTATCACCTTTTTTCAATTTCTTTCCGTCTTCTTTTTCAAGGTGACGAGTAGGAATGAAAGCAACGATATCATCTCCGAATTCTACAGTAGCTCCTTTGTCAACGATTTCAGAAATCTCACCGTTGTGGATAGTTCCTACAGCGAAAGAATCTTCGTATTGATCCCAAGGATTAGCAGTAGTTTGTTTGTGACCTAAAGATAATTTACGTCCTTCAACATCTAATTCTAATACAACAACATCAAGTTTTTCACCAACGTTTACAAACTCAGATGGGTGTTTAATTTTCTTAGTCCAAGATAAGTCAGAGATGTAGATTAATCCATCAATTCCTTCTTCTAATTCTACGAAAATACCAAAGTTTGTAAAGTTTCTAACGATACCTGTATGTTTAGAACCTACTGGGTATTTAGAAGTAATGTCAGTCCATGGATCTTGAGTCAATTGTTTGATACCTAATGACATCTTACGATCGTCTCTGTCAAGAGTTAAGATAACTGCTTCAACAACATCTCCAACTTTCACGAAGTCCTGAGCAGAACGTAAGTGAGTTGACCATGACATTTCAGAAACGTGGATTAAACCTTCAACACCTTCAGCAACTTCGATGAAAGCACCGTAATCAGCGATTACAACTACTTTACCTTTAACTTTATCACCAACAGTTAAGTTAGCATCTAAAGCATCCCATGGGTGAGCGTTTAATTGTTTCAATCCTAATTGAATTCTTGTTTTCTCATCATCGAAATCAAGGATTACAACGTTTAATTTTTGGTCTAATTCAAGAACTTCACTTGGGTGGTTGATTCTACTCCAAGAAAGGTCAGTAATGTGAATTAATCCGTCAACACCACCTAAGTCAATGAACACACCATAAGAAGTAATGTTTTTAACAACACCTTCTAATACTTGTCCTTTTTGTAATTGACCGATGATCTCTTTTTTCTGTACTTCAATATCAGCCTCGATAAGAGCTTTATGAGATACAACAACGTTTTTGAATTCGTGGTTGATTTTTACCACTTTGAATTCCATCATTTTGTTTACATATACATCGTAGTCTCTAATTGGCTTAACGTCAATTTGAGATCCAGGTAAGAACGCTTCGATTCCGAATACGTCAACAATCATACCTCCTTTAGTTCTGCATTTAACAAAACCGTTAACGATTTCTCCAGTTTCATTAGCTGCAATAACTCTATCCCAAGATTTGATAGTACGTGCTTTTCTGTGAGATAATACTAATTGACCTGTTTTATCCTCACGGATGTCGATTAATACTTCAACTTTGTCACCTACTTTTAAATTTGGGTTGTAACGAAATTCGTTTAAAGAAATAACACCTTCAGATTTAGCATTGATATCAACGATAACGTCTCTATCTGTAATTCTAACAACAACTCCTTCAACTACTTCTTCTTGATCTGTAGCGATGAAAGTTTTTGATACTAGTTCTTCAAACTCTTGCAAGTTTTTCTCATCTACTGCATCGATTCCTTCTTGGAAGTTGTGCCAGTTAAAATTTGCTAAAAACTCTTCTTGTGATTTTGTTTGTTCAGACATGCTGATAAAAAAATTTGTATTCTGTTTTTCTCGAGTTTCTCTATGCGATAGAAAATACAGAAGTTGTTTTACATAAATGGTTGATTCCTAATGGAAACTCTTCTCAGCCAAAAGGACTGCAAAATTAATACATTTTTCTGAATTAACAAAACAAAAACGATATGATTATCAGTATATTAATAAGAAGCAGAAGATTTATGGTTTCAGAAGGCGTTCAGTCCCGCTATCACCCATATCTTTTATGCCAAACACTGGCACAAAAGGATATTTGGCTCTATCGGGGCTAGATGAGAAGTTTTTGTTTTCAGAAGGTCATTTACAAACGAAACCCGACAGGTTTTTAAAACCTGTCGGGTTTACTATGCGTAACTATCTTTGTCAAAGTTTGAAACTTTGACAAAGATTATTTTATTCATAATCTTAATGACTCAAATTCTCAATCTCTTTTGGATCATGTTTATGCTTAAACAAAACAGCAAAAGCAATTGCAATAACCAAAGCATAAGCAGCAAACGACAACCATATGGTATGCCAGTCTTTCATTAAAACAGGATTTGCAAAAATACCATCAGCAGCAATTGAATTTCCTTGGCTTTTTACAAATTCCACCATTTTCTCATTTGTTGCATCAGTTTGCAAAAATCCAGCTAATTCAGTAGTATTAGCAAATGATTTTGTAAAGAAACGATCGATTGCCCATCCAGAAGTCAAACTTCCTAAAACCGCTCCTACTCCATTTGTCATCATCATAAACAGACCTTGCGCAGAAGAACGGATTTTAGAATCTGTATTACTTTCAACAAATAAAGAACCTGAAATATTGAAGAAATCGAATGCCATTCCGTAAACGATACAAGATAAAATAATCATCCATAAACCGCCAACAGGATCACCAAAAGCAAATAATCCGAAACGTAAAACCCAAGCCAGCATACTAATCAACATCACTTGTTTGATTCCGAAACGTCTTAAGAAAAACGGAATTGCAAGAATGAATAAAGTTTCAGAAACCTGAGAAATCGACATAATAATAGTCGAATATTGAATTACAAATGAATCTGCATATTTTGGAAAGTGTTTAAACTCATCTAAAAACACATCTCCGTAAGCATTTGTCAACTGAAGCGCTCCTCCTAAAAACATAGAAAAAACAAAAAACAAAGCCATTTTGTAGTTAGCAAACAACTTAAATGATTCTAAACCCAAAGTTTCAATCCAGGTTGCATTTTCTTTAATCAAGCGTTGTGGCTCACATTTTGGCAACGTAAAAGCATAAATTCCTAAAACCAAAGCCCCGATTCCAGCAATATAAAACTGATATTCGGTTGCTTTACTTCCACTCAAATTGGTAATCCACATTGCAACAATAAATCCAATTGTTCCCCAAACACGAATTGGCGGAAAATCTTTTACAATGTTTTTATTATTTAATTTAAGTGAAGTATAAGATATCGAATTACTCAAAGCAATAGTAGGCATGTAACAGCACATTGCTAGAAGCATTACAATAATAAATGTGTCTGGCGTTGTTACTTGTGCAATTCCAAACAAAACAATTGCATAAAGAATATGAAGTGCACCATATAATTTTTCGGCATTAATCCATCTATCTGCAATAATACCTGTAAGTGTAGGCATAAAAAGAGAAGCGATTCCCATGGTTCCAAAAACGAGACCAAACTGAGTTCCTTCCCAATTTTTAGTCCCAAACCAATAATTTCCAATTGTTATAAGCCAGGCTCCCCAAACAAAAAATTGAAGAAAGCTCATTAAAATCAATCTGTTTTTAATCCCCATGCGATGAAATTGTATTTTTAGTAAAAATGAAGTGGTAAAACTAGCATTAAAAATAATATCTACAAAGAATTAATCCAATTTAACAACATCATTTACTAATTCTAAAACAGCGGCAAATTGTTCTTCTTTATTTAAGTAGGAATTATCTATTTCTATTGCATCATCAGCAATAACTAAAGGAGAATCTTCTCGATGGGTATCCATATGGTCACGATCGACTACATTTTTCAAAACCTCTTCATAAGTAACATTGTCGCCTTTTTGTTGTAATTCATCAAAACGTCTTTGTGCACGAGTTTCTGCACTTGCAGTCATGAATATTTTAAGTTCAGCATTAGGAAAAACAACAGTTCCAATATCTCTTCCATCCATTACAATCGCTTTATTTGTTCCCATTTCTTGCTGCTGTTCTACTAGCTTGGCACGAACTTCCGAAACTGCAGCTACTGTACTTACAAAATTTGAAACTTCAATGGTTCTGATTTGTTTTTCGACATTTTCACCATTCAAATACATTTCAGCAAAACCTAAATCACCATTAAATCTAAATTCTAATCTAATATCCGACAATGCTTCAATTAAAGCCTCTTTTTTAAAAAAATCAGCGCTAATTAAATTGTGTTGCATCGCAAAATAGGCTACGGCACGATACATTGCGCCAGTATCTACATATACATACTCCAATTCTTTTGCTAATTGTTTAGCTAAAGTACTTTTTCCAGTAGATGAAAATCCGTCGATTGCAATGGTAATTTTTTTCAATGTTATTCTTTTAAATTTTTATTTTTTTTTATTCAGTTCTGTTTAATAGTAAATACTCATTAGAATATCAGATTCAGAACTATCAATTATCTTGGCTATTCTTTGGAAATATTTTTTGTTTACCATCGGACAACCATAACTATTGCAAATGTAACCATCTTTCTCCTTATATGGAACATCGTAATAGTAATGAAAAACAATATCTCTTTTAAATGCATTGCTGTTCGTTTTATCCAAACCATATAATTTATAAGCCTTTCCAAACTTTCCTTTGTAATGGTTTCCGATATAATATTTTCCCAATGAAGTGCTTAAAGAATTTGGTACATTACTAAATTTCAGTTTTCCCTTAACTCCAGTTTCCGATCCAGAACCATGAGCTACAAGACCTTGGTCTATAATTTTATTTTCTTTTAAATCGTACACAAAAAATCTGTTCTTTCCTGAAGGAATTTTCATGTCGATAAAAAAAGCAATTCTTTTGTTGTAAGAAGTATTAGTAGCCAAAAGTTTCCTCACATCTTTTAACTGATTTTCAATTCTTTTATCAGTTTCAGAAGTAGTATTTGCTATCTCTTTTTTATCAGAAATAAAAAAATAAACAATAAGAATCGCAACAAGTACAAAAACTAAAAAAAGTATTTTCTTCATTATAATTTTGATTCACTACAATAAAAAGCTTTCCAAATATTTAATAGTAGAGTTGGTTTTAGAAGCTCCGGCTAATTATTGTAAATTTAAAATTAAACCAAAAAGACTTGTGTTACCTGCCAATGTATATCTTGAATAAGAATAATTAAATTTCAACTTATTCAATTTCAAACCAAAACCGAGTGAAACTCCAGAAAAATTACGTTGCTCATCAACCCTCAATTCTTCTCCTCTTCTGAAATTATATCCTACTCGAAAATTAAAAGCTTTTTTAGGAAACAATTCCACGCCAAAAGTTACGTGTCTCAAAGCATTATTGAAAAAAGAGACTTTTTCTGGACTTGTTGATCCGTCTATGTTGGTTTCTCCACGAACTGGATTTGAGAAAGAGATATTCCATTGCTGTAGATTTTCCAAAGAAAGATGCCAACGAATAGGAACATGCTCTAATTCCTGAGAAACTCCAGCTACAATTTCAAATGGTAAATTTTCTTTTATTCCCGAATAGGTTGTAAACTGTGTACCTATATTACGAACCACAAGACCTAAGTTCAAGTTTCTTTCTTCAACCAAATACAAAAGTCCTAAATCAATAGCACCTCCTATCGAATTATAATTCTCTAAAGAAGAAGTTATTAATTTAGCATTTGCACCTATAAACAGATCTGTATAAGGAACGTTGTACGCATATCCTACAGTCAATGCACCTTCACTTCCTGTAAAATTTGATGTTGATTGACCATTCTCATCGTACCCCTCAAAAGAACCATAATTTACATAACTTATTCCAGCATAAAAGGTCTGTACGTGCCTGTCGTAAGTATAAGCATAAGAAGCCGTTCCGTAAGATGCTTCGCCATAATAACTCCCGTAGTTCAACGCCAAGTGATTGTCCATATCCGGATTTATAAGTGCCGGATTTGACATTGCCTGATTGACATCTTCATCATATATTGTAACGATATCTCCTCCTAATGAAGCTTGTCTTGGAGAAGTAGTTAAGTTTAAAAACTGATAGGTGTAACGCCCTCCAACTTGTCCGAAAGAAAACGAACAAATCAAAATAGTAAATAGTAAAACAAGTTGTTTTGACATTTGCTTTTGGCGCTCCAATGTGGGAATAACGCAAATACAAAGATAAAATTATATAACTTAAAAAATAATTTTTATAATTATATATAAAACCGAAATTGTGATTAAAAATCTAACACAAATCTATCTTTAAATGAATAAAAAAATCCAAATCCCAACTTGAAATATTGGAATTTGGATTTTATAAATTAAAGAATTAAAAAGCTTATTTCAACTCTTTGGCATTTTTCACATTCTGATCTGTCAAAGCTAAAGTCAGAACTTCGCTCATTTCTTTAACGTAATGAAACGTCAATCCTTCCAGATATTCAGGTTTTATTTCATCAATATCACTTTTATTTTCATGACATAAAATAATCTCTTTAATATTAGCTCTTTTTGCAGCCAGGATTTTTTCTTTAATTCCACCAACAGGCAATACTTTTCCACGAAGCGTTATTTCTCCTGTCATAGCTACGCTTTTCTTCACTTTCTTTTGTGTTAAAAGCGAAACTAAAGAGGTCAACATAGCAATACCTGCGCTAGGTCCATCTTTTGGTGTGGCTCCTTCTGGTACATGTAAGTGAATATTATATTTTTGAAAAATCTCCGTTTTTAAACCTAATTTCTTAGCATTTGCTTTAATATATTCTAATGCAATTGTGGCAGATTCCTTCATTACAGTTCCAAGATTTCCTGTAATAGTCAAAGCCCCTTTTCCTTCAGAAATCAAAGATTCAATAAATAAAATATCACCGCCTACACTTGTCCAAGCTAAACCTGTTACAACACCTGCAACGTCGTTATTTTCATATTTGTCACGCTCTAATCTCGGAACTCCTAAAATTGCAACAATATCTTCGTCTGTAACTTTTTTATTATACTCCTCTTCCATTGCAACAGATTTTGCTGCATTTCTGATTACCTGAGCGATTTTAGTTTCTAAATTACGAACACCAGATTCTCTTGTATAGCCTTCAACGATTTTCTCCAATTGTTTTTTACCAATAGTTAAATCCTTTGAAGTTAATCCGTGAGCTTCTAATTGTTTTGGAAATAAATGCCTTTTCGCAATTTCTACTTTTTCCTCAATTGTATAACCAGACATTTTGATCACTTCCATTCTATCGCGCAATGCAGGCTGAATCGCCGCCATATTGTTTGAAGTCGCGATAAACATTACTTTAGATAAATCATATCCCATTTCAAGGAAATTATCATAGAAAGCGCTGTTTTGTTCAGGATCTAAAACTTCAAGTAAAGCTGAAGACGGATCTCCGCTGTTTCCGCTCGATAATTTATCAATTTCATCTAAAATAAATACTGGATTTGAAGTTCCCGCTTTTTTAAGACTCTGAATAATACGTCCAGGCATTGCCCCAATGTAAGTCTTTCTATGTCCGCGAATTTCTGCTTCATCACGTAATCCACCTAATGAAATACGAACATATTCACGTCCTAGAGCTTCAGCCACAGAACGACCTATAGAAGTTTTTCCTACTCCTGGAGGTCCTGTTAGACATATAATTGGTGATTTCATGTCATTTCGCAATTTTAAAACTGCCAAATGTTCAATCATTCTTTTCTTTACTTCATCAAGACCAAAATGATCTTTATCTAAAACTTTCTGAGCAAATTTTAAATCAAATTTGTCTTTAGAATATTCTCCCCACGGTAATTCTAAAAACAACTCTAAATAGTTACGTTGAATTCCAAAATCTGGTGATTGCGGATTCATGCGACGCATTTTAGACAATTCTTTTTCGAAATGTTTCTGCGTTTTTTCGTCCCATTTTTTGGTTTTCGCTTTCAGCCCCATTTCATCCATTTCCTCTTCTTGCGAAACGCCTCCCAATTCTTCCTGAATGGTTTTCATTTGCTGGTGAAGGAAATATTCTCTTTGCTGCTGATCTAAATCAAAACGAACTTTTGATTGAATATCGTTCTTCAATTCTAATTTCTGCAGCTCAACATTCATATAACGTAATGTCTCTAAAGCGCGTTCTTTTAAACCATTTATCGATAAAAGACCTTGTTTTTCTTTTACTGATAAATTCATATTTGAAGAAACAAAATTGATTAAAAACGATTGACTTTCAATGTTTTTAATTGCAAAAGTAGCTTCGGAAGGAATATTTGGACTTTCTTTAATAATTTGAATCGCTAATTCTTTAACAGAATCTAAAATGGCTGTAAATTCAGAATCATTTTCATCTGGACGTTCTTCAGAAACTTCCTTAATTGTTGCTGTCATGTAAGGTTCTTCGGCAACAACTTCGTCAATTTCGAAACGCTTTTTACCTTGAAGAATCACGGTAACATTTCCGTCAGGCATTTTCAAAACACGCAAAATACGTGCTACAGTTCCTATTTTATGAATATCATCTTTTGACGGATCTTCGTCTTCTTCGTTAATTTGAGAAACAACACCAATGATTTTTCCACCTGCATTGGCATCATTAATCAATTTAATAGATTTATCTCTTCCCGCAGAAATCGGAATAACAACTCCTGGAAACAAAACAGTATTTCGTAAAGGTAAAATTGGAAGCGAAACAGGAAGTTCCTCATTATTCATTTCCTCTTCGTCTTCTGGCGTCAATAATGGAATTAATTCTGCCTCTGAGTCAAATTCCTGAAGTGACAGATTGTCAATAGTAAGTATTTTATGGTTTGACATAATAATATATAAGTCGTTTTGTCATTAAAAAATTGATGCTACCTGTAAAAACGATATGGCTTTCTGTAGTATACCCTGAAAACACCTAATGTTATTTGATTACTAGATAGGCGATAAAAATAGACAATCATTATGCCAAATGCAAAAGAAGTCAGTCCTAATATTAGATTTTGACGGATTCGTTTCATCATTTTCAAAAAAAATAAAATTAATTTTATAAAAACTGTAACAAACTAAAAAAAGCAAAGTCCTTTATAAAAACCAAAAGCCACTACTTGAGTCAAAATAACCAAAATATCGAAGAATTAATTACGCTTTGTAAAAATCAAAATCAAAAGGCGCAATTTGAAATTTACAATCGCTACAGCAAGGCGATGTATAATGTGGCTTACAGAATTGTAAAAGATGAACATTTTGCACAAGACGTCATGCAGGAAGGTTTCTTAAAAGCTTTTACAAAAATCAATGACTATAAACAAGAAGTGGCTTTTGGAGCATGGTTAAAAAAAATAATCACCAATTATAGCATCGATTTTTATAAGAAAAACAATTCTTTTCAGGTAGAAGATTTAAGTAAACAGCTTTATAAAATTGAAGAAAATGATGGAATTATCTCTGAAAATATTGACTTAAACAATCTAAAGGTAAAGCAGGTTTTAGATACCATTCTGCAACTTAAAGACAATTATAGAATGGTGCTTACTTTGTTCTACATTGAAGGTTATGACCAGGAAGAAATCTGCGAAATATTAAACATCAGTTACGCAAATTGCAGAACAACCTTGAGCAGAGCTAAAGATAGTTTACGAAAAAAATTAGAGGAAATATAAAATGAACAGGAATATGAAAAATGAAAAAGACAATTTAGACGAATTATTCAGCAAGTTTGAAAATCAATGGGACATTCAGGAATTAAACACTGATCATCAAGTAGATTTTTTGCAAAAATTAAACAAAAAACAGCCAAAGAAAAAATACTGGTTTGTGACAGCGATTGCAGCTTCTATTGTACTGATGCTTGGAATATCTGTTTTTTATAAGAACGAAAAACCAAAAGAATTCAAATTTGCATCTAAAGAAACTAAACGTACAGATTCTATTTTCAATATTCTAATTGACAATGAACTGGTTAAATTGAAAGAAAAAAGTTCGCCAGAAAATGAACAGATTATTAATGATGCTTTAAATCAGATGAAAACATTTGACGCCGATTATCAGAAAATAATCAATGAGCTTCAAAAAAATGGTGAAAACAAACAGATTATTTACGCTATGATAAGCAATCTGCAAACAAGAATTTCTTTTTTGCAAACCGTTCTAGAAAGAATTGAAGAGAATGAAAAATTTAAAAACACAGCTGATGAAACAACATTATAACATACTAATCTTATTTCTTTTGATTCCTTTTCTAGGATTTTCAAACGATGACACTTTTATTACCAAACAAAAAACAATAAAAAAGACCTACATTGTAAACTCAAATGCTGGTATAGATATCGAAAATAAGTATGGAAATATCACAATCACGACTTGGGATGAAGACAAAATTGATCTTGACATTACTATTAAAGTAAATGGCTCCAATGAAAATTGGGTAAACGAACGACTTAACAGCATTGATGTAGATATTACGGCTCTAAAGGGTATGGTTTCTGCCGTAACCAACTTGGGAAGTTCTAACCTTAAAAGCAAAGGAAGCAATAATAGTTTTGAAATAAACTATGTTGTGAAAATTCCAAAAAATGGACCTATAAAATTGCTAAATAAGTACGGAAATATTTCGGTTCCAAATGCAGAATCTTCAACAGATATTAATTGCAAATATGGAAAAGTAACTTTAGGAAAATTGAACAGCACCAATAACCAAATCGAGATTGCTTATTGTCAAAGTTCAAGTATTGATTACATTAAAACAGGAAATATCAACGCCAGATATTCTGGTCTTAAGATTAACGATTCTGGAAATTTAAATCTTAACGCTAATTATACTGACGTAAACCTGAACGATGGACAAAACATCAAATACAGCTGTAATTATGGAAATTTTAAATTCCAAAAAATTAATTCTCTCAGTGGTTCAGGAAATTATTTAACAGTTGTAATTGGAGAAGTTTCAAGTAATTTCAATTTTGACACCAGTTATAGCAAAATTAATATTGGTACAATGAATGAAAAAGCAGGAAATGTGACCATCAATTCTGGATATACTGACATTTCGTTGGGTTACGCTGTTAATTATGCTTTCGATTTTGATATTTCGGCGAAATATTCTAACATCAAACACGATAACAGTTTAGATGTTTCTGTTTCTGAAGTAAAAAGTAATAGCAAGAGAATTGCTGGTTTTTACAAGAAAAAAGGACAAAACAAAGTCAATATCAATTCGAATTACGGGAATATTTCTTTAATTAAAAACTAATCATCTAAAAATCAAAACAATGAAAAGATCAATTTTACTTTTAGCATGCATAATGCTTTTATCTGTAAGTTCTAATGCGCAATCAAAAATCAACGGAAACGGCAAAGTTATTACTCAAACCAGAACAACTGGAGATTATGACGGTATTAAAGTTGCTGGTTTCTTTGATGTAGATTTAGTTGCCGGAAAAGAAGGAAAAATTACAATAAAAGGAGAAGAAAATTTATTACCCTTAATCAAAGTTGAAGTTGAAGGAAACGAATTGAAAGTTTACGTTGAAAAAGGAACGCAAATTCGTACCAGCATGGGAAAAAAAATTGAAATGACTATTCCTTTTGAAAAAATATCAGCCTTAACTTTATCAGGTTCAGGAGATGTTAGGACTAAAAATAAAATAACTAGCGACAATTTCTCTGCGAAACTATCAGGTTCTGGAAATTTTGATTTAGATGTAGATTCTAAAAGCTTGGATCTAGCATTAAGTGGTTCTGGAGATGTGGCTTTAAAAGGAAAAGCAGATTCATTTACCAGCAAAATATCTGGATCGGGAAATGTTAATGCATCCAATTTAAAATCAAAAACGGCAGATGTAACGGTTTCTGGATCTGGAAATAGTGTAGTAAGCTGCGATACAAGTATAACTGGAAGAGTTTCCGGCTCTGGAAACATCAAATACCTAGGAAATCCTGAAAAACGTGATGTTAAAGTTTCAGGCTCAGGAAAAATTTATAAAGGTTAATTTTTTAAATAAAAATATCACGAATTACAAGCCATCATCAATCAAATAATTACTGCAATTCGTGATATTTGTTATCATTAAAGACGTTTCGATTAATTTGAAACGTCTTTTTTATGTACTCTTCTTAAAAGAAATATTGCTGTTACGAAGAAAATCGCCAAGATAACAATTGCCGCACGCGGACTTCCTGTAATTTGGTCAATAATACCGTAAACACACATTCCTATTACAATTCCTATTTTTTCTGCAACATCATAAAAACTGAAAAATGATGTAGTATCTTCTGTTTCGGGTAATAATTTAGAATAAGTTGAACGTGAAAGCGCTTGAATTCCTCCCATTACTAAACCAATTGCTGCTGCCATCATATAAAATTGAATTGGAAGAGTAATAAAGAATGCCAACCCACAGAAAATTGCCCATAAACTATTTATAAAAATCAATGTCGGTATATTTCCCCATTTAGCCGAAGCACGAGAAGTTAAGAAAGCTCCAAGTATAGCAATAACTTGTATCAATAAAATGCAAATTATTAAACCAACTGTACTTTCTTCTTTTGAAGACCACTGAATTTCCTGAGCACCAAAGTAAGTAGCAACGAGCATAACTGTCTGAACAGCCATACTTGAAACAAAAAAACCTCCTAAATAACGTTTTAATGGTGTAATATTTTGTAATGCTGCCCAAACTTTTTTAAGTTCTTTAAAACCATTAAATACGATATCTTTACTTAGCTTTTGACTAGTTTCTTTACCTCCTTTTGGAAGATAATAGTAAGTATATTGACTGAAAAGAATCCACCAAACTCCTACCATTACAAATGAATATCTCATTGCTTCCATTTTTTGTTCGCCAGTTTCTGCACCTAAAATCATAAACAAATTAATTCCAAGCAAAAGAACACTTCCAAAATATCCTAAAGAATAGCCTTTAGCACTTATTCTATCTTGCTGGTCTTCAAAGGCAATATCTGGAAGGTAAGAATTATAGAAAACCAAACTCCCCCAAAATCCTATTAAACCTAGAAAATAAAAAGCTAATCCAATGTAAATATTCTCTAAATTAAACCAATACAATCCCATACAAGACAAAGCTCCTAAATAACAGAAGAATTTCATGAAAGACTTTTTATTTCCAACATAATCTGCAATTCCAGATAATAATGGTGAAATAAATGAAACCACCAAAAAAGCAAAAGCTGTTATGAAACTTATTAATGCTGAATTCTTAAGATGCATTCCGAAAACATCAATATAATGATCACGTTCGCTAAATAATGCTTCATAAAAGATTGGAAAAACTGCCGAAGCAATTGTAAGTGTATAAACTGAATTTGCCCAATCATAAAATGCCCAGGCATTTAATAATTTCTTGTCTCCTTTTTGTAGGTTTTTCATCGAAATTGGTTTTGTTAATAAGCTACGAATTTATCTAATTTTTATTATAATCAATACTATCTTAGAAAAATCATGCATTAACAAATTGATATCTTTTTAAAATTTTAGTTTGTTTTTTTCTTTGGTTTTACACCTTATTATCTTGTTTTATTGACTTTTAGAGGCTACACTTTTTTTTAAAACACTTTAAACTTGTGTGATTTTAAAAATTTAAATTATGAAAAAAGTATTATTTTTTTTAGGCGCTGCAATGCTCTCATTTAGTTCCTGTACAAATGATTTTAATGAACCCTCTCACGAAGGAACTGCAACTAATGTAAACAAAGATCATGTAATTAACAAGTCTGGTGCTGTAGATGGAGTTACATATAATTTGCGTAACTTATCTGTAAATCCAGATTTAATTAAAATTTCTTCTGAAAATTCAGTTATCATGAGTTCAGAAACTGATCTTAAAGATGGTAAATACAAGCTTAAGATTGATTCTCCCGAACTAACAGAAAAAATTGTTTCTGGAAATCTTATCTATTTAACTACGAATGATTCTAAAGTCTATTTCAGAAAAATTGCAGCAGTAAATCAACAATCAGATGTTTATACAATTGAAACTTCGGATGCTTACATTGGTGATTTATTTACAAGCGGTTCTATTGAACTGGTAATGGACACTCAAGAAACAGAACGTGCACTTAAAGCCAAAAGCACTTCCTTAATTACTGCAAAGGGAAGTTATGATAACACCTTTACGTATGATATTTTTAATTACATAAAAGAATACAAATCAGATTTCTTCACGTTAAATCCAAATACATCTGTAAAATCTACTTTTAATGTAAAAATCTCTTTTGGCAAATCAAAAATACTCCCAGATGAATTGGAGGTATACTACCAAATTGACTCAAAAATAAACCCTTTCTATACCTTTGCTGGTGCAGTTAACAAAAAATACTCCTACAACTTAATCAATAATGCTCCTACTAATCTTTTAGATTTATTGAAAAAAGTTGAAATTGATGTTACTATTCCTGGTGGAGATTTATTAGGAGATATTCCAGCTAAAATTAGTATAGACGAAATTTCATTTCCGATGGATGTTGAAGCCAATGTATCTAAAGCTTCTCACTTTGCAATAAATTCTAATGGAACATTCAAAATTGGTTTTGCAAATTACATAAATGTACCTGGTAAAACCAGCCATTTTATTTACGAAAACTCGATTACAAATGCCAAAGTAACTGAATCTGATTTAGTTGGAGAAGTTATTTCTGATATGAAAATTTCTATCAAACCTAAAGTTAAATTACTAGATAGCAATATTTTAGACGTTAAAGGAAATATTACATACGGAATAAACAGTTTTACAATTGGTAATGGAAGCATGACAAATCCTTCTGCTTTTGCCTCAAAAGGAAATTTTTATTCTCAGGCAACATTTGCATTTGGTGCTTTAGGACTTACTTTCTATACAACTGATTTATTTAAAGAAAATAAAGAATTATGGAATATAGGTAATTTTAATAAAACAATGACTTTTTCTAACTTTAGAACTGGAAAAGCATCTCTCCTACCATGCAGCGGATTATATTCTTATGGATATGATGTAACACTTGATTATAAATATCCGATCTCTGGAAAAGTTGTATCCGGTGATTTAGAAATTACGTACGACGTTTACGCAGATAATGGAACAGTACTTGAATCCAACAAAACGATAAAAATTTCTCCGAAGGATATTACTTCAAACAGTGTAAAATTTAATTTATGTATTCCCTTTAGAAAAATTAATATTCTAAGTGTGGCAAAAACTAGTTATATTAGAAATATTACAATCAAAGATGAAAATGGGTATTTAGCGACAGGAATCATCAATCCTGCAACAAATAGTTTATATACACAGCTTACCTTGACTAGGTAATAATATTGAAAAAAAAAAAAAGATTGGCCAATAGCCAATCTTTTTTTTCAACTTAGTTGTTTTTATTTAATGGTCCCTACTTTAAGAGCAATAGCTTTAGCTTCAGGAATTAAAGCTTTTATATTAGCAATTCTACTTGCATCAGAAGGGTGCGTACTCATAAATTCTGGTGTTCCAGACCCTCCAGATTTTGCAGACATTCTTGTCCAAAATGCAACAGCATCATCAGGATTATAACCTGCAATTGCCATTAATGTCAAACCAATTTTATCTGCTTCGCTTTCATTACTTCTACTAAACGGAAGCATTACACCTACTTCAGTTCCCATTCCATAAGCTTGTGAAAATATTTCTCTTGTTTGAGCAGATTTATTAGTTGTCGCAGCATCTAAAACGGCCCCTCCAATTGACTGCAGTTGCGCTGCACTCATTCTTTGAGCTCCATGATTAGCCAATGCGTGTGAAACTTCATGTCCCATAACAGTTGCAAGACCAGATTCGTTTTGTGTTACAGGTAAAATTCCTGAATAAACAACGATTTTTCCTCCAGGCAGACACCAAGCATTCACTTCTTTATTGTCTACTAGCTTATATTCCCATCGATAATCTTTTAAATATTGTGATTGTCCTAAATAGGTCAAATATTTTTCAGCAGCAGCTTTAATCTTATATCCAACATTTTCGACAAGTTTAGCATCTGTTGTTCCTGTAATAACTTTGTTCTCAGACAAAAAAGTACTGTATTGTTGAAATGAAGTTGGAAACAATTCGCTGTTCGAAACAAAATTCAGGTTTTGTTTTCCTGTAATTGGGTTTGTTGCACAGGATAAAACAAGACTACTGAAAATCCCTAAAAACAAATATTTTTTCATAATTCTAGCTATTTTATAGCAAAAATACAATTAAAAAAAATGAAATATTTTACACAATAAGCCTAAAAAATATCAGAATTAAACTATTCTCCTACTATGTGAAGCTCATTAAACTCTTTATCAACGATTAAGAAATTATTTTGCTCAAAATTAATTTTATCAAATTCAATTTTTTCATTGTCAATTTCTATCTCTGAAACTTTAAATGGTAACCCAATCAAATTTATTTTATACTTACTATATGGTGTTTCGTATTTTCCTTCTTTATGAAGCTGAATAATTAATTCCTTTTCTTTTCCAATTGTTCTTAATGACAAGAAACTAAATCTTCCCTTTTTATAATCATAGCCGTCTTGCGCATCTTCATAAACTGATGATTGTTCTTTTCCATTTTTATAATAAACATCAAGAGTTAATTCATCAAATTCTAATTCACCAACATATTGTTGAACAGGATATTTTGGAATAATGGCACCTGCTTTTACAAAAACCGGAATTTCATCAAATTTAGTATCAATCCAAATTTCTCTACCGCCAATAAACAGCTCATTTGTCCAGTAGTTATACCATTCTCCTCTAGGAATATACATACGTCTACCTACAGCATTAGGTTCAAGAATTGGGCAGACTAAAATTTGGTTTCCAAAGATAAATTCATCATTGCGATAATGCGTTTGTGTATCATCCTGATCAAAATAAACCAATGGTTTTAACATAGGAACTCCTTCTTCAATATATTGCCAGAACATGGTATATAAATAAGGTAGTAATTGATAACGGAGACTCACAAATTTTCGGGTAATATTGATCACTTCTTCGTCAAAAGCCCAAGGTTCTTGATTTCCATGATCTCCTGAAGAATGGGTTCTACAAAACGGATGAAAAACACCTAACTGAATCCAACGAGCGTACAATTCTCCTGTTGGTTGTTCTGCAAAACCACCAATATCAGAACCTGTGAATCCCATTCCAGAAATAGACAATCTCTGAACTTGAATATTAGCAATCCATAAATGTTCCCAAGTTGCTACGTTATCACCCGTCCATGAAGATGTATAACGTTGTGCGCCTGCATAAGCCGATCTCGTAATAACAAATGGTCGTTTCGGATACGCAAAACGTTTTACTCCATGATAGGTTGCTCTCGCCATCTGAGTTCCGTATATATTGTGCGCCTTTCTATGGCTACATGGGTTTCCATCATAAACATGACGAACATCCATCGGAAATGTTTTATTTGGCACCTCCATAACTGCAGGTTCATTCATATCATTCCAAACGCCCTTTACTCCGATATCTGAAATCAATTCTTTAAATAATCCAGCCCACCATTCTCTAACCACGGGATTTGTGTAATCTGGAAAATTACACTCACCTGGCCAGACTTTACCTTTCATATAAGGTCCGTCAGCTCTTTTGCAGAAATAATCTTTTTCTAGTCCTTCTTTGTAAACCCAATAATCCTTATCAATTTTAATTCCTGGATCTATAATCACAATAGTTTTAAAACCATCCTCTGCCAATTCAGAAACCATTCTTTTTGGATCTGGAAAATAGTTTTTATTCCAAGTAAAACATCTAAATCCATCCATATAATCAATATCCAAATAAATTGCATCACAAGGTATTTGAAGTTCCCTAAATTTTGATGTGATTTCTTTGACTTTACTTTCTGGATAATAGCTCCATTTACATTGATGATATCCTAAAACCCAAAGGGGCGGTAATTCTGGTTTTCCAGTCAGATCGGTATATGTGGTAACGACGTCCTGCATTTGAGGCCCGTAAACGAAATAGTAATTCATCTCGCCACCTTCAGCCCAAAAACTGGTTATATTTCTTCTTTCCTGACAAAAATCAAAAAAAGTTCTAAAAGTATTATCGAAGAAAATACCATAGGCTTGTTTGTTGTGAAGACCAATATAGAAAGGAACAACTTTATACAATGGTTCCTGGTCTTTTTGATAAGCATATTGATCTGTAGCAAAATTTTCTACTCTTTTACCTTTAAGATTCATTTGAGTAGCTTTATCGCCAAGACCATAGTAGCATTCTCCATCTTTAGAATACTTACTCATTTTCACGATATTCCCTCCGTATTCGTAGCTTTCTTCCCAATGGAAACCAAGTTCATCTTCGAGAATCAGAAAGTCATTTAAATCGTAAATAGAAAGACGTAAATCTGCCTTTTGGATTTTACATTTTACTTTGCTTGTTCTAATCTGAAAGTAAGTTTCTTCTTCTGTAACCTCCAAAAAATTATATCCATGAAGCTGTGTTTTATCAATAGCATACGAAAAGTCATTGCTGAAATAACCTTTTGTAGTAAAACGAAATCGAATCAAACTATCGCGAAGAATGGTAACTTTTAGGATTACTTTATTATCTGTATTAAAAAAAACGGAATCTCCTTCGTGCTCGTAAGAAACAATCTTAGATGGATATAAATCTCCTTTGTATTCTAAAGATGTATTTGTAATCATATCTTCACTGAATTAATTTATAACTTTTGTCTTTCTATCAAACATACAAAAAAAGTTCATAAAGCCCTATGAATAAAAGGTTTATTCACGAAAACGTTTTTTATGCACGACTTTCAAATTACAAAACAAAAAATCAACAATTTGATAATTTTAAAAGGAAAAAATAACAAATTGTTAGCCTAAAAAATGATTGTAAGATTTTTATGAAGTCAAAGAATAAACCGTAACACTTAAAGGTGGAAGAATTAATGCGGCTGAAAAATCTCTTCCGTCATAAGAAATCGATTCTATTTTTATAGATTTTGAATTTTCTACACCGCTTCCACCATAAATTGATGCATCAGTATTAAAAATCTGTTGCAATTTTACTTTATTTGGAATACCAATTCTATAATTCTCCCTAACAACTTGAGTAAAATTGCAAACCACAATTACATTTTCATTAGGATTATTGCCCTTTCTAATGTATGACAAAACAGCATTCTGATGATCTGAATAATTGATCCATTCGAAACCATCTCCTGAAAATTGTTTTTCATACAAAGCGGGTTGTGATTTATATAATTGATTTAAGTCGGTAATTAATCTTTTTATTCCAGAATGAAAGTCATATTGTAGCAAATGCCAATCTAAACTTTGCTCAAAATTCCATTCGTTTGTTTGTCCGAATTCTGCTCCCATAAACAATAATTTTGTTCCTGGATGCGTAAACATATATCCGTACAGCAATCTCAAGTTTGCAAATCGCTGCCATTCATCCCCAGGCATTTTGTAAATAAGAGATTGTTTGCCATAAACAACTTCGTCATGAGAAAATGGAAGCATAAAGTTTTCGGTAAAGGCATACGTCATTGAAAATGTCAAATCATTTTGATGGTATTTTCTGTAGACTGTTTCCTTTTGAAAATATTTTAAAGTATCGTGCATCCATCCCATCATCCACTTCATTCCAAAACCTAAACCTCCAAAAGAAGTTGGTCTAGAAACCATTGGAAAAGAAGTACTTTCTTCTGCAATAGTTTGAATTCCATCAAAATTAGAATAGATTACTTCATTAAATTCTTTAAGGAAACTAATTGAATCTAGATTTTCATTTCCTCCAAAAATATTAGCTTCCCATTCGCCATCTTTTCTCGAATAATCAAGATACAACATCGACGCTACTGCATCCACTCTTAATCCATCAACATGATAATTTTGAAGCCAAAAAATCGCATTACTAATTAAAAAAGCTCGGACTTCGTTTCTTCCATAATTAAAAACCAAACTTTTCCAATCTGGATGATAGCCTTTTCTGCGATCTGGATGTTCGTATAAATGTGAACCATCAAAGAAACCTAAACCATGTGCATCATCAGGAAAATGTGACGGAACCCAATCTAAAATAACTCCAATTCCTTCCTGATGTAATTTATCAACCAGAAGCATAAAATCCTGTGGTTTTCCAAAACGGGAAGTCGGAGCAAAATAACCCGTCAATTGATACCCCCATGATGGATCATAAGGATATTCCATAATTGGCATAAATTCAACATGTGTAAAACCGGTTTCTTTTACGTATTTTACTAAATCATCAGCCAATTCTAAATAACTCAAAAATCGATTATGATCGGCTCTTTTCCAAGATCCTAAATGCACTTCATAAACAGAATAGGGCTTATCTAAACCATTTTTCTCTTTACGATTTTTCATCCAGTTTTCGTCTTTCCACTTATAATCCAAATCCCAAACTACAGAAGCTGTGTGGGGTGGTTTCTCGCAGTACAAAGCAAAAGGATCTGCTTTTTCGGTAATTACGCCATTTATTCCTGACTGAATTTTATATTTATAAAGAGCACCTTTTGAAATTTCTGGAATAAATCCTTCCCAAATTCCAGATGAATCCCAACGAACATTCAAAACGTGCTCTCCCTGTGTCCAATAATTGAAATCACCAACGACCGAAACAGAATGAGCCGTGGGAGCCCAAACTGCAAAGTAAACGCCTTTTACTCCATTAACTTCTGTTAAATGTGCACCTAATTTCTCAAACAATTTAAAATGTTTTCCGGCTTTAAATAGATCAATATCAAAGTCTGTAAAAAGAGAATGTGGAATTACTTTATTCATATATTATAATTAGGCAATGTTGGAATTTGGATTTTTTTAATTGGAATTTTCAGCTTTTATTCAATTCTAAAATTATCGGATAATGTTACTCCTTTTTTAATAACAACAATTCCGTCTTTGATACTGTATAATTCATTGGTAAAATTATCCAAATGCTTACCTCCCGAAATATGAACATTGTTTCCAATACGAACGTTTTTATCTACCAAAGCATTTTTGATATAACAATTTTCACCAATTCCAACGTGAATTTTACTGATGCTGCTTTCTTGATTTAATTCATCCAGATCTTGATAGAAATCATTCCCCATTACATAGCAATTTTCCAAAATAGTACCTTCGCCAATTCTGGAACGAATACCAATTACAGAACTTTTAATTTCTTTTGCATTAATGATACAGCCTTCAGAAATTAGAGATTGATTGATAATTGAATTTCTGAACTTTGAAGGAGGTAATAATCTCGGACGAGTAAAAATTTTATTCTCGTTATCAAACAAATTAAACTCCGGAATATCAGCAGTTAATCCAATATTTGCTTCAAAAAACGATTCAATATTTCCAATATCTGTCCAATATCCTTCATATTGATAACTCAAGATTTTGTGCTTTCCAACAGCTTGTGGAATAATTTCTTTACCAAAATCCTTGGTTTCCTGGTTAGACATCAATTCTTCCAACAAAGATTTATTGAAAATATAAATTCCCATTGAGGCAAGATATTTTTTTCCTTTCTCCTGCATATGTTCGCTTACTTCAGATTCCCATTCAGGCAACAATGATGCATGAGGTTTTTCAATAAAAGCGTGAATATTATTTTCGTGATCTGTTTTTAGAATTCCAAATTCAGGTGCATCTTTAGCATTTACTGGCAAAGTCGCTATAGAAATTTCGGCATCTGCAGCGATATGAGCTTCTAACATTTCATTAAAATCCATTTGATACAATTGATCTCCAGAAAGGATTAAAGCATGATCAAAATCGTGTTTTAAGAAATGTGACATACATTGTCTCACAGCATCTGCAGTTCCTTGAAACCATGTTGGGTTATCAGGGGTTTGTTCTGCTGCTAAAATATCTACGAAAGACTGACTAAAAATGCTAAAATTAAAAGTGTTTTTAATGTGTGCATTTAAAGAAGCAGAATTAAATTGAGTCAAAACAAATATTTTAAAAATATCGGAATTGATGCAATTCGAAATTGGAATATCAACCAAACGATATTTACCTCCTATCGGAACAGCAGGTTTTGATCTTGTTTCTGTTAATGGGAACAAGCGTGATCCTTGTCCTCCTCCTAAAATAATGGCAACTACATTTTTCTTTTTAAATTTCATTTTGACTGAATTATTAAGTTGTATATTTCGATATATTCTTGGCACACTCTTTCCCAGGAATGATCTGCTGACATTCCTCTTTTTAAAACTTTATTGAAATTTTCCTTATCGCTGTACAGTTGTACGGCACGATTTATAGAATAGGTAACATCTGCAACCGAAGCTTGATCGTGGCATATTCCGTTTCCATTATCCCCAAAATCAACAACTGTGTCTCTTAGCCCTCCAGTCCTTCTAACAATCGGTATCGTTCCGTATCTCATGGCATACATCTGATTTAAACCACAAGGCTCAACTCTAGAAGGCATCAAAATATAATCTGAACCTGCATAAATTAAATGTGCCAAGTCTTCATTATAACCTATAAAGACATTGTAGTTTCCTTTATAATCATTTCTTAATTGAGTCAATTGTGATTCAATTTCCGGATTACCAGAACCTAAAATCAGAATATTTATCTCTTCAAAATGTTCGGACAAAGCCAATGCAGAAGCGTACGGAAGTAAATCTCCTCCTTTTTCATCAAACAAACGCCCAATAAAACTGAAAAGTGGTTTTGAAGGGTCCAGATCAAATTGCTCGCAGAGTTTATCTTTATTTTTTTTCTTTCCTGTTTCGAAATTTTCGATCGAATAGTTTTCAGCAATCATTTGATCTTTGAGCGGATTCCAAACTTCAATGTCAATTCCGTTTAAAATTCCTTTTGATTTATTTCGTACAGAATTGAACAACGATTCCAAACCATTTGCAGAAACATTAATTTCATTTAAATAACTTGGAGAAACTGTAGTAACAGCATTAGCACACTTAACCCCCACTGCAAGAGAATTAATAGAATTATTCCACTCTAAAAATCCTACATGTTTTAAATCAAATTCAGGCAGATAGTACAGTTTATCAAAACCAAACCATCCTTGGTATAACCCATTATGTATAGTGATTGCTGCCTTTACGTTTTTCAAGCTTTCATATTTATAAGCAAACTGCAACAAAAACGGAATCAAACCTGTATGATGATCATGGCAATTGATAATATCCGGAATTTTATTTCTAGCAATAATCCAATCTAGAGTTGCAATCTGAAAAGATAAAAATCTCTCAATATCATCTTCATATCCATAAACATTAGGACGGTTAAACAATTCATTAATTTCAATAAGATACAATTCGTAACCTAGTTTATCAGTAGTTTCTTTTAGAACGCTAAAATCGAAATTAAAATTACCCAGTTTAACAGTTCCCCAATGAACGCATTCAAAATCATTTTCTTTTCTAAATTTAGTATCATAACAAGGAACAACAACTCTAACCTCATGACCAGCATTTGTCTGGTATTTAGGTAAAGCGCCGACAACATCTGCCAATCCGCCAACCTTTGCCATTGGATAACATTCTGCACTAATATGAAATATCTCCA
Organism: Flavobacterium potami; assembly: GCF_020026915.1. GTDB lineage: Bacteria > Bacteroidota > Bacteroidia > Flavobacteriales > Flavobacteriaceae > Flavobacterium > Flavobacterium potami. Next base: position 3,049 of record NZ_JAINUY010000003.1, on the reverse strand, counting down.
TTTGAAATTAATTTATGATACTTTTTTAAGAAGCAATTATTTATGTACTACTTTTATGTTTTTTAAATTTAGCAAAAAAACAGGCAGAGTATTGCTTCAAAGTCAAATTTATTGAAATGGCAAAAAAGACAACCAATCCTACTAAATCATTAAAAATTCCAGCAATAATTAAAGTATCTGCGAAAATATGCGCATTTATATCTACAAAATTGGTCACCAAATTTGCAGCAAGAATCTTTACAACACCAATAAAACATAAAGTTCCAAAGCGTGAATTCGAAATGGATTCTAAAAGCATAAAAAAGATGATTTACGTTCCAAGCGTTGATAAAAGTGTAGTCACTTATTTATATGGACATAGTGATAGAAGAATTTTATTAGTTCATGGATGGTCAGGAAGAGGTACACAATTGTTTAAAATTGCTGACGAACTTTTGCAAAACGGTTATTCAACAATAAGTTTTGATGCCCCTGCACACGGAAAATCAGAAGGAAAAACAACTATAATGTCTGAATTTATTGCTTCTATTTTAGAAATTGAAAAACAGTTTGGACCTTTTGAAATTGCCATTGGACATTCATTAGGCGGAATGTCTGTTTTAAATGCGATCAAAGATGGTTTAAATCTAAAAAAAGCCATAATTATAGGAAGTGGAGATATTGTACAAGATATCCTAGATGAATTTGTTTTTAAATTAGGATTAAAGAACGAATTGAGTCATAATCTTAGAATTTTCTTTGAAAACAAATACCAAGTAAAGATGGATGATTTTTCTGCATATCGTGCAGCGCAAAAAATAGAGATTCCTGTCTTAGTCATTCATGATAATGATGACCCTGAAGTTCCAGTTAAAGCTGGGATACATATTAATGAAAATCTTAAGGATGGAAATTTGTTTTTGACTGATGGTCTTGGACATCGAAAAATTCTAGGGAATCAAAATGTAATTAAAAAAATTATCGATTTTATTAAAAAATCGTAACTTTAAACAAGTAACAAACTAACTTTCAATATTTTAATCATTTTTAAATATGGATTTGTTTGGAGAAACAACTAATTGGGAAGAAAAATTAAACCCAATTTTAAAAAAGTATAAAGGAAAGAAACATCCTTTGGATTATCATAATACATATCAATTACTTGTTATGGTAATTCTTTCTGCTCAAGATTCTGATGCTAATATCAATACAATTTCGCCATTGTTGTTTCAAAAATACCCTACTTTAAACAGCCTTACGAAAACAGATTTTGAAACATTAGTTCCTTATATCAGTAAAGTACGCAATCATGCAACTAAAGCAAAATGGATTTTAGAAATAGCTGATACAATCAAACATGATAAAGATATTCCTTTGACAATGTCTGGACTAGTTGCTTTAAAAGGTATTGGAAGAAAATCTGCAAATGTCATTTTAAGAGAAACGAATAAACCCGCTGAAGGAATTATAGCTGACTTACACGTAATTAGAGTAGCTCCAAGAATTGGAATTATTAAAGAGAGTAAAGATGGTAATAAAGTAGAAAAGGACTTAATGCAGGCATTACCTAAAAATATTTGGTCAGAAATCGGAATGGCGATTTCTTTTCTAGGCAGAGAAACATGCAGACCAAAACCAAAATGTTCAGAATGTCTGTTAACTGATATTTGCTTATATTATGCTACAGAAGTAGCTTGAAAATTTTTATTTTCTTCTCGTATCAATTAAATAGATAATTTTCCAAGAATCTTTTTCTTTAAATAATGTAAATGCATTCACTCCCGTATGACTTAATTTATCATTTAAATAAAATTCATATGGAGTCCAAACATGAGCCATTGAGCCATCGATTTGAATAGTATAACTCAATATTTTTTCTTGAAATTTCAAAGTTGAAGGAATAGATGTTATTGATTTATAGAATTCCTTTGCACTTTCATCAGATAATTTATTTCCCTTGACAGCACTTTCGCTGATAGACTGCAATATCATTTTATCGGCGCAGACTAATTTTATTTTTGTAGAATCTCTCTGATGAAATCCTTCAAAAAAAGATTCAATACATTTTTGAACTTCTTGCTTCTGAGCATTAGAAGATAATCCTAAAAAAAGAAAAAAGACAATTATATAAATTCTCATATTTTTAAATTTATTTTAAACACCAAATTGACACAAATGATGATCCAAATGTTTCGCAAACATATTGTTCCATTCATTTGAAGATAATTTTCCAAAAGAAAGAGATTCTTTTCCTTCAAAATTATCTTTTCCCAATTCGAGAGTCTTATTGATATAAGAGATTAAACGAACTTTTTCAAGTTGAAAATTACGGTCACCATTTATAATGAATTGAGGAGCTGTTCTTATATTTTTAGGATAAAAAGATTCATCTACTACTTTCTTCTTAACAAATGACTTTAAAAGAAATCTCATAAAACCATTTGGTTTTTCATGAATATTATCATATACCATTTCATAAGTAACATTACAATGAGCCAACATCTGATCAACAGACATTTTCCCCCACAAAGGTTGCGTATTTGGAGTAAGTTTATTAATTCTACTTATAAATTCATCACAATCTTCTTTAAGAAAAATATTTTGCATAATTTACAAATATTAATGAGTTACAGTAGTGAAGTAAAAATATAAAAATTACTCTTCCATCTAAATTTTGTGCAAAAAAAAACTTCAATTAACAAAAGCTAATTGAAGTTTTAGTACTCAGAGCGGGACTTGAACCCGCACGAACATTGCTGTTCACTGGATTTTAAGTCCAGCGTGTCTACCAATTTCACCATCCGAGCATTATGTGGTACCTCCAGGGATCGAACCAGGGACACATGGATTTTCAGTCCATTGCTCTACCATCTGAGCTAAGGTACCTTATTTACTTATATTACTATAAGTAAAAATTAGAATAAAAAACCCCGTTTCAAAAACAGGGTTTTTCAAAAGAAAGGCGACGACATACTCTCCCACATAACTGCAGTACCATCTGCGCAGGCGGGCTTAACTTCTCTGTTCGGGATGGGAAGAGGTGAGCCCCGCCGCAATAACCACCTTAAGG
>NZ_JAINUY010000039.1 GCF_020026915.1 Flavobacterium potami | reverse complement strand
GCCTGCCGCATCTGTTTCAGCTTCCGCGGTTCTTCCAGCAGTCCGGCAATCTGCTGAGCTGTATCCTCATGCTGGTCCAGCTTGATTGCCATGTGGTGGTTTTGCAGGAATGCGGCGTTGTCCTCCTCCTGCCCGGGAATTGCGTCAAATACCGCCATGGGCAAATCACTTGCCAATGCTTCACTGACCGTCAGCCCGCCCGGCTTGGTAATCAATAAGTCGCTTGCGTGCATATAGTCTTCTACTTTGTTGGTAAAGTAGACCAGCTTCGTCTTTTTACCGCTGTCCGG
>NZ_JAINUY010000038.1 GCF_020026915.1 Flavobacterium potami | reverse complement strand
AGAGAAAAATGTTGGTGTGAGGTATTTTCAGCATATCGGAAGCGCTGAGCATTAAAATTGGAGTATGAATCTTTTTAAAACGCATTAATTTCGTCAGTTGAATTCCGTCGATTCCCGGAAGCATAATATCCATCAAGATAATATCCCAAGTGTTTTCCTGAACAAGGTCGCGCGCCATTTCGCCCGTTTCGGCAAGATGCACGGTAAAGTTATTTTCACGGCTTCGCCATTCCGAGTCCCAATATTTGGACTCAGCTACCTAAATTAATCATTTTCGGCAAATATAGCAC
>NZ_JAINUY010000037.1 GCF_020026915.1 Flavobacterium potami | reverse complement strand
GGCCCGGACTTCGCGCATTTCAAGTACGATATGGTAAGTACCGGAAAAAGGCAAATCGGCTCAACCATAAAGCCGTATCTTTATACGTTGGCTATGGAAGAGGGATTGAGCCCCTGTGACGGGATGGTTCACGGACCAATAACCATCATGGCTGAAAACGGACAGCCGTGGACCCCCCGAAACACACGTGAAGCGCTTGGACATTTTGTTACCATAAAATGGGGGTTGCAAAATTCGGATAACTGGGTGACTGCCTATCTGATGAGTCTGTTTTCTCCTTACGCATTTGCC
>NZ_JAINUY010000036.1 GCF_020026915.1 Flavobacterium potami | reverse complement strand
GAAACAAAAGAGGTCTAAAGATGTCATTTTTGCAGGTAGTTGGTATGGAAATTTACATGTTCAAAGAAGTAAAGAGATGGTGGAAATTTTTGATAATATCTTAGATAGTGGATATAACTTAAAAATTTATAATAGAGCCTATTATACCCATAAAGATGATCCAAATCGTATTTTTCCCAAGAAATATTCTGATTATATTAATCCACCAGTACCCTTTGATAAAATTGAAAAAATTTATAAAGAAAGTGAATATGCATTAAACATTAATACGGTAACAGATTCGAGTACTAT
>NZ_JAINUY010000035.1 GCF_020026915.1 Flavobacterium potami | reverse complement strand
AAAAACCCAGATCACTAAACCGGATAACTGAATTATTACTGTTATGGTATCTGGGAGTGGGGATTGGTGTTGGATCCCTTTTCAGTGGTCTGGTACAGGTTTTAAGACCAGAAATGGTAGCTCAATCAACAGGATGGGCCTATTCGCCATTCCTGCGTGAAGTTGGATTTGCAAATATTTCATATGGTATTTTAGGTCTTCTGGCAGTGAAATTCAAGAACTTTTGGGCACCGACCATTATTGCTTACGCCGTATTCATGTGGGGCGCAGCCGCAGGCCACATCTATGAAA
>NZ_JAINUY010000034.1 GCF_020026915.1 Flavobacterium potami | reverse complement strand
AAAGTCCCAACCTGAATACCCGTCGCCTGCAAGACCTTAAAAGCCTTTGGCCCGACGTGGCCACTCAGGATCAAATCCACGGACAGATCCGCCATCTTTTGCGCGGTGTTGATTCCTGCGCCCTGCGCAGCGTTCAAATTGTCCAAGTTGTCAATGACCTGAGTTTCCTCGCTCTCGGTATCAAATATGATGATATAACGCGCACGCCCAAAGCGTTCATCAACAGCGCTATCAGGCGTTTTGTCAAAAGCCGTCACGGCAATTTTCTTCACTGGTCCATCCCCTATGCAA
>NZ_JAINUY010000033.1 GCF_020026915.1 Flavobacterium potami | reverse complement strand
ATCGGCGGTATGTGAACGGCTGCGAGCTTCATCATCAACGATTAGAATATCCATGCTTGCTACCTCCATAGTTACATATGCCTTAACAAGGCTAAACCTAACCTAATCGGATTGTCGCCAAAATCATATCAAAGGCAATTGTATAGTGAAACTGGCTCCCTTATCCGGGTTGTTGCCGGCTATGACCCTGCCTCCCATACGGGTTATGACAGTATGTACTATCGACAACCCCAAACCCATTCCCTGGCGGGAGGCTTTGGTGGTTACAAAAGGCTCGAAGATACAGTCCAG
>NZ_JAINUY010000032.1 GCF_020026915.1 Flavobacterium potami | reverse complement strand
GATCAAGAATAAAAATTAATTTTAAAATAAACTACTTTAAGAGTTATTTTAAGGGAGGTTTGGGAGAAGAAAATAATTAATCTTCTCCCATTGAAATTCTCAGGTTTTTTTGGTTTTTAGGAGGCAAAGTTATTTTTTTGGTGGTTTTAGTTTGTATTGTCCCTGTTTTTAGCTGTACTGCCTCAGGTCAACCTCACTTTTAGGTTTCACCTTCTCCATAGCTTCTCTGAACTGTTTCATTTTGACTTCATCTGATTTAAGGTTGTTTCTGAGTGTGAGCATCACTGCTTC
>NZ_JAINUY010000031.1 GCF_020026915.1 Flavobacterium potami | reverse complement strand
CAACTTCAGGAACTGGTACTTTCGTTTACAACGGAACTACTTATACTGCGGGAGAAGTTATTCCTGTAACAAAAGGTTCTTCGAACGGCCAGTACATCGGAACAACCGGCGGTGCGCATGATATCGTGTTCACAGTTACAAACCAGGATGCTAAAACAAAATCGGCTACTGTAAAACTGACTTACATCAACAATGATTTCACATTGTCTAGTTCAGGGGACGGTTCTCTAAATGTAAATGCTTCTAAAGCTTTCAATCTGTTCTTGTCTCAGCAGACTGCAGACAATACTA
>NZ_JAINUY010000030.1 GCF_020026915.1 Flavobacterium potami | reverse complement strand
AAGTCCCTTCAACACAACAACAACCCACGTACAGATAGTTCTAGGGGAGGCATAGATCCATATGATTGAAAAAGATTTCGTAACAGAAGGACTTAAAAGAACAAGGATCGATGAATTCCTTGAATCAGAACTTGAAAGAGCAGGTTACGGTGGAATGGAAATTCAGGTAACCCCTCTTGGTACAATGGTTGTTGTATACGCTGAAAGGCCAGGAATGGTCATAGGTAGAGGTGGAAAAACTGTCCGTGCCATAACACAGCAGCTTAAAAATGACTACGACCTTGAAAACCCA
>NZ_JAINUY010000002.1 GCF_020026915.1 Flavobacterium potami | reverse complement strand
AGTCGCAGTCGCAGTCGCAGTCGCAGTCGCAGTCGCAGTCGCAGTCGCAGTCGCAGTCGCAGTCGCAGTCGCAGTCGCAGTCGCAGTCGCAGTCGCAGTCGCAGTCGCAGTCGCAGTCGCAGTCGCCCTTAGCTTTGTCAAAGTTTAAAACTTTGACAAAGCTGTCAAGCCAAAGACTGAAAACTGAGACTGCGACTGTGACTGTGACTGAGACTAAAAATTAATACGTTCCGATTTTTTTTTGAAATAAATTCGTTTTGGAAATTCATCTTCTTCATTTTCCTCCCAATCAAATTCTTCATAATTTAATGATCGTAAAATAGCGATTAAAGCAGCATCTACGGCAAAAGCTTTTACCCAAATTAGATCATGTTTTCGTTGAGAGGCAATTTCTTCAGCACGTTTAATAAGTGCTTTTAAATCTTCTTCATCAAAATAAATGATTTCACTTAGATTAATTGCTTTTAAGGCTCCAAGGTTTTGATTTAATATTCTCGATGAATCTAATTTTAAATACGCTTGCGGAGTTTCGCCGAGATAAGCCATCAGGATTTCAATCGAAAAATCATTTTGAATTCGGAACAACTCTTTTTGCGAAAGATACTCTTCTGCATATTTTTTTCCTAAATCTTTTTCTTTAAATAAATTGGTATAAAACTGAACGGCTTTGTCTTCCATCCAAAAGACATTATCGTTAATGATGACAACAAATTTTGCAACTTTACTCATTTCTTTTCTTTAAAAATAAAAAGCAAAATTGCAGCGAAAATTAGTCTAAAAAAAGAGCGATACGGCTTCTATTTTGTGCAAAATGTCTGTAAAATGATTTTAATCGATTTGTTTTTTTCGATATTCTAAAGGTGAAATTCCTTCATAGTTTTTAAAAAAGCGTCCAAAAACAGATTGATCCGAAAAATGGAGTAAATCGCTTATCTGATTAATCGACATCTCTTTATTCTGTAATAAGACTTTGGCTTCTAAAATGACCATTTCGCTAATCCAATCACTGGCAGTTTTTCCGCTATTTTTTTTAATAACCTCAGATAAATATTTTCTACTTACGTTTAATTTATCTGCATAATGCTGTACCGTTCTGAAGTTCAAAAAATCTTTAAAAAGCAAGTCTTTAAACTTTTCAAATAAAAGATTTTGTGTTTCTGAAATTGTTTTTTCTTTCTGAAGAGCATCAATTTCGTAAATTAAAATGTAGAGATAACTTCTCAAAATAGAAGCTTGATGTTTCGACTGATTTTCTGATACTTCTTTGATTAAACCAAAAACACTTTCAAACTTACTTTCCTCGATTTTTGTGAGCGAAGATAAATTGCTTTCATTATTTTCAAAAAAATCATATTGTTTTAGAAAAAAGACATTTGCCTGACTTTCTAGAAAAAACTGAGGTTTGAAAAATATAATATCGATTAGAATTTCTTCTTCGTTTTTAGAAAAACTTCGAATAACTGAAGGTCCTAAAGCAATAATCGAAGGAGCATGAACTACTTTGGTTTCGAGTCCGATATGCATTATGATACTTCCCTTCCTTAAAAACTCAATGGCATAACTTTCGGCACGATAGGGTTCACTAATATAAGGATGATCATTTGTTTGAATATAAAAATACTCTTTCTGATCTGCATGAGAAAACAAGCCTTTATGATGCTTTAATGAATAGGTTTGTATATTATTTTTCGACACTTTTTCTTTTAATAAACTATTGTTTTTCAAATATAAAAAATGTTAAAAAAGAAATAGAATTTTTAAATAACACAAATAAAAAAATGGCGCAAAAAGCGCCATTTTTAAAATCTTAAATCCAACTAAAATTAGTCTTTGATAATATTAAATCCTTGGATTCTTCCACTTTCTTTTAAACGGAAAGTTTCTTTTACAACTCCAGTTGCTGGATTGTATTGGTTAACACCAGAAAAACCATCTCCTGTGCTGTTTGATAAGAAATAGATTTCTCCATTATGGAAAAACGGATTTTGTGTTGTATAGAAGTTATCTGGTGGCATGTTCAAACGAGTTGCTTTTTTAGTAACTGCGTCGATTTCATTCCAATACCAAACATCGTCTCTGTATCTAACCCCGTGTTGACCTCCATTGTAGTAAGAAACCGCTCTTGATGGAATTGTTGTATAAATTTTGTTGTTGTAAGCAAAAAGTCTATTGAATTCTGCTGGAAACTGATACGATTTCATATCCAAAGCAAAAGTAGTATCAAAATTAACTTCTCCTTTTTTGATTCTAAGAATTTTAGAAGAATAATCAGATGGCTGTGTTTTCATATCACCTACTGAAGCAAAATATAAATCTCCAGTTACAGCATCTAAACTCCATAAAACGTGGTCAATAAATACACCTAAATTAGTTGTACCTCCCATTTTAGTTACGTTTTCGATTTTGTTTGTAGTTAAATCATAAACTGCAATCGCAACTTCTTTAACTACTGGAGTTACCTGCCAGTTTCCTGCCGCTTTACTTCCTAACAATAAATCCAAGTACAATTTGTTGTCTCTTTTTGCAATAATCAACTGCCCGATTGACTCTAATGGTTGTCCTTCTGAAAGTGAAGAAAAATCAATTTCTCCTGTTCTTTCCATTGTCGTTGGGTTGAATTTTTGCAATTTCAATCCACCTCTTACTTTATCCCAGTAGTATCCTTCTGTTGGACCAGCTACTAAATAATTTGTTTCGTAAGCATTTGATTGCGATGCCAAGAAACCTTGATCTACCACTTTTCCTGTTGCATCAAGTCCCATTTTATTGATCCCTTGTTTTGTATTTGAAACATCGTTTACTTTAAAAAGCATTTTATCTAAAGCGCTTCCTCCTAAAGAAGACGTTACTTGAAGAAATGGTAATCCTGAAAGATTGATTTCTCTAGATTTATTGTCTTTTAATGCATAAATACCACCACTCCAGTTTGCTGAACCATTGTAAATAATCCAAGTTTCGTTTTTTGGTAAAGTATCGTCATTATTGCCGTTATCGGTATTGTTATTATCGTCATTGCTGCTGCAAGAAAATAAAAGCATACAAGCAGCCATTCCTGCAAGTACTGAACGAAGTGAATTGCTTCTTTTCATAGTTAATCTGATTTATTGGTTTTATTTAAAAAAAATTATAAACTAATTTGAGATGGAAAGATCTTCCCGGTCTTTGAACATTAAAATTGTCATACAAGCGTACATCTCCAATATTCCTGCACTCGGCAGAAACGGTTGTTTTATTACCTGCAAAATGATAGTAAACACCAACATCGTTAGAAAACTGACCAAGTCTTCCGTCTTGTGGAATGACCAATGAAGTCTGAAAATCTTTTACATCTCCAAACAAAGGCGGCTCTTGATTTTTTGGAATAGCCACCAAGAAAAATCGGTGGGTATAATTGGCATTCCAGGTAAAGTTTAGATTGTCGCCTTGCTTAAAAATATTTCCGAAGTAGGTATTCAACCAAAAATTTCCAAATAGAAACGGAATATTAGGTACTCTAGAATCATCCAAATACTTGAATTGTGCTTCTTTTTCTTCTCTTCGAATGTCTTGATACGTTATGTTGAATCCCGTATTTATCCATTTTGAAGGAACATAAGTAGTTTCAAATTCAAATCCTTTTATATTCGAATTCTCATAATTGATGTATCGGTTAAACGGAATATCGAGTTGCAGGAAAATAATGTCTTTTACTTTTCTGTAGAATAAATTTCCAGAAAAGGTCAAACTGTTGTTTTCTTTACCAATTGTATATTGTCCGTTTAAATTTAAATTGTGACTTTTCTCTGGATCAAGATCTAGGTTTTCTTTTACCAGTCTGGCATCTCCAAAAATTTCAAATTCATCAGGAAGACGTGTTGCATATTCATAAGAAAGTTTTACTAAATAACTGTCTTTAACCCATTTTAAACCTCCTAAATAACCAAACTGACTATCATCTTTTGAAGCTTTCCATGCAAAACCGTAATTATCTGTCGTATATCCTTCTGTATTATAATGGTAATATTTTGCTGCAACGATACTTTCCAACTTCTTATCCATCCATAAAGAGCGCCATGCAAAAGCCATATTGTCTTTTCTGTATGTTGCAGGAACTGTAAGCACATCAACGCCATCAATAATCGAAATCGCTCCAAGCGGATCACTTCCTTTTCTTCTTTGTGAATAATATAATTCACTAAATTCTAAAAAGTTACGATCAGACAATTCATATTCCATGTTCAATCTTGATGAAACAAAATTGTATTTCATTCTTTGATTGTTCCCCGATCTAATTTCGCCAGGTTGCTGATTTTCAGCTATAATGTCACCTAACCAATTGTAACGAACTGTTGTGGTATCAATAAATTTGGTGTTGAAATGACTGTAATTCGTTAAAAATGCGACTTTCAATTTATCATCAAAAAACTTTTTACGGTAATTGACCATTCCCGTATAATTCTGTTCTTTAGAAAATGCCTGTCCGTACACGTAGCGCATTCCGGCATCATTTTGAATCTGTTTATAGAAATCCGAATAAATTAAAGTCAAACGAAAATCATCTGCCCACGATTTTTCTTTTAGTCCAACAAAAGCTTCTCCGTAATTGGATCTTGTCATATCATGAAAACGCTTTACATTTCTAAATTCCTCATTCGTTGCATTTTGAATCGGAACATTTACTTTGTAATTATTATCAGAATAATTAAAAGAGCCATTAAAACCTCCGTAAAAATTGTTTTTATTTTGAAGATAAAGATTAGCTGTTGCTCTGTGTGTATTGAAAGAAGCCACTTCATAAGATACTTCTGCAAAATTTTTATTGGAAGTTCTGGTCACCAAATTCACACCGCCTCCCAAAGCATCAGAAGCAAGATAAACTGGCATTACACCTTTGTAAATTTCCACTCTATCGAGCATATTTACTGGGATTGTTCCAAGACTAAAACCGTGGCCAAACAGCTCGATAGGAATTCCGTCTTTAAAAATTCGAACTGCTTTTCCCTGAAGTCCGCCCAGATTAATCTGCACTTGCGAACCTATATTTCCATCTGTTCTTAGTTTGACACCAGAAGCTCTGTTTAGATAATCTCCAACATCTCCAGCTTTATCATATTGCTTTTTAAAATCTACAACCTGAACTGAAAAGGGTGATTCTTCGATTTGTTTTTTGATGCTTTTATTTTGAACCACAACTTCATTCAAATTGGCTAAATCGGCATCATCTGTTTTTAATGTAAACTTGAAATGATTATCTTGCTCACAGTTTACAGAAATGGTTTGTTTTGATTTTGATCCATTCTTTTTTACCATTTCGATTTGGTACGTTCCAGTAGAAAGTGAAAGTTCTAAAACACCTGAATTATTGGTGCTTCCCATTGGTTTACTATCAACCAAAACAGTAATTCTAGATAGAGGATTTCCTAAGTTATCTTCAATATGAATGTAAACCGGACAGGCATTTGCAGAGAAAAGTCCCATCAGGAATAAAAACATAAGGTTTAATTTGAGTGTCAAGCTGTTTTTATTTAAACTTATTATAAATTATATTTGCACGTGCAAAAGTATTTTATAACAGACGGATGCATTTATGAAAGTGGAAGTTTTAATTATGAAATTAGAAGTATAAGAGATGGCATTTAAAATTGATACGAATGATTTTGCTGATTTTTTGGAAAGCGTTCCAAAACCAAACACGGGTCTTTCTGAAATAGAATTGGAAGACGAAAAGGACATCAAGTTTATTACTCCAAAAGGTGATATTTTATTTCACGAGCATTCTATTACCGAAGAATTATCGATTCTTCAAGGAAACTACCAACTTCACGACGATGTATCCATGTCAGGAAGAGGAGATTCATCACTCTTAGAAATGCATTTTAATCTTTCAGATCAGAAAATTGGCTATATAAATCCTGGTTCTGTAAAAGATTTTGCTGCACCCATGTCGGGCAATATCACTTTTCTTTCTGCAGAAGACAATCATGCTAAAATTGATTTTAAAAAAGACATTATTTACAATACTTTCGACATTCATCTTCCTCTAAATGTACTCACTAAATACGAAGGAGAATCTAAGGTAATGGATAGTTTTTTAAATAATATCCAAAAAAACAACAGCACTGCTTTATCTAAAAATGAGATTAAAATTGGCGCTAAGATTTATGGTGTAATTCAGGATATTAAAAACTGTTTTTATAAAGGTCTTACCCGAAAAATCTATATGGAATCTAAAATTTATGAACTTATTGCTTTAAGCCATCATGATTTAGATCAAGAAAAAGAAGCTACAAATTTGACTGGAAGCGATATAGAAAAAATAAAATTTGCCGCACAATTAATTAGAGAGAACATTGACAATCCTTATACTATTGTCGAACTTGCCCGTAAAATTGGTGTAAACCAGACCAAACTAAAAGAAGGTTTTAAAACAGTTTTTGGCGAAACGGTTTTTGGATATTTGCAAGAAATCAGAATGAACAATGCAAGACACTATTTAACCGACACATCACTTTCTATTCAAGAAATCAGCCTACTTTCTGGCTATCAAAATGTTTCTAACTTCAGTATCGCTTTTAAAAGAATATTTGGTTATTCGCCCACTAAGCTGAGAGTTAAGGTTTAGTTTTCAGTTTTCAGTCGCAGTTTTCAGTCGCAGTTTTCAGTCGCAGTTTTCAGTCTCAGTCGCGGTCGCGATCGCAGTATTCAGTTAGCGGCGAGTAAGCTTTGTCAAAGTTTAAAACTTTGACAAAGCTTCTAAAATCTAAAGTAAACCGAGACTGAAAACTGAGACTGAAAACCGAGACTGAGACTGAAAACTGAGACTGAAAACTGAGACTGAAAACTGAGACTGAAAACTGAGACTGAAAACTGAGACCGAGACTGAATACTGCGACCAAAAAAAATTTTTAAGGTTTTATTAAGCCCATAATTTTTCACAGAACAGATATGTATTCGTAAATTAGCCATTACAAAAACATACTTTAAATGACAATACTTACCTTTACTCTGATTATGATTCTGGGTGCTTTTTTAGCAGGCTTTATCGGTTCATTATCAGGCTTAGGAGGCGGTATCATTATTATTCCGCTTCTTACGATCATTCTTGGTGTCGACATTCACTATGCCATTGGAGCCGCTTTAGTCTCCGTTATCGCAACCTCTTCAGGCTCTGCTGCAGCTTATGTAAAAGAAGGAATTACCAACATGCGAATGGGAATTTTCTTAGAAATCGCTACTACTATCGGAGCTGTTTGCGGTGCATTACTTTCTACCGTTGCTCCTACTTCTTTTATAGCCGTTTTATTCGGTTTAACATTGATTTTCTCTGCAATTAATTCACTTCGAAAAAAAGAAGAACACATTGTTTTAGAATCTAGTCCTTTGGCTAAAAAGCTAAAATTAGAAGGAACTTACCCAACTCACGATGGCGAAGTTGTAAAATACGGAACCAAAAACGTAATTGGCGGTTTCAGTATGATGGGCGTTGCCGGAATGATGTCTGGCCTTCTTGGAATTGGTTCTGGAGCTTTTAAAGTAATTGCAATGGACAATATTATGAGAGTTCCGTTTAAGGTTTCAACAACCACCAGTAACTTCATGATGGGTGTTACGGCAATGGCAAGTTCTGTAATTTATATTCAAAAAGGATATATCGAACCTGGAATTTGTATGCCAGTTGTAATTGGAGTTTTGTTTGGAGCAATGGCTGGAGCCAAAATTTTAGTACGAACTAATCCTAAGAAATTGAGAATCTTTTTTGCTTGCCTAATTTTTGTTTTGGCGATCAATATGATTTATAACGGACTAAATGGAAAAATCTAATATGGTACAGGAAGAAAAATTTGGAGAAAAAGATTTTCAAACCATCATCGGAAACTTACTTCGTTATGGTGTTTGGATTTCATTATCAGTCGCTTTTATTGGCGGTATCGTTTATATTTTGCATAACGGAAGCCAAATTGAAGATTATTCTGTTTTTAAAGAAAACGATCGAAATATATTTGAAGTAATCGCCGCAATTTACAACGGAGCAATTCAAGGAAACGGAGAATCATTAATATTTACAGGAATTATTTTGCTGTTTTTAACGCCAGTTTTGCGTGTTTTGCTTTCATTATTTTCCTTTTTATTAGAGAAAGACTATTTATACGTCGGCATTACTTTAATTGTAATAATGATTATCATTATCAGTATTTCGTTTGGATTCTCACATTAATAATGCTTTAAGCAGTAAGCTCTAAGCTTTAGGCTTTCTAAAGTGCTTACGGCCTATTGCCTAAAACTTAAAGCTAAAAAAAAATGGAAATAGGAATCGACAGTTTTGCTTCGGCAATGTATGGTGACAACAACACTCTGAGCAGTGTTGATGCTATGGAGCAGCTTTTGCAAAGAATTGAATTTGCAGATCAGGTTGGTCTTGATGTTTTCGGAATTGGCGAACATCACAAAAAAGAGTTTTTAGATTCTGCCACAGCAGTCATTTTAAGTGCAGCCGCAGCAAGAACAAAAAATATACGATTGGCAAGTGCCGTTTCGGTTTTGAGTGCTGCAGATCCTGTGAGAGTGTATCAAAGTTTTGCGACTTTAGATTTGATTTCTAAAGGAAGAGCAGAAATAGTAGTCGGTCGTGGATCTTCTATTGAAGCCTATCCCCTTTTCGGATTTGATTTGAATGATTATGATAAACTTTTCAGCGAAAAATTGGAATTACTTTTACAGATTCGCGACAATGAATTTGTGAATTGGCAAGGAAAATTTCGTCCCGCATTGAACAATCTTCCAGTTTATCCGAGAGCATTACAGGAAAAAATGCCGATTTGGCTTGGAGTTGGCGGAACACCAGAATCTTTTATCAGAGCTGGATCGCTTGGACTTCCATTAATGGTAGCCGTTATTGGCGGACAAACACATCGTTTTAAACCTTTAGTCGATTTATACCGTCAAGCGGGAAAAGCCGCAGGTTTCAAACCTGAAGAATTAAAAGTCGGATTGCATTCGCCAGGTTATGTTGGCACAACAACAGAAAGTGCCGTGGCTGACTATTATCCAGGTTATGCCGAATTATGGACTAAATTAGGATATGAAAGAGGCTGGCCTCCTGTCACAAAAGGAAAGTTTGACGGATTAATAGATGATCTAGGTGTTTTAATTGTAGGAAGTCCAGAAAGAGCTGCAGAAAAAATCCTGCGTCACAGCGAAGCACTTGACGGCGTTGACCGCTTTACTTTCCAAATGGATAATGCAGGCTTGACGCACAAACAATTAATGAATGCAATAGAATTGATTGGTAAAAAACTAATTCCGTTGATTAGGAAAGGTTAATTTTTTGCCACTGATTAAAGGGATTTCTCTAAAATTGAATAGCATCCAGCTTTAGCTGGATGAACATAGTATAAATGAAAAAAGAAAAAGGCTTAATCAATACCTCCAGTTAAAACTGGAGGCAATTCATGAAAACTTTGTCCCTTTGCCCCTTTGCCCCTTTGCCCCTTTGTCCCTTTGTCCCTTTGTTACTTTGTTACTTAAAAACAAAAAGCATCGTCATAAAAACGATGCTTTTTTTGTGATTTGCAATTTTTCAACGAAAACAAACCAATTTAAAATTTATAAGTAACACCAACTCTAAAGTTTCTTGGTGCTTCAGTCTGCCAGTAATAAGCTGACAACCATTCGTAGTAAGAACCGCTGTAAAGATATTTATCTAAAATATTGAATACGTTTGCAGTAACCTTAATTTTTCCAGTTTCATAAGACAAACCTCCGTCTAGTTTAAAGTAAGAAGGCAATCTTTCTAAACCTGCACTCCACGTATCCGTTTGGCGTCCATCATAGAATGTTCCACCAATAGAAGCGCCAAATCCTTTTAGTTTACCATGTTGAAGCGTATAATTTAACCATGCATTTGCTGTATGTTTAGCATAACCTGGCACAATATCACCTTTGTTAATTCCGGTTGCCGCAGAAACAGCAGGATCAATTTCGTTTACGATAGATTCTGTGAAAGCATAATTGGCAATCAAATTAAGTCCTTCAAAGATTTTTCCTCTAACGTCAAACTCAATACCCTGTGCTCTTTTTTCTCCCAATACAACACTAAATTGCTGTCCTGGAGTATTTGCAGGATCTCCTGTAAGTTCGTTTTTCTTTAAAATGCTGTAAGCAGATAAAGTAGTACTCCACGAACCATCAAACCAATCTCTCTTAATACCGATTTCTCTATTATTACCAGTAAGAGGTTTTACCTTGTCTCCATTTCTAATGATACCAGATTGCGGTGTAAAAGCCTGATCGTATAAGGCATAAACAGAAGTATTTTCGTCAATTGAAGCACTTAAACCTACACGTGGCGTAATGTGACTGTCAGAAATTGGATCTCCACCCCAACTTGCCTGACTGATCCAAGTGTATCTTCCTGCAAGCGTTAATCTTAATTTATTTTCAAAGAAACCTAACTCATCCTGAATATATCCAGCGGCATATTCTGTACTCATTAAACCACCAATTGCTTTTGCTCTTACAGAAAGTGGGGTTGTATGGTCAAATTGTGGAAAACCATTTGATGGTGTACCATAATTTGGATTATAAACATTAAACGGATTTGCTGGTGTATCTAAATCATGAGATTGTCCCCAATCTGCCATATAATCTTTGCTTCCTAAATCTACTCCTCCTAATACTTTATGCGTAACACTTCCTGTATTGAATTTTCCGTTTACGAAAACCTGACCCAAGTACATATTACTTTCTGCATCCCAAATACCAACATTTCTAATGATATCTCCGTAAGCCAGATTACCTTCAGGAACACCGTCAAAATCTCTATCGGCAGGTCCAGGTCCTACAACTCCAGGCCATGAACTATATCCTTGTTGAATGTATTTAAAGTAAGAAGTCTGTGCACTAAGTTTCCAGTTTTCATCAAACTTATGTTCGAACATTAAGTAACCGCTATGATCCTGAATATTGGTGTCCGGAAGTCCTGGCTGTGTCATGGTAAAACCAACTGGCGTTGTTGCATAACCACCTGCTGCTGGTCCGAAAACATAGTAAGAACCTACTTCTGTCATGTTTGCATACTGGAAATTATACTCAGCTGTAATTTTTGTTTTATCGTCAATCTGATAGGAAACTACTGGAGCAATTACGTAACGATTATTACGTTCAAAAGCACGATGAGAACCTTTATTCTGAGCAGATCCGTTGAATCTGTATAACAATTTTCCTTTTTTATCTAATTTTCCATCAAGGTCGATACTTGCTCTGTAAAAATCATAGCTTCCGCCAATGACACTCACCTCGCCTTTTGTAACTCCGGTCGGTTTTTTAGTTACAACATTATATAATCCGCTTGGATCACCACTTGAAAGCATAAATCCTGCTGGTCCTTTTACAAATTCAATATGATCAACAAAACTCATATCTTCCGTTAATGGTCCCCAAAAAGAAGAAACTACATTAAATCCGTTTCTAAAAGCTTGAATTTGAGAACCTCTCATAGTGATATTTGTATATAAATCTCCCCAGTGCTCCAAACGAACCGCACCACTCACGTTACGAATTACTCCATCACTCATGCTCGTAATTTGCTGATCTTTTAACGTTTGACCACTTACAATCTGAACATTTTGAGGAATTTCTAAAACTGGAGTCTGAAGACGCAATGACAATGATGGTTTGTCTTGCTTGTATTTGTTTTTTTTAATTACCACTTCTTCAAGATCTTCCTGACTTTCTGAAAGCGAAAAGTTTTTAGTCGTTGTTTGTTTTGCACTTACTACAACACTGTTTTCAATAGGCTTAATACCTACACCTTTTACAATGATATTATACGTTCCTGGTTTTACGTTTTTAATTTCATAATGTCCCGAAACACTAGTAACATCTGAATATTTTGTTCCTTTTAAAGTTACAGAAACGTCTCCTGCAGGTTTGTTTCCACTTAACGAAACTTTACCATTTATATTTCCAAGTTGTTGTCCGATCATGTTTAATGAACTAAACAGCAACAGGAAAAAATAAACTTTTGCACTAAAAATTATTTTCATTTTGGTTTGATTTTAAATTGTCGCGCAAAAGTAGGCCCAAATCTTATTTTATCCAAATTATTTTTATCCATTCTAAATAAATATAACATTTTACACTAAATTAGTAAGGAATTCAGGTGTTCAAAATTTACTTATGAAGTATTTCCTTAGAAATTAATCTACATTAAGTACATATACCGAATTGTATTTTTATCTTTATAATTCTAAAATCATAACACCTCTTCATTTAATAATAACTTGATATGAAATCGAATACGACAAGAAAAGTAGCCATTGTAGGTTACAACAGAATTCCTTTTGCAAGAGCAAATACTGCTTATTCTAATGTTGGAAACAAAGAAATGATGATTGCTGCACTTGATGGTTTGATTGATAAATATAATTTGAAAGGAAAACTATTGGGAGAGGTTGCCGGAGGCGCTGTCATCAAACATACATACGACAATAATCTGATTCGCGAATGTGTAATGAAAACAAGCCTTGATCCTGCAACTCCTGCATGCGACTTGCAGCAAGCCTGCGATACAGGAATTGAAAGTGCTATTTATATCGCAAACAAAATTGCATTAGGGCAAATTGATTCTGGAATTGCAGGCGGCGTAGATTCTATCAGTGATATGCCTATTGCCGTTAGCGAAAAACTTAGAAAAATTCTTCTAGAGGCGAGACAAGCAAAATCATTAGGCGGAAAAATCAAAACATTTTTAAAACTTCGCCCGAAAGATTTAAGTCCATTAGTTCCTCGAAATGAAGAATCTCAAACAGGACTTTCTATGGGTGGACATACCGAAATTACAGCCAAATACTATAAAATATCCAGAGAAGAACAAGATGAATTTGCTTTGAAAAGTCATTTGAATATGGCAAAAGCATACGATGAAGGTTTTTTTGATGATATGATAACCCCTTTCAACGGATTAGAAAAAGATAATAATCTAAGAAAAGATAGCACAATTGAAAAATTAGCGAAATTAAAACCTGCCTTCGACAAAGTAAATGGTACTCTGACTGCAGGAAATTCGACACCTTTAAGCGACGGCGCTTCTTGTATTCTTCTCGCAAGTGAAGAATGGGCAAAAGAGCAGCAACTTCCAGTCTTAGCTTATATCACTTTTGGTGAAATTGCCGCAATTGAATATGTAAAAAATCAACAAAATCTATTATTAGCACCCGTATTTGCGGCTTCAAAAATGCTGGAAAAAGCAGAATTAAATCTTCAGGATTTTGATTTTTATGAAATTCACGAAGCTTTTGCAGCACAAACCTTAACGACTTTAAAAATATGGGAAAGTCCAGAATTGAGTGCTGAAATCGGCTTAAAGAAAGCTCTTGGCGCAATTGACAGAAATAAATTGAATGTAAAAGGAAGCAGTCTCGCGGCCGCTCACCCATTTGCTGCAACCGGAGGAAGAATTATCGGTGTAATGGCAAAATTACTTCACGAAAAAGGTTCTGGCAGAGGATTAATTTCTATTTGTGCTGCTGGTGGACAAGGTGTAACTATGATAATCGAAAAATAATGAACGTCATTCAGAAAACACTGTCTTCTCTATTTCCAAAGTACAAATCTCGTTTAATTATTGAAGGCCAGAAAAAGCTTTTTAATGGAATAATGGATTCTTTTCCTGATCATTTAGCCGATTTGAAAACTCAGGCAAAAGTCAATAACTTTCAAGGTTTTAAAAAATTTGATTTACATCCTGATTTCAAATACACTGAAATCTATTATCCAGGCGAAAACTATTTGAAATACAAAATTAGAGGCAAAAACAGTAAAATTTCAGGATTAAAGATATTCTCCAAAGTTAATGAGAGGTTTGAAGAAGTTGAAATTCTGCTTTGGGATAATTTGATTTGGGCATTAAAAATCAATCATTCTAATTATGATTTCAAAGAATTTGACTTTTCCAAGATTCGAAACAACAGCATTGATGTTTCTAGTTTTGATTTTCCAGCTCGAAAAATAGATCTTTTTTATGATAATCTGGATGAAGCTATACAAGAAAGATTAGATTATAATGATGTCTTTGATGAAGAAATTGACGGAAAGATTTTCTACACCTTTTACGGTCTTGAAGATGGAAATTCGCTCGCTGTTGATGAAGAATTAAATGTGTATTCTATTGCTTACGATACAGATAATATGCTTTTAAAAATGGATATTTCATTTCTTCAAATTTTGGATGATCTTGCAGCAAATCGTTTTGATGAAAAAAAACATCTTGAAGAACGATATAAAAACTAAACATTTTAAAACAAAAATCCCAGCTGTAACAACTGGGATTTTTATTTTATTTAAAAAGCAAACTCTTCAACCGAAGCTAACGCTTTTGGTAGAGCGTTAGCTGCAAAATCAGGAATTGCGGTTCCTTCTACGCGAAATGTAGTTACATCTGTCATTCCTAAAAAACTGAAAACAGCTCTCAAATACGATTCTGAAAAATCATAACTTTTGTAAGGGCCTTCAGAAAATATGGCGCCAGAAGCAATAGCTAGATATACTTTTTTATTGTTTACCAATCCTTTTGGAGATCCATCGGCATAGCTGAAAGTCTTTCCTGCTCTAGCAACTTGATCGATCCAGCCTTTTAAAACTGCTGGAATTCCAAAATTGTATAAAGGAACTCCAATCACAATACTATCAGAATCCAATAAACTTTCAATTGCTTCGTCTGAATATTGAAGCGCTGATTTTTGCTCTTCAGAATGTGTTTCTGCAGGAGCATAAACAGCACTAATATGTAAACCCGTCAAATACGGTAAAGGCGTTTTAGAAAGATCAAGAGTTTGAACGGTACTGTCGGGATTGGCTGCCTTCAACTTTTCGATAACTGCATTAGACAATTGATTACTAAAAGAGTTTTCTCCATTAGTACTTGTTATTATTTTTAGAATTTTTTGGCTCATAATTGAATCATTATTTGTTTTACAATACAAACTTATTTACATTTACTATCCCTTTTATAGTACTATCCCCAAGGATAGCGCTATACTTGAAGATAGTAAAGCAAAGAATATGGAAATAGCAACAGATATCATTAGTGAAATTGCAGAAAAAGACTGCCAACCTCAGGAATGTATGGCAGCACTTTTGCCTGTTAGAGATGCGTTAGAAATTTTAAGCGGAAGATGGAAACTTCCTATTTTGATTGCATTAGACGGAAGCCCTAAACGATTCAAAGAAATTTCGAAAATTATTAATGGAATTACAGACAAAATGCTTTCAAAAGAATTGAAAGATTTGGAAATCAACAAATTGGTTACAAGAACCGTTTATGATACTTTTCCGCCAACGGTAGAATATTCTAGAACCGAACACAGTAAATCGCTTAAAAATGTTATTATGGCTCTAAAAGACTGGGGCACTTTGCATCGAAAAGAAATTATAGGGAAATAACCAAACAAAAAAGTCGCTAAGTTTTATCAATACTTAACGACTTTTTTGTTTTTAAAAGATAACTCTTAAACCGTAAAATACGGTGTCAATATATCTTCAAAATTATACAAACCTTTTTCTTTCTCTTTAATGTTTTCGGCAACAAATATTACTCCGTTTCCAAATGCTTCTCTCGAAATAGATTCGTGAATTAAACGTACCG
Source organism: Flavobacterium potami (assembly GCF_020026915.1). Classification (GTDB taxonomy): domain Bacteria; phylum Bacteroidota; class Bacteroidia; order Flavobacteriales; family Flavobacteriaceae; genus Flavobacterium; species Flavobacterium potami. Next base: position 820,639 of record NZ_JAINUY010000002.1, on the reverse strand, counting down.
TTTGAAACGGAAATCCAAAAATCACTTCATGTTTTCCAACAATTCCTCCTGCTCTTACCACGTTGATATTTTCTTTGTCAACATCTAGGGCTTCCGCAATTTTTACAGCTGTACCAGAAGTTCCTTCCTTCGCTTTAAAGTGTTCCTCGTTTACTTCAATATCAACCGAAGGTGCAATTTTCTTCAAAAATTTAGCAGCAAATAATAAAAAGTTAACTCCTAACGTAATATTTGGAGACCAAAAAACCGTTGTCTTATCAGCGAGTTTCTTAAGTAATTTTAATTCTTTTTCTTTATAATGTGAGATGGCAGAAATGATTTTTACTTTATAATTTGCCGCCGTTTCTCCATAAGTATAAATTCCTTTGCTTGACGAAAAATCAATGATCACATCTACCGGATGTTTATCCAATAATTCTTCTACAGAGGTATGAGTGCTAGAATAGATTAAGCCGGGTTCTTCTGACTGGATTCCAAAAAATTCGGGAACAGATCTGTGCTCTAAAACGTTACTTTGTCTTAAAACCCATTCCAGGCTGAATTTTTTATTTTCTAATAGTATTGAAGCTACTGATTTTCCAGTTTTTCCGAATCCGATTAATCCTATTTTCATAAGCATTTGTTTTTTTATGAGCGAAAAGCTCGTTAGAAAAATTGATATTATTAAGTGGTCAATATCAACTCAAATTTTAATTCATTTTGGCGCTTTTAAAACTGCCATAAGAGTAAAAATAGGAAAATCATAACAGAATTCCATGTTAAAATTGAATTTTATAACAAAAAACTGACGTGTTAATACTATTTTTTCTGTTAATTAAAAATCCTCTCTTAAATAATTGTCCTTGCCAAACCGAACTAAATAATGTAATCTCTACACTAATTTTTTTACTCTTGTTTATCAATTATTCGATCTAAAATGTTAAAAAATCACCTTAAAAAAAAGATTTGATAATATACAAGTAAACATATTTTCTGTAGTTTTATCACCTGATACCCCAAATCAATATCAGAACATAATGGCCTACAACAACAGTGAATTGCTTCGTTTTCTCGATGCTCAGAACAAATTATATCTGACCGCTCTGGATGAAATAAAAAAAGGTAAAAAAGAATCGCCATGGATGTGGTTTATTTTTCCTCAAATAAAAGGAACTGGTTCCAGTGATACCTCTAAATTTTACGAAATCAAAAATGCTGACGAAGCCATTGCTTTTCTAGAGCATCCGATTTTAGGAAAGCATCTTGTCGAAATTACTTCCGAGCTGGTGAAAAAAGAAGAAACGGTAAGTGATATTTTTGGAAATCCTGATATCGAAAAACTACAATCTTGCATGACCTTATTTGCCAGTGTTCAAAATAGTGAACCCGTTTTTCAAGAAGTTTTACACAAATATTTCGATGGTTCGTCTGATTTTCATACGCTGCAATTATTATACAATAACCTGTAAAGTGGGTATAAACACTGGCTTTTTCAAAAATAATTTTAAAATTTAAAACTGGCCTTTGTACTATTTCAAAATAAGATATCTATATTTGCAACACTGTTGCGATTCATATCCACTGAGAAAAGCGACAGTAAATTTGGAATGAAAAAGAAAATTATTGTTGTTAATTTCCTGATGTCTTTAATGGTATTGTCTGCAATGCTGTTTCAGACCATACATTCTTATGAACATGTTTTCAAACAGCTTTCAGAGAAACCTTGTGAGCATCATACGAGTAAAAATCAAAAGGAAATAACGCATAGTCATTCCGTTGATACGAAATGTCATATTTGTCATTTTGCATTCAGTACTTATATCCCAAATTCTCTTGAAACGGTACTTTTTCAAAAAATTAAAATTGAAACGAAGCCTGTTTTTATATATACCAAATCGGTTTCCACATTTTTTAAAGGCAGCTTATTTGCTTTAAGAGCCCCTCCTGCTCTATTTTAGTTTATAAATATTTATCTGTTTTAACTTTTTGCTTTTTCCAAGCGAAGAGACCAATCTATTTTTACTTTAAAATCAACAAATTAAGGATTCCTTTTGTTGCGCTTTCGCGGATAAATCGCTGTAAACTATCACTATAACATTATTTAAAAAAAATTCAGGCATTCGTACAGAGTTTGCCCTGAAATCATTTTACCATTCATTAAAAAAATCAATCCAAATCAAATATAATTATGCTTACAGCTGAAAATCTGACCAAGAAGTATGGTGATCATATTGCGTTGAACGCTTTAAATTTAACTATTAAAGAAGGCGAAATATTTGCTCTTTTAGGTCAAAACGGTGCTGGAAAAACCACGACAATTAACTTGTTTTTAGGTTTTATTGAACCAACAGAAGGAACTTTAACCATTAATGATATACCTGTTACTTTAAATGCAAAAACCACCAAAGAATTTGTAGCTTACATTCCAGAAACCGTAATGCTTTATCCGAATTTGACAGGATTGGAAAACCTTAAATTTTTCTCTTCTCTGGCTGGCTTTAAGTATTCGAAAGGCGAATTGGTTTACTTTTTAAACAAAGCAGGACTGCAGGCCAAAGCACACGATCAGAACTTAGGAGGATATTCTAAAGGAATGCGCCAGAAAGTCGGAATTGCTATTGCTATCGCTAAAAAAGCAAAAGTGCTTTTATTGGATGAACCTACAAGTGGTTTAGATCCGAAAGCTTCTAATGAATTTTCTCAGATCCTGAAAGAACTTTCTGCAGACGGAACAGCTATTTTAATGGCAACGCATGATATTTTCAGAGCGCGCGAAGTGGCTTCTCATATCGGAATCATGAAGCAAGGCAACTTGGTTACGGTAATTGAAGCGGAGAAAATTTCGGCAAATGAACTAGAAGATTTGTATTTACAAACGGTTTAGAGATGAAAAATTTATTCTCTTTATTAGTTGTAGTAACCACTTACTCTATTGCCAATGCTCAGCAAAATACAAAAGTCAGAGACAGTATTAGAAAAGATTCTTTAGCATCTCAACTAAATGAACTGCAGACAGTTGAAATTGTAGGGCGCTCAACGCGAAAGTACAACAGTGATTATTCTTTTTCAGCCACAAAAACGGCAACTTTAAACAAAGATATTCCGCAATCTATTTCGAGTATAACCAAAGAATTAATTGCTGACAAAGGTGCCATTTATCTGGCCGATGTGGTTAAAATGGCGAGTGGTGTTATTCCTGCAAGTTATTACAATCAATATACTATTCGAGGCATTAGTCAAAACGAAGAAGGTCAGATTATCAACGGAATGCGTACCAGACAATATTACTTTCTACAACCATTAACCAATAATATCGAACGCGTTGAAGTGATTAAAGGTCCATCTAGTGCCACGTTTTCTTCTGTTGACCCAGGTGGAAGCATCAATATGGTCACAAAAAAACCTTTGGCAATTGACCGAAAAGAAGTGAGTCTAACTGTAGGAAGTTTTAGTACGCTTCGAGGAACTTTAGATTTTACAGGACCTTTAAACGATTCTAAAACACTTTTGTATCGTGTAAACGGTGCCTATCAGGAAGCAAAATCATTTCGTGATTTAGTGAATAATAAGTCGTTTTTGATTTCTCCGTCTTTCAGTTATATTCCAAATGAAAAAACAGCCATCAATACCGAATTGATTTTGAGTGATATGACCGGCGTTCTAGATCGCGGACAACCCATTTTTGGAGCTGTTGCCGGTGTGACTAATTTAAAACAGACACCAATTAGTTTGAATTTAGGCGCTTCAGGAGATTACTTTAAATCAAAAGAAATGATTTTGATGACCAATCTTGCTCATAAATTTACTTCAAAAATTGGTTTTAACGCTTCGTACATGAAGCAAACCTGGACCGAAAACCTTCAGGAACATCGAACTACCAATGGTTTTGCAGTAGATATGAACAATCAACCTGTAACCAGTCTTGCCATGATGCAATTTGTTCAGCGTCAGCAATATTGGGATATTGATAATTTAAGTACTTATTTTAATTTTGATGTTAAAACAGGTAAATTAAATCATAAACTATTGACAGGATATGATTTAAGCAGTTGGAATAAAAATATTGGCGGCGGGCAAAATGCTGCAAGAGGTTATCTTTTAAAAGACGGAACTGTTGCCAGCTCGTTTGTTCCAGCAAATGCTTCAAATTATCAAACGGTAACCATAAACGGCGTTATTTTACCCAAACCAAACGTCAATTTCTTTGATTTAAATAATCCTTCGTATGCACTTAGAAATACACAAGATTATGTGCTGAATGTTCGTACAGCACTTCCGTCTGCACTTACAACAACAAATGCGATTTATATTCAAGATCAAATTCAATGGGAAAAATTTACTTTCTTATTGGGACTAAGAAACGAATGGTTTGAGGATATTACGAATTACAAATCAAATAATGAATTGACAGTTAAAAAATCAGCTTTACTGCCAAGAATTGGTATTACCTACGCTGTAAACAGTGCTATAAATGTTTACACCACCTATTTAGAAGGTTATCAACCACAATCGAACACCACTACTTTAATGCCCCAAACGGGAAGCTTACCTGCGGGAAGTATTTTTAAACCTTTGGAAAGCGATTTAAAAGAATTTGGGATTAAAGCGGTTTTCCTGAACAATACTGTAAGTTTTAACGCAGCTGTTTACGAAATCAATCAGCGTAATATTTTGATGAAAGCCAACGATCCTGTAAATCCTGATCTTTTGGTAACAAGAGGCGGAGAAAGAAGTCGTGGTTTTGAATGCGATTTAGCAGGCTATATTACTCCAGATTGGCAAATAAACGCTTCTTACAGTTACATTGATGCCGAAATTACAAATGATGCCGATATCTCTTTAATTGGTCAGAGAAAGCAAAATACGCCTAAAAACAGCGCCAATTTATGGACACGTTACAATTTTGGTTCTGATTCGGCTTTAGACGATTTCGGAATTGGTTTTGGAATGCAATACCAAAGCAGTAAAGTACCATGGTTTACGAGAGATTTTACACTTCCTGATTTTACCATTTTTGATGCTGCACTTTATTACAAACCCAACAAAAGCAACATGCAGATTGCAGTTAACGCAGGAAATCTGTTGAATAAAACATATTGGTTAGGCGCTCAGAATTATTTGCGACTTTTTCCGGGAAGTCCTAGAAATGTCAGCCTTACCGTAACTTATAAATTTTAATTTATATGAAAAAATTACAATCAGAACTTTTAATAGCCAAGCATTTAAGACAGTCTGTTTTTAAGAATAAAGCTATTTTTATTATCACACTTTTTATTGGTATTTTACTTTTATATGCCATTTTCTCTGGTTGGGAAAATTTTAAAAACCAGAACGAAACCAGTGAAAAGTATCAGCACGAATCGAGAGAAGATTGGTTGAAAAATCCAGATAAGAATCCGCATAGAATGGCACATTATGGAAATTTCGCTTTTAGAAAAAGTACTTCTCTAAGCGTTTTCGAATTCGGTATGGAACCTTTTTTTGGAAATGCCATTTTCTTGGAAGCACACAAACAAAATACAGCCAATTTTTCTGAAGCTGGATTTTCTAACAGTATGCTGCGCTTTGGAGAAATCAGTATTGCCATGGTTTTACAGGTTTTACTGCCTTTATTGATCTTTTTTATTGGATTTAATTCTATTGCATACGAGCGTGAAAACGGAACTTTAAAAATTCTTTTAACGCAAGGCGTCAATTGGAAACAGCTTCTAATTGGAAAAGCACTTGGAATTGCAAGTGTTATCATGATGCTTTTTATTCCAACCTTAATTATTTTGGTTTTAGTTTGGTTGTTTCTGCAAAATTTCACCATCACAGCAGACGAAACCATAAAAATGCTATTATTTATAGTGTTTCATCTCGCTTATCTCCTATTCTTTTGTGTGATTGCAGTTCTGATTTCGGCAATAAGCAAAACTTCTAAAAAAGCTTTAATTACGCTTATCGGAATCTGGCTTGTCTTTACTATTATTCTACCAAGAACAACACAAGCAATTGGAGGTTATATTTTCGAAGCTCCTTCAAAAATTCAATTTAACAGTGCCGTTGAAAAAGATATTTTGAAACAAGGTGACAGCCACAATCCGAATGATCCGCATTATAAAGCGATCAAAGATTCTCTTCTTCGTGCTTACAAAGTCGATTCGGTACAGAAACTTCCTTTCAATTATTCAGGATTTGTTATGACGGAAGGAGAAAAAATAAGCTCCAGAATTTACAACGAACATTTAGCCGAATTACTTCAGGTGTATAAAAAGCAAAACAGTTTTTCTAAAGCAGTTTCCTTTTTGAATCCGTATATAGCAATGAAAAATTTATCGATGGGATTATCAAATACGGATTATGAATCGTACATCGATTTTCAGAAACAAGCCGAAGAATATCGTTATAAAATGGCTCAGAAAATGAATGCTTTGCAAATCAAATACATTAGTAATAAAAAGCCTTCTGCTGGAGAAAAACCTTATTCTATCAGCAAAGAACATTGGGCAGATCTTGAAGATTTTCATTATGAAGCTAAACCGATTGCAATAGTTCTAAAAAACGAAATCATTTCAATCATCTCTATTATTCTCTGGATTACGCTGCTTTTTATTTTAATTCGAATTGCAGCTCAAAAACTTAAAGCCATATAGTATGTTATCATTAATATTTAAAAATTTCATTCGGTCTAAAGGAACCAAAATTGGGTTGTTTTTCTTGTTTTGTATTGGCTTTATAAGTTTATTGATTGGAAAACAGTTTCAGGATAAACAGCAAAATAATATTCTGGAAGCAACAGTTTATCAAAAAGAAAGTCTTGCCAGAAATGCTGAATTTCATAAAGATGAAATCGGACTCTTATTATATTACGCCAAGTTTTCTTTAGTCAATAAAACATTGCCAATAAACAGTTTAGCCATCGGTCAACGCGATGTAAATCCGTCGATTCAAAGTGTGAATATTCGCGGTCTGGAAGCTCAGAAATATGATGCAGAACTCAATAATGCCAACAATCTTTTGGCAGGAAATATGGATTTGAGTTTTGTTCTCATTTATCTTTTTCCGCTTTTAATTATTGCTTTCTCCTATAATCTAATTTCTGAAGAAAAGGAAAGCGGAACTTGGAAAATTGTAGCAACCCAAAGTCAAAACACCTTTATTTATATCATAAAACTATTCTATATCAGAATTTTAAGTTTGATTGCTTTACTTAGTATTCTGCTTTTTGCTTCCGTTTTATTTTTAAGCGTCCCATTAGATTTGTCATTTTTCACTTTCTACGGACTTGGAATTCTATACATTTTGTTTTGGTTTGCAGTATGTTTCTTTATTGTTTCATTACAAAAACATTCTAATTTCAACGCTGTTATTTTATTGACAATCTGGTTGTTTCTGATCATAATTGTTCCGGCTGGGATTAATGCTTATATCGTAAATAAATATCAAATTCCCGAAGCTTTAGAACTGACTTTAAAACAGCGAAATGCCTATCATGAAAAATGGGATACCGATAAAAACGAAACGATGGAAAAGTTCTATAAACATTATCCACAGTTTCGAGAGTACAAAATTCCGGCAGATAAGGAATTTACGTGGCTTTGGTATTATGCCATGCAGCAATTGGGCGATGATGAATCTGCTGTACAATCAAGTGAACTGGAAACCAAATTACAGCAGCGAAATCTTGCCAGCCAAAGCATCGCGCAATTTATCCCAACGCTTCACACACAATTACAGTTGAACGAAATTGCCCATGCAGATTTAGGAAATCAGCTTTTATTTTTGAAAGAAACAACACGTTTCCATGAAAGATTGAGATTGCATTTCTATCCTAAAATCTTTACTGACGCGGCTGTAAAGGATCAAAAATGGGAGAATTTTAAAGTTGAAACTTTTAATGATCCTACATCAATAAGATTTGCCAATGCTTTTCTGCCTTTGGTTATTTTTAATGTATTGTTGATTGTTTTGGGATGGTTTAATTTTAGGCGTAACGTTATTTAATTTTTTTGTAACGCAGAGAGCGTAAAGTTTTTTCGCAAAGTTCGCTGAGTTTTTTTGAGGATGCTTTTTTAAAGCGCAGCTCGCAGAGTTCTGTTCACAAAGATGCTTGAACATAGCCCACGGTTTCAACCGTGGGACGCAATAAATTTACCAATATATGCATCTCCAAGGTTGAAATCTTGGGATGTATTGAATTGCCAACACGTATCCCCAAGGTCGAAACCTTGGGCTATGTTTTACAAAGAGTTCGCAAAGTTTATTCGTTAAGCTTTGCGAACTTTTTTTATTCTCGATTCTTAGATCTAAATTGAATCTTTGCGAACTCTGCGTTAAAAAAATCGTTGCGCTCTTTGCGTAATTCTTTGCGTGCTTTGCGGTAAAAAAACACCAAACCAAACCTTTTCTGAATAAAATTTTTGAAAACAATCAATAAATTTATTTTATTTAGAATTAATATAAATAAACTTTTATATTTGCCGCTTTCTGAGCAAAATCGAGTATTTTTCAAAATTTACTTAATATTGCTTTTATAAAGATAAGTCGCATTGATGAACAACAATACCAGTTTCGAATTAGAACTTTTCCATTCTTTTAAGGAAGGAAATGAAACTGCGTATACCTTTTTCTACGATAAATATTTTAGGCGAATTCAATCTTTCAGCGTTCAATTTATCTATGATAATGACGAAGCTGAAAATCTTGCTCAGGAAGCCTTACTACACTTATGGCAAAATAAAGAAAGCGTAGAATCCATCAACGGAATTCAGGCTTTCTTATATACTTACGCCAAATCAAAATGCTTGAATTTAATTCGACACAATAAAGTGAAAGATAAATTCAAGAATGACCTCCTTAACCAAAAAGAAAAAGAATTGAATATCGAAGTTTTAAATTCGGTTCAGTTTGACACTTTAGAATTAACCGAATTAGAACGTATTATTCAGGAATCCATTAACGATTTACCCGCTAAAACTCGCGAAGTTTTTATTAAAAAACGTTTTGAGAATAAAAAAAACGCAGAAATCGCAGAAGAAATGCAAGTTACTTTAAAAGCCGTAGAAGCCCATATGACAAAGGCTTTAAAGATTTTAAAGTCTAAATTATCCGATTATCTGTTCTTGATTTTTATTCTTATTTGTAATAAGTAAAAATAAAAGGTAGGGTATTTTAATTCTGAAGTGTACTAACAATAGCGAGAAGTTTAAAAACGCATTTATGACATCGGAACTAATTTATAAATACTTATCTAATGAAGCTTCAGAACAAGAAGTACAACAACTTTTTGAATGGATTGACGCTTCAGAAGAAAACAAAAAGCAATTTATAACTTTAAAAAAGACTTGGGCCTTAACAGCACTTACTGGAGATTTTTCACGTGATACTCCAGTGATTACCTTTAAACCAAAAAACAGCATCAGAAAGTATTTTAAATACGCGGCCATTCTGGTTGTATGTATTGGTTTAGCAAGGATTGCTTTTTATTTTAATGAAAGAACAACTACTTCTAAAGAAATTGTTTTGGAATTAGGCGATGGACGTATGGAATATTTTACGGAAAAAAATCTAACGGCTTTGGTCAATGACAAAGGCGAATTGGTTGCCAGAAAATTTCCTGATCAAATTATGTATTTTGGAAAAGTTCTCGACAAAGAAGTTTTATATCATACTCTTACTGTTCCTTACGGAAAGACATTCAAACTTAAACTTTCAGACGGTACCCTTGTAAGTTTAAATTCTGGTACTACTTTACGTTATCCGGAACAGTTTGGCATTAACGGAAAAAGAAATGTTTATTTATCCGGTGAAGCATTTTTTGACGTTGCCAAAGACAAAGAACATCCGTTTATTGTTCATTCTGACGAAGTTGATATTGAAGTTCTTGGAACAAGATTTAATGTAAATGCGTATCCTGAAGACAAAACCGTGAGTAGTGTTTTGATCGAAGGAAGCATTAAAATGTCTGAAAAAGACAATCCTTTAAACGCCGTTTTGCTTAAGCCAACCCAAATGGCTGTCTGGCAGAACGAGTCTAAGAAAATCGTAACAAAAACGGTTGACACTTCTTTTTATGAAGCGTGGACTCATGGCGAAATTGTATTTAACAACACGCCATTTTCTACCATTACAAAAATTATTGAACGCACCTACGATGTTGAGATTATCAACGAAAATGCTGTTTTGGCCAAACAGAATTTTACCGGTTCAATAAAAATTAGTGATTCTAGTGTCGAAAACATTTTAGAACTTCTAAAACACGACACGCCATTTAATTATTCTATTAAACAAAACACAATTACCATTACACCAATTTTCCATAACTAAACAAACATGACATTCACGATACCACCCGTTTTAAGAAAAATTCTGTTTTTCTTAGCCATACTTATATCTGGTTTTAAAGGATTTTCGCAGAATAAATTAATAACGATACATGCCAAAAACAAACCTATCAGCCTAATTATCAAATCTATTGAAGAGCAAAGTGATTTTAGAATTATTTACAATGCAAAAAAAATAGATACGGATCAATTAGCCGATTTAGACGTTAATAATGTCTCTTTAGAAACTGCTTTAAAAAAGTTATTAAAGAACACTAATATTTCCTATTACATTCAGAAAAAACAGGTTTTATTGACCAATGTAGCACCTGTAAATAAATCTGATTCTGGTGTTCAGGAAACAGATAGAATTATTAAAGGAACAGTTTACAGCGCAAAAGACAGACAACCACTTCCAGGCGCAACAATTCGAATTAAAGGAACTGGAATGGGCGCGATAACTGATGCAAACGGAAAATTTGCTTACGAACTAAAAGGTGATAATATCAAAGATCAGGTTCTTGAAGTTGAATTCTTAGGAATGGAATCACAATCGCAGAAAGCAGATTATAAGAAAGAATTTGTATTCTATCTTCAAGAAGTTACAGACGAACTAAATCCTGTTGTCATTACTTCTTCTTACGGAACTACCAAATTAAAAGAAGAAGTTGTAGGAAGTATTTCGACTTTATATGCAAAAGATATCGCTGTAGAACAGGCCTCAGAAAGTATTGATAAAATGATTACAGGTCAGATTGCGGGTGTAATGATTGAAAATACTTCTGGAGTTGGAGGTCCTGTAAAAATTAATATTCGTGGTCAAGGAACTTTGCCTTCTTTAACAGGAGCAAGAACAGGAACTTCTAGTCAGCCCTTAATCATTATTGATGGTGTTATTATGGGAGAAGAATATGGTATTGACAGTGCATACTTTAGCGGAAACGGAGATTTTACAGAAAACTTCGGGAATCCTTTAATGAAAATTGCGCCAGAAACTATTGAAAGTATTTCAGTTCTTAAAGATGCTGCTGCTGTAGGTATTTACGGTGCAGATGGAGCAAATGGTGTTATTTTAATTACAACAAAAAAGGGAAAAAAAGGAAAAACACAATTCGGTTTTTCTAACCAACTTGGGGTTTCTTCTGCTATTAACCAAATTAAATATCTAAACGGTGAGCAATATACAGAATTACGAAATGAATTTTTGAAAAATACTTCTCCACTTACAACTCCGCTAACGTACAATGGTGTAAATACGGATTGGTTTGGACTTTTAAACAAATCAGGAATTTTTAATAAATATAATTTTAATGTTTCTGGATCTACTTCTAAAATTTCATACCGAACCAACATAAGTTATACAAAAATTGATGAACCGCAAATGGGTAACAGCACCAAACAATTAAATGCGGGAATTAATCTGGGATATAATTCTGACAAACTAAGTATCAGTTTAATGTTGAATCCAAGTTACATTGAGAAAGATGCTCCAAATATCTTTTATTCTTTTGCCTACCTTCCTACTCTTTCTCCTTACAATCCTGATGGTTCTTATTCCTTTTTAGGCGTAAGCGGTATGACGAGAGGAAACCCTTTAGCTGCCATAGAACAAAATAAAAATGAGGCAAAAACGTATGGTATTTTAGGAAGTCTTTCGGTTTCTTACAAATTAAATAATTTTCTAAAGTTTTCTACTCTTTTTGGGATGGATTACGTTGATAAAGACCAAGATCGTTATTTCTCTGCTCAAAATGAAAGTGGGCAATTTACAGGAACTTTCGTTTTAGATGGCATTACGTATCCAAGATGGGGACGCAGACTTTTAAATCAAAGAAATGCTACTAAATGGAACTGGCAAGGACAGGCTTTATTTGATAAAAAACTTAATGAGAATCATGCAATTGATGGTGTATTAGGTTTTGAGCTTTCTGAGGATAAAACCGACTTTCATTACCAATCAGGAATTGGTTTTGTTAATCCGAATGTTATAAATCCAGTTTCGAACGCTTTAAAAGACGATAACCCTTTGACTACCAATATTGACGAAAGCACCGGAAACCAATCTATTGGAAATGAAATCAGTTATAACTCAAGAGTTTCATTATTTTCTCAGGTTAATTATAATTATAAAAAACGATATTATTTGTTAGCCAATTTCCGTCGTGATCAAAGTTCTGTTTTTGGTGATGATAATGACGTTGCCAACAATGGAGGTGCCGGAGCAAGCTGGATTATCAGTAATGAAGATTTTTTCAATAATAATTCATGGGTAAACTTCTTAAAATTAAAAACAAGTTACGGTACAACAGGAAATTCACGAATTGGTTCTTACCGATCAAGAGGATTATATAATTACGCCCAAAATAATTATAATGGGGGAACTGGTGCAACTCCTGGTTCTGCTCCGAATGGTAATCTAGGCTGGGAAAAGAATACAAAATTTAATGCGGGTATCGATTTTAATATTTTCAACAGAATTGAATTTACATTAGAATATTATCGCGACAACAAAAGCGATATGATCACGACAAGAGATATTCCTTCTGAATTGGGTTACAATTCTATGCAATTAAATGCAGCAAGCATGTACAATCAAGGTGTAGAATTACAAACAAGAATTAAATGGATAAAAAATAATAATTTTAAATGGACTACCTCTTTTAATATTTCTACCGTAGATAGCAAAGTTACTGCCTTAAAAGGTTTGGGAAGTGATTTTTCAACAGCTGAACTTGCTTTGGCGCAAAAAATCGGATACAGCGGTACTACAGTTTGGGGAATCAACTGGGTTGGTGTAGATCCCGCTACTGGTAGAGATTTGGTTACTAAAAACGGACAAGTTTATGATCTTGCTACCTACAAATCTTTGTTTACAATAGCAGATTGGGAACCAATTGGAGATACGCAGGCAAAAGCTTATGGTGGATTCAATAATAGTTTTACTTTTTACAATAATCTCGTTTTATCCTTTAGAGGTGATTTTCAATTAGGTGGAGATTTCTTCGCATCAGATGCTGTCATCGATAAGTATTCGAATACTTCAAATAGAAATCTATCTGTAAATGCTTATTACCATTGGAGAAATCCAGGAGATGTTGTGCCTTACGCTGCCGTAACAACTGTTCCGGTTACTGCAAACTTAAGTAAGTATATTTATGATGCTACTTATGTAAGATTAAGCAATGTTAACCTTAGTTATAATGTGCCAATCAAAAATATGTTCCTAGATACACTTGCTGTTTTTGCAGATGCTACAAATGTGTTGTACTGGTACAAAGAAAAAAGTCCGAAAGGAATGAACGGAATTCGAGAGTTTAGTTATATCTATCCACAAGCAAGAACAATTTCACTTGGTGTAAATGCAAAATTTTAAGACGATGAAATATTTAAAATATATAACAATAGTAATCCTGACGTTTTCATTGCAAAGTTGCAGTGATTTTCTAGAACAGGAACCAGGAACACAAACCTCAATAGATGAACTTCTGCAAAATAAAGAAGGTGTTTTAATAGCGTTAAAAGGACTTTATCGCGATGTGGAAGCCAATGTTAGAGGAGAAAGATTTGCCGTTTATTCTGATTTACAGGGAGGAAATATAAAATTCACTCCAACTGCTTCAGGAAACAGTACAGGACAAATCACGGCGGGAGTAAATATTAGAGAATTATATTCTTTTGAAGATACTGCCGAAACCAGCAACTTTGCTTCTTTTTATAGCGCTAATTACAGTATAATCAATCAGGCGAATTTAATTTTAGAATATACACCTAAATTAAATGACGCTACTGATGTAGAAAAAAATCAGATAAAAGCCGAAGCATTAACCATTAGAGCTTACGCACACTTTCTATTGTCTCAGGTTTATTGTCAGGATTATGGATACACTGCAGATGCATCACATTTAGGAATTGTATACAGCACAGAATCTATAAAATCAGGACTTAAATATCCAAAAAGAGAAACTTTAGCAACAACGTATTCCTTAATTGTTAAAGACTTAAAATCAGCAATTGAAAATTATTCTGAAACTGCTGCAATGGCTGGTCCTACTTATTCGTACTTTAATAAAAATAACACCAAAGCTCTGTTGGCAAGGGTTTATCTCTACAAAAAAGACTGGGTAAATGCATATGAAACTGCAACTGATGTTATTACAAATTCAGGATTTAAATTGATGAGCTCAGCAGATTATGTTGCACAGTGGGCACAGCCGGATCTTCCTGTTTCTGAAGCTTTACTAGAGTTTTCAATTCCAAGAGATGCTGAAAACACTGTAGGAGGTTCTATGTCTAGCTATTTCGGATATAATGGAGTTACATATGCTAAATATGTGGCAACAAATGATTTAATTAACCTTTACGAAAACAATGACATTCGAAAACAATTATTTCTTCCTGTTAATCTTCAAACTTTAGTTAATGGACTCTTAACTCCTGTTACTTACAACTTTACAAGAAAATTTCAGGACAATGCAGGATATGTTGCTATTAGATTAAGTGAGTTGTATTTAATTCGAGCCGAAGCTGCATTAGAAAACAATCAGGCAAATCTTGCTCTTCAAGATATTAATACGATTCGTGCGCGCTCGAATGCTACCTTATTAACGAGTACTTCAAACCTAAAAGAGGAAGTTCTTTTAGAAAGAAGAAAAGAACTTTGTTTTGAAGGACATTTATTTTTTGATCTTGTTCGAAATCACAAAGGCATTACCAGAAATGACGGATGTATTTCTACAAACTGCAGTATGACTTATCCTTCTTTAAAATTTGTATTGCCAATACCACAATCTAATATTAATCTTAATGAAAACTTACAGCAAAATGAATCGTATTAAGATACTTAGCATATTATCAGTAGCATTGCTTTTGGCTTCTTGCTCAAAAGATGATTACAAATTAGGTTCAGAAATTGATCCTTATTTGAGATTTAATTTTCTAGTAAATAGTAACAATGTTCCGTTAACATATCCAACTACTAACTCGCTTTTAGTTCCTCAATCGACTTATACTAATACTTCGGTTAAAACTTTAAAAATCCCTGTAGCTTTAACTACAAGATCTTTAAAAAGTGCAGTTACCGCCAATTTCAGCGCAGTTTCATCTACAAATGATAATGAAAGTTTTACTGTAAATCCAGTAAATCAATTGGTATTTGAAGGAAGTAAATTAACGGATACTATTGCAGTTTCATTTGATAAAAGATGGGCGGCAAATCAAAGTATTACTTTAAAATTAGAAACGGTTTCTGATCCCGAAATTCAAATTGGAAATTTAAATTCGACTTATCCTAACGATACTTTTAAGATTGATCTGGCTGCAATTACAACCAATTATACTTTTCCAGTAAATCAAATTACTGTAAAAGGTGAAATTGGCGAAACAGTAGATTTTAAAGTAAATTTCCCAAACGGATTTTTTCCTTCTGAAATAGAAAATGCAACTATTTTCAAATTTCAAAATGGTTTTGAATACTCTCTGACGCATGATGATTTTGGTGATAATAGAAGTTCAATCACGTATCATTTAACCCTTTTAGAAGATATACAAAATGACGATGCACGTTATGAATCTAAAATTACCTTGGTAAATACTCCCAATTACAATGCAACTGGAAGCATTGGTTTAACAATTGTAAAACCAATAAAATCGCCAAGAGATATTCAATCTTATCCTGCATCTAAATTTACAGATCCTACAAATGCTTTTTACTTGACATATGGTGAACACTGGTTTAACAACAATGGAACGTGTTCATGGCAGACTTTTAATGCGTTGACATTTCCTGTTGTGGTTACAAAAGACAATGAAAATGCGATTCTTTACAGTGACAAAGGAACAGCAAATCCAAATGATGACGTTTATTATGATGCATTCAAAATCGGGTTTAATGTCGCAACCGGATCCAATACCGTGAATTCTTTCGGTCTAAAAAGATGGTTTTCTAACGAAAGTAATTCAGCTGCAATTTCTCCTGGATTTAATATTACCTCAGCTTTAGAATTTTTCCCTGCAAATGGAAACAGTAAAACACAAGGAACTGTTTTGGTGATTCCACAGGATCTTACAATTGGTTCTAGCGCATCAAATACGCATGTAATTGCGATTTCTGGTGAATGAACTTACAAGGAAATCAGCAATGGTTTATATGAGATTTCATTTGAACTAAAATTAACAAACGACAAACTGTTTGGAGGAACGGTTTCGACGCAATACAGAATGTACAACAACAGAGTTTACACCAAGCCAACGCCTTTAAGCATTGACTGCCCTAAAGAAGTAACTCTTTAATTCAGTATTCAGTATTCAGTCACAGTCGCAGTCGCAGTCGCAGTTGATAATCTTGCGCATTAGCTTTGTCAAAGTTTAAAACTTTGACAAAGCTTTTGGCGTCAAAAAACATAAAGGTTTCAAGTTTCAAGTTTCACGTTCTATCGAGCAACTTGAAACGTGAAACCTGAAACAAAAAGAACAAAAACAAAAAGAACAAAAAGAACAAAAACAAGCAAAATTGAAAAAACTAATCTTCCCTCTCCTTTTCCTGCTTTGCCTTACGGCTTACAAAAGCGTGGAAAATCCTGATTACATCGATATTCAGGAATTACGAAAACTGTATTCCAGCGGAGATTCTTCGAAATGGCCTGCCGCAGAATTGCATCAAAATGTCGATAAATCTAAATTTCAGGATATTGGTGTACTTCCCGCTGTTCCTTATCCTGCTTATAATCCGTATTCTAAGGAAAAAGAAAGTTTGGGGAAGATTTTGTTTTTTGATCCGAGATTGTCTCGTAGTGGACAAATTGCCTGTGCTTCCTGCCATAATCCAGAATTGGGCTGGACAGATAATTTAACGCGTTCTTTTGGTCACGATCGTCAGACTGGAAAACGTAATTCGATGACGATCTTAAATTCGGCATACGCTACTTCTCTATTTTGGGACGGACGTGCTTCAAGTCTGGAAGATCAGGCGCAATTTCCTGTTGCTGATCCTTTAGAAATGAACGAAAAATTGACGATTGCCGTTGACAAAATTGCTAAAATTAAAGGATATAATTCGCTGTTTAGCGCGGCTTTTGGAGACAAAAAAGTGACTTTAGAACGTATTCAATATGCCATTGCCACTTTCGAAAGATCTATTAATAGTCCGAAAAGCAAATTTGATCAGTTTGTAAGCGGAAAATCAGACATTTATACCGATCAGCAAGTAAAAGGAATGCATTTGTTTAGAACGAAAGCACAATGCATCAATTGTCATAATACGCCTTATTTTAGTGATAATGAGTTTCATAATGACGGCCAGACTTTATTCGGAACCAAAAATGAAGATTTCGGGCGTTATAATGTGACAAAAGATGTGAAAGATATTGGAAAATTCAGAACGCCAACGCTTCGTGAAGTTGCGAACACAAAACCATGGATGCATCATGGGCATTTTCCAAGTTTGTTGGATGTTGTGGAATTGTATAATTTAGGAAATCCCTCTCCTATTCAAAAGAAATATTTAGGAACTCCAAGAGATTCTCTGATTCCAAAAGTAGATCCGATGCTGAGAAAACTAGATTTAAGCAAAGAAGAAATCAGCGATTTATTAGCTTTTATTGAAACGTTAAGCACGCCAACAAGAAGAATTATTACACCAGAAATGCCAAAATAAGTAACTCTAAAATCAACTCTTATGAAATCATTATGCCTTTTAATTGTTTGCTTTTTATTATCTACTTCAATGTTTTCACAACAAGACATGCAAAAACTGATGCGCGAAAAAGATCTCAAAATTGATTCCTTGATAAAGATTGATTTTTTAGCTTATAAATATAAATATCTGGACGAAAATTTTAAAATAAAAATTCCGAAGGAAGTTTATGAAAAAGCATTTGTTGATTACAAATTCATTCCAGAAAGAATTAAAACTTACAAAGATTCATTAGGAGTAGTTTTAATGGCCGAATTTAAAGATTGGGATGCTGAAAGAATTGCTTCCTTTAGAATTAATTATTCTTGGAAAAGGTTAAGTTATTATTTATGGATGAAGGAGAATGAAGTTCTAGAATTGGCAAAAAAGTTAAATGTAAAAATGCCTTATAGACTTAAAGAATTATTTGAAAAGAATGATCCAAAAGTGCAATCTGAACTACAAAATTTGAGAGATAAAATTTACTTGAAAACTGCGGCCCAAGATATTTTCAAATTGTCTACAAAAGATCTTCTTAATTATGCTTTCAAACACAATTCTGAATTAATCGAACTCCGAAAAAAAGAGCACAATCATGCTCCTCAAAAGCGCAATTAATTTTAAATACAAAATAAATAGTAAAGCCTGTTTCATTATGAAATAGGCTTTTTTTATGACATAAAAGTTGTCGATATAATAATTCACTATACTTTCATCGAAGTATAAAATAGCATTGAAGTCCAAACATTAATGACGTTTCTTAAATTTGATCTAAGACAAAAAAGGAAGTTTTCTTAAAAATATACCATTATGAAATTAGATCAAATTCAAATCAAAACAAACGATATTCAAAAAACGAAAGCATTTTATCAGAACCTTTTTGGACTTGTTATTCTGGAAAATGATTCGAAATCGATAACATTTCAAGCGGGAACTTCAATTTTAAAATTTGTTGAAGATCCTGAGTTTAATTCTATCTATCATTTTGCTTTTAATATTCCCGAAAATCAGCTTGAAGAAGCCATTCAGTGGTGCAAAGACAAAGTTGATTTGATTGTTTTAGAAGATAAAACCGTAGTGACAAATTTCGAAAATTGGAATGCGCATTCTATTTATTTCTTCGATCACAACGGGAATTTACTGGAGTTCATTGCCAGACACGATCTTAATAACGAACAAGTTGGAGAATTCAACTCTGCTTCTATTTTAAATATAAGCGAAATCGGAATTGTTACCGAAAATCCTTTAGAATTAGGAAATCAATTAATTGAAGAACATGGATTGCATTTCTTTTCTCAAAATACAAATACTGATAAATTTGCAGCAATTGGAGATCATGAAGGTTTATTGATTCTCGTACAACCAACTCGAAATTGGTATCCTACTCAAATTCCTTCCGAAAGTAATCCGATAGAAATTGTATTAGAAAATGATGACGCTTTAATTGAAATAAAGTTTTAGAAAACATAAAAAAGCCTATTCGCTGTAAGAATAGGCTTTTTTGAAGATTAAAAACTTAATTTCAACTCTAATTTATTTTTATTTAATTACTTTTTTGACCACTACTCCTTTATCCGTATAAATTTTCAATATATAAACTCCTTTATTTAAAAATGAAACATCCAAAGGTAAGGTCTCAGCTTTCATTCTCTTAACTAAACTTCCATTAATCGAATAAAATTCTACTTCATTGATGGTGCAATTTATTGTATTTATGCTCAATTCATTTTCAGTTATAGGAACTGGATAAATCATAACATCAAATTTTGTATCTAACAATGCTATTTCATCTAGAGCTGCTTTATTTATCGATTCGATATTATCTTGTACCGTATTTTCTTTTATGATTTTTTTTGCACTCGATAAGATACGATCATCATTATCATAAATTGCTGTAATAACTACATTCAAAGCTTTCGCAGGAATTATTCCTGAATAATTAGCATTATATTCTTTTGTACTAACGCCATCCACTTCAATATTCCAATAACTGAATTGATGACCAGGTTTCGATTTTGTTTCTAATTTATAAGAAAGATTCTGCAAATATTTACCATCAAAATCCCTTAAAAGCTTGACAGTATTTAGAAGTACATCCCCTTTGTTAAATTCGTTGTTTACAGCAAAAGCCATTTCATTCCCACTTAATCCAAAAGAAGATTTTACATGTTTAATAGCGTACGATTGTCTCTTACCCCAATATTCTCTCATAGATTGGATATATTTTTTCCAGTTTGCCAAAGTTGGCACTGAAGAATGAACATCATGAGTATATGAAATTTCATTTTCGATGTTACGGGCAAGACTGTCAATAATAGGTGTTGTTCTAACAGGATCAAATGTTTGATACGCATGTGTTAAGTATTGCCCAGCAAACTTTTCTTTAAACTTAGCATTTTTGCAAAGACTGTAGAAAACGTACCCCATAGAACTTGTAGAACTCTTTTGGGTTCTGTCAATATTATTATCTGAAGAAGAGTATGTTATTAAAGCCAAATCAGCATCATGCAGAATATAACGCCATTTTGTTTTATTTTTATAAGGTCTCCAAGCTTTTATATTATTATCTGGTTGATCACGGTTATTGATATAAGTTTGAACTAAAAAATAATTTAATACCTCTTGTTCGTCAATATATTTATCAGAATATTTTAAATAATTTGCATCCTCTTTAAGACTGTTAGCTTTTAAATAAGCAATCATCTCATTCCACTGATTCATATTTCCTTGAGAAGCACGAATAGAAGGATAGTCGTTATGCTTTCCTAATAAATCATATTCATCCTTCTCCAAACCGTAATTAGATTCTAAATAATCTTTTTGAGTTCTTTCGCGAATGTTCATTAAACCATTGTAATTTCCATTTATATATACTACAGCAGGCTGGTAAGCTCTTCTGTCAATATCCATTTGGTCTTTAATTAAAACATGAACTAAGGCATCCTGCATCATGGTTTTACTTCCATCCTGCCCTGATGTTCTTAAAGTTATCGACTTTCTCTGCTGACCTTTCTTTTCATTAAAAAAATCATACTTCAATCGGTTATTACCTTGAAATCTTTTGTCTGCGATAATATTAAACTGTTTATGTTCTTTAGCACGCTGACTTGCTGCAAAAATCTCAACATTCATTTGATAATTAAAATCAGACTGTTCGGTTTGTGATGGGAAGAATTCAACATTTGACGGTCGTTTCATTATCTTGTTATTATAATTTCGCCAGATGCCTAATGTTCCATCTTTTCGGTACTTTTCATTAATAGCAACAGAAAAAACAGGTAAATTTATACCTCGCTTGTTTTGAAGATAAGATTGTGTTGTTACAGTGCTTGGTAAATAATCTTTTGCATATACTTTTGTTCTGATTACGGCATTACTAACACTTATTGGTCCGTTATAAACCAATGCTTTACCTGTAAGCATTTTTGAAGCATCGGTAATTTGAGTTGTTGGATCAAATGGTTCATCTCCATTTAAAGTATAATAAATTACTGCTCCTGGAGTTTTGCTAGATAATGTAATTTGTTTTGTTCCATTTACAAAACCACCTGATTCACTGAAAACTGCTTGCTCAGCTTGTTTTGATGCAGGTACTCCTTTAGTATTTGTCGTTTTGGGAGTTGGATAAGTCATCAAACTCCAATCATTTCCCCCGTCAACTGTTCTTGCATATGATACATTGCCATTATTTAAGGCTGGATAAGTAATTTTATCGACCAGATTTTTGTTGACATCAAACATATAGATTGTGCCTCCCTTAGGTTCTAGCCTAAAATTAGCGTTGAAAGTATTATCTGCTTCATCAAAATAAACCAGAAAAAAACCCAATTTGGAAATTGTTGCTCTAGATGTTTTAATTTGCCATTTTGTAGGCTGATTTATATCATCTGAAAAATAATAATTACGGAAATTAATTGTTGAATTGGATGGATTATACAATTCGATCCAATCAGAAAAATTATATACGGTTGGATCGTAATTCATTGTATTGCTAACCATAACCTCATTGATTTTAATCTGGGCTATTCCTGCAAGAGAATGGGTAAAAAATAAGAGTAATAATAAAGTTTTAAAAAACTGGCGTAAAGTTGTAGTCATAGTAATCACATTTCATAAAATAAAATGCAAATTTGTACCAGCTTTTCCTTTTTAATTACTCCTAAAAGTTTTTAAATTTATAATAAAAGACATTTTATAGAAATTGGATTAAAACTTCATCTTTTGAATCCTCACAGCATTTAAAATCGCTAATAGCGCCACGCCAACATCAGCAAAAACAGCTTCCCACATCGTGGCAAGTCCGCCAGCACCAAGAATTAATACAAAAGCTTTTACAACAAATGCTAATGTAATATTTTGCCAGACAATCTTTTTAGTTTGTTTCCCGATATTGATTGCCATTGCGATTTTGCTCGGTTTATCATCTTGAATAACAACATCTGCCGTTTCGATTGCTGCATCGCTTCCTAAACCGCCCATAGCAATTCCTACCGTGCTTAAAGCGATTACAGGCGCATCGTTTACTCCATCGCCAACAAAAGCAATTGTTTCGTTTTTGGCTTTAATTTCGTTGACTTTATTGACTTTGTCTTCCGGAAGTAAATCACCAAACGCTTTTGTTATTCCGAGTTTATCTGCTACAAACTGAACGACATTGCTTTTATCACCGCTTAACATGGTTAGTTTTACTCCTAACTTATTCAATTTAGAAACCGTTTCTTTCGCGTCTTCTTTAATCTCATCAGCAATGGTTAAATAACCCGCAAATTTACCCTCGTAAGCAATTGCAATCGTGGTATAAACTATAGTTGACGGATCAGTATCATATGCAATACTAAATTTATCTAGAAGCTTAAAATTCCCTACATACAATTCTTTTCCGTTGTACGAAGCTTTTAATCCGTGTCCGGAAATTTCTTCAATATCTTTTAAGTCAATAGCAGCATCGATTGTTCCAACATAATTATGAATGGCTGTTGCCACAGGATGTGTACTTCTGCTTTCTAAAACATTGACTAATTTCAGAATTTCTTCTTTATTGAATTCAGGTTTTACAACAACTTCTTGAACCTTAAAAACACCTTCCGTCATTGTTCCGGTTTTGTCGACCACAACATTTTGAATTGTCGAAATACTATCCAGAAAATTACTCCCTTTAAAAAGAATTCCGTTTTTACTTGCAGCGCCAATTCCTCCAAAATACCCAAGCGGAATACTGATAACCAATGCGCAAGGACAAGAAATAACTAAAAAAACTAATGCTCTATATAACCAATCTGTAAAAACATAATTATCCACAAAAAGAATCGGTACTAAACAGATCGCAATGGCTAAATAAACCACAATTGGCGTATAGATTTTAGCAAACTTTCTGATGAACAATTCTGCAGGCGCCTTTTTGGTTGTGGCATTTTGCACCAATTCCAAAATTTTAGACAACTTACTATCATTATAGGCAGTTGTCACTTTGACCTCAGCAATTGTATTTCCGTTAATCATTCCCGCTAGCACGGTTTCACCTTTCTTTTTGGTATCAGGTTTACTTTCACCAGTTAAAGCTGCGGTGTTAAACGAAGCAGAATCTGATAACAATTCTCCATCCAAACCTAATTTTTCTCCTGCTTTAAGCTGAATAATTGCTCCAATCGCAACATCTTTGGCTTTAACTTTTACTGCAACATTATTTTCTAAAATGTTAACCTCATCAGGGCGTTGATCCAACAGGCTTTTAATACTCGATTTTGCTCTGTTTACAGCCATTCCCTGAAAGGTTTCTCCAATAGTATAAAACAGCATTACAGCAACTCCTTCAGGATATTCGCCGATTGCAAAAGCTCCTATTGTGGCAATACACATTAGAAAAAACTCAGAGAAAACGTCTCCTTTTACTATACTTTCGTAAGCTTCTCGTAAAACGGGAAGCCCAACTGGAAGATACGCAATTGCATACCAAACAATTCTAACATATTCTGTAAACCAACTTTGCGGAAAATAGTTGTCAAAACCAATTCCGATAATCAGTAAAACAAAAGATACTATGGATGGTAGAAATAATTTGAAAAGGCTTCCCTCTACATTGTGTTCATGATCGTGTCCTTCATGATTATGTCCGTCATCATCAGAATGCGCAGGTTCATCATGCGAACAGCAACAGGAAGGTTTGGTTTTATTTTTTGTGTTTTTTATTTCTTTATCTTGATGTATCATTTTTGAGTTTCAAGTTTAAAGTTTCAGGTTTCAGGTTCTAGAAACTTTGTTAAAAATTATGTTCTAAATTTAAGCAATTTGTATCGTTTTTTTGCCACAAAGATGCGAAGACTCTAAGTTTTTTTTTGTTTGATTATCATTAACCAAACTATTTGTCATTTCGACGAAGGAGAAATCACACTCGGGAATCGACAAAAATTGGCAATACACTTTATAGAAATTCTAGTGTGATTTCTCCTTCGTCGAAATGACATAAAATGAGAAAAAAAACTTAGCCTCTCAGTATCTTAGAACCTTAGCATCTCAAAAAAACTAATGCGTATGTTCTCCTCCGCCCTTCATTGCTGAAAGCAAGTAAAAGGCGCCTTTTGTTACAATTTTAGCATTGGTTGGAATTTCATTCACAAACTTCACTTCTGTAAAACCTAAATCTGTTGTTCCCGGAATTACTTCTATTGCTTTAAAATGGACTTCTTGTTCGTGAATTTCTTCTTTATCTCCCTCTTTATGATCGTGTTTTTCTTCGGCTTTATCATCTTCTTGTACAAACACAAAATACTTATCTGCATTTCTTACAACAGCATCTTTTGGTAAGGCAGGAACTGTTGCATTTGTAATATTAATATTGGCCGAAACATACATCCCTGGAATTAATCCTTTTGCATCTGCGGGATCAATTTTGGCATGAACCGCAACGGTTTTACTTTCATTAGAAAATGATTTATTGATTCCGAAAATCTTTCCTTTAATCGATTTATTGGACTGGTTTGTCAATACAAAATCGATAATCTGACCAATAGAAATTGATTCCAAATCTTTCTCGTAAACATTCAAGTCCAAATGCATCTGACTGTTATCGACCACCTCAAAAAGTGAAACTCCAGTATTGGCAAAAGCTCCTTTGGCAATATTGATTTTTCCAACAAAACCATTGATAGGCGAAACAATTGGCACAACTGAAGTCGTTCCTTTTGTATTAACATGCAAAGCATCAAGTTTGTTTTTTGCGGCCTGAGCGCGGGCTCTTTCGGTTGCTAATTTGGCTTTTACTTCCTGAAAAGTTTTTCTCGGATTCACATTTTCATCACTCAATGTTTTCTGACGATTGTATTCTAACTGCAAATATTCGACATTGGCTACAGCCGACTGGTAATCTTCCTGCATTCCGATAACTTCCAGATTTTGAATCGTTGCCAGAATTTTTCCTTTATTGACAAAGGTTCCTTCCAAAACATAAATATCTTTTACGGTTCCACCAATTAAAGTCGAAACCTCAGCAGAATTTTGTGGAGGAACTGTGGTATAACCATTTGCTTTGATGATTTTATTCAGGTTTCTATCTTCAACAATTCCTGTTTCAATTCCAACCGTTTTGTATTGCGAAGCGGTTAAGGAAACTTCTGTAGTTTCTTTTTCTTCTTCCTGTGGTTCTTCGGTCTTCTTTTCATTACAGCTTGTTATGGAAATAACCGAAAGGCACGCAAAGACAAAGCGCAAGGCACGCAAGGAAATTAAACTTTGCGTTCTTTGCGAAAACTTTGCGTTCTTTGCGATTAAACTATTATCAAATATATTTTTCATTTTTAATTGTTTTTGATGGTTGGAAATTGAAGTTCGATCGCACTTTGATTATAGCTGTGCGTTGCTTCTGCAAATTGTTTTTTAATATCGATAGCTTGATTCAAAAAACTGATATACGCCCAATAACTCATATCTCCGTTGGCATAACTTTTCTGTGCCGTTTCAATAATTTGATCTGCATATTGCGATCCTTCATTTTGAAAATAAGCTAAATTCTTTTGCTGTTTTTCGAAGTTATTTTTTAACTCTTCCCTTTGTAAATTCAGCATCATTTTGTTTTTATCTAATGCCAATTGCGACTGCGAAATACTGATTTCAGCAGCTTTGGCTTTTGTTGTATTCACACCTCCAAAAAGTGGAATCTGTAATCCCGCCGTAAAACCCTGAAATAAAGATTCCGTGTTTATAGTCTGTGCAAAATAGCCAAATCCTACTTTTGGAGTTCTCAAAGCTTTAAAAGTCCCTGCTTCTTTTTGATAAACCGAAATTTGCTGATTGTAAAAATCGGTCATCAAAACTTCTGCTTTGGTGTTTAGATCATTTTCCACGAAAGTGTATTGCAAAGCCGTATTTTTATCTGGAACAATATTTTCATCGGTCTGAATAAAAAACTGCAATTGCTTTTGATAAATTGCCAAATCGTATTCCAACTGCGCTTTCTGCGTTTCGATTTCTTTGACTTTTGCTTTGGCACTAATCACTTCTATATTACCGCTCTCTCCTGTTTTAAAACGTAATTCGGCATTCTTCAAAAATTTGGTATAAATAGCATTCAATTCCGAGTTTAATTTCTGAATCGAAATACCATACAAATATTGATAGTAAGCCAAAGTAACTGCTTTTTCAATTTCATAAGAAGACAAGGCTTTTCTTTTTTCAGCCAGTTTTGCCAGTTCTTCCTGCAATTGTCGATTGGCTTTTGTGATATTTCCTAGCGGGAAAAACTGCTGAATCGAGACATTATGATCAAAATCGACACTATTAAATTGTCCGCCCTGATATTGCACCTGAAGCGGATCCGGCTGAAAAGCTGCTTTTTTAAGAACAGTCTGTTTTTCGATCTCTTTATCGGCTATTTTTAAGTCGATGTTGTTTGATTTGGCGAGTTCTACTGCTTTTTCTAAGCTAATAGATTCTTGAGCAAATGCTGTTGCGCTTAGTAGTAGAAACGCACATAACTGCAAAGTTCGCAAAGTAAGCGCGAAGTTCGCAAAGTTTGTTTTTCTTAAAATATTATATAGTAAGTCTTTCATTTTTTTATTTTTCTTAGCGTTCATTGCGTAAATCTTAGCGCTCTTTGTGGTTAAATCCACGCTCCAACAACAAATACAAAATCGGTAAAACGATTAAGGTTAATAAAGTAGCCGAAAATAATCCACCAATAACAACCGTTGCCAAAGGTTTCTGTACCTCTGCTCCACCGCTTGTTGACAAAGCCATTGGTAAAAATCCTAAAGATGCTACAGCTGCTGTCATCAAGACTGGCCTTAATCTCGTTTTAGTTCCAATAAAAACACGCTGCAAAGGATCTGTAATTCCTTCATTTTTAAGTTGATTGAAATACGAGATCAAGACAATTCCGTTTAAAACCGCAATTCCAAACAAAGCAATGAATCCGATTCCTGCAGAAATACTAAAAGGCATTCCTCTTAGTAATAAAGCGAAAACACCGCCCATAGCAGAGAGCGGAATAGCGGTAAATATTAAAAATGCTTGTTTGACGCTGTTAAAAGTAAAATAAAGCAACACCAGAATTAATCCTAATGCCACTGGCAATGCAACCAAAAGACGTTGTGAAGCTTCGATTAGGTTTTCAAATTGTCCGCCGTACGTTATAAAATAACCCGAAGGAAGTTTATAGTTTTTATCTAATCGCTGTTGAATTTCTTCCACCACACTTTGAATATCTCGACCACGCACATTCAAACCCACGGTAATTCTTCGTTTTCCGTCTTCGCGGATAACCTGCACCGGGCCTTGCTCGTACTCGACCGAAGCAACTTGTGAAAGTGGTACTTGCTGTCCGTTTGGAAGCGGAATAAACAAATTGCTGACATCGGTAATATCCGCACGATTGTCTTCGTTCATTCTTACTACAACATCAAATCTTCTGCTTTCTTCGTAGATTTTTCCAGCACTTTCGCCCGCAAATGAAGAACGAATAATCTGGTTGATATCTGAAATATTCAATCCATAAAGTGCAATTTTATTATAATCGTATTTAATGGTAATCTGCGGTAATCCTGTTACTTTATCGGCTTTCAAATCGCCAACACCTTCAATAGTTTTGATTTTCGAAATCAATTCGGTTGCTTTAGCATCCAGAATTTCTAAATCGTCGCCAAATATTTTGATCGCAATATCAGAACGGCTTCCCGTCATTAACTCATTAAAACGCATCTGAATGGGCTGCGAAATCTCGATGTTAGCTCCTGGAATTACTTCCATTTCTTCCTTCATTGCATTCGCCAAATCCACCCAATTATGATATTTTCCAGTCCATTCTTTTTTGTCCTTCAAAACAATAATCAAATCGCCGCTTTCGATTGGCATTGGATCAGTCGGAATTTCACCGCTTCCAATTTTACTCACAATCGTTTTGATTTCTGGAAACTTTGCTTTTAAAATCTGCTCGTACTTTGTAGTGGTTTCAATGGTTTGAGAAAGCGAACTTCCCGTCATAATTGTCGCATTCATAGCCAAATCTCCTTCTTCTATGGTTGGAATAAATTCACCTCCCATATTTTGAAAAATAATTACGCTCAAGGCGAATAATCCGATGGCCACTCCCAAAACGACTTTTTTGAATTCAAGTGCTTTTTTCAATAATGGCATGTACAAGTTCTCAAGCCATAAAATCATGCGATCGCTAAAGTTTTCTTTATGTTCTGTTTTCTTTGAAAGAAACAAAGCACTCATCATCGGAACATAGGTTAGCGACAGAATAAAAGCGCCAATAATTGCAAAACCAACTGTCATTGCCATTGGTTTGAACATTTTCCCTTCTGTTCCGATTAAAGCTAAAATCGGCAGATAGACAATCAGGATAATAATTTCGCCAAAAGCAGCACTATTTCTAATTTTTGAAGCCGAATTATAGACTTCTGCATCCATTTCTTCCTGCGTTAATTCTTTTTTGCTTTTGAATTTCTGCAAATGATGCATAGTAGCTTCTACAATAATTACAGCACCGTCCACTATAATTCCGAAGTCAATGGCACCTAAACTCATTAGATTTCCGCTTACGCCAAAGAGATTCATCAAAATAATAGCAAAAAGCATGGCAAGCGGAATAACAGATGCGACAATCAACCCAGCACGAAGATTTCCTAAAAACAAAATCAGAACAAAGATCACAATTAAAGCTCCTTCCAATAGATTTTTAGTCACTGTTCCAACGGCGTTATCAACTAATTTCCCTCGGTCAATAAAAGCTTCTGCGGTTACTCCTTCTGGAAGACTTTTGTTGATTTGAATCATCTTTTCGTGAATTCTATCTACAACGGCTTTTGAATTTTCTCCTTTTAGCATTAAAACCAAGCCAGAAACAATTTCGCCTTTACCATCTTTGGTAGAAGCACCATAACGTAGCGCCACACCTTCGCGAACCTGTGCTACATCTCGCACCAAAACGGGAGAACCATTTCTGTTTTTTACTACGACATTGCCTAAATCTTTTGTTCCTTTTGCCATTCCGACACCACGAATGAAATAAGCATATTGATCTTTTTCTATATAAGCTCCACCGGTATTCTGATTGTTTTTGGCTAAAGCATCAAAGATTTCTGTAATCGTTACTCCTAAACTATTCAATGTGTTCGGATTAACTGCAATTTCGTATTGTTTTAGTTTTCCTCCCCAGGAACTTACGTCCGCAACACCTTTAATTCCTTGCAATTGCGGAATAATAATCCAATCCTGAATTGTTCTTAAATCTACCGCACTGTATTTTTTTTCATAGCCTTTTTTGGCATAAACATCATATTGGTAAATTTCGCCCAAACCTGTACTAATTGGGGCCAATTCTGGCGATCCTACATAAGCGGGAATATTTTCTTCAGCTTGCTTTAAACGCTGAAAAATCTGTTCTCTCGCCCAATAAATATCAACATCATCTTCAAAAACAACCGTTACAACCGATAATCCGAAACGGGAAATACTTCTAAGTTCAATAACATCGGGAACTGTTTTTACGGCTTGTTCTAAAGGATACGTAATTAACTGCTCTACCTCCTGACTGGCAAGTGTTGGCGCTGTGGTGATAATCTGAACCTGATTATTGGTAATATCAGGAAGAGCATCTAATGGTAATTTTTTAAGAGAATAACTCCCTACGGCAATTAATACCAAAGTAAATAATAGTATAATGAACTTATTCCTTATACTAAATTGTATGATTTTATCTAACATTTGATTTTATAATGAAATGAGAAATGAGACAATCTTCTTGTCTATCTTGATTTTGTGGAAAATCCACACTTCTCTAATCCAAATTCCGACTAATCGGAAAGGACTTCATTATACTAACTGAGGGGGCTGCCAAATGCTTCCGTAGAAATTAGAAACAAAAACAGAATTGTAGCTTGGTAACGGACTTAAAATAAGAGGATCAGCTTTTGAAAATTCAAAAGTTATCGGAGTTTGATAACTTAATACTTGAATTCCACAGCAGTTACAGGCACAGAAAGGAGAACATAAATCATTTTCTTTGTCGTGCGAATGATTGTCTTCTGAAGCAAACTGCGCTGTTTTATGCATAGCACTATTCACTTCCATATCAGCACAAGGCATGTTTGAAAGCGCCATCAGGTAAACCGATAAGAATATTGCTATCCATTTCATAAAAACAAAAGTAAGGTTTATTTTATTACAATTAAATATTTAATCCAATCAATAAAGCTTCTTAAGTAAAACTTAATATTCAAAAAACCCTTGATTATCTTTAGTTTACAACATCACTTTATCAAAAAAAATGAAAATCGTTAAAAATTTTTAATTAACTTTAACACAATTTAACACCATAAAAATTTAGTTCATACCATTTTCTACAATCCTGTAAAAGAAAAAATAAGCCGAGAATTCCCCAAAGAAATCATTAGTACGCATTTATTTAAGCAGTTTAATTAATTTAAAACACTACAAACAAATGAAATGTTACAAACTAATATCAGCCCTTTTATTATTATGCAGTATTCCAATCTTCGGACAAGTCTACACTGACAAAGTGGTCGGACAAAAAAATCAAGAAGTCAAAGACAGCCTCAAAGTCGCCGATTATCCTTATGCTTTGCCTATATGGGGAGAAAAAGTAGCCAAAAAAGGATACAAACTTCCTTATTCTGCAGGACTTTCTGTTAATTATTTTTGGCAGGATTCTCAAATCGTTATCAATGATCTTCAGGTTGGTTTCAACAACGGACCGATGTATAACCTTGATGAAATTGTGCGCTTTGATAAGTCGCACGTAGAAGCTGGTGCGCTTACTATACGTCCTGATATTTGGCTGCTTCCTTTTTTAAACATTTACGGTGTTTTTGGAAAAGCCAATACAGCAACAAAAATTAATGCCGGAATTTACATTCCTGATGCAGACAACAACTGGTCGCAAATTGCAAGTTTTAGTACAAAAGCCAATTTTAATGCTACGACATTTGGTATAGGAATGACTCCTACTATCGGTATCGGAGGCGGATGGCTAGCTTTGGATATGAATATGGCGTGGACCGATATCAGTTCTCTTGATAAACCTGCGTTTTCTTATGTCTTTGGACCAAGATTGGGAAAAACTTTTAAACCGTTTAGAGATAAAGACCAGAATATTGCCTTTTGGGTTGGTGGTTTTAGGGTTCATATTTCTGGAGATACCAACGGAAATCTGCCATTATCTGAATTTATAGATTTAGAAAATGCGCAACAAAAAGTAGATAGCGGTCTGGCAAAAGTAGACGAAAATCAAACACAAGTTAATACTTGGTGGGATAGTCTTACACCTGCTGAACAAAAAAATCCGTCTAACATTGTAAAACATAACACTGCAAACAGAGCTTTAGAAAGTGCCGGAACTATTTTGGCGACTTTAGACGGTGCATTGAGTACCGCAGAATCTTCGTCTGTACAATATTCTCTTCAAAAAAGGCCAAAAGATATGTGGAATTTTATTGTCGGGTCGCAATACCAATTAAACCCACATCTTATGTTTAGAGTCGAGGCTGGTTTTTTAGGTAGTCGAACACAAGTTCTTGGAGGTCTTCAGTATCGTTTTGGTCTTTAATTCATTTCTTATATGAAAAAGGGTTTATTTATTATAGCTGCATTTTTCTGTGTTTCTTCTCTGCAATCTCAAGTTTTAATTTCCTTGATTTTTGGAGATAAACTGAACTCGGAATTTTTAGAATTTGGTCTGGAAGGTGGTGCAAACTTTTCTACGATTTCTAACATGGGATCTTCTAAGACCAATCCTGGATTTAATCTCGGTTTTTATTTTGATCTTAAATCAAGAAAAAATCCCGCTTGGATGATCAACACGGGAGTAATTGTAAAATCGCCAATGGGAGCTCAGGATATTCCGCTGTATTCTTTAAATGACGAAAATCTGGACAATACTTTTGCAGGCGGAAGTGTAAACCGTGAAATACGCTATTTTAATGTTCCTATTTTAATAAAATACCAATTTAAAAACAGAATTTATCTCAAGGCCGGTCCGCAATTTGGACTATTAGCAAAAGCTTTTGATCAATTTAAAAAAGAAGTTGATAAAGACGATGTCATTTACAAGAAAAACATTCGCGATCAAGTTCATGTAATTGATGCGGGACTTGCTATTGGAACCGGTTATCATTTAAATGTCGGCAATGGTTTAAACATTACCGTTCAGTATTATTATGGATTAGTCACCGTAATGAAAGGCGACGGACCAAACAATCAATACAACAGATCTTTGTATTTAACGGCAGGAATTCCGATCGGAAGAGGAAAAGCAGCGCAGAAAAAAGCAGAAAAAGAGGCTGAACTCAATAAAGTTATTTTGCCTGAAGACAAAAATTAATCGGGATTGATTTCTTTTATAAATGCTAAGATTTCTTCTGTATTTAAAACATAATCTGGTTGGGTGTGCAAAATGGCATTATTGGGCATGAAAGACATTTCTGCCGAAACTGGGTTTTGTACAACGGTTATTCCGCCCGCATTCTGAATTGCCTTCATTCCAATCGTTCCGTCTGAATTAGAACCAGAAAGTAATATTCCGACCAAGGCAGAACCATATATTTCAGCAGCAGATTCAAAAGAAACATCAATAGTTGGTCTGCTGTAATTTATCTTTTCAGAAGTATCTAAAGAAAGTGTTTTTTCTTTCTCAAACAGTAAATGATAATTAGAAGGTGCTATATAAATAAAGCCGGGTTTTAAAGCCACTTTGTCTTCTACATCTATTACTTTAACCTGAGATTTTAAAGCTAATAAAGCCTCTAAAGTCTGTTCATCAGATTGTTTTCTATGCACTACAATGACAATAGCAAATGAAATTGGATTTTCTATAAAAGGCAAAATTTGCAGTAATACCTGCAAACTTCCAGCTGAACCTCCAATTATAACGACTTTACAATCTTTTATTATTCTTTTATTTTCCTCCATATTTTTTCTCTTTCAAACTGTTTGTATTTGGTTGGAGATATAGAATATTTTATAGTTTCTTTTGTTCCAAGCGCCAAAAATCCTAAAACAGCCAAGCTGTCATCAAATAAATTAACGACTCTTTTTTGCAGATTATTATCAAAATAAATTAAAACGTTTCGACACAAAATGAGGTCAAATTCATTAAAGGAAGTATCAGACACTAAATTGTGTTGCGAAAAAACCATTTTTTCTGAAAGATCTTCACTAAATTTTGCATAACCATAATTGGCAATATAATAATCTGAAAAATCTTCTTGTCCGCCTGAATCACGATAATTATCTGCGTAATCTTTTATCATTCGCAACGGAAAAATACCACTTTTAGCTGTTTCTAAAACTGCTGCATTAATGTCTGTTGCGTATAAAATAGATTTATGCAATAAACCGAGTTCTTTCAACATAATGGCCATCGAATAGACTTCTTCGCCAGTAGAACATCCTGCATGCCAGATTCTTATAAAAGGTTTTGTTCCCAACAAGGGAAGAATATCTTTTCGGAGTGTCATATAAAAAGAAGGATCGCGAAACATTTCTGTCACGTTTACCGTGATTTCATCAATCATTCTTTTGCAGTATTCTGGATCTGTGCGGACTTTTGAAAGAAATTCATGAAAATGCTTAAATCCATCTAAATAGAAAACTCTACTTACACGTCTCTTAAGTGAAGCTCTGGAATAACTTCCAAAATCAAAACCATAGTATTCGTAAACGTCATTAATTAGAGCTTCTAATTCAATATCTTCAATCATAATTCATTTAAATTTCTCCCAAGATCTGTAGTAATTTATCCACATCTACGGGTTTTGAGATGTAAGCATCTGCCCCAGCCTCCAAACATTTTTCTTTATCTCCTGCCATCGCCTGTGCCGTTACGGCAACCACCAAAGTTGATTCTTGTGACGGAATTGCTTTTATAAGCGGAATTGCCTCATAACCATCCATTTCTGGCATCATCATATCCATTAAAACGGCATCAATCGAATCGTCGTCTTTTAATATTTTAAGTGCTTCTTCGGCACTCAAACAAGACAAACAATCAAATGATTTCGCTTTTAGTGTATTTACTAAAGCAAAAATATTCCTGGAATCATCATCAACAATCAAGACTCGTTTCTTTCCCATTTACAGCGTTTTAAAGGGTTAAATTTTATCATATAACCAAACTCGTAACAGCGATAAAAGCTGATCTACATCTACAGGTTTTGTAATGTAATCTGAAGCTCCTGCTTTAATAC
This sequence comes from Flavobacterium potami, assembly GCF_020026915.1. Classification (GTDB taxonomy): domain Bacteria; phylum Bacteroidota; class Bacteroidia; order Flavobacteriales; family Flavobacteriaceae; genus Flavobacterium; species Flavobacterium potami. The sequence continues at coordinate 785,990 of NZ_JAINUY010000002.1, read as the reverse complement.
ATTTTTCACGGTCTCCTGTCATTGCTTTGGCTGTTACGGCAATAACTGCTAAGTTAAGGAATTTAGGATTACTTCTAATCTTTTCCGCCGTTTCATAACCGTCCATATTTGGCATCATCATATCTAATAAAACGACGTCTGTATCCGGATTTTCATCTAAAATCTTAATGGCTTCTTTTCCATCAAAAGCGGTAATAACATTCATTTTAAAAGCTTCTAAAGCCTTAGAAAGGGAATATATGTTTCGAACATCATCATCTACAATTAATACTTTTTTCTCAAATAAAATATTGTTTAATGAATTCAGTTTTTTGTGTACTTCTTTTACTTTTCCTTCTTTCTTTTCTTCTACTAAATGAAGGAAAAGCGATACTTCATCCAGCATTCTTTGGTACGAATGTGCCGTTTTTACGATGATAGAATCGGCATATTTTCTAATTTTCAATTCTTCTTTAATAGACAAACTTTTTCCTGTAAAGACAATTACCGGAAGGTTTTCTAAACCTGGACTTTTCTTTACACCATCCAAAATTTCGTAAGCTTGTTTATCCGGAATTCCCATGTCCAGAATGACGCAATCGACATCTTGCTTACTTAAAACAGATAATCCTTCTGAAACTTCACTTTTAATTTCTGAATTGATATTGTACGTTTCTAAGAAATAAGCCAATGCTTTAGCGTGTTTCGGATTGTCTTCAATAATTAAAACTTTTTGAGATTCCTTATTGATAATGTGTTCAATACGCATAAAAACTTCTGGAATCTTGTCAAAAGCGACTGGTTTGTCTAAGAAATCTACGGCTCCTTTCAACAAACTTTCTTGTTTCAATTTATGCGAAGACATGATATGCACCGAAATATGTTTGGTATTCGAATTATTCTTCAATTCCTCCAACACTTCCCAACCGCTTTTCACGGGAAGTTCAATATCCAGTAAAATTCCGATTGGTTTATAAATCAAGGCAAAATTTAAAGCATAATCTCCTCTTACGGCAACTACTCCTTTGTAGCCTTTTTTCTGTGTGAAAGCCAATAATGATTTTGCAAAACTGATATCATCTTCTACAATCAGAATTACTTTATCGCCTTCTTCAATTGAATCTCTGTCATCTTCAATTTCCTGTGGAATAACTTGGCTGATGTATTTTGGTTTTTCTTCTTTACTTGCCGTTTCTTCTTCGATTACTTCTTTCGGCTGAATTTTATTCACCAATATTTTATTGATTGCCAATCCTAAAACCGGAAGACATAAGGTAAACGAACTTCCTTCATTGACTTTACTATGAAGTGTAATTTCCCCTCGAAGTAATTTTGCCAATTCACGACTGATTGATAATCCTAGACCTGTTCCTCCATATTTTCGTTTTGTTGAACCATCGGCTTGCTGGAAAGCCTCGAAAATTAAAGGCTGCTTTTCTAAAGGGATTCCGATTCCAGTATCTTTTACGATGAAACAAATTAATTTGTCATTGTCTGAATCTACTTTTATTTCAAGGCTTACTGTTCCTTTTTCGGTAAATTTAATGGCATTTGAAATTAAGTTTTTAAGAATCTGTTCCAAACGCATTTTGTCTGTTTTAATGACAATTGGAGCGTCTGTAGTAATAATTTCAAAGTTGATTCCTTTTTCTTTTGCCACAATATGGAACAAATTATACAGATTGTCTGTAATTTCCTTTGTGGAAACATCTAAAAATTCCAACTCCATTTTACCGGCTTCAATTTTAGATAAATCCAGGATTTCATCAATTAAGCCCAACAAACTATTTCCGGAACTCTGAATTACTTTTGCAAATTCAATTTCTTCGTTATTCATAGTTTCGTTATTGTTTTCTGACAATAAACGGCTTAATAACAAAATAGAATTCAGCGGAGTTCTTAATTCGTGTGACATATTGGCCAAAAACTCCGATTTATAACGTGTACTAAGTTCTAAAGCTTCCGATTTTTTCTGAATTTCTGTATTTTTTTCTTCCAATAAAACGCTTCTTTCTGAAAGTTCTTCATTGGTTTGTTCCAATTCTTCTTGCTGTACACGAAGTTCTTCTTCAGAAGCTTGTAATTTTTCTGTTTGCGCTTCCAATTCTGCATTTATAGCTTCTAGTTCACTATGTTGAATTTGAAGTTCTTCTGACTGAGATTTTGTTTCTTCTAATAATTCTAAAACTCGCTTACGGTTTTGTGTTGCTTTTAAGGCAATTCCGATATTGTTTGCTACTAATTGTAAAAATTCTAATTGTAAGACAGAAAAACCATAAATACTTGCCAATTCTACAGCTCCTTCCACTTTATAATCCATCAATGGAAGTGCCACGATATGCGTTGGTTTTACTTCGCCTAAAGCATAATTAATTTGAATATCATCTGGAGAAAGTGTTTTCAATTCCAGCATTTTTCCAGAAACAATCGCCTGACCAATTAACCCCTCGCCTTTTCTGATTCGTTCTCTATTTTTACTTGGAATATAGCTGTAACCTCCAGAAACGGTCATTTCTTCTCCATCAAGCACATACAAAACTCCAGCGCTACTATTGGTATATTGGCATAAAAATTCGATAACGTCTTTAGATAATTTCTGAATCGTTTTTTCGCCCAGCATTTTGTCATTTAACGACGCAACACCAGATTGCAACCATTCTTTTTGAGATAGCAATTCGAAAGAACTTTTCAATGAATCTTTCATTTCGTGCAGCGAACCACCTAAAGCTCCTAAAGTGTCTGATTTTCTATCATCAATATTTACATCATAATTTCCTTTAGAAATTTGGCTGGCAATACCGCCAATTACTTCTAATCTTTCGGCTGTTTCTTTGTCTTTTTTCTGTAATTCCTGTTGTAACAACGATCTTTCGTTGTAATCTTTCAGAATTCTCGCCATGAAAACGATCGAAATTAGGAAAGCAACTAGAAAAGCTACAACAATTAAAATCAAACTATAATTGCCATATTGCTCTGAATTGGCATTACGTTCTGCTAAAAGTTTTTGTTCTGCACTTTCAATTTTTTTGATGAGCGTTCTCATTTCGTTCATCATATTTCTTCCTTCATTCAAATCGAAAATCAGCGTTTCTTTGCTTAAACGTTTTTTTACAATCTGATTGTTTAAATATTTAAAAAAACCGGAACGCTTGCTGGCTAATTCTTCTAGCAATTTTCTTTGTGAAGGATTATCAGTTGTCAGTTCATCTAATTTTTCAAAATAAGAATTTGATCTGCTTTCAGCATCATTAAATCGATCCACAAACTGTTCATCAGCTGTAAGCAAATAACCTCTCATGCTCGTTTGGGCTTCTGTAATAATAGCTGAACCTTCATTCAAATTATAAATTACATCTTGTGTATGATTTACCCAAAAGTTACTGCTTAATAAGCTTTTGATGCTAATAAACGAAGCAACAGAACTGACTGTAAGTACAAGCAGTGAAACTAGCGAACTTATTAATAAATTTCTTTTAAAATTGCCATTCATATATTTCTTGATTATTTTAATTCGTATTGTAAAGGAAGCACAATAATAAAGCTAGCGCCCTCGCCCGGTTGACTTTTAGCTGTAATTAATCCGTTGTGTTTGTCTATGATTTTTTTGGCTATTGCAAGCCCGATTCCAGTTCCTTCGTAAGTTTGGCGATCATTTAAACTTTGGAAAATAATAAAAATTCGATCGAGGTACATTTCATCAAAACCAATTCCGTTATCTTTTACCGTAATTCTGCAAAATTTACCATCCGGAGATGTTGGACTATCAATTGATTTGTTTATAATTATTTCAGAAGAAATCTCAATTACGGGATTCTGATCATTGCCCGAAAATTTGATCGCATTTCCAATTAAGTTCTGAAAAACCTGTCGCATCTGACTCGGAATACTGTCAACCGTTGGAAGTTCATTGGTTTTTACAGTCGCATTTTTACTTTCAATCAAATAATCGAAATCAGAAAGCACTTCCTGCAACACTTCGTTTAAATCTGTTTTCTCTGGTTTAACTTGTGCAGAAAGTCTGGAATAAGCCAAAAGATCGGTAATTAAAGTCTGCATTCTCTCAGCCGACTTTATTGTTCGGTCTACATAATCAACCGCTTTATCATCTGCCTTTAAGTAAAGGTCTTTTATGATTTTAATAAAAATCTGAATTTTGCGAATTGGTTCATTCAAATCGTGCGAAACAACCCAAGAAAATTGCTGCAATTCGTGATTTCGAAGTTCTAATTCTTCATTTTTCTGAACCAGTTCTTTTGTTCTTTCAGCAATTTTAATTTCAAGATTATCCTGTGCTTCTTTTCTAATTTTGATTTCTTTAGAAAGTAAGTCTTTTATCGCTTTTAGTTCGTTTTGCTGTTCGTAGATTTTAATGAAAGTTTTTACTTTTAAAATCAACAAATCAGAATCTACTGGTTTGGTAATATATTCTACAGCACCTGTTTCGTAACCTTTAAAAATGTATTTTTTCTCGGTATTAAGAGCCGAAAGAAATATAACCGGAATGTCTTTTGTACGCTGATTTCCAGAAAGGATTTTGACCACTTCAAAGCCATCAAGTCCTGGCATTTGAACGTCCATGATTATTAAGCAATAATCTGTTTTTAGAATTTTCTTTAAAGCTTCTTCTCCAGATTCGGCACTATCAACATCGATATTATGCAGCTCTAATGTTTTCTTTAAGGCAATGATATTTGCCCTTATATCGTCTACAATTAATACCATGTTTTGGAGTTAAATCTGTTGTAATTCAAAGCTGTTAAATTTAAATACTATAAAATTTTTCTTATTTTTTTAATAATTTGAAGAAGTATCTCTTAAAAATGGCATGTAAATTCTCAAATGTATAAAAAAAATAACGAGCTGGTTTTTTATCTAAAACGAAATATTTTACACAATTCCCACTTTTTAAATCTTTTTTAGACTTCGGTACTGATTGTGAAGTTATTAGAAATTTCTTGTTATTTTAACATTTCAAACAAATGAATGTATTTTCATACATAAAAGTCTGTTTTTTATTTATCGAGGCAAACAAAATTTCTTTTACGACCAATAAAACTTTAATTATCAGCTAATTTTAGGAAGCATACAAATCGCTAAAAAGAGAAAAATCATGAAAAAGAAACAAACATTCCCCGAACAAAAACAAAATCTTCCCGGCAATGAACACATGATGAATCCTGAGCCTGAAATTATAAGAGAAAATTATGTTGGAAGCGGAAAATTACTTGGAAAAACGGCTTTTATAACCGGCGGAGACAGCGGAATTGGCAGAAGTGTTGCTGTTCATTTTGCGAGAGAAGGTGCCAATATTGCCATTGTATATCTAAAAGAAGATAAAGACGCCCTTGAAACAAAGGCTTTAATCGAAAAAGAAGGTCAGCAATGTTTGCTGATAAGCGGTGATTTAAAAGATGAAAAGTTTTGTAAATCGGCAGTAAAAAAATGCCATACAACTTTCAAGAATATCAATATTGTCGTAAATAATGCGGCTGTGCAATTTCCGCAAAACGAATTGGAAAAAATAACGGCTACACAGCTTCATAAAACTTTTGAAACCAATATTTATCCGTATTTCTATATTACAAAAGCTGCTCTTCCTTATTTGGAAAAAGGTGATACTATTATCAATACCACTTCTGTTACCGCTTTCCGCGGAAGCGAACATCTAGCCGATTATGCAAGTACAAAAGGTGCAATTGTAAGTTTTACAAGATCGCTTTCTACCATGTTGGCCAAAAGACAAATTCGTGTAAATGGTATTGCACCAGGACCTATATGGACACCATTGATTGTGGCTAGTTTCGACAAATTGTCTGATTTTGGAAAAGACAATCCAATGGAGCGAGCCGGACAACCGTCTGAAGTGGCGCCTGCTTATGTGTTTTTGGCTTGCGAGGACAGCAGTTACATTACCGGGCAATTTATTCATATAAATGGTGGGGAACTTGTTGGGTAGTTTTTTTTTAAAGGTGCTGAGTTTTTTTCTTTGCGGCTTATCTTTGTATTTTTTAACCGCAAAGCTCGCTAAGGTTTTCGCAAAGTTCGCTAAGATTTTTTGAGTTTGATTAGCAAAGCTATGAGGTCGCAAAGCTTTCTTTTTATTTTATAAATCTAGTTTGTAATTCCGATTTCGATCATAAAACCATAAGTATAACGCTTTAAAAATAAAACTTTGCGCTTTTGCGTCTTTGCGAGATTATTCTAATCTAACTTAATAAAATTTTTCTTCGTGTTTTTTAACCGCAAAGAGCGCAAAGGTTTACGCAAAGTTCGCTAAGATTTTTTGAGTTTGATTAACAAAGTTATAAGATCGCAAAGCTTTGTCATTCCTCGGAATAATAAAACATTTCAATGACAACTTACAAAGAAAAAACTTTGCGACTCTCCGACTTTGCGAGATTACTAAAACCAACTTAACAAAAATCTAAAAAAATGAATTATATCGACATCATAGGTCTTACCGCAGGAACTTGTATCACTTTATCTACTATTCCGCAGATACTTAAAGTTTGGAAAACTAAGAAAGTAAAAGAGATTTCACTAAAAATGTTTGCTACACTTACCTTTGGAATTGTTATGTGGATTGTCTATGGAATTCTAAAAAACGATTTTCCAATTATAATTACCAATAGCATTTCTCTGGTTTTAAATCTTATTATGGTTTATTTTATTATTTACTATGAAAAGGAATAGCTTAAAAAGAAAAAAACAGCTTGACCAAAGCTGTTTTTTTGTGAAGAATATGATATGGCTTACTAGCTAGCTAATTTTTGGTTGTATGGTTTTAAGGCCAGATTTCTTGATTGTAAGTTTCTTTTCAAGAAGTAAACCGGTGCGGCAATTGCCATTAAATTGATATGAGAGCGTCTTTTTATTTCTCCCAATTGCTTCGCAGCAAAATTCAATACAGGTTGAAATGGCGTTAAATAATTATAACGATGCTGGGCAATTTCTAGTTCTAAAATTTCTCTCAGAATAGTTCGCATTAATAAATAACGAACGGTTCCTTGCTGCGGAATTGTTTTTAGTTCCTGAAATTTATTTCCAATCTTTTGATTTTCAGATCCAACATAAATATAGTTGCCCGAATTGTGGATAAATATGTTTTTTACTTGATGAGCAAAATCTGAATTTGAATTGGCAGTATTTGTTGGCAATCCTATTAATGAAAATTGGATGCGTTTATGGCTTTCAAAATACAAAACACTATTAATTGAAGAAGAATTACTCATGATCCCGGATTGTTGTTTCTTCAAACCTTTAACTTCGCCATTTGGCCCAAAACTATGAAGTAAATTTCCTTGTTCGCAATACACAAAAAACACTGGCGCCAAAGGATTCGATTCGATACTTAGACTAACATCATGATTAAATGTGAAATCAAAACTCAAATAAGTCATTTCTTTCTCAAAACGAATTCCAGAAATACTTCCATTGGCCCATTTTGATTTAAATTTTAATTTGTATTCGTTAGCAGTAATCAATAAATCACCGCCAAAACTCTCTTTAAAGTTGTTGAAAACAGCATCAAAGCTTCCAGTATTTATGTAAAGTTTCTTCATTATTTTGCTTTGGTTTTTTAATAAACGTCTAGTAATTATTTCATATAAAAACTAACCCTGGTTTTATCTTCATTTCTATAACTCAAATTTCGTTTATATTGCTGCTCAACTATTTATACAATTTCGGAGAGAACTTTCATAATTTTTATTTTGAGGGACAAAGGGACAGAGTGACAAAGGGACAAAGTTTTCTTTGGCATAAGATAATTGTTGTCATTTACACTTCTTTATTTTCTCTTTTGTCGTTCTATCCCTTTGTCTCTTTGTCTCTTTGTTTCTTTGTTTCTTTGTTTCTTTGTTTCTTTGCCCTATATACCTTTGCCCCTCTGTCCCTCTGTCCCTCTGTCCCTAAAAAAAAAGCAGCTGCTCCAAATAAATTTGAAACAACTGCTCATCAGCAAAATAAAAATATCAATCTATTTTTATTCCTTTTATGTCAATTCGCCTATGTCTGAGTTTTTAGAATAATTTGCTTTCGGAATGTCTTTAAAAAACTCGGCTTCTTCTAAATCTGCCGTAGGTCCGTATCCTAATAAATGAGTTCCTTTTCCACCATCTTTTGTTTCAATTATATATAATATCGACATATCATCTGGATCGCTCATGCCTTCATAACGATGATGGGCTACAATAAATATATCTTCCGGTTTGTAATTTGCTTTTGTATCAGAATTGATCAAATAATGACCGTCAAAAACATAATTTACGGTGTATCCTTCTTCTTGATATCTCTTTATATAGTCGGTTTCGTGTTTTGAATCTTCTCTTTTCATGGCTGATGTTTTTAATCTTTTATTCAAATTTCCGTATTGAAAAGAGATAAAATTAACTCAAACGATTTTAATCTTAGCTCATTCAAAAATCACTTTTGAAGGAATATTTATTTTTTATTAATTTTATTAAAGTGAATTTTCAAGTTATAATTACTACATTTAATAACATTGAAAATCTGCTCGTTTTTAAGACAATAAATTTAATTTTAATGAATAATAACAATTATGATTTTCTGGCAAATGGAGGTGAAATGGGTAAACTTATCCGTGCTAAAGATTGGAGTAAAACAGCAGTTGGCAATCCGGAATTGTGGCCGCAAAGTCTTCGAACCACTTTAGGAATTCTCTTAAATTCAAAATTCCCAATGTTTTTATTTTGGGGACCAGATCATATTTGTTTTTATAATGACGCCTATCGTCCAAGTCTTGGAAATGATGGCAAACATCCTGATATTCTAGGTAAAAAAGGTGCAGATTACTGGCCTGAAATCTGGGATTTCATCAAACCTCTAATTGATCAGGTTTTAGAAAAAGGAGACGCTACCTGGTACGAAGATAAATTATTACCAATATATAGAAACGGTCAAATGGAAGACGTTTATTGGACCTTTAGTTATAGTCCAGTAAATGATGAAAACGGAAAAACAGCAGGAGTTTTAGTAATTTGTAATGAAACTACAAAACAGGTTACCATTCGTAAAAATCTGGAAGAAAGTGAAAAACGTTTTAGAAATACAGTTAAACAATTACCTCTCGGAATCTGTATTTTAAAAGGCAAAGAGTTGATTGTCGAAATGGCAAACATTACTTACCTCCATATTATAGACAGAACGGAAAGTAATATCTTAAATAAACCTATTTTTGATGTGGTTCCAGAAACAAAGGAAACCGCTTATCCTATTCTAAAAAATGTCTTCGAAACCGGCGAACCTTACTACGCTGACGAGTTTGCGGTAACCTTAAACAGATACAACAAACAAGAATTAGCTTATTTTAATCTCGTTTTTTATCCCTTAAAAGAAGAAAATGAGAACATTACAGGTGTAATTGTGGTAGCTTATGAAGTTACAGCAGAAGTAAAAGCCAGACATCTTCTCTCTGAAAGTGAAAAAGCATTTAGAAATATTGTGATGGAATCTCCTATTGCAATGGCTATTTTTAGAGGAAAAGAGTATATTATTGAAATGGCCAATACCACTTTATTGAATGATATTTGGCAAAAAGAAGAGAAAGATTGTATTGGGAAACCTTTGTTGGAAGTTTTTCCGGAACTTAAAAATCAAAAATATCCTGAATTATTGAATGAAGTGCTCACCAATGGCAAAACAATTCGGGAATATGAATCTGTTGCCTATGTGGACATTAAAGGAAAACTAAAAAAATTCTATCTGGATTACGAATACACAACGCTTTACGAAAAAAACGGAAAAGCGTCTGGAATTATGGTTACCGTAAATGATGTAACTTCGAAGGTTAAAGCTCGCAAAAAAGTAGAAACCGCTGAGGAAAGAGCAAGATTAGCAGCTGAAATTGGCGAAATTGCAACTTGGGACCTAAATCTTCTAACGAGAAAATTAATTTACAGTGATAACATTTTAGAAATTTTTGGTTTTGATAAAAACAGAAAAATTATTCATCAGGACATTCGCGATCGAATTCTTCCTGAAGATGAACATATCGTGGTTGATGCTTTAGAAAAAGCTTTCAAAACCAGTATTTACAAATACGAAGCCCGAATTCTGAAAATGGATAACTCTATTGGCTGGATTAAAGTACACGGAAAAGTCTTTTTTGACGACCATAACAATCCGGTAAAAATGCTCGGAACGGTTATGGATTCAACTATTGAAAAAGATATTCAACAGGTATTAATGAAAAGTGAAAAAAAGTTCAGAGTTCTCGCCGATTCTATGCCACAGCTAATCTGGACCAGCGATACTTTAGGAAATTTGAATTATTTTAATGAAACTTTTTATACCTATTCGGGCGTTTCTAAAGAAGAAATTACGAAGAACGGCTGGCTTCAAATTATACATCCGGATGACCGCGAAGAAAACGTAAAACTTTGGATGGAATCTGTAAAATCAGGACATGATTTTCTTTTTATTCATCGTTTTAAACGTTATGATGGAGAATATCGCTGGCAACTGAGTCGTGCGATTGCACAACTTGACGAATTTGGAAAAATCCAAATGTGGGTTGGAACCAGTACCGATATTGAAGAGCAAAAGAATTTTACCAATCGCCTTGAAGAACAAATTCTAGAACGTACTACACAACTGGAACTTAAAAACAGAGATTTGGTCAATATGAATATTGAACTGCAGTCTTTTGCCTATATTTCAAGTCATGATCTTCAAGAACCGCTTAGAAAAATTCAGACTTTTGCAAGCAGATTAGCCGATTTGGATGAACAGAATATTTCGGCAATTGCCAAAACGTATTTAGCAAGAATTGAGATTTCTGCCAAAAGGATGCAGAATTTGATTCAGGATTTATTGACCTATTCCAGAGCGAATTCTGCTGACCGTGTTTTTACAAATGTTAAAATAGACGAAATTGCAGAAGAAGTTATAAGTGATTTTTCGGATCGAATTGAAGAGAAAAATGCCGTTATTGAATACAATCATTTGGGAGAAGCAACACTTATACAATTTCAATTCAGACAATTGCTTCATAATTTGGTAGAAAATGCATTGAAGTTTTCTAAACCGGGCATTCCGCCACACGTAAAAATTTCAGTAGAACAAATAGACGGAAAATCAATTCCAAATGCTGAATTTAAAGACAAAACTTATCTTCATCTCCAGGTTTCCGACAACGGAATTGGTTTTGAAATGGCATATAAAGAAAAAATCTTCGAAGTTTTTCAGCGTCTAAATACTGAAAGCGAATACCGAGGAACAGGAATTGGACTAGCCATTGTAAAGAAAATTGTAGAAAACCATAAAGGTTCCATCATTGTTTCTAGCGAAAAGGGAGAAGGTTCAACCTTCAATATTTATATTCCTGATTTATCTTAAATATTGGTATTTAAAACAAAATTAGATTTGGTTGTAATAAATTTTCCCCAATCAATTTGAATCGCGTGTTCTATAGATTTTATAATATCGCTCATTAAAACTGGTTTTGTAATAAAACCATTTGCACCCAGAGTTCTGCATTTTTCAATAATTCCCGGTTCGCTTGAAGTTGAATAAATAACAACCGGAATGTCTTTTTTATAATCCGAATTTCTCAATTCTTCTAAAACGTCAAATCCGTTTTTTCCCGGCATGTTCAAATCTAAAAAAACCACATAAGGTGTTGAAGGCGGATTAAATATAGCGTTCAGCAACTTTTGCCCTTCAGAATATGTTTGAAGAATGATGTTTTGAGATATCGAATCTACTGCATCTGTAAAGATCGTAATATCGTCTTCATCATCGTCGGTATAAAATATAGTGTAGTCTGTCATGGCATTTATAGGGAAATATGAAATCCAAAGATAGACTATTTTTTTCCAACAATCGTTAATTACTCCAATTCTTACATAAATATTAAGAATTGAAATCTAATAATTTCTATGTTGAATTATATAAGCTAAAAAAGCTTTAAAAGCCGCAACTTTACTATAATCAAATAATTAGAAATACAATATAAACTTTTAAAAATATAGCGTTATGGGCGATCATAAAGACCTTACAGATGAATTTGCAGTAGAGAAAATAAAAGATCTTGCTGAAAATATTAAAACATGTATGTTTTGTACATACAATGAATACAGACTTCAATCGAGACCAATGTCCGTTCAGGAAATTGATGATAAAGGACAACTTTGGTTTTTATCGGATCGAAACAGCAGTCAGAATGCAGAAATCACATTAAATCCGATGGTAGAAATTTTCTTTTCTGAGCCTCACGATAAATTCCTGACTTTGCACGGAACTGCAACTATTGAACATGACAAAGAAACTATCGAAAGATTATGGAATCCTGCTGTAAAAATCTGGATGCCAGGAGGCGTAGATGACCCGAATCTGAGTGTCATAAAAGTAGTTCCTGAAGATGGTTACTATTGGAACAATAAAAACGGAAAAATGGTTGCCATCGCAAAAATGACAGCTGCATTGGTTACCGGAAAAACAATGGATGACGGAATTGAAGGAAGCTTGAAATTATAGATTACTTTAATTTAACCGCAAAGAGCGCAAGGCAAAACGCTAAGTTCACAAGAAATTTTCTTTGTGTACTTTACGAAAGACTTTGCGCTCTTTGCGGTTAATTAATTTTATACATTCATTCTTTTCAGCTCCAAAGCATTCAAAATTCCTGCTTCGCTGGCTGTATTATTGAAATAAATAAAACCTGTAGTTTTTTCTATTGCTTCATTTACCTGCTGCAATTCTTCTGTAGAGTAACTGGAAAAAAACATTTTTGGAACTCCGTGAAAACGAATATAAATCAACGGAAAATCTTTGAAAATCGTCTGCGGCAATTTCGGGTGACTTACACTGCAAAAAGTGATTTTATTGTCTTTAAAAGCACTCCAAACCTCATCATTCCACCATGTTTCATGTCGAAATTCAATTACATTTTTAAAATCATAATTCAAAAGTCCAATAATGTTTTCTAGTCTTTTTTTACTAAAATCATAACTTGGAGGAAATTGGAACAAGACAGCTCCTAATTTTTCTTTCATTCCGTATTTACACACTTCGTAAAAATCTTCTAAAAGCCCTTCACATTCTTTTAGTTTCTTGATGTGCGTGATTTCTTTCGGCACTTTTACCGAAAACAAAAAAGTGTCAGGCGTTTTATCATACCAGTTATTAAATATTCTAACCGTTGGAAATTTGTAGAAACTTCCATTAAATTCGTAAGTATTAAAATGTTGGCAATAAAAATCAAACCATTTTTTTGAAGGGAGATTTAAAGGATAAAAAATATTCTTCCAAAAGCGGTTATAGTAGCTGGAGCATCCTATTAATACTTGATTTTTCATTTGTATAATTGTTGGCAGTTAGTACAGAAAAAACTATTTCGTTTGCTTACTCCGGTTTTTCTGCATTGAATGGGCAGATTACATCTTTGACATATTTTTTTGGTGTAGATTTTCCAATTTTGTTTGAGTTCAGATTTCTTTTTCCAATACAAAAATTCGAAACTGTAAATAGAACATTCTGCAATTATCTGGCTTATTTCATCTTGAGGAATTTTTCCAATAATAGATTCCGGATGAATATAACATCGGTACAAAACTTCATTTTTTATGATATTCCCTACTCCTGCAAAAATTTCTTGATCCAAAACTGCGTCACAAATCATGGTATCCGACATTTTTTCCAGCTTATTTTGAGCTTTTTTCGGATTCCAATTTTCATTCATAACGTCCGAACTCCAATCGTAATATGAATTGAGATCTCCGTTTAAGATTTTGACTGAGCAGGTATAAAAATTGAGTTCGCCATCTTCAAAAACCAAACTTAATCTTGGTTTGGCTGTTTTCCGCTCGTTGATTTTGTACGTCCCAAACATCAGCAATTGAATTTTAATCGTAAAAGAATCAAAACAGATCAAAAAGTGTTTGCCCCAGGTTTTAAAAGCCTTGATAGTTTTATCTGTTAGACGAGAAAAATCAATAGTACTGGTGCCGGATGCAGAAATAACTTTCTGTCCGTTAAACTGTTTTACTTCTTCTTTTAAAATTAATATCGATGGACCTTCGGGCATACATTCTATTTAAGTAAAAAGTGCAGCTCGAAAACTGCACTTTAATTTATTTTCAATTATTCCTCAATTTCTGCCGCTTCTAGGTTGACGGCATTTACGGCAACTTCTGTCAAAATTTTATCGGCACCTTTTTCTTCATCAAGTGTTTGTTCCAACAAAGTAGCTGCTTCGGGTAAACCAAGAGTTTCTGCAAATTGTCTTAAAGTTCCGTAAGTTGCAATTTCGTAATGCTCGATTTTCTGACTTGCGGCAATAATTGCGGCATCGCGTACTACTCCAATTTCGGTTTCTTCCAGCATTCCTTTTGCTTCTTCAATCAAACCTTCCATGGCATCGCATTTTTTGGCTGCAGGTTTTTGTCCCATAATTTTAAACACCTGCTCTAAACGAGTAATTTGTTCTTCGGTTTCGGTTAAATGATTGTCAATTGCATCTTTTAACTCAACAGAAGAAGCATTTTTAACCATCGTTGGCAATGCTTTTGTTAGGGCTTTCTCTGCCCAATAAATATCTTTTAATCCATCTTCAAACAATTCAGTCAATCCTGAAGCTGCATTTGATTTTGGTTTTGTAACTCCTCTAGGGGTTGTTTCTTTTTTAGCGGTTGATTTTGCAGATGTTGCTTTACTATCTGTAGTTTTCATGGTAATAATTTTTACGATTAATAAGATTGTAAAATTAACACCTGTTACATCGGATGGGTTATATGATTCAACATATAAATTGTATTCTAAGCATCTGTTAATTATACAATTAGACCGTACAATTCTATAATAAAACCTTACAAATCTGGAAGTAGCTTTGTAAGATAGAAATCATAAAAACAAAACGTCATGAATACTACAGATAAAAAAAACAGTTTGAATAGAGAGATGCAAACTCATTTCTCTAATGATAGAAATTTGAGTAAGGATCTGAAAGATGACACTCGAGAACCAGATAATGACAATGCTCAAATTGCAGAAAGAGGATATACGGTGAGAAATGGATATAATCCGAACCGACCAAATCCAGATCAAGAAGATTACATGTCCGATGATGATTTGGACGATTTAAATGATGACTTTCATACCGACAGAGATTTGGAAGACAACAATGATGATATTTATGAGGTAGAACTCGAAGGCGACGATTACGAAGATGAAGTCGACGAATTAGACAATCCTTCTGCTGCAGGAGAAGATGATTACGATTTTAACGAAACGGAAGATGTTTTAGAAGATTTGGACGAAGACGAAGATGAAGATGAAGATGATGAAGACGACGAATATATTGAAGAAGATATAGACGATCATGAAAATGATTATATCGAAGATGACGTTCAGGAAGACAATGATGACGAAGAATATCCTGAAAATGATCCACGCCGATTATAAAAACATACGCAACAAAAAATAAAAAACCGCCCCGCTTTTTAACGGGACGGTTTTTTTGAGTTTAAAATTCAACTACTTAATCTCCAATAATTTTCAATACTGGGATATCGTCCATTTTTTCTAAACGCTCAGCCAATCCGGCTTTTGCTTCTTTAAGCTCTTGTTCGGCTTTAATCAATTCTTCATGCCATTTTTCTTTTTCTGTTGTAGAATGTTCCAATTTTCGAAGAATTTCATAAATCTCCCCTTCTGCTTCCATTACTTTCAAACGTTTGTAATAGGTCAAACTTTCTGTCATATGTGCCAATGCAATCATCGCAGTCAAAAACGGATGATTGTTGGTTACATTTACGTCTTTTATTTTTCCGTGTTCTAATTCTACTTTCAATGCAAAAGCAAATTCCTCCATATTAAAGGCTTCATGTTTGCTTTTTGGATCTAAATAGGCTTTTATAGCATGTACATTGTTCATTGTAGAAAGATCAACATCGGTATGTTTTTTATCATTCAAATCCTTAAAAACAACGTTTGCAATAGCTCGCGCCTCTGCATCTGTCGGGTCATTTTCTGGATTATCGAAATCGCGTATCGACCAATCCCAATTTTTGGGATGAACCGGTTTTATATATTTTTCACAAAAATCTGTTACATCATTTTTCAAACTTACCATTGCATCGTCTCTTTTGACGTAAACATCCTGATACGCACCACTTTTTGTTCCCATAACTATTATTTTTAGATTGAAACCAGAAACGACACACTCTCAGAATGTGTCGTTTTGTTGCTTTTATTTACTGATATTTTTATTAAACTCTTGTTCTTCCGCTGATTAGTGAAATAACAAATAAGACTAAAAATATAAAGAATAAAATTTTTGCTATACTAGCGGCTCCAGCGGCAATTCCACCAAAACCAAATATTCCCGCCACTATGGCTAGAATAATAAATGTGACTGTCCAACGTAACATAATAATAGTTTTTTAGTTAATTAATAATGATTCCTGATCTTGTTTGTATGTTTTTTTCAAAGCTTTTTAAGAGATACTTTAACTCTTTTATGAACAAGGTGATTCTAAATTGATTTCGTAATTCTGAATCAGTTCAGAAAAAGCGATTTCTGATTTTGTAAAATACTTTTTAGTACTTCGACTTTTCTTTGCTCTATCAAAATATTTCTGAATAGAACCATCTTCATAAGTCGAAATCAAAAGCGGATGTACGTAATAATCTTTGCACACTTTTCTGGTATTTCCAAGTGCTTCGGCTGTCAAATCAAAAGCGGTGATAATATTGTGTTTGATTTCTTTTTCGTCTGCAACAACTCCCATTTCCATTAAACTTTCAAAGAAAATTATCGACGCTGCCCACGTTCTAAAATCTTTTGCGCTAAAATATTCACCAGAAATATGATGCAGATATTCGTTTACATCATGACTTACTAAAACCTTTTTTTCTCCGTTTTTATCGTAATATTTAAACACTTCATATCCTGGAATTTCCTCGCAGCGACTCACCAATTTTACCAACTGCTTGTTTCGGGTTGTAATAGTATGCTGTTTTCCTTTTTTACCAATAAATTCAAATCGAAGCGAATTTTTATTGATGTCGATATGTCGTTTTCTCAGCGTTGAAAGTCCGTACGATTTATTGTCTTTAGCGTATTTCTCATTTCCAATTCTGATATGCGTCTCCTCCATCAATCGAATGACTAAAGCCGTTACCTTGTCTTTCGACCATTCTTTCTTTTCCAAATCAAGATCAACTTGTTTTCTGATTGATGGAAGTTTCGCACCAAATTCCGCTATTTTGTAAAACTTAGTCTGATTTCGAATCAGATTCCATTTCGGATGATAACGGTATTGTTTTCTGTTTTTTACATCTGTTCCGACTGCTTGTAAATGACCGTTTGTAACATCTGTTATTCGGACATTCTCCCAAGCTGGAGGCAATACCAAACTATTAATGCGTTTAATTTCATGTTTGCTTTTTACATTTTTTCCGTTTTTTTTGTAAACGAAATTTTCTCCTTCACGGCATCTTACAATCGTCAATTGATTATCATTGATGTATTCCAGATCCAGTTTTTCGATTACTAAATGTGGCGCTTTTATCAATTGATCCATTAAAACTTCTTTTCTTGCAGCATTCATGATATTTAAATTTTTATCACACTAATATTTCATTTTAAATTTTAATTATTTCTCAAAGAGTCAATTAGACTTTTTTTATTCATATAAGATCTTCCTTTTATGCCGACTTTACTAGCTTGTTTTTGAAGTTCTTCTTTTGTCCATTCTTCATAAGGTTTGGCTTCTCCGCCTTTCTTACCCGCATTTGGTGTATTGGCAATACGTGCCGATTTTTCTTTGCTGTATCCTTTTTTCACCAACGCTTCATATTGCTCTTCATTTTTGATTCTTGGATTGGGCATGATTTCAATTTTTAAGGTTAACATTCCCGACATTTAATTATGTCGATATCTGTTATGTCAAAATTCATCAATAACTAAGAATTTTCCGTTATAGAATTTTGGTTTGAAATTTCAAATTTGTAGGATGGGAATTATGAAAGAGGAAATGTAAAGTGGTAATTGATAATTGATAATTGATAATTGATAATTGTTAATTGTTAATTGTTAATTGTTGATGGTTGATGGTTGGTGGTTGGTGGTTGGTGGTGAACAAAAAAATCCCAACTCTAGGAGTTGGGATTTATATTTAATCGTTCTAATATCATTTTCTTTTCAGATTCATCAATTCTTTTTTCAAAATGTTTTTGAATCCAATTTTTGGCTTCTGGATAATTAGATTTATTCCAATATAAAAACGCTAACAAATATTCAAATGAAATTATCCTTGTTCCGATCTCGGTTGGTGGATTCTTAGTCATTGCGATTAAAGTATCTATATTTTGTTCTATCGTTTCATTGGCATTGAACCACTTTTGTAGTTTCGGCAAATTAGTGCTGAGCACTTTGTCTAAACTAGCATTAAATTTATCTCCATTTATAGTACTAATTCTGTCAGGATTAATTAAACTATCTCTGTCTAAACTTTTCTGCCAGCCTTCAAATCTATTAAAAAATAAATTTTTTGTCGATTTATCCGTTTTATGATTAATCCATTTTCCGTTAGAAATTGTCGGAACAAAATCAAAACAATTCCCATAAGAAAATGAGCCTCCAAAACCTTTAAAAACATGATATTCAATTACATGTTTAACTCCATATTCATTAAAATCGCTAAACCAAATATACTTTCCGTTCCAATTCTTCAGTCCTATTTCAGCAAATTTTGGTGTTGCTTTTTCTGCAAAAACTTCTAATCTTTCTGCTAATAAAACCTCTTTGTGATTTCCTAAATCATCATAAATTTCTTTAATGATTTTACGTTGTTCAAAATATCTTATAATGCTTTTTAATAAACTCATTGTTTAAATCATTTATAATGTTCGTAAAACTGATTTTGAAATAATTCTTTTGGATCGTACTTTTTCTTCTGTCTGAAAAATTCGTCAGCTTGTGGATAAACTTTTCTCATTTTATTTTTATGGATATGAAGGCGATAAGGAAGATAAAATGTTCCGTTATTTTTGATTGCTGCATCAACTAATTGATTGGTTAAAATCTTCATTTCATTTTCTTCTTTTTCTGTTTTCTTTTGATTGAAAAGAAAGACAAAACCAAAAACATTCTCCCTAGCGTAATTCATAAAAGCATCTTCATCTTTATTTACGGCACGGATTGTAATATTCAATAAATCAAGTTTAGATTGAAGCAAAATCGGTTTTATATCTTTTAAATATGAATTGAAATCTTTCTCCGGAATAAAATATTCCTGAAGCAAATCGGTAGAATTCGGATCTTTATTTTCAATTAAAGAAACATGGTCGTTCAGTAATTCATTGCGCGAAAAAATATTATGATGCGTGACTTTATTCATTCCGTATTCCAAGTCCCAACGAAGTCTTTTGCCGTATTCACTTCTAACAGAACTTCTAAAGACCAAACGTTTTACTTCCTCATTTTTTTCATTTTGTTTTTTTATGGGAAGTGGTTTTTCGTCTACCTCTTCAAAAAAGTTGATTGTTGCCTCTTCCAAAAACTCTTGATTTGCAATCTTTAACCTTCCAAAAACCAAATTAACTTTCGGATTATCTGAAATAAGTTTTTTATAATATTGAACGTATTTCTCCGGACTCAAACGAAAGTATTTGTATTTTAAAGCTTTGTTGTCTACAACTTTCAATTTTACATCTAAGATAATTCCGAAAAGCCCGTAACCTCCCAAAACAAGTTTAAACAATTCTGGGTTCTCGGTTCGGCTGCAATTTAGAATTTCGCCTTTATCATTCATTAAAGTAAAAGAGAGTACGGAAGATGCAATTGGTGGAGAATTTTTCTGCCATCCATGTCCGTTAACACTTATAGAACCTCCAACAGAAAACGAACTAAAAGCCTGCATCACACTGATAGATTTTCCGTAAAGGTCTAAATATGCAATTGCATCCTGCCATAAAGCACCGGAACCAATGGTAAGTATATTATTTTTTTGATCCAGTTCCATATGCTTATACGGAAGCATATTTACTACAATTCCACCAGGGTAAATCGTATGTCCGCCCATACTATGCTGTGCACCAGCGATAGAAATTTTTAAATTATTTTCCTGAGCATATTTTAAAATTTCCTGAAGTTGTTTCTCAATAGCGGTTTTATCTTTAGGAACTGCTATTATCGTATCTACTTTAGTCAAATTAAGCTGACTTGCATCGTTGGTATAACCTTTTGGAATTTCTGAGGTAGTTTCTTTTTCATTCCATTTTGTTTTTAAAACATGGAAAACAGGAATTGCCATTAAAAAGAGAATGATAAAAATTGAAATCATCCAAATGTGCTTTCTTTTCATAATTATACCCTTTTATTTATCCTGTTTACAATATCCTTTGAACTTAATTGTCTTTAAAGCTTTCACAAATTGATTTTGTGTTTTCTCTTTTAAATTACGTCCGTAGAAGGACATTCCAACCTTGCTAAAATCTTTAGCGTTTCCGCTCAAACTATCAATATAAATACCTGTAGAGCCAAATTCAATATTGGTTGGTGTTATTACTTTGGCTTTAAAACAATCTAGAGAATAAAAAACAGTTTTATATTCGGAATACTTCCCAAAATCAATATCTCCAGACAAGGAATCAACGATTAAATGCTTCGTTTTTTTGAGAAGTTTTTTCTGTTTTGAACTTAAGTCTGCATAACTTTTTTTATCAAAAACCAAAGACAAACTATTTTTAGTTATATCTGGAGAATAGCGACCGATATCAAAAATTAACGAATCTTTTTCTGGTGTAATTATTCCGCCGACATAACTATCTATTCCTTTGAATTCTAATTCATTCCATTGTTGAGGAACAGTTATTTCAAAATCTCCAAAATCAATGGTTTTAAACTCTGATTTAGGTTTACAGGAAGCTATTAAAATAGAAAGTAATATAGCAAACAGTAAATTTTTCATTTAAATAGTTTTTTTTACAATGAAATAATTAATCACACTTTGTATTCTTATAATCTTGTGTTTTTTCGTCAAACTCCATACAAGTCTTTTTAATTAAAACCATTTTATTATTGACTACTTTATATTCGGCTCTTTCAATATTTCTGCCTGCACAACATTGATTGTGCTCGTAGATTCTTTTGGTTGAACCATCAAATTCTAAAGAAGTGCCGCTAAAACTGCTTTCAAAATATTTGCCTGTTTTCGGATTGTATAGAAAATAAATTCTAGATGTATTAGGTCCGGCATAACTGGATTCGAAAACAGAAAAATCTTCAAATCCATCAAAATTATAATCTCCGATAGCAACATTATCCAGTCCCCAAAGCTGACATTGCACATTGATTTTCTGAATTAATTTATCGGTTTTCTTTTCAATAATTTTTACGGCTGAAACTCCAGAATAAAAATTGCCTTTTTCTTTAGAAATAACCAATTTAAAGTATTTGTCTTTAAATGAAACAGGCTGCAAAATTTCTCTTTCTGTCCATTCTACATCATTTCCATAATTGATATCAAACTCTTTTGTTAAAGATATTTTGAGTTCTTTTCCTGAATTTAAATCTTTCCAAACTCCATTTAGTTGCTCCTTTTTTTCATCGTAATTATCAAAAGTGAGTTTTGCTGTTTCTTTGTCATTTTTATCTTTTTCAGTAAAAACCAGCGTTTTTCCTTTGAGTTTTGCATTTAAAACAATTGGAGTATCATAATTAGAATAAGCATAAATTGCTGAGCCAACACCATCAGAATAAACATAAGAGACAAATTCGATAGGATATTTGTCAATAAAACCTTTATAACTTATTTGAGCTGATAGGAAGGTTGTCGCTAAAAGAAATAGGATTGTAATTTTTTGTTTCATAAATGAGCTTTTACGAATTGCAAATATTAAATTTAATTGTTTTTAAGAATTTTTAAATGATCCATCATCATTAATAAATTGAAATACATATTCGCTATCCAAAATCTTACCTCCTATTCTAATAAATGTTCCGAACTGACCTCGCCAATCTTCAGTATTATTTTTTTGAGGACTATCCCAACAAATTACTCCAATTAGATTAGAATCATCTGATTTCTCTCTTATAACTACTCCAAATTCATTATCTAAAGAAACTTTCATTCCATAAACAAAATCATTTTCCATACTATTAGATTTGGAGCTAATATAGAAATTTAACTACATCTTAATCCTATAACAATCCATAAAAATCCTGTAAAATTTTCTTACAGCTTCTTAATAATTTTACATTATAACATTAAACTATTAAAATCATGAAAAAGTTACTATTAGCCGGAAAAACCATCTTAGGAGCAGGATTACTTATATTATGCCTTCAATCTTGTAAAAAGGAAGTGAAACAAGAAGATCCAAAAGAGGTTGCAGAAGATGCAAATGAAGCCAAATTTGATTCTATTGACAGTAAAGAAGATGATTCTGAGTTCTTGGTAGATCAGGCTGAAATTAACTTAGCTGAAATCGAAATCGGTAAACTGGCACAAACAAAAGGGACCAACGCTGAAGTGAAAAAATTCGGTAAAATGCTTGTTGATGAGCATACTAAATCGGCTTCTGAAGTGAGTGCTTTAGCAAAAGCAAAAAACTTTACTCTACCAACATCGTTAACAGAAGAAGGACAAGAGGAATACAATAAATTGAACGAAAAAACAGGTGCTGATTTCGATAAAAAATTCGCTGACATGATGATTGACGGTCACGAAAAAGCAATCAAAAAACTTGAAGATGCTTCAAAAAACGCACATGACCAAGAAGTTAAAACTTGGGCATCTAACAATATTGCAGGTTTAACAGCGCATTTAGAACACGCTAAAATGTTGAAACAAAACCTAGACAAAAAGTAAAATAAATTTAAATGATCATTATTTATTTTTTAATTAGCTAAGATGCTGAGCCTCTAAGATTCTAAGTAATTGAGAATCTAAGAACCTCAAATCTTTGCTAAATAAACCCCTCGAGAGTTGAATTGCTTGAGGGGTTTTCTTTTTTATTAGATACTAAGGTTCTAAGATTCTGAGATTCTAAGTTTTTCTCTTAGTAGCTTAGCGACTTAGTATCTAAGAACCTTAAATCTTTGCTAAAAAAAAACTCAAGAGTTGAATTGCTTGAGTTTTTTTTTTAGATACTAAGGTACTCAGATTCTAAGATTCTAAGTTTTTCTCTTAGCAACTTAGCAACTTAGTCTCTTAGAATCTGAGAACCTCAGAATCTTCATAAATCATTTTTCCTTTAAAAAACACACCTTCTCTTTTTGGAAGACGGGCAACAGCTTCTGCAGAACAGCTTGCTTTTACCAATATAAAATCAGCATCGTCTCCAGCTTTCGGCCAAACCTGTTTACCTGAATCGTTAAGTGGTAAAATCTCATCTTTTGTTGCTATATGAAGGGCACGGCTTAAATTAAATTCGTCTGTCCATCCGTAAAGCTGTGCACATAATTTAGCCTTTTCAAGCATATCACAAGTTCCAAAAGGCTGCCAGTGATCTACAATGCTGTCTGTTCCTGTCATCAGTTTTACACCATGTTTTTTCAGTGTCGGAATTGGCATTACGGTTCTTCCCATCGGAATGGTTGAAATTACACCAATTCCTAAATGTCCCATTTCCTCCGCTATTTTTTCCAACTCTTTTGGTTCCATTCTGGCCAAAGCAAAACCATGACTGATATAGGTTTTTCCTTGAAGTTCCTTATTTTCTTCTGTTCGTTTGATAATATATTCTATTGCCGCTTTACCAGACGGAGGTGATTCGTGCAAATGAATATCAATTCCTTTCTGGTTATCTAATGCAATTTGAAACATGGTATCAAGCGACTTTTCCAAATTACCGTCAACTGTTGTAGGATCAAGTCCTCCAATAAAATCAACTCCCATTTTAGCGGCTTCACGCAATAAAGGTTCTGATTGTGAATATAAAATTCCGTGTTGCGGAAAAGCTACAATTTCCCATCCAAAACTATCTTTATTATTTTGTAATGCGGCTAATAGATGTTCCAAGCTTTTTAAACCGCTTACTGGATCAATGTTACACTGACATCTCGCAAAATAACTTCCTTGACTTTGCATTAGTTTGATTGCTTCTTCTGCCTTACGTTGTGAATCGGGTAAAAGCTGCGGAATAAGTTTTTGCTCCAATGCTATCATATCTTTTACCGTATACCCTTTTCTCGGAGCTGCATTCCAGATACCTCCGTAGTATGTTTTATCGATATGAATGTGCATATCTCTTAAGCCAGGAAGCATCAAAAGCCCTTTTGCATCAATTGTTTTGAGTTTCAGATTAGATTTTCCTGAAATAATATTTTTAATCTTTCCATCAGAAATGTGCAAGCTATATAAAGACGTCTTTGTTGCTACAACTTCATTTTTTTCATTGTATTCAAAACCTTCTTCCAATCTTACATTACTTAAAATGTATTCTCCCAGTGTTTTTTCTTTTTCTACGGGTAAAACTGTCGAAGCTGCTTTTGCTCCAATTCCGGAGAAAAGTGCAGCGCCTGTTGCAGCAGCTCCTAATCCTAAAAATTTCTTTCTGCTTATAAGATTTTCTTCCATATTGTAATTTTACATTTCGGTACTTCAAATTAATTTTGAAGATTTTACAAAAATCGTGTACTGACCGAAAACTACAACGGTAATATTACGGATAAGGATGGTAAAATTTATAACTTTCCTTAAAATCTCCTGGTGTTTTACCCGTATACTTTTTAAACACTTTAGTAAAATAAGTGTTATCACTAAATCCCAACTGGTACGCTATTTCTTTTATAGATAAATCACTGCTGGTAAGAAGTCGTTTTGCTTCGAGAATCGTTCTCTCTTTTATAATATCTCCTGCCGATGTTTTCAAATATCGCTGTGAAAGAATATTGAGATAATTAGGGGTAATATTTAATTGATCAGCATAAAAGTTAACCGAAGATTCTTCTTTAAAATAACTATCAATTAGGGAATTAAAATTCTGAACAATCTTTTCTGGTTTTGCAGAAGCATCTTGCTCGGGAAACTGAATAAGAAAATCTTTCTGCAATAATTTCAACATTAAATGTAGCTGAAGCAGTGTGATTTCTTTCGTAAGTAATTCTTTTCCATGTATGATAAGCTCAATTTCCTGCAGATGATTTTTAATTTCTTGAAATCTGATTGCTGTTAATGTTAAGCACGAAGGCACATTATGTTCAAAAAAGGAAAAAGCAGTTAATCCCGAAAACACATGGACAATTTCTGGCGAAAGCATTAACTGAAAACCTATTGTATCTTCATTGAGTAACCAATTATGTACTTGACCCGGCCTTACAAAGTAAACCTGATTATCCTGAACTTTATATTGTGTAAAATCAACATTGTGAATTCCAGACCCTTTTTCAACGAAAAAAACAAGAAAGAAGTCATGTTTATGAGGCTGCTCAAATGCATTTCGTCCTTTAACACTGTGACGAAACAAAGTAATACCTAAAGTTTCTTCTCCAAGTATATTGCCGACAGATAAAATAGGAATCGAATCTTTATTCATACTAAGTTACTTAGGTTCTGAAATGCTAAGATAAAAAAAAGGTTCTGAGATACTAAGATGCTAAGGTTCTAAGTTTGTAAAAAAAGATGCTGAGATGCTAAGTTTTACTTAAAAACTCAGTATCTCAGCATCTTAGAAACTTAGAAACTTAGTATCTTATCTCCTTATTTCCCGACCGTTTTTTGTAGATGTTCTGGATATCTTGAACCTTCAATTTTAATTTTTGAAGCGGCATTTTCAATTTCTGCCAGATCTTGTGCTGAAAGTTTTAAATCTACTGCGCCAAGATTTTCTTCCAAACGAGGTAGTTTTGTTGTTCCTGGAATTGGTGCAATCCAAGGTTTTTGAGCCAAAATCCAAGCTAGCGCTACTTGTGCGTTTGTTGCTCCCTTTTCTGCTGCAATTTTCGATAACAAATCGACTAAAGCTTGATTTACTTTTCTTGCTTCTGGTGTAAAACGTGGTAAAGTATTTCTAAAATCAGTGCTGTCGAATTGTGTGTTTTCATCGATTTTAGCAGTTAGGAAACCTCTTCCAAGCGGACTAAAAGGCACAAAACCAATTCCTAATTCTTCTAATACTGGAAAAATTTCTTCTTCTGGAGTTCTCCACCAAAGTGAATATTCGCTCTGAAGTGCAGTCACAGGCTGAACCGCGTGTGCGCGACGAATACTTTCTACACCAGCTTCTGAAAGTCCAAAATGTTTTACTTTTCCTTCTTGAATTAAATCTTTGATAGTTCCCGCAACGTCTTCGATAGGTACATTCGGATCTACACGATGCTGGTAATACAAATCGATTACCTCGGTGTTTAATCTTTTTAACGAACCTTCAACGCTTTTTCTAATCCATTCTGGACGGCTGTCTAATCCTTTTTTTGAATCACCTTCTAAAAAGCCGAATTTCGTTGCAATTACAACTTTATCGCGAAAAGGCGATAATGCTTCTCCCAATAATTCTTCGTTCAAAAACGGTCCATAACATTCTGCTGTATCAAAAAAGGTAATTCCTTTTTCGTAAGCCGAACGCAACAAACTAATCATTTCTTTTTTATCATGAGCTGGTCCATAACCAAAACTCATTCCCATGCAGCCAAGTCCTAATGATGAGACTTCTAAGCCGTTATTTCCTAGTTTACGTGTATGCATTTTTTTTTAAGTTTCTAAGATGCTAAGATTCTAAGATGCTAAGTTTTCTCTTAGTATCCTAAATCTTAGCATCTTGATTTTTTTGTAATTTAAGACAAAGATCCTAAGCGTAAAAAACTTAGCATCTTAGAACCTTAGTAACTTAGTATCTTATTTCAAAGACTCCATATCAATTACAAAACGATATTTAACATCTCCTTTTAATAATCTTTCGTAGGCATCATTTACATCATTAACACCAATAACTTCTACGTCTGATGTGATATTGTGTTCTGCACAGAAATCAAGCATTTCTTGAGTTTCGGCAATTCCTCCAATAAGAGATCCTGAGAAACTTCTTCTTCCTAAAATCAAGCTAAAAGAAGTTACAGGAAGCGGATCCATTGGTGCCCCAACCAAAGTTAATGTTCCGTCTACTTTTAGCAAGTTTAAGTAAGCATCAATATTATGTTCAGCAGAAACGCAGTCTAAAATGAAGTTTAAACTTCTAGCGTGTGCTGCCATTTGAGCTTCGTCTGTAGATAATACAACCTCATCTGCTCCAAGACGTTTTGCATCTTCTGTTTTAGATAAAGATGTTGTAAAAACTACTACATGAGCTCCCATAGCTTTTGCTATTTTGATTCCCATGTGTCCAAGACCACCAATACCTACAATTCCCACTTTTTGACCAGGACCAACTTTCCAGTGTTTTAATGGAGAATAAGTTGTAATTCCTGCGCATAATAAAGGCGCAACAGCTGAAAGTTCTAATTTATCTGAAATGTGCAATACAAATCCTTCATCAACCACAATACTTTGAGAATAACCTCCAAAAGTTTGTCCTCCTAAATGTTTGTCTGGCGAATTAAAGGTCTGAATGTTTCCTTCGTCGCAAAATTGCTCTAAATCATTTTTGCAATGTTCACATTCTCTACAAGAATCAACCATACAGCCAACTCCTGCTAAATCTCCAACTTTAAAACCTTTTACGTGATCACCAACTTTTGTTATACGTCCTACAATTTCATGCCCCGGAACAATCGGATAAATGGTACCGTGCCATTCGTTTCTAGCTGAGTGCAAGTCTGAGTGACAGATTCCACAATATAAAATTTCGATCTCTACGTCGTGTGCTTGTACTTCTCTTCTTTTAATATTTAAGGTTTGTAAAGGTGCTTCGGCAGCTTCTGTACCAAAGGCTTTAATACTTTTTGTTTCCATAATTTATAGTTTGTTTTTTTGTTTTGTTTCAGGTTTGAAGTTTAAAACCGTTAAGAAATCGGCATAAAAATCCTTCTGATTCGTATTGATATACAAATAGTTATATAAATTTCGATTATTTTCTTCTAATCAAAAAATAAAATTTGTTACGAATCAGTAAAGTCTGCGAGAAAAAATCTTAGAATCTCAGCAACTTAGAATATTAGTCTCTTTCGAAAGAATAATACTCTTCATCGGTTACGCTTTCTAACCATACTCCATGACCTTTGTCTACTTCTGTACTAATAGAAATATGCGAGTATTTCGCTTCTGGCGTTGCTCCATACCAATGCTCTACACCTGGTAAAACGGTGATTACTTTTCCTTTTTCGATAAGGTTGATTTGCCCGCCTCTTTCTTGGTAATACCCAACTCCATTTGTTACAATGATTAATTGCAGACTAGTGTTACTGTGCCAATTGCTTCTTGCGCCTGGTTCAAAAGAAACATCTTTGATCACAGTATTTTCAGGGTGAATTTCGCTGGTCTGTTTCTTATATGACACTTCACCTGTCATATAAGTATTTGGAATTTTACCTTCTTCGGTTACGGCAGTGAAAAGTGTCGACATAATTTCGTTGTTTTTAGGTTAATAATTTATTTTAAAAGTTATTGAAACAATCAAAACATCGAATCTCTTTTTAAAAGGAGATTACATTTGAATTAATACTTTAAAATTTAAATATTTTTTTGATCAAAATTTAAAACCAAACAGGAAAGCAGGAAATCGCTTTTGTGAAGTAATATTTAGTCTTTTAAAAACTGATACAATGATTTGTTGTTTATTTCGGGACAAATGTAGTGCAATACTAATGTTGGGAAATAACAATATTCAAACAAAAAATTAAGAAATTGAAACAATTTACATTCGAAGCGATTTTGGAACCGTTCCGGTAAGTCTTTTGAAGTAATTATTGAAATAACTCGGATATTCAAATCCAAGTGAATAACCAATATCCGAAATACTCCAATCTGTGTGCTGTAATAAAGCTTTTGCTTCGTTGATGACTCTATCTGTAATATGTGCAGTCGTTGGTCTTCCTGTAATTTCTTTTACCGAACGATTTAAATGATTTACGTGTACAGAAAGACTTTGTGCATAATCTTGAGGCGTTTTTAAAGCTAAAGGCTGATTTTTGGTCTCAATAGGAAATTGTCTTTCTAATAATTCTAAAAACAAGGAAGTAATTCTAGAAGAGGCATTTTTATGTTTGAAAAAATTCTCCGAAGGCTGCATTTTCATCGATTCATGAATAATCAAGTTGACGTAACTGCGCATTAAATCGTCTTTGAATGCGTAATCGGTCTCATATTCTTGAATCATTTTTTGGAATAATGAATCGATAAAAACCTTTTGTTCAGCGTTTAAAGTAAAAATTGGCGTTCCTCCTATTTTAAACAAAGGCGATTCGTGAAGTGTTTCTGATCGGTCTTTGGTTTTAAAAAACTCTTCTGTAAACACACAGGCATAACCTTCATATTTCTCCGAAACCGTTTCCCATGAATATGGAATAATCGGATTACCGAAAAACAGAATTGTACCGTCGGTTTCTATTCCGCGGTCAGCGTACTGTATGATGCTTTTGCTGGTATTGATACAGATTTTATAAAAATCTCTTCGGCTGTAAACGGGAACTTTACTGAAATCTCCATTTATAGGATAGACTTTAAAACCTTTCATCTTCAAATCTGAAGTGAAATCGCAATTCTGAGTTTCTGTTTGATTATTCATTCTGCAAAGTTATGAAAATCAAACATTATTCTTTTGTTAATTTTTTGTTTCAGGTTTGAAGTTTAACGTTTGCTTGTTTAACCGCAAAGAGCGCTAAGTTTTTCGCTAAGTTGGCTAAGTCTTTTTTTAAAGAGAAAATGCTTGCAAAGTCGCTGAGACGCGAAGTTTTTTTGAGTTGCCTCCAGTTTTAACTGGAGGTATAAGATTTGAAACAAAGAAAAGGCTTTAGCCAAACTAAGAACTATTTGGCTAAAGCCCTGAATAATTTCGCATTTGTACATCCAGCTAAAGCCGGATGCAATTCATTTATATTTTTTTTTAAAACTTGCGAACTTTGCGTAATTCTTAGCGCTCTTTGCGGTTAAAAACTACTTGACCACAATCACACCATTCTTTAATCCCTTCGCGGAAGCAGATAAAACCACTTCTTTTGCATTTTCATCTTTTTGAATAATGATTTGTGCATAACCATTAAAGAGTTTTCTTTTCCAAGATTCTGCTGGTGTAATGACTTGAATAACTCCGGGATCGGTGTTCATTACATCCCAATCTTTTATTTTTTGCAAAGGTGTTGTCGCAATGTGAATTGTATTTTTTCCTTCTTTCAAAATAGAAGCATTCAAAATATATTTTTGAGCATCTTCTTTACTTGGTTCCACTTTACTTCCATTGACAAAAACCACTGTTTCTACTCCTATTTTTTTATAAAAGAAGCTCACCATATTTGTAGCCGAATTGTTTTTTAAATCAAATTCTCCTTTGTAAATATAAGATGGCGCTTGTTTTTTGTAGTCACGATCTTTAAAAGCTTCTGTCCATTCTTTTTCCAAATAATTTGGCAAATTCTGAGGTAGAGTCCCATTTGTCACTTTTTGTTCCTTAAAATTATTTATAGCAACAAGCGTTATGTCATCAATAAATTGATCGCTTTCTAGAGAAGTTGGATCACCATTTCCAACTCCTAAAATTTTTCCGCCTTTAATTGAAAACGTGATTTCATCGTTTGCTGTTGGAACATGTATACCATTTTTATCAGTAGTTTCAACCGTTACAACAGAAACATTTCCTTTTAAAACATTTTCTTTATCTAATGACAATTTGATGTTTTCTGCTTTTCCCGTGGTTTTTTGAATATCAGAAAGTGCTTTTTTACCGTTTTTATAACCAATGGCTTCCAAAGTTCCTGGAGCATACTTTACTTTCCATTCTAAATGTCCGTTTTGCTCCATTTTCTTTTTTCCTAAACTTTTCTTGTTGAGAAAAAGTTCTACTTCATCACAATTCGAATACGCCCAAACGTCTATTTCTTTGCCTTCCATTCCGTTCCAATTCCAATGAGGTAATAAATGAAGAACAGGTTCTTTTCCCCACCAAGATTTTAAGTAAAAAACATTGTCTTTTGGAAAACCGCAAACGTCCATCATTCCGAAATAAGAAGTTACAGACGGCCAGCCATAAGGCGTTGGTTCTCCACGATAATCGAAACCTGTCCAGATAAACATTCCGGCTAAATAAGGTCTTTCGGCGTAAAATTTCCAGCCTTCTTCAATACTATAAAAAGTTGGGCGTGGTTTTTTGTCGTAAGCACTTTGATAATGTTTGGCATCATCTGTAAAATAAATTCCTCGAGTTGCAAAAGTCGAACCTTCTTCGGTTCCCATTCCAGGCTGCTGCTTAAACTGATTTCTATGTGCATCAATATCTCCGTTTCCTAAATAATTATACCCCATGATTTCGACTACGTTCGATATTCCACTTTTAAATCCGCTACTGATTCCAACTGTTACAGATCTTGTCGGATCGATGCTTTTGCTGAAATCCTGCATGATATTGGTAATTCTTTCGCCTGTAATGCCGCCTTCAATTTGCCATTCTTCGTTTCCAACCGACCAACAGAAAATACTCGGATGATTGCGGTCACGCTCCATCATTCGTTGTAAATCATTCAAATGATAATCGTTAATTCCCATTAAACGGGTTTCATCAATAACCAGCATTCCTAATTTATCACAAGCATCTAATAATTCTGGCGTTGGCGGATGATGCGAACAACGATAAGCATTGGAACCCATTTCTTTCAGTTTTGCGATTCTGTAATACTGAATTTCATCGGGAAGTGCCGTTCCAATTCCAGCGTGATCTTGATGATTGTTGGTTCCTTTTAGTTTTACGTGCTTTCCGTTAAGGAAAAAACCATTTTCTGGATCAAATTTTATGGTTCTGATTCCAAATGAAGTTGTATAACTGTCAATGACTTTTCCTTCGCTTTTTATTTCTGTAATTAACTGATACAAATTTGGAGAATCAATATCCCACAAAAGCGGATTTTTGACATTTAATTTTGATGCATAAGTATTTGTTTTGTAGAATTCTGGAGCCGAAACATTTTCAGAATTTGTGGCAACTTGTTTTCCAGAAGCGTCCAAAATAGTTTGGTTTATTTCTACATTTCCTTTAAAATAGCCTTTATTTTCAAGTTTAACTTCTGCTGTAATTAATGCGTTATCATTTACAATTTCTGAAGTAACATAAGTTCCATTTTGAACGACATGAATCGGATTCATTTTCTTTAAATACACATGTCTATAAATCCCTGCTCCTTCATAAAACCAGCCTTCTTCCATCGAAGCATCAACACGAACAACTATTGTATTTTCTCCACCATAATTGACGTAAGCTGATACATCATACTCGAAACCATTATAACCGCTTTCTTCCGTTCCTAAATAAAATCCGTTGAAAAAAACTTTTGAATTTCTAAAAACACCATCAAACTTCAGCGAAATAATCTTTCCCAAATCTTCATTCGGAATCGTTATTTTCTTTCTGTACCAACCAATGCTTTTTTCTGGAAAGTTTTTGCCCGCAGCTTTAAATCCGTGGCTGAAACTTGCGTTTTCGCTAAAAGGCTGTTCGACTGCCCAATCGTGTGGCAAGTCTAATTTTCTCCAAGCGCGATCATCAAAATCTTTTGCAGCTGGTCCATCGCCAAATCCTGTTTTGGTTAAATAGGAGAAATAGCCTTCTGCGTGGCCAAAATCTTTTTTGGTATCGTATAAATGACCAAATGAAAACCGCCAATCTTTATCGATTAATATTGATTCTCTTCCTGCTTTATTTTGTGCAAAAACAGAAATTGAAAATAGAATTAAAAAACAAAGAATGGTTCTCAGAAAAAATGTGGTTTTCATAGGTTTGGTTGTTAGTAAAATCAAATAGCGATAAAAATAAGGTTTTTAAAGAAAAAAGATTAATAGTATTTTATCAAAATATGATAATTCATTCAATATAAATGCTTCTACAGAGGGTTTTAAAATTTAGAATGAATCTAATGGCTTTAGATTCAAAAATGATTTTCTTTTGATGTAATTTTATATAAAAATCATAAAAAAGCAATTGCACTATGAGTACTATTATTAACGAAAATAGACTCCAGAGTACTTTTAAAAACCTTGATCATAAGATTAGCAAGCTTAATGATCAGAAGATTACGGCTTTTTTTGAATCTTTAGGATTATTAGAAAGAAAAGATGTTCCGAAGGACTTTTTGAATTGGGAAAACATATTAATCGTGGTTCCAAATCGACATGTTTCTCACGAACTGAAATATTATAAATATACGATTTCACGAATTTCATTTTTAACTAATCCGTATGCAGATCAAATTCATATTTATGATCTCAAAGATTGGAAAAACGCAGCAGCAAACAAGACGCAGTTTCAGATTAGAGAAATGCTGAAAACGAGTTTTGGAGGTGTTAAAAAAGTAATTAAAGAGTCTTAGAAAAAGAATTAAAAGCCCGATTGGGCTTTTTTTTTGTAACCGCAAAGAGCGCTAAGAATTACGCAAGGTTCGCAAAGTTTTTTTTTAAAGAAATATGCTCGCAAAGTCGCAGAGTCGCAAAGTTTATAATTCTTTGCGACTCTGCGACTTTGCGAGATTCATTAAAAAATTGCGTGCTTGGCGTAATTCTTAGCGCCTTTGCGGTTAGAGAAAATTTATTGTAGTTCTAAAAGCTCTTTAACCTTGGCTTCCAAAGCCTTTCCATGAATGTTTTTTGCTAAAATAATTCCGTTTTTGTCTATTAAAAAATTCAACGGAACAGATTGCAGCTTATAATCTGCAACAGCTGGTGATTGCCAATATTTTAAGTCACTAACGTTTATCCAAGGTAATTTTCCCTTTGCAATCGCTCCTGTCCATAATGGCTTTTTGGTATCCATAGAAACGCTATAAATCGATAATTTGTCTGGATAAGCATTGTGCAATTTGATTAATAATGGCTGTTCTTTAATGCAAGGTCCGCACCAAGAAGCCCAAAAATCAACCAAAACCAATGAACCTCGTAAAGAAGAAAGTGCTATTTTTTCTCCTTTTGTATTTGGAAGATCTATTTCTGGAGCAATGTCTCCAACATCTACACCTACAACTTGTGCTTTAGAACTGGTAATTATGCAACATACAAATGCTACAATGAGTAAAGTTTTCTTCATGATTAAATTTATTATTTAGATTGTGGGGCTGAAAATTATCTCTCGCAAAGTCGCAGAGTCGCTAAGTTTTGTTTTTAAGTTTGATTTATTCGGCTAAAGCCTTCCTCTTTTATTCTTTTTTAAACCTCCATCTAAAGCTGGAGGCAACTCATTAAAAACTTTGCGACTTCGCGACTTTGCGAGATTATTCTATAAAAGCAAATATAAATTTTCTTTCATAAAACAGCTAGCTTTTCATTATTCCAATCATAAAATTATCCTAAATATTTCTCCCTTAATTGGTATATCGGGAAAAGTCGATATCTTTGTACTATGGAAACGATCGAAATTTTTAAAGCATTATCCAATAAATCCAGATTACAAATGCTGGAATGGCTAAAAGAACCTGAAATTAACTTTCCGGGACAGCTTGAACATGCTGGATTTGAGCACGGAGTCTGTGTTGGGCAGATTCAGGCCAAAGCTGGTTTGACACAATCTACAGTATCCGAATACCTGTCTATTTTACAGCGCGCCGGCTTTATCGAAGCCAAACGTGTTGGGCAATGGACTTATTATAAACGTAACGAAGGTGCCTTTGAAGCACTTAGTAAATTAATTCAATCTAATTTGTAAAATTACTATGAGTACAAACAACCTGTTTTCTGAATTTAACTTAAAGTCGTTAAATCTGAAAAACCGAATCGTAATGGCGCCAATGACGCGCTCTTTTTCTCCTAACGGAGTTCCAACTGATGAAGTCGCAGCTTACTACCAAAAAAGAGCTGAAGGCGAAGTTGGATTAATTTTATCTGAAGGAACTGTTATTGACAGACCTTCATCATCTAATGATGCTAATGTTCCTCACTTTCACGGAGATTTAGCTTTAGACGGATGGAAAAAAGTAATTGATGAAGTTCATGCTGCGGGCGGAAAAATGGGACCGCAGATCTGGCATATGGGAATTATGGATAACCACCACTCTGGATGGGTTCCTCCTGTTCCATTTGAAGGTCCGTCTGGATTAAACCGTCCTGATTTTAGAAATGGTGTTGCCATGACTGAAAAAGATATTGAAGATACTATTCTTGCTTTTGGTAAAGCTGCCGCTGATGCTAAAAGATTAGGTTTTGATACTATCGAACTTCACGGTGCACACGGTTACCTAATTGATCAATTCTTTAGAGCTGAAACGAATTTACGTGAAGATATCTACGGAGGAAAAACTCTTCCTGAACGTAATCGTTTTGCTATTGAAGTAATTAAAGAAGTGAGAAAACAAGTTGGAAATGACTTCGCTGTAATCATGCGTTTTTCTCAATTTAAACCATCTGATTACAATTATAAACTAGCTAAAAATCCGCAAGAATTAGAAGCTTGGCTTACTCCTCTTGTTGATGCTGGTGTTGATATTATTCACGCTTCACAACGTCGTTT
Source organism: Flavobacterium potami (assembly GCF_020026915.1). Lineage (GTDB taxonomy): Bacteria > Bacteroidota > Bacteroidia > Flavobacteriales > Flavobacteriaceae > Flavobacterium > Flavobacterium potami. The sequence goes on along the minus strand of NZ_JAINUY010000002.1, from coordinate 750,473 downwards.
CTGGGAACCAGAATTTGAAGGTTCTGATTTAAACTTTGCAGGATGGGCTAAAAAAGTAACGGGAGCACCAACTATTACGGTTGGTTCTGTTGGACTTTCTGGTGATTTCTTTGGTGCATTTGCTGGAGAAAGTTCTGAACCAACTTCTTTAGAAGAATTAAACAGACGTTTCGAAAGAGGCGATTTTGATTTGGTTGCTGTTGGAAGACCTCTTTTATCAGATCCAAATTGGGTTGCTAAAATCAAAGCTGGAAAAACAGATGAATTGAAAGGTTTCACTAAAGAAGCTTTAGGTCAATTGGTTTTGGAATAAGTTTTTTTTAGATACAAAGTAACAGAGGTTCAAAGGAACAAAGTTTCCTTTGTAAATCAAGTATAAATACGAAAGGGATAAACTTAATTGTTTATCCCTTTCTGTATTTGTAACTAACAAAAATTACAAACTCTAAAAAACTCTTTATGCCGATATTGGCTTTTTATTTTGAAACTTCCTTACAAGCCACTTTCTAACTGGTTCGTCGTATAATTTCAAACATACAAAAGCCATAATAATACTCGCTATTAAAACTCCAATTCCTTCCATGTATCCGTCTTTCATTGAAACTTTATTGTCTACAACCCAAGCTGTAAACCAATAAATTAACGGATAATGAGTGATATAAATTGGATATGAAATATCGCCTAAAGCTTTACAGATTTTAAGAGACGTTTCATTTTTAATCTCTCCTCCTGCACCAATGGCAACAATAAGAGGAAAGATGAAAATAATACAGATTGACTCGTAAATACCATTCATCCAAAGGCTGTTTTCATCTCCAAATCTTGGTAATGCTAAAACAATCGTGATTAAAATACTGCAGATCCAGAACGCATTTTTTACGTGAATTAATTTCCCTAAACGGCATAATAAAACTCCGGCAAAAAACGGAAATAATAATCTAGTAAAGCCAACATTCAATTGTTCTAAATTGAATGACCATCCGCCGATTACGTCTCCTTTTGGACCAAAAACGGTATAGTTAATTAACAGTCCAGCAAATATCAGTACAAAAACCGACATGACTTTGTTCGAAAATTTACGAAAGATTAAGGCATACAAGATATTTGCAATATATTCGAAGAAAAGTGACCATGCCGGACCATTCAAAGGATGCATTTCTGCCCAGCCTCTAATGTCTAATGAAGGTGGAATTGGCAATAAAGTAAATCCAATTATCATGGTTAAAATGACTTTCCAAACTTCCATTCCTCCAATCATTGGAAACAATACATCTGAAGCTTGGAAATAATAAAATATGGCTCCTATGATCATTCCCATAATTACCATTGGCTGTAAACGAATTAAACGACGTTTGTAAAACTCCCATTGCGTCATTTTTTCCCAGCGGTCGTCATATGCGTAAGCGACAACAAATCCAGATAAAAGGAAAAAGAAATCAACCGCAAGATATCCGTGATTGATGATTTGCTTAAAACGGCTTCCGCCAGCAAAAGCTTCAAAAATGTGAAATGCAACTACTAGAATAGCAGCAACTCCACGTAATCCGTCCAGTATTTCGTAATGTTTTTTTGGTTTAATATTCATGTGGTTATTTTTAAGAGTTGGTAGTTTTTGGTTGACAGTTGATGGTTGATTGCTTATTAATAATTAACAATTATTATTGGTGATTTTTCAGCCATTCTGCTCTTCTTTGGTCTGGAAGATGTTTTACGGAGAAGTTTTCGAATTTAGCTTCGAAGCCTTTTCCGTCTGGAGAAGCAGCCATTAAGCCCACCATAACTGGAGTATTATCTTGTAAAGGCGCATTTCTGGTCATGATGTAGTTTTTATCATCGAAAGAATAGAAAATTTCAACGGCATCTAATCGTCGCACGGCTTTAATCCAGATAAAAGGTGGTACTTTTTCGAGAGTTGTTACACTCCAATCGCTTTTATCGTGTGTTACAACGGTACTTACATTAAATTTTCCATCAACAAACTCCACTCCTGTTTTGATGTAATTCTTTTCGTCAATACGAATCATTAATCCCATTTGGTCAAAACGAGCAATGTAGTTTCCTGTCAATTTTACTTTTGCTTCAAATTCTCCCCCGTAATTAGCGTAGTAAAAAGGCGCATCGTCTACTGTAAAACCGTAATGAGAAATTCTCCAGTAATCGCTATTTGCCGTAACATTCATAATCAATGCATTGTTTTTAATTTCCCATTTTTCAGGTTCATTAAACCATTGCATTTTATTCAAACTCTGCGCTGAAACATTCTTCGCAAAAAATAAAGTCAAAAGTGCGAGTGTAATTTTTTTCATGTCGTTTATTTTTTTTCACCATTAAGATATTAAGAGAATTAAGTCAGACTTCATAAATCTAATTGAAGAAATACTTAAGAAAACAAAGCTTCTCTTTATAAATATTCAGTTTGGCTTAATGAATCTTATCCTAGACCGTTCAAAAATGCAAGGCTTTCTTAATGAAACTTAATGTCTTAATGGTAAAATTAATATCTATTTTAATGGTAAATTTTAATCAAAAGCAAAGCTGCAAATTTTTACACTTGCAGCTTTACAAACCAACCAATTTTAGAAATAAAAACTTATTTAAGTGAGAAATTCACTTTAGATTTTATATCTGTAGATGAAGCACCAATAATGGCTTCGAAATCACCAGGTTCTGCAACCCAGTCATGTTTTTTATCGTCGAAGAAACTTAACGCCGTTTTGTCGATTGTAAAGGTTACTGTTTTTTCTTCTCCAGCTTTAAGCGCTATTTTCTCAAAACCTTTTAGTTCTTTTACCGGACGTGGTAAAGAAGATTTTGAATCTGTAATGTACAATTGTACTACTTCAGATCCTTCTCTACTTCCTGTATTTTTTACGTTAACTGAGAATGTAATCTTATCTCCGGCATTCATTTGTTTTTTATCTGCAGTTACTTTTCCGTAGCCAAAAGTTGTATAACTTAATCCGTGACCAAAAGAAAATAAAGGTTTGATTTTGTTTTTGTCAACCCAACGGTATCCAACAAAAATTCCTTCGTTGTATTTTACTTCGTCTCCACCTGGGAATTCTCCTAAAGCGTGAGCTCCGTTATCTGCTAATTTTACTGGGAAAGTGAAAGATAATTTTCCTGATGGATTCACATCTCCAACCAAAACATTTGCTAATGCAGTTCCCGCTTCTGTTCCTAAAAACCATCCTTGAACAACTCCAGGAACTTCTTTAATCCATGGCATTGCAACTGCATTTCCAGAAATATTTACGAAAACAATGTTTTTATTTACTTTCGCTAATTCGCTTATTAATTTATCTTGTCCGTAAGGCAATTCTAAATGTTTACGATCGTGCCCTTCGTCATCTTGATTTTCGCTTTTGTTCAAACCTCCAATAAAAAGAACGATATCTGCTTCTTTAGCAACTTTTAAAGCCTCTGCAGTTAATTCAGCTTGCGGACGTTTTTCTTCTAAACTTACTTTAGCTACAACTCCATTGTAATTACTTGTTGGATCTCCAACATAACCTCTTGCGTAAACAATTTCAGCTTGGTTTCCGATTCTTTTCTTTAAACCTTCAAGCGGTGTGATTTCGTATCTTGCTTTAAGCGAAGAACTTCCTCCACCAACTGTCATCATTTTGATAGCGTTTTCTCCAATAACTGCAATCTTTTTAGTTTTAGAAAGATTGATTGGCAAAATATTGTTGTTGTTTTGCAATAAAACAATTCCTTCTTCTGCAATTTTACGACCTGCTAAAGCGTGTTCTTCAGTTCCAAAAGATCCAAAAGGACGATTTCTGTCCATTGTTGTCAAGAAAGACAAACGTAGAATACGACGTACTTTTTCGTCTAATTCTTTTGTTCCAATTTCTCCTTTTCTGATCATTTCAGAATATGGTTTTGCTAAGTAATAGTTATCATAAGCATTACTTGTTCCCCAAGAAAGTCCATTTGTCCAAGATCCGAATTCCATATCCAAACCATTGTGAATAGCTTGTTTCGTATCGTTAACTCCTCCCCAATCTGAAACTACAACTCCTTTGAAACCCCATTCTCCACGAAGAATATCATTTAACAAATATTCATTGTGGCAACATTGCTGTCCTTTGTATTTGTTGTAAGCTCCCATAATTGACCAAACATCACCTTCTTGAACTGCAGCTTTAAAAGCAGGAAGATAAATTTCGTATAATGCACGATCGTCAACAATTACGTTAACTGAGTTACGGTTTGTTTCTTGATTGTTTAATGCGAAGTGTTTTACGCAGGCAGCAACTCCATTGGCTTGAACACCTTTAATATACGGAACTACCATTTTTGAAGTCAAAAACGGATCTTCTCCCATATATTCGAAGTTACGACCGTTTAATGGACTTCTATAAATATTGACACCTGGTCCTAATAATACATTTTTGTTACGAAAACGCGCTTCTTCTCCAATAGATTTACCATATAAAGAAGACAATTCTTTGTTCCATGTAGATGAAAGTGCTGTAAGCGCAGGAAAAGCGATACAAGAATCGTTTGTCCATCCTGCTTGATCCCATTCGTCCCATTTTACCTCTGTACGAATTCCGTGTGGTCCATCGGTCATCCAGTTTTCTGGAATTCCAAGGCGTTTTACACCTGGAGAACTAAATTTAGACTGCGCATGAATCATAGCAATTTTCTCATCGGTAGTCATTCGTTTCAGCGCATCTTCTACACGCTCTTCAATCGGTTTTTTATCATCTAGATAAACTGGAACTTTGTTTTGGGCATTCATTCCCAAAGAACTTAGTAAAAGTAAAACAACAAATGTTTTAACGTTTTTTAACATAACAGTAATAATTAAGCATTAGGTTAGATAATATTTAAAAGTCTTATATAAAAACTTTTTCTATCATATTGTAAAACTAAAACGTTATCGTACAAGTTATAATTTTAGATAGAAAAAAGTAGTGGTTTAAAAAATTAAAATATTGATTTACAAATATTTAAAACAAAAACTACATCATAAAAAGTAGTAGATTTAAAATAAATATTTACGCTTTCAAAGCCATTATACCGATTTTCATGACCATTTCTTCGAAATCATTTCTTGAAACAGCAGCTTTATTTCGAGCTCTTGTACGGTAATTGTAAATTGTACTCAAAGAGTAACGTAAAAATGCCGCAATCTTAACACTGTCTGTAATTCCGAGTCTGATTAAAGCAAAAATTCTAAGCTCTGTGTTCAACAATTCATTTTGCTTTAAAACGATTTGTTCCTCTGGAATTAATAAGGCATTGAAATCTTTAACGAATGTTGGATATAAATTTAAAAAGATGATATCAAAATTCTTATACAATTCTTCCAACTCATTATCTACTAAAGTAGTTGATTTTAATATTTTATAAATTTCATCAAACTGCTTTGCTGTTGCTTTTTTATTTAAAATGATACGGTAATTCTCCAACTTATTGATATAAGTGGAACAAAGATTGAAGAAATGAGCAATATACTCCTCTTTAACCAAATTAGATTCAGACAATTGCAGGTTGCTTTCCTGAAGTTGGCTGTTGGTTTCGGTAATATCTTTATTTAATTCTGCTAATTTCTGACTTGTTTCGTACAATTCTGTTCGAATTCTCGAAACCTTTTTCATTTGTTTGTAGACATAAATTATCGCAACAAGCAAAAAGAGAGAAAGCAAACTGATGCAAAGCAAGTAAATCTGCAATTCGCTTTTTCGTTGTGCTTCTCGTTCCTGATAAACGGTATTAATGATAGAATACACTTCTGACATCAATAATGTACGAAACTGAACATTGCAATACAAAGCATCTTCAATTGCCGATTGCGTTAACTTGTAAGCCATGTCAACATCACCTATTTCATAAAAAACCAAAGCTAGTTCTTGCAAGGAAGCATTGTCTTTATTGGCGTTTTTTATATCCGATGTTGCAGAAAGTGCGTAATATTTCTTTCTTGATTCTAAATCCTTTGTAGCTTCTGCAATTTTGCCCAACAAATAGGTTATCATAGCATATTGCGGATTTTCCTCTTTTGTTTTTACTAATAAAGCAAGTAATTGTTTTTTAGGCTTATCAAACTTCCTGTTAAAAATATCCTGCTGAATTCTATTAATTTGATAATCTAAAGTATTCGGATTTAAAATGGTTAATAACGAATCACGATATCTTCCTATTTGTTTTCTGTATTCTATACTATAACTATTGGCCGCGTAGTGCTCAAAAAATTCACGATAAGAAACGTAGTAATTTGGAAGTAAAGAAGGTTCTAATTGCTTTTTATTAATGCTTTTCAAAATAGCTTCCGATTCACGATATTTTCCAGAGGAAGAATAAAGTGTTACCAGTTGTAATTTTGCCAAATTGAGAAGTTCATTATTTTGAAGTTCTTCAGCAATTTTTAAATTCTTTTTTACATATTGAATTGCCGAATCCGAATTAAGCTTTTGATACTCTAGATATAATGTTTTATTGTAATTATACTCCTGCTCCTTCGTAAGATTATCCGATTTTATCTTTTTAAAATTGAGAATTCGTTCCTCTTTTATCTTTACGTATTGTTGTTTGTTTTTGATTGCCTCATTTAATTCTTTTAAAATAACATCTGTATTTTCCAGTGCGAAAATTGGAAAATTTATCATAATAAGAATCAGAATTAAGTAATATTTTTTCAAGACAATTTAATATAAAGGAATTACAAATATAACAAAGCGAAAATAGAAAAAACGAATTATTTAAATATGGTTAAAATGTACTAAATATGGGGTGGTTTCTTCTTTTGAAATCAAAAATACAATCACACGATAATAATGCGATAAAAAAAATGATTTCAATTTATATTTCTAAAGCAGAATTATAAACCGAAATCATTCATTCAAAAAATATACTTTAAATTAAATATGCGCTGCAATAGGTGCTGCTAAACAGCTTTCTGGAATATCAAAAGCGTTCACCAAAGCGACAGCATCTGGACGAATATCCCAACAAAGCTGATTAACTATTTTACGAACTGCTTTGGTTTTTACCGCCTCCATATAACCATCTTCTAAATACCAGGCTTTATTTTTTTCGATTTGTGAAAGTGCGTACAATTGATTCAGTTTCGTTAAAATTGCTTTTGATGATTCGTCTTCGATAGCGTTTACTGCAATTTGAAATTGCTCTAAAACTATTCGTTCCAAATACGCTTGCGCCACATCAATCATTTGGTGTTGAACAACATTAAACGCATCATAAGGTTCCAATCCTCCATCTATTAATTTTTTGATACGTCTTGCAGCTGATGCCAAAATTGTTTTTTCTCTGTGAACAAATGCTTGCAAATGAAATTCTCCGTCCAATAGATGTTCATCATCTGTTCTTCTGGTTGCAATTGGATTCTTTTCTGCAATAGCCGTTTTTGCATTTTCATATACATAATTTATAATTCCTAACGAACCCATTTCTCCAAATGCTTTTCTGAATTCAGCCAAACGGTTTTTAGCCACTAATTGCATCAAAACAGTATTATCTCCTTCAAAAGTGGTGTAGATTTCAGTATCATTTTTCAACGCATCGATTCTGTTTTCAGACAAATATCCTTTTCCTCCGCATGCTTCTCTGCATTCTTGCAAAATATCTCTCGTACTCCAAGTAGAATACGATTTCATTCCTGCTGCCAAAGCTTCAATTTCCTGCATTTCGACTTCGGTTCTGTTTAAAAATCTATTCGTTAAATATTGAAGCGCAAAATGAACTGCATACGTTTTAGCTAAATGCGGCAACAATCTACGTTGATGCATTCTGTAATTTAAAATAGGAACTTCAGAACCTCCTTCTGGTCCAAATTGTCTTCTTTGATCGCTGTAGCGAATGGCAATTGTTAATCCAGATTTGGCTGCCGCTAAAGCCGAACGCGGGATTCCGATTCTTCCTCCTACCAAAGTTCCTAACATGGTAAAAAATCGTCTGTTGTCACTCGGAATCGGGCTTTCAAATTCTCCTTTATCATTTACAGAAGCAAATCGATCCAACATATCTTCTTTCGGAATCACTACATTATCAAAACTAATAGTTCCGTTATCAACTCCATTCAATCCCATTTTATGACCACAATCGCCAATTGTAACTCCTTTCGCCACATTTCCGTTTGGATCACGAAGCGGAACCACAAAAGCGTTTACACCGTAATCATGACCGTCAATAACTAATTTTGCAAAAACAGTTGCTTTTTGTCCGTGAACAGCGGCATTTCCAATATATTCTTTTTGGGCATTTTTATTTGGTGTATGAATGGTAAAAGTCTGATCGTTATGATTGTAAGTTGCTGTTGTTTCCAAACCTTTTACGTTTGATCCGTGATGCGTTTCTGTCATTGCAAAACATCCCGGAAGTTTCAGCGAACCAATATCTTTTAAATACTTAGCATAATGTTTTTCAGTTCCTAAAGACTGAACACTCATTCCCCATAGTCCAAACTGAACACCAAATTTGATTACTAGACTCAAATCGTGATAACTCAAAGTTTCCATAATGGCGAAATAATCTTCTACGTTTCCTCCACCGCCGTATTCTTTCGGATACGCCATACTTCCCAGATTTTCATCAGCTAGAATTTTACACCAATTATAAACGGTTTCTCTGAAAACATTGATATCTGTAGAGGTTTCGTAAACAAATTCAGGTCTAGAAATTACTGATTTTACTCTTTTGATTATCGCTGCTTCTTTCCCATCTAAAATTTGTGTGATTTTCTGAATGTCAAAACTGGCATTTGTATGAGAATCTGCTGTAAAAGAACCTGCTTTGGTTTTGAAGTTCTGAAGGGCTTCTTCGCCTAAAATTCCTAAATCATTTTCTAGTTTTTTGAAATCTGATTCAATTGGAGATAAATCCAAATCTGATCCTGAAAGCGCCTTTGCAATATCAAAAATCGACTTGATTGAAGATTTGTCCTGAATACTTTTTTCAATATCCAACTTCCATTGTGTGAGTTCATTTCGCGAAGGCGGATTTGAAATATCTACTTTAGAAAGTAAATATTCTTTTTCTTCTTCAGATAAAACGTTTAGAGAATTTATAAACTCTTTTAAAGTGGCAAATTCTTTCTGTGTCAATAAATCATCAGACCACACTAAATAAAACAACGGAGTAAAGGCTTGAAGTTTGGTATTTTTCATATCAATAGATTCGGTTTGTATTAGTTTTTATAGCCACAGATTAAATTGATTAAAAAGTTTTTTTGCCACGAATTACACAAATTTTCACAAATTTTAATTCTGCATAAATTTTAATTCGTGAAAATCTGTGTAATTCGTGGCAACATTTTTTTACAAAGAAATTAATCCCTTTAATCTGTGCAATCTGCGGCTTTATTCATTTTACTGCATAAAAAAACAGGAATGAAAAATACTCATTCCTGTTTAAACATCCTGTTAAGATTCTGATAATTTTCGATTTTAAACCAATAAAAAATATGAAAACTAAGAATTAAGAACCCTTGGATATTGAGGTCATTTTTTGCTTTATGACAAAAATATGATGTGAATTAAAAACTAACACTGCAGCAAAAATAATTCCGTATGCTGTAATTTGTAAAGGCGTAATATTTTCTTTAAAAACAAAGGCTGCCAATCCGAATGCAATCATCGGATTAATGTTTAATAACATTCCAACTGTCGAAGAATTGATTCCGGAAAGTGCGTACAAATTCAGGAAAAGCGGTACAATTGTAAACAGGATTGCGATTGTTTCGATACAGAAATAGAATTTAAATTCCGTTGGAACCGGTCCTCCATAAGCTGGGTAAAATGGTAATAAACACAAAGCAGCCAATGTAATATGAAATGTCAAAACGATAAACTTGTCAAACCCTTTATTGGCACGCTGACTTACCAAATAAGCAGCATAGGTTAAGCCAATAATTATGCTGAAAAACATATCCATTATATCGCTGTAAGAAAGCAATACACAACCGGAAATACTTAATCCTACAGAAAGCCATTGTGTTTTCAGCAGTTTTTCTTTCGAGATAAAATAAGCCAATAAAGTTGTTAAAATCGGGCAAACCAAATAAGCTAAAGAAGCCGCTTTTACGCTAACGTGATTGACAACATAAATGAAGGTAAACCAATTTCCCATCAAAAATGCGCTTCCACCAATGTTCAAGAGAATAGATTTTCTTTTTTCTGATTTTGATAAACCTCTAAAAATTTCAATGGTTTCTTTTATTTGTTTTCTTTTAAATAAAAAAGCAATCAAAAGCATTAAAACGGCACAACTGAAAACACGAAAAAATAAAATATCTAACGACGGATATTCATGTATTGGTTTTAAAACCAAACTGAAAAGTCCCCATGTAACAAAGGCAGAAATCGCCGCGATATAGTACTTTGTTGTTTTCACAAAAATTGTTTTTTGAATTATTTTCTTTTGATGAAGCAAATTTCTAAAAAATAAAACAGCAATACAGATACAGTTTTTGTAAATTGCACCATAACAGTTTTTGTTTTCTCATGAAAAATTCGAATTACCTTTATCTTCAATTTGCTGATAGAATCGAGAAACAGATTAAATCGGGCGTTTTAAATGTGGGCGACAAACTACCTTCTATACGCGAAGTCTGCGCCGAAACGGGCTACAGCATGAGTACGGTAAGCAAAGCCTATTATGAAGTTGAAAGCCGTTCGCTAATTGAATCGAGACCACAATCTGGCTATTATGTGAGTAATATTTCTGCAAGAGTAATTGCAGAACCTTCTGCAAGCAAACCCCGATTAAGTCTTGAAAACATTGAACGTGAAGATTTAATTGACTTGGTTTATGGTGATATGCGTACCAAAAATGTGACAATGCTATCACTTGGTTTTCCGTCGAATGAATTACTTCCAATTGCCAAATTAAATAAAGGAATGGTTCAGGCAATGCGTCAATTACCAAACAGCGGTACTAGTTATGAGGAAATTCAAGGAAATAGCAATCTAAGAAAAGAAATTGCCCGTTGGTCGTTTACTTGGGGAGGTTCTCTAACTGAAGATGATATTATAACAACTCCAGGCTGTATTTCGGCAATTTCAGATTGTTTGCTAACGCTTACAAAACCAGGAGATACCATTATTACAGAAAGCCCTGTTTACTTTGGTATTTTACAATTGGCCAGATCATTAGGCTTATATGTTATGGAGTTGCCGACCAATATGACTACAGGAATTGAACTAGAAGCCGTTAAAAAAACACTTGCTAGCAATAAAGTAAAAGCTTGTGTTTTGATGTCTAATTTCAGTAATCCTTCGGGGAGTATGCTGCCCAATGAACATAAAAAAGAAATTGTTCGTTTAATGGATTTCTACAATGTTCCGCTAATTGAAGACGATATTCATGGCGATTTATACTTCGGCACAAGTCGTCCAACTAATTGCAAAACGTATGATGAAAGCGGTATTGTTTTATGTTGCAGTTCTGTTTCTAAAACCTTGGCGCCTGGTTACCGCGTAGGTTGGGTTTCTCCCGGGAAATTCAAAAAAGAAATTTTGAGAACTAAGTTGTATCACACGATTTCCAATACAACCATAACACATGAAGTTGTTGGGGATTTTCTAAAAAATGGACGTTATGAAAATCATCTTCGAAAAATTCGTCAGATCTTAAATCGCAATTGCACCAATTATATCAATACCGTTTTAGAATCTTTTCCACCGGGAACAAAAGTAAGTCAGCCACAAGGAGGTTTTTTTCTTTGGGTCGAATTGGACAAAAAAATCGATACAGCGGCTTTTTATCATTTAGCATTGAAGCATAATATTAGTATTGCACCGGGCAGGATTTTTTCCTTTCAAAATCAATTCTCCAATTGCATGCGTTTGAGTTTCGGTCTTCCTTGGTCTAATGAATTAAGGATTGCCATTCAAACTTTAGGAAAACTGGCTGCTGCTTTATAAAAACAGAAAAACCAGACTCTGACTGTCTGGTTTTTTCCGTCTAATTCCAACATTTAATAATAAACAAAGTAAGCGAATGCGGAACGCTTCTCTTTACCCTACAGTTTTTAATCTGTAATGGCAGGTATATTTTTATATTCAAAATACATTTTATAATTAGGGCAGCGCCGTTTAAAGCACCGCCTAATTAACTAACAACCTAGTAACCAAAACCTAGTTTATAAAACGAAATAAGCGTCTTTTTCGACTTTTTTAGGTTCGTCTTTTAAATCAAATTCTTTTAGAATATCGAATTCACTCTGATATTCATTTAACATCTGCTTGATATTTCTTTCGATAGTATTGGCAATTGTTGTAACTGGCGTGTCGGTTGGTCTATTTTCAAACGGATCCTGTAAATGAATTGCCATTCTTTCGATTAAAAAGAAAGCCGCTCCGATTGCAGTAATCAACGGAATTGCAAACCAACTTAAAACACTTGTTAGCCCAAAAGGCAACAACAATATGAACAAACACAATGTCAATCGAATGTACATGCTGTATGTTGTTGGAAAAATCGTGTTCTTAATTCTTTCACATTTTCCCATTTCATCACACAATCTGGACAAAGTATTATCAATTTCTACCTGTTGATATACATTAAGTCTCTTTTCGTTTTTTGCATTTTTTAAATCTCTGGCATGCAGCATTAAAATGGCATTGGGAACGTTTTGATGATTTTTAATGTATTTAATTTCTTCTTCATTCATCAAACCTTCAATAGGCTCAATTGCATCTCTATTTCTAAGGGACTGACCTAGACTGTAACACCATGCAATTTGTCTTTTGGCAAAATTCTCTTTGAATTCGCTTGCCTCAACAGAAAAATCAGGGTCTTCATAAAATGTCAATACCTGACGGATTAGGGTTCTGGAGTCATTTACAACAGCTCCCCAGACAATTCTTGCTTCCCACCACCTGTCATAAGCCTGATTCGATTTGAAAGCTAATAATAAGGAAATAATGGTTCCAATCATGGTTGGAATGGCAATCGGGATATCTACCGGAAGATTGATAAAATAATGATGGAATATTTCGAATAGTATGGTATAAGCCAGCACTAATGCAATTTCTACTTTAATTTTCCCGAGAACGTACTTCATTGGTATTCTTTTCTTTAACAACATATTTTCGGTATTTAAATTAATATTTTTAAGAGACTAAGATGCTAAGTTTCTAAGACGCTAAGAATTAAAAAAGCTTAGAGACTTAGTGTCTTAGAAACTTAGAATCTCAGACTCTCAGACCATCTCTTCGTACAATGAAAGAACAGGAAGTCCGAGTTTTTCATTGACGTTTTCTTTTTTGGCTTTTTTGAATTTGATTTTTTCGCCTTTTCGGGTTTCAACCAACATATCAATATTATGTTTTGAAATAGCTTCTGATAAAAATGGAGCTACACTTTCGTAATCATCTTCAAAGCTTGCAGTCTGACTGACAATTTCAAAAGAGAAATTAGCGCTCAAAAATTCTTGTACATCTTTTACATGAATATTTCTACTTGAATTTTCGACATAAAGCGCTTTATGAAAAACTTCTTTATTGATTTCTGTACTTAAATGAAGAATCGGACATTTTTGATTTCCTGCCAATTGCACCAGATATTGGTGTATTTTTTTAGTTTCCTGTTTATAAGAATGTGTCAGAATAACCAGCTTTACTGCAAAGACTTCTATAAGACGTTTGAAAATTGGCGCTGAAAGTCCGTATTGATTATGGACTTTTAACTTGGTATTAGGAGTATGATCTATAATATAACGGCAAGTCTCCAGAACTTCTTCCTGACTTTTAGTTAGTCCGGATTTCATTTCTCTCAAGAAACTAGAAGATGAAAACGTGTCTGGTGCTTCTGAAACTAATACTAAAATAATTTCTGATTTCGCATTTTTAGATTGATGCACCGCAGATTTCACAGCCGAGATCGTATCATCTTGTAAAGTTGTAGGTATTAGAAAATTTTTCATAAGTATAATCTTTTAGTTATACCTACAAAGTAACTCTCAGGAAATTAGACGTTAATTAATCTAAAATTAGAATTTTCTAAAATTAAACATTAGATTTTTTAATGTTTACTTTTTTAAAGATGATGGTTACGATTGTACCTTTATTCTGTTCCGACTGCACTTGCAATTCTCCCTGATGCATTCTAATAATTTTAGACGCCAAGGGAAGTCCTAAGCCGTAACCTATATATTTCGTTGCAATTTTCCCTCTAAAAAAAGGTTCATATAGATGCGGAATATCTTCTGGTGGAATTCCGATTCCAATATCATTGATTGCAATTTTAATCATTTCGTCATTTGCCGAAAGGTTTACAAATACTTCATTATTATCCGAATATTTTACACCATTAGTAATGATATTATTGATTGCCAATTCTAATAGAGGTCTATTACAAGGCAATAAAAGCAAATTCGAATCTTCGGGAGCAAAATTCAGTTTTATGGTTACACGATTATCTGGATAAATTTTATCGAGATCCGATTTTACATCCAATAAAAGCTCATCGATTCGGGCAATATCAGAAACCTGTTTTTGTCCGTCGTAACCTGTTTGGGTCAATTTCAATAGACTTTCTGTAAGATTTCCTAATTTCGAAGCCTGACTGTAAATATTTTGCAATGATTCAACATATTCTGCCTTTTCGCGTTCTTTTAAAAGCATAATCTCTGCTTCGGCGATAATAGTTGTAATAGGTGTTTTTAATTCGTGAGAAGCATTATTAATAAAATTGGCCTGAATTTCAAAAGAGGTTTCCAAACGATCCAGCATATTATTAAAAGTATTCGTCAAATCTGATATTTCGTCTGAGTTTTTAACTTCCGGTAATCGATTATGAAGATTAGAAGCACTGATTCTTTTTACCTCTTTGGTAATTCTCGCAACTGGATTAATAACACGTTTTGCCAAGAAACGCCCTAAAAGAAAAGCCAGAATCACAAAACCGATTCCGCCGAAAAGCATAATTTTGACAATATATACGGTCGTATCTTTTCCTTTACGATCTCTAGCGCCAACAATTACAATATATCTTTGATTGGCTTCCTGAAAAATTTGCCCTAAATAATATTTATTATCCCTTTCAAAAGAATCTCTTCCTGTTTTTAGAATATTGGTATAAAAAGTATTCGGAAGATTTAAATTGGTATTGTAGTCAAAAGTGTTGTGACTGTGTATTTTTAGTACATATTCTTCTTCTTCAATTAATTCTTCAAGGCCGTTTTTCTTCAGATTTTTATAATACCTAATCTTCTCTGGATCTTTTTGAAAATGAATAGAAGCTACAATCTTTGATCTGTCATCTAGACGTTTTAGAAAATGGTAACGATTGTTTTCTCTAAATAAAAAGAACACAATGATGCACAATAGCGACGTACTAAAGGTAGAAAGGGCAACATAATTAAAAGTAATTTTTTTTCTAATATCCATTTTATGGCTTTATAACATATCCCAAACCTTTCATAGTATGAATCAATTTGGTTGAGTACGGCTTATCTATCTTTCTTCTTAAATACGTAATATATACATCGACAACGTTGGTATTCATATCAAAATTAATATCCCAAACGTTATCCAAAATCTGATCTCTTGAAACAATTCTTCCAGTGTTTTTTGCTAAATAGTACAAAAGTTTAAATTCTTTAGCAGTCAAAATAATGTTTTCACCATTTCTTTGTACCGATTTTGCTCGTCCGTTTATTTCTAAATCGGCAATCGTAATAGTGTCAATTTTTTCAGTTTCCTGATGCGATCTTCTGTATAAAGCGTTTACTCTGGCGTCTAATTCTCCAAATTTAAATGGTTTAACCAAATAATCATCTGCTCCAGCGTTAAGTCCTGTCACAATATTTTCTGAAGTCCCTAAAGCTGTTAAAAGCAAAATTGGTACAAAATTCTTGCTGGCACGAAGTCTCCTGCAGATTTCAATTCCGTTAATATCTGGTAACATAACATCTAAGATCACAACATCAAATGTATAATTATGAATCATCTCTATAGCGGTTTTACCATCCATAGCGACACTTACTTCATTATTATTTTCTGCAAATCCTTTTCTAAGAATTGACAATAGATTTGGTTCGTCTTCAACTATCAGTAATTTCATCTTAAGAAGTTTGTATATACAACAAAAATAGGAATTGAATTTTACATAATTTCGAACATTTCTACAAATTATGAATTTATTGTGAACAATAAAAAAAGCAAACACAATAGTTCGTCTTTTTTATTGATTTATGCTTTAAAAGTCAATTTTTAGAATTAAAACTCACAACAGCAACAAGTCTAAATTGAAAAGTACAAATATGAAAACCGTCTTGGTAATTTACGTGATTTTTTTTCAAGATATTACACTTCATCAAACATAAAAACAAAAATATCAAACGATTAACTTAAAAAATCAAAAAGTTTCACCAGCATTTAAGTAAAATCCTTTAGAATTATTTCCCCACGCATAATCCACGATTAGGTTTGTTCTGGTTGCTTTATCAATTAAAATACGAAGACCAAGGCCAAAAGCTGGCTGCACAGAATGAAAAAGTTTTGTATCGGTATCAGGATTGCTCGCTGTTACAAAATTGGTAAAAACGGTACCGCTAAACATCTGATTACAAGTAATTGGAAATCGAAATTCTGACGCTATATAAATTAAATTAGTCCCTCTAAACAAACCTTGCGTATACCCTTCTCCACTCCTGCTTCGTTGATCCCAGCCAATTGCAGGTAAATTTAAATATGGAACTTTTCCTTTTGTTACAAACTGACCATATGTCCAAAGTGCCAAAATATATCTTTTATCTTTTTGGGAGACTGGAATAAAATTTCGATACTCTGCATACAAAACATTACTTACTTCCTGATTATCAAACAGCACGGGATTGAATCGATAATTTACATTTGCAAACCATCCGTGCGAGGCATTCACTTGATTGTCTCTAGAATCATAAACCAAATTGAGGCTCATTCCGTTCAAAAAATATTCTTTATCATCAAATCCGTATTTCTGACTGTAATTATAATGATAGGTAAATTTATTGTTGGCAACATCTAAATCTTTATCCATAATTGACGAATACCAATCGATATTAATTCCGCCGCCTACATAAAAGTTTTTCCTAACCTCAAAAGAAACGGACTGATGAAATTTTAAGTAATTATAATCCATAGGCTCAGCAATAGAATCTATACTGAAACCGGGAACCTGATGTCGTCGAGGCGGAATAATATTGGTTCCTAATCCATAATTAGGCTGCGAAAAAATATACAAACGGTAATCTCCGCTTAAAAATATCCTGTTATTTTTGAGTAAAATATTGTTTTTTACATTTACAAGCCATTGTTTTTTAGTCGTATATGTGATTCCAACATTGGCGATCGAATATTTATCTGCTTTTTCTTTCCCTTTAAAAGTATATTGTGCAACTGCGCCATAAAAGAAACCTGTTGCGGGCTGAGAGCCAATTGCGGGAATTATTAGAAAAAAACTGTTTTTTACAGGTTTTACAACATAAATGGAGTCTTTTTTTTTGAAGATTTCCATAATGGTTTTAGGAGGGCAAATTCTAGTTGTATCAATATCGGTTTGCGCATTCATATTCAAATGAATAAAAAACAACAATCCTAAGATGTTATAGCTTTTCTGAAAATAATTATTTTTTAAAAATTTTACCATTTAAAGTCTTATTTTTTTGAAGCAATAATCAATTCACAAGTAAATATATAGCTAATTTTCAACATATTATACTTTTACATCAAGAAACAAAATAAAAAAGCCGTCGATTAAATGACGGCTTGTTGTATTATTTTTTTATAGCTAAATCTATTTTGTAATAAATTTTGGATGGATCAAATTATCTAAAGAATAAATTTCATCCCATTTTTCCTGCGTAATAAGTTTTCTTTCTACAACAGCAATTTGATGCACACTTTTGTTTGTTTTTAAAGCTTCACCGGCAATACTGGCACTTTCTTCGTAACCAATAATTGGGTTCAATTGCGTTACAATGCCAATACTATTCATGACCATATTATAACAATGATCGACGTTTGCTGTGATTCCGTTGATACATTTATCTATTAAAGTCTGAATCGCATTTGAAAGATAATCTAACGAAGTAAACATTGCAAAAGCAATTACAGGTTCCATTACATTCAATTGCAACTGACCTGCTTCTGCCGCCATTGTAACTGTCAAGTCTTGCCCGATTACATAAAAACAAGTTTGGTTTACCACTTCTGGAATCACCGGATTTACTTTTCCTGGCATAATTGAAGATCCTGGCTGACGCGCTGGAAGGTTAATTTCATTCAAACCTGTTCTTGGTCCTGAACTCAATAATCTTAAATCATTACAAATTTTAGAAATTTTCACCGCAGAACGCTTTAAAGTTCCCATAATCTGAACGTAAGCGCCTGTGTCTACTGTAGCCTCAATTAAATCTGGCGAAAGTGTCAACGGAATACCAACCTCATCTGCCAAATATTTTACGCAGATTTCCGGATATCCTTCTGGTGCATTTACTTTTGTTCCAATCGCTGTTGCGCCCATATTGATTTCCAAAAGTAATTCTTGAGCATTTTTTAAACGCTGAATATCTTCGCCAATTGTCGTTGCATAAGCTTTAAATTCTTGTCCTAAAGTCATCGGAACGGCATCTTGCAATTGCGTTCTTCCCATTTTTAGAACTTCTTTGAATTCTTCGCCTTTTTTAGCAAAAGCCACTTCAAGACCTGCAAAAGTTTTAATAAAACTTTCCATTTTTAAATATAAAGCGATTCTAAAAGCTGACGGATAGGCGTCGTTTGTAGACTGCGAACAGTTTACGTGATTATTTGGATGAAGAAACTGGTATTCTCCTTTTTTATGACCTAAATATTCCAGTCCGATATTAGCAATAACTTCGTTCGCATTCATATTTACAGAAGTTCCTGCGCCGCCCTGAATTAAGTCACTTACAAATTCCTGATCAAATTTTCCGGCAATGACCTGATCGCTTCCATAACAAATTGCTTCTGCCAATTTAGGATCGATTGCATTACAATCTTTATTTGCCAAAGCTGCAGCTTTTTTTACATATCCTAACGCTTTAATAAACAAAGGTTCTTTTGAAATTGGAATTCCAGTAATATTAAAATTTTCTACTGCTCTAAAAGTCTGGATCCCGTAATACAAATGGTTTGGAATTTCTAATTCTCCCAGAAAATCATGTTCTTTTCTTGTTGATTCCATATCTTGAAATTGATAAAATTTGGACTAAAAAATAAGTGTAAAGCTACATTAATTTTAATCTAAAGTATACAATAAACTAAAAATGATTTACGATTTTCGGCGAAAATTCTAAAGCAAATTATTACCTTTTCAGCCTCAAATAATTACCAAAAAAGAGTTGAAAAAAGAAAGCGAATATTTTCTTGACAAAGAATACAATACGATTGTTTACGCCAAAGATGATCTTAATTTTAAAGACTTCGAATGCTGCGTTTTTAATAATTGTAATTTTTCTGCCTGCACTTTTCTCGCCGTTACTTTTATCGACTGCGTTTTTAATGACTGTATTTTTACTGAAGCTAAAATTAATTATGTCGCTTTTAGAACTGCAAGATTTAACCGTTGCGAAATTAAAGACGTCAACTTCGCGATGTGCGATAAACTGATATTTGAAATCGAATTTAACGACTGTATTTTAGACTTTTCGAAGTTTTATACGCTAAAATTAAAAGGAACATTTTTTACCAACTGCAGTTTAATCGCTGTCGATTTTATGGCTGCAGATCTTACGAGTGTTGTTTTCTACAATTGCGATTTATATCGTTCAGAATTTAATAAAGCCATCGCCAATAAAGCCGATTTTAAAACGAGTTATAATTACACGATCGATCCATCAAAAACAAAATTGAAGAAAGCTATTTTTTCTTTGAAAGAAGTAAAAGGATTATTGTTTACCCATGATGTGATTGTGAGTGACAAGAAATAAACGCAAAGTTTGTCATTCCGAGGAACGAGGAATCACACTAGAATTTCCGTAAAGAAAATCGTCAATCTTTGCCGAGTTACGAGTGTGATTCCTCGTTCCTCGGAATGGCAAAAATGCTGAAAAATTATTGCAAAATCTGTTTCCCCATCACATAATCTTCCATTAAATAACCATTTCCAATTTCGATATCAATCGTTTCCTTAATTTCGAAACCTAGTTTTTTATAGAAATTTAAAGCGGTATTGAAACGGTTTACATTTAATAAAAGATTTTTTGAGTTATTTTCTAAAGCCATTTTTCCAATTTCATCAAAAACAATTTTACCAAAACCTTTTCCTTGCGTTTCTGGTAAAAGATAGATTTTATGGATTTTTGTTATTGCTTCCTTCTTATAGTTATGTTCAATTCCAATAAATCCAATGATTGATTCCGAATCTGAAATCATATAAAACAATTGCTCCTTATTCTGAATTTGTTTTAAAAGCGCTTCGTCAGAATAAATTAGATTTAACATATAATCTAATTGTTCTTTTGTTAGGATTTCGCCATAAGTAATTGGCCATGTTATGTGTGCAATCTCTTGAATTTTAGCTATGTCTCCAATCGATGCTTCGGTAATTTGAATCATATTATTTTTTAAAAACTTGATTTTCTTGTTCGCTTACGCGGATGAAAGTTGTTCGTTTTGTGAGTTCTTTTAATCTTGAAGCTCCAACATAAGTACAAGTGCTTCTTATTCCGCCTAAAATGTCTAAAACGGTATCAATAACATCTCCTTTAAACGGAACTTGAACCGTTTTTCCTTCGCTTGCTCTGTATTCTGCCACACCGCCAGAATGTTTATCCATTGCTGTTTTCGAACTCATTCCGTAAAATTGTTTGAATTTTTCTCCTTTTACTTCTATAAGTTCTCCTCCGCTTTCTGTATGTCCTGCTAGCATTCCGCCAAGCATTACAAAATCGGCTGCAGCGCCAAAAGCTTTGGCAACATCACCAGGAGTTGTGCAACCGCCGTCACTTATAATGTGTCCGCCTAATCCGTGTGCAGCATCAGCACATTCAATAATAGCTGAAAGTTGCGGATAACCAACACCAGTTTTTACTCGTGTTGTACAAACTGAACCTGGACCAATTCCGACTTTTACAATATCAGCGCCAGCCAAAAGAAGTTCTTCGGTCATTTCGCCTGTAACCACGTTTCCTGCAATGATAATTTTGTCAGGATATTGTTTACGGGTTTTCTTTAAAAACTGAACAAAATGTTCGGAATAACCGTTTGCGACATCAATACAAATAAATTTCAGTAACGGATTTGCAGTAATTATCTTTTCAATTTTCTCAAAATCTTCCTTTCCAGTTCCCGTGCTGACTGCTATATAATCGTAGAAATCTGGACTTACATTTTTCAAGAAATTATTCCATTCTTCTAAAGTGTAATGTTTATGAATCGCCGTGAAGAGCTTTTCTTTTGCCAAAACCTTTGCCATTTCAAAAGTTCCAACAGTATCCATGTTGGCCGCCATAATTGGAATTCCTGTCCAACTTGCAGTACTGTGCAAAAATTTGAAATTTTGTTCTAAGGAAACTTCAGATCTGCTTTTAAGAGTTGATCTTTTAGGTCTAAACATTACGTCTTTAAACCCTAATTTCAGGTCCATTTCTATTCTCATAGTTCGAGATTTTGGTTACTCTCAAATTTAAGAATTTCTGATTTTGGATTTCAGATATTAGATTAACAAAAAGCTGAACTTGTGAACAATTTGAACACTAATGATACGGATTCGCTTTCGCGAAAACGAAGATTGAGACGGATTTTTATTTCAAAAATTGATATACTTTGCGTGGGCTTCGACTTCGCTCAGCCTGACAAACTTGAAACTTAAAACATGAAACAAAACAATCAAAAAACTGAAAACTGCGACTGAAACTAAAACTTACCCGTGAATCGTCTCTCCTTTTCCGTAGTTCGTAATGATTGATTCTTCAAAAGCTAACCATTCTCTCCAGCGTTTTTCTACGTCGATTCCTGTTCCGTATTTACGAGCATAAGTGATGAAAGTGGTATAATGTCCAGCTTCACTTTCCATTAATTCTCTGTAAAACAGCGCTAATTCTTCGTCTTTAATGTTTTCTGAAAGTACTTTAAAACGTTCGCAACTTCTTGCTTCGATCATTGCTGAGAATAATAATCTTTCAACAAGTCCAGAAACACGGCTTCCGTCTCCGCTTCTCTTCATATATTGGTATAGTTCGTTTACGTAGTCGTCTTTACGCTCGCGTCCTAGTTTTAGTCCTCTTTTGATGATAATGTTGTGAACTTGCTCAAAATGATCGATTTCTTCTTTGGCTAAAGCCAATAAATCTTTTACTAAATCTTGGTGTTCAGAGTTATTCGTAATAATTGTAATCGCATTTGTTGCGGCTTTTTGCTCGCACCAAGCGTGATCTGTTAAGATTTCTTCGATGTTTTTCTCAACAATATTTACCCATCTTGGGTCGGTTGGCAATTGTAGTCTTAATACGCCCATAGTCTTTTTTGTTTGTTTTGTTTCAGGTTTCAAGTTTCAGGTACTCTTAGGAACGAAAAAAGTTTAAAGTTTTAAACTGTTTTATGAACAGCGTAAAACTTTAAACTTGAAACTTTAAACTTGAAACTAGTTTTTAATATGCGAAGATTGGTCTTTCGCTCATTAATCCGTTTACTTCTTCAGCAACTTCTTCGATTACATCTTCATCTGTATGATTAGATAAAACTTTATCGATTAAAGCTACGATAGTTTCCATATCTTTTTCAACTAAACCACGAGTTGTGATTGCAGCTGTTCCAACACGAATTCCAGACGTGATAAATGGAGATTTATCGTCAAATGGAACCATGTTTTTGTTTACTGTGATTTCAGCTTTTACTAATGCATTTTCAGCTTCTTTACCAGAAATATTTTTATTTCTTAAGTCAATAAGCATCATGTGGTTATCAGTTCCTCCAGAGATAATGTTGTAACCTCTTTTTACGAAAGCATCAGCCATTGCATTTGCATTTTTTTGTAATTGCATTGCGTAAGTAAAGAACTCATCTTTAAGCGCTTCACCAAAAGCAACCGCTTTAGCAGCAATAATGTGCATTAAAGGTCCACCTTGATTTCCTGGGAAAACAGCTAAATCTAATAATGAAGACATCATTCTGATTTCTCCTTTTGGAGTTGTTAATCCTTGTGGATTTGGGAAATCTTTCCCCATTAAAATAAGTCCACCACGTGGTCCTCTTAATGTTTTGTGAGTTGTTGTAGAAACAATATGACAATGTGGAATTGGATCGCTTAATAATCCTTTTGCGATTAGACCTGCTGGGTGAGAAATATCAGCAAATAAGATTGCTCCTACGCTGTCAGCAATTTGTCTGAAACGAGCAAAATCCATATCACGAGAATAAGCAGAAGCTCCAGCGATAATTAATTTTGGTTGTTCTTTAGTTGCAATTTCTTGAATTTTATCATAATCTAAACGACCAGTTTCAGCATCTACACCGTAGAAAACTGGACGGTATAAACGTCCTGAGAAGTTTACAGGAGAACCGTGAGTTAAGTGACCTCCATGAGATAAATCGAAACCTAAAATAGTATCACCAGGATTTAAACATGCATGATAAACAGCTGTATTTGCCTGAGAACCTGAGTGAGGCTGTACGTTTGCATATTCAGCACCAAATAATTCTTTAGCTCTGTCAATAGCAATTTGCTCAATAACGTCAACTACTTCGCAACCGCCGTAGTATCTTTTGCCTGGATATCCCTCAGCATATTTGTTAGTTAAAACAGAACCAGCTGCTTCCATTACTTCATCACTTACAAAATTCTCTGAAGCGATAAGCTCTAGTCCGTGAATTTGTCTTTCTTTTTCCTCTTGGATAAGATCAAAAATTTGTTCGTCGCGTTGCATTTCTATGTTTTTCGTTAATTTCACGCAAAAATACAAAAAAACGTTTGTCAAACTGCTAGATTATGATATATTTGACATACAATTTTTCAACAAATAATTAACATTAAACATGCCTATAACCGCCAACGATACCAGTAGAAAATCATGGTTAGAAGTGCCAGAAAATAGCGACTTCCCTATTCAGAATATTCCTTTCGGCGTGTTTCTTACCAAAGAAAATGTCGTTACAGTAGGAACAAGAATTGGCGATTATGCTATAGATTTAGGGGCTTTACAGCAATTAAACTATTTTGAAGGAATAGAATTAACCGATGATATGTTTATGCAGGATACGCTGAATGATTTTATTTCTGATGGAAAAAAAACATGGCGTCTGGTTCGAAATCGTATCGCTGAGATATTCGATGCAACTAATCCGCAATTAAGAGATTCAACAAAACACAGAGATATTGTTATATTTAAAATTGAAGATGTAGAGATGCAACTTCCAGTTTTAATTGGTGATTACACCGACTTTTATTCTAGTAAAGAGCATGCTACAAACGTAGGTAAAATGTTCCGTGACCCAGAAAATGCTTTATTGCCAAACTGGCTTCACATCCCGGTTGGATACCATGGAAGAAGCTCTACAATTGTGCCTTCTGGAATTCCGGTTCACAGACCAATGGGACAAACCCTTCCTGCTGGACATGAGACACCTGTTTTTGGTGCTTCGCGTTTAGTAGATTTTGAATTGGAAACTGCCTTTATTACGACAGATGTTAATGTAATGGGAGAAAACATTCCAACTTATGAAGCTGAAGACTATATTTTTGGAATGGTTTTATTGAATGATTGGAGCGCTCGTGACATTCAGAAATGGGAATATGTGCCTCTTGGGCCATTCTTAGCAAAAAACTTTGCCACTTCAATTTCACCTTGGATTGTGACTATGGATGCTTTAGAGCCTTTTAGAACGAAAGGACCAAAACAAGATCCGTCACCGCTTCCTTATTTACAGACAAAAGGAAAAAAAGCTTTTGATATTCATTTAGAAGTTTCTATAAAACCTGAAGATCAGGAAGAAACTATCGTTTCGAAATCGAACTTCAAATATTTATACTGGTCAATGAGTCAGCAATTAGCGCATCATACTTCAAACGGATGTCGCGTAAATTCTGGTGACATGATGGGTTCTGGAACCATTTCTGGTCCAACTCCAGATAGTTTTGGTTCGATGTTGGAATTGACTTGGGGTGGTAAAAATCCATTAAAAATGAAAGATGGAACTGATCGTAAATTTATTGAAGACAACGATACTGTTATTATTCGTGGTTTCTGTGAAAATACTGAAGTAAGAATTGGTTTTGGAGAAGTTTCTAGCCAATTATTACCTCCCTTCATTAAACAATGAAGAGCAGATAAGTCTGAAGAGATATAGAAAATAAAAAACCTTGGTCATCGCCATGGTTTTTTTATGCTTTTATTTAAAACTTTTATTCAAAAACTACCTTTACCCAAACCAAACGATGATCTGAACTTGATTCACGTTTTTCAACCAATTCCGCCATTGGCTCGCCTTTTGCCGGCCAGAAAACACCACTGTTTATATACTTAAAACCAAGTTTGGATGGCAACACATAATCAGCTCGCATTCTCCAAAAGGCAGTATGATTGATTGCTAAAGGATTTTCAGGACTATGTTCAGCACCGCCTTTACTAGCGGGTATAAAATCGCTATTAACTTTCGGACTTTCTATTAAAGACTTTATGCCTTCTCTAATGGCATCTCCTTCAACTGCTGAAGCATTTTGATCACCCAAAATTACAAACTGAAAATTCGAAGGCAAACCACCTTTTATGCCTTTATCATCGTAAATATACGAAGCCAAATTGTCTGAAATATAATCTTTCCAGAATCGGATTTCATCGTGATTTCTTTTCCCATTGCGATCTTCGGCACCATCAAAAGTTGGAGGAGTTGGATGACTGGCTAAAATATGAATCGTTTTATTACCAATCTGCACAGGAACATCCCAATGCGATTTTGAAGATAATGGAAATTCCTTCCATGCTTTTTTGTTATACCAATCTGATCCATCAGCTTTTTTGGTAAGCAATGCTCCAGGCATATCTTTCCATTTAAAATGTTGAAAAGTACGAACTGCATTAACATCGATAGGATATTTAGATAAAAGCATCATTCCGTATTGACCAGGATAATTACCAAATCCCCAAGCATCATTCCCAAAATTATTGAACTTTCCATCATTGTTCAAATCGTAAGGACTTGGCTGGCCTGTATTCACTGTTGAATAGTAATAATAAGGATAATCGATTGCTGCTGCTCCACCTTGGCTTATATTCAAATAATTTTTAATAAACGCCTTAACACCAAGTTCAGGATCTTTAATGTAATCAAATTCGTTTAGCAAGATTACGTCTGGCCTAACGGTTTGAATAATCTGTGCTATATTTTTGATTTGAGTATTATTGCCTGAATTAAGCTGCTGAATCAATAATTGCTCTGATTTTCCCATTGCGCCTTTTGGAGAATAATTATCAGATTCCATACTTACATTGTAGGTTGCAAATGTAAGCTCTATTTTTTCTTGTGAATCAGACTGTGAAAAAAGAACTCCGGAAGAAAGCACGGAAAGGATAAAAAGTATCTTCTTCATATAAAATTAAATCTGCATTTCTGCATTGTTGACTATACGAATATAAGAAGGTTACCAAGACACACCACAAATCTGTCTGTTAAATATAAAACAAAAAAAAGCTGCCACTTGTAATGACAGCTTAGAATAATATTTTAAAGCCTCTGTAAATGTGATAATTTCATCACAGATTTAAAAATCAAAATAATTTATTTCTTGTCTTTGGCTACTATTTTTATGCAGGAATCTGCTGACTTAAACAATGTAAAGTTCCGAATCCCCAAATAAAATCGATACAACTTATTCCGATTACTTCACGATCTGGGAAACATTCTGCCAAGATATTTAAAGCAACACGATCGTTACTATCGTTGAATGTTGGCACTAAAACACAATTATTCAAGATCAAGAAGTTTGCATAACTCGCCGGCAAACGTAAATCTTCAAAATCAACACGTTTTGGCATTGGCAATGCTACAATTACTGGAGATTTTCCGTTTTCTAATTTTGCATTTTGAAGACGTTTCAAATTATCTTGCAAAGGTTTGTAATTTGAATCGTTTTTATCTGTTTCTACAATTGTTACAATGGTATCTTCATTTACAAATCGGCATAAATCGTCGATATGACCGTGTGTATCGTCACCTTCAATTCCGTCTCCTAACCAAATTACATTGGTAACGCCAAGATATTCTTTAAAAACTGCTTCGTAATCTTCTTTGGTAAAACCAGCATTTCTTACTTGAATTGTTGGATGCATTAAACATTCCTCAGAAGTCAATAAAGTTCCTTTTCCGTTTACATCTATTGCACCACCTTCAACAATTACAGGTTTTCCTTTGTACATTACCTGCGTTAGTGGCACGTCAATAAAATCTGCAATTTTACCTGGAACAAATTTGTCTAATTGATAGTTTTTATATTTTGCCCAACCGTTGAAATTGAAATTCAAAGCTTCTCTTTTTGAACCGTTTTTTACAATAATTGGTCCAGAGTCGCGCATCCAGCTTCTGTTGGTTTTATGAATAATAAAAGAAACATTTTCAATTTTTACACGAGCTCTCTCAAGCATATCAGTAACTTTTTCTTTTAGCTTTTCATCGGCTACGACCAAAAAAACAGTTTCAAAAGTGGCTACTTTTTTAATAAACTCTACAAAAGCCCATTGAACAGCTTCATATTTTCCTGGCCAATCATTGCCATTATGCGGAAAACACAATACAATTCCTTGTTGTTTTTCCCATTCTGCTGGAAATCTTCTATTATTTGTTGACATAAATACGTTCTAATTTAGAAAGTGCAAAGATAAGCATTCGTTAGGATTATAAAACATTTGAGTAAAATTCCTCAATAATTTCACAAAAAATATCCTGCAAAATTTAAGTTAAAGATTATATAATACATTCTTAATATTTAACAGAAAGCACAGAATTACTTTTGCACCCGAAACTAAAAACTAACACATGAAAAAATTATCTATCTCATTATTTGCTGCATTATTGATTCTAGCGAGCTGTAATAACGAAGACAACAACGGCGGAGAAGTTCTAGCAAACGAAAACCCAGGAACTTTTAAAGAAATTGGTTCTATTACAATTGGTGGAGAAGCTGCTGCTGAAATCTCTGCATATTGCGAAAAAACAAAAAGACTTTTCACAGTAAACAACAGTGGTGTTAACCAAATTGATGTTATTGACATTACAGACCCTACAAAACCAATTAAAATTGGAAAAATTGATTTAGCTTCATATGAAGGTGCTGCAAACAGTGTTTCTGTTTTTGACGGTAAATTGGCTGTAGCTTTAGAATCGACTGCAAACAAACAAGGAAATGGAAAAGTTGTTATTTTCAACACTTCAGATTATAGTTTAATCAAACAAGTTACAGTTGGCGCTTTACCTGATATGGTCACTTTTTCTCCTGATGGAAAATTTATCATGACTGCTAATGAAGGTGAACCAAATACAGATTATACACAAGATCCTAACGGAACTATTTCTATCATTGAAACTAGCACTTATACAGTTACAACTTTAGATTTCGCTTCATTTGCTGGACAAGCTGCTGCTTTAGCAAAAGATGGATTTAGAATTTCTAAATTTGCTAAAACTAGTTTTGCTCAAGATATCGAACCAGAATACATTACAATTTCTGACGACTCTAAAACGGCTTGGGTAACTTTACAAGAAAACAATGGAGTTGCAAAAGTTGATTTGACTTCTAAAACTATTACTGCTATTTATCCTTTAGGTTTAAAAGATTACAATACTGCTGAAAACGCAATCGACGTTAGCGACAGTGATGATAAAGTTGCTTTTAATCCTTGGAAAGTAAAAGGTCTTTATATGCCAGATGCTATTGCTCATTACACAGTAAATAACGTTCCTTATTTTGTGACTGCTAACGAAGGTGATGCAAGAGAATACAACGCTTATTCTGATGTTAAGCGTATGAAAAGCATGAAATTGGATCCAACAGTTTTTCCAGATGCTGCTGCTTTAAAACTAGATCCTAGCATGGGAAGATTAAATCTTGTAACTGATATGGGAGATACTGACGGTGACGGAGATTTAGACGAAATGGTAAGTTTTGGAGGAAGATCATTCTCTATCTGGAACGGAAACACAGGAAAAATCGTTTATGATAGTAAAAATGATGTTGACAAAAAAACTTACGAATTAGGAACTTACGACGATAAAAGAAGTGATGACAAAGGTTCTGAGCCAGAAGCTGTTGTTACTGCAAAAATGGGAAATCAAAACATTATTTTTGTTGGTTTAGAAAGATCTGATGCATTTATGGTTTATGATGCTACAAATCCAACTTCACCACAATATTTACAAACAGTAAAAACAGGTGATGCACCAGAAGGATTACTTTTTATTCCAGCTTCTAAAAGTCCAACTAAAAGAAGTTTGTTAGTAGTAAGCAGTGAAGGTGATGGAACGGTAAAAATCTACCAACCAGATATGAAATAATATATTTTCAGTATATCAAAAAGAGCAAAATGTGAATTTTGCTCTTTTTTTTTGACTTGTATTAGGCTAATTTTAACGTATTTACATAATTAAAAGCCAAAAGATGGGAATTATGTAAGTAACTATACAACACATTCTAAAGATACACGCCCTAATTTTGTTCATGAGTTTAAAATAAAAACAATTTAATTTTTGATATCATGAAAAAGAAATTAGTATCAGCCTCTTTATTATTATTATCGTTTGCCGCAGGCGCACAAAATATGGCTACTACTTCTACAACACCACGTGTAGAACAAGAATACAATAAATGGTCTATTGAACTTAACGGTGGGGTTAACAAACCAACAAGAACAATGACACCAGGTTACACAACTGAAACAGCGAACTTCTTTCACGGAGATTTAGGTGTGAGATACATGTTTAATCCAAAATTTGGTTTGAAATTAGATGTTGGATACGACCAATTCAAAGAGAAAAAAAATACTCCAGATTTTGAAAGCCGTTACGTAAGAGCAAGTTTACAAGGAGTTGTAAACGTTGGACGTGCTTTAAACTTCGAAACATGGACAAACACAATTGGTCTTTTGGCACATGGTGGTTTTGGAGTTTCGCAAATTAGTACTGAAACAGGTTTTGGAGGTCAAGATTATATGGCTCACGGAATCGCTGGTTTGACTGGACAAATTAGATTAAGTAACAGAGTCGCTTTGACTGGAGACTTAACTGGAATTGTTAACGGAAGACAAAACTGGAACTTTGACGGAATGGGCAACACAACTACTGGATCTTTCGACGGAGTTTTATTAAATGCTTCTGTAGGTTTGACTTTCTACCTAGGAAAACAAGCAAAACATGCTGACTGGGTTGGTGAAGAAGATAGAATTGGTGAATTGGAAAAAAGAGTGGACTTAATCGAAACTGGTCTTATCGATTCAGACAAAGATGGAGTTGCTGATTTATACGATTTAGAACCAAACTCAATTGCAGGTGTTGCTGTTAACACAAAAGGACAATCTATTGACACGAATCAAAATGGTGTTCCAGATGAGTTAGAAAGCTACTTAGACAAAACTTACGAGAAAAAAGGAGCTGGTTCTGCTACAAACAATACTGTTGAAGAATTAATCAACGGAGGTTATGTAAATGTTTATTTCGATTTCAACTCGTCTAAACCAACAAATGCTTCTTTATCTGGTGTTGATTTCTTAGTGAAATATTTGAAAAACAACCCAGGAAAATCTGCAGATATTATTGGTTATGCTGACGAAATTGGTAACACAAACTACAACACAGAGTTATCAAGAAAAAGAGCTGAAGCTGTGAAAAAAGTAGCAGTAAACGCAGGAATTGATGCTTCAAGATTGAATGTAATTGCTAATGGAGAAGATACTTCTGTGAACAAAAATTCTAAAGAAGCACGTCAAATCGTGAGAAGAGTTACTTTCCAAGTGAAGTAATCTAAATATAAAGCTAAAAACAAGAAAAGGAACTGTTTCAGTAATGAAGCAGTTCTTTTTTGTTTTAAGAAAATGCAAAAGAGTTCAGAGAAGCGAAATATTTATAGAAAAGAAAACACAAGTGTAAAGGGCTCCGGAGGAGCGAAATATTTATAGAATTTCAATAATACAAATGAAAAGAGCTCCAGCGGAGCGACATAAAAATTGTGAATATGTCGCTCCGCTAGAGCTTTTTATTATATACGGTTTATTTCCTATAAATATTTTGCTCCTCTGAAGCGCAAAAAAAAGAGCTGTCTTTTTTAAGACAGCTCTTTAAAATTTATTGATAAATTGAATTATTTATCGATTGCTCTTTTTGTAATGTCACCAAAAGCATCAATTCTTCTATCTCTGAAAAATGGCCAGTTTTGACGAACATTTTCTTGTAAATCTAAATCAACTTCTGCGATTAAAATTTCTTCTTTATCGTGAGAAGCCTGAGCTAAAATCTCTCCTTGTGGTCCAGCTATGAAAGAAGCACCCCAGAATTGAATTCCCTCTGTTCCTTCTAAATATTTTTCAAGACCAATTCGATTTGCTGCTGCAACGAAAACTCCATTTGCAACCGCATGTCCTTTCATTACGTTCATCCAAGCACCATATTGATTTTCTCCGTATTGCTCTTTTTCTTTAGGATGCCATCCGATTGCTGTTGGATAGAATAAAACTTCTGCTCCTTTTAGCGCTGTAATACGAGCCGCTTCTGGATACCATTGATCCCAGCATATTAATGTTCCAACAGTTCCTTTTTTAGTTTCAATTGCTTGGAAACCTAAATCACCTGGAGTGAAATAGAATTTTTCATAGAAATGTGGATCATCTGGAATATGCATTTTACGGTATAAACCAGCTTCTGTTCCATCAGTATCAATAATATAAGCACTATTGTGATAGATTCCAGCCATTCTTTTTTCGAAGAAAGGAACAATAATAACTACTCCTAATTCTTTTGCCAATTCGCTGAATGCAATAAATGAAGTACTGTAAAGAGGTTCTGCTAACGCAAAATTATCTACATCTTCACTTTGGCAGAAATAATGACTGCTATATAATTCAGGAAGTAAGATAACCTCTGCACCTTGACTTGCAGCATCTCTTACCCAGCTGATACATTTTTTAAGATTGTTTTCGGCGTTGTCATTCAGATTTAACTGAATAACCGATATTTTATACTTTCTTTTCGACATGACATAAAATTTAGAGTGCAAAAATAGTAAATTTTAGAGGAATGGCAAAGTGAGTAATTATATACAATATTAAATTAAGGTCATTTTAAATTTGTAAATTCTTCCAACAGTAAATTAACATTTTCAATTAATTCTTCTTCTCTATATATGTTTCCTTTAAAAATAAATCCTAAGTGATATTTAATATCTTCTTCTGGAATTTCATACTGAAAATTAATTTTTGAAAAATCATCGTTATTAAAATTCCTATACCATTTATCAAATAATCTTTTTCTAAAATCCTGTTTTGAATCAATAATATCACAAACATAATTTAACAGAACAACTGGATTGGAATCAAAATAATTATTTATAATTCCCACTATTGTTCGTTCTATTCTTGAATCACTTAAAAACTTTTGATTATTACTTTCTCCAAAATCCACAACAAATAAATTTTTAAAGAAATCATTTTCTAAATCCATCCTTCGAAAACTCACAAAATATTCCAAACCATATTTTGTAGTAAAATAAAAAAGAGGGCTCGAGCCCTCTTCAAAAATATATTGATACATAAAGAATAAAATCTATTTTTTCTTTAATCTTTCCAAAACTTCTTTGCGATGTTCTTCTTTTAAATCTACCATCTTCTTTAAAACAGAAATTGTCTTAGAGTTTGGTTTTATGATTATTGTCTTTTCCATGATTGCTTTTGAATTATAGGCAAATGTAAGAAAATTTTATTCACAAACATTTATAACCAAGTAAATATAGAGTAAAAAATAAAAAAAATTCTTACAATTAAATAGTCAAAAAAAACCATTTCACATAAGCTTAAAACTAAACTTCTGCAAAATGGTTTTCAACCTAAAAAAATATCAACTAAAATTAGCTGTTATTCGATTACAACTTTTTGAGTCAGGAATTCAGTTTCTGATTTTTTGAATTTAATTTCGAAAGTTCCTTTTGTTGTTGCTTTAAATTTGTACACAGTCTTTTTTGGCTCTGGTACTTGTTGTGTACAAACTCCTTGTGTTGGGTATTTTGCTACTACTTGTAAACCTTTTACGTCTCCAATTGTTACTTCCGCAATTTTATCAAATTCTCCGCATGCATTATCAACAACATAAGTCACATCATAGCTTAATTCATCATTTACTTTTCCTGTTGCAGGTCCTTTAATTTCTGTTGCTAAAGCTGCTTTTGAAGTAGTCGCTGGTACTTTTTCATCATCATCGTTACTGCATGAAACCAAGCCAATTGATAAAAATAATACTACTAAAACTGATTTTAATCTAAAACTTTTCATATAAAATAATAATTAATTGTTAATTACTATGAAGACGGCACTTGGTTGCAATGGTTGCTTTGAGATTATGTTAAAAATTTTTACAAAACAATTAAACATTTGAAAATCAAAAACTTATTTCTTTATTTTTTTTTAAGGAAAATACCGTTATTTCTTATGAAAACTAAAAATTTCTAGCCTAGCCCCGATAGAAGAGGTATCCTTTTTTGGGTTCTCGAGCAATCGAGAGTACCCAAAAAAGATATAGCGGATAGCGGGACTGTACGTTCTTATGAAAAATTATCGTTCTGCTCCTAAAACAAAAAAACATCAGCTGTAAACTGATGTTTTTATTAAAATTATATTTTTCTTTGAAATTAAGCTGTTTTCTTTTTAAAGATCTTTTTGAAAAGATTTACAAATAATACAACGATAAATCCTAAAACAAGACCAATAACAAACTCTTTTACAATGGAAGGGAGTTTAATTTCAGGAACGTAATGGTGAAAAAATGGAATGTAATGTACAAAAATACCTCCAGCTACTAAAAGCAAAGCTATTGTTCCAATTACAGTTAAACCTTTAATTACTAAAGGAAGTGCTTTAACTAGTAAATTCCCGATAATTCTCGAAATACTTTTTTCGCTTTTACTAGATTTAATAAGTTTATATCCTGCTTCATCCATTCTCACAATAAGCGCAACAATTCCGTATACACCTATTGTCGCAACTAATGCAATTATCGAAGTTACTATAATACGTTGTGTTAACGGTTCATCTATAACTGTTCCTAATGCTATAATAACAATTTCTACAGATAATATGAAATCGGTAATAATTGCAGATTTTATCTTTCCTTTTTCTATTTCTAGAATTTGTTCTTCGGTAAGCTCAACATTAGTAATTCCTTCTGATTCTTCGTGCTTGTGAGGGAAAATAAATTCGTAAATTTTCTCGGCTCCTTCATAAGCAAGAAAAAGTCCGCCTAGAATAAGGATAACGATAATTGCAACTGGCAGGAATGCGCTTAGCAAAAATGCAATTGGTAAAATTATGATTTTGTTAAGCAACGAACCTTTACTAATTGCCCACAAAACCGGAAGCTCTCTTGATGATGCAAATCCTGAAGCTTTTTCAGCATTTACAGCCAAATCGTCACCGAGAATTCCTGCTGTTTTTTTTGCAGCAACTTTACTCATTACTGCAACATCATCCATAATTGCTGCGATATCATCTAATAGAACAAAAAAACCTGAAGCCATTTTTTAAATTTATTTTTAGTGATGCGAATCTAGACATTTTGTCGTAATCTGCCCAATAATATCAGATTAAATTTATGTTTTTTATTCCTACTTTTCTGTAATGCTTTTTTAACTGCATTGTCCTAAAATTACCCATAGAATAATAAAAACCAAGACCGTTCCAAAACATCCTCCACCTAACTTTTTTGCTCCGTAACCTGCTAATAATCCTCTAAATAAATTGTTCATGATTTTTGATTTTTTAATTAATAATTTGCTGATTTTTATTTATTTAAAATTGATTATTTTTTAAAAATGAATCGTTATATGAATCTAGAAAAAAGTTTCAGAATTCTGGGATAAAAAAAGCACCAGTTAAAAACTGATGCTTTTTTCTAAGTGAAAACTTTAAATTAATCGGTAGAAACACTATTACCTCTACTTATTAAAGTTGCTTTATCAGTAAGACCTTGTCCTGTTGGTGGTGCTGCCGGATTTTGACCTTGCAATTGAATAAAATTTCCTGAAGTAGGTGAAGTATTTGCAGGTGAAATATCTAATAACTTATTTAAAATGGCATTGACCTGCGAACTCGGAAGCGCATTATTATTGAAATTAAGACTTGTCTGAGAGGTATAAACTTTAGAAAGCATTGGAAAACTAATAGAAGTTAGAGATGCATTATAAGTAAAATAAATCCCTTTAGTTTTACTTAACACCGGAAAAGAAATAGATGTTAAAGTTGGATTGCTACCGATACTGATCTCATATCCGTGCATTACAGTAAAAACAGGAAATACTAACGAACTTAATTTTTCATTGTTTTCGATTTCTAAATCACCATAAATTTCAATCAGATTATCTAATTTGATTGAAGATAATTTTGTATTATCCATTATGGTTAAATTTATAAAACTCTTTGCAGTGCTTAAATCTAATGTTGTAAGGTTGGTAGTATTAGTGACATAAACATTTTCTGTGTAAGGCCCCAATTCTGCCTGTATTTGTGCTACAGCATCTGCATCAGTAATATCACCGGTTAATATAATACTTGTTTTTCCTTTACTTACGCTGCTTCCAGCATATAAAGCGTAAGGCACACTTAAAAGCTGACTTGTACCACTAATGGTATAATTTGTCCCTCCTGCGGGATCAATTTCTGTTTTAATAAAATGAGATCCTGCACCCCAATTTATTGCTGCAAAAGTACCGGTTACTGGTATCCCTCCTCCTATTTCTAATGTTGCTAATCCGTTGACATTTGTTGTTATAGTTTGAGTTTCGACATAAGAAGCTGTTCCTATAGGAGAACCCAATAAGATACTTGTTTTTATACCGATCGAAGTATTTACAAGTAAAGTACCATCTGTTTTACGAATCACAGATTGGTAATTCATTTTTTGTGGAGCTTGTGCAAATAAAGCAGTAAAAGAACTTAATAATAGTAATGCGAGAGTAATTTTTTTCATATATCTGTCTGCGGTTTAGAATATTATTTTTTAATGATTTTAAAAGTTTTTATGGTTTTCGAATTGCTGTTTACACTCAGAAAATAAACTCCCTGTGTTAATCCCTGCATATTAATTACCGTTTCTGAAGACGTTAACCTTGCAGTTTTAGACACCATTTTTCCATTGATATCAAACAAATCACACGATAAATTTTCTAATTTATCATTGGCAACAACTAGATTTAATAAATCAATTGTAGGATTTGGATACGCCGTCATGGTAAGATTAATTTCTTTAAATTCATCTGTGCCTAAAGTCGCTATTTCGTAAGCTTGCTGAACTCCTTCTTGACCAGAACCTCCACTTCCTTGCAATCGTAAATCAGCAATTTGCCCAATCGAATAACTTGATGTACCGCCAGTTCCTGTACCCTTACCACCTGTAACAACAATACTTTCTTGCGAATATATTTTTGTCATAAAGGAAACACCGGATACTAATAAAATTAAAAATGTTCTTTGGTTTCTTTTCATATAAATGATTTAATAGTTTCGAATCAAATATATAGTATTTCTTACGGAAACAAAGATTAAAAAACCGTAAAAAAAACCTTAATAACAAAAAAAAGCATCAGTTAAAAACTGATGCTTTTTAAGATTAACCAAATAAAAAATTAGTTAGCTGTTTGGTTTCTAAAAACCAACTTGCCATCGAAAGCATCTAATAAAATAATGCTGTCTGTTGTGATGTTTCCTGCCAAAATCTCTTTTGACAGCTGATTTAGAACCTCTCTTTGAACAACACGTTTTACTGGTCTTGCTCCAAATTGAGGATCATATCCTTTGTCTGACAAATAAGCAATTGCTTCTGGAGTTGCATCCATTGTAATGCCTTGTTGTGCCAGCATTTTGGTCACTCCTTTTAATTGTAAACCTACAATTCTTGAAATATTATCTATTGTAAGCGGAGTAAACATTACAATTTCGTCGATACGGTTAATAAACTCAGGACGTACTGTTTGTTTTAACAATCCTAAAACTTCGTTTTTAGCTGCTTCTGTTGCTGCTTCAACGCCGCCTTTTAGATTCTCGAATTTCTCCTGAATAATCTGGCTTCCCATATTAGAAGTCATGATGATAATCGTATTTCTGAAATCAGCCAAACGTCCTTTATTGTCTGTTAAACGTCCTTCATCCAAAACCTGCAACAGAATATTGAATGTATCTGGGTGTGCTTTTTCGATTTCATCTAGTAATACTACAGAATATGGTTTTCTACGAACCGCTTCTGTCAATTGACCTCCTTCATCATAACCTACATATCCTGGAGGCGCACCCACTAAACGGCTCACACTGTGACGTTCTTGGTACTCACTCATATCGATACGAGTCATCGCATTTTCATCATCAAAAAGATATTCTGCTAATGCTTTTGCTAATTCGGTTTTACCAACTCCGGTTGTTCCTAAGAATAAGAACGACCCAACAGGTTTTTTCATATCCTGTAAACCAGCACGGCTTCTACGAACGGCATCACTCACCGCTTCTATCGCTTCTTCCTGACCTACTACACGTTTGTGCAATTCGTCTTCCAAATGCAATAATTTTTCTCTTTCTGTCTGCAACATTTTGGTAACTGGAATTCCAGTCCATTTTGCTACAACTTCTGCAATGTCTTCTCTAGTTACTTCTTCTTTAATTAAAGAATTTCCAGATTGAAACTCTTGCAATTGTTTTTGCAAGTTTTCCTGACGTTCTTGAGCTTCTTTTATTTTTCCGTAACGAATCTCAGCTACTTTTCCGTAATCACCGTCACGTTCTGCACGTTCTGCTTCATATTTAAAGTCTTCGATTTCGTGTTTTACAGCCTGAATTCCATCAACAATATCTTTTTCAGATTTCCATTTTGCGAAGATTTCGTTGCGCTCTTCTTTCAGGTTGGCCAATTCCATACCCAAAATTTTCAGCTTGCTTTCTTCTTTTTCACGCTTAATGGCTTCGATTTCGATTTCCAACTGCATGATTTTACGATCCAAAACATCTAATTCCTCTGGTTTTGAATTGATTTCCATGCGCAGTTTAGAAGCTGCTTCGTCCATTAAGTCAATTGCTTTATCTGGTAAGAAACGATTGGTTATATATCTTTGCGAAAGTTCAACCGCTGCAATAATTGCCTCGTCTTTAATTTGAACTTTATGGTGTGTTTCGTATTTTTCTTTGATTCCACGAAGAATCGAAATCGCACTTTCTGTATCTGGTTCGTCAATTAATACTTTTTGGAAACGTCTTTCTAACGCTTTATCTTTTTCAAAATATTTTTGATATTCATCTAAAGTTGTTGCTCCAATTGCTCTCAATTCACCACGAGCCAAAGCTGGTTTTAAGATGTTTGCCGCATCCATTGCACCTTCACCTCCACCCGCTCCTACAAGCGTATGAATCTCATCAATAAAAAGAACGATATCACCTTCTGCAGCTGTAACTTCTTTTACAACCGATTTTAAACGCTCTTCGAATTCTCCTTTGTATTTTGCTCCTGCAATCAAAGCTCCCATATCTAACGAGAAAACGATTTTTTCTTTTAAGTTTTCAGGAACATCTCCATCTACAATTCTATGCGCCAAACCTTCTGCAATTGCTGTTTTACCAACTCCAGGTTCACCAATAAGCATTGGATTGTTTTTGGTTCTACGAGTTAAAATCTGCAAAACACGACGAATTTCTTCATCACGACCAATAACCGGATCCAGTTTTCCTGTACGCGCTAACTCGTTTAGGTTTTTAGCGTATTTATTCAACGAGTTATATGTTTCTTCTGCTGAGGCCGAAGTTACTCTCTCGCCTTTTCTTAATTCTTCAATAGCTGCTTTAAGACCTTTTCCTGTAACTCCCTGATCTTTCAGAATCTGAGAAACTTTACTTTTTGAGTCAAAAATGGCTAAAATTAAATGTTCGATCGAAACATATTCGTCGTTCATTTTTTGTGCAATAATTTCCGCTTCGTTCAAAGCTTTATTGGCGTCTCTTGAAAGCATGATTTCGCCTCCAGAAACTTTTGGAAAACTCTGAATTGTAGCGTCTAAAACTTGCAAAAACAACGGCACATTTACGTTTAATTTTTTCAAAATAAACGGTGCCACGTTTTCGTCAACTTCAAAAATAGCCTTGAAAATGTGTTCATTTTCAATTTGCTGCTGGCCATTGCGTTGTGCTAATTGTTGCGACAACTGTATGGCTTCCTGCGATTTAATAGTAAACTTATTTATATTCATTTTTTTGCGATTTATGATTGATTTTTGTTTGAAATATTCGATATCATTAAAGTTACGATTTATTGAGATCAATTTTTAACTCAAATAATTTAACTTTGTATTCGAATAGACAAATTATATTCCACACACGAAAAACAGACAAAATGACGTTAAAAAGCATTTTTTAGCCATTTTAACACGTCAAAAAGTCATAAAACAAGCCAAATATGAGTTTTTTTAATTCAATCTTCGGAAGTTCAGAGAACTCAGAAGCTCCAAAAAGTAAAGTTAACTGGACAGAATTAACAGATATTATCCAATTGATGGAAGTTCAGGCAATTTCTATAGAAAAACCTGTAGTTATATTTAAACACAGTACACGATGCAGTATTAGCCGAATGGCTTTGAAACAATTTGAAAGAGAATATGATCTTGAAGGTGTTGTTGATGCTTACTTTTTAGATTTAATTGAGCATCGTGATATTTCAAACGAAATTGCTCATAGATTCAATGTTCATCATGAATCTCCACAATTAATTTTAATTAAAAACGGTCAAGCCGTTTACAATGTTTCGCATAGCGATATTGATGCCGGAGCATTGAAAAGCAAAGTATAATTTTTTTACCACAGATTAAAATGATTATTTGCCACGAATTTCACAAATTGACGCTAATTAATTTAGTGCAAATTCGTGGAATTCGTGGCAACTTAATTTAGAGTCGATCCTAAATCATTTTAATCCTTTTCAATCTGTGACAATTTTTTCTTTAAAAACTTCCTTGAGAACCTCCTCCACTAAAACCTCCATCTCCAAATTCCATTGGAGAAACTGTTTTAACTTCTGGTTTCATTCCGAATGTGGATGCAACTACCAAGGCTTCTGCACTTAAAAAATTATCCGAATGGTTAATTCTGTCTGGTTTAAATGTTAATCCGCTTTCTTTTTCTTTTAGTTTTTTTATTGAAAAATAAGCTATTGCAAACAAAACTACTCCGCCGAGTGTAAGTGCTACTTCAATTGGTAAAACAGCATAATAAAAACGAATCGTGTAAATTGAAAATGCTACTGCCAAAAAGCTTAACCAAAGCATTATCCTGTCTTTTGTTTTTAAAGCCTGCAACAAGTAAACAACTGGAATTATAAAAGTAAAAGCGTAAAAGAAATAAGCAAACGGAATATCGGTACCAGGCTTTACATCCGTTCCCAAAAGTTCTCCTGAAAGTTCTCTCACTACTAAATAATTACAAGAAAAATAAAATAAAACCAGACAAAATCCATTGGCCAATAAAAGTCCATTGTAATAGTAACTTTCAGTTAAGTTTTTCATTATTTTTTTTGTTAAAAAATAGAAAACTCCTGCAAAAATCATTGCTGCGAATGGTAAAATTGCTTTTCCAAAATCTCCGAATTCAAACATTCCAAAAAACAAAAAAGCAGTTACTGAAATACAAAAAACCAGCATTGAAAGCAAATGGAGGTATCTAACAAACATAAAAAAAGCTCCAATTGCTACAAAAAAAGCAATTACAGTTTCATAACCTTCTGTTGTTATGGCTACTGCAACCCCTAAACATGAAAGTGCGCCTAAAATGAAAGCATCATCTAAACCGTGATTTCGATAATTTTGTTTTGCGAGAACTTCCGCACCAGCGAAACCAACCATTGCAAAAATATAACCGCCTATTTGCAGGTAAATATCTTCGAGATTTATTCCAAACAAAGTAATCATTCCGCAAATCGAACTATACAACAAACTTCCTAATAAAAAGAAACCAATTCTAACCAGAATATTACTTTGACTTTTTAAATCAGGTAATTCTTTTTCTATAAACTTTTTTTGGTCTTTACTAATAAAACCTCCTTTGTATAAAGTATCAGCTTCGTCAATTAAAGCTTCATTGTCCAACATTTTTTTATCGTAAGCTATCATTCTTTTACTTCTTTATGAAATTTCTTAATCAATTTAATAAACATTATAATTGAACCTACAAAATAAGCTGGAAGCAAGAATACAAATAACTCCCAAATCTGAGAAAAATCAACATTCTCAAAAATTCTAAAGATAACTATGTTTGCACCAATATATCCGTAAACAATCATAAATACATACAAAGACATCGCTTTATAATCATAACTGGCTTTATAAAAATAATAGGTAGAACCTGCCAAAACTAAAGCGAATATCAGCCAGGTTAAGATATCATAATGAGTCAAATTACTGATTGCAGCAATGCTTATAATATGTAAAGCAAAAGTCAGGAAAACCAATCCAAAATGTGTTTTTAACGAAATTCTACGACTATAAATAGTCCATAAAATCAATAACACGCCTAACATCACTGCAGAATAACTCAGATTTTGATTCGCATATAAGTTATTGCTGTCATTAAATATATCCTGAGGCGTAACCGAAAGTCCTACATAGGCAGCTAAACCGGTTATTGCAATGGTTAAAACACTTCTGTTGTCAAAATAATAAGCACAAAAGAAACTTACAATCGTTGGAACCAAAGTTGCTAATCCGTAATGCTCGCCAAAAGGTTTGTATTGAAACTGAAGATATCCTATGAAAATACAGGTCAATATATTGCCAGCCAAGACGAGATATTCCAGAACAGGATGTTCAAAAGTTGTTTCTGTTTTCTGAAATCCTTTAGAATACTTAAAACAGTAAAAAAAACAAACAACGATAACAATCAAAAGCAGAGAAAGAATTGCAATATGACCTATTGAATCTATATTTTCATAAACCAAAATACCTATTCCCGAGGTAAACAATATTACCGATAAATAGAGAAAAAGTTTTAATTCTGCATTTAAGGAAAAGATGTTTAGATTACGGTATGTTTTTATTTCTTCAAACTGATTTTCAGTAATTAAGCCTTTCTCAAAAAGTTTAATCGTGGCTTGCTCTTTAAATTTTTCCATTGCTATGATAATAAACTGGTAGATCAAATATATGTATTTAGCATGAAAATTCTGCCTTTGATTTAAAAACCTTTTTTCATTTCATAAACTACCTATAAAAAATACTCACAAATATTTAGTGTAAAAACAACACTTATTATTCTAAAAATCAAAGCTTTAAATCATAAATAATTGACAAATTAATTTGAAATTATTTTTATTCTTTTACATTTGTGCAATCGATTACATTAAACTATTAAACCACAAAAAACCACACTTAAATGAAAACAAAACTTATTACACTGGTGCTACTTCTGTCCTGTTCCTTTTTGTCTGCTCAAAATTATTTTATGAGTACACCCGAAGGATTTGGAGCTTCTGCCACTGGCGGAGGAAGCGCAACACCAGTAACAGTATTTACTCTAGCCGAGTTAACTACAAAATTAAAATTAACTACTCCGCAAGTTATCTTAGTTTCGGGAACTATAAACTGCACTTATACAAGTTTGCAGGTCAATGACAAAACTATTATTGGTCTTCCAGGAGCGCGATTAGTAAATCTTGATCAAACTGCTTCAGGTTCTGGAATTTTAAATTTAAAACCTGGATCTAACAATATTATTATTAGAAATCTAATTTTTGAAGGACCCGGTGCGTACGATGTTGACGGTCGCGACAATTTAACTTCTGAAGCTACTAACATTTGGGTTGATCATTGCGAATTTCAAGATGGAATGGATGGTAATTTTGACAACAAAGGTGCGGCAGATAATGTAACGGTATCTTGGTGTAAATTTATTTATCTAAAAGCACCAAAAGCCGGAGGATCTGGAGGAGCCGATGATCATCGTTTTTCTGATTTAGTAGGTTCTTCTAAAACCGATGCTCCTTCTGATGGCCATTATAGTATTACTTTTAAAAATTGTTATTGGGCAGAAGGATGTAAAGAAAGAATGCCTAGAGCCAGAAATGCCGAACTTCATATTTTAAACTGTTATTATAATACTTCTGTTTCGGGTTCATTAGCAATCGGCTTAGGCGGAGGAAGCAACAATACAACTTGTTATGTTGAAGGAACTGATTTTGCTAAAATTGGAACCGCTTTTAAAAACTATGTGAGCACCGATGGGGGTACAATTGGAATTGCTTTTACAGATTGCTTAAATGCCCCTGTAAGTTCAGGAACCACGGTAACAAAGCCTTCTTATACCTATAGCGTTTTACCAATTGCTAATGTAGCCGGATAT
Organism: Flavobacterium potami; assembly: GCF_020026915.1. Classification (GTDB taxonomy): domain Bacteria; phylum Bacteroidota; class Bacteroidia; order Flavobacteriales; family Flavobacteriaceae; genus Flavobacterium; species Flavobacterium potami. The sequence continues at coordinate 706,957 of NZ_JAINUY010000002.1, read as the reverse complement.
ATTTCGAACGCTACTTGTGGCGCTGGGGCAACGCTTCAGGTTACAGCTCAAGGCGCTGTATCTACAAGCTGTAATAATCTAGGATTAAATGATAACACAAAGAATAATTTAGATTTAAAATATTATCCTTCAGTCATTAATCGCCTTTTAAATATTGATTTTTCAAGTTCAGATAACGGTTTAGCTGAAGTGAATTTATTTTCTTCAAATGGATCAAAAGTATATTCGCATTCTAAAAAGGTTACTCCTGATGAAAAGCTAGAATTGAATGTTGGAAATCTTGCAAAAGGCATTTATATCTGTAAAGTTCAAATAGAAAATAAAAGCAAGACATTTAAATTGGTTAAAAACTAAATTTTACTTCATAAAAAAAGGTCATTGAAATAAATCAATGACCTTTTACTTTTTACAGCTTACTTTTTACATTTTGCAAAAATTAGAAAGCAGCTTTCATTTTATCTTTAATTGCATCTAAGCATAAATTGTTGATACTACCTTCATGCGTGTGTTTTGTCTCTTTTGGAGATTTGTATGTTCCTGCTTCCAATTGTTCTGCAACGGCTTTGTAAGCATCTCTAAATGGCATTCCTGCAACCACCATTTCGTTTAAAGTATCAACCGTAAATAAGTAATCGTATTTTTTATCTTCTAAAATATGATCTTTTACTGTGATGTCTTTTATTGAGAAAATCGCAATATCCAAACAAGCTTTCAGGTTTTGAATCGCTGGAAACAAACCTTCTTTTAAGAGCTGTAAATCTCTATGGTAACCGCTTGGAAGATTATTTGTAATTAAAGTGATTTCGTATGGAAGTGCCTGAATCTTATTGCATTTTCCTCTGATTAATTCGAAAACATCTGGATTTTTCTTGTGAGGCATAATGCTCGAACCTGTTGTAAGATGCGCTGGAAGTCCGATAAAATCGAAATTCTGGCTCATATACAAACAAACGTCCATAGCAAATTTTGACAATGTTCCTGCAACGCTAGTCATCGCAAAAGCAACTGTTTTTTCTGCTTTTCCACGGCTCATTTGTGCTGCAACGGCATTGTATTTCAAAGTTTCGAAACCTAATTCCTGAGTCGTAAATGTTCTGTTGATTGGAAATGAACTTCCATAACCCGCAGCAGATCCTAACGGATTTTGATCTACAATTTTTGAAGCTGCGTTCAACATTGTAATATCGTCGATAAAACTTTCAGCATAAGCCGAAAACCACATCCCGAACGAAGAAGGCATTGCAATTTGCAAATGCGTATATCCTGGCAATAATACATTTTGATGTTTTTCTGCTGATTCCATCAACAAATCAAAAAGTGTTTTTACCTGCTCCTTTATTGCTTTTAATTCGTCTTTTAAATACAAATGAACATCTACTAAAACCTGATCGTTACGAGAACGTGCCGTGTGGATTTTCTTTCCTGCATCGCCCAATTTTACCGTAAGTAAATATTCGATTTTAGAGTGAACATCTTCAAAACTGTCTTCGATTTCGAAATTACCTACTACGATATCCGCAATAATTTCGTTTAAAGCATCAACTAAAGAAGTGGTTTCTTCTGAAGTCAATAAACCAATTTGCCCAAGCATTTTAGTGTGTGCAATTGAACCTAAAGCATCGTATTTTGCTAAAACCAAATCTAGTTCACGATCGTTTCCTACTGTGAATTGTTCGATTTGCTTATCTGTTGGTATTCCTTTTTCCCAAAGTTTCATAGGTTGTGTTTTTTTTCGCCACAAATTCACGAATTATTTTTTCAAATCTTTGCGATTATTTTTTTCGAATTAATTCGAATTAATATTTCGTTTATATAGTAAAAAAACAATTCGTGAATTCGTGGCGGTTTTTTTTCTTATAATTTAAAGAAACCGGTTAGTATTTTAATATACAAATCGACTCCTTCTACAATTTCGTTTACAAAAATAAATTCGTCTGCTGAATGTGAACGCAATGTTTCTCCAGGTCCTAATTTTAAAGATTGACAGCTTAAAACGGATTGATCTGAAAGTGTTGGCGAACCATACGTCGTTCTTCCTAAAGCAATTCCCGCTTGCACTAAACCGTGTTCGATTGGAATAGACGAAGCATTTAAATGCATAGATCTTGGTGTAACTTCAGCGTTTACATTTGCTTTTACTACTTCTAAAATCTCAGCATTTGTGTAGCAATCTGTTACACGAATGTCGACAACCAAATCACATTCTGACGGAACCACATTATGTTGTTTTCCTGCATTGATCTGCGTTACAGTCATTTTTACGGGACCTAAAACATCTGAAATTTTATCGAATTTATAGTTCTTAAACCATTCCATTACCGGAATTGATTTGTATAAAGCATTATCGTCATTTTGATGCGCGGCATGACTTGCTGTTCCTTTTACTTTTACATCCAAAACCAAAAGACCTTTTTCTGCAACCGCTAATTGCATTAAAGTGGGTTCACCTACAATGGCACAATTTAATTCTGGTAAATGTTTTAAAACGCTGTTTAAACCATTTTTCCCGCTGCTCTCTTCTTCTGCCGAAGCAACGATAACAATATTATGAGATAAGTTTTGGTTTTCGTAAAAGTGCACAAACGTTGCTAATAACGATACTAAACATCCTCCTGCATCGTTACTTCCTAATCCGAATAATTTACCATCTTTTTCAATCGCTTCAAACGGATCGTTAGTGTAAGCTTGATTCGGTCTTACGGTATCGTGATGTGAGTTTAATAAAAGTGTTGGTTTCTTTTCGTCGAAATATTTATTGAAAGCCCACACATTGTTATTTTCTCTTTTGAAAGGAATTTCATTCTGATTGAACCAATTTTCTATTAAAAGAGCCGTTTGATCTTCTTCGCTTGAAAATGAAGGGGTTTCAATAAGGCTTTTTAATAAACTAATTGCTTCCTGGGTAAGCGTATCTATATTTTTCATTTTAATAAGTTTCAAAGGCTCAAAGAGACAAAGCATCAAATTTTTCGAGCTTTCCTATGACCATTTTTACTTGCGCAAATTTATTTAAAATACCTTGTGCGCTCTATTTTTTTGCCACTAATTAAACGACTTTTCGCAAATTGTTTTTTTGTCTTAGATTTAAAATCAAAATAACTTTTTAATATACAACTAAGATTATTTTCTCTTTTAATAGAGGAAATTAGCGTCAATTTGTGGCAACATTTTTTATAAGGTAATCGTTGTATGCGGAACATCTCCATTTTGAAGCATTTTGTGATGCCCAATTTTGATTTTCTGCACACCTCGTGACAAACTATTGAAACAGTTATCCAATTTCGGAATCATTCCAGAATGGATTACTTTTTCTTCTTTTAGTTTATTATATAAAACTTCGTTGATTTCTGTAATTACAGATGAATCGTCTTCTGAATCCATTAAAACTCCTTGTTTTTCAAAACAGTATGTCAGCGTAACATCAAAAACTTCAGACAAAGCAATTGACAATTCACTTGCAATAGTATCGGCATTTGTGTTTAATAATTGTCCGTTTTTATCGTGCGTAATCGCACAAAAAACGGGTACAATTCCGGCTTCTAATAAAGTTGCAAGTAATTTGGTATTGACTTGTTTTACATCGCCTACAAATCCGTAATCAATTGTTGGATGATTTCTTTTTGTTGACTGAATTAAATTTCCATCAGCTCCAGAAAAACCAACTGCATTATTGTCTTTTGCTTGCAATTGCGCCACAATGTGTTTGTTGATCTGACCTGCATAAATCATTACCACAACATCCAACATTGGAGCATCTGTAATTCGGCGTCCGTCAATCATCTGCGGAACCAAACCAATACTCTGCGCCATTTTCGTAGCCGATTTTCCACCGCCGTGAACTAAAACTTTATGTCCTTCAATTTTAGAAAAATCAGTTAAAAATTGTTCTAATTCTGCCGGATTGTCAATGATGTTTCCACCAATTTTGATTATGCTTGCCTTCATAAGATGCTAAGGTTCTGAGATTCTAAGATGCTAAGTTTTTTTTTAGTGCAAAGTTTCTTAGCATCTTAGTAGCTTAGAATCTTAGCAACTTTAAAAAAATTATATTTTTTTAAGAATCTTCTGCAATACTAATTGTGCAGAATACGTTCTATTATTTGCTTGTTCGATTACGATTGAATTTTCTCCGTCTAAAACTTCATCCGTCACAATTACATTACGACGAACAGGAAGACAGTGCATAAATTTTCCATTATTAGTCAAAGCCATTTTTTCAGCTGTAACGGTCCAGTTTGGATCGCTGTTGGTTACTTTTCCGTAATCATTGAAATTACTCCAGTTTTTTACGTAAACGAAATCAGCATTTTCGAAAGCTTTATCTTGATCATACTCAATTTTGCAGTCTTTTGTAATTTCTGGACTAAGTTCATAACCTTCTGGGTGTGTGATTACAAAATCCATATCTTTTTGCATTTGCATCATTTCTACAAATGAATTGGCAACTGCTTGTGGTAAAGCTTTTGGATGCGGTGCCCAAGAAAGCACTACTTTTTGTCTGTTTTTATGTCTTGGTTTGAATTCTTCCATCGTAATCGCATCTGCTAATGATTGCAATGGGTGACGTATAGCACTTTCCATGTTTACGATTGGCACTGTAGCGTATTTCAAAAATCCTGAAATTACTGTCTCAGCATAATCTTTTTCTTTGTCAACCAATCCTGCAAACGCACGAATTGCAATGATATCACAATACTGTGAAACTACTTCTGCAGCTTCTTTAATATGTTCTGAAGCTCCAGAATTCATTACTGCTCCGTCTTCAAATTCCAATGTCCATCCTTCGCTAGTAAAATTCATTACCATTACGTTCATTCCTAAGTTCATAGCCGCTTTTTGAGTACTCAAACGCGTTCTTAAACTTGGGTTGAAGAATAACATTCCTAAAGTTTTATTCTTACCTAAACTTTGATTTTTAAGCGGATTCTTTTTGATTTTGATCGCTTGGTTTACCCATTTTGATAATGAGTTGATTTCTTTTATTGAGATATAGTTCATGTTTTTTTTAATTAGAAAATTTGATAATTTGATAATTAGATAATTGTGACATTTTCTAATTATCTAATTGACTCATTAAATTATTTTAGTAAATGGAATTTCATCTTTCAGTGCCCGCAGAATAAAATTGTCATTCAATCCGTTGACAATCCAAGTTTCTATATTCGCTGCTTTTGCAATTCCTGCTGCTTCGATTTTGGACTGCATTCCTCCTGTTCCGTGCGATGATTTTGAATCTCCGATTTCTTTTTCGAGCGATTTTAAATCATTTACCAATTTTATGGTTTCCGGAACTTCATTTTGAAAAGTCTCTTTCGTGTAAATTCCGTTTGTATTGGTTGCAATAATCAGAATATCAACATTTAAAAGAACCGCTGTTAAAGCCGCTAATTTGTCGTTATCTCCAAACCGAATCTCATCTGTTGCCACGGTATCATTTTCATTGATAATCGGAATGTAATTGTTTTTAACCAATACATTAATGGTATTTACAATGTTCTTTTTGGTTTGCTCTTTTTCAAAATCAGAATAAGAAAGTAAACACTGCGAAGTATTTAATCCTAAATCCTTAAAATTCTCATTGTAAATCCGCATTAAATGAGGTTGTCCGATAGAAGCTAAAGCCTGTTTTACAAAAACATCTTTATCTTGATTATCCAGCTTTACAAATTGCTTTGCCGCTGCAATTGCTCCAGAACTTACGATGATAAATTCGTATTCGTCGTTTAAAGCTGCAATCTGCACTCCAAGATCTTCAATCTTTCCCCGCGAAATATGATTGGTTTCTTTGGTTAAAGTATTACTTCCTATTTTTAATAAAATTCTCTTTTTTGCCATTTCTTTTAAAAGATACTAAGGTTCTAAGATGCTGAGATTCTAAGTTTTTTTTTAGAATTTTCTAATTATCTAATTGCCTCAATTTTCTAATTATCTAATTGCCTCAATTTTCAAATTATCTCAATTACCTAATTTGCCCCTCTCCATAAACATACCATTTATTAGTTACCAAATGCTGTAAACCAATTGGTCCTCTTTGATGCAGTTTATCAGTACTTATTGCTAATTCTCCGCCAAGACCGAATTGTCCGCCGTCTGTGAATCTTGTTGATGCATTTTGGTAAACCGCTGCTGCGTCTATCGATTCCATAAACTGTTGTGCAACTTCGTTATCTCTTGTAATAATTGCTGCTGAATGTCCGCCGCAGTATTTATTAATCATATCAATGGCATGATCCTGAGAATCGATGGTTCCGACTACGATTTTATAATCCAAAAACTCTTCGTACCAAATATCTTCGTTTTGAATGGTTTTCGTATTCTCGAAATTTTCTAATGATTTGTCGACAATTACTTCCACTTTTGATTCAATCAAAGCCTCGATCAACATCGCCGTAAAACCTTCAAAATTTGGAAGTTTCGAACTGATCAAAACTTTATCTAAAGCATTACAAGCCGAAATTTTAGCAGTTTTAGCATTTAAAATTACTTTTAAAGCTAAATCTGTGTCAGCATCTTGATGAACGTAAACAAAATTATTTCCGCGTCCGCTTACAATTACTGGGCAAGTCGCGTGTGCTTTTACAAACTCAATTAATTTTTCTCCTCCTCTCGGAACAATTAAATCTACTTTTTGAGTTGGTTTTTCTAAAAATGCTTGGGTTTCGGTTCTGTTATAATTCAGATATTCTACCCAGTCTTTAGAAACTCCATTTTCCTCTAAAGCTTTATGCCAAAGACTTACAATCTTTAAATTTGATTTTAGAGATTCTTTTCCGCCTTTTAATAAAATCTTATTTCCGGATTTAAAAGCAATTCCGCCTGCTTCGATTGTAACATCTGGACGAGATTCGTAAATAATCAAAATGGTTCCGAACGCTGCGGTTTTATTGACCACTTTAATTCCATTATCATGAGTAAAATGAAAACGCTCAATGCCAATAGGATCTTCCTGAGAAGCAAGTTGATTAAGTGACAAAATCATTTCATCAACTTTTTTATCATCTACTTTCAGACGTTCCTCCATCGCTAAATCCGAACCGTCGTAATCGCTTAAATCTTCCTGATTGGTCAAAATAATCTGATTCCGCTCCTGTTCGACCAGCTTTGCCATAGTCCGCAAAACCGCATTGCGTGTTTCTATTGATAATGGTTTCATAATTTCAAGTGGGTTGGTTGTTTTTTGGTTGTTTCTTTTTATCGAAACTTTATTTTAAACCTGACGGGTTTTGAAAACCCGTCAGGTTTAACTAATGAGAATTAGTTTTTTAATTCTTCTAAACTTTCTTTTAAAGCTTTTACAAACGTATCAATATCTGCTTTTTTCACAGTTAAAGGCGGTAAAATTCTTAATAGATTTTTATTGTTTGCGCTTCCTGTAAAAATGTGTTTTTCGATAATTAATTTCTTTCTTAAAGCCGCTACATCAAAATCAAACTCTACTCCAAGCATTAAGCCTTTTCCTTTTACTTGTTTGATTCCGTCAACTTCTTTGATTTTTTCTAAGAAATATTCGTAAACTTCATTTACATTCTTTTGTAAATCAAGCTTTTCAATGACATCTAAAACTGCAATTCCTGCTGCACAAGACAAGTGGCTTCCACCGAAAGTAGTTCCTAATAATCCGAAACTTGCTTCGAATTTTGGAGAAATTAAAATGGCTCCAACTGGAAAACCGTTCCCCATTCCTTTTGCAACTGAAATAATATCAGCATTGATTTCGTGGTGTTGGAAAGCGAAGAATTTCCCGCTTCTTCCGTATCCTGACTGTACTTCGTCTAAGATTAAAACCACATCGTGTTTTTTACATGCTTTTTCTAAAGCCTGAAAAAACTCCGTTGTTCCTTGGTCCAAACCTCCAACTCCTTGAATCCCTTCGATAATTACCGCCGTAACATCTCCTTTTGCTAATTCAGCTTCAACCAATTCGATTTGGTTTAAAGGTAAAAATGTAACTTCTTGCTGAGCGTTTATTGGCGCAACAATCTTTTTGTTATCTGTAACGGCAACAGCTGCAGAAGTTCTTCCGTGGAAAGAATTATGAAAAGCAACAACTCTTGATTTTCCGTTATGGAAAGAAGCTAATTTTAAAGCATTTTCGTTTGCTTCAGCTCCAGAACTGCATAAAAACAATTCATAATCTTCTAATCCTGAAAGTTTTCCTAATTTCTGTGCCAATTCAACCTGCAAAGGATTCTGAATCGCATTTGAATAAAAACCTAAATGATCAATTTGATTTTTAAGTTTTGCTACATAATCCGGCTGAGTGTGTCCGATAGAAATCACACCATGTCCGCTGTATAAATCTAAATATTCTACTCCTTTATCGTCGATGATTGTACAATCAATAGCTTTTACTGGAGTGATATCGTATAATGGGTAAACGTTGAATAAGTTCATTTTGTTTTGTTTATTTTGTTTCAGGTTTCATGTTTCAAGTTATCTGCAGAACTTGAAACTTTGAACTTGAAACTGATTTGAGTTTCAGGTTTCATGTTTCAGGTTACACATAGAACGTGAAACTTGAAACTTAAAACCTGAAACAAATTTTTCCTAAAATCCGCTTGGTTTCAAATGTAAACCTGTGGTTTCTTCTAATCCGAACATTAAATTCATGTTCTGGATCGCTTGTCCTGAAGCACCCTTGGTTAAGTTATCTATAATTGATGTTATGAGAACCCGGTTTCCTTTTTTCAATAAACTAATGATGCATTTATTTGTTTGAACCACTTGTTTCATGTTGATGTTGGCTGTTGTAACCGTTACGAAAGGTTCATTTTTATAGAACTCTTCATACTTTTCAACTAATTGCTCCAAACTGTCATCGCATAATGTGTAAAGCGTTGCAAAAATTCCTCTTGGAAAATCCCCTCTGTTCGGAATAAAAAGCAATTCACTGTCAAAATCATCTTGCAGCTGAACCAAACTTTCTGAAATTTCACCTAAATGTTGGTGTTCAAAAGCTTTGTAATGAGACATATTATTGTTTCTCCAGCTGAAATGAGAAGTTTCTGAAAGACTTACTCCTGCTCCTGTACTTCCCGTTGTTGCATTAATATGAACATCATTATTCAATAAATTATGTTCTGCTAAAGGCAATAAAGCCAACTGAATAGCCGTTGCAAAACAACCTGGATTGGCAATATAATTTGCTTTTTTGATTTCAGCTTTATTGATTTCTGGCAATCCGTAAACAAAATCTTTTCCTTCGAAATGCGCATTCTTATTCAATCTGAAATCATTTCCTAAATCGATGATTTTAGTATGACTTGCAAACTGATTTTCTTTCAAAAATGAAATCGATTTTCCGTGACCTAAACACAAGAAAACAACATTCACATTCGGATTGATTTCAGCTGTGAAATTCATTTCAATATCGCCCATCAAATCGTGGTGCGCTACAGAAAGAGGTTTTCCAGCGTTTGTTGTACTGTAAACAAAATCGATATTTACTTTTGGATGATACATTAAAATTCTAATGAGTTCTCCGGCTGTGTAGCCCGAACCACCAATAATTCCGACATTAATCATGGTCTAATTTGTTTACAGATGAGAAAATATTTTGAGCATTTCCTAAAATCTTAATAAATCCTTTTGCATCTTCAGATGTCCAAGCATTGTTCATTTCGCCATACTGACCGAAACCAGTGTTCATCAAATCATTTTCAGATTCGATTCCGTCAAGTGAGAAGTGATATGGTTTTAATGAAACAGTTACTGTTCCATTTACTGTTTTTTGAGTGTCTTGCAAGAAAGTTTCGATGTTTCTCATTACAGGATCTAAAAACTGACCTTCGTGAAACAACATTCCGTACCAGTTTCCTAACTGCTCTTTCCAGTATTGTTGCCATTTTCCTAAAGTATGTTTCTCTAATAAATGGTGTGCTTTGATGATAATTAACGGAGCAGCAGCTTCAAAACCAACTCTTCCTTTAATTCCGATGATAGTGTCTCCAACGTGGATATCTCTTCCAATTGCGTAAGCGTTTGCTAATTTTTCAAGCGCTACAATATTGTTTGAAGGTTTATCTGTTTTTCCGTTTAAACCAACTAATTCTCCTTGCTCAAAATGAAGCGTAACTTTTTCTTCTCCATCTTTTTGTAATTGCGAAGGATAAGCTTCACTTGGTAATGGCTGTCCTGAAGTTAAAGTTTCTTTTCCTCCAACACTTGTTCCCCAAAGTCCTTTATTGATAGAATATTGTGCTTTTTCCCAAGAATAGTGAACTCCATTTTGAGATAAGTAATCAACTTCTTCTTGTCTTGAAAGTTTTAAATCTCTAATTGGTGTAATGATTTCGATTTCCGGAGCGATCGTTTGAAAAATCAAATCAAAACGAATTTGGTCATTTCCTGCACCAGTACTTCCGTGTGCGATTGCGCTTGCTCCTACTTTTTTAGCATATTTAATTGCTTCAATAGCTTGAAAAACACGCTCTGCACTTACTGATAATGGATAAGTATTGTTTTTTAATACGTTTCCGAAAATCAAATATTTAATAGCTTTATCATAATATTTGTCTACGATTGTTAGGTTTGCGTGTTGTGCACTTCCCAATTCATAAGCTCTTTTTTCAATAGCTGTTAATTCTTCAGCAGAAAATCCTCCTGTGTCAACAAGAACAGTGTGAACTTCGTATCCTTTTTCATTTTTTAAATATTTCAAACAATACGAGGTATCTAATCCTCCGCTATAAGCTAATACTACTTTTTTCATTTTTTATAATTTAGGCTAATACTTTCGTATGTAGCAGTTTGAGATTTTTTCTATTTTAATTTATTAAACAAAAAATGACAATATTTTATTTAAAAATAAAGCCTGTTTGATTTTTTTCAATCTGCTTAAAACAGCCTCGTTAAAAGGATGTCTCGGCGGATTTTTTTGTTTTTCTTTTGGGTCGTACAACATTCCAGTACAAAGACACATTTTGTTTTCTTTGCTTTGTAAAATTGGGAAGTTTGTACACGTTTTACATCCAGCCCAAAAACTTGGATCAGTTGTCAATTCTGAGAAAGGAACAGGTTTATAACCTAATTCAGAGTTAATTTTCATTACCGCCAAACCAGTTGTAATTCCGAATATTTTAGCATCAGGATATCTCTTCAAAGAATAATCAAAAACTTTCGATTTGATCTTTTTTGCCAAACCTAAACTTCTGTAGTCAGGGTGTACAATTAAGCCAGAATGCGCCACGAATTTTCCATGTTCCCAGCTTTCGATATAACAAAAACCTGCAAATTTTCCATCGGCCAGAGCAATCATCGCATCACCATTCGACATTTTTTTCTGAATATACTCAGGAGTTCTTTTAGCAATCCCCGTACCTCTTAACAAGGCAGATGATTCTATCGTATCGCAGATTTCTTGTGCGAATTTGAAGTGTTCTTCCTGGGTAACAACAATAGAGATCTTCATTTCAATAATTGAAGTTAGAGTTAAAAATTAAAGCATATTGACTCGTTTGAAATCCAGAATTGAATCCAATAAAATTAAGCATAAAAGAAGTAACATTCTCAAAATCAAAACCTTGATTAAGAAAATTTACAAAATAATAAATACTTTTAGGATATGTTTGTCCAATGGACAAATTATGTGATTTCAAAATGAAAAATGGATATGAATAAATATACGGCTATAAAACTCAGTGAACTCTATATAGATAGCGTCCGTACTTCGGGAGAAGTAATCGGTGAGTTTGTCCGTGACAAAGAAGTTATATGTAAACTTATTTTATTCATCGGTGCAAAAGTACATATTTTTTTTATTTACAAAACAAAAAATTAAAATTCTAACATTTTTTTAATGTAATGTTTGTTTTGAAGGTATTAAGATTCTAAGGTGCTAAGGCTCTAAGGTTTCTCTTTTGTCCTAAAAACCGTCAATCTAAAACCTGAAACTTGGAACTTGAAACTTGGAACTTGAAACCTGAAACTTGGAACCTGAATACAAAAAAATCCCAAACCCCAACAAAAGTTGGAATTTGGAATTTTTAATATTGCAATTTAAATATTACTTCTTAGTAAACGGAATTACTTGTCCATTTCCTAAAACAATCATATCAAATCCAGTTTTAGCTTCATTAAATTTGAATTTTAAACCAGCACCTTTCGATTCAAATGTATCTTTTTCGTTTTCAACTGGTTTTACAGAAAACTTTGGAAAGTCTGTTATTTCAACATTCAAAGTACTGTTTTTCTCTGTCACTTCAATAGTTAATGGCGCTCTGTTTGTTACAAAAGTTCCTAAATAACCATCTAAGATTACATCTTTTACAACTTTACCTTTTCCTGCCGTCCAAACATTATTTGATTCATTATTATCTGGGAAAGCATGATCAGGATCTAAAGTAATACTTTCAATTTCTTCAGTAGAATTATGTTTGAAAGACCATTCATTATTTTTCTGCCAAATTTCAACAGGAAGATTAACTCTTGTTACTTTTCCGCTTTTTGTTTTCACGTCTAAAACAATCGGCATAGGCATTTTATCAAAATTTTCAACTGAAATAATTACTCCTTTTGCAGGATCATTTTTTACATATTTAATTGAATTGATTCCTTGGTCAAAACGCCAGTTGTTTACAAACCAGCTTCTCCAAAACCAACTTAAATCTTCTCCAGCAACATTTTCCATACTTCTAAAAAAGTCATCTGGTTGTGGGTGTTTGTATGCCCAACGTTGAATATACGTTCTAAATGCATTATCAAAACGCTCTTTTCCTAAAACTTGTTCTCTTAAAATAACTAAACCTGCACTTGGTTTAAAATAGCACAACATACCGATATTTGCTTCCTTCATATTATCAGGAGAACTCATAATAGTTTCTAAATCAGGTCTTGTAAATGGTTCTGCTTGCTCATGTAAATTTGTTGGCTCTTCTTTATATTCACCATTATTAAATGCAGCAGTACTTAATGAATTGATAAAAGTATTAAAACCTTCATCCATCCAACCGAATAATCTTTCGTTTGAACCCACAATCATTGGAAACCAAATGTGACCAAATTCGTGATCTGTAACTCCCCAAAGATCTTGTCCTTTAGATTTCCATCCACAGAAAACAATTCCAGGATATTCCATTCCTCCTTCATTTCCTGCTACGTTTGTAGCCGCTGGATAAGGATATTCGAACCATTGTTTAGAATAATGCTCAATTGAAGCTTTTACATATTCTGTAGAACGTCCGTAAGCGCCCTGCCCTGCACTTTCAACTGGATAAGCCGATAATGCTAATGATTTTTTGCCACTTGGAAGATTGATTTTTGCTCCGTCTAAGATAAAAGCTGGAGACGATGCCCAAGAAAAATCACGTGCATTTTTAATTTTATAATGCCAAGTTTTATCTGCTCCCGCAGTTGAAGCAGTATTAGCTTCTTGCTCAGAACGAATTGTTACCGTTTTATCACTGTTTGAAGCTTCTCTATATTTTTTCAAATGATCTGCAGAGAATACTTCCTGACCATTTACCAACTCTCCAGAAGCTACCACAAAGTGATTTCCTGGAACAGTCAATTTTACGTCAAAATCACCATATTCTAAATAAAACTCAGAAGCACCTAAATATGGAGCAGTATTCCATCCTCTTACATCATCGTACACACACATACGCGGATACCATTGTGCAATTGTAAAGATTTTTCCGTTTTTAGTTTCTAAAACTCCCATTCTATCAGATCCTTCAAAAGGTGCGATGAAAGAGAATTCTATCTTAATTTTTACAGAACCTCCTTTTGCTGCTACTTCCTGTGGAAGGAAAATCTGCATTCTTGTATCTGTAACGATATATTTTGCTTCAACTTCTGTTTTGGTTTTCCCTCCAGAAATAACTTTTACAGATTTAATTTTGTTTCCACCGTCAAAAACCTGTCCTTGAGCACCGTTACGGCTTCCTGTCAAAGGCACAACAGCGTTACCTCTAGAATCTTCTTTAAATAAATTCTGATCCAAATTCAGCCAAAGAAAACCTAATTTATCTGGACTGTTATTAGTATATGTAATTTCATCTGTACCAACAATCTCGTTTGTTGTTCCGTTTAATTTTGCCGTGATTTGATAATCTGCCCTATTCTGCCAGTACTCAACTCCTGGCTGACCACTTGCTGTACGAGTTGAAGTCCCGTTTTTTGTGTAAAAATGCGGTCCAAAGGCATCATGATAATTGTAATTATTTACTGGATTTGCTGTTGTCGCTGAAGGAGTTTGCTGCGCCCAAACTGAAGAAATCCCAAAAAATAAAGCCGCGGTTAAAATGGCTTTTGCACATTGCTTTTTCATATTTTTTAGCTGTTTATGTAGCAAATTAATGAAAAAAAAAGCTATTTAAAGAGAAAATTCAAAACATAAATTCAATTTTAGCAAAATTTTATCAATAAAATAATTTAGTCCTTTTTGTAAAAAAGTTATTTTTATAAAATATATTTACGTCAATATAAAAAACAACCACTTTAGAAAACATATTTTGAATACAACAATCTCAAATTCAACACTTACAGCTTCAATAAAACATCTTGGAGCAGAATTATATTCTTTAAAAGACAATAAAAAACAAGAATATATCTGGGAAGGAAATCCAGATTTCTGGGGGAAACATTCTCCAGTTCTTTTTCCAATTGTCGGAACATTAAAAAACAATACTTATAAAATTAATGGCAAAGAATACCAATTACCTAGACATGGTTTCGCTCGTGATATGGAATTTGAGTTAATTGAAAAAGCTGAAAACAAAGCTATTTTCTCTTTAAAATCTTCAGAAGAAACTTTAAAAAAATATCCTTTTGATTTTGAGTTACAGCTTATTTATACTTTAAACGAAAGTTCATTAGAGTTGGAATATAAAGTACTTAATAAAGGAACTGAAAAATTACCTTTTTCAATTGGTGCACATCCTGCAATTGCTTTGCCTGATCATTTCGAACAATATGCGATGAAATTCGAAAAAGAAGAAGAACTGAAATACTATTTATTGGAAAACGATCTGATTTCTTCTAAAACTAAAATTTTAGAAACAATAAATGATGAAATTCCTTTAAACTACGAGCTTTTTAAAAATGATGCTTTGATTTTTAAAACTTTAAATTCTAAATCATTGACTATATTAAAAGATTCAAAACCTTATGTTAAAGTGGATTACAACGATTTTCCAAGTTTAGGAATCTGGACAAAAGAAAATGCTCCTTTTATTTGTATTGAACCTTGGCTTGGTTATTCTGACACCGATCAAAATTCTGGAAATTTATATGAAAAAGAGGGAATTTTAATTTTAGAAGAAAATAAAAGCTTTGCGGCAAAATTCACAATTACCATACATTAATACATTTCAGATGTTAGAATTTAACTTTTCTCCTTTTCCTATTCTTGAAACAGAACGTCTATTATTAGATAGCATTTCAGAGCAAGACGTAAATGAAGTTTTTCAATTACGCTCTAATCCTGAAACGATGAAATATATTCCAAGACCATTAGTAAAAGATAACGAAGGAGCGCTGGAACATATTAGAATGATTTTGGATAAAATCACGACAAATGAAGGAATTAATTGGGCAATAAGATTTAAAAGTAGTTCTAAATTATTGGGAATCATTGGATTTTACAGGTTACAGCCAGAAAATTATCGTGCCGAAATTGGTTATATGATTTTACCCGAATTTCATGGAAAAGGTATTGTTCCGGAAGCTGTAAATCGATTGATAAAATACGGTTTTAAAGATCTAAAACTACATTCTATTGAAGCAGTAATAGCACCCGAAAACTATGCTTCGGAAAGAGTACTTCAAAAATGCGGATTTACAAAAGAAGCGCACTTTAAAGAATCTGAATTTTATGAAGGGAAATTTTTAGACAAGGTAATTTATTCATTGTTAAACAATTAAACCAATTACTCCATTCTGACAAAAAATAATCTTGTTAAAAGTAGGTTAATCAGCAATAGTAAGAACTTTGTTACGTTATATTTGTGCCGAAAATAAATTTTTACCTGCGATTACAAAATACCATGAAAAAAATACTCGCCGTTGCTGTTCTTCTTTTAGCTTCTCAATTACAAAGTCAGACTTTTGTCAAATTTAATGGTGCAACTGCTTTGCTTTTAGTTCCAAATATCGGAATTGAAACAAGTATTGGAGAAAAAACAACATTTAGTGCCGATGTTATGGCATCATTTTGGGAGTCATTTGACGGAAAACATCCTATTAAGTTCGTTACGTTTACACCTGAAATTCGTTATCATTTTAAAGAAAAATACAATGGTTTCTATGCTGGTGCACATATTGGAGCTGACAGATACCAATTACAAAAATGGAATTATTGGGACAGCAATCATTACGAAGATGGTTTTGGTTACAGAATTGGAGCTACGGTTGGCTACAACTTAAAACTAAATGACAAATTTGTACTGGACTTTTTTGTTGGTGGAGGCTGGCATCAAGGATTTTACCATGGTAAATACAATGATGGAACTCCAGGAAGATATGAAAAAACAGTCAATTGGAATAAAAGTGGCGAATGGCTTCCGTACCGTGGTGGTGTAATGATTTCTTATAAATTATAAAAAAATCAACCTAATTTAGGCAATGTTTTAATGTAAAGCTCCTCAACTTTTTTACGAGCCCAATCTGTTTTTCGTAAAAAAGTCAAACTTGACTTTACACTTGGATTTGAATTAAAACACTTTATCGGAATCAGTTCTCCTAAAGTATCAAAACCATAATAATCGACTAATGTTTCGACAATTTTTTGAAGTGTAATTCCGTGTAAAGGATCTTTGGACTGATTTTGCATTTTATATTTTTTAAATACTATCAAAAAGACCATACTCAAAAAGTATGGTCTTTCTTTTTTTGCAAAATTACTAAATTGAATTTTACATTAATCAAATAAAGAATAAATTAGAATAAGAATTTAAGTCATAGCATTAATTAAAACTGCATTAAATCACAATGCAAACTTAGCCGTAAGCTTTTCTACTATGGCTGATTAAAATCATAGATTAAAAAAAAACTTTAATTATCTTAGCCAGTATAAAGTTTTTCAATTTTGTCTTACATTTGCACTCATGTTAAAATCAGTCAATATATTAAATAAAAGAGCCCGTTTTGATTACGAAATAATCGATACCTATACTGCTGGAATTGTTCTAGCTGGTACAGAAATCAAATCAATTCGTTTAGGAAAAGCGAATATCACTGAAAGCTTTTGTGAGTTCAGTGGCATGGAGCTCTTTGCTATCAATACTTATATCGAAGAATATTCTTTTGGAAATCAGTTCAATCATAAATCAAGAAGCGAAAGAAAATTACTTCTTAATAAAAAAGAATTGAAGACACTTCATAAAAGTGTTCAGGCAAAAGGACTTACCATTATTCCTTTAAAATTATTTACAAATGAAAAAGGTCTTGCTAAATTGCAAATCGGACTTTGTAAAGGAAAGAAAAACTACGACAAACGTGAATCTTTAAAAGAACAGGACACAAAACGCGATCTCGACAGAATTAAAAAAGCATACAATTAAAGCGTATTTTAATTTATTAAAAATGATGCTTTTATGAAATTTTATTGTTATTTTTACTACAAATAATATAACCATAAAATATGAAAAAGCATCTAATTCTGCTGATTACTATCCTTTTATTCTCAGGATGTGGCAGTAACACTTCAATTGTAAACAGCTGGAGAGATCCCGATGTCACGATTACTCAGGAACATTTTAAAAAAGTTTTAGTTGTAGCTTTGGTTAAAGATGAAGCTTCGAGAAGAATAACCGAAAACAGAATTGCGACAAACAATCCGATATTCAAGACTTCGTATCAATACTTAAATGCGTCTTCTAACCTAACAAAGGAACAAAAATTAAAGATTTTGCAAGATGAAAACTTTGACGGTGTTATCAGTATGCGTTTAGTTAGTAAAGAAAAAGAAACATCTTATGTTCCCGGCACTTACACAGGAATGTATTATGGAGGTTTTGATGGACTTTACTCGGGAATGTATGGCTACGGATTCGGAAATTGGTACGGAATGTACTCACCAAACTTCTACGATCCAGGATACTACCAAGAAACTACATCTTATATGGTAGAAACCAACGTATTTTCATTAAAACAAAACAAACTAATCTGGACAGGAACAACAGAATCTCAATATGTTACAGACTTAGGGCAAACTGTAGACGCCATAATGCAAGCAGTTGTAAAAGAAATGAGAAAAGACGGTTCGCTTCCTCCAAAATAAAAAATCTAAAAGCAGTATTTCAAAATGCTGCTTTTATTTTATCCTTGAAATTGACTAATTTTGTCAAGACTAAATTTTTCATAAAATGAAATCACTTTTAAAAAATGCTAGAGAACAAAAAGGCTTAAAAACTCGCGAATTGGCTCAGCTCGCTGGTATTGATCAGGCTTTAATTAGCAAATTTGAATCTGGTACTAGAAAACCAACTAAAGACCAAGTAACTAAACTATCTCAGCTTTTAGAAATTGATTATGAAACTTTAATGGTCGGCTGGCTTAAAGAAAAAATCCTTTATGAAATTGGTGATGATGAATTTGCTTTGAAGGCTTTAAAAGTTGCCGAAGATGAAATCAAATACAACAAAACAGTTTCAAATCTTAAATTATCAACTTCATTAGAAAAGATTCTAAAAGAAATTGATTCATTAAAAGAAAAACTAGATTCGCATCGCCAGTTTGACAGTTTTAAAATTAAACAAGCACTCGAATTAGAATACACTTTTGAAAGTAATAGAATTGAAGGAAATACCTTGACGCTTCGTGAAACTGACATGGTTATTAATGAAGGTTTGACAATTTCCGGAAAAAGTATGCGCGAACATCTTGAAGCTATAAACCACCAAGAAGCAATTGGTTTTATAAAAGAATTGATGAACAAAAGCAATTCGTTAAACGAACGGGATGTTTTATCAATTCATAATTTAATTCTTCGAGGAATTATTCCAGAGGATGCAGGACGTTACAGAAAAGTTCAAGTAATGATACAAGGAAGTTCGCACATGCCTCCACAACCTTTAATGCTTCAACAAGAAATGGAGGAGTATTTTATTTGGTATGAAATCAACAAAAACAAATTGCATACCGTCATTCTAGCTGCTGAAATGCACGAACGTTTAGTCACAATTCATCCTTTTATTGATGGGAATGGCAGAACGTCAAGATTAATTATGAATTTAATATTGATGCAAAAAGGGTATCCAATAGCCAATATTAAAGGTGATTATGAAAATCGAATGCAATACTATCAATCTTTAGAAATAGCCCAAACTAAAAAAGACAAAGAAGATTTTTTCCTTTTCATTGCACAAAGAGAAAAAGAAAGTTTAGAAAGATACATTTCAATTCTAACTCAATAAAAAAGCCCGTATAAAACGGGCTTTTCTTTTAATTTTTATCTTCTAATAAAGGAACAAATCTAAACTCTCCAAACTCATGTTTTTCAAATTGAGTTTCATTCTTTCTGATTAATAATGTCATAATCTGAACATCTTCTCCTAGCGGAATAACAAGCCTTCCTCCTATTTTCAACTGAGCCATTAAAGGCTGCGGAATAAATGGAGCACCAGCTGTAACTATAATACTGTCAAACGGAGCAAAATTTGGCAATCCTTTATAACCATCTCCAAAAGAAACATGTTTTGGACGAATGTTTAACTTTGGAAATAAATTTGAAGTTGTCTTAAATAATTCACTTTGTCTTTCAACAGTAAATACTTTAGCGCCAAGCATAAACAAAACTGCAGTTTGATAACCAGAGCCTGTTCCTATTTCTAAAACTTTATGATCTCTCTTAACTTCAAGCAATTGCGACTGAAAAGCAACCGTATAAGGCTGAGAAATAGTCTGTCCTGCTCCAATAGGAAATGCTTTGTCCTGATATGCGTAATCTTCAAAACTTGAATTCAAAAAAAGGTGTCTCGGGATTTTTTTTATCGCTTCCAGAACCGCTCTATCAGTAATTCCTTTTTGCTCTAAAGTAGTTACTAATTGATTGCGAAGTCCTTGATGTTTGGCAGTGTCTCTCAAAATGGGTAGGTTTTATTTTGGCAAAAATAAGAAACAAAAGAGGATTTCAAATATTGATTTTTAAATAATAAAGTGTAAAGTCAAAAGTCGAAAGTTAAAAGCGATAAATTGTCAGGCTAAGCGAAGTCGAAGGCTTTAATGTTTTAATTATACGCCTTTCGACTTCGCTCAAGGTTACAATCGAAGACAAAGATGTAATTTACGACCAACAACACGCAAAAAACGACCAACAACTCATAACTAACAACAAACATTTCACAAATCACAATCCATAATTCGCTAAATTCATTTTCACGTTAAACAAATAAATTATATTTTTGTTTAAAATACATTCTCATGTTAAAAGTAGGAGTTTTAGGTGCTGGTCATCTTGGTAAAATACATTTACGCTTATTACAACAATCTGACAAATACGAATTAGTTGGATTTTACGACGAAAATCAAGAAAATGCCGAAAGAATCTCAAAAGAGTTTGGCTATAAAAACTTCAGCACAATTGCAAAACTCATTCACGCTGTCGACGTGATTGATATTGTCACTCCAACACTTTCACACTACAAATGTGCAAAAGTTGCGATCAAATCTGGAAAACATATCTTTATAGAAAAACCAATTGCCAACACGGTAGAAGAAGCCGAAGAAATCATTGCTTTAGCCAAAGAATACAATGTGAAAGGTCAAGTTGGTCACGTAGAGCGCTTTAATCCCGCTTTTATTGCTACAAAAAACATGATCGAAAATCCGATGTTTATAGAAACGCATCGTTTGGCAGAATTTAATCCGCGTGGTACAGATGTTCCTGTGGTTTTAGATTTAATGATTCATGATATTGATGCTATTTTAAGTGTTGTTAACTCAAAAGTAAAAGACATTCACGCTAGTGGCGTATCAGTAATTAGCGATACTCCAGATATTGCCAACGCTAGAATCGAATTCGAAAACGGATGCGTAGCAAATTTAACAGCAAGCAGAATTTCATTAAAAAATATGCGTAAGTCACGTTTCTTTCAAAAAGACGCTTACATTTCGGTTGACTTTTTAGAAAAAAAATGCGAAGTGGTTCGTATGAAAGACGCGCCAGAAGTTCCTGGAGATTTTGATATGATTCTTCAAAATGCCGAAGGCGTAAAGAAACAAATCTATTTCACGAATCCAGATGTAGAACAAAACAATGCAATTTTGGACGAGTTAAATTCATTTGCTGATGCGATCACCAACGATACAACTCCTGTTGTAACATTGGAGCAAGCAACTGATGCATTGCGAGTGGCATATCAAATTATTGATTGTTTCAATAAATAAGTAAATTTCAAAAAAATAAATTAGCCACGAATTCACGAATTAATTAGTGAATTCGTGGCTAAATCATAAAAAAATATCTACCAAAATATGAAAACAATAGCTGTAATTGGAGCTGGAACAATGGGTAACGGAATTGCGCATACTTTCGCGCAAAGCGGATTTACCGTAAAATTAATCGACGTTTCTGAAAAATCATTAGATAAAGGAATGGCAACTATTGCAGCCAATTTAGATAGAATGTTATCTAAAGGAACAATTACGCAGGAAGATGTTGCCAGAACGATCACTAATATCATTACGTATACAGATATAAAAGATGGTGTTGTAGGCGTTGATTTAGTAGTTGAAGCTGCAACTGAAAATGTGGAATTAAAACTGAACATCTTCAAACAATTAAATGAATATTGCTCTCACAATACGATTTTAGCAACTAATACTTCTTCTATTTCAATTACACAAATTGGTGCTGTTGTAGCACATCCTGAGCGCGTTATCGGAATGCACTTTATGAATCCGGTGCCGATTATGAAATTGGTTGAAATCATTCGCGGATACAATACAAGTGATGAAGTAACCAAAATCATCATGAATTTATCTGAAAAATTAGGTAAAGTTCCTGTTGAAGTAAACGATTATCCTGGTTTTGTGGCAAACAGAATTTTAATGCCAATGCTAAACGAAGCAATTGAAACGTTATACAATAAAGTGGCTGGAGTTTATGAAATCGACACGGTAATGAAATTAGGAATGGGCCACCCGATGGGACCTCTTCAATTGGCTGATTTTATTGGTCTAGATGTTTGTCTTGCAATCCTTAATGTAATGTACGACGGATTCAAAAATCCAAAATATGCTCCTTGCCCACTTTTAGTAAATATGGTTAGAGCTGGAAAATTGGGAGTAAAATCTGGTGAAGGTTTTTACGATTATAGCGAAAGTAAAAAAGCAGAGAAAATCTCGAAGCAGTTTATTCTCTCATAAAAAAGAAATATCATGTCGATTCAATCGAATTTAAATACAATCAAGGCAACTTTACCTGAACATGTAACTCTAGTTGCCGTTTCAAAAACTAAACCTGTTTCAGACTTGATGCAGGCTTATGAAGCTGGTCAACGTATTTTTGGAGAAAACAAAATTCAGGAAATGACTGAAAAATGGGAACAAATGCCAAAAGACATTCAATGGCATATGATTGGTCACGTTCAGTCGAATAAAGTCAAATTTATGGCGCCGTATGTGACTTTGATTCACGGTGTTGACAGTTTGAAATTATTACAAGAAATAAATAAACAAGCTTTAAAAAATAACAGAATTATAGATTGTCTTCTTCAAATTTATATTGCAGAAGAAGAATCTAAATTTGGTTTGGACGAAAAGGAATTAAATGAACTTTTAACTTCTGTTGAGTTCAAAGAATTAAAAAATATTCGTATCTTAGGTTTGATGGGAATGGCCACTTTCACTGAAGACCAGAACCAAATAAAAAAAGAATTCACACATTTAAAATCTATTTTTGATTCTATCCAAAAACTGCAGTTTGTTGATTTAAAAACAATTTCGATGGGAATGTCTGGAGATTATCAATTAGCTATAGAATGCGGAAGCACAATAGTGAGAATTGGAAGCAGCATTTTTGGAGGAAGGTGATTTTCAATATCAATTACAATTTCAAAAATCAATGTCAATTGTAAAGAAATCAAAAATCACAAATTTTAAATGGAAAAAATATTCAATTTTGAAGATCGATTAGTTCGATTCGCTGGAGAATGTATTTTCTTTACAAGACAATTAGAAAAAATATTTGAAAACGAATACTATAAAAATCAATTAATAAGATCTTCAGGAAGCGCTTCATTAAATTTCGGAGAAGCACAAGGAACAATAAAAGATAAAGATTTTATTTTTAAAGTTTCATAAGTTGTTAAAGAGTTAAAAGAATCTAGAAATTCTTTAAAAATTTTAGATTACATCAAAGAAGGAGATAACGACAAAAGAAATAAACTTCTAATTGAAGTCGAGCAGCTTATCGCTATTTCATCAAAAATGATAATAAACAAAAAATAATTTTCAATATCAATGACAATCGCAATTACAATAACAATTTTCAAAATTGATATTGATTTTTGATATTGTAATTGCCATTGATTTTTTGACATTGACATTGAACATGTACGCAATACTTGACATAGAAACCACTGGAGGACAATTTAATGAAGAGGGAATTACTGAAATCGCCATCTACAAATTTGACGGACATGAAGTAGTTGACCAATTCATCAGCCTCGTTAATCCCGAAATTCCGATTCAGCCCTTTGTAGTAAAACTGACTGGAATCAATAACGCTATGTTGCAATCGGCACCAAAATTCTATGAAGTTGCCAAACGTATTATAGAAATCACTTCAGATTGCGTAATTGTGGCTCACAATGCTTCTTTTGACTACAGAATACTTCGTACAGAATTCCGTCGTTTAGGCTACGATTTTGAAGCCAAAACCCTTTGCACAGTAGAATTAGCAAAAAAACTAATTCCAGAACAGCCTTCATATAGCCTTGGAAAACTAGTACGTTCACTTGGAATTCCAATGGCAGACAGACATCGTGCGAGCGGAGACGCTATGGCAACGACCAAGTTGTTCAAAATGCTTTTGGAAAAAGATGTTGAAAAAACAATTGTAAAAGATTTTATAAAACTAGAAATAGAAAAAGGAATCTCTCCACGATTTTTAGATCTCATAAATCAAATGCCTGCCAAAACAGGAGTTTATTATATCTATAACGAAGGCGGAACTTTGATTTACATTGGTAAAAGCCAAAATATCAAAAAAAGAATTAATCAGCATTTTACAGGAATAACAACCAAAAGCAAAAGAATTCAGGCCGAAGTCTTTACTATAACTTATGACGAAACCGGAAGTGAATTAATTGCACTTTTAAAAGAGAGCCAAGAAGTAAAAGTAAATCGACCACGATACAATCGCTCACAGAAAAAATCTTTTTTCCCTTTTGCTTTGTACGCAGAAAAAGATGCAAGCGGTCACATTAATTTAAAACTCGAAAAAGCAGACGGCCGTAAAAAAGAAATTACCTCTTTTACTTCCTTACAGGAAGGAAAAAACATGCTTTTCAAATACACGGCAAAATATCATTTATGTCAGAAATTGACAGGTTTATATCAAACCAAAAAAGAATGTTTTCAATACAAAATCAAAGAGTGTGATGGCGCATGCATTGGTGAAGTTACGCCCGAAGTTTACAACTTAAGAGTACAGCAATTTATTTCGGAAAACAGTTTCGAAAACAAGAGTATGGTTTTAATTGACAGAGGAAGAAACATAAACGAAAGAAGCGCAATCTTAATCGAAAACGGAACTTACAAAGGCTATGCTTATTACGATTTAAATTATCAAATTACCAATATAGATATTTTAAAAAATATTCTTATTCCGATGCAGCACAATCGTGATGTAAAAAACATTATTCAAAGCTATATTCGCAAAAGCAAGTCAATAAAAATCATGCATTTTTAATACGATAAACTTTACGTATCTTCGCGATATGAGAAAAAATAAATCGAAATACGAGATTTTTAGAGAGAAAATCAAGATCATTCTCTACGGAACAAACACCATTTTGGGCCGAATGTTCGACTTGGTTCTCCTAGGTCTTATATTACTCAGCGTACTTTTGGTAATGCTCGATACTGTAGAAGGCATTAATCATAAATACCATCACCAACTTCTTGTTTGCGAATGGATTATCACAGCATTCTTTACTTTAGAATATATTTTAAGAATAATTGCGATACAAAAACCTGTAAAATACGTTTTTAGCTTTTACGGAATCATAGATTTGATGGCTATTTTACCAATGTATCTGTCCATCTTTTTTCCTGCAACAAATGTCTTGACAATAGTACGTGTATTGCGTTTTTTCAGATTATTCAAAATTCTGCATATTCCGCAAATTTCGCATCAATCCTATCAGCTCAAAGAAGCGCTGCAGGCAAGTAAAGAAAAAATCCTCGTTTTCATTTATTTTGTTGTTATCAGTGCCGTAATCATAGGAGCATTAATGTACGTTGTCGAGGGCAAAGAAAGTGGTTTCACCAGCATTCCGGTCAGCATTTACTGGGCTGTAGTAACATTAACAACGGTTGGTTATGGTGATATTTCGCCAATTACACCGCTTGGACAATTCCTCGCATCACTTGTCATGATTATGGGTTACGGAATAATCGCTGTTCCAACCGGAATAGTAACGGCAGAATTTGCCAAAGCAAGTCTTAGAAATTCTTCGGTAAGCGGAAAAAGAACCTGTTCGCAATGCAAAGCACAACTACACTTTGATAATGCAAAATATTGTTATCAATGCGGAAAAACACTACCAAATAATTAATTTTTGAAGCTAATCCAGCTGTACATTGCAACTCCTCCTTATCTTTGTTGTTTTTTAAAGTCATAAAAGGAGCTTCCGCTGGTCGCTCTTTTATTGCAAAAAAACAAACAAATATAAGTCCGGGGTTTCCATTTCCATCTGGGCTAAAAAATATGAAATACCTAATAACAATCGTCGGACCAACAGCCATAGGCAAAACAGCCTTAAGTATTGCTTTGGCACAACATTTTAAATGTGAAATTATCTCTTGCGACAGCCGTCAGTTTTTTAAAGAAATGACCATTGGAACAGCTGTTCCAAGTCAGGAAGAATTAAACGCAGCGAAACATCATTTCATTCAAAACAAATCGATTTTTGAAAATTATACCGTTGGCGATTACGAAAAAGAAGCCCTTTCAAAACTAGAAGAATTATATCAAAATAATGATTTTGCAATTCTTATTGGCGGATCAGGTTTGTATGTTGATGCCGTTTTAAAAGGTTTTGACGAATTTCCAGAAATCAATCCAGAAGTTCGCTTAGAAGTAAATTCAAATTACGAAAAACTCGGAATCGAATATCTGCAAGAGCAACTAAAAAATCTAGATCCCGATTATTATCAGAAGATAACAATCGAAAACCCGCAGACTTTACAAAATCCACAGCGAATGATGCGTTTTGTAGAAGTTTGTATTGGATCACAAAAACCATATTCTTCATTTTTAAGTTTGAAGAAAAACAATCGAAACTTCACTCCTATTGTAATTGGTTTAGATGCAGATAGAGAAATAATCTATAACAGAATCAATCTGCGTGTCGACATCATGATGAATGAAGGTTTGCTAAAAGAAGCAGAAACGCTTTATCCTAACAAAGAGTTAAATGCTTTACAAACGGTCGGTTATAGAGAATTATTTAGTTATTTTGACGGAGAATTCACGTTGCCATTCGCAATTGAAGAAATTAAAAAGAACACACGAAGATTTTCAAAAAGGCAATTAACGTGGTTTAAACGAAATGAAAACACCAAATGGTTTGATTATGCGTTAGATAGAAAACAAATCATAAACTATATTGAAGAGCAAGTAAAATAATCTTTTCTCTTTGTTCTATATTCTTTGTTCTCTTCTCTAAAAAATCTAAAATCAACAATCTAAAATCTAAATTTAGAAAATGCCAATATCACCAAATTTCACATCAGTTTTAAGCAAAGACTGGGAAATTAATTTTACACAGTGTACGCCAAACGGCTACTTAAAATACACCGATTTATGTAATCTTTTACAACTGACAGCTGCAGCTCATTCAGAAGTTGGCGGAATTAGTTTTACAGACATGCAAGAATTTGATCAAGCTTGGGTTTTAAGCCGCATGCGTGTCGAAATCAACGCTTTACCAAAATGGCAAGATGTTGTAACGGTAAAAACATGGATTAACAGTCTAGAAAATTCACGTTCGGTTCGTGCGCTTGAAATGTATTTAAATGGAAAAAAAATTGTTGGAAGCGAAACGTATTGGGCCGTTTTCAATACCAAAGCACGCCGTCCAGAACCTTTGGCTTTGCCATATGAACATTTCGAACTTTTTCCAGATAATAGAGCAACTGTTGAAGGCTTCTCCAGAATCAACATCAATCCCGAAAAAGAATCAGTTTTCGAAAAAACCGTTTATTTATCTGATTTAGACATTGTAAATCATGCAAATAATGTAAAATATTTAGAATGGTGCCTCGATCATGTTGACGCAAAAAGAATTCTAAAACAAGAAGTTAAAAGCTTTGAAATGAATTTCTTAAAAGAACTTTCTCTAAATGATCAGGTTGTTATTCATGAAAATGATAATGAAGATCATTCTGCAACAACTTTTAGTATTACAAAAGGTGATAAAAATTGTTTCGCTTTAGAATTGCATTGGAAATAATTTTTTAGCCACGAATTTCACAAATTTCCACTAATTTTTAAAACTTTGAAATTGCTATTATTAGAGTTTCTGTGTGATAAAAATCCCCAAAATCTTTTTAATCTTTAGCAAGAAAGAATTTGTGAAAATTTGTGAAATTCGTGGCAACCAGAAAATAAAAAAAACGATGCAATTCCTATAGAACTGCATCGTTTTTAGCTTAATTAAAATCATTTCGATTTCTTTTTGGAATTTTTCTTATCCTTTTTAGGTTTCTTCTTTTTCAGCAAATCCATTTTACTTTTAATTCGTTTTTCAACTTCGCTGATTCCAGAATCATATTCATGCTGAATAGAATATAATTTTGCCTGTTTAATTTCTTTCAAAGCCTCTTTAAATTTGTGCTGCACTTCCAAAAGAACCGCTTTCTTTACATAAAGCTCAGACTTATTAATTCCTTTAATCTTCAAAGCAAAATCTATTAATTTCTGTGCTTCTTCGAAATCTTCGTTCAAAATCAAAGTTTGCAAATAATACGGATATACTTCAAGAGCGTGAATATTAATCGCTAAAGCTTCCTGAAAATAGGATTTAGCCTCTTCGTAATTCATTAATTGCTCTGCCTGAATTCTTCCATATAAACACAAAACCATCGTGTTTTTTGAATCATAAGAAAAAGCATAATCCAAAGATTCTATTGTTCCTTCAAGCCAAAACGGATAATTATCCAAAGCCTGAAAAAGGTATTTATCAATTGTTTTCATTTTATGTGTCAATATTTATTGTTTTTTTTGGTCACATATAATTCGCATATCACTATTGTTTTTTGCGACCAAATTTTCAATTATGCTCATTTCGTAAATCGTTTTTTAGTTTCTGACGAGTTCCTTTATAACTTTTCTCCACTTTATTCTTTTTAAAATCACTCCCCGTAAAAACTCTAATCGGATTTCCACGCTGTACATTCAGCTGATTTTCCCATTGTTTTCCCACATGATCTTTAAGTTGCAGCAGTTTCTCGTCTTCTAGTTTTTTAATTAATCTTTCTGTTGCCAGTTTTTTGTTTTGATGTTGCGAACGGCTGTCCATAGCTACAACCGCAATTCCTGTTGGAATATGAGTCGCCCTAATCGCAGAACTCACTTTATTTACATGCTGTCCTCCTGCTCCCGAGCTTCGCATTGCCTGATATTGAATATCATTTCCTGAAAATAAACTGTTTTTTTGCTGTTCAATTTCAAAAATGCCAATAAACCAGTTTTTACGTTTGTGCATTTTCCTAAATTGACTCTGGCCAATCCATTGAACCGTTCCAATCCAGGAATTTACAAACTGGTCTGCATTTTTTCCTTTTATAGCAATCGAAGCTGTTTCTACAGTTCCGTTTTCAGTTCCTGTTTCTCTTTGCAATAAAACTGTTTCCAGTTGGTGTTCCTGCGCTTCTTCGAGTACTTTTTTAAGCACTTGGGCAACAACCCAAGTGCATTCTGCAGGTCCGCGACCCGCTGTTATCTGAATTATTCTTTCCATTTTTAAATCTCTTCTTAGCGGTCCATTCTAACAATTTTAGGAGTAAATGTTCCTAAAACTTCAACTAGATCCGTTTGGTTTGCCATTACTTTTTCAATGTCTTTGTAAGCCATTGGAGCTTCGTCGATATTACCGCCAATTAAAGTCAAATCGTGTTTCTTCAATTCTTTATTAATCTGACTTTGCGTGAAACTGCTTTTACATTTCGCTCTCGAAAACAAACGTCCCGCACCATGCGAAGCTGAGTTTAAACTCTCAGAATTTCCTTTACCTTTCACAATAAAACCGGGCGATGTCATTGAGCCAGGAATAATTCCCAACTGACCTTCGCCTGCTGGTGTCGCTCCTTTTCTGTGCACAATGCATTCTTGTCCGTTTACCAATTCTTTCCAAGCAAAATTGTGGTGATTTTCAATCGTTACCACTACTCTTTTCCCGATTGCTTTAGCTATTCTTCTATGAATATCATCATGACAAGCTTTTGCATATTCTCCAGCTAAATTCATTGCTAACCAATATTCTTGACCGTCATGCGTATTCAAATCTAGCCAAGCTAAATGCTGCACATTTTTCGGTAACGGACATTGTTTTGTTGCCAAATACGTGTAATGTTTCGCAATGTTAGCGCCCAATCCGCGAGAGCCACTGTGTGACAAAACAGCAAAATATTCTCCTTTTTCCAATTTCCATTCGTTTTCTGGATTATCAATTTTTGCAATTCCGAATTCTACAAAATGATTTCCTCCACCCGAACTCCCCAATTGCTTGTATGCTTTTGGCAAAAGATTCTTTAATAGCGGAATATCTTGAAATTCGCTTTTATGAAAAACTTCATGATCTACTCTTGAAGCATGCGTTTCATACATTCCAAATTTGGTATTGTCTTTTAAAATTGCTTCCAGTTGGTGTTCTCTTCCTTTGAAATGAGAGGCTGGCAAATCAAAAATCGAAAGACTCATTCTACATCCAATATCAACACCAACACCGTATGGAATAATAGCATTATCAGTCGCTAATACTCCACCAATTGGTAGTCCATAACCTGAATGTGCGTCTGGCATTAAAGCTCCTGCAACCGAAATGGGCAATTTCAACGAATCGTATAATTGAAATTTTGCCTGTTGATCGATTTCATTTTCACCAAAAATGGTAAAAGGCGCTCTTGTTGCTTTCAGCTGATGCATTCGTACCTGAACTGGTTTAATTAAACCTTCGGCAACTTTTCCCCAAGTTCCGTTTCCTTCGTATTTTTCAGGATTTAGCAGAACATCTTTTGCTTCTGTTAGAATAGATTCCTTTTTTTCTCTTTTTCTATATCTGTTTATCTGCCCTAAGGCGATGTTTATTGAATTGTTCTTTGGAAAACCTAATTTAATCAGGTCTTTTCCGGATAATTTATTTCCCATAAATTTTTTAATTATTTTATTTTGGGCGTACTAATGAATTCCAAGTTTCATAAATCTCAAAATGAAACATTAGTGCGCTGAATTTTTTATCCGTTCGGATAAATTTTAAATCTTTTTTCGGGAAAATTTTGAAGAGTCTAGAATAAAAAAAAGCCCGAAACTTATTGTCTTCGGGCTTTTTTATATATCTAAAAATATATTTCTAGGATTGAAATAAGCCACGAAGAATTGCTTCACCAAATCCGTTTGGTGTAAAGCTCTGAGATGTCGATGTAAGTACAAACACTATTTCTTCGTTTTAAAGGGTTATTATTTTTTTCGTGTGCAAATATTCATAATACTTTTTATATTTTCCAAATTATTTTTAAAGAAAATTCTTCAAAATAAAAAAGGAAATTAATACGATCAGCACACATCACGTTTTAAATATTTAAAAATCAACAAATTAAACCAAACAATAATACGTTAAAAAAAATAAACTTTAGGCATAAAAAAAGCTCTGATAAATCAGAGCTTTATATTTTTTTAGTGAATTATTATTCAGAAACTTTGCTTTTTACAACTAGTCTGAAACCTTCTCCGTGAATGTTTAAAATTTCAACATCCTCATCAGATTTTAGGTATTTTCTCAATTTAGCTATATAAACATCCATACTTCTTGATGTAAAATAGTTGTCATCTCTCCAGATTTTAGTTAAAGCTAATTCTCTTGGCATTAAGTCATTTTCATGAAGAATAAGCATTTTAAGCAATTCATTTTCCTTTGGAGACAATTTAATTGGCTCTTCATCTTGGTATGTCAAGAATCTCAATTTTGAATTTAAATGGAATTTTCCAATATTAAATTCAAACTGTACTTGTTCTGCTTTTGTATCTGCAGATTTTCTTTGAATGATTGCTTTAATCTTCATTAAAAGAACTTCTGAATCAAAAGGTTTATTTAAATAGTCATCAGCACCAGCTTTGTATCCTTTTAATACATCTTCTTTCATAGATTTTGCTGTCAAGAATATAATTGGCACTTCGCTGTTCTTTTCTCTAATTTCTTTTGCTAAAGTATAACCATCTTTATAAGGCATCATTACGTCAAGAATACATAGATCATATACATCTTTCTTGAATTTTTCGAAACCTTCCATACCGTTTTTAGCTAAAGTAACTTCAAAGTCATTTAACATTAGATAATCTTTAAGAACCGCCCCAAAATTTAGGTCATCTTCTACTAAAAGTATTCTTTTGTTAGTATTTTCCATATTTTAATTTATTAATGGTATTTTTATTATAAAGGTACTACCTTTTCCTTTTTCGCTTTCTACATATACTTGACCGTTATGGTCTTCTACTATTCTTTTCACATAAGCCAAACCTAAACCGTGACCTTTTACATTATGCAAGTCACCTGTGTGTTCTCTGTAGAATTTCTCAAAAACTCGTTTCTGAGCTATCTTACTCATTCCCAAACCATGATCTCTCACTTTTATTAAAATCATATCTTTCACGTTTTCAGTAAAGATTTCGATTTTCGGGATATCAGGAGAATATTTTATAGCATTTTCTAAAATATTTACCAAAACGTTTGTAAAATGAACTTCATTTACCAAGCAAGTGGTTCTCGCTGCATTATAATGTTTTACAACACTACCTTGTCTGTCTTCCAAAATTAAGTTTACATGTTCAATAGCATCGTCAATAATATCTGTAACTATTGTCGGTTCTTTGGAAATATCCAATTCTCTCTTTTCCAATTTTGAAATTCTGAGAACGTTTTCAACCTGAGCATGCATTCTTTTATTCTCATCTCTAATCATCTGAAGATAACGATAAACTTTCTCTTTATCTTCAATAATTCTAGGATTTCTAATAGCATCTAGTGCTAAATTTATAGTTGCAATTGGAGTCTTAAACTCATGCGTCATATTATTAATAAAATCTGTTTTGATTTCAGAAATATGTTTCTGACGTAGTAACTGGTTTAAAGCGCTTGTGTATGCTACAATTATAATTAACGTAAAAACTATCGACAGAATAGTAATACTCAGTAATTCAGACAATAAGAACTTCTTTTTGTGTGGAAAAGTAACTGATAATTCATATTTACTATTTCCTTCATTATCTGTATAAATCGGAATATTATAAGTGGCATCTTTATCATAATGAAATCCGTCCGATTTTATCTTTGTCTGTGCACCACTGCTATAGATTCCAAATTCAAACTTGGTTTTAACGCCATATCCCTCAAGCTCTTTCTTTAATAATTTATAAAGTTTGTCTTTTGTGATTCTTCCTTCAATTGGAGTTAAAGACGCTATATCTTTATATTGAATTTGCTGTTGGACTTTGTTTAAAATATCTAAACTTCCTGATTTTTCAAATCTTTGATCAGGAATTATACTTTGACCTAAATTGTTATTATCAATACCGTTGTTGTTATTGTAAACCTCTGTTACTCTTTTTGAACTGAAATTCTTAAAACGCTCGCTGCTGAACTTTTTATTAAAAACAGATCCGTTGATATCATAATCTTCAGATGTTAGAGTACTCGAATAAACAATTGTTTTGTTCGTCTTTGGGTTTCTTTGTACATAAAGTACTTCCAGTAAATCTTCTTTTTTTGGAATTTTACCCGTACTGTCTTTAATACGGTTGTATTTGTCGTAGAAACTGTACTCTTCTTGTTGTTCCAGCTTATCTGCAACATTTCCAATTACTTGAGTAACGTGGTATTTAAATTGTTCTTCATTGTTCTTGAACGAAGAATTAAACCAAAATACCTGCACCAAAATGATCCCTATCAAGGACAAGCTCATCAGTAAAACAAGTATTCTAAAAAATAATTTATTCATCGAAACAAAATTAATATTTTAACAATATACTAAATAATACATTAACCAAATATTAACATTTAAGACTGATTTTGTTTTATATTTAAAATTTTAAGAATTTTAACAACTTCTTCCTTAGCAATTTTAAGATTATTGTTATTAATCACGAAATTGCTCATAGAAATTCGTTTTTCGTCATTCCACTGCATTTTCATTCTGCTTAAAACTTGTTCTCTTGTAGTTTTATCCCTTTCAATAACTCTTTCAATCCTAACTTCTTCAGGAGCTGTAACTGTTATAATTACATCACATTCTTTATAACGCCCGCTTTCAAATAATATAGCAGCTTCATAAATTACGTAATCATAATTTTTATAATCCTTCATCCACAATTCAAAATCTCTTTTTACACCGGGATGTACAATTGCATTTAATTTTGCTAATTGTTCTTTATCATTAAAAACTATCTGAGCTAATTTTGCTCTATTTAAAACTTCTTCATCAAAAATGTCCTTGCCAAAAACATACTTTACTTCTTTAAGAATTTCATCTGACTGCATTACTCTTTTGGCACCATCATCGGCTATGTAAACAGGAACACCCATTTCATTAAAATAGTTGGCAATGGTCGTTTTACCACTACCAATTCCTCCTGTAAGACCAATAACTTTTGTCATTACTACAACTTAAAAAACATACGTGGAAATGCCTCTTGTGGTTTTTTCTTTAATAAAATTACTTTTACAAAGGATTTTAAAAATCCTGTACCATAACCATAGAATTGTTTCCAAACTGCTATTACAGATAAATATCCAATTTTGATACTTTTATTTTGAATACTCGCTGTAAGAAAAATTATAACGAAATATACGAAATATAATTGTAATAAAATATCAATATTGAAAATTAACAATAAAAAAGCTAATAATAAACCTAATATAAATAGTGTTGGAAAGAAGAAAGTAAGCTTATTATGTTCTGGATACCAACTATTTAAAATCGGCCTTGCTATACCAAATTTATTGACCTGAATAGAGAATTTTTCCCAGTCAATTCTCCTTTTATGATACACATAAGCTTCTTTAAACAGTCTTGTTTCAAAACCTAAGTTCCATAAACGGATAGATAAGTCGGGATCTTCTCCCGGATGTATATTACCAAAACCTCTTGATGCTTCAAAAGCTTTTCTGGAAATTCCCATATTGAAACTACGAGGCTGAAACTTATTTATCTTCTCAGAGCCACCTCTAATTCCTCCAGTAGTAAGAAATGAAGTCATAGCAAAATTGATTGCTTTTTGAATATCCGAAAAGCTGTCAAGTGCTTTATCAGGGCCTCCGAAACAATCCACGTATTTCTCATCCAATTCTTTGCGAACTTCTGACAAATATTGAGACGGAATAATACAATCTGAATCAAAAATGATAAAATAATCACCTCTTGCTCTCTGCATACCAAAATTTCTGGAATCACCCGGTCCAGAATTTTCTTTAAAATAATAGGAGATATTTAATTTCCCTTGATAATTCATCACCACATCTCTGCATGGTATTGAAGATCCATCTTCAACAAGAACAATTTCAAAAGCTTCATTATAATCAGATTTTGAGAGACTTTCCAAAAGCTCATCAACTTCATCTGGACGATTATACACGGGTATAATTAAAGAAAAAATCATAGCAGACTTCGCGGTATTAAAAGGGTATATTTTATTAAATTAAAAATTTTAACAAAGATATGGTATATTAACAAAAAAACCATCAACTTTTCATTGATGGTTTTTTGTTTTACAAGTAGTAAAATATGTTATTTGATACTTTCAATTTCAACAACTTCATTTGCCTCTGCATTGTAATCAACACCCGCAAATTCAAATCCGAATAAATTTAAGAAATCACTTCTGTAACCTGCAAGATCACCAATTTCAGGCAATGTTTCTGTAGTTGCTTCCAACCAAAGTTTTGCCACTTTTTCCTGAACATCTTCACGCATTTCCCAGTCATCAATTCTAATTCTCCCTTTTTCATCTACAGGAACCTCAGAACCATTATATAATCTGTCTTGGAATAAACGCTGAATTTGTTCTATACAACCTTCATGAATTCCTTCTTCTTTCATAATTTTATACAAAAGAGAAATATATAATGGAATTACTGGAATTGCAGAACTTGCTTGAGTTACTAAAGCCTTGTTTACAGAAACGTAAGCTTTTCCTCCAATAGATTTCAAAGAATCTGAAATAGTAAATGCTGTAGCTTCTAAATGGTCTTTTGCACGACCGATAGTTCCTTTACGATAAACTGCTTCTGTCAATGAAGGCCCGATGTAAGAATAAGCAACAGTTGTAGCTCCATCTGCCAATAAATTTTCATCTTTCAAAGCATCGATCCACATTGCCCAATCTTCACCTCCCATAACAGCAACTGTATTTTCAATATCCTCTTCGTTTGCAGGAGCGATTGAAACTTCTGAAACCTTTCCAGTATGAAAATCAACTGTTTTGTTTGTAAATGTTTGTCCGATTGGTTTTAAAACTGAACGGTGTGTTACACCTGTATTTGGATTTGTACGAACTGGCGAAGCTAGACTATAAATTACAAGATCAACTTGTCCTAAATCTGCTTTGATTAAATCTAAAGTTTCTCTTTTTATTTCGTTTGAAAAAGCATCTCCATTGATACTTTTTGCATACAAACCTGCTTTATGAGCTTCTTTTTCAAATGCTGCAGAATTATACCATCCTGGAGAAGCGGTTTTTCCTTCAACTGGCGGTTTTTCAAAAAACACTCCAATTGTTGCTGCACCAGAACCAAAAGCACTAGTAATTCTTGAAGCTAAACCAAAACCTGTAGAAGCTCCAATTACCAAAACTTTTTTAGCTCCAGCAATCTCTCCTTTTGATTTTACGTATTCGATTTGATTTTTTACATTTTGCTCAGCTCCCGTTGGGTGGGCAGTCAAACAAATAAATCCTCTCATTCTAGGTTCTATAATCATCTTGCAATTATTTTTTTTGTATTATTTCAATTTCAGTTTTAATTTTTCAAAAATAGACATTTTATCCTTAACCCTTTTCATATTAGCATTCATATTCTCAATAAAATTTGGGTTTAATGCATTTTTGGTAGCTTCTTTATAATAATTATAAGCCAGCGAATAGTGTCCTTCATATTCTGCCATTCTCCCTAATTCACTGTTATAAGTAGAGTTATCTGCATTTTCTAAATTGGCCAAAGTAAATTTAATATGTTCTTTAGCTTCATCATATCGTCCTAAATCTATCAACAAATAAGTGTAGTTTAAATATGGTGCAGGATATTTAGGATCAAATTTTATAGACAATTTGTAATGATAAACTCCTTTTTCGTAATCGCTTAATTTATTATAGTAAATCCATCCCAAATGATTGTGGGCTTTTCCAAAATCAGGATACTGAGATAAAATATCTTCTAATAATTCTTTTGCATCAGCTGAATTACCTTCAGAAATTAATGCATCTGCTTTTATAAATTGATTTTCGTAAAAACTCAAACTTTCCATTTCTATAATTTAATTCAATAATTGTTTTGCGTGGTTCAAAGCTGAATCTGAAACGTTTGCTCCAGACAACATTTGGGCAATTTCCAAAACCCTTTCTTCTTGTGATAAAAGTTTTAATTCTGATTGTGTATCATCTCCAACAGTAGATTTTGAAACTTTAAAATGAGAATCTCCCTTTGCTGCAATTTGCGGCAAGTGCGTTATCGCAAATATTTGCATTGTATTACTCATTTCTCGCATAATCTCTCCCATTCTAATTGCTATTTCTCCAGAAACCCCAGTATCAATTTCATCAAAAATCAAAGTTGGCAATTTTGAATATTTAGCTAAAATAGCTTTAACGGCTAACATAATACGAGACATTTCTCCTCCCGAAGCTACTTTTTTCAATAGACCAAAATCGCTCCCTTTGTTTGCAGAAAATAAGAACTGTAATTCGTCCTTTCCGTTTTGAAAATAATTTTCAGACGGTACAAGTTCCATTTTAAAACGAGTATTAGGCATCCCTAAAGTCTGTAAAATCGAAATTAACTGTTCTGATAATTTTGGAATTGCATTGATTCTATTTTGATGAATTTGAGCGGCATAATTATCAAGCTCCAAAGCTTTTGCATCAATAATCTTAGACAATGAAGCTATTTCTTCATCCATATTATCCAACTCCAACAAATTATTCCCTAAATCAGCTTGAATTTGAAGCAGATCATCAACAGAAGTTACCTGATGTTTTTTCTGTAAATTATAAATCAACTGTAATTTTTGATTTATTAATTCTAATTGTGCTGGATCATTCAATAATTTTTCTGAAGAACTTTCTAATTCTTTAGAGACATCATCAAATTCAATAGTCAAGCTCGTCACTCTTTCAAACAGATTTTGATACTCTGAAGAAAATGGAGCTACTTTTTGCAATGCATTTTTAATTTCGTTTAAATTATGAAAAACTCCAAATTGTTCTTCATTTGCAATTGCCAAAGATTTATCTAAAGACTCTTTAATTATCTCAACGTTATTCAACTTTTCATAATCTACCTCCAACTCCTCCTGTTCGCCAGATTTTAATTGAGCCGAAACTAATTCATTCAATAAAAAAGTATTATACTCCTGCTCTTTTCCTGCATCACTTTGTTTTTTAAGTAAAGCATTTAACTTTGTTTTGTCTGTTTTATACGATTTAAGGAGTTTTTGATATTCAGCAATTACTTCTGAATTATTTGCGATAGCGTCAATAATCTTAAATTGAACATTTTCATCCGATAATTCCTGTGTTTGCTGCTGTGAATGAATATCAATTAAATACAAACTTAAATCCTGCAATTCCTGAAGGTTTACAGGACTATCATTTATAAAAGCACGAGATTTACCTGAAGGCAAAATCTCTCTTCTAATAATCGTTTCCTCTTCATAATCCAGATCATTAGCTTCAAAAAATTCTTTTAGATTGTATTTCCCAATTTCAAATTGCGCCTCAATTATACATTTTTCTTCTTTATTTTTCAAAGAACTTAGATCAGCTCTTTTTCCCAAAACAAGACCAATTGCACCTAAAATAATTGATTTTCCTGCACCTGTCTCACCTGTAATTATAGAAAAACCTTTAGAAAAATCTATCGCAAGTTTTTCAATAAGAGCATAATTTTTAATTGACAGTGACGTAATCATAGGGCAATTTTGTAAAAATGAAAATTAAAGAAGTTTTTTTTTAACGAAACAGAATTAATATTTAATCTGAGACCATTTAGTAGAATTTAACGGCGATACTTTGTTCAATACATCGGTTAAATCGGTTACGGTAATACTTGGGCCACCAGAAAAAACAGAAACAATTTCATCTGATTTTGCATCAAAGAAAACCCGTGTTATAAAAGCATTTGGCTTAACCGAATTTAATTTACCAATAAGCATAAGGGCTGATTTTATTTTTTCTTTTGAAGCTTTCAAATCTAAAGTCATCCCGTCCATACCTGTATGATAAGCATACATAGTCTGGCG
This sequence comes from Flavobacterium potami, assembly GCF_020026915.1. Classification (GTDB taxonomy): domain Bacteria; phylum Bacteroidota; class Bacteroidia; order Flavobacteriales; family Flavobacteriaceae; genus Flavobacterium; species Flavobacterium potami. The sequence goes on along the minus strand of NZ_JAINUY010000002.1, from coordinate 668,065 downwards.
CAAATCACTGTAAGTTGGCGCAATCATATCATTAATCAAAAAATAACGATTCTGGATTCCGTCTGCCTGACTCCAACCTTTAAAACCTCCTTGTTGCGCTACACTTGCGATATTTTGTGCTGTCTGAAAATAAGGATTTCCTGCTCCCATCTGAAAACTATCAGCATCCATACCCAAAATCATGTAACAATAAAAGGATATTACAGAAACTAAGTTAGAATCGTAAGTACTTGGATTAAACAACAAAGGTTCATACTCCGTATATCTAAAATTAAAATCTTTGTCATTATAATTTAAGATTGGAGAAGAATAGGTTGAATTAAAAATCAATCGAGAAGATTGTACTTGAATGGTTCCTGTAAATTGATCGGAACTATTAGATGACAAAGTAATATACATCGAACAGTTTATCCTTTCGTTTTGTTTCAAAGTCGAACCTGTCCAATCTGTTTTGTTTACAAACTCAGAAAGAGAAGTCTGAAGCGTCTTAAAAACCTGATTATTCGGATTTGTAAGTCGCTCTGTATTAATAGTCACTGTACAGTTTAGCTGTTGCCCTTGCACAAAACCAAAGCATAAAAAAACCAATAGCGTAACTATCTTATTCATCATCATCTAAATATTTAATTTTATAACACAAATCATTTCGACTTATGTTTTCGGCGTATACTTTAATTTATGATTTTGAAAAATGCTCCATAACTTTATTCAAAATATCAGCCGCCACAGATTCTTTTGATTTTAATTCCATTGGCTCGATTTCAAAATTCTTATCAATAAAGGTTACTTTATTGGTTTCTTTTTTAAAACCGGCTCCCTTATCTTGTAAGGAATTTAAAACAATCAAATCTAAGTTTTTTTTCTGAATTTTCAACTTAGCATTTTCAATTTCATTTTCAGTTTCTAATGCAAATCCAATCAGAAACTGATTTTTTTTGATTAAACCCAATGAAGACAATATATCTTTTGTCTTTTCAAGCTCAATCGAAAATTCAGCTGCATTTTTTTTAATCTTCTGATCTGCAACAAATTTAGGTTTATAATCTGCAACAGCAGCCGCAGCAATCGCTGCATCAACTTCGTTAAAATACAAATGGCAAGCGTCATACATTTCCTGAGCAGAAACTACATCTATCACTTTAACCAAAGCATTTTTAACTTTATAATGCGTCGGGCCAGCGATTAAAAAAACCTCTGCACCCAAATTAGCTGCTTCATTAGCAATATCAAACCCCATTTTTCCAGAAGAATGATTTCCTATAAAACGTACAGGATCTATAGCTTCGTATGTTGGTCCGGCAGTAACTAATATTTTTTTTCCTTTTAGAGGCAATTTACTTTCTAAATCAGCTTCTAAAAATGCTACAATATTTTCTGGTTCAGCCATTCTCCCTTCGCCAGATAAGCCACTTGCCAATTCTCCATTTTCAGCAGGAATCATAGTATTTCCGAACTGTTTAAGAGCAGCAAAACTTGATAAAGTTGAAGGATGTTTGTACATATCCAAATCCATTGCAGGTGCAAAATAGACTGGACATTTAGCAGATAAATAGGCCGCAATTAGAAGATTATCACAGTTTCCTGTAGCCATTTTAGACAAAGTATTGGCTGTAGCAGGTGCAATCAACATTAAATCGGCCCAAAGACCTAATTCAACATGATTGTTCCAAACTTCATCTTGATCGTCCTGATTAAAAAAGCTGGAATGTACTGGATTTTTAGATAAGGTAGATAACGTAAGTGGGGTTACAAAATCCTTAGAAGCAGGTGTCATGATCACTTGGACATGTGCACCTGCTTTTATAAAAAGTCGTACTAATGAGGCTGTTTTATAGGCTGCAATTCCACCGGAAACACCCAGTAAAATTTTCTTCCCGTTTAAAACTGACATTGTACTGTATTATTTGTTTGAACCTCTGTGGTAAGTTTTTCCGTCTAACCATTCTTGAACGGCTAAAGCGTGTGGTTTTGGTAATTTTTCGTAAAATTTAGAAACTTCGATCTGTTCTTTATTTTCAAAAACTTCCTCAAGACTATCATTATAAGTAGCAAACTCTTCCAATTTCTCTGTCAATTCTTTTTTAATCTCAGAGTTAATTTGGTTTGCTCTTTTAGCCATAATGGTAATTGCCTCATACACATTTCCTGTTGGCTCTTCAATAACTGTTTTATTGTAAGTTATTGTGTTAACAGGAGCATTCGTCTTTTTTAAATCCATGACTTTATTTATTTAGTAAATTTTTGTAAATCTGTTTCAACTCTAGCATACATCTCGTCTGCTTTAACCTTGTATTTTGTATCGCTTTTAAACTTAATTAAGTTATTGTAAGCTACTTTGGCAACATTTAAACGTTCTTCCATTTTTGAAGGCACACTATTAATTGCCAATTGATATGCTGAGTCATATTTATAAAACAACGCATCTTCTTTAAAAGGTGTTCCAGGAAAATCAGCGATAAAATTATCAAAAGCAATCAAAGCTGATTTGTAATCTGAAATCGTATTATATCCTTTAGCATTTTCGTATGCTTTTTTCTCTAATTTACCATTCAGCTTCTGCACCGTCTCGTTTGCCTGCGCAATGTATTCTGAATTTGGATAATTATCGATAAAAGCCTGTAATTTATCTAATGCTTTTACAGTATCTGTTTGATCTAAACTATAAACAGGTGCCAATTTTGAATAGCTGTAAGCTCCTAAAAAAGCAGCTTCCTGAACTTTTTCACTTCTTGGATAACCAGAAACAAAAGCTTCAAACTGATAACCTGCTAAATAGTATTGTTTCGTTTTGTAATACGATTGTGAAAACATGTAAAAAAGCTTTTCTGCCTGAGGTTTTCCTCGGTAAGATGTTGCTAATTGTTCAAAAAGACGAATCGCTTTTGAATATTTACCGGCATCATACATTTTTGTTGCCATTTCAAATTTTGCTGCAACATCTTCATTTTTCAACGCTTTTTGATATTCTCCACATGAGCAAAAAAGAGTTACAACAATTAATAGCGATACTATTTTTTTCATTTTCTTACTGTTATTACAATCTTAGACAATTATGCTAAAGCAAAATAACACCGAAGATTCGGTGGCAAATTTAGTTATTAATTTAGCGACTGCAAAATAATTTTTTAGTATCTTAAAATACTAACACTTTAACAATTATTTAATGCTGTTTTTTACAAAGTCATTTAGTCTTGCAGCGAGTGAATCATCAACAGAAACTAATGGAAGACGAACAGTATTATCAGCAATTCCAAGGGCTTGGAAAATTTGTTTGATTCCTGCCGGATTTCCTTGTTCAAAAATCATATCTATACTATCAGACAAAAAGTAATGGGTTTTGAATGCATCTGCGGCTTTTTTATTCAAACCTAAACGAATCATTTCTGAAAATTCTTTAGGAAAACCTTGTCCAATTACAGAAATAACCCCTGCTCCACCTGCTAAAACAATTGGCAATGCCAACATATCATCTCCAGAGATTACAAGGAAGTCTTTAGGTGCATTTTTAATGATCTGCATTGCCTGAGCCATATCTCCCGCTGCTTCTTTAATAGCTACAACATTATCAAAATCATTAGCCAGACGAATTACTGTAGACGGAAGCATATTACTTGATGTTCTACCAGGAACATTATATAAAATAACCGGAATCGGAGAAGCTTCTGCAATAGCCTTAAAATGTTGATAAATTCCTTCTTGAGTAGGTTTGTTATAATATGGAGAAACAGACAATATTGCTTCAAAAGCAGAAAAATCTCTTGTTTTTAATTCTTCAACAATCTGCATAGTATTATTTCCTCCAACTCCTAAAACTAGAGGCAATCTTCCTTTGTTTACATCGATCACTGTCTTTATAACCAATTCTTTCTCTTCTGTCGTAAGAGTTGCATTTTCTGCAGTTGTTCCCATAACAACAAGATACTCCACTCCTCCATCTATAGAAAAGTTTACAATTCGCTGTAAAGCTTCAATGTCAACTGAAAAATCTTTTTTAAATGGAGTTACCAAAGCAACACCAGTTCCTATTAATGATTGCATATTTTTTATTATAATTTATTTTATGTTTTTTAAATACTTAAACAGTTCTGAAATGAACAGTTTATAATTCTGTAATTCTGTATTAATCATCAAACGGTTTAAACTAGCGTCTACATTAGAAAATCCTACCTTAAATTTAGCTTTTGATTTGCTTGTAATCATCATTAAAAATATATTTTCAATATCATAATAACTCAGCAAAAGGTCAAATTCTGAATTTACAAATTCATTTAAAAAATCTTCCGTAATTTCTCCCTTCCAATTGATGTGTTTTTTACCAAAAGTCGGTCGTAAATAGGTTTCTTTTTCTTTGAATTTTCCGATGTATGCAACAACTTTTATATCTTCTAAAGCAATTCCATAAAGCGTCAATTCATTTATTAAAGAGTCTGACTGCTCAAAATTGCTTTCATCTATCAATAAACCAATAGTTTGAACGTTTTTAGGAAAGACTTTGTTATTTTGATTACTCAAGTTATTATTTAATGTTTTTTTTACAAAAAACTCCTTCATATAATTCAAAAACATAGTACTTTTACCAGATTACAAAATTAATTATTTAAGTTGCATTTAAAATGGTAAAACTAAAAAAGTATAACGGATTTTTAAAACTTTTTGTTATATTCTTAACATTTTTTTTAATAGTATCTTGTAGCCCTAAAAACTACAATTTAACTAAAATCGAAGGAAAACAGCTTCCTGTAACCGAAAAAGCTGCTGAAACTCCTGAAATTGAAAACTTTATAAAGCCGTATCGCGATCATATCAACAAGGATCTTGATAATGTTTTGGCTTTTTGCCCAGAAACACTTGATAAAAGCACTGGAAAATGGCAGACAAGCATTGGTAGCTTACTAGCAGATGTTTGTCTTCAAAGAGGAAATCTTGTTTTTAATGCTCGAGAAAAGAAAAATATCGATTTATGTCTTTTAAATCATGGCGGAATTCGCGCTATTCTTCCTAAAGGAAATGTAACTACAAGAACAGCTTTTGAAATTATGCCTTTTGAAAATAACCTTGTTGTTTTAGGTTTAAAAGGAGAACAAATTTTAGAAATTACAGCATACATTATTAAGGAAAAAAAACCTCAGCCTTTGTCTGGATTGACTTTTACAATTACAAAACAAAATACTGCTAAAGACATCTTGATTCAAGGAAAACCGCTTGATTTAAACAAGGTCTATTATGTTGCTACAAATGATTATCTAGCAAATGGTGGTGATAGCATGACTTTCTTTGCAAAAAGTACTGAAAAGTTTGATCTAAACTATAAACTTAGAAATGTACTGATTGATTACTTTAAAGAGGTAGACACTGTTCTTGCTCCAAAAAACATCAGAATTACTGAAGAATAAAAATTAGAAAACAAGTAAGCATTCCTGCAAAAAAAATATAAAATGAAAAGAAGAGAGTTTATCGAAAAAACAGCAGCAAGTACTGCCCTACTAAGTTTAGGATTGTCTTTGAGCAGTTTTGAAACTAACGATATCAAACATTTAACCATTCTACATACCAATGATGTGCATAGTCACATTGATCCGTTTCCTGCTGATGATCCGCGTAATCCTAATAAAGGTGGTGTCTCTCGTCGTGCAGCTTTAATCGAATCTATTCGAAAAGAAAATCCGAATGTTCTTTTATTAGACGCTGGAGATATTTTTCAAGGAACTCCTTATTTCAATTATTATGGAGGTGAATTGGAATTTAAATTGATGAGTATGATGAAGTACGACGCCTCTACAATTGGAAATCATGATTTTGACAACGGTCTTGACGGATTATATGCACAACTTCCGCACGCAACTTTCGATTTTATCAACTCGAACTATGATTTCAAAAACACGGTTATGGACGGCCATGTTAAACCGTACAAAATCTTCAATAAAAACGGAATTAAAGTTGGTGTTTTTGGTGTTGGAATCGAATTAGCTGGTCTTGTTGATAAAAAATTATACCTGGAAACTGTTTACAATGACCCTGTAGAAGTTGCTCAAGATATGACAAAGCTTTTAAGAAATGAGCAAAAATGTGATTTGGTAATCTGCCTTTCGCATATCGGATATAATTATAAAGATGATGCAACTAAAATCTCTGATTTAAAATTTGCAGCGCAAACGCAGGATATCGATTTGATTATTGGTGGACATACGCATACTTTCTTAGACAAGCCAACTATTGTAAAAAACAAAGCAGGAAAAGATGTTTTGGTAAATCAGGTTGGTTGTTACGGAATTAATTTAGGCCGCATTGACTTTTACTTTGACAAAGACAAAGCGCACACCAATCAAAGTACTTCTATTATTGTATAGGTTTGTTTTGAATTCTGGTTTTTTCCAAAAAATATTCTACCATAAAGTAGTAAGCCAGAATTTGAGTTACATCTCGAATTAAAACCAAAACAATCGAATAGGAAAAATATTCATTGAAAATATAGAAAATATCTGAAAAGATATAACTTACAGCCATAAGGGACATCAACAAAGTAATGTGTGTCCCTTTTGTGATGTAGCTAACAAAGCAGAAATAACTCATTACACTTAATACAATTCCGTAAAAAGTATAAATAGAATTAAATCTGATCATATTGTCCAGTTTTAAACTTAAAACGGAGATCAGCAAATAAACTATAAAAACTACCACAATCGAAATTGGCAAAATGTCTTTTTTAGTTAATTGTATCCTTTCATGTTCTCGAAGAAACAGAAATACAAGCAGTAGGTAAACAACCAAAAAACTAAATACGCCTCCAAGTTCAATATCCATTAAGTCAAAAACCTGACCAACAAAACAAAAGAAAAATATTAGTCCTTCTGTTTTTCTGATTTGGAACTCGCTGCTTATTAAAAAATAAATAAAAATAGCCGGTAGAACAATTGCTTTGGCATACGTCGCAAAAACGTCTTGTTGTGTCCAGTCAAAAATAATGGTACACAACAACGCCAGAAAAAACAGAATTAACGACGGCTTATTCGGTTTCATTTAATTTGTTTATAAAATCTTCTTCAGATAATATAGTCACGTTTAGTTTGGTAGCTTTTTCCAATTTAGCCGGTCCCATATTATCTCCTGCCACAACAAAATCTGTTTTTGCAGAAATCGAGCTTCCTACCTTACCTCCATTGTCTTCAATGGTTTTCTTCAGTTCGTCTCTTGAAAATTGACTAAAAACTCCAGAAACTACAAATGTTTTTCCAATAAATTTTTCTGTAGCATTTGGGTTGATTTTTTCTTCAATTTCAAATTGTATTCCGTAGCTTTTTAAACGTTCAATAATCTTCTGATTCTCTTCGTTTTCAAAGAATTCGATGACACTTTTTGCAATTCTTTCTCCGATTTCATCAACCAGAATTAAATCCATTAAGGAAGCTTTTGCTAAAGCGTCAATATTTTTATAATGTTTAGCTAATTTCTTAGCTACAGTTTCTCCAACAAAACGAATTCCGAGTGCAAACAATACGCTTTCGAAAGGAATTTCTTTAGATTGCTGAACTCCATTTACAAGGTTTTCCGCAGATTTTTGAGCCATTCTTTCCAAATGTAGAATATCTTCTACTTTCAATTCATAAAGATCGGCATAATTGTGTACCAAATTATTTTTGAAAAGCAAAGCCACAGTTTCTCCTCCAAGGCCTTCAATATCCATTGCTTTTCTTGAAATATAATGCTGCACTCTTCCTATAATTTGTGGAGGACATCCGTAGAAATTAGGGCAATAATGATTTGCTTCTCCTACATTTCTAACCAATTCGGTATGACATTCTGGACAATAAGCAATATAATGTGTTTTCTCTGAATTTTCAGGACGTTTTTCTAAATCTACTGCAATGATTTTTGGAATGATTTCTCCTCCTTTTTCAACAAAAACAGTATCATTTATACGAATATCTAATTTTTCAATCTGATCGGCATTATGCAAAGAAGCTCTTTTTACAATTGTTCCTGCAAGCTGTACAGGCTCTAAATTGGCAACTGGCGTGATTGCACCTGTTCTTCCAACTTGATAAGAAATAGATTTTAATTTTGTTGAAACCTGTTCTGATTTGAATTTATAAGCAATTGCCCAACGAGGCAATTTTGCTGTATATCCTAATTCTTCTTGATGTTGAATGCTGTTTACTTTAATTACAACACCATCTGTTTCGTAAGGCAAATTATGACGGTGGACATCCCAATAATCTATAAAGTCAAAAACTTCGTTCATGTTATGGACTAATTTCGCTTCTTTTGGTACTTTGAATCCCCAGTTTCTTGCTGATTCCAAACCTTCAAATTGAGATTTAAATGGAAGATTATTTCCTGTAACAAAATACAACAAACACTCTAAAGGTCGTTTGGCAACCTCAGCACTATCTTGCAATTTTAAACTTCCAGAAGCAGTATTTCTTGGGTTTGAATAGGGTGTTTCTCCAATTTCAATTAATTCCTGATTCATTTTTTCGAACCCCTTAAAAGGCAGAATGATTTCGCCTCGAATATCGAATTTATCAGGATAATTCCCTTTTAAGTGTAGAGGAATTGATTTTATAGTTTTAATATTATTGGTTACCTCATCTCCTTGAAAACCATCTCCACGTGTTAATGCCTGAACTAGTTTTCCGTTTTCGTAACTTATACTAATTGAAGCACCATCGTATTTTAATTCGCAGGTATATTGTAAATCAACATTTCCTAATACTTTTTGAATGCGGTTTTCCCAATCCAAAAGATCTTCTTTAGAATATGAATTATCCAAAGAATACATTCTGTATTGATGTGCTATTGTTTTGAAATTTTTGGTAATGGCACCTCCAACTCTTTGCGTAGGCGAATTTTCATCAAAAAACTCTGGATGTTTATTTTCTAAATCCTGAAGTTCTTTTAGCTTGATATCAAAATCATAATCTGAAATTGTGGCATTGTCTAACACATAATAATTATAATTGTGTTGATTAAGTTCATTTCTAAGGTTTTGAATGGTCTCTTGAATGCTCATAAATTTCTAAAATATTGCAGATTATAAATGTGAAAAACTTTATATCAAAATTAGAATTTATTTTTGTTCGAAAGCATAAAAAATGAAAGTTTTAAAAAATCAAAAATCAGACTGCAAATTCATGCAGTCTGATTTTCTCCTTGTCCATTATTCTTAAAAAAGAATTAATAAAACCAACTTCCAAATGGTTTTGGCGCTTTATGCTTAATATTGATTATCAACAACCTACAATATAAGCATAGAACTATTTTTGAATAATGATAAAATCGGAACGTCTATTTAAAAGATGTTCTTCTTCTGTACATTTTACACCATTTTTACATTTATTTATTAATCTGGTTTCGCCATAACCAATTGCGCTTTCAATTCGAGATGGATCTATGCCTTGTGAAAGGATATAATCTCTTGTTGATTTTGCTCTGTTGTCTGAAAGTTTCAAGTTGTAAGCATCTTTTCCGCGTGAATCTGTATGCGATTCAATTTTAATAATGATTTTTGGGAATTTCTGCATAATGAAAACTACTTTAGACAATTCTTCTATAGCTTTTGGTGTAATATCGAATTTATCGTAGTCAAAGTAAATCGGATTAACATCGACTTTCTCGACTCCTTTTTTCTTCACAACTAAATCATCGTAGTTACTTAATTCAAAGTTCACATCTCTGATTTCGCCGCCATTTTCCTTAGTTGTTTCAACCGTCTTATCGTCACTGCTGTAATTTGGCTTTGCAGCAATCATTTTTACGACTTTATTACAAGGAACTTCTATAGCATATTGACCGTCGAAATTGGTTTTGGTTTCACCTAGAATTTCACTAAATGAATTATAAGCCATAATGGTTACATCTGCTAATGGCTTTTTACTTTTGTGATCAATTGCCATTCCAGAAATACTCTGATTACAAACTGGTTTCCCTTTCACGAAAGAATAAATATCATCATCGCCTTTTCCTCCTGCTCTGTTAGAAGACAAGTAACCATAGGTATTTGTTCTGTCAATTATAAAAGAAAAATCATCTTTGTTGCTGTTGACCGGAGCACCTAAGTTTCTTGGTACCGAAAAGTTTCCGTTTGCTAGAAATTTACTTTCATAAACATCTAAATCACCATAACCATAATGTCCATCAGAAGAGAAGTATAACATTCCGTTCTGAAAAAATGGAAATACTTCGTTACCAATTGTGTTGATACTTGGCCCTAAATTAGCTGGTGAACTCATTGTACCGTCGGCTGCGATTTTAACGACATATAAGTCTGTTTCTCCGTAACCGCCTGGCATATCAGATGCAAAAAACAACCATTGTCCATCTTCACTTAGTGCCGGGTGTCCAACCGAATATTCATCACTATCAAAGAATACTTTTTGTGGATTTTCTAATTTATTATTTACAATTGATCCTTTAATAATCTGGAAATTGTTAATTTTTGCTTCATCTACCACCAATTTGTTTTTCTTTACAATATTGGTTGAATAATAAATCGTTTTTCCCTGACTATCAAAACTAGCTGTTGCTTCATGATATTTCGTCATTACATTTGGAAGAAAAACTGTTTCGTTAAACAAACTTCCATCTGCAGGATTTCTTTCTGCGTAATATAAATTTAGAAATGGTTGATTGTTCCAAGTGTACAATTTTTCAGCAAAATTTGTTGTATCACGAGCCGATGTAAATACGATATTATCTTTAAAGAAAGTAGCTCCAAAATCTGATTTACTGGTATTGATATCTAAATTTTTAATGGTATAAAGCGGTTTTGCTTTGGCCACGCTGTCCATATATTTCTTTTGGGCAACGTAACGATTAATTTCTGCTTTATCTCCTTTTTTATCCAGATATTCTTTTGTGATTTTATCTGCTTGATCATAATCCATAACAGCTTTCATAGACTGAATATAACGCAGATAATAGATATCGGTCAAATTATTTCCTTGCAATTCATACAGTTTTTTATACCATTTAAGTGCATTTCTAGAATCAGAAATAAAATAATAAGAATCTGCTGCATTTTTTACAGTCTGTGTTGAAGGATCTTTGATGTTTTGTAAAATTTCTTCATAAGCTTTAGAAGCATCTAAATAAGAGAAATTTCTAAACAAAGCATCAGCTTTCTTCAAATTTGTTTTTTGAGCGAAACTAAACGTAACGCTCAAAATTAAACATAGGATATATAGTTTTCTCATAAGTTTTATTTTTAGAAGAATCGAGGAGATTTAATTTTGCTTTGTTTTTGCACAAATTGATAACGCAAGATGATTTCGTGTGAACCATCGTTGTATTTGTTCAATTGGCTTACCGTGTAATCAAATGCATATCCCAGATAAAAACTTGGTGCTACCTGAAAACCTGCCAGTATACTCACAGAATCATCTGTTCGATACGCTCCTCCTATGACAAATTTTTCCTGAATCATGAAATTTGCCGATACATCAGCTGTAATTGGTGCCCCGCTTACTGCTTTTACTAAAAATGCTGGTTTGAATTTCACACTTGGACTCAAGTCGAAAACATAACCTCCCATTAAATAGAAATGCATACGATCATAATCTATAGATTCCTGAACGTCGTCATAGTAATCATTTCTAAGAAAACTTGGAACAGAAAGTCCTACATACCATTTATCAGTATAGTAATAAATTCCGGCTCCAACCGCCATTTTTATTTGATTGTTAATGTTCTGATTTAACAAAACATCATCGCTATCATAATACCTTCCCTTAGACCAATCGATGTTTAGCATTCTTGCTCCAGCTTTCAAACCAAAAGCAAGTCTTTTTTCATACCCAAGAGGTATTGAATATGCAAAATTTCCATCGAAATATAATTCGTTAGAAGGTCCAATTTTATCGTTAACAATACTCAAACCCAAACCAATATTTTCATTTCGAAGAGGAGAATGAATAGAGAAAGATTGTGTTTGCGGTGCTCCGGAAATTCCAACCCATTGAGAACGATATAGAAGTGCTGCTTCTGTAGTGCCCGTAGACCCGGCATAAGCCGGATTTACAGACATTGTGTTATACATATATTGCGTATACTGAGGCTCTTGTTGCGCTATGGCACAAACCGAGATTAAAGAACATATTAAAATGAAATACGTTTCTAATGATTTTATATATAGTTTCATAACGATACTTATTTAGTTTAATTAATTTGATTAATAGAAGTGGATTATCTCATAATAGACAACCAGCCTTTTTTAACCGTTCCATCTCCAATGGTTATCACATAAAAATAAGTACCTGTTGGAAGCATATCTCCTCTATTAACAACTCCAGATACATTTGCAGTTCCGTCCCAGTCATTTTCATAATGTACTTTACTATACACCAATGCGCCGTATCTGTTAAATACTTTCAACTCGTTGTTTGGATGAGTTTCGATACAATCAATTCTGAACAGATCATTTTTACCGTCATTGTTTGGAGTAAACTCATTGTAAACTGTTAAACAAATTGGTTCTAATGTTACTGAAGCTGAATTATTTGTCGCATCAACATCTAAAGGAGTTGAAGTCTCAACAGTTGCGGTACTTGTATAAGTACCTCCAGGTAATACTTCTGCAACGATTGTCAATACCACACTTTCGCCAGCATTTAATCTTGGAATCGTCCAAAGCTGTGTAGTCGGATCATAAACTCCTGTTGTTGTAGAAGAACTTACTAACTCTAATCCGCTAGGAATTAAATTACTAACAACAGTATTTATAAAATCACCTTCACCAACATTGTTTACTGTGATGGTAAATGTTACCTGCTCACCAAAATTAGGAGTCGGATTACTAACTGTATTTGTAATTGTTAAGTCTGAACAACTTGACACACTAACATTTAATGTTTTAATTGTTCTTTCATCACAATTGTTAATGTAAGCCACTGTTACTGTTCCAGGACCAATATCTGACCATGAAACTGTTACTGAACCATCAGATGTTGTTCCTCCTGAAACTATTGTTCCTCCGTTAATTGTCCATAAGTAACTAGATTTTCCATTTGCAATTGAATATGTCACTCCTTTGAAAACACATGGAGTATCATCTGTAGTTGCAATTTGAACTGCTGCATCATCTTCAAATGAAACCGTAATTCCTAATCTAGGTCCATTGTCGCAACCATTAGTAGTATTACTCAATGCACCTGCATAATAAGTTGTTGCAGTAAGCGGAGTATTTGCTGCTAGTGGTGTTCCGCCAGTTGGAGTTGTATAGAAAACTACGTTTGCTTCATTTACTAGAATATTAGCCAATGTTGGAGCAGCATTTAGACAGAAAGTTTGGGAAGTTCTTGGTGTCGTAATCACACTAGGTGCATTTACGTTAACCACAACCATCAATCTAACTGGATTTTCGCAACCATTTGCACTTGCAATCGCTCCATAATAAGTACCTGTTGTAAGAGCAGTTGTCGCTGGTATTGCTGTTCCTCCTGTTGCTGTACTATACCAAATTACATTTGCTTCATTTACCTGAATACTGGCAATTGTTGGTGTATTTAGCGTACAGAAATTTTGAGTTGTGTTATTAGTTGTTGGAGTTCCGCTTGGATCAACAACTGTAACTGTAACTTGTAAACGAGTAGTGCTTTCGCATCCTGTTGCAGCATCTATAACATTTCCGAAATAAATTCCAGAAGTTAAAGGTGTTGTAGAAGGAATTGCTGTTCCTCCTGTTGCTGCTGTAAACCAAGTCACATTAGTTTCATTAACTTGAATATTAGCAACTGTTGGCGCACTTGTAGAACAGAAAGTCTGAGCTGCATTATTAGTCGTTGGGTTAATTGTATTTCCAACTGTAACGGCAACTTGTAATCTTACACTGCTTTCACAACCTGTTGCTGGATCTTTAATTGCTCCGAAATAAGTTCCAGTAGTTAAGACCGCATTAGCAGCAAGTACAGTTCCTCCAGTTGAAATGGTATACCAAACTACATTACTTTCGTTAACTTGAATACTAGCAACTGTCGGATTTGTTCCTGAACAGAATGTTTGTGATGCAGCTGTTGTTGTTGGCGTTGCAGGATCTGTTACACTAATAGTAACTTGTAATCTTGTAACGCTTTGACAACCAGTCGTTGCATCTACTAACGCTGCATAATATGTACCGCTTGTTAAGGCTGTTGTTGCAGGAATCACTGTTCCTCCTGTCGAAGCATTGTACCAAACCACGTTTGTTTCGTTTGTTTGAATATTTGCAAACGTTGGTGCATTTACTAAACAGAAATCTTGTGTAGTATCTGTTGTAGTTGGTGTTCCTGGATCTGTAACTGTAATTGCAATTGCCAATCTAGTAGCACTTTCACATCCTGTACCAGCATCTGTTAAAGCTGCATAATAGGTACCAGTTGTTAAGGCCGTTGTTGACGCTATTACATTTCCTCCTGTTTGAGCATCATACCAAACAATATTTGTTTCATTTGTTTGAATACTAGCAAATGTAGGAGCATTTACTGAACAGAAATCTTGTGTAGCATCTGTTGTTGTTGGTGTTCCCGGATCACTTACTGTAACGGTTACCGCTAATCTAATTGAGCTTTCACAGTTTGTTGTTGCATCTGCTAAAGCTGCATAGTAAGTACCACTTGTCAAAGCAGTTGTTGATGCAATCGCTGTACCTCCTGTCGCTGCACTATACCAAACCACATTTGTTTCGTTGGTTTGGATATTAGCAAAAGTTGGTGCATTTACTAAACAGAAGTCCTGAGTTGTATCTGTGGTCGTTGGCGTTGCAGGATCTGATACTGTAACTGTAATCGCCAATCTTGTTGCGCTTTCACAACTAGTTGTTGCATCTACTAAAGCTGCATAATATGTACCGCTTGTTAAAGCTGTTGTTGCAGGAATCGCTGTTCCTCCTGTTGCAGCATTGTACCAAACTACATTTGTTTCATTGGTTTGGATACTTGCAAAAGTTGGATTATTTACTAAACAGAAATCTTGCGTTGCATCTGTTGTTGTTGGTGTTCCTGGATCTGTAACTGTAACTGCAATTGCTAATCTAGTAGCACTTTGACATCCTGTTCCTGCATCTGTTAAAGCTGCGTAATATGTACCTGTTGTCAATGCTGTTGTTGACGCTATTGCATTTCCTCCTGTCGCTGCATCATACCAAACAATATTTGTTTCGTTTGTTTGAATGCTTGCAAAAGTTGGTGCACTTGATAAACAAAAATCTTGAGTTGTATCTGTTGTTGTAGGTGTTCCAGGATCTGTTACACTTACTGCAACTGCAAGTCTAATTGAACTTTCGCAACCTGTAGTCGCATCTAATAATGATGCATAATAGGTACCTGTTGTTAAAGGCGTTGTCGCTGCAATTGCTGTTCCTCCTGTTGCTAAATTATACCAAACCACATTGGTTTCATTGGTTTGAATACTTGCAAATGTTGGAGCATTTACTAAACAGAAATCTTGAGTAGTATCTGTCGTAGTTGGCGTAAGCGGATCTGTTACACTAACTGTAATTGCTAATCTTGTTGCACTTTCACAGGTTGTTGTAGTATTTATTAAAGCTGCGTAATAGATACCACTTGTCAAAGGAGTTGTTGATGGAATTGCCGTTCCTCCAGTTGCAGCATTATACCAAACAACATTTGTCTCATTTGTTTGAATACTTGCAAAAGTTGGTGCATTTACCACGCAGAAATCCTGAGTAAGATCTGTTGTTGTCGGTGTACCTGGATCTGTTACTGTTACTGTAACCGCCAATCTAACACTACTTTCACATCCAATAACTATATCTGTAGCTCCAGCGTAGTAAGTACCACTGATTAATGGAGTTGTAGAAGCCAAAGGCAAACCACCTGTAGGTGTGTTATACCAAACCACATTCGCTTCATTTACCTGAATACTAGCAATTGTTGGAGCGCTAGATAAACAAAAATCTTGCGTGGTATCTGTAGTTGTTGGTGTATTTGGATCATTAATTAATATTACTGCATCTTGTAATGTTCCTGCAAGATTCTCACAAGTATTTGTGCTTGAAACTGCTACGTAGTAAGTACTCGGACTCATCGCTTCTGTAAGTCCAACTGCTGTTAATGAACCTGCTGCATCTATAGTATATGTAACTCCATTAATAACAGCTCCATTTGCAATTGGCTGTGTTTTATTGGCATCTAAATACCAAGTAAATATTGGACTTGTTAATGTAGGTGCACTTGGAGTTAATGTTGCTGATGCATCATGACAAACCGTTAAATCATCAACTAAAATATCATTTACAGTAGATGGTGGTAAAATAGTAAACGTAATTTGTTTTCTATCTGCTGCTGCAGTTTCACAAAATTGATCAGATGTTACTCCAACAAAATAAGTGTAAGTTCCCGGCAACAATCCGTTTACAACTAATTGTGCTGTTGTTTCTCCTGGAATTAACTGACTTGTAGTACCATTAAAACTATACCAAGAATAAACTGGATTAGTCAACACTGGAGTACCACTTAAGCCCGTTGCCAAAGTTACTGATCCTGAAGCTGTACAAACAGATGTCGATGTTCCTCCATTAAGAGTAATATCTGTCAAAGCATTTGCCGGTGCTGAGGCTTTTACCTCAACTGTAACTTCTCCTCTTGCAAAAGTTTCACAACCGTAACGTACTGGCTGAATATAATATTTATAAATTCCTGCAGGCAAATTAGCTGGTATAGTGTAAGAAATACCGGTTGCTACTGAATTCCCTCCTGTTTCTGCATCATACCAAATGTATGTAGAACAAGCTTCTTCAGGTATTTGAAGTTTTATTTCACTTCCTGGACAAACCGTTATTTTATTTTGTGGATCAGCGCCAATTACGGTTGTATTTGCTGTTCTTTCTACAGTATGCACTCTTAAGAAATCCAACACTCCCGCAACACCACCTAAACGAATTCTAACTCTATCATAAATTTCTGTTGGTGAAGAAACTAAAACCATTGCCACAGAATTTCCAGGCAATAATCTTAAACTTAATAAAGTGCTTGTATTTTGAATTGGAGCTCCCACAGCAACATTTCCTAAATAACGCTGAATTGAGAATCCAGTAAGTAAATTAACATCTAAAAGTGCTCCTGGTTTAGAAATCACAATTCTTAGCGTATCACTTACAACAGAAGGTGTTTTAAATTGTACTGTTAAATCAGCTGCAGCTAAAGCACCAACTCCACTATACATAGTAGCATAAGTTGTTATGTCATTATCAGCAACATTCCACGCATCATTTACTCCAACTGCGGCAGTTACTGCTCCTACAGGAAGACCTAAATTTGTAGTTCCGTAAAAAATGTCCTGAATATCTCCAGGTGTACAAGCAACTGCTGTAACTGGTCTATTATAATGAGCATCAAATACTTTTGTGTTTTGTGCTACACTTAAAATTGATGCAGATTGAATTCTAATTCCATCATAATCCTGTGGACCAGATGCATCTGAAGGAACAAATGTAAATTCATAAGTATTATCTCCTGAAATCAGATTCAACAATGAGCCTGATACAGATTGCATTGTTCCAATATCAACTCCGTTTTTAGTTCCAATTACTGATAAATTTTGACCTACAGCTAATAGGCTTAATTCAGAACCTAATTTTACGGTTACTGGTGTTCCTTTAACAATATTAGATGGCCATCCTAAACTCTGCCAAGTTGTACCAACACCTAAAAGTCCGATACCCGTAGTAATTGTTGAAAATGTTTGTGGATTTCCATCTACAGCATTTGCTCCATTAGTAACAGTTCCCGTAATAATTGAGCCAGATGTCTGAGTAGTAGCATAAACACGTTCTGCTAGCGACTGACAGTTACTTAAATCAATAACATTAATCACTTTTGTTGCCGTTCTGCTGCAAATTCCATCACTTGCAACAGCCGTATAGGTATAAACCCCAGGCGTATTTAATGGTCCTGCTGTTGCAGTAGGCAAAGCATTTCCTTGCGGATCAAACCAAGTTACTGTTCCTGTTGAAGTTGCAGTTAAAGCTACAGTTGACCCAACATTTACAGATTCTGAAGGATTTGTTATTACCAGACTTGGTAAGGCATTAATAACAACTGTTACAGATTGTCTCACTGCAGGACAGGTAGTACCTACTTTTTGCGCTTCTATAGAATAAACACCTCCGGTAGTAATATTAGCGGCCGCATCTGCCGTAATTACGTTATTAGAAGGATCATAGAAAGTATAGGTTGTATCTCCCGTAGTATCGAAATTTGTAATTGCATTTCTTAAATTAAAACTTCCACATCCTGGTGCTGGTGTAGCATTTACGATTAAATCCGTAGTTGAAGGGAAATTAACCGTTACTTGTTTTAATGTACCATTTACATTTTCGCAAGTACTTCCTGTTGAAGCTGCGATAAAATAATTATATGGTGAACCTGTAGCATTTAAACCTGTTATTGTAAGCGCCCCAGTTGTTGGATCTTTAGCAAAAGTTGCTGTTCCAATTGTTGTTCCGTTTACAACTTCTGTTGTTTTATTTTGGTCTGTAAAATATCTGAATTGTGCTCCCGCAATAGCTGTTGAAGGAGATAGAACTACACTACCAGCACAACTAGCTTCAGCCGGACTCGGAATTACAATATCTGCTGCAGTTGGAATTGGTAAAACATTTACCGTAACCGCCTGACGAATACTGTTTTCACAACCTAATCTAGTTCTTTGTAAGTAATATGTAGTTGAAGCAGTTAAAGCTGCAGTTGGATTTACTGCTACTATAGCACCTCCTGTTGGAGAATCATACCATGAAAAAGTATCAGCTGAAGCTAAAGCCGAAGTTGCAACTAATGAAGCCGTCTGTCCTACACAAATTGGTGCTGAAGCTCCTGTTATGTTAGCATTTGGAAATCTATATGCCGCTTGGTAAATATATAAATTACTTAACAAAGTTGCAGTACCTCCTAATCTTACCTCTACTCTATCAAATGGTGCAGTTGCAGCAAAACTAGCCTTAAATTTATTCCCAGACAATAACTGAATGTTTAATAAATTACTATTAACTGCTATTCTATCGTTATTAAAAGTTCCTCCATTATAAGTAGCAAGAGTAATATTAGATAATACACTTATATCCAAAATCCCACCAGGAACTTCCAAATCAACATCAATGATATCTCCGGTCTGCCCTGCATTAGCGAAAATTAGTTGTTGTTGTAAATAAGCTCCAACACCAATTGGTACACTAAGTTGTGAATAACTATTGATGTCACCATCTACAGCAAATCCTGGATTAGTAGGTGCACATAAAACACAAAGAACACCATCATTAGATGAATTTTGATTGTTTGCCTGTAAACAAGTACTTGCATTCGCTATAACAGTAACCGCAACAACACCTCTTACAGAATTAATACAACTAGTTGTTGGATTAGAAGCCTGTACATAGTAGTTTTGGTTGGCCGTCAATATAGGTGTTGTATAAGATGTAACACCCGTCGCCACTGGTATAACTCCAGTTGCAACATCATACCAATCATATTGCACTCCTGAAACTGGATTTGAGACTGATAAAGTAACCGTTTGTCCAGATTGAATAATTACATTCGAAGAAACAAATGTTGGAGTAGCTGGAATTGGGCTTACAGTTATGTTAACTGCAGTACGTGCTGCTGTTGAGATACAATCTCCAATGGCGGCTTCTACATAGTAACTTGTATTTACCGCTAATGCTGGAGTTGTAAATGACGTTCCCGTAAATACCAAATTACCCCCTGTTGCAGCATCATACCAATTATAAACGGTACCCACAACCGGCGCCTGAACAGTTAATGTAGTAGTTTGTCCACTACAAATTGTTGATGCAGATGCACTAACTGTTGGCTGTACAGGATTTGTAATTGTAACATTAACTGGATTTCTCTCACTATTTAAACAACCGTTTCTAGTAACTTGTACATAATATGTTGTTGATGCAGTCAAAGCTGGTGTTGTATATGATGCAGTCGAAGCTAATGGAGTTCCTCCAGTTGCTGCGCTATACCAATTTATTGTTTCACCAACTGCAAGTGATGCCGTTAAAGTTGTTGTTTGTCCGCTACAAATAGTTTGATTACCAGTAATTGATGGTTCTTTATATCTGTAAGTTGCCTGATAAATATCTACACTGGTCAATAAAGTAGCTAAGCCTCCTAGTCGAATTTCAACGCGGTCAAAATTTGCTCCAGCAGTCACACTAGCTCTAAAACGGTTGCCTGTTAATAATTGCAAAGTAACTAACGAATTATTACTTATTTGCGTTCTATCATTGTTGTAAGTTGCTCCATTATAAGTAGCCAAACTAACAACTCCTAACAATGAAACATCTGCCAAACCTCCAGGTAACTCCATTTCCACATCTACAATATCTCCCGCTTTTCCAGGATTACCAAATTGTAATGTCTGTTGAACATATCCTGTTACTAAACCAACTGGAACAGTAAGTCGCGTTGCTGTTGCTGGATTTCCATCTACAGCGTTATTCGGATTTGAAGAAGTACACAATAAGCACAAACCATTTTGAACTATCTGCTGGCTTCCAGCTTCAAGACATCCTACTAAAGATGCTGGCTGAACAGTAACCAATACCGGCACTCTCGCTGAACTTACGCAACTTCCGTTTGGACTCTGAGCTTCTACATAGTATGTTTTAGTAGCTGTTAAAATTGGAGTTGTAAATGTTGCCGTATTTGTGGCAACCGCCGTACCTCCTGTAGCTACTTCATACCAATTTAATTGCGCACCTACATCTGGAGTCGAAGCGCTCAATGTTGCATTTTGCCCTGATTGAATAGTAACACTCTGTGTTAAAACCGTTGGCGTAGTTGGTACAGCCGTCGAAACAACATTTACCTGAGTACGAGTTGGACTAATACAACTTCCTATAGAAGCTTCTACATAAAATGGAGTAGTTCCCAAAGGAACTGTAGGAGAATAAGTTGTTCCCGAAGCTAATGCACTTCCTCCACTAGCAGCTGAATACCAAGAATATGTCGTTCCTGGAATAGCATTCAGAACCGATAAAGTAGTTTGTTGAGTAGCTCCTGTAGAACAAACAACAGTTCCTGAATTATTAATTGCCGGTGCAACCGGATTTGAAACATTTAATACAACAGGTACACGAACATTTCCTTCACATCCTGCACCTCTTGAAATTGCTATATAATATGTTGTGGTAGCACTCAACGCTGGAGTAGTAAAAGTATTCCCCGTTGCTAATGGTGTAGTAGACGAAGGGGAACTATACCACGTTAATGTAGTACCAGCCGCTGGAGTTGCTGTTAATGTTGTAGCAGAACCAGCACAAACAGTTTGTGTAAAACCACCCGTAACAGCCGTTGGCTGCGCATATTCAATACGAACATCATAAATTCTCAAACTTACTAAGGCATTTAAAAGTCCACCAACTTGAATTTGAATTTGATTAGCATCACCTGTTAAAGTATACTTTGCAACAGCAACGGTATTACCTGTAAGCAGATTTAGGTTCAAAAGCGGACTATTTAAAGCCACACTTGAACCTACATTTGTACCTGAATTTTTAGCCTGAATAGAGGCCGTCGATAACAACGAAACATCAAGCAATCCGTTACCAGTACCGAAGTAAATGGCAATTTGATCTCCGGCCCTCGCCGTCTGACCTAAGTTCATTGTTTCTTCAACAAAACATCCTACTCCAACAACACTGTTAAGAGTTGCATAAGTAGTTAAGCCTGCGCTGTCAAAGGCGTTGGCAGGACTATCCACACTCAATCCAACACACAATAATCCACCTTCGCTATTAGTTTGAGACGTTGGTCTACAAATTGTTTGCGAAAATGCATTACTGCATATCAGAAATAACGTTAAAAGCCCTAATAATCTCTTGTGTAGTTTGAGATTACAAAAAGTAGATTTTTTTTTCATAATTTGGAAGATTAGAAAATGGACAATAAAACACCTCTCGCAATAGGCACAAATACCTACGCAATTAAACAATCAATTATAAATCAAATAGTTAAAACATAATCTAAAAACCTAGAATCAGATTTTCAAACAACGTTTCAGAAAAAATTATGTTGAATTTGGTATCTCTACGTATACCCAGAACAGTTCTTATCTCGCCGAGATAAAAAATATTCCATTTTTTTGGAGGAAAAATGCTTGTAGCCACTTTTCCAAGAGGAGTGATTTGTTGCAGGTCTAATTTTCATAATGAAAACCTTTAGTTAAAAGTAGAATGGGGAAATTCTCTTTATATAAGTTGCTGAATATTTCCAGATAAAGGTGATTACTCTTTAATTTGAATTTTAAGTTGATTACTCTTAAAAATCCAATATTCAACAATATTTTTTAGGTACCACAAAATTTACCATTTTTAACAAGTCTAGTGGATTGTAAAAAAAATGATAAATCAAGAAATGAAAATTTTAATAAAAGTTTTAATAGAGAAGAAAAATTCAATTTGTTCTTAATGTTTAGCGAAGCAATAAAATGATTTAAAGCTAATACTAAACAAACAACTAAACTAAATTTGATAAAGAAAGTAATTGTCAACTCCATAGACACACTTATTACGTTATTAATAGATTTTTTCATCTTCAAAAAAAATGCATAAAGGGGATATGTCTTATTTAAAAAAATCTTCCCTTGATCCGCTTCATTTTAAAAAGAACATTAAAGCAAAAACTTTGTTTAACTTTTGTATTTTAAAATTAACAAAAACAAAAACACGAAACAAGGATAAAATTCCTATAAATTACTCCAAAACCTACTATCACACATTTAACACAGCTTAAAAACATCAGAAAAATCAACCACTTTAACAAAATTATGCTTTCATTGTTTTCTTAAACAAAAAATTGAATAAAATATGTTAAAATCTACAAAAGAAAGTAAAAACTTACATTTAAGAAAAAATTAACTCACAAAATATCCGCAATACAGACCTAATTATCGACGAAATGCATATTACAAATTATTTTGTTCAAAGTTTGAAAGATTTTAAAAAAAAGCGTAGAAATACCTGTTCAAGAAAAGAAAAAAGAATAAACAAAAGTTAAAAAAATAAAAAAAAGGCAAACAATTAACTTCTAATTGTTTGCCTTTCAAAAAAAACTTTTTAAGCTTTAAGACTCTATAATTGTATTAATTTGATTAAAAAGCTGTCCGTCACTTAAAAATGCCCCTTGTTTGATCAATTCAAAAATCGAAGCATTTCTTTCATCGCTGAACACTTTTTTTCCTACTTTCATTTCAATATTCTCAGTAAACATATTATCACTAAGCCATTGCAATCCTTCTTTAGTTAAAAAATCAGTTTCAGCAGAAAGTGACTTCAAAACAATAGATTGTATATAAGTATCGAAACAATGAAACAGAAATATATGGTGCTTAGAAAAATGCTCTAAATATTCTGCTCTTGAAAGTACTCCCTCCCAAATCAAATCAGAAAAAACATCTAGCTCCTGTTCAGCAACTTCAGGCTTATTAATTTTAAGCTCATCCCATTCTTTCTTATCAATTGCTTGAGTTGCCAAAAAACTTGCAAATTCAGCATGCAGTTCATCAAACTGTTCTTTTGTTAATCTTGCGTATTTCATTTCAAATAAACCTTTTATTAACTTTTATTTTATTTCAAAAAAAAATCCCGATTTACATCGGGATTTTTGTATACTTTTTCAAACTATTACTTTTCAGCAACAATTTCGTATGGTAATTCAACGATAACATCTCTATGTAAACGGATGCTTGCATTGTATTTTCCTGTACGTTTTACGATACCACTAGTGATGAATTTTCTATCGATAGCGTTACCTGATTTTTCTAATGCCTCAGCAATATCAATATTAGTAACAGAACCAAAAAGTTTTTCTCCACCAGCTTTAGCAGTAATTTTAATTTCAAGAGCTTTTAAAGTTTCAGCAGTTGCTTTTGCATCAGCAACAACTTTAGCTTCTTTGTGAGCTCTTTGTTTTAAATTTTCAGCTAAAACTTTTTTAGCAGAAGGAGTTGCTAAAGTAGCAAAACCTTGAGGGATTAAAAAGTTACGACCGTAACCAGGTTTTACAGATACTACATCATCTTTAAATCCTAAGTTTTGTACGTCTTGTTTTAAAATAATTTCCATGTTGTTGTCCTTATAATTTTAGAAGTTAGGTTCTGCTTCAACAGAAACCAGCGACTAGAGTTTTTATACTATTTTAATAAATCGGCCACGTATGGCATTAAAGCTAAGTGACGAGCTCTTTTTACAGCTACAGAAACTTTTCTTTGGTATTTTAATGAAGTTCCAGTTAAACGACGAGGAAGAATTTTTCCTTGCTCATTAACGAATTTCAATAAGAAATCAGCATCTTTATAATCGATGTATTTGATTCCAGATTTTTTGAAACGGCAATACTTTTTAGTTTTGTTAGTTTCAATGTTTAAAGGCGTTAAATATCTGATATCTCCGTCTTTTTTTCCTTTTGCAGATTGCTCAATTGTAGACATAATAATTACGCTTTAGTAGATTTTAATTTAGCTCTTCTTCTTTCCGCCCATGAAATAGCATGTTTATCTAAACTTACAGTTAAGAAACGCATAACTCTTTCGTCACGTCTAAATTCAGTTTCAAAAGCTACAAGAACTTCTCCAGCTACTTTGAATTCGAATAAATGGTAAAAACCACTTTTTTTGTTTTGGATTTCGTAAGCCATTTTTTTAAGACCCCAATCCTCTTTCGATACCATTTCAGCTCCTCTACTAGTAAGAAATTCTTCAAATTTCGTTACTGTTTCCTTCACCTGAACTTCAGACAAAACGGGATTTAAAATGAAAACAGTTTCATAATGATTCATAAATACAATATTTATTTGTTAAAATTGGGTGCAAAAGTAATCATTAATTTTAAATAAACAACATATTTTTCCTTTTATTCGTCATAATGCAAAAAATATACGTCGACCTTAGTTTTTTTTCCAAAAAAACCATTACTTTTACTACTGCTATCCTGAATTTATTCTAAATTTTAAGTTATGAAACTAAACTGTGTTGTTGTAGATGATAGTTCTATACAAAGGACGATTATTGCCAAGCTGGTAAATAATCACCCTGGATTGCATTTAATCGGAGACTTTTCTAATGCAATTGAAGCTAAAAGCTGTATTTCCTTAAACAATATCGATTTAATATTTCTTGATATTGAAATGCCAGTTATCAATGGTTTTGATTTCCTGGACGGACTAAAATCTAAACCTCAGATTATATTTATTACTTCTAAAGCAGAATATGCTTTAAAGGCTTTTGATTACGATGCAACAGATTATCTGCAAAAACCTATTGCAGTTGATCGTTTTAACGCTTCTGTCAAGAGAGCAATTGACATGCATCTTCTTAAAAAAGACATTAAAGAAGAAGAAGGCGAACATATCTTCATTAAAAGTAACCTTAAAAAACTTAAAATATTCACTTCAAAAATCAAATGGATTGAAGCTTTTGGTGATTATGTGAGAGTCGTTACAGAAGACGACAGTAACTTGGTTCTTTCTACAATGAAGTCATTTGAAAATGATCTATCAAAAGATAAATTTATTCGTGTACACAAATCATACATTATTAATATAGATAAGGTAGAACGTTTTAACAGTAAATTTGCTGAAATCGGTATTACAAAAATACCTTTAAGCCGCAATAAAAAAGAAGATCTTGTTAAAGCTCTTTCTACTCCTTCTTAATAGAAGTCTACATTAACAATAACTTTTATAGCTCTGTATTGAGCCACAGCCTCAAAACTATTCAACATCTTCTGAATAGTTTTTTTTGTGTTTCCTAAATGCAGGTTTTGCGGAATCTTAATCAAGATAGTCCTTATATATTCATTTCGTATTCTGCTTATAGCCGGTTCTTCCGGTCCTAAAACTGGCATTCCCAGATTTTGGCTTAAAACCTGATACAACCACATTGATCCTTCTTTCAATTTATCGTAATCTTTATGCTTTAAAGTAAGTTTGATAATTCTGAAATAAGGTGGGTATTTATAAATCTGTCTATCATACAATTGCTCCTTATACATACTTATATAATTATGGTCTGTAACTTGCTGAATGGTATTATGATTGGGGTTATAGGTCTGAATTACAACTTTTCCTTGTTTTTCTGATCTTCCTGCTCTTCCTGCTACTTGTGTCATCATTTGAAAACTACGTTCAAAAGCTCGAAAATCAGGATGATGCAGCATATTATCAGCATTCATAATCCCGACCAGACTTACATTATT
Organism: Flavobacterium potami; assembly: GCF_020026915.1. GTDB lineage: Bacteria > Bacteroidota > Bacteroidia > Flavobacteriales > Flavobacteriaceae > Flavobacterium > Flavobacterium potami. The sequence goes on along the minus strand of NZ_JAINUY010000002.1, from coordinate 641,874 downwards.
AAAGTCCAAACCTTTGGCAAGCATTTGCGTTCCTACCAAAATGTCAATTTCACGATTTTTGAAAGTATCGATTATCTTTTCAAACCCAAATTTACCTCTTGTAGTATCCTGATCCATACGAGCTGTTTTTGCTTTTGGAAACAAAGAAATCAGCTCTTGTTCTATTTGTTCTGTTCCAAATCCTTTTGTTGTTAAATCTATACTGGAACAGCTATGGCAATTTGTTGGTTTTGCAATAGAATAACCACAATAATGGCAACGTAATTGGTTTTTATGTTTATGGTAAGTCAAACTCACATCGCACTGCTGACAATGCGGAACGTGACCACAAGTTAGACATTCTATTATAGGAGAATATCCGCGTCTGTTTTGAAACAAAATTATTTGTTCGCCGAGAGACAACGCTTCAGCAATTTCTTCAATCAAAATATCGCTAAAGTGTCCTGTCATTCTTTTTCTGAAATGCTTGTCTTTCAAATCAACCAGAAGAACTTCAGGCATTCTCACATTTTTATAGCGTTCTGAAAGTGTCACCAAACCGTATTTATCTGCTTTCGCATTAAAATAAGTTTCAATACTTGGAGTTGCAGAACCCAATAATACTTTCGCTTTATGAAAATTAGCCAAAACTATGGCAGCATCTCTAGCATGATATCTTGGTGCTGGATCTGTTTGTTTAAAAGTCTGTTCGTGTTCTTCATCAACAATCAGCAATCCTAAATCATTAAATGGCAAAAACAGAGCAGACCTCGCTCCTATTACAATTTGCGCTTTTTCTGAATTTTCAAGTGTTTGTTTCCAAACTTCAACTCTTTCGTTGTTACTGTATTTAGAATGAAATACTGCTACCTTATCTCCAAAATGAAGACGCAAACGAGAAACCAATTGAGTAGTAAGTGCAATTTCTGGAAGCAGATACAAAACCTGTCTTCCTGTCTGCAAATATTCTTCAATCAATTTGATATAGATTTCTGTTTTCCCACTTGAAGTTACACCGTGAAGAAGACAGACTTCTTTTTCTAACAAACTGTTTTTTATTGAAACAAAAGCAGCTTCCTGTGCTTTACTCAACTGAAGTTCTTTTTCTGATTTTTTTCCTTCAAAAGTCACTCTGTCGTGCTGCAAAAAATATTCTTCAAAGATTTCTTTTTCAATTAAAGCTTTTACAGTTGTTGAAGTCGAATTGGATGCTTCAGTCAGATTTTTTACCGTAATTGGCTTCTTCTCAGAAGCACTTAATTGAAAATAAGTCAAAACAATTTCTTTTTGCTTATTGGCGCTTTTCAAGACCTCAAGCAATTCCTGCAAACCATTATCCGTTTCGTATTGAGAATGTAATTTCACATATCGAACTAATTTTGGTTTGTAGTTTTCTTTTATCTCTTCTTCCAAAAAAATAACATCTCTGGCAATTAATTTTTGAAGTGTTGGAAGTATGTTTTTTTTGTTCAAAATCGATACAATTTCTTGTACCTTCAAAGAACTCTGATGATGCAAAGCTTCATAAATCAGAAATTCATCGTCTGAAAGTTCGCTGTCATTAACAACAACATCAGGTTTATGCGAAATAATGGTTTCACTTTCCAATAATAATCCGCTTGGAAAAGCGCCGCGATATACATCACCGATTCCGCACATATAATAATTAGCAATCCAAAGCCAGTGTTTAATCTGTATTTCGGTTGCAATTGTTTTTTCATCTAAAATCTGGTGAATTTCTTTAGCCTCATAAAGTGTTGGTGCATTTTCATGAACATCCAAAACAAGAGCTGTGTATATTTTACTTTTCCCAAATGGCACCGCAACACGCATTCCTTTTTTAATGAAATGGTATTCGGCTTCAGAAATTCGGTATGTAAATGTCTTGGCTAAAGAAAGCGGTAAAATGACTTCGATGAAAAACATGCAATTCTTTTATTACAGGAAAATTACTTTTCCTCAGATGATTTGGCCAAATAAGCATTGACCAATTTTAAGGTATGATTTAAAGATTTATTTGTATTTCCTCCATCATGTCCTGGAATAATATACTTTGGTTTTTGAAATTTAGCCTCCACTTTAGCAATTGACTTCTTCCATTCTTTCACATCAGCATCTCCTAAATTACCTAAGTTTATTGCTTCTATGCTCTTTACAAAACAACCTCCGTAAAGAATTTTCTCTTTTGCAAACCAAACTACAATATTATCTGGAGCATGTCCTTTTCCTGGATAATACACTTCAAATTTGTATTGTCCGACTGTAAAAATGGAGTCATTCGGAATTATAAATTCAGATCTAGGCTCATTGTTCTTTTTCAGAATATCATCTGTCAGTTTTATAGAATACGTTTTGATTCCTTTTTTTTTATAAAAATCAAATCCGCCAGCACGATCTTCATGCGAATGCGTTCCAAAAAGCATAACAACTTCTTTATTATGCTTTAATTTTATGCTATCTAACAAAGGCTGAAACTGTGTTTTATCCCATGGAGCATCAAAAAGAATAACGCCTTTATTAGTAACCACATACATGGCATTGGCAGAAATCTTTACTCCTTTATAATTGCTAAAAGTCTTATAAACATAAAAGTCACCTGTAAGATGACTTATTTGTAATGGCGAATTCTTAGATTGTCCAAAGCTGTTTAAAACTATAACTAAGAATAAAATTATCAAAGCTAATTTTCGCATTTATATTTTAATTAATTTTTTACTCTTGTCCAGTATTGTGTTCTTCCCATTAAAGAAACTCCCACATAACCACGAAGTTTTAATTTATCGGCAGATTCTAAAGTAATATAACATTTGTATTTTTTACCACTTGTTGGATCCAAAATTGTTCCTCCGTTATATTCTGAACCGTCCTTTTTAAGACCATTCATGATAACCATTCCTAAAATTGGTTTGTTTTTTTCAGCTCCATCACATTTTACACAAACATCTTTTTTATGACTGTCGCGAAGAATATCTACCACTTTACCATATAATTTTCCTGATTTCTCGTAGATCTCTACGACAGATTTTGCTTCACCTGTTTCATCATCGATTGTTTTCCATTTTCCAATTACACTCTGGCTTTGCATGGTTAGCGCAAAGAAGAACACTCCGATAGTCAGCATCAATTTTTTCATACTATTTATTTTTTTTTTGTTTTAATTTTCTGATAGAAGCATTCAATTCGAACCCTAAAAGCAGAATCATACAGTTTATCCAAATGTAGAACATTAGAATTAATAATGTCCCAATAGAACCATAAAGTTCGTTATATTTTGAGAATTTTATAACCCAAATCCCAAAAAAGAACGAAGATATAACAATTAAAATTGTCGTAAATACCGATCCAATGCTAATAAAAGGCACTTTATTATACTGTTTTGTACCATAACGCAATAATATTGAAGATGTTATCAAAATCATTAGAATTACGAATAGGTATCTGCCTAAAATAATCAACGGAATTCTATCACTCAATACATCCTGAATGATTGTTTTTTGAATAAAAACCTCAAAAACAACAATCGTTGCAACCGTTACGAACAAAATAATCGTCATTACTAACGAAATTGCCAATGCAACCAAATATTGGCTAAAAAAACCTCGTTTGTCAAAGACATGTTTAGAAGATTCGAAACCACTCAGAATTCCGTTAATTCCATTTGCCATTAAGAAAATCGAAAGCAAAAATCCTGAAGACAGTAATCCAGAATGACTATTATTTAAGATATCGCTAATGATTTTACTAATCGCATCAAAAGTATTGGGTGGAACGCTCTGCTGAACAAACTGCAGAAAATCTTCTTGAAAATTATCAATAGGAATAAACGGAATCAAGTTTAGAATAAATAACGCAAAAGGAAACAATGCCATAAAAAAACTAAAAGAAACCGCACTTGCATGATACGAAAATGCCCCTTCAAGAATTCCTAAAGTATACATTTCAAGCAAATCATACAGCGAAAATCCTTCCAGCCAAGGCAATGTAATTTTCTTCAAAAGTCGGGCTAAAGAGCGCACCACAGGTATTTTCTCAATCCGAGCTTCTATCTCTTGCGACATATTTTTAGAATTTAGACCTTTTAGATCGTTAGACTTCTTAGATTCTCAATTTACAATTGATAATTTACAATTAACAATTTAAAAAGCTTTCAAACTCAAATCCATATTATAAACAGAATGTGTCAAAGCACCAGACGAAATATAATTAACACCACACAAAGCATATTCACGGACTGTTTTTTCGCTGATATTCCCAGATGATTCTGTCTGACATTTTGTACCGATTAAAGCAACAGCTGTTTTGGTATCTTCGTAATTGAAATTATCAATCAGAATTCTATGAACTCCATCGCTTAATAAAATTTCGCGAATTTCATCTAAGTTTCTAGCTTCAACAATAATCTTCAAATCCAGATTATTGGCTTTTAAATATTCTTTTGTTTTCTTGATGGCAAGCGTAATTCCACCTGCAAAATCAATATGATTGTCCTTCAACATAACCATATCGTATAGTGCAAAACGGTGATTTTCGCCTCCGCCAATTTTTACAGCCCATTTTTCGGCCACTCTAAAATTTGGAGTTGTTTTACGCGTATCTAAAATCTTTGCACTTGTTCCTTCTAAAAGCCCCATTAAATGGTTCGTTTTTGTCGCAATTGCAGACATACGCTGCATGGTGTTTAAAACCACTCTTTCCGATTTTAAAATGGATTGAGAACTTCCGGAAACTTCAAAAACGACTTCTCCGTATTCCACATGCGTTCCGTCTTCAATAAAAGTTTTCACTTTCAAATTGGGATCGACGTGTTCAAATATCATTTTTGCCAATTCAACGCCAGCAATTATCCCTTGATCTTTTACCAATAACTTAGCCTGCCCATGAGCAGTATCTGGAATACAAGCAAGCGAACTATAATCGCCTGGCCCGACATCTTCTCTAATGGCATTACTAATTAAAAGTTTTAATTCTGCTTGAAATTGAGCTTCGCTTATCATTTTTCTATTTTTAATAATACTGCTAAATTAGAACTTATTTTATGGATTTGAAAGTTTCCTTTCTGCGAAAAGTTATTTAAAACATTAAAATTTTCTTTTTTAACCATTGAGACATGAAGAAAATTAAGCTCAAGATATTAATAGTACTTTAAGGAAACAATGAGCATTAAAATTCTTTTAAGCTATCTATTGATTAAGAAAAATTAAACTCAAAATCTTAATAAACTTAATGCTTTAATGGTAGAAAAATCGACAAACATTAAATACCTTTGAAGTTCAATCAAGCAAAAATTATGGGATTAATTAAAGATATTTACTCTGTTTCTTTTTACGAAAAATTTGGTCAGGCTGTTGCCGAAGTACATCCTTCATTCAACAAACAAAAATTCATTGATGCCATTTACGAAGGCGATTTTGCGAAAAAAGAATGGAAGGAACGAATGAAACATACGACAGTTGTTTTACATCAGTTTATGCCAGAAAATTTTCCTGAAGCAACTGCTTTAATTGATAAAATCATTAAAAACTTAAAAGAAAACAAATCTACAAATGGTGGTTTAGAGTATATCTTTTTTGCCGATTATATCGAAACATACGGCTTAGATGATTTTAAAACTTCTGCAAAAGCTTTTGTTTCTATAACCCAATTTATAAGTTGTGAATTTGCCGTTCGTCCTTTTATTTTAAAATACAAAGAAAAAATGATTGACGAAATGGTAAAATGGTCTTTGCATGAAAACCATCACGTACGTCGTTTAGCAAGTGAAGGTTCAAGACCTAGATTACCTTGGGCAATGGCGATTCCGTTCCTCAAAAAAGCCCCTAATTCTATTCTGCCGATTTTAGAAAATTTAAAAAATGATCCTTCAGAATATGTACGCAGAAGCGTTGCCAATAATTTGAATGATATTGTAAAAGACAATCCAGAAATTGTACTCGAAATCGCTTCAAGATGGAAAGGTCACAGCAAAGAAACCGACGGAATTATCAAACACGGCTGCCGAACTTTATTAAAACAAGGACATCCGGAAATCTTAAGTCATTATGGCTTAGAAAGCACCAACATTGAACTCTCTTCTTTCGAAATCAAAACGCCAAAAGTAAAAATTGGAGATTATCTACAATTTCATTTTCATTTACATAATAAAAACGAAGAAGCCAAAACGGTTCGTTTAGAATATGCTGTTCATTACAAAAAAGCAAAAGGTCATTTGGCTAAAAAAGTCTTTAAAATCAGCGAGAAAATCTATCATCCGAATCAATTAACCAAGATTGAACGAAATCAGTCTTTCAAATTGATTACAACTCGTGTTTTTCATACTGGAATTCATCAATTGTCTATTATTATTAATGGAACTGAAAGTGAAGTTTTGGAGTTTGAATTGATTGATTAAAAAGCGTAAATCGTACAGTGCTGTCAGGCTGAGCGAAGTCGAAGCCACATTTGCTGAATTACTTTGCGGGACTTCGACTCCGCTCAGTCTGACAAAAAGAACCTAAAATCAGTAATTTGAACAATCATCAATTTTCCTTACTTTTATAGTTAATACCAAAAACAACTTTTCTTAATCTAAATTAAGTTACAGACAACCATCGCTGCTGTAATTTTGTTTTAAAACCAAAACAATATCACATGTCAAACATCAGTTTAATCATCGAAGAACGTGCTGCCAATATTGGCAATTTTATGGTGGGAAGATTATTGCCTTTCCGCGAAAAAAGAGCCGTTGGACCATTTGTTTTTATCGATCATATGGGACCTGCGCATTTAAGTGACCATGAAAATATGGATGTTCCTCCACACCCGCATATCGGGCTTTCAACTCTTACTTTTCTGTTTGAAGGAAGCATTATGCACCGCGATAGTTTAGGAACAGAATTAGAAATTAAACCAGGCGCTGTAAACTGGATGACAGCTGGAAAAGGAATTGTACATTCGGAAAGAACGCCTGAATATCTAAGACATTTAGACAAAATGCTTCACGGATTGCAGATTTGGGTGGCACTTCCGAAAGAATTGGAACAAATGGAACCAAACTTCACGCATGTTGAAGCAGATGATATTCCGGCTTGGGAAGAAGATGGTGTTTCATACAAATTGATTGCTGGTGAAGCTTTTGGCAAAAAATCTCCAGTTCCTGTTTATAGTCCGCTTTACTTTCTTGAGATTAAAAGCAAAGAAGCGAAGAAAATCAATATTGGACAGCATTTATTCGGCGAAAGTGGTTTATATATTTTAGAAGGAAGTATTAAAAATGGTGGACATACATACGATCCGAGACAAATTCTGATTACTACAGAAAGTTCGCTTTGCGAGTTTGAAATTGCCGCAAATTCTACGGTTTATATTTTTGGAGGAGAACCTTTTCCTGAAGAACATTTTATCTTTTGGAATTTTGTTTCTTCTGATAAAAACCTCATCGAAAAAGCAAAACAAGACTGGACAGCACAGACTTTTCCAAGAGTTCCAGGAGAAACTGAATTTGTACCATTACCTGAACCAAGAATCAAATAATTATGGATACAGTTAAAGCAACAATCGATACAAGAAAATATCGTACAGAAATAACATCTAAAACTGGTAACATCCTTATTTCTGATGAACCACAGGAAATAGGAGGGAAAAATTTAGGCTTTAGTCCGTTTGAACTTTTGGCCTCTTCTCTAGCCTCGTGTACCTTAATTACATTACGAATGTATATTGACCGAAAAGCCTGGGACGTTTCAGAACTTTCGATTTGGGTAGATTTTGAAAAAAATGAAGAACATACTGTTTCTTTATTTTCAACAAAAATCCTAATCACAGGAAATGTAGACGAAACACAAAAACAACGCATTTTGAAAATTGCCAACAGTTGTCCTGTTCACAAAACACTTATCAATACGATTAAAATCGAAACTTCATTAGTATAAATAATTATGGAAATTCAACAAATAAACAATACAAAAAGAGGTTCTTTTGATGCTATAGAAGACGGAAAAGAAGCTGGAAAAATGACCTATACTTGGGCTGGAGACGATAAATTCATTATTGATCACACAGAAGTCAATCCCGATTTTAATGGAAAAGGTGTTGGTAAAAAACTGGTTTTAGCGGCAGTAGATTATGCTAGAGCAAATGATGTGAAAATTATTCCGCTTTGTCCTTTCGCGAAAAGCGTTTTTGATAAGGTTGAAGAAATTCGTGATGTACTTTTTTCTTAAGGGACAAAGGTTCAAAGTGACAAAGTAACAAAGTTATTGTAGAGACGCACCAATGTGCGTCTTTTTTATTTTATTTACATACAGTTTGTCATTTCGAGTAACGACAACAGCGCGAAAAACTTTGCCCCTTTGTAACTTTGTCACTTTGAACCTCAAAGAAAAATCGTATATTTGCATGTAATTTAAACTTAGAGTATGACAAGGATAATTACGCTTTTCTGTATTTTTATAGCACAAATCGGCTTTTCTCAATCAGCTGAGAGTTATTTAGAAAAAATCAGAAATAATGAAGCTCTATTAACAGCTTTCTTTCAACAAATGCCTAAAGGAGGCGATTTACACCATCATTTTTCAGGGTCAATTTATGCAGAACCTCTTTTGGAAAGAGCTATTGCAGAAGACTTTTATTTGAATCTGGAAACTATGGCGGTTTCTAAAACCAAACCAGAAAAAGGAAAGTGGAAAAAGTTCTCTTCGATAATAGAAGAAGAAAAATTAAATCCCGAAAAACCAGAAAATGAAAAGTTAGATTACTACAAACAGCAGATTATGCAGACTTGGTCTATTAAAGACTATAATGGTGCCGTTCCTTCAGATGATCAATTCTTTGATTCTTTCATGAAATTTGAACCAACAATTGCAGGTCATTTTGGAGAAGGAATGCTCGAATTAAAAAAACGCGCCATTGCAGAAAATGTACTTTATATTGAGACACAATTATCGACAATTCCGTGCGATATGAATGTTTCTGATTTAACAGACTTCAATTCAAAATTACGTCAGACTGCTGTTCAAAAAGATGAAAAAGCTGCTTTCAAACTTTTAGATGAATTATACAAATCATTACAGCAGAAAGATGCTAAAAAATACGCATTAGATTTCAACAATAATTTTATTGCAAAACTGCATAAAGACTTAAAAATGGATGACGAAAATTTCACCATGCGTTATCAAAACTTTGTGCTTCGTTTTATGAGTCCGGTTGATTTATTCAAGAATCTAACAATTGCTTTTATTTCTGCAAACGACAGTAAATTGGTTGCCGGAGTAAATATCGTTTCTCCAGAACACGGCGAAAATTCAATGAAAGATTATTGGTTGCACATGGTAATGTTCAAATATTGTCATTCTAAATTTCCGGAGGTAAAATACACACTTCATGCTGGCGAATTGACTTTAGGTTTGGTTCAGCCAGAAGAATTGACTTGGCATATTAATGACGCGATTCACGTTGCCGGAGCAAACAGAATTGGTCACGGAGTTGATATTGCTTACGAAGCCAATTCGTATGATTTATTGAAATACATGTCTAAAAATAATATTCCGATTGAGATCAATTTAGCGAGTAACGAATTCATTTTAAAAGTAAAAGAAAACAGACATCCGTTTACACTTTACAAAGAATTTAATGTTCCAATTGTAATCAGCACTGATGATGCGGGAATTTTAAGAAGTAGCATGACGGAACAATATGTTTTACTGGCAAAAAGATATCCTGATGTGAATTACGAAACGATTAAAAAATACGTTTACAACAGCATTAATTATAGTTTTATTCAAGATGCTTCGGTTAAGAAACAATTACTGAAGGATTTAGATACTCGTTTTAAAGTTTTTGAAGCTAAATTTTCTAAAAACTAATATTTATATGCGTGAAACATTATACTCTCGCAAATCAGGCAGATAAAATTATATTTAAAAATTAAATTTGTGCCAATTAGTGTAATTCGTGGCAAAAAAAGACTAAAATGAACATCAAACTTATCGCAATAGGCAAAACAGACAATAAGTCGCTTCAAACTTTGATTGACGATTATACCAAACGTTTGTCGTTCTACATCAAATTTGAATTGGAGATTATTCCAGATATCAAAAATGTAAAAAACTTATCTGAAAGTCAGCAAAAAGAAAAAGAAGGCGAATTGATTCTTTCCAAACTTTCTGCAACAGATCAATTGATTTTGTTGGATGAAAACGGACAGACTTTCTCAAGCGTTGGTTTCTCCGAAGAATTGCAAAAGAAAATGAATTCTGGCGTAAAAACGTTGGTATTTGTAATTGGCGGACCTTATGGTTTTTCTGAAACCGTTTATAAAAAAGCACAAGGAAAAGTTTCGCTCTCGCTAATGACATTTTCCCATCAAATGGTTCGTTTATTTTTTATCGAACAATTGTATCGCGGATTTACAATTTTAAGAAATGAACCTTATCATCACCAATAATTAGTTTTCAGTTTATAGTTTTTAGTATTAAAAAATAAATTCTACTGGAAGCCTATCGAGATTAGACGTTACATATTTATGCAGCAAAATTTTGTATCGAATATATTCTTCATAACTCATATTCTTGTCAAAAACAAATACTAAATCGGGTACTTTTTGAAACTTTATGCTATAAAAGTTTTGTAGTATTTGAGTGGTTTTTATTTCCCTATTTCCCATAAAAACTTGTTTTCTTCCTTTTTTGAAATAAACCACGAAATTATCTTTATTAGGTCTCTCCATTTTATAATACACTTTCGTGAAAGGAACAAAAGCCAAATTTTTCCCGATTGAATCAGCATAAGAATAATAGTTTTCAGCATTTTCATTTTTATGAGCGCTGTCTGCTCTTTTCTTTTCCTGTAGTTTCATTACTTCTGGAATTACTACTTTTAGAGGCAAGCGCTTGTCAATATTAAAAATCCAATTGGTAGAGATAATACTACTTTTACGGTTTACATCGGCAATTGTATCTTTTCCTTCCTTTTTAAAGAAAATATAAATCGGCGAAAGATCTTGCACATCTTTCACAATTGTAATATTTGATTTTGGCAATAAAACATCTTCTTTTTTTCCGCAGGAAAATAGAAGGCAAATTATAAATAGAGAAAGGTATTTCATATTATTTTTTTTACGTCAAGGTTTGTCATTCTGAGGAACGAGGAATCACACGCGGGATTCCACAAAGAAAATCGCCAATCTTTATCGAGTTTCTTTTGTGATTTGCTTCGCCTATTCGCTATCGCTCGGGTCTCCTTTCAGTCGAAATGACAAATTAAACTATTACGAATTCAGTTTATTAAACAAAGTAACACATTCCACAGCTTCTTTCACATCATGAACACGAAGAATTTTTGCTCCTTTTGTCAAAGCGATAGTATTCAAAAAAGTCGTTCCGTTTAAAGCTTCTTGAGGTGTATTTCCAAGCGTTTTATAAATCATTGATTTTCTTGAAATTCCCGTTAAAACTGGTAATTCTAAAAGATTAAAAAGTTCCATTTTTTGCATTACTTCATAATTCTGATCGGTTGTTTTGGCAAAACCGAAACCTGGATCTAAAATCAAATCGTTAATTCCTAAACTTCTGGCTTTTTTTACTTTCTCCGAAAAATAAAAAAGCATTTCCTTTATAATATCATCATATTGAGTCAAACTCTGCATCGTCTGCGGATTTCCTCGCATGTGCATCATGATGTATGGAACATTGTAATTCGCAATTACGTCAAACATTTTTTCGTCCAATTCTCCAGCTGCAATATCATTAATAATTGCAGCACCGCTTTCTATACTTGCTTTTGCAACTTCAGCTCTAAAAGTATCAATTGACAATAATGCTTTCGGAAAGTGTTTTAAAATCAATTCAATTGCTGGGACAATTCGGTCGATTTCTTCTTGCTCCGAAACAAATTCTGCACTTGGTTTACTCGAATAAGCACCAATATCAATGAAAGTTGCGCCTTCAGATAGCATTTTATCAACTTGCGAAATAATTTCGTCTTCGTTTTTATATTTTCCTCCGTCAAAGAAAGAATTTGGAGTAACGTTCAAGATTCCCATTACTTTTGGGATTGATAAATCGATAAGTTCTCCTTTGCAATTAATTGTCATGATTTTGTTGTTTTTGGTTTCATGTTTCAAGTTTCAGGTTTCAAGTTCTCGAAAACGCAATCTATATCAACGTGAAACCTGAAACCTTAAACTTGAAACTTTTTCACATTCTAGTTCCATTAACACTTTGTTTAGAAAAAACTTGAAACAAAGAAAACCTGAAACTTGAAACTCTTTAATTTTATCCCTATTTTTGAAGAAATTTTAGCAAATATACAGCATATAAATGAAGAATACTTCCCAAGAATTTGATAATGTTATCGCGATTTGCCGAACATTGTACATCAATAAAATGAAAGATTACGGCAGTGCATGGAGAATTTTAAGATTGCCATCATTGACGGATCAAATTTTCATAAAGGCACAGCGAATTAGAAGTTTGCAAGAGAACGAAGTTCGTAAAGTGGATGAAGATGAAAAAGGAGAATTTATCGGAATCATCAATTATTCTATTATGGCTTTGATTCAGTTGGAATTAGGTGTTGTAGATCAGCCAGATCTTGACGTTGAAAAAGCAACTGAATTATATGATGCTAAAGTAAAATTGACCAAAGACTTAATGGAAGCCAAAAATCACGATTACGGAGAAGCTTGGCGTGATATGCGTGTAAGTTCTTTAACCGATTTGATTTTGCAGAAAATCCTTCGCGTTAAGCAAATTGAAGATAATAAAGGAAAAACTTTAGTTTCTGAAGGAATAGACGCAAATTATCAGGATATGATTAATTATTCTGTTTTTGCTTTAATTCTTAATCCAATAAAATAATATTTAGCCACAAATTACCCAAATTCCCACAAATTAATTCGTGCAGATTCGTGTAATTCGTGGCAGAAAAAACTTTACCCATGAAAAACATCATTACCCAATTCTCCCGATTATTTGTCGGTGTGCTATTTATCATTTCTGGATTAATAAAACTAAACGATCCTGTTGGTTTCTCTTATAAATTGGCTGAATATTTCAGCGAGCCCGTTTTCAATATGCCTTTTTTAGAGCCTTTGGCTTTAGGATTAGCTATATTTTTAGTGATTTTAGAAGTAGTTTTAGGCGTAATGCTTTTGGTAGGATATAAATCAAAATTGACCATTTGGGCTTTATTGCTTTTAATTGTTTTCTTCACTTTCCTTACCTTCTACTCGGCATATTTTGATGTAGTAAAAGATTGTGGTTGTTTTGGAGACGCTCTACATTTAACTCCTTGGCAGTCATTCACAAAAGATGTTGTTTTATTATTCTTCATCTTGATTTTATTCATCAATAAAAAATTAGTAAAACCATTATTTTCAAAAATGGTTACCAACATCATTACTTTATTGAGTATTGTTTTATGTGTATTTATGGCCGTTTGGGTTATCAATCACAATCCGATAAAAGATTTCCGTCCGTATAAAGTAGGAACAAACATTGAGAAAGGAATGGAAATTCCGGAAGGTGCTCCAAAATCGGTGGTTGAAATGATCTTTATTTATAAAGTAAACGGTGTTGACAAAGAATTTACTGAGAAAGATTTAATGAATATTCCAGAAGGTGCCACTTTTGTGGATCGTAAAGACAAAGTAATTTCTGAAGGTTATGTACCGCCAATTCACGATTTTACCATGACAAAAGACGATTCTGATTATAAAGAAGAATTATTGAAAGAGCCAAAATTGTTAATCTACGTTACTTACGATTTGAATTTATCAAACCCGGAAGGAATGAAAAAATTAGCAAAAGTTACTGCTGATGCAAAAGCAAAGGGTTACAAAGTAATTGGAATGACGGCTTCTGGAGCAGACGAAATCGCTAAAGCGAAAAAAGATTACGCTTTAGATATTGATTTCTATTTCTGCGATGGAACAGCTTTAAAAACCGTTGAAAGAGCTAATCCGAGTATTGTTGTGGTTCAAAATGGAACTATTGTTCAAAAAGTGCATTACAATGATGTTGAGGATTTGAAATTGTAATATTTCAACAATATATAAATCAAAAAAAGCCTTCAATAAAAATTAAATTATTGAAGGCTTTTTTCATTCAAATCTGACGTTTTTTGAACAAAAATTTTCTCTTAAAAATAAAATTTTCATCACTTTTTTATTTCTAAAAAATCTTAGTTAGTAAAAACCAAGATTTTTTGCCTCTACTATTACGATTTCATTCCACTTTTTCTAACCCAAAATAGTGGTTTTGTTACAAAATAAACGAGTCTTCAAATTTTGTTAATCTGCATTTGGCTTTCGATTTGTTTGTTTAACTTTGTTGAAAATGATTATTTATATGAAACAAATTGCTTTAATCGTAATTGCATTTATTACTTTTTCATGTTCACAAGCTCAGAAAACAACTTTTTCTAAAGAAGCTTTATCTGAAAAATTATTAGGAACTGACAATAGTCAGACTGCTTTTAAAAACATCTTAAAAAAATACAAAGGAAAAACTTTAGTGATTGAAGTTTGGGCTTCTTGGTGCGGGGATTGCGTAAAAGCTATGCCAAAACTAAAAGAACTTCAAGCAAATAATCCTGATGTTTCTTATTTATTTATTTCGGCTGACAAAACTGCTGAAAAATGGAAAGCTGGAATCGAAAAACACGAATTGAATAAAGGCGATCATTACATGATGAATGACGGAATGAAAGGTCTTTTCGGAAAAGCGATCCATTTAGACTGGATTCCACGTTATATCATTGTAGATAAAACTGGAAAAATTGTTCTTTATCGTGCTATTGAAACTGATTTTGACAAAATCAATTCTACTTTGCAATCTTTGAAATAATTTTTCAATGACAATAGCAATGTCAAAATTCAAATATCAATTTGAGTTCTGACTTTAAATTCAAACAAAAAACAAAAAAATAATATAAAACTACCAAAATGAGAAAATCGATTGTTGCAGGAAACTGGAAAATGCATAAAAATGCAGGGCAAACTGAAGAATTATTAAACGAGTTAATTGCTAAAATTCCAGCAAAAACAAATGCACAAGTAATTGTAGCACCAACTTTTGTAAACTTACAAGCGGCAGCTGCAAAATTAAAAAACACAACTATCGGAGTTTCTGCTCAAAACGTTCACCAAGCTGAAGGTGGTGCTTTTACTGGAGAAATTTCTGCAGATATGCTAACAAGCATTGGAGTAAATACTGTAATCTTAGGTCACTCTGAGCGTAGAGCAATTTTCCACGAAAGTGATGCTTTAATCGCTAGTAAAGTGGATACAGCTTTAAAACATGACATGACAGTTATTTTCTGTTTTGGAGAAGAATTAAAAGATCGTCAGTCTGACAATCATTTCAATATCGTTGAAAACCAATTGCGTGACGGAGTTTTCCACATAGCAAAAGAATCATGGTCTAAAGTTGTTTTGGCTTACGAACCAGTTTGGGCTATTGGAACTGGAGAAACTGCTTCGCCAGAACAAGCACAAGAAATGCACGAATTTATTAGAGAAACTATCCGCAAAGCTTTCGGAGCTGAAATCGCTGACGAAGTTTCTATTTTATACGGTGGTTCTGTAAAACCAGAAAACGCTAAAGAAATCTTCTCTAAACCAGACGTAGATGGTGGTTTAATTGGAGGTGCAGCTTTAAAAGCTGACGATTTCTTAGCTATTGTTACTGCTATCTAATTTTAGATTTAAGATTTTACATAAAAACCATTCGCACAGCGAATGGTTTTTTCGTTTTGGAATTTGGATTTTTTAAAAATTGGAATTTTATAATTTAAAAAATTACCTTTGCAAAAATTTTTTTTATGTCAAATATATATTTAGGATATCATTTTACGATTGAGCCAAAAGAATTAGGTTCTGAAATTTTAGTTGCGGAACTAGGTGAAAAAGCGTTTGAAAGTTTTACAGAAACAGAAAACGGAATTTCGGCTTTTGTGAAGAAAGATTTATGGGATGAGAATATTCTGGATGGTATTTACATTTTACAGTCTGAAGAGTTTAAAATATCATATACAATTGAGGAAATCGATCAGGTAAACTGGAATGAAGAATGGGAAAAGAACTTTGAAGCCATTGATGTGGATGGAAAATGTCATGTTCGTGCTCCTTTTCATCCAAAAACAGATGCTGAATTTGATATTGTAATTGAACCTAAAATGAGTTTCGGAACCGGTCATCATGAGACAACTCATATGATGATACAGCATTTATTGGAAATGGATGTTAAAGGTTTGAAAACTTTAGACATGGGCTGTGGAACTGCTATTTTAGCAATCTTAGCCGAAATGAAAGGTGCAGAACCAATTGATGCTATTGATATTGACAACTGGTGCTATTTAAATTCTATCGAAAATGCCGAACGCAATAATTGCAAACACATTAGCGTTTACGAAGGCGATGCGGCCTTATTAGCTGGTAAAAAATACGATTTGATTATTGCCAATATCAATAGAAATATTTTGTTGAATGATATGCAGGCTTATGTTGATGCGCTAAACCCAAAAGGAATTATTCTTTTTAGCGGTTTTTATGAAGAAGACATTCCTTTTATCGATGCTTCTTGTGTTGAAAATGGGTTAACGTATGTTAAAAAGCTACAAAGAAACAACTGGGTATCATTAAAATACGTAAATTAGATAGAGTAATTACAAAGTACAAAAACTAAATAAGATGAGTACTAGAGAGAAAGTAAGAGAAAAAGTCCGTGAGAAAGAAGCGGCCGTTTTCAATAACGAAATCGTTATGTATAACGACGATGTAAATACATTTGATCATGTTATTGATACTTTAATGCGCGTTTGCGACCATACGGCAGAACAAGCAGAACAATGTTCCTTAATTGTACATTACAACGGAAAATGCACTGTAAAAACAGGCCCGATCGAAAAATTAAAACCACAATGTACACAACTTTTGGAAGCTGGTCTTAGCGCCGAAATTGTTTAATTGTAAATAATTTAAAAAGCATTCTATTTTATTCTATATTTGAATGAAATAGAATGCTTTTTTTATGGAGGAATATGGAAAAATACTAATTATTGCAATGCCTGTTTTTTTGACTCTCATTATCATCGAAAAAATATACGGCATTTATAAAAAAAATGATACGGCTCCTCTAATCGACAGCGTATCAAGCATTAGTTCCGGAATTACCAATTCTGTTAAAGATGTTTTGGGGTTAAGTATCACTTTTCTTTCTTATGAATGGTTGGTTTCTAAGATTGCCTTACAACATTTGGAAGCTAATGTTCTCTCCTATTTTATCGCCTTTTTCGTAATTGATTTTTACGGTTATTGGAGTCATCGACTGGCACATCAAATCAATTTTCTTTGGAACAAACACGCCATTCATCATAGCAGTGAAGAGTTTAATCTGGCTTGTGCGCTCAGACAACCTATTGCGAGTTTAGTCAATCTATTTACTTTTTTATTGATTCCTGCTGCTTTATTGGGCGTTCCTGCTTCTGTAATTGCTATAACGCTTCCTATTCATTTGTTTTTACAATTTTGGTATCACACCAAACATATCAAAAAAATGGGATTTTTGGAACATATTTTAGTAACGCCTTCACATCATCGCGTACATCATGCGATTAATCCCGAATATTTAGACAAAAATCATTCGCAGATTTTTATTTTTTGGGATAAACTTTTCGGCACTTTTCAGGAAGAATTAGATGATGTTCCGCCTGTTTTCGGAATAACAAGACCCGCAAACACGTGGAATCCAATCAAAATCAATTTTCAGCATTTAAGCTTATTGATTTCAGATGCATGGCGCGCTCCAAAATGGAAAGATAAATTGACGATCTGGTTTAAACCAACAGGCTGGCGCCCTGAAAATTTTGAAGAACAATATCCGGTAAACAAAATTGAAAATGTTTTTGATTTTGAAAAATATGGAACGCAAAATTCGCAAAGATTAATTTATTGGTCGGTTATTCAAGTTTTAATTACATTGTTATTTGTGAGTTATCTGTTTGATAATATTGCCAAAATTGGTCTTCCAAACATCTTCGTTTATGGATTTTTTATTTTCCTGACAATCTATAGCTACTCCGAGTTGATGGACAAAAGTCGGTTTGCTGTTTTCTGGGAAGCACTACGATTGGGTTTTGTAATTTCTATTGTTGGTTATTATGGAGATTGGTTTGGCTTAAATAATGTAATTCCAATGAGTAATTATATTATTTTTACGTATCTGATTTTATCATTCTTAACAACACTATATTTTGTATATTTTGAGTTTAAAATCAACCAAAACCAATATATAAATTCATAACCCCTATTATGAGAAATTCTTCCTTTTTCAAGATTTATATTGTGTTCAGTATAGTCTACCTCATTATTTTGTTTTTAGGTTACGAGCGTTTTGATTTGTTTTTAAAACCAATTTTAATTCCTATTATTGGTTTTGGAGCTTATTTTTACAGAAAATTTCCAACTAAAAATACATTGCTTGCTGCGCTTGTTTTTTCCTGGATTGGAGATGTTATTTTGCTCTTTACAGATCTAGGAGAAATCTATTTTATATTGGGATTGGTGTCCTTTTTAACCGCCCACATTCTGTATTGCATTTTATTTAATAAACAAAATCGAATAAGAAAAAAGCAGAATAAATCGCTTTTTATAATTGGAAGTATTCTCATTGCTTTGTATTTAATCGGTATGGTTTCTGTGTTGATGCCTCATTTGGGCGATCTTCAAATTCCGGTTATTGTTTATGCTACGATAATTTCTATAATGCTTCTGTTTGCTTTCAACGGACTTTTGGTTTGGGAAAGACCGGGTAATTTGTTGGTCTTTCTTGGTGCCTTTTTCTTCATTGTTTCGGATAGCATTTTGGCAGTAAATAAATTTTATGTTCCCATTCAGAAAAGCTCTTTTTTTATAATGTTAACCTATCTTCTGGCACAATATCTGATTGTACTTGGTATTTTAAAACTTAATCCAAAGAAAATAAAAGAGTAATTTTGTACTCTCAATCCTAACCAAACCTCATGAAAAAAATAGTTTTATTTATTGTTTTATTAATTACAGCATCTTCTTGTGTAAGTACTAAATCAACTTTAAAAAATGTAGACGATAATGCTCCTGACTTAGTTTTAAAGAAAGACAATACTTTTGTAATTACTCAATTTGCAAAAGACAAAAAATACGGTTATGATCCTGATTATCCTGTAAATCTGTTTTTTCAAAATACAAATAGCGAAACGCTAAACGAAAGCCGTTTCCTTAACGCTTTGGCTGGACCAAGTGGCGAAAAAATCACCTATGCTAAATTAGAAACCTGTTGTCCTTTTCCAACTAAAAGAAGCAATATGGGAGCTGGTTTTCTAAATGTTTACGAGTTGAAATGGGAAGGACAGAAAAAACCAATTAAGCTTTATTTAAACATTTATGAAAAAGGAATTTTAATGGTTCCGATGGGATTGAGATTGAAACAGAATTAATTTCTTGTCATGCTAAAAAAGATCATTGTTTCTACTTTCATTCTATTAATTCTTCTTTTTAGTTTAATCGCTTGGGGATTATATCTAATGGAAATTGAAGATCATTACGGAGATTTACAAAATGTTTATCTTGAATCGAAAAGCGGAGATTTGATTCTAAATACGCAAACCAGAAATTTTGGTGTAATTTCAAAAGATTGGAAAAGAGCTAATATCATTACAAAACAAAATGACACTTTAGATCTTTATGATTTTGTTAATCAAAACAAATATGATGTTTTTAGATGTGAAAAAGATTTTGATTTAGGCAATTTGACTTTTGAAAAAATAATTGAGTTAAAGAATAGAAAAGTGATTGAAACTATTTTAAGCAATTAAATTCAGAACCATAAGATGATTAAAACAAAATTAGCTTTTACGGTATTTTTAATTTTATCATTAATAATTTTCCCATACTATATATTTTTTTTACAATCAGATTTTTTCTCCTCGATTGTTCCTGGGTGGAATACAACTATTGTTTCTGATCAAATCATTTCAAATTTCATTAAGTTTATTGCCCTTTTTATTACTACAATTTGTTACTGGAAACTTCTAAAAATTGACAATAAAATATCTTTCAAGAAATTTTTCATTCATTTTGCTCTTACTATTCCTTCGGTGTTTATTGGTCGAATTAGTCTTTACGAACTTGTTCCTTTCGGCTCTTTAACTCCAGAAAATTTTACAAATCGCATTCAAATTATAGTTACTATTACTATTTGTTTGAATATCTTATTTTTTATTGGTCAAATTATTTTTTGGAAGTTTTATTTAAAAGCGAAAAGTAATTTTTTAAAACTTAAAAGAGAAAATTTCAACATCTCCAATTAACTTAATTTCACATAATTCCACTAAAGTCTAGCCCTGATAGCAGCGGAAATCCTTTTTGGAGAAAGACTATTTTTTCTGGTCGTTGCAGAGCGACCAACGGAAGCTCCTGCAAGGATCTAGAAAAAAAGGATTTGGAGAAAAAGATTACTTCACTATATTATATTTTTAAGAAGAGTTCAGTGAACGTTGTTTGTAGCGAATAGCAGGAATAGCTTCATAAAATAATCTTAAATCTTAATCTGAAACTCATAAATCATAACTACCTTTGCACTGTCAAAAAATCATATTATGAACATACAACATATTCCTCAAATTAAGCATACTGACAGCGGAAATTTCTTTTTATTATCGGGGCCTTGTGCTATCGAAGGAGAAGAAATGGCGCTAAGAATTGCTGAAAAATTAGTTGGTATTACCGACAAACTTCAGATTCCTTATGTGTTTAAAGGATCTTTCAAAAAAGCAAACCGTTCTAGAATTGATAGTTTTTCTGGAATTGGTGATGAAAAAGCATTAAAAATCTTAAGAAAAGTTTCTGAAACTTTTCATGTTCCAACAGTTACAGATATCCACACTAACGAAGATGCCGATATGGCTGCTCAATACGTTGATGTATTGCAGATTCCGGCTTTCTTGGTTCGTCAGACTGATCTTGTTGTGGCTGCAGCCAATACTGGTAAAACAGTAAACTTGAAAAAAGGACAATTTATGAGTCCAGAAAGCATGAAACACGCTGTTCAAAAAGTATTAGACTGTAATAATGAGAACGTGATGGTTACAGATCGTGGTACTATGTTTGGCTATCAGGACATGATTGTTGATTTTAGAGGAATTCCTACTATGCAACAATATGCTTCTACAGTTCTAGACGTAACCCACTCTTTGCAACAGCCAAATCAAACAGCTGGTGTTACGGGTGGAAGACCTGATATGATTGAAACAGTAGCAAAAGCAGGTATCGCAGTTGGTGTTGATGGTATTTTTATAGAAACACACTTTGATCCAGCTAATGCAAAAAGTGATGGTGCTAATATGCTTAATTTAGACTATTTTGAAGGCTTAATGAACAAGTTAGTTGCTATCAGAAAAACAGTTAACGCATTTTAAATTATAATACTTAAGTTCTTTGAAAACAAAAATTTTATTTTTCTTACTGACTTGTGTTTCTTTAAGCACATTTGCTCAGGAAGAAATACCTGTACAAAAATATGCTGCTCATAACAAAGGAAAATTCTTTGTTATGTGGGGTGGAAACAGAGAAAGCTACTCAAAATCTGATGTAAACTTTAGAGGTAAGGATTACAACTTTACTGTTGAGGATATGAGGGCTCATGATAAACCAAAAGGATGGCATGTGGATTATATTAATCCTGCCAACATGACTATTCCGCAAACGAATTTGAGGTTTGGTTACTTTTTTAGCGATCATTACAGTGTTACAATTGGTGTTGACCACATGAAATATGTAATGACTCAGAATCAAATTGCAAACGTGAACGGAAACATCAATTTACCTGAAAGTGACCCTGGTCATATTTACAATGGAGAATACAATAACAGACCTGTAGACATGAGACAAGGTGGTGCTGTAGAAGGTGGTATGCCAGATGGCAGTACTACTATTCCTTTTTTAATTTACGAGCATACCGATGGTTTAAACTACGTAAATACTGAAGTGGCTAGATTTGATGATGTTTCAAAATGGTTCGGATTACCAAATATTGATAAAGTACAAATTAACTTGACGGAAGGTATCGGAGCCGGAGTTTTATATCCTAAAACCAATACAACCCTTTTAGGAAAAGAACGTCATGATGATTTTCACGTTTCTGGTTATGGTGTTTCTGCGAAAGCGGGTCTGAATGTTACTTTTTTTAAACATTTTTATGTTCAAGGAGAGTTAAAGGGTGGTTATATCAACATGCAGGATATTAAAACTACAACAAGTCCTGAGGACAAAGCTTCTCAACACTTTACTTATTTTCAACGTATTATTGCTGTTGGAGGTATTTTTAGAATCTAGTATTTCGTAAAATATATTTAGAAAATAGCTGTCATTTTATTTGGCAGCTATTTTTTTTATTATTTACTTTGTACTTCAAAGTACTTTAAATTTTAACTTTATGAAATCTAAAAAATATCTATTTCCGATTATTACTTTCCTTTTAAGTTTTGGCTGTGCTTTATTTGTTGCCATAAAGGTTTTTCCAAATAATCCGTTTACTGGAAAATCTAAAACAGAAAAAAACGTAGTAAGCAAGTTCAAGGATGGAGATCTTATTTTTCAGACTTCAGAATCGAAACAGTGTGAAGCGGTTCGTATTGCCACAAACTCGAAGTTTTCTCATTGCGGAATCATTTATGATATTAACGGAAAATGGTTTGTTTTTGAAGCTGTTCAGCCTGTAAAACTGACTCCGTTAGAAGATTGGATTAAACATGGAAGAGACAGCAAATATGTGGTGAAACGATTGAAAGATGATAGCGTTTTAAAACCAGAAATTCTGCAAAAAATGAAAGACTACAGTCAGCAATTTGATGGCAAAGAATATGATGCTTATTTTGAATGGACCGATAACCGAATTTATTGTTCTGAATTGATCTGGAAAATCTACAAAAATGCGGCAGGAATTGAATTGTCTAAACTTCGCGAATTGAAAGATTTTAATTTAACTGATCCAAGGGTTCAAAAAATATTAAAAGAACGTTATGGCAATGATATTCCGTTAGATGAAAAGGTCGTTGCTCCTTCTGACCTATCGGATTCTAATTTGTTGAAAACAGTAGTAGACACTTATTAATATTTTAAAAGCTAGTTAACTTATTATTTCTAGCTTTTTTATTTATTATTTAACTTTGAATTACAAAGAACTTTTAAAAAGTATTTTTATGAGAGATTATCTTATTGAAAGATTATATGAATCTTCTAAAAAACCGTATCAGAAATATTTCAAGAAAAACGAACCTTGGAATATTGATAAATCTAAATTGATGGATTATCCTGAAGCAAGTTTAGGATTGGGATTGGGAAATTTTCTTTATAATAATCATTTTGATATTCAGGAAAAACTCGAAGACCACGACATTATTCATGTTTTAACAAATACTGGAGTTTCAGTTTATGAAGAAATTGGAATGCAATATTACTTACTCGGAAACGGAAAGAAAAGCATGTATTTGTTTATGGTCATTTTAAGTGGAACTATTTTTTATCCGAAACGAATGAGTTATTTCATTCAACAATACAAAAGAGGAAAAAGGGCACATTCTTTCCATTATTTAGATTTTTCGAAAATGCTTTTACTTCCTGTTCAAACTATTCAACAATCTTTTAATATTTAAAATCATGAAAACAATTCATAAATCTTTCGAAGAGAAACAATCTATTGAATTAGCTGTTGGAACATTTATTATTAGTACAATTCTATTTATTCTTTATATCATTTCAAACGGAAACTCTATGGTTATGGTTATTGCTTGGCCGTTTGCTTTAGCAGTAATAATAGTAAATGCGATTATGTTTGTACATTTAACCGATCGATTTATTCACCTACCTCGACAGCGAAAAGATATCGGAATGAAGATTATAATTTTACTTTCTAATATCCCGATTCTCTTCTTTTATTATTTGGTTGTGATGAAATCTTGACCTTAAACACTTTTCACATTTACTTGACGAATTGAAATCCATCGCTACAAAATCAAGTCTTTTAACGGGATTTAAACAAAAAAGCCAGAAGTAAACTTCTGGCTTTTCGTTTTTTATTTTGAATCTTAATTTGCTTTTTTCGTTTCGATTCCGTTTTGGTCTAATAAATACATTAATGTAGTCATTGTTGCTGCACCAAGCTCGAGCTCTCTTTTATTGATAGCATCAAATTTGTCGTTTGCTGCGTGGTGATAATCAAAATAACGCTGAGAATCTGGTTTTAAACCTGCCTTTACAATTGCCGGAGAAGTCAAATGGTTAATATCCGAACCTGCGTGACCAATTGTAAAACTGTGTACTAAATAGGGCTCAAAAAGATCTTTATAGCCTTGTATTTTTTTCAAGTTAGCATCGTCCGCCTCAATTGAAAATCCTCTTGGAGAAAATCCGCCAGAATCGCTTTCCATTGCAAAAATATGGTTCTCTTTCTTCTCTTTTGAAACTTCTTCGTATTTAGCACCACCTTTTCCGCCGTTCTCTTCATTCATAAACAACACCACGCGAATCGTATTTTTAGGTTTGTAGTTTAAATTTTTCAAAATACGAATTACCTCCATACTTTGTACTACTCCTGCTCCATCATCGTGAGAACCATCTGCTAAATCCCAAGAATCTAAGTGTCCGCCAACAACCATAATATTTTCTGGACTTACAGTTCCTGTCAATTCTCCAATTACATTATAAGACAATGCATCTGGAAGAGTTTCGCAAGATTGTTTGAAGTAAAATTTCAAAGTCGGATTTACTTTTAAAGTTTTGCTCAACAATTCAGCTCCATTTGTACTAATTGCTGCCGTTGGTATATATTGTTCTTTTGGCAAATCGCCATAACTCTGAGCTCCTGTATGAGGAAAGTCATCTAAACGTAAATTCATTGAACGAACAATTGTTCCAACAGCTCCTAATTTAGCCGCTTCTTTTGCTCCTGCATATCTTTGGTCAACACAAGCTCCGTAAGAAGTAAAAGTTTCAATGTTTTCAGGATTCATTGGTCTGTTGTAAAATACAATTTTACCTTTTACTTTATCAGCACCTAATTCAGTCAATTCTTTGATTCCCTGCACTTCGATTATTTCTGCGGTAAGACCTGTTTTTGGTGTTGCAACAGAACCTCCTAACGCACAAATTGGCACATTAGTTTTTACTTTTCCATCTAGGATATAAGCGGTTTCTTTTTCGCCGCGAACCCAATGAGGAACCATAACTTCCTGTAAATAAACTTTATCAAGTCCAAGACTTTCTAATTGTCTTTTGGTATAATCTACGGCTAATTCTGCTCCTTTCGATCCCGATAAACGAGCACCAATGTCGTTAGATAAATATTCCAGCCAAGAATAACATTTTGCCTCGGTCAATGCTTTTTTGTAAAATAATTTAATGTTTTTTTCATCATTTGACTGAGCAAAAGATGTCAATCCGTTTAAGACTAAAGCAGTCAAAAGAATCGTTTTTTTCATAGTTTGTATAGTAATTTTGGAGTTTATTATGCCCACAGCATATTCACAAAGGAACAAAATTTCAGACATTTCGAAAGCTTTTTCTTCAACCTTTTCTCAAAAAAAAGCTCCAATTACAAATTCTTCAATTTGCAATCGGAGCTTTTACAGATTCGATAAATAAAGATTATTTTACTTCGATAATCTTATTTTTTGTTCCAATACCATTTTCATTAAATGGTTCGATAGTGAAATAGTATTTAGTTCCTTTATCCAACCCTCTAAAATCATACGAATTGTCACCATAAACCATAATACTGTTGTATAATTTGTCTGGAGTGATTCCGTAATAAATGTTGTAACCAATTGCATCTGCTTGTTTTTTCCATGAAATCATAGCATTTCTAGAATCAGTTTTATTTCTGTCCACTTTAAAAGAAGCCACTGCTTTTGGTTTTGCTGTCAATCCATTTCCAAAAACTCTGAAATCTGAAATAGCAAATAAACCAGAGGCATTATGAATGTTCTCCATCTTGATATAACGTGCTTTAATCGATTTTGTAAGTTCAACATAATCGTGAGGCGCATCTTTATCGTTTTTAGATTTATCTACAACCAAAGTCCAGTTTTGAGCATCATCAGACATATAGATTTTGTATTGATAATAAATATCCATCGCTTTATTATACTGTGTCGCCTTATGATCTGCATAATTAATTTGAAGCGCATTAATTTCCATTTGTCTACCTAAATCCATTTGAAGCCATTCGCCTGGATTGCTAGTTTTAGCCGACCAATAGGTTTGAATGTTTTCATCTGTTAGGTTTTCTGGTCCGTAGCAGAATTTCTCATACACTTTTTTTCCTCCATTATCCATTCTGTGCGTCTCCACTTCCATGCATTCTTCAGAAGAAGAAACTGTTACAGGCTTTTTGTATGAAAGCAACATCCATCCTGATGAAGCTCCTTTTGTCTGATCACGTTCGCTTGTTGGCAATACAATTGGAAAATCTCCATATGCTGTAATAGAATACATTACGTCATCTTTATCGAATCCAGCTGGAAACATATCAATACGACGCTCAAAACGGTCTTTAATTGAGATTTTACAGGTTCCTGTATTCCAGTAATTTCCGTAGTTATCTGCAAACGTATTTCCGTGTCCTGCACCAATTACAAATCCGCCTGGTTTATAAGACATTGGATTGTGTTTTTGGTAAGTAAATGGTCCTAATGGATTATCACCAACATGAACTCCGTTTGCATAACCTTTAAATTCGGTTGCTGGCGCTCCGTATTGCATATAGTATTTTCCGTTGTGTTTAGTCATCCAAGCTCCTTCAATGAAATTTCCCCAAGGTGCTGGTTCCATATCATTATTTGGTCCGAAACGTTCCCAACCGTGAGCAGATGGATCCAAGATAGCCACTTCTTTTACTTGTCCGTAAACTTTCTGAATATCTTCTACCTCAGTTGCTTTGTACAATTCTGCATAATCAGCCTGATTTCCTTTAGGAAGCCAAGTATTATAATCAACCTCTACTCCAACAAGTGGCAGTTTTCCGCTTGAACCATAATACATATAGACTTTTTTATCATCGTCTTGAAAAATTGCTGGATCCCAAGTTGGCAACATGGCTTTGTCTACATGACGCGTCCATCTTCCAGATTTCGGATCTGCTGTTTTCCAGATTGGATGATCTCTTTTCCAAGTTGAACCTACATAAAATAATGTATCGTTTACAACCCAGGCTGCAGGAGCACATTGATCATCGTCACCCGGCTGTCTTTGGAAACTTCCGTAAACGAAATTCCAGTCTGACATGTCTTTACTCCAAAAGAAACCTGCTTGATTGGTTGCAAATAAATAGTATTCTCCTTTGTAGGTAATAATTACAGGATCTGCACTAGAACGACGCGATTCTGGAATTCTATTGTGATTAAACGTGGTGTAATTGTAACCAATATTAATCGGATTACAATACGTTGTGGCTGGTCTATTAGGATCAAACCATTCTGTTTTACCAGAATTTTGAGCCAAAAGACTGCTTCCGAAAAGAATCGAAAACAAAAGAATTGGCGTTAATTTTTTATATATCTTTTTCATCATGGTTAGATTTTAAGTTTGTAAAGCCTGAAAGATTTATTTTTTTGCCTGTAATCTTTCCTTTAACAGTTCGGGTTCGTTTGTCGTAATGTAATTGAATTTATGATCGATAAGCCAATCCATAACTTGAGCGTCATTTACTGTCCAGGCATTTAAAATAATTTTGTTATCCTTTGCCTCTTTTATCCATTCTGGATGTTTTTGAAAAACAGAATAATGGAAATCAACTCCATTGATTTTATCTGCTTTTACTTCTTTTGGAGATTTGTTACCTTCTAAATATTGCAAAGAAGTTTTAGGATCAATTGATCTGATTTTTTTTAAAATATCATAATCAAAACTGATGTAGCAGGTATTCTTATCGGCTTTTAATTTTTTAATGGTTTCGACTGTTGCTGCAGCAGTTTTTTGTCCTCTTTCTTTACTGATTTCAGAAGGTTTTATTTCGCAAACCAAAAGAGTATGCTTGTTGTTTCGCATCCCTTCAGAAATGTATTCATGAAGTGTTGGAAGCTTTTCTCCGTTCGAAAGCTTAAATTTTATTAAATCTGCGTAATTCGTTTCTTCAATGAGAAGTTTGTTGTAATGTGCATCGTGATTGATTACAAGCGAATCATCAGCAGTTCTCCATACATCAAATTCTGAACCTGGCAACTTTAAGTCGATTGCATGTCTTAATGACGCAATTGAATTTTCTGGCAGGTTATTCTTTTTCCATGCTCCGCGATGTGCTACAATTGCGTTTCTCTGTGCGTTCCCATAAGAAAAAGCCAAAAGGCAAACTGCACTAATTAATTTTAAAGTATTCATATTACCGTAGTTAAAAAATTACAAAAAAGGCTCTTCAATTTAGAAAAAAAGCCCTCCAAACGAAGGGCTTTTCACTAATCAATAAACCAACTATTTAGTTAACTCAAAACTAACTTTCTTATCGGCGTTCGAATTTCCTCCAATGAAAATCTCAAACTGTCCAAGCTCTGCTACGAATTGTAAATCAGAGTTATAAAATTTTAAATCTTCAACAGTAATGTCAAAACTTACTGTTTGTTTTTCACCTTTTTTAAGTGTAATTTTTTGGAAACCTTTTAATTCTCTAACTGGTCTTGTTACTGAACCAACTAAATCTCTAATGTATAATTGAACCGTTTCTTTTCCGTCAAAATTTCCAGTATTTGTTACATCAACAGTTACTTTCAATTTTCCAGAAGCATTCATTTTATCAGAAGAAATTTTAATGTTTGAATAATCAAAAGTTGTGTAGCTTAAACCGAATCCAAATGGAAATAAAGGTTCGTTTCTTTCGTCAATATAATTTGATCTGAATTTTTCGAATTTTCCTTCTGTATTAGAAAGTGGTCTTCCTGTATTTTTGTGTGCGTAATAAATTGGCAATTGTCCAACGCTTCTTGGGAAAGTTGAAGTTAATTTTCCAGAAGGATTTACATCTCCAAATAAAACATCAGCAATAGCGTAACCTGCTTCAGTACCAGCAAACCAAGCATTTAAGATTGCAGGAACTGTTTTTTCTTCATCAGTAATTACTAATGGACGTCCGTCAAATAAAACGACAACAACTGGTTTTCCTGTTTTCAATAAAGCGTTTAATAAATCTTTTTGCGCTTGTGGAATTTCCAAGTTTGTACGGCTACTAGATTCTCCGCTCATTTCAGCAGATTCTCCCAAAGCTGCAACAATAACATCTGATTGCTCAGCTACTTTTAAAGCCTCTGCCAATAAATCTTCTTTTGAACGAGAATCACGGTGTAATGTTTTTCCAAACATTGTAGCATTTGTTTCAAAAGTTTCATCGTAATCTAAGTTACTTCCTTTCGCATATAAAACTTTTGTATTTTTTCCAGCTACTTCTTTGATTCCTGCTAATAGTGACACTGCATTTTCCATTCTTGTAGCCACACTCCAAGTTCCTGGCATATTTTCTTTAGCATCTGCTAATGGCCCGATTAAACCAATAGTTCCAGATTTTTTAAGTGGTAAAAGCTGGTTTTGGTTTTTTAATAAAACTAAAGATTGAGCAGCAATTGAACGAGCTTCTTTTCTGCTGTCTGTTGTAAAAATCTCTGTTTTAGCTCTTTTCTCATCACAGTATTTATATGGATCTTGGAATAATCCTAAATCGTATTTTGCTTCTAAAATCAATTTAACCGCATTGTCGATTGTCTCTATCTTTACTTTTCCTTCGTCTAAAGATTTTTTCAAAGTTCCTAAGAAACCTTCTCCAACCATATCCATTTCAACACCAGCGTTTAAAGCCAAAGCCGAAACATCTTGAAGATCTCCCATTCCGTGAGGAATCATTTCAGGAATTCCAGTGTAATCTGTTACTACAAATCCTTTGAAACCCCATTGTTTTCTTAAAACATCTGTCATTAACCATTTGTTTCCTGTTGCTGGAATTCCGTCCACTTCGTTGAAAGAAGCCATTACAGAACCTACACCAGCGTCAACAGCTGCTTTGTAAGGAGGGAAATAATCGTTGAACATTCTAATGTGGCTCATGTCAACTGTATTATAATCACGTCCTCCTTCTGGAGCACCATATAATGCAAAGTGTTTTACACAAGCTAAAATTGAATTATTTTTAGAAAGATCATGCTGTTGGTAACCGTTTACCATTGCTTTTGCAATTTGGCTTCCTAAGTACGGATCTTCTCCTGATCCTTCAGAAACTCTTCCCCATCTTGGATCGCGAGAAACATCAACCATTGGAGAGAATGTCCAGTTAATTCCGTCTGCACTTGCTTCTTTAGCAGCAATTTGAGCACTTCTTTCGATTAAGCCCATATCCCAAGTACAAGATAATCCTAGTGGAATTGGGAATGTCGTTTCGTAACCGTGAATAACGTCCATACCAAAAAGCAACGGAATTTTCAAACGGCTTTGTTCAACCGCAATTTTCTGCACTTCTTTGATTTTTTGAACTGATTTAATGTTGAACAAACCACCCACTTTACCTTCAGCAATATTTTTTGCCACATTTGAGCTGTTTCCCTGCCCCGTGGTAATATCACCAGATGTAGGCAAGTTTAACTGACCCAATTTCTCGTCTAAAGTCATTTTTGACATTAACTCCGCCACAAATTCAGACTTTGGTTTAATTTTCACTGTATTTTTAGCTGGCTTCTTCTGAGCATAACCCAAAACAGCACATCCTAAAAAAAGTAAGACTAATTTGTTTTTCATTCTATTCTATTTATTTGTTTGTATTCGTTTTTCTTTGCTGAAACATCCAGTTATAGATATCTGAATTATCATAAACTTTTGTCCAGCTGTCATGATTTGCGTCATCAAAAATGGTCAGCTTTACATCTTTGGCATTACATTTTTTCAATTCCTTGTAAATGGTAATCGCATAATTTACATTTACTACATCATCCAACAATCCATGGTAAATTCTGGTTGGAATATTGGCTATTTCACAAGCGTGTTCTAACTGAATTAAATCTACAAAACCAGCGACAGGTACGTTTGCTGCAAATAGATCCGGATGTGCAAAAGCCAAATTCCACGAAGCCCAACCTCCTGAGCTCAAACCAGTAACATAAATTCTTTCTGAATCAATTTTATTTTCTTTCTGAATTTTCACAATCAGCTGATAAATCGATTCTATATCCCAATTTTCGTCTTCTTTGCATTGTGGAGCCAAAACATAAGCGTCTAATTGGTTTGTTTTTAGATATTTTAGAGGACCATTTATTTTTACTTTTTCCAGATCGGTACCTTTTTCTCCATCACCTGAAATAAAAACAATTAATGGCTTTTTCTCCTTAACATTCGCCGGACGATGCAAAACATATCCCAGCTCATATTTAGACATTATAACTGTATTAATTTTTCCTGTTGTTTCACTCTGACCAAAAACAACTATAGAAAATAATAGAAATATAAATGCTAATGTATTTTTCATAGAAACTTAGATTCCGTATTTACCAGATTTAAATCCAAGTTTTGTCAAACCTTGTTTTACCTCTGGAGCGTGCATGAACAATTTCCATAATAATCCAGTTCTGTAATTTTCAATCATCACAACTTCTGGACCTTGATCAATTGCTAAGTAACGTTTTGCAACCCATTTGTTTCCTAAACTTAAAGCATCATAAAAACCTGCGTCTCCCCAAGTCTCCTCTTTATGATTATCATATAAATTTCTGATTAGAGCCATTGATTCTTTTGGTGTATATACAATTGAACTGATTGCTGCTGTAGGCGAAATTACACCTTGATCGTTGCTTGGCATGTGTGCATTATATCCGATAGATCCATCAGGATTTCTTGAATATGATGCTGACAATCCCCAATATTCAGGACCATATCCCGCATTTTTATTAGGGTTTTCTACACAATATTGGTAATTGATTTTGGTATGATTTACATTTAAATCCCAATAGTTAGCATATTTATCTGTCAATTGATTTGGATCTAAACCTACATAAGAATAGTGCGCCCAGAATAACGGACCTCCAAATTCTTCTGCACCATTGTGTTTTAAAATAAGTGGGATGTTATATTTTGTTTTTGAAGAAACTATGCCTCCACTTCTTGCCCAACCTTCATGGTAAGCCTTTGCATCAATTGTATGCGTTGGCGAAGAGGCAGCCATTATGTACGTAATAAGGCATTCATTATATCCTTCTAGTGGAAAATTCATTTCCCAAGCATAACTTGGAGACCAGTGCCAGTATAAGACATTTTTCTTATTTGTATACCATTGCCAATCAACACCTTTCCAAAGTTCGTCGTATTTTTTAGCAACCGCTTTTTCTGTTTCAGAACCATCTTTAAGATATTCACGAACGGTAATCATTCCTGCAACCAAAAATGAAGTTTCGACTAAATCTCCACCATTATCTTTGGTTCCAAAAGGTTTTACTTTTCCTGTATTTCCATCAATCCAGTGGGACCATGCTCCGTGAAAACGATCTGCTTTGCCTAAAAAATCGGCAATTTTGTTAAGTCTCTCCACCCCTTGTTCTTTGGTAATATACCCCTGAGACATTCCTGAAACCAGAGCCATTAATCCGAAACCTGAACCTCCTGTCGTTACGATATTTGAATCGTTTTCAGGATAATTCCCGTCTGGATGATAACGCTCTCTTGCTAAACCAGAATTTGGTTCTGCGTAATCCCAGAAGTATTTAAAAGTTTGTTTTTGAACAGCATCTAAAAGCTGTTCATCTGTTAATGCAACAACGCCAGAAGTATTTTCTTCTGCATTTTCTTTTGACTTCTCTGCATTCGATCCACAACTAAAAAAAGTAAAAGCTAAAAATAAAACTGAAATTCTAATCATTATAAAGATTTTGAGATTGTAGTAAATAATCACTTCCTTCAGAAAATTGAAGGAAGTGATTTAAAGATTTTGATTAATAACCAGGGTTTTGAGTTGTTACACCTGCCGATTGCTGAACCACAACAGCAGGAATTGGGAATAACTCATGTTTACCAACTATAAAAGTTTTTCCGTTAGGAAAAGTTGGACTTACATCCGCTTTCATTGCTGCTTCAGCCTGTCCTGTTCTTACAAGGTCAAACCATCTATCGTGTTCAAAAGCAAATTCTAATCTTCTTTCTTTATAAATTGCTTTTCTAACATCTGACTGACCTGTTGCTGGAGTATCTCCTAAGCCCGCTCTATGTCTAATCTGATTGATTAAAGGAATTGCATCTGAAGTTTGTCCTAATTCATTTAAAGCCTCAGCTTTCATTAAGATTACCTCAGCATATCTTAAATATCTAAGATTTGTATCTGTAAATTCCTGATTGTAAAACGCTGAAGAATAAGCTTTATAATTGTACATCGGGTTAGAAACTGTAGATGCTACTTCTCTTCCATCATATAAAACTGAACCTCTAAAAATAATAGTTGCAGCTCTTCTTACGTCTCCAGCTTCATAAGCATCAGCAAGTCCTTGAGAAGGTGTATTGAAACCCCATCCCCATCCTCCAGCACCTCTAGGTGCCTGAGATACAGTATAATTTCCGATTCCAAATCCTGGAGAAGAAGTCCCTCCGATTCCGTTAATTTCGAAAATTGATTCTTGACCAAACTCTCCTTCTTTCTTGTATTGCACAGAATAATCTGAAACTAGAGAATAACCTGTTACCAAATTGCAATTATCAACTACTTTTTGCCAATTTTTTTGGTATAAGTTAACTTTAGCCAATAAAGCATAAGCAGCTCCTTTAGATGCACGTGAAACATCAGTTCCGCTATATGTTGATTTTAACGGCAATGCTTGAATAGCATCATTTAAATCTTGCTCAATAAAAGCATAAACTTCCGCAGGAGTTTTACGAGTTAACTGCATGATTCTATCGTCCTCATTCCCAGGAACTGGTAAACGGTCAACAATAGGAACTCCTCCATATCCTTTAACCAAAGTAAAGTACATAAAAGCTCTTAAAAACTTTGCTTCTCCTTCTAATCTAGTTTTTAAAGCTGGAGTTACTTTTGTAAGCTTTGGAAACATTGCCAATGCTTGATTTGCTCTGTTGATTCCTGCATAATTATAATTCCAAATACTGCTAAAAGATGGTGTAGAAGAATTAAATGTTAAAGCATCTAAAACATCTTTATCCGTTCCAGTATCACCTGGATCTGAGCCTTTGTCTGCATCATCAGTCATAATACTTGTAACTCCGTTCCAAGCAAAAGAAGACATGTCCCAAGTTAAAAATATATTATAAACTGCATTAACCATTGACGTAGCACCTGCATCGCTATCAACTAAAGCAGGATCTGCAGGGATGTTTTTTGTTTGGTCTACCTCTAAAAATTCATCTGAACATCCAGATACAAGCAAACCAGAAAGTATAAAAAGTGATATATATAATCGTTTCATGATATTAAAATTTTAAGTTTGCACCAACTACAAATGTTCTTAATGCTGGATAAGCATCTAGCTCTACTCCCTGAGTACCTTTAACTAATTCTCCATCTCCTAAGACCTCAGGTGAGAATCCTGAAAATTTTTGAGTGATGAAAGGATTCATAGCATTTACATAAATTCTGCAATAACTGATAAAACCTTCTTCTCTTAATGGAAGTTTATATCCTAAAGTGATATTATTAATTCTGAAATAATCTCCAGATTCTAAGTAATAGGTCGATGCTACAGGAACTTGATTAAATGGAGCTGGATTAGATCCTGTTGTATTGGTTGGAGTCCACATGTTATTTAGTAAAGATGTTTCTACATTCTCACCATAAAAACGCTGCGCTTTTTTACCATTATATACTTTAGCTCCTCCTGTACCGTATCCATCTACAGAGAAATCAATGTTTTTGTAATTTAATCCTAAAGTAACTCCGTAAGTAGAAGTTGGTAGAACTGAACCTACATATTTTCTATCTTTAGTTTGATCTAAAGCTCCTTGAGCTACCTTATTACCGTCTGCTGTGTAGTATAACATCTGTCCGTTTGCTGGATCAACACCTGCATATTCGTACATATAGAAACTACCTAAAGGCTGTCCTACCGATGTATTATCAAGAATCTTTGTTACTTGACCGTTACCTAATGAACCTCCATTGATTGTTGCAAGTCTAACATTTTTCAAACTAGCTAATTCATTTTTATTATGAGAGAAATTTCCTCCTACCCAGTAGCTTAAGTTATCTGTAATTTTATCATCCCAACGTAAAGCAATTTCGTATCCTTTATTAGTTACTTCTCCTACATGTGTTGGAGACTCTAAAGTAATTCCTGAAGTTGAATAAGGCGTAACATTTAAAATCGCGTTATTTGTGTTTTTGCTGTACACATCAAATGATCCTTTAAATCTGCTATTGAATAATTCAACATCTAAACCTACAGAAGCTTCTTCAACAATTTCCCATCCTAAACTAGGGTCAATTTGAGAATTAATAGTTGTTCCAGAACCTCCATTATAATCTACTCCAGATGTAAATGATTGGATGTTTAATGGTACTTTTTGGTTACCTAATTTACCCCAAGAACCTCTAAGTTTTAATAAATCTAAACCTTTGATGTCAGATAAAAAGCTTTCTTTAGTTACAATCCATCCAAGTCCAACTGACGGGAATGTTCCCCAACGATAATCGCTTGAATAATTTGAAGATCCATCACGTCTCACAGTACCCGTCAATAAATATCTATCCATTAATTTGTATTGGAAACGAGCAAAATAAGATGCTAATCGAGATTCATTTTCATTTATAGCTCTATAATTAGTTACACCTCCATTTTGAGCGTAGGCAACACCATCAAGTGCCCAATAGTTACTATTTGGATTAACATTCTTTATTTCTGCAGTAGTTTTTGATCTAATTCCTACCACATTAGCCTCGATACCCGCAGTTACTTCTACGTCATGAATTTCTCCGAAAACTTTATTATATGTAAAATAATTTGATAAATTCCAATTGAAATAATCTTCTGTATTTCTTGTCAAAGTGTTTGTATTCAAACTATTTTTATCATAAGCAGATTCTACTCTTGTTGGATCTGCTGCTAACCAAAGACCTAAATTATCAACAAAATTATATTGCTTATACGTATAATATTCTCCGTTAAACTGTGAAGTAAATTTCAAAGATTTCATGATATCCCAGTCTAATTTTAATCCACCTTGAAGCATAACCGTCTTTTGCTGCTCATTATTATAATCTAAAGCAACAACAGGATTACCAACTGAGTTGAAAGAATCTCCTGATTCAGAGATTACACCATTTTGTAAAAATGGAACACCATATTTTCCATCAGGAAAACGTACTGGAACCAATGGAGATTGTCTGTAAGCAGATGTAAATGCAGACATTGGTTTTGGAGTATTTTTTATAGAACTAACACTGAAATTTTGGCTAATTTTAAGTTTTTCTGAGATTTTGTACTCATTATTACTTCTAAAAGTAGTACGGCCATATTCTGTACCTTTTAAAATTCCATCTTCTTCGTAATTACCAACACTGAAAAAGTATTTTATATTGTCTCCAGATCCAGAAAGCGAGATGTTGTTTTGAGTATAAGTTCCTGTTCTAGTAATCTCATCAAACCAGTTTGTATTATAAGGTTGATTTTGAGAAAATCTTCCGGCAGGAAATTGACTAATAAATGCAGCATTGTTATACTGAATATATTGGTCAGCATTGGCCATTTTTACTTTCTTTAGAGGCGATCTAAAACCTGCATAACTGTCGATATCTACAACAAGTTTTCCTTTACCAGTTTTAGTAGTAATCATGATAACCCCATTCGCACCTCTTGTACCATAAATAGCAAGTGCAGAAGCATCTTTTAAAACTTCATAAGAAGTAATATCATTTGAGTTGATATTATTAATATTATCAGTAGGCATACCATCCACAACATACAATGGATTTCTTCCTCCTAATGCGGTACCAACCCCTCTAATAACAATAGATGGAGTACTACCTGGCGCATCTGATGTAGCAACCTGAACCCCCGCAGCTTTACCTTGAATAGCTTGCGATGCGTTTATTACTTTCATTTTGGTAATCTCTTCGGACTTAATTGAGCTAACCGCCGAAGTATTATCAATTTTCTTTCTTGTACCGTACCCAATTACAACTACTTCTTTTAAGGCAGTATCTCCTGATTCTTTTAAAGTAATAGTCATTGGTGCGGCAGTAGCTGGCACAGAAACCGAATCAAAACCTAACATAGAGATTTTTAAAATGTCTCCAGGTTTTGCGTTGATTGTAAAGTTCCCATCGAAATCTGCATCTGCAGTTGCCCTAGCATCAGAAGAAGCAATTATTGCTCCTGGAATTCCCATTCCGCTGCTGTCAACTACTTTCCCTTTGATTGCTTGTGCTTGCCCCATCATATATGTAGGCAGCAACAAGAGAGCTAAAAAGCTAAAAATAAAATTTTTCATACAGTACGTAATCGTTTAAGTTAGTAGAGCCAAATTAAGCAATTACAACGTTGTAGTACATCATATACCACTACAGCATAGCTACATCATTATGTTAAAATTTTATGTTACCATAATGATTATCAACGCAATAAATGTTAACAAAAATCCTTTAACATATCGTTATGATGTAGTAATGATGTATCACAATTATATAAAAAATGATATCTAAAAATATAAATTCTGTAAAAAACAAAATCAAATCTTAGAGACTTAATAAAAATTTTGATAGGTTTTCGTCTTGGGTAAGGTTTAGTTTCTTTCTTAGGCGATATCTATGCAATTCTACACCTCTAAATGAGATGTTCATCATAGGTGCAATTTCTTTAGAAGAAAGGTTCATTTTAAGATAAACACAGAGTTTAATATCCTTAGGTGTAAGGTGTGGGAATTTTTTAGATAGATTTATGATAAACTCATTATGGATTTGATTCAAATTTGTCTCAAATGTTTCCCATTCGTGTTTATTTACTTCATTAATCTTAATCGCTTTCTTGATTTCATTCTTAAGTTTACTGAAATCTTTTTCGGTTTCTAAAATATCCTGGATTTTATCAATCATTTCTGTCTGTTTTGCAATAGAAAGTGATTTTCCAGCAACTTCAGAAGATTTTGTCTGTAATTCTAATTCTAAAATATGTTTTTCGTATTCCTGAATATTCAATTCATTTTCTTTCTTCAGTTCCATTTCGAGAATTTCTCTCTGATGTTTCAGTTCTTCTGCCTGCAATTTTAATTTTTGCATATATCGAAGTTTATTCCATTTGTAATAAAAGAATAAGACTGTACCAATTATTAAAAGATAAAGAAGAATCATCCAGAAAGAAAAATACCAAGGTTCTGAAACCTTAAACTTATAAGAAGAAACTTTGTCATAAGTTGCTCCGTCATGCTTAAATATTTCTACAGAATGATATCCGCTGCTTAGGTTATTCAAAATAATTAACCCGTCAGAAATGGGTACAAAATCTTTTTCCCTATTTAGTTTATAAAATAAATTTGGCTTACTTGCACCGTAAATTCCGGAAATAACATTAATCTTCAATTCTGTATTGAATTT
Source organism: Flavobacterium potami (assembly GCF_020026915.1). Lineage (GTDB taxonomy): Bacteria > Bacteroidota > Bacteroidia > Flavobacteriales > Flavobacteriaceae > Flavobacterium > Flavobacterium potami. Next base: position 603,343 of record NZ_JAINUY010000002.1, on the reverse strand, counting down.
TATTTTCGATTCATTTGGAATTAAGACATCATTACTAAAAGCTTCTACTTCTACTTTCGAGTTTTGTTTGTTTTCGTATTTTAATTTTAAAGAAATAAATCCATCATCAAGATTAAACAAATAATCGTTGCCAGTTTTAAAGATTCTTAAATTTTCATTAATTAGCTTTCCTTTATAATATTTCTCCTGAATGATATTCCAAATAAACTTGTTTCCTTGCGCATAGATGTGATATAAAATTCCATTTTGTAAAACCATGAAATGATCTTCATCTATAGATACAATATCAGTCACATTTTTAAAACTTGCATTGAACAAATCGTTTTCTTGCAATTTATTAGAAATTGAATTATAAGTATACCAAACATTATTAATCAAAAAGAGGATTTCTTTTCTAAATTCAAAAATCTTTATCCCAAAGTCGTTTTTTATTTTACTTTGCTGTGTCACGTTTTCAACTTTCAGCGTATTGTAATTATCGTCTAATAAAACACGATACAAACCACGGTAATTGTCAGCCGCCCAGATTTCATTCTTTTTATTCTGAGCTACATATTTAATAGGCTTTGCGAGATCCTTAATAATCTTATAATGAGATAAATTGGACAGATCATCATAAACTAAAATACCACTGTAGGTGGATTGAAAGTAGGTATTATTAATGCTACTTTTTGACATATTCCAGCCGCCACTCACTCCGTTTATTTTTTCTAAAGTGTTATTGGCGTACGAAAAAGTTCCGTCATTATGACCAATAATGTATTTTCCGTCAATTAAAGAAATATTCCAACCTTGCCCCTGTGTATTTGGCATTATATTAAATTTTCCACCACTATATTCAAAAATACCGTGGTTAGAAGCAATTAAATATCCTTTGTTAATTGTCGCTACAGCATATACAGAACCCAAAAGTCCTGAATTATCGTAGAAAAAAGAAATAGGAGAATTAACTTCAACATGTGCAATACCATTATCTAAACCAACCCAGAGATCATTTTCCTTATCAAATCCTAGACTTAAAACCGAATTATTCATTAAAACATTATCACGTTCAATGTTTTTATAAGAGTTGTTCTTTAAATCTAAAATGATAATACCACGATTTCCGGTTCCTATTATCAACTTTTCTCCTTTAATAAATTTTGCTACATTAATCGTAGCCGATTTTAAAGTCTCGTTTATTGGATTATCCCAAGGTTTTAAGCCATTTTTATCCGAAACAAAAACACCTTTTTTTTGTGTAAAAATGTATATCTTGTTCTGATACTTTTCAACCGCATGTACAACTGTCTTTTTTAGAACATCCCAACCTTTCGGATTAGCAATATGCTTACCATTCATTTTGAAAATTCCATCCTGAACAGAGGCCACAAATAAATTTTTATCGACAGCAAAACAGTAAGAAATCAGAAATGGAAATTTGATTTTCTTAATTGTTTTTCCATCATAAATAAAGACATCATTGAACGATTGAAAATAAAGTGAACCATTAAATCTGAAGATTTTCCAAATTTCCTCATTATCCCTTTCATCAAATAATCTAAGATTTTTGGTAATCGAAACATAGTGCATTGTCCCGTCTTTTCTGTACCAATAACCAAATTCTTTATAAGAACCAGAATAGATTTTATCCCCTTCAATCAAAATAGATCGAATGATGGTTTTATTTGGAAGTGTATATTTTTCCCATTTTACTCCGTCGTAACGCAATAAATAGTGATTATTAGCAAAATACATCGCATCATTATTTCCTTGAGCCACATTCCAGATCTGATTATCTCCTTGGTAATCTGATTTGCTGTAATTTTCGACAAATGGAAGTAATTCTTGGGCTTGAAGTTGTAAAGCGATGAAAAAGAAGATAACTGATTTAAAAAGTATCGATTTCAAGATATTCGTTTTTAAATCCAAAGATACTCAATATTCATTTTAGGGCAAAAAAAACTCCTCAAGCTTGAGGAGTTTCTTCTGATACTATTTTTAAATTTAATTTTCTAATAACTGATAAACCTGATTGGCAATTTCATATTCTTCGTCTGTCGGAACAACCAAAACTTTTACAATTGAGTTATTTGTATTTATTTCTCTTGGCTCTTTAGAACGAATTTGATTTTTTTCTTTGTCGATTTCAATTCCAAAATAATCCATATCTGTACAGATTAAATTACGCATGAAAGATGAGTTTTCTCCAATTCCGGCAGTAAAAACAATCGCATTCAATCCGTTTAAAGCTGCTGCATAAGCACCAATAGTTTTTCTAATTCTATAAGCATTCATTTGCAATGCCAACTTACAGTCTTTATTTCCTTTTTCTGCTTCTGCTTCAATATCTCGCAAATCACTATAACCTGTAAGTCCAAGCATTCCGCTTTGTTTTAATAAAACGGCATTTACTTCATCTGGAGTATATCCCAGATTTTTAATCATATAAAAAATAACCGACTGATCGATATCACCAGCTCGAGTTCCCATAATCAGACCATTTGAAGGTGAAAATCCCATTGTGGTGTCAATGCATTTACCATCTTTAATAGCTGCCATACTACAACCGTTTCCTAAGTGAATGGTAATTATTTTAGAATTGTCTTTTAAATAATCAATTGCTTTCTCAGAAACATATTTATGACTTGTTCCGTGAAAACCGTAAACACGAACTTTATTCTCTGTTAAAAGGTAATTCGGAATAGCATATTTATATGCCACTTCTGGCATTGTTTGATGAAAAGCAGTATCAAAAACTGCAATTTGTTCGGCAGAACTAAAAATCTCTTCCGCTACATTAATCCCCTCCAAATTTGCTGGATTGTGTAAAGGTGCCAATTCAAAAAGCTGTTTGATTTTTTCTTTTACTTTATCATTAATTTTAACTGTATCACTAAAATCGCTTCCACCGTGAACAACGCGATGTCCAACTGCTGTAATTTCTGAAGTCGATTTAATTACTCCTTTTTCAGCATCCAAAAGCATATTGGCTACTTTCTGCAAACCTACTTTATGGTTCGGAATTGGAAGCATTTCTTCAATTGAAGCTGTTGCTGTTTTAAAAGTTACATTTGAAGTTTCTAAACCAATTCTGTCGATCATTCCAGAACAAATTACTTCGTTTTCTGGCATAACCATTAATTGATATTTAATTGAAGAACTTCCTGAGTTTATAATAAGTATTTTCATTTTTTTTAAGGTGCTAAGATGCTAAGTTTATAAGGCGCTGAGTTTTTAAAAAGACTCAAAACTTTTTAAGGCAAAATATAATTCACAATTTACCATTAACAATTCACAATTGTATTACATTCCCTGAGCTTGAATCGCTGTAATAACCACGGTATTAATGATATCATCAACGGTACAACCACGGCTTAAGTCATTTACAGGCTTGTTTAAACCTTGCAACATTGGTCCGATGGCCAAAGCTCCGGTTTCTCTCTGAACGGCTTTGTAAGTATTATTTCCTGTGTTTAAGTCAGGGAAAATTAACACACTTGCTTGCCCTGCTACTTCAGAATCTGGCATTTTGCTTTTTCCAACGCTTAAATCAACTGCAGCATCGTACTGAATTGGACCTTCAATTTTTAAATCTGGTCTTTTCTCTTTTACGATTGCCGTTGCAGTTCTTACTTTATCAACTTCATCTCCTTTTCCTGATGATCCAGAAGAATAAGAAAGCATGGCAATTTTTGGTTCAATTCCGAATGCCAAACTTGATTCAGCAGAAGAAATCGCAATTTCTGCCAATTGTTCTGCTGTTGGATTTGGATTGATGGCGCAATCTCCAAAAACTGAAACCCGATCTTCTAAACACATAAAAAATACAGAAGAAACTACAGATGAATTTGGTTTTGTTTTAATGAATTGCAATGCTGGCAAAATGGTATGCTGTGTAGTATGTGCTGCGCCAGAAACCATTCCGTCTGCATGCCCTTTGTATACCATCATTGTTCCAAAATAGGAAACGTCTTCCATTAAATCTCTTGCCATGGTAATACTTACGTTTTTCGCTTTTCTAAGCTCGTAATACGTATTAGCATAATCTTCGTAAAGTTCAGATTCTTTTGGATTAATGATATTTACTTTTGAAAAATCGAGTGTAATTCCAAGTTCAACTACTTTATTCTCGATTTGTTTTTTATCTCCAATAATTGAAATATCAACCACATCCATATCTAATAACCTTGATGCGGCTGTAATAATTCTATCATCATTTCCTTCTGGCAATACAATATGTTTTCTGTGCTGTTTCGCTCTTTTAACCATATTATATTGAAACATTTTTGGCGTCATTCCTTCTGCCACAAAAGTGATTAATCTTTCAGACAGCGCTTCGTTATCGACGTATTTCTCGAATGTTGTTATTGATGTTTCTATTTTATGTGTGTTATTGGCATAAATCTCCGATTTTATCGAACCAATCTTGTTTGTAATATGATAAGTTCCTCCGTCAACAGCAATAATCGGAACGATAGCAGAAAGTCCTTCAATAAGCTTTAAAATACTTTCTTCTGGAACAATATTTCCTGTCAGGATAATTCCTGATATCGTTGGATAATTGGCTGATTCATTCGCCTGTAAAGCCCCTAAAATAATATCTGAACGATCTCCTGGAGTAATTACCAACGCATTGTTATTTAAATGTACAAGGTAATTATGAAGCTGCATGGCTCCCACGCTGTAATGACCGATTTCGTTGTTTAAATAATTTTCTCCAAACAAAACTTTCGCATCCAAAACATTGACAATTTCCTGCATTGTTGGATTATTCAAACTAGAAACCAACGGAATGGTATTGATCAAAACATGTGATGGCAATGTTTTTTGCAAACTATTCGTAACCAATTCAATATTTTCAGGCTGTACTTTATTGGCAAAAACTGATAAAACCTCAACCTCTTTTAATTTGAAAGAATCATAAACCAAATACAAACTATCTAAAAGTTCTTCTAAAGTTTTGCCCACTCCAGAACCGACAATAATGGTTGGAATTCCAAGGTTTTTGGCTATCAGAACATTCAAATCTAGTTCGATTGAAGTTCCTTCTCCTGTAAAGCTTGTTCCTTCAACCAAAACAAAATCGAATCTTTCTTCTAATTTTTTGTATTTCTCAATAATAGTATCTAAAACCTCCCCTATTTTCCCTTTATTCTTTTTCTTGATCAATCTGCTTTTTGTAATGGCATAAGCATCTTCAAATTGAATATCAAGATTAAAATACGACAAAACAGTTTCGATATGATTGTCTTTTTCACCATCATCAAAATCTTCAATGATAGGCCTAAAATAACCTACCTTGGCTGTCTTACCAATTAAGATACTCATTAATCCGAGTGTAATAATTGATTTACCACTATTATGATCACTAGTGGCTATATATATTGCTTTACTCATAATTATTTATATTTATTCTAAATAACAAATTTATACAAAATCAAATTTTTCGAAGACAAACAAACGTTAAAACCACCGTCTTTTCTTGAAATAAATGATTAGGGCTATCACCAACAAAAACATTATTCCCATAACCATAAAATAGCCATTTTTCATTTTGAGTTCAGGCATGTATTCAAAATTCATTCCGTACACTCCCACAATAAAAGTAAGCGGAATAAATATGGCTGAAATAATGGTCAGCGTTTTCATGATTTCATTCATTTTCCGGCTTTGTTCCGAAAAATAAAAGTTGGAAGCACTTTCTAAAGCACTCATATCCGATTCAATCTGTTCTAAAAGTTCCAAACTTTTTTGATGTAGTCTTATGAAGAAATTGAATGTTTCTTTTTGAATTAAACCATTATCATCGTTATCATCTTTCTTAGTTTTTAAGTAATAAAGTGAATCTCTAAGCGGTACAATAGAACGTTTCAAAAAATTTAAATTATCTCTGTGGTTTTCTATCTTTTCTAAAATAATGGGCTTGGCCTCTTTTTTAGTTTGGTTAATCAACTCTTCAACTTTATCTTCTTCATCCTCCAATGTAATGTAAAAATTTTCCATTACAGCGTCTAAAAGTAAATACAAGAGATAATCTACCTTTTTGGTTCTAACTATTCCTGCATGAGTACGTAAACGTTCTCGAATATGGGTAAAGAAGTCGCTTCGTTTTTCTTGAAAGGAAATTAAGATTCCGTCTTTTAAAATGAAACTTAATTGTTCTACGCTAATATTATCTGAGTTTTCAGAAGGAAGAAGCGATTTTATATTAAAGAACAAAACATCTTGCTGTTCTTCTAGTTTTGTTCTCTTTGTAGTGTTTAAAATATCGGCAAGTAAAAAATCATCTAGTTTAAAATGAGCTCCAATCGTCTTTATAAGATTGATATCATTTAAACCATGAATATTGAGCCAATTGTTTTTAGTGTAATCAAAACAAGAGTTTAAAGCTAAAACAGTGAACTTTTCGTATTCAACTACATCGGCATCATCATACACAAAAAGTTGCATTTCGGCTTCATGTTCTTTATGCGTACCTGTATACTCTAATGTAATGTGTTGCAGCTTGCGTCCTTTCTTGTATTTGATCTTTCTCATTCATGAAAATTTACAATAGTAATATTACGAAAAAGAATTCGAACAGGAAATGACATTTATCAGTTTATGGAAATCATCCAAATTATATCCCATAAAAAAAACCGAGCCATTTCTGACTCGGTTTTCTATCTTAATACTTTGTACTAATTACTTAGTACTAAAGAATTATTTTACTTCTTCGAATTCAACGTCTTCAACATTGTCTCCAGAAGACTGCTCTTGTTGTGGAGCAGCTTGTTGTCCTTCACCTCCTTGAGCGTACATTGCTTCTGTAGCCGTTTTCCAAGCTGCATTTACATTGTCTAATCCTTTTTGGATTGCATCAAGATCTTGAGATTGGTGAGCCATTCTCAATTCAGTTAAAGCGTATTCGATAGCTGTTTTTTGCTCGTCTGTCAATTTATCTCCTAACTCTTTCAGTTGAGATTCAGTTTGGAAGATAGTACTGTCAGCTTCGTTTAATTTCTCAGCTCTTTCTTTTGCGATTCTGTCAGCATCAGCGTTAGCTTCAGCATCTTTTTTCATTTTTTCGATTTCTTCAGCTGTTAATCCAGAAGAAGCTTCGATACGGATATCGTGAGATTTTCCTGTTCCTTTGTCAGTTGCAGAAACTTTGATGATACCATTAGCATCGATATCGAAAGTTACTTCGATTTGAGGAACTCCTCTTGGTGCTGGTGGAATACCATCTAAGTGGAAACGACCGATAGTTTTGTTATCAGCAGCCATTGCTCTTTCTCCTTGTAATACGTGGATTTCAACAGATGGTTGAGAATCAGCAGCAGTAGAGAATACTTGAGATTTTTTAGTTGGGATAGTTGTGTTAGACTCGATTAATTTAGTCAATACACCACCCATAGTTTCGATACCTAAAGAAAGTGGTGTTACGTCAAGTAACAATACATCTTTTACATCTCCAGATAAAACTCCACCTTGAATAGCAGCTCCAATAGCCACAACCTCATCAGGGTTAACTCCTTTAGAAGCTTTTTTACCGAAGAATTTTTCAACCTCGTCAGCGATTCTTGGCATACGAGTAGAACCTCCCACAAGGATTACTTCGTCGATATCAGATGTAGATAAACCTGCATCTTTTAATGCTTTAGCAACTGGCTCCATAGAACGTTTTACTAAAGAATCTGATAATTGCTCAAATTTAGCTCTAGATAATTTTTTCACTAAGTGTTTTGGTCCAGAAGCAGTAGCCGTTACGTATGGTAAGTTGATTTCTGTTTCAGCAGAAGATGATAATTCAATCTTAGCTTTCTCAGCAGCTTCTTTCAAACGCTGTAATGACATTGGATCTAAACGTAAATCAATACCTTCTTCAGTTTTGAATTCGTCAGCTAACCAGTCAATAACAACTTGGTCAAAATCATCACCACCTAAGTGAGTATCACCATTTGTAGATAATACTTCGAATACACCGTCTCCTAATTCAAGAACAGAGATATCAAAAGTACCTCCACCTAAATCGTAAACAGCAATTTTTTGGTCAGTTCCTTTTTTATCTAATCCGTAAGCAAGTGCAGCAGCAGTTGGCTCGTTGATGATACGCATAACTTTAAGACCAGCGATTTCTCCAGCTTCTTTTGTAGCTTGACGCTGAGCATCGTTAAAGTAAGCAGGAACTGTAATAACTGCCTCAGTTACTGTTTGACCTAAATAGTCTTCAGCAGTTTTTTTCATTTTTTGAAGTGTCATTGCAGACAATTCTTGAGCAGTGTATAAACGACCGTCAATATCCACACGTGGAGTATTGTTGTCACCTTTTACAACACTGTAAGGAACTCTTTTTGCCTCATCTTGAGTTTCAGCAAAAGTGTGTCCCATAAAACGTTTAATAGAAGCAATCGTTTTTGTAGGGTTAGTTACTGCTTGTCTTTTTGCAGGATCACCTACTTTAATTTCTCCACCTTCAACAAAAGCGATGATAGATGGTGTAGTTCTTTTTCCTTCTGCGTTAGGGATAACAACTGCTTCGTTACCTTCCATTACAGAAACACAAGAGTTCGTCGTACCTAAGTCAATTCCGATTATTTTACCCATTTTTTATATATTTAATTTTTGATTTAATTTTATAACTCAGGTGGCATAAGTCAATCTTTGTGCCAATATAAAAAACCAAAGTAAATTGTCAGTTTTACTATTGGCACGACAATAATCATCTGACAACATGACATTTTTAAAACCTGACAGATTAATAAAATGATGTTTTGCATGTCATCATTAGACAGGTTGATGCTTTTTTTGACACCTTAAAGTGGTAAACAATGGATATCACTTAAAACTAGAAAAAACTTTTGAAATTTTATAAGGAAATATCATATATTTGAGAAAATAACAAATCCTGACTTTTGTCAGACCCAAAAGCAACTGATTGATAAATGACTGATTGACAAAACGAAATAAAAAAAAACAGCATCAAAACTAACTAATCTAAATTTATGAAATTCTTTTTTTCAGTTTTATCTTTTGTAATTGCTCATTTAAGTTTTTCTCAGACCACCACATTTTATGACGCAGACTGGAAAGTTTGTGAAAAGAAAAACGCCGCCTTTTACAGAGTCGTTTCGCCTAGTGCCAATCTTTTTGAAGTTAAAGATTATTACATAAACAATACGCTTCAAATGACAGGATATTCTACAAAAAAGGATTCTTTAGTTAGACAGGGAAAATTTAATTTTTATAATGAAAAAGGAATTTTAATTGAAACCACTCCATTTGTAAATAATATTAAACAAGGAAAATCTTTTTCATATTTTGATAATGGCCAAATCAGAAGAGCTACAAACTATGTAAATGACGCTTTTAACGGCGAAACATCCTATTATAATGCTAAAGGAATACTAATTGGAAAAGGCCTCGCTAAGGATAATTATTGGTATGGGAAATGGAAAAAATATAATGATGACGGAAGCTTTATGACAAATATCTATTATGACGACAAATATACTTTTGACGAAATAAATGTTAAAGCTTCTACTCCTAATCACATTTGGATTTATTTCGACAAAACTGAAGAGGATTCATTGATTACCTATTTATGTAGACCTGTCAATGACAAACAAAATGCCATAAATAAATTTTCAGAAGCTCCTGATGTAGAAATATATATTCCGAAAGAAAAAAAAGAACCTAATCCTACTTCTACACAATTTGATTATAAATTTAGTATTAATGATCCAGCACTAAAAATTACTAAAGTAAAAATGGATAAGAATGTGGAATCAAACAATAATCTGTATCGATACTTTTTTATTGATGTAAGTTCCAAAACTAATTCATTTACGATTGGAATAAGTGTTAAAGAAGCTAAATTTCCATTTTATGAAAGTATCCTGGAAGAGTTTGTAAATAATTTGAAAGTTGAAATGAAGTAACACCTGAATAATGACACTGCTACTCTTTTTTCTAAAACTGTAAAATAATGAAACCAAATCTATTTTTCACGTTTTTACTTTTCATCGGATTTAATTTATATTCACAAAAATCCGAAATTGAATTTTTCTATGTTGAAAATTATAAAAACTCGAATTCTGATTGCAAATATTGTTTTGATTTAGAAAAAGCCAAATTGAGTTCCGTTCCTCTATTAAATGAAAAGGACATCAAGCATTTTAATTGGCAAACGCAACAAATAATTTTAACCGAAAAAGGAAAACATAAATTTACAGATTTAAAAATTCCTTTATCAGGATTGCCAGTAGTACTCACATTAAATGGAAGAAAAATTTATGGCCTCTGGTTTTGGAATGCAGTATCTTCATTTGGTTGCGATAGAGTATATACTTTTCCGACTATTGATTTTAAAATTCGTTTTGGGTTACCTAAAAATTATCGTTTTGGAACAGATCCGAGATTCGACAAAAAACTTAAGGAATATGTTCTTTCTAAATACAATCAATAGCTAAATTCAATGGAGTTTTTAGGACGTTATCTCTTTAAAAATGCGTTTTTTACATAATAAAAAATCTATATTTGAGGTAATCAAAAATTAATTAAAACCTTAAACTATGAAGTTGTTTCAATTAATCCTAATACTAATGCTTCCTGCAATTTCAATTTGTCAGACCAAAAAGGACAATATTAAAATAACCGGAAAAATAAATGGAAAAATCCCTGAAACAATTGAATATACCTTGCCTATTAACGGAATCGAATATTTTGGTTTTACCAATTCTATACAACCAGATTCAGCAGGAAATTTTGAAATACAACTGCATTCAGACAAAACTTGTTTTATTGATCTATCAAACAATTATAAATCATTTGGAACCTTAATTGCCGAGCCTGGAATGAATTATAAAGTTGATATCAATACCGAAAATGCTGAAAATAAATTCCGCGTAGAATCTTCAAACCAAAAAGGCCAAGAATTATACAATCAACTTTCTAATCGAAGTATGATTGTCGGCGGTCACTTTGAACTCGAAACAAGAAATTACCAAAAGGACAGCATCGTTTATAATATCAATCAAAAACTCAATCAAAGCTACCAAACCGAAATCATCGGTTTTAAAAAATTATTGAAAGAGAAAAAGATTTCAAAAAACTTTTATGATCTTATTGAATCAGATCGAGATTATTTTTACAAAGGCGCACAAGGAAGTCTCGCCTTTATCAACTTTTTAAATTCAGAAAGAAATAAAAACACCTTGACAGAAGTAGAATATTCTGAACTTTGGGCATCTGTTTTTCAATCAAATCCTATTACAGATCCAAAGCTTTTAAGTTCGCCTTGGTTTTATTTTTACATCGAAAATTATTTACGTTACAAGGAATTGATTTTAGAAAAAGTAACCACTTCTGCATTATCAGAAATTGGAAAAAAAGGACTTATTCATACTCATAATATTGAAACTGCAAAAAAATATTTAACTGGATTTCAATTAGAATATTTCATCGCAGCTTACATTTATTACAATGCGATTAATCAAAATTATGAAAAAGAACTGCTTACCCTTTTTGATCAATTTAAAAAAGAATACCCTTCAAGCCGTTTTATTTCTTTTTTAGAACCTGTTATTATTCCCGTCATTAATTTTCATAACAAACAAAAGGAATCTTTAAATGAAAAAATTAAGTTTGCAGAAAATACCGCAGATTTTACTTTGTTAAAAGACGTTTTAAAAGATTTAAAAGGAAAGCAATATTATGTCGATGTCTGGGCAACGTGGTGTGGTCCGTGCAAAGAGGAATTTAAATACAATGCCAAATTGTACGAATTGCTAAAATCTAAAAACATTACAATGGTCTATATCTCAATTGATAAAGATTTTAAAGAAAAACAATGGAAAGAAATGGCTCATTTTTACAATCTAGAAGGTTATCACATTAGAGTAAATGAAAAATTAGATGCTGACTTAAGAATTTTAAATGGCAATTCATCTTTGGCAATTCCGTGGCATTTCCTGGCAGATGAAAACGGAAATATCATTAATAAAAGAATGAGCGGTCCTTCTAAAATCGAAAATTTAAAAATAGAACTCATCAAAAATTAATTATTTAGGCAACATCATTTCAATGAATAAACTATCATCGATTATCGCAGTTATTATATTTATTTTCGCTCTTCAATCTTGCAAAAAACAATCAAATAACGATACAAAAAACGTTGAAATTGTAGACAGTCTTCCACAGCAAAAAATTGAAGAAATAGGCGAAGAAATAGAGGAAAGCATTCCCGAAGAACCTAATGTTACTTACCCAAAAACAGGAAATAAAATTACAGATTTCGTTCCTTATGTTTATGAAATTCAATATGAAGCTGAAGGAGATTTAAACAATGATAATTTAGATGATGTTGCCCTTGTTTTCAAGCATAAAAAAAGCAATGTTTTAAAAAGACCAATGTTGATTCTTTTACAAAATGAAGATCATTCCTATCGTTTAGATAAATTTTCGGATATAACAATTCCTTTAGAATATAATGATTACGATTACAAACTGTATGATACAGAAAACATTAGTATTGAAAAAGGAGCATTGCATATAAATCTTTATGGCGGCGGCGCCAGCGGAACATTTTTAAGTACATTTAAGTATCTAGAAAACGACCTTATACTGTATAAGATGGAAACTTACTTTGGCGGTGCTGGTAGCCATTCGTCGTCTTTATACGATTACGAAAAGAGTGAAGTAACAACCACTGAAACCAATACAATGCAGGAAAATGAGCCAACTACATCTAATACTTCTAAAATAAAAAGAAAACCTCATTTATTTGAAAAAACTTCAATCTCTGACTTTTAAAAATTAGCCTGCAGAATAATGGAAAATTATACCATCATCATTTTTATACTTGCGATAGTTATAGGTCTTTCTGCATTTGCAGAAAAATCAAAACTTCCCTACCCTATTCTTTTAGTAATTGTAGGTGTGGCAATTGGCTTTATTCCGACGATGAATGAAATTGAAATAAATCCTGATATTATTTTCCTGATATTTCTTCCTCCTTTATTGTATGATGCTTCTTTTAATATTTCTCCCAAGCACTTTAAAACCAATTTAAGCACCATAAGCACCTTGGCAATCCCGTTAGTTTTTCTTACTACATTTTGGATTGCGGTAGCCTCACATTGCTTAATTCCAGGAATGAGCTGGCCTTTATCATTTGTGTTGGGCGCCATTCTTTCTGCTACAGATGCCGTTGCCGCAGTAAATATTACAAAAGGGCTTGGTATACCCGAAAAAACAATTACCATATTGGAAGGCGAAAGTCTTATCAATGATGCTTCTGCACTAGTCGCTTATCGATTTGCTGTGGCTGCCGTAATGGGCTCTACCTTTATAATCTGGAAAGCAACACTAAATTTTGTTTTCTTACTAGTTGGCGGATTCCTAGTAGGTTTTGTTATGGGCAAAATCCTGGCTTTCATTCTAGGAAAGGTTCGCAAAAACATCAATGTAACTGTCAGTTTTATGCTTTTAATGCCCTTTGTCACTTACCTTGTTGCAGAACATCTACATGTTTCAGGAGTAATCGCAGTTGTAATTTTAGGTTTGGCAATGGCACGTTTAAGCAATAAAATCTTTCCTGAAAATTTAAAAAACAATTCGAAAAGTCTTTGGGATATTATTATTTTTCTATTGAATGGATTAATCTTTATTTTAATCGGACTTAACTTTCGATATATTTTAAAAAATATTGACGATGGTATGATTTTACCTTACATTGGTTACGCTGCCATAATTACAATTGTTGCTTTGTTAACTAGAATGGTAAGGGTATTTTTTCAGAAGAAGAACCTTCAGAAATCATTTTTAAAAAACAGTACCAAAAAGAGAAAAGTCAGCGAACATGCTTTATTGGACACTAAAAACAGTTTTATTATCAGCTGGTCTGGAATGCGTGGAATTGTATCTCTAGCTATTGCTTTAGGATTACCAAAATTTCTTGAAGATGGAACTCCTTTTCCGCAGAGAAATGCAATAATTTTCATTTCTGTAGTTGTGGTTCTAATGACAATTGTAGGTCAAGGACTTACATTACCATGGATCGTCAAAAAATTAAACATTAGAGAAGAATAAATCATTAACCCTTTTATACATAAATCAATTTAATCCCAAACAAACTATGAACCAAGAACTAGACGGCCATTTTGACGAATTTGACAAACCAAAAATCATTAGAAGAAAACTACTCCCATGGTGGATTAAAACTTTCTGCTGGATTTTCATGATCCTAGCGGTTTGCGGTTTGGCATCATTAATCGGAAATGCTTTTACAGACAACGTCGAATTATCGCTTTATGGCTTTTCGAGCAATACTGCCTATTCGGGACTCGGAATTTTTATTATTGCAATTATGACTCTGAAAGGTTTTGCAGCTTATTCTCTTTGGTTTGAGAAAGACAATGCGATAATGATTGCCAAAATCGATGCTATTGTTGGTGTCGTGATTTGTTTGGCTTCCATGTTTATCTTGCCCTTTACAAGAGAAGATGGTCATTTTCCTTTACGTTTAGAAATTTTACTATTGATTCCGTATTACATTAAAATAAACAAAATAGAATACGAATGGGATAATCAAGAAAGTCTTAATTAAACGATTGATTGCTAAAAAATTAAATCTAACTTTACAAAACTGATATTCGTTTAACTTAATTTTTTCTGTTATGACTTCCGAGATTCTTTCCACAACGCCCGATTCAGAAATCGTTACGATACGAGTTTTAAATTTTCCGCAAGAATTGGTTTTTAAGGCCTGGAGCGATCCTGAACATTTAAAAAATTGGTGGGGACCAAAGGGTTTTACCAATACATTTAATGAATTTAATTTTTGCGAAGGCGGTAAATGGAATTTTATTATGCACGGTCCCGAAGTGGGTAATTATGCCAACGAATGTGAATTCATCAAAATTGAAAAACCCAATTTAATCGCCTGGAAACGTCATTCTAAACCTCTTTTTCAGATTCTAACCACCTTTGAAACGGTTGCAGAAAATCAGACAAAAGTAGTTTTTAAAATGCTTTTTGAAACGGAGGAAGAATGTCAGAAGCTTAAACCTTATGTTGTAGATAAAAATGAAGAGAATTTTGATAAGTTGGAAGTAGAACTTTCAAAAATGAAATTGTAATAAATATCAAGGTTTATGTGTAGAGTTCATAATAAAATTGGGTGCTTAAATACCTTACAACTTGAATTAGTCAGAAACAATATTGATGATTTTAATTCTATAAATGAGCTCATTGATTTTCAAAAAAACTTTCACACTACAGAACAGAAAATAATTTCTGATCACAACAAACTAATACAGGATGAAAAAGCATTTCTAGAAAATGAACTTTCTGAATTAAACACTTTCATACCTCAAAAAACGAGTGAATTAAAAAATGAATTACAACAAAAACTTACTGATCTAAATCAAGAAATTGAAGATTTACCTGAAACTAATTCTAGAATTATTGCTACAGTAAAAGACTATTGGATGAATCTTATGATTCATGTTGAATTTTGGTTTGTGCAATTGAAATTTTCATTTAGAATTATTCTTTTGAAACACTCAACTAAAAAATTAATTAGAAAAAAGAATAAACGTTTCGAATATATTTCTACTAATTTTCAAGATGCTGTAAATAGCAGCAGTTTTATTGATTTTCAAAAATTTGAATTAAAAAAAGAAGTCATAACAAAACTTAACAATACAATCTATGGAGCAATTGGCGAACAAAAAGTAGAAAATATACTGAGAGGACTATCAGATGATTACACTCTAATAAATGATTTCTGTTATAGCTTCACCACTCCTATTAAAATAATAACGACTTTATAAAATCCATTCAAATTGATCACCTATTAATTTCTCAAATGGGTATTTTTATCATTGAAACAAAAAATTGGAGCAATCATTCCCTAGATAATTTAGATTTACGTTCTCCAGTACAACAAATTCTTAGAACAAATTATGCTTTATTCAAACTCTTGGACATTACTTCAAGAAAACATAATTGGAATTTTGTGAGACAACATTGGGGAAATAGAAAAATCCCGATCAAAAATATTATCGTTTTCATAAATAATCCTCCAAGAGAACAATTTCAATTTATTAAAATACTTGGACTTAATGAATTAATATCGTACATAAAATATTTTAATTCTAGCTTCACTAAAAATGAAACCGAAAGCATAGCTGATCATTTACAAAATCTCTCACAACACAATAAAGTAATTTCAAAATTAACTATGTAAAAAGAAACTATAAATTACCATAGTAGAAAAATTATAATTACAAAAATTCGTAATTTCGGTTTATCATTAAAATACAATAATTTAAAAAATGGCTTCATTTACAAAAGAAATATCTTTTCGCTGGTCAGATCTTGATCCCAATTTTCACGTTCGTCATAGTGCTTACTATGATTTTGGCGCACAACATCGTATCGAAATCTTAGAAGAATTAGGATTAACACTTAAGGTTATGCAGACACAGGGTTTTGGTCCTGTTTTATTTAGAGAAGAATGTGTTTTTAGAAAAGAATTAAAGCTTTCTGATAAAATCTTCATTCATACCAAAACATCAAAAATGAAAGCCGATGCTTCACGCTGGTCGATTATTCATGAATTCAGAAGAGAAGACGACACGCTATGCGCAACAATTACTGTTGATGGTGCTTGGATGGATACCAAATTAAGAAAACTGGCTTCTCCAACTCCTGAAATTGCTATTCAGGCATTGTCAATTTTTCCAAAAAGTGATGATTTTGTTGGACTTTAAAAACATCAAATTATGAAATACTTAATCTCTTTTATAGTTGTTTTGGCTCTTTTTACTAATTGCAAATCTCGTGAGGAAGACCAATCTCCTGACGACATAAACACTACAAAAGAGATTAAGTCTCCGAAAGAAACCGTACAAGCTTATTTGGCTGCAACTAATCATTTTGATTTTAAAGCTGCAAAAGAATTTCTGATACCAAACAAACCTAATTTAATGCTTTTGGAAACCATCAAAAAAATGGAAAAAAGCTTACCCGACGACCGAAAATCAGCATTTTTGGACAAAGAAAAAGAGGCTTCTTATTTTGAAAAAGAAGTTACAGATTCGACTGCTCAAATAATTGTCACGCCAAATAAAGAGGCAACTTCTCAAATAAAATTTAAATTATTAAAAGTAAAAAGTAATTGGTTGATAGAATCTGTCGTTTCTCATTAATCAAAATTCTCTAATTATGATTGATTATGTAAAAGACTTTAGAATCGGTATTTTTATCGCCATTATAGGCATTGTTACGATTCTTTTAGGCGCTTTGACCGATAAGATCCTTCGTTATTTCTTATATCGTAAACTCAGCGACAAAGATTACGATGCAACTGGATTTCGTTTTTTAAAACATCTCGTCATCACTGTAATTTACATTCTTGGATTTGCTTTTGCTTTAATTCAAATTCCTGAATTTAAAATTATTGGGCACTCTTTTTTAGCGGGCGCTGGGGTTATTTCTCTTGTTGCTGGTTTGGCTTCTCAACAAGCTTTAAGTAATATTGTGAGCGGTATTTTCTTAGTTATTTTTAAACCTTTTAAAATCAATGATAAGATAACGATTAACAATTTTGTAGGTACTGTTGAAGATATTAATCTTCGTCAGGTAGTTTTGAAAGATGCAGAAAACAATCGAATCATCATTCCAAATTCGGTTATCAGCAATCAGATTATTGTAAATACAAATATGCATGATATTAAAAGTTGCAAAATAATCGAAATCGGAATTGGCTATGATTCTGATATCGAAAAAGCATTAGAAATCATGCAAGAAGAAATTGCCAAACATCCATTATTTATTGATACTAGAACTGCCGAAGCCAAAAAACAAAAAACACCTTTGGTTGTAGCAAGAGTTGTTGCGCTGGCCGATTCGAGTGTCAATCTAAAAGCATGGGCTTGGGCAAAAAATTCTACTGACGGTTTTGTAATGTATTGTGATTTATTACAAAGCATCAAAAAGAGATTTGATGAAAGTAATATTGATATTCCTTATCCACAACGTGTTATCACTTTAAAAAACAACGATTTAAAATAAATTTCATTCACTAAGGCAAAATTGCTGTAACAACTTAATTTTTAACTCAATCGCTTTTTTGAGATAACTTTAAGAATCTATTTTTTGGTTTTAAAAATGCATAGCGGTAAATTTATAATCCTTAATAAAAACCGTTTCTGAATGAAAACCTTAAGACTTCTTATACTTTTATTGCCCGTTTTCTGTTTTGCACAAGAACAGAAAATCAAACAATTAGACATTAATCTAACGAACTACGAATATCCTTTTCCTGTTCAGTTTTTAGAACTGAATAACCAACGTCAAGCTCTTAAAATAGCTTATATGGATATTAAACCAACCAATTACAACAATAAAAATATTGTTTTACTGCATGGAAAAAACTTCAACGGCGCTTATTGGGAAACTACAATTAAAGCTTTAACGAAAGAAGGTTTCCGCGTAATTGTTCCAGATCAAATTGGTTTCGGAAAATCGACAAAACCAGACAATTTTCAATATACATTTCAGCAATTAGCAGAAAACACAAAAAAACTTTTAGATCATTTAGGAATTCTAAAAACAACCATCTTAGGACATTCAATGGGCGGAATGCTGGCAACACGCTTTGCATTGATGTATCCTGAAACTACAGAAAAACTGGTTTTAGAAAATCCGATTGGTTTAGAAGATTGGAAATTGATTGTTCCTTACAAACCTGTAGATTGGTGGTATGAATCTGAATTGAAACAAAATTACGAAGGCATCAAAAAATACCAAATGGCCAATTATTATGACGGAAAATGGAATACCGATTACCAGAAATGGGCAGAACTTGGCGCCGGCTGGACAACCGCACCAGATTATAACAAGGTAGCATGGAATTCTGCTCTTTTGTACGATATGATTTTTACACAACCCGTTTTATATGAATTTAAAAACATAAAAAGTCCAACACTTTTAATCATTGGAACGAGAGATAAAACCGCTTTAGGAAAACCTTTAGTTGCTGCCGAAATTCAAAAAACAATGGGAAACTATGCTGAATTGGGCAAAAAAACACAAAAAGCAATTCCGAATGCAAAACTGGTCGAAATTCCAAATACGGGACATTTGCCACATATTGAATCTTTTGATTCATTTATAAAATCATTAATCGTATTTTTGAAATAATTTTTTTTTTCCGCCACGAATTCACGAATTTTTTCTTCAAAAAAAAATCTTTAAAAATAATTCGTGAATTCGTGGCGGAAAACCTTAACTAACTTAAAATCTAAGAAACATGTTTACAATAGAACAAATAAAAGAAGCACATTCAAAAGTAAAATCGGGAGCAGATTTTCCAAATTACATTCAAGATTTAATCATCTTAGGAGTAAAAGGTTATGACACTTATGTAAAAGATGGAAGTGTTGTTTATTATGGATTAAATAATTATACCGCTGAAGCGGAAGAAAAATATCCTGAAATCAAAGTAGCTGACTTTCCAAACAAAGAGCTTTTTATAGAAAATTTGGTAAAACATCAGCATGGAGAGACCGATTATATGACTTTCTGCAATCACTGTGCACAAGCGGGAATTGCAAAATGGCGTGTTGATATTGTCGAAATGACCTGCACTTATTTTGACAAATCTGAAAACGAGATTTTGATTGAAAAAATTCCTAGCTAATTTATCACGACCGTTTCATGTCTGTCCATTTAAATCCGAAAACTGTTTTTAAAAGAAGTACTATATTTTTTGCATTGCTGATTTCTCTATTTGGTTTTTCTCAAACCAAAAAAGAACATTCAAAATTTAAAGTAATCGCATTTTATACCGCAAAAAACGATCAGGCGCATATTAGTTTTGTGCATGAAGCGAATAAATACTTTCCGAAATTGGCTTCTGAAAATCATTTCCAATACGATTCAACCAGTAATTGGGAAAATTTGAACGCAAAATTTCTATCAAAATATCAGGTTGTCTTATTTTTAGACACACGTCCGGAAAAGAAAGAACAACGTGAGGCTTTTCAAAAGTACATGGAAAACGGTGGTGGTTTTATTGGATTTCATTTCTCAGCTTTCGCTTTAAAAGATTCAAGTTATCCAGAAGATTGGAATTGGTATCATAACACTTTTTTAGGTTCTGGTGAATATGGAAGCAATACGTGGAGACCTACATCTGCTGTTTTAAGGGTAGAAAATCAGCATCCTGTAACTAAAAATCTGCCAAAGACGTTTAGTTCAGCGCCAAACGAATGGTACAGATGGTCAAATGATTTGACCAAAAATCCAGATATTGAAATTTTATTGGCAATAGATGAATCTAGTTTTCCTTTAGGAACTGGTCCAAAAGCTCATGAAATTTGGCATAGCGGTTATTATCCTGTGGTTTGGACAAACAAAAAATACAAAATGCTGTACGTAAATATGGGACATAATGATATTGATTACGAAGGCGGAACAAACAAAACCTTATCGTACACTTTTGAAAATAAAACAGAAAGTCAATTAATTTTGAATGCCCTTCTTTGGATGGGAAATTCAAAGAAAAAATAAAAGAATGGCTGCAACTATCTCACCACTAATTTCTGCTGAAGAATTGATATCTGCTTCAGAAATCATTTTAATTGATGCAAGAGCTGGATCAAATGCTTTTGAAGTATACCAAAACGAACATTTAAAAGGTGCGCGTTTTGTAGATTTAAATCGTGATTTGGCTTCCATTCCAGAAAATCCTGCTCATGGTGGAAGACATCCATTGCCTTCTCCCGATGAATTTGCAAAAACACTTTCCTCTTTAGGAATTTTACCTTTAGATCATGTTGTGGTTTATGATGATAAAAATGGTTCAAACTTCGCTGCCAGATTCTGGTGGATGATGCGTGCCGTGGGACATGAAAAAATTCAGGTTTTAAATGGTGGCTATCAAGCTGCTCTCCAAGCAGGTTTTCAAACAAATTCTGGAACTGAAACTTTTGAAAAAACAACATACCCTTCTAAAGAATGGAAATTAGCCTTAGCGGATATAGAAGAAGTTGAAAAAGCTCGTAAGAATGATCAAAATATTGTAATCGATGTTCGAGACAAAAATAGATTTGAAGGCTTAACAGAACCGTTGGATTTAATTGCAGGACATATTCCGGGAGCTGTGAACGTTCCTTTAACTGAAAATTTGAACGAAAACGGATTATTTAAATCTTCCGATGAATTGGCTGAAAAATACACAGCGATTCTTGGGAACAAAAAACTAGAAAATACAATCGTTCATTGCGGTTCGGGTGTTACAGCTTGCCACACACTATTAGCAATGGATTACGCTGGAATTCCAATTCCAAAACTATATGTCGGCTCTTGGAGCGAATGGTCGAGAAACGACCGCGAAATGGCTTTAAAAGAGAATAAATAATATTAAAAAAACACAATGCAGCATTGGGATATACTTTTATCTAATCAGGTAAACAAAAAAGCTTTTATAGACAATATATTGAACGGAGAAGCAAAAGGAGATTTAGCCGTTTTTAATAACCAAAAAGGAATTCTTTTCTCCGATATTTCAATTGAAAAATTTATTGAAAAAGAGTTTCAATACGACAGCGTTGAAGCTTCAACAACATCTAACAGACAATTGAGAACTTTTTCTTCTGGAGAACGCAAAAAAGAGTTTTTACGCTATTGCATTGATCAAAAACCAGATTTTATCATTTTTGATAATCCGTTTGATCATTTAGATCAAGCTTCGAGAGTTGTTTTGGCACAATCTTTAGAAAAACTAACCGATTCTATTGCGATTATTCAATTATTGAATCGTAATGTCGATGTATTGGATTTTGTTCCAAATAAAGCATTAATAAAAGACAATTCATTCGAATTACATCCTTTTGTAAAAAACGACAATCATTTTAAAACTTTAAATACTGCTGCAATTCCTAAAGCTGCAGAACCACATAATTTTCACGAAAGTGTCTTAATAAAATTAGACGATGTTTCAGTAAGTTACGAAGAACAAAAAATTCTGAACAACATTTCGTGGACTATAAAACAAGGCGAATTCTGGCAATTAATAGGTCCGAATGGTTCTGGAAAAAGTACCATTTTATCTTTAATTACAGGAGATAATCCGAAAGGTTTTGGACAGAATTTATTTTTGTTTGGAAGAAAAAAAGGAACTGGCGAAAGTGTTTGGGAAATCAAAAAACAAATCGGAATTTTCACGACATCGATGACCGATTTATTCCAAAAAAGTCACACATTGGAACAAATGATTTTATCAGGATTCTTTGACTCAATCGGATTGTACACAGAACCAACAACACATCAAAAAAATATAGTTACACAATGGCTTGAAGTAATCGAAATGACGCACTTAAGAAAAAAACGTTTCATCGATCTTTCTATCGGGCAACAACGAGTAGCATTAATTGTTCGTGCGGTTTTAAAACATCCGCCATTATTAATTCTTGACGAACCGGTTGAAGGCTTAGACGATGAAAATGTAGATTTAGTGATTCAATTAATCAACACCATCAAACAAGAAACAAACGTAAGTATTATTTACGTTTCACATAGAATAGAACAAGGCCTCGCTCCTACTTCTGTTTTCGAACTTTTACCGTCAGAAACGGGTTCAGTTGGAAAAATAAAATACCACTCAGAATTGAATTAAGATAATTAAAAAATGTGTCAATTAGATAATTAGATAATTATCAATTATAACCTAAAACATATTTGTAGAGGCGCACTGCAGTGCGTCTCCCCAACGAATATCCACAATACATAGACACACTACAGTGCGTCTCTACGGAATATTGGAACGAATAAAAATATCGTAAAAACAAAAAAGCTCCCAAAAGGAGCTTTTTTTTATTTTAACCAATATTCAAGTAATTTTCTAATTGGCACATTTTCTAATCATCTAATTACATTTCATCTTCAACATTATGCGACTTCACATAATTTTGCCATTTCTCGATGCAATCTTTAAAATCTTGAGGCAGTTCTGTATCAAATCGCATCATTTCTCCTGTATTCGGATGAACAAAACCAAGTGTTTTAGCATGTAAAGCCTGACGTGGCAAAGCTTTAAAACAATTTTCTATAAACTGTTTGTATTTTGTAAAAGTAGTTCCTTTCAAAATCAAATGTCCGCCGTAACGTTCATCATTAAATAACGGATGCCCAATATGTTTCATGTGCGCACGAATCTGGTGTGTTCTTCCAGTTTCCAGTTTACAAGAAATAAGAGTTACATAACCAAAACGCTCCAAAACTTTATAATGCGTAATGGCAGGTTTACCAATTTCTGGATCATCAAAAACCGCCATTTGCATGCGATCTTTCAAATGTCTTGCTAAGTTTCCTTCAATTGTACCGCTATCTGCCACAACATTTCCCCAAACAAGAGCAATATACTCACGTTCGGTTGTTTTAGCTTCAAATTGTTTTGCTAAATGCGTCATTGCTGCTTCTGTCTTGGCCACAACCAAAAGTCCAGAAGTATCTTTGTCAATTCGATGCACCAAACCTGGTCGTTCGCTGCTGTTCATTGGCAAATTATCAAAATGATGCGCCAAAGCATTTACCAAAGTCCCAGTATAATTACCGTGACCTGGATGCACAACCATTCCTGGCTCTTTATTGATTAACAAGAGAGCGTCATCTTCATAAACAATATTCAACGGAATATCTTCTGGTAGAATATGATTTTCAAAAGGAGGATGCGACAACATAACCGTTATCACATCAAGAGGTTTCACTTTATAATTTGATTTTACTGGAATATCATTCACAAAAATATTTCCATTCGTTGCCGCATTCTGAATTTTATTTCGTGTGGCATTCGGAATCAAATACATTAAATATTTGTCAATACGCAAAAACGCTTGACCTTTTGGGACTTCAAATCTGTAATGTTCGAATAATTCGTCTTCCAGATCTAAGTTTTCTTCAATATTATTGTTCATCATTTGGGGTTTCTGCAGGCGCCGTAGCTGTACTATCCGACTGACTTTCATCAACATAACTTGCTTTTCCGTCACCTAAAACCAAATCAATTTTAGAGGCTTTAAGCACACGATCTCCTACTTTTAAGTTTCTACCTTTCAAACGCATTTCCAAAACCATATCTTTTCCAAGATTTGGAATGTAGGTAATGGTTCCAAGCTCAAGACCTAATGCCTTCAAAGTTGGCACAGCCTCGCGGTATGTTTTTTCAATCAAATCAGGAATTTTCACAGAAGAAAAACCTGAAGCATTAATCTTTATATAAATTTTTCTTCCCACTTTCACTTTCGTTCCAGGAAGCGGATCTTGCTCAACAACACTATATTTAGGAAATTCACTTCTGTAATCAACACTGTCTAGTAGAACGTAATCCAAATCCAGTTCATCAAGCTTTTGCTCTACTTGTTCTTCGGTCAATTTAGACAAATTTGGCACTGCAATTTCGTGTCCGTGATCTGTTGTAAAAGTCAACCAATGCATAAATAAGTAACCAATAATCGCGATAATAGCTGCGGCCGCAAGCAATTGCAAGAAAAAAACTCGACTTGTTAAATACTGACGTAAACTCATAAATTTATTTTTAATAGCGACAAAGATAAAGTATTTCGTTTCAAAAAAAATGATAATTTTGTTTAAAACAAAGATCTTTGGAATTGGTTTCATAAGAACGTTATTTATTAAAAAATCATATACTCAATAAAAGTTTCAAAAACAGATTAACATTTCATAGTAAAACCTGAAACTTGACCCCGAGGCTAAAAGCCGAACAGACGAAGTAAACAAATTAAAACCTGAAACAAAAACATGAAAAACATTGCCATCATCATGGGCGGCTATTCTAGCGAATACAAGATCTCTTTAATCAGCGGAAATGTCGTTTATCAATATCTTGACAAAACAAAATACAACGGATTCCGTATTCACATTTTTAAAGAAAAATGGGTTTATGTAGACCAAAACGATGCCGAATTCCCAATAGATAAAAATGATTTTTCAGTTACAGTAAACGGCGAAAAAATTACTTTTGACTGTGTTTTCAATGCTATTCACGGAACTCCGGGTGAAGACGGTTTAATGCAGGCGTATTTCGAATTAATCGGTCTGCCACAATCTTCTTGCGATTACTATCAATCGGCTCTAACCTTCAATAAAAGAGATTTATTGTCTGTTCTAAAACCATACGGAATCAAAACGGCTGTTTCTTATTATTTGAATAAAGGAGACGAAATCAATACAGCAGAAATCGTGAAAAAAGTGGGACTTCCTTGTTTCGTCAAACCAAACAAAGCAGGTTCAAGTTTCGGAATTTCGAAAGTAAAAACAGAAGCTGAACTTCCAATTGCTATTGAAGTGGCTTATAAAGAAGACAACGAAATCATCATTGAAAGTTTCCTTGACGGAACTGAGGTTTCTGTTGGAGTAATCAATTACCAAGGTGAAATTAAAGTGTTGCCGATTACAGAAATTGTATCAGACAATGATTTCTTTGATTATGAAGCAAAATACAAAGGGAAATCTCAAGAAATAACACCAGCGAGAATCTCTGACGAAATGACTAAAAAAGTCGGAGAAACTGCAAAACGTGCTTACGAAGTTTTAAAAATGAAAGGTTTCTCAAGAAGCGAATTCATCATTGTAAACGACGAACCACATATGTTGGAAATGAACACGATTCCTGGCTTAACAACAGAAAGCTTGATTCCGCAACAAGCAAAAGCGGCCGGAATTTCTCTGCAAGATTTATTTACAAATGCGATTGAGTTAGCTTTGAAATAAGTTACTAAAATACAAAGGTGCTAAGATTCTAAGATTTTAGCACCTTTACTTTTATTTTTAGAATTGCTTGTTTATCAAAATTTACAGAAAAACGTAGTTTGAGACATGGAAATTTAAATACATCTTAGACATCAAAACTTAGTACCTTAGATAGATAATTTTTAGCAATTAAAAAATGAAACAAATTTTCGAGTGGGAAAGACTTCTTTTTAACAATCTACCAGAGAGCTTTATTTTTGAAGTAATATTTCGTTCAACCGTAATGTTTATCATTCTTTTACTGACCTTAAAACTGGCAGGAAAAAGAGGTGTAAAACAATTATCTATTTTCGAAACCGTAATTATTATTGCATTAGGTTCTGCTGCCGGCGACCCAATGTTTTATGAAGATGTCGGAATTATTCCTGCAGCGATAGTTTTTTCTACGATTATTATTTTATACCGTTCTGTAACCTGGCTGACAGGAAAAAGCAAGAAGTTTGAAGAGTTTATAGAAGGTAAAACCGAATGTTTGATCAATGATGGGAAATTTTCTGTTTCTACTTTCAGAAAAGAAAGTTTGGCGCAAGATGAGTTTTTCGCAGAATTGCGTATCAAATCTATTGAACATTTAGGGCAAGTCAAACATGCTTTTATTGAAACCAGTGGTGAGATAAGTGTTTTTTACTACGAAGACAAAGAGGTTGGATACGGATTACCAATTCTGCCTTCCTTATTTTATGCAAAAAGTAAATTCATCCCTACTGATGGCATTTACTCTTGCAGTTTCTGTGGAAATACAGAAGAACAAAAAGCAGGAACAGCAAATTGTAAAGTCTGTAAAAAAGACGAATGGGTTGAATCTATTAATACAAAAAGGATAACGTAGGAGAATTCCAAAATTTAAAATCCAAACACAACATCAATTACAATATCAAAATTCAATTTTAATAAGAAGCTTAAAACTTAGCATCTCAGAACCTTAGCAACTTAGAACCTCAAAAAAATGCTATTATTAATTGGAACCAAAGATTCAAACGTTAAAAACGGATTTATTTCAAATGAAAAATGTCCGAATTGCAAGATTGACAATACTTTAAATTTCAGCATTTTTAGACGTTATGTTTCTATTACGTCAATTCCGCTTTTTCCTGTGGGAAAGATTGTGGACATTCAATGTACAAGTTGCAAAAATTGGTTTTATTACGAAGATTTATCTTTAGAAGGACAAGAAAAACTTAAGAATGAAAAATTGGATAGTTCACTTTGGATGTTTTCAGGAACGTTTATTCTTTTTTTACTCCTCATTTACGGTATAAACCAATATTTCCAAGACGAAAACGAAACAGATGTTTTAATTCAAAAACCCATCGTTGGCGACGTCTATAATGTAAAGTTCTCAAACGGTTATTATTCGACCTTCAAAATTGACAAAATAACAAATGACAGTATTTATGCTACTCATAACGATTTTGATGCATACCTACCTTATGAAGTTGATGATTTGGACAAAACTGAGAATTACACCGACAGAAAAGTTTCTTATTCAAAAAAGGAATTAATACGACTTTATCAAAATGATGAAATTATAAAAATCAGACGCAACGCTTATTCAGTAGAAACACAAAAATCAGAATATAAAATTCCCGTGACAAAGTAAAACCTTTGTACCTTAGCATCTCAGAACCTTATCAACTTAGAACCTCAAAAAATGAGAAAAGCCATATTCCCAGGATCATTTGACCCGATTACACTTGGACACGAAGACATTATTAAAAGAGGACTTCCTTTATTTGACGAAATCGTAATTGCAATTGGTGTAAACGCCGAAAAAAAATACATGTTTTCATTAGAAGAAAGAAAGCGTTTTATTGAAGAAACTTTCAAAAATGAACCCAAAGTTTCGGTTATTACTTATGAAGGCCTAACCATTGATTTGGCAAAAAAACTGAAAGCCAATTTCATAGTAAGAGGATTGCGTAATCCAGCTGATTTCGAATTTGAAAAAGCGATTGCACACACCAACAGAAAACTTTCTAAAATTGAAACGGTATTTTTACTAACTGCTGCGAGTACCTCATTTATCAGCTCGAGTATTGTACGCGATGTATTGCGTCATGGTGGCGAATATGAAATGTTGGTTCCAAATGCGGTCAGAGCTAAAAAATAATAATACTGCATAAATCATACATTTGCAAGCGAAGCAAAATATAAGTAATTTCGCATTTTTAAAACAAACAATAATAATGAGCATCGAAAGAGAATTAAGCAAACGTAGCGGGTCTAAATGTGAACTTTGCGGAAATGAAGAAAATTTAAAAGTTTATCAAGTCCTTCCAAATAGAAAAGGTGGTCTTGATGAAGCTATATTAGCCTGTAATACCTGTATTGACCAAATTGAAAATCCAAACAACGTAGATTTAAATCACTGGAGATGCCTTAATGACAGTATGTGGAATGAAAACGTTGCTGTACAAGTTGTAGCCTGGAGAATGTTAAGTCGAATGCGTGCTGCAGGATGGCCACAGGAATTACTGGATATGATGTATCTAGATGATGAAACTCTTGATTGGGCAAAAGCAACTGGAGAAGGCGAAGATGACGAAAATAAATTAGTTCACCGCGATAGTAACGGTGTAGTCCTACAACATGGAGATTCTGTTGTTTTAATCAAAGATCTTAAAGTAAAAGGATCAAGTATGGTTGCCAAGCAAGGAACTGCGGTTAGAAACATCCGTCTAGACCACGAAAACGCTGAATATATCGAAGGAAAAGTAGATGGCCAGCAGATTGTGATTATTACGCAATATGTGAAAAAAATTTAATTTTTGAGGTTCAAAGGGACAAAGTAACAAAGGGACAAAGTTTTACATACTAAATTAACTTTTATCGCTTTGCCCCCTCAACACCATAAATAAAAACAAAAAAGCTGTTCTTATCGAACAGCTTTTTTTATGTTATAGAGACAAAGGTTAAAACTTTGTTACTTTGTCTCTTTGTTACTTTGTCCCTTTGAACCTCAAAAAGAATTATTTCTGGAACAATTTACTGATTTGATCTTTTACTAAAGGCTCAGAAACATTGTTTGTAGCAGCATCTCTTTCTTTGCTTGAAACCATAAATTGAACTGTAGCTTTATCTGGAACAACATTTCCTGTGTAGTGCAACCAAATATAGTTGTTAGGTAATTCTAATTTAATATCGTACAACGGAGTAGCTGTAAAACCTCCCATAATGATATTGTAAAGGTTATTGTAATCATTATTAAGATTCTTGAATGAAAATTTTCTTAAGTTAGAAGAATCATCATCATCAGTTAGGATTGTAGTGTAATACACTGTATACTCATCTCCAATTTTCTGAATGTAGTTGTTGTTTACTTTTCCTAATTTCTCAACTGGAACAGTTTCAAGAACTTTAATCTGCGCAAACGAAACAAAGCTGAAAAACAATGCAGCAAGGGTAATAATCTTTTTCATAGTGAATTTGGGGTTTACAATTTTACTGTAGCAAAAAAACATAGAAATATTGAAAAAACACCTATCAATTCATTATTTTTTTAACATAAAATTGTAAAACTTAGTTACATACTTTTAAAAGACTGATAAACAAAGGCTAAATTAAAATTCAAGTCTCAAAAACTATTTCTTTTAATCTAATATTTCCCTCGTTTTTCTTCTTCTACTTTCTTGATCACATTACGTGCAACTTCAATTTTAAATTTCTTTCCTTTCATTTTTTCGTCTCTCACATTTTTCAGCAAATCTTTTACTTTATTGTATTTTACAGCTGCAAACGAGACAAAATCTTTCACTTCAATTAACCCCAAATCGTCTTTTTCTAGTTTTCCTTTTTGAGAAAAGAAACCTACAATGTCAAATTTGTTCAGTTTCGTCTTTTTTCCTCCACTAATGTAAATAGTTTGAAATTGAGGTGGTTTTGGCAACGAAACATTACCTACTACATTCAAAACTTCCATTTCATAATCAATATAATCGAGTTCTTTTTCACTTTCGTGAATGATGATGTATGCAGTACCTGTTGCCTTCATACGAGCTGTACGCCCATTTCTATGCGTAAATTCGTCTTCTTTTAGCGGCAAATGATAATGAATAACATGCTTCATTTCTGGAATATCCAAACCTCTGGCAGCCAAATCAGTTGTAACCAAATAGGTAACACTTCCATTTCTAAACTGAATTAAAGCACGCTCCCGCTCTTCCTGATCCATTCCGCCATGATAATACACCGAATAAATTCCTTTTTCATTTAAGGTATCACTAATACGTTCTGCCGCATCTCTATGATTACAAAAAATAATTGCTGATTCTGATTTTAAAGAACAAATCAAATTAAACAAAGTCTGTAATTTATCTTTGGATGGAGAAACTACCATTTTCATGGAAAGATTCGTTCTTTCTTCTTCTTCTGGAATAAAGTCCAAAACAGTCGGATTTACAACTCGTGTATATTTCGGAATTTCAATATCTGAAGTCGCAGAAACCAAAACTCGCTTGTTAACTTTTGCTAATCTTCCAATAATGAAAGACATTTGCTCATGAAAACCCAATTGCAACGATTTGTCAAACTCGTCTAAAATTAAAGTCTGAATTTTATCGGTTCTAAAAGTCTCTCTATCAATATGATCTGCAATTCTTCCGGGAGTTCCAATTAAAACTGCTGGCGGATTGCTTAAATTCTTGATTTCAGTATCAATTGAATGGCCACCATAGCAAATATTAACTTTATATTGTGTTCCCATTTTTTTCCAAACCTGTTCGATTTGCAAACCAAGTTCTCGCGAAGGAACCAAAATCAAACATTGTACTGATAAAATTTCAGGCTGTAATAATTCTAAAATCGGAAGTAAAAACGCTAATGTTTTTCCGGATCCCGTTGGAGAAAGCAATAAAACATTGTTTTCGTTCAAAATAGCATCTTGTGCCATTTCTTGCATTTCGTTCAGGCTTTCAATTCCTAGATTCGAAAGTATATTGTTGGAATAGTGATTTTTCATGCTGCAAAAGTAGGGAAAATTGTTTTGTTTGTTTCAGGTTTCAAGTTTCAGGTTTGAATGCTGCTGATTTTACCGCAAAGCACGCAAAGTTTTTTTTTGTTTTTGATTGAATTGAAAAAACGCAAAGAACGCAAAGCTTTGTCTATAAAACTTTGCGAACTTTGCGTAACCTTAGCGTCTTTGCGGCTAAAAATATAAACAAAGCACATCAAGCTGAAGTTTGAATTCTGCTGATTTTACCGCAAAGCACGCTAAGTTTTTTTGTTTTTGATTGAGTTGAACAAACGCAAAGAACGCAAAGCTTTGCAAAAAAAACTTTGCGTACTTTGCGTAAACCTTAGCGTCTTTGCGGTAAAAAAAATATAGACAAAGCACATCAACTTGAAACTTGAAACCTGAAACAAAAAAACTATATTTGATTCCTGTTAAAACCAAAACCATGAAACTTTTTACCATTTTCATTTCACTTTTCACACTTTCCCTTTTCGCTCAAAACAACAAAAAATACGATACTTTTTTTGAGAAAGGAAACGGAAATCAATCAGCATCATATCAAGAAACCATTGCATATTTTAAAATGCTTGCTGCGGATTTTCCAACCATTCAAATGAAAGAAATGGGATGGACAGATTCTGGTGAACCTTTACACATGATTACTTTTAATGCTGACGCAGCATTTGATTTTGATAAAATCCAGAAAACCAAAGCAGTTTTGTTTGTAAATAACGGAATCCACGCTGGAGAACCTGACGGAATCGACGCAACCATGCAATTCTACAGAGATTTGGCAACTGGAAAAATGAAAGCGCCTAAAAATACCGTTTTGGTTACCATTCCAGTTTATAATATTGGTGGAGCCTTAAACCGAAATTCGACAACTCGCGCCAATCAGGATGGACCTGAAATTTATGGTTTTAGAGGAAATGCCAGAAACTATGATTTGAATCGTGATTTAATGAAATCGGATACTCGAAATACAAAAAGTTTTGTGGAGATTTTCCATAAAATAAACGCAGATGTTTTTATCGACAATCACGTAAGTAACGGTTCTGATTATCAATACAAATTAACGTACATCATGACCCAGCACAACAAACTCGGAACGGTTTTGGGCGATTTTATGAATAACGAAATGATGCCGGCTTTGGTAAAAGATCTTCAGAAAAAGAAAATCGAAACTACGCCTTATGTCGATTCGTTTAAAGATACACCAGACAAAGGTTTCGGGCAGTTTGTTGACAGTCCACGATATACAACGGGTTATACCTCTTTGTTTAATACGATTGGTTTTGTGGTAGAAACACACATGCTGAAAAAATACGCTGAACGTGTAAAAATGACCTACGAATACATGAAAACGACTATGGATTTTACCGATGCCAATTATCAGAAAATCAAAGAACTCCGCGTCAAGAATCTAGAGCAATTTCAGCCAAAAAAGAAATATACCTTGCAATGGGAAATGGACAGTACTAAAACTACCAAATTTACCTTTTTAGGTTATGAAGCAGGTTACAAAAAAAGCGAAGCTACAACTGGAGATCGCTTGTATTATGATCGAAGCAAACCTTATAAAAAAGACGTTCCTTATATTAAAGAATTCAAATCGCAAAAAGAAGTTGTTATTCCGTCTGCTTATATCATTCCCCGTGGTTATTGGAATATTATTGAACTGCTGAAAAACAATAACATATCCTTTAGACAATTCAAAAATGATACTGTTGTTGAGGTTGAAAGTTATAGAATTGCAGATTTTAAAACGGTTCCATCTGCTTACGAAGGACATTATTTACACCGAAATACAACCATAACTTCTAAAATGGTTAAAATGAATTTTGCTAAAGGAGATTATTACGTTCCAACAAATCAAAAAGGAGTAAAATATCTGCTGGAAGCTTTTGAACCAGAAGGTGTTGATTCGTTTTTTAACTGGAATTTCTTCGATGCTATTTTACAGCAAAAAGAACATTACTCAGAATATATTTTTGAAGATACTGCAGCGCAGCTTTTAAAAGATAATCCAACTTTAAAAGCAGAATTGGAAACTAAAAAACAAAACGACCGCGAATTTGCAAAAAGCGCCGAAGCGCAATTAAACTGGATTTACAAACATTCTGTTTATTATGAAAAGGCACATATGCAGTATCCCGTTTATCGACTACTGTAACAAATAGCTCTCAATTGTTTTCAAATGACTTTTAATAATTGTTATTTTACAAATTTTAGAAAACGCACCTAAATCATCAACCAAAAATAATTACAAACTATGGCAGTGGGATTTACACCAAAACACATTGAAGAATTTTCTTTAAACGAGTTAACAAAAGAGGAATTTCTTGTTCTTGCAGTCGAAACAGGACTTAAAAAAAATTACAACCTAAACTATATAAGCGAAAATGGCCTTATTGCCTATACCAATAATGGAATGTTTTCTTGGAATGCTGAAATCAAAATTAAAATAGAAAATGATATCGCAAGTATTCAAAGTGCTTCAACCGGTAGCGAAATGGTTGATTGGAATAAAAATAAAAAAAACGTCTTGAATTTTATTTCCAGTCTTGAAGAACTGAAATTAACGTTTACCAAAGAAGAATTAGCAACAAAATATGAGGAACTAAAAGACAAAATTGTTACTGATGAAGAAGATGTACTAAAACTTCCACCGTCGACAACAACAGAAAAAATTGAAAGTTTCTTCTCTATATTTAAGCCAATAGAAGGTTATTTCATAACACCAATCCTATTGAATCTTAATATATTAATTTTCATCTTGATGGCAATAAAAGGTGTGAATATTTTTGAACCAAGTAACGAAAGTTTACTCAACTGGGGAGCCAATTTTAGACCACTAACTTTAGATGGACAATGGTGGAGACTTTTAACAAACTGCTTTCTACATATCGGAATTTTTCATCTTCTGATGAATATGTATGCGTTACTTTATATTGGAGTTTTATTGGAACCGCATTTAGGTAAAACTAGATTTATTTCAGCTTATTTACTAACTGGTATTACCGCAAGCATTACAAGTCTATGGTGGCATGATTTGACTATAAGCGCCGGTGCATCTGGAGCTATTTTCGGAATGTATGGTGTATTTCTGGCAATGCTAACTACCAATTTAATCGAAAAAACAGAGCGAAAAGCATTACTCACTAGTATTTCAATTTTTGTTGGTTATAATTTAATCTACGGACTCAAAGGAGGAATTGATAATGCTGCACATATTGGAGGTCTGGTGGGAGGACTTGTGATTGGATATATTTTTATCCCGAGTCTTAAAAAACCAACAGAAACAAAATTGAAATTTGGATCAATTGCAATAATATCTGCTCTAGTACTTTTTTCGTCTTTTGCTATTTATAAAAAAATACCAAATGATATCGCGACTTACGACGCAAAAATACAGCAATTTATTACATCGGAAAAAATAGCTTTAGAAATTTATAATATATCAAAAAGCACTCCTAAAGAAAAAATTCTCCAAGAAATTAAAGATAAAGGAATTTATAATTGGCAAAAAAATATCAAACTAGTCGAAAGCTTTAAAGAATTGGAATTACCAGAAGAAATTCAGAACAGAAATGAGATTTTAAAAGAATACTGCCAATTGCGAATTAAAAGCTACGATTTGATGTATAAATCAGTTTCTGAAAACTCTAATCAATATGATCAACAAATTGCTGAATGCAATAAACTTGTAGAAGCAAAAATTAGTGAACTTACGCAAGGACAAAGTGTAGAATAATCTCACTAAAAGAAAAAATTCAAAAACTAAACTTAAAACCTAGTACTTTCTGCGTGAGGGATAGAGCTAAGCTACCGAAGTAGCAGCGAAAGCCCGACAGCAATAAAAAAAAGACCCAATGAACGCAAAGTTGATTGGGTCTTTTTTTTTTTATTGGTGGCACGTCCAAATAAAAACTAAAATTTCAAATTCCAATGTGAAATGTTGAATAATTATTGGAATTTTTCTATTGATTTTTTTTCCGTAGGATTTTTTTCTTCTTCGAATAACAATTTAATGTTTTCGTAAGAATTTTTAAGCGCCTCCTTGATTTGCTCTGAGTTTAACCAGGCTACTTTTTCAATTCCTTCTTCTAATTGCCCGTGTGGAGTTCCTTCAAAATCAGATTGCATTTCGAACCAATGCGTGATTTTGAGTTTGTATTTTCCGTTACGTTTAAAGATATGATAGGTTTTTTGAAGTTTATTCGTAATACGAAGCTGATTTACGCCTGTTTCTTCTTCGACTTCACGCATTGCCGTGGCTTCAATCTCCTCGCCTTTCTCGATTCCGCCCTTAGGCAAGTCCCATTTTCCGTTTCTAAAGATAAACAAAACCTCCCCTTTCTTGTTGTACACAAAACCTCCACCCGCTTTATTTACGGGAATTTTGGCCTTTAGTGTTTTCATCATTTCACTTTCGTCAGGATGATATAAAATAGCTTTTTGAATTTTATTTTGAAAAATTTTTATGATAAGCTGTTCGATATCAATACTCTCCAACAAGAACAATTGGAAATCTGTTTCCTTCGAGATTTCATTTGTCAAAAAAAGTGGTTTGTCGTTTACAAAAACTTTATACATTTGTACTATGATTTTTAATAAAGATACTGCCGAAAAAACAGCCGAATTGCTTTTGCAAATAAATGCAATTAAATTGAATCCCGAAAATCCTTTTACATGGGCTTCTGGTTGGAAATCTCCTATTTATTGTGATAATAGGTTAATTCTTTCATT
Organism: Flavobacterium potami; assembly: GCF_020026915.1. Classification (GTDB taxonomy): domain Bacteria; phylum Bacteroidota; class Bacteroidia; order Flavobacteriales; family Flavobacteriaceae; genus Flavobacterium; species Flavobacterium potami. Next base: position 567,840 of record NZ_JAINUY010000002.1, on the reverse strand, counting down.
TCCGAGCATCAGAAACTATGTTCGTGATGAATTTGCTAAAAACATCGAAAAACAATTTGGAAAGCCTGATGTGATTGCTGGTGTTGCTACTGGCGCCATCGGAGTTGGAATTTTGGTTGCCGAGAGTTTAGGTCTTCCATTCGTATACGTGCGTCCGGAACCAAAAAAACACGGTAGACAAAACCAAGTGGAAGGTTTTTTACAAAAAGGACAAAATGTTGTGGTTGTCGAAGATTTAATTAGTACCGGAAAAAGCAGTCTATTGGCTGTTGAAGCATTAAGAAGCGAAGGTGCGAACATTAAAGGTATGGCAGCAATTTTCACATACGGTTTTGGTGTTGCCGAAGAAAATTTCAAAGAAGCTAATTTGGATTTATTCACTTTAAGCAACTACGAAAATCTTCTTGATTTGGCGGTTCAAAAACAATATATCACAGAAGACCAACAATCTACCCTGTTAGAATGGAACGAAAGTCCATCAACTTGGGGACAAGAAGAGTAGATTTTTGATTGCAGATTTTAGATTTCTCTTCTTTATAAATAGATTTTTGGAATTTGAGATTAAAATGGGATTTTTTTTAAAGTTCCAGCTTTGCGGACTTTGCGCTTTTTATAAAGCCTTGCATATTTAAAAAACTTTGCGCACTTTGCGGTAAAATAAAAAACAAAATAATTATGAACTTAGAAAGTCCAAAAGTTACAGTTCAGAAATCAGCTCAAGATTTATTTGATCAACTGACTGACGTAAAGAATTTCGAAAAATTAATGCCAGACAATATCGCTAAATTTGAAGTGACTGGCGAAGACGCTTTTATTTTTGGATTGAAAGGGATGCCTGAAATCAAATTAAAAATGAAAGAAAAAACAGCTCCAAACAAAATTGTTTTGGGCGCTGCTAGCGATAAACTTCCGTTTACGCTAACTTCAAACATTGACACTATTTCTGATTCAGAAAGCGCTGTTCAATTGTTCTTTGAAGGAGAATTCAACGCTATGATGGCAATGATGGTTAAAGGCCCAATCAGTAAGTTTATTGAAACTTTAGCAAACAATATGCACAAACTTTAATAATGGTTAATTATTAATTTTGAATTATAAATTAAAAAGTCCAATCTAACGATTGGACTTTTTTTATTATGCTCTCGCAAAGTCGCGGAGTCGCAAAGTTTTTACCGCATTTTTGTCATTTCGAGGAACGAGACCCAAGCGATAGCGAACAGGCGAAGCAAATCACACGCGGGATTTCGCAAAAGACTGAAAATATTCTTTATCGAGTTACTAGTGTGATTTCTCGTTCCTCGAAATGACAAACTAAACGATTTATTCACAACGAAAGAAAACCTTTTAACCTTTGTTACTATGTCACTTTGTCCCTCTCAATAAAGCATCTTCACTTCTTTAATCTCAAATTCCACTACAGAATCATCTTCCAACAAAACCTGCAGTTTTCCAATGGAAGAAACGCCTTGAATGATCCCCATGAAATCTTTGTTATTATTGTCTCTAAAGGCAGTTGGAACGCCTTTTTTAAATAAAAAATTAAAGTAATCGTTCCAGAAATTTTGCGATTCGGTTTTCCAAGATTGGATTTTCTCTTTTAGTTTTTCGACGATTAAAATTGCCAATCCTTCTTTATCAAAAGATTTTCCTGCAATTACTGCCAATGAAGAAGCATTTGGTAATTCGTCAAAATCGGTTTGATTTACATTTATTCCAATTCCAACAACTGACACGATTCTGCCATCGCTTTTTAAGGTATTTTCGATTAATATGCCAACCAATTTCTTATTGTATGACAGAATGTCGTTTGGCCATTTAATAAAGATATCAGGAATATTTAACGATTTTAAAATCTCTGCAACCGATAAAGACACCAATACACTCAAATTAAAAAATTCTTCATTATTAAAGAGAAAATCTTTCACCAAAACGCTCATAGTTAAGTTTTTACCCGCTTGAGTCTTCCATACACCACCAACTTGTCCTTTCCCTTTTGTCTGATTTTCAGCCGTTACGATCGTGAAATTCTCCACTTCATCCTGACTTGCCAATGCTTTAAGGAAGTCATTTGTAGAATCTATGGCATCGAGTTTGATTAGTTTCATTAAATAATTTAAAATTCTTAATTTAATATTTTGTTAAGGTTCAAAAATAATCACAAAATTTGGTAACTTTACAAATTCACATATAAAATAATTCATGGCGAAAAAGACTATTAATAATGATGTTCTACTGGCGAACATAATCAAAGGGATTGAAGAAGTAAAAGGAAATGATATCGATATTCTTGACTTAAGAGAAATAGATACAGCTGTATGCGATTATTTCGTAATCTGCAACGGTAGTTCAAATACCCAAGTTAACGCCATCGTAAACTCAATTCAAAAAACTGTATCAAAAGACTTAAAAGATAAGCCTTGGCACGTAGAAGGAACCGATAATGCAGAATGGGTTTTAATGGATTATGTACACATCGTAGTGCACGTTTTCCAAAAACACATTCGCGAATATTACAACATCGAGAGCCTTTGGGGTGATGCCAAAATAACTACAATCGAGAACAAATACTAAAGAAACTTTCATTAAATGGCTAAAGATAATAATCCAAATCCGAATAAATTTAAAATAAGTCCTTGGTTAATATATACCGCAATACTTTTAGTTTTTTTATTCATAAGTTTTGCCACAGGAGGATCAAGCTTAAGCGAACCTGCTCAATTAACTTCTTCTAAATTCAATACGCTTTTAGAAAAAGGTCAGATTGAAAAAGTTATTGTTTTTAACAAAGCAGAAGCAGAAGTATATTTAAATGCTGCGGCTCTTAAAGACCCGGCAAATAAAAAAGTTGCAGAAGATATTTTTAAACAACCAAACAAAGGTCCACATTACACTTTGGAAATTGGTAATGATCAAATCTTTCAGACTAAATTAGAAAAAGCAGTTAGTGAAGGAAAATTGAAAGATTTCAACTTTCTTCAAAAAAACAACTGGAGCGATATTTTAATCAGCTTACTTCCTATCATCATCATTGTGGGGGTATGGATCTTCATTATGCGTAAAATGTCTGGCGGAGGCGCTGGAGGTGGCGGACAGATTTTCAATATCGGAAAATCGAAAGCTAAACTTTTTGACGAAAAAACAGATATCAAAACTACGTTTAAAGATGTTGCTGGTTTAGAAGGCGCTAAAGAAGAAATTCAGGAAATCGTTGAATTCCTTAAAAATCCTGAGAAATATACCAATCTAGGAGGTAAAATTCCTAAAGGAGCTTTACTTGTAGGACCTCCAGGAACTGGTAAAACGTTATTGGCAAAAGCTGTTGCTGGTGAGGCACAAGTACCTTTCTTCTCTTTATCAGGTTCTGATTTCGTAGAAATGTTCGTAGGAGTCGGAGCTTCACGTGTACGTGATTTGTTCAAACAAGCTAAAGAAAAATCTCCTGCTATCATTTTCATCGACGAAATTGATGCTGTTGGTAGAGCGAGAGGAAAAAGCAATATGTCTGGCGGAAACGATGAGAGAGAAAACACATTGAACCAATTACTAACAGAGATGGATGGTTTTGGTACAAACTCTAACGTAATTGTTTTGGCTGCAACAAACAGAGCTGACGTTCTGGATAAAGCTTTAATGCGTGCCGGACGTTTTGACAGACAAATTTTTGTTGATTTACCAGATATTCGCGAAAGAGCAGAAATCTTTCAAGTACACTTAAAACCAATCAAAAAAGTTGAAGGTCTTGATTTAGATTTCTTAGCCAAACAAACTCCAGGATTCTCTGGTGCTGATATTGCGAATGTTTGTAACGAAGCTGCCTTAATTGCTGCACGTAACAACAAACCAGCTGTGGATAGACAAGATTTTCTTGACGCTGTGGATCGAATTATCGGTGGTTTAGAAAAGAAAAACAAAATCATTACTCCAGAAGAGAAAAGAGCAATTGCTATTCACGAAGCGGGTCATGCAACTGTAAGCTGGATGTTGGAGCACGCTGCTCCTCTTATTAAAGTAACTATTGTACCTAGAGGACAAAGTTTAGGAGCTGCATGGTATTTACCAGAAGAAAGACAAATCGTAAGAACAGATCAAATGTTAGACGAAATGTGTGCTACTATGGGAGGAAGAGCTGCTGAAAAAGTAACTTTCGACAGAATTTCTACTGGTGCGTTGAGCGACTTAGAAAAAGTAACACGTCAAGCTCGTGCCATGGTCACAATCTACGGATTGAACGATAAGATTGGTAACGTTACGTATTACGATTCAACTGGACAAAGCGAATACAATTTCTCTAAACCATATTCTGACGAAACTGCAAAAATCATTGATGCTGAAATTTCAGAATTAATCGAAGGCCAATACCAAAGAGCTATTCAAATTTTAGAGGAAAACAAAGACAAACTGAATCAACTTGCTGATATTCTGATTGAAAAAGAAGTTATCTTTAAAGATGATTTGGAAAACATTTTCGGAAAACGAACTTTTGATAAAAATTTAGAAGAAGTTGTTTCATAAATAATTACGAAAAACGTAATAAATTTTCAAAATCTTAATTCAAAACACCCTTTTGAATTAAGATTTTTTTATCTTTGAACGTTTTCAATTAACATGTAAAGCATTTCATATAAAAAATGAATTTTTTCAAAAAAATATTTGGCTCTAGTGAAGCCGCTTCAGACGAAGAGAACGAAAGCGAATATGCAGGTACATCTGCGCAGAACAGTCATTTATCTTTAGACGAGCAATTTATTTTCAATTTTAAAAAAAATGGAGGTAAATTTTTATACTGTGAAAATGCAGAAGAACTTGCTGAACAATTTGAAAATATATTAGAAGAAAATGATTGGTTTGAAAGCGAAGTTTTGTGTTACGAGCCAGGACTTTTTACATTATTAGAAGAAAACAAACTTTTTTTTCAAGCTCCTACAAAACCAAAATTTCTATTAGCAAGCTGTGAAAACCTGATTGCTGATGAAGGTTCAATTTTATTTTCTTCTAAACAGATCAGACAAAATAAACCAAACGAATTACCGACAAATATTGTCATTATAGCAACAACAAGCCAAATTCTTCCAATGAAGAGTGATGGATTAAGTGCCATAAAACGTAAATACGAAAGGGACTACCCTACCAACATTACTACCATAAAATATTTCGAAAAAGCGAAAGAAGAAGATTTTACTCAATACGGAAGTGTTGCAAAGAATCTTTATTTATTGCTTCTTGAAAACCTTTAAGATGAACGAAACACTGAAGAGAACCATTTCTGGTGCTGTTTATATCGCTTTATTATTAGCTTCCATATTGTTTTCTACAGAAAGCTTCATCACTCTTTTTGGTGTTTTTCTAATGATAACAATATATGAGTTTTCTAATATTGTAAACTTAAACAAAGTCTTTTCCATTCTTTTTGGTACTTTAATTTATTCTGCTACAATTCTTGTAAGTCATTACAACAAACAAACTAGCAAATTCTTAAATGATACATTCAATTCTAATATTAGTTTAGAAACCAACATTAAGCAACTGGATTTAATTCTTTTAGCTATTACAATTGTTGTTTCAATAAAATGCATCATATTCTTATTTTATGATTCAGTTCAGAAAATAAGTATTTCTTCAAAATATCTTTACCTATTAGGATATATTACACTTCCTTTTATTTTTATTGTTAAAATCTCTTTTGGGACCAACAACTATAATCCTAAAATTATTATTGGATTATTTGTATTGATTTGGACCAATGACACTTTTGCATATCTGGTTGGAAAATCAATCGGAAAACATAAATTATTTGAGCGCGTTTCACCTAAGAAAACAATTGAAGGTTTTCTTGGAGGGGTTGTATTTGCAGCTTTTGCAGGATTTTTAATTTCTAAATTATACATTCAGCCTAATGCTGAATTTAGCAATAAATCAATCTTAATCTGGACCATAATTGCGTTAATCGTGAGTGTTTTTGGAACAATTGGAGATTTGATTGAATCTAAATTCAAAAGAATTGCTGGCATAAAAGACAGTGGTTCCATCATGCCTGGACACGGAGGTATTCTAGATCGATTAGATAGTGTTATATTTGTAGCACCAATTATATTTTTATTTTATCAAATTTTATATTATGTTTCATAAAGAAGGTGGCCCGTCTATTTTAATAGGTGTAATTTTTACTGTTGTTGTGGTTTTATTAGCTGACCAGTTTATTGATATTTATTGGTTGCAAAAGCTTGTACAAATTTTCGCTTTAATAGTTTTAATTATCATTTTACAATTTTTTAGAAACCCTAAAAGAATTGCAATTCGAAACAGCGATCATATCCTTGCTCCTGTTGATGGAAAAGTTGTGGTTATTGAAGAGGTTTACGAAGGAGAATACTTTAAAGACAAACGTCTTCAAGTATCTATTTTCATGTCACCAATCAATGTACACGTTACACGATACGCAATGGATGGTATCATTAAATTTAGCAAATATCACCCGGGAAAATTTCTTGTAGCATGGCATCCAAAAGCAAGTGAAGAAAATGAAAGAACTACCGTTGTAATCGAGAATGAAACTTTCGGCGCTATTTTATACAGACAAATTGCTGGTGCATTGGCTCGTAGAATTGTAAACTATGCGCAAGAAGGAATGCAAGTAGTACAAGGAACAGATGCTGGTTTTATTAAATTTGGTTCAAGAGTAGATTTATTTTTACCTTTAGGCACACCAATTAACGTTGAGCTAAATCAGGTAGCTGTTGGCGGAAAAACAATTATTGCTACTAAAGCATAAATGGCAGAAAAAGATCTAGATATTCGTTTTGCAGAAGCCGTAGAAGTTGCAATGACAATGACTCAGGCTTCATTGCCGCAAGATGTGCAGCTAAGGCTGTATGCTTTTTACAAACAGGCGACTTTTGGAACAGCGGTTTACAATCAATCTGAAAATTTTGATTTAAGGGACGCTTTCAAAACCAATGCCTGGATGCAAATTAGCCATATGTCTGTTGATGAAGCTAAAGAAAATTATATTGAGATTATCAATTCATTAACATCAAAATAAATTATATTATGAAGAAAAACGTTGTTCTTTTTAGCACTTTAGCTTCATTTTTACTATTATTTTCCTGTAAAGATGATAAACTTGTTGAAGTTGTAGAAGTACCACTTCCTACGAAAGAAGAAAAAATATCTATTGGTTCGCCAAATGACGTAAAAGCTGATCCCGGTTCTTTTGAAATGACAAAACTCTCATTTAATTATGATGGTCTTGCGCCTGACATTAGAACCTTGACATTAGAAACTCATTATTCTAAGCATTATTTATCTTATACAAACAATTTCAACAAAGAGATTGTTTCTACTGAGTTTGAAAATATGCCTATTGAGGATATTTTGAAAAAAATGGATTTAAGTAATGCAAAGCTTCGTCAGAATGCGGGTGGATACTACAATCATACCTTGTATTTCAACATTCTGACACCTAAAGAACAAACTCCTAAAGATACGCTTGCTGGTTCTATTAATAAAGAATTTGGTTCTTTTAACAACTTAACGAATCAATTTAAAGCGCAATCAGAAAAACAGTTTGGTTCTGGATGGGTCTGGCTGGTTGTGGATCGCTATGGTAAATTGCAGATCACAACAACTGAAGACCAAGATAATCCGTTAATGAAAAACGCTTTGATTCCAGGAACTCCAATTATGGGAATTGATCTTTGGGAACATGCTTATTATCTCGATTATCAAAACAGAAAAGGAAGTTATGTTGATGCTTTCTACCAACATATCAACTGGGAAAAAGTAAACGAATACTACATTGAAGCCCTCAAAAAGGTTAAAAAAGTATAGAAAAGAAGCTGATACAATTAAGTATCAGCTTTTTTTTATACCTTAATGGTAACTAGAACACGAACAACATGAGAGATATTGCCAATCGTTTTATAGAAAACCCATTATTATCACCATCAGACATACCACCAAGCAGAGAAGGTTTAGAAATAACCTGTCTCTTAAATCCGGGCGTATTTCAGTTTCAAAATAAAACCTGGCTGGCTGTACGAGTTGCAGAAAGACCTAAACAAATTGAAAATATTATTTCATTTCCAATCCTTACAGCATCAGGAACTATTCAAATTATTGAGATTTTAAAAGATCATCCTGAACTTATTGCAACAGACGCTCGGGTTATAAACTATCAGGGAATTGATTATTTAACGACTTTATCCCACATAAGATTATTGTGTAGCGAAGACGGAAAACATTTCTATGAACCTGAAGATTACCCTCATTTAGTTGGTGAAGGTATTTTAGAAACTTTCGGGATTGAAGATTGCAGAGTTTCCTTAATTGAAGGAAAATATTACCTAACATTTACTTCTGTTTCAGATAATGGTGTTGGCGTTGGTTTAAGAACGACAACCGATTGGAAAAATTTCCAGAAACACGGAATGATTTTTCCTGCTCATAACAAAGACTGCGCAATATTCGAAGAAAAAATAAATGGTTTATTTTATGCATTACACCGGCCAAGTAGTGTTGATATTGGAGGAAATTATATTTGGATTGCTTCTTCTCCGGATGGCATTCATTGGGGAAATCATAAATGTATCGTTAAAACCCGAAAGAAGCTCTGGGACAGTAAAAGAGTTGGCGCAGGTGCATCTCCAATAAAAACAGAAAAAGGCTGGCTAGAAATTTACCATGGTGCAAATGAGTTTCATCAGTATTGCTTAGGGGCTTTTTTAATGGATTTAAAAAATCCTTCAAAAGTAATTTCCAGAACCGAAGAGCCTATTATGTTCCCTAAAACAGATTACGAATTGAGTGGCTTTTTTGGAAATGTAGTTTTCACAAATGGTCATATTGTAGAACCGGACGGAGATACATTGACCGTTTATTACGGTGCTTCTGATGAATTTGTTTGTGGTGCAACATTTTCGATCAAAGAAATCCTTTCTCTTTTAAAAGATATATAAAAACAAAAAACTTGTTTAGGTTGTTCAACACTAAACAAGTTTTTTTTATGCAAGTTCTTTTTTTTATTTCAATTCTAAAATCAAAGATTCAGACGGCTGAATCTCAACTTTTGCTGTTCCTTCTCCATTTTGAACTTTTAAAACAAAAGTCTTGGTTTGATACAATTGTTCTTTTAATTGATATTCTCCATCTTTTAAATTCCATTTTAAAATTAGGGACGAAGGCACTTTCAAATTAAATTCACTTTGTTTTTCAGAAGAAAAATTAGCCAATACAATCAGTTTTTGTTTTTCTGACCATCGCGCATAAGAATACAACAAAGCATCATAATCTTGATTATTTACTCGATTTACAGACTGAAGTTCCTCAAAACTTCCCATCAAAGCACTGCTGTTGATTGTAAAATTTAGTAAACGTTTATAAAAATCACGAAGCTGTTTTTCTGAATCTGATAATTGTCCGCCATCAAACTTTCCGTTGTTCATCCAACGCTGGTGATTTGGAACTCCAATATAATCAAAAATCGAGGTTCTTGAGCGTTTACCAAAACCTGCATCTTCATTTCCCGCCTCTCCTACTTCCTGACCAAAATAAATCATAGTTGGCGAAGTACTGATCGTAGCAGAAACCACCATCAATGGTTTTCCTCTTTCTGGTGTCTCTGCAAATTCTGGACTTGCTAAACGTTGTTCATCATGATTATCAAGAAAATGCAGCATATGATGTTCAATATCAGACATTCCTTTTTGAATATTTGTTAATTCATCAGGCGAAGATTTCCCTCTAATAATATCTTTCAGTTTGTCATACGTCTCTACTTTATCATACAAATAATCCATTTTTCCTAAACGAATGTAATTGCGATATTCATTCGGATTATAAACTTCTGCCAATAAAAAGGCATTCGGATTTTTCATTTTAATAGAAGAATTCATAAAACTCCAAAACTCGTACGGAACCATTTCTGCCATATCATAGCGAAATCCGTCAACACCTTTATCTGTCCAGTATAAAGCAATGTCTCTGAATTTTTTCCAAGAATTTGGAACATCTTTATCTTGCCAAAAAGCAAAATGTTCCTGATACGATTTTTGATCAAATCCTGCAGGAAGTTCAGGAAAATCTTTAGTTCCGTCTGGACGAACGCCATAATTTACTTTCACGGTTTCGTACCAGTCGTTTTGATCCGGTTTGAATTTTCGGGAGCCATTTCCAGTCCATTTTGCAGGATTTTCATCAAATTTACCATCAATCAATGGATTCTTTTCTCCATTTAAGGGAACATCTCCATCCGGAATTTCAAAATGTTCATTCGGAATGTAATAGAAATTATTATCTCTTTTGTATTCAACCGAAACATCATCATCTGCGCCAAAATCTTTTACTCCCGAAGGATTTGATTTTCCTTCATATTTTCTGGCAATATGATTTGGAACGATATCAACAATCACCTTCAAACCAGCGTTATGAGTACGTTTAATCAACGCTTCAAACTCCTGTAAACGATTGGCAGGATTAACCGCTAAATCTGGATTTACATTATAATAATCTTTGACAGCATAAGGAGAACCTGCACGACCTTTTACCACTTCAGGATCATCATTTGATATACCATAAGCGGTGTAATCGCGCACTAATGCATGATGAGGCACACCTGTATACCAAATATAATTTACACCTAAATCTTTTATTTCGTGAAGTGCTGTATCAGTAAAATCATTAAATTTTCCAACCCCATTTTCTTCAATTGTTCCCCAAGGTTTGTTGTTGGTATTTTTATTTCCGAATAGGCGTGTAAAAACCTGATACACTACAACCTTCTTATCATTAGAAGGATCTTCTTTAACTTCACTCATTTTTAAATCTTTTGTTTTGCATCCTGAAAACAGCATTGTTGCGACAACTCCGACCGCAATAAATTTACTTTTTATCATATATTTTTTAATCTAAACTTCTGTTTATTAGATTCCATAATCGACATAAAATCATGGAATCAGCTACTAAATTTAGTTTATTTTTTAAGACCTAAAAGAAACTTACTTCTATTTGTCTTTTACAGTTGCTAAAAACCTTCACTACAACGTGAGAGTTCTCCAATTTGTTGATAATTTGAAGAATTAAAATATTTGATGGTAGCTTGTTAATTTTGAATTATAAATTAATGCTAATAACAATATAAGGTTGTAACCTTTTTCATAAATTTGACAAAAATTTAATCAGTTGAATAAATCACTCTTTTACATATTTTCTTGTCTGCTTTTTTTAAGCACTCAATCTTTCGCGCAAGCAGCAAAAAATGCCCCAAAGCAGATTCACATAGACCGTGCTGATAATTTTGAACGTAATGAAGACTTGGTTCCTGGCGGAGTTCTTTTGAGCGGCAATGTACAAATTACCCATGACGGTGTAGTTCTGACTTGCAATAGAGCATATGTTTTTAATAAAGAAAACTATCTTAAAGCATTTGGAAATGTACAATTGGTACAAGGTGACACTTTGTTTTTAAATAGCAAATATGCTGAATATAGTGGAAATTTAAAGAAAGCTTTTGCCACAGGAAATGCCGTAATGACTTCTCCTGATGCCACTTTACAAACCGATACTATTAATTTTGACAGAAATGTTCAAGAAGCTTTTTACAATACAAAAGGTACTATCGTCAACAAAGACAATACTTTGGTAAGTAAATCTGGTAAATATTTTGTGAAAGAAAAAAAGTTTCAGTTCTTAACCGAAGTTGTTATTACAAATCCGAAATATGTGATTAAGTCCAATCATTTGGATTATTATAGTAATTCTGGACACACTTATCTTCTTGGTCCTTCAACTATTACCAGCAAAGAAAATTATATTTATACTGAAAAAGGCTTTTACGACACCAAGAAAAACCTCGCTCATTTTCTGAGGAAATCCTATATAAAATATGATGACAGACTTATAGAAGGCGATAGTTTGTTTTATAATCGAAATACCGAATTTGCGTCGGCAACACGGAATGTAAAAATTACTGATTCCATTAATAAAGGAATTGTAAAGGGGCATTACGCTGAACTTTACAAGCTAAAAGATTCCATGTTTGTTACCAAAAGAGCCGTTGCGATAAATTTAGTCGAAAACGATTCGGTTTACATTCACGGTCAAAAACTATTGGTTACTGGAAAAGAAGGAGAAAGAATCTTGAGAGCTTTTAAAAATGTGCGTTTTTACAAAATCGACATGAGCGGTAAATGCGATTCGATTCACTCAGACTCTAAAACCGCATTGACAAAATTAATTGGAAAACCAATTCTTTGGAATGGAGAAAGTCAGATTACAGGAGATGTAATGCACTTAATTGGAGACAATAATACCAGAAAAATTGATTCGCTAAAAGTATTGAACAACACATTCCTCATTTCCAAAGACACCCTCGGCACTGGCTATAATCAGGTTAAAGGACTCAATTTATTTGGCAAATTCCGGGATGGAAAACTCCATGATGTTGATGTAATCAAGAATACCGAAGTCGTTTATTTTATGAGAAATGATGCCAATGAATTAATTGGGATAAACAAAAGCGTCAGCAGTAAAATTAATTTGCTTTTGGAGAATAATGCAATTGAAACCATTACATTTTACAATAAAGTTGATGGCGATATGTATCCTGAAGATGAACTTCCAGAAAATGCCCGAAAACTTAGAGGAATGATCTGGCGAGGCGATGAACGAATAAAATCTAAAGATGATATTTTTACCGCAGAAGATAATGAATTGAATGAAAAACTAATCAAACAAGGTAAAGAGGAAGAAGAAAAAGGAAAAAATGTTCCGATGAAAGTCAGGAAGGAAACTTTGAATTACGACAAAAAGAAGCCTGCTGTTAAAGTAGAAACGAAGCCTCAGATTAAGTAGTTTTTTTTAGTTTTCAGTCTCAGTCGCAGTTTTCAGTCTCAATCGCAGTCTCAGTTTTCAGTGATTTAGAATTAAAATAATCAAAAACCTTTGAACCTTTTTAACTCTGAAACTTTGAACCTCTAAAAATTAACCTAAGCCTAAAGTCAAAACCTTAGAACCTTAGTACCTTTGCCACTTAGTACCCTAAAAAAATGAATCCAGATTTTATAAAATACCAAGCGCAAACTTCTCCTTACCCACTCGGAATGGAAGTTTCTCATGCTATTGGTTCTTACATATACGATACCAACGATAAAAAATATTTAGATTTTGTTGCCGGAGTTTCGGCTTGCACTTTAGGACATCAACATCCCAGAGTAAATCAGGCGATAAAAGATCAATTGGACAAATATTCGCATGTAATGGTTTACGGTGAATATTCTCAAAGTCCCGCCGTTCAATATTGCAAATTAATGGCTTCTCTCCTTCCCGAATCTTTAAACAAAACCTATTTAGTAAATTCTGGTACAGAAGCGATTGAAGGCGCTCTAAAACTAGCCAAAAGAACCACAGGTAGAAGTCAGTTAATTTCTTGTCATAATGCGTATCACGGAAACACTATGGGTTCTATGAGTGTTATGGGATTTGAAGAAAGAAAACAAGCTTTTAGACCCTTGCTTCCTGATGTTGATTTTATCACTTTCAATAACGAAGAAGATTTACAAAAAATAACTACACGAACTGCGGCCATTCTTTTAGAAACCATTCAGGGAGGCGCAGGATTTATTCAACCAGAAAATAATTTTCTTGAAAAAGTTCGAAGACGTTGCGATGAAGTTGGAGCCTTAATGATTGTGGATGAAATTCAGCCAGGTTTTGGAAGAACAGGAAAACTATTTGGTTTTCAAAATTATGACGTTGTTCCAGATATTGTTGTAATGGGCAAAGGAATGGGTGGCGGAATGCCAGTTGGTGCTTTTACAGCTTCTGCTGAAAAAATGGACCTATTAACCGAAAATCCAAAATTAGGACATATTACTACTTTTGGAGGTCATCCTGTCATTGCGTCAGCTTGTTTGGCTACTTTACAAGAATTAACTGAAACAAATTTAATAGCGGAAACGCTGGAAAAAGAAAAACTCTTCCGATCACTTCTGGTACATCCTTTGATTACAGAAGTAAGAGGAAAAGGATTAATGTTGGCTGCCATGACAGAATCGGCAGAAATTACCAACGAAGTCATTTTGAACTGTCAAGATAAAGGATTGATTTTATTCTGGCTTTTATTTGAAGGATGCGCAATTAGAATTACACCTCCATTAACCATTTCAGAAGATGAAATTAGAGAAGGTTGCGCAATAATTTTGAAGGTTATGGATGAAATTTTGAAAAAAAATAACGGATAAAATACAAGGTTATATTTTTTTCTACAGCAATTAAAAAATGACAAAACAGAAGTTAATCCCTTAAGAATAAGAGAGATTTCTTCCCAAAACAGAATAAAAAACGCTATATATTGTTAATTAAATTGTTCAAAACAATTAATTTCTTATCCTTACAACAATTATATGGTTGCCTAAATTTATATCAGGCTAATTTCAAATATACGAAGTATGCAATTAAGCAACGAAGAAGAAGATTATAACCTATCCCTATCCAAATTTGAGTCGATGTTAAAAACCAACAAAGTACTCTTTTTTGATTCTGAAGAATTCGAAGAAATAATTCTTCATTATTTAGACATAGGTAAGGCTAATTTAGCAAAAAAGGCCTTAAAACTTGCATTAGATCAGCACCCAAAATCTACAGGCTTAAAATTAGTACAAGTAGAAATGCTGGTTTATGATGACAAACTCGAACTGGCTGAAAAGCTTTTGAATGAGTTGTACGCAATTGAACCTAACAACGAGGAAATTTATATCCAAAAAGCCAATATTTGTTCGAAAAGAGATCAACACGAAAAAGCAGTTGAATTATTAAAAATTGCATTGCAATATACTGATGATTACGCTGATGTGTACAACTTGATTGGAATGGAATATCTTTTTATGGATAATCTTGAACTGGCAAAAGAAAACTTCATCAAATGTCTTGAAGAAGATTTAGAAGATCAGTCTGCACTTTACAACGTAGTGTACTGTTTTGAATTTTTAGACCAAAACCAGGATGCTATTGTTTATCTAAACGATTACATTAACAAAAACCCTTACAGCGAAATCGCATGGCATCAATTAGGACGTCTTCATTACGGTGTAAAAGAGTATGAAAATGCTATTCGTGCCTTTGACTATGCTACGCTTATTGATGACGAGTTTTTAGGCGCTTTTATGGAAAAAGCAAAAGCTTATGAACGTCTAAAAAAATACAATGAAGCTATCGAAAGCTATAACAGAACAATCGAATTGGACGATGCAACATCATACGCTTTACTTCGAATTGGTAAATGTTACGAAAAGCTTGGTAATCTAGCAAAAGCAATTCAATACTATAACCAAACCGTTCATGAAGATCCTCTTCTAGACAAAGGATGGATTGCGATTACAGATTTTCATCTGCGTCAGAAAAACTATCAAAAAGCATTATTTTTTGTGAATAAGGCTTTAGCAATTGACAATCAAAATCGTTTGTATTGGAAGCGATATGCAACTATCAATAAACAAATGAACTTTTTTGAAGAAGCTGAATTTGGCTATAGAAAAGCTGTGGAGTTTGGAGATTATGCCCTTGATACTTGGTTGTTTTGGGTTGATATTCTTCAATTTTTAGGTGAATTTGAAAGTGCTATTCAGACGTTACTACAAGCTTCAGAATATTTTCCTGAAGAAAATGAAATCGAATATCGTTTGGCAGGATTGTATTTTATGATTCAGGACAACACAAAGGCCAAATTTCACTTAAGCAACGGCTTACGATTAAACTTTGATAATTATATTTTAATTGAAGATCTATTTCCTGTAGT
Organism: Flavobacterium potami; assembly: GCF_020026915.1. GTDB lineage: Bacteria > Bacteroidota > Bacteroidia > Flavobacteriales > Flavobacteriaceae > Flavobacterium > Flavobacterium potami. Next base: position 552,053 of record NZ_JAINUY010000002.1, on the reverse strand, counting down.
TTGGTCAAAAAAAATGGTAAAAAATTATATAGAAAAACATAGAAAACAATAATGGTTGATATTTTATTAAGAAGACGCTTTGGATTATTAGGACGAAACATTAGTTACTCATTTTCAAAAGGTTATTTTACAGAAAAATTTGATAATGAAGTTTTTGCAGGTAACAGCTACGAAAATTTTGATATTTCTGAAATTAATTACTTTACCGAATTAATTAAAAACAATCCTGACCTAAAGGGTTTAAATGTAACTATTCCGTATAAAGAACAAGTTATCCCTTTCTTAGATAAATTATCAAAAAAAGCAGCTTTAATTGGAGCTGTAAACACCATTAAATTTACCAAAAACGGCAAATTAAAAGGTTACAATACAGATTATTATGGTTTTAAAAAATCATTAGAACCATTATTAGAACCACATCATAAAAAAGCGCTTATTCTAGGGACTGGAGGTGCTTCTAAAGGTGTTGCTTTTGCTTTAGACGAATTAAATATTCCTTATACTTTTGTTTCAAGAGAAGCAAAAGAAAATATCATTGATTACGATTTGATTAATGCCACTACTTTTGACAATTTTCAAATTATAATCAACTGTACTCCTGTTGGTACAAGCCCGAACATCGAGGCCTGTCCTAATTTACCTTATGAGTTCTTTACAGAAAAACATATTGCATACGACTTGATTTACAATCCTGCAGAAACTACTTTCCTAAAAAAGGCTAAAGAAAAAGGTGCAGTCATAAAAAATGGTTATGATATGTTGATTTTTCAGGCTGAAAAAGCTTGGAAAATTTGGAATAAATAAAATATACAATTAAAAAATAAAATGTTAATGTATTTTTTGTATTTTTAAATCACTAAATAACAAGTGATTATGAATAAAATACAATTACTTAGCATTTTATTTTTTTTATTTCACAATCTACTTTTTGCTCAGGAAAATGATACTTTGCAAAGTCCTTTTTCCGAGCCGCGTTATCATTATTTTCTCAAAACAATTATTCTCTTCGATGAATATTTAGATACCGATAACGGATCAATTAATACCACACAAGTACGCGTTCTTCTTCCTATTGGAAACAAAGCATGGAATTTAAGATTTGATCTTCCGTTAGTTTCTGCAAACACCAACTCAATCAACAAAACTGCAATTGGAGACGTAGGCATGGGAATAAGCTACATTCCTTACATGAAAAACAGTAATGGAATTGCTTTACGAACCAGAGTGTACGCCAATACCGCTGCAGATCCTAATTTTGGAACAGGCAAATGGGTTATTATGCCCGCAGCACTTTATGGAAAATATATTTATGATAAAAAATTTCTTTGGCTTTCGACACTAGAATACCAAACAAGTTTTGCTGGTGAAGACGACCGAAATGATATTAGCGTTACTCTTTTTGAAAATGTACTTTTTCACTTTTTTGGAAAAAACTGGATTGCAGGAGATGTTGCATTTCGATATAATGCCATTATCAAAGGTTTTCAAAATAACGCTTTTGTTGAGTTTGGTCGAAAAATTACTCCCACCAATTTAATTTACATACATCCTAGTGCTGGATTCGGAGCAAATAGAACGTATAATTTCGGAATTGAAATGGGTGTTTTAATTCTTTTCTAGCACCAAAAAAATCAATAGAACCCTACTAATTTACATTTATCGAGAATAAATAGTAAAAACAATGCATATATATAATTTACAGATACTTCATCTAATCTATAAAAACAGATTCAAGATAGTAGCGAATACGGTCAAAGAATAGGAATTTCATCGCAAAATAGCGCATAAACAAACGATTTATTTTGTAGTTAGAAACACCTTTACTATCTTTCGCATTGTTTAAAATAAAAACCTTATACATTTTAAAGATGTTAGAAGAAAAGAATGATAACCTGCAAGAAGCAGACGGAAAATCTGGAATCGAGACAAATGATTCAACAACAAATGATGCAATTGAAGTATCTCAGTCTGAAATTCCTAATGAAGACTCAAACTCAGAAACTGAAAATGAAGTAGAAAACAATCAAAATCTTCATCAGGAAGCATTAGATGTAATAACTAATTCAAATGCAGAGGAAAGCGAAGACGAAACTTTAAAGGAACGTCATGATATCCCTATCCAGGATTACAATACATTTTCTTTAGATGCTTTGGTTGATGAACTTAAAAAATTGGTCAATATAGACAAGGTAATGTCTGTAAAAGATCATATCGAAGAAATCAAAAAAGCTTTTCTATTACAATATCATCATCTTATTGAGGAGAAAAAAGAAGAATTTCTTGCCTCAAATCCAGATCCTAATGAAGAATTTGAATACCATTTGCCTCTAAAATCTAAATTTGATGAATATTATAATGTTTTTAGAGAGAAAAGAAACACTCATTTTAAACACCTACAGACCAATCTAAAAACAAATTTAGATAACCGTCTGGCAATCGTCGAAGAACTAAAAGAACTGATTAATCCGCAGGAAAACATCAAGGATACTCTGAAACATTTTAATGAATTAAGAGAAAGATGGAAAAATGCTGGTGCAATTCCAAAAGACAAATACAATCACGTTTGGAATAATTATCATTTTCATGTTGAAAATTTCTACGATTATCTTCATTTAGACCGTGAAGCCAGAGATTTAGATTTCAAACACAACTTAGAATTAAAGCAAAAAATAATAGCACGTGTCGAAGAATTAGTAAACGATGCCGATATCAATAAATCTTTCCGTGAATTACAGGATTTACATAGAATTTGGAAGGAAGAAATAGGTCCGGTTTCTAAAGAACACCGTGATACTATCTGGAATCAATTCAGCGAATTGACGAAAAAGATTCACGACAAAAGAGAAGTTTTGTTTGAAAACCAAAGAGCTAACGAACAGCAAAATCTTGAAATTAAAAAAGGAATTATCGCTAAAATCGAAGTTTTAGGAACTGAAAAAGTAAACTCTCACTCACAATGGCTTGTACAAATTCAAAAAGTAGAAGAACTTCGAAATGAGTTTTTTGCAGCTGGAAAAGTACCGTCAGAAGTAAATGAAGAGACTTGGGCTGCTTTTAAAACGGCTGTTAGAAATTTCAATGCTTTCAAAAACTCATTTTACAAGGACATTAAAAAAGACCAAAACGATAATCTAAATAAAAAAATGGCTCTTGTTACAAAAGCCAAAGAATTACAAGAAAGCACAGATTTTTCTGCCACAACACCAATAATGAAGCAAATTCAGGAAGAGTGGAAACAAATTGGTCATGTTCCGAAAAAATATTCAGATAAAATCTGGAAAGAATTTAAAGATGCCTGCAATCATTATTTCGACAAATTAAAAGAACATAAATCGGAAGAAAACAGCGAAGAAGTAGCAGCTTTTGACAATAAAAAAGCCTATTTAGATACGTTAAGAGCATTTCAATTAACAGGAGACCACAAAACCGACTTAGACGCTATAAAAGCACATATTGAAACCTGGAAAGGATTTGGAAAAGTTCCATTTTCAAGAAGACATATCGAGGGCAAATTCAATAAAATCTTAGATGCCCTTTTTGAAAAACTAAGTTTGAGCAAAAAAGAATCTGAAATGATGCGTTTTGCAAACCGTATAGATTCTTTATCAGACAGTAACGATACGCGTAAGTTAGATAATGAAAAGATTTTTATTATGCGTAAAATTGAAGAGGTACAAAATGAAATTTTCCAATTAGAAAACAACATTCAGTTTTTTACGAATACTAAAAACGCTAAAAAAGAAAATTCTATAGTTACCGAAGTTCGAAAAAACATTGCTATTCACAAGGAAAGCTTAGAGGTTTGGAAAGACAAACTAAAGCAATTGAGAAACTTAGGACAAGAATAAATTCTTAATTTCAGAAAATTCCAATCCTATCTTCAGGATAAATTCCAAATTCCAATCTGAGTATTCCACTCAATTGGGATTTGGATTTTTTTTGTGATTTACTTTCTCCTAACAAATTAATAAAGCTTTACTGCAAAATTTTAGTTATATTTGATAGATTACGAACTATTGAAAATCAAACAAATAACAAATTATTCTATTAATCTTAATAACTATTAAAATGAAATTTACAAGAAAAGCACACGCCAACTGGAAAGGAACCGGTATGGAAGGAACTGGAACAATCAGTACACAAAGTACTACTTTAGATAACGCACAATTATCTTTCAAAACGAGATTTGCTGATGGAGTTGGAACAAATCCAGAAGAATTGGTCGCAGCAGCTCATTCAGGATGTTTTACTATGCAATTAAGCTTCCTTTTAAATGAAGGTGGATTTACGGCAGACGATTTAACAACAGAAGCTACTGTTACTTTTGAAGATGGTACGATAACATTAATCCATTTGGATTTAAAAGGTAAAGTTCCGTCAATTTCTGCAGAAGAATTTGAAAAAACAGCAGCTAAAGCGAAAGAAATCTGCCCGATTTCGAAATTATTAAATACAACTATTACTTTATCTGCAACCTTGCTTTAAAAGTTTATATTAAGCATAAAAAAAACCATCCCGTGGCGGGATGGTTTTTTCTTATTTGTGATTCGTTAAATTAGTTCATCGTAGCTTTTAAAGCTTTTGCTTCAGCAGTCATTTCTAAAGCTTTATAAACTCCTAATAACGTTTTAGCAACGTCATCATTTTTAGGATCTAATTCATTTGCTTTTTTAAGGTAAGGAATAACTCCTCTGAAAACGCTTTCTCTTTGAGCTTTTAAAACGTCGTAACGTTTCATATCTTTAGCAGAAGTACCCAATTTATTCATCTCATCAATAATCGGTTTCTCAGCCTCTAATTTTAAAGCTGCAAGATTTAAATAAGCATTTGCATAGTTAGGATTAATTTCGATAGCTCTTAAATAATATTTCTCTGCATCAGCATTGTTTTTTGCACCAGCGCTGATTACACCTAAATTAAATACTAAATCAGCATTGTTTGGATCTTTTTCTAAAGCTTCACCAACTAATTTTTTGTAAGTATCGAAATCTTTAGTTTCTAAATACAAATTAGCTTCTGTTAAAATTAGTGAAGTATCTTCCGGATTTGCTTTTCTTGCATCAGCAATTGCTTTTTTAGCATCTTCTGTACGTCCTTTTTGAACTAAAATTAAAGCTAAATTTTTGTAGATTTCTCCTCTTTTAGATGGAATAGCTTCTGTTTTAGGTTTTTCGTGAGTACCTAATTTAATTGCTAAATCTCTATCTTTCGCACTACTAAAGTTATCTTCATTTCCATTAGCTTTATTAGTAGCAAGGAACAAAGTTCCTTTTCCAGAATAGTTTAATTTTTTCAACTCCTCATACATTGGCAATGCAAGATCAAAATCTTGTGAATTTACCGCTGTAGAAGCAGCATAGTATAAATTGATCGTATCTTTTTTATCTAATTCATACGCATCGTATAATTTTTTTGCACCTTCTTTATGCTTGTTAGCTTGAGTATCAGCAATTGCCGAGTTAATCAACAATCCTTTGATATTTGTAATTGAAGTTGCAGCATCTGTTGAATACTTTTGTTTTCCAGAAGCTTTTTCAACCTCAATTAACTTTTTGTAGCTTTCAGCTGCTAAAGATAGATTTTTACTTTCTTCTACTTTTTTGTTTGCAAGATCTAAATAAGCATTTCCTTTTACGAAATAAAATTGAGCCTGCTCAGTATCTTTAGCATTTACAATAATATTTTCTGCGCCAGTCAGGATTGTGATTGCACCTTGAGCATCTCCTCCTTTTAAAGCTTTTTCAGCACTTTTAATTTGATCTTTCTGAGCAAAAGAAGCTATCGAGATCAATAAGGCTGAAGCAAGTACTACATATTTACTTTTCATAGTGATTTTTATTTGTATTTAATTTTTAATCTTATTATTATTCCTCAGAATCTTCGTCATCTCCTTCAGCATCATCTTCCTCTTCAACTTCTTCCTCTTCAGAGTCGTCATCATCTTCCGCAGTTCCTTCATCTTCCAGAACTTCCATGTCAGGCTTAACTCTTTCGATAGCAGATTCGATTACGTTTCCGTCTTCATCAACAACAACTTCTTCTGCATCATCTTTCATTACTTTTGTAACGGCAGCGATAGAATCTTTTCCTTTTAGGTTAATCAATCTAACACCTTGTGTAGCACGTCCCATTACACGTAGATCTTCAATTGCCATACGAATTGTTAATCCAGATTTATTGATGATCATCAAATCATCAGCATCAGTTACAGCGTTAATAGAGATTAATTTACCTGTTTTTTCGGTAATATTAAGCGTTTTAACCCCTTTACCACCACGGTTTGTAATTCTGTACACATCTTCTCCATCATCATCAACTAATTTCGTACGTTTTCCGTATCCGTTTTCAGTTACAACTAAGATCTGAGATGTAGCGATATCGTTTTTATCAACAGTAACCATTCCGATTACTTCGTCAGTTTCATCTTTTAAAGTAATTCCACGAACTCCAGAAGCCGTTCTTCCCATCGGACGTGTTTTTGTTTCCTCAAAACGAACCAATTTTCCAGATTTAACAGCCAAGATAATTTGACTTTCTCCGTTTGTTAACTGAGCTCCAATCAATTCATCTCCTTCTTTAATTGTAATAGCAGCAACTCCATTTACCCTTGGTTTAGAATATTTCTCTAAAGAAGTTTTCTTTACCTGGCCTTGTTTCGTTACCATTACAAGATTATGTGTATTGATATAATCTTTATCTTTTAGATCTTGCGTACAAATGAAAGCTTTTACTTTATCATCACTTTCAATATTTACAAGATTCTGAATTGCTCTTCCTTTTGCAGTTTTACTTCCTTCAGGAATTTCATAAACACGCATCCAGAAACATTTTCCTTTTTGCGTAAAGAACATCATATATTGGTGATTTGTCGCCACAAACATGTGCTCTAAGAAATCTTGATCTCTTGTTCCAGCACTCTTCTGTCCAACTCCACCTCTATTTTGAGTTTTGTATTCAGATAAGTTAGTACGCTTGATATAACCTGCGTGAGAAATTGTAATTACTACATTTTCGTCAGCAATTAAATCTTCAATACTTACATCACCTCCAGAATATTCGATTTGAGAACGTCTTTCATCACCATATTTATCACGGATTTCAGTAAGCTCTTCTTTAATCAAATCAATTCTTAAATTAATATCTGCTAATAAAGCTTTTAAGTGCTCGATTAATTTCATTAATTCATCATACTCAGCTCTCAATTTATCTTGCTCCAGACCTGTCAACTGACGAAGACGCATCTCAACAATTGCACGAGCTTGAATGTCAGACAATTTAAATCTTTCGATTAACTTCTCTCTTGCTTCATCAGTATTTTTAGACCCTCTAATTAACGCAATTACCTCGTCAATATTGTCAGAAGCAATGATCAATCCTTCTAAAATATGCGCTCTTTCTTCTGCTTTACGCAATTCAAATTGTGTTCTTCTAACTACAACATCGTGACGGTGCTCAATAAAGTAGTGAATCATGTCTTTTAGATTCAGCAATTGAGGACGTCCTTTTACTAATGCAATATTATTTACACTGAAAGAAGATTGTAATTGAGTATATTTATATAAAGTATTCAAAACTACGTTTGGTGTAGCGTCGCGCTTAAGGATATAAACGATACGCATACCGCTTCTATCCGACTCATCACGGATATTGGCAATACCTTCAATTTTTTTATCATTAACTAAATCAGCAGTACGCTTGATCATCTCGGCTTTGTTCACCTGATATGGAATCTCAGTAACGATGATACATTCTCTACCATCAACCTCTTCAAAACCAACTTTAGCACGCATTACAATACGCCCTCTACCCGTTTTAAAAGCTTCGCGAACACCCTCATATCCATAGATAATACCTCCCGTTGGAAAATCAGGAGCTTTGATATGAGTCATTAATTCATCTACTTCAATATCATTATTATCAAGATAAGCCAAAGTACCGTTGATAACTTCAGTTAAATTGTGTGGTGGCATATTGGTTGCCATACCAACCGCAATACCTGTTGCTCCATTTACCAATAAAGTAGGAACTCTTGTAGGCATTACTTTTGGCTCATATATAGTATCATCAAAGTTCAATTGAAAATCAACCGTTTCTTTTTCGATATCTGCCATAATTTCCTCAGAAATCTTACGCATTCTAGCCTCAGTATAACGCATTGCTGCAGGACTGTCACCATCAACAGAACCAAAGTTACCCTGACCATCAACTAATAAATATCGCATACTCCATTCTTGAGCCATACGAACCATCGCGTCATAAACAGAGGTATCTCCATGCGGGTGATACTTACCCAGAACCTCCCCTACGATTCTCGCAGATTTTTTGTGGGCAGATCTTGATGTTACACCTAAATCATACATTCCGTAAAGAACTCTTCGGTGCACTGGTTTCAAGCCATCTCTAACATCAGGAAGTGCTCTCGATACAATTACAGACATCGAATAATCGATGTAAGCTGATTTCATTTCATCTTCAATGTTAATGGGAATTAACTTTTCTCCTTCAGACATAAGTTGTTATGTTTAAATAATTATATTAGTTTCAAAGCGAGCCAAGATACGTCTTTTTAAAATTTTTTCAGCTATTTCCTTACACTTATTTAAATGATTTATTAACAACTTTAATTTGGCTTTTAGTTAATAAATTAAGCGTTTTTTAACGCTTTTATTGCCTTTTTATTCGTCTATTAGCTGACAGGCATTCTTGAAGGGTACGGTTTTTGTTTTTAAATCAGTAATTCATTAAATTTACAATACCAATTATATATTATGGATGATAATTTTTCACCAAGAGTAAAAGATGTTATTACGTACAGTAAAGAAGAGGCTCTTCGTTTGGGTCACGACTTTATTGGTACAGAACATCTTATGCTGGGCATTTTAAGAGATGGTAACGGAAAAGCTATTCATATACTTAATAACCTAGCAGTCGATTTAGATCATTTACGCAGGAAAGTAGAAATACTGAGTCCAGCCAATCTGAGCGTTGAAGTCAATGCAGAAAAGAAAAATCTTCACCTTACCCGACAGGCCGAAAGAGCCCTGAAGACCACTTTTCTAGAAGCAAAAGTATTTCAAAGTTCGTCGATTAGCACAGCTCACCTGCTATTATGTATCTTACGCAACGAAAACGATCCAACAACCAAGCTATTGAATAAACTAAAAATAGATTACGACATAGCTAAAGAACAGTATTTAAATATGACTCCGAACGAAGAAGAATTCTTAGAAAACTTGCCAAGAAACGAATCATACAATGATGATTCAGGACAAGATGACAGTCTTAAAGAAAGTAGCTTTAATAATCCCGCCAATAAGTCAAACAAAAAATCAAAAACTCCGGTTTTAGATAATTTTGGGAGAGATTTAACAGAAATGGCGGAAGAGGGAAAACTTGACCCTGTTGTAGGACGCGAAAAAGAAATTGAACGTGTTTCTCAAATTTTAAGTAGAAGAAAAAAGAACAATCCACTTCTTATTGGAGAGCCTGGAGTTGGTAAATCTGCGATTGCAGAAGGATTAGCACTACGTATTATTCAAAAGAAAGTTTCTCGTATTCTTTTCAACAAACGTGTTGTTACCTTAGATTTAGCCAGTTTAGTTGCTGGAACTAAATACAGAGGACAATTTGAAGAAAGAATGAAAGCCGTTATGAATGAGCTTGAGAAGAATGATGATATCATTCTTTTTATTGATGAAATCCATACTATTGTAGGAGCTGGTGGAGCAACAGGTTCGCTTGATGCTTCAAACATGTTCAAACCTGCATTAGCAAGAGGTGAAATCCAATGTATTGGTGCTACTACTCTTGATGAGTACAGACAATACATCGAGAAAGACGGTGCTTTAGAAAGACGTTTCCAAAAAGTAATTGTAGAACCAACTTCTGTTGAAGAAACAATCGCTATTTTGAATAACGTAAAAGACAAATACGAAGATCACCACAATGTAACTTATACACCAGAAGCTATTGAGGCTTGTGTTAAACTTACAGATCGTTATATGTCTGAGCGTTTCCTACCAGACAAAGCTATCGATGCTCTTGACGAAGCAGGATCTCGTGTACATATTACCAATATTGACGTCCCTAAACAAATTTTAGATTTAGAACGCCAATTGGAAGAAGTGCGCGAAATGAAGAATATGGTAGTTAAAAAACAGAAATATGAAGAAGCTGCCAAACTTCGCGATGACGAAAAACGCATCGAAAAAGATTTAGCTGTAGCGCAAGAACAATGGGAAGAAGATTCTAAAAATAACAGAATTTTAGTTACTGAAGATAATGTAGCTGATGTTGTTTCTATGATGACTGGAATTCCTGTAAACAGAATTGCTCAAACAGAAAGTAATAAATTGGCTCAATTACCAGAATTAATTCAGAACAAAGTAATTGGTCAAAACGAAGCTGTTTTGAAAATTGCTCGTTCTATTCAACGTAACAGAGCTGGACTTAAAGATCCAAACAAACCAATTGGTTCATTTATTTTCTTAGGTCAGACTGGTGTTGGTAAAACACAATTGGCTAAAGTTTTAGCAAAAGAATTGTTTGATTCTGAAGATGCTTTAGTTCGTATCGACATGAGTGAATACATGGAGAAATTCGCGATTTCTCGTTTAGTTGGAGCGCCTCCGGGATACGTCGGGTACGAAGAAGGTGGTCAATTGACTGAGAAAGTACGTAGAAAACCATATTGTGTTGTTCTTTTAGATGAGATCGAAAAAGCGCATCCAGATGTATTCAATATGATGCTTCAAGTTTTAGATGATGGATATTTGACAGATAGTTTAGGTCGTAAAATTGACTTTAAAAACACAATCATCATCATGACATCTAACGTTGGTGCTCGTCAGTTGAAAGATTTTGGACAAGGTGTTGGATTTGGAACTGCTGCAAGAACTGCTCAGGCTGATGAAAACTCAAAAAGCATTATCGAGAACGCTTTGAAAAAAACTTTTGCTCCTGAATTCTTAAACAGAATTGATGACGTAATTGTATTTAACGCATTAGAGAAAGCTGACATTGATTTGATTATCGAAATCGAATTGAAAAAACTATATTCTCGTATTGCTGAGTTAGGATACAAATTAAGCTTAACCGATAAAGCAAAAGCATTTATTGCAGACAAAGGTTTCGATAAGCAATTTGGTGCAAGACCTCTAAAAAGAGCCATCCAGAAATATGTTGAAGATTTACTTGCAGAAGAAATCATTACTTCAAAAATACATTCTGGTGACGAAATTATGATGGACCTAAAAGATGATTCACAAGAATTATCAGTAGAAATTCACAAAGCTGAAGAGCCGACTAATCAATAAATTAGTCAAATTTTATAACATTAATAACACACCCGTTACGTTTTCATAACTTAACGGGTGTTTTTTTTGGATAATTTACTATCTTTAGTAAAAGCAAATAGCTATTTTTGAATTTAATTCTATAAAATAAAAAAACGAATATGCTTCAAAACAAAGTCATTTTAGGTAGCGAAGAATGGTGCTCATTTCCAGAACTTGGAATCCCGACAATCAAGGCTCGTGTCGATTCTGGTGCCAAAACTTCGGCAATGCACGCTTTAAACATAGCTCCTTTTATAAAAAATGATGCCAATTGGGTTAAATTTGATATTAATCCGATTCAGAATAATATTAAAACTGTTATTCATTGCGAAGCTCCATTGGTTGACAAAAGAATCGTTAAAAGTTCTAGTGGTTTTAGAGAACACCGCTATGTTATTCAAACTAGCCTAAAAATTGGCGACACAAAATGGCCAATCGAAATGACTTTGACTAATCGCGATTCTATGGGTTTTAGAATGCTTTTAGGACGCGAAGCCATGAGCGGAAGAGTTTTGGTCGATCCTGAACAAAAATATCTTTTAGGACAGCCGACAGCAGAATCTCTAAAAGAATTATACCAAAATTCTGAAAAAGCAAAAACAGGTTTACGAATCGGACTTTTAGCAAGTAACCCGGAATTATATAGCAACAAAAGAATCATGGAAGCCGGCGAGATGCGCGGGCACGAAATGCATTTTCTAAATATTAAGGAATGCTACATGAAATTGGATGCTAAAAAACCTGAAATTCACTACAGAGGTGGAACAATTTTAAATGAATTTGATGCTATTATTCCGAGGATTCGTCCAAGTATTACCTTTTACGGTTGTGCTTTAACGCGTCAGTTTGAAGCTTTAAAAGTTTTTGTTTTAAATTCAGCCACAGCTATCACGCAATCTCGTGACAAATTATATTCATTACAATTATTATTGAATAGCGGAATCGATATTCCAACAACAGGATTTGCTAATTCTCCGCTTGATACAGACAACTTAATCAAAATGGTAGGTGGTTCACCTCTAATTGTAAAATTATTAGAAGGAACACAAGGAAAAGGCGTTGTTTTAGCCGAAACCAAAAAAGCAGCAGAAAGCGTAATTAATGCCTTTAAAAGTTTAAACGCCAATATCTTAGTTCAAGAATTTATTAAAGAAGCAAACGGTAAAGACATTCGTTGTTTTGTAATCGACGGAAAAGTAGTTGCCGCCATTCAACGTGAGGCTATGCCAGGCGAATTTAGAGCTAATATTCATTTAGGCGGAACAGCTTCTGTCATCAAAGTAACGGCAGAAGAGAAAAAAATCGCCATTAAAGCCGCAAAAGCTATGGATTTAAAAGTAGCTGGAGTTGACATCATTCGATCTTCTAAAGGGCCTTTATTACTAGAAGTAAACTCTTCTCCTGGTTTGGAAGGAATTGAAGGCGCAACTAATAAAGACGTCGCTGGAGAAATGATCAGGGCGATTGAAAAGAATTTCAAATTGTAATTAACTTCATTTAAACTTAATTACACATAAATATTTTAGCAGCTTTGTCGAAGTTTAAAACTTTGGCAAAGCTTTTTTATTTAACTTTAAAATAAAAAAATGAATTTCCCTTATCAAGATATCGTTTTAAGAAGCATAGCCGTTTATTTTTTCATGACGATTGTTTTGCGAATATTCGGCAAAAAAGAACTTTCACAATTAAATACTGCCGATGTAATTCTGATTTTACTAATTAGCAACTCGGTTCAAAATGCGATGGTTGGCCCCGACACTAGTTTGACAGGTGGTTTGATTGCAGCATTGGTATTATTCATAATCAACTTCATCATAAAAAAGCTAATCCACAGATACAAAGTTGTTGGCGACCTACTATTAGACAAACCCCAAATTCTGATTCACGATGGAAAATTAGACTTTAAAACCCTAAGTAAACTTGATATTTCTGACGAAGAATTAAAAGAAGCCATGAGAGAACATGGAATTGAATTTTTTAAGAATGTCAAACTAGCCATGCTGGAAATCGACGGAACTATTAGCATTATCTCCGAAGATCAGAAAAACTTAAAACAAACACATTATAAGCGGAGACATAATCGAAAGAATCTACAGAAATTCTAAACTAAAAAATCATAAAAACAAAAAAGCTGATTTCAAATTGAAATCAGCTTTTTCTATATTAATGCGATTAATTTCACATCCAAAAAAAAAAAAAAAAAATCTAGATAAATACGCTTAAAACGAAGTAAACCATACCAGCTAAAATAGCTGAAATCGGAATAGTTAAGATCCAAGCCCAGATTAAGCTTACTGTAACTCCCCATCTAACAGCAGATACACGTTTTGTTAATCCAACACCAATGATAGAACCAGTGATGGTATGTGTTGTACTTACTGGAATTTTTAAGTGCTCTGTAAAGTAAAGCGTCAAGGCTCCTGCAGTTTCAGCTGTAACTCCTTCAAACGAACTTACTTTAGTGATTTTAGAACCCATTGTTTTCACAATTTTCCAACCACCACTTAAAGTTCCGGCTGCAATTGCAGAATAACAAGCCAAAGGAATCCAACCAGGCATTACACCTTTAATACCTAAATCTTCGTTTGGCAAAACAACATCCAACCAAGAATCCATATGAACACCTGGATTAGTATTGATATAAACCGCTACAGCAGCAGCAATAATACCCATTACTTTTTGAGAGTCATTTCCACCGTGACCTAAACTAAAGGCTGCAGAAGATAGTAATTGCATTTTTTTCAAAGCAGCATCTGCCTGATGTAAGTTTAAGCTACTAAAAATCAAACAGAATGCACTTACTGTCAAAACAATAAAAGCAACTAAAAACCATTTAATATTATGCGGTTCAAAAGCTACACTCCAAAAGTGTGATTCGAAACGAGGTTTTTCAATTTCAGAATAAGGTTTGATCAAGAAGCATACAAACAAAACAGTAGCAATCATTAAAGCCACAGTAAAGATTTTTGGCCCAATGTTTTTACGTGAAGCATTTAACAACCAAATAGAAATCAAGTAAGAAGCTATGGCTCCGATTAAAGGTGCCAAAACAATAAAGGCAATAATAATGATTACCCCAGAAGGCATACCACCATCTTTTCCTGCTTTATACCAACTTACAATTTCATACCAATAGTGTGTTGCTCCATCAGCTCCAACATAACCAGAAAACCCGTGAACTGCAATTGCATGTGCAACTGCTGCACCAGCAAAACCTCCGATAAGAGTATGCGAAGAACTCGAAGGAATTCCTAACCACCAGGTTAGTAAGTTCCAACAGATCGCTGCTATTACACCGGCAAGAATTACTACAAGGTTAATTTCCATAGTGTGCGCTGTCTTGGCAACAGTATCGGCAACACCAAATCCAAAAACCCAATAAGCTAAAAAGTTAAAAAATGCTGCCCAAAGAACGGCCTGAAAAGGCGTAAGAACCTTTGTCGCAACAACAGTCGCTATAGCATTTGCCGCATCGTGAAAACCATTGATGTAATCAAAAATTAAGGCTAATACTATAATTAATAAAAGTAGCGTCATAAAATTATAACTTCAGATTGAAAAATTGAATTAAGAATGTTTTACAGAAATAGATTCTAGTATGTTCGCAACACTCTTACATTTGTCTGTTGCTGATTCTAAAACAGATAATACCTCTTTATATTTGATAATATTTTTAGCATCTGTTTCGTTTTCAAAAATTTCAAAAACTGCTTTGTTATATACATTATCAGATTTGTTTTCCAGTTTGTTAATTCTGGCACAAGCTTCTTTAATGATGTTGATATTTTTTAAGTTGCTTAACTCTTTTACAGCACTGTCGATATTCTGACAAGCTTCAAGGTTAATTTCGGTCATTTTTCTGATAGATTTTGTAATCTTATCAACCTGATACAACTTCATACGGCTTGCAGCACCATGAAGATAATCTGCAACGTTATCAATAGAAGTAATTAATGTGTGAATATCTTCTCTATCAAACGGAGTGATAAAGTTTCTACTCAATTCCAAATTGGTTTGACGTGTAATGTCTTCACCTTTTTGCTCTAATTCGTCAATTTTTTGAAAAAGAACTTCTCTTTCTTTTAATGGTAAATTTACAGCTTCGTGTAAGTTAGAAGCTAATTCAATTAGATTGCTTGAAGCTTCTTCAAAAAGTGGAAAGAATTTTTTGTCTTTCGGCACTAAAAATTGGAAAATACTGTTTATTGACATTTGTTTATTTTTGATAGCGCAAAATTACCCTCATTATGAGTTTTCAGTGTTAAGCCATTGTTAACAAATCGTTTTCAATTTGAAAACTCGAAAGGAATAAAACCGTGTTTTCTATGTCATTATGTAAGATTCTGTCTTCTTTCACCAAAGGCACCACTTCTCTATAACTATTCAAAAACATTTCGATAAAATCACTTGATTTTAGCGGTTCTCTATACGCAATTGCCTGAGAAGCATTTAACAACTCAATTGCCAAAATACGCTCTAAATTATCTAAAATTCGTAAGGCTTTTGTAGCTCCGTTTGCCCCCATACTTACGTGATCTTCTTGACCGTTACTTGAAACAATACTATCAATACTTGCCGGTGTTGCCAATTGTTTGTTTTGGCTCGCAATACTTGCTGCAGTATATTGCGGAATCATAAATCCTGAGTTTAATCCTGGATTATCAACCAAAAATGCAGGAAGATTGCGTAATCCTGAAATCAACTGATAGGTTCTTCTCTCCGAAATGCTTCCTAATTCTGCCAAAGCAATTGCCATAAAATCTAAAGCTAAAGCTAAAGGCTGTCCGTGGAAATTTCCTCCAGAAATAATTTGATCGGCTTCAATAAAAATATTAGGATTATCGGTAACCGAATTGATTTCTGTTTTAAATACTTTTCGAACATAATCGATCGCATCTTTCGAAGCGCCGTGAACTTGCGGCATACAACGGAAAGAATATGGATCTTGAACATGTTTCTTTTCTTGAGCGATAATTTCGCTTCCGTCTAAGAATTCAGTAATTCTCTGAGCAGTTACGATTTGTCCTTTGTGCGGACGTATATAATGTATCAATTCGTTAAACGGCTCAATCCTTCCATCAAAACCTTCTAAGGAAATTGTTCCGATTAAATCGGATAAGTATGAATATTTATATGCTTTAATTAAAATATGCGCTCCATAAGCACTCATAAACTGCGTTCCGTTTAATAAAGCCAAACCTTCCTTTGACTGCAAAACAATTGGTTCCCAATTAAAATACTTTAAAACTTCAGCCGAAGCCATTTTCTTTCCTTCAAAAAGAACAACTCCTTCAGCAATTAATGGTAAAGATAAATGTGCCAATGGCGCTAAATCTCCAGAAGCTCCAAGTGAACCTTGAGTATATATTATAGGAAGAATGTCATTATTATAGAAATCAACCAATCGCTGTAAAGTAATTAACTGAACTCCTGAATGTCCATAACTCAAAGATTGAATCTTTAGCAACAACATCATCTTTACGATTTCAGCAGGAACTTCCTCTCCTGTTCCGCAAGCGTGAGATTTTACTAAATTTTCCTGAAGTTTAGATAAATTTTCGTTTGAGATTTTTACACTATATAAAGAACCAAATCCTGTATTGATTCCGTAGATTGGCGCTGTATGCGAGGCCATTTTTTTATCCAAATAATCACGGCACTTCTGAACATTCACTTTTGCCTCTTCAGATAATTCAAGCATCTTATTATGAGCTAAAATTTCTTGTAATGTTTCTAAAGTAATGGTTTCAGTACTTATATAATGAATCTCTCTCATGATTATTTTAAATTTAAGACGTCAAAATTCAACAAATCAATATTAAAAAGCAACATTTTATCACAATAATTAAAATCTGACTTAACAGCATTCCTTTGTTTTATTAAATAAATAAAACCTAATTTCAGCTTTTCAAATGGTTTATGACAAGTTTTTAGTTAAAAACCAATTCATTGTCTAGGTTTTACATCTAAAAAAACAAACATCAAATCTATCAAAACTTCAATTTAGCTTATCTAATTTTAACAAATACTCAATATTGATTTTTTGAAATTTGAATTATTAAAATATTCGCAAAAAGACTAGAAGAGTTTTTAATCCTACTTAAAAACTGTACTTTTGAAAAATCAAAAATGAAAAGTAACAGCATAAAATATCAATCTACAATGACGACTCCAACTGGAGTTGCAATTGCTGCTACCATTATTTCTACAACAACAACTACTACCCCTTAGGGGTATACATTTTTACATATAATCCTAGGTTATCTATACTTTTTTCTTGAAAGAAGAATGGTATTGGATACATAAAAACTATTGCATCAAAAAAAAAAATATCATAAAATGAAAGTATTAAAATTTGGCGGAACTTCGGTAGCCAATGCTCAAAATATAAAACTCGTTCTCGAAATTGTCAATCAAAAAGCAAAACAAGATCAATTAGTTGTTGTAGTTTCTGCTCTTAGCAAAGTGACAGATTTATTGCAATCAGCAGCCGCAAAAGCAGCCGCAAACGACGAAAGCTTTAGAGATGTTGTTGCAGAAATCGAGAAAAAACACCTTGACACTTTAAAAGAACTAATTCCTGTTAGTGAACAAAGTAGTCTTTTAAGTCATGTAAAAAGAATCATCAACCATTTAGAAACGCTATTAGACGGTTGTTTTCTTTTGGGTGAATTATCTCCAAGAACTGCGGATACTATTTTAAGTTTTGGAGAATTGCTTTCTTCTTTTATTATTGCAAAAGCTTATCAGCAAATTAACAATGATGCGGTTTACAAAGACAGTCGTGAATTAATCAAAACAGATAATAACTTTGGAAAAGCTGCTGTTAACTTCGAAGTTTCAAACCAATTAATAAAAGAATATTTTGCTCAAAACGAAGCAAAAATCAATATTCTGCCGGGATTTATCGCACAGACTTTAGACGGAATCACTTCGACTTTAGGACGCGGCGGATCTGATTATACTGCAGCAATTATCGCAGGAGCACTAGATGCTGAACAACTAGAAATCTGGACTGACGTAAACGGAATGTTTACTGCAAATCCTAAAATCGTAAAACAAGCACAGCCAATTGCTAATATCTCGTATCAGGAAGCAATGGAATTGTCGCACTTTGGTGCAAAAGTTTTATATCCACCAACAATTCAGCCGGTTTTAAGAAAAAATATTCCGATTTTAATCAAAAACACTTTTGAACCAGAAGCAGAAGGAACTTTAATTTCTGATACTGTTTTATCAAAAGATACTGTTGTAAAAGGAATTAGCCATATTGATAACATTTCACTTTTAACGCTTGAAGGTCCAGGAATGATTGGAGTTGCGGGTTCTTCTCGACGTTTGTTTGAAGTATTATCTCAGGAAAAAATCAACGTAATTTTTATTACTCAGGCTTCTTCAGAGCATTCCATTTGTATCGGAATTTTGAATTCTGATGCGGATAATGCTGAAGCTGCGATCAATAAAGCTTTTGAAATCGAAATTTCTCAGAACAAAATTGATCCTTGTTACGTAGAAAAAGACCTTTGCATTATTGCTTTGGTGGGTGAAAACATGAAAAATCACCAAGGTTTAAGCGGAAGAATGTTCAGCACTTTAGGGAAAAACAACGTAAACATTCGTGCGATTGCGCAAGGTGCTTCTGAAAGAAACATTTCGACTGTAATTAACGAAAGAGACGTTAAAAAAGCGTTGAATACATTACACGAAAACTTCTTTGAAGAAAACACAAAACAGCTGAATTTATTTGTAATGGGGGTTGGAAATGTAGGTGAGAAATTCATCGAGCAAATCCACAACCAGAAGAAATTCTTGAAAGATGTTTTAAAGATTAATGTTCGCGTTATTGCTTTATCGAATTCAAGAAAAATGGTATTTGATGAAGACGGAATCTCTCTAAAAAGTTGGGATGCCGCTTTAAGCGAAGGTGAACCGGCTAGCATTGAAGAATTCATCAAAAAAGCAAAAGAACTGAATTTACGTAACAGCATTTTTGTAGATATTACGGCAAATGCAACAGTTTCTGAAGCTTACGAGAAATTCTTAAAAGAAAGTATTGCCGTTGTAACTTGTAATAAAATTGCTTGTTCTTCTGCTTACGACAATTATAAAAAACTAAAAAGCTTATCACGTCAATACAACGCTCCTTTCTTGTTTGAAACGAATGTTGGTGCGGGATTACCAATTATCGATACCGTAAAAAATCTGATTGCATCTGGAGATAAAGTGCATAAAATTCAAGCGGTTTTATCTGGAAGTTTAAACTTTATTTTCAACAATTTTGATGAAAATAATTCTTTCCACGATGTGGTAAAAGAAGCTGGAGTTCAAGGTTTCACAGAACCAGATCCAAAAATCGACTTAAGCGGAATCGATGTGGCTCGTAAAATCTTGATTCTTATTCGCGAAAGCGGTTACGAAATGGATATTGATGCCATTGCAAACGAATCGTTCTTGCCTGCAGAATGTCTTGCAACAACAAACAACGACGATTTCTTTGCTTCGTTAATCAAACATGCATCTCATTTCGAGAACATTTACAAAGAAGCTCTAGCAAAAGATTCAAGATTGAAATACGTAGCGCAGTTCGAAAACGGAAAAGCAAGCGTAGGACTTCAATTCATTCCAAAAGATCATCCTTTCTACAACTTAGAAGGAAAAGACAATATCGTGCTTTTCTACACAGATCGTTACGTAGATCAGCCTTTATTGATCAAAGGAGCTGGTGCCGGCGCAGCGGTTACGGCTTCAGGAATTTTTGCGGACGTTATTAGAATTGGAAACATATAAATTTTTGTTTCAGGTTTGAAGTTTAACCGCAAGGCACGCAAAGGATGACGCAAGGTTCGCAAAATCTTTTTTCTTTGCGAACCTTGCGAAAAAACCTTGCGGACTTTGCGGTTAAGATCGCAAAGTTTGGCAACTTGAAACTTTAAACCTGAAACCTGAAACAACCAAAAATGAAAGAAATAAAACTTTTTTGTCCCGCTACAATTGCAAACCTCTCATGCGGATTTGACGTTTTGGGACTTTGCTTAGACAATGCGGGTGATGAAATGATTGTTCGAAAATCAGATCAAAAAGGAGTTCGAATTACTAAAATCGTGGGTGCCGATTTGCCTCTTGAAACAGAGAAAAACGTTTCAGGTGTGGCGGCTTTGGCGATGTTAGCAACTTTGGACGAATTGGATTTCGGATTTGAAATTGAAATTTATAAAAATATAAAAGCAGGAAGCGGAATCGGAAGTAGTGCTGCAAGTTCTGCCGGGGCGGTATTCGGAATCAACGAATTATTGGGAAGACCATACTCTCGTAAAGATTTGGTTCAGTTTGCGATGCAGGGCGAAAAATTAGCGAGTGGAAATGCGCATGCTGATAACGTTGCTCCTGCCCTTCTTGGTGGATTTACTTTGGTAAGAAGTTACGATCCTTTGGATATTATCAGAATTGACAGTCCAGAAGAATTGTATGCAACGGTAGTTCATCCGCAGATTGAATTGAAAACTTCTGACGCTCGTTCGGTTTTAAAACAAAACGTTTCCCTAAAAAGCGCCATCATGCAATGGGGAAATGTGGGCGGACTTGTAGCGGGTCTTTACACCAAAGATTACGAGTTGATTGGAAGATCGCTTCATGACGAAATCGTAGAACCTTTAAGAAGTGTTTTAATTCCAGGTTTCGACCAAATCAAACAAACAGCTTACGAAAACGGTGCTTTAGGTTCTGGAATTTCAGGTTCTGGTCCGTCGATTTTTGCTTTAAGCCGAGGAAAAGAAACCGCAGATCAAATCGCAAAAGCCATGAGCGAGGTTTACGAAAAAATGAATTTGCCGTATGAAATTCACGTTTCGAAAATTAATCCAGACGGCGTACGAATTTTGTAAAATAAGTAATTAGCTCTTAGTAATTAGTCCTTAGCAGAAAAGTTAAAGACTAATTACTAGGGACTAATTACTAAGAACTTAATAACAATGAAATACTACAGTTTAAATCATAATGCCCCAAAAGTTTCTTTTCAGGAAGCTGTAATACAAGGATTAGCGAGTGATAAAGGATTATATTTCCCGGAAAGCATTACGCCACTTGATCCTTCATTTTTTGATAAAATCGAAAGTTTAAGCCACGAAGAAATTGCTTATGAAGCAATTAAACAATTCGTTGGCGACGAAATACCTGCAGAAAAATTAAAAGAAATCATCGCTGAAACTTTAGTTTTTGATTTTCCTGTCGTGAAAGTAGAAAACGGAATCTATTCGTTAGAATTATTCCACGGACCAACAATGGCGTTTAAAGACGTTGGAGCGCGATTTATGTCGCGTTGTTTGGGTTATTTCAATAAAGACAAAAAAGACGCTAAAAATACCGTTTTAGTAGCGACTTCTGGAGATACGGGAGGCGCAGTTGCCAGCGGATTTTTAGGCGTTGATGGCGTTGATGTTGTCATTTTATATCCGTCTGGAAAAGTGAGCGACATTCAGGAAAAACAATTGACGACTTTAGGACAAAATATTAAAGCGCTTGAAGTTGATGGTGTTTTTGATGATTGCCAGGATATGGTGAAAAAAGCGTTTTTAGATGAAACTTTAGCGCACAAAAACCTGACTTCGGCGAATTCTATCAATATTGCGCGTTGGTTGCCACAAATGTTTTATTTCTTCTTTGCTTACAAAGCATTGAAGAGCCAAAACAAACCTTTGGTTTTCTCTTGCCCAAGCGGAAACTTCGGAAATATCTGTGCTGGAATTATGGCAAAAAAATTAGGTTTACCAATTGAACATTTTGTTGCTTCGACAAACGTAAACGACACGGTGCCAAGATTCTTAGAAAACGGAAAATACGACCCAAAACCTTCTAAAGCGACAATTTCTAACGCAATGGACGTTGGAAACCCAAGTAACTTTATTAGAATTCAGGAATTATACAATAATGATTTAAAGGCTTTTGAAAAAGATTTCTCTTCGTACAGCTACACAGACGAAGAAACACTAAAAGCCATGAAACAAATTTACAATACCGACGGTTACATTGCAGAACCTCACGGTGCGGTTGGTTATTTAGGTTTGAAAAAAGAGCTTGAAAAATACCCGAACGCTATTGGTATTTTCTTAGAAACCGCTCACCCAATTAAATTCTTAGATGTGGTTGAACCGGCGCTAGGAATTACGCTTCCAATTCCAACACAAATTAAAAGTGTTATTAATGAGGAGAAAGTTAGTGTGAAGATTGGGACTTATGACGAGTTGAAAGCTTTTTTGGGGTAACCGATTTGTTTTTATAAAAATTAAAAGCCAGAATGGTAAAATATATTTTTACAATTCTGGCTTTTATCAATTATATAATTTATAAGTTTGATAAAAATCATTTTCCCTCAGATGAAAAAACTAATTAGCCTTCTTATTGCTTTTCTTCTTTTATCGTGCAAAAAAGATAAAATTGACTTACCTCCTCTTTTGGAAAACATTCTACCCTCTTCTTCTGAAATGCCTTTTAATCTGATTTTATCTGAAAATAAATTTCCGAATAAAATCAAAAAATTCTATCAATTGCAAAATCAAGATACATTGAACATTCTTGAATTTGATAAAAACAAAAATCTAATTTTTAAGTATTACAAACAATATGTAGATGAAACTTGGAATGGCAAATTTATCTACATGATAGAAGCCAATATTTATGATAATAATAAGCTTATAAAAACGTATTATTTACATTCGAATACGGAGTATGAAATGTTTGAGTATTATTATGATGGTGACAATATTAAAGAAATAAAATCTTCTCTCTTAGGTTATACAAAAGGTTATAATAACAATCCACACTTACTTATAAAGAAATTAAAAGACTACCCAAGTTGCATTGATTTTATCAAGAAAATAGAAACCGAAAATAAAAAAAGACCCAATTACGTTGTTGAAAGAGAATTTTCAAACCACGAAATCAAAGAATATTTCAATTTCTCAAATAATAAGGATAAAGAATCGTACAAGTTGTATATCCTAAATAAAAACAATAAAATTCAGAGAATCGAAAATTTTGCAAAAAATAAAAAATGGGACATAAATACCAAATACTTCGAGTATGACAAATTCAATAAGTTAAAAAAGGCATACTCCATAAATAAAAAAGGTGATACGTTAAAAAGTACTGAATACGATTATAAAAGCCCAAATAAAATTGTAATCAGAAAAGAGAACAATATTGAAATCTCAAGAAAAGAATTTAAAAAAAACACCTTAATACGATACCATTATAAAGGGGCAGACGGTTCTTATTTTGGATTTGAAAAATATTATCTTGATAAATTTGGCATTCCACTAAAAATCATCAAAAAGACAAATGAGATTGACACCATTTATAATTTAAAGAATTATTATACTTTTTACAAGTAAAGCGCCTTTCTAGCGCTAACGTAAAGAGCTTGAAAAATACCCGAACGCCATTGGTATTTTCTTAAAAACCGCTCACCCAATTAAATTCTTAGATGTAGTTGAACCGGCGCTAGGAATTACGCTTCCAATTCCAACACAAATTGAAAGTGTTACTAATGAGGAGAAAGTAAGTGTGAAGATTGGGAGTTATGAGGAGTTGAAGGATTTTTTAGTATAAAATTATATTACAATAATAAAAATGGCTGAAATAAATTTCAGCCATTTTTATTTGTTTATATCTGATCACTTCTTCTATTTAAATTTTGATTCATGAATTTCAAAATTATTGCTTTCCATTAGAATGATGACTGACACAATTTTAAAGTAAGTTAAAAACTTCTATTTTGCTCCAATATGTTCTCCACCTCCGAGCCATTCTCCTGTCATATGCCAAACCTCATAATAATAAAGCCAAAGAGCTGCCCAAGGAATAATCGTCTCAGATAATAAGTCCGAGCTCGTAAACTCACCATACTTAGGCCTATATAAACATAAACTATCGTCAGAATATATATGCGGAATTTTATCCCCTTTAAAATTTTTAACTAAAGTGGGATTAGAAATTTTAATTATTGGTTTTCCTTTTAAGACGTAATCAAGTTCAAAACTATACTGAACACTTCTAGATGTGGGACAAAGCACACCATTAACTTTCAAACTATTATGCCCAGAAAAAACAACATTAAAATTTGGAAAGTGACTTCTTAATGAGCTTATCTGAGCCGCTATTGATTTAGGTCTCTTAAAATTAAATATTTTTTTCAATTTCCAAAAAAAGTATTAGGTTTGATATTAGTAGTGTGTTCAGATAATTTATTAGAAAGAGTTCCTAAACTAGCACCAACACTTAATTTATCACTTTTACGATAATTTTCAATTTGATTTCCTTGACGAATTTGTGCTGCTGAAAATACTTCACTACCAAATAGTTTTGTTAAAATTGACCCCTCAACCAAAACCCCATTATCAAGTTTTAATTTTTGCCATTCGTCACGGAGATGTTTAGCAAAGCTTTTGAAAGCATCATAATATTCTGGTTCAGATTCCCATTTATCGGTAAAATCCTCTTTATTATTTACAGGATTCACCACTTTCATTCGACTTTCTAAAGAACTTGTATGTAATTCAATTGCCTTAACAATATTCTCAACTGTTTCAAAAATACTTTCTTCTCCATTGTAATAGATTCCAGCAATTGTAGTTAAGATTATACTTGAAGTTTTATAATCATTATTTTCGCTAAAATAAATATCTCTATATCTTTTAATCAATTGTACCGCTCGTTGTAAAGGCTTCTTATACTTGAAATTATCAGTGGGAAGATTTTCTGCACGAAGAGCTTTTTCTAAAATACTGCTTGATGCTAGATTTGCTTTCGATTTGAACCAATCAGCATACCCCCTAGGATTAGTACTTACCCAGTGCCCTAAATCGCGATCTGGAATCTTTAACGTGTTATCATCCCAATTATATTCTTGAATACCAGGTAGAATATCCATATGATAATCTCCCGCATAATTAAGTCTAATACACCTGTTTTTAAGCTCTACTTGCTGCTTATATCGTTCATGCTCATTCAACCTTCTTTTTAGTTCAGTATAAATCTTTTCTGGTGTATGAGGTGTGCCATGAGCTAAATGTAAAGCCACATCCAAATCAAATTCGTCTTTTCCATATGGCTTAACCGTAGTCAAAATTCTAACTGAACCATGTGGATAAAGGTCATAGTTATAAGGTTTAAAAAACAGTTCATCACTTTCAATCCAGTTTTTCAGCGCCTCATAACTACTTTTCATTCTGTCATACCTAGTATCATCAAGCTGAAGACTTTCTGCCATTTTATCAAGCAAATCGTCTAGCTGTGCAGTTTTGTTTGTGGTAAATATCATCTTGGTAAAATTTTAAATGAGTGTGGTAATATAGTTAAACCGTTTATTGAACCATTTCTTATTTCATCAGGCGTCACAAAAATAATTTGATCTGAATTTTTCATTTCCGCTATAGCATTTTTTTGAGCTTCTGTATCAGGTCTAAGTTCATATATTTCAGCGTAACGAAACTCATCAATAGGAAAAGCTCTTGCAGGAAATATTCCCTCACAATGTTTACCAACAAATACATATTTTACATGTTTAAATAAATCTGAGCTTAAAATACCAGGCTCGACTAACTCTTCATAAAATTCACGCCAAGGATCAACTTCGCGGTTTTTACGACTCTCAAACCATTTTAGAAATTTCCCTAAATTTTTTCTTTTATTTATTCTTATTCTCAGATCACTATCAGTATCTTCATCACGTTCAACATAATTGCACGGCTCAATACCAAGTTTATCAAAACATTCTCGATTTTCTTCCTTAAAATATTTAAAAGCACCACCAATTGGTTGATATCCAATTCGATCTTTTTTATGTCTCTTTATTAAAGCATATTTGCCATTTACCTCTATTCGGAATAAATATGCTACAGTCACCCTAACTTCTTTATTTGGTTTTATGAATAATGTTTTTATAATATTCCATTTCTTTCTATTCTCTACTAAAAAAACTAACAAATCTACAACTACAGCCACAAGAAAACCGATTGATATTTTTAAAATAGTATCTTTTGCTCCTCGATAAGTATCACTTAAGATAAAATAGATTGCAATACCAATAACTCCAAGTATAAAACTCACTTTTCCCTTCATTCTAAAAAATAAAAATTATTTTGTAAATCTACACTTAACTCCAAACAAAAACCAACATAACTCATAAATTGTTGATTATTTGATAAATTTGTTAATAAACTTTCCCGCTCTAAGAAGCGTTACCATCGCTGTGCGAAGTCTCCCGACTTCGTACATGTTCCAATTAACGACAAAGCAAAGTAAAAAACAATTAGAACGGAATATCGTTGCGGGTGCGAAGTCGGGAGACTTCGCAAACCTTGCAAATAATTATAAAGATAGAATCGTTTACTTTTTAGTCCCCAACAAATACAAAATCTTAGCAGGTCCAGATTTTACTTTTCCAACTTCCCAATTAAAACTTTCCTTATTTTCTAACTTAGAAATCAATTCGTTCATTTCTTCAACAGAATAGGTTCTTAAAGACGAAACTACGCCATCCCACAAAACCAAAATCGGTACAATGGGAATTAGATAAGTAAAAATGATTCTGCCAATTTTAAACGGTCTGATAAAAGGCGTCGTCAGCAAAACAGAAATCGGCGAAAAAATCATCGCCACAATACTTGAAACACTTCTTTCCTGCCCTTCAAAAATTGCTATTGAACTGTTGGTGTCAATAGCATTTTGCAGAATCTGCTGCGCATCTTTCGGTTTAAAATGATGAAAAGATAGAAATTGCGTTCGAAGTCCATTTAGGTTTTCGGGAACATTTCTGGCATCGACTGGTGTTTTTACAAAATCGAAATTATCAGCTTGTTTTTGCGTATGTTCGAATGCGGGAATATTGGGAAAATAATCCGTCAGCAAAATTTTTAAATCGGGATTGTTTTTTCGCAATTCGGCGTTGAGCCAAATTAGTCCGCCGCCTCCACCCGATGCAAGATCAATAATTTGATTGGTTTGGCTTTCTTTTAATCCTTTTTCGATTATAGGAACTATGCCTTTGTACATGGCAGTTTTATTAGACAGAAACTGTAAAAAATCAGTCATATAATTTCTAATAAACTCCGGAAGCCATTGTTGATCTTCAAACTCGAATAAATGAATTCTTGCCATAGCATTTTAGTTTTCAATTCCTTACAAATTTCAATAATTTTATTTAAATATTTCCTTACATTTATAAAAAGAAACGAAGAAGCATGGAAGGATTTTTTATAATACTATTAATGATGCAAATGCTATCTTATGGAATAGTAGATTATTACAAAATTAAATATGGTCGTTTTACTGTTCTGTCCATATTTCTAATGCTTTTTTTAATCGTTTTTCCTTTACGTTTTCAAATTGGTGAAGAAGAAGTAAAAAAATCTATTCTTTGTTTGTACAATGCCTTTGCCTACTTTGAAATTTATTGGAATATTGGCATGACATTAGTTCTATCTTCGCACTTCGTTTATTGTTATTTGATTAATAGAAAACTGAAAACTGCGTCATAATTTATTGAAACAAAAACTTAAGATATATAATTTGATTCGCCTTCAGCTTTAGCTGGAGGTTTTCTTTTTTAGATATATCGGGCTTTAGCCAAAAAATACAAAA
The DNA here is from genome assembly GCF_020026915.1 of Flavobacterium potami. Lineage (GTDB taxonomy): Bacteria > Bacteroidota > Bacteroidia > Flavobacteriales > Flavobacteriaceae > Flavobacterium > Flavobacterium potami. The sequence goes on along the minus strand of NZ_JAINUY010000002.1, from coordinate 524,082 downwards.
GATTAGGCTAAAGCCATTTTCTACTATAACTTTGTCTCCCACAGCTAAAGCTGTAGGCAATTCATTTTTTTACTCTACAACATGATTACAAAAGCATTACTCGAAGATATTCCAGCATTAACCCTTTTAATCAACTCCGCTTACAGAGGCGAAACTTCTAAAAAAGGTTGGACAACAGAAGCGCATTTACTAGAAGGAAAAAGAACCGACGAACAGGAAATGAAGGAAATATTTCTGGATCCAAAAAATACGGTTCTAAAGTTTACTGAAAACAATAAAATTATCGGTTCGGTTCTATTGGTAGAAAAAGGACATCAATTGTATTTAGGAATGCTTACGGTTTCCCCAGAACTTCAAAACAGTGGAATCGGTAAAAAACTTTTAGCGGAAGCTGAAATTCATGCTGAATCTTTGGGAATATCGAGTATTATTATGACAGTTATTTCGGTTCGTGAGGAACTTATTGCGTGGTATAAACGTCATGGTTATGTGGATACGGGCGAACGTGAGGCTTTTCCTGAAAGTGAAATTCATGTTACGGTTTCTGCAGTTCCTTTGGAGTTTATTTATTTGGAGAAAAAGCTTTGAGAATTTAACCGCAAAGGACGCAAGGAATTACGCAAGGTTCGCAAAGATTTTTTTGACAAAGTTACCGTGTAGTTTGTCATTTCGACGAAGGAGACCCGAGCGATAGCGAACAGGCGAAGCAAATCTACACTAGAAACTCTGCAAAGCGAATCATCATCTTTGTCGATTTACGAGTGTGATTTCTCCTTCGTCGAAATGACAAGATTGGGGAAAAAATATTGTATTGTGTTAGACGCACAGCAGTGCGTCTCTACAGAAAACCTTTGTGCCTCTGAACCTATGTCCCTTTGAACCTCTTAAAGAACCAGTTCTTCAAATAGTCTCTGAATCGTTTTCTCCAAATCCAGACATAAACCCGGATGAGGCCTTGAAGTTTGAATTGCCGAACTTCTAATGGCTGTTAACCAGCGAAAACGCTCTGGAATTTCAAATTCGGCGATTGGACCGCCGTCTTTTGCTCCGTTTGCTATTTTTACTAATGAAGTTAAATTGCATTCTAGCTGTTCGATGTCGAAATCGGCAGAAAGGGCTTCTATTCTTTCTTTATTCAAATGAAAAAGAACCTTTATAAATTTGGCTTTTTTGCAAAACAAAATGATTCCGATATTCAGGAATTCTTCGCGCTCTACCCTTGGCACAACACGAATCACAGCATATTCGTATAAGTGATTATCTTGCATTTTGAGCCTGATTTACAAAAATTTCTGAATTGGCTAATCTTGTCTTTAAAAATTGCAAATACACATTTCGCAATCCTTCTGGCGTTTCGTCTGCATCTTCCCATTGCAACCAGTCTAGCGGAATTGTATTGACAATTTCTTCTAAAATTTCTGGTTTCAAAATCGCTTTAAATTCGGCATCGACTTCTTTCAACATTGAAGCTTGTGGCAATAAAACGTGATCTTTTATCAACGCAAACGGACTTTTTGCATGTTGTTCCCAATTGTTCCAGGAATGATGAAAATACAAACACGCTCCATGATCAATCAGCCATAATTCTTTATGCCAAATTAGCATATTCGTGTTTCTGAAAGTTCTGTCTACGTTTGTGATATAAGCGTCTAGCCAAACAATCTGTGAAGCTAATTTTGCATCTACTGTTGTAACAGCCGGATCGAAAGTTATCGCGCCAGATAAAAAGTGAAGCGCTAAGTTTAATCCCTGACTTCCTTGTAATAAATCTTGAATTTCTTCGTCGGCTTCGGTTCTTCCGAAAGCTTCATCGAGGTTGGCGAAAACTAATTCTGGTAGTTGTAGTTTTAAAGCTTTTGCGATTTGTCCGCCTACTAATTCGGCAATTAGGGCTTTTACGCCATGTCCGGCACCTCTAAATTTTAAGACGTATTTAAAATCGTCGTCGGCTTCTGCTAGGGCTGGCAAGGAACCGCCTTCGCGTAATGGGGTTATATAACGGGTAACGTTTACCGTTCTGAGATCGAAGTTGTTTTTCATTTTTTTAAAGATTCTAAGATGCTAAGAAACTGAGTTGCTAAGTTTCTAATCTTTGACGTTACAAACTTACGATTTTTTGATTTTAGATTTTTTTATTGAAAAGTTTATCGTAACGCAAAGTTCGCAAAGGTTTTTCGCAAAGAGCGCTAAGTTTTTTTTAAGATTGCTTTGCTTTTTAAGATCGTAGAGCATATTCTCATTTTATGTCTTCCTGAGCGAAGTCGAAGGACCGCAAAGTTATTCCTCAACAGTTAATTTCTTTGCCTAACTACTTGTGATCCTTCGACTTCGCTCAGGAGGACAAAACGGTTCGCAAAAATTATCTAATTGGCACATTTCCTAATTATCTAATTCAAGAAAAGCTTTTCCAAGATATTTAATAATCGTTGAAGCTGTAAAAGATTCGTAACCAGTTTTAGGGAAAGCTAAATCTGCTGTTAAACCATGCAAATAAACTCCCATTTTGGATGCGTATTTGGGTTCGTAACCTTGTGCTAAAAGACTTGTGAGGATTCCGGTTAAGACATCGCCACTTCCTGCGGTTGCTAATGCTGCGTTTCCGCTTGTGTTTTCGTAAACTGAAGTTCTGTTTATGATGAATGTCGGGGCGCCTTTCATGACGACAATGACTTTGTACTTTTCTGAAAAAGCGATTGTTTTTTGAAATTTCTCTGATTCTGAATTCCATTTTCCAACTAGGCGTTCTAATTCTTTTGGATGCGGTGTTAAAATCGTGTCTTCGGGAACTAATTCCAACCAAGATAAATTTTCAGAAATGATATTTAAAGCATCGGCATCTAGAACCAAAGGTGCTTTGTTTATTCTTAAAAACTCAAATAAGGCTTTTTGCGTTCCGAGCTCCTTTCCTATTCCTGGACCAATTCCGACAGCTTGCGGAATTAGTGGTAAATGAATGTTGGTAATGAAATTGGTGTTTTCATCAGTTACGGTCATGACTTCGGGAATGGAAATTTGAAGGATTTGATAACCGCATTTAGGGATAAAAGTTGTTACGAGTCCGCACCCAGATTTTAGGCAGGATTTTGAAGCTAAAACTCCTGCTCCTATTTTGCCGTAACTTCCGGCAATAATCACTGCGTGACCTTGTGTTCCCTTGTGTGCTTTGGAATCTATTGGCTTGTATAATTTTAGAATTTCTTCTTTATTGATTAAATACGGTGATTTCATCTGAACGCTTTTATCAACTAAAGTTACATAAAATTTTGAAATCCCGATCGTTCTTTTGAAACCTAAACCTCTAGCCCTGATAGGAGCGGCATCCTTTTGCTTTTTTCTTTAAAAAGCAAAAGATATAGCGGATAGCAGGAAATAGCTCCTAATTATTGCGAAATTTATAATTTAAGACATCTTAATTAGATATTTTTTGAATAGATTTGCAAAACAATTTTATAAAACAACACAATGAAAAATACTGCGCTTACGCACATACATGAAGGTTTAGGAGCGAAAATGCTTCCTTTTGCGGGTTATAACATGCCTATTACTTATGAAGGGGTTAATGCTGAACATGAAACAGTTCGTAACGGCGTGGGCGTTTTTGATGTTTCGCATATGGGTGAATTTTTGTTAACGGGTCCAAATGCTTTGGCTTTGATTCAAAAAGTAACTTCAAACGATGCATCTACTTTGACAATTGGAAGAGCGCAATATTCTTGTCTTCCTAATAATGAAGGCGGAATTGTTGACGATTTGATTATTTATAAAATGAAAGAAGAGCAATATTTGCTAGTTGTAAATGCTTCGAATATTGAAAAAGACTGGAACTGGATTTCGTCTCACAATGATTTGGGAGTTGAAATGAGAAATCTTTCTGATGATTATTCTCTTTTAGCGATTCAAGGTCCAAAAGCGGTTGAAGCTATGCAGTCTTTGACTTCTGTTGATCTTTCTGCGATTACGTATTACCATTTTGAAGTGGGTGATTTTGCCGGAATCGAACATGTAATTATTTCTGCTACAGGATATACTGGCTCTGGCGGATTTGAAATTTACTGTAAAAATAATGAGGTAGAGCAAATCTGGAACAAGGTTTTTGAAGCTGGTGCTTCTTATGGTATTAAACCAATTGGTCTTGCTGCACGTGATACTTTGCGTTTGGAAATGGGATTCTGTCTTTACGGAAATGATATTAACGATACTACCTCTCCTCTTGAAGCTGGTTTAGGATGGATTACGAAATTTACTAAAGATTTCACTAATTCTGAAGCGCTTAAAAAACAAAAAGAAGCTGGTGTTACAAGAAAATTAGTAGCTTTTGAAATGCAGGAACGTGCTGTACCAAGACATGATTATGAAATTGTTGACGCTTCGGGAGAAGTTATAGGAATTGTAACGTCTGGAACTATGTCACCTTCTATGAATAAAGGTATTGGTTTAGGTTATGTTACAGTTGCCAATAGTGCCGTTGATAGTGATATTTTCATCAGAATCAGAAAAAATGATGTTGCTGCAAAAGTGGTAAAATTACCTTTTTATAAGAAATAGTTTTTCCAATTTATACTACAAGGAATGCATTACGTTTGTAATGCATTTTTTTTTGTCTTTAAATAAAAAAAGGGATTAATCTTTTTCAATTATCCGTTTAACCATGAAATGCTTTTAGTCGTCGATATTTCATTAAAAATACGGTCTTTTGTAAAAAAATTAGTGTAACTTTAATCATAAACATTGAATTTCGGTTTATGAAAAAGATTTCACTACTCCTTTTTTTGCTGACTTCAACTTTGATTTTTGGTCAGAACAACGCTGAAACTTGTGAAATAGTAAACAAAATAAATGTCCTAGTTCAAGCGGAACATTTTAGACCAAAACCTGTTGATGACAGTTTATCTGTTTTCGTTTTTGATAATCTCATTAACGAATTAGATCCTTCGCGCAATATTTTTCTTAAAAGCGAATATGATGAAATGGCTCAAAAATATCGTTACAACTTAGATGATCTAATTCTAAAAAACGACTGTAGTTTTCTTAACGATATCAAATCTAATTATGTAAATGGTCTTATACGAACTAAAAAAGTATTGGAAAAAATTCAGAATGTCCCGATTGATTACGCCAAAAAAGATACAATTCGATTTTATAAAAAATCTTTTTCCTTTTACTTAAAAAAAGAAGACATAGAAAAAGTCTGGATTAAAAAACTACGTTATCAAATACTAGATGATATTGCGGATATGAGTGACAATCTGGATTCTTTAAAAACCAATTTCAAATCTATTGAAGCTGTTGCAAAAAATAAGATTCTGACCAATGAAATCTGTCGTTTCACCACTTTATTAGATTCTAATACAAAACAGGAGGAGAAGTTTTATAATTTCTTCTGTACTTATTTTGATCCACATACGGCTTATTTTAGTGATGATTCTAAAAACAGTTTTATGGCTTCTTTATCTAAGGAGCATCTGTCTCTTGGGATGACTGTCAATTTAAACGAGAAAAATGAAATCATTATTGATGAGGTAGACCCAAACGGTCCGGCGTATCAGACGGGTCAAATAAAAAAAGGCGATCAGATTATTTCCATTTCTAATCAAAAAGAAACATTACAGGTCTCTTGTTCATCATTAGAATCTATTTCGACCATGATTTTATCGGAAACCAATAAGCACATCACTTTAACTTTAAAACGCAATTCTGGAAAAAGTTTTGATGTATATATTGAAAAACAAGTGATGAAAGACGAGGAAAACTCGGTTTTTAGTTTTATGATTGGTAAAGAAAGTAAAATTGGCTACATAAAAATTCCAAGTTTTTATGCCGATTTAGATGGAAACAGTAGAAAAGGCTGTGCCGACGATGTTGCACGCGAAATAATAAAGCTGGAAAGAGATAATATGAAGGGACTTGTTATCGATTTAATTGATAATGGAGGAGGTTCTATGGAAGAAGCTATAAAACTAGCAGGAATGTTTGTAGATTCTGGCCCAATTTCGATTGTAGTCGACAATAAAAAAGAAAAAGTGGTTATTCAGGATCCTATAAAAGGGGTAATTTACCGTGGTCCAATTGTAGTTTTAGTTAATAGCAATACGGCTTCTGCTAGTGAATTTTTTGCTTCGATCATGCAAGATTACAATCGCGCTTTACTATTAGGCAGCAATACGCTTGGCAAAGCAACAATGCAGACCATTCTTCCGCTTGACGAAGAAAAAAATACCGATTTCTTGAAAATCACAATTAATAAGTTTTATAGAATTACCGGAAAAAGTCATCAATTTGTAGGCGTAAAACCGGATGTGGTTTTGCCTGAATTTTACGAAGATATTTACCAGAAAGAAAGTGATTTTCCGACCGCTATGAAAAATGACAGCATCGAGCCCTTTCTGAAATACAGAACTTATGTAAAGCGTAATCTAATTGATAAAATTGCCAAAAATAGTACGGCAAGACTTGCAGACAATTATTTCTTTAATAATATCAAAAAAATCAATCTCAAAATTGATCAGTTGGTCAATACTCCAAAAGCGGAACTTCCTATGACCTTAGACGCTGTTTTTAAACAGAAAAAAACATTTGATGCGCTTTGGACGGAAATCAACACTTTTAATGATGAGAATAATCCTCTTGACGTTTACAATTCTAGTATCAATCAATTTCTATTAGGGGCTTATCCTACCGATAAAACGATTAATCAATATCAAATGGACAATCTTAAAACAAATCCATATCTAAATGAAGCCGTAAATATTATTAACGAATTTAATGGAGGGATAAAATAGTTTTGTTTCAGGTTTCAGGTTTCAGGTTTCAAGTTTCAAGTTTCAGGTTGAACTAAACTTGAAACTTTGCTCTGGCAAACCAACTTGAAACCTGAAACTTGAAACTCAAAAAACTTAAAAACATTCAATAAAAAAGAATTGTTTTGTTTTTGTAAAAATTAGGAAAACCTTATTTTTGCATCACAAAACTAAAAATTAGAAATGGGAAGAGCGTTCGAATTTAGAAAAGGAAGAAAAATGAAACGTTGGTCTGCAATGGCCAAAACATTTACCAGAATTGGTAAAGATATCGTAATGGCTGTTAAAGAAGGCGGACCAAACCCAGATGCCAATTCTAGATTAAGAGCTGTTATACAAAATGCGAAAGCCGCAAATATGCCTAAGGACAATGTGGAGCGCGCAATTAAAAACGCAAGTAACAAAGATACTGCCAACTATAAAGAGATTTTGTTTGAAGGATATGCACCTCACGGAATTGCAATCTTAATTGAAACGGCTTCTGACAACAATAACAGAACTGTAGCAAATATTCGTAGTTATTTCAACAAATGCAACGGTACAATGGGAACTCAAGGTTCTGTTGAATTTATGTTTGATCACACTTGCAACTTCAGAATCGCTAATAACGGACTTGACGCTGAGGAATTGGAACTAGAATTAATCGATTTTGGTGCTGAGGAAGTTTTTGAAGACGAAGACGGAATCTTAATCTATGCTCCTTTTGGTAGCTTTGGTGCAATCCAAAAAGAATTAGAGAACAGAGGTCTTGAAATCTTATCTTCTGGTTTTGAGCGTATTCCACAAATTACAAAAGAATTAACAGAAGCTCAAATTGCTGATGTTGAAAAACTAATAGAAAAAATCGAAGAAGATGATGACGTTATGAACGTTTATCATACTATGCAAGAATCATAGTTTTTTCTTTATTGAATATACAAAAGCTCTGGATTTTCTAGAGCTTTTTTGTTTTTATGAACTTTAACTTTTTAAATTCAATAAAAAAATTATATTTGCTGATATCAGAAATAAATTAATTTAAAACCTACATTTATGCAGTCCTCAAAATTTATGAAATTTGCTGTAATAGCACTTGTAATCTTATTTATTGTAATTAGTGTTATTAGCTAATAAAAAGCCTTCTGAAATTCAGAAGGCTTTTTATTTATAACTATTTTTTGGTACCTGAATTGGTTACTTTAATTAAATAAGTTCCATCAGGCAAATCGCCAATATTAATGGTGTTAGTTTCCATAATTCTTTTCCCCTCAGAGTAGACTTCAATGTTTTTTGCACCTTTATTTGTTTCAGCAGATGCTGCAACAACTGGAGCTACTGTTTTTGCAGGAGCAGGAGTAGCTTTTTTAGCAGTATTAGAAACCGGTGTGGTTTGTGCGACTGCGACAGTTGCAGGTTTTGAACTATTATAAGCCTCTAACACTTGTTCGTCTGTCATAGCAACACTATACAACTTAAAATCATCAATATCAGCATTTATTGTCGTTGTTGTATTTAATTTTCCAAGACTTAAAATATAACCTTTTGCAGAACGCTGAATGCCTTCTACAACCTTTAATAATTCTCCATTTCGGTAGATTTTCGAAATATTTCCATCATAAGTTACACTGTACATATACCAGGTATCTTTTGCAAGCGGAACATTCGCTACCACATTATTTGCATCTCCCCATCCAACCAAACTTACATCAGAATTACCTGCTACTGCCGGCTGTTGTAATAATGCAAAATATTGTCCATTAACGGGAGCTCCATAATTAAAAATATAATTAGCTGTATTTACAGCATTAAATTTTATCCAAAGAGAAATTGTTTTGGGCTTATTACCTTGCGGAAGTTCACCCACAACGGCCTGAAGAGCTTTATTTGTGAGTCGCAAAGCTCCTTTTGGAACACCTAAACGGTCATTTACATAAGTTGGAGTGCCTAAAAAAGAAATTGTATTATCAGCACTACTTAAATTTCCGTTGAAATTAAATTCCTGCACAGGATTTTGTGCATTTGCATTTAAAAAACTTACAAACATTAAAGTGAGTAATATTTTTTTCATATTTATAGCTTTTATCAGGATAAATGGATTTTATTGGGCAAATAGCATTAATATAAAATTTCATAATGCGTATTTGCGTTTCCAAATTTCACTTTATTATTTTCATATTTTTTGTTAAAACTATAATTTTAATTCAGCATCACCAAACAATTCCTACACATAAATATCGAATTCTCACAAAAAATAATCTACACGCCTTATAACGATGTTTTATAAAAATATTTAAAATTTTCAGACCAGTACAATCAAAAAAGTCTTCAGAATTTTCTGAAGACTTTTCTTTTACTATTCAAAAAACTTGATTGCTTGCGCAATAAAAACTAATATTTAAAAATTAAGTAAAGCTATTATTTGGAAGTTATTTTTTTAGATGGACCGCTGCTAATTTTCAACAAGTAAGTTCCTTCTGGAAGATCATTAATATTCATTGCATTTCCTCCTACCAATTTTTGTCCTTGCGAATAGATCTCAACATTCTTAGTAGTGTTTACATCACTTGAAGTTATAATTGCTCCACTCGTTTGTTTTACTACTTTCCCCTTTACTACAGTTGCTTTTTGCTCAATTGAAGCTGTAGACACCGGAAGTACAGGTTTTTCTTTTTCATACAAATCTTTAACTTGGTCTGGCGTCATGGCGTAATCATAAATTTTTAGATCATCAATATCAGCATTAATTCCAATTGTGGTATTGATCTCGCCTAATCTAAAAACATTTCCATTTGTAGACCTTGCCATACCTTCAAGATATTTCAATAGTTTTCCGTCACGGTATATTCTGGAAGTTACACCCTCATATGTAATGGTATAATTGTACCACACATACTTTTCAAGCGGCGTAGAGACGATAACGTCATTAGAAGCTCCCCAAGCTGCCAAACTCAAATCTGAGTTAGAAGTAGCCGTTCCTTGTTGCAATATGCCACAATATTGTGCATTATATGCATTTCCGTAGCCCCAGATATAATTTGCACTAGCAATATCATTAAACTTTACCCAGATACTAATTGTTCTTGCGGCTCTTCCTTGTGGAAGATTATCGATTACAGCTTCAAGAGCTTTATTATTTAATCGTTGAGCTCCTTTTACAACTCCTGCCCTATCGGTAACAAAATTGTCGGACCCCATAAATGAGATTGTATTTGCGGTATTGTTTAAAGTACCATTAAAGTTAAATTCCTGAATTGGTGTTTGTGCATTAACATTCAAATAACATACAAACAATAATGTAAGTAGTGATTTTTTCATAATAGTTAGATTTTGGGATTAAACAACTTTGGTTATTTTAACACTGCTAAACTAGATTATTATGAATTTCGACGAAAAAAATTCCGACAACTTACCTAAATACTCGTTAAAATAACAAATGATAATGATTTTTATCGTCAAAAAGCATTTTGCACTTTTAATTTAATATTATTAAAATTATAAGTTTATTTCAAACAGATTAACAATATCTTACGTATAAATACGGTAAATTAGTAAAATACTCCTATTCACATCTAAATCATTTTTATCCTAAAAACAAAAACTCCATTCGATAGTTCGAATGGAGTTTTATTATTTTTAAAGTAATTTTATTTACTTAACGAATTCAATTTTTTGTGCTTCTTCTTCATTAACACTATCGAAGAAACCTTGTTCATTCATCCAGTCATCGCTAAATACTTTACTCATGTAGCGAGAACCATGATCTGGGAAAATTGCAATAATATTGCTGTCTTTTGTAAATTCTCCTTCTTCAGCATACTGTTTAATAGCCTGCATTACTGCTCCAGAAGTATATCCAACAAATAAACCTTCTTTTCTAGTGATTTCTCTTGCCGAGTGTGCACTTTCTTCGTCGGTTACTTTCATGAATTTATCAATGATATCAAAATCCGTAGCAGATGGAATTAAGTTTTTACCTAAACCTTCAATACGATATGGGTAAATTTCTTTACTGTCGAATTCTTTTGTTTCGTGGTATTTTTTCAACACAGATCCAAAAGCATCAACCCCCAGGATTCTAATATTTGGATTTTTTTCTTTTAAGAATTTTGCAGTTCCAGAGATAGTTCCTCCTGTTCCGCTGCAAGCGATTAAGTGTGTGATTTGTCCTTTTGTCTGTTCCCAAATTTCTGGACCTGTAGTGTTGTAGTGAGCATCAATATTCAATTGGTTAAAATATTGATTAATGTAGACTGATCCTTTAGTTTCTTCGTGTAAACGTTTTGCTACATTATAGTATGATCTTTCATCATCTGCAGAAACGTGAGCCGGACAGACATAGACCTTAGCCCCTAAACTTCTTAGCATGTCAATTTTATCTTTCGACGATTTTGAACTTACAGCTAAAATACAATTGTAACCTTTAATAATACTTACCATTGCCAAACTAAAACCTGTGTTTCCAGATGTTGTTTCAATAATGGTATCTCCCGGAGAAAGAATTCCTTTTTTCTCGGCTTCTTCAATAATATATAACGCTATTCTGTCTTTTGAGGAATGACCTGGGTTGAAAGCCTCTACCTTTGCGTAGAAATTTCCTTCTAACTCCTCGGTAATTTTATTTAGTTTAATAAGCGGGGTGTTACCTATTAACTCTAAAACATTATTATAAGCGGTTATTTCTTCTTTCATAAAAAAATAGTTAATCAAAGGTCTTTTTAAATTAACCTTGATAGGTTGCAAATTTAACAAAAAAAATCTAATTAGCTTTTAATTTTTTCTAAATCTAATAAAAAACTAAATTCTTTTGCTAAGTCTTTCAAAGCCTCAAAACGTCCCGAAGCCCCGCCATGACCCGCATCCATGTTCGTATCCAAAAACAAAAGTTTGTCATTTGTTTTTAAATCTCGCAATTTCGCAACCCATTTAGCTGGCTCCCAGTATTGTACCTGCGAATCGTGTAATCCGGTAGACACATACATATTAGGATATTCCTGTGCTTTTACATTGTCATAAGGTGAATACGACAACATATAATCATAATATTTTTTATTGTTTGGGTTACCCCATTCGTCATACTCTCCAGTTGTAAGCGGAATGCTGTCATCCAGCATTGTGGTAATTACATCTACAAAAGGCACCTGAGCAATAACGCCATTATATAATTCCGGAGCTTCATTAACAATAACTCCCATTAAAAGTCCGCCAGCAGACCCTCCTTCTGCATATAAATGTTCAGGAGATGTATACTTTTGATCTATTACAAATTTAGAGCAATCGATGAAATCTGTAAAGGTATTTTTCTTTTTTAACAGTTTTCCATCTTCATACCATTGTCTTCCTAAATCTTCTCCTCCTCTAATATGAGCAATTGCATAAACAAATCCGCGGTCTAAGAGCGATAATCTTGTTGAAGAGAAATAAGTATCCATCGTAATTCCGTACGAACCGTAAGCATAAAGCAGCAACGGATTTTTACCATTTTTCTCTAATCCTTTTCTGTAGACCATAGAAATTGGCACTTTTACACCATCTCTTGCTGTTGCCCAAACTCGTTCTTCGATGTAATTATTCTTATCAAATTTTCCGCCTAAAACCTGCTGCTCTTTCAGGATTTCTTTGATTTTAGTCTTCATATTAAAATCAATTACAGAAGACGGAGTCGCCAATGACTGATAGCTGTAACGCAAAATATCGGTATCAAAATCAACATTCGTCGTCGTGTATGCATTGTACGTTTCACTACCAAAAGGAAGATAATAATCAGGTTCTCCATTCCATGGCATGATACGTATATGATTTAGACCGTTTGAACGCTCTTCTACAACTAAATAGTTTTTAAAGATTTCAATATCTTCCAACAAAACATCTTCTCTGTGCGGAATAAGATCTACCCAGTTTTTCTTTCCGGTTTTGTTTTCAGGCGTTTTCATTAATTTGAAGTTCGTCGCCTTGTCTTTATTCGTTAAAACATAAAACGAATCCTCATAATGAGAAATGCTGTATTCTAATCCGCGTACACGTGGTTGAAAAACAACAAATTCTCCATCCGGATCATTCGAATTCAAAATTCTATATTCTGTTGTCAAGGTACTTCCAGAACCGATAACAATATACTTTCTTGATTTTTCTTTACTGATGGAAACATTAAAAGTATCATCTGTTTCATCATAAACCAAAACATCTTTTTCAGATGAAGTATTTAATTTATGTCTAAAAACCTTATCTGCTCTTAATGTGGTTTCATCTTGTCTAACATAAAAAATGGTATTGTTATCATTTGCCCAAACTGAAGCGCCCGTAACATTGCTTACTTTATCCTCTAAAATTTCTCCAGTTTCTAAGTTTTTAATCTGAATGGTATAAATCCTTCTTCCAACAATATCTACTCCAAAACTGGCAAATTTATTATCAGGGCTGATACTTAAACCTCCTAACTTGAAGTAAGCATGTCCTTTTGCCATTTCATTACAATTAAAGAGAATTTCTTCATCTGCAGAAAGGCTTCCTTTTTTTCTGGCAAAAATTGGATAATCCTGACCTGTCTCAAAACGGGTTATATAAAAATATCCGTTGTAGAAATAAGGAACAGAAGAATCATCTTCTTTAATTCTTGCTTTCATTTCTTCGAACAGATTATCCTTTAATTCTTTGGTATGAGAAGTCATACTCTCATAATAAGAATTTTCCTGATTTAGGTAATCTATCACCTCAGAATTTTCACGGTCATTCAGCCAAAAGTAGTTGTCAATCCTAGATTCTTTGTGTTTTTTTAATGTTTTTGGAATAATGTTAGCTTTTGGGGCTTTTATATCATTTTGCATTGATTGAGCATTAATTTTTAAATATGGAATCGCAAAAATAGCACAAACCCAATAGAAGAGAATTAATTTTTTCATAAAATATTCTATTGAATTACCATAGCAATATACTAATTTTGTCTGAAATAATTTAAAAAATCAACAAAAATGGATTTAATGGGAATGATGGGTAAATTGAAAGAAACCCAACAAAAAATTGAAGATACAAAAAAGCGCTTAGATACTGTTTTGATTGATGAACAAAGCGCTGACGGATTATTAAAAATTACAATTACAGCAAGCCGAAAAATAAAAACAATTTCTATTGATGATTCTTTACTAGAAGATAAAGAGCAATTGGAAGATTACTTAATCGTAACTTTAAACAAAGCCATAGAAAAAGCTACAAATGTAAACGAAAGAGAATTAGACGCTGTTGCTAGAATGGATATGCCGTCTATTCCTGGAATGGATAATTTGTTTAAATAAGGAACAAAAGACTCAAAGGTTCAGAGGGACAAAGATTTAAAAGCTTTGATAAAACCCTCTGAACCTTTGCCGCTTTGTTACTTTGTACCTTTTTTCAAAACTTCGAAAGTGTTTCTAAAACATATGTATGCATTACTTCCTTATAATCTAAATGCGTTACAATGCGAAGTTTATTATGCCCTAACGAGCTTATAAGGATATTTTTCTGTTTTAATTTCTCTATTAATAATTGGTCGCTATACCCTTCTGCGAGCGAGAAAATCAAAATATTTGTTTCTACTGGCTCAATAGAGGCAATCCATTGTTTTGTGCTTAAGATTTTCGCAATTTCTTTTGCCCTGCGGTGATCTTCTGCCAGTCTTTCAATATTATGAGCCAAAGCATACAATCCAGCCGCTGCTAAATAACCAACTTGACGCATTCCTCCACCAAGTATCTTTCTGATTCTCAACGCTCTGTAAATATCAGCTTTACTTCCAAGCAAAACTGAACCAATTGGAGCACCCAATCCTTTTGATAAACAAACTGAAATAGTATCGAAAATAGCACCAAATTCTCTCGGATTTTGTCTCTTAGCAACTAGTGCATTCCAAATTCTTGCTCCGTCTAAGTGGAACTTTAGATTATTGGCATCACAAACTTTTTTTATTTCTTTTAAATCTTCTAATTCATAGCAGGCGCCACCTCCTTTATTGGTCGTGTTTTCTACACAGACCAAACTCGTTAAAGGACTGTGATAAAATTCAGGATCATTTATTGCAGCTTTAACTTGCGCAGCTGTTATCATACCGCGATTTCCATCTAACAGGCAGCAAGAAACGCCACTGTTAAAAGAAACACCTCCTCCTTCATAATGATAAACGTGAGCATATTTATCAGCAATTAACTGCTCGCCTGGTTGCGTATGCAATTTTATAGCAGTTTGATTTGCCATAGTTCCAGACGGAAAAAATAGACCAGCTTCCATACCAAAAAATTCTGCTGTTCTGTTTTCCAATTCAATCACCGTTGGGTCCTGTTTATATACATCATCACCCACTTGGGCGTTGAACATATATTGCAGCATTTCATAAGTAGGCTTTGTTATGGTATCGCTGATTAAATTTATCTCCATATAAAAAAATATCTTTTTTGGACAGCAAAATTACATATTACTGTTAGTTATTAATCGCAAGTTTTAATAAATTTTAACTTCCGATTACTGTACAACCAAATTAACGTAATTATTACAAAAAACATATAAAACTAATACTAATAATTCAAAAAACGATTTTTGATTTGTAAATTAATTATTTATAAACTCAACATCTTAAATAATGTCATTTATAATTATTTACAATGCTATATTTTGAAATGATACAGACTTATAAATTTATGCTGTATTCTGAAAACTATGTATTATTTTTGTGTTGCAGAATTATTTCTGGTGTTCAAAACCAATTCAAATAATTTTCACTAAAAAATTTAAAACCTATTAATTAATTTATGACAACAGCCGAACAAGTAAAAGGTATTGTGGAGCGCCTTGGTGCGTTGAGGAGGTATCTTTGACGTTGATGCCAAGCTAATCGAAATTGCAAACGAAGAAGAAAAAACTTTTGCACCAGATTTTTGGAACAATCCTAAAGATGCCGAAAATATTGTAAAAAATCTTCGAAATAAGAAAAAATGGATTGAAGATTATGACAAAGCTGTCTCTCTTACAGACGAATTACAGCTTGCTTATGATTTTTACAAAGAAGGAGAACTTTCTGTAGAAGAATTGGATGAACAATACAATGGAGCACAATCTCATATTGAAAACATCGAATTCAAAAACATGCTTTCTGACGAAGGTGACAGTTTAAGTGCCGTTGTTCAGATCACTGCTGGCGCCGGTGGTACCGAAAGCTGTGATTGGGCAGGAATGCTAATGCGTATGTACATGATGTGGGGAGAAAGTTATGGTTACAAAATTAAGGAGCTGAACTTTCAAGAAGGTGACGTTGCCGGAATTAAAACTGTTACTTTAGAATTTGAAGGAGATTATTCTTTCGGTTATTTAAAAGGAGAAAACGGTGTTCACCGTTTGGTTCGTATTTCACCATTTGACAGTAACGCAAAACGCCATACTTCTTTCGTATCCGTTTATGTTTATCCGTTAGTTGATGATAGTATCGAAATCGACATTAATCCTGCCGATATCGAAATCACCACTTCTCGTTCGAGTGGTGCTGGTGGACAGAACGTGAATAAGGTTGAAACTAAAGTTCAGTTAGTCCACAAGCCAACTGGAATTCAGATTCAATGTTCTGAAACTCGTTCTCAGCAAGACAACAGACAACGTGCTATGCAAATGCTTCGTTCTCAATTGTATGAAATCGAATTAAAGAAACAACAAGCGCAACGTGCTGACATTGAAGCTGGAAAAATGAAAATTGAATGGGGTTCGCAAATTCGTAATTACGTAATGCAACCTTATAAATTAGTAAAAGACGTTCGTACCGGTTATGAAACCAGCGATGTTGACGGTGTAATGAACGGAAATATCGATCCTTTCCTTAAAGCCTATCTGATGATGATGGGACAGAAAGAAGAGGAATAGTATTCAGTGTTCAGTCACAGTTTACAGTCACAGTTTACAGTCACAGTTTACAGTTTACAGTCGCAGTTTGCAGTCACAGTAACTTGAAACCTGAAACTTGAAACCTGAAACTTGAAACTTGAAACAAAAAAACAAAAAGTTATGATAAAATGGGCAGATGTAATTCATTTTACAAATAAAGGAAATCCAGCTCCAGATAAAAGAGTGGAAAAAACGGAAGCAGAATGGAAACAGATTCTAACTCCAGAAGAATTTCAAGTAACACGTTTAAAAGGAACTGAAAGATCTTTTAGCTCTGAAATGTGTAGTTTATTTGAACCAGGAATTTACGAATGCAAATGCTGCGGTACTTTATTGTTTGATGCAAGCGAAAAATTCGAATCTGGAACAGGATGGCCTTCTTTTACACAACCTGTAAAAGAAAATGCAGTCGGATATCATGCAGACAGATCGCACGGAATGATTCGTGTTGAAGTTACTTGTAATGTTTGCGACTCTCATTTAGGTCATATTTTTCCTGATGGACCTCCGCCAAGTGGTCTCCGATATTGCATTAATGCACTCTCTTTGAATAAAGTAAAAGAATAAAATAATAAAGCGATTCCTATAAAAAAGTGAATCGCTTTTTTTTTGCCCAATATTTAACAAATTAGTTTTTAAGTTCTTAATTATCAATAAAAAAACTACGTCAAAACCCATATTATCTCGACTAAAACCTTGTACAAGTCTTTTATCTCATATTTAGAAAAGAAAAAAACATTAACAAACATTCATTTTTTTAGTAGTTAAAATGTTAATTTTGTAATATTTAGACTATTAGTTTGAATTTTCATTAATTAAACTCGAAAAAAATATTAGGTAATTAAAATGTAATTCATTTTATTTGGCGAAAATTAATCCCCAAATATCCTAACATTTTATAAATGAGATCCTATTCAATTCAAGAAATTAACGAAGTTATTAATGGTGAAATTTACGGCACTACTTCACAAAACATTACGGCAACAGAACAACTGGAAAAAGCGACACCTTCAGAAATTTCATTTATAGGAAACAAAAAATACGAAAAACACTGGTGCACTTCCAACGCTTCTATTGCAGTTGTAAATGAAGACATTTCTATTGAGCCTGGAGAAAACCGAGCGTTTATTAAAGTAAAAAATGCAGATTTGGCAATGTCACAAATTTTGGCCCTTTTTGCTCCTCCTACTCCTGTTTTTCGTACTAACATTCATAAAACAGCAACTATTGATGAAACTGCTATAATTGGAGAAGGCGCAAGAATTGGTGCCGGCTGCTATATTGGACCAAAAGTTCATATTGGCGCAAACACAACTCTTTATCCCAATGTTACTATTTTAGACGAATGTACTATTGGAGACAATACTACTATTTGGTCAGGAACTGTAATTCGTGAACGTTGTCATATTGGTCATGATTGCATTATTCACCCCAATGCAACTATCGGAGCTGACGGATTTGGATTTCGTCCTTGCGACAAAAAAGGTTTGGTAAAAATTCCGCAAATTGGAAATGTAATAATAGGAAACGGAGTTGAAATTGGCGCTAACTCCTGTGTAGATCGCGGAAAATTCAGTTCTACAATTCTTGGAGACGGTTGCAAAATTGATAATTTAGTGCAAATTGGACACAATAGTAAATTAGGTAAATTTTGTATTATGGCCGGGAATAGCGGTTTAGCTGGTTCTGTAACGCTAGGAAACGGTGTAATTATTGGAGGAAGCGCTTCTATAAAAGATCATACTACTATTGGTGACGGCGCTGTTGTTGGAGCAGGATCTGGGGTAATTGGAGATGTTCCCGCAGGAAAAACCATGTTAGGATATCCCGCAGTTGAAGCTCGAGATGCTTTAAAACAATGGGCAACGTTAAAACGAATGGCTTGCAGTCCTAAAAAATAGCATCATTTAAATCATATAAAAAAACAGAAGCTAAAACTTCTGTTTTTTTCTTTTATAAAGGTTCGCATTCGAAGCCAATTACTTTCATTAAAAAAATTACTTTTTCAATAATATCATCTTTACATTCAAATCGTAAGATATTATCACAATCTTCCAAATCAAAATTCCATTTCGAATTCGGAAACAACTGATTCAGCTTTGGTGTAACTTTCTTTACTTTCGAAAGGCTATTAATGTTTGTTTTAAATACAAAAACCATAATTATCAGTTATTGATTTTACTTAAGATTTTAGAATCAATATAAAAAGTCCCAAACGGAATTATACAAGCCAAAAGTACTTTCCAAGTTGTATCTTTAAATCTCCAATTCTGTTCAACACCGACACTTATCGTATTGAAAATAAACAGCAAAAACAAAGCGCCATGAATTGTTCCGACTGGTCGTGTTAAAAATGGCATTGCAAAAATGTATTTCATTGGCATTGCAATAAAAAGCAAAATTAAAAGTGATGTTCCTTCTAAAAATCCAATAATTCGTAAACGTCCGGTATTAGTCTGAAGTAAATTTTTCATAATTATCTTAAATAAGGTCTGTTTGCAAGAGGTGAAAATGGCCATGGAATAGCAATAAAAATGATAATTAAAGCAATTGAAAACCAAACTAACATGGTTTTGAATTTTTGCTGATCTGAAAGTCTTCTTTTTGCCAAAGCAGAGCCAATCGTAATAAAAATAATTGAAATGAGCATTAATAAAACATGAATAAGCCCGAAAAAAGCAGTGTCGATATTCTGAATTCCATCCTTAAAATTCCTCCAAAAATATTTCACAATCGGACTTTGTACATAAACCAATATTCCAAAAAGAAGCTGGATATGGGCAATCGTTGCCGTCCAATGTCGGACGAGATTATCTTTCTTGGTAAAAGAAAGCTGATAAGAATATCCTCTGTAAGCAATGTAAATCGAATAGATTAAACTTGCCAAGACGAGCCATCGCATAAAAGAATGGCCAATTAAAATAGATTGATGCATTGTTTTTTGATTTAGACAATGCAAATGTATTCAAAAAACATACTACTTAGTATGTTTTTGAAGATATTTTTATTTTAAAGTATTTAAATATTTTTTAAACTCCTGTAAATAAACAACATATACCGATTTATCATTTTGAAGTTTTCCAAAATTCCGTATCCCCCAGTAACCTGATAAAATAAAAAATGCAACTTGTTCGGGAACAACATCTTTTCTAACAAAACCTCCATTCTGCCCTTTTTCAATTGCTTTAATAATAGTCGTTTTCCATTGATTAACCAATTCTGTCAGCGCCTCACTAAACTTATTATTCCACGGACTCATTTCCTGCGTTAGATTTCCAACCGGACAGCCATATTTTACTTGAAGAAAAGGATCTTCCATTAGCAAATAAGAAATCATATTGTAAAAATCATCGATCGGATTTTGAGATTTTTCTGTTGGTTTTATAAAATTCTCCAACATTGTCGGTTTCAAAATCTCTTCGATAATAGCAACTCCCATTTCATCTTTAGTTTTAAAATGGTAGTAAAATGCACCTTTTGTAACTTTTGTAGTCGCAATGATTTCATCAATACTGGTAGTTTGATATCCTTTTGTATAAATCAATTCAAATGCTTTCTGAAGAATTGTAAGTCGAGTATTGGCTGCTTTTGACATAAAAAATACTAATTAGTATGAAGAACAAATAAAAGAAAATAATTTCAATTAAAACTTTTAGAAATTGATCCCTTAAACCCAAATTATAATATAAAACTACTTTCTTTTATTTCAATTGATTTTGTAAATTAGCCAACACTATTTTATAAAATCAATACTATATCATGGATTTAAACTTCAATAAAAACGAAGATCACAATAAATTGCTTCTTTCAGAATTAAAACAAAAATTTGCCAAAGTCAAATTAGGCGGAGGCGAAAAAAGAATCGAAAAATTGCATTCTGAAGGAAAAATGACAGCTCGTGAAAGAATTGCTTATTTATTGGATGAAAATTCTAAAAGTATTGAAATTGGAGGTTTTGCTGGCGAAGGAATGTATCCAGAACACGGCGGATGTCCGTCTGGAGGTGTTGTCGTGAAAATTGGTTACATCAAAGGAAAACAATGCATTGTTGTTGCTAATGATGCAACGGTAAAAGCTGGTGCTTGGTTTCCTATTACCGGAAAGAAAAACCTTCGTGCACAGGAAATTGCAATGGAAAACAGACTTCCAATTATTTATCTTGTAGACAGCGCTGGAGTTTATCTGCCAATGCAAGACGAAATTTTTCCAGATAAAGAACACTTCGGGCGTATTTTTAGAAACAACGCTCAAATGAGCAGCATGGGGATTACTCAAATCGCTGCCGTCATGGGAAGCTGTGTTGCAGGAGGCGCTTATCTTCCTATTATGAGCGACGAGGCCTTGATCGTTGATAAAACAGGAAGTATTTTCCTTGCAGGAAGTTATTTGGTAAAAGCCGCAATCGGAGAAACTATTGATAATGAAACTTTAGGCGGCGCGACGACACATTGCGAAATTTCAGGTGTTACCGATTACAAAGCAAAAGACGACAAAGATGCTTTAGATAAAATCAAAAATATCGTAGATAAAATTGGTGATTTTGATAAAGCGGGTTATAGCAGAATCAAATCTGAAAAGCCAGCGTTAGAACCCAATGATATTTACGGAATTCTTCCAAAAGCGAGAAGCGAACAATACGATATGATGGAAATCATCAAACGTTTGGTTGATAATTCAGAATTTGAAGCTTACAAAGAAGGCTACGGACAATCTTTAATCACTGGTTACGCTAGAATTGACGGCTGGGCGGTCGGCATTATTGCCAATCAGAGAAAAGTCGTTAAAACCAAAAAAGGTGAAATGCAATTTGGCGGTGTAATCTATTCTGATAGTGCTGACAAAGCTACTCGTTTTATTGCCAATTGTAATCAGAAAAAAATTCCGTTGGTGTTTCTACAAGATGTAACTGGTTTTATGGTGGGTTCAAAATCTGAACATGGTGGCATTATTAAAGACGGCGCTAAAATGGTAAATGCTGTGAGTAATTCTGTTGTTCCTAAATTTACCGTTATTGTCGGGAATTCATACGGAGCAGGAAATTATGCCATGTGTGGTAAAGCATATGATCCTAGATTAATTTTTGCGTGGCCAAGTGCAGAGCTTGCCGTAATGGGTGGAACTCAAGCCGCAAAAGTATTAGCACAAATTGAAGCTTCTTCGCTTAAAGCGAAAGGAGAAACCGTCGACGAAGCAAAGGAAACCGAATTATTCAACAAAATAAAAGCACGTTACGATGAGCAGACTTCTCCATATTACGCTGCTTCAAGATTGTGGACAGATGCTATAATTGATCCTCTAGATACAAGAACCTGGATCTCAATGGGAATTGAAGCTGCCAACCACTCTCCTATTCAAAAACCATTTAATTTGGGAGTTATTCAGGTATAACGATTTAGGAATTCTCAATAATACGTTAAATAAAAAGCAAAAAACTTATTTTTAAGGTGTTAAAAATAAATATCTGATTAAAAATTAGTAACTTAGTATATAATTTTTAATCACACAACATCATGGAAAATGTAAAAAGTTTGAATAAATGGGCAAATTCGCACACTTATTTACCAGTTGATTTAGTACGTATTGTTTTGGGTGGATTTTTATTTATGAAAGGTGTCTCGTTTGTCACCAATGTTCAATACCTGCATGATTTGATTTCCCCTATTGATAAATTTGGAGGAGGTATGTTTATGCTGCATTACATTGCTCCTGCTCATATGATTGGTGGTATAATGATTATTTTTGGACTCTTAACGAGATGGGCAATTGCGGCTCAATTACCAATCTTGTTCGGAGCTGTTCTTGTAAATTTTATGGGAAAAATGCATTCCGAAAGTTTAGTTTTAGCATTAATTGTTTTATTGGTCTGTATATTCTTTTTATTTTATGGAAGTGGCAAACATTCTGCCGATTATTACTTCAAAATGCAACAATAACCTTATAAATCCTCAGTTTTATTTTTATAAAAAACTGAGGATTATTTTTGTTTGTTAATTAATTCTATAAAATTTCATTAATTGTGTTTTATGACTTAAATTCGCCGACATGAATTGGATTCGTAAAACCGTTGTTTTTATTGCACTTTTACTTGCAGGTTTGTTTGCTTATCAAGCAGACACAGCTTCTGTGCATATAACTGAAACACAAAAAACGGACACTAATTTCTGCAAAGAAATTGGAGATTCATCTGCATTTATACAGCCTCAGGGAAGTTATCAATTTGCGGCAAACATCAAAACAAATCCTATTGGAATAATAAGATGCTTTGACGTACTTTTACCTTTAATCCCTCAGCATCAAATCATTACTACCACTATAGATTATACTAAAGAATTTACTAGTCAAAGTAAAAAGATTCTAGTTATACTCTATGCTTTCCATTTTTTCTGGTAAATAAAATCTGATTTCCGATCGAAGATTCATTCTTCTATTTTATTTAAAACCGTTTTCTAACGAAAGCAGGTTTACATCATTTTATTTATTTCATTAAAAACATCATGGAAACTACTACCACAATTATGGGTATTGTGATTTTGATTATTGTCGCAATTCCAGTATATTTTTCTGCTCGTTCTTCTAAGGCGAGTAAAACAAGAATTTTAAATATTAAGAAAAGATTCAATCCTACAAATCCAGAAAGCTTCGATTTGACTGAATCTATCAATAATAAGACTTTAACGATTGATCAGAAAAACAAAAAATTTATTCTGATGAACTTCAATCCGAATCAACAAGAATCAATATATGTCGATTTGAATACGATTGCTTCATGCAAATTAATTCCGACAACAGATGCTGGTTCTGACACTATTATCAAAATTGATTTTGAGTTTCAGGAAGCAGCTTCATCTAAAAAGATAACAATTCCATTCTATGATTTTGATGACGACCGAATCAAACAGATAAGTGTCTATCAAGATCATCAGTTTGCGAAAAAATGGCTTAAAATCATCCAAGATTCTATTTCACGTTAGTTATTTAATTCACTAAAGAGACTCAAATTTTGGGTCTCTTTTTTTATGGCTTTCATGATATTTGTCATTTTATCTCTTTCGATGAAGTTTTAATTTTGATGAAAACTAAATCCGTCGTCATGAAAATTTCTTTGACTCAGAAGTACAATGTCCCAGGTCCTAGATATACTAGCTATCCGACAGTTCCGTATTGGAATGAAGCTGATTTTACAGCACAAAAATGGATCACAACTTTACAAAAATCTTTTACAGAAAGTAATTCGAAGAACGGAATTAGTTTATATATTCATCTTCCATTTTGTGAAAGTATGTGTACTTTCTGTGGATGCAATAAGCGTATTACAAAAAATCATTCTGTAGAAGAAAAATATATACAAGCCGTTCTAAAAGAATGGAAAATGTATTGCGATTTACTTCCTGAAAAACCAATTATAAAAGAAATTCATTTAGGTGGAGGTACTCCAACATTCTTTTCAAAAGAAAATTTAGAAAGCCTAATTAACGGAATCTTTACTCATGCTATAAAAGCAGAACATCATGAATTTAGTTTTGAAGGACATCCGAACAATACAACTCACGAACAACTTAAAAAATTATATGATTTGGGCTTTCGCCGAGTAAGTTTTGGTGTTCAGGATTATTCTGCTACAGTTCAAAAAGCAATAAATAGAATTCAGCCTTTTCATAATGTGGCGAAAGTAACTTTTTGGGCAAAAGAAATCGGTTACACTTCAATTGGTCATGATATTATTTTCGGACTTCCGTTTCAAACTATCGAAGATGTTATTGATACGGTTGAAAAAACAAATTCGTTAAAACCGGATAGACTAGCATTTTACAGCTATGCACACGTACCTTGGATAAAAGGAAACGGACAAAGAGGATTTAATGATGAAAACCTCCCAAAAGATGCTGAAAAAAGAAAATTGTACGAAACAGGAAAAAAATTATTGCTACAAAATGGTTACCACGAAATCGGTATGGATCATTTTGCCTTAACAGATGACAGTTTGTATAAAGCAGCTCACAACGGAGAATTACACCGAAACTTTATGGGGTACAGTGCCTCAAAAACTCAAGTTATGATTGGTTTGGGCGTTTCATCTATCAGTGACAGCTGGTACAGTTTTGCTCAAAACACCAAAAATCTTGAAGAATATTACGAGATTTTAGAATCAGAACAGCTTCCTGTTGTTAAAGGTCATATTTTAAATAATGAAGACCTAATCATTAGAAAACACATTCTCAATTTAACTTGTGAATTAGAAACTTCCTGGACTGCCGAATCTCTTAATTTCACCGAACTTCCTGAAGTTTTAATTGCGTTAAAAGAAATTGAAAATGATCATTTAATTGTAATCGAAAATAACAAAATCAAAATCACAGAAAAAGGAAGGCCTTTTGTTCGTAATATCTGTATGGCTTTTGATTTACATTTAAAAAGAAAGTCACCGGAAACAAATCTGTTTTCGATGACTGTCTAAAACTAGTTAGTTAGTTTAAATATATTTTTTAGTGGCAATTTGGAGTCTGCTGTACAAACAAACTTATGTTTGATGGAGAAATATAAGGAATTCCTAATCCTAATCCGCGAAGAATAAACAAAACTCCAATTATTACTGCAACATAAGGAATTGCTTTTTGAATTTTATTTCGAAATGGCAACCTCAACAATGTATTCACATAAACCACAATGGTCATTAACGGAATAGTTCCGATTCCGAATAAAAGCATGTAAAGAATTCCGAAACCTGCACTTTGCATGGCAATTGCTCCAAACAAAGCAACATAAACCATTCCGCAGGGAAGAAAACCATTTAGCAAACCAATTGTAAAAAGAGATTTGTAACTCTTGTTTTTAAACTGGCTTCCTAAATTGCTTTTTATTTTTGAAATGATTTTATAAACAGGTTTGGAAAAATTGTATTGAGCAAATTTTTTCTCAGGAATTAAAACTACAACAATCATAATTACACCAATAATAATTGACATTTTCTGTTGCAGTCCTGCTAAGAAAAATCCTCTTCCAAGTAATCCAAAAATCAATCCGATTGTGGCGTAAGCCGTTAAACGACCGAAATGATACGTCATAATCTGTGTTACTTTTTTTGCTTCATTTTGCCTGTCTACAGGAAGCATCATAGCAATTGGCCCGCACATTCCGACACAATGCAGACTACTAATTAAACCTAAAAATAAAGCTGAGAATAACATCGTGTTTTAGTTTACGTAAATAACTTCTTTAGTGAGGTATTTTTTGCCTTCGTACTGCCATTCCATATTTACATCCCAACGCCCTTTTATTAATTTTTTCTGTGGAATAATTAATTCTGAATTGGTTAAAACAATTTGAGTATTAAAATCGAATTTTTTGTTTGAAGGTCTGTACAATTGTATATTTCCTTTTACTTTATCACTTTCAAATCCTACAGGAAAAACAACTGCTACACCATTTCCTGTATATTTAATCGATGGCTTGTGCTGTAAATCGTGCGCATTCTGAATTCGAGCCATTTCTTCTTGAAAATGCGTATCGTGTTTGTAATATTCTTCGACAACCAAATCGTTATCATATTTAGAATTTGATTGTACTTCAAAAACAAAATATAAAATAAACGTCATAAACAATCCAAATGCAATGACAATTCCGGTACCCCAATTAATTTTCATGATAATTATATTTTAATTAAAACTTCGTGGTCCTAAGAAATTTGTAGTTGTGGTTTCCAGGAGTTCAGAACCATTATAAACTCCAATTTTTACTTTTGTTTTATCACTTTCTAGTAAAACTTCATCTATTTCGATAAATAATGTTCCTTGAGAAATTCCTTCTTTAAGAACTTTAAAATGTCTTTTACCTACATTTTTAATTTCTCCTTTTTGATCGATTAATTCGAAATGAATATCATTGTAATCTTTCATTGTTTTGTTTACAATTTTATAAGTGTAAACATTACTTATTTTCTCCCCATTATGCTGAAATAATTGACCCGGCAAACGTAAAACAACGGCTTGAAGATCAGTTCTTAAAAATAGCATTCCAACAAAAACACTTAATAAAATAAAGAGAACCGCTGTATAACCTTTCATTCTTGCTGTAAATTTGAAAGGTTCTTTTTTAGCAATTTCATCTTCAGAAGCATAACGAATTAAACCTTTTGGCAATCCTACAGATTCCATAATATGATCGCATTCGTCTATACAAGCTGTACAGTTTGTGCATTCTAATTGAGTACCATTTCTGATGTCAATTCCCATTGGACAAACATGTACACATTGAAGACAATCAATACAATCTCCTTTTCCTGTTAATGCCCGATCTTCTTTTTTATTGAATTTAGCGCGTCCTTCTTCTTTTTCACCACGAACGAAATCGTACGCAACGTTGATTGATTTATTGTCTAAAAGAACACCTTGTAATCTTCCGTAGGGACAGGCAATAATACAAACCTGTTCACGAAACCAAACAAATACAAAGTAGAAAACTCCAGTAAATATAAGAAGTGCAATAAAATTACTTGCTTGCGCAATTGGTCCCTGTTTTATCATTAAAAATAATGAATCACTACCAACTAAATAAGCCAGAAAAACATTTGCAATAAGGAAAGAAATCAAAAAGAAAATAGTCCATTTAGTTACTCGTTTTCTAATTTTTTCTGCGTTCCATTCTTGTCTTGCCAAACGAGATTGGGCACCGCGATCTCCATCAATCCAATATTCAATACGACGGAAAACCAATTCTAGAAAAATAGTCTGAGGGCAAATCCATCCGCAGAATATTCGACCGAAAACAACGGTAAACAAGAGTATAAACACAACGCCAATAAGCATTGAAATTACGAAGAGATAAAAATCCTGTGGCCAAAAAGGAAATCCAAAGATATTAAAACGACGTTCGATAATATTGAACATCATAAACTGGTTTCCATTAACCTTTATAAACGGATTTATAAATAAAATTGCCAATAAAGCGTAGCTGACAATTTTGCGGTAATCGTAAAATTTACCAGACGGTTTTTTAGGAAATATGAATTTCCGTTTACCACCTTCATCTATTGTTCCAATGGTATTTCTAAAAGCTTCGTCTGGTAAATTTGACATGGTATTCTATTTTTTTTAAACTTCAGTGGTATTATTTTGCTGGGGTAGTGTCTGTTGCAGGAGCACTATCATCTACCCAAACTTCACCTTCTGCTTCTTTAGGATCTTTTGGATTACTTCCTTGTAAAGACAGAATATAACTTGCAACTTTTTGTATTTCTTTCGGTTTCAGAGTTCCTTTCCAGGCAATCATTCCTTTACCGTCTCTACCTCCATTTGTAATGGTATGGAATAAGTTTTTAATTCCTCCTCCTAAAATCCATTTATCATCAGTAAGGTTTGGTCCAATTTGCCCTCCTCCATCAGCTCGGTGGCAAGCGGCACAATTTGTGGTAAAAATTTCTTTTCCTACGGCTAAACTTGGTTCGTCAGTAAGCAACACAACTGTTTTCTCATCCATCAAATCTGGAGCAGTTTTCATGTATTCTTCAACATCAATCTTTGCCTGCGCCATTTCTTTTTTCAACTCCATTTCTTGATCGTCAGCACCAAGAACATCATAACGAACTACATAAATTACTCCGAAAATGATACAGATGTAAAACAAGTACACCCACCAAGGCGGTAAATTATTATCCAACTCTTTAATACCGTCATAATCATGATCCATCAACAACTCGCCTTCTTTTTCAATTGGCGCTGTTTGAGTCAATTTGTGCATAAGGTTTTTAAACCAAGTGCTTTCTTTGAAACTCAAACTTTCTTCAAGTTCTTTTTGTGCTTTTTCTTCTGGCGATAATAATTCAAACATCACACGATTTACAGCACTAAGTGTAATTTCAATTGCAATCAGTATAAAAAGAAAGACAAATAGAAAAAGTGAAATCATTGGATATTTAATAAAAGCAGGTTTGTCGCCTGAGTCTACAAAATATTCCATCAAAGCGAATACTGCAAAGAAAATCAGCGGTACTCTAACATATACTGGTAAAAACTTTTTCATTTTATTTTTCTTTTGAAGTTATAATAAGTCCTTCATCTAAAGGTATACTACTCATTTCTTGAATTTTTTCTTTTCTATAAGAGAACACCCAAAAGCCTAATCCTACAAAGAATAAGAAGAAAATTAAGAGGGAAAGAATCGGGTAAATTTCTATACCCGATATCGTTTCCATATTGTGTTTTATTTGTTCAAACATAATGCTGTTATTTAGTTTCTTTTACTTTAATATCAGTACCAAGTCTTTGAATATAAGCAATCAAAGCAACGATCTCCCTTTCATTCATTGGAATGAATTTTTCTCCTTTTGCAGCAGCTTTCTTACGACTGTCTTCATAACTTTTTACAAAGTCAGGATCACTTTCTAAGCTTTTTTCTATTTTAACCGCTTGTTCTCTTAAAGTTCTTTGTGCATTGGCAACATCTTCTGGAGAATATGGGACACCTAAAGAAATCATAGCTTGCATTTTCTTTTGCGTCAATGAAATATCCATCGGTTTATTATCAAACAACCATTTGTATCCTGGCATAATTGATCCAGCAGATGTACTTTGCGGATTCCACATGTGGTTAAAATGCCAGTTGTCGTTGTACTTACCTCCGACCCTTAACAAATCAGGTCCTGTACGTTTTGATCCCCATAAGAATGGATGATCGTAAACAAACTCCCCTGCTTTTGCCTGAACACCGTAACGTTCTACCTCACTTCTAAATGGACGAACAGATTGAGAGTGACATCCAACACAACCTTCTCTGATGTATAAATCACGTCCTTCTAATTCTAAAGGTGTATATGGTTTTACACTTGAAATTGTCGGAATATTTGATTTCACCATAATCGTTGGTACAATTTGAATAATACCTCCAATTAAAATGGCAATAGTAGCCAAGATTGTCAACTGAATTGGTTTTCTTTCTAACCAAGAGTGGAATTTTTCTCCTCTTACTCTTCCGCTGCTTATTCTTTGTAAAGCAGGTGCTTGAGCCAATTCATCTTCTACTGGAGAACCCGCTTTAATTGTCATTATGATATTGTAAACCAATGTCAACATACCGATTAAGTACAGAGATCCACCAATAGCTCTCATCCAATACATTGGCATAATAGCTGTTACTGTTTCCAGGAAGTTTCCATAAGTTAAAGTTCCGTCTGGGTTAAATTGTTTCCACATAGAAGCTTGTTGAAAACCAGCCACATATAACGGAATTGTATATACAATAATACCTAAAGTCCCAATCCAGAAATGGAAGTTTGCCAATTTCTTAGAGAATAACGTTGTTTTTGTCATTCTAGGAATTAACCAATAAATAATAGCAAACGACATAAATCCATTCCAAGCTAACGCTCCTACGTGTACGTGCGCTACG
The DNA here is from genome assembly GCF_020026915.1 of Flavobacterium potami. GTDB lineage: Bacteria > Bacteroidota > Bacteroidia > Flavobacteriales > Flavobacteriaceae > Flavobacterium > Flavobacterium potami. The sequence continues at coordinate 494,035 of NZ_JAINUY010000002.1, read as the reverse complement.
ATCCAGTCTGTATAGTGCGCAATAGCATTTACATTTTTTAATGATAACATTGGTCCTTCAAAGGTCGCCATACCATAACCTGTAATCGCTACTACGAAGAATTTTAAAACTGGTTCTTCACGAACTTTATCCCAAGCTCCTCTTAAAGTCAAAAGACCATTGATCATACCTCCCCAAGATGGAGCAATTAACATTACAGAGAATGCAACTCCAAGATTCTGAGCCCAGTTTGGCAAAGCAGAATACAATAAGTGGTGAGGTCCTGCCCAGATATAGATAAAAATTAAAGACCAAAAGTGGATAATAGATAATCTATATGAGTAAACTGGTCTGTTTGCAATTTTTGGAACGAAATAATACATCAATCCTAAGAATGGTGTTGTCAAGAAGAATGCTACTGCATTATGTCCGTACCACCATTGTACCAACGCATCCTGAACACCTGCGTAAACAGAATAACTTTTTAAAGCAGAAACTGGTATTTCAATATTATTGAAAATATGCAATACTGCTACTGTAACAAATGTTGCCAGATAAAACCAGATTGCTACATACAAGTGACGCTCTCTACGTCTCAACATTGTACCAATCATATTGATTCCCATTACAACCCAAATTAAAGCGATTGCAATGTCAATTGGCCACTCTAGTTCTGCATATTCCTTAGAAGAAGTATAACCTAACGGAAGTGTAATTGCTGCCGCAACAATAATTAACTGCCAACCCCAGAAATGAAGGTTACTTAAAAAATCACTAAACATTCTGGCTTTTAGTAATCTTTGCAGTGAGTAATACATACCAGCAAAGAAAGCATTACCTACAAAGGCAAAAATAACTGCATTGGTGTGTAATGGTCTTAAACGGCCGTAACTAAGCCATGAGATCCCATCTGTCATGTTGGGAAAAAGGTACATTACCGCAAGGGTAAGCCCCACTAACATACCCACAACTCCAAAGAGTATTGTGGCGTAAATGAATTTTTTTACAATTTTGTTGTCGTAATAAAACTGTTCCATTTCCATAATTATACTTGTTTTTCTTCGATTGGTGAATTATTATTTTGGGAAATAATTTTGGTCTCATCGTCAAAAAGAATTCTGACTGAAGGTGTATAATCGTCGTCGTACTGGCCAGATTTGACAGCAATAATGAAAGCAATAAAGAAACAAATTGCCACGAAAATACTTACTGAAATTAAAAGATAAATAACACTCATACCGTAAATTTATGTTAACAAAATTACTAGGCGATTGGCGTTTAAAACATGATAATTATCATGGTCAAAGAAGAATCTTAAAATTAAAAAAAATATTCTTTGAATTATTTAAAACTAATCTAAATTACTCTTACTGAAATAGTTAGACATTATCGTAACAAAACTAACTATAGTAATTGTACTCAATGGCATTATGATTGCAGCGACCAAAGGAAGCAGATTCCCTGTAACAGCAAATGCGAGTCCAACAACGTTGTAGAGCAACGATAAAGTAAAACTCATCTTGATAATAGATATCGACTTGTGGGATAGCTTTAAAAAGTAATTTAACTTCGAAAATTCTGAGGCATCCAAGATTGCATCACAAGCGGGAGAGAAGACATTTACATTCTCCGAAATTGAAATCCCGACGTTGCTTTGTGCCAATGCCCCAGCATCGTTCAAACCGTCTCCAACCATCATTACATTTTTGCCTTTTTCTTGAAGCTTTTTGATGTACTCCAGTTTTTGTTCGGGTTTCTGATTGAAAATCAATTCTGTATTTTTAGGGAGAATAGCTTCTAGATTTGATCGTTCTCCATCATTATCTCCAGAAAGTACTTTGATTTCATACTCTTTACTCAGATTCACAAAAAGCTTTTCGAGACCTTCTCTATATTGGTTTTGAAATGTATATTTACCAAAATAGACCTCTCCTATTTTTATATGTAAAGCTGTTTTTTCAATTTCAGAACCATCTGCGACTATATTATTTACAAATTGCCCTGAGCCTATTTTAATTTCCTTACCTTCAATAACAGCTAAAATCCCCTTTCCTGTAATTTCCTGAAAATCATCAACATTAGTTCGTTTAACTTCTGGAAGAAAATCATAAAGCATTCTGCTTAAAGGATGGTTTGATCCTCGTAAAACATTCTTAATCAATATAACATCTGAATCAGAAATAGGATTTCCTTCATATAGTATATTCGATTTTTTATTGGTTGTAATAGTTCCTGTTTTGTCAAAAACAATAGTATCCACTTTGGCCAGCTGTTCAATTACAACGGCATTCTTTAAATAGAATTTCTTTTTCCCTAAAATCCTTAAAATATTTCCGAACGTAAAAGGAGCTGTCAACGCCAAAGCACAAGGACAAGCTACAATTAAAACTGCTGTAAAAACATTAAAAGCAATATTAGCATCAATAGAAATCCAATAACCAAAACCAGCAGATGCAATTAGCATTAAGATAGGGGTAAAATAACGGCTTATTGCATCTGTTATCGTTTTATGTTTTTGATCAACTTTTTTCTGAAAAATTTCGTTACTCCACAACTGCGTCAAATAACTTTGTGAAACAGAATGCAATACTTCCATTTCGATTACTTTTCCAATTTGTTTACCGCCCGCAAAGACTTTATCTCCAGATTTTTTGGTAATTGGAACCGCTTCTCCTGTTACAAAACTATAGTCGATTTCGGCACTTTCGCTGATTAAAATTCCATCAACTGGAATAAGTTCTTGGTTTCTAATTAATAAACGATCTCCTTTTAGAACATCGTAAATGGCAACATTATCTTCTGAAGTATCTTTATTAATTTTAGTAACCGCAATTGGAAAATAGGATTTAAAGTCTCTTTCGAAACTTAAAAAACTATAAGTTTTAATTTGAAACATTTTACCAAGAAGCATGAAGAACACCAAACTTGCTAAACTGTCAAAAAAACCTGGACCGTGATCCATAAGCATATCGTAAGTACTACGAATGAACATAACAATAATCCCCAAAGCAATTGGAATATCGATATTTAGCATTCGTGTTCTAATACTATGATAAGCTGAAACATAATAGCCACTTGCTGAATACAAGAAGGTTGGAAGGGCTAAAAGAAAAATCAATAACCTGAAAAATGGTTTGTAACTGTCTAACCAGAACTCTTTCATTTCGAAATATTCTGGAAACGAAAGCAGCATTATATTTCCGAAACAAAAAAATGCTACTCCCAATTTGTAAGTCAGACTTCTGTCTACTTTTGCTTTTCCCGTTTCATAGTTTTCTAAACTAATGTAAGGTTCGTAACCAATTGAACTCAAGAGGTACACGATATCTTTTAAAGAAACAACATCAGAATTAAAAGTAATTCTAACTTTCTTTTCATGAAAATTAACTTGCGAAATGCTAATTCCCGGCTGAAGTCTATTTAGATTTTCTAAAATCCAAATGCAAGAACTGCAATGAATGTGCGGAATACTTAAAGAAACGATTGCAGTATTACCTTCTTGAAATTCTAAAACTTTAGAAAGTATAGCTTCGTTCTCTAAAAAATCATATTTTCCTTTGATGTCTTGCGGAGTGGCACCGGGCGACTTTTCAAAATCATAATAAGAGGTTAAGTCGTTAACGCTGAAAATTTCGTAAACCGTTTTACAGCCTGTACAACAAAACTTCTTATCATCAAACTCAATTTCTTCATTTTGTTCAATAGATAAACCACAATGAAAACAACTTTGCTCCCTCATAAACTTGTTTTTATTTGTCGCAAATTTCCAATTAAAGCACAATTATTAAGATGATAATTGTCATGTTCTAATGAAATTGAGTTCTAAATTTAGTAAAATTTGAGAAGTCAAATTAGTATAAATTCTTATTTATAATAATTTTACCATCTAATAATGCCAAAAAGTCTCAAATATGCTTAATTTTGCATCAAACAAATATTGTCATGAATAAATGTGATCAATGCATTGTACGCCAATTAAGCTCGTTAAAAGCCCTTAATAAAGAGGAAGTTATAAAATTAGCGAATAGCAAAACCACTTATAAGATCAAAAAAGGTGAAGCGCTTTTTGAAGAAGGCGAAGTGACCAATGGTGTTTTTTGTGTTAAAGATGGTGTTGGAAAATTGTCTAAATTGAGCGCAAACGGAAAAGATCAAATTGTAAAATTGGTAAAATCTGGCGAACTTCTTGGACAACGTTCTATGATTAGCAATGAACCTGCAAACTTAACTGCAAAAGCAATTGCAGACATGGAAGTTTGTTTTATTCCTAAAACTGAAATCATTAATTTCTTTAATACCAATAATCAATTTTCTTTAAATATGATGCAGTCTGTCTGTGAAGATTTAAAAGAATCTGAAAATGAAAAAATTGCTTTAGTTCAAAAAACAGTTAAACAAAGACTAGCAGAGACTTTACTTCATTTACACGATGAATTTGGCGAAGACTCAGACAAAACCCTAAAAGTTCAGTTAACTAGAGAAGAATTGGCAGGAATTATTGGTACTGCAACCGAAAGTTGTATTCGTTTATTATCTGATTTTAATAAATTAGGTTTAATTGAATTAGTCGGCAAAAAAATTATGCTTAAAGATATTCGTGCTTTAAAGAAATTAGCCGATAACTAGAGCTTTTTAGCTTCATTCCAAAACACATCCATTTCTGTTAAGGTCATATCCATTAATGGTTTTCCTAATTCGTTTGCTTTGCTTTCAAGGTATTGAAAACGTTTAATGAATTTTTTATTGGTTCTTTCTAAAGCGTCTTCTGGATTTACATTTAAGAATCTAGCGTAGTTAATCATAGAAAACAAAACATCTCCGAATTCGTCTTCGATTTTATCCTGATTTCCGGCTTGAACTTCTTCTTGTAATTCTTGTAATTCCTCTTGCACTTTATCCCAAACTTGATGAGGTTCTTCCCAATCAAAACCTACTCCTTTTACTTTATCCTGAATTCTGCTCGCTTTTACCAAAGCAGGAAGACTTCTTGGAACTCCTTCTAAAACAGATTTTTTACCTTCTTTCAGTTTTAGTTTTTCCCAGTTTTGTTTGACTTCTTCTTCATTCTCCACTTTGACATCTCCATAAATATGAGGATGACGATGAATCAGTTTTTCGCAGATTTCATTACAAACATCCGCAATATCAAAATCGTTGGTTTCACTTCCAATTTTGGCATAAAAAACAATGTGAAGCAGTAAATCTCCCAATTCCTTTTTAACTTCGTTTAAATCATTGTCTAGAATAGCATCTCCCAATTCATAGGTTTCTTCGATTGTTAAATGTCTCAATGTCTGCAGGGTTTGTTTTTTATCCCACGGACATTGTTCACGAAGTTCATCCATGATATTTAATAATCTTTCAAACGCTTTTAATTGGTTCTCTCTACTCATTTTGAAGTTCTTTAGATTTAAAACTTGATTTTGTAAAAATAAAAAATCCTGTCAAGAAAACATCTTAACAGGATATTATATATTTAAAAAGAAACGATTTATTCTTCTTCTTTTTTAGCTTTTGCTTTTTTTGCAGCTGGAGCTTTTTTTGGTTTTTCAGCAACTGGAGCTTCTTCTTTTGGTTCTTCAACCGCAGGAGCTAAATCTGTTACTAAACCTTTTGCTTGAAGTGTGTTGTACCAGTTTAATACTTTTTTAATATCTGATGGATAAACTCTTTCTTCATCGTAATCTGGAAGAATTTGTTTAAAATAAGCTGCTAAAGTAGCATTGTCTTCTTTATGAGAAATGGCTTGACCTTTGTTTTCTTTAACGGCAATCTGCTGCATTACTTCAGTTAATGGTTTTTCACCTTCATAAGTGTAAATCGAAATTTCAGACAATAAACTTACATTGCTTTTTAGATTTACAGTAATCTTCTTCCCATCAATTAATGATTCTGCCACAAAACCTGTACGAGTTTGTACTTTCAATTCGTATAAACCTGGTTTTCCTGAAATGGCTAAAATTTTCGTTAAATTCATTTTTATTAAAATTAGTATTAAGAATTTTCTTTATATTTTATTTCTAAATCATTAGAAATTTATCTTCCTTTTTTTGCTGCAAAAAACTTCATTCTATATTCCTGAAACGTTTTTCCTTCAGTAATATTTTTAAGCTTCTTTTGGATCAGACGTTTTTTAAGAGACGAAATTTTATCTGTAAATAAAATTCCTTCAATATGATCATATTCGTGCTGAATAACTCTTGCAATTAAACCATCAAATACTTCTGTTTTCATTACAAAATCCTCCTCGCAATACTCGATTGTTACGGTTGGTTTTCTGTAAACATCTTCACGTACATCCGGAATACTCAAACAGCCTTCATTAAAACCCCATTCCTCACCTTCTTCTTTTACAATTTTAGCATTGATGAAAGTCTTTTTAAAACCTTTCAAATCTTTTTGTTCCTCAGAAGGAAGATCCTCATCATCACTAAAAGGAGTTGTATCAATAACAAACAAACGAATTGGAAGCCCAACCTGCGGTGCAGCAAGTCCAACTCCGTACGCATTATACATAGTCTCGTACATATTTGCGATTGTTTCTTTTAGGTTTGGATATTCTGGCGTAACGTCCTGCCCTACTTTTCTTAAAACAGGATCACCGTATCCTACAATTGGTAAAATCATTTGTTTTTGTTTATATTTTTTAAGCTGTAAAAACAGAATTCAAGTTCTGATAATTCAGCTGGCAAAAATAGTAAAAAATAGTCAATGAATAATTCTTATATTATTTTATATCATATTTTTTCCCAGTCGTTAAAAATCTCATCCATAATTATGCCAAAATCACTGGTACAATTCTTACCTTTGTTAGTAAACCTCTATTTATGATTGACAAAATTTCAAAATTTACGAACAGTACTTCATTTTTTAATGCTTCCAAAGTAACTATTGCTTCTGTTGTTCCTGTTTTGGTTTTAAATTTTTTGGGTCATTTTGAAATTGGGTTTACAATCGCTCTTGGAGCATTTTACACTTATCCCAGCGATATCCCAAGTTCTTTAAGTCATAAAATAAAAGGGTTAATTGCGGCTTCTTTTATTGTTTCGGGAGTAAATTTATTGGTAAATCTCGTTTATCCCTATCCTTTTCTATTCTATATTTTCTTAGGGTGTTTACTATTTTTATGTTCCATGATTTCGGTTTATGGACAACGAGCAACTTTAATTTCATTCTCGGCATTATTATCAATTTCTCTTTCTTTTGGACATTTACATGAAGGATGGGAAGCTTTTGAATATTCTGGTTTTATATTTATTGGAGGAATTCTCTATTTAATAGTATCTCTGGTTTTTCATTTTGTACAACCTTATAAATATGTAGAACTTCAGATTGCAGAAGGAATCAAACTTACAGCCAAATATTTAAAATTAAGAGGCGATTTATGGAGTCCAGAAGCAGACAGAGAAGCGATTATCGAAAAACAACTTGCAATTCAGGTCGATTTGAATTTGATACACGAGGATTTAAGAAAGTCTTTGATTGGAAACCAGAATGCGTCTGGAACTACAAGTCAGAACAGAAAAATGCTTTTGGTTTTTATCACTTTAGTTGAAATTCAAGAATTGGCTCTTTACACATCATTTGATCACAATAAACTTCACGAAAAATTTGACAAACATCCCGATGTTTTAAGAACTTATCAGAATGTTGCTTATAAATTAGCTTCTACCTTAAAGAAACTTTCTAAAAATGTTCGACATATAAGTGTCTATGTTGATAAGCAGGACTTAAAAAATGAATTGGACGCTCTGGAATTTGCTATTTTTGATTACGAAAAAACCTTAGGAAAAGAAGAAGCTGCAGAAGGTGTTTTGATGCTGACTAATATGCTGAAATACGCTAAAAATCAGGTTGGAAAAATTAAAACCATTCAGCGTGCACTTTCTTTAGCAATGCAGTCATACAAATTAAAAGACAAAGATAAAGAGCTTGAAAAATTCTTAACTCCACAATATTATCCGCTTCGTACTTTGATTGAAAATTTAAGTTATTCTTCTTCTATTTTCAGACATTCAATACGATTAACAATTACCATTTTGATTGGATTTTTCCTAGGACAAATTCTTCCTTTTCAAAACGTGTATTGGATTTTGCTGACCATTGTCGTAATCATGCGTCCAGGTTACGGATTAACAAAAGAACGATCTTACAACAGAATGTTTGGAACTGTTTTAGGAGGAATTCTTGCATTTGGAATTGTATCTGTAATTCAGAATCATGTTGCTTTAAGTATTTTCTCTATTATCTGTATGCTTTTAGGAATTTCGTTTACACAAATCAACTATAAAGTCAGTGCGACATTTGTTACGATGTACGTGGTTTTTATTTACGGAATTTTGACTCCTGATATTAATGAAGTAATTCAATACAGAATATTAGATTCACTCGCCGGAGCCATTTTAGCATTTATTGCCAATCAATTTTTGTGGCCTGCTTGGGAATTTATCAATACACCAATTCATATAGAAAATTCGATTCGGGCCAACAGAACATACCTAAAAGAAATTGCTGATTTTTACAATAAAAAAGGAGAAGTTCCAATGTCTTATAGATTAGCCAGAAAAAATGCATTTGTTGAAATTGGAAATTTAATGACTTCTTTTCAAAGAATGATGCAGGAGCCAAAATCGAAACAGAAAACAATGCCTTTGGTTAATAAAATAGTGGTCTTAAATCATTCTTTATTATCAGCATTAGCTTCACTTTCAACATATATTCAATCTCATCAGACCACTTCTGCTTCAGAATCCTTTAATTATATTATAAAAACAATTTTAGCAAATTTAGATCATGCTATTTCTGTGCTAAGAAATGAAGTTATATTACAAGATACATTTTTTGAAAAAGAAGATGTCACTTTACAATTTGAAGAGTTAAAACGAAAGAATTTCACGCGTTTGACCGAAGATGATGACTTGGATAAAGAAACCCGTCAGGCTAAAATGCAAGAAGCTCAAATGGTAATTGAACAATTGATATGGATGAGTAATCTCGCCGAAAAAATTCTCACAAACACAACCGATTTAAAAGCAACAAATCCAGATTAATTCATCTGGATTTGTTTTTACTATATTATTGAGAAGCTTATTTTATCTTTAAAACTTCTGCCGTATGTTTTCTAAGCTCTGCTAGAAGTTCTGGCTTATCATTTAAAGTCTGACCATAAGAAGGAATCATATTTTTTAATTTTGTTTCCCACTCTGGAGTTTTGATTTGTTTTGTAAAACATCTGCTAATCAAGTCAAGCATAATACCAACAGCCGTAGATGCACCTGGAGAAGCACCTAATAAAACCGCCAAGGTTCCGTCATGCGTATTGATTACTTCAGTTCCAAACTCTAAAACCCCACCTTCTTTTTCATCTTTTTTAATTACCTGAACACGTTGCCCTGCTTTTTCAAGTGTCCAGTCTTTAGAACGTGCAGTTGGTAAATATTCGCGTAAAGCTTTCATTCTATCCTTTGGAGACTGACGAACCTGCTCGATCAAATATTTAGTCAATGGAATATTATGATATCCAGCAGCCAACATCGGAATTAAATTATTAGCTTTAATTGACAAAGGCAAATCTAAATAAGAACCGTTTTTAAGAAAACGCGTTGAAAAGCCCGCGAATGGTCCAAAAAGAAGTGCTTTTTCTCCATCAATAACGCGTGTATCAATATGAGGAACAGACATTGGAGGAGCTCCAACGCTTGCTTTTCCGTAAACCTTTGCTGCGTGTTTTGCAATAACTTCCGGATTTGTACATTTCAACCATTGCCCACTTACAGGGAAACCACCATAACCATGACCTTCTGGTACATTTGCTTTTTCTAACAAAGGTAAAGAACCTCCACCAGCACCAATAAATACAAATTTAGTGTAAGCTTTACGAGTATTTCCTGTTGACAAGTCTTTAATTTTAATTCTCCAAGAACTGTCTTCACGCTGTCTTAGTTTTTTAACTTCGTGATTGAAAAATAAAGAAACACCATCTAGCTTTTCTAGGTAATTGAACATACTTCTTGTTAAAGCACCAAAATTGACATCGGTACCAATTTCCATATGTGTCGCTGCTAGTTTTTCATCGGCATTACGTCCTTCCATAACTAACGGCATCCATTTTTGAAGCTGTTCAAAATCGGTGCTATAAGTCATTTCAGCAAAAATAGGATTGCTTTGAAGTGCGTCGAATCTCTTTTTTAAATAATCAACGTTTTTATCTCCCCAAACAAAACTCATATGAGGAACGCTTTTAATAAAATTATCTGGAGAAGGAACTTTGTTTTCCTGCACTAAGTAAGACCAAAACTGGCGTGAAATCTCAAATGACTCTGCAATACTTATTGCTTTTTTAGGATCTATGCTTCCGTCTGCCTTTTCTGGAGTATAATTTAATTCACAAAAAGCAGAGTGTCCTGTTCCAGCATTATTCCAAGCATCAGAGCTTTCTGCTGCAGCAACATCTAATCTTTCGTAAATTTCAATTTTTATATCGGGTTGTAATTCTTTCAAAATTACCCCTAGAGTGGCACTCATTATTCCAGCGCCAATGAGTACTACATCACTATTTGAACGTATGGTTTCGTCAGGCATAACAGTATTTTTATTTAAAGTGCAAAGGTACTTTTTTAATTGCAAAAAAAAACTAATTTTTACATGATAAAAGTTAGGATTTTGTAAAAACCTTTAAATTATAAACAAAAAATACGACGTACAGCGTTATTTTTTTGCGGAAAGATAATCTTGAAGCAAAATTGTAGCAGAAATTTCGTCTATTAAACCTTTATTCTGACGTTGCTTTTTACTTAATCCGCTGTCGATCATGGTTTGGAACGCCATTTTTGAAGTAAAACGCTCATCAACTCTAATCACTTTCATGTCCGGAAAAATGTTTGAGAAATGTTTTGCAAAACCATTAATTATTGAGGCACTTTCAGATGGAAGTCCGTTCATTTGTTTTGGTTCTCCAATCAAAACAGCTTCCACTTTTTCTTTTGCGAAGTAATCTTTCAAAAAATCAACCAAAGTATGCGTCGGAATTGTGGTTAAACCCGAAGCAATAATCTGCATTTCGTCTGTCACAGCCAATCCTGTGCGCTTTTGTCCGTAATCTATGGAGAGGATTCTTGGCATGTTATAAAGTTTTTAAACAAGGTTTGAAAGTAAAATCATAATTTTTAAAGAGAGTTTCTATATTTTATAAAACTGAAAACGAAAACAATGTTTTCATCGATATTAACCTCAGAAACAGAAACGTAACCTTTAAAAACATAATCCCTAATATTTTCATTATCAAAATACCTTGATTTTTTAAAAAGAAAAGGATGTTTTAAATCTTTTTTAATATTTCTAAGTAAATCTTTCCTAAACTTTAGTGCTGCTCTAGGTTTATCTTTATAAATATAATGTACTTGTTCTTTTAATAATTCTAAAAATTCATTCGAAATTTTAATTGTCATATTCCGAAAATGTATTATCTAAAATTGAATCTACTTCATCTACTGAATATAACTTTTCATTGCCACTTTTCAATTTAGAATAAGCTGAATGTACCTTTCTTTTATCATTATCAAAATCAGAATCTTCTTCAATAATTGTCAATTCACTAGGAGAAAATTCACTTAATAACTTAAGTACTTTCTCTCTGATTTCTGGTTGAAATTCTAATCTAATCGCTTCCATAATACTTTCATTTTACAATACAAATATAGGCCTTTAAATTCATGTTTTTTTTAAATTAAACTTAAAACAAAAATCCGCCCTGAAAAATTTCAAGACGGACTTTCTATCCAAATATTCAAAAACCTAAAAAATAACTCAATTTATCTTCCGAACAGGCGACTAAAAAATCCTCTATGCTCCTCTTCTTCACCTTCTTCTTCTACATAATTAGAAAATTTAGCATGTGCTTTTTCATGTTCAAAAATCAACTCCTTAATATATTCAACGTAAGTCCTCTTCTTTTCTTCCAGAAAACCAATTAAGTACTTCTCGCTAAATTCAACTCCGCTTGCTGCTTCAATCTGCAAGAGTTTTTTGTATAATGGTTCAATATGAACCGCAATTACTTCCTGAGGGACAGCTTGTCTTCTTGCAAAATAATTTACAATAACATCATTTTCATCTCGGGCAATATCAAAGTCTGTAATTACCCAATAATACCTTCCAGACTTTGCACGATTTTTTACAATAGCATGAAAGTTTTTTCCGTTTTTAAGATTCTCCCAAAGCACCTTAAAAATAACTTTTGGCATATCGGGGTGTCGAATAATATTGTGTGGCTGCCCCATTAATTCATAGTCTTCGTAACCACAAACATCTACAAAAACTTCGTTGGCATATTCTATAATACCAAAAGCATTTGTTTTACTCATAATAACACGGGTTTTATCCCAAGCTACTTCTTTGTCAATGATTACTTTGTTTTGAAATTGATTTTCTTGATTCATACTTACTGCTTAATATGATTATTTTGTTTGAGTGGAATGTTTTTCAACAGGACGAAATTAGATAGAACAAAAAGCATAAAATCTGACTTTTGTCATATTTTGACATAAAAAAAACTTTTAGAGGTAAGTAGATAAAAATTTAAACTAAAGAGTTTTTGAAGTTTTACAAATAAGAAACAAAAAGTTAAATATGTAACATTTTACAGCCGTTTTGCTTTTTTGCATTTCTACAAATACCTTATCTTTGCCAAAAATTTTAACGTATGAATTCTTTACAGACTATAATTGAACAAGCTTGGGAAAATAGAGCTTTATTGCAAGAAACTACAACAACTGATGCCATTAGAGAAGTTATCGAATTGGTAGACGCAGGAAAATTACGTGTTGCTGAACCAGTTGGTGACAAATGGCAGGTAAACGAATGGGTTAAGAAAGCAGTTGTAATGTATTTCCCAATTCAAAAAATGGAAACATGGGAATCTGGTATTTTCGAATATCATGACAAAATGTTATTAAAAAGAAATTATGCAGAAAAAGGAATTCGTGTAGTACCAAATGCTGTTGCTCGTTACGGTGCTTACATTTCTAGTGGTGTTATCTTGATGCCTAGTTATGTAAACATCGGTGCTTATGTTGACGAAGGAACAATGGTTGACACTTGGGCAACTGTTGGTAGTTGTGCTCAAATCGGCAAAAACGTTCATTTAAGCGGTGGTGTTGGTATCGGTGGTGTTCTTGAACCATTGCAAGCGGCTCCGGTTATTATTGAAGACGGTGCTTTTATCGGATCTCGTTGTATTGTAGTTGAAGGTGTTCACGTTGGTAAAGAAGCAGTTCTTGGTGCAAACGTATGTTTGACAGCGTCTACAAAAATTATCGATGTTACTGGTGATGAGCCAGTAGAAATGAAAGGTTTTGTTCCTGCTCGTTCGGTAGTTATTCCTGGAAGTTATACTAAAAAATTCGCTGCTGGTGAATTTCAAGTTCCTTGTGCCTTAATTATTGGTACTCGTAAACCATCTACAGATTTAAAAACTTCTTTAAACAATGCACTTCGCGAATACGATGTTGCTGTATAGGTTTTAAAAAATCAATTATAAAAAAAATTCCAAACTCCAATTCTTATAATTGGGATTTGGAATTTTTTATTTGATGTTTATTGCTATTTATTGTTTTTTTTGAAGTTTTATCAGTTTAGCATATTTCATATAAGAGAAAAATGCCTGAATCATTGCAATTGACAATCCATCAAGACCATTAAAAATCCCTTTTTTAAAGAAGTAACAACGAATAAAAGCCACAGTTCCGTTAAGAACAGGTTTAAAAGCATTAATTCGTTTTCCCTGATCAAATAATTGCTGAGCATGCCAGCCAGAATATTGGTTCTTTTTGGCAATAATCTGATCTAAAGAATCCCATCCGTAGTGTAGAATATGTACTGCAACTTTTTTCTCGTTTTGGGTTATAATTTTCTGATGTACCTTAGAATCTGAAGGATGAGCTGTCTGTTTATTAAAAAAACGAACTTTATGATCTGGATACCATCCTGAAAAATCTATTAATTTGTTGCCTAAAAAATTTTTAACTCTAAAACTAAAGGCATCATAATTTCCTTCTAAATATTTTCCTTTTGCAATAAAATCTTCGGCATCGGCATCTAAAAACTCATCGGCATCGAGATTCAAAATCCAGTCATTTTTACAAAAAGGCAAACCATGTGTACGTTGTGGCCCGTCTCCTAAAAAAGCTTGCTCAACCACATGTGCTCCTTTTTCTTTTGCTATTTCAACTGTACGATCTTTACTAAAAGAATCCACAATAATAACTTCATCGCAAACTTTAAATAAAGCATCAATACATTTCCCTATATTTTTTTCTTCATTGAAAGTAATAACCAAACCGCTAATTTTCATTGTAAAATTTAATTAATTCAGCACAAAAATATAACTTTTTAATTTAGTTCGATCTTATTAATGTTAGGACTTGTGCACTTCATAAAATAGTTTGTACTTTAGCCTTCAAATTGAATATTAAAACAAAATGAGAATATTAGTTATTCAGCAAAAAAGAATTGGAGATGTCTTAACCAGTACAATTATTTGCAACAACTTAAAGGCAAAGTTTCCAGATTCTGTGATTGATTATATGTGTTATCCTAATTCGATTGATGTTCTTAAAGAAAATCCGAATATCGACAACATTATTCCTGTAACTAATAAAATCAGAAAATCTACTCTTGGGTTCTTTAAATTCATTTTTGAAATTCGAAGAAAAAAATATGATGCGGTAATTGATGTTTACAGTAAATTAGGAACAAATCTTATTACATTGTTTTCTGGTGCAAAATATAAAGTTTCGTATCATAAATGGTATTCCAATATTTTTTACAATTATAGCTATAAGCGTTTTGATGCCATAAAATCTGAATTTGGTCTTGCAATTGAGAACCGATTATTGCTTTTAAAACCATTTTTTTCTGAGAAAATAACAAACGTAAAACCGAAAATCTTTCTAAAAGATTCTGAAATTGCTGAAGCAAAAGTTCTATTAAAAAACCACAATATTGATCCTGAAAAACCAATTATTATGTTTGGAATTTTAGGAAGCGAACACTATAAAACTTATCCACTTGACGGAATGGCTAAAATTATAGATTTTACAGTAGCTAAAACAAACGCTACTATTCTCTTTAATTATATTCCGAACCAGAAAGAGCAGGCCTTGGAAGTTTTTAATTATTGTTCTGAAGAAACAAAAAAGAATATTGTTTTTGATTTATATGCTACTGATTTAAGACAGTTTCTAGCAATACTTTCGCAATGTGAAATGTTGATTGGAAATGAAGGTGGCGCAGTAAATATGGCAAAAGCCTTAGAAATACCGACTTTTTCTATTTTCACACCTTCTGTTAGAAAGGAAACATGGCAGTTATTTGAAAATGAAGCAAAAAACGCATCAATTCATTTAAAAGATCTAAAACCAGAGATTTACGAAAAGCATACAGAACAATATATCAAAGATCATACTTTCGAATATTATGCTGAATATCCGTTAGCTCTAATGCTTGAAAAATTAGAAGCTTATTTTCAAGAATATAAAAATTGAAAAAAGTAAAAGCATCGAATGAAAAGCAATGAAAATCAAAAATTATCCGTTTTAATCATTACACTTAATGAAGAAGAGCGTATAAAAGCGCTTCTTGAAAACCTTGATTTTGCAGATGAAATAATCGTTATAGATTCCTACAGCACCGACAAAACAGTTGAAATTGTTAAATCGTTTAAAACTGTAAAACTGATTCAGAATAAATTTGTCAATTATACATCGCAACGCAATTTTGCTTTAGATCAGGCTGAAAATTCGTGGGTTTTATTTATCGATGCTGATGAGCAGCTATCTGTAGCGTTAAAAAAAGAAATTGTTGCTACAATTAACGATAAAGATGCTGGTAGTGCCTATTTTATATACCGCACTTTCATGTTCAAAAACAGCAAGTTGCATTTTAGCGGATGGCAGACAGATAAAATTTTCAGATTGTTCGACAAATCTAAGTGCAGATACAATGAAGAGAGAATGGTTCATGAAAAATTAATTGTTGACGGTCCCATTTCTATCTTAAAGAATAAATTAATACATTTTTCATATACTTCATTTCAAGATTATAAATCAAAAATGTACAATTATGGCGTCCTAAAAGCTCATGAAAAAAGAAAAAAAGGACAAAAACCACAATTGTTACTTATGATTTTTCATCCTTTATATACTTTTTTATATCAATTTATAATTCGATTAGGTTTTTTAGATGGACCAAAAGGAATAACAATCTGTTATCTAAACGCTTACAGTATTTTTATTCGCTATAAAGAATTAAAAAGAATTACTTTTTCCAGAATTTAAGTTTCTTTTTCAGGCGTTTTTTTCTATAAAACTGTTCCTGAAAATCTGCTGTATATTTCCATAAAGTTTCAAAAATCTTCTGCTCAGATTCCGGATAATATTTAGCATATTCATTACTCATTACTGCCACCATTTCTTTTAACGGAGTCAGACGGCATAAGTTTTTCATACGCATTTCAAAAGGCATTTCTTTATGAAATTCCATTCTGTTTAAATCAACAAGATAAAAACTATAATTTCCGTCGGCATTCTTTTTTATTAAAGTATTTCCTGGCGAATGATCTAAAAACTCAATTCCTTTCTCATGAAGATCAAAACTAAATTTAGTAAACTGTCTTAAAATATTTTCGCGGTCTGGAAAATCTGGTATTTCTACCAATTCTCTGTATGTAAGATCACATTCTAACTGTTCGCTTACATAAAAGCTTTTTTCTAAACCTATTATTGATGAAAATTCAGCAAACGCAATAGGCTTTGGAGTTCCAACACCTAATTCTAACAATTTATTTGCAAACTCAAAAGAACGCTTTGCTTTTGACTTTCTGAAATATTTATAAGCGATTTTATTGATAAAATGGGGAACCTTAAACGATTTTATATTTATTTTTTTATCATCTAAATCGAAAAGTTTTATCTGATTGCGCTGACCAATTACAAAGTCTTCTCCTTTTGTATTAAAAAAACGAATATATTCAGTAAGAATATTTTCAAATTTTTCGTATCCGCGATTTAATCTTAAAATCATAAAAATTGTTTCAGCAAATTTAGCTAGTTTTACCAACTAATAAAAACTATTTCAAAGATAATGCATATTACTCTTATAAGTCTTGACAACTGGGGACTCAACAAACATATCGCCATAAGCTTGGAAAAACAAGGTCACACAGTTCATCATATTGACTTTAATGCATTCAAATACAAGTATCCTTCCATATTGCATAAAGCATATAATGTTGTTTTAAAAACTTTTTTCAAAACAAATCTTAAACATTTGCATTATGGAAATGAAATCTTAAAAAAATTAAAAGAGAACAACCAGAAACAGGATGTTATTCTAACTATTAAAGGCGATTTTATTAGTCCGAAAAGTATTTTGGAATTCAAAAATTATACAGAAAAATCTATTGGCTTCTTTAACGATAATATTTACCGTTGCCCAAAGATCAAAAGAGTTCTCCATTGCTTTGACGAAGTTTACTCATTTGAAAAAGAAGATTGCGCAAATTATAATTTAAAATTCGCCTCCAATTGGATTTACAATTCAGAAAACACAAGTGTTGAAAATCAATTTGAATATGACGTTTTTAATATCAGTTCAATCGACAAGAGACTTCCAATATTAAAAAGAATCGCAGCCAATTTGGCTTCACAGAATTCAAAATTTAAGTTTATCATTTACGATAAAAAGCAAAAAGACAATGACGAAAATATTACCTATATAAGAAGTCACATGCCTTTAAGCGAAGTAAATGATTATATTAACCGCTCAAAAGTACTTTTAGACATTAACCGACTTGGCCAAAGTGGACTTACTTTTAGAGTTTTCGAAAGTTTGGGCCTAGAGAAGAAACTAATCACCACAAATGCGGATATTAAAAATTACGATTTTTACAATCCTAATAACATTCTTATTATTGATGAAAACAATCCAATTATACCAATGGAATTTTTCGAAAACGAATATGAAAAAATACCTGATTCAATTCTAGAAAAATATACTTTAAAGGGCTGGACCAATCATGTTATTCTAAAAGAAAATTCGCTGTAATTTTTGATTCAAGAACCTAAATCTTGTAGGATTCAATTTATTTAATATATTTTTAACCATAATACTTTTGCATTAAACATAGGTTTACTATGTTTGTAAAAGTTAAAAAATTAGTTAAAAACACTATAATAAAATTCTGTTTCCTCAAAAATGACATTTACTTTTGGTTCTTTTCTATTAATTATATTGCTTTCTTTAATTGTCTCTGTTTTATTGGTAAATAAAGTGGTAAAAATAGATGTAGTAGATGTCCGTTATCCAGAAATCGATGGATTAAGAGGCTATCTGGCATTTTTTGTTTTCTTACATCATAGTTATATTTGGAGGTATTTTCTTCAAAGTGACGAATGGAACGAACCTGATGTAAATCTATTTAACCACTTCGGACAAACCACAGTTGCTTTTTTCTTTGTGATTACAGCTTTTTTATTCACTTTAAAATTGATAAACAGTAAAAACAAACAAATTAACTGGTCTGCCTATATCAATGCACGTGTATACAGACTATTTCCTATGTATCTTTTTTCTGTTGGAATTATATTTCTTATTGTTGGCTATTTAACAAATTTCAAATCCAAAATCCCTTTCTCAGAAAACATTTTAGCTATACTTTCATGGATATTTTTTAATATCAAAAAGGGTTTAAACATCAACGGATTTGAAAACAGTTCTTTGCTAAATGCGGGAGTAACTTGGACACTGCCTTACGAGTGGGCCTTCTATTTTTTACTTCCTCTTATTGCGCTCTTTTTTAAGATTAAAGTAAATTACAAAGTCATTTTGCTGTTTACTCTTGCAGCCACCACCATAATGATTATCAACGGTGCCTCTTTGAGACATTTCCTCCCTTTTATTGGAGGTATTATTGCAGCTCTAATAATCAGTAAAAACATATTTGGCAACATTTTAAAGCAAAAGAAATATACCTTTTTAGCCATTTTACTAATTGCGTGTTCTATTTATTTCTTTAATAGCGGAAGAAAGCCAATTCCAGTTATTATTACGTCAATCGTCTTTATAATAATTGCTTCTGGAAATAACTTTTTCGGACTTTTATCAAGTACTTTTTCTCGAAAATTCGGACAAATAACCTACAGTATTTATCTATTGCATGGCACTTTATTATTTATTCTGTTTTATTTCATTATCGGTTTAGAGGAAGCCAAAGAATTAACTGATTTTGAATTTTGGTCGATTATTGCCCTATCTGTCTTTCCTTTAATCTTCTTTAGTCAATTGACATTTAAATATATCGAACATCCATTGATGGAGTTAGCGAAAGCAAAATCAAAATCTTCATCTTCTAAAGCATAAACAATTAGTTTTATAAAAAGCTTTAAAAACCAAATAGAATTTCTATTTACAAATACTATAAAAAGCAATTACAAGTAAAATTTATAACTTTGTAATCTTAAAATATAATTTGTAAAATGAACGAGGAAATCATCAACGCATACGAAGTAATTAAAAATGGAGGTATAATCTTGTACCCGACAGATACCGTTTGGGGAATCGGTTGTGATGCTACCAATCCTGAAGCTGTTGCTAAAATCTACAAATTGAAACAACGTGCAGAAACACAAAGTATGATTGTTTTAATGAATGGCGAAAAGATGATGTACAATGTTTTTAAAAACATTCCTGAAGTAGCTTGGCAAATCTGGGATTTATCAGACAAACCAACTACTTTAATCCTTGATGACGCCAGAAACGTTGCTCCAAATATTATTGCCGCCGACAAATCACTAGGAGTTAGATTGGTAAAAGAACCTTTCTGCTACAAATTGATGGAAAGAATGAAAAAGCCTTTAGTTTCAACTTCTGCTAATATTTCAGGACAACCAACTCCAATTGCTTTCAAAGATATTAGTCCAGAGATTATAAATGGTGTCGATTATGTGGTCAAACTAAACCAAGATAAAATCAACGGAAAATCTTCTACAATCATTAAATTGACAAATGACTCACAAGTAAAAGTGATTCGTAAATAGTTTTTTTAGTTTCAGGTTTCAGGTTTCAAGTTTCAGGTTATTGAAATACTTTTGCCGTTTTACCGCAAAGTCCGCAAGGTTATTTTACGGAACTTCTTAAAAACGCAAAGTTCGCAAAGCTTTGTCTAAAAAACTTTGCGAACTTTGCATTTAAGTCCAGCAACTTGAAACTTGAAACCTGAAACTTGAAACTCTAAACCGTTTTCAAACTCTCAATCAACCAATCGATATCTTCTTTTGTGTTGTAATGACTAAATGAAATTCGAAGATTTGGCAATTTTAAATCGGTTTCCGAAAGCATTTCGTTTAATACGTGCGAAGGTTTTATACTTCCAGATTGACAAGCGCTTCCTCTGGAAACTGCAATTCCTTTCATATCTAAACTAAAAAGCAGCATTGAGGTTTTATCTGAAGAAAAAGGTAGAATAATATTGATGATATTGTAAAAATCATCCTTTTTACCGTTAATCCTAAAATCTGGAAAATGAATCTCTAATTGCTCAATCAGATAGTTTTTCAAATCTAAAATATAAGCCCTTTCCTGATCCAGTTTTTCATAAGAAACAGACAAAGCTTTTGCCATTCCCGCTATTTGATGTACTGCTTCTGTTCCTGCACGCAGACCTTTTTCCTGCTCACCACCGAAAAGTAAAGGTTGCAAACCGGAATTTTTTCTAACAAAAGCAAATCCGACACCTTTTGGTCCGTGAAATTTATGTGCACTAGCCAAAATAAAGTCAACAGGAGTCTTTTGCAGATCGATTTCCGTCTTTCCAACAGACTGAACTGTATCAGAATGAAATAATGCGTTATACTGCTTGCAAATCAAACTTACGCGATCCAGATCCAAAATAGCTCCAGTTTCGTTGTTAACATGCATTAAACTTACCAAAGTCTTCTTCTCTTCAGACAATAAATTAGACAAATGAGTCAAGTCTAAACTACCATCAGAATTGACATTTACATAATCAACCTGGATATTGAATTCTTCTTTAAGCACCCAAACAGTATGCAAAACAGCATGATGTTCGATTTTTGAAGTAATGATTCTTTCAATTTTAAGATCCTCGACAGCAGAACGTAGTATCCAGTTATCGGCTTCGGTCCCGCCAGAGGTAAAAATTATTTCCTGAGCGGTGCAGTTCAAATGCTTTGCAATGCTTTTTCTTGAAAGCTCCAATATTGTTTTACCGTTTCTTCCAAAACTATGTGTCGACGATGGATTTCCGTAATCCTCAACCATAACTTTGGTCATTTCCTGAATTACTTCTGGACGCATTGCAGTTGTTGAGGCGTTATCTAGGTATACTTTTTTCATTGCTGCAAAGTTAAGAAATATCAATTGTGAAATCTTAAATATCATTTGGCATTTTTTTCACTATTTTTGACCAAAATAAAATTTACAATGAAAAAATATACTGCCCTCCTACTATTCGCCCTTTTTCTAAATGGCTGCGATGATGGAGATTTAACTGTAGACAATATAACATTTGATGAAGATAAAGAAGCTCAGGTCTGTGGTGATCCTTTGACAAGTAATCTGATCTATCAATTAAAAACTCAGGAAGCACTTTTACTTCAAATGCCTGCGGGATCATTTAGAAACGAAAATGATTCCATATATACTTATACTATTGACGGAAAAGGCAATGGATCTTATCGTGTTGTATATAGAGCTTATGACGGGACTGTTGCAAGCACAAACATCTGCGGCACCATTCCGCCGAGTACTCCAAAAGTAACAGAAGAATGGCTTGGAACAGATGGTGTAATCGAAATTGAAAGTACCGCAAATGAAGTTCCTAATGCAACCGATGGAAGTTCTAAAATAACGGGATATACTCATAGTGTCATCTTTAGAAATATCACATTTGCAAAGCCATCCGGAATTCAGACTAACGCAGAATTTATTTTTGGAAAATATGTAACTACTACATCAATACCCAGCCCAACTTTTCCTGCAGATCAAGAAGTTATTGAATGTTCTGTAATGAAAGGGATTTATAATTATAACACTAATCTTTATTTATCAATTGAAAACATTGATACTGAATTAATTAAACCCGAAATCACGCCAACTGGTCAACCTAGAGAAAGTTATATAGAAACTGCAAAAAACAACGTCTATTACAGAACGGCTAAAAAAGATACTGGTTCTTTTACAGAAGATGCAATTTGCGTAGAAAAAAAGCCAACAACACCAACAGTTGATCAAACATGGACAGGTCGATTAGGCAGTAAAGAAAGTAACGGTGGAATTATCCAAGTAACCACAACAAGACTAGGAGAAACTCAAACTTATACCCATACAATCGTACTTAAAAATGTAACTTTACAAAGAGGGACAAAAGGACAAAACTCGTTTAAACTAGGAAACAGTTTCCTTCTTGGAACCATTACCAAAACATATTGATTTCTTAGAAAAGAGAAAACCAACCAAAAATATTTCCTACAAAAAACGTCTGTTTTTCAGAAGCTGATTTACGATCAAATCACACTAGAAAACAGACGTTTTTTTATGCTCAAAAATGAGCCTTTTAATAGACTTTAAATGTATCTTATTTATTGTTTTGCCTAAAATAAACTTCAGTTGCACCAAGGCCATATTTTTGATAATTGGCATCCTGAAAATCGATTCCGTCATAACGACCCAATAAAAAATCAAGTTCGGCTTTTAAAATTCCTTCACCAACACCGTGAATAAAAACGATTTTTGGAATGCGATTTCTGATTGCAAATTCGATATGTCTTTTTGCCGTTTCGGTCTGCAAAGTCAAAATATCGTAATTAGACATTCCGCGTTTATTTGGAACTAATTTTTCGATGTGTAAATCAAATTCTGGAACACCAACATCCCGTTTATCTTTCTTTTCTTTGACAAAACTTCTCGGTTTTGGCTGAATTTTTTCTTTTGAAGCTTCATCTAAATCTATTCTTTTAATAGAATTCATTAAATCACTGGAATCTTGAATTTTAAGTAATTCATTGACAAAAAATGTCATCATGAATCCATCCGTAGTTTCTATTAAAACTTCGTTGTTTTTGACCGAAACGACTGTTCCGTTTATGGCTTCATCAAGAACCGAAACCTTATCTCCTTTTATCAGCATGCTACTCTTCTTTATCGTTATTTTTACTTGGTGTTTTAGCGCTCAGCTGCATCATTCCAAACATGAAAACCACGATTGCAACAATCATGATATAAATATTTTTATCTTCTGAAACTTGCTCATATAAGGCAACCGAAATGGCAAGAATCATAATTATAATTTTAAAAGCTTTCATCAATTCAAAGTTTAAGATTTCAAAAGTATAAAACTTTCAAATAGTACTTCTATCCTACTCGAAACGTTTGTCATATTTTTTTAGTAAAATTGCAAAAAAGAACCACAATGAATTTAGAGAAATATATGATTCCGTGCCTGTTCAAAAACATCTTTGGTTTTGACTGTTTGGGCTGTGGTTTTCAACGCTCTTTATTCTTACTTTTTCGAGGAGAGTTTTTAGCCGCTTTCAAAATGTATCCGGCTATATTTTCTTGTCTTTTACTATTCGGTTTGATAGCGCTTCATTATTTAGACAAATCTAAAAATTACAAAAAACTGATTTGGAAAATGACAATCGTCAATCTTGTTTTTATGCTTGGCGGTTATTACTTCAAACACTTTTGAATTTAGTTTTTAGTTTTTAGTTTTTAGTTTTTAGTTTTTAGTTTTTAGTTTTTAGTTTTTAGTTTTTAGTTTTTAGTTTTTAGTTTTTAGTTTTTAGTTTTTAGTTTTTAAAAAATCGCTTCGCTCTTTTGGAATTTGGAATTTTAAAATTTGGAATTTCCAACACCTTTTATTTCTTAATCTGATCCAGAATATCATTCATCATCTCGATTTGTACTTTCTGAATTTCGATTAATTCTTGCTGCTGATGCATAATTAAATGATCAATTTTATCATGAATCATTCTAATTTCTAATTCTGATTTTAAATTAATCATATAATCTTTTTTAGCTCTATTTCTATCTTTTTCTTCCTGACGATTTTGGCTCATCATAATTACCGGAGCCTGCAAAGCAGCGACACAAGAAAGAATCAGATTCAGTAAAATAAATGGATAAGGATCAAATCCTTTATTCAAAAAAATATAAACATTGGAACCGATCCAAATGGTAATAAAAACAACAAAAGAGATAATAAACGTCCAGCTTCCTCCAAAATCTGCCACTTTATCTGCCACTCTTTGTCCGAGGTTACGGGTTTCTTCTTCATCTTCCACACTGCTTACTATCGATTTATCGTCTTTTAAAGAAGAAATAACACTTTTTTCCATTGCCGAAAGTGCTCCAATTTCTGTAGAAAGATAATTTGAAATATACTTCTGACGGTATACATTTAACTCGTTTACAGCAATACAATCATCATCATTAAAATCAGGAAACTCTTTTTTTATTAAACCTAAAATGGGATCATGAATAGATTTACCGCAGATTTTCTCGCTTTCAGCAAAAGGAAGTCCAGAAATCGCACTTTTAAACGTTGAATTATTTTTCATTTTTATAAATTTTGAAAGCTAATTTACGCAATTAACTTCTTAAGAATTGTATAAAAAAGATCGTCCTGACATTCCTTTTTTATCACAAATATGCCCCTCCAAAGAAAATATCTTTCGTTAAATCGTGACTTTATTTCCAAAAAACACCTTACTTTTAACGTTCCAAAATTATTCATTCATTTTTACCATTGTGACAAAAGACACTATCATACAAAATATAAAGGCTTTAAAAAGCCATTCGAACATAAACTACGGCATTAAAACTAAAACGGAAGATTTTACAGAGAAGCTTTTTTATACTCTTTTTGATTCGAATGCCTCTTTGGATGAAAGTATTGACGAACTGGAAATCCGTTTTAAAGAGATCGCTGTTTTAGCTTGCAAAAAACCTGAGAATTTATGCGAATCGATTTGGGACAGATTTCTTGAAAAACTTCCGGGAGTTTTAGAGAAATTAAACCAAGACGCCGAATATATCTTAGAAAACGACCCCGCATCAAATAGTATTGATGAAGTTTATCTGGGTTATCCTGGTTTTTACGCCATTGCCATTTACAGATTGAGCCACGAATTATATCACTTGGATTTATTGCTGTTTTCTCGTTTAATGAGCGAATATGCACATAGAATTACAGGAACAGATATTCATGCAGGAGCCAATATAGAATCTCCATTTTTTATCGACCATGCCACCGGAATCGTAATTGGTGAAACCACGGTAATTAAAAAACATGTCAAAATCTACCAGGGTGTTACGCTTGGTGCATTAAGTGTGAGCAAAGACATGAAAAATGCAAAGAGGCATCCAACTGTTGAAGACAATGTGTGTATTTATGCCAATGCAACCATTTTGGGAGGCAAAACTACCATCGGAAAAAATAGCGTTGTTGGAGGAAATGCTTGGATCACCAAATCTATCCCAGAAGATTCTATCGTTTTAAACACCACTACAACTGAAGTCAAAATCAAAGAAAAAAAATAAAATGAATTCACATAAATTACTAAACCTTATTGGCAACACTCCATTAATGGAAACGGTTAATTTGGTTCAAAATAAGAATGTAAAACTTTTACTTAAACTGGAGGGAAATAATCCGGGAGGAAGCGTAAAAGATAGAGCGGCTTATAATATGATTGCTGCTGCTTTGGAAAGAGGCGAAATCAAAAAAGGAGACAAATTAATTGAAGCAACTAGTGGAAACACTGGAATTGCATTGGCAATGATCGCGCAATTATTTGGCATTGAAATCGAATTGGTTTTACCTGAAGATTCTACAAAAGAAAGAACACAAACCATGCGCGCTTATGGGGCTACGGTTATTTTAACGCCTGCCAGCGAAGGAATTATTGGTTCTAGAGATTATGCCGACAAAAAAGTAGCTCAAGGAGGATATTTGATGCTGAATCAGTTTGCAAATGATGACAACTGGAAAGCGCACTATAAAACGACTGGACCTGAAATATGGAACGATACCGACGGAACGGTAACACATTTCGTTTCTGCAATGGGCACAACAGGAACTATTATTGGAACTTCGACTTATTTGAAAGAGAAAAACCCAAATATTCAAATTGTAGGCGCACAACCAAGCGATGGTTCTCAGATTCCTGGAATTCGTAAATGGCCACAAGAATATCTTCCAAAAATATTTGATGCTTCTAAAGTTGACACTGTTATTGATGTTAGCGAAGACGAAGCGCGTGCAATGACCAAAAGATTAGCCTTAGAAGAAGGTGTTTTTGCAGGAATGAGCAGTGGAGGTTCTGTTGCCGTTGCTTTAAAAATTGCCGAAAAATTAGAATCAGGAGTGGTGGTTGCCGTTATCTGCGATAGAGGCGATCGTTATTTATCTTCGGATTTATTTGACTAAAAAAGGAACAAAGGGACTGAGGCACAAAGGGACAAAGTTTTTACGTCCCTACAAGAAACCTTTGTCCCTTTGCAACTATGAACCTTTGAATCTAAAAAAGAAATGAACTACAGAAAACTAGGAAAAACAAACTTTAACATCTCCGAAATCTCTCTTGGTACTTGGCAAGTTGGAGGAAAATGGGGATCGGGTTTTGATGATAAAACTGCCGACGAACTTTTAAACACCGCGATAGACAATGGCGTTAATTTTATTGACACCGCTGATGTTTACGAAAATGGATTAAGCGAAACTGCCGTTGGAAGATTGGTTCGCTCTCGTTCTGAACGAATTGTTGTTGCCACAAAATGCGGACGTCAAATAAACCCGCATGTTAATGAAGGATATACACCAAAAGTGCTTCAGAAATTTGTAGAAGACAGTTTGAAAAGAACCGGTCTGGAAACATTGGATTTGATTCAACTCCATTGTCCGCCAACGGAAGTATATTATCGTCCAGAAATTTTTGAACTTTTTGACCGTTTAAAAGAACAGGGAAAAATTCTTAATCTTGGAGTAAGTGTCGAAAAAGTTGAAGAAGCTTTAAAAGCAATTGAATATGATAACGTGACAACTGTTCAAATTATCTTCAATTTGTTTCGCCAGCGTCCTTCTGAATTGTTTTTCTCTGAAGCAAAAAGGAAAGATATCGGAATTATTGCGAGAGTTCCATTAGCAAGCGGACTTTTGACTGGTAAATTTGATTCTAATACCTCTTTCGATTCACAAGATCACCGTAATTTCAATCGAAATGGAGAAGCTTTTGATAAAGGCGAAACTTTCTCAGGAATTGATTACGAACTTGGTTTAAAAGCTGTTGAAGCATTAAAAGCACTATTTCCAGAAAATCAAAATCTTGCTCCAATTGCACTACAATGGATTTTAAGTTTTAATGAAATCAGCTGTATTATTCCTGGTGCCTCAAAAGTTGATCACGTTTTATCGAATTTATCTGTTTATGATACTCCGAAATTAACCGCAGAACAAATTTCAGCTATGAATAAGGTTTACAATGATTTCATTAAACCTGCTGTTCATCAGCTTTGGTAATAAATCCCTTTGGATAGATTTTACAACAAAGGTTACTAAAGTAAATTTTTAGTAACCTTTGTTTTTTTCTACTGTTACGTTAAAGATCGAATTCGATTTTAAATTCAGCTCCCCTATTTTTTCCTTCGCTTGAAGCTGTTAGTCTACCTTTGTTTCTTTCAATGATTTTTTTGCACAGATACAAACCAATTCCGGTAGAACCTTCATTTGCTGTTCCTAGTCGACTCATTTTGGTAAACTTTTTAAACAAATCCTCAATTTGGTTTCTGTCAAATCCCATTCCATTGTCTTTTACCGTTAAAATCAATTTTGAGTCTTCAGAGTAAATTCTGACTTTAATTTCACTATCAAAATAAGAAAACTTAACCGCATTACTAATCAAATTTACCAAAACCTGAATCAACAGACCTTCGTCGATTTTAAGTTTAGCTTCGACACATTCTAAAACCAAATTCAGTTTTATTTTTTTATCGAATAAACGTTGTTCTACCTGTTCATTAATAAAAGGAAGAATATTAGGAAACAGCACTGTTTTTATTTCTTGATTTACTCTAACTACGTCATCTTGCTCTTTTAAAAGTTTAATGAAATTTTCAATATATCTAAATTGCAGATCAGTAGATTCGCATATTAACTGTGCCAGATTTTTAATCGATTCTGAAGGTTCTTCACTTATTATTAATTTTGCCAAACCTTGCGGATTTCCAGCAAAATTTTTCAAATCATGAGAAAGCATATAAATCAAATCCTGCTTTTCATTGATAAAACCCTCAGCTTCGTAAATAGATTCTTGAATATTGCACATCAACAATCCTGCTTCGTCTATATATTCTGTTGGTAATGCAGACAATTTTCTTGAACTTCTGTAATCATCTAATGCTTTTGAAGCGGTTGCAATAGGTTTTATTAACCGGTTTAAAACTAAAAGTGTTAATGCGGTTGCCAGTAAAGTCATAATTAAAGAAAAAACCAAAATCGATGTTGGCGAAATACTGTGCTGGAAGTACAATACAAAAAATAAAATTCCAATTAAGGGAATATGAATACCGATAAATGCAACGAATAAAAACTTAAAGGCATAACTTTTCTTAAGAAAGCTGATTTGTGAGAGTGTGTGATACAACTTCATAAATAACAACAATATTGTAGGTTAAATTGTAATTATTGGGGCTTTATTACACTAACAAAATTAACTTTTAAACTTAATTAAACTAATTTTTTAAAGAAAATCTAAAAAATTTTATAAATAAAATTTGTAAAAGTTTTCAAAGGCTTATTTTTGCGCTATGGGAAGAAAAAATACAGACAAAGTTGTCTTTCATCAAATTCAAGTTCTTGATGCTGGTGCAAAAGGAGTTTCAGTAGCCAAAGCACCTGACGGAAAAGTAATCTTTATTCCGAATGTGGTACCTGGAGATGTAGTAGATGTGCAAACATTTAAAAAAAGAAAGGCTTATTACGAGGGAAAAGCCGTAAAATTTCACGAATTATCAGATTATAGAGTAGATCCAATCTGCGAACATTTTGGTGTATGTGGAGGTTGTAAATGGCAAAACATGAAATACAGCCAACAGCTTGCATTCAAACAAAATGAAGTTAAAAATCATTTACAAAGAATAGGTAAAGTTGAACTTCCGGAATTTGAAGACATTTTAGGTTCTGAGAAACAATTTTTCTACAGAAATAAAATGGAATTTTCTTTCTCAAACAGCCGTTGGCTTACTGAAAAAGAAATTGGAAGTACAGAAGACTTAGGAAACAGAAATGCTCTTGGATTTCACATACCAAAAATGTGGGATAAAATTCTTGATATTAATAAATGTCATTTACAGGAAGATCCATCAAATGCTATTCGTAACGAAATTAGAGCATTTGCCAACGAGCACAACTTAGCATTCTTCAATCCGAGAGAACATTCAGGATTATTGAGAACTGTCATGATCCGTACGGTATCAACTGGCGAAATTATGGTTTTAATTCAGTTTTTCGAAGAAGACAAAGAAAACAGAGAATTAATATTAGATCATTTGTATGAGAAATTCCCTCAAATCACCTCTTTACAATATGTGGTAAACGGAAAACCAAATGATACAATTTACGATCAGGATGTTATTCTGTATAAAGGAAGAAATTATATCTTAGAAGAAATGGAAGGATTAAAGTTTAGTATAAATGCTAAATCTTTTTATCAAACCAATTCTGATCAAGCTTACGAATTATATAAAATCACAAGAGAATTTGCTGGTCTTACCGGTAACGAAACTGTTTACGATTTATATACAGGAACAGGTACAATTGCACAATTCGTTTCTAAAAAAGCAAAAAAAGTAATCGGAGTAGAAAGTGTTCCTGAAGCTATTATTGATGCTAAAGCCAATGCAGAACGCAATAATATTACGAATTGTGAGTTTTTTGTTGGAGACATGAAAGTTGTCTTTAATGAAGCTTTTATTGCGCAACACGGCAAACCAGACGTTATTATTACAGATCCTCCTCGCGACGGAATGCATAAAGATGTTGTAGAACAAATTCTGAAAATTGCTCCAAAAAGAGTCGTTTACGTAAGCTGTAATTCTGCAACTCAGGCACGTGATTTGGCTTTAATGGACGAAAAATACAAAGTTACACGTGTTAGACCTGTAGACATGTTTCCGCAGACACACCATGTTGAAAATGTTGTCCTTTTAGAACTTCGATAGAAAAATATAAATGAAAAAACTAATCTCTCTTTTATTGATTTTTACTTTTGGCTTATCAAGCTGCGAGAAAGATGATATATGCGATGCCAATACACCAACTACACCAAGATTGGTTATTACATTTTACGATAATGCAGATCCAACGGTTGAGAGAAATGTCAGTAATTTGCTGGCTACTGGCGAAGGAATGAGTACGGGAATTGCTTTTAATGCCGTAAGCAGTATTGAACTTCCACTAAAAGTTAATGATTCTATTACGACGTTTAATCTAACGTATAACAGTACAATTCCGACCGACAGAAACAATGATGTTTTAACGGTTAATTACAGCACACAAAATGTATATGTTTCGAGAGCTTGTGGCTTTAAAACTATTTTTCATGTAAATTCTATTACCCGTACAGATGATCCGAATGCTGATGGAATCTGGACGACTCGAGTTCAATTAATTAACCCTAACATTGATTCAGAAGATGAAACACACGTTCAAGTTTATTTCTAGTATCTGTTTATTGTTTTCTACATTTTTAGGGCAAGCTCAGGATGTTCCAGAAATTTCGAAAAATAAAGAACTAGAGCCTAAAAAACCAAAAATTGAAACTGTTAAACCTGAGCCTAAAACAAAACCGGAAATTCAGGAAGTAAAAAAAGACAGCGTTGTAAAAACCGATCGCTATGGTCTTCGTGTTGGTGTCGATTTATATAAATTGACTCGAGGTCTTTATGACAAAGATTACAAAGGAATCGAATTTGTTGGTGACTGGAGATTGACTAAAAAATATTATTTAGCAGCTGAATTAGGATACGAAGACAAAACAACCGATGATGACAGATTAAATTCTTCTGCAACGGGAACCTATATCAAAGGAGGATTCGATTATAATTTTTATCAAAACTGGCTGGATATGGAAAATCTCATCACAATAGGAATGCGAGGTGGTTTTAGTACTTTCAGTCAGGAATTGCATAGCTATAGAATCTATAATCCGAATCCGTATTGGGGAGAACTTCCTGTTGTAAGTACCGATCAAAAATACAGCGGTCTTACTGCTGGCTGGATTGAAGTTGGTTTAGGATTAAAAGCTCAAGTTGTAAAAAACGTATTTGTTGGTTTTGGCGTACAGCTTAAACTTTTAGTTATGAATAAAGAACCTGATAATTTTGAAAATTTATACATCCCTGGTTTCAACAGAACATATGATGGAAGTTTTGGAGTAGGATTCAACTACACGGTTTCGTATTTTATTCCTATTTATAAAAAGAAAACAATGGCTTCTGAAACAATAAAAGAAGCTCCTAAGAAAAAGCAATAGTTTTTAGAGACTTCGTTTCTAAAAAATCGCCTTAAAAAAGACGGCCAATTCAAAATTTGAATTGGCCGCCTTTTTTTATGATAATTGAAAATTTATTGCTGCTTGGGTATGGATCAAAGTTGTATCAAAAATAGGAACTTTTAAATCTCCTACTTTTATGACTAACGGAATTTCAGTACATCCTAAAATAATACCTTCTGCACCCTTTTGTATTAATGCATTGGCGATTTCCAAGTAACGTTTTTTGGTTTCGTCTGTTACGATTCCACGACCTAATTCCTCAAAAATAGTATGATGAATAAAATCTTTATCGTCTTCAGAATCCGGAATTATTGCTTCAATTTCTTTTTCTGATAGCTTATCTTTAAAGAAATCCAATTCCATTGTAAATTTAGTACCCAGCAAGCCTACTTTTTTGATTTTCTTTTTCTGAATTTCAACTGCTGTTTCTTCCGCAATATGAATAAGAGGAAGCCCAATCGCTTTCTCCAGTTTATCTGCAATTAAATGCATGGTATTAGCACACAGAACAATTGCTTCTGCCCCGCCCGATTTCAAGACTTCTGCTGCTTTTAAAAGCATTTCGAAGGTAGAATCCCAATCATTATTATCGTTATTCTTTTTGATATCAGCATAGTTGAAAGAATAAATCAGACATTCGGAGAAGTTTAATCCGCCAAGTTTTTCATTTATTCCTTTATTAATTAAAGTATAATAATCTGATGTAGAAACCCAACTAATTCCGCCAATAAGCCCAATTTTCTTCATAATGAAATAATTACTTAATTTCTTTTATTCCTTTAACGAAAAGCCATTTCATAAAAAGTTTTTCACCATCTTTTGTTCTTACGGCCTGAAATTTAGGTCCGATAATAGTTCCAATAACAAATGCAGTCATCGGAATCCAGATTCCTGTTAATCCTGTGTACGCAGCAATTAAATATCGGAATAATAGGAATAAAACCGCAAAAGCGGCTAATTGATATAGAAAAGCTCTTAGTTGTAGTTTTGACATGTTTTTTATTTTTGAGGTTCAAAGTTGCAAAGTAACAAAGTGACAAAGTTTTTACCTCAAAACCTAAACCTTTGCAACTTTGTAACTTTGTTACTTTGTTGCTATATTATTCAGAAACCTGAAACTTCGTTCTCTTGCTTCCTTCGTACATTTCGTATTTTACCAAACGCGCTTCTAAGCTACCATTGAAAAGTTTGATTTTTCTTGAAGGTTTCAATCCTACAAATTTAAGAGCTTCTAAGTTTGCTGTAATAAACCAAGCATTTGTTCCTGGGTAATTTTTCTTTAGAGTATCGCCAATACTTGCGTAG
Source organism: Flavobacterium potami (assembly GCF_020026915.1). Lineage (GTDB taxonomy): Bacteria > Bacteroidota > Bacteroidia > Flavobacteriales > Flavobacteriaceae > Flavobacterium > Flavobacterium potami. Next base: position 461,123 of record NZ_JAINUY010000002.1, on the reverse strand, counting down.
AATCTTTCCATGTGAATATCCAAACGTTCATCGTATGGCGGATTGAAAACCATATGAAGCTTTCCTTCTACTTCTTTTTCAGTATCAAAAAAGTTATCTTCGTGAATCGTTATATAATCTTCTAGATTGGCGTTTCTAATATTGTCTTTAGCTTTGCTTATTGCACTTGGCGCTTTATCAAAACCTTTAATGGTATAATGAAATTCTCTTGTTTTCTTCATTAAACTTTCAATAATGGTATCGAACAAGTCGTTGTCCCAGTCTTTCCATTTTTCAAAAGCAAATTCTTTTCTGTTAATGTTTGCCGGAATATTACAAGCAATCATTGCTGCCTCAGCCAGAAAAGTTCCAGAACCGCACATTGGATCCAAGAAATGACTTTGACCATCCCATCCGGATAACAACAATACTCCTGCTGCTAAAACCTCATTAATAGGAGCGATATTTGTTGCCGTTCTATAACCACGATGATGAAGTGAAGCTCCAGAAGTATCCAAAGCAACAGAAACCTGATCTCTATCGATATGAATATTAATTCGCAAGTCTGGATATTGTTTATCGATACTTGGACGTTGCCCTGTTCTCTCTCTAAACTGATCTACAATTGCATCTTTACATTTTTGAGAAACAAATTCAGAATGATTGAAATAAGTAGAATGTACCGTCGCATCGATCACAAATGTCTGATTTGCATTTAAGAATTTCGACCAGTTTACACCAGAAATTCCTTTATATAGTGCTTGTTCGTTATTGGCTCTAAAAGAATAAATTGGTTTTAACACTTTAAGTGCAGTTCTTAAAGACAAATTGGCTTTGTACATAAAACCTTTGTCTCCTTTAAAACTTACCATTCTCACACCTTTTTCAACATCCTGAGCTCCAAGTGCGCGTAATTCTTTTTCTAGTATTTCTTCAAAGCCAAAAAAGCATTTGGCAATCATTTTAAAATTTTCTTCCATTTCTTTTCAATTAAAAAAAGCCAATCGCTGTTACGTATGATAGCGAAATAGTTATTTTTCGGCAAAAATACACTAAATTTGCCGGACTTTGAATTAATTGAAATAGAATAAATGTCTGAAAAGCATAACGCATCAATCCCAAATCAGGAAGGCGACGATCAAAATTGGTATTCTTCATGGTTTGATACGCCATATTATCACATTCTTTATAAGGATCGAAATTATCGTGAAGCTCAAATTTTCATGGACAATTTGACGCACTATCTTAATTTGCCCGAAAAAGCAAAAGTTTTGGATTTGGCATGCGGAAAAGGCCGTCATTCTATCTATTTAAATCAGTTAGGTTTTAATGTCTTAGGAGCAGATTTGTCTGAAAACAGTATTAATGAGGCCAGCAAGAACAGCAACGAAACACTGCATTTTAAAGTTCACGATATGCGTGAACCGTTTGAAGAAAAATTCGATGCTATTTTTAATCTTTTTACCAGTTTTGGTTATTTCGAAAGCGACGATGATAATCTGACTACTTTAAAAGCAATCAAAGAAAGTTTATCAGAATATGGTTTTGCCGTTATCGATTTTATGAACGTGACAAACGTAATCGAAAATTTAGTTCCAGAAGAAGTAAAAACGGTCGATGAAATTGACTTTCACATCAAAAGATACGTTGAAGACGGACATATCTTCAAAGAAATTGATTTTGAAGATCAAGGCAGAAAATTCCATTTTACAGAAAAAGTAAAAGCACTAACTTTGAAAGACTTTCAGGAATTAATGGACGAAGCCGGAATTTATCTACTTGACATTTTTGGAGATTATAAACTGAAAAAATTCCACAAAACCGAAAGCGAAAGATTAATCATGATTTTTAAATAAATGGGTTAATCGTTTATTTGTTTAACCGTTTAATCGGTACGCAAAAAACAATTAAACAATTAAACGATTAAACAGATCAACGATTGAACAATAAAAAATGAATTATCTACTACCCTTATTTTCTGTACTTTTAGGATATGGTGTGGCTTTGTTTATAAAACCGAAAAACAAAACCAATTTAAAATTACTGCTTGCTTTTAGCGGTTCTTTTTTATTGTCGTTAACCGTAATGCATCTTCTTCCAGAAGTTTACGAATCTCACAATCATAATATCGGAATCTTTATAATGGTCGGGATTTTATTTCAGATCGTACTCGAATTTTTCTCAAAAGGTGCCGAACACGGACACGTTCACGGACATGCAAAAATGTCTCAAATTCCGTGGCTTTTGTTTATTAGCTTATGTATTCACGCCTTTTTGGAAGGATTTCCAGTGAGCCATCATCAAGGTTTAGCAATCGGAATCGCAATTCATCATTTACCAATTGCTGTAATTTTGACCACATTTTTCATCAATGCCGATTTGAACAAAAAAGCCATCTTTGCTTTTATGCTTACATTCGCCATTATGACCCCATTAGGGACAGTTGCATCAGAATTTTTACCAATTTTAAACGATTACTACACCGAAATAACCGCAATCGTAATTGGTATTTTGTTTCACATCTCATCGACGATTATTTTTGAAAGCAGCGAAGGACATAAATTCAACGTTGCCAAAGTATCTATGATCGTTCTAGGGATTCTTTTGGCATTCTTTTTATAATGTAACAATTAGATAATGTGTCAATTAGATAATGAGATAATTTTCTAATTGACACATTTTCTAATTTAATTCGCCCTCTTTTTCTCTTCCTGATTACCTAAAGCGCGTTCATTTACGTTGATTTTTTTATTTCCAAAATTGTAAACTGCAGACAAACGCACAAATCGATTACTATCGTTTTGACTATAAACTTGTTTCACCCCATTTACAATCGAAACATCATTTTTTAAATACGAAGTATTAAACACATCATTTACCAATAAAGCAAGTTGTAGCGATTTATTAAACAAATCCTGTTTAAATCCAATATTCAAACTCGATGCATAACCCGTTTCATACAAACCACTTTTATATGGTGTTGTATAACTAAAATCTACCTGCAATTTTGACGTTTTACCTAAGATAAAAGTATTATTTGTAGAAAAATCGACTTCAAGACCGTTTACAGGAACAGCATTTATATCTTTTGTAAACTTAATATCAGATCCTATAAAATACAAGGTGTTTTCACTTTCCCACCAATCTGCAAAACTAGCCGAATAGGTTTCGCCAATTCCGTAATTGAGACCTTTAAAATAATTATCTCTTGTTACCACTTGTGTCAATGTTTCTGGATTTGCGGTAAATATCACACCATAACCATCACTAATTACGTTTAAGAAAACACTTGTTCTCAATATTTTTTTATACGAATGCGTAAATTCAAAATTATCGCTAAAAGAAGGTTTTAAAAATGGATTTCCTTCAGAATAACTGTTACTGCTAATGTAAACACGAAACGGATTTAATAGAGAAAAACTAGGTCTACGAATTCTTTTTCCATAACTCAAACTAAAATCATTGTTTTCATTTTTATGATAAGAACCAAAAAAAGTTGGAAATAACTTAAAATAATCATTCACCGTTTCCTGATTTAAAGTTTGAGAAAAACCATTTGTCTGTGTATTTTCAAATCTCAAACCTATTTTAAAATTCCATTTTTCGTTGAATTTTTTATCGGCACTAAAATAAACGGCTTGGTTGTTTTCGGTATATTTAAAAACGTTAGATTGGTTAGTATCTAATTCTGGAGTTCCGGTAATTGTATTATAAAATGCTGCATCACTTTTACTGTTTGTAAAACTCAATTTTGCTCCGTAAGACAAATTGAAAGTTTCAAACGGATGTTCCATATCTGCCTTAAAACTTAAATTATCAATATCTTGATTCGAAATGTTTCGTCCGGATTGGTTAACACCAACAAAAGTTCCATCAGCTGTATAATTGTTTGCTGTAAAATCTCGATCGAATTTTGAATAATAATTAAAATAATCTACATCAAATGACAATTTTCGACCACGTTCATCCAATTTTGTATTCAAAAACATACTATATGTCTGATTTCCTGTTTCTCTATTTAAAAAACTCTCATTAAGCACATAACTTTCCAATTGATTCTGTGCGTTGTATTTATCAATTCTAATATCTGAACCAAAATCTGGAGTGGTTTTGTCTTTTAAAAATTGAAGACCAATAGTAGTTTTCTCTGAAAAATCATAATCTAAAGAGGCTTTTCCTGATAGACTACCTTCATTAAATTTTGATGTAGCATCCATTTTTGTTGGTCCTTCTGCAAAATACATATCAAGAGCTTCTATTGGATTTTTATATCCCGTTTTTCCATTAACACTGGCAGAAAATCGAAACTTATTTTTATTGTAATAAAAATTATCCCTCAAAGTAAAAATTCCATATTTGTTCTGGTCGTATGAAGCTGTAGTCGTGTTTTTCCACGAATTTCGAGCACCTTTTTTCATAATGATATTAATTAATCCGCCTGTTCCTTCCGCTTCATATTTTGAAGAAGGATTACTGATCACTTCAATACTTTTAATATCACTTGCTGAAATAGATTTTAAAAAATCATTCAGTTCTTCTCCAGACAACTCAATTCTTCTTCCATCGATCATAACACGTGAAGCTCCTTTTCCTAAAATATTAATCATATCATTTTGAACCACGACACCAGGTGCAGTATTTATTGCGCTTAATGCATCCCCTCCAACATTCGTCACGTTATTTTCCACATTATAAACCAAACGATCTATTTTCTGTTCGACTGTACTTTTCCTGGATTGAATCACTACTTCACCCAAGCTTGTCATACTTTCTTTTAAGATGATTACGCCCAGATCGCTATCTTTTTCAATAGTAATATCTTTTTCGAATTCAGAATATCCCATCGGATTTATTTTAATTTTAAAAAATCCTTTGTTCAATAACAATTCGAAACTTCCGTCTTCTTTAGTCGTTGTTCCGTTTATAATTTTTCCTTCTTGATTTAAGATTACTACATCTGTCCACGCAATTGGCGCTTTTTCATCAGTAACTTTTCCATTTACTTTAATATCTTTTTGAGCAATACAAAAAAGTGGCAATAGTAAAAAAATAAGGACTTTAATTGTTTTCATAATTTCTAGTTTTAAACTTGTTCGATTAATTTGAAGCAAAGTTGCCTTAGAAATTTTCAGAATTCGACCGACAAAAAAAAGTCGAACCATTTTCTGTTCAGGAAATTGGTTCGACTTTTTCGCGTATGAAGTACGACTTTTTACAAAACACTCATTTACAACGTGTTCCTGTAAGCTGTTGGCGTTAAATTAGTATATTTTTTGAAAGATGTATTAAAAGAAGATTTTGAATTAAAACCTACTTCGTATAAAATTTCCAAAACCGTAAATTGACTTTTTGAAGGATCTTTCAAGATATTCATAGCTTTCTGAATGCGATATTCATTTACAAAATCAAAAAAATGCTGATTGATATGATGATTAATTAAAACAGATAAATCACGAACAGGAATTTCAATTTGATTCGACAACTGCTGAATAGTCAATGAAGGATCAAGAAATGGTTCTTTTTCTGTCATGTATTTTTTCAATGCCAAAATTTGACTTGTAATGATTTCGCTTTTCTCTTCATAAACTTCGATTACATTTTCGCTTTTCTTTGGAAGAATATCTCGTGTTAATTCTAATTTAGAATCAATTCCTCTAAAAAGTTCAGGATGGTTCAGCGCTTTTAAAACAAACCAACAAGTAACAATTAAAGACAGAAATTGCATAACTACATTTGCCCAAATCCATAACTGTTCAAAATCTGTAAATCTTAAAACATTTTTAGCAATTGACAGATAATACAAAATAAAGAAGATCAACGATATCTGAAACAGCCACTTAAAAATAGACGTTTTAGGATTCGTATAATTTTCCTGATACAATTCTTTATATTTTTTTAAAACCAAAAACACTCCAATACTATAGAGCACTATTTGTACAGCCAGTAACAACTGGAAAAAGTAAAATTCTGGCATTTGACTGCGATGGTTGTAAAATTGCATTTTTTCTACATCACTTAACAAATAAAGTCTAAACAGGAAAACAACGTTTGTAAAGATAAATGGAATTGTATGAATTAAATGTTTAGTCTTGAATCTAAAACCTGCAAAACATACCGATACAATGTAGAGAAAGAAAATTGGCATTACCAAAGAACAAGTAGTCCATCTAAAAAATTCTAGATTGAGATAGCCTTGAATGAAATCATCATTGATAAAAATTCCGATATCATCAATTATAAAAAGTAATAAATAAGATGCAAATAATCTGTTTGCTAATTTATTTTGGGTTTTTACTGTAATTAAGAAGAAGGCTAACAATAGTGAAACACAAACTGATATCCAACTCATTACACTTAAAAAAAAATCTACATTCATCATTTATCCGATTATCTAGTAAAGATACTATTTAGAAAAAAACACATCATTCTAAAGTTAAATATTTAAAGTATGTTTTAAAGCAAAACCTTTATTATGAAGCGTTTCTGTAAGCTGTTGGCGTTAAATTAGTATATTTTTTGAAAGATGTATTAAAAGAAGATTTTGAATTAAAACCTACTTCGTATAAAATTTCCAAAACCGTAAATTGACTTTTTGAAGGATCTTTCAAGATATTCATAGCTTTCTGAATACGATATTCATTCACAAAATCAAAAAAATGTTGATTGATATGATGATTAATTAAAACCGATAAATCACGAACAGGAATTTCAATTTGATTCGACAACTGCTGAATAGTCAACGAAGGATCAAGAAATGGCTCTTTTTCTATCATATAGTCTTTCAAAGCTTTAATTTGTGACTGAATCAAATCATTTTGCACATTTATTGGTTCCGACTTGTCTTCAACCTCAGGCAGAATATCTTTTGTTAATTTCAATTTGGAATTAACTCCTCTAAAAAGTTCAGGATGTTTTAGTGCTTTCATTATAAACCAGCAAGTTATAAACAAAGCAACACTTCCGACCAATACATTTGCCCACATAAATATTTCTCTGAAGCCACTATAGCGCAATATATTCTTTAATGCTACGATTGAGTGTGCGATAAGAAAAACACAGGTTATCTGAAAAAGCCATTTGTAAGTTGCCGTGCTCGGATTTGCATAGTTTTCTAAATAGATTTCTCTATATTTTCTCAATATTAAAAAGACACTAACAATGTAAAATACATATTGAAATTCAACTAAAATCTGAATAAAATAGATCTCGGGCATTTGATTTAAAAGCGGTAAAAATTCTTCTAAAGTTAAATTATATCTTAAATAAATTCTAGGAATAAAAACTAGATTTACCAATACAAAAGGCAATGCATGAAACAAGTGTTTCCATTTCAGTTTAAAATCAGAATAACAGACCGCCAATACAAAAAGATAAAATAAAGGCATTCCTAACAAACATCCAGTTGATCTGAAAATTTCCCAATTTAGCTGGATTCGGTTAGCTGCATCAATAAAAAATCCGCTTAAATCGACAGCAGAAAAGATAAAAAACCACGCAAATAATCGGTTTGCGAGTTTATTTTCTGTTTTAACCGTCAATAAAAAAAACGCAAGCAATAACGAAACAAAAACCGAAATTCGACCAATTCCCTGCAATAAATCTATTTTATCCATTTATCTATTAATATTTTAACAAATATAATATTTTCGTTTTTGTAACAAAGCTTGGTCAAAGTAGTCCTTATAAAGAAAAAATAAAAGAAAAAAAAGAGTATAAATCTTTGAGACATTGCAAGATTGAGATAAAATATATTAATTTTGACGAGTCTAAATAACACTAAAAATGACATTTACTAAAACCACTGAACAAGCATCCAAATACGAACATTTAGAGAAAATGTCTGTTCATGAATTGTTGTTCAATATTAATGAGGAAGATAAAACAGTTCCTTATGCCGTGGAGAAAGCTCTTCCGCAAATAGAAGCTTTAATTCCGCAGATTGTTGCAAAGCTTAAACTTGGCGGCAGATTGTTTTATATTGGAGCAGGAACTTCTGGACGTCTTGGAGTGGTTGACGCATCTGAATGTCCACCTACTTTTGGTGTTCCGTTTGATCTTGTAAATGGTATTATTGCAGGAGGAGACACAGCCATTAGACGTGCCGTCGAAAATGCTGAAGACAATCAAACGCAAGCGTGGATTGACTTGCAAAATTATAATATCAATTCAAATGACGTAGTAATCGGAATTGCGGCTTCTGGCACAACTCCTTACGTAATTGGTGGTTTAGAAACTTGTAATCAAAACAACATAATTACAGGCTGTATTACTTGTAATGCGGGAAGTCCGTTGGCTTTGACCGCGCAATTTCCTATTGAAGTGGTGGTTGGACCGGAATTTGTTACCGGAAGTTCAAGAATGAAAGCCGGAACTGCTCAGAAATTAGTTTTAAATATGATTTCGACAGCAGCCATGATTCAGCTTGGAAAAGTGAGGGGAAATAAAATGATCGATATGCAGCTGACTAACGTTAAACTGGTTGATCGCGGCGTAAAAATGATTATGGGAGAAATTCCTGTTTCTTATGAAGAAGCATCAGAATTATTAAAAAATTATGGCAGCGTAAGAAATGCTGTTGACAATTATAAAAAGTAAGAAGTTTTTTGGTGAAATGTGAGCTGAATAATGCTTCAATATTTTACCGCAAAGCACACAAAGGTTTACCCAAGGTTCGCAAGGTTTTTTCACAAAACTTTGCGACCTTTGTGTTTAAATACAAGTCAACAACTTGAAACAAAAAGAAACTTGAAACAAACCAAATGGCAACAAATAAAGATTTACTGAGAAAAGGAGTTAAATATCTAACTGGCGCTCTTCCTTTGATGTTTCTTGGTCCAACATTAATTTACAATGCTTTCATGAATCAGCATACAAACTGGCATTATCTGGTTCTAGGAATCGGAATTGCAGCTTGTTTAGGTTCTATGGCACTGATTTTTATTGGATTGAAAATCATTATGAAAGGTATATTTAATGACTAATTTGTATCTTTACTAAAATTCTTTATTATGGATATACAAGCAGAAATAAACTGGATTCATCAAGAAATTGATAAAATGAAAGATCCTTCTTTCGTTGAAAAACTAAAACACCTCCTACAATCTATCAATAATACCGCAATTGACTCAGATACAGCTTATAATTTAGATATTGAAAATGCCTTAGAAAACATTAAAAAAGGTAATTTTTATACTGAAGATCAAGCCAAAGAAATTGCGAAAAAATGGGGAAGAAAATAATTTGGTCAAGCGATGCTTTAAACCAGTTAGAAGACATTCATTTTTACATTTTCTTTGAAAGTAAATCACTTAGAATTGCAGATAAAGTAATTAATACCATTTTTGATAGTACCGAAATCCTAAAAACGCAGCCTGAAATTTACAAACTTGATAAACAAAAAACCAACAATGATGGTAATTTTAGAGTTTATTCTGTTTATGACTACGCTGTTTCTTATCAAATAACCCAACGATTCAATTTTCATATTACGTGTTCGTCATAACGCTCGCAAATCAAAAAAACATTCATGGAAGAAATAATTCACATTCAGAAAACATTTGAAAAAGTTGTTTATATTGATAAAAAAATAAACAATCGCGAGTTTGAAGACTGTGTTTTTAAAAACTGTGATTTTTCAAATAGTAATTTTAATTCTAATACTTTTCTAGACTGCGAATTTATCGATTGTAATTTATCAATGACCAGTTTGGCAGGAACGAGTTTAAAAAACGTCACTTTTAGAAATTGCAAACTTTTAGGGATCGCTTTTAATGAATGTGATGACTTTTTATTCCAGGTTCATTTTGAAGAATGTGTTTTAGATTACGCCCTTTTTTCTAATAAAAAAATGCCTAAAACCAAGTTTATCAATTCTTCTGTTCGCGAGGTAACCTTTATTGGAACTAATTTAACGAGTTCTGTTTTTGACAATTGCGATCTTGATGGAGCGATTTTCAACGAAACACAATTGGCCTCTGTCAATTTTAAAACAGCTTACAATTACAAAATTGATCCCGAATTCAATCCGATGAAAAAAGCCCAGTTTTCTACAGAAGGAATTGTTGGGCTTTTAGAGAAATATGATATTAAAATTGTATAAATTATGAGTGCTGATAATTCTTATTTAGAAAGTGCAAAAAAGCAATTTTTATACTACAAAACACTTGGAGAAAAAGCAATTGACCAACTTGAACCCGAACAACTTTTTATTGCTGTAAACGAAGACACCAACAGCATTGCCACTATTATAAAACATATTTCAGGTAACATGCTTTCGCGATGGACTGATTTTTTAACTTCTGACGGAGAAAAAGAATGGCGCAACCGCGATGCCGAATTTGAAAATGATTTACAATCGAAAGAAGAGGTTTTAGAAATTTGGAATAAAGGTTGGAATTGTCTTGAAAATGCTTTAGAAAGCTTGAAACCAGAACAACTTTCTGATATCATTTATATTAGAAATGAAGGTCATACGGTAATTGAAGCCATAAATCGTCAGTTGGCACATTATCCCTATCATGTTGGACAGATTGTTTTTTACGCCAAACAATTGAAAAAAAGCGAATGGAATAGTTTGTCGATTCCGAAGAATAAATCGGGAAATTACAATGCTGAAAAGTTTGCCAAAGAAAAAGAAATCAAGAACTTTACCGACGATGAACTAAAAAGATTGAAATAACATATCTTCCAAAATATGAAATCAAAAAACAACGAAACACATCATTTTTTGCCTAGTGGCGAATGGGAAGGTTTTTATTGTTATTCTAACTCTCCACAGCAGCACAAAATGTCTATCAGTTTAAATTTTTCCAATTTGAAGGTTTCTGGTTCTGGAACTGATGATGTGGGCTCTTTCAAGTGGAATGGCAGTTATAATCTGGAAGATTTTAAGATCAAAATGGTTAAAACTTACCCTACGCATCCTATAAATTACAAGGGAGATATTGATGAAAATGGTATTTGGGGAATGTGGGATAATCCAGAAGATTTAAGCTTTTTTGATGAATATTCGCCCGCATTTAAACAACAAGTAAAAGCGATGACATTTGGTGGCTTTCATATCTGGCCCAAAGCAGTAGGCAACGAATCTAAAGAAGAGCTGAAAGAAGAAGTCAAAGAATCAAAAAAACTAAAAGAATTTTATATTCAAAAAGTGTAATTATAATACCATTATCTATTGTTACACCAAATGCCCTAACCCTGATTGAAATGGAAAGCAGGATTAGCTCCTAAAAAAACTTATTAAAAATGAAAAAAATTATATTCCTATTACCCGTTCTGGCTCTCGTTTCTTGTTATAATGCTGAACACAATTGTAAAGATTTTAAAACCGGAAAATTCAAATTCGAATACGAAGTAAATGGCGTTAAAAAAACGACTCTTTTTGAACGTAAAGAAGATATCGAAATTGAAACCTTTGAAGGTAAAACAGATACTGCTACGATACGTTGGGTAAGCGATTGCGAATATGTATTGCAAAAAAAACACCCAAAAAACATGGCTGAAGAAAAAGCAATCAGCATGAAAATTTTAACAACTTCCAAAGATTCTTACACTTTTGAATTTGGAATGGTTGGTTCTGAAGAAAAACAGCGCGGTACGGTTTATAAAATAGATTAAAAATGCTCTTTTAAAAAATATAAAAGCTCCCAAAGGAGCTTTTTTTATTATACTCATTTTTGTCATTTCGAGGAACGAGAAATGACAAACTACATGAATAAAATTTTTCTATAAAAGACCTTTGTTCCTTTGTCACTTTGCTACTTTGTCCCTTTAAAGCAAATTATTGTAACGTGTTTCTTTTACATTTCTATTTAAAATAGTACATTAGAACCTTAATCTAACCCTATGAAAAATACCATTTCGCAAAGAGTTGCAGACTTTTTAAAGAACTATCCGCCTTTTAATTTCCTACATCAAAGAGATTTAGAAAAACTGTCTGAGCAGATTTCGATTATTTACAAAGAAAAAGATGCCGTAATCTTTGCGGAGAATGACAAAACTCATGATTCTTTTTATGTTGTTCACAAGGGCGCTGTGGCTTTAAAAAAAAGTACTAAAAATACGGTTTTAGATATGTGTGATGAAGGTGACATCTTTGGACTTCGACCTCTTTTAGCACAAGAAAATTATATTATGGAAGCCAGCGCACATGAAGAAAGTATTTTATATGCTATTCCAATTGCGGTTTTTAAACCATATGCCTTGGAAAATAGAAATGTTGGTAATTTCCTTATTGAAAGTTATGCTTCAAATACCGGAAATCCTTATTCCGATATCCATAAAGATAAATTATATGGTGATGATTTATTAGATGATCATCTGCATTCCAACAATCATTCTTTTGATTTGACTCCAATAAAATATTCTAAGAAAATTGTGACTTGCAGTCCTTCTACGACCGTAAAGGATATTGCCACAATTATGAGTAAAAAGAAAGTCGGTGCAATTTTGATAGTCGATGAAATGCTTCCAATTGGTATTTTGACTGACAAAGATCTTAGAAATAAGATTGTTACAGGAGATTTCCCAATTACAACCACTGCCGAAACGATAATGACGAAACCTGTTATTACATATCCCAAAAAAATGACGGTTACCGAAGCACAAATGGCGATGATGAAAAGCAACATCAGCCATTTATGCCTAACAAAAGATGGAACTATAAACACAAAAGCAGTCGGTATTTTATCGAAGCATGATGTTATGGTGGCACTTGGAAATAATCCGGCAGTTTTAATTAAAGCCTTGAAACGCACCAAAAAAATCAAGGAAATAAAGCCAATTCGAAATCAAATTATGCAATTACTGCAAGGTTATTTGGATCAAAATATCCCGATGACTCTGATTACCAAAATCATTACAGAACTTAATGAAGCCTGTACTGCACGCGTAATCGAAATTTGTATTGAAAAAATGAGCAGTCCACCACCTGTAAAGTTTGCCTGGCTGGCAATGGGAAGTCAAGGCCGCGGCGAACAAATGTTACATACCGATCAGGATAATGCAATTGTTTACGAAAATGTTAATGAAGTTTTTAGAGATGAAACTAGAATCTATTTTCAAAAATTTGCAGGTCTAGTTAATAAAGGCTTATTTGAAATTGGTTATGATTATTGCCCTGCAGAAATGATGGCTTCTAACCCAAAATGGTGTATGAGCCTTGGTGAATGGAAAGATCAAGTGCATCACTGGATTACTAATCCTGGTAAAAATGAGGTTTTACTTTCTTTTATTTTCTTTGATTATAGTTCGACTTACGGCGATACGGAGATTGTAAGTCAATTATCCGATTATATCTTTGAAACCATAAAAGCCAATCCGATTTTTTATATGCATTTGGTAAGTGGAGCTTTGCAAAGCCCATCTCCAACCGGTTTCTTTAGACAATTTTTGGTAGAACAAGATGGTGCCAATAAGGATAATTTTGATATTAAACGAAGAGCTTTGATGCCTCTTACCGATGCTGCACGTGTTTTAATTTTATCACATTCTATTAAAGGAATCAGTAATACCGCAGAGCGTTTCGAAAAATTAGCAGAATTAGAGCCTAACAATCGAGAATTATATCTGTCTTGCTCCTATTCATTTAAAGCATTACTGAAATTCAGAACCAAACAAGGTCTTTTACACCATGATTCGGGCCAGTTTATTGAACTAGAATCTTTAACAAAAATGGAAAAAATTAAACTGAAACGTACTTTTAAAACAATTAAAGAGCTTCAAGAACTTATTTCTGTACGTTTTAATATCTCAAATCTGGTATAATCATGAGTTTATTCAATTTTTGGAAAAAAGAGGAAGATTTATTTGATGAGAATATCTCTATCGAAGAAACTCGTTTTGTGGTTCTGGATACCGAAACTACTGGTTTTGATTATGATAATGATCGAATATTATGCATTGGCGCCCTAATCCTTCAAAACGGAATTATCTCCATTCAAAACAGTTTCGAGGTTTATTTAGAACAAGAACATTATGATAAATCTACTGCTCAAATTCATGGAATTTTGAAGGCTTTTGTTATTCCGCGTCCCACAGAATTAGAGGCTTTGCAACAGTTTTTAGATTTTTTGGGAGACTCCATAATCATTGCACATCATACCATTTTTGATGTTACGATGATTAATAAAGCTTTAGAAAGAAATGGTCTTCCTCAACTAACCAATAGAAGTTTAGACACCGCTTATTTGTATAAAAAGACCTTAATTCAATCCCACTTATTTGAACGAAAGGACCATTATTCGTTAGATGATTTAGCAGATAAATTTGATATTTCAAAAAAAGATCGTCATACTGCTTTGGGCGATGCCTATATTACTGCTTTGGCTTTTCTTAAAATTGTCAGAAAGTTAAAAGACAAAAAGGCGACCAATTTAAATCAGCTTTTTAAATCACTTTAAGTTTTTTTTAAGAGTCTTAAATTTACATTTACCGTCTTAAATTTACCATTTAATAATACAAGACTTATAAAAATTAGCAATAAGGAAAGACAGTCATAACACGTATGTTGTTTTTGAAAGATAGCTTTGCTCTGATCAAAAAAAACACAAAATTTATGAAAGCTAACTTATTACAATCAATTACCTTGTTGGGAATTGCAGGACTTCTTGCAATCAGTTGCCAGGATGATGACAAAAAATCTTCAAATGAAGTAAATGCCAGCATCGATTTTACCTCACATTCAAAAGTACCTGCTTTTGTTTACCCAATGGCTGGTTTCGAAAACTTAAAAATCAGTACTTTAATTGCAAGTTCAGATGTATTGCCAAATTCTCCAACATTCGTTTATGGTGCTCAACCTGATGGTGCTGGATTAATGAAAGATCCAAACGGAGATGGTTACATTTTAATTACAAACCACGAGATTTTACAATCTGTTTCCAGAGTTTATTTAGACAAGACTTTCAAACCAGTAAAAGGTGACTATTTGGTTGACGGAGTTGGAGGTTTAACTCGTTTGTGTTCTGCAACATTAGCAACTCCTGAAATTCACGGATTTGGACCAATTTTCTTAACTGCTGGAGAAAGTGGTGAGGAAAGTATGGTTCACGGAATCAATCCGCTTGGAGCATCTTCTGATAAAGCAAGAAAAGACAGAGTTTTACCAGCTTTAGGAAAAGCAAGTATGGAAAATGCTGTACCATTGCCAAAAGAAGCATATCCTGGAAAAACAGTTATTTTAATTGGAGAAGACCAATCTTACGGTACTTCACACGTAAGTGCAGGACAATTAATTATGTATGTAAGTACGGTTGGTGATTTATCAAACGGAAAACTATATGCTTTAAAAAGAACTGACGGAAATCAGGTTGAAACTACTATAACATTAAACAATTCTTATCCTGTAGAATTTGTTGAAATTCCAAATGCCAAAAACTTAACTGGAGCCGTAATCAATACAACTGTAAATGATTTAAAAGCAATTCGTTTTTCGAGAGTTGAAGACGTAGATTACAGAAAAGGAAGTGCAACAAACAACAGAGAAGTATATTTTACTGCAACAGGTCAGGCTACAAATAATGCTCCTGTTCAAGGATATACAATGTGGGGAAGAGTTTACAAATTAAAATTGGATGCTACTAATCCTTTAAAAGGAACTTTAGAGTTAGCCGTTGAAGGTGATAGTACTCCAGGAACTGGAATCATCAATCCTGATAACTTATGTGTAACCGAGAACTACGTTTATATTCAAGAAGACGGTGATAGTTATTATGCAGATGCAAAGCACGATTCATACATCTGGCAATATAATATCGCTACAAAACAAAATAAACCATGGTTAAACATGAACCACAAAAGAACTGATGCAGCATGGAATACTCTTTACAACCAAACTGGTGAAATGAGACTAGGAAGCTGGGAATTTGGTGCTATGGAAGATATTTCAGATATCATTGGAGTTCCAGATACTTTCACAGTAAATATTCACCCTCATACTTGGCAGAGTGATGCTTTCAAAAATGCTGATGGTTCTGGAATCAATACTAATAAAGAAGGTGGTCAAACTGTAATTATTAGAAACGTACAACGATAATAATTTCAATTTAAAAAATCTATAACAACCCTTATTTTTCAATAAGGGTTGTTGCTATTAATATCCTATTATGAAATTAAAGCATTTTACTTTTCTGTTTTTTACCCTTTGTTTGTTTTTTTCTTGTAAACAAAATGAAGTTTCCAAAACTACTGTTAAACAACATCTTCTTGTTGATTTAAACAAACTAAATAATGAAATTTTACATTTTCAAAAGCTTATCAATACGAACGCTTCGTCTAACCAAATTGTTGAACAGTTCACTAAATCCCGTTTATTTTATAAAAAAGTAGAATGGGCAATTGAATATTTTGTTCCGGAAACAGCAAGATTTATGAACGGACCCGCTTTGGATGAAATGGAATTGGAAGAAAACAGATCATTTGAACCGCATGGTTTTCAGGTTATAGAGGAAATGATTTATCCTGAATATAAAATTGAGGACAAAGAAAATGTTATCAGAGAATTAAATATTTTCCAGTCGAATATCAAGCAATTACAAAGCACTTTTGAAGTTATTGCTATAAGCGACGACTATGTTTTAGATGCCATTCAGCAAAATGTATTCAGAGTAATTACATTAGGAATTACAGGGTTTGACAGTCCAATTCTGCAATCCTCAATTCCTGAAGCAGGCGAAAGTCTTATTTCTATTTCAGAGCCTCTTCAGATTATTAATGAAAATAGCAAAACATCAGATGAATTAAAGAATTTGACATCAAAAGCAAAACTGTACTGCAAGAAGAACAACAATTTCAATTCTTTTGACAGAGCTTTTTTTATTACTGAATATTTAAATCCAATTTCAAAAAAAATAAAAGCTTTTCAGAAAGAGCAAAGTATAAAAAACGTAAACAAAATAAAGCCCTTAAAGCAAAATATTGAAACTTTATTTGATAAAAATGCTTTCGATGTGAATGCTTTTGTACTCTCAAAAGATTATAATTTTACTGCTGATAAAGCAAAACTAGGAGAAAAACTGTTTTATGACACCAGTCTTTCTAAAAATAATGACAGAAGCTGCGCTAGCTGTCATCATCCCGAAAAAGCTTTTACTGACGGTTTAAAAACAAATGTTTCCTTAACAGGTTCTAATTTAGCCAGAAACACCCCAACCCTAACCTATGCCTCTTTGCAAAATGCTCAATTTTGGGATATGCGTCAGTTAGATTTAGAAAAACAGAGTGTAGATGTTATTCAGAATAAAGATGAAATGCATGGCTCAATGGATGATATTCATGCTAAAATTCTATTGAATGACGAATATATCAATCTTTTCAAAAAAGCCTATCCAAGAACTACAAAACCCGAAGCCTGGCAGATTCAAAATGCCATAGCTAGTTATGTAAGATCATTAAATTCATTCGATTCTAGATTTGACGAATATATGAGAGGAAATAAAAACGCTTTAAACGTAGAAGAAATTCAAGGAATGAATCTTTTTATGGGAAAAGCAAAATGTGCAACGTGTCATTTTACGCCTCTGTTTAACGGAACCGTTCCTCCAAGTTATTCTAAAAGCGAACATGAAGTTATTGGAACACCTCAAGATGCATCTGGCAAGAAACTTAGCGCAGATCAAGGACGTTATCTATACAACAAAATGCCTCAATTGGTCGGTGCATTCAAAACGCCAACGGTTAGAAATGTAGCTGTAACAGCTCCTTATATGCATAATGGTGTTTTTAAAACCTTAGAAGAAGTCGTAGATTTTTATAACAAAGGAGGCGGACAAGGTTTAGGTTATGAAGTAGAAAACCAAACGTTACCTTTTGATGAATTAAAACTTACCAAAAATGAAGAAAAGGCTTTGGTAGCTTTTATGAAAACACTCACAGATAAGAAATACCAATAAAAACCAAAATAGATTTCAGTAAATCAAAAACGCCAGAAACTTGATGTTCTGGCGTTTTCTATTTTACTAATCTACAAATATTCGGTACGGAAAGACATTAGAAGATCTATTTTTCAGTTGTTTCAAGAAGCTATCACACAAATACTCCCACTCTGAATCCGATAAATATTTTTTTTCTTCTGGATTTGTTTTGATGTGAATGTCTACCGTTCGGCTAAAGCCTGATTTTACAGAAATTTCCTTGCGGGTTCCTTTTTCTAAACTAATATCAGTTATCGAATTCTTAAAATGATTAAAACCGAAAGCCTTAATATCAGCAAAAGTTACTATCCTACCTCTAGTTAATAAAGCATTTCGATAAGCTAAAATTCGATCTTTATTATTTTGCTTGTTTAAACCGCCAACAGTATTGGTCATTAAAATCGCATTTTTACTGATAAAGGCTAAATCTTTACAATCTAAAACAGTTCCTGCTTTAATGTCGTTTCCGTCTTCTGCGCAGGTTGACCAATAATTAATGTGAAAACTTTTGCCAACCGTATCATCATTTTTGGGCTTAATCATCAAATACGGATCATTATTTTTCGAGAAACTACTCTCTTTTGCCTGTTGCTCAACTGAAGCTAGCAATTGATTGATTTGCAAACCAAATGTATTATTAATTGGCGATCGAGGAATAGGAAAAACCATTTTAATTGATACTCTGGTTCAAAATGTAATAGACAATCAAATTCCTGATGTTTTAAATAAGGTACAGCTTTTTGAATTAGATTTATCAACATTAATTGCTGGAGCAACTTATAAGGGAGAAATTGAGGATCGTTTAAAAAATTGCATTCAGGAACTAGAGCAATTTCCGAAAGCTATTTTGATTATCGAAGAAATTCATACGCTTCTCGATAAAAATGGTGACTCTGGAGTATCCAATGTTTTAAAAGGAGAATTAGCAAAAGGATTAAACATTATAGCAACTTCAACAATTGATGAATTCTCAAAAAAAATAGAGAAAGAACAAGGTCTTTCAGGCATGTTTGAAATTGTGAAACTAGAAGAATCAGATGATGAGACTTTATTTCGTATGATTAGGGAATCTATTAAATCTTATCAAGAACATCATAAAATACAAATTGACAACGAAACGATTTCTGAATCTATTCGATTATCCAAAAGGTATTTAAAAGAGAAAAGTCTTCCGGAATCGGCCATAAATCTGATAGATCATACAATGTCTGTTCTAAAAACTTCTGGCGAAACTTTTTTAAAAGAAAAACTTGCACTTATTAATAAACTAGAGATATTAAAGCAAAATCAAGAAGACTTATCAGAAGAACAATTGATTAAAGAATGCAACTGGTTTTTAACCGATATAGAAAACAAAACTGCTTTTTTAATGATCACTGATGAGGATAACAATCAAAAAAACTTTGAATCCTCTGAGGCAATTATCAATCATATTGAAAACCTTTTGCAACTAATTGAAAAAAGAGCTTTAGACAAAAGAGTTCATATTGAAGCTTTTGATTTATCTTTAATAATTGCTCAAAAAACAGGGATTCCCGCTGGCAAATTAAATGAAGAAGAGAAAAATAAACTAAACACAATTGAAGAAGTATTAAACAAGAGAGTTATTGGACAGGATCATTGCATCGCGACAGTTGCAGGTTCAATCTTAGAGTCACGATCAGGTTTAAGCAAGGCAGGTCAGCCCATTGCGTCTTTTTTCTTTTTAGGGCCAACAGGAACTGGAAAAACAGAATTAGCCAAAAGTTTAGCTGAATTTCTTTTTCAGGATGAAAATGCCATTATAAGATTTGATATGTCTGAATTTAAAGAAGAACATTCAGCAGCTTTACTTTATGGAGCGCCTCCTGGATATGTAGGATACGAAGAAGGTGGTTTATTAGTAAACAAAATTCGACAAAAGCCCTACTCTATTGTTTTATTTGACGAGATTGAAAAAGCACATACTTCGGTTTTTGATGTTTTCTTGCAAATTATGGACGAAGGAAAACTGCACGACCGTTTAGGGAAAGAAGGTGATTTTTCGAATGCAATTATCCTTTTTACTTCAAACATTGGCGCAGATCATATTGTGGAGACATTCAACAACGGTCAGATTCCGAGTTCAACTTCACTGATGGAGATTATGGGCAATTATTTCCGTCCTGAATTTTTAGGAAGGTTAACCGAAATTGTACCTTTTGCGCCTATCAGTAAAGAAAATGCTCTCAAAATATTTGAAATCCATCTTAAAAAAGAATTTACAGATTTATTGAAAAACATTAATATAACTGTTGAAATTCCGATTGAAGCCAAAACCTATCTTGCTGAAAATGGATTCAACGCCAAATATGGAGCCAGACCTATTAAAAGTATTATCAGAAGTCATTTGAGAAGACCTTTGGCAAAGAAAATAATTTCTGAAGAAGTGAAAGATGGCGACATCGTTTCGGTAATTATTGACAACAATGAAGTAAAATGGATTAAAGAAGAAATTGCTCCAGTTTAAAATTAATTGAATATAATCTATCATAAAAAAAAACGCTAAGAAATCAATCTTAGCGTTTTTCAATTATATTAATCCAAAACCAAACCAATCTGACCATCATCATCTAATTCAGTTTCTACAGGATCATCTTCTGAGATTTCTGGTTTCTCTGGAACTTCTTCTACAGGTTCTTCATAAGGAAGCGGATCTAATAAATTAACTTGTCTTAACTTATCAGTCGTTAATTGGTTTCCTAAGGCTTTAAAACCTTTTACGGCTATAAAGTCTTCAACATCAATATGAAGATCGTCTTTTTGAACTCCTTTTACTTTTGCAAAAACCAATTGCGCAACAGGGCGGTAATCGGTAGATACAATTTCTAACTGCGAATTTGGGTGATCTGTAATAAAGCTTTCTTCTTTACCTTCATTTTCCACAAGGAAACGTTTTAAGAAATAACGCTCTTTCTCTCCATCATAATAAATTGCAGAAATAGGTTTTTTAGGCTTCCATTTTTCCAACACAATCATATCTTCCTCAAAATGAGTTGATAATTCTGGTATAATAACCTTCAATTTTCCACTCTGACTGATTACTAAGATTTTATCACTTGGTTTAAATTCGCCCAACAACTCTCCCCTTGCATCAACATTTAAACGTTTTACGGTATCATCAAACCAAACTTTTCTTGGCAGTAAAGTCGAAATTCCTTTCTCTTTTAATTCAATTTTCTTGATTGGATATTTGGTAACTAAATTTCCTTTTGATCCACGGCCTTTAATCGCCAATTTAGCAAAATCAATATCGAATTTTAACTTTTTAATTGTTCCTATCTGACGTAATAATATCGTTACAACCTCAGCCTCTCCATTCGGATTATGCGAAAAATAAACCACTTGAGAACCATTTGTTCCGTTTGTTAAATCGTAAGCTTTATCACGTGTAACTCCTGTAACATTAAAACGTTTTATATAAGATGGACCCGATTTACCATCACGATACATCATATTATAAATGGTGCGTTTGTCATTTTTATCAAAAACCGCAGCATGTATAATGTCTTTTCCGATAAAAGTTTTGGCATCAACTTTTGTGATCATCATTGTTCCGTCTCGTAAAAACACGATAACATCATCAATATCAGAACAATCACCTACGTATTCGTCTTTCTTTAAACTTGTTCCCACGAAACCTTCTTCACGGTTTACGTATAGTTTTGTGTTACGTAAAACTACTTTTGTAGCCTCAACGTTATCAAAAACACGAAGTTCTGTTTGACGTTCACGCCCTTTTCCGTATTTCTCTTTTAATTTGGCAAAATACGCAATAGCAAAATCTGTAAGATGTTCTAAATTGTATTCTACCTCTTTCATTTCCTCTTCTAACTTCGAAATCAATTCATCAGCTTTATCTGAGTCAAAACGAGTGATACGAATCATCGGAATCTGAGTCAAACGCTGTAAATCGTCATCGTTAATTTCTCTTACGAATGATTTTTTGAAAGGCTCAAATCTATCATACAAGTATTTGTATAATGATTCTCTATCTCCGTATAATTTGAAGTCAATGTACATTTCTTCACGAATGAAGATTTTCTCCAAAGTAGAGAAATGCCATTTATTTTTTAGTTCTTCTAACTGAATTTCTAATTCCTGACGAAGTAAATCAACTGTTCTTTCTGTTGAAATTCTCAACATTTGAGAAACTCCGATAAACAAAGGCTTATTATCTTCAATAACACAGCCTAAAGGCGCTACAGATGTCTCACAAGCCGTAAATGCAAATAAAGCATCAATAGTTTTATCTGGCGAAACTCCCGGGAAAAGATGAATTAAAATCTCAACATCAGCAGCGGTATTATCTTCAATTTTTTTGATTTTGATTTTACCTTTTTCATTGGCTTTCAAAATACTGTCAATCAAAGTTGTCGTATTGGTTGAAAACGGAATTTGCGTAATTACTAATGTATTTTTATCTAATTGTGCAATCTTGGCACGCACACGCACACGTCCGCCACGCATTCCGTCGTTGTAATTCGAAACGTCGGCAATACCTTGCGTCATAAAATCAGGATAAAGCGTAAACGGCTTTCCTTTTAAGATTTTAATCGAAGCGTCAATTAATTCGTTGAAATTATGCGGTAAAACTTTTGTTGATAAACCAACCGCAATACCTTCAGCTCCTTGAGCCAAAAGCAATGGGAATTTTACTGGAAGATTGTTTGGTTCTGCACGACGTCCGTCATATGAAACTCCCCAATCTGTAATTTTTGGAGAATATAAAACCTCCAAAGCAAATTTAGATAAACGTGCCTCAATATAACGGGGCGCTGCTGCACCGTCGCCAGTTAAGATATTTCCCCAGTTTCCTTGGCAGTCAATCAACAAATCTTTCTGACCAATTTGTACCATTGCATCACCAATACTCGCATCTCCGTGTGGGTGATACTGCATGGTGTGCCCTACTACATTGGCAACTTTATTATAACGACCATCATCCAGCTCTTTTAACGAGTGCATAATACGACGCTGAACAGGCTTGAATCCGTCTTCGATAGCAGGAACGGCACGCTCCAGAATTACGTAAGATGCGTAATCCAGGAACCAGTCTTTGTACATTCCGGTTACTTTCGTAATAACGTCTTCTCCTTCTTCTTCCTGATTTTCGTAAAAATGCTGTCCTTCAAAATGTTTAGCATCTACGTCGATAATCTCATCGTCATCTCCATTTTGATTGTCTTCAATCTGGTTTTCATCCTGATTTTCGTCGTCGTTTGGAATTATGTTATCGTCTTCTTCGTCTTTCATTTTTTATGCTGAATTTATTTCAGTATTTTTTTCTATTTAATCTTAACAGAAGTATTCTTCAATTCCACAGTCACTGACTGCGCTTTTATACTTCAAAAATCCGAGACACTGTCTCGGATTTTTAAATGATCTTAAGCTTCTTCAAGCTCATCAATCTCAACCTTCAGGTTCTTAATAATAAACTCTTGTCTATCTGGAGTATTTTTCCCCATGTAGAAAGACAATAACTGCTCAATCGAAGTATGTTTATCCATCATAACCGGATCAAGGCGGATTGTATCTCCAATAAAGTTTTTGAACTCGTCTGGCGAAATCTCTCCCAAACCTTTAAATCGGGTGATCTCTGGTTTTGGTTTTAGTTTTTCAATTGCGTCTTTTCTTTCTTCTTCAGAATAACAATAAATCGTTTCTTTCTTGTTACGAACCCTGAAAAGTGGCGTTTGTAAAATATACAAATGCCCTTCTTTGATTAATTCTGGGAAAAACTGTAAAAAGAACGTAATCAAAAGCAAACGAATGTGCATTCCGTCGACATCGGCATCGGTTGCGATTACGATGTTGTTATAACGCAATTTTTCTAATCCGTCTTCAATATCAAGCGCCGCTTGTAGCAAGTTGAATTCTTCGTTTTCATACACGATTTTTTTACTCATTCCGTATGAATTCAAAGGCTTACCACGTAAACTGAAAACGGCTTGTGTATTAACGTCACGCGACTTTGTAATAGATCCAGAAGCCGAATCTCCCTCGGTAATAAAAAGCGTACTTTCTAAGTTTCTTGGGTTTTTAGTATCTGGAAGATGCGCACGGCAATCTCTTAATTTTTTATTGTGAAGATTGGCTTTTTTAGCACGATCTGTCGCCAATTTTCTAATTCCTGATAATTCTTTACGCTCACGTTCTGCCTGAAGAATTTTACGCAATAAAGCTTCAGCAGTTGTTGGATTTTTATGCAGGTAATTATCTAGCTTCGTTTTGATGAAATCGTTAACAAAAGTACGAACAGAAACTGCTGGTGTTCCATCATCAGAACCCATATCGGTAGAACCTAATTTGGTTTTGGTCTGAGACTCAAAAACCGGTTCCATTACTTTAATACTGATAGCACTTACAATCGATTTACGAACGTCTGAAGCTTCAAAATTCTTATTGTAAAATTCACGGATTGTTTTTACAACTGCCTCACGGTAAGCTGCTAAGTGCGTTCCTCCTTGCGTTGTATTCTGACCATTTACGAAAGAGTGATATTCTTCGCTGTACTGCGTTTTACTGTGCGTAAGCGCAACTTCAATATCATGCTCTTTTAAGTGAATAATCGGATATTCTAAATCTTCTTCGTTGATGGTTTCTTCTAATAAATCGCGAAGTCCATTTTCTGAATAATATTTTTCTCCGTTGAAAATAATAGTCAAACCATTGTTCAAATAGCAATAGTTTTTGACCATTTTAATTACGTATTCTAAACGGAATTTATAGTTTTTGAAAATCGTTTCGTCTGGCGTAAAGATTACTTTTGTTCCTTTACGTTTTGTAGTATCGATAACGTCTTCTTCCTGAACCAGATTTCCGGCAGAGAATTCTGCCGCTTTTTGTTTATCATCACGAACCGATTCTACACGAAAATAGTTAGACAAAGCATTAACCGCTTTTGTTCCGACACCATTCAAACCAACTGACTTCTGGAAAGCTTTAGAATCGTACTTTCCTCCGGTATTCATTTTCGAAACTACATCGACTACTTTACCCAATGGAATTCCACGTCCGTAATCACGAACCGAAACTGTTTTGTCTTTAATACTTACTTCGATAGTTTTTCCGGCACCCATAACGAACTCATCGATACAGTTGTCTAAAACCTCTTTTAAAAGAATATAAATACCATCATCCGGTGATGATCCGTCCCCTAATTTCCCGATGTACATACCCGGACGCATACGAATATGTTCCTTCCAATCGAGTGAACGAATATTATCTTCGTTGTATTGATTTTGCTCTAGCATAAATGAATTTAGGATTTTTTGCTAATGTACCATTTATCGGTAAAAAATAAAAGCGTATTTCTTTTTTGTTATGAATAATAACAGTTTAAAACCTATTTAAATTGATTTTAAAATAAAACGGTCAATAAAATTATAAAAAACTGCTTTTTCAGCAAAAAAAACTATTTGATTCCAAGTACTTCTTTTGCCAGCGCAATCATTTCGGGCGTTCCCGTATTTTTGTTTTTTTCGTCAGACAATTTTACCACACCTTGCCAATGTGTATTATCGGGTTTTGTTTCTGTTAATTTGATCACCATATTCATAGCTGGGAGACCAACATCATTGGTGAAGTTTGTTCCAATTCCAAATGACATTTTTATTTTATCTTGACAGAAATCGACAATCTTTTTCACTTTCTCATAATTTAACGAATCCGAAAAAACAATTGCTTTTGATTTGGGGTCTATTCCCATTTTGGTGTAATGTGAAATCACTTTTTGAGCAAATTCTATCGGATCGCCGCTATCGTGACGAACGCCGTCGAAAAGCTTGGAATATTTTTTATCAAACTGATTAAAAAATATTTCGGTTGTATAAGTATCCGTTAAAGCAATTCCAAGATCTCCGCCATACACTTGCGTCCAATGTTCCAAACTTATAGAATTGGCCATTTTAAAACCATATTGTGCCGCATGAAACATAAACCATTCGTGTGCATGTGTTCCTAAAGGTCTGCGATTATTGACCATCGCAAAATGTACATTGCTAGTTCCAATAAAACTATGTCCACCATGAGTTCGTAAAGTTTCGTTTATCAAATCGTGTACTTCATAGGAATGACGGCGTCTTGTGCCAAATTCTAAAACCGAAACGCCTAATTTATTATAGTTGTCTATTTTCTCTTTGGTAAGATTTTTTATAGCTTCATCATTCAAACGAATTAAGTGATTGGCTTTATAAAAAAGCTCCGAAATCAAAGCCATCAAAGGCACTTCCCACAAAATAGTTCGATACCAAAATCCTTCAACAGTAACTTTTATTTCTGAACCTTCTTGACTAATGTGGACTTCAGAAGGATCATATCGATATCCTTGTAGAAAATCTAAATAAGTAGGATCGAGATAAGGACAATAATGCGCTAGATAGCTTTTCTCTTCTTTAGTCAATTGAAGATCTGCTAATGCATCGACAGAACGACGAAGTAAATCAGCAAATCCATCAGGAAAAACATGTTTCCCTCGATTTATAAATCCGTAACGAACTTTTGCTTTGGGAAAAAGTTTAATTACAGCATGCTGCATCGTAAATTTATAGAAATCATTGTCTAAAATTGATTTCAGAAAAGTTGTTTCCATAGCGTCAAATTCATTTCATTTCACGCTAAGATACAGCAATTTCGTAAAAGAAGAAAATTATGTAATTCTAATTATTTCTAAATAATTTTAAACGAAACAATACTATTTGTATCAATAAAAATGGTGATATAATCCCCAATATTATTATCAACAAGAATTTGAAATTCCAATCCTCCTCGCTTTTCTTTAGGATTTAAAACCTTTACGGGCTGATTCTTTCTATTTAAATAAAAAACCTGATTTGCTTTAGAAACATTTTTAATTTCAATCGTAATTTTATCTCCGTTTTTCGCCTGAATTATGCCAGAATCGGGAGTTTTAATTTTATAATCATTTTCGATTGTTTTATTATAAATCAAAGGGCCATTCAAAAAATCATCTTTACTCAATCGGTTTCCCAAGAAAGTTCCAGAATCGGGAAAATGTTTTGCGAAGAAATAATCAGGATCGGTGTCAAAATAAATTGGATCATAGTCGTTGACCATTCTACCTTTATTGCTGTCGTAATAACCTTGCCCCCAAGTTACATCGATAAGGCGCCATTTTTTATCAACCAAAACCATATTCCACGCATGATTGGATGAAGTGTTTTTTCTACCAATATCTGCAAGTCTTGTTTTAGAATCTCCTCGAATTATTTCGCATTTCAAACCAACTTGTTCTGCTAAATTTTGGTACAAAGCAGTAAATCCTTCGCAAACTGCTTTTTGCGATTTGAAAGCTTTTTGAATCAGATTATCATTAAGCTGTTTTATTTTTCTTTGTTTTTCAGCTTCTGAAGAATAGCTGAAACCTTGAACTCTCGGCGGATTCAAAAATGCATTGTAATCGTACTTTATATTAAAAGCAATCCAAGCATAAATTGCCCGTGCACGTTCTGCATCAGAATCAAAATCTTTTTCGATTCGTTCTGCTAGTTTTTCGGTTGTATTAAAGCTCTTAGGGTATTTTGCAACTATTTTATCAACTTCGCTTATCTTTTGGGAAAAAGCGAAATTGAAAGAAATAATATGCAGTAAAAGGAATAAAAATGAAATCTTTTTTTGTGGCATTTAAAAATTTGATTTGATAATGTCTTTCAGTTCTTTATCTAACTCAACATTAGATATTTTATTTTCCTGTAAATCAAAATTCGCGCCAAATGTTGGTAATGAGAAAGTTGCTTTAATTTGTGCACCATATCTTGGTAAAGCGTTGTTTGCAATTTCTAAAACCGATGCCCCACCACGTGGCCCAGGAGCAGTTGCTAATAATAACATTGGTTTTTGGTGAAAAACTTCCTTTTTAATTCTGGAACTCCAGTCGAAAAGGTTTTTAAAAGCGGCAGAATAATTCCCATTGTTTTCTGCTAAAGAAACAACCAAAATATCTGCAGAAGCAATCTTACTTAAAAAAGCTTTTGCTGTTTCATGCTGTCCGATTTCTTTTTCAAGATCGACACTGAACAAAGGCATTTCATAATCATTTAAATCTAAAACCTCAACATCTGCGTTTTCGAATAAACTCGCTGCATAAGTTGCAAAATGCTTGTTGATTGACTGTTTACTGTTACTTCCTCCAAAGGCTACTATTTTCATGGTTTTTCTTTTGTTAATTGTTCTGGTTCTGATGTTACATTTTCGATTTCATAAACTTCTTTTGCTATTTCTACGGAGTATTCATTTGGATAAATTTTCCCTCCATAAGATTTCGCATAGACTTTAGTAAATTCTGCTCCAAAATACAGAATAATTGCCGAATAATAAACCCAAACCAAAATAATAATAACAGAACCAGCTGCGCCATAAACTGAAGCAACTGTAGAACTTCCCAAATAAAATCCGATAGCAAATTTACCGATCATAAAAAGCACGGCAGTAACACTAGATCCTATAATAGCATCTTTCCATCTTATTTTTCCATCAGGCAAAGTCCTAAAAATTATCGTAAATAATAACGTGATACTAGCCAATACAATCACTATATTGACTACATAAAACAGGTAAACAGTACTTTCTGGAAAATATATTTTTAAACGAGCACTAACTAAATCTAGCACTGTATTGATAAATAAACTGACGATCATTAAAAAACCTACAGATGCAATCATAGAGAATGACATTAATCTGTTTTGTATAAATTTCCTAACTCCTTTATCAGGTTTAGCGCGAAGTCCCCAAATATAATTTATAGAACTCTGAATTTCTGCAAAAACTCCAGAGGCACCAATTAGCAACATTACAACTCCAAATACAGTTGCAAAAACATTATTTCCAGACAATTGTACATTTTTTATTGCTTCCTGAATTTGCGTTGCTGCACCATTACCCACCAATCCGTTTATTTGTCCGTAAAGCTGACCTGTAACGGCTTCTTCACCAAAGAAAAAACCACAGATTGTAATGATAATAATTAATAAAGGAGGCAATGCAAATATGGTATAATAAGACAAGGCCGCACTAAGTTTGATGGCATTATCATCATTAAATTCTAAAAAAGTATTCTTTAGTAGAAACCATGTTTTTGAAAAAATATTTTTGACCTTCATTTTGCTGATTTTTTGATATACACTCAAATTTAAGCAATAATAAAAGCCTGTTGCTTCTTGTATTTTAGTAAGATTTTACATTTTTTCCATGTAAATTATTCTATCATTTATAATGACAGAAAATCCCTTTGTCGTAAACCGTCCACAAACTTGCTTTTTGATTTGCCGCTTTTAAAGCATTGTTTGCCCAAGTATTACAAGTATAAAAAAGGCTATAACTTCCTTTTGCTTCATAAAAAGCGTCTTTCATACCGTAACTATGGCCTTCAATCCATTGTGGATGAACTGGATCACTAAAACTTTCTGAAATATAAGTTACCAGTTTTTGATAATTTTCTTTAGAAATTAAAATACGCTTACAATCTTCTCCTTCTCGTAATTGTTTAAAAAAAGTCGTATGCATTGCTGATGAACTTACTCCAAAAGCAGCTTTTAAGGCAGTACTTGCTTTTAAATCTGACCATTCTGGTGTATCTAAATAAAATCCTTTGTCGCCCCAGCCAAATGCGATATAATTCATTAAAGAATCTTTTGATTTTGTTTGGTTGAACTGAATTGCATTGCGCCAATCTTTGATTTCATTTTTAATTGGAACGACAATATCGGTATGAACACCGTTTGAAAGAATATAAATAGGAACTGTTCTTTCTTGTTTTATCAAATCTGCATCTGAATTAACCGTGATTTTTGAAATAATTAAAACAGATGAAATGTAAAGCGCCAGAAAAGCGAAGATTCCGAAAAGTGTCCAGCCTAGAAATTTGAATGATTTTTTTAGCATTTTAATTGGTTGATTTTAGATTAGTAATTGGTTATTTTTCTGTAACCAATTTTTGAGCCAAAAATTTTGTTTTGCGAAATGGAACGCAGATTTTACTGATTCGCTTTCGCAAAAGCGCGAATTTACACGGATTTTTTGTCATTGCGAGGAACGAAGCAATCACACTACAAAAAGCAACAAAGAAAATCGACAATCTTTGCGTGGGCTTCGACTCCGCTCAGCCTGACAAACCTATTAACAAATTTCAAAGCATAAAAAAACTGCTGAATCTCTCCAGCAGTTTTTCTATTCTCTTTCTTCTATTATCTAAAAAAAGATTAAACGTTGAAACGGAAGTGCATTACATCACCATCTTTCACTATGTATTCTTTTCCTTCTACTTTGAATTTTCCAGCTTCTTTTGCTTTTGACTCAGAACCGTACTGAACGTAATCTTCATACGAAATAACTTCTGCACGAATAAATCCTTTTTCAAAATCAGTATGAATAACTCCAGCTGCTTGCGGTGCTGTAGCTCCAATTGGAATAGTCCAAGCACGAACTTCTTTTACACCAGCTGTAAAGTATGTTTGTTGTTTCAATAATTTGTAAGCTGCACGAATTAAAACTGAAGCTCCTGGCTCAGTTAATCCCATATCTTCAAGAAAAACTTGACGCTCTTCATAGCTTTCTAATTCAGTAATATCAGCTTCTGCTCCAACTGAAAGAATGATAACTTCAGCATCTTCGTCTTTTACTAATTCACGAACTTGATCCACATATTTATTTCCGTTTACAGCAGAACTTTCATCAACGTTACAAACGTATAAAACAGGTTTTGCCGTAATTAGTTGAAAACCTTCCATCAAAACCTCCTCATCATTGCTTTGAGGAACGATTGTTCTTGCAGATTTTGCTTGCAATAAAGCTTCTCTAATTCTGTTTAATAAAGCCTCTTCAGTTTGAGCTTCTTTATTTCCTGTTTTTGCAGCACGTTTTACTTTTTCTAAACGTTTTTCGATTGTTTCTAAATCTTTTAACTGCAATTCGATGTCGATAGTTTCTTTATCACGAATTGGATTTACATTTCCGTCAACGTGAACGATATTATCATTGTCAAAACAACGTAAAACGTGAATGATTGCATTACACTCTCTAATGTTTCCTAAAAACTGGTTTCCTAGACCTTCACCTTTACTTGCACCTTTTACCAAACCTGCAATATCTACGATATCTACAGTCGCCATTTGAACGCGTTCTGGTTTTACCAATTCTTCCAATTTGTTGATTCTTGGATCTGGAACGTTTACAACACCAATATTAGGTTCGATTGTACAAAATGGAAAGTTTGCACTTTGCGCTTTTGCATTAGATAAACAATTAAATAATGTTGATTTTCCAACATTTGGTAATCCTACAATTCCTGCTTTCATCTGTTTGTGTCTATAGTATTTATTCGACCTTTTATGCTTTGGTCTAAAACATTAAATAGTGTGTTTTAATGTTTTGTGATTTTAATGCTCATTTTTCTTTTCTGCCAAAATGATATTTTTTGGCTTTAAAATTTTGCAAATATAAGATTTAATACCTCTTGCGCGAAGTAAAAATGTTCAATAATATAATTTTAAAGCTCACGTTTAAAATTTTTAAACATTTTATTAATTTTTTGTTAAAAAACGCTAATTTTATAAACCTAATCAACAAAAAACAAACCAAAAAACCATTTACCATGAAAAAGATTGCATTATTACTATTTCTGCTAAATTCAGCATTTCTGTTTGCACAGAAAGAAGTCTCCGGTTTTGTCAAAGACAAGTCTGGCGCACCACTTCCTGGCGTTAATATTTTAGAAAAGGGAACATCAAATGGCGTTTCTACTGATTTTGAGGGTAGTTACAGAATAAAAGTAAAAGAAGGTGCAACATTAATTTTTAGTTATGTTGGATTTTCAACGGTAGAAAAAATAGCTTCAACTAATAAAATTGACATCACACTTAGCGAAAGTGATGGACAAATTTTGAATGACGTCGTTGTCGTTGGTTCTAGAAATTCAAAAAGAACCGTAGTAAATTCGGCTGTTCCTATCGATGTAATTAACGTAAAAGACGTAGTAACTCAAAGTGGAAAATTAGAGATCAACGAATTACTTCAATATGTTGCTCCATCGTTTAATGCCAATAAACAATCTGGTTCTGATGGTGCCGATCACGTAGATCCTGCTTCTTTAAGAGGTATGGGACCAGATCAAACTTTGGTTTTAATTAACGGAAAAAGAAGACATCAGTCCTCTTTAATTAATCTATTTGGAACACGCGGACGCGGAAATACAGGAACAGATTTAAATGCAATTCCAGCTGCATCTATTAAAAGAATAGAGATTTTACGCGACGGTGCAGCCGCCCAATATGGATCTGATGCGATTGCAGGTGTCGTAAATATTGTAACAAATGATAATGTTGATGAATTTACTGGCTCTATTACGTATGGCGCATTTAACACACATGCTAAAGGAGATTTTCCTGAAGGCACTGCCAACACAAAAGGCTATCGATTAGACCAAAAGGGATATGGAAATTCTTTTGGTAAAGATCAGGATTTTGATGGAGGCTCTGTAAAAATTGCCGCTAATTACGGTACTTCAATTGGAAATAAAGGAGGATACGTAAATGTGACCGGAGAGTTTTTAAACAAAAACAAAACATTAAGACCAGGTTTTGATTTTAGAAAAGGATTTGGTGAGGCCGAAATTCAAGGAGTAAACTTATTTGTAAATCTTGCTATTCCAATTTCTGAAAAAACACAATTTTATGCTTTTGGAGGAAGTAATTTCAGAGATACTGATGCCTACGCCTTTACCAGAAATGATGGAGAAAGAGTGGTTGAAGAAATCTACCCAGGAGGTTATACGCCAAGAATTACGTCTAAAATAAATGACAATTCTATTGCAGCTGGAATTAGAACTGAAACATCTGGCGGCTGGAAATGGGATTTAAGCAATACCTTAGGAAAAAATAAATTTCATTATGATATTAAAGGAACACTCAATGCTTCTCTTGAAGAAAATTCGCCAACAGAATTTGATGCCGGTGGACATAGCTTACTTCAAAATACTACAAATTTAGATGTTTCTAAAAATTATGCTGACGTTTTAGGCGGATTAAATATTGCTTTTGGAACCGAATTTAGAGTAGAGCAATTCGAGATTTTTGCGGGAGAAATTGGCTCTTATGCAACTTATGACACAAATGGAGTACCTATTACTGATCCTGCAACACAGAGTGCACCAACAATTCCAAATCCGGATTATGACCCAACAGATCCAGATTCTTCTCCAACAATTTCACGACCAGGAGGTTCTCAGGGTTTTCCTGGATACAGTCCTTTGAATGAAGTAAATAAA
Source organism: Flavobacterium potami (assembly GCF_020026915.1). Lineage (GTDB taxonomy): Bacteria > Bacteroidota > Bacteroidia > Flavobacteriales > Flavobacteriaceae > Flavobacterium > Flavobacterium potami. The sequence goes on along the minus strand of NZ_JAINUY010000002.1, from coordinate 427,934 downwards.
AGCCGTACCAATTTTTCTTTATACACAGATGCAGAATTAGATGTTACTGAAGCTTGGATGGTAAGTGGAGCGGTACGTTATGAAAATTACAGCGATTTTGGTAGTACAATAAATGGTAAGCTCGCTTCTAGACTAAAACTAACAGACAAAATTAATCTTAGAGGTTCTGTTAGTACAGGTTTTCGTGCTCCTTCTTTAGCCCAAATTTACTATAATCTACGTTTTACAAACTTTAGCTCTGGCGGGGCAACAGAAGTTCTTTTGGCGCCAAATGACAGCGAAATAACAAGAGCATTTGGAATTCAGAAACTTAATGAAGAAAAAGCAGTAAATGCATCTTTGGGATTCACAGCTAGTTTTGGTGATTTTACAGCAACTTTAGACGGATATTTAATTAATGTAAATGACAGAATCGTATTAACTGGATACTTTGACGCATCGCAACTGGGGACAAATGTTGATAAAGCGCAATTTTTTGTCAATGGTGTAGACACAAAAACGACTGGTATGGATGTGGTAGTTTCTTGGAAAAAGAGTTTTAATGAAAACCGATTAAGCGCTACACTGGTAGGAAACATTAATCACATGAAAATTGATAAAGTAAAAAACGGTAACCTAGACGAAAAGACTTTCTTTGGAGAGCGTGACAGGGCTTTTTTATTAGCTTCTGCTCCGCCAAACAAATTTGGTTTAAACCTAAATTATGGTAGAAAATGGTTTGATGCAGGATTAGCTTTTACAAGATTTAGTGAAGTTAAATTGCTAGATTATCAAATGAGTGATTTAACCCCAGAAGATTTTAGAACTTCTCCAGATCAAACAGAAGATCAATTGTATGCAATTCAGAAAAAATCAGCTACAGATACTTACGGAGCAAAAATAGTAACCGATTTAACTTTAGGATTTAAACTTTCTAAATCAACTAAAATTAGCATTGGAGCAAATAACTTATTAAATATTTATCCTGATCAACAAGATGATTGGGTTGAAGCAGGTGGTTACTGGGATGCCGTACAAATGGGATTCAACGGAGCTTATTACTATGCGAGACTTGGATTTAATTTCTAGACTTCAACTTCTATCAATTAGCATAAACAAAAAATCCTGAACTTAATTGTTCAGGATTTTTCTTTCCTATTTATTTAATTACAATTTAAATTCTAAAGATGCAATAATGGCTTTTTCTTCATCAGTAGCCGTAAAACCAGAAGTATCCCAATAATTGGTCAAGATTTTATTTTTCTTATTAAAAAGCGATTTCTCTTTAAAAACATCACTTTCATTATAAGTGAAATTTTGTTTATTAAAACCTGTTGTCACAAAGCTATTTCTAACTTGAATATTTTTAGTCCTGTCTTTTAAAACAACATCATAACCAATTTCTTCATTAGAACTTAATACATAATAATCAGTTCCGTCCCATCTATAATTTACTTTTACAAAAGATTTTGTTAAGTTTTTTTCGCCTTCTTTTGTCTTTTCTTCTACTTTATCAAGAGTTGCAGGCGTAGTTGAAATTGTAAATTCTACAATAATTTTTTTCAAAGGATCATAAATGATTTCGAAATTATCAATTGCTTCTTTGGCTTTATCCAACGGAACAACTGTCATTATATAATAATCTTTGTTTTTTGAATGCCCTTTTATTGTAAAATCGTATGATTTTTTTGACTTTGAATCTAATAATGGATCAAAATATTTAAAATTCGAATAATTCTCCATTATATTATTCAAATTATATCCTTTCAAATCGGCACTTACATCTACTTCCAACAATCCGTAGGAGCGATTTTGCTCAACCAATAAAGTTGTTGCATTATTATTTTTATCAAATTGAAAATTCACTAACCCATCATTATAATATGTATACTGATTGTCGAGCATAAAAAACTCTCTCACATATACTTTCTGTCTATGGGAAACACTAATTTTCTTAGTAGAATTGTTAACCAATTTCTGCAGTATTTTTTCTGGAGATTCCTTAGATAAAACTACTTCATCTAATTTATTGTTCTTACTCTTTAAATAAATAACAAATTTTTGCTCTCCATTTAAAGAAGTCCAACGTACAGTCAGATCTTCATAATTAGCTTCAGAAACCTGAACATTAGATCCCCCTGTCAGCATAAAAGTAACTTTTCCTTCTTCATTACTTAATAAAATCTGCTGGGTTTTCATTATTCTAACCGTAGCATTTTGTATTGGCTCCAAGGTTTCTATATCCTTAACAATAATAGAATACTCTTCGCTTTGTGCAAAAACGCTTACATAGTTGAGTAAAACAACAAATAAAAGTAGCAATCTCTTCATAGGCATTGTTAATTTTTCAACTAAAGTATTATTTTTTTAACAATTAAGCAACACTTCAAAAATAAAACATTAGCTATCAACAAAGTACCTTTTAAAAATACCTGATTTCAGGGCACAAAAAAATCCTGAGTTTTGGCTCAGGATTATATTATGAATAAAGGAAAGATTATTCTCCGTGTAGGAAAGATTGTCTTTCCAACAACGTTTCTTCATCTTCTACATGATTATCATCTGGTACACAACAGTCAACTGGACAAACCGCAGCACACTGTGGCTCATCATGGAAACCTTTACATTCTGTACATTTTCCTGGTACTATATAGTAGATTTCGTCAGAAATTGGAGTTTGTGCATCATCAGCGTCAACTTCAGTTCCGTCAGGTAATACAATTTTTCCAGAAAGACTTGTTCCGTCTTTATATCTCCAATCATCTGCTCCTTCATATATTGCTGTATTTGGGCACTCTGGTTCGCAAGCCCCGCAATTGATGCATTCGTCAGTTATAATAATTGCCATCGTTTTCTTAGTCTTAAAGTTAAAAGCCTGAAAGTTCTAAGTAAAATAAAGACAAGTATAGCTTTTGACTTTATGACTTTTGACTTTCGACTTAATTATGCTTATTTTTGTGCAAAATTACAATCAAAACAATTCATAAGCAAACATTATGACATTAGAAACAAAAAAAAGTGTTTTTGTTGAATTAGGAAAATTTTTAAGTCAGTTTTCTGAAGGTGCATCTGAGCGAAAATCTGACGTATTGCATAATGACATCTTTTTTGAAGATTTTGAAAAACTGATATATTTATCGCAATCTCATAACGGATGGTATACACCTGAACAAGTTTATTTTTCTATACAGTCATGGGCTGAAGCTCTTACAGCAGAAAATATAGACAAATGGCTTTCGGCATATAAAATTGATCCGGACAACGACAAATCAAAAACCGTTGCTTTGATTTTAGCCGGAAATATTCCTTTAGTAGGTTTTCATGATTTTTTATCTGTTTTAATAACAGGTTATAGCGCTTTAATCAAAACTTCGTCAAATGACCAGCATTTACTACCATTTTTAGCTAAATACTTAATTGCTGTTGATGAAAATTTTAAAGATAAAATCACTTTTGTAGAAGGAAAATTAGAAAATTTTGATGCCGTAATTGCAACGGGAAGTAATAATACTGCTAGATATTTTGAATATTATTTTAAAGACAAACCTTCTATTATTCGTAAAAATAGAAATTCAGCCGCTATTTTAACGGGAAAAGAAACAAACGAACAATTAGAAAATTTAGGAGAAGATATTTTTCGATATTTTGGTTTAGGATGCCGAAATGTTTCTAAGCTTTTTATTCCAAAAGATTATTCGTTTGATGCTTTTTTTCAAGCCATGTTCAAATATCAGGATGTCATTCATTATGAAAAATATGCTAATAATTATGATTATAATAAGGCTGTTTTTTTAATGAGTAATTTCAAGTTATTAGACAACGGATTTTTAACATTAAAAGAAGACGCAAGCTACGCCTCGCCTATTTCAAGCGTTTTTTATGAATACTACGAAAGTCTTGAAGAATTAGAAAAACGCCTTCACACAGACTCAGATCAAATTCAATGCATTGTCAGCAATGATTTAACACAAAATAGCATTGCATTCGGAGAAACACAAAAACCGCAATTGTGGGATTACGCAGATAATGTCGATACTATAACGTTTTTGTTAACAACAAAGTAATAAATTGTTTAATTATTTCGAATATTTTAACGCTTTTTCGGCTCTTATTGCCGAAATTTGCGTCTTTAAAATTTTCGACTATTAACAACAACCATGAAAAAACACAACTACAGCGCAGGACCAAGTATTTTACCTCAGGAAGTTTTTGAGAAGGCATCAAAAGCAATTTTAAATTTTAATGATTCAGGGTTATCTATCCTTGAAATCTCGCACCGAAGCAAAGATTTCGTTGCAGTTATGGAGGAAGCTCGTTCCCTTGCTTTAGAATTATTAGGACTTCAAGGAAAAGGTTATCAGGCTTTATTTTTACAAGGTGGTGCAAGTACAGCATTCTTAATGGCACCATACAATTTATTAAAAGAAAACGGAAAAGCGGCTTATTTAGATTCAGGAACGTGGGCAACTGCGGCTATCAAAGAAGCTAAACTTTTCGGTGAAACTGTTGTCGTAGCTTCTTCAAAAGAAGACAATTATACTTATGTTCCAAAAGGTTACGAAATTCCAGCAGATGCTGATTATTTCCACTGCACAAGTAACAATACCATTTTCGGAACTCAAATGAAAGAATTCCCAACAACAAATGTTCCTGTTGTTTGCGACATGAGTTCTGATATTTTTTCTCGTGAATTAGATTTCTCTAAATTTGACATTATCTATGCTGGAGCCCAAAAAAACATGGGACCTGCAGGAACTACTTTAGTGGTAATTAAAGAAGAAATCTTAGGCAAAAACGGAAGAACTATCCCTAGTATGTTAGATTACGCTAAACATATTAAAGCAGAAAGTATGTACAATACTCCACCTGTTTTTTCTGTTTACGTTTCTCTTTTAACTTTACAATGGATTAAAGAAAAAGGTGGAATCGCTGCTGTTGAAAAATTAAACAATGCAAAAGCTGAATTGCTTTATGCTGAAATCGACAGAAACCCATTATTTAAAGGTGCTGCAAAAGTAGAAGATCGTTCTAACATGAATGTTACTTTCTTACTAACAAACCCTGATCATACTGCAACTTTTGACGCTTTATGGAAAGAAGCTAACATTTCTGGATTACCAGGACACCGTTCTGTTGGTGGTTATAGAGCTTCAATCTACAACGCTATGCCAATCGAAAGCGTTCAGGTTTTAGTTGATGTAATGAAAGCATTGGAAAGCAAAGTTTAATCGTTTATTTGGTTAATCGTTTAACCGATACAACGTCAAACTCAAAAAAAGAAAAATCAAATAGCTGGTTTAATCGATTAAACAAATAAACGATTTAACGATTAACCAAACAAACAACATACACACAATGAAAGTATTAGCAAATGACGGAATTTCTAAAAGTGGAGTTCTAGCCTTAGAAAAAGGTGGATTTGAAGTTATCACTACAAAAGTAGCTCAAGAACAAGTAGCTAACTATATTAATGAAAACAACATTGACGTAATTTTAGTTCGTAGTGCAACTAAAGTTCGTAAAGATATTATCGATGCTTGTCCTGGAATCAAAATCATCGGTCGCGGTGGTGTTGGTATGGACAATATCGATGTGGATTATGCAAAAAGCAAAGGAATCCATGTAATTAACACTCCTGCTTCATCTTCAGAATCTGTTGCCGAATTAGTATTTGGACACTTATTTTCTGGTGTTCGTTTTTTACATGATTCTAACAGAAATATGCCTCTTGAAGGAGATTCAAACTTTGACGGTTTGAAAAAAGCTTACGCTAACGGAACTGAATTAAGAGGAAAAACTTTAGGTATTGTTGGTATTGGTCGTATCGGACAAGCTACTGCAAAAATGGCTCTTGGTTTAGGAATGAAAGTTATCGCTGCTGACAGCTTTATTCCACAGGTTGATGTAAAAGTTGAATTTTTCGACGGACAATCAATCACTACAACAATCGTTTCTCAATCTTTAGAATCTTTATTCAAAGAAGCAGATTTCATTACCTTACACGTTCCTGCTCAAGAGGGATACATCATTGGAGAAAAAGAACTTGAAATCATGAAAGACGGTGTTGGAATCGTAAACTGTGCTCGTGGAGGTGTTATTGATGAAGTTGCTTTAGTAAAAGCTTTAGATTCAGGAAAAGTTGCTTTTGCAGGTTTAGACGTTTTCGAAAGCGAGCCAAAACCAGAAATGGCAATCTTAATGCACTCTAAAATTTCATTGACTCCACACATCGGAGCTGCAACTGGAGAAGCACAAGACAGAATTGGTACCGAACTAGCATCACAAATTATTACTTTGTTAAGCTAAGTAATTAAAAAATAGATTATCTTTAAAGGGATTTACTACATTTTTGTAGTAAATCCCTTTCTTTTTATTAGTTTTGGCGTGTAATTTTAAACTCTCTATATCATGTTTGAACAATTAACCCAATTAGTACAGCAATACGGAGGTAGTGCTGTCGTAAACAATAACGCAGTTCCCAATGAACACAATGAAGCCGTTATAAGCGAAACTAGCAATTCTATTTTTGAAGGATTAAAGAAAATTGTTTCTGAAGGCGGAACTGATCAAATCGCTGGATTATTTAACGGAAATTCGGCTATTGACAGCTCAAATCCAGTAGTACAGCAAATCCAGCAACAATTGAGCGGAAGTCTTGGACAAAAATTCGGTTTAAGCAGCGCTGACTCAAACGGAGTTGCTTCCAATTTGATCCCACAAATTTTAGGCTCTTTAGTAAATAAAGCAAAAGATCCCAACGACAACAGTTTTCAAATTTCAGATATTATCAATTCTATTTCAGGAAACAGCGGCCAAGCATCTGGAATAATGGATACAATCTCTAAATACGGAATGCAATTCGGCCTAGATCAAAATAACGACGGAAAAGTTGATGTAGCAGATGTTTTAGTTGTAACCAAAAGCAAAGGAGGTATTGCCGGATTTATCGGGAAATTGTTTGGAAGTAAATAAGGCTCAAAGTTACAAAGTAACAGAGTGACAAAGGCTTAAAAAATAATTGAAGCTGTTTGCAATAAATTGCAAACAGCTTTTTTCTTTATGTCATTAAAGATTTAATCTTGCTACTTTGCTACTCTGTCACTTTGTTACTTTGCCTCTTTGAACCTCAAAATCTTGTTAAACCTCTCCTCATTCTCGCCTATTCTTCGTAAATTTAAATCATGAAAAAGTGCATTTCTATATTATTTATATTGGCAACGATAATTGCGTGTTCTACGGCTTCGCAAAATATCGCGGACAATCATAAAACACCTTCAAATAAAACAGAAAACGACACTATTAGAATAGCAAACGATTCTCTCGAATACGAAGTCATCATTATTGATAACGGATTTAATTATTGGTTAAGCTCGACAGCGCTACCAAGAAATTACCACAGTTTAGCTTTTCTTGAAAATAAAAATTATCAATATGTTACAGAATGGAATAATCGAGTTTTGCAACCCAATCGATACAATCCAAATTTGTACGAAATGAGAATCGATTATCAGCCACAAATTCATTATGGATACGAAGTAAATTATTTGATTTATAACTACATGATTTATTTTCAAAATACTTACAAACAAAAGCTCGCGGGCTATGTCCCATTAAGATAATGTTAGTATATTTGTAATGGTTATAAATAAATAATGAACAAACTAAAAGAACGCTGGGGAATTACTTCCAACCTACAAGCCATCATCATACTAATTGTTTTTGCCATCACAGGATCGGCATCTGCATGGATTTCCAGACCTTTTTGTGATTGGGTAGGAATCCACAAAGAAGATTTAGGTGTTGTTTGGTTTACCTTAATACGTTTATTAATTATACTTCCTGTTTATCAAGTTTTATTGGTTGCTATTGGAACCATTTTTGGGCAATTCCGCTTTTTTTGGAATTTCGAAAAGAAAATGCTCAAAAGAATGGGACTTGGATTTTTATTTAAAGACTAACCCTTCATCATAACTTCTTTTAATTTTAAAAATCCGTTCTGGTTAAGATACTTTCTTAATCATGATTTTTTACTTTATTTCGATTTCTTCATCTAAAAAACACCCAGTTTTTTAAAAGTAATAATTTTAGCTTTTTTTGAAGCAATCGCCCTATTTATCAAATATTGACTTTTTAAAAATTTTACAATAAAAAAACACATATCATTTTTTTATTCCAAAATTAATAGCATATCAGCAACCAGAACAGGACGCTACAGGATAGTTTTATTTTAAGTAATAACAAACTTTACAATAGTTAGAATACACTTCAAAACTGATATTCAAGGTTTTAAACTTTTTTTTCTTTCTAACTAAAATTACTTACTAACCAAACCACAATTTGAAATGCTGAAAAACTACTTAAAACTCTCCGTAATGGCGACATTCCTGTGTCTCATTTCGCCGAAAACAAAGATTTTTGCCCAAAATCCAATTGTAAAAATTGACTTTGATCAGTCAGGAAGACCTAAAACAGAAGTAAACGATCCAGATTACAGTACATGGGTAGTTGCTTCTGGAAACACGAGCACTTATACCGAAAACGGAGTAACATTTACCGTAACCAGAATTGGAGACAAAGGTGATGCTCTCGGAACCAACTGGTATAAAGCCGGAATTCAAGCTCCATATTATGCAAGATTAGTGAGTGACGGACTTACCGTAAAAGGCACAACTGCAAATTTAGGCGCTCAAATCGAGCTTAAAATAAGTGGATTAACAACTGGAGAACACACCTTTTTAGCTTTTTTTAATGCTGTTGACAGTCCTCAAGGAAACAACTTTAGCCCGATTGATATTTCTATTAATGGAAATTTAGTAGTAGACAACTTGATCCCAACGGTGAGAGCTCTCAAAACTGCAGATGCAAAATCAGTTTATCTAAAATTTCAGGCAACCACAGGAAATGATGTCGTTATACTAATGGCTGCCGAAACTTCGGGAACAGAAAACATAAAAAACATCATGTTTAATGGTTTTGAACTGAATACCCCAAATATTTTCTATCAGGCAACAAATCCAAATCCGAAACAAAATGACGAGCATGTTGAATTGACTTCAGGCGGTAAATTATTGCAATGGACTGGCGCTGCCAATGCCGTTTCTCATAATATTTATTTCGGAACAGATCAGGCTGCGGTAGATGCGGCTACAACCTCTTCACCAGAATACAAAGGAAATCAACCTTTAGCAAGCAATTCTTATCAAGTAAACGGATTATATACCGGAGCAACGTACTACTGGCGTATTGACGAAGTTTTAGCAAACGGAATAGAAAAAGGAAATGTCTGGCGTTTTCGCCCTGCACAACTTGCTTTTCCAGATGCTGAAGGATATGGTCGTTTTGCAAGAGGAGGACGTGGTGGAAAAGTCGTCTATGTAACCAATCTGGATGACAGCGGTCCTGGAAGTTTCCGTGAGGCTGTTACGAACGACATCGGACCAAGAACAATCGTTTTTAATACTTCTGGAATCATTCAATTAAATTCTCGCTTGGTCTTGAGCCAGCCTTATGTAACTGTTGCAGGTCAAACCGCACCTGGAAAAGGAATTTGTATTCGTTCTGCCCCTTTTGGAGTAACAGGAAATGACGCAATTGTACAAAACTTAAGAGTACGAATTGGAGCTGGACCAACTTACGATGGAATGGGATTAACAGGCGCCGATAACAGTATTATTGATCACTGTTCTATCAGCTGGACAATTGACGAATCTTTCAGTTCAAGATCCGGAAAAAACATAACACTTCAGAGAACACTAATTTCTGAAGCTTTAAATGCTGCTAATCATCAAAATTATCCAGCCGGTACAGAACACGGTTATGCAGCAACTATTGGTGGTGATATTGGAAGTTTCCACCATAATTTACTTGCACATTGCTACGGCCGTAACTGGAGTCTTGGTGGTGGCTTGGACGGAAGTGGCGCTTATACCGGAAGAATGGACATTACCAACAATGTTGTATACAACTGGGGAGGCAGAACAACCGACGGAGGAACGAAAGAGGTAAACTTCGTAAATAACTATTACAAACCAGGAGCAGGATCTAAAATATTCGTTGCTTTTAATCAACAAAACGAAGGAGTTGGAACAGGAATGCAACAATGTTATTTCAATGGAAATGTCATGCCCGGATATTTCGATGAAAACAACCAAACTGCTGGAAGAAAAGCTTCAGGAAACACTGTTTCTTATGAAAACTTTGTAAACACACCCTTTTTCCCTTCTTACGTAACAACACAATCTGCTAAAAATGCCTACAAAATTGTTCTATCAGATGTTGGATGTACACAACCTGTTTTTGATGATCACGACCAAAGAATTATAAACGAAACCTTAAACGGAACAACTTCTTCTGTTGGAAGCGTTACTAAAAAACCTGGTTTTCCAGATAACGAGGCCGACGTTGGAGGTTTTGAAATTTACCCAATCATAACAAGAGATGCAAATTGGGATACAGATAAAGACGGACTTCCTGATTGGTGGGAGAAACTTATTGGAACGAATATAAATTCTGGCGCTGGTGATTTCTCAGATTCTAATGCAGATACAGATTTAGACGGTTATACAAATTTGGATAAATATTTACAATGGATGTCACTACCTCATTACGAATCTCCTCAAGGCAATAAAATAGACATCAACATTCAAAAACTATCACAAGGTTTTACTAGCGGTGTTTCTTATTCTATTTCAAATGTTGTAAATGGAGGCGCAACATTAAACACCAATGTTGTGGCATTTACACCAGCTTCAAACGGATTATGTTCTTTTGAATTTACTGTAACCGATTCTGAAGGAGGTACAATGAAAAGAAAAGTAAACATTATTAGCGGACAAAGCATTAATTTAGGAACAGAAGACATAACTAAAGAAATCAGAAATAATTTTAGCGTTTGGCCAGTTCCAAGCAATGGTGCATTTTCTGTTTTTATTGACAGTGAAGAAACAGAAGTTGCAGATGTCAAAATCTATGATATTGCTGGAAAAGAAGTATTGAAACAAAAAATTAGAGGAAACACACAAGAAACCATTCAACTGCATTCTAAAGGAGTTTTTGTAATTAAAGTAACAAACCCTCAAACCAAGAAAACACAATATGTCAAAAAAATAATTGTACAATAAATAAAATAAAAAGGACGGCTTAAAAACCGTCCTTTTTTTATTTTTTCTGAAAGAAATAAGTATAAATCCATGTTAGTGTAAAAGATGGAATAATATCCGTAAAAGGCAATATTTCCTCAATAAAAGTCAAAACACCCGCAACCTTCCCTACTCGTCCTTTATACATTCTAGACATAATTAAAGCTGCAATCGGCGCCCATATTACATCTGAAAACTCACCTAAAAAAGGAATTGAAAAAGAAATCATACCAATTCCATCCAAAACCAATCCGATAATCAATTTTGACACCCTGTTATCTTCTTCAACCTCTAAATCCTGCATAACAAATTCATTTTTAAGTTAATCGAAATTAAAAATTATCCTCTAAATAACATTATTTCTTTTCTAAATTAAAATTTCAAGATTCCCACACCAATAAATATGCCGATTGAGTTTTTAGTTTTTATTAAAAAATGCGACTTTCATTTTTGGAATTCGGGCTTTATTTTTGAAATTGACATTGAGTTTTGACATTGATATTTGACATTGATTTTGTAATTTGATTATTGTCTATAATCTTCGTTTCTTTGTAAAAACAGTTTCACTACATGATACACGCAAAAAACATACATAAATTCTACGACAAACTTGAAGTTTTAAAAGGAGTTGATTTACATATTAAAAAAGGCGAAATTGTTTCTATCGTTGGTGCTTCAGGTGCGGGAAAAACAACTTTATTGCAAATTTTAGGAACTTTAGACAAACCAGATCATAATCCGGATTCTTCACTAACTATAAATGGTAAGAATGTTTTGGAGCTACAAGACATCAAAGACAACAATTCTAAACAAGAAAAAATATTCAAAATCATTACTTGGTTAAGTGCTTTCTATGTTGTGATATTGGCCGTATTTTTATTATTTTTTCGAAACAAAATTGAAAATGACATTTTTGGCTATGCCACTTGGGCAATACTTGCTGCGCCAATTCTAATGATGGTGACATTTTACAGTCGTTATTTTAAAAAGAAAAGCAAACAGGACAAAACATTATCTGATTTCAGAAACTTAAATTTAGGCTTCATATTTCAGTTCCATCAATTGCTTCCTGAATTTACAGCATTAGAAAACGTTTGTATTCCAGCGCATATTGCAGGCAAAAAACCATCTGAAACAGAAAAAGAAGCTGTAAAATTGCTTACTTATTTAGGACTTTCGCACAGAATAAACCATAAACCAAGCGAACTTTCGGGCGGAGAACAACAGCGTGTGGCAGTAGCAAGAGCTTTAATCAACAAGCCAGATGTAATTTTTGCCGATGAACCTTCTGGAAATTTAGATACACATTCTGCAGAAAACCTGCACCAATTGTTTTTTCAGTTAAGAGACGAATTCGGACAGACTTTCGTAATCGTAACACACAACGAAGAATTGGCGAACATGGCTGACAGAAAGTTAGTTATGGTTGACGGACAAATTAGCAATTAGGGTAATTAGGAGCTATTTCCTGCTGTCCTTCCAAATCTTTTGTGGCGAACCCCGCCACAAAAGGATTTTCCCTCCCATCAGGGCTAGGGCACTCGAATAAATAAGACGATTTCATTTTAAGATGAACAAACAAGAACTAAAAGATTTTCTCGACGAGAAAGTCATTCAATACAACAATCAGGATTTTATCGAAAGTGATCCTGTTCAAATTCCGCATCTCTTTACTCAGAAAGAAGATATCGAAATTGCTGGTTTTCTTAGCGCATCTATCGCTTGGGGAAATCGCAAAATGATTATAAAAAACTCGCACAAAATGATGGAATTAATGGGCAACACGCCTTATGATTTCGTCATGTCGCATTCTGATGAAGATTTAGCAAGATTAGAAACTTTTGTCCATAGAACTTTCAACGGGCATGATTTCGCTGGTTTTATAAAAGGTTTGCAACACATTTACAAAAACCACGACGGACTGGAATCTGTATTTGCTAAAAATCAGGAAAAAGACAGTCTTCAGAAAAGTATCAGTGAATTTAAAAAGATATTCTTCGAAACAGATCATCTTCCAAGAACTCAAAAACACATTTCAGATCCATTAAACAATTCAGCCGCAAAACGAATCAACATGTATTTGCGCTGGATGGTGCGCCAAGACGCAAAAGGTGTAGATTTAGGAATTTGGAAAAGCATTTCTCCTTCTGTTTTGTCTTGCCCGCTTGATGTGCATTCGGGAAATGTTGCCCGTAAACTGGAAATTCTTTCGCGTAAACAAAATGATGCAAAAGCCTTATTAGAACTAGACACAAAATTAAGAGAAATGGATCCAAACGATCCTGTAAAATACGATTTTGCTTTATTTGGATTAGGCGTTTTTGAAGGTTTTTAACATTGAAAATTAAATAGTTAGATTAACAAATTATCAGATCATTTTAAGAATTTGATAGAAAAACCATGAATTTAACGTACATTTGCACAAAATTTAAAGCAAATGAGCACTTTCGAAAAATTTAATCTTCCAAAATCATTACAAAAAGCAGTTGACGAATTAGGATTTGTTACGCCTACTCCTATTCAGGAAAAATCTTTCTCTGTAATCATGTCTGGACGTGATATGATGGGAATTGCACAAACCGGAACCGGTAAAACATTTGCTTATTTACTGCCTCTTTTAAAGCTTTATAAATTTACACATACCAATACGCCAAAAATCGTAATCCTTGTTCCAACACGTGAATTAGTGGTTCAGGTGGTTGAAGAAGTAGAAAAACTGACTACTTATATGTCGGTTAAAACTTTGGGTATTTACGGAGGCGTAAACATCAATACACAAAAGAAAGCCGTTTACGAAGGTGTCGACATTTTAGTGGGAACACCTGGACGTACAATGGATTTGGCACTTGACGCTGTAGTTCGTTTTGACGAAACTCAGAAATTAGTTATCGACGAGTTCGACGAAATGCTGAATTTAGGTTTCAGACCACAACTTACTTCACTTTTTGCGATGATGAAAACCAAACGTCAAAATATTCTGTTCTCTGCAACGATGACAGATGAAGTTGATGATTTACTAAATGATTATTTTGAATTTCCTGAAGAAGTAACTTTAGCTCCATCAGGAACTCCGCTAGAAAAAATCAAGCAGATTACCTATAACGTTCCAAACTTCAATACAAAAGTTAACCTTTTAAAACATTTACTGGAAACTGACGAAAGCATGAGTCGTATTTTGGTTTTTGTAAACAATAAAAAGATTTCAGATATGCTTTTCAATCGCATTGACGAGCTTTTTGACGGACAATTTGGTGTAATTCACTCTAATAAATCTCAAAACTACCGTTTGAGTACCATGGCTGAATTCCAGGAAGGAAATCTTCGCGGTTTAATTACAACCGATGTTATGGCGAGAGGTTTGGATATTTCGAATATTACGCACGTAATTAACTTCGAACTTCCAGAAGAACCAGAATTGTACATGCACAGAATTGGCCGTACAGGTCGTGCAGATGCAACCGGAACAGCAATTAGTTTTGTTACTCCAAGAGAAGAAGAATTTAAAATAGAAACAGAACTTTTAATGAATCAGGAACTTGAAATCGCTGATTTCCCTGAAGAAGTTGAAATTTCAATAAAGCTGATTGAAGCTGAAAAAGACAAATTACCAAGAAAGTTTTTAATGAAAAAACCGAAACTGGAAGGAGAAGGCGCTTTTCACGAAAAATCCAAAAAGAACCAAAAAGTCAATCTTGGTGGTCCTTCAAAAACAAAAAAGAAAACACATGGTTCAGTCAACAGAAATATGTTGAAGACAAGAAACGAGAAGAAGAAAAAGAAATAACTTTTTTAAGATTCTAAGATACTAAGTTGCTAAGATTCTAAGTTTTTCACATAATGCAAAATATAAAAGGGTAAAGATTCTTTGAATCTTTACCCTTTTATATTTTGAACACTTAGAACCTTAGTATCTTAGCAACTTTTTTTTAGATTTTCGTAAAAACCAAACCAACTGGAGAGCATAACTCGATTCTTTTTCCAGTGTCTTCTATTTTTCCAGTTGTTTTATTTCTTTTAAAAACAACAATATCATTAGTATATTGATGTCCCACTAAAAGGTAATTTCCTGTTGGATCAATTGCGAAATCTCTTGGGCCTTTTCCTAGAGTACTTTGTTGTTCTACCAATTCGATTTTTCCGTCTTTAAGAATTTTATAAACCGAAATTGCATTGGCATCTACACGATCAGAAACATATAGAAAATTTCCATCAGGAGAAATTTTAATTGCTGCTGCTCCTGTTCCGCCTTTAAAACCTTTTGGCAGAATGCTTGTTTCTGCAACAACTTTTAAATTTCCTGTTTTATCATAGCTTAAAGTTGTTAAACTTCCATCTAATTCTTGAACTAAATAAACGAATTTACCATCTTTGCTAAAAGTCAAATGTCTAGGGCCACTTCCGGGCTTTACATCAACACTTCCTTTTAAAGTCAGCATTTCGTTTTTAGAATCTGGATTATATTTATAGATAAAAACTTTATCCAAACCTAAATCATTAGACAAAATAAACTTTTTATCTGGGGAAAAAACTACCATATGTACGTGCGCTTTTTCCTGACGCGCTGCATTCGGCCCTTTTCCTTCATGTTGAATTAATTGCTGTACTTCTGTAATACTTCCATCAGGCTTCTTTTTAAAAACCACAATGTTTCCTCCAGAATAATTTGCAACAATCACATTTTTATCATCATTTATTAAATGACAAGGATCTGCTCCTAAAGCATCATTACTGTTTAAAAACTTCAATTTTCCTGAAGCCGAATCATATCCAAAAGCACTTACTGCACTTTGGCTTCCATTTTCATTTACAGCATAAACAAATTTATTATCTGCCGAAACCGATAAATAACTTGGACTGATTACATTTTCTGAAGAATTTTTCAATTTAAAGTCGCCCGAATTAGCATCGAATTCGTAAACATAAATTCCGTTGCTTTGGCAAGTATTGGTGTAAGTTCCAATTAATAAATTGAATTTATTTTGAGCTTTTACCGCGGTTAATGATAAAGCTGAAAATAATACTAGATATATTTTTTTCATAGTTTGTTTTTTTGAATTAGCTAAAATAAGCAATAATATCGTTTTGAAGTAACAACTTAATTCCAAGAAATTACAAAAATTACATTTTTTTTGAACCATATAAGTTCATGTAAGTTATTTAAGCTGGAAATTCCAAATTCAACTTTTCACTTTTGACTTTCGACTTTTGACTTTCGACTTTTGACTTTCGACTTAAATAAACTTATATGGTTTAAATAATTTTTAATTCGTATTTTTGACCAGCATCTTCGCGAAAAACAAAACGTAGTGAAGTAAATCGAAGCCAGAATGCATTTTAAACATCCCGAAATTCTATACTTTCTGTTTTTATTGATCGTTCCAATTTTGGTTCACTTATTTCAATTAAGACGTTTTAAAACTTCCTATTTCACCAATGTTCGTTTCTTAAAAGAACTCGCAATTCAGACTCGTAAAAGTTCCAAAATCAAAAAAAGACTTTTACTAGCAACTCGTTTATTATTACTGACCTTTATAATTTTGGCTTTTGCACAACCTTTTTTTCAAGCAAAAGACAGCAAAAATGCATCCAACGAAATGTATATTGTCTTGGATAATTCGTTTAGTATGCAGGCAAAAGGCAAAAAAGGCGAACTACTAAAAAGAGCTGTTCAGGAATTGCTTGAAAATACGCCAGAAAACGCTCAATTTTCACTTTTAACCAACACCGAAAATTTTTGGAATACCGACATTAAATCGTCTAAAAGTGCTTTACAAAATCTAAAATACAGCGCTTCTTCTTTTGATCTTTCAGCAATTACAGCAAAAATAAAAGCACACAAATCGGCTAATAAAAAAGATATTGTAATTATCACAGATGCTGTTGGCTTAAAAGAAAAAGACATCAAGAATATAGATTTTGACGAAAAACCTTATTTCATAGTTCCAGAGGCAGAACAAAAAAACAATGTTTCGATTGACAGTGTTTATATTAATCAAACTTTGGAAAACTTCTACGAAATCGGAATTAATCTATCGGCATATGGTGAAGATTTTAAACCAGTTTCAACGGCGCTTTACAATCAGAACAAATTGGTTGCCAAAACAATTGTGAATTTTGACACAAAGAAGAAAAAAATCAATTTTACGATTCCAAAAGAAGCTTTTCACGGATATGTTTCGATTGAAGACAACGGATTAACTTACGACAACAAATTGTTTTTCAGTATTTCCAAAAACAAAAAAACAAACGTTATCAGCATTGGAGAACCTGAAAAAAGCAATTTTTTGTCAAGAATTTATACTTCTGGTGAATTCAATTATCATAATTACCCTATCGGTTCTTTGGATTATAATAGTTTGGAAAAACAAAATACTATTATCTTAAACGAATTAATTGATATTCCGCAAGCTTTACAAACGACTTTAAAAGCTTTTGTTTCTAAAGGCGGTAATTTAGTTGTAATTCCATCAGAGAAAAGTTCTATTTCAAATTTGAATACATTTTTAGGTGGTTTTGGAAAAATTCAATTTGGAAATTTCGAAAGCAATTCCAAATTAATCACAAAAATTAATTTCGATCACCCTTTATTTTCAGGAGTTTTCGAAAACAAAATCACGAATTTTCAATATCCGAAAGTAAACAGTTCGTTTAACGTTTCGAGTTCATATCCTTCTGTACTTTCATTTGAAGATCAATCTGCTTTTGTTACTGCAGTTCAAAATCAGGTTTCTGGAATTACTGTTTTTACAGCTCCGATAAATAGCTCCAATTCTAATTTTCAGCAATCCCCTTTAATTGTTCCGTTATTCTATAAAATCGGACAATACAATCAGAAAACAGGTGTAAATGCTTTGACAATCGGAAATAATCAGCCCTATTTTGTTGATGTTTTATTGACGAAAGATGCGATTTTAGAAGTAAAAGGCAATGACGATTCCTTTATACCAATTCAGCAAATTTTAAATAATAAAGTCAAACTAACGTTTAATGATTTTCCTGAAACAGCTGGAAACTACAGCATTTTTGACAAAAAAGAGTGGGTTGAAAATATCAGCTTTAACTATAAAAGAACCGAAAGTGATTTGAGTCAGGTAAACACTAATGTGGTTTCCGATTTTAAAACTGCCGACACGATTTCGACCATTTTTAATACCTTACAAACAGAGCGAACTGACAGCCAAATTTGGAAATGGTTTGTTATCTTTGCACTGTTGTTTTTAGCATTAGAAATGGCCATTATAAAATTTATAAAATAAGTTTTTAAACCATTAAGGCATTAAGATTATTAAGTTTTTTTCTTTATGATCTTATTTTTAATGTCCAGAGAATTAAGTTCCTCACTTTATGAACTTATTTTCTTAATGGTAGAAAACAAAAACATTTAATGTTTGATAAAATAAATATCTTAAATATGAAAATAATCATCAAAAGCGCCAAAATTATCGACTCAAAAAGTCCGTTTCACAATCAGACCGTTGATCTTTTACTTGCAGATGGTTTAATAGAAAAAATAGGCGTTTCTCTTCCACACGATAATGATGAAACGGTTGTGAGATTTGATAATCTTCATGTTTCTCAAGGTTGGTTTGACAGTAGCGTTTCGCTGGGAGAGCCAGGTTACGAAGACAGAGAAACCATCGCAAACGGGTTAAATGTTGCAGCAAAAAGTGGTTTCACAGCTATTGCTTTGCAACCAAATTCATTACCAATTATCGATAATCAATCTCAGGTCAATTTTGTAAAAAACAAAGCAAATGGTTTTGCTACAGAAATTTTCCCAATTGGTGCTTTGACAAAAGCCAGCGAAGGAAAAGATATGGCAGAACTTTTTGATATGAAAAACTCTGGTGCGATTGCTTTTGGAGATTACAACAAAAGTATCGACAATGCTAACATTCTAAAAATTGCTTTACAATATGTTCAGGATTTCGACGGATTAGTAATTGCTTATTCGCAAGATCCAAACATCAAAGGAAATGGTGTTGCAAATGAAGGAATCGTTTCGACAAGATTAGGTCTAAAAGGAATCCCGAATTTGGCAGAAGAACTTCAAATTTCGAGAAACTTATTCCTATTAGAATATACCGGCGGAAAACTTCATATTCCGACTATTTCTACAGCAAAATCGGTTGAATTAATAAGAGAAGCAAAAGCAAAAGGGTTACACGTAACGTGCAGCGCATCTGTACATCATTTGGTTTTAACGGATGAAAAATTAGATGGCTTTGATACCAGATTTAAAGTAACGCCACCTTTAAGAACAGAAGTTGACAGACAGGCTTTATTAAACGGAATTGCTGACGGCACAATCGACATGATTACTTCTGACCATAATCCAATCGATATTGAATTCAAAAAAATGGAATTTGATACAGCAAAGAACGGAACAATTGGTTTAGAAAGTGCTTTCGGAGCTCTAATGACGGTTTTACCCGTTGAAACTATTGTTAAAAAGTTAACTGCGGCAAGAACTATTTTCGGTTTAGAAGACAACACAATTCAGGAAGGTGCAAAAGCCAATTTCACCTTGTTTTCAACAGAAGGAAAATCAACTTTCAGTAAAGAAAACATTCTTTCAAAATCTAAAAATTCTGCTTTTTTAGGAACTGAATTAAAAGGTTCTGTGTACGGAATTTTCAATCAAAATCAATTAGTTACAAAATAATACAATGAATAATAATTCAGTCGAAGAAGGAAAACCAATTGCCATTACCAGTTATATTCTAATTATTGGTGTTTTAATCGCCATGAGCATGAATTCTGAAAACAAAAACAGTTTTGCTTCTTTTCATATTCGTCAGGCTTTAGGCTTGTCTTTAACTTTTATTTCGTTAGGAGCGATCATCAGTAATTTTGATAGTTTCTTTATTACTTTTCCAATGTGGATCTGTATTTCAATCCTATGGACTTTCGGAATTTTCAATGCCATTCAAGGACAAATGAAACCCATTCCTTTGGTTGGAGAATTATTTCAAAAATGGTTTAAAAAGATTGGTTAATTTTTAAAATTCCAATCTTTCATGCAGTTGAAAATTTACAATTTAGAACTAACAATTTACAATTAAAATGAATCTATCTTTAGAATATAAAATAAGAGAACCAAAAGTAATTTTAGATAAAAACCCCTTATTGCTTTTATTACACGGATACGGCAGCAATGAAGAAGATTTATTCTCATTTGCTTCTGAACTTCCCGATAATTATTACATCATTTCTGCAAGAGCTCCTTACGATTTACAATATGGCGCATATGCTTGGTACGCAATCAATTTTGATGCAGACCAAAATAAATTTTCAGATAACGAACAAGCCAGAACTTCAAGAGATGTCATTGCTTCTTTTATAGATGAATTAGTAGCAAATTATCCTATTGACGCTAACAATGTAACTTTAATTGGATTCAGCCAAGGCTCTATTTTAAGTTATGCAACTGCACTTTCTTATCCTGAAAAAATTCAGCGCGTTGTGGCTATGAGCGGTTATTTTAATGAAGAAATCATCAAAGAAGGTTTTGAAAACAACAATTTCAAAAACCTAAAAATATTCGCTTCACACGGAACTGTAGATCAAGTCATTCCGATTGAATGGGCTAGAAGAACTCCAGCAATTTTAGAAAAATTAAATATTCCAGTAGTTTACAAAGAATATCCTGTCGGACATGGAGTTGCACCGCAGAATTTCTTTGATTTTAAGAATTGGCTTTCTTTGTAAGTTTTCAGTATTCAGTATTCAGTCGCAGTCGCAGTCGCAGTCGCAGTCGCAGTCGCAGTCGCAGTCGCAGTCGCAGTTTTCAGTAGAACTTTGTCAAAGTTTGAAACTTTGACAAAGTTTTTCAAGATAACCGTTTCGTTTCAGAATTGAAAACTGTGACTGAAAACTAAAACTATTGTCCAGTATAAAGAATCTTCTCCCCTTTTTTCAAAACATATCCTTTCCACGGAATCAATTGCCAATCGCCGTTAACCCAAGAATCACCTTCAGACTTTCTTTCTAAAATGATGGATTCTTTTTGAGTATCCAAGAAAAGTTCGGCTTTATTTCCGTCAAAAATTACGTAAGATGCAGTTGTATATGTTTTTCCGTCATCGTAATGTGACAATTTTGTTCCTTCAAAAATTCGAATACATTCTTTTTTAAGTGCTGACCAAGTATAGCCTGCAGAAGCTTTACATCCATGAGCATCAGAATCTCCGCCCACAGCAACTTCTTTTTTTGGTTCTTCAGGAGTTTTAGTTGCATTTTCCTGTGAAACTTTTTTAGCGCAAGAAAACGCGCTTGCCATAATCAAAAACAAAAACATCTTTTTCATAATCCTAATTAATTTAAAGGTCAAAAAAAATAGGATTTAAAAAATCCTATTTTTGATATAACCAAGTTTGATTTACTTCAAAGGTAATATTATCGTCGTTATCAACAAAGTATTTTAACAAGACTTCTCCCCATAATTCTCCATTACTGTAATCTGCAATGATCCATCTGTGGTTTAAGATTTTTACTTTGTTTATAATAAATTTCGTTGGTCCAATTTGGTCTTGACCTGTGTAAGGATTTCCTTTTGGATTTGCATTAAAATCTAACAACTTTTCAGTTACGACTGGAATTAATTTTTCATACAAAATAACTTTTCCGCCAGAAGCACTGTTATCAAAGTAATTTTGTGCATTTTCGTTATGTTCTAAAGAAAAATAATCAGCTTCAGCCAATTGAGTTTTTACGATATTGATGCTATCTCTTAGTTTCTTAGTTGTCTTATCGTATCTATTCTGTGCAAATTTCACCTCTCCGCTATAAAACGCATAAGTAAAAACGTTCATTAGAATAGCAAGAATAAAAAGATAAAGCATTAAGGATTTTTTCATTTTGTGGTATAATTAAATTGTAATTTCTAAATTATCGTAAGCCAAAAAGACATTTTCCGGAAGTTGTTTTTGTACTTCTTCATGAAAACCTAAAACGTGGCTAATATGCGTTAAATAGGCTTTTTTAGGTTTTACGAGATTTATAAAACCAAGAGCTTCCTGCAAGTTGAAATGCGTATCATGAGGTTCAACACGTAATGCATTTACAACTAAAACCTTTAAACCTTTAAGTTTTTCAATTTCAGATTGTTCTATTGTTTTGACGTCTGTCAAATAAGCAAAATCATCAATGCGATAGCCAAAGACCTGCAAATCACCATGCATAGCATTTATAGGAATCGCTGTTTTGTCTCCAACCGCAAATGGTGCATTATTTTGCACTTCGATAGTTTTTACGCTTGGCGCTCCCGGATACTTGTTTACCGTTTCAAAGACATAATCAAAACGACGTCTTAGGTTATCTAAAACGCGTTGATGTCCGTAAATCGGAATTTCTCCCTGTCTGAAATTAAAAGGGCGAATATCATCTAAACCAGCAGTATGATCTGCATGTTCGTGAGTAAATAAAATCGCATCGAGTTTTCGACATCCGCATGAAAGCATTTGTTGTCTGAAATCGGGGCCGCAATCGATTACGAAGGAATGATCATTCCACGTAATCCAGATGGATACGCGAAGTCTTTTGTCCTTAGCATCAGTGCTTTTACAAACTGGATGATCGATCCCGATTATCGGAATACCCTGTGAAGTACCTGTACCTAAAAAATAAACCTTCAATTGAACTTAATTTTTTTACAAAAATAGGATTATTTCTCTTTCATTAGAAGCCTAATTTGCTAACTTTGTAACAAATCTATTTAAAATAAAATGGGTACAGAAATAAAACTCAAAGGTGACAAGGTCATCGAACAGATTCCTTCTATAAAAGACAAAGCGTTACGCATCAATTTAAACGAGAATATTTACGGTACATTTGCTGAAATTGGAGCTGGACAAGAGACAGTTAGACATTTTTTCAGATCCGGAGGTTCATCGGGAACAATTGCAAAAGCAATGTCTGCCTATGATAAAGATTTTAGTGACGCCGTTTATGGTGTTGAAAGTGACGGAAGATATGTGACCGAAGAGCGTTTGAAAAAAATGCTTACGCATGAAGGCCAAATCATCGAAGAGCGTTTAAGTCGTGAAAAACACCCTACAAAACTTTTCTTTAGTTACGCCAATACGGTTGCTACAATAGATTTTGCCAAACAATTTAAAGGCCACGGTTGGGTCGGAATTCGATACCAAATTGAGCCAGACGAAGCTTACAACGAAATTATTCTTCATATTCGTTTTAAAGAAACCGACGCCAGATTACAGCAAGAAACACTTGGAATTTTAGGTGTAAACTTAATTTATGGTGCTTTTTACAAATATAATGATCCAAAACGTTTACTGCGTTATTTATATGATCACTTAGACAAAGATCAGTTAGAGATTGACACCATCAACTTTTCCGGTCCTCGTTTTGCCGATGTAGACAATCGTTTGATGAGTTTGCAATTGGTTAAGAACGGAATGACAGATGCCGTAATGTTTAATCCAGAAGGAAAAAACATTCTTCCGGCAGCAATTTTATACAAAAAGAACCTTTTAGCTTTAAGAGGAAGTTTCCGTCCGGTTACAAAAGTAAACATGGACATGTATGAGAAATCACTAAAAATGTTTCTCGAAGAAAATAAGGTTGAAAAAAATAACACACTTGTTATTTTTGAAATCACACTTTCGAATTTACGTTCGGATGGTGAAATTGACGAGCGCGACTTTATGGATAGAGCAGAATTACTTTGTTCATTGGGTCAAACGGTTATGATTTCAAATTTCCAGGAATACTATAAAGTTGTAGAATACTTTGCCAACTATACCAAAGCACGTATGGGATTAGCGATGGGTGTAAACAACCTTGTTGATATTTTTGACGAGAAATACTATCGCCATTTAAGTGGAGGAATTTTGGAGGCTTTTGGAAAATTATTCTATCGCGATATGAAAGTTTTCTTATATCCAATGTTGGATGAAGATGGAAGTTTAATGAATTCTAACAACTTGAAAGTTCACCCAAGAATGAAAGAATTGTACAAATTCTTTAAATTCAATGGAAAAGTGGTTGACATTGAAGATTACGATCCGAATATTCTAGAAGTATTCTCTAGAGAAGTTTTAAAAATGATCAACCAAGGAAAAACAGGCTGGGAACCAATGCTTCCTCCTGGAATTCCGGAAATTATAAAAGAACATCATCTTTTTGGATATCATCCGCAGAAAGAATTAGAACAAAATACATAATAAAAAAAGTCCCTTTTAATTGGGATTTTTTTTTGTTTCAAGTTTTTTTTTGTTTCACGTTTCAAGTTATTGTTGGAGCGGATATTTTTTAACCGCAAAGTTCGCAAAGCTTTGTGAACTTTTTTATTTTTTTGTCTGGCTGAGCGAAGTCGAAACCCAACTTTGCGCCCTTCGACTTCGCTCAGGGTGACAACGTGAAACTTGAAACTTGGAACTTGAAACAAAAAAAACTCTATTTCAAGATCTGAGAAGCGTGTTCTTTTGTTTTTACTTTTTCGATTACTTCTTCGATAATTCCTTTTTCGTTGATTACGAAAGTGGTTCTGTGAATTCCGTCGTATTCTTTTCCCATGAATTTCTTTGGTCCCCAAACTCCGAATGCATTTATTACAGATTTGTCTTCGTCTGCAAGCAAAGGAAATGGCAATTCGTATTTTTCTTTAAATTTTATCTGCGCTTTCTGACTGTCGGCACTTACTCCAAGTAGTTCATAATTATTGGCTTGAAAACGATGAAAATTATCTCTTAAATCACACGCTTCTGCTGTGCAACCAGGTGTACTTGCTTTTGGATAAAAGAAAACAACTAGTTTTTTGCCGGCATAATCCGCCAACTTATGTGTTTTTCCGTCTTGATCTGTTCCTGAAAAATTTGGCGCTTTATCACCCGCTTTTAATGTTGTCATATACTTTTATTTTAAATTTCTGATCTTAGATTTCTTTCAAAATTATGATTTCTTCTTAAGAGATTGAAATCTTAAAGTCCTTTTTTTGCCCCAGATTCTAGTGAAAACCCCGGAATTGTGCTAGTTTACATTTTTTGTATTTAAAAAGCGACCGGAGGAAGCTCTTTTAAATACTTAAAAATGTTACTAGTACAATGAGGAGTTGAAACGGAAAGCTGGATTAGGCACATCATTAAAATTATATTATTTTTACAGGATAAAATAACGGAAATGAATAAAGAAGCCCGCGTACAATTTGTAATCGATACATTAAAAGAACTCTACCCTACTATACCTGTTCCTTTAGACCATAAAGATCCTTATACGCTTTTAGTAGCGGTTTTATTGTCGGCTCAATGTACAGATGTACGCGTGAACCAGATTACGCCATTGTTGTTTGCAAAAGCTGACAATCCGTATGACATGGTTAAAATGTCTGTGGAAGAAATTAAAGAAATTATTCGTCCTTGCGGTTTATCACCGATGAAATCAAAAGGAATTCATGGTTTATCTGAAATTTTGATTGAAAAATATAATGGAGAAGTTCCGCAAAGTTTTGAAGCACTTGAAGCTTTACCTGCCGTTGGACATAAAACAGCAAGTGTAGTAATGTCTCAAGCTTTTGGCGTTCCAGCTTTTCCTGTGGACACACACATTCACAGATTAATGTACCGCTGGAATTTATCAAATGGGAAAAATGTAGCGCAGACTGAAAAAGATGCGAAGCGATTATTTCCAAGAGAAATATGGAACGACTTACATCTTCAAATTATTTGGTACGGACGTGAATATTCGCCTGCACGAGGCTGGAGTCTTGAAAAAGATATCATTACCAAAACAGTTGGAAAAAAATCTATTATTGAAGAAATGGAAAAAGCCTCAGTAATTAAAAAAAAGTAAGGCACAAAAATTAAAATCTTTGTGCCCTTAAAATTTTTACGATTTATACTTTAAAATTACCTTCCTGCTTTTAAAGCATTATATTCATTTGTCATATCAAGTGATCTATAAACACCTAATAATGTTTTCGTTGCATCTTCATTTTTAGGCTCAATAGCTAATACTTTTTTAAGATACGGAATTGCACTTCTCGCCACATCATCTTTTTGTGCATTCAATTTATCATACTTTTTCATTTCTGACGGACTAGTTCCTAAAGTTGATATTTCATCTGCCAACTCTTTTTTAATCTGCAATTTCAAATAAGCAAGATTAATGTAAGCATCAATATAATTAGGATTAAGTTCTAAAACAGAATTATAAGTCGATTCTGCTTTACCATAATCTTTTCTTTCCATATAGGCGTAAGCCAAGTTATTGATAACTTCAATCTTTTTTGAAGGAACTGTTTCTGTTCTTGGTTTATCATAAAGTCCTTGCTGAATAGCAGATTCTCTAGCTTTTGGAGATATAAAATTGTCCTCCTCTTTTGTTTTCTTGTTCGTTGCTAAATACAAAACTCCTTTTCCTGTATAATTAATCTTTTTTAGGATTTCATAATACGTTACTGCAGAGTTATAATCTCTAGCATTGATAGAAGATGACGCTGCATTGTATAAATTTAATGTGTCTTTCTTATCGAACAAATATACTTTATAACTTTTCTCTGCACTTTCTTTGAATCTTCCGGCTTTAAAATCTGCCATGGCACCATTTACAAGACTACCTTTCATGTCTTTTAAAGCCATATTCGCCTTTACTGTTGATTTGTATTTTCCAGATTCGTTTTCGTATAAAAACACATCCTGATAAGCCTGAGATGCCAATGTAAAATTATTGACAGCATCTACGTCTTTAGTTGCAAGATCTTTATGAGCATTTCCTTTTAAAAAATAATAATCTGACTTGTCTTCGTCTGAAGCATTAAGGATAAGATATTCTGCTTTCTTTAAAGCGGCCAAAGATTCCTGGCTTTTTCCTTTATCATACAAAGATTGTGCTTCCTTGATTTGTTCTTTTTGGGCAAAAGCACCCACACTAATCATAAACAAGCATGATAGCATTGTAATGTTCTCTTTCATTTTGCGGTTAAGTTTTGGGTTGATTAAATGATTTTGTGTTGTTCTTGAGGCATTAATTTCTTATAATAATCTCTTATTACATTGAAATTAATCAGTACTAAAAATATTTTCTGGTCCAAATCTTTTTAGCACACAATCAAATAAGCATCAACTTAACAAAGCAGGATAATTTTTCTTCATAGGTAATTTTGGTTTTGGTTAAATATTTGGTTCTTAATTCATTATTAATTAAATTTTATTATTTACAAAAATGACAATTAGCAAAAAGCACACATAAAAGCTTTTTTACTGAATAAAACATTAGTTTTTAACTAAAATAAAATTAAAAACTAAATAAACATATAAAATTGAATCATAATGTTAAATTTTAACAAAACTTAGAAAAAATAGAATAAAAACCTTATAAAAAATTACATCCATAAAAAAAACTCACTATCTGTATGAAACATACAAACAGTGAGTCTGTCAGCCAAAACGACCATTTGGCTTTATTTTTAATAAACCTCCGGCTTAAGAGCGGGTGGCTTAGTTAGCTATAATCTCAAAATCTTTATCTTCGATCTTAACTACAGTCAAAGCTTGAGAATAGTTTAAGATAAAAGAAACGACTTCTTTTTTAGGTTTAAGATCTTTAGAAGCTAATGCTTTTTTTGAGTAAATTTTCGCCATACTATCAAATGTTTTATATTAGTATAACGAGCTTATTATCAAAATAGTATTAGTTGGTTAAAATAATTTGATGTTTCTCAATTATTTTTCTTAAATTCATAAGCGCATAACGCATTCTTCCTAATGCTGTATTAATGCTTACACCTGTAATTTCAGAGATTTCTTTAAAACTCATGTCTTGATACATTCTCATTACCAAAACTTCTTTTTGATCTTCTGGAAGTTCTTCAATTAGTTTTTTAAGATCGAGTTCTACCTGATCTACAATCATTTTGCCTTCAATTGTCAATGAATCGTCAGACATTATAGAGAAGATAGAAAACTCTTCTGTTTCTCTATACATTGGCATTTTTTTTGTTTTTCTAAAATGATCTACGATTAAGTTATGAGAAATACGCATAACCCAAGGAAGAAATTTGCCTTCTTCATTATAAGAATTACCTTTTAAAGTTTTGATTACTTTAATGAAAGTATCTTGAAAAATATCATTTGAAATATCTCTATCAGCAATCTTCGAATATATAAAACCATATATCTTAGACTCATGCCTTTTTATTAATGTCGCAAGTGCATTCTCGTTGCCTTCAACATAATTTTTTACTAATAGAGCATCTGGAGTATGCAGATCAGCCATAATAACTACTTTTTTAGTTTCTGTTTTAAAATTTGGAGTAAATTTTCTAAAAAGTAGTTTTTCTATATAGGCGTTCCTTTTTTTTGTGGGTTACATGAATATTATGGCCAAATTTAACAAATATTTATTTTAAAATCCAAATTAAATCAGTAATAATTATAAGAAAATCATTTAATAATGTATAATAAACTTAAAATTTACACTGAAAAGCCCAAAAAACCTTCATAAAATCCTTAAAATTAATGTGATCTTTAATTTTATTGCTAAAAAAATTATCAGTTTCAAATTGGGCTTTCTTTCATTTTAACCACTTAAATAGTTACTATTTGGAACTAAATCCATAACAAAATCCAATTTAAAATTGATTACTTTTGTAAAAATTGACTTTTTTATGCAAATTGATCTTTCTAAAATAGACCCAAAATCAAATATTATAATAAAAGGAGCGCAGGTACATAATTTAAAAAATGTAGATGTGGTCATTCCGAGAAACAAACTTGTTGTTATTACAGGTCTTTCGGGATCAGGAAAATCGAGTTTAGCTTTTGATACTTTATATGCCGAAGGACAGCGTCGTTATGTAGAAAGTTTATCTTCTTATGCACGTCAGTTTTTAGGTCGTTTGGATAAACCTAAAGTAGAGTATATTAAAGGTATCGCACCTGCAATAGCAATTGAACAAAAGGTAAATACAACCAATGCGCGTTCGACTGTTGGAACTTCTACAGAAATTTACGATTACATCAAGCTTTTGTTTGCACGAATCGGACGTACCTATTCTCCAGTTTCTGGTCAGGAAGTTAAAAAAAATACAGTTACAGATGTTATTTCGGATGTGAAAAATCTGGAAATCGATAGTAAATGGCTTTTGCTTTCACCTATTCATCTGGAAGAAGGAAGACAGCTTGAAGACAAATTAAAAGTGCTTTTACAACAGGGATTTGCACGTATTTTAGTCGACAATGAAATGGTTCGTTTAGATGAATTCAACGCTTCAGATCTACATAAACTTGATAATAAAGACATCTTGTTGATTATAGACCGTATTGTGGTAAAAGAGGAAGAAGAATTTTACAATCGTCTTGCGGATGCAGTTCAAACCGCCTTTTTTGAAGGAAAAGGAATTTGTTATTTACAGGAATTAAATTCGGACAAAAGATTTTCATATTCAAATAAATTTGAACTTGACGGAATCACTTTTTTAGAACCTAATGTTCATTTGTTCAGCTTTAATAATCCTTATGGAGCCTGTCCAGTCTGTGAAGGTTATGGTAATATTATTGGTATTGATGCTGATTTGGTTGTTCCAAATACTTCCTTATCCATTTATGAAAGTGCCATTTATCCGTGGCGCGGCGATAGTATGAGCTGGTATAAAGACGAATTAGTAAAACATGCTTACAAATTTGATTTCCCAATACACAAACCTTATTTTCAACTAAGCGATGAACAAAAAGATTTAATTTGGACCGGAAATCAATATTTTCAGGGTTTAAATGATTTCTTTAGAGAATTAGAAGAAAAAAATTATAAAATTCAGAATCGTGTAATGTTATCGCGCTATCGTGGTAAAACGAAATGTCATGTATGCAAAGGGAAACGTCTTCGCGAAGAAGCTTCTTATGTAAAAATTAATGGCAAAACAGTTTCTGATTTAGTTGATTTGCCTATCAGACATTTGGTTACTTTCTTTAAAAATATCGAATTGAACGTTTACGAACAGCAAATTGCAAAACGTTTGATGGTTGAAATCAATAATCGTTTGTCGTTTTTAACAGAAGTTGGTTTGGACTACCTTACTTTAAATCGAAATTCTGCAACACTTTCTGGAGGAGAATCGCAGCGTATTAATCTTGCAACTTCTTTAGGAAGCAGCTTAGTCGGATCGATGTATATTCTAGACGAACCAAGTATTGGCTTACACCCAAAAGACTCTGAAAGACTGATTAAAGTTTTGCTTTCTCTACGTGATTTAGGCAATACTGTCATTGTCGTAGAACATGATGAAGATATTATGAAAGCGGCCGATATGATTATTGATATTGGACCAGAAGCAGGAACTTTTGGAGGAAAATTGGTCGCGCAAGGAACTTATGATGAAATCTTGAAATCTGATTCTTTAACGGCCAAATACCTTAACGGAGATTTAGAAATTTCTGTTCCTAAAAAGAGAAGAAAATTCAAAAATCATATAGATATCGTTGGCGCACGAGAAAACAATCTAAAAAATATTAATGTTACTTTTCCTTTAGATGTTTTAACTGTTGTAACAGGAGTTTCAGGAAGTGGAAAAAGTACTTTAATTAAGAAAATCTTGTTTCCTGCAATGCAGAAAAAACTAGAAAGCGCCTCTGAAAAAGCTGGACAGTTTACAGAACTCAACGGATCGTTTTCACAAATTAAACATATTGAATATGTAGATCAGAATCCGATTGGAAGAAGTTCTCGTTCAAATCCTGTCACGTATATTAAAGCTTATGACGACATACGTGATTTGTATGCCAAAGAAAAATTATCAAAAATAAGGGGGTATCAGGCAAAACATTTTTCTTTTAATGTTGACGGAGGAAGATGTGAAACCTGTAAAGGAGAAGGTTCTATCAATGTCGAAATGGTTTTTATGGCCGATGTTTCGCTTCCGTGTGAAACTTGTGGCGGAAAGCGTTTCAAAAAAGAAATCCTGGAAGTTGCTTTTGATAATCAGAACATCAATGATATTCTAACCATGACTATTGATGATGCAATTGCTTTCTTCGAGAAAAATAAGCAATCAAAAATTACACAAAAACTACAACCACTTCAAGATGTAGGTTTAGGATATGTGCAATTAGGACAATCTTCATCTACTCTTTCTGGCGGTGAAGCACAACGTATAAAATTAGCTTCTTTCTTAGTAAAAGGAGCAACAAAAGACAAAGCTTTATTTGTGTTTGACGAACCTACAACGGGACTTCATTTTCATGATATCAAAAAGCTTTTAGCTTCTTTTGATGCCTTAATTGAAAAAGGACATTCACTTATCGTAATCGAACATAATCTTGACTTGATAAAATGTGCCGACTGGATTCTGGATTTAGGACCGGAAGGTGGGGAAAATGGAGGATATTTATTAGCTTCGGGAACTCCAGAAGAAATTGTAAAAGTAAAAGAATCGGTTACTGGAGTTTATTTGAAAGACAAATTATAATTCAGGAAACACTTTAAAATAATTAAGCCATAAATACAATTGATTAGTTTGTATTTATGGCTTTCATTTTATTTCTCTTTAATACTTTTAAGCTACTAAACATCTTTCCTCAAAAGGAAATCCGTCTTCATCGATAGCTACTAAAATCTTTTTCTGTTTTGAAGCCTCAAAAGTAAGATACAGCCAAGCAAATGACCATAAACCTAGAGTTAAACAAAAAATCATGAAATTTAAACTGTGGTTAACCACTTTTCCTCCTTTAGATAAAACTGCAAAAAGCAATTTATCATTTCTTTCTTCCAGCGTAAATCCTTTATGAACTTTGTTTGAGATCATATTAGAAAATACCTGCATGCTTTGTTCATGGCTCAGATGATTGTCTTTCATAATTATTACTCTACAATTAATTCTAATTACACTTTTATTTGTAATTTCCTGCAAATTTACTAAATCTTAAAACATAAAAAAATACCTACATTTAATGATTTTGTTAGAAAAAAAACCGCAATTACAACAAAGCGTTGCTAAATTTTCATGTTAAAGTTAATTTTAATTCAATTAATTACAAAATATTCAAGTGTTAAAATTTTAAATTTAATCACTCGTTTTCAATTAATTAACCTTATCTAATCTAAACTGTAAAGACTATAATTTATTGTTATCTTTTATCTCAGATTGTACAGTTGTTGCATTTCCATCTCTTAAAGCACTGTAATGTGGAGACATAATTTCTATTCCGGCAGCGTTAAATGAGTCTTGAATATTTTGATGAAGTGAAGAATAAATTCTTGGCTGTTTGGTCGGATGCTTGGTATAAACATTAATTTGATATGAAACATAAAAGTCATCCAAACTTGTTTGAAGAACAAACGGCTGTGGTTCTTTTTCAGTCATTTCGGTTTTTAATGCCGCCTCTATCAAGGCTTTATGAATGTCTGCCCAAGGCACATCATAACCAATTGAAACCGTAGTATGAACCAATAATCCATTGGTCGAATGCTGTGTGTTTGCAGAGTAATTTGTTGAAGTACTAGACAATACAGTTGCATTCGGAATAGTTATATCTTCAAATTTTGGAGTTCTGATTCTGGTTACTAAAGCCGTTTTTTCTATAACCTCTCCACTTACATCTCCAATTTTTATGTAATCTCCAATTTTAAACGGACGCATATACGTGATTACCAAACCTGCGACCATATTAGCAATAGCATTTGATGAACCAAGGGAAAACAAAACGCCAACAAATACAGAAACCCCTTTAAAAATAGACGAATCGGAACCAGGGAGATAAGGAAATATAATTACCAACATAAAGGCATACATCAGCAATCTGACTATATTGAAAGTTGGCAAAGCCCAGTCACTATAAAATCCGTCAATTTTAATGTTTTCTGATTTTATTTCGTAAAAGAAAAATTTGATCACTTTTAATGAATACTTAAAAATGACAACAATGACAATTATAGTAATTAAACTCGGCAGAAAATCAACAAGCCCCATAACGACAGATTTAGCTGGCGTTAAAATCCATTGAATTAATGTCGTTGTATATTCTTTTGTAGCTGGAAAAATGCTAAACAAGACTGGAAGAGAAAGGTAAACGATAAAAACTAATGTTACCATCTTAATGAATCCAAAAAAACGAAGAAATACAAATTGCTGTTTTGCAGGAGATAATATTTTAATCGTGTTATAACTAAATCCTTTAAAATATTTTGTCTTGTTTTTAATGATATATTTTTTCAGCAAATTAAAAAGCTTGCCAGCCAGAACCAAAACTAATGTTATTATCAGAATTAATAGTGCCGTGTATCCAATGCGCTTAGGTAATTGCGAATAGTTTTCGTTTTGGTCAGTTATGGCCTTTTTGATTAATGCCAAATTACGTTTAGCAATATAAGAAATTGATTGATTCTCGGCTTTGGCATCTGCTTCTAAAACAGACATAATAACAAAATCGTTTTTATAAACAATATCTAAAGAAACATCTGAAGGAATCAAACTAATCGAATCTTTCTCAAAAAAGGATTCCTCATAAAGTTTTTTTATTTTGTTAGAAATATAATTTGCACGCTCTTTGGCAGAAAAAGAACCTACATTATTATATACCAGAAAAAGTGTGTCTTTAAAAGGAGTTACGGGATAGCCTTGATGTTTTGTTGGCGGGAGCGATTTATCAGGAAGTTCTACTATTGTAGTTCTCGCAAGTACCGAAAAACAAATAAAAAAAGAAAGAAAGCCAATAACCTGAGTAATTTTATTTTCATATGCGATTAGAAATAAATTAGTTATCCTTTCTAACAAATATAAAAACAAAAAACGTACAATTTTAAATTACAGTTCGCTTTACTAAAAAATAGCTTAAATCTTAATTCCGATTTTTTTAAGAATAGTATCAATCACGTTATTGATATCTGGTGAGATTTTAAATTTATAGTTTAAGTAGACGTACAAAATAGTTACTAAAATCGATTTTAGAGCAATCGAAATTAATTGGAAAAATGGAAATTCCCAAAAATAAAATACTAAGAACAGAGCAAAAGTCAAAAGTATAGAATGTATCGTTTGCTTGGTAAATGGATACAAATGAAGCTTTTTTACAACAAAAAGTAATTTTGCAAGACTATACAAAGTAATCGATAAAAGTGTCGCAAATGCAGATCCGAAAATTCCAAAGATTGGAATAAAAATCATATTTAAAACAACAGTTAAAACCACCAGCATTAGACCTAAATACAATACCATTCTGTAATATTTTGTATTGAAAATAATAGCATTGTTGTTTCCTAAAATTAAATCAAAATATTTGGATAGCCCAATCATAAATACTACGGGAATTCCGCCACTGTATTCTTTTGGAACTAATTCATACAACTGATCTATATTTACAAAAATACAAAGCATTACAAATCCGCCCACAATTTGTAAATTAATAGACGTTTTTTTATAAAGCTGATTTAATTCGTCATGCTTGTTTTCATGCATCAATTTAGCCGTAATTGGATATACAATTTGATGCATGGCACGGCTTGGAACCGAAATTACTAAGGCGATATAAGTTGCGACAGAATAAAAGGCAATATTATCAATAATCATATATTGATTCAATATCATTTTATCTCCGTCTAAAAGTAAATTGGCAACACTTCCCGACAAAATAATATAAAATGAATATACTAATACATCTTTTGTATTCTGTGGTTTCGTAAGCTGGAAATGTGGTTTCTGAACACTGAATGCGTAAAACATTGTAACTAAAAATGCCAGTAAATATAAGGCTGCAGTTGCATACACAAATCCTTCAACACTTAGGACATTATAATAAACGGCTATCAAGAGAAATAGAGAAAACAATCGCAATCCTATTTCTTTTATAAAATTGCCAAAAACAGAATGCATGTGAACACGTGCCCAGGCATAAAAAATTTCGAAATAAGCCATTGTAAGCCCTATAAAAGGTATCAACCAAACATAACTCTTGACAATAGCATTCTTTTTTGATAAAAAGAACAAAATTTCATCATAAAAACAAAGCCCTAGTAATAACAGCGGAATTATCAACAGAATGGGAAACAAAACCGTAAAGGAAAGAAACTGAGATTTTTCTTCTTCGGTTTTATATTGAGAATAAAATTTCACCAATGTATTTTGCATTCCAATAGCAAACAAAGGCATTATAACATTTGCGCTAGAAGTAATATAGTTGGTTAATCCATAAAAAGTTGACCCAAGAAAAATCGGATATAAATAAAGCGTATTAATGGCTCCGATACCAAAACCAATATATGTAATTACAGTGTTTTTAAAAGACTGATTTAAGACAATACCCATTTCTTGAGTTTAGATTGTAATTTAGAATTTTGACGAATTATTTTTTAACCAGATCCGCTAATTGTTTGGTTAGATTTTTTCTGGAATATTGCTGTAAACCAATTCCATGCGATTGCAATTTTCCTTCCAAAAACTGATTAAAAAAGTCCAAAATTACACTTTTTAGCTTCGCTTTTTCAGAATAATCAAAAAATACTCCAGTATTCGTTTGTGTAACAATGTCTGCAAAGTCAGAACCTTGTGGACCAATTGCAACAATAGGTCGGTTTGAAACCATATATTCGAATAATTTCCCCGGAATAATACTTTTGGTATCTTCAGAATTAATCTCAATTAAAAGCAAAACTTGAGATTTTCTTTGATGTGCTACTGCTTCTTTATGTGAAACATATCCAACTAAATTCAGATAATCATTTAATTGATGTTCTTTTATGGCGTCTAAAACTTCCTGACTAACGGCTCCAATTAGTTTAATTTCTAAATGATTTTTAAACTCAGGAACTTCTTGTAGTAATTCAACCAAAACTTCCCAGAAAAAAGGCGGATTTCGATCTGATAAAAAAGAACCAATATGTGCTAAAGTAAATTTACTATCTAAAGCCTGTTTTTCGACAGTTTCAACATCATAACCATTTGTAATTACCGTAATTGGTTTATTTGTAATAGCTTGAAATTCTGTTTTTGTTGTTTTACTTGTCACAATAATTTCGTCGGCAGCATTCAATACTTTATGCTCTAAATTTTTGTGTTTTTTGGCAGCATACGACGATAATCGAAGTGCTTTGTGATACCCGATTGTAGTCCAAGGATCACGGAAATCTGCAAACCATTTTACGTTTAGTTTTTTCTGTAATTCTAAACCAATTAAATGTAGACTGTGCGGTGGACCAGACGTTACAATTGTATCAATATTATTTTCTTGAATGTATTTTTCTAAATAAGAAACAGATGGTTTTACCCAAAAAACACGGGCATCTGGAATAAAAAGATTACCACGAACCCATAGAAAAGTTTTATCTAGAAAAGTCTGTTTTTTCTTTTGCGGAAAAATTCCAGAACTGATTTTTTTGGTTTTATTTTTCGAAAAAACAGAAGCCAATTGATACGGCTCCCATATTTGATTTTTTAGAACAATTACTTTATCTGAAATTTCACTTACCAAACCTTCATCCACAATTGGATAAGTTGGATTTTCTGGAACATAAACAATTGGCTGTACATCGAATTCTGGCAGGTATTTTACAAATTTCAACCAACGCTGTACACCTGGTCCTCCCGCAGGCGGAAAATAATAAGTAATTATTAAAAGTTTCTTTTGTTCCATTAAGATCTATTCTGTTTCACAGAGATTCGCAAAATATCCACGAAGTTTTCACAAAGTTTAAAAATTATTTTTGAGTATCTCCGATATTACTTTGTGAATCTTTGCGGAAAAATCCAAAGTAAACTCCACCAGCCAAAAGCACCAACATTCCAATTGAACTAATTAAAGTGATTGTTCCTCCTGTCTTTATAACTTGCGGTTCAAATTTAAATTCAATTGTATGTTTACCAGCAGGAACTTCCATTGCTCTCAAAACATAATCAACTGGAAAATGATCTGTCAATTGACCATCAACATAAGCATTCCAACCATTTTTATAGTAAATTTCAGAAAACACCGCCAAACCGTCTTTTGCATTATCTGATTTGTATTTAATATAATTTGGTTTGTACTCCACTACTTTAATAGTTCCAGTAGTATCAAAAGCTTTCTTTAATCTTGCATTTTGGAATTTGCTTTCATGCTCATGAACATTGAAAACAGCTACTTTTTTAGTATCCAAAGTATTCAAAGCTTTCATTACATCATCTGGTTTGTTCACCAATTTTACAGTACTTACAAACCAAGCATTACCATTGGCATCAGGATTAATTGTTGGAATTTCCTTCCCTTCTTTGTCAGTCTGAATAACATACTTAACGTTTAACATATTAAGTATTTCAAGATTGTTTTTAGCAATTTGATAATCAAAAAGCTGTTGCATTCTACGAGGTTTTGCAGCATGATAACCACCTATTGAATTATGGAAATAAGAAGCTCTAGCGCTAGACATATTGCCATTTACCTCAAAAACCCTGTAATGTGTTGTATCTTGCAAAATCTGAGCATCTGCAGCTGTTTCCTGAAATGGAGCCGCAATCTGAACAGGACTTACAAAATCTTTTGCAGAAACATATTTTTTATCCACAAAAAACAAATCAAAAATCATGATAATTCCAACGATGATTAAAGTTGTAGTTTGTGAAAATTTATTTTTAAGGAATAACCAAAGAATTACAAAAGTGATTACAATAAGAAAACCTGTACGTAGCAAATCTGCATAATACATAGTCATTCTGTCTTCTTTAAGTGCATCAACGAAATCTGGTCCGTAAGATTCCATGAAATACTGATCGCTTGTTCCAGAAAAATGGAAAAATCCTTTTGCAATGGCTAAAATTAAAATCACTCCTATTCCAAAAACTCCTGTCTGCACAAGTGCTTTTTGCTGTTTCTTAGGCTCGTCTTTTGCTTTAAAAAACGACTGAATTCCCATTACAGCTAATACAGGGAAACATAATTCTAAAATTACCTGAATAGAAGAAACCGCTCTAAACTTATCATACATTGGAACGTAGTCAATGAAAAAGTCTGTCAGCAGAGAAAAGTTTTTACCCCAAGAAAGAATTAACGAAAATAATGCTCCTCCAAGAAATACATATTTAATTTTTCTGTCATCAATAAAAAGAGCCAAAACCGCCAAGAAAAAAACCACCGCACCAATATATGCCGGAGCAGCAACAATAGGCTGGTCTCCCCAATAAGTTGGCATACCTGCTGCATATTCTTGCGCTTGAGATGGTGACGCTCCTTTTTCTATAAAGAAAGAATACATTCTACTATCTGGACCTAAATTTTCATGATTTGATCCTCCAAAAAGTCTTGGTGCGATTAGATTGAAACTCTCTGCAATTCCGTAACTGTATTCTGTAATATATTCGCGGCTTAAAGCGTTTTCATTTGTCTTTTTAGTTCCATCAGGATTAAAAGTCAATTCGCTGTTGCTTCGTGTACTAAATTTAGCATATTCGCTTGTTGCTAATAAATTACCAGCATTAGCTCCGATTGCAAAAATCGCAGCTACAATTAAAGTTACACCCGAAATTAAAAGTGGTTTATATTCTTTATTTTTAATAAAATCGAAAGCAAAATAACCTGAAAGTATCAATAAGAAAATCAATAAATAATAGGTCATTTGAAAGTGGTTGGCATTAATTTCTAATGCCACGGCAAACATGGTGAGTAATCCTCCCCATATATACTTTTTCTGAAAAACGAGTATAAATCCGGCTATTACCAAAGGCATATAAGCAATAGCATGTGCTTTTGCATTATGACCAACTCCTAAAATAATGATTAAATAAGTTGAAAAACCAAATGCAATAGCGCCGATAAAAGCTTTTAAAGGATCGGTTTTTAAAACCAACAACAAACCATAAAAACCAAGGAAATATAAAAATAGATAATCTGCAGGGCGCGGTAAAAAGCGAAGTACATCATCGATTTTTCCAACAAAATCATAAGGATAATTTGCCCCAAGCTGATAAGTAGGCATACCACCAAAAGCCGAATTTGTCCAATAAGGTTCTGCATTCTGAACCGCTCTAAAGTCATTTTGCTCTTTTGCCATTCCGGTATATTGAGCGATATCTGACTGGAAAATTTGTTTTCCTTGTAGAACTGGGTAAAAATAAATTAATGAAACAAGAATAAAGCCCAGAACAACAAGGGCGTGCGGATAGAACTTATTTACTATTTTCAATTTTGGCTGGTTTGGGTTAAAATGAATCCTAATTTTTCAGGACACAAATCTAATCTATTTCTTCGTAATCAACATACTCTCCCACTTTTTTGGTTTCGCGCGGGTTTTTAGCATTCGCAGTATTAATAATTATCTCGTCGTTATTATTTGTATTGCGATTGTTCTGATACGTATTGCCTTGATTATATTGCTGTTGTTGTCTTTGAAAATTCTCACTAGCATTCTCTACAGCTTTTTTAACCAATACTGGCAAAAAGATTCTAGCCAAAAATTTAAAAATGTAATAAAAAGCGATAACCCACATGATGGTCTTAAACAAACCTGAAAATGATGCTTCTTGCATAACTATATAATTTTTTCCAAAATTAATAAATCCATTGCTTAAAAATAAAATATGAATCTTAAATAAATAATAAAATATGTACATTTGAAATGCGTTATCACTTTTTTAATCTTAAAAAAAAATTATGTTCAAAATTAAAAACTTACTTGCCCCAGTACTTTTTTTTATTCCACAACTGTTTTTTGCGCAATATACAGATGTCATTAATTCTAATCGCCCAGGCGAAACCATGTCGGCTTACGGTGTTGGAAAATCAGTAATTCAAGCCGAACTTGGTGTTTATGGCATCAAAGAAAAACATGATTTACTAAATTATGACGCCAGTGGTTTTGGCACTGATTTCTCGCTTAGATACGGTGCTTTTTTAGAACAATTAGAATTTGTTCTAGATGTACAATATCAAATGGAAAATTTCGACACTCCTTATACTAGTTATAAAAAGAATAATTTCAGACAAACGGTTCTTGGCGCAAAATATCTGATCTATGATCCTTATAAAAATAAACGAGAAGTAAATATTTATAGTTATAAAGCGAATCATAGTTTCGATTGGCGCGAATTAATTCCAGCCGTTTCTGTCTTTGCAGGAGCCAATTTTGTTGGTGCCGATAATCCATATTATTTCTCTCCTGATGGTGCTATTTCTCCAAAAATTTCCCTTATTACACAAAATCAATTTGGTGGCGGAAAATGGGTTTTCGTAACCAATATCATAGCAGATTACATCGGCACAGATTATCCAAGTTACGGATATATATTAACTTTGACCCACGGATTTAACGAAAGATGGTCTGGTTTTGTAGAAAATCAAGGCTATAAAAGCGATTTTTACAGTGATGCCATAGTTCGTGGTGGTGCAGCTTACCTTCTATCAGCAAATATGCAGGTTGATGCATCTATCAGTACAAACTTCAAAAATACACCGTCTATTTTATATGGAGGAGTTGGTGTTTCTTGGCGTTACGATGGGTGGTACAAAAACAAACAAGCTTCTAATAAAGCCGAGGAAAAAGCTAAAAAGAATACCGATAATGAAAAAAGCATAGATTATCAGGAAAAAGAACGTCGTCGTAAAGCAAAATACGAATAAAATTTAATATCAAACACTCTAAAAGAGACACTCAATACCAAATTAATGATCACAATTAAAGAAGCCAAAAGCAAGAAAGAATTAACGGAATATATTAAATTTCCTTTTTCATTGTATAAAGACAATCCGTATTGGGTACCACCAATTATTTCAGATGAATTGGAATCTTTTGACAAAACAAAAAACCCTGCTTTTGACAATGCTGAAGCTTATTTTTATATGGCTTACAGAGACAACAAAATTGTTGGTCGTATAACAGCTATTATTAACTGGTCTGAAGTGAACAATCAACACAAGAGAAAAGTTCGTTTTGGTTGGTTTGATGTTATTGATGATATAGAAGTCACTAAAGCATTACTCGAAAAAGTATACGAGTTAGGAAGAAAACACAATTTAGAACATACCGAAGGTCCGATGGGATTTTCAAATCTAGATAAAGTCGGAGTTCTTACAGAAGGTTACGATCAGGTTGGAACTATGATTACGTGGTACAATCATCCGTATTATGTAACCCATTTAGAACAATTAGGATTTCAGGTTGAAAAACAATATATCGAAAGTGTATTTCCATTCTCGAATGTAAAACCTGAATTCTTCCAGAAAGCGCAGGAATTAATTAAAAAACGCTACGGATTAAAGGCTCTTAATTTTACCAAAACAAAAGACATTATGCCTCACGTAGACAAAATGTTTGATTTGTTTAATGAATCTTACGAAAAACTAGCTTCGTTTGTTGCTATTTCTGATGTTCAGAAAGAGTATTTCAAAAAGAAATATATCAGTTTTATCAATCCTGAATACATAAAGTTTGTTGTAGATAAAGATGATAATTTAGTCGCTTTTAGTATAGTAATGCCAAGTTTTGTAGAAGCTTTACAGAAAATAAAAGGAAAATTATTTCCATTTGGTTTTCTTCAATTATTAAAAGCTAAAAAACACAGTAAGGATGTTGTTTTTTATCTGATTGGAGTTCGCCCTGAATATCAAAACAAAGGAGTTACGGCTATTATTTTTGATGAATATTACAAAACCTTTTCTGCAAAAGGAATCCAAACTTGCATTAGAACTCCTGAATTATTAGAAAACAACGCAATTCACTTGCTTTGGAAGAATTTTGATCCCACTATTCACTGTCAAAGAAAGACTTATTTGAAGAATCTTTAATTTTAGTTTTCAGTCGCAGTGACAGTTTTTAGGTATTATGGACTTAAACAAATCTTCATTAATATTTTGTGATGAATGTAAAAGTGAATTTTATAAAAATTCATCCGTTATGAAAAACTTATGTCCAGAATGTGCTCACTATATTTATGGATATGAAAATTGTATTCATGAATTTACTGATGGTCGCTGCACAAAATGCTATTGGAACGGAAATTCAACTGAATATATAAATACTCTCAAGAATTAATTTTAATATAAAAAAAATCCATTCGTTCCCCAAAACGAATGGATTTTTCATGAAATAAAAACTCTATTTACTCTACTTTGCAATCTACTTTTACTAAAGTATTTTTTTGATCAAATTTCAATTTTGATTTATCTTTAAAACTCACTTTATCATTGGCTTCCACAATATCTCCGTAGCCTTCAATGAAAGTACCGTCTTTTTGTAAAAAAACAACTTCTCTAACTGAAGAAACTCCTTCAGATGAAAAAGTATAATCAGCTACTAAAGTATCCCCTTTCATGTTTCCAATTAAAGTTCCTTCATTTTTATCTTTTCCTACTAAATTGTAGCTCAGTTTTCCGTTTACCTCCTGATGTGAATTTACATTAAAACTCATCTCAACAATGCTTCCATTTGATTTCCATGTGTAACATTGATCTCCCGCAGGTTCAACAATTTCAGCCTCTTTTGGTGGACTTGGTGTAATTTGTACTGGTTCTGTCGTGGTCGTTTCTTTTTTACAAGAAGCCAATATCGACAACGCAAGTACCGCTGTTAGTGTTAGTACTTTTTTCATAATTCTTTATTTTTATTTTGTGATTATGATATAAAGTTACCCTAAATAAAAAAAATCCATTCGTAGAACAAATGGATTTTTTTACATAATTTCCACTTAAGGAAATCTATTTTTTTTTGAGAATTTACGAAACGTCAACAGTTGTGCGCTCAGCAATTTCTTTATAAGTTCCGTTAGTTAATTTCTCACGAATTGCCTCGAAAGCTGTTAAAGTCTCTTCGATATCTGCTAATGTATGAGAAGCTGTAGGAATCATTCTCAATAAGATAATCCCTTTTGGAATAACTGGATAAACAACAATAGAAAGGAAAATTCCGTAGTTTTCTCTTAAATCATTTACCATTACCATTGCTTCAGGAATACTTCCTTCTAAGTAAACTGGTGTAATACAAGTATTTGTATCTCCAATATTAAATCCTTTTTCTTTAAGACCGTTTTGCAATGCATTTACGTTTTCCCAAAGTTTATCTTTAATTGCTGAAGATTTACGCAATAACTCTAAACGTTTCAAAGAACCAATTGTTTGAATCATTGGCAATGCTTTTGCGAACATTTGAGAACGTAAGTTGTATTTTAAATAATCAATAACTGTTTTATCAGCTGCTACGAAAGCACCAATGTTAGCCATAGATTTTGCAAAAGTAGAAAAGTAAACATCAATCTGATCTTGAACTCCTTGCTCCTCACCTGCTCCAGCACCAGTTTTACCTAAAGTACCAAAACCATGAGCATCATCTACTAATAATCTGAAATTGTATTTTTGCTTTAAAGCAGCGATTTCTTTTAATTTTCCTTGCTGTCCACGCATTCCGAAAACACCTTCAGTAATAAATAAAATACCTCCACCTGTTTCTTCTGCCATTTTAGTAGCACGCTGCAAGTTTTTCTCCATACTTTCCAAATCATTGTGTTTGTATGTGAAACGTTTACCCATGTGTAAACGAACACCATCAATGATACAAGCATGTGAATCTACATCATAAACAATAATATCATTTTTAGTAACCAAAGCATCAATGATAGAAACCATTCCTTGGTAACCAAAATTCAATAAATAAGCAGATTCTTTCATTACGAATTCAGCCAATTCATTTTCTAACTGTTCGTGGTACGTAGTGTGTCCAGACATCATACGAGCTCCCATTGGATAAGCTGCACCAAACTGAATTGCTGCATCTGTATCTGCCTGACGAACTTCAGGATGATTTGCTAAACCTAAATAATCATTTAAACTCCAGTTTAAAATATTTTTTCCGTGAAATTGCATTCTAGGACCCAACTCTCCTTCTAACTTTGGGAAAACATAATAACCTTCTGCTTGAGAAGCCCATTTTCCTAAAGGTCCTTTATTGTCCTGAATTCTTTCGAATAAATCTTTTACCATAGTATATTGTAGTAATATTTTTTACTTTATCAGCGAGCAAAAATAATCAATATTAATTTAAAATGAAGAGCCTCAATTATTTTTATTTAAAAATAATCAATAGTTTTAATTTTGTGAGATTTACCTTAAAACATAGTCTAATACAATAATAAGGTCACATCAAAATTATCTCTCAAACATGATTTTTATCATAATAAAAGACAAATTAGTCTTTTATTTTTGATCTA
Organism: Flavobacterium potami; assembly: GCF_020026915.1. Classification (GTDB taxonomy): domain Bacteria; phylum Bacteroidota; class Bacteroidia; order Flavobacteriales; family Flavobacteriaceae; genus Flavobacterium; species Flavobacterium potami. Next base: position 383,708 of record NZ_JAINUY010000002.1, on the reverse strand, counting down.
TATTTAAACGAAAACAAAAACCAAGTAATATGAAAAGAAATAACAAAATTTGGACTCAAATGAACATCTTACTTTGTTCATTTTTTATGATTCTTCTTTTAGGCAGTTGCAAAAAAGAGGACACTAAAAATTATGCTGATATTATGACGGAAGGCGAAATGAACGCTGAGCTTACTTCACCTCCTCATGTTCCAAAACCAGTTGGAAACAGAACAGCTATGAAACTGAAGCTAAACATGGAAATTAAAGAACAGGAAGGTACCATGACCGATGGTGTAAAATATACCTATTGGACTTTTGGAGGTTCTGTTCCAGGAAGTTTTATTAGAACTCGTGTTGGTGATGAAGTCGAATTTCACTTAAAAAACCATCCAGATAACAAATTACCACACAACATTGATTTACATGCCGTAACTGGGCCTGGTGGTGGAGCAACCTCATCTCTTGTGGCGCCAGGACATGAAAAAGTATTCAGTTTTAAAGTGATTAATCCTGGATTGTATGTCTATCACTGTGCAACAGCTCCTGTGGGAATGCATATTGCAAATGGTATGTATGGATTGATTTTGGTTGAACCAGAAGGCGGACTTCCTCCTGTGGATAAAGAATACTATGTAATGCAAGGTGATTTCTATACTCAGGGTGAATATGGTGCAAAAGGCCTTCAGCCATTTGACATGAATAAAGCCGTAAAAGAAACTCCTGATTATGTTGTATTTAACGGAAAAGTAGGTTCATTAACTAATGGAGGAGAATTGACAGCAAAAGTGGGCGAAACAGTTCGTTTATACGTTGGAAACGGTGGACCAAACTTGGTTTCTTCTTTTCACGTAATTGGAGAAATCTTTGACAGTGTACATGTTGAAGGCGGAAGCGTAGTAAATAAAAATGTTCAGACCACGCTGATTCCTGCAGGTGGTGCTGCCATTGTAGATTTTAAAGTTGAAACTCCAGGAACCTTCATCTTAGTTGATCATTCCATTTTTAGAGCGTTTAATAAAGGTGCCTTAGGAATGTTGAAAGTGGAAGGAAAAGAAAACAAAAACGTTTATTCTGGAACTATTCAAGAAGGTATTTATTTACCAGAAGGCGGAACAATTCAGAAAATGCCGGGAACTACAGCTGCGAAAACGGAGATTCCGAAACGAACTGTTGCAGAAAAAGTTAAAATTGGTAAAGAAATTTTCGGCACCACTTGTTTCGCTTGTCACCAATCTGAAGGACAAGGAATTCCGAATACTTTCCCTCCTTTAGCAAAATCAGATTATTTAAATGCCGATTCTAAACGAGCTATTAATACAATTCTGCATGGTTTGACGGGAGAAGTGACTGTTAACGGTAAGAAATACAACAACATAATGCCTGCTCAGAATTTATCTGATGATGAAATTGCAAATGTATTAACGTACATCTACAGCAGTTGGGGAAATAATAAAACAGAAATTACACCAGAAATGGTAAAAGCGTTAAGATAACAGCAAAACCAACAGCATGAAAAAATTTATTTTCATACTTATAATTGTCTTTTTCTCTGTGTTTACCAGTGTCATAACGGCACAGGAAACAAAAATGGCTTACATCAAAGAGGGATCATTTATCCCTCTTTATGGAGCTGTTTCTAAAAAACCTGTCGAAGTAAAATCTTTTTACATAGACATTTATCCCGTTACAAATCGCGAGTTTTTAGAATTTGTCAAAAAAAATCCTTCTTTTCAAAAATCAAAAATTAAAGGGATTTTTGCTGATAAAAGCTATTTATCATATTGGACAAGTGATTTTAATTTTGGAAATGCAAAACCCAATTCACCAGTAACAGGTGTTTCTTGGTTTGCTGCCAAAAAATATTGCGAATGCAAAGGAAAAAGATTAGCGACAATGGATGAATGGGAATATGTTGCAATGGCCGATACCAGAAAAATTGATGCCAGAACCAAAAAAGAATTTAACGAATATATTTTGTCTTGGTACGAGAAATCGAAAACGTATGAAAATGAAATTGGAAAAACTTTCAAAAACTATTGGGGAGTTTACGACATGCACGGTTTGGTTTGGGAATGGACTTCCGATTTCAATAGTATTTTTTTATCGGGAGAGTCAAGAAAAGACAAAAGCTCTGATAAAAATCTTTTCTGCGGAAGCGGATCTGTAAATGCATCCGACTTAATGGATTATGCAGCTTTTATGCGTTATGCTTTTCGCGGAAGCTTGAAAGCGCAATATTCAACACGAAATCTTGGTTTTAGATGTGCCAGCACGACAAAACCGAAAATCTAATTTAAATTAGTTTAAAATGAAAAAAATAGCAATTGCTTTTCTTCTTCTCTTCACAATTTATAATTGTAAAGAAGCAGATAAAAAAGAGGTTAAAGCAGAAACAAAAAAGGAAATCAGTGATTTATCGATTTACAATCTTCCTTCTAAATGGACAACGCAAGACGGAAAAGATATTGAATTGAAATCGCTTAGAGGAAATGTTTTAGTAATGGTTATGATTTATACAAGCTGTAAATCGGCTTGTCCAAGATTGGTTGCCGATATGCGCGATATTGAATCGAAATTGGAGAAACAAACCAAACAGCATGTAAAATTAATTTTGGTAAGTATAGATCCAAAAACCGATACGCCAGAAAGATTAAAATCGTTTGCCATTGAAAACAAAATGAATCAAGAACCATGGATTTTTCTTCGTTCAACAGAAGAAAACACGCGTGAGTTTGCAGCAGTTTTAGCGGTAAATTATAAAAAAATATCGCCAATAGATTTTTCGCATTCGAATATTATAAGCGTTTTTAATCCAGAAGGTGAATTGATTTTTCAACAGGAAGGTTTAGGTGTAAATAATGATAAAACAATTGAAGCAATAAATATGGAAGCAGGGAAAATATGAAAACATAATTTCTAAACACATAGAAACATAGATTTTTAAGAGAATCGAAAAAGAGAATTAAAAAAAATCTAGATTTTTAACACATAGAACTATGTGAATTGATGCTAGTGAAACGCCTTTTTTTAAGGTTCTAAACTATGTTTCTATGTGTTTAAATTTAAAAATTTCATTTGATAAATAGGTTAATTAGTAAGAAACAAGAGCAGGTTTATGATAAAATCGGCTCTTGTTTTTTATTTATAACTAAGTTAAAAAGAAACATATTGTAAAGCTTCGGAGAAGCGAAATATCTATAGAAAACATTATACATCAAGTTTTAAAGCTCCAGCGGAGCGAAATATTTATCAGGTTAGAAAAAAATACTTTTAGAAAACATTTCACCCCGCTGGGGCTCTTTACTCTTTATCAAAACGCTTTCTATAAATATGCCGCTCCTCTGGAACTTTTTTCCTTCGTCGAATGTCCTCTATAAATATTTCGCTCCGCTGGAGCTCCTTTTCCCTGCTATCTTATTTTTCTATAAATATGTCGTCCCTCTGGAACTTTTTATTCTACACGTTCTTTTATTATTGAGCTGAAAACTAAAATCAATCCCAAAACCAAAAGAATACTAAAAATCAAAATGCTTTGAAAATATCCTGGAATGCTTCCTTCTCCAAAAAAGAAAAACGAGCCTTGAAGAAACAATAAAACTTCTGTCAAAATATATCCTGAAATAAAGCACTTCACTCCTATTTTCAATATCGAAGAATTGGCAGAAAGCATTTTATTCTGAAGTAGAATTCCAAAGAGAAATCCAGTGATGATTCCTAAAGTCGTTAAGTGAATAAATCCGATGACAAAATTTCTAATTTGATGTGAAATTTCAGCTAAATTGGGAAAGATGGTCAGCAATTGAATTCCGACTTTCAAAAACAAAGAACACAAAGCCAAACAATAAACTATTTTAGTCGTTTTATCTAAAGTGCTTTTGAAATGTTTTATTTGCAGTTTTAGCATTTTATAGAAATAAATAAAAGCTCCCAATTGAAGCAAAACTCCCAAAACATTGATATAGCTCAAAACATCATTTTCGACGAACCAGCGCACTGGAAAACAAACTGTCAGCAACGTAGAAATAATCATTAGAAAATAAAACCTCTTAAACTTCACCTCATCAATTTGTCCTTGAAATTGCTTCAAAAACAAAGCTAAAATCGCCAATATAAACCAGCCATTAAATTGAAAATGAAGGAAAAACTGAATTGCAATTTGATAAAAAGCACTTTGTTTTCCTAATGTGCTTACGGCTGGTCCGAGACACCAAACTCCGAAAGTCGATAAAATCATAAACAAAATCGAAACCAACAAAAGTCTTTGCCATGGAGATTTATCTCTCGAACAATCTTTCCAAACCAAACGGCAAAAAACATAACTAAGCAAAATATGCATTGTTGAGAAAACAATCGAAAACAAAGCATAACCTTGAATTGGAAAAGCAATCATCATTCCGATAACCGAAAACTCTGTCAGCCAAAATAAACGGTTGTAAATGGGTCTCTGGCTTTTTTCTTTCGGAATAAAAAAATGAACCACCAAAACATAAACAATCATATAAACCCAGCCCAACATGGCAACGTGAGAATGTGCATGAAGCAGAAAACTATAGTTTAGAAAATCTAAAGGAAAGAGATACATAAAACGCATCAATAATCCGAAAACACAGGCAATCAGAAAATTAAAAAAACAGCAAAGTATCCAGCTTTTTTGCAAATTCATAAATGAATAAATTTTATTTAAACACATAGAAACATAGATTGTAATCGCGTAAAAGGCGTTTCACTTGCATTAATTCACATAGCTCTATGTGGTAAAATCTAGATTTTTTTCAAACATCTTTTATTGGTAAAAAAATCTATGTCTCTATGTGTTTAATTTTAAGTTCAACCCGTTAAAAATAAGATTTCTTGAAATAAAAAACACCGATAATTATCATGTTTAGATATTTTATCGGTGCTTCTTTCACTATTAAAATTAACCTTTATTCTACTTCAACAAAGTCTTTTTCTAAAATCACAGCCTTTGGAAATAAAATATTGTTTTCCAAATGAATGTGTTTGTGTAAATCGGCTTCAAACTCTTTTAGCATCGCAAAAGTTACTCTGTAAGTCGTACAAGCATCTGCTGGCGGATTGTAATTATCAGTTAAAGCAGCGATTTCTCTAAAACGCTCGCCTTCATTGTCATGCTCGTGCATCATCATCGCAATCGGATTTGAAACAGTTCCGAAAGAGGGTTGAGCTAAAATCCCGTCAGATTCTTTGGTTTTTACCATCCTTTTTACAAAAGGAAATAAAACCAATTCTTCTTTTTTCATGTGTTGTGACAATTCACCTGCACAACCAATAAACAATTCATTTATTTTAAATAATTCAGGATGATTTGCTCCATGAACTTTACACAATTTATCTAAAAACGGAAGCAAAACATTTGTTTTTTCTTCTACATAGCGGTGGTGTGTTTTCTCGATATAATCTGCCAATAAGTCTAAAGGCCATGAATTAAAATCGATACTTCCATTGTTTTCTGATTGTACAACTTGCAGCACATTTTCTAATAAAGCATCTGCATCAATATTTTGTTTTTCGCAAACTTCAGTTACTGTTCGGTTTCCTTTGCAGCAAAAGTCAATTCTATATTTTGAGAATACAGCAGCTGTTCTAAAATCTTCAGCTACAAACGATCCAATTGTTTTGTTTTTTAAATTTTCCATGATAGTCTATTTTATTTTGTGTGTTATATTTTTATTTTTTGTTTTTTAAGGTCAGTTCAAATACAAACCAAGCCATGGTTATAAATCCGATTCCGAAAATGGAATCTCCAATCGCACGAAGCCATTTTAAGGTAATCATTGTTGGCTGTTGCATTAATTCTGATGAACGAGCGTACCACATTCCGTGATTGATACTTTCTACAGCTTGCCAAACTCCTATTGGCAATAAGCTCAAAATTGCCATTAGAAATAAACCAATATTTAAAGACCAGAAAGTGATTTTAAGTAGTTTATTATTCCAGCTTACATTTCGATATAAACTTCTTAGTACAAATAATACCAAACCAATTCCTAACATTCCGTAAACTCCAAATAAAGCTGTATGTCCATGTAAAGGCGTTGTATTTAAACCTTGTACATAATAAAGCGCGATTGGAGGATTAATGATGAATCCGAAGATTCCGGCTCCAAGGAAATTCCAAAATGCCACAGAAATCATAAAGTAAATTGGCCATTTGTAATCGGCAATCCATTGTGTCGATTTTGAGATTTTATAGTTTTGATACGCTTCAAATCCAATTAAAGTTAAAGGAACAACTTCTAAGGCACTAAATGTAGCTCCCAAAGCCATAATAGCCGTTGGTGTTCCTGAGAAATATAAGTGATGGAATGTTCCTAAAATACCTCCAGACATGAAAATAATCGTCGCAAAAAGCACATTTAAAGTCGCTGTTTTCGTTTTTAATAATCCCAAACGAACAAATAAGAACGCAATTACAACCGTTGCAAAAACTTCGAAGAAACCTTCAACCCAAAGGTGAACTACCCACCATCTCCAATATTCGGCAATAGCTAAATTGGTTTGTCTTCCCCACATTAATCCTGCTCCGTAGAACATTGCAATCGCGCTGCAAGAAACTAAGAACAAAATGATTAAGTTTTTCTCTTCTGTTTTTTTCTTTAAAACTGGAAGTAACGGACGAACCATTAAAGCCAACCATAAAAACAGTCCAACCAAAAGGAAGATCTGCCAGAAACGCCCCAAATCAACATATTCGTAACCTTGATGACCAAACCAGAAGTTTTGAACTAAATTCAGTTTTTGCATCACTCCAAACCATTGTCCAGCCATTGAACCTAAAACGATAATCAAAAGGGCGATAAACAAGAAGTTAATACCAAAACATTGAAATTTCGGATCTTTACCAGAAACCGCTGGAGCAATATATAAACCTGTTGCCAGCCAGGCTGTTGCAATCCAGAAAATTGCCAATTGCGTGTGCCAAGTACGTGTTACAGCATAAGGCAGAAATTTATCAATTGGAATTCCGTACAAACCATTTCCTTCCACTCCATAATGTGCTGTTATGATTCCGAAAACCATCTGTAAAACCATCAGCAAACTGACAATCCAGAAATATTTGGTTACCAATCCCATCGATTTTGTTTTGCCCTGCTTGATAAGTGGATCTTCTTTTGGTAATGGAAATTCTTCCTCTTCACCTGATTTTGCGTGATAGAAAACTAAAATTCCGACACTTAAAATCAATAAAATAATACTTACTCCAGACCAAGCTAAAAGTTCTGTTGTAGCAGTATTTCCAACCAATTCATCTGATGGCCAGTTGTGTGTATACGAAATATCTCCATCAGGACGATTGGTTACTGTAGCCCACGTTGCCCAGAAGAAAAAGGCATTCATTTTATGCATTCTATCAACATCGGTAATAGAATTTTTCGGAATGGCATATTCTTCCCTCAGTTTATCAAATTGAGGATCATTTGTAAAAAGACCTTTATAATATTCGCTTAAGTGTTCAATCGCTGCCAAACGGTTTTCAGAAATGGTAAGCACTCCTGTTTCTGGATTGTAGCGATTGGTTCTTACATCCTTTTGCAGACGAATTTTTAATGCCGATTGTTTCTCCGCATTCAATTCGTCATACTTTTTATTAAAATCTTTTTGGGCATAAATATCCAGTATAAAAACTGCTTCTCTGTGCAACCAATCAGCGGTCCAGTCTGGGGCCACATAGGCGCCGTGCCCCCAGATAGATCCTACTTCCTGGCCTCCTATACTTTGCCAGATATTTTGTCCGTCTTTAATTTCGCTTTCGCTAAAAACAGCTTTACCAGAATCGGTTACAATTTCTTTTGGAACGGGTGGTGCCTGCTGATAGATTTCGTAACCATAATAACCTAGCACGGCAAATGAGATAGTCATTACCAATGCAAAAACTATCCATAATTTTTTTTCTCTTTTCATTTCTTTTGGGGAAAATTTAGTAATAAAAGATAATTTTATCCTTTATTAGGTTTTAAAAAAACTCCAAACCTATTTACAGTATTTGGAGTCTTGGTTATTTACTCAACAATTAATACACCTTTCATCATGGCAACGTGTCCAGGGAAAGAGCAAACAAACGGATAAGATCCTTTTTTATCAATTGTAAACTCGATTGTATCTTCTTCTCCACCACCTAATAATTTAGTGTGAGCGATAATTGAAGCTTTTTCAGATGCTGGAATATAATCGGTTGCTTTTGCATCATTCGCTTTTAAAGCAAATTCTGTTTGGTCTGTTCCTTCTTGTAAAATCACTAAATTGTGCCCCATTGCTTCTTTTGGAATCTTACCAACGTGTTTCAAAGTCAATTTAATTGGTTTTCCAGCAACAGCTTTCAATTCATTTACATTAAACTGCATTTGGTCGTTTCCTTCAATAACTAAAACATTTTCTTCAGCAGCAGGCATTACTGGCGCAGCTTCTCCTTCTGTAGATGGTTCAGTAGTTTCGGTTTGATCAGCAGGAGCTGTTTCTTTTTTACCACAAGAAGTAACTGCTAAAAATCCCATTAGGATTAATACTGAAATTTTGGTTTTTGTATTCATTTTTAAGATAATTTATTATATGTTATTCGTTTATATTTAATGTTTTTAAAAAGAAATCGCCCGATTTTACATCTGATGCCAATTGCTCTAAAGTAGTTTTAGTCAGCATTTCTAAAAGAAGACCGCGTATTTTTTTAAATTCATGATGCACGGGACAAGGATGCGTTTCTGAACATTCTTTCAATCCGATCCCACAACCACTATAAATTTTGTTTCCATCAATGGCATCCACAATTTGAATTAATTTGATTGATTTTACAGCTTCATTCGAAACTTCAAAACCGCCTCCTACTCCTTTAGCAGAATGAATGATTCCATTCTTAGTCAAAATCTGCATGATCTTGGCTGTAAAAGGTTCTGGCGAATCAATTTCTTTAGCAACATCTTTTATTCCAACCCTGATCCCTTTAGAAGATTTGGTTGCAATAAATATTGAAGCTCTTATTCCGTATTCACACGCTTTTGAAAACATACATCCTTTATTAATTCCCTACAAAGATATATAGGTTTTACATAAAAGACAAATTTATCTTTAATTAATTTTTAATCGAAGAAAAATTATTTATAATGAAAATAATTAATACTGATTTAATCACTTATTCATCATTCAATTCTTATAAAAACCAATTTTAATTTTAACTTTGAGAGTATTTAATTTTAAATATTAAAACAATGCCTTTAAGCAATTCAAAAGATTTAAAACTGGCTGTTCTTATTGATGCAGACAATGTGCCTTACAGCAATGTAAAAGGCATGATGGAAGAAATTGCAAAACTCGGAACGCCAACTACGAAAAGGATTTATGCCGATTGGACCAAACCAAATGCAAATGGCTGGAAAGGTGTTTTATTGGAACATGCCATTACTCCTATTCAACAATATAGTTATACGGTTGGAAAAAATTCTTCAGATTCTGCTTTGATTATCGATGCAATGGATTTGCTTTATTCGGGAAAATTAGACGGATTCTGTATTGTTTCCAGCGACAGCGATTTTACCAGACTTGCTGTACGACTTCGCGAATCGGGCATGAAAGTAATTGGAATTGGAGAAAAGAAAACGCCAAATTCGTTTATCGTTGCCTGCGACCGATTTATTTATATTGAGGTTTTGGATGGTGCAACTCAAAAGAAAAAACCAAAAACTGTTGCCGCCGATACCAAAAAGCCAGTTGAAAAACCAGCTGAAAAAGCGCTTCATAAAGTTGACAAACAAACTATAGAATTAATCGAAGCTACAATTGAAGATATCGAAGATGATGATGGCTGGGCGTTTCTTGGTGATGTCGGCAATTTGATTGTAAAGAAAAAACCGGAGTTTGATCCTCGAAATTATGGTTTTTCGAAACTTACACCTATGCTGAAATCGCTGACTGATTTTCTTGAAATTGATGAAAGAGAATCAGACAAAAAAGGAATCAAACACGTTTATGTACGTTTAAGATTCAACTAATTATCGCATTTATTACCTATTTAATTTTTTAAAAACATGAGAAAAAAATTCTTTATTTACGGATTCTTATTGTTTCTAATTGTTACTGCAATTTATTATTACACAGGAAGAGGTTATTTACTCGTTTTCTTAATTCCAATTTTATTGATTGTTGGAGCTTATAATGCTTCACAAAAGAAACATGCTATTTTACGAAACTTCCCTGTTTTGGGTTATTTCAGATATTTATTTGAAATGATTGCACCTGAAATTCAGCAATATTTTATTGAAAGATCTACAGACGGAAAACCGTTTTCTAGAAATCAGCGTTCGTTGGTTTATCAAAGAGCCAAAAATATTGATTCTAGTACGCCTTTTGGAACGCAGTTAAACTTAAATACAGAAAACTACGAAGGAATCAAACATTCTATTTTTCCAGCAAAAGTAAATGAAGAGCTTCCTCGTGTTTTAGTTGGTGGAAAAGACTGCAAACAACCTTATTCTGCTTCTTTGTTTAATGTTTCTGCCATGAGTTTTGGTTCGTTGAGTGAAAACGCTGTACGTGCTATCAATATTGGAGCGCAAAAAGGTAATTTCTATCAAAATACCGGAGAAGGTGGTTTGACAGAATTTCACTTGGCCGGCGGCGGCGACATCACTTGGCAGATTGGAACAGGATATTTTGGTTGCCGCGATGCAGAAGGAAATTTCAGTCCGGAAAATTTCAAGGAGAAAGCCAATCTTCCGAATGTCAAAATGATTGAAATCAAACTTTCGCAAGGTGCTAAACCAGGTCATGGAGGTGTTTTGCCTGCTGCGAAAAACACGGAACAAATCGCCAAAATTAGAGGCGTACAGCCACATACCATGATTCTTTCTCCTCCAGGTCATCATGCTTTTTCTGATGCCAAAGGATTAATTCATTTCATCAAACAATTACGCGATCTCTCAAACGGAAAACCAATAGGGTTTAAATTGTGTATTGGAAATACGGAAGAATTTGAAAATATCTGTCAGGAAATGATCGCAGAAGATATATATCCAGATTTTATTACCGTTGATGGTGCTGAAGGAGGAACTGGTGCTGCACCACTAGAATTTGCAGATGGAGTTGGAATGCCTTTTGAGCCAGCTTTAATTTTTGTAAACAAGACTTTAGTTCGTTTAGGAATTCGAGATAAAATGCGCATTATTGGAAGCGGAAAAATCATTTCTGGTTATTCTATTTTGCATGCAATTGCATTAGGCGCTGACATGTGCAACAGCGCAAGAGGATTTATGTTTTCTTTGGGTTGTATTCAAGCTTTAAGATGTCATAACAATGAATGTCCAACTGGCGTAGCAACTCAAAACAAAATGCTGATGAAAGGTTTGGTAGTTACAGACAAGTCAGATCGTGTGTATCATTTTCATAAAAACACGCTTCACTCTGCAAATGAACTTCTGGCTGCAGCAGGAAAAAGTAGTTTTGCAGACGTAGACATTAATATTTTCATGCGAGGTGACGAATTTTCAAATTTATCTGAACAATATTTTCCAGACAACTTAAAAAACGTTACTCAATTCTCATAAGCAAAAAAGCCTCTTTACTATTAAAGAGGCTTTTCTTTTTAAATCTATTTTTAATTACAATTTTGCTGTTTCTTTATTTTGTGTTGATTCTTTTTCCAAATCAGCTAATTCTTCCTGACCAACTAATTTTTGTGCTAAAATAGCATTATTGTATGCCAGAAAATAAACATCAAACTTTACTCCTTCTGCAATAAGCGATGATGAAATTTGATCATTTTTAATCATCTCTTTCAACAAGTCCGGAAACGATTCTTTGTAGGCTAATTTGTTTTCATCGTTTTCTTCTAAATTGGTTTCAATCCTAATTTCGATTTTATTGTCATTTAGAAAAGCTTTAGCAGTTGTACTGGTAATACCATTTCCTTTTATAGAAGATGAAGTATTGTAAGCACTTACATGTTCCTGTATTTTTTGCTTGGTATTTTTACAACTTACTAAAATAAGAGCAAAAGTTAAAACAAATGCGATTTGGGTAATTTTTCTCATAAATTATTGGTTTTATAGTTATTTTTTAACTCAAACATAATTAATTTATAACATAAAAACAACATTCAACTATAAAAAACCAGCACATAATTCTTTGAATACAAATCATTTATCCTAAAAAAACATTCCTTTTTGTAAGAATAAAAGAGTACATTTTACACTTAACTTTCATTACTAAATACAAAAAGTCTCTTTAAATTAAACTTAAAGAGACTTTGAATATGTAGGAATTAAACAGTTGTATTTTTTACAAATTTTTAATTTATTATTTCAAAAAATCTTTCAGAGATTCTCCAGTTAACACTTCTTTGTCAAAAACAGTGTTATCGTCTGCGAGGAAATAAACATCAAACTGTACTCCTTCTTCGATTAATTGTCTTGGAATTTGATCATTATCGATCATCAATTTAATCAATTTAGGAAAAGAAACTGCTGCAGCAGCTTTATTGGTTTCATTCTGTTCTAAATTAGTTTCAAATCGTAATTCGATTTTATCGTCATTAATATAACCTCTTGCTGTTGTAAGTGTTACATTTTCAGCTCTAAAACTCGGCGCAATAGTTTTGTTGTACGTAACTACATATTCCTGAAGTTTTTGTTTGGCGTTTTTACAGCTAACAAACGTTGCCACAAGTAAAATCGCACAGGCAATTTGAGATATTTTCTTTAGCATAATTTTTCTATTTTAATTTTTGAAGTCTTAATAATGCCTCAAGATAGTAATAATCTGCGTAATTTATAGAACAATCTATCTCACTTCCGGCAGGTTTATGTCCTGTTGAGTGCAATAAAAATGCTGAATTAGTATCATGACTCTGGTAATTATCTGAGAGAGAAACAATCATTTTTTTTGCTTTAGTCAAATATTCTGCTTTTAAATTCTTGTCTTTAGTATAAGAACTTAACTCCAAAAGCGCAGAAGAGACGATAGCCGCTGCAGAAGCATCTCTTGGCTCGTTCGGAATATTTGGTGCATTAAAATCCCAATACGGAACTAAATCTTCTGTAGTTAATTTATCCAGATAGACACGCGCTAATTTATGCGCAAAGTCTAAAAATTTAGGGTCTTTCGTTTCTCTATATGTCATTGTGAATCCATAAATCGCCCACGCTTGACCACGCGCCCACATACTATCATCACTATAACCTTGAGCCGTTCTTCCTTTTATCTTTTTCCCAGTTTCGTAATCGTAAATAATTACGTGATAAGAAGTATTATCCGGTCTGAAATGATTTGCCATTGTAGTCTCGGCGTGTTTCACTGCAATGTCATACAGTTTTTTGTTTCCTCCATTTTTAGAAGCCCAGAACAGCAATTCCAAATTCATCATATTATCAATAATGGTATTATGTCCTCCCATTTTATTGTGAGGCCAAGATTGAATTGTTCCAACTTTTGGATTAAAAAGCGTCGCTAAAGTATCGGCTGTTTTTAAAATAATTTCTTTGTATTCTGGATTTTTGGTTAATCGATACCCATTTCCAAAACTATTAAAAACCTGAAATCCTAAATCGTGATCTCCTGCTTTACTGACAGACAAAGGCGTTAAAAAACGGCTGAATTTATCCGCTTCTTTTTCCCATTTTTTATCTTTTGTTGCTTCATACAAAAACCACAATTCTCCAGGCCAGAATCCGCTTGTCCAATCTTTGTAACCTACAAATTTCCATTCTTTACTTCCGTTCGGAATTGTTCTTGGTGAAGTTCCATCATTTGGAATTACTTTTAAAGTTTTTGAAGCTTGTTCTGCGCAATAATCCAATTGCTTTTTGATGTTAAACGAATTACTTTTTTGAGAATAACTTTGATTTCCTAATAGAAATAGAGCAATCATCAGCGTAAAAAATTTTGCCTTCATGTGGTTATTTTTGATGGATAGTTAATTGAACTGATAAATTTATAAAATAAACGAAACGTATTTGGATCTTTGTATTTTTGTTTCACTAAAAATGTACAATTCATACAGCAAAAACTATTTTGAGCAAAACCAGAACCCATTATTTCTTCGTTTTTCTGAGTATTATTATTCTTGGAATCCTCTCAAGAAAAATCTCATTCATCCCTTTATGGATCGGCGATTTTCTTTATGCGGTAATGATTTATTTTTTGGTTAGAATATTTCTTCCATTCAAAAAAGCTTTCGCAATATTATTTCTTTCCTTGATCATTTGTTATTGCATTGAATTTCTTCAATTGTACCAAGCTGAGTGGATTATTGAATTAAGGAAAACGCTTTTTGGAAGATACGTTTTAGGGCAAGGCTTTTTATGGTCGGATATTTTGGCTTATACTTTTGGTGCTTCCTCAGCTTTTGTTTTAGAGAATATTATTTCGAAAATCATCAATCAAAAGTCTGCGTAATTTTATCAATATTCAAGCTATTTGCCATTGCCATAAATATTTGATGATACACTCCCTTATTATCAAACAATTCATCGTGAGTGCCTTTTTCGACACACTTACCTTTTTCTAAAACAACAATATTGGCTGCATCTACAATTTGAGAAATGCTGTGCGAAATGATAATCACAGTTCTATCTTTCTTAATTGCATCTAATGATTTTTTGATTTGTTCTGTTGCGATGGCATCCAAACTTGCTGTTGGTTCATCCAGAAAAATAATCGGTGGGTTTTTAAGAAAAAGTCTCGCAATGGCAATTCGTTGTTGTTGTCCGCCGGAAAGCAAATGCGCATCAGACTCATAACCTTTAGGCAATTGTATTACCTGATCGTGAATATAAGCTTGTTTTGCAGCTTCGATAATTTCTTCTTGAGAAGCTCCAGGATTTCCATATAAAATATTCTCTGCAATTGTTCCTTTAAAAATATGATTCTTCTGCAAAACCAATCCGATATTTTTACGAAGGAAATCGGTATTATAATCCATCAAATTAACTCCATCCAAACAAATTTTTCCTGATGAAGGGAGATAAAACTTATCGAGAAGATTAATTATAGTACTTTTTCCTGCACCACTTAATCCAACCAAAGCAGTTGTTTCGTTTGGTTTTACTGTAAAATTGATATCCGAAAGTGCTTTTGTACCATTTGGATATACAAAATCTACATTTTTTACTTCGATCAATCCGATAATTTTCTCTGGAATGTAATCTCCGCTCGTTTCAATCTCATTATCGGATTCCAGAATATCAAAAAATCCTTCAGAATAAATGAGAGCATCATTAATTTCATCATAAATTCGATGCAATTGACGAATCGGTGCCGAGACATTATTAAACAACATAATGTGAAACATAATAGCGCCAATTGTCATTTGATTATTCAACACAAAATAAGCTGTCAAAATAATGATAATCACCACCCCTATTTGTTCTACGAAACTTTTAATACTTTCAAAAATAAAACTCGTTTTTCTAGTTGCGAGCTGATTTTCGGTCATTTCAAATTGAATTTTTTGATGACGATCAGCTTCAGAAGGCTCTCGTACGAAAGACTTTATTACAGTTATAGATTCAATCAAACTGATAATTCCGTTATTTTTTGTTTCCCGATAATTACGCATTCTTCTTCTAAATCCGCTCAACTTAGTAGCTTGCAACTGACTGATGTAAAAGTAAATCGGGATAATACACAAACTGACTAAACCAACATATACATTCGCATAAAACATAATGACCAACGCGACGAAAGCATTTGCAAACAATGGAAAAATATCGATGAAGAAATTTTGAACCAATCTTGTGAGACTACTTATTCCGGCATCTATTCTGGTTTGGAGCTTCCCGCTTTCATTTTCATCAGAGGTATAAAATTCCATTCTATAGCTCAGAATTTTTTCTACAATGGTTTGAGAAATATCACGAGTAATAAAAATACGAAGTTTTTCTCCGTAAAATTTTTGTCCAAACTGTACAACCGAATTCACTAATTCTTTAGTGAGCAGCACAATACTTATTATACCCAACAAATGAAATCCTTTGGAGAGTGGTTCGTGCGCCACCATTAAATTATTAATTGTATCAACAGTATATTTTAAGATGAGTGCATTGACCTGTGCGGCAAATGACCCTATAAAAGTGAGCAGCAAAGTAGCAATTACCATTTTTCTGTAAGGCTTTACAAATGGCATTATTTTTTTATAAAGTACTGATAATTGCATTTAATTATATTTTTAACCCTCTATCAAATATAAGAATTCTAAATTTGTATTTAAAATCTATTCCAACTCAAAAAAGAAATTTTATGAATCTCGTTTTCGCTTCCAACAATAAAAATAAAATCGCAGAAATTCAAAGTATGCTTCCCGAAAACATTAAAATATTAAGTTTAGAAGATATCAATTGTTTGGAAGATATTCCTGAAACTGCGGATACAATTGAAGGAAATGCGGTTTTAAAAGCCGATTATGTAACTCAGAAATATGGCTACGATTGTTTTGCAGACGATACCGGCTTAGAAGTAAATGCGTTAAACGGAGAACCTGGAGTCTATTCTGCACGCTACGCAGGCGAACAAAAAAATGCTGATGATAACATGAACAAACTTTTGAATGCTTTAAAAAATGAAGAAAATCGAAGCGCTCAGTTCAAGACTGTTATTACTTTAAATTTAAAAGGAAAACAATATTTATTTACCGGAATCGTTAAAGGAAATATCACTTTAGAAAAAGTGGGAACAAATGGTTTTGGATATGATCCCATTTTTCAACCTGAAAATTACAGCGAAACCTTTGCCCAACTGCCATTAGAAACTAAAAACACAATTGGTCATCGAGGAAAAGCCGTAAAGCAACTAATTGATTTTCTGAACAACACAAAATAATTGTTTAAAATACAACATTTTAAGCGCTAAATTTTACATTTCACGACGTATTTTTTAGTCAATTTCTCATTTATGCATGAAATTTTATTTTAATAAAACTGTAACTTTTTGATAATCAATTCTTAACAAATACACAATTCTTAAAATTGCATTAGTTTATCTGAATAATTAACAGTAATTTTGCACCCTATTTTAAAACACATATGAATAAATTTGAACAATTAGGATTGAATGAATCGTTACTGAAGGCGATTTTAGATCTAGGATTTGAAAATCCGTCAGAGGTACAGGAAAAGGCGATTCCCCTATTATTGGAAAAAGACACGGATATGGTTGCGTTGGCTCAAACAGGGACAGGGAAAACGGCAGCTTTCGGTTTTCCGCTAATTCAAAAAATTGATGCCGACAACAGAAATACACAAGCATTAGTTTTATCGCCAACACGCGAGTTATGTTTACAGATTACTAACGAACTTAAAAACTACTCAAAATACGAAAAAGGTATTAATGTGGTAGCAGTTTACGGAGGAGCTAGTATAACAGAGCAAGCAAGAGAAATAAAGAGAGGTGCACAAATTATTGTGGCAACTCCAGGAAGAATGCAAGACATGATTAACAGAGGTTTGGTTAACATTAAAAACATAGATTACTGTGTTCTTGATGAGGCTGACGAAATGTTAAACATGGGATTCTATGATGACATTGTATCTATTTTATCAGATACTCCAGACGAAAAAAGCACATGGTTGTTTTCTGCAACTATGCCGCAAGAGGTTGCTAGAATTGCAAAACAATTCATGAGCGAGCCTTTAGAAATTACTGTAGGAGCTAAAAACTCTGGTTCTTCTACAGTTTCTCACGAATTTTATTTAGTAAATGCTCGTGACCGTTACGAAGCTTTAAAAAGATTAGCCGATGCTAATCCAGACATTTTCTCTGTAGTTTTCTGTCGTACAAAAAGAGACACTCAAGCTATTGCTGAAAAGTTAATTGAAGATGGATATAGCGCTGCTGCGTTACACGGAGATTTATCTCAAGCACAACGTGATGGTGTAATGAAATCGTTCCGTGGAAGACAAATTCAGATGCTTGTTGCTACTGACGTTGCTGCACGTGGTATTGACGTTGATAACGTAACACACGTTGTAAACTATCAATTACCTGACGAAATCGAAACGTACAACCACCGTTCTGGCCGTACAGGTAGAGCAGGAAAATTAGGTACTTCTATTGTAATTGTTACAAAAAGTGAATTACGTAAAATTTCTTCTATCGAGAGAATCATCAAACAAAAATTCGAAGAAAAATCTATTCCATCTGGAATCGAAATCTGCGAAATTCAGTTATTGCACTTAGCAAACAAAATTAAAGATACTGAGGTTGACCACGAAATTGACAACTATTTACCAGCAATCAACAACGTTCTTGAAGATCTTTCTAAAGAAGAATTGATTAAGAAAATGGTATCTGTAGAATTCAACCGTTTCATCGCTTACTACAAGAAAAACAGAGATATTTCTGTTTCTGGTGGAGAAAGACGTGAAAGAGGTGATTCTGAGCCAAGAGAATTCAGCAATAATGGAGCTGTTCGTTATTTCGTAAACATTGGTTCTAGAGACAACTTCGATTGGATGTCATTAAAAGATTACTTAAAAGAAACATTAGACTTAGGTCGTGATGATATCTTCAAAGTAGATGTAAAAGAAGGATTCTCTTTCTTTAACACAGATCCACAGCATACAGACAAAGTAATGGATGTTTTAAACAACGTTCAATTAGAAGGTCGTCGTATTAATGTTGAGATTTCTAAAAATGATGGTGGTGGAAGACGTGATCACAACAACCGTGGCGGAAGACGTGATTCTGGAAGAAGAGACGGAAACTTCGCTCCAAGACGTGAAGGCGGTTTCAGAGGCGATAGAAATTCTTCAAGAGATGGAGGTTCACGCGAAGGCGGATCTCGTGATGGAGGTTTCAGAGGCGATAGAAATTCTTCAAGAAGAGAAGGCGGTTTCAGAAGTTCTGCTCCAAGAAGCGAAAATGGTGGTTCTGATAGAGCTCCAAGACGTTCAGAGAACTTTGGTGACAATTCAAGACCAAGAAGATCAAGAAGAGATTAATCATTTAATTTCTTAAAATACAAATCCCAAATTCCAATTTATACGGAATTTGGGATTTTTTCTTATATCTAATAATGTTATTAGTGTCTTTGTTAATTTTCTTATAATTAAATTCCAAGACTACGAGATATTTAATCCCGATTTACTACTTTTAGTGCTTTAAATCAGGATATGAAATATTTCGCAGTTTTCTTTTTTACATTACTAGCCAACTTTGGTTTTGCACAAGATACGCAGCCAACAGTTCCACAAAGAGTTTCAGGTTACATTATTAATGACAACAGCAAACAACCGCTTGCAGGTGTAAACATTATTAACACCAACAAAGTGCGTGGTGCAAAATCTGATGAAAAAGGATATTTTGAAATTGACGTCCAGGTTAATGATACACTCCATTTTACTATTCTGGGATTTCAATCTTTGAGAATCAGAGTAACCAATGACTGGATAAAAAACAAAGTAACCCGTATTCAACTTACAGAAAAAGCAATTGCATTAGAGGAAGTCGTTATCGCTCCGTTTACTTTGACCGGTTATCTTGAAATCGATTCTAAACTTATTCCAACAAAAGAAAATTACAGATATAGTATTTCCGGGCTTACACAAGGTTATGAAGCAGGAGAATATGCTCCAAATGCATTTGGTAAAGTCCTCGGTTCGATTTTTAATCCCGCCGATATGCTCTATAATTTTTTTGGTAAAAATGGCAAGGAGCTTAAGAAATTAAAAGAAATGAAGAAAGATGATACCGTTCGAACGCTTTTAGAATCCAAATACGATCGTGAAACAGTCGCAGTATTATTAGGAGTAAGCAAAGATGAAATTCCCGAAATTATGCATCGTTGTAACTATTCTGATTCTTTCATTCAATCTGCTAATGATTTGCAAATTATGGACGCCATCAGCGCCTGTTACGAACAATATAAAGTCTTGAAACGAAATTAATTCACGATATAAAAAAATCCCCAATTTTCAATTGGGGATTTTTTTTGAGTCTCAGTTTTCAGTCTGAGTAAAACTGAAAACTGTAACTGCGACTGAATACTATTTCAACGGTATATTAGAAAGAATTTCCAATACAAATTTCCAATATTTCTGTGCAGATGAAATACTTGCTCTTTCATCTGGAGAGTGCGCTCCGTGAATTGTTGGACCAAAAGAAATCATATCCATACCAGGATAATTTGTTCCTAAGATTCCGCATTCTAAACCAGCGTGACAAGCCACAACTTTAGGCTGTTCTCCGTTTTGCTTTTCGTAAATTTCTTTTAAAACTTCTAATATTTCAGAGTTTACATTTGGAGTCCATCCTGGATAAGAACCTGAAAGCTCTACTTCACATCCAACCAATTCAAAAGCTGAACGCAAAGAATTAGCCAAATCAAATTTTGAAGATTCAACAGAAGAACGCGTTAAACATCCAACTAAGATTTCTCCGTCTTTAATCACAACACGAGCAATATTATTTGAAGTTTCAACCAAATCAGCCATATCTGCACTCATTCTGTAAACTCCATTTTGTGCCGCGTAAATCGCTCTGATAATTCCTTCCTGAACTCCTAAATCCATCACTTTTTCAGGCAAATCGCCTTTTACGATTTCAATAGATAAGTTTGGTTCAGTTGTTTTGTATTCGGCTTTGATATCCGCAATAATTTCCTGCATATCATAAACATACGCCTCATCAAACATTTGAGAAATAATTACTTTCGCAACACTTTCTCTCGGAATAGCATTTCTAAGACTTCCTCCGTTTACTTCAACAATCTGCAAACCAAAGTTTTCGAATGCATCAAACAACAAACGATTCATGATTTTGTTGGCATTCCCTAAACCTTTTTGAATATCCATTCCCGAATGTCCTCCGTTTAAGCCTTTTACCGTAATGGTATACCCAACAGAACCTTCTGGAACTTCTTCTTCATGATATGTTCTTGTAGCCGTTACATCAATTCCGCCAGCACATCCAATATCAATTTCATCGTCTTCTTCGGTATCCAAATTCAACAAAATCTGACCTTGCAAAATACCTCCTTTTAAGTTTAAAGCACCTGTCATTCCTGTTTCTTCATCAACAGTGAACAAAGCTTCTATTGCAGGATGCGGAATATCATTGCTTTCTAAAACAGCCATAATAGTCGCCACTCCTAGCCCATTATCTGCCCCAAGTGTTGTACCGCGAGCGCGAACCCAGTCACCATCCACATACATATCGATTCCTTGCGTATCAAAGTCAAAAACGGTATCTGCATTTTTTTGATGCACCATATCTAAATGTCCTTGCATTACGATTGGTTTGCGATTTTCCATTCCTGGAGTCGCTGGTTTTCTAATGATTACGTTTCTGATTTCATCTTCGAAAGTTTCTAAACCCAAGCTGTTTCCAAAGTTTTTCATAAACTCAATTACACGCTCTTCTTTCTTCGATGGACGAGGAACTTCGTTTAAATCTGCAAATTTGTTCCAAAGTGCTTTTGGTTCGAGATTTCTTATTTCTTGACTCATTATATTTTGTTTGATGTTTAACAATTAAGAGTCCCAAAGTTACAAAGTTTCAAAGTCTTTTCGCCACGAATTCCACGAATTAGCACTAATCTTATTGAAATTAAAATACAATTTCTCGAATAAATTCTTGTTTTAACCATGGAGAAACTATTAATTACCGAAAATTCTCAGAATTCCTAGCTAACTTCTTTTCATCCATTAATATTTGTATTTATATTTACTTATCTAAAAATTACACTGTGAAATCAAAATACATTTTACCTTTATTCCTTCTTGTTCAGATTATTTTTTATAAAATCCTACCATTCTTTCCAGATTTTGTGGAGGGCTTTTACAGCAAAAATTTATTTGTCAGAATTTCTCATTTTTCAAGAACTGTTTTAGGTAAAATTCCATTTTCTGTTGGTGACATTTTTTATGCTATTTTAATCATTTCAATAATAAGCTGGTTTTGGAGAATTAGAAAAACATGGCGAACAGACTGGAAAGATCATCTTCTGAAAATATTAGGCAAAATATCTGTTTTTTACTTTTTCTTTCATCTTCTCTGGGCTTTCAATTATTACCGAAAACCTCTTTTTGAAAAAATGGAAATCAAAAGAGAATACACCGATGCTGATCTTTTGGCTTTCACTAAAAGATTAATTGCAAAAACAAATGAAATTCAATTTCAAATAACAAAAAATGATAGCGCTAAGATTGTCTTTCCATATTCGCAGAAGGAATCTTTTAAAATGATTTTAAATGGTTATGATAATTTAGCAAAAGAACATCCTTATTTTAAATACAAAACTTTAAGTGTAAAAAAATCACTATTTAGTGTTCCTTTGACTTATATGGGTTTCGGAGGTTACTTGAATCCATTTACAAATGAAGCCCAAATCAATGATTTACTTCCTATGTACAATTTCCCATTAACGACTTCACACGAAATGGCACATCAGATTGGTTTTGCAAACGAAAGCGAATGTAATTTTATTGGAGTATTGGCTTCTATTAAAAACGAAAATCTTTATTACCAATATTCTGGCTACAGTTTTGCTTTACGTAATTGTCTTGGAATTTGGAAGTATAAAAACGAAAAGGTATTTAACCAATTAAATAAAATGGTTCACGTAGGAATCTTAAAAAACTACCAAGAAAGCGAAGATTTCTGGAAAAAATATTACACTTTTATTGATAAAGGTTTTCATTTTCTTTATGATAATTTCTTGAAAACAAACAATCAAAAAGACGGAATGGACAGTTACAGCAAGTTTATTGATTTGATGATTAATTATTATAGAACAAAAGAATTATAGTTTTATACCAAAGATTTAAAGGATTATAAAAGATTTCTAAAACTTTCTTTTTATCTAAAATAAAAAATCATTGAAATCTTTTTAATCAGTGGCAAAAAAAATAAAACATCAACTGTAACAAAAATGATTTCATAACTACTAATACTATATGAGTGAAAATCTAGAACAGTCATTTGTTGCGCAGCTGCAGGCAAATCAGAATATAATCCACAAGATTTGTAGATTGTATACTGCTGGCGAAGATGCTCATAAGGATTTGTTTCAGGAAATCACCATTCAGCTTTGGAAGGCTTATCCAAAATTTAGAGGCGACAGTAAATTTTCAACATGGACCTACCGTGTTGCTCTAAACACTGCTATTACCTTATACCGAAAAACCAAAAGAACTATTTCTACCGTAGATTATGAAAATCATCAGCATTTTGTAAAAGATGTTGATTATAATTATGAAGAAGAAGAACAGATTAAACTGATGTACAAAGCAGTTTATCAATTGAATGATATCGAAAAAGCATTAGTTTTTATGTATTTAGAAGACAAAGACTATCAAGAAATAGCTGAAACGTTAGGAATCAGCGAAGTGAATGCGCGCGTGAAAATGAACAGAATTAAAGGGAAACTTAAAAAAATACTAAATCCTTAAAAATTATTATGAAAGAACTGGATTTACTAAAAAAAGACTGGCAAAAGAACTCGGATTCTTTTCAACAAATTTCTGAAAATGAAATCTATAAGATGATCCACAAAAAATCATCATCTATCGTAAAATGGATTTTAATTATCAGCATTTTGGAAATTTCGTTTTGGACTTTTTCAAACTTATTCCTCAATACCGATGATGTACTTCGAAAAATAAATCATCCTGAAATTGTTGCTACTTTAGAGTTTCTAACTTATTTCAACTACATTGTTGTGTTAATTTTCGTTTATATTTTCTACAAAAATTACAAGACAATTTCGACTACAATTGCAACAAAATCTTTGATGAGTTCTATTTTAAAAACTCGTAAAGCAGTTCAATATTATGTTTGGTATAATTTAGGTATGATTGTAATCACATCTATCTTAAGCTTTTTCATTGCATACGTTTACAATCCGGACATGGAATTTCTACGAGACAAATTAGCCATGAACGGAAGAGCAATGTTTTTTACAATTGGTATACTAATCTTAGTAATCTTAGGCTTTTTCGGATTGTTCTGGTGTTTCTACAGAGTAATTTACGGTACACTTTTGCGCAGATTGTACGCAAATTATAAAGAGTTGAAGAAGATAGATTTCTAATTTTGAAGGGACAAAGCAACAGAGTTACAAAGGGACAAAGTTTTCCACTTGAAATCTAAGAATTCAAACAAAAAACTTGAATAAACTTATTTGTCACCCTGAGCGAAGTCGAAGGGAACTTGAAACATTAAACCTGAAACAAAAATCTTAATACTCCCACTGTCTCAACCTGTTAAGCTCTTCCTGTGCTTTGATTTCTTCTGCTGGGATAACTTTTAAGAAAGAAGGATGTTGTTCAATAGCATATTCTACTTTTTCTACGATTTCGTCGATTGTATCGTTTTCATAATCAATATCAAGAGGTTCTTTGATGATGAAAGATTGAAGGATACCTTTTTTTTTCATTCGTAATCCCTTTTTATCAAAAGAACGGCGAAAACCGTCGATAACGATTGGAATCACAATTGGTTTATGTTGTTTAATGATATGGGCTGTTCCTTTACGAACAGGTTTAAAAGATTTTGTAGTTCCTTGAGGAAAAGTAATTACCCAACCATCGGCTAGAGCAATTTTGATGTTTTCTGTATCGTTTGGGTTTACTTCGCGTTTTTCAGTTACGTCAACGCCTTTTGCACGCCAGGTTCTTTCGACTGTAATAGCGCCTACGTACGCCAATATTCTCGGTAACAGACCTGCTTGCATCGTTTCTTTGGCAGCAACATAATAAATATTCATTTTGGGCTGCCATAAATAACCAATATTCTTAATATTGTCCTGACGTCCTGATAAACTTGCGTTAAACACATGGAACATCGCTACAACATCTGCAAAATAAGTTTGATGATTTGATATAAATAAAACATTAGTATCTGGAAGCGATTTAATGATTTCAGACCCTTCAATCTGCAAGTCATTAAAACCTCTATATCTTCTATGCGTCATGGCACCCAAAATACGGATTAACCATTTCTTGATGAATAATATATGCCCAAAAGGATTTCGTTTAAACAATCCCATAACTAATTTATCTTATTTTTTTGTTAGGTCGCAAACATACAAAAATTATTCTTTCAGCAACATTTTAAAACATTTTCCCGAATTAAATGTTATCTAAATGAATATCAAATTGTTAAATAATCATTTCTAAAACTTACTCTCAAAGGTTGTTTTCAGCACATCCCTCAATTCGCTTAAAATCATTGCTGTGGCTCCCCAAACAACATGATTTTGAATATTAAATGCAGGAACTAGGATATTTGCTCCGTAAGAAGTTGATAATCTAGCTTCGATTATTATTTCATCATTTAAAAAAACAGACAAAGGCAATTCTATAATTCCTGCAACTTCTCTAATATCAGGATAAAATGAAAGTTCTTCTTTTGCAATTCCTAAAAATGGATGTACCAAAAAATTACTTGGAGGAATATACATAGGAGAAAAATGCCTGATAAGTTCTATTTTGTCTCGTGTTATTCCAATTTCCTCCTGTGTTTCCCTTAATGCTGTGGTTTCAAAATTCAGATCTTCTTTTTCGTATTTTCCTCCCGGAAAAGCTATTTGAGCCGAATGTACCCCATCATAAGCATTTCTCACAATCAAAACCAAATGTGTCTTTTCCTGTTTGGGATAAAACAACATCATTACACCTGCCATTCTCGCATTTAAGGCTTCAATATCAAGATTTTTTAATCCCTCTATACGCTCTTTGGGAGCCATTTTCAAATGTGAAGCCACTGCGGGCAATTCAACTGGAATTATATTGGGAACATATTTCAAAAAGTCTTGAAAATTCATAATCAAAGCTTATTTTTGTACTTTCAAATAAAACATAAATATACTTCAGAAAACGCAGTACCGCAAGTTTTCTATTATTAAAGCCTAAAAAAATGTACAGTAGAGAAGAATCACAAAGAATTAAAAGAGAATTTTGGGTAGCTTTTGCCGAAAAATATCCTCGTAAATGGGTGCTTTATGATACTAAAATTAAAGATTTCTCCTTTAAGTTTTTTGTTGATAATAAAAAAGCTCAGGTTTTAATTGATATCGAACATCGAAGCGATGAAAAACGAATTGCTTATTTTGAAAAATTAGAAGCTTTGAAAAACATTCTGGAAGAAGAATTCATCAAAGATTTGGTTTTCGAGAAAAACTATACTTTAGAAAGTGGTAAGACGATCAGTAGAATCTGGGTTGAAAAACTTGGCGTTGGTTTTAGCAATAAAAACAATTGGGATGCAATTTTCAACTTTTTCAATGAAAAAATGCATGCCTTGGAAATGTTCTATCTAGAATATGATGAGTTTATTAAGGACATCTCTTAAGATCCTAAGTTTCTGAGACTCTAAGCTTCTAAGTTTCTAAGATTCTAAGCTTTTTAGTATTTATATAGCAAACCCGACAGGTTTTAAAATCTGTCGGGTTTCTTATTTTTAAACTTAAGTTTCAAATCTTAGAAACTTAGTATCTTAGAAGCTTAGAAACTTAGCATCTTAATTACACTGTAAAAATATTATAAACAATAATACGGTTGTCGTAATTAATATAAAGCTGTTTTCTGAAATCCTGCTTTTTACGTGTAATGATTGATAATTTACACTCTCTCCCATCGTTATCTTTGCACATAAAAGAATAAGTAATATCGGTATCATTTTCTTCTCTTTCGATATAATCCAGAATATTGAAAAGTTGTATTTCCTGCGAATAAACTACAATTCTATGTTTATTGGTATCCAAAACAACTGATAGATTCACTAAATCTAAATTGGACCACTCACCCCATTTTCCTCTTTCATTCTTCTCTAAAACACTAAATCCTGAAGTTTTAAAATGATACGATTGACTTTGAGCCTGTTGCAGACCAAATGCTAAAAAAAGGAATAGTATATAAGTGCGTATAGAATTCATAAATATTTCTTGCAGATAATTAAAACTCAAATGTAGTCTTTTCTTTGGATGCGACTTCAAATTCGGCAATCATTTGTTGAACAATTTGATCAACAGGTAAAATTTCATGAATCAAACCTGCAACTTGTCCGATTTCTAATTCGCCTTCTTCCAAATCTCCTTCAAACATGCCTTTTTTTGCTCTGGCACGTCCTAAAAGTTGAACTAATTCTTCTTTAGAAGGGCATTTTTGATAGAGTTCCTGAACATCCTGATAAAATTTATTTTTCACCAATCGTACTGGCGCTAATTCTTTCAGAGTCAACTGCGTACCACCCTCTTTAGTATTAACTATCGTTTCTTTGAAATTATTGTGTGATGAAGATTCTACAGATGCTGCAAAACGACTTCCAACCTGAACACCATCTGCTCCAAGAATCATTGCTGCCAACATTCCTCTTCCTGTAGCAATTCCGCCAGCGGCAATTAAAGGAATTTGGATTTTTTCCTTTACCATCGGAATCAAAGTTAAGGTTGTGGTTTCTTCACGTCCGTTATGCCCGCCTGCTTCAAAACCTTCCGCTACGACGGCATCAACACCCGCATCCTGCGCCTTTAAAGCAAAAACACTGCTACTCACAACATGCACAACAGTAATACCATTTTCCTTTAAAAAAGAAGTCCAGGTTTTTGGATTTCCTGCAGAAGTAAAAACAATCTTCACCCCTTCTTCTACCACAATATTCATGATTTCTTCAATATTTGGATATAACATCGGAATATTAACTCCAAAAGGCTTATTTGTCGCTTTTTTACATTTCTGAATGTGTTCCCGCAAAACTTCAGGATACATGGAACCCGCTCCAATGAGTCCTAAACCTCCTGCATTACTAACTGCTGACGCTAATTTATAACCGCTGTTCCAGATCATTCCACCTTGAATGATTGGATATTTGATATTGAAAAGTTGAGTAATTTTATTCATTAAAAGAATTATTGCTTGATTAGCTTTCCTGTTTTATGCATATTATCAGCATCAAAACTATAAAAATACAATCCGCTCTGAAGTGATTGTAAAGAAAGAACCGGATTTGAGTTATTTATTTTTTCTTCTATTAATTTCTGTCCTAATACAGAATAAATCGTTACCGATGCAGTATTACTTTCATTTAAAAAAGAAAATGTTACCGTATTTTTTACCGGATTTGGATAAACTGAAAAAGCAGTTTCTGCAATAAAGTTATCGACGCTTAATGTCTTTCCAAAATTCGGAATTCCGTAACCATAATTATTATCTGGATTTGAATATCGATCAGCTGAAGTGATGATCATTTGTCTGATTTCTTTATTGGTTTTCGTTGGAAAAGCCTGCCACAAAGAAGCTGCCATACCGGCCATAATCGGACAAGAAAAAGAAGTTCCGTTTACGGTACCAATATTTCCATTTGCATCAGAAACTACAGAAGCAGTTCCTTGTGCCATAACATCTGGTTTTATCCTGCCATCATAACTTGGACCAATCGAGCTGAAACTTGATTGTACCTTCAATGCTGTAACCGAACCTATTGCAAGTACAGAAACTGCATCAGCTGGCGAACCAATGTGCTTTTCGACTTGCGCTCCTTCATTTCCTGCAGAGGCCAAAACCAAAATCCCTCTACTAAAAGCAATTTCAGCTCCACGCGATACAAAATTCGTGATTCCGTCCATATCCTTGTAAGTATGATTATAATTCGGATTATCGCGATCTGCAAAATACCCAAGTGAAGTTGTAATGATATCGACTCCTAATGCATCGGCTTTCTCCGCTGCCTCTACCCAAAGTGATTCTTCCAAAGGATTTTCAAAAGCATTAATTTCGGTAATAAAAAGATAAAACGATGCATTTGGCGCTGTTCCAATTAATGAATTTTCTTTATAACCACCAATCGTAGAAAGAACTTTTGTTCCATGATCACTTCCTGTGTAAAAATTTGCATTTCTAGTTGTGTAATCATAACCACCCAAAATTTTATTATTATTTCTAAGATTTTCAAACGGCTGAGCAGTATTTACACCTGGAAACCCAGCATCTAAAACTGCAATAATTTTTCCTTCTCCAGTATAATTCTGCTGATGTAAAACCTGTCCATTCAACATCTGGATTTGATTGGCAGAATTCCCATAAGAATAATCAATTGCAGCTTTTAATTTATTATTGTTTTGACTGGCTCTAGCTTGCGAAACTTTCTTTGCTGTTGCATTTAAAGTCTTATCTGCAAATTCTATTTTAGAAACAAAAGCCAATGTTTTTAAAGCCTCAATATTTGCTTGTGTTCCCTGAATATGGAGCGCATTCAGCCATTTAGACTGTGCCATTACTGCAATCCCAGAACTATTTTTAATTTGATTTACGTACGAAATCTCCAATGGAGCATCAGTAATATCTAAAGCGATATTTTGAGCAGTTCTTCGATCTAAAGCTCTTTGAGAAAGTTCTGTAGACGGATTGGTAAAGAAAGCCTGTGAATTAGGTTTTCCACTAAAATAAACCCAAGCATCTTGCTGCGCGAAAACAGCAAATGACAGAAGTAATAAAAGAAAAGTAAAGTTATATCTCATTGTATACCTTTTGAGGAATTTCTTCCAAATAAGGTATAAATTTAAGAAATTACTCCCGAACCAACTAATTCATTTTCTAAATACCAAGCCACAAATTGTCCTTCTGTAATAGCAGATTGTGCTTCATCAAAAGCTACATACATTCCATCTTCAAACTGATGTAAAACTGCTTTTTGCAAAGGCTGACGGTAACGGATTCTTGCCATTACTTCCATTTTTTCTCCTGGTTTTAGCATCATATCTTCTCTAATCCAGTGAACTTCTGATTTTCCGACAAAAAGTGCTTTTTTAAACAAACCTGGATGTTGACTTGATAAACCGGTATAAATGGTATTCGTTTCGACATCGGTTGCAATTACGAATAAAGGATCTGTTGTTCCTCCAACATTAAGACCTTTTCTTTGTCCAACTGTAAAATAATGAGCTCCTTGATGTTTTCCAACTACTTTTCCCATTGTTGGAAGATATTCCAGTTTATGAGATTCTAGTTTTAACTCTTCTTCTAATGAAATTCCAGTAGATTTTTCAACATCATAAATCGGATCATTTTTATCAACCTGAACAATTTTACCTTCTTTTGGCTGTAATTTTTGCTGCAAAAATTCTGGAAGTCGAACTTTCCCAATAAAACATAAACCTTGAGAATCTTTCTTTTCTGCTGTAACCAATTCCATTTCAGCTGCGATTTTACGCACTTCTGGTTTGGTTAAAGCTCCAATTGGAAACAATGCTTTAGACAATTGCTCTTGCGAAAGCTGACATAAGAAATAAGATTGATCTTTATTATTGTCAACTCCAGCAACCAATTGATAAACAGGTTTTCCGTCTACTTCAATTTCGTTTTTTTGACAATAATGTCCTGTTGCAACATAATCTGCACCAAGACTTAAAGCGATTTTCATAAACACATCAAATTTGATTTCGCGATTACAAAGTACGTCAGGATTTGGAGTTCTTCCTTTTTCGTATTCGTTGAACATATAGTCCACAATTTTTTCTTTATATTCTTCGCTTAAATCCACAGTTTGAAACGGTATACCTAATTTTTCAGCAACAAGCAAAGCATCATTACTGTCTTCAAGCCACGGACATTCATTAGAAATAGTAACCGAATCATCGTGCCAATTCTTCATAAAAAGGCCAATTACTTCGTATCCTTGCTGCTGCAATAAATAAGCGGCAACACTAGAATCTACTCCACCTGAAAGTCCAACAACTACTCGTTTCATTTTGAAATGTTTATTTTTTTTAAGGTTGCAAAGGTACACCAAATAATAGAGAATTTCACAAAGCTTTTCATTAGTTTAAGTAATCCAACAGTAGATAAAACTTATTGCTTTTTTAAGTACATTTAATCCTCTATTTTAAAGATATGAAAAAATACATTTACAGTTTATTTTTCCTATTCATACTCACTACTTTAAGTGCGCAGCGTTTCACAGCTACTATTCCAAGTTATGAAGCCTACAAAGCATTTAAAGGAAAACCTTTGTCTGATAAATTCTCCAACATCGAATCAGTAAAGGTGATTTACGATCTCCGAAAACAGAAAATGTATTACTTCAACAGTAGCCTTATTTTATTGCACTTCGATTTTGTTACTAATTATTTAGGCTACAGCAAAGATCTTGATGTATTTAACAATGAAAATTATAGTGACACCGAAAAAAACAGAGATTTTCTTCTCGGAAATTTGAATCATATTAAAGGAACTGACAAATGGATTTTTGAATTAGCCGCATCAGACCATATGCCCATTCCATTGATTGAACGATTTTTCAATTTGGTCAAAAGCTCAACTTTTATAGGCGAAAAATTAAAATTTTACTTGAATAATCCCGAAATGATGGTAGGATTTCAGCAAGGAAAATTTAAAATTCAATGCGTTAAATCAGATTATATTTTCGGTGAAATAAAGTATCAGGAAGTTGTTCATGGAAGTAACATTGGAATTTTGAAAAAATACAAAATCAAAGAATTAGAAACTTTAAAACCTAATTCCGACGAAATTATTATTTTGGATGGAACACCTGATATTCTTCCAAATGTTCGGGGAATAATTGTAAGTGAGCTTCAGACACCTTTGAGTCATTTGGTTCTTTTGGGAAAAAATAGAAAAATCCCAATTATGGCTTATACTGATATTGAAAAAGACAACAATATTAAAAACCTACTTTCTAAAAAAGTCGAATTAAAAATTCAGGTTGATACTTTTTTCATTAAAGAAACAACTAAGAAAATCTCAGTAAAAATAGTCGGAAAAAAGAAAAAACTTATCATTGACAATTCTGTAACAGAGTTAGTCAGCTTATCCTCAATTCCTAAAAAGGGAGTGAATTACATTGGCTCAAAAGCGCAGAACATGGCGTATTTAATTGCAATTTCAAAAGAGATTCCGTTTAAAACTCCGGAAGATGCATACGCTATTCCATTTTATTTTTATACGAAACACATCCAAAACCCGTCAATTTCTCCTTTAATTGCAGAACTTATAGCTTATCCGCACAAAGACTCAACAGTCTGGATTAATAAACAATTGAAAAAAATCAGAGATGCGATTAAAAAAGAAAATGTCAATCCAGTATTGATTGCCAAACTGAACGAAACACTTAAAAATGCAAAATTTAAAAACTTTCGATTCCGCTCCTCAACAAACGCAGAAGATTTAGACGATTTTAATGGCGCTGGATTGTACGATTCTAAAACTGGAATATTAGGCGATAGCATCAAAACTTTCGAAAAAGCTATAAAACAAGTTTGGGCAAGTGTCTGGAACGAAGCTTCGTATAATGAAAGAGAACTTTTTGGAATCGACCAGCAAAACATCGCAATGGGCGTTCTAGTACATCGTTCTTTTCCGGACGAATTGGCAAATGGCGTTATCATTACCAAAAATCTTTTTAGAAAAAATTTCCCCGGCATTACGGTAAACATTCAAAAAGGAGAAAACTCGGTTGTAAAACCAGAAAAAGGAGAAATCTGCGAACAATTTGTAGCTTATCATTTTAATGATGGTAAAGATGAAACCGACTTTGAAATCGATTATACCTCCAATTCAAATCTAAACAATAACGAGCCTTTATTGAGTCGAAAAGAAATGAGCAACATTTTTAATGTCAGTAAAAAAATTGAAGAAAAGATGTACCGTTATTGGCGTAAAAACCAATTTCATCCTGTTGATATTGAATTTAAAATTGTGGGCGAAAAA
The DNA here is from genome assembly GCF_020026915.1 of Flavobacterium potami. Classification (GTDB taxonomy): domain Bacteria; phylum Bacteroidota; class Bacteroidia; order Flavobacteriales; family Flavobacteriaceae; genus Flavobacterium; species Flavobacterium potami. The sequence goes on along the minus strand of NZ_JAINUY010000002.1, from coordinate 351,063 downwards.
AGACACTTATACATCAAACAAGTTCGACCTTTTAACGATCAATAGAAAATTAATACATCTATTTCGTTGCTTGCCGTGTTGATCAAAACAATCTTAAAATCAAAATCTTCAATCTTAATTTTCTCCTGAATTGATTTGCGAATTACTTCTGAATTTAAAGAAAAATTATCGTCAAGCGGAATTTTCAAATCTACGGTATTGAGATATTTTGAAGCTTTTTTATTGACGATTATTGAAGCAGCAATGTAAAATCCGATAATTATGACCTGAAAGAAAAGTAATAGCTCCATCTTTTCAAACGGATACATAATATCCAGAATTGACAAAGTTATTGTCGCAAAAAGAAAGATTATAGCATTTACCGTAAAAGATTGTGTTCTAAACCGAAGTATCGAAAAAATAGCAAAAAGTCCAAAACCGATTCCAACTCCGATTTCTATTTTCGTAAAAAGATAACAAAGAGAAAAAGTGCAAAGTCCGACAATCACCATTAACGGATTTATAGTAGCATTGTCTTTTCTGTTAGAGAAAAAATAGAGAATTAAAATTGAGACAAACAATAATAAAAATCGTCCTAAAAGCTCTTTTAAATCCATTGGTTAGAATAATTGGTTACTCAAATGTAAACAATTTTATTCTTTATCAATTTTATTTTTAATGAAGTAGACACAAAGCTTTTACACTATTACTTTTTAGGAGCCGAACCTTTTTCAGCAGCTTTATTAGTATTTTTAGGATCACTCATATTGACTTCCTTTACCAATTTGCCTTTTTGATAAAACTGCCACATCCCTGCTTTTTTACCATTTACAAACTTCCCCTTAGAAGCAACAGATTTGTCTGAATCATAAAAAACAGCATCTCCGTTATATTCATTATTTTTAAAATTTGACTCTTCCAAAAGCGTTCCGTCTATTCCCATTTTTTTATACGGTCCTTCTTGCATACCATTTTTATACATCATCTCTTCTGCAACATTTGCATTTGGATAATAAATAGTTCTCAACCCTTCTAACTTACCATTTTTATAGTTCTCAAGCGTCATCAAAACTTTAGAAGCTTTATGGTAATATTTCCATTCTCCTTCACGAGATTTTCCAACTTCCTTTCCTTCGCTTACCTTGTTTTTGCTTTGATCGTAAAAAATAGTATACGAACTTCCATCATTTGCGCTAAAATCTCTAGTAGCGATAACATCTCCTCTTTTGGTATCATCGAAAAATTTAAAAATACCGGTTTCTTTCCCGTGATTAAAAGTTCCTTCATAACGAGGTCGTTTAGATTCTGTATAAGTACCTTTCCAAAGCCCGTCTTTTTTTCCAGCTGCATCGACCTTATTGATGTCTGCCTGAGCGTTAGAAATTAAAGATGACAAGAATAATATTGCTGATATGATTTTTTTAGAGATCATAGAAATAGTTTTGTTTTTAAGCTTAACGAAAATCTAAATTATAAATTATATTGATATAAAAAAATCCCGATTAAATCGGGATTTTTTTTATATGAGAATTATTTCTTTTTATTCTGAGCTTTTGCCGCTTCTTGTTGTTCCATTACTTCTTGAAGACGCTGTTGAAACTTACTTGGCTTTTTAGGTTCTCTTTGTTTATTTTCCTGAATCTGAGCGTGAATTTTATCACTATCTACAATGTAATTCTTAATTACAAACATAATTCCGATTGTAATTAAGTTGGAAATAAAGTTATATAAAGACAATCCAGAACCGTAGTTGTTGAAGAAAATTAACATCATCAATGGCGAAACATAAATCATGATTTTCATCATTTTAGCCATATCCGGCATACCTTCTTGCTGAGGAGCTGCCATTTGCTGATCTCCAGAAGTCATTTTCATATAGAAGAAAATCGCAATTGCAGCCAAAATTGGGAACAAACTGATGTGATCTCCGTACATTGGAATATTGAATGGTAATTTTACAACCGAGTCAAAAGATGATAAATCGTCTGCCCAAAGGAAACTTTTTTGTCTTAATTCAAATGCTGCAGGGAAAAACTGGAAAGAAGCATACATGAAAGGCAACTGAATCAATGCTGGAATACATCCTGCCATTGGGTTTACTCCTGCTTTGTTGTACAGTTTCATTGTTTCCTGTTGTTTCTTCATTGGGTCTTTTTTGAATTTCTCTCCCAACTCTGCAATATCAGGTCTTAAAACTTTCATTTTAGCCTGAGACAAGAATGACTTATACGTAATTGGCGACATAGCCAATTTGATGATAATGGTAAAAATGATAATTGAAATTCCTAATGCCAATCCAATTGTTGAACTTAAGAATCCAAATAACGGAATAAAAATCCATTTGTTGATCCATCCGAAAATACCCCATCCTAATGGAATGATTTTTTCGAAGTTTTTATCGTAAGCTTTTAATGTCTTATAATCTGCAGGACCCATATACAAATTCATTTTGTAATCGATCTCACCATTTGTAAATACTAAAGGCAAATTAGCTCTAAACTGCTTTGTAAAAACAGTATCGATCTTTTCATCCTTAACTAAATCATCAGATTGTAATTTTGAAGTTTCAAAAGGTTTTTCTGTAGACAAAATTGTCGTAAAGAAATGTTGTTTAAAAGCTATAAAACTTACTTTAGTAGGAGTTTCTTCTTTTCCTTGACCGTGAGAACTTACATTATTGTATTTTGATTCCTCGTATTTGTAATCAATTTGTCCATAACGATTTTCGTAAGAAATACTTTTTTCATTACGATACGTTTTTAGATCCCATTGCAAATCAATTGGTTTAGCAGAATTTAGAACTCTATTCAAACCTTGAGAACGAATATCAAAACCAACTAAATAATCATTTGGTTTCAAGATATATTTATATTCTAAAAATTCGTTAGCTCCTGCTTTCAAACGCATAGATAAAACTTGGTCTACACCAATTTTTTCTAAAGTAGGTTCAAAATACAAATCTTTAGAATTTAATGTTCTGTTATCTGTAGTAAGAAGCTGTAAATTTAAATTCGAGTTATTATTTTTGATTAACTCCACTAATTGACCTGAACCTTTTTTAAATCTTTCGAATTCTTTTAAAGTAGCTTCAACAATGTAACCACCTTTATTAGCGATTTTAAGTTTAATTTTCTCGTTTTCAATTGTTGTAAAAGCTTCTTTTGCAGAAGGAAGCGTTGCAGAATAAGCAAATCCTCCTAAAGTTTTTTGCAATTGAGCCAATTGTAGCGTATCTCCAGGAGTTACAGCCACAGCTGGTAATGATGCAGTTTTAGCCTTATCAGCTTTTGCTTGTGCTTCTTGTTTAGCAACTAATTCTTTCTTGGCTTTTTCAGCAGCAATTTCTTTTTCAGAAGGTTGATTTTGGTACATAATCCAAATCAAAATTCCAAATATCAATACAAAACCAATGATTGAATTAAAGTCTAATTTTTTTTCTTCCATTATTTTTAAAAAAAGTTATTCGTTTGAGGTTATTAGTTATTCGTTTAATTTAAAAGTTACACCTCTTAGAATATAATTATTATTTTTTATGTGCATTTACAGCAGCAGCCACAAAGTTTACAAAAATCGGGTGCGGATTTGCAACTGTACTTTTGTATTCTGGGTGATATTGTACACCAATAAAGAACGGGTGATTTTCAAGCTCTACAATTTCAACTAAACCTGTATCAGGATTAACTCCAGAAGCTTTTAATCCCGCTTTTTGCAATTCATCAGCATATTTGTTATTGTACTCATAACGGTGACGGTGACGCTCCGAAATAGTTTTTTCTCCGTAGATTTTAAATGCCAACGTATTTGGTTTAATATCACATTTCCAAGCACCTAAACGCATTGTTCCTCCTTTATCTGTTACATTTTTCTGTTCTTCCATTAAATTCACAACCGGATGAGACGTTTTTTCGTTCATCTCAGTGGAATTCGCTTCAGCGTAACCTAAAATATTTCTAGAATATTCGATAACAGACATTTGCATTCCTAAACAAATTCCGAAGAAAGGAATATTGTTTTCACGAACATAACGAACTGCTTCGATTTTTCCTTCAATACCTCTTTCACCAAAACCTGGAGCAACTAAAACTCCATCTAATGAACCTAATTTCTCTTCTACATTATCAGCATTAATATGCTCAGAGTGAATCGAAATTACATTTACTTTAGTTTCATTTGCAGCACCTGCATGAATGAACGCCTCTAAAATAGATTTGTAACAATCTTGCATTTCTACATATTTTCCAACCAAACCAATGTTTACAGTTTGTTTTGGACTTTTTAATCTTTTTAAGAAAGTATTCCAAGTCTTAAGATCTGGAGATGCTTTTTTAGGAAGATCTAATTTCTTTAAAGCTACAACATCTAATCCTTCTTCAAGCATTAAATTTGGAACTTCATATATAGTAGAAGCGTCAATTGACTGAATTACTGCTTCTTTTTTCACATTACAGAATAAAGCTAATTTTTGACGTAATTCCTGAGACAATTCGTGCTCAGTTCTACAAACCAAAATGTCGGCTTTAATACCGCTTTCCATTAAAGTTTTAACAGAATGCTGTGTTGGTTTTGTTTTTAATTCACCCGCTGCAGCCAAAAATGGAACTAAAGTTAAATGAATAACAATTCCGTTATTTTCACCTAACTCCCAAACTAACTGACGAACAGATTCGATATAAGGTAGAGATTCGATATCACCAACAGTACCACCAATTTCAGTAATAACAATATCATAATCGCCAGATTTACCTAGCAATTGCATTCTGTCTTTGATTTCGTTTGTGATATGAGGAACAACTTGAACCGTTTTTCCTAAAAATTCTCCTCTTCTTTCTTTTTCAATAACCGAAAGATAAACTCTTCCTGTAGTAACGTTATTAGCCTGAGAAGTAGGAACGTTCAAGAAACGCTCATAGTGTCCTAAGTCTAAGTCAGTTTCAGCTCCATCATCTGTTACATAACATTCTCCGTGCTCATACGGGTTTAGTGTCCCCGGATCTACGTTAATGTATGGATCAAATTTCTGAATAGTTGTACGGTATCCTCTTCCTTGTAACAATTTTGCCAAAGATGCCGCGATAATCCCTTTTCCCAATGAAGAGGTCACACCTCCTGTAACAAAAATATATTTTGTTTGATTCATTCTGTTGTTTGTTTGTAAGTAGTTGTGTAAAAAACTTGGCAAAAGTACAAATTTAATTAGACAATTTATCAATTCCAGAATGAGATAATTTGTATTTTTTTAAATAGATTGAATAGTTGTTTTTATAATCAATAATTTTAAGTTTAAAATAAGATTCTTATTGAAGAATTCCCGAATCTCTTCTTTTTTTTCAAATTAAAGTTTAATTTCCAAATTGAATTATTTCAGTTCAATTTAAAAGGTTTTGCTTTATTTGCCAAGCATTAAAAAATTGAATGTCATCGACCATTTATCCCATAAATCAACATTAACCCCATTCTGTTTAGCCGAAACATAGACTACTAAGTCTTTTAAAATTGACAACATTTCTTTTTTTATAATTTCAGCTTCTTTTTGATTTCCACTAACCCTTAATACTTTTACATCTAAACCATCATGTTTATTAACTTTAAATTGAACAAAAACACTTCCTTTGTATTTCGACATAATTCCTGACCATTTAAATCTACTCCTTAAAATACTTGTATATTTGGGATTTAAAGCATTACCTATTATAAGTAAGTATTCCTTTTTTCCATATATAAACTTAGGCTTTTCCTCAACATCATTAAGAGACATTATTGATCCATTTCTAAAGTCAGGACAGTTTTCTTTTATCACTTTCAAAGCTTCAACATCATCCAATAGATAAGCTTGATAAAAATGCTCACACGCATTTTCATATTCTTCTAATTTTAGTTCTGATGTTGCCAGATTAAACCAACAGTCCTTATTTTCTTTACCAAGACTTACTGCTTTTAAATAAATATCTTTTGCTAATAAAAAATTGTTTTCTAAATATGCTTTTTCTCCATCTATCAATAATTGATTTACATCTTGACGTTGGGAAAAAGAAACTTGAGCAATACAGAAAAACAAAAATGTGATTTTTTTCAAACTCTTCATACAAATCCTTTTAAACAAGAATAATTATATGACAAGAAATAAATAGCCTTTAAAAGCAAAAAAAACAACAAAATAAGACTAAAGCGCTCTAAGACTGAGCCATGATACTTTAAGGTTTCGGATATTGCTTCTTAATATTTCGAATCAATTCTTCCAAACCATTTAGCTTCAATTCATAAATAAGTTGCAACTGCTGTCCCAATTCTCCCTTTGGAAATCCTTTATTATGATACCAAACGACGTAATATTCTGGAAGATCAATTAAATATCGTCCTTCATATTTCCCGAAAGGCATTTTGGTGTGGGCTAGTTTTATGAGTTGTTTTTTGTCTTGGTCCATAGATTTTTAAAGAGGAAAGAAGCAAGATGAAAGACTTATTCGCCTTTCCGCTTACTTCAGCTTCATGCAAAACTAACATTTATTTTTTCTTTTGCTACAGATTAAAAGGATTCACACAGATTAAAAAACTTAGAACCTCAAAGCCTCAGTACCTTATAACCTAAAAAAAGAAGCAAGAAAAAAGAACTTATACCCGTTCCCTCTCCCTGCTTCAAAAATATGATTTAATTTACCCAAAGATTAGAAACCTCTGTCCCTTTGTCACTTTGAGCCTTTGTCACTTTCTAGTAGTGCCATCTCACGAAAGCTTCCATAGCCGCATAAGTTGCTAAACCTAATTGGTGATACAAAGCTGCTGTTTCGCGGTTTCTGTCTTCTGCTCTTTGCCAGAACTCTCTTGCATCTGTTCCTTGAAAAACAACTCCATCTTTTTGAGATTGGTGTTTGAAAATTCCATGACGTTTTGATAAAACTTGATCAGGACTCATTGGAACTGCCATTTCAACTTCGTCAATTCCCCATTCTTGCCAAGCACCACGGTACAACCATAACCAACAATCGTTCATAAATTCTTTTGGTTTTAAAACTTTTACCGCTTCAAAAATAGCATCCAAACAAACTTTGTGTGTTCCGTGTGGATCTGCTAAATCTCCAGCTGCATAAATCTGGTGTGGTTTAATTTTTTCAATTAAATCAACTGTCAACTGAATATCTTCTGCTCCGATTGGTTTTTTCTCGATTGTTCCAGTTTCATAGAAAGGCAATTCCATAAAATGAATTTGAGAATCCGGCAAACCAACAAAATGACTTGTTGCTCTCGCCTCTCCTTTTCTAATTAAACCTTTAATATAACGAACTTCTGGAATATCAATTTCACTGTTCTTTTTATTCTTCAAGAAAGCTTCTGCTTTTTTATAAATATCATCTGCTTCTGCACTTTTGATTCCGAATTTCTCGTTGTAATCAATTACGAATCTTGCAAAACGTAACGCTTCATCATCTGCAACTGCAATGTTTCCAGAAGTTTGGTAAGCAACATGCACTTCATGTCCTTGCTCTTGCAAACGCATAAAAGTTCCTCCCATACTAATAATATCATCATCAGGGTGTGGAGAAAAAATCAATACACGTTTTTTAGCTGGCTCCGCTCTTTCCGGACGGTTTGAATCGTCTGCATTTGGTTTTCCGCCTGGCCAACCTGTAATTGTATTTTGTAATTTATTGAAAATTTTAATATTTGTATCGTAAGCTGGACCTGAATCTGCCAACAAATCACTCATACCGTTTTCGATATAATCTGCATCTGTAAGCATCAAAATTGGTTTTTTAAGATCTAATGCCAATCCTAAAACGGCTTTACGAGTCAATTTATCTGTCCAAACGATTTTTTCAACTAACCAAGGTTTGTTAATTCTCGTTAATTTTGAAGAAGCTTCTTTATCTAAAATAAAAACCGCATTATTGTGTTCTTGCAAGAATGAAGCAGGAACTCTATTTGTAACTTCATCTTCAACAGATTTTTTTACAATATTTGCTTTTCCTTCTCCCCAAGCTAATAAGATTACTCTTTTTGCTTCCATGATTTTTTTAACCCCAAGTGTAATTGCAGTTCTTGGCGTATTATTCAAACCATAAAAATCTTTACTAGCCGCAACTCTTGTAATATGATCTAGAGCCACTAAACGTGTTTTAGAGTTTTGAAGCGAACCTGATTCGTTAAACCCAATATGTCCGTTACCTCCAATTCCAAGAATCTGAAGATCAATTCCGCCTAAAGCTTCGATTTTTGCTTCGTAATCGTGGCAGTAATCTGCAATTTGTTCTTTTGTCAAAAGTCCGTCTGGAACGTGAGCATTTTCAGGTAAAATATCGACATGATCAAACAAAAGTTCTTTCATGAAACGAACATAACTGTTGATTGAATTTGGTTCCATTGGATAGTATTCATCCAAGTTAAAACTGATTACGTTTTTAAAACTCAAACCTTCTTCTTTATGCAAACGCACTAATTCAGCGTAAAGTCCTTTTGGAGAAGATCCTGTTGCCAAACCTAAAATACAAGGTTTACCTTCTTTTTGTTTTTCTTTGATTAAAGCTGCAATTTCTTGCGCTACTTCTTTTGAAGCTTCTGTTGAGTTTTCAAAAACAACTGTATTGATGTTTTCGAATCGTTTTTCGAAACCTGTTGCCTTGTCGATTTTACTTTTTAACATGATATATTATTTTTTATTTTGTGATTCAACATTAAAAAAACATCATAAACTAGAAAGCAATTTAAACGCTCCTATAAATATATTTTTTGCAACTATTGAAATTTTCTCCCAAAGCCTTAAACATTACCGTTATAAAACTTCTATTCAATTCCTCTGTGCGCAATTTATGCAAATATCTGCATTTTTTTTGCAAAACAAAAGTAATATATTAAATTTTGTCAATTGTCAATTAAGTTATGAAATTTTTGTTAATTATTTGCATTTCAGTATTTATATGGATTCTTTTCTACGAAATACATTTTAAATCTAACTTCATTTTTTTTGCAAACAAATCGACTAACCTGCAAAAAAGACGAAATTTGCTCTTTAAAAAACATATAAAAAATTAAGAGACCTAAAAACAAAAAAGCCATCTGAAGAAAAATCAGATGGCTTTTGCTTTATATTCGAAGAAAATATTACTTCCAGTTAAAAGTAATCCTTTTTTCAATTTCACTGCTCAAACTAAGAAACACAGGACAAGTCATGGCAGCACGTTCTAAAATGGTTCTGCTTTTTTCATCAGCAACTCCTTGCATTTCAAAAACAATTTCGATTGCGCCAATTCTTCTTGGCTCTGCATTCATTATTTTTGTTACTTCTGCAGTAGAACCTACAAAATCTACTTCCAAATCACGGGCTTTAATCCCCATAATGGTTATCATGCAACTTGCCAGTGCATTCGCAACTGTATCTGTTGGAGAAAATGCTTCTCCTTTTCCGTTATTATCTAATGGTGCATCAGAAATTATTTCGCTTCCTGATTGCACATGGATTGAACTTGTTCTTAAATCTCCTAAATAGGTTACTTTTGATGTCATTAATTTGCTACTTTTAAAGTTAAATCACTGTCGTAATATAAGATGTACACTCCTTTATTAGCGTGTCCGCCATCTTCTTTTCTATAATATTGAAACTTATTATCTACTTGCTGAGTCGTCATTAAATCAGCTGTTTCTTGAAATGTTTTCCCTTGCACCAAACGCATCATTGTATCAAAGGTTACGTCAAATCCTCTTGTTGCATACGTTGTTGGATTTGCTTTGTTTTTCAAACGGTATTCTTTTTCAAAAATTAAAACCGATTGTTCATCACTTTCACGTGTTACAGATGGATACATCAATTTCAGTTTTACCAAATTTTCAAAACTGATTTCATCAGTATCCAATGTACTGTTTGGCTCTAAAATCACCAATTGCACTTGGCAAGTTTTTTGAGAATCGATCATTGCTTTGATTGTTGCTTTAACCATTGCAGTATTTCCCGTTTCCATAACAACATAATTCATTCGATTTGGCATCAGCAAGCTTTTCAAACTAGCCGCATCCAAACCTCCTGTTTCTGTAAGAGACGCAAATGCAACTCCTCTTTGGTTTTGTTTTATATAATTAATAATCGACTCTTTTTTCTTGTCCACAACCGCCACAATATTTCCGTTTTTAGAACGCATATAATCAAACATGGCATTTTTAATCACATCACTAGCTGGTATAGATTGATATAAGTTTTCAATCGGATTAGCACTATCTTTTGACAAAGGCGAAATAACAGGAACATTATACATACGAAGTGTATTTGCCGTTGCTTCAGCATTGCTTTGATAAAAAGGCCCTACAACCGCATCTGCATCCTGAAGTTTAGAAATCAGACCTGAAACATTTGAAGTCGTCTTTGTTTCCTGAGAATCATATATAGCAACATCAATTGGCAATTTCAATGTTTTAGCAGAATCAATTGCCATCATGGCTCCAGCATAAAAATCTAAAGTCATGTTTAAGAATTTGTCATTTTTAATTCTATTACCCGTTCCAGTAGTATCACTTTGAATTTTCGACATATTAAAAGGCAACAATAAAACTACTTTCTTACGTTCGTTTGCTCCTCTCTTTTTACTTAATTCTACAATTTCTACATTATCGTTTTCAGTCGATTTTACTTTATCAACAATTTTGATTCCACTACCTGTATTTTCAACCGGCTTGCTTACTGAAGAATCAGCTGGTTTGTCTGGTATTTGAGCCGTAACGATTGGAGCTGGGGCTACATATCCAGTTGGAACTTTCAAAACCATTCCTTCTTTTACCCCCTCAGAAAGAGACGGATTTAAAGCCACTAATTCGTCTTGAGACAAATGGAAAACTCTTCCTAAACTATAAAAAGTCTCTTTTGGTTTTACTTGATACTCCATGTAAGTCACTGCTTTCTTTGAGGTTTCAGCAGTTTTTTTAGTTTCTACAGCTTTTGCAGTTTCTACAGGAGCAGATTCTGTTTTTGGAGCTTTTCCTTTTATGGTTAATCTATAACCAACAGGCAAATTGTTAACTATATCTGGATTACGTTTTTCCAATTCGTCAACAGTCATATTGTATTGTTTCGCAATGCCAAATTTAGTTTCCTTTGGCTGTACATCATGATAAACGTATTTTTCGGCAACTTTTTCTTTTGCTGGCTTTGAAGCTGTTTTTGGCGCAGAACCTTTTGCTGGAATCACCAATTTCTGTCCGATTTGAACACCTGTTTTTTCCAAAAATGGATTTGCCGCTTTTAAAGCTTCATCTGAAATTCCGTACTTATGCTCAATGCTGTAAAAAGTTTCTTTTGGCTGCACTTCGTGAATAATCTCTTTTCCAGAAGTTGTAGCGGTTTTCGTTTCAGAAACTTCTTTTTTTGCTTCTCCTGTCTTCGTCGGAATCAACAATACAGAGTTAGGCGTTACCCCTTTTCTCGCATCTGGATTCAACTGGTAGATATCATAAGGTGTTACCTTAAATTTCTGAGCAATCTGATTAATAGTTTCGCCACTTGATACTTTATACTTCACCACTTTTTCTTGCGAAAATGCGCTTGAAGAGATAAAAAATACAAGAGACAATAATGTTAAATAATATTTCATAATATGGCTTAAAACAATTTAATTTCTAATTCTAAAATAAGTGACAATTTCACCAAATGCAAAATTCGCGCCGTTTGTTTATTCCGATAAAAAATCACCTCAAATCGATCTCAACTTTGGCAATCATAATATCTTTATATAACTCATCTTCTTCTTTTTTCTTGCATTGATAAAGCACTTCTTCCATGTTTTCGAATTTATCACTATAAACATAGTAGGAAAGGCTGTTAATATTAAAAAAGAAACTAGCATTAAAATCGCCAGAATCAATGAGTTTCATAATAAACTTATCTCGGTCAACTGCGTCTGTAAATATACCTAAAACTAAGTAATACCCGTTTGAAACTTCTCTAAGATTATCATAAACTTCCACTTTTACTGTTTTGTCGCCTCTTAACGGATTGTCTTTCAATTCTTGTTTCATTTCTTCCAATGAAATTATTTTTGATTTTTCCTCCGTATCATTTTTTTTCTGTTTTTTAACCGCTTCGTCCTGATATTTTTTTAGTTTAATCAATGCCAATTTATCATCAAACTTTCTCGCCTCCATACTATAATAGGAAGCTTTGCTGATATGTCTTTTTACTTCGATTTTTTTCTGATTGTCTAAGGAATCTATTTTCGCAATTAAAAGCTGATTTTGCTTATCTCCCTGCTCCTGCTCAACTTTGTACTTTTTTATTTCTTCCAAAGACAAACGTTGCTGCAAAGAAGTTGTGTTATTGTATTTTTCGCTTTCGCGGATTTTCTTCTTGTACTCCTGATTTTCCTCAACAGCAATTTTTTCTACTTTATTCATTAAACCAGCATAAACCTTTCTGTTTTCTGCTAATTCTTTTTTCAGCTGAGAGGATAATTCATTTGTTTTATTGATACCATCAGAAGATTGTTTTTCTAATCTTTTAGATTCTTCAATATTTAAGATATCCATTCGCTTTAACTCTTTCAAATCATTATTCATGGCAACAACAAGCGAATCTAATTTTGCCATCAAAATATCCTGAACATTTTTATTGGCTTCCAAAACCAAACGTAATTTTTCTACCGAGTTTTCTTTAGAACCGTTCATGTCGTTCAGATTCACTTTCAAATCATTAATCTTTATAATTTTCTGATTCATTTCTTTCTGAACAACCAAACGATCTTTCAAATCTTCAATTTCAACTGTTTTGGCTTTTGTTTTCTCAACCACAACTTGTTTTTCAGCCAGAGCCAACATCAATTCTTCGCTTTCGTTGGCTGGTTTTATTGCTGCGGTATTAATCGCCAATTTGTTCCCAACAACTAGTCCGTTTACGATTTCTGGGTTTTGAGATTCTAATTGATCTATTGAAATTCCGTATTTCTTAGCAATCGAAAACTTAGTTTCTTTAGGCTCAACAACATGAAAAACAGTTTCCTGATTAATAACACGAACTCTTCCGTCTAACGTTTTTCTTTTGTTTGGGATTGAAATCGTCTGACCAATCTGCAATCCGTTAATTAAGATGTCTTTGTTTAAATTTTCTAAATCCTGGACCGAAACATTGTATTGTCTGGCAATGCTAAACAGAGATTCTTTAGCCACAACCTGATGTGTCATTTTTGAAGAAACAGCAACTTCTGATTTAGAGATATCTGAATTTTGAGGAATAATTAATTCTTGACCAACCTGAAGTCCGTTTATCAAAATATCCTTATTGGCATTTTGAATAGATTCAACCGAAACATGATATTGTTTAGACAAGCCAAATAATGTCTCTTTTGGCGCAACAATATGAGTCTGTTGTTTTGAACTTGTAATTTCTGACGGGTGAACTGGAATCTTAATAATTTGATTGTCTTTGATTCCGTTCTGAGATTCTGGATTCAGTTTGTAAATCTCATCGATAGAAACCTTATATTTTTGGGCTATAAAATAAGCAGTTTCTCCTTTTTGAATTTGGTGTTCAATAATTGAATCTTGCGCAGTTATTTTGTTAAAAGACAAAACAAAGACAAGAGAAATCGTTAAAAGTTCTCTCATAAATAGTAGGTTATAAAAAATTAAGGCATTACAAATGTAACTTAATTTTAAAAACAGCACTATTCTTATTGATATGTTTGTTACAACTTATAACATTTTTCTTTAATTGCGCCTATAAACAAAAAATGCCCATAAAAATATGGGCATTTTTTTATTTTATTCTAATGACTAAGACTTATTCCCACTCAATTGTTGCAGGTGGTTTTGAACTAATATCGTAAACTACACGATTCACGCCTTTTACTTTATTGATGATGTCGTTTGAGACTTTCATCAAGAAATCGTAAGGCAAGTGAACCCAGTCAGCAGTCATACCATCAGTAGATTCAACAGCTCTAAGCGCTACTACTTTTTCGTAAGTACGCTCATCACCCATCACACCAACAGAGTTTACAGGAAGCAAAATTGCTCCAGCCTGCCAAACTTTATCGTATAATTCCCAAGATTTTAATCCTTCAATAAAAACAGAATCTACATCTTGTAAAATTCTAACTTTCTCTGGAGTAATATCTCCTAAAATTCTAATTGATAATCCAGGTCCTGGAAAAGGATGTCTTCCTAATAATTCTGGATCTATTCCTAATGAAGCACCAACTCTTCTTACTTCATCTTTGAAAAGCATTCTAAGTGGTTCAACAATTTTCAATTTCATATAATCTGGCAATCCACCAACGTTGTGGTGCGATTTAATAGTTGCAGATGGTCCTTTTACCGAAACAGATTCGATTACGTCTGGGTAAATTGTTCCTTGTGCCAACCATTTTACGTCTTCTAACAAGTGTGATTCATCATCAAAAACTTCGATAAATACACGACCGATTGTTTTACGTTTTGTTTCAGGATCACTGATTCCTGCTAATTCGCCAAGGAAACGATCTCCTGCATCTACACCTTTTACATTTAATCCCATTCCTTTGTATTGATCTAATACATTTTGGAATTCGTTTTTACGCAAAAGTCCGTTGTTAACGAAGATGCAATATAAATTTTGTCCGATTGCTTTGTTTAATAAAACTGCTGCTACGGTAGAATCTACTCCTCCAGATAAACCAAGAACTACTTTGTCGTTTCCTAATTTTTCTTTCAATTCTGCTACCATTTCTTCCACGAAAGCATTTGGAGTAAAGTTTTGAGGAACTTCAGCAATTTTTACTAAAAAGTTCTCTAACATTTTTGCTCCTTCTGTAGAATGGTAAACTTCTGGATGGTATTGAATTGCATAAGTAGTTTCACCTTCAATTTTGTAAGCTGCGAATTCTACGTCATGTGTGCTTGCTAATTTTACAGCATTTGTTGGAAGTGCTTTGATACTATCGCTATGACTCATCCAAACTTGGCTGTTTGGTGAAACTCCGTCAAAGAAAGTTTCATTTTCTTTAATATAAGACAAGTTAGCTCTTCCGTATTCTCTTGTGTTTGAAGCAGCAACTTCTCCACCACTAAAGTGTGCTAAATATTGTGCTCCGTAACAAACAGCAAGCAAAGGCATTTTACCTCTAATTTGCGATAAATCAGGATGTGGTGCATCTTCTCCTCTAACAGAGAATGGGCTTCCTCCTAAAATTACGGCTTTATAACTTGATAAATCACTTGGAATGTGATTGTAAGGAAAAATTTCGCAGAATATATTTAATTCGCGAACTCTACGCGCAATAAGCTGAGTATATTGCGATCCGAAATCTAAAATAAGTACGTTGTGTTGCATGCGCAAAAGTACTTTTTATATTTGAAAATGAAAAATCGGAACGTTGAAAAAAAATATTTTTTTTCAACGTTCCGATTTTAGCTACAAAGTGACAAAGTGACAAAGGTTCAGAGGTTGACTTAAAGGTGTCAACCTATTTAACTTTGCACCTTTGCACCTTTGCACCTTTGTAACTTTGTAACTTTGTCACTCTAAAGAAAAACCTTTTCCAGAAAAAACTCGTATCTAACGAAAAATCCAATTTTAAATTAACTATGAAATCAAAATTTATTGCCTTAACCATTTGTTTATCTCTTTTCTTAACTTCTTGTGATGCTGTAGATGATTTATTATCATTCAATATTTCGAATGCAACTTCAATTAAAATCAAAAGTTCATCTCCCATTAATTTACCATCAGAAATTATTACACCAGAAGTTACAACTAATTCTTCTGCTGAATTTGAGAACAATAAAACAAAAGCAAGTTTGGTGAAAGATGTAAAAATCAGATCGCTGAAATTATCTATCTCCGATCCGTCTGATAAAACTTTTACGTTTTTAAAATCGGTTCATTTGTACATCTCAACAACAAATTCTGACGAAATTGAATTGGCTTATGCCGATAATATCAACGTATCCAGCAACACAATAGATTTGATCTGTACAGATAAAAAACTGGATCAATACATTAAAGCAGACAGTTACAAAATAAGAACTCAAGTAACATTGAAAGAAACATTAACTAAAGATGTAACTGTAAAAGCAGATATGAAGTTTAGAGTTACTGCGGATCCATTTTGATCAAAGTAACAAAGTAACAAAGTGACAGAGTAACAAAGGTTCAAAGAAACGAAGTTTTAAAACTTTGTTTCTTTGAACCTTTGACACTTTGCTACTAGCACTGAAAGCGCTCTACTCTTTCGTTACCACTATAGATGCTTTAAATCCTGCTGCAAGATTGTCCCAATAATCATTGGTAACCAATGCTCCTTTGTCATCGTATACTTGTATTTCTGCAGTATTTCCTCCAAGTGTACCTATATTTAAAGCTTCGAAATCTAATTTATTGAAACCTGGTGTAAGATTAATTTTGACTTGTTGAAAATTGGAATCTAATAAAATTCGGTCCCTAACCACAACATCATTTGAAGACACTTTCACTAAATCGCCATCAATTGCTCCAAAATCACGGAATTTTACAATAAAATATTCTGATTTAGTTTTAAAATCTCCCAGTGAAATATTCTTTTTCACTAATACACCACGTCCTTCCCTCAATCCTGCATCTTTTAATGCTTTGTTCAGGTCTTTTTCCATTTTCGCCACATAACGATCGCCAGGGTTGGCAAAATCGGTTTCTGTAGACATTGTAAATTTGCTTTTTTCTTCTCCAATCTGAAATTTTGATTTTGGAGTTATAGTGGTATTTTCAAAAACATTCGGTGTTTTAATAGCCGGAATATCACTAACGTCTGCCTGAGGATCTTTTACTTCCGGAATCGGAGTTTTCTTTGGTTTTGCACTAAACTTAGGTGCCGGAATAGCTTTGAATTTAGAATTAAATTCACCTTGGGCTGATACTGACATCGCAGTAAAAAACAATATGAATAATAAAATGTGCTTCATTGAAATAGTTTTATCGAATCGGCTTTTATAATTAATACAAAATCAAAAGTCCAGCATCACAAAAATAGTATAATTTAATTAGGCTCGGCAACTTTAGGAGTTTTATAACAATAAATTAAGCTAATTTTTGGAATCAAAAAACCTGCCATTTTTTTTTATTTCATAAAAAACAAACTTCAATTTAAAAAACCTCAAAATCCAAAAACTTAATCTTTTTAATGCTTTTATTTAATCTTAAAACACGTTCATTATTTTGATTTCTAACAACTTATTCTTAACTTCAATACTTTATTATACCATTTATTAAATCTTACAAAAAATGGATTATATCGATTACTACAAGGCATTAGATGTTACAAAATCTGCAACTGAAGCAGAAATCAAAAAAGCATATCGAAAACTGGCTCGAAAATATCATCCTGATTTAAATCCGAATGATAAAGAAGCAGAAAAAAAGTTCAAGGAAATCAATGAAGCTAATGAAGTTCTGAGCAATCCAGAAAATCGTAAAAAATACGACAAGTACGGAAAAGACTGGAAACATGCCGACGAATTCGAAAAAGCAGGTTACGATCCAAATCAGCAGCAAAGCAGACAACAAAGCGGTTCTCAATATTCTGGAGGAGATTTTTCGGGTTTTGGCGGAGGTGATTTTTCTGGAAGTGATTTCTCTGACTTCTTCAATTCGATGTATGGCGGAGGAAGAAGCAGATCGCAATCGAAATATAGAGGTCAGGATTTTAATGCTGAATTGGAATTGGATCTTGCCTCAGCTTACACCACACACAAACAAAGCTTGACCGTAAATGGAAAAAACATCCGAATTACAATTCCTGCAGGTGTCGAAAATGGTCAAATTATCAAAATTCCAAATCATGGCGGACCTGGGGTAAATGGCGGACCAAATGGCGATTTGTTCATCACTTTTTCTATTGCCAATAATTCAGATTTTAAACGCGAGGGCAATAATTTATATACAGACGCTCCTTTGGATTTGTACACCGCTATTTTAGGCGGTGAAACGTACATTAATACTTTTGATGGAATAGTAAAAATTAAAGTTCCCGCAGAAACACAGCCTGGAACGAAAGTGAAATTAAAAGGAAAAGGCTTTCCTATTTATAAAAAAGAGAATCAGTTTGGCGATTTATACATCACTTACACCATAAAAATCCCAACAAAATTGTCGGATAAAGAAAAAGAATTATTTGAAGAATTAGCAAAACTTAAAAAAGATGAAAAATAAAAATCTAATCCAGATAAAGCAGTTTTGTTTGTATCACGAAATTGAAAACACTTTTATAACCGAACTTCATAATTACGGACTAATTCATATTATTATGCAAGAAAATGATCAATATTTGGAACCAGAACAACTTCCAACGGTAGAAAAAATGATTCGAATGCATTATGACCTTAAAATTAATCTCGAAGGTATTGATGTAATCGCCAATCTTTTAAGTAAGATTGAATCTTTACAAAAAAATATAAATACCATACAAAATAAGCTTCGCCTTTATGAAGAAAAAGAAACAGAATAACGATTTAATATCACAAAAAAGCTTGATTTCCGATTTGATTTCAAGCTTTTTTTAGTCCCTTTCAGAATCCTAATTCTTAAATTGCGACCTATTAATTAACCTGAATTTGCTTTTAAAACTCAACAAACAAATTCGCAAATTATACAAAATGAAAAGAGAAAACATCTTAACTGGATCTCCGTGGGAAGACAAAATGGGATACTGCCGCGCCGTAAGAATTGGAAATATCATTGAAGTTTCTGGAACTGTTGCCATTGTTGATGGTGACAAAGTAAAAGCAGACGACGCTTATGCTCAGACTTATAATATAATTGAACGTGTTGAAAAAGTTTTAGAAGATTTGAATGTTGGAATTAAAGATGTAATCAGAACGAGAATTTTTACAACAGACGTTTCTACTTTTGAAGAAGTGGCAAGAGCACACGCAGCATTCTTTAAAGACGTAAAACCAACCACTGGTTTTTATGGCATCAATCAATTAGTCGCTCCTGAATATTTGGTTGAAATCGAATTTACTGCTGTTGTTCAGTAATATTTTTTTATAGCCACAAATTTCACTAATTGACACTAATTTTTTCTTTTAATTCGTGAAAATTAGCGAAATTCGTGGCTATAATTTTTTTCTCCTTAATTAATGACTTCCCAAAATCCAAAACAAATACTTCTCGATATTCCTAAATGGATTATAGTTTGTGCCTTAATCGGTATTCTATCAGGATCAGCATCAGCATTTTTCTTAGTTTCTTTAGAATGGGTTACAAAATTTAGAATTCAGCACGATTGGATTATTTGGCTTTTGCCTTTCGGCGGATTGCTGGTTGGTTTGAGTTACTACTATTGGGGAGAATCGGTTACAAAAGGAAACAATTTGCTTTTGGAAGAATATGAAAGTCCGAAGAAAGTGATTCCTTTTAAAATGGCGCCTTTAGTACTTTTGGGAACTTTGCTTACTCATCTATTCGGAGGTTCGGCAGGTCGTGAAGGTACAGCAGTACAAATGGGCGGTGCTATTGCCGATCAATTTACCAAAATTTTCAAACTCAATAATGCTGAACGTAAGATTTTAATAATCTTAGGAATCAGCGCAGGTTTTGCCTCTGTTTTTGGAACACCTTTAGCTGGTGCAATCTTTGCTTTGGAAGTTTTGTATTTTAGTAAAATCAACTTCAAAAGCATTTTACTTTCTTTTTTAGTTGCTTACGCCGCTTATTTTACAGTAGAATTTTGGGAAATAAAACATACACATTATAGTATTCCTGAAATTCCTGAACTTTCTCTAAACAACATTTTATACGTTATAATTGTTGGCGTTTTATCCGGATTTGCAGCTTTATTATTTGCAAGAAGCACTCATTTCTGGAGTTCTCTTTTTTCGAAAAATATAAAATACCCACCACTTCGTCCTGTAATTGGCGGAATTGTTCTAGCGGTTGCATTTGCTGGTCTAGGTTTTACAAAATTCTCAGGTTTAGGAGTTCCTGTAATCTTAGATTCATTTTCCGATCCGAATCAATGGTACGATTTTTTACTTAAAATATTATTCACCGGATTCACTTTGGGAGCTGGCTTTAAAGGTGGAGAAGTTACTCCGTTATTTTTTGTCGGAGCAACATTAGGAAGTGCTTTATCCACCATTATTCCGATGCCGATTGCTCTTTTAGCAGGAGTCGGATTTGTTGCTGTTTTTTCTGGCGCAACCCATACTCCTATCGCCTGTACAATCATGGGAATGGAATTATTTGGAATTGCTCCTGGAATTTTTATTGCCATAGGTTGTATAATTGCTTATTTCTCTTCTGGTTCTGTCGGAATTTATAAATCTCAGATTGTAAAAGGAGCAAAATATAAGTTGTATCAAAAGTTTCATAAAAAAGAACTTCAGAATCTTTAAAAGAAATTCCAAATTAAAAAATTCCAAATTCCAAATTGAATTGATTGATCACAAAACAGAATACTGAGACCGAGACTGTGACTGAGACCGAGACCGAGACCGAGACTGAGACTGCGACTGAAAACTAAAATTATTTTCAGCATTACATTAAAAAAATGTAAATTCGCAAACTATGAAAATACAAGATATTCAAGCGATTCAATTATTACTCGCAAGCCCAAAGAAAATTGCCATTATTCCACATAGAGGACCAGATGGTGATGCAATGGGGGCAACATTAGGTTTGTACCATTTTTTAATAAAAAACAATCATCAGGCAACAGTAATTGCTCCAAATGATTTCCCTAATTTTTTAGCGTGGCTTCCCGGTTCAGAAACCGTAAAAATATTTGAAAGAGAAACTCAGATATGCACCCAAATTTTAGAGGAAGCTGATATCATTTTCACACTTGATTTTAATGCTTTTCATCGAACGGGTGAAATGGAACATACTTTGGCCAAGCTAAAAGGTACTTTCATTATGATCGATCATCATCAAAAACCTGATGATTATGCAACCTACACTTATTCAGACACCTCATTTGGATCTACTTGTGAAATGATTTATAATTTTATCGATTTCTTAAACAAAAGAGAAGATATTGATAAGAACATTGCAACTTGTATTTACACAGGAATTTTAACCGATTCTGGTTCTTTCCGTTTTCCAGGAACTACTGGAAACACACACCGAATTATAGCCGAATTAATTGATTTAGGTGTTGAAAACACTGAGATTCCCGTTTTATTATTTGATAATAGTTCATTCAGCAGATTACAGTTATTAGGACGTGCTTTGCAAAATATGAAGATATTCGAAGAACATAAAACCTCTTATATGACGTTAACACAAGAAGAATTAGATTCTTTCAATTATGTTAAAGGTGATACAGAAGGAATTGTTAATTATGGTTTAAGTATAAAAGATATTGTTTTTACTGCTATTTTTATCGAAAATAAAGAAGAAGGAATTATCAAGATTTCTTTCCGTTCGCAAGGTGGTTTTGATGTGAATCAGTTTGCCAGAGATCATTTTAACGGAGGCGGACACAGTAACGCAGCCGGCGGAAGGTCTGAGGTTTCGATGGAAGAAACAGTTCAGAAATTTGAAGATTTAGTAAAGAAACTAACCTTATAGCCCAATCAATGAATAACCTAAAACTGAGTATTTATAGTTTGCTTTTTGCTGCTTTGTTAATCAGCTGTAAGCACCATGAAGAAGCCAGAAGACCTATTTCCAGTGCTTCAGGAACATTCATGAAAACATCTGCAGATCGAAATAAAAAATTAGTGGCCAGCGAAGAAGATGTTATCAAAAAAATAATCAAAAGCAATCCGAAAGTAAAATATTATGCTACTCCTAAAGGCTATTGGTTTAATTACGACGAAAAAAGCCCTACGGAAACCGCTGCCCCGAGAAAAGGAGATATTGCTTACTTCAACATGGAAGTAAAAGATCTTGAAGGTAAAATTATTTATTCAGAATCTGATCTTGGTCCTCAAACATATTATGTAGACAAGCAAGATATCATGATGGGTTTACGTGACGGAATTAAAAGAATGCATAAAAGCGAAACAATTACTTTCTTGTTTCCATCGCATATGGCTTATGGCTATCATGGAGATAATAAAAAAATCGGAACCAACGAACCTTTAATGGTTACCGTGACACTACGAAATTTTGTTCCAGATCCAGCTGCTCAAACCGCTGTAGCTCCAAAAACGACCACACCTAAACCTGCAGTTTCAAAACCTGCAGCACCAGCAAAAAAAGATACATTAACTCCATAAAAAACAACATCTTAAAATGAAAAAAAGTATTTTATTATTACTAATAGCCGTTAGCTCATTTTATTCTTGTAAAGACGATCATAGCAATCTACCAGATGGTTTATATGCCGATATCGAAACAAATAAAGGTCATATCATTGTAGAACTTGACTATAAAAAAGCACCAATTACAGTTGCAAATTTTGTAACCTTGGCTGAAGGTAAAAATGAATTTGTAACACACGAAAACCTAAAAAAGAAACCTTTTTTTGATGGTTTAAAATTCCATAGAGTTATTGAAAATTTCATGATTCAAACTGGAGATCCTTTAGGAACAGGTTCTGGAGATACAGGTTATAAATTTAAAGATGAATTCTCAGATTTAAAATTCGATAAAGCTGGTGTTTTAGCAATGGCCAATAATGGTCCTGGAACCAACAGCAGTCAATTTTTTATTACTCATGTTGAAACTCCTTGGTTAGACAATAAGCATACTATCTTTGGTCATGTTGTAGATGCTAAAGATCAGGAAGTAGTAAATAAAGTAGTTCAGGGCGACAATATCGTTTCTGTAACTATTATCAGAAATGGTGAGGCAGCAAAGAAATTTGATGCCGTAAAAGTATTTCACGACTATTTTGCTGATATTGCAAAAGAACAAAGCAAATACGCAGGAGTACAAAAAGAAAAAGTGGCTTCTTATGTTGCTTTAAAAGCAAAAGCAACTAAAACTGCAAGTGGCTTAGAATACGTGATCATTGAAAAAGGAACTGGAAAAAAACCTGCTGTAGGAAGTCAGATATACATTCATTATGCTGGTTTTCTTGAAGACGGAACCTTATTTGACACTAGTATTGAAAGTGTTGCAAAACAATTCGGAAAATTTGATCCTGCAAGAGCAGAAGCAAAAGCATATCAGCCAATTCAATTTCAGGCAGGTAAAAAAGAAGGTTTAATCCCTGGTTTTATTGAAGGTGTTGAACAACTTTCATTAGGCGATAAAGCAGTTATTTTTATTCCATCTCATTTAGCTTATGGAGAAACTGGAGCTGGAGGCGTAATTCCACCTAATGCCAATATTATTTTCGAAATTCAAATAACAGAAAAACCATAAAAAAGTTTATTTACAGACTTAAATCTGAAAGAAATGAAGTTTAAATTTTTATTTTTATTTTGCCTTGCAATAGTAAATATTCAGGCACAAACTAAAAAGCCGGCAGCAAAACCTGCAACAAAAGCAACAACAACAGCAGCAAAACCTGCTGTGAAGCCAAGTACTGAAGAAGGTATCTTTGCCACAATCTCTACAACAAAAGGAGATATTGTTCTTTCTTTAGAATATGTAAAAGCGCCTGTTACTGTAGCAAACTTTATTACTTTGGCTGAAGGTACAAATCCTAACGTTAAAGCATCTCTTAAAGGAAAACCATTTTATAACGGATTAAAATTCCACAGAGTTATTAATGATTTTATGATTCAAGGTGGTGATCCTGACGGAAACGGTTCTGGAGGCCCTGGATATTCTTTTAAAGATGAATTTGTAGACGATTTGAAATTTGAAAAAGGCGGTGTTCTAGCAATGGCAAATTCTGGTCCAGCAACAAATGGAAGCCAATTTTTCATTACACACAAAGATACTCCTTGGTTAAACGGAAAACATACCATTTTCGGTCATGTGGTTTCTGGAATGGATGTCGTAAATAAAATTGTTCAGGATGATGTAATGACAAAAATTGTTATTACTCGCAAAGGTGCTGCGCCAAAGAAATTTGATGCTTTAAAAGTTTTAAGCGATGATGTAAAAAAAGAAGCCGCTAAAAAAGAAGAGGCTAAAAAAGTGGTAGCGGCAAAAGCTGCGTATTTTAAAGACACAAAAGCTAAAGCAACTGCAACGGCTTCTGGTTTAAAATATGTAATCACTCAAAAAGGAACAGGCGTTAAAGGTGCAGAAGGTTCTACAATCTACTTTCACTACGCTGGATATTTTGAAGATGGTACTTTATTTGACAGCAGTATGGCTTCGGTAGCAAAAGTTTATGGAAAATATGATGCTAATAGAGATGCTCAAGGCGGTTACAAAGCTTTTCCGTTTACGGTGGGTAAAAAAGACGGAATGATTCCAGGTTTTCTTGAAGCACTTGATATGATGACAGATGGAGAAAAAGCAATCTTCTTCTTGCCTTCTAACTTAGCGTATGGCGAAAAAGGTGCAGGAGGTGTTATTCCGCCAAATGCTACTTTGATTTTTGAAATCGAAACATACCAAAATCAGCCTAAATAATTAAGACAAAAATTTGTTCTTTATTTATATAAAAACCATCAGGACTTCTCTGATGGTTTTTCTTTTATAAAAGGTTTCGTTTTTTTGAACAATTCATAATTCAAGACTTCTAAATTCCTTTTTATTGTTATTAAGTCAGTATTCTCAACATAGTACGATAAAATCCTAAATAAAATAGCTTATCTTTGCCGGCTGAATTTTTTAAAACAGATAAATTATGACGTCGCAAAACAATGTATTAAAAGGTGTTTTTCTAGTTGCTTTAGGTGCAACTACATATGGAATGTTGGCTACTTTTGTCAAAATAGCTTATTCTGAAGGATACACAACCGCAGAAGTTACCACCTCACAATTTATTTACGGAATTACAGGAATTCTTTTAATCAATCTTTTTCAAAGAATTAAAAATAAAAATCAGACCGTTAAGGCAACTCCTAAAAACATTTTTAGCTTAATGCTGGCAGGAACTTCTTTAGGAATGACTAGTTTGTTTTACTATTTGGCAGTAAAATACATTCCTGTTTCTATTGGAATCGTTTTATTAATGCAGACCGTTTGGATGGGTGTATTACTTGAAATGATTCTAGAAAAAAAGCTTCCTTCCAAGCAAAAAATCATTGCTGTACTTATTGTGCTTTTTGGAACTGTTCTCGCAACAAATATCATCAACAATGATATCAAATTAGATTGGAGAGGTTTGGCTTGGGGAATTATGGCAGCAGCTTCTTTTACCACAACTATGTTTACTGCAAACCGTGTTGCTACAGAAATATCTTCAGCACAAAGAAGTCTTTATATGCTTTTGGGCGGATCTATTATCGTATTCTCTTTTGCTTTTGCGACACAGGTTGCCCCTTTTAATCTTGAAATTTTTCTAAAATGGGGAATCGTATTGTCTTTATTTGGAACTATAATTCCGCCATTGCTTATGAACGCTGGTTTTCCTCTAACTGGTATTGGACTAGGAAGTATTGTTTCTGCACTTGAATTGCCAGTATCTGTTATGATGGCATTTGTATTATTAAATGAAAAAGTAATCCTATCTCAATGGATTGGAATTGTTTTGATCATACTTGCCATAATTATTATGAATGTAAATTTCAAGTCTAAAAAGTAAATAAAAAAAACATACCTAAAAAAAGATCTTCTGTAGCGCAATAATTGTTAATTTTTTTCATAAATTCGTGATAAACAATAAGATATCATGATTCTACCTTGGCATTTATATTTAATGGCTTCTCTTTATATACTTGCTGGAATTAATCATTTTAGAAAGCCCGGAATGTATATCAAAATCATTCCTCCCGCATTTAAGAACCCCAAATTAATAAATATTTTAAGTGGTGGTGCCGAAATAATTCTAGGCATCCTCCTAACCCTGCCTTTTACAACTCGTATTGCAGCTTGGGGAATTATAGCATTACTAATTGCTGTATTTCCTGCAAATGTTTATATGTTTCAAAATAAAAAAGCAGGTTTTGGTTTACCAAGATGGATTTTATTTGTACGTTTGCCCTTACAAATTATTTTGATTTATTGGGCAGCCCAATATGTATTCTAACATTAACCATTAATTAAATTATTTTATTATGAAAAAATTATTTGCTGAGTTCTTCGGAACTTACTGGCTTGTTTTTGGAGGTTGCGGAAGTGCACTTTTCGCTGCAGGATTTCCAGAACTAGGAATCGGATTTGCAGGCGTTGCACTTGCATTTGGTCTAACAGTAGTAGCAATGGCTTATGCTGTTGGACACATTTCTGGTGGACATTTTAATCCAGCAGTTTCTTTCGGTTTATGGGCAGGAGGAAAATTCCCGATTAAAGATCTTATTCCTTACATCATTGCTCAATGTATTGGCGCTATAGCTGCGGCCGGAACATTGTACACCATTGCATCTGGAAAAGCCGGTTTTGCAATTGACAACACTAAAGCAGGAGCATTTGCTTCAAACGGCTTTGGAGCTTTTTCTCCGGACGGTTATTCTTTACAAGCTGCTTTTATAACAGAATTTGTTCTTACCATGTTCTTTCTTTTAATTATTTTGGGGGCGACAGACAAATTTGCCAATAGTAATTTTTGTGGTATTGCAATCGGTTTAACACTGACTGTAATCCATTTGGTTAGTATACCAATTACCAATACTTCTGTAAATCCAGCAAGATCACTTTCTCAGGCCGTTTTTACAGGAGGCGAACCACTAGCTCAGGTCTGGCTTTTCTGGGCGGCTCCTATTTTGGGTGCAATAGCAGCTGGTTTTATCTACAAAAATCTATTACAACAACACGGTGAACCAGACAAAATTGTATTGTAAAAATTAGCGCATAATAATTATAAATTAGCATCTAATTAATTTCATAAGAGAAAATCAAATATATTTAGGTTTGATTTTCTCTTTTTTTTGGATAAAATCGAACAGGAAAACCATATTTCAACTCAAATATTTAGTATTATGAACGAAATTATTTCTTACTTCAGTACCATTCCATCTTCACATAGAAGCCTGATTCTTGTTGGCGGAATTACTATTTTTTGGCTTATTGAAAATACATTTCCACTATTCCGAATGCAATATAAGAAATGGCCACATGCCGGAATAAATTTCTTTTTTACTTTCACCACCATTGTTGTCAATTTTATTTTAGCTTTCATTTTAATAAAAACAGCAAGCTGGACAATAGAAAATCATTTTGGCATTTTACAATGGCTTCCAAAAATACCAGTTTGGTTATATACAATAATCGGTTTATTGCTTTTGGATTTAATTGGTGCTTATTTAGCACATTTTGTTCAACATAAATTCAAGTTTCTCTGGCAATTTCATTTAGTACATCATACCGATACTTGGATAGACACTACGACCGCTAATCGGCATCATCCAGGCGAAAGCGTAATACGATTTATTTTTACCACTTTAGGCGTTTTTATCGTTGGTGCTCCTATGTGGATGGTTTTTCTATATCAATCTCTATCCGTGGTAGCATCGCAATTTAATCATGCCAATATTTCGCTGCCAGAAAAACTGGATATTTTCTTGAGTTATTTTATTGTTTCTCCTAATATGCATAAAGTACATCATCATTATGTTTTGCCTTATACCGATAGTAATTATGGTAATATATTTTCAGTTTGGGACAGGCTTTTTGGAACTTTTACCTATCTTCCAAAAGAGCAATTAATTTATGGCGTTGATACGCACATGAGTCCAGAAGAAAACAATAGGTTGAAGAATCTGCTAAAAATTCCATTTGAAAAATCACGATCCTTTAAAAACAGTTAAAAACATTAAAAAAAATATACTCTTCCGAAACAACTTATTATTTTTTTTTTTAATATTGATACATAAATTGAGAATCAATCTATTAATAATTAAAACCTATTTTGAATTAATTTTCACGTGATGAAAAAGAGTAGCCGCAAAGAATTGACTTGGGAGCAAACCGAAAAACTTGTTTCGTTAGCTTTAGAAGAAAAAAATCCATTTGAA
The DNA here is from genome assembly GCF_020026915.1 of Flavobacterium potami. Lineage (GTDB taxonomy): Bacteria > Bacteroidota > Bacteroidia > Flavobacteriales > Flavobacteriaceae > Flavobacterium > Flavobacterium potami. The sequence goes on along the minus strand of NZ_JAINUY010000002.1, from coordinate 323,193 downwards.
ATTATAAAAAAAGAATATGGATTAGCAGAAAAAGAAGTTCTGGAAATCATGAAAAAGAAAATGCCTCTTGAGAAGTTTGAGATGTGGAAAAAGAAGGCAATTGCGAACAAACCTAAACCAAAACCAGTAAAAATAGATGATTTTGATGAAGATTTGGATGGAAAATATTATATAAAAAATAAACTAGATTAAACTTTTAAGCTCCTGTTTTTCAGGAGTTTTTTTTTATTTTAAATTTATTGTTATTTTTAAGTAACTTTCAGGTACTTTTTGTGACAAATACTATTAACTAAATATATACAAATGAAAAAAATACTTTACACCTTAGCTCTAGCGGTTACATTTTGGAGCTGTAAAACAGGTAGCACTGGAGCCGCAAAAAGCAATATGGTAGAAGTTAACATCAATCTGACAGACGTTAAAGATGATAAAGTACTGGTAACGGTAACTCCACCAGCAATTAAAACCGATGAAATAGTTTATAGTATTCCTAAAACGGTTCCTGGAACTTATTCTACAGATAATTACGGAAAATATGCTGAAGATTTTAAAGCATTTGATGCAAAAGGAACTGCACTTACCGTAAAAAGAATTGACGACAACAGTTGGTCCATTTCAAACGCAAAGACTTTAAAGAAAATAACTTATTTAGTAAACGATACTTTTGATACTGAAAAAGGAACTGGATTTGGTAATGATGATGTTTTCTCTCCAGCAGGAACCAATATTGACGCAGGAAAAAATTTCATGATAAATACTCATGGTTTTGTTGGATATTTTCAGGATAAATTAGAAGTTCCTTACAAAGTTACCATTACACACCCTGAAACACTTTGGGGAGCAACTTCTATGACAGATGAAGATGCAAGCAATACTGCTGATGTATTTAAAACTTCTCGTTATGCAATTTTAGTAGAAAATCCGATTATGTACTCTAAACCGGATTACACTACTTTTAATGTGAACGGAATGGACATCTTAATTGCTGTATACTCTCCAACTGGAAAATTTACTGCAGAAAGCATCACACCGGAAATGAAAACGATGATGACAGCACAGAAAAACTTTTTAGGAAAAGTAAATTCTACTAAAAAATATACTGTTTTGCTATACTTGTCAAGCATGGCAAAAGATGATGCACACGGTTTTGGTGCATTAGAACATCCAACAGCTACTACTGTGGTTTTACCAGAATCATTGTCAAAAGAAAAATTGGTTGAATCGATGAAAGATGTGGTTTCTCACGAGTTTTTCCATATCGTGACTCCATTGACCATCCACTCAAAAGAAATTCAGTATTTTGACTATAATGCGCCAAAAATGTCTGAACATTTATGGATGTACGAAGGTGTAACCGAATATTTTGCAAATCTTTTTCAAATCAACCAAGGTTTAATTGATGAAGCAGAATTCTATACTCGTATTGCAGATAAAATAGAACAGGCTAAAGGTTTAAATGATACGATGTCATTTACTGTGATGAGTAAAAATGTATTGGAACAACCTTATAAAGATCAATACTTAAATGTATATCAAAAAGGAGCTTTAATCGGAATGTGTATCGATATTATCATTAGAGAAAAAAGCAATGGAGAAAGAGGAATTCTGGATTTAATGCATAAATTATCAGACGAATATGGTGTTGAAAAACCATTCAATGATGATGAATTATTTGCTAAAATCACTTCGTTAACTTATCCTGAAGTTGGAGAATTCTTAAATAAATATGTAGCTGGAACAACTCCAATTCCTTACGATTTTTATTTAGCAAAAGTTGGTGTCACAAAATCGACAGAGAAAAAAGCTGGAAATCCTTTCCTTAAAGGACAAACGCCATATATCACGATTGATAAAGCAACAAAAGAAATTATCGTTCGTCCTGATGTTGAAAATGAATTCTTCAAAAGCTTAAATTTAAAAGGTGGCGATAAAATTTTAGCTGTAAACAACAAATCATACAATTTAGATAATATCTACGATTTGATTACAGAAAGTGAAAACTGGAAAGAAAATGATCCAATCACTGTTAAAATTAAACGTGGTGCTAAAGAAGAAACTATTAAAGGAACTGTAAAGCTTCCATACGAAGAGGCAGAAACTTTTAAAGCGACTGATGCTTCAAAAGACAAACTTAAAAATGCTTGGTTAAAAGGATAATTTCTTTTTAAAACATAAAAAAACCGTCTCGTTAATAAAACGAGGCGGTTTTTTTTATGTCATTGCGAGGAACGAAGCAATCACATATAGAATGTCCATATATACAAAACTTACTTATATTAGTGAGATTGCTTCGTTCCTCGCAATGACTTTGCCTTTAATTTCTATTTCTTCACCGGAAACTTCCAGTCAAATTCGTCTTTGTCGTTGATGATGGCACCTATTTCAAACTTTACCACTTCATCAAATTCTGTTTGAAGAATAAACCAATTGTCTTCATTGAAGTAATTTTCGAAAGTGTCAAAAGTTTCCTGATTGTATTTTGTAATTCCTTTTGTTGCTAAATCTTTCTTTACATCAGCAATTTTTCTTCCGATCAATTTATATCCGAAAACTTCTAAATCGCCGCTTGAAGCTACTAAATAACCTAATTTCAAGTCTTCTTCTTGATAAAATGTCAATCTGATTTTTAGTGCATTATAAACAAAAATAACATTATCATCTTCGTCTTTATAATTTTTATCAGGCTTTCCTAAAGCTGCTGTTACATCATTCTGCTTCATTCCGAAAAGCAATTTATCAATTCCTGATTTTAGATTTATTTTCATATTTCGTTTTCTTTATTTGAAGTGCAAATTTCGTGAAGTTTTTCGTTGTTTCGCCACGAATTGCACAAATTTTCTCGAATTTTAATATTTCTTATTTGTCAGGCCGAACGAAGTCGAAGTCCTTTCGGTACAAAGCTCTTCGACTTCGCTAGGCCTGACAGTCGCTTAATTTTTAAAATTCTTTTTATTTGGCTTACTGCTCATATAAAAAGTAATTTTCCCTCCATTTATAACATCTTCATGTTTTAAGAAAGGGCTAGAAAGTTCTTTTCCATTTAAAAGTACTTTTGAAACAAACACATTTTTATCGGATTGATTGACTGTTGCAACCTCAAAAGTTTTTCCGTTTTCTAAATTTAAAATGGCATTTTTTAATAACGGACTCCCTAAAGCATATTCGTCAGAACCTGGAGCAACTGGATAAAATCCTAAACTACTGAAAATATACCAAGCACTCATTTGTCCGAAATCGTCATTCCCTCCTAAACCATCGGCGCCGTTTCTGTACATTTTCTTCAAAATCATTCTAATCTTGTCTTGTGATTTCCAAGGAGAATCTGTCCAATTGTACAAATAAACTACGTGATGAGAAGGCTCGTTGCCGTGAACATAATTTCCAATAATTCCATCTCTTGTAATGTCTTCAGTATTTTCAAAATATTTATCAGGAAGATGCATATTGAACAAAGAATCTAAACGAACTTTAAATTTCTCATTTCCTCCCATTAATTGAATCATACTGGCAGGATCTTGCGGAACGTATAAACTGTAATTCCAAGAATTTCCTTCAATAAAGCCTTGCCCGTGTGTGTCTAACGGATCAAATTCTTTTTTGAAAGTTCCATCATTCAATTTTGGGCGCATGAAACCCGTTTTCTCGTCATAAACATTTTTATAATTTTTAGATCTATTGATGAATTCATTGTAAATATCTGTTTTTCCTAATTTCTTTGCCGCTTGTGCAATTGCCCAGTCATCATAAGCGTATTCTAAAGTTTTAGAAACCGATGCGCCGTTTTTATCTTCAGGTACATAACCTTTACTCATATAAAACTCCAAACCGTCGTAATAGGGTACTTTTGCAGTATTTACACACGCTTGAAGCGCTTTTTCGGCATCAAAACTAATATTGCCTTTTACGATTGCATCTGCAACTACAGAAACAGAATGATACCCAATCATACACCAATTTTCATTGGCATAATGTGACCAGATAGGAAGCATTTTATGAACACTCTGATCCGAATGCGCCAACATTGAACTTACCATATCGGCATTTCTTTTTGGTTGGACAATATTAAATAACGGATGCAAAGCACGATAGGTGTCCCAAAGTGAATAACTGGTATAATTGGTAAAGTTTTCTGCTTGGTGTACATTCATATCCAGACCTTTATAATTTCGATCCAAATCCATGTATTCCGTTGGACCTAAAAAAGCATGGTACATCGCAGTGTAGAAATTCACTAAATCTTCTTTCTGAATCGTTTCAACCTGAACTTTATTTAGTTCTTTATTCCAGATTTCCTGACTTTGTTTTTTTACTTTTTCGAAATCCCAACCCGGAACTTCTTTTTTCATGTTTTCCAAAGCGCCCGCAGAACTCACAGGCGATAATGCCATTTTTATTTTAATTTTTTCCCCTTCGTTGGTATCAAAATCAAAGAACAATTTTAAGTTTTGTCCTGCCATTTCCGGGAAGTTTTTTGTTTGGTCGAATCTTCCCCAAAAACCTCTGTAAACGCTTTTTTCTAATGGAGCTTGTCCGTAACTTTTTATTGGTTTATTGAATGACATAGCAAAATAAACTGTTCTCGTTCTCGCCCATCCGTTCGTTTGACGATATCCTGTAATCAAAGTATCATTTTCAATTCGAACAAAAGTCCAGACGTTCTTTTTATCGTAATTGTAAATTCCGGAAGTCAGATCTAAAATAATATGTGCTTCATCTGATTTTGGAAAAGTATATTGATGCATTCCCACTCTCGTAGTTGCCGTAAGTTCTGCTTTAATTTTATGATCTTCCAGAAAAACACTATAATATGCTGGTTCTGCTTTTTCTGTTGCATGAGAAAATGCCGATCTATAACCTGATAAAGGTTTTGAAGCCACCCCAGGATTTAATTGTAATTTTCCAGTTGTAGGCATAATTAAGAAATCACCCAGGTCAGAATGTCCTGTACCACTAAAATGCGTATGGCTAAAACCTACAATCGTTTTGTCTTCGTATTGGTATCCTGCGCAATATTTATAGACTTCTCCATTATATTTCCCGTTTAAACCGTAAGCAATCGTATCGGTTTCGGGGCTCAATTGTACGCTCCCAAAAGGTACAGTTGCACCTGGATATGTATGTCCCATTTTTGCTGTTCCGATCATCGGATCAACATATTGTATTAGATTTTTAGGTACGTTTGTCTTTTTTTGCGCATTCATATTAGCAGTAAAAACAAGCAACAAAGCTCCAATTGTAAAACGAAAAACAGTTTTTTGCAACATAATTGTGAAAATGTTTTTTAATTATTTTTTAGTTTAGAAAATTACAACAAAATTTAAATTTTTAAACTACATCCATTTGAATATCTTTGAAATTCTAAAAAAATAAATGCCTTATGAAAAAGATTTTTTCACTGCTTTTTTTAATTCATTCATTGTGTGGTTATTCTCAAAAAACAGAAAGTTTTGCATTAACTAAAGAGGAAATCAATCAAAGAGAGCTTAACGAAATTTCAGATTTTCCAATTTATAAAGCAATTGAATTTAGCGACAAAAGCGGTGTTTATGATTTGGTTTTCACCGAAAATCAAAAAACTATTTCTAAAAAAGACACCTTAAACACCAAAATTCAGGCAATTTGTGTGATGAATGATCACGGAGGTTTTTTAGAAAAATGGAGAATTAATGATTTACTTGAAGATTATATTCCGAAAGAAACTACGATTTGGTTTTGGACAAAATATTGCAGCACAAAGGATTTGGATGGGGATGGTTATGTCGACCCTGTAATTGTTTATGGTTCAAAAACGGAATATGGTGAAATAAGACGTGTAAAAATCATAACGCTCTACAAAAACAAAAAATATGCAATTCGTGCCGTTGAATGTGATCTAGACCATTGCAGAAGTTTTAAAAAGGATCAAAATTGGAATACACTTCCACAGAAAATAAAAAGTTATGTCGATCAATTGACAGAGAAATTGAGAAAAGAACAGAATTTACTTTTGAAAGACGGGTAGATTTAATTGTAAATTGTTAATGGTGAATTGTTAGTTGCCAAACTTTTCAGGAACTCGAAACCTGAAACTTGAAACAAAAAAACCTGAAACCTGAAACCTGAAACCTGAAACAAAAAACCTACTCACTCATCTCATCATAACGTTCCGGAACTTGCGGATCGTAAAGCGGGCATTTGAATTCTTCCATGATGTCAACCAATTTGTTCATGGTTTTTCCTTCGGTTCCGTAGCAATCAATTTTTATGCTTTGAGGTGTGGTAACAACTTGAAAAGCTCCTTTTCCTTTTGGATTTTTCCAGCTGTTTTCATCGACTCTTTCCCAGTCTGAAAAAACAGAATTAATTCTATTTATGATTACTTCAACTTGGAGAACGGCAAGACCTTCTACTTCTTCTTTTTCAAGTAATGCTTCATAAACTTCTTGATTATTAAGGTAGATTTCGTCTAAATATTTCCAAAAAAGTAATTCGTACATAATCGGTGTAGTTTTGAAACCATATAAGTTATATAAGTAAATATAAATTCTTTCTGAAAAAATGGAAGACAGTAAAAAATAAGGCTTCGACTTCGCTCAGTCTGACAAATCTAATCTATCAAATTAAAATGAACTTATATAACTTATATGGTTTAAATATTTTTAGTAAGTAAATGTTCCGTATTCGCTTGTGATAGTCAGTTTCTTTTCTTCTGAAGCTTCTACTCTACCAACGATTTGCGCATCTACATTGAATGATTTTGAAATTTCAATAATATCTTGTGCAATGTTTTCTGGAACATAAAGCTCCATTCTGTGTCCACAGTTGAAAACCTGATACATTTCTTTCCAATCTGTTTTCGATTGTTCTTGAATTAATTTGAACAATGGAGGAACTGGAAACAAGTTGTCTTTTATAACATGTAAATCTTTCACGAAATGTAAAATTTTAGTCTGTGCACCACCACTGCAGTGTACCATTCCGTGAATATCTTCTGGAGTGTATTTATCTAAAATTTTCTTGATAATTGGCGCGTAAGTTCTCGTTGGAGAAAGCACTAATTGTCCAGCATTGATTGGACTATTCTCTACTTCATCTGTTAAATTAACTTGTCCAGAATAGATTAATTCTTCTGGAACCGCCGCATCATAACTTTCTGGGTATTTTTTTGCTAAATATTTTCCGAAAACGTCATGGCGAGCAGAAGTCAATCCGTTACTTCCCATTCCGCCGTTATATCCTTTTTCGTAAGTTGCCAGACCAAAAGAAGCCAAACCAACAATTACATCTCCTGCTTTGATGTTTGCGTTATCTACAACATCAGAACGTTTCATACGTGCTGTTACTGTAGAATCTACAATAATAGTACGAACAACATCTCCAACGTCTGCCGTTTCTCCACCAGTTGAATGAATTGTTACTCCGAAAGATTTCAATTCGTTGATTAATTCTTCTGTTCCGTTGATGATTGCTGAGATAACCTCGGCCGGAATTAAGTTTTTATTCCTTCCAATTGTAGAAGAAAGTAAAATATTATCGGTTGCACCAACGCATAATAAATCATCAATATTCATGATTAATGCATCCTGAGCAATTCCTTTCCAAACAGAAAGATCTCCGGTTTCTTTCCAATACATATAAGCCAAAGACGACTTTGTACCCGCTCCGTCGGCATGCATGATAAGGCAGTGTTCGTTGTCCTGAGTTAAATAATCCGGAACAATTTTACAGAATGCCTGCGGAAATAAACCTTTGTCAATGTTTTTTATGGCGTTGTGTACGTCTTCTTTTGATGCCGAAACACCTCTTTGTGCGTACCTTTTGCTAGAATCTGAACTCATGAAAATTAGTTTGTGTTGATGTGGTGCAAAGATAATCCCTTTTTTTAATTCTTTTACTTATTCGAATATTTGATTAAAAAAAAATCGGCAGATTGGAATATCGCCGATTTTTCACAGATTAAATTATGTTGGTTATTGTGGTATCTCTATTGTGTGCTTTCTTAATTTCTAGACTAAATTAGAAAACTTAATCATTCCTTAACAAAACACAAGTCATTATTTTTCAAAACATTACAATATTATCGACAAAGCGCGTATTATTTCGATAAAATGCATTTCCCCTCCGTTAATTTTACAAGAAAAAATTTACTTATTCTTGAATTACTTTGATTTCAGGGCATAAAAAAGCCTGTTTTAAAAAACAGGCTTTAACAGTTTTATTTACTTTATTTTGTAAAAAGCAATTCTCTGTATTTAGTTAATGTCCAACTTTCGTCATCTACTAATAATTCTAATTTATCACAGTGATTACGAATTTCATCAAAATAAGGTTTTACTTTATTACAATACGCTTCTGCCATTTTTTGGGCATCAGTCAATTGATTGGCTTTTTTTCTTTCGTTAGTCATTGCCAGTACTTTAGAATTAATTCCTTCAATATGACCTGAAATTTCTTTAATCAAAGTAATTTGCTCTTTTGCAATGGTTTCAAATTCTTTTCCAAAGATTTCTTTTAAACCTTTTACATTTTCAATCAAAGTATTCTGATAGCGAATTGCAGTCGGAATTACGTGGTTTCTTGCAATATCGCCCAAAACTCTTCCTTCAATCTGGATTTTCTTTGTATATTCTTCTAATTCAATTTCGTAACGTGCTTCTGCTTCAACATGATTAAAGATTCCAAGTTCAGCAAATAAATCTAAAGCTTGTTTTGAAACTTTTGCTTTAATAGCTTCCGGAGTAGTTTTAAAGTTGCTCAACCCTCTTTTTGCAGCTTCTTTTTCCCATGCTTCGCTATAACCATCACCTTCAAAAAGGATTTTTTTAGATTGTTTGATGTATTCTCTTAAAACATTAAAGATCGCATCATCTTTTTTCATGTCTTTAGAATCGATCAAGTTCTCTACTTCATTTTTAAAGTCAATTAGCTGTTTGGCCACAATTGCATTTAAGGTTGTCATAGCATTTGAACAGTTAGAATTTGAACCCACCGCTCTAAATTCCCATTTGTTTCCTGTAAAAGCAAAAGGAGAAGTTCTATTTCTGTCTGTATTATCCAATAATACGTCTGGAATTTTTCCGACCACGTTCAATTTCAAATCTGTTTTTTCTTCTGGCGAAAGCTTTCCAGTTGTAACACTTTCCAACTCAGATAAAACTTTTGTTAATTGTGCTCCAATGAAAACAGACATAATTGCTGGTGGCGCCTCATTTGCACCTAACCTATGATCGTTACTTGCCGTTGCAATAGATGCTCTTAATAAAGTTTCGTTATCGTTTACCGCTTTTATCGTATTAATAAAGAATGTCAAAAACTGCAAATTACTCATTGGCGTTTTACTCGGACTTAACAAGTTTACACCTGTATCTGTAGCCAACGACCAGTTGTTGTGCTTTCCAGAACCGTTTACACCTTTAAATGGCTTTTCGTGAAATAACACTTTAAAGTCATGACGCTCTGCCACTCTCTGCATCACATCCATTAATAAAGAGTTATGATCAACCGCTAAATTAGTTTCTTCAAAAATTGGCGCTAATTCAAACTGATTTGGCGCTACCTCATTATGACGTGTTTTTACCGGAATACCTAACAACATACATTCCTGCTCCAAATCTCTCATATAAGTAAGAGCTCTGGTTGGGATAGATCCAAAATAATGATCGTCTAACTGTTGTCCTTTTGCAGAAGTGTGTCCTAATAAGGTTCTTCCTGTCATCATTAAGTCAGGACGTGAATTCGCTAACGCTTTATCAATTAAAAAATACTCTTGCTCCCAACCCAAAGTAGCCGTAACTTTCTTTACGTTTTTGTCAAAATATCTACAGACTTCTGTCGCCGCTTCATCAATAGCAGATAATGCTCTTAATAAAGGTATTTTATTATCTAAAGCTTCACCCGTGTACGCAATAAATACAGTTGGAATACATAAGGTTGTACCATATATAAAGGCTGGAGAAGTTGGATCCCAAGCTGTGTAACCTCTCGCTTCAAATGTATTTCTGATTCCACCGTTCGGGAAACTTGATGCATCTGGTTCTTGTTGTACCAATTGTGCACCGCCGAATTTCTCTACGGTATCGCTTCCATCATAAGACATATCAAAAAAAGCATCGTGCTTTTCTGCAGTTGTTCCTGTAAGAGGCTGAAACCAGTGTGTATAATGCGTAACACCTTTGGCCAACGCCCATTCTTTCATTCCCATCGCAATATAATCTGCCAGTTTCCTGTCAATTTTAGTTCCGTGCTGGATTGCATCTCTTACTCCTTTTAAAGCATCTGAAGTTAAATACTGCTTCATTGCTTTTTCATTAAATACATTTGCCCCGAAGAGATTTGATTTTCTGTCTATTTCTTCAAAATGCACAGGCTTTCTGTTTGAAGCTTCTCGTAAAGCTTGGAAACGTAATGTTGACATTGGTTATATATTTTAAATTCGTACTAATTTTCATTAAAAAAATGAGGAACAAAGATAAACAATAATTAAGCCTGTTTGGAATATAATTTTTAGATTTTTGAACTACAATTTCTCAACATAAAATGCTTTTTTCAAAGAATAATGAATTCAATCCGCAGAAATATAACAAAACTGTACGGTTATATTGATTAAATAAACATTTTTTCATAATTTCTTAACTCAAGAACTCAAAAAACTGCCGTAATTATTACGAATTTATTTTTTTAAGGTTAATAAAATTGCTTTTTTTAAAATATACCCCTCCCAAAATTGCGCTTATCCAAAAAATTATAGTTCACTCAACAAAATAGCCCCCTAATTTTTAGGACTAAAAAAATAAATCTATATTTGACCCAACGAAAAAAAACAAAAAAATTAATTTATATTATTATGGCTAAAATTAAGTTAGAGTACATTTGGTTAGATGGATATGAACCAACTCAAAATCTTAGAAGTAAAACTAAAGTTGAAGAGCACGAAAACTTCAAAGGAACATTAGAAGAACTTGGAAACTGGTCATTTGATGGTTCGTCAACTAAACAAGCTGAAGGTGGTTCTTCTGACTGTCTTTTAGTACCTGTTGCAATTTATCCAGATCCAACTCGTATCAACGGATGGTTGGTAATGTCAGAAGTTATGTATGCTGACGGAACTCCACACCCTTCTAACGGTAGAGCTACAATTGATGATGATAATGACGATTTTTGGTTTGGTTTCGAACAAGAGTATTTCATCATGGATACTAAAACTCAACTTCCACTTGGTTTCCCAGTTGGAGGATACCCTGCTCCACAAGGGATGTACTACTGTTCAGTAGGTGGAAAAAACACACACGGAAGAAAATTAGTTGAAGAGCATGCTGATTTATGTATCGCTGCTGGTATCAACTTCGAAGGAATCAATCAAGAGGTTGCTTGTGGACAATGGGAATTCCAATTATTCGCTAAAGGTGCTAAAAAAGCTGGAGACGAAATCTGGGTTGCTCGTTACCTATTAGATCGTTTGACTGAGAAATATGGTTACTATATCGAATATCACCCAAAACCTCTAGGAGATACAGACTGGAATGGTTCTGGAATGCACGCTAACTTCTCTAACGAAGTATTAAGAACGTGTGGAGACCAAGCAACTTACGAAAGAATTTGCGAGGCTTTCCGTCCTGTAACTGCTGAGCACATTGCTGTTTACGGAGCTTACAACGACCAACGTTTAACTGGTAAGCACGAAACTGCTTCTATCCACGATTTCTCTTATGGAGTTTCTGACAGAGGATGTTCTATCAGAATTCCTTTGATGACAGTTCAAAAAGGATGGAAAGGATGGTTGGAAGACAGAAGACCAGCTTCAAACGGAGACCCATACAAAATTGCTGCTAGAATTATCAAAACTGTTAAATCAGCGCTATAATTCAAAGCTTACATTATATTCTAAAAGTGCCACATTTATTTGTTGGCACTTTTTTTTGTTCATGAAAGCCTATAACTTTATAACACTTAACATTTTACAAATAACAAATATTACTTAATTTTAGTACTAAATTTAATTTTTAAGTTAAACTTCAAAACTTATCTTTGTAAATCATTTAAACAAAATCATTATGATAGTCTGGTCCCTTTTCTTACTTGCTGTAATTTTTATTCTTGCTTTAGACTTAGGAGTCTTCAACAAAACACCGCATATTATCAGCACTAAAGAAGCCAGTAAATGGACCCTGATTTGGGTTACTTTATCTTTTTTATTTTCGGGAGTAATCTATTGGCTTTATACAACAGATTATATTGATAATCCTGACAAACTAAAACCTGCAGTTGCTGCGATGAAGTTTATAACAGGTTATTTAATTGAACTTTCGTTAAGTGTAGATAACATATTTGTTATTGCCATCATTTTTGCTTCATTTAAAATTCCTCAAAAATATCAACACCGCGTTTTATTCTGGGGAATCCTTGGAGCCATTGTTTTCCGTGGTTTAATGATTTTCTTTGGAGTAATGTTAATTAGCAAATTTACCTGGACTACTTACGTATTCGGATTGTTCTTGCTTTTTACAGCGGCAAAAATGCTTTTTTCTGGAGAAGATGAAGATTTTCACCCGAAAGACTCTTTTGTATACAAAACATTAGGAAAAGTAATCCCGATTACTTCAGAAATGGATGGCGAAAAATTCTTTATCTCAACCAATACTGCAAAGAAAGCCGCAACACCATTATTTGTAGCTTTAATTGTAATCGAAGTTATGGATGTATTGTTTGCAGTAGATAGCGTTCCTGCCATCTTAGCCATTACAAAAGATCCTTTTTTAGTATTCAGTTCTAATATATTCGCTATTTTAGGATTACGTTCTATGTATTTTTTCCTAGCAAATATGCTGGCAAAATTCAGTTATTTGGAATACAGCTTGGTAGCGATTTTAGCTTTCGTAGGATTAAAAATGCTACTTCACGATTATATCGAAGTTCCAGAATGGGCTTCTTTAGGATTTATCGCTTTATCTCTTTTAGTTGGAGTTTTGGTTTCTTTGAAGTTTGGAGAAGAAAAAGTGTTGACGGATTCTGACAAAGAATAATCACTAAAAAATACAGATAAAAGAAGAGGAAATCGTAAAGATTTCCTTTTTTTATTTAAACAATCTTAAATATAGTAAATAAAAACCTACATTTTTAACATTTAAAAAGCAAGATTATTCTTTATTTTAAATATATTTATCTCATTATAAACCTTTAAACAAAATATATTATGAAAAAGATCTGTTTTTATTTATTAGCCCCTTTCCTTTTTACAGGATGCGACAGCAAAGATGAAATACCATCAAAAAATCAAACCCTCAATAATCCGACTCAAACTTATATTATAAATGGAGACATTGTATATGAAGCCGAAATTACTGATGGGTCAAAGCCCAAAGAGCCTATATTTATATATGATATTCCTGAAAAAACAGTTAATAATAAATCAACCAATAAGTCATCGGATGGAACTTTCATTTTTGACTTTTCATACGGAATAGCCCCCAATACCAATAGCGGTTGCACGGTTGATATTTATTCAAATTCATCTGGAACGTATTATCCAAATCGTGGCGTATACGGCTACAATCCCTATCCTTATAACGAGGCCACAAATGAACATCTAATTAGAGGCTATGGCAAACCACATCATAACTATTATTACAATTGCTTAATACTACAAGCAAGCAATAAAGAATTAAAAAGAACCGACGAAAAAGGCACAACACGAAGTATAGATGATTTAAAAGCTTCTGCAATGTCAATAGAATACCCATTCAGTAAGAACAAAACCTATGAAATAACAATTAGAACCACATTTTATGACAATCGATATTTGACAGAAAAAACACACAGTAGTGCTTTTCCTATATTGCATATACAATTAAAAGATGACGGCATCATAACTTTGCCAAACTTGAGAGAAACAAGGGAAGATGCTTGCGAAGGAACATCGTTAAACGATATAGGTAGATACAGCGGGATTGGACTTTACAGTAACGATAACTATACAAGAACATATTCACCAAACACAATTGCAGCAACAACAAAAGATATATCTTTCTACTTTTCACCGATGGATAACAAAAATGCTCTACTAATATCTCTACATCCTGCGGGTCGTGGAGCAAACACCGGTGTAATTCCAAAAAACAATTACACTATGGTTTTACCACTTATAAAAATAACAGAAAAACCATTTGACCCAAGTATTAATTTTGAAATTAAAACTAACGAAGGCGGTGGTGGTCGTCGATAATTTTTAGTTATAAAAAAAGGAAATCGAAAGATTTCCTTTTTTTTATATCTTTATCAAAAATATTAAAGTTTTATTTTTTGCACTTGACTTTCAGTTAAATTAGCTGCTTTCATCACCTCTAGGTAATTACTTTTATTAACAGATTTAGCAAAATCAGCAGGAACTACAACAATTCTAAAAATCTGATTAAATCTAAAAGCATTAAGTTCGGGATCAGTAAGATTATTACCATTTAAATAAATATCTACAAAAGAATCACTGAATGTAAAATCATAAGAAAAGTTTCTAGTGCCATCATCAAAGTAATGAGTTTCAGGCAAAAACTCCCAAACATCTCTACCACTATCTACACCTGCATATCGATACACTAAGACCACATCTGAATCAAAAATTCGTTGTGGAAAAACAAAACTAACTCTAAAATTTTTAAGCGGATCAGAACTTGGATTAAAGTTATAATAATTAGGAGCTACATTTTCATAAACTGTTGCTATCGTATCATAATCAACATTATCATTATTATCACTCGAACAACTCGAAAACGCCATCATTCCAACAACAGCGAATAGTGTAAGTATCTTTTTCATAATTATTTTTTTTTAAGGATTATACTATAAAGGTATTCCAAAAATTAAACCAAAAAAAGTGATTTGGCTTATTTTGCAATAAAAATGCCTTTATTTTTTTGCAGTAAGCTGATTCTTAGTTAGTATTTTACTAAAAAATAGTGCGTGATAGGGCAATGAATTTTCCCAATAATCCCAAGTGTGAGCACCTGGACGCTCGGTATAATCGTGATCTACCTTATTATATACTAATCTTCTATGTAATTCTCGATTCGGTTCAATTAAAAAATCATCTACACCACAATCAATAACCAAAGGGAGTTTATTCGATTTGATTTTATCAGCCATTCTTAGAACAGAATTCTGTTCGTACAATTCTGTATTACCGCTTTTATCTCCAAAAACAGGCTGCATTAATTTGACAATTTGAGCAGAAGAATCTCTATTGAGCATTGTACTCATATCTACAGCACCACTCATACTTCCTGCAGCACAGAACAAATCAGGATGTCTGGCCGATAAATACAAAGCCCCATGTCCGCCCATTGAAAGCCCTGTAATTACTCTTCCGTTTCTATTTGCAATTGTCTTATATGTCTTGTCTACTTTTTGAATGACTTCTTGTGTAATAAAAGTCTCAAACTGACTTTCTTTATTTACCGGACTATCCAAATAAAAACTAAATGTTTCTCCTTCCGGCATTACGATAATCATATTGTATTGATCTGCAAGATTGTGTACCAGTTTTTTGTTCGGCGTATTTTTAAGCCAATCGCTAAAATGCCCGTACGCACCATGTAACAAATACATTACCGGAAAAGTCGTTTTGCTTTTAGCATAAGAATTTGGTAAAACTACCGCTGCTTTGTAGGTTTTTCCCATAGCGGCACTCGCAACTTGCAAAGTATCTACTTTTGCTGCGTATGTCATGGTGGTAAGACAAAGCAAAAATGCAGATAACAACATTTTGATTTTTTTCATTGTATTCTTTTTTTCTGATTAGGGATTGTAAATATAACTTTTTTCAGAATAGAACATATGAAAAATCTCACCCGTTATTGATGCCACGAATTACACAAATTTTCACTAATTAATTTTACTTAAAAGCAAAATAAAAACAATCACTAAATAAAAAAATCCGACCAGTTTTAAACTGATCGGATTAGATATCCTTTTTACAAATTATAAAATTTAATTCGTGCCAATTCGTGAAATTCGTGGCAAAACAAAAAACTAGCTAATTATAATCTTATGTTCGTGACGGTATTGCGAAGCGCTTTTACCTGTATATTGTTTGAACGATTTACTAAAGTGACTGAAATTATTAAAACCACTTTCGTAACAAACCTCGTTAATACTCATTGGCTGTTCTGCCAAAAGTTTTGAAGCGTGCACCAAACGGTATTCATTTACAAATTCTGTAAATGTTTTATTAGAAATCTTTTTAAAATAACGACAGAACGAAGGCGTTGTCATACTTACCAGACTCGAAACCTCGTCTATCGAAATAGATTCCTGA
This sequence comes from Flavobacterium potami, assembly GCF_020026915.1. GTDB lineage: Bacteria > Bacteroidota > Bacteroidia > Flavobacteriales > Flavobacteriaceae > Flavobacterium > Flavobacterium potami. The sequence continues at coordinate 306,911 of NZ_JAINUY010000002.1, read as the reverse complement.
AAATGATCCTTCACAAAATTAAAAACAACATTAATACGATCGTTATCTTGAGTTTGCAATTCTAATGAGAATCCATCCGCATTTAAGATGGTATAATCCTCAGCCGATTCCAATTCGTCCAAAACACTCAAAAGCGTCATCAGACGTTGAAACGGAGGTTCGTTCTCCATCATTTCAATTCTATTTCCCAAACGTTTCTTTGTTTCACCACCAAAAGCAATTCCGCCTTTGGCCTGATTCAGAATATTTTGGATTTTCCTCATTTCTGGAGCGGCTAAAAAATCGCTTCCCAAAAATTCAGGTTTTATATGAACAACCGTTTCTGTTGTATTTCCTGTTTGTTCATTTGTAAAACCGCAATGCGGCAAATTAGCTCCTATTAAAAGTAAACTACCATTGGTATAATAAGAAACATGGCTTCCTATTTGTCTCTTCCCCGCCCCACCATTTATATAAACCAACTCAATTTCAGGATGATAATGCCATAAATGAGCTTTACTATTGGTCTTCTCGGCGTGTTTGGCGTAAGTAAAAGAACTTCCGTATGAGTTAGTTATCACTTCAAGAGCTGGGGCTATTGTCTTCATGATAATTCCTTTAAAAAATAATAGCAAAATTAACAAAAAAGCCTAAAAAAAATCAAATTTTAACCTATAACGGTTTCGCAAATGAGAATTTTGCATAAAAAACCAATATTTTCCATTGCTGATTTTACATCAAAATGCACTTTTTTTTAGGGTCTCGTTTTTTTCTTCGGATTTTTTTTTGAGAAATCATATTTTAAGACCTGATTTTATACCAATATAGTATTTTTTGTAGGAAAGAAGGAAATTTTAGGAAGAATCAAATTTTGAATAAACTTTGAAAAATAACAACCAAATTAACAGAAACATAACATTAAACGCAAATTTTAACCTATAACGGTTTCGTAAATGAGAATATAGCATATAAATTGGAAAATACAGTTGTTAAAATAACACACATGCTGCTATAACTTTGCCTCAGAGAAATGAACTAAAAAAATTAATACTACAGAATATGAAAAAGATAATGAAATTAAGTTTAGTAGTTGCAGTACTTCTAACAGGAATGAGTACTTATGCAATTGATGGTAATGAGGCATTAAATCTTCATGTATTAAAAGGAAATGGCAAGGTTATTGCTTTTGGAATTAATCAACTTCAAAAAGCTACTATCAGCATCTATGATACTAATGGTACTTTATTATATACTGAAAACGCTTCTGGTAAAGAAGGAATTTTAAGAACTTTCAGTTTAGAAGAATTTCCACAAGGAAAATATTTCTTAGAAGTTGCTGATAATTACAAAAAAGTAAAATACGATATCACAGTAGATTCTAAAAACTCAGTTTTGTCTTCAAAAGGAGTTTCTTCAGTTTACTAAGAAAATATTAAAGTTAAGTGTTACTTCACGGCACTTAAAAATTTTATACTCTAATACAGTATAAAAAGTGAGGTTAGATAGTTAGTAAGTTAAAAACTTTCAAAAGTTTTAAAAACAGCTCTTTGTGGTTACTGAGCTGTTTTTTTTTGCTCTATACTTTTTTTTAAGATTCTGAGATTCTAAGACACTAAGATTCTAAGTTTTTTTAGGCATCAGAGACTTAATAAATTAAAGACATCGGTTTTTTAAAGACTTATTCTTGTAAAACAAAATTTGAAGCACACTACAATTACCCCACTTTATGTAATTCTGCAAAAGAAAAAACTTAGAATCTTAGGATCTCAGAATCTTAGTAACTTTCAATTAAACTATTCCTACAATTTTTAAAGAAATCTTTACTTCATTGTAAATTAAAAACTAACAAAAACGTTGAAAAATAATAGGCGTTTTAGCAAAAACGATAAAAATAATTCAAATTTTAACCTATAACGGTTTCGTAAATGAGAATATAGCATCGAAATAGGAAAAAATAGAATATAAATTATTCTGACAACTGAAGTAATTTAGCATCAGAGAATTAGAACTATTAATTTAAAAATCAAGTCCCATGAAAAAGATTGCAAAAATGAGTTTAGTAGTAGCGTTGCTTTTCACAGGAATTAGCACTTACGCAATTGATGGAACGTCGGAGTTTAATCTTCACGTGTTGAAAGCTAATGGTAAATTGATCACGTTCGGTCTTAACCAAACACAAAAAGCCAACTTAGCAATATATGATAATGAAGGAACTTTGATTTACTCTGAAACTGCTTCTGGCAAAGATGGTATTTTAAGAACATTCAGTTTAGAAGAATTTCCAGAAGGAACTTACTTCTTAGAAGTTGAAGACAATACAAAAAAAGCAAAATATGAAATTAAAGTAACTGACGAAGCAACTGTTTTATCTAAAAACGCAATTTCTTCAGTTTACAAACCAGGTTTTGCTAAAAATACAAGTGTGGCAACACGCTAAAAAAGTTTTATACTCTCATACAGTATAAAAAGTGAGGTTAGATAGTTAGTAAAGTTTAAAAACTTTTAAAGTTTTAAAAACAGCTCTTTGTGGTTATAGAGCTGTTTTTTTTTGCGTTTAATTTAACCGCAATTTTTAACGCAAAGAACGCAAGGTTTTTTTTCTTACTTCACATATATAAACACAAAGTTCGCAAAGCTTTATCCATAAGCTTTGCGAACTTTTTTATAGAATATACTTAAAAGAAACTTGGCGTGCTTTGCGTAAATCTTTGCGCACTTTGCGGTTAAATCCACACCCTATTTTGTAAAGAAATCCTTAACCCATCGCAAACTTAAAACCAATCAAAACTTTAAAAAATAATCATTGAATTAACGAAAACGATACAAATAATTTACATTTTAACCTATAACGGTTTCGTAAATGAGAATATAGCATAGAAATAAGAAAATACAGTTGCGCATTTCCACGTATTACATAAGTAATTTAGCATCAGAGAATTAGAACTAATAATTTAAAAAACAAGTCCCATGAAAAAGATTGCAAAAATGAGTTTAGTAGTAGCGTTGCTTTTCACAGGAATTAGCACTTACGCAATTGATGGAACGTCGGAGTTTAACCTTCACGTATTGAAAACTAATGGAAAATTGATCACTTTCGCTCTTAACAAAGTACAGAAAGCCAACTTAGCAATTTATGACAAAGACGGAACTCTTATTTATTCTGAAAATGCAACAGGCAAAGACGGAATTTTAAGAACTTTCAGTCTAGAAGAATTTCCAGAAGGAACTTATTTCTTAGAAGTAGAAGACAACGTAAAAAGAGCAAAATACGAGATTACAATAAAAGAGAATGCTTTACTTTCTAAAAACGCAATTTCTTCGGTTTACAAATCTGGTTTTGCAAAAAATTCGAATGTCGCTGCTCGTTAATTTTATACTTCTATAATAGTGTAAAAATGAGGTTAGAAAAAATTAAAAATTTGAAATTTTATTGTTGAAGAAACAGCTCTTTGTTGGTTACGGAGCTGTTTTTTTCTTTTATATTAAATGTATATTTTACACAAAATAGTGTTTCTGAAAATATATTCTTATTAATTCAATCGGTTGTTTTTTAGGCGGTAAAAAAAATCGAAAAAATTTTCAAAAACAAAAAACCGTGAGTCCTTTAAATCCGTACATAGTTCAAACAAAGCACAGAAATAATTCCAATTCAACAAGTTAAGCATTTAAAAATGCTGATTTTTTGCTAAAAATTAAATTTGTATTTGTAGTTTTACGCGTTCCACATTTAGTAATTAACAATTAAAAAAAAACATGACAAAATTTACCAAAGCTGGTTTAGTTGCTGCCTTTTTTTTAGCGACTGTGTTTACCTATGCCATTGAAGGAAAAGGTGACTATATATTAAACATTAAGACAGGAAACGGAAAAGTAGTTAGCTTTACTTTAGACACTGTTCAAAATTCATCTTTCTCAATCTTTGACGAGAATCACAACTTACTTTATGCAGGAGACGCTGCAGCAGACAATTTAGAGGTTTCTAAAACAATTAGTTTAGAAGATTTTCCTGCAGGAACTTACGTTCTTGAAGTGAAAGCAAACGACAAAGTTGCGAAACACGAAATTAAAGTTGTTGCTAAAAAAGTTAAGACTGTAAAATTGGATAAATCTGTTAATCAGAGTCCATCTTTCCGTCGTTAATTTTTTTCTAAGAATTACGAAAAAGCAGCCCGTACCAGGAGCTGCTTTTTTATTTTATATCATTTCGTAAAACGGAACCTATTTTTACCAGTTTCCAAAAAACCTCAACTTCTGGCGAAAGGATTATTTTTTGAGTCGTTGCAAATTTTGAAGAATACTTAAACGCATAAATATAATCCAACAAATCTAGTAATCTGAAACTTTGTTTGTATTCCGGTCTTACCTCATCATTATTGGCAAAACAAACATTAAATTCTAATTCTTCTTTTATAAAAATTAGATTAAGCATTTTTTCTATTTTAGAAAGAAGTGCTGAGTTTAGGTTTTGATTTTGAAAAAGATCTTCAAACTGGAATTCTAAACCTTCGATTTTAGCAACGTTATTTTCCAAATCAGTATTTTGATCTAAAACTAGATTTTTTGAATTGCTGATTTGTTCTATATATTGTTGGATTGTCATGATTCTTTAATAAGGACATAAAGTTACATTAATTATACCCAATCTTGTCATCAAGGATCTTCGCAAAAAAATCGACAAACTATGCGTTGAATGGATTAAAATCCATCCCTACAATATGATTCGTTCCTTCGGAACTTTTTATAACAATCCGTTGAGAAATAACCGCAATATTGTCATTTCGACCGAAGGGAGAAATCACACTCGGGAATCGACAATGTAAATCGTCAATCTTTGTAGAAATACTCATGTGATTTCTCCCTTCGGTCGAAATGACAAACTGGAGAGGATAAACTTTGTGTCCACGGGGATGGGATGCTCCCACTAGCGGTGAAAGAATTAAACTATTTTTTTAATCATTTGAGCTATACAATTGCTGTGTGTGAGCATCAAATTCTTCTGGAGAGAATGCTACCCCATAAGCTTTTGAATTTGATAAAACTCTTAAAGTTTCTCTCGCAATAAGATCTTGACTTTTCTGTAAATTTCCAAATAATTGAGGATTATAATAGCGATCAATTTCTGTCTGTTTTAAATCTTTATAGCCAAGATTATTCGCCATTTCAGATAATAAGTCTAAATGAAAAGAGTTTTGGCTATCAAAATGAGCTGATCTTGGATGAAGAGCATCAAAAAATTGTCTCCATGCCAACCGAACTTTTGGACTATCTTGAAATACAACATCAATCTGATTAAGACTATCCACCCATTCTTTACTAATAGGATTAGCTTTTCTTGTAGCCATTAACTTTAAGAATAAACTCATTTTTGCATCTTTTTTAGATTTTCTGTCTTGGAAATAAGCTCCAAGTATCCAAATTATAAATGGAATTAATGTGATTGAAATCAACTCTCCATAATTTTTTAAAAACTCTCCAATCATCTCAAAAAAAATTTAAGTAATGCTCCAATATATTAAAGCATTTTGTCAAAACTAATTAGAAAACATAATTATATCTGTAAGCTTTTTATCATTATTAATAAATTTCCATTCCTCCCAGCTTTTACAAGCCACCCTTTTTGAGAATTATTCACAAGTAGAACAGTTGAGCTACTAAGAAAATTTATTTTTTTTCTTTGGGTTTTATTATTGGTTTTAATGTACTCGAAGGTGTTTGAATGGTTCTTCCATCTGTAATTTTATCACCTATACTAACTTTTGTAACAGATTGCATTGAATCATTTAAAGTTTTGCTTATTTTCTTACTCATAACTTATTTTTTAGGCGGTGTATTTGAGGGTCTAAATGCTGGCGGAGTTATTGTTCTTCCTTTTTCTTCTGTAGCCGGTTTTGGTGAAGGAATAGTTTTCTGTTTATCACTCATATTATATATATTAATTGTTGCAAAAGTTACTAATAAAAAAACACCAATTATTAATGACCAAATAGAGATCATATTTAAAACATTGATTACTTTATTTCTTTTTTCAATTTTCTTAAAAATTTTTTTAAATTTTTTTTCATCAATATCTTTAATAGTAGCATCAGAATCCAAGATTGATTTGTAATGTGAATAAAGATTAGAAAGCAAAGTAAAAACCATCAGATACATTCCAATTATAATTAATGATTTACATATTGCCTCTTCTAGAGAAACAATTTTTTCTAAGAAAGTTACAGAAAGAACAATTCCTCCTGAAGCCAAAAGGTTAATATATTTTTCAAAATCATCTTGACTTTTGCTTTTATTTTCAATAACAGAATTTCTATAATCAATCCATCCTTGATCAACTTCTTGAATAATATTTTCGTCTGCCATAAATTAAATACATTTAAGCTTACAGTTAAAGCAATCTTGAAGCTCCTTAATTGTGTTATCTAATATTGCTTGGAATCTAATTTGTAATAATTTGAAAAATAATATTACCATAAAATTCTTAATATTCTAATTTGATTTTTAAACTCTTTTAATGTTTTATTCAGAAAATTAATATTTTTATATTTACATAGAAAAAATATTCGACTAATGATTTTTTTTCTCGACAAAATACCATTTTTAACAAAAAAAGGGATTTTAATTAGTCGTTAACCAATTAAATCCCTTTTATAAATCTATAAAAAGCAAATAATTACATATTCCTTCTATACTGCCCACCAACTTCAAACAACGCCGCAGTAATCTGACCTAAAGAACAAACTTTTGTAGCTTCCATTAAATAATCGAATAAGTTTTCGTTTTTAATTGCTGCTTCTTGTAACTGGCTTAAATGCTCGTTTACTTTTGCTTCGTGGAAATTATGCAGGTTGTCCAGCATGGTAATCTGGTATTGTTTTTCTTCTTCTGTGGCACGAATTACCTCAGCCGGAATTACAGTTGGTGATCCTTTTGAACTCAAGAAAGTATTTACACCCACAATTGGGAAATCTCCGTTGTGTTTTAAGGTTTCGTAATACAAACTTTCTTCCTGAATTTTAGAACGCTGGTACATCGTTTCCATTGCACCTAGAACGCCTCCTCTTTCAGTAATTCGGTCGAATTCTTGTAAAACGGCTTCTTCTACTAAATCGGTTAATTCTTCGATAATGAACGAACCTTGAATTGGGTTTTCGTTTTTCGCTAAACCTAATTCTTTATTAATAATCAACTGAATCGCCATCGCACGACGTACCGATTCTTCTGTTGGCGTTGTAATGGCTTCGTCGTAAGCATTGGTGTGCAATGAATTACAGTTATCGTAAATCGCATACAAAGCTTGCAAAGTCGTTCTGATATCGTTGAAATCAATTTCCTGTGCGTGTAACGAACGTCCAGAAGTCTGAATATGATATTTCAACATTTGTGCTCTTTCGTTGGCTCCGTATTTCAATTTCATGGCTTTTGCCCAAATCTTACGCGCCACACGACCAATGACTGAATATTCTGGATCTACTCCGTTGGAGAAGAAGAACGATAAGTTTGGCCCAAAATCGTTGATGTTCATGCCACGGCTCAAATAATATTCCACGTAAGTGAAACCATTTGAAAGCGTAAACGCCAATTGCGTAATTGGGTTTGCTCCCGCCTCAGCAATATGATATCCTGAAATCGAAACCGAATAGAAATTACGAACGTTTTTAGTAATAAAATATTCCTGAACATCTCCCATTAATCGCAACGCAAATTCAGTTGAGAAAATACAAGTATTCTGCGCCTGATCTTCTTTTAAAATATCGGCCTGAACCGTTCCACGAACTTGAGCTAAGGTTTTTACTTTTATTTCGTTATAAACCTCCAAAGGCAAAACCTGATCTCCCGTAACACCCAAAAGCGTTAATCCCAAACCGTTGTTTCCTGTTGGAAGTTCGCCTTGATATTTCGGTCTTTCGATTTCTTTTTCTTTATATAATTTGTTGATTTTTGCTTCAACTTCTTTTTCTAAACCATTTTCTTTAATGTAAATCTCACATTGCTGATCGATTGCCGCATTCATAAAGAAACCTAAAAGCATTGGCGCAGGTCCGTTGATCGTCATACTTACCGAAGTCAAAGCATGAACCAAATCGAAACCTGAATATAATTTTTTGGCATCATCCAAACAGCAGATTGAAACTCCCGCATTTCCAATTTTTCCGTAAATATCCGGACGCAAATCTGGATCGTTTCCGTACAAAGTCACACTATCAAAAGCCGTAGAAAGACGTTTTGCAGGCATTCCCGCACTTACATAATGAAAACGTTTGTTGGTTCTTTCTGGTCCGCCCTCGCCCGCAAACATCCTCGACGGATCTTCTCCTTCACGTTTAAACGGATACAATCCAGAAGCGAAAGGAAATTCTCCAGGAACATTTTCCTGTAAATTCCAACGCAAAATATCGCCCCAACCTTCATATTTAGGCAAAGCAATTTTTGGAATTTGCAAATGCGATAAACTTTCAGAATGTGTTGCGATTTTAATTTCTTTATCACGAACCTTAAAACTGTAAACTGGATTTTTGTATTTCGCTACTTTATCAGCCCAATTCAGGATAATTTCCCAATTGTACGGATCTAAATCCATTTTTACTTTATCAAATTGATTTAGTAATAGGTTTAAGAAGATTCTGTTTTCGTCGTGTTCTGCGATTCCGCTTGGTAAAACGGTTGAATCTTCGATTCCTGCTTTTGTAATTTGAGGAATTTTTCCAGAAACAGATTCTATCGTTTTGAAAATTCCGTATAATTTTTGAGCTACTTTTTGCTGTGCAATTGCCGTTTCATCATAAGTTCTATTATTCTCGGCAATTTCAGATAAATAACGTGTTCTTCCTGGCGGAATCACGAATATTTTCTCGCTCATTTCTTTAGTGATTTCAAAAGTCGATTTCAAGTCAGAATTCGTCTTTTCTGATACTTTATCCATAATCGCTTTATAAAGCGTATTCATTCCCGGATCGTTAAACTGCGAAGCAATAGTTCCGAAAACGGGCATTTCATCAGGATTTTTATCCCAAAGATTATGATTGCGCTGGTATTGTTTTTTTACATCGCGTAATGCATCAAGCGCGCCACGTTTATCAAATTTGTTTAAAGCTACTAAATCGGCAAAATCAAGCATGTCGATTTTCTCCAATTGCGTTGCCGCTCCAAATTCTGGTGTCATTACATATAAAGAAACGTCTGAATGATCCATAATTTCGGTATCAGACTGTCCGATTCCTGAAGTTTCCAAAATAATCAAATCGTATTTTGCGGCTTTCAAAACCTGAATCGCTTCGGCTACATATTTAGATAAAGCCAAATTCGACTGACGCGTCGCCAGCGAACGCATATAAACTCTTGGATTATTAATCGCATTCATACGGATTCTGTCTCCTAAAAGCGCTCCTCCCGTTTTTCTTTTTGAAGGATCAACAGAAACCAATCCGATTGTTTTTTCTGGAAAATCAATTAAAAAACGGCGAACTAATTCATCTACCAAAGAAGATTTTCCTGCACCACCCGTTCCTGTAATTCCTAAAACTGGAATTTTAGAAGTTGAATTTATTTCGTGAATTTTATCAAAAGCCGATTTTGCTATTTCTGGGAAATTCTCTGCTGCCGAAATCAAACGTGCAATTGCCGTTGGAACTTTATTTTCGATGTGATCAATTTCTCCGTTCAATTTATCTCCAATAGGAAAATCGGCTCTTTGAACCAAATCATTAATCATTCCTTGAAGTCCTAAAGAACGACCGTCGTCTGGAGAATAAATTCTGGTAATACCATATTCGTGTAATTCTTCGATTTCGCTTGGCAGAATTACTCCACCTCCGCCGCCGAAGATTTTAATGTGGCCTGCTCCTTTTTCGCGAAGCAAATCATACATATATTTAAAGTATTCGTTGTGCCCGCCTTGATAAGAAGTCATCGCAATAGCGTTTGCATCTTCTTGAATGGCGGTGTTTACCACTTCTTCAACACTTCTGTCGTGCCCTAAGTGAATCACCTCAACTCCCGTTGACTGAATAATACGACGCATAATGTTAATGGCAGCGTCATGTCCGTCAAAAAGCGAAGCAGCAGTAACAATTCTTACTTTATTTTTAGGAATATATGGTATTTGTTGTTCCATTTTATGAATATGATAATTTTACGGAGGCAATTTACAAATTATTTTAATATTTGATCGTTACCATAGCTTTATGTTAAAAAAAAAATATAACGTTTTCGGAATCCAAGGGTAACAAATTTTCTAACTAGCTGATTTATATTATATAAACCTACTATGTGGCAATTTTGAAAAATCTAATTTAAATAAAACAACTCATTCTCAACAACCTAAAGTAATTTTACAATGTAGAAACGACCCCAAATTTTTACCCAAAAAACTTTAAATCTAAGTATAACGTAAAAATTAAATGAAAATGAAAACTTTAACTCCACTAAGCTTAATTATAGCTATTAGCTTTAGTTTGGTTTCTTTCAATAAATATGAAGATAAAAAAACTAAAGAAAACAAAAATTTAAATGACACCTATAAAACTGTTAACAACAATGAGTCAGATGCTAACAGTGAAATTTCAAATGACTTCTTTAAAAGATATTCTGATTTAAAAAAATACAAATCTGATGTAATGTCCTTATACAAAACCAGATCTCTTGGAACCATTTGGTTCGACGAAGGTGAAATTAGCGAATTCGGTTCTGTATTGTATGAAAAAGCAAAGAAAACAAATGATTTAATTATTCCTTACCAAAAAGAAATTGATCAATTATTTAGTTCGTCATCAGACAAAAGCACGCTGTCTCAAACAGATGCAGATATGCTTTTAAGTTCTTTGTATGTAGTGTACACTAAAAAAAGTAATGCAGACAAGAAAAGAATTGCTTATGATGCCATGCTAAAAGATTTCTTAAACTACAGCACCTTAGAAGAAACCAGCACTGTTGCTGATGCTGATGTAAAAGTAGAATACGATCAATATTACAAATTGCAAGATGTTCTAAAAAAATACAAAAGATTAGAAAAATCTAGCAAATGGAAACCAATTGTTCCAGCAGAAGTTCCATACAAAGAGTTGCGACCAGATGCGGTTTCTAGTACGATTGCACAAGTGAGAACTCGTTTGTATTTATATGGAGATTTAAAAAGTGATTCTAAAAGCGATGTTTATGATCGTGAATTAATGGATGCCGTAATGAAATACAAAGTTCGTAACGGATTCAAACCAAACTATATTTTGGCCGAAGAACATATCAACGAAATGAATATTCCGCTGGAAAATAAAGTAGCGACTTTGAAGCTTAATATGGAAAGATGCCGTGCGATTGCTGCTCAAATTGCGGCTAGCGACGAGTATGTTCTGGTAAATGTTCCATCTTATGAAATGGTTTACGTTAAAAACGGAAAAGTACAATTGACCTCTCCTGTTTTTGTTGGCGCACCTCTAACAAAAACGACCATTTTTAATGGAGAAATTGATAGAATCGTTTTCAGTCCGTATTGGACGGTACCACAAAGTATTGTACAGAATGAGTTAAAATCTAAAATTGCTGCAGATCCTAATTATCTAGCTGAGAAAAACATGGAAATTGTAAATGGCCAGGTTAGACAAAAACCAGGACCTGATAACTCTTTAGGTTTGGTAAAATTTATGTTTCCGAACTCAGAAGACATTTATATGCACGATACTCCGTCTAAAACGCTGTTTGATTTTGAGAAAAGAACTTTCAGCCATGGATGTATCAACTTAAAAATGGCTAAAGAATTAGCCGTAGCAATGTTACAAGATTATCCTGAATGGACTCCGGCAAAAATCGATAAAGCTATGGCTGGTAAAACAGAAAATAGTTTTAAGTTGACTAAAAAAGTACCAATCTATATTACTTATTTTACTTCATTGGTAAATGAAAATGGTGAAATTGGTTTCTTTCAAGATGTTTATGAAAAAGATGCTGAATTAACCAATACAGAAACATCGGTTACTGTGAATTAATTCTATTTAAAATTAATATTAAAATCGGAGACTCAATTCGTTGGGTTTCCGATTTTTTTTTGCCCGTAAAAAAAATCTTAATTTATTGTTTTTAAAACTTTTAGGTCTAAAAACATTTTCAATTGCTCCCGAAATTTGCCTCATATTAATACCACAAATTTTATTAATCATGAAAACTGAAAATATTGAAGGATTAACACTTTTTGAAATTAATCTATTGATACAACAAGGAGGAAGATTTATAATGTTTCCTAATATAATGTCTAAGCTTAAAAGCATTTATTTTGTTCGTCCTGAAGAAAAAACATCCAAATATGTTTTAAAACATTTCATCAAAAATTTATCTCAAGGTTGGCGTAGCTTTCCTTTGAGACCATTTTATATTTCAAAATCTTTATTCTATATGGCAATAGGTGGTAAAGATTATACGCAAAATATATTGGCCGATTTAAATCAAATCAATCCAATTTATAACCCAAATTTATATTGCTTGGAATACGTTTAAGCCTTTTTTGTCCCAAACATAATTTAAAGCAAAGAGCAATTCAACCTACAACTTTTACAAACAAATTGCTTTTTGCTTTTTATCACATTAGTAAAGTCTTAAAAACTTTCCCTAAAATCATCTCATAAAATTAAAAACATAATTTTTATGTATTTTAGCTTTGTTAAATAACGTTTGACTTCCAACTCGGCTTATGCATAAATATTCTTTTATATTGTTTTTAATTTTCTTCATCTCATGCAACAAAATTGAAACACAACAAACTTTAAAAAAGGAAGATTTGGCTTTTATAAAAAGCCTGCATCTACTTGATAAAGATGAAATAATCCACAAATTTTATAGTCAAAACACTAAAAGAACTGCCGGTAATTTTTTTACAAACAAAAGAATTGCCTCGTATTGGATCGATAAAAGAAACCCCAAAAGAAATGAAATCTATTTTGCTTTTTATCATGATATTATAAAAATTGATACTATTCATTTTGTAGGCGCAACTTATTGTCCTTATACGACTATTACCAAAAAAGACAAAAGCATTTTTAACGTTTATGTTGATGGCGAAAAATCGGAAATAAAATCTTTTTTTAAGGATTTACTTTTTCAATGGAAAAACAGCGTAAAAAATGACTAAAATACATTTTTAGCTCTTCCTTCTATTCTGTTTTTAAACAATTACAACTTCTGTTATTTATCCAACAAAATCTTTCTTCTCCCTTAATAAAATTGTGGCTTTGTTTTTGAATAAGTAGTATTTTTGAAACTTAAATAAAACTCCATAATGAAAAAGATTATCTTATTAGCCCTTGCCTTTTCTCTAACTTCTTGTGCACAAGTACAACAAACTTTAAATCAGCTGCCACAAATTGCATCTCAGCTTCCTGCGGGCAATGTTGATATCGCTTCTGGTTTAAAAGAAGCCTTGAATAAAGGAATTACACAACAAGTAAGCAAATTAACTGCTGTAGATGGGTTTTATAAAAATGAAGCTGTAAAAATCTTAATGCCAGAAGAATTGCAAAAAGTAGACGCCACTTTAAGAAAAGTGGGATTAAGCTCTCTTGCAGACGAGGGAATTAAAATGCTAAATCGTGCTGCAGAAGATGCTGTAAAAGAAGCAACTCCAATTTTTGTTACTGCTGTTAAAAATATGTCGTTTACTGATGCAAAAAATATTCTGTTAGGAAATGACAGCGCTGCAACTACTTACTTACAAGGAAGCACAACAACAGCCTTGTACGGAAAATTCAATCCTGTAATTAAAAGTTCTTTTGAAAAAGTGGGTGCCGATGTAGTCTGGAAAAATATTATCACAAAATACAATACCATTCCATTAGTCAAAAAAGTAAATCCTGATTTAACTGATTATACTACGACTCAAGCTTTGTCTGGAGTTTTCAAAATGATTGCTGTGGAAGAAAAAGAAATTAGAAACAATATTTCTGCTAGAACAACGCCTTTGTTAAAAAGTGTTTTTGCTCTACAAGACGGAAAATAATCTTTTGAATTTAAAGAACAGCTGTAAATACAGAAGGTTTTACAGCTTCTTTCATACGGTTAAACAAAATTACGATTAAGCATTTAAACAAAAATGAACTGATTCAACCAAAAACAGAAACCAATGCAAAAAATAACCATACTCATCCACTGTAAAGATCAAAAAAATATTATTGCCTCTGTCACTACTTTTATTGCTAAAGTAGGTGGAAATATTACATACATCGATCAGCATGTTGATGTAGAACAAAATGTATTTTTTATGCGTTTGGAATGTGAGTTTACTCAGACTCAAATTACAATTGAAAGTTTTAAAGAAGATTTTGATCAGACACTTGCCTCTAAATTCGATATGTCTTGGGACTTATACAGTCAGGAACAAAAACCAAAAATGGCCTTGTTTGTTTCTAAATATGACCATTGCCTTTTTGATATTTTAGGGCGTTATAGTGCAGATGAATTGAATGTTGAGATTCCGGTAATCATTAGTAATCACAACGATTTAAGAGCTATTGCAGAGCGTTTTGATATTCCGTTTCACTATGTTCCTTTTACAAAAGACAACAAAGAAGAAGGAGAAGCAAAACAGATCGAACTTTTAAAAAGATACGGAATCAATTTTATCGTTCTAGCTCGTTACATGCAAATTATCACACCAAAATTAATCGAGCTTTACGAAAACAGGATTATCAATATTCATCATTCGTTTTTACCTGCTTTTCCAGGTGCAAAACCATATCATTCAGCATTTAAACGCGGTGTAAAAATTATTGGAGCAACAAGTCATTATGTTACCGAAGAATTAGACGAAGGTCCGATTATCGAACAAGATATTGCACGAGTTTCCCACATTCATTCTGTTGAAGATTTTATTATGAAAGGACGCGATCTGGAACGTATTGTTTTAGCAAGAGCAATAAAATTACATTCCGAAAGAAAAACTATGGTTTACAGTAATAAAACTGTGGTTTTTTCTTAAAAGGTGCTAAGATGCTGAGATACTAAGATACTAAGATTCTAAGTTTCCCAGGTTTGAACATAAGGTAAGTTCCGAAGGAACAAATGATATTGTAGAGCTGGACTTCAGTCCAGTTTATGAGAATCAATTTATTTATAAAAACAGTAAACCCGACAGATTTTAAAAAACTGTCGGGTTTATTTTTAGATAAAGTTCAAAAAACTTAGAAGCTTAGCATCTCAGAACCTTTCCAATTATCTCGCTTTAATAGCTAATCTAGGATCATCAAAATTATTCACTTCATCCATTGTCATTCCTAATGCATTGGCAACACCTTCTCCGTAAGCAGGATCTGCTTGATAGCAGTTTCTGATGTGACGAACCTGAATGAATTTCTGCGCCCCTCCTACTTGTCCAGCAGTATTTTTGAACAAAAGTTGTTTTTTCTCTGGTGTCAATAAATTGAACAAAAGTCCAGGTTGGGTAAAATAATCACTATCGTCTTCTCTAAAATTGTGCGCATAAGCATCACCATAAATTGCCAATGGTGGTTCTTTATGTTCTGGTTGCTCCTGCCATTCACCAAAACTATTTGGTTCGTAGTGTTTTCTTCCTCCGTAGTTACCATCTACACGCATCGCTCCATCTCTATGGAAACTGTTGTAAGGGCATCTTGAAGAGTTTACCGGAATTTGATAATTGTTTACACCTAAGCGATAACGATGTGCATCTCCATAAGAGAACAAACGCCCTTGAAGCATTTTATCTGGAGAGAAACCAATTCCAGGAACAACATGCGCAGGATTAAACGCTGCTTGCTCTACTTCTGCAAAATAGTTTTCAGGATTTTTATTTAATTCGAATTCTCCAACCGGAATTAATGGGAAATCACCTTTTAACCAAACTTTCGTTAAATCGAACGGATGGAAACGGTATGTTTTTGCTTGTTCTTCTGACATAATTTGAACAAACATTTTCCATTTTGGAAAATTTCCTTCTTCAATAGCATCAAATAAATCTCTTTGATGACTTTCTCTGTCTCTTCCTACCAATGAAGCCGCTTCTTCATCAGAAAGGTTTTCAATTCCTTGTTGAGAAACTAAATGGAATTTTACCCAGTGTCTTTCGTTTTGTGCATTAATAAAACTAAAAGTATGGCTTCCAAAACCATGCATTTCTCTGTACGATCTCGGGATTCCTCTGTCACTCATTACAATTGTAACTTGATGCAATGCCTCTGGCAATAATGTCCAAAAATCCCAATTGTTATCAGCACTTCTTAAATTGGTTTTTGGATCACGTTTTACAGCATGGTTCAAGTCAGGAAATTTCATCGGATCACGGAAAAAGAAAACCGGAGTATTATTTCCTACCAAGTCCCAATTTCCTTCATTCGTATAAAATTTCATGGCAAAACCACGAATGTCTCTTTCGGCATCAGCAGCACCTCTTTCTCCTGCAACAGTTGAAAAACGTACAAACATTTCCGTTTTCTTACCAATTTCCGAAAACAAATCGGCTTTTGAATATTTGGTAATATCATGCGTTACTGTAAAAGTTCCGTACGCACCAGAACCTTTAGCATGCATTCTTCGCTCCGGAATAACTTCACGGTCAAAATGCGCCATCTTCTCTAAAAACCAAAAATCTTGTAATAAAACGGGTCCACGAGGGCCAGCTGTTTGAATGTTTTGATTGTCTGGAACTGGAGTTCCTGTAGCAGTTGTTAATTTTTTCTTTTCTTCCATTTTGCTGATTTTTAATGTTTTACCAAATATACAAACTTATCTTTAGCATATTCATAAACAAAATTGATTGTTATTATATTTTAATAATCAAAAATTATTTAACGCTGTAGAATGCTCAAAACATTAAATTACTAAATCTTAACTTATGACCAACAAAGTAATAACAAAACCTTAACAGCATAACGTCGATTTATGTCTGACCTTTGTAATGTAATAAACTGGTTATTTATTATTTTGGTTTTGGTTAGTTAAATGATGCCGGCGTCTTCGAGATGCCGGCATTCTTTTTTTCTACTAAATTGGTTTGATTTGTTTCACGTTTCAGGTTTCACGTTGCTTTACTTTGAACATAATTTAACCGCAAAGCACGCTAAGATTTTTTACCAAGCTTTATGAATATAAACGCAAAGTTCGCAAAGCTTTGTGTAAAAAACTTTGCGAACTTTGCGGTTAATATTAGTAAACAACTTGAAACCTGAAACTTGAAACAAAAAAAACAATTGTAAAATTGGAATTTTAAAATATTGGAATTTTTTAAATTTAGACATTAACTTATATCCAACAAAGTAATAACAAGACATTAACATCATAATATCGATTTATGTCTGACCTTTGTAATGTAATAAACTGGTTATTTATTATTTTGGTTTTGGTTAGTTAAATAAATGCCGGCGTCTTCGAGATGCCGGCATTCTTTTTTTTCTAGTAAATTGGTTTGATTTCTTTCAAGTTTCACGTTTCAGGTTTCAAGTTTCACGTTGCTTTACTTTGAACATAATTTAACCGCAAAGCACGCTAGATTTTTTTGCCAAGCTTTATGAATATAAACGCAAAGTTCGCAAAGCTTTGTGTAAAAAACTTTGCGGTTATCTTTGCGCCTTTGCGGTTAATTAACGTTCCAAAAACTTGAAACCTGAAACTTGAAACAAAACTAATTCTTCAACCTTTCGTGAAGTAATTTAAAATAAGAGAACGCTTTTAACAATCTGCTTCCGTGCCAAGAGAACATTTCGCCGTCTACAAAAACGGTTTTGGCGTGATGCGTAAATCTTCCTATTTCGAAAGCATCTTCTTCTTTAAAAGGATAGGGTTCTGAAGAAAGAAAAACCAAATCCGGATCGCCTTCTAAACGCATTTTCTTTAATTCGATTTCAGGATAACGGCCTTTGTCTTCGTATATATTTTTGAAATGATTCAGTTTTAGTAATTCATTTATATAGGTATCATTTCCGGCAACCATATAAGGATCTTTCCAAATAAAATAAGCTGCTTTTTTCTCTTTGATATCTTTTATATAATTTTTGAAATCGCTCAAGGCGAATACCAATTTGTTATTCCATTTTTGGGCTTCTGTTCTATAATTGAACAATTGTCCGAAATCTGAAATCATTTGAAAATTGTCTTCAATAGCAACAATATTTGTTACCCAAACCGGGCATATTGTTCTTAATTGCTCTACTATTTCCTGAGTATTTTCTTCTTTATTGCAAATAATAATATCCGGTTCAAGGAGTTTTATTTTTTCGAAGTGAATTTTCTTTGTTCCGCCAACAATCTTTTTGGTCGATTTAAAATGAAACGGATGCACACAGAACTTCGTAATTCCAATTATTTCTTCTTCTAAACCTAAATCATATAATAATTCGGTTTGCGAAGGAACAAGGGAAATAATACGTTTTGGAGTAGTTTCGAAAGAGTGAATTGTTCCTATTTGATCCGTTAATTGTTTCATGTTTCAAGTCTTTTTTGTTTCAAGTTTATTGGAGTGTATTAAACCGCAAAGTTCGCAAGGATTTTTCGCAGGGTTCGCAAAGAAAAATAACTTTGCGTTCATAGCGTAAACCTTTGCGAACATTGCGTTTAAAAATATGTTCAAAGTATATCAACCTGAAACTTTAAACCTGAAACTTCAAATCAATAATCTCTTCCATTTCCTTTTGCACCTTCAAAGCTTCTTCTCTCGCTTTTTCAGCAAAATCAGTTCCTTTTGAAGCATAGATAATAGCTCTTGCAGAGTTTACTAAAAGTCCAACTTTATCATTCATTCCGTATTTACAAACTTCAGATAAACTTCCGCCTTGAGCGCCGATTCCAGGAACCAACAAGAAACTATCCGGAACAATTTTTCTAATTTCTGTAAAATATTCTGCTTTTGTGGCACCAACAACGTACATTAGGTTTTCGCTGTTTTTCCAAGTTTTAGAAGTTTCTAGAACTTGTTTGTACAATTCCTTTCCACCAGCATTTAAAGTCTGGAAATCGAAAGCGCCTTCATTAGATGTTAAGGCCAACATGATGGTATGTTTATTTTCAAAAGCTAAAAAAGGCTCCACAGAATCTTTTCCCATATAGGGAGCAACGGTTACACTGTCAAAATTCAAATCTTCGAAAAATGCTTTTGCGTACATACTAGAAGTATTTCCGATATCTCCTCGTTTTGCATCGGCAATGGTAAAAATTTCAGGATAATTTTCGTTGATGTAATTGATTGTTTTTTGAAGAGACATCCAGCCTTTAATTCCATATGCCTCAAAAAAAGCGGTGTTTGGTTTGTAACCAACCGTCAAATCATGTGTTGCATCAATTATTGCCTTATTAAATTCGAAAATTGGATCTTCTGTTTCTAATAAATGTTGTGGCATTTTGTCCAAATCTGGATCTAAGCCTACGCATAAAAATGATTTTTTTTGAAGAATTTGTTCGTGTAATTGTTGTGTTGTCATATTGTGTTTTGCTTGTGCGGCAAAATTACGAATATAATTGTGAATTGTAAATGGTTAATTGTAAATGATAAATGGTTATTGGAAGCATCTAATTTTGTAATTATCTAATTGCCAAGTTTTCCAATTATCTAATGAACATTGAATTCCTGTAACATACCTCCAAAATTGTGTAAAGAAAAACAAGATCCTCCCCTATATCTTTGGAAAAACACATAAAAAGACCATCATGAGCCCAAATATCGGAATTACACCTGCAAATCTTAAAAAGAGTGCTTCAATACTTGGCACAATCTTATCTAATGAAATGACATTATATGTAAAAACCAGAAAATTTCACTGGAATATTTCAGGAAACAGTTTCATGGAATTACATAAATTATTTGAAGAGCAATATAGAATTCTAGAAGCACAAATCGACGAAGTTGCAGAACGCATCAATCAATTGGGAGAAAAAACGATTGGAACCATGAAGGAGTTTATCGAAAATTCTACTTTGAAGGAATCTCCAAAAGAATATGCTTCTCAAAAGCACATGTTGTCTGAACTTCTTGAAAACCATGAACAATTGGTTACCGAATTTAGAAGCTATATTCCGATTTTTGAAGAAGAAACCAAAGATGTCGGTTCTGCTGATTTTGTTACAGGTTTACTTCAAGAACACGAAAAGATGGCTTGGATCCTGAGAAGATATCAGGTATAAAAATGAAAATTATACAACAGTCGCTAAAATAAATGTAACAAGAACCTGATTTATAAATCGGAATTTTACATTAGTAATAACAACAAACAGAAAACGTCATGAATACTACAGAGATAAAAGGAAACTGGAATGAGTTAAAAGGAAAATTGAAGCAAAAATATGCTGAAATAACAGATGACGACTTGATGTTTGCCGAAGGAAAAGAAGACGAAATGTACGGAAGACTTCAGCAAAAATTAGGAAAGACTAAAGAAGAATTTCATAAAATCTTGTCTGATTTGTAAATCCTTACGACTCAATCAGGAAATACCGTCTAGTAAATTTAAGTATTAGACGGTATTTTTTTGAGGGTTCAATTTTAAAAAAACACATTCTTCTAACAATTCTACGCTATATAAAAGCGGTAACCAAAAATAAAATAAGTATCTTTAACCAAATTTCTATAAAATGAAACTATTTATAAAGTTCGACATTAACACGATTTGCTCCCAATATCTAAAATTAAATTTAGAGCAAAACAATGTGAATTTTACAACGCTAGGTTTTGGCGAAATCGAAATTGAAGACAATTTTGATGCTGAAGCACTTGAAAATTTAAAAAACAAATTGACCCCTTGTGGCTTTGAAGTTGTTGAAAATCAAAAAAGTGTATTAGTCCAAAAAATAAAAGACGCCATTATTGAGCTTGTGTTTATGGACGACAGTAATAATTATAAAAGTTCGGTGTTTTTAGCTGAAAAGCTAAATCACAGTTATGGATATTTGTCTAATGTTTTCTCAGAAGTAACATACTCTTCTATAGAAAACTTTATTATTTTGCAGAAAATCGAAAGAGCGAAACAGTTAATAATTATTAACGAAATGAGTTTGACCGAAATTGCTTTTTTACTAAATTACTCTAGTGTTGCCCATTTGAGTACACAGTTTAAAAACACAACCGGAATTACGCCATCTGCTTTTCAGCGAATTATTAAGAAACGAAGAGAAAATTTAAAATAAAACCCAAATACCACGATCAAAATGCAGAAAAACGCATTACACATTTTACTTGCCGATGATGATGAAGATGACCGTCTTTTCTTTAAAGATGCCTTTGAAGAAATAAAAATACAAACAAACGTAAGTTTTGTTCATGACGGGATGCAATTGATGGATCATCTACACAATACAGACAATAAGCTTCCGGATATTTTGTTTCTGGATTTGAACATGCCTAAAAAAACAGGTAAGGAATGTTTAATTGAAATCAAAAAAACGGATCGTCTAAGAGATATAATCATTGCCATTTACTCTACTTCTTCTTCTGAAGAAGACATTGAAGATACCTTTATCCAGGGTGCTAATATTTACATCAAAAAGCCAAGCGATTTCAATACGCTTAAAAAAATTATTAATGAAGTCGTGACCGTAAACTGGCACTATCATACCTCAGGGTTAAACCGTGATAATTTCTTGCTTCGACTAAAATAAGAGTACCAATGAAATGGATACCAAATTTTAATTCTTCAAACTCTTTGAGAGTTATTTTTGTAATCGCAGTTTTCATTCTGTTATTTCTGTCTTCAATTGCTTACAAACATAATCAGGATTTGAATGAATCAAGCAAACTGGTTATGCATACCTACGAAATAAACATTCAGCTCGAACGCTTAATGTCGGCTATAAAAGATGCAGAAACGGGCCAGCGAGGTTATATCATTACTCGCAATGCCCGTTTTTTAACTCCTTATATCTACTCTAGAGACAAGGTAAATACGTCTTTTATAACTTTAAAAAAATTGACTGGCGATAATCCGCAGCAGCAGGAAAATCTTCAAAATCTGTTCAAACTCATTACACTTCGATTTGTTTCTTTCGAAAACTGTCTAAAATACAGTGATCCAAAAACATATGACAAAAGAAAACTAGACAATCATATGTTTGGCGGACGAATCTTAATGGAAAACATTCGTTTCAAGGTAGACGAAATGAACGATATTGAAAAGACTTACCTCAAAACAAGACTTAAAATTTATGATGCGGAGATTTCTTTAAGTCCGCTTTTTTCGATTTCATTATTTCTAGTTGCGTTAAGTTTTATTTTATTGGCTTACAGACAAATTAGTCGTGATTTTGAACGCTTGAAAATTTTCAATAAAAGACTATTAATCTCCAGCGGCCTAATTGCTGAATCTGAAAGCATCGGAAATTTCAGCACTTGGCAATGGGATTTGGATGCCGATAAAATTGATTATTCTGAAAACCAATTTCGATTGTTGGGTTTTGAGCCTAATTCTTTTGTTCCAAGCAAAGAAACCCTTTTGAAGTTCGTACATCCTGATGATAAAGAATCGGTTGCAAAATCTATTGATGGAATTATCGAAAACAAGCAAGTTCCATTTATTTATTATAAAATTATTAGACCCGATTTTGAAGTGCGTTATTTCAAGACAACTGGAAAATTGGTAACCGATCAACAAGGAAGCAAAATTTTACTGGGAATTAATTTTGACATTACAGACGAACATTTACTAAATATTGAACTTCAGGAACGAAATAAGGAACTTGAAAAAAGTAATAAGGAATTAGCCTCTTTCAACCACGTAGCAAGTCACGATTTACAAGAACCTTTGAGAAAAATCCAGACTTTTATCTCCAGGGTTTCTGATGCAGATAAAGAAGTCATGTCTGAAAGTGGAAAAAATTATATTACCAAAATTGAAAGTTCTGCCAAAAGAATGCGAGTATTAATTGATGATCTTCTTTTGTTCTCGCGAACGAATACCACCAAAAAGGAATTCATTAAAATGAATCTTAATGAACTTTTGGACAATGCAGAATCGGAACTGGCAGAAGCTATAGAAGAAAAGAAAGCTTCCATTGTAAGAAACAGCAAGCTTCCGAAGTTATCGGTAATTCCGTATCAGATCGAACAACTGTTTATCAATTTAATTGGAAATTCATTAAAATACAGCCGTCCAGATGTCGAGCCTCAAATTTCGATTACAAGCGAAAAAGTAAGTGCCTGTGATTATCCTGAAATTGTAGATCAATCGGTAAAGAAATTTCATAAAATAACTTTTACAGATAACGGAATGGGATTTGACCCACAATTCAAAGAGACTATATTTGTTCTTTTTCAACGTCTTCATTCCAAAACAGATTATCCCGGAACCGGAATTGGTTTAGCCATTTGCAAAAAAATTGTCGAAAACCATAAAGGTCATATTATTGCCGACAGTACTTTGGGCAAAGGCTCAGTATTTACGGTGTTTCTACCCGATTAAACTTCACTTAAAAAAACACATAAAAAACGTTATATAAAGCCTCTATGGGAATTATATAACGTTTCTTTTTTATGCTGTAAAGTAAATTCTTGCATTCGTTAGCATCTTTGTAATGTAATACTTGAGGAAGTAAATAATGAAAACAATTCGCCCATTAAAGGTCACGTTTTTTAAAGTCTTTTTCTTATTGGCAATCGTATTATGCAACACGTTTTGCAAACGAGTAAATCCAATAGAAAATTCTTTAAAGACACAATCTTTTGCAAAAAATGAAAGAGAAGAAACAGAAGTTTATTTTTTTACAAGAGCGGCGAATTTAAGTAAATCCATTATTTCCAAAAGTCAAATTGCAAAACAAAAAAGTTCAGATGTTATCATACAGCAATTGAGTCAACGAATAGAATTCAAAGAAAACCAATTGTTGGAAGAAATAACGAGAATGGCCACTTTAAAGCTCATAGTAATTACTGAAATCAACGCCACGCACAAAAGAGACCTGTACAACCTCTCAGACGCAAAAGGAAATGAATTTGACGATATTTATTTAGACGCCACGAAAGAAGCTTTGAACAACCAAATCGAATTATTTGAATCGATTTCTAGAGAAACTAACGATAAAAGAATCCTGGAATTGATCTTACGATACCTGCCTGAACAATACAAGCTTTTAAGGGAAACCGAGAGAGTGAAAAAACAAAATGTATAAACGCCTATTATCTATCTATTAACTAAATTTTTAACTATGAAATTACAAGCCAATTTTTTATGCGCCTTAACACTTTTTTTATCAGCTTCATTTGGAATGCTGCACGCTCAGGACACTAATGTAAATACCGAATTCGGTGTAAAAGGAGGATTCAACATGTCGAACTTATACGGAAGTGGAGATGATGTAGATGACAACAATATTTTGTACGGTTTTAATGCCGGGGTTTACGCTACACTTCCAATTTCAGATTTCGTAGCCATTCAGCCAGAGGTTTTGTTCACTACAAAAGGAGCAGAATTTGAATACAATAATGCCTTTGCAAGTGGAAACACAAAATTTAAACTGAATTACATTGAAGTTCCTTTACTAGTTAGAGTAAATGTTACGAAGAACTTTAATATTCACGCGGGTGGATATGCATCGTACCTAGTAAGCTCTAAAATAACAGGAGACGGAGCTTTCGATTTTGATCAGGAAATCGACAGAGATGATCTTGCAAAATTTGATGCGGGTATCGCTGCAGGTGTTGGAGTTGATTTTGACCCAATCAGTATCGGTGTACGTTACAACTACGGTTTAACAACTGTTGGAAAAGAAAGAACTGTTGGAGGAACAACCTATACGATTCCTGACGCAAAAAATAGCAACTTAACATTATACCTTTCGTATAAGTTGAACTAAAAAGAAAGAATTAATTATTAACCAGTAAAATAAAAGCCATGTCAAATTTATTATATACAATCGCAGTGATTCTGGTAATACTTTGGGCTTTAGGGTTCTTTGTTTACAGTTTCGGAAGCATTATCCACATACTGTTAGTTATTGCCATTATTGCCATATTACTTCGACTTATTAAAGGTCGAGAAATTTAAAAATCACAATTATTAAATCAACAAATTATTAATATTAATCACTAAATCAATTATTATGAAAGCAAGTAGCACAATTTTAGGAATTTTAGGAGCCGCAGCGGCGGGAGCATTTATAGGAGTATTGTTTGCACCAGACAAAGGATCAAACACAAGAAAAAAAATCAAAGATAAATCGAAAGATTACAGCGATAACATTAAAACGAAATTTGATAATGTTGTAAACACAATCACTTCAAACGGTAAAGAAATTATCGAAGAAGGAAAATCTAAACTAAACCAAGTTAAAGAAGATTACAACACTCTTAAAGACGACGTTAAAACAGTAAAATCAAACTATTAATCGTAGGTATTAATTAGTAAAATTTTCAAACCATAAAACCGTATATCATGGAACCAAATGCAACAACAAACGAAGATCTAAATCTTTACGAAAAAGCTGAAAACTACGCAAAAACAAGTTTAGAATTATTAAAACTGAAAACAGTATGTTCAGTGGCTGATGGTGTTTCATCATTGGCATCAAAGATTGCAATCGGCATTGTTGTTGCATTTTTTACCTTATTTCTAAATATCGGAATCAGTTTATGGGTTGGTCAGCAACTTGGAGAATATTATTATGGTTTCTTTATAATGGCATTGTTTTATTTACTTGTTGCTATTATTGTGGTAAAATCACACCATAAAATCATAAAAACACCTATTGGTAATTCTCTTATATCTAGTATTTTAAAAGAAACTAAATAACTAAGATTTAATTTATTAATATCAAAAAAACTACCCTATGGAAGCTATATATACTATTGATCAATTAAATCAAAAAATTAAGGAATTAGAAGTTCGTCAAGATAACGAATGGTGCGCCATCAAAGATCATGTTGACGAAATTAAAGAAAATCTAAAGCCTATTAATCTGATTCGAAATACGGTCGAAGAAATCAACGAAACGGTTGGTTTTAAAAGCCATCTGGCACAATCTGCCATTAGTATCGGAATTGGTTATATCGCAAAACGATTTATTGTTGGAAAAGGCGATTCGATGTTCAAAGGCATCTTAGGATCTATCGTTCAACTTATCGTTACCAATCTGGTTTCTAAACCACAAAACGAATCTTCTCACGATGATTCCGAAGAAGAAGAATCATCTCAATATTAAACGTCTAAAGAGTAATTTGTCAAACTTAAAATAAGTATTATGGAAAAGTTAAGCGAAATAGTATTAAAAAATGGTGTATACGTTTACTCTAATCTATATAAATGTTTTGAATATACGAGAGTATTTCTAGGTATCTAACTTTCATTATACGTTTTTGGGGAAACGGTTAATGAAGATAAGACCTTCACTATATTTCACAAAAAAAGCAGAATATACCTTTGGTATGGTTCTGCTTTTTTTTTAGGGACAAAGTTACAGAGGGACAAAGGGACAAAGTTTTTTTTAGATTCTTCGAATCTTTTTCAATTTTAAATTTTAAAGAAAAAAGCTTTATTTACTTTCAGTAAATAAAGCTTTTTTACATATTGGGATTCACGCATTCAAAAACCTTTGTACCTCTGTCCCTCTGTCCCTCTGTTCCTCTGTCTCTTTGTCCCTCTCCTAATTATAATTTTGATAAATCGGAATTTTCAAACCTGCGTAGATATTACAGCCTTTTGAAGTATTCGAAAACAAATTAGTAAAAAGAGTTCCTGAACCGATAAATAATGGGCCAGCTCTGAAGCCCGCTCCTATTTGTGTTCCGCTGTATTGCATGTAAGTAACAGGAACGTAGAAACTGAATTGTCTGGTTTCGTATCTAGGCGTAAAAGTTACCGAATTTGCAATAGCTGTTCCGTTTACTTTCTTTGCATCTACCAAACTGAAATCGGTGCTTAAATTCAAGTAAAATTTCTGATTGATGTTCCAGTCAAAATTGGTATGTACAGCCGTTGGAAGATTGGCCTGGATTCCTTTTCTTGACGACACTTTCGTGTAATATGAATTGAAGAATTCGAAGATATTATCTGCATCTTTAATATCTTCTTGTGTTACTCTTCCATTTAAATTATACGTGTTTTCTACCACATTTTTATAATTCAGTTTTCCGATGTCTGTAATAGAAGCCGCAGCTTTAAATTTATAACGGTTTCCGATGCAAGTGTGGCAGTTGGTACGATATTCATACGTAAAACCTAAATCAACACCAACACCGGCAGAACCCGCATCAAATTTCGGATCTTCGCCATTATCGTAATCATAACTAGCCGCAGTGCGCAAAGTTCCAGTTGAATAATATTCGCTCAATTCCGGATTTACATTATTTCTATTGAAAACTACTGAAATATCATTTCCGGTAAGATATCCGTTTACTCCCGCCATTAAGTATTTTACGGTGATACCTCCTTTAACAAAATGATCGTCGCGATCTAATAAAACCGTTGCATAACTTGCTCCGATCTCTGCCCATGAATTGGTAACACCATTCGGGTTTCCGCCCTGAATCATAAAGCTGCTCGAGAAATCAGTGTCTTTGTTCACCTCATCTACAAGTTGTCCGTTTACATCGACAATATTAGTCACACTTCTTACACGCGTAAAAAGCGCCACACTGTGCACAGGCGTAATATTCAACATTACAGAAGGTCCTAAAATATCTACATTGAAATTCCCTCTGTTGTTCGATTTAATGTTTTTGTTGGCTTCTGTTTCAAAATCGTAACCACCATCAAAAATACTGGCAAAATTAACGCCGTACAAATCGTTTTGTCCTGTTCCACTTGCAGAAAAAAGCGTCACATCGGCTCTGTACTTCGAATCTACAATCACAGACGGATTAAACAAAGCCGACTGGATTCCGGCATAATTGTCATCTCTAAATCCAAAATAAGATTGCGATCGCGCATAAAAAAAGCTTCCAAAGAAGCAAAGTAAAAGTAAAGTTTTCTTCATAGATTAATTTTATTGGTTGGTATAGCCCTTTTTGGGTTTTAAAGGCATGCAAATATGCGTTAAAAAAAACCAAAAAAAAACTTAACGAATTATGAATTCGTTAAGTTTTTTTTTGAAAGATACAAAGGTACAGAGGGACAAAGGGACAAAGGTTTCTTTACTTTGTCTATATTTATTTAAATGTGCAAAGACTTTCTTACGTTACTTTTTTAGATACAAAAGACGAAGATTTATTTCTAATGTGATACAAACAAAAAAGCCGAACAAAAGTTCGGCTTTTTTATTTTTTTAAGACAAAGTAAAGAAACCTTTGTCACTTTGTTACTTTGTCCGTTTGAACCTACGTAGAATTAGTACACCTCCGAAGCTTCTTTCAATTTCTCCATATTATTCACCAACTGAAGCTCGGCAACAATTTTCTGAATATCACCATTCATGATGTTTCCTAAATCGTAAAGTGTTAAACCAACTCTGTGATCGGTTACACGACCTTGAGCGTAGTTGTACGTACGAATTTTAGCCGAACGGTCACCAGAACTAACTTGTGAACTACGTTTAGAAGCATCTTCTTCTTGTTTTTTCGCCAATTCCATTTCGTACAAACGAGAACGTAATACGATTAAGGCTTTGTCTTTATTTTTATGCTGCGATTTCTGATCCTGACATTGCGCCACCAATCCAGTTGGAATGTGCGTTAAACGTACAGCCGATTTCGTAGTATTTACCGATTGTCCACCAGGTCCAGACGAACAGAAGAAATCTACACGAACTTCGTTCATATCGATTTGAACATCAAACTCTTCTGCTTCTGGTAAAACCATAACCGTTGCAGCCGATGTATGCACACGACCTTGCGTTTCTGTTTGCGGAACACGTTGTACACGGTGAACACCCGCTTCAAACTTCAACGTTCCGTATACATCTTCTCCCGAAACCTCAAAAATAACCTCTTTGAAACCTCCAGAAGTTCCTTCGTTCATATCTACAACAGACGTTCTCCAACCTTGCGATTCGCAATATTTGGTATACATTCTGAATAAGTCACCTGCAAAAATACTCGCTTCGTCTCCACCCGTTCCCGCGCGAATCTCCACCATTACGTTTTTAGCATCTTCAGGATCTTTAGGAATCAACATAAATTTGATTTCCTCCTCCAGTTGCGGCAAACGTTCTTTTGCTTCATCCAATTGCATTTTAGCCATTTCCACCATATCTGCATCGCTTCCGTCTGCAATAATTTCGTTGGCCTCGTCAATATTGGCTAAAACAAGAATGTATTCTTCTCTCTTATCAACCAGCGCTTTAATACTTTTGTATTCCTGGTTAAGCTGCACATAACGTTTCTGATCTGCAATAACATCCGGCTGAATAATCAAATCCGAAATCTCATCAAAACGCTGCTTTACATATTGAAGTCTATCTAACATTTTCTTTTTCCTTTATTTGGACTGCAAAATTACAAAAATTTTGTGGAAAATTCTATAATTGATTTTTTGTGTTTTTTGAGGAGGAAATTTAGTGGAATTAGGGTTGTTTTTAGGAGCTATTTCCTGCTATCCGCTATATCTTTTTAGGCAGAAAGTCTCGGTTTTAATTAAGAAGTTTTCGTTTGCCTAAAAAGGATGCCGCTGCTATCAGGGCTAGGGGTTTTGGTTTTCATAATGCGATTTACGGTTTTCCGTAATGCTTTTTGATTTTAAGCTCCTATTTTTGAAAAATAACTAACTAATAACCATTGTAATAATAATGAAAAAACAACTTACTACCTTTTTATTGCTTCTTGTAGTCACAATTAATTATTCTCAAAATAAGAATTCTGAAACTAGGCAGTTTATTGATAATGCAGATATAACTCAAATAAACAAAGACTGGAATGTAAGAGCAGAATTTAAATCTGGAATTGGCGAAATAGTTTCCTTCTTTCCTGTAGAAGCAATTGATTTGAAATCAAACAATAAAATAAAATCATTACAAATGGACATGACTGTCACACCTCAATTCTTAGGAAAAGGTGAGAGTTATTTTAAATCTTCATGGATTGATTTAAGCGAAGTTGATGAATTTATATTATTTATTGAACAATATGTTATTCCAAATCTTAAAGACAAAACTGAAAAAAATCAATCAGTGACATATATTTTCAACTCTAGAGAAATAACATTTAGTTTTCATATTGAAAAAAGTTCTCGAAGAATATCAATTTATCTTAAAGATAATGGAGTGACTGATAATGAACATTATTTCTGGACAGAAACGCAAGTAGGTAAAATTCCTGAATTGCTTAAGATGTTGAAAGAGATTAAATAATTTTTTTTACTTTCAAATAATCAGGTGTTTTTACTTGGTTGTTAGTTTAAATTAAAGACGATGTTTGTTTTTAAATCTGCATTCTCAATTTAGTTAAAAATTATTTAGGCAATTTTAGCTCTTTTATGAATTTACACACAGTTTCAGTACTTAATAAAATTTATAATGAAAAAGATATTTTTAAAACTATAAAACAAAGTATATGTCACAAGAACTAAAAAAATATGAGGACGGTCATCTTATTGAAAGTCAAGTCCAAAAGATAACGGAATTTCTAAATATAATTGGTCTACCATCCGATAATATTCTTGCTGATACTTCTGAAAGAGATATTATTGGAAAAAATTTGCCCCAATATATTTTTGGTTTACCTGAGGAATTGAGACGTGATGCAAGGTATTTATCAAAATTTGTGGTTGGAGCGGGATTTGGACTTTTTGATTATGCTCTAAATTCTATATGGAATGAGGTTGTTATATCTTTACGACAAAAAGCAATTACTTACGGAATTGAAATATTTTTTGACAAAGCAATTGGTGGTGCATTAAGAAGTGCCTACAAAAAAGAAGAAGATTTAGCAGGATTAAAAGATACCGTATTACTCACTACTTGTGCAAAATTAGAATTAATATCTGATACAACCTACCGAAAACTTGCACATATTTTGGATATGAGAAATGACATAGGAATTTCTCATCCTACAAATTACAGTATTAATGCTTTTGAATTACTAGGCTGGCTCCAAACTTGTATTCAGGATGTTTTAAAAGACCAGCCCTCCCCGTCTGCAATACAAGTTAAAGCATTTATTGACAATCTGAAAACAAATTCTGATACTTTAGACCAAACTACAATTAATAATATTAAGCCACAAATTGAAAGTTTAGCAACACATCACTGCGACAGCATAATCAGGACTATTTTTGGCATCTATGTAACTCCTGATACAGAACAAGTGGTAAGAAAAAATATTTCATTAATTTCTCCTATAGTCTGGAATTGTTGTGCTGATGATGAAAAATATAGATTAGGAGTTATCCTTTTAGGTTATAATAATAATTTACATAAAATAAAATATACACTAGGCGAGGAATTTTTTAACACCGTCAAAGGAAACAATTTCAGAACTACATCAGAGCGTGTAGCTGCATTAGACCATTTAGCAGATAGACTTCGCGATGCTCATTATGCATGGGATAACTTTTACCACGAAGTCCCAATAATTGAAAAAATTTCAACTTACATAGAAAAATCATCAGACATTCCAAAAGAAGTAGCAAGCAAACTTATTAAAAGCATATTGATGTGTCGAATTGGTAAAGGAATGAAATATGACAATGGTATATCCCAAGGAGGAAAACCATATTATGATCAATTCTTTACTATTTTAGGAGAAGAGCTTATTCCCCATCTTCTAGTAGAATTGATGAGATTAGAAGTCCAACAGAAACTAAGCAGAGAAATTGGCAGGCTACAAGGAATCGAGCTACTTGTAATGGTAAGAAAAAATATTGTTAATGATAAATTTTTAGAAGCTTTAGATTATTTAATAAAAGAATTTCCAAAATCTGAAAAAGTTATATTTAATAATGAATTTAAAAAAATTACTTCTACTATATTAAATTGGAAATGAAAAATCTTAACAAATTATTGCGACGAGCAATTTTAATAAAAAAATTTCGTAACATAAAAACTCTTGATAGAGAACTCTTTTTACGTTGTAAGCCAATAAAAAGTTTTATAAAAAAAAACAATATTTCCGATAAGGAAGCAATGCTGTTACCTCCTGTAATTATTGGTGCAGTTTTAGGCAATAAATTCAAGATAGACGTTACTCGTTATTTGGAAGATCCAATTGCAAAAAAACTGGAAGCGAAACTAAATACAATTGGAAAAATTGGGAAACATAACGGCATAAATGTTGTGGGAAAATGCGCTGAAGTAAATTCTTCAAATTATTTGTTATTACGAAAAAAGGCTAACCTTTCTGAAATAAATTTTACTAATCCTTATAGACCAAGAACATCAGAAATAATTGAGACTTGTCTAAATTGTCAAAACGTTTTTAATTGATGGCATTTACTATTGAAGAACAACTATGCTCAGACATGGATATTTTTTTTCCATGTAACGGTTTATTTAGATTACATGTAGCTACTGCAGGTGGGGTTTTACCTGAAAAGCTTATGAACTTAGACAAAATACTAAACTATAATGCAAAACAATTTAGATCTTACAAACAACAATTTGAATATATAATAAATCCAAATTTAGATGAAATAAAGTTTTTTAAATCATCTTTTCATCGTCAACTTTATATTGAAGACTTTGTAGATAAAGCCCGTAAGGGTTTTGTAAGTTTTGACAAATCAGATATCAACGATCCATATGATAAGTTATTTCATGTTGTCGCCTATCCTAAACCTACATCCGAAATATTTTTTTTCCATCCTAAATTTGACCTAAGGGAAATTCAATTCTCAGAGACTATCTATCAAAATATTATTGATTCTAATAATACATTTGGTAAAATAAATTTATTTTCGAATATATAAATGATGTATTTATTATAATAAAAAAGATTTATTTCTAGTCCAAACTTTTTTGTCCAAAAAACCCGATCGCAAAGATATATCTTCGCAACGTTAGCGCGGATTTGCAATCCGTGCCCGCAAACTAGACACAATACAAATCTTCAAGATATAAAAGCTACAAAAGTATTGTAGCATTTACATCGAAAAAGCCACTAGTTATTTATACTATTAATTAAATCATGAAACCCCAATAAAACCAATAATTAAACAATTAAATATGACGTACCAAATTTATTCAATTTATCAATTGTTAATTATATTAATAGGCTTGATATTATCGATCGGATGTCTTGGACTATTAATCTTTAAAATTAATAGAAAAAAATATTTGAATCCTAAGGAGCTAACAATTACACTTTTTCTTTTAACTATTAGCATTTTATTAAATTTAAATAATGAAGAAATACTGTATAGAAATAGTCGTGCATATTTTATAGATCCTGCTGTTGCTATGGGTATAGTTTCAATCATTCAAGTTTTACTACCTGTTTTTACTTGTTCATATATTCTTTATAAAATTATTTCAAGTAAAAATAATCTAAATTTTAATCCAGAAGAAAAAGTTGAAGATTTCATAGAAAAAGTTTTGACAAGCGAGGATTTCGCTACTGCCTTCTCAACTCGTTTACCTGTAGGTAAAGATGACAAAAAGCTTGGTTTAGACTATATTCCTTTTATACTTTTGAGTTTAGAAAAGAGAAGAAAAAGATTTAAACTTTACTCAGATAGATTCTTAACTGCAACATTAGTATTGGGCATTTCGTTTATAGCAATTGTTATTTATTTTGGCTATATATTACTTAATGATTCTTCTGCGGGAATTTCAAAAAATATTTCAGATTTAAAAACTGAAATCCGACAAGCAAATGCAAATTTTCAAATTATTAAAGCAGTTGATCTTTTAGATGCTTTTAATAAAGAAACTGAATTTCAAAAAATTGAACGAGTTCAATTAAAGAAAAACGATTTGAATTATAAAAATTTAGAATCTTTAAAAAAAAGCTATATTTCATTTTCGATAGATAAAAACTTTGAAGATTTCTACACAAGTTTCAATAATAAATATGATTCCATAAATGAAAATGGGGATATAAAGTATATTAGTTTAATTTCAAAATTGAAACCACAAATTATTGAATTTGCTAACTCAACAAGATTCGCTGATGCAAATTATAGATCTTCGGCAAATAACATGTTAAGATTGATTCCAAAAATTGAAAATGAATTAGCTAAACCTCAAAATGAATTACATGAATTACTAAAACGTCTTATTTTAAGTATTGTTATAATTTCTTTTTTCTTAGCTATTTTAAGATACACCAGTAAACTTTATACTAATAACTATAATTTAATGGTTCAAACTGAAAATGATGAGTTAGGCGTCAGAAAATTTTATATCGGATTAAAAAATACTGATAAGAATAATGATGAGCGAAAAATAGTAATACAAAAATTTATAGATCTATATAAATTCGAAGATAACGATGATCAACTAAATTTATCTAAGGAAGAGACTGGAATTATTAAAGATTTATTATCTAATTTAATGAAAAAAATTTAATTAAATATATTAGTATTTTGTTTCTCAAAAGCGAGCGTATCCACCCGTTAGCGCAAATTTACAATTCGAGCTCACAACAATTAAACCCAATAAAAATCAACACAAAAGCTACAATAAGTCTTGTAGCTTTTTTCATTTTCAGCAAAACTCTATACAATTAAAAACCAACCAAATAACACAAAAATCATTATATTTAGATTTCGAAATTTAAAAAAATGAAAACACATACTACAAACTACTTTAATACTTTTATAGAAGTTGCAGAGGACACTAAAATAAATCAAGGAACAAAACCGCCTAGCAAAGACAAAAAAACAGTTGCTGAAATGCAATACGAACTAATTGCTAAAAATCCGTACAAATATACTTCTGATGATGTTCTTTTTCAGGTTTTTGCGGATCGTAATGATTTAACTCAAAATGAATATGAAAAGTCCAGAGAACAATTTTTCTCGAAAGGACAAGCTTGTTTGCGTGCTTCACCTCTTTCCAAAACCTATGGTTTTGGAATTCATAACGACCAAAATGGAAAAATAGCTATTTTTGGAATGGAGACTGAACAATACCAAAATTTTCTTAATGATAACAAAACTAAGAAAGTAAAGGCTATGAAAGCTAGTAAGTCATAATCCTGATTTTATTATAAATAAAGCCGTTGGCCAAAATGAAAATACATTCAAAATTTCGAACCTTATATTTGATTAGAATAAACATACTTTTTATCCTATTTGATTTCTTTTGTTTATCTAAGTTTTTTGGTAGTTTTCGTACTGAGGACTATAAAATAGCTTTAGCATCAGTTGTCTTTTTAGCAGTGAGTATCTTTTTTCATATTAATAAACTTAGTTCGGTTAATGAAATTATTGTTTCAGAAAAAGGAATAAAAAGAACAACTTTAGCTTCGTCTAAAGTAGAATTTATCGCTTATTCTTCTATTTTAAGAGTTGAAATAGCACGTATTCAAGGATCTTATTCACGTGGAGGACAAATAAGTACAGGATATTTTGAAAGCACAATATATCTTGAAAATGGTGAAGAAATATTAATTAGTCCTGATCATTTTGAGAATTATCCGGAACTTATTGTTGCCATCAGAGATAAAGTAGCGCATAAAACCGAAAATTTTGCTTGAATTACGTAAGCTTTAAAAATTCATCAGAGTTAATTAATAAAAGATTTGTAACCAATAATAGAAAATTAATGAAAATCTCGAGAGTTTTACTAGAAACTATTCTTCCAATAACGATTGTAACTTTTATTTTTATTGGTTATTTTTTCATTGATCAACTTCTTTTTATAGAACCCGATATCTCTTGCGAAACGTATCAGCTAAGCAATACAACTTATTTGGTCTCTGCATTGATTCTCATCGTTTTTTGTAGTTTTTATCAAATTCTTGTTGGAAATTTTATTTTTAAACAATGTAAAAACAGCTTTGCAATGCTCTTGGCTAATAGTCTTTTCTTTACCTTATTTTTTAGTGTAATTGTAATTCTAATCAATTTATTTCAGAGAAAAATAGAATGGGACTTCTTTTTAATTTTCTTCTTGACATTCTTCATTTACGGATTATTGCTTACAATAGTAATCCTTTGCTGGCGCAAGCGTCTAATCTTTGTGGAGCTACTCGCGAAGATTTCTCGTTCCTCGAAATGACAAACTGTGTAGAAGAACTTTATAAAACCCGATAGCGTGGATTTGCAATCCGTGCGCGCAACAATGAAATACAATACAAATCAACACAAAAAACCTACAAAAACAATCTAACTTCTTTATATTTACACATAATAGACCAATCCTTTTTAAAACCAAATCTCAGACAAAACAATGATTAAAAAAATTATATTTTTACTTTGTATTGCATTTATTATAAATACAAATGCTCAAACTACTTCAGAATTTTCAAGTGTAAAAACACAAACTGGTGATGTGAAAATTCCAGGAAACTGGCAACAATTAAATACAGAGAACGACTCTGGTCAGACGTATTTAAAAAATAGTGAAGGTGTAATAATTGCCATTGCTCAAAATCCTAAAAAAGCATATTCTTTTTTCAAAAGCAATAAATCAGATTTCGAAAACGTAAAATTATTCTACGCATGGGATTCTGATTATATGAAAGAAAATAAATTAAAAATAGACAAGATTAAAGAAAATTCTAAATCAGAATATATCATCTGGAAATACAATGACGGCAAACTTGACAATGTATTTCTATTCGGTTCAGCGAAAGATAATTTCCTAAATTTACTTGTTTACACCAATATTTGGGATGAAGCCAAAAAGGTAATGTTTTTAGAAAGTTTATATGAATTAAATAAATAATCTGCTGGTACGAAACGCTTTACTAACGTTGCGTTCACGAGCGGGACGCTAGCGCTAGCGATGAATATCTAGATTAAATCATGAAAAAGTATATTCAATCAAAAATGTAACATTAAGAATAAAACACATACAAATTATATAAATCTCAAATAGGATTTACTTTAGTCCAAATCAAAACCCAAAAACAAATCAAGATGATGACACTAATTGCAATTTTCTTTCCTTGTGTTTCTTTCTTTTTGAGAGGAAAAATATTGACTTCGATTCTTTGTCTCATTTTGCAAATCACTTTAATAGGTTGGATTCCGGCTGCAATTTGGGCTGTTATTTCGCTACAGAATGCAAGAGCCGATAAACGTAACAGAAAGCTAATAAAAGCGATTAAATCGAAAGCCTAACCCATTAAAATAAAAAGCAATTTTTATGAAACCAATAACCAAAAACAAAATATTGCTCCTTGCTTACATCTTATGTATTGGATTATTAGCTTTTTATTATTTTGACAAACTGGAAGAATCCTGGGAAAAACCAACTTTCCTATTTGTCGTTATGGCTACGATACTATTAGCTATTACAAACTCCAACAGAGTTATGTATTACACTTTGCTTGGTGATAGCTTGATTATAAATCGAATCGTATCGAAACAAAAGCAACTTAATCTAAAAACTGTTGTCGATTGGAACGAAAATCAATATGAGTTGTTTGGAATAAAAACTAAACGACAAATAGTTTTAAAAACATCTGATGGAAATAAAATCAGTCTATTTGAAAAAGATTCTAAAGATTATAAAATGCTGTCTGATTATCTGAATCAAAACATTCCTTAAGTTTAAAAACCTTCAAAATTCAGATAAAATGAAAAAGAGTATTGAAAATGAAATAGAAAATCAAACCACACAATTACTAGAATTGGTAAATCTAAAATGTTGGAATACAATTTCGAAAAATCTAGTTTTTATTTTATCTAATATTTCAGAAGTAAAAGGCGACGATTTTTTTACGCAACAACTCAATAGGAATAAAATCAATGCGAATAAAACCCCCAAAAGCTTTAAGGAAGCCATTGCTGATCTAAAAGAAATTTACGATTTGATACATGACATCAATTTGTATGTTTATAAATCTGAAAAAGACAGAACAATTATTGATATTAGATATTTTCTTAAAAGCAAACTAGATCCCGATTATTTAAAAACAGTAATTGACAATCCTCCAATGCTTCATTCTAAAATTACTCTCCCGCATTTAAAAGAGGAAAAATTTGATGTCAATTGGGAACATCAATAACGTTCATTCTTTTTGTTAAAAAAGAAACAATTTTATACAGACCAAAAATAATTATTAACCATAACCAACCCATTAGAACATGAAAATCCTTTACACTTTTCTTTCCTTTTTTATTTTACAAACTCTATTTTCTCAAACAACTATTAAATCTAAAGCCTACGGAGATTTAGTTTTTAAAGAACTGACTTATGGCCAGGCAAAAGTCAAAAGCGGGGAAACTCTAGCACTTAGCAGCTCTCCAACAGGAACTCAAGGTTGGTTGGAAGATTTTCAAATCATAAAAAAAACAGATTCGGTTCAGGCAGTAAAAAAGGCAAATTTTGGTCTGGTTTATATCGTAACTGCCAAAGATACGGTTGACATTAATATTGATATCGAATGGATTTATCCTTCCAAAATAACAAACGATAAAGGCGAAAAATTTAAAAGTATTCGTTATACTACAAAAAGACCAACTAATATTGTATCAGCGTCGTCTTACAGTTTAGATGAACCTTACGAAATGGTTAAAGGCAATTGGGAAATGAATATTTTCATAGACAATAAACGCGTTTGCAGCAAGACTTTTGTTTTGTACTAAACTAACGAAAATGTGTTATAGACTTTTTATCTTGACCTTGGGATTGATACATTCTTCAAGAGAACCATTTTTAAAATAATTAACTTAAGAAACAAAATATGAAATACCTATTATTTACTTTTTTTACTTTATCTATTTCATTCGCACAATCTCCGAAGCAAGTAATAAAAAAATTAGGGAGCGACCCTGTATTTTTTATTGATAGTGTAAGTGTACAAAGAAGCGATCTAGAAAAATATGCTCCAGAAGACATTAGTTCTGTAACTGTTTTTAAAGGAAAAGAAGCTGTAGAATTGCTTGGCGAAGATGGAAAAGATGGTGCCGTTTATATTGAAACTACCTTATTTTGTAAAAAAAGATATTGGAAATATTTTACTTCAAAATCTTCTAAATATAAAGAACTGGTTAGTTCGCCTGAGCAGGACACAAACGTTCAATATATTATAAATGACAGAGTTTTAACCGACAAATCTGCTGGAGATTTAGCAACGATTGATGACAAAATCTTCAAATCGATACAATTTATCCCTAAAGAAGAGTTGATCAAAAAATATAATATTCAAGACAAAGACTATGGGTTTCAAATAATGTCCAAAATCCCAAAAGATTTGTATAACGCTAAAAGCAAATTCTAAATTACGACAAGTACAGAGAATTTGCCTTTATCACAAAATTTTTAAGACAAACACTCTTTACATAAAAGCCGTAAGAAACCAATCTTACGGCTTTTTTACTTTTTACGAAAAAAACAAATCCTGCCAACATGAGCGTAATGCGTGCAGGGGCTAATATTTAAGCTACTTCTTCTACTTTTAGAATCTCTAGTTTTAGATTTCCTTTTTTAGCAGGCCATTCTACAATATCGCCTTCTTTATACCCTACCATTGCAATTCCTTCGTCTGAAAGAACCGAGATTCTGTTTTTGCTTACTTTAACTTTTTCTGGACCAACCAAAAGAATTGTTTTCTCCACATCATTGAAATGATCTTTGTATGTTACCCTTTTGTTGATTGAAACAATATCTTCAGGCAGATTTTTTCTCAATACCTGAGTGGCATGTTTCAATTGGTTTAGTAATAATTCTTCTTCTTGTATCGTTACTTTTTTTCTTCTTACGTGATCTTTAATTAAATCGTATATTCCTGTTGTTAAAATAATATTTTGTGACATGACTTTCTTGTTTGCTTCATTTTACATCCAATACGACATATAACTCTTCACTGAATATCTAGCAGCTCCAAACTGATTCAATGATATCTTATCCTGAATGAAAATTGAAGATTAATAAATGAGCAATAAAATGGATAAATCCCTGTCTAGAGTTGTGACAGGGCAAATGGAATAAACTCTTTTGAGTTTCTTAAGAAAGTATCATCATGCAAATACAATAAGGTGTACATCAGGCACATCAAACAGCTGTTTAGTAAGTAAAAATTTGCAGTTACCATTTTTATAATTCTTATTGCGACGCAAATATAGTATTTTTTCTACAAAAACACAATTGTAATTAGCTGAAAAACTCAAGCATTTTTGACAATTAACAAAAGCTAAGTAACTTAATCACAAAACAATAAATATCATTTTAAATAAATATATTTACATTACGTTTTTTGAGTTTACAATGCATTACTTTTAAAAAAAACTTTAAGTTTATTAAAACCAGTTTACTGCTTTTAGTTATAAAAAATATAAAATGGAAAATTTCGATTGGACTTCATTCACAAAAAAAATAGCCGTCAAAGCTGAACTTGCAGATATTTACAATGCTTGGACAAAAGCCAGTGAACTGGAAAAATGGTTTCTAGAAAAAGTGTCTTTTTTTGATGCTAATCAAGAACCTTTAAGCAAAGATGAAAATGTCTCAGAAAGAAATACTTATGAATGGCTTTGGTTTTTATATAAAGATTCAATGTCTGGAAAAATTAATTCTGCCAATGGAAAAGACTATCTCCAATTTACTTTTGAAGGAAACTGTCTCGTAGATATCAATCTAAGCGAAAAAGGCGATTATACGATTGTCGAACTTCGTCATCATAATATTCCAACTGATGATTCTTCTAAACAATACATTAGATTAGGTTGTTCTAATGGTTGGCATTTTTATATGACCAATCTTAAATCGGTTTACGAAGGCGGGTTGGATTTGAGAAATAAGGATGGTAATTTGAATCCTATGATTAATAATTAGAATAGGCTAGCCATGATCGTATCTTTTTTAATGCGTAAAGTATTTTATAAAAACCTGACTTCAGAACTTACTGAAATCAATCTTCTTGAAAATGGTTTTTCTATGCAAGAACCTTTCGGTGTAAAACCAATAATCTTAGATTGGAAAAATGTAGAAAACGTATATTTTTCGGAAGACAAAAAACAAGTCATCATTCAAAGTTTAAAGAAAGAGTTTGTTTTAAAAAACAATTTTATGGGTTGGTATGAATTTATTCAAAACGTTCCTTCAAAATTCACAAATTTCGATTTTGATTATGTATCCGATTTCATGAAAAGCCTACAGCCTTGCGATATTTGCGGTATTGTTGCTGTAAAAGAAAACCATTGCCTTGTATGCCAAAATGTGCCATGGAACGATCAAATAAACGGTAGTAAAATCGATTATATAAAACAAAAACAACTTACTTTATTTGCCTCGAATATAAAAGAAGGAAAAGAAGTAAAACAATATGCTAAACCTGAATATGGTTTTAAAGTCAATGAAAACTGGAAATTACATCTTTAACTAAAATTATTTCAATTGCTATTTTATAAAAAATATGGCCTCTATTTTTTTGGTCTCTTCGTTGTTGCATTTGTCGTTTCAATGTTTTACAATGCAATGATTTCTTTATCATTATTTGGATTTGTATTATCCATTTTTTCAACCGTTGCATTGGTATTATTAGATAAAATAAATACTAACGGAATCGAAGTTTTTGGCAAAATTGTTTCTTACAAATCAGATGAACACGGTCATAAAACACCCGTTATTGAATTTACTACTTCTGAGGGAAAGAATTTTATAGGACAACCGTTTATCCATGCCTCTTCTGATTTAGATAAATTTCGATCTTATAACAATAAAATAAACACTAAAATTAAAATACTTTACAATGCTGAAAGTCCTGAAATTTTTATAATAAAAGGCAAATCGTACTATTTCCTCTTTATTATTTTATTTTTAGTCGGAATAGCTTTTACAACGTATTCCATTATAACTCTTTTGGGATATTCTATTGTTTTTTGATTAAAAAATCTGGACTTTTCAACACAGCAAATTTGGACTTTACAACAAAATGAGTCATTGCTTTTAAACTGAACTTTGCAGTATTAAAATTTAAAAGAAATGACAAATTCAAAAGACAAAACAGTTTTAGTTACAGGAGGTTCAGGTTTTATTGCCGTGCATTGTATTTTAAAATTATTACAAGAAGGCTATTCGGTTCGAACAACACTTCGTTCGTTAAGCAGAAAAGAAGAAGTACAGCAAATGCTTAAAGTAGGCGGCTTTAATTCGTTTGAAAAACTTTCGTTTATCGAAGCCAATCTTTCCAGCGACAACAATTGGGATGAAGCCGTTAAAGGTTGCGAATATGTATTGCACGTGGCCTCGCCTACTCCAGCGATTCAGTTTACTCATGAAGATGAATTGATTAATCCTGCCAAAGAAGGAGTTTTACGTGTTTTAAAAGCTTCTAGAGATGCTAACGTAAAAAGAGTCGTTTTAACTTCTGCTTTCGGCGCAGTCGGCATGGGACATAAAAATCGTAGAACACCTTATACCGAAGAAGACTGGACGAATATTGACAGCAACATCCATGCGTATCAAAAATCGAAAACCATTGCAGAACAAACCGCTTGGGAATTCATTAAAAATGAAGGTGGCAATCTTGAACTTTCAGCTATAAATCCGGTAGCCGTTATGGGGCCAATTTTAGGTGCCGATTTTTCGCATTCCCACAGAATGATCAAACAGATGCTGGAAGGCGAAATCAAAGCTTGTCCGAAAATCTATTCCTGCTATATAGACGTACGCGATGTAGCCGATTTACATTTATTGGCCATGACACATCCAAATGCAAACGGAGAACGATTTTTAGCCACAACAGGAAATGTTTTATCTATGCTTGATGTCGCTAAAATTTTAAAACGAAGATTAGGCAATAAAGCATTAAAAGTACCCACTAGAGAACTGCCTAACTGGATCTTAAAATTGAGTGCTTTAAAAAATCCGTCGCTTAGAATGATTGCTACTTTGATTGGACAATACATGCAGGCAAGCGGAGAAAAAGCAAAAAAATCATTAAATTGGTATCCTCGTTCTAATGAAGATTCGATTGTGGCAACGGCAGAAAGTTTATTCAAATTAGGTCTAATAAAAAAATAAAAACATGAAAGTTATTATAACAGGAGCTACAGGAATGGTAGGCGAAGGCGTTTTATTGGAATGTTTAGAAAACAAAAATGTGAGCCAAGTGCTAATTGTAAACCGCAAACA
The DNA here is from genome assembly GCF_020026915.1 of Flavobacterium potami. GTDB lineage: Bacteria > Bacteroidota > Bacteroidia > Flavobacteriales > Flavobacteriaceae > Flavobacterium > Flavobacterium potami. Next base: position 263,915 of record NZ_JAINUY010000002.1, on the reverse strand, counting down.
TTACGAACTGACTCACCCGAAATTAAAAGAACTTCTTGTCCCAAATTTTCTCCAATTAGAAGATTTCACCGAACAGCTAAAAGGCTACGACGCTTGTTTTTATTGCGCTGGAATTAGTTCTGTTGGCATGAAAGAAGAGCAATATTCGTTTATAACTTACGATACAACAATTGCTTTTGCAGAAAAACTATTGCAGTTGAATCCTGATTTGGTTTTCAATTTTGTTTCGGGAAACAGAACCGATAGTTCGGAAAACGGAAAAGTGATGTGGGCCAGAGTAAAAGGCCGAACAGAAAATGCTTTGATGAAATTATTTGGTAAAAACCAATACAATTTTCGTCCAGCAATCATGAAAGGAACTAAAGGTCAAGTCAATGTAAAAACAATTTATAAAATATTAGGCCCGCTGATTGCACCTTTTTTTCCTCAAAAAACACTAACGCTCAAACAAGTCGGACTTGCGATGATTAATGCTGTTTTGAAAGGTTATCCAAAACAAATTCTGGAAGTCGATGATATTGAAGAATTGGCAAAACAATAACGCACTCATAAAATGAAAGAAACTGCTATATCTGCCTGTTATGTAACGCCTTCTCTTAATGCGGAACAATTCGTGCCAGACCATTGTTTTATGTATTTAATTAAAGGTTCAATGCTGGGTTATGATGGGAATAAAGAATATAAAATTAAACCCGGAGATTACGGCATTGCAAGACGAAATCATTTGGCAAAATATACCAAACAACCTGAAAACGGCGAATTTAAAAAAATCTATATTTTATTTGAACAGGATTTTTTAAGGACTTTTAATGAAACGTATCATTTTAAAATAGAAAATAAAAAAACAACAGGCGGTATTATTGAATTGAATAAAAATGTGTTGGTTAAAAACTTCATTCAGTCGCTTACGCCCTATTTTACCGAAAAAGGAACTATCGAAGAACAATTTCTAAATGTAAAACGAACCGAATTACTTTTGATCTTATTGAAAGTAAATCCTGAACTCGCCAATATTTTATTTGATTTTAGTAATCCTGAAAAAATAGATTTAGAAGCTTTCATGATTCGTAATTTCAGATTTAATGTCAGCATCGAACGTTTTGCCTATTTGACAGGAAGAAGTTTATCTGCTTTTAAAAGAGATTTTGAAAAGATATTCAACGCCACTCCAAGTCATTGGTTAGTGCAAAAACGTCTCGAAGAAGCGTACCATTTAATTGATAAAAAGAATAAGAAACCATCTGACATTTATTTGGATTTAGGTTTTGAGAACTTTTCGCATTTTTCGTTTGCTTTTAAAAAATTATTCGGACATTCGCCGAGAGCGCTTATTGATAAAAGCAATTTTTCTGTTAATACCAATTCTCATGATCAATAGCCGAAATAGACCTTACTTTTTTATACAATTTCTTTCCAAATCAAATACATTAATATGGCTAAAAAACTAATACCATTTCTTTTGATACTAATTTATAGTTGTAACGCTGATATAAATAATAAAGAAAAAAGAAATGAAAATTGGGTATACTGGCAAGATTCAGAAACTGGTAAATCATCATGGATTCCAGTAAGTGACCAAACTACAGTAAAAGATGGAAAATACACTTCATTTTATTCTGCAGGCAGCGTTTACGAAAAAGGAAAACTAAAAAACGGCAAAAATATCGACACAATTTACTGGTACGATCAAAATGAAAAACTAATACATTATGCCTTAGTTAAGTCTGATAAATTTATTCAATATTATGTTAATGATGGACCTTATATTTCATATTTTCAAGATGGAAAAATCTTTGAAAAAGCAGTTGTGAAAAATCATAAAATTAATGGTCAATGGACAAGATATTATGGCAATGGAAATATAGAATGGGATAATAATCTAATTAATGGAACTGGCATAAAACAATGGTATTTTGAAAACGGTCAATTATCTCACGTTACAGAATATATTAAAGATAAATTAGATGGTAAAAATGAAAGCTGGTATAAAAATGGACAAAGAAAAGAAATATCAAACTGGTCTAATGGAAAACAAAATGGGCTTTATGAATCTTTCTACGAAAATGGTAAACCTGAAGAAAGAACAAACTGGATTAATGGCAAAGCCGAAGGTAAAAGCGAATCTTGGTATAACAATGGACAGAAAAAAGGTATTCATTTTTATAAATCAGATTTAATAGATGGAATTTACATACTATGGCATCCTAATGGCAATTTAAGAGCCGAAATGAATTTTTCTTTTGGCAAAAAAAATGGAAAAGCAGTGAAATATCATGAAAATGGAAAACTTCAAGCCGAAGGATTTTATAAAAATGATGTTGAAAATGGCGTTTTCAAATCGTACGATGAAAATGGAAAGCTTACAGAAAAAAAAGAATTTGTTGAGGGAAAAATAATTCCGGAATAATTAGTAGGTTTTATAAATAATCATAAAAACAAAAACTTTGCGTCTTTGTGACTTTGCGAGAGCTAAACAAAAAACCTTTGTAACTCTGAACCTTTGCTTCTTTGCCTCTTCAAAGAAAATTCCCTAATTTCGCTTATTAATCAAGAAAGGAGAAAATGAAGGTCTGTATTGCCGAGAAACCAAGTGTAGCACGAGAAATAGCATCTGTTTTGGGTGCCAATACCAAACACGATGGTTATTATGAAGGCAATGGCTATGCAGTAACCTACACTTTCGGGCATTTATGCACTTTAAAAGAACCCAACGATTACCGTCCGCACTGGAAAAGTTGGGATTTGAACAATCTCCCGATGCTTCCTGAAAAGTTTGAAACCAAAGTGGTTCAAAATTCGGGAATCCAGAAACAGTTTAAAATCATAAAAAGTCTTTTTGACAAAGCCGAAGTGGTCATCAACTGCGGGGATGCTGGACAAGAAGGAGAATTGATTCAGCGTTGGGTGATGAATGAAGCGCATTATAAAGGAGAAATTCAGCGTTTATGGATTTCATCTTTGACTACAGAAGCGATTAAAGAAGGTTTTGAAAACTTAAAACCCTCTTCTAATTACGATAATTTATTTTACGCTGGATTTTCGAGAGCGATTGGAGATTGGCTTCTAGGAATGAATGCAACTCGTTTGTACACCGTAAAACATGGCGGTTACAAACAAGTTTTGTCTATTGGTCGTGTGCAGACGCCAACTTTGGCGATGGTTGTAGATCGTTTCAGAGAAATCGAAAACTTTAAACCTCAACCGTATTGGGAATTACAGACTTTATACAGAGAAACACTTTTTAGTTATGAAGAAGGTCGTTTCTTAAACAAAGAAGATGGAGAAATTGTAGCTGCAAAAGTAAAAGAAAGTGATTTCGAAATTGTTTCTGTTGAGAAAAAGAACGGAAACGAATACGCTCCAAAGCTTTTCGACTTAACAGGTTTACAAGTTTATTGCAACCAAAAATTTGGCTTTTCGGCAGAAGAAACATTGAAGATTGCACAGACATTATACGAACAAAAAGTCATTACGTATCCCAGAGTTGACACCACATTTTTACCTGGAGATATTTACCCCAAAGTACCTGGAATTCTACAGAAATTAAGCAATTATGCCGAATTGACGCAGCCTATTTTGGAGAAAAAAATCAAGAAATCGCCAAAGGTTTTCAACGATAAAAAAGTAACCGATCACCATGCGATTATTCCAACTGGAGTTCAAAATAATCTGCCGTTCAATCAACAGCAGGTTTACGATATTATTACCAGACGTTTTATTGCTGTTTTTTATGATGATTGTTTGGTTGCCAATACCACAGTTATCGGAAAAGCTGCCGACGTTACTTTTAAAGCAACCGGAAAAGAAATCTTGAAAAAAGGTTTTCGTGTTGTTTTTGAAGATCCAAACGCTAAGGAAAAAGAACCCGATTTACTGCCAAGTTTTACTGTGGGTGAAAAAGGTCCGCACGAGCCTTCGTTTCTTCAAAAAGAAACTAAACCGCCGAATCAGTTTACGGAAGCTACTTTGTTGCGTGCGATGGAGACCGCAGGAAAACAGGTCGATGACGAGGATTTACGTGAATTGATGAAAGAAAACGGAATCGGTCGTCCTTCTACTCGTGCGAATATTATTGAAACACTTTTCAAACGCCAATATATTGTTCGAAACAAAAAACAGGTTTTACCCACTTTAACTGGAATTCAGTTGATTGATACGATTCAGAACGAATTGGTCAAATCGGCAGAACTTACTGGAACTTGGGAAAAACAACTGAAAGACATCGAAAAGGGAACTTTTACCGCTGCAGCATTCATTAGAAACATGAAAAGCATGGTGGAAGCTTTGGTTTATGAAGTTCGAAGCGAAACCAAACACGCTAATATTTCGCATGCCGCTTCAATTCAGAAACCAGTTGTAAAAGCAGAAAAAGAGAAAAAGAAAGCCTCTGGAATTACGGCAGAAACTTGTCCCAAATGTCAAAAAGGAAATCTAATAAAAGGAAAATCAGCTTTTGGCTGTAGCGAATACAAATCAGGCTGTGATTTTGTTTTACCTTTTGTTTTTCATGATAAAAAAATCACGGAAAGTCAGTATTTGCGATTGGTTCAGAAAGGTTCAACTGTCAATATAAAAGGTTTCAAAACAGATTCTGGAACCGTAGAAGGTTTGATTCGTTTTGAAGAAAATTACAAATTGAAATTAGAACCTAAAAAAACAGATAAAAAGACTGCTCCTAAAGAAGAAAGTTCGGATGCTTTGGTTTGTCCAAAATGTAAAAAAGGAACAATTTTAAAAGGCAAAACCGCTTATGGTTGCACCGAATATAAATCGGGCTGTGATTTTAAAGTAACTTTTGATGAAGTTCGCGCAAAACTTCAAGATCAAAAACCTACCAAAGAATTGGTTTATTCGATTTTGAGTACCAGCGTTTAAGTTTTTTTTCCGCCACAAATTGCACGAATTTTCACGAATTTATATTTGTTTGACGCAGATTTAAAATGATTTAAGCTGATATTCGCAGATTTTATTTAAACAAATCAAAATAAATCTGCTCAGATCTGTACAATCTGCGTGAAATAAAATCATTTTTAATCCATTAAATCTGTGGCAAAATATTTCAATAAATAATTCGTGTAATTAATGGCAAACTAAACACCCCGTTTATCAATAAAAAATTCGTGAATTCGTGGAGAAAAAAAATTTCATACTTTAGTACTCTATTACGAACCCAAAATCTCATAAATATGTTTCAGAAAATTACTCTTATTGCACTTATAATAGCTTTCGTTTCTTGCCAGAAAAAAGAAACGGTTGAGAAAGATAAAATCAAATTAGCCGACTGGTTAATTGGAAATTGGGAAAACACTTCTCCAGAAGGCATATTATCTGAAAACTGGCAAAAATTAAACGACAGTACTTTTAGCGCTTCTTCTTATTTTATAAAAGGAAAAGACACGCTTCATTTTGAAACAATTGTTTTGGCGCAATTAGGCGAAACATTGACGTATAAAGCAACTGTAAAAGGTCAAAACGACGATAAACCGGTCTTCTTCCCTTCTACTTCAGAAACAGATCAGCAATTGGTTTTTGAAAATGCAAAACACGATTATCCTCAAAAAATTACCTATACAAAAGGTGCAAACAATACTTTAACTGCTGAAATTTCAGGGAATTTGAATGGAAAACCAAGTTCTGAGAAGTTTGTCATGACGAAGAAGTAACATGAGAAATTTACTTTTAATCTTTACAATCTGTTTTTTTTCTATTTCTTGTCAAAAGGAAGAAAAAAAATACGTCTCAAAAAAATCCGATTCTAAAAAATTAGATAATAGTAAAAGATATTTGAGAAGTATTATGAGACTTAATTTTAAAGATCGAACGGAAGAAATAGAAATATATGTTATCAAAAAAAACGATACTATTTCAAATCAAATTAAAGTTTTAAAAAACAATAAATTAGATACTATTGAAAGTTGCTATTATGATTTAAAAATATCTAAAACAGATAAACCTAATTTTTATTCTGGAACAATAACACTTCATAGCAAATATGAAAATTTAAAACTAAATAAGAACAACAGGCGTACAATAGAGTTTGGTTATTGTAATCTCAATAAAGATAGTCTATATATAAATTATATTACCTCAAAAAATGCCAGTACATTAAATTTTGAATTTAAAAATTATAAAAATGAAAAGTTAAATGGCATATTATATCAAATTACTGAGCGCGATAGTACGAAAGAACTAATGAATTTAAATGAGATTCATCTATTAGTAGATAATTTTCCAGATACAAATAATTTTTTCCTTGAATCATACGATTTACATAAGGATAAAAAAAGAAAAATTAATCTAAAAGGATTAACACTGAAAAAAGATAACTAAAATGATAAGTTGTTTTGAATAAAAAATCTTAGAGCCCTAGATATCATTAAAAAACCTACTCATTCTCCCCTATTTTATTCACCATAAAAATCATCAGTATTCCCAAAATCGCCATTACCAAAAACGCCCATTTCATACTTAAATATTCAGAGATAAAACCAACCATTGGCGGAACCAATAAAAATCCTAAATAACCAATTGTTGAGATAGAAGTTAAAGCAGAACCACTGCTCAATTTAGAAGATCTTCCAGCAATACTAAACACCAACGGAACGACACAAGAAACTCCAAATCCGATTAAAACATAGCCGAAAATAGTTGGATATGCATAAGGCAAGATAAAACAGATTCCGAAACCAAGTGTAATCAATATACCACTGTAAAGTAATATTTTTTTAGTTCCAAATTTCATTACCCCATAATCACCAAAAATACGTCCTAAAGTAACTGCAGATGCGAAGAATACAAACGCGGCACTGGTTAATTTTGGAGAAGCTTTTAAGATATTTTCAAAGTAAATTCCGCTCCAATCGTACATCGTATTTTCGCAAGCCATAGAAACGAAACAAATCAAGGCAAATTTTACCAAGTTTTTTTCGGGCATCGAGAAAAACTTCTTTTTAACAGGAACAGGTTCGTTATGAATACTCATTGGATAAAAACAAGCCGTCAGCGCCAGCATAAAAACACTTACTCCAAGTAAATGGTGAGATGGCGCAATTTTTTGTGTCACCATAACATATCCTAAACCAGCTCCAGAAAAAACCGCAATACTCCAAACCGCATGAAAACGCGTTATAATTGATTTTGGATATAATTTTTGCACTTCCAGAGACTGTGCATTAATTGACAAATTGAAGATATTACGAGACGCTCCAAAGACCAAAAGTACGCAAACTAATTGCCAAACAAATGCTACTAAACCAGGCAGAGACAGCACAATATTAAACATAATAGCTCCTAAAAGCATGATATATCGGCTGCTGTATTTATTTAACAATTTTCCTGTAAACGGCATTGTCAGCATTAAACCAATCGGAAAAGCAAATAAAACAGCTCCAAACTGTGCTTCACTTAAATGTAATTGTGCTTGTATATGTGGAATTCTTGATACCCAAGAAGAATAACCAAAACCTGAAAGAAAAAAGAAAACTGTATTGGCTATTCGATAACCTCTAGGAGTATTTTGAATTTTTTTAAAGAAAGATAAAATCATGAAGTTGTTTTTCAGACTGCAAAATTACGGCTTTTTTTAGGGTAAGCAGGTTTGTTTCTACTTTTTTCACAAAAACTCGAATTTATTTTCAAATAGTTCAAATACGAAAGCTCTTACTTTCTTAAAACAATCTTAAAATTAGCTAAATAAATCCTTAAGATAATGTTTGTCAAAGAAAAATTAATTTTTACATTTGCACTGTTTTTATTAATTCTAAATAAAAACAATTTACAAACCAATAAAAAAAATACAATGAATTACCACAACCAGAAAACGCTTCGTTTTCTATTTTCAGTCAGTTTTTTATTTTCGTTCTTATCCATTTTTGCACAACAGAATAACGGAAAAATTAAAGGAACCATTACCACTTCTGACGGCGACGCAGCAGCGGGAGTAAATATTATTCTTAAAAACACTAAATACGGTACCGTTTCAAACGACGATGGTACTTTTGATTTTAACAGAGTAAGAGCGAATTCTTATACGCTTCAAATCTCTTTAACGGGTTACGAAACTTTAGAAACCCAAGTTACCGTTACAGAAAATGAAACTACTACACTTAATTTGCAACTTAAAGTTTCGAATAAAGAATTAAAAGAAGTGGTAATTAGCGGTAAAAAAAGCATTCTTTCTAAAAAAACAGACTACGTTGCCAGAATGCCACTTAAAAATCTGGAAAATCCGCAAGTTTACAGCGTTATTCAAAAAGAACTTTTACAGGAACAAGTTGCTGTAGATATTAGAAGTGCGGTACAAAATTCTCCTGGAGTTGTTTCTATCAGCTATCCATCAGGAGGAGTTGGTGTCATTTTCAGAGGATTTTCTGTAGGTGTAAATGCTAGAAACGGAATGGAAACTGCTTCTGGACGTTCTTCTGTAGATCTTGGAAATGTGGAAAGAATTGAAATTATGAAAGGGCCTTCTGGAACTTTATTTGGTTCATCTGTTTCATCATTTGGTGGAGTTGTCAATTTAGTAACTAAAAAACCTCACGAAACCACTGCTGCTGAGATTTCGTACACTGGTGGTAGCTACAGTTTAAACAGACTTACTGCAGATGTAAATACGCCTTTAAACAAAGATAAAACGGTATTGTTTAGAATAAACATGGCTGTTAACAGAGAAAAAAGCTTCCTAAACTACGGTTTTAATAATGCATTACTTTTTGCACCAAGTCTTACTTACAAAGCGTCTGACAAACTTACTTTTAACTTTGATGCTGAGCTTTATAACGTTAATAATACAAGACGTACTTACAATACTTATGCTGCAACTTCTGGAATTACAAATCCAAATGATTTAAAAATTGATTACAGAAAATCGATGTTCCATGATGACAATGATGCTAAAACCTCTGCTACTAAGTTTTTCGCGCAAGCAGAATATGAAATATCAGAAAACTGGAAATCGACAACCGTATTTTCATTTGTTGGCGAAGATGTAGAACGCAGTTATCAAAGTTATGCCGTTTGGAGTTCACCAACTCAAGTTGCCAGAAGAGTTGGACTTTGGGGACCTATCTACAATAACTATACTAACATTCAGGAAAACCTTAACGGAAAATTCTCAACTGGAAGCATCAAACATAAATTTTTAGCGGGTATCAACTACAGACTTTATAGCTCTGCATTTTCTGGAGGAACTACTTTTACTCTTGATAATATTGATGTTACGACCAACTTCGCTCCTATTAGAAGAAAAGCGGTTGATGCTGGTCTTGTACTTACAACATCTCCAGTTGCAGATCAAAAAACATTCAGCGCTTATGCATGTGATGTAATCAATTTTACGGATCGTCTTTCGGCTATGCTGAGTTTACGTTTTGACAATTTTGATCGTGAAAAAGTAGGTACTGTAGAAGGATATCACCAAAATGCATTGGCTCCAAAACTTGGATTAGTTTACGAATTAGTTAAAGATCAGGTTTCGGTATTTGGAAATTACATGAATGGTTTCCAAAATATGCAGCCGGTTACACAACCTGACGCTTCAATCTTAGTTTTAGATCCTATTTATGCTTCGCAATATGAATTTGGAATCAAAGCTGATGCTTTTAATAAAAAATTAAGCGGTTCGGTAAGTTATTACAATATTACAATTGACAATGCTACAAGATTGAATGCTACTGGATTTACAGAACAAGATGGAAAACAAGTGAGTAAAGGATTTGATTTTGAATTAATTGCAAATCCAATCAACGGATTAAATATTGTGGCTGGTTATGGTTACAATGATAATAGAATCGTAAAAGCTACTGATGCTACTATTGAAGGAAACAAAGCTACAAGTTCGCCTGAAAATGTTGTTAACTTCTGGACTTCATATACTTTCCAAAATAAACTAAAAGGTTTAGGATTAGGTTTTGGTGCTAATTATATTGATGACAATTATTTTACCGCAGATAATACTTTTTACATGCCTTCTTACACTACCTATAACGCATCGGTATATTATGATCATTCTTCATGGAGAATCGGTTTAAAATTCAACAATATAACAAACGAAAAATACTGGGATTTCTGGGGAACATCTCAAGCTCCTACAAACATTCTTGCTAATTTGACAATCAAATTCTAAGACTAAAAATTCAACATTAAATATAAAAAGCACCTCTATAAAAAATCATGAGGTGCTTTTTTGATAACAAGGAGCTTTTTAAAGATGACATTTAAAAATTTTATAAAAAAAGTACACTTATGGCTAGGATTAGCTTCTGGTTTAATCGTGGTTATACTCGGAATTACAGGCTGTTTGTATGCTTTTGAAGAAGAGTTACGTCCCATAATTCATGACTATTATTATGTCGAGCAAGTCAAAGACAAAAAACTACCTATCAGTCAATTGATTAAAATTGCAAAAGAAGCCAATAAAAAAGTGGCTCCAAAACAAGAATTCTCTGGATGTAAAACATTCAAGGATGATAAACGTACCATTGAAACCTGGTTTTATGAAGAAGCTGATAAAGATGCGATTTGGTACTGGAATCAATATAAAACCAATTATGTCTATGTCGATCCATACACAGGAAAAGTTACAAAAATAGAAGACTATAATTTTGAGTTTTTTGTGTTTGTGCGAGCGCTGCATCAGACGCTTTGTTTTAAAAGTGAAATTGGCGATCCGATTACAGGAACTGCAACCATAATATTTATTATTTCGTTACTTACGGGTTTAATACTTTGGTGGCCGAAAAACAAAAGCGCTGCCAAACAACGTTTTTGGTTTCAATGGAAAAACACCACAAAATGGAAACGCAAAAACTATGATTTGCATAATATTATAGGATTTTATACGATGCTTTTTACTTTAATAATTGCTTTAACGGGATTGGTTTGGGCTTTTCAATGGTATGACAAAGGAGTTCAAGCACTTTTTAATGGAGGAAAAACATTTCCCGAAGAAAAAAGAATTGTTTCAGATACAACTCATTACACCAAAACTATAGCTACAGATAAAATATATACAGCAACTCTAAAAGCTAATCCTGAAGCTAAAAGCTATTTTTTATTTTTACCAGAAGAAAAAGATTCTTTAGCCACTTTTCGAACCTTCATTCGATATGAAAATCGTTTTAATGATATTTCCATGGAATTTGACCGATACACTGGAAAAAACCTGAAAGTCACCAGATATCAAGATCAAAATAATGGCGAGAAATTTCGATTCATAAATTATGATTTACACGTTGGAAGCATTCTTGGTTTTCCCGGAAAAGTTTTGGCCTTTTTTGCCAGTCTAGTAGCCGCCAGTTTACCCATTACAGGCTTTCTAATTTGGTGGGGAAGAAATAAAAAGAAGAAAACAACATCGAAACCAGTTTAATGACAATTGGTTTCTTTTTAATTTAATAACGTTTCTAGTGGTCTATTTTTTTGTTAAGGAAATTATAATTTATATTTTTGCCTTGTTTTTAATTATTCTAAATAATAAAGCAAAATTAATCCAAAAAAAAATTACCATGAATTATTCAAATCATAGCATTAAGCAGATAAGTACCATATTCTGCCTGCTATTCTTATTCTGCGGCAATCTCTTTGCTCAGCAAAACTTCGGAAAAATTAAAGGAACCATTACAACCTCCGACGGAGAACTGGCTGTTGGAGTCAACATTATCCTAAAAAGTTCAAAATATGGCACAATAAGTAATGAAGACGGTGCTTTTGAATTTAATAGAGTAAAACCAAATACTTACACATTACAGGTTTCTTTATCAGGTTATGAAACATTAGAACAACAAGTAACAGTTACGGCTAATGAGATTACTACTCTTAGTTTGCAATTGACAGTTTCAAATAAACAATTAAAAGAGGTAATCATAACCAATAACAGAGGAAAAGCATTCCCGAAACAAAGTACATATGTTTCTAAAATGCCTCTTAAAAATATTGAAAATCCACAGGTTTATAATATCGTTTCTTCAGAATTAATGAAAGAACAAGCGATTACGAATTACGAAGATGCATTAAAAAATGTTCCTGGAATTCAGAAATTATGGGAATCTACAGGTCGCGGCGGCGACGGTGGCTCTTATTATTCGCTACGTGGTTTTGAAGTTCAGGCTAATATTGTTAACGGATTACCTGGCGTAACAAGCGGTACTTTAGATCCTGCAAATATCGAACGTGTAGAAGTTATTAAAGGACCATCAGGAACTTTGTTCGGAAGTAGTTTAGTAAGTTACGGTGGACTAATTAATACTGTTACTAAAAAACCTTATAGTGGTTTTGGCGGCGAAGTATCGTACCTTGCGGGAAGCTTTGGCTTGAACAGAGTAACAGCCGACATCAACACTCCTTTGGATGATGCTGATAATGTAGCTTTCAGAATCAATGCGGCTTACCAAACAGAAAACAGTTTTCAGGATGCCGGATTCCGTACTTCGATCTTCGTTGCTCCTTCCCTTTCTTATAAAGTAAACGAAAAATTATCTTTCTTAATTAACACCGAATTCATGGCAGAAGAAAAAACAACGCCATCTATGTTATTCTTAGGAAGAGATACTCCACTACAATTTACCGATTTAGCCGACTTAAATTATAAAACAGACTTGTCTTTTTACAGCAACGATCTTCCAATGAAAAATCCGAGATTTAATTTGCAGGGACAAATGATGTATAAAATTTCAGATCAGTGGACTTCTCAAACGGTTTTATCAAGAACTTCATCAAAATCAAAAGGATATTATTCTTATATCTACGATAATGAAGACGGAAATCGTGATTTCGCTTTATGGATCACAAAAGAAAATTCTCAAACCAGTACAACAGATATTCAGCAAAATTTCATAGGAGATTTTAAAATTGGAAAAATGAGAAATCGTCTTGTAGTTGGTCTAGATTATTTTGAAAGAAATGTGATGTTTGGAGGTTCTGGTTATGGTCATTTGTATAACGTTACAGCGCAAGGAGATGTAAGACAATTAGATCCAGCAAATCCATACAATCTAACACAAACTTCTGTAGATAAGCTATTAGCTTCAGAACCTGGTCCAAATTACAATTCTAAAGATGCTACTTACAGTGCATATGCTTCTGACGTATTGAACATTACACGAAAATTATTGGTAATGGCAAGTTTAAGAGTTGATTATTTTGACACTGAAGGAAACATTAAAACCGATGATGATAATTACACACAGACAGCATTTTCTCCAAAATTTGGAGTTGTTTATCAGCCAATTGAAGATCAATTATCTGTTTTTGCAAATTACATGAACGGTTTTAGAAACATTGCTCCAACTGCAATTTATGACAATAATGGCGATTTTGTAGGTTCTCAAACTTTTGAGCCTGAACATGCTAACCAATTAGAAACTGGAATTAAAGCAAATTTGTTTTCAGACAAACTAACCGCAACTATGAGTTATTATGACATTAATGTTGCCAATCTAGTTACAAGCAATCCAATGTATAGCTCTCAAGGTGGAGAAGCAAGAAGCAAAGGTTTCGAATTTGATTTGAATGCTGCACCGTTAAAAGGTTTAAGTATTATTGCTGGATATAGTTACAATGATAGTAAAATTACAAAAGGAGATGAAGCTAATGTTTGGTTAGATCAAGGAAAAAGACCTTTTTGGGCTGGACCTAAAAACTTAGTAAACCTTTGGGCAACTTATAAATTTGACCAAGGAGCATTAGAAAATTTCGGTATTGGCTTTGGAGGAAATTATGCTAGTGATAATGCAATTTTAGATAGTGATGTAACTGGTAAATTTATTCTACCTGCCTACACTGTTATCAATGGTGCGTTATTTTACAACACTACAAAATATCGCGTAAGTTTAAATGTAAATAATATTGCGAATAAAGATTATTTTAATGGAGGATGGTCAACCGTAAATCCGCAAAAGCCTAGAAATGTTGTAGCAAGTTTTGCTTACAAATTCTAACATTAGTTAAAACAGATTATAAAAGTCTCGAAAGTCCATTAAAATATGGGATTTCGAGGCTTTTTTATTGTTTTTAATTTTTAATTATTCTAAATAAGCCTTATGTTTGTAAAAAATATCGTTCTAACAATTTTAAACTTGATCTTATGAAATCAAATACTTTAAAAACATTATCTTTTTTATTTTTAATGCTTTTTGCTGCTCCCCAAATCTTTGCTCATGCGCTTTGGATAGATACAAAAGCAACTGGTACAAAAGGAAAGCCACAGGAAATTTCTATTTACTTTGGAGAATTCTCTGATAACGACATCACAAAAGCGGACAAATGGTTCTCTGACTTAAAAGATTTTTCTTTAGTATTAATCTCTCCTTCTAAAAAAGAAACCAAATTAACTTCTAAAGCTTTAGACAATAAATATCAAGCTTTTTTTACTCCAGATGAAGATGGTGTTTATACTGTAGTAATGCACCATAAAGTAAAAGATGTTTACGGAACTATGGTATTAGATTACAACTCAAGCGCAACTGTAGTTGTTGGGAATAAAACAGCTGGAAATTATGCTACAGCAAATAAGAATCAAATTGGTTTATTTTCTGAAAATGCCGACGTAGCAAAAAAAGATGCTAAAATAACTGGATTTGCTTTATACGATGGTGTTTCTGCAAAAGAAGCAAAAATTAAAGTTATTGCTCCAAACGGCTGGGAAAAAGAATTGTGGACAAATGATAAAGGTGAATTCTCTTTTACTCCTATCTGGTCTGGAAATTACATGGTTGAATATGCTCATACAGAAAAAGCAGCCGGAGAACATAACGGTAAAAAATACGATGAAATCTGGAAAATGGCTACATACCAAATTACAGTAAAATAATTTTAGAAGACTTCATTCTTAGATTTAATTTCAATTGAGAAAACCTCGCTTTTACAGCGAGGTTTTTTTATTCTTGAAAGGCAACATTAATACAAAATTAAAATAACATTAGAAAAATCTTAAGCAAATCTTAAGAAAGAACTAAGCAAGTTTTAAGTAAGAAAACCACGTCATAATTTCATGTTAAAGAACATGTGTATTTATATTTGCACTCAATAATTTTTATTGAATCTAAATAAAGACCATGAAATACAATTTACTATTTGCACTAGGATTATTAAGTTTTGCATCTTATGGGCAAGACTATTCAAGCAACGAAAGTACCTCTACAGTTAACGACACTGTAAAAAATAAAAAAGGCGAAATTCTGAATGAAGTTTTAGTCACAACAAATAAACCTAAAAAACCAGTTGAAGCCGCTCGTTCAGGAATTAAAGTAATGGACTTACCACAAAGTGTTCAAATTGTTGGCAATGAAATTATAGAACAGCAACAAGCAATAAGATTGAGTGAAGTAGTAAAGAACCTAAACGGGGTTTATGTCGGATCTGCTCGTGGTGGTGCACAAGAATCTTTCTTTTCGAGAGGTTATGATATGAGTGCCAACAATATGTTTAAAAATGGTTTTCGTTATAATGCGGGTTCTATTCCAGAAGTTTCTTCTTTAGAAAAAGTAGAATTCTTAAAAGGGGGTTCGGCTTTATTGTACGGAAATGTTGCGCCAGGTGGAATTATGAATTTAGTTACCAAAACGCCTAAATTCACTAAAGGTGGTGAAGTATCGATGCAAATTGGTAGTTATTCTTACTACAAACCTGCTATTGATTTTTACGGTCCTTTAAATAAATCTATTGCTTACCGTATTACAGGGTCTTATGAAAACTCTGAAAGCTTCAGGGATTTTGTAAAAAACGAACGTATTTATGTTAATCCTTCTCTTTTGTTTCATCTATCAGATAAAACTCAAATTACCTTGCAGGGAGATTATTTAAGTGCCGATTGGACTCCTGATTTTGGTACCGGAATTTATGGAAAAACAATTTTAGACCTGCCTCGCAACGAGTTCTTCGGAGCACTTTGGTCAACTGCAAATACTAAATCTTCGAGCGCTTCGATGTTATTTAACCATGATTTCAACAAAAACTGGAAATTAAACTTCAATTCTTCTTATCAATATTATAGAAGAACACAAACTTCAACTGCACAATTAAGTACAATTGATGCTTATGGAAACTGGAAACGTGGCTTAACAAAAGCCGATGCTGCTGAGAACATTTTTGGCGATCAGTTAAGTTTACAGGGAACTTTCAATACTGGAAAAATAAAACATCAGATATTTACTGGAGTAGATTATGAGAACTCTATTGCTCCTAATTATACTTATGGTTTTTATGCAACGCCAAATGGTACAACTGCTATTACAACAGAAGCTACGGCAATAAATCTTTATACGTACGATTACAGCACGCAAAGTCGTGATATTCCATACCCAACCAGAGCAACACAATTAGCCACTACCAATACACAGCGTTTTGGTGCTTATGCTCAGGATTTGATTTCAGTTACAAAACATATCAAAGTTTTAGCAGGATTACGCTGGTCATGGCAAGAAAGTTATGTTGCAACTGCAAAAGAAACTGTAAAACAAGGAGTTATCACTACTTCGCTTGAAAATGCAGAAACAGTAGACGGAGCAAAAGCAATAAATAAAGCTTTTTCGCCTAAAGCTGGATTGGTTGTACAGCCTACTAAAGATTTATCATTGTTTGCAAGTTATTCTAACTCGTTTTCTCCAAACACAGGAACAACAGTCGATTCAAAACCTTTAGATCCATCTATTATAGATCAATATGAAGCGGGTGTAAAGAAAGATTTCTGGGGAGGTCTTTTGAGTACAAACGTTACGGTTTATCAAATTACAAATAATAATTTAGCTCAAACCGCTCCTTTTTTAGCAGACGGTGTTACACAAAATGCCAACACTTCGATTAAAGAATTAGTTGGAGCAACTAAAGGAAAAGGTGTAGAAATTGATATTACTGCTTATCCTGTTGAAGGGCTTAACATAATGGCTGGTTATAGTTTTAACGAAACCAAAGTATCAAAATCATCAGGAACAAATGGAAGTCTTGTTGTTGGAGATGTTCTGGCAAGAACACCTAGAAATACTGCCAATTTGAGTTTTTTCTATAAATTACCAAGTGGTTTCTTTAAAGGAGTAACTTTTGGAGCAATCGGAAATTATATTGGTGATCGTACTGGTGGCTGGAATGATGATTATCTTTGGACAGCAGTTACTCCAACTCCAACTAATCCAAAACCAGATCCAGCTTACATTATTACTATCAGAGATCGTGATATTCCATTAGAAGGATATGTAACTGTAGACGCTTCTCTTGGTTATGAATGGAGAAAGTTCTCGATCTTGTGTAGATTATCAAACATTACAAACGAATTAAATTATACCGTTCACGAAAATTATAGTGTAAACCCAATCGCGCCTCGTCAGGTTATGACAAGCTTACGTTATAAATTCTAAAAAAAATGAATTAGTTTTATTTTTTCGAAGTATTCGGAAAATCAAACCTCATCTTGCAAAAGGTGAGGTTTTTTATTTTGCTAAAATATCTCTTATTATAAGTACTTTTGTCATCAAATAGCATTTTAAACCTACATTCTAAATATGTCAGATTCTACAAAAAACCAATTAAAAAAAACTTTAGGACTTAGCTTTAATATTGCCGTACTCATCGGAGGAACAATTGGAGTTGGTATTTTAAGAACTCCGGGCACTATCGCCGAAATGCTTAACAATTACTGGCTTATTCTTGCCTGCTGGTTATTTGGCGGTTTGTATGTTTTGCTTGGTGCTAATTCTTATTCAGAATTGGCAACAATGCTTCCAAAAGCGGGAGGTTCTTATAATTACATAAAAAGAGCTTTGGGCGAATATGCAGGATTTTTATCTGGCTGGTATGATTATATTGTTAATGCTATTCCTCCAGCGTTTTACTGTATTGTTATCAGCGAATACACTATTATTTTATTTCCGCAATTAGCCAATTATTCAACTGTAATTTCAATTTCTTTATTGATTGCATTTGTTTTACTTCATTTAAGCGGTGTCAAAAACGGAAGCGTAATCCAGCAGATTACCAGTTTTCTTAAAGTAATTTGTTTCGTGGCTTTAGTTTTAGCTTGTTTTTTGTATTCTGGAGTTGAAGTTCCGCCAATAAAAACAGACAATTCTATCTTTCAAATCGGACTTATTTTTGGATTTTTTAAGTCACTACAACTTATCATCGGAACTTATAATGGCTGGAATGCTGTTTGCTTTTTTGCTGAAGAAAATGACAATCCGAGTAAAAATATTCCGAAATCTTTATACAGCGGAGTTTTGCTCGTTGTTGCAATTTATATTTTGGTAAATGCGGCCTTTTTTCATGTTTTACCTATTGAAACCTTAGCTAAATCAAATTTGGCTGCTGCCGATGTTGCCAAAATTCTTTTCGGCGAAAGCGGCGCAAAAATCGTAACCGTAATTTCAATTTTTTCTTTAATCAGTATTTTGAATGCTTTTATGATGATTCCGCCAAGAATTCTTTATGGACTTAGCCGTGATGGATTTTTTATTGAAAAAGGAACAACTGTAAATAAAGGCGGAACACCAATCGTGGCACTTTTAATATCATCGCTTTTTAGTTTGCTTTTAATAATATTTGTGGGTTCATTTGAGGTTTTATTTTCTTTTGCTGCCTTTATTTCTATTATTGTCTGGGGACTTGCCTATTATTCTCTTATAAAATTAAGAAAATCAGAACCTGATATGACAAGACCATATCGTTCTTTTTGGTATCCGTGGAGCACTATAATTGCCATCATTGTTTCTGTTGGATTATTATTAGGGTTTATTTACAGCGATCCTATTGGTTTTGCAACTATTGTTGGAATTACGATTGTCTCTTATCCTTTGTTTTTGGTTTTGAAGAAGAAAAGATAGCCACGAATTTTTTATTTCCAATCTTTGAGCAAAACAAATAATTCGTGAATTGCTACACATATAGATTGTGAAAATTAAAATTTGTGAATTCGTGGCGAAAAAAAAATAACAAACCTGACAAGCTTTTGAAACCTGTCGGGTTTATAATTAGTAAAAAAAACGATTATCTTCTCGCTTTAAAATATTCTTCAAAAGAACTGCAATCAGACATTAAATTTTCATAATCGTCTGAATACTTAGATTTCAAGTCTTGGTAGTATTTATTTTTACTCCACAGAAAAGCATCATAGTTCTCAATTCTATTATTGTAATCATTTGGATGTTGATATTCCAGCTTATTTTTTTCACATCGACCAATCATTCGTAAACATAAAGCTTTAAATTGGTCTGTTTTTGCGTTTTTTAGTGACAACAAATAATACTTCTGTGCCAAATTACTTTCGTAATATTCTTTTTCATCTTCAAAAGGTGCATCACTCGCATAACTATGCCAGTCGTAACGACGCATCATCCAGGAGTTTCCATTTTGTGTCATATTATAATAAGCGTTGGCTACTAAAAAATAGTAATAATCCTTATTTTGTTCTTTCGGGTTAGAAGCTTTTTTCAGATATAAAATCAAATGTTCCGTAATACTTCTTTTATTCAATTTAAAAAGTTTTTCCTGTTTTATAAACTCAGGCGTATATTTAAGAACAAAAAACGGATTTGAATTATACTTGTCTTTACCCTCACAATTTGGCTTTTCCCACAAACAATCTGTATAATTCGCAAACTCATCAACATCAAGTTTTTTAAAATACTCTGCAGCCATTTTTAGCTTATTTTGGCGAATGTATTTTGTTCCTATCAAGTCATACAATCTCGGAATTTGGGATTTAATATAACTTTGCTTCCATTTAGAAAAAGAATCTAAATTGCTTTTTACATTTTCTACTTCTTCAACTATCTTTTGAACTTGCTCTGGAGAATAGCTCACATCTATATAATCGAAATAATCAGAAAAATAATCTCTGTACGAATTACTTTTATTTTTAAGGCTTTTCCAAGTAACATAATTGTACTCATAATCATTAACACTGCTGTATGTTGTTTCTACACTATTAAGCTTTGAATATAAAAAAGCAGCTTCAGTCCTATTCTCTTTGTATTCTAATTCTCTTCCAATAGCGAAAATAAACTTCCTATTTTTTTGATTTTGAAGAAGAATTGGCTTCACTTTCTCCAAAATCACAGCTTTTCCTTTTTCCTGATTTGCAGTCAACGCCAATGCTTTTATAATTTCAATTTGATTGTAAAGAGAATCTTTTTTAGGAATTTCCCTCTCTAGAAGCGCAATTTCATTCAAACAGCTTTGATTATCTTTTGTTATAAATGACAAATAAAACTTCCCTATTTTCCATAAAAGAGGATCATTCGTTTTTTTAAGTTTTACGTTATTTACAAACTGCAATACCTTACCAGCATAAACCCTATCATTTTCTACTCTATTTAAAATATCTTTTATTGAATTTTTCTCATCTGACCAATAATCATATTTTGAAACAGCTGGATTAAACAAAGAATAGTAAGGCGTAAAAACCCAGTCTTCAATTTTATTGATTTCTCTCAATAACAAAAATGAAAGACCTTCAAATTGTGGATTGTATTGGTATACTTTTTCCAAATAAAATAGGGCTTGATCACTTTTTTTTATTCCAGCCAAAAAATAAACATTGGCTCTTTCCTCATTACTTTTGGCGTATTTTAAAACAGCATCCAAAGAAATTGTAGAATCAAATCGCTGCGAAATCATAAAACGCTTATCTGGCGCATTTACAAAAACTTGTGCAGCATAAAAATTAGCCAAAGCCTTATCTGTCTCTGCTAAAGTTCGAAAATACAAACTCCAATAATTTAAAATATTTTTCTTGTTTTGAATTTTAAAAACAGTATCGTACAAGGATTTAATTTCTTCAAAATCACTATTATAATATGCCAATCTAATAGCTAAAAATGTATATCGAAGTTGGATTTCCTTATCTTTGGTTTTGTTTGAAATCGCAATGGCTTTATCGATAAGATTTCTTCTTTTAGGCATTGTTGCACTTTGATTTCTTTCCCAAGGATCATCATAAATTCCGTTAAAAAATTCGCAGATTTTAGCAAATTTTAAATAATTTATAGCATCAGTATTTTTAGTTTTATAAAAATACAGAAGCATTTCATTCGAAGATTTTTCATTAATATCTTCTTCTTTAAAGTCATACAGAACATTTCTAATTGCTTCTACAGGAACTTTATTGTGACAATATTTTACCCAAAGGCTTTCATTTTCGTCAATTGTGCCTTGCGGATACACTCCTTTTCCATTTGGATAAAACGAATTGTACGAATAATTAAATTCAGAATAAGAATAATAATTAAAGTTGAGCGGATTTAAAAATGAATATCTAATTTCTTCCCCAAACGGATAAAACCCGCAGGCAAAAAAGCTATTACTTGCTAAAATTGCGATAAAAACCAGAAAGTTCTTCATTACTATAATTGCTTAATTGTTCGTCGTCTAAATGGAATAATGTAACGGTAGTATTGGCATCAAAATCAACATTTTTTTTGATGACTTCTATTGCTTCATTAATTTTTGCAGCAGTTAAATTTTCATATTTAATCTTGTCTCCAATTCTTAGATAAAAGTTGTCAACTACAGTATCTTTTGTAACCTCATACCATAGTGGTTTTATTTCTTTTAAAGATTTGGCAATCTTTTCCTGTCCATCATAAATTACTTTATAAAAGTGATCATTTTTATAGACCTGCATCCAAGAATAAGTAGGTAGCGCAATATCTAAATGTAATGGATATTTTCGTTTTTTATTGAGATACAACTTTAATTCCTCAATATCCAAAATAGAGTTCTTGGAATGATTTTCTAACGGATTTATCAAGTTATAACACATTAAAGTCGCTTTATCAACTGGAGGAATGCCCATTTTTTCAGGATATTTGTACGGATAAAGTCTTAAGGTACAACTGATTGTTTTTACTGAAATTAATTTTAATTTTTTCAAAAAGTAAAAATAATTATCTTTTGTTGTCAAAGTCCAATCGCAATCCATCTGATATTCCTTAATCGGATTGACTCTTGCAAATCTGTCTTTGGCATATTTATCAATCAAAAAAGCAACATTATTAGCAAGTGTATCTAATCTTTCTCTGCTTGTATTTTTAAAAACCTCATTTTTAATATATACGGTCGGAACAATATCAAGACTGTCCTGTTGATAAATACGTAAAGATGTTTTAGAGATAGGAAAATCTCCATATACCTCATTATGATCTATCTCAAAAAACTTAATGTAAAGCTTTCTAATTTTTAAATCATTTAAAATATTATTTTCTTCTAAATTCAATTCCCACCTATTACTTTTCCAGTAATAAACGGATTTTTCAACCTTTTCAACTTTATCGGAACAGGACAGAAACAGGCAAAAAATAAAGGCGGAAAACAAAATTTTTTTCATTAGAAAAACAAAATTTAGATAGTGTAAAATCGTATTAAATTTATATCATTTTAAAATACAAAATCATAAAAGGCACATATATTTTTTTGCTAAAAATCAGCTTATTTTAATGCAAAATAAAACCCGACAAATTTTAAAAATCTGTCGGGTTTTGTAATACTAAGTTTGATTTCTTATTTCAAACCTGCTAAACTTTGCTCGATTGTAGCGATTTTTGCTAATGCATCGGCTTGTTTTTGTTTTTCTAAATTAAGAACTTTCTCTGGAGCTCCGTTTACGAATTTCTCGTTTGAAAGTTTTGCTTCTACAGATTTCAAGAATCCTTTTGTGTAATTCAATTCTTCTGTTAGTTTTGCGATTTCAGCTTCAACGTCGATGTTTCCTGTAATCGGAATGAAATATTCATTTGATTTTACACGGAAAGACAAGGCACCGTCTACTTTTTCAGAAACATATTCGAAAGCAGAAACGTTTCCTAATTTTGTTATGATTGAATCAAAATAAGTCGAAACATTTTCGCTGTTAATTCCTTTTAATTCGATTGCATCTTTAAACGGAATATTTTTGTCTTTACGAATCGTTCTAATTCCAGAAATTACTTCAATTGAATTTTCAAAATCAGCAATTAATTTTGCATCAAATGGTTTTACTTCTGGCCAAGTTGAAACAATTAAAGCTTCTTCTGGAGTTCTTTCAGCAATTAACTGCCAAATTTCCTCTGTCAAGAAAGGCATAAATGGATGAAGTAATTTCAAGTTGTTTTCTAACATTTCGATCGCTTTCGCGAAAGTTACGCTGTCAATTGGCTGTTGGTACGCTGGTTTGATCATTTCTAAAAACCAAGAACAGAAATCATCCCAAACCAATTTATAGATGGCCATAAGAGAATCAGAAATTCTGTATTTCTCGAAATTATCTTCAATATCAACTAATGTCTGTTGCAATTTCGCTTCGTACCATTCGATCGCCACTTTTGATGATTCTGGTTGCGGAATAGTTTCTGAAACTTCCCAACCTTTAATCAATTTGAAGGCATTCCAAATTTTGTTTGAGAACGCTTTTCCTTGACTGCATAATTCTTCGTCAAACATGATATCGTTTCCTGCAGAAGCACTTAAAAGCAATCCTACACGAACTCCGTCTGCACTGAATTTATCGATCAAATCTAAAGGATCAGGAGAGTTTCCTAATGATTTAGACATTTTACGACGTTGTTTATCACGAACCAAACCAGTCAAATATACATTTGTAAATGGTTTTTCGCCTGCATATTCATAACCTGCAATGATCATTCTCGCTACCCAGAAGAATAAAATATCCGGACCCGTTACTAAATCATTTGTTGGATAATAGTATTTAAAATCTGGACTTTCTGGATCCATAATTCCACCAAAAACTGACATTGGCCATAACCAAGATGAAAACCAAGTATCTAATGCATCAACATCTTGAGTTAAATTGTTAATGGTTAATTGTGAATTGTTAGTTTTTTCTTGTGCTAATTTTAATGCATCTTCAATGTTTTCAGCAACTACGAAATCTTCTTTTCCGTCTCCATAATAGTACGCCGGAATTTGTTGTCCCCACCATAATTGACGAGAAATATTCCAATCGCGAATGTTGTTTAACCAGTGCGCATAAGTGTTTTCGAAACGTTTTGGATGTAATTTAATATCTCCAGTTTCTAAAACCGACTTAATTGCTGGTTTTACTAATTCTTCCATTTTCAAGAACCATTGGTCTGATAATCTTGGTTCGATTACCGCTTTTGTTCTTTCAGAAGTTCCTACTTTATTTAAGTGCACTTCTGTTTTTGCTAAAGCGCCAATTTCTTCAAGTTCTTTTTCAATTTCCGTACGAACTACAAAACGATCTTTTCCTTGATAATGTAAACCGAAACTGTTTAGAGTTGCATCTTCATTAAAAATATCAACGATTTCTAAGTTGTGTTTTTCACCCAGCGTTTTATCGTTCATATCGTGCGCAGGCGTTACTTTCAAACATCCTGTTCCGAATTCTACATCTACATATTCGTCTTCGATAATCGGAATTACTCTGCCACAAATTGGAACGATCGCTTTTTTACCTTTTAAATGTGTAAAACGCTCATCATTCGGATTGATACAGATGGCAGTATCTCCAAAGATAGTTTCAGGACGTGTTGTAGCAATAGTCAAGAAATCTTCTGAACCTTCGATTTTATATTTTAAGAAAAATAATTTTCCTTGTTGTTCTTCGTAAATTACTTCTTCGTCAGACAAAGTCGTTTTTGCTTCTGGATCCCAGTTTACCATTCGGTATCCTCTGTAGATTAATCCTTTGTTGTATAAGTCTACAAACGATTTAATTACAGAAGCAGACATATCTGGATCCATTGTAAATTTAGTACGTTCCCAATCGCAAGAAGCACCTAATTTCTTAAGCTGTTCTAAGATTGTTCCACCGTATTTATCTGTCCATTCCCAAGCATGTTTTAGGAATTCTTCGCGAGTCAAATCGTTTTTGTTGATTCCTTCAGCTTTTAATTTTGCCACAACTTTTGCTTCAGTAGCAATAGATGCATGGTCTGTTCCAGGAACCCAACAAGCGTTGAATCCTTTAAGACGCGCGCGACGAATTAAAACATCCTGAATCGTATTATTCAACATATGTCCCATGTGAAGGACTCCAGTGACGTTTGGCGGAGGGATTACAATAGTGTACGGTGTTCTATGATCTGGTTCTGAATGAAAATAGTTGTTTTTCATCCAGTAATCATACCATTTACTCTCAATCGTCTTAGCGTCAAATTGTGCTGGAATTGTCATTTATATATGTTTAATCGTTTATTTTTTTGTTTATTCGTTTAATCGTTAAGTCGTTTAATCGTTTTATTTTTTTGAAATGCATTCAGGCAGATCGATTAAACGATTAAACAGTTAAACAAATAAACGAAACTTTGGTTCAATTTTTGTAATTATAACTCACAGCAAAAGTAAATAATTAAGTAGACTATAAAAAGCGAATTAATAATTTGTGTGTTAATTAAAAGAATGTATATTTACTTACAATTAAAAACTAATTTCATATGAAAAATGCAGCCTCTTTTATTGCAATCTTATTGTTTAGCGCAATAGGTTTTGCACAAAATGGCCCAAAAATTGAATTTGCAGCCCCAGACAATACAATTGATTATGGAAAAATTTCTAAAGGTGACAACGGACTTCGTTCCTTTGAGTTTACAAACACCGGAGACGCTCCTTTATTAATTACAGGTGCCGAATCTACAGTAAGCTCTATCATTGTAACCAAACCAGCGGCAGCAATTCAGCCGGGCAAAAAAGGAAAAATCGATGTAAAATATAATATGGTCGCAGGACCTATTCGTAAAACCATTACTGTTGAAACCAATGCAGTAAACTATCCTGACGGACGAGTTGCTCTTAAAATTAAGGGAGAAGTTCAATAAGGATTAAATTTCTAAAATAATAAAAGCCGTTTCTAAATTTAGAAACGGCTTTGTTTTTTTAACAAGAAGCAATCTTGCTTCTCCAATCTTTTTTCTTTTATTTCTACTCAGCACATTCTGCCGTATCAAATTTATATTTTACCGTTTCAAAATCTATTGGCTGGTCTTTTACTAAATACGTTACTCCCATTGTGGTCTGCATAACTCCGTTTCCTAAAATAAGCTGATTATTTCGTTTTAGAAGTGCCATCGGATTTTTGAATGTCTTGTCTTTATTTACATTGTCTTTAAAAGTATAGTCCACAAATAAAGTATCACCATGAAATTCGCCGGCAACTTCACCAGTTCTCACTGTAGATGGAGCAACTCTCATGATCATGTCTCCAGATAATTTTCCGTTTTTTAAAGTATTTAATTTTAAATCTAGGGTATCTTTCTCATAAATCGCCTTGTAACATGCAGTACTTACAACTTTCTCTCCTTCTGCTTTTGCAGCTTCATCAGCTTTTTGTTTTTCTTCATTTTTACAACTATGCAATCCGATAAAGGATAAAAGCAAACAAGATAAGGTTAGATTTCTCATAATTATTTTTATTTCGTTGATATCTTATAAAGTTAAATAAAAAGGTTTTCTTTCTTAAATAATTTTACAAATTTTTGATTACAAATTCGGATCTTCTATTGAGCTCATGTTCTTCCTCAGAACAAGATTCGTCTGTTTTGCATTTGATGATTGGCACAGATTCTCCATAACCTTTTGCTGTCACACGTTTAGCATCAATCCCGGACTGAATGATAAATTCTCTGGTAGAATTGGCTCTTTTCTGTGACAAATCTTCATTGAACTTAGCATTTCCTCTAGAATCGGTATGCGAACCTATTTCGATTTTCATTTCAGGATATTTCTTCATCAACTCCACAACCCTTCCTAAAACCACTTTCGATTCCTTACGGATATACCACATATTGTAATCAAAGTAAATCGGATCTGTTTTAATGATCAATCGATCTTTGTCTTTTACAACATCTTTTTCTTGCGCTAGAATCTCTTTTACTTTTTCATTTTTTCTAACTTCAGCAGCAACAATGGCAGCTTCTTTGGCTTTCTTTTCTTTTTCTTTCAATTCGATTGCAGCCAAAGCTTCTTTCTTCTTATTATTTTCTTCTATAATAATCTCCTGCTTTCTTTTATTTTCGGCAAGTATTTTCTCTTCTTGTCTAATAGCTTCCAAAGATTTCAATTCTAAAGAACCGTCATTTACAGCATCTCTTGTTTTGCCTAAAGTCAACGTTTTAGAAGCATTTGTGTAATTTTCTTTAAAAGCCGAAATCTTATACGAAGCTTCACAAGGAACTGTAAAACTAAATTTTCCGTCAACTCCAGTTGTAACTGTATTTAAAGTTTTTTTATCCGAATCTTGCACCATAACTGTTGCATTTTCCAGAACCAATTTGGTATCAATATCTGTAATTGTTCCTGCAATAAATTGTTTGCAATCTTCGACAATCAGATCTTTTATTTCTTTAAATTGATAAATATCGTCGCTTCCCTTTCCTCCTTCTCTATTAGATGCAAAAAATCCTTCTTTGGTTTTGGAATCTATATTAAAGGCAAAATCATCTAAATTGGAGTTTAGAGGCAATCCGACATTTACTGCTTTTCCAAACTCTGAACCATTGATTTCGGAAACAAAAACATCTAAAGAACCATATCCTAAATGACCATCTGAAGAAAAATAAAGTTTATTATCTGAAGAGACAAAAGGAAACTGTTCTCTTTTATCAGTATTGATATTTGGCCCCAAATTCTTCGGATTATCAAATGCTCCTTTATTAATATTAACCGAATAGATATCAAAAGAACCTAATGAACCCGGCATATCAGAAGCAAAATACAATACTTTTTCGTCGGCACTTAAAGCTGGATGCTCTACAGAATAGTTCGGACTATTGAATGGAAGTGATGTAATATTGGTCCATTTTCCATTTACCAGCTCTGCTTTAAAGATTTGAAGATTGGATATTTTCTTTTCGTCTTTCTTTTTCTTTCCGTTTTTTGAATTGTTTCTTGTAAAATAAATCGTTTTACCGTCTTTGGTAAAAACCGCATTCGATTCGTGCATTCCCGTTTTTAATTCTTTGGCAAAATAATTCACAATAGAATCTCCTGAATTAATATTTTTTAATGGAATTGACACCAAATTCAAATAGGTCTCATTATCCCATTTGTACTTTTTATCAAATAATCCTGGTTTTAATTTTACTCCTGCAAAAACTAAATTATCATTGTATTTTACAGCACCAAATTCAGAGTTTGGAGTATTGATAGCCAAGTTTTTAATTTCGAAACGTTTTCCAATTGCTGAAACATTTTCTAACGTTTTAACGTCTTTTTCAAAATTAACAACAGCTTCAGTATTTGCTGATTTTGAATAATATTCTTTTAAAACAGCATTTGCATCGTCATAACTATTAGTCGCTTTTAAAGTCTGCGCATATCTGAAATAATATTCGCTATCTAGATTATTACTGTAGTTTTTTACCAAAAGACGATAGTAGCGCTGTGCTTTTATTAAATCATTAGTGTAATAATACGAATCGGCTAAGTTTTTAATGACTTCTTGCGAAGGTCTTTCGTCTGCCAATTTTTGGTATAAAATTATAGCTTCAGTATAATAAGTTCTGTCAAAAAATTTCTTTGCTCGTATCAATTCCTGATCTTGAGCATTTATAAACTGTATTGAAAATACGAATATAATAACAAGTAGTTTTTTCATATTTTTCATCTTAGAAGAATCTTGGTGATTTATCAAATCCTTTTCCTAATAGGTCTAAATCGAACAACAGCATAATCTCATGTGTTCCAGAATTAAACTGTCCGAAGTTTGTAAGTGTATAATCGTATGCATACCCAACTCTCAAAGTAGGTGTAACATTGATGTTAAACATAGCACTTACAGAATCGTCTATTCTGTAGGCAGCACCTAATTCAAATTTTTCGTTGTACAAAACATTTGCTGTTACATCTAAAGTTATGGGCGCACCTTTTACGAATTTTGACATAAATGCAGGTTTTAATTTCAACCTATCATTTACTTGAAAAACGTAACCTGCTGTTAAAAATGTATGGATTTCTTCAGATCCAAAAGCATTTACCCCAGACTTTTCTTCAATATATTTTGATTTAAGTAAATTAGGAGCCGACAATCCAACATAAAGATTATCTCTAAAATAGTAAGCTCCAACTCCAATGTTTGGTTTTGTAGCATTTATATTTTCTGAAAAAGCGATATCAGTTTGCGGATCTGTAAAACGAAATCCGTTGAAATTAGTCTGCATCGAAGAAAAACCTGCTTTTAAACCAAGTGAAAGTTTGTTTTTTCCTCCTAATTTTAAAACGTAGGCAAAATCAGCGTAGACATTATTTTCTTTTTTTGCACCATCTCCAATATCGTCTGAGATAAATGAGATTCCTGCTTCTATTTTTTCTGAAATGGCACTATGTCCAAAAAATGTAAAGGTCTTTGGAGCACCGTAAGCTCCAACCCATTGTGTTCTGTACAATCCTCCAAAATTCATCATCGCAGGTACTCCTGTCGCATACGCTGGATTCACAACGCTCATATTATACATATAATGTGTATACTCCGGATCTTGCTGAGCAAAGGCTGATAAATAGAAAAGGAAATTTATAAAGAGTAGTATTTTTTTCATTAGAAATTATATTAAAAATATAAAAAGAGATTTATCGATTTAAGTAAAGACGTCCTTGTTGAGGAGGTTTGTTGTCTTTATTAAAATGAAGTACATAAAAATAAACTCCGTTGGGTGCTATTCCACCGGCAATTCCGCTCTGTTCATAGTTCATACCATCCCAGGCTGGTTTGTTTTTATCTCCTTTATACATACCATTTCCATATCTATTATAAATTTCAAGCGTATAGTTAGGGTATAGAAATTCAATATCAGGAATTCTAAAAGTATCATTCACATTATCTCCGTTTGGTGAAAAACCATCTGGAACAAAGAAATCATATTGCGATGTATCACAATCTTGCAATGACACCACCACTTCAATATGATTTACAGAAAGACAATTGGTATTTCCATCTAAATCGTATCCATAATACGTTACATGATGAACTAAAGGAGTGCTCGATGGGAGCAAATTACCATTTACAGCATCATACCACGCGACTGTTCCAGCAACATTGGTTTTGTTTGATAAATCCTGAACTGTCGGATTTGCTAATCCGCAGAAATCTGGAGTATCATTCATAACTGGTGCAGCAGTATCATATACTATTACAGAAATTTTTGTTGCTTCTGAAATACATCCTGCCGCAGAAGTTTCTCTTAGATAATAATCTTCTGTTTTTAAGATATAAGTAGCTGCAAGTGGCGTTGTTGAAGTCGCAGAGTTATACCATTTATATTGAGATCCTTTTGGTTCTAAATTAGCAATCGCTGCCTCGTCTACTTTACAAAATTTCTGATCAGTAGCAATTGGCGCTACCGGAATAGGGTTAATGATGAAATCATCCGATACATTAATTAGATCGCTATCACAATCTGTTACCATATTCGTTAAGTTCAACAAAGTAATTTTTGTATTTCCAGAATTTAAAAGTAAGCCCGCTGGAATTATAAAATCGATTCTTCCGTTTGTTACTACCTGAGTAACAGTTTGTAATGCAGCGGAATTACTATCTGAAAGTGTATAAGAAATCTTAACATTTGTCAAATTGCCTAGTCCAGAAACTGCAACCGAAACAGGGTCATTCAAACAATAATTATTAACTGCAACACTTACCGTTGTGGCATTTGGAAGAGGATTTATGATTAGATTTCCAGCTACATTTGCCGTATTACTACACTGCGGTGATGGATTTGTTATGTTAACTATATTAAGAATTGTTATCACTGATAATCCGCTTTTTACATTTAAATTTCTTGGAACCTCAAAAGATGCTTTTCCTGATTCTGCCTTTATAATTGCCGTTTCACCTGTTGCAATATTATCTCCATTAATATTATATGTAATTCGGTAATTTCCGTCAAGTAATTGTGGCGCATTAATTTGCATTAACCCAGCTTTGTTCTGACAGGTGGGAGTTGATGTTATAGTTGCTCCATTTAATCGTGGTAATGGATAAACGTTCA
Organism: Flavobacterium potami; assembly: GCF_020026915.1. Classification (GTDB taxonomy): domain Bacteria; phylum Bacteroidota; class Bacteroidia; order Flavobacteriales; family Flavobacteriaceae; genus Flavobacterium; species Flavobacterium potami. Next base: position 232,995 of record NZ_JAINUY010000002.1, on the reverse strand, counting down.
AATCGGTCGAAAATGGACTAAATATATTGGTACATAATTTCTTCCCTGCAACTTGAACGATATTAGTAACAGTTATAGTAGATTTGCCTACTTGCTGAAAATATGCCGATCTTATATGAAAATTGAGTTCTCCATTGACACAAATCACCCTTACGTCTTCGGATCCTGAAACAGGGCCATTTACATTAAAAGTAACTATGTATTCTCCATTTGGAATACCGTCTGGACCTTCTGTTATTTTAGCAGAATATGTTGCAGTAGAAATCTCTGATTCACATATATCTTTAGTGGCTACGATTTTAGAACCTGTAAAATCAATTCTCTTTTCGAGCGTGATTACTACATCTGAACTTTTATCTTTACATATATAGTTATCAGGGACAGCCAAAACTTTATAAGTAAAAGTATATTCTCCTGGTCCTGATATGTCAAATAATTCTTTAAGATTGACATTGTGATCTGTATCTGAGGTTAAACCTGGACCTGTCCAAATTCCACCTTTGTCTTGATCAGTAAGTTGGCCATCTAAATCTAAATTTGTATATCCTGCCAAATCAGTTGTTCCACACAAATCTAAATTTTCAGGAGTTCCTGGTTTAGGTGCTATAAGAATCGTAACAAATACAGTCGTAGATTTTTCTGCTGTAGAACATGCCAAAACCGGAGGAACAGTATAGGTGTATTGAAGTGTTGTTTTTTCAGTGATATCACCTATATATATAGACGGATTAGTAAGAGTTCTTCCATTAACATCTGTCCATCTTCCGTTGGAATGTGGACTCATTGAGTTGCTATCAAATGCAGTAAAAAGATTAAAAAAATTACTATCATTACAAACAGTAGCCTGCGATCCAACACCTTGGAAGGCACCAATTGTAAGTGTTACAACGGCTTTATTATTTGTACAACCTGATGTGGCAGGAACCGTATATGTATAACGATAAGTTCCTCCTCTAGTGATAAGTTGAGGATGTAAAATTCCTGTAGTAGGATCCAAAATTTTCAAGTTACTTTCACCCGACCACGTTCCTCCAGGTGTTGGAGAACCACCAAGTAAAGAAAACAAAGACAAAGTTTCGTTTGCAGGATTTTCAATATCACAAATTATTTTTTGTGCATCTGTTCCTGCACATTGTGCGTTGATTTGGGTAGGAAGAATGGTAAAAAAAATAAAAAACAGTACAAAATGTAAGAAATTAAAGTAGTTTTTGGCCATAGATTAAATTTTTGTTAAACATAATAAAATATCTAAGGATATGAATATTTTTAACAAACATTTTTTCACAAAAACAAAAAACGAGATAAAATCTAACAATAAAAACAGTTTTCAATCAAGACAATTTATAATCTAGTCACTAAAGCTCATCTTCTAGTTTAAATCTGAATTTTAAAACAACACTATTTCTTTCCACTTCCAGATTAATCCATACATCATCTTCAGATTTCAAAAGATTGTTTATTTGCTGCAAAGTATATCGGTAAGGCTGGATTTTATTAATACTCACAATAATATCCCCCTTACGAAGTCCACATTTTTCTGCAGCTGAATTTCTGCGAACATTTACAATTTCATAAACAGGCTTGAGAGCAAATTTGTACTTAAAATTGTTATTATTTTTATCTTGAAGTTCGTCCATAGTATTGGCAACTCTAACTGTTTCCAAATGAACAGTTTCTTGCACCCACTGCAGTCCGTTATGTTGAATAGAGATTCCACTTTTATTATAGGTGAATGGCTCACTGAATTTGGAGTTTTTTCTCAAATAGAGTTCTTTATCCTTATAATTTATAACCAGTGTAAACCTTTTAAGTACTTCTCCCCCAACAGAACCTATACGTCCTGGAACCATCTTAACATTTCTAATAGAAAGTGAATCGGGAAAAGAAACAATAGGTTTTTTGAAATCAAATTCGTCAATAGAGAACTGATCAATTTTAGCACGATGTCCTTCAATATCTCCGCTAAATCCTTTTCCTAAAAAATCGGGAAAATTTTTATCTGGAAGTTTGATTTTGTCGTTTTCAAAAATCCAGAAAGCATCACTATTACCAATATCTATTAAAAGTTTTGCCTCAATCTTCTCATTATTAACCGTTGCAGTAGTTACAATATAAGGCTTTGATCTTTCTATAGTTATCGGAACCATTTTAAATTTCTTATCTAATTTTCCTTGAAATTTAGCATTTTTAGAATGGACAATAATTCGCTTTTTTTGATAATTGATTTCGACTAAATTATTTCTAAAGAATTTATGACCTATAATTCCATTAACCGGAATACCAATATGAGAAGACAAATTGAAACTTTGATCCAAGATGATATAAACCATGTGATCACTTGATTTTAAACCATGTGTTTCTAAAATATTTTTAGTCGATTTGAGTCCTTCTATTTCCTCTTCACTTCCTAATCCTCGAAGTTTGATTTTTTCAACATTATTAAAACTCACTTCCTGTTTTTCTTCCATGCTGAAGAGAATTGTTTCTTCAACTCCAGAATCCAACAAAAAATTAAGTTCTACTCCGTTTACTTTTATGGGAATAAAAATGAGGTTATTTATTAATTTAAAAGGTATTGTAGCCTTTGTCGCATTGTTCTCCATCAAAAAATCGCCCTGTCCAAAAAGCAAAAAAGGTAAGAATAACCCAAAAAACAGCACTTTATATTTTTTCATTGACAATATTTTATTATAAAATTAGTAAATATATTTATTATTGTTACATTTTTAGAAGTACCCGTATTATTTACGTTAAATACGAAAAAAAAATGCAAATTTGCACTTCAATAATTTATATCATGCCAACAATTTCACTCAAGGGCAAAAACATGCCTGAATCACCGATACGCAAGCTGGCACCTTTCGCAGATTTAGCAAAGCAAAAAGGGCACAAAGTGTATCACTTAAACATTGGTCAACCGGATATCAAGACACCCGAAGTGGCCATCGAGGCGGTAAAAAATATTGATTTGACACTTATAGAATACAGTCCGTCTGCCGGATATGAAAGCTATAGAAAAAAATTAGCACATTTTTACCAGCGCCAAAATGTAAACGTTAACCCAGAAGACATCATTGTTACAACTGGTGGTTCTGAAGCCTTACTTTTTGCACTGGCCACAATTACAGATCCAGGAGATGAAATCATTATCCCGGAGCCTTTCTATGCTAATTATCATGCATTTGCTTCATCAACGAGCGCAACTGTCGTACCTTTGGTTTCTACAATTGAAACTGCATTTGCCTTACCTAGCATTGAAGAAGTAGAAAAATTAATTACACCTAAAACAAAAGCCATTCTGATTTGCAATCCTGGAAATCCGACTGGATATTTATATTCTGAAGCAGAAATTAAACAATTGGCGGGTTTGATAAAGAAACACGACTTATATTTAATTGCCGACGAAGTGTACCGTGAGTTTTTATACGATGGTAATGATGTGCATTTTTCTGTGATGAATTTGGAAGATGTTCAGCAAAATGTCATCATGGTCGATTCTGTTTCTAAACGTTACAGTATGTGCGGAGCAAGAATTGGCTGTTTGGTTACTAAAAACAAAGAAGTTTTGGCGACAGTAATGAAATTTGCACAGGCACGTTTAAGTCCACCTACTATTGAACAAATCGCTTGCGAAGCTGCAATTGACACTCCTCAAAGTTATTTTGATGAAGTAATTTCAGAATACAAAGAACGCCGTGACACTTTAATTGCCGAATTAAACAAAATTGACGGTGTTATTGTAACAAAACCAAAAGGAGCATTTTATTGTATTGCAGAATTGCCAATAGAAAACTCAGACGATTTTGCACAATGGCTTTTAGAAAGTTACAACTTAAATGGCGAAACGGTAATGATTGCTCCTGCAAAAGGTTTCTATTCGACACCTGGAATGGGACTAAATCAGGTTCGTATTGCTTATGTTTTAAACAAAAAAGATTTGATCACAGCCGTAAACATTTTAAAGGAAGGTTTATTGGTTTACAACAACAGATAATCAATTGATTATATTATAATTTTAAAAGGCAATAACTCTTTCGTTATTGCCTTTTTCGTTTTTAAACTGCTTTGAATTATTTTTAAATTAAATTATATTCAAAAAGGAGCAATTAAATCCTAAAAAGCATAGAAAAGGTTTCCTATTTATTAATTATCTTTACCGCCTTAAAAAGGAATACACATACTAATAGTAGTTTTTAATGATAAACAACGAAGAATTTTTAGACGAAATAGGAGATAATCACTTTAGCAGTAATGCCAAAAACCCTCTAAGAGATGATGCTTTTGATATAACTGACGAAGAAAAAATAGAAAAAATTAAAAAAGATGTCGAAAGCATTCTACAAACTCTTGGAATGGATTTGACAGATGACAGCATTAAAGGAACTCCAAATCGAGTTGCAAAAATGTTTGTAAAAGAAATTTTTGGAGGATTAAATCCTGCAAAACAGCCAAAAGCATCCACTTTTGACAACAATTACAAATATGGCGAAATGCTTGTAGAGAAAAACATTACCGTTTATTCTACTTGCGAGCACCATTTACTGCCAATCATTGGGCGCGCTCACGTAGCTTACATCTCAAGCGGACGCGTTATTGGTTTATCAAAAATGAACCGTATCGTTGAATATTATGCAAAAAGACCTCAAGTTCAAGAGCGTTTAACAATGCAGATTGTTCAAGAACTTCAAAAAGCTTTGGGTACAGAAGATGTGGCTTGCGTTATCGATGCAAAACACCTTTGCGTAAACTCTCGCGGAATTAAAGATATCGAAAGTAGTACAGTAACTTCTGAATTCGGTGGAAAATTCAAAGACCCTCAAACTAAGAGAGAATTTTTAGATTATATTAAACTAGATACGCAGTTTTAATAGTTTATTGTTTTTGGTTAATTGTTCATAGTTCTGATGGCGAAAATTCAAAAGTTTGAAGATTTAGAAATTTGGAGATTGGCACGAGAAATCTGCAAGCAAATTGACACCTTAATTCAAAACAGCGACTTGAAAACAAATTATGCCTTAAGAAATCAAATTGACAGAAGTTCAGGATCGATTATGGATAACATCGCTGAAGGTTTTGAAAGAAATGGAAACAGAGAATTTATTAACTTCTTAAGTATAGCTAAAGGTTCTGCAGGAGAAGTCAAATCGCAGTCTTATCGAGCTTTTGACAAAAAGCTGATTAACGAGGAACAACATTTAAAACTAAATGAAATGACTGAACTCGTAAAGAACAAAATTGGAGCAATGATGAATTATTTAAACAATTGTGAAATAAAAGGACTTAAATTCAAGTAACTTTTTAGACATTAGCTAAAACAACAAACGACAAACAATAAACAACAAACAAACATTAAATATGCCTTTATATACAAGTCAGCCCTTAAAAATATACAATTCGCTTTCGGGTGAAAAAGAAGATTTCAAACCAATCCATGAAGGAAATGTTGGAATGTATGTTTGTGGACCAACAGTATATAGTAATGTTCACTTAGGAAACGTAAGAACTTTTATGTCTTTCGATGTAATTTTCAGGTATTTTCTGCATCTGGATTACAAAGTTCGTTATGTTCGTAACATTACCGATGTTGGACACATTGTAGATGATGTTGATGAAGGCGAAGATAAAATTGCTAAAAAAGCACGTTTGGAGCAGTTAGAGCCAATGGAAGTCGTACAACGCTATACTGTCGATTTTCATGACATCCTAAAAGCTTTCAACTTTTTGCCACCAAGCATTGAGCCAACAGCAACGGGACATATTATTGAGCAAATCGAAATCATCAAAAAAATTATTGATAAAGGAATTGGTTACGTTGCCAACGGATCGGTTTATTTTGATGTCGTAAAATATAATGAAACCAACAATTACGGAATCTTAAGTGGGCGTAATATCGAAGATATGCTTGCCAATACTCGTGATCTTGACGGGCAATCTGATAAAAGAAATCCGCAGGATTTTGCCCTTTGGAAAAAAGCCGAACCAGAACATATCATGAGATGGCCTTCACCTTGGAGTGATGGTTTTCCAGGCTGGCACTTAGAATGTACTGCAATGAGCACGAAATACCTTGGCAATCATTTTGACATTCACGGAGGTGGAATGGATTTAAAATTCCCTCACCACGAATGTGAAATTGCACAGAACGAAGCTTGCACAGGTCAATCTCCGGTAAATTACTGGATGCATGCAAACATGCTTACTTTAAACGGAAAAAAAATGGCAAAATCGACTGGGAACAACATTTTACCAGGCGAAATTCTAAGCGGAGATAATAATATCCTAAGCAAACCATTTTCTGCTTCTGTAACTCGCTTTTTCATGCTTCAAGCACATTACAGAAGTATTTTGGACTTTTCTGATGATGCAATCGTAGCCGCTGAAAAAGGATACAAAAGATTAATGGAAGCAGTTGAAACACTACCAAGTATTACAGCAGGAAATACAAGTTCAATTGATTTTGGAGCTTGGAAACAACTTTGCTACGATGCAATGAACGATGATTTCAACACTCCTATTTTAATTGCCCAGTTGTTTGAAGCTGTTCGATACATCAATTTATTAAAAGATGGCAAAGAGACTATTTCTACTGAAGATCTAGCTAGTTTTACAGCAGCCGTAAATGCTTTTGTTTTTAATGTGTTAGGATTAAGTGACGAAAAAAATGCTGATGAAGACGATAAACTAGAAGGTGTAGTAAATATGCTCATCGGGATGAGAAATCAAGCCAGAGCAGATAAAAACTTCGCTCTTTCTGATCAAATTCGCGATCAGTTAATTGCTTTAGGAATACAGCTGAAAGACGGAAAAGAAGGAACAACATTTAGTATTCAGTAAACCGTTTTTAGCATTCAGTTTGACTAAAAAACATACAATCTCTGAACACTAACAACATGAATACTGATTACTAATTTTTAGATTATGAAATTTCTAATATATCCTTTTGTTCTGTTAGTCCGTTTTTATCAAACCGCAATTTCGCCATTTACACCGGCATCTTGCAGATTTGAACCGACTTGTTCCACTTATATGATTCAGGCTTTACAAATTCATGGATTATTTTACGGAGGATACCTAGGATTAAAGCGCATTTTAAGCTGTCATCCTTGGGGAAGAACTGGATATGATCCCGTACCGGAAAAGAAATGTAGCCATAAACATTAACTTTTTATAAAGAGCTACTTTACATTAAATATTTATTTTTACATATATACAAAAACATACTACATGACACATGCCCTACATTTAATCTGGAATCCTTCTGAAGGAATCGATTTAGGTTTTTTTATGATTCGCTATTATAGCTTAATGTTTGTAATTGCGTTTGGATTAGGATGGTTTCTAATGAAAAAGATTTTCGAAAGAGAGAACGAATCACTCGAAAAATTAGATTCTTTATTTGTTTGGACAGTTCTTGCCACTTTGATTGGAGCACGTTTAGGTCATGTTTTCTTTTATGATTGGGATTATTTCAAAGATCATTTATTAGAAATCATTCTTCCTGTCAAATTTGAACCAGAATTCCACTTTACAGGATTTCAAGGTTTAGCTAGTCATGGTGCTGCAATTGCTATTATAGTTGCGATGTATTATTATAGTAAAAAGATTTTAAAACGTCCTATGCTATGGATCTTAGATCGTGTTGTAATTCCCGTTGCCAGTGGTGCCATTTTTGTTCGTATTGGTAATTTTATGAATTCGGAAATTGTAGGAAACGAAACTACATCACCATTCGGAATCCGTTTTTTACACGACAAATTTGACAGATATCAAATCGTAGGCAAAACAGGAATTAGCGATCCTAAAGAAGCTTATAATGCAGTTATAACAGATCCTAAATTTGCTAATATATTAGCAGAAGTACCTGTAAAACACCCTACTCAATTGTACGAAGCCTTTTGCTACATTTTTGTATTTGCAATTTTATTTTTTCTTTATTGGAAAACAAATGCAAGACTTAAAACAGGATTATTATTTGGAACGTTTTTAGTCCTTTTATTCGTTGTTCGTTTTATTATTGAATTTGTAAAATCAAAACAAGGTGGATTAGAAGATACTTTAGGTTACTTTTCTACAGGACAATGGTTAAGTATCCCTTTTATCATAATCGGTCTTTTCTTTATCATTAGAGCACAAAGAAACCCACTCTCTGAATCATAAAATTTATTTAATTTATAAAATAGCCCGATATCTAAGATATCGGGCTATTTCTTTTTATAGTCGACAAGAAATACCAAATTCAATATTTTTTGTGTTATAACCCGCATTCGAACTTCCTAGCCCTGCATTAGAAACATGCCTTACACTTGGTCGAACATCAAATCGAAATGGATCACAATCAGCTGTAACACCAAATGCGAAAACATCCGCAAAAGCAAAACCTTTAGACATACGCTCTGTTTCTGTATCGGTAATTAACGGACCTACACTCCCCAAAAGATAAAACGAATAATATTTTGAAATTGGTTTTCTAATTATAAAACCAATATTCAACACATATTCATGAACATCTTTCAATTTCAGATATTCAGCTCTTTTTTGTTCGAAATTAGGAGTTTCTGGTTTGACAAAATATAAATTCAACAATTGATGCTTTCCAAAATTAATTTCGGGCTGAACCAAAATTTCATATCTAAAATTTTGAGACTCTTTAAATTGGTAATACAATTGTGCTTTATAAAAATGATTTGTAAAAGTATAATTTCGATTATTGAATTCACTTCCAAAACCATAACCAATACCTACCCTAAACTTCTCATTTTTCTGTTGTCCTTTGATTTGCATAAAAACAAAAAAGAATATAGAAAAGACTAGTAATTTTTTTATCATAAATAAATTCCATTCATAATTACAAACATAAAAAAAAGATCCAGTGAAAACTGGATCTTTTAGTATTTAAAAATAAGGTTTTTGATTATGCCTTATTGTGTTTGTCTTCAATTGTGTGTTTCTCATCATTAGAAATCGTATCTACCAATACTGGAGTTGCAATGAATAATGAAGAGTAAGTACCCACGATAATACCAATTAACATTGCAAAGATAAATCCTCTGATAGACTCTCCACCGAAGATAAACATTGTTAACAATACAATGATCATCATTAATGAAGTATTCAATGTTCTTGACAATGTAGTATTAATAGAAGCGTTTACGATATCTTCGAAACTTCCTTTACGGTTTCCGATGATAAACTCTCTTACCCTGTCAAATACAATTACTGTATCGTTCATTGAGTAACCAATTACCGTAAGAATTGCAGCGATAAAGTGCTGATCCATTTCCATGTGGAATGGCATGAATTTATAACATAAAGAGTAAATTCCTAATACAAATACAACGTCATGCGCAACAGCTGCAATCGCACCTAATGAATATTGCCATTTACGGAAAGATACCATTAAGTATAAGAAGATAACTGCCATAGCACCAAGAACTGCCCAATATGAGTTAGTTTTAATATCTTCAGAAATTGAAGCACCAACTTTAGAAGCTTGTAATACCCCTACAGTTTTACCATTATAAGAATTAGTAAATTTATCGTAAGTAGTATTTGGGAAATATTTCTGTAATGCAGCATATAATTTCTGATTTACTTCTTCATCAATAGCTACACCATCTTCTTTAATTTTATATTTCGTAGTGATTTTCAACTGATCATCATCACCTAAAATTTTAGCCTCAACAGGAGTACCGAAAGCTGCAGATAATTCATCTGAAACTACAGTAGCATCAACTGGTTTTTCGAATTTAACTTGGAAAGTTCTTCCTCCAACAAAATCAACACCTTCATCTAATCCGTTTACAAAGAAGATCGAAACTAAACTTACTACCGTAACAATAGAAGAGAAGATATACGTAAATTTCTTCACTTTAATGAAATCAAAGTGGAAGTTTGTAAACCAGTTTTTAGTAATATTTGTACAGAAAGTCAAATCTGCTTTTCCAGCAATATTTCTGTCAATAAAGATTCTAGCAATAAAGATTGATGTAAACAATGAAGTTACGATACCAATTAATAATGTTAAAGCAAAACCTTTAATAGGACCTGTTCCAAAAATAAACAAGATTGCTCCAGTTAAAACGTGAGTAACGTTAGCATCAATGATAGAACGCATTGCACCATGCCATCCGTAAGAAGCCTGAACTGCTTCAGAAAGTGATTTACCTTCACGCAACTCTTCTTTCGCTCTTTCATAAATAATAATGTTCGCATCTACCGCCGTACCTAATGTTAATACGATACCTGCAATACCTGGCAATGTTAATACAAAACCAAAACTTGCCATAATTCCGAATAAGAACAGTAAGTTTAATAATAAAGCAAGGTTTGCATACCAACCAGCTTTACCATAATAGAATACCATCCAAACACAAACTAATAAGAAACCTAATACAGAAGAAATTGTACCTGCATCAATAGCTGCTTGTCCTAAAGATGGACCTACAACAGTTGATTGAATAATATCTGCAGAAGCTGGTAATTTACCTGCATTTAACACGTTAGCTAAATCTTTAGTTTCAGCAACATCAAATGAACCTGTAATTTCAGATCTTCCTCCAGCAATAGGACCGCTTGTTACACCTGGAGCAGAATATACGATATCATCTAATACAATAGCAATATAGCTTTTTTGAGCAAATGCTCTTCCTGTTAACTCTTCCCAAACTTTAGCACCTTGGCTGTTCATTTGCATAGAAACCGCAGGTTTACCCATTTGGTCAAAAGTATCTTTTGCATCAGTAACAACACCACCGCTCATTGCTGGATTGTTGTCTCTATTTCCTTTTAAAGCATATAATTCAACAACCTCAATATCTTTAGCACTTTTTAAATCTTTTGCTTTTTGATCTTTTATTGTAGTTGGCTTACTCCAAACAAATTTCGCATAGTGTTGGTCAGCAGCCAATAAAACTCTAATTTCAGGTCTTTTAAAATAAGCATTGATAGCTGCTGTATCTTTTGGTGCAAAATAACCTAAAACCGGCCCACCACCATTACCTACAATTTTATCAAATAAAGGATTATTTCCTTTTTTAGTATCAAGAGAATCTTTTGCATCAGTCAACAACGCATTTAATGAATCTTTAGCTACTGCTTTTGTTTCAGTTGTCTTAACTTCAGTTTTCTTTAAAGCTTCGTTTGCAGAAACAAGGAAGTTTCCAATCTCTTCCATTTTATAAGTTTCCCAGAACTCTAATTGAGCTTTTCCACCTAATAATTTTTTAATTCTATCAACATCCTTAGCACCTGGAAGCTCTACTAAGATTCTTCCTGTTTCTCCTAATTTTTGGATGTTTGGTTGAGTAACACCAAATTTGTCGATACGCTCTCTTAATACTTTAAAAGCACTTTCTACAGACTCATCAACTTTTCTTTTGATAACTTTCTGAACCTGAGCATCAGACATTTGAAAATCTACTCCACCTTCTCCCTGAAGACTTCTGTTAGCGAAGATATCTGGAGATGCTAATTTTACAGAACCTTTTGAATTCGCATCAAAAGCTTCAAAAAACTTATTTAAATACGTTTTGTTTCCTTCTAAATTTGCAGATGCATCAGCTAATGATTTATTAAAAACTGGATTTTTAGAATTATTAGCCAAACCTTTTAATACATCTTTAATAGAAATTTGAAGAATAACGTTGATTCCTCCTTCTAAGTCAAGACCTTTATTAAGTTGCTTGTTTTTCACTTCGTTGTAAGTGAAATCAGTAAAACCAAGATTTAATACTTTTTCTTTACCAATAGAATCTAAATATTTCAGCTCTTTGTCAGGATTATCTCCTGCGAAAGCTTTAGCTTCACTTTTGACACCATTTGCCACAAAAGTGAATGATAGTTGGTAAATACTTACCAATGCAAATAGAATTGCGAAAAATTTAATAAGTCCTTTATTCTGCATTATTACTAAAAATTAATTATGTTTTATTTTTGTTTTTGTTTTAAAGTCCCATAAAATAAGCCCTGACATGATTTTTTAAAACAAAAATACGAGATCACGAATTACCAATTTTTTTTTAAACCGAGCAAATATATAATTAACGGAAATATTAACCAATTTATTTATTAATTAATCTCAAAAAAAAAGCTGCAAAAGTGCAGCCTTTTCCTTTTTTTTCTGTTTTTATTATACTAAAATCGTTTTTAGAGCATCATTCATACCTCTAACTGCATCTGCACTTTTGGCAAACAATGCTTTTTCCTGATCATTTAATTTAATATCTAAAATTTCTTCAACTCCATTTTTACCAATAATACATGGAACACCTATACATATATCACTTTGCCCATATTCTCCTTCAACAAATACAGAACAAGCAATCATTTTCTTCTGGTCGTTCAAGATACTGTCTACTAAATAAGCTACAGAAGCTCCTGGAGCATACCATGCTGAAGTTCCTAATAAACCCGTAAGAGTTGCCCCTCCTACCATTGTATCTGCCGCAACTTTTTGCAACACTTCTTCAGAAAGAAACTCTGTTACAGGAATTCCATTATAAGATGCCAGACGAGTCAATGGAATCATAGTTGTATCGCCATGTCCACCAATAACCATTGCCGAAATATCATTTGCAGGCTTGTCTAAAGCCAATGAAAGATACGTTCTAAAACGAGAACTATCTAAAGCTCCTCCCATTCCTATAATTCTGTTTTTTGGAAGACCTGTAGCTTTTAATGCTAAATACGTCATCGTATCCATCGGATTCGAAACCACAACAATAATCGTATCAGGAGAATATTTCAACACATTTTCAGCAACTGTTTTCACAATTCCTGCATTGATGCCGATTAATTCTTCTCTTGTCATTCCTGGTTTTCTAGGAATACCTGATGTAATTACAACTACATCACTTCCTGCAGTTTTAGAATAATCATTGGTTACGCCAGATACTTTTGTATTAAAACCAGTATTTGTAGCGCACTGTGTAATATCCAATGCCTTACCTTCTGCAAAACCTTCTTTAATATCCAACAATACTACTTCGCTTGCAATTCCTCTATAAGAAATAACATCTGCACATGTAGCTCCAACATTTCCCGCTCCTACAATGGTAACTTTCATATTTTATACTTTATCGGTTATTAATATTGCCTATTCTTTAAAAAGACAATTCGTTTAATTGTCTAGTAAATTTAAACAATTAAACGAATTGGAATTATTAATTTTTCATTTTATGCATCAATATTTGCATAAACTGCATTTTTCTCGATAAATTCTCTACGAGGTGGCACTTCATCACCCATCAACATAGAGAAAACTTGGTCAGCTTCAGCCAAACTATCAATATTCACTTGACGTAAAGTTCTGAAGTTCGGATCCATTGTAGTTTCCCATAATTGCTCCGCGTTCATCTCTCCAAGACCTTTATAACGCTGAATATTAGCACTTCCGCCCATTCTTTCGTTAGCCTGATCACGTTGAACATCATTCCAAGCATATTCTTTCTTGTTTCCTTTTTTAACTAAGTACAAAGGTGGCGCTGCAATATATACGTGACCTTCTTCGATTAGCTCTTTCATGAAACGGAAGAAGAACGTTAATATTAAGGTAGAAATGTGACTACCGTCGACATCGGCATCACACATGATGATTACCTTGTGATATCTTAGTTTCTCTAGATTTAATGCTTTACTATCTTCTGCAGTTCCAACCGTTACTCCAAGAGCAGTAAAGATATTTCTAATCTCTTCGTTTTCGAACACTTTATGGTGCATCGCTTTCTCAACGTTCAAGATTTTACCACGCAAAGGCAAAATCGCCTGAAAGTTACGATCACGTCCTTGTTTTGCTGTTCCACCAGCCGAATCTCCCTCGACAAGGTAAACCTCACATCTTGCAGGATCTTGTTCAGAACAGTCAGATAATTTTCCTGGCAATCCACCACCGCCCATAACGGTTTTACGCTGTACCATTTCACGCGCTTTTTTCGCCGCGTGACGTGCTTGAGCTGCTAAGATCACTTTTTGGATAATCAATTTCGCATCATTTGGATTTTCTTCCAAATAATTCTCTAACATTTCTCCAACAGCTTGAGAAACTGGAGAAACCACTTCTCTATTTCCAAGTTTAGTTTTGGTCTGACCTTCAAATTGAGGCTCTGAAACTTTTACAGAAATAATCGCGGTTAATCCTTCACGGAAGTCATCTCCTGCAATTTCGAATTTTAATTTATCTAATAAACCAGAAGCATCAGCATATTTTTTAAGTGTTCTTGTCAAACCACTTCTAAAACCTTGCAAGTGCGTTCCTCCTTCGTGCGTATTAATATTATTTACGTAAGAGAAGATATTTTCTGTATAACTTGTGTTGTAGATTAAGGCAACCTCAACTGGAATTTCTCCTTTATCATTATCCATACTGATAACGTGAGAAACAATTGGCTCACGGTTACCATCTAAATAACGGATATATTCTTTAAGACCTTCATCAGAATGAAATACTTCACTTCTGAATTCGCCTTTTTCATCAACTTCTCTCTTATCTGTAAAAGTAATCGTGATTCCTTTATTTAAGAAAGAAAGCTCACGCATACGTGCTGAAAGCGTATCGTATGAAAACTCAGTAGTCTGAGTAAAGATGGTATCATCTGGGAAAAAAGTTTGGCGAGTACCTCTTTTTTCTGTTTCTCCGATTTGTTTAACAGGATATAATGATTTCCCTCTTTCGTATTCTTGCTCATAGATTTTTCCTTCTCTAAAAACAGTCGATTTCATATGAACCGAAAGTGCATTTACTACAGAAACCCCAACACCGTGAAGTCCCCCAGAAACTTTATAAGAGTCTTTATCAAATTTACCTCCGGCACCAATTTTAGTCATTACAACCTCAAGTGCAGAAACTCCTTCTTTTTTATGTAAATCAACTGGAATACCACGACCGTTATCTTCAACTGTAACCGAACCATCTTCGTTTATTGAGACACTAATAGCGTCACAATGTCCTCCCATCGCCTCATCAATAGAGTTATCAACAACCTCGTAAACCAGATGGTGTAGTCCTCGAACCCCTACATCACCAATATACATCGATGGACGCATTCTTACGTGCTCCATCCCTTCTAATGCCTGAATACTATCTGCTGAATAATTGTTCTTCTTGATTTCTTCGCTCATATAATTTATTCTAAAAATGTAATTATTGTCTAACACGCAAATATATAAAAACGCAGACTATATATCCAGTAAAATACGACATAAAGCACTTAAGTTATTAACACAATTGTCTGAAAAACTAAAAAATAAATGAAAAAATGAATAAAAATTCCAATTTTCTTAAATTCCGAAATCCAAGATTGGAAATTACTCAAAAAACCAACCGTTTTTAAAATTCCAATTTTTCAAAATCTCAAATTTCCGAAACTGAAAATTTAAGAATAAAAAAACCGAAACTACATTTAATGCATTTCGGTTTTTTATTTTTCATTCCTTTAAAAGCAACATTCTTTTGGAATTATTTTTTATTGAAATTTTACATTTAAACAGTAACTCCGGATTTTACAGCTTCAAAATTCCCATTTAAATGAGCGGCATTTGCTCTTCCACTTGGATCTAAGTTTTCCTGCCATTTCGGAATCCATTTACGAACTGTTTGGGCTGCGCTGACCTGCGGGTAGAATTTATGAAAAATTGATCGATACAGATACGCTTCTTTTGTCGTTGGTGAATTGTACGGAAATTCTAAACTTGCACCTGCCAGCTGCTCATCTGTTACCTGTGAGGCACAATATTCAATTAATTCATCTACCCAATTATATCCTACTCCATCTGAAAATTGTTCTTTCTGACGCCATAAAACATCTGAAGGCAAATATTGATCTTCCGAAACATCAAAGGCTTTTCTCAAGATGTATTTTTCAATTCCATCATAAGTTTTAGGCTGTTTCTCTTCTGTTTTAATTCGAATAGTTGTATCTAGAAATTCGGTATCCAAAAATGGAAATCTTACCTCTAATCCATGCGCCATTGTTGTTTTATCTGCACGAAGCAAATCTGCAGTAAACAATTTCTGAACTCTCTCTATTGTTTCATCCTGAAATTCTTCTTCCGTAGGAGCATTTCTAAAATAAAGATGCCCTCCAAAAACCTCATCTGCTCCTTCTCCTGACAAAACCACTTTTATCCCTTGATCCGCAATAGCTTTAGACAACAAAAACATCGGAACTCCAGATCTGACAGAAATAATATCATAGGTTTCAATATGATAAATTACCTTTTCCAAAATCTGAACTCCTTCTTGTACAGAAAAATGAACCTCATGATGTTCGGTACCTAAAAATTCTGCTGCTTTTCTTGCTGAAATATTATCTGGCGAATCTGCATTTAATCCAATAGAAAATGAATGCAATTTTTCACCTTTTTCTTTTAACAACCTTGAAGTAACCGCCGAAATCAAGGAAGTATCCAAACCTCCTGACAACACGACTCCCAAAGGAACTTCGGCCAACAAACGCTTACGAGTTGCCTGAACTAAACTTTCACGAATTAACTCTAAATCTAATGATTGATTGGCATTTTTACAATCTTCATATTCTGGTTTGTAATATTTTACAAAACCAGTTTTTGCTGTATAATAGTGACCCGGGGGAAAAGTTGAAAATGATTTACATTGATCCGCAATAGATTTCATTTCTGACGAAAAATAGATTCTTCCCCTTTCATCTAAACCATAATATAGAGGTTTTACACCAATCGGATCACGACCGGCAATATATTTATCACCATCGATTACAACAAAAGCAAAATCACCATCCAATTTATTACAGAAATCATATCCAAATTCCTCATAAAGATGCACAATTACTTCAGAATCTGATTCTGTCCTAAAAGTATGATTTTTCAAAACGGTTTCTTTAAGCTCTTTGTAGTTATAAATTTCACCGTCATGAATCATCCAGGCTTTATCAGTTCCTTGAATTGGCTGTTTACCCGAATTTAAGTCGATAATCGATAAACTTTCGTGACAAAGCACACTCCCATTTTCCATAATATGAATATCACTTTCGTCGGGGCCTCGATGAGACATTCTTTCTGAAAGTTCTTTTACTAGTTGTGGGGCTTTTCCTTTACCAATTACGGCCAATAATCCAGACATAATTTTTTTATTTTATTATTTAACTCTGTATTGTTCAACTTAAATTGAACATTAAAAAATCATTAAAATTTTTCGATGAAAGCAAAACTATGTATTAATTTTTGCTTTTAGCCATTAAAATGATTAAAAATATTCTGCATTCAATCTTAATAATGCAGATTTCAAATATATTAAAAGAAAGTTAAATAATTACCTAAGGCAATTTATAACAAACTGAAAAATACAGATTTTAACATCCTAAGACAAGAAAAACGCTCTCTGGAAAGAGAACGTTTTTCAAAAAATATAATATATACTAATTCTAAAAATTAAACTTCATTAGGCTTTAACATAAGCATCATCGTGAACACTTGCAACAGCTCTTCCTGATGGATCGTTCATGTTTTTGAATGCTTCATCCCATTCTAAAGCGATTTTTGTACTACAAGCAACACTTGCTTCTTGAGGTACACACAATGCCGCTGCATCACTTGGGAAATGCTCTGAGAAGATTGAACGATAGTAATATTCTTCTTTTGAAGTTGGTGTTTGCAATGGGAATTTAAATCTCGCATTTTCCAATTGCTCATCTGAAACTTCTCTTCCTACCACTTCTTTCAAAGTATCAATCCAGCTATATCCTACTCCATCAGAAAATTGCTCTTTTTGTCTCCAAGCAACACTTTCTGGAAGCATGTCTTCGAATGCTTTACGAACAACCCATTTTTCCATCGGATGTTCTTTGTTGATCATTTTATCTTGTGGGTTGATGCGCATGGCAACATCCATAAATTCTTTATCTAAGAATGGCACACGACCTTCGATTCCCCAAGCTGCTAAACTTTTGTTTGCACGTAAACAGTCGTACATGTGAAGTTTTCCTAATTTACGAACGTTTTCTTCGTGGAATTCTTTTGCGTTTGGCGCTTTATGGAAGTATAAATATCCTCCGAACAACTCATCTGCTCCTTCTCCTGAAAGAACCATTTTAATTCCCATAGATTTGATTACTCTCGCCATTAACCACATTGGAGTCGAAGCTCTAACTGTAGTTACGTCGTACGTTTCTAAGTTGTAAATTACGTCACGAACAGCATCTAAACCTTCTTGAATTGTAAATTTAATTTCATGGTGAATAGTTCCGATATGATCTGCTACTTTTCTTGCAGCTGCTAAATCAGGAGAACCTTCTAATCCAACTGAGAATGAGTGTAATTGAGGATACCAAGCATCTGTTGTATCATCAGACTCGATTCTTTTTTGAGCGAATTTTTTAGCTACAGCTGAAGTAATAGAAGAATCTAAACCTCCAGAAAGTAAAACTCCGTAAGGAACATCACTCATTAATTGTCTGTGAACAGCTGCTTCTAATGCTTTTCTGATTTCTGGAATACTTGTTTCGTTGTCTTTTACAGCTTCATACTCGGTCCAATCTCTTTTGTACCATTGTACAAATTCTCCATCTTTACTTGATAAATAGTGTCCTGGAGGGAATAATTCGATTTTTGTACAATATCCTTCAAGAGCTTTTAACTCAGAAGCTACGTAGAAAGTTCCGTGCTGATCCCACCCAATGTATAATGGAATAATTCCCATATGATCACGAGCAACGAAATACTCATCTTTATCAACATCATAAATTGCGAATCCGAAGATTCCGTTCAATTCATCAACGAAGTTCGCCCCTTTTTCTCTGTATAAAGCTAAAATTACTTCGCAGTCACTTTCAGTTTGAAAGTTGTATTTTCCTTCGAATTGTTTGCGCAATTCTCTGTGGTTGTAAATCTCACCATTTGCAGCCAAAACCAATTTTTTATCTTCTGTAAATAAAGGTTGTTTTCCTGACGCTGGATCTACAATTGCCAAACGCTCGTGAGAAAGAATCGCTTTATCATTGCTGTAAATTCCGCTCCAGTCTGGTCCACGGTGACGAATGATTTTTGACATTTCCAATACTTGAGGTCTTAACGCTTCGGCTTTTTGTTTAAGATCAAAGGCACATACAATTCCACACATAATTCTATATTTTTATTTTTAAATTTTAATTTGATAGGGCAAAGATGAAGTATTAGTTACAATTGAAAAACACATTTGACAATATCAATTACAAATATCAACCAAAACAATCAATTTACATACTAAATGTAAAATTTTAATATCAAAAAAAGCTTAAAACTTGAAATTTTTAATTTTGAGAAGAAAACTGCTTTAAAATTTAAAGTTTAAGTTAGTTTTTTGAATTAAATTTCGAGTTATTTCATTACAAATGAAAGATTCGTAAAGAGAAGCAGAAAAGTTGTTCTGAAATTGTGGTTTATATAATGATTGTCGCTAGACAAAAATATTAACAACAGTTAAACGTACTGTTTTGTCATTCCGAGAAACGAGGAATCTTCGCGAGAAACTCGACAAAGATTGGCGATTTATATTGTGGAGCTACTTGCGAAGATTCCTCGTTCCTCGGAATGACAAACTATTTCGGAATTTCTTAATGTTCAATCTTTACGGAATCTCTAGTGTGATTCTTCGTTCCTCAGAATGACAAGATTGTGCACAGAATATTTTACGTACAGAACTTTGTCAAAGTTTAAAACTTTGACAAAGAAGAAAAAAACTATTCTACACTTTCTATAGTGTAATGCGTCTTATTAATTTCAAACTGAAACCCAGGTTTATTTCCCATTAAATGATTTCCTAAAGGAGATTGCGGAGAAAGTGCAATAACATTAATTCCGTCAATTGCAATTTTTGGAAGTGCAACACTTACATACAAATAGATTCCGTTTGCTTTTACCAAACTTCCTAAAATAATATTTTCAGTTGATTTTGCTGAATCAATTTTATCTAAAATTGCCTTTTGCTCGATTGCTTCTTTAAGTTTATTGGTCAATTTCTCCTGCTCGATATGCATCATCGACAAAGCGGTTTCGTGTTTGTCGCCAGCTGAGCCTTTTGCATCGTTTTTGGAATCTTCGGTCAGTCCAGAAATCATGTCTTTAAAGACATCAATTCGATCTTGAACCATTTGAGTGTAGTGCGTATATATTTTTTCTTTAAAAGTCATTTCTTTTTGGGTTCTGAGATTCTAAGATACAAAGGTGCAAAGTTTTTTTTCTTTGTCTAAAATTTATTCGAAGAAAACATCAGGATATACTACATTCCCATTTACTTTTTTCAACCCATCTTTTACCAAAGGCACGACCATACAATTTTCTGCCGGGACATCAAATGGCATTTTAATATTGTATTTATCGCAACGCTGATAACCAAATCTTGGATAATAATCTTCATGACCTAGCAAAACGACTGACTCATAACCCAATCTTTCAGCCTGTTCGTGGCCATACAAAATAAGTTTTGAACCAATTTCTTTTCCCTGATATTCTGGCAATACCGAAACAGGCGCTAAAGCTAAAGATTCAAAAGTATTCAGTTCATTTACAATTTGCAGTTTTGTAAATAAAATATGCCCTACAATTTGTCCATTAACCTCAGCAACAATAGATAATTGAGGAATAAAAACATCTGATTTTCTCAATCGCTCTACCAAAAAATGCTCTTTGTGATCACTGTATTCCAAATCTTTGAACGCTTCTTCAATTAAACTAAAAACCGCTTCAAAGTCATTGCTATTTTCCTGTCGTAATAAAACCTCCATAATTCCTAAACTAAATAAAAAAACAGCCACGAATTCACGAATCTACTCCAAAAAATTCATGAGTTCATGGCTGAAAAAAAAAGGCACATTCATTTAAAATGTTTTAGTGCCTTGGTACTTATGATTCAATCGTACTAAAAATCAAATTTGTAATTGGCACCTCCTAAAACTTGGAATCCCTGAACAGGATAATTTAACCATTTTTCATAAGCTTGATTTCCAATATTGTTCAATTTCAAGAAAAACGTCAAACGCTCACTGAATTTATATCCTAAATGTGCATTGGCATCAAAATAACTTTTTAAAGTTATCGGAGCAGAATTGGTTGTAATTGCCGAATTCACCTGCATATCTTTTCTTTCACCAACATAAAACACATTTAATCCTGCGTACCATTGCTTAGTAATATTAACGTCTAAAGTTGAACTTAATTTCATTGAAGGTAAATTCCATGCTTCAACAACGTTATCTGTATTATAACTATTAAATGTTCCGTTGATTCCGAAAGTTACATTTTGAGAGAAATCGGCCTTTAGTTCTGCATAAAAACGTAAAGTTCTAATATCTTCATAGACCACTCCAAATGAGTTTCCAAACGCATAGTCCTCATTCGTGATCACTTCTGTGTAATCATTCGCTTTAAATAATGCTTTATCTTTTTCATTAAGATAAGAACCTGTCAAATTGTAACTCACATTATTAGCCAATTTTCCTTTCAAACCAGCAAACACATTATATTGTGTGCTTGAAGGGCGCATATTTAAAGTCGGAGATAAAAACGGATTTTCGGTTACAAAATCAGCATAAGAATTCTGATTTAAACCTCCATTTACTCCTGTATAAAAAATCATCAAATCGCCCACCAATTTATAGGAAGCATTTACTTTTGGATATAAATAAAATTTGTTCCCACTATTTTCTGAATCCGCACTATAGAAAACTCCGGCTCCTAATTCTAATGTCCAGTCATTTTCATTAATTACGAAACTTGGTTCAATTCCAACATTTGTAAAACTATATTTTAAAGCTTCCGTATTATCTTGTAAATAATTATTCTTAAAAGAACCGTTTACATGATCTACAATTACGTTTGTTTTAATTGCCTGATCCATTATATCTACTGTAAAAGTCGGCTTTACAAAAAATCTGTTTTCTGAAGAAGAATAGCTATCTGAAAAATGAGTGAATTTTGCTGAAAGTTTACTAAAAATACTCTCTGTAAACTCAGCATTTCCTCCCAACCAAATTGTATTATAAGAGTGATCTGGATTAATACTATTTATTAAATTATAACGTTGGTCAGGAATTGTAGAACCAAAATCTGATGGAAGTCCGTACCAATTATAGATTTGATTTTGATATCCCAAATCCACATTCCAGGCAGCATCTCTGTTGTTTTGTCCATATCCGATATTAATTGCTGTATCGTAAAATTCATCATTTAGTTCCACATCTTTAATTCCGCCTTGCGAAGAATGATGACGAAACATTCCAGCTACATAATCATTATTTCCTAAATCCTGATTAACGAACAATTCAGCATTTAAAGTACTGTAATTTCCAAGTCCTAAAGTAGCATAATTATTAAACAGCCTTTCTTTTTTAGCTTTTTCAACACCTTCTGCTTTCCCTTTTGAAGGCGTAAAAGTTGAAGCTACCGGAACAGACAAAATACTATACTTAATTACTTCTTTCGGCTGATTACCGCTATCGTCCAGCGAAGGAGTTTCTTTCACTTTAAAAGCATCCGAAATAGTTGGCGAATAAGGTTTAACTACGTTTACTGTTTCAGTTCCGATACTTTCGTTTTTCTTTACCTGCGCAAACGAAAACTGAGCAGCAAATAATACTAACAAAATGATGATTTTATGTCGGCAGTTTAATTTCATATTTCTTTTATTTGAGAGTGTAGAGAAAAGATCATAGAATATAGACTTTGCTATATCTCAATTCTTTTACTCAAACTCTTTGTTCTATTCTCTATATTCTATATTCTTTTTTCTTAAATCTAAAATCTACATTCTAAAATCTAAAATCAATTAGCTTCCCACTCGCCTTTCGCAACAAACTGAGCTTTTCCTCCAATTTTAATATCAAACTCATCGTTGCTTAATTTTCCTTTGAAATAAATTTGCGACGGTCGGTTGATATAATCTCCCTGATAATTTATCATTTCGATTTCTGGTGAATGATATTTTAAAAGAAAAGCTTGCAAACAAGTACTGGCACTTCCTGTAGCGGCGTCTTCAACCAATTGATTGTGTTCTATACACAACATTCTACTTATGATTTTTGAATCTTCAATGCAATAAAAATATAAACCTCTGTGACTGGTTTTACAATTTCTTTTCAGCCATTCGTCTGTTTTGTCTTTATCTAAAACTAAATTTTCTAAGGCTCTTTTACTATTCAATGGCACAATCACAAAAGCGCTTCCTGTAGAAACTTCCTGAATCAGGTATTGATTTTCAAAATCACTAACTTTCAAATTACTGAATAATGTAAAATCTTCTTTCGAAAAAACATCCCAAAATTTAGGTTGAGCTGCTTTTAACCAAATTAGCTCTTCTTCTTTGTGAATTGCAATTGGTCCTATTGGAACATTTAGTTTAATTTCACTTGGTGAATTATCAAAAACCTTATTCATCAAAACCCACGAAGTTCCAATTATCGGATGTCCCGCAAACTGCATTTCATGAGCCGGAGTAAAAATTTTAATCTCCGCTTTATTATTTTCTTTATCCAGTTTAGTAACAAATGTGCTTTCTGCAAAATTAATTTCGCGGGCAATCTGCTGCATTTCTAACGGACTTAAATTTTCAGCCTCTAAAAAAACCGCGAGCTGATTTCCGGCATATTTTTTATCAGCAAAAACATCAACTATATAAAAAGGTAAATTCATTTCTTTCTTTTTTCTTTTAGAGAATAGAACAAAGAAAATAGAGAATAGACTTTCCAAACTTTACGCTCGCTATCTATGTTCTAAATTCTATTTTCTATATTCTTATCGGTTAATTGACGAATTTGTTTTTGACTCTTCAGATTTTATAGCACTTAATTCTTTTTTCGCTTCTTCAACAACATCCGGATAATCTGTAAAATTGTTGATTACGTTATCTAAAATATAAGTTGCCTGATAACTATCTTTTAATCCGTAGAAGTTTTTCGCCATTAAAACCAAACCTTTTGCTCCGTAATATTTGTAAGCAGAATAGCTTTTCGCTAATTTCTGAACCGCAGTATTTGAAGCATCGTATTTTCCTTCTTTAGTTTTAAAATAAGCATCATAATACAACGCTTCTGCTGCTAATTCTCCTTTAGAAGTGGCAGAAAGTTTTGCGTAAGCAGCTTTCGCCTTATCTTCGTCTCCAGTCTGCATTGCAGCACGCGCAACAATAATCTGTGCATCGGCTTTTACTCCGGCGTCTGCCTTTGGATTTTCTAAAACTTTGTCTGCTGCAATCACCGAATTATCATAATCTTTCTTGTCATAATAACATTTCATCAAATTGGCTTGTGCAAAGTTTTTGTTTTGAGGATAATCAGCTTCGCTTCCTAATCGCACTAAAACCGGAATCGCTTTATCGCAGTCTTTTGCTTTTAGATAAATCTGAGCAAGTCTGTTTAAAGCTTGCTCCGTAAATTCATTTCTCGGCTGATCAACTACAAATTGATAATTTGCAATAGATTTTGTCTCAGAACCATCTGCGTAAGTCAATTGCGCTAAATAGAAATTAGATTCCAAAGCATGCATTCCGTTCGGGAACTTAGCAATATAACCTGCAAAACCAGTAATGGCTTGTTTAGAATTATTTTGACTGTATTGTTTAAATGCTGCGTCATAAGTATCATTATCCAACTCTGCATCTGTAACTTCAACGAAAGCTAAAGTTCTAACCCAAGTTGCATATTCATCTACTTTTCCAGAATCAACATAGATAAGTCTTGCTGTTGCAACTGCTTCTAATGCTTCTGGAGTTTTCGGGAATTCGGCCGCTACTTTTTTGAATTTTGTTAATGCTTGCTGATCACGATCAGAATTATAATAAATCAGACCTTGTTTCAAAATTGCTTTAGAAGTAAAAGAACCATCTTTAAATTCTGTAATCAGTTGATCGTAAGCCTTAATAGCTTGTTCATTTTTCTTTTCTGCAACATAAGTATTTCCTAATTCAAATAAAGCATCGTCACGATACGATGATTTTTTATACATCTGAATAAAGTTGTTCAACTCGTCTGCTTTCTTAGCATTATTTGACATAAATCCATAAGAAAGTGCTCTTTGGAATTGCGCATAATCTGCATCAACGCCTTTTGCTGCGATTGCTTTTCCATAAGCTTCATTTGCTGCACTGTATTTTGAAGTTACAAAACGACAATCTCCCAAACGTAGATAAGAATCGTTTAAACGGACTTTATCAGACGGAGCATTATCAATCTGAGCCTGAAAAGAATTCGCTGCCTGATCATATTCCTTTAGTTTGAAATACGTATAACCGATATTGTAATTGATGTTTTTATATTCGTCTGTAGATTTTGCTGCGGCCATTCCTGCAAATTGCTTATAAGTCAGCAAAGCGTTTTGCATATCGTCGTTTAGATATTCTGTTTCAGCTTTCCAGAAAGTGGCACGAGCTGTAAATTCAGGTGTTTTTTGTTCGCTGATAGCGCTTTTGAACATCTTACCTGCTTCCTGATAATTCGATTCGTTGTACAATTCTAATCCACGATAGAAAAGTACTTTTTGGTACGCGGCTTTATTTTCTGCTGTTCTGTTCTTTTCTAATAAAACCAATGCTTCTTTGTAGTTTTTAGAAGAAATATAAGAGTCAACCAATAATTTCTCTACTTCTGCACGATTTGAATTGTTTGGATATTTTTTAAGGAAATCCAACAAAATCCCTGGAACAGCCTGATAAGCATTTCCGATATCATAACTTAATTTGGCATAATTCAAAGCTGCATCTTCCTGAATCTGCGCATTGAAATCCATTTCTGAAGCATTTTTAAAAGCGTTTAAAGCTTCTTGTTTTTTACCAATATTCAGATAACTTAAACCTAAATGATAATAAGCGTTTTGCGCCACAAAATCTTTTCCTTCAATAATTTTATTGAATTGAGAAATCGCTTTTTCGTAGTTTTTCTGTTCGTAATACGCATAACCTAATTGATAAAAATCGGTGTTGTTCCACTTTCCTTTTTTACCTGCGTATTGTTCCAAATAAGGAATAGCTTTTCCGTATTGTTTTAAATTGAAATAACTTTCTCCAATAATTTTATTCAGTTCCGATTTTTCAATTTCGTTTGATTTTCCCATTGCCACCTGACCTAAATCAATTGCTTTTTGAAAATTCCCTAATTTGAAATTCATATCAGCTTGATAATACGAAAGCTTTTCTTTGTATTTTTCTTCTCCAGAAACTTCGTCAAAATATTTGGTTGCTTCTTTATAATCGTCGCCTTCATAAGCCATAAATCCTAAATAATATTTGGCCTGAGAACCATATTCTTTAGAATTCACCACTTTATTAAAATAATTGGTCGCTTCTTTTTTCTTTTTAGCATTGAAATAACTGTAACCTTTCATGAAATTGAACTTATCAGATTCTGATTTGCTCATATAACTTTCATCTACTTTATCAAACCATTGCAAAGCTTTTGGATAATTTCCTTGTTCAAAAAAATATTGGGCCGCTTCTATGTATGCCTGATTTTGTTTGGTACTCGTTGGATAGTCGCTAACGAATTTTTCTACCAAAGCATCGGCATTTGCTTTGTTGGTTCTTATCGCGCAATTGGCAATATAATAAGCACAATCTGACTCGATTACCTCTGTCTTTGCTTCACTTTTTACCTTTTCAAAAATAAGTTGTGCCGAAGCATATTGTTTGTCATTATATAAAGCCAGTGCTTTGTCAAAATCCTTTAAATCGTAAGTATATATAGCTGATTTTTGTGCCGAAATCGTGGTCGAAATAAGGATAATTTGGAATAAAAAGAACCAGGAAAGTTTACGCATTTTCAAAATATTTAGTATTCAAATTTATCATTTTATACGGTTTATAACGAAACGTTTCGAGGTTTTATTATGAACAAATTATCAAATTAGTGTGATTTTTCGGTTTAATAAACTTCAAATTATTGGTTCTCAAACTTTCCAAAAATTAATAATTTTAAACCATACAAGTCATATAACGTATTTAGGAGCAGAAAAATTCGCTTTAAAATTCCTTAAGACAAACTTAGTATCACTTATATCATTGAATTTTTCAAATTTATTTTGAATCCAAACGTTATCTTATTACTTTTACCATTCAAACCAATTTTATTATGTCACAAAACGTACTGTCTCTTAAAGAAGTCACTATATATCAAGAAGGAAGAAAAATTATTTCTCACATTAATTTAGATGTCAACCATGGTGAATTTATTTACATCATCGGGAAAACAGGTTCTGGAAAAAGTAGTTTCTTAAAAACTTTATACGCTGATTTACCATTAGTTGAAGGCGAAGGACATATCGTTGAGTTTGATTTGGCAACTTTAAAAGAAAACGACATTCCGTATTTAAGACGTAAAATTGGAATCGTATTTCAAGACTTTAAACTGCTTCCAGATCGTTCTATTAAAGACAATATGCTTTTTGTTTTAAGAGCTAC
Organism: Flavobacterium potami; assembly: GCF_020026915.1. GTDB lineage: Bacteria > Bacteroidota > Bacteroidia > Flavobacteriales > Flavobacteriaceae > Flavobacterium > Flavobacterium potami. Next base: position 205,607 of record NZ_JAINUY010000002.1, on the reverse strand, counting down.
AGGATGGACTGAAAAAGAAGCGATGCAACACAAAATTGATGAAGTTTTGGATAAAGTTGGAATGAAAGACTTCTTAAACAAAATGCCTCACCAACTTTCTGGAGGAGAACAGCAACGTGTTGCAATTGCAAGAGCGCTTCTTAATGATCCTGAGTTCATTTTAGCAGATGAACCAACTGGAAACCTTGACCCACAAACAAGTTCTGAAGTTTTAGAAGTTTTAAAGGCGATTAATGCCGCAGGTAAAACAGTCATTATGGCAACTCACGATTATGCTTTATTGATGAAATTCCCTTCTAAAACATTGAAGTGCGAAGATCAGAGAATCTTCGAAGTGGTGCAAAAAAGCGTGTAATGCTTTCCATTTTAATTCCGGTTTATAATTATAATGTTTTACCGCTTGTGAGCGAACTTGTAAAGCAATGTAATGACTGTGGAATTAACTTTGAAATTCTTTGTTACGACGATGCCTCAATTCTTTTTAAAGAAGAAAATCAAAAAATTGATCAATTTCAAAATTGTTCTTTTACTGTTTTAGAAAAAAATATCGGAAGAAGTGCCATTCGAAATTTACTCGCTAAAAAAGCAACTTATCAAAATTTGCTTTTCTTGGATGCAGATGTAATTCCTGCGCAGAATGAATTTATTTCGAATTATATTTCTGAAATAGAAAAAAACACCAATGTAATTTTTGGAGGATTATTATATGAAAATCAAAAACCTGCAAAAAAATTGCTTTTACGATGGATTTACGGCAAAGAAAGAGAAGCTTTAGACTTGTCTGAACGCATTAAAAACGGTTCAGATTTCGCTTTGGCTTCCAATTTATTAGTCAAAAAAGAAATTCTTATCCGTTTTCCCTTTGATGAAAACTTAACAAGATATGGTTATGAAGATTTGCTTTTTTTCGCTGTTTTAAAATCAAATGAAATTAAAATTGAGCATATCGAAAATCCAGTTTTTCATTTGAATTTAGAAACTTCAATTGCTTTTTTAAACAAAACAAAAACGGCATTAGAAAATCTGGCCTTTTTAAATACTCAAAATAAAATTTCAGTAAACGAAAGCAGAATTATTGCCTCTTTTGAGCTTTTGAAAACAGTTCGATTGCTTTCTGTTTTTTCTTTTATTTTTAGAAAGTCAGAATCAAAAATCGAACGGAATTTACTTTCAGAAAAACCATCTCTTTTTTTGTTTGACATTTATAAATTAGGTTATTTTTGTTTTCTAAAGACAAAATAGATGGCATTCTTTTCTATCATAATTCCATTATACAATAAAGAAAATTTTATCGAAAACACGATGCAAAGCGTTCTCGATCAAACTTTTCAGGATTTTGAAATTATTGTAGTAAATGATGGATCTACAGACAAAAGCGAGGAAAAGATTCTGCAGTTTAAAGATTCACGGATTCAATATTTCAGTAAAAAAAATGAAGGCGTTTCAAGTGCAAGAAATTACGGAATCGAAAAAGCAACGACAGAATTTATAACGTTTCTCGATGCAGATGATTTCTGGTATCCAACATTTTTAGAAACGATGTTTGAGCTTATTTCTAAAGTTCCTGATCACAAAGTTTTTTCTGCAGCAATTGAAGTACAAACTTCCAAAAAAATAATTCCTGCACAATATTCCATTTCTAAAACAAATGAAGATTTTGAAATTGTTAATTATTTCAAATCCAGTTTAAAAGAAGCAGTTCTTTGGACTTCTTGTTCTGTTTTTCATCAATCTGTTTTTGCATTAATTGGAAATTTCGACTCAAAAATTAAAATTGGTGAAGACACCGATTTATGGATCAGAATCGGATTGACTTATCCGGTTGTTTTTTCGTGGAAAATATTGGCAAGATATGTTTATGACCCAAAAAGTCTTTCGAACAACAGTAAATTCATTAAAGAAAAAATGAATTTTTCGAAATTTGAAGAAGCAGAAAAAACAAATTTAAATCTAAAAAGATACTTAGATTTGAATCGATTTTCTTCTGCCATAAAATGCAAATTAGTGGGAGAAAAAGCACTTTTTCATCAATACTTAAATGCTATTGACTTAAAAAACTTAGGATGGAAAAAAAGAACTTTATTGTGTCTACCTTCATTTGTCCTACATCTTTTAATTCCTTTAAAAACCTTTTTGACAAACTTAGGAATTGGTTCATCGGTCTTTAAATAACCTAAAACTCTTGTATTCTCGAATATAATCTTCTTCACTAAATTCACCAGATGACAAAACCAAACAAACGCTTCCGGAAGAAAAGTTTTTAAGCTCACGCCAAATTCCTGAAACGATTAACAAACCTATATTTGGTTTGTTTAAGGTTATTGTTTTTGTATTTTTTCCGTCTTTTAAAATCACGTCAAAACTACCGCTTAAAGCAATTAAAAACTCTTGCTGCTCAATATGCGCGTGTCCACCTCTTTTACTTCCGCTTGGTACATCGTACAAATAATATACCCTTTGTGAAACAAACGGAATGGTTTCTCCTTCAATGACGGAAAGATTTCCTCTTCGATCTTGGATTTTTGGAATTTCGATCAATCGAACTTCTGAAATAGTACTCATTATTGATGTGTTAGAAGATTCTTCCATTGTTCTGAGATATTTTTTAGCGACAAATGTTTTACACTCTCAACAGTATTCATTCTACAAAAATGATACAATTCATCGTTATCTGCAAATCGATTCATCGCTTCTGCAAAAGCCTTCGGATTGTGATTTTCGACTAACAAACCATTAAATTCATTCTGGATTATTTCTCTTGGCCCAGAATTACAATCAACTGCAATTACTGGCGTTCCTAAAGCTAAAGATTCTATAATTGATAATGGAAAACCTTCAAAATTACTTGTCAAAATGGTAAATTTTGCTGCTCGAACTTCATCAAAAGGGTTTTGTTTGAAAGGAAGAACTACAACAAAATCATTCAGATTTAAATCCTTAATTTTTTGCTGTATGAAAACGATATCATTTCCTGTTCCCATCAAATGTAGAAGATACCCTTTCTCGTATATTTTTGATTGCGAAAAAGCCTCTAACATTAACGTAAAATTTTTCACTTTTTCTTCGAATCTTCCAAAAAACAAAATCACTTTTTTCTTTTCTAAAGTTTCTTTTTTTAATTCTTCTTCAAGGAGATAAAAGGGGTTGTAAATCGTAATTACGTTTTTTAGCGCATATTGACGTTTTACTTTCTCTTCAATCGCTTTTGAAACGCAGATCAAAGCTTTTACATTTTTGTAAAGTAGTTTGGAGAAAAACTTTGAAGAAGGGAAATAAATCTGAAAATTGTAGCTATGAACGATATAATAGATTTTTAAATTACGGTAAATCAACTTCGTAATTAATTCTCTTAGCAATATATTTCTCGATCGACTGTCAATAACAATTTCTATATTATTTTGAGTTAAATAACGACGCAGTAAAACGCCTTTTTTTATTTTTTTATAGAAAGAAAAAGAATTCGAACTTTCTGTTTCTAAGTTGAATAAAGAACCTGTATACGAATAATCAACTGCATTATTTACAATTATAGAATGAACCTCAAAACCCGAATCTTCTAAGATAAAAGTCAGTAAAGCAGCAAAACGCTCTGCTCCTCCTATACCTAAGGAATGTGAAACAATTGCAACTTTCTTTTTATTCATGTTTTGACAAAAAAAGTAAATATATTTGTCAAATATACATATAAATGAAAGTTTTATTGGTAGGCGAATACAGCCATTTACACAATTCGTTACAAGATGGTCTAAAGGCTTTAGGACATGAAGTTTCTATAATTGGTCTGAAAGACGGTTTTAAAAATTTTCCTGTTGATTTTCCTATTCAAAAAAAATGGGATTCGGGTTTACTCAAAAAAATCAAAGTAGGTATATATAAAATTTCAGGATTCGATATCAGTTCTTATTTAACGTATCGCCAATTTCTAAAATACAAAAATCACTCTTCTGGTTTTGATGTGGTGCAACTGATTAACGAAAATAGTTTTGAGTGCCAACCTTATTTCGAAAAAAAAATCATCTCGCATCTTTTAAAAAACAACAAAAAATTATTCTTACTGAGTTGTGGTTACGATTATTTGAATGTGAAATATTGCTTTGAAAATCCTGATTTTAAGTCTGTATTTCCTCTCTATTTAAATCATAAAATTGACAAAATGTCTTTTGGAAATGTTTTAAAATTTCGAGAAAAAACTTTCTTCAAGTTGCATCAATTTATTTATAAAAATTGTCGCGGGATAATTGCCACCGATTTTGATTATCATCTTCCGCTTCAAGGAAATAAAAAATATTTAGGTTTAATTCCGAATCCAATAAATATTGAAAAATTAGCTTTTGCCCCACTAAAAATCACAGATAAAATCATCATTTTTCATGGCATCAACAATGATAATTATCTTAAAAAAGGAAATGATTACTTTGAAAAAGCTTTAGAAATAATTGAAGCAAAATACGGTTCAAAAGTTGAAATTATTACGGTTCGAAGCGTTCCTTATTCTGAATACATCAATTTGTACAACAGCTCTCATATTTTATTAGATATGGTTTATGCTTATGATCAAGGTTATAATGCTTTGGAAGCCATGGCAAAAGGAAAAGTCGTTTTTACTGGCGCCGAAAATGAATTTTCAGCATATTATAATCTTTCTGAAAAAGTCTGCATTAATGCGATTCCTGATGTAAATTATCTCGTAAAAGAATTGTCTTTTTTAATTGAAAATCCTGAAGAAATTACTGCAATCGGAAAACGTGCTCGAGCTTTTATTGAGGAAAATCATAATTATATCAAAATTGCAGAAAAATATATCCAGAAGTGGACGGAAAACTAAAATAAGTACTTTCTAAAATAAATCGCCAAAACCAACAGATAAACGAAATTATCAAAAGCGTAAGCTATTACAACGCCCTCAATATTAAACAGTTTCACAAAATACAAACTGGCAAAATATAAAATAGAAAGCGAAAACAATTCGGCTATTATAAAGGCAGAAGTCATTTTTTTTGCAAAGAACTGATAGCCTAAAATCAGCGCACAGACTTTAAAAACATCTCCCAAAAACTGCCAGAAAAACAAATCGGTTACAGGCAGAAATTCTTTTGTAAACAGTAATTCGGTGATAAAAAATCTTGTGAAATAAAGAATCGTTAGACCTAAAACAAAAACGGGCAAAATAAATTTATAATACTGCCAAAAGATGCTTTTTGTTTCTGAATTATTTTGGGCTTTTGATAATTTCGGCAAGAAATAAACACTCAGAATCGTACTGATAAACAGTAAATAATAAGTAGAAATTCGCGTCATGGTTTCCCAATACCCAGCTTGTTCGATCCCTAAATTCTGAATAATATGATTTCGAATAGCCATAAAAACAAATGGTCCAAAAACCGAAGAAACCAAAACCATCAAAGAATAGGACGAAAGGTTTTTTATAATTTTAAAGTCAAACAAACTGAATTTGATGATTTGAAGAAACTGAATCTCTTTCTGTACCAAATAAAAAGTAATGCAAAACAGTAAAGCCGGAGCGAGAACAATTGCCAATAAAGCTCCAACAGTTTTAAATTGTAAAATCAGAAAAATAGAAGTTAGCAAACCTATGACATTTCCAATGATATTGATCCAGATTACTTTTTTAAACCTTCCTAAACCATTGATTACAGCAATTAAAAAAATAGAAAGTCCGTAAGTTGGTAAAACTAAGGCCAGCACTTTAAAAACTATTAGATATTCGGTCGTATTTCCAAATATTTTTTCATTCCAAAAAGAAGCCCTAAAAAATAATATTGCGCTTAAAAGAATTGCTATGGTCGCCAAACTAATAAAAACGGTCGATACTATTTTCTGAAGTTCGCCTTTGTTTTTATCATTTTCGGCGGCATACTTTACAATTCCGTTTTGAAATCCTAATGTTGAAATATTCTCCAATGAAGTCAGGAAATTACGTAGATTTCCAACCAACGCCATTCCGCTTGGACCAACGAAAATCGCCAATATTTTTGACGTAATTAAACCAATTCCGATTTTTAAAACAACACTAAAACTGTTTAAAGAAGTAATTTTAAACAGGCTTGTCTGAATTATTTTTTTGTAGAAATTCAATTGTATTGGTTTAAAATTTCGATAATAAAATCAATTTCTGTATCCGTTAAAACCGGACTTATCGGCAAACTTAAAACTTCATTATGAATTTTTTCTGTAATTGGAAATGAAAGTGCATTCCACTCTGAAAAAGCGTTTTGTTTATGCGGTGGAATCGGATAATGAATCACAGTTTGAATATTATTTTGAGTTAAATATTCCTGCAATTTATCTCTATTTTCTGTTCGAATAACGAATAAATGAAAAACATGATTATTTGAAATATCCCAGAACGGCAGAATAATTTTGTCGTTTTTAATTTCTTCTAAATAACGTTTTGCAATCTTTCTTCTTTTTTCATTGTCAGAATCCAAATTAGGTAATTTTAAATTTAAGAAACCTGCTTGCAATTCGTCTAATCTTGAATTTACGCCAATATATTCATTGTGATATTTCTTTTCAGAACCATAATTTCGAAGTGAAAAAAGCACTTTTGCCAATTCCGAATCGTTTGTTGTTATTGCTCCGCCGTCACCTAAACAACCCAAATTTTTTCCTGGATAAAAACTGTAAGCGATTGCCGAATTTAAATTGTTAATTGTTAATTGTTGATTGTTAATTGCTCCGTGAGATTGTGCTGCGTCTTCTACAACGATCAGATTATTTTTTTTCGCAATTTCACTGATTTTATCCATTTCGCACATTTGTCCATATAAATGAACGACTAAAATGGCTTTTGTTTTTGCAGTGATTTTTTCCTGAATTAAATCGGGATCGATATTGTAGGTTTCTAATTTTGGTTCTACCAAAACTGGAATTAAATCGGCTTGTAAAATGGCTAAAATACTCGCGATATAGGTGTTTGCCGGAACGATAACTTCGTCACCTTTTTTGAGTTTTCCAAGTTCAATATATCCTTTAAAAATCAAAACTAAAGCATCAAAACCGTTTCCGACTCCGATACAATGTTTTGTATTGCAATATTCTGCAAATGCTTTTTCAAATGTTTCTACTTCTTTTCCTAAAATATACCAGCCGTTCGTTAAAACCAATTTCAGTTTTTCCTGAAAAGCAGTTTCATACGGTTCGTTTATTTTTTTTAGATCTAAAAAGGAAATCATTTAATGTCAATTTTATAAAAATCCTGATTGTAAACAGTACAGCCTAATTCTTCTTTTTGTTTTAAAAGTCCGGAATTATAATCTTCGGTATCAGAATTGACAATTCCCATATCAAAAAAATGCTTTCCTTTTCGTTTGTATTTATGAATCAGATTAATGAATAAAAAATCTAACGCTCTAAATTCTTCTCCCGCTTTAGAAGTTGCTCCATATTGCGATTTGATGACATTTTTGGTTTCAAAAATCGTTATTCCGGCAATAATTTCGTCATTTCTATAGGCAGAATATTGTTTGATGTTTTTAGGGAATTTAGATTGTAAAAGTTTTATTTCTTCTTTGGTATGAACAGGTTTTACATCAAATTTATCTAATAATCTTGGTTCTAAAACTTTTTCCCAAAATGGCTCGAAATCTTGTTCTTCTATAATATCTAAATCTAGGTTTTCAATTCTTCTGAAGTGTTTCATTTTACTTTTAGAAATCTTCAAAGTTGTCGACAAATTAATGGCCAGGTTCATTTCTTTTTGTTCTAAAACGGCACCTTTTTTTAGTAGAAAAAATTCCATTTCTTTATTGCCTTCTGTTAAATAAAAATCAGGAATTGGTTTATAATAAAAGGTAGTAATTTGATTTTCTTTCAAAAAAAGCAAAATTTCATCCAAAACTGATTTGACTTTTTCTGCTTTTAATTTTGATAAAAATACCAAACCTCCATACGTTAAGCCTTGATGAGAATATATAACATTTTCTTTTTTATTTGCGGGAAGAACAGCTCGCAATTTATCGTCTTCAAAAATTAAAAGTGAAAAATCTTCAAAACGATCTTTATGATATTCGATAAAATCACGATGAAACAAAAAAGTTGCATTTTTTGCCTGTGCGATAAAATCGTTCCAGATGGAATAATCGTTTTGCTGGTATAGTCTAATGTTAAACATTCTTCGAATTATTTATGATCAAATGCTTTTAAATGCCATTTGTATTTAACTGCCATTAAACGTATTACTATAATAACAAGTGAAGTTACCAAATATAAAACATCATCATCTAGATTTAATTTTCTTAAACCAAAAAATACGATTCCGCCCAAAATACAAATTGTTGCGTAAATTTCTTCTCTAAAAACGTTTGGAATTTCGTTACATAAAATATCCCGAATTACGCCTCCAAAACATGCTGTCATGGTACCTAAAGCAATACAGATTGCAGGATGAAGCCCCGTTAAAAGTCCTCTTTCCAGACCAATTAAGGTAAAAACCCCCAGTCCGATGGTATCAAATAAAAACAAGGAAGTTCGAAGTTTGTCGAATCGTTTTCTAAAAATAATAGCCAAAAAAAATCCTAAAATTATGACGTAAACATATTGCATATCACGCATCCAACCTACTGGAGTTCGCCCAATAAGAACATCGCGAAGTGTTCCTCCGCCTACAGCCGTTACAAATGCAATAATAAAAACACCAAACGGATCCAGTTTTTTATGCATTGCCGTTAATGCGCCTGACATAGCAAAAGCCATTGTCCCAATAATATCTAGTAAATGAAACATTTTTCTTTTTAGTTACAAAGATGCAAAGGGCCAAAGTTACAAAGTTGTCAGGAATAATCTTAACAATTTAAAAGGTTAACATTTGCTATTTCTTTGTATAAATCGGACTTCTCTTCAACAAATAAGAAACAGATTCCATCCAACTGTCTTTTACTGCTAAAAATGGTTTACGGGTTTGAGAGTAGATCTTGTCTTTATTTTTATACATATCAAAATAAACGGTGTAATAGTAGTAACTCTGATTATTTGCCGTTGTTGTTGAAACGTCGTTTGTAGTTACTTTTTTATTGTTATCGCTTACTTTTGCGTTTCCACTATTGTAAGTTGTTGCTGTCGATGTTGTACCAATTGTATAAGAAACTTTTGCAGCAACGATATTGTCAACTCCCAATATTTTTTCGAGATCATCAATTGGTGTTTCATCAATATTCTTATAATCGATGCCTGCTTTGTGCAGTAAACTATTTGTAGTTCGCAAATCCTGAACGGTTAAAGGAAATATGTTTGAAGACTTATCTAATAACTTATTGTACAAATCGTTTTGCGCAAATTTAGCCATATCTTCAGAAGCTTCCTGATTATCAGAATTGACATAAGGAACCGGAAGTACCGCAATGGTATTAGGTTTTATATCTTGTGCGCTAATAACCTGATTTGAAGCTGCAACAGTATTATTTGCAGACACATCAAAAGTCTGTGATCTTCCGCTTGCGAAATCAATTCTTGCAATTTTTGAAACATCAATCGAAATTTGAAGCGTTTCTCCAGGAAGTGAATATTCTACTGTACTATCAGACATTTTAGAAATGGTACATTCAATAATCTGATAATCCCTTTTTATAATTTTATCCAATTTTTTTCCGCCTTGAGCGAAACTAAAAAAAGCAATAAACAACATTAATGCGGTACAGAATGGCTTCAGGATTTTCATGATCTTTTTTTTTAAATTAATTCACTAATTAATAATCAGTTAAATATAAAAAATTATCATTAAAGCCCGATAAACATTTTCAAAACCTTAAAAAAAAGATTACATATGCTGTGTATAGAAATTATAATCTTTTAAAATAACTCGAATAAAATCGCTGTGATTACCCGATTGATTTTTAATACCGGTCACACTTTCAATTTTTGCCATCAATTTATAAATGACTTCGTGATCATTTTTAGCTTCAGCTTTTTTGAAAGTTTCTTTAATAATACGCATATCATTATCTGAAAGCTTGATTACCAAAGGATAAGTCGGCACATAAGATTCGTCTATTTCTTCTAAAATTGTATGACTGATATTGATTTTATTTTTTAAGGTAATTACTGCCGTTCCTGCCGCCATATCGCCTAAACGCTGTGCATTTTTACTCGTAATCACAGCAATCAAACCTGGAAGACCAAACAGGCTAAAAAAATCTATTACTCTAAAAAACCATCTCACCACATAGTCCGCGAAACTTGCCTGATATCCATCAATTTTGACTACTTTAATCTTAACGATTTTTTTGCCAAGTGACTGTCCTTCAAAAACACTTTCGAGTACTAAAGAATAGACAATAAGAGGTGAATATAAAATTAATAAAATAGAACGTCTCGACCATTCATCTAGATTATCCATCAATATTCCTAGTTTTAACCAGTTAAAAACAATGATAGAAATTGCAGTAGCGTAACAGATCATTATGAACAAATCGATAAATAATGCACCCAATCGCTCGCCTACACTAGCGGCAATAAAATTTATTTTAACATTTTGTGTCGTATTAATAGATAATTCTGACATATTTTATATTTTAGCCAACAATGAGAGAAATCGCTTTTATAAAACAAAACAAAGAAAAATGGCTCGAGTTTGAGCTGGCAATTTTCGGTAAAGCTAAAAAAAATCCTGATGAATTAGCTAATTTGTACATTCAAATGATGAATGATTTATCTTACGCCCAAACGTATTATCCTAAAAGTAAAACGGTTGTTTACTTAAATCATCTCGCTTCTCAGATTTATCAAAAAATTTACAAGACCAAACGTACCGACAAAAACCAATTTGTTGAATTCTTTAGAATTGATGTTCCTTTACTGGTTTACGAATATAGAAGATATTTAATATATGCTTTTTCTTTATTTTTTATAACTGTTGCCATTGGTGTTCTTTCGGCTCGTTTTGACCAGGATTTTACCCGATTGATTATGGGGGACCAATATGTAAATATGTCTTTAGAAAATATCAAAAAAGGCAATCCAATGGCGGTATATGGTTCTGGCAGCAACTGGGGTAGTTTTATTGGTATAACCTACAATAATTTGAGTGTGGGTGCCAAATGTTACTTCTACGGAATTTTTGCCGGAATTGGTACTTTTTATATTTTTCTGCAAAACTGTATCATGTTAGGTTCTTTTCAATACTTTTTTTACGAACATGGCGTATTTTGGAAAAGCGTAAGAGGTATTTGGATTCACGGAGCCATGGAAATCTTTACTATCGTAATTGAAGCAACAACAGGATTTATTTTAGGAGCTTCGATTCTTTTCCCTAAAACTTTTTCGAGAATAAATTCTTTTAAAATAGGTTTTAAAAATAGTTTCAAGATATTCCTGAGCACTTTTCCTTTTACAATAAGTGCCGGTTTTCTAGAAGGTTTCATTACAAGATATTCTATTGACATGCCAAATTGGTTAAGTATTTTTATCATTTTGATTACCTTAAGTATAATTTCATTTTATTACTTGATTTATCCTTTTATTGTACACAGAAAAATGCATTCTTTAACAGCCGCAAATCTTTAATATCGAGTAATGACAAAATTCTTTTTTATTTTATCTTTTCTTTTTTGCTTCGGAATTTCGACGGCTCAGGATAGTACTATTGTACCCGAAGACCCTCCAAAGATTGCTACAATAAAGTATACTGAAAAAGATATTCAGATTGATTCGGCTACGATAGAAGCGAAACATTTTGACAAAAATTTCAAGAAAAAATATACTGGACCTGAATTTATATACGAGTATAAAGTTCCAGAGAAAAATTGGTGGGATAATTTTAAGCAATGGCTCGCAAGGTTATTTTCAAATCTTTTCCGTTTCAAAAGTGCCCAGACTTCATTGAATTTTGTTGTTATTTTATTCAGGATAATAGCGATTTTGGTAATTATCACTGTGGTTTATTTTATCGCAAAAAACATCTCAAATCAGGAAGGAAAATGGATTTTTGGAAAACCTGATAAAAAAACATTGTTTTACACTGATGCCGAAAAAAACATTCACCTTTTAGATTTCGAAAAACTGATTCGAGAAAGTATTGAAAACAACGAAAAAAGAATTGCCATCCGTTATTATTATCTGTGGCTTCTAAAAACTATGGCACAACATAATTATATTGAATGGGACATTGAAAAAACAAATTCTGATTATTTATACGAATTGCAACAACCTGCTCATAAAGAAGAGTTTACTTATCTTTCTTATTTGTACAATTACATTTGGTATGGTGAATTTGAAATTGATGATATCCGATTCAGTAATACAGAAAACAGATTTAAAAAAGCTTTAAAAACTTTTGGCAATGGATAAAAATCTTAAAATATACATTGCAATTCTAGTATTAGTTTTTGGTATAATTCTAATAACAGACAAAGGAACGCCAAAACCAATCGACTGGACTCCGACGTATTCAGTACACGATAAAATTCCGTTTGGTCTTTATGTTTTTGATCAGGAAGCCAATCATTTTTTTAAGAATCAGAAAGTAAAGAGAATTGCAACCGAAACGCCTTACGAATTTTTAGATTCGCAATATGATGAAACGAAAGATGTAGAGACTTATAAAGTAAAAGGAACTTTTATTAATATTTCAGAAGCAAACAATATCGACGACCAATCGATGACAGAGATTCTGTATTTTGTATCGCACGGTAACAAAGCTTTTTTAAGCATGAAAGCATTTCCTAAACTATTGCTCGATTCTTTAAAAATTCAGTTAAATACCGATTTTATGCCTACTGAAAAAGTGACAGCTTGGATGGCGAATAAAAAAGTAAGCACTAAAAAATATATTTTCAATACTGGCGTAAGCGATTATTTTTCTAAAATAGACACTTTAAACACGGTTGTTTTAGGATATCAAAATGATTATAAGAACAAAAAACAAGTTAATTTTATCGAAGTTCCGTACAAAAACGGTTATTTGTATTTACACACACAACCAGCAGCTTTTACCAATTATAATCTGCTGAAAAAAGAACAGTATCAATATGCTGAGAATATTTTGTCTTATTTTTCTAAAGGCTCAATTTTCTGGTATAATAAAGGCGTAAATGATGAAAGAATATCGGGTTCGCCATTGCGTTACATCATGAGCCAGCCGCCACTAAAATCTGCTTGGTTTCTCGGTTTACTCGGAATCTTGATTTTTATGATCTTTAATGCAAAACGAAAACAACGTATCGTTCCGATAATAAAGCCATTGCAGAATTTGACGGTTGATTTTACCAAAACAATTGGGAATTTATATTATCAAGAAGGCGATCATACCAATATCATTGATAAAAAAATTATTTATTTTCTGGAAAAAATCAGGACAGATTATTTACTTGACACCACGAAATTAGATGATGATTTCATAAAAAAACTGCATTATAAAACAGGAAAAGATGAAAAAGACATTCAGGAACTTGTTTCTTTAATTAACAATCATAGAAATAGTTATCATGGAAGTCTCGAAGAAGATTTACTTCGAATAAATGCAGCAATCGAAAAGATCTTACACTAAATTGCAAAACGAAATTTAAAAAGAAAACAGACCAAAATATGGACGATATCAATACAAACGCAAACGAAATCACAAACGAAAATGTGAATTTTGAAACCCGAATCAATTTAGGGCCGCTTTTAGATCATGTAAACACAATTAAAAAAGAAATTGAAACTGTAATTGTAGGTCAGCACAAAATGGTCGATCAGCTTTTGGTTGCTATTTTATCCAACGGTCATGTTCTTTTAGAAGGTGTTCCCGGGGTAGCTAAAACCATCACAGCTAAATTGTTGTCTAAAACTTTAAATATTGGTTTCAGCAGAATTCAGTTCACACCAGATTTGATGCCTTCTGATATTTTAGGAACCTCTATTTTCAATTTAAAAAGTTCAGAATTTGAATTTAAAAAAGGTCCGATTTTTTCCAACTTAATTTTAATTGATGAAATAAACCGTGCTCCGGCAAAAACTCAGGCAGCACTTTTTGAAGTTATGGAAGAGCGTCAGATTACAATTGACGGCTCAGCTTATCAACTAGAAACTCCGTTTTTGGTTATTGCTACTCAAAATCCAATTGAACAAGAAGGAACTTATCGTTTGCCTGAAGCACAATTAGACCGTTTTCTTTTTAAAATTACCATAGATTATCCAAAATTGAATGAAGAAATTTTAATTATTCAAAGAGAACATTCATTACAGGATCACGGAAAACTGGATGCAATTCAAACAATCCTTTCCTCTGAAGAAATTAAAGAATATCAAGGTTTGGTTAAACAAATTAGAGTTGAACAAAACTTGTTGGAATACATTGCAAGAATTGTAGTCAATACGCGCGAAAATGCTTTTTTATATTTAGGAGCTTCTCCCCGTGCCTCAATTGCAATTTTGAATGCTTCCAAAGGTTTTGCTGCAATACGCGGACGCGATTTTGTTACTCCTGAAGATGTAAAAGAAGCTGCGATTCCGGTTTTACAACACCGCGTTATTGTAACTCCCGAACGTGAAATGGAAGGTATTACAAGCTCAGAAATCATTAAACAAATTATTGAAACAGTTGAGATTCCAAGATAATTGTTAATGGTAAATGGTAAATGGTAAATGGTAAATGGTGAATTGTTAATTTAAACGTAAGTACAAACCTAAAACCTGAAACCTGAAACTTGAAACCTGAAACTTGAAACCTGAAACTTGAAACTTTGAAAACCTGAAACTACAAAAAAGTGAAATTCATAAAAAGTCTATATCTGAATAATTTCTTCTTCTATTTACTTACGAGTATTATAGGATTATTTGTTTGTGCTTTTATTTTTCCAAATATTTATAATGCCGTTTGGTTGTTAGTTTTAGGATTAGTTACCTTTTTAGGAATTGACATTCTATTATTGTATACCGCTCGAACAGGAATTGAAGCAGAAAGAATTATACCTGAAAAATTATCAAACGGAGATCTGAATCCAATTAAAATCAATTTGAAAAATCATTATAATTTTCCTATTTTGATTAAGATTATTGACGAAATTCCCTTTCAGTTTCAAGTTCGTGATTTTAAAATTTTAAAAACCATAAAAGCATCCACACAAAAAGAAATTGGCTATGATTTACGTCCAACCGAACGTGGCGAATATGTGTTTGGAACTTTAAACATTTATGTTTCTTCGCCTTTAAAATTAGTTTCCAGAAGATTTATTTTTGACAAAGATCAGATGGTTCCAACTTATCCGTCTTTTATTCAATTACGAAAATACGATCTGATTGCTTTTTCAAATAATTTGTTTCAATACGGTATCAAAAAAATCAGACGAATTGGGCATACAATGGAATTTGAACAAATTAAGGAATATGTTCAAGGCGATGATTTACGAACTTTAAACTGGAAAGCTACTGCGAAAAAAAATTCGTTAATGGTCAATCAGTTTCAGGACGAAAAATCACAATCTGTTTATATGGCTATCGACAAGGGCCGCGTCATGCAAATGCCGTTTGACGGATTGAGTTTATTAGATTATGCGATAAATTCGGCTTTGGTCTTATCGAATGTCATTTTGAAAAAACAAGACAAAGCGGGACTTTTTTCTTTTTCAAAAAAAGTAGAAAACAGAGTTTTTGCAGAAAGAAGGGCGTCTCAAATGCAGAAAATCCTAGAAACTCTATACAATATAAAAACAGATTTTTTTGAAAGTGATTACAGCAGACTGTATGTCGACATTAAGAAAAACATCAATCAGAGAAGCTTAATTATCCTTTATACCAATTTCGAAACGATGGACGGTTTAAATCGTCAACTACCCTATCTGAAAGCTATTGCTAAAAGTCATTTACTGGTTGTTGTTTTCTTTAGTAATACCGAATTAAACAGTATTATCAATAAAAAAACAAATACGATTCAGGAAGTTTACGATAAGGTGATTGCAGAAAAATTCATGTTTGAAAAACGACTAATTGTCAATGAGTTAAAGAAATACGGAATTCATTCGATCTTAACTCAGCCTGAAAACCTGACATTGGATGCCATCAATAAATATTTAGAGATTAAAGCTCGTGGAATTTTGTAAATCCGTGTTTTATTAATTTATAGTTACATTACGTTATCACGTAAAGATTGATTAATTAAATTAATTAGTTTTGGAACAAATTCAAAATTCTACGTGATTTCTAATTAACCAAAAAATGAAAAAAGCAATCGTTACTCTGTTTATTTTCTTAAGCTTTGCCTCTCAGGCTCAAAAAACAGAAAACATTATCATTATTACTACGGATGGTTTTAGATGGCAGGAAGTTTTTAAAGGAGTGGATCCGGCAATTGCCAATGACAAAAAATTCAATCAAGGCGACAGTGCTTACATTTATAAAAAGTATGGCAACCCTGAAATTGCTGTATCTCGTAAAAAATTAATGCCTTTTTTCTGGTCAGAAATTGTTTCGAAAGGACAAATTTATGGCAATAGAGATTTCGGAAACAAAGTAGACGTTGCCAATCCTTATTGGTTTAGTTATCCCGGATATAGCGAAATTATGACGGGAAATGTTGATCTTCAGGTTAACTCAAACGGGTACAAACCAAATCCAAACGTAAATGTTTTAGAATTTTTAAATCAGCAATCAAAATTTAAAGGCAAAGTTGCTGCTTTTGGCGCTTGGGATGCTTTTGATAGAATTTTAAATGAAGAAAGAAGCGGTTTTCCAGTAATTTCTGCTTTTGACAAAGTTGGAGGAAATAAACCAACAGCGTCTCAAAAACTACTAAACGAAATGCGAGATAACTCGTTCAAACCATTTCATGAAGATGAGTGTTTAGATGTCTTTACACATTATCAGGCATTGGACGAATTGAAAACTAAAAAACCTAAAGTACTTTATATCGCTTACGGAGAAACGGATGAATGGGCGCATCATGGAGATTACAGATCGTATCTTGACGCTGCCAATCAGGTAGATAAATGGATTGCTGAGATTTGGAATTTCATCCAAAATGATCCTCAATACAAAAACAAAACAACCTTATTTATAACTGTAGATCATGGTCGCGGTGACAAAGTAAAATCGCAATGGAGAGATCATGGAGCCGATGTTGAAGGAGCATCTGAAATTTGGTTTGCGGCAATGGGACCAGAAATTGCCCCAAAAGGAGAAATCAAAACAGAATCTCAGATTTATCAAAAACAGTTTGCCCAAACCTTGGCAAAATTAACTGGATATGATTTTAAAACGACGCATCCTGTTGAAAAAGAAGTTTCAGAATTATTTCAAAGTAACCAAAAACCCTAAATAATTAACCTTTTTAAAACCAACCCCAAATGAAAAAAACACTATTGTTTCTTTTTTTAGCTCTGATTTCAATTTCTAAAATCAGCGCTCAACAATCGGATACTCTAAATGCTTATTACGAAAAAATTGAAAAATCTTTTAAGTATGAATCAGGAAAAATTACGCTTCCTGAAGGCGATGGAAATTTAAATGTCCCAAAAGGATTTAAGTTTTTAAATGCCGAACAAACCCAAAATGTCTTAACTAATTTATGGGGAAATCCCGAAGATAAATCTATCTTGGGGTCGCTTGTTCCAGATGGAAAAGGTGTTACACACGCCAACAGTTGGATGTTTGTAATTAGCTATCAAGGAGACGGTTATGTAAAAGATGATGATGCAGATGATATTGATTATGATGATCTTCTAAAAACCATGAAAGAAGATGTTGCTGCCGCAAATGAAGAACGAAAAAAAGGAGGTTATCCTGAAGTTCAATTGATTGGATGGGCATCAAAGCCTTATTACGACAACAACCTAAAAGTATTACATTGGGCAAAAGAATTGCAATTTGGAACCGATAAAAATCATACGCTTAACTATGATTTGAGAGTTTTGGGAAGAAAAGGAATGTACAATATTTCTGCTGTTGCGGGCGTAGATCAGTTAGAAGAAGTTAAAGCAAGTATTCCAGGAATCATTAAAAGTGTAGAATTTAACGAAGGCCATAAATATTTAGATTTTGATGCTGATACAGATACTGTAGCTGCTTGGACAATTGGAGGTTTAGTTGCTGGAAAAGTTTTAGCAAAAGTTGGATTTTTTGCTGTTTTGGCAAAATTCGGAAAGTTTATCGTGATCGGAATTATAGCTGCTTTTGCTGCAATAAAGAAATTCCTTTTTGGAGATAAAAACCAAGTAGTGACAAAACCTATTAAGGAAACTGCTCAGTTAGAAGAAAATAACAACTCTACTGAAGAGTAATATTTTTTAGCCACGAATTTCACGAATCTTCACGAATTATTTTTTGTTTTTGTACGAGAATAATTAGTGTGAATTCGTGAAATTCGTGGCAAAATAAAAAGACTTTGTACCTTTGAAGCTTTGTCTCTTTGTTACTTTAAAAAAAATCTCTGTACCTTTGCAACTTCGCAACTTTGAGCCTTTTAAAAAATGAAACAAATCACTTCAATTCAAAATCCGTTTATAAAATCTTTGGTTTTACTTCAGGAAAAATCTAAAGCCAGAAAACAAACTAGAACTTTTTTGATTGAAGGCTTACGTGAAATTTCGTTAGCAATTAAAGGCGGTTACGAAATCGAAACGGTTTTATTTTTACCTGAATTAGTTTCTGAATCAGAAATCAACAAGATGATTCAAAACCCTTTTCAAATTATAGAAATCAACAAGGAAGTTTACCAAAAACTAGCTTACCGAGATACCACAGAAGGAATTTTGGCGGTTGCAAAAAGCAAATCATTAAAATTATCTGATTTAAAACTATCTGATAATCCATTAATTCTGGTTGTTGAATCGCTTGAAAAACCAGGAAACATTGGTGCGGTTTTACGAACTGCCGATGCAGCCAATTTAGATGCCGTTTTAATCGCCAATCCAAAAAGCGATTTATACAACCCAAACATCGTACGCTCTAGTGTTGGTTGTCTTTTCACGAATCAAATTGCAACCGGAACATCCGAAGAAATTATTGCATTTTTAAAAGAAAAAAACATCAATTTCTACAGTGCTACTTTACAAAATTCAACTTCATATCATACACAAAACTTCATTACTCCAACCGCATTAGTTGTTGGAACTGAAGCAACTGGATTAACACAGCAATGGCGTGATGAAGCCACTCAAAACATTATTATTCCAATGCAAGGCGAAATCGACAGTATGAATGTTTCGGTTGCCGCAGCAATTTTAATTTTTGAAGCTAAGAGACAAAGAGGTTTTTGATTTTAGATTTTAGATTTTAGATTTTAGATTTTAGATTTTAGATTTTAGATTTTAGATTTTAGATTTTAGATTTTAGATTTTAAAAATCGCTTCGCTCTTTCTTGAATTTGGGCTCGAGCGATAGCAAACAGGCGAAGCAATAAAATTTGATTATTTTCATTTTTTTGTTGTCAGACTGAGCGAAGTCGAAGTCCCATTCTTACAGGAAAAAATCTAAAATCTAAAATCTAAAATCAACAATCCTCCCCCCTTGCGTATGTTCAAACTAATTCTTATTTTTAGTACTTGAACTATGCCGTTATGACAGAAATAGATATTGAAAAAGAAAACAAAGCTATTGCGCAGGAATACAAAGAATTACTACGAATAAGTTACCAAACTTTAGACACAGCTGACAAAAAATTAATTCGAAAAGCGTTTGATGTTGCTGTTGATGCACACAAAGAACAGAGAAGAAAATCTGGAGAAGCGTATATCTTTCATCCTATTGCAGTTGCAAAAATAGTTGCCTCAGAAATTGGTTTGGGCGCGACTTCTATTGCTGCGGCCCTATTACATGATGTTGTCGAAGATACTCCTATTACGGTTGAAGATATTGAACGTTTATTCAATCCGAAAGTAGCGCAATTGGTTGAAGGTCTTACTAAAATTTCATTAGTTCAAAAAGATTTGAATGCTTCCATGCAGGCTGAGAATTTCAGAAAAATGATTCTGACTTTGAATGATGATGTTCGCGTGATCTTAATAAAATTAGCTGACCGTCTTCATAACATGCAAACAATGGATTCGATGGCGGAGTATAAACAAACCAAAATTGCGTCTGAAACGCTATATATTTATGCCCCTTTAGCCCATCGATTAGGACTTTACAACATTAAAACCAAACTGGAAGATTTAGGTTTAAAATACACTGAACCGGCGGTTTATAATGATATTGTAAGTAGAATTCGTGAAACGAAAGAAGAACAAGACGCCTACATCAAAGACATTTCAGATGTTTTGAAAAAATCTTTAGACAACGAAGGCGTTGATTACATCATAAAAGGCCGTCCAAAATCTATTTATTCTATTCGCAGAAAAATGCGTGCACAAAATGTAAGTTTTGATGAAGTGTACGACAAATTTGCTCTCAGAATTGTTTACAAATCAGATCCGAATCAGGAAAAATTCATAGCCTGGAAAATATATTCTATCGTTACAGATCACTACAGACCAAGTCCAAGTCGTTTGCGTGATTGGATTTCATCACCAAAATCAACTGGTTATGAAGCCCTTCACATTACTGTAATGGGACCAAAAGGTCGTTGGGTCGAAGTTCAGGTTCGAAGTGAACGTATGGATGAAATCGCAGAAAAAGGATACGCAGCACATTATAAATATAAAAATGGTGCAAGCGAAGAAAGCGGTCTGGATGTTTGGTTGAATTTACTTCGTGAAGCATTAGAAAACCCTGAAACCAACGCTGTTGATTTTGTGGAAGATTTTAAAATGAATTTATATTCTAAAGAAATCTTCATATTTACGCCAAAAGGAGAAATCAAATCGTTACCGAAAGGTGCCACTTCTTTGGATTTCGCTTTTAGCATCCACTCCGAAATCGGAATCAAAACACGTGGAACTCGTGTAAATGGCCGTTTAGTTCCATTAAATTACGAATTAAAAAGTGGTGATCAGGTCGAAGTAATTACTTCTGCTAATCAAAAGCCAACTGTGAACTGGCTGGAATATGTAACGACTTCTAGAGCAAAAAACAAGATAAAAAACGTTCTAAACGAAAACACTAAAAAAATTGCAGAAGAAGGAAAAGAATTGCTTATTCGAAAACTGAAACATTTAAAAATTACTTTCAATGAGCAAGTTACAAACGAATTAGTCAATTTCTTTAAATTAAAAACAAGCTTAGATTTATTTTATAGAGTCGGAATTGGCGCGATCGAAAATCAGCAGTTAAAAGACTACGCGGCTCAAAAAGGAAATTCATTCATCAATTTCTTTAAAAATAAAATCAAGCGAAATAAAGATACTGCCGACGAAGACATTCACAAACCAGTTATCAGCAGTAATTATGACATGCTGGTTTTTGGCACCGAACATGACAAGCTGGATTATAAACTTTCGCAATGCTGCAACCCTATTCCTGGTGACGATGTTTTTGGTTTTGTGACGATTAATGAAGGAATTAAAGTCCACAAAAAAGATTGTCCAAACGCAATCGGAATGCAATCTAACTATGCGTACAGAATCATGAGCGCGAAGTGGATTGACTCTTCTCAAGAAGAATTCAAAGCGATTATCAATATTACCGGAATGGATGTTTTAGGACTTACCAACCAATTGACAAGAGTAATTTCGAACAATATGAGCGTAAATATCCAAAGTATTTCATTGAGTACAGATGCTGGGATTTTTCACGGTCAGATTGCAGTAATTGTGAAAAACAATACGATTTTGAAGAAAATGATCAATGCAATTAAGAAAATTGACGGAGTTGATAAAGTTACACGAGAGTACAGAACCTAACTTTTTAACCTATCTATAAGGGATTTATAACTAAACTTTAAACCCGAAACTTTTATTGATTAAAAATAAAAATTTATCTTTGCCGGATATGACACTCATTTCAACTGACAACACTAAGAATCAAGAAATTGTAAAAAACGTTTTTACAATGTATCTTGAGCAAAAAGGGCATCGCAAAACTCCTGAGCGTTATGCTATACTTCAGGAAATTTACGATAGCGAGGAACATTTTGACATAGAAAACCTTTATATCAAAATGAAAAACAAAAACTATCGTGTAAGTAGAGCTACGCTATACAACACGATCGAGTTATTGTTGGACTGCGCTTTGGTTAGGAAACATCAATTTGGGCAAAATCAGGCTTATTACGAAAAATCATATTTCGATAAACAGCACGATCACATTATCATGACTGATTCTGGTGAGGTAATTGAATTTTGCGATCCAAGAATTCAAACCATCAAAAAAACAATCGAAGAAATATTTGATATCGAGATTACAAATCACTCGCTATATTTCTACGGAAACAAAAAGCAAAAACAATAGTCCGCAAAGGATTTATTCAAAAAATAAAAAAAGAAAAATTAACTACATTAATCAGTGGGATGACGGAGATTGTCCCAACGCAAATTAAAACAGAATGACCGTAGATTTATTACTAGGATTACAATGGGGAGATGAAGGTAAAGGAAAAATTGTTGACGTACTTACCTCAAATTATGATATTATTGCACGTTTCCAAGGAGGACCAAATGCAGGACATACATTAGAATTTGACGGAATCAAACATGTACTAAGAACTATTCCTTCTGGAATTTTTCATCCAAATTCAGTAAACATCATCGGAAATGGTGTTGTAATTGATCCTGTAGTTTTCCAAAAAGAAATCGAAGGTTTAGAAAAATTCAACCTTGATATCAAAAGTAAATTGATCATTTCTAGAAAAGCACACTTAATTTTACCAACACACCGTTTGCTTGACGCTGCTTCTGAGGCTTCAAAAGGTAAAGCTAAAATTGGTTCGACTCTTAAAGGAATTGGACCAACTTACATGGACAAAACAGGTAGAAATGGTTTACGTGTTGGAGATATCGAATTAGAAGATTTCAAAGAACGTTACAGAGCTTTAGCAGACAAACACGAGGCAATGATTGCTTTTTATGATGTTGCTATTCAATATAATTTAGCTGAATTAGAAAAAGAATTCTTTGAAGCTATTGAAGAATTAAAGAAATTAGATTTCATTGACAGTGAAGAATACATGCACCAAGCTCAAAAAGCGGGTAAATCTATTCTTTGCGAAGGTGCTCAAGGATCTTTATTAGATGTTGACTTTGGAACTTATCCTTTCGTAACTTCATCTAACACTACTGCTGCTGGAGCTTGTACTGGTTTAGGAATTGCGCCTAACAAAATCAAAGAAGTTTACGGAATTTTCAAAGCTTACGTTACGCGTGTAGGTAGCGGACCTTTCCCAACGGAACTTTTTGACGAGGTTGGTGCTACAATGGCAAAAGTTGGTAACGAATTTGGTTCTGTAACTGGAAGACAAAGACGTTGCGGATGGTTAGACTTAGTAGCTTTAAAATATGCTGTTCAAGTAAATGGAGTTACACAGTTAATGATGATGAAAGGTGATGTACTTTCTGGTTTTGAAACTTTAAAAGTTTGTACTGAGTACAACTACAAAGGACAAAACATTTCTCACTTCCCTTACAACATTGAACCAGAAAATGTTACTCCTGTTTACAAAGAATTTAAAGGATGGAAACAAGATTTAACTGGATTAACAACTTACGATCAGTTGCCAATCGAGCTAAAAGAATATATTGAGTTTATTGAAAAAGAAATCGAAGTGCCAATCAAAATTGTATCGGTTGGACCGGATAGAAAACAAACAATCACAAAATAATATATTTAAACGCTCTGATAATCAGAGCGTTTTTTTTTATACAATTTATTTCATTTATGAAAAATCCAGAAGTTCAAATTAAAGAAACTAAATTATTATCAGACAATTGGTATATCTTAAACCGAGTTACTTTTGATTACAAAAAAGAAAACGGCGAAATTGAAACTCACAATCGTGAAGTTTACGATCGTGGTAATGGCGCTGGAATCTTATTATACAATTCAACCAAAAAAACGGTGATTTTAACGCGTCAGTTTCGTTTGCCCACTTTTCTTAACGGAAACAAAGACGGAATGATGATCGAAGTTTGCGCTGGACTTTTGGATCAGGACAATCCTGAAAACGCCATTATTCGTGAAACAGAAGAAGAAACAGGTTATCGTATTTCTAAAGTTCAAAAAGTTTTTGAAACTTATATGTCTCCTGGTGCCGTTACAGAGATTTTATATCTATTTGTTGGCGAGTATGACGAAAGCATGAAAGTTAGCGAAGGCGGCGGATTGGACGCTGAACAAGAAAATATAGAAGTTTTAGAATTTACTTTTGATCAAGCTTATGCTATGATCGAATCTAGAGAAATTACCGATGCTAAAACTATCATGTTATTGCAGCATGCGAAAATAAAAGGATTGATTTAAGTAAGGTATTTTTTATTATTTTTAAACCGAAATTGGTTCTTGTTTAAAAGCATTTTCGATTTCGGTTTATTAATCAAACAAAAAATAACTATAAATGAAATTGAAACTTTTACCTCTATTTTTAAGTTTTCCAATACTTCTTTTTTCACAAAAATTTCAAAGAAATACTTTTGAATATGAAAAACTAAAATCTGATCATTTCGCTGAATGTGATGACAATACTAATAAAGAACTGCAAAATATTTTAGTCAAAATTGAGGAAAATAAAAGTGCATCTGCTGTTTCAATTTCTCAAAAGCTTTATGAAAACAAAAATGATTGTTTTGGTATATTTGAAATCTATGGTTACTCATTATTTCGAAACGGAAAATGGTTAGAAGGAATTGATATTATAGAAAAAGGTATTCAGAAATTTGGCAGTGTTCCTGAGCTTATAAAAAGAAAATCGGACATGAGTCTGGAAATGGCTGAATTGGGTACAAGTCAGAAAAACATAGATGGAAATTCCGTCTTTAAAGCAGATTCACTTCAATATAATGAAGATCAATTTAAAGATGAAAACTTAAGATCGGCCCTTGTTGATTTAGAATATTTAGTTAAGACATATAATAGAACTGAAGAAATTTACTATACAGCTAAAATTCAGCAACTTTTAAAGGATTACCAAAAATCTACTGAAACATTCAAAACCCTATTAGATGATGAAAAGTTTAAAAATATAGCATCATTTAATATAGCAGATAATTACATTTCTTTAAAAGATCTTAATAATGCTGAAACAGAATTAAATAAACTGCTGGCAGAAAACCCAAAAGAACCAATACTTTACGATAAGCTTACAGAAATTTATGAATTAAAAAACGACAAAGCAAAAACGACAGAATTAGGCAACAAAAGTATTTTTTACCAAAATATGCCAACAGATTCTGACCTTCAATACAGCAAAGAAAATCTTGAATTGTTGCAATTCTTTGGATCGGGAGAAAATAAAGCTGGTAAAAAATTAAAAAAACTTCAAGAGATTTCAAACCAAAACAATCAGCAGTATACCATCGATGTTTGTTTGATGATTTTAAAACTTCATACCAATCATGGAAATGGTGTTGAAGAAAAAGCTACCGAAATATTAAAAAATATTGGAAAACCAGCTATTGAGAAAGTTAACAACCTTTTTCAAAGTGATGTCTCAACTTGCACAATTACAAATCTAGCAGATATAATGGCAAAAGTAAAAGATGAAAATTCTTGGGCGCTTATGAAACAATACCTGTCTTCTATTGCAACAATGCCAATGACTATAATTCCGCCAAATTTACCTGAAAAAATGATTCTGTTTAATGAAGAGAGGGGAATAACAGAAATCCTTACAACAGTAAAACCTTTACTTGGTCAAGAA
Source organism: Flavobacterium potami (assembly GCF_020026915.1). GTDB lineage: Bacteria > Bacteroidota > Bacteroidia > Flavobacteriales > Flavobacteriaceae > Flavobacterium > Flavobacterium potami. The sequence goes on along the minus strand of NZ_JAINUY010000002.1, from coordinate 179,953 downwards.
CAAGACAATGACGACATCTTTCAAGCAGGAGGATTTGGGCAATATGTTTATTACTCTCCATTAGGAAAAATAAAGAAAGAAAAATTAAAAAAAATTGCAACTGAGCTAAAATATACTGACAAAGAATTTAATCTTCTACAGGATAAAATTAAGTAAGTCAGAATTTCATAGCCATACGAAAACTTTACAATAACAAAAAATACGATTGATATAATTTAAGAAAAATGAGATTACAAAAAAGTAGATTTTTAAAAGCCTTATTATTCATATTTATAAGTATGAACATGATAGCTTTTTTTCATGCTTACAAATTCACCCATTTTTCAACTGATAATTCTGAAAAAACAAAAAGCCCGAACAAATTATCTGCCTTAGAAAAGACAAAAACATTACTTTTTGGAGTCAATAATCCTAAACCTAAAAACACCAAATTCCCAACTCAAAGCTTTCAAACAATAAGTTTAAAAAGCAATAAAAAAATTGAGTGCTGGTTTATCGAAACTCCAAAAGCAAAAGGTACAGTCATATTATTTCATGGCTACGGAAGTGAAAAATCATCTTTGATTAAGAAATCAGATGAATTTATAAAATTAGGCTACAATACAATGTTGGTCGATTTTATGGGAAGCGGAAATTCAGAAGGAAATCAAACTACAATTGGTTTTAAAGAAGCCAGCCAGGTTAAAACATGCTTTGACTTTATATCGAAAAAAGGAGAGAAAAATATTTATTTGTTTGGTACATCCATGGGAGCAGTAGCGATAATGAAATCTATTTCCGATCAGAAAATAAATCCAAAAGGAATTATAATTGAATGTCCTTTTGGATCAATGTATCAAACGGTTTGTGCACGATTCAACAGAATGAATGCGCCAACATTTCCAATGGCAGCAATATTACTTTTCTGGGGAGGTTTACAAAATGGTTTTTGGGGATTTAGCCACAATCCGTCAGAATACGCAAAAAATATCTCTTGTCCCGTACTACTACTTTATGGAGAAGAAGATAAAAGTGTTAGCAGAGAAGAAATAGATGAAATTTACCTAAATTTAAAAGGCAAAAAACAACTAAGCACCTATAAATCTACAGGTCATGAAAATTATCTAATCAAAAACAAAAAGAAATGGACAAGCGATATTTCAAGTTTTTTATCTTCAAACTAAAATGAAAATCCCGAAACCAATTCAAAAAATTATGTAACCCTTTTGAACTATCATAATCTTAACTTTATTTTCATAAAAATACGACCTATGAAAAAGTTATATTACACAGCAAACGGATTAGTGATTTTAATGTTGGTTTTATTAGGTTCTTGTAAAAAAACCGATACGATCACATTGACAGAAAATAAAACGGAGAAAAAAGAAGTAATTGAATACAAGAAACCCAAAACAGTTTCCTTTCAAATTTCGAATACAAAAGAATGGCTGAATCTAAACGAAGCTGACAGCAGTAAAATGAATATCGTATACGCCTTAAACAGAACTGATAAAACTAATTTTAAAAAACTAGATTCTGTTGTAATTCCAGCAGATTTTACGGGTGATTTGGTTTATTATCTTCCATTTCCTTTGCATGTTTCTGCTTTAGAAGAAGTTTCAAAAATCATTCTTTTCTCCTATCCTACTCAGACTTTTGCCGCTTACGAGAATGGTGAGTTGGTTCGCACAGGTCCAACAAACATGGGAAGAAAAAAAGATCCTACTCCAACCGGATTGTTTTTCACTAATTGGAAAGCTGAAAAAACAACAAGTACTTTTAATGACGAATGGGAATTAAAATGGAATTTTAATATCGAAAATAAGCTAGGAGTTGGTTTCCACCAATATGATTTACCTGGATATCCAGCCTCTCATTCTTGCCTAAGATTATTAGAAAAAGATGCCAAATATCTGTACAAATTCGCCGATGAATGGATTTTGAAAGACAAAGAAAATGTAAAAGTTAAAGGAACACCAGTAGTAGTTTTTGGAAACTACGATTTTGACGGACCAAAACCTTGGCTTAAATTGTCCTCCGACCCAGAAGCATTAAATATATCAGAAGGCGATATTGAAACTGCTACAAAACCATTCTTAAAAGAGATTTTAGAAAATCAAAACCTTAGAGAAGCGGAGCCAACAAAAACTATATAGAATTTCAAAATATACTAATAATACTAAATCAGCTGGAGCATTAAAAATTGTTTCAGCTGATTTTTTTTTGTATGATAAACTAAACTTATTCGGCTAAAGCCATTTGTCAGCCTCCTTCAAAAAACCTCCAGCTAAAGCAGGAGGCTATTCACATTATCACTTTGCGACTTTGCGACTTTGTCACTAAAAAAAAACTTAGCATCTCAGCATCTTAGAACCTTAGCATCCAAAAAATAACTCAATAAATAAGCGATCATTCACTTATTATTTATATCTTTGTCCCCTAATTAGTTAGAATCATGAGAACAAGAGATTTAAATAAGGAAGAAATTGTAAAGCAAAAAGCAATCGAAATGATTGTTTCGCAAGGTGTGGAAGGATTCGGAATGAATCGGCTTGCTAAAGAATGTGGTATTTCTGTCGCGACACTTTACATTTATTATTCAGATAAGGAAGATTTAATTAAAAAAATCGGAATTGAAATTGGTCGAAATTTCTTTGAAAAGATGTTTGATGGTTTTTCTGCCGAAATGTCTTTTAAGGATGGATTAAGAAATCAATGGGAAAATCGCATTGCTTTCAATTTAAATTTTCCATTACAGACTTCTTGTTTTGAACTTCTAAAACACTCTACCTACGGCGATGCCATTATAAAAGAAATTACAGGAGATTACAAACAGATTATGACCGAATTTATGCTCGCTGCAATTGAAAGAAAAGAACTCATTGCTGTTCCTTATGAAATTTTTTGGAGCATTGCCTACGGATCGCTTTATTCTCTTTTAGAATTTCATAGAGACGGAAAATCAATGTCTGGAAAACCATTTTCTCTTAATGACAATTTGAAGAATGAGGCTTTCAATTTGGTTTTAAAAGCTTTGACTCCATAAAAAGATCAAAAATCAATGGCAAAATTCAATGTCAAAAATCAATATCAATATCAATATCAATATCAATATCAATATTAAATACAATATAATTTCAATAGGATGAAAACTTCAATTATAGAAAATAAAAAGATTGCTATTATTGGCGGAGGACCGGTTGGATTAACTACTGCTCGAATTTTACAAATTAATGGTGCAGATGTTACGGTCTATGAAAGAGACATTAATGCACAAGCCAGAACTTCTGGAGGAACTTTGGATATTCATTCCGATTCTGGTCAATATGCGATTCAGAAAGCGGGATTAATGGATGTATTTCTTGAATATGCACGACCAACGGGCGAAAAAATGGCTGATATCGATGGAACTATTACTTCTGACGAAATGCCAAATGAAACGAATGCTTTTTCTCGTCCAGAAATTGACCGCAATGATTTGAGAAAAATTATGCTGGAAAACCTTCAAGAAAATACTGTTGTTTGGGATAGTCAATTAATTACTATTGAAAAATCTGAAAACCAATATCTTTTAGAATTTAAAAATGGCTCGAAAGCAACTGCCGATTTTGTAATTGTAGCCAACGGCGGAAGATCGAATGCTAGAAAATTTGTGAGCGATCAGGAACCGAAACTTTCTGGAACTTACATTATTCAAGGTGAAATTGTAAATCCTGATCAAGACTATCCGGAATTTAAACCTAAATATGGAAACGGAAATGTTATGGCAATGGGAGAACATAAAATGTTCTACACTCACACAATGCGCGATGGATCCGTTCATTTCGGAGTTTCTTTTAAAGCAGATGAAAATTGGATTTCAAATCACGAAATTGATTTTAATGATAATCAATCTGTTATTTCTTTTTTGAATGAAACTTTCAAAAACTGGGGAGACGATTACAAGAAATTCTTCGCTGCTTCTACTGAATTTTCTGGTTTGCCTTTACGATTATTTTCTTTGGAACAACCTTGGAAAGAACATTCTAATATTACGCTTGTTGGCGATGCCGCTCATTTAATGCCTCCGTTTGCTGGCGAAGGCGTAAACATGGGATTGTATGATGCTTTTCATTTAACCGAAAATCTAACTAATGGAAAATTCGATACCATTGATGAGGCAATTGCAGATTATGAGAAAAAGATGTTTGGTTACGCCTTAGAAGCACAACGAATGACTAAGAAAATGGAAGATTTACTGCATTCTGATATTGTCGCTGAAGATATTTTGAATAGCCGTTTCTAGTTTTTCAAAATTATTTTTCAGAAAGAAAAATCTTGTTTAAATAAAAGCCTTAAGTTGTTTTTATTTTACTATTTTCGTCGGTAATAAGCACAAAAAAGTGCATTGAATTCCACTATGAAAAAATTATTGTTACTCCTCTTTATTTCCGGAACATTTTGCAATTACGGACAATCCAATCAAGTATTAGATTTTAAAGCAGGTTATTCGCCCGAAAGCAATTATCTGCAAACCACTTTTAATTCTTCAGATTACGAGGTTCTTTATTCAGGAAGTGAAAAGTTTTTAGATGTATTAAAGCAAAATGGAACAACGAATCCAACTAAAATCAAAAATGCCTTTAATCTAGAAACGATTTCTAAAACGGGTAAAATTGACAAAAGCGGAAACTTTCCAATAACAATTGAATATCTAAAATCTCTAGATGCAAACGGAAAAACCATAATTCCAAACGGCACAATGCTTTACGGCAAAGCTTCATCTTCTGCCATGCCTGTGATGGACTCTATTGTTTCAAAAGGCATGGAAGAAAGTTTTAAGCAAACCATTTTCCAAACCGTGCAAAGTACATTTTCGCAAGTAATTCTACCACAAAAAAAATTAAAAGTAGGAGAATCCTTTATTCAGGAAAACCCATTAACATTGCCTGTTGCTGGTATTAATATCGAAATGCAGATTACAACGACTTATACTTTAAAAAGTATGAATTCTAAAAATGGGTTCTTTGATGTTTCACAAACTTATACCATCAAAATGTCCGACGCAAGATTTGAGACTACGGGAGCCGGAGTTGGAAAAGGAAATTTAATTTATGATATTCCAAATCATTTTATAAGTGAAAATACTTTGGGAATGGATTTTGATCTACATGTAAAACACCCCGACTTTAATTTGGATATGAAATCAAAAAGTGATTTTAAACAGACATGTCAAATCACTAAAAACAAATAAAAAAAGGCGTAAGATTTATTTCTTACGCCTTTCTTTTATATACTAAACTAAAAATTATCTAGAATAATTTGGAGCTTCTTTTGTAATTGTTACGTTGTGAGGGTGGCTTTCAGTAATTCCACTAGAAGTAATTCTAACAAAACGTCCTGTTTCTTGTAAAGTCGGAATATCTTTTGAACCACAGTATCCCATACCTGCACGAAGACCTCCAATAAACTGAAGCATACTTTCGTTTAATTCTCCTTTGTAAGGAACACGTCCAACAATTCCTTCTGGAACCAATTTCTTAACATCGTCTTCAACATCTTGGAAATAACGATCTTTAGAACCTGTTTGCATTGCTTCAACAGACCCCATTCCGCGGTAAGATTTGAATTTTCTTCCTTCAAAAATGATAGTTTCTCCTGGAGATTCTTTCGTTCCTGCTAATAAAGAACCTAACATTACACAGTCAGCACCGGCTGCGATTGCTTTAGGAATATCTCCTGTATAACGAATTCCACCATCTGCGATAACTGGAACTCCAGTTCCTTTGATAGCTGCAGCAACTTCTAAAACTGCTGAGAATTGAGGAAAACCAACACCTGCAACGATACGTGTAGTACAGATAGAACCAGGTCCGATTCCAACTTTTACTCCATCAGCACCATTTTCTACTAAATATTTAGCAGCTTCTGGAGTTGCGATGTTTCCAACAATTACATCTATTTGAGGGAATTTTGATTTTACTTCTTTTAAAGTATTTACTACACCTTCTGTGTGTCCGTGAGCTGTATCAATAATGATTGCATCTACACCCGCAGCAACTAAAGCTTCAGCTCTTTGAACTGCATCTCCGGTAACTCCAATTGCAGCAGCAACTCTCAAACGACCAAAAGAATCTTTATTTGCGATTGGTTTTTGAGTTAATTTTGTAATATCTCTAAATGTAATTAAACCAACTAATTCATTTTGAGCATTTACAACTGGTAATTTTTCAATTTTATGACCTTGCAAAACTACTTCAGCTTGTTCTAATGAAGTTCCTTCAGCAACAGTTACTAAGTTTTCGCTAGTCATAACTTCAACAATTGGTTTTGCACCATTTTTCTCGAAACGTAAGTCACGATTAGTAACAATTCCTTTTAAGATCTTGTTTTCGTCAACAATTGGAATACCACCGATTCCAAATTCTTTCATTGCATTTTTTGCATCTGCGATAGTAGAAGTTAATGGTAATGTTACCGGATCGATAATCATTCCTGCTTCAGCACGTTTTACTTTTCGAACTTTTCCTGCTTGTTGTTCGATAGTCATATTTTTATGTAAAACACCGATTCCTCCTTCTTGCGCCATAGCGATTGCCATTGCACTTTCGGTAACTGTATCCATAGCAGCAGATACGATTGGAACGTTTAATGTGATGTTTCTTGAGAATTTTGATTTAATGCTCACTTCGCGAGGAAGCACATTCGAGTAGTTAGGTACTAATAATACATCGTCGTAAGTTAAACCTTCGCCGATAATCTTGGAGTTGTGTGCTATCATGTTGCAATTTCTAGTTGAATTGCGTGCAAATATAGTGAATAAATTGCTAACTTAAATACTAAGTTAATCATAAATTTATGTTTACAGGAATCTTCCTACAAAACGAAATCCCTAGCCCAGATGGAAATAAAAAGCCACGAAAAGCTAAAAGACATTTTTTTCTGGTTTAAAAAAGCGACCAACGGAAGCTCTTTTTAAGCCTTGAAAAAAAGTGTTTTGGCTCGAGTGCTTGAAATGGACAGCTGGAAATAGCTTCTAATTATTCTGCAGAAAAATTAATCATCATCATGGTCCTGAAAGACGAAATTGATACCGAGCTGGAATGTGGCACTACTGGCTTTTGATAAGTCTTTGTATTCTAAAACATTTCCAAATAAAGCGTAAATATTTACAGGGCCGACCGTTCCTGCGAGTCCTAGACCTATATTTTTATTTGAAAATGTATCAAAAGTATAAGTTGCTTTTGCTTCCAGTTTTCTAAAAATACTTCTTTTATAAAATGCTGTTAATGCAAATAAAGGTTCTCTGGGAGCTGTCATAGCAAACAATTGTGCTCCAACTGCGTTTTTATAATAGGTATTGATTTTTCCTCGGCAATTGCACTCATCGTCAGGACGGGCTTCTCCAAAGGAATATTGTATAGACGAGTAAAATTTAGTTGGACGCCAAGTAGTATACTTATTGTATAAGGTATCTCTTGGAATAGCTCTGTCAAATTCGTCAAAAATATCTTCTGGCTCATCATTTCCGGTAAAATCAGGATTTACACCATTATATTGATATGTTCCTTTGTAAGTCAGGGTTTCCATATCTTTTGATTGTCTTATAAATCCTAAATCTATGACACTGGCAGTAAGTTGTAAATTGTCTTTAATGTAATACGTAAATCCGGCATCGACACCTAAACCTAAACTACCGCTAAAAAAGGTATTATTGGCAATATCTTTTACGACATTTCCTTCGTATTCATCTTTTGTAAATTTAGAAAGTCCTGAGGTTTTTAATTCCAAATCAGACGAAATGATTTGATTATAAATGTTTACGTCTCCTGAGTTTTGTCCTGTATAAATATAGCCCGCATTTTTTGTTGATGTTGCATTTGCGCCGCTTGAATAAATTTTAGCGCGTCCGCCATAAACAAATTTTTCGCTTACTTTTTTATGAAAACCAACATGCCAAACAGAAAGAACCTCAGCTTTCATACTTAGATCTCCAAGATTGAACGATTTTCCAATATAATTTCTATTTCCATCCAGAGCCAATATTGCCAAATCTTTTGGAACAAACATAAAAAAGTCAAATTCCTGATACAGACCGAATGAGATATAGGATTTACTTTCTCTCCCGCCAATTCTAAATCCGCCAGAGAAGACTTCCAATTGCTGATTGGTTACAACTTTATCTCTATTTGTAGATTGATTGATTACGTTTCGAACCTTTTGATTAAAATCGACTCCATTGTTGGCAAATAAATCGTACGCTGTAAAACTGCTTGAACCTACGTTGGCCGAAATTCCTGATAAAATCGGAAATCCGAAATAATATTTATAAGACACATCGGCTCCAGGATTGACCATTAATGATTGTGGAATCGCAGTAAAATTATACAAGATTTCTTTATTTTGAGAAAAACAAGAAAGCTGAAAAACAAGGCAGATAATCAGAAATATTTTTCTCATCCAATGATTAAATAAGCGGTTGCACCTGATCTAAACTTTAAACTTCCTAAACTTTGACTATTTAATGGAGTTCCTGAAGAAATAGAAATTTTAAAACCAATTTTAACGGTTTGTTTCAAAAGTTCCAGTCGTTCATTTTCAAAAACTTCTGTTGGATATTTAATAACATTTGCTGCTCCTCTGTAAGCCGGAACATTAAAGGTGATGGTTTGCAATACTTTTTCGTTGGCATCCAATAAAAATAGATTTACGACAAAAGCACGATCAATAGTATTTTCGATTTCAAAATCTAATTCGGCTTTTTTCAGATGATCGTTAAAGAATTTATCTTTAAAAACATCAAAACTTCTTGCATCGTCTGCCTCATGATTTCCTCCGTCGTCTATAAGTTTATTTGCCGGAATATCAAAATAAGCCACATTTGCCACAAAAGCAGGCTCTAATTTAAGATCATTAACCTGATCAAAATCTAAATCGCTTGAACACGAAAAAAACAGAAAAACAAGTAAAATTATACTTGAAAAATGATAGTATTTAGATTTCATGACGATAGTATATCTAATAAATGTAACGCTTAATGCTTACAATCATTATCTAAGTTAGCAAATATAACTATTTATTAATGGAACTTTCCGAACAATTTTGACGCTTCGTTGTAAGCACTTTCAAAACTTAAAGAATTCAATCCCGTAACCTTCTTATTTGCAGTAAAATAAGAGACTAATTTTTCTGTTGGCATGTTTCCTGTTAATTTATCTGTCGCCATTGGGCATCCTCCAAAACCTTGAATTGCACCATCAAAACGGGCACAACCTGCTTTAGCCGCTGCATCAATTTTTTCGAACCAACTTTCTGGTGTTGTATGAAGATGAGCACCAAACTCAATTTCAGGATATTTGGGAATCAAATCTGAAAACAAATAGGTAATTACTTCTGGCGTTGAAGTTCCAACTGTATCAGAAAGCGAAAGGATTTTTACTCCCATTCCTGCTAATTTTTCTGTCCATTCTGCTACAATTTCGACATTCCACGGATCTCCATAAGGATTTCCGAAACCCATTGACAGATACGTCACCACTTCTTTGTTTTTCTTATCAGCAACTTCTAAAATTTCTTCTAGAGTAACTAAAGATTCTGCAATAGTTTTATGGGTATTACGCATTTGAAAGTTCTCAGAAATAGAAAAAGGAAAACCTAAATATTTGATCTGTTCGTATGCTGAAGCTGTAATTGCACCTTGTGTATTGGCAATAATAGAAAGCAGTTTGCTTGTTGTCTGAGATAAATCAAGTTGTTCTAGTACCTCAGCAGTATCCTGCATTTGCGGTATAGCTTTTGGAGAAACAAAACTTCCAAAATCAATAGTGTCAAATCCTACACGAAGCAATGCTTGTATATAGGTCACTTTATTTTGGGTCGGAATAAAAGCTTTGATACCTTGCATGGCATCTCGGGGACATTCAATAATTTTGATTTCTTTATTCAAAGCTGATTCATTTGTAAAGGCTAAGTTAGTTTCTTTTTTAATGATATAAAAGATAATTTTCACAGCATCTTTAACTATTACAAAATATTGTAATACTCAAAAGAATTACCAAAAAACGTAATAAATTAAAATATTACCAAAAAACGTAATAATAAAAAATATTACTTATATTTGTAATAGAAGGTTTATTTATTTTTAAGTATATTTGGTTTATGACTAGTGTAATTACAGGAGATATCATCGATTCACGACAACAACAATCTGAACATTGGGTTGAGGATTTGAAAAAAATCTTAGCTTCATTTGGTCAGACACCACACCAATGGGAAATTTATCGAGGTGATGAATTTCAGGTTGAAGTTAGCAATCCAGAAGATGCTTTATTAACTGCTATTTTAATAAAATCACGTTTAAGAACCATAAAATCTGATGCGCGAATGAGTATTGGTTTTGGAGATAAAACGCACGATGCCGATAGAATTTCTGAAAGCAATGGTTCTGCTTTTGTCAATTCTGGGGAACTTTTTGAAACTTTAAAAAAACAGAAAGTCAATTTAGCTATGCGAACCGGCGATTTACAATTAGATGAAAACTTGAATTTAATGCTTCAACTAGCTCTTACTTTTATGGACAGCTGGCTTGTACAATCGGCAGAATTTGTGGCTTTGGCAATAGAAAATCCGACTTTGTCTCAGGAAGAATTAGGACAAAAACTAGGCATCAATCAAGCTGCTGTGAGCCGAAGACAAAAACGTGCCCAGTTTGACTTGGTAACGAATTTAGACCGATATTTTAGAACACAAATAAAACAACTTACAGCATTATGATTTTATTTATAAAACTGCTTTTGGCACATTTATTAGGTGATTTTATCTGGCAACCTAATTCTTGGGTAGCCGATAAAGAAATTAAAAAACATAAAAGCATTTACTTATATATTCATATTTTACTGCATGGTGTTTTAGCTGCGGTTCTTGTTGCCGACATCGGTTTTATACCTTACGCTATTTTAATAGCTGTAACACACGGAATTATCGATTTAATGAAATTGAATTTTCAGAAACCAAAAACAAAACGCACTTGGTTTATAGTCGATCAAATTGCGCACCTTCTGATTTTAATTGGAATTGCATTCTTTTATCACCGAAATAGCATTATCCCTATTTTGAGTTTTAATTCGTTTTGGATTTTAATAACAGGGATATTATTGGTTACAAAACCTGCTTCGATTTTCATCAAAACCATTATTTCAATCTGGAGTCCCGAAAATCAGATCAGCCAAAAAGACAATTCTCTTGCCAGTGCAGGAAACTACATTGGCATTCTAGAACGTCTATTTGTGGTTTGTTTTATTTTAACGGGACATTTTGAAGCAATCGGTTTCTTATTGGCTGCAAAATCTATTTTTAGATTCGGAGATTTAAAAGAAGCCAAAGACCGAAAACTAACTGAATATGTAATGATCGGAACTTTAATTAGTTTCGGAATTTCAATATTAGTCGGCTTGGCCATTCAGGCGCTTCTTTTACAATTGCCCTAAAACTTTCTTATTGATTGCTTTGATCAAAGCCGGACCTTCATAAATAAATCCAGTATACAATTGCACTAAACTTGCTCCTGCATTTAATTTTTCGATGGCATCGTCTGCAGAATGAATTCCTCCTACTCCAATAATTGGGAAAGCCTTATTGCTTTTTTCTGAAAGAAAACGAATTACTTCTGTAGATCGTTTTGTTAATGGTTTTCCAGACAATCCTCCTGTTTCTGATTGATTTGCAGATTGCAGACCTTCTCTTGAAATTGTTGTATTGGTTGCAATTACTCCAGCAATTTGAGTTGTCTTTACAATATCAATAATATCTAATAATTGCTCATCTGTTAAGTCTGGAGCAATTTTTAAAAGGATTGGTTTTACTTTTTGAGTGCTTGTTTTCTGTTTTTCGACATTTCTATTTTGCAATGTCTGTAATAAAGCTGTTAAAGGCTCTTTATCTTGCAAAGCTCTTAAATTTGGCGTGTTTGGCGAACTTACGTTTACTACGAAGTAATCAACATGATCAAAAAGTGCATCAAAACAAATAATATAATCTTTAACGGCATCTTCGTTATCGGTAACTTTATTTTTTCCGATATTTCCACCAATCAAAACACCAGAATTTTTCTTCAAACGTTCTACCGCCTCGAGAACTCCGCCATTATTAAATCCCATGCGGTTAATAATTGCTTGATCTTCTTTTAAACGAAACAAACGTTTTTTCGGATTTCCTTCTTGACCAACTGGCGTTACTGTTCCGATTTCAATAAAACCGAAACCAAAATCGCCTAATTCTTTGTATAATTTGGCATCTTTATCAAAACCAGCTGCAAGTCCAACTGGGTTTTTAAATTTAATTCCGAAAACTTCTCTTTCTAAACGAGCATCTTTTACCTCATAAATTGATTTTATAATCGCCGAAACGCCTGGAATTTTTGAAATGAATTTAATAAATGAAAAAGTAAAGTAATGCACTTCTTCAGGGTCAAACCAAAAAAGTATCGGACGAATTATCAATTTATACATAAGAGTTGTGTTGTTATTTTTTCGGATGCAAATTTAAATATTATAGTTTTAAAAAGGTGCTTTTTTACCAAAACAAATCATTTCTATTTTGTTTGATTCTTCAGTTTGGAATAAAAACAAATCTAAAACGTACCGCAAAAGCAAAAACTCACATCTTGTATGAAAAACTAAAAATCTTGTTCAAAAAACTACTTTTTATGTTGCAAGTTATAAAATGAAACCAGTTAGACTCCTTCAAAAAGCTCTTGTAGGTCATTTAATACATAAATTTGAAACTCTCTACTTTAAACATCTACAAACCATTAATAACTTAAATTATGAAAGTCAGTACACCAGTAATTGTAAAAAGTATTTTCATGCTCTTATTTTGCTTTTCAATAGGAACAACGACGAAAATATTTGCTCAAGCAGACCCGCAACAGGTTACCAAGGAAACTTTTAAAGGTAAAATGGCCTTAGACATTCGAGATTCTAAAAGTGATTGGGCACCGTATTTACCCAAAAAAGCACCTAAAGGTTCTCCAAACATCTTGTTTATTTTATATGATGATACTGGATTAGCTGCTTGGTCGCCTTATGGAGGAGCTATCAATATGCCAACCATGCAAAGATTAGCAGACAACGGAATCACTTATTCTCAATGGCATACAACTGCTTTATGTTCTCCAACCCGTTCAACATTGCTTACAGGACGTAACCATCACCTAAATGGTATGGCGGCAATTACAGAAACTGCAGACGGTTATCCTGGTGCAAGCGGAAGAATTCCGAAACAAGCCGCAACAATTGGACAAATCTTGCAAGATAATGGATATAGCACTTTTTGGATTGGAAAAAACCACAACGTTCCTGAACAGGATATTGCTTCTGGAGGACCAAGAGCTACTTGGCCTTTACAAATGGGATTTGATCGTTTTTACGGTTTCCTTGGAGGAGAGACTAACCAATGGTATCCAGATTTAGTTGAAGACAATCATTTTATTGAACCGCCTGCAACTCCAGAAGAAGGGTATCATTTATCTAAAGATTTGGCAGATCATGCTTTAGAATATATTAAAGACCAACAAGCGACAAATCCATCAAAACCTTGGTATATGTGGTACTGTCCTGGTGCAAACCATGCTCCACACCATGCTCCAGAAGAATACATTGCCAAATATAAAGGAAAATTTGATGAAGGTTATGATGCTTATCGTAAATGGGTTCTGCCTCGTATGATTGCTAAAGGTGTTATTCCGGCAGGAACAAAATTGGACAATTTCAACCCAATGCCTCCTGGAGTTGCAAATCCAGCAGATAATGTACTAGATTGGAATAAACTGAAACCAGAAGAGAAAAAACTATTTTCAAGACTGGCTGAAGTATACGCTGGATTCTCAGAATACACAGATGCTCAAGTGGGCAGAATTATTGATTATTTAGAGAAATCAGGCCAATTAGAGAACACAGTTGTAATTTATGCTGCCGATAACGGTGCTTCTGGAGAAGGTTCAGAATCGGGTTCTGTTAATGAAAACAAATTCTTTAATGGATATCCTGATGAATTGGCTGAAAACCTAAAATATCTTGACAAGCTAGGAAGTCCTGATACCTATGAACATTATCCAACAGGATGGGCAGCAGCATTTTCTACTCCATTCAAAATGTTTAAAAGATACAGCCAATATGCTGGAGGAACTTGTGATCCTTTGGTAATTTCTTGGCCAAAAGGCATTAAAGCAAAAGGTGTTGTTCGTGACCAATTTCACCATTCAACAGATATTGTTCCTACAATCTTAGATATTTGCGGATTGGAAATGCCAAAAGAATATCGTGGAGTTCCACAATATCCTTTATCGGGAGTTTCTATGCGCTATACTTTTGATGCCGCACCAAATACCAAAACTCAAAAACATATTCAGTATTTTGCTATGCTAGGAAGCCGTGCTTTATGGAAAGATGGCTGGAAAGCTGTTGCACTTCACGCACCGTTGTCTGGAAAAGGAAATTTTGATAAAGATGTTTGGGAACTGTACAACACAGACGTTGACCGTTCAGAATCAAACAATTTAGCTAAAAAAAATCCAGACAAACTAAAAGAATTAATAGCCGATTGGAATAGTGAAGCGGCTAAAAACTTAGTTCTTCCGCTTGACGACCGCTCTGCAATTGAAATCTTAGGAACAGAAAGACCTTCGTCTGAAGAACCTCGTGACCAATATATTTATTATCCAGGAACTTCTCCAGTACCAGAAGGAGTTGCGGTAAATGTTCGCGGACGTTCATACAAAATCGTAGCCGATGTAGATGTAAAAGATGCGAATGCTTCTGGTGTTCTTTTTGCGCATGGCTCTCGTTTTGGTGGACATACTTTATTCATAAAAGACAAAAAACTGAATTATGTTTATAATTTCTTAGGAATTCAACCAGAACAAAAATTCACTTCTAATGTGGCTATAACTCCTGGAAAACACGTTTTCGGGATGGAATTTAATCGTGAAAAACAAGGTCCAAACGGCGAATCTACTGGAACGATGAAATTATATATCGACGGAAAAGAAGTTGCTTCTGGTCCGATGAGAACGCAAACAGGTAAATTTACACTTTCTGGTGATGGTCTTTGTGTTGGTTTTGATAGCGGTGACGCTGTTAGTAAAGAATACAAAACTCCAGGTACATTTAAAGGAGGTGAAATCTTAGGAGTTGGCGTAAATGTTGGAAAAATCGAATATTCTGACTTAAACAATGAAGCAAAAAGAGCTTTAGGAAGAGATTAAAAAATAAAGTAAAAAGGTATTTCGATGACATAACTTGTTATCGAAATACCTCTTTTCCCTTTTTAAATAAATGTTTAATCAATAGAAAAATCCAAAATGTTCTGTACAAATATTCATTTAAAAATACTTTTTCTTTTTTACGGCGTCTGCCTTTCAGTCAATATTGCTAAAGCACAAGAAAATGAAGAAAAAAGCTTTCATCCGCATCATCAAATCGGTTTATCAATTAATCATGTTCATGTTTTTGAAGGCCGTAATGAAGATGGAAATCGAGAAGTCTTAAGCCTTCCGGCATGGGGACTAGATTACACCTTTCAATTTCATGAAAAATGGGCAATTGGACTTCATACCGATTTTGTAATTGAAAAATTTAAGGTTGAAAAAGTATATGCAAATGATGATGAAAAAGAAACCATTGAAAGAAGCTACCCTATCGCTCCAGCTTTAATGGGAATTTACAAACCAAATGAAAATTGGAGTTTTTTGTTAGGTTTTGGAGGCGAATTTGCAAAAGAAGAAAATTTCTTTCTGACTCGTGCAGGTGTAGAATATGGTTATGAACTTCCAAAAAACTGGGAGATTTTCGGCACTTTTAGTTACGATTTTAAATGGAATGCTTATGATAGTTGGGGAATTGGTTTAGGAATTGCAAAAAATTTCGGAGGAAAATAATTGACTCAGTAAAATCTCTTTTTTATTCAAATCCGTTGTGCTTATGTATATGCTTAATAAATCAAATTGTATTTCGAAGAAACTACTGCTGATTTTACTATTAATTGGTTTCAAAGGATTTTCTCAACAAGAAAAAGATACTTCAAAACTAATGACCGTCAGATATGGTAATAAAGGAATTGAATTGGAAACCAGAGATAAAAAATTTCTATTTCAATTACAAAGCAGGTTCCAATTTCGATTTTCTACACCTTATGATACAGATCCTTTAACTTATGATGACTACAGTCAAGATGCCAAAACTACTTTTAAAATAAACCGTGCCAGATTAAAAATTGGTGGCCATGCATTTGAACCTTGGCTTAACTATTATTGGGAATACGAATTAAGTCAGTCCAATTTGCTTGATTTTCGGGTTATGATTGAAAAATGGGATTGGTTAAGTTTTAAAGCAGGGCAATGGAAAGTTGAATATACTCGCGAACGTTACATTAGCAGTGGCGAGCAGCAAATGGTAGAACGTTCGTTAATCAATCGTCCTTTTACTTTAGACAGACAGCTGGGAGTTGAAGTTTACGGCCACTTAAAAGGATCCGGAATTGCTGATTTTAATTATTGGGTTGCCGCTTTGACAGGAACTGGACGAGGAAGCACTTCAAATGACGATGGTAATTTGATGTATTTTGGAAGAGCACAATGGAATTTCTTAGGAAGATTTCTAGATTTTGAAGGCTGCGATTTAGAATTTCACGAAAAACTAACTCCAATTATTGCTTTTTCGGCCGTAACCAATCGAAGCCCTTACACCCGATTCTCGCAAGCAGGAGGAGGTTCTCTTGACGGATTCGAAAATGGACTTCCAGGACAATACAGAGTCAATCAATGGAATTTTGAAAGCGCTTTTATGTACCGAGGCTTTTCATGGCAAAGCGAATGGCATACCAAGGAAATCATTGATAAAATAAATAACGACGACACTACAATTATGAAAGGATATTATGTTCAGGCAGGTTATTTTTTTCATAATATTTTTGACTGGTGGCCCAAAAAATTGGAAATAGCAGGAAGACATGCTGCATACAGACCAGACAATTCCATCAGACAAAATAGACAAGACGAATCGACTTTGGCTTTTAATTGGTTCTTTAAAGGACATAAAAATAAACTGACCTCCGAAGTAAGTTATTTTAGTTTTCAAGATAAAACACTTCCTTTAGAACAAGGGTGGCGATTTAGAATTCAATGGGATATCTCACTTTAACCATAAAAATACATTTTTAAACTTTTGATTTATTTCTTCAAATGGGGCATTTTTTTTCATAACTTTAATCGACTTAAAACACTGAATATGAAAAACATATCTAAAACAGTAAAGAAATCAGCATATATATGCCTGATCGCTACATTTTTCTTTTTTTCTATTGATGGTTTTGCTCAACGTCATGGTGGCGGTGCTCGCGGAGGCGGAGCAACACATACAAGACCTGCAAGACCCGCAAATCAGTCTAGACCAAATGCAACAAGACCCAATACTACCAGGCCAGCAGCAACAACAAGACCTGGGGCAAACAACTCTGGAACAAAAGTAACCAGACCAGCAAACAATTCTAACAGGAAAAATACAGTAAATAGAAACAACGCCGTAAACAAAAAGAATACTGTAAACAGAAACAATGTTGGCAACAGAAACACCAACATTAGTGGCAATACGGTTAACAGAAACAACATCAATGTAGACAGAAGCCGAAATATAACAATCAACAATAACCGAAATACTGTTGTTAGAAGAGGTCCAGTAGTTTACACACGTCCTCCTTATGTATACGGTGGTCGCAGATATTATGGATATCATCCTTATTACTATCATCCATATAGACCTTTCTATTGGGGACCTGTTTGGCATCCGTGGGGATTCTTCGTAGCTACTTTGGCTGTAACTGCAATTGTCGTAAGTGTAGAAAACACGCAATACCATTACGATCAAGGAGTTTGGTACTCCCCATCAAATGGAGGTTATACTGCGGTACCCGCACCTGTAGGCGGTACGGTAAACAATATTCCGAGCGGAGCACAAACCGTCAATACGGGAACCGTCAACAACTATTATTACGGAGGAACGTATTATGAAAAAGACGGAAGTAATTATAAAGTTGTCGCTCCTACTGCTGGAACAATTGTAGATAGCTTACCAGAAGGAGGCGAAGAAGTAACAATGGGCGATGTTAAATATATCAAGTTTGGCGAAACGTATTATCAACCTGTACAGGTTGATGGAAAAGATAAATATGAAGTTGTAATGGTAGAGGATGAAAAATAAGTTTTTAAACTTTATTTTAATTAACCCTATAGAATTACTATAATTTAATATATTTGAACTAAACAAACAAATATACAAGACCATTTTTGAAATCTTATTCTTACTTTAGTAAACAATTTTAAATTAACCAAAATGAAAAACAAAACCTTTTGGATCTTTGCGTTACTCACATTATCCATTATCTCAATTGCCTATAGCTATACTAGATTTACAAATAAGGAAGAAAAAGGAGAAAAGGCAGAAAAAACAGCTGCAGAATGCCATGAAGTTCCTAGCAATATAGAATCTGAGTTTAAGCCAACTGTCGAAAATAAATTCAAACCAGATACAAAAGCCCCAAAAGGCATGGTTTGGATTCCCGGAGGCGAATTTTCTATGGGCACAAATGTTGAAGATGAAAGCTTATGCAGTATAAAAGGGGTTACTAAAGATGCCGCTCCAATTCACAGAGTTTATGTTGACGGTTATTATATGGATGAAACAGAAGTAACCAATGAAGAGTTTGAAAAATTTGTCAAAGCGACAGGATACGTAACAGTTGCAGAACAAAAACCGACTAAAGAAGAATTTCCAATGGCAAGCGAAGAAGATTTAGTAACAGGCTCTGTTGTCTTTACTCCTACTCCTAAAGCTGTCAATCTGAATAATTTTCTGCAATGGTGGCGTTACGAACCAGGAGCTGACTGGAGACATCCCGACGGCCCTCAAAGCACTATAAAAGGAAAAGAAAAATACCCTGTTGTTCATGTTGTTTACGAAGATGCTGAAGCCTATGCTAAATGGGCAGGAAAAAGACTTCCAACCGAAGCAGAATGGGAATTTGCAGCTCGTGGTGGTAAAACAGGAAATCTTTATGCTTGGGGAAATGACTTAAAACCTCAAGGAAAATTTCAAGCAAATATTTATCAAGGTCATTTTCCAATTAAAGATGGCGATACTGGCGAAGACGGATTTAAAGGAATTGCACCAACAAAACAATATGCTCCAAATGCATACGGTTTGTATGACATTGCAGGGAATGTTTGGGAATGGGTACACGATTGGTACAGTGTAGATTACTACAAATCATTAGCCGAAAGCGGAAAAGTAACCAAAAACCCGCAAGGACCAGATGCTTACTATGATCCAAATGATCCAGCAGAAATTAAAAGAGTCCACCGCGGAGGTTCATTCTTATGTACTGATCAATATTGCACTCGATACATGGTCGGGACAAGAGGAAAAGGTGAAATCAGATCTGCTGCAAACCACGTTGGTTTTAGATGCGTAAAAAGCAAATAACGAAATCAAAATACCAAAAAGGGATTCAATTTAGAATCCCTTTTTTATTCATTCAGATATTGAAAAGCTAAATTTTCGCGGAGAAAAATTTTTCTATATTTGCTAAAAATTCAAAAAAATGCAACATATCATAGATCGCTTTATCAGTTATGTAACGATTGATACAGAATCAGATCCACATTCTCAAACAACACCAAGTACTCAAAAACAATGGAATCTTGCCAATAAACTAGTTGACGAACTAAAAGCAATTGGCCTTGAAGATGTAACAATAGATGACAAGGCTTACATCATGGCAACGCTTCCTAGTAACGTTGATCACGAAGTACCAACAATTGGTTTTGTTTCTCACTTTGATACTTCTCCAGATTTTAGCGGAGCGAATGTTAAACCGCAAATCGTTGAAAATTACGATGGAAAAGATATTATTTTGAATGCTGAAAAAAACATTGTATTATCTCCAAATTACTTCAAAGATTTATTATTATATAAGGGTCAAACCATCATAACAACTGATGGAACGACTTTATTAGGAGCTGATGACAAAGCTGGAATTACCGAAATTGTTTCGGCAATGGAATACCTAATCCAGCATCCGGAAATCAAACACGGAAAAATCAGAATCGGTTTTACTCCTGATGAAGAAATTGGCCGTGGAGCACACCATTTTGATGTTGAAAAATTTGGAGCGCAATGGGCTTACACGATGGACGGAAGTCAGATTGGCGAATTAGAATACGAAAATTTCAACGCTGCCGGAGCGAAAATTACTTTTAAAGGAAAAAGTGTTCATCCAGGCTATGCAAAAGGAAAAATGATCAATTCTATGCTTTTGGCAAATGAATTTATCAATGAACTTCCAAAAGGAGAAACGCCTCAAGAAACTAAAGGATACGAAGGTTTTTTCCATGTTCATCATATAAAAGGAAATATCGAAGAAACTGTTTTAGAATTGATTATTCGTGATCACAACAAGAAAAAATTCGAAAACAGAAAAAAATTAATTCACAGTATAGCCAAAAAATTCAACAAGAAGTTTGCGAAGAAATTTGGCGAAGATATTGTTATTGCTGAAGTAAAAGACCAATATTTCAATATGAAAGAAAAGGTTTTACCAGTAAAATACATTGTTGATATTGCCGAAAAAGCGATGAGAGAATTAAATATCAAACCAATCATCAAACCAATTCGTGGTGGAACTGATGGTTCTCAATTATCATTTATGGGATTACCTTGTCCGAACATTTTTGCAGGCGGACATAATTTCCATGGAAAATATGAATATGTACCAGTAGAAAGCATACAAAAGGCAACTGACGTTATTGTGAAGATTGCTGAATTGACAGCAGTTCCAGGGGTTTTTGACGCACCTGAAAAATCAAAAAAGAAAAAATAAGTGGAATCAAAATCTGAAAATAAAGGCATGTGGAAATATGGCTCACAATGGGAAGAAGAATTAATTTTCCTTAAAGCCATTATTGACAAAACTGGACTAATCGAAACCACAAAATGGGGCGGTACTGTTTATGTTTACAACAAGAAAAATGTTGTCGGAATTGGAGGATTTAAAGATTATTTTGCTCTATGGTTTTTTAATGGGGTTTTCTTAAAAGACGAGAAAAAGAAACTCATAAACGCTCAAGAAGACGTAACAAAATCATTACGTCAATGGCGTTTTACTTCGAAAGAAGAAGTTAACGAAAAAGATGTTCTACAATATATTTACGAAGCCATTGAAAACGAAAAGCAAGGAAAAGTTATTAAACCTTCTAAAAAAGAAGCAATAATATCTGAACTTTTAGAAAAAGAAATGACGCAGAATCCAGCTTTAAAAGAAGCCTTCGCCAAGTTTTCTCCTTACAAGCAATATGAGTTTTTAGAATATATCGAATCGGCGAAGCAGGAAAAAACCAAACTATCGAGAATAGAAAAAGTGCTTCCGATGATTTTGACCAATGTTGGGTTGAATGATAAATACAGGTAATTTTTTTTCTGAAATTCAAATTTTTTAAAATTCAAATTCCAACAACTTTTTCATCCTGAGCGAAGTCAAAGAACCAAACTATACGAGACCTTTGTCAAAGTTTAAAACTTTGACAAAGGTTTTTTCTTTTGTCATTGCGAGGAACGAAGCAATCACACTACTAATAAGTCGTACTGCATGAGATTGCTTCGTTCCTCGCAATGACGAATGCATAAAAAAAATCCCAAACTCCATTGTTGGAATTTGGGATTTCATATCTTGAAATTTATTCTTTAGAATAAAAAATTAAGCCTTCTTAGCATTCAAAGCTGCTGTCTTCTCAACTGAAATTGCAGATCTGTCTAATTTCAATTTTCCTGACATTGTTTCAATTACAACTGATACATCTCCTAATTCTGTTAATTTTCCATGAATTCCTCCGATAGTAACAATTTTATCTCCAACTTTCAAAGATTCTTTAAATTCTTTTTCTGTTTTTGCACGTTTTTGAGCTGGTCGAAACATAAACAGGTAAATTATTACTCCCATTAAACCAAGCTGAAGATACAACATGTAATTTTCCATTTTTTATTTTTTATAATTATTAATTCTTTATTTGAATGTATGTGGTTTTACATCAAACCTCTTCCAACTTTTACCATCTTTTTGTTGGCGGTAAGTTCTTTTACAAGGTTATCTAAAATTCCGTTGATAAAAATACTACTTTTTGGTGTAGAATACTCTTTTGCGATTTCTAAATATTCGTTAAGAGTTACTTTTACTGGAATTGAAGGGAATTTGATAAACTCGCAAATTGCCATTTTTAAGATAATGGTATCAATTTCGGCAATACGATCGCTGTCCCAATTTGGTGTTTTATCGTCATATTCTTTTGCAAATTCGTTTTCATTCAAAACTGTTCTTCTAAACAAATCTTTTGCAAAATCCTTATCTTCAACATCTTTGTACAATTTAGGAACTCTAAAATCATCCGGATCTTCCGTTTTGATT
Source organism: Flavobacterium potami (assembly GCF_020026915.1). Taxonomy (GTDB): domain Bacteria; phylum Bacteroidota; class Bacteroidia; order Flavobacteriales; family Flavobacteriaceae; genus Flavobacterium; species Flavobacterium potami. Next base: position 157,489 of record NZ_JAINUY010000002.1, on the reverse strand, counting down.
GCCTTCAATTGTTTAACAATATGTGTATTTACAACCGGAATATCATCAACCCAAGTTAATTTATCATCCTCCAAATATTCATATAATTTTTCATTTGGAACAATAACATTTTCAAACAAATCAATAATAAATTGTCTGTCTTCTTCAAACGTGTTTACGTTATTGCTCATGTATTTTTTGTAGATATCGCTTGCTTTGACATCATTTAAAAGCAAAATAATATAATCGTCATTTAAAGACCAGTTATTAATTTTACGATTTTCTAAAGCGATGCTAAGGGAATTGCTTTCGGCAAGAAGTTGAAAAATTTTGTTTTTAATAAATTTTTCATTCGGATTACGCTCTGCTGCAGTAGCAAGGTGTTTTTTACTAGAAAGATGTAGAAAAACAGATTCTTTTTTACAAATTTCTATCAATGAAGAAAGCATTATAAGATATAAGTCCTGAATATTATCAATACTATAGAAAAGAAATTTCTCTTCTTTTTCCATATTTTCAGAACCGCTTTGATGCATTGCATAAATGGATTGCATTACTTTAACGCGTATGTGTCTTCTATTTACCACCGTGTAAGAACATTTAAAAATTAGTCTGCAAAAGTATAACTTTAAAGGCGTATATTAAAATTAATTCGCAAAAAAGTCACAGTTTTCGGTCACAGTTTTCAGTTTTACTCAAAATTTAGTCGCAGTATTCAGTCGCAGTCGCAGTATTCGCTAAAACTGAGAATTGCGACTGTGACTGAATACTGAGAACTGAGACTGCAAACTAAAAAAAAATCCCAGTTTCCAGTAAATCTGAAAACTGAGACTGAGACTTTAAACTAAAAAAAATTATTTAGCAGCGTTCTCGATTCTTCTTTGATCAATACGATTTTGAGCAATAGTAAGAGCCGCCTTATGCGTTGTGATTCCGTTTTTAGCAGCGAAATCAATAATTTCTAAAGTTGTATTGTAGATATTTTCTGTCTTGCTCATGATTTCAGCTTTACCGTAGTTTGCCAATTCAGCATAAACATTGATGATTCCACCCGCGTTGATTAAGAAATCTGGAGCATATAAAATTCCTCTTTCTTGCAATCTTGCACCGTGAACATTTTCATCAGCTAATTGATTGTTGGCAGCACCAGCAATAACTTTAGCTTTAATTTTATCTACCGTATTATCGTTGATTGTTGCTCCCATCGCACATGGCGCGTAGATATCAACATCTGCAGTATACAAATCTTCACCAGTATAAATTGATGCATTGTATTTTGAAGCAACTTGGTATAATTTTTCTTCATTAATATCAGAAATAGTAACCTGTGCTCCTTCTTTAGTTAAATAATCAACTAGAGTTTCTCCCACGTGTCCAATTCCTTGTACCAAAACTTTTTTACCATCTAAAACATCAGTACCAAACTGACTTTTAGCAGCAGCTTTCATACCTAAATAAACTCCATAAGCCGTTACAGGAGAAGGGTTTCCAGAACCACCTCTTTCTTCAGAAATACCCGTAACATAAGGTGTTACATCTCTTACAGTATCCATGTCTTTAGTTTCCATTCCGACATCTTCTGCTGTAATATATCTTCCGCTAAGTGAGTGAACGAATTCACCAAACTTGCGCATTAATTCAGGTGTTTTTTGTGTTTTAGCATCACCAATAATAACCGCTTTACCACCACCAATATTTAGTCCAGTAATAGCCGATTTAAAAGTCATACCTCTCGAAAGACGTAAGACATCATTTAAAGCTTCCCATTCTGTGTTATAATTCCACATTCTGGTTCCTCCCAAAGCTGGCCCCATAACCGAATTATGAATACCAATAATTGCTTTTAAACCTGTATCTTTGTCATTGCAAAATACAATTTGTTCGTGATCGTCAAAAGATAATTGACCAAAAACAGGATCCATTTTTTGAAGTTCCTTTCCAGTTGCGAAAGTTGCATCCATAGCGCTAGTATTAATTAGGTTAAAATTACGAATTCGTCAAAAAGACTTCTCAAACATAATCAAAAAATACACATGTGCTAATTTTTTATCTATAAAATAACAATTTTACAAAATAATTGTTTTGATTAAATCGCAAATTATTATAATTTTATTTAATAATAATTCTTAAATACAAATCAATTCAATACTAGATTTCTTAAAAAAATGAAAGAATTACGCTATTTAAACAAATATTTCATTAAATATAAATACAGTTTTTTACTCGGAATTTTAATCACTATAATCTCACAAATATTTGCTTTATTCACTCCAAAGCTAATTAGTAAATCATTAAATTCTATTGAAAAATTTGACAAACTTTCAGCAGCAGACCAATCTAATACATTGATTATCAATTCTTATTACGAAGGTTTAATTCATAATGTGTTATTAATTATCGCAACAACAATTATTTCAGGCTTTTTTCTTTTTTTAACTCGCCAGACTTTAATTGTAATGTCGCGCCATATTGAGTTTGATTTAAAAAATGAAGTTTTTAGACAATACGAGAATCTTTCGCAAAATTTCTACAAACAAAACAGAACTGGCGACTTAATGAATCGTATTAGCGAAGATGTTTCAAAGGTTCGTATGTATGTCGGGCCAGCGGTAATGTACAGCATTAATACATTTATTCGTTTTGCAATCGTTATACTATATATGTATAATGTTTCTCCGCTTCTTACCTTATATACTATATTACCTTTACCGATTCTTTCGTATTGTATTTTTAAACTAAGTTCTGAAATCAATAAACGAAGCACTACTTTCCAGCAATATCTTTCTAAAGTTTCAAGCTTTACTCAGGAAATCTTTTCCGGCATTCGTGTTATAAAAGCTTATTCATTAGAACATCAGCACCAAAACAATATGGTTGATTTGGCGGAAGAAAGCAAACGTAAAAGTTTAAGCCTGGCAAGAGTACAATCTCTATTTGGTCCATTAATGATTGCGCTTATCGGAATTAGTAATTTGGTTGTAATTTATTTTGGAGGTGTAATGTATATCAATGGAAGTATTCCGAATATCGGAACCATTGCCGAGTTTATTTTATATGTAAACATGCTTACTTGGCCTGTCGCTTCGTTAGGATGGGTTTCTTCTATGGTTCAGGAAGCAGAAGCTTCTCAAAAACGCTTGAACGAATTTTTGAAAATTGAACCAGAAATTAAAAACAACAACGAAAACGCAGCAGATATTCAAGGAAATATTAGTTTCGAAAATGTTTCTTTTACCTATAAAGACACGAACATTGAAGCATTGAAAAATATTTCTTTCACTGTAAAAAAAGGAGAAACTTTAGCTATTTTAGGAAAAACAGGCTCTGGAAAATCAACTATTCTTTCTCTTATTTCAAGATTGTATGATGTAACCGATGGCGCTCTTAAAATTGACGGAAATGAAATCAGCACTTTAAACCTCAACGATCTTCGAAATAACATCGGAATTGTTCCTCAGGATGCTTTTTTATTTTCGGATACGATTAAAAATAACATCAAATTCGGAAATCAAAATGCAACCGACGAAGAAGTCATGCAAGCAGCTAAAAATGCCGTCGTTCACAATAATATAATTGGTTTTAACAAACAGTACGACACCATTTTAGGAGAAAGAGGAATTACCCTTTCGGGCGGACAAAAACAGCGTGTTTCTATTGCAAGAGCGATTATAAAAAACCCTGCAATCTTACTTTTTGATGATTGTTTGTCTGCCGTTGATACCGAGACCGAAGAAATGATTTTGAACAATTTATTTGAAATCTCTAAAGACAAAACCACTATAATTGTAAGTCATAGAGTTTCATCTGCAAAGAATGCAGACAAAATTATCATTTTAGAAGATGGCCGTATCATTCAACAAGGCTCTCATAATCAATTAATAAATCAAGAAGGCTATTATGCAGCGTTATATTTAAAACAACTTTCGGAAAAAGAATTACTTTAATTGTTGCGTAATAGATAATTTTTTATGATTTTTGAGTACTATTAATTCCAAAAATGATAGAACGTATTATGAGAGAAAATGACATGTTAGAAAAAGAAGAGATTTTTTCTAAAGTATTACGAGCAGGAAGAAGAACTTATTTCTTTGATGTGAGAGCTACCAAAGCTGATGATTATTACATTACTATTACCGAAAGCAAAAAGTTTACTGAGGAAGATGGTTCTTTTCACTTCAAAAAACACAAAATTTACTTATACAAAGAAGATTTTAGTGCTTTTGCCGAAATATTAGAAGAAATGACTTCATACGTTTTGAACCACAAAGGCGAAGAAGTAATATCTGAAAGACATCAAAAAGATTTTAAAAAAGAATATGGTTCTGAAAAAGTGGAAGCACAAAGATCTAGCTTTACAGACATTGATTTTGATGATATTTAATTCAAAATAAAACTTTTCAAAAAGTACGAGTCCAAATTGTTCTGCATTTTGGACTTTTTTTATATATTTATTTTCAGGATGTGAATTGTAAAAATGTGAGACGTACGATTTACACATCTTTAACTTCCACAAATTACATTTTACCTCTAACATTTCACTTTAAAAAAATGAAAAAATTTATTATCCTTTTAAGCTTCTTCCTATACGGAATTTCCCTTTCTGCTCAAAACACAGAGTACGAAACAAAAAACAACATTCAATACTACAATGCATCAGCAAATAAATCGGATAAATACATCAGCGAAAGATGTGTTTTAGACATCTACTATCCAAAAAACAAGACTGGATTTGCAACAATTGTTTGGTTTCACGGCGGCGGATTAACCGGCGGAAGCAAAGAAATTCCTGAAGCTTTAAAAAATAAGGGGTTTGCTATCATCGGTGTTAATTACAGATTATCTCCAAAAGTAAAAGCTGCAAAATGTATTGAAGATGCAGCTGCAGCCGTTGCTTGGGCTTTCAACAATATTACCAATTACGGAGGCGATAAAACTCAGATATTTGTTTCTGGACATTCTGCTGGAGCTTATTTAAGTCTGATGATTGGTTTAGAGAAAAAATGGCTTCAAAAAGAAAATATCGATGCCAATCAAATTGCTGGACTTATTCCGTTTAGCAGCCAATGTATTACGCATTTCGAAATTAGAAGAGAAAACGGAATTCCAGAAAAACAGCCTACAATTGACGAATTTGCTCCTTTATACCACGTTCGTGCCGATGCTCCACCATTGCTATTAATTACAGGAGATCGCGAACTGGAAATGCTAGGCCGTTATGAAGAAAACGCATACATGGCCAGAATGATGAAACTGGTTGGACATACTCAAACCAAATTATATGAATTAGACGGTTACGACCACGGAATGACTGAACCTGCTTTTCCTCTTTTGGTAAAGGAAGTAAACCGAATTTTGAAAGAACGCAAAAAATAATCACTAAATAAAATCCACGGCAATGGAGACACAACTATTAATTATACCCGGACTTGGAGATTCTGGAGAAAAGCATTGGCAAACCTTTTGGCATCAAAAATTCGAAAATTCAATTCGTGTTGTACAAGACAATTGGGATGAACCACTTCGAGAAGAATGGCTTGAAAGATTGAACGAGAACATCTTAAAACTGAATAAACCCACTATTTTAGTAGCCCATAGTTTAGCCGTTTCATTGGTTTTGCATTGGGCAGAAAAATACAATAATTCAAATATTATCGGTGCTTTTCTGGTTGCTCCAGCTGATATAGATTCGCCAGAACATACTCCAGAATGTACGAGAAACTTTTCGCCAATGCCGCTTTACAAATTACCATTTCCATCGGTTGTGGTAGCAAGTGAAAACGACCCCTATTCCTTATTTGAAAGAAAAAAATACTTTGCCGAAAGATGGGGAAGTGATTTTGTGAATGTGGGTAAACAAGGTCATATCAACTCCGATTCTGATTTGAAATATTGGGAAGACGGGCAGTTGATTTTGCAAAAATTTCTTGAAAGAATAAAATAAGTTTGAAGTCGCAGTCGCAGTTTTCAGTGTAAAACTGTGACTGCAACTGATTACTGAGACTGAGACTGAGACTGAGACTGAGACTGAGACTGAAAACTGCGACTAAAACTACCCAATACGTAGTCCGTTTTCTACTTTAAAATCGGGAGCTAATAAAATTACATCTCCCTCCTCACCTACAGCACCTAGAACCAAACATTCACTCATAAATTTTCCGATTTGCTTTTTTGGAAAATTGACTACCGCTACAATCTGGCGATTCACCAAATCTTCTTTTTGGTATCTTTTGGTAATTTGTGCCGATGATTTTCTAATTCCTATTTCAGAACCAAAATCTATTGTTAATTGAAAAGCTGGTTTTCTTGCTTCAGGAAAATCGTTTACTTCTATAATAGTTCCGACACGCATATCGGTTCTTTCAAATTCGCTCCAGGTTAAATCCATTTTCACTAGTGTTAAAGTACAAACCTATTAATTTTGTAATTAATCCTCCTAATTCTGTAACCCTTTTCTTTCGCTTCCAATCTAATTTTACGAGACTAAAGAATAAAACTCACGTAAAAAAGATATATCATGGAACATACTGAACCAAACGCATGCATGACAATTAAGGACTTTGAATCTAATTTAAAACAGATTCATACTGATAAATATATAGAAACTGCCCAAAACGTTAGACTTTATGTAAAAGACTACGGTCAAGGAAAACCAGTAATTCTAATTCACGGATGGCCACTTTCTAACGAAATGTGGGAATATCAAATTGATCATTTAGTACAAAACAATTATAGAGTTATCGCTTACGATCGTCGCGGATTTGGAAAATCTTCTCAACCTTGGGACGGTTACGATTATGACACTTTAACAGATGATCTTCAGGAAATTATTGAACAACTAGAATTAGAAAATGTAACTCTTGTTGGATTCTCTATGGGAGGAGGCGAAGTGGTTCGTTATTTTAGTCGTCATGGTGGAAAAAATGTAAGCAAGATTGCTCTAATTTCTTCTATTATTCCATTTTTACTAAAAACAAATGACAACCCAGATGGACACCCAAAAGAAAAAAGTGAAAACACCGCAATGGCAATCAAAGAAGATCGAATCGGATTTATCGATAATTTCGGGAAAACCTTTTTTGGCGTTAACATCATCAACAAACCTTTGAGTACACCTTTACTGGAATATTACAGAGCATTATGTTCTGTGGCTTCTCCTCGTGCAACACTTAAATGTGCCGAATCTTTTTCATACACTGATTTCAGAGATGAATTGGATTTTATTAAAGTTCCAACACTTATTATTCATGGAAATGATGATAAAATTGTACCTATTGATCTTACTTCCAGAAAAGCAGCCGAAGCCATTAAAAACAATACATTTATTGAATATGAAGGCGCTCCACATGGATTATTTTATACCGATAGAGAAAAACTAAACGAAGATTTACTTCAGTTTCTGAATTCATAAAAACAAAAAAAGTACCCAAAGAAGCAAGCTGAACAAGCTAACTGCTTCTTTGGGTATTTTTTATTCCTGTGCTCTTTTATTTACAGATTTTTAAAACTATTTTTGAAAATCAAATTTCAAATAAAATGGCACGAACAGAATCTACGATGCTTCCATTGGGAACGATTGCACCAGAATTTTATTTAAAAGATACCAATTCAAATGATACTTTTTCTTTCGAAGATTTAAAAGGATCTAAAGGTACTTTGGTGATGTTTATCTGCAATCATTGTCCGTTTGTACTGCATGTCATCAATGAAATTGTAATGATTTCTAACGATTATCGCGTTCAAGGAATTGGAATAATTGCTATTTCTAGTAATGATGTTGTAAAATACCCCGCAGATTCTCCGGAATTGATGGTAGATTTTGCTTTAGAAAATAAAATTGATTTTCCTTATTTGTATGATGAAAGTCAGGAAACTGCAAAAGCTTATCAGGCAGCTTGCACTCCAGATTTCTATTTATTTGATAATCAAGACAAGTTGTTTTACCGTGGGCAATTAGACGATTCTAGGCCAGGTAACGGAATTCCATTGAGCGGAAGCGATCTAAGAGGCGCCATAGATGCCTTAATTTACAACAGAAATTTGAAAGAACCACAGAAGCCAAGTTTAGGTTGTGGCATAAAATGGAAGTAATATCTCATTAAATCCAAAAAGATTACCTATCTTTGCAAATCAATTTTTGATTCATTATGGGAAATATAATACCATTTACAGCCTCTATAAAGCCGTTTTGCATAGCAAGACCGCTTCCTGCTGTAATTATTTCACATAATAAGGCCTTTATTTTTTAGGCCTCCGTCTATTTCAATTTCTTCTTTCGGGCGGAGGATTTTATATCAGTTTAAACATTTCTTTATTTGACAAAATTATATTTTGATCAAATATTTTCTGTTTTTCCATTTTTAATTTACCGACGAAATTGGCAGCTAATTTATTGCTAAATCATAAAAGAAGAAATCATTCAAATAACATAATAATTAAGCATAATAATAAAATTCAAATAGATATGAAACCAACACCTACTTTCTGCAAAGCAGATTATCAATTTCTAAGAGAATTGATTTTAAAAAGTAAAAATTCAACAAATACAAAAGAAGCGAATCAGCTTTCACAAGAACTGGATCGCGCTGTAATAAGCAAGGAAAGCGAATTGGACAATTCGACCATTCGAATTAATTCTATTGTTACTATTGAAGATGTCAATGCAAAAAAACAAATGAAAATTCAGATCGTATTGCCTTCTGCAGCAGATTTAAAACAGTCAAAAATATCAGTTTTAGCGCCTTTAAGTGTTGCTATAATCGGTTTTAAACAAAACGACGAAGTTGATTGGGAACTTCCTGCCGGAATTAAAACTTTAAAAGTAATTGCAGTAGACAATACTGAAGTACATCATTCCTAATTTTTAAAACACCTCATTCTGTGACGGTGTTTTTTTTATATCTATTTGAAAACAAAAAAACCGATTCAAAAATATTGAATCGGTTTTTTTGTTTTTTTGAAATACAAATTACAACTGAGAATCTATATAATTGGAAATTGAAGCCATTTGTGTTTCATCTAATTTCGCTTTTTTACCCATTCTTACCAAAATTGGCGCCCATTCTTCCTTTGTAAACTTTTTAGGCTCATATAATTTGTGGCATTTTGCACAATTATTATCGTATAAATTTTTGCCTGCTTCTAATTCAGGTGTTAATGCTACTGCTTTTGTTGTTTCTGTAGCAGGAGTCGAAGCAACTGAAGCTGACTTTTGAGTTCCGCAAGAAACTACAAATAAGGCAAGCCCCGCAAGTATTAAAATGTTTTTCATTGGCTTTGTTTTTTTAGTAAATATAAAAAAAATCCCATGTGCCAAAACACATGGGATTCTATTTATAACAATCCTAAATTGATTGTAAACTCTTATTTTACGTCCATTAATTCAACGTCGAAAATCAAAGTTGCATTTGGTGGAATAACTCCTCCAGCACCAGATGGTCCGTATCCTAAATCAGATGGAATTACAAAACGAGCTTTGTCTCCAACTTGTAATAAAGCGATACCTTCGTCCCATCCTTCGATTACTTGTCCAATTCCTAATTTAAATTCGATTGGTTTTTTTCTTGGGTAAGAAGAATCAAAAACTTTTCCGTTTTCTAAAGAACCTTCGTAGTGTACAGAAACTGTTTTTCCTGCTTCAGCTCTTTTTCCTTCTCCCTTTTGAATCATTTTATAACGTAAACCACTTTCTGTTTTATCAAAACCAGCAGCCAATTGTTCCATTTTTGCTTCAGATTCTGCTTTTAAAGCTGCTTCTCTTTTTAGACGCGCACCTTTTAAACCAACGAAGGCTTCAATAGCATTCCATTTTTGAGCTTCTTCTCCAACTCTGATAATTTCTACAGACTCTAAGTTATCACCTTGAGCAACTGCATCAACAACATCTTGTCCTTCAACAACGTGTCCAAAAACAGTATGTTTATTATCTAACCAAGGAGTTGCAACGTGAGTAATGAAAAACTGAGAACCGTTACTTCCAGGACCAGAATTTGCCATAGACAAAACTCCCGGACGATCGTGTTTTAAACTTGGGTGAAATTCATCATCAAATTTGTAACCTGGATCTCCTGTTCCTGTTCCTTTTGGACAACCACCTTGAATCATGAAATCTGCAATTACTCTGTGGAAAGTTAATCCGTCATAGAATTTTTGTCCTTGAGGTTTTACCTTATTTTCCATATTTCCTTCTGCAAGCGCCACAAAGTTCCCTACAGTTCCTGGTGTTAAATCGTGTGTCAATTTCACTAAAATTGAACCTTTGCTAGTATTGAATTTAGCGTATATTCCGTTTTCCATGTTGTTATTTTTAATTTGAACGCAAATTTACAAATTAATTTTTTAATCAATTTGCGCTTTCTGTTTTTTAGATTTATAAGTAAGTCCGTATATAATTAGTGATATTAAAGACAAAGCCATACAGCCGATTGTTACAGCGTGCCATCCACCCCATTTCCATAACAACAAACCATAAGCAGATCCTGCGGCAGTTCCTAAGAAAGTAAGCGACATAAATACTGTATTTAATCTGTTTCTAGCTTCTGGCAATAACGAATAAACTCTTGTTTGGTTTGAAATATGAACACCTTGAATTCCGATGTCAATAAATACAATTCCGATGGCAATTCCAATTACGCTTTCAATGGCGAAATAGAACGTAATGAAACTGATTAAAACCAATAAACAGCCATAACCAACAGCAATTCTTGAGTTTCCTTTATCTCCCAATTTTCCAACCAAAGGCGCGGCTAAAGCTCCAGAAGCACCAACAATTCCAAACAATCCGATTGTGGCACTATTAAAATGGAATGGTTCTCCAGAAAGCAACAAAACCATTGTAGTCCAGAAAGCTCCAAACTGAGCAAAACTGAAAACATTAATTGCTGTTGCTTCACGCAAAACAGGTTGTGTCTTTATAAGTGTAAATAAAGATTTGATTAATTGACCGTAAGTCCCTTGAAATTGCGGTTTGTTCTGCGGAAATTTACTTTGAATGACAAAAAAGATCAAAAGACAAATTCCGGCTGCAATATAAAACATCGATCTCCAGCCTAAAACTTGACCGATAAATCCGCTTAAAGTTCGCGAAAGCAAAATCCCTACTAAAAGTCCGCTCATAATAGTTCCAACAACTTTTCCTCGTTCTTCGGGCGCACTTAAAGAAGCGGCCAAAGGAAGAATAAGCTGCGGTACAATTGATGTGATTCCGATTAACAAGGAAGCAATTTGTAAAACAAGAAAACTTTTGGCTGTCGCTGCAATCAATAAGGCAATTACAGTAGCAAAAGTGGTCATTAAAATTTGCTTTTTTCGTTCTAATTTGTCGCCAAGAGGCACCATAAAAAACAATCCGATCGCGTAACCCGCTTGAGTTAGATAAGTAATCGTTCCGGCGCTGGCTTCAGGAATTTTAAATTCGTTTGCAATTAAAACAATCAAAGGCTGGCAGTAATAAAGATTTGCAACTATAAGACCAGTGCAAACTGCCATAAACAGTACATTAGTTTTTGATAAATTCATGCTGCAAAAATACCAATCTAATCTTTAGTAGAACTTTAAAAAAAGTATAAATTTTAAGCTTTTTTTAAACCATATAAGTCATATAAGCTCATTTAAATAGCTAAACTTAAATTTACTTATATTGACTTATATGGTATATTTTTCAACTTTTAATAGCCCAAAAAATCTTCTCGTGCAGGGCTGAAAACATCTGTTAGCATTCCTTCTTCCAGACATACAACTCCATGAATTGCGTGAGGTGGAATATAGAAACTATCGCCTCCTTTTAAGGTTTGAGTTACTCCGCTGATAGTTACATCAAATTTTCCGCTTGCAATATAAGTAACTTGCGAATGATAATGTTCGTGCAAAGTACCAATTCCGCCTTTTTCAAAATGAACATTTACAAGCATCACTCTTTCGTCAAAAGCCAAAATCTTACGTTTGATTCCTTCTCCGACTACTTCCCACTCGATTTCGTCTCCTTTTATAAACTCTTTACTCGTTCCTAAATTCATGCTTTTTTTATTTTTATTGAATACTTTTAAGGTCTTTTTCCATTAACTCAACACCTTTTACTAGATTGTTTCTATTAAAATACTTTTCTAATTCTGTTAATCTTTTTTCGTTGTTGTATTTTATTCCAGACTGTAATTTTCTTTGGCAATTTGAACATAATCTAAGTGTATGCTCATCTGTTTCTACTAAACTATTTGTACCATTCATTACACAATCAGCAGCAATACAATGATATAAGCCAAACATATGTCCTATTTCATGAGAGCATATTTTTAGCAATCTTTCTAAACACAAGGTAAAATCTTTATTTTGCAAGCTTTTATCATGCAATCTATAAATAGAGCTAACTGCAACTCTATCTCTATAAGAAGCAAGACCAAAAACATAATTCCATTCTGTTTTCGGATACAAATCTACTTCAGTCAAAGCCATTAATGCAATTCCGTTTTGAAGTTTTTCTTTCTTTAAAACGCTATCCAGAATAAAGCCTGCTAAAAATTGTTCATGTTCTTCCGGACCAATTCTTCTAGCATGTTTTGGAACAACATCATTAGAAACATTATTTAAAGTTTTAGTTTTTAACTGAAAAAATATTTCTAAATACTCACGCACCAATTCAATTTGTTTGACTTGTAATGAATTAAACTGACCAATTGGCTGCAGATATATTATATTATTTTCTTTTGTCGGAATTAAATGTTTTGAATTGTAAAACTGCTCAAAACTTTTTCCTTTTTCTTTATGAGTAGACAGCCAATCTCCCGGTCCTGGAGGATAAAGTTTAACATCATTAGTTTTAATATCTGTAAAATAAGGTGCAGGTGGCAGAGCTGGTTTCAGATTTGAACTTTCTTTTTTATTTGATTGACAAGCAAAAAGAACCACAAAAACCACAAAAAGAAGTTTCTTCATAAATTAAACCGTAAATTTTAGATTAAGTTTTTAGAAATAAAATCGCAACTTGATTTAATTGATCCAAAAGAGGTTGAAGCAAAATTATTTTCCTGCTCTACAAAAAAATGAATCATTCCCGATTGTTTTGCCGCCGCAAATAATGGCTTGAAATCTATTGTTCCAGAACCAACTTCGGTATTCCAATCACTATTTACTTTGTCTTTATCTTTTACGTGCCACATTTTAAAACGGCCAGGGTTTTCTTTAAATAATTTTAATGGATCATTTCCGGAATGAATTACCCAATATAAATCCAATTCAAAAAATACTAAATTTTTATCTGTTTCCTCTAACAAGATTTCGAAACCTGTAATCCCATCGTGTTTGTGAAATTCAAAATCATGATTATGATAGGCCAGTTTTAAACCCGCTTTTTTGCACATTTCAGCTGCTTCGTTTACACGTGCAGCAATTTTTTTATAATCCTGAATATTTTTTCTAAAAGGTTCATCGACCCATGGAATCGTTAAAAATTCGCTTTTTAATATTTTCGCCGCTTCAATTGAAGCAATTAACTCTTCGGTATTTCCATCGTATAGAAAACTTCCTAAATTGTAATGTCCGCTAACCGCTTTTAAGCCATTATCATCTAAAATCTTTTTTAATTCTTTTGGTGTTAGCCCCCAAAATTGATCTTTTGTTGAAAACCCGTAAGTTTCGACGACTGTATAACCTGCTCTTGCAACTTTTTCCAAAGTTCCTTTTACGTCTTTCGGAAGTTCTTCACGAAGTGTATATAACTGTAGTCCTATTTCTTTTTTATTCATAGAAAATGCAAATGATGGAGAAGCCAAAACTGCTGTAGTGGCAAAACCTGTGGTTACGATAAAGTTTCTTCTACTAATCATTTTAATGATATAAATTACAGATAGTAAATATATTACAAAAAATGACTCTCAAAATTATTTATGAAGTTTTGAAGTGCAACAACTGTTTGTTCGTCTGTAATTTTGCCTTCTGAACTAATTTTCCCTCTAACTCCCTGAATCAATAATTCTGTTTTAGAATCGAACTTCGCTTCTAAGGTTTTCATTATCAATAAAAGTTGTTCGTGCCCCTTTTCGCCAGAAGCCGAAGCGGTTACCAGCCCAGTTTCTTTACCCGAAAAAATAGTAGTTGAAACCAACCATTCGAGAGCATTTTTTAAACTTCCCGGAAGACTGAACACATATTCTGGAGTACAAACCACAACTCCATCGGCATTTATAATTTTATTTCTAAAAGAAATAATTTCTTTTGGTGGATTATCGGTATCCAAATCTGGATTAAAATGTGGTAGTTTATCTAAATCTTCAAATATTTCAAATTCAAATTTTGATTTTAACTGACCTGAAATATATTTCAGTAATTTAAAATTGCTTGAATCTTTTCTTGTGCTACCCGATATAGCAAGTATTTTTATTAGTGATGACATTTTTATAAATAAAAAATAGTATTTCTAAATTAACATTTAAAAATACTATTTTTTAAAGATTTAAATCTCAAATGTGAATGTTTTTATCTGGACGTTTTATTCTGAGAAGCAATTCCTAACATTTTGACATCGACTGATTGAGGTGGGAATTTCTGCTTTTCGTTTTTCCACGAAGTAATTTTCCCAGATTTATTTACATACATATAATCATATTTCCAATAATAAGGGCCTGCATCACCAGAAACCTGATTGCTATGATTGGTCGTAAAAATTTGATCTGCATAAAGAAGGACTTCATTATCCTGATCGTCATGAAGAACTCGTACAGGAGGTCCCCATGTTTTGATCAACTTTTGCTTAGACTGTCCAATCCATTTGTCGTGAACGTCTGTAGAAGAGCAAGAAGTTTGTAAAATTAAAACTGCAAGTAAAAGTAAAGTTTGTTTCATAAGTAATAAGCTAATATTAAAGTTTAGTAGTAAGTCTATATAAATTTAACACAATTCTCTCAAATAAACGTCATGGAAGTTTACCGTAACATTAAATCCGATTAAATGTATAATATATACGACGAAATACACTGTATGGATGTAAAATCTGATAAGTAATTCAAAATAAGTAGGAAACAAATCTTTAGAAATTGACAAATATTTACTTTGTATCTTTGCTCCGAAGAAAATTACGCAACAAAAAATGAGAATTGATATCATTACACTTTTACCTGAATTATTAAGAAGTCCTTTTGAAGCTTCAATCATGAAACGCGCTATTGACAAAGGTTTAGTCGAAGTACATTTTCACAATCTTCGTGATTACAGCACCAACAAACAAAAAAGTGTTGATGATTATCCTTTTGGAGGAGGCGCCGGAATGGTTATGACAATTCAGCCAATCGACGATTGTATTACACATTTAAAAAGTCAACGTGACTATGATGAAATCATTTATATGTCTCCAGACGGAGAAACTTTAAACCAAAAAATGGCCAATAAAATGTCGATGTATGAAAACATTATCATTTTATGTGGACATTATAAAGGTGTTGACCAAAGAGTTAGAGATCATTTCATTACAAAAGAGATCTCAATTGGAGATTATGTTCTTTCTGGAGGAGAATTGGGTGCAATAGTTTTATCTGATGCTTTAATCCGATTAATTCCAGGTGTTTTAAGCGATGAAACCTCAGCATTGACAGATAGTTTTCAGGACAATTTACTTTCAGGGCCAATCTATACAAGACCTGCAGATTATAAAGGTTGGAAAGTACCAGAAGTTTTAACCAGCGGACATGCGGCCAAAATCGACAAATGGCGTGAAGACAAGGCATTCGAACATACTAAAAATAGACGTCCAGATTTGTTGGAAGAACATTAAAAAAATATTCAGTCTTGGTTTTCAGTCTCAGTTCTGCGACTGAAAACTGTGACTGAGACTACAATTAAAAACCTTTTTATCAGATAGTTAAAATAATTTACAATTTACAATTCATAATTCATAATTATTTTTTACATTTGCACCCGAATTTGATCAACCTCTGGCGAGATCCGTGAATGTTGTTCTAATATAAAAACCATAATTAAATTATCATGGCAGATTTATTAAAATTCGTTCAAGACGAATTCGTTGCTAAAAAAGATTTCCCAGATTTCGGAGCTGGAGACACAATTACTGTTTTCTACGAAATTAAAGAGGGTGAAAAAACAAGAACTCAGTTTTTCAAAGGAGTTGTTATTCAAAGAAGAGGTTCTGGTAACACAGAAACTTTTACTATCCGTAAAATGTCTGGATCTGTTGGTGTTGAGCGTATCTTCCCAGTAAACTTACCAGCTTTACAAAAAATTGAAATCAACAAGAAAGGTGCTGTACGTAGAGCTAGAATTTTCTACTTCAGACAACTTACTGGTAAAAAAGCTAAGATTAAAGATAAAAGAAGATAATCATTTATCTAAATGTTATAAAAAACTCGTTTCATATCGTTTGAAACGAGTTTTTTTTATGTTCTAATTTGAACACTAACAAAACCGTAATTTTTTAATATCAAAATCATCGATTTAGCAATTTAACGAGCTCGAAATAACAATCTGTTAATTTCTTCTTTTCTCACCAAAACTCAACCGATTTCGTTGTGTTTTTACTATATTTGCTCCGCTCATTTTGAGCCGAATATATCTTTGACATCGTTAACTCCATGACGATACGATTATAAAAAAAAAAAGAAAATGACAAAATCAAAAATTTTTTACACCTTAACTGATGAGGCGCCGTTATTGGCAACTTACTCTCTTTTACCAATTGTTCAAGCTTTTACAGCAACAGCTGGAATTGAAATCGAAACCAGAGATATTTCGCTGGCAGGAAGAATTTTATCAAACTTCCCGGATTCTTTGACTGATGCTCAAAAAACTGGAGATGCTTTGGCAGAACTTGGCCAATTAGCAACTCAGCCAGAAGCTAACATCATTAAATTACCAAACATTTCAGCATCTGTACCACAATTAAAAGCGGCTATTGCTGAATTACAATCACACGGATACAACGTACCAAATTTCCCGGAAGATCCACAAAACGATGCTGAAAAGGAAATTAAAGCAAAATATGCAAAAGTATTAGGTTCTGCTGTAAACCCAGTTTTACGTGAAGGAAACTCTGACCGTAGAGCTCCAAGAGCAGTTAAAAACTTTGCAAAAGCAAACCCTCACTCAATGGGTGCTTGGTCTGCTGACTCAAAAACTAAAGTAGCTTCTATGACAAGTGGTGATTTTTACGGAAGTGAAAAATCATTGACTGTAAACGAAGCAAACGATGTAAAAATCGAATTTGTTGCTAAAGACGGATCTACAACTGTTCTTAAAGCAAGTACTCCATTAAAAGCTGGAGAAATTATTGACAGCTCTGTTTTAAGTGTAAACAAATTGAAAGCTTTTGCTGCAGATGCTATTGCCGAAGCTAAAGCTGCAGGAGTTTTACTTTCTGTACACTTAAAAGCTACTATGATGAAAGTTTCTGATCCAATTATCTTTGGCGCTATCGTTGAAGTATACTTTGCAGATGTTTTCAAAAAATACGCTTCTTTATTTGCTGAATTAAATGTTGATACTAGAAATGGTTTAGGTGATATCTACGCTAAAATTGCTGGAAGACCTGAGCAAGCTGAAGTTGAAGCAGCTATCGCACAAGCAATCGAAAACGGTCCTGCTTTGGCAATGGTTAATTCTGAAAAAGGAATTACAAACTTACACGTTCCTTCTGATGTAATTGTTGATGCTTCTATGCCAGCAATGATCCGTACTTCTGGACAAATGTGGAACAAAGAAGGAAAACAACAAGATACATTTGCTGTTATTCCAGATCGTTCTTATGCTGGAGTTTACACTGCAACTATCGATTTCTGTAAAAAACACGGTGCTTTTGATCCTAAAACAATGGGAAGTGTTCCTAACGTTGGATTAATGGCTCAAAAAGCAGAAGAATACGGATCTCACGACAAAACTTTCCAAATGAAAGCTGACGGAGTTGTTCGTGTTGTTGATGCTAACGGAACTGTTTTAATGGAGCAAAGCGTTGAAGCGAATGACATTTTCAGAATGTGTCAGGCTAAAGACGCTCCAATTCAAGACTGGGTTAAATTGGCTGTAAACAGAGCTCGTTTGTCTAGTACTCCTGCTGTTTTCTGGTTAGACGAAAACAGAGCACACGATAGAGAATTGATCGTAAAAGTTCAAAAATATCTTAAAGACTACGATACTACAAACTTAGATATCCGTATTTTAAACCCAATTGCTGCTACTGAATTTACTTTAGACAGAATCATCAAAGGTTTAGATACTATCTCTGTAACTGGAAACGTTTTACGTGACTACTTAACAGATTTATTCCCAATCTTAGAATTAGGAACTTCTGCAAAAATGCTTTCTATCGTTCCTTTAATGAACGGTGGTGGATTGTTCGAAACTGGTGCTGGAGGATCTGCTCCTAAACACGTTGAGCAATTTACAGAAGAAGGATATTTACGTTGGGATTCATTAGGAGAATTTTTAGCTCTTGGTGCTTCTTTAGAACATTTAGGACAAACTTTAGACAACTCTAAAGCAATTGTTTTATCTGAAACTTTAGATCAAGCAAACGATAAATTCTTAGCAAACGATAAATCTCCAGCTCGTAAAGTTGGTCAGATTGACAATAGAGGTTCTCATTTTTATTTAGCATTCTATTGGGCTCAAGCTTTGGCTGCTCAAACTAAAGATGCTGAATTGAAAGCAATCTTTACTCCAATTGCTGCTGAATTTGAAGCTAACGAAGCTAAAATCGATGCAGAATTAATTGGTGCTCAAGGAAAAGCTCAGAACATTGGCGGTTACTACCAACCAACTCCTGAGTTAGTGAGCAAAGCAATGCGTCCTAGTGAAACTTTCAACGGAATTGTTGCTAAAATCAAATAATTCAGAATACATCTGTATTTCGATATAAGTAAAAAGGACAACTTCAAGGTTGTCCTTTTTTTATCTTACTAATGTTCAATAATGGTTTCTTTATCATATCTTAGCAAGAATTGTTACCTATGTGAATAAAAATCAATGCAATGATTACAAAAAATACCTGCACATTTTTTCTTTTTATTTTAACGATTTTCACTTCATTTGCACAAGAAAAATTCACTCTAAGCGGAACTATCAGCGACAGCAAAAACAATGAAACTCTAATTGGAGTTACTATTTATATTCCGTCCTTAAAAATTGGAACTACTACAAACGAATACGGTTTTTATTCTCTTTCTGTTCCTAAAGGAGCATACGAAATTGAAATCAGTTATCTTGGTTATCAAACCATTCAAAAAAATATTACTTTATATCAAAATACAAAAAGTAATTTTTCAATAAAGGAAGGCGGAGAAGAACTTCAGGAAGTCATTATAACAGAAAACAAAGGCAAGATAAACGTCAAGTCGCCCGAAATGAGCGTGAATAAACTTTCCATTTCAACCATAAAAAAAATGCCGGTTGTTTTAGGAGAAGTTGATGTTTTAAAATCCATTTTATTACTACCGGGTGTTACGAATGCTGGCGAAGGTGCTTCGGGATTTAATGTCCGCGGAGGAGGTGCAGATCAAAATCTCATTCTTTTAGATGAAGCTACAATCTTTAATTCGTCTCACGTTTTTGGGTTTTTCTCTGTTTTTAATCCGGATGCTATTAAAGATTTAAAATTATATAAAGGAGGAATTCCAGCACGTTATGGAGGAAGAGCCTCTTCTGTTTTAGATATTTACCAAAAAGACGGAAGCAGTAAAGATTTTCACTTGAATGGCGGAATTGGGCTAATTTCTAGTCGCTTACTTGCCGAAGGACCTCTTGTAAAAGACAAAGGTTCTTTTTTAATTGGAGGACGTGCTTCTTATGCTCATTTATTTTTAAAACTTTCTGAAGACAACAAAGACAACGCTGCCTATTTTTACGAGTTAAATACTAAACTAAGCTATAAGCTCAACGATAACAATAGTTTGTATTTATCGGGTTATTTTGGTCGTGATGTTTTTAGACTAAACAAAAGTTTTACCAATACATACGGAAATTCAATTCTGAATCTAAGATGGAATCATTTATTCTCAGATAAATTATTTTCGAATCTATCTTTAATCTACAGCGATTATTACTACGGATTAAATCTTGATTTTGTGGGATTCAATTGGGATTCAGGAATCAAGAATTACAATATAAAATACGATTTCAAACATTATATTTCAGATAAACTGAAATTGAGTTACGGTGCTAATGGAACCTATTATGAATTCAACCCCGGAACCATCAAACCTACCGGAACAGACTCTGGAATAAATCCGGATCAATTGGATAAAAAATATGCTTTCGAGCCTTCTGTTTATCTGGATGCCGAAAGTCAGCTTTCAAATAAAATCACAATTGCTTACGGTCTTCGTTATAGCCTTTTCTACAGATTAGGTTCTTCAACAATTAACTATTACGATAACAATCAAGCCGTTGTCTTCAATTCAGAACTCGATATTTACGAAAAAGGAACACCAAGTTCTACTCAATATTTTGGAAAAAACAAGGTGATTAAGAATTACAACAATTTCGAACCTCGCTTTTCGGTTTCTTATCAATTAAATGAAAAACAAGCTTTAAAAGCAAGTTATAACAGAATGTCACAATACCTTCAATTAATTTCCAATACTTCCTCTCCTACTCCATTAGATGTCTGGATGCCTAGCGACAATTATATCAAACCTCAACTTGCAGACCAAGTTGCTTTGGGTTATTTCAGAAACATTAAAGACGGCGACTATTCTTTAGAAATTGAAACCTATTATAAAGAGATTCAAAATAGACTGGATTATATAGATGGTGCAGATTTAATCGCCAATAACGCCATTGAACAAGTAATTTTAAATGGTCAAATGAGATCTTATGGTTTGGAATTTATGGTCAAGAAAAACAAAGGTAAATTCAATGGATGGATTTCGTATACTTTATCAAAATCAGAACAGCAGACACCGGGAAGAACAGCTGAAGAACCAGGAATCAACAACGGAAAATGGTATGCCTCTGCTTACGACAAAACTCATAATTTAGCCATTACGACTGCTTATAATTTAAACGAAAAATGGTCATTTGGTGCTAACTTTGCTTTACAGTCCGGACAACCTGTAACCTATCCAAATGGACAGTACGAATATCTGGGAATCACGGTTCCAAGTTACGGATTACGAAATGAAAACCGACTTCCTGCATACCATCATTTAGATATTTCTGCTACATTAACACCTCAAAAAAACAAAGACAGGAAATGGAAAGGAGAATGGGTTTTTAGCATCTATAATCTTTATAATCGTATGAATGCTGCCTCTATTAACTTCCGCCAAAATGTTGATACCGGCGTAAATGAAGCGGTTCAATTGTCTATTTTTGGAATTGTTCCAGCGGTGAGTTATAATTTCAAATTTTAAAAAGTTAAGTTGAAAATTAAAAATACAGTTATGAAAAAATTAGTTTTTTTAATCTCATTTCTCACTTCATTTTTCATTACAAGCTGTGAAGATGTTGTTGAAGTTGACTTAAATACTGCGCCTCCAAAATTAGTTATTGAAGCAGCAATAAATTGGCAAAAAGGCTCCACAGGAAGACAACAGGTCATTAAACTGACTACGACTACAGGTTACTTCGACCAGTTAATCCCGATAGTTTCAGGGGCTACAATTGTCGTTAGAAACAGTAAAAACGAACGATTCAATTTTATTGAATACAATAAATCCGGACGTTATATCTGTAACAATTTCAGACCAGTAATTAATGAAACTTATACACTTACCGTTGTCAGCGGAGGAAATACCTATACGGCAACAGAAACTTTAAAATCGGTTGCGGCAATAAACCGAGTTGAGCAAAAAAATGATGGCGGTTTTACTGGAAAAGATATTGAAATACGATCTTTTTTTACCGATCCAGCCGATGAAGAAAATTACTATTTGTTTAAATATGTTTATTCAAGTAAGGTCACTTCTACTTTTTATGTCTCAGAGGATAAATTTTATCAGGGAAATGAAACATACAGCAGTACAGAAGATGATGATCTGAAAGCTGGAGACGAAGTTGAAGTCACCCATTTCGGAATTTCAAAACAATATTACAATTACATGAATATCCTGGTAAGTATTGCCGGTTCTAATGTTGGTGGACCATTTCAGTCACCACCAGCAACGGTAAAAGGAAATATTATCAACACTACAGACAAAAGTAATTATCCACTGGGGTATTTTTCTCTAAGCGAAACGGACTCTCAAAAATATAAAATTGAATAAACTATGCAGCCCTTAATCAAAACTCTAAACGAAAAAAAACTAATCGGTCATTCCATCGAAATGTCTTTCATAGAAAACAAAACGTTTCAATTATGGAATGGTTTTATGCCTAAACGAAAAGAAATCAACAATTTAGTTAATTCTAATTTATATTCTTTAGAAGTTTATCCTGAAAATTATTTTGACAATTTTGACCCAAAAAACAACTTCCAAAAATGGGCTGCTGTCGAAGTTCCAGATTTTGAAAATGTAATAGAAGAAATGAAACCCTTACTTATTCCAAGTGGTTTATATGCTGTTTTTCTTCATTTAGGGCCAGCAACAGAAGCTCATAAAACCTACAATTATATATTTGCAGAATGGCTTCCAAATTCAGAATATGTGGTTGATGAAAGGCCTCATTTTGCTGTAATGAATGAAAAATACAAAAAAGACGATCCGACTTCTGAAGAAGAAATCTGGATTCCAATAAAAAACAGAAATTAATATGTTAATACAAACACTAAAAACACTTTTTAATCGGGATTTAGACAAACTAAAATTTGAAATTGAATCTTATGAATTCGAAAAACAAATTTGGGTTACAGAAAAAAACATTTCCAATTCAGCAGGAAACCTTTGTCTGCATTTAATTGGAAATTTAAATACTTATATTGGAGCAGAAATTGGAAAAACAGATTATATAAGAAATCGTCCACTCGAATTCTCTTTGAAAGATATTCCTAGAGCGGAGTTAATTTCTAAAATAGAAAATACAATTTTAGTGGTAAATGATGCACTAGATTCTTTACATGACAAAGATTTAGAAAACATTTATCCTCAAATTGTTTTTGAAAAAGAAATGACTACAGGTTTCTTTTTAGTGCATCTGTCAACTCATTTGACTTATCATTTAGGACAGATCAATTATCATAGAAGATTATTGGATTAAAAAGCAGCTTCTCAACATATGTAAATGTTTTAAAAATTAGAATTGACAAACCTTTGTATTCATTCTAATTTTTAAAACATGAAACATTCCTTTATCATTTTCATCCTAATTTATGCTTTTAATGCAAAAGCACAATCTTTCAAAAATCCTGAATCTTTATTCGATCCTACACCTTATGGTTTTAGCCATGCTTCTTCTGTAAAAACAGCTGGCGAACTTATTTATATTTCTGGCCAAAGCGGTGGTTTGGGAAAAGAACATCTTTTAAGTCCCGATTTTAGAACACAACCAAAAACTGCTTTAGAAAATTTAAACGTTATTTTAAACAGTTACCAACTTAAACCTGAAAATGTCATGAAAATCACGATTTTAATTGTCGATCATTCTTCAGAAAAATTAAAAATATGGGAAGAAGAAATCAGCAAAGTTTGGAAAGATAAATCATTTCCTGCCAGCACATTAATCCCAGTTCCCAAACTAGCTCTTGACGGAATGCAGATCGAAGTTGATGCTGTTGCTTTTAAAGCCTACTAAATAAAAATGTTTTAGAATTTAGAATTCTACAGAACGTATTCCTAAAATTCTAAATTCTAAAATTGTAAACCGTACATTTGTAATTCATTCAAAAAAATTCAGATGTCATCACACCATATAGTCCGCGACGATCAGGAACCTGCTTTAATAATTGCAAACGGAGCTTCGTGCAATCCTGAATTGTTAGGACAATTGCTTGAATGGTCGCCGCTTGTTATTGTTTTGGATTCTGCGATAGAAAGAGTAATTGAATTGGGCATAAAAGTAGATGTTCTTTTAGGCGATTTTGATCGTGGTTTTGATCCTGAAATTTATAAAACGACCCAATTTCCTATCGAAATTGTTCATACGCTAGATCAGGAAAAAACCGATTTAGAAAAAGCTTTTGATTATTTAATTGAAAGAAAAATTCCTGCTGTAAATGTCGTTTGGGCAACCGGAAAACGTGCCGACCACACGATCACAAATCTTACTCAAATTGTTCGATATAGAGATTTATTAAAAATCGTAATTCTTGACGATCATTCTAAAATATTTCTTTTACCAACAAAATTCGAGAAATGGTATACAGCTAAAACACCAATTTCTTTGATTCCAATTGGTGTTGTAAATGGTATTTCTTCGAATAATTTAAAATACGAATTAAACGATGATACCCTAACAATGGGGTACAGAACCGGAAGTAGTAATTCTGTCGAAAAAGATGGTATTGTAACGATTACGCATCGCGATGGTGACCTTCTTTTAATGGAGTGTTTTGATTAGGAAGTCCCAGCGGGAAGATATATCTATAGTTTTTTTTCCAAATTTTAAAGATCAAAGCCCCAGAAGGGTAACATAAATTGCCATTTCACTCCTACGGAGCTTCTTTCTTGGTTAAAATTAATAAGCTATAAATATGGAGCTCCTCTGGAGCTTTTTCTAAACAAAAATTGAATCCCTATCTTTGCATTCGAAATAAAAGAAAATGAAAGCAAACGACAATTCTAAAAAAAACATTTTACACCCAAGAAATCTTCATCGAACGAGATACGATTTTGAAAAACTAATTTCAAATTGTCCTGAATTAAAAACTTTTATTTCCATCAATAAACACGGAATCGAAACGATTGATTTCAGTAATCCAAGTGCGGTTAAAACTTTAAACAACGCTTTACTGCAAACGTATTATGATATTCAAAACTGGGATATTCCTAAAAATTATCTTTGTCCGCCAATTCCGGGGCGTGCCGATTACATTCACTACATCGCCGATTTATTAGCAGAAAGCAATAACAATCAAATTCCAGACAATTCAAATATTTTAGGTTTGGATATCGGAACGGGCGCAAATTTAATTTATCCGATATTAGGAAATTCCATTTACAATTGGAGTTTTGTTGCAACCGATATTGACAAAAAAGCAATCGAAAATTGCAGTAAAATCATTGAGGCCAATCCAAAATTAATCGATGCAATAAGTTTACAACAACAGACAGAATCTCGATTTATTTTTAAAAATATTATTACACCAGAAGACCGCTTCACTTTCACAATGTGCAACCCTCCTTTTCATGCCTCTGCAGAAGAAGCGAACAAAAGTGCTTCTCGAAAAGTTTCTAATTTAAATCCGAAAGAAAAAAGAAATACAAATCCGGTTTTAAATTTCGGAGGTCAAAATGCCGAATTATGGTGCAATGGTGGCGAAATCGGATTCATCACCCAAATGATTTACGAAAGTGCAAAATACGCTTCGCAGGTTTTATGGTTTACCACTTTAGTTTCTAAAAAAGATAATCTCCCATCGATTTACAAAACGTTGAAGAAAGTAAATGCTGTTTCTGTAAAAACAATCGAAATGGCGCAAGGTCAGAAAAACAGTCGTATTGTGGCTTGGAGTTTTTTAAGTGATGTTCAACAAAAATCTTGGAAATTTTAAGATTTCTTAAGTCTCAATATTAAATTTTGTTTCGTAACTTCGATTAAATTATAGTATTATGAACACTCTTCAACTTAAAAATATTTTGATTTCTGAAATCGAAAAAATTGATGATGATACTTTTTTATCCGCGTTAAAAACAATTTTAGACAGCAGAAAACCTTCTCCTAAAAACTATTCAGAAGAATACAATAATGATCTAAAAGTAGCAGAAGAAGATATCCGAGATGGTAACTTTTATTCTCATAATGAAATAAAAGACAAAATTGAGCAATGGAAAAAGAAATAATATGGTCAAAGTCCGCTCAAAAACAACTTGAAAAAATTTATCTTCATACATTTGAAGAATCTAAAAGTAAAAACATTTCAAATAAAATAATTGATGCAATTTATAGTTCAGTTACAATCTTGCGGACGAATTGGGAAATTTACGAATTAGATGAAATGAAAATTCCAAACGATAAAAATTATCGAGCCTTTGAAATCTATAAATATCGAATTTCATATAAAATAACTTCAGAAATTCATATTCTAAGAATTCGACATACAAGTCGAAATCCTAAAAAACTATAATAAAGCTACCCCAAATCTATGTTTTCCAAACCAAAACCTTGATTTTATAATTTGCTTTTGCTACATTTAATACAACTTATTAAATATCAAAGCTATGGCAGAATACATTGGTTATCTCGCATCTGTTTTTATTGTTGGTGGTTTCCTGCTAAAAAACCTGCAAACAATCCGATTGATTAATATGTTCGGATGTATTTGTTTCGTTATTTATGGGATTTTTTTAAATGATTACCGAGATTTTAGTCAATGGCTCTGGCCTGTAATTATTCCGAATGCGATTTTAGCTTTTGTGCAGATTTATTATTTGACTGTCAAAAAAGACAAATCTTAAAATTATGATATTTTAAAATAAAATTCTGATACACTTTCCGCTTGCGATACTCGTAACTTTAAGTTCAAAATCGAATTTATTACTATGTTAAAACAGTATTCCCGAATCATAATTACCTTATTCCTGTTAACAGGTTGCGCTTCAAAAAAAGAAAAATTTGAAGATTATGTTTTTAAAACCAAAAGTGAAGAACTAAAATACCAAGCTGCCTACGACAAAGCTTTAAAACTTTGGAACATTCCGTATACCGAAGAAGATGTAAAAACCAGTTTTGGAACCGCGCATGTGGTTATCGCTGGTCCAAAAAATGCAAAAGCCTTGGTTTTACTCCACGGAATGGATGCCAGTTCGACCATGTGGTACCCGAATATAAAAGTTATGGCCAAAAATCATCGCATTTATGCCATCGATTTTATTATGGAGCCTAATAAATCGAATTTAACTTCAAAAGCACTTTCTACAGAAGAAATCGCTGTTTTTTACAATGAGGTTTTCAATTATTACAAATTAAAGAAATTTGACATTGTTGCAGCTTCTCGAGGTGGCTGGATTGCAACATTATTAGCCACTCAAAAAACTAATTCTATAGATAAAATCGTTTTGTTAAGTCCGGCTCAAACCTTTAAATTTATTGATCAGGTTGGAAAAACGACTTCTGCTATAATGCTGAAACTTTTTCCAAGCGAAAAGAAGTTCGGAAAAACGTTAAATACATTTTCAACTCATCCAGAAAACATAAGCCGTATTTATAAAAGACAATTTTATTTGGCTAATAAATATGCGAAATCTAATTCGAGTATGCTGAAAATGCATCCTTTTTCCAATAAAGATCTGGAATCCATTAAAAATCCTGTTTTGGTTTTAATTGGTGATAAAGACGTCATCAATTCGGAGGAAAGTTTAGAAAGAGCACAGAAATTTTTGGTCAACAGCAAAACAAAAATGATAAAAGATGCAGGACATTTTCTAACAATCGATCAACCTAAAGTGGTAAACGATGCGATTATTAATTTTTTAGATTAATTTTTTTTGCCACGAATTTTCACAAATTCGAATTGCCGTGTATCTCACAGAGTAGCTAAAATTCGTGCAATTCGTGTAATTAGTGGCAAACTTTTACAACGCTCATTTAGATTCAAACTTCGTATCTTTACAAAACCAAATTTTCAGTATACAAAAATGAAATTTCAAGTTTCTTCAGAATATAGTCCAAAAGGAGATCAACCGCAAGCCATACAAAAATTGGCGCAAGGTATAGTCGACGGAGATAAATATCAAACTTTATTGGGAGTTACAGGTTCCGGAAAAACATTCACCGTTGCCAATGTAATTCAGGAAGTACAAAGACCAACTTTGGTTTTGGCCCACAATAAAACCTTGGCAGCGCAATTGTATTCAGAATTCAAGCAATTCTTTCCAAATAATGCTGTTGAATATTTTGTTTCGTACTACGATTATTATCAGCCGGAAGCTTTTATGCCCGTTACAGGAGTTTTCATTGAAAAAGATTTATCTATCAATGAAGAACTGGAAAAAATGCGTTTAAGCACTACTTCTTCACTCCTTTCTGGACGTCGTGATGTTTTGGTTGTAGCTTCTGTTTCTTGTTTGTATGGTATTGGAAACCCAGTCGAGTTTCAGAAAAACGTAATTGAAATTACAAGAGATCAGGTTATTTCGAGAACTAAATTGTTACACAGTTTGGTTCAGAGTTTGTATGCCAGAACCGAAGCCGATTTTAATCCTGGAACTTTTAGGATTAAAGGAGATACGGTGGAAGTATATCCAAGTTATGCAGACGATGCTTATAGAATTCACTTTTTTGGAGATGAAATCGAAGAAATCGAGTCATTTGACGCCAAGACTTCTCAAGTAATAGAAAAATTCAAAAGACTGACTATTTATCCGGCTAATATGTTTGTAACTTCTCCAGAAGTTTTACAAGGTGCTATTTGGCAGATTCAACAGGATTTGGTTAAACAAGTCGATTATTTTAAAGAAATAGGAAAACATCTCGAAGCCAAGCGTTTGGAAGAAAGAACCAATTTCGATTTAGAAATGATTCGTGAGTTAGGTTATTGCTCTGGAATTGAAAATTACTCAAGATATTTAGACGGACGAGAAGCTGGAACAAGACCTTTCTGTCTCTTGGATTATTTCCCTAGCGATTATTTAATGGTGGTTGATGAAAGTCACGTAACCGTTTCGCAAGTTCATGCTATGTACGGAGGCGACCGAAGCCGAAAAGAAAATCTGGTAGAATATGGTTTTCGTTTGCCAGCTGCTATGGACAATCGGCCTTTAAAATTTGAAGAGTTTGAAGCTTTGCAAAATCAGGTTGTTTATGTTTCTGCAACTCCGGCAGATTACGAATTGCAAAAATCGGACGGAATTTACGTAGAACAAATTATTCGTCCAACCGGATTATTGGACCCAACAATTGAAGTACGCCCAAGTTTAAATCAGATTGATGATTTAATTGAAGAAATTCAAGTTCGTTGCGAATTGGATGAAAGAGTTTTAGTAACTACTTTGACCAAAAGAATGGCAGAAGAATTGGCTAAATATCTAACAAAAGTGAATATTCGTTGCCGTTATATCCATTCTGAAGTGGATACTTTAGAGCGTATCGAAATCATGCAGGATTTACGTAAAGGTATTTTTGATGTTTTAATTGGAGTAAACTTACTTCGTGAAGGTCTAGATCTACCCGAGGTTTCTCTTGTTGCCATTTTAGATGCAGACAAAGAAGGATTTCTTCGTAACAGAAAATCTTTAACGCAAACCATTGGTCGTGCGGCTAGAAATGTTAACGGAAAAGCTATTATGTATGCTGACAAAATTACCGAAAGTATGCAGAAAACGATAGACGAAACCAATTACAGAAGAACCAAACAAATCAATTATAATGTCGAGAATAATATCGTTCCGCAACCATTAAACAAGAAAATTGAAAGTGCGTTTACAAAAAATCCATTAGTTGAATATGAATTAGGGCATCCAATTCCTGTTGCAGCAGAGCCTGAAACGGCTTATATGTCTAAAACAGAATTAGAGAAAATGATTCGTGAAAAACGTAAAACTATGGAAAAAGCAGCTAAAGAATTAGATTTCTTGCAAGCTGCTAAACTTCGTGATGAAATTAAAAAACTACAGGAACAGTTGGCTTAAAAACCTTACTGTAAAACAATTAGAACAATGACAAAGTAAATTCATTTTTTAAAAATTAACCAATCTAATCTTTTTAAAATTCATTAGATTTATCAAAATTTTTAAATCCAGTAATGAAATATTATTTACTCTTTTTTGTTTTTTTAATTTTTAACGACTTATCAACAGCACAATCAAATAAAAGC
Organism: Flavobacterium potami; assembly: GCF_020026915.1. Classification (GTDB taxonomy): domain Bacteria; phylum Bacteroidota; class Bacteroidia; order Flavobacteriales; family Flavobacteriaceae; genus Flavobacterium; species Flavobacterium potami. The sequence goes on along the minus strand of NZ_JAINUY010000002.1, from coordinate 127,674 downwards.
GATTTTTGGAATGAAGAATTAGAAAGTTCATCTGATGTTATAAAACCTACTACGATTTCAACTCATCCATTTGGTATATTTATTTCAAGATTAAACCATAATTTTAACGTTCGCTCAACCGATGAATATTCTTTTTCATTTGAAGTTTCAAGTGGAAACGTCGTGCTTCCTTATGTAAAATCATACGAACTGACCGATTCTAATGATCGCGAAATATCTAAAAATCAGCCTTGGCATACCCGCGAATTTTCATTCGATTTAGATAAAGTGCCATCAAAAATCAAAGAGTTTGAAGCTGATGGCGTTATTCGATCGTATCGTTTTAATTTTACTTTACCAGTTACAGTAAACCACGAATTGAATTTTAGCCTTAGAGCTAATTCGCTTGATCGCGGCAAATATCCATATTCTATTTTTACTTCAGATGAATCTATCGAATGGTTTCATCGCAATATTGCTGGCGGAAAAGATCCTTTTTCAAGATATCACTATGGCATAAACAAAGCAGGAATAACTTATAAAGACAAAAATAATGAGGTCTTAAAAATGGAAAACAACGATTTTCTAATTTCTGGACTTGATATAAACTACACGTATTATCCTAAATTAGAGATGAATGAAAAACATCATATTTACTTGAATTTCGGCGCTCAATTAGGAATTAATACTTCAAAATATAATCCTGCATCAGATTTTGGAGTTTCTTCTTCTGTCTTGAAGAAAATGATAATTAAGGATAAAAACATTTTAAGCTTTGGGTTAAGTGCCGGAATTTTGCGTCAGCATATTTTTGAATATGGAGATGGCGTAAACCTCAGTAATCAAGATTTCTTATGCAGCTTTGAAGGACTCATTAATTACAAAGTCAAACTCAAAAACAGTAATCGCATTTCATACGGTATCAATTATAATTTCCAGAATTCGTACAACAAGAAAAAAGATATGGATTATATTGTTTTAACAGGACAAAGGATAAATACGCACTGGCAGAAAACCATTTCTCATCTATACGAAGATTTAGAAGGATGGAGTGCAATTTGTACTTATTCTACAAAGCGTTTTTCTTATTTTGTGTATCTTCGGGAAGATTTAAATCTAGATAATGCACCGGATTTACAAACAGGCATTGGAATAAAAATGTCAATCAAAAAGAGTTAGACTTCCTACAAGCCGCCAAACTTCATGATGAAATTAAAAAACTACAGGAACATCTGGTTTAATTGTGCTGTTCCTGAAAAATTTCCATTAATACAATTGGATTGATTACTGTATTCGGTGTTTTCTTCATCATTTCTAAAACACGTTTTACAGCAGAAAGATTCAATCCCATTTCTAAAGCAATCTGTTGAATGGCTTTGAATTCTCTTTCATGCAAAACCCCGTCGCAATGCATCAGTAAAGCCAATCTGTAAAACTGATTGATGCGCTGCATTTCTGATTTTATTGGAATAGGTTTTGTTTCCTGATGAAATAAATCCTGAAATTCTTCTTCACTAATACTCAACTCCAAAGCGACCAATTTTAGAAAATGCAGTTCACGTTTGTGCAAATGTCCATCTACGGTGGCGAACATAATCATTTCTAAAAGTAAACTTCTTTTTTCTGCTTCCGTATTCATCAATTTATTATTTTTAGCTAAAATATTGCTTTTAAATATAAATACAAAATACGGACGATGACGAGGATTTTATTAGCTTTTCTTATATTACTTTCTTCTATTGGAAAAGCACAAAGTACAGCTTCCAAAAATATATCTACTTTTACAATTGAAGCCCCTCAACTGAATATCACTAAGAAAATCTGGGTTTATCTTCCTGAAAATTATTCCAAAGACATTCAAAAAAGATATAGTGTTATTTACATGCATGATGCTCAAAATCTGTTTGATGCCAAAACTTCTTATTCTGGCGAATGGAATGTCGACGAAAAATTAGACAGCTTAAAAGCACCCGTAATTGTAGTAGGAATTGAACATGGAAACGATAAACGTATTGATGAATTGACTCCTTTCAAAAACGAAAAATACGGCGGCGGAAATGCCGATAATTATTTAGAATTTATTGTAAAAACGCTAAAACCACATATCGACAAAAATTACAGAACCAAAACAAAAGCTAAAAACACCATTTTATTTGGAAGTTCGCTTGGTGGATTGGTTTCGTATTATGGCGCTTTAAAATATCCTGAAGTATTTGGAAAAGCAGGTGTATTCTCGCCTTCTTTTTGGTTTTCTAATGACATTTATACTTTTACAGAAAAACAGTCTAAAATCAAGACCAAAATCTATTTTTTGTGTGGCGATAAAGAAAGTGACGATATGGTAAACGATTTAACCAAAATGAAACGTTTATTAGACACCAAACGTTGTTATTGTCTTCATTTGGATAAAATGAAAATTGTAAAAGGCGGAGAACACAACGAAAAACTGTGGCGCGATCATTTTGTCGAAGCACTATTATGGCTAGGCTATTAACTAAAAAATAAAAAACACTCCAATAAAATGAAACTTATTTTAAGAGAATACAATCTCAAACTAAAGCACACTTTCACTATTTCGAGAGAATCTATTGATATTCAGCCATCATTAATTGTAGAATTGCAAAGCGATGGTTTTTCTGGTTTTGGAGAAGCAACTTCAAATCCGTATTACCATATTACGGTTCCTATGATGATTGCCGATTTGGAGAAAATCAGATCTATTATCGAAAATACGGAAGATGAAACTCCAGACGTATTTTGGTCTAAAATGCATCCACATTTAAAAGAAGATATGTTTGCTTTATGCGCTTTAGATTTGGCTTACAATGATTTGTATGCTCGTAAAAAAGGCAAGAAATTATACGAATTATGGAACTACAAAACCGATCATAATCCGTTGACAGATTATACAATCGGAATTGATACGATTGAAAAAATGGTTTTTAAAATGCAAGAACTGCCTTGGCCTATTTATAAAATTAAATTAGGAACTAAGGAAGATATTGCCATTGTAAAAGCGCTTAGAAAACACACCAATGCCATTTTTAGAATTGACGCCAATTGCGGATGGACAGTTGAAGAAACCATAAATAATGCAGTCGAATTAAAAAAATTAGGCGTTGAATTTCTAGAACAGCCTATGAAAGCGGATAATTGGGAAGGCCACAAAGAAGTCTTCAAACATTCTGTACTACCCGTAATTGCAGACGAAAGCTGTATTATTGAAGAGGATGTAGCAAAATGTTTCAATCATTTTCATGGTGTGAATGTGAAACTGGTAAAATGTGGCGGACTTACTCCAGGAAAACGAATGATTGAAGAAGCGAAAAAATTAGGTCTAAAAACAATGGTAGGCTGCATGACCGAATCTACTGTCGGGATTTCTGCTATTGCGCATTTACTTCCGCAATTAGACTATGTTGATATGGACGGTGCACTTTTATTAGCCGAAGATATTGCAACTGGAGTAACAATTGAAAATGGTATTATTCATTATTCAAACCTAAACGGAACAGGAGTTACATTGCTTTAAAATGATAGTCGAAAAATTTCCAGATCGAATCATTGAAATCAACCAAAAACAATATTTGTATTTTGGAGGAACTGCCTATTTGGGACTTCCAACAAACAAAAAATTTCAAGATTTAGTCGTTCAGAATATTTTAAAATGGGGAACAACTTACGGAAGTTCCAGAACTGCAAATATTAAATTAAGCGCTTATACCGCTGGTGAAAAATTCTTGGCTCAACATATTGGTTCTGAAGATACTGTTACGGTTTCGTCTGGAATGTTGGCAGGAAAATTGGTTTTAGAAAAACTAAAAAAACAAACCGATTGTTTTTATCATTTAAATGAAATTCATTCGGCTATTCAGATTGAAAATAGTCTTCCTGTATTTATAAATGAAAAGTTGAATGACAGATTATTAGACTCAAAACCAGAAAAAATAACGATTTTAACCGATGGAGTTCCGTCGTTTCAAACCAAACCTGTTGATTTATCTTTTTTAAAGGAAATTTCAAATCATAAAGAAATTACTTTGGTTGTTGATGAATCGCATTCGTTAGGAATTATTGGCAAAAATGGATCTGGAATTTATACATCAATTGATTTCCCAATAAAAAGAAAAATCTTGGTTTCGTCTCTAGGAAAAGCTTTCGGATTAACAGGCGGTGTAATCGCATCAGATTCTAAATTTATTGTACAAATAAAAGAAATCGAGACTTTTACCAGCGCTGCAGGAATGAATCCTGCTTTTGTACAAACGCTTTCTGATGCTTCGGAAATTTATAAAGTTCAGCATCAAAAACTGCTAGATAATTTAAGTTACATTGATTCGATTTTAATTCAAAATGAAAACATTAAGTTTGACAAAAGCTATCCTTTAATTTATTTATTATCGAATGAATTAGTCCATAAATTAAAAGAAGAAAACATAATTATAGCGAGTTTCAGATATACAAAAGAAGCCGATCCTTTGAATCGTATTGTGATAACGGCAAATCATTTGAAAGAAGATTTAGACAAACTGATAAGCGTCTTAAACAATTAAATGTATTAACCACAAATTACACAAATTTCCGCAAATTACTTTTTCTTTTAAACCTCTTGAATTTGTGCAAATTTGTGTAATTTGTGATTAAAAATAAATCTTCGTAATTGTTTTTAAACCGTACCTTTGCAAAAAATTAATAATAGTTTTAACTTCAAGTAAAGATTGGAAAACTTGAAACTTGAAACAATAAAAAACTTGAAACAAGAATTATGACAAACAACGATATACTTAAAAAACTTCGCGTGGCTTTGATGCTCCGTGATGACCAAATAGTTGAAATTTTAGAATTGGTAGATTTTAGAATTTCAAAATCAGAATTAGGGGCTTTTTTTAGAGCTGAAGATCATCCAAATTATATGGAATGTGGTGATCAAGTTTTACGCAATTTCCTAAACGGATTGGTAATTCATTTGAGAGGAACTAAAGAAAATCCGAAAAACCCAAATGATGTTTTAGCAAAACATAAAGCTGAAATTCCGAAAAGGGAAAACACTAAAGAAAGAGCTGAATTTAAAGCATCGCCTAAAGATTCTGAAAAATACAGAGGCAATCAAAGTCCATCAAAATCAGGTTCATCTACTGGAAAACCTAAAAAGAAATCATTCCCAAAAGGAAATGGAAAACCAGTTGTTGTAGAAAAAGTGGTTTACAAAAACGGTAATAAGAAAAAGTCTTAACTGGGTAGTTTAACCGCAAAGCACGCAAGGTTTTTTTGCCAAGGATTGTGAATATAAACGCAAAGTTCGCAAAGCTATATGGATAAAGCTTTGCGAACTTTGCGTTTTTATAAAGCACCAAAGATATAAAACCTTGCGTGCTTTGCGGTTAAATCTTATTTTGATCAATTTCATCAAAAAATGCATCTTTAAAAGTTGCTCCAATCGGTAATTCTTTTTCGTTTATAAAAACAGAAAAATTATCTGTTGACTCAATGTGCTGTAATGAAACTACATACGATTTATGGATTTGAATAAAATTAGTTGAAGGAAGCGATTCAATTACATTTTTTAGGGACGAATGTGTAATAATCTGCTGTCTTATCGTATGAATGCAAACATAATTCTGGAGACTTTCCACGTATAAAATATCATTCAAAAACACTTTCTGAAATTTATTCTTTCCATCGGTTTTTATAAATAGAAAATCTGGCGCAGCATTATTATTACTATTTGAAACTTCTATTTTGGGTTCAGAATTTAGTTTCGAAACCGCTTGATAAAAACGTTCAAAAGCAATTGGTTTTAAAAGATAATCTACGGCATTCAACTCAAATCCTTCCAAAGCAAAATCAGGATAAGCCGTTGTAAATATGACTTTTATATCTTTAGAAATAATTTTAGAAATCTGCAAACCTGTTAATTGCGGCATTTGAATATCCAAAAAAATAACATCTACAGATTCTTTATTTAAGAATTCTAAAGCTTTTAAGGAATCATTAAAAACGCCAACTTTTTCAAGGAAATTTACTTTCCCGATATAGTTTTCTAAAATTCGAGTTGCAGGCGGTTCGTCATCGACAATTATACATTTAAAAGCCATAAATTATTTCTTTAGTGGTATTTTTAAGTAAGTTTTAAAGGTATTATTTTCTTCTGTTTTTTTAAGAATAAATTGATCTTTATACGTGTATTCCAATCTTTTAGTTAAATTATCAAAACCAATTCCGGTTGAAGAATAGTTTTCTCCTTCGATGAAATAATTAAAAGTTGAAATTTCTAAAATACCACCATTTATTCGAATAGAAATAATCGCTTTTTCTTCTTCATTATTAAATTTTCCATGTTTGAAAACATTTTCAACAAAATGAACCAAAGCCGAAGAAATAATTTTTTCGTTGGAATAATTTCCTTCAACAGAAAAATCGAAAAACAGCTGATCTTCAAATCTCTTCTTCTGTAAATGAATATAATTTTGGATAAACTGAATCTCTTTTGAAAGTATCGCTTCATCTTTGTCTGTTTCTGTAATTACGTAACGAAGCAAATCAGAAAGCACCAAAACATCATCGGCCATTTTATCGTCTTTTAGAATCAATTGACTGTAAAAAGAATTCAAAGTATTAAATAAAAAATGCGGACTCACCTGCGCTTTTAGCATCTGAAATTCAGCTTTTTTATTCTCTAACAATAATTCCTGATTTTGATGTTGTGCAGTCTGAAATTGCCAAAACAAAAAAGTTAATGCACTTAAAATCACAGCTGGTAATCCGTAGAAAAAATTGTCTTTTATGTAATAGGTAATTTCTCTTGCTTGTTCGTAATAGTTGTGTATTCCAGTTATATTAAACAGTACAACTTCGTCCAAAAAATATCGAACAGCAGTAAAAAGCAATAGAGAAACAGGAATTGTCAGGATGTAAAAAATTAATTTCTTTTTATTTAAAAACCATTCACAGAAAAAGTAAAAATTAAGACTGTAAATAACAAATACGGCAAGCATGTAAGACGGGGTAATGCCTAAATAAATACCTTTTAGAATAATTTTTATATCTCTATTATTTAATCCAACATCCCAAGAAACATAGGTTAGGAATAATAAAAAGAAAAGGATGATATGATAGTAAAATGGAATTTTTGATTTCATGTTTTTAATAATTAACCCAAAAATACAATTAAGCTATAAATAGAAAATTAGATTTATTTAAAAGATGCTTTTTTAGGGATGAACTATAAAAAACGTTACACGAAATTATCACCTTACAGATTTCATGAGTTTATAAAATGAAATGATATGTTCATCAAAAACAAAAAATAGAGGCCAAAAGACGGAATACATTTGTCATGAATTTAAAAACAAACCATCATGCAAAAAATCATTCTATTACTAGCTCTTATTACATTCAACATGACACCTGCTCAAACCAAGAAAAAGCAGATCCTATTAATCGGAACTTTTCATTACGCCAATCCAGGTCTTGATGTCGCTCAACTGAATAATTTCAATATCATGTCTGAAAAGAGTCAAAAAGAACTCGAGATTATGAGTGACAAAATCAAAAAATTTGGTCCCGATAAAATATTTGTTGAATGGGAATTTAAGAAACAAGCCGACTTAGACAAGTTTTACAATAAAAACACCGACAGTCTTTTTAAAAATAACAAAAGTGAAATAACACAATTGGCACTTCGCACCGCTAAAAAACTGAATCACAAAAAATTATACGGAATGAATCTTTATACTTCTTTTCGATATGACAGTTTAATGATTTCAATGGAAAAAGCAAACCAAAAGGATTTGATGGCGAAAAATAAGTTGACAACTGAAGTTTTCGAAAAACAACATAACGAAAAAATCAGAAAAAGCTCTTTACAAGAAATGATGTTGTATTACAATACCAAACAAGCTGAAAATGAAAATCTTAATTGGTATTTGGAAATAGCAAACAGAGCTGGAAATCCAGATGATTTTACAGGAGCTTCCTTGGTTTCAAATTGGTACAAAAGAAACTTATACATGTATTCTTTAATTCAGAAATTAACTGAAAGTAACGATAACAAAATAATGATATTAGTCGGTGCTGGTCATGCTTCAATCATTAGAGAATTCATAATGCACGATCCTACTTTCGAAATTGTGGAATTATCAACTGTTTTGAAATAGTATTTTTTTAACCGCAAAGAGCGCAAAGATTTACGCAAAGTTCGCAAAGTTATTTGGATATAGCTTCGCGAACTTCGCGTTTATATTAAATCTCACAGTTAAAAATTCTTGCGTGCTTTGCGGTTAAAAAAACAATAAAGGCATAATAATACATTCAATATTACCCCCAGATAAATTATAAAGTATTGTTCTGGCGAAATACAAGGAGGACAATCATAATTATCCAGACAAGGTTCACAAAAAGGTTGATAATGCCAATAAGATAGTAATAAGAATACATCAAAAATTAATACTGCTAAAAGACAATTTCTAATCCTTTTATTCATTTCAATAAATCTTTTCATTAAATAATCTCTATCTCTTTTAAACACATAGCTTTGCGAACTTTGCGTTTATATTCACAATACTTTTAAAAAAACTTTGCGTGCTTTGCGGTTAAAAAAAAATCCACTCCCGTAAAGGAATGGATTTTCTATATAAATTGATTTCTTATTTAATTAAGAAAGAGCAGCTTTAACTTGGTCAGCAGCTTCTTGGAATTGAACTGCAGATAAGATTGGCATACCCGAGTTGTCAATTAATTCTTTTGCAATTTCAGCATTTGTTCCTTGCAAACGAACGATAATTGGCACATTGATAGCGTCTCCCATGTTTTTGTAAGCGTCAACAACACCTTGAGCAACACGGTCACAACGAACGATACCTCCGAAGATGTTAATTAAGATCGCTTTTACGTTTGGATCTTTCAAGATAATTCTGAAAGCTGTTTCAACACGCTTAGCATCAGCAGTTCCTCCTACGTCAAGGAAGTTAGCAGGCTCAAAACCAGCGTATTTAATTAAGTCCATAGTTGCCATAGCAAGACCAGCTCCGTTTACCATACATCCTACAGTACCGTCAAGGTCAACATAGTTAAGACCAACTTCTTTAGCTTCAACTTCGATTGGATTCTCCTCACGGATATCTCTCATTTCAGCATATTTAGGTTGTCTGTATAAAGCGTTATCGTCGATATTTACTTTAGCATCTACAGCTAAGATTTTGTTATCAGAAGTTTTTAATACAGGGTTGATTTCAAACATAGAAGCATCAGAACCAATGTAAGCATTGTAAAGTGCGTCGATGAATTTAACCATTTCTTTGAAAGCATTTCCAGAAAGTCCTAAGTTAAAAGCAATTCTTCTAGCTTGGAAACCTTGTAATCCAACAGAAGGATCGATTTCTTCAGTAAAGATTAAGTGTGGAGTGTGCTCAGCAACTTCTTCGATATCCATTCCACCTTCAGTAGAATACATGATCATATTGCGTCCTGTACCTCTATTCAATAAAACAGAAACATAAAATTCAGAAGTTTCGCTTTCTCCAGGATAATAAACATCTTCAGCAACTAATATTTTGTTAACTTTTTTACCTTCAGGCGGCGTCTGAGGTGTAATTAACTGCATTCCGATGATTTGTTCTGCTAACTCTTCAACTTGTTGTAAGTTTTTTGCCAGCTTAACTCCACCACCTTTTCCACGACCACCTGCGTGAATTTGTGCTTTAATTACATGCCATCCTGTTCCCGTTTCGGCAGTTAATTGTTTTGCAGCAGCCACAGCTTCAACTGCATTATTAGCCACGATTCCGCGTTGCACACGTACTCCGTAACTCGCTAAAATTTCTTTTCCTTGATATTCGTGTATGTTCATAATATAGAATTTGTCTGGTCCTGAATTTATTTCAGAATAAAAGTGCGACAAAAGTAACAAAATACAACTTAAAAGTAAAATCTTTTTTGAATTAATAACTACTCCTTAATTGATTCTTCACCTATTTAAATTGAAAGAAAAAAAATCATTAAACAATTGTATCTAAAAAGTTAACACAAAATCGCTAAAACGTTTGAGATTTAACAAAAACTTCACTGTAATCAATGCCTAACAGACGATTTTTCTTAATATATTTTAATCGCAATTATGATTTTGATAATTCGCAATGGTTTATATAACAATATTATCATTTAAGAACCCTTTTTCTAATATTCCAGTAAAAATGAAAGTGAATATATAATTTCGCTACATTATGTTTAACGAAATCTTTATTTTTGTAGAAAAAATATCAAGAATGAGAGTTAAAGAACAAGGGCTTTATCTGCCTGAATTTGAACACGACAATTGTGGTGCAGGATTTATTTGTAATTTGAATGGTATTAAGTCAAATGATATTATTCACAAAGCATTAGACATCTTAATTAAATTAGAACATCGTGGTGCCGTTAGTTCTGATGGTAGAACTGGAGACGGAGCTGGAATTTTATTCGACATTCCTCATGATTTTTTTAAGAAAGTATGTGACTTTGAAATCCCTGAAGCACGTGAATATGCAGTTGGAATGGTTTTTTTACCAAAAAGCAAAAACCAAGTTTCTTTCTGTATTAATGCATTTGAGGCTACTATTAAAGACCAAAACTTAAAAGTTTTAGGTTGGAGAGATGTGCCAGTTGACGTTGAAAATTTAGGTGAAATCGCCGCAGAAAAAGAACCAACAGTTAAACAAGTTTTCGTTTCTAAAAACGGTCAGGATTTAACTGAAAATGAATTTAATGCAAAACTTTTTGCAGCTAGAAAAATTGCTGAACATGCCGTAAGAGGATCTAAAACTTCTGAAAGCCACATGTTTTATTTTACTAGTTTATCGACCACTACTATAATATATAAAGGTCTATTGATGCCGGAAGACATCAGCCGTTATTATATAGATTTGAAAGATCCAGACTTGGTGACACGTCTTGCACTTGTACACCAACGTTTCTCTACAAATACATTCCCATCTTGGGACTTAGCTCAACCGTTTAGATACATGTGTCATAATGGTGAGATCAACACACTTCGTGGAAACGTAAGCCGTATGCGTGCTCGTGAAGAGCTTATGCAGAGCAAAGTTTTTGGCGATGATATCAAAAAATTATTCCCAATTATCTTAGAAGGAAAATCAGATTCTGCTTCTATGGATATGGTGGTTGAACTTTTATTAATGACAGGTCGTTCTCTTCCTGAAGCAATGATGATGGTAGTTCCTGAAGCTTGGGAAAAACACCAAACAATGTCTCCAGAAAAAAGAGCTTTCTATGAGTACAATGCTTGTATCATGGAGCCTTGGGATGGTCCTGCTTCTATTCCGTTTACAGATGGTAACGTAATTGGAGCTTTACTAGACAGAAATGGTTTACGTCCTTCTCGTTATACATTAACGCATAGCGGATTCGTAATTATGTCGTCTGAAATTGGTGTATTAGACATCGATCCAGAAGATGTAATTCAACACGGTCGTTTAGAGCCAGGAAAAATGTTCTTGGTTGATATGAACGAAGGTCGTATCATCGAAGACGAGGAAGTTAAGAAAGCGATAGTTACAAAACGTCCTTACCAACAATGGGTTGACGAAAACTTATTGCCACTTGCTAAAGTTCCTTACACCAACAACCCAACTCCTGTTGAAAAATTAGATTTCTTAACAAGACAGCGTTTATTTGGTTATACAATTGAAGATTTAAAAACAATCATCAACCCAATGGGAAGCGACGGAGCTGAAGCGATCAGTTCTATGGGTAACGATACGCCGTTAGCTGTATTATCTGATCAGCCACAGTTGCTATACAACTACTTCAAACAATTGTTTGCTCAGGTTACTAACCCACCTTTGGATGGTATTCGTGAAGAAATCATTACAGATATCAGTTTAGCAATTGGAGGAGATTTCAATATTTTCGAAATCGAATCTAAACAATGTAAAAAATTAAAAATCCAAAATCCAGTTATCTCTAATGAGGATTTGGATAAAATTAGAAATATCGATCATGCAGATTTCAAATCGGCTACTATTTCTACTTTATATAAAATAGAAAAAGGAGTTAACGGTTTAGAGCGTGCTCTTGAAAAATGTGTTCAAGCTACTTTTAAAGCAGTTGAAGAAGGATGCAACATCATTATCTTATCTGATAGAGGTGTTAGCGAAGAATTAGCTCCAATTCCGATGTTATTGGCTTGTTCATACATTCACCACTCTTTGAACATTTTACAAGTTCGTTCTAAATTCGGAATCATCATCGAATCTGCTGAACCACGCGAACCGCATCATTTTGCTTTATTGTTTGGATATGGCGCAAGTGCGATCAACCCTTACATGGTAAACGAAATCATTCACGATCAAGTTGAAAAAGGTTTCATTACAAAAGTAAAAGCTGATTATGCTGTTGTAAACTACAACAAAGCAATCGCAAAAGGAATCGTAAAAATCATGAACAAAATTGGTATCTCTACTTTACATTCGTACAGAGCTGCTCAAATTTTCGAGATTTTAGGATTAAACAAAACATTTACATCTAAATATTTCCCTTACACACCTTCTAGAATTGAAGGAATTGGTTTAATGGAAGTTGAGAAAGAGGTTAAAAAACGTTTCCAAAAAGCTTTCCCAAATTCAAAAATTGCAAACTTGCTTTCTCTTGAAATTGGAGGTATTTACAGATGGAGACGTGGTGGTGAAAAACACATGTTTAACCCAACTACAATTTCTAAATTACAACAAGCAGTTCGTTTAAACAGCCCAGAAAGCTATAAAGAATATGCTAATGCTGTAAACGAGCAAAGCTCAAACTTAATGACAATTAGAGGTTTATTTGAATTCAACAATTTAGATCCTATTTCTATTGATGAAGTAGAGCCTTGGACAGAAATCGTTAAGAAATTCAAAACTGGAGCAATGTCTTATGGGTCTATCTCTAGAGAAGCGCATGAGAACTTAGCTATTGCAATGAACAGAATTGGAGGAAAAAGTAACTCTGGAGAAGGTGGAGAAGATCCAAAACGTTTCCAGAAAGAAATTAACGGAGATTCTAGAAACTCTGCAATCAAACAAGTTGCTTCAGGACGCTTTGGTGTTTCAATCAATTATTTGACAAACGCTAAAGAAATCCAAATCAAAATGGCTCAGGGAGCAAAACCTGGAGAAGGTGGACAGTTACCTGGAGAAAAAGTAGTGCCTTGGATTGCTGAAACTAGAAACTCTACGCCTTATGTAGGTTTGATTTCACCTCCGCCTCACCACGATATCTACTCTATTGAGGATTTATCTCAGTTGATTTATGATTTAAAAAATGCAAACCGTGAAGCTCGTATCAATGTAAAACTAGTTTCTGAAGTTGGAGTTGGAACAATCGCTGCCGGTGTTGCAAAAGCAAAAGCTGACGTTATTTTAATCTCTGGTTATGATGGAGGAACAGGTGCTGCACCATTAACTTCATTACAACACACAGGTATTCCATGGGAACTTGGTTTAGCTGAAGCACAACAAACTTTAATCTTGAACGACTTAAGAAGCCGTGTAGTTTTAGAATGTGACGGACAATTGAAAACAGGACGTGACGTTGCGATCGCCGCTTTATTAGGTGCTGAAGAATTCGGATTTGCTACTGCTCCGCTTGTAGCTTCTGGATGTATCATGATGAGAGCTTGTCACTTAAATACTTGCCCAGTTGGTATTGCAACTCAGGATCCAGAATTGAGAAAAAATTTCAAAGGAACTCCAGAGCACGTAATCAACTTCATGTATTTTATTGCTGAAGAGTTAAGAGAAATCATGGCTCAGTTAGGTTTCAGAACTTTAAAAGAAATGGTAGGTCAGTCTCAAAAATTAAACGTAGACAAAGCGATCAAACATTATAAAGCTAATGGTTTAGATTTATCAACTATTCTATACAAACCGGAAAAAGCGAAAACAGTTCCAAATCATAATACAACTACTCAAGATCACGCTCTTGAAAACGTATTGGATTTCGACATCATCAAAGAAGCAATTCCATCTATTTATAGAAAAGAGAAAACGAGAGTTACTTTCAAAATCAAAAATACAGACCGTTCTGTAGGTGCGATTTTGAGTAACGAAATCTCAAAAATTTATGGCGCACAAGGATTACCAGATGACACTATTTTAGTTGATTTTGAAGGTTCTGCCGGACAAAGTTTTGGTGCATTTGCAACAAACGGATTGTCATTTAAAATTCACGGAAACTGTAATGATTACTTAGGAAAAGGTCTTTCTGGAGGAAAACTAATTGTAAAAGTACCTCCTACTGCGACTTTCAAACCTGAAGACAACATCATTATTGGAAACGTTGCCCTTTACGGAGCTATTACCGGGGAGGCTTATATTAATGGTATCGCAGGAGAGCGTTTCTGTGTGAGAAACTCTGGAGCAACAGCAGTTGTAGAAGGAATTGGAGATCACGGATGCGAGTACATGACAGGTGGTACAGTTGTAGTTTTAGGAAAAACTGGAAGAAACTTCGCTGCTGGTATGAGCGGTGGTGTAGCTTACATTTACGATCCGAACAAAAAATTCGATTCGACAGTATGTAACATGGAAATGGTTGCATTCGATCCAATGGAAGAAGAGGACGTTACGAAACTAAGAAAACTGATCAAAAACCATTCATTGTACACCAGCAGTCCATTAGCTAAGAGAATTTTAGCAGACTGGGAAAATGAACAACAGCACTTCGTAAAAGTAATGCCAACTGATTACAAAAAAGCATTAAAACGAATTGCAGAAGAAAAACAAATAGAAGAATTAATAGCTTAATTAAAGGTTCTGAGATACAAAGGTGCAGAGGTGCTAAGTTTTTAACTCACCTCTCACATTTTCACAACTCACAACTAAATTTATTAAAAATGTCATGGGTAAAATAGGCGGATTTAAAGAATATAATAGAGCCGACGAAAGTAATTTAGCAGTTGCAGAACGTGTTTCCAACTACAACGAATTTACTATTCCGGTACCAAAAGATAAATTAAAAGAACAAGGATCAAGATGTATGGACTGTGGTATTCCTTTTTGCCACAGTGGATGTCCGTTAGGAAATTTAATTCCTGACTTCAACGACATGGTGCATCAGGAAGAATGGCAGAGTGCATTAGAGATTTTGCAATCTACAAACAACTTCCCAGAATTCACAGGTCGTTTATGCCCTGCTCCATGTGAGAAATCATGTGTATTAGGAATCATCAAAGATCCGGTTTCTATCGAAAACATTGAAAAAAGCATCATCGAAAGAGGTTTTGCTGAAGGATGGATCAAACCACAGCCACCAAAAACTAGAACAGGAAAAACAGTTGCTGTTATTGGTTCAGGACCTGCAGGTCTTGCTGCGGCTCAACAATTAAACAGAGCGGGTCACACCGTTACTGTTTTTGAAAGAGACAATGCAATTGGAGGTTTACTACGTTACGGAATTCCAAACTTCAAATTAGAAAAAGGAATTATCGACCGTCGTGTAGTAGTTCTTGAAGCAGAAGGAATCACTTTCAAAACAAATGTAAATGTTGGAGTTAACTTCAGCGTTGAAGAATTAAACCAATTCGATTCTATCGTTTTATGCGGAGGGGCAACTGAAAGAAGAAGCTTGCCAACTAAAGGAATCGAAAGCAAAGGTGTTGTTCAAGCAATGGATTTCTTAACACAACAAACTAAAGTTTTATTTGGAGAATCAATTCCAGACCAAGTTAAAGCTACCGGTAAAGATGTAATCGTTATTGGTGGTGGAGATACAGGTTCTGACTGTATTGGAACTTCTAACAGACACGGAGCGAAATCGGTTACTAACTTTGAGATTTTACCAAAACCTCCAGTTGGAAGAAGTGAAACAACTCCTTGGCCTTTCTGGCCGTTACAGTTGAAAACATCTTCTTCTCACGAAGAAGGTTGTGACAGAAACTGGTTAATCAATACAAAAGAATTCATCTCTAACGAAAAAGGTGAATTAACTGGATTGAAAACGGTTGAAGTTCAATGGAAAATGACTCCAGGTCAAAGACCGGAATTAATCGAAAAAGAAGGTTCTGAGAAAATCTGGCCTTGCGACTTAGCATTGTTAGCTCTTGGATTTACAGGTCCAGAGAAAACTTTAAGCGAGCAGTTAGGCATCGAAACTGATATGAGAAGCAACTATAAAGCGCACAACTATCAGACAAACGTTCCTCACATTTTCACTGCAGGTGATATGAGAAGAGGACAATCATTAATTGTATGGGCTATTTCAGAAGGTCGCGAAGCAGCAAGAGAAGTAGATTTATTCCTTATGGGATCTACAAACTTGCCTACTAAAGGAAAAGGAGATCTTCCGAGCTTGTAATTTTTAAGGTTCTTAGATGCTAAGATTTAAGGGACTAAGGTTTTCTTATATACTTGATCTTTAGAGCTAAAAATTAAAACTACAAAAACATCAACACATACTACTTGACAAACCCTTGAATTTCTATTCAGGGGTTTTGTTTTTTTGTTTGCCACGAATTACACAAATTTTCACTAATTTTTATTTTTCTCATCCTATCTAAAACATAGCCCACGGTTTCAACCGTGGGAACGCAATGCAAATCCCCAACGATACGCAATAATACGTTTCCCACGGCTGAAACCGTGGGCTATGTTTTACAATGATGGCGAAAAAATTGTCTAAAATTATTGATACGTTCCAATATAAATTAATGCAATTCGTGGAATTAAAGCAAAAAATAATTTACACAGTATTACAATCAGGAAAATTCGTGAATTGCTTCGCCAATTAGCTATCGCTCGGGTAGGGCGGAAAAAAAATAATCCATTTAATCTGTGTAATCTGTGGCAAAAATAATTTCAGCAACATTTTTGAATTAGAAAAATTCGTGAATTCGTGGCGGAAAAAAATCAATTCGCAGCAAAAAAACTTAGTATCTTAGCAACTCAGAACCTTAGCACCTCAAAAAGAGTTACAAAATCGCAAAAACAAGAACTTTTTGTTTAAAATAAAACAATTTGTTATAATTTGTTATTTTTCTGCAATTAATTTGCAGTTACTCAAAAGAGTAATAACTTTGTCCAAAATAAGTTTAAAAATGCAAGCAAAAGATTTACTGCAGTTAGCAGACCAATTTGGAAGTCCATTGTATGTTTACGATGCTGAAAAAATCCAATCTCAGTACAACAGATTAACTAAAGCTTTCTCTAAGGTGGAGAACTTAAGAGTTAATTATGCCATGAAGGCATTGTCTAACGTTGCGATTCTACAGTTATTAAAGAACATGGGGTCTGGCTTAGATACTGTATCAATTCAGGAAGTTCAGTTAGGACTTCACGCTGGCTATGATCCTGACAAAATTTTCTTTACACCAAACGGAGTTTCTTTAGAAGAAATTGAAGAAGTTGCCGCAATGGGTGTACAAATCAATATCGACAATTTATCAATTCTAGAGCAATTCGGAACAAAACATCCTCATATTCCAGTATGTATTCGTATCAATCCGCACGTAATGGCGGGTGGAAATGCTAATATTTCTGTTGGACATATCGATAGTAAATTCGGAATCTCTGTTCACCAAATTCCGCATATCTTGCGAATTGTAGAGAACACAAAAATGAGCATTGTAGGTATTCACATGCACACAGGATCTGATATTTTAGATATCGAAGTATTCTTGTATGCAGCTGAAATTCTGTTTGATACAGCGAAACATTTCAAAGATTTACAATTCTTAGATTTCGGAAGCGGATTCAAAGTACCTTACAAAAAAGACGATATCGAAACAGACATCGAAGAATTAGGTAAAAAATTATCTAAAAGATTCAATGCTTTCTGTACAGAATACGGAAGAGATTTAACGCTAATTTTTGAACCAGGAAAATTCTTGGTGAGCGAAGCAGGTCATTTCTTAGTAAAAGTAAACGTAGTAAAACAAACAACATCGACAGTTTTTGCTGGAGTTGACAGTGGTTTCAACCACTTGATTCGACCGATGTTATACGGATCTTCACACCATATTGAAAACATCTCTAACCCAAAAGGAAAAGAGCGTTTTTATTCTGTTGTAGGATACATTTGCGAAACCGATACTTTTGCAAACAACCGTAGAATTCCAGAAATTACTGAAGGAGATATTTTAGCTTTCAGAAACGCTGGAGCATACTGCTTCTCAATGTCTTCGAACTACAACTCAAGATACAAACCAGCCGAAGTTCTTTGGAAAGACGGAAAAGGAATCTTGATTCGTGCTCACGAAACTTTCGAGGATCTACTTAAAAATCAAATTCCGTTGCCAGAAGAAATTGCTGCAACTGTTTAAAAATAAAAAAAAAGAGAATATCTACGAAGTCCCGTTTCTTAATTGAGGCGGGATTTTTTTTGTTTTTTTCTCGCAGATTTGACAGATTGAGCAGATTTATCATTCATTTTTTTGTCAGGCTGAGCGAAGTCGAAGCTCCGGGAAAAGCTCACTCAAAATAACTATTAAATTTGTTATGTTATGAAGCTTAAATTTTGCCTTTTCCAATTTTACAAAAGCCAAGCTATTTTATATCTAAAATTTAGATTATTCACATCAAATTATATAAACCGCGTTTTAACATCTACAAATATTATATTTACTATTTTAGTACTAAAAAATATGTAATTATATAATAATCATATGAAACGAGGTATTATAGCAAATATTGGAAAAACTAAACGAATCGATTCTAATCATGTTTCCTTAATAGGTAACTATTCTCAAACCGATTTCAACTACTATATATTATATTGGGATAAAATTGTTGTTCCAACAAATAATATTATTCATCAAGCAATACCTAATGAAGAACAACTTATAAAATCAGGAGTTCTTGAAAGACCAATTGTTCAATTTTCGAGTTGGTCTTCTCAAATAGATTCTTCGTACGATATCTTTTTAACAGCTCAGGCAATTGTAGCTAATAAATTAATAGCTAATAAAAGTGACACTGATTGGAATATTCATCAAATTGGTGAAGAAGTTATTATCGCAAAAGAATTTCAAAAAAACTATAATTCTTTAAAAGTTGAACTTTTTAACTGCCTTCCAGTACCTCTAGAGAATGTAAATCCAGATGTACTTTTGGAATTTAAAGCTAAAAGGAAAGATGAATTAGAAAAACTACATAGCAGTATTGATGCTTTATATTTAGAAATTTTAAAATCTCCGGACTCAAATCTACAACAAAAAATAGCCAAGTCGGAATTAAAGAAAGCCATTGAAGATTTAGAAAAAGTTTCATTAGAAAAATTTTTAAAGACTGGTAAATACAATTTTACTACAGAACTTAATTTAAATGTTAAAGATATTTTAACGAGTTCAACCGCAGGTTTTATTATCGATTCCTACACACATGGAATTAATTTCCCTTTCATTTCGATAATATCAGGATTAGCATCAATGGTAAGTATTAAAGCTAACAAAACAATAAGTTTAGAAAAAAACACTGATAAATTAAAATTATCCTATATAGCAAATGCAAGTAAAGAAGGGATAGTTTAATTGTAAAACCTTATAATTTTATTTGGCTATATGAGCGTCCCGCCTGTGTGGACACGATAGTGAAAGATTTACTGTTAATGGAGTGCAATTCCAATTCTCAGATTTTGATATTTCAGGTTTTGGATACAATAATGCGAAATCACATGGAGGAGCAATAGACCAAAATACGATTTTGTGCTTTTTTTGTAAACTAATATTTTAATAATATGAATATTAAAGAATTAATTCCTAAAGATAAATTTGACTTTGAAACGGTTGAAAAACTTAAAAGCTATACATTTGATGAAATTGAACCTATTATTCCAGATTTATTAGAATGGTTACAGGATATCAATTGGCCTATTAGTACTTCAGTTAAAGAACTTTTAATTCCTTTTACAGAAAAAATATCATCTGAAATAATAAAAATTTTACAAGGCAAAGATGAAATTTGGAAATACTGGATTCTTCAATTTTTTGGAAAAACAATAAAAAACAAACTAGTTTTAGATGAGATAAAAAGAATTACTAAGAATCCAACTAAAGCAGAAATTGAAGAAGAAGTTTATGAAATTGCCCATGAAATAATTAATGGATATCCCTCTTGAATCTTTTTTAAATTAAAACCTTATTTTTATGATCCCAAATCAATCCGCAAAATAAATGAAAATCACAATTCCCTTATCAACTTTACTCCTACTATTTACAATAAACTCTTTCAGCCAAACCATTGCTGATTTAAAACTAAAACCAAAAGAAGTTCCTAAAAACTATATTCCAAGCGACGGAAATATCTGCATTACGCCACAAGCTTGTAGCTTTTATAATGATATTGAAACCTATAGCAACATTGTAGGAACGGTAAAAAGTAAAGCCATTCAGAGTTTTAAAAGCAAAACAGATCGAGGTTCTATCATGTACTTTGAATTTGATCACGTTTTTAAAGGCGACCGATTTCTGCAAGGTTTACTTTGGGGAAAAGCAGGCGAACCAACAGTAGAGCATCCGGAAGAATATTTGGCAAAAGGAAAATTTTTGGTTATTTGGAGTTTGAAAGCAGAAAGTCCGTTAAAGGAAAAATCGGAAGCTAAAATAGAGGCTCTTTTGCAATAAACTCCTAATCACAACTTCATTTTAAATCAGTAATTTTGTTGTCTTAAAAATATTCAAAAATGAAACCACAAGTACGAATCCTTCTATATTCTATCCTTTTCTTTTTATACTTAACTGCAACTCAGTTTTTCCTTTCATTGGGACAAATGCTAAAGACAGATCCCTACATTACATTAGGTTGTGGCTTTGCAATTTTCAACTTGATTTATGCTTTTTTTGCTTTAAAATGGAAACCAATTTTAAATATACTTTTTGCTGTCGGAATTGCCGCTTTGTCTCTATTTCTGGCTTTACAGTTTACCAATTTGCATCTATTTATCGATTACGATCCATATCAAGTAAAAACTGCGATTTTTGCTAATGCTATTTTCTCTATTATTTTTTGGGAAATTGTGTATCAGGTGAAAATTAGAAAACAATAAAAAAATCAATTGCCTCCAGCTTTAGCTGGAGGTTTATATAATAAGTCTAGAATGGGCTTTAGCCAAATGAATAAATTTTGGCTAAAGCCTTTTTCTTTTTATATTATTCTGACCTCCAGCTAAAGCTGGACGCAATTCATTTTATCACTTTAATAATTTTTTTAATGTCAGAATATTGATTCCAAATACTTAAAAAATATTTCCTTAGATTTACTGTTAAGTATTTAAAAATCAAACCCATGAAACGCCAGCCATCTATCGACATTGTTCGCGGAATTGTAATGATTATTATGGCGCTCGATCATGTTCGCGATTTGATGCACGTGGACTCGATTACCCAAAGTCCGACTGATCTGGCAACTACTTCTCCTTTGTTGTTTTGTACGCGTTGGATTACGCATTTGTGTGCGCCGATTTTTGTTTTTTTGGCAGGAACTTCGGTTTATCTTTCCCTTCAAAACCAAAATAATATTTCCGAAAAAAGAACTCATTTAATCAAAAGAGGGTTTTGGTTAATCTTCGTCGAATTTACAATTGTCAATTTCGGATTGTTCTTCGATATAGGTTTTCACACCCTTTTATTTGAAGTGATAGCTGCAATAGGTTTTGGATTCATTATTTTAGGATTATTGCTTAAACTCAATTCCAAAACATTGGGAATTATTGGATTGACCATCATTCTGTGTCACAATCTTTTACCACTTGTTCCATTTGCTGAAAATTCAGTTTTAAAAACGGTTTTAACCCCATTTTTTAGTCCAACTGTGATTCCGTTTTCTGGAAGAGCTTTTGTCATGGGGTATCCGCCAATTCCGTGGTTGGGCATTATGTTGGTTGGTTTTGCAACAGGAAAATTCTTTGAATTGGAGACCGAAAAAAGAAAAAAGCTCTTTATCAAAATTGGTTGGAGTTGTTTGGTTTTCTTCATCATACTTCGATTCGTTAATATTTATGGCGATCCTGCTTTATGGACTTCGCAAAAAGATGTTGTTTTTACGTTTTTGTCTTTTATGAATGTGACCAAATATCCGCCTTCACTCCTATTTTGTCTTGCAACTTTAGGCATTATGTTTATGCTTCTTGCTTTTGCAGAACAATTTTCAAACGGCATTAAAAAAGTGACTTTGATTTATGGAAAAGTCCCTTTATTTTATTTTGTGGTTCATTTTTATGTGATACATATTCTAACGCTTTTAATGCTTTTTGCGCAAGGTTTTAATTGGTCGCAATTCGAATTTGCTGGCGGAACGTTTGGAAGACCGAAAGGCTTGGAAAGCGGTTTTCCTCTTTGGGCAATTTACTTAATTTGGATTTCTGTTGTAGTTTCACTGTATAAACCTTCAAAATGGTTTGGAAAATATAAAACTGAAAAACAGTATTGGTGGTTAAAATATATTTAAAAAATCGCAAATACAATTGGATTCAGCAGGAATGAAATTAATTTTTAAATTATTTTGAATATGAAAAATACGGTAGAAATTGCAAGTCGTTTTAGAGAAGTCATTCTAAACGGAACCTGGATTGCAAACACCAATTTTAAAGATCAACTTGAAAATTTGGACTGGAAAACTGCTGTTACTCCAATTCAGAATTTAAACACAATTGCGGCTCTGGCACAGCATGTTCATTATTACATTAAGGGAATCAATCAAGTTTTTAAAGGAGGAACTTTAGACATAAAAGACCAATTTAGTTTTGACTTTCCTGCTATTCATTCGCAAGATCAATGGGAAGCTTTTTTAAGTACATTTTGGAATGACAGCAAAGAGTTTGCTTCTCTGACAGAACAAATGCCGGATGAAAAATTGGAAGAAGTTTTTGTAGAGGTTAAATATGGAACTTATAAAAGAAATATAGAAGCCATGATTGAACACAGTTATTATCATTTAGGACAAATCGTATTGATCAAAAAACAATTAAATTTTTAAATTATACAAGTCTTTTGTGGAAAAATCTTTAGTCTTTTTTTTGCTTTTATTTTTCTGAAAAATAAAACTTCTAATCTAGCCCCGATAGAGCCGGTATCCTCGAAATGAAATGGAGAGATAAAGGCGAAAGCGGGACAACTCGTCTTATAAAAACAACTCTTTCTGCTCCTGAAATAAATGATAAAAGGCATAGTTGTTGAATGGTAAAAAAGATATATTTACACCTTCAAAAGACATACTATGCAAAAAATTACTTTTCTAGTTTCTATACTGTTTTTAGCCCTTTCTTCTTGTGGCGTTAAGACAACACAATCCATGTTGAGCGATGGAAATTATGACGGTGCGATTGACCGTGCGGTTGAAGCGCTTCGTACTAAAAAAGATTCAAAAGGCAAACAAGACTATGTTTATCTGCTTGAAGAAGCGTTTGCTAAAGCCAAAGACCGTGATTTGCGCAATCTGGAAATGTTGAATAAAGAAGGAAATCCTGCGAATGCTGAACGAATCTACAATACTTATTTACAGCTAAATAATCGTCAGGAAAAAATCAGACCTATTTTACCTCTGCCTTTATTGAAGCAAGGAAAAAATGCTTATTTTCCGTTTGATAATTATTCTAATGAACTGGTAAGCAGCAAAAATGCGCTTTCGAAATATTTATATGAAAATGCTTCTTCTCTTTTAAAATCGAACAACAAAATGGATTTTAGAAAAGCTTATGATGATTTTGCCTATTTGGAAAGTATTAATCCTGGTTATAAAAACACCAAAAAATTGATGGATGATGCGCTTTTTAAAGGAACTGATTTTGTTGATGTTTATGCTAAAAACGAAACCAATATGGTGATTCCGAAAATGCTTCAAGATGATTTATTGGATTTTAAAACCTTCGGATTGAATGATAAATGGACGGTTTACCACAGCGCAAGACAAAAAAATGTAACTTATGATTATAGTCTGATTCTTAACTTTAGACAAATTGCTATTTCTCCGGAACAAATAAAGGAGAAGGAATTTATTAAGGAAAGACAAGTTAAAGACGGAGTAAAAACGCTTTTGGACGGTCGCGGAAGACCTGTAAAAGACAGTTTAGGAAAAGAAATTAAAGTGGAAAATTATAAAATTCTTCGCGCTACAGTCTACGAATTCAGACAGTTTAAATCTTGTTTAGTAACTGCAAAAGTCGATTATGTAGATCTAAAATCAAATCAGTTGGTACAAACATTTCCGATAAGCAGCGAATATATTTTTGAGAATATTTATTCCAAATACAAAGGAGACAGAAATGCTTGTGAGGATAATTACATACAATATTTCGGAAAACGTGCTGTACCATTCCCAAACAATGAGCAGATGGTTTACGATACAGGAGAAGACCTGAAAGCAAAACTAAAAGATATTATCGTGAGGAATAAAATTAGACGGTAATTATGTAACATAACAAGTTAAAAAAAGGCGCATCTTTGATGTGCTTTTTTTGTTTACGTTCTTTTCATTTTAAAAAAAATTCATTTTCAATATTGCGCAACCGAAAAGTTGCATATATTTGCAACTGATTAGTTGCTTAATTTAATTTTGAGAAAATGAAACGAGATATTTTTCAGGCGATTGCCGATCCGACACGAAGAGCGATTTTAGTTCTGGTTTCTTCGACTGCATTGACGCCAAATGCCATTGCAGAGCAGTTTCAAACCACGAGACAGGCTGTTTCCAAACACATTAAAATACTGAATGAATGTGATTTACTGGAAGAAAAAAAAATGGGCCGAGAAATTTACTATCAGCTCAAAATTGATAAAATGAAAGAGATTGATCAATGGCTGGAGCAATTTAAAGCAATTTGGGAACAGCGTTTCGATCAATTGG
This sequence comes from Flavobacterium potami, assembly GCF_020026915.1. Lineage (GTDB taxonomy): Bacteria > Bacteroidota > Bacteroidia > Flavobacteriales > Flavobacteriaceae > Flavobacterium > Flavobacterium potami. The sequence goes on along the minus strand of NZ_JAINUY010000002.1, from coordinate 102,892 downwards.
ATCAAGTATTATTTAATTTAAAATCTAAAGAAAATGAAAACTGATTTATTAATGAACTTTTCTGTAGACAAGGAAAACAAAAGTGTCAATGTAAAACGCCAATTCAACGCACCTTTATCTCACGTTTGGTCGGCTTGGACTGAAGCTGAAATCTTAGATAAATGGTGGGCGCCTGCTCCGTTTAAGTCTAAGACTACCATTATGGAATTTAAAGAAGGCGGAAAAAGATTGTATGCTATGGTTGGTCCTGATGGTACAGAACGCTGGAGTTACTTTGAATATTCTTCGATTTCTCCTAAAACAAACTTTAAACATTCTGCTACTTTTTGTGATGCCGAAGGAAAGCCAAATTCAGAATTTGGAAGTTCGTATTGGGATATCACTTTTTCTGAAAATGGTGATGCTACATTTGTCGACATCAACATTACACGTGATAGTTTTGAAGAATTACAAAAAATAATTGAAATGGGTTTCAAAGAAGGATTTACAGCCGCGATGGAAAGTTTGGACAAAATCTTCGCAGAAAAATAAAATCCATTTAATTTTTAAACGCACAGAAACATAGCCGTTTAAATATCTAGAAAAGGCGTTTCACTAATCTAAATACACATAGATATGCTATGTGCGGAGACTAGTTTCTTTTATTTCCTTTTTTACGAAACAAATCTATGTTTCTATGTGTTTCAAATTTCACACAACGAGTTATTAACGAATTAAAATCTAAAGAAAATGAAATCAAATCTTTTAATGAATTTTACTGTAGATAAAGAAAATAATACTGTAAATGTAAAACGTGAATTTAACGCATCACTGGCAAACGTTTGGTCCGCTTGGACTGAAGCGGAAATTCTGGATAAATGGTGGGCACCAGCGCCTTGGAAATCAAGAACTAAAAGCATGGACTTTAAGGAAGGCGGACGCAGATTGTACACCATGGTTGGACCAGAAGGCGAAGAACATTGGGCTCTTGCCGATTATACTTCGATACATCCGAAGACAAATGTAAAATGGCTCGATGCTTTTTGCGATAGCCAAGGAAATTTAAATGACGAATTCCCTCGTTCTGATTGGGATGTTAGCTTCTCTGAAAAAGAGGGATCTACTTTTGTGGATGTGGTGATCAAACATGAAAAATTATCAGATCTGGAAATGATAATTGAAATGGGATTCAAGGAAGGTTTCACCATTGCAATGGAAGGCCTAGATGCTGTTTTTGCTGGAGAAAAGAAATAAATTAAGAATACAATACTAAATGTTTAAATCCTGCATAATTGCAGGATTTTTTTGTATTTTTCGGTTTTTAAATCTTAAACACAAAACAAAATGATGAAATATTTAACACTTTTATTTTTATTCATTTCAATTACCGTTTTTTCTCAAAACAGATATGAGCTTTCAGATGAAGGAAAAGACAAATTGTATTTATCCGATTCTATTGCAACTCTAGCTAAATCAGGAAAAATTACAGACCGCCCGATAGTTGTAGTTGACGGAATTCCGCATCGTTATCAAGATTTAGAAAAAGAAAAGCTTGCTCTTTCTAAAATTGAAATCGCTAAAATTATTGCTCTTGAAAAACAGACCGGTATTAATATTTATGGAAATTACGGAGAAGCCGGCGTTTTGATTATTACTACAAACCGAAATAGTTACCACAAACCTGAACAAGAAGTAAAAACAGGCTTTTAAACAAATCCCTCAAGAATACATAATGAACAAATTTTTTACCTTGGCTTTTTTACTTTTTTCTACTAGTTTAATATTCAGCCAAAAAAACAAAACTAAAACCACAGAAACCTCAAAACCTTTTGTATTGGGCGTTATTGACGAAATCCAATCGAAAGAATTAAATGAAAAAAGAATCCTAAACATTTATCTTCCGGAAGGATATAATCCTACTGAAGCTGCAAAATATCCTGTCATTTATTTACTAGACGGTTCTGCCGATGAAGATTTTATTCATATAACAGGATTGGTTCAGTTTAATAGTTTTGAATGGATCAATCAGGTTCCAAAATCCATTGTAGTAGGTATTGCAACTGTTGACAGAAGAAGAGATTTTACTTTTCCGACAACGATAGAAAATGACAAAACTCGTTTCCCTACAACAGGTCATTCCGATCAGTTTATCACTTTTATCGAAAAAGAATTACAGCCTTTTATCGAGAAAAAATACAAAACAAATGATTCTAAAACCATCATCGGTCAATCTTTAGGCGGATTATTAGAAACGGAAATTTTACTTAAAAAGCCTTCTCTTTTTAATAAATATGTTATTGTGAGCCCAAGTATCTGGTGGGATAATGGCTCGATTCTTAATTTAGATTCACCAATTTTAAAGGAAAATTTCAACCCAAAAACAGAAATTTACATCGCTGTTGGAAAAGAAGGTTTAACGCCGACTGCTATTCCGCGTGTTATGGAAGTTGACGCAAACTTATTGGCTGAAAAAATACAGTTTTCAAAAAGCAAAAACATAAAAATTTATTTCGATTATTTTCCAGAAGAAAACCACGGATCTATTTTGCATACTGCCGTTGCGAACGCTTTTAAATTCTTTTACCCTAAAATACAAGAAGAGAAATAAATTACTATTAATCCCCAAACAAAATAAAATGGTTATCCGTTATCAACTTAACGCAAATGATTTTCTACAATATCAGCTTTATACAGCTTCAAAATCGGAGAGAATTAAAAAGAAAAGAACTCGAAATAAAATTATAATTCCCTTAATTTATGCTGCTTTTGTATTATTTGATCTTTATAAAGAGGATACGCAAGGAGCTATTATTTTTTCAGCAATAGGAGTTTTGTGGTTTTTACTGTATCCCTATTGGGAAAGAAGACATTACACAAAACATTATGAAAGCTTTATAAAAGAAAATTATCAAAATCGATTTTACAAAGATATTGTTATTGAATTTGATCACGATTTTCTTTTATCAAAAGACATTAGCGGAGGGGAAGTTAAAATGGCTACAAGTGAAATTGAAGAAATAAATGAAATAAGCTCCGTAATTCTTATAAAACTAAAACTTGGTAATTCACTCATCTTGCCAAAAGATAAAATTCAGAATCTTGATGACGTTATACCATTTCTAAAAGAACTTGCTAACGGTTTAAATGTAAAATACAATATTGAAAATGATTGGAAATGGAAATAATATAAAAGATGTGAAATGTAAATACTATCATTTACATTTCACATAATTTCTATCCCAACCAACCTTCTCTATCCAAACTACGATATTGAATTGCTTCGGCGATATGTGATGAAACAATATTTTCTGAATCATCTAAATCGGCTATTGTTCTTGAAACCTTCAAAATTCTATCGTAAGCACGAGCGGAGAGATTTAATCTTTCCATTGCATTTTTTAATAATTCTTTTGAAGCTTCGTCTAATACACAAAACTCACGAATCAGTTTACTGCTCATTTGCGCATTATAATGCACATTTTCTACAGTTTCAAATCGTTTGGTTTGAATTTCTCTCGCAGCAGTTACTCGCTTACGAATTTCTACACTACTTTCAGCTTTTCTTTCATCTGCCAATTTCTCAAACGGAACGGGAGTAACTTCAATATGTATATCAATTCGATCCAATAACGGTCCTGAAATTTTACTCATGTAACGCTGCATTTCGTGTGGCGAAGAAGTATTTGGCATACTTGGATCATTAAAGAATCCGCTTGGACTCGGATTCATACTTGCCACCAACATAAAAGATGAAGGGTACGTAATGGTAAACTTAGCTCGCGAAATTGTTACTTCACGATTCTAAAGGCTGTCGCATTACTTCAAGGACATCTCTTTTAAATTCTGGTAATTCGTCCAAAAATAAAACACCATTATGTGCCATCGAAATTTCTCCCGGTTGTGGATAGCTTCCTCCACCGACAAGTGCCACATTCGAAATCGTATGATGCGGACTCCTAAAAGGCCTTTGATTCATTAATCCGACTTCTTTCAGTTTTCCGGCAACGCTATGAATTTTAGTAGTTTCCAAAGCTTCTCGCAAAGTCATTGGCGGTAAAATACTCGGAACACGTTTGGCCAACATGGTTTTTCCTGCTCCAGGCGGACCGATTAAAATAATATTATGCCCACCAGCTGCCGCAATTTCCATACAACGCTTGATGCTTTCTTGTCCACGCACATCGGAAAAATCATGTTCTGGAAAATCTAATGTTTTGTAGAACTCTGCTCTTGTATCGATAACTGTTGGCTGCAGCGTTCCTTTTCCTGCAAAAAAATCGATGATTTCTTTTAGATTTGAAACTCCATAAACCTCTAAATCTGAAACTATTGCCGCTTCTTTTACATTTTGAATCGGGAGGAAAAATCCTTTATAACCTTCTTCTTTTGCTTTAATGGCAATAGGTAATGCACCTCGAATAGGTTGTAGACTTCCATCTAAAGAAAGTTCGCCCATAATGATATACTGTTCAATATCAGGCGCTTTTATTTGATCTGAACCAACTAAAATTCCCATTGCCAAAGTCAGATCGTAAGACGAGCCTTCTTTTCTAAGATCGGCGGGCGCCATATTGACTGTAATTTTCTTTCCCGGAAAACTCAATCCGTTATTTTTTAGGGCAGCAGCAATTCTATAACTGCTTTCTTTTATGGCATTATCTGGAAGCCCAACTAAATGATAACCAATTCCTTTGTCCATATGTACCTCAACTGTAATAGTTGTGGCCTCAACTCCAAAAACGGCACTTCCGTAAACTTTTACTAGCATAATTATCTTTCATTAATAGTTTTTAAAACTAATGAAAAATAATTAATTGTAAATATTTTATTACAAATAAATAAAAAATTAAAACGAGAGTTTTATTTGAGTTTTGATCTCCTCCACTATCCTACTCAAATCCAAGCAATTCTGATGAGACCAAAGTTTGCTTTCAATTTCATTGTTCAAAATACAATTTTGGCATTCGATAATTTCATGAGAATATCCTTTTCCTAAAGTAGGCAAAGTAACAACTGCGTCTTTTTCATCATTTTTAAACAAAGAATAACCATCAGCAACAAACCAAGGCGCATTTAATTCTATTCTCCCTTTTGTTCCAGAAATAACAGCTTTCATATCAGATTCTGAAACTATGGAAGCATGCAAAACAGATTGCCCCGACTCGTATTGCAAAATCATGGAAGTCTGTAAATCAATATCATTTTTATGTTTGATGGCTTTCGCTAAAATCTCTTTCGGATATCCTAATAGTATATAAGAGAGAAATAAAGGATAAACTCCGATATCAAATAATGCTCCTCCACCAAGTTCTTTATCAAAAAGTCTTTTGTTTTCTGTTTCACTTCCGTGAAAGGCAAAATCGGCTTTTATGTAATTTACATTTCCAATTGCTCCATTATTGATTTTCTGCAAAAGATCTTGAACAGACGGAATAAATCGCGTCCAAAATGCTTCCATAAAAAATCTATTGTGTTTTTTAGAAGCCTCAACCATTCTTTGTGCATCTTTATAAGATAAAGCCATTGGCTTTTCGCACAAAACATGTTTGCCTTTTTCAAGCGCTTTTATAGTTAAGTCTGCGTGAGAATTATGAGGTGTTGCGATATATACAATTTCAACTTCAGGATCTTCAAAAAGCAAATCATAAGAATTATACATTCTCAAAGCATTAAATTTTCCGCCGAATTGTTCTGCTTTAGAGAAATCTCTAGATGCAACTGCCGTCAGTTCAGCATTTTCTATTAATAATAAATCTGCTGCAAATTGACTTGCAATATTTCCAAGTCCGATTATTCCCCATTTAATTCTTCTCGTTTCCATTCTTTAAATTTTACTCATCAAATTTGTTAAAAACATTAAAAAATATCCTCTATAACAATAACAAGACGTTTTTTAAACAACAAATATCCATTATCCTACAAAAAAATAGCAATGAATTACCCCAAAAATTATCAAAATAGTCAATAAGAGGAAAAAGAATGTTGCTAAATTGTAAATTTTAAGTTTGTTTTAAGATATTCACGCAAAATCATAGGGGTTAAATTTTAAATTTAACAAAAATTAAACATTGAACCCTATTTTTTTAGGGGGTATTAAATGATTTTATACTTTTATCAAAAATTTTAAAACTAAATAACTATGCGAAAAATTATTTTAAGTGTGATTCTTATCACGATTTTGGTACTAACCTTTATTTCAAACTTTATCATTGCAGATAACCCAATTCCAGCTGAAGCTGTAAAGTTTGATACAGGAGATACTGCCTGGATGATCGTTGCAACTGCATTTGTATTGTTAATGACACCTGGATTAGGATTTTTCTACGGAGGTATGGTAGGTAAGAAAAACGTAATTAGTACTATGCTTCAAAGTTTTATGGCAATGGTAATTGTTACTATTCTATGGACCGTTGTTGCTTTTGGATTGGCTTTTGGACCAACAATTGGAGGAATTATCGGAAATCCATCTTATAATTTATTCTTTGAAGGAGTTGGAACCAATACCGCTTGGAGCCTTGCACCAACAATTCCATTTATATTATTCGCATTATTTCAGGCAAAATTTGCCATCATTACTCCTGCATTAATCACAGGTGCTTTTGCAGAACGTATTCGTTTCTGGGCTTATTTGTTATTCATGGTTTTATTCATATTGTTAATTTATACACCACTTGCTCACATGACATGGCATCCTGATGGTGTTTTCTTCAAAATGGGAGTTTTAGACTTCGCTGGAGGAACTGTAGTACACATGAGTGCTGGATGGGCTGCATTAGCTGGAGCTATGTTTTTAGGAAAAAGAAAAGTTCAAAAATCAAATCCTGCTAGAATTACTTATGTATTATTAGGAACTGGTTTACTTTGGTTCGGATGGTTTGGTTTTAATGCTGGATCTGCTTTAGGTGCAAATGGTCTTGCTGCTCAAGCTTTAGGAACAACTACTGTTGCTGCTGCTGCTGCTGCAATGGCTTGGGTTTTCCTTGACAAAATTTTAGGACACAAATTATCTGCCCTAGGAGCTTGTATCGGAGCTGTTGTTGGTCTTGTTGCTATTACACCAGCTGCAGGTTTCGTAAGTATTTCTCACGCAATCTTCATTGGTTTGTTCTCTGCAATTGTAAGTAATATTGTGGTAAGCAAATTCCCTAAAGGAAAAATTGACGATGCTCTAGATGTATTTGCTTGTCACGGTGTTGGTGGTATGGTAGGTATGTTATTAACTGGTGTTTTTGCTTCAAAAGCAATCAACCCTGCAGTTGGAGATAACCAAGGTTTAATCTTCGGAACTCCAACATTGTTCATCAACCAGTTAACAGCTTTAGTTGCTGTTTCAATCTTCGCTTTCGTTGCGTCTTATGCTTTATTCTTTATCGTAAACAAAATTACTCCTCTAAGAGTTACTGAAGAGAAAGAAGAACTAGGATTAGACATCTCTCAACACGGAGAATTCTTATAAGAATAAATTCCCTTTCTTTACATTACTTGATAAATAAAAAAGCACTCTAAATTTGACTTAGAGTGCTTTTTGTTTGAATTAACCTTTTATATTTTAGATCGCAGATTTTAGATTTTAGATTGCAAATTTTCTAATTTTCTAATTTTCTAATTTTCTTTACTTAAAATTAGCAATTCCTTCTTTCAGCCATTTTAAATATTCATCAGCGCTTACATAACTGATTGTCGGCTTAGTAGTATTTAAATTATTCCCTTCTAAATCTGTAATCACATACAAAGGCTGTGTATTAGTTTTATATTTAGAAATCATAAAATCTGTCCATTTATCTCCTGTAGTGATAATTTTGTCTCCTGCAGCAGTTGTAAATTGCTCTTCTTTTGGAAGTTCACGTTTATCGTCAACATAAAGCGAAATCAAAACAACATCATTTTTCAGAATTGGCAAAATCGTTGGTTCAGACCAAACATTATTTTCCATTTTTCTGCAATTCACACAAGCATAGCCCGTAAAATCAAGCATAATTGGCTTTTTGATTTCTTTTGCATAAGCCAAACCGTCTTCATAATCATGGAAAACCATAATTCCGTGTGGGCCTAACTCTGCTCCTTTTGGAAGACCTTTTCCTGTTTCTGTTGAAACTGCACCATTTCCTGACCCACCTACTCCAAACGGACTTTCGCTATAGGTTGGAGGCGGCGGAAATGCGCTGATTAATTTTAAAGGCGCTCCCCATAAACCAGGAATCAAATACATAGTAAATACTAGAGTTAATAATCCTAAATATAACCTTCCAACCGAAATATGATTTGTTGGGCTATCATGAGGCAATGTAATTTTTCCAAATAAATACAAAGTCATTGCAGCAAAAATCGCAATCCAAATTGCAATAAATACTTCTCTCTCTAAAAAGTGAAGTTGCAATACTAAATCCGCATTTGATAAAAATTTAAACGCAAAAGCAAGTTCTAAAAATCCTAAAACCACTTTTACCGTATTTAACCAGCCTCCTGATTTTGGCAATGAATTTAACCAACCAGGAAACATTGCAAATAACATAAACGGAAGTGCCAATGCAGATGAAAACCCTAACATTCCTACAGCTGGAGCAATTCCTCCATTTGTCGCCGCTTCAACTAAAATTGTTCCTACAATTGGACCTGTACATGAAAAAGATACAATTGCCAAAGCCAAAGCCATAAACAATATTCCAACTATTCCTCCTTTGTCTGCTTGCTGATCGGCTTTATTTGCCCATGAATTTGGAAGCATAATTTCAAAAGCTCCTAAAAATGAAGTAGCAAAAACAACCAGAATTACAAAGAAAATAAGATTAAACCAAACATCAGTAGATAAAGCATTTAATGCATCTGCACCAAATATCTTAGTAACAATCAAACCAAGTCCAACGTAAATTACGATTATAGAAACACCATAAATAATTGCATTTCTAATTCCAGCTGCTCTCGTTTTACTTTGTTTTGTAAAGAAACTTACCGTCATCGGGATCATTGGAAACACACATGGAGTCAACAATGCAGTAAATCCAAATAAGAAAGCAACAAAAAACACTGACCATAAACTTCTTACAGGCGCTGGAGCAGGAACTTCTTCTTTCGCCACTTCTGCAGTTTTTTCGACTTTCTCTTGAACTACTTCTTCTTTTTTAACTGTATCAACAGCAATTGCCTCTACTTTTGTTTCATCAACTTTCGCTTCTGCAACAACTGGCAATTCTTCTGCTTTAAAAGTTGAAGGCACAGCTATTGAGAATTTTTTATTAGAATTGATGCAAACTTCTTTACAAACCTGAAAATCAAATTCTACATCAACCGTTTTCAAGTTTGGATTAATGATTTTTATCTCTTGTTCAATATGTGCTTTTCCTTCAAAGAACTTTTCATCTACGCCAAAAACATCATTAAAAGCGGTTCTGGTTTTACCTTCTTTCGCTTTTCCGACTAATTCGTAGTTTCCTTTTTGGTTTTTAAAAGTAATTTCTAATGCTAAAGGTCCACCGTCTGGGGTAAACTGCGAATACATATGCCAGTCTTTTTCAATTGTTCCATCAAAAATCAAAATGGCGTTATTTCCTTTTTTTTCAATTTTTGAAGTCCATTTTACTGGTTCTAAAATCTGTGCATTTCCATTTGCAAAAGCAAAGAAAAACACAAAAAGTAAGAGCATTTTAGTCCAAATATTTCTTGACAAATTAGTCTGTGGATTTTGAGTAAAGTTCATTATTGTAATTCTATTTTATATATTTTATTTGTGGCTTTTTCTATTTTAAAACGTTCGTCTTGTCTAATTCCTGCAACCCAAACTATTTGATCTTCAGAACACAAAATCCATGTTTTTTCTTTTTCGATTAAGGATAGTTTTTCATCTTTAAAAAGCTTGCTCACTTTTTTAGACTTCCCATGCATTCCAAAAGGTTGAAAAACATCTCCTTTTTTCCATTTACGCAATAACAATGGAAAACGGATTTTATCAGCGTCGACAAATATAACTCTATTTGAATCATAACTTATGTGACCTACGTTACAAAGACTTATTTTTAAGGGAAAATTAACGTCTGTATCGTTTTCATTTATTTCATATTCTTCTTTTTGTGATGTTTCAGTAAACGGACTTAATATCAATGTTTCTCTGTTTTTCAACAATCGGAATTCTTCTGCAAATACTTGTTTCCCAGATTGCCCTTCAACTAAATCATAAATATCATTCCAAGCCGAAAATCCAAATTCATTCAACCATTGGTACAAATACGACTTGTAATTTGGAAGTTTTTTTAATTGATTGAGATCAAAATGAATATCGTCGCCAGCTTCTTTCGCAACTTGCTGATAAATCATAATCGAAGCATCTTCAACCATTTCTTTTGATTCTTGAAGAAAGGACTGCGTTTTCTGAAAAGCATCCAGAAAATTCGGATTGATTTCTTTCAAAACCGGAACCAAATTGTGACGAATTTTATTTCTTAAATATTTTGTCGAAGCATTACTGCTGTCTTCTCGCCATTCGATTTTATTTTCTTCTGCATATTTCGAAATTTCTTCCCTTGAAAAAGGCAAAAGCGGACGAATAATTTTATCGTTTTCTTCCGGAATTCCAGTTAAACCTTCTAATCCTGTTCCGCGAGTTAAGTTGATGATGAAAGTTTCCAGATTATCATCAGCATGATGAGCCGTAAGAATATAATCGAAGTTTTTTTCTTCTAAAAGCTCATAAAACCAGCTATAACGAAGCTCTCTTGCGGCAACTTGTGTAGATAATTTATAATCTTTGGCAAAAGCTTCTGTATCAAAATGAGTAGAAAAAATCGGGATGTTATTTTGATTGCAATAGTTTTGAATAAATTCCTGATCACCAAAACTTTCTAATCCGCGAAGTTGAAAATTGCAATGCAAAACAGCGATTTCATAGGGCAATTGATTCATTAAATGCAACAAAACCATACTGTCTAACCCACCGCTTACCGCTAGAAAAAGTTTTTTTTCTGCTAAAAAAGGAAACCTCGAAATGATATGATTTTGAAATTTTGAAAACATTTGATAAAATTAAAAAATTAAATTCGATCTATTTTTAAATGAAATGTTAAGCATATTTTTTAGCCACAAATTACACTAATTTACACTATTTTTTTTTGTCACAGATTAACAGATTTTAATCCTTTTAATCCTTTAGGCTATGACCATTTAGCTGAAGAATAGAATTCGTGGAAATTTGTGTAATTCGTGGCGAAAAAAAATTACTGTAAAACTTCATGCATTGCTTTTGCTTTCAGCAAGCATTCTTCATATTCTTTTTCTGGAATTGATAACGATGTGATGGCACTTCCAACAGAAAAAGACACATATTTGTTTTCTTGATTGTATAAAATACTTCTAATTACGACATTAAAATCAAAATCGCCTTCGGGTGTAAAATAACCAATTGCCCCGCTATATAATCCTCTTTTGGTTTCTTCCAGATTTTCTATGATTTCCATTACAGAAATTTTTGGAGCACCTGTCATACTTCCCATCGGAAATGTTGTCTTTAAAACATCAACAGCCGAATATTGCGGATCTAATTTTGAAGTTACTGTAGAAATCATCTGATGAACCTGCAGAAACGAATAAATACCACAAAGCTCCTCCACAACAACAGAACCTTTTTGCGCTGTGTGCGATAAATCATTTCGAACCAAATCGGTTATCATGATGTTTTCGGCACGTTCTTTTGCATCTGAAGCCAAAATATTTTTTGATTCTTCATCTTTAATCGGATCCGGAAAACGCTTTGAAGTTCCTTTTATAGGTTGCGAAATAATCTTTTCCCCTACTTTCGTCAAATAACGTTCTGGTGATGCAGAAAGTAAATATTGTTTATGATTTTTGAAGAAAACAGCAAATGGTGCCTGCGAAATTTCGTTTAGTTTCTGGAATTTCTCTAACGGATTTATAACAACATTCTCAGCGTAAAATTCCATACAGAAGTTAGCTTCATACATATCACCAATATGAATATGTTCCAGCATTTTATTTACTTTTTGAACATATAAATCTTTAGAAATACGTTGTTGCACAATTACTTTTTCATGACTTTCGACTTTCGACTTTTGACCTTCGACTATTTCATTAAAATCCTCCTCAACCTCATCATCGCAAAGCAATAAATACTGAATTTCAAGTTGATTTTCTTTCAGGATAAAAATCTTTTTAGGCTGAAAGAAGAACAAATCAGGAAATTGTAATCCGTCAAAATTATTGGATTGAAGTTTTTCAATATCATTTTTTAGATCATAAGAAAGATACCCAAAAAGCCAGTCCTTTGTATTTTGCTGATATTGTTTTAAATCTTCAAAAGCATTGTAATAATCTGTTTTTAAAGACGTAAACGCATCGACAGCCAATACACAATCAAAACTGGAATACTGTTGCGGATAAGAATTACTGTCTAAAAAAATGACTTCTCGAAACTGTTGCGCCCAACTTAAAAGCTGTTCTCTAAACAGTTTTGGATTGGCAATATTTTTATGAATGGAAACTCTCAAAAATGGTAATTTTTTAAACTTCAAAATTACGACAAAATTCTTGCATAACTAGAACAGGAAAAAATATTGCCAAAATAAAACAAGCAACACAAAACTGTTAAAAACATATGAATTTCATAAGAAAAAATTCGTTATATTTGATATAGCATTATATTAATACCAAAATCAACCTAATTTGATTGAAAATTTCTCAAAATAAAATCAAATAAATTAATTTTTGATTTTACTTTAGGAAGTTATATTGCCCTACTCCAATAGCTTAATTATATTTTTTAACCTTAAAAAATCCTAAGTATTATGAAAATTGCTACAATTATTGTTCGCGTTCTAGTTGGTCTTTTATTACTTTTTGCTTCTATCAGTTACTTTTTTCATCTAATGCCTGAACCTGAAACCACAGGAAACTTTAAAGCTTTTAATGTCGGTTTGATGGCTTCAACTTATTTAATGCCCTTAGCTAAATCAATTGAATTGCTTTGCGGAATTGCATTTGTAACTGGCCGTTATGTAACTTTAGCCAACATTTTGATCTTACCGATTACGGTAAATATTTTGTTTATCAATTATTTTCTTGCCCCGGAAGGACTGCCGATTGCAATTTTATTATTTCTGGCCAATTTATTCTTGATTTACAGATACTGGAATAATTACAAAAGTATTTTTACTCCGTAATACTTCTTCAACTTAAAAACAAAACCCGACAGCAATAACTGTCGGGTTTCTTATTTAGTTTACTTTGTCATGTTTTACCCAAACCAAATTGGTCACATTATAACCAATCTCTTGTGCTTTAATCAAAAAATCAGCTTTTATACTTTCTGGAATTGTTTTTTCCCTAGAAAGTATCCACATATATTTTAAGCTCTCTCCAGCCACCAATGCGTATTTATAATCGGGATCGATTGCCACGACATTATAACCGGAATAAAAAGGACCAAAAAATGAGACTTTCAGCATACCAATATTGTCTTTTTTGACAAATCTAGCTTTCCCGACACTTTGTTCCCACTTGTCTTTTTTGACATTATAGCCCTTATTATCGACCTTTATAGTTTTATCTTCATTTAAAGAATACTCGGCAGTTACATTGTTTAAATCTCTTTCCCATTTGTAATCTAATCTGGCAATTTCATACCATTTTCCGAGATATTTACTGCTGTCAAAGTTGGTAACAGCTTGTGCATTTTTAGGAATTCCGCCACCGCAAGAATACAATGTGACAGCAATTCCCGCTCCAATCAAAACTGGAACAATATATTTAGTTTTCATAATCGTATCTTTTTAATTATCATAAAGATACCACCTGAAATCTACATCTAATTTACAAAATTATTTTTGATTATTATATTATATAAAGCTTAAAAATTGTGCATAAAAAAACCGTCCCGTCAAAACTGACGGGACGGTTTTAAAATATCTTTGAACGTAAATTATACGTGTAAAGCTCTATTTTCTGTAGCTGCCAATGCTGCTTCTTTTACCGCTTCCGCGAAAGTTGGGTGCGCGTGGCTCATTCTAGAAATATCTTCAGCAGAAGCTTTGAATTCCATTGCAGTAACCGCTTCAGCAATTAAATCTGCTGTACGAGCACCAATCATGTGAACTCCTAAAACCTCATCTGTTTTCTCATCAGCAAGGATTTTTACGAATCCGTCTAAGTCAGCACTTGCTCTTGCACGTCCTAACGCTTTGAATGGGAAACTTCCAGATTTGTAAGCTACTCCAGCAGCTTTCAATTGCTCCTCAGTTTGTCCAACTGCAGCAACTTCTGGCCAAGTGTACACTACTCCAGGAATTAAGTTGTAATCGATATGCGGTTTTTGACCAGCTAAGATTTCAGCAACCATTACTCCTTCTTCTTCCGCTTTGTGTGCTAACATCGCTCCACGAACAACGTCACCAATTGCGTAGATATTTGGAACACTTGTTTGTAAATGATCGTTTACTTCAACTTGTCCTCTTTCTGAAATTTTAACTCCAGCTTTGTCAGCATTTAATCCGTCTGTGTAAGGACGACGACCAACAGAAACTAATGAATAATCTCCTTCTAGAGTGATTGTTTCTCCTTTTGCGTTTTCAGCCTGAACTGTAACAGCATCACCGTTTCTTTCAACTGATTTTACTTTGTGAGAAACGTAGAATTTCATTCCTTGTTTTTTCAACACTTTAGTTAATTCTTTAGAAAGAGAACCGTCCATTCCTGGAATGATTCTGTCCATGAATTCAACCACAGAAACCTGAGCTCCTAAACGAAGGTAAACTTGTCCAAGCTCGATTCCGATAACTCCTCCACCAATAATAACTAAGTGTTTTGGAACTTCTTTTAAAGCCAAAGCTTCAGTAGAAGTGATGATTCTTTCTTTATCAATTTTGATGAATGGTAAAGAAGATGGTTTTGATCCTGTAGCAATTACAGTATATTTTGCTTCGATAGTTTCTGAAGTTCCGTCAGCTTTTGCAACAGCAATGTGAGTTGCATCTACGAAAGAACCTAAACCATTGAAAACAGTAATTTTATTTTTATCCATTAAGTAGTTGATTCCACCTACGGTTTGATCTACAACGGCTTGTTTACGCGCGATCATTTTCTCTAAATTGATTTTTACATCACCAGAAACTTCAATTCCGTGGTCTGCAAAATGAGCAATTTCTGCATAATGGTGAGAAGATGATAATAATGCTTTTGAAGGAATACAACCTACGTTAAGGCAAGTTCCGCCTAATGAATTATATTTTTCTACAATAGCAGTTTTGAAACCTAATTGTGCGCAACGAATTGCTGATACATATCCGCCAGGACCTGAACCTATAATGACTACGTCAAATGAACTCATAGTTTTGTCTTTTTTATTTTAAGCGTCACAAATTTAAGGAATAAAGTTTTGTTTGAAGTTTAAATTTCAATGTTTTTTGTGTGAAATTTTGCTTAGAAGTTTAACCGCAAAGGGCGCTAAGATTTACGCTAAGTTCGCTAAGTTTTATTTTATAGGGGTGGAATTTTGCTCGCAAAGTCGCTAAGACGCAAAGTTTTTTAAATTGCCTCCTACTTTAGCTGGAGGTTTCAAATTGATAACATATCAGGCTTTAGCCAAACTTTGAGAATTTTGGCTAAAGCCTCTTACTTGAACAACACTTTACATCAAGCTAAAGTTGGACGCAATTAATCTTAAAAATTATAAAAAAACTTTGCGACTCTGCGTCTTTGCGAGCTAAAAAAACTTAGAGTCTCAGCATCTTAGAACCTTAGAATCTCAAAAAGAAATCACCGTAGAATTCTTCACTTCGCTGATCATAAACATACTTTGTGTGCTTCCGATGTGTTGCAACGAAGTCAGTTTAGTTACTAAGAATTCGCGATAAGCTTCCATATCTTCTACTAGAACTTTCAAGATATAATCGTAATCGCCACTCACGTGATGGCATTCTAAAACTTCGTTTAGTTTGATGACTTCACTTTCGAATTTCGTTAGAAACTCTTTGGTATGCTGAATGAGTTTTAAATGGCAAAACACCACAAATCCCTTTTCGATTTTGGATTTATCTAGTAAAGCAGCGTAGTTTTTTATAATTCCTTCACGCTCCAGTTTTTTGATTCGCTCGTAAACTGCTGTTACGGAAAGGTTCAGTTTTAGAGACAATTCTTTATTGGTCTTTTTGCTGTCCGTTTGGAGTAAAACAAGGAGTTTTTTATCTATTTCGTCTAAAGTCATTTTATTGTGTCATTGCGAGGAACGAAGCAATCTCATCCCTATCATTAATTATTATGAAAAAAAATCTACAGAATTACATTTTACAAATCAAATTTAGATTAAAAATCAATTAAAAAAAACTTTTATAGTTTTAAAAACTATAAAAATAAATACTTATTGACATTTTTTCTAATTAAACCTTTCTTTGATGAGATTTCTTTTTAAACAACTTGAAACATTAAACTTGAAACAAACAAAAAACTAACTATAAATGAAAGACTTTAAACCAGCAGACAAAATTCAGGATTTACAATATTTTGGTGAATTTGGTGGAGTGAATCCGTCGATTTCTGATTCTTCGACTTATACTTTTTTGTCGGCAAAAACGATGTTCGATACTTTTGAAGGCAATATGGAAGGCTGTTATTTGTATTCGCGACATTCTTCGCCTAGTAATTTATATCTGGATCAGGCTTTGGCGGCGATGGAAGGGACAGAAACCGCAAATGTTTCGGCTTCAGGAATGGGTGCTATTACGCCAACTCTATTGCAATTGTGCGGTGCAGGCGATCACATTGTTTCAAGCCGAACGATTTATGGTGGAACTTATGCTTTCCTGAAAAACTTTACTCCAAGATTTGGAATTGAAACGACTTTTGTTGATATCACTAAATTGGACGTTGTTGAAGCTGCAATTACTTCTAAAACGAAAGTTTTATATTGCGAAACGGTAAGTAATCCGTTATTGGAAGTTGCTGATATTCGTGGTTTGGCTTCAATTGCTAAAAAACACAATCTGAAACTGGTTGTAGATAATACGTTTTCGCCATTATCGGTTTCTCCTGCAAAATTGGGCGCTGACATCGTAATTCATAGTTTGACGAAATACATTAACGGAAGCAGTGATACAGTTGGCGGTGTGACTTGTGCTTCAAAAGAATTTATCAATTCATTGAAAAATGTAAACTCTGGAGCAAGTATGCTTTTAGGTCCTACAATGGATAGTTTGCGTTCTGCAAGCGTGATGAAAAACCTGAGAACACTTCATATTCGAATTAAACAGCATAGTCACAACGCACATTTTTTGGCTGATCAATTTGAGAAAGATGGCTTAAAAACGGTTTATCCGGGATTAAAAAGTCATCCGAGTCATGAATTGTATAAGACTATGATTAATCCAGAATATGGTTTTGGCGGAATGCTGACCATTGATGTTGGCTCTTTGTCAAAAGCCAATGAATTGATGGAATTGATGCAGGAAAGAAATCTAGGTTATCTAGCGGTAAGTTTAGGATTTTACAAAACATTATTCAGTGCGCCTGGAACTTCAACTTCAAGTGAGATTCCGTTAGACGAACAAAAAGAAATGGGATTAACGGATGGTTTAATTCGTTTTTCTATTGGTTTGGATAATGATATTCAACGTACTTACGAAATGATGAAAGCTTGTATGGTGGAACTTGGCGTTTTATAAGGATTATTCCGCAGAGATACGCTGAATTTATTTGCCACGAATTCACGAATTAATTGTTTTATAAATTCGCGAATTCGTGGCTATAAAAAATTATCTTGGCTCGTAAGCTCTAAACGTTCGCCAATATTTGTCTTTGTAGATTTCGTAACTTATATCGAAAGCGCCATTGTACTTTTTAATTAATTCATCTGCCACTTTACTTGGTTTTCGGAAATCTTTACAAGTAAAAAAGATTTCTCTTTTATTGGTTGATGTTTCTCTTCCGATATTTAAATAGCCGTCTACATCTTTTAGAAATGGCACTATTTCATCTTCAATTTCGTTTAATACTTGATACGTTTCTTTATCTGGCATTCCGTTATTATTACTTCCATCAAACGGAATCGTAACAATAAATACCCACGGATGAGACGCTTTTTTATCCCACTGTAGAATATCGCTATTTATAATTGCAATGACAGCTCCTCCATCTTTTGTAGTGGCTTCAAAACTTGAATAATTATCGTTTTCTGTATTATGTCTCGTGCCTTCGTATTTTTCTACAAATTCTTTTTCTCTCCAAATTAAATAATCTTTTAATTTTTCGATCGGAATTAATTCTTCCGAAATACCATTTGGTCCAACAATCTTCATATTATCAATTAAAGTAACCGAATGTAATTCTCCTAAATAATTATCTAAGAAAATATAAATTCCATTTGTCAGGATTGACCTTTTTTCTTCTTCAAAATCATCATAAACGACAGTCAAATCAATTTCGTCAGGATAACCATTATGAATGTTTGGGTAAAACTTTATATTATCTTTATTGAATTTAAATCCTTCATAATTAACACCAATATTCTGAATATCTGAAGAAGGTTTTAAAGCTGTAATTTTCCAACCATCTATTGAAGGCGCAGCATTTACCAAATCTTCAATTGCATAAATATTTCTTATTGCACCATCAGGCGTCAGGATTAATTCGACGGTATTGTCATCAAACATTCCTGTCAAAAAGTAAATTCCATTATGGATTTCATCAAGTTTTGGTCCAAGTTTATCAAGAAAATCTTGGTGGATATTTTGTCTGTTTTTTACGACTTTGAAAAACTCTCTTTCGTGTTTTAAAAACCAATTCCAGAAATCAGCATTAGATTGTATTGGAGCTTCTTTTTTGCCCAATATTTTATCAAGAAAACCCATGTATTTATAATTATAATTTGAAATTTTACTGAAAACAAACTTAAGGAAAAGCCATTTTAAAACATAAGAATATTGCTATAAAAATAACGAAAATTAAAAAAGCCGTTCTGAGATATTCAAAACGGCTTTTATATATAATTTTCAACTTTTCTCAAATAAAATTTAACAAAATTCGAACCAAAAAGATTGCATAGAAAATAACTAAAATAAACAAGAATATTCTAATAAATCTTTTTTTGTATGGAAGCACTTTATTGATAAAAAGTGCAATTACAGCAGCTATAAAAGCAAAAAGTAAAGGAAAAGAAATTACAATTCCGAACAAAACACTTACAATTAATCCAACACTATTAGCTTCACTATAACTACCATTTAAATTATAAGCTCCAGTTTTTTGTGTTTGGAAAATCAATCCAATTATATCTAATATTAAAAGAACCGCAAATATTGAGAATAGTTTTTTATTTGAGATATTTTTCAAATGATTTTAATATTAAGTGTAGAAAAAATGTCTAAGTCTTAAAAAAAAGCTCCTAAATAGTGTTCAACTTACTATTTTTTCGGCTGTAGCCAAAGTAAATCAGCAATCCGATTATTAACCAAACGGTAAAATAAATCCAGTTCCAAACGCTTAATTCGGCCATCATATACAAACAACAAATTAATCCTAAAAGCGGAATCAAAGAAAGATTTCTTCTGATTGCCCAAACGGTTAATCCAACTAAAACGAAAAGAAAAATCCACATTGGAATTTTGTGTTTGAATAAACTAAATCCTGATTCATATTTTAAAGAATCGCTAATCGGCAATCCATTTACTACTTCTGCATATTTAACCTCGTCATCTTGATATTGTCCTAATAAATGTTCTAAATCTGATGTTTCGGTGGTTTTATTATTTACTTCGATGCTTTCTAAATAATTGAAAACTTTTGTAGATTCTTCTTTATTTAATGATGTTACAATTGATGTTGCATCAAAAGTCTGGGCATCGTTATTAATAAAAGCCATTGTCGCTTTATTATTGAAAGCAAAAGCATAGTACAAACCAGCAATAATTAAAACTGGTAAAATATATTTTGAGTTGATGTAAGGCGTTTTGAATTTTCCTCTCGGAATTTCAGGTTTATTTTGAAGAACTAAAACTCCTGCACAAACCAATACAAAGGCAAATAAAGTTCCGATACTGCATAAATCGGTTACCATTGTCAGGTTTAAAAATAATGCTGGAACTGCAACCACAAATCCTGTAACGATTGTTGCAAAAGATGGCGTTTTGAATCTTGGGTGAACCGTTGAGAATTTCTTTGGTAACAAACCATCACGGCTCATACTCATCCAGATACGAGGCTGTCCCATTTGGAAAACCAATAAAACGCTCGCCATTGCCACCACCGCACTTACAGCGATGATTCCCGACATCCATTTTAAGTCTAATTTATCGAACACGAATGCAAGAGGATCTCCAACATTTAGTTCGTGATATTTTACCATTCCAGTCAAAACCAAAGCAATGGCAATATATAAAATCGTACAAATGATAATGGCCCACATCATTCCGCGTGGTAAATCTCTTTGTGGGTTTTTACATTCTTCCGCTGTTGTCGAAATCGCATCAAAACCAATATAAGCAAAGAAAACGGCCGATACTCCCTTTAAAACACCGCTAACCCCATTTGGCGCAAACGGATCCCAATTGGCTGTATCTACATAAAAAATTCCAACCGCAATTACTAAAAGTACCACGCAAAGTTTTACAACAACCATTAAGTTACTTGCATTACGAGATTCCTTCATTCCCCTGTAAACCAAGGCAGTAATTAAGATAATAATGAATAAAGCCGGAATATCGGTTACAAAATGAAATGAACCAATTGTTGGGGCTGTCGTCCAAGCTGTGTGAGCTTGTTGTAAAGCTGTACTTAAATTTTCGAATGATTTTCCGCCTCGCATTAAAGCTTCGGCATCATTAAAACCGTTTGAAGCGGTTAGGTAATCCATTTGAATCCACTGCGGTAAATGAATGCCACCGCTCTGGAGAAGTCCCGTAAAATAATCACTCCACGATATGGCGACGGTTATGTTTCCAACGGCATATTCCATGATTAACGCCCAACCTATAATCCAGGCGATAATTTCTCCAAAAGCTACATATGAGTACGTATAAGCACTTCCTGAAACGGGAACCATTGATGCAAATTCGGCGTAAGCAAAAGCTGCAAAACTACAGGCAAGAGCGGTAAAAAGGAACAAAAATATTACAGCTGGTCCTCCATCTGCACTCGCTTTTCCGATGGTGCTGAAAATTCCAGCTCCAACAATTGCAGCAATTCCGAAAGCAGTTAAATCTTTGGTTGTAAGGTGTTTTCCTAATGCCTCATGTCCATCTGCCTCGTTCTTTGCAACCTGTTTCAGAATATCCTGCACTGTTTTCTTTCGGAATAAACTTGAAAATGCCATATGTGTTTTTGCTATTATTAATTGATTTAATTCAGTCCTTCTGGTTTTATTTTGCAAATAATGCAAAAATTATCTTGAAATCAAATATATAAAACCATTTTGTTTTTTTGTGATTTTTTTTCTTGCCACGAATTGCACTAATTTCTCGAATTTTCTTTTTTCCAATTGATAACTCTAATTATTTTTTTTGTTTCACGCAGATTTAAAAAGATTTAAGCAGATATCGCAGATTTAATTTATTCCAATTTTTCAAATAAAAATCTGCTCAGATCTGCAAAATCTGCGTGAAACAAAAATCTTCGCGCTCTTTGCGGTTAAATAGAAACCACAAATGTAACATTTCTCAAAATGAGCATACTGATAAGTAGTATTTAATTTTAAAGAATCATTTTATGGAAAAAATTACGAGACGTTCTTTTGTAAATAAATTTGGACTTGGCGTTAGCGCTTCCGTTGTAATGACCACACTTCCTTCATTTATAACCGAAACAGAAAAATCGTCTATACCTTACAAGGGAAAAAAATTAAATATCGCTTTATGCGGTTTAGGAAACTATGCTTCATTATTAGCTGAAGGTCTTCAGGTTTCTGAATATTGCCAACTTGCGGGAATTGTTACAGGAACGCCTTCTAAAGCTGAAACGTGGAAGAACAAATATAATATTCAAGAGAAGAACATTTACAACTACGAAAATTTCGATTCAATCGTAAAAAATAAAGATATTGATTTGGTGTATGTTGTAACTCCAAACTCGCTTCATAAAGAATTTACTGTTCGTGCTGCAAAGGCAGGAAAACATGTTATTGTCGAAAAACCAATGGCCATTACTGCTGAAGATTGCGAAGAAATGATAAAAACTTGTAATGATAATAATGTACAACTAGCAATGGGTTATCGTTTGCATTATGAACCAAATCATTTAGAAATAAAACGATTGGGACAGCAAAAAGTTTTGGGTCAGGTTCGCTATATCGAAACTGGTCTTGGTTACAGCACTTATGATATTCATGACGTAAATAAACCTGTCGATTTAAACGCTCGTAACGAATGGAGACTTACTAAAAAGTTCGCAGGCGGCGGAGCGCTAATCAATTTAGGAGTTTATTGCATACAGGTTTCGCGTTATGTTTTAGGCGAAGAACCAATTGCGGTTACTGCTCAATTTGGAACCATAAATAACAAAAACAGATTCGCGCAAGTAGAAGAAAACATTACCTGGCAAATGGAATTTCCAAGTGGTGCCGTTGCGAATTGCAGCAGTTCGTATGGTTTTGGAATCGATAGATTTCACGCTGCTGCCGATGAAGGTTTCTTCGAAATGAGTCCTGCAGTAAGTTACGGACCTTTTGTAGGCAAAAGATCTGATGGAAAACTATTTAATTTTCCGGTGATAAACCAACAGCAAACTCAAATGGATGAGATTTGTAAAGTGATTTTAGCAAACCAAAAACTCCCAAATCATATTACAGGAGAAGAAGGAATTAAAGATGTTAGAATTATCAATGCTATTTATAAAGCCGCAGAAACAGGAAAGAAAGTTAGTTTGAAATAGTTTTTTCGCCACGACCCGAGCGATAGCGAACAGGCGAAGCAATTCACGAATTATTTTTTTTGCGTAAAATATTTTTTAATGACGAATTACTCAAATTTTTTAATTTGTGAAATCAGCGCAAAGTATAATTTGTGTAATTCGTGTAATTTGTGGCTAACTTTTTAAACAGCTTCGTAAAATACTAACAGGATGCAGAGCCTCACGACTTGTCCCATCATAAATTTGATGACGACAGCTTGTTCCTGCAGCAGCGATTTTTACGTTTTCTGCAGTGTTTCTTACTTTTGGAAATAACGTATCCTCGCCCATTTGCATGCTGACTTGATAATGTTCTTTTTCATAACCAAAAGAACCCGCCATTCCACAACAACCCGAATTGTAAATCGTAACCGTATTATTTTTTGGAAGATTCAGCATCGCAAAAGTCGCTTCAACAGAACTTAATGATTTCTGGTGGCAATGTCCGTGAATTTTAATTTCTTTACTTTCTTCCGAGAAAGAATCGGCTGTGATTTTACCGTCTATGATTTCTTTTTTGAAGAATTCTTCTATTGTAAAGGCATTTCTGGATAGTTTTTCTGCAGCTTCTTTATCATCTGCTAGACGGAGATATTCATCTCTAAAAGTCAAAATCGCTGAAGGTTCAATTCCGATTAAAGGAGCATTTCCTAAAACTAGATCTTTAAAAACATTTACGTTATGATTGGCGATTTTCTTCGCTTCTTCTAGGAATCCTTTCGAAAGATACGTTCTTCCGCTTTCTTCATGATCGACAACCAAAACCTGATAGCCTAATTTAGTCAATAATTCGAATGCATCGATTCCGATATTGACATCATAATAATTCGTGAATTCATCTACAAACAAATACAATCTTCCGTTTGGAAAATTAGTAGTTGTCGGTTTATTATTAGAATACCATTTTCTAAAAGTCTTTTTCGCCAATAACGGAACTTGCCTTTCCGGCGCAATTCCCATTGTTTTTTTCACCAAAGACTGATTTGAAATAAAATTCGTAATCGCTGGGAATTTACTTCCCATTTTGTTCAATTTGGCGTTGTTGGCAAAAATCTTATTTCGGGTTGTAAATCCGTTTGCTTTTTGATATTGATATAAAAACTCCGCTTTTAAAGTTGCTACGTCCACATTACTCGGACATTCGCTTGCACAGGCTTTACAGCTTACGCACAACTCAAAAACTTCGTATAATTCTTTTTGGTCGAATTTATTTTCTTTTTCAGAATACGTTAAATATTCTCTCAAAGCGTTCGCTCTCGCACGCGTAGTTTCTTTCTCATTTCTCGTCGCGCGATAACTCGGGCACATCGCTCCTCCGCCTGACGGCAATTTTCGGCAATCGCCAGAACCGTTACATTTTTCGGCTGCACGTAAAATTCCTAAACTGTCTGAGAAATCCTGAAAGGTTTTAATATCTGGTTCTACTCTACCTGAAATTACACGATGATTCTCGTCCATTTTCAAGGCATTTACAATCTTCCCAATATTCAAAACCGAATTTGGATCGAATGCTAGTTTGATTCTTTTCAGCAATTCGTAATTTTTGTCGCCAATCATAAACGGAATAAATTCTCCGCGCACAATTCCGTCGCCGTGCTCTCCACTTAGCGAACCTCTGTATTTTTTTACCAAATGCGCTACTTCCGTCGCAATGGTTCTGAATAATTTTAAATCGGATGTTTTCTTCAAATTCAAAACTGGACGAAGGTGCAATTCTCCCGCACCCGCATGCGCGTAATAAATCGCTTCTTGTCCGTGACGCAACATCATTGCCGAAAACTCGGCAATATAATTTGGTAAATCGCTCAATTCAACTGCTGTATCTTCAATAGAATCGGCTGCTTTATCGTCGCCCACAATACTTCCTAAAAGTCCAAGACCTGCTTTTCTCAGTTCGTTGGCTTTGTCAATATCATTTCCGTAGATTTTTACTTTAGCGTAAGCAAAATTATTTTGATCCAAATCGGCGATCAAAGCGTCGGCTTGTTTTTCGGCATCTTCCAAAGTATGCGAAGCGACTTCAAACAACATAATCGCTTTGGGTTCTCCAACCAAAAAGAAACGGTTTTTAATGTGTTCGCGATTTGTTTTCGTACAATCCAAAATCGTATCGTCGATCATTTCACAAGTGTACAAATGATGTTTCATTGCCACGACAACCGATTCTAAAGATTCCTGAATCGTATGATAATGTCCAACCACCATAATACTATGAGGCGGAGGCAAATCGTCAACTTTCAGCGTAACTTCAGTTGTAAAAGCCAAAGTTCCTTCGCTTCCACAAAGCAGTTTCCCAAGATTTATGGTTGGTTCATTTCCTCCAAATAATTCTGATTTAAGCAGAATATCAACGGCATAACCTGTATTTCTTCTGTGAATTTCTGGTTTCGGAAACTCTTTTACGATTTCTTCCTGAGCTTCTTTTATCGAAAGCTCCTCGT
Source organism: Flavobacterium potami (assembly GCF_020026915.1). Lineage (GTDB taxonomy): Bacteria > Bacteroidota > Bacteroidia > Flavobacteriales > Flavobacteriaceae > Flavobacterium > Flavobacterium potami. The sequence goes on along the minus strand of NZ_JAINUY010000002.1, from coordinate 77,603 downwards.
AAATCGTTTTGTATATTTTATTTTCTAAAGAATCACCTTTTGTTTTTTCGATAAATTCAGCCGAAGTCAGGTCTTTAAAAACCACTTCAGAACCGTCGCTTAAAATTGCTTTTACCTCAGCAATTTTATCACGAGTAACACCATATCGAATAGAAGTTGTTCCAGAAGAGTTATTTCCTACCATTCCGCCAATCATGGCACGGTTCGATGTTGATGTAATGGGAGCAAAAAATACGCCATGCGGTTTTAAGAATAAATTCAGCTCATCGCGAATTACACCGGGCTGAACCGTAACGGTTTTCTTTTCGGCATTATATGAAATGATTTTTGTAAAATGCTTCGACACATCAATCACCAATCCGTCTCCTACCGCTTGTCCAGCCAGTGAAGTTCCTGCAGTTCTTGGCGTAACCGACATATTATGTTCTGTCGCAAACTTGATTAGTTTGGCAATATCTTCAGTCGTTTTAGGAATCGCCACCGCATTGGGTTTAATTCGGTACACCGAAGCATCTGTAGAATAAAGCGTTTTATGAAGCTCATCGAATAAAAGTGTGCCTTCGAGACTAGCGGCTAATTGCTCTAAATGAGATTGGGTCAACATGTAATGTGCTTTTTATAAAAATATTTCCTGAAAAAACTCAGAACACAAAGATAAAAATATCGCAAGGCAAAACGATTCTATTTTGGGAATTTATATAACAACTTCGTCATATTTTATAAAATTCTGAGAGAATCCTGTAAAGGCTGAATCTCACTAAAAAACTAATTTTAAAGTTTTGCCAAGTTGGGTAAAAATTTTTAAACACATAGAAACATAGATTTATTTCTTTAAATTCTGAGAACAGTTGAAAAAATTTAGATTTTAACACATAGCACTTTACGTTAAACTATGTGAATTTAAGTAAATGAAATGCCTCTACTCGCAAAGAAAAACTATGTTTCTATGTGTTTAAAAAAAAAGAATCACTCAACAATTTTAAACATTTTATGCCTTTTACAATTATGGAAAATTTCTTTCAGGACGTCATCAACCACCTCGAAGGTTATTACAATAGCATTGTCGATCTTACGCCAAAATTTATTCTGGCCATTTTGGTCGTTCTCGTTTCTTGGTTTATTGCAAGCCGTATCGGTATTTTTGCCGGAAACCGACTCAAAGCCAGAATGCACGATCGTCTTTTGGCAACTTTTATTGCCCGTTTAATTAAATCGGTTTTGATCATTATCGGAATCTTGTTTATGTTCCGAATTATTGGTCTCGAAGGCGTGGCACAAAGCATGCTTGCAGGTGCGGGAATTTCAGCTTTTGTAATTGGTTTTGCACTTAAAGATATTGGCGAAAATTTCCTTGCCGGAATTCTACTAGCTTTTAAAAGACCATTTTCTATTGGTGATATTATTGAAAGCAACGGCGTAAAAGGCGAAGTCATCAACCTTAATCTTCGCGATACCGAAGTCAAAAGCGATTCTAAAATCATTTATATTCCAAACGCGCTTCTTATAAAAAACACCCTTATTAACTATAACAGCGAAGGTTTTCTACTCCAAACTTTCACCGTCGGACTCGAATATGGTTCTGATTATACACGAGCCATCGAACTCGTAAAAGAAGTTTTAGGAAATAGTGAAGAGGTTACAGAAAAAGATCATGAAAATGCTGCCGTAATTACTGATGTCGCTGGTGGTGGTATTGTCCATTTAAATATCAGATATTGGGTTAAAACAGGGCCTTATAACGAAAATTCAGAATGTCGTTCTAAGATTATTGCGGCGGTTTTGAAGAAGTTGAAAGAGAATGAATTTGTGCTTAAATAAAAGGTTCTAAGATACTAAGGCACTAAGGTTCTGAGGTTTCCCAATTGTCACCCTGAGCGTAGTCGAAGTCTTATGAAACCTAATATTCCCACAACAAATCTCCCCAATCTTCTCATTTCGACGTAAGGAGAAATCACACGCGGGATTCCGTAAAGAGAATCACCAATCTTTGTCGAATTTCTAGTGTGATTTCTCGTTCCTCGAAATGACAAACTAGCTGGAAATTTACCTTCGTTTATCTTTTCTCAAAATAACGTTTTATAATTATTTTGCAGTGATTTATTGCAATAAATCATTTTTTATTAATACTCTTTCCATCAGTATCAAATAACACACAAGGATATTGTATTCCTGTATATTCCCCAAATTCCGAATAGCTATGATAAAGTACTTTTTGTCCTGACATTATATACAACAAAACAGTATCATCTGGCAATAAAAACCAGATCGAATTTTCATTTTTAGATTCATCAGTTAATTCAAAGAAAATTGCTTTTTCTATAAAGTCCTGACTAAACCTATAGTTACAACCACAATTATTTCTTTCCGCTGTTTTTACCGCTTTATTAACATCAAAAGTTAAGTTGATACCATGTTCTTTCTCCCATTCTAAGCTTTTAATATAATCATCTTGCTTTTTCCATTCTACAGGGTTTTTATTCACTCCATCAATATTATAAGCATTAATGCCGCTATTGTTGAAATAGTAAATATCAAGAATTGTTGTTGGATTTGAGTTCAAATAATCTTTAATAAATTTTACAGACTGAACTCTTTTTACAATTTCTTTATAATCTGATTTTATAGAGTCTCTTGAATAAATAGATTGGCCTGTTTTTGAAGCCAAAAAATTAATATACACATTGGGAAACATGTCCTTGTTTTTTAATCTTATCTTAAATGTTTTTGCCTCATTCCAAATATATCTTCCCCTCCCATACATTTCTTCAAAAGACAAAACTTCAAAATCTGTTTTTAATTCATTAATTTCTGTCAAATAATCATATGCAGATAATTTATAAAGCTCCTGCATATTATTATCAATTATTTTATTAACCAAATATCGCAACAACTCCGCTCCTTCAAGAGGCGCTTTGGTTTTTGACTTGATTTTAAATAATTTTTCAATTTGTTTATCAATCTCAAAATTGTAATTCATGCTACCTAAAACATCTTGATAAGGCATAATAAAACCCCAAACCGCTTTTCTTGATTTAAAAGTCTTTATCAATGCATCATCTTTAAAAACTTCAATCAAAAATTGAGCTCTATAAAAATTATGCATTGTATAGCAACATCCGTTATTTAAATAAGAATTTAATAATGAATTGTATAGATTCAAATCTTTTAAGACTTTATAAGCATATTCTTTTTGTTGTGAATTCCATGCAATTTTATTTTCGTTTTTATATAAACTCAATAATTTTTCAGGGCTATTCTTTATGTAATTAATGTCTATTTTAAATTTTTGCAATAGTTGAGTACTATCATCAGATTTATTCAATTCTGACAACAACTTTGAAATAGATTTTTGCGAATTTATTTCCTTCTTCTCTATTTTATACACTTTCTCAGTTTCATCATCACCAAACTGATTTACATAAACAATCCTTGATATAACAATTTTATCTGCAAAATCCTGTGATTTTACTTTTGAGAAAGCGAACAATAATAACAGAATAAATATCCTTTGCATTATAAAATGAAACATATTTAAAAGATTTGAAAACTTGTAACTTCTTTACTCCTTCCCCCAAATCCTAGTATTCAAATCCAGTTCATGAACAATATCATGCATAAATTTCACTATCGAAAGATCATCGGTAAGCAAATCTGGAGCTAAAAGTGAAGAATGAATTGGTGGTTCGAAGTAATTATGAGACAACGGGAAAGCAATATACATTTTAGAATTTATAAACGATACCGAAATTGTATCATCAGATTTTTTGTTTAAATCTAAAATTCTTTCCATCATAGCTGGTGTTAGAATATAGCGCGCCTCAATTTGATTTTTGGAATAGGTAACAAATATTTCGTCAAAAACTGTGTTTTCTAAATGTACTAACTCGGAGTTGCCAAAACTGAAAACGTTTTTCGAAAACCACGAACCAATGGCATCTGCAATACCTTTTGGACGCACAATAGTCGAAACATTAAAGTTTTTATTGAAATCAGCTACAAAAATAATTCCCTTAAAAATGGTATGCCAAGTTGTTTTTGTTCCATTTTTGTCGCGAGTTTCCGTTTTGTATTCGGCATGAACTTCGGCAAACCAAAATGATGTTTTATCGGCTGTTCCGCTTATTAAATCCTGAGTTTTATAACGATCAGGTCTTGTTGTAAAAAGTTCTGAACTTATAAACTCATATTGCGGAAGTCCATTATATGGAGTAATAGTCAACGTTTCGTTAATATCTTTTAACGCTGCTCCAACAACATTTATCTTATAAGCATCTTTGTATTTTACAGCATCTTTTTCTATTCGCAAATAGATTACAATCGCAATAATTATAGGAACTAAGCAACCAATAATTCCCAACGGAACAAATCGGATGATGAATCCAATAACTAAAATCAATACCGCAAGGCCAATTAAAATGTAACAGGTTTGATACGTTTCGGCTATTTTTTTTCGATCAACTTCTAAGGTATTCAGTATTTCCTGCAGATTGGCTTTCGAATTTACTTCTGAATCCATTAATTATTGAATAGTTCTTTTGCACTAATATTTTTACGCTCTTCTTCTGGAGTTGACAGCACATCAATTTTAGTGTAACCCAACATTCCTGCAAACATATTGCCAGGAAACATCATAATGGCATTGTTATAATCTGTCACTACAGAATTGTAAGTTCTTCTCGCAGCGGCAATTTGTTCTTCACTTTCTGTCCAAGTCGTCTGTAAATTTAAGAAATTGGTATTGGCTTTCAAATCAGGATAATTTTCAACTGTTACCATCAAACCTTTTACAGCAGAACTTAATTCAGTATCTAAACTCGCTTTCTCTTCGTCGGTTAAATTACCTGAAGTTGCTTTGGCGCGAAGTTCAACGATTTTAGTTAAAGTGCTTTGTTCGTAATTCGTGTATTGTTTTACAACTTCCACAAGATTCGGAATCAAATCGAAACGTTTTTTCAGCATCACATCAATCGCAGAGAAAGCATTGGTAACCTGATTTCTTTTTCCGATAAGTGAATTGTAGATTACGATTCCGATAATAAAAAGGAAAACAAAAAGTCCTATAATAACAAACATGGTTTTAATTTTTTGAATTGGTTATGAGCAAATATATAGAAAAGGCAGTAAGTTTGGATTTTAATTTTTAAGATTTATATCACAAATCTTTATTTACTTAAATGATGGTCAAAAATAAAAATTGTCTTAAATCTATAACTTTATATCCAAAATAATCCCATTTTAGCGTTATCAATAAACTGACTTCTATAAAACCTCATTTTAAATGAATAAAAATATAACCGCACTTTATAATATAGCTCAAAAAGAAACCCGAAAAATATTGGGTTTAATGTCTGGAACTTCACTCGACGGACTTGATATTGCTTTATGCGATGTTTCTGGTTCTGGCGAAAATACCGATGTAAAAATCCTAGAATTTGAAACGATTTCTTATTCTGAAAACCTTAAAAATGAAATCAGAAAAGTATTTGCTCAAAGAACAATCGATTTTCAGCATTTGGCTTTATTAAATGAGTGGATTGGAATATTGCACAGCGACATGATTAACGATTGTTTGAAAAAATGGAATATTTCGTCAAGCGAAGTAGATTTAATTGCTTCGCACGGACAAACGGTTTTACACGCTCCGAAGTTTTTGCATCAGCAGGAAAAATTTCCAAATGCGACTTTACAAATTGGAGACGGCGATCATATTGCGGTAAAAACGGGAATTATTACACTTTCAGATTTTAGACAAAAACACGTTGCGGCTGGTGGCGAAGGTGCACCTTTGGCGGTTTATGGCGATTATTTGTTGTTTGGAAAAAAAGGCGAAAACAGAATCATGCTCAACATGGGCGGAATCGGGAATTATACATATCTACCAGCTTCGCTAAACGCCGAGGAAGTTTTTGTAACCGATACTGGAACGGCAAATACCTTAATCGACATTTTTACCAAACATTATTTCCCTGAAAAAAGTTACGATAAAGATGCCCAAATCGCGCAACAAGGAATTGTAAATCAAGAGCTTTTAAACCAACTTAAAAAAGATGATTTCTTCCAGAAAAGCTTCCCAAAATCAATTGGACAAGAATTATTTAATTTCGATTTTGTGCAGTCGGCTTTAGTAAAATTAAAATTAGAAAACATTTCGGCATCAGATTTGCTGGCAACTTTAACTCGTTTAAGCGCCGAAACAATTGCACAAGCGATTTATTTCACAATAGAAAACACTCTAATTCCAGCAGAAGAGTTTCATATTTATATGTCTGGAGGCGGAACAAATAATCCGTTGTTAGTAAAATGGCTAAAGGAATTATTGCCTTGCCAGTTTCATACCAGCGACGATTTGGGCATTTTAAGCGATGCGAAAGAAGCCGTTTTATTTGCGCTTTTGGCAAATGAAACCGTTTCTGGAGGCGATTATAATTTCGGAAACAGCAAAGGAATTCCATCAGTAACAATGGGAAAAATTTCGTTTCCAGATTAAAAAAGATAGCCACGACTCGACCGAAGGGACAGACGAAGTAATTCACGAATTAATTTTTTCCTATACTTTGAGAAAATAAAAATTCGTGAATTCGTGGCGAAAAAACGCGCGATCATTAAAAAAAATAATTCGTGAATTCGTGGCGGAAAAAAACTATTTTTGATTCTTGTTAAAATAAACATTTGAAATGCATAAAAATCAGCACTTAATATTATTTCTTTTATTTACATTTTTCTTTACTTCGATTTCTGCGCAGGAAAAAAACATGCATCCTAAAAACGAGTTCAGAGGTGTCTGGATTGCAACCGTCGTAAACATTGACTGGCCAAAAACAAGTATCGATAATGTTGAAAAAGAAAAAGCTGATTATCTTGAAATTTTAGAAGCTTACAAAAAACTAAATTATAATGCTGTCATTGTTCAGGTTCGAAGTGTTGGAGATGCGATTTATCCTTCAGATTTTGCACCTTGGTCAAGATTTTTGACAGGAAAAGAAGGCTTGGCTCCAAATCCGTATTACGATGCACTGGAGTGGATGATTGAACAGGCACATAATAGAGGTTTTGAATTTCATGCGTGGTTGAATCCGTATCGCGCTACTTTCGATTTGAATAAAAACCTTTTAAGTCCAAATCACGATCTTTTTAAACATCCGGAATGGATGATCGAATATGGTGGAAAATATTATTACGATCCTGCTTTGCCAGAAGTTCAGGCTCATTTAACCAAAGTGGTTAAAGAAGTCGTTGATAAATATGATATCGATGCGATTCATTTTGATGATTATTTTTATCCTTATGCTGTTCCTGGAAAAACATTTAATGATAATGCTTCTTACCTAAAATATGGCGCAGGTTTAAGTCGTGCCGATTGGCGTCGTGCAAATGTGAGCAATTTTGTACACACGATTTCAACAACAATCAAAGACAGTAAACCGTGGGTTCAATTCGGAATTAGTCCGTTTGGCGTTTGGAGAAATAAATCTCAGGATCCAAGAGGTTCTGAAACACAATCGACCTCAAATTATGATGATTTATACGCCGACCCGATGTTATGGATGGACCAAAAATGGATTGATTACATTTTGCCTCAATTGTATTGGAGCATGAATAATCCGAGGGCTTCTTATTCTAAATTGGTAAAATGGTGGTCTGAAAACTCAAACAATACCGCTATTTATATTGGTCATGCCTCTTACAAAATTAGAGGAGATGGTGACAAAAACTGGAATTACATGACTGAAATACCGACCCAAGTTGATTTCTTAAGAACTTTCAAAAATGTTTCTGGAAGTGCCTATTTCAGTTCAAAATGGTTCATGGGAAAAAACTTTGATGTGGTTCGTCACTTAGAAGAAAATCAATATAAATACCCTGCACTTCCTGCTGCAGTTCCTAATTTGAGACATGTCATTATCGATACGCCAAAAATATTGGAATACAATAAAGACAGTATTAAATATAACTTTACATTCAAAAGTCCGCTGAATACAAAGGTTCGCTATATGGTAGTTTATGGAGGCGAACATGTTTCGAAAATCGATATCAACGATGCCACAAAAATCGTTGAAAAAGTGACAATAAAAGAAGTTGACGGAAAGATTACGTTCGCAATCGCTGCTGGAAAACTGAATCTTTATAAAGCTGCAGCTGTAACTTTTATCGATTATTATGCCAACGAAAGTACACCAATAGCAATAGATTTAAAAAAGCCATTAAAAAACTATATACCAAATCAACCTAATGAAAATAGATAATAAACCTTGGTTCTGGATTCCGCTTCTTAATTTTGCCTCTGGCCTTCCGTATGCCATAATTATTTCAGTTTCGGTTTTAATGTACAAAAATCTCGGAATAAGCAATGAAGACATCGGTCTTTATACCAGTTTATTATATCTTCCTTGGGTTGTAAAACCACTTTGGAGTCCGCTAATTGAATTAATAGGAACTAAAAGAAAGTGGTTTTTATGGATGCAATTAATAATATCAATTGCTTTTTTATTGGTTGGATTAACAATTCCAACAAACGGATTTTTTATGATGTCATTGGCTATATTTTGGGTAGCCGCGTTTGCTTCGGCTTCAAATGACATAGCTACTGACGGATTTTATTTATTGGTTTTACCAGAAGACAAACAATCCTTTTTTATCGGAATCAGAAGTACTTTTTACAGACTTTCTATGCTTGCAGGAAACGGATTAGTGGTACTATTTGCAGGATATTTAGAACATAAATATGGTGATAATACAAAAGCTTGGTCATATACGATGATTTGTGTTGGTTTATTAATGACATTTATTACAGCTTACAATTTCATTTTTACTCCAAAGAACGAAATCAATGTTGTAGAAAACAAAAAAGAAACTTCTCATCAAAGCTTTGGAACTATCTTTATCAGCTTCTTCAAGAAAAAACAAATCGGATTAATTCTGGCTTTTGTTCTACTTTTCAGATTAGGAGAATCACAATTACTTAAAATGTTAAGTCCATTTTTATTGGATGGAAAAGAAATAGGCGGAATGGGATTGGATACCGAAGCTGTTGGAATTATATATGGAACTTTCGGTGTTGCTGCTTTAACATTAGGAGGAATATTGGGAGGAATTGCGATTTCTAAACATGGCCTTACGAAATGGATGTTCCCAATGTTTTTGGCTATGCATTTACCAATTATTGGTTTTATTTTATTAGCATTTTTTCACCCAGCATCAATTTATTACATTTATATCGTTGTAATTTTAGAACAATTTGGATATGGTTTTGGGTTTACTGCTTTTATGATGTATTTAATTCATGTTGCAGAAGGAGAATCAAAAACAGCGCATTATGCACTTGCAACTGGTTTTATGGCATTAGGAATGATGCTTCCAGGAATGTTAAGCGGATTTATACAAAAATATTTAGGTTACGGAAACTTCTTTATTTGGGTTTTTATAGCCACAATTCCAGGTCTAATTTTATCACGTTTTTTAGTTTTCCCAAAAGATTTTGGGAAAAAATCAGAAGAAGTTTAAACCCCAAATCAAACTTTACCTATGGAAATCAATGAAAATTTGCAGGCCGAACGCAACTTAAAAGGAGCTGAGTTCGAAAAAACCGGAAATCTTGAAAAAGCTATTGAATTGTATGAGGAAAATGTAACGGAAGGCTTTAAAGGAAATCATCCTTATGATCGATTAGCAACGATCTATAAAAACGAAAATGATCTGGATAATGAAATTCGCGTTTTAGAAAAAGCAATTGTAGTTTACGAAGAAATTACAATTGAAGACCGATTGGAAGGACTACCAAAACTTTTTCGTTTCAAAAACCGATTAGAAAAAGCAATCGAAACAAAAAAACAATTGGCCAAACAAAAGAAAGCAAAGCTGAAATAACTAAAATTAAATTAAGCTTAATTTTCTTTTTACCATTAAGCCATTAAGTTCATAAAGCTTGGCTTAAATTACTTAATACCTTAATGGTAAAAAAAGATAACTAAATTTTTAATGACATGGTTACTTTAAAGCGCACTAATTCAGACGATATTGATTTTATTAATCTAGTTGTTTTATTAGATCAGGATTTAGCGATTAGAGATGGAGAAGACCATGCGTTTTACAATCAGTTTAATAAAACCGATAAAATAAAACACACGATTGTTTTTTACGAAAACGGAATTCCTGTTGGCTGTGGCGCTTTTCGCGAAAAAGAACCAGGTACGACAGAAATCAAAAGAATGTATGTTCATCCTGATCATCGAAAAAAAGGTATTGCTTCTAAAGTTTTAGCCGAATTAGAAATCTGGGCAAAAGAAGTGGGGTATACTTATACCATTCTTGAAACCGGAAAAAACCAGCCAGAAGCCATCAACTTATATCAAAAATTACAATATACCATCATTCCGAATTATCCGCCTTACGAGGAAATGGATAATAGTGTTTGCATGAAAAAGACTTTATAATAATGACAATTACAGCCGAAGCATTACGACAAAAAATAGGACAATTTTTCTTTCCAGCAGTATTCATCAACGATACTGAAGAAAATATTCAGGAAACCGAACGTTTAATAAGAGAGTACAATATTGGAGGATTAACGTTTTTTCATAGTCGTGTGAGCGCTGCAACGAATTACGAAAGCAAGAAAAAAGTTGTTTTCAATGATGATAGCTACGAAAAAATAAAAGCATTAATTGCTCGTTATCAAAAAGCCGCTTCCACTCCACTTTTAATCAGTATTGATGCAGAATGGGGTTTGGCAATGCGCATCGAAAAAACACCTCAATATCCGTATGCTATTACACTTGGCGCTTTACCAGAGAACAAATCCAACTTAGTTTATGAGGTTGGAAAACAAATTGGTTTAGATTTAAAAGCAGCTGGAATTCAATATAATTTATCGCCTTTGGCAGATATTAATAACAATCCGAACAATCCTGTTATTGGCTATCGTTCTTTTGGTGAAAACAAAGAAAAAGTAGCCGATTTTGCTGTAGAATATTTAAAAGGAATGTCGGAAGTTGGTGTTTTAGGATGCTTGAAACACTTTCCCGGACACGGAAATACCAATGTAGATTCGCATTTAGGATTACCTGTTTTAAAAGAAACTTTAGAAGAATTATTAGAAAACGAATTATATCCTTTCATTAAAGGAATAGAAAATAATGTCGATTCGATTATGATTGGACATTTAGCAGTTCCGAGTTTAAACGATGGAAAAGACACTTCGGCAACTTTATCAAAAGCAGTTATTCAGGATCTTTTGCGTAACAAATTGGGTTACGACGGCTTAGTAATTTCTGATGCTTTGAACATGCACAGCGTTTCTAAATTGTATGAAACAAAAGGACAATTAGAATGGGAAGCTTTCAATGCTGGAAATGATGTTTTATGTTTCGCCGAAAATGTTCCGGAAGGAATTGAAGCTATTTATAAAAATGCTTCGCCAAACCGTATTTTTGAAAGCTATAACAGAATTAGGAGAGCCAAAGAAAAAGCTGGAATTCTTTCTGGAAATACCGTTGTTTCAGGCGAACTAAACTTCGAAAAAACATCCAAATTAAATCTTGAAATTGCGCAAAATGCAATTACAAAAATCATCGATAACGGAATTTCAGATTTAGCGCTTGAAGCTCAAAAAAACAACAAATTAGCCAAAGTGAGCTTATATAAAAATACCGAAAACACATTCTTCAAAACTTTAAATGCAAAATTACCTTCACCTGAATTTGCTTTTGAAAGTTTAGAAACGTCGGACATTTCGACAATCACAAATGAATTGGAAAAATTCGAAACGATTATTATTTCGCTATTTGTTCCAAAAGCAAAACCTTTGAATAATTTCGAAGTAAATGATGAAGTTTTCAAACTGCTTTCAGATTTATTACAAACTAAAAAATGCATTGTTTACGTTTTTGGAAATCCGTACGTTTTGCCGCTAATTCCGAATCTGAAAAAGGCTTCTGGATTAATTCAGTCGTATCAAGATTTTGAAGAATTTCAAAAAACAGCAGGAATTCAATTTTTCGAAAAAAATAGTTCCAACGGTGTTTTACCCGTAAATATTGACATTCAATAAGTTAAAACATTAAATAGTCAAAATTTATCAACTTATAAATTTTTATAATCACATCTTATTGTAAACACTCTTACTTATAGACTACTTTTGCACCAGAAATAAATATTTAACGTAAAACGAAAATTATGTCTTTAGTAGGAAAAAAATTCCCAAGTATTGCAGTAGATGCTATCTCAGAAATGGGTGACAATTTAAAAATCAACATTTTTGAAGAAGCAGTAAACAACAATAAAAAAGTACTTTTATTCTGGTATCCAAAAGATTTTACTTTTGTATGTCCAACTGAATTACACGCCTTTCAAGCTGCATTACCAGAATTCGAAAAAAGAAATACTATCGTAATTGGTGCTTCTTGCGATACTAACGAAGTTCACTTTGCTTGGTTAAATACTCCAAAAAACAATGGTGGAATCGAAGGTGTTACTTACCCAATCTTAGCTGATACAAACCGTAACTTAGCTAACATTTTAGGTATTCTTGATATCGAATCTACAAGCTACAGCGAAGATACAGATTCTGTTATCATCGAAGGTTCAAACGTAACTTACAGAGCTACTTACCTAATCGACGAAACTGGAAAAATTTTCCACGAAAGTGTAAACGATATGCCATTAGGACGTAACGTAAACGAATACTTAAGAATGGTTGACGCTTACACGCACATCCAAACTAAAGGTGAAGTTTGTCCTGCAAACTGGGAAGCTGGTAAAGAAGCAATGTCTGCTGACAGAGTTAGTACTGCTGAATACTTAAGCGCTAACTAAGCTGCTAAGATACTAAGGTTCTAAGTTTTTAAGTTTTTTAAACTTAACTTTTAAATCTTAGATACAATTCTACAATAAAAGTCAAGAGATTCTAAGATCACACTTAGATCTTAGAATCTCAACGACTTAAAAAATCTATCAAAAAAATCCACACAAAGTTATTCGGTTCGAGGGCAAACTTAGCATCTTAGAACCTTAGCAACTTAGTGTCTTAAAAATAAAATTATGTTAATCGACTTAAACGAAGATACGTTAGCAGATTTAGTTGCTAAAAACGAAAAAGTAGTAGTACAATATTCAGCTTCATGGTGTGGAAATTGCCGTATTATGAAACCAAAATTCAAAAAATTAGCAACAGAAAATGAAGCTATCACTTTTGTTTTGGTTGATGCAGAAAATTCTCCAGAATCAAGAAAATTAGCTAATGTAAGCAACTTGCCTACTTTCGCTACTTTCGTAAACGGACAATTAGTTGGTGAAACGCAAACCAACAAACAAGAAGTTTTAATTGACTTAGTAAACGCAATTGCGTAATTCATAAATTAAAACTCCATAACATGAAATTACCAGTAATTAAGCATTTAACGCAATTCATCGAAGAAAACGATCAAGATTACATCATCGAAACGATCGAAGTTCTAGAAGCAATGACCGAAATTCCTTCTCTTAAAGATGAAGAATTGGACTTAATCGGCGAATTGATTTCAAATATGTACGGTGCCCTTGAAGTTCAAAAATTGGTAGCTCAGGGAACAGATAAAAAAGAAGCTTTAAATACGTTCATGAAACGTGTTTTAGGTTCTATCGATAAATAAATCGCCCTCCTTCCCAAGAATAAATAAAAAAACAAGGTTCAAAAAGCGTTTCTATTTTAGGGGCGCTTTTTTTTAGTCTCAGTTTTCAGTCTCAGTCTTTACGCAATCTTTGTCAGGCTGAGCGGAGTCGAAGCCCACGCAAAGCAAATCGACAAAGATTATGTATCTCAATTATGGAGCAACTTATGCGGGCTTCGACTCCGCTCAGCCTGACAGAAAATGAGTTAAATCTGCATAATCATCAAAATCTGCGAGAAAAACAACCTTAACAATATTCTCTCAAAATTTCAGTTATCACTAAGAATAATTTGCTAGAATAATTTACAAATTCGTGAATTTGAGGCCATCCAAAAACCATCCTTAATCTCTCCTTAAACCCATAACAAATACTTTTAGATTCAAATATTAATCCTTACTTTTGAACCTCATTAATTTTAAACAAAAAACATGGCATCTATCACATTAGGAGGAAATCCAGTTCATACATCAGGCGAATTACCAGCAGTTGGATCACAATTAGCTGACTTCAAATTAGTTCAAAACGATTTATCAGTTGCTTCATTGAGCACTTTTGCTGGTAAAAAATTAGTCTTAAACATCTTCCCAAGTGTAGATACAGGAACTTGTGCTACATCTGTTAGAACCTTCAATGCAAGTGCAAGCGGATTAGAAAACACAACTGTTTTATGTATTTCTAGAGATTTACCTTTTGCTCAAAAACGTTTTTGTGGTGCTGAAGGTTTAGAAAATGTAGTAAACTTATCAGATTTCCAAACTGGAGCTTTTGGTAAAGCAAACGGATTAGAAATCGTTGACGGACCTTTAGCAGGTTTACACTCAAGAGCAATCATTGTTGTTGATGCAGACGGAAAAGTGTTACATACAGAACAAGTTGCAGAAATTGCAAACGAACCAAATTACGAAGCTGCTTTAGCAGCGCTATAATACACACGCTCTAATGGAGTTTCAAAAAGACAATACTTTTGTTACAGGTCGTTTAAAAAGCGTTACTTATGCTTTTAAAGGAGCTGTAAAATTGATTAAAACAGAACACAGTGTTATGGTTCAATTCTCTTTAGGAATCATCATGACGATTTTAGGGTTCTATTTTCACATATCACAAACCGAATGGCTATGTCAAACATTTGCCATCGGTTTGGTTTTAAGCATTGAAGGATTGAATACGGCAGTTGAAAAAATTGCCGATTTCATCCATCCTGATTACAGCAAACGAATCGGATTTATCAAAGATATTGCTGCAGGAGCGGTATTTTTTGCCGCATTGACCGCAATAGCAATAGGTTTGATTATTTATATTCCAAAATTTATTTAGGCAAAGGAAAACGCAAGAATGGCAAAAAGTAAAAAAGAAACTGTAGATAAAAAAAACAATAAACAAGAAGGAACTAAAAGATCTTTTAAGATATCTAAACAACAAAAATTTGTTTTAGGGTGTCTTTTAGTTCTTTTTTCTGTTGCTTTATTAGTAGCATTTATTTCTTTTTATGTTAACGGACAATGGCAAAACGATCAAAGTGTTGTAAACCAACTCGGAGATCGTACTGAAGTTGCCGAAAACTGGCTCGGAAAATTCGGGGCTTATCTTGCCGATTTGGTAATCTACAGAGGTTTCGGACTTGCATCTTTTTTATTTGTACGATTGTTTTTCCTTACTGGAATGTTTTTAGCATTAGAACTTTCTACTCAAAAACTTAAAAACACTTGGTTCTGGGATATTTTCGCTATTATCGTAGTTTCCGTTTTATTCGGTTTCTTTGCTACTTCTGCACCTGAATTAGGAGGTACAATTGGGTATGAATTAAATTTATTCCTGCAAGATTATATTGGAAAAACAGGTACTTTACTTACACTCCTTTTCGGATTGATTGTGTATCTGATTTTCAAAATCAAATTATCACCCGAAAAAATTCAGTCTTATTTTGACTCAACTAAAAAGGAATTCAAATCAGAATTAGAAACCTTAAAACCTGCTGTTCAACAGCCTGAAAGTGCTTATAACTTAGAAGAATTTGAAGTTAAAGAACCCGAAAGTGATCCTGAATTAGATGATATCCATATCAAAACAGTAGATTCTCAATTCGAAATTAATAAAGAAGCATTAAAACCAACTATTAATCATGCTTCTGAAATTGAGCTGAATCCGATTTTAAAACCAATCACTCCGCCAAAACCTCAAATCGTGGCTACTCCTGATGAAGCTTTCGTAATTGAAAAAGCGGAAGAAGAAGATATTATAGAAGAAAATTTAGCTTCTCGCCTAGTTGCCGATTTTGGATTATTTGATCCAACCTTGGATTTATCCAATTACAAATTTCCAACCATCGATTTATTAAAAGAATATTCGACTGGTGGAATTACAATTAATCAGGAAGAATTAGAAGAAAATAAAAACAAAATTGTAGACACGCTTCGTAACTACAAAATTGAAATTGCACAAATTAAAGCAACCGTTGGACCATCTGTTACTTTATACGAAATTGTGCCGGAAGCGGGAATCAGAATTTCTAAAATTAAGAGTTTAGAAGATGATATCGCTTTATCATTATCAGCACTAGGAATTCGTATTATTGCGCCAATTCCAGGAAAAGGTACTATCGGTATTGAGGTTCCGAACAAAAACCCAACTATGGTTTCTATGAAAAGCGTTATTGGAGCAGCTAAGTTTCAAGAAGCTGAAATGGAACTACCAATTGCTTTAGGAAAAACCATCTCTAATGAAACCTTTGTTGTCGATTTGGCTAAAATGCCTCACTTATTGATGGCGGGTGCAACTGGACAAGGTAAATCTGTTGGTTTAAATGCGGTTTTAACTTCACTTTTATACAAAAAACATCCTGCAGAAGTAAAGTTTGTTTTGGTTGACCCGAAAAAAGTAGAGCTTACACTTTTCAATAAAATTGAAAGACATTATCTAGCCAAACTTCCTGACACAGAAGATGCAATTATTACAGATAACGCCAAAGTTGTCAATACTCTAAATTCGCTTTGCGTAGAAATGGATAATCGTTATTCTCTATTAAAAGATGCGATGGTTCGTAACATTAAAGAATACAACGAGAAATTCAAGTCGAGAAAATTAAATCCAGAAGCGGGACACCGATTTTTACCTTACATCGTTTTGGTTGTCGATGAGTTTGCCGATTTGATTATGACTGCCGGAAAAGAAGTTGAAGTTCCTATTGCGCGTTTGGCTCAATTGGCACGTGCAATTGGTATTCACTTGATTATTGCAACACAAAGACCATCTGTAAACGTTATTACAGGTTTAATTAAAGCCAATTTCCCTGCCAGAATTGCATTTAGAGTAACTTCTAAAATTGATTCTAGAACTATTCTGGACACACAAGGAGCTGATCAGCTAATTGGTCGAGGAGATTTATTATATACCAACGGCAATGATGTTATTCGTGTTCAGTGTGCTTTCATTGATACTCCGGAAGTTGAAAAAATTACAGATTTTATTGGTGCCCAAAAAGCATATGCTACAGCTTATTTGCTTCCAGAGTTTGTTGGAGAAGAAAATGGCATTAATCTTGATATAGATATTTCCGAAAGAGACACTTTATTTAGAGAAGCTGCGGAGATAATTGTCAATGCACAACAGGGTTCTGCTTCTTTATTGCAACGAAAATTAAAATTAGGATACAACAGAGCTGGTCGTCTAATTGATCAATTGGAAGCAGCAGGAATCGTTGGTCCATTTGAAGGCAGTAAGGCCAGAAGCGTAAATATTTTAGACTTAAGTGCTCTTGATCAATTTTTTAATAATGAACAAAATTAACTCAATCATGAAAGCAAAAATTCAAGAAATCAACAACAATTCTATCACAAACATGACTAAAAAGTGTTTTCAAATGGCAGTTATTTTGCTATTGAGCTTCACTTCTATTCAAGCTCAGGATAAAAAAGCGAAAGATCTATTGAACGAAGTAACTTCTAAAATAAAAAGCTACAACAATATTGTAATTGATTTTAAATATTCTCTAAACAACACAAAAGAGAACATCAACCAGGACAGTAAAGGAAATGTTACTATGAAAGGAAATCAATACGTTTTGAATTTCATGGGCGTAACTAAAATTTTTGATGGACAAAAAACATACACAATTGTTCCAGAAGATGAAGAAGTTACTGTTTCTAAAGTAAATGAAAAAGACGATAATGCAATAACACCTTCAAAAATGTTAACATTCTTTAATTCTGGTTACAAATACAATATGGACATTGTACAGAATGTTAAAGGCAGAAAAATTCAATACATCAAATTAGTTCCGACAAGCGGAAAAGACCAAAGAAAAGAAATCCTTTTAGGTATCGACGTTCAGACTAAACATATTTACAACCTGATTGAAACTGGAAAAAACGGAACAAAAACAACTTTAACCGTTAATTCTTTTAAAACCAATCAGCCATTGTCAAAAAATCAATTTACATTTGTAGCGAGTAAATACCCGAAATACTACATTAATAAATTAGATTAATCAGAAGGTTGAAAATTCTAGACAAATACTTATTAAAAACATTCTTATTTACATTTGCTACGGTATTTGTAATCTTATTTTTCATATTCATACTCCAAACAGTATGGCTATTTATTTCAGAACTAGCAGGTAAAGATCTCGACTTAATATTGGTCGTGAAATTCCTGCTTTTTTCTATGCCTCGTATTATACCATTGGTTTTACCTTTATCGGTTTTACTGGCTTCTATTATGACTTTCGGAAATCTTGCCGAAAATTATGAATTTGCTGCAATGAAATCTTCTGGAATTTCTCTGCAAAGGGCTATGAGAGTTCTGATTATCTTCATTTTTGTTTTAAGTATTGTCGCTTTTTGGTTTGCAAATAATGTTATTCCTTACGCAGAATATAAATTTGTAAACTTTAGAAAAAATATAGCACAAGCTAAACCAGCAATGGCAATTGCCGAAGGCCAATTTAATGATGTTGGATTTTACAATATCAAAGTCAACAAAAAAACAGGAGAAAACGGAAATCATCTTACAGGCGTAACCATTCATGAAAAGCCAAGCACCATGGGTGAAAATAAGACTGTTATTAAATCCAAAACCGGTGAATTAATTAGTAGTGAAAAATCGAGCATTCTTCAACTAGTTTTAAATGACGGTTATTATTATCAAGATGTTACACCCAAAAAATATGAAGATCGCGCTAAATTGCCTTTTATAAAAGGAAAATTTAAAAAACAGATCATCAATATCGACTTATCAGAATTAAACAAAGTTGACGACAGCAAGGAAAGCATTGCTGGTACAAATGCAATGTTGAATGTTAACGAATTACGTTATACTTTAGATTCATTAAACAAAAATTTGGATAATGAAATCGTCTCTTTTTCTGAAAACATTAATCAAAGAGTCGGAATTAGAAAAGCAGTACCACAGCCTGTAAGAAAAGATATAAAGAAAAAACAACTGCCCAATAATCTTATGTCATTGTATTCCAACAAAGATCAGGTAGATATTTTAAAAATGGCAGGAAGTAATATTACAAGCAACATTTACACCATAGAAACGACCCAAAAAGACTTAAAAGACAAACAAAGAGAAATCAATAAACATTTGAGTGCATTATACGAGAAATTCGTTATTGCTTTTGCTTGTTTCTTAATGTTCTTTATTGGAGCGCCACTTGGTGCTATTATCAGAAAAGGAGGACTTGGGCTTCCAATTGTATTTGCCGTTTTAATCTTTATTACTTTTCATTTTATCAATACTTTCGGAAAAAGATTATCACAGGAAGGCGGTATGTCTCCATTTTTAGGATCATGGATGTCATCATTTATCCTATCGCCACTGGCCATTCTTTTAACTTACCGTGCTACAAATGATAACGGATTGATTAATTTCGATGCGATTACAACTCCGATTTCACAACTATTTCAGAAAATTTCCGAGCGGTTTTTTCCAGCTCAAAAGCAAGAATAATTATGTCAACAACAAAAATACAACTGAATACCATTGAAGAAGCTATAGAAGATATTCGTCAAGGTAAAGTAATCATTGTAGTCGATGATGAAGATCGTGAAAACGAAGGTGATTTTTTAGCTGCCGCTGAAAAAGTGACACCAGAAATGATCAATTTCATGGCAACGCACGGACGCGGTTTAATCTGTACACCACTTACAGAAAGCAGATGTAAAGAATTAGATCTACGCGCAATGGTTACCAATAACACCGATCACATGGAAACTGCATTTACCGTTTCTGTTGACTTAAAAGGAAACGGAGTCACTACTGGTATTTCTGCAGCTGATCGCTCTAAAACAGTTGAATCTTTAGTTGACCCTAATACTAAACCTCACGATTTAGCACGACCTGGCCATATTTTTCCATTAATTGCAAAACAAGGAGGTGTTCTAAGAAGAACTGGACATACAGAAGCTGCAATTGATTTCGCACGTTTAGCGGGTTTTAAACCTGCTGGTGTAATCTGCGAAATCTTAAATGAAGACGGTACAATGTCTCGTTTACCTCAACTTATTGAAGTAGCGAAAAAATTCAATTTGAAATTAGTTTCAATTGAAGATTTAGTAGCTTACAGAATGCAGCACGACAGCCTGATTGTCAAAAAAGAAGATTTTGACATTGAAACTCGTTTTGGAACTTTCAGATTAAGAGCTTACGAACAAACAACTAATAAACAAATCCATATTGCTTTGACAAAAGGCACATGGAATTCGGGAGAACCAATTTTAACTAGAATACATTCTTCTCAAGTAAATAATGACTTATTAGGAACATTAACTAATAACGCTGAACAGCAATTAGACGACATGTTTAAAGTAATTAATGAAAATGGAAAAGGTGCCGTAATCTTTATCAATCAGGACATGACGGCGGTAAATCTTTTAAATAGAATTTCGGAGCTTAAAACACTACAGTCTAACGGAACTTTGAAAGCTCCAAAAGTTATTATTGACAGTAAAGATTACGGAATTGGAGCCCAAATTCTTCATGATATAGATATTTCTAAAATCAGATTAGTTTCAAATACTGAACAGACAAAACGTGTTGGTATGATTGGCTATGGACTTGAAATTACTGAATATGTTAATTACTAATATGGGAACAGTAGAAGAAAGAATTCAAAAATCTGAAACACGTATTTTTAAGGCCGTTTTTCCAAGTACAACAAATCATTATGATACTTTATTTGGAGGAACTGCACTTCATCTTATGGATGAAGTAGCATTTATTTGTGCCACTCGTTTTAGCCGTAAAAAAGTAGTTACAATTTCTACGGGTCAAATTGACTTTAAAAAAGCGATTCCTGCAGGAACTTTAATAGAATTAGTCGCAAAAGTAGACAGTGTTGGAAGAACCAGTTGTAAAATTCATGTAGATATTTTTATGGAACAAATGTATTCGGAGCTTCGTGAAACAGTAGTTTCAGGAACTTTTTCGTTTGTTGCAGTTGATGAAAACAAAAAACCAACGCCAATTTTAGACGATTTGGAATAACCTCACAAAAAAAAGTTTCCTCGCAAATACTGACAATTAGACACTTGGAAATTATTTTTAAAAAAGTTTAAAAATAATCCAAAAAAAAGTTTTGTTAACCGAAAAACCGTCTTATATTTGCACCCGCAATCAGACAATGATAGCGACATACTGGAGAAATGGCAGAGCGGTCGAATGCGGCAGTCTTGAAAACTGTTGACTGTAACAGGTCCGGGGGTTCGAATCCCTCTTTCTCCGCTGAATTTTAAAACCCTTAACTTTGTTAAGGGTTTTTTCTTTTTATACTGGATTTACATAAATTTTCTTTGTAAATAGTATTAAAAAAATTTTCAAAATCGAAAAAACATATTATCTTTGCACCCGCAATCAGCTAATGATAGCAACATACTGGAGAAATGGCAGAGCGGTCGAATGCGGCAGTCTTGAAAACTGTTGACTGTAACAGGTCCGGGGGTTCGAATCCCTCTTTCTCCGCTCATAGGGTCTTCATCTGAAGACCCTATTTTTTTATAGATCAAACAATCCTCTTTCTTACATTTCTAAACAACTACCAGGCAAAACACTTAACACGGTAGCCCACTCAAAAGACATCATTTCCCTTTTTCAAAACTTTTATACATTATTACATTTGAAATCTAAAACCAACTATAAATTTTAAATTCATTTAAAAGAAATAAAAACACCAAAGTAGTTGACAAAAGCAACTAATTTTATATATTTGTATTCATAATACAATCCGCTCAAATTATGAATACCATTACTTCAAAAATTAGAAGTTTTAATCGATTTTACACCGCACATTTAGATATCTTAAGTCAGCATTATTTGGATAGCGAATATTCTTTGACCGAAATTCGAATCCTATACGAAATCAGCGAAAGCAACTCTATAACCGCGCAGAAAATAACTGAAATTTTAAATTTGGACAAAGGCTATTTAAGCCGAATTTTAAAACGTTTCTTAAAAGAAAATTTAATTGAGAAAGTTACTTCTACAGAAGACAAACGCGCTTCCAACATTAAACTGACAAATTCTGGAAATGAATTATTAAGTATTTTAAATGACAAATCTGAAAACAAGATTGAAGGTAAAATAGAGAAACTAAATTCATCAGAAAAAGAGATTTTAGTCGATTCGATGAACACGGTTAGAAATCTGCTTACAGAAAACAAAATCGTGCGAGAAGATATTGTATACCGTCATGAAATTACTCCTGGAGATATTGGCTACATTATTCATTTACATGGTGCGATTTATGGAAAAGAATACAACTTCTCAACTGATTTTGAGAAATATGTAATCAAGACTTTTTACGATTTTTTAGAAAAATATTCTCCAGAAAACGACCGAATCTGGATGGCAGAATACAACAATAAAATTGTTGGCTGTGTTGCAATTATACATCAGCCTAATCAAGAAGCACAATTGCGATGGTTTCTGCTCGATCCTACCTTTAGAGGATTAGGAATTGGTAAAAAACTTTTAACTGATGCTGTGGATTTCTGTAAAGAGAAAAAATTTAAAAACGTTTTTCTACTTACGACAAGTCTGCAAAATAAAGCCCTAGAAATGTATAAAATGGCCGGATTCGAACTTACGCAATCTGAAGAAGTTAAAGAATGGGGAAAAACATTTTATGAGGAACGTTATGATTTGAAACTTTCTAATTAGCATTAAATAGAAAATACGAAAAGGCTTTAGCCAAACTTTTAAGTTCTGGTTAAGGCCTTTTTTATTTTTTCACTCTTCATCCTTAAAAAAAGAGATTTTATCAAAAAAAATTACATCATCGTATTTATACGAATACTAGCTTTTATTAGTGCTAAAGCAGAAATTTTTGAAATATGAATATCTTTTGGCTGATGATGCGAATTCTGACTTACCAATTTTACATATTCTTGCCCTTGTTCCGATTTCTGAACATATTTCACTGTAATATATTCTTCCCAATCATTTAGTTTTACACTTAGAAGATACATTTCGCCAAAAAAGATATTTTCAAATTCGGTTTCCTTATATAAAATAATATCTCCCGATTTTAGTAACGGATACATACTATCTCCCGTTACAGAAATTGCCCCATCGCATTTTGGAAGATTCGGAATTTTTATGGTATCCAAAATTCTTTGCGGTTCTCCACTACTAAACAATTCTCTCAAACCTGCAACGGCCTCTAAATCATATAATGGTATTTCTTGACTTATATGTAACGAATCGACCGTTTTTCTATCATTATTCATAATCACTAAACTTGCATTTTCTTCCTTAATCATTGGTCCATTTCCCGTCAATAACCACTCCGAATTTAGATCTGGATAATGTTGTAATATTTTACACGCCTTATCTGTTCCCATATTACTGCTATTATCTAAAAACTTATTAGAAAATCCCAAATCATTACAGAATTTATATTTAGTAATCCCCTTAAAATCCAGATACTCTCTTACTCTTTCCGTTGACCCCATAAAAAGATGTATTATTTTACGTTAAATTTTATTTTTAATGTATTATTTTACATTATATTTGCAAAGTAAAGAAAAATAAAAATGAAAAACAAGGCTCAATATAATAAATCATTTGGCTTAAATTAACAATTATTCAGACACAAAAAAGCACACATACACCTAATATACAAACACTTAACACATGAAAAAATAAATCAAAAACAAAATCACAGCAAAAACAAAAAAAGACGTAAAATATTACCCTTCTAAATTAGAAAATAAAAAAACAAATATCATTAAAACCATTTAATCCAAATCGAAATGAAAACAGTTCAGATAAAAGTAAAAATTCAAAAATTGGAGAACTCACTAAGTAAAAATCCAAATGCTCCCTGAAAGAAATTTAAGAGAATTTGATATTAAAAAAAATAAATGAAAACGATACCACTTAGATTTATAGCTAAAAAACTTTAATTCAATATTCAATTTATAACAACATTTAATGGAACATTTTTTATACCCCACGCTGACGGCTTTTTTTGCCTCTCTTATAACCTGGATTTTCTCTATGCGAAAAACACTCGCAGAAGATCGTGCCGCCGAAATTGACAATGCCGTAAGCGCTGTAAAATATTATCGAGATTTTCTGGATGACATTACAACAAGACTTACTACAGCAACAGAAACCATCAAAAAAATGGAAATACAGCATAAAGAACAAGTCTTATTAAACCAGCAACTGGCTGACGAAGTACAAAAATTCAAACGGTTAAAAGGAAAAACATCGTGACAACCGTTTACCTTTACTTAATTTTGTGGCATTAATTTATAAATCTGCGTCAACAGTAAACCTTTTAATAAGGACAAGCTTTTCTTTAATTGAAATGAAAAAAAATAAACCTCCAAAATCTATCAGCTTTTGGAGGTTTGTTTTTAATGCAAAAAGTAAAAATCGTTCTACTTTTTAAAGTTCTGAATCCCGTTTTGAAGCCAATTATAATACTCTTCAATATCAGGATTATAAGCCGAAGGCTCAGTCAAACTTGCACTTTGATGATCTACAATTACATAAAACGGCTGTGCGTTTGCTTTGTAGGTTTTGATCTGTAAATCGCTCCATTTGTTTCCAATAGTCTTGATTTTTTTTCCAGTTGTTTCAGAAAAATATTGTTCGTTTTCTGGAAGTTCTTTTTTATCATCGACATAAAGCGAAATCAAAACGACATCATTATTTAAAACACCCAAAACTTTTGGATCTGACCAAACCAATTCTTCCATTTTTCTACAGTTTACGCACGCATATCCTGTAAAATCTAATAAAACTGGCTTCCCTACTTTTTTCGCATATTCCATTCCTTTATCATAATCGTGGAAAGTTATGATATTCTGCGGACCATGTTCTGCTCCTTCTGGCAACGAACCTGTAATTTTTAGTTCGGAATTTCCCGAAACCCCAAGTCCGTTTGGCGATTCGCTGTATTGCATTGGAGGTGGAAATCCGCTGATTAGTTTTAAAGGTGCGCCCCACAGTCCCGGAATCAAATAAATTGTAAAACTTAAAACCAATAATCCGAAACCTAATCTCCCAACTGAAATGTGATTTAATGGCGAATCATGTGGCAACGTAATTTTTCCGAATAAATAAAAAGCCAGCATTCCGAAAACGGCAATCCAAATCGCTAAGAAAACTTCTCTTTCCAGCCAATGCAATTGTAAAACTAAATCGGCATTGGATAAAAATTTGAATGCCAAAGCCAGTTCCAAAAATCCTAAAACGACTTTTACCGTATTCAGCCATCCACCCGATTTTGGCAATGCGTTTAACCAGCCTGGAAAAGCAGCAAATAAAGAGAATGGTAACGCGATTGCAATCGAAAATCCTAACATTCCAACGATTGGCGCGATGCCTCCTTTTGAAGCCGCTTCAACTAATAAAGTTCCGACAATAGGTCCCGTGCAAGAAAATGATACAATGGCCAAAGCCAAAGCCATAAAGAAAATCCCAATTAGTCCTCCTCTATCAGCTTGCGAATCGACTTTGTTGGCTAGCGAACTTGGCAATACAATTTCGAAAGCTCCTAAAAATGAACAGGCAAAAACTACCAATAAAATAAAGAAAATCAAGTTGAACCAAACATTGGTTGAAAGCGCATTCAACGAATCGGCACCAAAAACTGCGGTTACAAGTGAACCTAGTAAAACATAAATGATTACGATTGAGATTCCGTAAATCATAGCGTTTCTAATTCCAGCCGCTTTGCTTTTACTTTGTTTGGTAAAAAAACTTACCGTCATCGGAATCATTGGGAAAACGCAAGGCGTTAATAATGCAGCAAATCCAGATAAAAAAGCTAAAATAAAAATCGTCAATAATCCTCTCGATTCTGTTTTCTTGGATGAATCTGGAATTGCACCATTAACTTTTTCTTCTGTTTGAACAACAGTTTTTTCTTCTGTAATTACAGAATCTTGTTTTACGGTTGGAGTTTCTTCGGCGGAAGCCAATTTCTTTTCAGTCGGAATATTAAACGTTAATTCTTCTGTAGACGGTGGCAAACAATTGCTGTCATCACAAACCATAAAATCAACATCTGCAGAAATGTTAGAAACAGCTTCTGAAGTGAATTTGATTTTTTGAGTGAAAAGTGCTTTATCTTCAAAATATTTAATTTTCATATCGAAGATTTTATCAACTGTTTCGTGCCCTTTGTCTTCGGTTGTTTTTCCGATTAACTCGAATTTTTTAGGTTGATTTTTAAAGGCAAAAGCTGTTGGAGAAGGTCCGCCTTCTTCGATGTATTGTCCGTACAAGTGCCAGCCAGATTGTATTTTCGCCTGCGCTTTTAAGATGTATTCTTTGTCTGAAATTTTCTCTACAGTTGTTGACCATTTTACCGGGTTGTACATTTGTCCAAATGTAGTGGCAGAAATTAATAACAGTATTATTATAATGGTATTTTTCATTGTTTTTGGGTTTAGTTATAATAAAAAAAGAGCTGTCCGTAAACAGCTCTTTTAGGCCTTTCACAGAAAATTGCTTACTAATTCAGATTTAAAAATGAAAGACACTATTAAAATTTAGTTTTCTGTCGCAGTCGCAGTCGCAGTCGCAGTCGCAGTCGCAGTCGCAGTCGCAGTCGCAGTCGCAGTCGCAGTCGCAGTCGCAGTCGCAGTCGCAGTCGCAGTCGCAGTCGCAGTCGCAGTCGCAGTCGCAGTCGCTAACTTTGTCAAAGTTTGAAACTTTGACAAAGTTGAAGTTACAAGACTGAAAACTGTGACTGAGACTGAAAACTATTTCTCAAGGGATCCAGCTTTGATAATGATCATTTTATCCAATTGAACATATTTCTTAATAGCATCGTTTACTTGCTGTAAAGTTGCTTTTTGAATATCATTTGGATATTGTTCAATATAACTAGGTTCTAAGCCTCTTTCAATAAAGCTCAAAATCGTTCTTGCCATTCCGTTTGTAGTCGACATTCCGACTTTAAAACTTCCAATCAAATTGGTTTTCTTGTTTTCTAGTTCTGCTGGAGTAATTCCTTCTTTCACCCATTTATCGACTTGAACCATTGTGGCGTCTAAGCCTTTTTGAAATAAATTAGGATTGAAAGAAGCATTTACAAACCAATAACCGCCCGTTTCGATATTACCACCTAAACCAGAAGAAATATTATACGTTAAACCATCATTATCACGAACAGTTTGCATCAAACGTCCTGCAAAACCTGCTCCTAAAGTGTAATTTCCGATGTAAAATGGAATATAATCGGCATCCGATCTTTTTAATCCTGTAAACTGACCAATGAATAGTTCAGCACTTGGTTTTTCTGGAATAGTTACAACTTCTGTTTTTGATGCCGATTTTGAAGCTTCTTCAAATTTCAGTTTTTCTGTAACACCACCATTCCAGTTTTTGAATGATTTTTTTAGAGCATTATTTAAGTTCGCACCGTCTGTATCACCTACAATCACCAAACGCATTGAAGCAGTTCCAAAATATTTTTTGTGGAATGCTTTCACTTCATCCAAAGTTGCTTTTTTGATATTGTCAATGTTATCTTCAACACTTAAACTATAATTCGGATTTCCTTTTGGATAAATCGCCTGAGACAAAGCAATGCTTCCTCTTTCGCCTGGATCGTTTAAATCCTGTTGTGTATTTCCAATAAACTGCTGTTTCAAGTTTTCGAATTCTTTGGCATCAAACAACGGATTTCTCAATTCTTCAGCTAATAAAGCAATAACCTGATCTAAGTCTTTTTTCAAACATTTAAATCCGATATTGATTTTGAAAGTCGAAGCGTTTACACTAAGGTTTACTCCTAATTTTTGAAGTTTTTCAGAGAATTTAAATTTGTCGTTTAATGTGGTTCCTTTTGATAACATTGATGCAGTTAATGCCGGAATAACATCATTTTTCGTTTCGCTTGCATAATTTCCTAACGAAATACTTGCTGCAACGGTAACAAAATCTTTTGCTGAAGTTTTTACCGAAACGACGTCAATTCCTGATACTTTTTCTCTTTTAAAAGCTGAAGCCGATTTTTCGATTAAAGTTTCTGGAGCAGCCATTTCTTCTGTTGAATTTTTTACTAAAGCCGGAGCTGATGAAGTTTCTTCGTGAATATGTCCTTCTTCTGAATGTCTGTAATAAAACGGACCATTTTCTGGCATATAATTATTAGCTTTCGCCGAATTATTATTTTGAGAGCCCGCTTGTTTCGGAATAAAATATCCTGTTGTACTTTGGTCTTCAACCAAATATTTATTGGCTACACGCTGAACATCCGCTGGAGTTACTTTTTTCAATCGGTCAACACCTGTAATATAATCCGTCCAGTCGCCAGAAGCAATTGCTTCGTTTAATGCCGATGCAATTACACCAGAACCATCGCGAGCCAAAATAGTTTGTGCACTGATTTTTGCCACAACTCTATTTACCTCATCCTGCGTTACTCCTTCTTTCTGAATTTTAGCTACAACTTCGCTGATTTTAGCGTCGATATCTTCGTGTTTTGAAGTCGTCGGAAAACCAACACCAATAGTGAAAAGTCCAACTTCTTTAAAGTTTGTTGCACTTGCATACGTATAAATTCCTAAACGAGTATCAACAAAAGTTTTATTTAAAATAGCTGATGGACCAACACCTATAATCTGAGCCAAAATATTCAACGCAGGAAGATCTTCGTTTAAAGCCCCTGGAATTTTGTACGCTTTGTTTACAACACCCAATTCTCCTGGTTTTTTCACAATAATTTTACGAGCTCCATATTGCTGAGGCTCTTCTGTATAAGGCTGAGGCATTGCTTTTGGTGCTTTTGTGATTTTACCGAAATATTTTTCGATCAATTCAAAAACATTTTCTTTTTTGAAATCACCTATAATCGTTAAAGTTGCATTATCAGGCCAATAATAGGTATTGTAGAAATTCTTTAAAACTTCGATTGGAGCATTTTCAATATCCGATTTCCATCCAATTGTAGAATGATGATAGGGATGTGCAATATAAGCCGCAGCCCAGATTTCTTTATCTAATAAACTATTCGGGTTGTTTTCTCCACGCTCAAATTCGTTGCGAACAACCGTCATTTCTGCTTCTTTATCTTCTTTCAACAATAAAGAATTACGCATTCTGTCGGCTTCGATTTGAATCGCTAATTCAATTTTATCACTCGGAAGCGTTTCAAAATAATTTGTACGATCGTACCAAGTTGTCGCATTTAATTGTGCTCCTGTATTTTGTAGAACATCAGTAATTGTATTTCCGTTTTTCTTGTTGAAAGTTGGCGTTCCTTTAAACATTAAATGTTCTAAAAGGTGTGTAGATCCTGTATTTCCTAAAACCTCATGTTTAGAACCTACGCGATATACAATTTGTACTGTTGCAACAGGAGAAGCATTGTCCTGCAGAAGCAAAACATTCATTCCGTTAGGCTGGTACAAATATTCCTCGATTCCGCCTAATTCTTTTATTTTCTTAAAATTAACCGATTTAGTCTGCGCTGACAAAAGTGTGCAGAAAGCTAATGAGCAATAGCCCAGAAAGATGTATTTTTTCATTTTTATAAGTGAGAGATTTTTTAGTTTTCAGTCGCAGTTTTCAGTCTCAGTTTAACTGGAAACTGAAAACCGAGACTGAAAACTGGATTTACGATTTACTGAAAATTTCCTTCAATTTAGATTGCAATTCAGCTTCTCTAAGGTTTTTAGCTACGATTTTTCCGTCTGGTCCAATTAAGTAGTTGGTTGGAACCATTTTAACTCCGTACAAAACAGCTGCTTCATTTTGCCATCCTTTTAAATCAGAAACGTGTGTCCAAGTTAAACCGTCTTTTTCGATTGCTTTTTCCCAAAGTTTCTTTTTATCGTCTAATGAAACTCCCAAAACATCAAATCCTTTATCGTGATACGTTTTGTAAGCTACCACCACATTTGGGTTTTCTTTTCGGCATGGTCCGCACCAAGAAGCCCAGAAATCTACTAAAACATACTTTCCTTTATAATCTGATAATTTCACCACTTTTCCGTTTACATCAGTTTGAGAAAATTCCAATGCCGGAGCGCCAATTGCTGTTTTGTCATTTAAATCAATTGTTGCTTTTAATTTTTTTCCGTAGAAAGATTTCTGAATTTCTGGAGATAAAACTGCATAATATTCTTTTACTTTTTCTGGAGTTCCGTAAGACACAATTCGATCTTCGATTACTAATGCTCCACCTAAATTGTCTTTGTTTTTCTTGATGAATT
Source organism: Flavobacterium potami (assembly GCF_020026915.1). Classification (GTDB taxonomy): domain Bacteria; phylum Bacteroidota; class Bacteroidia; order Flavobacteriales; family Flavobacteriaceae; genus Flavobacterium; species Flavobacterium potami. The sequence goes on along the minus strand of NZ_JAINUY010000002.1, from coordinate 47,280 downwards.
TGTCTGTTAGATCATCCGCGAAAGCGCCAAGATCTTTCCATTTTTTATCCATCATTGTTTGCTGTTCTGGAGTCAATTTTACTTTTCCTCCTTGAGTTAAAGAATCAGATAATTTGTAAATCGGACCAGCAACTGCTTGTATTTTTTTGAATTCGTTATCGTAATATGATTTATAAAATCCGTTTTGAGTAGCGCCTGTTACTTTCGCTTTAAAAACTGAATCTTTTTTTGCTTCGATTGCGATGTCTTCATTATCTAAAAGAAAATACGCTCCGTATTCTTGTCCTTTAATTTTAACGGTATGAAATAACGGTTCTCCTATTTTACCTGTAAAAGAAAATGCACCTTCTTTTACCTCAGCAGAATCGATTATTTTTTTATCTCCTTTTTCGTCTGCATATTCTAGATAAACCATTCCTTTATCTAATCCTGCAATTTTTCCGTTAATTGTGTATCCTTCTTTCTTCGCGCAAGAAGTAAATGCCGTCGCCATTGCTAATGCGAATAGACTTGATTTTAAGATTGTTTTTTTCATGTTATATTTTTTTTATAATTAAGATCGTTTTTAGTTTTCAGTCTCAGTCTCGGTTTTCAGTTATCAACTGTATGACTAAAGTAAACCGCCGCTGAAAACTGTGACTGCGACTGAAAACTGCGACTGAAAACCGAGACTAAATACTAAGATTTCATAAGTTCTTTCAATTTAGCTTCCAATTCTGCACCTCTCAAGTTTTCTCCGATAATTACACCTTTACCGTCTACTAAATAAGTGGCTGGAATTGCTTTTACGTTAAATGATTTACTCACTTTATCGTCGTCTAGAAGATTATGCCACTGCATATTTTCTTGTCCAAGTGCTTTCTGCCAAGCTTTTTCGTCTTTATCAATTGAAACGCTTAAAATTTCAAATCCTTTTGGAGCATATTCTGCATAAGCGGTTTTTAAATTCGGAATTTCTTTTCGGCATGGACCACACCAAGAAGCCCAAAAATCTACTAAAATGTATTTTTTTCCTGCAACAATTTCTTTTGCATTAAACGTTTTTCCGTCTTTATCTTTTAAACCAAAATTAGCGATGCTTGTTCCTACTAACGATTTCGGATTCAAATCTTTGTCTACAACTTGTCCGTAGTAACTTTTCTTTGCTGCATCTGAAAACTGCTCGTAAATTGGCTTTTGTTCTGGAGTAAAATAACTGTAAGAAGTCATCATAAAAAATGGTCCCCACCAATTGGTTTTATGTTTTTCGATCAAGTTCTTTGACAATAATTCCACTTTCGTGAAAAACGCCTTTTCGTCAGCTTCAAATTTTTTCCACTGTGCTGTATTGTAAACAGAATCTAATAATTTCTTGTTGTTTTCTTTTCTTGCTTTTCCAGCCAAATTACTAAGTTCATTTATTCCAACATGATAGGCTACATAATCAGATTCTAATTCTTGTTTAAAAGCCGTTTCTTTCGCATAATAATCATGCGATTTTGAACCTGTTATTAATACATCTTTAAAAGTGATATATTCTCCCTCTTTATCTGAAACAGTACCAGCCGCCGAAATTTTTATTTTTGAATTTTCGACCATTACAGAAATAGTTCCTTTGCTTTTACCAAAGACAACATAGAAAAAACGAGGTTCTTTTAATTTTCCTGAGAAAGTAAATTTTCCTTCTTTTAATGTTGTTTCAGCAACTGGCAGTTCAGAAGAATGTGTTGCTCCTGGAATCAATTTTACAGTTGTCCCTTCTGCAAGTCCAGAGATATTCCCTTCTATAGAATAAGTTGTTGCTGCTGAAGCAGATGCTGTCTTTTTCTTTTGTGCTTGACCATTGTTTGAAATCATAAACAAACAAATGCACAATCCTAAAATTTTAAATTTAATTGTATTCATTTTTGATTGATATTTTAAAAAAAGCTTCCCTTTCGGAATCCTAATCGGAAAGCTTTTGAGTTATTATTTAGCTACGTTTTGTGTTATTGTTCCGTTTCCTGGATTTTGCGTTGCTCCTTGTGGGAAAGGCATTGTCCACATATGTGATGTTGAAGACAAGTTATAAGTTACACCTCCTACAACTTTAGATAAACTAAACGGATAAGTTCCTTCTGCATTCAGACGACGTGCATCTGCAAAAGGTATTAATGTTAAAATAAGTTCGTTACGCTTAGTATTGAAAATAGCATTCAAAGCCGTTGTTTTGTCGGTTGTTGAAATGTCTGCATAAGATGCTGGCAAAATACGCGTTTTGCGAATAGTGTTTAAAATTGTCAGCGCTTCGCTTATTTTATTTTCACGAGCCAAACATTCTGCTTTGATTAAATAAACTTCAACAGTAGTGATTCCTCCAAAATTATACATTCCTGACATAGTTGAATAATAATAGGTATCTGCACCAACAGTTCTGATTTTCCAACGTGATTTGTATTTAAGATCTCCTGCTTCAAAACGTTGCGCTCTTTCTACCGGAATACTTAATTCTCTTCCTAACGAGTAAGAAGAACCATGACGAAAAGTATAATTTTCAACATAATTATATCCCATTGGCGATGGCGTTGTAGTATATGAATTTGGCAAATCGATTACTGTTTTGTTAGCGTTGTAATAAGCTACCCAATCAAATAATTTATTGTTTTCAGCCAAAGCCATGTCGGCATATTTTAAAGCCTCTGTATAATTATTCATTTGTAAATAAACACGTGAATAAAATGCATAACCAGCTCCTAAATTTGGATGCAAAGCCGTTTGCGAAACTTTTGGCAAATATGGAATCGCTTCATTTACATCTTTTAGAATGAAATCGTACATTTCCTTAATTGTTACCTGTTTGCTTGGCGCATTAATATCGGCACTGGTAATTAAAGGCACTGATAATTTACTTGCATTTGCAGTAGTGTAAGTATCTGCATAAAAATTGGTCAGTGTAAAATAAGACATCGCTCGCAACATTTTTGCCTGAGCCCAAAGAATTCTTTTATCTGCCTCTTTTGCTTCGGTTGTTGTCAAAGCATTTTCGATAATCAGATTAAAAGTCGAAATTCCGGCATAAGTTCTATAATATGTAGTTTCATCTGCCTGATTCAAATCAATACGATCTGCATTTTCATCCCACATATAATTAGCATTTGTCAATCGGTAGTAAGCCAAATTGGCAGCAGTTTGAAATCTATCATTCATCAAACTTATAGCTTGCTCTACGTTTACTACTTGGTTGCCATATTCGTCTCTTATAAAAGCTTCAAAATCTGCTAATGTAGTTGGAGTTTTAGAGCCTTTTGGCACATCATCCAAATAATTTTCACAAGAGGCAAAAGTTATTCCTAATGCTAATACGTACAGTATATTTTTATATAGATTTTTCATTTTGTCTTCTTTTAAAATTAGAAATTAACATTTACACCAAAAACAAAACTTGGTGACTGGAAACCGTTCAGCATATATTTAGCATCTCTGCTTTTTGCCCAAGTGTATACATTTTCTGCATTCAAATTAAATCGTACGTCATATAGATTTATTTTCTTAACAATATCCCTTGGCAATTGATACGCTAATGAAACATTGCTTAATCTCACATTTGAAGCATCTAGAATGTTAATATCTGCATAACGATAAATATCGCGTGAAGCACTGTTAAAATCAGACTCATATTCATAAACTGCGCGAGGTACATTGGTAAAAGCCTCATCACCTGGTTGCTGCCAACGATTTACAATATTTTTGTTTATTACTGTAATATCCGTTACATAGCCTCCTAACGCTCCAGAATAGTTATTATTTAACATCGGCAAGAAGGTATTTCTAACTTTATGTCCCAGTTCGTAAATAAATAATGCTGAAAGAGAAAAGCCTTTGTAGGCTACAGAAGTATGAAAAGATCCGCTATGATTTGGTACTGTAGAACCGTAATCGTGTATTGCTTCTAAATCGGCAGGATTATAAATTATGGCAGTTCCTGAAGCATCGTATACTTGTGGTAAACCTTTATCGCTTAGGCCTGCCCATTTGTATCCGTAAATAGAATTGTAGTTATTGCCAACTCTAGGATAAGCAGATGGGTAATCTAATTGTAAATAATAAACTGGTGCTTTTACATTAACATAATCCACTTTATTTTTGTTATTAGCGTACAGTACTGATGCATCCCAAGAAAAAGATGGCGTTTTAACAATTGTTCCTCTTAAACTTACTTCATAACCTCTATTGGTCATTTCTCCGTTGTTTAAATTGTAAGTAGAATATCCCCAGCCTTCAGTTGGAATTCCGGTACTGCTGGCCAATAAATCTTCTCCTTTTTTATTGTAAAAATCAAAAGTTCCGCTCAATCTACTTTTGAACAAACTAAAATCTAATCCAATATTTTTTGTGGTGGTTTTTTCCCAAGATAATTCAGGATTTGGTCTAGAATTCACGCTTCCCTGAACACCTCCTACATTACCATTATTTGTATAGTAAGCTGTTAAATAAGGAGCTGAAAGTTTAGCTATATTTCCTCCAATACCGTAAGAAGCACGCAGTTTAAGTGCATCTACCCAATTTACTGCAAAGAAAGATTCCTGATTAATATTCCATCCCGCCCCTGCAGACCAAGTTGGTTTATTCTGGTATTTATTATTTGTTCCCCATAAATTAGAACGATCCCAACGCAAACTTCCGCTTAAAGTATATTTTTTGTCGTAAGTGTAACCTGCTGTACTGTAAACAGAAACATATCGATTCTGTAATTCTCTTTCTGCAGAAAAATTATTAGTAGACATATACCCATTAAAAACACTACCATATACTTTTAATAAATCAACCTGATTGATTGGTGCGAAAGATAAAGTTTGTTCGTCCCAACCATAACGTGTATCATCTCTATACTCTGCTTTATTATGGCGTATTTCCATACCCACAATTGCAGAAACATCATGCTTATCATTAAATATCTGAGCAAAATTTAATTGCTGACGGAAATTATAAGCATTTGTAAATTGATTGGTTTCTTTTAAAATATCACCATAAGGTAAATTGTAAACTGCTGCATTGTTTGCAATAGTCATCATTCCGTTTACCTGTTCTCTTACGCTAAATGATTCTTTTTCTCTTAAATAATTGGTACGATCTACACCAAATTCATACTGAAACATTGCATTGTAAGTAAACGCGTTACTAAACTTTACATTAAATTTTGCAAACGTACGATTTAAGAAACTTTTGGTCTCGCTTACATTTCTACCCAACTCGTCCATTGGCGTAATATCCATATTGTACATACCATAATTCTGCATAGACTGAAGCGTAAAATTATTGTATCGAGAAGCCGCTGTAGAGGTAAAATAAGATCCATCATCATTAACTAATTGATTGTATGGTTGATATTTAAATCCTGCGCTTCCTAAATAACTAGGATTATAAGGATAATAACTCTGTAAATCGCTTTTACCAAAATTGGTATAACTTCCTAAATCTACAGAAAGCCAGTGATTTATTTGAGTTGAGTTTTTTAAGTTAAGCCCAATGCTCTCATTTTCAGAATAAATATCTTCCAGCTGATTATTCTTATAGGTCAAAGATGCATTAAAACTGTTCGATTCAGATCCTTTTCCTACACTAATATTGTGCTGTGTATAAAACTGATCTCGTTTAGCATATCTTGCTACATCATCAAAATATTTGTAACCAAGAGATGCCAAATGATTCAGCTGGTTAGAAGCATCGGTTTGAGAAATTGCTCCCGAATATCCTTTTAAAATGGTATTCATCCCCAAACTTGTAAAAGCTGCATTATTTAATAATGATTGCGCATAAGTACTTGCGTTTGCTCCTTGAAGATTCGGGTTTGAAGCTGCCCAACCTCTCTCTAAATCAATAATATCTGCCGAGTTGGTCAAATTATCAGTATAATTTCTGTATGGTGTTACTGTAATATTACTTGTATAAGAAATATTAGTTCTTCCTGCTTTTGCCTTTTTAGTTGTAATTACTACAACTCCATTAGCAGCACGCGCTCCATAAATAGAAGCAGCAGCAGCATCTTTAAGAACTGTAATGGTTTCAATATCTTCTAAATTTAAGTTTGGAAGATTTTCTTCTAAAGCAAAATTCTGATTATACTTAGTGTTCTCTATAGGAAAACCATCAATAACATACAATGGCGAGGTAACTCCGTTCATAGAAGTTGTACCACGAATTTTTCCATCTTGGTATCCAACAATACGACCTTCTAAAATTTTGTCTAAACTATTTAATCGTTGTTCTTGAAAATCTTTTGCTTTTAAACTAGAAAAAGATCCTGTTGCTTTTTCTGCAGTAATATCCTGATAACCTGTTTTTAAAACCACGCCTTCAAGCTGAAGTACATCTTCCTTTAAGACAACGTTAATTACATTTCTTCCATCAACTTTAATTTCCTGTCTCACATATCCTAAATAAGCAAAAGCCAAAGTAGTTTCGCCGTTTACTGCAATAATCTGATATTCACCATTAAACTCGGTATGCACACCTCTTCCTGAACCATTGTCAGAAACTGCTGCTCCTGCCAAAGGCATCCCTTTTTCATCCGTAACTCTACCTTTTACAATAAAATCTGCTACAGGCTTTTTCTCTTCAGCTGGTTTGTCTGGAGAGATTTTTTTAGGCATTAAAATAATATGATTTCCAGATACTTTAAAGTCTGTACTGGTATTATTAAAAATTTTAGCTAAAATCACTTCAATCGAAGTATCGTTTGCATTTACATTGATTACTCTGTTTAAATCAACAGATCTCACATTGTAAACAAATCTGTAATTTGTAGTATATTCAAGTCTTTCAATCACTTTTGCAACGGTCATATTGCTGGCATTAAAAGAAATATTAGATTTTTGAGAATAACTGGTTCCGGCGTGCATTACTGTTAAGGCTGTTAACAGAAATAAAGTGGTTAATTTCATTTTCAAATCGAATTTCAAAAAAGGCTTATCAAACCTAATTCTGTTCAATAGTTTTTTCATACTTTTAAATGTTTTTTTAATGTTGGTTGGTTAATTAACTGACCGCATATACTCTACCGGGAAATGTTGGCGCATTTTCCGGTTTTTTTATAACGATCCTTCATTCTTGGATTTTTGTTACATAGGCTTTTTTTAATTGTTAATTATAAATTGTTAATTGATAATTTATTTAATAGTGATCTGATCCTTATCAATATCATAATCAATCTTGTAGCTGTCGCTGAAATATTTCAAAACGACTTCTATTGGTTCATTATCAAAGCGGGCATTAAAAATTTCTTTTCCTAAAGCTTTATTTCTGTTAATGAAAGTTACATTATACTGACGTTCCAGTTTTTTGATAATATCAGAGAAAGAAGCATTTTTAAACACCAAACTTCCTTTTACCCACGCAGTGTAATATTCTGTGTTAACCTGTTCTGTCAAAAATGAAGATTCTCCATTTACATTCGAACCTTTGAAACCTGGAGTCAAATACACCTGACTTGTTTTCTGATCTTTAGAAAGAGAAACTTTACCTTCAACCAAAACAACATCTGTACTTGAATTATTAAGATAAGCATCCACATTAAATTTTGTTCCCAAAACCTCAACGTTAACTTCCTCTGCATTGACCGTAAACGGATGGCTTTTATCTTTGCTTACTTCAAAATACGCTTCACCTGTTAAATAAACTTGTCTGCTTTTGTTTTTTACAAACTGTACCGGATATTTTAACGAAGTTCCAGAATTCAGATGCACAATTGTTCCGTCTGACAATTGTACTTCAAATTTTTTCCCGTAGGGAATTTTCAAAGTATTATAAACCAATTCTCCTTCAGCGAAAGCTCTATTATAAACCAATCTGTTTTTCTCTTGTTTCCCGATGATATTTCCATCTTTATCCGTAACATTTTTTTCTTCAGAAATATCAATATTCTCAGATGTTCCGTTACCAAATTGTAAAACAATTTCATCAACTCTCGGTACGATAACATTTTGTTTAACTTGTTCTGAACCAGAATTTTTATAAAAATAAAACCCACCAAGAGCCACAATTAAAACTGCGGCATATTTATAAAAAGATGAAAATCTTCTTTTGTAAAAAACATTCTTTTCCTGTTGAATCCGCTCTGAAAGTTGTTTTCTAACCTCAGAAGAATCAAATGTATTCAAAGAAGCCTCTATTGCGTAGTTGATTTTTATAAAATCCTTAAACACAATTTTATTTTCGTCTTCTTTTAACCACGCTGTCAACTGCTCAATTTCTTCGGTAGTAGCCTGATTTGTGATAAATTTAACGATTAATCGCTCTGATTTTTTCGCTGTCATTTGGGTCATTTTTAATATTATTACGAAGCCAAAAAACAAAACCCTAACAATTTGATAAAGTTTTTTTCATTTTTATGATTTTTTTATTTTTCACAAGTCTTTTCTTTCAACAAAACTCTACTAATTCAGTAGAATTAATTAAGTAAAAGTTTTATATTTGCATTTTAATCCCTTTTCCATTTGTAATAAATTTCAAATAGAAAATAAAAAAAGTGCATCTTTTTAAGAAAATCAAGTCACTTTTGAATCAAAAAAATTATAAATTAATATATTTGTTTTTATGAAGATTGATGATTACAGCGATAATACCACATTAATTGAGTCTCTAAAAAATGGAGATGAAAGCGCTTATACCTACCTCATCGATACTTATCATCACAAACTTTGCGTGTATGCCAACAGTCTTGTAAAAAATGTATACAGCGCAGAAGATATTGTTCAAAACGTTTTTATTAAAGTTTGGGAACAGCGCACGAGATTAAAAACAGATCATTCTCTTAAAAGTTTTCTTTACAAACTGGTTTACAATGAATTCATTGATTTATATCGAAAAAATCAGTCTTTGTTTTCTCTAGAAAAATCGTATTATGATGCCTTAAACGGAATCGTTCAGGAAGATGATTCTGAAGCTTTTCAAAGGGTTTTGAATGCAGTAAACAAAGAAATTCAAAACTTACCGCCAAAATGTAAAGAGGTTTTTATTTTAAGTAAAAAAGAAGGTTTAACGAATATCGAAATCGCAGAACATTTGGATGTTTCAATCAAAACCGTTGAAGCACAGATCACAAAAGCTTTTTCTATTTTGCGTAGTTCTTTAGAAGAAAAAGTAAAAAGCGTTTTGTTCCTTCTGTTTTCTGCTAAAAAAAAATTCAGACTAAATAATTTAATCTGAATTTTCCTTTATTGTTTTAAGTATAATATCTTCTTGCCTCTCTATTTCTGCTTAAATTAAAATCTTGCTTCTTTTTTCTACACAGCATCTTTCATCTCGCTTCTTTCTTCTGCAAAATCTAAAATTGGCGTTTTCATATCATGGTACAAAAGCACTTTCCAATTTTCTTCTTTTGCTTGTAGTTCCCATTTTTTTCGAGATTCCATAGCACGTTTTCCATCGAAATCGGTTTTGTAGGCAACAGGAATTTTTAAATATCTTTTTTGCGGTAAATCATCTGCTCCGTAAAACACAATTTCATCATCTGCTTTAATCCAAAATACTTGCTGAAATTGGGTATGTCCTGCTGTAACTTCAAAGTAAATTTCATCAGTTATATTACCATTGTCTTCATTTAATAATTCAACGTTTGGTAATTCTTTCAGCTCATTTAATATTTCAGGAACGTAAGACGGATTTTGTGATTGTTCTAAAGCGAAATCTATTTCTCTTTCTTGAATATAGATTTTCGTATTTGGAAAATTTTGAACGAACTGACCATTTTTAAAATAACCAATTCCTTCAATATGATCTTTATGTAAATGCGAAACCAAAATTTTGGTAATCTGTTGTGGTTCTATATTGTTTTTTCTTAGCATTTCATAAATAAATGGAACGTCGTTATTGACAAATCCTAAACCAAAATCTATTAAAATAACATCATTGTCTGTAATAACAACAAAAGGCTGAATGGCCATTTTTAAACCTAAATCGGTTGTACTCTCTTCTAAAAGCTGAAATTCTTTTTTAGAATTGACAATATAATTTCCTTCTTGTAAAGCTATAATTTCCATTTTGTTTTACTTCTAATTTTACAACAAAGCAAAGTTCTTAAGAATTTCTATATTTGTAAAACCTTATTTTTCGATATAATCAATCGATAAAACCGATTTAGAAATGGAACTTCGTCAGCTAAAATATTTTCTAAAAGCAAAAGAATTACTGAATTTTACCGAAGCTGCTTCGGCACTTTTCATTAGTCAAAGTACGTTATCACAGCAAATAAAACAGCTGGAAGACGAACTTCAAGTTCCGCTTTTTAATAGAATCGGGAAAAGAATTACGCTTACCGAAGCTGGAGATTTATTTGCCGTTTATGCACAACAATCCATCAACAAAGCTTCTGACGGATTGCAATTATTAAAAGATTTAAATAAACTGGAAACTGGAAAAGTAGCCATTGGCGTAACCTATGCATTGCGTCATGTGGTTACAAAAGCATTGATTTTATTCAGCTCTGAATATCCTAAAATTCAGTTTGAAATTATCTTTGGAACTTCGCAAGAACTTATTCATAAACTAAATCATTTTCAGCTAGATGTTATTCTGACTTTTGAAGAAATTGCTTCTGAAGCACATTTTAAATATCTAGAATTGTTTACCTCGCCAATGGCTTTGGTTACTTCTTCTGAAACTGCTTTAAAAAATAAAAAAACTATTTCTCTGGAAGAAATCAGCACGCTTCCTCTTGCGATGCCTGCTGGCGGATTCAGTACGACTCAGTTTATCAGTAAGGCTTTTGAAAAAAGCAATCTGCATCCAAATGTTACGATTGAAATAAATGATATTCCGACGTTATTGGAATTAATTAAAACGGGAAAATGGCATACGATTTTAACGAAAACTACAATTGAAAACGAAAATGATTTGTACGCAATTCCGATAAGCGGCAAAAACATGACGCGAACTGCAATGCTTATTTCTTTGAAGGAAGTTTATGAAAAAAAAGCGGTGAAGGCTTTCTTGAAAATAATGGTGGAGAATTTGAAGTGATGTTTCAAGAGTTACTAAAGACAAACGCCACAGTTTGTCATTCCGAGGAACGAGGAATCTCTACAAGTAGCTCTACAAAGATTGGCGAATTAATTTACGGAGTTTCTTGCGGAGATCCCTCCTCCGTCAGGATGACAAGATTGGGTATACACTTTTACGTTAAAGTTTGTCATTTCGAGGAACGAGACTTGAGCGACAGCGACTGGCGTAGCAAATCACACTCGTTGATCGACAAAGATTGGTGAATTTCTTTACGGAATTTCTAGTGTGATTTCTCGTTCCTCGAAATGACAAGATTGTGTTTTAAAAAAACTTACTTCACCTCTGCTTCAAAAGGCGAAGCTGGCAAGTTTTCTTTATTGTACAAATTGGCTTCAACCGGATTATCTGCCCAAGCGTAACGCACTTTTGTAGGATTTAAAATAACTTCATTCCAAACTACGATTTTATCGCCTTCGATAATTGCTTTTGCCCAAACAAATTTTCCGTCTGTTCCTGCAATAGCGAATTCTTTTAATTCATTTCCGTTTTTAATTTGTAATCCTGTTCCAATATCAGAAAAACTCAAAATCAGTTTGTTTCCGTCTTTTTTCATCGATTGAAAAATCGGACCAGAAGCGACTACATTTTTATCGCCGTAAACCAATTTTCTTGCTTGAAGCGACAATCTTTTTCCGACATCGTATTTATCTAAAGGATGAATATCGTTCCATTCGCCCAAATCTATGGTTATCGCCAATCCAGTATTTGGAACTTTTAGCGTGTTCAATTGTTGTTGCCTTAAAGCTGCCCAATTACTTTCTGTTGGTTCTGTTTTTGGTTCCATAAAATTAGGAAGCTGCACCAAAAGAAATGGCATTTTTTCCTGTTTCCATAATGAGCGCCAATTCGAAATTAAAGCTTCCATTAAAGGTCCGTATTCCGATGGTTTCTTTGTATTGGCTTCACCTTGATACCATAAAACACCTTTTATTGGATAATCTTTTAAAGGTGCAATCATAGCATTGTAAAGTCCGACAGGTTTCCAGCGTACGAAAGTTTGTCCTGGTAAGGGTTCCATTTTTGAGCCTAATTTGTATTTCCAAGTTCCTTTTAAATCGATTGTTTTATCGCCAATAATTAGCTCGTAAGGTTTATCGGTTACAAAACCTCCTCTACCCGAATTGTTGATGACGCGAACTGTGATTTCGTTTTTTCCTTCTTTTAAAACATCGGCATTAAAAGAATAAATTCTTGGCGGATATTGGTACGAAGTTGTTCCAACAAAACGTCCGTTTACAAAAACGGAGTCGGCATCTACAATTCGTCCTAAAAATAATTTTGCCTGATTTTCTTTTACTTTTTCGAGAATAAACTCTTTCTTAAACCAAACCGAACCGTTTGTTTTTCCAAGTTCGCCATCAGCCCAATAACCCGGAATTTGCATTTCCTTCCAATCTGAAACATCTACAGCATTTGCCCATTTATTTTTAACGCCAATGTCGGTATTGTTTACTAATTTATACCATTGTGAACTGACTTTACGATCGTTTTCGTCGATTTGTTTTTCGAGTTTTCCGTCTTTGAATTTTAAATATTCCTGATCATATTCTGGAAACTTTTTAATGCTTTCTTCGCTAATCCATGATTCGGCTGGCGAACCGCCCAATGCGCTGTTGATTAATCCGATTGGAATTTTATACTTCTCGTATATTTCTGAAGCGAAAAAATAGCCAACTCCTGTAAACTGTAAAACATTTACGGGATTTGCTTCCACCCAAGAACCAGAGGAAAAATCGTTTCTTTCTTTTGCAAAATAATACTCGTCTGGAACTAAAAACTGACGAATATTCGGATTAGCCGATTTTGCAATTTCTTCTTTGTATTTGTCTTTCAAACGATCCATTGGCAATTCCATATTCGATTGTCCAGAACACAGCCAGACATCTCCGAAAAGAATGTTTTTCAAAACAATTGTGTTGGATGCTTTTAAAGTCATTTCATACGGTCCGCCTGCTTTTTGAGATGGAATTTGAATGGACCATTTTCCGTCTTGAGCGGTTGTTGCCTTGTATGTTTTATGATTGAAATCGAGTTCGATTTTTTCATTTGGCGATGCCCATCCCCAGATATTGATTTTGGTATCGCGCTGCAAAACCATTCCGTCGCTTATAAGTCTCGGAAGTTTTATTTGGGCATTGATGCTAAAAGTTATTAGAAATGCTAGTAATACTTTCTTCATATATATTGTTTTTGTTTTTTTTTCGCCACGAATTTCACTAATTACACTAATCCATTCTTTGTCTGTAATATTGCAATAACACGAATTTTTTAATTTGTGTTATTGAAGATAATTAGAAAAAAATTAGTGCCAATTCGTGAAATTCGTGGCTATAAAAAACTATTACTCATACGTATATAATTTTATTTTTTGAATTTCGTAATCGCCTACAGAGATTCTTAAATGTCTTCCTTGATGGGTTTGGTCTCCGTTGAAATGTCTTATGGTTCTCCAAACTTCGTTTTCGAATTTACCAAAATCTGTTTTTAGAATTCCTGCGTTTACATTTTCTTTTAAAGGTTTAAAAGTAACGACAATTCCTGATCCTGAAATGTAAAATTCATCTTTGGCAATTTCGATAATAATCGCACTCGACATTGGCCAGGTTTCTGCTTTTGCTCCGTCAGACCAATTTAAGGTATAATCATGTTTGAATGTGAATTCGTAATCGCCCATTTTAATGATCTGCGTATTGTTTTCTTTGTCTAACAAAACACCATCAATTTTTCCTTGTCCTTTGTATTTTTCAATTGTTGGAGTTAATTGTTGTACCAAATCGTAGATTTTCCCTAGAGGTTCTTTTTTGGCATCGGCAACCGATTCGATTGAAAACGGAGAAAATCCGATTGCTTCGTAATGTCCGATAGCATACAATCCTTTAAATGGTGCGGTTTCATCAAAACGATGTTCTGGAATAAAAAGCGGATCGCCCTGACGGGTAAACAAATCGTTCCATTGTTTGAATGACGGATTGTAGAAATCTGGCGCTAAAAAATCTATCGAATTTCCTGCCGCTTTCCAAACGTCCATAATATGAGGCAATGGTCCAGCACTTGGATATTGTCCTGGCTTTTTTTCTGGTGCGTTTAAAGCGGCATTCACAAACATCGGAATTGGATAAGCGTCTTTTCCTGCTTTTGCAACAATATTGGTAAATTTAGAAAAATACCAAGCCATGAAAATTTCGTCTGTTTGCAATCCTTTTCCAAAAATTTCTTCCCAGTTTCCTTTGGTTTTGAATCCGTTTTTCTTCCAAACTTCCAAAAATTCGGGAACTAGTTTTTGCTTGTTTTTTTCTAAATACTTTATCAATTCATCTGGAACTGGTTTCTGAAATGCAGCATTCGCTAAAGCGTGATAATCACGAGCCGTTGGCAGCATTCCGATTTCATTTTCAACCTGAATCATAATTACAGTTTGATCCTTTTGGTCGAAATCTTTAATATGTGCCATCATTTTTTTGAAAGCATTTGCATCGGCCTGAAGATTATTTTCGCTAAAAGGCGTCAAAATTTCGTGACTTTTGTTTTTATCGTCTTTTACCCTTGGGTATTTTTTCTGGTTGAGTTTTATCCATTCTGGAGCGTGGCTCGACATGCTGTTTTTCCATGATCCGAACCAAAGAAAAACAAGTTTTAGGTTTTCTTTTCGCGCGCGAAGAATCAAATCGTCTATTAACTGGAAATCGAATTTGCCTTCCTCTGGTTCTATCAATTCCCAGTAAACAGGAGTTAAAACAGTGTTCAGGTTCATATCAGACAATTTCGACCAAATGGGTTCCATACTTTCCATACTGGTTGCAGACGAATTTCCTAATTCACCTCCACGTATCAAAAATGGTTTCTCATTTACAATTAATTGGGTTTTATTTCCTTTTTTTTGAAGATGAGGAATCTCTTGACAGCAGATAAACTGTGTCATGAAAATTGCTATTAGAAAGAAACTTTTTTTTAGAATATTCAACATACTTTTATTTTAATCTGTGTATAATCTGCTTTAATCTTTTAAAATCTGTATGAAGACCTAAACGCAAAAATTATTTCACGCAGATCTGCACAGATTTTAGCAGATTAAGTTAGTTTTTTTTAATTGAAAAACTTTTTCTTCTTTTAAATTCAAAGGGTTACAACTAAACAAAGCAGCTTTGTCAAAGTTTAAAACCTTGACAAAGCTTTTCTGAAACTCAATAGTTTTAAACTATTTATGGTTTTACTAACTCACCCGAGAATCCTAAACTTACATCTTTTCCTGCAAGTCCGTCTGCTGCGCCTTTGTAAGCATGTTTACGAACATAATTGGCATCCCAAAGGTTAGGGGATTCGTTTGGAAGCCAATATTCATGTTCTTTGGCATTATCCGAAACACCCCAAATTGTGATTCCATATTGTTGTGGTACAGGAATGTACTTCTTATACATATCAATTACATATTGATACATTTCTGCCTGAGAAGCTTGTTGTGCCACCGTTGGAGTTGCAGTTCCCAATCGGATATCTAACTCTGAAATTTTAATCAATTTTCCGGAAGCAGCCAGTTTTTGGAACATCTGAACAATTTTGTCTTTGTCTGTTGTCAAACCAATATGCATCTGTGTTCCGATTCCGTCGACAGTTCCTCCTTTGCTTTCAATATATTTTACATATTCGATTAACCCGTCACATTTATCTAATCTTGATTCTAAATTATAATCGTTAATGAACAATTTATCGGTTGCATTTCCATATTGACGAGCTAGTTTGAAAGCCGTTACCGCGTAATCTTTTCCAAGATATTTTACCCATGAGAAATAATCTGCGGCTGTATCGCCTTCTGTTCCGTTTCTTAGGGTTCCATCTTCTTTCATTGGTTCATTTACAACATCCCAAGAGAAAACTCCAGTTTTGTAATGTGTCATCATTTTAGAAATCCAATCAGTCATGGCATCTCCAATGATTTTTGCTTTTTCAGCTTCTGTTTTTTCAATTGTAATTGGAGCTGTAGGTCCGCCACCTGATGAAGTTCCATCCGTTACTAAAACATTATCTATATAATAAGTTCCTGCGGCTCCTCCTAAATCGAAACCAAAACCTGTTTCACCGCCTTTTGCTGTGATTTTCCACTCTATTAATTTCCACGCCGTCGTAGTAGTTTGATCTCCTTGATAACTTGCTACTGATCCTGGCGTTGTTGAACATCTTACAGATCCATTAGCCTCAGAACGAATCATATAAGAAATCGTATAACTTTTTCCAGCTACCAATGCAGAAGTAAAAGTGGTTTGAATTTGAGTTCTCCATTGATCTGCTGGAGTACTTGTAGCATTCACTACTTTCATGGAACCGCTTCCTTCATAAACATTTGAAGCTCCAGTTGCAGCGCTTAAAGCATCTGCAGCACCATTGGCTCTGCTCCATCCTGATATTCCTGAATTAAAAGTTCCATTAGCAATTAAGTTCACCGGTCCTGTTGCGGCATCCAAATCAACAACTGCTAGCGTATTCGCATCAATTAAATAGGTTACGTTTGGAAGATATCCTAAATCTAAATTAAACTGAAACGTAGTACTCCCTGTTTTAAAATCTCCCGGTGCTAATTTAATTTTAACTTGCTGCCAAGAAGAAGTTGTTGCAAAAGCTTCTGTTTCTGTTCCATTTGTTGTACTATACCAATTTTTATATGGATATTGATTGTTTAAAGTGTTTCCGAAAGAAATACGTCCTTTACCAGCAACATCAGATTTAATATAAAATGAAAGTTCATAATTATGTCCTGAAACAATTGGCACGTTTGGCGAGGTCAGCTGCAAATTGTATGCTTGAGAAGAAGTCGCGCTAGAAGCTAGCTGAATTGCTGCAGAAGTACTGGTTAATCCTGAATTGGCAACTGTTGTGATTCCTTTTCCTGGATTATTTCTTGCCCAACCTGTAAAAGTTCCTGCCTTTATTGAGGCTAGATCTAAAACATTTGTTCCGCTTGAACCTGGAATTACGGTTGGTGCAATTATACCGTTCAAATAACTCGCATTTTGGTTGGAATGCCAAATTAAAGTATGGCCGAAAACTTTTAATCCTGCACTTTTTGTTGCGGCTACAAAAGCATCTACATTCGTAAAATTGATTTCTCCTTTGGCATTTACCATCGCTCCGTGTTTCATTTCGTAGCCTGGTGTTACCTCATCAAAATTTTCGTTTACAATTTTTCTGTAAGCGGCATCGCTCATGTATAAACTAATTCCGATTCCGTTTCCTAAAGGAAAGTCAGAATAGTTTTTTAATGGCTCATATCGGCTTATTTTTTCTACTAAAGCTAAAGGAAGTTCAGCTCCTGTAACTTCTCCGTGAGATGGATCTTTTCCCCACTCCATCAAATTATCATCGCATGATGATAAAATCATTAGTGATGAAGCGATTATTGGTATGATATATTTTGATTTCATTTTGTGGTGGTTGTGTTAGTTAAAATCGTTGTAAACTGGTGTATCTAATGGTACAATTCTCCAATTGTCTGTGTACACTTTTACAGAAGTTGCTTTCGCAGGAAATTCTACTTCACTTGCATTTCCTGTTACGTTTGACAATTTCACATCAGAATTTTCGAAATAAATTCCGAAATTTTGATACGTTGCTGCTTCTCTAAATGCTAAAACAGTTTCGAATGTAAATGCTTCTTTAGACCATGCATAGAATTTGTTTAGCGGAATTGTAACTGTTACCCATCCTGTAGTTTGAAAAGCAACTGATTTACCATCAACAATCCAAGGAACATAATTATAGACACCGCCTGCCCATTCTCCTCCATTAAAATTATTAATCGTACATATTTTTAAGAAACCTGAATCTTTCCATGCTTCTGGTACATATACATCAAACTGAAATGCTATTTTATCAAGAGGTGTAGTTGCTGGAATATAAGGTGTCAACTGTGCTCTCCAATTATCAACTCCTGTTCCAGCTGTCCAAACTTCTGATTGACGATTTGCTCCAGCTGTAAAAGAGGCAATTTTAGCTGGACGGTGCGGTACATATTTTCCGTGAGAAACATTTCCAATTCCAATAGCTGCCGATTCTAAATCTGCTGGAAGAATCATACTTGCACGATCCCATGAACCTTGAGTTCCTTTACCATCAAAATCTATTAATACACCTCTCTTATAGTTAAAATAAGATGGCGAATAAGCTCCTCCATTAGAACTTTGTGCAAAGATTGGTCCTCCATTGTCTGAAACTCCGTTTGGAACAACAACTGTAAAAAATTCTCCATCTTCGTCTGATACAATTCCAGAGGTTACTTCAATATTTCCTGGAAAAGTTACTTTGCTTACTTCTGTCAAACCACTTCCATATACTGTAATGGTTTCTCCAGGATTAGGCATTGTATTTGAAATTCTTGTGATTTCTGGTTTTCCGGAACGAATTTCAAAAGGAAAGGTTACTTCATTCTTATCGTTTACGAAACGAATGGTATTTCGTACTGACGGATCCGCCTCAATAGTTGGCGTATCTGCTGAAACACTTACCAACATTGAATTATTGGATACAAAAACCACATTAAAATATGTCGAATATCCGTTAATATAGACTTTCTTCAAACCTGCAAATCCTGAACCTTCGATACGTAAAGTTTGTCCTAAACGAGCAAAAGTAACTTCTCTGTCTGGTACATTTGAATTTACATCTTCTAAAAATACTCGCGAAATTGTGATTGCGCCACCTTCTGAATCGTTATTATCACAAGAAGTGAACAGCATACCGAAAACCATCATGCTTAGCAGTGCAATCGGTGCCCAATACTTTTTATTTAAAATATATTTCATATTTATGTCTTTTAGTTTTTTATTTCTGAAACTAGAATAAGTCTTTAATTTTCTCTTCTGTAAATTGATACGGAACAGGATTTTCTCTCAACAACGGATTCTGAACCAATTCAGATTCTGGATATGGAAGTGTAAAAATTGTCGCGTCTATTACACCAATTGCTCTTGGACTTGTAGCCTTTGAAGCATCTACAGTAACTGTATTGGTTGCTGTATCATACAAAATCGGTGTAATAACGCCTCTGTTTTGTCCTGTTACATAGTTAATTACTTCTTGTTGTTTGTAATACGCTCTACGAACTAAATCGTACCAATACTGTCCTTCCATACATAATTCTACTCTTCTTTCGTGCGCAAGATCTGCATAAGTTAAAGTTGTTTTAGGATTCAATCCTGCACGTGTACGAAGCGCATTTACAAGTGTAATCGCATTTGCATCTGCCGTAACGCTATTATTTCCTAAGGTTGCTTCAGCATAGTTTAAGTAAACTTCTGCCAAACGCAACATATAGGTATTCAAAGCAGAATTCATACGTGTAATTTTTGAATTGTCTTTTGTAGAACCTACAACTCCTTTTTTAACCGTAAGAAAATCATTTCCATGATCAACCGTATAACCTCCATTTGCTTTGCTTATTTCTGCATAATGATCTTTATTCCCCATGAAAGTGGCTCTACGACGAAGGTCTTTTGATTCGTATTCTTGCAAAACATTGTAAGAAGCTCTTGTCCAGTATCCCCAAGCAGCATCGTCTCCTGTAATATCTGAACCTAATGCAAAATAAGCCTGTTGTGTATTATTTACCCCAAAATCTCCGTTTGGAACCCATTGAAGCGCAAACATAGATTCTACGTTGTTGTTATTGTCAATCATGAATAAATCTTCATAGTTTGCCAATAAGCGGTACGGACCAGCAGTTATTACTTTTTCTGCTGCTTTTTTAGCTAAATCAAGATATTCTTGGTTGCGATTTCCGCTGTTTGGATTATCGCTAATTCCTGAAAATGAAAGATAAACGCGAGAAAGCATTCCGAATGCACTATATTTTGTCAAACGTCCTGCCTGGCCAGCAGATTCAGGAAGATATTTTGCTGCAAATTCTAAATCACGCATAGAGAATTCGTAAACGTCCTTCAACGGATTTTTATTTACAAGTGGATTTTTCACTAATTCTCTTGGGTCTGTTGAAATAATAACATCTCCCCATAATGAAGCCAAATACCAATAGGCAGTTCCTCTCATAAAACGGGCTTCGGCAATATATTTGTTTTTAATTGCATCGCTAAGTGGACTTCCTGAAATTCCTATAATTACGTTATTCGACTGCTGCACTACGTTATACAATGATCCCCATGCAGAAACCAAAGGTCCTGTTAATCCTGTTTCGGTTAAATCGGTAAAAGGATAAACGTAATCTGAGAAAGGCGCATACATATTTGCTCCTCGACCGTCTCCTAAACCATAATAGAATTTATCATTAAAATCGAACCAAACTTTATTGTATAATGGCCCAGTTGCAGCCTGAAAATCAGACTCTGTCTTATAAAAATTCTCTTTTGTAATTACGTCATTTGGTTCAACGTCTAAAATGTCGCTGCAACTCGTCCAAACAAATGGCAATGCAATAATTAAAGCCGTGTAAAATATTTTCTTTGTTTTCATTGTGCAGTTTTTAGAAATTAACATTTAATCCAATTGTTGTAACCATTGGCGAAGGATAACGTCCGTTATCGATACCATTTAAAAGCTGGTTTTGGTTTATGGCACCAACTTCTGGGTCATAACCTTTATATTTAGTGAAGGTTAAAACGTTCTGCATATTAGAGTATACTTTAATATTTGTAATTCCATATTTGGCATACAAATCTTTAGGAAGATTATAACCTATCGAAATATTTCTTAGTCGTACATAAGATCCGTCTTCTACAAATCTGTTACTCAAACGATAATTTGATGCTGAAGAAGCCGATGAAGCTCCAATTCTTGGCATATAAGGATCGCCACCAACAATTTGCACGTTACGGTAATCATTTGGTCCATTTGGATCGATCAATTCTAATTGTGCATATCCAAGAGCTGTTTTCAATAAATTGGTATTCTCACGAGGATTTTCTAACCATCTTCTTTGATAATTTAAAACGTCATTTCCGTATGATCCTGAAAAAGTGATTCCTATATCAAATCCTTTGAATGAAAAATTATTTGTAAATCCGAAAGTAAAATCCGGATTCGGATCACCAATATAACCAGCATCTTTTTCGTTGATAACCCCATCTTTGTTCACATCTTCAAACATATAATCTCCAATCCAAACTCCATTTTCACCAATTACCATTCCTTCAGGCAATGCGGTTGGTTTTACCGTTCCGCTGGCATCTTTATAATAGAAATCTGTTGCTTTTTCAAAACGTCCAATTACTTTATAGCCATAAAATTGTCCTAATGTTTGCCCTACAGCTGTACGCGTAACAACAGTTACATCAGATCCTTGCTGTAGCGTTTGATCGTAAACTCCAGATTCTGAATTCAATTTCAATACTTTAAATCTATTCATAGAAATATTGAAATTCGATTTCCAAAGAAAATCCTTATTCTGCATATTAACCGTGTTTATTGTAAACTCAAAACCTTTGTTTTCAAGAGATCCAATATTAGCAAAAGGAGGTGTAGTAGAACCTTGTCCTGTTGTACCAACATAAGCAGGAAGTGATAATCTTAGCAATAAATCGTCTGTTTTCTTATAATAAACATCCGTTGTAATTTCAATTCTACTATCGAAAAGAGAAAGATCTAAACCGATATTGGTTTGGTTTGATTTTTCCCATTTCAAATCTGGGTTTGCCGTATTAGTTGCAATTTGCCCGCTTCCCCAATTGGTCGCAGAAGTACCATAAACAGAAGTATAGGCATTGTTTGGTACACTTGAGTTACCTGTAACTCCCCATCCTGCACGTAATTTCAGATTATTGACAGTCTGATTGTCTTTTAAAAATGATTCGTTTGAGATTTTCCACGCTAAAGAGGCAGATGGAAACCAATCCCATTTATTGCCTTCTGCAAACTGTGAAGATCCATCTCTTCTAATAGTACCAGTTAAAATATATTTGTCATCAAAAGTATAATTTGCTCTAGCAAAATAAGAACTAAGCGATTTTGTAGAACTTGAATTTGAATTTCTAGCCGTCGTAGGATCTCCAGCATTTAGATCTGTTGCTCCATTTGTCAAATAACCTGAACGGTAACCGTACAAACTTTCCCAATTTTGCTCTTGCAATTCTTGTCCCAACAAAGCATTGATATTATGTTTTCCAAATGCTTTATTATAAGTCAAATTATTAGTCCAAATCCAGTTTTCGCTGGTAGATTTTGTTCTTGAACCTTCTCTCACTTCATTTGATAATGCTCCAAAAGTATACGATGGATTAAAGGTATATCGGTTTCCAAATCCGTAATCTATAGAATATTGTGTTCTAAGTTTTAAATTTTTTGTAAAACTAAGTTCAGCGTAAACATTTCCCCTAATTCCATAGTCTTTTCCGTGATTGTCTTTTAGCATCGCAATTCCTAATGGATTGGTTTGAACGAATTCAGTTGTATCTGGTCCGTCAAAAGTTCCGTCAGCATTACGAGCCGCTACGTTTGGAGTTTGTTTTAAAGCCGTTAAAATTACCGAATCATCATTAACTGTCGTTACCTGATTGGTTTTGTATGTATTTAAATTTACTCCAACTTTCATCCATTTTTTTACCTGAGAATCAACTACAGCTCTAATAGTCATACGATCAAAAGAAGATCCGATTACAGTTCCTTCCTGATCAAAATAAGACATTCCTAATGCATAAGTAGTATTATCAGCCCCCCCAGAAGCAGATAAATTATAACTTTGAATTAAACCTACCTGAAATAATTCGTCTTGCCAATTTGTTCCTTCTCCCAATAAATCTGGTCTGATGAAAGTATTATCACGCTGAACAATTCCTAAATCTGCACGAGTATTTTTTAATGTTCCATATTCTCTTAAATTCAAAACCTGTAGCTCTTTTGGCATTTGCTGCCAACCTATATAACTATCAAAATTCATAGTCAAATCTCCTTTTCTACCTGTTTTAGTGGTCACCATAATTACACCATTTGCAGCTCTAGAACCATAAATTGCTGTTGCAGATGCATCTTTCAAAATATCGATCGAAGCAATATCATTTGGATTAATTCCGGCAAGCGGATTGATATTCAAGGAACCTGAATTACCATCTATAATAACCCCGTCTATTACATAAATAGGTTCATTTGACCCCGTAATCGAACTGATACCACGAATACGAACAGAAGAACTTCCTCCAGGAGTACCACTATTCTGCTGAATCTGTACACCCGCTGCACGACCTTGTAAAACCTGATCGATAGTTGTAGATACAGATTGTGTTACCGCCGAACTGGATATAGAAGAAATAGATCCGGTTAAATCTGCCCTTTTTGATGTTCCGTATCCAATGACAACAACCTCTTTTAAGTCGTTCAGATTTTCTTCCAGTAAAGCATCAATTTTAGTTTTATTGTTAACTGCAATTTCATGTGGTTTATATCCTATAAAGCTAAAGACCAAAGTTCCATTTGTCGGAACGGCATTAAGCGTATAAGTTCCATCAAAATTTGAAACAGTACTTGTTTTGGTTCCTTTTACAATAATATTTACACCTGGTATTGGCCCAGTACCATCAGATACTGTACCCGAAACAGTAATTTGAGCATTTACTGTGGCAGAAAATACCAGCATTAGGATCAGGAATCCTAAATTCTTAAAGTATTTAGATCTGCTTTTAGTAATTAAAAAGTTAGTCATAAATAATTGGTTTAATTAGTTAATAGTATGGTTTAGTTAGTTTCTTGTTTATTGTGTTACGGATCATTAAATTTTAACAAATCAATAACTTATAGTCAAAACAAATATATGCAAAAAACAACAACACACAATCGGTTGCGTTAATTTTTTTTGTCAATTTCCAAAAAACATCATTCAAAAAAAACATTTTACATATTTATAATCGTAAAAACTTAAACAATCCTCAAAAACACAATTCAATACAACGAAAACGTTAGAGAAAACAAATAGATTAACACAAAATCTTAAAAAAAACATAAAAAGTTAAATTTTAATATTTTATCGAAATTTACTAAAACGTTATCGTTACAAGAAGAAATTAAGACAAAAACCAAATATGTTTATATCTCTTGTAAAATAAGGCTTCAAGACACTTATTAACTAAAAACCAATCAATTAAGACCTAAACAATATATTTCTTACAAACCAACACAAGAAACAATCGGTTGCTTTTATTTCATAAAAAAACTCCCTCACAAATAGCTGAAAGGGAGTTTTATAAATTAAAAAAAGGGACCTAAAAAACTATAAATTCATCTTTTTAGCATCTTCTACAAATTGTTTTAAACCAATATCGGTTAAAGGATGTTTCAATAATCCTTTTATTGCAGAAAGAGGTCCTGTCATTACATCTGATCCGATTTTAGCGCAATTGATAATATGCATGGTATGTCGAACAGAAGCAGATAATATTTGCGTTTGATAATTGTAGTTATCGTAGATTTCTCTGATTTCTGAAATCAAATGCATTCCATCTGTCGAAACATCATCTAAACGTCCTAAGAATGGAGAAACATAAGTCGCTCCGGCTTTAGCAGCAAGCAACGCCTGACCAGCCGAAAAGACTAAAGTTACATTGGTACGAATTCCTTTTGAAGAGAAATATTTACAGGCTTTTACTCCGTCGCCAATCATAGGTAATTTCACCACAATCTGCGGATGTAAAGCGGCCAATTCTTCTCCTTCTCTTACCATTCCTTCATATTCTGTAGAGATTACCTCAGCCGAAACATCGCCATCAACGATATTGCAAATAGCCAAATAATGGTTTAATATATTTTGTTTTCCGGTAATGCCTTCTTTTGCCATTAATGACGGATTGGTGGTTACGCCATCTAAAACGCCTAAAGCCTGCGCTTCTTCAATATCTTGAAGATTGGCAGTGTCAATAAAAAATTTCATGTTTTTTGTGGTTTTTTGGTTAAATACTATTTTGCGTAAAAAAAACTTTGTCAAAGTTTAAAACTTTGACAAAGTTCCTTGTGTATTCTAGCGAGAAAAAATGTGCATTTCGATTGATCCTGCTCTTCAAAAAACCTCCAATAAAAATTTAACTCACACTTAATTCTTATCAAACTGACTTTATTTATCCTTTAAGATTATCAAAAATAGCAACTAAACCTTCAAACTATTTTTTTCAAATTTAAAGCTCAAAAAAAGCCATAATCTTAATACACATTTTTCAATTTTGATCTTAAAAGTAGTTTTAAACACAATTAACGTTTTATAACTATCACATTTAAAAACTCAAATCTTTTTAGATATTTTGTCTCACTAAATATTTTTGTAGAAACCTAACAGGTTTTTAAAACCTGTTAGGTTTAATTTTAAAATCTAAACCAATTAAATATATTGGTTAATGATGTTTTCAAACAATTCTTGTTTACCGCTTTGAAGATTTAATTCTCCATTTTCATGAGCGATAGTGTAAAGATCTTTTAAACCTAATTTTCCATCAGCGAAATCTTTTCCTTTTCCAGAATCGAATGAGCTGTATCTTTCTTTTCTTAATTTCTCGTATGGAGAAGAAGAAATGATTTTATCAGCTGTCAATAAAGCTCTTGCAAAAGTATCAGCTCCACCAATGTGTGCTAAGAAAACATCTTCTAAATCTGTAGAGTTTCTTCTTATTTTTGCATCAAAGTTAACTCCACCACCTTGTAATCCGCCAGCTTTTAAGAAAACCAACATCGCTTCAGTCGTTTCTTGAATGTTATTTGGGAATTGGTCTGTATCCCATCCGTTTTGGTAATCTCCTCTGTTTGCATCGATACTTCCTAACATTCCCGCTTTTGCAGCCACTTCTAATTCATGTTGGAACGTATGTTGTGCCAAAGTAGCGTGGTTTACCTCAATGTTGATTTTGAAATCTTTATCTAAACCGTATTGTTTTAAGAATCCAATTGCAGTTGCAGAGTCAAAATCGTATTGGTGTTTAGAAGGCTCCATTGGTTTTGGCTCGATGAAGAAAGTTCCTTTAAAACCTTGTGCTCTTGCGTAGTCTCTAGACATTGCTAAGAATTGCGCCATGTGGTCTAATTCTCTTCCCATATCTGTGTTTAGTAAAGACATATAACCTTCTCTACCACCCCAGAATACATAGTTTTCTCCGCCTAAAGCGATAGTTGCATCCAAAGCTAATTTTACTTGTCCACCAGCTCTTGCCACAACATTAAAATCAGGATTTGTAGCGGCTCCGTTCATAAATCTTGGGTTTGAGAAACAGTTTGAAGTTCCCCAAAGCAATTTAATTCCAGATTCTGCTTTTTTCTGTTTTAAATACTCTGTAATGAATGCTAAACGTTTTTCTGATTCTGCGAAAGTTGGCCCTTCGTTTATCAAATCGTAATCGTGGAAACAGAAATAATCGAATCCCATTTTGCTAATGAATTCAAAAGCAGCATCAGCTTTATCTTTAGCCGCTTGATACGGATCTGATGAAGCATCCCAAGCAAAATTTTGAGTTCCAGGCCCAAATGGATCGCCACCTTGTCCGCAGAAAGTATGCCAGTAAGCAATTGCAAATTTAAAGTGCTCACGCATTGTTTTTCCAGCTACAACTTGGTCTGGATTGTAATATTTAAACGCCAACGGATTGTCAGATTCTTTTCCTTCAAACTTAATTTGGCCAATACCTTTGTAGTATTCTTTATCTCCTAAAACTATCATTTGTTCTTTTATTTATTTTGTTAATATTAATTCTAATTCTTGTTTCCATTTGTTGTAAGCCGTTTCATATTCCTCTTTGTTTTTAAGAGGCAAAAAGGTCATGACGTGATCGTTTGTGGTAATTCCCGAACCAAACTTTTCAAAATCACCATCGGTCAAGCCAACAGCTCTCGCCGCTCCTACTGCTCCGGTTGTATTGTAAATTTCGATTTCGTGACCAATTAAAGTTGCCACAGTATTCGAGAAAATCTCAGAACGGAATAAATTATCATTTCCAGCTCTAATGACATTAATAGTTGCATTATCATCTTTCAAGCATTCCATTCCGTATACAAAAGAAAACGCAATAGCTTCTAAAGATGCTCTGAATAAATGCGCGTTGGTATGAATATTAAAATTCAGGTTTAAAATATGAGAGCCAATGTTTTTATTATTGAACATTCTTTCAGCTCCATTTCCAAACGGAATTACAACCAATCCTTGCGAACCTACGTTGATCTGAGATGCTTTTTCATTCATTTCTTCATACGACTCATTTCCAATATTGTTTCGCATCCATCGGTATTGAATTCCCGCTCCATTTATATTCAGCAATTTCCCAACTCTCGGATTTGATTCTTTATAATTTACATGAACGAAGTTGTTTACACGAGTGCTTTTCCCTGAATTTGTTTCTGTTACAGCATAAAAAACACCCGAAGTACCACCTGTTGCCGCAACCTCACCTGGACGCAATACATTTAATGACAAAGCATTATTTGGCTGATCTCCTGCTCTATACACAATCGGAATTCCAGCAGGAAGACCAGATTCTTGTGAAGCTTTCTCTGTAACAACACCTTGATTCGTAAAATTCTCTACAATTTTCGGTGTCAACGACTGATCGATTCCGTAGTAATCCAGAAGCCAGTCTGCCACTTTATTTTCTTTATAATCCCAAAGCATTCCTTCAGACAAACCGTTTTTAGTTGTCGTTACTTCGCCTGTCAATTTCAAAGCGATGTAATCTCCCGGAAGCATGTATTTATCAATTTTGTTATAAACTGCTGGTTCGTTTTCTTTAACCCATTTCAGTTTCGAAGCAGTGAAATTTCCTGGCGAATTCAATAAATGCGACATGCATTTTTCTTCTCCAATTTCGGCGAAAGCCTTATTTCCAATTTCAACCGCACGGCTGTCACACCAGATAATTGAATTTCGTAATGCAGTTCCTTCTTTGTCCACAATCACCAATCCGTGCATTTGGTACGAAATACCAATTCCCTGAATTTTGGAAGCGTCTATATTAGCTTCTTTAATCGCTCTTTTTGTTGCTGTACAAATGTATTGCCACCACATTTCTGGATCCTGTTCTGCCCAATCTGGATGAATCGAAAGGATTTCCATTTCGTTTTGAGGCTCATTCAAAACAATGATTTTTTTGCCTGTTTCTGCTTCCACCAAGGCTGCCTTGACAGAAGAACTTCCAATATCATAACCGATATAATACATAACTTACAATGATTCTCTTATTATTAATTTAGTCGGCACATAACACTTCGTTTCTTCGTCATGCGTAATAAATGCCGCTGCTTTGGTTCCCATTTCGTTAAAATCAGTCGAAACAACTGAAATCCCTTTGTATATAAATTTCTTCATTGGTGTTTCGTTGTATGAAAGCAAACCAACATCTTTTCCAGGTTCAAAATCCTTTTCTTTGCATTGCTCTAAAAAGTATCCTAAAATCCTGTCGCTTACACTGATATAAGCAATTCCTTTCTCGATATTGAACTTTTTCGGATCTGTGATAATGTCGTATTGAAAACCAAAATCAGCACAGAATTTCTTGAAAAACTCTACCGTTTCCCAAGGATGATTCGTGAAATCCGGATATATAAAATCTATTTTTTTATACTTTTTAAACAATTCAACTGCCTCTTTCAAAGCATCATAAAACGCTTTTCCAAAATCCTGAAAAACATAATTATTTGCTTTATCCGCTCGGATATTCCAGTCAATCAAAAGCAATTTATCTTTTGAAATCGCCGATAACGCTGGCGGAATTTCTTTGTGGTCAAAATTCATCACCACATATTTATAATACTTCCCAATTCCGTTGTTAATGATCGTTTTAAAAACATCAATATTATAATGATGAAACTGCACATCGATAATCACATTATCCGGCAGATTATTTACAACCGAATGATACAAAACCTCTTTATAAGCCTTAAACGTATCTAAAACCAAAAGCACTTTTCTCGTTTCACCTGCTACATAATAGCCTTTATTTGGTACAGAATCAATTACTTTTTGATCCTTCAAAATCGAATACGCCTTAAAAACTGTGTCTCTCGAAAGCTGATATGTTTTGCAGATCACATTCACAGACGGAAGTAAATCTCCCTTTTGCAAAATATTCTCCGCAATAGCATTTGTAATTCCATCAACCAACTGTTGGTATTTCGGAATATCACTTTCGTGATTTATTATAAACTCAAATTTTTCTTCTTCTTTTAACATACCGTTCTGTTCCGTTCTGTTATGCTAAAGTAGACAAAAATCTTTTACAAAAAATTATTTTTTATCTTAAAATTGTTATTTTTTTAAATGTGTTAATCTAAATAATTTGGGCGTGCCCCTCCGGGTCGGGCTATCCGTTTCAAGTCCTCGCCTGCTCGTTCCTCGCGGCTGTGGGCTTTCCACTTCTATCCCTCACGCGAACGGTTTCACAAGAAATGACGAGGCATTATTTTTCCAAAAACTTCAGCAACATGATTTAACCGCAAAGTTCGCGAAGGTTTACGCAAAGAACGCAAAGGTTATCCTTTCCAACTTATACGACCAGTTTTGTCATCCTGACGAAGGAAGGATCACACTAGAAACTCCACACAGAATGTCGTCAATCTTTGTCGAATCCCGCGTGTGATCCTTCCTTCGTCAGGATGACATACTAAGCGAAAGTCTTAATCAAAATGCTTCCCAGAAGCATACATCCCCAAATAAGTCCCCACAAAACCACCAGCCTCTTTGGTACTCAAAATAGAACCATCGACATCTTTAATCAATAAATTCCATTCTGCTTTTTCAGCGGTTTTAAAATAAAAACTATATAATCTTCCGTTCCCTTCAATCTTTACAAATAAAGGTTTATCAGTATCTAAAAGTTCTTTTTTAGAAATAATTTCAGATTTCCCTTCATTAATTTTAGAAGCTGTTCTTTCCACAAAAACTTCCAATTTATTATCTGCATTCAGACGTTTTCCAACCAAAAAATAATGTTTTTCATTTTGAAAAGCAGTCAAACCCGCTACTTCTAAATTATCTTTCGGATTGAATTCTAACTTTACCGAAGCTTCAAATTTTAAATGATGCTGTCTTCTTCCAATAAAAGAAAAATTACTTTCCGTATGAATCGATTCTGGTCTTGGCTTTATTAGCAATTTTCCATTAACCAGTTCGTACCATTTCTCTTTTGGCGTTCTGATAAAACTCCATTTAAAATCCAATTCATTCGAATTAAAATCGTCTTTTGAAACGAAATTCCCATTCAGAGGCTCTGTTTTTTCTTTCGAAAGAGGCAAATTCGGGCGTTTATGAATCATCGGAATCGGTTCATTTCCGCCAACAATTTCTGGCCAATCGTTTTTCCATTCTACTGGCATCATAAACGTTTCTCTGCCTAAATTGTATAAATCTGGCCCGTAAGGTCTGCATCCTAAAAATACCGACCACCAATCGCCGTTTGGCAATTCTACAAAATCGGCATGACCTGTTGTAGAAACTTGATTTTTACGATTCGGATCTAAATGCGACTGCGTTAAAATCGGATTCTGAGCGTAACTTTCGTAAGGGCCATAAATGGTTTTACTTCTAAAAACAACTTCTGAATGGTTGAAACCTGTTCCGCCTTGAGCGCAGATTAAGTAGTAAAATCCGTTCTTTTTAAGCACATGCGGACCTTCGATCCAAACGGGCTTTTTAGACATATCGGTTCCGCCGTTAATAACTAATTTGGGCTTTGTTGTGGTTTTTTGTGTTTCCAAATCGTATTCCAGCATGTAAATGGCGCGATGGCCGTCATGAACCGAAATATTATTGGGCGGAAGTCCGTTATGCGTAATATAAACTTTTCCATCTTCGTCAAAAAAGAGATCAGGATCGATTCCGTTAACCTCAGGAAGTACAATCAGATTTGACCAAGGTCCAGCAGGATTTTTAGCCGTAACAATAAAATTTCCGACACCGCTTACATTGGTGCAAATCACATAAAATATTCCTTTATGGTAGCGAATTGTCGGCGCGTACATACCACCTGATAAACGGGAATTACCAAAATCAGCTTGTTCAGCACGATTGATAATATTTCCGATTTGTTTCCAATGCACTAAATCGGTGCTTTCAAAAATGGGCAATCCAGGAAAATAGCAAAAAGAAGAATTGACCAAGTAAAACTTATCTTCAACCCTGCAAATTGTAGGATCAGGATAAAAACCAGCCAAAACAGGATTTAAATAATTAGCATCTGAATTCGATACATTTTGATACGCGTCATCATTTCCTCGGTAATCAAACCAATCAAAAGCAACATAATCGGAATACACAACCGATTGTGATTTTTGTGAAATTTTTTTACACGAAGAAATAGCACTCATCAAAAGGACTACTGCAACAATTTTTAAACCTGTTTTTCTTCTTATCATATTCTTAATCAATCAATCTTCTTATTCCGTAAGGATCAATCGTAATAATCGAACCGTCTTCTAAATAATCGATTTTTGTTACTTTCATGCTTCGCAAATGCGTTACCCCTTTTGATAGACTTGAATCATGATAAAACAAATACCATTCGCCTTCTACTTCGCAAATCGAATGATGCGATGTCCAACCCACAACCGGATTTAGGATTCTTCCTTGATAGGTAAAAGGTCCATAAGGATTATCTCCAATTCCATAACAGATAAAATGTGTATCTCCAGTTGAATAAGAGAAATAATATTTTCCGTTGTACTTATGAACCCAAGAAGCTTCAAAAAAACGACGATCGTTATCGCCTGCTTTTATAACTTCTCCCTTTTCATCCAGAATTAAAATCTCTTTAGGTTCTTCGTCAAATTCCAGCATATCTTCTCGAAGTCTAGCCACGATAGGTCCTAACTCTTTTTCGTCTGCTGTTGGTTCTTCGTTATTCTCGTCGTATTGGTTATTTCGGTATTTCTGAAGCTGTCCGCCCCAAATTCCTCCAAAATAGATATAGTGTTTGCCATCTTCATCTTCAAAAACCGCTGGATCAATACTATAGCTTCCTTTTATTGCTTCTTTTTCTGGAACAAAAGGCCCAACTGGAGAATCTGAAATCGCCACTCCAATCTGGAAAATTCCGTTGGCACGTTTCGCGGGGAAATACAAATAGTACTTTCCATTTTTACAAGCTGCATCAGGCGCCCACATTTGTTTTTCAGCCCAAGCAACGTCATCTACGTGTAACGCAACGCCATTATCTACAGCTTCTGATGCAATATCTTCCATCGAAAAAACGTGATAATCTTGCATGCCGAAATGATCGCCGTTATCGTTAAACGGAATTCCAGCATCAATATCGTGCGACGGATAAATATAAATTTTACCATTGAATACATGCGCCGAAGGATCGGCTGTATAAATATGTGATACTAAAGGCTTTGAAATCGCCAGTTCATCAATTTCCTTGAAATCAATGTGTTCAATGCTATCTTCAGGCATAGTGCTATTTTGTTTAAATAATTAAGTTCTTCTTTGTTTAAGGTCTGTTTCAATTTGCACTTCCATTTCTTTATTGATTTTATAGAAAAACAGCAATCCAGCTCCGATTAAAAAAGGGATTGCAGGGAAAATACTCACTAGTAATTTTATTCCGTTTACGGCTGTTTCTGATTGTTGAGAAGCATTTGGAACGTAATGAAAATAACCTAAAAATAAGGTTGTTAAAGCTCCTCCAACACTTAATCCAGTTTTCAGTCCAACCATCATGGCAGAGAAAATAATCGCAGTGGCTCGACGGTTATTCAGCCATTCTGAATAATCGGCAACATCAGCAATCATTGCCCAAAGAATTGGAATTGTGATTCCGTAGAAAAAACCGTGTAAGATTTGAGAGAAAAACATCAATCCGATTGACGCTGGCGGGAAGAAATAAAAAGCAATAATGAATAAAGTCGAAATGAATAAAAATACTCCAAAGACATTTCGTTTTCCGTATTTGTCTGCCAGATTTTTAGACAATGTAATGCCGACAATCATAAAGATAATGCCACCCGCATTGAATAAACCAAAGCCTGCAGAAACTGGATCATTTCCAAAATGATTCAATCCAATTGTAGTTAAAAAATCTAATATTGGCTGGATAAAAACAGCTAATTGTTCTTTGTTCACGTAATTCTCAAAATAATACACATACGAACCGCCTTTCATAGCCAAAGTCACAAAAACTAAAGTAGTCAGCGTAAGCATAATTACCCAAGGTCTGTTTTTAATCAAATCGCTCAAGTCTTCTTTAACGCTCGACTTTTGTTCAGGTTTTGGAATAATTCTTTCTTTGGTCGTTAAAAACGTAATTAAAAGCATGATTGTTCCAATAATTGCCAGCGCGGTCATTACTTTCTCGATTCCGACTGCTTTATCGCCGTTTCCAGCACTTTTTATAATGCCGAGCATAAAAACCTGAACGAAAAACTGAGCAAACATAACTGCCACAAAACGGTACGATGACATACTGTTTCGTTCTTTCATATCGCCTGTAATTACACCGCTTAAAGCTGAATAAGGTAAATTATTCGCAGCATAAAAAAGCAATAATAAAGTATAGGTTATGACCGCATAAATTACTTTTCCTTTATAAGAGAAATCAGGAGTTGAAAATGCTAATAAAGCCACAACTCCAAGCGGAATGGCGGTTATTAAAATCCAAGGTCGAAATTTTCCCCATTTGGTACTTGTTCGGTCTGCCAAAACTCCAATAATCGGATTAAAAATAAAAGCAGCAATCAAACCAACGATCAACATAATGATTGAAGAATCGGTTGGCGATAAGCCATAAATATCGGTGTAAAAATACGCCAGATACGTCATCAAAGTCTGAAAAACCAAATTGGCTGCTAAGTCCCCTAAGCTGTATCCAATTTTTTCTTTGATGGATAGTTTTTGTGAAATGTTAGTCATTCTTGGGTTTGTGGTCATTTTGTTGGTTAGTTAGTTTCTACTCCTGCAAGGTTTTCAAAACCTTGTAGGTTCACTATTCCTTTAAAAGTGCTCTTTAATCATACCTACAAGGTTTTGAAAACCTTACAGGAACGAGAAATTCCACTTAAACAATCGGTTGTGTAAAATTAGACAAAAAAACATATTATGCAAATTTAGTTTACTTTATTTAAGTTATTTTTCAAACCACAACCGATTGTTGATCAATTTATCAAAAATTAGGCTTTTTTAGTATTTATTCTTTAGTTTCTTTAAGTTTTAAAAGACTATCGTACGCTTTTTTATGCCTCAAGTCTTTATCAAACGGCAAAGGATAATTTGTTCTTCCTTTTATTGGCCAATCGTTTAACCAAGATTGTCCGTCGTGAACGCCCCAAAAAGTAACTCTGCTAATTTTATCTTTGTGTTTCAAAAATAATTTAAAAATTGAAGCGTAACGTTCTGCAAGCTTGTTTTGAATAGAATCTGGCAATGCTTTTGGGTACGGATTCATTTTTGCACTTCCTTCAAATTTCTGACTGATCTCTGCTCCTTTTAAGTCCCACGGATTTGGTAAAACTGTAATGTCCAATTCAGTAAACGCTACTTTAACTCCTAAAGCAGAATATTCTAAAATGCTTTTTTCAATTTCTTCTATTGACGGACTGTTTAATCTCCAATGTCCTTGAATTCCAACTCCGTCAACCTTTCCTCCTTCTGCTTTTATTTTTTTGATTAAAGCAATTGCGCCTACTCTTTTTGCTGGTTCTTCGATATTATAATCGTTATAATACAATTCGGCTTTCGGATCTGCTTTTGCTGCTAATTTAAAAGCATCAACTAGATATTTCTCTCCCAATGTTTTCAAGAAAACCGATTGTCTTAAAGTTCCGTCTTCATTTAAAGCTTCGTTTACAACATCCCAAGAATTGATTTTTCCTTTGTATTTTGAAACAATTGTATTAATGTGATCTTGCATAAAAGCTTTCATTTCTGTGCTGTCAGCAATTTTCTCCATCCAAGGCGCTAATTGGCTGTGCCAAATCAAAGTATGTCCGTGAATGAACATTTTATTCTTTTCACCATACGCCACAAATTTATCAGATAAAGCAAAATCATATTTGTCTTTCTCCGGATGCGTGTACATTGATTTCATAATATTCTCAGCTGTAATAGCATTGAATTCTTTACGAATCAGCGAATCTTCCTTAACTTTTTTTACTTCAATTTGATCTGCACTTAAAGCAGTTCCAATATAGAAATCGTTTTTATAAGCATCTTTTAATGAAGCGGTTTCTTTTTGCGAAGTACAACTTACTGCCAGTAAGGTCGTGACGGCAAATAAGTAAGGTTTAATGAATTTCATATCTTTTGGTTTAAATAGTTAAAAGTTTTCCTTCGACGTAGACCTGACAGGTTTTAAAAACCTGTCAGGTCTAAATCCGTAATAATTATTCCTTCCTAAAACTCTCCGGCGGTCCTAAATACGACTCCAAAACTTTCCCTTCTTCCGTTTCAATTACAATTTTCTGAAGCACTAAAGCCGAATCAATCGCATAAATTTGCAAAACATGATTTCCTGCATTTTCTATTTGATGCGTCGAGCTTATAATCTTAATATTATTCGCAACCGATTCTGCCCAGTTTTTCTCTGTCGAATCTGCGTTGAGGTTCATGATTTGTGGTTTTTCTGAGTCGAAAGCAATTCCGTATTTCAATCCGTTGCCCATTTTGAAATTGATTGTCGGTGAAAAATAGGCTTTTACCTTTACTTTTCCTTTACTGAAAAAATGAACATCATATTCTAATCTTGGCGATTGTTCTGAAATTTCAATCGGCTGAATATTCGAAGGTTTTATGGTTATTCCCGAATCTGTTTTACCTAAATTCGGAATTACAGTCCATTTTAAAGAATCTGAATTTATAACTTTTGAATAATTTTTGCTTTCTATTGAAATATAACCGTCGTTCTCAACAAAACCGTGAACACCATCTAAATTTTTATTAATTGATGGTTCAGCTTTTGGCGAATTTTCAACAGAAACTTTCGATTGAGCTTTATCTGAAACTTCTATTGTTTTCGGAATCACATTTTTTTCTGGCTGTTGCCAATTATCGTAACCAATATGCGTCTGCGACATCATATAATTCCATTTACCGTTTGATAATTTCGTATGATAATAATTCGTAAGCTCATTGTCTTTTTCAAACAATTCTTTTACTTTTTCAGCATACATATTTGCAAGAGCATTTCCTTCTTCTGCATACAAATGATTTTTAGCTGTTGCCACGTACAATTCATTCAAATTCGAACTTGCCAAAACTGGAAACAAAACCAGCTGATAAAAAGCGTCTTTATATTCTGGCTGTAATTTTTCGTTTACCGAATTGGCTTTTTCAACCAATTTTTGATATTCCGCAACAACTTGATCTGCTTCATTATAATTAGTTATGCTATAGGTTTTAGCATCCAACAATTCTGGTTTTCTGCGCGCATTATATTTCGTGTACAATTTTAAAATTTCGGCAATTTCTTCAGCAAACTGATTTCCGAAATTCTCTTTTGCCCAATTCACATAATAATCTTGTAGATTTCCAGCGTTAAACTTTTCAGGATTCCAAGCCATATCTAAAAAGAACTCGATCGGAAATTCCATTGGTTTAATATCGCCGACATTTACAATCCAAATTTTATCGACTCCATATTGATACGCCAAATCCATTTGCTCCCAAGTTCGCTCGATTTGGTTTGTATTAATCCATTTGTAATTTCGCGGACCACCGACATAATCAAAATGATAATAAATTCCGTAACCGCCTTTTCTGGGCTTAGCATTCAGTTCTGGCAATTTGCGGATATTTCCCCAATTGTCATCGCACAATAAAAGCGTTACATCGTCTGGAACTCGCATTCCTTTATCGTAATAATCTTGAACTTCTTTGTAAAGCGCCCACATTTGGGGCGTTTCTTCAATCGGTTTTTTAGTTACTTCTTGAATGATATTTCGCTGGGTTTTGACAATATTTTCTAACAAATCGATTGCCGTTCCTTCCGTCATGGGTTCGTCACCATCGCCACGCATGCCAATCGTGACAAGGGTTTCTTTGTTTCCCATTCTCTTAATTCCGTCTTTCCAGAAATTAATCAAAGCTTCCGAATTGCTACTAAAGTCCCATTTCCCATTTGCTTTTCCCCATTCGGCATGCGCTCTTGTCAACGGTTCATGATGCGAAGTTCCCATCACAATTCCATATTCATCGGCCAAAACAGCGTTCTGCGGATCTTCGACATAAAACATTCTGCCCCACATTGCTGGCCATAAATAATTGCCTTTCATCCTCAAAATCAATTCAAAAACAGTATCATAGAATTTCGAATTGAATCCGCCGTATTTTTCAAAAGCCCAACCCGTCAAAGCCGGAGCTTCATCATTTATAAAAATACCACGATATTTTACTTTCGGCTCACCTTGCGAATGAATTCCAGGCAAAACATGTAATTCTGATTGTTTTTTCACAGGAACATCTGCCCAGAAATACCAAGGCGAAACTCCGATCTGATTTGACAAATCGTAAATTCCGTAAATCGTTCCTCTTTTGTCTGAACCTGCAATTACCACGGCTTTCTTGATTCCTTTAAACGGATTTTCAACAATCTGCGTTGTAAATTTTTCCCATTTTCCTTGAAGCGCATTTTTATCAATTTTTCCTTTTTTGGCTAATTGATCGATGATTTCGCTTTTTCCTAATGTTCCAATTATAACAACAAAATCTTCTGCCTCAGAAATCTTTTTAATCCTTTTTGGATGTAAATCCGAAACTTTAAAAATGTCATTTTCTAAATGTTCTGCCACTTTTAAAACTCCTGCATAATCTTTATCACTCAGCAAAATCGAAGCTATTTTTCCTTTTGAAACTAAAGGGAAATTTTCGCTTGCTGATTGATTGACCACATATTTCTCTGGATTTATGGCGTGCAATTTTGTGCTTAACCCGATTAGGAAAAGTAGTGAGATGATATAGGATGTTTTAATTTTTAAACACATAGAATCATAGATTTTCTTTGTCTGTAAAAAGGTGTTTCACTTGTTTAAATGCACATAGTTTTCACCAGTTTTACTTTACTCATGGCAGACCTGACAGGTTTTAAAAACCTGTCAGGTCTAAACTTCGCAACAACTCTCGCAAGTTTTGTCATTTCGACTCTCCTTCGTCGAAATGACAAACAGAACGTTTTATTTCTTTATTTACAAATTCAATTTATACCCAATTCCCATTTCCAAACCTCTCAACTCGGCAAGACCTTTTAATCTTCCCGTTAAAGAATAGCCAGGATACGTTTCTGTCTTTTCGTCCACTTCGTGAAGAAAACCGTGATCTGGACGCATTGGCAGACTTACTTTGGTTTTATTCATCAACAGTAATAATTTTTCTACAATTGCGCCCATATTGGCATCACCATTTAAATGTTCCGATTCTCTAAAAATGGTTTCGCTTTCGCGAATGGTATTTCTTAGGTGCAAAAAATGGATTCTATCTTCATAATCGCCGATTATCTTCTCCAGATTATTCTTTGGATCAGCACTTAATGAACCTGTGCAATAGCACAATCCGTTTGCTGTTGAAGGAACAGCGTTGAAAATCGCTTTCAAATCAGCTTCTGTTGAAACGATTCTCGGAAGACCCAAAACCGAAAACGGCGGATCGTCTGGATGGATCGCTAATTTTTGTTCGTTTAGCTCTGCGATCGGCGTTACTTCTGATAGAAAATAAATCAGGTTTTCTCTTAGTTTTTCATTGTTGATATCGGAATAATTATCTAAAAGCGATAAAATCTGTTCTGCCGTAAAATTGATTTTACTTCCTGGCAATCCCAACAAAACATTTTTAAACAACAAAGCTTTTTCATCTTCAGACAATTGATTTCCAAATTGCAATGCTTTTTCTTTTTCCGCATCCGAATAATCATTTTCTGAATTTGGTCTTTTCAAAAGAAACACATCAAAATAGGTAAATGCATCTTGATTGTACAGCAAAGCTTTGCTTCCATCTTCGTTTATAAAATTATGATTGGTTCGCACCCAATCCAGAATCGGCATAAAATTATAAGTAATAATTTTGATGCCGCAATCTGCCAAATTCTTTAAACTGATTTTATAATTTTCAATGTATTGCAAATAATTTCCAGAAGCACGTTTGATTTCTTCATGAACTGGTAGACTTTCTACAACCGTCCATTCTAAACCTGCATTTCTGATTACCTCTTGTCTTTCCTGAATATCCTGAACCGACCAGATTTCACCAACCGGAATTTGATGCAAAGCCGTTACAATTCCTGTTGCTCCAGCTTGTTTTATATCAATTAGTTTTACGTTATCCTGAGGTCCAAACCAACGCATGGTTTGCTGCATTTTTATCATACTCCCTTAATTTTTTAATCTCGTAAAGTCGCAGAGGCGCAAAGTTTTTATTTAATAAAGCTTAAAAGAAAAATACTTTGCGACTTCGCGTCTTTGCGAGCAATTTCATTTAGACTTAAAATCCAATGCTATTTCCACCATCAACTGGCAGAACTGTACCCGTAGTATATTTTGATTCACTTAAAGCGAAATAATAAACTGCATCTGCAATGTCCGAAGGTTCTCCTAAGAATCCCATTGGCGTTCTTCCTAATACTTTATTTTTTCTTTCTGGATCGTTATCCAAAGCAGCTGCAGACATTTTGGTTTTAATAAATCCAGGAGCAATACAATTTACTCGGATTCCTGCTGGAGCTAATTCTGTTGCCATAGCGCGCGTCATTGACTCAATAGCACCTTTACTTGCTGAATACGCGATTACTTTTGGAATTCCGTATTGAGATGCCATTGAACTAATGTTGATGATACTACCGCTTCCGTTAGCTTTCATGTTTTTTACCACCTCTCTACTCACAGAAAATACGCTTAGTAAGTTGGTATGAATTATTGAAAGAAAATCTTCATCAGTTACATCTGGAATTTCTTTTTTCATGTTGATTCCAGCGTTGTTTACCAAAATATCAATTGGATTTTCTTTTGTGATACTTTCAATCATTGCAGGAATTCCAGCCAGATTATTTAAGTCGAAGATTACTGGAATAGCATTTTCTCCAATTGCCGCACAGGCATCTTCTGTTTTTTCTTTTGATCTTCCGATTATGTAGGTTTTGATTCCGTTATCACAAAGTTTTTTTGCTGTTGCAAAGCCTAATCCCGAATTTCCTCCGGTTACAATTGCTGTTTTATTGCTCATAATTTTTAAAAATATTTATTTGAACGCGGATGATGCGGATTCGCTATCGCGAAAACGCTGATGTACGCGGATTTTTTATTTTTTATCGGAAAAAATCCGTCTTTTTTCTGTGTCTTCGCGATAGCGAATCCGTGTAATCTGCGTTATATTACTCAATTTATTATCCATTTCCCGGTGCAAATGGGAATTTTAATGATTTAAAATAATCTAAAGTTTGTGTAGGTTTTTCTACTCCTGTTGGAAGTTCTTTTCCTGAAAACTGCTGAAAATAAAGCAGACAAGCATCACGCCACCATTTTGCTTCTTTATATTGAATTTCCAATAACATTTCGACTTCATGAAAACGTACGCTATCAACATACTTTTCAGTTTTCTTCCAGACATTTTGCATTTCATTGACCTGATTTACTCCTTCCTGATATTTCAACGCTAAGCCATTCCAAAGTGTTTGGCCGTTTTTCAATTTATAATCCCATGAAACGTGATGAAACCATAAAAGATCTTGTTCTGGACAAGTTTCTAAATTATCAAAAAGTCTCTCGACTTCAGGCGCATATTGTGCAGTCGCATTAGTTCCTGTTTTAGAACGGTCGAAACCAATTCCGTTTTTATCGGCTTTATGATAATACGTCGGATTCCATTCTGGTCGTGACAAATTTGAAACCCACGGTCCTGGTCCGTAATGATGACCAGTGTCCATAATATGATGTAATCCAAGCGGTGTCATGTAATTAACAACGGCTTCTCGAGATTCGATCATCATATTTTTTACTGGTTTAATGAAATTTTCATCGTTTGAAAAAGTACTCTTCAACCATTCATCAGCAATCGTTTCAGAATCTAAATACGGATTCCAAGCCAATCTTCCGAAACCATACCAATTCGCCTGCGCAAAAGGATGTCCTGTCCAATTTAAATCGTTTCCTATATTGGCAACACCTGCAATTCCTGTTAGTTTATTTTGGTATAAAGTTCCATCAATAACTTTGGCAACGGTCGAGCCTTTTCCCTGTTGATAGGTGTCTGACTCTAAAACTTCCTGAAATAATTTTGGCAGAAAAACCAAATGTGTGCTGAATCCTAAATATTCCTGTGTAATTTGAAATTCCATCATCAAAGGCGTTTTCGGCATTGCGCCAAATAAAGGATGAAACGGTTCTCTCGGCTGAAAATCGATCGCTCCATTTTTAACCTGAACAATTACATTTTCTTTGAACTTTCCATCGTAAGGCTGAAATTCCGCGTAAGCTTGTTTCGCACGGTCGTTTGCATCATGTTCCGAATAGACAAACGCTCTCCACATAATTACACCGCCAAAAGGCGCAACGGCATCAGCCAACATATTGGCTCCATCGACATGATCTCTTCCATAATTTTGTGGCCCAGGCTGACCTTCTGAATTGGCTTTCACCAAAAAACCTCCAAAATCTGGAATTCGTTTATAGATTTCTGCCGCTTTGTTTTTCCACCAATTAATCACTTGAGTATCTTTTGGATCGGCGGTTTTAAGGTTTCCAATTTCGATT
The DNA here is from genome assembly GCF_020026915.1 of Flavobacterium potami. Classification (GTDB taxonomy): domain Bacteria; phylum Bacteroidota; class Bacteroidia; order Flavobacteriales; family Flavobacteriaceae; genus Flavobacterium; species Flavobacterium potami. The sequence goes on along the minus strand of NZ_JAINUY010000002.1, from coordinate 5,652 downwards.
GGTGCCGAAAATCTGGCGGTTAAATAGACTTTTATTCCGTAAGGTCTAAAAACGTTGGCTAAAGCTTCCACTTTTTCTAAATATTGAGGCGTCAGGATTAAAGCATTAGCATTTACATTAGTCAAAACCGTTCCGTTAATTCCGATTGAGGCATTCGCTCTAGCGTAATCAAGATAGCGCTGATCTATAAAATCTGGAAGTTTCTGCCAGTTCCAAAGCGAAAATCCGGCGTAACCTCTTTCAACAGTTCGATCTAAATTATCCCAATGGTTTAGAATTCTGATATTTGTTTTTGGAGAATCGGCAATGTTTAAATTCTTAACCGATTTATTAGTCTGTAATATTCTCAGAAAATTAAAAACTCCGTATAAAACGGCAACATCATTTTTTCCTGTAATAATGATTTGCTTTTTGCTTTTAAAAGAAAAGGATTTGATAATAAAACCTTCTGTACTTATTTTATCAAAATCAGATTTTAATTCGTTTTTGATCTCCACATTTAAATTCGATTGCGAACCAATAATTAGATTATTCTCTCCTTTGATTTCTGATTTGATTTCTGGAATAGTTCCCAGCATATCCTGAAAACCTGTTTGAAGTTCTTTCTGAGCAATTTTAATGGTTTCTGAATTTCCAAAAACCACAATTCCTTTAAGATTGTTTTTGTATTCTAATGCCAATGCCGAATTACTCACAGCATTATATTGAAGCCATAATTTATAATCCTTTTGTGCCGAAGCCGAAAAGGAAATCAAAAGAAACAGGAAAACAAATCTTAATGAAGCCATTTGGTTTTAATTTATTCTTTACAAATTCTATTTTGAAAGAATCAATATTTTATTTCAGTTTAAAAGTATTTGATAAAATTTTAATTCAAAAAATACATTATCCTAAACAAAACAACAATTGCAATCGGTTGCGTAAAAATATAGGATTGTTGTTTAAGAAAAAAATTTTAGCGCTGCTTTTTTTAAAAAAAATAATTTCATTAACAAATAAAGGCAGGATAATTTAAAAAACTATCCTGCCTATAGTGGGTGTAAATTTTAGACTCTTTACTAATCCTTTATCTTTTGTAATACGCTACAATACTGGCTTTTTCCAAAGTCTGGTTCCAAAGATTAAATCCAACAACTGCCGGATTTGTATTCTCCTCTGTTCCCAATTTATCTGTTTTTAAAGCATAAACTGTAATGATATATTGGTGGTATCCGTGACCAACTGGCGGACAAGGCCCTCCAAATCCTTTGATTCCGTAATCGGTAATACTTTGAATCGCTCCTTTTGGAACAAGATTTTTAGTTCCTGCATTGGTTACCAATTCGTTTACATTTGCCGGAATATCCACCACAACCCAATGCCAGAATCCGCTTCCTGTAGGAGCATCTGGATCGTACATGGTTACAGCAAAACTTTTGGTTCCTTCTGGAGCATTTTTCCAAGATAATTGCGGGGATTGATTTTCGCCAGAACATCCAAATCCGTTGAACTCCTGAACTTTAGTTGTTGCTCCTCCCAAATCTTTACTCGTTAAGGTGAATGTTTTTTGTGCAAAAATAGATGTCGAAAAAATCGCTGACATCGCCAAAATTAAACTTAGCTTTTTCATTTTATCTGATTTAAAATTTTAAGCAAAGTTAGATTTGGAACAGCTGAATAATTTTAGGCAAAGGTTCAAAAACTGTTGCTAAAAGCTCAAATCGTTTTGTGATGTTTGGGCGTAACGCCATATTTGATTTTGTAAGCTTGGCTAAAGCTTGAGAGATTTTCATAACCAACTTCAAAATAAACTTCAGAAGGGCTTTTCTCTTGACTCAACAAGTAATGCGCATGCTCGAGTCTTTTATTTTGAAACCATTTTATAGGTGATTCTGAATAGTATTTTTCGAATTCTCTTTTAAAAGTCGAAACACTCATATTGCATAAAAAAGCTAATTCTTTCAACGTCAGTTTACTCAAATGACTGTTTTCGACAGTTCGAATGAATTTTTGCGAAGCATCATCACTATTTGTGGTTAAAGAATAAAGAAAATCAGTTCCGTATTTATCAGTCAGATAAAGCATAATTTCATCAAACTTCACTTCCAATAATTTTGACTGAATTCCTTTTGAAAGGTTAGAAATATCGGCTAAACTTTCTACAAAACGTTTTAAAAAATCGTCATAATCAAAGGCATAAACCGATTTTTCTACGATAGATTCTGATCGTTCGGATTCTATTTTTCTAATGAAATTATGAAGCATTTCATTAGAGAAAAACAAAAGAACACTTTTATAAAGAGAAGTTTCAGAAACTCTTTTTTCTGTCATTAAACAATTCCCAGATCGCATTATTATAAACTTAGAAGGTGTTATTGACAAGGCTTCATTATCAAAAATGACTTCTTTTGTTCCTTCAATCAAAAAACTAATTATGTTCTGATTTAGAATAATCTGCTGTTTCGCAACGTCTTTAGAACTACTATACCCCACAACATGTACCTGTTGTGATTTTTCTAAATTCATTTCGTCTGGAAGTGTAATTGTTTTCATAAAAAAATATTGGCTTACCAAACGAATCGATAAGCCTTATTATTTAGAATATTTTGATTTTATTTTTGAGTAGATTCTCTTGCGAGTACTTCTGTATTTAAAAAGGTAATTTCTTTAGCATCGTCATTTTTAGCCGATTTCAAATTCTTGATAATGATTTCAGCCGCCGCTTTTCCCATTTTTTCAGCAGGATGTGTAATGGTCGACAAATTAGGATCGATAATCTGCGAAATTGGGTCATTATTAAAACCAATTACTTTAAATTCTTCTGGTACTTTTATACCGCGTTTTTTAGCCGTTTGCACAGCACTCACGGCAATAATATCTCCAGGAGCAAATAATCCGTCTGGCATTGGTTTCAAATCAAATAAAGCATTACTGGCTTTTACACCGTCTTCATACGTAACCGAATTTAAATTGATGATCAGATTTTCATCTATATCAACATTATGATCTTTTAAGGCTTCTATGTAACCTCTTTTTCTTTCATTATATAAATTCCCTAATTCTGATCCTGCCGTAATGTGCGCAATACGAATACAACCTTGCTCTATAAGGTGTTTTGTCGCTTTATAACCAGCCGAATAATTATCGATCACTACTCTAAAAGTATTATAATCTTTCGGAACCCTGTCGACAAAAACTAACGGAATATTATTGTTTGAGAATTGATGAAAATGCGATGTGTCGCGCGTTTCCATAGCCAATGAACAAATTACACCGCTCACACGATTGCTGTACAAGGATTTCGCCATATTAACTTCTTCTTCATACGAGTCGTGCGACTGCATGATGATTACAGTATAATCAGATTTTTGAGCGGTAATCTCGATTCCGCTGATTAAAGACGATAAAAAGGGCTGTGTAACGGTGGGAATCAAAACGCCAATGGTTTTGGTTTTATTTCCACGCAAACCTGCAGCTAAAGTGTTGGGTACAAATCCCATTTCTTCAGCGGTTTTTTTCACTTTCTTTATCGTTTTATCACTAATGGTATGATGATCTTTTAAAGCTCGTGAAATGGTTGATGTTGCCAAATTAAGTCTTTCGGCAATATCGTAAATCGTTACATGTTTATTCTCTTCCATAAAAAAACTAATAGAAGATGTAAATATAAACTATTTTCTTTCAAGATGTTCTTTTCGAAAATTGGTTATAAATTAAAATGTCCCTAAAATATCCCGACTTTATAAATCTGGTATTTTACGGAGCATTCATTGTGACAATAATGGTTACTTGTCTTTCTTTTTGTCTTTTAGAATTTTACCGTCTTTGGTAAATTCCAAATCGATTTTATTGGTTAAATCTACGTCAAGATCTTTGTGCCCATAGTCAATGTGCGTTATTTTTTCATTCGGATGATTTTTTGCAACGTAAGCCTTAATATTATCTGGAATAAAATCAGTTGGAATTGGCTTGTCTCCGCCGTCTACTTCACGATAGGAGCCGTCCTTCCAAAACTCTACTTCTGTTCCATCTTTTAATTTTACTTCAAAACCTTTTTCACCATGTTCAGGGTCCTTTTGTGCTTTTTCTACTGAAGTATAACTAAAATGTTTATTTAAAAAATCCTGTGCAGGTTTTGGCAGTTCTGTTACTTCGATTTTCTTTTGGGCGCTGGCCGAGATTGTTACTATTAACAATGCAACAGCTAAAAATATTTTCGTTTTCATAATTTGATTTTTTAATATAGCAACACTAATTTACTGTAAGAAAACTTACATTCAAATTAATTTAAGAAACATTTATCTTTATAACAAACTGATAAACCAATAGTTATACTCAAAAAAGTTCTTTACACACATTTCATTAAAATTCTTAATTTAGTATAAACCGTTAAACAAAAACACATGCGTTACATTTCTATTTTTCTGCTTATACTATTAGCGACATCATGTAAAAATGAAGAACAAGTCAAAACACTATCTAAATATTTCACTTACGATCAAGATAAAATTGAATCGGCAGGAGTCAAAATGATTCCTATAAAAACACCTGTTGGAGAATTCAAAGTTTGGACAAAACGATTTGGAAATAATCCTAAAATCAAAATTTTATTGCTACATGGGGGACCAGCCATGACTCATGAATATATGGAATGCTTTGAAACATTTTTTCAACGCGAAGGTTTTGAATTTTATGAATACGATCAATTGGGTTCTTATTACAGCGATCAGCCAAAAGACAGCAGTTTATGGACAACAGAAAGATTTGTAGAAGAAGTAGAACAAGTTCGAAAAGCCATCAATGCTGATAAAGATAATTTTTATGTATTGGGAAATTCATGGGGAGGAATTTTAGCAATGGAATACGCTCTAAAATATCAGCAGAATCTAAAAGGATTATTAGTTTCAAACATGATGGCAAGCGCTCCTGAATATGGAAAATATGCTGACGAAGTTTTAGCAAAACAAATGAAACCAGAAGTTTTATCGGAAATAAGAGCTCTTGAAGCTAAAAAAGAATTCGATAATCCCAGATATATGGAGTTATTACTTCCAAATTTCTACAAAGAGCATTTATGTAGATTAGAAGAATGGCCAGATGGACTAAATCGCGCCAGCAAACATGTTAATGGAGAAATTTATACTCTAATGCAAGGTCCAAGTGAATTCGGAATAAGTGGAAGATTAGCAAAATGGGATATTAAAAATCGTTTACATGAAATTACCATTCCAACCCTCATGATTGGTGCAAAATATGACACAATGGATCCAAAAGCAATGGAAGAACAGAGTAAATTAGTTAAAAAAGGCCGTTATTTATACTGTCCAAACGGAAGTCATTTAGCAATGTGGGATGATCAAAAAGTTTTCATGAATGGTGTAATTCAATTTATTAACGACGTTAATCTTGAAAAAACTTAATCACTCCAAAATACAAAAGGCTAATATTCAAAAATTTACAGATAAATATATTTCTCATATGGGCATTACCCTTCGGGTCGCGCTGTCCGCCCCATGATTTCTTGAAAAAGTTTTCCCAAAATATATCAAAAACAAAAAACCCCATCCGATTTGGATAGGGTTTTTCAAAAGAAAGGCGACGACATACTCTCCCACATAACTGCAGTACCATCTGCGCAGGCGGGCTTAACTTCTCTGTTCGGGATGGGAAGAG
>NZ_JAINUY010000029.1 GCF_020026915.1 Flavobacterium potami | reverse complement strand
ACGCTGCAGGCCCAACTTCGAATTCTCTATCTGCGTGAGCGTTCGCCTTTCGTGCCCCTTCTGTTTCTCGCTGACCGCGCACCTCAGATCAATGGCAAGTTCAGCGAGCCGGGCGACTGGTGGAACTTTCGTGGATGCAATCAAGCCTTCCTTCGTTCTCATGGGAGGAGGCTCCTTCAAGAGTCAGGTCTCGACGTGCCGGAGTGGATCCCCGACTCTAACGAGGATATTCTGTTGAGGTAGTACGTACCGGGTTCATGCAACCTTTCCCTTTGCTCCTTCTCAAACCGCT
>NZ_JAINUY010000028.1 GCF_020026915.1 Flavobacterium potami | reverse complement strand
CTCCGTCTACGGAGCCGTTAGACTGAGAAAGATCAGCGACCACCTTTCTGAGCAGATCTCTTGTCGAAGCGAACTGAAGCGGAAGCTCGTCGGCGCCAGCCCGCGCACGACATAATCACCGGGGTGGAGGTTTCTACAACTTTATTACTATTTTCCCAAGTAGAAGATTTAGTAACTCTTTGGAAACGAAATCATTGGACCTCGTCCATGGTAAACCAAAATGTCTAGGTTGAATAGTGGGAGACATATGGTTTCGGTCCCCACCACTCCGTTCACGGTTTATTGATGAAGC
>NZ_JAINUY010000027.1 GCF_020026915.1 Flavobacterium potami | reverse complement strand
GTCGGGTTCGCTTCCGAAGCAGCGGGGGTGGACCGGGCGATCATCGAGGAGGCCGTATACCGTGAATACGGCCAGCTGTACCCGGCCTTTGAGGATATCGTCACCACCGGCGGCGAGGCGACGGATAAGCTGAAACTCGATGAACCGGTCAAGGAAGCGCTCATCTCCATCGCGCACGAGAACGTGAAAGTCCCGAAGGTGACCATTACGGGACATCTTATTCTGACGTCGTCGCGGCCCGACGGCGTCAACGTGATCCGCAGGGCGCTCCGGAGTGCGCAGCCGAGAGTCGAC
>NZ_JAINUY010000026.1 GCF_020026915.1 Flavobacterium potami | reverse complement strand
GCTAGTTCTCATGGAGCCGACGTTGAAATACCACCCTGGTGCGTTTGAGGTTCTAACCCAGGTCCCTTATCGGGATCGGGGACAGTGCATGGTAGGCAGTTTGACTGGGGCGGTCTCCTCCCAAAGCGTAACGGAGGAGTTCGAAGGTACGCTAGTTACGGTCGGACATCGTGACGATAGTGCAATGGCATAAGCGTGCTTAACTGCGAGACTGACAAGTCGAGCAGATGCGAAAGCAGGACATAGTGATCCGGTGGTTCTGTATGGAAGGGCCATCGCTCAACGGATAAAAGGTAC
>NZ_JAINUY010000025.1 GCF_020026915.1 Flavobacterium potami | reverse complement strand
AAGGATCTTTTTAAGGGCTTCTACAGCTTTCTCAGCCTCGTACTCCTGCCAGAAACTAAAAACAGCATTTATTATAATAACGGAAATTATTGCAAAGCCGAGCTGAGGCGTTCCACTTATGAAGGCAAGTATGCTGGCTGCCCAGAGAAGCAGTGCCAGAAGCTGGTACAGATTGGCCAGAAAATTGTAGATCAGGGGCTTCTTCTTAACTTCCTCTATCTGGTTAAGCCCATACTCTTCAAGACGCTTTTCAGCTTCTTCATCCGTTAAACCGTCCTCTGATGTTTTTAATTCAGTGTAAA
>NZ_JAINUY010000024.1 GCF_020026915.1 Flavobacterium potami | reverse complement strand
CTTCTAAAATTTCCTTTTTTTCAAATCAAGTCAAATAGTAGTCCCGGGCAGACTCGAACTGCCGACCCCTACATTATCAGTGTAGTACTCTAACCAGCTGAGCTACGAGACTCTGTTTTACTTAATTTTATCATTTTTTAAATCGACAGCAAGAGTAATTGAATCTTGATATTCAGTCCCTTTAGATGGCATCATTTCCCCCGACGTGCATTACTGCTAACATACAGGGCTCTAGAAAGGAGGTGTTCCAGCCGCACCTTCCGGTACGGCTACCTTGTTACGACTTAGCCCTAGTTACCAGTTTTACCCTAGGCA
>NZ_JAINUY010000023.1 GCF_020026915.1 Flavobacterium potami | reverse complement strand
TGCCTAGGGTAAAACTGGTAACTAGGGCTAAGTCGTAACAAGGTAGCCGTACCGGAAGGTGCGGCTGGAACACCTCCTTTCTAGAGCCCTGTATGTTAGCAGTAATGCACGTCGGGGGAAATGATGCGATCTAAAGGGACTGAATATCAAGATTCAATTACTCTTGCTGTCGATTTAAAAAATGATAAGAATTAAGTAAAACAGAGTCTCGTAGCTCAGCTGGTTAGAGTACTACACTGATAATGTAGGGGTCGGCAGTTCGAGTCTGCCCGGGACTACTATTTGACTTGATTTGAAAAAAAGGAAATTTTAGAAG
>NZ_JAINUY010000022.1 GCF_020026915.1 Flavobacterium potami | reverse complement strand
CGTTCATCGGCGTAGGGTGAGTCGGCCCCTAAGGCGAGGCAGAGATGCGTAGCTGATGGGAAACAGGTCAATATTCCTGTACCGATGTGTAGTGCGATGTGGGGACGGAGAAGGTTAGCTCAGCCAACTGTTGGATATGTTGGTTCAAGCCTGTAGTCGTGCCTGGTAGGCAAATCCGCCGGGCTTAGATGAGGGGTGATAACGAGTCTGCTTGCAGACGAAGTGAGTGATACCCTGCTTCCAGGAAAAGCCACTAAGCTTCAGCTACACACGACCGTACCGCAAACCGACACTGGTGCGCGAGATGAGTATTCTAAGGCGCC
>NZ_JAINUY010000021.1 GCF_020026915.1 Flavobacterium potami | reverse complement strand
AAGGAAGTCCGCTGATATATTCTTTGATATTGGCAACATCTGCAGCGTATACCAGTCTTTCTTTATCAATCCTGTCTTCTCCAAAAGCAATATTGTTGGCAATGGTATCGCTAAAGATAAATCCTTCCTGCATTACAGCGCCAATATTTGCTCTCCATGCTTTTTGCGAAATATTTTTAAGCTGCGAATTTCCGATACAGACTTCTCCTTTTTCGGGCTCATAAAATTTCAGAAGCAGTTTCATTAATGTTGTTTTTCCGCTTCCGCTGACCCCTACAATTGCAGTTACTTTGTTGGCTGGAATTACTAAACTCAAATCGTCCAAAACTGGAGCATCTGCACCTA
>NZ_JAINUY010000020.1 GCF_020026915.1 Flavobacterium potami | reverse complement strand
ATAAAGGACTTCTAACTTCAATTTCTCAAATAAGGTCGTCTTTGATCGACAATACAAAATCAAGTCAGAATTCGCAGATAAACAGCACAAAAGAAGAGGTTAATCTGGGAAGAAGTATGGCGCAATCTTTTTATCAGTTGAAAAAAGTGATAAAAGACTGGGAACTGGCTTACACCTTAAAATCTTCGGTTAGTGGCGTGGTTACTTTTTTGCAGGTTTGGAATGAGAGTCAGACCATAAATGTGGGAGACAACGTCTTTTCCATTATTCCCGACGCTAAGAATACTTTTATTGGAAAGGTAAAAGCTCCGGCACTCAATTCAGGAAAAATAAAAGTAGGACAAAGAGTAAATATC
>NZ_JAINUY010000001.1 GCF_020026915.1 Flavobacterium potami | reverse complement strand
AAGGAAGTCCGCTGATATATTCTTTGATATTGGCAACATCTGCAGCGTATACCAGTCTTTCTTTATCAATCCTGTCTTCTCCAAAAGCAATATTGTTGGCAATGGTATCGCTAAAGATAAATCCTTCTTGCATTACAGCGCCAATATTTGCTCTCCATGCTTTTTGCGAAATATTTTTTAGTTGCGCATTGCCAATGCTAACTTCTCCTTTTTCAGGTTCATAAAATTTCAGAAGCAGTTTCATTAATGTTGTTTTTCCGCTTCCGCTGACCCCTACAATTGCAGTTACTTTGTTGGCTGGAATTACTAAACTCAAATCGTCCAAAACTGGAGCATCTGCACCTAGATATCGGTATGATACATTTTTGATTTCGATATCGGCATCATGAGGAATTTCGTTGGTCTGATTCGCTTCTTGTTGTAGCTCATCTTCTTTTTCATGGATTTCTGATAATCGGGCAAGCGAAATTTTGGCATCCTGAAGTTCTCGCACGAATTCTATAAGTTGTGTCACCGGGCCATTCAAACTGCCAACAATTGAACTGATGGCGAGCATCATTCCGAGTGTAATTGAACCATCGATTACTAATTTCGCCGAAAGGAAAATAATAAAAATGTTTTTTAATTCATTAATTACAGAAGAACCGATAGTTTGAGTTTGTTCTAAAACCAATCCTTTGATCGAAACTCTAAATAATCTTGCCTGAACATATTCCCAACTCCAACGTTTTTGCTTTTCGGCGTTATGTAGTTTGATTTCCTGCATTCCGTTTATCAGCTCCATTACTTTGCTTTGTTCCTGTGAAACCTCTGCAAATCTCTTGTAATCCAATGCTTCTCTACGCTTTAAAAACAAAGTAATCCACCCTAAATAAAGCAAACTTCCAATAAAAAAAATAAAAAAAATTTTCAGATTAAAATACGCTAAAACCGCTCCCATTACTACCATATTGATGACAGAAAAAAGAACATTTAAGGATGATGTGGTCAGGATTTTTTCAATTCGGCGATGGTCGTTAATTCGCTGCATAATATCTCCGGTCATTCTTACATCAAAAAACGAAATAGGCAGGTTCATTAGTTTGATAAAGAAATCTGAAATAAGAGAAATATTGATTCTGGTAGAAAGATGAAGTAAAATCCAGCTTCTGATAAGTTCCAAACCAGTTTTTCCGGCAAATAAAAAAAGCTGTGCGAAGAGAATTAAATAAATAAAATTAAGATTCTGATTCTGAATTCCGACATCGACAATACTTTGAGTTAGAAACGGAAAAATCAACTGTAACAAACTACTTCCTAACAATCCAACACTTAGTTGAACCAAAAAAGATTTATATCTCAGGACATATTTTGACAATAAACCAAATCCTAATCCTTTATTATCTTCTTTATCAAAATCGGATTGAAAAAATTTAGGCGTTGCTTCGATTAATAAAGCGATTCCTTCTTCTGTAAATTCATCTGCATTGTTTCCAATCCATAATTTTAGGAAATCTTTTGCATTATATTCAATTAAACCAAAAGCAGGATCTGAGACATAATAAATGCCTTTTTTTATTTTATAAAGTACAACATAATGGTCATTATTCCAATGAAGAATGCATGGAAGAGGCGCTTCTTCAAAGCTTGATACGGACAATTTTACACCTAGAGTCCTAAATCCGATTTTTTCGGCGGCATCACTCAGAAAAAGCAAATTACTTCCTTCACGAGTTGTTTCGCTGAAATCTCTCAACTCCTGAATATTGATTGTTTTTCCGTAATATTTAGCTATGATCTTTAAACACGTAGGGCCACAATCCTTATGATCGGCTTGTCTGTAATTAATAAAATTCTTCAAATTTCAGTATATTTTATCTTTTAAATTTGAGCTGATTAAAATAGGCCTTAGCAAAATAGTACATCTTAAATTCCATAAATCTCTGATTTTCCTGAAAATGTCTATTCATGCTCATATGTATAATCAACCAAGCATATGCCTCTACATCTATTTTTTTATCATTCTCACTAAAAGTATCCTCTTTAAAAATATAATCTGTCAAAAAATTACTGAAGTTATAAGAGTTTATTTTAAATTTTAATACTGCAAAATCTCTATTGAAATCCTTCCTTAGTTCCGATGTTAATTCAAATTCATTTGAATAATTCTTTACAGCATTTTCACAGAAAACGATCATCTGTTCTAGAGAAAATCCTAAAAAATTCAAATAATTCTTAATTTTTAATATTGCACAAATCTGTGATTCTTCTTCGCTCAAATCATTATTTGCAATATCAGTCAAAAAATTTCTGCTGTCCAGATCAAAAATCTCTTCAGAAAATTCCATAATTTTTCTTCCTCCATATCTATGTAATTCCTGATTATAGGGTAAAACATGGTACTTACCGATTATGTTTCTTAATTTCAAATCATGAATAACACCAATAATATACTGCTTACTTTCAGTAGACTTAGTTTTGAAACGCAACCTCAAATGACGATCAGGGTTAAAGTAATTGACAAAGAAAAACTGATCTGCTTTATCCTCTAAAATAATTTTATTCTCTATTGCTTTAAAAATTTCAGAATCAGAATGAATATTGCAGAATACTTCCAGATAAAGCCAATCTGAAATGAAAGTAGCATTATCTGATATTATTTCTTTTATTTCTACATCTTTGTAATCCGTATTCGGCCTCAGGAAATGTGAATTCTTAATGCCTACAATTAATTCGTGAGCAAAATTTTCTTCCCCCCTGCTGATTAAGGGATCAAAATTTTCATATAGACATTCGGAAACATAAAAATATTTTTCCTCTTTTAACTTTTCAAATAAGAAAAAAAGATTATCCCCGTTTTCAGTATCCAGAATAAGATTTCTTTGTCTATCAATAATGACTATTTTCTGCGAAAAGCAATGTGCTTCGATTTTTTCTAACAAATATGTTTTAAACTCTTCAAGAGTAAAATTATCATAAACCAGTAGTATCTGTGCAGGATGAATTAAAATGCCTTTTTCCAAATAAATTCTTGGAACATATGGAACAGAATGACGGTACAAGTTAAAGTTTGCATTAATGCCATATATTTCCTGATTATAAAATTCAAAATCACATAGGAAATTGTAAACACTGGAATCAAAAAGTTTCTGGTTGACTGCAGAGACTTTTTTCGGCAATATTTCCTTTTGCAGTTTTTTTGACACCAGTGAAATATTTTTTCCGTTTAAATGAATAAAAAGGTCAGATTGCAAAATAGGATTGCTTTTTTCATCATAAGAACTGTTTATTGGAATACAGTAATCATAACGCTGCTTTTGAGGTGCTACATTTATGCTACGGAAACTTCCCATACATTTTATGTCTGCAATAATTTTTCCTTTATGGACTTCTTTTTCATACTCAATAATATCTTGAGAAGCATCTTCTGTAACATCGCTGAACCTTGAAATTATATTCAATGCAGAAGGATCTCCTAAACCAAGCACATGTATAATTGATTCTCCTGATTTTTTACATATTAATTTTTCAAAAATAATATTGAAACTGGCAGGCAATTTGGATGCTTTTATATCTATATTTTTATCTACTGGTAAATTCAGAAATAGCTCATTATTTTTAGAGGATAATATTTTTATGACAATATCCTGATGAAGCTTTAATTCCTTGTCCTCTTTTAATTTAGTGTAATCTATACCGGAATATGGATTAAAAATATCGTTTAATGCTATAAAACCATCATTATACTTTTCACTTAGCTTGCCGATAAACTTATTTATGTTATCATTTACAATTGTTGTATGTGAGTTATATTGAACGGTAAAATCTATATACTTTCTTATTCTATCCTGTAGATTAAAATCTAAACTTCCAGAATTGGTATCAAAGGAATTAATTGCATAAAAATTCCTAGGCCAATCAATATCCTTAAATAAATCATTTTGTTCTTTAATATAACTTTTGGCAAAAGTTCTAATACTCTCGTCCGATCCCATAAAATGTTCTCTCTTTTCGATTAGATCGGACACAAAGAAAGGATGTGAAGCATTTAATTTACTTGCATATGATTCAAACAGATAACAATCTATAATCAGTCCCGTTTCAGTGATTTCCTTTAAGAATGTCTCCACCTCCAATTGATCAAAGTTTTGTGAAATAAGATCATCAATCACTTTTAACATGGTTACAGGATTACTAAATTGATCTAAAAGCCATCTTAAATCGTCATCACAATCAATTTCAATATAGTGAAGGTCTATTTTGTCATTAAGCTTATTTTTGGACTTATAAAAACCAATTTTTTCATCATTTATAAAATGTACGGTCGGATTCATGCAGTATGTTGTATCCTTCCATCTTTCATCAGCTTTCTCAATTAATTTTGAAGAAATAAAATAGTTATCGTATTTGACCGTGACAAATAGACTATCGCCTTTTACTATACTAGTTTTGTCACCCCACTTTAGTGTTCCAACACTATTAAAAACACCAAAAGGAGTAGGATTAAAATGAGCCCTTAAAAAATAATTAGAAAGTGAATGTGCCGTCTTCTCTTCTTTATTTTTATTCAGAGCATGATACAAACTCCCCGATGCCGTCAAAAGACAAAGATTAAACAATTCACTTTTATTGAAAAAATCGGGTAGATTATTTTTATTTAGATCGTATGACTGAACAGAAAAGTTGGCAACTCTCTTAATAATATTATCAAAAAAAATCATGGGGAATATTTTATTTTTTTAAATGTTACAACTAGTGCAGGTTAAAAACTTCTAACCACTTTGCATCTATTACTTTGTTTACGGTTAATAATGTCAGGGCAAGTCCCGCAGATCCTAAAAGAAGATTAACTTCCGGATGATAGCTTTCCCTTGAATTGTCATAATAGAAGAAAGTCTCAAAATTGCTAGTTTGTTGTTTTATTTTTTCTAGCCATCGATTAATCGCAGGTTCATAGTTTAAACCGTACTTCTGTCCAGCCAGAAAAAACTGGACTGCTATGCCGGCAGAACCATGACAGAATCCAAAATCTCTAACACCTGAATCTTCAAAGTTTATCAGGGAGGAGTTATTCATAAGCAGAACTGAATCGTTAATTAAATCATCCTTTTCCAGAAAAACACCAGCATTAAACAAAGCATTAGAAACTCCTAGATCACCCTGGCACCATGAAAGCCTGGATGGGATGAACTTTTTGTCTTCTATTAAAAACACATTTGCAAAAAATTGCTTTGAAATACCGTCGTATTTTTTATTTTTTTGAAGATGGTCAACACAGACTTTCAAAGCTTTAGTAATATCCAAATCAAGAGTTGAAACATTTTTTTTCAAATAAATCAGGAAATTGGCATAACTGGCAATACCATGAGCAATCCCAAAAGAATAATAATTATTTCTAGTTTCGCTTGATTTCATTAATATACTAAAAAAGTCCCCATTTATTCCAGAAACCAGATAATGCGAAAAATCGTTTAGTATCTTTAAAATCAATTTACTTTCTGTTGTTTTATATCTTTCTATAAAATACATGGCAATACCCATTGATTCATGCATAAAATCAAAATTACCAGATTTATAGTGCTCTTTGAATTGATCAATAAGAAGACTGTCAATGGTTAAGAAATAATCCTCCTCAATCTCAACACTTTTATTCTGTAGCCTTAACAGGGCAAGTCCATAACCTGCTAAACCAGAACAAATGGAGTAGGAATTAATTTTTTTTTCAATTAATTCATTTGTTTTTTCGATAAGCGTTAGGAGCTTGTTTTCGTATTCCTCCTCGCCAAAAGCAGCGTGTAGATAATCATAAAACATAATGATACCCGACAGGCCTACATACAATCCGAAATTTTCATTGGTATGATAAGAATTCCAAATGTTTTTTTCGATTTCTAAAATTTCATCTCTCATATTTAGTAGTAACCTATATTCCCTGATTAATAAATAGAATAGCTCTTTCAAGCGCTTCATCTCTTCCTTCCTTAATTCCTTTTATTGTGGCTTTAATCTGAATATCAGGAATTATTCCGATTCTCTGTGTTTCCTTCTTGTCTGGATAATAGACACCTATACCCGAAAATCTTGAAATAAAAGTTTTGACAGGATCTATAACACTAACGTTACCGTCTGCGCCTGCTGTCTGGCTGCCGATTATTGTAGTATTATCTGCTGTCTTAAAGCACATTGCTGTCCATTCAGACTGGCTGAAAGTATACTCATTTACCAAAACAATTACTTTTCCCTTGTAATTATTTTTATTCTCGAAACCTGTTACAGTAGGATCCTTCCAAATATATCTTCCTGGGTAATGTAAATCAGGTCTCGTGTAAATGGCGAATCCTTTAGGCTTTGAGTTCAGGAAATTTGACAACTCTTCGTATGTACTGTTAGGATAATTTCTTAAATCAAAAATAATCGCCTTGGTCGACTGTAGATTTTCAATCATTGAGGGAATATTCTGAATTTTTAGCAGTCCCATATCAACATAACCTATATTTTTGTCTAAAATTTTAAACCTTTCTTTTTTTTCTTTTTTCCTATATTCATTCATATGGGAATCATGGTAGTTGTGAAGATTAACTATCCTTGTTTTGTAGTTGTCATTTTCAAGAAATTCCAATTCAACAGATTCTGAATATTTCGATAGGATAGAAAGTGAAAGGTTGTACAAATAAAAAGCTTCATTCGAACCATTTACATACTCTTTATTTTCAAGTACAATATCCTTAACATTTTTACCATCAACTTTAGTAATTACATCTCCCACCTTAATGTTATCAGCATTAGCGATACTGTCACTTAGGATTTCGGTAACAACAATTTTATCCTCAATTATTTTGACACCGGCAGGAAAATAATATTTGTTTTTATTTAATTCCGGATTAGGATCAGGATATTTATAAAATAGCCCATGCGAATCATTTAATCTAACTGTCAAACGTTTAACCGCTACATAAAAATCCTCTTCTCCGCCCGCATTAACAAATACTGGCAATAACTCCTCTAAACTTTTGTCCCAATTTTTATCCATTAAATATTTATACGGATAAAAGTACTCTATGACATTCCAAAACATAAATAAAACCAGAATCCTTGATTCTTTGCTGTCTGGTTTAAAATTTAAATAATTTTCATTTCTGACAAAAACATTCCCAGCGTTAAATGTCGAAACGTAATACTGATCGCCCTGAAATCTGTTTTGTTCAATAAATTTCATTTTCTTGATAAGATTTTTTGAAAACAGAGTATTATTTGTAATCCAGGAAAGGTCAAAATTTTCATCAAAATACTCAGAGCCAGATTCATTGTCGATAATCTTAGTCTCAGGAACTGTTCCTAAAGAATCTATCCAATTGGTAATAGTCAATGAAAATTCTTCTTTAGTTTTTGCTTTTTCTATTTTGGGTAAAATATCCTTAAGCTGTTTGTCCCAGTTAAAATCTCCTCTAGCAACATTTGGATGGTAATATTTTAAAAAACCCCATATTTTACATACTGCTGCAAGTTTATGAGTCTCTGTTACGGTGTTCTGACAATTGGCAGCCTGAGTATATACAAGTAATAAAAATACTAACGTTCTTATCATTTATTATTTTTTTTTTATAATTTATGAAGTCATGCCGATCAACAAAAAAATAAAATCATTAGAGGGAAATTTGAGGTAAATGCATAATAAATAAATTTATTATGCATTTCTTTTAAAGGATTTGTAAATAATCCCGAAATATGTTGTTTTACACCTTATTTATCTTCTGGTGTTCCTGTGTAACATCCCATCACATAAGGTCCTGAAGTACGGTTGCACTGATCAGATGTATCCCAGCCACCACCTTTTATTGCTTTTTTCTCTTGTGATGTTAGCTTAACAACTTTTAGATTTTTTAAGCTTAATTTTTTCATAACTAATATTTTTAAGAAGATTAATGATAATTTAAGGAAACCATCTTTTATAGAATAACAATTAAAATAAAAACAATACTCAGCAAGAAATAAGCTGAGTATTGAATAAATTTTATTTTAAACCGTTAATCTTTTCAGATAATTACAGTTTAAAAAATAATCAAGGATTTGCGTAGCATCCCATTACATAAGGCCCAGAAGTACGGTTGCATTGGTCTGAAGTATCCCAGTGTTGCTTTTCTTTTCCTCCTTTAATAGATTTTTGCTCATTTTCTGTAAGTTTTACAACTTTAAGATTTTTTAAACTTAACTTTTTCATAGTTAATTTGTTTATATGATTAATAATTTTACTTTTCATCCATCCTTTCGTGTTATTCATATCTACGTGCACTTAGAGTATGGATTCCCTTACAGATGCTGATAATTCAAATGTAATAAGTATAATCCTGCTTTTTTTACGTCTTTCCGTAAAGTAGGAATAAAAATACAAAATTTAACTTATGTTTAATTTATTCAGAAATGTTTTCACAAAAAAACATTTTATTTAAAGATTTTTTTTACACAAACAAATAACTGATAATGAAAAACTTAAGACAAATAGAAAGCATTTATAAATAGCTTTTGTATTATTTAAAATTCTAAAATCAACGCACTGAAATATCATGACATCGATAAACAGAAAACTTCTAAATCGAGTGCTTATAGCTTGATGGCGAAAAATGGTGCGTCTTGACCTTGAAGAAAACTTATTCATCCCTGTTGACTACAATTGAATGACCGTGCATTAAAGGATGATTTATTTGTGATCAACCTTACCGAGCTGATGTACAACTACCAGAGCGATTAGGAAGAGGGTCTCTGGTGCACCATCTCGTTACTCATCAATTTCAAAAACGAAATTATTGTTGAGCCCTCCTATAAGCACTACCAATGTATGATGACAAAATCATATACTGTAAACAAGCAGAGTGCTGATTATGAAATTCTTGACATTGAGAATCTATATGATACACTTTTAAAAACCACAGAAAACCCCAAACAGTGAACTGCATAAAAAAACTCCCAAAAACTTGGGAGTAATTCGGCATGTATGCTATGACTAACTAAATCATTCAACAGAACCCCAAATGAATCGCGCCAGTCCACTGCTATTTTTTTGGTTTGTTAAACAGTTCTGTTACAATTATAAAATCAAAATCACAACAACAGATAATCAAAAGCTTGCAGGATATTTCCATAAGATTACAGCGCTTCAAACTTATTTGCACAGCACATATTTAAAACAATGGCAGTACAATCCATAAACATTTATAAAAACAAACCAAAAAATCTCTTTCGTTCCATTTAAGTAAGTCATGTCCAAAACTAGGCAGCAGTTTTTTATACGATACTCATTTTATTAGCGGACAGAAGGAACTCTGATCTGTTTCTTTCGGTTTTTCCCCAATCAACTGTCATAATATCCTTAATGATTTCTCTAACCTCTTGAAAAGGTCCTGGCTTAACCGCATAAAGATCGGCTCCCAGTTTGTAACAGAGTTCTATATGCAGCTTGCTGCTGCTGGTCGAAAACATCACTATTTTTATTGAATCAAAACAGCTACTGCTCCTGATTTCTTTCAGGCATTCAAAACCGTTTTTAAGAGGCATGTTTATGTCCAGAAATATTATTTGAGGTTTATCCCACATCGTTTCATGAAGATGATCTAAAAGCTGCTGACCATCTTCGGATACATTTACAGCAATTTCAGGATGGATTTCGCTGAAAACTTCCAGAAATAAAGTGCTGTCATCTTCGTCATCCTCTGCCAGGTAAATACTCGTAATGGAATTCTGCTGTTGCAACATAGTTTAAAATTATTCGTTGGATAAAAATTTGAAAATCTACATAAATTTATATCTATAGAGATTTAGGTTTTTGCTAATTTGCGGAGAATCTTACAATCTAATTGAATCAGTAATAATGTCGATTTGGTACATTTTCTATTCATATTAAAATGAGACGATGACAAATTCACTTCTTCTGTTCAGCCTGTGCTCCTCCTCACTGCATTTTACTCCATCAGAACATTCATTGACCAATTGGCTTTCACCGTAACCCTTTCCAGTTAATCTGGAAGGAGCAATTCCTCTTTTTACAAACCAGTCCAAAGTTGCTTTTGCTCTTTTATCAGATAAAACCATGTTGTAATTTTTGCTCTGCCTACTGTCGGTATGAGAACGGACATCAATTTTCATGTCAGGATATTGCTCTAATACGGCTAAAATTTTCTCAAGCTCAAAAACAGCTTCTTTTTTTATGATAGCTTTGTCCAAATCAAAATAGATAAAAGGAATTTTTAAAGTTTTAGCCAAATCTGTTCCAACCGCAATTGGACGAATTCGTTTTTCTAACTTAAGATTTAATTCGGATTGATCTGTAGATGGATCAATTTCTACTTCACTTTCAGTAGTTTCATAATCTTCTTTTAAAGCTCTAATGTAATACTTGGTATTACACTTTATTTCAAAACTGTAAATACCTTCTTTGCTTGTGGTTATTTCTTCTAATTTTTCAAATTTTTCATCCAATAAAACAACAGTAACTCCCATTAATCCTTCGCCACTTTCGCTATCTGTGATAATACCGGATAGGGTTTTATGACAATTTAATTTTCGGGTTTCCAAAAACTTGTATATATCATCATTGCCAATTCCGCCCTCCTTATTTGAAGAATAAAATCCGATTCTTGTCAAATGATCTATTACGAAAGCAAAATCGTCAAATTTTGTATTTACAGGTTCTCCAACATTTTGCACTAGACCGAAATCGCCATCTTTAAGAATCTTGGAACAAAAAATATCCAAACCTCCCAATCCAGGTCGGCCGTCGCTGGCAAAATACAACTCGTTATCTCCAGAGATAAAAGGAAAGGTTTCCCTTTCTTCTGTATTGATTCCGGGTCCCAGATTTTCAGGTTTTCCAAAAGTCCCATCATCATTTATAGTTACGCTATACAAATCAGACTGACCGGAACCTCCGGGCATATCTGAAGCAAAATACAACTTCTTTTCATCTGTACTCAAAGCGGGATGAGCAGTGCTGTATTGATTACTGTTGAAAGGAAGTTCTACAATGTTAGTCCATTTATCAACTACATATTCTGCTTTGTAGATTTTTAATAATGTAATTTTCTCTTCATTCTTGCCTTTTTTTCCTTTTAGGAAATTATTGCGGGTAAAATACATTGTCTTTCCATCTTTAGTAAAAGTGGGAGTCGATTCGTTAAACTTGGTATTGATTTTATTGTCAAATCGTCTTGGGGCTTTTAGACTTCCATCCGAATTTATTTCGGCTGCATATAAATTGGTAAAGGATTTATTGGTCCATTTGAATAATTTCTTCGTTACCAGACCTGTATCTCTTGCCGATGCAAATACCAGTTTGTTTTTTAAAATAGTACTTCCATAGTCCGAATGAACGGAATTAATTCCTGCATCTGCAATTTCAAATCTTCCGGAATTGAATTTGATCTGCTCCAAATAATTCTTATTATTGGCAAACAATTCTCCTCTCGTATCGCTTTCCACTTTTTCATTAAGTTTTTCAAGCACTTCATCTGCTTTTTTATATTCTCCAATAGATTTTAAGGCTTGGGAATATCTATAGCAATATTCCGATTTTTGCTGATCATTTAAAGCAAACAGGGCAGCATACCATTTTACTGCTTTTGTATGTTCGGCATTAAAATAGTAGGCGTTCCCTAATTTTTGAAACATCTTTTCGTCGCCATAACGTCTTTCTGCAACTTTTTCATAAATAGAAATAGCGTCTACAAAAGCATATTTATCATAATCTTTTTTTGCTTTCTTTAGTGCGGCATTTTGGGCTGTTCCATAAAAAAATGAAAGAGAGAAAACTAGATTTATTATTAAATTTTTAAATTTCATGATTAAAAGAATCTTGGTGAAGTTATACGGCTGTATTTGTTTAAGAATTCGAAACGAAGAAAGATTTCATGCGAACCCGAATTATAATTGGCCAATCTTGTTGTTTCGCGATCGTAGGCGTATCCGAGATACATACCGTCTGTAATTTGGAAGCCGGCCAATGCACTAATTGATGCGCTCCATCTGTAGGCTGCACCGATTACAAATTTGTCATTAAACATAAAATTAGCAGAAACATCGACCTGCAATGGCGAGCCTTCAACCATTTTTGTCAATAAGGCTGGTTTGAATTTGATCCTGTCATAATAATCCAAATTAAACACATAACCTGCCATAAGATAATAGTTGATCTTTTCCTTATAAATAGCGATCTCATTATCATTATAACGATTGGTCTGGATAAAATTAGGCACCGATAAGCCTACATAAGCTTTGTCGGTATGCCAATAAATTCCGGCTCCGACATTTGGCGTAATCCTATTGTTGAAATCCTGAAATTTTGGATCGCCAGCAGTTTCCGGACTTAATTTATTTGGATCCAATTTGAAAGCATTGGCACTTCCCTTTATTCCAAAAGAAAGCTGGGCGTTTTCCGATGTTGGTATGGAATAAGAGAAATCCACCGATAAATTATTCTCGTTTGTCGGACCAATTTTATCATTAACCAAAGATACACCCAACCCAAGATTATGGCTTAGTGGCGTGTTTATCGAAAAACTGCTGGTTTCAGGAGCGCCATCTAGCCCAACCCATTGTGTACGATACAAGCCAAATAGACTCAGCATTCCTCTTGATCCCGCATACGCAGGATTGATGTTTATCGTATTGTACATGTATTGTGTGAATTGCGCATCTTGCTGTGCAAAACCGGCGGCCCAACAAAAAAAGGACATTAGAGCAAAAACTATTTTTTTCATCTATTTTATTTTGATAATGGCTTCTTTCTACAAAGCCATTTAATTGGTATAAATATTATCTGGTAAAGTATAAATATCCTGCTTCCTGTCTCGGGTTTGACTGGCCATCTTTATATCTTAGAATATAATAATAGGTTCCTTCCGGTAATCCGTCTGCTTCTTTATGGGTAACCCTTCCTTCTGAAATACCCCTAAAAACAATATCGTTATTATTGTAATGATCCCTTTCAAAAACCAAAACTCCCCATCTGTTGAATATCTGAACCGTGTTGTCTGGAAAACACTCCAAGCCTCTGATGACAAATTTTTCATTGATTCCATCTCCATCTGCAGAGACGGCATTAAAGACTTTGATGACACATCCGTTCAGTTCTATGGTTGTAAAACCATCATTATTAAAATCTGTAGGATGGGATTTGTCTAAAACGATACTACCATTTTTGGTTACTGCTGAGACTGTAGCCTGATTGCTGACCATTCCTTGATTTACATCTAATTGCGACAACGTATAAGTTGCTGAGAAAGTCGAATTATCTGTCTCTCCAACGGCAAGATTGATCGGACCTCCATTCAGGATAATTCCTGGTAAAGGATCTGCTATCAAAATGTTTTGAAGATCTGTGTTACCGGTATTGGTTATAGAAAAATTATATGTCAGGGTTTCTCCTGCTTCTGAAAATCCGTTACCATTTGTATCATTAAAGGTTACTGTTTTCAAAATGGCAACTGATGGAACTTCAACAAAAATCGAAACTGTTGCTGTACTGCAGTTGGATAAATGGGCAGCTTCACAAATTTCGTAAGTTATCGTATAACTTCCTCCTGCTGTATTTGGCGCTACGTCTATTGTTCCATCAGGATTTATAGTGATTCCTGTTGGAAAATCCAATCCTTTTACCTCAACTTCAGCCGCTTTTACAGGATTGCCGTTCAATAGATCATTATCCAAAACATTTACAATTTCCATAGAACCGTTAGTTCCATCGGCTAATATTACGTTTGGTTCGTCTATAGCCTGGATGGTAAATGGCGGTCTTGCATTACATGAACTTCCAGAAGGATAATTAACTACAACCGTTTTATTTGAGTTCAATACAAACTGTAGGGTAAAAGCGGATTGAAATCCGTCATTATCGGGAATCCATTGTCCGTTAACAAACTTCCAACCTGGCCAGTTTGTGCGATTGTTGTTGCTGTCAACCGTTGTTCCTAGCCATAAAATATCTCCCTTTAAAGGCATGTTGCTTTGTGTAGCTACCACATCGCCGTTGTTGTTGATCCAATTAATTGTCAATAATCCGTTTGGAGTGAAATTATCTTCCACAACTTCATAGGAGACATAAGGTAAATTGTTAGCGCAATGGGTTTCTGCTTTTATTTCAAAATTTGGTTCTTCAACAGTAATAGAAACCTGGGCAGAACTGCAATTGGTTGTATTTGCTTTTTCACAAATCTCATACGTCAAAGTATAAACTCCTGCAGGCGTATTGGCAGCCAATTCTATTGTTCCATCCGGATTTAATGTTAAAAATCCACTTGAATCTGGAACTAAAATTTTCAAATCAACTTCAGAAAGAATCACTGGGTTGTGATCTAAAGTATCATTGTCCAAAACATTCAAAACCGTAATCGTTTGATCGGTGCTTACTACACTCTGCTGATCTAAAACTGCATCAATATCAGTATTTTCAATCGTAATCGTAATTACAGCCGGGGTTTGATCAATGGCTCCGTCATTGTCTGTTGCTGTAAAAGTAAAACTGTCGTTTCCTGCAAAATTCCCATTAGGATCGTACATAATGTTTGAAGCCTCTACCGGTGTCAAAACCTGTCCCGCAGTTATTGCCGTTCCGTTTAAAGTCAAAACTCCATGAGACGGTAGCGTTACAATCGTATAACTCTCGACAGTTCCATCTGTATCTGTTGCTGTCAAAGGATCTAATTGAGTTGCCCCGGCTTTTGAAGGAATTGTTACGCCTAAACCATCATGCGCGACTGGCGGATTATTACCAACAGGAATCGTAATCGTTGCTGATGCTGAAACCGCGCCTGAATTGTCTGTTGCCAAAAAAGTAAAAGTATCGTTTCCTGTAAATAATCCACTTGGATCATAAGTAAGATTTGCAGCTTCCGATGGAGTCAAAACCTGACCCGCTGCAATAGGATTTCCATTCAGAGCCAAAACTCCATTTGATGGTAAGGTTATAACTGTAAAACTCACAATAGTCCCATCTGAATCTGTTGCCCGCAAAGGATTGATTGCCGTAGCATCTGATGTTGACGGTATATTGGCATTTGTATCATCATAAGCAATAGGCAGATGATTTACATTTGGTGTTACAGAAGCTGTATTATTATTTCTATCCGGATCATCCTGTTCTCCTGAAATAATAGCTGTATTAGTGTAAGAACCTGTCGCATTTACGATTGCAGTAACTGTAAGGGTTGCATTTGCATTATGGGCAAGATTTCCGACCGTCCAGTTTGGTGCCGACCATGTCCCGACTGATGGCGTTGCGCTAACAAAAGTATATCCCGAAGGAAGTACATCGTTTATAGAAACCCCTGTTGCAGTACTTGGCCCAGCATTAGATGCCGTGATGGTAAACGTGATTCTTTCTCCGACACTTGGTGTTGTAATACTTGCCGTTTTGGTGACAAAAAGATTGGATTGCACAACTGGTGTTACCGTCGCGGTATTGTTTAAAAGATCCGGATCATTTTCATTACCCGAAATTACTGCTGTATTGGTGTATGATCCCGAACCATTCACTTCAGCAACAACAGACAAGGTAGCATTTGCACCATTAGCCAGATTGCCAACTGTCCAGTTGGGTGCCGACCATGTCCCGACTGATGGCGTTGCGCTAACAAAAGTATATCCCGAAGGAAGTACATCGTTTATAGAAACCCCTGTTGCAGTACTTGGCCCAGCATTGGATGCCGTGATGGTAAACGTGATTCTTTCTCCGACACTTGGTGTTGCACTACTTGCCGTTTTGGTGACAGAAAGATTGGATTGCACAACTGGTGTTACTGTCGATGTGTTATTTAAAAGATCCGGATCATTTTCATTACCCGAAATTATTGCTGTATTGGTGTATGATCCCGAACCATTTACTGCAGCAACAACAGACAAGGTAGCATTTGCACCATTAGCAAGATTGCCGACTGTCCAGTTTGGTGCCGACCATGTCCCGACTGATGGCGTTGCGCTAACAAAAGTATATCCCGAAGGAAGTACATCGTTTATAGAAACTCCTGTTGCAGTGCTTGGACCGGCATTGGATGCCGTGATGGTAAACGTGATTCTTTCTCCTACACTTGGTGTTGCACTGCTTGCCGTTTTGGTTACAGAAAGATTGGATTGCACAACTGGTGTTACTGTCGATGTGTTATTTAAAAGATCAGGGTCGTTTTCATTTCCTGAAATTACAGCTGTATTGGTGTATGATCCCGAACCATTTACTGCAGCAACAACAGACAAGGTAGCATTTGCACCATTAGCAAGATTGCCGACTGTCCAGTTTGGTGCCGACCATGTCCCGACTGATGGCGTTGCGCTAACAAAAGTATATCCCGAAGGAAGTACATCGTTTATAGAAACTCCTGTTGCAGTGCTTGGACCGGCATTGGATGCCGTGATGGTAAACGTGATTCTTTCTCCGACACTTGGTGTTGCATTGCTTGCCGTTTTGGTTACAGAAAGATTGGATTGCACAACTGGTGTTACTGTCGATGTGTTATTTAAAAGATCAGGGTCGTTTTCATTTCCTGAAATTACAGCTGTATTGGTGTATGATCCTGAAGAATTAATTGTAGCCGTAATAGATAAAGTGGCACTGGCTCCACTAGCGAGATTGCCGATAGTCCAGTTGGGTGCCGACCAAGTTCCGACTGATGGCGTTGCGCTCACGAAAGTATATCCAGAAGGAAGTACATCATTTACCACAACTCCAGATGCTTTGAAAGGACCATTATTTGTTGCTGTAATCGTAAAAACACTATTAGTCCCAATACTTGGATTTTGGTTGTCCACCACTTTTGTTATCTGAAGATCAGAAGGACAGAGCGCTGTTTCAAAACTTCTGGTTGTTAATGTTGGGACACCTCCGCAGGAATCCGAAACAGAATACTCGATTACTACTGTTCCTTCGCCAGTAAATGTCAATATGTTTCCACTTACGCTTCCGGGACCACTTAATACACTAAGTTTTCCCCCAGCTGGAGTAAGATTTAAAGTAACTGGCTGGCCTACACAATATTTTGAGTTTGGCCCTTCTCCTGTTGCAGAAACTTTAATTACAGGAAGTGTTTCAACACCACAAATCTGAACCGGTGCAGTTGCAAAAGTATACACTGTTTCTGTTACGTTGGCATTGCTTCCGTTCCCCATACTTCCTCTAATTCGGTGACCTGCGTAACCAAAATTACCTTCACAATTTTTCACAATCATTGAAGTATGCCCTCCCGTTTCTACAGCCAAAATTTTATCGTTGACAGTCAAACCGGTTGGCATTGACGGATTACTGGAATTACCTGGTACTCCCAGCAAATTGAAATGATTTTGCCCAAAAGCGTATAGGTTTTTATTGCTGTTGATCACATTGACACTGCCATAGGTAGCATCATGCTCTTGTACACTAAACCACTTGATATCATTCATCACAGGACCGGTTGCAGAATTATATCTCGGCTGAACCCACGAAAATCTATCTGTTCCTGTCCAGTCCCCTAATTGTCTGCTGGCATTTCTACCTAATGTAAATAAGTTGCCATCAGTAGCTAAAATATAATACGATCTCAAAGTATTGTTTCCAGACGAACCGATCATTTTTGGTGTGATACCTACAGGCAGTGTCATTTGCGCTGCCCTATTTTGATTCGCAATAATCGGTGTGTTGTTTCCCAGCAACACATTTGATCCCCAAACATATACACTTCCATCCGATTTTAAAGCCATTAATCCATCGTAATTTCCCCTACAGGCAACAACATCAGTCAAAAATGGATTACCAAGATCCGAAGTCGTTACCCGATACCAAGTCAGGGCGTCGCCAGTTGAGCCGTTACCTCTCACTTCAGGCGTTTGAGAGATTACCCAAACCTCTCCTGCGCAAGTTGTAATTGCCAAAGTTTTAAAAGTCGCAAACATCATTTTAACATCACCAGGATTTACGCCCGTTGGTAAACCGTTTGTATTTCCGTTGATTGTAAGCTTTTCAAAAGAATTTCCAGAAGTTATTTGGTCGTCTAGTACAGTTCCTTCCACAGACCATGCGTACAAACCATCTGTTGCCAGCAGAATTCCTTGTACTAAATTTCCGTTGTCACTTCCCAATGCCGCTTTTAAAGGAGTTGCAGCATTCAGAGCTGGATAATTTGCTGCATTGATTGTTATTGGAGATAGAATATCAGCGCTTCCGCTTCCTGCTACTTTTTCTCCCCATATCTGAAGAGATCCATCAGAAGTCCTGACGATAGTGGCATGATAACTGGAAACGAAGTTATCGTATTCAATTGTTCTCGCATTATTATTGGAATCGACTCCAAAGTTCGACAAATCAGTAAACGAGCATCCCATAACAGGAGTAGCACACTGCGCATGTATTGCAATTTGGCCTAAAAAGAATATAAAAAGCACATAGAATGCCCTTCTTAAATTCGAAACCTTATTTAAGACAGAGTAATTTATTACCATAAAAAATTTATTATTTTATTAATTGCGGATGATTATAGGTTTGAACCTGACCATACAAATCGTAAAAATCAAACATGAGATAGGTTTGTTTATCAATTCTCCCAGAAACTCTATATTTAAAAACATGATTTCTATTTGTTAAAACAATTTCACGTTCCACTGGCTTGGCTTTTAATGATGCACCTACACCGGAAACAGACATAACCGGACTCAAGGCTTTTGAAATTGAATTGTTTTTTGTGTCAATCGTTACAGGGACGCTGATCTCTAAATCGGTATAATCCGTATTTGCTTGTAATTTGCTGGAAAACCTAATTTTTGAAAAATCAAAAATTATCTTGACTGGTTCTACTTTTATATGAAATCTGGCTGGAAAATCATCATGATTACACTCTCCAACATGTTTTTTGTTGTCTTGAAAATTAATTTCGTATTCGCCCGGTTCTTCAAAAACATAATTATTAATCTCTGAACCGTAAAGCGTAACGTTGGAATTGTTTTTAGAATTTCTGATATTCCAGACTACAGTAGAAGTAAAACTCCCGAAATCATTTTTTTGACCAAATGAAATTATTTTATAATATGGATTGGTTTCATTACTGATATTATTTTGGGCAGTAATTTTAAAACTTATCAGTAAGCAAAAAAAAAATAGCATGAGGATTGATCTACTACTATTTAGGCGTCTAAATTTCAAATAAACATCTTTAATCATATAATTATATTTTTTAAAATTTTCGACTGCGAAACTAATCATTTGCGGAGGTGAAAAATCATTCAGTACTATATCAATTACGTAATTTATATAGTATAAACGAATAAAAAAAAACACAAACAACTACATACCAACAACTTAATCAAAACACAAAAATAATCCTTGTAAAAAACGAGATAAGGTATTGATCTGGTGTGCAATCCATTTTGGAACAGGCCGACGAAATTTGAGACTAAAAAAACAAAATAAAAGGAGGGCTATAAGATGGAAAAAAATCACAGGTCTATGTATGTTAAGGAAGGGAGAAATTATTTTTTATCTTGGCAAAAAATTACGCTTATCGTACATAAAATATTATTATTGTTAAGAAAATTTACTATTGGTGTTCTTTAAAAAAATATTAACTACTTTTCCGCAGTTAAAAAGTATAGCATAACCCCTCTGCAGCTATAATATATAACAGATCAAATTAATTTATAACCGATTATATATGCACTTTAAAACTACTTTGCTTCTTTTTACATTCTTCCTATCTTCCTTTTTAGGGTATTCGCAGAAATCATTTGATACGATTTATGAGCAAACCTATCATCTGCTTGGTTCTGATCCCAAAAAAGCACTCCATAATACCGATCAACTTTATGCCATTTCCAAGAACAATTTGGAAAGACTGAATTCAAGTATGCTCAGGGCCCATATACTGTACCAATACGGAGTCCATAATGAGGCTATTTCCTCTTTAAAGAAAGCGGACAGTCTAGCCACAATAGATAAAAATTATCATGCTCAGGCTAAAATTTACGGTTTTCTAGCTTCAATCTACCGTGAAAATGAGACATATAATTTAGGAAGAACATATCTGGACAAAGCGGTCAGCATAAGCAAAAAAATTAAGGACAAAAACGAAATGTACCGTTTTCAGGGAAATTTATCCCAAGAATTAGCGTGTTACGAATTACACGATTCTAATTACGAAAAAGCTATTGCTCATCTTAAAAAAGGGAATGAGTTTTTCGAAAAAGCCTCTACAACAACCGACAAGAATTATCAGATTGCAATCAATCAGGAAATAATTGCCAGAAATTATCTGGAAATGAAAAAGCCTGATTCTGCTTTGTTTTATTATGAAAAAGCCGAAAAAAATATTAAGAGAGCATTAGCACATGACAGCCCCGTTCTAGGCTTTGTTTATAATGGTTTGGGCAATGTATATACTTTTACCAAAGACTACAAAAAGGCTTTATTGAATTACACAAAAGCGGAAGAAATCGGTAACAAATCAGATTATTCTGCATTAAAGCAGGAGGTTAACAGCTCTCTGATGGAGTTTTACAAAAAAAATGATAGTAAAAAATACATCCTTTACAATGAAAAAAATTTAAAACTTACCAAAGCCGAAAATGCCAATAAAAAAGTTATTGCAGATGAATTGATTAAATCACTCCAGGAAAGCAAGCTGCAAAACCAGTCGCAGTACAGGAAGAGCAAACTGGCTATTATCTGCATCTGCCTGTTTACGATCTTAATTACAATTGCCGCCTACATTTATAAAAGAAAACAGGACAATAAAAAAATCAGGGCATACATCAATCCTGTAAAAGCGGTTTTACATGTCAATACGGATATACCAAAAAAAGAAAGCGGTAAGGAATACATATCGGAGGCTACCGAAAAAGGCATTTTACAAAGCCTTAAGGAGTTCGAAAAATCAAAATCATTTCTCAATAAAACATTGTCCCTAAATTCAGTTGCTGCAGAACTGAACATAAATCATCGTTATCTCTCGCATGTCATCAGCAAACAGAAATCAAAAGACTTTGCCGGATATATCAATGAATTAAGAATAAATTATATCATCGACTGTCTGAAAAACGATGCAACATATTTAAAATACAAAATCAGTTACCTGGCCGACCAATCCGGTTTTGCGTCCCATACCCGATTTACCGTTACATTCAAAAAAGTTACTGGAGTTTCACCCCGTACTTTCATCAATTATCTTCAGACGAATAAGGGAGAATAGGAAGTTTCTTTCTGGTACTATTCTTATTTGGCCTCTGAAGGATCGATCTTGCCAGAGGAATGGTTGTGGGTAATGATCATCCCACTGCATTGGCCTTAAGGACTGAGGCAAACAGCAGTCTAATATCTACCCACATTGCACTATAAATCCTATCCTGATGTGACATAAGATGCCAAACTGTGCCATAATCTGCCTTATCGTTATTTTTTTATTCCGAAATATGAGATACAAATCCGAGCAAAACAATACCAAATATTACAAAATAAAAAAAAGAGCCAAAATGTTAGTTACTGACATTTGGCTCTTTTGTGTATTTTTTCTTTGTGGTTCTTTGTGCCCTCTACTTTCCGATGCAGAAAGTCGCAATCCCAGTTATATATGGGTTCCACGCATACGCGGTACAAATGTGATACAGCTTTGAACTAAGTAAAACAAAGCAAAAATATTCATCACAATAACTATGTATTTCATGATAAATTATGACATTCTAAGGAAGAACTTTCAAGCAAGATAAGAGCATCAAAATTATAAAAAAAAATATTAAAATCGACAAAATCAACTAACAATCAACCTCTTGACAATTACAAATTAGTCCTAAAAGGATTATTATTTATTCAATTTCTTCATGAGGACGATTTTCTTTCCAACATTTTAACTATTTATCACAAAACATTTCCTCTTCAAATAGAAAATTTTATAATTTTTGTGGTTAAAAATATAACAGAAAAAGACAGGTCTTTTATGAAATTTGTTTAGTTAAATATTTAAACCATGAAAAGATTTCTGCGCAACAACGGACTCTCCATTGTGTTTTTTCTTTTATTTATCTTTTCAATAGCCGGCCAAATTTTATTTGGCTACAAGCAGCACAATAAAGAAATTTTAGAAGAAGGGGCATCGGCCGTCACCATGGCAGGCTATTTCAGCTCAGGGCACTTCCTGGAGTCCACATTTGAAAATTGGGAAAGCGAATTTCTTCAAATGGCACTTTTCGTAATACTTACAATCTTCCTGCAGCAGAAAGGCTCATCGGAGTCCAAAGATTTTGACAGGCAGGAGGAAGTGGATAGGCAGCCTTCTGCAGACAGGAATGGCGCGCCTTGGCCGGTTAAAAAAGGCGGTCTGATATTGGGCATCTACAAACATTCCCTGACTATAGCCCTATTGGCGCTGTTTCTTATATCATTTGTCATTCATTTTTTCGGCAGCCTCAAAGACGAAAACGAGCAGCTGGCGCTTAAAGGGATCCCGTTGGAGAAGATCTCAGATTATATCATCGATTCCAGGTTCTGGTTTGAGTCCTTCCAAAACTGGCAAAGTGAATTTCTATCGGTATTTGCCATAGTGTTACTTTCTATTTACCTGCGCCAGATAGGATCCTCGCAGTCCAAACCCGTTGATGCCCCGAATATGGAAACAGGAGAATAGCATTAATAAAAAAACTGCATGCCAGCCATATGTGCTGCCACTATATAAAAATAACATCTGCATTTATTGTCCAATTTAATGATGATCGATGCATTAAAAAGATTTGATTATGAAGAACCGATATAAAAAAGGACAGGACGTACAGCAGGAATTCGGCGGACCGGTCATGAAAGTAATAGGCTTCGAGCCCGAGCTTATCGAAAATGTAATTACCCAATGGGAAGACGAGCAAGGGACGGTCATCACCGGAAAATTTATGGATTCGGTTCTGGTGCCCGCTGCCCAGTAAATAGCCCACTAAAAGCCTCTTTAAAAGTTTCGTAAAAAAAAGTCTAAATACACTGACTATTCAATATAGAGATGCTTCGGAAAATTACCTAGCCCTTTGACATAAAAAAATCTGCATTTGATGCAGATTTTTTTTATAGCATAAGCAAGGATTTCCTATTATCTCCAAGGGTCAAGCACTACCTTCACGCAGCCGTCCTCTTTTTTGTTGAATATATCATAGGCATGCGAAATCTCGGACAACGGAAGCCTGTGGGTAATGATGTCGTCCAGTTTCACTTTTCCCTGCACAACATAGTCCAGAAGCTTGTCAATATGCTTGTGGGCCGGCGCCTGGCCGCCCTTTAAGATGATCCCCTTATCAAAAAACTGCCCCAGCGGGAAGTTATCATAATTCACAGGGTAAACGCCTAGTATTGAAACAGTTCCACTTCTTCGCACCGCACTCATACAGGCTTCAAGCACTTTTATGGAACCTTTCTCAAAATTAATGGTGGCCTTGATTTTGTCTGTAAGGCTTCTTTCCGGCTCAAATCCAACCGCATCGATGCAGACATCGGCTCCGCGGCCATTGGTAAGGGACCTAATATGTTCGACCACATCTTTTGGGTCATCCCACAAAATAGTGGTCGCGCCCGTAGAAACTCTTGCCTTATCGAGCCTGTACTGAAGTGTATCGACAATTATCACCTGCGATGCGCCCCTTAGCCAGGCACTCTTGGCGGCCATAATCCCGACGGGTCCCGAACCGAAAATGGCGACGGTCTCTCCCCCTTTCACTTCACCCCAGTCTACGCCCGTGTATCCGGTAGGAAAGATATCGGTCAAAAAGAGCACCTGCTCATCCGAAAGGTCTTGTGGCACCACGCGGGGTCCGTAATTTGCATAAGGCACTCTTACATATTGTGCCTGTCCTCCGTCATAGCCTCCGTAAAGATCAGTATAGCCAAAAAGCGCCCCGCCCTTTTCGGTAAGGATCCCGCCTTCAGGCCCATAATGCTCTGGATTACTGTGTTCGCAGTTTCCCGGCACATCGTGATTGCAGAAAAAGCAGCTTCCGCAGGCAATTGGAAAAGGGACAACTACCCTGTCGCCTCTTTTGAGATGGGTAACCGCGGGGCCGGTTTCCTCGACAATTCCCATAAATTCATGTCCCAGCACCATCGGCGATGTGGGCATTGCACCGGAATAAATGTGCAGATCCGATCCGCATATGGCCGTGGAAGTGACCTTCAAAATTATATCGTCCTGTGAACTTATTTTTGGATCCTCTACCGTATCGTATTTTACGGAACCAGGTGCGTGAATGACAGCTGCTTTCATAATGTTCTTTTTAATATTAATAGACAGCTAAGTAACTATAATTTAAGCCATTAATTTTACAGGATATTTTAAAATTCTTACAAAAACAAAATCAGCAACGATCCGGACATCAAAGTAGAATTTCTCATCACAAGCTGCATCACTTCCCTTATGATTTACGAAACAGCGGTGATTTGCCGCCCATATTATGTTGGATAAAAAAAACCTGCACCACCTAAATGATGCAGGTTTCTTAAAATCAAATTGTAATTGTAAAAATTATAATTTGATTTTAATTTTCATCTTCTTCCTTTGCGTCGAAGTTGATTGTATTGTAGGCAGCTTCTGTGAGCGTAACATCGGCCTGTTTTTCTTCTGCCAAGGTTTTCTCCAGTAGCAGCACCGCATCATCCTCTCCAAGGGTTGTAGCAAAGGCAGCCAAAGTTCCGTAGGTAGCAATTTCATAGTGCTCGATCTTTTGCGATGCCGCAATGATCCCGGCATCTCTTACCGCTCCGGCTTCGGTCTCCTGCATAATGCTTTCCCCTTCTTTTAAAAGCCCTTCCATGGCGTCGCATTTTTTAGCTGCTGCTTTTTCCCCTACAGATTTGAAGACATCTTCAAGTCTTGAAACCTGCTTTTGAGTTACTGCAAGATGGTCATTGATTGCTGTGATCAGATTCTCTGAAGTAGCATTTTTGGCCATCTTTGGCAGCGCTTTTACCAGCGCTTTTTCCGCCCAGTAGATATCTTTCAGCGAATCTACAAACAATTCTCTCAATCCTTCTGCAGCGGAAGGTTTTGCTTTTACGGTCCCTTTGGAAGCTGTTTTTGATGCCGTCGGCTTGGCAGCTTTGGATGTGGTTTTGCTTTTAGCTTCGTCTGTTTTTTTTATTGCAGTTTTCATATGAGTTTTTTTTTAAGTTAATACGTCAAATTTATAACTTGACTCGTGCTGGTTCTTACAGCTTTCCCAATGATTTTTACAGCATTTAAATATTGATATACAGAAGATTGGCTTATCTATTTGCTATTTTGATATTCGGAGAAATCTTATAATAACACCAATAAATTATGTAAGGCGGCAAACCGCTTTAATGATGAAATTTACAGTAAATCAACTGCGTATGAAAACATTTATTAAAGGTTATGCATTATTCGCCTATTTTTTGCTGCTCTCCCTAGGATCTGTACTGACGGGTCTTGCCATATTTTAGCAGACAGCTTTCAGCGGAAGGCGCTTTTAAAAACTAAAAAATATCATTATGCATACAGTTACACCTTGGAGCACCACCGCTCAGGCAGATATTGAGAATAGTGAAATACTTTTAGAAAGAAAGGTTCTTGACTATACTTACCAGTTTTACAATACAGGCGACTCTCTTTGGATTGTTGCCATTACGCCCAAAAATGGAAAAATGGCTTTTCGTGCAGCATTTGCAATAAACAGCTGCTTTGAAGTGTCCAATCTTTTTGATGATGGCGATTCTATTGTCATCACTTTGAGTTCCAGATTGGGAAATTACGAAGTACGTGCCGGATTTCCTGACCGTCAGACGCCTATCCTGCACTACACCACATTCTTTACGGCAAATATACCTCTTTTGATCCCGTTTTGGCCTCGTGATATAATCCCCATTCCACAGAATGGAATAATAGAGAATACCGCTGGAAAAATACATATGCAGCAGTACGGATCCCGCTCAGGGCTTATCTTTGCCAGCATTACAAAGCCACAGACAGGATCGTTTTTCTATTTCCAAAACCTTACCTCGCTCTCGGAATACTGCCAGGCCACCCAGACAGAATCTCAAAATACGGTAGGCGGAAACTGGCCCGAGCTTGGATTTCAGCTTCCAACTACTGATAAGCTGCCACTGCCTTCAGGCATCCCTTTTACCATATCGGATGCATATGTAATACTGGATGCCGAAATTTTCGAACAAACAGCCGAGATCTGCGAAAACTTCTTAAATAATCTTGTAAAGATTTACAAAGTGCTAAAACAGCCAAGAGTCGAGTATAACAATTGGCCCGATATTGCAAGGAAAGCCATAACGGACTTAACCCGAAGTAAAGGCGCTTGGACACAGAAAGATGGAAATCCTTATCTGAATGCCTACCTCTGTGACTTTGAAACTCCTGCTGAAAGCATGGTGCAGCTTGCCGTACTGGCACCTTTAAAGGAATATGAGAAATGGAGCGGGGAAAAACTATCACTTTGCGAGGATCTTGCCAAAGGGCTGTCCGCGTTTTATGATCCCAAAATTAACTGCATCAACAGATGGCTTCCCGCCCTTTCGGACAAACTCGATGGGTCGGAAGAGCAGAAAAAAGAAATGGTGATGGATTCCTGGTATCTGCACCATCCGCTGATGAACTTGGCTAGAATTGCCCTACATGGGGACAAGACAGCCGAGACGCTCCTGCTTGATTCCATTGATTACGCCATAAAAGTGGCACATCATTTCAAATACTCATGGCCGGTATTCTACAATATGGAAACCCTGGAGATAATCAAGGCAGAGACGGCTCCGGGCGCCGGAGGCGAAAATGATGTTCCCGGCTCTTACGCCCATCTAATGCTTCTGGTCTACAAGCTGACCAAGGAAAAGCGGTATTTGGCAGAGGCCGAAAAAGCGGCAAAAAGACTGCAGTACCTCGGTCTAAATATACTGTATCAGGCCAACAATACCGCCTTTTCAGCCGGCGCGTTACTGGAACTTTATAAAATTACCAATAAAAAGCTGTATCTTGAGCTGAGCTATGCCTGCCTTGCAGGACTTTTTAAAAATGTCCAGCTCTATGACTGCCGATACGGCTATGGGAAAAACTACACAAACTTCTTTTCCATTTTTCCCCTCAATGACGCACCGTACACCGCCGCATACGAGGAGGTGGAGGTCTATGCCGCCTTATCCGAATATCTGGTAGAGACCAAGGATGTGCCCTTTCTTCCGTCCGTAAAAACCCTGATTGGGGAATTTGTCAAATATGCCGTCAGCAGGATAGCCTATTATTATCCTACAATGCTCCCCAAGGAAATGCTCTCCCAGGAAGTCAAAACAGGAGAAATACAAGCCGATTTATGGGTTCCGCTGGAAGATTTGTACAACGGCTGGCAAAAAAGCGGGCAGGTCGGTCAGGAAGTCTATGGTTCGGGAATGGCATTCGGCGTGATACCAAGACAGTATATAAAAATCGAGGAAGATTTTTTGGTTTTTATCGATTATCCGAACCGGAATAGCAAAAGGGGAAAAACCCTTACGATCGATCTTCAGGGCGACCGGGAGATGTCATGCAGTCTCAAGATCATGAAATTGGGCAATCGGGATTTAAATATGAAAGTGTTTCAGGACAAAGAAGCCCTTGACCCCTTTGATAAAAGTTCAAAAATCAACCAGTACAAGCTTTCAGGAAAGGGTTTGGTTAAGATTCAATGGTGATCGGATCGATATGGTTCAATTAGTGATATATTTAAAAAACTCATAATTATACAATCAGCAGATTACCCTGCGCAGGATTGCCTTGCGGCCATTTTTACAATTTTCCAAAATTAACTAAATGCTTTTTATGGTTCCGTTAATTTGATAATAATGCTGTAAGGCACAAACTAAATTTGATCGAGATTTATGAATGATATCTTTTTTCAGGACTGGCAGGGCATTATTAGAGCCGCCGTTACAACCGTTACAGCATTTCTCACACTTTTCCTTTTTGTGCGCATATCAGGCAAAAGGACGCTTGCCAAACTAAATGCTTTTGACTTTATCGTTTCCATCGCCCTTGGTTCTACCCTGTCTGATATCATGCTCGCCACAATACCGGTTACAGAAGGCGCCGTAGTGCTTCTGCTCATTATTCTACTGCAGTATATTTTTGCATGGCTGGCAAGATCATCCGCTCAGATGGAAAAGATTATCAATACGGAGCCTCGAATTGTTTTTTATGACAGCAGGTTTATAGAGAAAACGATGGTAGCAGAGACCATTACAAAAGAAGAAATCTATTCGGCAATCCGTGCCGCAGGCATTGATCAGATCAGTGAGGTAAGAGCTGTCGTAATGGAACTCAACGGCACGCTCAGTGTTGTAAAAAAATCCTCGGTAGAAGGACCAAGCTCGCTCGATGACCTAGACTTGTCCAAAGCAAAAATCATTTCTGAATCCAATATTGAAATTGTAGGTGGAAATCGCAAAATCTTGTGAGGGATAGTGCAAACAGAGGTTGAAAAATTATTTTTCCAGCTCTTCAAAAGTGGTTTATTTTGTAAAGCTGGATTTCAATTATATAAGAAAATAAGAATCAAGCTCCTTAATTTTAGCCAACTATTTAAAACTAAAAACGTTTAACTATCTAATTTATGGAAAACTTAATTAACTCGGAAAACTTTAATGAACTGAAATCGCTTATTGAAAATAAAATTGCCGATCTGCCAGACAGCTATATTTTAATCGGCGCTGTGGGGTCACTTTTACTTTCGTCCTATCTTAGTAAAAATGGATACCCCGAAGCAGGCTCTCTTATTGGAAAACTCGCTTTACCGGTAGCAGGTATCGGATTGGCGAAATACAAGGACTCATTGGCTGCAGCCGCAGGAAAAATTACCGAAAAAGTAGATGAAATTTTACCCAATAGTCCAATTGGAGCCAATGCAGACTAGATCCTAAAATTCAGAATAAGAAAAACTGCAGACCAGAATAATTTCTTTAATAACCGCTATCATCCTCCAGCACATATCAAAATACTATTTTACCCAAGTCAAAAATGATAAAACCTTAGGAAATGACTATTGAAACTATATTCCAGATCTTCATAGAGGCAGTTGCCGCTACATCCCTAATGACCCTTTTCAGCTATGCTGTTTCAGCTGCCGCAAGGGAAGTGTACAAAGAACCTCTACTGCTTACATATGTTATGTCTTTTTTACGCATTGAAGTCTCTTTGAATGTTAAATCAATTTTGGCTTGGGTTGTCCATTATCTGATAGGGATCCTATTTGTAATCGGATATCACGTAATTTGGAATAATGATATTATGGAAATCTCGTGGCTGACCGCTCTTATTCTAGGAATCTGCATTGGGTCAATAGGTATTGCGGGATGGATGATATTATTCAGCCTCGTTCCTAAAAAGCCTGCAATCGATTATAAAGGCTACTATATCCAGCTTTTTATTGCTCACCTAATATTTTCCGCAACAGCTTTTAAAGTATATTTATTGTTCAATTGGCCCTGATAAGTAAAAAAACGAATTAGATTCCACAAATTTCTAACACTTATAATCCGGCACGCTGGTTTATTGCTTTATTGCCATAAATGAGTTTAGCCTCCAAATTTTTTGATTGCCTACTGATAAAGAGTAGATCCGCTATAATTACAATATTAATAAGGACCTTCGATGTTCCCTTGAATTGCGCCCTGCATGTTGGCACCTTACGGATTTTTATCTTCTCATTACACGTACAGCTCCTGAAGAGCAGAAAAGCCTTTAGGCAATTACAGTGATGAGAAGCACTGCTATAAACGAAAGTATCGAAAAAACCATTACATTGATGATCATACTTTTTCTTTCTATCGAATTCTGCGCCTTCTCTATTACATCTTTTCTTTTTCTTTTCTGTATTTTCATTATATTGTATTTTAATTTTTCAACAAGGTAAAATTAAGGTTCACCTCAGGGAATCATTTACAGTTTTTCATTCCGATGTATCATAATTCGGATTTTGTTGGAGCTCTGTTCCTGTGAAACATCAAAGATTGCAGAAATTAACGGTTAACGCATCCAAAATAGATATAAAAGAACTGCTGCTAAGTTAGCCATTCCGGATCGGAATCTCAAGTGCATAAAAATTAGGGGAAGAGGTTTTCATTCACAACAGGTTGAAGAGGGTCGCTGCAATGCAGTGGAATTAAGAACAAACCTTCCAAGCACCGTAAGCAGATTACGAGTCTGCTTTGCGATAACCTGCAACAGATAGGAAGAGCATAAAAAAAGAAAGCCGATAATTGCATTGGCTTTCTGTGGCGGCAAACTAAAACTAAGAAGCCTGCCAGACCGAAGGCCAGCGGGCTCCCTAAGATAAAGAACCTTTTAATTATTTGATGCTGACGGCCCTCTGAAGGCTTTCCTTGTCGATAAAGACCGCAATATACTGCTGGACTTCATTTTTTTTTTCGGTCGCCGTCTCAAAGGTATTGATGTGATAATCTTCGTCCTGATCCAAAATATGGATAATCTCGGTGTAGCCTTTTGAAATCAGGCTGCCTTTGAGTTTTAGTATCGTATGCTGCTCTCGTGCATCCAAATCTTTTCTCACCTTTAGCTGTATCGTTTTTTCCATTGTGAAAGATCTGCTGTTTTAGTATAATCAATCAAATATAATTATTTAGATATGATGCACACTTATTGGCAATGTTAAAAAAATAGTTAAATCACTTGATTAAAAAAATTGAATAAACGACTAGCTGTGAATTTCATCTTGCCCAGATTATAGTCAACAGCTTAAAAACTATTTTCCATCTCAAGACATTCATCTTCTGGAGATTCATATCAAAAAATACCTCCGTTTACATCCGGGATAACTGATTGCAGATAAACTGAAATTGGAAATTGATTTATTTACACAATGAAATTATGTAAAGCCACAACGTAATTCTATAATCGAAAGCCTGCAGATCAATTTACTTTTGATAAAATTTAAAATGCTAAGGCAGGCCTCTATATTTATATAATAATGAAATCACTAACCTTTTCCAGCTTCAGGAAGAAATCAGATAAGACCTTTCGTGTCATCTGCGCTCAAAATTCCGCAGAAACAGTATTTGCGGCTCAAAAACAGCAGACGGCGGCAATACCGGATCTCTATCATGGGCAAGATGACGAGCCGGACTTTGATTGTGATTCCGTGACGGATACAAATATTTTGCAGCGACAATACAATAGAGCCCCAATCTGGACCAGCACATTCAGATCATTATAATGGAAACCGGCGGAATAGCAATCTACAACCATATCTATATCTAGATTCACATTATTAAAGCGGTGCATTTTTAAAATATAATAAAATTCAAACCGTAAAACAGAGATAAGCTATTAAAATTGTATATTTGAGATAGCTGCACTTAAGCAGAACCCTATTATGACTAAAAAAATATTCAGGCATGTCCTGCTGGCCGATGACGATATAGATGACTGCGATTTTTTTTCTGATATTTTTTCAGAACAGTTTCCTGATTTAAAACTCTCCATTTCATACAACGGATCAAAATTGATCAATCTGCTTGAAGGTCCTCCGGAGCCTGCAGCAGATTTGATTTTTCTGGATCTTAACATGCCTGTTCTCTCAGGACCGGAATGTTTGAAAAAAATAAGGGAATCACAGCATCTCAAACATCATGTTATTGTCATTTTTACCACCAGCAGCAATCCGGCCGACATTCAAAGAATGTACGAGTTGGGGGCCGATTACTTCATTACAAAGCCTGCCGACTACAGTAAAATGGCACAACTGATCAACAAAGCGGTTAAACTGGTATCTGAAAATGACAGCAGACAGCCAGCTTTTGAAAACTTCTACATAACAATTTAACTGGTATTATGACGAATCTTCCAGAATCAATGAGAGAAAGTGTATTGCGTGACGTTATAGATACGGCACCTTTCCCTATAGGGGTATACACCGGTTATAACATGAAAATAGTCCTGGCCAACAAGTGTATGATTAAGACATATGGAAAGGGACCTGATGTAATAGGAACCAACTACACTGAAATTCTTCCCGAACTTAAAAATCAGGAAATATTCGAACAGCTCAGAGAGGTGCTCCATACCGGAAGACCTTTCGAGGCAAAAAATGCTAGGGTAGACATTGTTGTGGAGGGTATCCTAAAACCGCATTACTTCAATTACAATTTTACCCCTATATTTGATGTGGAAGGAAAAGTATACGGAGTCATGAATACGGCGGCAGAGGTTACCGAACTCAATGTAGCCAGACAGCAGACCATAGAAATTGAAAAAAGATTA
This sequence comes from Flavobacterium potami, assembly GCF_020026915.1. Lineage (GTDB taxonomy): Bacteria > Bacteroidota > Bacteroidia > Flavobacteriales > Flavobacteriaceae > Flavobacterium > Flavobacterium potami. The sequence continues at coordinate 1,416,225 of NZ_JAINUY010000001.1, read as the reverse complement.
AGACTGGCTGTTGATGCCGCACAACTGGGGACATTTGAAATTGATACGGATAAGGGAACTATTACCGGCTCCAAGCGTTTTTTAAGCTTTTTTGAAAAAGATAGTGAAATTTCACTTTCAGACTTAAACGGCCTGATTTATACGGAAGATTTGGCATTGTGGCAGGATGCCCTAAAAAACCTGACTCGCATGGGAGACCTGAACTGCGAGATCAGAGCAGCGGTCAATGATACGCTGTACTGGCTTAGATTTTCAGGATCGCTTTCCGAGAGTGACAACAAAGAAAATATTATTGTGGGAATTGCCCAGGACATTACGCAGCAGAAAAAAAACGCTCAGGAGCTCCTGCAGCTGGTAGAACAGCGCACTATGGAACTTAGACGCTCCAATGATGATCTCAAACAGTTTGGACATGTAATCAGCCATGACCTTAAGGAACCAGTACGCAAGATTTTATTGTTTTCCGATATTCTAAAACAGGAAACTGCCAAGGGACAACAGATGCCGCGCATCAGCCAGTATGCCAATAAATTGAACAAAAGTGCTGAACGTCTTACAGAGATGATCGATTCCATATTGAATTATTCTTCAGCCGGCAGCCCAGAGGTAGAAGAAGAAGTGGATCTCAATGAAACGATAGAAAGAATCAAGGAGGATCTTGAAATTAAGATACTTGAAAAATCTGCCGTAATTGAACATTCCAAATTGCCCACGGTGAAAGGGTCTAAAATTTTGTTCCATCAGCTTTTTTACAATCTTATAGCCAATTCTTTGAAATTTTCACGCGAAAGCTTTGACTCCCGCATCAAAATACAATGCAGTACTGATGAAGGAAATTTAAGAATCACCGTATCGGACAACGGTATAGGAATTGCTCCCGAAAACTCGATAAAAATCTTTAATGCCTTTGAGAGGCTTCATTCCAAAGACCAGTACGAAGGAACAGGATTGGGACTGTCCCTCTGCAAAAAAATTACCGAAAGGCATAATGGCCAGCTTAAAAATATTACTGCCGACGGTTCCGGCGCTGTATTTGAAATGACCTTCCCGTCAGATATTTTATCTTAATATTCATCCGAACACGAAACACATCCAGTGAGTATGCAGTTTGTAATGATGAATTTTCATGCATTATATAAATCCTGCTCCTAGTGACAGAAAGAGAATTCACCTGCAAACTTATAAAAATGCTCGAGACTGATTTTGAATTTATAAAAGAATTCCAATAGAGTCCATTGTTATATAAGACGAAATTGCCGCCTGTTTTCTAGACTCCAGTCCATATTCATAACTTCTGTGAGGAATAGCTTCATAACATCAAATGAACTCGGTTTTACCGCATAAAAAGAAGCGCCGAACTCATGAGCTGTTTCTATATCTTCAGGATCGCTGCTGGTGGAAAGCATTATGATTTTTACTCTCTTTAAATCGCCGTCCTGCATCTTGATTTCTTTAAGGCACTGCAGCCCGTCTTTTCCGGGCATGTTGATATCCAGGAAAATAATATCCGGAATTTCTGCATTGTCAAGAAGGCTGCTCATGAGGCTTATACCATCCTCCAATTCAAATATTTCAATGCAGGGATCGATTTCCAAAAGTGCATCAGCTAAAAAACCTCTGTCATCCTGGTCGTCATCGACTATTAGTATCTTGTGGGCAATATTTTTCTGGCCAGCCATAAATTCTAGATTGCAGTTAAAACATAAGACAAGAATTTAAAAATCAGCAAATCTCAATTGCATTGAGCTTTTTGAAAATAGATAAACGACCGAATTATATCCGTAAAACCGGTTAATAATTTCAAAGATAGGCAATTAATATCAAATGAAGCTATATAGCGATAAATAACGCATAGAAAGCTCTGCAGGATTTAAGACAGCACTCATTATCTATCGGCCTTATAACAACTTAAGCGGCAACTGCATCAATAATAAAGTGAAGCCGAATCTGAAAACAGCTTTTCAAAAATTAATCATATAAATTCTCAATTTACCTGCCTGCTCGAACAAATATTTAAATAAGTGTATCCTGCTCGTCACAGGGAAAATAAATGGTAATGCTGGCTCCCAGTCCTGATTTTCCTTCTGCAGAGATCGCTCCTCCCAATGCCTGCATTATCTTCTTGCATAGTGCCAGTCCAATCCCTGAACCGCTGTATTCCTGCTGCGTATGAAGCCTGGTAAAAACCTTGAATATTGAATCTGCATATTTCTGGTCAAATCCAATTCCATTATCAGAAAATTTGACCCAGCTGCAATACACTTTAAAACGCCCCTTTATAATTTCAGGCTGCTGCGAAGCGGTAATTTTTATAACAGGATTCCGTTCAGGAGAAGCATATTTTAAGGAATTTTGAATAATATTTATAAAAAGCTGCTTCATTAAAAAACCTATAGCGTTGACCTGTGGCAGTTTCTGGCATTCAATGACAGCACTGCATTCTGATATTAGATCGCTGTTTTCCTCTATTGCCGCATCAAGAATCAGATTGAGGTCTATTTTCTCGGCTGCCTCCCTTGTGTTTTTAATCCGCGTGTATTTCAAGATATCCTGCAGCAGTTCGCGCATTTTTGCCGCAGATTTTGACACGCGTTCCAATGAATCAATTTCAGGATGCTCAGGATCATGTCTTTTTTCGGAAAGCAGCTTGGAGGTAATCATCTGTATTTTCCTTAAAGGCTCCTGAAGATCATGGGTACTGATCCAGTTAATGTTTTCCAGTTCAGAATTGGTCTCCTTCAATACTTCACTCTGAAGCCTGTATTTCTCCTCCTCTTCACTTAGCAGGATCATTATTAGATTTTTATGAAGTGAATGCGCAAATTTCGCTGCTGAATTGATCTCGTACTCTTTCCAGATGCCGCTCTGTCCCTTGACAATCTGTTTCCATGTATTAAATGAGTTTCTTGGATGCAGCCCCTTATCATCTTTCACTATGCTTTTTTCCGGATCGCCTGCCCAGTTGATTTCTGAGACGGTTTCCGGCCTATACCAGATTATATGGTTTGAGCCTCCAAGAGCATGGTAAACTGCACCTGCAAAATTAGAAGAGCCTTCCAGCTCGGGTAAGTCCTCCCCTATTTTTCTGCTGGCGTAAAACTCATTGTAGCCCTTACTGCCCAATTGCGCCGTAAAACTTCTTATCTGATTATCTTCAGGGACCTGACCATTTTTATACATTTTATTTCTAAACAGTATGGAAACTCCTGAAGCATTGCAGACGGCTAATAATTCCGGCATTTGTATGAGAGTATCCAGAGAATCTTCTGCCAGAGGAAGATCAAGAGCCGTCAAATGCTCTAACGCTTGAAGTGTTTTCTTGGCATTCAGATTTTCATCATTAGATTCACGGATATCAATCTGCGAGGTAATGAACTGTCCCTGAAGTTTTGCCGCCAGCCTTACACCCGGAGATATATTCTTTTTCGAATAATGGTGGCAGGCAATGAGCCCCCATAAACGGTCATGGTGGATAAGTGAAATGGTAAGCGTAGCGCCGACTCCCATGTTTTTAAGATACTGCACATGAATTGGAGACGTGCTTCTTAGTATTGACAGGCTTAAATCAAGGTTTTTATCCTCTTTGTCATCCACAGTAAAAATAGGCACGGGCTGATAATTTATATCAGTAATCAGTCTGAGCTGGTTCCTGATATACAATTCCCTTGCCTGAACCGGAATATCTGTATGCGGATAATGCAGCCCTAAAAAAGGCTCCAGATCCTTCCTGCAGCTTTCCGCATACACTTCACCGTTATACTGTTCATCAAAGCGGTAGATCATTACGCGATCGTAGCCTGTTATCTCTCTGGTGCCTTCTGCTACAAGCGCACAAAGGTCTTTTAAAGATTTTGTGCTGTTCATCTGCGTTACAAACTGAATAGTCTGCGTGTAGACATCCGCCAAAATCTGTTTATCGAACTGAGGTTCAGCCTCAAGAACATATATATCGCCGCTTTTGTGTATATTGATTTGAAATTTCCTTCCCATAAGCTCTACCTCCAGCGGAAATACATCCTGAACCGTCTCAGAATTTGTGTAATTCAAAACAAGATTATGAGCCGTGCCGCCAAAAACAGTCTCAAATTTCTTTCCCAAAGCCTGCGTGTGGCTTAAATCAAGGAAGCTGGAAATATTTTCGGTGCAGTAGTCTATTATCCAGTCATTAGTAAGTCCAATTAAAAATCCATGCGGCTGGATATTTCCAGGAATATGTATGGGTTCTTGGTCACAGTTGGTTAAGGTAACCAGACCGCGGTTAACTATATCTTTAATCTTCATTAAATAATGTGAATTTAGAAAAGTACCTGGTGCGTGTGCAAAAGCAGGGACTTATCATGTTTTTAGGAAACAGACTTGACATTTACTGTGTTTTTATAGTAAATGAAAAAGGTGTAATCTAGCTGAATGTATAAATATTTGCTGGCAGGCTTGCATGCATATCATCCAGCGTATTCTTTAAATCGGTTTGTACGCCGATGCAGAGCTGCTTCATTATCATTTTCAGTTCATCAAAATCAGATGGCTTTACAATATAAGCTGCCGCACCCAATGAATGGGCTTCTTCTATTCCTTGGATTCGTGAGGAAGTGGCCATCATTACAACCGGTACATTTCCCAGCCTTAAATCCGTCTTGATATGCTTGAGCAGCTCCCAGCCGTTCATTTTCGGCATTCCGGCATCCACAACAATCAAATCAGGCAGCGGTTCCAGCTCAGAAAGCAGCTGAAGTGCTGCATCGCCGCTGTCCACAAATTTAACCGCAAAAGTCTCTTCCGTTCCAACCATTGCCCACTTGAAAAATTCAGCATCGTCGCAGTCATCATCAACCAGTAAAATTATTTTTCTATTCATTTTATGTTAATATAATATTACAGCGCTAATTCCATGCTGCAATGATGTAAGTAAAATTAAGCATCCCAATGATTCAAAGCAAGGGAAAACACAAGTTTATTGTCAAGATTAAGCAGCATGATAAAGATCAATAATCCACAAGTTTATTCTTTTCATTAACTACGCGCCTATTCCCAAAAAGCAGAAATAAAGTTTAATAAAAAATACTGAAAATAGAGCTTTTGAGGCTATCAATCATAAAATGACTGTCATTGAACAACAACAGCATCATTAAATGGATCTAGATAATCTCTCTGAGTATTTCCTGCAACTCTTCCATATGTACAGGTTTGGAGATGTACTTCACCCTGATATTGTTGCGGTCCAGCCAGGGCAGCATTACTTCTTCAGGAGGCGTTGAAAGCACAATTACCTCGATATGTCTGAGACGCTCTATCTGCAGCATGCGTTTGAGAAACTCCAAACCATTTACCGCCGGCATGTTATAATCTAAAAAAATGATGTCAGGCAGCTGCTCCGATACTGCTAAATCTTCAAGAGCTTTGGATGGATTCATTGCAGTGCGGCATAAAGCTTCTTTATTTACTTCCTGCAGCGCTTCCACAAAAAACTGCGTATCGTCGATGTCATCGTCGATCAATAATATATTTTTATAAGACATATCTATTTCTTTTTTCAGTACAGCTTGCCGCTGCTTGATTGCTTGGGATTTCCCGTGTCCGAAACCAGCCGCATTTCGATTCTGCTTAAGGCCTCCTATTAAAGGTAAACCATAATATCATTGCCGCTAGTCTTGATTTGGGCACTGCCGTCTTCCAGCAGGGAGGCAAGCAGATTTTTAAGTTCGGATTCCTGCATGCCGTAATCAAACGGGGCTTCGGTTTCAAAGTGAAATTCCAGCAGCGAAACTTCTTCAGGGTGGCCATTCTGGCTGTGGCTCTCCTCTCCAATGTAATCCAGCTCAAGCTGGCCCGCATGCAGCAGATCAGTAATAAAATGCAATTCCGTTTTTTCTGGAAGTAGGAGCTGTCCGGTCTTAAATATAATAGTATTCTTAGCCATGATTATTTTTTTATCTATCAGAAGACAAATTTAAATATACGGCAAATGAGCCGACTTACAGGATTAAAGCAAAGATTTATATTATTTCTTTTTTGCCTTCCAGTTAAAATAAAAAGTGCAAAACCATGCAAGTTCCTATAAATGATATGGCCAAGGTAAATGAATTTAGCATTGCAAAGAGCCAGGCATAAAAAAACACCTGCTTCAGGCAGGTGCATTAGATCTTTTTCATTTTTTTGGTTAAGCCAAAATCACATTTACGGCATTCGGACCTTTTTTCCCTTCCTTGACCTCATAACGGACTTGGTCCTTTTCACGAACGCTTTCTGAGAGACCAGAAACATGAACAAAAATTTCGTTTCCGCCGTTGTTTGGTGTAATAAAACCAAAACCTTTTTCTTCATTGAAGAATTTTACTGTACCTTCCTGCATTTTATATATATTTATTGATTTATTGACCTGCTAAATTTTTCAGCACTTTTTTTAACTTCCATACACAGCTGCCTTGCTTAAATTTTCATAATATCAATTATAAGGACCTTGCGGCTATAGCTGCGGCCAAAGATCCTACTATCTGGAAAATCTTTAAGAGAATTCGCCCACTAGCCCATCAGTGCTCTGAACCTGAAACATTTTTTACGCTATTCTGACAGCACAAATATAAGATTTGCCTGCACAGGACATTCTTACAATTTCCGCCGATCTTTATACAATTCCCACCTTGGCCAATATTTCCTTTAAATCAAACCAAGAATTATTTTCTCTGCCTATCGCAATTTCTTTATGGGAACAAATTGCATTCCCCCATTTATTTGGGGACGCATATGCTTTTTTGCCGCTGAATAGGCAATCATAGCCCATTCATGCGATAATGCTTTTTAATTCTCAACCGGAAAAAAAACATGAAAGCAGGTGCCTTTGCCAAGCTCGGACTCCGCAAATAGAATTCCCTGATGATTCATAACAATTCTTCTGCATAAGGCAAGACCTATACCCGAACCTGGATATATATTCTGCGGATGAAGACGTTTGAAAATTTCAAATATCTGGTTTTCATAATTTCTCTCAAAACCAATGCCGTTATCTTTAAAAATGATGTGATGAAAATTACACGGCTGAATCGGGCTGTTTGTAAAATTTGAGACAAAATCGGGAGCTGCAACCGATGCGCTGATTGTAATCTTTGGACAGATTTCAGGATTTGTAAACTTCAAAGCGTTGCTCATCAGATTGTAGAAAAGCTGGTTCATCTGAAGACTGGAGGCTTTTACAACGGGTAATTTTGCGATCTTAATTGATGCATTTTTCTCTTTGATCATAAGTTCAAAATCTATCCGTATATTTTTCAGGACAGCATTTAAGTCAACCTGCTGATGTATTTTTTCGGGCTGGATCAGACGCGAAAAGGCAAGCAGGTCTCCGATGAGCTGCCTCATCCGTTCCGCAGAAGTTCCAATCTTCATAATTATTTCTGCAGCGCTTAGCGATGAGCTTCCATTCTCCAGCATATCTGCAAAAAACCTGATTTTACGCAGAGGCTCCTGCAGGTCATGGCTCGCTACATAGGCAAACTGCGCCAGTTCTTCGTTGGAGTGCTTCAGGGCGTAATTAGATTTTTGCAGTTCGTTATTTGTTTCCTGCAATTGTTCAAGCACGCTTGCGAGTTCACTTGTTCTTAACTTTACTTCATTTTCCAACGCCAGCTGCATTTCTCTCTGCATCGTAATATCTTTGGCTGTTCCGCTGATTACCAGTGGCATTCCTTCTTCATTGAAATAGGTTTGCCCAACAGAATGTATAATGCGTTCCTGACCGGTAATGCCGTTAATAATCTTATATTCTGCCTCGTACTTTCCTCCCGTTTCTTTGTTTTGAGCGGCATCAAAGGCCCCTGTAACTCTTTTATGGTCTGACATCTTAATCACCGATCTTGCTTCATCGATATGCATCGTAGTACCTTTAAATCCAAATATTTCAGCATGGCGGGCTGAAACAGTCGTTATACCGGTTGCAATATCTGTAGACCATGTCCCCATTTCGGCAATTTCCACCGCTGCGCGCAAAGCTTCTTCCGCCTGCTCTATTTTCTTAATAGAGGTAATTTCTTTGGTGACATCAGAGCTGACATACAAAACGGCATAAACCTGATTGGAATCGTCAAATAATGGCGTAAGGCTCAAATTATGGTAAGTAGGCTCGTTATCTCGAAAATGAATTCCGATAATTCCGTCTTTATTAAAACCCTTTCCGGTATGATACACCATTTCCACATCCCTAACTAATGCTTCCGAATGTGTGTTTGAAAGCACATCTCTAATTGAAGATCCCTGAATAGCACTTCCCTTATTGACATTTGCGATAAATGGATGATTGGGATTTTCAATGCGCAAATCCTCACCTACGAAAAGACAGATTGATACAGGAGCCGCCTCGATAACGGTTAATAATTTGGATTCGCTTTCTCTAAGCGCAATTTCTGTCTGTTTGCTTTGGGTAATATCCGTTGCATGGACTATAAGCCCTATCACCTCTCCTTGCGCATTCTTATGGGGAGTATATACAATGCTGAGCCATCTGCCTATTCCCATTCTGGAGGGAGCAAACATTTCATATCTTTCCTGTTCGCCTCCGTAGGCTATTTCAAGATGCGGGAGTACTTTAGCATAAGCGGCTTCCCCGATAAACTCACGAACCGTCTTGCCAATGGCTTCCTGATTGTCCACGCCAAACCAATCCTTAAAAACAGAATTATAAGAGCAGTAGCGCATCTCTTTATCCAGATAAAATATCATGGCTGGAACAGTGTCTCTAAGCAGTTCAAGATGGGCCTCGCTTTCCTCTTTCTCCTGCTGCGCTTTTACCTGAGCCGTGACATCAATTGCGATATCCAGTATCGCATAAATCTCCCCCTCTTTATTATAAATGGGCGTATACGATATGTTATAGTAATTATCATTTAAAACGCCATTCTGATTTATTTTCACAAGTGATGCTGAAGATATAAACGGAATGCCTGTAGTGAATATATCATCCAAAATTTTTAAGTAGGCCTGCCCTTCCGTAATCAATTCCGGCATTGCTTCTCTGAGCGGAAGTCCTTCAATGTCCGGGCCTTTACCAACGATGTCTATAAAAGTCTGGTTCGGGTTTTCAATTATCAGATCACGACCGACGAACAGTCCTATTCCCGCAGGAGCGGCTGCTATAATGCTGAGCATCTTAGCCTCGCTCTGCTCCACTTCCCGACGGCTTAAAACCTGATTTGTTACATCTGTAGCAATTACCAAAATAATATTTGGCAGTCCCTCCAGATTATGGTGCAGCTGATAGGTTAAGTCTACATAGATATATTCGAGCCTGCCGTTGCGAAGCAGTTCGACTTCCACTTCCTTGGCGATATAAGCTTTGCCTGAATTTATAACTTCTCTCAAAAGCCCATCAAACCCCTGCCCTTTTATCTCAGGAAGAGCTTCAAGAAGCGGTTTTCCAATGATCTCTTTTTTATGGCGCCCGACAAGTTCACAATAAAAAGCATTGGCGCTTTGAAAAACGAGATCTTCAGTTACGGATAAAGTGGCAATGCCAACTGGAGATTGTTCAAATATAGATGCCAGCTGATTATGGCTTTCAGTTATCTGATTTTGTGCCTTAACGCTGATAGTAACATCGGAGCACATATGAAGAACCGCATAAACAGCATTATTTTCATCAAATAACGGTGTGAGAGAATAATCAAAATAATTGTTTTTTCCTGTTTTCTTATTTACGATTAAAGCTCCGGAAGCTTTGAAGACAGAACCGGAAGTATAAACCTGCAGCAGACGTTCGAAAAACTCATGATTGGTAATATCGGAAAGAACATCAGTTATTTTCTTTCCAATTATATCATCCTTTTTTTTCCAATAGCCAAGCATAACATCATTGGCAAGATCTACATAAAATTCCCTGCCTCGAAATAAAGCTGTTCCAACTGGTGCTTTTGCTACAAGACTTTTAAAACGATTTTCACTGATGGTAAGCTTTTTTTCTCTTTCCCGTTGTTCCGTGATATCAATAGCTATGGCGGTTATGTATTTTTTGCCTTCAGAATCAGCTACTAGAGAAACACTATTATTTACCCAAATTTCCTTTCCGTTTTTACACACGTACCTTTTTTCCATCAGGAAATCATTTCCGTTTACAATACAGTCCTCAAGCAGAATCTTGTTTTGTTCCAGGTCATCAGGATGGGTAAGCTCTCCTAAATTCATTTTCAGAATTTCTTTGCGGCTATAGCCAAGCATTTGGCAGTAACGCTCATTGACCTCAACAATACGTCCTTCTATATTTGCTTGTGCAATCCCGGCATTGGACTGCATTAATACGTTATTTAACTGAGACCTTGCGCTACTTGATTTAATAAGTGCTGGTATTGCTGCGGAACTTTCGATACAGGTTACAAAAAATCCTTGGGTCATCCCTTTTTTATCATATATTGCCCTGTAGCTAAGGGTTAAATATACATTCTTTACAATTGCATTTTGAATGAGTGATGCCGCAATATTATCTTCGGCTTTTGCGGTCTGTCTGACAGACATTTCCCTTAATGTCGACGCTGCTGTTTTCCATTCCGCATGGAGGACTTCATTTACAGGACATCCCAAAACGTCAGAATCAGTAAAATTTTTTCTTAAAAACGGGCGAAAAGAATCATTGTAAAAAAAATAATGCTCATCGCTCCATATTAAAAATGAGGGCACGGAAGAACCGAGGAGAATACTTAATGAAGAACAAAGATTTTCGCTCCAAAATTCAATAGCGCCCAAAGCCGTATCATGCCAGTTGAAATCATTGATAAGCCTGCCTAAATCACCACCCGTCTTTAAAAATGTATACTTATAATCTGTAATCTCTAATGGCTCCACCGTTCTTCTATTTATTAATTCAAGGGAAAGGTAATGTTTATTTAATCAGTAGCCTAATTATAAAAATTTAAACATTAATTTTAAATGAGATCAACTATTCAAACCAATAAAAATCTATTCTCAAAAATTTGCAGCAGATAATATGGCAGCCTCGCTCTAAACACATTAACCTTAAAAGAAAACTGCAGCAAAAGAATCTAGCACCAATCCAATAACAAAGGAATTCGGAAGATTTCTTCAATGTCATAATTTATTTACCAGCTTTGGAGGATATTTTAATTGAGCAATTTCATAAGGTGGCTCTAATAAATAGTTTAAATTTGCACAACCTTCAATCCTACAAATAAACATTTTTTGGAAGATTATGTTTATGGACAGCCCGCCTGTGCCCAAGGGGCATCCAGGCGGGTTTTATTTTTGTGCAGTCTCTCGCCGAATCGCTTCAAAACCATCCCCTTGCTTTCTTTAAACAACAAATAGGTGAACTTGATATTGCGGAACCTTTATATCATTGTGTGATTTAATACAATATCATTATAAAAAAATGCCTGTACTAGGAGGCGAAATGTTACGCATATACGACAAGTTTCGAAATTACTAGGGGCAAAACTCCACCAATATAGTTCCAGAATTAAAAACTAAAACACTAATAAACAATATGTTATTTTGAAAATTTAACACTTGAGTCGATAACATATGAAAAAGCAGATCTTTTGTGTTAAAAACACATTTGTTGTTTCCAATTTTATAATAAAATTCATAACTTAATATTTCATTTGATCGTTAAAAAGCAAAAATCATCGATGTAATGCTTCAAAAGCCCTTAAGGCTTTAAGCTTTTGTTTAGACTGCAGCTGACAAGCATCCTTTTTATGGCTCGAGACTATCAGATAAATCTAAAATCTTAAATAGCAGATATAGGAAATAAAACTACTTAAATAATTTTGTTGGTTAAAACATTCGGACACTTGATAGTGCCCCACAACTTGTATGCTGTTATTTAAAATTTTAGAAAGGTTACGGCGAACGCCTTTTTTTAATATTTAAATTATCAATCATGAAAAAATTATTCTTATCAGCCCTACTCTTTATAATAGCTGCGCAGTATGCAGTATCGTCAAATTCAAATCCATTCCTATACCGAACCCCTCTTGGATGCAAAACTCATCTAAACTTTGAAGCCGAAAGTCCACAGGAAATCGAAAGGCACAGGGTATGGCTCAATCTCACCAATACAGAAGGTCTTTTCAAACAGGTTCTTATCGGATATATCGAAGGAGCAACCAACGGCTGGGATGTTAATTACGATGGTATATCTCTGGATGCCAATAAATATGCAGATTTTTACAGTATAAATGAAGGCAAAAAACTGGTGATTCAGGGTCGTGCACTACCCTTTGATCCTTCCGACACAATACCGCTGGGGTATAGATCGGCCATAAGGGGAAATCTTATTATCTCCATTGACCGTACTGACGGCGATCTCGCCCAAAAGGATATCTATCTTCAGGATAAGGAAACAGGAACGGTGCACAATCTTAAAAATGGACCATATACTTTTTACACCAATACAGGCATTTTCAATGACCGTTTTATACTGCGTTATAGTGAAGAATCCAAATTGGGAGTTGATGAAATTGTAAGCAATCTGTCATCTTTCTATATCTCAGTGAAAGACAGGGTTATTACTCTTAATTCTGAAAAAACTTTTTTAAGGGAGACCGCAGTTTTTGATCTTAACGGAAAGCTGCTTTTCAGCAGCCAGAACAGAGGCGAATCATACGTAGAGATTGTTGGAATTCAATCCAATTCTCAGGTTTTGCTGGTTAAAGCTACTTTAGAAGATGGTCGCGTTATAGCCCGAAAAGTGCTTTTTTAGCTTTTATTTAGTAGCATATTAAACCGTGCGGAAACCCAATGGGATTCCGCACGGTTTCCATAAAAATTACAATTGCAACCAAGTGTTAAAAATATTAATTGCAAGAAGACGTCTTAATTCACGTCCGATTCTATCTAAGCTTATCAAGCCTTGATACTGACTTCAGACAAAATTCAATTTTTGAAATTGGGCCATGTCTGAAAAATTTAAAAGCAATCAGAATATGCACTGCGAAAATTTCAGCACAATATTATCATAAAAATGAGTAAATTAGTAAACTTAAACTGTCATGCAAAACATTTGCCGCTGATCATGACCAAAAAAAAATAGCATGAACAAGAAAGGAGCAATCATAGTCATTGAGGACGATCAGGACGATCAGGATATTTTTAGTGAAGTTTTTAAAGAACTTAATTACAAGAATGAAATTATATTCTTCAACGACGGTCAGGAAGCATTGAACCATCTGCGTGGAACCTATGATGAACCATTCATCGTTTTCTCTGATATCAATATGCCTAAACTGAGCGGAATTGAACTTAGAAAACAGGTATTGAGAATGAAAGCATTCGTCTAAAAACCATTCCTTATCTATTTTTCACCACAAGTGCAGAGCAGCGGGATGTAATTGACGCTTATTCAAAATCCATACAGGGGTTCTTTGTTAAGCCGTCTGAATTTGGAGAATTAAAAAATACAATCAGGATAATCGTTGAATACTGGCAGAAATGCGAATCTCCTAATTTTGTGGAGTAGCCGCAAAATTTCCAGATTACTTCTGTATCAATACAATGTTGGTTTTAACGGACTGCCACACTGCAATTTTGACCTCATCAAATTTAGGAACTGAAAATTTTGGCCTAAAATTTTTAGAAAAGCCAAAACCTTCTGTTGGATAGCCAATCATATTGCGGTCGCATTTTCCATTGCTGTTCTCGTCCTGATATACCGCAACGGCATACTCGCCATCAGGGAGATATTTAAAAGTGTAAACAATACGATCCCCAGTAGCCTTTACTTTCACATTGGCAATTCCGAATCCATTTTCAAGAAAACCAATCTTCTTGTTGTATAATCCCAAAATGACATTTCCTTTATCTGGCACGAGACCAGTCACTTCAACACTTAAATTATTTTGCGCAAAAAGATTCATATTTGCAATGAACAAGAGTATCAAGATTATTAATTTAGATTTCATAATTTTCTTTCCTTTAAGTTTATACTAAAATCTCGCGTGCTTCGTATTCTGACTGGTTAAAAAACTGGTTCAGTTCTCTAGCATTTCCCTTTATGTGTGCTCGGTAGGGTTCAGATTTTGAAAGTAGCCATTTTTTAATGATACTTCGGAAAAGAAACGTTATTTTTCGCTGAAGAGGATGGATCTGCTGGCTTACCATTTCGAAATAATCCTCTAAATTTTGTTCTCGAAAATGAATGATGGTGTCTAAAACGTCACCATCTTTTAATATTCCGCAGTGAAAGTTTTTCTCAGCAAAAGCCCTTCTAGGAAAATTGGCTTTGCCTAAACCAAATCTATCAAACATTTTATCCAAAAAAGACTCGTACACAATGACGCAGTTTTCTCCTCCTCCCAAATTGAAAATCTGATTTTCAAGTTTTTTCAAATACCCTGCCGCATTGGCAAAAGCTCTGCCCGCATCTTTTGGCGTACAGATTTCAATAGGCGTCTTCAGCGGCATATGAAACATGAGTTTGGACATTTTATGATTTCCCATAATAGCTGCCAGACGGAAGATGGTCCAAGACAAGTTTGAATTTTGAATCAGCGTTTCACAAAGCACTTTTGTTTCTCCGTATTGATCTCCTGGACTAGGTTTCAACGCATCAGTCACTTTGATTTCAGGGTTATTAATTCGATCTCCATATACTGAAACACTTGAACTAAATATCAAATGGCAGTCGGGTGAACCTATTTCTAATCCGCGGATAAGATTTTCGGTTCCCTGAACATTAACGCGATAAGCAAGTTCCGGATTTATATCGGCAAGAGGCGGAATAATGGCAGCCAAGTGAATAACTGCATCTTTGTTTTGGGTAACTTTCTGTACTTCTTCTTGATTGCCAATATCCCCGTAAACAATTTCGACACGAGATTGAAACGGTGCCAATTTTTTAATGGATTTTCTGGTTTTAACATCAAAAACCGTTATTTCATAATCGGGATTCTCTACCAAATGCTGCAAGGCTTCAAAACCGACAGTTCCTGATGCGCCGGTCAGCAATATTCTCTTTTTTACTATTTCATTTTTCATAATTTTACTATTTATTGATACTTTATCGCACAACCTTTTTGATAGAAAAGCTGATTTTACGATACAATATGTTTCTTATTTAACTTTTTGTATCTTTCCGTGTTGTTTTGTAAAGCTATAAAAGAGTAAATGAACTGATGCTTCAAAAGTGCGGAATTCTGTATGTTAGCGGACAAATACTAGCCATTTTGTAGCGTAAAAAATTTAATTTATGATGGATTTAAGAAAAGACAGAAGAGTTCAGTACACTAAAAAAGTTTTGCGTGAGGCTTTATTCAGTTTGCTGCAGGAACGCGAACTGAGCGAAATTACCATTACTCAACTATGCAAAACGGCAGATGTCAACCGAAATTCATTTTATCGGCATTATACAATTCCGCTGGATATACTGCTGGAACTTGAAGAAGATATTTTTGAAAGGCTGTCGGCCGTTCTCCGCAAAAGCGCCAATATGGATGAAGTAATTCTTCTGAGCTGCAAACTGCTGGAAAACGACAAGGAAATGAGCAAAATTGTATTTACAAAAGCAGATGGAAGCGGCATTCTGGCCCGCATCCTGACCAGTGTTAGAAATAATTTTCCCGTAAAAAATCAAATAGAGCTTAGTCCAGAAATACAGCCCTTTATTGAAATGGCATATCAGTTTGGCGAGAAAGGAAGCATCGCAGTAATTAAAAACTGGATTGAAAAAGACTTCTCTATTCCTGCCGATGATGTTGCAAAAATGATCAGTTATCTGGTTAACAGGCTAAATAAATTATAGTTTGTTTTAATCTCGAACTAAAGATAAAAGTTCTCATCACTCAAATTTCTTAAAATTATTTCTGATGCTACAGTAAAATTATAGATAGAAATCTTAAAATTTTGTAAGTTATGCTTTAGTAATTCGAATTACTTTTCCTTTAAAATTTAGACATGCAGCAAAATAAAAAAAAGATAGCAATTTTAGGAGGCGGTCCAAGCGGCCTTTTCCTTTACAAAAGGCTTGTCGAATATGGCAATACTGACCTTGATGTTACCATCTATGAGAAAAAGAGCATGCTTGGTGCCGGAATGCCATACAGCGTTGAAGGCGCCACTGATGAGCATGTTACAAATGTATCTGACAATGAAATACCAGACATTGTTAGCTCTATAGAAGAATGGATTAAAAATGCTCCTGCCGAATTATTGGAAAGATTTAACATCAATTCGGGCAATTTCAATGAATACAAAGTATTGCCCCGAATTTTATTTGGCCATTACCTTTCTTCTCAGTTCGATCTTCTTCAGCAGATTGCTGCAATAAAAGGAATCACGACAACTATTCTTTATAACACAAATGTCACCGATGTCATTTACAATAAAGAAGAAAAGAAAGTATGTGTTGTAACAGAGAATGAAAAAGCAGAATTTGATCATGCCGTAATTTGTACAGGACATAACTGGCCCAAAAAATATGAAGGAAGGGTAAAAGGATATTTTGATTCTCCGTATCCGCCTTCAAAGTTGGCATTAAAATTAAATCATACCATCGCTATACGAGGATCTTCGCTTACAGCAATTGATGCAATAAGAACTCTAGCCCGCAATAACGGTAAATTTATTAAAGAAGATAACGGACAGCTAAGCTTTGAAAAAGAAGAAGATTGCCCAAATTTTAGAATGGTTATACATTCCAGAAGCGGTATGCTTCCTGCCGTTCGGTTTCATTTGGAAGATTCCCACTTATCTCACGATTCGTTGCTTACCAGAAAAGAGATAGACGAGCATCGTAAAGAAAATGATGGATTTCTTTCACTTGATTTTGTTTTTAAAAAAAATTTTACAGAAATCTTCCGCACAAAAGATCCTGATTTTTACAGCCGCATCAAAGACCTCTCTATAGAGGAATTTGTGGAAGAAATGATGGAGCTCAGAGAGCGTTTGGATCCTTTCCAACTTTTAAAGGCAGAATATATTCAGGCAGAAAAATCTATTAAAAGACAGGAATCCATTTACTGGAAAGAAATGCTGGCGGTTTTAAGTTTTGCAATGAACCACCCCGCCAAATACCTTTCTGCCGAAGATATGCAGCGCCTGCAAAAAGTGCTTATGCCTTTGATATCTATTGTAATTGCCTTTGTGCCTCAAAAATCGTGCAGCGAACTTCTAGCCCTGCATCATGCCGGTGTTTTGGATATTACAGCCGTAAATCAGGATAGTACTGTTGAACCCCAACATGGCGGCGGAATCATTTATAACTATCTGGATGAAAATCAAAATCAGAAAGTTGAGCATTATGATACTTTCGTAGATTGTGTTGGACAGCCACATTTATCTTATGACGATTTTCCTTTTAAAACATTGCTTTCCCAAAAAGCAGTAAGTCCAGCAACTTTAAAATTTAAATCAAATGAGGCGGCAGAAACAATTTTTGAAAACGGAAGCACCCTAGTGGAAAAAAATGCGGATGGCAGCTATTCTCTACAAGTTTCTGGAATTGCAATTAATGACAATTTTCAAATCATTGACCAGTATGGATCTTATAATGAAAATATTTATATCATGGCTGTGCCTTACATTGGAGGATTTAATCCAGATTATTCCGGCCTGGATTTTTGCGAATCGGCTTCTCTGAGAATTGTCGAAGACATTTTTAAGGTAGTAGGTTTTGAATTGTAAACTATATCAAATAATTGCGGAAAATTTCCAATTAAAAGTTAAGGGAATAATTTAACTTTGAACAAGAGTCAGCTAAAAAACGTTTCCTCTATCGGCAAAAAAAAGATGTTTTTATATTAATTTTTGACTTATATTTGCCGATAACGGATTCATAAAAAAAATGAAATATCTCTCGGTAGTAGAATTTGCGCAAAAGCTGAATCTGTCTGAAAGGACCGTTCGTAATTATTGTTCCAATGGAAAATTAAAAGGGGCGTTCCTAACCGGTAAAACATGGAATATTCCTGAAGACGCAGTAATCCCTAAAAAAGGAAATAAAAAAGCAACCGTAAATGCTTTATTAAATGCTTTAAAAGAACAAAAAAATATGAAGTTGAAAGGTGGCATCTATCACCGGACGCAAATTGATTTGACCTACAATTCAAATAAAATTGAAGGAAGCAGGCTAACTCATGATCAAACAAGATATATTTTTGAAACCAACACAATTGGAGCATCTAAGGAAAGTGTAAACGTAGATGACATTATTGAAACTTCCAATCACTTTCGATGTATAGATTTTATTATTGAGAAAGCAAATAATAAACTTACAGAGTCCATCATCAAAGAACTCCATTTTTTGTTAAAATCTGGCACATCTGACAGTGGAAAAGACTGGTTTAATGTAGGGGAATATAAGAGAATGCCTAATGAAGTTGGAGGCAATGAAACCTGTCCTCCTAAAGAGGTTGCAGAAAAAATGAAAGAACTGCTATTGGATTATCATGATATTAAAAATAAGAGTATCGAAGATATCATCGATTTTCATTATAAATTCGAAATTATACATCCTTTTCAGGATGGAAACGGCCGTGTAGGACGCTTAATCATCTTCAAGGAGTGCCTAGCTAACAATATAGTACCATTCATAATTGATGAACAACATAAACTTTTTTACTACAGGGGTCTTCATGAATGGAATAATGTAAAAGAATATCTGATGGACACATGTCTCACTGCTCAGGATAATTACAAATCAATACTTTATTATTTCGAGATAGCGTATAGCTAAAAAACAGGAAAAAACTATCAATTCAACTAGAAGAATCATTAATTTTACAATAAAAAGAATTACAGCGACAAACAGCAAAACAAGTCATTAAAAATCAAACAATTAACAAACAAAAACCAGTAGTTTTATTTTTATGGAAAAATCGTGGCACATCGAAATCTGAACTAGGAAATAACCATTAAAATCAGCTACTAATAAGTCTAGGTTCGAGTATATTAAACATATTAATGCCTTAAATATTACTTGTCCTTCAACAGATACCAAAAGTTGGTTTATTTCACCTCCAGAAAGAGAAAAATTAATGGATAAAGAAACTAAATTATCCAGTGATAAAATATTCTGTTCCAATCGGCTTGATGGGACCTCTATAGATTGTTTATCACAATAAAAGATTTAAGAATCAATCTATTGAATAAATAATAGGATAGCCTTTAAGATTAGGACTAATTTTTACAGCATACTACTTACTAAAAAGCTGCAAAAGCGATTCCATTAAACCGTTAGCAATTTTAATTAAGTCTGAGCTATCGTAAGCTCTTCTGACTAAATCTTTATTAAATAAAACGATTGGTTTTCCGCTCTCTACTAATGAAGCAATTTTATATCTAATAGCTTGTGAAGGCATAATAACAAATCCATCAACTTGCAAGAGATGGTAAAAATCAATTAATTCAAGAGATCTGGTTTCTTCATTTCCAATACTGCAAAAAACAACTTTATATCCATTTTCATAAGCGATATCTTCAAAAAATTTTGCGAGCTTAGAAAATGAAACATCCGAAATGTCATCTACCATAAAAACCAAAATCTTCGATTTCCCTGTACGCAGGCTTTGTGCAATTAGATTTGGTTTATAATTGATTGATTTTGCATAGTCTAAAACTTTCTGCGTCATTTCTTTTGAAATGTGTCTTTCTGATGCTTTTCCATTTAAAACAAAAGAAACAGTGGTAACTGATACTTTCAATTCCTCTGCTATATCTTTTAATGAACTATTTTTCCTCTTCATGAACACCTTAATTTATAATTGAAAGATTTGATAATCAATGTTAGCGAGTTCACTTATTCAACTTTGAAGCATAACTTCTTATAATCTCTTGTGTAGATTTATCATTCTCATACACAGAATACCATCCCTGATATTCGTGCGGGGGGTCTCCAATCAAATCATCACCGATTTTCCATAAACTCATTGGAGTGCTTGGTCTTCCCTCGCCTCCCCAGGCCCAAAAATTCACTCCAGAAACTTGTGGTATCGTTTGGCTTAAGCTGTAAATTTTATTAAAAATGAAGGCGTAATAGTCATCTCTGATTTGAATGGATGAAGCAACATCGTAACTATTACCATCCCTAGAGATTCCGAATTCTTCCAATACAATTGGTTTATTTAGTTTCTTTGCAACTTTGACATGTTCTTCAATATAATTATTGGCTTTTTCTAAAGCTGCAGAATAGGTTTCTTTTGCTTTTAACGGATCATACCAACCCCAATTCTGCACCCACAGATGAAATGTGCAATAGTCAACATATGGACTTTGATGGTCTTTCTCGAAATTAGTTCCGTTTGTCGGTGATGGTGTATTTCCTTCCGAACCAATAGAAACCAAATGATTCGAATCTAGCTTCTTAATAAACTTGGCTGTTTCATGAATCCATTTTTGATAATCTTGAATGTTATTACTTCCTTCTGGTTCATTGGCCAATTGCCACGCCATAATCGTTGTATCTTTCTTGTACGGAATTTTAGTAATTGAATTGACACGATTTATGACTTTCTTGATATGATTTTCAAACCAATTTTTAGCACTTTTGTTACTGTAAAAACGGGCAGAATACTGCTGATATTTCTTCCAATCTCCATTTTCAGCTGGAGGCGGATATGGAATTATTTCGTCTTTATTTGCCCACGACACATACTGTGCAAAACCTCCAGACCAAGGCCAGAAATTATTCAAACAAACAACCGCTGTCATTTCTCTTTTACTCATTTCGGTTAATAAAAAATCAAGTGCTGTCCAAAGTTCATCATTATAAATCCCTGGTTCTTTTTGCATGGTTGGCTGTACGGACCATGGCGTCTCTAAGCTTCCTTCTGAGCTTGCCATGATTCTAAGATTTTTTACTCCGAGATGATTTAATCGGTCTAATTCTCGAAGCAATCTTTCTTGATCTTTAGCCGCCAAATTCATTCCGTACCAAAAATTAGTTCCCACAAAATGATACGGTTTTCCATCCTTTATTAGTTTTCCATTTTCTACTTTTATAAAACTTTGTGCGCTAGACACAAGCTGAATTAGTAGTAAAACTAAAATGTATATGTTCTTTTTCATATTTTTATTGTACTTCAAATAATACTTTTTCGCCTTCTGCACTATTGGTTCCTATCCATAAATCAAATTTTCCCGACTCTACTTTTTTCTTCATATCGATTCCGTAAAAAGCTAAATCTGCTATTGGGAGTATAAATTTTACCTGTTTTTCTTCTTTAGGTTTTAAATCAATCTTTTGAAAATTTTTAAGTTCTTTTACTGGAAGCGCAATCGAAGCGGCAAGATCTCTAACATACAATTGAACGATTTCAGAACCTCCGTATTTTCCTGTGTTTTTTAAAGTAAATGAAATCTCTAATACCTCATCTTTCTTCAAAACAGTTTTAGAAAGTTTTATTTTGCCATATTCAAAAGTGGTATACGATAATCCGAAACCGAAAGGAAACAACGGATCATTTCCGCTGTCTAAATAATAGGATTTATTGCCAAGTGAAGTCTGAGAAGCTTCAATCGGAATGTTGTTTAAACTCAATTCGCTTCCATTTGCAGGACGTCCCGTATTCAAATGATTGTAATACATTGGAATCTGTCCGACATTTTTAGGAAAAGTAACCGGCAGTTTTCCTGAAGGATTAGCTTTTCCAAACAAAATATTGGCGATAGCAGAACCTCCCATTGTTCCGGGATGCCAAGCGTATAAAACTGCGTTTGACTGCTCGACATCTTTCTGAATTGTTAACGGTCTTCCCGCTAAAATTATGGTTACTATCGGCGTTTTACTTTTTACAAGCGTTTCTAAAAGTTCAGACTGAACGCCTTGCAAATTCAAATCGGAAAGACTGTGCGCCTCTCCGGAAAGAATCGATTCTTCTCCCAAAAACAATAAAACAAAATCTGCTTGTTTGGCTATTTTTCGCGCTTTTGCAAAATCAGTAGAATCTTTATCTCTAGAATATTTTACAATCGGTTCATAGATAATGTTGATGTCTTTTCCATATTGTTCTTGTAAAGCTTTAATCGGAGTCATGGTATGATTTTTTTCTCCATCAAAAACCCAGGTTCCCATTTGTTCGTGTGGCGCATCCGCCAATGGACCAAAAACAGCTATTGTCTTAGGTTGTTGAAGAGGTAAAACAGCATCTTTGTTTTTTAATAAAACGATAGATCGTTCTGCTATTTTTTCTGCCAATTTTAGATGTTCTTCCTTGTAAAAAACCTCTTTTAAATTGCCTTTTACATAAGGATTTTCAAAAAGTCCCAATTTGAATTTCACTCTCAAAATATTGCGAACCTCTTCGTTGATTGTTTCAATTGTAATTTTCTTTTCCTGCAGTAAAGATTCTATATAAGCCACATAAGTTCCGCTGACCATTTCCATGTCAACTCCGGCATTGATAGCTTTTTGGGCAGCTTCTTTATTATCAGAACAAAAACCATGGTCGACCATCTCGGTAATCGAAGCCCAATCTGAAACTACAAAACCTTTGAAATTCCATTCTTTTCGAAGAACCTGCTTCAATAAAAATTCATTACATGAAGAAGGAATTCCGTCATTAGCATTAAAAGCCGTCATAATTGTAGCCAAATCTGCTTTTTTTACTGCATTTTCAAACGGAACTAAATACGTATTTCTAAATTGTCTTTCGGTAATATTAGTCGTATTATAGTCACGTCCGCCTTCTGCGGCGCCATATCCAGCAAAATGCTTGGCACAGGCCGCAATCGAAGTTGGATTAGATAAATCTTTTCCTTGAAATCCTTTAATCATAGCAACACCCAGGACAGAAGTTAGATATGGATCTTCGCCACAACTTTCTGCGATCCTTCCCCAGCGCGGATCTCTGGCAATATCGATCATTGGAGCAAAAGTCCAGCGAATTCCGGTTTCAGATGCTTCTATCGCCGCAACTCGAGCTGCTTTTTCTACTAAATCAGGATCAAAACTTGCCGCCTGTCCTAACGGAATAGGAAATATGGTTTTGAAACCATGAATCACGTCACGTCCAAAAATTAACGGAATTCCCAATCTGGTTTGTTCAATAGCAATTTTCTGGGCTTTATTGGCAATTTCGGGATTGGTAATACTCAAAACCGATCCCGCCATTCCCTGCTGGATCACTTTAAAATTGGTTTCCATAGCATCGGCAGACAATTGGTTCATTTGTCCGATTTTCTCCTTTAAAGCCATTTTCTTCAGAAGGACATCAATTTTTTTTTCGATTTGGGCATCAGAAACTTGAGCGCTTGTTTCTAATCCGGAAAAGATTAGAAACAGCGCTAAAACTAGCAGTCTTTTCATTGTTTAATTTATTTCATTAGAAAAACAAAGCATACATTGCGAAACAAGCCAGCACTAAAAGCAACGCCTGAACGCGGAAGTTTTTATACCAGACTACATTTTTTAAAGCTGCAGTTTCCTCTATCCAAAGAGCTTTTGTCCAAGTATTTCCGTTCACTTTTTCTTCTGATGGAGGAGCTGTAGACAAACTCACTGCAACGTTCACTAAAATACTCAAAACCAGAATAATTGGCGCGAGTAATAAGAAATGAAGCCCTATGTGTATCCCAAAAAGATATTTCGCAGACATAATGATCATGGCAATAAATAGTCCTGACATCAAACCGCTGAAAGCTCCAATGGCATTGGAACGTCTCCAGAATAATCCCAAGAAAAAGGTCGCCACGACTGGAGGCGCCAGATAAGACATAATTTCCTGGTAGTACGCAATCAGCGAATCGAATTTACCAATATACGGCGCCCATAAAATGGCAATTATTAAAGTTACAACTGCTGTAATTTTTCCCACTTTTACCTTTTTTTCACTTGATGCATTTTTATCAAACTTGCTGTAAAAATCCATTGTAAACAAGGTTGAAACCGAATTTAGAGTAGCGCTCAAGGCGGATGTCAAAGCCGAAATCATAGCCGAAAGAATAATTCCAATCAATCCGACCGGAAGCACTTTATTGATCAATCTCGGATAAACCTGATCGGTATTGATCCCGTATTTTGATTTCAATTCGCTTCCGCTGATTATTTCATGAGGCAGATTCTCAACTCCAAAAAGATTGATCCCACGCGCAATTACACCCGGAAAAATAAATATAAAAAGGGTGAAGAGATATAAAAATCCAACCAATAAAACACCTTTACGCCCGTGATCTATCGATTTTGCAGATAAAACCCTTTGCACCATAACCTGATTATTTCCCCAGAAATAAAAACCAAGAATTGGGATTCCGACCCACATTCCCAACCACGGCACAGTTGGATCATCCATCGATCTTGTCAGTTTTAGCCAGACACCATCTTGAAACTGCGTATAAAAAGCATCCCAGCCGCCGATGCTGTCCATGGCAAAAAAGGCTAATAAAGTAGATCCAATTATTAGAATAAAGGCCTGAATCACTTCTGTATTAATAACAGACGATAAGCCGCCAATAATGGTATAACTTCCGGCTACAACTGCCATTCCGATAATTATCAGCATCATATCTGCACCAGGAAAAATCATATTGATGATCAAAGCTCCCGCATACAAAGTTGCCGAGGCGTCCAAAAAGATATTTCCAACAATGGTAATAAATGAAAAATACGTTCGTGATCTTACATCAAATCTTCTCTCCAAGAATTCAGGCATCGTGAAAATTCCCGATTTGATGTAAAAAGGAAGAAAAAAGATGGCAAAGAATACCATTACCAGAATCGAAATCCAATTGTAATTGAAAACGGCAATTCCGTTGATAAATCCTTCTCCAGAATTTCCCATTAAGGTTGAACTCGAAATACTGGCCGCAAAAAGAGATAAGCCCACCATTGGCCACTTTAGATCTCTTCCTGCCAGAAAATAAGCATCGGAATCACTTGATTTACTGTTTTTTAATCCCCACCAAACAATAAAGATGATGTATAATACGAGTACAACTAAATCAATTATATTTAAATTTATCATAATTAAGGCTGGTATGAAGTATAAAGAATTACGCTTTTTGCGGGAATAGAAACCTGAATTGCGTTGTTTTTCAAACTAATTTTTTCCAACGGAACCGGAAATCCCTTTGCATCAACCGGGCGTTTGTTTTCGCTGTATAAGTATTTATGCAATTCAGACTTCAGTTTTAGTTTTTTGGTATCAATTGTAAAATTGGCTTCTGTATCACTGTTGTTTGCAATAGCAATCGTAATGTCTCCGTTTTTGGTTATTCCTGTTACGGTACGAACTTTGTCCAGATTGAGATTTTCGATTTTCACAATTTTCATATCGCTGGTCAGATAACGCGTCATAATGGACCAAGTGTAAAACCATGGACGCAGATTTTCATCCGTTTTGTCGTCTGTCAATTCTTTACCTAAACTATTGAACATTCCCCAGCGCTTCAACTGATATTTATCGCCTCTGTCGTCTTTTGTATGCATTGCATCGTCCAGATCCCAAGCAACTACAGCATCGAAACCACTGTTGATGGACTGAATTAACGCATCGGCCATATCTACTCCATAATCATAATCATAAACCGAAAGCTGGCTGTCGACGCTGGTAAACTTATCACCTAGATGCTTTTTGGACGAAGGTTCACCTTTAAGGCCTAATTCTCCTAAAATAAAAGGCTTTTTTTGAACTGAATCGGTAAAACGAACCAATTCGCTGAAGGTTTTTTGAAATTCCCCGGAGCGAATACTTTCTTTTGAAGGATAATCATGGACATCGTAAGCAGCCACTAAATCGGGAATCTGTAAAGCGGTCTGTCTTGCCCAGTCCAAACCTTTGTATTTGGATCTTGGGTTATTGAATGAAGTGGCATCCGGACCTATGATCGAAATATATTTATCCAGTCCTTCTTTTTTTATCGCTTTATGAAGCAGTTCAATTCCTTCTTTCCATTGCTCAAAATCCCCATCAGTTGTTGCCCAATCACCGTTTGGCTCATTTACCAGATTGTAGTATTTAATACAGCTGTATTTTTTTACTTTAAGTAAATGATTCAAATTTTTGACAATCAAATCAATCCACTTTGGGTCATTAGCACCTGTAAAACTGTTTTGTAGATTCAAATGTATATCATGAACTTTGTAAGGCTGTCCCCATTCTCCTAAAATTACAGCAATTTTATTCTTTTCGCAGTAATCCAAAAGTTTGTACAAAGCTTTCATTTGATCGCTCTCGAAATCAATTATGGGTTTT
This sequence comes from Flavobacterium potami, assembly GCF_020026915.1. Lineage (GTDB taxonomy): Bacteria > Bacteroidota > Bacteroidia > Flavobacteriales > Flavobacteriaceae > Flavobacterium > Flavobacterium potami. Next base: position 1,390,105 of record NZ_JAINUY010000001.1, on the reverse strand, counting down.
CCGTTAGCGTCAAAACCTTTAAGATATCTCCAATTGGCTTGATCCATTACCCGGGCAATTTTAGGTTTGATGTATGAAACTCGGTCAAACACCAATTGCCATTTTTCGTCCGTCATTAATTTTCCCCATTCTGAATCTTCGGTATCGGCATGCGGATAGGCCGAAAATTCGATACCGCTTCCAATAAACTCATTCGAAATCACTTCATTTGGGTTAATTGAAACGATTGGAACCGAATTTTGGCTTTGTGCGGAAAAACCAAGTAATACGCACATGAGCGCAATGCTATTTTGAATTTTCATTTTTGGAATCTTTTAAGGTTTTTAGTAAGTCATTGATGTCGCAGGTTGCTAAACCAACATATTTATCTGCTGCGCCGTAATAAACATATAAAATATTATCGACAATCATATTACCTGTAGGAAAAACACAGCCTTTGTAAAACCCTTCAATTTCGTAATCATGCTCCGGTTCCATAATCCAGTCTTCCAAACGTGCCGTAACTTTTGTGGGGTCTTCTAAATCCAGTAAAGCAACGCCCACTCTGTAATAGCCGTTTCCTCCATTTTCTACACCATGATAGATTAATAACCAACCGTCATCTGTACGTAAAGGTGGTGTGCTTCCGCCGATTTTTTCTTCCCAAGTTCCATTTCTTCCGCTTAAAAGAAGTGTGCTTTTTTCTTCCCAAACCATCAAATCATCGGAATAGCGAATCCAGATTGCCGGATAATCACAGCCATATTCTGCTCCGATCCATTGTTTTGGACGGTGCAGCATTGCATATTTTCCGTTGATTTTTTCTGGAAATAAAATCACGTCACGATCGTCAAGATTTGAAGTGGTGATTCGGCCTAATCTTCTGAAATTCTTAAAATCGGTTGTAACGGCCAATCCGGAATTAGCAATATTTAGCTTGTAGACTGCCGGCGCATCCGGTCCCGTTACAGGAAGATTGATCACATCGTGCGGGAATGTCCAATAACGTCCCGGAGGAAAAGGTCTGTAAGCATAAGTCACATAATACTCATTTCCGAATTTAATAATTCTCGGATCCTCAACTCCTCCCATATCCGGACCGTTGCTGCTTGGTCCGAAAACAGGTTCGTCTGATTCTCTTTTAAAATTTATACCATCTGTACTGGTCGCCAAACCTACACGGATAAAATGGTCTTCATCATCTCCTGCTGCTCTGTAAAGCATATAAAAAGTTCCGTTTTCATACCATACTCCTGGATTACAAACCACAAGATTTTCCCAGTAATTATTAGGGTTTGGACTTAAAACTGGATTTTGGGTGCACTTAATTAATTTCATTTTGATTATTGTATTTTGGTTTTTATTTTACTGTTGTGTTTTCTGCCATAACATACATATTTGGCAGTTTTTTACTGAAGATCATGTTTGGACTAGCATAAAGCAGTTTGAAATTGGCTGCAGAACTATGTCCTTCAAAAGGCGCATAAAAATGAGTCCCTTCATGCAACGGATCGTATTTGTTACGCCACATTACCACCATACTGACTTTTTTTCCCGTAAGCGGAACCGAAATTTCGTTTGTCCAATAGGAATCGTAAGGCGCTCCGTTTTTTACAATTCCTTCGACACCGGTTTCTGTAACCCCGCACGGTTTTAGTTTCTGCTGAGAAAGCGATGCAAGATTTCGAAGATTGGTGCTGAAAGCCGCAGTATTGGTACCGTGATAACTATCCCAGCCAATAAAATCAACATAATTGTCTCCAGGCCATCTGAATAAAAAACTGTCTACAGTCCCCTGGCTGTCCAATTGAGGTGAAATCGCGTAAATAAAACTGTGAACCTGTTTTTTATTTTTCAGATAATCAATAGTATATTTCCATAGTTTAATAAATTCATCTTGTGTTGTTGCACTCGAACCCCACCAAGACCAAGTTTGCGTGTGCTCGTGGAAAGGACGAAAAACAATCGGGATTAGTTTTCCGTTACTGTCTTTTAAATTATTAGCAAAAACCGCTAATTTATCCAGCCAGGAATTGAATTTGATATTGGTTGCGCTTCCTTCCGTCAGAATTTCTTTTGCTACGGTATTTTTTGAATTATCCCAGCTGTCACCACCTGTTAACGGATTATTCAAATGACAGCAGGCTGTGATAACTTCTCCACGTTCACGTGCTTCTTTTATTACTCGTGCACGATCATTATTTAGTGTTGCCGTGGTGCTTCTGTCATCCATAATTTCAGCAAAATCGACACTAAAAACACCTGGATAATCTCCGCAAACGTCTTTAATATCTGATCTTCCTGCTTCTGTTATCCAGTTTCTTCCATATAATAAATCATCATGATGACCGAACATGGTTCCTTTTTCCTGAATTCTCCATAAGTTTGAATACAGCGCTTTGGTCTCGGCGGTTGCATTTGGATCTGACAATTGAAGTGTTACGGGAGTTGTAACTTCTGGTTCTTTTCCGCCTGAATCCTTTTTATCATCAGAAGAACATCCTATACAGGACAAACTCATTGCAATCAGAATAGTATATAATGATTTCATCGTTTTCTTTTTAAGGTTAATAATCGAAATTGGTTAAGACCAAAAGTCCTTCGGCGGGAATGGTTGCAGCTGTATTTTTCTTTAAATCCAATTTCAGGCTGGTTTCATTTGGAAGAACTATATGATCGCCTTCAAGCTTTAATTTGCCTTTGGCATACACAAATTTTTTAACTTGTTTTAAAACAGGTAAATCTTTTGAAGTCAGGTTTACTTTTAAATCTTGAGAAGAAACATTTACAATGGCAATCATATTTTTACCCTCTTTTGAAACCGAAATCGCTTTTAGGTTTTGATTTCCATCAACTGTAACTTTGTGCACTTGAGACCCGGAAGGCATGTATTTTGTCATCAGAGACCAAGAATAAAACCACGGACGGACTTCTTCCTCTTTTGCTCCGAAATACTCGTCTCCCAGAATATTCCAGAATCCCCAGACTTTGAGTTTGTTTTTCTCTTCTTTTCCGTGCATAGCATCATCCAACATCCAGGCAACCGAACCAGAATAACCCGCATTTACAGTCTGAATTAAAGCATCGGCCATGTCTGAACCGTAGACATAATCGTAAACAAACATTTGCGAATCTTCTACTGAAGCGTACGGTTTTGCTTTTGCCCGTGCTATATTTTCTTTTAATAAAGCTTCATCTTCCTTCTCCACAAACTTGAATCCGATTTCGCCCATTACAATGGGTTTATTGGCTGGAACGGCATCTTTATAAGCTTTTAAAATAGAAGTATATTCACCAGAGTTAACCGTAATTTTTGATGGATAGGTATGAATATCATATACCCCAATTGCATGATCCAAGTCTTTGACTGAATTCGTGATCCAATCTACTTTATCCGTTTTCCAAATCGCAATATCTGGTCCTAATAAAGAAACTTTTTTATCAAGCTTTAAGACTTTGACTTCTGACCAAAAATAAAGAGCTGCGTTTTTCCATAATTCATAATTTTCGTCTGTCGAAGACCAGAAACCATTTGGTTCATTGATCATGTTGTAATAATGAATACAAGAAAACCCTTTTTTGTTTACCAGAAAATCAAGGTATTCTGCTGCCGCTTTGAGATGTTGTTTAGAGATCGTGTTTGTTTTGCTATTTACCATTCGATCTCCCCAATCTCCCAAAACTACTTTTACACTTCGGGACTGGCAGTATTCCAAAATTGGGGCAATGTTCTCGTAATTTTTTGTCTCGTTAAGTACACCGCTTTCCATTACCGAGGTCGTATTGATCATGACTCTTATGAATTGGGGTTTCATAAAATCAAGACGAGAGTATAATTTCTGCCAGTCTTCCGAGGAAATTTTTAATTGCTTTTCGCCATAATCCAGCTGGTAAGGATCCCATTGGACTCCATTACCAATATAATTGGCATTTATAATGGTCGTGTTATCAACAGCAACAGTTGCATCGGGCACTGCCGAGCAACTGATTACTGTTGTCACTAACCAAAATGATACTATAATTTTTGAAACTATCGGTCTCATAAAAAGGCTTTATGGCATTTATATTTTAATATACTTTAGTGACATCTATCCAAAAACGTCTCGGCTTTTTAACGAACTTGTCGTAATCGGTATAAATTTTATCCCAATCGTCTGTTCCGTTCAAGTTGAAAGCAAAAGCATTGTGTGCAATGGTTTTAGTACTTCCGTTTCCAAGATTTTCAGTTCCGGCATTTTCAAAAGTTCCAACTTTAGTAGTTCCGTCGGCAAAAGTGAAAGTGATTGTTCCTGTGGCATAATTTCTCAGCCATTTCCCTTCTCCTTTTGGAATATTTCTGTAGAATTTTTTGACATCAGTCTGAGGTGTTCCAATAAAAACAAAGTCAGCATATTTCCCATCAGCTCCAGCTGTATTGGTAACGGTTCCATAGGTATTTCCATCTTCTGTAATTCCTGTCATCTCAAAAATAAGCTGGTTGTCTAATTCTTTGTCAGGACCTTCTGTAGCTGACCAAATCCAAGGTTTATCTGTCATGGCCAAAACCGCTCCTCCACCATATTCTGGTCCAGTTCCTCCATAGACAATCAGGTTGTCAATATCATAAGTCCCAACCAGGGATTCTCTAAATGAACTAGCTACAACTGTATAATTTCTCGATTTTCCCGTTGGAGAGGTCACTGTTAGCTGTGCGCTGTTTTGAGCATTTTCAAAATTCAAAGCCTCACCTTCTTTTACAGATGATTTAGCGCCGTAAGACAAAACAATTTCTTTAATAATGATATTACTCAGATTAGGAACAGCATCTACATTAATAGCTAAATTTATAGTTCCCGCTTGATCGTCTACGCGAACAATTTGAGCGTTACCAACCTGATTTTCAAATTTGATTTCCAAAACATTGCGTTCGTTGTTCCAGTTTCCTTCTTCAATATCTTCTAAAGGATCTTTTTGACAACTTGTCTGCATCAAGGCAATAGCGGCAAACAAGACGTATAGTATTTTTTTCATAATAATATTTTTAAGAATTATAAACCAGTGTTTAAATCTATTTCTGTTTGCGGTATTGGGTAAAATGCTGCTTGTTCTGCAGTGATTCCAGAAGCTTCCGGAACAACTTGAGAAACTTTATTGAATCGGCGAAGATCGTACAGACGGTTTCCTTCAAAAGCCAATTCTAGTGCACGCTCATTCCAAACAGCTAATCTGAAATTTTCAAGACTTAAACCTGGAGCCAGATTTCCTAAACCTGCTCTGTTTCTAATTTGGTTGATTAATGCATATGCTTCTGTTGTAGGTCCTGCTGCTTCGGCATAAGTCAAAGCAACTTCGCTGAATCGGATTAAAAACGGTTTCGTACTTGTTTTATCTCCAATGAAATTTGGATCGATATATTTACGTGTAAACGGATACACAATTTTCCCTGGATATTGTGCAGAAACTACGCCTGATGCATCGTAAGTTGTAGCAACAAACAAATCTGTTTTTCTTTTATCGGCATTATCAAAACTGTTATAAAAGCCTGTCAACGTTTGAAAAACGCTCCATCCGTCATGCGATTTTGTGTAGGTATTATCAGGATTTTTCAAATAAATTGTCGCACCATCGATATACGGAATAAACAGTTTTGAAATTTTAGAATAATCTCCTTCTGTCGCTCCCGTTCTATCCATCGAAAGCAAAAAGATGTTTTCTTTGCCCAGTGGTTTTTCAACATCATAAATAGATAATAGATTATTTTCGAAACCGTAAACACTTTGTCCCGTAATTACATCATTTGCATTTTTTGCCGCCAACTGATACATCGTTGCAACATCTTTAGTCATTTCTGCATATTGCGGTACATTATGCTCTTTTGAAGAAGCAATGTATAAATACACTTTAGCTAATAATGCCTGAGCTGCCACTTTATCTGCACGTCCTAAAGCTTGATTTACTTTTAATAATTCGATTGCTTTTTCTGAATCAGCAATGATAAAATCATAAACCTCGTCAAGATTTTTAGCCATTGGCGCCGCAGTCTGGCTTACAGTTTCTACAACAGAAGTATGCATTGGAACGCGTCCGAAGTTTTTAACCAGATTGAAATAATTCCAAGCCCTTAAAAAGTAAGCTTCCCCAAGAAATTTATCTTTTAGATCCTGCTCGAATTTTCCTTCTGGAACGTTTTTAATTACTGCATTTGCTCTGTTTATGGCAATGTAGGCGTACTTAAAATAATTCCCCAGCATTCGGTTTGTATTAAAAGTGCCGACCTGCCATTTATCCAAATTCTGATTATCGGCAGTTTCATCACCTTTTGGTCCACATTCTTCTGTTGGAAGATCTCCCACATAAAATATTGCTCTTGAATATTCTAGAAAGGTCAAGGCATCGTACGCATAATCTACAGCCGACTCTGCATCGGAAGCTGTTTTATAGAAATTCTCCTCAGAGTAAAATCCGTAAGGTTCTTCGTTTAAGTCACATGCAAAGGCGCTCATAATAAGTGCCATTGTCAGTATTTTATATCTTGATTTCATTTTGATACTGTTTTAAAAAGTTAAGTCTAATCCGAAAGTCCATCTGCTCAATCTAGGGTAACCACCCCAGTAAATTCCGTCTGTTCCCACTTCAGGATCGTAACCCTCAAATTTGGTAAACGTGTATAGATTGCTTGCATTTAGGTACAATCGAACACTTTGGAAAGCTGTTTTGACAGGTTTTAAAGTATAGCCTAAAGTCACATTCTGGATTCTCACAAAAGATCCGTCTTTCACCCACCAGTCAGAGAATTTTAAAGTTCTTCCGTCTCTTAAACTTGGATATTCATTTGTTGGATTATCCAATGTCCAGCGCAAAGGCTGATTGCTCGGCTGGTTGAAAGCCTGCGTATCTAAAACATCTTGTCCAAAAACACCATTTAAGAACACACTGAAATCAAACTGTTTGTATTTTACGCTTAAGTTTAAACTCGCCATAAAATCAGGATTTGGATTCCCGATAATAGTTTGGTCTTTTGTATCTACAACACCATCGCCGTTTATATCAACATATTTGAATTCTCCTGGCTGAGCCAATTGTCCGTCTAAACCAGCATTGATTCCTTCCTGTAAATTCTGAACAATTCCGTTTGTTTTGTATCCGTAGAAAACATTCACTGGCTGACCAATCGCCAATAAATTTGGAAATTGTCTGAACTGCTCCAAACTGTTTCCAGAATATTCGTATTGCATTCCTGTATTTGGATCGACATTTAGACCCGATTGTTCTACAGATCCCAGACTTACGATTTCATTTCTATTTTTAGAATAAACCGCCTGAGCGCTGATTGTCCAATCTTGGTTTTTATAAATTTCTCCGTCAAGCGAAAGTTCAAATCCTTTATTGGTTAATTCTCCATCGTTCACCCAGATTCTATCATATCCAGAAGATGGCGTCAGGATTCTTTCTCTTAAAAGATCTTTTGTTTGTTTATTGTAATAATCAAAAACAATATGAAGACGATTTTTTAGAATTGACATATCGACTCCAAAATCACTTTGGGCTGTTGTTTCCCATTTTAAATCTGGGTTTGGAATTCCGCCCCAAAGCTTTTCGATTCCGTCTTGTCCTGTTGTGCCCACAACATATCCAGGTCCAATAGCAGAAACCCAGCTTCCGTTATCGTAATATTGACTCACTCCATAGCGGCTTAAAGTCTGATAAGGATTGATTCCCTGATTTCCGGAAATACCATAACTGGCACGGAATTTCAATTCGTCAAAAACTTTCAGGTTTTTAATAAACTCCTCATTGTGTGCTTTCCAGCTTAAAGCTCCGGAAGGGAAATAGGCCCATTGATTGTTTTTACCAAATTTTGAAGAACCGTCGGCACGAGCCGTAACCGTTGCTAGATATTTATCTGCAAAACCATAATTTAATCTGAAAATTCCAGATACCAATTTCGTCTGTACTTTACCATTTGAAACCGTATTACGTTCAGGATTTCCTGCGCCCATGTTTTCGTTTCCAAGTGCTTCATTTACAAAATCAAAAGCACCAAGTCCTGAACTTCTGGACACATAACTTTCGTAAGTATAACCACCTGTTACACCTAAATCATGTTTGCCAAAAGTCTTGTTATAATTGGCAAAGGTTTCTGAAACGAAATTCTGTCCTTCCCAATTATTGATATAACCTGCACCATTATTAAAATCTCCTGTTTCTGTATATTTACTTGGAAAATATTGGTCGTTTACAGATGAACCATATTTGTAGTTCAACCTTGAAGTCAAGCGCAGCGAAGGAATAATCTGCCATTCCAAAGCAGCCGAACTGATCACATCTATTGTTTTGGTTTCATTCTGACGAAGATTCGTAATAGCAACCGGATGTGTATAATCGTTCTGGCCAATCATATAATAATCGCCATTGTTATCATAAATTGGGAAAATAGGATTTCTCCAATAAGCTAAACCTCCGTTCGCATCTCTTTTTCCTCTGCTTACAATGTTGGAGAATCTTACTGTGAAATTATCAAAAACATCGTGTTTGATTCTAAGGTTATAACCTCCTTTACTGTAACCGTCCTTTACAAAAACGCCTTGTTCACTGTAATAGTTACCGCTTAAGTTGAAGCTCGTTTTATCTGTTCCGCTGTTAATGCTCACAATAGTATTATTGCCAAGAGGCATATTTCTAAAAATCACATCGTCCCATTTGGTAAAATACGGCCAAGATCCCGACTGCAGTTCCTGAATAGATGGATAATAAACTCCATTAGAATTGTTTGCTCCAATATAAAGAGGTGTCTGTCCACCATTAATTCGACCTTCATTACTTAATTGTGCCATTAGAACAGGATCTCTCCATAAATTTAATTTAGAATTAAACTCTGAAACTGTAGATTGCTGCTGCACTAAAATCTGGGTTTTTCCTTTCTTGGCGGATTTAGTGGTAATAATAATTACACCATTTGCTCCTCTGGAACCATATATTGCAGAAGCAGAAGCATCTTTTAAAACATCCACTTTTTCAATATCGGCAACATTGACTTGTTTTAAATCTCCGGCATCTCCAAGAGGAAAGCCGTCTAAAACTACAAGTGGTGCATTAGAACCTCTAAGAGAACTTCCTCCTCTAATTCTTACTGTCGAAGTTGAACCCGGATCTTGTGAAGTTGTTACCTGCAAACCCGCTACACGTCCTTGTAATACTTGCTCGACAGAGTTTGAAGGAATATCTTCTAATACTTTCGTTTTAATTGTACTAACAGAACCAGTAAGATCTGCTTTTTTTACCGAGCCGTATCCAATAACGACTACTTCTTTTAAATTCTGTGAAGTTGCCTTTAAAACTACATTTAGTGTATTTTTTCCCGCAGCTGAAATTTTCTGTGTATCAAATCCCATAAAAGAGAAAGATAAAACTGCATTTGCAGGAGCATTGATTTCAAATTTTCCATCAAAATCTGTAGAAGCACTTTTAGAAGAACCTTCTACTGTAATGTTTACTCCAGGAATTGTCAGACCGGTTTCGTCTGATACTGTACCTTTAATTATATTCTGACTATAAGCTGCAAATGTGCTGGCGAATAGAATACAAAAAAGTAAGCTTTTTGTCCATTTTTTTTTCATTTGTTGATTGGTTAAAGATTAGTTATAAGTTTCAGGACAAATTAACTACTTCGTTTTCGTAACGGTTTTGTAAATACAATCAAATAATGATACTTTAATGAATAAAAAATAATACTTTTAACAAAAAACATAGTCTTAATATGAACAAAATATTTTTATATCCTTAAATAATTAAGCATAAAAGAAAAATATTCGTTATTTTTGACGAACTATATTATTCGTTTAATGAAATACAATAATACTATTATGAACGAAAAACGCAATATCTTAAGAGAATTAGTACCCATTTCAGACGATGACTTCTTTATTGTATTAAATCACATGCATGCCAAATTTGATTTTCCGCTGCATTTTCATCCTGAAATAGAATTGAACCTTGTTTTAAACTCATCAGGAAAAAGAATAATTGGGGATTCTGTTGTAGAATACACAGATTGCGACATGGCACTTATCGGCCCTAATACCCCTCACTTATGGACAGGAATAAAAGACAACAATGATGCACACGTAGTTACGATTCAATTTCATGAAGATTTACTTTCTCAAAAAACTTTAAATCGAAAACTTGCATTACCTATAAGAGAACTGATGGAAAGATCAAAAAGAGGAATTTCTTTTTCCAAAGAAACAATCGAAGCCTTAAAACCTAAAATCCTTCAATTATCAGATTCCCAGGATTTCGATTCGCTTCTGAATTTCTTATCGATACTCTACGATTTGGCGATTGCCAAGAATACCAAAAATCTAGCTTCCCATTCATATGTTGATTATTATAGTTTCCCCGAAGGCCAGCGAATCGAAAAGGTAAATGATTTTATTAAAGAAAATCTCCAGAACAAAATACAATTAAAGGAAGTTGCCGATCTGGTAAATATGTCGGAATCTGCTTTTAGTCATTATTTTAAAAAGTGCACCAACAGTTCATTTTCTGATTATGTAACCGATTTAAGACTCGGGCTTGCTGCAAGACAATTATTTGAAACCGAAGAATCTATAAAAGAAATCTGCTACGACAGCGGCTTTAATAACATCTCCAACTTCAATAGGACTTTTAAACGCAAAATGGGATTTACACCAAGTGAATTTAGAGATCAAAGCAAATTGATTACTAAACATTAATCATTTTTTACAAGTGAAACTGCATCCACTTTTGTCAAAAAAGCTCAGCTAGCTGTTAAAAACCATCAAAAAATTAAAGATATCAATTTATCAAAAAGAATTACATTTGATTTTACAAAATGAATTATACCGCCAATAATAAACAAGTTACTTGGCTATATTTGAAGATTCAATCGTAAATCGTGGCACTCGAGTTTTTAAAAAATAAAAATGCAGGAAATATGCAGGTTTCAAGCTTAAGGTTCGAATCCTGCTCTCCTCACCACCAAAAAAAAAGCCCACAAATTACCAGAGCCCGAAATTCATTTTCGAGAAATAGAAGGCCAATCGATAGGATGAGATACAGATAAGATACAAATGTAAAAGCCTGCAAAAAATCTGCAGGCCTCCTAAAAACAGTGCTGTCTGGAGAATCTCTGTTCTACCTCCCGCTGTATTTCTTACATGTATTTTATCCGTTCTAGCTTTTGGCCTTTTATCTTAGTTGGTTAAACACGTTTAATTCAAATTTAAGGTGTCACTTCAAAAAAACTTCAATATCCTTTTTAGCAACATAAATAAATTTTCCTTTTGAAAATTTATTTATGTTGTTCCGTTTTATAAGATTGTATAAGGCTCCGCTTGAAATATTAAATTTCTTCTGTATTTCTGTGATCGTATAACAATCTTTAATTTCAGCTTGTTTACTTTGTTCTACTGGTCTTACAACTACTTCGAAGCCAATTTGTGGTTTATCAAATAAAGCATCGATATCAGTCGGCCTGATTAAGGTTTTCCTTTTGGAAAAATTATAGGCATTTATTCCTTTAGTATTAATCAAACGGTAAACTGTTTTAACTGAAAAACCTAGAAGCAATGCAAGTTGTTTTACAGTTAAAAATTCTTTGTCTTTAAGATCAATAAGCGGCTGGTTTTTTATTTTGATCGTTTGAAGGTTTGAATTTTCAATTTTCTGATTTCTTAATCTCCTCTTATAATCTTTGCTTGCACATTTTAAGGAACAATATTTTGTTGTAGTCTTCTTTGCAAGGAACTCACAACCACAAAATCCACATATTCTATATACTGAAATATTTGAGCTCATTCCCAATTTTATTAGTTGGATTATCGGTCTGAAAAGTAGTTAGGAATGATTAAGAAACATGTTTTAATTGGGTATAAATTATTACAAGGAGGCTTTTTAAGTTATCTATCCTTAATATTTAATTTCTTTTATAAATATAAGATTTTCCGTTCTAATAATGAGGTTTCCAGGTTTGTTTAATGGATTAAAAGTTTGCTAATTTCTTTTACAGAAATTCGCAAGTCAGTGTTTATGAGAGTTCACAGAGTTTAGATGAAAATGCGGTACAATTTTAAGCAAAATAAAACAAAACAAATACAAATAAAAGTGTTGATTCACCTATGAAATTGGTGGCTGTGAATGATTTTAAGGTAACTTAAGAGTACTTAAGTGCCGTTATTTGCCCCAACAAGACAGAAAAATCAATTTTTGTGTCCCGAGGTACAATTAGGGTACAAAAAGTGGTTTTTCGAAGTCAAAAAAGTAGGATTTTCAACCTGCTTTTAAATATAAAAACAACTGAAAATGTTAAAATTATGTTAATTATTTGCCGATGCAAAAGTTCGCGAAGATGTTCCCCAACAACTCGTCGTTTGAAACTTGCCCAGTAATCAACCCAAATTGATATAAAGCTTCGCGGATATCAAGCGCCATCAAATCACTTGAAAGATTCGTTTCTAAACCAAATTTTACTTTCTGAATTTCGTCAAGTGCTTTTAGCAATGAATCATAATGTCTTGTATTGGTCACAATCGTTTCGTTGTTACGAAGTGCTCCTGTATTTACAAACGATAATAATTCATTTTTTAAGTCTTCTACTCCTATTTTTTCTTTTGCAGAAATCAATAAAAGTTTTGCATTTAGGTTTTCCAATTGACTGGTAATATTTAATACTTCATCAGCCGATAAAATATCTTTTTTATTAACTACAATTACTAAAGGTTTCAGCGGATATTTATTTTTAATCTGCTCAATTTCATTGACAAATTCAGAACTTGATGTCTGGAATTTTAATCCATCAAACAAATAAATTACAACTTGTGCTTGTTCTATTTTTTCGAAAGTTTTCTTGATTCCAATACTTTCTACAACATCTTTTGTATCACGAATTCCAGCGGTATCAATAAATCTAAATCCGATTCCGCCAATTACCAATTCATCTTCAATAGTATCACGAGTTGTTCCGGCAATGTCAGAAACAATTGCTCTTTCTTCGTTTAATAAAGCATTTAATAAAGTCGATTTTCCAACATTCGGTTCTCCAACAATCGCAACTGGAATTCCGTTTTTAATTACATTTCCAACTGCAAACGAATCAATTAAACGTTTTAAAACAAACTCAATTCGGTTTAATAATTCATGAAATTGAGTTCTATCTGCAAATTCTACATCTTCTTCGGCAAAATCCAATTCCAATTCAATCAACGAAGCAAAATTTAAAAGTTCTTCGCGAAGTTTTGCAATTTCATTACTGAACCCGCCTCTCATTTGCTGCATCGCTATTTGATGAGATGCTTCATTATCAGAAGAAATCAAATCGGCAACAGCTTCTGCCTGAGACAAATCTAATTTTCCATTTAAGAAAGCTCTAAGTGTAAACTCACCCGCATCAGCCATTCTACAACCATTTCGAAGCAATAACTGAATAATCTGTTGCTGAATATAAGTTGATCCGTGACACGAAATTTCTATTGTATCTTCTCCCGTATAAGAGTTTGGCCCTTTAAAAACAGACACTAAAACTTCATCAAGTGTTTTATTCCCATCAACAATATGTCCTAAATGAAGCGTATGCGTTTTTTGTTTCGTTAGATCTTTGTTTTTAATAGATTTGAAAACTGTATTACCTATGGTAATGGCTTCAGCACCCGAAATTCGAATTATGGCGATAGCTCCAGCGCCCGAAGGTGTAGCCAAAGCAACTATAGAATCTTGATTTATCATGCGGCAAAGGTACAAAAAAAGGCTAAAATCTATAAAACAATCAAAGTTCAAAATTCTAGAGCAAATCCTAAAATTAACAAATCATTAAGTGTTAAAATACTGATAATTATCAGGTCGTTTTGTTTTTAGAATGAGTAAATTTGAGAGACAAACCTTAATTCTAAATACGATGAAAAAGATATTATTCCCTACCGATTTCTCAGATGCAGCCACAAATGCATTTGTCCACGCTCTAGAATTTGCTAAAGTTGTAAAAGCCGAATTGATCTTGCTTCATACATTTGAAATCCCGGTTTACGATAGCCAATTTTTTCCAGAAAATTATGCTTCAATATACAGTTCAATAGAATTGGCCAAATTTGAAATGTTTAAAGATGAAATTCCGAAACTACGAACAATTGCAGCTGAACGCAATTTAGACGATATTGTTATCAAACACCGTTTAATGGATGGCGATCTTATTTACAACCTAAAAAATGCCGTTGAAGAAGATCATATCGATTTTGTAATCATGGGAACCAATAGTGTTTCTGACTGGACTAAGTTCTTTACTGGCTCTAATACCGAATCTGTAATTTCTGGTGTAGAAGTTCCTGTACTTTGTGTTCCAATCGAAGCTAAATACAAAAAAGTAAAAACAATTGGCTTTACGACACGCTATCGCGAAAAAGATAAAAAGGAACTGAAAAAAATCTTGAAAATCGCAAAAAAAACAGATGCGAAAGTAAAAAGCTTATATGTCAAAACTTCGAATTCTGATGTAACAGAAGAAACCAGAAAAGAATTTGAAAGGGAATTTGCAGCAGAAAATGTAGAATTTCTTGTCTTACCAAGTGACGAGGTTAAAGAAACAATTCTCGATTTTGTTTTGTATAAAGACATTGACATCCTAACCACAATTACCCACAAACGTTCTTTCTTTGAAAGTCTTTTTGATTCAAGTTTCAGTAAAAAAATCACTAAGGAAGTTCCGATTCCAATTTTGGTCATGCATGAAGATTAATTGTAATATGTAAAGATTTTGTCTCTTAAAAGTTATATTTGTATTTCAAGTAAATTTTTAAAATGAAAGCATATCAGGACAAAGTCGAAACTTATTCAGAGTTATATCATAAAACCAACAAAAAATACAACAGTATAAGCCTTTTGAGGTTATTAAGTATTTTTCTTTTATTGTTTTTCATGTTCAATTACATCAAAACAAGCGAAATACTTTATGTAATTTTAGCTGTTTTATCTTTTGTTGGTTTTATTGTTTTAATGCGAATTCATTCGAAATTATCTTTTCAAAAATTACTTGCGGAGACGCTTTTAAAAATCAATAAAAATGAAATTGCTTTTTTAAAAAGAGAAAAAACACCTTTTGAAAATGGAGTTGAATTTATAGACTTTCATCATCCGTATGCTTATGATTTGGATATTTTCGGAGAACATTCTTTATTTCAAAATCTAAATAGGACAGCTTCTTTTATCGGAAAAAAAACACTTGCCGAACTATTGTTACACAAGCTGTCTGAAACTGAAATTTTAGAAAACCAAGAAGCAGTAAACGAATTAAAGAACAAAATTGACTGGAGACAGGAATTTCAGGCTTTGGCGATTATTAGTGAAGATTCTAAACAGTCATATGAAGCCATAAAACATTGGACATCTTTTACAAACAACAGTTTACCTAAAGTTATAGTTTTACTTTCAATTATTCTTCCAACAACTTTTTTTGGGTTTCTAATTGCTTATTTTCTTACTTCAAAAGCTATTATACTTTCTTATTTGAGTTATATTTTTGTTGCCAATTTAATTGTTTTGGGAAGATCTGTAAAAAGAATTCAATCGGAAATAGCAAAAGCAGATAACGTTGATAAAATCATCAAACAATACAGTTTATTGATTGAAAAAATTGAAAATGAATCTTTTCAATCCCAAAAGTTAATTAGGCTGCAAGAACAGCTTAATTTTAAAAATGCAAAAGCAAGTCAGCATTTAAAACAGCTTTCAGAATTGTTTTCAAGAATGGACACGATAAGTAATTTAGTTACAGCTACTTTATTTAACGGGACTTTCTTATTTAATCTTCATGTTTTAAGAGCGCTTTTAAAATGGAAAGAAGATTATGCTTCTGAAATGAATACGTGGATTGCTATTATTGGCGAAATTGAAACTCTAAATAGTCTTGCTAATCTAGCTTACAATAATCCTGATTTTGTTTTTCCTGAAATTAATTCAGAATACAAAATCGAATTTAAAGATCTCGGACATCCGTTATTAAATCCAGCAACCAGAATTGGAAACGATACCCAATTCCACCCACAATCTTTCGTTATTTTAACGGGATCAAACATGTCTGGAAAAAGTACGTTTTTAAGAAGCTTAGGAATCAACATGGTGCTTAGTGGAATCGGTTCAGTAGTTTGTGCTTCAGAAGCTAAAGCGCATCCACTTCCAGTATTAGTTTCAATGCGATTATCTGATTCCTTGTCCGATTCAGAATCTTACTTTTTTGCTGAAATTAAACGTTTAAAACAGATTATGAATGCTCTTGAAAATCAGCCTGCTTTTGTACTTTTAGATGAGATTTTAAGAGGTACAAATTCTGACGATAAAAGAAATGGAACAATCGAGGTAGTAAAGAAGATTATTTCCAAAAAAGCCATAGGTGCTATTGCCACCCACGATATTGAAGTCTGTTTAACAACAAACGAATTTCCTGATATTTTAATCAATCAATGTTTCGAAGTAGAGATTCAAAACAATGATTTGCATTTCGATTACAAACTCCGAAACGGAATCTGTAAAAACAAAAGTGCAACGTTTTTAATGCAGAAAATGGGAGTTATTTAATGGTTGATTGTGAAATGTGAAAAAAGCTTTGTCAAAGTTTTAAACTTTGACAAAGCTTGATATAGTTCCTGTTTTTTTTTTTGGGAATTAACAATTTACAATTAATTCTCTTCATACATTTCCATCCACAAACGAGTTTCTTCCAAATCGAGTTCTTTTTCTATTTTACGGAAGATTTCTTCATTTACAGAACCAAATTTATGCATCGATTCTAATTTTGCTCTTTCTACATTCAGCAAATCGATTTGAATTTTGGTAAACTCATTAAAAATTTGTCCACCTAATACTTTTCCGTTGCCAAAAAAGTTTGCAGGAAGTTCTGTTTTCTGCAGTCGGTTAAATTTCACTTCATATTTACTTTTAATATTGTGCAATAATTCATCATCCAATAAAGAAAAATTATCTTCAATATGAGTAATGGTTTGTGACACTATTTTATTTCGAATCTCATATTCTTCTGCCAAAATAGAATAGCGTTCAATTTTAAGCTTTTTGATTAGCCATGGTAATGTAAGTCCTTGTATCACCAAAGTGGAAAGTATCACACAAAAAACCAAATAGATAATTAAGTTTCGAAGCGGAAATTCTTCTGTTTTATTTACCATTAACGGAAGAGCCAAAGCTGCTGCCATAGAAACCACACCACGCATTCCAGACCAGCCAAAAACAATCATGTTTCGGTAATCAAACTCTTCTTTTTCACGAATCTTTTTGCTAATCATTCTCGGAATAATGGTAGCCGGAATAACCCATAAAAAACGAACTAAAATAACTACAATACTGATTACAGCACCCCAAATAAATAACGAGTTTCCAGAGTAATTACTGATTCCTTCTATAATTTGCCTTAATTGAAGTCCGATTAAAATAAAAATCAAGCCGTTTAGAATATTATTTAAGACATCCCAAATCGTATTGGTCATAATTCGGCTTTCGTGAGAAAAAATGGTTCCTGATCTTGCCGCTAGAAAAAGTCCTGTTGCTACTACAGCCAAAACTCCCGAGCCTTCAAAATGTTCTGCAATCAGATAAGATGCAAATGGAGTCAACAAAGTAAGGGTAACCTCGATAATATCATCGCAAACAAATTTTTTATGAATATAATACATGATGTACCCCACTGCAAGACCTATTGCGACTCCTAAAACCGACATCAAAACAAAATTCAACCCTGCCTGCCATAAAACAAAATTCCCAGCTGTAATGGCCATAAGAGCATACTTATACGCCACAAGACCACTGGCATCATTAACCAAACTTTCGCCCTCAAGAATAGCAATTAATCTCGGATTAAGTCCAAGACCTTTTGTAATAGCGGTTGCAGAAACTGCATCTGGAGGCGAAATAATGGCACCCAATAAAAATGCTAACGGCCAAGAAATATCATCAATAAGCCAATGCGCAACAACGGCGACTAATCCTGTCGTAAAAAATACCAATCCAACGGCCGCTAAAGTAATGGGTCTGATTGTTTGTTTAAATTCAGACCAGCTGGTATGCCAAGCTGCGTGATACAAAAGTGGTGGAAGAAACACAATAAATACGATTTCGGGACTTAAAGCAATTACAGGAAGTCCTGGAACTACACTAATTACAACGCCACATAAAACCAAGACAATAGGAATCGGGAAATTATATCTTTTACTAATAAGGCTAAGAAAAGCTACACCAAAAAGTAGCATTATAATTACGGTAATATTCTCCATTTAGCGATGGTTTTTAATGATTTTGGATGGTAAAATTTGGGCACTAAATTAAGATTTTATGATAATTAAATTAGAATATCACTAAAAAAAGAATACTGATTTATTGACTTACATCAAACTTTTTCATTTTAAACAATTTTAGATTTGCTGATCAGTCTCTTCAAAATAAATGTAAAATATATAAAATGATAAGTACAGCAATAAGTCCGTTAGTACAGTTTGGGATTACAAGTAAAGAACGTGTTGAAAATGCATTAGAACAACTTAAAAAAGGAAAGGGAGTTCTTGTAACGGATGATGAAAACAGAGAGAATGAAGGCGATCTTATATTTTCTGCTCAACATATGAATGTTCAAGATATGGCTTTAATGATTCGTGAATGCAGCGGAATTGTCTGTCTTTGCTTGACAAATGAAAAAGCAGATGAACTGGAACTTCCCTACATGGTAAAAGAAAATACCAGTAGTTTTCAAACTCCTTTTACCATTACTATTGAAGCTAGAAATGGCGTAACAACCGGAGTTTCTGCTCAAGACCGAATTACAACAATTAAAACTGCTATTGCAGCAAATGCAAAACCAGAAGATTTAGCCAGACCGGGACATATTTTTCCTCTTAGAGCAAATGAAAATGGTGTTTTAGGACGAAATGGCCACACTGAAGGAAGTGTCGATTTGATGAAATTAGCTGGTTTACAACCTGAAGCTGTTTTGTGCGAATTGATGAACGAAGACGGAAGCATGGCGAAACTGGCCAAAATTGTTAGCTTTGCACAAGAACATGATTTGGTAGTTTTATCTATTGAAGATATTGTGTATTACCGCAAATTTGTTAGAGATTACAATTAATGATATACGAACAGCTTGGCAATTCCATTCGAAAAAGTATCGATGTTTCTAATGAAGATTTAGAAACCATTCTTTCCTGTTTCAAATTAATTAAAAGAGGAAAAAATGAGATTTTATTAGCTCAAGGTCAAATCAGTCATGAGACTTTTTTTGTTTCCAAAGGATGCCTTCGAATCTTTTTTATTAACGAAGAAGGGAAAGACGTTACGAGATATATTGCTTTTGAGAATCAGTTTGCTACGGCTTTGGTGAGTTTTATTACCAAAATGCCTGCTTTAGAAAGTATTCAAGTTGTAGAAAAATCGGAATTGCTGACTATTTCTCATGAGGATTTTAATCATTTAATGAAAATAATTCCGCAATGGCGGGAGTTCTACAGTAATTATCTGGAAAAAGCCTATGTAAATAATGCCAATCGTTTAATGTCTTTTACGACTATGGATGCGTTGGAAAGATACAATCAGCTTTTGAAAATAAATCCTGCGATTGTAAAAAGACTACCTAATAAAATTGTGGCTTCTTATATTAATATTTCTCAGGAAACTTTGAGTCGATTGAAGTCTAAGATTTAGTTTTTTTTAGCCACTAAGGCGCTAAGACACTAAGTTTTTCTAGCCAGTAATTCACGAATTTAATTAATTTTTATTTTAATATGAATTGCCTCCAGCTTTAGCTGGAGGTTTTTGTTTTAAATCATTAAAAGGCTTTAGCCAAATTCAAAGTTTGGCTAAAGCCTTCTTACTTGCTTTCTGTACCTCCTTCTAAAGCTGGAGGCAATTCATATCTGTTTTAATCTGCATAAATCTTTATAAATCTGTTCTCATTAATTTTTTCAAAGTTTAAAACTTTGACAAAGTTCTGGCGGAAGTTTGAGAACTATGTGTTAGAAACTAGTTTCTTTCAAATCCCTTTTTAAAGAAAGAAAAACTATGTTTCTATGTGTTTAAAACCAATAAAAAAGCCGAATCTTAAATTCAGATTCGGCCTTTGATTTTTTTTATGATTCGCAACTGCTGCAAGAAACCAGACTTGTTACCAATTCTTTAGAAACACTTTGGCTTCTTTGGTAGTACAAACTTTTTACTCCTTGTTGCCAAGCTTCGATCATTAGTCGGTTTACATCTTTAATTGCCAATTCTGCTGGAATGTTAAGATTTAAACTTTGTCCTTGATCTACAAATTTTTGGCGAATTCCTGCTTGTTGTACAATTTCCAACTGACTGATTTCTTTAAATGTTTTGAAAACATCTTTTTCTTGCTGAGTCAATTGTTCCATATACTGGACACTTCCTCCATTTAGCATAATTCCTCTCCAAACTTCTTCGTTATCCAAACCTTTTTCTTCAAGCAATTTTTTAAGGTATTTGTTTTTACGCATGAAATTTCCTTTGCTCAATCCAGCTTTGTAATAGTTACTGCTGAAAGGTTCAATTCCTGGAGAAGTTTGTCCTAAAATTGCAGAAGATGAAGTTGTTGGAGCAATTGCCATTGTTGTTGTATTACGTCTTCCGTAACCTTTTAACAATTCTGGTTCTCCGTAAATTCTAGCTAAATCCTGACTTGCTTTATCTGCTTTATCACTAATATGTTTGAAAATCTCTGTAGTTTTCATTTTCGCTTCCATTCCTTCAAACGGAATCATATTTTTCTGAAGATAAGAATGCCATCCTAAAACTCCTAAACCAAGTGCACGGTGTCTTTTTGCAAATTTATTAGCCGCAGAAAGATAATAGTTCCCTTCTGTTTTCTCGATGAATTCCTGTAAAACAGCGTCTAAGAAAAAGATCGCCAATTTTACTGCTTCCGTATCTTTCCATTCATCATATAATTCTAAGTTCATAGAAGAAAGACAACAGATAAATGATTCGTCTTGGCTTGACGGTAACATAATCTCGCTACACAAATTACTTGCGTTGATTCTTAAATTCTGATCTTTATAAACTTGTGGTTTATTTTTATTTACGTTGTCACTAAAGAAAATATAAGGCAATCCTTTTTGTTGACGACTTTCTAAAACTTTAGCCCAAACTTGTCTTTTTTCTGCATCGCCATCAATCATTTCCTGCATCCAGTAATCTGGCACGCAAATTCCAGTAAACAAGTTCTGAATTGGATTTCCGATACTCTTAATCTTCAAAAATTCTTCGATATCCGGGTGATCAATATCCAAATAGGCAGCAAATGCACCACGACGAACACCGCCTTGAGAAATCGTATCCATTGCTGTATCAAAAAGTTTCATAAAACTTACTGCTCCACTACTCTTTCCGTTGTCTGTTACAGCACTTCCGCGTTCACGTAATTCACCAAAATAACCAGAAGTTCCACCTCCAATTTTGGTTTGCATGATTACTTCTCCCAATTTATGTGTAATACCTTCAATTTTATCTGGAACGTGAACATTAAAACAAGAAATAGGCAAACCTCTTTCTGTTCCCATATTGGCCCAAACTGGCGAACTGATACTCATCCAGCCTCTTTCAATCATTTCCATAAAAGACTCTTTCAATTCTGGTTTGTAAAGTCTTTTTGAAGCAGCCGTACAAATTCTGTCAATTGCACCTTCTACTGTCTCTCCTTTCAAAAGATAACCACGGTTTAGAATCTGCTCACTTTCAGAGTTCTTCCACCACATTTTGGTATCGTTTTGTGTTTCAAAATTATTTGCTGGGTTTGTGTCTATTGTATTCATAAATGTTATGGGCTTGTATTAGAAAAGATCGTTTGCTGTGATACTCTTGTCGTGTTTTGTGTATTCAACCGGACGTTTAGCAAAGAAATCATCTAGACTGTTTGCAAAAACTTCTTCTTCAAACCAAGTCATTTTTGAATACTCTTCTGGAGCAACATTAAATATTGTTTCAATATTGATTTGTTTTAGACTTTCATCAATTCTAAATTTCATGAAATTCACTAGATCTTCTTTGTTAATGGTCTCTACAGCTCCGTCTTCAAAAATCCAGTCTAAAATATCTGCTTCAACAGTAATTGATTCTTTAACTGTTTCTCTTATTAATTCTAAAGTATCTGCATCAAAATATTCCGGAAACTCTTCACGGATTTTATTGATAATGTAAATTCCGCCATTGGCATGAATCTGTTCGTCGATAGAAGTCCAAGCGATAATATTGCTCACATTTTTCATGTATCCTTTGAATCTTGTGAATGACAATAGAATGGCAAATTGACTGAATAACGAAACGTTTTCAATTAAAATACTGAACAAAATCAGCGACACCATATATTTTCTGTTGTCTTGAGACTTCGTGTCTTTCAATACATTCGACAAGTAATCTACACGTCTGCGTACTACAGGAACATCCAATAATCTTTCGAATTCGTCATTATAACCCAAAACTTCCAATAAACGAGAATAGGCTTCAGAATGTCTGAATTCGCATTCTGCAAAAGTAGTTCCCAATCCGTTGAATTCTGGTTTTGGAAAATGCTCGTATATATTTCCCCAAAAACTTTTTACAGCTACCTCAATCTGTGCAATAGCCAATAAACTGTTTTTGATTGCTGTTTTCTCAGCAACATTCAAATGTGCGTGAAAGTCTTGTGTATCGGCAGTAAAATCTACTTCGGTATGTACCCAGTAAGCTTTATTTATTGCTTCGGTAAATTGCAGAACCTCTGGATATTCGAAAGGTTTATAGTTGATTCTTTTATCGAAAATTGACATATATAGAGTTTTAAGTGACAAAATTGACATAGAAAAACGATCGCTCAAATTTGGGGTCGGGTTGGCGTGATTTCTATAATTACAAATTTAACCCGCAGTTATTCTTTTGTCTACTTTTTGTTGTTAAAAATCCATCCAATTATCAACAGTTTTAAAACCTCGAAAAAGAGTGATCTTGTAAATTTTATCAACATGAAAATAATAAGTTGTAATTCGCAATGAACTAGCATCTTCCTTAAAATTAATGTTAAGTTATCAACATGAAAAAATGATGTTTTTTAGGTGTAAACCAAAAACAGTTATTAACAGTTACTTTTTGAAAACACAAGTTTGAAGAATAATTTCAATTAAAAAAAACGTCTTTTATTAATAATTATTCTAAATAATATTGGCGCGTATTTTCGATAAACTAAACCTTTAATCTTTTTAAAAACAATTTGTTACGCTTAACAAGATTTTACAACTTCTAAAAACTTTATTCAAAAATGATAAAAAATGGTATTATTCTACTTTAATTTTTGTCAAAACAAATGCAACATCGAAAAACGTCTGAAAAGGAAGATTGCGTACCCAAAATGATCCGTTTTAAAATGAAATAGAAGAAATTAAATGAGTTTTAAAAGCAGAAAACTTTTGGTACTAATTATAGTCGAAATGAATTATTTATTGATTTTCTAAATACATTCTTTATATTTAAAATACATTGAATATAAAAATTGTTCTCTGTAGAAAATGCGTAGAAATACCTGAAAAATTATTTTACGAATAATTTAACTTGCATTTCATATTGAGAAATCAAGATTAAACTTTAGCATCTAAAATACATTTAAAAGAGCAGATAAAATGAAGCGTACTATTCCGAACAAAAACACTATAAATCAACATTTTAAGAATATTACTACTTAAAAAATATTATTTTTTATTAATTTTATTATTAAAACGCCATCTGCCAAAACGCATTTAATGTCTGCCAAAAAAATCTACTTTATTGTTTTACTTTGCTATGCATTTTCAATTAATGCACAAAAACTGCAAATTAATTCTTCAAAAAACTATATTAATAGTATAGAATCCATTTTACTGCAAGAGAAGAATTTTGGTAGGGATACAACAGCTCTAAAAAATTATCTTAATCCTTTAAATACTTCAGAAAATAAAGTTCTTTATGAAGGTTTATTAGCAAATGGTTACAGCAACTTCTATAATAAGCGCAACAAAACCTCTGAAAACTATTATTTGAGTTCCATACAAAAAGCTAAAACATCTGATAATATTGGTTTAGAAATATGGTCAAAACTCAATTATATCAACTATTTATATTTTTATAGAGATTATATCAAACTGACTCCTTTTCTATTAGAAATAATGGAAAATCTTGAACCACTTCGAGCTGAACAAATTATAAATGCAGACGAAACCTATAAAAGAATTGGATGGATTCTAAACACATTTGGCGATTATAACAAATCATTGCATTATTTAAAACTTGCCGAAAAACAAGCAAAAAAAAATACTTCTGAATATGCCTCTATTATTAATTCTATTGGGTTAAACTATCTGCGTATTCAAGATTATAAAATGGCTTCGCATTACTTAAATGAAACTGCAAAAATATCCAGCCAAATTCATGATGATGTACGATATGCAAAAGCATTGGGCGACTTGGCAATGGTCAGTCAACAAAAGGGCGATTTTGCAACTGCTATTTCTTTCCTAAAAAAGGACATTCAAATTTCGGAACAAAACAAAAGTGACCAGAACACCATGTATGCTTCTATTTTACTGGCAGAATTATTTTTTAAGAACAATCGCCCGGAAGCGGCCATGGAATATTTGCAAAAAGCGGAAGATATTGCGGTAACAAAATCTTATTTTAAAAAATCTGAATTACAGATTATCAAATTAAAACTGCAGATCTTAAAACTACAAAACTCAACAGAAAGTGAATTGAATTTGAGACGACGAATGGCCGCTATTGAAGATTCACTCCAAAGTGAAGATGGTGATACTGCTATCAATCAGGCCAACTGGATTATTGAAAAGAACAATTACCAATTGCGTATTAATGAAGAAAAAAATAAGTACGAAACCATCTTAAAAAAATTCTACTTTATTATAGTAACCATGCTGTCCAGTATCATTTTACTGGTGTTGGTTTATTTTATAAAAAAATACAGAGACAGAAATATCCAATACGAGCAAAAAGTAGCTGCCTTTGAATCTGAAAAAGCAAAAATAGATCAGAAAGATCATCAAAATCTTAAATCTCAAATAGATTACCTGAAAGAGAAAAGCGTCCAGATAAAAAATCTCAAAACTGAGATTGAAAATATCCAGAAATCATCTTTTAATTATTTAGAAAAAAGTAAAGGAAAATTAAACACCCTACTCCAGTCACACTTAATGACAGATCAGGAATGGACGGCTTTTACAAAAGAATTTCAAAAAGGATGTCCAAAATTCTACGCCTTATTGCATCAAAATTTTCCAGAGATTACTTCTTCTACCGAAAGAATATTAATGCTCCAAAGACTTGATTTCAGCAACCATGAAATTGCCGAATTAATGGAAATTACGAATGAGTGTGTAAAAGAACTAAAAATAAAACTCAAAAAAGAACTTGGAGACAACTATAAAGCTCTTTTTGGCCGTTTCGGTTAAGACTCTCTTTCATATAAAATGGCTTCTAAAAAAAGGTATTCAATTAAAACTAAATTAAAATTAGCTTAAGCAATCCTTAATTTTTACAAAAACTGCACTAAAAATCCCTTTTTACAGCAAATTATACTTGATTTAAAAATATTAATTTTTACATTTGCTTTATTTTTATTTATTCTAAATAGATAAAAATATTTCCCTCAAAAATTAAATTAATCTTGTACAATTCAATAACCATAAATTATCGAAATATGAAAAAGAATCTTTTCGTTTCTTTTGCATTTGCTGCGACTTTATTTGTAAATGCACAGCAAAAAAACTCGTTGTTAGATGCTGCTTTTTGGAAAACTTCTCCAACTGTTGAAACGGTTCAGGCAGAAATCACTAAAGGAAATAATCCGGCAGAAGCTAATGCAAACGCGTTTGATGTTACTACTTTAGCAATTAATAACGATGCTCCATTTACAACCATCAAATTTTTAGTAGAACAACCTGGAAATTCAATTACAAAACTAACCCACGATAACCGTATTTACTTACACTGGGCGGCTTACAGAGGAAATACTGAATTAGTTCAATACCTTATAGGTAAAGGTTCTGATGTAAATTTTGAAGACAGCCACGGAACTGCGCCTGCAGATTTTGCAGCTTCAAACGGACAGTCAAATCCAGCGATGTACGATGCATTTTTTAAAGCTGGAGTAAATCCGACAAAAAAATACGCTAACGGTGCCAATCTTTTACTTTTGGCAATTGCCTCAGATAAAGATTTAAAAGCTGCTGAGTATTTTTCTACTAAAGGAATGTCGTTAAAAGATGTTGATAATGACGGAAATACTGCTTTTTCTTATGCAGCAAGATCTGGAAATATTGCCCTTTTGAAAAAACTTTTAGAAAAAGGAATTAAGCCAACTGACACTGCACTTTTAATTGCGGCGCAAGGAAGTCGTAGAGAAACAAACACTTTAGAAACGTATAAGTATTTGGTTGAAGAAGCAAAAGTTAAAGCTACAGCTCAAAACAAAGCAGGACAAAATGTATTGCATATTTTGGCTGGAAAACCAAATCAGACTGAAATCATTAAATATTTCTTGGCCAAAGGAGTTGATGCGAACAAAGCTGATAAAGAAGGAAATACACCTTTAATGGCTGCAGCTTCAGCAAGAGAAACTGCTGTTTTAGAATTACTTCTTCCGACAGCAAAAAACATTAACGCTCAAAATGTAAAAGGAGAATCTGCTTTAACAAGTGCTGTTAGATACGGAACTCCAGAAGCCGTAAGTTTACTTCTAGCAAAAGGTGCCGATGTTAATGTAAAAGATAAAGATGGAAATAATCTAGGTGTTTATCTAGTACAATCTTACCGTCCAGCTGGAAGAGAAAAAGTAGCTGTTGATCCGTTTGATGCAAAAGCTAAATTACTTCAGGATAAAGGATTGAACTTAGCAACAGCTCAAAAAGACGGGAATACTTTATATCATTTAGCGATTACAAAAAATGATGTTTCTCTTCTTAAAAAAATCACAGATTTGAAAGTAGATGTCAATGCTAAAAACAAAGATGGTTTAACTGCTTTACACAGAGCTGCAATGACTTCTAAAGATGACTCAATCTTAAAATATCTTGTTTCTGTTGGAGCCAAAAAAGACATTCATACAGAATTTGACGAAACAGCTTATGCTTTGGCTAAAGAAAATGACTTACTTACCAAAAACAACGTTTCTGTTGAATTTTTAAAATAATACAATTAATTAATAATCAATATTTGAAATTCCAAATTCCAAACTCTATTTTTGGGATTTGGAATTTGAATTTTGGAATTCAAATTACCAATCAATACAAATAAATTTTATGAAATCAATATTAAAAATTGCTCTTACAAGCGCTTTTATTTTTTTAGCATCTTTCCAAACTCAGGCACAATCAAGCAAATACAAGATTATGTTGCAGATGAATAATTATATGGGAGAAGGTGCTTATATCGTAGTTTCGTTAATTAATTCTTCTGGCGAATACGAAAAAACGCTTTATGTAATGGGTGATGACAAGAAATGGTACAAATCTTTAAAAGAATGGAATAAATTTCATACTGCAAAATCAGACGATATCAGTGCAAAAACTGGTGCTTCTGTAACGGGCGGAGATCGTAGTGTGACAACTATTGAAATTGAAAATTCTAAAATTAATAAAG
The DNA here is from genome assembly GCF_020026915.1 of Flavobacterium potami. Taxonomy (GTDB): domain Bacteria; phylum Bacteroidota; class Bacteroidia; order Flavobacteriales; family Flavobacteriaceae; genus Flavobacterium; species Flavobacterium potami. The sequence goes on along the minus strand of NZ_JAINUY010000001.1, from coordinate 1,362,478 downwards.
GATACAAACTGCGTTTTGAGTCTGCCGTTGAAGATCAGAAATATTATGTGAGCGATCTTGAAATTCCGCTTACAACAGAAGGTCTTGCAGATAAAACGGATGGAAAAGGTTACATCAAATACGTAAGATTAAGCAAAATATAATACGATTACATTTCTAGAATACATTCAATGACTCTTTCTTTTTGGCGTTACGCACACTTGGCTTTGGCCTTATTTTCTTCTATTTTTTTGCTTTTGGCTTCGGTTACCGGAATTATTCTGGCGGTTGATGCAGTTCAGGAAAAAACACTTCCGTATAAAGCTGAGAATTTCAATAAAATAACTTTAGGCGAAACGCTGCCGATCCTTAAAAAAGAGTATTCGGAAATTACTGAATTGAGTGTAGACTACAACCAGTTTGTAACGCTTCAGGCAATTGATGCAGACGGAAATGATATTAACGCTTATATTGATCCAAAAACTGGAAAAGCATTAGGAACTCCTGTAAAAAAATCGGAATTCATCAAATGGATTACGAGTTTGCACCGTTCGCTGTTTCTTCATGAGGCAGGACGTTTTTTTGTAGGCGTCATTTCTTTTTGTTTACTAATGATATCAATTTCGGGTTTCGTGCTTGTTTTAAAAAGACAACGCGGCATCCGAAATTTCTTTTCTAAAATAATCAAAGAATACTTTGCACAATATTATCATGTGCTTTTAGGAAGACTGGCTTTAATTCCGATTTTGATTATTTCGCTTACCGGAACTTATCTATCACTAGAAAGGTTTAACTTTTTTATGGGTGAAGAAAAAGCAAAACCTGTAAAAACAGAAATTTCGGCAAAAGCCAAAACAGCTTCCATCTTTAACACGACTTTATTATCTGATGTAAAAAAAATAGAATTTCCTTTTACCGATGATCCAGAAGAATACTATATCATTGAGCTAAAAGATCGCGAAGTTGAAGTAAATCAGGTTACTGGTGCCGTAATTTCTGAAAAGCTATCGCCAATGACAGCGCAATATGCTGCTTTGAGTCTTGATCTTCATACGGGAAGAATTAATGGAATCTGGGCGGTCATTTTAGCCATTGCTTGTATCAACATTTTATTTTTCATTTATTCTGGTTTTGCCATTACTTTAAAAAGAAGAGCAAGTCGAATGAAAAATAAATTTAAGGCAAATGAAAGTACGATTATCCTTTTGGTCGGTTCTGAAAACGGAAGTTCTTTCCGATTTGCCAATGCGATTCAGAAACAATTGATTACGCACGGACACAAGGTTTTTATTAGTGAATTGAATAAGTTCACAGCTTATCCGAAAGCAGAGCATATTATCGTTTTTTCTTCTACGCATGGTTTGGGAGATGCACCTTCAAACGGAACGCAATTCAAAACTTTATTGGAAAGACAAAATCAGAAGCAAAAAATCAATTTTTCTGTGGTTGGATTTGGCTCGAAATCATATCCGGATTTTTGCGGATTTGCCATTGAAATTGATCAGCTTTTAGAAAATCAAAATTGGACAGAACGTTATTTGGATTTGCAGACCGTAAATGATAAATCGGCAATTGAATTTGTTCAATGGGTAAAATTATGGAGTGCAAAAACGGGAATTCCTTTAGCAACAACACCATCTTTATACAATCATGTTCCGAAAGGTTTACAGAAATTAATGGTTTTGGATAAAACGCCAATTTCGGAAACAGAACATACTTTTATTTTGACTTTAAGAGCTAATGCAAGAACAAAATTCAGTTCTGGTGATTTACTAGCGATTTATCCTGCTAATGATTCTAGAGAGCGCCTCTACTCTATCGGAAATCATTCTGGTAATATTCAATTGGTCGTAAAACTGCATCCAAACGGATTAGGTTCTTCTTATTTGAATAATTTGGAGCCTGGAAATACAATCAAAGCGAGAATTATTAAAAATCCAACTTTTCATCTTCCAAAGAAAGCTTCAAAAGTAGCATTCATTTCCAACGGAACAGGAATTGCACCTTTCTTAGGAATGATCGAACAAAATAACCAAAAGCAGGAACTTCATTTGTACAGCGGATTTAGAATGGAAACTCCAACTTTAATGGCATATAAAAAGTTCGCTGCAATTATGATTCAAAAAGAGCATCTGGATAATTTCCATATGGCACTATCTCGCGAAAATGAACATATTTATGTCATGGATTTAATTAAAAGAGATGTGCTGTTTTTTGCTACTTTATTGAAAAGAGACGGAGTTATTATGATTTGTGGTTCACTTGCAATGCAAAAAGATGTTGAAGCCATTTTGAGTGAATTGCTTTTAGAAAAAGGATTAAAAACACTGGAAGAATATAAGGCTAATAAACAATTTTTAACGGATTGTTATTAATTGTTAATGGTTGATGGTTGGTGGTTGATTGTTGGTGGTTGATGTGTCGCTCCTTTGGAGCTTTATTCATAAACATAAATCTAGTTCTATAAATATTATGCTCCGCTGGAGCTAAAACTAAAATATTCTAATTTTAATGCTAAAATTATCATCACATAAAATTCTTTTTTTTCTCTTAATTACTTGCTGTTTTTCAATGCATTCGCAAGTTTTAAGAAAAAGAACAACGCTTCTTATGGGGGGAAGATTTGACATTAGTATTGTGGATAAAGATTCGCTTTCGGCAGAACAAAATATTAATCTTGTTATTGAAGAAATTAGTCGAATTGAAAGTTTAATTTCAGACTGGAAACCTGATTCTCAAGTTTCTGAAGTCAATCAGAATGCAGGGATAAAACCAATAAAAGTGGATCGTGAAGTTTTTGAATTAGCCCAAAGAGCAATTAAATTTTCTGAAATTACCAATGGCGGATTCGACGTTAGTTTTGCGGCTTTAGATCGTGTTTGGAAATTTGACGGCTCGATGACCGAAATGCCTTCGGCGGAAGCCATAAAAAAATCTGTAGAAAAAGTGGGCTATAAAAACATCATTTTAGATAGTACCGAATCGACAATTTTTCTAAAATTAAAAGGTATGAAAATCGGTTTTGGCGCTTTGGGCGAAGGCTACGCTACTGATAAATGTCGAAAAATGATGCTTGAAAAAGGCATTCAGGCCGGAATTATAAATGGTTCCGGAGACATGAGCACTTGGGGGAAACAACCTAATGGAAATGACTGGAAAATCGGAATTACTAATCCGTTTAATCCTGAAAAATTGATAGCAACTGTTCCTTTAAAACAAGGTGCTGTAACCACCTCCGGCAATTATGAAAAATTTGTTGTTTTTGATGGAAAACGATATTCACACATTATAAATCCTGCAACTGGATATCCTGCAACTGGTTTGTGCAGTGTCACGGTTTTTGGTCCAAATGCCGAAACTGCCAATGGATTAAGTACTTCAATGATGGTTTTAGGTCAGAAAGAAGGTTTACTATTACTTCAAAAATTCCCTGAATATAGCTGTTTGATGATTACGGATAAAGGGAAAGTGGTTAAGTCTAAAAACTTCTCTTATAAATTATAAGTTGTTAATGGTGAATTGTTAATTATGCCATTCTTTGTCTTTTCTGAGCAAAGTCATACAATCCTTTTTTTTATCTCGCAAAGTCGCTAAGGCGCAGAGTTTTATTTTATTTTACTTGACGTTTTTATCATAACGTTTGTCATTTCGACGAAAGGAGAAATCACACTAATAATTCGACAAAGATTCGTCGAAATGACAAAAAAGACGTAAAAATTAAAATATAGCCCAAGGTTTTAACCTTGGGAAACGTTTTTATGGCAACATATTGTTAATTCCTTTGCGTTCCCAAGGTTGAAACCTTGGGCTATGTTTGATATGCTTTTTTTGAATTGCCTCCAGCTTTAGATGGAGGTGTAAAATAAAGCTATGTCAAGGCTTTAGCCGAACTGCTTTTCGGCTAAAGCCTTTTTTATTTGTGCTACAAAATAACCATCAGCTAAAGCTGGAGGCAATTCATAAAAACTTTGCGACCATGCGACTTTGCGAGATTATTTCATTTTCATTAGAAAAAAATCTTTGCGCATATCCTTCTCCCGAAACTTCGGGACGCTCAGTACGACAAAAAGAGCCGAAAGTAAAACATAGATTCGCATTTTACGTTTCCCAATTCACCATTCATAATTAACAATTAACAATTATTCACAATTAATAATTTACATTAAAATAACATTAGAACGCTCTTCGCAATTCTAATAATCTTCTAATTGCTTTATTTAGATTAAATTTAAATTATCATATAAGTTTGCACCACTTTTACACGCAGACTCAACATGAGAACAATTTTACTATTATTTTTATTTACTATTTCAGCCTGGTCGCAAACTGGAAATCTAACGGGAAAAGTGACTTTTGGAAAAGATGAATTAGCTTATGGTTCATCAGTTACTATCAAAGGAACTCAAAAATATGCCGTTGTTAACGATTATGGTCGTTACGAATTTAAAGACTTAAAATATGGAGAGTACATTTTGGAGACTTCTTCTATGGAAGGCCAAACCAGAACTACAAAAGTTAAAATCAACCAACCAAATATAGAGTTCAATATTTCTATCGAAAGAAATGATGCTAGGTCATTAAAAGAAGTTGTACTTCAAAAGAAAACCGTTAAGAAAGAAATTCTAGAAAAAGGGTTTTCAGTCAACGTTATAGATACACAGGAAGCTGCTAAAAGAAACATTCAGACCAATGAATTATTGGGACAATCTGTTGGTGTTAGAATCAGACAAAACGGTGGATTGGGCTCAAATGTCTCTTACAACTTAAATGGAATGACCGGCAATGCTATTAGAATATTTATAGATGGAATTCCGATTTCAACTTACGGTTCTTCTTTTAACTTAAATAGTATTCCTCCAGCATTAATAGATAGAATAGAAGTTTACAAAGGAGTAGTACCAGCACATCTAGCTGACGATGCCTTAGGGGGAGCGATTAATGTAATACTGAAAAAAGGTGCAAAAAACACTTTAAGCGCTTCTGCTTCTTATGGTTCGTTTAATACATTTCAATCTAATTTTAATACGACTTACAGAGATAAATCGGGCTTTACTTTGAAAGGTTCTGGTTTCTATAATTATTCGGATAATGATTATGAAATCTGGGGTAAATTTGCTTATAATATTCTTCCAAACGGGCAAAAAGTTTTTATCAAAGCGAAACGTTTTGAAGACGCTTACCGTTCATTTGGCGGAAGAATTGAAGCCGGTTTTACAAACGTAAACTGGGCAGACAGCTTTTTAATAGGTTTTAATGCTTCTGACGACTATAAAGAAATCCAACACGGTCAATCGATGTCTAGACCCTATAAAGGTCGATTTACAGAATCTGATGCACAGGTTGTAAGTATTAATTATGCTAAAAAAGACTTCATCGTAAAAGGTCTTGAATTTACAGTGAATTCTGTTTTTAGTCAAAGAGGAGAAGTTGTAAATGACACCGTTAAATGGAATTACAATTGGTTTGGAGAAAAGGTAATTGGTCTTCGCGGTGAACCTATACTAACTCCTAATGGAGCGCAGCAAGGACAACCGACAATTCTTCATTTGAATAACAAAATATTCAGTACTAGAAGCGGCTTAAATTATACGTTAAATGAAAATCATCGATTTGTTTTCAGCAGTATGTTATATTCATTTGACAGGGATGATTATGATGAAATGAAATCGCAATTGGAAAGAGATTTTCAACAAAAAAGAGAACTTCAAAAAAATATTTTGTCATTTGCATACGAATTAGAAGCTCTTAATTCTCGACTAAGAACGAACCTCTTCGGAAAACGTTACAATCAAAAAACAGAACAAAGAACACCCGTACTTACAAATGGCAACACAACTGTTGAGGAAAAATTAGAAAGTAACAATACTACTTTTTATGGTTATGGTTTGGCAACTTCTTACTTTATAACTTCAAAATTAATGTTTTCTCTTTCTGCAGAAAAGGCAATCCGACTTCCTTCTGAAATTGAAATATTTGGAAATCCAGGAGAAAATCAAAGCAGTAATAGTTCATTAAAACCTGAGCAGAGTAATAATTTAAATGTTGGTTTACGATTTGGTCCTTACATCATCAATAATCACAAATTTAGTTTTAACGGATCTGGTTTTTGGAGAAATACAAAAGATAAAATTGCACGACAGTTTAGTGTTCGTTTAAATGAAGCATTAGAAGTTGCACCTTCCGTTAATTTAGGAAAAGCACAATCTCTTGGTTACGAAGCCTCTGCAGAATATTCTCATAAAAACAGATTGTTTCTATCTATGAATATGTCGCAGTTTACATCTCGTTCTAAAGATCAATATGATAAAAACGGAGTACAATTGGATAATTACAACAAACAATTTCCAAATGAACCCTTTTTTACTGTAAATGGTAATGCTCAATATAATTTTAAAGATGTATTGCAGAAAAACTCTCAATTAAGTCTCTTTTACAATTTTGGATATGTCGGAGCTTTTTACACCAACTGGCTGAATAATGAAGACGATAGAACACCAGTGCAGTTTCCGCACGATTTAGGGTTGAGTTATACTTTCCCTAACAGAAAGTTTATTGCCAGTTTTGATGCTAAAAACATTACAAACCAGCAGGTCTACGACAATTTTGCGGTTCAAAAACCTGGAAGAGCTTTCTTTTTGAAAATAAACTACACACTTAATAAATTTTAGTAACTGATTAATTAATTTTTAATAAATATAACTATGAAAAAAGGTACTTTTAAATTACTTGCATGTGGACTAGTCTTGACCACATTTGCACTTACTACAAGCTGCAGCAGTGATGATAATAATAAAGAAGCAGAACCTGTAAACCCTATAACAGAAGGACGTTGGATTACAGTAGCTGGAGCTTTAATGCAAACAGATCCTGGAGATGGAAATGGTGGAACTAGAATTTACTCTATTTCTAAAGAAGATGCTATAAACCCAAACATTTCGGTTAATGTTTTTGACAATGGTGAAGGTGTACAATCTAACAGAACAGCTCGTTTACAATCTTCTGTAGACGGAAATACACTTTTCAATATTACTTACACTGGTACAAACGGAGGTGAATTCATGACTTACAAAGTTAATGGAGCAAAAAACTTTGTAAAATCTGATATTACTGCCAATATTTCTCAATATGCAGGAACATCTCCAAGATGGGTAAAATTATTTGATGGTGATAAAACCGGAGTTGCTGTAAACGTAACTGCACCAGTTGTTGTAACAGAAGCAGACGGAAAAACATACAAGTATACAAGAGGTTCTTCTACTGTTTTAAGTCTAGATTTACAAAAATCTTTGATTTCAGATTACAGACAATATGAAATTCCGTTGACGACTGCAGAAGAAAGTCAAGGACACCATATTTTCCGTTTGGATGCACCAACTTTAAACAAAGCTGGAGATAAGTTAATTATCGGAACTTGGATGCGTAAAACAAATCCGCTAACAGGTGCAAATGAGCCTTCTTTTGATCGTTTAGGTTCAAAATCTGTTGTTGTTGATTATCCTTCATTACAAAATCCGAAAGTAATTACTTCTACTGTTGGATTTGGAGACACAAGTGGATACAGAAGTTTTAACAGCTTCGTAGCAAACGACGGAAACATCTATCAAGCAACTCAAAGAGATGCTAAAAAAGGTTCTTACATCCTTAAAATCAACCAAAGTAACGAATACGACAATTCTTATGTATTCAGTTTAGATACAGCTCTAGGAATTAAAGGAAGTTATATCGATGCTTGGAGATATGCTGGAAACGGAATTGCTTATGCTGTTTATACTTACGAAGGAACTGAACAAGGTTACTTAGCAAGACTTGATTTGAATGCAAAAACAGCTACAAGAGTAGAAGGTATTGATTATGATGCTGACTTGAACTTTGGTCAATATCAAGGTTTTGTTGTAGACGGAAATGAATTCTACATCGCTGTTACTCCAGTTGGAAAAGATGGTAACATTTACGTAATTGATATTCCTACTGGAAGAGTTACTAAAGGTGCAAAACTAATAAACAAAGCAGGAAACCACTACATTGGGGTATTCTAAAAAAATACAGCTGTAAAACAGCTGTAAAGATTCATTCAACTTGAGTTTTTTTTTAATTGGACATTCCGCTTCTATTTATAGTAAGCGGAATGTTTTTTTAGGTTTAAAATTTTAAAGCAAATTCTTTTGCAAAATCTTCCAATTTGATTTTGCCCTCTACTTTTCCATCATTATTTAAAAAATCGGATGCAATGGTTTCATTTCTTAATCCGGTTCCCATTTCGGTATATAAACCAGCCATTTCTTCTGGAACTCCAGCTTGGGTCATTCCACCTAGATATTGTTCATCTGTAAACTCAACCCAAGGAAGTTCTGGTTTTCCAATTGCTGCACCAAATGCTTCTACAATTTCTGAAGGTGTTTTTACATCGCTAATGATGTAACGAATGTTTTTACCTTCTTGATTTTTTTGTAATTCTTCTGCCGTCGCAAAAGCGATATCTTCTGGATGCACTAACGGAATACGGTTTGATGCCGGGAAATTAGCCCCCATAATCCCCGCTCCTTTTATCATCGGAATATCATTGAAGAAATTAATATAGAAATATCCCGCTCTTAAAAATGTAATAGAAGCGTCTAATTTCTCGTAAATCTTTTCAATATTATACAAACCTGCAATTGGTCCGTTTCCTGTTGGTAAATGAGCACCAATACTGCTTAACATCACTACTCTCTTAATGTTGGCTTGTTGGATTGCTTTCGCGAAAGCGCTACCTGCATCAGTCGTATTCTTAACGATATTTACACCACCCATATTTGGAGGAGTCATAGCAAAAAGGGCATCTGCATTTTCAAAAGTTTTTAAAAGAAAGTCAGCATCGCTAACTGATCCAATTGCCGCTTTTGCACCTAAGTTTTCAATTGCTTCTTTACGATCTGCATTGCTGCTAATTACCGTTACATCGTGTCCCGATTTTACTAATTGAGCCGCTAATGGCTTTCCGATATTTCCTAATGAACCTGAAATTATAATTTTCATCTTAAAATGTTTTTTTATTTGACAAGACAAAGATATCTTTGTACTTACTTTTATACAAGTACTTACCCTAAAGTATGTATCATGACAGCAATTAAAGAATCTTCTACTATTCAGCAAAACAAGCAATATGCTTTAGAAAAATGTCCAGTGACTTTTGTTATGGAGAAAATTGGAGGCTATTGGAAACCGATAATTTTATATCATCTATCTTCTGGAGATAAACGATACAGCGAATTAAAAAGAGCAATTCCGGCTGTGACAGAAAAGATGCTTATTCAGCATTTAAAACAACTAGAAGCTGACGGATTGGTTATTCGTGAAGCAAAACCTGTTGTTCCGCCATTTGTAACGTATAGATTAAGTAACGCAGGAGCAGGTTTAATGCCTGTAATTGATGCCATGGCTTCGTGGGCTTTTAAAATGAAAGACGGCGTCTATACTATAGAATAGACACCGCTTTTACGCCTAATTACTTCCCGTTATCTTCTTAATTTTATCTATCATTTTTTCTGCATTCCCGTTTGTTCCACCAAATTTCATTGCTTTTTCGTAGCTGTTTAATGCTAAATCGTATTGTTTATTTGTGTAATAGGCTTCCCCTAAACTATCAAAGAGATTTGCATTTGTAGAAAATTCTTTTGTTGCCAATTTAAATATTTCTATTGACTCAATATTTTTGCCAGCCCTTAATAGTTCATATCCTAATGTATTCAGTTCGTTTGGGTTCGTAAAGCTGTATTCTTTCTCAGAATTTTTTTTGAGTAAATAGTATGTTTCAATACCTTTATCTACATCATTAAGCGCTTCTTTTCTTATCGCTCGATAAATAGATTTTTTCGGGATTTCGTATTCTTTTCCTAACATTAAGTTGTGAATAATATGCCCTAGATCCCAAACTCTATTTAGATTATTGGACAATAGAATTATCGTGATCTTGTTTTTAAAATCGTTTATAAAAATGGATTCAAATTTATACGATACTCCATTGTGTCTCTGCAGTTCATCTTTTTCAAAGTATCTGCCAAGTGATCCACCTTCGTCAATTGCATATGGATTTTGCAGCAACGTATAGAAGGACTCTTTTGATATTAAACGATTATTATTCATCGCCTTAATCCATTTATAGAGATCATTTATATCTACCCAAAGCCATCCGCTAATAAATTCCAATTCTGGGCATTTCAAATTATCAAAATCATAACAAGACGTTCGATTTTTATAGCCAAATTTTGGCTCAAATACCGAATTTGTCATTTTTAATGGTTTAATTATATTTTTAGTAACAAATTCCTCATATGACATTCCAGATACCTTTTCAATAATCCTTCTTTGCAAAAAAACATTACTATTGTCATACCTATAGGCAGTTCCAGGTTCAAACAACAAACTATCGTCGTTTTTTAAGATTTTCCAAGCTTCCTCATCATTTTTAGGCACAAGTGGGTCAATTCTAGGAATGCCACTAGCATAATTGATAAGATGTCTTATTGTAATTTTTTCTGACCATTTGGGCAACCCTAAATTAAATTTGGATATTTTGTCATCCAGATTGAGAAGGCCACGTTCAGCCAAAATCATTATTGAAACCGCATTAAATTCCTTTGCAATAGAGCCAATATTAAATATTGAATTATTGCTTAAAGCAGTTTGCTTCGTTTCATCGGTAAAACCAAATGATTTTTGGTAAATGATTTTATCATTTTTAACGATTAGGACATTTCCATTAAATAAACCCCTTTCATAGCACGTTGCCATTAAAGAATCAATTTGGTTGATATTAGCTAATTTCTGTTTAGTCGAATTTTGACGTGTTTTCTCTGCTTCTTTTAAATTATTTATTTTTTGGGCAGAAAGCGCATTTGTAAATAAAATTACTGCTACTAATAAAAATTTGATCTTCATTTTTAATTAATTTTTTCGGAGATAGAATTTGATTGATTGTCTAAAACTTGCTACAAATATGCTTTAAAACATCTCAATAAACGACCGACTAAAAAAAGTCGAACCCTTTTCTAAGAAAAAATGAATTAATTTGAAGGCTTTCTAAAATCACTTGGAGTTTTTCCAGTATATTTTTTAAAAGAAGCACTAAACGACGATTTGGAATTGAAACCAACCTTATAGAGAATTTCTTGAATGGTAAGTTCTTTTTGCAAAGGATCTTTAAGCATTTCTTTAGCTTTTTCGATTCTATATTCATTTACGAAATCAAAAAAGTGCTTATTCATATACAGGTTAATTAACGTAGATAAATCTTTAACGGGCATTTTTAATTGTTCTGCCAAATCCTGAATCGTTAATGAACAGTCTAGATAAGGTTCGTTTTTAATCATAAAATCTTTTAGAGATTCTATTTGCTTATTTTTTTCGTCATCAATTACAGGAGACAATTTTTGTTTTGGGGCAACATCTGTAATCGATTTAAATTGAGAATTGATACCTCTAAAAAACTCTGGGTTATTTAACGCAACAAAAAGATACCAACAGGTACAAAATAAAAACGCAAACCCATCAAGGGTTACGATCCAAGCTCTTATTTCTCCCCAACCAAAGATAAAAGTAACCAGCCACCTCAAAAGCACAATAAAATGCAAAACATAATATAGAATTGTAATTTTATAAAGCGCGCCAAGCAAAGAGATATCTGCATTTGTATAATTCTCGAGATAGATGGTTTTAGATTTTCTAATCACTAAAAATGAAGCGATAAAGTAAATTTGGAATAAAAATTCAAAGAGAAAATAAAAAAACTGCATAGTAAACGTCTGACTCATAGCATTTATAAAACTTATTTTCGCAGCCCTATCGTCAAAATATATCCCAGACATTAAATACAAATTGAAAGCAACAAACGGAATCGCGTGTAATAAATGTTTCGGTTTTAAGCGAAAGTTGGAAAAACAAATCGACAATACATAGAGATAAAACGATGCTGAAACCAAATAGTTAATACTCCAACGAAATGCTTCGAGATTGATGAAATTAACAGGGAAATCACGCATCAAAAATTTTAATGCATCTACGGCATTAGCAAAAAGAAAGAAAGCAAGAAGGCGATTTGCTAATTTATATTTTGTTTTAACGGTAAACAAAAATAAGGCAAGAAACAGCACCAAAAATATTCCTATAAGTGCTGCTATTTCCAAAAAGCTGTATTTGTCCATAGTTTTTTAACTTAGGCGCAATTTAGAATTTAAATAGGAAAGCTTAAAAAAGTATAGAATATTTTCTCTAAATTTTTAAAAATATTTCACCAAGTGCTAAAAGTGGTATTGTTATAAATAGTAACGCTGTCGTACTCTATGCTTATTTTGAAATAGTTAAAGACAAAGTATAAAAAATAAACCCTTAAAAAAATCTTCCCAACTCTTGCAATTTAATCTAAGATTTAAGACTGACATAAAGTAAATAAAAATGGCGCCAACCGTATTTAGTTGGCGCCATTCGGCAATTTTTGATCTTTTTATTGTTCTAAACTAATTTATTCTTTATTGAAAATAGCTTTGTTTTAATTTTGTTTAATAAAAACCAAAGCTTCTTTATAATTGGCTATTTGTGTGAGGGCATTAAAAATATATTTTGCAACCAGTGCTCCTCCTTCTGAATTAATCAATTCAAAATCGTCTTCTGGCGTGTGGTATTGCGGATGTCCGCCGGTATGAAAACCAACCGCAGAAATAGATTCTTTGTAGAAAGAAACGTGATCTGAACCGCCAACATCGCCTGCGTGAATAACAGGATTTAAACCGCTGTTTTCTTGCAGTTTTTTCATCAGTTCTACTCCGTTTGGGAAAGTTCCCGCTCCACCCATATAAAGTTCTTTTTTGTCATTTAATCTTCCGACCATATCCATGTTCAACATCACTTTTACAGCCTCTTTTGGAACTGGAAGATGATTTATGAAATATTTAGAACCTAATAATCCTTCCTCTTCTCCGCTGAACGAAATAAAGATTATGCTTCTTTTTGGTTTAACTTTCATTTTTGAAACTTCTTCCAAAATGCACAACAAAGCCGACACACCAGAAGCATTATCATCTGCTCCGTTATGAATAGCAAAAGCTTCTTTCTTTTTACTTCCAGAACCTTGTCCGCCCCAGCCCCAATGATCGTAATGTGCTCCGATTACGATATATTCGTTCTTTAGATTTGAATCTGAACCTTCGATATACCCCACAACATTCTGTGTTGCAACAGAATCAGGTTTCATTTTATTGATTCCTTCTTTTACAAAAAGCATGAAAGGCTGATAGTACGATTTTCCGAATTCTTTTAAACCATATTTTTTAAAATACTTCTGAATGTAAGCCGCCGCTTCATTATTCCCTTTTGTTCCTGGAAAACGGCCTTCTAGTTTATCTGACGAAAGATATTTGTCATGTTTATAAAAGGTCTGCGCCATTTGTGCATTCACGAAAGTGCAGCAAAAGAAAATAGTTGCAATGAAGAGTTTTAATTTCATAATAAGTTGTCAATAGAATGGGACGCATAATGGTACGCTGATAACACAGATTTGCTTTGCAAAGACGCGGATAAACACGGATTCTTTTTTTACTTTTTTTTTAAAATAAAATCCGTGCAAATAAGCGTTTTCACGAAGTGAATCCGTATCATCCGCGTACCATTTCTCAAAGATTATAAATCAAATGACGTGTGTTTAATATATTTTCGATCGTAAGTATATAAAACATGTATTTTTTTATCTGTCGTTTGAATGATGGCAGGATAGCTGAATTCTCCTTTTTCCTCTTTTTCCAGATCGAATAATTTAGTCCAGCTTAAACCATCTTTAGAATATTCAACATCTAAAATATTTCGTCCGTTAAACCAGTCTTTTCCAATTGGAAGCGGATTGTTTACGAGTAAAAAAAGATTTTTATTGATTGTTAAAGCATCAATACCAGAATTCGAATTGACCACGTTTATAGTATTGGTTCTAATCCAGCTTTTTCCATTATCTCCTGACCAGCTGGAAACAATTCTGTTATGCTTGCTTCGAGACAACATCTGAATATCGCTGGCACTATGCACTAAGAATGTTGGCTGTATTACATCAAAATTTTTGTTGTTTTCTACCGCAATTTTGTTCCAAGAATCTGTTGCTTCATTATATTCTTCTACATGTACTCTCCATTCATCTGTATTTACACTTTCTGTACTGCTTCCGCATAAAATTATACCTGGCTTAGTTTCAATTGGTTTATTTCGAATTGGACCTAAAATTCCGTCTGGAAGATATTTTGTTTCTCCCCAGGTTGTTCCATTGTCTTTTGAAACAATCATAGCGCCAAACCATTCTCTCGGATTTTTTCCAATTTTATAAAACAAATACAAATTGTTGCTTTTACTTTTAAAAAGTACTGGATTCCAACATGGAAGTGTATCTCCGTTTTTGATTAAAGGTTGAATCAATTCTTTTGGATTTGACCACTTTTTATCTTTATAAGCTGCAATATAAATTCCAACATCTTTTGCTCCTTCATACTTACCACCAAACCAAGCTGCCAAAATCTCATTTGGTTTATGTTCTACTAAAGTAGATGCATGACTATTTGTTGTCACAGGCGGATCTGCAATATAACTGCTTTCTATATTTACCGCTTTGGTCTGCGCTTTTATTCCATTAGAGAATAGAAAAATAGCTAGTACAGCCGTAACAGTATATTTTGTTTTTAAAATCATTTTATTCTTTTTTTGTTTTTTTATAAGAGGAAAGAAAATAGAGGAGAGAAAATAAATTTTTAATTTCTAAATACATCTTAAAGACTAAAGTCTATCCTCTATTTTCTATTTTCTTTCATCTTTCATCTTTCATCTAATTCTTCTTCAATCCTACTTTATGTCCTGCAATTGCGTAATATAAGATGAAGATATAACACGGAAGTAAAATCCAATACCCTTTTGTTGAGGCAGAAGCTGTTGCGTTTGCTTCATTAATTCCCTGTGCAATAAGATCTGCTTTTGTACCGTCAACAAACTTTCCATACAAGGGCGGAATTACTGCTCCACCAGAAATTGCCATTACCAATAATGCTGCACCTGTTTTGGTAAATTTTCCTAAGCCGTTAAGCGTAAGAGGCCATACAGCCGGCCATACCAAAGCATTTGCAATTCCTAAGCCAGCCACAAATAAAACAGAAGTAAATCCTGTAGAAAATACAATACACAAAGACAATAGAATTCCTAAAACCGCACTTACTCTTAAAGCTAAAGCCTGTGTAATATATTTAGGGATCAAAAAGGCTCCTAAGGCATACGTAACAACCATCGCTAATAAAGTAAAAGTGGTAAAAAATTTGGCATCTGCAGCAGGAAATCCCAATGCAATTCCGTATGCAATAATGGTGTCACCTGCAATTACTTCAACTCCAACATACATAAACAACGTTAATACACCAAGCCAAAGGTGTGGAAACTGAAAAATGCTTGTTTTGGCTGTTTTACCTTCTTGTGCTTCTTCAATCGGTGCGGCTTCAACATTAGGGAGCGGTGCTTTAAGAATCAAAATTCCCAAAACAAATAAAACAACTGCCATTGAGATATAAGGAACTACTACACTATCTGCCATATTATCTAATAAATTATTCTTTTCGGAAATACTTACTTTGCTTAGTTTTTCTTGAATTTCATCAATTCCTGAGAGTAAAATAGAACCAAAGATAAGTGAGCCTAATGCGCCCGCAATTTTATTACAAATTCCCATAATCGAAATTCGTTTTGCGGCACTTTCAATAGGACCTAAGATCGTAATATATGGATTTGATGCTGTTTGCAATAAAGTCATTCCAGCACCTTGAATAAAAATTCCAGTAAGAAACATCCAATATGTTCTGGCTTCGGCTGCGGGAATAAAAATTAAAGCTCCAAATCCCATTATAAATAATCCTAAAGACATTCCTTTTTTATAACCAATTTTAGCTAAAATATAAGAAGCAGGAAGCGCCATTACAACAAATGAAATATAAGAAGCTGATGCAACCAATAATGATTGTGCAGAAGTTAATTCATTTATAGTTTTCATAAACGGAATCAATGCGCCATTGATCCAGGTAACAAAACCAAAAATAAAGAACAAGCTTGCTATAATTAATATTGGAATTAAGGTTGGTTTGGTTTGTGAGGAGTTAGTGGTATTTGTATCAACCATTTTTATTTTGTGTTTTTTTTTCGGTTTGATGATTGAATTGGAGTACATCATCTTTGTTAATAGATTTTTTTGGATGTCAATTACTGACATATTTATAAAACAAAAGGAGAGTTACCTCTCCTTCTGCTCAAGTAACCAATCGTTTGATTTTTTACTTTACCAAATTAATTATTTTGTGTCCCACCAAAGTCTAGTTCCACCTGAATCAGGACCGCCTAATTTTACGATACCGTCTTTAACAGCTGCTTCGTTTGATGAGTACTCATTTGTAGTATAAATGATTCTCTTCATTAGAGATTTACCAACACCAGCTTCTGGGTTGTCTGTGTTTAATATTGGATAGATTACTTTAGCATCACTTCTACGTAAATCTGACCAAGCTTCCCAAGATTCTGGGAAAATTGCTAAGTATTTTTGAACTGCAATTTGTGTACGTTGGTTAGCAACAGATGAAGACCAAGCAACAGGTAATTTAACTGGAATATCTTGCAAATCTAAAGTTGGATATACTGTTAAAATGTTTGGTAGTGTTGGTAACGTTACCCCATTGATATAAGCATTAACTGTAGCAGCCTCTGTGATTCCCCATTGTGCAAGAGATAATCTAATACCTGTTTCGTACAAAGTTTTAGCATCTCCGCCCATGTTCCATCCATTCAAAGCTCCTTCTGCTCTAGTTAAATAGTTTTCAGAAGCCATAAAGATTTCGATGTTTTTAGTTTCGCTAACATTATTAGCTGGACCATTACCCATGATATCATTATTAAATTTAGAGAATTCAGTAGTTCCAAATTGATCTTCTAAACCTCCAACTGGATTTCCTCTGTATACTCCAGTTCCTGTACTAATAGGTGCAAACCATTTTGACAAACGTGGATCTTGGTATCCTACTAAGATACTCTCCATAGAAGCAGTCATTACATAACCCCAGCTGTTTACAATCATGTTTAAATTGTTTGGAGTAATGTTACTTGCTTTAAAGAATGCGTTTTGATCGTTTGTCTGCATCACTCCTGCAGCTACAGCAGCTTCCGCTTGAGTTTTTGCTTTTGCAGGATCTTTATCAGAAATTCTCATTGCCAAACGCAATCTCATACTGTTTCCAAAAACTCTCCATTTGTCAACACTTCCTGCATACACTCTATCGTTTGGAGAAAGAGAAGCAACTGTAGCTACAGAAGCTGAAGACAATGTTGCATTAGCCTCATCTAACAATTTGAAGAAATCTTCGTAAATAAATTCTACGCTATCGTAAGGAACGCTTTCTTTACCATTTCCTGCCTCAGTGTAAGGAATTGGCCCGTAAGCATCAACCATTTGGTTGTACATGAAAACTTTCCAGATTTTAAGTATTGCCAATGCTTCTGCATTTCCTTCAGATGCTTTAACAGCATTTATCAAAGCTGGTGCAGCAACGGTGTAAAATCTTAACCATCCTCTACCTTCATATCCGTTAACGAAAGCATTTCTTTCCGTTCCATATCCACAGTTTAAGTAATGGATAAAAGTTGAAGATAAGATACCTGTTGCAATACCCCATGTACCTTGATCGTCTACTCCTGGAGATGAGTAAGACCCGTTGTGAATACCCGCGTACAATGCAGATGCAAATGCAGGACCAGCTAATGTAGCATCCAACTGATCTTCAGTCAACGAATTAGGATCTTTGTTTATTTCATCAAAGTCGCCCGTACAGCTTGATAAAATCGAAACTGCCATTAATGCAACTCCTAATGTTTTTATTTTAAAACTATATTTCATGATGTCTCTTTTTTAATTAAAATCCAAATTTAACATTTACTCCGTAATCTCTTGTTGAAGGAATGTTGAAAGATTCAATACCTTGTAAGTTACCTGTTCCTGCTCCTGCTTCTGGATCAAAATATTTAGCTTTGTTTAAGAAGAAGAATAAGTTTCTACCCACTAAAGAGAAGTCAATACTTGTAAATCCTGAATTAGCTAATACACGTTTTGGTAATGAATAACCAAAAACAAGTTCTCTTAATCTGATGTTTGTAGCATCATAAATAAATGGTTCTGCAACTGGAGTTCTTTGTCCAATAGCTGTCCAATATTGCTCAGCAGTAATACTTGTTGTATTTTGAGTAAATCCAGTAGGAGTTTCAACCCAAGCATCAACAACGATTCCGCCATTTCTTCCTGCTAAAGTAACATCACTTACCCCTAAACCAGCTTGTCTCGCTTGTGTGTATGAAATAACTTCACCACCAATTCTGAAATCAACCAAGAAGCTTAAAGAGAAATCTTTGTATTTGAAGTTGTTTTTGAAACCTGCTGTCCAATCTGGATTAAAGTTTCCAGCGCGGAAATCAAATCCGTTTGTTGCCAAAGGAATACCTGCACTATTTACAAGAATTTTCATTTCGCCAGTGTTTACATCAAGACCTCTTTGGAAACCTTTAATGTATAAATCTCCATACTCACCACCTTGAACCACTTTACTTCTAACTAAACGTCCTTCTCCAAGAACTAACTCATCTCTTCCATCATAGATAGATTTTACTTTTGATTTGTAAGAAGCGTAGTTCGCTGTAATATCCCAAGTAAAGTTTTCTGTTTGAATTGGAGTTGCTGTAAGCGTTAACTCGATACCTTTATTTTCAATATCTCCACCATTTACAACAGCTCTAGAGAATCCTGAAGACTCAGGTGTATTGATGTAGAAAATTTGGTTTTTAGTTAATGAATTGAAATAAGTAAAATCTAATCCTAAACGGTTGTTGAAGAATCTAATATCTGCACCAAACTCTGTAGAAGAAGAAATCTCTGGTTTTAAGTTTGGATTAGCTTTTGTACTTTGTCCGTATAACATACCACCATTTCCTCCGATGTATGAAAATCTCTGTTGTGTTTGATAAGGATCTGTATCGTTACCAACTTCTGCATAAGAAGCTCTAAGTTTTGCAAAACTGATTGCTTCTGGTAATGTAAACATATCAGAAAGAACAGCAGATAAACCGAAAGATGGGTAGAAATAATCTGTTGGTAATGTAGAAGACCAGTCATTTCTAGCTGTTACATCTAAGAATAAGTAGTTTCTGAAACCCAATTGACCAAAACCGTAAACAGAGTTGATTCTTTTCTCTGAAGCCGTAGATGTTGATTGAACTGTCTGAACGTTAGACAATGCAAAGAAGTTTCTTTTACTTAATACACCACCAGAATTTAAAGCTGAACTATTTTGTTGCAATGCATTGGCACCGGCATTAAGTCCAACAGAAAAATCTCCGAATTTTTCATTGTAAGAAAGTAAAGCATCAACGTTTAATTCGCTAACAGTTTCATAAGATTCACTGTATGACCCCATATTACTATTGAATGCATTTGTTGCATATCTGTTTCTCACGTTTTTATTAGTCATTTGGTCTAAACCAGCTCTACCTTGTAAGCTTAATGTTTTTGTGATCTCATATTTAAGAGACGCTAAACCAATAAATCTGTTTCTTTTGTCTGTACGAGCATCATCTCTTAAAGCAGACCAGAATGGGTTTCCACCTGGAGCTCCAGTTTCGTCAAGAAAATAGTTTACTTGTCTTTGTCCTGCAGCATCAAAATATTCGAAATCTTTATAATCGTTGTAAGCAATACTACGAGGCAATAAATAAGCTGACGTTCCGATAGATTCTTCCCCTGTTCTCAATAAGTTATCGATATCCTGAACGATGTAGTTTGTTTTTACATCCAAAGATAACTTATCTGAAATTTTACTTGTCAATCTTAAGTTAAGATTATGTCTGTCCATTTGGTTTCCTCCAACAATACCTTCAGCACGTGTGTTTGTATAAGAGAAATAACCTTGTGCTTTTTCGTTACCAGTTGTAACTGTCAAAGTGTTTGCTAAGTTATAACCTGTTTTGTAGAAATCAATAACGTTGTTTGGCTGTGCAGTATAGCTTTGTGTAGCTGGTCCAGCATAATTTGGATTACGAACCAATTGCCACGCAGAAACCTGACGTCCGTCTAAAGGTGCACCCCAGCTTGAACTTGAGTTAGAAACATAGTTTCCGTTTGTACCTTGACCATACTCGTTTTGTAAATTCATCAAGTTATAAGCAGAAGAAGCCATAAAGTTAGATGATAACGAAACTGAAGTTTTTCCTGATTTACCAGATTTAGTTGTAATTACGATTACACCATTTGATGCTCTAGATCCATAAAGAGCTGCTGCAGAAGGTCCTTTAAGAACAGTCATCGAAGCAATATCTTCTGGGTTAATGTTAGAGATACCATCAGGTTGTGTAGTTCCTCCTGTATCAATATCAGGATTAGATGTTGTTGTTCCGTTACTAATTGGCACACCATCTACAACATAAAGAGGCTGGTTGTTACCATTAAGAGATCTGTTACCTCTTAAAGTAATTCTAGAAGAAGAACCAACACCATTAGAAGTAGTAGAGAAGTTAAGACCCGCAACTTTACCAGAAAGTGAGTTGGCAACGTTTAATGATCTAGCTTCTGATAATTCGTCTACTGAAACGTTTTGTGCAGAATACGTAATTGCTTTTTTCTCTCTTTTAATACCAAGAGCGGTAACAACTACTTCTCCTAATTGTTGCGTATCTGCACCTAAAGCTACGTTGATTGTAGTTTGAGATCCAACAGCAACTTCTTTTGTAGCAGATCCTACATAGGTGAAAACTAAAACTGCTGATTGATTTGGAACACTAATGCTGTATTTACCATCAAAATCTGATGAAGCACTTGTTTTAGTTCCTTTAACAATAATATTTGCTCCAGGAATCGGTATTCCGCTAGCAGCATCTGTTATCGTTCCTTTTACTGTGGTCTGCGCTTGTAGGCTTTGGAACCCGAAAAGGCAGATGACCAACAGTAATTTTAGTACGTTTTTAATCATATTAGTTGTTTTTTTAGAGTTAATAACATGTTAAATTTAAGAATACGTTTTGTTAACAATACATTATTTCGACAAATGACATTTTTTAAAAGGTGTTGGTAAAAGTTTGCCCGAAAATTGAAAGAAAACGTTTTCATTTGTAATCCAACTCTTCCTTATTTAAAAGGCCAAAACTCTATTAATCTAATAGATTTTGGCCTTTTTTAATTATATTCATTTTTTTATCGAAAAAACACTTAAAATTATTCTGTGTTTAAGCGATTTTAGTTAGAAACCTTGAATTTACTTTTTAGCAAATCAGTAGAATTTCCTCCAACCATTACCTCAAAGTCACCCGGCTCTACAACAAACTTCATCTCTCTGTTGTAAAGACCTAACTCGTCTTTAGTAAGTGTAAATTCGACATTTTTTGTTTCTCCTTTTTTAATATTCAATCTTTTGAAACCTCTTAAAGTCTTTTCTGGAGTTGTAACAGAACTGTAAACATCATTTACATATAATTGAACAACTTCATCTCCATCCAAATTCCCAATGTTTTTTACATCAACAGAAACTTTTAATTCACCATTTGGTTTAATTTCGTTTGAACTGATCTTTAAATTTGAATATTCAAACTTCGTGTAACTCAACCCGTAACCGAAAGTATACAATGGATTTTCGCTCTCTGCAACATATTTATGAATTGCAGATGGTTTTTGGTTATAATATATAGGTAACTGCCCAACTGATTTTGGAACTGTAATCGGCAATCTTCCACCCGGATTATAATCTCCAAATAAAACATCGGCAACAGCTCTTCCTCCAAACTCTCCTGGGAACCATCCTTCTAAAACTGCTGGGATATTATCTGCAATCCAATTTGTAGAAAGCGGACGACCATTTAACAACACGCAAACTACTGGAGTTCCTGTTTTCTGAATTGCTTCAATTAATTCTTGCTGTATTCCATGTAGATTCAAATCAGCAACGTCTCTGTTTTCTTCAACTAATTCGTTTGATTCTCCTAAAACTACAATGGCAACATCTGCTTTTTTAGCGGCATCGATTGCTGGCTGCATGTTTACTTTTTCTAAATTCCAACGCAAGTGAGCTCTGGCTCCCCAGCCTCCTTCCCACATTTCAATGCGGACTTTGTATTTCTTTCCTGCTTCGATATTTTTTGGAGTAGTTACAATACTTGTCGCTCCTTTTGTCCAGTTGTCGATAACCAATTGATCGTCAATCCACATTCTGATTCCGTCATCAGAACTTAAACCTAACCAACCATCAAATGATTTGTCTGATTGAATATACCCTGTCCAACGAATAGAAAAATCATCAACGTTAACTCCATCTCCAGGAGCCCAAGGCCAGTCAAACTCTAATTGGTTGTCAATACGAGTTAAAGCTGGAGTTCCTTCTAAATTTCTGTTATTGAAATATTCTCCTTTTAATCCATTTTGAGATCCGTCTGAAGTGAATAAATATTTAGATGGAATAGCCTGACCTTTTACAATCAGCGGCACACCTTCTTCATAAACTACATTCGCCGTTTTTCCCATTACTTGCTGAACACCTTCAAAAACTGTTACTCCAACACTATTTTTAGGAGAATAACCTCCCAATCTTGAAGCATTTGCATTTGGTCCGATAACCGCAATGTTTTTAAGATTTTTGCTTAATGGTAAAATATTATTGTCATTTTTCAATAAAACCATTGATTTTTGAGCCGCTTCTAAAGCAACTGTTTGGTTTTCTTTAGTATGAAAACGCTCTTTAATCAAGTTTTTATCTGTGTACGGATTTTCAAATAATCCTAATAAGAATTTCAAACGTAAAACCGCTCCCGCTGCACGGTCGATGTTTTCCATTGTCAATTTCTTTTCGTTTACCAATTCAATAATCGTGTTTTGCCAGAATTCATTAGAAAAATCATAAAACTGCATATCAACACCTGCAGAAACTGCTTCTCTAATACTTTCTTTTGGAGAATCAGCAACTTTGTGAGTGGTTTGAATGTATTTAATAGCTCCCAAATCGGATACCACAAGTCCTTTGAAACCCCATTCGTTTCTTAAAACATCAGTCAATAACCAATGATTTGCAGCACAAGGAATTCCGTCTAATTCAGAATACGCACACATCGTCCCTAAAGCACCGCCTTTTGTAAATGCTTTTTGGAAAGATGGCAAGTGATCTTCTCTCGCAGAACGTTCTCCAACCAAAATAGGAGAAGAATTTCCTCCCGCCTGTGGAATACCGTGAACTGCAAAGTGTTTAGGCTCAGCAATAATAGAACGATCTGATTTTAAATCGTCTCCTTGCAATCCTTTAATGAATGCCAAACCGATTTCACTGTTTAAGAAAGCATCTTCTCCAAAAGTTTCAGCAACTCTTCCCCATCTTGGCTCGCGTCCTAAATCTAAGTTCGGTCCAAAGCCAAAATGAACGCCATGCGCTCTTGCTTCCATACCAATTACTTTACCTACTTTATCTAAAACAGAAGTATCCCAAGTTGCTCCAAGTCCGATATTCATTGGAAAAGTTGTACTTCCTTCGTCCAGATATCCGTGAAGCATTTCACACATAATCAGCGCTGGAATTCCCCAACGGTTTCCTTTGATTACATTGGTTTGAAGATCGTTGATCATTTTCGCTGAACGCGGATACAAATCATGAATCGCTCCAATTCCTAATTTCCCTATTTTTTCAGCCGATTTACCTTTAGCAAAATCTTCTTTTTCTTTAAAGAAATCTCCTCTAT
This sequence comes from Flavobacterium potami, assembly GCF_020026915.1. Taxonomy (GTDB): domain Bacteria; phylum Bacteroidota; class Bacteroidia; order Flavobacteriales; family Flavobacteriaceae; genus Flavobacterium; species Flavobacterium potami. Next base: position 1,338,718 of record NZ_JAINUY010000001.1, on the reverse strand, counting down.
ACATATCCATCTGACGCACTTTTTCTTCAAGTGTCATATGGCTTAACAAGTCTTTTACTCTGTCTTCAACAGGTGCTTTTGCATCTTGATACAGATACTTTTTCTGGGCGTGTACGTGGTTTAAAAAACCAACAGCCATTACAAAAATAATGGCTGTTTTTCTCATTCTTAATTGTAACATAGTTGTGTGTGTTTAGTTTTGAATCACTTTAAGCTTTGTTCCATTCACAAAATCATCGTGCGAAATAAAAAAGCTGTTAAGTGTTTTTCCGTTGAACTCAATCGAATTGATTTTTCCACCATTATTGAGTTGTCTTTCAATTACAATGCTTTCTTTTTTATAATATCTTGGATCTAATTTGATTGTCACTCTGTGAAACATTGGCGCTGTAATGGTGTAGATTGGATCTCCCGGAGAAATCGGATAAATTCCCATCATCGAATAGACAAGCCAAGCCGACATGGTTCCTGTATCATCATTTCCTGGCAATCCTTTTGGTTCATTTTTGAAATATTCCTGAACCAGTCTTTTTACATGTTCCTGAGCTTTGTACTCGTCGCCTTTCACATAATTAAATAAATACGGATTGGCAATGTCGGGTTCATTTGCCATATCAAATTGTTTGATATCGAAGATTTTCTGTAATTGAGCCGAAAAAGGTTTTTCGCCGCCCATCAATTTCATTAATCCTTTGATGTCGTGCGGTACCATAAAATTATACTGCCAAGCATTTCCTTCGATAAAACCAACATTTTCTTCAAAATTAGCTCCAGAAGCAGGATCAAAAGGTTCGTACCAATCTCCGTTTGCAGTTCTTGGACGAAGTAAATTCAGATCTTTATCGAATAATTTTCTGTAGGATAATGAACGGTCTTTAAAACGTTTTACATTCGCTTTGTCTCCGAATTCATTGGCCATAATTGAGATAGCATAATCTGAAATATTGTATTCCTGAGTCGTAGAAACGGGACCTTTATTGTCGGTTGTCAAATATCCTTTTTTGATATAATCTTTCAATCCCGGACGAAGCGGATTATTTTCAGTATTATCTGCTCCTTTTAACATCGCATAGTAGGCTTTATTAACATCATAATCACGAACTCCTCTCATGTAAGTATCCGTAATTACAATACTTGCAGGATCACCAACCATAGTAAAAGTTTCAGTCGAATTCAATTCCCATTTTGGTAACCAACCGTTTTCATCAAACATATCCAACATACTTTTTACCATATCAGATTGCTGTTTTGGATAAACCAAAGACATCAACGGATGTACATTTCTATACGTATCCCATAAAGAAAATACGGTATAACGAGTATCTTTGGTTTTACCAATTTTACTTCTTTTGATTACTGGATATTCTCCGTTAATATCATTTAAAGTGTTTGGATGGATTAGTGTATGATACAAAGCCGTGTAGAAAATCGTATTGTCATCTTTTGAACCACCTTCAACCAAAATTTTAGATAATTCTTCGTTCCATTCGTTGTAGGTTTCTTTGTAAATTGCGTCAAAAGATCTGTTACCTACTTCTTTTGCTAAGTTTTCACGGGCATTTTCGATACTTACGTACGAAATTCCGATCTTCACTTCAACCGTTTCTTGTTTTTCGAATTTATACGTAAAATAACTTCCAATACTATCCCCTACAACGGTCTTAATGGTATTATCCATCATTCTGGCTTTTCCGTTGTACCCCATCCATTGCGCTTCAACACCGTTGTATTTGGCAGGCTTTTTCCAAACTCCGAATTTATCGGCAGGTTTAGAAAATTGAGCCACAAAATAAACTGGATAAGCATCTTCTGGGCTGTTGTAACAAAACGAACCAACCGAACGCATTCCTTCAATTTCTGTCGGTGACACTACTTTTATCATTGCACCTTCTTCATTTGTCAAACCTAAACCAAGATTTAATAAAATATTTGACTGCCCTTTCGGGAAAGTGAATCTGCTAATCCCAACTCGTTTTGAAGCCGTGAATTCGCCTTTTACTTTGTACTTGTCGATGTTTACACTGTAATAAGCCGCTTTTGCAACTTCATTAGAATAAGTCGAACCGTATTTTAAATGATCGATTTCTACCTTTCCAGTCGTTGGCATTAATAAAATAACGCCTAATTCTGGACAGCCAACGCCGCTTAAATTGACTTGAGAAAACCCAGTCAAAAAAGTATTTTCATTCACATACGGATTAGAAAGCCACTGACTGTCTTTTTCCATAGGAGTATTTTTTACTCCAGCCACATTAAACGGACTAATACTTGCCATTCCGCGAGGTGCAATCGGCCCAGGAAATGCTGCTCCATAATTTGAAGTTCCAATTAACGGATTCACAAAATCGACAGGTTCTTGCGCAAAAATACTGATGCTAAAAAACAGCATGTACAAAATACATGCTGTTTTGAATTTGTTTTTATTATTTAAAACCATAGGCTTTCTTCTTATCTGTTGATAGCGTCTATTTTTAAAGTCCAAGCTTCTTTTGCAGGAAGATTGTTTCTTAAACTTTCTGGAATAACTACTTTAAATCCGTTTCCTTCTTTTGTCCATTTTAAAGAAGTTTTAGAACCTAACATCGTAATTTTTGTTCCTTTCTTAGGGCTGATAGATTTTACTGTAACTTCAGCAGGAATTTTATCTTCTCCTTCTTTAGCCAAATAAAATGCAAATACATTACCCGCTTTATTCTGTGTAAAACAAATGTTTTCTTCTTTGTAAGGCTCAATTGGTTTTGTGTTGTAAATCGCTGTGCTGTTTACTTTCATCCAATCTCCGTAAGCTTGCAATAAATCGTAAGCACCTTTATCCCATTCTCCTTCTGGACTTGGAGCCACGTTTAATAATAAGTTTCCACCTTTTGCAACAATATCAATCAACATATGAATACCTTGTCTTCCAGTCATATATTCTGCACCTGGAGAATAAGACCATCCGCCACCAGCTGGAATACAAGATTCCCAAGGATAAGGCAAAGTTTTAGCAGGAACACGTCCTTCTGGAGTTAAGTAGTTTTGGTTTTTACCATGAACCGCTCTATCTACAACAATTAAACCTGGTTGTTTAGCACGCGCTTTTGCAACCAATTCATCCATTTTCGGATCTTGATCTACCACTCTGTGTTTAATGAAACCGTTTTTAGATTCGTTTTCTGTAAATTTCTCATCGTAGTTTTCTTTAATGTTTACTAAATCTCTTTTTCTAACCCATCCTCCATCAAGCCATAAAATATCTACTTTTCCGTAATTTGTTAAGATTTCTAAGATTTGGTTATGAGTAAAATCAACATATTTCTGCCATTTTTCTGGGTATAAAGCAGGATCGTAGTTTACGTTTCTGTCGAATGGTGGAAAGTAAGGATCCCAGTAATTCTCGTTATGCCAGTCTGGCTTAGAGAAATAAGCACCAGTTGAAATTCCTTCACCTCTAAAAGAGTTGAAAATTTCTTTTAAAACATCCGCTTTTGGATTTGTATGAAATGGAACGTCTTTACTCGTAATTTTATAATCAGAATATTTAGTATCGTACATATTAAATCCGTCATGGTGTTTTGTAGTGAAAACCATGTATTTCATTCCCGCATATTTAGCGGCTTTAGCCCATTTTGCAGGATCGAATTTTACTGGATTAAAAGTTTTTCTTAATCCTTCATAATCTTTTATATAATCGTTATAATTAGATGGATTACTTCCTTTTTTACGCTCACACCATCCGTAATCTTCTGGACAAATAGACCAAGATTCTACAATACCCCACTGGCTGTAAGTTCCCCAGTGCATTAGCAAACCAAATTTTTTGCCTTGCCATTCGTCTAGGTTTTTTAATACTAACGGATCTGTTTCTGGTACGTATCTTTCATCTTCATATATCGCCTGCGCGAATATCTGAGCTGAAAATAAAAGGGCGATAATGAATATTCCTCTTTTCATCTTTAATCTATTTATTAGGTTTTGTTTATTCTTTTGTTTTTTGTTTAATAGGTATTCTTAATTTAACTTTTCAAGTATCGGCTGATCTGTAAAAGTTAATTCTGTTTGCTTATTTTCATTAAGTTGTTCCAATACAACAAACTTATTTTCACCTGCTTTCAACCAACAACCTGGCACGTAAAGTGTTTGTTGTGGTCCAACTTTCCAGTAACGTCCAAGATTGTGTCCGTTAACAAATACAATTCCTTTTCCCCAAGTTGTCATATCAAGAAAAGTATCAGCTGGTTTATCTATGTTTACTGTAGCTTCATATAAAACTGGACGTCCAGATTTTACTGTTTCATTTTTAATAACTGGAACTTCATTCATCGGCATTTTGTACATTTCCCATCCACCACTGATTTCAAATTCATTCAAAAATACTGGAGAAATAATTCCTTTAGTATTATGTACTATTTCTGCACCGTAATTAATGCGTCCCATATTTTCAACTAGGATTTCCAAAATACCGTTAAAAGGAATCGTAACATCCAACTCGTAATTTTTGAAAACTCTATTCAACTCACCCGCTTTAACTCCGTTTACATAAACTGTAGCAAAGTCTCTCAATCCTTCAATTTTTAATTTACCAGAAATAGGTTGCGTAAATCTTTTTCTATATAAAACATATCCATGTCCTTGACCTAATTTTTCAAACGTTAAAGGCTGATCACTTACAACAGGCTTTTCTTTTTTTATCCAACTTAAAACATCCATATTGGATTTGATAAGCTGATTAGGATATTTTGTAACTGGAATTTTCTCTGGAATCGGCGCTAATTTTGTTTTAGAAAACTTTTGCATTACTTCACGTATTGCCATGTATTTTGGTGTTGCCCAACCCGCTTCGCTAATAGGCGCATCATAATCATAGCTTGTAATATCAGGCTGAATATCCATTTCTTCATTATAATTTGCTCCAGAAGTAAATCCGAAATTAGTACCTCCATGTACCATATAATAATTGAAAGAAACGCCTGCATCAAGATACTTTTTAGTTTGACTTGCAATCTCTTCAGATCCAATTCTAATAAAGGGTTCTGCCCAATGATCCAACCAGCCAGAATAAAATTCTGCCACCATGTAAGGTCCTTGTCCTTTATGGAATTTATCAACTTGCTTCTTTAAATTATCAATATTTGATTCCCCGTTTGCAGTTGGCAAAACGCCTTCAACGCTACCACCTTCAAACAGCCAAGTACCATCAGAAGTAAAAAAAGGTTCTGGAAAACCAGTTTGCTTAAGCATATTATAAATTGCAGTTTTGTATGCTTTATGATCCTCAGCTTTAATATCTGTTCTTTGAGAAACATAAGAACCAAATTCATTTTCAGCTTGAAGCATAATAATTGGCCCTCCTTGATTAGCGAAAAGTCCTTTTACTTCTGCATACAAATGTTCCATATACGTTTTACAAGCATCCAAAAATGCTTTGTTATTGGTACGAATCACTAAATCTGGATTATTTTGCAGCCACCAAGGATAACCTCCAAATTCCCATTCTCCACACGCATATGGACCCGGTCTAAGAATTACATACAATCCTTCGCTTTTAGCAAGACGGATAAACTCTCCTAAATTTTTATTTCCTGTTTTAAAATCCCATACACCTGGCGCTATTTCGTGATAATTCCAAAATACATAAGTTGCTACTGTATTCAGTCCCATAGCTTTAATCATTTGCAATCTATGTTTCCAATATTCTTTTGGAATACGCTCATAGTGCATTTCTCCTGAATGTATTTTTACAATTTTCCCATCTTGACGAAATTCTCCATTAGATATAGAAAATCCTTTTGTTTGTGCTGTGCTAAAAAAAGGCATCAAACAAATCAATAATATTCCGAGCTTAAATAGTATCTTATTCATTTTTTTTAATAATTAATCAATTAAAATTTCGTCGACAAACAACCAAGAGCTTTCTCCTTTTGGACTTTTCTTTAAATTGCCTGCAATTACTTTTACAAAACGTGCATTTTGTTTTTGGAAATTGATTTTGAAATCTTTCAATTCTGGAACTGCATTTACCGCATACGGACGCATAATTTTTCCTACCTGAGTGTATTTAACTCCATCTGTAGAAATCAAAACTTTAACTTGGACTGGAAAATTTACTCCTGCTCCTTGACTTTCTAAAGCTCCAACTTTTACTTGTTCAATGCTTTCTAATTTCTCAAGATCGATTACCAATTCCATATCGTTAACCAGCCAAGCTTGCCATTGCCCGTCGTGGAAATTTTTGCTTCCGCGAATGGTGTTCACCATAGTATTAGCATCTCCTTTATAATTTGAATTAAAAGGCGTTAAGTATTTCACTTTTTTTGCAAATGCTTTATGGAAAACTATAGTATCAGTATACGTTTTTCCAACTGGTTTGTCATCTTGAAACAAAGAAGCTTTTAGAACTGTTGTTTCCTTAATCTCAATTGGAGCAATATATTTTGCAGCATGATGATCGATATTTTTATCTCCTAAAACATAACGAATATCTGGATTAGGAAATTCATTTTTCAATTCAACTTTAATTTGTTTATTAGCCAAATCAGCTGTTGGAGAAGCCGTTACCAAATAAGCACTTTTCGCATAATTGATTCCCAAATAATCGTAACGTTTGAATAAAGAAAACAATCTCGTTGTAAAGTCATTCCAATTGCGTTTTTCTTTTGGACTCCATAGGGTTTCTGATAATGCTGCCAATCTTGGAAAAATCATGTATTCAGAATCTTTTGGCAATGCTAAATGTTCTGCCCATAAATTGGCTTGTCCACCTAAAACATGCGCAGCTTCCTGAGGTGTCATTGTTGAAACTACAGGATCAAATTTGTACACTTCGCTTAACGGATTGTAAGCATCAAATGCTAACGGTTCTTCGTTTTGAGGTCCTTGATAAAAGTTGAAATAACAAGGAGATTCTGGCGTCATAATCACGTCATGACCTTGATCTGCAGCTTCGATTCCGCCTTTCATTCCTCTCCAACTCATTACGGTTGCATCTGGAGCCAAACCACCTTCTAAAATTTCATCCCAACCGATCACTCTTTTACCTTTTGAGTTGATGTATTTTTCCATACGTTTTACAAAATAACTTTGTAATTCGTCAACACTTTTTAAATGCTGGTCTTTGATTCTTTTTTGACAATGCGGACATTTTGCCCAATTGGTTTTAGTCGCTTCATCGCCACCAATATGAATATATTTTGAAGGGAAAATCGTGATTACTTCATCAATTACGTTTTGTAAAAATTCAAAAGTCGTTTCTTTTCCTGCACAATAGATATCCGTTAAAGGCCAAACGCCACCTGAAGGAACACCAATTTTCTGATCAAAACATGCTAATTCTGGATATGCTGCAATCGCACTGCTGACGTGTGCTGGCATTTCAATTTCAGGAATGATTTCGATTCCTTTTGTCGAAGCATATTTTACGATTTCTCTTAATTCATCTTGTGTAAAGAAACCACCATAAGTTCCTTTTTGATCTGCTGTAACCGGAAGCCTTGCATTCCATGATAAGTTTTCTTGATCTACTCTCCAAGCACCAACTTCCGTTAATTTTGGATATTTTTTAATTTCAATTCTCCAACCTTGATCATCAACCAAGTGCAAATGCAAAACGTTCATTTTGTGCATAGCCAAACGATCGATTGTTGCCAAAACATAATTTTTATCGAAGAAATGACGAGATAAATCCAACATTAAACCTCTCCATTTGAAGCGAGGTTCGTCAGTAATCGTCAAAATTGGAATTTCCCATTTTGCTGAAGTGATCGCATATTTGCTTTCAATTGCTTCAGGAAGTAATTGTCTAACACTTTCTAAACCATATAAAAATCCAACATTTCCTTTAGCTGAAATCACAATATTCGTCGGATTTACATCTAAAACGTAAGCTTCATTCTTCAAGTTCGGATCTACTTTAAACTGAACAAAATTGCTCACTGGCGCTTTAGTTGTCGTTTCTGGTTTCCATCCTGCAGCCACTTCAAATTTAGAAGCCAAAGCATTTGCAGCCTCTTTCTGGAAATCTCCGTTTACGACAAACTTTGTATCTTTTGTAAATTCAAAAACACCTGTTTTAATAAAAGTCTGACTCGGTTTTGGAATGATACGAATATCATTCTCCGTGTAAATTTTCTGTGCATTAGCTGAGAAAACTGAAGTGATTACGGTTAATAGGAATAGTAATTTTTTCATTCTTTGTTTTTTGGTTTCTCTATTTGATTTCTATTGAAAGAAGTAGAGAGATAGTTTTTTTAGTTTAGTTTGTCATTTCGACGAAGGAGAAATCGCACAAGTAAATCGACATAGATTGGAGATATACTTTGTAGAATATCTAGTGTGATTTCTCCTTTCAGTCGAAATGACAAATATTACGTTTAATCTAGTTAAACGTTATATTTATTTATCCCAAGACATTTTAAATTTCGCGTCTTCCATTCTGTGACCTTTTACATCGTCAGAAACCGCGTAATTAAATCCTGATCTTAGGCTGTAACCTGCGTATTCACCGTTTTTGTTCAAAGCAATAAAACCAACTTGCAGGTATTCCATGTCTTTGTGGTTTTTATGTTTGTTGTAAATACGTTCTGTAATTTCTTTACAAGCATCATAAGGCGATTTTCCCTGACGCATTAATTCTACGACCATCGCGCTTCCAGCAGTTCTGATAACCGCTTCGCCTAAACCGGTTGCAGCCGCCGCTCCTACTTCATTGTCCAAGAAAAGACCTGCGCCGATTATTGGGGAGTCACCGACGCGTCCGTGCATTTTCCAAGCCGCACCGCTCGTGGTACATCCGCCAGAAAGGTTGCCATCTTGGTCTAACATTAGCATGCTTATGGTATCGTGATTTTCTATATTGATAACTGGTTTGTATTTAGACTCTTCCAGCCATTTTTTCCAATCTTTTTCAGATTCAGGAGTTAAAAGATTTTCTTCTTTAAATCCTTCTGATAAAGCAAATTGTTTTGCACCTTGTCCCGCTAACATAACATGAGGCGTATTTTGAAGCACCCTTTTGGCAACAGAAATCGGGTGTTTGATTCCTTCTAAGAAACAAACTGATCCACAATTACTGTTGTGATCCATGATACAAGCGTCCAGAGTTACTTTCCCTTCACGATCCGGATATCCGCCGTAACCAACGCTACGAACGTTCGGATCTGCTTCAGGTATTTTCATTCCAGCTTCAATAGCGTCTAAAGCTGATTTTCCTTCTTTTAGGTTTTTCCAAGATTCTTTATTTGCAGGTAAACCGTGATTCCATGTCGAGATGATAATCGGTTTAATCTGCTTTTTTTCTTTAGATTCAACTTCTGGTTCATTTTCATGATTTGCAGCAAACCCGCTTACACCCAAAACAGAACTTACGGCTAATGTGCCTAAAGCAGTTTTCTTGATAAAATCTCTTCTATTTGACATGTGGTTTTTTGTTTTTTTGGTTCAACATTTAGAAATCAAATTATTCTTAATGCTGCAATTTACTTCGTAAAAATTTTTAATCCGAGTAAAATCGACTACAACGACGATTTTACCTGTTTAATCGTCTTTAAATTACTTTCTGATAAAGCATTTCCGTCAAAAAATGAAACTCCTGTCGCGCCATTTTTCTTAGCTTCTAAAATTGCTTCTTTCAATTCTGCATCCGATTTTAAACCTGGAATGTAAATTCCTGTGTTTACTTTCGTTGGTTTTCCTTCCAAATCTGCCACGCCTTGTTTTGTTGCGTAACCCACCCAGTCAATTTCTTCGTCATAAAAACTGTGATAAATCATTGGGTAAACTTCATCAATATTCCATTTATCCCAACGCTGACGCACCATGTGATCAGCCATTTCTGGATAAGGAAATACTGCTGCTGTTAATTTTTTATTGTGTTTATGAGCAATTTTATACGCATCGTCAACTACCGCTTTTACTGCATTTAATCTGAAATTTTTCCATTCCATATCAATTGAAGTATTGTGGCTTTCTTTTGGATTTTTATGATGTTCTTTTTCGAATTTGCTAACGCAAGCATCACAATAGCAGAAGTCAAATTGAGGCAATTCTACATCTTGAACCAAGTTGTATTTTGGTAACAAACTAATTGGCAAGAAAATATCCGGGAAACGAATGTAATCTAAGTGTACACTTTCGATTCCTTCTACTTTTGCTAAACCTTCCACTAAACCTAAAACGTGGTTTCTAGATTCTTCTTTGGTTGGGCAAAGCCATTGGTAATAATCTACATACGGACGGTTATCAAAACAAGATTTTCCTTCTTTACTAACTTGATACCAATCTGGATGTTGTAACGCAATTGAATCATTTGGGCGGTTCATGGCCATAATCCAAGCGTGAACTTTTAGTCCTTCTTTTGTTGCAAGCGGAACTAATCTTGCTAATAGTTTTGGGTCAGTTTGCGTGTTAATCAACACTTCGTCAATTCCGCCGTCTTTGTATTTTTTGAATTCTTTAGAATAATCTGCATCTGATTTTTTAGCATCAGCGGTCGTCCAAACACCAAAAGTGAATTTACCATTTTCTTCTGTTTTAGCATCTTTTTGTCCGCACGAGAATAAACTCAGCGAAAGCGCGAGAACTATAATCTTTGAAAAGTTCTGTAACTTATTCGTTCGTAATAATTTTACCATCTTCTTTAATTATTAAGGTTTTGTTTGAAAAAGGACTTTTTACCAAGATATTAAATCCTGATGAATGATTTTCTAAAACTGGTTTTAAAGTCTTTCCATCCACCACTATATTTTTTTTACTGATACTTTGCAGTGACTTTGCCCAAGATTTATTCTTATCGAAATATCTTTTTTGAGCTCTGTACAAGGTGTACAACTCCCATTTTACTTTTTCTTCCTGCGGAATTGTAAATTTATCGTCGCTTTCTTTTGAAGAGAAGTATACATAAGCCCATTTTTCGGGCTCATGCATATTTATCACTCCCATAGGCGACCAAACCCAATTGTATTCTGGGAGAAATTTTCCTTCTTTATCTTTCTTACGTTCGTATTTTCCATCAACAATATCATGTTGCCAATTTACACGTGAGAAATTGACTTTCCAAAATTTATCTTTTGGAACAATATCATCGAAATAAGAGGTTTTATAAACCGACCACGGAATAGCGATTTCTAGTGTCCAGCCTTTATCAGTATCTGAAGCATTATTTAAAGTTCCGTCAATCTTTACAGCCGATTTTAATCCGTCGATATTCCAGTCGTTTAAAACAGTGTTTTTTTCTCTGTAAGGTTTATTGATGAATAAATCCCAAGCAGTATTCAACGCATTAATTTCCAATTCATAATAATTATGGGTATCATTATCTGGATCGATAAAAACTTCAAAATCATTATTATAAAAAATAATCGTATCGCGTTGTCTTAGATTTGCCCAAACGTGAGGCTCCTCCATTTTTGCCAAGATATAGTAGTATTTATCGTCCCAAAGCATTTTGACTTGGGTTTTGTATTTTGGAGTTTCAACGCCTTCTATGTCGACAAAAGGGGTTGTCCAAGCTGCTTTTTCCCAAGCTTTATCTGCTCCGTCTCCGTCAATAACAATTTCTTTTGAAGTCTTATAGGCAATATAACTTTTTGGTGTAACCTCTTTTTCAGATTGCGCATAAGTCATCAAACCAACAAAAAAAACGGCAAGGGACAATAAATTACTTCTACTATGCATCTTTATATTATAAACTATTATCTTTTGTAAACTGAATTACTTCACTTAATTTTCCGAAAGCAATTGCTACGTGAGTATCTGCTGCACCGTAATAAACTGCTAATTTATCTTCTTCAGTATCGTGTAAAGCTGCACAAGGGAAAACTACATTTGGAACGTCTCCAACCATTTCATAAGTTTCTGCTGGTCCTAATAAATAAGGTTGTGTTCTGTATTTTACTTGATCTGGCGAATCAACATCTAGAAGCGCTGAACCCATTGCATAACGGAAACCGTTGCAAGTATTGATTACTCCGTGGTAAATCATTAACCATCCTTCGTTAGTTAAAATAGGGATTGGTCCTGCTCCCACTTTCGTACATTGCCAAGCACTTTGCTCAAACGGAGACGGTTTCATAACCAATCTGTGTTCTCCCCAATATTTCATATCTGGGCTATAGCTAATCCAGATATCTCCAAATGGCGTGTGTCCATTATCACTTGGACGGCTTAACATAGCGTATTTACCGTTAATTTTTTGAGGGAATAAAACTCCATTTCTGTTGAATGGTAAAAAGGCATTTTCGCATTGGAAAAATTCTTTAAAATCGAAAGTATAACCAATTCCGATAGTTGGTCCGTTGTAACCATTACACCAAGTAATCCAATAACGGTCTTCAATCCAAACCACACGAGGATCGTATTTATAAGCCGATTCGATCATTTCTGTGTTACCAGATTTCATCTCGATTGGTTCATGATTGATGTCCCAATTGATACCATCTTTACTGAAACCAGCAAAAATATTCATTTGAACCGCTTTGTTATCGCATCTGAAAACCCCAGCATATCCGTCTCCAAAAGGTACAACTGCACTATTGAATATACTGTTTGATGAAGGAATCGAATATCTGTCGATAATTGGATTCTCAGAATATCTCCACATTACATCTTTACTGTTTTCGGGTCTGTCTTGCCAAGGAATAGTACTCATTTTTTTGTTTTTTTATTTATTAGTTTTTTATGCTTGTTTTTTGTTGAGTGCTTATTCTATTAGAATACACACTCAGTTTTGTCATTTCGACGAAGGAGAAATCTCCATAAGAAGCTCCACCACGTTATTCGCCAATCTTTGTAGAGCTTCTATGCGTTCCCATAGTTGAAACTATGGGCTATGTTCAAAGCTCTATGTGTTAGAAACTAGTTTCTTTTTATTTCCTTTTCAAGCAAAAGAAAACCTATGTTTCTATGTGTTTAATTTTTATCTCAATTCAAGAAATCTTTCTTCTTGCTTCTAAAATCTTCCTAGTCTAAAATCTACTCTTCAATCTTCCTAACTCTATCCAACCAAGTAAATTTCAGTACTGTAGTTGTTATCAAGAAAACCGTTAATGCCACTCCCGCTTTTGGATAATCTCTGATAATAAAATAAATCGGAAGCAAAATCATACTTGACTGCCAAATAATTCCGATTACACAATTCATCATATCTAAGTAGAAATCATTATTTTTTTGGAAAGATTGATCTTCTGCTTTTAATTGTTTGAAAACTGGATTCCAGAATCCCCAAGGTCTTACATTACTGTAGAAAGATTTTAAAACTTCCATATCAGTTGGTTTGCTTAAGTAAGTTCCTAAAAGACAACCTAGAATTGACATTCCGAAAATTAATGGGAACAAGTAAATAGATGGCACTTGAGAAAGATCATGTAAGAATGTTCCAGCTGTTAAATTTCCTTTGTTTTGATCTAAAACGAATTGAAGAGAAGCTGCGATTAATCCGCCGACCATTCCCCAGAAATAACCCCATCCGTTAAAACGCCACCAAATCCATTTTAAGAAGTTGGCTGCAACGTAACCTCCGTACAAAGCACTTGTAATCCAAAGTGTCAATGAGTTGATAGAATCTGCAAAGAATCCCATGAAAACTCCAAGACCAACCACCAAGAAAGAAGAAATCTGACTTACTTTAATATAATGCTTATTTGAAGCAACTGGTTTGAAATATTTTTTATAAATGTCATTTACAATATACGCTGGTCCTGCATTTACGAAAGCTGAGAATCCAGACATGAAAGCAGCTAACAAACCTGCTAGAAGAATTCCTTTAATTCCAACTGGAATATACAGATTTACCACTTTTGGCATCAATAATTCTAAATCGGCACCTGTTAGATTTACATTTGCATTTAATTCTGGAGCTAAATTTACTAAAGCAATAACCACAATTCCTGTAATTAATAAATATCTAGGAATGAATAAAATCAAGTTCGTGAAACCACTCATATAAGCTGCTTCTTTTACTGATTTTGTAGAAAGAACACGTTGTAAATCGTAACTTGGAGTTGGACCCGCAACACTCGCGAAGAAACCTTTGAAAAGTGTCATTCCAATGAAAGCGCCAAACATTTTGTAACCTTCTGTATCAATTAATCTGTTGAAAGTTTCGAATTTATCGCTCCATTGCGTTTCAAATTCCCATCCGAAGAAAACATTTTTCCATTCTGGCGTAATAACCGAATTGATTTGAATATCAGTATAATTAATGAAAGCGTAACCCGCGATTAAAACACCAGCCACAATCATAATAATATATTGTACAACTTCTGTCGCAACTACAGAAAACATTCCTCCTTTGACCGTGTAAATTGTCGTTAAGAAAATGATTAACAAAGCATAAGCTTGTTCTGAAGTTAAGAAAACACTTCCATTAATGTGAACTGTCAAATCCCAAGGAAGAATAATGGTTACAAATTTTCCGATTCCAACGAAGAAATAAGCGATGAAACCAATTGTCGAAATAATCGCAAAAATCGCTACAATAATATGTGATGCTTTTCCTGCCTTATCACTTCCAAAACGAGTTAGAATCCATTCAGAACCGGTCATTACTTTCGATCTTCTGATCCAAACTGCGAGGAACATCATGACGAAAATCTGATTCCAAATCGGCCAAAGCCACATAAACATGAAGCTTTTTACTCCATATAAAAATAAAACTCCAATCATCCAGGAAGTTCCTGAAACATCAAACATTCCTGAGCCGTTGCTCAATCCTAAGAAGTACCATTTGATCGATTTCCCGCCAAGGAAATAATCATCAAGTCCTTTTGATGCTTTTCTTGAAATCCAGATTCCTATACCGACCGACATTACGATATAGATTAAAATGATTGATACGTCAATAATGTTCATTAAATTATTTATTTTGAATTAGTTAGTTCTGACCCCAGTTTTTGTTTGGCTGTGCTCCCATTACAAAATGAAGCACACCACCTTTAAGCATTTCTTGGTGAGAAATGGCTGTTTTATTAAATGCTTTTCCGTTTAAAGTAGCCGATTGGATATAGAAATTCTTCTCAGAAACATTTTCTGCTTCAATCACAAAAGTTTTTCCGTTTGGAAGATTTAAAGTTGATTTATTGAAAATCGGACTTCCAATTTCGTATTCTCCAGAAGCTGGATTCATTGGGTACAATCCCATTGAACTGAATACATACCAAGCCGACATTTGTCCGCAATCTTCGTTTCCACTAAGACCGTTTGCTGTTGTATTATATTGTGTATCCAAAATATGACGAACCCAATATTGTGTTCTCCAAGGCTGACCAGCGTGATTAAACATATAGGTAATGTGGTGACTTGGCTCGTTTCCGTGCGCATATTGTCCGATTAGACCAGAAATATCTGCTGAAACATTGTCTCCTGTAATCTCAGAACTCTCTGTAAATAATTGTTCTAAACGTTTGGTAAAAATCTCATTTCCACCGTGAAGCGAAATCAAATTGTCTACATTATGAGGTACAAACCAACTGTGTTGCCAAGCATTTCCTTCGGTATAGTCGGTATGCTCCCTATGGTTGGAATGTTTTGGATCGAAAGGTTCGTTCCAAGACTTTCCATTTTCTGATTTTCCTCTCATGAAACCAGATTTGGCATCAAATAAATATTCGTAAGCTTTGGCACGTTTAGAGAAAAATTCATAATCAGCTTGTTTTCCTAAAGCTTTCGCCATTTGCGCCACGCACCAATCATCGTAAGCATATTCTAAAGTGATGGTAACCGATTCATCTAATAAGTTATAAGGAATGTATCCGTATTTTTTGTAGAAGTTTAGTCCGCGTTCGTCTTGCATCATGGTTGCTTTCATTGCTTCAAAAGCTTTCTCGGCATCAAAACCTTTAATACCTTTTAAATAAGCATCTGCAATAACTGGAATCGAATGATATCCTGTCATTGTATTGGTTTCATTGGCATATAATGTCCAAACCGGAAGTATTTTTTTAGTTTCATAATACGCCAACATCGAATTGACCATATCTGAAACTTTATTCGGATCTAAGATTGTAAGCAACGGATTTTCAGCTCTAAAGGTATCCCAAAGTGATAAAGTAGAATATGCTGTATAATTTTTAGAAGTAACAATTTTATCGTCTTCCGTTCTAAATTGTCCGTTTTTATCGCTATAAGTAACTGGAGCAACTTGAGCGTGGTATAAAGCCGTGTAGAAAATTGTTTTTAGAGAATCAACTGGAGTTTCAACTGTAATTTTGCTTAAAGCTTTGTTCCAATCAGCAGAAGCATCTGTTTTTACTTTTTCAAATTCCTTTTTTTCTTCCAGATTATCTTTCGCATTAGCGATACTAACAGAAGAAAGTGCCACTTTTACTCCTAATTCTTTAGAGTTTTTAGCATCGAAGAATAATTGAAGAGCTGTGTTTTCACCTTCAGCATTTTTACCAGAAACTACTTTTTTATCAGCAGTAATAATAGATTCTGTAATTGGTTTAGAAAACTTCGCTACAAAAAATACTTTCTGATTTTTTGCCCAACCTGTACTGAAACGGTAACCGCTGATAGTATTGGCGTCTTCAACCGTAATAGCCGTTTTTGTTGCTTTGTCCCAATTGATGGCAAAACCTAAATCGACCACAACAGATTGTGTTTCGTTATTATTATAGGTGTACTTATGGTATGCGGTTCTTTGTGTAGACGTTAATTCTACATTGATTTTAGGATCTTCAAGAAAAACTTGGTAATAACCCGGTACTGCTTTTTCGTTAACATGATTGTATTTTGATTTATACGGTAGGAAATCGCGTGAAGCGGCTTTGGCGGTTAAGTCTAATTTTTTGTTTGTCGGCATAAATAAAATATCTGCCAAATCACCGATTCCTGTCCCGCTTAAGTGTAAATGACTGAACCCAGAAACTATAGAGTCAGAATAATGATAGCCAGAACACCAGTCCCAACTCGAAATTCCATTATCTGGACTCACCTGCAACATCCCAAACGGAACTGTTGCGCCAGGATACGTATGTCCGTGACCTCCAGTACCTATAAAAGGATCTACATAATTTGTTGCAAAACTTTGTGGATGTTGATTTTTATCAACTTTTATTTTGCAACTTGCAATAAAAATTACCGTAAGAGATAGCAGAGTAATTTTCTTCATATCAAAACAATATTAATTTAACTTTAAATTTAGATAAATTCAACTTTTACCAAAATAATTTTAGACGGACGACATTTAAACGGCTCTAAACATCAAAAAAAAGTAACAAACGACATTATAAATTACCAATATGATTTTTAACTCAAGCAAGCTTTACAGAGTACCAATTCGCTTTCATGCTTACTTCTGGCTGACGTATTTTGTATTTAATACATTCCGCTGGGGAAGCTATTTTAACGACTACGTTTACTCCTTAAAAACTACTCTTCTCGGTTTTCCAATTCACATGACTTTATGTTACCTTAATATATTGGTCTTGATGCCACATTTGGTTTATCGCAAGAAATACTTCCTATATATAATAAGTGTACTTTCTGCCATTTTTGTCATGGTTGTCATAAAATTTAATTTGACTTATCTGTTCATTACACACGATGTTTGGCCAGAGGGACCTCAAACCATAAACAATCTCACGCTAAATTATACAATTGATATGATGATGGGTGAATTATATGTTATGACTTTTGTCACGGCCATAAAAATAACATTTGACTTTCTCCAAGAGCAAAGACGTGTAACCGATCTTGAAAAATCGCAATTAGAAACAGAATTGTTGTTTTTGAAATCACAGATTTCTCCGCACTTTTTCTTCAATACCTTAAATAATATCTATTCGCTTTCTGTAGAAAAATCAAATAAAACTCCAAAAATCGTTCTAAAGCTTTCTGAATTAATGCGTTATATGCTTTATGAAACAAAAGGTAAAAAACAGACTTTGGAAAACGAGATTATGTGCATTCAGAATTATCTCGATTTGGAAAGAATTCGAAACGGAGAACGACTTGAAGTCAACATGTATATTTCGGGAGATATTCATGATAAAGAAATCTCTCCGGTTTTACTTCTGACTTTCGTAGAAAATGCTTTTAAACACGGAGTAAACAAAAATACTGGAAATGTGGTTATTGATATTAACTTCAAAGTAAAAGGAGATTGTCTGTATTTCATTATTTCAAACCCAATGCCTGAAATTACCGTACATAAAGATAATTTTAACAAGTCAAGTGGTATAGGTATTGAAAACGTCAAAAAAAGACTGGAATTAGGATATAATAAAAATGACTATAAGCTTTCATTTAAAAATAAAAAGAATATTTTTGTCGTTAAACTAGTTATAAAAGTCACATAGCCCACACTTTTAATAGTTTAGAAAACTATACCTACAAAAAACCACATACAGGCCTAAAATAATATTTTGCAAATGAAAATAAAGTGTTTAATTATCGATGATGAGCCATTGGCAATAAACGTTATTAAGAATTATATTGAACAGATTGAAGATTTAGAATTGGTAAACACTTTCAGTAATTCTATTGAAGGATTAAATTTCTTAAAGAACAATACGATAGATGTAATTTTTCTAGACATCAATATGCCTGTTTTGGACGGTATTAATTTTATCAAAAGTTTAGAAAACCCACCTTTATTAATTATTACAAGCGCTTACGATCAGTTTGCGATTGAAACGTACGAACTTGACGTTTTGGATTATTTAGTAAAACCAATTGAGTTTCCGAGATTGATGAAAGCGGTAAATAAGATTAACAAACGTCTTAATAATACCACTAAAACTCCACAGGAAAACAGTAAGGAGAATCCTTTTATTTTTGTAAAAATCGACAAGAAAAAAATGAAAAAGATTTTCTTGAACGAAATTTTGGTAATTGAAAGTTTGAAAGATTATCTAAAAATCAGCACCACTTCTGGAAAGTTTATCATTCATAGCACTTTATCAGATTTTACGAGTTTATTACCAGAAAGAGATTTTATAAGAATCCATAGATCCTACACCATTGCCATTGACAAAATCGATGCTGTTGAAGGAAACAGCATTGAAATTGAAGGACTTAGATACGTTATCGGAAGATCTTATATCGACGAAGTAAAACAGAAGATTTTGAATTCTTCTATATAGATTTAAACCGCATTTTTTTACCGCAAAGAGCGCTAAGATTTACGCAAAGTTCGCAAAGTTTATTTTGTGTCGATGCTAAAAAAGGCAACAAACCTCGCAGAAGTTTATTTTAGCCACAGATTAAAAGATTAATAGGATTTTAAAATTCTCTGCAAATCTTTTTAATCTGTGGCTAACTTTTTATATAAGCATTTCACAATTTATTCAGAACATAGCCCAAGGTTTCAACCTTGGGTACGTATCGTGTTCCAATCTTTGTGTACCCAAGGTTGAAACCTTGGGCTATGTTTTATTTAGAGTTCGAAAAAAAATTTTCCAAAAGCTTTGCGAACTTTTTTATTCTCAATTCTCAGAAAAAAAATAAATCTTAGCGAACTCTGTGTAAAAAACCTTAGCGAACTTTGCGTAAATCTTAGCGCTCTTTGCGGTAAAAAACTTTGCGGTTTAAAAAAACAAAAAAGCAGTCTCTCCAGACTGCTTTTTCCTCAATTATAGGTAACTAACCAAAATAAACCATGAAATAGTCTATTATCTTTATTGCTGCAAAACCACTAAAAGTGATATCTCTTAAACGCTTCGATAGCCGAATAATCTGCCAATCCTAAGCTGTGATATTTTTCTGCAGTCAATCTATTTCTGTCTTCAACTCGTACCCAAAACTCCCTGCTATCATCACCTTGGAACATTACTCCGTCTTTTTGAGACTGATGATAAAAAATGGCATGCCGTTTCTTTAAAACCTGGTCAGGACTCATCGGTACTGCCATGTCAATTTGGTACGATTCCCATTCATGCCATGCGCCTCGATATAACCAAACCCAGCAATCGTTCATAAAGTCTTTTTGTTTCAATCTTTTTAAAGCTTCAAACAAACTGTCTAAACAGACTTTATGAGTTCCGTGCGGATCTGCTAAATCTCCAGCGGCATAAATTTGATGCGGTTTTATACTTTCAATAATGTCGCACATAATGTCGACATCTGCATCCGAAAGATTATTCTTTTTAACCGTTCCTGTTTCGTAAAACGGAAGATCTAAAAAGTGCACATTAGAATCTGACAAACCGATGTAACGTGTTGCTCCAAAAGATTCACTTCTTCTAATCAATCCTTTTAATTTTCTAACTTCAGGCGAATCGATTTCTGTACCCGTTCTGTTTTTTAGGAAATTTATAATCTCCTGAGAAACTTTAGAATCGGGATTTAACGCTCTAGAAATCTCTGCAAATTTCAAAGCTTCTTCATTAGAAACTGCAATGTTTCCAGAAGTCTGATAGGCAACATGAACTTCATGTCCTTGTTCTACCAAACGGTCAAATGTTCCTCCCATCGAAATCACATCATCGTCTGGGTGCGGACTGAAAATGATAATTCTTTTCTTTTCTGGTGTAGAACGTTCTGGTCTGTACGTATCGTCAGCATTTGGTTTTCCACCCGGCCAACCCGTGATGGTTTGCTGCATTTTATTAAACATCTTAATGTTCAAATCGTATGCAGTTCCTTCTTCCGTCAAAAGACTCGACATTCCGTTGTCGTTATAATCTTTATCCGTTAGTTTTAGGAAAGGTTTCTTCGTTAACTCACTTAACCAAGCGACCGCTTTTAGCTTTAATTCGTCTGTCCAAACACAAGATTTAACCAACCACGGTGTTTTTACTCGCGTTAATTCTGACGAAGCCTCTGTATCCAGAACAAATGTTGTGTTGTGATGCTCTTGTAAATACGTAGCTGGCACTTGCGAAGAAACCTCGCCTTCGATTGTCTTTTTTATGATTCCCGCTTTACTGATTCCCCAACCTAGTAAAACGATTCTTTTTGCATTTCTTACGGTTCCAATTCCCATTGTAATGGCTTTTCTCGGAACGTTGTCAATTCCTAAAAAAGAAGAAGCCGCATCGATACGGGTCAAATGATCCAAAGTAATACTTCTGGTTCCAGAATTTACGTGCGAACCTGGTTCATTAAAACCAATATGACCTGTTCTACCGATTCCTAAAAGCTGAAAATCCAAACCGCCGTACGATTTGATTTTCATTTCGTAATCGATACAATATTGCTGTAATTCCTCGGCACTTACCTGCCCGTTTGGAATATTTATATTTTCTGGATGAATGTCAACATGATGAAATAAATGTTCGTGCATAAAATGATAATAACTCTGAATATCATTTTCATCCATCGGATAGTATTCATCTAAATTGAAAGTAACCACGTTTGCAAAACTCAGCCTTTCTTCTTTATGCATTCGTACTAATTCTTCGTACACTTTGATTGGCGAAGAACCCGTAGCCAAACCTAAAACACAAGGTTCGTTCAGCTCATTTTTTCTCTGAATTAAATTGGCAATTTCGCGAGCTACCATTAAAGAAGCTTCCTGAGACGATTCGAAAATAACATTATGAATTTTCTCGAAACGAGTTTCTTCAAATTTTCCTGCTTCTCTAAAACCTATATCTTCTTTAATCATTTGCCGCTTGTCATTTAATTAGTAAGATAAAAGTAGAATTAAATTATCCGTTCTTATTAAATTTTCGACTAATAACGATTGCGCTTCGGCAAAAGACAAAATAAGGATGTTGAGCTATTTTTAAAACATTTAAAAACGAAAATTATTCCACAATACCAATTTCGGCAATCGAAACACTTTGTCCATTTCCTACAGCAGCTGTTGCTACAAATCTTAAAAATCTTGCTTTTACTTCAGTAAAATTCTTAATTTGTTCAATTGGGTTGTGCTTGATATTAGAGAATTCTCCCTCCGATTGTTTCGTCCAAGTGATGTTATCTTCG
Organism: Flavobacterium potami; assembly: GCF_020026915.1. Taxonomy (GTDB): domain Bacteria; phylum Bacteroidota; class Bacteroidia; order Flavobacteriales; family Flavobacteriaceae; genus Flavobacterium; species Flavobacterium potami. The sequence continues at coordinate 1,316,872 of NZ_JAINUY010000001.1, read as the reverse complement.
CTTGCATAAAATTCATAATTCGAAATCAAATTAGAATTGCTTCCTATTTGTTTTGGAGTAAAAGTAAAACCTTTAATAGGTCGCACTTCGCCCATGTCTACAATTATCGACTGAGGAAGTTTATTATCTTTATTCCCAAATTCCCAATCGGTATTGGCGTCTCCGTCAATAATTCTTTCAACCGATTTGTTGTCGCCGCTTGAAATCGAAATCACTTTCCATTTTTCTTTAGAAATTCCATATTTAGCCGATTTCACCGCACTATTGATTTTCTCTTTTGAATTTCTAGAAATCGCTTTAATTTCTACCGCTTTATTGTAAACAAAAGGAGCTTTGTATAAAGTACTTTTCTCTGAAGGATTTTTTCCGTCAAGCGAATAATAAACTGCATTTCCATCTTCGGTTTTAATGGTAATCAAACCATTTTTATCTCTAGAAATCTGTGGTTCTTTAACGAAAGTTGGCGCATTAAAAGCCTCAATTGTACTAATTACAAATCCCGCTTTCGCATCCAGAATATTAACTCTAATAGCAGAAGCTAAAACGCGATCTACACGCAAAATTCTTTTGTAACCAATTGTAGTTTCATTGGCAATCGTTTTCCATTGTCCGTTTACATTGGCTTCAACAGAAAAAGCTTTTACGCGTTGTCCAAGCTTAATATATTCTTGAAGCAAAATTCGATTGATTGCCGTTGGTTTCTTAAACGTAAATTCGATTGTAGCTTGTTTTACTTTATCGTCTGTTGCCCAATAGGTATTTTTATTTCCATCAATAACATTTTGCGGACCGAAATTAGAATCATTTCCTCTCGTATTTGAAGCTTGAACTTTTGTTCCTTTTAATAATTCTGTTTTGAAATCGGCTTTGATTGTGGTAACTAATTCTTTCAATCTTGCTTCATCATTTTCATGAACCAAACCTCTTGTATCAACTGGAAGATTTAATAACAAAGTCGCATTACGTCCAATCGATTCGTAATAAATATCGACCATTTCGTCAAGCGAACGCACTTTATCATCTTCAACCGAATGATAAAACCATCCCGGTCTGATCGAAACATCGGCTTCGCCAGGAACCCATTTTTCTCCGTCTTCATGCCCAGATGTGAATTCGCTATAATGCACTTTTCCAGCCAATTCATCTTTCTGGCGCAATAATGACCAATTGGTTTTTCCTGCACGTCCTTCTTCATTTCCAATCCATCTTGCTTCTGAAGGTCCAACTCCCCAAACCAGTGTTTTTGGTGCGATACTGTAAATTAATTTATAAGTTTCATCCCAATTGTAATAGGTAAGCGAATTGATTTTTCTAGTTTCATTTGCGCCTCCATAATAACCGTCGCCGCCGTTCGCGCCATCAAACCACATTTCGAAAACATCTCCGTAATTCGTCAATAATTCTTTTAACTGATTTCTGAAATACGTTACATATTCAGGTTTTCCATACTGCGGATGATTTCTGTCCCAAGGCGAAAGATATAATCCTAATTTTAAATCGTATTCTTTACAAGCTGCAGCCAATTCTTTTACCAAATCACCTTTTCCGTTTTCCCAAGGAGAATTTTTTACAGAACGTTCTGTGTATGCTGAAGGCCATAAACAAAATCCGTCATGATGTTTGGCAACTAAAATAATTCCTTTCATTCCAGCCTCTTTCACCACGCGCGCCCATTGACGAACGTCTAATTGCGACGGATTAAAAAGTTCTGGCGACTCGTCTCCAAATCCCCATTCTTTATTGGTAAATGTATTTAATGAAAAATGCACAAAAGCATAAAATTCCATTTCCTGCCAATCGATTTGTTTCTGCGTTGGAAGCGGTCCAAAAGGCTTTGGAGCATTTGCCAATTCCTGACTCGAAACATTAGAAATTACACCAAAAAGACATAAGGAAAGGAATATTTTTTTCATACTGGTCTGCTTTTAGATAGTCTATAAAGCATAAATGTAGTATAATTTGAAATCTGTTGTATAGAATTTCGACCAACAGCAAGTTTTAGAATGTTATGGGGCAAAATGTTTCACAGAAGTACCTGAATTTTAATCGCCACCACAGCCTCCACAAGAACTACCGCAAGAGCTGTCACCGGAACTTCCGCAAGAGGAACCACAAGAACTTGAACTACTAGAATCGCTAGAAGATGAATTATTTGAATTGTAGTTTGTTAATGGAACAAAAAAACTAGAAAGCACTACACTTCCGTAAAGAAAATAATTTCATTCCCAATCGTTTTCATTTTGACTATTTTTCCTTATTTCTTGTTTGAATGAAGTGGGAATAACTTTAGTAAACAGAAGATTGCTAATACGATCTAAATTATAGAATGCAGTTAATAGGAACGGAATGATTGCTATAAATAAATACGCAACAGGTTTGTCTCTCCAAATGCCTGTAATAATCCTGCTTAAAATTATATCTAGAAATAAACCTAAAGCAATCATAGAAGAAATTATCACAATCGTAAACTCCTTAGATGCCCTAATTTTATCTTTAATTCTATTAGCTGATTTCTGCAATTGACCAAAAATTGGTTTCTGTATAACAGCATAACATAATTGTGTGTAAGGCATCGGATCAGAATCTTTCATAATCTCAATTACACAATTTTCATATCGATTATTACTAAAACTATTATCGACTAGACCTAATCTGTTGTCTGTTAAAATTCTAACCTTTTTACTCATTATCAGATTATTGACAACACCATGCACTACTTTTTCCAAATTATCTTCCGTAAGAAAAACCAATTCTAAAGGAGAAAGATTTTGGATAATCGGATTGGATCGAATCTTTTCATATAATAGAGAAAAACTTCTTTTCGCGTAAAAATTCAATACCAAAAGCAATAAAGCAAATGATAAAATGTATCCTATTAAAAAATATGGATTTTTAATTTTTATCAATAAAGGAAAAATCAAAATACATACTGGAACAGAAGCCAATAGAGAATATATTAAAAACTTCTTTCTCAGATTATAAACGTCAAATTTACTTTTTTTAAGCTGTAAAGAATCCATTTCATTATGGTAATCCCAAACCTCTGCTGGCTGAACTCCAAAATTAATTTTGTATAACTCTTTAGTACGCTCTTTGGCAGATTTAAATTTTTCAAACTCCGATCTGTTATGAGTTGACGGAATATGTTCGATTCTTTTTCCTAAAAGAGTACAGAAATCAGAATAGGAATTGGTAAAAATTAAATGTTGATGCCAAACAATATCAACTATTTCAGAAGGCGAAACCATTTCATTGTTGGTTGCTGCCAAAAACATGAATTTTTTATACTCTAATAAAGCACTTTGAGTAAAATAGGATGTCCAATGATTTTCAAGTGCCAATCTTGTAGAAAATCCGTATTGATCGGTTGCGTTATCAAATTCAAAACGCTCTACTTTTTCCCAAAGTATTTTATTCATAAAGACATCTTTAATCATTAAATCGCTATCAAAAATAGCAGTTTATTTTAGTCTTCCAAATTAACTTACATAAAGAAATATCATTTTAATACAAAAAGAAAAGAGCTGTTCCTAAAAACAGCTCTTTATAAGGTTTTTCAAGTTAGTTGTATAAGCTTACTAATTCAAAATACTTCTAAAAAATAGATGAAAAACCAATGATTTTTAATATTCTGGTGCCGTCACCTTAGTTTTCGATTTCATGATTACTTCAACCGTACTTGGTTTAGCGAAAAACTCCTTTGCAAAAGCTTTAATATCTTCTGCCGTTACTGAGTTCAAGGTTTGCTTGTAAATCACATCGCCTTTGAAGGTTTCATTATTCAGAATCATATTATTAAGACTTCCCAACCAAAATCCGTTGGTCATTACTTTCTCTGCTCTGGCTTTTAAAAGTGTATTTTTTACCGATTGAACGTCTTCTTCTTTTGGTGCTTTTTTCTGAATTAGATCGATTTGTTCGTAAACAATTTTAGTCAGTTTTTCTTCTTTTTCAGGATCACTGTCGAAGTTGATGGTCATGGTATATTCATCTGATGGTAAACGGCTTACTCCAGATTGTACATGAACGCCGTAACTTCCGCCTTCTTCTTCACGAATTAAATCCAAGTATTTTTTAGACAATAATTCAGCTAAAATATGCGACGTAAATACGTTTTTGTAGTTGTACGGAAATTGCTTTACAAATCGAATATAAACACTTGCTTTTGGCACATTCATTTCGCGAACCAATAATTGCTTTGCAACTCCTGGCGCTGGATCCAATTTATTGTCTACAAAATTTTCCTTTTTGTTAGTGTCTGAAGATATACTTCCAATATATTTTTCGATTAACGCCAATGCATTGTCAGGAAGATTTCCATTAAATACAAAAGTAAAATCGCCTGCATTTTGAATTCTTTGTTTGTAAAGTTCCGATGCTTTTTCGAAACTCAAACGTTTCAAAAATTCTTCATTTACCAAAGGAACTCTTTTGCTGTGATTGTAATTCAGTTGTGAAATAGTATCCTGAAAAACTTTCGGATTGGTGTTTAAAGTATTTTCTAATGAATTTGAAAAACCTGTAATCATTCTTGTGTACGAATCTTTATCAAATCTTGGTTCTTCAAAATACAAATACAACAATTGTAATAAAGTTTCAAAATCTTTCTGATTACTTGAACCTCTAAATCCTTCTGTCAATTCGGTGATATAAGGTTTAATATCTACAATTTTTCCGTTTAGTTTGTCTTTCAAATCGGTACTTTTAAAAGCGCCTAAACCAGAACTTTCAACCAAACTTACCGCAATTTGAGCCGACGGAATATCTTCTGTTTTAATTAAGGAACTTCCTCCGAAACTAAACGCAGAAAACAATACCTCATCTTTTGCTAAAGTCGTCGGATATAAAACAATCTTTGCTCCGTTTCCTAAAACATAACTTTTTGCTCCTGCAATTCCTTCAATTGGAGTTTCTTTTTCTGCTTTAGAACCTTTTAATTCTTCTGTAATTAAAGGTTTGTCTGTATCTGTTTCTTTGTACTTATCAAGAGGCATTTTCTTAACAGCTGCCATAATCTTTTCGTAATCTGCTTTTGACGGATAAGCAATCTCGTTCTTATCTGGACCCGTAACAGTCATTACAATATTATCTGTGGTCTGCAATTTTTTAACTGCCTGATTTAAATCTGAAAGCGTAATTGAAGCTAATCTCTTTTTTACATTTTCATATTGTGTTTCAATACTTTCAAACGGAACTGCTTTTAGAAAATAATTTACCAATTCTTCAGACAATCCGTCACTTTCGAATTTGTCTTTATTTTGAAGCATATTTTCATACGAACTCAAAACCGCTTCTTTGTTACGGTCAAACTCTTTTTGGGTAAATCCGTAACGAACTGCTCTTTCGGTTTCGATCATCATTTCTTTGAAACCTTCCAGCGTTTTGTTGTTTTTTGGCGTCACATACAGATAATAAGAATCTGTTAATCTTGAAACTTCTGAAGTTCCAGTTCCGATTCCTAAAACTGCTGTTTCATTGTTTTGAATAAATTCCTGATAACGTCTGTTCATCATATCAGTGCAAAGATTATTGATTAAATCTCTTCTGATGGTTTCGTCACTTTTTACTTTATCAAATTCCTTTTTAAAATATAAAACAACATTGGTTTCGTTTGCTTCTTTATCTTTAGCTAAAACGTAATTCATTCCTTTATTTTTTGGAATAGATACATAATAACGTTCAGCCGCATTTTTAGGCATTTCTATAGAAGAAAAAGTCGCAATAATCTTCTTTTCGATCTCCTTTGGATCAATATCTCCAACTACAATAACTGCTTGTAAATCTGGACGATACCATTTTTTATAATAATCTCTTAAAACCTGATAATCAAAAGTATTAATCAGATTTAAATCGCCGATTACATCTCGTTTTGCATATTTGGAATCTTTGTATAAAACCTTATCGGTTTCCAAACGAAGTCTGAATTCTGAATTTCTTCTTGTACGCCATTCTTCACGAATTACACCACGTTCTGCATCGATTTCTGAGTCTTTTAAAGAAAGAAAACCCGACCAATCGTGCAATGCCAACAAACAAGAATCAATTAGTTTTGAATCGTTTGCAGGAACATTGCTCAAATTGTAAACAGTTTGATCTTGCGCAGTATAAGCGTTGATGTCTTTTCCAAAACTAACTCCTTTTTTCTCCAGCATATCGATAATACCTTTTCCTTCGAAGTTTTGTGTTCCGTTAAAAGCCATATGTTCTAAAAAATGCGCCAATCCGTTTTGATCGTCATTTTCTAAAATAGCTCCCACATTTTGAGCGAAATAAAAACAGACACGATCCTTTGGCCATTCGTTGTGAAGGACATAATATTTCATTCCGTTTTTCAGTTTTCCTGAAACCACCTCTTTGCTCAACGGAACTGTAGTCGAAAATTGAGCGGCGCTTTTAAATCCGATTAAAAGGACAAAAAGCCAATATTTTGATTGAAAGATTTTCATTTGAGATTTTTAGTTTTTATGTTGAGATTTTTTTAAACACATAGAAACATAGGTTTTTTCTTTCTTTTGAAAAGTCAATTGAAGAGAAACTCGTTTCTCAACACATAGCTTTGAGGCTTTTCTATGTTTTTTTAAAATAAATGAAATGCCTTTTACGTAATCCAAAATCTATGATTCTATGTGTTTAAAAATTAAACCCAACAATATATTTTATTATTTTTTGAAATTCCGGATTCCTTCTTGAAGCCAGTTGTAATAAGCGTTAATATCTGGATTATAAGCCGATGGTTTATTTAAATCTTTTTCGTTATGATCCATTAAAACATAATATGGCTGTGCATTGGTTTTGTATTTTAGAATCTGAAGTTCGCTCCATTTTTGTCCTGTATATTTTAAGACTTTACCCGTAATTTTAGAAACAACTTGTTCATTTTCCGGCAAAGGTCTTTTGTCATCAACATACAAAGAAATCAGTACGACATCATTATTTAAAACCGCTAAAACTTTTGGATCTGGCCAAACACGTTCTTCCATTTTACGGCAATTTACGCAGGCATAACCAGTAAAATCAATCATTACGGGTTTGTTTACTTTTTTCGCGTAAGCTAAACCTTCATCATAATTATGAAAAGTCGGAATTCCGTTTGGACCACTTTCTGCGCCTTCTGGTAAATCGCTTTTTTCTGTATTTGTACTCACAGAATTTCCAAAGCCATTTGGTGATTCACTGTATTGTTTTGCTGGTGGAAACCCACTGATGTATTGCAACGGAGCACCCCAAAGTCCCGGAATCATATACACCACAAATGACAACACGATAATTCCTAAACTTAATCTCCCCACAGAAATAGGAGTAGAAGGCGAATCATGTGACAATTGGATTTTTCCAAACAAATAAAAAGCCAATACCGTAAATATGGCAATCCAAATGGCTAGGAATACTTCTCTTTCTAATAAATGTAATTGTAAAACTAAGTCGGCATTGCTTAAGAATTTAAGCGCTAAAGCCAATTCTAAAAATCCTAAAACCACTTTAACCGAATTCAACCATCCGCCTGATTTTGGCAATGAATTCATCCAGCCTGGAAAAGCGGCAAATAAGGCAAACGGTAAAGCAATAGCCAATGAAAATCCGAACATTCCGACGATCGGCGCAATTCCTGCCTGACTTGCTGCTTGTACTAATAATGTCCCGACAATTGGTCCTGTGCAAGAAAATGAAACTACGGCTAATGCCAATGCCATAAAGAAAATTCCAAAAGCACCACCCATTTCCGATTTCTGATCAATTTTGGTCAGCCATGAACTTGGTAAAACAATTTCAAAAGCGCCTAAAAATGACAAGGCAAAAACCAATAATAACAAGAAAAAAACAATATTGAAAACTACGTTTGTTGCTAACGCATTTAAGGCATCTGCGCCGAAAATTGCGGTAACCAAGCTTCCTAAAATCACATAAATTATGATGATGAAAATACCGTACATTATAGCATTTTTAATTCCTGCAGCTTTGGTTTTACTTTGTTTGGTAAAGAAACTCACTGTCATTGGAATCATCGGGAATACACACGGCGTAAACAAAGCAGCAAGACCTCCTAAAAAGCTGAAGAAAAATAAAGTCCAAAGGCTTTCTTCTGGAGCTGTTTTTCCTGAAGCAGTTTCTGTTGTCTTTTTAGAACTTTCAGGAGCATCTTTACTGGCAGTGTTAACAGAATTTGTTGTGTTGTTTGTGGTATCCTGTTTAGTAATTGATTCGTCTTGTGCAGGCAAATCTGTATTTTTTTCTTCTGTTAATGCCACTGTTGCATCTTCAGTTTTAACTGGAGTTTCTGATTTTTTAAACGTAAATTTCACTTCCTTTTCTCCCGGAGGAAGACAACTATTATCGTTGCAAACCATAAAAAACACAATCGCATTGATGGAAAAAGCATCCGAAGTTTTACGTTCTATTGTTTGAGTGAAAACTGCTTTATCTGCAAAGTATTTGATTCGCATATTAAAAACAGGATCGTCTACTTCATGTCCTGCAGGTTCTACTACTGCACCAATTGTTTTGTAGTTTTTTGACTTCGGAAAAGTAAAACTTGTAGGCGCTGGTCCGCCAGATGGAACGTTTTGAGAATAAATATGCCAGCTTTTATCAATTTTGGCAATTATGCTCAGGGTATATTTGTTTCCTCCTATTTCTTTTACCGATGTTGTAAACGAAACTGGATCGTAAATTTGGGCAGTAAGATTACTGACCGCAAATAAAAATGCGATAAAAAGGAATAATTTTTTCATGATTTTATAATGAAATACTAAGTTGTTTTTGACAATCTTTGCGCCCTTCTACTTCGCTCAGGGAGACACTTCGACTTCGTTAAGAGGAACACATGTAGCTCTTATAAATAATACGTAAAATTTGTCAGGCTGAGCGAGGTCGAAGCCCCGCTCCAACATGACAACTGTTACTTTTTATATCGACTCCAAATCCATTTTGAAACATCTGCCATTACTTCTTCGGCAAAAACTTCATCAATTTCTTTGGCTTCGTTTTGCGTACAAGTTTTACAATGTTGATACATATGATTCAGACCTGGATAAATCTTGGTTGTAAGATCTTTTGTTCCAAGATATTTTTTGAACGAATTAATGTTCTCAACCGCTGGAACCTGAATGTCTTTATCTCCGTTTGCTATGTATACCGGAATTGTAATTTTTGGAAGATAGTTTTCTGGTTTATAATGAATTGTATAACGATACCATTTTCTGTCGGCATCTTTTCCATAACGATATAAGAAAGTTTGATCGCGTCCGTCCAATAATTGCACTTCTTTTAAAGTTGTCGAATCTTGTTTTTGCATCCATTCTTTCAACTTCACCTCCATCGCTGGCTGTGCCGATTCGCCGTCTTTGGTGTTGTACACAATATTGAACATGATATTGTACATTTCCATTTGTTTGGCTACTACTTTATCAGAGAAATTATAGCTTTTCAAAATTGCTGTATTTTGAAGATTCAACATTTCTAATCCGCTTACTCCAACACCGGAAAGACTTACCATGAATTTTACGTCTTTATTTCTTGAACTTACAATCGATGCAATCATTCCGCCTTCGCTATGTCCAATTAAACCAATGTACGAAGCATCAATATTTTTATCACTTTTTAAATAAGCAATTTGCGCATCAATATCATCTGCAAAATCTCCTGTTGTGGAATTCTGAAAATCTCCTGTTGTTTTGCCAATTCCTCTGTCGTCAACACGCAAAGAAGCTATTCCGTTTTTTGCTAAATAATCTGCCAAAACGGTAAAAGATTGTCTACCCATATAAGTATAATTTCGATCGTGTTGTCCGGTTCCTGAAATTAAAATCGCTAATGGATATTTCTTTTTTCCTTGCGGAATGGTCAATGTTCCTCCGTAAGTTAGTTTGGTATTTTTTCCTAAAAAAGTCATATCAATAACCTGATACGGATATGGTTTCTTCGGATGCTGTGAAAAGAACAAAGGCTCAATACTGCTTTGTTTCTTCAATACAATGGCTGCATTTGGGAACGAATAATTATCAAAAACACCAGAAATTGCCGTTTTTTCGGTATTGTACTTTCCTTTAAAAACGAAATTATACATTCCATTTTTAAAGAAAATACTATCCTTTTCTGTTCGAATTCCAACTTTAATTCCTTCATAAGACATTTCAGGGATACTGAGCAAAAGTGAATCTTTTTTGCTGTCAAAATCACCCGTAACTATTATTCGGGAAGAATGGTATTGCCCCTGCCAGATGGTTTGTGAAAAACCAGTCTGACAGCACAATACTAAAATACTGAGATATAAAAAATGAACAATTTTCATTACTTAACCTTTTTTAACTAAATTATTTTTTCTCAGCTTTTAAATAGTCAACGATGATCGAAATTTCGTCAAGCAATTCGCTTGGACTTCCAAAATAACCATTCGACATCCATCTTAAATTTCCATTTTGGTCGATAATCATTTTTTCCGGAATTCCAGAGAAATGAAACGCTTTAGAATATTTGTCGTAAACTGCATCAAATTTTCCTGTTTTCGGATTTTTGCTATCGTAAAGAATCGTAAAATCAAATCCTTTTTCTTTGATGAAAGCCTGAGTTTGCGCTTTAAAATCTTTGATGTATTCCATAGTATCAACAAAATAGAATTTTACATTCTCATCAGCTTTGTATTTATTCACCGCCATGTTCATTCCTGGCATTGCATTTTTACAAGGTCCGCACCACATTGCCCAGAAATCCAGCACTACAATTTTACCTTTTTGGTCGGCTAATTTTACTTTTCCGCCACGGCTGCTTTCCATCTCAAATCCATCAATTGGAAGGTTGATCAATTCTGAGATTAATTTCTTTTTGTGTTCTTCGATATTGCTTGTAGATTTTAGAGATTCTACATAAGCTTGAAAACCTGCTTCTGGTTTTCCTTCTTTCAAATAAATCTCTTTTAAAGAAGCTAACATTGTTGGCGTTACTTGATTTGCTTTTACAGAAAGTGCCATATATTCTTTTGCTTCGGCAGTTTTTCCTTCTCTTAAAAGCATTTTAGAATATACTTCATTGTATGAAGCATTCTGAATTGCCATAATTGGTTTTATTTTCTCTAAATACTTTTTCTCTAAATCGTAATTTTTAAAAAGTCCTTGAAGTTTTGCATACGTAAAAAATTCTCTTGCACCGTTTTGAAGCGTTTGTGCTTGCCATTCTTTTAAAGATAATTTTCCAACGTATTCTTTTGGCACAAATGCTTCTCTAGCCTCTAGTTCTGGAATAATTACCTCTGCATATTTTTTCAAGGTTTCTAATGATGTTTTTTCTGCTCCTTCTTGATCTCTGTCAAACGGAATAGAAATTAAATGCCATGCATAATCCAATAAAATATTATACGAAACCTTTTTTACACTATTGATTGAATAGCTATAATCTTTGTTTTTTACGATATAATTATAAGCAATGCCTTTAAACATTTTATCGTAAAACAAACTTTCTGTATCTGTATTTACATCTTGAAAATTACTTTGTGGAAAGTTTTTCTCAAAAGCATTATACATTGCTACTTTTTTATTGAAATCTGCTTCATTAAATATCTTTTTGATTTCGATATCACGAGCCCAAACTCCATTAGGGTATTTTTTCAACAAAACATTCTGAACAGAATCTGCAAAAACTTTATGTTCTGGAGTCAATAAACCAATCGTTTTTTGAATGTTGTATTGTGTTGCGTTGTCTAAGTTCTTTTCTGTTAAAACAAAACGAACTTCTCTCATAATTAGCTTTGGCTGTGGTTGACCAGTTTCAAGCTGTTTTAATTTTGAACCTTCGTAAAATACGTGTGTACGGCTTTCTGGATGGTATTTTAATTCGTTGTTGATCCAAAATAAAGAAACCTCTTTTTTGATGTAAGCGCTGTCATGCACAATATTCGGCACCTGATCTTGTAAATCTGGACTTCTTAAAAATCCCCAACCTACATAAGATCCATTACTTTTTTCAAGAATCCAAGAATAGGTCATTTTTCCTCCATTATCTTTGATGGTATCCGATTTGAAAACGCAGGTAATAAAAGCCGCTTTATCAGAAAGTTTCATTTTAGTCTGCCATTTTTTATCTCCAGCCGATTTTAAAGTAATATCGTCTGCAAGCCATCTGAAATTATCGTAAGTGTAAACAACTCCTTCAACATGTTTTGCATTTTCTAATGGAGTATCTGCAGCATTGTAAGTAATCGTAATTTCTTCGCCCGCATTTGGATGTTCTGGCGTTAGAAGAAACTTTTGTTCGCTACTTTGAGCCAATAAAGTACTTGTGATACCGAAAAAGAATAGTACCAGTTTGAAATTTTTCATTTGTTTGTTTTTTGAAATTTAGTGCACTCAAAAAAGTCTGAGTGCACTTTTATGATTAATCTAATTATGGATTCTGTTGTAAGTTTGGCGCGTAATCGTAATAAATTGGAGCATACGGCATTTGATAACGATCGCTGTTTGGTGCTAGTGTAAATGTTTGTCCAGCAAAAGTATGCGTAATCGTTCTGGCAAATTCTGGTTCTTTGTTTAATCGTTTCAAATCAAACCATCTAAAATTTCCATGTCCCATTAATTCTCTTCTTCTTTCTGCTAAAACTTTAATTAAGGCATCTTTGCTGTCTGTTGCAGTCATGGCAACATATTGCGCAGCTCTGAATCTTTTTTGTCTTAGCTTATTGATTTCGGTCATTGCTTGTTCTCCAGAACCAGCTCTTGCCAAACATTCTGCTTTGATAAGCATCATTTCTGCAACTGTAGGACCTCCATTTCGGCTTTCTCCTGTTAAACCTTCTTTTGCATAAGTTCGTCCTATTGTATATTCAGAATTAAAAGTGCTGCTTGGCTGTGTAAACAATACGTAACGCAAATCGTTTGTATCAAACGTATTGATAAGTTCATTGCTTAAAGATAAAATCTGAGGCGCATAAGTCAGAGAACTATATCCATTCCATTTCGATAAAATCAATTCTCTGTCTAATCTTCTCGTTGGAAAAGCACTAAACTCATAATCTTCATAATTGGTTAATGTACTTTGAATAGCCAATGCTTTTTCTGCATTATCTAAAGCCAAAGGATAGTTGCGCATATACAAATACGTTCTAGCCAAAAGTGCGTAAGCTGCCGCTCTAGAAGGAAATGCTACGTTGTTTCCTGAATTAATTGGTTTTAATCCTGAATTTACAGCCTCATTCAAATCATTTAAAATAATATCGTATGCATTTTGAACAGATGTTCTTTTGATGTCGTCTGAAACTGTTGGAGTTGTAAAAAGTACAATCCCTAAATCTGTTGCTGCAGTTGTAGCATCGTAAGCTTTTCCAAAAGCATTTACTAGGGTCAGAAAGATAAAAGCACGGTGAACTTGTGCTTCTCCTTTTATCGCAAGTTTTTCAGCTTCTGTTCCTTCTTTACTTTTCATTACTTCATTGATTACGATATTGACATTGTATAACGCTGTATACATACTATTCATATTATAATCTACTTCCCCATCAAAGTATATTTGTTCTGCCCACTTGTATTGATTCACAAATGGACGAATGTAATCTGAAGCACTTAACGCAGTTGTCTGCGCTTCGTTTTGAAAACTTATATCATCTGATGCTACATCTAAAGCGCCATAATTTATATCTAATGTATAAGTATTGTTTAAAAGATATCTGTAGTTTTGAGTTTCTTCAGGTATTAGTCTACCCTCGGTTTTGATATCAACATAATTATCACAGCTCAATACAACTGCTCCTAAAGCTATTATTGTGATGTATTTTAAATATTTTTTCATCTTCAAAAAATTAAAAATTAACATTAAAACCAATTGAGTACATGGCCATTGCTGGCAATTTCATATTAGATCCTGTGTAAGGCAAAAAGTCAGGATCTAAACCGTCTTTGTTTTTTCTCCAAAAGAAACCAATATTTCTAGCTGTAAAAGTTACCGAAGCACCTGTTATTGAGCCTCTGTTGATTAGGTCGTTTAAATCGTATTTTAACGAAAGCTCTCTAAAACGGATATGATCTCCTTCCATAATACGGTTATCTGAAGATAAATATCTTACAAGACTTGTTCCAGACGAACCCACAATTCCTGGTACAGATGTAGTAGCCTCATCTCCTGGATTTCTCCATCTTTGATCAATATCAGTATTTAAGTCGTATCTGCTAAGTCTGCCAGATCTGTCTACATAACCTCCGTAAGTTGGTTTAAACATTACGTAATCGAATTTGTATGTTGCCAAAATGTATAATGACAATTTTTTATAAGTAAAAGTGTGATTAAAACTTCCAAAGTAAGCAGGGATATTTGTTCCCATATATCTCATGTCCTCAATGTCTTTTAGAGAAGTAAAAGAGTTCACAATATTACCAGCTTTATCATATACCTGAGTTCTTCCAGTTGCATCTAATCCTGCTGATCTGAAAGCAAATACACTGCCCAATGGATAACCTTCAACGGGTGGGGTTCCACCTGATCCATTTAAATACTGACTGAAATTTTTAAAACGAGAATCGGTTACCTCTGTTGTATTATAAGTAACTACAAGACCTGAATTCCAAGAAAAATCTTTGGCCTTTAGAATAGTTGCGTTTAAACTAAAATCAACTCCATGTCCATCTAATGTTGCTGCATTTTGTACTAGGTCATTATTTTGAACACCATAAAATGGAGAAACAGGGAATTCTACAATCAAATCTTTACTATTCTTTTTGTAATATTCTACAGTACCGCTCAATCTATTATTTAAGATCGAAAAATCAACTCCTAAGTTCAAGATTGCTGTTTTTTCCCAACGTAAATTAGGATTAGCAGGCTCAGTAATACTTGCATAAGGCTGTTGTGAAAAATTATCTAGATTATTCAGACTGATATTGGTAAAAGGAAAGACTTGTAAATTGATATTTCCGTTATAACCATAACTAGCTCTTAAACCCAAACTATTAAAAAAGTTATTGTCTTTTAAAAAAGATTCTTCTTTAACATTCCATCTTGCCCCTGTTGACCAAAGTGGAGTTCTTCTTAATCTTTTATCTACTCCAAAATTATTGTAGTCATCTAAACGTGCACTTCCTGTAAGCGTATATTTATTTTTATAAGTATAACCTGCATTTGCATAATACGATAAAAATCTTCTGCGAACATCTTTATGTTCATTACCATTAGTTAGCGTATAGTTATACCCATTTACATCCACGTAATTCATCGACGGAATATCTACAGAAGTTTGCGTTTTTTGGATTATAGCCATATAATTTTCTACTGTCTCTGCTTTCTCTAGTTTCTCTAGCTTCAATACCCGCCATTGCATTAATCAAATGATCCTGACCAATAATACCATCATAGTTTAATTGCCCTCTCATGGTGTAACTACTAGTTCCAAATTCATTGTTTTGATAAATACCTCCCAACGGAATTGCATTTACTAAATCGCCATTACTATTTATAGAAGTCGCTGAGTTGATTTGGTCTCGTGCAAAATAGGTGTCTTTATTGTACATATTATCATTGGATGTACGTGCATTTTCTATAGAATAAGTTCCTACTGCATCTAAACCTTTTAACAAAGGAGCGGTAGCCGAAATGGTAGCTCCGATATTTAATTCATTTGATGAATTATCCAAATTGTTCATTTCATCAACATAATTGTAAGTCCATGGTAAATACCCCTGTTGTTCCAACGCCATAGTTTGTACACTATAATAATGACGGTAGTAGTTTACTGAATTACCATCATCTCCAATAATCTGATTATAAGGTAATAATGTATTCGAATCAATTCCCAAAGGTCTAAGTCCTAAACCATTATCGTTATATTTAAAGATAGAACCTCTTAAATTTGTGTTCATTTTTAAATAATTGAAAAGTTTAAAGTCTTGATTGGATAACAAAGTCAAACGTTGTCCGCTAGTTCCTTTTGACTGAGTTTCTTCTTTAGAATACGATCCTGACATGAAATACGAATAATCATTTTCTGCACCACTAAATGACAAATTGTAATTTTGAGTAGACGAAGCTTGCAGAAAAGTTTTTTCTGCCTGTCCGTAAGTATTACGATTACGCAAAACATCTAAACCTGCATTTCTCTGTGCCAATGTGATATCACCACGTTTATATTGAAACATCAAATCTAATCCTTGACTAATAGGAGGAGCTAACATGTACGTAATACTAGCTGGATCTGTAACTAAATTTTTATCTACAAATTCTTGCTCTAAATTTAAAACCTGAGACGAATTCATCAACGGAAGGCTTGATAAAGAAGGCTTATTAGAAAAACCATAATTTTGAGAAAAACTAATTCTCGTTTTTCCTTGTTTTCCTTTTTTAGTATCAATTACCATTACTCCATTTGCTGCACGTGCTCCATAAATAGAAGCCGCAGCTGCATCTTTTAGGAAAGTAATCTTCTCAATATCATTTGGGTTTATAGTTCTGATATCTAATTCTGTAGGCGTACCGTCCAATACAATTAAGGGCATTGCGTTAGATCCTGCATTTTCAAAAGTAGATTTACCTCTAATGGCAAGATTATAACTACTATTTCCCTGTCCGCTTCCATACGTAATTCCGTAAACAAAAGTGTTGTCAGAATCCTGAATATTTAATTGCAATCCAGCAACCTGACCTTCCAATCTGTGCAATACATTATTAACCGGAACTTTTTCTAAATCTTTTGCAGTAAGAGCAACAAAAGATCCTGTAGAACGTTCTTTATCAATTTTTTGGTAACCGGTAGATACGATTTTCACTTCGTCTAACTTACTTACATCCTCTAATAAAACCGGATTAATAATAAGATTGTCAGAAACGGTAACTTCCGTTTTTTTATATCCTAAATACTCAAAAACAAGAACATCTCCTTTTTTGGCCATAATTTCGTAAGAACCATCAAAATTGGTAACGGCACCATCTTTAGTCCCTTTTACCCAAACTGTTGCACCAATTAAAAACTCTTTTTTAGAATTGGTTACAACTCCTTTGATTTTTACTTTTTCTTCTAAAACTGAAGCCGTTCCAATTTTAGCTTTTGTATTTAATGAAATAACAATCAATTTGTTATTTACAAATTCTGCTTTATAATCATCGCCAATTAATTCTTTGATAACGGCCATTACATCAGCTTTATTTACTGCTATATTTACTCTTCTCTGTGCATCAAAAACATCATCACTGTAAAAAAACTCTACATTAGTTTTTCTCGTAATTGTTTTTAAAACATTCGATACTGATTGGTTTCTCGCGTTTATGCTTACTTTTTGGGAATAGGCAAAGGCAACAATGTTAAAAAGAAATATGGTTAATATTAGGGATTTCTTCATAAGATCAAGAAATTTATCCCAAAGCGCGGATTTTACCCCACAATCTTTTGCGGATAGGTTTTTTTTCATACTTTTAAATGTTTTGGTTGGTTAATTGAATTCGAACTCTTTTTTTCGACTGAACAAATACTCGCCGGGAAATACTGCAATATTTTCCGGTTTTTTTGTTTTTACTTACTTACGGTTACTTCATACGTTTGGTTTACTTTGGTTATTTTATATTTAATATTAGATGATTTACTGATAACATCAAGAAACTGATCTATTGGTTCGTCTTTCAAAACAATTCCGGTAAATTTAATTTGCTCTAATGCTTTTTGTTCGAACTTCACATTAAAGTTATACCATCTCGCCATTTTGGTCAAAATGTTTTTCAGATTTTCATTTTCGAAATAAAACTTACCGTCTTTCCAAGAAGTATAAACAGCCGCATCAACATCGACTACACTTAAACCGGCATTTTTAGAACGAGCCTGTTGCCCCGGATTTAAAACCACAGATTGATTAACTCCTGAAACTTTTACTTTTCCTTCTGCCAATGTCGTTTCAAAATTATGATCTTCATCATAAGCACTTACATTAAAATGGGTGCCTAAAACGGTAACATTTCCAGATTTAGTTTTTACCGTAAACGGACTATGAGAATCTTTGCTTACTTCAAAATAAGCTTCTCCTTCTAAAGTCACATTACGTTTGTTTCCGCTAAACTCTACTGGATATTTTAAAGTAGATTTTGAGTTCAACCAAACTTTTGTACCGTCTGAAAGATTGACAGCGTAAATTCCGCCAACAGGAACAATCAAAGTATTATCTCCTATTGAAACTTTTCCGTTCAATGCTTTTGCATCATAAACTAAAACATGATTTACATTGGAAATGACACCATTTTTAGAAACAATTTTTTCTTTTTTAGGTTCTAAAGAAACTACTGTTCCGTCCGCCAAAACCAAAGTCGGATGGTTGTATTGCGGTTCAATGCTTTTTACAACAATTTTCTCGTTTGTTGCAACTTCATTGTTATTCATATAAAAGAAAACAGAAGTAATTCCTGCCAGCAATATCAGAACTGCCGCATATTTCCATATTCTTTTATAATTGAAAAGAGAAATTACAGGCGAATCTTCAAAGCCTAGTTTTTCTTTAATTCTTTCAAAAGCCACATCAGTATCGACCGCTTTATAAAATCTTTCTTTTCCTTTTAAAGTTTCTAAATCAATAACTTTTTGATAATATTCTTGATTTTTGGGTACAGAAAGCCACTCTTGCAAAAGAGCATTTTCTTCAATCGATAATTCTCCCGTAAGCAGTTCCTTTCTTATGAGAGCAGCGATTACAAATTCTTTCTTTCCTTGGGACATATTTTTTGATATTAAGTATCGGTTATTAACACTTTAAGTAAATGTTATATAACTAAGAGTACGAAACATCAAAAATGGGTGGAAGGTTTTTTGATTTTTTTTAAAGAAAAAGCAAAATAAATAAAAGTTCGGAGTGATTTTTAAGTTTTTCCTTCAATAATTCTATGGCGCGTGCGCGTTGAGACTTGACGGTATTAACAGAAATATTAAGCTGTTCAGCAATATCTTTATACTTCATTCCCTCTAAACAAGAAAGTTCAAAAACTTCTTTGCATTTTTCTGGCAACGAATTTAAAGCATCGATTAAATCAGAATATAATTCTTCTTCCAAAATATTAAAATCAAAATCTGCGGCTTCGTCTGAAAGTTTATGATCTAATTCTACCACTTTTTGCTCTTTTTTCAATGCTAATAAAGAACTGTTACGAACCATAGTGTAGAGATACGATTTTACATCATTTATCTTTTCGAACTTAATGCGGTTTTCCCAAAGTTGTAGCATAACATTTTCTACCACTTCTTCGGCTAGAAAATTGTCTTTTACAAAAGTATAACTATAGCTCACAAGTCTTGGATACAAAGAGTAAAATAATTCTTTGTAATAAGCTTCATCAATTCTAATATTTCCTTGTTCTGAGCTAATCTGAGTTTTTCTTTATTTGCGCAAATATAAATTTAATATCAACAAATCATCATTTTTGCCAAATAATTATCATCAAATTCCTTAAAGCACTGCAAAAAAGTAAGAATAAAATGCTTTTTTAACTTAAGTCAAAATAATTCGCAAAGTTCAAAAATGATCCATTACTAGATATACGTAATAATTTAATTTTTGTTTTTCGTAATATATCAACTTATCTCGTTCTGATTTTAGAGATAGAAATTAAAATAATCGATAAAATCACAAAAGCGATCAATACGAAAAAGCCATTAGAAAGCGCCGTTTTCATCCCCAATTTGGTAACATCTATAAAAGGATAAGGATAAAAATTGGTTAGAATTCCGTGGAAAAGAGTGTAGATAATATAAATAATTGGATAAACGAGCCAAAACAAAATAACCTTAAACGAAATTTTTTCAGGACTGACAAAAAATAACCAGTAAAAGAAAAACAAGACAGGAACAACGGTATGAAATATTTCGCTCACAATGAGGTGATGTCCTTTTAAATCAATTAATTGACGAAGCAGTAAATTGAAAACCATACCCACAATTAAGATATAAACCGTTATTGCAGTAATAGTGGTGCATTTTCTAAAAAAAGAATTCAATCTGCATTTTCCTCCAAACAACAATAAAGCGGTGCAGAAGAAAACTATCGTATTGGTCAGGATGGTAAAAAAGCTAAAAAAGCGAACTGCGGCGCTGAAAAAAGTAAATTCAGAACCTTTTAATAGCAAATAAAACTGTACAGGCAAGGCGTATAATTCGAGAGCAAAAATAATACCCAGCAAAATTTCCCCTTTTATTTTTGTGGTATTTTCTATTTCCATATTTCACTAAAAGTCAGCACACTAAAATAATAATTTTATTCTAATATTTATAGCACCCTTTTCTGTTTTTCACTTTCTGAAATTGTTTTTTCAAGTCGTGATAATTGCGTTTTTTCCTGCTTGGCACTCATGATCCAATGAATCATGACTTTCTTGTAAGATGGCGCTTGTTTTTCAAAAAATTCCCAAGCCGTTTTGTTTCTTTTAAACTCTTTTTCATAAGTTTCTAATAATGGAACTGGTTCTTTTTCATGCGAGTAGATTTTTGATTTGTTTTCTGTTCTAAAACTAAAAGCTTTCAAACCGGCATTAGTCATTAAACCTGCTTTAGTTAAATCTTCTATTTTTTGAATATTGATAGCGCTCCAAATACTTGAAGGTTTTCTTGGTGTAAAACGAATGGTGTAACTCTCTGCATCAATTGATTTTCTAACACCGTCAATCCAGCCAAAACAAAGCGCTTGATCTACCGATTCTGACCAACTCATAGAAGCTTTTTTACTGGTAACTTTATAAAAACCAACCAACAGCTCTTTTTCTTCTTTATGATTTTTCTCAAGCCATTTTCTAAATTCTGATTGGTTTGCGAAGAAAGTTGGTGTCATTTTTCTATTTTTTTATGATGAAAAATTATTATCGTAATTCAATACAACGCTAAATTACAAACTTCCGTTTAAATTGCTTTAAACGGAAGTTTTACTTTTATAAACAATAAGAAATCAAGAAATAACTTCTTCCTCATCCCCTTTCTTTCGCCAATAATTAGCCAATAAAGATCCCGAAACATTCATCCACGGACTAAAGACAGCCGAAGCCAAACCCAAAGTTGCCAGTTTTCCCATTGAACCTGCCAATCCAGAAGCCATGCCACCATTTTGAAGCCCCACTTCGAAAGCGATAGTCTGACTGCTCTTTTTGTCCAGACCACTTAACCTGCTAAGCCAATAACCAAAAAAATAACCCGCTCCGTTATGTAAAACCGAAGCTAAGAAAAGTAAAAAACCAATCTGAATTAAATTATCCCTTCCCGCTGCTGTGGTTACCAATGTAAAATAAATGATTCCGAACATAGAGAAATAAGGCATAATCGCATCTATTTTTGGATATACTTTATACAATAAATGATACAATGTACCAACGATAAAAGCGCCGCAAGTGAAATTGATTATTTCTAAAATATGTGAAGCCGTACTATCTTCAGCAACTGCAAATGAATTTCCGAAGAATAGGACAATCGCCAGCCAAACAGCTGACACGATAGTCAGGATATAAATTCTCTTTTTTGCCAGATTCCCATAATTTTTTAATATATCGTGAATCATTGCGGCTGCCAAAGGTACAAGGACAATTTTAATAATTTCCATCATCATATTGAAGAAATGAACTTCGACCATGGTACCTGCAAAAATTTTCATCAAAAACGGGGTCATTATTGGCGCAGCCAAAGTAGACATTGCCGTTACAGTTACTGACAAAACCAAATTCCCTTTGGCTATATATGTCATCACATTCGAAGCCAATCCGCTACTGCAAGAACCAATCAAGATAATTCCCGCTGCGATTTCAGGTTCAAAACCAAACGTTTTGGCAATTAGAAAACCCATAATCGGCATAATAGTAAAATGTCCTAATAAACCAATCAGAACCCCTTTTCCTGATTTTCGAATACCTGTAAAATCTTCAATGCTCATCTGTGTTCCCATTCCGAACATTACCATCTGAATTATAATCAAAATAAGCCATTTATTGCGCATATCGAAACTGCCTACGTGAAGAAAAAATTCGGGATACAGCAATCCTGCACAAACGGCAGTAATGATCCAAAACGTGTATTGATAACCGCTTAACATTTTCAGATGTCCCGCCCCAATAGCAATACTTGAAAAACCAAACAGCAATCCTAACTTCCATATTATATCCATTTGCTGTAACCAGCCAAAAGCAGCTGCAATAAAAAATATTGGGACAGCCCAAACAAAATATTTACGCATAAATTTATTACTTATTAAATATTAGTTTTTAAATGATGGCAATAAGCCAAATCACAAACCTTAACCCCGATTGAAGGGAAAATCCTTTTGTACCGAGATTCGGCACAAAAGATTGCAACGGAAAGCGGTAAGATTCTACTAAACCAGCTAATCTTTCTGCTCAGAATTTTATTTTAGAAATAAAGCTCCGCCAGTTTTTTCACTGCAATAGCTGGACTTGCCAAAATAGGCACTAGTTTTTCTTCGTCACTTAAGCCATCAACAACACGTGCCATTGAAGCCTGCGCCAAAACAATTACATCTACATCTTTCATTAATTCTTTCAGCGCTTTAGCAACCATTTCATCATGTTTAGCCGAATCTCCGCTCATTAAAGCTTCAAAAGCACCTTCACATAATTTCGAAGTAATTGTTGCATTTTTACCTGCCAATTCTGCTCTTCTTCTAACCAAATCACTGGTTGGTTCCAAAGTCGTTGGCAAAGTAGCAATTACACCAATTTTACTGCTGATCTGCACTGCTTCATCTGCCATTGCCTGATCTACACGAATTACTGGAACTGTTGCCAATGTCGCAGCCGTTTCGATCGCCACACCAATAGACGAACAGGTTACCAAAATCACATCCGCACCTGCAGTTTCGGCAGCCTGAATGTGGCTTACGACTCTTGCAGCAGTATTTGGCATTAGTTTTCCTTTTTTGATTACGTCTTTTATCAAGCTGTCATCCACTATATTGAATGTTTCAATTCCTTGTAAAAACTCATTGCTTAATTGCTGAAACAACGGAACCAATGTTGCCGATGTATGTACAAAACCTAAAACTTTTGCGCTCATAATTTTTCTCCTTTTAATACTTTTATAAAATAATCGGCGGTGCCCACTTGTCCGCCTTTAAAATTCATTTCTATTCCATTTACCCATTCATTGTCCGAAACTGCCTTGCAAAGCGGAGCTCCAGGAGCTATTGGCGCAATCATTTCCAGTGCCAGAATATCCAATTTCGAAGCAGCATAACTTGAAGTATCCCCACCTGCAAAAAGGATTCTTTTTATTTTGACAGCTTTTAATACTTCTTTCGCTATTTGTCCCAAAACGCTTCCGTAAATTGAACTGCATTGTTTCTGAATTTCATTTGCTGAAAAGCCTTTTGATTTAAAAAACAATTCGGTTTCTGCAATACGCTGATCGTTTGAACCTTTGCTAGTATGTAAAATGGTACTTTTGCCCTGATTGAAATTGTCAACAATTTGAGCAACGGTATTCTGTATAATTTCAGCCTGATTTTGAATAGCAACGGCTTTGCTTTCTAATGCGATTTCCAAAAATCCATTTTGTAAAGCATATTCAATTTGATCTGATGTTACTGGAGAACAGCTTCCTGATAAAACAAGTATGGGAGAAATTTCTCCTGCTGATTCAAATGTTTTTTGATTTCCTATAACTTTTTTGTCTTTCCAATCTAATCCCAAAGCCATTTCGATTCCAGATGAACCAACAGAAAATAATGTTTTTTCGGCCGCCAATTCATTAAAAACACTTCCAATCGTTTTTAGATGTTCCAAATTAAATCCGTCAAAAAACAGAATTTCACTTTTGTTATTAGCAACTTCTTCCAGAACTTTTTCAGAACCTTTTTCAATTGTGGTTAAATTGACAAGATTGATGGATTTCTGAGTTTGTTTTGCCAAATGAATCGTCAAATCCCCTTCCAAAGCAGGTGTCACAGGATGTTTACTCATAGACGGATGAAGGTCGATACGGTAAATTTCTCCGTTTCCAATAGTTCCCATTCGGGCAAAAAGATTTCCAAATACACAAAATCTTCCCAAATGTGGTGCTGACGGCGAAACCAAAACTGTTTTCTGATTAAAAACCTCACTTCCAATTTCAATTGCTTTTCCAATGTTACCAACGTGTGGTGCCGAATCGAAAGTAGAACAGACTTTATAATGAAAATGTGCGGGTTCAAAACTTTTCAGGTTTTCGAAAGCAGGAAAAAGTTCTGCTTCCATTTCCGAAGGCGACATTGATCGGCTTTTTCCAGCCAGACCAATTACTTGAATTTTTGGAAAGCGATCTAAGTCCTTTTGAGTCGGTTTTCGAAGAAAAAGAATGGTTTTCACTCCAGCCAATGTCAGAAATTCAAGGGCATCCGTAGAACCCGTAAAATCATCGCCATAATAAGCTAATAGCAATTTATTGTTTTTCATTACTTAGAAAATTTCTTTACTGATGCGGCAAATTCAGGATACTTCAAAGCAGTTTCTTCAACAGACAAACCTTCAACGGCTCCTGTCCAGGCTTGCTGTAATGCGTTTACTCCAGCTTTTGGTCCCATTGGATGTGCCAAAATACCGCCACCTGCCATATACAGCAAATCGGTAGTTTGGGTTCTTCGGTAAGTTTCTACTGCTTGTCCACCCCATTGTCCCGAAGAGACAACAGGCAAGATTTCATATCCGCCTAAAAACGGTTTCAAACAAGATTTTATGGACGTCACTACCGAATCATCCGATTCCCAAAATTTATTCTGAATTCCGTTAACGTGAAGTTGGTCGACTCCTGCCAGACGCTGAATTTTTTGATAAGCAGGAAATTCGATTCCCAATAAAGGATGGCGGTTCAGCATTCCCCAGCCATTTCTGTGACCGTGAATAACGAGTTCGCCCTGATCACATATTTTCTTCGTTCCCGAAAGCCCGACACTGTTGATGCTGATCATTGCACAGCTTCCTTTTTCCTTTATAATCAGATCATATTTTCGCTGCATCTCGTCAATTTCATCACTGATATTGAAAGCATACATTACTTTTTTACCCGTTTTTTGTTCGTTGTCACGAATAACTTTCATAATCGCTTTTACTCTTTCATCAAAAGGTGAATTAGCAGCAGATCCCATCAATTCATCATCTTTAATAAAGTCGATTCCGGCATCAATTAATGATTTTACCAAAGTCGCAGTTTCCTCCACGCTCATTCCTATGCTGGGTTTAATAATAGTTCCAATCATTGGTCTGTCGGTTACGCCACAAGATAATTTAGAGCCTTTGATTCCGAATTTAGGTCCTTTGAAATGATTTTGAAAAGATTCCGGCACTTCAAAATCCATTAGTTTCAAACCTGTAAATTGCGTGATTTCATATAGATTTCCTTGTAAAGTGCTAATTAAAACTGGCAGATTATACCCAAAATTTTCTATAGACCAGCTAACTTTTACTCTTGCTTTCTGATATTTTTTTCCAGGAATACTGCCGCCCGGAATGGATGGTTCCTCTGACACATCCAATAACTGAATATCCTCTACTCTTGCTGCAAAACGCTTTTTCAATTCTTCAGTTTCGCCCGGTACTGACACAAAGGTTCCCGAAGACTGCTCTCCCGCCAAAACCGCTGAAGCTTGTTCTACATCATAAGGGGTTTCAATAAGATATTCTGCAAAAACTCTTTCCATCTAGTATATTTTTAAAGAAATTCTAAATAAACGAATTTATAGGAAGTAAGTGTCCTGTAGTGTGAGGGTTGCGGAAGAAATCTGAAAATAGTTAAAGATTTCTATTTTTTTCTTCTTTTAGCTTTTAGCAAAAGATATAGAGGACAGCCAATTCTGGCAAGACTTCCAAAATAAATGTGGTTATGAACAAAAAACTCCATTATTTCTAATGGAGTTTTTTTAAGCTTTCTATTTTTTTAATTCACTTTAATATTGATTGACGAAATAGGAATTCCATTTCCAGTACTCGCTTTCAACTGAACATTCTCTTTCTTGCCATTCGATTGAATAATCACAACACATTTTCCGTTGAAAAGCTTGCAAGAATTGGCTTTAAAGGATTCTAAATTGGCTTGATAACCATTATCAACTCCAACTAATTTTCCTCCGCCCGTAACTTCAAAATTGATTAAATCCATTGCATTTGGAACGAAGTTTCCGTCTTTGTCTGTCATCGAAACCGTTACGTAAACTAAATCGTAAGTATCATTTTTAATCACTTTTTTATCTGCTTCTAAATTCAATTTAGAAGCTTCTCCAGCGGTTTTAATTTCTTTCTCTAAAACTACTTTTCCGTTCTTTCTAGAAATCGCTTTTAACGTTCCTGGTTCGAACTTCACTTTCCAAGAAATATGTAGATCATCATTTTGTTTTGATTTCTTTCCTAATGATTTTCCGTTTAAGAACAATTCTACTTCATCTGCATTATTGTAATACGCCCAAACGTTGATTTCCTGATCTTTTTTCCAGTTCCAATGCGGTAAAATGTGCAGAACTGTTTTATTCGACCATTCGCTTTGGTACATATAATAGACATCTTTTGGAAGTCCGGCTAAATCTACAATTCCGAAATACGAACTTCTTGCAGGAAACGGATAAGGATCTGGTTCTCCGATATAATCGAATCCAGTCCAGATAAAAGTTCCTGCCATGAAATCCTGACTTTTAATTGTTTTCCAGTTTTCCTCGTGTGTTGCTCCCCAATAAGATTTTATTTGATCGTAAGCCGAAACCGTCCAATCTGCATTTCCATCAAATGGAGCGCCATGTTTTACAGGCCAAGCTTGGATAATATCTGATTGATCGTAATGTCCACGTGTTTCTAAAGCTGAAACACTTTCTGAAGCTAATATTTTTTGCCCTTTAAACTTAGTTGGAAAATCTTTATAATCTTCATGTTTGTAATTGAATCCTAAAAGATCTAAAGCACCTGATTGATAAATGAAGTTTTTCTCGATTACATTTTCAGTCAAAGCAGAAGTTACGGGACGAGTAACGTCTAAAGATTTTACAATTTTAGCTAACTCTTTCGTAATCGCAATTCCAGTGCTGTCAAACTGCTCTCTAATTTCGTTACCAATACTCCACATCATAACCGACGGATGATTTCGGTCTCTTTTGATAAAATCTTCTAAATCCTGTTTGTGCCAAGCATCCCAATCTTTGTGGTAGTCGTTGGTTACTTTTTTCTTTTTCCAAACGTCAAAAGCTTCGTCCTGAACGATAAATCCCATTTCGTCGCACAATTGCATCATTTCTAAAGAATGTGGGTTGTGAGACATTCTAATCGCGTTTGCTCCCATTTCTTTCATCAAAGTCAGTTTTCTTCTAACGGCGTGAATATTTTCTACAGCTCCCAAAGCACCATTATCGTGATGCAGACAAACTCCGTAAATTTTAGTTGGAACACCGTTTAATGAAAATCCTTTTTCTGAATCGAAATTGAAATAACGGAATCCAAGCGGCGTTTCGTAATTGTCAACTAGTACAGATTTCTCGTAGATTTTAGTAATGACTTTATACAAATACGGATTTTCGGTATTCCATAATTGTGACTTTAAAACATCGAGGTTATGCACTTTTGTTTCAAATGTTTTAGCACCGATTTTTTCTGTAGAAGTCTTATTGGCTACTTCTTTATTCTTAGCATCTAAAATTGAAGTCACCAATGTAAATTCTCTGGCACTATCATTATCATTATTGATTGTAACTTCTAAATGCACTTTTGATTGCTTTGTTGAAACCTCAGGTGTAGTTACAAAAGTTCCCCACTTCCCTACGTGCAATTTTTCGCTAGCCACCAATCTCACATTTCTGTAAATTCCAGAACCAGTATACCATCTTGAGTTTGGCTGAGAATCATTATCGACCTTAACAGCGATAGTATTGGCTTGTCCATAATTTAAATACGGAGACAAATCGTAAGCAAATGAGATATAACCATTTGGACGAACTCCTAATGATTTCCCATTTAAGAATACTTCGCTATTCTTAAAAACACCATCAAATTCAATCGAAATTGTTTTGCTTTTCCAACTCGCAGGAATCGTAAAAACTTTACGATACCATCCTTTTCCAGCAGGCAAAAATCCTTGCGCTTGTTTGGTTTTAGCATCTTTATCGAAAGCACCTTCAATGCTCCAATCGTGCGGCAATTGAAGCGTTCTCCAATCTGATACGTTATAATTAGCATTTATCGCTTCGGGATAATCTCCTAATTTAAAGTTCCAATTTTTGTTGAAGTCTTCTACAATTCTGGCTTGTTTTTGTGCAAAAATTGATACCGAAAACAATAATGTAAGTGTAATTTTTTTAAACATATTTTTATTTTTTCTCTCGCAAAGTCGCAGAGTCGCAAAGTAAATTAAACCATATAAGTAATATAAGATAATTTAAGTTTTGTCTTAATTGAACTTATATTACTTATATGGTTCAGAAAAAAACTTTGCGTTTTTTGCGACTTTGCGAGATTATTTTATTTCTTTATAATCCTAAATTGTAGAGTTACTTTGCGTGGGCTTCGACTTCGCTCAGCCTGACAAACTAATACCTTTTCAAAAGAAACCTTTGTCACTTTGTTACTCTGTCACTTTCTACCTCCCACAAAAACCTACTGAAATTCAAAATTATCAATCAACAACCCTTTCAAATCATCTCCTTCCAAAGTAATTTTATACGTTCCTGCATTGATATAACCTCCTGATGTGGTGTTCAAAATTTTCCATTTTTCTGGTGAAGGGAAAAATTCAATAGTGTCATTTCGCATTAGAATTCCGTATGCATCTTCCATTTTGAATTTTACTTTCATTGGCGTTTCATTTCGATTCATGAAACGGAAACGCATTAAATAAATTCCAGCAACCCCTGGTTTTACTTCAAACTCAATACTGTTATTGGTCTTTTTAGTAAATTCAATATAATCCGCTTTTTTGAAATTTCCTTTTTCAATTCCTGTTCCAGTCGTTTTTGTTTTTTCTGCTTCTATGATTACGACAGGTCTTGAATCGTCTTTTTCGCCCATATCGTAAGTTGGAACTACTGCAATTGTCGAAATTGTTTCAGCATTATCAAAAGTGATCTTCTCCCCTTTTATTACTTTTTTAGTGAAAACATCAAAAGAAACTCCGTTGTTGTTTTTCGCTTTTTCTTCTATTTTCTTATAATCTGAAAGTCCTTTTAATGACTTTGATTTATCATCGACTAAAACAAAAATAGTTGATTCTTCTTTTGCTGTGAATGAACCTGAGGTTTTTGAATTAGCGGCAAACTGTAAATAATCAGCACCAAAAACTTCAGAAGGTAATTCGGTAAAAATAACTTCAGAATTAGAATATTGTTTCGAATTGATATCTAACCAAGAACCCATTTTAAAATCTTTAGCACCTAAACTTACATTCTGAATATTTCTTGGCGATTGATCCGCTGGTTTTACATTTTTATTTTTTGTTGCAATCGCAATCGCTGAAATAATCGCTTGTCCAGCTTTTACATTTGGAAATGAAATCACGATTTTTCCATTGACACTTTTTACAGTAAAAGTTTTCTTTAACGCTTTATCATGTCCAACTTCTGCCCAAATATCAAAGTCTTTTAAAACCGTATTATTGTTGATTGCTACATCAAACAAACGCCAGCCTTTGCAGTCTAATCCGCCACCAGTTCCGTACCAAGGTTCTGAGAAATACAATTCGATTACATATTCGCCGTCTGGCGCAGGAAATTCGTAACGCAGTTTATCAACTCCATATCTGAAATTCTGGAATAATTCTGGATCTTTTGTTCCGTTTACAGGATCAAAACTGCTTCTTTGACTTGCAAAAAAGTCTGGCAATTTTTCGAAATTATCTGTCCAAGATAAAGATCCCCAAGTGTTATGTCCGCTTTTGTGTGTGTCGGTTAACCAAGTATTTCCGTTACTATCTGTATATTCAGAAGCACCGCAATTTACTCTGTAGATATAATTTAAACCACTTTTTGCTTTTAAAATATCCGTTTTATCAGCAACTAAAGATTCCAAATTTGGCGCTTTCGGAAGAGTATTCAAAACAATATAATCTTTGGCAACTGCTTTTCCGTTTACATATCCAACTGCGTATAAAACATTGTATTGAATATTGACATTGTTAAACTGAAAATGCTTTCCAATTCCAGGATTTTTTTGTTTTCCAAGTGAAATTTTATTCACGTCATTAAACAATTCAACTTCGTCGCAATTCGAGTAAATATCGATACCACTTTTGATTCCCGCTTTTTCCCAACGGCTTGGCCAAGTGTGCGAAACGATATAAACCATCGGATTCGTTTTGTTTGAAGCGTAATTAGCACGATACATATAAAAGGCATCCATC
This sequence comes from Flavobacterium potami, assembly GCF_020026915.1. Classification (GTDB taxonomy): domain Bacteria; phylum Bacteroidota; class Bacteroidia; order Flavobacteriales; family Flavobacteriaceae; genus Flavobacterium; species Flavobacterium potami. Next base: position 1,286,607 of record NZ_JAINUY010000001.1, on the reverse strand, counting down.
GGCTCGCCCCAAATTGTAAAAAGTCCTTTGTAATTTACTGGGCCAACTTTATCAATATCTCTAAATCCTTCCCCGTTTTGAACACGTCCTGGGTTTTCGTGCGAAGCAAAAAGCCAATTGAATTGTCCAGCGATTTTATCTCTAACCGATTCAGCTTCTCTCACTTTAATTTCCATTAATTGAGAAAAACGATTTTCGCTTAAAGTTCCTTTTTGATCGAACTCACCTTCTGTATGTAAATCGGCAGAACGCCATGCACCGTATTCTCCATTTAATAATTGAGTCGTCATTTCTAAATGGTATTTCAACGGATCTCCGCCATACGTTCCTGACCAGTTTTGAACAACATTCCAATCTGTTCCTTCTCCACCGTTACAAGTCGTCACAATTCTTTGTGAAGCCGATAATGGGTCCATTTCACGTATAATCTGCGTACATTCTTCGGCAAACTCTTTCGGAATTGTACTTTCATTCTGCAAGCCCCACATGACAACTGAAGGACTGTTTCTGCGTTCTTTAACCCATTCTCGCAATAAGGTTTTGAAGTTTTCTTTGAATTCTGGTGTGTCATACCAAATATGTGCAGAAAACTGACTCCAAAACAAAATTCCGTTTTCGTCCAATTCTTTTTGATACAATAAATTATGAGGCTGATGTGCTTCTCTAAAAGCGTTAAATCCGCCAGCTTTAATCTGTTCGATTCTAGCGTGAATTTGTTCGTCTGAAAACGCATGACTATTTCCAATTTGATGTTCGTATTCACAAACACCATTTATAAAAACTGGTTCATCGTTAATAAAAAAACGATTGTCTTTTCCGTCACGACTCACAGGCCAGCTTACCCAACGAATTCCGTAAGGCGTTGTTAATTGATCGATTACTTTTCCGTTTTCGATAACAGAAGTAACCAATTTATACAAATACGGATTAGACGGCGACCACAATTTCGGATTTTGAATTTCTGGTAAAGTCTGAGCAACCGATTTTATTTCGCCCGAAGTATATTTAACCGAACTTTTTGAGCTTGCAACTTTCTTTCCTGAAGCATCAAAAAGAATATTTTCTATCGTTAAATTTCGATCTGAAGTCCCATAATTTTTGATTTCAGTCGTAGTCAATAAAATTGCTTTTTGTTTCGAAACCGATTTGTCATTCCAGATATGAACGCCAAAAGGTTCGATTCTAACATCGTTGGTAACGACTAAAGAAACAGGTCTGAAAATCCCCATTGGCTGAGAACCTTCTGAGAATCCCCATTCGCCAGAACAACCACCGCAAACCCAAGGAAGATCGGCTATAAAAGATGGATGTGATGCTTTTACCAAAATTTGGTTTTCTTTATCTAAAGAAACCACTTTAGTAATATCAAGCGTAAAAGTGGTTCGCCCACCTTTGTGTTCGCCCACTTTTTTTCCGTTTACCCAAACTGTCGCATAAGAACTAACGCCTTCAAAAAACAAAAAGAGCCTTTTTCCAGCCGTAGTTTTATCGAGTTTTAATGTTCTTTTGTACCATGCAGTACCGTGTAAATTTCCATGTTTTGTTCTCCTGAAACCATAATACTGATCCCAATTGTGAGGCACACTAACCTGCTGCCAATTGGAATCAGTTTTTGGATGGTCTACAAACCTCTCTTCCTGCACCGGAAGATTTTCCAAGATTATGGTTTCCCAAGACGAATTCAGAGAAATCTCTTTTCGAAATTTACCTGAATCTTTGCTCTGACTCCAAACAAAGCAAAGACTTGAAAAAAAACAAAAAATAAAAAAAACTATTCTGTTCATATTTTCTATTTCCTGCAAGGTTTTCAAAACCTTGTAGGTTTAATTTTAACGTTCATTTATAATACCTACAAGGTTTTGAAAACCTTGCAGGAATGCGGATTAATAAAATAACCAATCCACCGCTGCTTTTTCTCCTGCATCAATATATCCAACATCACGTGGTGTAATGTTTTGATCAGCATCGATGAAACCTAAAATCAATACTTTTCCTTTTCCTAAATCTAATTTATTTTCTCCTGGTTGGAAAGTATACGTATGAATGTTTACACGTGGTAAATCTTTCAAGTTCATCGCACTTGCCAGAATTACTTCGGCTTGACCGTGAGCATTTCCCGCCGCATCTGTTTCTAAACTTGGAGGCAATAAAAATCTCTTTTGATCTGAATTGAAATATCCAACTACCAATTTAACCGATTTTGTATTTCTAAACTTCAAGTGTGTTCCTTTTTCATTTTGATCGTTTTCTACAAACGAATATCCTCTTAGGTTTTGAAGTTCAGGAGCTATTTTTGTTAATTCAGAAATATCTGTTCCGTAGACTTTTGTTCCAGTTTTTACTAAATAAGTTCCCGGTTTTTCATCGATGAAAGTTACTTCTGCCGTTTTCCAAGGTTTTCCTTCTTTGCTTTCTACTTTTCCGTCTTTTGAAGATTTTAGTTTCTCAAGATTTCTTTTAAAATTAGCCAATTCACGCTCGTAATGAGGCAATAATTCAGCCCAAGTTTTGTTGTTTCCATCGTCTCCTCCAATCGGAATTCTACGTTGTGCAGTCTGCATACTGTTGGCATAGTAATAAGTATCTTTTGTCAACTTTACCAATAATTCGTAATGCTCCAAGCTTTTTTCCAAATGAGGCATTGCTTTGTCTAAATCGGCAATATCATTTGAATAACTGTATCTTAAAACCAACAACGCTGCTTTTACTTTTTCTGAAAAGAAATCGGCGAAAGCTTTGTACGCATGCATATCATTTTTAAGACGTGCAAATTCTTCTTTGTCTTTCGTTACACTAGCTTCTGCTTTGTCTATCGCTTCAACAGCCAATCTTCCGTGTTCTGTAATTTCAGCAATAATCTGCGTTGGAAGTTCGCCAGAATGTGGCTCTTTGTTCCATTCTTTTTTAGCGTATTCTAAAAGCAATTCGCCCGCTGGTCCGCAAGATTCGTGGAAACCTGGATATACTCTCCATTTCGACGGATTCACCAATTGGCTTTCGAACATTCCTAACAATAAGGTTTGTCTGTTTCCTTCTGTGATTCCGAAACGTCTTAACGTTTTTGGAGCAATTTCTCCTGTTTCTTCGTATGCTTTTAAAATATTATTTGCTGCTTCTTGGCTTGTTCCAAATTTCGCTGCTAAATCTTTATCCCAATATTTAACTTCTTCGTTTCTGTCTCTTTTGCTATCCCAAGCATATCTTGCCCAAGCTTTGTACCAAATCCAATCGCGATCCATTTCTAGTAAACGCTCACCCGATTTTGTTTTATCAGCAGAATATGGCCAATCCCAATAAGAAGCTTGCGGATATAAGTGTAATGCATTAGCTCCGTGCACACTGTGCATTGCTTTTACTGTTTTTTGAATAAAATCTGGAGAACCATATCTAAAAGGTTCTAAGTTTGCCAAAATGTGAACATTCTCAATATGAATTGATTTCAAAGCGCTCAATTGTTTGTGCGTTTCTCCCCAAGGTCCGCCCGGCGTATAAGTCGTTAAAGACTCTCCTGTATATTTACTTTCTGTATATAAATTTTTGTATAACGGAAGTGATTTCTCCATCACCAAAGGTCCGTCTGTATCATGAGAACGTAAAATAATCGGCGGTTCTTCTGTTTTTCCTAATGCTTGCAAACCATCACGAACACCCGGAATAATCGTTTTGGTAAACCATTCTACGTCATCATCAACCGTATTGATTGCTTCTCCCAAACAAACCATTAAACCAACATTTGGATATTTTTCGATGAAAGCCGCAATAGATTTTCTAGTATAATCAGACAATAAAGGCGTGATTGGTCTTGAGCGATCTTGTGTTTTAATATTAAAATGCTCTGCAAAAGGCTTAGAAACAATAATATTGTAGAACATCTGAATAACCCAAATCCCTCTTTTGTTAGCTTCAACGGTTAGGAATTTATAGATTTCTTCGTTCTTTTTGAAGTCTTCGTCGCTCACTTCTACTGCAAACGGATATTCTTTCAATTTTACTAAAGAAGCAAACGGATGTCCGTTCCATAAATACAAAGAGTTCATGCGGTTGTCTACCAGCATGTCTAAATATTTTATCCAAAGTGCTTTATCGTAAAACCAAGGAAAAGTTTCTGGCGTATAAGGATATTCGTAAACATCACGGCCCGGAAGATAAACCGGTTTCTGCATTCCAATACAAGCTCCACGAAGAACCATTTCCGGACTATCTTCAATGTTGATTTCTGAAGGAAGATGACCTGAACTTTTAATTCTGTCTACCAATTCCATTGCGCCATACAAAGTACCGCTCGCATCTGTTCCCTCAATGAAAATGATATTTTTTTGAGTGCGAATTAAGAAACCTTCTTTCTTCGTTAATTTACTATCGTCGATTTTAGCGCTTTTTGCATTCTTTTTCCAAAAGTCAGTTCCTTTTTCTCCAATAACAATTACTTTATCTTTTGAACTTTTTAATTTATCGGCAGAAGCAACTGTAAAACCTTTTGCTGAAAGCGTTTCTGATAATTTCTCTGCTCCAAATTTTGCTCTTGGCGAAGTCGCATCACTAACAATAGTAATGTTTTGCGCTGTCGCGAAAGAGACGAAAAGACATAAAAAAAGTAATTGTAAATATTTCATAGTATGCTGTTTTTGGGTATTCTATTTAAAATAATCTGCTTAATCTGCTAGATCTGCGGGAAAAAATAAACTCTCGCAGATCTAGCAGATTCGGCAGATTTGTAGTGATAATTTGTTTAGTTTAACGATTACATATTGATCACTGTATTTTTATTTAATTTTGAAAAATTTTCTTCAAATAAGCTACGTTTGCTCCGTAATTGGCTTTTACATTATGAACTTGTGTCGCGTCTCTCGAACGCTCTACAATCAGCCATCCGCTCCATTTCATTTCGTCCAAAGTTTGTTTAATTTTTGGCATATCAATCGCTGGGTCATTTTCTAACCAAAACTGATCGGTATTTGAAGCGTGAATCTGCACTACATATTTTCCTAAAATCTTTAACTCAGAAGAAATATCTCTTTTATTGTCTAAAGCATTCGCAAAGTTGAAAGAGCTTTTAATGTATTTCGAACCTACTTCATCTAACAGTTTTTTCTCTTCTGTCGCATCCAAAGAAGTTTCAATCGCAATTACACCACCAATTTTCCCTACTTCTTTTCCTGCCCATTGTAATCTCTTAATTACTTCTGGACGTAATTCTGGATTTTTAACTAAATCGGTTTGTGTTCCTAAAGGTAAATACGCCACTTTAACTTTCATGTTTTTCATTGCTTGAACACAATCGTTAATCATTGGCGTGATTTCTCTTGTTGCAAATGATTGTGCGTAAAATCCAGACATAGCAATGGAACTGATTCCAACTCCTGTTTCTTTCGATTTATCTAAGAATTTTTGTCTTTCTACAGGATCGCCCAATTTGCTGTCAAAAGTTGGTCGATTTCCTAAACCTCCCATGTCTAGTTCGATTCCGTCAGCCTTTATTTCTGCTGCTAAACCAAAAGCATTTAATTTTTGTCTTTTTAAAATCATCCAATCACAAACCGCCACTTTATATTTTTGCTTTTTGTTTGAAGACTGAGCCGTTGCACAGCTGTTGAATGTTGTTGACATCGCAACAAATAATACAACAATTAAGTTTTTATTTAGCTTCATGTTATATGAATTTACCATTAAGATATTAAGAAAATTAAGCTTCAGTATTTTTACTATTTTTATTCTTAGAAAACTTAAGAGAATTAAGCTTAATGTTCTTTTTAAAGAAAAAGCATAATAAGCACAACAACTTAATTTTCTTAATGCCTTAATGGTTCAATTAATTTTACTCTTCTTCCGCTTTTACTGCTGTTACCACTTTTCCTTCTTCACCTGGCCAAACACCATTTTTGATTGGAAGTGCCACTAATTTACTTGGATCAACTTTTACATATTTCAGTTTTTCTCTTCTCCAAGTGTAAACGATATGCACCATTCCGTCTGAACCTTGAATCATGGAAGGATAAGAATACTGACTGATTTTTGAATCTTCTAAAACCAAAGCTGCATTCCAGTGAATTCCGTCTTTAGAAACCGAAACATTCAAAGGTGTTCTTGGTCCTTTAGCTTCTTTTCCCGGAGGAAGAACGTGGTTGTAAACCAATAAATGTCTTCCATCTTTAAGTGTTACAGCATCTGTGCCAGAATTGTTATTTGGAAGTCCGATTAACTCAACATCCGACCACGTTTTTCCGTTGTCTTTTGAGAAAGTGCTGAAAATTGCTCTGTTTCGAGTTCTTCCTATTGCTTGAATGCTTCCGTCTTTGTGGAATAAAATACTTGGCTGAATCGCATTGATTTTTTGTTTTCCTCTTGAAAGCGTATCGCCCATTACCCAAGTTTTTCCGAAATCTGGAGTAGATTCCATGCGAAGTCTCCAGCCGTCGCCTTCGATACTTGACGGACATAATAAAGTTCCGTTACTTAATAAAACAGGTTTATTTTTGATTGGTCCTAAGAAACCATCAGGCATTTTTTGAGCTTCAGACCATGTTTTTCCGCCATCAGATGAAGTTCTGATTACGCCCCACCATTCCGATGGTTTTGGTCCAATTTTGTAAAAAAGCATTAAATCGCCACCTGGAATTTGATATAAAACAGGATTCCAAGTTGGTAATCTTGGTCCTTCTTTCATGACACCGTCAGCTACTTTTACGCCTTCATTCCAAGTATCGCTTCCTTTTGGTTTAATGGCAACGTAAATACATACGTCAGGATTTCTTTCGTGAGTTCCTCCAAACCAAGAAGCAACTAAATCACCATTTGTAGCTTCGACAATTGTAATGGCGTGGCAAGACGGATAAGGCGCTTTATCGTAAACAAATTGGTCTACGAGAATTCCTTCTTTCCAAGTCTTTTTTTCTAAAGCCGACTTACAACTTCCTAAAAGGAAAAGTCCAAACAAGACAAATGCTAATTTTGTTATCTTCATTCTTAATTGTATTATGAATTATTTTTTCCGACTATAAATATATACCTAACATTTTTTTAGGTAAAAATATTTATTAAGTGTAAAAATAACACTAAAAAATTAACAATGTATCCTGTACTGTCCCGAAATACTAAAAATGCATCTTATTTAACGTTTACCGCATAATTTCCTGACGAAAGTGTAACGATAACCTGATTTTTATCCGTAGAATAAGCGAAAGAAGTCTTATCCAGCTTCTGTTTATTGATTGAAACAGCTGAAACATCACTTGCCGGAAGATACACAACAGCAGAACTATTTGCCGGAATGGTAATATTCCAAACTAAAGCTTTTTTGTCTTTCTTCCAGTCGCTTTTTATTGTTCCATAAACCGATTCGTAAGAAGCATTTACATAAGTCAATCCCGCATTGAAATCTGGTTTCATAATAATTTGTTTGAAGCCCGGAGTTTCAGGATTACTTTTAATTCCTGCCATATTTTCGTAATACCAAATCAGTAAATCCCCTAGAAGCATCACGTGGTTTTGTGAGTTCATTGCTGGATCTGCGGTATTTCCGTTCCAAAGTTCCCAAATCGTGGTTGCACCGTTTTCAACCATATATCCCCAACTTGGATAGGTTTTATTTGATGCTAATTTGAAAGCCAAATCACCTCGACCGTAATCAGTTAAAGTTCGCATTAAAAACTGTGTTCCAATAACTCCCGTACTTACGTGTCCGTTTTTAGTCACTTCAACTTCATGCGCTAAATTTTCGAATATTTTGGTTTGAAGTCCATCTGGAACCATTCCGAAAGTTAGAGGCAATAAATTTGCTGTTACGGTATTATTGGCGTAACTGTTTTTGTCTTTATTCAGATATTTAGCGTTGAATGCTTTTTTGATTCTTGAAGCCAAATCATCATAATGTTGAATATCATTTTTTGAATTTGCAATCACAGCAAATTTCTTCATGATATTCAAAAGTTGATAATAAAAAGCACTAGAAATCAATTCGCCATCGGTTAAACGAGCTGGATCTTTTGAACGAATTAATTCTAAAGATTCTGGCGGAACGCACCAATCTCCGTATTTATCTTTTGTCATTAAATCATCAACCAAATAATTTTCTTCCATGTAATCCATCCATTTTTTCATGTACGGATATTGTTTTTCGACCACTTTTGCATCACCAAATTGCTGATACAACATATCGGCAACTGTAATGTATGTTCCTGGCCAAGTGACATTATCTCCGTAATAACGCCAGAAAGCTGGTGCCACATCTGGAAGTCCGCCATCAATCGTTTGTGAGTTTTTAATATCGTCTAACCATTTTGCGTATAAAGTATTATTATCGAACAAAAAACTTTCGCCATAAGCGCCCGTTGTTCTGTCTCCCAACCAAGGCTGACGCTCGTTTCTCTGCGGACAATCGATTGGCATTCCTTTATAATTTCCACTGATTCCCCACCAAGCATTCTTAAAAATCTGATTCATTATTGGATTTGAAGAATCGAAAGTTCCTGTGGTTTGGATATCATCATAAACTACTTTTCCAACAAAATTTTCTAGAGTTGGTTTTGTCGTAAAACCTGAAATTTCAACAAATCTAAATCCGTGGAAAATAAAACGAGGTTCCCAAACTTCTTCTCCTTCACCTTTTAAAGTATAAATATCAGTAGTTTTTGCATCACGCAAATTCGCAATATACAACGAACCATCTGGTTGAAGTGATTCCGCAAATTTCATCGTGATTTTATCGCCTTTATTTCCTTTGACTTTCAATTGCAACCAGCCCACCATATTTTGTCCCATATCTAAGATATAAGTTCCTTTTGGCGTTTGTTTTATCGAAATAGGTTTCACTTCACGCTTCACTTTCATATTAGCCGACATCTGTCCTTCGTAGAATCCGCCCGGTTCTTGAACATATTCAGCAGAAAGCCATTTTTTATCATCAAAATTAACGGTATTCCAGCCTTTCATTTCTTTACGGGCATCATACTCTTCTCCGTCGTATTCGTTGTTGGCTAAAATTGGTCCGTCAGTCGTAATTTTCCAAGTGTCATCTGTTCTGATAACGTCTTTGCTTCCATCAGTATATTCTACAAACAACTGCAAAGCCATTTTTGGATAACCAAAAGTTTTAATTTTATAGGGTTTATAATCCTGACGCATCGTAAAAAAACGTCCGTTTCCTAAAATCGTTCCCAACATGTTTTTACCTTCTTGCAACTTCGAAGTCACATCAAAAACATTGTATTTTACATTCTTCGTATAATCAGTTGGAACAGGAGCTAAAACCTGATCTCCAATTTTATTTCCATTAATGTACAACTCATACAATCCCATTCCGATAATAAAAACCTTAGCATTTTTGACTTTCTTTTTTAGATTGATTTCTTTTCGAAGATAACGTGCTGACAATCTAGAATACTGCGAAATACTATCACCTGGAGACGTTTTTTCATAACCAATCCATCGCGTTGATTTCCAATCCGCATAAGTCAAAATCCCTATGCTGAAATGTGCATTTTCTTTGGATTGAATTTCTCCTTTATTCGTAAAAACAGTTACTTTCCAGAAAACATCTTGACGGTCTTTGAGCTTTTTCCCTTTATAAATTACATTTACAGAAGCGTCGCTTTGTACTTTTCCGCTGTCCCATAAATCACCATTTCCGGCATTTAATTTTTCTAAACTAGAAGAAGCAATAATTTGATAAGCCGTTTGTTTTACATCGTTTACCTCCGCTTTTATTTTCCAGCTCAATCTTGGCTGTAAAACGTCAATTCCTTCGGGATTGGTAAGCATTTCGCATTTTAAATCATTCACACTGATTTTATTTTGGGCTTTCGCCGAAATGGTGAAAAGTGAAATGATTAAGGTAAGATGTAAAAAAAACTTTTTCATGATATTATTTTATTGTCTTTGCGATGATTTTTAGTTCACGCAGATTAGGCAGATTTAAGCTGATGCACGCAGATTTTATTTTTTTGATATGAAACAAGATTAAGGATAAAAAATCCATTTTTAATCTGCTTAAATCTGTTTAAAATCTGCGTGAAACAATTAGATAAAACATTTCGATTTACTCCGAAATCACTCGCTCCAATTTCTCAGAAAACGCAATTTCTTTTCCGTTTTTGAAAACTCTAAAACCTTTTCCTTTTTTATATTTTTCTCCCGTTTTATCCCAAAGAATGGTGATAATATTGCCATGATATAGAACATTATCCAAACAAAACCAATCCCATTTTTCTTGCGGAATCAACGGATTGACTTCAATTTTTTCATCAGCTCTCGGTCTTAAACCAACCAATCCCGTAATCATTAAATCGTTGAAAGTCGAGTGATTGTAATAACGGCTTCTTTCTCTGTCGCCCATTAACCAATAGCCAGTCGTTTCGTCCAAATATTCGCCAAGATAAGGTTTTCCTCTATAATATTGCGACTGAACATACAATTCCATTTGTTTGAAATAATCTGGTTTTCCAACAAAATTTTGACTGTAATCGTTTAGAACATTCGCCATTGCGGTCAAAGTCTGTGAACTTGCAAAAGGCCAAATTGCCCCGTCCCACTCACAAGTTCCAGTCCCATGAGTTCTAAAACGCGGACTTCTTCTTTCTGCTGTTGTTAAACCGAACGGAGCCGAAAATCCTTTTTCATCTTTTATTTGTTCCCAAGCTTTTTCAAATCCTTTTCCTTTTTCTGGAAGATTAAAATACCACGGAATAAATCCGATTGCCTCGCGAACTTGCGCCAGTGTATCTTTTTGTGTCAAAGTTTCAAAGAATTCACTTTTTGGATTCCACAATTTCGTTTCTACTAATTGCTTCAAATCATCCGCTTTAGCTTTAAATTTTGCTTCTACTTCTTTATCGCCTTTCATTGCAGCCATTTTCGAAATCGCTACAGCATTTCCGTACATATAACTGTTAATCGTTGGTCTTGCATTTTGTACTTTTCTTCCGCCGCTTAAAGATTCTTCCATTCCATCTTTTACATCATGTTGCCAAAACAAACCGTCTTTACGCTGACGATCTTTTTCCCAAACGGCATAATCTGTAACCATATCTGGATATAAATCCAATAAGAACTTTTCGTCCTTATTCACCAAATAACGATTGTACAAGGCATCAGCTGTCCAACTGCTGAATTTATACAATTTGTTCATCGGTTTTCCATCATTGCCTCGGTACCAAAGCTTTACATCTTGCTCAATGTATTTTGGATCATGAACCCATCTGAATTCATTAATATGATGTCCCAAAGCACAACTGATCATATTATATTTGTCGGCATACGAACGATCGACTAAAAATTCTGTAATAGCAAATCCTTGCGGTGTGTTTTTGATGTGTTTGCGAACACTCCACCATCTGAAATAATAGATTTCTTCAAAATTTTGCTGCGGACATTCAAACAACGGAATATTCTTTTCCATCCAAGCCCAAGCACTGTCATTCGGAATGGCAAATTTTAAATTTTCATCTTCCATCGTGTTGAAATAATCAACATAATGTTTAAAATCTTTTTCTTTCAAAATAGCCGATTTTCCTAATTGCGAAGATCCTGTACCAGATTTGCAACTGCTGTTTAAACAAGCAATTATGATGGAAAGGGCTATTATTTTATGTTTGAAATTTGTCAACATTTACAATTCAATCTTTAAAAGTTAAACCATATAAGTAATATAAGTTCAGTTAAACATTTCTTTATATTTTCTTATATCACTTATATGGTTTTAAAATATTTTTAATTTCCCGTAAAAGTATACGTCTGTCCTGCTTTCATATTCACATCGTAAATATTATAATTCGGAAGTTTTACTTTTTCCAGTTTTGCTTCACTTGAAATAATTGGTTTCTTCACTTCAACATCATAAAACAAAGGATTTGAGTTTTTACCTTTTGCTTTTTTGATAGAAGAACCACTCAAACTATTCTCAACTTTTAAGCGACAGTTTCCACCAATTTTCGAATATATTTTTAAAGTCGAAACTTTATTGTTTTTCCAAGTCATATCGATTACAAAACCGCCTCTTGCTACTAAACCTTTTATGCTTCCGTCTTTCCAAACCGTTGGTAAAGCAGGCAATAATTGAATCGCTCCCTCCTGACTCTGCATCAACATTTCAGCAAAACCTGCTGTGCAACCAAAATTTCCATCGATTTGAAAAGGCTGATGCGCATCTAACATATTCGGATACGTTCCTCCTCCTTTTCTTTGGTCGGCCGTTACCAAATGCAATTGGTCTTGAATCAATTTATAAGCGTGATTTCCATCTAATAATCTTGCCCATAAATTTACTTTCCAACCCATTGACCATCCTGTAGATTCGTCTGTTCTGTAAATTAAAGATTGTTTAGCCGCTTCAAATAATTCTGGTGTTTTTATTGGCGAAATCTGATTACTTGGATACAATCCGTACAAATGCGAAACGTGTCTGTGATTGTCTTTTGGATTATCCCAATCGTCCTGCCATTCTTGTAACTGATTGTGTTTTCCAATTTTCATTGGTGGCATTTTTGCCAAAGCATCACTAACTTTTTTCACATAAGCAGCATCTGGTGAAACCAATGCAGAAGCTTCCATAACATGCGTAAACAAATCAAAAACCAATTGATTGTCCATTGTTGTACCTGATGCAATTGTTGCTTTTCCTGTTCCGCCAGCATGTGTGTTTTCTGGAGAACTTGAAGGAACGACAACTAAATATCCTGTATTTGGATCTACAATCATGAAATCCAAAAAGAAATCGGCAGCACCTTTCATGATTGGATAAATTTCTGCCAAATATTTTTTATCTCCAGTATATAAATATCTTTCCCATAAATCTTGGCAAACCCAAGCACCGCCCGTTGGCCACATTCCCGAAGCAGCTGAATCTACTGGAGCGGTTACTCGCCAAATGTCAGTATTGTGATGCAAAACCCATCCGCTGGCATTGTACATCATTCTAGCCGTTTCTGCTCCTGTAACACTTAACTCTTTTGCCATTTGAACAAACGGTTCGTGCATTTCTTGAAGATTAGTTACTTGCGCTGGCCAATAATTCATTTCAGCATTGATGTTTGTGGTGTATTTACTATCCCAAGGCGGTGTAACCATATCGTTCCAAATTCCTTGTAAATTCGCTGGCTGTCCGCCTGGCTGAGAACTTGAAATTAAAAGATAACGTCCAAACTGGAAATATAAAGCGGCCAATTGCGGATCGAATTGTTTAGAGAAATCTTTAATTCTTTCGTTTGTTGGTTTCTTAACTAAATCATTCGAACCTAAATCTAAAGAAACTCTGTTGAAGAATTTTTGGTAATAATCAACGTGCACTTTTTTGATTTCGTCGAAACTTTTTGGTAATGCCTGATCTAAAAATGATTTGCTTTTCGCAATTTCATCTCCAGAAATATCTTGGTAGTTTTTAAAATTAGTTGCAATCGAAATGTACAAAACAACTTCATCAGCTTTGTTAATACTTAAAACACCATTGCTGGCATCAATTTCTCCACCTTTATTTTTAGCCGTAAGTCTTCCTTGAAATTTTACTTTTCCTTTTACGCCTTCAAAGTTAGTTCCAACTCCAGAAAGTATAATTTGGTTTCCTTCTGTCGAAGCCACGGTTTTGTCAATTGGACTGTTCATAAAAACATTACAAGTAATCTGACCTGGTTTACTTGCAGAAAGCTTCACTACAATGACCTGATCTGAAAATGCGGTTAAAATTTCTCTTGTAAATTCAACGCCATTTACTTTGTACTTTACTTTAGCCGTAGCATTGCTGATGTCTAAATCTCTATAATAATCCGTATATTTTTGATGTCCATTGAATGAAATATAAACGCTTCCGAAAGTCTGATACGGCATTCCGTCATTGGTTTGCGACATAATATCTCTCGTAGCCAAATCTTGTGCTTCGTCAAATTTTCCGTCAAAAATAAGCTGTCTTACTTTTGGCAAAGCCTCGATAGATTTGTTATGTGCATTGCTGTTTGGAGAACCCGCCCAAATAGTTTCTTCGTTCAATTGCAAACGCTCTACTGCTGGATCACCAAAAACCATGGCGCCCAAACGTCCGTTACCTAATGGTAAAGCTTCGTTCCAGATGGCTGCTGGTTTATCGTACCATAATTTTAAGTCGTTTTGTGCTGTTGCAGCAAACGAAAAAATTCCAAAACAGATTGCTGTGATTTTAAATTTTAACTTCATAAATATGTTTTTCTTTTTGCCACGAATTACACGAATTAGCACTAATTTCTTTTTTTATTTTTAGCCACTAATTAAAGAATTCTCACTGATTAAAATCTGTTTGATCTGCTAAATCTGTGGGAAAACAAATAATTCGTGCGAATTAGTGAAATTCGCGGCAACTATCTTTATTTCTTAACCTCGTAAACTTTCAGATTTTTTTCTCCGAACATTTCATATAATTTGTTGATGTCTTTTAGAGCATTTTTCGGTAGTTTTTCTCCTTTATCTCCAAAAACAAAAAGCTTTTCTTTTGGTTCAATCACACAGGTTGATTCGTCGATTTCGCCTTTGTCGTTCTTTACTTTATTCAAATCTAAATCTAAATATTTCGCCATAAATGGATACAAAGCCATACGTTTCGAGATTCCGAAATCGTGTCCTTCTTTTGCAAAATGAGCATTTTCAACTAAATCTTTCTTGCCGTATAATTCATAAGTTCTTTGAATGAACGGAAATTCCAATTCAGGAACTGCCAATGTCCAATCTTTTCCATCAGAAACAATCAATTGCGGTTTTGGAGCCATCATTGCTGAAATTTCAGCATTGTTAGTTCCGTTTCCGCATAAATGGATTCCGCGTCCGCTTTCGCATGGGCATCCGCCTGAAAAGTGAGACGAAACCATTACAACTGGAGCCGAAACTTTTACTCTGTCATCAATCGCTGCTAAAAACATCGTGTGCGATCCTCCGCCAGAACCTCCTGTAACACCAACTCTTGTCATATCAGCATTTTTAACTGTAGCCAGATAATCCAAGAAACGAATTCCTGTCAATACCTGAACTGTTGATGCGATGCTGTTTCTATGCGTTTCTTCAGGAAATTGCAATAACGATTCTCCCCAAGCAAATAAATCATAACCCACAACAATTGCTCCCATTTTAGCCATCATCGCACATCTGTACTGCTCGTCTTTTCTGTATCTACCGTCGCCAAAATGTCCGTCCGGAGTTAGAATAACAGCTGCTTTTTTATTTAGCGGATACGGTTTATAAATCGAACCCGTCGCGTAAACCCCTGGTAAAATTTCCAAAGCTATATTTTCAACACTATAATCTTTGTAAATTCTCTTTGGAGTTAAAAGTGGTTTAGACTTAGGTGTAGGGGGCGCCTTATCCAAACCAAATGATGTAATCATACAAGCTTTTAACTCCGTTTTGCGTTTTTCCCATTCTTCTTTAGTCGAATAAAGGCTTTCTAAATAAAACAAACGTTCTTTTCCTTTATCGACTGAAACTTTATGGTTTTCATATTTACGAATGATATACGTTCCATCCGGCTGTTTGAAATACATCAATTCGAATGGAGCCAAAATATTGGTCAACGAAAGCGGCAGATTTCCTGGTTCAATTCTCCAATCGGCATAATCCAGTTCTTTTCCTTTTAATAAACCTCTGTCATCATTGATTGTTACTTTAAAAAGCGTTTCAATTTTCTTTAAAGTTTCTGATACTGGTTTTCTAAAATTGGTATCAGAAGTACTTTGTGCATTAGCAAATGTCAAAGCAAAAATGGAAACTAAGATGATGTATTTTAAATTTTTCATTATTAAATGTTTTTTGAATTGCCTCCAGTTTTAACTGGAGGAAAACAAATTGATTTTCAAAAATTGGCTTTAGCCGAACTTACTCATTTGGCTAAAGCCTTTGACTTGCTTTATTTTCTGACCTCCAGTTAAAACTGGAGGCAATTGATTTTTATCTTTTTTACTGCAGAAAAGTGACTTTACATTTTTACAAATCACATTTCACATTTTACAAGCTGCATTCTATTGTATAAGTTCCTGAACCCAATTCTAAAACCGGTTTTTTATCTTTTTCATTAAAACCTGCTCTAACCTTTTTATCATCAATTTTTATTTCAGAATCTTTAGAAACAGGCAATTTTATTGTCGCTGTCGTATTCACAGGAATTTGAACATTTAAGATAAACTTGCCGTCTTTTTTCTCCCAAGAAGAAGCAATTTTTCCGTAAACCGATTGATAATCCGCTTTCGCGAAAGTCATATCGCCAACTACTTCCGGCTGAATAAAGAAATGTTTGAATCCCGGTTTTTCAAGATCAGACATAATTCCGGCTAAACTTTGGTAAAACCATTCTTCAATTTGTCCTAACATAAAGTGATTCCATGAATTTCCTTTTCTCGGATCCCATTGTTCGGTTAAAGTGGTCAAACCAAATTTAATCTGAAAACCATAACCCGGCGCATCATAATGATTGTGCATTCTGTACATCGTTTCGTTTTCTCCATTTCTTGCCAAAGTCTGGAATAAATAGCGATTTCCAACATCACCCGTTGTCAAACGATCTCCTTTTTCCTTGATGTCAGCTAATAAATTTTGCATTACCGCTTCTTTGTACTGCGGTTCTACGATATTCATAAAAACTGGAACCGAATTACTAAACTGACTGTTCGTTCCGTATTGTTTCGTTTCTGGATTAAAAAACTCCTTGTTGAAAGCTATTTTAATTTCAGAAGCCAATGTTTCGTATTTTTCAAAATCCTCGGTCTTGCCTAGTAACTTTGCAGCTTTAGCTGTCAAATAAGCTCCGTAATAGTAATGTGAAGTCGCAGAAAGCGCAATCGGACTGTTTTTTGAATATCCAGCTGCATGGGTTCCGTAATCGTACCAATCGCCTAATCCGTGAGAAACGATGTGGTTTGTAGATTTTGTTTCCAAATAATCTACATACTTTTTCATTATTGGAAAATATTTCTCTAATAAAGAAGCGTCTCCATAATATTCGTAATACATCAAAGGCAGAATCACTCCTGTAACGCCCCATTCTGGAGAATCGGTAAAATCGCCGCCAAAAATCACATATTCTGGGACAATCGTTGGAATTAAACCGTTGTCTCTTTGCGAATCAGAAATATTTTGCATCGTTGCAGGAAGGAAAGTCTGCAAGTTATAATTGAACATTAAACCTGGACCATTCAACTGAATTTCTTCTAACCATCCTAACTTTTCACGTTGCGGACAATCAGTAAAAACACTTTGGAAATTACTTTTTATTGAGTTGTTAATCAGCTCATGTGTTTTATTGAAAATCTCATTCGAACAGGCAAAACTTCCTGCTTCACCAGCCGAATTGTAAATGAAATTCGATTTTAAATCTACTAAAGTTGGAAGCGCTGCATTCTTAGCATCTTTATAATTAATATTTTCAATTTGAACATATTGATAACCGTAGAAACTGAATTTCGGTGTCCATTCTTCAACTCCATCGCCTTTTAAAGTGTAATCGTAATAATAAGGTTTTCCAGATCTTCCCTGCGCGATGGTGCCTTCTTCATTTAATCCTTCGGCAACCCAAACACGAATTGATTGTCCTCTTTTTCCTTTTACTTTGATCGTTGGAAATCCAGAAAGATTTTGTCCCATATCAAAAACGTAGAAATTCGGTTTAAGCTCTTTTACGGTTTTAACTTCATATTGTTTTTGAATTGTAACTGGTGGTGCAGTCTGCGGTCTTAAAACTCCTTTTGGAGCTTCTTGAATGACTACTTTTTTCCAATCTCTATCTTTGAAACCTTTTTGATTCCAATCCTTTTGTTCTAGGTTCGAATTGTAATCTTCTCCACCAAAAATACTATTATAAGTAATCGGACTTTTGCTGTATTTCCAAGTTCCATCTGACTTTACAACTTCTTCTGAGCCATCATTATATTTGATTTTCATTTTGAAGAATAAAGTCGGAGGACCAAAACTCACGAAGAATTTGGTATATCTTTCAGCCAAAGTATTGTACATTCCATTTCCTAACAGAACGCCAATTACGTTATCGCCTTTTTGAAAATCTTTGGCGCTTAATTCATAAACATTGTAATTAACCGTTTTATCATAATCTGTCCACAGTGGTGCAAATTGGCTGTTCCCTACTTTTTTTCCGTTGATCGTTAATTCGTAATGTCCTAAACCTGAAATATAAACAACTGCTTCTTTAACTGCTTTTTCTACTTCGAAAGGTTTACGAAGCATGATACTTCTTCGTGCCAACGAATCGGAAGCATTAATAAAAGAGTTCTTTTTTTCTCTATTGAAAGTCGCTGTATGATACGTTCTTCCTTCTGGTAAATGACTATCTGCTTTTGTAATCGCTCCAATCCAAGTTGGATTTAAATCTGATTCTAACGGAACGGTTCTGAAAGAAGCATTTCTACTCCATTTTGAAACTTTTCCATCTTGATTCCAAACTTTAACTTTCCAAAAATATTTGGTTTCGTTTTTTAATGGTTTTCCGCTATAAACAATATGCAGATTTTTATCGGTATTTACTCTTCCGCTGTTCCAGATATCGCCGTCGTCCATTTTTAGTTTTTCTTCCGAAGAAGCTACTAAAATCAAATAAGCGACTTGCGATGCATCAGATTCTTTTGAAACTAATTGCCAGCTTAATTTTGGTTGATTCTCTACAACTGCTAATGGGTTTTCAGCCATTTCTGTTGTTAAGCGTACAGGCAAGATTTGTCCATTCGAAAGGAAAAAGCAAAAAGCAAAAATGAAGGATAATATGGATTTTGAAATATTCACTTTATAAATTTTTAATTGAACCATTAAGTAATTAAGTAAATTAAGCTCACTAGATGTAAACTTTGTCTTAAGTTCATTAAGCATTCAGTTACGTTGATTTTTCATTCTCTAACTTTATGCTCTCAAGATAAGTCTAATTAAACATCCAGCTTAATTTTCTTAATCTCTTAATGGTAAAAATCATTATAATTTTTTAGTTACCAAAGATTCGATATTGAATACTGCCTCTGAAATTTGTTTTCCGGTTTGAGGCAAGTCATCGTAATCGTCTGTGTCTGGTGCTGTGTCTGGATTTGGCGAATATCTTTGTTCTCCTGTGCGGAACATAATTCTTTCAAAACCATCTGTCGGAGCGTAAAATATCTTTGTTGATTCTTTTCCGTCGTTTACTTTTATAGTGTATTGACGGTTTTTAGCATCTAATTTAACTGTGATTTTGTACGCTTTATTTGCTTCGTATTTTGCAACCGAACTCAAACGAGCGCCGTTTTTTACTTTTAATTCTCCATCAGAATCAAAAATTAATCTTACTGATGGCAAACCTTGTTTATTTTGGAATTCAATCTGCAATAAACCATGATTATTTTGTTCTGGCATTACAGTAAAAACAGCTTCCATTTTTGCTGCGAAAGGAATAACTCTTTCCGCACGAGAATAATCAAAATAATCCTGATCTCTTAACGTCAGCCATTTTTTACCATCGGCTTTCTTTTCGATTTTTGTCGAAGCCCAAGAAAGATCATAGGTATTCCATAATTTCAATTCTTCTCCGTTTGGAAGCGTATTGAAAACATCATTTACATTTTCTGTCACTACCGAAGTTACAGGAACTGGAATCGAAGCCACCCAAATATCTTCTTTATTCATACTGTAACCCACCCAAATTTTTCCGTCTGGCGGAGTTCCGTCACCTTCCGTGATTCCACGCACGTATTGAGGTCCAGCAGATTTGTAGTTTCCACCATAACGCATCGGACTCACTTCTCCATGAACCAATAATAAATCTTTGTAATTCAATCCGTCGTCACTTGTAGAAATTGCCAAAGGCCAACGATATTCTGACGGATTATAAAGCGTTGCATAACGATTATCTGATGTTTTTTGTCCCCAGATTTTAGCATTGCTATTTACAAAACCTGGCGCACGCAACGGCATATAATCCCACGATTTTCCTCCGTCTCTACTGATTGATGTTAAAGCGTGTTTCCATAAACCAACCACATTTCCGTTTGCTAAATGATAATAGCTAAAAGCTTTGTATGGTTTCTGTAACGGAATCAATTCGTCATCACGATCGGCTTCTTCTACCCATTGCTGTAACATTAACGGATTAGATAAAATTTCTTCGCAAGCTTTTTTGAATCCTTTGTCTTTCGAAGCCGTATAAAATGGGAATTTTGATTTCGATTTGTCCCAAGTTTTATTGTATCTAATGAAATAGATTTCACCAAAACTTCCATCTTTTTTGATTTCGCGGATCACACGTCCAATTCCTTTTCCGTCGTTTGGATCGTCTTTTTCATCCATTGCGATTCCGTAATACGCCAAAGCAAAAAGTCGTTTGTCTTTTGACGTATAAAAACCCATTCTTTGGTGCATAATTGCATCCAAATCTTTGGCAACGCCTTCTACGCCTTCTTTTTTCCAACCGTCAGGAATTCTGTAAATTGGAAAAATAACTTCTGGTTTTGTCCACGTTACGCCGTCTTTAGAACTCATAATTAAAGTCTGACTTGGCGGAATGTGTTCTCCCGAAGGATCACTCAAATAATGCAAATAAAATGTATTATTCCAATACGCCATCATCGGTTGATGATTGTACGTCCATCCAAAACCATCTGCTTTTTCTGGATGCTCACGACTTGCACGCATGATTTGTGTAGCGTGAACTCCAACTGCCGGACTTAACATTCCGTGGTGGTAATCGATGTTTGAAAGTGTTTTGCCAACATAACGAACTGTGTCGTTTTGAGCATTTACAGCTGTACCAACCAACAGAATTGTGGCTGTAGTGATGATGTTGGTTTTTATGTTTTGGAAAGTAATCATTCTTTTATTTTTTTAATCCTAATCAAACCCGACAGGTTTTAAAAACCTGTCGGGTTTACGTTGAGAATAATTTTATTTTTTATCAATTAATCCTTTTAAAACTTCGCTTGAAATTGTTGTAATCGTTCCGTGTTTATGTCCTTCTGGAAGACTTATTTTAGATGAAACATCTTCAAAATGAACAAAATCTGAGGTACTCAAAGCTTTATAATTTTTTGAACCGTAATTATCATAATATAACAACCAGTTTTTACCCACTTTCACAACCGTTGGACCTTCTGATAAATATTCGGTTAAAGGTTCTGAACTTTTCTCAAACGGACCTAAAGGCGATTTTCCAAAAGCTACTTTTATGTTTCGCATTGGTCTTGTGTTGTCTTTTAAAACCAAAACATAATCTTTCTTCCCTTTTTTGACAATCACACAGTCAATTACACTGAAACCTGGATCGTAATATAATTTTGTATCCGAAAAAGTTTTGAAATCTTTAGTCGTTACATAATACATTCTGTGGTTGTTTTTCTCTTCTTCCACCCCTTTTGGAAATCGGAACGGAATTGTCGATGCCCAAATAATAATGTATTCCTTTTTTACATCATCATAAAAAATCTCTGGCGCCCAAACGTTTATAACTTCAGGCTCGTTTTTCATTACGGGAATATATTGCTGTTCTGACCAATGCATCAAGTCTTTTGAACTTGCGTAACCGAAACCATTTCCGCCTTTCCAATCAGTTGTCCAAACCATGTGGTACGTTCCGTCGGCTCCTCTGGTAATTGACGGATCACGCATGATTTTACTGGCTCCGATTTCTGGTTTTAAGAATGATCCTTCTAAACCTTTCCAGTTGTAACCATCTTCGCTGTAAGCCAAATATAATCCTTCTGTCGCGGGTTCTCTAAACGATGTGAAAAGATAGAGTTCTTTCTTTTTCTGTGCGTAAGATATCGCAAAAAGTGAAAAGGTTAGTATGATGAATATTTTTTTCATAATATAAAGTTGAACACGAATTTCACCAATTAGCACAGATTTAATTCGTGTCAATCCGTGAAATTTGTGTTATATTATTTTGTGTAATCTATTCTGTAATCGCTTTTTTATCTAAAGAAGTTCCTTTTTTAATTTTCGTTGTTACGTTGTTTAAAACATTGTTTTTCAAGAAAATGTTCTTCGTTTCTTTTCCATCTGCTTCGATAAAAATATCGGTTGCATTAAATGGAAAATTATTGTTGATTAACGTATTAGAAACATTATCTAATTTGATAATGGGAACGCCTTTTATAGGTGTTGAAGATCCAACATTATCCAAAATAACATTTTTTGAATCTGAAATTTTGAAAGAAGAACCTAGAGTTGCATTTACTTTTACATCATGAAATTCAACATCCGTTGCCGTATTTACCGTAAAACCTTCTTTTCCGTCGATGTTTATGTTTGAAAAAGTGATGTTTTGAATTGGCATTTCTGTGATTCCTAAAATTTGTCCTGCTTTATTCACGTTTGAAGCCGTAATATTGCTCATGTGAATGTTTCTGAAAATCGGCGTTTTCTCTGTTACAGGCTCGACTTTAGTGCCTTTATCGTAAAAAAGGCTTAATACAAAAGCTTCTTCTTTGATGTTTTTCATGACGATATTATCGACGCGAATATCTTCTACCACTCCGCCTCTTCCACGAGCCGATTTGATACGGATTCCTCTGTCGGTTCCGTCAAAAACACAGTTTGAAATCGTTATTTTTTTGATTCCGCCCGACATTTCACTTCCGATAACCACTCCGCCGTGACCGCTTAACATCGTACAGTTTGTGATGGTTACATTTTCTGTCGCTTTTCCGTATTTACGACCGTCGCCGTCTCTTCCCGATTTAATTGTAATACAGTCATCTCCAACGCTGATATGGCAGTTTGAAATGTGAACATTGGTACAAGAAGAAGGATTGATTCCATCTGTATTTGGTGAATGCGGATTGAAAATTGAAATTCCTGTCACTGTTACGTTATCGCAGAATTCTGGGTTAATTGTCCAGAAAGGTGAATTTTGAAAAGTTACACCTTCAATCATAATGTTTTTGCAGTTGTAAGCCTGAAAGAAAGAAGGTCTGAAAAATCTCTTGTCAACCGTTCTTTTGTAATAAGGTTCTGTGTAAAGACCTTTGTTTTGCTCTTCCCACATGGTTTGGTATTTTGTTGGAGGCAAAGGTTCTTTTGCTGATTCAATTCGGTATACTTCATTCCACCACGCTTTTCCTTGTCCGTCGATTACGCCTCTTCCTTTAATGGTGATGTTTTCTACGTCTTTCGCATAAAATAAAGGTTGGAAGCTTTTCATGACGATTCCTTCGTAACGCATTTCTACATAAGGCAGAAAATCATCGAAGTTTTCTGAGAACTTCAAAAGCGCTCCAGAATCTAAATGAATGGTGATGTTGCTTCTTAATGTTAAGGCTCCTGTTAAATATTCTCCTGCTGGGAAAAAGATGGTTCCTCCTCCATTTTTGGATGCTTTTTCGATTGCATTCTGAATGGCTTGGGTGCATTTTTGGCCTTTGTTGTTTCCACCTTCGTTTAAGATGTTGTACCAGCCGTCGTGTGCGAATGTTGTTAAACTGGTGATGAAACATATTATGAATAGTATATTTTTGATTTTCATGGTTGTGTTGTTTTTTTAAGCTATTCTCATTTTTGTCATTTCGACGAAGGAGAAATCTCCGCAAGAAACTCGACAAAGATTGTCGATTCACTTTATGGAGCTACTTGTGGAGATCCCTCGTTCCTCGGGATGACAAGATTGAGGACAATCCTCAAAGTCTTGTGCTAATTACTTTTTACTTTTCACTAATCACTATTTAGATCTCAAAATCAAAACCCAGTCATTTCCATCTTCTTTTTTGCCTTCTGGCTGAAAATTTTGAGTTCCTTTGTTATCAAAAATTCCGATTTTGGTTTTCTTACCATTTCTTGGATTATACCAAGTCGCCTCGAATTTATCACCGGCGATTTTTCCAAGCTTTACTTCTATAATTCTTCCGTTGTACGTGTAAAGTAAAGCATATTTTTCTCCTCTAATAGCTGAAATATAATCGTATTTTTCTCCTTGATTAACCACTAATGAAGCATCTGGAGTTCCTTCTAAGAACGGAAATTCTTCCATTAATTTCTTGATGTAAACCATTTGTTTTGCTCCAGGCGCATTGATGGCTGACGTCCATAATTCTTTATTTCCATAAGCTGGTTTGTCGCCTTTTCTAAACATTTGCATTACAGCGTTATGTCCGTACGTATAACCTGCTCCACCAGATAAAACCGACCAATATCCGTAACGACGTACATCGTTTGCTGTCCATTTTGGTTGTAAAGTGTCGTGTAAACCGTGTGGAATTCCTTCGTATGAAGGCTCTCCGTCAAGTGTTGGTTTTGTTGGTTTTAATTCGAAATCTCTTAAAACAAATTTATAATTGTCTTCTTTGAAATTCGTTTTCACTGAATCCTGATCATATCTTCTGTGTCCTGATTGGAACATATTGAAATCCAACCATTTTTCGTTGTGGAAGTTCTCTGAAGAGTCGGTTCTTCCAAAGGGGTGAAAAGTCACTAACTGATTTGGATTGTTAGTTTTTAAAGTATTTCCGATAGCATTCCAAATATCTTGAAATTCGTTTCCGTGTGTGTCTCCACCGTTTAACCAAATTACATTGGTTCTGCTTTTATATCTATTAGCCAAGAACTGAGCGTATTCTGTTGCCTGTTGTTTGCTTACTCTGTCGCCTTTTGCAACGTTTGTTCCCCAAACTGGAACCATCGCAACGTAAATTCCGTTTTTCTGAGCTACGTCTAAAGTGTAGTCTACGTGATCCCAGTAATCGTATTGTTTTGGATCTTTGAAATCATTTCCAGCCGTAAGCAACGGTTTTGAAACGTCTTCGTTTATTAAAGCCGCATCGCCATAAACGTTAACGGCATTGATGTTGTGCAAAACCATTACCTGAACAACATTGAATCCTTTTTCTTTTCTGTCTTTAAAATATTTCTCAACTCCTGCTCTATCCAATTTTCCGAATGTCAGCCAGCCTGTGTCGCCCAACCAGAAAAATGGTTTTTCGTTTTCAGTAACAAAATAATGCTGATTTTTAGATACTTTGATTTCAGGCAGTGATGCTTTTGTTTTAGCAGATTGTGAAAATCCGCTTTGTGCTGTAAACATAAAGCTTATACTAAGAGCGTATAAAGATTTTATTTTCAGATTCATTTTGGGTTGTTTTTGAATTTATGTTTTTTGGGTTTGATGGCCACGAATTCACGAATTTTATTTTGATCAACTTTGTGTTTTATTTCACACAGATTATTAATTAATTCGTGAATTCGTGGCGAATAAACTTTTATTTTCTTACTACAAAAAGCACTTTTTCTTTTATTTCGGCTTGTGGAATGGTTACTTGTTTTCCTCCGCTGATGTTTGCTTTTTTGGTTATATTTCCTGTTGAAGCATTGATTGCGAATACTTCAAATGTTCCTTTTTCGTTTGATAAATCGATTGTAATGTTTTGATCGTTTTTCAGATAGAAAAGATAGCTTTTGCCTTTGTTTTCTAATTTCCAAAGATTGTCTGAGAACGTGTTTCCATCAACTAATTTCATTTCGCTTAAAGCGGCATAAAACTGAGGCAATTCAATTTTTGGAATATTTGGCATTGAAGCTCCTGCCATCAAAGCCGGCCATCCGAAACGAGAAGAACCGTCTGTTGAATATAAAATCACCTTTTCAGGGTATTTTTCTCGGTATTCTCTAACAGCGCGATACACTTGATTATCGGTTTCTTTTCCTGTTTTCAGTTTTCTGGCGTGCTGTCTCGGAGCTAAATTAACGCCTCCTTGTGGAGCATAAGCCGAACCGTCTTCTTTGTAATACCAGTAACGAATGTCGATTACATCAACTGTTTTTACTCTTTTGGCATCATTTAAAATAGCATCTTGAACATCTTTTGTTGCACTTAAACCTATTAAGCCTTTTTTACCTGTTTCGTCTTTCCATTTTTGAGCTTCGTCTAACCAGAATTCCATAAAGTGAAGCGGACCTGTATATTCGGCACTTGTTAACTGAATTACGTTGCTGTTCTCTTGAAAGTTTTCGAAAGATTTTCTAATAAATCCTTGGTGTAATTTTCTTCTTTCGGCATTCGTAACATCGTAAAATTGTTCCGCCATAAAAATACGTTTGTCCCCTGCGTAAGGCGGTGGCTCAGGAAATCCAGAGTTATTGATATTGTTTGCTGAACGCCAAGGTGAACTTGCCCAGTGCGCTCCAGCTTCTAAAATATTGTGCTGAAAATATTGCTGATTGATTAACATTTGTCCGTTTGGTTCTGCCAAAGTTGCAAATTGCGCTAAACGGCTCCAGTACCAATCGTTGAATTTTGTTAAATCGTATTTGCTCAAATGATCCCAAGCAAAATCTTTTCCGCTTCTTGCAAAAGGCTGTTCGTAAAACGGAGGCCAAGTATCATCGTCAATTCGGCGTACGCGTTCGTGATCGTCCATTCTGCGGTCGTACCACAAACCATAATTATGTTCTAAAGCGATGATGTTATTCGAAGTTAAATAATCAACTGTTTCCTGAACTCTGTCTGTTAATCCGTTTCCTGTTCTTCCTGGTACAAAACGAGTTACGTGTGGTAAAGATTTGTTTACGAAATCGTCTGTAAGATCTCCTCTCCACCAAGCCACATTCATTTGTTTTCCAGCAATTACTTTTCCATTAAAAGTTAACCAGCCATTTTCTGTGATAACTTTTAATTTATTATCTGCCTTATTTGAAGAAGAAATTTTTAAATCATTTGCATTTTTTAAACCTGAATTATTAATGTTAATCGGGTTTTGTTTTGAAACTTCCACAATCCATTCAGGCAAACTTTGTTTCGTTGTAACTGAAGCTTTTGTCAGTTCTTGCGCCACTTCAATTGTTGGACTTGAAGAGGGTTCTGAACCTAAATCGTAAATAAAAGCTGGTGTTGGAAGTTTTCCTAATCTGTTTTCTAATTGTGTGTAGAATAAACTTCTTGGACTGATATGACCGTTTACGTCTTTCCAATGTCCATTTCCTCCAAATTGTCCCCAAACTCCAAAAGCCCAGTTTTGAGCTGTTGGTGGACTGTAACATTCTACTTTTGAAGCTGAAGATTCCCAAATAACAGAATTTGCTGCTGTCCATCCTGCTCCTCTTCCGCCTTGTTCTCTGTTATTATAACTTAATTCCTTTCCATCTATATTAGCGATGTCAAATAAAACTCCAGTTGCCCAGCTTCCGATTGCGCCGCTATTATTGAAAGGAAGATGCGATTCGCACTGAACAAAAGCATTTGGACCTGTTGTTCCAAATCCTCCCACAGCAAAATCATGATATCCGAATTCTGAATAGCAACGTTGGAAAAGCGTTTGCTGACCTTCTGTATAAAATGTATGTCTTCTAAATGAAGCAATTTCAGAAACTGGTTCAGTCGCAATACAATCTTCAACTGTAATCTGCTGACTTGTTTTTAAAATCGTGACTGCTCCACCTGCAAAATGTTTGAAATTAACTTGTTTTACCCAAGCATTTCTAGTGTTTTCAATACTAATTGCCTGCCATCTGTGCTCTTCGTCTTTTGCATTTGAAGCGTTAAAAGTCGATTTAATCAAGATGTTTTCAATTCCTGCATTTTCAACTCTTCCCGGCCATGAATAAACCGTTACTTTTGAAGCACCGAAAACATCATCTAATGACATTGTGATTGGAGCATTCAACGTAACTTCATTTCCATTGATTTTGGTTACGACTCTATTCCATGTCATATCCCAAGCACCTTTTTTCCATCCAATCCAAGAAGTTTCTCCGCCGAAATCCTGCATATTTACTTCTTTAATGAAATTCTCTGTCAAAGGTTTACTGATTTCAATTTCGTCAGAAACTTTTAATTTCGAAGCGTTTTTTAATTGGATTTTCTGAGTTCCAAGCGGTGTGTAAGCGTTATTGAATTCGAAAGCATCTTTATACACTTTATCGTTTACACCTAAAATTCTAATTAAAGCTTCTCTTTCTAAACCTGTTCCTAAAAGTACAGTTCCGTTTTCGCTATTTCCACTTCCTCTTAAAACAACACCCGATTTTCTGATGTATAATGTTCCGCTTACTTTGAAAATTCCTTTATCTAAAAGAACTGCTCCACGAAAACCTGATTTGTCTGGTTTTAATGCGCTTACATAATCGATTGCATTTTGGATTTTCTGCGTTGCATCGTCTTCTTGTTTGGAAACAAAAATCTTGTTTTCCAGATTCGGAATTGCGACTTCAGAGTTTCTGTATCCTGCAAAAGAAAAATCAGGAATTTGGTTTCCTTGATTGTCTGCTGTAAAAGAAAGTTTTCCTTCTTTGGTTTTTACAATGTCTGGGAAAGTGTTTTGGGCTTTGATGTCTGTACTAAATGACAAAGCAAAACACATTACAAATAATGTGTTTTTAAAAGAAGCAATATTTTTTAACTGAGTGAAATTCAATTTAATGCTATTTTTGTTTTTATATTCTTCACAATCTTGTCATTTCGACGAAGGAGAAATCACACTAGAAACTCCGCAATAATAGTCAAATATCTTTGTGGTTACGAGTGTGATTCCACGTTCCTCGGAATGACAAACTATATGGATATTCTTTACGCTAATTAAACCTGACAGGTTTTAAAAACCTGTCAGGTTTGCTTTGAAAATATTCTTATATAACTAAATCACTATTGTAATAATGACTTTAATTTAGCCAACGTATCGGTGTTATTTTCGATTTTCGTCCAATCTGTTTTGCTAGTTGGATCAATACCATTTATATATTTCTCAATATTTGTATAACCATCTCCATTTAAATCTTTATTGGCATCTGAAGCATCATTTGGATTTAAACCGTATTTCTTCTCCCAAGCATCTGGAATTCCGTCATTATCAGAATCTTTATAGGCTTTTCCTTTGTAAGTTGGATAACCGCCAACTTGATCTGGATGTGTTATAATTCCTTTTTTATATGAATCGGCAGGTAATCTTCTTTTGATGAATTCTTTACCGATTGAGTTTTCTAAACCATCTTTTGCTTCAATTTTTCCTGTACGAACTTGTTTTAAAATTCTTTCGTCAACTGCATCTCTTTTCGGAATTGTCGCTCCAACATTCGTTAAAACAAAATCATACGCTTCTTCTGCACTCATAATTTTGAATTGAGGCATAGAGAATGGTTTTGGCTGTTTGATTGCCGCTAAAAACTCTTTTGTTTCAGCTTCTGGAAGGTTTTCCAATTGTACTCCGCCATTCCAGTTATCTGCTGTAACTTCTGGAGAACCTACAATGAAATTTCCTGAAACATAAGCTCTTCCATATTGTTTTGGTTCAATATATCCAGATTCTGGTTTTACAATTCTATGAGAAATTGGTTCGCCTGCTGGTGTTATTGGACCTGGTTTAAAATAATTGTTGATGATGTTTAACATCGAACGGTAATCACCGCCATCTAAGGTACGATTCCACCAATTAAATACTACATTATTCACAAAATTAAAGTCGCCATACATTCCGATAGAAGCGTTTCTAGAAATGTTGTCGGCCCATAAATTACGCATAAAAGTACTATTTAATCCGCCAATTGTACTTCCAAATGCGTGATTATAAGTATCTAAACCTTCTGATGAGATCGTGTTTTGAATCGTGATGTTACAAGCTGGTAATTTCTCCAATTTCGATTTTGCATTAGCAGCAAATTGATGTCTGTAAAGAGAAATATTCTCGTCTAATCCCCAGCTTACTGAACAATGATCTACAATGATATTTCCCATTGGATTTCCGCCAAGTGCATCATCTCTTCTTGTTACCTCAGTTGCACCACGTCTGAAACGCATGTGTCTGATAATAACGTCGTGTGTATCGATTTCTAAAGTTTCTCCTGCAATACAAATTCCGTCACCAGGAGCAGTTTGTCCAGCAATTGTTACGTAAGGCGCACGCATGCTGATTCTCTTTTTTAAGCGAATGATTCCTGAAACATTAAAAACGATTGTTCTTGCTCCAACAGCTTCACAAGCTTCACGGAAAGTTCCTTTTCCGCTGTCTTCTAAACTCGTAACTACGAATATTTTTCCTCCACGTCCACCTTGTGTATATGCTCCACCGCCTTCAGCACCTGGGAAAGCAGGAATATCTGCAAAAACAAAATCTTTTGGATAAGAAGCCCAAGGTAAATATGGTTTTCCTTGTTTTGCTTCTTCTTTAATAATGTGAAGATTAGCATTCCAGATTTCGCTCAATCTTGTCTCTTCATCAGCTAAAATTGCGTCTGCTTTTGCTTGAACGTCTTTTGGAATCGTAGGATATTGGGCATACGCCGATGAAACAAGCGAACAAAATGAAAAAGCCATTAATGTTCTCTTTAAAGTACGGTTTGGAAAAATATTTTGCATTGGTTTAGTTCTTGATAGTTAGTGATTAGTACTTAGTAATTAGTGAAGAGTGATTACTTTAGTACTAACACTATTCACTAATTACTAATAGCTATTTTTTATCTGCTTTAGCTTTCTCTCTTTGTTCAACACGTTCGTGCCAATCTTTACTTTCTTTGTTAAGATCGTAACCTTGTTTTGATAAATAGTTATTGATTCTTCCTTTGTATTTACCAAACCAGCCGTGTTTTTCTTTAGATGAACCAGCATCCATTGCGTGTTCTCTTGCTTCAACTAAAGCTTTGTAGATGTAATCTTTTTGTTCTGCAGTCAAGTCTGGAAGCATGTCATTGTAACCCGCAACCGTAATTGGAAGTACGCCATACGTCATTCCGTCTTTAACTTCAGTAATTTTGTCTTCTGATAATTCTTTACCTAATTTTTTAAGGTATGATTTATGCAATTTTGCAATTGACTCGTCTGCTTTTGTTTTCAGCTTGTCAATTTTTTCATTTTGTTTTTCTTTTGCTAAAGAAGTGTCTTCTTTTACTTTTTTGACTTCAGCATCCCTTCCGTCCTGGATTTCCGTTAAATCTCTGAATTGCTGCGCTATTATATTTGAAACTGCTTTTTCTTTTGCATCATTTTTCAAATCTAATTTTACAACGATTTTCGCAGCTCTTTCGTTTGTAACTTTGATATATTCAGGATCTAAATGTTGCTGCGCACTTAAAGTTGAAAATGCGAAAACGATTGATAATAAGCCTGCGTTTATTTTATTTAGTCTCATGATTTTACTTTTTTTAAAATTTAAAGGCGCTTTTCTTTTTAATCTCGTAAAGTCGCTAAGACGCAAAGTTTTTTCTCTTTACTTTTTTTAATATACTTTGCGTCTTAGCGACTTTTCGAGCAATTTTTTCAGCTTTTGCGAAAAAAATAGCTGCGCTTTCTATGTTTTCAAAAACTGTTCCTATTTTAAATCTAATAGAGGTCTAACTAATGTTTCTTTGTTATTAGCTAAATCTTTCCAGTTTACTTTTATTGCAGGATTTACACCGTTGATGTAATCTTCAATATTTGAATAACCGTCCCCGTTTAAGTCTCCTTGAGCATCTGATGGGTCATTCGGGTTTAAACCGTATTTTTTCTCCCATGCATCTGGCATACCATCTTTGTCTGTGTCTACGTAAGGTTTTCCTTTGTATTCTGGATATCCCCCAACTTGAGAAATATCAGTAATAATTCCTTTTTTATAAGAATCCATCGGAAGTCTTCTGTGTTCGAATTGGTAGAAAGTCTTTTTCTCTAATCCTTTTGCATATTCTGGAACTCCAGTTTTTACAGTTCTTACGATTCTTTCGTCAACTTTATCTCTAAGTGGTAAAGTAGCTCCAACATTTTTAAGTACAAATTCGTATGATTCTTCAGCAGTCATGAATTTATTGAACCATGGCATTGGGAAAGGTTTGTCTGCTTTCATTTTAGCAAAATATTCTTTTGCTTCATCGTAAGCCATTAACTCTCCTTTTTTATTTTCAAGTTGAATTCCACCGTCCCAGTTGTCTTTTGTAACTTTTTCGTTTCCGTTAATTACGTTTCCGTTTACATACGCTCTACCAAAAACCATGTAAGGCAATTTACTTCTTCCAGATTCCGGTTTTAGAATTCTATAGCTGATTGGCTGTGTTAAATCGGTTACAGGACCCGGTTTATAGAAGTTGTTGATGATGTTATAATTTGCAGTGTAATCTCCACCATCTGTAGATCTGTTGTACCAGTTGAAAACTACGTTGTTCACAAAGTTGAAGATTCCGTTCCATCCGATAGAAGGGTTTCTTCCAGCATTGTTAGCCCACATATTTCTCATAAAAGAACAATTTTCTCCACCTAAAGTACTTCCGAAAGCGTGGTTGTAAGTATCTAAAGCTTCACCAAATAAACTGTTTTGAATTGTAATGTTTACTGTACCCACTTTAATATCTGCATATCCTGGTCCTGGGTTGTACATGTGTCTGTAGATTGACATATTTTCATCTAATCCCCAAGTTGCAGAAACGTGATCGATCATAATGTTTCCAACAGGGTTTCCTCCAATTGAATCATCGCGGCGTCCTACAAAAGTTTCTCCACGACGGAAACGCATATGTCTGATTACTACATCATGAGTATCGATCCAAGTTGATTCTCCGGCAACACAAATACCATCTCCAGGAGCAGTTTGTCCTGCAATTGTGATATAAGGCGCACGAATGATTAATGGGCTTTTAAGTCTGATAATTCCTGATACATTAAATACCACTATTCTAGCTCCTCCTTGTTCGCAAGCTTCACGTAAAGTTCCAGGTCCGCGGTCTTCCAAACTTGTTACTACGTAAACTTTTCCGCCACGTCCTCCAAAAGTATACATTCCTCCTCCTTCAGCACCTGGGAAAGCTGGAATTTCAGCCTGAGGTAAATCTGTTGGCCTTGCCGCCCATGGAATATAAGGTTTACCATGTTTTGCTTCTTCTTCAATAACAACTAAAGCTTTTTCCCAAGCTTCGTCAGAAAGTCTTTGAGCTTCTTCTTTAATTGCTTTTTCCTGAGCCTGAACTTCTGGACTTATCTTCGGATACTGAGCAAAACATTTTGCACTTCCCAAAAAAAGCAGAGATGCGATAAATAATGCGGAATTTTTCATGTTAATTTTTAATTATGGTAATTCTTTTAAACAAATCACCTGTATCTTTTTGAAAGAATACAGGTGAAAAGTTTTATATAATAATCTTTTTGATATTAAAATTTATTCTTGGTAATTATACGTTCCAGCTCCACCAAAATTATCATTCCAACCAATAGTTTGTAACAACCATGGGTTTGCAGTTAAAGCTGTAGTGTTAAGACCATTAATATAGTAATTTGGATTAAATTTAATATTAACAGCAGCTCCGTTAAAGTTATCCATAGGCGTAACTAATGCTGTACGAATAAAGTTAGTGTTATAAAATGTTGCCAAAGTCGCTAACTGAGTAGTGAAATTTGCTGCATCTGGATCTGCTATAACACTTGCACGTGCCGCAGCTAATGGGTCTGTTGTTGCAGATGTTGTTGCAACTCTGTATTGCAAGAAGTTACCTGTACGTTTAGTTCCGTTAATAGGAGTTAAACCTAATTTACTTACAGTACCTCCTGTAAGACCTGGCAATACTTCATTATCATAAAGCATCCATCTTTGTACATCCCAATAACGTTTTCCTTCATACGCTAATTCAACTCTTCTTTCATATAAAACAGCTTCAATAGCTTGATATTTAGTTGATAAAGTTCCAATTCCGTAATTGTTTGCAGCAGGAATACCAACACGGTTTCTAATTCTTCCTAAATACGTTAAAGTATTATTCGTTTGTCCTAAAGCAGCATAACATTCTGCAATATTCAACAATAATTCAGCATAACGATATTCGAAGATATCTGTACCAGAATACTGGAAGTTAGTTTCTTTACTTGCATTAGTATTAGTCATTTTTCTAATAAATGCTGGACTTGATATTGCAGTATTTCCGTCAGAAAAACCTGCTTTATTAGCTCCATCTACCCAACGATATGCCCAAAGAACACTGTTTGGAGTTTCTTTACTTCCCCATTTAACTCCAGAGAAAGCAAAAGTTCTGTAGAATCTTGGATCTCTATTCACGAAGAACGTAAAATCGTTGTAACCATTTGCAGCAGTTGGTCTTCTTCCGTCTGCCATTGGAAACAAATCAATCATTTCTTTAGGAGCAGCAACTCCTCCTCCTGTTCCACCTAAACTTAATAAGCGAATTCCTTTTTCCCAAGAATTATTAATTGCCTGAGAAGTAATACCAATTCCGCAAAGTTGTACAGTAATTGCTTCTGAACAGAAAGCGTTATCAATTAAAAACATTTGTTCCCATTGTTTTGCAGTACTTCCGTATAATCCGTAACCATCTGCACTCAATTGCGTTTCTGCTTCTAATCCAGCTTTTAGAGCTGCTTCCCAACGCTCATTTGATCCATCCCAGTTTTTATTAAATAGAGGGCTAGCAAATGTTAAAAGTACTCTAGCTTTTTGTGCCAAAGCCGCTCCTCTTGTGAAACGTCCGTAAGCTGCAGAGCTCCAGTTTCCAGGCAATAAACTTGCTGCCATATCCAAATCTTTTACGATTTGAGCTACAACTTCAGAAACTTTTGCTCTAGGTAATTGAATTGATGGATCAGTTGCTGAAGCATTCTGAACACTAGTTACGATAGGAACTCCACCGTAAACACGCATTAAATCAAAATACTGCATAGCACGCATGTAATACATTTGTCCTTTTGCCTGATCGCGGAATGTTTTATCTAGATTCGAACCCTTTACATCAATATCTTCTAAAAAAGCATTACACTCTCTAATTCTATTGTAAGGATGGTTGTTGATACTTGTCGCTAATTTTGCTCCATAATAACCACTTCCGTCAGCTGAGTTTACAAGGGTTTTATTAGGATTGATAAAATCCTGTGTTCCACCTAACTCTTCTGTTAATCTTGAATTTGCATCTGTATAAGAACCAATAATTGATGCAGTTGGCGACTTATAAGCGTTATAAAAATCATAATATTGATTATCTACATAAGCTTGTGCACGCTCTTGAGTCTGGTAGAATGTATCGTCATAAAAGCCGTAACCTTTCTTATCTTTAAGAAAATCATCACTACAAGAAGCAGCACCTACAGCAAGTAATAGTGATAGCGTTATATATTTAAATGGTGTTTTCATAGTTTCTTTTAATTTTTGATTAGAATGATACGTTAAAATTAAGCGACCAAGTTCTAAGTGTAGGATAATTTACAGAAGAATTATCATACATGTTTCTATAATGATCTGGATAAGGATTGTATAAATCCCAAAGATTATTACCTGTTACACCCAATGTGATAGCAGAGATTTTTGTATCTGCAAATACCTTTTTAGGGATATCATAATTAAGACTTAAGTTTCTCACAAAACAACGGAATGTATTCAATTGCCAGAAATCTGAAGGACTTGACATATAAGCCCACTGTGCTACGTTTGGATATTTACCATTTGGATTATCCTCAGCATACATATCTTTCCAAAAACTTTCACGAGACCACATATTGTGAGCTGATGATGTACCTTGGTTTACTAAATCTACAAAAGTAGCTCCACCCCATGAAGTTGCAATTTGAGTTCTCAAAGAGAATCCGTCATATTTAAAACCTAAGTTTGTTGTAAAACCGTAAGTTCTGCTACTGTTTGCTAATTTCACATAATCATTATCTTTCATGATTTGCCCATCTGCTGGTGCCAATGTACCATCAGGATTAAGCTGTCCTGCAACGTCTTGATAAGCTAAAGATCCTTTTCTCATTCCGGCAGCAGAATTGATGTCCAAATATCTTGGCACTCCTCCAACTGCAGTAGCGCGTTCTGTTAAATATGCCCAGTAATTTGCAATGTCTTCATCTGTACGTAAGATACCGTCTCCTGTAGATGTTCCTTTCCAAACTGCAAATCCCCAGATAGGATTATATGATGAATATCCTACTCTTGTTGTATTATTTGATGGAACTAAATTTCCTTGATCAGGGAATTTTTTAACTTCATTATCATTGTAACTAAAGTTGATTCCAACATTATAACTCATGTTACTTTTTATTTTATCACTCCAGTTAATCGCAAATTCGTGTCCCCATGCATCAATTCTACCGTAGTTTTGTTCAGCATACGCACCTCCAACAGAGATTGGCACCCCAACAGCACTACTCATATCTGTCAACATATCTTTGTTTTGGTCGTAGTAGTAATCATAAGTTATACTTAATCTGTTTTTCAATAGATTAATATCAACTCCGAAGTTATTTTTTATAGTAGTATCCCAAGTTACTTGTCTGTTTGGATTTACTCTAGGTGTTAAACCATTTCCATTAAATCCACCTCCACTAGTAGCAGTACCAGGTCCAAATTGGAAACCTTTATCTACAATAAGATCGTAATATTGTTCCCATCTCCATGGAGCGATGTTATCTTTACCAGTTTTTCCGATAGAGTAACGAAGTTTGAAGAAATCAACCCATGGTAAACCTTTTTCAAACCAGCTTTCTTTCGACATTACCCAACCAACCTGAACTGATGGGAAAGTTCCCCAGTAATTTTCTGGTGCAAATTTTGTCGAAGCATCACTACGAAGAATAAACTGGAACAAATATTTTTGTTTAAAGCTATAGTTCAAACGTCCAAAATAAGATAATGTTCCTCCTTCTACTTTTGTAGCTTGGCTATTAGAAGTACTTAATGTACCAGCAGTACGATAATCTCCTAAATAATCTTTTCCTGTGTTCTCATAAGCCAAACGTGTAAAAGTATTATACGTTTCTGAAGCCTCTCCACCTACCATAGCTCCAACCTGGTGATCTCCAAAAGTTCTGTCGTAGTTAATCAAGAAATCTCCTTGAGTACTTTTACTATCTGTATTATTATAGTAAACTCTTGAGTTTCTTGCGTTTGTTTCAAGAACATAACTTCCTGTTGGATTAGTACTTGAATTAAAGAAACTTGGATTAGCAGAACTTGCTAAGTGTCTGTCCTGAAGTTGATAATCTCTAATTCTAGCTAAATCATATGGCAATTGAATTTGCTCATTATATGATGAACTTTGATTTCTAGAATAGCTTACTTTGAAAGATAATCCTTTTACAGCAGCTACTTTATAATTTAACGAAGCATTTACGTTGAATGTATTGTCATCTGTAGTCTGATGAGAACCATTATTTAAGTTTGCAAAATAGTTCCAACCTGCAATATTGTTATTAGCATTTGCACTTCCAAAGTTTTTGTTTGAATTAGGAAATGGAGATACGTAATATTGTTTTCCATCTATAGTTGTTTGCCAAGGCACATGTTGTGGCATATGCAATAAGAATCCGTAATCTGCTTGTTCTCCACCAGCAGCAGAAGCATAACTACCGTCACTGATATTAGATGACGCTTTAGTAAATGACTTATCGATAAATCCAACATTTCCAGAAACAGAAGCAGATAAATCTAAATTCTTTGCAATTTTAGCATTAATCCCTGTACGGAAATTCCACTTCTCATATTTTTGGTATCCTAAGTTTGCATCTTGTGTCAAGTAAGTAGCACCTGCAAAATAAGTAATATCTTCGCTACCTCCACTTACGTTGAAAGAGTGTTTTTGTTGAATAGCAGGTTTCCATGCTTCTTCCAACCAGTTGTAATTTAAGCCTTTCATCTGCTCCAATTCTGCATCTGAATAAATTGTAGCCGGATCAATCACAGCTGGTGCAGCTACTCTCGACTTAAAAAATCTGTTACTGAATAGCCCAAATTCATAAGCATCCAAAACTTTACTATGACTTACAGCGTCATTGATAGCAAATTGACTATTGTACGAGAATTTTGCTTTACCTGATTTTCCACGTTTCGTTTTTACCAAAATTGCTCCTTGCGATGCACGAGAACCGTAAATAGCGGCAGAACCATCCTTTAATACAGTAATACTCTCAATCTCAGAAGGATCTAATCTGTTAAATTGTTCTAATGTAGGTTTACCATTAGTAGGATCAACCTGAATCATATCGTCAATGATTACCAAAGGAACGCTAAATCCTCCATCTTTAGATAAACTAAATGTTTGACGAATCGAAACACTTCCCGCTTCACCAGGACGCCCAGTTCCACTAGTTACGTTAACACCAGGAACTAATCCTTTTAACGCGTCAGATAAATTGGTAACTGGCAAATCCATTAAGTCATCTGCCTTAATAGTAGCAATAGCTCCAGTAAGTTCCTTTTTCTTCTGACTACCGTAACCAACTACTACAATATTTTCTAATTGATTAAAATCGTCTTCCATTTTTGCATTAACAACAGTGCGGTTATTAAGAGGGATTTCAATTTTTTTCATTCCAATGAAAGAAAAAACTAAAGTTCCTCCGCTCTTAACTTTAATTTGGTATTTACCATTGTAATCTGTTGTCACCGAATTCTTGGTAGATTTTTCTGTGACGTTAACCCCAGGAAGAAGTCCTCCTAAATTATCTGTAACAGTTCCTGTTACTGTAACTTGATTACTTTGAGCATAACTCAGCACACTCATCAATGTAAACAAAAGAAAACTACATCTTTTTATAAGTGCTTGTTTCATAAATGTTTTTTTTGGTTAGGTTATTAATTGTTAGTTAGTCATGTTAACATGTCTTAATTAAAATAAAATTTTACTTAAAGAAATCTTAAAGAATTTTATTAAATGTTTAAAACACATTTATTTTAGTATTCCAAAAATATGACGATGATATATGAGAACCGTCCTGCTGTATCCTGTTTTAATAACATAAATTCAAAAAAAACGTCACAAAAAAAACAATATTAATAAAAAACGAATGAAAAAAATAAACGATACAAAATATTTAAGTCAATTGATTGCTTAAAGCAAAATTTATATTCCTATTTTGACTAAAAAACAATAAGATTTACATCAAAAATATACATATACTATTTATTCTGCAAAATTAAGAAGTACCATAGCTGATAAGTAGACGCTTATAAATAGTTTATTTTTACGAAAACGTTAGAGTTAATCATTAAAATAACATTTAATTTACATATAAAAACCTACAAAACAAATACAGGATACTATTTAAAATTAGGTTAAAAAAATTAGCATAATATTTTTTTTTTAAACGTAAATTCTGACCAACGAATTGCAAATGGCTTTTCTAAAATATTAGAGAGCTAAAAATAGAACATAAAAAAACCCGCTCAACAATAGATGCAAGCGGGTTTATATTTAGAATACTTGTTACAAAAGACTAAAAAAATATTATCTTATTTATTTGGATTCCATCCGTTTAAAACTAAATCTCGATCGTATTTTTTGATTTCCTCTTTCTTTAATTGATGCGACCATACAACACGCTGAGAAATATCTTTTGCACTTACACCTTTACTTCCAAATTCTGCATAATAAGCCGTTTTGTCTTTATCTGGAAATCTAGTGTCGATCCATGCGTTCCATCCTTCTGGAATAATATGCGAACCCATATCAGTATTAATTAAAACGGTTTGCGCATAAGGTCTCCAAGGTCTTCCCAAAAATACTTTGTCTACCGATTTGTCTTTCGCAGTAAGCTTACAATCTGTAAAAACAAAACCATAAGCCTGTCCCTGCGGTGTCGAAGCTGCCGTAATATAAGAGTTTATTAAGCTTTCAATTGTACATTTATAAAAATATGCTGTTGCAGCACCAAAAATAAAATCAGTTGTTCCGTTGATGAAGCAGTTTTCGAAATAAATGCGGGTATTTCCTTCGGATAAATAAAGTGTGTCCTGATTTGCTAAAAGATTACAATTCTTTACGATAACTCTATCTCCTTTTATATGAAGTGCAACCGCCTGTCCTACTCTTCCTGCCGTATTTTCGACAGTTAAGTTTTCAAGTGTACAATCGTTTCCTCTAATCATAAAAGAATAAGAAGTTCCTGTTCCAAATGCCTTTTTCCCTGACGGATCTGGTTCTCGAAGCGGTTTCCCTGAATAATCATCAAACGAAATAATGGTTTTATTTCTGTCTGTTCCTTTTAAAGTAATGAATGGTTTAGAAACTGGAATTTCTAATTTCTCCACATACTTTCCTGGCTTTATGGTGATCACAACACGTTTTTCTGAATTGTCTTTGACATTATTTACCGCTTCCTGAATGGTTTTAAAATCTCCAGAACCGTCTTGAGCAACAGTTAAGGCTAATTTTTTATCGAGCGTCTGGGCTGATACAGAAAACGTTATTAAAAATAAAGCCAGAATATATTTCATAGTTTTTTTATTTATTGATTTTGTTTTGTCATCTTGACGAAGGAAAGATCACACTAGAAATT
This sequence comes from Flavobacterium potami, assembly GCF_020026915.1. Classification (GTDB taxonomy): domain Bacteria; phylum Bacteroidota; class Bacteroidia; order Flavobacteriales; family Flavobacteriaceae; genus Flavobacterium; species Flavobacterium potami. The sequence goes on along the minus strand of NZ_JAINUY010000001.1, from coordinate 1,246,493 downwards.
CCACAATCTTAATCGCCAATCTTTGTCGAGTTACGAGTGTGATTCCTCGTTCCTCGGAATGACAAACATTAAGACTAAAATCTGTTTTTAATCCGCGTCTTTACGAAGTAAATCCGTCCAATCCGCGTCCCAAAAAAATTAATGCGACATCCAAACCGTCATTTCTCCTTGTCCTTTATTTCCCCACGCAAAATAGGGAACCAATTTTACCGTTAAAGATTTTCCATCTTTTGTTGAAATCGGTTTGTAAAGCGTTTTGTTCCAAGAATTATCAGCAGCAATTTTTGAAGTCGCTTCAATCGTAACTAATTTTCTGTTTTTTAATTCTGTAAAATCAGTTTTAAAATCAGAATTCAAGTTTAAAATAACATCATTCACACTCGTATTTGCGGGCAATTGATCTGATTCTAAACAATATACCAAAGGTCCTCTTTTTACAGCAACCTGATTTTTAACTTCTTCCACTAACGGATTCGCTTCCATCAACTCAACTGGCATTGGCATATTCAATTCGATCACATCGCCTTTTTTCCATTTTTGATTTAATTTCAGATAAGTTCCCGAAACAATTTTATCTGAAACTTTCGAATTATTAACCAAAACTTCAGCGTCCTGACTCCAACCCGGAATTCTTAAAAAGAAAGCCTGCAAATCTTTTGGAGCTTTTACAATTTTCAAGGTTACTTTTCCGTCCCACGGATAATTGGTTTGCTGTTCAATCTCTAATGCTTCTCCGTTTAACGTTTTTGTATTCAAATTGTTACTTCCGTATAAATTGATATACAAACCTTCTTTTGAAAGATTGTAAGCGTAATTCCCAACTTCGGCAACAGTTCTCGTTACGTTTGGTGCGCAGCAGTTTGATAATGCAATATAACCTTCACGCACATTTCCCCATCTTTGGTGAAAAGGCAAATCGTTTGAAACATTCAACGGATTGTTATACAAGAATTTATCTCCCTCTAAATTCATTCCAGAAAGTACGCTGTTGTAAAGCGCTAATTCTACAATATCAGCATATTTGGCATCTCCCGTAATTTGCAGCATTCTCCAGTTCCATAACACATTCCCAATATTGGCGCAAGTTTCGGTATGAGCTGTTGCATTTGGCAATTGGAAAGGTCTTCCGTAGGCCTGATGAATCTTTTGAACCACAGTTGGATCGTAAGAAGTTCCGTCTGGCGAAACTCCGTCGTATAAAGAACCACAACCACCTGTAATGTACATTTTACGATACGTCACATCATCCCAAATAGATTCTAGATTGTCTAACAATTTCTTCTCTCCTGTTTCGGCATACAAATCTGCAACTCCTGCATATAGGTAATTCGCTCTTACAGCGTGTCCCATTGCGGTTGTTTGCTGTCTAAACGGAACTCTGTCCTGATTGTCATCGGTTCCATCATTCGTAGTTCCTTTAATATCAATCAGATTATTAGCCAATTCTAAATATTTTGGGTCTTTTACCGTTCTGTACATTTCGACAATTCCCATATAATGAGACGGACAAATCGCATTTCTAGCCAATTCTGGAGATGCTTTTTTGTAGAAATCGTATAAGAAATCGGCAACTCCCTTGGCAATATTTAGGAAATTCGTTTTTCCAGTAGCACGATAATGAATGCAGGCCGCAGTCATTAAATGCCCCATATTGTATTTCTCGAAACCCAATTGTTTTTTAACTTCTTCTGGACCTAAAGTTCCCCAACGTTCATCAATTAAAACAGGAGTATGAATATAACCATCTTTACGCTGTACTTTCGCGAAAAGCGCAATAGCTTTATCCATTTCGGCATCGAGTTTTTTGTCTTTTGTAACGGCATAAGTGGCTGCCATTCCTTCAAAAATCTTATAGAAATCGCCATCATGAAAAGAAGGCCCTTTGAAAGTTCCTTTATCCAATCCTGCCGCAATCTCGAAGTTTTTGTATGCATGAGAGGTTTCGCTATGATACAAATCCCACATATACGGCAAGGTACTTTTGGTTTCTACATCAAATTGTTCTTTCCAGAATCCGTTAGTCCATTTTACGTCTTGCAAACCAACGCTTTGCAATTTTGAATACGGACTTTGTGAATTCGCCACCAAACCTTTGTTTTGTGCAAAGATTACAGTTGAAAGAAATAAAGAGGATAGAATGATGTTCTTTTTCATTTTGAATATTTTTTTGTTTGCCACGAATTACACGAATTGCACTAATTTTTCTTTTTTTTCTGCCACAGATTAAAAAGATTAAATTGATTTTTTATAATCTGTGATAATCTTTTAATCTGTGGCAAAAATTAATTCGTGGAAATTTGTGTAATTCGTGGCAAAATCATTTTTTTATTTTACAAAGAAATTAATAGTTCTGCTCATTGAATCTCCGTCCGCATCTTTTACAGTGATTACGAATGATGCAAAACCTTTATTTTCAGCTGTAAACTGAATTTCTTTTCCTTTTAAACTTGCTTTTCCGTTCTTAACTTCAGAAAAAGTATAAACTGGCTTGTTATCGTATCCTTTGAAAAAATCTGCAACTGACAAAGATTTTTTATCTTTTAAATTGATAAAATAATGAGGTTGTGCCAGCCAGTCTAAATAATTATCTAGTTGTGTAAATCCGTCTTTATCTACATCTGAATTCGCATCTGAGAAATCTCCTGCTGGTGAATTTTCATTTAAACCAAAAGCTTTCTCCCACCAATTTGGCAATCCATCATGATCCGTATCCCAATCTGTTGCGCGAGTTTCTGATGGAAAGTTTGGCCATCCTCCAGCATCTTCTTCATTGTCGATCATACCGCCGTAACCGCTTTTGCTTCCTTTATAAGTGAATGTTCCTTTTAAAGTTTCATCAATAATTCGGTTATCGTGTTTGTCAAAATACGGCTGATTTGCTCCAACGTCTGAAAGAACATTTTTATAAGCTCCTTTAGCCGATTGTGTGTTTACATAAGACTCAAAAAATGGTTTATCTACGAAAGTTTCATAATTCACAATTTCGTTATGACTGATTGTTGATTTTCTGCCTTTATCCTGAGATTTCTCATCGAAATAACCTGGCATTACATTTCCATCGAAGAAATAACGCTGCATTCCTTTTCCAACACCTTCGTGTTGTGCATTCAAAGCCACAAAAATCTTAGTTGAAGCTCCTGGTTTGTAATAATTATTTACGAAGTTTACTTCGTTTGCGCCACCATCAGTTGCTCTTTTTCCCCAGTTGTACACTACGTTGTTACGAATATCTAATCTTCCTGTGTAAAATCCGTCACCGCTTAAACCACCGCCAATACTCCAGTTTCTTCCTTCATTATGCGCTAGTAAATTGTGGTGAAAACTTCCGATATCTCCGCCAATTGTAGCTGCATAACCGTGCATTTTTCCTGCTTCGTATTTATCATGTCCTGCCACGTTTAAAGCTTCAGAAATTAGAGTTCGTTGTAAAGTAATATGGTGCGCACCACGAGAACTAAACGATTCATCAATTGTCCAGCTGATTGAACAATGATCAATAATACTGAAATTAGCTCCTGTTAATCCCATTCCGTCAAACGTTTTTCCACCGCCAATTCTCACTTTCAAAAAGCGAATCACACCTTCATTTCCTGTTAATCCAATTGGAGCTCTTGTAACTGTAATTCCTTCGCCCGGAGCAGTTTGTCCAGCAATCGTAATATAAGGCTGATTTACAACCAATCTCGAAGCCAGTTTAATATTTCCCGAAACATTAAAAACAATCGTTCTAGGACCAATTTCCTGATTGATCGCATCACGTAAACTTCCTGGCCCGTCATCGTTTAGATTTGTTACTTCAATTACTTTTCCGCCACGTCCTCCAACAGCATAACGTCCATAACCTTCAGCACCTGGAAAAGCCAATTGAGCAGGTTTAAACGACCAAACATTTCCTAAAGTTTCCTGTCCGTTATTATCCACTTCATCTACTCTCCAATAATAAGTTGAACCGCTGTATAAATCAGAAACAGAGAAATTTTTATCAACTAATTTTCCTTTAAATTCTTTTGAAGATTCTGTTGCGTTTGCTATTGTGTTTTGATCTAAACCGAAATACAATTTATGAGCGACAACATTTTTCGGAGCATCCCATTTTAAAATTACATTTTTAGTAACTTCAACATGTTCATCTCTATTTGCAGGTTCTGGAAAACGCGCCTGATTCATTAAGTTTGGTGTGTCCAATTCAAAACCATTCACAACGATTTGTTTTACAATATCAGCATTATTCGTTGGATCAATTTCAAAACGAACCACAACATCTTTTCCTTTTTCTGCATTGAATGTAATGTAAGCCATTGCTGCATCTGCTTTAGCATTAGCTCTTTGACTAGCATTTACAGTTTCTTGAAGTTTTCCGTTTACAAAGATTTTTATTGGCGAAAAAGTTTTTCCTGTAATGACATCAAAGGCATTATGAAACGTCAAAAGTGTATGTTTACCATCTTTTAAACCGCTAATCTTCAGTTCTAAATTTTCAGTTGTAACCAATCCGTCAGAGCCTAATTTATTATAAAACGGAGCGCTCATTCCGACCTTGTACCATTTTGAAGTGAAGTTTCCTTTTAGTTTAAAAGTCACCCCATTAAACGTTTTCTGGTCTTCTTTATTTTCATTGATCACCCACGAATCGTAACTTGGATCGTGAACTTCTTCCAATCTTCTTTGAAAAAAGTCAAAATCGACTTTTACAACCTGTTTATCGGTATTTTGTGCGTGTCCATTTGCTGTCAAAAGCATTGCTAAAGCAAATGAACTAACTAATTTCTTAATCATTTTATGGTAATTTTTTCAGTTTCTGATTTTCCAATCAGGTTTATAATGTCTTTTTTTCTTTCTTCTGGAACTACTTTTAAAACCTTTACTTCTCCATTAATCAATTCAGCTTCAATCGTAGTGTTTTGTTTCGCATGTAATTTAAAATGAACATTCCATTCTTTTGGCCAAGCTGGAAAAAGATAGATTTTCCCGTCTGCTTCTTGTAAAAGCATTTCCTGCATGCCAATCATTCCTGACCCTCCCCAATTATGATCTGGAACCCAATCAAAACCTGGTCCCCAAAATGCTGGAAAACGTCGTTCTGAATTGGCCATTTTCAACGTATTGTATTTTGATGCTTCATTGGTCAAACCTAAACGAGCAGCGAAAATATTGTCTTGTTTCCAACCAATGTAACTTCTGAATTTTAAAGCATCCGGATCGTATTTCCATGTATTTAAAGCTGTTTCTAAATCTGGTTTCCCAACGCCATAAATTCCCCACGGATAAACAGGATACAATTGCGGCACTTCCGTATTATTAACTCGTTCCCAAGTTTTTGCAGGAAGCAGAACTTTATGATTTTCAATCTGCCCAAAATTCAAAGGCGGAATTCTATTTTGAAATGCTTTTAAATATTCAACGTCTTCTTTTGACAATTCATTCGCCGAAAGGTTTAAAAGACTTTCTGTAATAACTTGCAAAGCCGAAATCGTGCTATTTGAGTTATTCGTCATTTTGTAAGTTTCAGCAGCTGAACCTGGGAAAAGAACTAATTTTCCGTTTCCGTCCAAAGCTTTTCGACCTCTTTGTTTCGCTAAATATTGATAATGTTCATCGAAAAAACGCAAACAGCTTATGATAAATGGGTTGTATTTCTGAATGTCTTCTTTTGCATACTCTTTCTGTTGTAACATCATTTGGCAGAATTCTAAAACAGTATCCCATTCGTATTCCAGCCAAGCATTATATTCCATTCCCGGATCATAATCGGCGGGACGTTTCCATTCGTATTCAGCAGGATTAGGAAGTCCGAAATTTTCTAATTGTTCTGTAAAAGATGCTCCGTTGTGTTTCCAATAGACTTTACTGCGTAATTCGGCATTTTTTTGCAAATCCAAATAAAAACTCAATTGCGATTTCATCATATCAAAATCACCGCTTTTTACCATCGGAAAATAAACCAATCGCTGATTTTGAGCGGTCATCGTTCCTCCGCCCCAATTTCTAAAATCGGGTGTGAAATTCAAATCTTTATTCGTGTAAACAGGATCAACCGTAAAAAGTCCGCCGTTGAATTTCGTTGGATATTTTCCGTACGCATTGCAACCCAACATGTATCTGAACAACTGATAATTCTGTCCGATTTGATAAACCGAATCCTTCCCAATCGATTGATTTTTTTGTGTAAAAATAAAACTGCGATTCCAGAAATTATTCCACCATTTTATCGTGTTTTTTTCGGCTTGTTTTGCGGTATTTTTATTTGAAGCAATCAAACTTTGTAAACCGTTATTCCAAGTTGAAAAATCAGATTGGTCAGTATTTAAATAAATTTCTAACGAATGTTTTTTTGAAGGTTTAATGCTCGTTAAATTAAAACCTTTAAAATCGGTATCCTGATATTTTCCTAAATAAGTTCCGTCTGGTTTTAAGTTATCGCCCTTCATGAATCCGCCGAAAGTTAAATTCGCAATCGGATTCATCATTTGATCTTTAACCGATTCCATTTTTTGCTGTTTTACGGCAACATCAAAAACGGTTTGTTCACGATTTCTGTGGTAGAATTTAAGTCCGTTATTTTCAAAAGCAATCGAATCTTTAAAATTGACAAGATCTCCTTGAGGCGCCCATTTATAAGAATTGGAATTGTTTTCTTTTCCTTTTGAAATACGGTTCTGATGGCGCCAGCTTTCATAAGAAGCCGTCATTTTCAACGGATTTTTACTTTCTAAATCAACATGAATAATTGGTTTAAAAACATCCACCCAGAGTTTGATTTTAGTATCATTTTGTCCCACCAAAACATAACCGTCTTTCAATTTTAATTCTTGACGAAATACTTCTTTTCCTTCAAAAGGATTTGGGCTTAATGTAATTTTTACGCGTCCTAATTTCAATAAAGTATTATGTTCATCAAAAGTGCCGCTTCGTGAAAAATAGAAATACAAATCTCCTTTCTCAACCCAAACATTCATACCAATATCACCGCCTCCCAAAGGCATAGATTCTGATGAATTTGCGCTTTGCGTTGTCCAGACTTGATTGTAACTATCGAGCGTAGGAATTTGTGCCTTAAGGCAAAGCGTGGTGAAGAGAATTATGTATTTTAAATATTTCATTTTTTTCGTTTCCTGCAAGGTTTTCAAAACCTTGTAGGTATATTTTTTAAGTTCTAAATTAACAAGACACCTACAAGGTTTTGAAAACCTTGCAGGAGTTCGTTAGGTATTACCATTCGTCTGTTCTGAAAGAAGAAACCGGCAATCCTCCTGCACTAAACAATTCCGCTTTGGCGAAATCTTTCCATAAATAGCGTATTGCAACTGGTTTGGATACTTTATCAGAAGTCAAAACCACTGATTTTCTTCTCACAACCGTTTTCGCAGGATAGAAAACTTTGTCTTCTCCCGCTATTTCAAAACCTGTCACTTCTTTTTCATAAGACGTAATTCCGTTTGCCACATCATCAAAAGAAACCGTTACAGATCCGTCTTTTACTTCCATCGATTTATATTTCGGACTTTCGAATTCGAATCCTTCTATTCCGTATGTTCTTGCCAAAGCCTGAAAAGCCAATCGGTTTCCTCCTTTTTCCTTGTCCATTGGGTGAATATTATTTTCTTCTCCTACATCCATTAAAACTGCCATTGCCGAATTCGGAATTTCTTTTGAAGCCTTAAACTGCGCCTCTCTCAAATAAGCCGAATTGTATTTTTCCAAATAATCTTTTGGATGAAATGAAGCATAATTAAACGGTGCAATCTGAGCGAAATAAAAAGGAAATTCTCCCTGATTCCACATCGTTCTCCAACTGCTTACCATTTTCTTCATTAAAGCGGTGTATTCATTTGCTCTTTCGTAATTTGATTCTCCCTGATACCAAATACAACCTTTAATTCCGTAGCCAATCACAGGTGAAAGCATTCCGTTAAACAAAGTCGTTGGAACACGATTTGGATCTTTTGCCAATTCTTCTTTTGTAGTCGGAATTTTAGCACTAGCGAAATCTTTCAGCATTTCTTTGTTCATCCACGCTTCCATACTCGAACCGCCGTACGAAACATGAATTAACCCAACAGGAACATTTAAAACTTCTTGTAAAAGCGATCCAAAGTACCAAGCCGTTGCACTAAAATTGGATGTTGATTTTGGAGAAGCTTCTTCCCATTTTCCTTCAAAATCGTCTTTTGGTTCTAAAACCGTCGCACGCGGAATCGTAATCAAACGAATGTTTTTATTGGTTGATCTTACAATGATCTCGTTTCCGTTTTTAACAGGCTGTCCTTGAAATCCTTTTAAAGGCATTTCCATATTTGATTGTCCTGAACAAAGCCAAACTTCGCCAATTAAAATGTTTTTAATCGTTACTTTTTCAGTTCCCTCTGTAACTTCAATTGTAAATGGTCCCCCTGCAACTGGTGTTTGTAAATCAGTTTTCCATTTACCAGAAGCATCCGCTTTTGTTTTGTAAACCTTAGAATTCCAAGATGTTTTGATTGTAACGTTTGCATTCTTTTCTGCCCAGCCCCAAATTGGTGCATTTGATTTTTGCTGCAACATCATATTGTCTGAAAACAATGCTGGCATTTTGATTTTTGCGTTGATTTGAAGGCTTGACAAAGCAACCACAAATGCAATAATTGAATTTCTAAATTTTCTCATTTTTATATTTTTTTTCCGCCACAAATTAAAGGATTAAAATGGATTATTGGTTTTAGTTGTGTCAGGCTGAGCGAAGTCGAAGCCCGATTCCAATTGGAGCGCCCTTCGACTTCGCTCAGGGTGACAATCCATTCTTTTCAATCTGTTGCTAATATTTTACCTACTTTTCTTTTACAATACTTACTGGACCTAATAATCCCGCTTTCAACAATGGATTTCCTTCCAATCTAAATGGTGCTGTCGTCCACGTTAACCTTTCTTCTTTTGGTAATTTTTGATCGCCAATTAAACGATTTGCCCACGTATTGGTCACTTTTATTACGATTGTATTTTTTCCTTTTTGTAATGCTTGCGAAATATCTGTTTTGAAAGGGAAAGTCCAAAGTGTTCCGCAATCTTTTCCATTGATGGAAACTTCAGCTATATTAGCGATTTCTCCTAGATCAAGCCAAATTTTGCTGGTGTCTTTTCCTTTCCAAACAAATTCTTTTTTGTAAACTACAGTACCTGCATAATACTTAATTTGATCATTTTCTGAAGTACTCCAATCAAAAAGTTTATTTGTTTTTATGACTTCTTTCGGACCTTTAAATTCTGAATCAAACTGAAGTTCCCAGTTTTCATCTAAAACCTGAACTTTTTCAAATTCAGCTGTTTTTCCTTGAGCTAAAACTTCTTTCGTTTCTTCTTTAAAAATCACAAAACCAGATTCGTTTGCCTCTAAAGTTAAGGAAACAATTGTTCTTCCGTTTTCTATTTTCCAATTGGTTAAAACCGATGTTTTGTCCGTAACGGGATTGTACCATTGTAGCACTTTTCCAGCTATTCTAAATGAAGCATCAAATGTTCTTTTTTGTTCTTTTTGATTCGAAAGAAAATAGACTTCTTCATTATCTGCTTTTCTATGCGCCCAAGCAATTGTTTCGGAATCGGCTCTGTTTAAGTTTGGAAAATAAACATCTTGAGTGATTCCGATTGAAGCAAAATCATTTCCTAAATAAGGTAGTTTAACGACCGTTCCTTTTCCGATTTTCCATGAAGATGAATTGGCTTTATTCCAAATTTCATCAATCACATTTTGCCATTTCTTTTGGTTTGCTTCTGATTGAATTCCTGGTTGAATTGTTGGTTTTTCATCTACAAAAATCGTTGCTCCGTCTTTTAGCAATTGCAGGATTTTTTCGGCTGAAGCCAAAGACAAAATTTTATTCGGCGCCATTTTATGACTTCCCGGAAATAGTAAAGCTCCGTATTCGATTCCGCCTTCAAAAGTTACTTTTCCGTTTACAACTTTTGCTCTATTGATTAAAACATCGGCGTTAAATGAATCGTACTGATAACCATTTAAAGCATTAATCCATTGCGATAAATCAGTTATATTTTTAGAATAGGTCACTTCTTTCGGCATTTTTGCAGTTGGCTGACCTTCATTTTCTAAACGGATTTTCTCGCTTTCTAATCTTTCCTTTCCAAAAACATTCGGAATAAAAGACACCAAACGATCTGGAACAAAAGAACGCGAAGGAAAATCTTCTCCAATAAAAACCGCCAAATCAATTACTGGTTTTCCTTTTTGTAACTGAAACTGTACTCTTTGACAATAATCAAACCAAGCTTTTCCGGGTTTCCACCACGTTTGGTCTCTTTGAAAAAAAGTTCCGATATCGTCTAAAGTCATTCCCGGTTTTCTGTCCGTCCACGGATTATGTACAAAAACGTGATAGAATAAACGGTTGATTCCCAAAGCATAATTTCGGTCTGCAGTTGTTTTTAGATTTCCTGGATGTTCGTCCCAATCCATTCGCAAAGCCGTAAAAGATTCCGCCTGAATAATGTCTTTTCCATAAATATGTCCTCCCGAAATGGCATCGACCATATCAAAAGGTTTGTCATGTGTTGGGCTTTTCAGCCAAAATTCACCACCCGGATAATCGACATATTTATAATGCAACAAAGCATCACTCATCATGGTTGGCGCGACATTTTCTGAACTTAATTTAACCTTATATTCTTTAGCAATTTGAGCGACAGTACCGTAGAAATTATCTGCCACTAAATCGCCAATTGTTTTTCTAACATCGTATAAAACTTTCTCTGAAAAATCAGCACTTTCTACTGGAATTCCAGCCATTACAGGCAAATATTCTACAATATCGTAACCACGTCTCTTTTTAAATTCAGCCTGAAAAACCGAAGACCAGTTTTGGCTTCCACATTCCCAACTATCAAAATGTAGTATTTCCAGAACTCTTGAAGCCAATTCTGGACTAGCAGAACGCACTGCTTCTCCGAACCAATGATCTAGTTGAAAACGAATTAATTCTGGATTGAATTTATCTACTTCTAAACCTTTTCCAGCTCCACCCGTTGCATTTTCATGCCCTGTAGAAGTATGTCCCATTCGGATAATTTTCCATTTCCCTTTTGGCGCTTTCCAATTCAAATTTCCATCAGCATCAACAAAACTCGAAATATTAATGGTCTCTGATTTTTTGAACGCATCTGTATTCGGAATTTGTTTCTCTGTAGTTTCTGGAGTCAAACGCCAAATCGCTCCTGATTTTCCTTCGTAATTATTGATTAAAGACTGATTCGAAAGTATAATTTTACTCACTTTCAGATTTTGTTTCCATTTCGCAAAATCCAAATCTTCAGCTCCTGGTTCTGTTCCTACTGGATTATAAACAAATCTGAAATATTTTGCTGTAACAGGCGTAATAGTATGCGTATTCGGAAAATCCATATCCTGCCAACCGTGGCGTGGTGCAACCAATCTTTCGTGGAATTTAAAATGAACTCCATCATCACTTACTTCCACAATTAAACGCTGTGCCTGATAATCCCTTCCTTTGGTTTCAATAACAATCGATTTGCAGGTAAAAGGCTGTGCAAATTTGTATTGAATCCAGCCTGCATCTGCAAATTTGAAGTTTTCATCTTTTTTAGGATCAGCCAAAAAAGAAGCATCTGTATTGTTTGATGTTGTAACTTTTGGTAATTGAATTTGTGAAGTAGTTTGATATTCTTTTATCGGGATTGCAAAAACTGCAATATCTTTATAATAATCCTTGTAATGCTCAGGAACAGGAAGTTTTGAAGTGATTTTTTTTCCTCCTAAAATTTCTGTCGTTGACCAAACTACTCTTTGCATCGACATTTCTGGTTTAATCCACGGACCACCTGCAACGGCAAATCCGTCTGCTCCATGAAAAGCGAGTTTCAAACCTAAACGATCTGCTTCTTTAAAAGCCCAGCTAATCATATCCCAAAATTCAGGCGTCAGCTGCAAAATTGGCGGATTAATCAATGGCGGATTTGCTGGACCTTTGATGGTCATTAGATATGCGCCTGCAATTCCGTTGTGTTTCATGGCTTCTAAATCGGCTGTGATTCCTGCTTTAGAATACGCCGATTTCATCCAATACCAATACACCCAAGTTTTGGAGGATTCTAGTGTTGGCTGAAAAGATTCTTTTTTATGGAGTTCCTGCGCAGAGACAAAACTTGCGAGAAGGAGGATAAAAAAGAGGTGTTTTTTTTGAAACATTTTTAATCGTTTTATTTCGTTTGTAAACCCGACAGGTTTTTGAAACCTGTCGGGTTTGGTATTTTTATAACATAGCCAATGGTTCAACCATTGAGACACAACGTAATTAAACTATGCGTTTCCCAAGGTTGAAACCTTGGGCTATGTTTGATAATCTCTTAGTATTACGCATTTTTGTCATTTCGCCGTAAGGAGAAATCACACTAGAAACTCCTCAAAGTTTGTCTTCAATCTGTGTCGAATCCCGCGTGTGATTTCTCGTTCCTCGAAATGACAAACTGTTTCGTTAATTTTTAACTATCAATTTTTAATTGTCAATTATAAATTTACTAGTACTTAAACTTCTTCAAACTGCTTTCCAACTGATTCTTTGAACCGCTGAAAGGCGTTAAATAAAAACTATATTGATAATTTCCAGATTTAATCTGATATTGTTCAATTGGCTGTGCTACAATTGTCCAGCTGTCGTTTCCTCCCACTCCCATTTGGATTAAATCGATATTTAGAGTCAAAAATCCCGGATCTTTTAAATCATAGGTATGACCTGATGCACTTAGATTTTCTTGTGTGTACGGCCAAGCGCTCATACTCAAAACTTTGGAATCATTAACTACCATAAAACCTTTATTTTTTTGTGGCGTTGTCAATGCCATCCATCTTACATCACATCTGTTTCCGTTTTCTTGTGGTTTTGGATAATGTTCGATAAAGTCATTAATTGGAAGTGAATATTTACCAACAAACGAGCCAAAACTTCTGTCGCTGTAATTTTCCAATTCTCCTTTTCCGTACCAAGAAATTTGATCGAATTTTCTTTGAACTCCCATCTGCATTCCGATTTTTGGAAGGTTTGGCAGTTTGTTTGAAGCTTTCAAACTATAATCTACTTTTATCACTCCGTCTGGGCTGATATTGTAAACCACATTTACACTCGCACTGTCTTTTATAATTTCGTAATCGCTTATCACTTTAATTTCAGAAGCCGATTTGTCGATTTTTACATTCACCAATTTTGGCTTTGCTTTGTACCATTGTTTCAACAACTTTTGCGATTTCCATCCGCGTTTGTCGTTGTCTGTAAGCGGTCTTACGAAGTTAGGCAACAAAGGCGCAAAAACTTGTTCTTCTCCGTTGAAAACATAAGAACTCAAAGCTCCGTTTGCTTTTCCAATCGTAATATCAAACGTTTTTCCTTTGATTTTAAATTCCGAATCAGACTCTGAAACATTCAAAGCTTCTTTTTTAGCATTTAAAACCAAAGCTTCTTTCTTTTTCAACTGAAACTGATCTTCGGCAACAACATATCCTTTTGAACCCCAAAGTTCATCTGCTGAAAGCTGAAACTCTATATTTAAAAGATATTCCGCATCATTTTTCATTTTTGGAAGATATGAACTTACGTCTATTGTTGTCGATTGCCCTGCTTCTACTTTTAATGGTTTTAAAATCTGAGTTTTGATTACATTTCCATTTTCTAACACTTTCAAAACCGGAACATAACCTTCTAAAGATTTAATCGCCTGACGATTTTTAATTTCTAATTGATTTCCGTTTAAAGTTGAAATCGCTGGCTGATATACCCATTTATTTTCAAAAATCGAACCTTTTGGTTTTCCATTAGAATCAACAATTCCTTTTGTATTGAAATTCCCATCATGGTATTTTTCGCCAAAATCTCCACCATGCGCAAAATAATTCTGACCAGATCTTGAATCAAATTTTACTAAACCTTGATCTTTAAACTCCCAAATACAACCTCCGATAACTCTTGGAAGCGAACGGAATTCATCCCATAATTCTTTTAAATTTCCAACTGAATTCCCCATTGCATGAGAATATTCAACGAAAATAATCGGACGTGTATCTTTCTTTTGATCTACTAAAAATTTCGGTGTGAAAACGCCTGGATAAAAACGACTCACCATATCGACATACGAATCATCTTGCGGATTTTCGAATCGGTAAGCGTGATCGATTGTTTTTGGATATCTTGGATCAAGTGGATCGATGTAACCGTCTAATTTCGCATTTCCTTGCGCTGGTTCATAATGTACCGGACGCGTGATATCGAAATCGTGAACCCAACCCGACATTGCAGCGTGATTTGGTCCTTTTCCGCCTTCGTTACCTAAACTCCACATTACAACTGATGGATGATTTTTATCGCGTTCAACCATTCTGATCATACGCTCCATATAAGCGTTTGTCCATTGCGGGTCATTGCTTAATTTACCGCCAATTCCGTGAGTTTCTTGGTTGGCTTCGTCCATAACCATGATTCCGTACTGATCGCATAATTCGTAGAAATAAGGATCATTTGGATAATGGCTCGTACGTATAAAGTTGAAATTAAATTTCTTAATCGTTGTAATATCTTGTTTGATATCTTCTCTCGTAACGGCTTTTCCTCTTGTCGGATGATGATCGTGACGGTTTACGCCATATACATAAGTTTCTTTTCCGTTGATGAGCATTTTTCCGTTCTCTTTAGAGAATTCAATCGAACGGAAACCCACTTTACAGCTTTTTGCTTCTGTAACATTTCCGTTTTTGTCCTTTATCGAAATTACCATCGTATATAAATTCGGTTCTTCTGAACTCCATTTTTTTGGATTTTTGATGTTTTCTTGGAAGAATCCGAAACGAACATTGTCCAAACGAGGATAACTTTCGTTGATCAAATCAATCACAGGTCTTTGAAGCGGCTCTTTGAACATTGCCGTATTATTCGCATCATACAACTGAACATTCATCGTATAATCTTTGATTTTTTCTCCTGTAAGATTTTCTACTTTTGGTCTCAGTTTGAAAATTGCGTCTTTGTATTCTTTGTCTAATTTCGTTTGAACAAAGAAATCCTGAATACGCAATTTTGGCTCTGCCATAATGAAAACTTCACGCTGGATTCCGCTCATGCGCCAATGGTCCTGATCTTCTAAATAAGAACCATCTGTCCAACGAATTACACGAACGGAAACTACATTTTCTCCTGCTTTTAAATAAGGTGTTACATCAAATTCTGACGGAAGAAAACTGTCTTCTCCATATCCTAAAAATTCTCCGTTTAACCAAACTTCAAAACCTGAACTTACAGCTCCGAAATGTAACGTAACCGTCATATCTTTCCAGTTTTCTGGAACAGTAAAACTTCTTTGATAAGAACCTACTCCGTTATAATCTTTCGGAATATAAGGAGGATTTATGGGTCTAAACGGATAAACGGCACTTTTATAAATTGGGTTATCATATCCTTTCATTTCCCAGTTGGAAGGCACTTCGATTTTATCCCAGCCTGAAACGGTATTTTTGTAAAAGTCTTTTGAAGCTAAATTTAAGTTTACTGCATATTTAAAATTCCAATCGCCATTAAGCATTTGAATTCTACTTTTGGTTCTGTCGCCTTTTAAAGCGTCTTCAACACTTGTGTACGAGTATGAAGTTGCTCTAGACGGTTGTCTGTTGATGCTTGTAATCGTTGGATCTTCCCAAGGTGCAAATTCATATTTTTTATGAAGTTCTGGAACTCCTGCAGGTTCTCCTGTTACGGATTGGGCATTTGCGAAAATGGTAAAAAGTAAGATGTAAAATGTGAATACTGATTTTGGTATCGAAAATCGAAACCTTGAAAAGTGATTATTTTTAATTGGTTGAAACATTATTTTATTTTTAGTTTTATTTGTCATTTCGACTGAAAGGAGAAATCGCACTAGAAATTCCTCAACTATAATCGACAATCTTTGTGATTACGAGTGTGATTTCTCGTTCCTCGAAATGACAAACTGGATGTTTTATTTTGTGATTATTAAACCTGTAAGGTTTAAAACGTACTATATCTTAATTCTTTGTACTTTGTACTTTGTACTTTGTACTTTTCTCTTAATTCTTCTTTTTCTTCTCCGGCGGAGCTACAAAATTCAATTTGCTTTTCCCTAAATCTTTCGAAGTGGCAATTGCGATTCCTCTTTGTTCTGCTTTGTTAACGGCACAATAGAAATGATACACAACACCATCATGTTTTACAACAAATGATTTATGAGCAAATAAATCGTCATAAGGTTCAGATGATTTTACTAAATCCTCTCCTTTCCAGTCCGTCCAGTTTACTAAATCATTTGAAACGGCGAAACGGTTAAATGCGCCTTGATTCCAACCCGTCCAAAAAGCTCCGAAATAGAACATTACCCAAGTATCATTAATACGCTGAATATAAGCATCTCCTGAAATTCCTTTATGATGGTTGATTAAAGGTTTATTACCATAGCGCTCCCAGTGTTTCATATCGTTTGAAACCGCCATAGCAATACGTTCCGCACCTTTCGCAGGATTGATACTATCGCCACGGGCATTGTAGTACATGATAAAATTATGTCCTGTCAATTTATCTTTATCACGAATTACACTGTTTTTGTACATTGTGCTATTATCCCACCATTTTGCATCTTTATCTTTTGGCGTTAAAACCGGATTTTCTAATCTCTGAAATTCGTGTGGTTTTGTCGGCGCTTCTTTCGTATAAGCCATTCCAATTGATAAAACTCCTGCTTCGTAACCTTTGCTGTCTCCGCCGAAATAGCTCATCCAGTATTTATCCTCGTATTTTTCCCATTCGTAGCTTCCACCCCAAGTCATGTCTTGCAACGAAATATAACCTGCTTTTTGATTCACATCCCAGTGTTTTTCATTTTCTGAGAATGACATTACTTTTCCTAGATGTTTCCAGTCTAGTAAATTGTCGCTTTCTGCTAACCAAGTTTCGTAACCTCTTCCATCATAAATTAAATACGTCATGTACCATTTGCCGTCTTTTCTAAATACGCTTGGACAATCCATTTTATAGGAGTTGTCTGTTGGCACCATCACCAAACCGTATTTATAAGGCGTTTTTATTTCCTCGTAAATTTCCTGCATTACGCTGTCGGTAATTTCTCTTTTCTTGTATTTGGTTGCACAGCTTGTTAGGGCAAGTGCTGAAATGGTTAGGATTAGATACTTAATTTTCATTTTTTGGTTATGTTTTGTTTGCTTTTGCCACAAAGACACTAAGACTCTAAGTTTTTTTTTTATTTTTGAACGAATTAATCTCGCAAAGTCGCAGAGTCGCAAAGTTTTTCTATTCTCAAAAATCTTGCCTCTTGCTTCCTTCTTCTACCCCGTCTAAATTACTTCTTCAATTCTTTCAATTTAGATTCCATTACATCCTTATTCAATTTTACTTTAACCATTCCTGTTGGATGAAATCTTCTTTTTAAATCGATGGCATTATAAACTATGGTGTAAACGTCATTTCCTTCTGGGATTAGACAAAGCGGAGTCCTCATAATATCCCACCATTTATCTACTTTGGTTTCGATTGGCAAGTAATGTGCTTCTGCCCAATTAACGCCATCCGCAGATAATGAATAGGCAATCATGTTTGGTAAATGATGTCCCCAACCGTCTGGACCTCCGTCGAAAATCGCGATGTATAGACCATTTGGCAATTGACTCACAATTGGATTTTCAACAAAAAGCGGATGCATAGTTTTGATTGGTTCCAAACCTTTGTTCATTCGCAGCCAAGGACCTTCTAAACTTTTAGATTCGGCTAAAGCCACAAACCAGCCTTTTCCTGATTTCTTCGGATAATCTGCCCATGAATTAAACGGATATGCACCGCTGTAAAATCCGAAATATTTATCGCCAACTTGGTATGGAAAAAAAGAAGCCACACCTTGACGACCTTCCCAAGGCTGAGAATCTAATCCTGGTTCCATGATAATTCCCATATCTTTATAAGGACCACCGATTCCGTTGATTCCATCTACAGTCGATTCGCAACGCCAAATTCTACCAAATGAGTGATTTGGTTCTATTTCTTTACTAACTGTATAAGCCAAATAATAGCCGTACCATTTGTTTGCTTTTTCATTAAAAACCGGCATATACGACCAAATTGCGGCACGACGATCGTTCATTGGGTTATCATCTTCGGTTACCGCGTAAGTTCCGCTTGCTTGGTAAATTGTTGATTCTCTTTTCCAATGAATCGCATCTTTACTTGTCCAATGTCCGATTTTGGTTTTTACACGATCATAATAATAATCGACACCTTTTTCTCCAGCTCTTTCTGTTGGAAACATATGATACGTATCGCCTACTTTTACCACGCGCCCGCCTTCAAAACCTCCTTGGATTCCATCAGTTCCTGACATTCCTTCATCAATAACGGGTTTGTTTTCTCCGCCGATAACTTCGAAAAGCGGTTTTTCATCTGAAAATCCTTCTACAATAAATGTTGGGTTCCACAATTTTCCGTCTGGAAATTTAGCATCTCTTGCATTCAACTGCTGATCGCTTTTTAAAACTCCCAAAACAGTAAACAATCCTTTTTGATTGGGTAAAATAGTGTGAGTTCCTTTTCCGTAAGGAATTGCATAAACATCAACAGGCGGTAAACCTGTAATGGTAACTCCATTTGAAATAATCTCATTATTATTTCCAATTTGATTCACTTGAAGATATTCTGCATTTTTATCCTGAAAAACACCAACCAAAACCATTACAGGTTCTTTAAACTTTAATTGCAAAGGAGCATTCGTTCCATTTTTATATTTATCTAAAGGAAGTTCGATTCCCGTCAAGCCTTGCAATTCTGGAGCTAAACGAACAATATTGTGTTTGCTTCCTGAAAAAACATGAGCGTATTGAGTGGTTTTGAAAGTTTTGTAATTTGATTTTACGATTTCAAATGAAGCTGGTTTCCATGCGTTTTGTGCTGTTACTGAAAGTTGTAAACAGATTGAAAACAATGCTAAGAAAGCGGTTTTTAATTTGAAATTGTGTTTTGTGTTTTTTGAAAACATTGGTTTTTATTTTTTTGAATTTTTACGTCATTGCGAGGAACGAAGCAATCACATTTGCTATATCAAACTTTGCGTAATCATTAGTGAGGTTGCTTCGTTCCTCGCAATGACAAACTGTGCGGATAACTATGAGCTAATTACTAAGAACTTTAAATCGCTTTATAACTCACAACATACTCCACATTCGGTTTTACAATCAACTGATATTTATCTTTTGCTAATTCTGTAATTGTTCCAGAGTTTGTTTTTGGTTTGCTTGCGCTTTTGAAAATTAATTTTCCTTCTCCTTCTCCAGCTTTTACTTTAATTTCTTTGGTACTGCAATACACAGCAACTTCTCCGTTTGGTGTTGGCACTTTTCCTTCCATCCATTTCAAACCTCCTAAATTTGGTTTGATTTCATATTCTGAATAACCTGGAGCGGTTGGTTTTACACCTAAATAATATTTTCCTAATAAATAAATCGGACTTGCTCCCCAAGCGTGGCAAAGACTTTTCCCGTAAGGGCGACCGTACATTTCTAAATGGTCTTTTCCGCTTTGTTTTGGATCGTATTTTTCCCAGAAAGATGTTGCACCAAGATTTAACATGCCGCCCCAATAATCACGAATTTCATTTAAAACAAATTTTTGTTCGTCCATTGCACATAACGCTTCCAGTTCGTAAAAACGCATATATGGCGTTGTAATTTGAAGAACATCTTTATTCAACAACACTTTATTTTTTACACTTTGTTTTTGTTCTTCCGTAAAATAATTGAAGAAAATACCGAACATATTAGCGTATCTGGTTACAATATTTTGCATTTTTCCGTCGATACGTTGGTGTTTCATTACGTTTTCTTTCTTGTCCCAAAAAACATCAAATAAGCTAGTTTTTAAATCGGCTGCTAATTTTTGATATTCTTTTTGGTCTTCATTTTTACCAGCGATTTCAGCACTTACCGCCATAGCTTCTAAACTTCTTGCCAAAAGCATTTGTTCAAAACTAACCTCGCCTGTTTTTGGTAATCCGTCAGCCCAATCAATGAAAACCCAGTCGCCTTCTAATGGCTCCAGGAATCCGTTTTTGTTTCTTCTTTCTAAACAGAAATCCATCAATGATTTCATTCTTGGATAATAGGTTTTGATGAATTTCGTATCGCCTGTGTGTAAGTAATAATCGTAAACACCTACAAACCAATATAGTGAATAATCCATAATAATATTGACGTGAGCCGTTACAGGATCTTTTCCGCGAAGCGCTGACATTGTTCGTTCTACAGAAGGCGAATCAAAGAATAAATAATAATTCATTAAATAACTTTGATAGGCATCACCAGACCAAACCCAACGGTCGCGTTTGATTCCGTCAATAAAAAATTCGCGAGAAGTTAAATGCATCGTGTAAGCCGACACATCCCAAATTTTATTCAATAATTGATCTGAAGATTTGAATGAACCACGATAATCTAATGGTAAATATTCATAAAGCATCGAAATCGAATCGTATTTCACCCCAGCATCTGCTTGTACTTGAACATAGCGAAATGCTTTTGAACCGTCGTGTGTATAAGTTTCAGATTGTTTTCCATCAAAAGATAAATGATCTAAAGTTTCGCATTTAGCAGAATCCAAAGCTTCCTCACGAGATTCTCCGTAATAAAGTGCAACTTTACCTTTTCCTTTTAAACCGTGAATTTTGATGTAACCAAAAGTTTCTTTTCCGAAATCTACTAATTCACCACCCGTTATTTTTTCTGTTTTCTTAGCACTTAAAGGTTTTGTTGTTAATTTAAATTCAGAAGGTTTATTTTCTGCTGAATCAAAATTCCAAGAACCAACAGGAACCCACGGCGTACCAGATTGCTGTGCTTTTCCGGCTTCGTCAATCCAAAGTTTATCTTCGTTAGTTACTTTCCAAGAAGCATCCGATTTCACGTATTGACCCGAAATATAAATAGCCGGCAATACTTCCTGATTGTAAACTTTAAAAGAGATTTTATGTTTTCCGGCAGGAATTGTGATTGATTTTGGCTGTCCGTAAATTTGAACCCCATCTAAAAGTAATTGAAAAGGTCCTTCTGAGAAAATTTTAACCTGATCTGGTTTTGGAATATCAACTTCGGTTTGAAAAGTGACCAAAGCATACGGACTATAATATTGCCAAAGCGGAGGAAAAACTGCTTCGCGTTCTGTACGTCTTACCTGCATTTTATTGCTTAACCAAACTTCGAAATCGCCTGGATACCAGATCCATGTCGCTTCTTTTGATTTTTCCTGAGCAAATAGTACGGAGCAAGAAAAAAGAGTAAAAAAAAGAAGTAAAAGTTTAAAGTTGGAAAAGCGGTTTAGCATAGTAAGTTTATTTTGGGACTAAAGATAAGTGTTGTAATTACATTTTACACCCTGCACTATCCTGTAATTTCATAAAAAATACTATTCTTTCATAATTTTTTAAGGGAAAAATTACGAGTTATCACTTTTTTAGTATTAAAAAAAATGATGTTAGAATTTTTATGAGACGCGGATGAAACGGATTCGCTTTTGCGAAGACGCGGATGAACACAGATTTTATTTTTAACACATAGAAACATAGTCTTTCTATACGTAAAAAAGGCGTTTCACTTATTTAAACACACATAGCTATGTGTTAATGACTAGTCATTTTCAATCATCTATATTTCTTTAAGCAGATAAAAATCTATGTCTCTATGTGTTTAAAAAAATAAAAAATCCGTGTCAATCCGCGTTTTTACGAAGTAAATCCGTTTAATCAGCGTCTATTACATGCCTATAATCTAAGCAATCAGTTTCTCGGACTCATTCTCATCTTCTAAAATATAATTAGAAGGTGTTGTGCCTAAATGCTTTTTGAACATATAAATAAAAGCGCTAGCTGTTTCGTAACCTAAATCTAAAGCGATTTCTTTTATAGATTGTTTTTCTCCTAATCTTTTAATGGCTTCCAATAATTTCATTCGGGTACGCCAGTCGCTGAAATTCATTCCTAATTCTTTGATGAATAAGCGTGATAAAGTTCTACTGCTCATAAAAGAAAGTTCGGCATAATAATCAATGGTTTGTTTGCTTGAAACATCACTCATTAAAAGTTCTACAACTTTCTGCAATCTTTCATCGTTTGTTGTTGGTAAAAAAGTGGCACTTGGCATTATTAAAGCCAGTTCGTCCAAAAAGACATAAATGATTCTTAACTGTGATTCTGTTAAATTTCCACTTGTTCCGAACGAAATAATTTTAAAAACCAATTGCTTCAAAAACATCGGAATATCAAATGAAAAACTCTTCTCTGGCAATCCTACAATTGCAGAAGGATCAATAAAAACGCTGTAATAGTTTACGTCTTTCTGAAAAGTAACCTGATGCTCTACTCCACTCGGAAGCCACAAACCCTGAAGCGGATTCACAACCCAAATATTATTTCCTACCACAACATTCATAACGCCACGTGTCGCATAAATTAATTGCGCCCTTGGATGCGAATGCGAAATACACTCTTCGTTGGTTACCATTTCGGTATAACCAATAACTGGGATTGAGGAATCTACTCGATATCCAAAATCCGTTGCCATTCTATATGTCCGATATTGACTATTCATTGTCCAAATATAGCAATTTTGACATTCTAATTTATTTCAATTTTGTAAAAAAATAATACAGCTGTTATTTTTAGAATTACCATTAACCTAAATACAACTCATGGAAACCGTTAAAGCACAACCAGAAGTAATTAAAAAAACCACGTATTCGATACTTTTTATAATCAGCTTTTCGCATTTAATCAATGACCTTTTACAAGCGATTGTTCCGTCAATTTATCCTTTAATTAAAGATAATTTTGGGCTAAGTTTTACGCAAATCGGAATTATCACTTTCACCTATCAAATCGTTGCTTCAATCCTTCAGCCGTTTGTTGGAATGTATACTGATAAAAATTCTAAACCTTATTCGCTTATAATCGGAATGTGTTTCACAATGATTGGATTATTCTTGGTTTCGATTGCGACAAACTTTGTTTTCTTATTAATGTCTGTAAGCTTGATCGGAATTGGATCTTCGATTTTTCACCCAGAATCTTCACGTGTAGCGCATTTGGCTTCGGGTGGTAAAAAAGGATTGGCGCAGTCTATTTTTCAATTAGGAGGAAATGCGGGAAGTGCTATCGGACCTTTATTAGCAGCTTTTATCATCATCCCACACGGACAAAGTTATGTGGCTTGGTTTTGTATTATCGCTTTGGTTGGAATTTTTGCTTTGTATAAAATTGCAATTTGGTACACCGATCATATGTCTGAAAGAAACGCTAATAAATCGGCGTATAAAGTTGAAACGCATCATTTGTCTAAAAACAGAGTTATTGTTTCTTTAGTTGTTTTATTGATTTTGATTTTCTCTAAATTCTTCTACATGAGCAGTATTACAAGTTATTATACTTTCTTTTTGATTGATAAATTCCATATTTCAGTTCAACAATCTCAAATCTATTTGTTCTTGTTTTCTGGAGCTGTGGCCGCTGGAACTTTAATCGGAGGTCCAATTGGAGATTATTTCGGAAGAAAATATGTAATATGGATTTCTATTCTTGGCGTTGCTCCATTTACTTTAATGCTACCTTACGTTTCTTTATTCTGGGTTGGAACTTTATCTGTAATCATCGGATTGATTCTTTCTTCTGCTTTCTCAGCCATCTTGGTTTATGCAACCGAATTAATGCCTGGAAAAGTTG
Organism: Flavobacterium potami; assembly: GCF_020026915.1. Classification (GTDB taxonomy): domain Bacteria; phylum Bacteroidota; class Bacteroidia; order Flavobacteriales; family Flavobacteriaceae; genus Flavobacterium; species Flavobacterium potami. The sequence goes on along the minus strand of NZ_JAINUY010000001.1, from coordinate 1,222,736 downwards.
GTTTAGTAGCAGGTCTTTTCTTCGGATTTGCCTTCGGAATGGGCGGATTAGGTTCTGCTGTTTTAGGAAAAATCGCCGATGCAACGAGTATAGAATATGTATTTAAGATTTGTGCATTCCTGCCTTTAATTGGAGTTATCACTGGATTTTTACCAAATATTGAAGGGAGAAAAAAAGCCTCTTAAACTTAAGAAACTATAAAATAAAAATGCTCCAGTATTTGGAGCATTTTTTATTTTATAACAATTAACCTTCTAATTTAAGACTTGTAGTTTGTTTTCTCTTCTGGAGTCATTTCCTTAAACAAAATCTCATCAGTATATTTTACTGTATAATTTTGATCTGCCATTAAATTTTGATATCCATTTGAGGTATAAAAAACTGGCATAACAGATTTTTCAATTATTTTGACATTTTTTTCTCCATCTACCCCGTCTATTTCTTCATTAGAAAAATAATAAATATTAAATTTAAAATTGCGATTCTTTCCTTCGTCCAATATATCATCCATCACTCCCAGGTAAGTTCCAGGTAAAATAGCATCATTTACTTTTACAGCTAATGATTTTTCATCAATCCCGACATAAGATGCATTGGTACCGTCTGCATGATCAACAATAATTTCGGTTTTAAAAACAATACTTCCTTTATTATCAAGGGCATTTCTTTTAATATCAACCACAACACCTTTTCTCATCGCGCAAATTGTATCTTTTGTTTTAGAATACACAACGTAATTTTTCCAAATATCTGATCTTACATTAAAACGATTAGATTCATAGATGGTCACGTTTTTATTCTCTTTAAATGGAAGCAAATACGTAACGGCATAATCTATTTGAGGCTTTATAAGTCCTCGTGTATAACTATAGCTATAAGAACAGTTAATAGGTTTTTCTTTATCGTCTGGATAAAGTTTAAAAAGTGTTCCCGTATCACCAATCAAGTTGACATTGTACGTTTTTTTGATTGAGGCTATATCTTTAACATTAGAAACATTTTCTATATTAAATTCTACAAAATAATTGCCTTGTACTGCCTTATTGTATTTAAACTCTACACTGTTATCTAAATTCCTAACCTTTGTAATATAAATTTGATTCTGAGCAGTAATGGTATTAAAACCAACAAGAAAGAAAACTAAAATCCTTAAAAAATTACTTTTTGACATAATTACATTTTTATCGTTAAACATTGTTTAAAAAAGCAATACAAATGTAATATAAAAACTACAAATAAATACATTTCAAGAACAAATAAGTAATAAAAAGATTACTTATTTAAAGTATCATCTAGTCTCATTCTCAATTATAAATCATTTTTTTCTTCTAGAATGAAATAAAAAAAGCGCTTTCTAACTGAAGAAAGCGCTTTTTTATTTTTTTAACCTACCTAAAAAATTGGACAATGGTTCTAACTGAAAAGTAATATATCCTGCAACGTTTCGAAAGGTTGAAACCTTTGGCTATATTTTTAGATTCTTTGCGAAAAAGAGTTTCTTTTTTAATCTCGCAATTTTAATATTAATGGAAATTGAAAATTAGATATAAAACAAAGATTGTCAATCCTAATAAACCAAATAATACTTTTACTTTCTTACTAGTCTTAGGAATATCCGTTTCATCAGAAACATTAACTTCAGGATTTTTATCTAATAGAGAAATAATAACTGCCCCAATTAAAAGCACAGCAAAAATGTAAAACGAAATCAATAAAAAGTGAGGCCAAACTGGGTATTTATCAGCTGGGAAAATCCATAAATATAAAACTCCAACAAACAAACTAAAAGCAGACCCCCAAGAAAGCGTTGCATTAACAGCTTTTTTAGTAGTGCGTTTCCAGAAAACACTCAAAAGGAAAACGACAGATAATGAAGGCGCCAAGAAACCTAAAACGGCCTGAAAGATGTTGAATAAATTCTGCCCTTTGATATTGTCAATCGCAACGGCAATCAAAATCGCAAATACACAACCTGCAGCAATGGTTAAACGACCAATTCTAATTTGATCGTTAATAGTAGCTGTCGGGTTGATTTTCTTTACATAAATATCATTCGTAAAAACGGTACTCAAAGCATTCAATGAAGAACCAATTGTTCCTACCAAAACTGCAATCATTACACAGATTACCAATCCGTTCATGCCGCTTGGGAAAAGGTTTGTAACCATGGTCATATAAGCTAAATCGGAGTTGCTACCTAATTCTGGATATAAAGCGTAGCACAAAATTCCAGGTAAAATAAATAACGGAAGTGCCATCACTTTCAGCCATCCAATAAAGTTAACGCCAAGTTGTCCCTGTTCTAAGTTTTTTGCTCCTAAAACACTCTGAACCATCGATTGATCTGTACAGAAAAAAGCAACTGCAGCAACAGGATATCCTAATAAAATAGCTGGCCACGGGTAACTCGCATCATCTGAAGGGCGAACTAAATTCCAAAAATTTGATGGCGTTTTTGCTGCCAAAGCTTCGATTCCGCCCACTTTCTGTAATCCTAAATACGAAAGCGTTAATGAAACTACAATCAATAAAATCATTTGAAAAACGTTGACTTTAGCAATCGCTTTTAATCCTCCTGCAAAAGTGAAAATTCCAGAAAAAATCACTAAAACGGTAACACTCTGCCACATCGGAATTCCCAAAATCTGACGTACTAAAACGCCTCCGCTGAATAATCCTAAAGACAACCAGCTTACCAAGATTTTTACCAAAGCATACCAAGCTAAAATGTTTTGGGTACTGTCGCCGTAACGTTTTCCCATATATTCGGGCATTGTGCTTACTTTACTCGCAATATAACGCGGTGCAAAAACCATCGCCAAAAGCAGTAAAAAAACAAACGCGTACCATTCGAAATTTCCTGCTACAATTCCGGTTGCGTAACCAATACTCGCGAAGGCCAATAAAGACGACGGACCAACATTGGTTCCCCACATATTAAACCCGATGCTGTACCAGTTTAATGAATTTCCGGCCAAAAAAAGGGTTTCGTCTTTCTTTCGCTGCTTGACACTTACCACATAACCAATGATTAATAATGCGACCAAATAACCAGCCACAATTACAAAATCAAGTGTCGTTAATTTATCGTAGATACTGTTCATAGTCCGTATTCATTAAGAATATCAGCAATTTTAACCGGCATTCCAGTTTGTAGCGATTTGTCCATTGCTTGTAATAAAGCTACGGTTCCAATTCCTTCTTCCATGTTTGGATACGCTTCGAAATTCTGTTCGATACTGTCTACAAAGTATTCTAAATAGTTTTGATATTCTCCACCATGATGACTTTGTCCTTCAAAACGGAAATAATATTTTAAAGTACTGTCGCCCCAAGTCACCACTTTTTCTTCGCCTGTTTTATCGGTAACCGCATAACGCAATTCATGATAATCGGCTTGACTTGCTCCTTCTGTTGCTCTTAAAATGGTGCTCATTCCGCTGTCACGTTGCGCAGGTTGAGTTGGTGACGTATAAACACCACTTACACGAGCAATTCTTCCGTCTGTAGCTTTGAAAATAAAGTGCATCGTGTCTTCATTTTTCAATCCTGCTGATTGTCCGTTCGCACTGATCATTCCGTAACCCATTACTTCTTGAATGTTTGGAAGATACCATCTAATGAAATCTACAGGATGACTCAACCCTCCATACAACCATTTAAATGACTGTAATAAAGACCATTCTTTCTTTAAAAACCATCTGTGATCAGCATGATATTGTGCTTCAATCGTAATTAAATCTCCAATTAATCCTGCTTCGTAATCTGCTCTTTGTCTTTTGGCTGGTTCAAAGAAACGCGAACTTTGTCCAATGAAAACCTTTTTTCCTGTTGATTTGCTTAATTCTAAAAGCTCTTTAGCATCAGAAAGATCATCGATAAACGGTTTGGTGCAAACTACGTGTTTTCCGCTTAATAACGCTTGTTTTACGTGTTGTGCGTGCAAATGATCTGGCGTATAAATCGCGATAATATCAATTGATGCGTCGTTTAGTAAATCATCGTAATTGGTTGTGTACGAATGAAAATCGAATTCCTTTGCTCTCTGTTTGCAGATTTCTTCGTTTCTGTCGCACACTTTTACAAGTTCTAATTTTGAACTCTCCAAAGCCGCCGACATTGTGCTTCGTCCTTCTCCAAGTCCCAGAATGGCTATTTTTAACATGGTTGTTATTTTAGGTTTTTGATAGTTTTTTTTTCGCCACGAATTCACGAATTTTCTTTTTATATACTTTATCTAATATTATTCATTCGAATTAATTCGAAAAAATAATCGCAAAGATTTTAAAAAAGAAAATTCGTGAATTCGTGGCTATCTTTTATTTTTTTGCTTCTACTTCTACTTTGTTCAAGAAAATCCAAGTTTCATCTGGTTTTGTACCATCTATTCCGCTTTGGTATTTTTTCATTAAGGCATTCCAGTCGTCTACGCGTGGATTGTTTTGTGTTGTTTTTGGATTTAGTTTATCCAGATTTTCACCTTTCGGAATACTGATTACCAAGATTAATTGTCTGTCTTTTTTGAAAACCTGCAGTTGCTGGAAATCGGCATTACAGAAACCTTTTGCTACTTCTGGCCATTTCTCGAATTGCGTTTTGTGATATTCTACATATTCTTTTTGCAGTTTTTCATCAGCAGGAAGATTCGCTGTTAAAACCAAATTTTCCCAATCTGATGCAGGTTTTGAATCTTTACATCTTTCGAAGTTTTGGAAATCGTAAACCAGATCTTCATAAATTTTAATTTCTAAAGAAGGAAAAGCTCCAGCCAATTTTCGCTTAGTTCTTTCTGGCTGATTCATTTTTCCGTAAATCACCAAATGATTTTTCCATTGGTATAATTCCTGACCCACAATTCTGAACCCTGTCAAAGTCGATTTGATTTTTTCGATATCAAAATCAGAACCTATCAATTCGATTGCGTATGGTTTTGGCATTTCCTGTAATCCCCATTTTTCGTCGATTACAACTTCTTTTTCTAAATCTTTGTAAGGCGCTCTAATTCCTGCAGCGTCTTTAATTTTTGTGCTTACATAGGGATCGTTATGTTCCCAGATATTCCCTTTTGGACCGTTATGGTTTTTTAAGATTTTCTTTTCGGCAATCCAGTTGTTTTTAATTGTAAAACCTTCAGAACCTTCATCGGTATATAAATACAACCATAAAAACGGATCGTGCGCGTACGGACTGTTGTACACTTTATCAATATAATTTTCTTCAATTCGGCTTCCTGGCTGTGCAGAAAGCGTGTAAATTCCTGCTACATCATGCAAATGTTTCGCGTAATGATGAATTTTATTTCCTAGAATTTTATTGTTCTGCATTACGTTTGGCGTGTGCGTCCAACCCCAGCCCATTGCCATTCCAGAGTAAGATACATCTGAAATTTCGTTGTGTTCAATCGTAATATTTCTAACAAAACCAGCACTGATTCCTAAAGTTCCCCAATCTTCATTGGTTACGTTTGTGATTAAGTTATCAGCAATCACTTCATCAGAGCACATTTCTCTTTCATCTTTAATGATTAAAGGCAAATGAGCTTCAAAAGCTTCTTCAGAGAAAATCCCAACATTGATGGCACTTCCGCCAATATCTTTAAACAAATTTCCTTTTACCGTATTGTGATTTGTTCCTTTGTTTAAATCTAAACCAGTCGAAGCCAAATGCTCAAAACGGCACGATTCAAACTGAATATTATTCGAATAATTGACTTCAACTGCTGCGCGAGGTCTTCCTACCCAAGCCTGATTTTCCAAATTCGCCTGATTTGGAGTTCCCGGTTGTTTCAATTTATAAGCATCTAACAAATACAAACCGGATTGCAACGGCACGTGACCTTGTTGTGAAGGGCGAAGCCAGTTGCTGTATTGAAACGAAATTCCTTTAAATCTAAAATGATGTACAGGAGAATCGATTGTTCCTTTAACTTCAACCAAATTCTCTAAAATTGGAGCAGTAACCGTAACCGAATTAATTTCTTCTCCAGCTCTTGGAATATAATAGATTTTAGCATTTTTTTTGTCCAAATACCATTCCCCAGGCTCGTTTAAAAGTGAAAAAGCATTGTTTAAAAAATAAGCCGAATTTCCGTTGTTTTTAGAAATCCACGGCGCTGGCCATGGATGCTCGCTTTGAATACGGCTTTCTGGTTCTTCAAACGAAAGTTTTGCGCTGTCTTTTTGTACTTCAATGTTTTTGATACGCAAGTTGGCATTCGACCACCATTGTACAATAAACATTTCCATTCCTGGTTCGAACTTAACCGATTTATCTTTAAACGGAATCCAACACGTTTGTTCTTCGTGATTCCATGATAGAATACGTTCCATTGTCGTTCCAGCAGTATTTTTGGCTCTTACGGCTTTTTTACCGTTAACCCATAATTGTCTATAATCAATAATGCTTCCTGCTTTTTTAGGAGCATCGACAACCCAAACCGAACCTTTTTTAAGTCCGTTAATAACTGTAGTTGATTTTGTCCAGTTTTTGATTTCAATTCCACCGCTAATAATTGGTTTTGCATTTGCATCGGCTTCAATTGTAGTTGGACTATCTGCGGTTCCAGAATCTTCAGGCCTTACAAATAAAGGTTCGTTTAAATAATACGTTCCATTCATGACAATGATACGAATCCCGTCTTTTACTGATGAATCTTTTAAACGACGAAGTTCTCTGGCTTTTCGCATCGCCATATTAACTGTTGCCAACGGACTCTCTTTTGTTCCTGAGTTTTTATCGTTCCCTTTCGGGGAAACCCAAATTTCAGCCGCACTTATAGAAAATGAAATGCAGAGGATTAAAAAGAAGCTCAGGATTTTAGTAAATGAATTTAAACGCATTATTTAATATTTTGATTTTTTTTCTGGGTAAAAATTATAAGGCAGTCAATTTTAAGCATATATAATTTACAAATAAATGTATTTTTAACACTTTTACCAAATAATTCGTCCAATTTACTTGAACATAAAGTTATATGTATCCTGTACCCTCCTGTTTAGTTGGTTTTATAGCCACGAATTCACGAATTTTCTTTTTATATACTTTATCTAAGTATAATTCGAATTAATTCGAATAAATAATCGCAAAGATTAAAAAAAAAGAAAATTCGTGAATTCGTGGCTATCTTTTAAACTTTTTTAATAGATTTGTGTAATCGATTACATTTAACTATTATTATTTATGTGAGAACTAATTTTTCACATCTATAAAAATAACACCAAAAAATTACTAACAATGAAAACCAACCGATTAAATCTTTTTTCTCTTGGAATGGCAATTATACTTTGTATGAGTTCGAAGAATAGTAACGCTCAAAGTACAACTTACGATACTTATGCTAATGTCGAATTCAAAATGCCAAAAGTTAATGAGCCTGTAATTCCTGCTAATTCAGTTAATCTAAAAGATTTTGGAGCAACAAATGGCGGCTATGTTTTAAACACAAAAGCTTTTGCAGATGCGATTGAGGCACTTTCTAAAAAAGGAGGAGGAAAACTAATTATTCCGCCTGGAATTTGGCTTACAGGTCCGATTATTTTGAAAAGCAATATCGAACTTCATGCTCAAACTGGAGCTTTAATCAAATTTTCGACAGACAAAACTTTATATCCCATTATCGAAACTAGTTTTGAAGGTTTAAATACTTGGCGCTGCATCTCTCCTATTTATGGTAAAAACCTTGAAAACATTGCTTTTACTGGAAATGGCGTTTGGGATGGTTCTGGCGAAGCTTGGAGACAAGTGAAAAAAAGCAAATTGACAGACGAACAATGGAAGAAATTTGTTGCTTCTGGCGGAGTTTTAAACGAAAAGAAAGACAGCTGGTATCCTTCTGAACAATATTTAAAAGGTGCAAAAGGCGCTGATCAAAACGTGCGTCCTGATTTGAAAACAAAAGAAGATTTTGAAGCAATTCACGATTTTCTTCGTCCGGTTTTGGTGAGTATTCAAAACAGTAAACGAGTTATGTTTGACGGACCCGTTTTTCAAAATTCTCCTGCTTGGAATATTCATCCTTTATTAATTGAAGATTTAATTGTGAGAAATGTAACCGTTAGAAATCCTTGGTTTTCTCAAAATGGTGACGGACTTGATGTTGAATCTTGCAAAAATGTCATAATCGAAAATTCAAGTTTTGATGTGGGCGACGATGCGATTTGCATTAAATCTGGAAAAGACAAAGACGGACGTGACAGAGGTGTTCCGTGCGAAAATATTATCGTAAAAAACAATATCGTGTATCACGGTCACGGCGGTGTAACGGTTGGAAGTGAAATGTCTGGAGGCGTAAAAAATCTTCACGTTTCAAACTGTACTTTTATGGGAACTGACGTTGGACTTCGTTTCAAAAGCACACGCGGACGTGGTGGAGTTGTAGAAAACATCTTTATTTCTGATGTTTTTATGACAGACATTCCTTCTCAAGCCATTTCTTTTGATTTGTACTATGGAGGAAAATCAATCGCTGAAACCTTAGCTGAAGGTGGCAATACAGTAACAACCAAACTGGTTCCTCTAAACGAAGAAACGCCTCAGTTTAAAAACATTTCGATCAAAAATATTACGATTAGAGGCGCTCAACAAGCGGTGTTTTTACAAGGTCTTCCTGAAATGAATTTAGAAAATATTGAGATTTCAAACTTGATCGCAAAATCGCAAAAAGGCTTTTCTATAATTGATGCCAACGGAATTAAAATCAGTAATTTAAAATTAGATATTGCGACTAAAAATGCGTTTGAAATTTACAATGCTCAGAATCTATCTTTAAAGAATGTAGAATTTAAACCTACTTCTGCAAATACTATTACAATTGATGGTGGAGTAACTAAAAATGTTGATTTAAGCGGTTTATCTAAAACTACTACGGTTGGAAAAGATGTTCCTAAAAAGGCTGTAAAATTCTAAATCTTAGCTAATATGTTTAAAGCGAATTTTATAAACAGTCCCAAATTGCTTTTATCAGCTTTTTGTACGCTTTCATTTGTATGTTCCAATGCGCAATCCAGTGAAATCAGTACAAAACCTTTTACAGACGGCACCAATCATTGGTACTTTATCAAAGACAAAACCAATATCATAAATCCAATCCCGAATCAGCCAAAATATGCTGAAACGGACTATGCTAAAATCGCCGATAATATTCTGTATTTCCAGCGCGATAATGGCGGATGGCCGAAGAATTATGATATGAAAGCTATCTTGACGCCACAGCAAATTGATAGTGTTGTTAAGACGAAATATATTGAACATACGACTTTTGATAACGAAACGACTTATACGCACATTCATTATCTAGCACAGGTTTATACGCTTACAAAAGACCCAAGATATAAAGATGGCTGTCTTCGCGGTATTAATTTTACTTTAAAAGCGCAATATTCAAACGGAGGCTGGCCTCAATATTATCCGCTAGAAAAAGGTTACAGCCGTCATATTACGTTTAATGACGGAGCGTATATGGGAATTATGAATCTCTTCAAAAAGATTGTAAACAATGATCCTGATTATGCTTTTATTGATGCCAAAACCAGAAAAAAAGTTGAGAAGTCCTATAAAAAAGGCTTGGAATGTATTTTAGAAATGCAGATTAAAGACAATGGAAAACTGACTGCATGGTGCCAACAACACGATGAAATAACACTTCAACCTGCTTGGGCGCGTAAGTTTGAACCGCCAAGCATCTGCAATGCTGAAAGTGTTGATATTGTTTTGTTTTTAATGGACATCGATAAACCAAATGAAAAGGTTATTAATGCGGTGCAAAGTGCCGTAAAATGGTTTCAGGATTCTAAAATTTACAACACAAGAGTTGAAAGCTTTCAAGCTCCTGAAATGGAATCGAAATATAAGAAAATCAAAAATGACGTGAGAGTTGTAAATGATCCTAAAGCACCACCAATTTGGACACGTTATTATGAATTAAAAACACACAGACCTTTATTCAGCGATCGTGACAGTGAGTTTTTATATTCTCTAGCAGAAGTAAGCCGCGAACGAAGAACAGGTTATGCTTGGTATACCGATAAACCCGAAAAAGCTTTAAAAAAATATCCGGAATGGCAGAAGAAGTGGACGCCTGATGCGGATGTTTTGAAGAAGTAAAATTATTGGCTCTAAAATTTTTAGCCACAGATTACAGGATTAAAATGATTTAAAAATCTATAAAATCCTTTAATCTGTGGCTATTTTTTTGCCATTCTGAAAAACATAGCCCATGGTTTCAACCATGGGGACGCAACGTTTTTCCAATCTTTGTCTCCCATGGTTGAAACCATGGGCTATGTTTTCTCAATTTTGTCATTTCGACTGAAAGGAGAAATCACATGCGGGATTCCGCAAAGAGAATCATCAATCTTTGTCGAGCTTCTATTGTGATTTGCTTCGCCTGTTCGCTATCGCTCGAGTCTCCTTTCAGTCGAAATGACAAACATGCGTCGTAATTAAACTGCTTAAAGCTCCAGCGGAGCAAAATATCTATAGAACAGCAACAACACATAATGAAAAAGCTCCAACGGAGCGACATATAATTATAAAAAACATGTCGCTCCGCTGGAGCTTTATATTGTAAACGGGTATTTCTTGCTATAAATATTTCGCTTCTCCGAAGCTCGCAAAAATTAAATCTTAATCATTTAAATTGTAGAATGTAATTACATTTTCAAACCAAATCTTATTCTGATCTTCAATTGAAAACTTAGCAATATAATCTTCTAACGTTTTAACTACCTCAGTATAATCTGAAGCTACATTTAAAACCGGCCAGTCAGATCCGTACATTAGTTTGTCTGCAGAAAAGTTTTCAAAAACAACATCTAAATATGGTTTTAAATCTTCTGGCTTCCAGTTTTTCCAATCGGCTTCTGTGACCATTCCTGATATTTTGCAGTAAACATTGTCGTATTTTGCAATTTCTTCGATACCTTTTTTCCAAGAATCGATACTTCCTGATTTAATATCTGGTTTTGCAATATGATCAATCACAAATCGCTGATTTGGGAAGTCTTTTACCAAGCTAATTGCTGCTGGTAATTGACGTTCGAAAATTAAAATATCATACGTATAATCGAATGATTTTAAAGCTTTAATTCCGTTTCTAAATGCTTCTCCAAACATAAAATCGTCTGGTTCGCCTTGAACAACGTGTCTAAAACCTTTCAGTTTTTTTTGATTAGAAAAGAATTGTAAACGTTCTTCGATATTTTCATTTCTTAAATCTATCCAACCTACAACACCTTTTATGAAATCATTTTTAGAAGCTAAATCCAATAAAAAATGGGTTTCTTCTTCCGATTGACTTGCTTGAACCGCAACACAACCTTCAAATTGATTTTCTTTTAATATGGGCTCTAAATCTTCAGGAAGAAAATCTCTCTGAATATTTTGCATGGTTTCATCAATCCAGCTGTCTCTAACGGGATCAAACTTCCAAAAATGCTGATGGGAATCAATTCTTTTACTCATAATTTCTTAGTTAACATCGCTGATTAATGCGCGGTCTAAATGTACGTAACCTCCATCCACAAAAACAAACTGTCCTGTAGTATGCGATGATTTTTCTGAAATGATAAAAAGTGCTGTATCTGCAATTTCTTCTGTTTTCGTCATTCTGCTTTCCAGCGGAATACTTTTATTGATTTTATTCAAAACCGTTTCGCCGTCTGGCAATGTTTTAATCCAATCTTCGTAAGCCGGGGTGTAACTTTCAGCAATAATAATCGCGTTCGAACGAATTCCAAACTGAATCAAATCTACCGCCCATTCTCTTGTTAAGCCCAAAACTCCACCTTTCGCAGCAGCGTAACCAGAAGTACCGCCTTGTCCTGTTAAAGCTACTTTTGAACCAATATTTAAAATATTCCCTTTTGATTCTTTCAAATATGGCAATGAATATTTAGCTAAAAGAAAATAACTTACCACATTCAATTTCAAAGAGTTCATAAAATCTTCGTAGCTAGAATCTAATCCTGCTCCGTCATTTACACCAACGTTATTGATTATAGCATCGATTCTACCATATTTCGCTGCAATTACTTTTACCGCATTTTCGATCGCAACAGGATCGGTTACGTCAGTTTGCACAAATAAAGAATTAATACCTCTTTTTTGAAGTCTTTCTACGTATTCAAAACCCCTTGCATTTCGGTCAACCAAAACAGGAATCGCGCCTTCATCAGCCAATCTATTTACGATTGTTTCTCCAATACTGCCTTCTTTTCCAGCCGAACCAGAAACGACAACAATTTTATTTTTTAAGTTTAAATCCATTTTTGTGGTTATTTAAAGTTATCAAATCTTATTTATTATAGTTAAATCTGACAGGTTTTAAAAACCTGCCAGGTTTCGTAAGCTTTAACTATGTGTTAGAAACTAGTTTCTTTCCATTCTCTTTTGCAAAACAAAAAATCTATGTTTCTATGTGTTTAATTCTTCTCTCATTTTTGTCATCCTGACGAAGGAAGGATCTCCGCAAGTAGCTCCATATAGAAATTTGCCAATCTTTGTAGAGTTTCTTGTAGAGATTTGCTTCGCCTATTCGCTATCGCTCGAGTCTCCTTCGTCGAAATGACAAACAGTACTTTATAATATAATACTTTTAGTCTATTTCAATTAAAGCTTTGATCACATTGTTTTTAGGATCAATTAGATTCCCGAAATCATTAATCATATCAGAAAAACTTGTTCTATGAGTGATATATTTTTTCGGATCAATTTTTCCTTCTTTCAAACATTTCATTACATATTCGAAATCTTCGATAGTTGCATTTCTACTACTCATCAAAGTCGATTCTCTTTTGTGGAAATCAGGATGACTGAAACTTAATTCGCCTTTTTGAAGTCCAACCAAAACGAATCTTCCGCCGTGTGAAATATAATTGAAAGCGCTGTTCATCACTTTCTGATTTCCAGTTGCGTCAATTACCACATTTGCCATATCTCCGTTTGTCAATTCAGCCAATTTCGCAGCAACATCATCATTTAACGGATTAATCGTTTCATCTGCTTGTAATTGCTCTTTACAGAAATTCAATCTATAATCGTTAATATCCATTACGATAACTTTGGCACCAGCGATTTTCGCAAACTGAATCAAACCAATTCCGATTGGCCCTGCTCCCATTACCAAAACCGTATCTGTAGCTTTTACAGCCGCTCTTCTAACGCCATGCGCTGCAATTGCCAAAGGTTCAACCAAAGCCAATTCATCATAATCTAAGCCTTGACCATGCAGTAAATATTGTTCTGGAATCGAAACATATTCAGCCATTCCGCCATCAATATGAACTCCGAAAACTTTAATGTTTACACAGCAATTTGTCAATCCGTTTCTGCAGGCAACACATTTTCCGCAATTGAAATACGGAATAAAAGTTACTTTATCTCCTGGTTTAAAACCTTCTGCATTTCCTTTTACATATTCTGCAGCCAATTCGTGACCTAAAATTCTAGGATATTCAAAATACGGCTGAGTTCCGCCAAAAGCGTGAATATCAGTTCCACAGATCCCAATTCTTTTAATTTTCAATAAAACTTCACCTTCTTTTGGTTCTGGAATATTCGTTTCTTTCAATAGAAATTCCTGCGGTTTTTCGCAAACAATATATTTCATTTTATACTTTCTTAATTTTTATTTTTGATACGCTACAGCTTTCTGTTTGCTCGTTCCTAAACCTTCAATTCCTAATTCTACAACATCACCCGCTTTAATATAAATCGGCTCTGGTTTGATTCCTAAACCAACTCCCGGAGGCGTTCCTGTACTGATAATATCACCAGGAAGCAAGGTCATAAACTGACTTAAATAATGCACTAAATAAGGAATTTTGAAAATTAAATTCAGCGTATTACTTTCTTGGTATTTTTTACCGTTTACTGTCAGCCACATTTTTAAATTGTCAACATCTGCGATTTCATCTTTCGTAGCCAAAAATGGTCCAAGAGGCGCAAAAGTGTCGCTTCCTTTTCCTTTTGCCCATTGTCCACCACGCTCCAATTGAAAAGCTCTTTCGCTATAATCATTCAACAAAGCATATCCAGCAACATAATCTAAAGCTTCAGCTTCTTCAACATAACTTGCTTTTTTTCCAACAATGAAAGCCAATTCTACTTCCCAATCTGTTTTTTCAGAGTTTTTTGGAATAATCAAATCATCATCTGGACCACACAAAGAAGTCGTTGATTTAAAGAAAATAATAGGTTCTGTTGGAATCGGAGCATTTGTTTCTTTACAGTGATCGATGTAATTCAATCCAATGCAGATAATTTTTGAAGGTCTTGCCACAGGCGAACCTAAACGTACCGAAGCATCAACTTCTGGCAAAGTCGGATTGCTTTCTAAGGCTTTTTGTAATTTCTCTAATCCATTTTCTTCAAAGAAACTTTCGTTAAAATCAGTTACAATCGAAGAAACATCATATCTCTTTTCTCCAATTATAACGCCTGGTTTTTCTTTTCCGATTTCTCCAAAACGTATTAATTTCATAATCGTATATTTTTAATTGTTAGTTCATTTTTTTTGATTTCCAAGCATTCATTAATTCAAAATCTGCTAAAAAAGCCGCATCAAAAATAATAAATGTAAAAATTACAATTACAAAAATACCTTTTAAAAATTAATATTCGAGATATATTTTATTTTAGGCTTTAAAAAGTGACCAAACTTTAAATTTTTATAACATTTTTTAGATGGTTTGTAAAAATAATATCACTAATTATCGATTTATGTAAAAAAGATTTCTTAAAAAGAAAGGATTTCTTGTGCATATCAATCTTATTCCTACTTTTGTAATTGTAATTTTTACATTTATTATTTCAATCGATTTCACTACTCAAAATTCCTATATAAAAATGATAAAATTAAAAGGCATAACTTGGAACCATACAAGAGGTTTGTTGCCAATGGTTGCCACATCTCAGCGTTTTACAGAACTACATCCTGAAGTTGAAATTTCTTGGGAAAAGAGAAGTTTACAAGAATTTGCCGATGCTTCTATCGAAGATTTAGCCAAAAGATTTGATTTATTGGTAATCGATCATCCTTGGACTGGTTTTGGAGCACAGACGAAAGCAATTCTTCCTTTATCTGATTATTTATCAAACGAATATATTAAAGACCAAGAAATTAATACGGTTGGAAAATCATACGGAAGTTATGTTTTTCACGATAAATTATGGGCGCTTCCTATCGATGCAGCAACTCCTGTGGCTTCTGCCCGATTGGATCTTTTAGAAAAAAACAACTTAGAAGTTCCTAAAACCTATGATGATTTATTGGCTTTAGCGAAAAAAGGTTTAGTCGCTTTCGCTGGAATTCCGGTCGATGTTTTAATGAGTTTTTATATGTTTTGCTGTAGTCTAGGAGAAGCTCCTTTCCTTTCTGAAGAAAAAGTGATTTCTGAAACTACAGGAAAAAAAGCGCTTCAAATGTTTAGAGAATTGGCACAACTGATTGATCCTGCTAACTTTAACCGAAACCCAATTCAGGTTTACGAAGCAATGGTAAATTCTGATGAAATTGCCTACTGCCCTTTTGCTTACGGTTACTCAAATTATTCTAGAGAAGGTTACAGCCGTAAACTTTTACATTTTTATGATTTAGTATGTTTGAATGATAACCCGATGATTTCTTCTTTGGGCGGAACAGGATTGGCTGTTTCTTCATTCAGCGAACATATTGAAACGGCAATAAAATATGCTGAATTTACGTGTTCATCACAAGTACAACAAAATATTTATACCGATAATGGTGGTCAGCCAGGACATTTACAAGCTTGGAAAAGCGAGAGAATTAATGGCGTGACGCATGATTATTTCAAAAATACGCTACCTGCTTTAGAGCGCGCTTTCCTTCGTCCGAGATATTATGGACATATGTATTTCCAAGATCATGCGGGTGATGTGGTTCGTAATTATTTGATGAATGGCGGAGACGAATTGAAAGTACTAGAAGAAATGAATGGACTTTACGCAGAATCTTTAAAAATCCAGACAGTATGAGACCTTTAGAAGGACTAATTGTTCTGGAATTCTGCCAGTTTTTGGCAGGACCTTCAGCTGGTTTAAAACTAGCCGATTTGGGTGCGCGTGTCATCAAAATTGAGCGTCCTGTTAAAGGTGAAGCTTGTAGACAATTAAGTATCAAAGATTTATTTGTAGATGACAGCAGTTTGCTTTTTCATACGATAAACAGAAATAAAGAATCTTTTGCCGCTGATTTAAAAAATCCAGACGATTTGGTTTTGATTAAAAAACTAATCGAAAAGGCTGATATTATGACGCATAATTTCAGACCTGGAGTAATGGAGAAAATCGGTTTAGATTTTGAAAATACCCTTTCTATAAATCCGCAAATTATTTACGGAACCATTACAGGTTACGGAAATGAAGGTCCGTGGGCTAAAAAACCTGGACAGGATTTATTGTTACAATCGCTTTCTGGTTTAAGCTGGTTAAGCGGACGTAAAAGTCAAGGTCCAGTTCCGTTTGGGTTGGCAGTTGCTGATTTAATGTGCGGAAATCATTTTGTACAAGGAATTTTAGCAGCACTTTTAAAAAGAGCCAAAACTAAAAAAGGGGTTTTGGTCGAAGTGAGTTTGTTAGAATCAATTCTAGATGTACAGTTTGAAGCGATTACGTCTTTCTTAAACGATGGTGGTCAATTGCGTGAACGTGGTGATATTAAAGGAAGTGCCCACGCTTTTTTAAGCGCGCCTTATGGAGTTTACCAAACGCAAGACGGTTATTTGTCTTTAGCAATGGGCGATTTAATTTTTATCGGAAAAACGTTAGGATTAGATTTTAACGCTTTCGCGGATAAACATTTGTGGTTTGAAAAACGAGACGAAATCAGAACGATTTTGAGTGAAAGAATTCAAACCCAAACTTCTGATTATTGGATTAAAATCTTGCAGAAAGAAGGTATTTGGTGCGGAAAAGTTTTCAATTACGAAGAATTAGACAATCAACCTTTTGTAAATGAATTACAGTTGAAACAAACCGTAAAAAATACAGAAGGAGAAACGTTGGTTACAACGAGAAGTCCGATTCAGTTGGATGGTGAAATTTTGCTTAGCGAAAAAGCAGCGCCAAAAGTAGGTCAGGATAATTTAAGAATACACGAAGAGTTTATTCGATAGATTGTTGAATCGTTTATTTGTTTAATCGTTTAATCGAATCAAACAAATCGACGAATTAACGGTTAAACAAATAAACGATTAAACGAATAAACAGAAAAAATGAAACCTTTAGAAGATTATTTAATTGTAGATTTCAGTCAGTTTCTTTCGGGACCTTCAGCCAGTTTACGATTGGCCGATTTGGGTGCGCGCGTGATAAAAATTGAAAAACCGGGAACGGGAGATATCTGTAGAACCTTATATACTTCTGATTTGATTATGAACGGCGAATCGTCTGTTTTTCATACCATCAACAGAAACAAAGAATCTTTTGCTATTGATTTTAAACAGCCAGAAGAACTTCAAAAATTAAAAAAATTATTAGCCAAAGCCGATGTTGTCATGCATAATTTCAGACCTGGAGTTATGGAACGTATTGGTTTGAGTTATGAAGATGTCAAAAATATTAATCCAAATGTGATTTACGGATCGATTTCAGGTTTTGGAGAACATCCAGATTTGAAAGATTTACCGGGTCAGGATTTGCTTTTGCAATCTTTAACGGCTTTAACTTGGTTGAGCGGCAATCAAGAAGATGGTCCCGTTCCGATGGGATTGTCGATTGTAGATATGCTTGCAGGAGCGCATTTGGCACAAGGAATTTTAGCGGCTTTATATAGAAAAGCAACTCACAATATTGGAGCGCAAATTCAAGTCAGCATGTTGGAATCGGCATTTGATTTTCAGTTTGAAACTATTACTACCTATTTTAATGATGGTGGCGAATTGCCTGTTCGAACGAAAACCAATAACGCACACGCTTATCTGGGAGCGCCATACGGAATTTACAAAACTAAAAACGGTTATTTAGCCTTAGCAATGGGTTCCATTCCTGTTTTGGCTTCTTTGCTGAAATGTGACGCTTTATTACAGTTTCCTGAAAATAAATTTACACTTAGAGACGAAATCAAAAACATCTTAGCCGAGCATTTACAAACGCAGGAAACCCAATTTTGGTTGGATATTTTAGAACCTGCTGACATTTGGTGTGCAGGAGTTTTAAACTATCAACAACTTTTTGCCGAGGATGGTTTTAAAGTTCTGAATTTCACTCAACAAGTAGAAATGCTAGATGGTTACAGTTATAAAACAACTCGCTGTCCAATAAAAATTGACGGCGAATATTTGACTTCTGGCAAAGGTTCACCAAAATTAGGTCAGGATAATGAACGCATTATTAAAGAATTTATAGACTGCTAAAAATGGATAAAATCAGAATCGCTGTTCGAAAATTCGATCCCTTCGAAAGCACACTGCAAAAGCTGTGGGATGCTTTCTGCCTTCAGAACAATATTAAAATTGAAGCCGAAATGATTCCGATGGAACTTCATGAATTGTATGAAACCACGATTTCTAAAAAAGGTTTAAAAGAAGGAAAATGGGATATTGCCCATCTCAATACCGATTGGATTTATGATGCTGTACACGAAAAAGCGGTTCAAGATTTATATCCTTTTATTGCAGAAAATCCGCCAGAAAATTATCCTTATGGCTGGCATAAATCGCTTTTGCATTTACAAAAACTGGATAATGGAACTTTCGGACTTCCTTTTCACGACGGACCTGAATGTCTGATTTACAGAAAAGATTTATTCGAAAACGAAACCGAAAAAGAGAATTTCAAAGAGCAATTTGGTTACGAACTTTCGACACCCAAAACTTGGAAAGAATTTGTTGAAATTGCCACCTTTTTCAATCGTCCAGAAGAAAATTTATACGGAACTATTTTTGCGAATTATCCAGACGGACACAATATGGTTTTTGACTTCTGCTTGCAATTATGGACACGCGGAGGTTCTTTAATCAATAATAAAAATCAAATTTCTATTCATAGTGAAGCTGGAATTCAAGCTTTAGATTTCTACAGAAAAATAGTAAATAACAAAAATGCTGTTCATCCAAAATCGAAAGAATTTGGTTCCGTTGAAGCTGGTTTGGCTTTCGCCGATGGACAAGCCGCAATGGCAATCAATTGGTTCGGATTTGCCTCAATGGCTCAAGTAATTGAAGAATCGAAAGTGAAAGGTAAAATTGATATTACCTCCCTTCCATCCGATCCAAATCATAAAACAGCTTCTTTGAATGTGTATTGGTTGTATACAATTGGTTCTGGAAGTAAACATAAAAAATTGGCTTACGATTTTCTGCGTTTTGCCACAACTGCCGAAAGCGACAAATTGTTGACAAAAGAAGGCGGTATTGGTTGTAGAAAATCAACTTGGAAAGATGAAGAAATCAATAACTTGATTCCGTTTTATCATAAATTGGAAATGCTTCACGAAAATGCTTTGACATTACCACAAACGCCAATTTGGCCAAAGGTTTGTGAATTTATTGATCACATGGTTTTAAAAGCCATTAATAGCGATATTCCTTCGGCACAATTATTAGAAGAAACACAGATTAATATTCAAAAAATAGAATAAAAAATTACCGTCATGAAAAACTTTGTCAAATTTTGAAACTTTGACAAAGCTGACACTAATCTTAAAAATAGTTTATCATGAATATTCCATATAAACCTTTATTACCTGAAACAGAACAGCCAATCATCATTATTGGAGCAAGCGGCATCGTAAAAGATGCGCATCTTCCTGCTTATGAAATGGTTGGTTTTAAAGTTTTTGGTATTACAAACAGAACGATTTCAAAAGCATACGATTTACAAAAAGAATTCAAAATCGATCACGTTTTTGAAAGTGTAGCCGATGCTGTAAAAAACGCGCCTTCAAATGCAGTTTATGACATTACTGTTTTACCTGATCAATACATCGAAATTTTGGAGCAACTGCCTGATGGAGCAGCCGTTCTGATTCAGAAACCAATGGGTAACGATTTATCTCAGGCTCGTGAAATTGTAGCGGTTTGCGAAAGAAAAAATTTGATTGCCGCAATAAATTTTCAATTGCGATTTGCTTCATTTGTAAGTGCTGCAAGATATTTAATCAACGAAGGAATTCTAGGTCAATTATATGATCTTGAATTTAAAGTGACTGTAAATACGCCTTGGGAATTGTTTCCATTAATTAAAGAACATCCAAGATTGGAGATCCTTTTTCATAGTGTTCACTATATTGATTGTATTCGTTCTTTCTTGGGAAATCCAAAAGGAGTTTACGCAAAAACGGCTAAACATCCGCTTAAAAAATTATCATCGAGCAGATCTACCATTATTTTAGATTATGCCGAAGATATGCATGTGGTAATCAATACGAATCATGATCATCATTTTGGACCTAAACACGAGGAAAGTTACATCAAATGGGAAGGAACAAAAGGTGCGGTTAGAGCAAAAATGGGCTTGTTGATGAATTATCCTGACGGTCTTCCCGATGTTTTTGAATATGCTTTACCAAAAAAAGATAATGAAAAAGAATACGAATGGACCGAAGTTAAACTAGAAGGTTCATGGTTCCCAGAAGCTTTTATTGGCGCCATGTCTAATCTGATGCGTTTTAAAGAGGGTTCTGACGCAACATTGTCTGCCAGCGTGCAAGATGTTTTAGACACAATGAAAGTGGTGGAAGCTTGTTACATCAGCAGTAAAAATGGCGGAATTTCTTTTGATGAAGTGTAATTAAAACACTATATTTCAAAACCAAAAAAAAATAAATTTAGTCCTCTTCAAATCAAACTTCATTTTGATAGTTGTTTGAAAGAGCCGACAGATAAAAAATATCTAAATTATGTATTTTAAATCGACTTTTTTCGAAGATTATACCATCGACGATAAACGAGTAACTGTAGGAAGAACAATCACAGAAACTGATTTTGTGGTTCATGCCGGACATACGGGAGATTTCTTCCCACACCATATGGACGAAGAATGGTGTAAAACACAACCTTTCGGACAAAGAATAGCACACGGAACCATGATTTTCAGTATTGGAATCGGTTTGACTGCATCAGAAATAAATCCGGAAGCTTTTTCAAGAGGTTATGATAGAATGCGTTTTGTAAAACCGGTTCATATTGGCGATACGATTCATTCTGAAATCACTATTTCTGAAAAAGGAGAAGCTAAAAACCCAGAATTAGGTGCTGTCACAGAACATGTAGAAATCATTAATCAACGAGGTGAGGTTGTTTTGGTTTGTGATCATTTGCTTTTTGTGAAAAGAAGATCCTAAGTTTCTAAGATGCTAAGCTTCTTAGTTACTAAACTGCAAAGGAAAAAACTTAGAATCTTAGTATCTCAGCATCTTAGCAACTCCAAAAAAAAATTAACAAAAAACTATCTAAACAATGCAAATTACAAACCAAGCTGGTGATCAACACGAAGCACCTTTAGAAACTGGCAATAGTACTAATTACAAAATTCCATTTATTTTAATTACCAGTTTATTTTTCCTTTGGGGAATGGCGCACAATCTTGATTCTGTTTTAATTCCACATTTAAAAAAAGCTTGTGAATTAAATAATCGCCAATCTACATTAATCGATACATCTGTCTTTTTCGCATACTTCATTATGGCTATTCCTGCAGGAATGCTTATTAAAAAATTTGGTTATAAAGCAAGTATTATCACAGGACTTTTAGTTTTTGCTGCAGGAGCATTTTTATTTGTTCCAGCGGCTAATTCAAGAACATATGAATTATTTTTATTTGCACTTTTTGTTATCGGTTGTGGATTAACAATTCTTGAAACGAGTGCAAATCCTTACGCAACAATTTTAGGGCCTGCTGAAGCTTCTTCTAAAAGAATAAATTTAGCCGCTTCATTTAATGCTTTGGCTGCTGTTGTTGCTCCAGTTGTGGGATCATTGTTTATTCTTTCAGGAACAAATCATACACCAGCCCAAATGGCAGCAATGCCTGACGCAGAAAAAGCATCTTATTTATTAGGCGAAGCTCAAGCCGTAAAAATGCCATATATCGTTTTAGGCACTGTTTTAGTTTTAGTTGCTATCGTTTTTTACTTCATGCATCTTCCTTCAATGAAACCAAAACATACTGAAGTGGAAGTAAAACCGGGATTTTTTTCCGTTTTAAAATTTAAACATCTAACATGGGCTGTTGTAGCACAATTTTTTTATGTTGGTGCACAAGTTTGCATTACAAGCTTCTTTATCAGAATTGCACAACAAGGAGCAGGATTAGATGAAAAAACAGCTGCTTATTACCTTGGAGTTTATGGTTTTCTATTTATGGCAGGGCGTTTTATTGGAACATTCTTTTTAAAGTTCGTCAAAGATTACGTATTACTCTCAATATATTGTATAATCTCAGCACTTCTTTCATTAGTTGCTATTTATGGATCAGGAATGATTGTTCTTTATGCACTTGGTGGAATCGGATTTTTTATGTCTATCATGTTCCCGACTATTTTTTCTTTAGGAATTAAAGATTTAAAATCGAATACAGAAACAGGATCTTCTTGGTTGGTAATGTCGATTGTTGGTGGAGCCATTATTCCCTACGGAATGGGAACTTTAATCGATATGAACCATGATGATATTCAGTCAGGATATATTATCCCGTTAATCTGTTTCTTGATTATTCTTTCTTTTGGAACTATTGGTCACAAAGTGAAAACAGTTTCAGAATAGTTTTTTTTGCCACAGATTATAGGGATTAAAGAGGATTTTTTTTAGCCACGAATTGGCGCGAATTTATTTTAAACAAAAATGTCTAAATATCAATTGCCTTCAGCTTCAGCTGGAGGTTTTTTGTTTATAGAAAACAATAAGGCTTTAGCCAAACTTTGCGCTTAGTTTGGCTAAAGCCTAATAATACCAAGTCTTTTAACCTCCAGCTGAAGCTGTAGGCAATTCATTTTCTATTTTTAGCCACAAATTACACAAATTAACACAAATTTATTTTTAATAAAAATGTCTAAATATCAATTGCTTTCAGCTTTGGCTGGAGATTTTTTGTTTATAGAAAACAATAAGGCTTAAACCAAACTTTGCGCTTAATTTGGCTAAAGCCTGATAAATTGAAGATCTTTTAACCTCCAGCTGAAGCTGGAGGCAATTCATTTTTTAGCCTCAATCCAAGCGATTGCGAATAAGCAACTACTACACAAATTTCCAATAATTTTAAAGCATCGATTTTGTTGAAAATTCGTGCCAATTCGTGTAATTAGTGGCTATTAAAACAAAAAAAACGCCTCCAAATTGGAGGCGTTTTCTTTTAGTCATGTTTAGATTAACGGTGTTTGCCATTAGAGTGATCGTGGTTTTTGTCTGACTTATTTTTTCCTTGGCTGTTTCCGTTGCCGTTGTTGCCACTTTTTCCTTTGTTATTTCCGTAGTGATTACCGTTGTTACCTTTTGGTTTTTCTCCTCTATTTTTTTGAGGTTTTCCAACGTAACCTTTTGGATAGCTAGCTCTGTGTTTTGAATGATAATAATACGGAGCATCTCCTCTATAATCTGTTAAAACTACTTTGTAGCCAGAGTACAAGTCGTATTGTCTGTATCTTGATGGAAGTCTTTTTTCTCGTATCCATTTTCCTCCGTTGTCGTAGATAAATACGCTTTGATTTACATCATAATATACATCGATGTCTGGCAAATAGTAATACCTGCTGTTGTCGTAACCTTGTGGTCCCCAATTTGGAGGAGTTCCAATGTTTACATTAATAGAAACTTGCGCATGAGCAAAAAATACACTCATAAAAAGCACTGAGGCGAATACTAACTTTTTCATGTCTTTAGATTTTAAATATTAATTCTAGTAGCTATAAATCGAAATTAATGCCAATATTTACAGCTTGGGAATTCATTATACCGAATCGAAAAATTAATCGACGAACAGTGTTTTTCAGACGATGTACCTTTAAAAAAAAACACCTCAAAAAGAGGTGTTTTTTATAGTCATGTTTTCTTTAAATAAGAGAGTCATAATTCAAAATATGACCTGATGTGGAACAGTTTCTTACCTTCAGATTTACTTTTAACAGTATTAAAAGTGCAAAAGTAAATACATTTTACTGATGTAGAATATTATTTTAGACCAAGTGCATGATTAAAACGACAAACTACATCTTTTTTCAAATTATTATCTCCAACCACCACCTAAAGCTCTGTACAAATTAATAACCGCTTGCAATTTTTGCAGATTATCTGCTACTCCGCTTAACTGCGCTGCCAAAAGGTTTTGTTGAGATGTTAATACGTCTGTATAATTGGTTGCAGAACTGTATTCTAGAAGTTCCTCCGTAAAATCAACTGCTTTTTCTAAAGCAGCGATTTGTTTCTCTCTTGAATCTTCTTTTTCAACAGCCATTTGATACGAATACAATGCATTTGAAACTTCCTGACCCGCCACTAAAAGACTTTGCTGGAAATTATTATAGGCTTGCAATTGTTGTGACTGAGCTGTGGTCAACCTCATTTTATTTAAACCTTGATTAAATAAAGGCTGTGTTAATCCTCCAATAATAGAGTAAAAAATCGAATGGCTAAAGAAATCATTTATTTCTAAGTTTGAAAAACCTGTACTTCCTGTCAATGTCAAACTTGGATAAAAATAGGTTTTAGCCAAATTAGTAGATTCGAAGGCAACTCTGAAATTAAACTCTGCTTGACGGACATCTGGACGATTCTGTAGTAATTGAGCCGGCATTCCGATTGCTATTTTCTCAGGAATAATTTGATCTCCCAAAACACCTCTCTCAATTGGTCCTGGCGCTTGTCCTAACAAAATGTTTAAAGCATTTTCTGTCTCGCGAATATTTTGTTTTAAATCCGGAATCAAAACTTCTGCTGCATGCTGATTGGCTTCACTCTGAACTACAGCTGCACCAGTTACAATTGCACCTTCTTTTAAAGCTTTGATTGTTTCAACATTTTCGATTCTGGTTTTTAAAGTCTGTTCTGTAATTTCCAATTGTTTGTCATAAGCCAATAACAAGAAATAATTATTTGCAATATCAGCGATTAATTGCGTTTGAACAGCTTGTTTCGCAGCATCAGAAGCCAAGTAAGTTGCTAAAGCGGCTCTTTTAGAACTGCTTAATTTTCCCCAAACGTCAATTTCCCAAGAAGTACTAACACCCAACTTATAAGTCGTTGTCAAAGTATTGATATTAATTCCTGGAGGAAAGTTTAAACCTGCCTGAGATTGTTTATTATGAGTTGCACTGGCGTCTAATTGTAAAGTCGGGTAATAAGCCAACTTACTTTGACGTAGAGAAGCTCTTGCCTGCACAATATTCTCAATTGCATTTTTCAGATTCAGGTTCTGATCTAATCCTTTTTGAATTAAAGCGTTCAGTTTTTCATCTTTAAAAACAGTATTCCAAGGCATATCTGCAATTGAAGTAGTATCTGTCGAAGACTGATCACGATACAATTGATCGGTCTTTAAAGTATTAGGACGTTCGTATTTCTTGGTAACAGAGCACGCACTAATAAGTGCGGCTGTCATTACCAGTAAAATATATTTATTTGAACTATTCGTCATCTTTGTTGTAATTAAATTTTACTCTTTGTGAGCTTCTATTAAATGAATTTCGTCTTCATCGTCATCTTCATCATCATAACCATCTTTTGCCGGACCGCTTATTTTTTCTTGTAAAGTCTGGAAAATTATAAACAATACCGGAATTACGAAAACCCCCAAGATTGTTCCAATTAACATACCTCCTACCGCACCAGTACCAATCGATTTGTTACCAACGGCACCTGCACCAGTTGCAAACATCAATGGCACCAATCCTAAAATAAAGGCAAATGAAGTCATCAAAATTGGACGTAAACGTGCTACAGCTCCTTCAATTGCAGCTTGTACAATTGGCAGACCTTTTCTTCTTCTATCTAAGGCAAATTCTACAATCAAAATACCATTTTTTGCTAGAAGTCCGATCAGCATGATTAAGGAAATCTGCAGGTAAATATTACTGTTCAGTTTGAAAATAATCGAGAATAAATAGGCTCCCGCTAATCCAAACGGAATTGAGAATAATACGGCAAATGGAAGGATATAACTTTCGTATTGTGCACTTAATAAGAAGTAAACGAATACTAAACACAAGATGAAAATGAAGATCGTCTCACTTCCCGACGCTAATTCCTCACGCGTTAAACCAGAGAATTCATAACCATAACCTGCAGGTAGATTTTCTGCTGCAACCTCTTGAATTGCTTTAATAGCATCTCCTGAACTGAATCCTGGTTTTGGTGCTCCTGTAATCGAAATAGAAGTAAACAAGTTAAATCTCGAAATCGATTCTGGACCAAAAACTCTTGTCATTTTAACGAACTCTGTAATCGGTGCCATATTTCCAGCACTATTACGAACGAAAATTTTATTTAATCCTTGCGTATTGGTTCTAAACTCTGGAGAAGCCTGAATCATAACACGATACTGTTTTCCGAATTTATTGAAATTAGATGCGTACAATCCACCATAATATCCTTGCATAGTAGATAAAATCGTGTTTATAGAAACTCCGGCATCTTTGGCTTTCGCTAAATTAATATCCATCATATACTGAGGGAAACCAGGGTTAAACGGCGTTGTTGCATATTGAATTTCAGGACGTTCAGCTAATTTAGCTAAGAATTCGTTATTTACTTTATAGAATTCGGCAGTTGTGTGACCTCCTTTATCTTGTAATTGGAATTCGAATCCACCACTTTGTCCAAAACCTTGAATAGTTGGAGGTGAAATAAAGAAAATACTCGCTTCACGAATTCCGCTTGTTTTTGCAAAAAGCTGTCCGATTACATCATCAACACTTAAATCACGTTCGTCCCAAGGTTTCAATTTCACAATAACCATACTGTAGGCACTACCCGCACCCGCTGTAAAGTTTTGTCCAACAATACGAAGCGTATTTCTAACTCCTGGAATTGTCTTCGCAATACTATCTACTCTTTTAGCAATAATATCAGAACGTTCCATAGAAGCTGATGGCGGCAAACTAATATTGGCAAAAACAGTTCCTTGATCTTCCGCAGGAACGAAAGCTGAAGGTGTCGTTTTCATCATATAAACCAATGCAATACCCGCAATCACAATCGATGCCACAGCAATCCATTTTTTTGCAGAAAGGAAACTTACAGAACGTTTGTATCTTGCTGTAACATTATCAAACGCCACGTTAAATGAAGTGTAGAAACGCTGTAAATAACTTTTATGTTTATGATCATCAGCATGTGGTTTTAATAAAAGCGCACATAACGCCGGACTCAAAGTCAAGGCATTTACTGCCGAAAGGATAATCGCAACTGCCAATGTAATACCAAACTGTTTATAGAAAACCCCAGTCGATCCTCCAATAAAAGTTACCGGAATAAATACCGCAGCCATTACCAATGTAATCGAAATAATCGCTCCCGAAATTTCGTCCATGGCATGAATTGTTGCTTTTTTAGCCGATTTATATCCGTGGTCTAGTTTGGCGTGGACGGCCTCAACAACCACAATTGCATCATCGACCACAATACCAATGGCAAGTACCATCGCAAAAAGCGTTAATAAGTTGATTGTAAATCCAAATAAATTCAGGAAGAAGAAGGTACCTACAATCGCAACCGGAACCGCAATTGCCGGAATTAAAGTCGATCTAAAATCCTGAAGGAAAATAAATACTACGATAAAAACCAGAATAAAAGCTTCAATCAAAGTATGAATTACTTTTTCAATCGAAGCATCTAAGTTTTCATTAACGTCAACAAGAGTCGTATATTTAACTCCTTTTGGAAAATTCTTAGCCGCTTCTTCAATCAGTTTTTTAGAATTGTTGATTACGTCACGTGCGTTCGATCCAGGAGTCTGACTAATTGCCATCGCCGCAGATTCTACACCGTTTGTTTTAATTGTTGAAGCATAACTTAAAGATCCTAGCTCTACTTTAGCAACATCTTTAAGTCTTAGCATTTGGCCGTTACCAACCGATTTGATTACAATATTCTCAAATTCTTGAGCGCTTGTTAAACGTCCTTTGTATTTAATTACATATTGAAAAGCCTG
Source organism: Flavobacterium potami (assembly GCF_020026915.1). Classification (GTDB taxonomy): domain Bacteria; phylum Bacteroidota; class Bacteroidia; order Flavobacteriales; family Flavobacteriaceae; genus Flavobacterium; species Flavobacterium potami. The sequence goes on along the minus strand of NZ_JAINUY010000001.1, from coordinate 1,194,638 downwards.
ATTTCCGTTTTCACCAAATTTACCTGGCGCTGCCTCGATATTCTGTTCCGCCAAAGCAGCAGAAATATCACTTGGAATCAGTTTGTATTGCTGCATTACGTCTGGTTTTAACCAGATTCTCATAGAATAATCTTTTGCACCAAAAACGGTTACATCTCCCACCCCAACTACACGCTGAATTTGAGGTACAAGATTGATCTTTGCATAATTCTGAAGAAACGTCTGATCATAGGCTTTATCTTCACTATATAAAGAAAAAATCAACAAGTTACTACTTTGACTTTTCGTTACCGTTACCCCTGCCTGAGTTACCTCAACAGGCAATAAACTTGTAGCTCTTGAAACCCTGTTCTGAACGTTTACCGCTGCTAAATCAGGATTAGTTCCAACTTTAAAGAAAATTTTAATCGAAGCATTTCCATCATTTGTTGCTGTAGAAGTCATGTACGTCATGTTTTCTACACCATTAATCTGTTCTTCCAACGGAATTACGATACTTTTCAGTACCACGTCTGCATTGGCACCGGTATAACTTGCCGCCACGTTTACTGTCGGAGGCGCAATATCCGGATATTGTGATATCGGTAACTCAATTAGGCCTAAAACACCTAAAATAACGATAATAACAGATATTACCGTCGAGAGTACGGGTCTTTGTATAAATTTTTTAAACATTCTTTTTTATTTTAAATCGGCGTATACTGTTTCTGCGCTCTGATTACTAGCTTTAATTTCAGTACCTTCTTTTAAAGAAGCTACTCCTTCTAATACAATTTCATCACCCGCTTTTAAACCACTTGTTACTACGTAGTAATTTCCAGCTGAATTTTCAAGTACTGTAATATTTACGTTTTTAGTTTTCTTGTCTTTACCTACAGTGACAACGAACATTTTATCCTGAAGTTCGAATGTGGCACTTTGAGGAACAATAATTCCGTCTTTAACTTCATTTGGAATTCTTACTGTAGTACTACTTCCACTTCTGATAACTCCTTTTGGATTTGGAAAACGCGCTCTAACATTTACCGTACCTGTTTCTGTATTGATTAACCCATTTACGGTCTCAATTTTTCCTTTTTGATCGTAAGTTGAACCATCAGAAAGCAATAAAGAAACTGCCGGCATGCTTTTCAATTTTTGATTTAATGAAGCTCCCGAATCTTTAGTAAAATTCAATAATGTTTTTTCATTCATTGCAAAATAAGCATACACATTACCAATACTAGAAACCGTTGTTAGAGGTTCGGTTGTATTAGAACTTACCAAACTTCCTAAACGAAACGGAATTGAACCAACCACACCGTTTACTGGACTTGTAACTGTAGTATATCCTAAATTTGTTTTAGCATTTACTAAAGCTGCATTTGCCTGAGCCAAAGAAGCTAATGCTGACTCGTAAGTATACTGAGCCGATTCCAAATCATATTTACTGATAATTCCTTTTTCAACTAAAGGCTTTACTTTATTTACTGCTAATTTTGCAGAACTAACGTCAGCTTGAGCGCTTTTGATACTTGCTGTTGCTGTACGTACTTGCTGCTCATATTCTGGAGCACTAATTTTAAACAAAGGCTGTCCTGCTTTTACGACCGCTCCTTCATCTACAAAGATTTTGTCAATATACCCTTCAACTCTTGGTCGAATTTCTATGTTCTGCTGTCCCTGAATACTAGCTGGAAAATCGCTGTTTAGTGTTGCCGATTCCTGCTGTATTGTCACAGTTTTATACTCTTTTATCTGTGGTGCTCCACCAGCCTGAGCCGATTTATCATTTTTACCGCAAGATGCGATAATAAGTGATGCTGCGAGAATACTTAAAAATGATTGCTTCTTCATTGTGAAAAATGTGTGATTATCTATTATATGACAACAAAAGAAATAAATTATAACAAACGAAAATTTTCAAATAGACGAAGAGTGAATCATAATCGACAAAGGTTAATTAAGAACCGATGGTTTTTTCCATAATATTAAACAAGTGTTTAATTTTTGTCCCGTCGGCTCTAAAAGCCTATTTAGAGACTCTAAATCGAGATTGGGCGATTGCTTCAAAATCCAATATAAATAAACTGTAATATTGCTTTTATAAATCATAAATTACAATGTCACCAAACTTTTTTAGACCCTATTTATTTACCGGATTGCACATTCTTGGATGGTTTTTATTAGGCTATTTAATGTTATTTTACATTCCATTGACATGGAATGTGTTACTTCCGTCAGCGTTTTGGCTATGGCAAAGTATTATCTTGTTTTTACTGATTATTCTGTTTTATTCTACAGCTAAAATTGTTGTGCCTAGAACAATCATTAACGATAATACTTCTTTATATTTATTATGGGCGTTTCTTGCCATTTTCACTTTACAGTTAATCGCTTATTTTTATACTTCACAAACTGATCTTCACGAACAAATCAGTAAAGCTATTGGTTTTAAAAAATACAAAAATCCGTATTTCGATAATTATGTTTTTACCTTAACATTATTAGTTTTGGGAATTAGTACAAGCTGGGCAATGTTGCAGCATTGGCAAAAAGCAGCGCAGCACAAACAGAAACTGGAACAAGATAAAACAATGGCCGAACTGGCAATGTTGAAAGCACAAATTAATCCGCATTTTTTCTTTAATTCCTTAAACAGTATTTATTCATTGACCTATACTGATGTTGAAGATTCTCGAAATGCGCTGCATACTCTAAGCCGAATGATGCGTTATCTGCTTTACAGCACAGAAGAAAAAACAACATTACTGAAAGAAGCTGAATTTATGCGTGATTTTATTGCGCTAATGAAACTTCGTGCCAACAGTAAACTGACAATTTCAACAGACATTCCCGAAAAAATACACGATTACCCGATTGTTCCGATGTTATTATTACCTTTAGTAGAAAATGCTTTTAAACATGGCGTACATGCTACCGATAAAAGCGAAATTTACATAAAGCTTACCCAAAATGGAAGTAATTTGGAATTTGAGGTAGAAAACACTTTTTTCGAAAAAACTGCCGTTTCAGATGTAGGCGGAATTGGTTTAACCAATACCAAACGAAGATTGCAGCTTATTTACCCAAATCAGCATTATATTTCTTTTGGGATTACCGATCACGGAACATATAAAATCAAATTGAAAATAAATTTAGAGCAATGACAGTATTAAAATGTATAGCAGTAGATGATGAACCATTAGCTTTAAGATTGGTAGAAACGTTTATAGAACAAACTCCTTTTTTAGAATTAATTACCACTTGTGACAATGCTGTAGAGGCAATGGGAGTCATTCGCGAAACCAAACCAGATGTTCTTTTTTTAGACATCAACATGCCCAATTTGACTGGAATGGAACTGGCAAGACTTATACAAGATCAGCCTGGTCCTCTACCAAAAATAGTTTTTACAACAGCTTACAATCATTATGCGATAGAAGGTTACAAAGTTAATGCTGTTGATTATCTCTTAAAGCCCTTTAGCTACGAAGAATTTCTGCGTGCTTCCAGCAAAGTCTTGCAATTGCACGAAGAAGCAAACAATCAATTTCAAACTGTTACGGCAGACGACGAATTTATCTTTCTAAAAGTAGAATATCAATGGGTTAGAATTTCTCTCAAAGATATTTGCTATATCGAAAGTCTAAAGGATTATGTAAAAGTTCATTTAGAAGATTCTCAAAAAGCATTATTATCGCTGATTTCATTAAAAGCGCTAGAAGAAAAACTTCCTGCCTCAAAATTTATGCGAGTTCATCGCTCTTTTATCGTTTCACTTGACAAAATTAGCGCCATCAGTAAAAACTCCATTTTTATTGATAAAATAGAAATTACAGTTGGCGAACAATACAAAGAAGCCTTTAAAATTGTGGTCGATAAATGGCTGAAATAAAATTAGAATTACAATTATCATGGAAAAAAGATCAAACAAATATTATCTTACTTTAAGTCTAAAAGAATATGCAAACGGCGAAACTGAGCCAGCAAAAGAACTAGGAATTGAGTTTGACAATCACGATGAAATTTTCGGAATCATCGATAGAATTAAAGATAAAAGCATTTTTGCCAATGAATCTGAAGCCGTTCAATTTGCTTTGGGGCTAAAATTATTTAGTGAAATTAAGATCAAAAACAGAAAAAATCCACTTTTTGATGAATTAAATGAAGTATTTCCTGTTTTTATGAAGAAGCTAAAAAGTCTTTAAAAATCCCTTTAAAATAAGCCTTTAACGTTATTATCATTTCGTTTTTCAACATTAAGTTTTCCTTAATAAGGACATTATCTGATTTTTTTCGGCAATATTTTGTAACAATTTTCCGTTAAAATTAAGCATGTCCCACTAAATGCTTTCCAAAAAGGAGTTTAATTTCTAATTTGAAATTATCATCGACTTCGCAAAAAGGAACAAGTATTTAGACGATCTAAATTGAAAATAACATGATAGATTTTCATTTGAAACTGACCACTTCAATAATGAATCTTTAAAAGACTGACCATCTTCACTTTCGATTTGTTCGATAATGCAAAAATTATTTTTTAACCATTAAAAATGAAAGCATTATGATAATTCACAAAAGTATATTCCTTCTTGTTGGTATGTTGGCCTTAGGCAGCTGTTCCAACAATGACAATGATGATAGTCCTAATACTGGACCAACTGGACCACCGGTAGAAACAGGCACAGCCAATACAACATATCAGCCTGCATTTGCCGGACAGACTCGCGCCGGAAGCATTCAAACTACTACAGAAATTGAATCTAAAGTTATCACCAACGGTTTAAGCGCCCCATGGGGAGTTGCTTATCTTCCGGACGGACGTCTTTTGGTTACTGAAAAAGCAGGCACAATGAAAATTGTAACACAAGCCGGTGTTGTTGGAAATGCTATAACAGGAATTCCTGCCGTAAATCCTGGATCGCAAGGCGGTTTATTAGGTCTTTGCTTAGATCCTGCCTTTGAAACAAACCGAATGATATATTGGGTGTTTTCTGAAGCTGTTTCGGGAGGAAATATTACCGCTGTAGCGAAAGGAAGACTAGCAAACAACGATGCGTCTATCGAAAATACAACTGTAATTTACCGTTCCAATACGCCAAATGCCAGCACATTGCATTACGGAGGTAGAGTTTTATTTGACAAAACAGGAAACTTAATTGTAAGTATTGGAGAGCGTTCTGTTATAGAAACGCGTCCTTTGGCTCAAGCCGTAAACAGTAGTTTAGGGAAAATTGTCCGCATTACGACAGGTGGTCAATCTGCACCTGGAAATCCTAGTTTTACTGGTTCAGGAGCTTTGCCAGAACTTTATACAATAGGACATAGAAATCCGCAGGGATTGGCAATTCATCCAACTACGGGAGAAATCTGGCAAAGTGAACATGGCCCAAGAGGTGGTGACGAAATTAACAGACTTACTGCTGGAAAAAATTATGGCTGGCCAACTATTACTTATGGAATTGAGTACGGTGGTGCAAAAATTGGAGAAGGTATTACGCAAAAAGAAGGTCTAGAACAACCTGTATACTACTGGGATCCAGTAGTATCACCAAGTGGTATGACATTTTATGCCGGAAAACGAGTTCCAGAATGGCAGAATAATTTATTCATAGGTTCACTAAGCGCTACGCACATTGTTCGCTTAGCTTTTAAAGATAATAAAGTAGCCGGAGAAGAAAGATTATTAGCCGGAGAAGGACAAAGATTTAGAGATATTATACAAGGAAAAGATGAAGCATTATACGCCGTTACCGATCAAGGAAGACTTTACAAAATTGATAAAAAATAGAAAGTAAACTTGTTCATTATATTTGCCAAAAAACGCCCCAAGAAATTGGGGCGTTTCGTATTTTTTAAAATTTTGTTTTTTTTGTTTTATTTGTTTCAAGTTTCACGTTTCAAGTTTCAAGTTTCAAGTTTCACGTTATTCCGTTATGTTAACTTGAAACCTAAAACCTGAAAACTGAAACTTGAAACTTGAAACTTGAACCAAAAAATTAAGCTTTTGCTTTTCTTTTTACTGTGCAACCAATTTCTTTGGTTTGCGTTATAGCTGGTTTTTGACCGCTTTTTAGAGATGCAATTACATCTTCTGCATATTTTATTTTTTCAGGTTTGTTTCCTTCTGGATCATTGTCGATTGCGCCCACGTATTCTACAACATTTCCTTTTGACGTTTTAGAAACAATGAAAACATGTGGTGTTTTCTTTGCTCCATACTCGTCTGTGATTTTTTGTCCAGGATCGAATAAATACGGAAAAGGATATTTTTTCTCTTTTGCTAAATCCTGCATTTTAGCAAAAGTATCTGCAGTAGAAGCTTCAGGATCGTTTGGATTTATAGCAATAACCGGATACCCCTGCGGTCTGAATTTTTTGTCTAAATCGATAATTCTTTGCTCGTAACCAATTGCGTACGGACAAGTATTACAAGTAAAAACTACGATATATCCTTTTGCGTCTTTAAAAGTTCCGAAAGAAACTTCTTTGTTATCTACATTTTTCAGTTTGAAATCTGGTGCTTTGTCTCCCGCTTTAAGCGTTACTGCATTTTGTGCCTGCGATAGAAAAGCAGAAAATGCTAATGCTAGTAATAAGATTATTTTTTTCATAATAGTTTATAGTTTTTTATATTCAGTTAATAATTGTTCGTAGGTAAATTCATTTTCAACAAACTTTCTCTTATTATTTTTGATGAAAAGAGTTGCCGGAATACTTCCTGACCAAGACGGTTCTATTCGGTCTATAAATTGCTGTGGATCACTTTCATTTAAGAGAAAAACTTCATTCTTCAAGTTCTTTCTTTTTACAAAAGGAATGACATTAGATTCTAATTTCGATTTAAAATCCAAACTCACTAACAAAACTGCCAGCTTTTCCGATTTATGTTCGGCGGCTAATTTTTCAAAATGAGGTAATTCTTTTATACAAGGCGCACACCACGTTGCCCAAAAATTGACAACATAAGTACTGTCTTTCCCGTTTTTGACTCTTTCGTTAAGCTGATCTATATTTAAAAGCTTAACGTTTTGATTGTATCCTTTTACGGAAAAAAGAAGAAAAAAGAAAAAAGAGATTTTTAAAAGTTTATTTTTCATAGGTTGTAACACTCTTAAAATTAATTTGTTTCCTACAAATATAAACCAATGACAAATTAGTTTTTGTTAATGAAAGTTTAATTCAAAAATGAAATTAATACTATGATAATTAACTAGTTTCCAATCCGCAATACACATTTGAAAAATCTTTTTTAGCAAGATCGCTTTTGTGAATCACAAAATAAATCTCACCTGCATCCCAAAAACTGAAACCTGGATTATTATCACTGTTGACACGCAAAAGTACCATCCATTCTTCGGGTTTTCCTTTAAACGTATTTACTGCTTCTATTTCAGGCGAATCATGTTGCTTGAAAACATAACTGTTAATTCCGTGAGAAGATTTTTCATTAAAAGGTAAAAGTGCTTCGTGCAGCGCCTCAGCTTCTTCGTATTTCTCTTCTAATTCCTTTAGTTCAGGCGCAATGTTTTCATAGTGCTGTTCATCATTATAAAACGACGGAAGACTTACACATTTTGCCGAATTGGTCTTAAACGGATGAAAAATACCAGCTTCATCATAGATAAACTCTTCATCAAAATTTAATTCTCCTGCCGATTTTAATTTGTCCATTTCTCCATCATAATAAAGAACTTTTGGAGTAAAATCCTGCTGATCTTCAATAAAGAAATAAAGTATTCCTGTTCGTGGCAAATAATCCTGTAAACTGGCTATTGAAGCACAATTAACCTGAGCAATAAACTGATAACCTTTTTCTTCATCATCTATTTTTACCGTTGGATAATCTAGATTTAAAGGTAAATCTGGAAGACCTCCAAATCGGGTATTCCCCAATTCATCATAAGAATCTGGAGTTGTAGTAACAAAATTTACTGCATGGCGCGCAATTTTAGAAAGTCCTTTTTCATATTCCTGAAAATCCGTTTTTTTAATAGCCTTTTGAAGATTTGAATTTAAATCTGAATTGTTTCGTGCATAAAATAATTCGTCGTCATAAGGAATTACGCCACTATTATTTGCACCTTTATAAGTGTAATCCAGTAAAATCATTTTCTTTTCCAGTTCCAAATCGAGTTCTGGAATATTTTCTAGTCCCGAAGGAAGCGATTCAAGAGGATTATTTCTAATGTGAAGTTTTCTAAGATTCTTTAATCGTATATATGAACTCGGAATATCCGTGATCTGATTCCCTTCTAAATGTAAAACCTCTAAATTATCTGGTATTGATTGAGGAGCAGATCCCAAATTGTTATTTTCAAGATAACAATATTTAAGCTTTGAAAGATACTGCAAAGTATACGGATGAATGCCTTTGACTTTACTTCCCGCTAGCAATAGATGTTCCAATTCACGAAGATCTCCAATCCATTCTGGGAACTTCGTAACTGCTGAAATCCCCCAAAGATGCAGACTTTTTAAATCCTTAAAATGTTTAACTGATGAAGGAATTTCGGTAAATGCTTCGGCTTCTTTGCTATCATTTGAAAACTGAATAGAAAGTGATTCTAAATGAACTAGTGAATGAAGTTCTTCTCTCAATTCAATTGGATCAGGATCTTTTAATTTTAGTTGGCGTACGATTTTAGGTGATGTTTTTTCTAACTCTTTAAGCAGCGTAAAATCATATTTTTCCCATTCTAATTCTTCTACATTTATTTTTTTAGCTACGCTTATTTTATATCTTTTGGGATCCCATTTATCTTCCAGATAACCCGTCAATCCTATCCATCCTTCTTTTAAAGTAACATGACCTGTAAAAGCAACCGAATAATTAAAACCTCGATCCCATAAATAATGATTGTAACTTTCGTCTCTGCCTTTTTCAAATGGAATAACGCCAGTCGGAATTCCTTGATTATAGATCTGACTAAGAGAAAAATTTAATCCTACTGCCCCGTTATAGGAATCTACTACATAACCGTGTTTTTTCTCATTAAATTTTGGAATAATCCCTTCCAAATTAATATACAAAGTTCCATTTACAGAAGCGCTACATTCTGGTAAAAACTGCAATTCAATATCGTCTATTTTCCAATATTCTTTGCCGTCTTCTGGAATAGAAAATTCTTCTATAATTGGAGGAATGTCATTTTCTTCTTCATCATCAAAATCTAAATTCTTTTCTGATTCTGTATGATAATAAAGATCAAGTAAAAACTGAGGAAGTTTATTTATTGCTTCCTTCGGATTTCCAAAATATTCAAGACTTTTCCATATTTCTTCAAAAAGAGGTTCATAAAAACTTCTGTTTTTTATTTTGCAATCGCCTTTAAAAATATAACAAAATTCATCGCTTATTTGGACAATCGCCAAATAATAGAAGAGACCATCATTTGATTTCAACATCCGAATATTTGATGTATGACCTGCTAATTGAATTTCCTTTTCCTCTAAGAGCTTCGTTTCTTGGTCCTCGTGTTTACAAGATTCCCAATAGCGTAAAACAAGAGTTTCTCCTTCAAATTCATTAAAAAATGCTACAGGAATAAGTGTTGTTGTTGCATAGGATAAATAATCGCTCTTAGGATGTTCGTGAGCAGCTCTAATACTTTCCCAAACCACCTGCATATCACTGTAAACAGAAGGAATTAAAAGAGAAAATGTTTCGGTTTCAAATTTTTGATTGTCCATAAAAAGAGTATTTTGGCTTATATTACTATTTTTTAATTTTTCAGAGTTATAATTTTGTTCTTTTGCCCATATAATAACTGTATTCTTTATCAAAAGCATATCCTCTTTCTTCTATCACTTTAAAATGAAAATCGTCCAGACTTTTGGTTTTGATAATTTTTACTTCATTACTAATTGTTCTCACAAAATAGGCCTGCTTATTATCTTTAGCATAAAAGGCATTATCAAATTCTAAATAATAATTCCCATCTAGACAGGTTTCTAAAATTCTAAACGTACTAGGATCGGCATCGGGAATTATTTTACCTTTAAAAAACACATGATTTTTATCCATTCCAAGATTTCCTATCAATTCTGGATTTGGGATGGTAAAAGATGGGATATCAACATTTTCAACCAAAATGGTATCTCCAAAATACAGCGTATCATCCGCGACAGCGTAATAATCATTTAAGTAATTGGCTTTACTAAAATCAAAAAGCATTTTATCATTATGTCGGTAATAATTTCCATTTGAAAAAGTATAGCCTTTTTTAATATCTAATACTTTAAAATCAGTCGGAATCGCGTCTTCGAGAATACAAAAACTGCAAAATGCACTTTGCAGATAAATATGATTTTTGTCTGCAAAAAAAATTGTGGACGCAAAATCGTCTTCTGTTTCAGCATTTGTTGCTTTTATCTCAAAAGTTTCAAAATCAATAATTTTATAAAACTTCTTAAAGACTTCGCTGTCATAAAAAAGAATAAACTTATTGTCAATTATTTTGTAGCCTTGTCCTAAATCCTTTACCATACTATATTTTTTAAGATTGTCCCCAATAGAACGTGCAATTATCAAAATTGAGTTCCTTAAGGTCGTTTTCTTCAATTAAAACACTAAAAACACCTTCTTCATTAAATCCGTTTTCTCCTATTTGCAATAAAACTACTTTACTAGATTGAACTACATTTAGTATTTCCTGTTCCTGAGCTTGGCAGTGTGTAAAAATTCCGAAGATTTTTGAAGTTTCGCTTCCTTGAAAATAATCCCACAGAACCCCATCTTCATTAGCATCGTCTTCTTCGTATTCGTCTTCAGGCTGACGATAACGGCTAGAAAGTTTTTCTGTATTTGCAAATACTTCTTTTATTAAAACACCTTCAAAGAAATTATCTTCATGATCTTTTACTACTCTTTCCAATTCGCTGGTGGCAATATCTCTGTAAACCACTAAACCTTTATCTTCCATAATATCAGCAAAGAAAAATAAGTGTCCGGTTTTGGGTAAAAGTCCCGATTTATCATGCGGTGCAATTTGTTTAAGATCTAATTGCGCTGCAAATCGTAAATCTTTTGGATATTCGAAATCTCTAGGAAGATCTGCAATTGGTCCGCCGTAACGGGAATGTCCAAGGGGAATATCCAATGTTCCTACTTTTACCAATAATCCATCTTCGAGCAAAATTTCAGGTATTTTTAAACTATCTCCATAATAATGTTTCGTTGCCGGACGCAGTTCAATGATGTCAAAAATTTCGTTTTTCATTTTGTATAATTTTAAAGGAGTATAAGTATTTGGGTATATTTATTCATCTTCAGATTCATCATCATCATAAGAAAGATAATCCCATTCGATATCCAAAGAATCTAGCATTTTATCAAATCGTTCCTGATCACTTGTTCCGATAAAAGCCCCTCTGCAATTGTTTTCCTGATCAAAGGAAAGGCTGATTACATCATAAAATTGATCGGTATATACTTTTTGATTTTCCTTACTGATTTCAGTTACAAGCTGATAATTTTCTTCGACATACTTTACAACTTCTGGTTCGACTGAATCCAGATAATTTCCGTTGAATTGTAGTCCGCCCAATGTTCCGTTAAAAACAGACATTAGCAAAAAGAAGTCTTCTGTGGTTTGGGTTTCGATTTCCCAATCTGATTTTTCTATTGTATCGTAGTTGCCATAAACGGGCGGATTATCTTGCGACAAATCTTCTTTTTTGATTCCCCAAATCGCAACATTCTGGTTTTCTTCATAAAAAACAAGAACATTATCTTCTGAAAATTCGATTTGATCATCTGGTTTCAAAAGTGTATTAAAACTGTAATTAAGGTTTTCTTCTTTTCCTAATTCCAGATAATATTCTTTAAATTTTAATGGAAGTGTAGTTTGTAATCTTTTCTCAAGATCGAGAATTTCATTTTCTGAGAATCCGTTGTTTTCACTTACAGATAAATTGTAGAGACGCTTAATCTTTTGGATATAATTCATTTGGGCTTTTAATTAACTATGTGAAAATAAGCAATTAATTGTAAGATTGCAATTACTTTATTCCGTTAAAGATGATTTTTTAGTAAAATTGACAATTTGTTAAAACAAGAAATTATTTCCTAGTCATCTTTTTTTGACTAATTGACTAGCGTCTAAATTCAGCTGAACTTTGTAGAAAATAAAAGAAACGACATACATTTTAAAACAATTCTATGAAAATACTGTCGGGGTTATTAATCTTGATTTTCAGTACAAGCTGTCAATCACAAACGAATTCAAAAATGAGTGAAGACAAAACAAATCCACTATTATGCGATCCTGTAAGTGGAACCTGCGAAATGCCTATGGGCGAAAAATCAAATGAATCGCCTCATATTCAAACAGAAAATAAGCCAATAAAAATTGTATACTATACAGATCCTATTTGTTCTTCTTGCTGGGGAATTGAACCTCAGCTTAGAAAACTGAAATTAGAATATGGTGATTATTTTGAAATTGATTACAGAATGGGTGGCTTATTACCTGATTGGAGCTATAACAGTGGCGGAATCAGCAAACCATCGGACGTTGCACATCATTGGGATGAAGCTAGTTTATATTATGAAATGCCAATAGATGGAAATGTTTGGATTGAAGATCCATTGGATTCATCCTACCCTTCTTGTATTGCCATGAAAGCAGCTCAAATGCAGAGCAAAGAAAAAGCAGTTTATTTTATGAGGATTCTTCGTGAAAAATTATATCTAGACAAAAAGAATATCGCAAAATGGACTATAATTGAAGAAGCGGCTAAGGCGGCTGATTTAGATATTCAAAAACTTAAAATGGATTATGAAGGAGATGCCAAAAAGCTTTTTCAAGAAGATTTAAATCTCGGAAAAACGCTTGGAGTAAGAGGTTTTCCAACTTTATTTTTTGCTGATGAAAATCAAAATAAATTAACGGTTTATGGTTCTAAACCTTATGCTTCTTATGAAAATGCTTTATTGGCTTTATTTCCTGAAGCGAAAAAGAAGAACATTAAAAATGAAAATCCGTTAGCTTTATTTGACATTTTTCCAACATTGGCTCCAAAAGAGTATGCTGTAATTTTAGATAAGTCTTATTCTGATGCTAAAATTATTCTAGAAAGATTACACGAGAAAGGTTTATTGGATAAAAAGACCATCAAAAATGGTTCGCTTTATATTAAAAAGTAAATCTACTAATTGATAATTTTAGATTTTTCTCTGTATTTGACAAGAGCTATTTTATCAATCGGCAGAACAAACGGATTTTCATTAACATCAATCCATTCAAATCTGCTAATATCTGGAGTACTAATTTTTATGTCTTCAAGATTACTGATTTTTACAATGTAATACACCAAGAGAATCTGCCTTCCGTCATCAATAATTGATTCAACAAAATGTTCTTGGGTGTATAAATGTTCTACAATTTCAATTTTTGCATTAAGTTCTTCTAAAAACTCTCTGTGAAGACAATCTAGAATACCTTCGCCAAATTCGACACCACCTCCTGGGAGTTTGCAATATATTTTGTCTTTGTGGTATTCGTAAAGTGCTAAAATTTTATTGTTGTTTTCGCATATAGCGTATGCCCTTACGTTAAAACTAGAGAGAGGTTTCATAAATGAGGAAATCTAAATTTTTTAAATGCAAATTTAAAAATTAAAAAGCCGTAAAGTTGAATTTCTTTACGGCTTTTGTTATTTCGATGCTATTTACAAATCAAATCTCTTTCAAAATTAAATCGGCTACAACGTCTATCGTCTGATTGATAATACTTTCTGGATTTCCTTTAAACTCATAACGTTTAGCGATTTGTTTTTCTCCAAAAATAATATGGATAAAAATAGTTCCAACCGGTTTTGATTCACTTTCGCTTCCGCCTGGAGTTGTTAATCCGGTTAGAGCAACGCAGATGTCGGAGTTTACATAACGATAAAAATGTTGCGCCATTAACTTGGTAACCTCTGCCGATTCTGCACTATATTTTTCTATAGTTCCCCACGGAATCAATAATAAATCTTCTTTCATTGAGGTATGGTAACACACTATTCCGCCTATGAGAATTCTACCCGAATTAAAAACGGTTGAAAATTCATAGCACATTTTTCCTGCAGAAGCACTTTCTGCAAATGAAATCGTAAGGTTTTTGTCTATCAGGGCGTGGCAGCAAGCGGTTACTTTATCAGAAGCCATATTGTGATTCTTTTAATTCGACATTTTATTCAAATGTATAATGATTTAAAGTGAGAAATTTTATACAATTCCTGTCGGTTGTTATATTATAAGTAACTGTTAATTATAGAACTATATTTAATTTTCCTGTAAGAACTTCGTTGTATTGGATTGTTAATTTTGTAAATACAGGTAAACTTTCTACAGCGAAAGATTTACGTCATTCAAAGTAATAATTTAAAAAATTAGTATTATGGAAAAGCAAAACAACCACGAATATGGTCAGTACGATCCTGATTATATCGATCAAAATACACTTGTAGACGGAACTCTTTCTAATGAAGATCAATACAAACAAGATCTAAAAAAACATGACGAAAGAGAATTTGGCGAAAGCGATCCTGATTATTACGAGCAAAATACGCTTGTTGATAATGACAATTATGCGAGGGATGAAGATCCGTATCAATATCAGGAAGAATTTATCGAAGATCCAAAACATCCACAAGGAGATTTTGAACCGAACACGACGACTATCCGATCAGAAAACATTCCGAATGAAGAGAGAATCATAAACGAAGATGATGCGATTACAAATGATGACACCGAAAATGATCTAAATGACGATTATGATCCGGATTTGGATATAGAAAATGATGCAGATAGAGATCTAGATGACGATGAGGAATTGGACGATTTTGACGCAGAACATTATCCAGAAAATCATCCTAGAGAATAACTGAAATTTCGTAAATTGTAAAACATAAGTTATGGCTTTAGGAGTTCAACTTTTCTGGCTTTTTGTACTGGCAATTCCAATTGCCTGTGTCAGCTGGACTGTAACGCATGAAGAGATTTTCAGAGAACCTCATGAATGGTGTGTCAGACATTCTAAAAATGACAGATATATCGTGTCACGCAAATTCTTTTATCTCTTTACCTGCGAGTACTGCTTTAGCCACTATGTCACAATCGCTTTTTTGATTCTTTGTGATTATAAACTTTTGTTAAATGATTGGAGAGGCTATATTTTGGCAGGGTTTTCTCTGGTTTTTATGGCAAATGTCTATATGAGTCTTTTTGCATTGTTGCGTCAGGCAATCAAAAAAGAAAAGGTTGAAATAGAGAAAATAGAAAGCGAAACTGGCAATGAAAGTCAGTAAAAATTAATAAAAAAGTATAACAAATAAATTAACTATCATGGAGAATTTAAATTTCATAGATCCATTATTACACGGAATTACACCTCAAAACAAACCGCTTAATCTTTCAGTAAAACAAATGGTATGCGCAGGAGTTGGTGCACTTATTGCATCTGCCGTTTTGAAAAAAACAGGACATCCAAAAGCTAGTGCAGTTGTTGGAAGCGTTGCGTTACCAATCTTGGCATCTGCTGCCTATAAAAAATATGCTCAGGTTACGAAAGATAAAAACGATGCTAACGCAAGCAGCGGAATAGAATACAATCATTAAAAAAATTTCAAACCTATCTCATAAAAAAAGAGCACTTCAAAAGTGCTCTTTTTTTGTAACAAGGGGTTTTTCTAAGAAATATTTCCTTCTACCCAATTTAAGGCTTTATTAAAATCTACTTTTTTATATCCTCTAAACTCACCCGGAACGATGAAGCTGAATCCGTTGGTAAAAGAGATAATTTCTTCAGTATCTGTAATAATTGCGGCTCTATTCCATTTTCCTAAATGCTTTAATCCTAAAAGAGCATCTTGCAGCCATGCTCCCGCTGTAAAATTTTTAATATCGGTATCTAAAACCAATAAAAAATTAATCTCATTGGTTTGTTTTACCAAATGTTCAACAGCTGGAATTACTGCGGTCAAAAAATCTTCTTTCGTTACTTCTGCCAATGCTCGAAAGGCAACTATATTATCTGTAGTATCAATTTGATGAATCATGATTTTTATACTATTTTGAGTTATTTAATGAAATTTTGCTTCAAACATTTAAAATGTCTTATTTCAACTCAAATTTACTTATTATCAATCAGATAGTGTTTATATTTAACTATTCGTTTATTATATTTTTTTAAGGGACAAAGGGACAGAGGTTTATATTGATTGTGAGATAACATCATTTAGATACTTTGTTTTTAATGCACTGCGTGCATCTCTACTTTACAATTTTGACATCACAGTTTTAAAACCTTTGTCCCTTTGAACCTTTGCCCCTTTGCCCCTTAAAAAAAAAGCCTGTCTCTTCCGAAACAGGCTTTTTAGAAAAATAAAAAAAAATAAACTAACACACAAACTTAATTGTATCCTTGGTTTTGTTTGAATTCTTTGGTCACATCGATTGTAGACTGCGGAATTGGAAATACTCTTCTGAAAGGTTGTGAAGCTGCTTTTGCAGTTCCTGCAAGATCAAATTTTCCAAAACGGATCATTTGCGGTCTTCTGTACAACTCCCAATATAATTCGAAACCAATTTCATTGTATAAAACAGTTTGGTCTATTGAAGTCAAAGCTTTTCCAGCAACATTTCCGAATAAAGCTTCTCTTTTTCTGCTTGTACGCAATTTGTTTAAGTCTTCTAATGCTAACGCCGGACTTCCTTTTCTAAAATACGCTTCAGCTCTCATAGTGTAGATTCCTCCTAAACGAAATAGTGGAATATCAACGTTACTGTTTCCATTTCCTCCTTCTGGATCAAATTCATACTTAAAAACACGCGCTCCTTGGTTGATTTCATTCTGAGCAAAAACAGCTTGTGCAGGATTTTTAAAAGTAAGAGATGGTGTAAAATCCATTCTTGTTGTGGTACTTTTTTCCATAACCAACGGAGACACTTTGATACGTCCGTTAATCATTTCTAATGAACCTGAAGCTAGCAATACTGGTCCGTATTGAGGTCCAAACTCAATTCCTCTATTAAAGTGGAACCAAGGTAAATTAGCACTTTTAGGAACAATATCTGTTGCAGGAACACTTACATCTGTTCCGTCATTTTTAAACCAAGTTCCATCTGCGTACTGGTATTTTTGCTGAAATCTTGGATCATCGTGATTTCCGTCCCAAGTAGCAAAAAACTCAGGAGTTGTGCACGCTGCATTTGTTCCTCTGTTTGCTGCAGAAGTTCTCTGGTTACGCTCCATACATACGTAAGCAAAACTGTTTGAACCGTTTCTGATGTAATCGATCTTTTGAGAAATCGCAAAAATCAATTCTTTTCCGTTATCATTATCCCTAGCAAAATTTTTAAAGTAATCGCTCTCTAAAGTATATTTTCCAGAATTAATTAATAATGAAGTATAATAAATTACACGATCCATATCTGTTCCTGTACCAGTTGCCGCAGCTTCATTAAAATTGAAGCTTGAAAAGGTATTAAAACGATCTTTAAAAACGGCACGATTCAGATACATTGTTGCCAAGAATCCATAAGCAGCTTCTTTTGTAAATCTTCCGTGGTGTGTACGTTGTTCTCCCATACTTGCCAAATCTGGAATTAAAGCTTCAACATCGGCAATTAAAACATCAATTTGAGTATCTGCTTTTAAAATTTGTAAAGGCGCATTAGGATTCATCGGATCTCTATAAGGTGCTTGTCCGTACAAGTCTAATGTTGTGTATAAATAATACGCTAAAAGTCCTTTAGCTTCAGCTAAGAATAATTTTTTCTCCGAAATCGTACTTTCCTCAACTGACTGAATTGCGGTAAGAGAACGCGTAATTCCGTTCGTCAGTTTGTTCCAGTTGTCTACAACAATTGCGTTATCCGATTTCCATGTAAACTCGTGCATGTCTCTCCATTTTCCACCATCTCCCCAATCACTTCCACGAGTTGGTAAAATAGCCTCATCTGTAGTATATTCTTGCAAAGAAAAAACACCTCCATGATCTACAAAAGTTCCATCTCCCAAACGGTCATATGCTGCTGCAAGAGCTCCAGCCGGATTGGAAGTCTCGTTTCCTAAAACCTCATCTAAAACTACTTCGTCAAGATCGGTACAGCTCGCAAAAAGCCAGATAAAAGAAAATAGCGCTAAAGTCTTTATATTAAAAATAGTATTTGTCTTCATAATAAATTATAGTTTTAAAGTTGCTCCAAAACTGAATGTTCTAGAAGTTGGATAACTTGCATAATCGATACCAATAGATTGATTTCCACCGTTTGATTTCGGGCTATTGATTAACGGATCGTAACCGGTGTAATTTGTAATCGTAAGTAAGTTTTGACCTGTTATATAAAGTGTCAATCCGTTGATCCAGTTTAATCCTTTTAAATCAAAATTGTAACCAATACGAGCTGTATTCAATCTGATGAAATCTGATTTCTCTAAGAAAAGAGTTGATAAAATCGGTGAGTTTGCTGCGTTTGCTCCAGACTCATAATATCCTGTTGCCACGTTACGATCTGATGCTAAGTTGTTAATATTTAAAGCATTCAAACCTGTATTATTTAATAAATAACCACCAGTTTGTCCGATAATAGAGAATGAGAAACTAATGTTTTTGTATCTCATATCACTGTTAAATCCGTAATAGAAAGTTGGAAGTGCCCCTTCAATAATAATTCTATCGCTGTTGTCAATTTTACCATCTCCATTTTGATCTTTAAAAACATTCGCTCCATTAGCATCAAAACCTGTGTGTTCTAACAAGTAGAAAGATCCTGCAGCATAACCACTTTTGTAAATATTAGCATTTACACCAGATTGTCCAGGTCCTGAAATAGTTCCTGTTAAGATTTCTGAAACTGGTAAATCTTCAATTTTGTTGTTTAATGTTGCGCCATTCATATCAATATTCCAAGAAAAATCTTTGGTATCAACAATTCTAGAACCCAACATAAATTCAAAACCTTTATTGATAATTTTACCTTGATTAATGTTTGTCCAAACCGTTGGTGTCGGACTTAAAGCCTGCGAAGGAATATTTAAGATGGCATCTGTAGTTGTTTTGTTGAAATAATCGAATGTTCCGTAGAATTTATCATTCCAAAAACTAAAATCTAAACCAACGTTTAATTGTGTCACAACCTCCCATTTCAAATTAGGATTTGGCGTTCTGTTTACCGAAACTCCGTTTACCAAATTCAAATCATCGTATAAATAATATCCATCTGCACCTGCTAATGAATAACTTGCTTTGGTAATTTTATTTTCAACTTCCTGATTTCCTGTCTGTCCCCAACTTGCTCTTAATTTCAAGTTGTTTAAAGCTTGTACATTTTCAAGAAAACTTTCTTTCGACATATTCCATCCTAAAGCAAATGAAGGAAAATAACCGTATTTATTATTATCACCAAAACGTGTAGAACCATCAGCTCGCATCGAAGCAGTTAAAAGATATTTGTTATTAAAGCTATAGTTTAACCTTCCAAAATAAGATTGTAACTCATTTTCTTGCGCGTAACCTGTTGTTCCAGATTGTGTACCTTTAAAACCAGGATTAATTGAAGGAGGAACTCCCGCACCTTGATCCGTAATTCCGTCTATACTGAAAGCAGTTCCTGATCTTTCAAATTTTTGATAAGAGAAACCTCCAAGAGCTTCGATTTTATGCTTATTTAAAGTCACATTATAAGTTAAATAATGCTCAACCAATGAGTTTTTAGAATCTAAATTGTTCTGAACATATTTTCCTTTCGGATTCAAATCAGTTAAGTTTGGATAAATTGTGGTATTTCTTTCCGACATTGAACGATCAATACCTAAATTTAATTTATACTCTAATCCTTCAACGATTCTTAAAGATGCTTCGAAATTTCCTAAAACTCTTAATGTACGTGTTTGATCGGTGTAGATACTCAATAAATACGCTGGATTATAGTGCGCATTCATATTAAAGTTGGTATAATTTCCATTGGCATCAAAAACAGATCTCGTCGGATTTGCCATTAAAGTATGAACTAATAATTGTCCGTTAGAACCTCCGTCATCACTTGTTGGAACTCCGTCATCTTTAGTTTCACTGGCAGTAAGATTAAATTTCAATTTTAAACGTTTATTGTCCAAAAATGACTCAGCAGCATTAATTCTTCCTGTCAAACGTTTAAAGTCGCTGTTTCTAATAATACCTTCTTGATCCAATTGAGATACAGAAGCATAATAGTTTCCAGATTCTGTTTGTTTGGCAAATGCTAACGAATTACTTTTTGTAATCGCTTGTCTAAAAATAACATCTTGCCAATCTGTATTTCCACCGTGATCAAAAGCTTTGTCTTTAATTGCAGTTCTATATTGATCGGCACTTAAAACATCCAATTTATTGGCAACAGTAGAAATTCCTAAAGAAGAATCAAAAGTTAAAGTTCCGTCTCCTTTTGCTCCTTTTTTAGTTGTTACCAAAACAACTCCGTTAGATCCTCTTGCTCCATAAATTGCAGAAGCAGATGCATCTTTCAAAACTGTAATAGATTCGATATCACTATTATTCAAAAAGTTTAGTGGATTTTTTGCTGCAGAACTACCAAAACCTACATTGGTACCCGATGGACTCACATCGTCATTAGACAACGGAATTCCGTCTACTACAAACAAAGGTGTACTACCGCTTCTTATAGATCCAACTCCACGAATGGTCACATTTACACCAGCTCCTGGCTCACCACTTGTACTTACTACACGAACTCCGGCAACTTTTCCTTGAATCAAATTATCTGGAGAAATACTTACTCCTTGTTTAAAATTAGCCGCCTCTAATTGTGTAACCGCTCCTGTAACATCTTTCTTAGATTGTTTTCCGTATCCTACAATTAAAACTTCATTTAATTCTGCTGTACTTGGTTCCAACTGAATGGTCATAAAACCAGTTTGAACTGTAACTGTTTTCGATTTGTATCCTACGTAGGAAACACTGATCGTTTTTCCTTCTCCAACAGTAAGTTCAAAAACTCCGTCAAAATCGGTTACAGTTGAGTTAGAAGTACTTGTCTCCATAACAGAAGCTCCAGGAATCGGTACATTGTTTTCGTCTACAATTTTTCCTTTTACTTTTATTCTGTCAACAGCTTTTGTGTTTACAGCTTTTGTCCCCAGTGATTTCTGAATTAAAACTAATTTTCCGTTAATACTATAATTGAAATTGGCTTTTTTAGAAAGATCATTTAAAATTTCTGTAACAGATTCGCCATTATAATTTACTGTATAAGCCGTATTATCAGCAATAATTGCCTGACCATAGCTAAACTTATAATCGGTTTGTTGCGTTAATTTTGAAAAAATAGAAACAAGGGTAGCTTTTTCTATTTTATTGTTTATTTTTGACTCTTTTAATAAACTAGTTTTACTGTAACCACTCTGAAAGGCCAGTAAAGCCATAAATAAAAAGACAAAACTTTTTAGATTTAAATAAGAAGGTTTAAAATACATGATTTAAGTAATTGTTTTTTACGATGCTTAATTATTAATGGCAGTTGTTCCCGCAACTGCTTTTTTTGTTTTTAATCCACTTTTACTATTTCGCCATAGACTCTGAATTTTAAGTTTGTGATATAATTGATTTGCTCCAAAACATTTTCTAATGTTGCGTCCTTCTTAATGAATACCGTTAACGGCGTTGCTAATACGTGTTCATTATTGTATTGAAATGAAACTCCGTATTTATATTGTAAAATCGTAATAACCTGTTTTAATGTAGTTTGATCAAGTGTAACATCCTCATTGTACCAATTGACCAAAAATGCTTTATCTGCTTGTTGTTTCGTAAGTTTTTGAGATTCGAATAAAGCTTCCTGATTCGGAATTAAATCGACACTCTGACCTTTTCCGGAAACATTTACTTTACCGGTTACCACAATTACTTTACAGTTTAATTTTGATAATTGAATGTGAAATGAAGTTCCGACCACTCTGGTTTGTATTTCGCCAGAATGAATAATAAAAGGATGTTTTTTGTCTTTAGCGACTTCAAAAAATGCATTTCCTTTTAATAAAGAAACTGTTCTTTGATCGCCTTCAAATTTTTCAGGATACTGAAAGGATGAGTTTGCTGCCAGATAAATTTTCGAACCGTCATTTAATTGGATAGATTTGGGTGTCGATGACGTTTTAAATGTGATTTGTTTTTGGTTTAAAACATTTGGTCTCAAGAAAAATCCTAAACCAAGTAGAAAAAGAATGCTGGCAGCTGCCATATATTTTAAATAAGGATTAAAAGATTTCTTCTTCCCTATTCTAAGTTGAATTTCGTCATAAATATTTTGAGATACTTCTTCAGGATTTCCCATTAAATCCATATCCCATTTTGAATTTTGATATTCGCTAAAAGCAAAATCATTTAATAAATTTTCTTCTGCCGACGAAGTTTTTCCTCGCGAACTTTTATCCAACAGATATTCTAAACTATGTTTAATTCTTTTTATCATAATACTTATTGTTATGAATAAGTACCAGAAAAAGGAAATCGTACTATCGTCAAATATTATGAAAACATCAAGTGAAAGTTATCTTAAAGCTTTTGGTTTAAAATAATGAATGGAGCCAGCCAGGCAAGGTCTTTTAAGCCTTCTCGAAGTTGTTTTACCGCAGAAGAAATTTGATTTTTTACGGTTTGTTTAGAAATTCCAAGCTCGTCGGCAATCTGATCGATTGTCATATCTTGAAATTTGTACATCAGTAAAACCTCTTTTCTTTTTTCAGGAAGTTTGTCTAATAATGAATAAAGCAAATCCATAACTTCTGGATCGATAGCCGAAAAATTATCTATAATATAGTCTTCGAACTTTTCTTCTAAAATAGTCTTATCAAAACGGTTATTCTGATAATGTTTGAAAACCTGATTTTTTACTGCACGAAACAAAAAAGGTTCAATAGCATTAATATTCAGTTCTTCTTTTCTTTCCCATAAATCCACAAAAACATCTTGAACAATATTCTGCGCCAAGTCTTTATCCTGAGTCATCGTATAAGAAAACGCATTGAGCTTTTTCCAATATTCGTTATACGTTTTTTCAAAAACTTCAGGATTGTTCATGTGGTAATTACAGGCTTTTTAATATCGTAAAATAAGGAAATGAAAAGCCAATATTTTTTGCGCCAATGTTATCTTTAAATTAATAAATAAACACGTTTGATGTATAAATACTACTTTTTTGCAGCAACTTCAGTAATCAGTTTGCAATTTCTTTTTTTTCATCTAACATAAAAGCCAATCACTACTTTTAACTTAGTAACTTTCAAAGTGCAATTTTCTTTTGATGCGTCCTCATCATATAGTATTAATTACATTTTAGAATCATGAAACATTTTTTGTTCACTTTATTACTTGTTGGAGCCGTACAGAACGGAATCCAGGCTCAAAACGACAATTTAAAAATCAATCAGCTTCAAGTTATCGGATCGCATAATAGTTATCGTCATGCTATCGAAACCGATTTGTATAATTTGATTCAGGCAAGAGACACTACTCGCTCTCTAAAAGGTTTACAATACACGCACATTAGCATAACAGATCAATTAAACAAAGGTTTACGAAACTTGGAAATCGACATTTTTGCCGATGCAAAAGGTGGAAAATATGCACATCCAAAAGGGCTAGACATCGCCAAATCTGAAGAAGCTTATGACCCAAACGGATTAATGAAAAAACCTGGTTTTAAGGTTTTCCACATGCCAGACATCGATTTTAGAACTTCTACTTATACGTTCGAAATCTGTCTTCAGGAATTAAAAAAATGGTCTGATGCCAATCCAGGGCATGTTCCTGTTTTCATTACTTTAGAACCAAAAGATGGCGATGCGAATTTCTTCGGAACAAAACCGGAAGATTTCACCGCAGCTGTTTTTGATGAAATGGATAAAGTAATTCGTAAAGAATTAGGAAAAGACAAACTAATAACGCCAGATATGGTTCGTGGCAAATACAAAACACTCGAAGAAGCAGTGCTAAACAACAATTGGCCAACTTTAAAAGAAGCAAAAGGAAGATTCTTATTCCTGTTAGATAATAACGGCGTAAAAAGAGATTTGTACGCATTGAATCATCCGTCCCTAAAAGGACGCGCCGTTTTTATCAACGCTGAACCAGGTAAACTAGAAGCAGCGGCTTTGTTTAGAAATAATTCCGAAGATCCGACAATTGAAGATTTGGTAAAAAAAGGTTACATCATAAGAACCCGCGCCGATTCTGATACAAAAGAAGCTCGCAAAAACGATTATTCTCATTTTGAAGCTGCAAAAAAATCAGGAGCGCAAATCATTACTACAGATTATTATCTGCCAAGTACTTTCTTCAATTCTCCGTACCAAATTAAATATGATGACGGAAGTTATGTTCGAAATAATCCTGTAACTGCGCCTTAATTACTATAGCTATCTAGACAAAAGAATTACGCAGAGTTCGCAAAGATTTTTCGCAGAGTTCGCTAAGGTTTTTTAAGCTATTTTATAAAATAAAAAGTTCGCAAAGCTTTATCTTTTAGCTTTGCGAACTTTGCTTTTGAGCACAATCTCAAATTAATTTCTCTGTGATCTCTGCGTAAAAACTTTGTGATCTCTGCGTAATTCTTAGCGCCCTTTGCGGTTAAAAAAAATTGCGGTTACTGAATCACTTCAAACTCTTAACAGCACCACTTTTCAAATCAACAGAAAAATGGTCGGCAGGAACTTCATGCATGAATTTATTGAAGATAATCAAGAATAGCTTCATTTGTTTTTGAAGCGCAGTATTGTTTGAAAGATCAGCTTTAGAACCTTCTAAAAACAAATCAGATATAACTTTATATTGCTTTGCTCTTTCAACACCAACATCAGCAAGAGCCAATTCGTCTGCACTTCTGAAACGATAAAAATCAATTAAAAGATCATTTCCTATCCAGTTGAAATCTTTGTTTTTGAGTTTGTTTTTAGCTAAAATCTGTTCCGATTTGATTTCCGCTTCTTTCCATTCTTTCTGAAACTGCTCTTTATTCTTCAATATAAAATCAAAATCTTTATCCGATTTTATGTTTGCTAAAACCAATAAATCCTTCGCAGAAATATTCAAAATAAAATCTTTGAAATTTGAAGGCCAATCGTCTTTTAGAAAACGAAGACGAACCAATTCTTTCAAATGAAAATCGGTAAAATCATGGTAATTTTTGGTTTTTAAAATATCGATATTCCAAATATCTTTTGCGTTTTGACTTTCTAAAAACTGATATTCCATTTTATACAAATCGAAAAGTTCATCGTATCTTGGAACATTGTCAATTGTAATGGTTTGAATATCGACTACATTATCTTTCTTTAAAGTCAATAATTTATAAGCTGGAATATACGCAGCAAGCGACGGCGTTTGAACATTCACCAAAGTATTTCCTTTTGGAGAAGTTCTAACTCCTGTATCATTAATATGCATATGACCTCCAAAATGAATTTTTAATCCGGCATCAGCAAAAACCTGCGCCACTTCTTCAACAGGAACTCGATTTAACTGCCATTTGTTTGGACCAAGTAATTCTTTTATTTCCGCGGAAGCGTCATCATTAAAATCAATCATCGGAAAATGACTAAAGGCTACTAAAGTTTTACCTTGCTTTTGGGCTTGCGCTGAAATATCTGCTACCCATTTAATCAAATGTTTTTTGTTTGAAAGTACATTGTTATATCCCGTGCTGGCTTCCGAATAGCTTTTAGAATCTTTTGGATCGCTATCGGTTTTCTTCGGAATATAAACGTTTCCGTCAATTGCCATTAACCAAAGTCCATCGATTGGTTCTACGACATAACTAACATCCGGCACTTCATAACCTGGCGCCACTTCATAAACACGATTAGACAATTTTGCACTTTCTAGCGCTTTATCAAACGAATAGTTTTCACTGGAATAATTCGAAAAAGGTGTTGCCCAAAATTTATTTTTTTGGTTTGGATGAAAACCAAAATCTTTCAGATTATCCGTAATTCCTAAATAACCCATTTTAGCAATATCGGCTGTTAGGACAACAGGCTGTTCGATGTTTAAATTGGGCTTATACATACCGTCTTTGCTATAAATGGGCTGACTTTTACCATCTTTTCCTAAAAAATCTTCCTTTCCGGATTCCTGCGCAAAAGGTCCAACAGGGTCGTGATTTCCAGTGGTAATAAAAAATTCTATTCCGTATTTTTTTGAATATTGTTCAAAAATTTTGGCTAAACCGCGAACATGAATCGGCTGACCATCATCTGTGTAATCTCCTGGCAATGCGACATACTTTATTTTTCGCTTGGCGATATCTTCTAAAGCGGCTAAAAAAGCAAAATAGTTTTCATTGAAAATTCGGGTAGAATGCAATTGCGATGACATAGTTCGCACCAAAGCATATTGATTTGTTTTCGGATTGAGAACGCCTTTGTAATCTGAATCTGAAAATCCGCCAAATAAATCCTGTAAATGCACATCGGACAAAAAGGCGATTTGTGTTCCGTTTAGATCTTTGTTTTTCTGCGCAGAAACGGAACTGGTACAAACAACAAAAAAGGACACTATAAAAAGTGAAGTAAATTTTAAATTCATAGGTTTTTGACTTTAATAAATTGGGGACACTTATTAGAAGTTTTGGAGCTTTTAATCGACAGCAATTTTATAGATTAAAAGCTGAAATGAGTTTATGATAGTGTTATGGAAATGATAATGTTTTTTTTTAAAACAGAAAAGCAGGTTAAAAGTTACGCAGAGTTCACGGAGGATACGCAGAGTTCTCAAAGTTTTTTTAGTTGAGTTTTATAAAATAAAAAAGTTCACAAAGCTAGATTTATAAAGCTTTGTGAACTTTGCTCTTTGAGCATAATCTTAGATTTAAAAACCTCTGCAAACTCTGCGTATCCTCCGTGAACTCTGCGTAACTTTTAGTTATTGGTAACTATCGAAATTACCGTTAAAAAAAAAGGCCGTCTAAAATAGACAGCCTTCTTATTACATTAAAAACCTAAAATTTAATGTATCTAAAACCATTATGGCAAATGGGTTATTTTTTAATAAAACGTCTAATGGTTTGTTTACCATTTTTCTCCAAAACAATAAAATAAATCCCTTGTCTCAAGTTTGAAACATTAAGGCTATTTTCATTTATTTTTTGTGATGAAACAATTGAACCCGTTTGAGAATCTACAATTTTCAAATTACCATCTGAAACATCAGTAGTAAAAAACAACGTTTCTGAAACAGGATTTGGGTAAATATTTAATGCCACATCTCTTTCTGTTTCTTCTTCAAGAATTGCAGTAGAAACTGGTGCTCCTGCTCCTACTTTTGTAATTCTAATCCAGTTGATGTTCATTCCAGTATTTTGAATGTAGATTCCGAAATTATACGTTCCTGCGTTAACGTTTACCGTTTGGGTAACTGTTTGCCAATTCTGCCATCCTCCTGTATTCGGAATATCGACATTTCCTAAAATGATAGTTCCTCCATTTAAATCAGATGATAATCTTCCGCCTGTAACACCGCTTGCTACACGATATTCAATTAGATACGAACCAGTTGTTGGAAAATTGATATTGTTGTAAGCCAGCCAGTCGCCAGTTTCAGTATAACCTACGTTCGAACCTCCACCTGTATCTGTCGTCGCTTCAACTTGAATACCACTCATTGCCGAGTAATCTTCAGCCTGAATTAAAGTTGATGTTTGCGAAGTTGTAGTAGCAATCAGTTTCCATTGTCCGCAAGTCTGATTGTTGTTGTCCCATTGCTGTACAATAGCGCCAGAAGCTGTGCTTGCTCCAGCTACCTCAACAATTCTTCCGCTGTGACGGGCAACAATTTTATAATAACCATCGCCAGTTGAAACTAAAATAAATTGCTGATTCGTTGTTCCGTTATAAGGATATTGCTCTACGCGCGTACCATTTGCTTTATTAAAACCATTCACATCCATTGACTGTCCACTGTGATTGGCAATAATCTTATACATTCCGTCGCCTAAATGAGTAAAAGTAAATTTTTGGTTATTTCCTGAAGTTAGTCCACCTTGATTGATTCCCGCTCCATTGGACATGCTTGCATTCCAAACATCCATATACAAACCACTGTTTCTGTTTTGAAGGAAAAAAGTTTGGTTTCCTAAAGTTGTCGTTCCGTTTGCAATAACTCGAATCGAACTTACTTTATCATTCCAAGTGGTATTCAAACAAGAATTATCAGAATTAATTACCGTTGAAGCTCCTGTAAAGTTATCATCCATGTATAAAATGGCCTGATAACCTTGCGTAATTCTTAGCGAAGAAATATCATCATTTAAAACGCCTAAAGAATTTAAACGAGCCAGATTATAATCACCAATTGTTAATCCGCCTGAGAAACTTGTATAGTTACAATCTTTGTAAACGGTAATCACATCTGTTGACGGACTAACATTTCCTCCCGGCGGAATTGTTCCTGTAATCGAATAACTTCCAATAGAACCATACGCCGAATAACCTCCACTACCGACATTTCCGGCTCCATTTCCATCAACTCCGATAAAGTATTTTCCAGCAGGAAGATTTACATTCATAGAAGCATTCAAAGCAAACGGATCAGAATTCCAATATGTTCCCATTTCTGCACCAGACGAATTAAATAATCTAATTAATAAATGAAGATTTCCATCTCTTGAAACTGTATTCGCATTAATCGAAACGTTTCCTCCGCCTGTTGTAAAAGTGAAGAAATCATAATCAGCTTCGCTAGAAATAATTCCGTTTTTCTGATTGATTTGTCCGCTTGAATTGTAATCTAAAGTTGCTGCAGAAGCTGTGTTGTTTCCGTAATCATCACCACGGTATCCAACTCCGAATTTAGCGCTTGCAATAATCGCTACATCATCTTGTTTGTTGTTGGCATTATTGTATTCGCCTTTGCTCCACTGCACGACAGGTCTATAATAACCTGCACCCATAATTGGAGCCCATGAAGTTCCGTCTAAACCAAGAAAATAATCTTCGGCTGGACTTGTGCGTCCGTCGTGTCCGAGATCAAAAGTATGTCCAATTTCGTGTGAAGAAGCATCTCCACCAGATTTTCCAGAAGTTAGAAATACCCAACAAGGAACATCATTATCCCAATTAAAAGAACCGATATAAGCTACACCGCCTGCGCCCGGAGCCGCTGTATTAGTTGGTGTAATAACGACACGCATTCTTCTGTTTTTTGGGTACGAATTAAAAACTGCCTCGTTTGTCGTGATATTTACATTAAAAGGACGATAATCTTCTGAAACTACTTCCCAATGCTGTAATACTGCTGCATCATTCATTCCAGAAGGTGCCGCATTAATCGCATTTCCGTTGTTCCAAAGATTTCCAGCTGGCATATAATAACCGTCAAAATCGAGCATTATACAGCCCGCTGCACCTGGTAAACTTTGTAAATCGAGTAAAGCTGGGGCAACTGCAGCTGCTGCAGTTGTTTTAGAAGTGGTATTGTCTTTTGTTGGCAGGTTTTTATAATCGATACAAACAAGAGTATTAATATCTACTTTTTCTACAAAAGCATTTCCTTGAGCATCAGAAAAGTATTTGTAAGCTTCTCTTGTTTTCTTTAGTAAAATATGACCTTCCAAAGACTTTTCTTTCACTTTAATGTAAAAAGAAGATTGTTCGATATTTTTAATTTCACCAATTAAAAATTCGCTTGTGGCATTTGATTCTTTGTAATTTATTTTTCCATTAAAATTTGAATTTTCTGCCTGAAGTAAAATTGTTTTTTCAGCACTTTTTGAAGTTGTTGAAGTTGTCAATTCCTTCTTTAAAGTATTCATAAAAGACTTGCTCGAACCTAATGAAGTCTGTGCAAAAGCAAAACTTCCAAAAATTAAAAATACGAGCAGACTTAAACTAAATCTGTAATTGTTTTTCATATGATTTGGGGTCTAAAAGGGTTACGAAACTATTTGTTAGATGATTAACCGCAAAGCACGCAAAGACAATCGCAAAGTTCGCAAAGTATAAAATAAACTTTGCGAACCTTGCGTAAAACTTAGCGTCTTTGCGGTTAAATAATTATTTCTTAATAAAACGTCTTACCGTTTTGATTCCATTTTTCTCAACAGCAATTAAATAAGTACCCGTTTTTAAAGTCGAAACATCTACACTATTGTTGTTTACGGTTTGAGAGGAAACAGTTGCTCCGCCTTCAGTATTAATAATATTTACATTTCCACCCGAAACTTCCGTACTGAAAAAGATTTCACTTTCTGTTGGATTTGGATAAATTTCTAAACTCGCAATAGACTGTTCTGTAGCTGGCGCAGCAGATTTTGCCGTTGAACCCGATTTTGTAATTCTAAACCAGTTGATATTAAAACCTGTATTTTGAACATAGATTCCGAAGTTATACGTTCCTGCATTTACATTTACGGTTTGAGTGATCGTCTGCCAATTTTGCCATCCTCCAGTATTGGGTACATTTACAGCGCCAAGCTGAATCGTTCCTGCGTTTAAATCAGATGATAATCTTCCGCCTGTAACGGCACTTGCAACACGATATTCAATTTGGTACGAACCAGAAATTGGGAAATTAATATTATAATATGCCATCCAATCGCCTGTATCGCAATAACCAACATTTAGCCCACCGCCTGTATCTGTTGTTGCTTCGGTTTGGACACCGCTCATAGCATTGTAATTTTCTGCTTGAATTAAAGTTCCCGTTGCTGGCGGATTGCTTCCCGTAATAACTTGATTAATGGCATTAAGCAAAGATTTTGAACCTGTTGCATCCTGAGACAATTCCCAAATCATAACTCCCGCTGCATTTTGAATCGCAAAAGTTGTTTTTTGTTTGATTGTCGGAATTCCGTTGTAATAAATTGTGTTTCCAACTTGATCTACATTTTCAGCACCTGGATATTGCGCTACGATATTCGCATAAGAAATTCCTTGATTAGCAGAAGCGCCAAAACCATATCCATAAAAAGGAACTCCAATTACGGCTTTGCTTGCAGGTAATCCTCTTCCTGTCCAATAATTAAACTGATTTACCGCCATGCTGTAAGGAGAATGCTGCCCAGGATTTCCAGGTGCCCACGGACCTGTTGCATCATAAGCCATGATATTAATCCAGTCGTAAGCGGCAAAAGTAGATGAAGGTACATTTGCACCACCATATCCTTCTGAAAGCGCTGCTGAAATCAATTTTCCATTGGCATGCATTTTATTTGCCAAAGCAATTACAAATCCTCCATAATCGCCATTAATCGCTGGTCCTTCTAAATCGACATCTACACCATCAAAATTGTGAGCGACAACATAATCGTATATTTTCTGAATGAAAGCCGTTCTATTTGCTGGTGTTATCAGATTAAAATAATTGTCACGAATTGCTCCTCCTTCAGAAACAGAACCTCCTCCGAGAGAAACAAAAACTTTGACATTTTGTGCATGTGCTGCATTTATGATTGTATTACTTCCTGAATTAAAACTCAAATATCCATTTGCATCAGGATTTTCGAAAGCAATATTAATGTGCGTTAATTTATTGTACTGAATGGTACTTGAAAAAGCGTTTAAATCAATCCAATTGGGGATATAGGCAATTACCTTTTTTTGGGCAATACTCAAATTGAAAACTCCTAATACTAAAATGATGCTCCATTTTAGCGGCATTCTTTTGTAATTATTTTTCATAATATTCAATTTTCAATAGTTAATAGTAGGGGTTAATTATTGCTAAAAAGTAACCTTGAACATTTCCTCAAAAATTGTTCAAGGCTTTTACTTCTTTTGAAATTATTTTTTAATAAAACGTTTCACTGTTTTTGCACCATCTTTATGGAAAACAACAAAATAGATTCCAGTTCTAAGACGTGAAACATCGATACTGTTATTGTTGATTTTCTGCTCAGAAACCAGTGTTCCTGTCTGATCTATAATGCTTACTTTTTCTCCGCTTACAGAAGTTGTCACAAAAAGCGTATTTTCTGCCGGACTTGGGTAAACATTCAATTCAGTTGCAAGTGGTTCTTCTTCTACCGTTTCCACGGAAGCCATTCTAGCCGTTCCTGCTGTCTTTGTAATTTTGATCCAATTGATATTCATTCCAGTATTTTGAATATAGATTCCGAAATTATATGTTCCTGCATTTACATTTACAGTCTGCGAAACAGTCTGCCAGTTTTGCCAGCCTCCTGTGTTTGGAATATCAACGTTTCCTAAGAGAATTGTTCCGCCATTTAAATCTGAAGACAATTTTCCGCCATTAACAGCACTTGCTACACGGTATTCAATTAAGTAAGAACCCGTTGTCGGGAAATTGATATTGTTGTACGCCAACCAATCGCCAGTTTCTGTATAACCAACGTTTGAACCTCCACCGGTATCTGTTGTCGCTTCCACTTGAATTCCACTCATTGCTGAATAATCTTCTGCCTGAATTAAAACTGAAGTTTGAGAACTTGTAGCTGGAACTAATTTCCATTGTCCGCAAGTTTGGTTGTTGTTATCCCATTGCTGTACAATTGCTCCAGAAGCTGTGCTTGCTCCTGCCACTTCGACAATTCTTCCGCTGTGACGGGCAACAATTTTATAATAACCATCACCTGTAGAAACCAAAATAAACTGCTGATTCGTTGTAGCATTGTATGGATATTGCTCTACTCTCGCGCCATTGGCTTTATTGAAGTTGTTGATATCCATTGACATTCCGCTATGGTTGGCAATGATTTTATACATTCCGTCTCCTAAGTGTGTAAACGTAAATTTTTGGTTATTTCCAGAATTCAAAGCGCCTTGATTGATTCCTGCTCCGTTTGACATGCTAGAACTCCAAACATCCATATACAAACCGCTATTTCTGTTTTGAAGGAAAAATGTTTGGTTTCCTAAAGTAGTATTTCCGTTTGCAATAACTCTGATTGAACTTACTTTATCATTCCAAGTGGTATTCAAACAAGCATTATCAGAATTAATTACGGTTGAAGCTCCTGTAAAATTATCGTCCTGATACAAAATCGCCTGATAACCTTGCGTAATTTTTAGCGAAGAAATATCATCATTTAAAACACCTAAAGAATTTAAGCGAGCCAGATTATAATCTCCAATTGTCAATCCGCCAGAGAATCCTGTGTAGTTGCAATCTTTGTACACTGTGATTACGTCTGTTGTCGCCGGAACTGAAGGCGTCGTAAGTCCATAATAACCTCCAAAAACAGCAATAACTTTTGTCGGTTGTGGCGAATGAAGCGATGGCGACTGATCGGCAACATCATCATAAGCAAATCCGTAAGCCAAATTATCAATATTGATTCCTGGTAAATGCCAGAATTTAGAATAATGATTCGTTGGATTTACTTGATAATATTTCGATGCATCGTACCAATTTTGCTGACCCGGATTAGCTGTTGTCGTATTGACAACATGACGGTTAATCGCAGCCGTTAATTGTGATTGAATTACAAGATCTAAATCTCCATCCACCAATCTTCTGTCCAAAACACCTTTTCCTTCCAAGGCCTCCTGAGTTGAAGGTCGGTTTTGCACACGTCCTGTTCTTCCCACAAAAGCACCAGATTGTCCAACCATTTCTAGTTGTTCTCCAATAACTCTTCCTTTAAAAACTCCTGCATCTCCTGCGTAAAAGATTAAATCTTCATTTTTGTATTTGTTCCAAATTGCATCGATGTATGATTTTAAATAATTTGCATATGGTCCTGATCCTTCAGCATAAGCTGGAGTTTTAGAAGGTGCTGTAATTTCTCCTGTTGCATCGTTTACACAACCTTGAAATTCTGCCGGAACATTCGCTTTGAAAGCGGCCACAATATCAGCGTGTTTTTTCAAATCACCCACTTTCTTTTGGTAACCATTTGCGCCAAACAACTCCAATCCCATTGGATATTTGTATGAATCGACTCTTGTTGGATTTCCGAAGAAACCATGCTGATTATTCGTCAATTCAATCATTTCATACAAAATGCCCTGATTTGGATCTGTCGCATTCTGCGGATTTGGCGATGCATATCCAGAAGGAGCTCCATTCGCCCCAAAAAAGTAAAAGTATAATTGTGAACCTTTTGAAATAAAAACCCTGCAACCCGCAATTAAAGGAAGCGTAAAAGTTTTGTTCGGAATTTCACTCAACTTGGTAAAACATGCCGCGTATTTAGAATTTTGTCCCGGTCCTGTGTTTCCGCCGTAAGTTGGTCCTGTAACGGTGTTGTAAGAAGCATTCATTGGCAAAACCTGACTCGTTTTGGCATTTACCCAAACGTGGTTTCCCGTTGTATAATCGATACCTACAATGGCAACATATAATTCGTTATCATTAAACGTCGAATTATTACTGATTGTAAAAGGTACAGGTCCCTGAGCAAATGTCAGGCTTGAAAACACCAAAAAGAGTGTCGTCAAAAAAGAAAATTTTTGAAGTCGAATTGTATTCATATCTAAATAATTTTGGGGTTACGTAAATAGATTTAAACCAAAGTCATTTTCAATTCAATGACTAAATAAATCCGCCAGGTGCAACCGGTATGCCCTCCTTGAATTGCACCCAACAGATTTAAAAATTATTTCTTGATCAGCTTTTTAGTCCAGCTTTTTTGATCTGATTTAAAGTTCAGAATATAGATTCCTCTTCGAAGTCTACTAACGTCAATTACGCTTTCATTTCCTTGAGGTCTATTTTGTAAAACCAAAGTTCCGGTATTGTCATAAATTGTAATGACTTTATTATCTAAGTTTTCAGGAGATGAAACCTGAACATAATTCGTAGTCGGATTTGGATAGACTGCAAAAATTACTTCTTCTTGAGGTTCTTCTTCAACATTTGAAGCCATTCTAGCGCTTAAAGAAGCTGCCGAACCGTAAGCTTCGATTTCATACAATGAATATCCGTAAGGAGGTAAAGCTTTTGCATTGCATAAAATTCGAAGGTATCTTCCTGTTCCGCTTACTGTTAAATCATCTGTTCCTCCGTCTCCAGCAGTTTGATTGCTTATCGTTTCGTTTTCTGTGAAAACATTATCAGTCGAAAGCTGTACTTTATATTGCGTTGCATAAGCTGCTTCCCACTTTAAAACGACTCTGTTAATGCTATAATTACTTCCTAAATCAACATAAATCCATTCTGATGCATTCGCAAAAGAACTTGCCCATCTTGTTGTTGTGCTGTCTCCATCTGTCGCTTTATTGGCAGAAAGCGTAGGATTTTCTTCTGTAGAAGCTGTTGCAGTTTTGGCCAAAGCTAAATTCACATTCGGATTTGGAGTGATATTTCTAACGGTTACATCGCTGAAAACTCCAGTTGCTAAAGTTCCATTGTTATGAGAGGTTACGGCCATTCCCACATAGATAGTACTTGCCATAGCTATTGTTCGTGCCGTTCCGATTTGAGTCCACGTTGTTCCATTGTCTGATGTGTAAGACGTAAATGTATTTCCTGATCGTACCGTGCGAAGCCATTTTGGAAAAGTTCCTGCCGCTCCCTGTTGAATAGTTGGTACAGCAACTGCATCTCTAGACAAAAATTCGACACCCGCAGCAGCTGTTATCGTAGTCATTGCATGTTTTGAAGTTGGTGTAAGCGTTTCGCGGAACATTACTCCTGCTTTTGCGTAGGTATTCGTATTGGTTAAAGAGGTTACTCTAGCAATAATTTCAGCGTCGCCAGTAATCGGTTGATAAACATATTGAAACTGATCACTCGATTCCCAAATATCATTTCCAGAACCTTTAATTGTAAATGTTCCGTTAGCATGTGCAGCTTCTCCCGCAGGCGTTACCGCACCTAAATCTGTACTTATCCAAGGGGCTGGTAAAGTTCCTGTTTCTGTAGAAACTAAATTTAAAGCTCTCAGATTATCAAAATAATAGGTATTTCCAGAATTTGTTCCAGGTTCAAACAAGAAAACAAAACGGTTTACTTCGCTGTCTAAAGTTGAAGCATCTGGCGAACTTACATATGTAAAAGTAACGGTATGCCAAGCATTTGATTGTTTTACAACTCCTTGATAAATACTATGTCTTCCAACAGGATAATTGGACGGAACCGAAGCACTGCTTTCTGCCTGCCAAGAAATAACGGAGCCGACTGGCGCAGAAGTATAAACATCCATTGCGAACTTTTTAACTCCTCCTTTGAAATCTCCAATGTTGGTTAATGTGGTATTGAATGCAAAATTATCGTACAGCTCTGTTGATTTACGAACATATCTTCCCACGTTTGAAGAAGTATTGATTCCGCTTGCATTTGGATTTGCTGTGTTTGGCGTGTAAGTTCCAATCGCATCTCTAAACGTAATATTGTGAATGGTTTGATAATCTTCATAAATTACACCAGGCGTAAAAGCATCTGGAAGTTTCGTAGAACCAATTCTGATATTATCAAAATAATACGTGTCAGCTGTGTAAGAACCTGAATTAAACAATAAAACCATTTGATTTACTGCCAAGTTAGAAGTTCCTGGATCTGGACTTGAATTGTAATAAAAAGTCAGCGTTTCCCATTGATTTTGTTTGGTTGTAATCGCTACATAATTACTATTTCTTCCGGTAGGATAATTGGCTGGAAGCGATGTTGCACTGTTTTCTAAATTCATGCTTACCACTGTTCCAATTGGCGCAGAAGTATACACATCAATCATGATTTTATTCGTCTGATTTTTCAATAAACCAGCATCTTCAATCGTGCTTTGCGTGTTGAAGAAAAGTACATCGTATTGTTCAGATGAGTTTCTAACATATCGCGCCACATTCGCAGAAGCGTTAACCGAATTTGTTCCAGGATTTGCCACAACAGAATAAGTTCCAGTTGTAGTTCCTTTTATAATTTTATTGACACCATCATAATTCTGAAGAACATCTGTGGCGATAATTGGTTTTTCTGGCGCTGCTTTTGTCAGCAGATTATCAAAATAATAAGTCGCTCCTGAATTCGAATTCGATTCAAAAAGAAGTACCACATTGTTGATCGTCAATGCGCTGGTATTAGGGTCTATTATTTTTTCAAATTCAAATTCGATTGTTTCCCATTTGTTCTGGACTGTAGTTGTTGCTCTAAAACCACTATGTCTTCCCGATGGATAATTAGTCGCTGTCGTAACATTACTGTTTTCCAATTGCATGGAAATTTTTGTTCCAACTGGTGCCGAAGTATAAATATCAAACGAAAGTCTTTTTCTTCCATAAACATAATCATTGGCATTGGTGATTGTTACATTTCTGATATTTAAAACATCATACAATTCGCTTGAATTTCTAACATATCTTCCAACCAAAGCAGAAGTGTTTATTCCAGTTGCAGAAGGATTCGCAACAGCTTCTGTCAAAACTCCCGTTTTTACTGGGTACAATACATTTCGATTACTCTGAAAATCGTCATGTATTTTTTCAACTGGCAATGCTGGTTCGGTCGTAACCGCCAGTTTGTAGTTGTTGACATTACAGCCTGAAACTGTTGCAGCTACAGAAACATCTCCTCCAGAAGTTCCCCAATTTACGGTAATCGAATTTGTTCCCTGCCCTGATGCAATTGTTGCTCCCGCTGGAACAGTCCAGTTGTAGGTTGCTCCTGCAATTGCATTCACAGAATAGGCTTTACTAGTTTCATTTTGGTATACTTTGTTATCGCCTGTTACCGCATATTTAAAACTTCCATCGTAAACACGAACATAATCGACTTGTAGTTTTGCAGGGAAATCGGCAGGAATTGGCTCAACTCCATTACCGTTAACTCTTGTGTAAGGTGTTCCGTAGCTTCCAACTGCCAGATTCAAAATAATATAAAAATTGCTGTCATTAAAAGGCCATCCGCCGTTTACAGTTGTGTTTGGTGTTGCAGTGTGAAACAAAACATCATCTACAAACCATTTGATGATATTTGGTCCCCATTCTACAGCATAAACATGAAAACCAGATGATAAGTCAATCTGCGAGCTAAAACTTCTTCCCGTAAACTGATACCCGCCTCCATCATAATGAATGGTTCCGTCTACCGATTTCGGGTTTCTGTGTTTGGCCTCCATAATATCGATTTCTCCCGTAAAAGGCCAGTTTCCGTTAACGGGCAGCATCCAAAAAGCTGGCCATGCACCTTGTGCGTTGGAAAGTTTCATACGAGCTTCAATTCTTCCGTATTTTAAAGAATATTTTCCTTCTGTAGTCAGTTTTGAAGAGGCATAAGGTTGATCCGGAAACTGTGCATTTGGCGCATATTTCGCCTCAATATTCAAGTAACTGTTTGTTCCCTCTTTTACAATTGTCGCCTGATTCGGATCGTAACGTTGTGCCTCGGCATTTCCGAATCCGCAAAGCGACGGACAACCGTTTCCTGAAATGCTTTGCCATTTGGTTAAATCTACTGTGGTACCATTAAACTCATCAGACCAAACCAATGTATTACATTGCGCCTGAGTTTTAAGAAATGGCAACAGTAAGAATAAAACTGCTACACAAAATTGTTTTAATAAATAAGAATTGCTTTTCGGTGGTCGGCCGAAAAAAAAGTCATTTTGCTTCATTTTTAAATAGGTTTTTAGTTAGTAAAGATTATTGCTTCAAACAAGCTGCTTTTCAAAAACAGCTTGTATTTTCCGACAATAACAAGGCAATATTAACTAAAAAATCAGGCAAGACTTACATTTTGGAGTACGGTTTGACTACGGTACTATCAAAATTTTATAGGCTATGCCTCTCTGGAAGCTTAAAAACTACTTTTGTTTTTATTTTATGATTAAAATTAGAAATTAAGAATAAATTCGGTTATGTTCGTATCAGATGGCAACTGCAATTTCTTACGAATACGATAACGGGTATCTTCGACACCTCGAACAGATATTCCTAAAAGCGGGGCAATTTCTTTCGTATTGAAATTCATTCTCAGATAAGCGCACAATCGCATATCACGCGGAGTCAATTCTGGATAAGTTGATTTTAATCGTTGCATAAAATTATCATGCAATTGATTGAAAATTTCTTCAAATT
The DNA here is from genome assembly GCF_020026915.1 of Flavobacterium potami. Lineage (GTDB taxonomy): Bacteria > Bacteroidota > Bacteroidia > Flavobacteriales > Flavobacteriaceae > Flavobacterium > Flavobacterium potami. The sequence continues at coordinate 1,155,702 of NZ_JAINUY010000001.1, read as the reverse complement.
CGTTCCAATGCTTGTCTCCCTGCAATTCGTGATCGATTAATTTATTGATTTTCGTCAGAAGACTAAAGTTTACATTTGGATCATTTTTCTTATCAATCTGACTGATCAACTCTTTTATGGAAAGCAAAATTTCATTTAAATGAATAAGATTGACGGTATTTGATGCCACTTTAGCATTCTTCAAATTAATTGTTGTTTGAAGATTTTCACGTACAATGGCCATATTTTCTTGTTCTAATGCCAATTTCTGTTCGTTTAATTCCGCTTGATTTCGAAGCAATTCTTTCTCCTGATTGAGAATCAACTGTTCTCGATCTCGTTCTGCAACTCTTTTTTGGTATTTAATAATGATATAAATTAAAACTCCAAAAAGCACTAAATAAAGCAGATAAGCCCAAATCGTGCGATACCAAGGCGGTAAAACTTCAAATCGAAACACGGCCTCTTCGCTCACCACATCGTACATATTTTTTGCTCTTACATGAAAAACGTATTCGTTTTCAGGCAAATTGGTGTACTCTTTCTCGGTTTGAAGACTATAATCGGACCAAGTTGGTTCAAAACCTTCCAGCCAATATTCGTATTTTGTGGCATCGGCATCATCAAAACAAAGAGAGGCAAATGAAAAATGAAGTGCATTGTTTGAATGTGATAAAACAGTAGAAAATTTATCATTTATAGAGCCTGTTTTATTCGGAAGTACATCATAACGGCTGGAAAAGAGCAAACTATCTTTAGGAAAAATACACTTCACTTCTGAAATAACTGCTTTGTATTTTGCTTGATATTTCTTGTTTTTAATCGTACTGTAATGAATCAAACCTTCCTGTGTTCCAAAGAAAACATCTCCGCTTTGTGTGGTCTGGATATTCTCGAAACCAGGAACATATAAATAGCGAAGTTTTCGAAAAGGAAGTTCTTCAACTTTAAAACTTCCGTTTTTCTGCTTGTTCATTTTCCCTGTGTTTTCGCCAGAAACGTACCAAATATTATCTTGATTATCTGGTTTTAATAAACGAATATGATTTTCTAATCCGAGATATTTCTTGAAAACAGGATCTGGAATCATTTTTTTTGAAGATACATCTTGTCTGTAAACGCCTTTTGTTGTTCCAAATAAAATTTGATTATCAACTTTAAAAGTATTCAAAAACAAACTCGACGGAAAACCATTTTTATCATTATAAAACTGAATATCACTAACCGAATCAAATGTTGTGTTGAACTTTAATTTATAAATTCCTTTGTAACCGTGCGCAATCCAAATGTTTCCTTGTTTATCCGATTCCATAATTCTGCTGCTTTCTTCAAAACCTTTTATTCGATGTTGAAAAACCCAAGAACCATTTATTTTTTTTAAAAGATATAATCCTGTATAACCACCAACAAGCAATAAATCAGGATGATTCGGAATTAGAATTCCCTGCCAAGCCCCATCGATTTTGGCTAACGCTTTCGCGGAATTTCCATTAATTTCGAATATTCCGTTTTTTTCAAAAGCCAGTAACGAATTACCAAAAACGCCCACATTCCAAACATTTTCAGACATTCCCGAAATGTGCTGAAAAGTTACGTTTTCTCTTTTTCCACTTTTATATGCGTCCCAATTGAGCCAAAACAAGCCGTTATCTGTACCTATATATAATTTGTTCTGATAAATCTGACTGCAATAAATTTTGGTTTCAGAATTAGAACTGTCCATAATTTTTGATAAAGGAGACGAAATCTGAATCAAAGAAATTCCGCCTTTCATCGTCACCCACAGATTTTTTTCTTTATCAATCTTAAAATTAGTTACATATTCATTTTCAAGTCCCATTTGTTTGTTAATATGCTGAACCAAATGTCCAACACTATCTATAACTATCAATCCGGATTGACGGGTTCCAATACCGAAATAACCATCGGAAAGTGCAATTCCTGCCGAAATCTGATTTTGTTTTAATAAAGGATCAACTTCCGTAACAAAAGGCTTTATTTGGTTTTCATTGAAAGTAAAAAGACCATTTTTTTGGGTGAATAGCAAAAAGCCATTTTTTGTTTGAAAAATATTTCTAACCTGCATTCCTATAAACTTTTGACCATTTTCGACAGGAATTAATACATCGTCTTTTAGCTTTAATAAACCTTTTTCATTGTCAGAAACATAGATTTCTTTTCCGACTTGGAAGAAATCATCAAAAGTAGTTTTAGCATCTATTACTTTGATTTTATTGTTCTTAAAAATAAAAATTCTTTCGTAAGAGAAAAAAATGACTTCGTTATTTCGAATAACGGTATGCAAAACATCTCCAAAATTTCGAGCCGATTTAGGAAGCAGTTTTACTAGAGAAGTATATTGATATTGTCCATTTGGCAACTGAATCACAAATCCGAAATCGCCTTGGGCACCAACATAGATTTTATCGTTTTTGTCTATTACCATAGAGCGCACCATACTTCGGTTTTCGGGTTGAGTAACAATTCCCCAGCGCACACCATCAAATTGCATAATTCCAAAATGATTAGCAAAAAACATCATGCCTTTTGAATCCTGCAAAACATCCCAATTTTCGGATGCAGCTTTATAAGCTTTTGGATTGTAATTGGTTATAAAAGGAACTCCAATCTTTTTAATTTGGGCACTGATAATTGGAGAAATACATAAAAAGGATAGAAGTAAACTTCTAATTTTAAATTTCATCATTCGGTTTGTATTGTAGGTTAGCGCTGTGATCTTTGGAAATCACAATCCTAAAAAACATCTCTTTGGGAAAGATATTCATCAGGAAAATCAATACGTTTTCTTAGCATACCATTACAAATTCATCATAAAAAATGCACTAAAAAAACGAATGTACAAACTCAAATATATGAAAATTAATTTTAATGTAACAAATTACATTATAATTAGAAAATGTGTCAATTTGAAAATTATTGAAATACGAAAAGGGCTTCGACTCCGCTCAGCCTAACAGAAGAATATGATTTTCATTGTCAGGCTGAGCGAAGTCGAAGCCCTCTAAAGCAAAACCTGAAACTTGAAACTTGAAACCTGAAACTTGAAACCTGAAACCTGAAACTTCAAACTTCAAACTTGAAACTTCAAACCCCAAGTTTTTCACTTAATTCCTCATAAGAACCAAAAAGCTCTGCTCCTTCTTTTTCCAAATCTTCATTATTAAAACCATTAGCAAAACCGTACACTTTAAATCCGCCGCTGATTCCAGATTTTACTCCTGCTTTGCTATCTTCCAAAACGATACAATCTTGTACCTCAAAACCCATTTCTTTTGCTGCATGCAGAAATATTCCTGGTTCCGGTTTCCAGCTTCCTATTTGATACGAGCTAAATATTTTGTTTTCGAATTTATCTAACAAACCAGAAACTTCAAGATTCAAACGGATTTTCTCCACTGGCCCGCTCGATGCAACACAGTACGGAATTTGTAGTTTTTCAATTTTGTCTATAAAATCAACTACGCCTTTCATTGGTTTTACTTGCGTTTTAAAAGCTTCAAAACTCTTTTCACGATATTCAGTTTCAAAATTTTCAGGCAATTTCTGATCGATCGCTTCTTCAATGTGGCGAAAACAATCTTTTAAATTTCGACCGTTAAAATGGCGATAAGCATTTTCCAGTTCCATTTCGAATCCGTGTTCTTGCGCCATGGCTAACAATATTCCGTTGCCGATTTTTTCTGTATCGACTAAAACTCCGTCACAATCGAAAATAATACATTTTACCATTTTGTTGATTTTCATTTAATTATAAATATCTCTTTTAAAAAACACAAGAAATGAAATTTACGAAAAAATATTCGATTCAATAATCTAAACTTTGTTTTCTGATTTTCAGCATTCTGTACAGAATTACACCTTTTCTGTATTTTCATTTCCTTTTTGATTTGTACTTTTATGAAATAACTAATGAACTGATTTCTAAAAAAATTAAACCTTACGTTTTGAAAAAACATCTTCTAATTATAACGCTTTTGGCTGGTAATTTCATTGCCATTTCACAAAATAATATCATTACCGTTTCAAATAATCTTCCTGTTGACCGCGAATTTGAAACCATCGAATTGACTAAAAAATCACTTGGTTTAAATGAAAATGCAAAACTTGAAGATTACGTAATAAAAAACGGCAATATATTTCTAGAAACTCAAACCGTAGATCATGACGGAGACGGAACTGCAGATTTGCTTTTATTTCAACCCAAAATAAAAGCTTCTTCCAAACAAGATTTTGAAGTTTTAGTTGGAAAAAATCCTTCAACATCAACAGTCTTAAATTGTTATTCTCGTTTTGTTCCAGAACGCACAGATGATTATGCTTGGGAAAATAATAAAGTCGCTTTTAGAACTTACGGTCCCGTAGCGCAAAAAATGGTCGAAGATAAAATTGCAGGCGGAACTTTAACTAGCGGAATCGATGCGTGGCTAAAAAGAGTCGATTATCCAATCATTAATAAGTGGTACGAAAAAGCTACAAACGGAACCGGAACTTATCATAAAGATACAGGTGAAGGTTTAGATAATTTTCATGTTGGCGATAGTCGCGGTGTGGGCGGAATTGCTGTAAATGTTGATGGAAAATATTATTTCTCAAAGAATTTCATCAGCTGGAAAACCATTACAACAGGTCCAATTCGAACAAGTTTTATTTTAACCTATGCCGATTGGGATGCCAAAGGAAATAAAGTAACCGAATCAAAATTGATCAGTTTGGATTATGGAAGTCAGCTTTCTCGCTTTGAAATTAATATTACAGGAAGCAAAACCATTTCTGCCGGTTTAACTCTTCATGATAAAAAAGGAACAATCGGAACGAATCTAAAAGAAGGTTGGTTGAGTTATTGGGAACCAATTGACGATTCTGAAATTGGAACGGGTTTGGTTGTTCCAAAAGGCAATTTAATTAGTTTTGATCATCATGTTACGAACGAAAAAGATTTGAGCAATCAGTACGGAAATATTTCGGTTAAGAACAAAAAAGCGATTTATTACGTTGGTTTTGGATGGAAAAAAGGAAGTCCATTTCAGACTAAACAAGAATGGGAAAAGTATTTGAGTTCTTTTGCAGAGAAAATTAATAATCCTTTGATTGTGAAGGTTAAGAAATAATAGTTTTGCCTCTAAGACGCAAAGTTTTTTTGTTTCACGCAGATTTAAAAAGATTTAAGCAGATTTATTCTCATTTTTGTCATCTCGACGAAGGAGAAATCACAATAGAAATTCCTCAAAGGATATTTGCAATCTTTGTCTGCATACGAGTGCGATTTCTCCTTTCAGTCGAAATGACAAAATTGTTATAAAACATAGCCAATGGTTTCAACCATTGAAACACAACGTAAATCACAATACGTTTCCCAAGGTTGAAACCTGGATTATGTTATCATTCTATGTCTTAAAAACTTTGCGCCTCAGCGACTTTGCGAGATTAAAAAAACAAAGCTTAAAAAAACTTTGCGCCTTCGCGTCTTTGTGGCAAAAAAACCATCACCTAACAGGAAAATAATTCTCCTTCAAAATAATCTCGAGCGGAATATAATGGGTCTTTTCTGTTTCTTCCTGAAGAACCAGTTTTTTATATAAATAATTGATTCCCGAATAACCTTGTTCTTCAGGTCTTTGGTTGATTAAAAAATCAATTACGCCTTTGTTCAGGTATTCGATGTTTTCTTTCAACAAATCAAAACCAATAATTCGAACGCCTTTAATATGGTTCTTTTCTAGAAAGTCAGCGACTATGTAAGCTCTCGAATTTGGTACAAAAACACTGTTTATACCAGAAAACATTTCCATACTCAATTGATCAATTCCAGAATCTTTTAGAGTAACTTCTGAAAATTTAAAATTGGTCAGTTCATCATGATCTTTGAAATAAGAATAAAAACCTTTGATTCGCTGCAGATATACAGAAGTGCTTTCAATTTCACGAGTAATTTTAAAAATCAAAACCTGTCTTTCGTTTTTCACCGCAAAACTGATTAATCTTCCAGCCAAATAACCACTTTGAAAAGCATTTTGTCCAACATAAGCATGTTCGTTTTCTTCAGAAATATTCGAATCGATCATGACAACGGGAATATTTTTCTTTTCATATTCCTTTAAAAACTGAACCGATTCTTCATAGAAAATGGGTGCGAATAATAAACCATCACAATCAAATTGCATTATTTTCTTTGCAGATTCTTTAAACGAATTCAAATTGTAATCATAAAAGAAATAATCCAAAACGATTCCGAATTTGCTGAATTCTAAAGCTGCTTTTTCAATTCCGTCAATCTGGCTTTTCCAATATTCTAACGTTTCCGATTTTGGAAGAAAAATGGCAATATGAAATTTCTTGTTCAATGCCAGATTACTCGCCAGTATATTTCGCTTATAACCAAATTCTTCAATAATCGCATTGACTTTGTCAACCGTTTCCTGAGCCACTTGACCACGTTTGTGTATAATTCGATCCACAGTTCCTGGCGAAATATTGGCTAATTCGGCAATTTTTTTAATTGTTATGATATTGATTCTTTTTAAGTTAAAAAAATAAAAGCAGCGTGGTAAAATTAATTTATTTTATTAAAAATAAGTTGTTTTAAAGGACATTTTACATACATTTGTAAAAATACCGTGTACGCACACGCAAATATACACATAACATTAAAAAACCAAAATAATAGCGAAAAAAATGATAGTAGATTCATTACAAAACGCAGCAAAATATTATAACCTGCACACCAATTTTAAAAAAGCATTTGATTATGTGAGTCAAAATGATATTACCAACCTTGAAGAAGGTGCTTATGAAATTGGCGAAGGTTTAAAACTGATTGTAATTGTTGGACAAGGAAATACAAAAGAAGAAGCTGTAAAAGGATTTGAATGCCACGATAAAAACATCGATATCCAGATTTCGATCAAAGGACCAGAAACGTTTGCATGGAAACCAAGAGAAAAATGTGTAAACCCGAATGGAGATTATAGCGACGAAAGAGATGTTCGCTTTTTTCATGATGCTCCAGACACTTTTTTTCAATTGCAAGAAAAACAATTTGCAATCTTATTTCCCGAAGACGTTCATACAGCTATGATTGGCGAAGGTCTTTTAAAGAAAATTGTAATTAAAGTAAAAATATAAATAATGAGTACCATTCAGAACTCCATTGATGTCATTTTAAAACAAGGAATGCTTCCGTTGTATTTTAATGCCGATGAAAATAAAAGTGTTGCAATATTAAAGACACTATACAATGTTGGAATCAGAGCCGTAGAATATACAAGTCGTGGTCCAGAAGCACTTGCAAACTTCAACAAAATGATTGAAGTAAGAAATGCTGAACTGCCAGGAATGCTTTTAGGAATAGGAACTATCAAAAATCTAGCACAAGCAGAAACGTATTATCTAGCCGGAGCAGACTTCTTTATCAGTCCAGGATTTGTACCTGAAATCGCTACATTCTTAATCGGAAAAAAAGCTCTTTACGCTCCTGGTTGTATGACTCCAACTGAAATTATTGCAGCTGAAAATGCCGGAGTAAAATTCATTAAACTTTTCCCTGGAAATATTTTGGGTCCAGATTTTATGAGTGGTATCAGAGATGTATTTCCAGATTTGACTTTCATGCCGACAGGCGGAGTAGATACAACCCGTCAAAGTATTGAAACTTGGTTTAATGCTGGTGTTTCTGCAGTTGGAATGGGAAGCAAATTAATCAGTAAAGAAGTAATGCAGTATGAAGCTTATGAAACAATTGAAAAAGAGACAAAAAGGGTTTTGGATTTGATTGAAGCGATTAGAAATTAAGTTTTAAAAATTGAGATAAAATAAAAATCAAACACATACTAACCAAACTTTATATTTTCAAATTGGTATTTGGAATTTAAAGTATTGAAAATTAAAAAATAATGGATTCAATATTCAATCTAAAAGGTAAAATTGCACTGATTACAGGAGGTGCGGGAGTATTAGGAAGCAATTTTGCCAATGTATTGGCGAAACAAGGCGTTATTGTCGGAATCGTTTCTCAGTCTTTAGAAAAAGCAGAAAGCACTGTAAAAACTATTGAGGCAAACGGCGGACAAGGTTTTGCTGTTCAAGCCAATGTTTTAGTCAAAGAAGAATTAGAAAAAATTAAAGATTTTATCGTTGAAAAATACGGTCGTCTTGACATTTTGATCAATGGCGCAGGTGGAAATATGCCAGGAGCCACAATCCAGCCAGATCAGGCAATTTACGATATGAAAAGTGATGATCTGCAAAAAGTGATTGACTTGAATATTATTGGAACGATGCTTCCTACTCAGGTCTTTTCTGAACTTTTTGCAAAGCAGAAATCAGGAAATATCATCAATATTTCGTCTGCATCTGCACAAAGACCATTAACAAGAGTTGTCGGGTATTCTGCGTCAAAAGCGGCAATTGATAACTTCACACAATGGATGGCGGTTGAACTGGCTTCTAAATATGGTGAAGGAATTCGTGTAAATGCAATTTCTCCAGGATTCTTTATCGGAGAACAAAATCGTGCGCTATTATTGACTCCAGAAGGAAAATTAACACCAAGAGGTGAAAAAATTATCGACCATACACCAATGGGAAGATTTGGTTCGCCAGAAGATATCGATGGTGCACTTTTATTCCTATGCAGCGACATGTCGAAATTCGTAACCGGAATAACATTAAAAGTAGATGGTGGTTTCGCTGCTACAAGTATTTAATTTTTTCAGTTCCTGCAAGGTTTTCAAAACTTAGCAGGATTCAATTTAAGACAATTATTAATTAACAATACCTACAAGGTTTTTGAAAACTTTGCAGGAAATAAAAAATATAAAAATGGAACAAACATTAAGATGGTTCGGACCAAATGATCCTGTTTCTTTACAAGATATCAAACAAACCGGAGCAACCGGAATTGTAACGGCTTTACACCATATTCCAAACGGACAAGTTTGGAGCATTGATGAAATCATTAAACGAAAAGTTGAAATCGAACACGAAGACGGAGATCCTAAAAAAGGGTCTTCTGGTTTGACTTGGTCGGTTGTAGAAAGTATTCCGGTTCACGAAGACATTAAAAAACAGACTGGAAATTATTTAGAATACATCGAAAATTATAAAGAAAGCATTAGAAATTTAGCTCTATGCGGAATTACATGTGTTTGTTATAATTTCATGCCTGTTTTAGATTGGTCTAGAACTGATTTGTCTTATACAGTTGAAGATGGTTCAAAAGCTTTACGTTTTGATATCAATGCTTTTGCTGCTTTTGAATTACATATTTTAAAAAGGCCTGGTGCTGAAAACGAATATTCTGAAGAGCAAAAACAAAAAGCAAAAAGCTATTTTGAAGCCATGACTCCAGAAGATAAAGTAAAATTACAACAGAACATTTTGGCAGGACTTCCTGGTGCTGAAGAAGCGTATTCTGTTGAAGATTTCTTAGTAACGTTAAGCGCTTACAATCATATTGATAGACAGGCTTTAAAGAATAATCTTTTTCACTTTTTAAAAGAAATTATTCCGGTTGCTGAAAGCAAAGGCGTTTTAATGGCTATTCACCCAGATGATCCTCCCTACCCTATCTTAGGCCTACCAAGAGTGGTAAGTACCGAAGAAGATTTGATCGAATTAATGAACGCTGCTCCTTCTAAATCTAACGGATTTACTATGTGTACGGGCTCTTACGGTGTTCGTGCCGACAATGATTTACCTGGAATGGTAAGACGTCATGGCGATAAAATGAATTTTATTCACTTAAGAAGTACACAACGCGACGAAGAAGGAAGTTTCTACGAAGCAAACCATCTTGAAGGAAACGTTGATATGTACGAAGTCGTAAAAGCAATTTTAGAAGTAGAAAAAAGAAACGACAGCCAATTACCGATGCGCCCTGACCACGGACATCAAATGTTGGATGATTTGAAGAAAAAAACAAATCCGGGGTATTCTGCAATTGGCCGTTTAAGAGGTCTTGCAGAATTGCGTGGACTTGAATTAGGGATTAAGCGATCCCTATAGAATTAACCGCAAAGGCGCAAAGGACGCAAGGAAATTTAAACTTTGCGTCCTTTGCGCCTTTGCGGTGAAAAAAAAACTAACTAACCACAAAAACCACAAACCATGATTCGCCAAACCATTCTCCTATCCTGCGGTCTTTTCATGAATACTTTACTGTCGCAGGAATTACCTAAAATTATTACTTCAAAAACCCATTATCTACCTGATTTTAGTTACGCAGGCTATCATTTCGGCGAAAGCCAAATTCCTGAAAGTAACGGAAAAGTTATTGATGCAGTTGATTTTGGCGTTAAAGCAAATGATAATTTAGACGACTCCAAAGCACTTTTAAAAGCTTTTAAAGCGGCTAATGCTGTTGAAGGAAATGTAATCCTGCAATTGCCTGCTGGACGCATTATTCTAAGCGAAATTCTCTACATCGAAAGAAGTAATTTTGTACTTCGAGGAGCAGGTTCTTCCGAAAATGGAACCGAAATCTACTGCCCAAGACCGATGATGTATCTCAAAGATTCTTCTGTTTTGGCTGAACTTCGCGAATACTTGACCACTTTTGACAAAAGACAACGCGAACCCGAAAATAACATTGATCTTCCTTTTTCTCAATATGCTTGGTCTGGAGGTTTTATCTGGACACAAGTTCCGGGTGAACGTGTAAAATCGTATTTGGATAAATACGAACCAGAATCGAATCCGTTGGCGAAAGTGAGTTCGGGAAAAATGGGCGAACATATTATTACGGTTTCAGATGTTAAAGGTTTAAAAGTCGGCGATGTTGTAGAACTACAATTGTTTAATAAAGATGGGGAAAACGGCGAAATCATTAAAGACTTATATCAAGGTGCAAAAGTAAAACCGGGCTCGCATCATTGGAAATTTCCAAAACTTCCAATTGTGAGACAGCAAGTAGAAATCACTAAAATTTCTGGTTCTAAAATCACTTTAAAAACACCTTTAACTATTTCAATAAAACCAAGTTATCAAGCACAATTGGTCGAATGGAAACATTTAAATGAAGTTGGAATTGAACATCTTCGTTTTACTTTTCCTGATATTCCAAGAGTAGCGCATCACGTTGAGCCCGGAAATAATGGGATTTTCTTAACTCGCCTTTTCAATAGTTGGGTTAAAGATGTCAAAATCACTAATGCCGACAGCGGAATTTTAGCGGAAGAAGTTTCTAACGTCACCATTGAAAATATTACAACCGATGGCCCGCATTTAGCACATTATACCGTAACTTTAGGTGGTGTGCACAATATTTTGGTGAAGAATCTTAAGATCTATAACTCAGCTATTCATCCCTTAAGCTTCAACACTTTTGCAACAAAAAACGTGTATCAAAACTGTGAAATTTTTACAGATCCTGTTTTAGATCAGCATTCGGGCGCAAATCATCAAAATTTGTTTGATAATATTACTGTTCATCTAAAAGCGGATAAAAACAGTAGTTACGCTTTATTTGGCGGTGGCGGTGCGGATTATTGGAAACCTTCTCATGGACCTTTTAGTACGTTCTGGAATTTAAACGTTCAGGTTGAAAATCCAGATGCTTCAAAGCCTACTTTATTGTATGGAATGAAAGATGGCGCTTTAGCCAGAATTATTGGTGTTCACGGAAATACAAAATTTGAAATCAAATACGACATTGATCCTTACATTGAATTTTTGAATACTCCGATAGAAAAGATTCCATCGCTATATGATTATCAATTACAAAAACGATTAAAATAGCCGAAAATTTTAGCCACAGATTACACTGATTAAAATGATTATTCTCTGTACGTTGAAATTAGCCACGAATTCACGAATTATTTACATTCTTAATCTGAATAATTCGTGAAATTTTAGCCATTTCAACACAAAAATAATCGCCAAACAGATTAGAGAAAATTCGTGAATTCGTGGCTAAAAAAACATTAAATATAACGCTATGAAATATAAAATAGCTTTTCTCGCAATTGTATTTGTTATTGGAAATTCATTTTCCCAAAATAAATACCGTCTAAAAAATTTCTCTACAACCGACGGACTTTCGCAGAGTTCCGTAATTGCTATTCATCAGGATAAATTGGGGCAAATGTGGTTTGGAACCCGCGATGGTTTAAATAAATATGATGGAAGTAGATTTACTATTTTCAGAAATGATACATCTGATAAATATTCCATCAGCAATAATGATATTTTGGCAATTGAAGAAGACAATTCAGGAAAAATCTGGGTTGGAACTTACAATGGTTTAAACTGCTATGATCCAGTTTCGAATCGTTTTACAAGATATCTTCACACTCCTGCCAATCATACCATAAGTAATAATGCTGTTTGGAGTATTAGGGAAATTGGCGGCGAAATGTGGTTTGGAACTTCAAAGGGGTTGACAATTTTGAATAAAAAATCTGGTCTTTTTAGTTCCGTTTTTCATTCTGATGATGATGCTTCTACTCTTCCCAGCAACAATATTCTTAGTATTCTAAAAACCAAAAAAGGAGAAATATGGATTGGAACCACAAAAGGTTTATGTCAGCTAACTAGTAGAAAGAATGGCAAATTATCATTTAAAAACTATCCGTTAAACACGATAGATTTACTGACTGTTCAATCCGTTATCGAAGGAAAGGACGGAAATCTATGGGTTGGTACAAAGAACAAAGGCCTTTTGAAATTCGACCAAAAACAAAAAAAATATGTCTCTTTTTTAGCGAACGAAAAATACAATGAGATCAATACTGATATTCGGTCTTTAGTAATTGACAATCAAGGAGATTTATGGATTGGTTCTTATGACGGAATTTATATTTTAGGACAGGATAAAAGTCTACAGAAAATAAATAACAGCAATAATAGCAACGGAATCGACAAGGTAAAATCTGTTTTTATGGATAAAAAAGGTTCGATTTGGATTGGCTGCTATTACAAGGGCGTGAATCTCTGGGACGTTTCGAATGTCAATTTCTCTAACTACAATCAGAATTCGAAAAAGATTCCGATGAGTTTTGATGTCGTGAGTTCGATTATTGCAGATAAAAATCAGAACGTTTATTTTGGAACTGAAGGCGGCGGAATTACTATTTACAATAAAAATACCGAAGCCATAAGTTACATCAACAGCAAAACGGGACAATCCAATAAAAATGACATCAAAGCGATGTGTCTTTCTGATGATCATATTTTATGGATTGGAACTTTTTCTAAAGGATTATCCGCTTATAATACGATTTCTAGACAAATTGAAGACAATAGAATTACTTCCGACTTAAGAGAATTTTTAAAGGAAAGTGGTGTCTATTCGCTTAAAGCGGAAAATAAAATTTTATGGATCGGGACTTTTGGTAAAGGTTTAATTCGTTATGATACTTCCGGCAAAACATTTGAGATTATTGGTAATGATAATACAAAACCAGTTTTTCTAACCAACAATATGGTTCGCAGTATTTTAATAGACAACCAAAATTCAATCTGGCTCGGAACTCAGAATGGTCTAAATCGTATTTCGCTTCGAAATTTCAATCCGAAGAAATATCAAATTCAGCATTTCTTTTACGATCATTCTTCTTTATCTGGCGATGATATTTTAACTTTATTTCAGGATTCTCAAAATAAAATCTGGATCGGAACAAAAGCTAAAGGACTTCATTATTTTGAAGGAAAGAAATTTAACCGAATCAATTTGAGAATTGGAAATACCATTATTACTTCTATCCATTCCATTTTGGAAGATGACGATAAAAACCTTTGGATTAGCACCAATCAAGGAATCATAAAATACAATCAGGTAAAGAAATCGGTTGTTATTTACGATCAGAAGGATGGATTAGCCAGTAATGAATTCAATGATAACTCGGCTCTGAAATTAAGTTCAAATCAGTTTTATTTTGGAAGTCCGTCGGGTGCTACGTTTTTTGATGCGTCAAAAATTTCATTAAATAATTATGCACCACAGGTTTTAATAACCGACTTAAAAATCAAAAACGAAATTATAAATGCACATGATAAAGATGGAATTTTAGAACATAGCATTGGTTTTACCAACACTATTACATTAGATTACGACAAGGCGAATTTCACCATCAATTTTGCCATTCCGAACTACATTCGATCCAAAAACAATCAATACAGTTATCGTTTAGTTGGATTGGAAAACAACTGGACTACGACTAAAAACAGCGAAGCCAATTTTGCTATACAAAATCCTGGAACCTATACTTTTGAAGTCCGTGGTGCAAATAATGACGGTGTTTGGAATCAGACTCCGACAATATTAACGGTAATTGTAAATCCGGCTCCCTGGCGCAGTATTTGGGCATTTTTGTTGTATGGAATCATAATTGGTCTAGGTTTATACGGTTTGATCTGGATTATGAAATCGAAAGCCAGACTGAAGCAAAAACTAGAACTGGAATATTTGGAAACACAGCGAATTGAAGAAAACAACAAACTGAAACTGGATTTCTTTACCAATATCTCGCATGAATTCAGAACACCTTTAACGTTGATTTTAGGACCATTACAGCAGATTCTTGCGGATTATAATGGAACCAATGAAATGTACAAAAAGCTTCTCGTTATTGAAGGAAGCGCCAATCATTTATTAAGTTTGATTAATCGTTTAATGGATTTCAGAAAACTGGAAAATCATCAAGTTACACTAGAATCGGCAAACGGAAATATTGTCAAATTTACCAAAGAAATTTTCTTGTCTTTTATAGAATACGCCAAAGACGGTGGCTACGATTATACGTTTGAAACAGAAAACGAAGAAATTCTGGTCTATTTTGACCGATACAAACTCGAACGTGTCTTTTATAATTTGATTTCGAATGCTTTTAGATATACTCCGAAAGGCGGTTCAATTCATATTAAAATCAATCAGGACAATCAGAATCTTTATATCGCAGTTGAAGATTCAGGAGTTGGAATTTCTGAAGAACATATCGATAAAATTTTTGATTTGTTTTTTGAAATTCCGACGCACAATCAGGTTCAGAAAAATTATAATAAGGGAACCGGAATTGGCCTTTCGATTGTAAAAAACATCGTGGAATTACATAAAGGAAAAATCGATATTACAAACAAAACAGCTGGAGGCGTTATTTTTAAAGTGACATTGCCGCTTGGACGCGAACATCTTTTGGACAGCGAAATTATTCCTGATTTTAAAATCAGTGACGATATCGAACAATACAATGCACAACTTGAACCTTCAGAAATTATTGAAAATGAAGATCTCGAAGATTTAATCGTCAACGAAGAAAAGCAAACGATTTTACTTGTCGAAGATCATAAGGTTTTGAGAAAGTTCATGAAAAATCTACTCAAAAAAGACTACAACATAATTGAAGCCGAAAACGGTAAAATTGCTTTAGAAAAAGCATTGAAATTTGTTCCGAATTTAATTATTTCTGATGTCATAATGCCCGAAATGGTAGGAACTGAATTGTGTTCAAAAATCAAAGAAAACCTTAAAACCAGTCATATTCCTGTAATTTTATTAACGTCTAGATCTTCATTGGTTTACAAATTTGAAGGATTAGAAAGCGGTGCTGATGATTACATCAGTAAACCTTTCAATTTAATGGAATTCAGGCTTCGTGTAAAAAACCTTCTGAACACCACAGAACGTTTACGAATCAAATTTTCTAGCGAAGACAGTTTCATTCCATCAGAAATCACAGTTTCTTCTCTGGATGAAGAACTTTTGAAAAAAGCATTTAAAATTGTCGAAGAAAATATCTCAAACGAACAATTCGACATTCCTTTTTTCTGTTCCGAATTAGGTGTCAGCAGAACTATGTTATTTTTAAAAATCAAAGCCTGGACCAACTGCACACCAAATGAATTTATTCACGAAATAAGATTAAAACGCGCAGCTCAATTATTAGAACAAAACAAATTGAACGTTTCTGAAATTAGCTATAAAGTTGGTTTTAATAATCCGAAATACTTTAGCAAATGTTTCCAGAAAAAGTATGGCGAAACTCCATCTCAATATTCTGATAAATTTTACAAATCTTCGGTGACATCATAACCATTCCTTGTTTTTAAAGGCTTTAAAAAGGGTATCTGTATTTTTAGATACCCTTTTTTGTATTTCTATTTCTTTTTTGGCTTCTACATTTGCGATATGAAAATCAAAAAAACAAACTTCTTATTACTGCAAATTCTATTTGTCATTATCATAATCGGAATGAGTTTATTGCTTTTCTACTTTATCTAACTTATTAACTTAAACCACAAAATGAATGTCTACACACCAAAAAAACAAATCGTTTAAATGGTGTTTACTAGTATCTTTTTTACTCGTAAATATCGTGATGAATGCACAGGAAAGAAAAGTTACCGGAAAAGTAACTTCCAGTGAAGATTTACTCGGACTTCCTGGTGCTAATGTTTACATCAAAAATTCTTCGGTCGGAGCTTCTGCCGATATGGATGGAAATTACACCGTAATTGTTGGAGAAAAAAATGCCGTTTTAGTTTTCAATTTTGTTGGATTTCAAACTGTTGAAATTCCAGTTGGAACCAAAAGCGTGATCAATGTAAGTTTAAAACCAGATACAAAAGCACTTGATGAAGTTATTGTAGTGGGTTACGGTACCCGTAAAAAGAGTGATATTACAGGATCTGTATCTTCTGTTACAGCAAAAGAACTAACCGCTTTTCCGCTTCTAAATGCAGAACAAGCTTTGCAAGGTCGTGCAGCGGGAGTTTCTGTCATGACCAATAATGGTGGAGAACCAGGCGCACCCGTAAAAATCAGAGTTCGTGGAGGAACTTCTATTAACGCTAGTGGCGATGCGCTTATAGTTGTGGATGGTTTTGCCGGAGTTGCCATGCCTGCACCACAAGATATTGCTTCTATTGAAGTTTTAAAAGATGCCTCGGCAACGGCAATTTACGGATCCAGAGGTTCTAACGGGGTTATTATGGTTACCACCAAAAAGGGAAAACCAGGAAAACCAGTAATTGAGTTTAGCAATTCTACTTCTATACAGTCCGTAAACAACAAATTACATTTATTGAATGCCGATCAATTTGCTGCTTATCGTAAAAGTTTTACAACACATACACAAGGTCCTGCAAATTCTGACTGGCAGGATATTATCTATCGTGACGGAATAATTTCGAATACACAATTATCATTTTCTGGAGGTTCAGAAGATATCAAATATTATGTTTCGGGAACGTATTTCAATCAAGACGGAGTTGTAATTAATTCAGGAATTGATAAATACACGATTGTAGCGAATCTTGAAGCAAATCTGACTCCCAAGTTAAAAGTGGGTTTAAACAATTTTACAAGCAAACAAAACAAAGAAGGAATTATAAGCCAGACCGGAGCCGGAGGAACTGGTGCGGCCGGAGTAATTGCTGCTGCGTACCGTTTTATGCCAGATAAAGGAATTTACAATGCAGACGGAACCTATACCACAACAGCTCCAATTGGAGATGATATCGATAATCCATACGCTACCGCAATGGAAAATATTCTAGAAACCGTTTCTATTGTCAATCGAAATAATTTCTTTGCGCAATATCAAATCACAAAAGATCTTGATTTTAAAACGACTCTAGGTTTAACAGATAACAATTCGCAAACAGGAAGATTTATTCCTTCTACTTTAATTGCAGGGAAAAATATTAAAGGAGAAGCTTCTGTAAACAATACCCGATTTTCTTCTTTCTTGACAGAGAATTATTTGACTTTTAAACGTGAAATTATAGCGAAAGGAATGCTGACGGTTTTAGCCGGCTACTCCTACCAAAAAAATAAAAACGAAAGTTCATACGCTGCTTCAAGAGGATTTTTAACCAATACCAACTCCTACAGAAATTTGGGTGCGGGAACGGTATTCTTAAAACCAGATTCTAATTTATCTGAAACCGAATTGATTTCTGCTTTCGGAAGGTTGAATTTTGATTATGATGACAAGTATTTACTAACCTTTACAGCCAGACGAGACGGTTCTTCCAGCTTTAGTAAAAACTACAAATACGGAACTTTTCCTTCTGGTGCAATTGGATGGAATATTGGAAAAGAAAACTTCTTAAAAGATAGTAAAACGGTTTCAAATTTAAAATTAAGAGCAAGTTACGGAGCAACAGGAAATCCGTCAATTGGCGCCTATTCTACCCTTTCCAGATTTTCTGAAATTTATGATGTGAGCGGCGATGTAATTGTAAATGCGGTTCAGCTGACTTCATTAGATAATCCGAATTTGAAATGGGAAACTTCCTATCAGCAAGATTACGGAATTGATTTAGGTTTATTCGACAACAGAATCAGCATTACAGCCGATTATTATAAAACGATTACTAAAGATTTATTATTCAACAGACCTCTTCCAGGAGTTTCCGGAATTGCATCACAGCTTCAAAATGTTGGAGAATTAGAAAATAAAGGTTGGGAACTAGGCATTAATACCAAAAACTTCATTGGTGCCGATTTTACTTGGTCCACGAGTTTTAATATTTCTTCAAACAAAAACAAAGTATTAAAATTAGCCGATAATAAAGATCTTTTAATCAACTCAGCTCCAGGTCACTTTTTGGCAACTGAATCGCAGATTTTGAGAGTCGGACAACCTGTTGGTTCTTTCTTCGGATTTATTTATGATGGCGTAATTCAGCAAGGAGAAGCCGTTTTGCCTGGAAACTTTGAAACCGCTCCTGGAGGTGAGAAATTCAGAGATGTGAATGGAGACGGAAAACTAGACTCTCAAGACAAAACCATTATCGGAAATCCAAACCCAGATTTCATCTTCGGATTTAATAATGATTTCACTTATAAAAATCTGGATTTGAATATCTTCTTTCAAGGTTCGCAAGGCAATCAAATTCTGAATTATACTTTGATGGAATTGGCTTCGGGAAACAACAACGCAACGACAGAAGTTCTAGATGCTTGGACACCAACCAATACAGATACAAATGTTCCGGCAAATGCAGCAAGAACGAAAAGAATTACGTCAAGATTTGTTTATGATGGAAGTTATATTCGTTTGAAAAATATCTCATTAGGATATAGTTTAGATGAGAAAATCGTTTCGAAAATGGGATTAAACAAAGTTCGTTTTTACATCAGTGCACAAAACCTTTGGACGATTACAGATTATCCGGGAACAGATCCTGAAACAAACTACCTAAACGACACGAATTCAAGAAGTAATACCAATTTAGGTTTGGATTACGGAGGTTATCCAAACGTGAGAACGTTTACAGTAGGATTCAACATCAAATTTTAGTCTAATTACAACTATCATGAAAAAATATATCGCTTTTTTAATATTCGGAACATTAGCTTTTTTTAGCTGTTCTGATCTGGAAGAACATCCAGTTGGAGTTATTCGTCCAGACAACTTTTTTAACAACACAGACGATTTGCAGGCTGCTGTCAATGGCGCTTTTGCTAATATTGCCCATAATAACTATTGGGGAAGAGAATTTACCATTGCCTTAATGCTTCGTGACGATATGTCTGATATTGGAGACAGAACAACACAGGCAGCTCGTATCGATGTTAATGATATGAGTATGAATGATACAAATGCACTTGTTGCGAATTTTTGGCCGCAGTCTTATGTTATTATAACTGCCGCAAATCAGGCAATAGAAGGCGCTAAAAAAACTCCTGGCGATCCAGCAAAAGTAAATGCTATTGTCGCTCAGGCTTATTTTGCGAGAGCTTTTACTTATTATCATCTGGTTCGTCTTTTTGGAGACATTCCGTATATTGATTTTGTTGTGAATGATGTAAATCAGGTTAATACCATTAGTAAAACCAAAGAAGCCGACGTTTATCCTAAAATTATTGCCGACTTAGAATTTGCCAAACAATGGCTGGAAGATAAACCAAAAGTTAAAGCAGTTCCGGGAAAAGGAACAGCTGCAGGATATTTAGCCTCTGTTTACCTTACTTTAGGAAACTTTCAAAAAGCGTATGACGAGGCTAAGTATGTTATTACAAATGAAGCAAAATTTGGTTTAGGTTTGGATGCTGATTTTCAGGATTTGTTCAATGCTACAAAAACCGCATCTTTAAAAGAACCGCTTTTTACTGTTGATTTTAACAACTTAACTTCTGGAAATTACGGTCAAGATTATACAGCGTTTTTTACAGGATCTTTAAAAGATGACAGTTACAGTTACGGACAGGGATTTTCGGTTGCTGTTCCTTCCTTAAAAGTATTCAATACTTGGGATCAGAGAGATTACAGAAGAGCCGTAAGTTTTGATACGATTATTAGAAAAAAAACGGGTCCGGGCGGCGCTTTACAAGTTTATCCTTCTAGCGACAACGAAAAAGCACCACGCCCGCACATTGCAAAATATTTCCGTTTTCCGGGAAAAGCCGGAGCTAACGGAAGAACTTCTCAGCACAATTATATCACAATGCGTTTTGCAGAAGTTTTATTAACCGCTGCCGAAGCTTTAAACGAAATTACTCCCGGAACAACAGAAGCAGATGGCTATGTAAATCGTGTTCGTGCCAGAGCAAGAAATAAAGCTGGAAAACTGGTTTCTTTCCCTGCAAATGTAACTCCAGGACTTTCTCAAGCTGATTTTAGAAAAATGGTTATTGATGAAAGAAGATTAGAACTGGCCTTTGAATACATCAGATGGTACGATATCAAAAGATTAAAAATCGGACCAGAAGTTTTTGGACCAAATGGCTTAGAACCCCATGCTAATTTCGATCCAAACAAAGATTACTTATGGCCGTTGCCTGGAACAGAATTAGCTATAAATCCGAATTTAAAACCGAATAACCCTGGTTATTAATAATATGGAACGCGGATGAAACGGATTTGCTATCGCAAAAGCGCGGGTTTTAAAGGATTTTTTTAATCACGTTGCGCATAATTAGGTTTCACGCAGATTTAAAAGGATTTTGGCAGATAAAGCAGATTTTTTTTAATCAATTTTAATCAGCTTAAATCTGCAAAATTTGCGAGAAAATAAAAAAATTAGGCATGTTTGGTTTCACGCAGATTTAAAAGGATTTAAGCAGATGGAGCAGATTAAATCAATTTATAAGCATACAGATAAATTAAAAAATCTGCAAAATCTGCTTTAATCTGTGGAAATCTGCGTGAAAAAAAATTCGTGCAAATCAGTGTCTTCGCGATAGCGAATCCGTTCAATCCGTGTCCAAATATCACAATATATATTATTTTAATATGAAGAATGTCAGTTTCATTTATCTAATTCTAGGCTTTGCATCGCTGGCAACAGCATGCAAGTCTAGGGTTAACCCTCAAACCAAAAACATCTCAGCAACGACTGAAAAACTGAATACGCGTTACAAAATGCTGTTAGATTACCCAGTTGATTCAATGTCGATGCCAAGAAGCATGAATATTAAAACACTTGAAATTCGCAAAGTACCATCAAGAGATTGGACCAGCGGTTTTTTTGCTGGAAATCTATGGCAATTGTACCGATTGACAGGCGATTCAAAATACAAAGAACAAGCTCAAAAATGGACTCCTTTCAGTAAAAAGGAAAGCGTTAATAGCAATTCGCATGACGTAGGTTTTAAAGTGTTTTGCAGTTTTGGAGAAGCTCTAAAAGTGGAAAACAAGAAAGAATACGAAGCGGTAATTGTGAAAGGCGCAGAAACTTTATGCAAAAGGTTTAATCCAAAAGTGGGTTCAATTCGTTCTTGGGATTTCAACAAAGAAATTTGGGATTTTCCTGTAATCATTGATAATATGATGAATTTGGAACTTCTTTTTGAAGCTTCTAAAATATCTGGAAATCCGAAATACCGTAATGTTGCGATTCAGCATGCTAATACGACTTTAAAAAATCAGTTTAGAGAAGACAATTCCTGTTATCACGTTATCGATTATAATCCGACAACAGGAACAGTGAGAAAGAAAACAACGCTTCAAGGTTACAATGATGATTCGGTTTGGGCGCGCGGTCAGGCTTGGGCAGTTTACGGATTTACTATGTCTTATCGTTATACAAAAGATCCAGCTTATTTAAATCAAGCAGAAGGAACAGCACACTATTTTATGGCAAATAAAAATCTACCAGAAGACGGAATTCCGTATTGGGATTTTAAAGATCCAAGTATTCCAAATGCTCCTCGAGATGTTTCTGCCGCAATGGTCATGGCTTCAGGATTATACGAATTGTATACTTACACCCATAATAAAAATTATCTGGCTTTCGCCGATAGACTAATGGCTTCCGTACAAACAGACCAATACATTTTGGATACGCAAATCAAAGCGCCTTTCCTATTTGATCACAGTACTGGAAACTGGCCAAAACACGACGAAATCGATGAACCAATAATCTATGCTGATTATTATTTTTTGGAAGCTTTAATAAAGGGACAAAGGCTCAAAGGTTCAAAGTAGCAAAGGTGTTGAATCTTTGAACTTTGAGCCAGAAAACCTTTGAACCTATGTAACTATGAACCTATGTACCTATGAATAAAACTTTTTCAATTTTTGCGCTTTTTGTTTTGTTTCAAATTTGTCTGAGCAGCAGTTTTGCTCAGACAAAAATGAACCTTAACGACAATTGGCTTTATTTAGAAAATCATACATCAAACCTCAACGAAGCACAAAAAGCTTCAAATTGGGTTTCATTAAATTTACCCCATACTTGGAATGCAGAAGATGCAACAGATTTAATGCCTGGTTACCGACGCGATGCAAGTTGGTATCAAAAGAAACTCAACATTCCTAAAATCGATCAAAATCAGGTTTATTCTTTATATTTTGAAGGATCGAATGTAACGACTAAAGTCTATGTAAACGGTAAAGAAGCGGGTTCTCACATTGGCGGTTATATTGGTTTTTCTATCGATATTACGAAATTCATCAAAGAAGGAAACAATGATATTTTTGTTCGTGTAGACAATAGTTACGATATCGAAATCATTCCATCTCAAAAAAGCGATTTCTTCATTTATGGCGGTATCACACGCGATGTTTGGTTGGTTTCGAAATACAAAAATCATATCGACAATATCAAAATCACTACTCCAGAAGTTTCAGCTAAAAAAGCTTCTGTTCAGATTGTTTCAACAATTATAAATCCTGATAACGCAAAAGATTTATCATTAACGATAACTTTAAAAAATCCGAAAGGAAAAAAAGTAGCAAGCAAAACAATTTCAGTTTCAGATAAGACTTCTACTATCACTTTCGAAAACATCAAAAACCCAGAACTTTGGGATACCGAAAAACCTAATTTATATAAACTGACAGCTTCTTTATCTGAAAAAAATCAAATTAAAGACAGCATTTCTGAGAAAGTAGGTTTTAGATGGTTTGAATTTAAAGATCACGGACCATTTTACCTTAACGGAAAACGTCTGTTGATTCGTGGAACGCATCGTCATGAAGAACAAGCTGGAGTCGGTGCAGCTATGACCAACGAGCAGCATTGGGCAGATATGAAATCGATAAAAGAAATGGGCGCCAATTTTGTCCGCTTGGCTCATTATCCGCAAGATCCTGAAGTATATAAAGCCTGCGATGAATTAGGTTTATTGGTTTGGGATGAATTGCCTTGGTGTCGTGGCGGAATTGGAAATGAGGTTTGGAAAACCAATACCAAAAATATGCTGGAAGAAATCATCAATCAAAATTACAATCATCCAAGTATTATTATCTGGTCTTTAGGAAATGAAATGAACTGGCTTCCAGATTTTCCAGACGGCGATAATGCAGAAAAAACAAATGCGTTTTTAACCGAATTGAATGATTTATCGCATAAGCTAGACCCAACCAGAAAAACGGCAATTAGAAAGTATTATGAAGGCTCTCATATTGTAGATGTTTTTTCTCCTTCAATCTGGTCGGGTTGGTATTCTGGAAGCTACAAAAGCTATCAAAAAGCAATTGATGTTTATAAGAAAGAATACAAACATTTTATCCATGCCGAATATGGCGGAGACAGTCATGTGGGCCGTCACAGCGAAAATCCAATTACAGGAGAAAATATCATAAAAGCCGAAGGTTGGGAAGAAGCAATTGTTCAGACCAAAGTGGCAAACATTGCCCAAATTGGCGATTGGAGCGAAAATTATATAGTTGATTTGTTTGACTGGCATTTGCATATATCCGAAAATGATCCAACGTTTGTGGGTAATGTACAATGGGCATTCAAGGATTTTGCAACGCCGTTACGTCCCGAAGATGATATTCCGTACATGAATCAAAAAGGACTTACAGATCGAAACGGAGTTCCGAAAGATGCGTATTATGTTTTTAAAAGTTATTGGGCAAAGGAACCTTTTACATACATCGAATCGCATACTTGGACAGAACGTCAAGGTCCTGAAAATACGCCAAGAACTATTAGTGTTTTCAGTAACTGCGATAAAGTAACATTATCTCATAACGGAAAATCATTAGGAGAAAAACAGCGAAATCTAACCCTCTATCCTGCAAACGGCCTAACTTGGGATGTCAATTTTGCAAAAGGTGAAAATGTTTTAATCGCCATTGGAAAAACAAAAGAGGGTAAAACAGTTTCGGATACGTTGAAAGTAAATTATCGTTTCAATAAAAATGATACGGCGGTTTCATTGCAATTGTCATCAAAAAAATTAAAAAATGGAAATTATTTAGTTACTGCAATTGCTGTCGATAATAACAATTTACGTTGTTTGGATTATGAAGCGAGTATTTATTTTCAATGTTTAAAAGGAGGAAAAACGCTAAAAAATCAAGGAACTCCAACCGGAAGCGAATCGATTAGAATGGCAAACGGAAAAGCGTCTATCGAAGTAATTCCTGATGGATCTAATACTCCTATCGAAATGACAGCGTTGAATCAAAGTTTTAAAGGAGAGTATTTGAGGATTGAACCTTAATTTATTTAACCGCAAAGTTCGCAAAGGTTTACGCAAAGGACGCAAAAGTATTATTCTTTGCGTCTTAGCGACTTTGCGAGAATAAAAAAAAACTTAGCGAACCTTGCGTAAACCTTGCGCCTTTGCGGTTAAAAAACACAATTACAAAAACAAATTAATACAAAAAATGAAAAAACTATTAACCGCATTACTCCTAACCTCTTCTCTTCTAGGATTTACACAAAATTTAATCTCCAATGTTCCGAACCGAAATACCACTTCATTAAATGGGACATGGAATTACATAATCGATTCCTATCAAACTGGATTTTACAGCTTTCACTTAGATCAATACGATAAAAGTGAAAAACCAGCAAAAGGAGCATTTTTCACTAATTATCATGCTCAAAACAAACAAGAACTGGTAGAATATGATTTTGATAAATCTCCGACAATCACGATTCCAGGTGATTGGAATTCGCAGGTTCCAGAACTGAAATATTATGAAGGAAATGTCTGGTTCAAAAAATCATTCGATTATAATTTGGCTGCCAAAAAACGTCTGTTTTTATATTTGGGAGCGATCAATTATAAAGCAGATGTTTATTTAAATGGAAAAAAACTGGGAACTCACGAAGGCGGATTTACTCCATTTAATTACGAAGTAACTCCGATTGTACAGCCAAAAGGCAATTATCTGGTTATAAAAGTCGATAACACGCGCCATAAAGAAGATGTTCCAACAGTCAATACCGATTGGTGGAATTACGGCGGCATAACTCGCGATGTAACCTTGATTGAAGAAGAAGCTTCTTTTGTAGAAGATTATAACATTCAGCTGAAAAAAGGAAATGCGAATGTTGTTTCTGGTTTTATTAAAATCAATAATTTAAATGCTTCTCAGAACAATATTTCAGTTTCTATTCCAGAATTAAAAATCAATTTTAAAGGAAAAGCAGATGCTCAGGGGATTTTAAACTTCGAAATTCCAGCGAAAAAAATCTCGTATTGGTCACCTGAAAATCCGAAATTATATGAGGTGACGATTGATTTTAACGGAAAAAAATTAAAAGACCAAATTGGTTTTAGAACTATCGAAACCAAAGAAGATAAAATTCTGCTTAACGGAAAACCAATCTTTTTACGCGGTATCTCTATTCACGAAGAAAATGCCAAAGGCGGACGTGCTAATTCGCAACAAGATGCTTTACGTCTGTTAAATTGGGCAAAAGAATTAGGTTGTAATTATGTTCGTTTGGCGCATTATCCGCATAACGAAAATATCATTCGCGAAGCTGATAAAATGGGAATTATGGTTTGGGAAGAAATTCCGGTGTATTGGACAGTTGAATTTACTAATAAAAACACCTACCAAAATGCCGAAGATCAATTAACTGCATCTATCACAAGAGATAAAAACAGAGCCAGCATTATTATTTGGTCAATGGCAAATGAAACGCCGATTTCTGAAGCCAGAAACACTTTCATTAAAAATTTAGCTTCACACACCAGATCGTTAGATAATACAAGATTAATCAGTGCTGCTTTATTGACTAAAAAAGAAACGATTGATGATCCCATTGGTGAAGTTTTAGATGTTGTGGCTTTTAATCAATATTTGGGCTGGTACGGCGGAAATCTAGAAGATGCCGAAAAGATAACATGGAAGTCTAAATACAATAAACCTATTATTGTTTCTGAATTTGGAGGTGATGCAAAAGCGGGTTTCCATGGAGAGAAAAACGAACGCTGGACAGAAGAATATCAGGAATACTTATATATTCAGAATTTAAAAATGATTGAAAAGATTCCTCACTTAAGTGGCACAAGTCCGTGGATTTTGGTTGATTTCAGATCGCCAAAAAGATTGCTTCCAGGAATTCAGGACGGTTATAATCGTAAAGGTTTAATTTCTAATGACGGTGAAAAGAAAAAAGCATTTTATATAATGCAGAATTGGTATGCTAAGAAGAAAAGCGAGTATTAAAATTGATTTTTTTTTTCAAACAACGCATATCGTAGAGACGCACTGCTGTGCGTCTACGCAACGGTTATCCTCAAGGTGTTAGACGCACTGCAGTGCGTCTCTACAGAAAACTTGGAACGGAAATAAAATTATATTGTCCAATCTATTACCAATTCATTAACAAAAAACAAACTGTAAATTATATGATTTTTCTTCATTATTAACTTACTTTGTAGTTATTCTAAAAATTGTAATCTTATGAAAAAAATTTATTTACTGGCAGTTACTTTGTTTGCTGCTTTTACAGTTCAGGCACAAGATGTGGTGAAATTTGCTCCACTAGACAATAGTCCTGTTGATATTTCTTATTTCCCAAACAAAGCGGTTAAGTTCAAAAAAACCGATAATCCAAATCCGGTAATCAAAGTTACTTATGCAAGACCTTCTGCAAAAGGAAGAACTATTTTTGGCGATGTGGTGAAGTTTGGTGAAGTTTGGAGAGTTGGTGCTAATGAAAATACAGAAATCAAATTCTACAAAGACGTAACAATTGGAGGTAAAAAAGTTCCTGCTGGATACTACAGTTTTTTTGCTATTCCAGAAAAAGACAAATGGACAATTATCATCAATAAAGAATTGGATTTATGGGGTGGTTATGCATATGACGAAAGTAAAGATGTAGTTAGAGTTTCTGTTCCAGTTAAACCAGTTTCTACTCCAATCGAAGCTTTATCTATTGCGTTTACAACTCAAGGAAATGTAACTAATTTAGTTATTGGATGGGATAAAACAACTGTTGAGTTGCCTATTACAATTAAATAACAAATTGAATATTTTAGATATAAAAAAGAGACATTTTACGATGTCTCTTTTTTTTTGGACACCTATTGTCAAAACATAGCCCATGGTTTCAACCATGGGAAACATGCACAATAAACACGAAGATTTCGATTGCGTTCCCAAGGTTGAAACCTTGGGCTATGTTTGATTTAGATTGTTTTTAATAATTATATGTCGCCCCGCTAGGGCTTTTGGAAATGGAGGAAACCGTTTTCTACAAATATTTCGTCCCGCTGGGACTAAAAAAAAAGACATTTTTCAATGTCTCTTTTTTACTTAAACCTTAACAGTTTCTATAATCTTATCCAATGTAATTGGTAAATCTCGAACACGTTTTCCTGTCGCATTAAAGACAGCATTTGCAATTGCAGGCGCCATTCCGACTAAAGCAGTTTCTCCCAAACCTTTTGTTCCCATAGGATTACTGATTGGGTCTTTTTTGTTTACGAAAAACACTTCCTGCTTTTCAATATCTGCATTTACAGGAACATGATAATCGGCAAAATTATTATTAATTGGACGACCAAAACGATGATCGATTTCTAAAGCCTCCATTAATCCCATTCCGATTCCGCCTACAGCTCCACCAAACATTTGTCCTGCAGAAGTTTTCTGACTGATAACCGTTCCAATGTCCGCACAAGAAACCACATGCGCCAATCTAATTTTACCCAAATTCGGATTCACCAATACTTTTACAAAATGAACTGAAAACGAATAAATCGAATATTTCTTTGCTTCTTCAGCTGCTTTTGAAAGATTCTCCACTTCGAAATCTTCTAATTTATTACTGCTTAAAAGCGTTGCTAAAGTAACTGATTTGGATTTATCTTTTTTAGAAGAAACAGCACCATTTTCAAAAGTCAAATCTGTAATCGCGATTCCTTTCAAGGCAGGATTTTTGCTTCCTAATTCGATTATTTTATTCAACAATAAATTGCAGGCATCATGAACCGCAGAACCAACAGACGAAGTCGTTGCCGAACCTCCTTGTGTAGGTCCTTTTGGCAATCCGCTTTTTCCCATTTCGATAATGACATTTTCTGATGGTAGACCAATTACTTCAGCGCCAATTGCTGTCATCATCGTTGCTGTTCCGGGCCCCATATCGTTTACACTGCATTGCAAGACTAAATCTCCATTGGCTAAGAATTTTGCTTTTACCGAAGTTGGGCTTCTATAACAGCCAAAAGTTCCTGTTCCCATTCCGTAACCTACCAGCCAGTTTCCTTCTTTAACTGAACCTGGTTCGTTTTTACGATTGTTCCAGCCAATGCGTTCCATTCCCGCTTCGTAGCATTCTAAAAGGAATTTACTGCTCCACGGTTTATTTTGTTCCTGATCTTTTTCAGCGTAATTGCGTTTTCTAAATTCAATCGGATCTAAGTTTAATTTATAAGCCAATTCGTCCATTGCAGATTCTAAGGCAAAAGAACCTGTTGCTTCTCCCGGGCCACGCATCCAAATTGGTGTGCAAGTATCCAAAGGCACAATTCTATAACGCGTAGAAACGTTCGGACAATCATAAATAAATCTGGACATGTTTACCGTTCCTTCCATGAAATCTTCGTAACTCGAAGTCATCGCAACGGCTTCATGTGTTAGTCCTGTCAGTTTTCCATCTTTCGTTGCTCCCAATCCCATTTTTTGGATGGTATAAGGTCTGAAACCCACATTGGTAAACATCTGTTCGCGATGCAAAACCAATTTTACCGGACGATTTAACTTTTTAGCTCCAATCAAAGCGGCAATTTCATAAGGCCAAGTGTGCAATCCCATTCCGAAAGCGCCTCCAATGTATTCTGCATGAACCTCAACATCTTCTACAGGAACATCAAAAACTCCTGCCACGCTTCTGCGGGTTCCTTCAACACCTTGGCTTTTGGTATATAAAATCGGTTTGTTTCCATCCCATTTCGCAATGATATTGGCTAATTCCATTGGATTATGAACTTCCGTTGGAATTGTATATTCCGTTTCCAGAACAACCTCAGCATTTTTATAACCGTCATGTTCACCGCGATGGTAATCGTTTCCTTTATCGGTGTCTATTTTTCGTTCTTTATCAGCTGCTTTATGAAGTTCAGTCGAATGTTCTTCTTTAAAATAATCTGCTTTGACCAAACTTGCCGCGTAACGCATACGTTCGAAAGTATCAGCAATCACCAAAGCAATCGGCTGATCATAATACAAAACCGAATCATCTTTAAAAATCTGCAGCGGCTGACCAAAATTTCGTTTGTCTTTTGCTTTTTGATAACCAGAAGGTTTATCTACATTCAAATGTGTAATCACGGCTAAAACTCCCGGCGCCCATTCTGCTTTTTTAGTATCAATCGTTTTGATTCTTCCTTTCGCAATCGTACTTCCCACAAGGCAGGCATAAACCACACCTGTTGTTTTATATTCGGCTGAATAAGTTGCAGAACCTGTTACTTTAGCAAATCCGTCAACTCTATTAATATTACTTGTCTTGCTCATAATTTAATCATTTTGATGCTGCTATTGTAAGTGCTTCTGTTACTGCGTTTCCTCCAAGCGTTAGTTTAAAATCATTGTCGCCGTATCCTCTGGCTCCTTTCATAGACAAATCGCCTGCTTGTTTAAATATTTCTTCTGAAATAGTTTTTCCTTTCAAGAATTTTTCCGTTTCAGTCAATCTCCAAGGTTTATGTGCCACACCGCCCATAGCTAATCTGACATCATTTATTTTATTATTTTTAATATCCAAAGCCACAGCAACAGAAACCAATGCAAAAGCATAACTCGTTCTGTCACGAACTTTTAGATAATGAACATTTTTAGTGAAATTATTATCGGGAATTTCAACTGAAGTAATTAATTCTCTTTCATCCAACTTATTGTCTTTTTCAGGCGTATTTCCCGGAAGTCGATGAAAATCAGTAAAATCAATTTCTCGTTTTCCTTTTGGACCTTCCACCAAAACCTTCGCGTCAAGCGCTGCTAAAGCCACACACATATCACTTGGATGAACGGCAATACAACTGT
Source organism: Flavobacterium potami (assembly GCF_020026915.1). GTDB lineage: Bacteria > Bacteroidota > Bacteroidia > Flavobacteriales > Flavobacteriaceae > Flavobacterium > Flavobacterium potami. The sequence goes on along the minus strand of NZ_JAINUY010000001.1, from coordinate 1,125,067 downwards.
CTGAAGCACCAAAAACTGCCGCCATTCTGTTTGAACCGCCAATCGCCCCACATCCGCTTTTTGGAGTACGTTTGTTGCAAGGCATGTCGGTATTATAAAAATAAGAGCATCTGGTGCGTTGTAACATATTCCCTCCAACTGTTGCCATGTGACGAATCTGTTGAGAAGCTCCTGCTGCTAAAGCCAATGCCAATAAAGGATGTTTTTCTTTTATGGAAGCATCTTCAGCAACCTGACTATTTTTTGCCAATGCACCAATTGAAACTTTTCCTTTTAAAAACTCGATTTTCTTTAAATCCAATCCGTTGATGTCAACCAGTTTGTCTGGCGCTACAATGTTCTTCTTCATTAAATCGACTAGATTCGTTCCTCCTGCGATAAACATAGAAGAATTGTCTTTTGCCTTTCCAGTAACTGCGGATGAAGACGATAAGGCTTTAATTATCTGAAAGTTTTTCATAGTTCCTTCCCTCCTTCCTTAACTTCCGTTATAGCATCCACGATATTATGATAAGCGCCACATCTACAAATGTTTCCACTCATATATTCGCTAATTTCTTCTCTGCTGTTGGCGTGGCCTTCTTTGATGCAAGCAATTCCCGACATAATTTGCCCAGGCGTACAATATCCACACTGAAAACCATCATGTTTGATAAAAGCTTCCTGCATTGGATGCAGTTTTTTACCTTTTGAAAGTCCTTCGATTGTAGTGACTTGTGCATTTTGCTGCATCGTTGCGAGAGAAAGACAAGACAGAATTCTAGTTCCATTTACGTGAACCGTACACGCGCCACATTGTCCGTGGTCGCATCCTTTTTTGGTTCCTGTAAGCTGTAATTGTTCGCGAAGTAAATCAAGCAAAGTGGTTCTTGGCTCGATGTTCAAATTGTGTTTTGTGCCATTTACTTCAATAGAAAGCGGTACGGTTTCTAAATACTCCGCAATTTTTTCGTCCCATTTCTTGTCGGAAGCCATTACCAATGAAGGCGGCGTCAGGGCAAGAGCGGTAAAAAGTCCTGATTTCTTTATAAAGTCACGACGCGAATTGGAATCATCGGAGGTTACTTTATTCTGATTTGTTTTTTTAGAAGCCATTCAGTCTATTTGTTAAATTAGCAAATTCACTTTTGTCATTCTAACAAATTTAATCATCTTAAATCACAAAAAGTTATGAAATTCAAACATTACTCTTATTTAGAATAATTACAATTTTATTGTTTTTTTAACCGCAAAGCACGCAAAGATTTTTTCACTGTAATAGCTTTAGAAAAACGCAAAGGACGCAAAGCTTTGCGAACTCAACGTCTGCTGAGTTTATCTAAAAAAACTTTGCGTTCTTTGCGAAAACCCTTTGCGTCTTTGCGGTTAATTTTTTCACATAGATTAATTCTGAAATTGTATTTTTACTGAAATAAGCCCAAATTATGCCTCAGCAAGAAACCATTTATCTTGATAATAATGCTACAACTCGTGTTGATGAACGTGTTTTGAATGCGATGCTTCCGTATTTTACTGATTTGTACGCTAATTCAACAGGAACGCATTTGGCTGGATTAACGGTAAAAGAAGCTGTTGAAAATGCGGCTTGGCAAACGGCTGATTTGATAAATGCCGATGCCGATGAAATCATCTTTACTTCTGGCGCTACTGAAGCAATCAATCTGGCAATAAAAGGTTTGGCTGATCAGAATCGAAAACATATTGTTACGATTCAAACGGAACATAAAGCGGTTCTTGAAACCTGCCATTTTATGGAAAGTATTGGTTTTGAAGTGAGTTATCTTCCAACTAATTCCGATGGACTTTTAAACCTTCAACTTTTAGAAGGAATCATTACAGATAAAACACTGGTCTTCATAGGAATGTTTTCTAATAATGAAACAGGTGTCATACAAAATATCAGTGCCATTTCTAACATTCTGAAAGCTAAAAATGTACTTTTCATGTGTGATGCAACACAGGCTGTTGGTAAAATTCCGATTGATGTAAAAGAACTCGGAATTGATCTTTTGACTTTGTCTGCACATAAATTTTACGGTCCGAAGGGAATTGGCGCTTTGTATATTTCGGCGAAAGCCAAAATCAAATTGGCACCACAAATTCTTGGAGGCGGACAACAAAGAAAATTACGAAGCGGAACGCTAAATGTTCCCGGAATTATCGGTTTAGGAAAAGCATCGGAAATTGCTGTAAATGAATTAGAAAAAGATCAAAATAGAATTTCTCTATTACGAGACAAACTCGAAAAAGGTTTATTGCAATTTGAAGGTTCTTTCGTTAACGGAAATACTGAAAACCGAATTTATAATACTTCTAATATTTGTTTTCCAAATGTAATTTCAGAACAGCTGATTTTGGCTTTGGGAAATATTTCTGTTTCGAATGGCGCTTCATGTTCGGCTGTGACTACTAAGCCTTCGCACGTTTTAAAAGCAATGGGATTGTGTGATGAAGAGGCTTTGAGTTCGATTCGTTTTAGTTTGGGAAGATTTACTACTTCTGAGGAAATTGATATTGCTGTTGATCGGATTTTGGAAGTGGCTTGGAAGTTACGTCGCTGATTTTTTTTGCCACTAAGACGCTAAGATACTAAGTTTTTTTTATTAAATCTCGCAAAGTCGCAGAGTCGCAAAGTTTTTACACTAATTGAATTGCGTCCAGCTTTAGCTGGATGAAAAAAGATAATTCATAGAAAAAGCTTTTAGCCAAACTTGCCGTAGTTTGGCTAAAGCCTTTTATTTTATTACATATTATACCTCCAGTTAAAACTGGAGGCAACTGATAAAAAATCTTTGTGAACCTTGCGCCTTTGCGGTTAAATAAATTATTCAGAAAGCAATGTCTTGTAATCTTCTTCCGTATCAATATCAATATTTCCTTTTTCGAAAGAAACTGAAACCACATCTTCAGTATATTTTTTAATGAGTTTTTTGGCGCCTTCCTGCCCATTTAATTCCAGCAATTCTTGGAAGTATTTTTTCTGAAATAAAACTGGGGTTCCTAAAGTTTCTGAGTAAGCTGATGCTGCAATTCCTTTTTTGGTTTTATTGGCTTCAATAATTAAATTTTCAAAAACTTCATTCGTCACAAAAGGCTGATCGCAAACAGCTAAAATACATTGTTCGCAATCTGGATTTACAAGAACTAATTCTTTGATACCTTTTACGATTGACGAAGACATTCCCGTTTCCCATTCGGAATTGAATGAAAATAGTATTTCAGGCGAATTAAGCTCTTTTTCAATTAAATCATGATTGGAACCAGTTACTACTATTACAAAAGAATTTTCAACTTTTAAAGCTTGAGAAATAGTGTTTTTTAACAGGGTTGAATCTTTGTATTTTAATAACTGCTTCGGTCTTCCCAGTCTGGAAGAATTTCCTGCGGCCAGAATAATAATGCCTGTTTTATTTCGAAATTGCTTCATAGTGAATTTCGTTATGAATTTTTCCTGCTTTGTATTTTAATGAAGTTCCCACTCTTTCTGATGCAAAAGCTTTGATTTCTGAAATAATCGATAAGGCAATTTCTTCTGAAGTTTCAGCACCAATATCCAAACCAACAGGACTGTGAATTTTTTCCAACTGTTCTTCGTTTACGGTGATTCCTTCTATCAAAAGATCATCTAACATTCGGTTGAATTTTGACTTTGGACCAAGAATTCCCACATATTGAAAATCTTTTTCTAACAACAATTTTAAAACACCTAAATCGTATTTGTAATTGTGCGTCATTAATAAAAAATAGGTTTGATTATCGCTAACAATATTTTCTAAGAAATCTTCGGCTTTTATGGTAAATATATGATCTGCTTTAGGAAAACGTTTTTTTGTTGTGTGTGTTGCACGACCTTCCTGAACGGTAATTTTCCAGCCTAAAACATGGGCCATTTTTACCAAAGGCTGTACATCGTTTCCTGCTCCTGCAATTATTAGAGCAATTGGAGGTTTTATATATTCAATCAAGGCTTCATTGTCACCTTCTGAATGTAGTTTTTTTACAATTGAAGTTTTGTTTTCCAACACTTCTTTTACATCAGAAATTAGGTTTAAAACATCGTCATTGTGATTTAAAACGGGACTGTCTTTTCTAAAAAATAAGGTTGTACCAATTTGAAAAGCATTTCTTTTTAAAGAAAAAACCGTTACAATTACCGCTTCTTTTCTTTCTAGTTCCAATTGTTGCAAAAGCTGAATCGGATTATTTTCGGCTTCCTCATCTATATATTCAAAAAGGATATGAACTATTCCGTTGCATCCCAGCTGTAATCCTACTTCAGCATCGTCTTCATTGCTGGTATTGTAGGTAACAATTTTATTTTGCTTTTGATGGATTGAAAGCAACGCTTTTCGCAAGGCATCACCTTCTAAGCATCCTCCACTTATTGCTCCGGTCAGCATACCATCTTCCGTTACAAGCATACGCGCTCCAGGCTGTCTGTAAGAGGAACCTTCAACTTTAACTACAGTGGCTAAAGCTGTTTTTTTTCCATCAAATTTTGCTTGTGAATAGGCTTTAAGTATTTCGCTGATCTCTTTCATAGGTAATCTTCATCAATAGAAATTAATATTGATGCTTTTTTATTAAGCCTAAAAATAAAAAAATATTATAAACTTAAAGACGTTTAAGATGCTTAAGTTTATAATATTGTTTGAGAAAGTGTTATTTCAGCGTCCTAAGTTTTTTTATTCATTTAATTCTAAAAAGTAATCCAACTTAGACTTTATTACTTTTTTGTTTCTGTCTAACAAATATAGTTTTTCAGGATTTTTGCTGTAATAACCGTAGTAGACTTGGTCTTTCTCTGGCTTGTCCCAGTTTAAAATAAAGATTGTTCCATCCGGATCGCTTTCTAAACCTCTTTCTGTATTGATCTTTCCCTTTTCTACAAAGTTTTTCTTGGGCTGTTTTCCTTTATACGTACTTGATAATTGGAATTTATTATCTATAACGTCAATTTTTAGAATCGTTTCAATTCCTTCACAATCGGCGCATGGCAATGTTCCTTCAAATACCTTGATATTTTCCACAATATTGCCTTCGTTTTCATTTCCGACCATGGTATCCATTAAGACAGTTTTTCCTTCTTCTTTATTATTTTTAGCATTGCAACTAACCAATAAAACAGTGGCAAATGCAAGAATACATATTTTCTTCATGATTTTTTTTGTCAAATATAAAGAATATTCTTACTTAAAAGTAAATTTTAACTTACAAGGACAAAATGCCCATCACTATAGCAGTCTGAACGGCTTCTGCCGTATTGGCAACTTTTAATTTTTCTATGATGTTTTGTCTGTGGCGTCTAACTGTATAAACCGAAATGTGCATTTCAGCTGCAATTTGTTCGCTTTTGTTTCCTTTCGCAACGCTGGTCAGGACTTCCGTTTCTCTTATAGAAAGTATATTTTCGGTATTGTTTTTATATCTTTCAGATGCTATTACTTCTCCTGTTTTTATATTAAAAATCTTTCCATCAATTCCTGCACGAGGTTGTAAATCGGTTGATGGCAAATACAAACATAACGCAAGTGAAATACTTCCGTTATTAAACGTATTCAAATAAATCGTTCGGTGATTTATATAAGTAATTTTATCGTTAGAATCTTTCATTCTAAGACGACTTAAAGTACTGTAATTACAGTATTCTTCTCTCGGAATTCCTTTTAAAAACTCATAAAAATTAAGTTCCAAAACATGACGTTCAATCAAATCTTCTGAATTTATTTTGCTGAAAATACACTCTTCAAAAGCAGAATCAATTATTGAATTTTCATTAGGAAGTCCGAAAACTGAACCAAAATTTCCAGCAAAAATATAACTACAATCTGTCTGATAATCGGATAAAACGGCCACACATTGCTCAATCTTAACATAATTTGTCACAAATTGTTTGTACATTTCTATGTCGTTAGATTCTCCAATCTCAAACTTTTGTTCTAAAAACGTGTTCATTAATTGATTTTCGACTGAAAGACTTTTTGACATCTAAAAAAGGAATTGGTTAATTTTACGTATTGCCTCTTTTTTGAAGCAATTCTATTTTTGGAAAATTAAAAATATCACTTTCTATCCCAAAAAAATAATCTATGAAAACATTTTTTTACAATGCCATTATTATTCTGAGTCTTTCTTTAGCAAGCTGTAATAATAAAAATGAAACCACAAAAACGACGATGACAGAAGAAACAAAAACCGATTCGGCCGTTGTAAACGGTTCTCCATGTAACATAAAACTATCAAACATACATTTTACAAAAGCAGTAAACGGTGCTGATTCGTTGATTAAAACCGAAGCAAACGAAAAAGTTATTTTTAAAGCCGGAGAAAAATCAGATTACTTCTCTGATCCTGACGGAAAATTATCGAATACTACTGCGCCAATGCTTTTGTCCAAAGTAGACAATACAAAGCCTTTTACGCTTACCGCGAAAGTTACGCCTGAGTTTACAGAAAAAGGTTTGTACAACGCAGGGGTTTTATACATTTATGTGAATGACAGTTTTTACCAGAAATTTTGTTTTGAGCAAGACGAAAGAGGCAATCATAGAATTGTAACGGTTCGCACAATGGGAACTTCTGATGATAATAATCATGATGTGGTAAAAGAGCCTACTGTTTATATGAAAATTTCTTCGGACACTAAAACGGTGGCAAGTTATTATTCTTTAGATAAAAAGAACTGGCAAATGGTTCGTTTGTACAAAAACAATTATCCGAAAGAAATCTGGATGGGAATTAGCACACAATGTCCGATGGATAAAGGAACACAAAGCATTTTTGAAGAAATTAATCTGGAAGAAAAAAGTGTTTCTGATTTTCGTTTAGGTATCTAATCTTTCCTTTAGAGCAAACTCCTTCTTATCTACTTATCGTATATTTTTTATTCTTAAGATAATCATTTTTTCATACAGATGTATGATTTATATTACCAAGTTTTGTATTTTTATCAATAGCAAAATATTATTACCTAATCTTAAAAATAAACTACATGGGAAAATTTGTAATTACTACTAGAGCCAACGGAGAGTTTCAATTTAATTTAAAAGCTGGTAATGGTCAGACCATTTTAACAAGCGAAGGTTACACAACAAAAGCAGCTTGCAATAATGGAATCGAATCTGTAAAAACTAATGCACCAGATGATAATCGTTACGACAGAAAAGAAGCGAAAAATGGTAAACCTTATTTCAATTTAAAAGCTGGAAATGGTCAAATTATCGGTTCAAGCGAAATGTACGAAAGCACTTCTGCAAGAGAAAACGGAATTGAATCTGTAAAGAAAAATGCTCCTGATGCGACTATTGACGATCAGACTTCTTAAAAAATATATCTATAATTATAAAAAAAGCGGTTTCTAAATGAATAGAAACCGCTTTTTTATTGAAAATTAAAATCTAAAAATTACTTCTTCAAAGCTTCAATTCCAGCATGAGTTGGAACAACTTGCTTGATCGTACCGTCTGCATTAAACTCTAATTTATCGATGCAAACTTCACGGTGAAAACCTCCGGCTTGACCCATTTTAATTCCTGTTGGATAAGAGAATCTGTGATACGTGATGTACCATTCGTCTTTGTTCGGAATTTGTAAAACTGAATTGTGTCCAGTTGCATAGATTCCTTCTTCTGGTTTTCCTTGAATTACAATATTGTTTTCTGGAATTTCAAGCGGTCCTGTTGGTGAATCTGATATTCCGTATCTTACTTTGTATTTCGGACTTCTTGTATCGTCTTCGCTCCAAAAGAAATAATATTTTCCGTTTCTGTAGATTACATACGTACCTTCACGGAAGGAAGGATTTACAGCAATAATTTTCTGCGTTCCCGGTTTTAGCGAAACCATATCTGCATTTAATTCAGCAACTCCCATGTACATATTTCCCCAGTATAGATAGCTTTTTCCTGTTTTCGGATCTGTAAAAACATCTGGATCAATTTCTTGTCCATCGTGTATTCCTTCTGGTCTTTTGCCTACAATTGCTTTTCCGCTATCTTTAAAAGGTCCGGTTGGATTATCAGAAACCGCTACGCCAACTTTTTGTGCAGCAGTAAAATAGTAGAAATATTTGTATTTTCCTTTTATCTTTTTCTCTACGATACAAGGCGCCCAAGCATTTCTATTTCCCCACGGAACATCTTTTTTAAGATCTAAAATTATGCCTTCGTCTTTCCAATCGACTAAATTATCAGAAGAAAACGTTTTGAAATAATACCCTGACCAGCTATCAAATCCGTCGCTTGTTGGATAGATATAATATTTTTTTGTTTTGTTTGAATATAGAATTTCAGGATCTGCGTAATATCCTTCTAAAACTGGATTATGATTAATTTTTGAAAGCTTTGCAGGAGTTCCCCATTTGTTTGTAATTCTCGTTAATTCTGAGCGGGTTATTGGAAGAATAGTTCCGTGGCGCGGATTAAAATCCATTGAAACATCTTGATCTATAACTTTAAAATTTTCTAAATCTTTGGTTTTAGTAAACTGATATTTTCCTTTAGAATATACATCGTACATCAAAATATATTCGTCTGAATTATTCAGTTTAAAAATACTTGAACCTTCTACTTTATCTTTAGTCTGCTGCAAGTAATTGTCATTTTCTATCCAGTTTCCAGAAGTCAAATTGGTTGTTGTAGCGGTTTTAATACCTGCTGTCTCCGATTCTGTTTTATAAAAAAGATGATAAACACCGTCTTTCTGAATAATATCACCATCAATACAAGCACCTTTAGATTTTGGAACAAACAATAATTTTGGTTCACTTTCTAAGGCTGTGAAATCTTTATTCGCATAAGCATAATAAATTTTATCTGGATCTGAACCGTGCTGCATGCTAAAGTAAATCATGTATTTACCCGCTTTTTCATCATAAATAGTCTGCGGTGCCCAAACACGTTTTAGGTTTTCATTTCCTGAAAATGCTTTTTGAATATTAACAACACTACTTTTCCAATTTATCAAATCGGTACTTTTTAATAAAATCATTGCTCGGTTACTGTCCCATCCTTTTGAAGAAGTCATGTCGGTCAAAACCATATAAAATGTTTTACCATCTTCTCCTCTTAAAATATGCGGATCGCGAACACCTCCAGTCGAACTGATCGTTTTGCTGTCTATAATAGGTTTGTTATTGTTAAGCGCATAATAATGATATCCATCTGTGCTTACAGCATAGTTTACGGCCTCTTCTTCTACTTTATTTCCAATGAAATAAACAAATAAATAAGCGGTCAAATCTTTCTCAGCAATAACTGGAGGAACTCCGCTATTCTGACCTTGCACTACGTTCAAAAATGATAGTAATGCAATAAAGCTCAATTGTAATTTTTTCATTCTTTTCTATATTTTATTCACTGCAAATCGTACAGTTATTTTGTTTTAATTCGCATTACCACAAACGCATATGGTGGCAATTCTTTAGAAAGTGCCGTTGCAACCGATAATTGCTGCGTTACTGGTCTTGCAGTTGTAAGTTCTGGATTTCCTGACAAAACCGTATACGTTACATTTTTTGTTGGTGCAAGATGATCTAAACTTATGGCTGGTGTAACTGCAACTGGAAGTGCATTTACCAATTTGATAATTAAATCTCCAGAAGCTTCATCTGAAACAACCGAAACCGCGACACGTTTTCTAACTTCATCATTATTATCAGAAAGTCTCAAAGTACTTTCTACATAATGATTCCCAGGATTTTGACCGTAAAGTTGTTGCACGAAGTAATTTACTGTTGGTTTTACTTCATCTCCAGTAAAATAAATCAAATCTGGATTCCATTGTGTATGCTTTTCTCTTGCCAATAATGGCGCATAAGAAGCCATTGTTACCACATCTCCATTACGTTCAACCCCTGTAAGATATAGCGCTTCTGCCAACGCATTATAAAATTTATTTCCCCAAGAAGCATATTCTCCCAGATACACTTTAGATTTTGCACGATCATAACTATCGTAAAAATTCTGATTATTGATAAACCATCCCGGCGATTGATAATAATGTTCGTCTACTATTGGTAGCTTCAATTCATCAGCAATTCTCCAGCCTTCGTTGTAATCTGTTCCTTCAAAAAATGGGCCGACAGTTCCAATAACAATAATTTCAGGATATTTTTGCTGTACCGCTTTTACAATCATTTTGTAACGCTCTTCAAAAACATCGCTGATTAAATCTTCATTACCGATTCCGATATATTTTAAATTGAAAGGTTTTGGATGTCCCGCTTCAGCACGTTCTTTACCCCAAACGGTATTTACGCTTCCATTAGCATATTCGATTAAATCTAAAACATCTTGAACATAATCGTCCATTTCCTCAATCGGAATTCCGAATTGCTGTCCTGAACCTCCATCAGATGAATTCTGGCACGGAACTCCCGCTGCTAAAACAGGAACGGCTTCAGCGCCCAAATCTTCACAAAACTGGAAATATTCAAAATATCCTAATCCCATCGATTGATGATAATTCCAAATATTTCGCATTGGAATACGGCTTTCAAGCGGTCCAATAGTATTTTTCCATCTATAAATATTATGCAGTCCATCTCCATGTGCTACGCATCCGCCTGGGAAACGCACAAATTTTGGGTGCATATCTGCAATCGTTTCAGCAAGATCTAAACGTAAACCGTTTTTGCGATTTTTAAATATTTTCTGTGGAAAAAGCGAAACCATATCAACGGCAGTTTCTCCATCTGTACTAATTTCTAAATGAGCATCATTTACCGTTTTGGAAACTTTCAAAATCAAATCGAATTTCTTCCATGAAGTTGAAGGTGTAAATTTCGCTTCCGCTAAAGTTTCTCCGCTAGCCAATTTTAGACGAACAACTGCTTTTGTCCCTTTTGCAAAAACACTAAAATTGTATTTATCATTGGCTTTTAATGCAATTCCGTCAAAACCAAAATTACTGATACTTCCTTTAGAAATTATAGCATAATTTGGATTATTGACATGAATAGGATTTTCTTTTACAATTTTAAAATCACCATTCCATGCCATTGAAGCGTTCCATTTTTCGTCACTTCCTTTTTTATCATGAAGTGAATATTCGAAATCACGGTTTTGAATCAGTTCTCCATACAAACCTCCATCTGCAGCATAATTAATGTCTTCAAAGAAAACTCCCGTAAGCATATTGCTGATTTTCTTTGCCTTTTCCGTATGAATAGCAATTTCTGCTTTTACAGGTTTTAATCCGACAAAAAGCAAACTATCACTTTTAGGAGAAGTCGTATTCTGTTTATCTCTAAACTTAACCGATTCCATCTTTTTAATCATATTGTCAACCAAACTCCAGTCGACCTTAAAAAGAGTTCCTTGAAAAACTTCCCCGTTTATAGCAATTTCTTTTCTTAATTTTAAAGAAGTAGCATCAATTTCTGACGAACTGTAACTTTTAAAATCTCTGGTTGCTGAAAAATAGTTTTTTCCGCTTTCGCTAAAGTGAACCAGATACTGACCATTTTTTTCATCTACCTGAACATTTGAAATAACCGATTTATCTTGATTTTTTCCAACAAAATTCTTCATTCCCTGAATGTAATTTTGTCTTCCCCAATTGACTAAATCCTTACTTTCTGAATGTGCAAAAACATTGTCTTTTACACTCCAAAAACAATGAAAAACTCCAGCTTTGTCCTGAACCAAAAAAGGTTCTGACATGCTTTTTCCCGTTGGTCCCCAACTTCCAAAATCTGATTTTAAAAAACCAAATTCTGGACCTATCGAAAACCAATTTTGCTGATCGGTACTCCATGCAAAATGAAGTCCATTTTTTCCATTATTTTTTAAAGTAGAATAAGCAAATAAATATACTTTATCTGGATTTTCTGATTTGGGTTTTACACCAAATCCAAAGATTATAAAAACGAATAGAAAAAATGAAATCAGGTTTAATGGTTTATTTTTAAAAACCATTTTCATTATTTTTTCCCTTTTAACTGATATAAAACTGAACTATGCGGTTTTAAATCGGCTCCAATTTCTTTTGAAGTTGTTTTTGATTTTTCGCCTGTCCATAGATTCAAAGTTTCTGCTGAACCTGAAATTCCTAAATCAGAAAGATTTACGGCGACTTTTTGTGTTTCTTTATCTGAGATATTAAACAAAGCCAGATAAACACTTCCGTCTTTTGGATTTTTTGAAGTCACCGCAATTTTTCCATCTTTTTGAAAAAGTTGTTTTACGGCTGTACTTTCGTTATGCATTTTTACAACATCTTTGTTTGTTAATAAGGATAAAGTAAAAGCATCATTACTTGGTAAATCGCCTCCGAAAAATAGTGGTGATTTGAAGATATTAAAGAATGTAATTAAAGTATATTGTTCGTCTTTTGTTAAACGTGTCATACGATCTTCACCTCTTTCTCCTCTAATTGAAATACGTCCTAACGGAATCATATCACAATCAGGCCAAGTTCCTGGTGCAATGTGCGGATACCATTTTTGAGCCACATCCATCAAATGTGTAATATGAGGCCATGTATCCCAAACATCATCTACCATACGCCACATATTAGCATGTGTTGTTACGTGAGGCGCTGCTTCGATTGGTGTTTCTCCTGGTGAAGTACTTAAAACAATTGTACGACCGCATTTGTCAATCGCATTTCTGATTAAGTTGATTTCGCCTTCGTGATACGGTCTTGATAAATCATCAATTTTAATAAAATCTACTCCCCATTGTGCGTACAATTCGAAAATAGAATTGTAGTATTCCTGTGCACCTGGTTTGTCTGCAACTACTGTATAATTGTCTCTCAACCATTCGCATTGCAAGGCTGTAGAATATATTTGATCTGCTGTAATTCCGTTTGCTCCTTTAATTGGCAGTTTATCTTCAACCGCTTTTTTAGGAATACCGCGCATAATATGGATTCCGAATTTTAATCCTTTTTTATGAATATAATCTGCTAAAGGTTTAAATCCTTGTCCGTCTTTTGCTGAAGGAAAACGGTTAACCGCTGGCAGATATCTTCCGTATTGGTCGATAACGTAACGAGGATCTGTTTGGTTGTAACCTCCTGCTTTGTCATTTTCAACAAACCATCGGATGTCGACTACGATGTATTCCCAACCAAATTTCTTTAGTTCTTTTGCCATATAATCGGCATTGGCTTTTACTTCGTGTTCTTCAACTGTTGGTCCGTAACAATCCCAGCTATTCCAGCCCATTGGCGGAGTTTGCGCCCATTGTTTGAATTCTTCTTTTTGAAATGTTTTAGTTTGTGCATTAGATGCGGCTGATAGAAAAAAGGCTCCTATCGCCATGGCGAATAAGTTTGTAATTTTCATTGTTTTGTGGTTATATGTGTGGTTTTTACACTTTAAATATAATAAAAAAATCTAATCTCCTATATTTAATTAGCTCTCAAAGGATTAAATAGCAATTGTTTGATGAATATCCGTACAAAAAACTCCAGCGAAACGATATGTCACTCCGCTGGAGCTATGGATTTTCTACCTCCCTTTTCTATAAAAATATCGTTCCTCTGGGATTTTTCTATTTTACATTTATCGTAACCTCAACAGGTTTTAACCATTGACTGGTAAATTTCACTTTAATTGGTGCCGTCGAATCTCCGTTTGCTTGAATATACGCTGCAATATGTCCGTGGAAAACTCTTTGTACATTATCAGTATAATCGGTCATGTCGCTGTTATTTCCCGCTTCTAACCCTAATAAAGTTCCTGCGCCAGTAATGGTACAAGTCACTTCGTTATCTGAAAGCATTACTGGAAGTCCGTTTTGGTCTTTTACCTGAACCATGATTTTCGCAACTCCCTTGTCTTTACTGATGGTAATATCTTTCTCAGCAATCGTTAGCTCAACTGGTTGTTGTGTAGAATTGCTTGCATAACGGCTTACTTCTTTGTCGTTTTTGTCTAAACCAATTACTTCTAATTTTCCTGAAGCAAACGGAATATCCCAATAGATAATTCCTGTTTTCTCATCGTACAACTTAGTTTCTCCCACTGCTTTTCCGTTCAATTCTAGACGTGCTTTTGCAGCATTCGTATAACAAACCACACGGATTTTTTGTCCCGCTTCGTAATTCCAAATTGCCCAAGCATCTTTAGAAACATCTTTCTCATTTGTCAACGGATACGTTCCTAAATAAGCCATTGGTTTGTCTGACCATAATGACTGACGGAAATAACCACGAGGTTTGATAACGCCAGCAAAATCAACTAAACCAGAGTAAAATCCTCTTGAAGGCCATCTTCCAGATTCTCCTAAATAATCGATTCCTGTCCAAAGAAACTGACCGAAAATAAATTTGTTGTTTTTTACAGCTAACCAAGGTTCCATATCGTGAACGTTTTCACTTCCGTAAATCACTCTTTTTGGATATTTCTCATGATCCGATTTGTATTTGCTTTCGGTATAATTATATCCTGTTATATCTAAAGCGCCTGGATATTCTGTTTCATTAGACATCGCAACTCCTGCTAAACCAGCTGTCGTTGGACGAGATTTGTCGTATTTTTTAACCGCTGCAACCAAACGTTTTGCAATGGCTCCCAAACGCATTGCATCTGGTGCATCTTTTTTGTAACCTCCGTAAGCCGCTTGTCCGAAACCGTCTTTTCCTTTGTCTAAAACTGGATGAGAATACGGATCGTTTGGATAATCGACTTCGTTACCAATACTCCATCCGAAAACAGAAAGGTGGTTTCTATCGCGACGTACAAAATCTTCTAAGTCTTTTTCTGCCCAATCCGCAAAAATATCAAATGAACCTTCGAATCCTGGTGTTCCGTAATTCCAACCTTCTAACCATTTACGTTTTGGAAATTCCCATTCGTCATAAGCTTCATTTAAAACCAATAATCCTAATTCATCACAAAGTTCGTAGAAATCTGGTGCCTGCGGATTATGACTGGTACGAATAGCGTTTACCCCAATTTCTTTCAAGGTTTTTAATCTTGTTTTCCAAACTTCTCTTGGAACCGCAGATCCTAAAACTCCTGCATCGTGGTGCAGACAAACTCCTTTCATTTTCATCCATTTTCCGTTAAGGGCAAAACCATTGTTCGGATCGAATGTAAAACTTCTGAAACCTGTTTGTGTAACCGTTTTATCGATTTCTTTTCCGTCTTGTAAAACAGTTGTTTTTAATTCATATAAATTCGGATTTTCTAAATCCCATAGTTTAGGATTTTTAACATTGATTTTTGCTATTATTTTACCTTTTTGGTTGGCAGCAACATCTACTTTAGAAGAAGATTTTGCAACTGATTTTCCGTCTTTAGAAAAAAGTTCATTTACAACAGTAAGACTTGCTTTTCCTTTTGAAGCATTTTCAACATCAACCTCAACATTCAAAGTTCCGTTTCCTTTATTAACTTCTGGATACGCGTATACTCCCCATTGTGCAATATGAACTGGATTGGCATAAACCAACCATACGTTTCTGTAAATTCCAGAACCAGTATACCATCTTGAATCGGCACTTTGACTGTGGTCTACACGAACTGAAATCGTATTTTCTCCGCCAAATTTTACAAACTCCGTTGCATCATAAGCGAAAGAAATATAACCGTTTGGACGTTTTCCCAAAGAATGTCCGTTGATGAAAACTTCGCTTCTATTGTAAACTCCTTCAAAATACAAATACACTTTCTCTCCCGATTTGCTTTGCGGAATATTAATTGATTTTCTGTACCAAGCAATTCCACCCGGCAGATAACCCGTACAACTTGCCAATGTCGGACTCAGCTGTCCTTTTACGCTCCAGTCGTGTGGAACATTTATTTTTTGCCATTTACTATCATCAAAGGCTGTGTTTTTGGCTTCAGGCGTTTCCTGAAGATTGAATTTCCAGTTGTCGTTTATTTTCTTAGAATCTCCAAACGATATCTGACTGCTTGCAGACAAACATGAAAAGAGTAATACGGGTAGTAAAGTTTTCTTAGTTAGCATTTTTTGGTTGTTTTTGTTTCAGGTTTCAAGTTTCAAGTTCGCGCCAAACGTGAAACCTGAAACTTGAAACTAATTAATTTCTTTCTTTCACTTTTTTATTAGTATTCAGTCGCAGTCACAGTTTTCAGTCTGAACTAATCCAAAGTACTGAATACTGAGACTGTGACTGCAAACTATTCCAATTCCCCCACAAACGTCACTACCGATCTTGCAGGGATTTCTAGATTTCCATTTTTTTGAACTTCGGCTCTTTTTAGATTTGATGTATCAGAAGTTACATAAGGTGTGAACTCATTGTTTTTTAAAGTTCCTTTCGATAAATCAAATTTGTATTGTTGTGCCGATTTTCCGCAGTTTACCGCTACTACAATCAGTTTTTTACTTTGAGTGTCTTTATAGGCAGTTAACATGACATCGTTTGCTTTGTCCAATTCGTTTTGGTTTGGAACATCAACTCTCAACATTCCTGGACGTACGAAAAGAGAATAATTCCCTAACGCCCAAAGCAATTTTGAATCATGAAATTCCCCATCGTTTCTAACATAATTGGGTTCTGTTCCTCCGTTGCTTTTTCCATCATCCAGATAAATTAAACCATCTTTATAATCTACCCTTGTAATAGAAGTCCACCATTGCCATGAAGCTGCATTCGCAACCGCAATATCATTATGAATTAAACGCGCTACAAACAAAGCCGTCTGCATTCCTAAATCTCTTCCACCGCCTGATCCACCCGGAATTTCATTCTCTCCCGGATTCTCTAAGATACAATATTCAGATTGCCAATATTTTAATCCTGGATTTTTTTTAATTTCTGCTGCAATAAGTTTTCTACTTAAAACCTGTTTTTCGATGGGCCAAGTTGTAAAATAACTGTGTCCCAGAATCACATTTTTTACATTCGATAATTTAGTGACATTGGTTTTGGTTTTTCCGAAGAAATAATCAATTTGGTTGTCACGGTTTTCGGCATTTACATTTTCATATAAATAATCGATCTGCGCTGCTTCTGCAATGACAATTTCAGTACTCATTTTTTGCGCTTTCAGTTTTTCAGAAAGTGCTTTGGTCACGTCATATATTTCTTGGTTCGTTGCTGGTGTTCCTTCTTGACTGTTGGTATCACCGCTTTTTGGCATCCATTCCCACTGTGGCTCGTTTAACGGACTTACATAATCAAATTTAATTCCTTCTTTTTTCTCTAATCCTTGAATACTTTGAACTAAGAAATCGGCAAATTTTGGAATTGCACCATCTTTTAGATTCAGTTTATTCTTTTGAGAGGCAAAAGATAATCCGTTGTTTGTCATGTAAACCGGCGGGCTGTTAGTGAAAATCAGAAACTTTTCTACCCCTCGTTTTTTAGCGGCCTGCAGAAACCATCTTTGTCCTTCTTGTTTAGAAAAATCATACGTTCCGTCAGCATTTAGGAAACATTCGCTTCTTCTCCATTCGTCTGAAACTTTACTGTTTTCTCCTTGCTCTGCACTTCCTGCGCCAAGATTAAATCGCCAGATCGAAAGTCCGATTCCTTTTGGATTTCCCTGCGCATCGATTTCTTTGCTAAACAATAAATCTGCAATAGCATTTTTTTTCTTTTCTGGCCAATTTTTACCCACAAACTGTGTTCTCCAGGCATCAGAACCTCCAAAACCGTCCATGGTTTGTACTACATTATCTGTGCTGATGGTAACCGTTCGCTGTGCAAATGTCAGCGAACTTGTTACCAATAAAAGCGAGAGATATATTTTTCTCATTTATATTTTTGTTTGTTTAACCGCAAAGACGCTAAGTTTTCGCAAAGTGCGCTAAGTTTATTTTAAGCTTTGCGAACTTTGCGCTTTTCTTTATGCCTTTGCTGTTAATTTTATTTACTTGTAATTTCCTACGTACGTTACAATTGACTTCGCTGGAATTTCAAATCCAGAAACATCAACAGCAGTCCCTTTTTTCAAACTTAAAGTTTCAGAAGTTGTATATGGTATTAATTTATTGTCTGTTATTGTTCCGCCTGCTAAATTCAATTTATACGCTTTCGCTGATTTATTCATGTTAACAGCAACGACAACGAGCTTTTTATTTGCTACATCTTTGTACGCCGTAACCATAACATCATTCAAAGAAGCCGTATTATCAACACTTGGAATCATCACTCTGACCATTCCCGGTTTTACGAAGAAAGAGAAGTTTCCTAAAGCCCAAAGTGTTTTAGAATCTCTGATGTATCCGTCGTTTCTACAATAATCAGCATTTCCTGCTCCGTTGCTTGCTCCATCATCAACGTGAATTAGACCATCTTTATAATCACCACGGCTGATGGCTGTCCACCATTGCCAAGACGTAACGCCACCAACGGCAATATCAGTACTAATAATACGTGCTGTCCAAAGTGCCAATGACATTCCTAAATCTCTTCCTGCTCCTGCTCCTCCTGGAAGTTCTGCTGTTCCCGGACTTTCTAAAACACAATATTCTGATGACCAAAGACTCACTCCACCAACTGACTGAATTCTAGCCGCAGCAGCTTGTCTTGATGCAATCATTTCGCTCAATGGCCATGCCTGCCAGTAACTATGCCCAGAAATGGTCTTTTTTACATTGCTCAATCCACCAATATACTTTGTAGAATTTGCCGCAAAAAAATAATCAATCTGATTCGATCTACTTTCTTTTCCTGAAACCGTTTTGTATAATGGCTCATAAGCTCCCGCTTCTCCTACCACAATTTTTGCATCCAATCCTTTTTCTTGTAATTTCGGAGATAACGTTTTTACAAAATTATAAATGTTGGCGTTTGTAGCTGGAGAACCTTCTTGTCCTGAACCGTCCCATTCGTATTGCGGTTCATTAAACGGACTTACATAATCGATTGTCAAACCGTGTTCTGTTTTTAATTTATCTAAAGAAGTAGCCCAGAAATCAGCCAAATCAGGCATTTTACCATCTTTCAAATTATAAAATTCTTTGATAGAGGCATGCGCTTTTCCGTTTTGAGTCAGATAAACAGGAGCACTGTTTGCAAATGCTAAAAGTTTGTCTACGCCGCGTTCTCTAGCTGCTTTCATAAACCAAACCTGCCCCGCTTGTTTCGACATATTGTAAGTAACACCGTTTGTTGTAAAACATTCCGATCTTCTCCATTCATCCGTAATATCACTTGCTTCTCCTTGTTCTGCACTTCCAGCTCCAAGATTGAATCTCCATAATGACAATCCGATTCCTTTTGGGTTTCCATCGGCATCTAAACCTTGACTGAATAACAAATCGGCTATTTTATTTCTTTTGTCTAAAGGCCAGTTTTTTCCAATAAAATTACATTGCCAAGCATCAGAAGCTCCAAAACTTTCCATCGTTTGAAGATTAGTTTCTAAACTTATATTTAATTCTGACACAGTGTTTTCCGCACCCGAATTCCCAGTATTCTCAGAGTCGCAGCCTACAAAAAAAGAACTTGCGAAAAGTAAGCCTGCACACAACAGACTTACTTTATTTTGATTGTGAAACTTCATCTTAATATCCAGGATTTTGTTTGATTACTCCTCCACTTAAATCAATATCTAATTGTGGAATTGGCCACAATAAGTGTTTTGCAGGATTAAAATTGATTCCTTTATCCTGAGGTTCTCTCAAGTTTGTAGTTTCGTACGGATCTGTAGAATTCAAATTGTACTGAACAAAAGTTCCGTTTGGCCCCATTAATGATTCTATAACAGGTCTTCCTGTTGTCGGGTCTTTTTCACGACGTATATCGAATAAACGCAATCCTTCAAAAGCCAATTCTAAACGGCGCTCTTTATAGATTTGTCGCAATAAAGTTGGTCCAGAAATTCCCGTTTTTGGATCTAATTTTACACGAGCTCTAATCACGTTGATGTCTGCTAAAGCATCTCCGTTGGTATGATAATTGGCTTCTGCTCTTGTTAAATACATTTCTGCCAAACGAATAAGCGGAATATTTAATGGCAAGTGAGCGTCTTTTTTATCTAATGAACGACGTGTTGCAATTGGAATATAATACTTACGACAGATACGTCCAGATTTGTTATCGTTTAAACTAAATTTATGCGTTGGATTTAAAACCTCATCTCCATAAGCGGCTTCTCCCCATTTTGTAATCGTACTTCTACGACGAATCACATCATTTTCAGAAAGATAGGCATTTTCCAAATCACTTGTTGGCATACACCATCCCCATCCGTCTAGAACATCTGCAGCATCGTTACTTGGAAAATTCTTTTTATCTTCTCCCCTTGCTCCTGATAAAGTTGGCAAAGCAGCTCCTAAATCTCTGTTTTGAACTGAAGAAGATTGCGCTTCTAAAATAGATTCTACTCCATTATGATTGTTTACGTTCCAAATATTCAGGAAGTCTGACTCCAATGCAAACGGTCCTTCTGTAATCACTTTGTTTGAATACGTTTTTGCTTCAGCCCATTTTTCTTGAAATAAGGATACACGTGCCAATAAAGCATAAGCAGCCCATTTATTGATTCTACCATCTTTGTTTACTGGAGCACTTTCTAATTTTGCCGCGGCATCTTTTAGATCTGTTTCAATTTGTGCATAAACTTCTGCTGCAGAACTTCTTTGCAATGTTAAATCTCCTGTTCCTAATGATTTAGTATACACCGGAACTCCTCCGAAAAGATTTACTAATTCGTAATAACAATAGGCACGTACGAATAAAGATTCTCCCATATATTGATTTTTCTGAGCCTCTGTAATTGGTGACAAAGCCATTCTTTCCAAACCAATATTAGCCGATTGAATCGTATAAAAATGTGCTGTATAAATACTATTCATATCTCCCATATTATCAGGAGTTATGATGTATTGTGAAGCTGGTCTGTGTGCGCTGTTGTCCTGTCCTGTGTTTCCCATCCAGGCGTCATCTGTTGCCATTTCGTTGGTAACTCGAGGCGCAGTTAACACCCACCATTCTTTAGCTAATAATAAACGCTGTGTTAATTCGTTAGCATAGTTTTCGCATTCCTGTACGGTTTGAAAATAATTTTCTAACGTCTGCGTTCCTCTTTGTTCCTTTTCAATAAAATCACTGCAAGAAGCAGAAAATAGAGAAAAAGCTATAATTGATACTATTATTTTTTTCATGATCGTTTTGATTAAAATGCAACATTAAGTCCCATCAGGATTGTTGGCTGTACTGGATAATTCCATCCTCCAAAACCTGAACCTTTTACTCTGTCTTGTTTATCAGGATCTCCTGCACCTACTTCTGGATCAACTCCGGTGTAGTTTGTCCATGTCCATAAATTCTGTCCTGATAATGAAATTCTTAATTTGTCTAAACCAAACTTATTATAGAAAGAATATCCTATTTGTAAGTTTTTCATACGAACAAATGAACCGTCTTCAACATATAAAGAAGAGAATTTTGTAAAGTTTTCGTTATTATCATCTTTAGACAAACGTGGAATATAATTAGAAGTTCCTTCTCCATGCCATGCCATTTGTTCTAATCCGCTCACTTTATTAGTTAAACTTGCTCCATTGTACAAATCTGAAATATTTTGGTTTACAATGTCATTTCCGATACTTGAATAGAAATTCGCTATTAAATCGAAATTTTTATAGGCAAAATTCAAATTCAGACCAATATTGTAATCTGCCCATGGTGAGCCAATTTTTGTTCTGTCTTTATCGTCTAATTTTCCGTCACCATTTACATCTTTAAAACGAATATCTCCTACTTGTGCATAAGGCTGTAGTTTAGTTCCGTGCTCATCTGTATGAGAATTTATTTCTGTTTGATTTTGAAATAATCCATCAGCAACATATCCGTAGAAATAACCTGGCTCATCACCTTTTACCGTCAAAGTTCTATTTCCTGATCCGTACAATCTTTCGCCATCAGCAGAAAGCGATAACATATCTACCTTTACCGTTGTAAAAGTCACATCAACACCATACGAGAAATCTCCTTTTTTATCCTTATAAGAAAGCAACAAATCGATTCCACTTGACTGCATCGAACCAATATTTGTCCACATGGTAGAATATCCTGGAAATCCGCTATAAGTTGGAAATTGTTTCAGAAACAACATATCGTGCGTTTGTTTTTTATAATATTCTAATGAACCTGAAACTTTGTTTTTCCAAAATCCGAAATCAATTCCGAAACTCATATCTTCCACAGTTTCCCATTTGATATCTTTATTTGCCATTGAAGAAGGAAAAGAAGTATCTACCACTTCGCCACCAATTACATAATAACCTTGCCCGATGTTAGAATTATAAACTGCATCTGGTAAGCTTTGATTTCCTACTTTACCCCAACCAGCTCTTAATCTAAGATCACTTACGACATCCTTAGCAGATTCCATAAAACCTTCGTTCAAAATTCTCCATGAAACCGATGCTGAAGGGAAATTTGCCCATTTGTTATTGGTCATGAATTTTGAAGAACCGTCTCTTCTGAATGTTCCCGTAAAATAATATTTACCATCGTAGTTATAAGAAAAACGAGAAATATAAGACATCAATGAATTAGACCAGCTGTTTCCTTTACTGTCTTTATTTTTTGTAGCGGCATTTAACTCTCTCATAGAATCTGAGTTATTTGGCACACCTTCGCCATAACCCCAAAGATCGTTTCCATTGTATTCTTCCATGGTATTACCAACCATTAAAGAAGCATTGTGTTTTTCAGCAAACTTTCTAGAATAGGTAATGGTGTTTTGCCATGTCCAATCTACATTGGTAGTATTCCATTTTTCAACTTTATTGATTTCTTGTTTTTCGTGAGCTGCATCAATTACAAAATCTGGTGTAAATGCATTTCTTACTTTGTCTCCTACTTCAACAGAAGCCTGCGTACGAATTACTAAACCTTTGATTGGTTCATATTGCAAATATCCATTTGTGTTTAAGTTATACTGATCTGTATAATCGTCATATCTCTTTACAGCCGCAACTGGATTCCATACATAAGACGGAGATCTTGCATAAATACTATATTCATTTTCTGTTCCTGTCAACTGATCTGCAGGTTTGTAAATTGGCGTAATTGGATCAATTTTATCAAAATCAGCCCAGTTATTTGGTTGTCCCCAAGTTTCATAACGTGGATTTAAAGTGATTCCTGCTGAGAATTTGTCTGAGAATTTAAAATCGTTAGCTATTCTCATTGTTACTCTTTCCCAACCACCAATTCCGTACATAGAATCTGAATTATAGTAGTTTAAACTGATAGCATAAGTATGTTTGTCTGAACCTCCTGCCACACCAAAAGAAGCATTGGTAACAGGTGTTCCTTTTCTAATTCCAGCATTCCACCAATCTGTTGTTTTTCCTCTGTATTGAGACGGATTTGGCAAATAATCTGAATAACCCGAATTGTTGTAAGCCGTATTCATGATAGAAGCATAACCTTCTGCATCAGCCATATTGTATGGATTATTCATGATCTGCATACCTGAACTTAAATCAAAATTAAATCTGGCTTTTCCAACTTTTCCTTTTTTAGTTGTAATTAAGATAACTCCATTTGAAGCACGTGAACCGTAAATTGCACTTGCAGAAGCATCTTTTAAAACCTCCATAGATTCGATCTCATTGTTGCTTAAGAAATTGATACTCGTTCCCATCGGAATTCCGTCAACCACATAAAGCGGATCTGTATTTAAGTTTAAAGTAGAAATACCACGAATTAAAACTCTAGGTTGAGCTCCCGGACCTCCAGCCCCCGTTACTTGGACTCCGGAAACTTTCCCCTGTAATGATTCTGTTACGTTACCAACCGTCATAGTCTGTAGTTCTTTTCCTTTTACGGAAGAAATTGAACTCGTTACGTCGCTCTTTTTTACTGCAGCATAACCTACAACAACTATCTCATCTAATGCCTGACTAGATTCTTCCAGCATTATATTAATTTCAGTTCTATCTCCAATTGTTTCTAATTTGGTTGTAAAACCAACAAATGAAAATTCGATTTGCGAATTCTTGTTTGGTACACTGATTACATAATTTCCATCAAAATCAGTTGCTGCAGATGACGAAGTTCCTTTTACCAATACATTTACTCCCGGAATCGGCACATTGCCTTTATCTTTAACGGTACCTTTTATTTTTATTTGTCCAAAGGATACAGCAGTACACAAAAGGGCAATAAAAAATCCTATATATTTAAATTTCATATTAAGCTGTTTTATTTGTTAATGTTACAACAGAGTTATAACCAACTATTTTTTTGTAATAAATACTCTTTCTAATTCTGTATCTAAAACCACTTTATAAACTCCTGGAGCTGCAGGATATTTAGCATTTCCGTTTTCTCCTGGTGACATAGTTGCGATACCATTTTTTATCAATCTCCATGAAGGATCCCACCACTGGCCGGTAAAAGTTGCCTCCATTGTGCCAGTCAAAGTATATTCTCCAACTAACTGATAAGGATTAGCGGCATTATTTGCCAGATGCAGTTTCGTTACTACCCATGCATTCCATGTGTCCCAATTCGCACCATCAATTCCGCCACCACAAACACTTACGAAAGGTTTTCTTTGTGCCGCATCATCGTGCCATAAACCATTGGCGATATCTGCCCAGACTTTACTTGTTGGCGTATACTTTTCTGTAGTATATTTTAGCGTATTCGGATTTACTTTAATTTTATAATATCCTTTTGTAGGTAAAATAATTGGTGTTGAAGTCACATCATCCACTAATTCTCCAGCAGCATTTAAACCAAAGCAATGCGGTGCAAAATCAGATTCCTGGCCTAAGAAATAAACCTCTTTATTATCTTTATCTGCATAATATTTAAATTCAAAATCCTGTCCACTTTTTTCGTGAAAATACATTGGAACACCAACTGCATCTGTTGTAAGATTCGTTCCTTTTGGCTGATCACATAAATAAATGGCAGGATATTCGTTTGTAGCTACAATATTTACATTTAATGATCCTGTATTCGGAATTGCAAATTTATCTTTTGCTGTAATCGTTAAAACATAATCTGCAGCGGTGACCGGTAAAGTATAGGTTTTATTAAAAGTATAAGATTGAGGAGCATTCGTTAACTGAATGATCTCATCGATACCAAGAGCCTCACATTTTACTTGAATATAATCGATTCCTGAATCGTCATTTACTACAAAATTTACTGGCATCTGATTACTCGTAGACAATAAAATAACCGCACCTTCTTTTGGTGTTACCATTGTTATGCTTGGTGCAGCAAATTCTCCGTCAAGGCGAAGATTGATTTCTTCGTTTACTACATTACCCGAAACATCTGTAATAATCAATTTTATTTTGAAAGCTTCTGATGTTCCTCTATTGGATGGAACTTCAAAAAAATAGCTCAAATCGTAATTTTCTAATAATGGATCTGTTGCAAAAGTGATCACTTTATCTAAGGATAATTCAGGAATCTGAATTTCTACACTTTTTAATCCTAAATCATCAGCAAGAGTTGCCTTGATTTCAAATTTTCTACTTGGCGCTCCATAAATTTCTTTTGTAGAAACTACCACCGTAGGATTATCAGAACTCGGAAATCCTGATTCATTATTTTGACATCCGGTTAATATGCCAAAAAGAGCAAGAAAAAATAAAAATAAATTTTTTTTCATTTCTTTAATTTTAAGGTTAGGTTTAGTTAGGTTTTCTTTCTAAAAACGAAAGTTTAATTTTTTTTATCCTCGTAGGTTAATCGAGTTTTTTTGTTGTTTCTTATGAGGTAGAATTACAACTTTACTTAATTATGTGGTCATTTTCATATTGAAGTGAGTTTGGTTAATTATTTTGATTTTTATTTTCTTTCCTGATTCTATTGCATTAGTGTTTTGAAATTAACCCGCAATTTTTTCTAAAACTGCGGGCTTGAAAAGCAATGTAACCAACCATTACTATTCGAAAATTCAAAGAGTGCTCAGCTCTTTGAACAGATAAAAACTATCTTGAAATTAACACTGATGACTAACTGTAACTCAATAAAAAATTCATTGTTACAGTTGCAAAGAAATGTTTAAATAACACTTCTAAGGAGGGGTAAATTGGAAAAAAAAGGAGGTCAAAATTGTAATTAACTATTATTTTGGAATAATTTTTAGAAAGTATTAAAAATTATGGGGTATTTTTTACACAATACGCAATTAGTGAAAAATAGACAATTTTCATACTCAAACGTTGGAGTTGATTGCAGAATTTTAATTGTTATCTGTAAAAACAAGAATATTATGCAACCCTAAAAGAGCTGCATAATTTCTATTTAATGATATTGAGATCTGAATTGAAAGAATTTTTATACTTTTTAATGTATTCTGAAGGAGTCATTCCAAAAAGTTTTACGAATTGTTGTCTGAAATATTTTTGATCTTCAAATCCAACTTCTGTACTTGCCTGAGTAATGTTCATATCTTCGGTCAGCATTAACATCGCAGCTCTACGAATTCGCAGAGAACGAATGAAAGCATTTAAAGTTTGTCCAGAAATAATTTTGATTTTCGTATAAAGCGTTCTGTGGCTCATTCCCATTTCAAGAGCAAAGGTTCTAATTGTAAAATCTTTTTTATGAATATTCGCTTCCACTATATCAATACATTTTTTAAGAATCTGTTGATATTCAACCGGAACTTTCTGGGTGTTTTCTTTTAATGTAATGCTGTCTAGGAAATAAGTTCGTAAATTATGACGATTTCTTAATAACGATTCAACTCTTGCACTGAGGATTTCATCATCAAAAGGCTTGGTTATATAATCGTCTGCTCCTTCGTTAATTCCTTGCAAATGCGTTTCTGGATTTTTTGATGCCGTAAGCAAAATAACTGGAATGTGTGATAAAGCATTGTCTTCTTTAATTTTTCTACACAATTCCAAACCATCCATTTCTTCCATTGTAATATCACTAATTACAAGATCTGGCATATGTTTTTTAGTCATTTTTAAGCCTTCTTCTCCATTTTCTGCGCTGTAAACAATATAATTATCAGAAAACAACTTAATCAAATAAGCGCGAATTTCAGCATTGTCATCAATTATTAAAACTGTACGTTTGTCGGTCAACATCGTCTTTTTGAAATCGCTGTCTGCGATAGAAGTTGTGGCTGTTGAAATAGGTTCTTCAATTTCATCCGGAATTAATTCATCAAATAATTGACTGCGCTGCGGTTTTTCGTTGGTAATCTCCATGTCTTCAAAATGGCTGTTTCCTTTTAAAAATGATAATTTAAAAGTACTTCCTTTTCCCGCTTCACTACTGCAACTAACAGATCCTTTGTGTTTGTCAACAAAATATTTAACGATGTAAAGTCCAATTCCGAAACCTGTTCCTACTGAAACTTTTGAATTGATTTGTTTGAATTTCTCAAAAATGACATCAATATCTTTTTTGTCGATTCCGCCTCCATTATCGGCAATTTCTAGAAAAACTTCTTCTTCGCTTTCTGTGACTTTTAAATTGATTTCTCCACCAACCGGCGTATACTTAAATGCATTTGATATTAAATTGAATAATGAAATTTCTATCTTCTCATAATCACCAATAATCGTGATTTCATGATTCGGAATGATATAATTGTATTGGATATTTTTATCTTTCGCCTGATTCACAAAACATTGAAAAACTTCATTTGAAAGATTATTTACATTGATTGGAGACAAACGCAAAGCATCCGCATCGTTTTCTGCTTTTCGCAATAAAAGTAATTGATCTACCAAACTCAAAAGTCTTCTGGCATTTCGGTGTGCAATGGCCAAATCGCTTCCTGAAGAACCATTTTCGACATTTTCTTTCTGAACCGCTTTCTTCAATGGATTGATTATCAGCGAAAGCGGCGTTCTAAATTCATGCGAAATATAAGTAAACATAGAAGACTGCTTTTCTGCAATCTCTTTCTCTTTTTTGCTTTCTAATTCGGCAATTTTTACTTTATACTTAAGTTTTTCTTTGTTTTTATTGTAATCAAGATATAAAAACAAAAGTCCGCCAATGGCTGCTAAATACAATGTATACGCCCACCATGTTCTATACCAAGGCGGCAAAACTTGTATAGAAACCAAACTGACTTCCTTATTCCAACCACCTTTAAAATTGGTCGTTTTGACTTTAAAAGTATATTTCCCTTCTGGCAATCTAGAATAATTGGCTTTTCTGGTTTGCCCAACATAATTCCATTGTTCATCCCAACCTTCTAAAAAATACGCATAATTTATTTTGTCTGCGTTGTTGTAATTTAAAGCCACAAACTCTAGCGATAAAGTGGTCTGATCGTATTCTAAACTAACATCTTTAATTTTATCAGCATCAGTATCAACTTCTGTGTTAGTATCTTCAATCAGCTGATTATTCACATAAAAATCAGTCAATAAAACGTTATTTTTTTGATTGAAACCTTTTATTGCATTTGGATAAAAAACATTAAATCCGTTTATTCCACCAAAAAGAAATTCTCCAGATGAAAGTTTAATTCCGGCATTAAAACTGAATTGATTACTTTGAAGTCCGTCGTTTACAGAAAAATTACGGAATGTTTTACTCTTTTTATCGTAACGACAGATTCCATTGTAGGTACTCATCCATAAATTACCTTCATTGTCTTCTAATAATCTTAAAATGGTATTTGATGGTAAACCGTCATCAATAGTCAGCCTTTTAAAAGTATTTGTTTTTCTGTCAAATAAAAGCAAACCTCCCTCCTGCGTTCCGACCCAGAGATTCTTGTTTTTATCTTCATAAATACATCTGATCGGATTTCCAATCGCTTTCTTGGTGATTTTTTTTGTGTTTTTTTCGATGGATAAAAGCGAATTGTAATTTCCAGCCCACAATTTTCCATCTGAAGTTTCAGTCATGCATTGCAGGTTATCAATTCTTTTATCAAAAAGTTCAAAACTGTCATTATTTCTATTTAAAAGATATAACGAACCTTCATTTGTTGCACTCGCCCAAATATTTGATTTGGAATCTTTAAAAACAAACCAAATATTCTTTTCTAATTGTTTTGTAAAAGGATTATAGCACGCATAATGTCTTAAATCGTGAGTGTTTTTGTTGATTTTATTGACTCCACCCGCCCAGGTTGAAATCCAGATATCGTTATTATCATCACGAGCAATTCCGGTAATAAAAGTACTCGGAAGTAAGTTTTCATAATCTGTATAGGTATTATTTTTTCTATCCCAATATTTTAGACCTGCACCGTCTGTACCCACCCAAACATTCTTTTTTTCATCTTCACAAAAAGACAAAATAAAGTTATCTGCCGGATCTTTGGCATTATAACGAACACTTTTAAAATACTTTGGCGTATCACTCAACATACTGATTCCGCCACGAAGGGAGCCGAACCATTTATTACCCGATTTGTCTTCGTACAAACTCCAAACCGAATTACTTTTGGCCAATGATTCATTATAAGAAAGAAGCTTTTTCTCGTTTTTATTGATGTAGAAAATTCCACATCCATCGGTTGTTACCCAGGTTTTTCCTTTTTTATCTACCAAAACATCCGTAACACTACATTTGTTTGTAAAATAATTTTGCGAAATAAATCCTGTTTTGGTGTTCATTAAAAACAGACCTTCATCAGTTCCCAGTAAAAGATTTCCATCAGAGGAAAGTTTCATGGCTTTTACTCCGATTGTAAGTGGAAAAACGATTTTTAGATCTTTTGTTTTATAATTGTAATTGCAAACGCCAACATTTCTAACGTACACCCAACATCCTGATTTTTCTTTATTTTCCTGAATTGCTACAGCATCATAATCATTGATGTTTATTTTATTTCCTAATGCTTTTAACGGAACAAGTTTTCCTGTAAAAGAACCATTTTCAAAAGCCAATAAACCTAATTTTTGAGAAGCAACCAAAACTAAATTATTGGATACCGAACGCATTTGATGAATGATGTCCTGAAGTACTTTTACCTTTTTATCAGAGAGATATTTTACCGTATGAAATGTCGCTTTTGTTTTATTATAAATGGAAATTCCACTCGTTCCTCCAACCCAAATATTGTTTTTGGAATCGCCTTCAATATTGTAGATAGTATTAAATAAAAGTGATTTCTTATCGTTGATACGATTTCTGAAAACTTTAAAATTATAGCCGTCATATCGGTTCAGACCATCATAAGTTCCAAACCACATATAACCTTCATTATCCTGATAAATGGTAATAATTGAATTGTTGGACAAACCGTCTGAGATGTCAAGAAATTTGACTGGATAATCTTGTGAATAGATTGCGGAAGAAAATCCGAATAAGAGTAGAATATATAGAACAAAACGCTTCAAAATATACTTTTTTATGTTCTTGTAAAAAGTACAATTATAAGCTATTTTAGCTATATTTTACAAAAAAGGATGCAGAAATAACAAAACTTCTGCATCCTGATTAAATATTTTATTTTTTAAATGTTTTTTACTTCAACTTATTTTTAATCTAATAAAAACACAATCAATCCTCTGGCGCCATGTGCTCCCAAAACCAATGATTGTTCAATATCTGCCGTTTTTGAAGGTCCAGCAATGAAAGTTCCGAAACCGTATTCCATGTTTCCGATTCTTTGATACGCTTGTTGCATCGTACGCACAAGATCTTTTTTATGCACTATAATTGCTAAATATTGCGCAATAAAAGGCGCAACGCGTTGTCCTAAAATATCATCGGTTACCCAAAGTCCGCTGTTTTCTGCCACTCCAAAATGAGCTTTTACAACTGTTAACTCGACATCTTGAAGCGAATGCGGATCTACTGTTTTCCAATCTAAAGAAGCAATTTCAGAAAGTTCAGGCAGCGTTGTGATTACTCTTTTATCTAAATTATAATTCGATTTAATATAATTAATGATTTCGTTGTAATCAGCAACTTCAACAGGATCTCCTCCAATACCTTTTAAAACCGTTTTATAGGTTTCTAATACATCAAATTGTTCTGAACCTAAAAGATTTAGATCTGGCAATTCTGCAGCCTCAGTTGGCTGGTTCAATTTTATTCTTTTTAAAATATCGCCTTTACTACTCATTCTTTTTATCTTTAGATTCTTTTGAATTTTTCTTGTACCATTCTCTAAAAGATTCTTCAGGAACGTCTGGCATTTCGCGCTGATCGTACCATTTATTCATCTTATTATTGACCATTGCAGGAACGTTTTTCATTACAAATCGTCCTGATTTTCCAGCGATATTAAAAACCGTCGGATTCGCCAATACTTTTGCCATTGTTTTCATCGCAACTGTTTTCGCAGTTGGCGTATGTCCTTCTTTAACTAAAACCTGACGCCATTTGTACAATTGATCGTGAATATCAATTTTTACCGGACAAACATTCGTACATGAACCACAAAGTGTACTTGCAAAAGGCAGATCGGCATTTTTGCTCATATCCAAATTTGGCGCTAAAATAGAACCAATTGGTCCCGCAACTGCATTGTGATAACTGTGTCCGCCGCTTCGTCTGTAAACTGGGCAAGTGTTCATACACGCACCACAACGAATACATTTTAATGAATTTCTAAATTCTTCTCTTCCTAATTGTGTACTTCTTCCGTTGTCTACAATTACGATGTGCATTTCTTTCCCGTCTCTTGGTTTCTTGAAATGGCTAGAAAAAGTCGTAATAGGTTGTCCTGTGGCACTTCTAGCCAATAATCTCAAGAAAACACCTAAATGTTCTCTTTTCGGAATCAATTTCTCAAATCCCATACAAGCAATATGAACGTCTGCTAAATGCGCGCCCATATCGGCATTTCCTTCGTTGGTACAAACCACAATTTCTCCTGTTTCTGCAACAGCAAAATTGACTCCGGTTAAAGCTACTTTTCTTGTTAAGAACGTATTTCTCAAACTCTGACGAGCCGATTCTGTCAAATACTGCGGATTGAAATTTCCTTTTTCTGTACCTAAATGTTCATGGAAAGTTTCACTTACATCTTCTTTCTTTAAGTGAATCGCCGGAAGTACAATATGGCTTGGCGGTTCTTTTCGAAGCTGAACGATATATTCACCTAAATCAGAGTCGATTACTTCTATTCCTTTTTCGGCTAAATAATCATTTAAATGGCATTCTTCTGTAAGCATAGATTTGGATTTCACCATTTGCTTTACCTCATGTTTGGCCATGATAGAATGCACAATTTCGTTGTGTTCTTTGGCATCGGCTGCCCAATGTACAATTATTCCGTTTCGTTGGGCATTGGCTTCAAATTCAACTAAATAATCGTGAATATTAGAAAGCACATTAAATTTGATTTTGGAAGCTGTTTCGCGAAGCAGTTCCCAATCTTCAATTTGATGCGCTGATTTATCTCTTTTGGCACGCACAAACCAAAGCGTTTCGTCATGCCAATTGACACGCTCTACGTCTTTGTTAAACTTTGCTGCGGCTTCGCTGTGCGGTATTACTTTTTCTGATGACATCTGTAAAAATTGTTTTTACCATTAAGGCATTAAGTAAATTAAGCTAAACTTTATAACCTTAATTTCTAAATGATTAAAAGCAAATTAAGCTTGCTTTAAAATCACTTAAATCTCTTATTTATTAACCATTAAATATTTCAAGCTAAACTTAATTCACTTAATATCTTAATGGTAGAAAAAAAAATTAATTTTCGAGTGAGTTTAATATTTCAGCAATGTGAATGGTTTTGATCCTACTTTTTTGTCTTTTTAGAATTCCATCCAAATGCATTAAGCAAGACATATCTCCACCAGTAATATAATCCACATTATGACTTTCATGATCTTTAATACGATCTTGACCCATTTTTACAGAAATAGCTTCTTCGGTTACGCAAAACGTTCCTCCAAAACCACAACATTCGTCTTTTCTAGTTAATTCAACTAAATCAAGATCTTTAATGCTATGCAATAATTGACCTGGTTTTGAGAAAAATGGTGCGTTTAATTCTGTCATTTGCGAAAGCTTTAATCCGCGTTGACCGTGACAGCTTACGTGCATTCCGACTTTATACGGAAATCTTCCGTCTATATGGTCAATTTTTAAAACGTCGGTTATAAATTCTGTCAGTTCGTAAACTGTATTTCGAATTGCTGTCGCTTTCTCTTCTTGTTTTTCGTCGTGTAAATGGTCTTTTACATGCAAAACACAACTTCCGGAAGGACAGACGATGTAATCAAATCCAGAAAAATTGGCAATAAAATTGGTGTCGCATCCTTTTGTTAAATGCGCATAACCGCTATTGGCCATTGGTTGTCCGCAGCAGGTTTGTCCCATCGGAAACTCGACGTCACAACCTAATTTTTGTAGTAATTCGTAGGTTGCGATTCCTACTTTTGGATAAAATTGGTCGACATAACAAGGTATAAAAAGTCCAATTTTCATGTTGTAGTATTTAGTGTGTTGTTCATTTGGCGTGTAAAGTAAAAATGTAAAAAATACGTTTCTCAGCAAATTTACAACATACAGACCGTTTTTACCTAATGTTTATAGAATTTCAAGTCAATTAAATCGTTCTGAATTGGTTTCGGATTCCAGTTTTGATGTATCGCCAACGCCGCGCCCAAAGCACTCGCCTGAGCCATCGAAGCCGCATAAACTTCTACATCTGGAAAAGCTTCTGCCAATAAATTCATATAAATCGAATTTTTACTGAAACCGCCATCCACAAAAATCTTTTTTACCGGACTATTATGAATTACCAAATTGGTAGAAAAAACCTGTTGTTCTACCAAATCCAGCATCAATTGATGATACGCTGTTTCGTAATCTTTATAATTGGAAAGATCTCTTTTTTGAAAAGGACATTCATTCAAGATATCAAAATTGTATTTTTTCGGATAGATAATCTGAAAGTTAAGCGCTCTCAAATTAGCGACTATCTTTTTATCAAAATATACTTCTTTGTACGTATCAACCGGAACATTAAAATGCTCTGCCAAACGTTTCGTCTGAACTTCGTGTTCGTTTCCTGCAAATAAACGCGCCGCTTTTACAGGCTTTTCTGTGTATTGCAAATAACAAAGACAATCGTTTTGCGATTCGTCAAAAGTTAGCGGTTTATTGTTGAATGGATTCAAAGAAATACTCCAAGTTCCTGTAGACAACAATACGAAAGGTTCTGTAAAGTTGATTGTGTATGGAATAATCGCCGATGAACTATCGTGAAGACCTACTCCGATTGCAATGTTTTCACGCGTCATGATTACATCTTTTCCAAAATGTATCGGCGGTATTTTTTCTTCAATATTTTCTTCTTTTAGCCATCTGTGGTATTTCATTTTTTTGAAATTCCACATATTCGTATGACAGCCAATGCTTGTAATATCAGCGTAGGCTTCATTCGTTAAAAGAAAACTTAAAAACTGCGGCAAATGCAGACAGTATTTTACTTTTTCGAAGATTTCAGGTTTTTCTTCTTTCAGGCGATAAATCTGCATTCCAGAATTTAAACTGCCTAAAACCGGAGAAGCTGTTTTTACAGCAAACTTTTTTTCTCCTTTGTATTTTTCGTAGAAATTAGATTTTAAATCCTCTGGATAATCTTTTAGATAATTATACAGAG
Organism: Flavobacterium potami; assembly: GCF_020026915.1. Classification (GTDB taxonomy): domain Bacteria; phylum Bacteroidota; class Bacteroidia; order Flavobacteriales; family Flavobacteriaceae; genus Flavobacterium; species Flavobacterium potami. The sequence continues at coordinate 1,090,653 of NZ_JAINUY010000001.1, read as the reverse complement.
GAGTTAAAACTTTTCCGTTTTCATCAATATAAACAAAACTGGCTCCGTAAGTGCTGAAATTGATTGCTTTTAAAACATAATCCTTCAGTTCTTTTATTTCAGATAATCGATCTAAAATCCAATTTTTCAGTACTTCGATATCTTCACACGGAAATCCATCTTCGTCTGTGGTTTCATCCAGATTTACCGATTTCTCCCAGACAATTTTATAATTTTCGTTAAATAAAAAAACCTTTTTGTTTGTTTTACCAATATCAAAAATCGCAACTACATTCATTTCTTTAATTGTAAATTGTAAATTGTAAATTATAAATTTTAATATAATGAGTTATAGGTCTTTTATCAACTTACAACTCATTATTCATAATTTATAATTACAACCCAGTGGCCATTGTTTTTAAACCTCTTTCGTCAATTAGGTTTTCTCTAACCTGAAGTGAACGATATAATGCTACTGGATTTAATGCCGCTCCAGAACGAAGACGAGCTTCTGCTACTAATGCGCGAACATCTGTACGGAATGCATTTTGAAGAATTTCTTGTGCTTTTACCACATCATTTTCTTCTTGCGCCTGTTCTAATGCTTTTCTATCTACAGAAAGTGCCTGAGCGTAAGCAATCATAATTGCTTCAACAGACTGTAATAAATCTTCTAATGGATCTTTGATATTGTGAGAAGCATCGATCATCCAACCTAAATCTTTGGCGTGATTCATTCCTCTTGCATCCATTCCTTCAACCAATTCATTGAAAATCAAGAATAATTGATATGGTTTTAATGCTCCAGCTGTTAAATCGTCATCACCGTATTTTGAATCGTTAAAGTGGAAACCACCTAATTTGTTGTCCATCAATAAAATAGAAACAATTTGTTCGATGTTTGCGTTTGGTAAATGATGTCCTAAATCAACAAGTGTTTTTGCTTTGTCTCCTAATTTTTGAACGTAAGAATAAGATTGTCCCCAATCTGCAACTGTTGTAGAATAAAAGTTAGGTTCTGCACATTTATATTCTAAAAATAATTTCCAGTTTGAAGGCAATGCATCGTAGATTTCTTCTAAACTTTCTAATGTATTTTGGTATGCTTTTCTGAAGTTTAATTGTCCAGGAAAGTTAGAACCATCAGCCAACCAAATGGTTAACGACTCAGATCCTAATTCGATTCCGTGTTGAATTACTTCAATATTATGAGCAATTGCTTGTTTACGAACCGCTTTATTTACGTTTTGTAAAGAACCATAACGGTATGAATGTGCCGAATCTGCTTGATCTTGAAAAGTATTCGAGTTCATGGCATCAAATTTCAATCCGTGTTGCGCTGCAAGTTCTCTAATAGAATTGTAATTGGTTGGAATATCCCACGGAATATGAAGTGAAATAGCTCCAGAAGCATTATTTAATTTATGAAGCAAACCAACGTCTTCGATTTTCTCTTCAATAGAACGAGGTTCTCCTCCTCCAGCAAAACGTCCAAATCTTGTTCCTCCTGTTCCTAAAGCCCAAGATGGAATCGCAATTTGAAAGTCGATTAATTTTTGAATAATCGCTTCTGAATCATTAATTTCTGATGCAGTGAAAACTAATTTGTTCTGGTGTTTTTTTAATAAATCCTCGTTATGAGATTCGATGTGGTTTGATCCGATTAACATAGTTATTATATTTTAATAGAGTTTACAATATATAGATTTTATACGTTAGTATATTTTTTTTAACATAAAGAATAATCATAGGCTCATCGTTGTATTCAAAGGCATTTCACTCCTATTAACACATATAGCTATGTGTAAAATCTTGATTTTCTGAAACCTTCTTCGCTTAAATTTTGATCTATGTTTCTATGTGTTTAAATATTTTTCAACTTAAAAATTCTATAAAAACTAAACTCTGGTTTTACTTCACTTTTTTGTTAAGTTTTCTCTGTTTAAAACAAATTGATATAGTCTAAAAAAATCTAACGTTCGAAAGAATTCGAACGCTAGACCACAAAAAACCACTTTTGCTTAAACAAACTTATATAAAAAACCTAAACAATCTTTATCTATAAAAGCCCATGGCAACGCCGCCGTCTACGTTTAATGCGTTCCCTGTAGATTTACCTAGTAAACCTCCAACAAAAGCATAACAAGCATTGGCAATATCATCTGGCAATATGATTTCATTTAATAACGTACGTTTTGCATAGTAAGCCGGAAGTTCTTCAACTGTAACTCCGTATGCTTTTGCACGACCTTCTGCCCATCCTCCAGACCAAATGTTTGAGTCTGAAATTACAGCATCAGGATTTACTGTGTTAACACGAATTTTATCTGCACCAAGTTCTGCTGCCATTAAACGTGTTAAGTGCGCTTGAGCCGCTTTTGCAGAACCGTATCCAGGATTGTTTGGACCAGCTACAACAGCATTTTTAGAAACGATATTTACAATATCTCCTCCAAAACCTTGCTTACGCATTACTTCGATTCCGGCTTTAGAAACAATGAATTGCCCTTTTACCAAAATATCATATAATCTATCCCACTCTTCTAAAGTATGTTCTGCGATAGATTTAGAAATACTGATTCCAGCATTATTCACCACAATATCAACACCTCCAAAAGCTAAAGAAGCTTCGTCTAATGCTTTTTCTGTACTTACTTCGTCAGTAACATTCAATAAAGTGCTTGAAACTGCATCTTTACCAAAAGATTTAATAAACTCAGCCGTTGCTCCTTCTAAACGCTCTTCGTTGATATCATTAATTACCACACAAGCACCTTCTTGAGCGAATTTTTTAGCGATAGCTTTTCCAATTCCTCCCGCAGAACCTGTAATAAGAGCTACTCTCCCAGATAATGCTTTTGGTTTTGGCATACGCTGTAATTTAGCTTCTTCCAACAACCAATATTCAATATCAAAAGCTTCTTGGTGTGGTAAAGAAGTATATTCTGAAACTGCTTCTGCGCCTTTCATTACGTTTACTGCATTGATGTAATATTCAGATGCCAAACGTGCCATTGTTTTATCTTTAGCAAATGTGAACATACCAACTCCAGGATACAAAATTACAACTGGGTTCGGGTCACGCATTGCTGGTGAATTTGATTTTTTACATGCATTGTAATAGTCTTTGTACATTGCACGGTATGCTTCAAAAGCAGGAGTTAATTTTGCTTTAACTGCATCGATATCAGATAAATCTTCGTTTGGATCTAATTCTAAAACCAATGGACTGATTTTAGTTCTTAAAAAGTGATCTGGGCAAGAAGTTCCTAATGGAGCTAATTTTGAAAGATCATTAGAATTGATGAATTCCAAAACTCTTGCATCGTCTGTATAATGTCCGATCATTTGACGCTCTGAAGAACAGAAACCTCTTAAGATTGGAGCAACTTTTGCTGCTTTCAATTTACGATCTGCTTCTGGAAGACTGTCAATTTTCTTTCCTCCAAAAACTGGACGAGATTTTCCGTAGTTGCTTTCCAAATATTCAGCACATTTTTCGATTACTTCTAATGTGTTCATATAACTTTCAAAGGCAGTATCTCCCCAAGTAAACAAACCGTGAGAACCTAACATGATTCCGCGTAGTTGTTTTCCGTTTTGAGCTGCTTCTTCTAAACAAGCTCTTAACTGAAGACCAAGATCAAATCCTGGACGTTGCCAGCCAACCCAACCGATTTCTCCGTTGAATAATTCTTCAGTAATTTTCTTTCCATCTTTCGCTGCAGCGATAGCAATTGCAGCATCTGGATGTAAGTGATCGATATGTTTGAATGGAAGAAAACCGTGTAATGGCGTATCGATTGAAGGCGCTTTTGATGATAAATCGAAAATACAGTGGTTGAATAATTCTACCATTTCGTCTTCAAATTCGATTCCTCTGTAAACATTCTCCAAATTACGAAGTCTGTCTAAATACAAAGCAGCACAACCTGATTTAGTCAATGTTCCAATATCTCCACCAGAACCTTTAATCCACATTACTTCAGAAGATTCTCCAGTTAAAGGATCTTTGTCTGTAATTTTCACAGACGTGTTTCCACCTCCGTAGTTGGTCAATCTTAAATCAGCTCCTAACAAGTTAGAACGATAAATAAACAGCGCTACTTCGTCACCCGCCAATGCTGCGGCTTTAGCATCATCCCAAAGGTAGCTTACATGCTTAAAATTTGTATTAATTGTGTTTGTATTCGACATATACGTTTATATTAATTCTTGTATTATTTATAATGAGTTACCAATTCCTACCAAAACAATCGAAAGCATAATTAGCCCGATTCCCCAGATGAAAGTTCTAAATGTCTTTTTAGAAACTCCCGTCCATTCTTTTAAATAAAATCCCCAAAAGTTTGCTGTCAGGATAATAGTTGCCATGTGCAAAATCCATGAACTTGCCCCATTTCCTAATTTACTTTCTCCCATTCCGTAGAAGAAAAACTGTAAAAACCACATAGTTCCAGCAAGAGCAGAAAACAAAACGTTTTTAGTTATCGGAGTAGATTTATTGGTATAATCACCAATAGTTTTATTTTTAAAATTCAGATAAAGACACCAGATAAAGTTGGTTGTAAGACCTCCCCAAAGCAAAACGATATACGTTACATTGTTTTGAAACAAAGGATTGCAACCGTTAATTACGGCTTGTTCTGCCATTGGTTTTCCAGCTTCAATTCCGTAATTAAAAAAAGAGCTCAAAATACCCGAAATAACAGCAACGGTTAAACCTTTTACTAAACTGAAATCTTTGTCTTTATCTTCGTGACCTGTGGCAAAATCTTTTTCTTTAAGCATTCCTGCTTTTCCTGAAATTGCAATTCCTAAAAGACACACTGCAGTTCCTAATAAAACCAATTGTCCACCAGAACTTGCAAGCATATCCGTGAAAGAGATTTTACCTTCTGTTGGATATAAATCGTAATAAATTGAAGGAACCAAAGCACCAAATGCAGAGCAGAACCCAAGCGTAATCGAATTTCCTAAAGACATTCCTAAATAGCGAACACCTAAACCATAAGTTAAACCTCCTATTCCCCACACAAGACCCATTGTAAACGTAAAGGCTTTTATTGATGGAGAAGCGGCAGCGATAATTTCACCAAAATGAGGAATTGTTAAGTAAGCTGCGATTGGTGGTACAATCAGCCAAGAGAAAAACCCTCCTACAAGCCAATAGCTTTCCCAAGCCCAGTCTTTTACTTTTTTAAAAGGCATATAAAAACTACCTGAAGAAAATCCTCCGATAGAATGAAAAATGATTCCTAATAATGATTCCATTTAATAAATTTTAGTTTTTGGTTAGGTAGATAGTAATTTGGTTTTGTAAAATAATAGAATGTAAAAAACAAAACTGTCCTGTACTATCCTTTATAGATTTTGCTTTTTTTGTTAAATCTAAAGATTATTACAAATAACACTTTGTAATTATTGGGTAAATAAATTTAAAATGGCTATTTTAGCAATCGATTTCGTAATTATTGAATCTGCATTCGGGTTAAAATTTAGAAATTATAAAAAAAAGATTACAAGTGTTATTGAATTCTCTTTTGAGTAGCATAATGAGTAAATCGAAAAATATTATACTTAAAAAGTTTTTTTTGATAAAATTTAGAATTAAAAAAGGGTTTCGTTGAAATACGGGACAAATTTCCTCAAATGAACATGATCAAACTTATTAAAATAGACGAAGACTCAAGGGTTCCTAAGTACAAACAAATTGTTGACTCTATTCTTCAGAACATCGCTAATGGAAATTTGAAAATCAATCAAAAAATTCCTTCCATAAATAGTTTTAGTGAAGAATTTTATATGTCTCGAGATACAGTCGAAAAGGCGTATAACATTTTAAAGGAAAGAAAAATCATTTCTTCTATTAGAGGTAAAGGTTATTATATTACCAGAACTAAACTGGAGTCTAAAGTCAATATTTTGTTTCTAACGAATAAGTTGAGTTCTTATAAAATGAAAACTTATAGTTCTTTTATTGATACTTTAGGAGCAAATGCACATGTTGATCTTCAAATCTATCACTGCGACGAAACGTTATTTTTAAATATCTTAGATAAGTTTGAAGGCGCATACGACTATTATGTCATTACAACACATTTTAAAACAGACGAGTTAAAACATCTTAGTTTTACAGACGAAGTGGTAAATGCGATTAAAAATATTCCACAAGAAAAACTTGTTGTTCTAGATAATATCAAATTAGGTACCGGTGATGAAGTAATTAAAATTTATCAGGATTTTGAAAATGATATTTATAATGCTTTAAAAGAAGGTCTTTCTAAAATAGCAAAATACAAGCGACTTATATTAGTTTATCCCGACAAAGCCGTTTATCCTTATCCTAGAAGAATTCTACACGGATTTAGAAAATTCTGCGTTGAACACGAAATCAATTTTGAGATTCTAAGCGAAGTTTACGATGATATGATTCTTAAAAAAGGAGATTTATTTATCACTATTGAAGAATCTGATCTGGTAAATCTAGTGAAACAGATTCGCGATGAAGAATACGTTTTAGGAAAAGAGATTGGAGTAATATCTTATAATGATACACCTCTGAAAGAATTATTAGGAATTACAGTAATGTCTACAGATTTTAATATCATGGGAGAAACTGCCGCTCGCATGATTTTAAATAAAGAAAAAGGTCAGGTAAAAGTGCCTTTCAATTTTATTGATAGAAATTCGATCTAAGGGCCAAAGTTCATAGTTATGTTGAAAGGTTTTCCGCCACGAATTCACGAATTAAATAAAAAAACCTCGCTTTTCAGCGAGGTTTTTACTTTCTCTAAAGAAAATTATTTTTTTGATTCTTCGATAGAAACTTTTCTGAACTCTTTTAAAAGTTTTTCAATTTCTAAAGTAGCTTTACGTGCTCTTGGACCTGCAGCTTTAATTCCTTTTTCAGTTAAAGATTCAGCTTCTGCTTTAAATGTGTCAATTTCGGCGTTGATTTTTACTAATAAATCTTTCATGCTTATATATTGTTAAATTAAGCCACAAAAATAGAAGTTTGTGTGATAGTTACAACAAATTTGCTGTTAAATTTAATGCAGTTTTTCATTCATTTTCTTTACAATAAATTGACCTGTACGTTTGTCAAAACATTCAAAAACTACAATAATCTAGAAATCAAATACTTATTTTTAAATTATATCCAATTACTATAATTAAAGCTTTATATGAAGTATCTGATACATTGATTTTTTTTATTTAATATCGTCTGAAAGCACTCTCATTTGTGGGTTTATCAATGGAAAAATTACTCAAAAAAGGAAAAAATTACTCAATTAGTCTCTTATTTTCATGGACAATTTTAGACATTCAAGTGTCAAAGTCATCTTAACGGCTATTCAAATCAACGACTTCTACTTGATTAAAATATCTATTTTTACAGAAAGCTGTTTTGCTAAATTCGTTACATAATTGGTGAAAAATGTAGAATCTTCAAATCCTTTATCAGCACTTAATTCCCAAGCAGCAATGGCATAATAACTAATTTCTTTATTGTTTTCAATCTTTAGTTTTGCCAAATACGAATCTGTCAGTTGTCCCGTTTTTGGAGCTTCAATATAACCCTCATAAATATTCTTCGGAACTAAAATAGCAGTTCCTAAAATCCATTGACGTTCGTAGGTCAAATAATCATGCTGTATTAAACAAATCCAATCACCAGATTCAATAACCTGCAACGGTTTTTTATTATTCAAATTAGAAATTGCAGCCAGAAAAGTTTCCTTCCCTTTAATCCCGTTTATTGCTACCGTATTTTTATAACCATACATTCCAGGCCAGATAGAAGTTGTTTCTTGCACTTGATACATATTATTAGATGCTTTCCAATTTTGATAGTGATAACTCAAAACTGAATTCACCGGACCTTCACTAACAATTTTGAAAGTCGTTTTTTCTACATTATTAATGGTATCATTAAGTAAAATTCCAAGCCTGTTAATTTTATTGTCAACAGACAACGCATAACCTCCTAAGCCAGCAGAATTTCCAACCGGAAAAATATCTCTTCCCCAGTCGTGCATTACATGATAATTATCTTCAACAGCACCTTCGTTATTAATTCCAACATTTTCGGGAGTTATTCCAGGTATTTTTTTTCCAAAAACATCTTTGCAGTTTCTTCCATCCAAATAATGTCTAAAACCTACTTTATCATTTTCCCAAGTTGGCCCGTCTGTTTGATATTTTTGATAACCTAATTTTTTATAAACTTGGTCAGCCATTAAAACTTCTTGAGTATCGGGATGAACTGGTAAATTCTTCCCTTCTCTTTTCCCAAATCGAACGCTTGTTTTTACAGTAAATTTCGGATCAACTTCTGACCATTCTAATGTGACAATCTTTTCTTCGCTTGGCAAAAAATTGGTAGTAAAAAATAGTTCATCCCATTTCCCATCTCCATTAAGATCATTGGTTTGTGCCGGAATTGTATCTGTTTTAAAAAGTAGTATTGGAAAACTTCCTTTATTTTTATATTCTTTTAAATCTTCTCTTTTTATGGAAACCGCTTTTTGAGATAAAGCTATCGTACCCTTATTCTTTAAAACAATAGTTTTTCCTGAAACGTTTTGAGAAACTTTACAACTTGTTAATAGAGTTGCAACCAAAGTTGTAGAAATATAAAATAAAGTCTGTTTTTTCATTCTTGCTGTCAATTATTTTTTATCAGAACAATTTAAGAGAATTAATTGTTATAACAACACTTATTAGAAAAAACTTTATTTGACAGCTTAAAATATAGTATTAAAACGAGATTGCAGAATAAGAGACCAAGCTTATCCTGCAATCAATTGATGGTATACTATTAAATAGTTATACCAAATAAAAAAATCACATTAAATAGTACATCGCTTTGTGATATTCTGGAGACATGACACTAAAAGTCTTTTTCATTGATATCTTTTTGTTTTTTAAGTCGAATTTCTTTTTAAAAAAAGTCTTCATTTCGCTAAAAAGTTCTCGGCTTGTTTTACAATCATCAAATAGTATCACATTATTCATTATTTCTAATAATGATAAGCTTGTATAAAACTGTTTATCAAATAAACAAACCAATGCATTTGCATTTATATTTTCTTGCAGAATACTAAGTAATTCTTTCTTTTCATACACTACATATATCGTACGATCATATTGTTTGTTTTTATCTTCATTAGTATCGAAAAATGATTTTTCAAAAACATCAAAATCAGCTTTTAATTTTCTTCTAAACATTTTTAAGAAGATTCCCTTATCGTCTATCTCCTGGAAGCCCTTTGCCTCCAGAAATACCGTTTTTGCCGTCCAATCCATTTTTACCGTTTATAGATGTCCATGTTCCATCTTCGTTTTGGACATATACAGTACCTGTTCCTTTATCAGTATACAATGTTACATTTTCACCAGGATATCCAGGATCTCCTTTTTTACCAGGCGCACCTTCACCAGCAACAACACCATTGGATTCGCCAGAAATAATAAATTTATTCCATTTATTGTTATACCAGTAATAGTAACCAGGCACAATATCTGAAATTGTCTGAGTATTAAATACCAACAAACTTTCTACATTGCCACTTTTAATAGTTGTTTTATCCGTAGTACTTGTCAATTGAACACGAGGAATCAACATCCCTTTATCACTAGCAAAAACCTCTAATTGAGCAGAAGGTGTAACTTCTTGTTTTCCTATCACTACTTGTGAGTAGGCAGAATAACTACCTAAGACAAAAAGTAAAGGAAGTAATTTATTCTTCATATGATTTAATCATTAATGGGTTATTAAAAATTTTAAAACATTATCAAATAGACTTATAAATAGAAAAACAAGCATTGTCTTTTATTTTATCATCCAATAATAACTGATCCTACAAATTTGTTTGAAGCCACAAAGGTCAGAGTAATTCCAATCTAAGTTTACCACGAAAAGTTTTTAAAATCATAGTTTAAGACATTTTTAATGCAGTAATTAAACCATGATTTAAATAAAAAACCCAACTGAGATAGTTGGGTTTTTCTTTTAATCTATTCTATTACTTAGCTAATAATTTCTCTAATTTTTCCAATCGTAAATTCATAGCTTCTGAAGCTTTTTTCAGTTCTTTAATTTCCTGTTCTTTTGCTTCAATTTCTTTACTTTGAGCTTCGTTTATTTTGTTCTGCTCAATAATATGAAGATACATCTCTTCTGTTTTTTCTAATAACTGAATTGATAGTTCTGACATATTAAATGAATATCCTTCTTTTGTTTTTACCAATTCATTGATTGGTGTAATTCCAGGAAGGTGTTTGTTCTTTTTAATAAAAGCATCCACTTCTTCCAGTTTTTTAAATTTATAATCTGATTTTATATCAGAGAACCCTTTAAAATAATCCTCAAATACATAATCGGCATAATAAGAATTGACAGTTGTGATTGCTCCGTTTACTCTCAGTTTCTCATTTGGAGCATCCGATTTTTTATCAAAACCGATTCCAACCCAGCCCTGAGTGTAAAGATCATCCGTATTAGATACTGCTGCTTTGTTTGAAGCTACCGCAAACCAAGGCTCTTTAACCACATCAGTCAAATCTAAATGATGAACATTCTTACCTTCATCTGTATAATCTAATGTTCCATCATTATTATTAACTTCTAATTTTGTCAAAGTCTCTGCGTCACCAACTAAATCTGTTAATTTGAAATTCGAAACTTCACCTTTTTCATCTTTATAATTTAATTCTCCAGTAGCAGGATCATATTGAAGGGTTGTCAATGTTTCTGTTCCTTTTACTAATATTGACATATCAATAGGATTTGCCGTCCCATTCTCATCGGTATATGTTAATGTGTGTACATCATATTGTTGCCCCTGCTCATCTTCTTTCTGAGTAACTACATCTTTTAATGACGTTACCGTTTCTTTATTTGCAGGAATCCATTTGGTAGAATCTTTCGGATCTCTTACATAAACAGTTCCTGTTTCATAATCAATATACATCTCGATTGAAGCATCTAAACCTTTATCTCCTGGAAGACCTTTATCTCCTGCAATTCCATTCTTGCCGTCGATACCGTTTTTACCTGTTAATGGAATCCATTTATCAGGATTTTTTGGATCACGAACGTAAACTGTTCCAGTAGTGTTGTCAATATACATGGCAACATTATCTCCAGGATAACCAGCTTCTCCTTTGTTTCCAGGTGCTCCGTTACCTCCTACAATACCATCTTTTCCATCTCTTCCGTCAAGACCATTGATCTTAACCCAGCTTGGCGATTTATCAGCCCATTCTTTGTCACGGCCTGCAACTGTTTTATCGTCTCCAACGTAAGCATAGATATTACCAGCAGGATCTTTAACAATGGCATCAAGAGTCGTGATTGAACCAGCTGTTCCTGGCGCTCCTGTTGCTCCGGCAATTCCATTGGCACCGTTAAGTCCATTGATCTTAACCCAGTTTGGCGATTTATCTGCCCATTCTTTGTCACGTCCTGCAACTGTTTTATCGTCTCCAACGTAAGCATAGATATCTCCTGAAGGATCTTTAACAATGGCATCTAGAGTTGTGATTGAACCAGCTGTTCCTGGCGCTCCCGTTGCTCCGGCGATTCCATTGGCACCGTTAAGTCCATTGATCTTAACCCAGTTTGGCGATTTATCTGCCCATTCTTTGTCACGTCCTTCAACTGTTTTGTCATCTCCAACATAAGCATAGATATTGCCCTCTGGATCTTTGACAATTGCATCTAGAGTTGTGATTGAACCAGCTGTTCCTGGCGCTCCCGTTGCTCCGGCAATACCGTCGATTCCGTTTTTACCCGTTAAAGGAATCCATTTATCAGGATTTTTTGGATCACGAACATAAACAGTTCCTGTAGTGTTGTCAATATACATGGCAACATTATCTCCAGGATAACCTACTTCTCCTTTGTCTCCAGGCGCTCCGTTACCCCCTACAATACCATCTTTTCCATCTCTTCCGTCAAGACCATTGATCTTAACCCAGTTTGGCGATTTATCCGCCCAATCTTTGTCACGGCCTGCAACTGTTTTATCGTCTCCAACGTAAGCATAAATATTACCACTTGGATCTTTAACAATGGCATCAAGAGTAGTAATAGAACCTGCCGTTCCAGGTGCTCCCGTCGCTCCTGCAATACCGTCAAGGCCACTTACAGGAATCCACTTTTCAGGATTTTTTGGGTCTCTAACATAAACAATTCCAGTATCATAATCAATATACATCTGAACCGTAGCATCTAGACCTTTATCTCCTGGAAGACCTTTATCTCCAGCAATTCCATTCTTACCATCGATACCGTTTTTACCATTTATTGCTGTCCAAGTTCCATCTTCATTTTGAACATATACAGTACCACTTGATTTGTCCGTGTAAAGCGTTACGTTTTCACCTGGATATCCTGGCTCTCCTTTTTTACCTGGTTCTCCATTACCCGCAACAATGCCATTTGACTCGCCTGAAACTACAAATTTATTCCATTTGTTATTGTACCAGTAGTAGTATCCCGGTACTACATCAGCAATAGTTTGAGTATTAAAAACCAATAAACTTACAACGTTTCCATTTTTAATGGTTGAACTATCTACTGTACTTGTTAATTCAACATTGGGAATTAATACCCCTTTGTCACTAGAGAAAACCTCTAACTGCGCAGAAGCATTAGGCACCTGCTTACCAATACTTACTTGTGAATATCCATAGTAAGAACCTAAAATAAAAATTAAAGGAAGTAATTTATTCTTCATTTTATCTAACCCATTAATATTAATACTTATTTACATCCATCAAAAATCAGTTATTTAAGACCTCAATTTGAAAGTGCAAATTTCATGGGAAATTCAACTTTTTCTTACCTGTAAAAGTTTTTAAACTTGTAGATTAGGGTTTAATATTTAAACTATGCTACTAAAATGTTATCAATAGAATCAAGAAGGTTTTTCTTTTTTAAATAATCACAAGCCAAATCCATAAGTAGTTATAAAATCAAAAAGAGCTTATTTTTTTATCATTAAAGATTAAACGTATAAAAACAACACCTTGATTATTAGATATTTTATTAGTTTTACTCCTAAGTCTATATTTCTAATCTCAAATCCTTGTTAAGAGAATTCAATTATTTGCTATAGAATAAAAACTAATCTCTGTTTCTATATTCGCAGATTGGTTTTGACACTTCATCCACTAACGCTTCTTCGCAACAAAGAATTGCATCTACAATAAAGGTCTTTTAATTCCGTAAATTAATTTAAATTGTTCATCAGATAGCAATGCAATAACAAACGAGAATGTTGAAAGTCTTTTGATGTTCAATAAAGTTAGTGTAACGGATCTTACACTCTGATACTATATTGATTTAATAATAAATGGAGTAAAATTATAATCTCCAGTGAAACTTCTGCAATCGAAGAAACGGTAATTTTTAATTCTATCATTTAGCAGTTTTCATATGTTGATTCGTCTTGCGTCACAAACTTTAATCGATATTGTGGAGCTTACTATATGATAGAGATAGTCGTAAAACATTGGAATTGGGATAATTTCTTATAGTAATGAATTAGGTAAAATTAAGTCTTGACAAAAAAAAGAGAAAACTCTCGTTTTCTCTTTTCAAAGATGAATTATCTATTACAATTCCATAAACATCAACAACCAAGTAGTATCTAATAGAATTATGTTTGGCAAATGTACCGCATTTACAACTTCTATATATCCCTAAAAGGGTTTTATACTATTAATTTAAGACATTTTCTTGTTTTGTTTATTTGATTTCTTTTTGCAATGTTTTTAAAGAAGACTCTTTTGACTCTTTTATTTGGTTAATTGCAATTTGGGCAATACTAGTCGCTCCTAACAAAGATAAATGCGTATCATCTGCCTTGTCTTTGTCGTAATACGGATTCTCGCCTGCTTTAAAATGCAAGTGCAATTGCTTAGATCTTTCAGGACCAAAGGATTGTTCCAATAATTCTGTATAGTATTCTAAATCAATAAAAGGTACATTATATTCTTGCGCTACTAAACGGGTTTCCAAAGGATAATCGCCATGTGTTGGTACTAAAACTCCTTTTTCATTGAAATTACGTCTAGAAATTGACGTTAATAAAACCGGAATTGCTCCTTTTTCACGACTTTCTTTTACAAATCTTATAAGATTATATCGGTAAGCTGTGTGTGGATTTGTATAACGGCTTGGGTCTTCAATTTTTTGGTCATTATGTCCAAATTCAATAAAAACATAATCTCCTTTTTTAAGTTTATTACAAATAGAATCCCAACGTTTTTCGTTTATAAAACTTCTGGTACTTCTTCCGTTAACTGCTTTATTGACCACAACTACATTATCTTTAAAGAAAGGTTGTAAAACTTGCGCCCAGCCATGTTCCGGATTTTTTTCAGGATCTTTTTTGTTAGCCATTGTAGAATCGCCAATACAGTATAAAGTCGTTTTCTGTGCAAAACCGAATGACGTGATTAGTAGCGTTAAAAGAATGTATTTTTTCATTTTTTTTTGTTTTTTTGTTTCACGCAGATTCTGCTTTGAACTTTTTAAATCTGAGTGAAAAATTTTACTCTTGCAGATTAGGCAGATTTTAATTTTGTTTTTTGTTAAACTTTTACGCACTTCTTTGCGAACTTTGCGGTAAACTTTTTACTGTTTCGAGACCGCTGTAGGCACGCTTGCTCTTTGTCCGATAAAAACATCTGTCATTAAAACATTTTCTGCATTTTCATTTGACAAAGCATTTTTCGCTTGTTTAATTTCTATGTTTTTTAGGGTTATGTTTTTGATTTTTTTGTCTGGAAATCCTTGAATTACAATTCCTGATTCTGATGCTTTATTACAAGTAATATTTGAAAAATATACATTTGATATATCAGATTGATATCCTTTTCCTTCTCCATGATAATTTGAAGTGATATAAATACAATCTTCTACTTCATCTAATTGAATATTTCTAACAAAAATATTTTTAATAAAACCTCCTCTGTCAGCATTGGTTTTTAGATAAATCCCTCTCTTTAAATACCCTACTGTTTTGCAATTTTCTACAAAAACATTCTGTACGCCTGCCGACATTTCACTTCCAATTACAACTCCATGCAAGCCTTTAAAATTACAATTTCTAATCACGATATTTTGGCTTGGCGTATCGGTATTGGCTCTTCCTTCATGGTCTCTTCCTGCTTTTATGGCTACATTATCATCTCCATTATCAAAAGTGACATTTTCAATTAAAACATCCTTTGTATATTCTGGATCGATTCCGTCATTATTGTGATTTAACGATTTGTAACTTATTCCTCTAATTGTAATACTTTGAGATTTTAAAAGATGTAGACACCAAAACGGCGAATTTTCTATTCTAACATTCTCTACTAATATATTTTTACAATTTAAAAACTGAATCATCTGAGGTCTTAAAAAGTAATCCTCTCCAAATTTTCTTTCGCTTAATGGAGTATTATTATGGTTCATCTCACGGCTTCTGTTTTTACCTTCGTTTTCTTTTTCTTTAAAAGTTTTCCAAGTCGTTCCTCCTTCTCCATCAATCGTTCCTTCGCCAGAAATCACAATGTTCGTGCAGTTATTGGCATAAATAAGCGGACTGTAATTGTACAGCATGGTTCCTTCCCAACTTGTTAAAACCATTGGCAAATAATCTTTCGGATTATCGCTGAACTTTATTTTTACTCCTTTTTCTATTTTAAGGTTTACATTGCTTACAAAATGAATTGGTCCGTTGATTTTATAAATGCCTTTTGGAACTATAATCGTTCCTCCATTATTCTTTTTACACAAAACCATCGCTTTATCAAAAACCTTTTTGTTATCTGTAACAGAATCTCCTTTTGCGCCTAATTTTAATATATTGATTTGATAAGAAGGAATTACAGGAAGCTGAATTCTCTTTACGATCGAATCAACTTTCGCCGTAGGAAAATCGTTATTCTGTGCAAATGAAGCCCAAGAAAGGAATATTATTAAAAGGTATTTGAAATTCATGATTTTTTATTTTATTTATTCCATGTTCAGTGTAGACTGAGACTGAAAACTGTGACTGAGACTAAAAAGAATACCAATTAACAATCTTGTCTTTAAGAATATTTTCTATCGAATATTTTGAGGCTTCTTTTTTACTTAATTGATGTGACCATTTTACTCTTTTTGAAGGCTGAAATCCTTCTCCTTTGCAATTGTATTCAGCATAAAAGGCATTCTTTTCTGCTTCTGGTTTCGACCAATTTTCCCAGCCTTCTGGTTTAATTTGTTTTCCCATTTCACAATTTACAAAAACCGTCTTGGCATAAATACGCCATGGCCTACCTAAATAAACATCTTTTGCCTCTGAATTTGCGGTAAGCTTACAGTTTTTAAAAACAAATCCAAAAGGAGTTCCTTCTGGCGTTGATGCTGCTGTAATATAGGAACTTTTTATACTATGAATGATGCAGTTTTCAAATAAAGCGGTTGCACCTCCAAAAATAAAATCTGTTGTTCCTTCTATATAACAGTCTTTAAAATATTGTTTGGCGTCTTTTCCAGATAAGTACAAAGTGTCTTGATTCCCTAAAAGATTGCAATTAATAATTTTAGCTCGGTTTGCCACAACAGATAATGCGATAGCTTGTCCGCGTTCTCCTGAAGTATTTTTTATCGTAAGATTTGATGCAGAAAAATCATCTCCTTCTACCAAAAGTGTATAAGTATAAAAAGTACTATTTCTTCCTAAACCTATTTTAGAGAAATTATCATCATAAGTAATAATTGTATTTTCTTTGCTTTCTCCTTGCAAAACTACGTTAGTGTTCCATTCTGGAACTCTTACTTTTTCATTATATATTCCGTTTTTCACAAATATGGTTACTTTCTCATACGGAAATGCCGGAGTTGCATAAACTGCATCTTGAATTTTGGTATAATCACCAGAACCGTCTTGTGCTACTGTAATGTAGTTTACATTTTTCTTTTCTGCTGTTCCTACTTTGGTTCCGTTTTTAACTGCCCAATCAGCATATTTTTTCAAAACTTCTTCAGGTGCATCTGAGTACCAAGAATAGCCATTTCTTCTCTCTGCTCCAATCTGGTCAATAGACTTCTTTTTTATTCCGTCACGATCACAAAAGAAAGGTTCGTTGGTTTCTAAATCCATAAATCTTGCCCAAATTGGCTTAGCATTTACGGCAGGAATCATCTTTTTGTCTGTCACTTTTCCAGCATCGTTTAGAACTCGTTTCTCTTCTAAATTGGTAATTTTAGTTTTTTCAAACCATGCTGCCGCACTTTTAACAGCAATCACAATTTCTCTTGAAGGCTTGTCAATTGACATTAAAAGTAAAGTGATTTTTGCAGATTCGTAACCGCTTAAAGAGGCTAGTTCAAAAGCTCTTGCGTTTGCTGGAGCCAGCGTAACTTCATCATGTTGTGCGCACCATGCGGTTAAAACTCCGTTTTGCTTGTATTGTGTTTTCAAAATGCAGTCGATACCTTTATCGAATGCTTTTTTACATTTTTCGACAATCTCCACTGAAGGTTTTATGCTGTAATAATCGGTTTGGTCTGCAACGGCTCTTATAACATTCATGATGTTAACCATCGAATCATCATTATAAGTAATATGGGTATAATAGCCTTTTTTTAACGGATAAAACTGTGGCCATCCACCGTTAGCATATTGAGCTTCTAAAAGATAATTTAATCCTTTCAGAAAAGATTCTTTGTAACGGTCGTCTTTTACCTGCGTATACATTCTAGACATAAAAAGCATTTCTTGACAGGTTGCTCCATTGTCTGTTGTAGTTTCTACCGCTGTTTTTTTGAGTGCAATTAAATCTTTTCTCTGCTTTTCAGTCAGTTCGTCCTGCATCTGAATATTCTTTGGCCAACCTCCAATGTCTCTTTGATACAATAATACATTTTCTGCTATTTTTTTGGCTTCCGCCGAAGCAAACCAAGCTGCATCGCTTTTACGAATAATCTCAGACCATCTTTTGTATGAGGTTTGAGCATGAAGCCCAATGCTTAAAAATACGATAAGCATTAATGCTATTTTTTTTAATTGCATCATTTTAAATCTATTTAATGCTTTGTTTTTGGAGTCGCTTATTTTTATCTTCAATAGTCAAAAAATAAGTTTTATTTTGATTATTTGTAAGAAAAATCATTTAAACACACATTTAAACTATCTTTTTTCACGTAATGTATTTTGATATCGCTTTTTTTATTTCGTTTACCAAAATCAAATTATGAAAGCCGTTTTTTTTAAAACAATTAAAAAAATTACGTTTTTCTATATTTTACACTTTTTATTTCGTGATTCGGAACCAATCTACTTCTACATTTCCAGAATCATTTTTTATTTCTTCGCCTAAAGCGAAAAGTCCGACTTTGGCACCAATCCATTTTCCTTCTTTCGCTTTAAAGTCGTTTCCAACTTTTTGATAATTTTTATCGTCTAGGCTATAAAAGAAATTACATATTCCGCCCCTGCTAATTTTCACTCTCAAATAAATTGTATTGTTTTCTATTAGTATCGGTGTTGTTTCAGTTTCTGAAACAGTTTTGTCAAATGTTCCTGTTTTTTGACTTAGATATAATTTTCCACTATTATTTTTAAAACTTAAAAAGCTATAATCTAATCCCATTACAATTAAACCTGTAGATTCAAGATTTAATCTCGGATTGAAGGTTAGCTTTGTTGTCGCAGTAAACTCTTCTGCTGGGAATTTTTGCAGTAATAAATTTGGAGCATTAAAGATGTTCTTAGAAGCAGTATTGCAAAACAAATTCAAATAACCTAAACTTGTCGGAAATCCCCAATTGATTTGTCTGTTTGCTTGCCATTGCCATTGCAAACCTAATTTCGGTTCATTAAATTCGTCTGATTCTGATGGAGTTTCTATTGGATACTTTTTACCAACATTTGGTTTCTTATAGGTTGTAACAGGTTCGCCAATTCCATTTTTATCAAAATCTTCTCCCATTACTGGCCAATCGTTTACCCACTTCATTGGCTGTAGATGTACAATTCGTCCATAAGCGCCTTTATCCTGAAAATGGAAAAACCAATCTTCGCCTGTCTGAGTAGTAACCCAAGCACCTTGATGCGGACCATTTATAGCGGTCGAACCTTGTTCCAGAACCTTTTTCTTTTCATAAGGTCCAAAAACATTCTTCGATCTCAAAATAGTCTGCCATCCTGTTGGAACGCCACCTGCAGGAGCAAAAATGTAATAATAGCCATTTCGTTTATAAAATTTAGGTCCTTCAATAGTCTCTTCCTCTTTATGTCCATCAATTACCATAACTTCATCACTATTGACAACAGTACCTTCTGCATTCATGGTACAGACTACCAATAAACTTTTAATCTGTGCACGACTTCCAGCAAAAGCGTGAGTTAAATAAGCTTTACCATCAGTATCCCAAAGCGGACTAGGATCAATCAATCCTTTTCCTGCTTTTACTAAAAGTGGTTGAGACCATGGTCCCTCAGCTTTTTTAGATTTAATCATGTAAATTCCGAAATCAGGATCAGGATAATAAATATAAAATTCATTTTTATGAAAAGTAATACTAGGTGCCCAAACCCCATTTCCGTGCTGTACTCTATCGTACGTTTCAAATGGCGGTTGTTTTACCAAAGCATGACCGATAATTTTCCAGTTTACCAAATCTTTAGAATGCAAAATAGGAAGACCTGGAATACAGTTAAAAGAAGAAGCTGTCATATAATAATCATCGCCTACGCGAACAACATCCGGATCTGAATAATCGGCATGCAAAATCGGATTGGTGTAGGTTCCATCTCCGTTATCAGATATCCAGACTTGAGCAATATTCTTCTCAAAACAAAAAATGCAAAGGAGAAAAAGGATGATTTTTATATTTTTCATTTTTGAAACGAATTACTTTAGTAAACCCGACAGGTTTTAAAAACCTGTCGGGTTTTATACTTATTACAAGTTCATTTTTCTTTGTAGAATTGCTTTGTGGTCCTTCAACTTCGCTCAGGAAGACAGCTCCACAAGTCAACCATCAACAATAAACCATCAACAATAAACCATCAACAATAAACCATTAACAATTAACAATTAACAATTAACCATCAACCATCAACCATTAACGATTCAATTCTATAGCAGCCAAAATAAATGGTCCTGTTGCTTTAGGATCGTTGTCTTTTTTTCTTTCGTTTACGTAATACTCATAAGATCCGTCACGGTATGGATTTCCACCTAAACCAGCAACTTGACAGCAGTTTGTTAGTGTGATTCCGCCATCTTGATCTACTTTTTTGATTAACACTGTCGTTAAACCGTCAAAAGCCTTGTTGGCTGCTTTTTTAAATTTAGCTGGCAAATATCCTTTGTTAGCTCCTTTTGCAAAAGCGTATGAAAACATTGCAGATCCTGAAGCTTCTAAATAATTATCTTTTCCATCTGCTTTATCAGTAACCTGATACCACAAACCTGATGATTTATCCTGGAATTTAAGTATTGATTCAGAAGCGTTGTTTAAATATTTAATCAACTCTTTTCTTTTTGGATGATCTTTTGGCATGTAATCTAAAACATCAACCAAAGCCATTACATACCAACCCAGTGATCTAGACCAGAAGTTTGGCGAATTTCCAGTTTCTTTATTTGCCCAAGGCATCTGTTTGCTTTCGTCCCATCCGTGGTATAATAATCCTGTTTTCGGATCTGTTGCTTTTGATTGAATCAATTCAAATTGTTTTGCGATATCGTCAAAGCTTTTTCCATTTTCGAATTTTGCTGTATACTCTGCATAGAAAGGTTCTCCCATATATAAACCGTCTAACCACATTTGATTTGGATAAATTTGTTTATGCCAAAATCCGCCGCTTTGTGTTCTTGGTTGTTCTGAAAGCTGTTTACGAATTAATTGTAAGGCTTTTAAATATTTTTCTTCTTTTGAGTACGCATAAACGTCAAATAGTAAACGTCCAGGCAAAACCAAATCAATATTGAATTTATCAAACTCATACGTATTGATGCTTCCATCAGCCTGAACCAAATTATCTACATAACCTCTTACATAAGCTTTGTATCTTGGATCTGGATTTTTTTTGTATAACTCTTCTATCGAATGTAAAACTAAAGCATGAACGTAATCCCATTTTGGTTTCTTAGCATCATCCAGCATATAAGATTCTGTATGGCGTTTCATCAAGGTTAAAGCCATTTTATCCGACCATTTCAGATTCTTTCCGATTACGATATCTTTCTTTTCAGGTTCTTGAGAAGTTACTTTACAACTTGTAATCGTCATAACGCAAATCATTAAAACCGACATCAAATAACTTTGCTTTCTACTGTTTTTCATTTCAAAATATATTTAAATTCTATTATTTTTCTAATTCAATTGCTGCCAACAAAAAGGCTCCTAAACCTATTGCGCCATTTTCTTTTGGTTTTGCACTAAGATAATAGGCATTTGTTCCATCACGAAAGGGTTTTCCACCTAAACCGACATTCGAAGAAACATTCAGAATATTGATTTCTCCTTTTTTATCTACTTTTACAAACTCTTTTACAAAACTGTCAAAAGATTTTTTTGCTGTTGCTTTATAGCTCGATGGTAAATATCCCTTATTAGCTCCTTTTGCAAAAGCATAAATTATCATACCTGAAGCAGATGGCTCTACATAATTACCGTATAATTCTGTTTTATCAGCCACCTGATACCATAATCCAGATTCACTTTTATATTGATTTACGCTTTTCGAAATCTGGTTCAAATACCCAACCAAAGCTTTATATTTTGGGTGCGATTTCGGAAAATAATCTAAAGTTTCTACCAAAGCAACCATATACCACCCGATACCACGTCCCCATTTAGTTGGCGAAGTGCCGGTTTGTTTGTCTGCCCATCCAATTTCTTTAGATTCATCCCAAGCCTGATATACTATACCTGTTTTCTTATCTACAAAATGCTTTTGAACCAATTCAAACTGTTTCGCAACATCGTCCAGATTTTTTCCCTTTTCATATTTTACTGTAAATTGTGTATAAAAGGGTTCGGCCATATACAAACCATCAATCCACATTTGATTGGGATAAATTTGTTTGTGCCAAAATCCACCACTTGCTGTTCTGGGCTGAGTTTCTAATTGATTTCTTAACTTCCCGAGAAGCTCAAAATAGCGTGAATCTTTTGTAATATCGTAAAGATTAAACAGCAATTTTCCTGGATTTAAATAATCGATATTGTATTCTTTAATATCGTATTTTTTGATGTTTCCAGTACTGTCAATCATTCCATCAACATAGTTTTTAATGTAGTTCAGGTATTTTTTATCGTTAGTTTTCTGATATAATTTTTCAAAACCAGACAACACAAACCCCATTTTATAATCCCATTTTGGTCTGTCGTTTCCATCAAGTTGCCAAGCTTGCGGGTATTTATTTAAAATAGAAAGAGCAGTTCGTTCTGACCACTTTAAATCATACGAAATCACCGAACTTTCAGAATTAGATTGATTCTGTGCTTTTATTGGATTATTAAAAACCAATAGCAACAGCAAAATAACTTTTGTAAAATCAACCGTTGTAAAAAGAGATTTACTCATAAAAATATACCTTTTATCTTTTCTAATTAGTGTTTCTAATTTTGATCTAATTTATTTAAAAATTTTATCTAAAAATCGCGTTGTGTAAGAAATTGTTTGCTTAAACCAAGGATCATAAAACCAAAATGAATGAGGAGAATCAGCAATAGTCTGCACTTCACTATAGATTTTATTTTCGTCCAAAATTTTAACCATATCATCTCTTCCTGCATGAAATCTTGGAATACTGCTACAGATAAATAAAACCGGCGGCGTATTTTGATCTGTATGTGTCAATGCTGAAGCATTTTTCCAATTTTCAGGAATTTCATTTGATTTTCCTCCCAACCAAAAAGCAGCCATATCTCCTTCTGAAGATTCCGGGTGCTTAAACGCCAAAACTCCATCCACATCAATTATCGCATCTACTTTTGACGAAAATTTACTTTTAAAACCGGCATCTTCAAAAAGCGGATTATTATTGGTTGTTCCAATTAAAGCTGCCATTTGACCTCCAGACGAACAACCTAAAACTGCAATTTTATTGACATCTACATTGAATTTTGATGCATTGCCTTTTATAAATTTAATTGCATTTTTTACATCAATAACCCCAGTCGGATATTTCGCTTCTAACGATAATCTATATTCAATCGAAAAACAAGAATAACCATTTGCAGCAATTTCTTTTCCTATAAATTGCATTTGGTTCTTATTTCCAGATCTCCAGCCTCCACCATGAATTAGGATTACAGCAGGATTTTTTTTCTTTTTTGTATTTACAAAAGCGTCAAAATGTAAAACTCGGTTTTGATCTTGATTGTAAACGACGTCAAAACTTTCCTTAACATTAGGATTTGTTTTTATCTCCGGAATTGTAATGAAAGGATATTTCTTAACTAATTTCGTAAAAGTGCTCTTAATAGTATAAGATGTATCAATTTGATATTGCTGACTTTGAGCCGCAATCACATTCAAAAAAAACAATAAAATTAAAGTCGTTTTTCGCATCTTACTTTTAATTTTTCCAGTTAAGAAAGGAGTTCAACCATTGCTAAACTCCTTTTTAACTCCTTCAAAAAACAATAATCTCAAAAATTAACAAATTACTAATTACCAACATTTCGAGAGCTATTATTACTTAACAGATTCTACTTTCTTATTATTTACGTAGCTATCTATAAACTTTATATTTTTTACATTTTTCAATAAATAGAGCGAATCTACTTTTTGAATTTTGACATTTGTCAATGTGATGTTTTCAACTGGCGACTCCTTGTACCCCTCAGCCCAAACACTATATTTTCCTCCGTTTTTCACATTGACATTTTCTAAACTGACATTTCTAATTGTCGGAATAAAATTTCCTGTTTGAGATCCGTATACGTTATAAAACATATTCAGTTTTAAAACACATTCTTTTACGGTACCCACTTCCAGATTACGAACAAAAATATCTTCGATAACTCCACCTCTTTTTGAGTTGGTTTTTATACGAATGGCACGATCTAGATTTGGACTATCCATTACACAATTTTCAACGAAAACATTATTAACTCCGGCTGAAATTTCGCTTCCGATTACTACTCCACCATGGCCGTCAATCATTTTACAATTTTGTACAATGATGTTTTTACTTGGAATTGCTACTCTTCTTCCATCACCATCTCGCCCAGCTTTGATAGCAATGCAATCATCGCCAGTATTGAAAGTACAGTTTTTGATTAAAATGTTTTGAGAATACTCTGGATCGCAACCGTCATTATTTGGACCGTGACTATTTACCGTCACACCATCAATAATCATATTATTTGTTTTAATAGGATGCAAAATCCAAAAAGGAGAATTGATAATTTTGACGTCTTTTATTAGAGCCGTGTTACATTCAAAAAATTCAATAAAATTCGGTCTTAAATAACGACCATCACCGAAAACTCTTTCTGAAACCGGAATTCCTTTTTCGGCCATATCTACCAAAACTTCTCGATTATTAGGATCATTTTGAGAAGGAATTCCTTTTTTCCAACCGTAATTTTTTCCACCAGACCAAATCCACCAATTAGTACTGTCAGCTTGACCATTTAAAGTTCCTTTTCCTGTAACTGCGATATTCGTTTTATTTTTCGCATAAATCAGCGGTGAATAATTCATTACTTCAGTTCCTTCCCATGAAGTATGAACTATTGGATAATCTTTAGGACTCAAACTAAAAAGAATTTCTGCATTATCATCTAAATGCAGATTTACATTACTTTCTAAGTGAATGGCTCCAGTTAAATATTTTCCGTTCGGAACAAAAACCTGACCTCCTCCATTTGCAGCACATTCTTTTATCGCTTTTTGAAAAGCCATAGTATTTAATGTTTTACCATCTGCAATGGCACCAAAATCGTTAATGTTATAGATCTTATTTGAAAACTTAGTTTCAGGGATACTTTTAACGACTAAATCCATCTTTTTCCATGGATTATTCTGCGCACTAGATGAAACTACAGTATTTTTTTCCGCACAAGATGTAACTAACACACTTATAGTGGTTAAAAATAAAATCATTTTAGATATTATACTCATTTTTACACTCATTTGCGCAGTATTTTCTTGTTTAAAATCAAAAACAGTAAAAATTATGTAATCGATTACACGAAAATAGAAAAATTGTTCTTAGAGACCAAATTAATTTAGAAAAAAATTATATATTTAATTTTTATTATAAAATTTAATTACATTTAACGCAAAAAATTAGATAAATTATTATCGTTATAGATTCTAAAACGTTTGAATTCTTAAATCTGGTAATCGATAACAATTTATATCATATAATAAAAAAAAATGTACTTTTGTCTAATAAAATAATTCGATAAACTTTTTTTGAATGAGTGAAAAAGTAACTATTTACGATATTGCTGAAAAATTGAACATCACGGCTGCAACAGTTTCTAGGGCGTTAAATAACAATCCGAAAATCAAAGAAGCCACCAGAGAGTTAGTTATTAAAACTGCTTCTGAGATGAACTATAAGCAAAACAAGCTAGCTTTAGCATTAAAAAGCGGTCGTAGTAATAATATCGGAGTTATTGTACCTCGTATTGACAGTAATTTCTTTGCTTCGGTTATTCGTGGAATTGAAGAAGAACTTTATCCCCATGGATATCAGGTAATCATCTGTCAAACACATGAAAGCATCAAACGAGAAAATGAAAATCTTCACACGTTGGTAGATGCGCAGGTTGATGGGATTATGATGTCTGTTACTGGTATTTCAAATGAAAATGATAGTGCTTTCAGAAATGTATTAGAAAAAAATGTACCTCTAATATTTTTCGACAGAAGCAAACATATTGATGGCGTAAGTTCTGTGACCATAAATGACTTTAAGGGAGGTTATTTAGCTACTAAACATTTAATTGATGAGGGCTGCAGACAAATCGCCCATTTATCTGGAGACCGTTCTTTAGACATCTTTAATAACAGGTTTTTAGGATACAAGCAAGCTTTACTTGACAGTGGATTAACTTTTAACGAAGAACATGTGATCCATGTAAAAAGTAGTGTTGAAGCCGGAAAAGAAGCAACAACAACTTTATTAGGTTTACAAACACCACCTGACGCCATATTCTCTTCAAGTGATTTTGCAGCTTTAGGAGCTATTCAGGAATTACAAGCAAGAAATTATAGCATTCCTAATGATTTTTGTGTAGCTGGTTTTAGTAATGAGCCGTTTACTAAATTTATGGAATTATCCATTACTTCAGTAGACCAATCACCGCTTGAAATGGGAAAAATGTCAGCACGTGTTTTCTTAGAACAAGTTGACAAAACAGATACCATCAAAATAGAAAAGAAAGTAGTCCTTGCTCCAGAATTACATATTCGTAAATCTTCTACAAGAACCAATTTCTAGCCAACGAAAGCACGTTAAATTTTAAACCATATAGTCATATAAGACAATTTAAGCTTTGTCTAAACTATGATCTATATGGTTTTTCTTTTGCCAAAAACTATTTTAAACAATATAAGCCATATAAGATAATTTTAGCTCTGACTAATGTGATTTACTAGGACTTTGAAATGAACTTATATAACTTATATGGTAAAAAAATAAAAAAAGACGCACTACTTGTGCGTCTTCCTATAAACCTTTGTTACTTTGTCTCTCTGCAACTTTGTAACTTAAAAAATTAAAGTGAAACCCCTCTTTTCCAAGGAATAAAATCGTTTTGATTTAATATCGCAGCTTTCGTTTTTACAGTACCACTAGCGATATCAATAATAGTTTCAAGCATTTCATCAGCCATTTCTTCGATAGACTTTTCACCTTTGATAATTCCTCCAGTGTCAATATCGATAATATCAGACATTTTTGCAGCCAACTCTGAGTTAGAAGATATTTTTACAACCGGTGCAATCGGATTTCCTGTAGGAGTTCCTAAACCTGTTGTAAACAATACCATATTTGCTCCTGAACCTACCATTGCTGTTGTACACTCCACATCGTTTCCTGGCGTACATAACAATGTCAATCCTGGCTCATTGATATACTCACCGTAGTCAAAAACACCTGCAATTGGAGATGTTCCTCCTTTTTTAGCAGCTCCTGCAGATTTCATAGCATCAGTAATCAAACCGTCTTTGATATTTCCTGGAGAAGGATTCATATCAAATCCTGAACCTGCATCAACAACTGTTTTTTCGTACCATTTCATCAAATCTAAGAAACGTTTTCCGTCTTCGTCATCAACACAACGGTTTACCAATTCCTGCTCTACTCCGCATAATTCTGGGAACTCAGAAAGAATTGTTGTTCCTCCTAATGCTGCCAATTTATCAGACAATACTCCCAAAGTTGGATTAGCAGAAATTCCCGAGAATCCGTCAGATCCACCACATTCCAAACCAATTCTTAATTTCGATAATGGAGCTGGCTCTCTCTTAATGTCGTTTGCTTTTTTGATTGCTTCAAAAGTATCTTTTACAACACTGCTCAACATCGTTTCAATAGTTCCGATAGATTGCTGATCGTAAATTAAAACAGGCTTTTTACTGTTTGGATTGATCGCATCTAAAGCATCTTTGAAAATCGAAATTTGAAGATTTTGACATCCTAAACTCAAAACCGTTGCTCCAGCTACGTTTGGATTGTTCACATAACCAGCCAAAAGTTTAGCTAAACTGTGTGAATCCTGACGAATTCCACCGCAACCACCTTGGTGCGTAATGAATTTAACTTCAATATTATTGAACAAGTTAGCATCGTTTGAAGCTTCTTGGTTTCCTGCTCCACCTGTTTCAGATTTCACTAAAGAACGTAACAATAACTGATAATCGTTTTCTTTAGGTTTCATCAATTCTTTCTCAAAAATATCTTTTAAGATTTCGATGTTTCTGTTTTCACAAAAAACCAAAGGAAAAAACAACCAAACATTTTCTGTTCCAACTTGTCCATCTTCTCTATGATAGCCCTGCCACGTTCTGTCTTTCCATTTATCCACATTTGGAGCTGTCCAGCCAATAGTTTCAGTTTTACCCGTAACTTTATCACTTTCGTGTTTAACGTTAGAAGTAGAAAGCAATCCTCCTTTTTCGATTCTTGCACTCGCCTTACCAACCAAAACACCATACATAATGATTCTGTCTCCTACATTAAAAGGAACCATTGCAATCTTATGTTTCATTTTCACATCAGACTCAACAGCAATTGATTGTCCTTCAAAATCAATCACTTCGCCAGCTGACAGATTTACCAAAGCCACCGCTACGTTATCTGTAGGATGAACTTTTATTAATTTTTTCTGCGTTGCCATAATTAACCTTTGTTCTTTGTTCTTTTTGTTTTTCTTTTATTTTATCAGTTGATCGAATATCATTTTTTTCGATCTAACTCAAACTCTTAGATTAAAATCTGTGTAAATCCGCTTTAATCTGTATAAATCTGCGTGAAAAAATCGATTCTTAAAAATATTTCACGCAGATTTAAAAAAAGATTTAAGCAGATCAAATTAGATTTTTGATCTAACAGATTTATTTTAATCGTTCTTGAAACTTATCGAAACCAGCTTCAATTCCGTTTGAATCTATTTCTTCTAAAGCAATTGTAATTGCTCTTGTTAATCCTGGAATTTCAGTTAAATCTTGATCCCAGAAAGATTTGTTTTGTAATGTTAAACGAGCGATTTTCTCGTAATCATCAGATTTCCAAAGTCCGTTAAAAAATGTTGTAATATCTTCGCCATCTTTAACCGGTAGACTTTCACCATTCCAAGTTCCTTTGTAGAAACGAATTAAACTCGCAAATGAAAAAGTCAAATTAACAGGTAGTTTTTTATTAACCTTAATATATCCTAATAAACTAGGCAAAACTCTTACTTTGAATTTCGATACAGAATTTAATGCAATATCAGCAAGTGCATGTTTGATAAATGGATTTTTAAATCTGTCCATTACTTCCTCACAATAGGCCGTAATTTCATTTTTGTCCATATCAAGAGTTTCACTAATTTCACCAATAACACTATTTACAAATTTTCCTGTAAAATCTCCCTTAACAGTTTCCATTACTAACTTATTACCATGCAAAAGTGAAAAAGGAACCATTGCCGTATGGGCACCGTTTAAAATACGAACTTTAATCATTTTAAAAGGACGTATATCATCAACGATTTTTACATTCAAATCTGTTTTATGAAAAGGCAATTTTGCTTTTAAATCATCTCCTCCTTCAATAGCCCAAAGGAAAAAAGGTTCTGCTGCAACAATTAAATTGTCCTGATAATCTAATTTATTATTGTACTCTTCAATTTCAGCTCTTGGATATCCAGGAACAATTCTGTCAACCAAAGTACTATGATAGGTACAAGCATCTGATACCCAAGTTTTAAATGCATCTTCTAATTTCCATAAATCAACATATTGTAAAATATATTTTTTAAGTGTCTCAGAGTTATAATCAATTAATTCACAAGGGATTATTGCAAGCCCTTTAGAAGGATCTCCATTAAAATGTTTAAATCTTTCATATAATAAAACCGTCAATTTTGCAGGAAATGACACTGGCGGCTGCATTTCTGGAGTATCACTTTCAATAAATTCAATTCCAGCTTCTGTAGTATTAGAAACAATAAACTGAAGTTCTTCTTCTTTAGCTAAAGTTAAATAATTTGTAAATTCAGTATATGGGTTTACAGTCTTTACAATATTATCAATTAACTCAATATCTTGTATCTTTTCACCTTTTTTGATTCCGTTCATAAACAAGGTATAAAGACCATCCTGATCATTAATCATATTTACCATACCGTCTTTCAAAGGTTGAACTATTGCAATACCGGCATTAAAATCAACTTCTTTATTTAGTCTGTAAAAAGCATAATCAACAAAAGCTCTCAAAAAGTTACCTTCTCCAAATTGCACTACCTTAATTGGCTGTAACTTTTCTAATCCTGTATTTATTCTATTTAATTTTTTCATTTTGAATTCTAAGTTAGTTGTGTTATAAATAACCATTTATAAACCTTATTTCTTCATTTCTGCCTTTTAAATTGTAAATGAAACATTACACCCGATTGAGTAAAATAAAGTCCGCTGTGAGGAATGGCAGACTAAATTTTTCAAGCGTAATGTTCAATTACAATCTCTAAAAATCTAAAAAAAACTTATAAAATAAGGAGTTTGGCATGATTACCCCTTAATTTATTTTCTTATATCTTTTATAATATCAAGAACTTGTTTCACTTTTGAAGTAAGTCCGTCGAAATCTTTATTGTCCAATATATCTTTTGAGATTAATTGCGAACCTAAACCAACACAAGTTGCTCCAGCATTCAACCATGAACTCAAACTTTCAACCGTTGGATAAACACCTCCAGTAGGCATGATGTTTGTCCAAGGGCAAGGTCCTTTTATCGCTTTTATAAATTCTGGACCGTAAGTATCAGCTGGAAATAATTTTACAATTTCGCAACCTAACTCTTCTGCTCTCGCAATTTCTGTCAAAGTACCACAACCAGGTGACCAAAGTACTTTTCTACGATTACAAGCTATAGCTATATCTTCTCTAAAAACGGGTGTTACAATAAAATTTGCTCCTAAACTCATGTACAAAGAAGCCGAAGCCGCATCTGTTATAGAACCAACTCCAAGGATCATTCCTGGAAGTTCTGCCAAAGCATATTTATTTAAAGCTCCAAAAACTTCATGAGCAAAATCACCTCTACTTGTAAATTCCATTAATCTGGAACCTCCGTCATAACATGCTTTTAAAACTTTTTTACTTAACTCAATATCCGAATGAAAAAACAATGGAACCATTCCGTTATCTTTCATTGTTTGAGCTACTTCAATTCTTGAATATCTTGCCATTTTCTTTTTAAAATTATCTTGATACTAATGCAGAACCATCACCATCAATCATATTCTCAACTTCTTTTAGTGTAACCAAGTTGTAATCTCCAGCAATAGTATGTTTTAAACAACAAGCTGCTACTGCAAAATCCAAAGCTCTTTGGTTATTATTTGAATATTCTAATAATCCATAAATTAGTCCGCCCATGAAAGCATCTCCACTTCCTACTCTGTCAACAACTGGCGTTACTTCTTTAACAGCTGCACTATGAATTGCTTTTCCGTCATATAAAATCCCTCCAATTCTTTGGTGAGAAGCACTTACAGAATAACGAAGTGTTGTTGCTGCAATTTTCAAATTCGGAATCAATTCAAACAATTTATCGTAAACTGCTGGAAGCGATTTTTCGTCCTGATAATTCGGATTTACTTTTGGAATTCCCAACATGAAATAAGCCGTATCGATATCTCCTAAAATTACATTGCTGTATTTTAGCATTTCTGGCATTACTTCGCTTGGCGTTTTTCCGTATTGCCAAAGTTTTGATCTATAGTTTAAATCGCATGAGATTTTAACTCCCAATTTATGAGCGACTTTAATTGCTTCTAAACAAGCTTCTGCTGCACTTTCTGAAATGGCTGGTGTAATTCCGCTCCAGTGAAACCATTCGGCTCCTTCCAGAACTTTTTCCCAATCCACCATTCCTTTTTGGATGGTTGACATGGCACTGTGCGCACGGTCGTAAACTACATTACTTCCGCGGGTTCCTGCACCAGTCTCTAAGAAATAGATACCTAAACGTTCTCCTCCATAAACCATGTTTTTAGATTCGACATTCATTTTTCGCATTTCTTTCAATGCTGAAAAACCAATTTCGTTTTCAGGTAATCTCGATACAAATTCAGCGTTGATGCCATAATTTGCCAAAGAAACGCACACATTAAATTCTCCACCTCCGTATGTAGCACCAAATGCCGTAGATTGTGAAAAACGTAAGTGTCTCTCTGTTGAAAGACGAAGCATGATTTCTCCAAATGCAACTACTCTACTCATAGTATGTTATTTATATTTTACCATTAAGGTATTTTTTATTTTTACCATTAAGAGATTAAGATGATTAACTTAACTGTATGTTTTCTTTACTTTTAAAGATTAAGTTTATTAAGCCTAATCACTTAATTATCTTTCAGTTTCTAACTTAAACACAAGGAAAAAAAATAATCTTAATGCCTTAATGGTTAAAAAAATTAAAATTTGAAATATTCTTTTGCATTGTTATATGAAATATCAGAAACTAATTTTCCGATCCATTCCATATCATTTGGAAGCTCTCCTCTTTTGATTTCGTCTCCAAGAAGATTACATAAAATACGTCTGAAATATTCGTGTCTTGGGAATGATAAGAAACTTCTAGAATCTGTCAACATTCCAACAAAACAGCTAATTAAGCCCATGTTAGAAAGCGCATTCAATTGTTTTGTCATTCCGTCTTTCTGATCTAAGAACCACCATCCTGAACCAAATTGTACTTTTCCGCGAACACTTCCGTCGTTGAAGTTTCCAATCATTGTTGCCATAACCTCGTTATCAGCAGGATTCAAGTTGTAAATAATAGTTTTAGTCAATTTATCTTTACTGTCTAATGCATTTAAGAAAGCAGATAGTTTTTGTGCTTGAGGATAATCTCCAATAGAATCCCATCCTGTATCTGGACCTAAAATTCTGTGCATACGAGCATTGTTGTTACGCAATGCACCTAAGTGAAATTGCTGTACCCATCCAAACTCATGATAAGTCTCAGACAAGAAAACCAAAATTGCACTATGGAATTTTAAAACTTCTTCTGGAGACAATTCGCCGTTTTCTCTTTTCTTTTTGAAAATAGCATTGACTTCACTCTCAGTAAAGTTTTCAAAATCAATTTGATTTAATCCGTGATCACTTAATTTACATCCGTTTGCATTAAAGAATTCAATTCTTTTTCTTAAAGCAGACTGCAAATCAGCGTATGTGTTAATTGCAATACCGGACACATCCCCTAATGTGTCCAGATATGCATTATAACCATCATTAGCAATTAAGATGGCTTTATCAGGTCTGAAAGCCGTACTCATCTTAATTCCAGTTGAGTTGTTTGCGAATTTTTGGTGAAATTCTAACGTATCAATTGGGTCTTCTGTAGTACAAACTAATTCAGCGTTTACTTTTTTAAGAAGGTTTTGCGTGCAGTACGCTGGAGAATTGATTTTCTCAGATGTTTCTAAATAAATTTTCTCAGCCGACTTTTCATTCAATAAATCATAAATATCAAAATAGCGAGCTAGTTCTAAATGTGTCCAGTGGTACAATGGATTACGCATTGTGTACGGAACCGTTTTTCCCCAGTTTAAGAACTTATCTTTATCAGATCCGTTTCCAGTTACAAACTGCTCGTTGATTCCCAAAGTACGCATTGCACGCCATTTGTAGTGATCTCCGTTAATCCAAACTTGAGTAATATTTTCAAAGATTTTATCCTCAGCAATAAACTGTGGGTTTAAGTGATTGTGGTAATCTATGATTGGCTGATTTTTAGAGTAATTGTGGTATAACTCTTCAGCATATTTATTTTCTAATAAAAAATTATCGTTTATGAATGTCTTGCTCATGTCTTTTTAAATATAATTTGAAAATTATTCTTCGTTTGAAGGTTTTCCGATTGTTGCAAGAATTCCTCCATCAACATACAAAATGTGACCGTTTACAAAATCACTTGCTTTGGATGATAAAAATATCGCTGCTCCGGCTAAATCACTTGGATCTCCCCATTTAGCCGCTGGCGTTCTGCTAATGATAAAATCATTAAACGGATGCCCGTCAACTCTAATTGGTTTTGTCTGTTCTGTAGCAAAATATCCAGGACCAATTCCGTTGATCTGAACATTGTATTTTGCCCATTCTGTTGCCATGTTTTTCGTAAGCATTTTTAAACCGCCTTTTGCAGCAGCATAAGCAGAAACAGTGTTTCTACCCAACTCACTCATCATAGAACAGATATTGATGATTTTTCCTTGTCTTCTGTCGATCATTCCTTTCGCAACGTGCTTAGAAACGATAAACGGACTTACCAAATCAATATCAACTACTTCTCTGAAATCTGAAACTTCCATATCCAAAAGCGGAATTCTTTTGATAATTCCAGCGTTATTAATCAAGATATCGATTGGCCCAACTTCACTTTCAATTTTCTGAACCGCTGCTTTTACTTCTTGTTCTTCTGTTACATTAAATTTGTAACCAACAGCATTAATTCCTTCAGCTTTTAATTCTGCTACAGCAGTATCAATTTTTTCTTGAGAAGAATTTCCGTTTACAACAATTGTTGCACCTGCCTGACCTAATCCTTTTGCCATTGCCATTCCCAGTCCGTGTGTACTTCCTGTGATAAGGGCAACTTTTCCTTTTATATCAAATAAATTTGTCATCTTATCTTAAATCAGTGATTTTACAAACATCCATATCTCCATAATCTAAGTTTTCACCAGCCATTCCCCAGATAAAAGTGTAGTTACTAGTTCCTGAACCTGAGTGAATAGACCAAGGCGGAGAAATAACTGCTTGATGATTGTTCATCCAGATATGTCTTGTTTCTTGTGGTTGTCCCATAAAGTGGCAAACTGCCTGATCTTGCGGAATATCCAAATAGAAATAAACTTCCATTCTACGATCGTGAACGTGAGCCGGCATGGTATTCCAAACACTTCCCGGTTTTAATTCTGTCATTCCCATTTGCAATTGGCAAGTTGTAACCACGCTTCCAATAATCATTTGATTAACTGTCCTGTGATTAGCTGTTTCCATTGTTCCCAACTGTAATTTATTAGCTTCAGCTAAACTTACTTTTTTAGTTGGGTAAGTTGTATGTGCTGGCGCTGAGTTTAAATAGAATTTAGCAGGATTATTGCTGTCATCACTTTTAAAAACCACTTCTTTATTTCCAGCTCCGATATACAAAGCATCTTTAAAACCTAACTCATAAGAAGTTCCTTCAACAACTACAGAACCACTTCCTCCAACATTGATAATTCCCAACTCTCTTCTTTCTAAAAAATACGGAGCTTTAAGCGGATCAATAGTTTCTAAAGCCAAATCCCCTTTTACAGGAACCGCAGAACCTGCAATGTATCTGTCGTAATGAGAATAAACTAACACTACTTCATCCTCTTGCATTAGATCATCAATTAAGAATTCTTCTCTCAATTGTTGTGTATCATATTTTTTAACTGCTTCTGGACTTGACGCGTATCTTGAACTATATTTTGTCATAATTTTAAATTAATGTAATCGATTGCACAAAATTATATTTTTATATTTAAATAGCATAATTGAAACGAAAAAATTATTTCAATTATGCTAATTTTTCTTTATAGATCAGTGATTGGAGCATATTTTGGAACTAGTGATTTCATTACAATCCAACCAGTTAAGTAACAAACAGCACAAATAGAAAAAATGATAAAATATCCAGCTTCAATACCTTTAAAGCCCATAAAAACCATTTCAGATTCTTTTGCATAATCAAACAAAACTCCTGATCCTTTATTGATTACCGTTGAACCAATTCCACCAGCTAAACCACCAATTCCTGTAATGGTTGCAATTGCTTTTTTAGGAAACATATCTCCAACTGTAGTAAAGATATTTGCAGACCAAGATTGGTGCGCTGCTCCTGCAATTCCGATAATAATTACCGGAACCCAGTAACTAATATAACCTAATGGTTGTGCAACTAAAGCCAATAAAGGAAAAAAGGCAAAAATCAACATAGCTCTCATTCTTCCTTCGTACGGATTCATTCCTTTTTTCTCTACGAAATATGTTGGAAGCCATCCACCAATAATTGACAATAATGTAATTAAATAAAGTACAAATAATGGGAACGCCGCTTCTGTAGAATCCATTCCGTAAACAGAACTCAAATACGCTGGGGTCCAGAATAAAAAGAACCACCAAACACCATCTGTCATAAATTTACCAAAAGCAAATGCCCATGTTTGTTTGTATTTAAAACAATCAGCCAAAGACACTTTTCCTTTAGCTTCAGGTTTGAAACCTACCTTACTATCTTCAATATCATCTTGCTGAATATAAGCCAATTCTTCTGGAGTAACTTTTGAATGTCTTTCTGGTTTATCGTACATAAACATCCAGAATCCCATCCATACAAAACCTAGTGCTCCAATAATAATAAATGACATTTCCCAGCCAAAAGATTTTGCAATAAACGGAATTGTAATTGGCGCAGCTAAAGCTCCAACTGTTGCTCCTGCATTAAAAATACTTGTTGCAAAAGCTCTATCTTTTTTAGGAAAATATTCTGCTGTTGTTTTAATTGCCGCCGGAAAGTTTCCTGCTTCTCCAACTGCTAAAACAAAACGTGCAAAAATAAATAGCGCCACACTCACATTGATTACCAATGCTGTATCGCTAACTGTACTTATTATTTCTTTTGAACCGTGAAATCCAACAAACCATTCTCCTGTAATAATTCCTGAAGTTGCAATTCCGCAAAATGCATGAAGACATGCTCCAATAGACCAAATTCCGATTGCCCAAAGAAATCCTTTTTTAGTATCTAACCAGTCAACAAATCTTCCTGCAAACAATAAAGAAACAGCATAAAAAATAGAAAACAGAGCTGTAATATTTCCGTAATCGTTATTTGTCCAGTGGAATTCTGGTGCAATAAAATCGCTCCAGGTTAAAGAAAGTACTTGTCTGTCAAGGTAATTGATTGTTGTTGCAAAAAATAATAA
The DNA here is from genome assembly GCF_020026915.1 of Flavobacterium potami. Lineage (GTDB taxonomy): Bacteria > Bacteroidota > Bacteroidia > Flavobacteriales > Flavobacteriaceae > Flavobacterium > Flavobacterium potami. The sequence continues at coordinate 1,053,964 of NZ_JAINUY010000001.1, read as the reverse complement.
CGCGCAAATACTCCAACGGTATTTTCCTGTGGTTTTGATGCTTTGATTTGCAGCAACTGTTTCGGTTTGATTCATAGTAAGTTTGGTATTATAGTTTTGTAATTTTTGGTAATACTAATAAAAAACAATTGACTCTGTTTAAAAATATTAAAATCAACAAATTAACACCTTCAAACAGAAACAATGTAATCGATTGCACAAATATAGTTTTTAATCTCTACAATCCAAATTAATTATATAAAAAATTATTTTAACTATTTAAATTAATAGATTACATAAAAAAAAGAATACAAAATTACACATTAAACAATATATTTGTTAAAAGGTTATAGGTGAAATTCATCCTTTTTATGGGGTAAAATTGTACTTAAAACATTAATTTTTTAATGCAATTCCGAGTATTTTTAATTCTCGTTAAACCCAGTTACATTTATTACAACAAGTAAAAATAAACCATTGTAAAACAACTAATTAAATATCAAATTGAAAAATAACAAAAAAGAATTTTACAGAAGAATAACATTGAGTTTTCTTCTTTTTTCAGGAATATTCAGTGTAAATGCACAAAATCAAACAGTTCCGCTTTGGAACAAAATTCCTGACGAAATTAAAGCTTCCAATTATAATGAAAAACCAGAATTAAAAGATGGGAAAGTACAAAGTACCAGTCAAGTTTCTGTACCCACTTTAAGCATTCACATTCCAAAAGATAACAAACCCAATCAGACTGCTGTAATTATATGTCCTGGTGGAGGTTATACTCATTTAGCTTTTGATAAGGAAGGAACAAAAGTAGCAGAGTGGTTTAACAGTTTAGGAATTACTGCTTTTGTGTTGAAATACCGTATGCCAACTGACATTACAATGAAAAATAAAAATGTTGGTCCGTTACAAGATGCACAGGAAGCTATTCGTTATGTCAGACAAAATGCTTCAAAATGGAATATTGATCCGAAAAAAATTGGAATTCTAGGATTTTCAGCAGGAGGTCATTTAGCTGCGACGGCATCAACGCATTATGATGATAAAGTCTATGAATCTGCTTATAAAGTAAGCGCTAGACCCGATTTTTCGCTTTTGATTTATCCTGTAATTTCAATGGAAAACAATATCACTCATAAAGGCTCACAAACTAATTTATTAGGAAACAATCCTTCGCAAGAGTTAATAAATTCATTTTCAAACGAAAAGAAAGTTACATCTCAAACACCACCAACCTTTTTAATTCATGCCACGGATGATACTGTTGTTATACCTGAAAATAGCATCAATTACTATTTGGCTTTAAAGAAAAATGGAGTTACAGCCGAGTTACATTTATATGAAAAAGGAGGTCACGGTTTTGGTTTGGGTGTAAATGATACGAGTAAATTCTGGACAAGAGATTGCATCGAATGGCTTAAAGCAAACGGCTACAATTAAAAAAAAGAAGGCAAAACTTGAAAAAGTTTTGCCTTTTGATCAAAAAAAAAAAAAACGAAAAGGAATTAAAAACCAGTTTACTATTTTTAAGCAGTAACTTCTTGTTCTGCTATGTTTTTCAATTTAGAAACAGGAATTGCTTTACTTGCTACTTTTGGCTTTGCAGCAGGTTTCTTTTTACCAAATTTCTGTTTTCCCCACCAGATAATGAATCCTGTAATTGGCAAACTTGCTGAAATTAAACTGGCAAAAAATGCAATAATTTTTCCTGTTAGTCCCAAAACACTTCCTACATGAATATCATAATTCATACGACGGATTTTGTCCGGAATATTGGCTTCGATATATTTTCCTGAAAAAGGTGTTTTGATTGAGATTTCTTTCAGACTCTGCTGATCATAACTATATCGATCCATATTGTAAAAGGTGTGTTTTTGTTTATAAACAAAAGCACCTATTGGATCTGCAGGTTTTCCGGGAATACTAATTAAAATTCCAGATGCCTGCGGATTTTCTTTTCTTAAATTCAATAAAACTTTATCTGCTGTAGTAATATTGAATTCCTTAACATTAGTTGTATCCGATTTTGGAGATTCGCGATTCTCAGTCAGCGGTTTTCCTCCAGATGTTACCCAATACAATGATTTACTCCACCATCCAAAACTCCACACTAAGCCTGTTACAGCTATAAAAAACAAGAATATACAGCTGTAAAAACCAAATACATTATGCATATCATAATTAACACGTTTAAAACTGGCATCCCATTTAATTTTAAAACTTTTATCAATAATAGATTTAATCCATTTTGTTGGCCACCATAAAACGATACCTGAAATCAACAAGACAACAAAAATCAGTACTGCAACTCCTACGATTGGTCTTCCAATATCATAAGGAAGCCACAAAGCACGGTGTCCATTCAATATCCATCTGAAAAAATCTGGCGAATCTCCTCTTGAAAAAGTTTTTACGTTCAATATTTCTCCCGTATACGGATTCATGTAAACACTTATAAAAGTTCCAGATCTTCTTCCGCCCTTGCGTTTCTCTTCTTTTCCTTTCCCCTTTCCTTTTTGTCCGGGTTTTCCTTGAGATTTTACTTCTGATTTTGCCTTTTCACCATCATTTTTAGCGAAATCCTTTTTTCTTTCACTTCTTTTGTTTCCGCCTTTTTCTCCTCTACCGCCTTTTTCACCGCCTTCTTTTTTCTCCACAAAATACCCTACAATCGCCGCTTCATCTTTTGCACCAAAAGTCACGCTTGTAGCTTTTTTGTCTTTCATTTTTTTATCAGCAATCGAAACCAATTGCGATGGCAATAAAAATGCTTTTTCCTGAGGTTTTACAAAACGCCAGTCTTCAATAAAATCTTTAATTTCATTTTCGAAAACATAAATGCAGCCTGTTAAACTGACAATTACTACAATAATTCCAGAGGCTAAACCTAGCCATAAATGCAGCCAGGCCATAACTCGCTTAAAAAGCGACTTTTTACTTTTTTTCTTTGGGGTATTAGGTTTTGGTTTTGAAAAAGAAAACATAATTGGAATAGATAAATAGGATAAATAAGAAAACCGTAAGTCCCTATAAAAAAGGACTTACGGCAAAAAAATATTAGTATTTTAATTTCTGGATAGCCGTAATTTGACCACCTTCAACTTTCATACCTTGTATCGCTGCAGCAGTTGAACCGTTGATAGTGTAAATCCAGTTTCCATTTGGAGTATTTACACCAAGAACAGCTGAATTTCCGTCTTCTGTTGCAATATTATAACGAGTAGTAGCACTTGTTAATACTTCTGGCATACCAGTAACCCATTTAAAGGTTTGGTTGTACACATCAGCAACAGCTAATTTAACAGCTCCGGAATTAGTTCCTGGAGTTCCGTACATTAACAATAAGAACTTACCATTTGAGATATAACTTGTTGAAGAAATTTTGTAACCTCCTGATTTTTCCTGAACATTAAAGAAGTACGATTTATCAAATTCTGTAGTACCTTTATTAATTCTAACAACAGCCGAAGGTTTTGTAGAAGTTACTACGTTATTAGCAGTTCCGATAGCTCCAGAAAACCCATAAGCATCTCCTTTTTCATCTTGAAACAATCCATTAGTAAAATAAGCTCCTAAGTAACTTGTACGGTTATCTTTGATTACTTTTTCTAATTTTAAATCAGGATAACTATATACAGCTACCCAAGTACTATCAGGATGTCTTGATCCAAAAGTATCTGGAGCAATACCATTAATTTTCATATATGGCATAAATACTTTATCTCCCACCTGAGTCGCCCAAGTAAAATGAGCTCTTTCAGCTAAATCTGGATTTTTATTTCCAACTAAAAGTCTAGTATCTTGTGATACAGTTCCTGTAAGTACGGACTGATCGGTATCCACTTTATACATATAAGAAATGGAAGCACCACTTCTAGGTACTTTTACCATTAAAATATCTTTGTTAACTGGTGCAAAAACTTGTACGGTCTCTGCTTGGAAATTTGAAGTTTTAGTTAAATCTCCATTCGCAGTTAATCCATAAGTAGTAACAGCTCCCGGATTTCCTTGACCGTAAAGGAAACTAAAAAATTTGTTTTGCGTTGCTAAATAATAACGATAAGTACCGTCTTGTTCTAATCCGTTTCCTGCTGTGGTAATTGATCCCTTTGTAACGTCGTCAGCAGTTAATAAATAATCTGCTACTCCTGTTGCTCCTGTAGAAACGGTAACTATATATTTTGATTTTCCTGTTTCTCCACTAGCTCCTTCATTTTTATCGTCATTACTCTCACATGAAGCAAAAGTGAAAGCAAATGCTGCTAACAGTAAAGGTAATTTGGTAATTGTTTTCATAAGTATTTAAATTTATATTAAGATTATTTGTTCGATTTGTTAAAGAAGTATCTAAACTTTAGATAAAAAGCACGACTAGGTTTTTGAAGTGAAAAATTATCCATAAGTTCATTATCCAATAAGTTTTGACACTCTAAAGCAATGTTATACTTTCCATTGGCCATTGTGTAAACCAAGTTTAAATCATGCTTAAGCTGTGTAGGAATATCGTGTTTACCATTTGATCCTCCTCTACTTGGCCAATACAGATAGTAAGCATGTACATAAAGAAGATTATAGCCCGCAGACAAATTATTTCCTTTTTTAAAAACATCATTAAAAAAAACTGTTCCGTCCAGATTACCGAATAAATAAGGAATATTAGGCACTCTGTCCTTATAGTAGTAGGAAACATAATTTTGCTCTGGCTCATATTTGGTCATATTACGTATATCTTGATACGTCATATTAATACCAGAGGTAAATCGCTTTTTGTAAGAGTATCGAATTTCTCCATCGATACCTTTTGTTTTTACACTTCCTTGATTAACAGTTACAGTTTTGTTCTGATTATTATTAAATTCAGTACGAATAAAATCAGTAGCGTCTCGATATATACCATTAACATCAAATGTTAAGGCATTAATATCATTAAAACTAGTTTGATAACTAAGACCTACATTGATATTGTTACTCGATTCCGGTTTTAAATTATTATTACCTTGTAAATTATCATTGGGATTACCAAAAATCTCATTCGGTGTAGGTAACCTATAGGTTTTTTCGTAAGAAGCTTTTAGTTGTAAATTTTGTTTTAAATAATAACTGCTTGCTCCTCCATAACCTAAAGAAGATGATTTATTATTTAACTCCATATAGGCAACATCTCCCCAGTTTCCAGAAGGATTATAACTTCTAGTAAGAGTAGTATTTAAATCATAATTTTTTAAGAATAATGAGGTACTCCATTTTTGATTGTAGTCAAACTTATAGCCAACTGCCAAAATATTCTTTTGTAGCTTTTCAGGCTGCTGATACGTTACGGACTCAGGATAAAGTTCATCACTTCCTTTGCGGTCAAATGTGTTAAATGTATTGTTTACTAACAACGAATGATGTTCACCTATGGCATAAGTAGCGTTGAAAGTGGCTATTCCATTATTGTTTTTAAATTTATAGAGAGATCTTCCGGCTTCTCCACCTGGTCCAGCGTTTTGTGTATATTGCCCAAACCAATTGTATCGTCTGTTTACAGTATCGACAGTTTGTTCATAACCAAAATTAAAATTTCCTGTTACATCTACATTCAAGCCTTTTGTAAACAAATCTTTTACTTGGTATTTTAAAGTAGGCATTAAAGTATTTCCACGTCTATACCTTTCACCAAATACTGCAACCATTCTAGCTCCGGTTTGAATATCGGCCTTATTTTGTCCGGCTGTAAAACCAATCATTAATTTATCGGCATATTTTTTACCCGTAATTCCGATATTAAAGATTACAGTTTCATTGTGGTAATTATCATGAAATCTTCGCACTCTAGTTTCTGGATAATATTTACCAGTTTCCAAATCATTAGTTTCAACATTTACCCAGTAATTATTATCCGAATAATTTTGAAATGCATTAATCTCCGTGGTAAAACCACTTTTTGAAGTGTAGCTAGCATTTATGGCAGTTTTAAACGTATTGAATGATCCAAAGGAATAAGAAGCATCCACATAGGTACGAGGTTTGCTATTCGTTACAATATTAACAGCTCCTCCTAAGGCATCTCCGCCCAGCCAAATTGGTACAACACCCTTATAAACCTCTACACGATCAGCTAGGTTAATTGGAATATTATTGATTTGAAAAGACGAACCAAAATTATCCATCGGTACACCGTCAATAAAAATTTTAATTTGGTTCCCCGAAAATCCATTAATCGATAATTCTGATCGAGACCCTACACCTCCGGCTTCACGAAAACGTACACCTGATACCCTATCTAATGCATGTGCCAGATCTAAAGTGGAGTTATGCAGTTTTTTTGCATCGACAGCTGTTACGTTATAAGCTTGTTTATTGACCTTATCAACAGCCGAACGCCCCATTACCGATACATTTTCTAATTCCTGCAATTCGCTGTTTAATTGAATTGGAATATTTACACTAGTTCCTGAAACTTCAATGCTTTTTTTAAAGCCAGAAAAACCAATTGCAGAAACTTTGATTGTATGTTTTCCTGGTTTAACATTTCTGAAAATAAACTTTCCGTTTTCGTCAGAAATCATACTTAAGTCGGTTTTTTCTATTACTACTGTTGCAAACGGAACCGTCTGACCAGATTTTTCGATGACTTGCCCAGTGACCGTAACCCCTTGATTTTGCTGAGAAAATGATAAGAACGTAAAGAAGAAAAATAAAATAAAATTTAAAAATTTTTGAGCTGACATATCTTTAATTAGACTAATTATAAATAACTTTGCCGCAAAAGTACCATCAACCATTATAAAAAAGATAGGGAAAAACGGATTATTATTTTGTAAAAACGGATTAAATTTTGAAAATCGAAGCCACACTTTTAACGCCAGAAACGCCAATAATTAAAATCAAAATTGGAGATAAATATTACCCAAAAAGTATTCTAACAGAAGAAAATATAAAGATTGAAAACGCAGATTCAGAAAAGATAACCAGCCGACATTTAATTACAGAAGGCTTGGTTGTATTGGAAACTCAGATGTATTACTCAACCCCAAAAACTATTATTTTTGAAATTGATGAGGAATCTGTAATAATGAATTTTACATACAGCGGCAATGTAGAAACAAAGATCGATCAATTGGAAGGAGACAAATATTCTAAAGAAAATACGCATAATATTTTTTACACTGACAATTTTAAAGCTACTTTTAATGTCCCTGCTTTTACCCAAATTAACTATCTATCCATAATTCTTTCAAAAGAGTTTTATTATAACATTATAAATGAAGACTGGCAATTACATGAAAAATTTTCAAAAAATATTTTAAACAAACAATCCAGCTATCTAACATCAAAATACCTTCCTTTTACTCCAGCCATTCAATGGGTTACACACGAAATTAAAAGCTGTACACGACAAGGTGCATTAAAACGAATTTACATTGAAAGTAAAATCAAGGAACTTTTAATCTATCAGTTGGAAGCGATAAATCTCAAACCACCGTTAGAAGAAAAAATTGATGAAGAGGATTACAACAAATTATTAGAAGCAAAAAAAATACTAGACAAAGATTATCGAAACACACCTACTCTACCAGAACTTTCAAGACTTATTTCACTAAATGAATTCAAATTAAAAAAAGGATTTAAAGCTTGCTTTGGCACAACGGTCAAAAGCTACATCATAAAATTAAGAATGGAACATGCTAAAGAATTGTTTCAAAACAAAAAAGCGACTGTAACCGAAGCGGCGTACAAATGTGGCTATAAAGATGTTTCACACTTTTCGGCGGCCTTTAAAAGTTTTTATGGTTTTTCTCCACAAAAATTCAAACTCAACACCGACATCATAAAATTTTGGTTAATTGGACTTACACTTCTATTCTAAAAAAAAAGGTTTTAAAATTAGGTCCGTCGACTTAATCTTAAAACCTTTAAAAATTTAGACATTAATGTATAGCAAACGTTATACAATTACCCACGATCAAATGAATATGTCAAATTCAATTCTAAAAAAATGTTTCTCCAAAAACAGTATAAAAATTTAAGATGGCATCTAAAAAGGCAAAGAATGCCATCGTTTTTAAATTTCTACAGGGCAAAATTAAAATCCTAACAAGCTATTACCTTACGGTTTTCCTCATCTTTAGGAAAAAAATGTTCTTAAAAACGTTATTTTTTTGTTTTACAAATATTTAGCTTTTCAACTTTAACAAAATATTCTCAAAATAAAAATTACAAAAATTACAAGAAGAGATGAAATCATTCAAAAAAATGCTATTTCTTATCCTAGATTAAGTTGGTTTGTTTTCCTGAATTTTATTTTTGTAAAGGAAATTATCAGCTACAAATATGTATATTTCACAATAAATCAAATGTTATGAAAACTCTTGAATTTTTGTTACTCGGAAAAAACGAAGCTATTCTAGCTATTTTACTTCGTCTTGTAAATGCAGATGAAAACTGGAATGGTGTGTCTTTTAACAATGAAAAAGAAGCCCAAGAATACTTTTTAAACCACAAAATAGACATCGTTCTTTTGAGTTCTGCAATCGAAAATCATGTCGAAAAAGAGTTTACTTCTTTTTGCATCAAACACCAGCCAGATGTTGAAGTTATTGAACATTTTGGTGGCGGCAGCGGTTTATTGAAATCTGAAATTTTACATAGATTGCATTTGAAGGGAAAGCTCTAAATTTGTATTTCAAAGCCTAAAAAAATGGAGAAAACGTATTCTATAGTATTCTACTCAAAACCAGTTGTCGATACTGTCAAAGAAATGAAAGACCTTTTGAAAAGCAAAATTAACTGGTACAACAGCTGCAATTCGGAAGCGCATATTACGATTTGCGAATTCAAAATAGACGAATCTCAAATCGATTCTGTTAAGCAGAAGCTTATTAAAATCTGCGACACTTTTACACCTTCTCAAGCATATTTAGATCATTTTGGTTCTTATGATAATGCAGGAGCTTTTTTTATAGCTCCAAACGAAGAAACCAAAAACAATCTAAAACCTATAATGAAAAAGATTCATGAAACCCTGAAATCTTTAAATCTCAAAAAAAGCGACGACCCGCATATGTCAATCGCACGAAGATTAACTCCTGAAAATCTTAAAATAGCTTCTCAGCTTTTTACTACTATTAATATTGATTTTCTGTGTAATGAAATTGTTTTAAGAGAATTTGATCCAGTGAAAAAGCAGTTTTTTGTACTTGATTCGATTGGGTTTGGAAGCAATCCAGAACCTGAGTTTGTGCAGGGAAGTTTGTTTTAGCTTTTTTAACCGCAAAGACGCAAGGGTTTCGTAAAGTTCGCAAAGATTTTTCATTTATCCACACTGTTTGTCCTCCTGAGCGAAGTCGAAGGACATACAATATGGATTTAGCAAGAGATCCTTCGACTTCGCTCAGGAAGACATAAATTGTCGATAATAGTTCTTGCTAACCTTGCGAAAAAACTTTGCGCTCTTTGCGGTTAAACCCAACCTGAAACTTTAAACCTGAAACACCAAAAAACTAATCCTGTTTTTTTTCGTATATTTGAATTTTACAATTCACTACGATATGAAATCTCTAGATTCCTTTTACAAAGACATCACCGAAGGCTCAACTGTTGAACCTAATTCTTTACTTCCAAGCGACATTCAGAAAGAGATTGGACATTTTAATGTTTTCGATATAAAAGAACTTTTGGAACGCCTAAAAGACAAGCCCGGAATGCCTTATGATCGCAGAGCGTATTACAAAATAAGTTTGATTAGAGGCCATAATAAAGCCGAATATGCCGATAAAGTAATCGAAATCGAAAAACAGGGATTGTTATTTGCAACACCTAAAATACCGTACAATTATTTACCGCAAGACACCAATCAAGGTGGACAATTTTGTGTTTTTACGAGTGAATTTTTATCGAAAAGCAAAAGCGGAATCGATCTAGATGAACTTCCGATTTTTGCTTCAGACGGTTATCCCATTTTTCAACTTTCTGATGAAGAAGTAGAAGAAGTTGCTTTGATTTTCAAGAAAATACAAAAAGAAATCAACTCCGATTATATCTACAAGTACGATTTAATCCGAAATTATGTGGCAGAGTTAATTCACTTCGGACAAAAATTACAGCCTATAACTGCATTATACTCAAAACACAATTCTGCAGCGAGAGTTTCTTCTTTATTTGCTGAATTGTTGGAAAGACAATTCCCAATTGAATCACCAAACCAGCGATTGGAATTGAGAACTGCCAAAGATTTTGCTGAACGTTTATCTGTGCATGTCAATCATTTAAACAAGGTTTTAAAGGAAAACACCGGAAAAACCACCACCGAATTAATTAGCAATCGTCTAACAAACGAAGCCAAAATATTATTGAAGCAGACAGACTGGAATATCTCTGAAATTGCCTATTCTCTCGGTTTTGAAGAATTAGCTCATTTCTCTAATTTCTTTAAAAAACAAACTACTTATACGCCGTTAGCTTTCCGTTCATAATTTTAGATTGCAGATTTTAGATTTTAGATTTTTTCCGAAAGAGCTCGCACAAAGCTTGTCTTCCTGAGCGAAGTCGAAGGACACGCACAGTGCGGATTTAGCATGAGATCCTTCGACTTCGCTCAGGAGGACATAAAATGAGAATTAAAATTTAGAGTTTTGTAGTATGGTTGCTTCGTTCCTCGCAATGACATAAAATGAGAATTGGAATTTGGTCCCGATTGCTATCGGGAGGAATTTTTACATCTTATTTGAATTTTGCAAACATCGGTTTGATATTTACAATTCTATAGCACTGCTTCGTTTCTAACTTTGTCTCATCAAATTAAAAGATCGAAAAAATGAATTTATCAAACAACAAAATTTTAATAACAGGCGGTGCAAGTGGTATCGGACTTGGACTTGCCGAAAGATTCATTCAAGAAAATAATACGGTAATTATCTGCGGAAGAAGAGCTGCTCTTTTAGATGAAGTAAAAGCAAAATTTCCAAGTATTATTACCAAAGTATGTGATTTATCTTTAGAAGAAGATCGTATTGCACTTTACGAATGGACGGCAGCAAATCATCCAGACTTAAATGTTTTAGTCAACAATGCCGGAATTCAAAACTGGATGACAATAACAGATGCTGATTTTTATGAAAACATGAAAAATGAGCTTACTACCAATATTGAAGCTCCTTTACATTTAACTTCATTATTTATCCAGTTACCATCTCTTAAAACGGTAATGAATACTACTTCTGGATTGGCCTTTTCGCCTTTTGCAAAAGTTCCTGTTTATTCGGCTACAAAAGCATTTTTCCGTTCGTTTACGATTTCTCTTCGTCATTTATTAAAAGAGAAAAACATTGAAGTAATAGAGATTATTCCACCAGCTTTAAACACAGATTTAGGCGGAATTGGACTTCACGATGCACATCCGAGCGTAAGCAGTTTTATCGAATCTATTTTCGACCAATTAAAAGAAGGAAAACAAGAACTGACTTTCGGTACAAGCGAAACCAGATTAAACGCAAGCGCAGAAGATTTGAGAAATCATTTTAATGCAATGCATGAGAGCAATTAAAAATTAACAATGGATAATTGATAATTAACAACTTAATCAATTATCAATTATCAATTATCAATTATCAATTATCAACTATCAATTAACAATTAAAAAAGATGGCAGTAAATACAAAAATAGCTCTAGTTACAGGTGGTAGCAGAGGTTTAGGAAAAAATATGGCAATTGCAATTGCAAAAAAAGGATTGGATGTAATTATTACATACAACAGCAAAAAAGACGAAGCTGACGCTGTAGTTTCAGAAATTGAAAGTTTAGGTCAAAAAGCGGCTGCGTTACAATTAAATGTTGCAGAATCTGGAACTTTCGATGCTTTCTACGAACAAATAAAATTGGTTTTGAAAGACACTTTTAAAACAGACAAATTTGACTTTTTGGTAAACAACGCCGGAATCGGAATCCACAATTCTTTCATCGGAACAACCGAAGCAGAATTTGATCAATTGACTAATATTCAATTCAAAGGTCCGTTTTTCTTGACTCAAAAAGGACTTAACGTAATGAACGACGGTGGCGGAATTGTAAATATTTCTACTGGTTTAGCAAGATTTTCATTCCCAGGTTATGCGGCGTATGCTTCTATGAAAGGTGCAATGGAAACTTTAACAAAATACCAAGCAAAAGAATTAGGAGCAAGAAAAATCAGAGTAAATATTGTTGCTCCAGGCGCAATAGAAACAGATTTTGGAGGCGGAGTCGTTCGTGATAATGAACAAATGAATCAGCAGATTGCTTCTGTAACCGCTTTAGGAAGAGTTGGTCTTCCTGACGATATCGGTGGTGTAGTTGCCTTTTTATGTACAGAAGATTCTCGTTGGATAAATGCACAAAGAATCGAAGTTTCTGGCGGAATGATGCTTTAAAGGGTTTCAAGTTTCAGGTTTCAGGTTTCAGGTTTCACGTTTCACGTTTTAAGTTTCATGTTTCAGGTTTAACCGCAGAGAACGCTAAGGTTTACGCAAGGTTCGCAAAGTTTTTTACATAAAGCTTTGCGAACTTTGCATTTCTATACGTATAGTTAAAAGAACTTGCGCTCTTTGCGGTTAAAAACACAAAGAATATCAACTTGAAACGTCAAACTTGAAACTTGAAACTTGAAACAAAAAAAACAAAACCCGATAAGCATTAAAACTCATCGGGTTTGTCTTTTCAAATATATTTGAATTAGTAAGGCCTTTAATTTTTTTCGATAGAGACATCAAAACCTCCATCTTTATCAAAAACAACGTCGTAAAATTTGGCATCTTTTGACACGCCTACTTCATAAGTTGTTTTCTTTTTATCATCAACAACCATTGCAATTTCTCTGATCGCTTTTGGCGCATAGTTCTTTTTTAAATAGGCTTGTGATCTTGGTGGCAACTGACTAAAAGGAATCTGCAATTCATATGCTTTCATGTTTCCTAAATTATCGTAAATCGCAACCGCTTTGGTTGTATTGGTTATATTATATTTTGCTTCAAATCGAATTTCATCTTCATCATCGCCTACATATTCTTCAGACCAAACTGCTACTTTTCCTGGATATTCTCTTTCAAAAGCTATTTTGACCACTTCGGGCGGTGTGATAACTTTTTTCATATTTGTACCTTCCTGGGCGATCAAAAAGCCACTGCATAAGAAAGCAAAAGTTAAAAACACGTTTTTCATGACTTCATTTTTAAAATTAAACACTAAACAACGTACTAAAATTACTACTTTTTTATGAAGAATAAATGAAGTGGTGAAATATTTTTTAAAATCGATCTAGTTTATAATTCTAATTTTTTCAATCGATCTGTAAGCTCTCTTTTATACGTAATTCCGATTGGGATTCTTTCGCTTTTAATGACGACAAAATCTTTTTCCGTAGCATCAATCTTATCAAGAGCAACAATATACGATTTATGAATTCGCATAAAATTCTTTTCTGGAAGACATTTCTCAAACTCAGTTGTTGTAATAGATGCCAAATATGTTCTTTTAATCGTATGCAGTTTTACGTAATTACCATAACTCTGAGCAAACAGCAACTGATCTAATTCAATATCCATTAAATAACCATCTACTTTGACACTCACAGAATTAACGGTTTCTTCTACCTTTTGCTTAACGCTTTCTGTAGCAAAAAATCGATCAATTGCTTTTAAAAATCTTGGAAAATAAATGGGTTTTAAAAGATAATCAATCACACCATAATCATAACTTTCTAGGGCAAATTCAGAATAAGCAGTTGTAAGGATCGTTTTGGGATGTGTTGGAAGAATTTTAAGAAGTTCCATTCCAGAAATCTCAGGCATATTGATATCCAGAAACATTAAATCGACTGTATTTTCTCGAAGAAAATTCATTGCTTCGATACCATTGTAACCTTGAAAAACCAATTCTAACTGCGGATTCTGTTTGATATAATTGGCCAAAACATAATGTGCAGCGGGTTCATCATCTACAATAATACATTTTTTTGTTTCTCTCATCCGACAAACTTTTTAAGTTGTATTTCCAAATCTACAACATAGATTTGTTTGTCATCCTGAATATCTAATTTATAGTCTTTTCCATAAATTAGTTTCAAACGTTCAATTGTGTTTTTTAAACCGATTTTCGTCGAAATAACATCCGTTTTCTTCGGAATTGAATTGGCTACATGAAGATGCAACAATCCATTCTCTACTGTGATATTAATTTTCACAAAACACTTTTCAATTGCACAAGTTCCGTGTTTAAAGGCATTTTCAATAAATGCAATTAAAAGCATTGGAGAAATTTTATACGTATAATCTTTATCAACTGTACTTTCAAAACTAATGTCACAACGATAACCAACACGTTCTTTTTCCAATTGAACATAACTGTTTATAAACTCCAATTCGTCTTCCAGAGAAACACATTGTTTGCTGTTGCTTTCCAATTGATAACGCATTAACTGCGAAACTTTCATGATCAAATCGGGCGTTCTGTCCGGAAATTCTAAACTTATTCCGTAAAGCGTATTAAATGTATTGAACAAAAAATGCGGATTTAATTGTCCTTTCAATGAATTCAATTGCATTTGATTGAACAATAAAGCCGCATCGGTTTGTTTTCTGTGAATACGATAAAATTTAAACACAATAATTGGACTCAGAATGCAGACCAAAGTTCCCAAAACACTCGCCAGTTGATACGCATAACTTCTCTGATGTGAGTTTTGGTACAAATGGCATTTGGCAAACATATCCAACATTGTGATTTCGTACAAGACGACCGAAAACACAAAAACTCCAAACAGCGTTAAAATGATATAAGTAAAAGGTTTATTTCCTTTAAATAATATGGGAAGTAAAAAGAAACGATTAAACTGAGCATGCATGTATAAAATACAATAGAAAAATACCCCCATTAAAATAGAAATGAATGAACTAAATAACATCCAGTCATTTTTTAAGGTATAAATCGTAAAGGAGAAAAGGACAACAGCGACTTCTTGCCACCATTTGTTATCCAATATGTTATCAATCTTTTTGTTCATTCTTCATTTTGAAATAGTTTACAAAGTACGAACAAATATTTAATTATTTTTTTTAATAAATGACCAATTCAATTCGTCATTTACTAGTGCAGTACATCACTAAACCTGACTTTTATCAGCATAAGAGAAATAAATTTGTTTCATCAAAAACACCTTTATATCACCTTGAGTTTATGTATTTCAAAAAAATTACCATTTTATTTTTATTGATTTTTGCCTCAACTGGTTATGCTCAAACCCTGTCTTTAAAAGAAGCAATAAAGATAGGTCTTGAAAACTACGGTTCTATCCGAGCAAAAAACAATTACACCAATGCATCAAAAGAGACTCTGAAACAATCTCGCCGTGATTACCTGCCGAACTTAAATTTATCGGCACAACAAGATTACGGAACTGTAAACGGACAAAACGGACCGCTTTACGGTTTTGGAGGTTTAGGAGTTGCTTCATCAGGTTTACCTCTTCCTGAACAAAACTGGAATTCAGCGTTTGGAGCGCTTTATTTAGTCAACATGAACTGGGATTTTTTCACTTTCGGAAAAGCGAAAGAAAAAATCAATCTATCAAAAATGGATGTTCAGGCTAAAGAAAAAGATTTGCAACAGGAAAAATTCCAGCAGGAAATCAAAATTTCGGCTGCTTATTTAAATCTTTTAGCAAGCCAAAGATTACTGATTTCACAGCAAAAAAATCTTGCTCGCGCAGAAGTTTTCAAAAAGACTGCTGCCGCAAGAGTTAAAAACGGATTATTAGCAGGAGTCGATTCTACATTGGCTACAGCCGAAGTTTCTAAAGCTAAAATCGCTTTAAACTTGGCTAAGAACTTCGTTAAAGAACAAAACAACAAATTAGTCGATTTAATGGGCGTTGCACCTCAGGATTTCGTTACAGATACTTTATTTGTAACACAGATTCCGAAAGAGTTAGTAACGAAAGAAACTGCTGCAGACAGTCTTCACCCTTTATTACAATTCTATAAAACGAAAATCGATTACAGCAACCAGCAGGTTAAATTGTATAAGAGATTTTATTATCCAACGATGAGCGCTTTTGGAGTTTTACAAACCAGAGCTTCGGGATTTGATAATACGTATGCAACCAATCAAAATGCTTTTACGAGAAACTATTGGGATGGCGTAAATCCAGATCGTACCAATTACTTAATTGGAGTTGGAATTACGTGGAATTTAACCACTCCATTCCGTTCAAGCAAACAAGTTAGCGCTCAGAAATTTGTTTCTCAGGCCATGCAGGAAGAATACAACCAAGCAGACAGAGAATTAAAATCGCAATTGAATTTTGCCGAAGATAAAATCAGAATTACGCTTGAAAACTTTGCCGAAGCTCCAATTCAGGTTGATGCTGCAAAAAGAGCATACATTCAAAAATCAACTTTATACAAAAACGGTTTAACTGATTTGACTGATTTAACACAAACGATGTATGTTTTAAATCGTGCTGAAATCGATCGAGATATTGTCAACAATAATGTGTGGCAGTCGTACTTATTAAAAGTCGCTGCAACAGGAAATTTTGACTTATTTATAAATGAATTTTAATTATAAATCCTAATGAATTTAATACGTTTTGCACTCCGCAAACCCATTTCCATTTTAGTATTGGTTGCGGGTCTATTTTTCTTCGGAATTGGTGCCATCAAAGACATTAAGGTAGATATTTTACCAAAAATGAATTTGCCGGTTATCTATATCGCGCACCCGTTTGGAGGTTATACGCCAGACCAAATGGAAGCTTATTTTGCCAAAAACTACGTAAACGTTTTACCTTTCTCGAACGGTATCAAATCGGTAGAAACTAAAAATATTCAGGGGTTAATGATTATGAAATTAACCTATTACGAAGGAACGAACATGGCTCAGGCAGCTGCCGAGTTAAGTGCACTTTCGAACAGAATCCAGGCGGCTTTTCCTCCGGGAACTCAGCCACCGTTTATCATTCGTTTTGATGCTTCTTCTCTTCCAATCGGACAATTGGTTTTGAGCAGTAAGATTAGATCAAACAACGAATTACAGGATTTAGCCAACGTTTATGTTCGTGCTTCGTTTACCGCAATTCCTGGTTTATTATCTCCTGCGCCTTTTGGAGGAAGCCCGAGAACAATTGAGGTTAACGTAGACCCAGATTTATTGCGTTCTCATAATATGACGCCAGACCAAATCGTAGATGCGATTCGTTTGAACAACCAAACTGCTCCATCTGGAAACGTGCGTATGGGCGACAAAAACTATATTACGCCAACCAATAATACCATTAAAGAAGTTAAAGATTTTGAGCAGATTCCGTTATTCAAAGGCGGTGTTCAAAACTTAAAATTAGGTGATGTTGCCTCTGTAAAAGATGGTGCCGATATCACAGCAGGTTATGCGTTAGTAAACGGAAAACGTTCGGTTTACATTAGTATTGCAAAAGCGGGAGATGCTTCGACTTGGGATGTGGTTCAAAAATTGAAAAAAGAATTGCCTAAAATTCAAAGTACACTTCCTGAAGACGTAAACATTACGTACGAATTTGACCAATCGGTTTATGTAATCAACTCCGTAAAAAGTTTGATTACTGAAGGAATTATTGGTGCGGTTTTAACGGGATTAATGGTATTGTTATTCTTGGGTGACCGTCGTGCAGCGTTAATCGTAATTATGACGATTCCAATTTCTATTATTTCTGGAGTTTTATTCCTGAAATTATTCGGACAAACGATCAACTTGATGTCTTTATCAGGATTAGCTCTTGCGATTGGTATTTTGGTGGACGAAAGTACCGTTACCATCGAAAATATTCACCAGCATCTCGACATGGGAAAACCAAAAGCGCTCGCCATTTGGGATGCCTGTCAGGAAATCGCTTTACCTAAATTATTGATCTTACTTTGTATTCTAGCCGTATTTGCACCAGCATTTACCATGGTTGGTATTCCTGGAGCGTTGTTTTTGCCTTTGGCTTTAGCAATTGGTTTCTCAATGGTTATTTCGTTCTTATTGTCTCAGACTTTCGTGCCTGTAATGGCGAACTGGATGATGAAAGGACATGAAAAACATGCACACGAACCAAATATTACAGACGACGAAGCAGAATTTAACGCCTGCGGATTAACACCTGAATCGGAGCAAAATTTAATTGGTCAGAAAAAGGATTTGGTTGAAAGAGAAGATTTCAACAATGATGGAAAAGTTTCTGGTTTCGAAAAATTCAGAAATCGTTTCATGCGAACTTTAGATCGTTTGTTTGTTCATAAAAAGGCAACGACAATTATTTATCTAACGGGATCTATTCTTCTGGCTGTTTTGTTTATTAATTTCATCGGAAAAGATGTTTTCCCAAGAACCAATTCAAGTCAGTTTCAATTAAGAATGCGTGCGGTTGATGGAACACGTTTGGAAAGAACAGAAGAACAAGCTAGAGTTGTTTTGAAAGAATTAGAAAAAATGGTTGGAAAAGAGCATATCGGAATTACATCTGTATATGTGGGGCAGCACCCTTCTCTATTCTCGATCAACCCAATTTATTTGTTCATGGCAGGTTCTCACGAAGCGGTTTTCCAAGTGAGTTTAAAGGACTATGAAGCAGACATGGATGACTTTAAAGACGAGTTTAGAGCAAGATTGAAAAAAGTATTGCCTGACACTAAACTTTCTTTCGAGCCAATCGAATTGACAGATAAAGTTTTAAGTCAAGGTTCTCCTACTCCAATCGAGATTCGAGTTGCCGGAAAAGACAAAAAGAAAAACGAATTGTACGCGACTCAAATTGTAGACAAATTAAAAGCGATTTCGTATTTCAGAGACGTGCAAATTGGTCAGCCAATTCATTATCCAGCAATGAATATTGACATTGACAGAACTCGTGCCGCTGAATTAGGAGTAGATATGAATGATATTTCTCGTTCGCTTGTAGCTTCGACCTCATCTTCACGTTATACCGAAAAAAATAACTGGGTTGATGAAAGAGCGGGATTATCATATTCTGTTCAGGTTCAAGTGCCTTTAAACAAAATGAAAAGCAAAACTGATATTGGAGAAATTCCAGTATTAAAAAACTCGCTTCGTCCTGTTTTAAGTGACGTTGCCAAAATTACACCAGGCTTTGTAAGTGGTGAAAATGACAACTTAGGGGCCATGCCATACATTACCGTTACGGCCAACATCTACCAAACCGATTTAGGTACGGCATCAAAAGATGTGAGCAAAACAATTAGTTCATTGGGCGAATTACCTCGTGGTTTATTTATCACGCCAATCGGACTAAGTACTGTATTGACTGAAACATTAAGCAGTTTACAAACGGGGTTATTGGTTGCCGTATTCGTAATCTTCTTAATGTTGGCCGCTAACTTCCAATCGTTCAAAGTTTCGTTGGTAATCTTAACAACGGTTCCTGCGGTAGTTTTAGGATCATTATTAATGCTGACATTAACTGGTTCAACATTGAACTTACAATCATACATGGGAATCATCATGTCGGTTGGGGTTTCTATTGCCAACGCCGTACTTTTGGTGACCAATGCCGAACAATTGCGTAAAATAAATGGAAATGCCTTAGAATCGGCTCGTGAAGCAGCAGCGTTGCGTCTTCGTCCAATTATCATGACTTCTGTTGCGATGATTATGGGTATGTTGCCAATGGCAATCGGACATGGCGAAGGAGGCGATCAAGTTTCTCCGTTAGGAAGAGCGGTTATCGGTGGATTATTATTTTCTACTTTTGCCGTATTATTGATCTTGCCGCAAATATTTGCATGGGCACAAGAAAAAACATCGACACAATCTGTTTCTTTAGATCCTGAGGACGAAGAAAGCATCCATTATATCTCATCAATCAGTAAGTCGAAAGTTGGAAAGTCATAAAGTCGAAAGTCATAAAGTCGAAAGTCGAACTCGTTGGATGTAATTTTTTTTAAACACATAGAAACATAGATTTTAGTTTTAAATAAAAAAAGGTAAAAGAAAAAACTAGTTTTCACACATAGCTATGTGCATTGAAACAAGTGAAACGCCTTTATTCATAAAGAAGAGCTATGATTCTATGTGTTAAATTAAATTTTATTCACTTTCAAAAGCTTAAAACATATTCATTATATAAAACCAAAAAATGAAAAGTAACATTATAAAATCATCTGCATTATTATTTACAGCATTAGTTGTATTAAGCGGTTGCGAAAAGAAAAAAGAAGAAACTGCAAAACCAGAAATCGAACCTAAAGTTGAAACTTTCCTTTTATCGAAAGAAAAACTAACAACTGAATTGCGTTTACCAGCTGAATTAACAGGTTTCCAACAAGTTGATTTGTATGCAAAAGTGAGCAGTTTCGTAAAAACTTTAAAAGTTGATATTGGAACTAAAGTAAAAAAAGGACAGCTTTTAATTGTATTAGAAGCGCCTGAAATCAGTTCACAATTGGCTGCTGCCGAATCTAGATTGAAATCTATGGAAGCGATTTACGCAACCAGCAAAAGCACATACAACCGTTTGTACGAAACGAGCAAAGTGGAAGGAACAATTTCTAAAAACGATTTAGAAATGGCGAACGGAAAGAAAAATTCTGATTACGCACAATACCAAGCTGCAATCGCTGCTCACAAAGAAATCTCGATTATGAGAGGTTATTTAGAAATCCGTGCTCCATTTGACGGTGTTGTAGCGGCTAGAAATGTGAATTTAGGAACATTTGTTGGTCCGGCAGGAAAAGGTTCAGATTTGCCTTTATTAACGATTCAAGAGCAATCTAAATTACGTTTGGCGGTTTCTGTTCCAGAATTGTACACAGGATATTTACATGCAGGAGACGAAATGAGTTTTAATGTAAAATCTCTGCCAGATACTTTCTCAGCTAAAATTACCAGAATGTCTGGCGCTTTAGATTTAAAACTTCGTTCTGAAAGAGTTGAAATGGATGTTCACAACACCAAAGGAAACTTATTACCTGGAATGGTTGCCGAAGTTCTTTTACCGCTTAACGCGAAAGACAGTACGTATGTAGTTCCAAAATCGGCAGTAGTAAGTTCTGCAGAAGGAATTTATGTGGTAAAAGTTGTAAACCACAAAGCAACAAGAGTTGACATTAAAAAAGGAAGAGAAATCGAAGATAAAATCGAAATTTTCGGTGACTTGAACCCTCAAGATAAACTGGTAAAAATCGCCAGCGAAGAAACTAAAGAAGGCGATATCATAAACGAATAACCTGCGTTTAGTCTTCTTTTTAGTAGATTACCAATTACTGTACGCATTCTTCGGAGTGCAAATCTAAAATTTGCCTTAGGACAGTTCCCTCTGATTTGTGGGGAGCTGTCCTTTTTTTTAATACAAATTAGGTATAAATACTTACTAACACATCTATATTTATTCATACACTTGTTATTTTAATTTTTATAGATTATGGTTTTCCATAATCATACCCTGTTTTTTATGTTTAATTTCACAAAACATGTAAAAACCTATAAATCAAAAAGTTTAGTTTTTTAAAAGAAATAAAGTAACTTTAATAATAAGAAGTAATGGCAAAAAAATACAAAAAAACAAAAATAAACTACTATCAGATAAAAGTAAACCTAAAAAATGCTTCAACTCAAAAAATTAAGGATGTAAAATCAAAATTTAAGAAAGCAATTAGTTTTAAAAACTTAAAAGTTCAGTTTATAGATCAAGGAGATGGTACTGTTTCAGCTATAGAATCAAGAGAAATAAATATTAGATATTTAGGTGGCGCTTTGGTATACACCCAAGAAAAAAATATTCCTCCAAAATGGAATCAGGAAAATAAAAAGCTCGAAGCCATAAATATTAATGGCTTTAATGGATTAGGATATGATGCTGCATTTTTTTATGACTCTGAGAATATGATTATTGCTATTGAAAGTAAAGTACCTGGTCCAACACTAGAATCATTTTGTAATTTATTAAGACAAAATTTCAATCTGCCAAGTTTTGAAATAATTGTAGTTACTTCAACAAATGATTATGAAAAATTCTTAAACTCTAAGGGAGTTAGAAATTTAGAAATAAAAATGCTCAGTTTAGATAATGTTCCAGAAAAAAAATCTAAAATTAAAGGAGTAATGGAAACAAAAGATTTAGTTGACACAATTGACGGATCATATATAGACGTAAAAATTGCAGCTGGAACCGATCGAAATAAATTCTTAAATTTTAAAGCGATAAAACAATTGGCAAATTTTGCAATTTCATCTGTAGGATTCAAGCATGAAGTAACAAAGTTTAAAGTAGATATTGTAGATTTAGATTCTGGTAAAATTGAACCTATTGATTTAATAACTAATCGAATTTTTGATTACATACAGGTTGAACAAGTTACTACTATAACTAAATTTTCAATTAAAGAAAAAATCACTCAAATTGAAGGTTTTTATTTGAAAAGAAAACCTAAATTAGATAAAGCATATAGACTATAATTTAATATGGAATGTAAAAAAAAATATACACTCATCGCCAGATGGGAAATGAATTATCCAATTATAATTTCAACTATATTGTTATTGTTTTTTCTTTTAATAGGTAGCAGTATAAAATTTAATTTTATTGGTTTAGTAGAAGTGAACATGTCACTTTTTGGAATATTAATTGGTTTTTTAATTACGGTTTTGACAATAATTAATTCATTGGATAATCAATACATCAGAGCAATTAAAGAAGATTCTGAAACATTTAATCTTTTCAAAAATTATTTAATCAATGCTATTTGGCTTTCATTTTTTACAATAATAATTGGAGTTTTGTATATATTCATTTTTTCTACATGCATCTTTCCTACCAAAGACTTTTATGAAATTATAATTTTTTTCATTACAACATGGTCACTTATCAGTTGCTATCGTTTTATTAGTTCATTTGTAAAAATTGCAATATAATTTAGAACATTATAATTATCGCTAATAATAATAAACAATTTAAATAAACTAAATGGAATTATATTTAATTGGAGTTATAATAGCTATATCAGCTTTATATATAAAAACTTATATCCAAGAGAAAGCAAAAATAGACGCATTAAAATCAGAAAATAAAAAGTTAATTGATCAAACAGAAAAAATAAAATCAAAATACAGTAAAGAATTAGAAGAACTCAAAAAAGAACATCAATTGGAGATCTCTAAAAGAAGATATAAATACGAAAGCAAAAGAGATCAATACGTTTCTTTTTTCCAGTTTTTAGATCAATTCACAAAAGACAACACTACTAAATCTCAAGAGAAAATGGCATTAATCATAAATGATTTTATGACTAATTTTTTAAATACTCAAGAACATGAACATCAAATGAAGGCGATAACGACTATGAGTAATGAGATGCAGAAGTTAACATTTGAAGCCAATAAAGATTTAATTAGGGTTAAACAGGAAACTAATACCATTAGATTAATTGCTAGTGAAAAAGTAATTCAAAAACTTGATATGTTAAATTTAGCTTTTGACAAAACACTAGCAGATAGCAATAAAACGTTGAATGATTTGCCTTCATTAATAATGAATGGTGATGATCACAGTATAAATCAGAATCAAAAGCAATTAGAAGAATCAGGGAAGCTAGTTAAAAAATATAATGATGAATTAATTGCTTTGATGAGAGAGGAATTAGATGAAATATAAACTAGATATGTAGATGATCAAAATATCATTAGCACTCCTTAAGGTTTAAAAAATATAAAAATTAATTAGTTGTAATCGAAATTTTTAAATAGCATGTTAAAAATTGATGAATATATAATAATACGAGACTTTATAAAGAAGAAATCTTTGTTATTAATGGATCATGAAAAGAAGAATCATGCAAGAACTGGAATCGCAATAAATAATTACAGAACAATTGAAATTAATGGAAAAACATACTATTTAATTCCAACTAATTTATTTACAGCTATAGTAGATAGATATCTTGGAATTGCAAGTGCAAAATATCCAAATCAATTTGGAACAGGCAATGCAAATGACGTTATTAAGGCCATATATGACTTAGAGCCGTGGTTTGATTTAAATAGATTCAATGAAATTTTAAAAACTGAGCAATTCTGTTACGTAGTAGAAGTAAAAAATGGAGTTATTAATGAGAAACTACTCCGAATCGATTTATATCGTGATATCAAAGAAAATAAAAATGGAGGCTTTGACTTTATAGGTGGTGTATTTCATTGCTATAAACATTTTAGTTATGAAGGAAATCCATTATCAACAAGTAAAGAAATAAATGATATTAAATATCCTTCGGTGCTTATTTTTAAAATAATTACTGCTTTTTTTCAAGGCAATGTAACAGTTGTAGATAAATTTACGTCGTATTCCGAAGTACAGATTAATAATGAAAAATTGAGATTAGTATTTTATTATGAACAAAATACAGAAGTTTTTTTTGTAAAAACTGCTCATAAAATATAAGCATTTTAATTATTAAATTAAAAACCTCGATCCTAAAAAATCGAGGTTTTTCCATTTTATAAACCTTAATCCTCACTCAAATAAGGATTCAAAATCTCTGCCAATTCATTGACCCAATAATAATTGTCTTCGAAATTTGTTAGTCCAATTTGGAGGGTTTCGTGTTGCCGCATTACGCCGAGAGCTAAAATGCAGTTTACTTGTCTTAATATTTTAGCCATATCTTCGGGATCGATAATATGGTTAAAAAAATCAATCAGCCTTGTTTCGGCTTCTTTGGAAAGGGTGTTTGTACTCATAATGTCGTAGTATTAGGAATATAAAAACCCTTGTATCTAAGTGTTCCTAACGCCTACGACAGCGCTTTACGGTCGTTTCCGATACCGCACACATCATACAAGGGCAAATTTCTTTAGCCGTAAAGTCGTAATTATAGGAACGCCAAATATAGGAAAAATCTTTATTTTATATTCTTTTTCTTACAACTACTTTATGTTCTTTAACAAATATACTAAATCTATATTTTGGGATGTATTTATCGCATTTTTGTCATTTCGACGGAGGAGAAATCTTCGCGAGAAACTCCGCAACAAGAACCCAATCTTTTTCGAGCTACTTGCGGAGATTCCTCGTTCCTCGGAATGACAAGATTGTGGGAATAGTCGAACCCGATATTACAAACAAAAAAATGCAAGACCAAAATTGATCTTGCATTTTTATAGTTTCATAAATCTAAAAATATCTTTTTAGACTCTCTGACGCTCGTGTATTCCTTCTTTAATTTCTTCCACCATTTTTTTATTAAAAGCTGGCAAATCATTTGGGTTTCGGCTGGTTACTAATCCGTGGTCTACGACAACTTCTGAGTCTTCCCATTGTGCTCCGGCATTTATCAAATCGTTTTTGACAGAGAAAAACGAAGTTACTTTTCGACCGTCTAAAACATCTGCATCTACCAGAATTTGTGGTCCGTGACAAATCGCAGCTACTGGTTTTTTACTTTCAAAAAACGAACGTACAAAATTTACTGCAGCTTCTTCTCTTCTTAATAAATCAGGATTTATAACTCCTCCTGGCAGAACCAAAGCATCGTAATCGGCTTCATTTGCCTGATCTAAAACGACATCAACATTATATTCGGTACTCCAATTTCCGTCTTTCCAAGATTTGATCGTTCCAGATTTCAAACTGACGATATCTGCATTCCATCCTTGCTCTTCCAGATAGGCTTTTGGAGATGCTAATTCTGATTCTTCAAAACCGTTTGTGGCTAATATGGCGATATTCTTTTTCATAATTTCTAATTTTTAAAATGTGATTAATTTTGATTTACCTAAAATTAGTTATTTCAAACAGCCAAGGAAAACAGACGATGTTAAAGCTTTCTTTAATAAAAGTTAATTAATTGAATTACAGATTTTTATTAAAAATTAAACGGGAATTATGTAAGATTGGGGTTAATTGGGATTATTATTTTATAGTGGTTTATCTCGTGTTTTTTGTCATTTCGAGGAACGAGAAATCTCCGCGAGAAACTCGACAAAGATTGGCGATTTAGATTGTGGAGCTACTTGCGGAGATTTCTCGTTCCTCGAAATGACAAGATTGTGGAAATTCGTTCCTGATCTCATTTCGACACAAGAAGATACGAAATGATAAACTGCATGTTAATTTGGCTAAAGCCTTTTTCTTATATCATCTCAAAATCCCCCTAGTTGAAACTAGGGGCAACTGAAAAAAATCAATTGCCTCCATCTTTAGATGGAGGTTAAAAAATTAAGGATAGAAATGGCTTTAGCCTAAATCGCGCATTTGGCTAAAGCCATCTTATTATATGACCTTTTATTTTCCTCCAGCCAAAGCAGAGGCAATTCATAAAAACTTAAATAACTTACCTGTTCTTATATGGTTCAAAAATATTCCAAACTTCATATTTAGATGTCTTTCAAAAAATAAATGTTATTTTTGTTACTCTTTCAAAAGCACTTTATCAGATTATTGGGTTTAAACATTTCGGTTTTTATCCAAACAGCAACACTTAACATAGCATTTATGAATGTTTTACTCATTGAAGATGATAAACGCATCAGCGAATTTATTATAAAAGGTTTAGAAGAAAATAACTTTACCGTGCATCTTGCCGAAACGGGCGAAATGGCGCGCGACCTTGTTCAGGAAAACACTTGGGATATTATCTTGATGGATATTATGCTTCCGGGAATCGACGGAATTCAACTGACGAAATTAATGCGTTTTAAAAAGATTCATACTCCAATTTTAATGCTCAGCGCTTTGAGTAATACCGATGATAAAGTTACCGCACTAGATTCTGGCGCCGATGATTATCTCGTAAAACCTTTTCATTTTAAAGAATTGATTTCTAGAGTAAATGCACTTACCCGAAGAACGAAATTCAATTACAACGAACCCGAAACTTTATATACCTGCGGAACTTTAACCATCAACCCAGACGAGCATAAAGTCACAGAAAACAACGAACTGATCGATCTTTCGCCAAGAGAATACAAACTGCTTTTGTATTTATTAGAAAACCGAAATAAAGTCATGTCTCGAACGCAGATTTTAACTGCGGTTTGGGGAATTAATTACGACAATAACACCAATGTTGTCGATGTGTATATTTCGTATTTAAGAAACAAAATCGAACACAATCATAAGTTCATTCACACCATAAAAGGAATCGGTTACATGCTAAAAGAAGACTTATGAAAATCCGTAATCGTTTTACCTTAATTTCTTCTTTGACATTCAGCGTCGTGTTTGTCATTGCTTCACTGATCACGTATTTTTCTTTCTACAGTTATTCTGAAAAAATCGTGTATAACGAATTGCAGAAAACCTGTTTATTGACTGGGATTTTCTATTTAGAAAAAGACGAACTTCCAGAAAATCAGCATTTAATTATCGGACAGCAATTCCGTGAAAATTCACTTGAAATTGTGACACGTGTTTACAACGAGAAAAACCAAATTGTGTATGGTGATAAAACTTCGGATCATAATATAAATGCATCAAAACTAGATTACATTAGAAAAAACCGAAAATTAAGTTTCAAATCCAAACATCATTTTTATTTCGGGAGTTATTACCATGACAATCAAGGAGATTTTGTGGTTTTCGTCAAAAAAAATGATACCGATTTCAAAACCATGACCGATAGATTATTGATCATTATGATTTTGGTTTTAATATCAGGATTGGTCACAATTTATCTCGCCAGCCGACTGCTTTCTAATTTGGCTTATACTCCAATCAAAAACATTATCAATCAAGTTAATGAGATTCAGGCTTCTTCTCTAGATAAACAAATTGTTTCTTCCAATACCAAAGATGATATTCAGGAATTGATAGAAACGTACAACAATCTGCTGAAACGACTTTCGGATACTTTTATCATTCAGAAAAACTTCATCAATTATGTTTCGCACGAGTTTAAAACGCCTTTAACCGCTATTTCAGGAAACCTAGAAGTTTTTGCTCAAAAAGATCGAACCAGTGCCGAATACAAAGAAATGTCTCAGAAAGTGTTAGAAAACGTCTATCAAATCGAAGATACCATGAATACTTTGATGATGCTTTCTGGTCTTCGCGAGAATATGGAACTCAATGAAATTTTCAGGGTCGACGAATTGGTTTGGGACATCAACGATCAATTGTCTGCGAGTTATCACTTAAAAGGACAAATTCAAATTGCTTTAGAAGTTTCAAATGACAAACTGCTTTCGATTCACGGAAATTCTAACGAAATCAAAATCGCTTTATTTAATATCATCGAAAATGCCGTTAAATATTCAGATGGAAATCCGATAAAAATTAGTTTATTGGAACAAAATCAGCAACTAAAAATTGTTGTTGAAGATCAAGGAAAAGGCATTAGTGAAGACGATCTTCAATTTATCAAACAAACCTTTTACAGAGGCAAAAATGTAAGCGATATAAAAGGAAGCGGCATTGGTTTGACTTTAGCTAATGTGATCTTCAAACAAAATAATATTGAGTTTACCATAACTTCTAAAAAAGCGGTTGGAACCACGGTAACACTTGTTTTTCCAAAACTCTAATCGTTTTCTAATCCAACTCTTACTGGTTTCTAATAGACATCAAATTAGGGCTTAATATGTAGCAAATAGCTTTGCAACTTATTAAATCTACTCAATTTGAAACGTCTATTTTTAACCTTGTTTTTAATTGTATCGCTCAAAAGTATGGCACAAATTGCCATTACAGATACAATTACTCTTTCTCGAAATCAAGCCGAGGCTATATTTCTGGAAAAGAACATTTCTCTTATTTCCGAAAAACTGAATATCGACATTGCTGACGCACAAGTTATTCAGGCAAAATTATGGCCAAATCCAACCTTGACTGTTGGAGAAATCAATCTTTGGAAAAATGCTACAGCGCAACAATTGCCCGTATTATGGGGAAATTACGGAAGAACGCAACAAGTCAATGCCGAATTAGAGCAATTGATTCAGACGGCAGGAAAACGTAAAAAAATGATTGCGATGGAAAAAGTAAGCGCTGAAATCGCTAAGGAATATTTCAAGACTTTTTTACGCAATTTAAAAATCGAATTTAGAGAAAACCTAACCGATTTACAATACAATCAAGCACAAGAAGAAGTGTATCAAAACCAGCTTTCTTCGATGCAGACTTTATTGAAAGCGTATAAAAATCAGGTTGCGCAAGGAAATGTTGGTAAAGGCGAATATGTTCGTTTGAAAGCTACAGAACTTCAGTTTTTAAAAGAAATTAATGATTTACAAAAAGAGAACAATTCTTTACAAAAAGAATTGAAAGTTCTAATGAATCTTCCTGCTACAAGTTTCATCAAATTGACTGATGAAGGTTTTGTTCCTATGAATAAAAATATCGAAGAAATCAATTTGGCGAATCTTATGGAATCGGCAATTGAAAATCGTCCTGATATGAAAGTGCTGAAACTTGGAAACGAATACAACGACAACAAATACAAATACGAAAGAGCCATGCGTACGCCAGACGTGACACTTGGTGTAAGTTACGACCGTGGAGCGAGTTTAATGAATGATTTTGTTGGAATTGGATTCTCGCTTGATCTTCCGTTTTTTAATCGAAATCAGGGAAATATTAAAGCCGCTAAAATCGCGATTGATCAAGGAAAACTGCTTACGGAAGAAAAAACTTTAAGTGTCCAATCTGAGGTTTTAAATGCGTATCAGGATTTCATCACCACCAAAAAATTATACGAAAGTGCCGATGCCAGTTTTGAAGGCGATTTGGATAAACTTTTAGAAAGCTATCGTAAAAATTTCATGCAAAGAAATACCAGCATGTTAGAATATCTGGATTTTGTCGATGCATATTTAGACAACAAATCAATACTGCTGAATTCTAAAAAAGACCTGAACAAAAATCTGGAAGAACTGCGCTACATCACGGGGCAGGAAATTAATTAATACATCACTTACTCAAAATATAAAAAGATAATGAAGAAACTTATTGTAATCCCAATGCTTGGGTTAATGCTCGTTTACGGATGTGGCAAGAAAGAAGAAGTTAAAAAAGCACAGGATGAAAAATTCTGTATTGATAAAGATTTAAAAGAAAAAATTACGATTGAACCAGCACAAAAACGTGCCGTAAGCGAATCGATCAATCTTACAGGAAATATTACTTATAACGGAGATCACGTAGTTCAGTTTAACAGTCTTGTGGAAGGAATTATTACTAAAACAACTTTCTCATTAGGCGATTATGTAAAAAAAGGACAAGTTCTGGCAGAGATTAAAAGTACAGAATTGAACAGCATGCAGTCCGAAAGCAGATCATTACAATCTCAGATTACAGTGGCGCAACGTCAATTGCAGGCAACCAAATCTATGTTTGAAGATGGAATTTCTTCTCAAAAAGATTTGCTTCAAGCGCAAAGCGAATTGGACGTTTTAAAATCTTCTTTAGAAAATGTAAGGGCCAATTTAGCCATGTTCAGTGCAAGCAGTGATCGATCTGTCTTCTTAATCAAAGCGCCAACTGAAGGTTATATTGTTGCTAAAAACATCAGCACAGGAACTCAGATTACAAGCGAAAGTGATCCATTATTCACGATTTCTGATTTAAAAGAAATTTGGGTTTTGGTCAATGTTTACACTAGTAACCTAAAAAACATTAGCGAAAATATGGCTGTTGATGTTACAACACCAGCTTATCCGGGAGAAATCTTTAAAGGAAAAATCAATATGATGTCAAAGGTTTTTGATGCAGAAGAACACGTTTTAAAAGCTCGAATTGTAATGGACAACCGAAACCTGAAATTAAAACCAGGAATGACCGCTGATATTACTATCGATAAAAGTATTGGTGGCGAAGAATTGGTTTCGGTTCCTGCAAAAGCAGCCATTTTTGACAATAACCGCGATTATATTTTAATCTATAAAGACGATTGTACAATTGAAACCAGAGAAATAAGTCCGAAACTGAAAAACAACAGCTGGCTTTATTTTGACAAAGGCGTTAACGAAGGCGAAAAGGTGATTACCAAAAACCAATTGTTGATTCACGAAAGATTAAAAAACTAAGATCCTTAAAAACGGATAAAAAATACAAGACATGAAAAAATTTGTACAAGGTCTGGTGGCTTTCTCCTTGAAAAACTCACTCATTGTGTTTTTCCTGACTGCCGTTTTATTGGTGGCGGGAATCGTGAGTTATATTCATACACCCATAGAAGCATTTCCTGACGTAACCAATACAAGAGCCAGAATTATTACACAATGGCCCGGACGAAGTGCCGAAGAAGTAGAGAAATTCATCACACTTCCTATTTCGAAACAAATGAATACGATCCCGAAAAAGGCAGAAGTTCGTTCTATTTCCCTTTTCGGATTATCGGTAGTTACGGTTTTATTTGATGATGGAGTTGAGGATTTTTACGCACAGCAATACGCCTCAAACCGATTAAACGGATTGGATCTTCCAGAAGGTGCCGATGTTGAAATCGATCCGCCGTCTGGAGCAACGGGTGAAATCTTTAGATATGTTATTAAAAGTGATCTGCCTATTAAAGAAGTTCAGGCGATTCAGGATTGGGTTATCGAAAGAGAATTGGTTGCCGTTCCCGGAGTTGCCGATGTGGTAAGTTTTGGTGGAGAAGAAAAAATGTTCGAAATCAAAATTAATCCAACGGAACTTGAAAATTACAATTTATCGGCATTGGATGTTTACGAAGCCGTTTCAAAAAGTAATATCAATGTGGGTGGGGATGTTATACAACGTGGCGATCAGGCTTATGTCGTACGTGGAGTTGGATTAGTGAATAAAGTCGAAGATATTGGAAATATTTTAATTGAAACCAAAGGCGGAGCACCAGTTTTAGTAAAACACGTTGCAGAGGTTACGATTTCGGCCAAACCGCGTCTGGGGCAGGTTGGTTTAGATGGCGACGATGATGTTGTAGAAGGAATCGTAATTATGCTTCGTGGTGAAAATCCAGGCGAAGTTATTGGCAGATTGAAAGAACGTTTGGCCGAATTAAACGAAAGAGTTTTACCGGATAATGTCAAAATTGTTCCGTTTATCGACCGTACAGAATTGGTTAATACAACTGTAAAAACAGTTACCAAAAACTTAATTGAAGGCGTTTTACTGGTTTCATTAATCGTGTTTATTTTCCTTTACAATTGGCGTACTTCGTTAATTGTGGCGACTGTGATTCCGCTTTCATTTTTGTTTGCCATTGTAATGTTACGAATTCAGGGACTTCCTGCGAACTTGATTTCGATGGGAGCGCTCGATTTCGGGTTACTACTTGAAGGAACGTTGGTTATCGTGGAAAATGTGTTTGTTTCTCTCGAAAAGAAAGCCCATAAAGTAGGAATGGAACGCTTTAACAACATGAGCAAAATGGGATTAATCAAGAAAAGTGTGGGAAGCGTGGCAACCTATATTTTCTTTGCCTTGATTATTTTGATTGTGGCGCTAATGCCAATTTTCTCTTTCACGAAAGTGGAAGGAAAAATGTTCTCTCCCCTAGCCTTTACTTTAGGTTACGCTTTATTAGGTTCACTGATTTTATCACTTACTTACGTTCCAGCGATGTGTAAAGTGATGCTGAAGAAAAACATTGTCGAAAAAGAAAACATGATTTCACGTTTCTTTAGAACCAATTTGTACAATCTTTTCAAATGGAGCACCAAACATCGTAAAGCTACGATTTATGCTTTCTTGGCTTTATTAGCAGTTTGTTGCGTACGATTTGCATTTTACGGATCAGAATTTATTCCGAAGTTGAATGAAGGTGCGATTTATGTGAGAGCAACGCTTCCTAATAGTATTAATTTGGATGAATCGGTTCGATTGACAAAGGAAATGAAAGCCAAAATCAGGAAGTTTGAAGAGGTAAAATTTGTGCTTTCGCAAACGGGAAGACCAAATGACGGAACCGACCCAACAGGATTTTTTAATATCGAATTCCATATTGAATTAAAACATAAAGACGAATGGAAACACGATATCAGCAAAGAAGAACTGATTGCCGAAATCAAAAAAATACTCGATGTTTATCCAGGAGTTGCATTTGGTTTTAGTCAACCCATTCAGGATAATGTGGAAGAATATGTAGCGGGAGTTAAAAGTCCGCTGGCGATTAAGATTTTTGGAAGTGATCTTTTTCAAATGGAAGAAATGGCAGCAAAAGTTGCTAATTCCATTAAAGATGTAAAAGGAATTGAAGATATCAACGTTTATAAAAACATTGGATTACCAGAATTGAGAATTCAGCTTGAAGATGAAAAAATGGCGCGTTATGCCGTAACCACTGCCGATGCGCAGGCGGTTATTAGAATGACAATTGGTGGACAAGCTGCTACAAAATTCTATGACGACGAAAAGATATTTGACATTACACTTCGTTTTGAAAAAGAATACCGTGATTCTAAAGAAAAAATAGAAGGTATTTTGATTCCGACTATGAATGGTAAAAAAGTGCCTTTAAAAGAAATTGCAACGGTAGAATACAAAACCGGACCGACTTTTATTTATCGTGAAGGAAACAGCCGTTATATTGCCGTAGGATTTAGTATTGAAGGACGCGATTTAGGAAGTACGATCGAAGAAGCACAGAAAAAAGTGGCTGCAGAAGTTAAACTTCCAAAAGAAAATGTCATGAAATGGGCAGGAGAATTTGAAAGTAAAGAAAGAGCTTCAAAACAATTAGCGATGATTGTTCCTGTTGTTTTGATTCTGATTTTATGTCTGTTGTATTTCAACTTTGGTAATTTCAAAGATACTTTGGTAGCGATTAGTGCCATGCCATACGCCTTTATTGGCGGATTTTTATCCCTTTGGGCAACAGGAACCGTTTTCGGAATCTCGGCAGGAATTGGGTTTATCATTCTATTTGGAGTGAGTGCAATTGACAGTATTGTCCTCATCGGAATGATTCGCGAAAATATGCGCGCGGGAATGCATTTAAAAGATGCCATTTCGCACGGAATTTACAGCCGTATTCGTCCAATTGTTATGATTGCTTTAATGGGATCTTTAGGATTATTACCTGCTGCATTATCAACAGGAATGGGTTCTGAAGTTCAAAAACCACTTGCGATTATGATTGTTGGAGGTTTGATAACTTGTATGATTCTTTCACTGACGGTTTTACCACAGGTTTTCTATTTGGTTTACCGTAAAAAAGATACGAATACCGATTCGTAGTTTGTAATTGTAATTATTTATTCTGAAAGCACCTTTGAACTTTTTAAAAGTTTGGAGGTGTTTTTTTGTTTATGAAAAAAATGATTTCAAACATCTATCATGTTTTTGTCATTTCGACCGAAGGGAGAAATCACACTAGAAACTCCGCAAAGTATGTCCAATCTTTGTCGATCAGCGAGTGTGATTTCTCCCTTCGGTCGAAATGACAAACTAGGCGTAAAATTGATAACGACTACCTCAAATCCATTTTAATAACCAAATATTTCAAATCCGTATTTCCAGCATTACTTATTCCGTGTTCTGCATTTGGCGGGCAGTACAAACTTGTATTTGGTCCAACAACAACTGTTTTTCCATCTAAGAAAAAAGAAGCTGAGCCTTCCAAAATATAAAAGAATTCTTCTTCGGGATGATGGTGTGGTGCGTGTGTTGATTTTCCTGGTTCGACAATACTCATTTTTAAAGTATTTTCATGAGTGAAGTTTTTATCGCCAAACCAATATTGATAGCCTACTTTTGTTTTCGTGGCTTTGTCTAATTCAAAATGATTGACACAATTTTCGATTGTGTATTGTGGCGATGCGGTTTCTTTTTTGGTTTCTTGTGCAAAGCTTATTTGTTGGAAAAATAAAACTACAAATGTGGTTTTTAGGGTGGTTAGTGTTTTCATTTGTTTTTATTGTAATGTTACGAAAAAATTGACGTTCATAAATAATACAAGAAAATAAAATGTTATCATTAACATGAAAATTAGACTTTTGTCATAACTTTGTTTATCAACTTTAGTAAATTTTAAAAATCATGCAAGCAATTAATATAACGGCGTATACAGAAGATGCATCCCAAATCGAAGCTGTAAAAGCTTTTATGAAATCACTAAAGATAAAATTTGAAATTGTAAATGTAAAACCTTACGAATTGTCAGAAGAACAACAACATATCTTAAATGAACAAGTAACTTCGGATAAAAAACTTTACACTGATGCTGAATCTGTTTATACTGATTTAAAAAAGAAGTATGAGTTATAAGGTTATTGTTTCTCCAATTGCATTAAAAAATATTGAAGAAGCCATTGAATATTATATTTTTAAAGCTAATAAAAAAATAGCTTTAGATTTTTTGAATGATTATAAAAAAGTTTATAAAGCACTTCAAATAAACCCTTTTTATCAAATTCACGATAATAACTATCGCTATCTCCCTTTTAAAAAATTTCCTTACATCGCATTTTTCATTGTTGATGAATTATCAAAGACGGTATTTTTAAATGCTGTTTTTCATACTTCGCAAAATCAAGAAAAATATCCTGTTAGATAACCGTTAAATTGTAGTTTATATAAGTTTCAGCGGGACGCAACGTTTTATCTATTTCACTTTATTAAAATAACATCTAGTCTTTAGAGCTACTTTCGAAGATTCTTCGTTCCTCAGAATGACAAAATTGAGGGCAAACTTTGCGCCTTCGGAAATTTGCAAGATTAATTTAAGCAACAAATTTAAATCCAACTTTGCAGGATATCAGAAATAAAAACTACTTTTAAAAACGCGCTAAAGCACTTTTAAAATTTTTATTATGCCCTCATTCCAATTTAAAATAAAATCACACCTTTTAATTGTTATTGTTTTAACTTTTACAAACTTTATATACGCTCAAACATCAAAAGAAAAAAGTCAGGACTTAATAGCAAAAGGCGCAGTTCTCACAAAACTATCAGATCAATTCAGTTTCACAGAAGGGCCTGCTGTTGATAAGAAAGGAAATATTTATTTTACGGATCAGCCTAATAATAGAATCATGAAATGGTCGGTTAATGGTGAGCTTTCTGTTTTTATGGAAAATGCAGGAAGAGCCAACGGTTTGTATTTTGATCGCACAGGCAACCTTTTGGCTTGCGCGGATGAAAAAAATGAGCTTTGGAAAATAGACCAAAACAAAAGTTATAGTGTATTAATCAACAATTTCGAAGGAAAAAGGCTGAATGGTCCTAATGATCTTTGGGTTGACCCAAAAGGCGGAATCTATTTTACAGATCCTTTTTATCAAAGAGATTACTGGACACATACCTCTAAAGAAATAGAAAAAGAATGTGTTTACTATTTATCTCCAGATAAATCCAAAATTACGAACGTTGATAATGATCTTGTAAAACCTAATGGCATTATTGGAACTTCGGATGGAAAAACCTTGTATGTAGCTGATATAGGAGCAAATAAAACGTACTCTTATACAATTGAAACTAATGGCTCTTTAGGCAAAAAAAAGCTGTTTACTGAATCAGGTTCAGATGGAATGACAATAGACGAGTTTGGAAACATTTACTTAACCGGAAAAGGAGTTACCGTATTCAATCCACAGGGAGAGAAAATAGCCCATATTGATATTCCGGAACCATGGACAGCTAATGTTTGTTTTGGAGGAAAAAAATTCAAAACATTATTTATTACTGCCGGTAAAAGCGTTTATACAATAGAAATGAACGTTCGGGGAATGAAATAATCGATATATTTTTAACTGGACTGAAGTCCAGCCCTACAATATGAGGCATTCCTACGGAATTTTTCTTATTCATCCCGTAAAAAAGAGCCAGAGGCTCTATTCATATTGTAGAGCTGGACTTCAGTCCAGTTGAGCATGGTTTTTTTATTCGTCTTTCTAGAGAAAAATTATGAAAATGATTCGTTCTCGCCTAGCCCCGATCGAAACGGCATCCTTTTGTGTTGGGGTTCAACACAAAAGATATAGTGTAGAGCGGGACAAAACGTCTTGAAAAACGAAAAATGTTCTGCTTCAAAAAAGTATTTTAAAAATAAAATTCTCAATAAAATAAAGGCTTCACAAGTATTTTTAAAAATTCTTATCGTACGATAAGAAAATATTATGATAAAAATATTTTGAAATTCAAAAAACCGCCATACATTTGCCTAACAGTGTTAAACGATTTAATACTCGAATACAATGGCTAGCAAAGATCGAATTTTAAGACAAAAAGAAGAGACAAGAAATAATATTCTTGGCGCTGCTTATGATATCGTAAAAGAAGAAGGCTGGAATGGTTTGAGTATGCGTAAAATTGCCGACAGAATTGAATATACTGCTCCTATTATTTATGAGTATTTCTCGAATAAAGAAGCAATATTAGAAGAACTGACTGGCAAAGGTTTCGTCAAATTAACTAAAGAATTGCAAACTGCAATCGATAAGTTTGAAAAACCCGAAGATCAATTAGAAGCCATGTGGATGACTTATTGGGACTTCGCTTTTACTAATACTGAAATGTATCAGCTGATGTTTGGTGTTCAAATGACGTGCTGTGCACAACGATGTTCGGCTCAAGAGGGACCTTACAAATTATTTACTCAGGTGATTGCTGAAGTAATGAAAGACAGCAATCCGAGTCAAGATATTATAAAACAAAAGTACTTCACTTTCTTTTCTGTTATTCATGGTTTAATCGCCATCAACATCATTAACAAAAGTGACATTTTAGAAACAATTAATGCCCAAATTTTGAAGGATGCCATTGGCGGTATCATCAAATCAATACAATAATATTTTTTTCAATTTTTACTTAACGGTGTAAAATGATTTAATCGGATAATATAAAATCCTTTTTTTTATAACCTTCACTTAACACTGTTAGAAAATTTAATCGAGGTAATAAAACTCTTTTTTTAGACTTTTACTTAACAACGTTAGATAATTTAATACCGATTTAAGGACACAGTTGAAAATGATTAAAGTATGGAAGTTTGTGCTCATTTACTTAACAATGTTAGATAATTTAATTCAATTAAATATGAATCCCGAGAATTCTAGAATTCCAACAATTTTTACCCGAGAAAATGTTCAACCAATTAAAACCAAAATGAAAATGAAAAATGTAATTATAACCAGTTTTATTCTGGCATTAGTTTTAAGCAGTTGTGGAGATAAAAATCAGGCTCCTACTGCTCCACCTCCACCGGTTTTACCAGTGTTGACGATCACAAGTGCAAACACCATCACTGACTCTGAATATCCTGCTTCTATCCAAGGAACTGTAGACGTTGAAATTCGTCCACAAGTAAGCGGAAACCTTGACAGAATTTTTGTTGATGAAGGTGCTTATGTAAACAAAGGACAAACGTTATTCAAAATCAATGAACGTCCGTTTCGTGAGCAGTTAAATAATGCTTTGGCAAGTCTTCATGCGGCTGAAGCGGCTTTGATCAACGCGAACTTAGAAGTTGATAAATTAACTCCCTTAGTTCAAAATAAAGTAGTTTCTGATTATCAGTTAAAAACGGCTAAAGCTTCACAAAAAATTGCTGCTGCAAATATTGAGCAGGCAAAAGCATTGGTGGGTTCTGCTAAAATTAATTTAGGATATACAAATGTTACGGCTCCAGTAAGCGGTTACATCGGTAGATTGCCTAAAAAACAAGGAAGTTTAGTTTCTGCATCTGATATTGAGGCTCTTACTACTCTATCTGATGTTCACGAAGTATTTGCTTATTTCTCATTAGGTGAAACAGATTTCATCAACTTCAAAGAGCAATACGCTGGAAGTTCATTAGGCGATAAAATCAAAAAATTACCTCCTGTAACTTTGATTTTGGCTGATAATAATGCTTATCCGAAAACAGGAAAAATAGATATGGTAGATGGTCAGTTTGATAAAACAACCGGAGCTATCACGATTAGAGCAACTTTCCCAAATGCTAACGGAATCTTACGTTCTGGAAACACAGGAAGAATTCGTTTAGGATTAAACCACGATGCTGCGATTTTGGTTCCGCAAGCGGCTACTGTTGAAATGCAGGACAAAATATTTGTTTTCGTAGTTGGAAAAGACAACAAAGTAACTAAAATGCCAATTACCGTTGAAGGGAAAAGCGGTACGAATTATTTAATTAAAGAAGGCGTAAAAACGGGTGATCAAATCGTGATGAGCGGTATTGACAAATTGCAGGACGGACAAGCGATTCAGCCTGAAAAATCAACTAAAGTTGCCGAAGTAACTAACAAAAAATAATCAAAAGAAATAATGTTCAAAATATTTATACAAAGACCAGTACTGGCAACTGTAATTTCCATTTTATTGGTGATTCTGGGTGTGCTTGGTTTAACTAAACTGCCTTTACAACAGTTTCCTGATATTGCGCCTCCATCGGTTTTGGTAACGGCGGTATATCCTGGAGCGAATGCAGAAACGGTTTTACGTTCTGTGGCACCTTCTATCGAAGAGTCCATAAATGGTGTAGAAAACATGACTTACATGAGTTCTACCGCGAGTAACGATGGTAGTTTGGCGATTACGGTGTTCTTTAAATTAGGAACAGATGCCGACCAGGCTGCGGTAAACGTACAAAACAGAGTGGCTCAAGCGACAAGTCAATTGCCTGCCGAAGTTGTACAACAAGGTATTATCACGGCGAAACAGCAAAACAGTTTCATCATGGCGATTGGTATGTACACGGAGGATGAAGCTAAATACGATCAGACTTTTGTGGCCAACTATGCACAGATTAATATTATTCCGGAATTAAAACGTATTCCTGGAGTTGGTTCTGCCAGTATTTTTGGTGGTGTAAAAGATTACTCTATGCGTGTTTGGTTGAATCCGACACAAATGTCAACTTACAAAGTAACGCCAAATGAAGTGATGGCAGCGATTCAGGACAAAAGTTTGGAAGCGGCGCCGGGTAAATTTGGTGAAAGAAGTAAAGAAGTTTTTGAATATGTTATTAAATACAAAGGAAAACTTACCAAACCTGAAGATTATCAAAACATTGCGATTCGTTCTAATCCTGATGGATCTGTTCTTCGCTTGAAAGATGTAGCGAGAGTTGAATTAGGTGCTTACTCTTACAACAGTTTAACTCGTTTAAATGGTAAAAAAGGAATTGTAATTGGAGTTATTCAGTTAGCTGGATCGAACTCAAATGATATTCAGATTGCGATCAATAAAATGATGGAAAAAGCTTCTAAAGATTTTCCAACAGGCATTAAACACAATATATTCTATAGTACAAAAGTATCTTTAGACCAATCAATCGAACAGGTTGAACATACCTTATTGGAAGCTTTTATTTTGGTTTTCGTTGTGGTATTTATCTTCCTGCAAGATTTTAGATCAACATTAATTCCGGCTATTGCTGTACCTGTAGCAATTTTAGGAACGTTCTTCTTCATGCAGTTATTCGGATTCTCGATCAACCTTCTAACGCTTTTCGCATTAATTCTGGCGATTGGTATTGTGGTAGATGACGCGATTGTGGTCGTCGAGGCCGTGCATGCGAAAATGGAGCACAAACATCTGTCTCCAAAAGTAGCCACGCATGAAGCAATGCACGAAATAACGGGTGCTATTATCTCGATTACGTTGGTAATGGCTGCTGTATTCCTGCCGGTTGGTTTTATGGAAGGCTCAACAGGAGTTTTCTATCGTCAGTTTGCCTTTACGATGGCCATTGCAATTGTAATTTCGGCTGTTAATGCCTTGACTTTGAGTCCTGCGCTTGCTGCATTATTTTTGAAAGACAATCATGGTGCTCATGATGCAAATGCACCTTATGAGAAAAAAGGATTTAAAGAGAAATTCTTCTCTGCTTTTAACAGCAGTTTTGAATCATTAACAAATCGGTATGTTGGCGGATTGAAATTCTTAATCAGAAAAAAATGGTTGAGTTTAGGCGGATTGGCTTTAATTACTTTGGCAACTGTTTTATTAGTAAAAACAACCCCAGCAGGATTTATCCCAACAGAAGATCAAGGATTTATTGCGATTGCAGTAAATACACCTTCTGGAACATCTCTTGACGGAACTCAAAAAGTAATGACTGAGGCTGAAAATACATTAAGAAGTTTGGATGCTTCTCGATTTGTAACAGCGATTTCAGGATTCAACTTATTGACGAATTCTACTAGTCCATCTTCTGCGGTTGTTTTCGTATTGTTGAAACCAAACGAAGAACGTGGAGAAGTTAAAAACATCGACGAAATCATGAATCAAGTTCGTGGTAAATTGGGCGCTATTTCTGGTGGAAGTTTCTTCGTATTCAGTTTCCCAACCGTTCCGGGATTTAGTAACGTTGAGGCTTTGGATTTGGTTCTTCAGGATAAAACTGGAGGAAAACTGGATAAGTTCAGTGGAATCTCTCAAAACTTCATTGGCGAATTAATGAAACGTCCAGAAATTGCGGTTGCCTTTACAAGTTTCAAAGCTGATTATCCTCAATTACAATTGGATATCAACGACGAAAAAGCGAATCAATTAGGTGTAAATGTAAAAGACATTTTACAAACGATGCAGGCTTATTTTGGTAGTGCGCAGGCATCAGACTTTAACCGATTTGGTAAATATTACCGTGTGGTTGTTCAGGCTGATATTGCAGACAGAGCAGATCCAACAGCCATTGACCGTGTATTCGTAAAAAATAAAACTGGCGAAATGGTGCCGATAAATACTTTAGTAAAACTAACTCGTATTTATGGTTCTGAAACCGCTTCTCGATATAATTTGTTTAACTCAATTTCTATTAATGCGATTCCGAAACCTGGATTTAGTTCTGGAGATGCCATTAAAGCAATTGAAGAAGTTGCCAAACAACAATTGCCTGCAGGTTACGGGTTTGAATTCTCGGGCCAAACGCGTGAAGAGATTTCTTCTGGAGGGCAGTCGGCTACAATTTTCTTACTGTGTTTGATTTTTATCTATTTCTTACTTGCTGCACAGTATGAGAGTTATATTCTGCCTTTAGCTGTAATCTTGTCAATCCCTGCAGGTATTTTTGGAGTATTTGTGGCAATTGGTTTAACAGGAATCGAAAACAACATTTATGTACAAGTTGCACTTGTCATGCTGATTGGACTGCTCGCCAAAAATGCCATTTTGATTGTGGAATTTGCGGTACAAAAACGAAAATCAGGTATGGCGTTAGTAAAAGCTTCTATAGATGCTGCGAAACTTCGTCTAAGACCAATTATCATGACGTCATTAGCCTTTATTGTTGGTTTAGTTCCAATGATGAGCGCCAAAGGACCATCGGCTCAAGGAAATCACTCCATCAGTATTGGAGCTGCGGGAGGAATGATTTCAGGAGTAATTTTAGGATTATTTATTATTCCTGTATTGTTCATCGTATTCCAATATTTACAAGAAAAATTCAGCGGAAAACCAATCGCTGTAGTTCATAACGAAGAAAAATAAAATATGGAAAACTATATAACGACAATCCTTGTTGCCATAATAGCAGGCATTGGATATATATCATACAGAATCTCGAAAGATCTTGAAACCAAAAAAGATATTTGTACAGAGATTTAAAAAATAAATTTAAACACATAGAGACATAGATTTTTATCTCATAAAAAAGAGAATAAAAGAAACTAGTTTACACACATAGCTAAACTATGTGCATTTAAATTAGTGAAACGCCTCTTTTAAAGTTTACAAAGACTATGTTTCTATGTGTTTAAAAAAAATCTACCCAAAACCAAAGGGTACAGAAATCTAATAAAAAGACAATGAAAAATTATATAACCAAAATCGTGACCTTCGCCATTCTGATCACGACTCTAATATCCTGTTCAGTCTCTAAGGATATTGAAACTCCAAAAGATGCATTTCCTGAGAATTTCAGGAATGCATCGGTTTCGAGTGATACAACCAGTATTGCCGATGTGGAGTGGAAAAACTTCTACACTGAAAAAGATATTATCAAACTAATAGACAGCGCTGTAGCGAGAAACAATGATTTGCTTATTGCAGAAAAAAATATTGAAATCGCACAATACAGATTTACGCAGTCCAAATGGGGAAATGTTCCTCAGGTTAATTTATTTGTAAATGCAAGTACCAGCAATCCTTCTGATAATAGTTTTACCGGAATGAACTTGGGACAAGCATTAGGACAAAAACATATTGACGATTATTCTGCCGGAGCTTCACTTTCTTGGGAGGCTGATATTTGGGGAAAGATTAGAAACCAAAAGAAAGGGGCTTACGCAGGATATCTTCAATCTGAAGAAGTAAAGAAAGCATTGCAAACAACAATTGTAGCCAATGTTTCCAGAGGCTATTACAATCTTTTGATGTTGGATGCTCAATTGGATATTGCCAGACAAAATCTAAGATTAAATGATAGTACAACGAATATTATCAAATTAAAATACGATGCTGGTCAGGTAACCAATCTAGCAATTCAACAATCTGAAGCACAGAAGTTAAACTCAGAACAATTGATTCCGTTATTGGAACAAAATATTGCGATTCAGGAAAATGCTTTAAGCGTTTTAACAGGTTCTTTTCCGGGTGCGAAAGAAAGATCGATTCGTTTAAGTGCTTTAGAAGTAAAAAACAATAATGCAATTGGAATTCCGTCTGCATTAGTAAGCAGAAGACCAGATGTAAAAAGCGCTGAATTAGCGCTTAAAGCAGCAAACGCCAATGTCGGTATCACAAAAGCGGATTTATACCCAGCTCTTAGAATTACGGCTCAAGGCGGTTTGAACTCTTTCGAAACGAGCAGCTGGTTCAATATTCCAGCTTCTCTATTCGGAACTGTGGCAGGTGGTTTAACGCAACCTATTCTGAACAACAAAAGAGTAAGAACGCAATATAATATCGCTGTAGCGGAAAGAGAAAAAGCGGTTTTAGCTTTTAGACAACAGGTTTTGGTTGCCGTGAGTGAAGTTTCTGATGCTTTGGTTAAAGTAGAAAAATTACAACAGCAAGAAACCTTCTTAAAAGAAAAAGTAAAAACGCTGCAACAAGCAATCAAAAATGCCAATTTGTTATTCCAAAACGGATTGGCGGAATATCTTGAAGTTTTAACTGCTCAAGCCAATTTATTGCAAAGCGAATTAGAATTAGCAGATCTTAAAAGACAACAACTAACAGCCAATACCGATTTGTATCGTGCCCTTGGAGGCGGCTGGAAATAATACCCGTACCCGTTAATTATTTATTTTTTGAGAGGAAAACGCTGTGAGACTTTGGTTTCATGGCGTTTTTTGTTTTAAGGTTTTGCCACTAAGGCGCTAAGACGCGAAGTTTAATTCAATTTATCTCGCTCCCGATAGTTATCGGGATTACAGATTAAGCAAATTTATTCTCATTTTATGTCTTCCTGAGCGAAGTCGAAGGATCGCATGCTGAATCCATCCAGTACGTCTCACTGTACGCGTCCTTCGACTCCGCTCAGGAGGACAAATCTTTGTGGAGTTTCTAGTGCGATTTCTCCTTCCTCGAAATGACAAACTTGAACTTATTTCTTTATTTTTGAAAAAAAACTTTGTGCCTTAGCGCCTTAGTGGCAAAACTCCAAAACAAATGACTTTCAATAAAGAAACCTATCTCAACAACTTCAAACTATATTTCGAAAGTTATGCTCCTATTTCTGAAAAATCTTGGAAACTAATTGAAAATAGTATTGAATTT
This sequence comes from Flavobacterium potami, assembly GCF_020026915.1. GTDB lineage: Bacteria > Bacteroidota > Bacteroidia > Flavobacteriales > Flavobacteriaceae > Flavobacterium > Flavobacterium potami. The sequence goes on along the minus strand of NZ_JAINUY010000001.1, from coordinate 1,009,424 downwards.
CAAACTATAAAAAAAGGAGAAACATTGCTAGAGAACGGAGAAATCTGCAAAAACCTTTATTTTATAGCAAAAGGAATTCTGCGCACTTTTATTACCGATGAACAAGGAAATTTCTACAACAAAAACCTTTTTTTAGAAAATACACTCGCCTGCTCTAAAGTTTCATCAATGCTACAAACTCCGTCCAACTTTACAATTGAAGCTTTGGAAGATTGCATTTTAATTAATCTCAATTACAAGAAATATATCGAGTTGATTAATCAAAATGACGATCTCAAAAACTACTATATCGCCAACATTGAAAAAAATTGGATTATTGAAAAAGAACAAAGAGAAATTGCTTTGGTGATGCAAAACGCAACTGAAAGATACTTACAACTTCTTAAAAACCATCCAGATATTGCAGACCGCGTTCCGTTATTACATATTGCCTCACATTTAGGCATTACACCAACGCAGTTAAGCCGAATTAGAAAAAGTCTCGAAAAAGATTTGTAAATCAACATATGTAAAGGCTTTTCTGGAATGCTAATTTTATCTTTGCTTTAGATTTAATTTTATATCTGAAATGAAAAATATAGACCTAGTAAAAGACAATATCGACAACCTTACTTCTCTTTGGAAAACGGTTGCCACTCCTCTACTTTCTTATCATAAAAACGATCCGTTTCAATACAGTAAAATAAAAAATTCGGGCTGGCCAAATAGATTATGGTTTCGAGAAGATATTTCAGAAGAAAATCTGCCACAAATTCTTGAAATCATAGAAAAAAATCCAGGTTTGATCATTCCGTATTGGGATATTTTTGGAAGCAATTCTAATGAAATTTTCGAGAAAAACGAATTTCAAATACGAGTTCAGCTTGTCGCTATGGCTTTGAAATTGGGTGAAAAATTTCTAATTGAAAACAATCTTACTTTTAAAAGAGTTCTGAATGAAGAAGATGCCAAAACCTGGTCCGATATTTATCCGTTATCTTTTAGTTATGTAATAAGTAAAGAAACTCTGGTTCATAATTATGAAGATGTGAAGTTTTATTTGGTTCATTTGAATGAAAAACCAATTGGAACACTTACGCTTTTTCAAACGGGAAATGTTATGGGAATTCACGGCGTTGGCGTAATTCCAGAAATGCGTAAAAAAGGTTACGCCGAAGAAATCATGAAATTTGCAATTAATGAAGCCATTGATGCTAATTGCGAATATGCTCATTTACAAGCTTCTCCTTTAGGAAAAGGAATTTATACGAGATTAGGTTTTGAGGATTTGTTTGTAATTACGAATTACTTTTTGTGAAAAATTCCAAATTCCAATTCGCCACATTTTCGGTCATTGCGAGGAACGAAGCAACCGCATTTGCAAAATTAAGTAAAATGTTAGCGTGGTTGCTTCGTTCCTCGCAATGACAAACTGTTGTGGTTACTTTGTTGCTAATCTTTGGCGAGCTACTTGTGGAGATCCCTCGTCCCTCGGGATGACAAAGAGGAAAGTAAGTCCATCACAACTAACAACTAACAACTAACAACTAACAACTAACAATTGTCCAAAATGCCCCGAAAATAGTCGTAAATGTGTATTTCATTAAAAGGAAAACATTATTAGATTTGTAATACATTAACTAATAACCTTTTAAAAATTACCTAATGAAAACAACAAAAATTCTTTTTTGGACTACTACTATTTTTATTTTTCTATTTGAAGGCGTTATGCCCGCTATGTATTCACAATCTGAAATGGCTAAAGAAGGAATCAGACATCTAGGTTATCCTGAATATTTTGGAAACGCTTTAGTTGTGTTTAAAATTCTGGGAGTTCTAGCGTTGATTATTCCTCAAGTTCCGGGACGTATTAAAGAATGGGCTTATGCCGGATTTGCTTTCGATTTCATTTTTGCTTCAATAAGTCATTTTGCTGTTGACGGAATAAATGGTCAATCTTTCTTCCCTTTGATTGTTCTAGCGATTTTGATTGTTTCATACGTAACATATCATAAAATACAGCGTTATAAAAATATAGCGCTCTAAAAACCAAAACTTTATGATTGAAGTTTTTAAAACAAATGTTCAGGAAGAATGGCAATGTAAAATAATCATTGAAACTCTTCTTGAGCATTTTCCAAACAGTTCGATCAACTTCGATTTAGAAGATTGTGATAAAATACTCCGCATTCACGCGCCTACCATTTCGAATGCAAAAATTATTGACGTTTTAAATTTTCATGGATACTCCTGCGAAGTGCTTCCATAAAAATTAACAACTTTCAAAATACTGATATTTAAGATCTTATTAATTTTTATCGTATATTTGAAAGACCATCATTTCCCCTAATTCTAAACTATTTACTTTAACAGAAAATGTACTGTGGGTTTATTAAAACCCTTCAGCTGGCATTGCTGTTGAATAACTAATTTCTAAAATTTATAAAAATGAAAAGTGCTATTCAAAATACGATATTAGAAACCTACACTAAACTGAGCGATATTCTTTCTTCATTTTCTCAAGAAGAAATCAATATTGTACCGTTTGAAGGAAGTTGGACAGGAGGACAAACCGTTCAGCATATTATTCTAGCTTGCTCTGGTTTAACGCAATTATTTGCAGGAAAAACTGAAAAATCAAGTCGTGAACCTGACGAAAACGTTAAACAATTAGATGCAATATTTCTAGATTTTAATACCAAATACCAATCGCCTGAAAATATAAAACCTGCCTTTATTGAGTACGATAAAAACACATTATTAGCATCAATAAAAAAAATACAAACTGATTTGTTTGAAGCTGCTGAAACTTACGATTTAACTTTAATATGTCTTGAAGCTAAAATTCCAGGATTTGAAAATTTTACTATTTACGAATGGCTTCATTTTGCGATTGTTCACACACAAAGACATACGCAACAGTTAAAATCGATTCATGAACATATTATTAAGTAATAAATCTGGATTTAATTTAATTTATTTTTTATGAGATCAAAAGTAAGAACCATTGTTTCATCTGGTTTAGTTGCAGGAACTTTAGATATTACTGCCGCTATTTTAATCTACTCGGTGATTCTTCATAAAACAACAGCCGAAAAAATCCTGCAGTCTATTGCAAGCGGTGTTTTCAAAAAAGAAGCATATACAGCGGGAACAGAAATGACCTTTGCAGGTTTGGGTTTTCATTTCTTAATTGCTTTTATATTTGCCTGGTTTTACTTTAAAATTTTCCCTTATATCCCTTTTTTCAGAATCAATACTTTTTTATCTGGATTCTGCTATGGATTTTTTATTTGGATAGTGATGAATCTCATTGTGCTTCCAATCGTGTTTCCGGTTTTACCTGAAAAGAATTTAGACTTTCCCCTTTTGCTTTCTATATTGATCGTCATTTTATGCGTCGGAATGCCGATTGCTTTTATTACAAGGAAATACTATGCGAAATGGTTTTGAGGAAAGGGACAAAGTTACAGAGTTACAGAGTGACAAAGTAACAAAGGTTCAAAGTGACAAAGGCTAAATCTTTAAACCTTTCTCACTTTGAACCTTAATGTATTTTAAGAGAACAAAAAACAACGTTCAGAGCAAAAACTTTGTCCCTCTGTCACTCTGCCCCTTTGTCCCTAAAAATTAAACTTTTCTTCTTCCTGTAATTAGTGAAATAATAAATAACACTAAAAAGATAAAGAATAAAACTTTTGCAATACTTGCGGCTCCAGCGGCAATACCACCAAAACCAAAGATTCCTGCTATAATGGCAAGAATTATGAAGATAACAGTCCAACGTAACATAATATTAGATTTTTAAGTTCTTAAATAAGACTATTTGATAGCCTGTTTTGTTTGTTACTCAAAGTTCTTTTATTCCTACAAATCTTGTTAACTCAAAAACTTTTTTAAATTAACTCAATCCGTTAAAAAACAGCATTGTATCAAGCATTTTCACTATTATTTTTTATTCTTACACAATTACCACCTTTACTCTTTTGAGTTAATTTTTTAATGGATTGGATTAATCGTCGCTATACTCTCAGGGTAATTTTGAGTAAAATTAGAAGAGTGATGAAAGAGGCGAAAAAGCACGGTATTATTTTAGAAAAAACCGATAGAGCTTTTGAAGAATTAGGTGTTTTAAATCCTGCAATTTATCAAGAAGGAAATAATGTTCATATGTTTTACAGAGCGGCCAAGAAAGGAAATTTTTCCACAATAGGATATTGCCGTTTTGAAGGACCGACCACTTTAGTAGAAAGAAACACACAGCCTGTTTTTACTCCAGAATATATCTATGAAATTCATGGTGTCGAAGACCCGAGAATTAACAAAATAGACAACAAGTTGTATATGACTTATGTAACTTATGATGGAATTAACGCTTGTGGTGCATTAGCTGTCTCTAAAGACTTTAAAACCTTTAAGAAAAAAGGAATCTTGACGCCTAAGTTTATTCTTCATGATTTTAAAAACCTAATTAAAAACCATTTACAGAATCCGAGCGTTGCAAAGATTTTGGCTTTTAATACGGAAAGAAATTATCCGCTGACCGAAACCATAAAAGAAAACTTATTTGTTTGGGACAAAAACGTAGTTCTTTTTCCAAAGAAAATAAACGGAAAATTTGTTGCCTTGCATCGTCTTTTTCCGTCGATTCAGATTTTTTCGTTTGAGAAGAAATCGGATTTAACCGAAGATTTCTGGAAGACTTATTTAAAAAATATTCCTGATTACATTGTTCTAGAGCCCAAATATGAACATGAAACGAGTCATATTGGTCCTGGAGCTCCGCCAATCGAAACAGCAGACGGTTGGCTTTTAATTTATCATGCTGCTGAAAAGAGAGAAAAAGGATTGGTTTATCATGCCGCGGCTGTTTTACTGGATTTAGAAGATCCTTCTAAAGTAATTGCGAGGTTACCCAAACCGATTATCACACCTTCAGAACATTACGAACGTCATGGTTACGTAAATTATGTAGTCTTCCCGACAGGAACTGCCATTTTCGATGACCAATTATATATTTATTATGGTGCCGCTGATGATAAAATTGCGGTGGCTTCTTTGAACCTTAACGAGTTATTAACCGAATTAAAACTGCATCCTCATGAAAACAATATCAAATAAATCAAAAATAGTTTTTTTATCTACTTTTCCGCCAACGCAATGCGGCATAGCAACCTATACTCAGGATACAATTAAAGGTATCGTAGATGTTTATGGTAAATCTATTCAGTGCGAAATCTGTGAACTTGTTGATAAACCCAAAGAAGAACCAACACAAGCCTATACCTTAAACACAAAAAATCGCGAAGAATATGCTAAAGTAGCTGAAGAAATCAATGCCGATGAAGCCGTGAAATTAGTTCATATTCAGCACGAATTTGGTTTGTTTTCTGGAAATTACGGAGACCATCTTTTAGATTTTTTGAATGCTATTAAAGTACCGGTTACTTTTACTTTTCACAGTGTAATTCCAAATCCGAATGACGAATTGAGAACATTCGTAAAATTGTTATTGAGCTATAGCAATTCGGTTTTTGTAATGACAAATAAATCCAAAGAAATACTAATTAACGACTACGATATCAATGAAGAAATAATTACTTGCGTACCTCATGGAACTCATATTGTAATATACGAAACTCCAGAACAAGCAAAAGAAAAATTAGGAATTCAGGACAGATTAGTACTTTCTACTTTCGGACTTTTAGGCGAAGGAAAAAATATAGAAACTGGTTTACAGGCTTTACCAAAAATTATAGAAAAAGCGCCAAATGCTTTATATCTAATTATTGGCAAAACACATCCAAACTTAATTAGAGATGGTGTCGATGCTTACAGAGATAAATTGGAAGGCATTGTAGCGGAATTAAACCTGCAAAATAATGTTCGTTTCATCAATCAGTATTTAGATACCAATGAACTTTTAGAATATTTGAAAGCGACGGATATTTACATGTTTACTTCTAAAGATCCGAATCAGGCAGTGAGTGGAACTTTCTCATATGCGATGAGTTGCGCTTGTCCGATTGTGGCTTCTAAAATTCCGCATACAAAAGAAGTTTTAACAAAAGATGATGGAATTTTATGTGATATTGGAGCTTCAGATCAATTTGCAGCTGCAGCGATTAAATTGATTGAAGATCAAAACTTAAGACATGAAATGGGAATTAGTTCCTTTACTAAAATGCGAGCTTCTTCTTGGGAAAATGTTGGAATCACGCAAATGAATACGTATAAAAAACTAATCGATAATCCGGCAGAAATTAAATTCAGTTATCCCAATATTCAACTAAAACACATCAAAAAACTGACTACAGATTTAGGAATCGTTCAGTTTAGTAAAATTTCGATTCCAGATTTAGATTCAGGTTATACATTAGACGACAATGCACGAGCTTTGATTGCTTTCTGCATGCATTACAAACTGTCTCAAGACAAAGAAGATTTGGCTTACATTTTAATCTATTTAGACTTTATTCTTCGTTGTCAACAGCCAAAAGGAGATTTCATTAATTATGTTGATCAGGAAAATCGTGAACATGTAGAACAAAATGCCGAAGTGAATTTAGAAGATTCTAACGCAAGAGCAATTTGGGCTTTAGGAACTGTAGTTTCGATGTCTGATATTCTTCCAGAAGCCATCACCAAAAAAGCGGCAAAATGTTTATTGCATTCTTTAAAATGGGCAGAAAACATTCAATCGCCACGTTCGATTGGTTTTGCAACAAAAGGATTATATTTATATCATTCTACCGTTCCAAATTTATATGTGGCCGCAATCATCAACAAATTGAATGCTAAACTATTGGCTAATTACGAAGATACAGCAACAGAAGACTGGCAATGGTTTGAAAATTATCTAACATACGGAAACGGAATTCTACCAGAATCGATGTTGTATGCTTATTTAATTACCAACAAACCGGTTTACAAAAAAGTCGCTTTAGATTCATTAGATTTCCTAATTTCTAAAACATTTGTAAAAGGAAATTTCAAAGCGATTTCTAACAGAAGCTGGTACCACAAAGGTTCTGAACCACATGAATATGGAGAACAGCCAATTGATGTTACTTATACCATTATGACTTTAAATGCATTTTATAATGAATTTAAAACGCCACAATACAAAAAGAAAATGAAAGCTGCCTTCAATTGGTTTTTAGGTAAAAATCATTTAGGACAAATTATGTACAATCCGGTAAGTGGTGGCGGTTACGACGGATTAGAAAAACACAATGTGAACTTAAATCAAGGTGCAGAATCAACCGTATGTTTCTTAACCGCGAGATTATTGATGGAAAAACTGGCTTTATCACAATCTAAAGTTATTCCCATAATGAAATCCCGAACTGGAATTGCTATTAATTCTTAAAAAAGATAAAATATTGAAGCTAACCAATAACTTCATTTTAACCCTGAAAATCCCTTTTTTAATGAAAGGGATTTTTTGTTTTGAGAAATTCCCTAACGTAGGTTTGGATTTTTTATTGTGTTCACTACGATGAAAATTATATAAAGATCGAAAAAAGTTGTGTAAGATTTTTTACTCATAAAAAAAGTAACTTTCCTATAGAAATCGGAAGTGTTCTTAAACTGTTCCGGTTTTTATTTTAATCATTCACCTAAAAAACATAACATCTTGATTCTCAATTTAAAAAATATATTCACCGAAATTGGAGAGACGACGATATTCGCCAAGAAGTTTTTTAAGGAGGTATTTATTCCGCCTTATGAGACCAAAGAGTTTTTAAAACAATGTTACGTTATCGGCTATAAGTCTTTGCCTTTAGTTGCGATTACAGGTTTTATTATGGGATTGGTTTTAACGCTTCAATCTCGTCCAACATTAGTCAAATTTGGTGCAGAATCTTGGCTTCCTGGAATGGTGGCTCTTTCGCTGATAAGAGAAATTGCTCCCGTAATTACCGCTTTGATTTGTGCAGGGAAAATTTCATCAGGAATTGGTGCCGAATTAGGATCAATGAAAGTAACAGAACAGATTGACGCAATGGAGGTTTCGGCTGTTAATCCGTATAACTATTTGGTCGTAACGAGAGTTCTGGCATGTACTTTAATGGTTCCCATTTTAGTGTTTTTTGCTGATGCAGTTGGAATTATAGGCGGCTACATGGGAATTAACATTCACGGAGACGTCAATTTCTATCGATTTTTAACTCAAATTATTCAATCCTTAGAATTTTTAGACTTGTTTCCAGCTACTATAAAAACATTCTTTTTTGGATTTGTAATCGGAATGATTGGATGTTACAAAGGCTTTACCGCTTCTAACGGAACTGAAAGTGTGGGTCAAGCTGCAAATTCAGCCGTTGTAACAGCTTCATTAAGCATTTTTATTATTGACATGGTTGCAGTTCAAATAACCGATTTATTCTTTTAAAAATGATGGAAGAAAAATTACATAAAGAACCTAAGAAAAAAGTAAAAGATCAAGCTCCAATTATTGAGATTAAAGATCTGCATAAAACTTTTGGACATGATAATACGATTCTAAAAGGTGTAAATCTGATTTTAAATAAAGATGAAAACCTAGTCGTTTTAGGTCGTTCAGGATCAGGAAAATCAGTTACTATAAAATGCATTGTAGGATTGATTGAACCTGATAAAGGAGAAATAAAAGTCTTTGACGAAAACGTTCTTAACATATCAAAAAGCGAGCTGAATGCGATTAGAGTCCGCATCGGATTTTTGTTCCAAAGCGGAGCACTTTACGATTCGATGTCAGTTAGAGAAAATCTCGCTTTTACTTTAAGCAAACACAAACGTGATTTGACTGAAGATGAAATTGAAAAAGAAGTCATGGAAGCACTTGAAAATGTTGGTTTAGCCGAAGCCGTAGACAAAATGCCATCTGAACTTTCGGGAGGTATGAGAAAAAGAATAGGTTTAGCAAGAACATTGATTTTAAAACCAGAAATCATATTGTACGACGAACCAACAACAGGTTTGGATACCATCACGTCAAGAGAAATCAGCGAATTGATTTTGGATATTAAAAACAAACAAAAAACATCGTCGATCATAATTACACATGATATGGCTTGTGCAAAAATGACTGCCGACAGAATTATTGTTTTAAAAGATGGCGTCATTCATGCCGAAGGAACATACGAAGAACTAGAAAAAGACGAAGACGAATGGGTTCGCTCATTTTTTCAATAAAAATAAAGCAAAATAATAAATAGAAATCATGGAAAAGCAATCTGGATATACTTGGAAATTAGGAATGTTTGTAACAATAGGCTTACTGCTTTTTATAATGGCCGTGTATTTTATTGGAAAACAAAAAAACCTTTTTGGATCAACCTTTCACATCACTTCTCAATTTAAAACAGTAAGTGGTTTGGAAGTAGGAAACAATGTTCGTTTCTCCGGAATCAATGTCGGAACAGTAGAACAAATTCAGTTAAAAAATGACTCGACTGTTATTGTTGTCTTGGTTATGAAAGAAGAAGTTCGAAAATTTATTAAAACCGATGCTACTACAAGTATTGGTTCAGATGGATTAATGGGAGATAAAGTTTTAACCATTTCTCCTGGTCTAAAATCGCAAACTATTATTGGAAACAATGGCCAACTTGCTTCTGTAGACGGAATCGAAATGCACGACATTATGAAAAGCGTGAAGAAAAGCGTTGATAATATCGGCGTGATTTCAGACGAAATTGCCATTTTTAGTCACAGCATGAACAACGGAAATGGTGCATTGGCAAGATTGGTTAAAGATGATAAAATGGCAAACAGCGTTTCGAATACACTTGAGAATCTGGAATCTGGAACCAAAGGTTTCAGTGAAAATATGGAAGCTGCAAAAAGTAATTTTCTGTTGAGAGGCTACTACAAGAAAAAAGAAAAGCAAAAAGCTAAAAAAATTGAAGAAGCAAAAGAGAAAAAAGAAGAAGCGATAGAAAAGCAGCAAGAAGAAAAAGAAAAAGCTGCCAAAGAAGCCACTAAAGAAAAGGAGAAAAAAGAAAAAGAGCTTCAAGAACAGAAAGAGAAAGAAGAAAAGAAGAAACAAGAAGAGGCTAAGAAGTAATCCTAGATTAATAGGAAAGAAGCAAGAGGGAAGACTTGTTTGGAAACGGTAATCAATTACAACTTCTACTCCTACATTACAACTTACAGTTCAAAGCTTTTCACTTTTTACATTTAACTTTTTACTGTAAAAATTTCTAACAAGAAAAACTTACATATATGCCTAATACATTCAAACATACCGCCTTAAAAGTTTTAAAAATTACCGGAATTTCGATTGCGGTGATTTTGTTTTTGTTGTTTATTATTCCGTTGCTTTTTCCTGGAAAAATTGCTTCGGAGGTGAAGAAAATTGCCAATGAACGTCTGGACACCAAATTGGACTTCACAAAATCGAAACTATCATTTTTTACGCACTTCCCATCATTGACGGTCTCTTTAGACAATTTATCGCTTACGGGTTCTAAGCCTTTTAGTAATGATACTTTATTGAGCGCCGAACAAGTAGGTTTTGGAATTGATATTAAAAAACTGTTTTTTGATAATGAAGTCAAAATCAACAAACTTTATGTTTCTGATGCATTGATTAATGTGATGGTCAATGAAAAAGGTCAAGCCAATTATAACATTTATGTTGCTCCAGAAGACAGAAAAGACGAAAAAAAAGATCCGAATGCACCTGAGGAAGGAACTGCTATTCGATTGGAAAGAATTGATTTAGAAAATTGTCATGTAAAATATAATGATCGCTCTGCAAAAATTTTGGTTGATGCAAAAGGCTTCAATTATGTTGGAAAGGGAAATCTGAGCGAAGACATCTTTGATCTTGCCACCGATGCAAGAATTGAAAATCTTGATTTCTTCTACGACAGAACTGGTTATATCCGAAAAAAAGAAGTCCGTGCCGATTTAATTACCCGAATCAATACCAATTCGCTTTCTTTTATTCTTCAAAAAAATGAATTACGAATCAATAAATTACCGCTAAAATTTACTGGTTTATTTACCATTTTACGAGACGGATATAAAATTAATATTAAAGCGCTTTCAGAAAATACCACCGTAAAAGATTTATTGTCTGTAATGCCTCCTGAATATTTGACTTGGTTAGAAAAGACAGAAATATCAGGAAAAAGTGATTTGTTATTGACTTTTAAAGGCGATTATAATGTTTCTAAAAAACAAAAACCAAATTTGGCTTTCAACTTAAAAATCAACGAAGGTTCGGTAAATCATAAAGATGCGCCCGTTCCATTAAAAGATTTTCAAATGGATTTGAATGCTATACTTCCGTCTTTAGATACAGAACAATTGTTGGTTAATCTTAGAACTTTAAAATTTAAAGTTGGAGAAAAAGATTATTTCAATGCTTATTTACACAGTAAAGGTTTGAGCGAAATGACCATTGACGCAAGTATAAAAGGCGCTCTAGATTTAGCTGTTGTAGATGCCGCTTTAGGATTAAGTGATTTTGATGTAAAAGGAATTTTAAAAACCGATCTTCAGGCAAAAGGACTTTTTAGTACTTCAAAAAAATTGTTTCCTAAAACTATTGGCGGAATTTCACTGCGAAACGGATGGCTGAAAACTTCCTATTATCCGAATCCAATTACGAATATCACTTTTGTGGCTAATATGCTGAATAAAGCAGGAACTTTCCAGGATTTAATTGTCGCTGTTGCTCCAGCTTCTTTCACTTTTGAAGGAAATCCAGTTTACGTAAATGCGACCTTATCTGATTTTAGTGATTTGGCTTATAATGCAAAAATCAAAGGCGAATTGAATGTGGGTAGAATTTATCAGGTTTTCTCACAAAAAGGTCTTGATTTGACAGGTTATGCTAAAGCTGATCTTTCATTAAAAGGAAAACAAAGTTACGCCACAACGGGACAATATGATAAATTAGACAATAAAGGAACTTTAATTCTAAAAAATATAAAAGCTACATCAGAATTATTTCCCAAAGCTTTCTTTATCAAACAAGGAAATTTCCGATTTCAAAATGAGAAAATGTGGTTCGAAAAATTTAACGCTTCTTACGGAAAATCTGATTTTGACATTAACGGTTATCTACTGAATACCATCAATTATTTCTTAGAATCAAACGGGACTTTGAGTGGAAATTTCAACTTAAAATCAAAATTAATTAATGTTGATGAGTTCATGGCGCTTGAAAAAGGAGAAAACAAAGACCGAACTATTGCCGTTGAATATGCCAAGGAAGACCATCCAAAAATGAGCGGTGTGGTTATTATACCTAAAAACCTGAATGTGAGTTTGAATGCCAATGCAGACAAAGTAGAATATAACGGATTGGTTATCAATAAACTTAACGGAAAAACCGGTATTAAAAAAGAAGGATTTTACTTAGAAAATATTAACTTTAACATCATTGATTGCATTGTTGGAATTAATGCTTTTTACAAAGATGAATCTCCAACAGCTGCAAATTTCGACGCACATTTTACTGCAAAAGATTTTGATGTACAAAGGGCTTATAAAGAAATTCCGATGTTCCATGATATGGTTTCTGCAGCAGAAAAAGCGCACGGAATAATTTCTGTTGACTATAAAGTTAAAGGTGATTTAGATGGAAACATGGGACCAATTTATGCTTCTCTTAATGGAGGCGGAACTATAAATCTGCGTGATGTCAAAGTTAAAGGCCTAAAACTATTTGACGGAATTAGTTCTAAAACAGGTCAAGATGGTTTGAATAATCCTGACATGAAAGGCATTGAAATCAAATCGACTATTGACAAAAATCTTATTAATGTTGAGCCATTTACCTTTAGTGTTGCCGGATTTAGACCTACAATTAAAGGAACTACAAGCTTTGACGGACTTCTGGATCTGAGAATGCGTTTAGGTCTTCCCCTATTCGGTCTTATCGGATTTCCAATTGTAATTACAGGAACGCATGAAGATCCAAAAATTAAAATTTTTAGTAAAACGGGTCAAGAAATCGATCCTGCCGTTTATGATAAAAAACGAAATAAAGTAATCAAAAAAGAAAAAGTTAGCACCTCTAAAACGAAATGATGATGAAAAAGAAAGAGCAGCCAAACAAAAATGGATTTTTTGAACAATTTGCTTCCAAAGTGACAAAAGCGACTGGGAGCACAACTGCTTTTATCAGTGCTTTTGCACTGGTGGTTTTATGGGCAGCTTCGGGACCAATTTTCAATTATTCAGAAACCTGGCAACTGGTTATCAATACAGGAACTACGATTATCACATTTTTAATGGTTTTTCTTATTCAAAAAGCGCAAAACAAAGATTCGCTTGCCATTCAATTAAAACTAAATGAGCTTGTTGCTTCCAACGAATTATCTAGTAATAGTCTAGTAGATATTGAAGATATGACTGAAGAAGAAATGATTATTATCGAAAAATATTATAAAAAATTAAGCCAGTTAGCTAAAAAAGAAAAAAGCATAAAATCGTCACATTCCATTGATGAAGCTCAAGAACTTCACAATCGAAAACATAAAAAATAAAACCAATTCAACCAAAAACTTAACTTTAAATAACCAAATAAATGAAATTGAGCTCTACCGAAACCTACTGGCCTTTAAAAAATGCCATGAAACACAGTTATCCTTCTGTAGATTCTGATATTACAACCGACATATTAATTATTGGCGGCGGAATCACAGGAGCTCTAATGGCCTACAAATTAGTAAACCAAGGCAAAAAAATTGTTCTCGTAGACCGAAGAGATGTCTGCGGAGGAAGCACTTCTGGCAGCACTGCTTTATTACAGTATGAAATTGATGTTCCGTTGCATCAGCTTATCAAACTTAGGGGTACAAAATGTGCCGTCGAAAGTTATCAAAATGGGAAAAAAGCCATTTTTGATCTTCGAAATATTATTGATACTGTGGGGTGCGATTGTGGTTTTGAGTTTAAAAAAAGTATTTATTTTACCACTTTAAAGAAAGACCTTCCCTTTTTAAAAAATGAATTTAAAGCCCGAAAACAACATGGCTTTGAAGTAAGCTGGTTAAGTCGATCAGAATTGCAAAAAATGGGTTTAAATGCTATTGCGGGTATCGAATCTAAAACAGCTGCTGTTATGGATCCTTTCAAATTAGCAAGTGATTTATTATTTTATTGCCATGAAAAAGGAATGCAGATTTTTGATCGAACCAATATTGCCAATATTCAACATCAAAAAGGTAGAATCATTGCTACTGTAGATAATAAATGCACTATAAAAGCAGACCATATTATACATTGTACAGGTTATGAAAGTACCGAAACACTGCAAGAAAAAGTAGTCGATTTGAAAAGTACTTTTGTAATTGCATCTGAAAGTCAGCCCGATCTTCCGGAAAATTTCAAACACGCTATATTTTGGGATACGGCAGCTCCTTATCATTACATCAGAACCACAGATGATAACCGAATTATTATGGGTGGCGGCGATGAGGAATTTAAAGATGCCAATAAACGCGATAAACTGCTTCCCAAAAAGGAAAAATATCTTTTGAAACAGTTTCTCCGTAGATTTCCAGATTTAGATTTTAAAATTGATTATTCCTGGGCGGGAACTTTTGGTGAAACCAAAGACGGACTTCCGTATTTTGGAAAACCCAATTCGAGAAGAAACGAACATTACATTCTAGGTTTCGGTGGAAACGGAATCACTTTCAGCGTCCTCGGAATGAATTCAATTCTGGATTCTCTTCAAAATAAAAAAAATACAGATTTAGAGTATTACCGCTTCGGGCGTTGAAAAAAGCTTTGCTTTTTAGTTACAGAGGGACAAAGTAACAAAGGGACAAAGGTTCAAAACTTTGTCACTGTGTCACTGTGTCCCTTTGTTACTTTGTCCCTTTGTAACTTTGTGCCTTTGTAACTTTGTAACTTTGTAACTTTGTAACTTTGCAACTTTAAAGAACCAACTCCATCTGAATATTACATCTTTTATAAGGTGTTTCAAGTCCAAACACTTTTTCGAAACCTAATTTGTAATAGAGATTTATGGCGGGTTTTAAAATCGTATTGCTTTCTAAATAAATCTTTTTTGCCCCTAATTCTTTTGCTGTGCGTACAATTTCTTTTCCTAAAAGCCAACCGATATTTTTTCCTTGTGCTTTTGGCGAAACGGCCATTTTTGCCATTTCAAAATCATATTCCGGATTGTTCATTTTGATAAGCGCACATACACCAACAGGTTCATTTTCGTACAATGCAACCAGGATTTTTCCGCCTTTCTTTAAAATATAATCTTCCGGATTATCTAAGGCTTTGTAATCGGCTTCTTCCATTTCGAAATACGTTGAAATCCATTCTACATTTAAGGCTTTAAACGCATCTTGATATTCGGCTGTATACGCAACAATTTTAACGTCTTTACTTTCTCTTTGTTTTTTCTGTTCGCTGACTCTTTTTATTAGTGATTTTTGTTCTAATAAAAATTCCCATTCTTCCAGCGCTGCCCAAAGATTATGTTTGGCTTCAGAAATTAAGCTTTCAATCGCAACATCGATATCTTCCAATTGTTGTTTTACAATCTGTGAAATTGCAATTCCTTTTTCGCTTAAAACAACATTATTCTTTCGTTTGTCTTCAGTTTTAGAACTTTCTTCAACTAATCCCGCAGCAATCATTTCTTGAATAATTTTACTAACTGATGGTTGAGAATGACCGATTTCGTTTGCAATTTCTGTAATTGTGATTTCACGTTCTTCTGCAAGAGTATAAAAAACCGGAAACCATTTCGGTACAAAATCTACTCCGTACAACTCATATATTTTAGCAGCGTCATCTGTAACCGCAGCTGTCATTAAACGCAAACGACTTCCTAGTGCCGCTTTTCCAACTTTATCAAAAAATTCCATAACAAATAATTAATTATATAACCAGTTATGCAAATGTATAAAAAAAATCTTTTTGCAAAGATTTTTTTTAGGGACAAAGGTTCAAAGTTACAAAGAGACAAAGATTTAGACCTTTGTTACTCTGTTACTTTGAACCTCTGCAACTTGTATATATCATGCTTTATAGCTAACGACTTTAAATAAAGTAAAACACTTTGTCACTTTGTAACTCTGAACCTTTGTCACTCTATTACGCAGTAATAGCAAGAGAATTCAAATTAAATTTATACTCTTTTGGGCTGCAGTTGTATTTTTGTTTGAAGATTTTAGAGAAATAACTTCTGCTGGTAAAACCGATGCAGTACACAATTTCTGAGATATTTAGATCGGAAGTTCTAATTAAAATTTCTGCTTTCAAAACTCGCATATGAGTTATATAATCGTTTACCGTGCGGTTGTGAATCATTTTGAAACCTTCTTGGAGTTTGTTTGGAGAAAGTCCTGATTTTTTACTCAAAGATTTGATTGAAAATGCTTCTTCAGGACTTGATTTGATAAATTCTGAAAGTTCTTTTATTTCTTCCATTTCTCTCAAAGTCAACCCGTTTGATTCATTTGCGAAAGCGTGTAAATCGTCAGAATGTTGCTGAATTTCCATCGCAAGAATAATTCTCATAATTCCTTCTTTCAAAAGATTACGAACAATTCCGGTTTGTGTAATCGAATTAAGCTGTTCGATTTTTTCGGCAATTTGCAAATTATAAGATCCGATATAAAAGAAATCCTGAACCAAATTGTTCTCAAAGAAAGTATCTCTAACTTTTTGATTTAAAGAATGCGCTTGCTCCTTTACGTCGTTTTGAGTTCCGACAATAATCAACGTTAATTTTGTTTTTTTTCCTTTTTCAAAAAATAAAACATTATCCTGATTCTCTTTTGAAGTTACAATGGCTGTCTGAAAGGTTTTTAGTTTTCGCTCTTCCCCATTCAATCCGAAACTATGCGAAAGATTTCCTTTAGAACAATATGCAAAATAAATAGGAGACGATTTTACATTCAAAATATCCAATCGAACATCAGTTGAAAATGTCATATCAAACTGAACGTACGAAATATTGTCATTGAAAGAAGCTCCAATAATAGAACCTTCTGCAAAACTATTTTCAACCTCCAGCGTATATTCATCTAGATCAAAAATTACCTTTCCACCAAAATGAGTATGAAGTTCATCAAATATATTTTGAGTTTTTTCTGTATTTATAGTAACTATTTTCATGGTCGTCGGATTTAAATTCTATAATTTGTAAACAGATTAATTTTGCGAAAAATCTGAGATTCAAAGTTCGTTTAAAGACACACCAAACTTGTTATATAATTTTTCTGTTTTGTTTTATAATTCCTTATAAATGCTTATTTTAACATAAGATGAAAATCGTTAATATATAAGTATGAAAAGTTTCTCTTTTGCCCCAATAAGTTCGCCCACTTCCAAAATATTAATTTTAGGTACAATGCCTGGAACAAAGTCGTTAGAATTGAATCAATATTACGGTCATAATCAGAACAATTTTTGGAAATTTATGTTCGAAATCCTTAACGAAGAATTCTCAAATATCTACGAAGAAAGAAAAAAGCTGTTAATTAAAAATCATATCGCATTATGGGATGTCTTACAATTTTGTGACCGTATTGGAAGTCTGGACAGCGCCATAAAAAACGAAATAGCAAATGACTTTGAATCTTTTTTGGCATCGCATCTTCAAATAGATACAATTTTATTTAATGGACAGAAAGCAGCAGCATTTTTCAAAAAATATATTCATTTAAATAAAGAATATAAAACTTTCACACTACCTTCTACAAGTCCGGCCAATGCCAGCAAGACTTTTCAAAGTAAATTGGATGAATGGAAAGTCATTCAGACCTTATTATAGAGCGTTTGATTTTATATAATTAAAATGCAAATATTGGAATCATGTAACTTTTTCCTTTTAAAGTATAACAAAATGCAACCACTTCTGAACTAATTTTACATCTAAGAAAAACAAGCTATAGCGAAGATTTGAAAAACGAAATGAAAAGGCTTTATTCTTATTAAAATTGAAAAAGCAAACTGTAAAAAGTTTTGACTATAAAGAGAACATTGGTTATGTTAGTTTATTTTTGGGAAAAAGCTACTCTATAGAAATATAGAGTAGCTTTGTTTTTATACCACACCTACTTAAATAAAAAGCGTATGAAAATTCAAACTTATTACAACCATATACGATTCTATACACCGCATCATTTTATATATTATCCTCTTTTAATACTATTTTTAATTGCCAGCATTTATCTGAGTATTACAACAGACGATCATCTTATTTGGGCATTTATAAGCGTAGGATTTGCATTCTTATTTGCCTTGGCTTTTATGCTTCGCCAGCATTATGCACTTACGCTGCAAAATAGAATTGTACGTTTAGAAATTCGATATCGTTATTTCACCTTAACAGGCAAGCGTTTCGAAGAAATCGAATACAAACTTACAGACGACCAGATATTTGCATTACGTTTTGCACCAGACAACGAGTTTATTCCGCTTCTGGAAGATGTTTTAAAAAATAACCTGACAGGAGATGCCATCAAAAAAGCAATCGTACACTGGAAAGCAGATTATCATAGGGTTTAAAAAAATCAATGTCAAAAATCAATGACAAAAATCAATGACAAAAATCAATGTCAAAAATCAATGTCAAAAATCAATGACAAAAATCAATGACAAAAATCAATGTCAAAAATCAATGTCAAAAATCAATGTCAAAAATCAATGTCAAAAATCAATGTCAAAAATCAATGACAAAAATCAATGACAAAAATCAATGACAAAAATCAATGACAAAAATCAATGACAAAAATCAATGACAAAAATCAATGTCAATTAAAAATAAAAAAGCTCAATTTGAAATTCTCAAATTGAGCTTTTTTTATCGAACTTGAAATTGTTATTGAAATTGTTATTGAAATTGAAATTGAAATTGATATTGATATTGAAATTGAAATTGAAATTGATATTGATTTTTGTCATTGAACTTATTTCGTCAAATCAAATCCTTCTTTTACAATTTCGCTTTCTACTTTGTCAATTAATTTATTGGTTTTTCCTGTAAGTCTTTCTTTTTTCCAATCTCCTTTTATATATAAAATCAAAGTAATCAAAGCCGTTATAACGGTAGAAATAGGAAATGCCCACCAAATACCAATTTTACCTAAAGAAGTGTTATGTGATAAAATAAAAGCCAGCGGAAACTGTAAAACCCATTGCGAAACCAAAGTAAGAACCATAGGCAATTTTGTATTTCCTACGGCACGAAAAACGCCGGTTAAACACAATTGCAAACCTAAAAATCCCCAAGAAAGACATGAAATTCTTAAAAATTCTGTTCCACCTTCAATAACAGCTTGATCGTTTGGAACGAAAAAAGCAATCAAATAAGGTGCACAAATAAAAGCAATAATACCAAGTCCGGTCAATAACCCGAAACCTAAATACCCACCGAGTTTGGAAATTTCTGCTGCACGATCAACATTTCCCGCGCCAATATTTTGTCCGACCAAAGTGGCTATTGCCATCGATAATCCCAAAGCTGGAATTAAAATCAACTGAATCAAGTTGGATCCGGCACCGTAAGAGGCAACGGTTAAAGTTCCGAATCGAACGATCAAAAACGTAATCGCCATCATTCCCAATGCACGCATAGACTGTTCAATTGAAGATGGAAATCCGATTTCGAAAGCTCTTTTAATGTGTTTGTAATCTGGTTTAAAATCTGAAATACGAAGATGAATTCCATGCTTACCTCTAAACAAGATTGCAAAACCAATTATAATCGCTAAAAGTTGTGTAGACAACGTCGCCAAAGCGGCACCTTTTACGCCCATTGGCGGAATAAAATTCCATCCGTAAATAAACAAAGGATCAAGCGCGAAATTCAAAATCACTGTTCCTAAAACAATATACACTGGTAAAGTTACGCGTCCAACTCCACGCATAATCGATTGGAAAATCATAAATCCGAAACTAAAAACCAACCCAACAAACGCCACACGCATAAATCCTAACGCATCAACATAAACCCCTGGCTCTACCTTTAGCAGATATAAAAAATAGGGACTTAAAATATAACCTATAATCGACAATACAACCGAAACGATAATGACCATCGACAAAGTCTGCGCCGCCACATGATTGACCATTTCTTGGTTTCCTGCACCAAAATATTGCGCAATCAATATAGAACCAGCAATAGCAAGTCCGGTTCCTAAAGCTATGGTTAAAAAGATTACAGGCGTGCTTATAGAAACGGCTGCAACAGCATCTCCTCCTAATCGACCAACCCAAAAGGCATCCACTAATTGGTACGCTGCCTGTAATAAATTGGCAATCATAATAGGAACCGCCAATTTTAATAATGAAGAAAAAATTGGTCCTTCTAATAATTCGTTTTTTTTCATTTATTCAAAAATAATTATTTAAAAATAAGTTGACATATCAACTTTTAAAGTCTAAAAAAAATTAAAGCGTTTCTAACTTGTCTGCATACGATTTTACAATTTCTAAGGCTTCAATTCTCTCTTTTGGAGAAAAAACAGACATCACTTCATCTTCTGCTCTTTTCATAAGAGAACGAATCTCTTTTGCCATTGCAAGGCCTTCGTCCGTTAGACTTACGATATTTTTTCTTTTATCGATTTTATCCTTTACAACCTCAACCAAATTCTTTTTTTCAAGAGCGGTTATGCTTCTTAAAATAGACGATTTGTCTCGCATTGTTTTGTCTGACAATTCTCTTTGCGAAAGTCCTTTATGACGTAAAATCATCAATAAGGGCAATTGCTCCAGCTGTAATGTAATTCCGGATTCTGTCATTAACGCATTTGTTCTCCTAAAAATCGCCCTTTTCATTCGATGAATCTGAAAGAAAAAACTGTCTGCTATTTCTTCTTTCCAAAAGTTAGAAAGTTCCCTTTTATCCAAATTTGTATTTTTCATGAGGCAAATTTACAAAAAAGGATGACATGTCAACTAATTCATTCGAAAATATTTATTTCACTGATAACCAATATATTTAATTAAATTTTTCCAAATCAAAAACCAAATTTGCACGATAATTTTTACTAACTTTATTGTTAAAATTCTCCTTAATCAAATAAAAACTAAAGCTGATGAAAAAATTATTTACCTTTTTAGTAATGATGTTCTTTTGGATTTCATTACATGCGCAGGTTGTTGTTGAAAATAATGTAAGTGAAAGTTTGAATACCTCCAAAACTGAGAGCGATGAGTTTCAGGATAGTTATGCCGACGATCTTCCTTGGCATGCGAGAAGATTTAAAGTTACTGCAGGTGCTTTTTTTCCGATCAATAATACAGAAGTCCAAGTTGGAAGCAATAATGGCACTTTTGGAAACTTGATAGATTTTGAAAAAGATCTCGGCTTTAATAAAAGTACTGTTTCCTTTTTTGGAGCTTTTGAGTGGAGAATTTCCAGAAGATCTAGACTTGGATCAGAATACTATTATTTAGGTCGAAATTCAAGTAAAACACTAGAAAAGGAAATTGAATTTAGAGACCATGTTTATCCTGTTAATGCTACAGTTTCTGCTTTTATGAATAATCATATTGGTAGAATTACCTATAGCTATGCCTTTATATCTAAACCAAAATATGAAATCGGGGCTCTTATTGGCGCTCACGTTTTGTTTACCGATGTAGGAATGAGATTGGAAGGTGCAACAATTGAAACCGAATACCGAGATAATTTTGATTTTACAGCTCCCCTTCCAGACATTGGGGTTTGGGGTGAATTTGTATTAGGAAGGAAGCTCGGTTTATATGCTAATTTCAATTATTTTGCCATTAAAATTAATGATTTTGATGGAAGACTTTTGAGTTACAATTTATCTCTTTTATATAATGTCTACGAAAATTTCAGCCTAATGGCAGGATATACGGGATTAAACGTTAGAGTCGACATGGAAAAAGAAAGACTAAACGGATTCTTCAAATGGGGCTACAACGGACCAACTCTAACTGCAACGTATAGTTTTGGAAATCATGTGAAGCTTTATAAACACTAGTTTTCTTTGTTTCAGGTTTCAGGTTTAACCAGTAATTATGCTCAAGGTTAATCAACTTGAAACTATAATTTAACCGCAAAGCACGCAAGTTTTTTTCTAAGCGGTATGCTTACAAACGTAAAGTTCGCAAAGCTTTATGAATAAATCTTTGCGAACTTTGCGTAAACCTTTGTGTGCTTTGCGGTTAAAATCTATCATAAAAAACAAACCCGACAACTTCACAGCTATCGGGTTTATTCCAAACTTAAACTACTTAACTCAAAATAAAACTTAGAATCTCAATACCTTAGAACCTAAGTTCCTCAGCACCTTAGAACCTAAAAAAATCATTTCTCGATTGGAGTGAATTTTATCGCTGTTCCTCCGCCAGCGGCCAGTTTTAGGTTTAACACGGTTTTGTTGTTTACTGCTTGTTTAGAGATTGTAACGGGATACGGATTAGTTTTATAATTTGCTCCCGCTCCATCTGCGTATATTTCCGCTTCATATTCTTTGTTTTTATCTAAAAATGAAAGTGTCACTTTTAGATCTCTTGCATTTCTGTTAGTGATAGCGCCTAAATACCAGTTTTTCCCATCCCAGTCTTTACGGGCAATTGTGGTGTATTCTCCAATTTTCGAATCTAAGACTTTGGTGTCAGACCAAGTGCAAGGCACATCTTTCACGAATTGAAATTCTGGTTTTCCTTCGTAATTTTCAGGTAAATCTGAAGCCATTTGCAATGGACTGAAAATAATCACATACAACGCCAATTGATTGGCCAAAGTCGTCTGCACTTTTGCACCTGAAGGTGTTTTGTAAGCAAAATTGAAATTACCCGGAGTGTAATCAAAAGGTCCTGATAACATTCTCGTAAAAGGCAAAGTAGTTAAATGTTCTGGCGTATTTCCTCCATCTACAGACCATGCATTATATTCTTGTCCGCGTCCGCCTTCTTGCGACATAAAGTTCGGATAAGTACGTTGCAAACCAGTTCCTTTCATTGGTTCGTGGTTGTCGATCATAATATGATATTTAGCAGCCGTTTCGATTACTTTTCTGTAATGACGGGCTCCGTACTGACTATCATGCCATTCTTTTTTATCCAAAAATTTGTTTACGTAGCCTGTTTTAACAGAATTCACACCCATTTTTTGATACAGTTTGAAGGCTTCTTCTAGCTGACTTTCGTAGTTTTTAGTCGCTCCAGCCGTTTCATGATGCCCAATTAAACGAACATTTTTCATGGCTGCGTATTTTGTGATTTCTTCCAAATTAAAATCTGGATAAGGTTTTACAAAACTAAATGCAGAACCATCTGCTGTCCAGTCGCCGTCCCAACCTTCATTCCAACCTTCAACCAAAACACCATCAAAACCATTTTTCGCTGCAAAATCAATATACTCTTTCGTATTCTTTGTGGTTGCGCCATGTTTTGGTCCTTGTCCCCAAGTATATTTTTCTAGATGCATTCCCCACCAAATTCCGATATATTTTGAAGGCGTAATCCACGATAAATCTTCAATCTTTGATGGTTCGTTCAGATTAAGCATAATAGTCGAAGTTGCCACTTCTCCAGGATTTTTTCCAACCACGATTGTTCTCCAAGGCGTTTTAAATGGCGTTTCTGCGTACACTTTTACTCCATCTGCCCAAGGCACTAAATCGCTTTTGTATTGTTTGTCAGTTGTTTTTAAAAGCGTCATAGAAGCAAAATCTGTCAAGTTCGCTTCGTGAATCGCAACATACAATTTATCTTTTGTTTCAAAAGTTGCTGGCGTATTGATTGTATCGGTTTTGCTCATTAAAGTTTTACGATATTCACTTTCATAATAACTGTTTTCACGATGCACCGGAATCCACCAAACTTCGTTATTGTCTTTAAAAGTAAACTGAGTAACTTCATTAGAAATTTTGACTTTTCCTAAATTTGGTTGCTTTGGAAATTCATAGCGAAATCCGACACCATCATCAAAAACTCTGAAGATAATATCAACCAAACGCTCCTCGCCTTTTGCTTCTTTTAAATGAACAATCAATTCGTTATGATGATCTCTCACTTTTTTGAATTCGCCCCAAGGCTGTTCCCAAGTTTCATCTGCCGATTTTTCTTCTGTCGAAACCACTTCAAAACCATCGGTCATTTTGGTTAAACCTTGAAATTCAAATCCCATGAGAGAAGGCTCAATAACCGATTTTCCGTTAGAAGAAAAACTATATTGCGGCTGACCTGTTGGAGTTAATTCAAAAGTTAATTCAGAGATCTTTTCAGGAGAACTGATTTTATACGTTTTTTTAGTACTGCAAGCCATAACAAGCATCGAGGCAAAAGCTATTAGACAGTATCTATATTTTCTGTTTTTCATTATTTAATTGTATTAATTACAGCTCTTTTATATTTCGCTCATTATTTGTTTTGCTTTTGCAGGCTGCATCGAAACAAAATAATTAAATGCCTGATCTAGTTTTTTCTGGGCAGCAGCATTTCCTTTTTTCGCAATACGTAAATCATACAATTTACTGATATCTGGAAATATACTTTCTGTATTTTTTACTCCCGCAAAAGTTTTTATTTTTTCAATGAAAGAATAACCAAATTCTACTGTTGGTTCAATCATGGTTCCTTCTCCGAAATCATTCCACGTAATCATCTGAATGTAGTTCACATTAGCATTTTTAGCCAGTGTAAGTGTTTCGTCTAATGTCACTCCGTTTTTATGATCGATTGTCCAGCCAATTGCTGCTCCGCCACCACCTTCGGCATAAAAATCTTTAAACCCAGGATAAGCGCTTCCCATTGCAAGAGCCAATTTTGGTTTTGTGTTTGTGTAGAAATTCGTCAGGAAACTGTTGTCTTTATAAACCCAAGCATATTCACCAGAAGCATTTTCTCCTGCTTTTACCGAATGATCCCAAAGTGTTAGAAAAGTTGGTTTTGTCGTTAAGGTATTGAAGACATTGGTCCATTCTGCAGGCGTTTGCAAAACAATTGGTCCAAAATTCATCAACAACGGTTTGCCATTAATTTTGATATAATTAGCATCAGTAAAATAATTATTTTGTACATAAGCCAAATCTGTTTTTGCGGCGCTGGTTACCGAAATTGCTTTTCCTGCATTTACTACATTCGTCAAAAATCGGTCTTCATAAACAATGGCATATTCTAAACCAACTTTATCCAGCATTTCTATTAACTGCTCTGTATTTTCTTTGACCATTCTATAATCATTAACATCGTAAGTGCCATACCAATCGATTAGAATACCATCAATTCCTGAATATTTCATCAACAATAAATGATTTTCAATCACATTTTTATCGCCTGAGTGATACGGTCCAATCAGCGGATAATAATAAGATGCTATTTCTCTACGTCCGCTTGCATTTACATTGTTCGGATTTTTATTTGCCATCGTCCAATGATACCCCCACTTTTTATCGGCACTGCTTTCATTGGTTTCAAACCACGGCATGTAATGCATATAAATCTTGGTACTGTTGGTTTTCTCAATCGCAACAGGTGCTGTTTTTTCTGGTTCTGTTGGCGTATCTGAACCTTTGTCATCGCTGCTGCAGCCAGCAACCATCACAATATTCATTAAACCAAAAACCAGTGATGTGATATATCTTTTCATATTGATACACTATTTTATTTATACTTAATAATTTAAACACATAGAAACATAGCTTTAGAAACTTAGAAAAAGGCGTTTCACTCGCATACATACACATAGCTATGTGTGAGAAACTAGTTTCTTTCCCTCTCCTTTTTACACATAAAAATCTATGTTTCTATGTGTTAAAAATATTTTAAGCATTGTAGATCTATTTAATGCAATCTTTAAAAATAGGTCAGCCTTCCACGACTAACCAACATGGAAGACTGACACTCAATAACCTAATACCCAGGATTCTGTTTCAGGTTTTTATTAGTTGTTAATACGGAACTTGGAATTGGGAAGATTGCTCTATATTTCTCTGTTGTACCTTTTTCCCACCAAGGCAAGAAAAATGTTCCAAAACGAATATTATCAGTTCTTCTTCTTCCTTCGAATGTAAATTCTTTCAACAATTCCTGATCAACAAAGGCAAGGTCAATTGTAGTTGGCATTTCTTCACCAGCACGCGTAACCACTTGTTGTAAAAACGGTCTTGCTGCCTCTGGCGATCCTAAACGAACGTAACATTCTGCTTGCATCATTAAGATTTCTGCATAACGAATTAAAACGAAATCGTGATCACGCTCCCACTGTTCTCCGTCTTTCATTTCATATTTCGCTAGACGAACACCTTCATTTTCTTTGGCATCTGTCAAACTTGTTAAGTTTTCTGTGTACGTCAACGGTTCTCCGTTATCCATCATAATAACAGAACCAGTAGCCAGATTGATCTGATCTCCGTGCAGCATACATTTTTTTCGTTTATCGGTATCCGCAAAAGCAGAATAAACTCCAGGCTGCGCACACATTCCGTTGGCGCTCCAAGGGTAATTTCCTGTTGCAGAAATCGCCAGTTTTTGATTGTAATGAGCAGACATTGAATTCATATAATTTCCAACTGTTCCTGCTTTTGAATCGTAAGGAATCGCAAAAATAATTTCGCTAGAAGTCTGATTTTCTGTAGCAAAATTGGCAAAGAAATCAGTTGTTAAAGTATATCCTGAAACTTTCTGGCACATATCAATACAATCTTGCCAACGTGCTACACCAATAAAAGCTTCTGAATTAAGATATAATCTTGCTAAAATCGAATAGGCTACGTTTTTTGTTAATTTAGAATACACCACATTTCCATTTAGATACGGAATCGCATCTGTCAGTTCTTTTTCGACAAAATCATAAACCTGCTTTCTTGTTGAATTCGATGGAAGATCTGTATCTTCAAAATTGGTTACGATTGGCACATTTCCGAATAAATCCAAAAGATTGTAATAGTAATAGGCTCTAACTGCTTTTAGTTCAGCAAAAATGGGGGCTTTTGCCTGCTCTGTTAAAGACGATTTATTGATCTGATAAATGATGGCGTTGATCTTTGCAATTCCGGTATAATTGTAACGCCAAGCCGAAAGAATCATTCTATTGTCTGCTTTCCATGTATGTTTTTGAGCATCTTGATATTGTCCTCCATCGTACCAGTTGGTTCCTCTCGTTGGAATCGTAGCTTCGTCTGAAACTGTTTCATTCAAAAAGAAAACATATTCGCAAGTCGGATAGTTATTTGAAATCGGATCGGCAAATCCTCTTAACGAAGAATATGCTCCACCAACAAGCGCATCAATTTCTTTGGTTGTGTTTCCGAACTGTCCATCTTCAACCTGATCATATAACTGTTCGTTTAGATCAGTACATGATACCGTAAAAAGCATACTTAAAAGTATTGGTGCTATTATTTTGATTTTCATTTTTAGTATTTTATGGTTATCAATTCGCTTAATTATTCAGCGTAAAATTTAGTCCAACAGAAATCGTAGTTGGTCGAGGATAATTATTATATCGGTCTATTCCAGGAGCTGCCAAACCAGTTTGATCCATAACTCCAGTTTGATTAATTCCGTCTTGAGCATTTAAGCCAATCTCTGGATCTACTCCTTTATAACCTGTAATTACAAATAGATTTTCTCCCATTACATACATTCTAACTTTAGATTTTTTGTATTTTAATGGTAAAGTGTAACCAAGAGATAAGGTTTGCAATCTGAAGAATGAAGCATCTTCAATCCAGTAATCTGAATATTTTGGAGCCGACGTGATTCCGCTGTTTAAGAAATCGTCTGGAACATTAAACGCTGGTAATCTGTTCGGATCGTTCAACATCATATTGGTTGCATTTAATGCTTTTTGACCAAACATTCCGTATCCTGAAATTCCAAGATCAAAGTTTCCGTAAGTAAAATTCATTCCAATTCCTAAAGTCAAATCTGGCTGAATATTTCCTAAATCTCTTTTATCTGCATCCACCAAAGCGCTTTCTGCCACCACCTCGTTAGCAGCATTGTAGTACTGAATTTTTCCATCAGCATCTAAACCAGCGTTTTTGAATCCCCAGAAAGTTCCAACCGGATATCCTTCAGCAATAATTTGAGAATATTGTCCTGACATACCAGCCAATCCATGAAGCGATCCGCTGTAAATAACGTCTGTTTTATAAGTTGGATTAGAAAGCTTTTCGATTTTTTGAACGTTATGTCCCAATGTCAAATTAGCATTCCAGTTGAATTTATCTCCTTTAACGATATCAGCATTTAAAGTTAATTCTACTCCTTTATTAGACATTTCACCAACGTTTGCCAACATTGTACCCACTAAATATGGAGGTTGAGGCACTTCATAAGTGTATAATAAATCTTTTGTTGTTTTAGAATAATATTCAAAAGATCCTGAAATTCTATTAAAAAGTCCGAAATCAAAACCAATATTAAGTTGCTCTGTAGATTCCCATTTCAAATCAGGGTTTGGGTTTTGTTTTGGAGAATAAGCCAAACTCCAAGTTTTAGTAACCGGATCATAGTAACTGTCATTTCCAACTCCTAAAATTGAAAGTGATTTATACTCTCCAATTCCGTCCTGATTTCCAGTTACTCCATAACCGACTCTCACTTTTAAGTTGTCCAACCAACCTTTTGAAGATTCCATAAATTCTTCATTAGAAATTCTCCACGCTGCAGAGGCAGAAGGAAAAGTTCCCCATTTATTATTTTCTCCAAAACGGCTTGATCCATCACGTCTTACCGTTGCTGTTAGTAAATATTTCCCATCATAACTGTAATTCGCACGAGCATAGAAAGAAACTAAATTTGATTTTCCTTTGTATGAATACACATCGCTCAAACGATAATTATATCCAGCGCCCAAGTTGTTATAACTAAAAGCATCTGTTACAAAACCACCTCTTTGTGCTCCAAAACCTTGATAGATATTTTCCAGATATGAATATCCAGCTAATGCACCTATATTATGTTTGTCGATAATTTTGCTGTAATTCACATACAATTCACCTTGCGCATTGGTGTATTCTCCATAATTTCTTTGTGCAAAACCCCCTTCAGTCTGACCTTCCATAACGGCATAAGATGGTTTATATGTTGCACCTTTCACTGCATTATGTTCTAACGAAATATTAGCTGTAGCGGTAAAATCATTAAGGAATTTTACATCTGTTTTAAAATATCCTAAAAGTCTGTGTCTTTCGCTATCAAATGTTCTGTTGGTTAAAATCTCAACCGGATTTTGATAAATATTTCCTGTTACTTCGCTGAAATTTCCATTTGAATCGTAAACCGGAATCGTTGGATTTAAGTTATACGCTCTTTCAAAAATTCTATAATCAATCGGGTGCCATTTGTCGATATTGGCAAATAATCCCATATCGAATTTTACTTCTTTATTGTCTCCAAGAAATTGGTAAGCACTAACATTTCCGCTTAATCTTTCTAAACCAGATTTTTTAATAACTCCTTCGTTGTTTAAGTACGAAAGTGAAGTTCTAAAACCGCTGTCTGCTTTTCCAGAATTGATACTTAAAGTATGTGTTTGAGAAATAGCAGTTTGTTCAATTGCTTTTTGCCAATTGGTATTTCCGCCATAATCTACTGCATCTGCTAGTCCGTTTTGACGAACATAACCTCTCCATTGATTTGCTGAAAGAAGATCTAAATTATCATTCACATAACCGAAACTAGTTTGTCCGTTATAAACAACAGAAACGCCTTTTGTTCCAGATTTTGTAGTAATCATAATTACTCCGTTTGCTCCACGAGAACCATAAATTGCAGTTGCAGAAGCGTCTTTCAAAACGTCAACCGATTTAATATCTGAAGGTTGAACAACATTGATATCAACGCCTGCAATTCCATCTACCACAATAAGCGGACTATTACTTGCTGTTAAAGAAGTTCCTCCGCGAAGACGAATTGTAGAACCTGCGGCAGGATCTCCAGAAGGTCGAATAATATTCAATCCCGCTACTTTTCCTTGCAAAACTTGTTCTGTAGAAGAAATCGTTCCTTTTACCAAATCATCTGCTCCAACTGTAGAAATGGCTCCAGTCAAATCTGATTTTTTTACTTTTCCATACCCTACAGAAACAACTTGAACTTCTGCCAATGCATAACCATCATTTTGCAGACGGACCTCATAATTATTATTTCCAGTAATCTGAACTTTCTGTGTTGTAGCTCCGATAAACGAAATCTCAATTGCACTTCCTGCGGCTACCTGAAGGCTGAATTTTCCATCAAAATCTGTTGTAGTTCCGTTTTTTGTTCCTACTTCAATGATAGAAGCTCCTGGCAATACCGTTCCTGTATTGTCATAAACGGTCCCTGTGATTTGTTTTTTCGTCTGCGCGAATGCACCGGCAGAAAGAAAAAGCATAAAAATCATCAATACCGCTCCTTTAGCAGTCCACATTTCATGCAGGACGCTTTTTATATTTTTACTATTCATTAGAATTGGTGTTTTAATTTAATAGTGAATTATTTGTCTAGAGTTTTTAGCGGAATCATCGTATCCGAAATCGTTTTGTCTTTGTTGTCTTTAACCAAAACATGAATTTCGTTCAAATTCGGAAGTCCGTTTAATTCTGTTACCAGATTGACAAAACCCTTAATTTCTGTAGTTCCTCCAGTAAACTCACCAGAAATCGTTTTTGTGCCCGCTGTAATCGTGTAAATCAATTTATTTACGCCTACTTCATTGTTTTTTCTTGACATTCCCAGAAAATCTTTTTGACTGATTTGCAATGGAAAAAAGCTGAAACTTGGCGGTGGCGGCGGAATAAATTCTCCTGCATAAATAATCTGGTCACCCGAATTTGTTGTCCAATCTTTTGCTACCATCAAGAAAGTGATGTTTTCCATAACAAAACCTGCTGGCGGATTGTAGTATTGCTGCGGAATCAAATCCATTCTATAGAAACCATTTCCTAAATCTTTCAATTTTGTTTTTTCAGAAACATCTGGAAGCCACGCCTGATATTCTTGTAAAACAGCCCAATTGTTTAAGCCACTATGAAAATGAACACTTTCAACACCTGCAAAACCCTCTTTTAGATTTGCATTGAATAAAATACTAACTGGTTTATCGATTAAAGGTTTTGAAGGATATGATCTAATTAACTCATTTGAAGTATAAAAAGAAGTGAAATCCGTGTAAGGCATATTTGCTACTTCACTTTGTTTCGATCCGTTTTTGTTTTTTAAACGAAACCAAAATCCTGCACTTGCTGCAATTTCTGCCGGAGTTTTAGTAAAATAAACGGTTGGCGTTAAAGTAAAACTCCAAATTTTATTTCCTTCATATTTTAGTTTTGCAAAATCTGAAGAGTTTTCCCAATGTCCTGCATCTGGCTCAGAAGGTGACCAAATCCAGATATAAAGATCTTCTGTTTCTGCAAATGTGGTTCCCGAAAGATCAAAATACCACGTCACTTTTTCATCGTATTTGTACACAACAGGAAATGATGACATTGGTCCTACTGCACCTGCTGTTTCCTGCGCCTGAATAAAATTAGGAGCCATTAACAAGGCAAGGAAAATTGTATATATAAACTTTTTCATATTACTTTTAATTAATAGCAGTTAATTTAAATACATAAGACACAAAATCTACTCCGCCTGAGGTACGGGTTAACTGAATCTGCATTTCTTCATTTTTTCCAGGAACAGAAATTAATCTAAGTTCATCTGTTTTGGTTGTTTTCTGTGCATCACTGTACAAATAGATTTTGTTTGCACCACCATTTGTTGGTTGAAAATCTGAACTTAATGCCCAGTAGCCCTTTGGAGCGAATAACGGAGGGACATTTCCAGTAACTTCGTAACTTGTTGGCTGGTTTTTTTCGTCTACGTTGAATTTGATTTTGAAATCTTCGTAATTGAAATAAGTGCTCAAGTTTTCTTCATTTGGTTCGATCTTATTTGCCTTGGCAACTTCGTCGACCATTTTGAGATTTGTTAATGCCCAATTCCCATTTACTTTTTCATAAAGGGTAATCGGATCTACGTAGCTTCCGTCTTCTGTGTTATCGCAGCCAATGGCAAAAAAACACATCATAAAAGCTATCCAATAAAGACTTTTACATTTCATAAAATTTTGGTTTTTGTTAGTTTGTTATCCCCTTCAAAAGGATACAGCGAAGCTAGAAGTTAAATAAATCCTAAAAAAAATATCTGAGAAAAATCAAGATATAATTCAGACATTTTAAACCATAAACAACTAAAAGTCAATAATTTATAATTATTTTTACAAATAAAAAATCAAGGTCTTGTTTAGATAAAAAACAGTGTTTTTTTAATGGTAAAAATGACAATATGCAAAATATTTAGTATATTTTTTTCACTATGCATTTATATAACCTCTTTTTATTGTATAATTGCAAATAAATTGACCGTTTTTAACATTTACCGCTAGTTTTCCCTTCAAAAATCATCTTTTAAAGCGATGTTATTAAACGAATTACAAAATTCCTGAAAGCCAGATTTTCAATTAATTTCAAGCTCATTTTAATCTTAAAACGAATTAACTAACTATACAAAAAACCAACCTTACCCTAAACCAAACCTAAATCATGCGAAGAATATTCATACTGTTTTTCTTCATTTCAGGATTTTCTTTAACTGCGAAAGAGACAAATCCATATTTAGAAGAATTAGATCAGGTACTCTTAAAAAAAGATGTTTACCTGAAACAGAAATATCGAAAAATTGAAGCCTTAAAGAAAAACGTATCTAAGTTTACGCTAAGCCAAAACAATGAAGATCTATACAATTGTTACATGGCTTTGTTTGACGAGTACAAATCTTTCAAATACGACTCGGCTTATTATTATTTGGAACAATCAAAAATCAAAGCCAAAATTTTAAAAGATCCCAAATTTTTGTCTAAAAGCCGAATCAAAGAGGGTTTTGTACTTTTGTCTTCAGGACTTTTTAAAGAAGCAATTGATACACTAAATGTAATTGATGATAGCAAACTGGATCAAAGAAACAAATTCGAATATTACAACATCAAAGCCCGCGCCTATTATGATTTAGCCGATTATAATCGTGATCAGCGTTTTAACATTCATTATATCCAACAAGGAAATCATTTCTTGAAAAAAGCCTTGGAGTTAATCGGAACCAATACCAATGAATATTGGGCTGCAGAAAGTTTAAAACGCTTGAAACAGCAAGATTGGCGTGGAGCCGAATTCGCTTTCAGTTATTGGATTAACAACTATAATCTTCCTCCAGAATATTACGGAATTGCTACTTCGAGTCTCGGTTACATATATTCCGAACGAGGTTATACTAAAAAAGCCATTCAATATTTAGCCATGGCAGCCGTTGCCGACGTTAAAAATGCAACCAAAGAAACCGTAGCGCTTCGAAATTTAGCCAACGAACTCTTTAAAATGGGTTATTTGGATAAAGCCAATGAATACATCAACATTGCAATGGATGATGCTACTTTTTATAATGCCAGACATCGAAAAATTGAAATTTCGTCGATCCTTCCTATTATAGAAAAAGCACAATTAAACAATGTAAAAGATAAAAATGATAAACTGGAAAAAATCATTATTCTGTTGACAATTCTCACTGTTATTATTTTTGTTTTTCTTGGTATCATTTTCAAACAATTAAAAGAAAAGAACAAAGCCAGAAAAATCATGGCAGATTCTTATTTGAAATTACAAGAAATGAATGTGAGTTTAAGCGAAGCCAATGCCATTAAAGAAGAATATATTACGTATTTCATTAAAGCCACTTCGGCTTTCATTAATAAAATAGATCACATTCAGAAAAGTACTTTGCATAAAATCATCACTAAAAAAACAGATGAAGTTATTGCGAGTTTAAAGCGTTATAACGTGAAGGAAGAACGAGAAAATTTATTCCATCAATTTGACGAAATCTTCTTAAAACTGTTCCCGACATTTGTAACAGATTTCAATAAGTTATTCCCGAATGATCATAAATGCATTGTCAAAAAAGGGGAGTTATTAAATACAGAATTACGAATTTTTGCTTTGTATCGATTAGGAATTCAAGACAGCAATCAAATGGCAGAATTCCTGGAACTTTCTGTAGCTACAATTTATACTTACAAAACCCGAATTAAAAGCAAATCTGATTTCAAGGATACTTTTGAGCAGAAGATTATGGAGATAAAAACGATTTAATTTTTTTTTCGCCACGAATTCACGAATTTTATTTTTTCCAATCAGTTCGTGTAATTATTGCGCACAAATTTCACGTATCATTTTAAATAAAAATTCGTGAATTCGTGGCGGAAAAATTTTCACTCAACACTTTCCAATTGCAAAATAGTATTCTGATAAATCTTACTCAACGAAAACAATTGCTCTACAAAAATCATAATCGCAATTGGCACAAAGAAAAACATCAGCAAATCTTCTTCATATAAAAAATAAGTCGAAATCATGGCGAGACGAGCATATTCTAGGTAATAAATCCATTTGCGTTGTTCTAGTAAAGCGCCACAATTGATTAAAGTTATAATGACTAACGAAAGCACAAATATCTTATCATAACTTTCTAAATAATCAAAATAATAAGTAAAAACGGTTAAGATAAGAGTACAAATTCCCAACTGAATATAAAGGTAATTTTTGAATCGAAGTCGTTGATTTGGCGCTGCTTTATCCTGCAGAAAACGCTTTTCAAGAGTTGGACGAATATCTTGATCCATATCGGCTGGACTTCCGAAAACGGCTTTCCACCTTGCTTTGAATCCGTTGGAGCGTTTCCATAATTCGTAGATTTCAAAGTAATAATGAAAATGTTGCCACAAGAAACTATAACTTTTTAGCGGATGCGTTAATCCGTATTTTGGTTTTTCTTCTTCAGTTTGGAAAGTTCCAAAAAGTCGATCCCAAAACGTGAACATATCGCCGTAATTTTTGTCCAGATATTTTTCATCAGAAGCATGATGAACACCATGAACAGAAGGCGTTACAAATACATATTCCAGCCATTTTATTTTTCCGATAAGTTGCGTATGGGTAAAGAAAGAATAAGCGCCGTGAACAATCAGCATTGTAATGACCATTGTGGGATGAAAACCAATGAAAGGCAAAATGCACCAAAATCCCGTTCGAATAATCGCTTGAAATGTTGTAATTCTAGCTGCGGCAGTAAAATTAAATTCTTCGCTATGATGATGCACAATATGCGCTGCCCAGAAAAAATTGACTTCATGCCCAAGTCTATGATACCAATACCAGACAAAATCGGTTGCAAGAATTAAAGCAAACCAAACTAAAGCATTACTCGGAATCTCAAATATTCTATAATCATCATAAATCAAATAATACAATTGGTAAAAACTGGCGGCGACAAATAAATTAATCAAACGCTCTGCAATTCCGATGGAAATGTTAGAAACAGAACTTTCATAATTAAAAATTTCAGGCTTTTTTCTGCGTTGAGCAAGCTTATATTCTAAAAACAAAAAAAGAAAAAAGGCCGGCATGGCAAATGCTAGAAAATTGATATTTTTCATTTTGTATGATATTTTTCTATTCTAAAATTATGTATTGAGGTAATTTAATTTTAAACACATAAAAACATAGATTTTATTACTTCTGTTTGAGATTACAAAAAAAGCAAGCTTTAACACATAGCTATGTGCATTTAAACTAGTCAAACGCCCACTATAGACCTCTAAAAACTATGTTCCTATGTGTTTAATAATTCTACCCAACGTTTTAATAAGTCAAACGAAAAAGACATTTCCATCAATTACGTTCTTTTAGGAGAGACAAAAACGTAATCAACGAAAATGATCTTTTACGAATTAACCTGATTTAATTCTGCTTAAATAAAGGAGCTTCCAAAGCAACTTCCTTAACCGACTGTGTTTCGGCTACTTTTTTCAAAGCAATAATATAAGCAGCAATGCGAGGCGTTACATCATGTTTTACTGCCACTCTAAAAACAGTATCAAAACCTTTTTCTAATATATCTTCCAGACGTTTATTAATCTGGTGAATTCTCCAAGACTCCAAAAGTGAATTCTGAAGCCATTCGAAATAAGAAACCGTAACACCACCGGCATTGGCCAAAATATCAGGAACAACTAATATATTTTTATCATGCAAAATCTGATCTGCATCTGAAGAAACGGGTCCGTTTGCTGCTTCAATAATAATTCTTGCTTGAATGTCTTTTGCATTTTTCTGTGTAATTACATCTTCTTTCGCAGCCGGAATCAAAACATCGACATCTAAAAGCAATAAATCTTCATGTTTTATGGCAACCGAATTTGGATACCCTTTTATGGTTTTATTATTCAAATTATAATACAAAATCAGCTCTGGAATATTAATCCCGTTTGGGTTGTAAAATGCTTCTGAAACATCGCTCACTGCAACAACTTTCACTCCTTTTTCATGAAGAAATAAAGCAGAATGTAATCCAACATTTCCAAATCCTTGAATGGCTGCTGTAGCTCTTGCTGGTCTGATTTTTAGTTTTTGAAGTGCCAAAAGTGTAACAATGCTCACTCCTCTTCCTGTTGCTTCAACTCTACCCAAAGATCCGCCAGAATGCAGATGTTTTCCTGTTACTACGGCATGAATTGGTCTTCCGTGTAATAATGAAAATTCATCCATTAGCCAACCCATTTCATCTGGTCCTGTTCCCATGTCTGGAGCGGGAACATCTTTTTCTGGTCCGAAAATATCGGCTAAAGCTTTCGTATATGCTCTTGTAATTTTTTCTAATTCTGTTTTAGAATGATTTCTCGGATCGCAAATAATGCCGCCTTTTGCACCACCAAAGGGAATTCCAGTTACAGCAGATTTCCAAGTCATCCAGGCGGCAAGTGCTTTTACTTCATCAATATTCACTGCGGTATCGTAACGAATTCCGCCTTTTGAAGGTCCTAAAGCTGTGTTGTGAATTACACGATATCCTTCAAAATTCTGAACGTTTCCATTATCCAAAGTGATGGAGAAGTTTACCGTGATTTGTTTTTCTGGACGCTGCAATTTTTGTCTGATAGAATTATCTAAGTTTAAAATGTCTGCAGCGATATTAAAGCGATCAATCATCGATTGAAACGGATTATGTTTTATAATTTCTGAACTCATAATTTATAGTTTTTAGGTTTGGGTTATCTTTTTTATGATTATTAAATCGCTGAGTGAAATTAATTTTAACACATAGAGACATAGCTTTTGTAAACTTAAAAAAGGCGTTTCACTAATTTCAAAACACATAGTATGGCTATGTGTTAAAGCTTGCTTTTTCTTTACTCTTAAACGAAACAATAAAACCTATGTCTCTATGTGTTTAAATTTTATTTCCTCGAACGGGTTATTCATTTCATTTTCTTCGTCGAAAATTCATTCCTTTCTTATTCCTATTAGATGCAACACGGAATCTTTATCAAGCATCGGCGCATCAAAATTTTCATATTTCTATTCGTTCTCATATTTAGATTTTTTAATGATTCAAAAAAAAGCCTTTCATGGTGCAATGAAAGGCTAAAAAAAAAATAACTAACAAGTACTTTCTCTATTAACGCCATTTCAAAACGTGATTCATCATGCAGCACATCGCAAAGCTGCATTTGAAAGACGTCATAATATTTCGGCTATAGTTTTTCATTGTTGAGACAAAGCTACAAAATTATATTTATAAATTCTATAGAATTAGTAGAATTAAATTCAATTAATTAAAAACACAACATAAAATCATTTAAAAATCAAAGGATTATCGTTTAAAAAAAATTACTGCAATTGTGACAAAAAGATAAAAACTACAGCAACTAAAGCCAAAACCAATCCCAAAATATTGATTTTAGATAGTTTTTCTTTGAAGAAAAAAGCACCTATAAGTGTTCCTAAAATAATTACCCCCATGTTCATTCCTGCAAAAACAGTTGACGGATTTTCAGCAAATGCTTTATGTGCTTTTAAGTAGAATAATATATTACCAAAGTTGAAAATTCCAACCAATATTCCGAAAGGAATGCTTTTTAGAACAAAATTTTCTTTCGCTACAAATAACTTATATATCACAATAAGAATAGAAACCGCAAAAGCAATTAGAAAAACAAAAAATAAAGAGGTTGTATAAGGAACAACCGTATATAAAGCGATTTTCTTGAAAAGAATATCAATAACTCCAAAACCAAGTAAAACTGTTGAGGGATAAATCCATTTGTTTTCTGTATTGTCTGATGGCTTTTTCAAAATGAATAAAAGCGCTGCAAAACCTACCAAAACTCCTATAACTTTATAAGTATTAAATCCTTCATTAAACAACAGCCAAGCCGCCAAAATCGGAATAAAAAGAGATAATCTCTGCGCTGCATCTGTTTTTGCAATTCCCATATATTTTATAGAAAGTGCTAAAAAAAGAAATAATATTGGAAGTAAAATTCCAATGGAAGTATAAATTTCTAATGGCGCTTTATCATCTAAAGCGTTAAGATCTGGCGTAAAAGTAAAGTAACAAAGCGTAATCGCAGCGATATAATTGAATGAAATAATTTGTGACGGATTAGCATTATACTTTCTAGAAACCTTGAATATAACGCCAACAACAACACTGCAAAGAATACTTAATATAAGGAATAACATAATTTTTTTTTGGATTGTAAAAGTAATTATTAGTAACGATAAAGATTCAACCAGTTTTGAAAAACAAGATAGACCAGATAGAAATTATTTTTTACTTGTATAAATTGACTTAGCAATTTCAAGTTTTTATCTTTTTGTCATCCTGAGCGAAGTCGAAGGACACAAAGTAACTCCTCATAGAAATTCGCCAATCTTTGTAGAGCTTCTAGCGTGTCCTTCGACTTCGCTCAGGATGACAATAGGAATGAATCTATGTGTTAGAAACTAGTTTCTTTCAATTACCTTTTACAAATCTAAAATTCTATGTTTCTATGTTTAAAAAAAATAAACCCAACAGATTTCAACATCTATTGGGTTTAAGTATATTATTAAATATAATTTTAGAATTTACTAATATAACTTCCGTAAATATCTCTAAACTGATTTCCTTTTGCAAAACGGTCTTTGCTCAGTTTTTTATATTCAACCAATCCCCAAAGAATGAATTCTTTCATGAAATAAACATCTTCTTTTGCCAATTGAGGCTGGTATTTTTTTAATAATTCGTCAAGCGGAGTTACTTCGTCTAAAATACTTTTGTATTCCTTGTCTGAAGCATCATCTAATAATTCGAATCCGCTTTCCGCGAAAAACCATTCTACAACATCAGAATATGGCGTTTTTTCGTCTGGCTTTTCTAATTTTTCAATTTTAGGGAAATATTCTGGGAATAAAGTTCTAATGGCAGAACCAATCAGACTTTCCGCTACAACATCGGCTCCCTCCTGCTCTCCTTCGTAAACCAATTCTACTTTTCCTGTGATTGCTGGAATGATTCCAACAAAATCTGACAAACGTAATGACGTTTTATCAACACCAGAAATCAAAGCACGTCGTTCTGCTGTACTAATTAAGTTTTCGAATGCCGTAATACTCATTCTCGCACTTACACCACTTTTATTGTCGATGTATTCGCTTTCGCGAGCTTCAAAACTAATTTGCTCTAAAATATCTCTAGCCAAACTTGGAACATAAACAACATCGGTTTGATTTTGATCTAATTTTGATTCTTGTTCCGTAATCGTTCTCGCAATCTCGATACTTTCTGGATAATGCGTTAAAATCTGCGAACCAATTCTATCTTTTAAAGGCGTTACAATACTTCCTCTATTGGTATAATCTTCTGGATTTGCCGTGAAAACAAATTGCATATCCAAAGGCATTCTCAATTTGAAACCTCTAATTTGAATATCGCCTTCCTGCAAAATATTGAATAAAGCAACTTGAATTCTAGCTTGTAAATCGGGTAACTCATTAATTACAAAAATACAACGATTCGCTCTCGGAATCATTCCGAAGTGAATTACACGATCATCTGCGTAAGATAGTTTTAAATTAGCCGCTTTAATTGGGTCAACATCTCCAATTAAATCGGCTACTGTTACGTCTGGAGTTGCCAGTTTTTCGAAAAAGCGTTCACTTCTGTGCAACCAAGAAATTGGCGTTTCATCTCCTTTTTCTGCAATTAAATCCTTTGCAAAACGAGAAATCGGATTTAGGGGATCATCGTTAATTTCCGAACCTTCCACAAACGGAATATATTCGTCTAATAATTCAATCATTTTACGCGCCAAACGCGTTTTTGCCTGACCGCGAAGTCCTAATAAATTAATATTATGACGAGACAAAATCGCACGTTCCAATTCTGGAATTACGGTATTTTCAAATCCGTGAACACCTTCAAAAACAGGTTTCCCCGATTTAATTTTCTCGCGAAGATTATTACGCAATTCGTCTTTTATGCTTGTAGTTTTATATCCAGCGGCTTTTAATTGACCTAAAGTCTTTATAGTATTTATTTCCATTGTGTTGAAATGTAAATTTTTATTATTGTTTTGTTTTTAAAGAAATGAGCGTTGCGTTTATTCGCCCTCAAAAGAAACCTTTGTTACTTTGTTACTTTGTCACTCAGAAACTTAGAGTCTTAGCAACTTAGCACCTTTATTTAACTCTCTTCTTCCTATTCGCTTCATAATCCTCAAAAATCATTTCACCCAAACCTTTCAATCCGGTATAAAATGCTTTTCCTTGATTGGCTTCGGTAAACTGATTCACAAAACGCTGTAAATACGGATCTCGAGCGATCATAAAAGTCGTAATCGGAATATGAAGTTTTCTAGCTTGTTGTGCTTGCGTGTAACATTTATCGACAATATATTCATCCAAACCATTACTGTTCATATAATAAGAACCATCACGTTCGCGAACGCAGCTTGGTTTTCCGTCGGTAATCATAAAAATTTGTTTGTTGGTATTTCGCTTTCTGCGAAGAATATCCATCGCCAATTGCAAACCCGCAACGGTATTGGTATGATAAGGTCCAACTTGCAAATAAGGCAAATCCTTAATCGGAATCGTCCAGGCATCATTTCCAAAAACTAAAATATCTAACGTATCTTTAGGGTATCTTGTTGTGATTAATTCCGCTAAAGCCATTGCAACTTTTTTAGCAGGCGTAATTCTATCCTCTCCGTACAAAATCATACTGTGACTAATGTCAATCATCAAAACCGTACTCATTTGTGCTTTGTACTGTGCTTCTTCGACAACCAAATCGTTTTCTGTTAGTTTAAAAGCATCAACACCATTATTAATTTGGGCGTTTCGAAGACTTTCAGTTAACGAAATTCTTTCTAAACTATCGCCAAAATTAAATTCACGGAATTCTCCAGTATGTTCATCGCCATTTCCGGCATGTTTTGTTTTATGATTTCCGCTTCCAGATCTTTTCAAGTTTCCGAAAATCTGATCTAAAGCTTGTTGTCTAATTGCTCTTTCTGTTTTGGCAGTTATTCCAAAACCATTACTTCCATCACCTTTTACTTCATCTCTGATGTATCCTTTTTTCTTTAGGTCTTCGATAAAATCGTCAATAGTATAATTTTCGTCGGTAAGTTTGTATTCGACATCCAGTTCCCGAAGCCAGCTAATTGCTTCATCAAAATCGCCCGAAGTATGGGTGATTAACTCTTTAAAAATCGTAAAAAGTTTGTCAAACGGAGACTGAAAAGGAGCTTCGTAAGTCTTAAAATAAAAGCCTTTTTTAAATTCGTTTTTCATAATTCTAAAATTACATCTTTTTGGAATTATGAAAAACGAATAGTTTATTAATTTTTAGTTAAAATATTTAACCAAAAATCAGGACTAACAGTGTTAGATATAATAATTATTCAAACTTTGCGTCCAAATAATACCAAGCACCATTTTCGAATTTAAAAATAGAGAATTCGTAATGCACTTGAGGTTTATTAGCTGAATCTAAAAAGTAAGCTTTGAATTCTACAGTGTTTTCAGAAGAACTCAAAATCTCTAATTTCTGCCATTTATTCGATACCGCCCATCTTAAAATTTCTGATTTTGAATAATATTTTCGCTCCGAAACATAAGTGGTTCCCATCAAATAATCGGCATTATGAGTCGCATACGCAGAATATCTTGATCGCATTAAAGTTAATGCTGAAGGTGCTTTTTGATTGTTATTCAGATATAATCCACAGCAATCTTCAAAAAGCAGTCCTGTGTCGCAGTAGCATTTTTTACTCTCCATCAACCGGTTCTTCTCCATTAATTTTAACGTGAAGCTGATTCAATAAAACTTGGTAACGCGTTATTTCGCGAACTTCTTCATCTTCTTCAGCAAAATCAATCATTTCGTCTAATGTTTCGCTTACTTCCAATAATTTATTGTTTGCTTCTCTGTCGTTTTTCGCAGCAATCAAATCAATGATTTCCTGTACGTTTGCTTTTAATTCATCGAATTTACTATTCATGTGTTCTTTTGTTGTTTTTGTTTCAAGTTTCAAGTTTCAAGTTTCAGGTTTCAGGTTAACTTGGAACGTGAAACCTGAAACTTGAAACCATTTTTATTCCTCTTCGTTTTTACTTTCGTTGAATTTTTTCATTATTTCCTTCAACTTTTCTTTGCGTGAAATTTCGGCTTGTTTGGCTTTCGCTTGAGCTTTGTGCAATTTATCGTTGTGCTTTTTGATGTTTCTTTCGTTATTTCTTCCCATTACACCTCTCTTTTAATTTGTTCTAACGTTTTTTCGGTGAAAATCAATTCGTTGATAATTTGTTTTCTCAATTCATCAATATCATCATAATCGAAATATTTCGCCCATGAAGTTAATTGCTGCAGATTACGAACTTGTTTTAATCTTTTTGTGGTTTCAAAACTCGTTCTTAAAATCGCTTTTCCATCATATTCCGGATTATTTTTATGTTCGTAATTAGCCAAATTATTCTCGAAATCTGCTTTTATATAGTACAGTTTTTCTTCGGCATTATCTGGATAAAACTCCTCCCATTTAGCAAAACCAATTTTAGTTTTCGATTCGGTTTCTGGATTTCGGGCAATTAAGCGCCATTTGCTGTTGGCCAACCTTCCCCAATGATTCGAAACGCGGTACATTCCTTCTTCTGTATAATAATAAGTACTTCCTGCTTTACTTTCAAATTGCTTTTTCAATCCTTGAATTGCATCTGGAAGAACTTCATTAAAAGCACAAAAAGTATTTTTAAAAGAATTAGGATGTGGTTTAAAATTTTTCTGCATGTGCAAATATACTCAGATTACGGCGAACTCCCTAAACCAAACATTAATTGCTTACTTTTGTGCTTTAATTCAAAACAAAAAAATCATGTCTAAAGATTTAGAAAAAAAAATGCCGCAAAAAGGAGTTTTTACCGGTATTATCGAAAAAGATGAAAATAATAATTATTTCTGTGGTGTATATCTTTTAGACTATAAAATGGTTGAAGCCAAATTTAAAGTCGGCGATTGGATTACAATAAAATCTGTTATCGAAAATCCAAGCGACATGAGCTACAAACAATATCCTAAAAAATCAAGAAACTTCGATAAAGCGAATCATAAACCGGAATAATTATTTGTTTCAGGTTTCATGTTTTTCTTGTTTCAAGTTGTTTGTTGGAACGTATTTTTAACCGCAAAGTACGCAAAGAATTACGCAAAGCACGCTAAGTTTTTTAAATTAAGAAACTAAACATGATCTAAATATTAAGTTCGTAAAGCTCTGTGTCGACAAAGCTTTGCGAACTTTTCATTTTAATGATTCTCAAAAAAAAACTTTGTGCTCTCTGCGTTAAAACAAAACTTTGCGAACTTTGCGTAATTCTTTGCGTACTTTGCGGTTAAGAAAAACAACTTAACATTTTAATAAACCAACTTTGCTGAATATTTTTTACATCAAAACTAAAAAGTTAAAAAAAAGTGTACCTTTGCAAAAAATTTGTCGATTTGAACTAAAACAAAACGATTTCAAACTAATAGACAAGTAGTTACCTTTTATTTATGAAAAAAATAGTTGAATACCGCAAGTTACTAAACGTAGAAAAAACTGCAGAGTTAAAAGATTTAAAGACAATTTATCGTAATGCGATGAAAGAATCTCATCCTGATAAATTTGTGGGAAATGAAGCTGGTTTAAAAGAAGCAGAAGAAAAAAGTAAAACGATTATCGAAGCTTACCACTTTTTAGTAAGTATTCACCCTGATACTATCAAATTAAATTTACCTGAGTATACAGAAACAATTTCAACTTGTTCTATCACAGATTATAAATTTGTCGAAGGTCGTTTAATTATTGATTTTTCTAACGGAAGTGTTTACGAA
This sequence comes from Flavobacterium potami, assembly GCF_020026915.1. Taxonomy (GTDB): domain Bacteria; phylum Bacteroidota; class Bacteroidia; order Flavobacteriales; family Flavobacteriaceae; genus Flavobacterium; species Flavobacterium potami. The sequence continues at coordinate 965,255 of NZ_JAINUY010000001.1, read as the reverse complement.
TACATCAGTGTTCCTAAAGCAACTTACGTGAAAATGGTAAATGCTGATTCTCCTGCGAGATTTGCAAAAAGACACATTTTAAACTCTTTTACTTGGAGAAAGAAAACAAACCAAGAATAAGTTTAAACACTAAATATTAGAAAAAAGCACTCCGTTAAACGAGTGCTTTTTTTATGATTAAAAATTTAAAAATTGAATATAATCATTTCAAATAAGTTTCTTAATGCTAGTTTTGCATTAAAAAAAGCCAACAAACACGTTGATTTAATGCATTTTAACCTAAAAAAAACTATAACAAAATTTTAGGTTACAAAATTCTGTATGTTCTATAATTTTAGATACTTTTGTTGCACAAATCAATTAACTAATTAATTTTTTATAATGAAAAAAATACTTTTTGTACTTACAGCTTCTGCAGCTATCATTTCTTGCAGCAAAGTTAAAGATGGAGAATACCTTATTACAGGTACTGCTACAGGAATTGAAAACGGAAAAACAATCATTTTGCAAGGTGCTGATCCAGCTACAAGAATGCCAATTTCTTTAGATACAGTAAAAGTTGAAAACGGAAAATTTGAAATAAAAGGAAAAGTAACTGAGCCAGCTTTTCATACTTTAATTTTACAAGGAGCTAACGGACCTATCCCATTAATCCTTGAAACAGGAGAAATTAAAGTTACTATTGATAAAGATAGTATCCACAAGTCAAAAGTTTCTGGAACTTACAACAACGATGAGTATGTTGCTTTTACAGAAGACATGACAAAAACTCAAAAAAACTTAATTGATTTTCAGAAAAAGAACAATCAAAAAATGCAACAAGCTCAACAAGCTCAAGATACTGCAGTTATCAATAGTTTGATGAAACAATACATGACTATTCAAAAAGAGGTTCAAGAGACTAGCAAAACTAAATATTTAAAGTATGCTGAAACTCACCCTAAATCATTCATTACTGTTTTAATTGTTCAAAGTATGTTGAACGATCCTGCAGCAGATATGAAAAAATTAGAAGGTCTTTACAACTCTCTAGATGAGTCTGTAAAAAATACTGCTCCAGGAAAAGAAATCAAAACTAGATTTGGTCAAGCAAAAATGCCATCGGTTGGTGCTACAGCTCCAGCTCCAGGCAGCGCTAACTGAAGAGCAGATTTTTCAGCACCTAATCCAGAAGGAAATGTTATCTCTCTTAAAGAGAGTTTAGGCAAAGTAACAATTGTCGATTTCTGGGCTTCATGGTGTGGACCATGCAGACAAGAAAATCCTCATGTAGTAGCTTTATACAAAGAGCTTCACGCTAAAGGATTAAATATTATTGGAGTCTCTTTAGACAAAGACGCTGCAAAATGGAAAGAAGCTATCGCAAAAGATGGCTTAACTTGGACTCATGTTTCTAATCTGAAATTTTGGGACGAGCCAATTGCAAAACAATATCATGTTGAATCTATTCCTGCAACTTTTATTCTTGATGCATCAGGAAAAGTGGTAGCTCAAGATTTAAGAGGTGATGAATTAAAGGCTAAAGTTTTAGAATTATTAGCAAAATAATCATCCTATAAATAATTAAAAAAATCTCCCTCGTGGAGATTTTTTTGTTTTATACCGTATCGAAAATTTTAAAAAAAAGTCACTTTACACAAAAGTAATTAAAACTATATTTTAAAATATTATTAGAATATTGACCCAAATATCAATATTACAGTTTTAAAATTTGAGAAAAAGTCCAATAGTAATTAATTTCAAGGGATTATTTTTTATCGAAATTCATTTAATTTATCAATAAAAGCGGTACTTAACGACTTTACTAAAAAATAAATTGAGAGCAAAACCACCAAAAACAACGTACGAATACTCTTTCTTTTTTAAATTAATTAAAAAAAAGTTCAAATTAGCAGTTTTTATTTTATTCAAATCCAGCGAATTAAAAAATAACTTAAAAATAACTTAAAATTAAGTCATTTTTTTGTTTGGAAATGTAGAAAGAGTTCCTATCTTTGCCACCGCTAAGAACAACATAGCACAACAAGCTGAGATCGGGGAGATACTCAAGCGGCCAACGAGGGCAGACTGTAAATCTGCTGTGTGAACTTCGCAGGTTCGAATCCTGCTCTCCCCACGGAAAGGCCGAAAAGCCTGAAAATTTAAAGTTTTCAATCTTTTCAAAATGGCGCAAAAAATGTCTGAAGACCTGCAAATTCAAGGATTTGCAGGTTTTTTTCGTTTTAGGCCTATTTTCAATATTTATAAATATCCACAAAATTAAAGGTGCAAAATCGGTGCACTTTCCGGTGCACAGAAAAGTGCACCAGAAACAGCAAAAATCCCTTATATTACAGGGGTTAACGAGATTAACGACTTGATTTGGCAGTGATATTATTCTACATTTATTAATTTAAAAAGTAGGATTATGTTGGAAAGCAGTTTTGGTTTGGGATTCTTTTTAAAAAGACCCAGAATAGAAAGTAGAGAATGGATTGTGTATTTCAGGATAACTGTTGACGGTATCCGCAGGGAAAGTTCAACTAAGAGAAGATGGGATAATACGCGATGGGATCAAAGGTTCGAAAGAGCGGTCGGCTCAAAGGAAGATGCAAAGTCGCTGAACTTTTTTTTGGATTCACTGACTTTAAAAATCAATGAAATCAAAACCGAAATGATGTACAGCGGCAAAACCATAACCGCTGAGAAAATTATGGACGAGATCCTGGGAAGGACAGCCCCAAAAATTAAGGTGCTGGAAGAATTCCAGAAACATAATGATGAAATGGAGGCGCTTCTTGGAAAAGGCTATGCGAAAGGCACCCTTGACCGGTTTACCATTACCAAAAACCATTTGACTGCATTTATAAAGTTCAAGCTTAAAAAGGATGATCTTGAATTTGCGGATTTGAACCTTGAGTTTGTAAAGGACTTTGAGTTTTACCTTAGAACTGTACGCGACTGCAGCAACAACACCACCCTCAAGTATATTGCAAATTTCAAAAAGATTGTAATCCGCGCCATCGATAGGGAAATAATTTCCAAGGATCCATTCAGGAACTTTAAGGGACGCAAAACAAAACTGGTGAAAAAACCGCTCACCGCACAGGAATTATACGAACTTGAAAGCCATTATTTCACAACTGACAGGCTGAATGTCGTAAGGGATGTATTTGTCTTCCAATGCTACACCGGACTTGCTTACATAGACGCTTATCAATTAAAGAAAACGGATATCAAAGAAGGCATTGACGGCAATCTATGGATTATGTCCGAAAGACAGAAAACAAACTCATCATTTAATGTCCCCCTTCTTCCCCACGCACTGAAAATAGTTGAAAAATATAAAGAGCACCCCCTATGTATGCAGCGTGGAACCGTGCTTCCTGTTTCATCCAACCAAAAAATGAATGAGTACCTGAAAGAAATTGCTGTATTGTGCGGTTTTCCTTTTACGCTCAACACACACATGGCCCGCCGGACTTTCGGAAGCACAGTAACCCTCAATAACAATGTTCCGATAAACGTAGTTAAAGAACTGCTCGGCCATGCATCAGTGAAGCAGACCGAAGCATACGCTATCACAGAGCAGGCGACTATTGGACGTGAAATGTCTATTCTGAATAAAAAGCTAAACAAGAATGAGTCCAAAATATCTAAACCAGACCTTGCCGTTCTCACAAGACTGGAAAAAGAAATACAAGCTATAAAACAGAAATATAACATTTCTTCTTGATCAATAATTTAAATATATTCAACAGAAAAGAGGCTATCTCAACAATTTTGAGATAGCCTCTTTCTATATAGTTTAACTTCGCTCTTATAACCCGGATGATACGATGGCGTGTACTTTATGTATCCTAAATCCTGGAGCTGTTTAAAATATTTATGATAAGTGGGCAGCGTATTCACATGTGAAAGTTCCATAATCTTGCTGCGGCTGACTTTAATCCTTCTTCTCTGCCCCTGCCTGTACCCTAATCCTAATATTGCTATTAAAATCGACAGATGCCAGACATTCAGTTTAGGATCATCAATATACAATGAGATGTAATCCATAATATTTCTTTCTTTTAATCTATTGTTTTGTTTCATCATCAAATAGTTTTTGAAGATCTTCCTTATTGTAGTAATACGAGCCAAACACTTTTTTGAAACGGACTTTTTGGCTTATTCTAAGATTCTGTACAGAGCCTGCTGAAATATCAAGCAGTTTTCTCACAGACTTGCTTCTAATCCACTCTGACTCCAAATTTTCTTTCAGCCCAGAATCCTTATCTTTAATTATGGCCTGTATTTTACCAAGCAGAAGAATACCAAACTCTTTTAAGTCTTCCTTTGTCACAAATTCATTCATCCTTTGATTATATAAAAGTTATTAATTGCAGAACCTTTAGATGTCCGCATCGGCTGAAAACAAAAAATATATTTCACTCCCTCGTGTTTTCTTAAAAGAGGGTTTATACTTTAAGTATCCATATTGGTGAAGCTCTTGGACACATTTATGATATGTATTTGCAGATGAAACTTTGGCAATAACTATAATATCCGAGCTGAATACAAAAATTGGATTAATAAAGCCCTTAACGGATCTGAACTGCAGTAAAGCCGCATAAATGGCAATATGCATTGGACTGATCCGGTAATCATTCTTTATTGCGGTGAAAAAATCCGATAAAGGCTTTAAAGTATCCATAATTTTAAAGTGAAGGAGATTTTCTTTTCTTTACTTTATAATCCTTCTTCCCTGAATCCCCTTCATCTGAATCTGTACTCTGTTTGCGATCTTTAGAAACTGATTCTTTTTGAGATTCGGCCTTTTTTTCTTCCTTGCTCTCTCGATGGTTGATTCGCTGGAAGTTTGCATCATAGACATTGACTGTCTTAAACTGGGGATTTGCCTCCACATACATTTTGCTTTCAACACCGCCGACAACAAAAGTCGCCGACTGAATATTTCCTTTCTTAAGCGAATTCAAAAGATCCTCTTTATACTGCGGAGTATTCAGTTCCTTGATTGAATGCTTTGCCAGACTTGCTTCCAGATCATAGCCGTAGTTCTGATGGTACTGGTTCAGCTTAAAATTACCATTTTCCGATTGTTTAAAATCAATTTTAAGCCAGCAATTATAGCTCTCCCCTTCTTTGTTTTTAAGATCTTTATTGACAGATCTGCCTTCCATCAAATTATAAGCCTCCTTCATTGTTATGCTGGCGCTGTCTTTGTTGATGTAGAAGGTCTGTTCCAGACCAGGTTTGTTTTCTTCTTTCTGAAGATTGACGTGATAGGAATTAAAAAAGTACATATCTGTCTGCTCAGACCTTTTGAAGTTTAACTCTACAGTTAAGGTATCCTTATTTGGCAGACCATTGTTCATAATGCCGGTGTGCATGATTTTAAAATCCTTATCTCCCGTCATTATGTTCTCTCGCAGTTCAGCATCGAACGTTTCTCCAAATCCAGTATATTTTAACTGGTCTTTCAGGTATTCTAAATTTTTCTCATTCATTGCGTTTTCATTTAAATTATTTTCTAAAATTTCTCTCCTATCTATTTCCCTTTTGGCAAATCCAGTAAGTTCTATTGCTTCATTTTCGGAAGTATCTGCCCCGCTATTCAAAACTGCCCGCAAGTCGTCGATAACTGATTCAATCGGCAGGCTCTGAAAATAATTCGCATCATTGTTCATAATCAGACAGTACTCCTTCGCATCCAAGGGATTTCTAAAAAACTCAATTGTGTCGGTATCAGTCACCTCATCGGTATTAAAGGCAGCAAACCGATGCCCGTTATAAGCCATTTCCTCGGCAAACGACAGCATCATTTCAGTATCGGCTAGATTGATTATCATAAATTATTTAAAGCTTAAAAAGTGTCGATACTGAATTCTGTAATCGGAATTACCTTATCAGCCAGATTATTATTAATATCCACTTCCAAATGTCTTCCGCCGTTTTTTTCAATCATCTGAAGCGTCAGATACTTATTCTCCGGGATGGTAAATTTCTCCAGCGCATAAACTTTTATTATTTCAGACTTATAAGGAATTACAGAAGAAGATGAAGTTGCATACAAGGGCTGCAGTTCTATTTCCTGCGATGCGGTGCGTTTTGACTTCTTCTGGTCTCTGATAAAAAAACGAAACTGATCAATATCGTAGTTAATCTTTGATTTGTTTTCAAAAACAACACGCAGATATAAAACGTCCTGATGTATAAAGATGCCGTTTACCTCCAGTCTGATCTGATATTTGGATTTTCTTAATCCGCTGGTCTTTTTCTTTTTGGATAACGCGAGTAAAGCACACTTTTCAGTTTTTTTCTGATTGTCGTTCTCTACAGAAAACAGCACATCCCTGCTTGCCGCCAATGCATTTTCAGCATTAATGTTTAGATCCGGGCACTCATCATTATAGTTTAGCACAAACACATACAATCGGCCGTCAGAGGTGACAGCTGTCAGATTGGTCTGGATAAAATATTGCCTTGCCGCTTTGACAAGCACTATATTCTCAACGCCTTTTGCTTTCTGAACCAGCACGTCTGCGCTCCCTTTATCAATGCTCTTTATTGCATAAGGAAAAACGATGCTTGTTGTTTTGGAAAAGCCAATCTGCAGATTCGAATATTGGTCTTCGTAAAAGATATTTCCTTTTTTTCCGTTTGCCTGAGGATACACCGAAACGCAGATCAGCATCCAGCTTATTAAAAACAAATAATCCGCTCTTTTCATTTTTCGCTTTTTTAAGGTTTTAAATTCTTTTGTTTTTCATCATACAGCAGCACACGATAACCGGCCTTAACCACTACTTTTATAAGCTTTACCTTTTTGCTCATTAGACTTTTGGCCGCTTCGATGCCCATACCTGCTGCCTGCGCTCCCCATGAATCAGATATACCGCTAATACCTAGAGTCTGAATGGATCGGTAGGCCGAAGATTTGGCAACATCCCTGCTGATCGTTCCGGGAATATAGATGCCGTCAATGCCGTCCATATCATATACAGCCAGATCGACAGGAAATATTGAATTATTGTACTGGATGTTTGTGATCTTTACCTCCAGCCTCTCCCCTTTTAAAGCCGCCATCCCATACAGAAAAGTATTCTTGGGTATAATTGTTCCCTGCAGGAAAATATCATTCATAAGCCTTAATTTAACCACTGAGCCATTGACAATGGTCTGGGTCTGATTCACAACCGCTTCAATGGAGTTTTGCATTTCTTCAGCAGGCGGCGCTTCATCCAGAGAATAAAATGCATTTGTTTTCAATAAGGACTGCGAATCGGCATTGCGCTGGAGTGAGCTTATGTTATTCTCTGCTGCTTTTTTCTGTACTGAATATACTTTTCCTTTTTTGCTGTCAGATGTCTGCTTAAGTCTTTCCTGCACGCGCTGCGGATGCTGTATATCCAAAATATTTTCGAGCATACCGCCTAGCTGCTGAAGTTCCGGGTCAGCTTCCTGCGGTGCGCTCATCGCTGACATAAGCCCTTCCAGCTTCCTGATTTCTTCTGATTCACCCTTAGAAGTGCCGTAATTCTCAAATTCCCTCATGTCCTGACCGTAAGTCGGAACAGAAGGCTGGCTGATTACTTTTTCAAGAGCCCTGAGCTTCTCATAAACCTTCTGTTCATTGCGGTCCTGAAAAGACTGCGAATTAAAAGCCGATCTGTTTTTTGGAAGCATTCGGGATTCAAAATCGCCTGTAGAAAAAGAATCTGCTTTTTCTTCCGAGGCTTTATTATCAAAATAGTTGGGATCTTTTTTTATCAGCTCCCGCAGTTTTATCGAATCAGCTGCCGCCTGGTCGTAATAGCTCATCTTATCCAGTGCCGAGTCTTCTTTAAATTTAGGAAGGGGCAGGTTAAAATTAAATCCCTTCTTTTCAGCGCTCTCTGCTGTTTTAGCTTCAATCCGTCCTCCGCCTAAGGTATAGAATAGGAATGTCAGAAACGGAAATGTTATAAGAGGCAGCATTAAAAGCATCTTTCTTTTTTTAGATTCCTTTGGAGATACTATTTTCTCTTGCATAATTTTATTTCTTTAAGTTGATTATCTTAATTTTTGAAACTGCTGGAACCCCGGATTCTTTAAAGGTCCTGTACAGGTTATAAATTAAATAACCCGATGCCAGAACCGTAAAGAACATAAGTCCCCAAGTCAGTTTCCTTTTAGAGCGCCCAGCTGTGGCTCTCTGCATTTTTTCTGCCCATCTTTTCTGCAGCAGCAGATAATACTTGTGATACACAAAAGGCTCAGTCCGTTTTTTAAATAAGGATTTCATACATTTTTATTTTCTGGTTTCAGCCGAGATATCCTTATTTTCAATAGTATTGAAGCGTTCGATAAGAAAACCGTGCGGATTATTGTCGCTTCTTGATACGTTGCGGAGCGCACCTTCGGTAAGCAGGCTTCTTTTCATAATGCTGGTAGTGCGGATAATACTCTGCTGGGCATAACACCTAAAGCGGTAGGGATACTCACGGATATCAATACTCACGCTGTCGATCTGGATGGTCTGGCTTACATTCCCCGATATGATGCCGGAATAAAAATTGTTTTCCTTCAGGTCATCATAAATCCGTTTGGCACTGTCATCAGCCAGATAAAGCGCTTTTGTAATATTGGTTTTGATTACCTTATCATCAGGATCAAGGGTAAAGAAAAACTTGTGAAAGGTCTTTACATGATCCTTGGCTTCCACAGGAATATTGTCTTTTCTTTCCGAAGCATAAGCCTCCAGCGCTTTTCCGTTTGCCAGAATGTATACTTTATCCTGCATCAGGCTGACTGTCTGAAAACTTTTGTAGACAGCGTAACAGCTTATTATGATGCAGCCAGCAATTACAAGCATTGTGAAACCCCTTACATATCTGAAAGCGGTATCTATATTCTTCATTTTCGTAAACATGAGATGTTGGTTTTAAGTCTGTTTGGAATTTCCTTTTAGCCTGTCATTCATATAATTTCCTTTATCTTGGAAATATGGACTGCTTCCCGCTGTCGCAGCCATGCTGCTGGTCATTCTCCGATCCGCATCTCCCATCGCATCGGCGGCCATTCCCGCAGCATTTGAAGAAGTCCTCACAACAGAATTAGCTGAATTGCCAAACATGCTTGTCACTTTATGCCCCAGAGCTCCTCCTCCGCCTGCATGAACAATGTAATTGGCCACAGAAGGCACAGTAAAATAGCCTATGATTCCAATTATCATAAAAATTAAATATGCCATATCGGTCCTGCTGAAAAAAGTGTCGCCTGTTGTCTGCACCTGCGAAAGGTCCAGTTTAAGCATCAGCTCCTGAATTTTTCCGATTATGCTCCCGAAAATATTGGCCACGGGAAGCCACAGATAAATATTGATATATCGGGCAAGCCAGACAGTCAGCGTATGCTGGAAACCGTCAAATACTGCGATTCCAAACACCAGTGGCCCTAAAATAGAAAGCACCACCAGCTGAAATGTGCGAAGGGTGTCAATGCATAAGGCCGCGGCCTCAAACAAAACCCTCAGCACCTCGCTCAGCCATTCCTTGACCGAATTCCGAAAACTGTAAGAAGCTTTTTCCATGGCAAATTTTACATCATTGCCTATGCCTGCGAGCATGCTCTCATCAGATGGATCAGCACCGTCATGCGTATACTTATACCATCTGTCACGATCACCCGTTCCTGCAGTCCCGACATACATCTTCCATGGATCGGTTTCTTTAATTGCTTTTTCTTTCTCTTTAAGCAGAACAGCAACTGCATTGTTAGAGCCTGTTACCATAGCTGCAGTAGCTGTAACAGTTGGTTTCATAACTCCGTTAATAAGTGCCAGGACCGACGGAAAAATCATAATGCAGAATCCTATTACAAAGGGACGGAAGAGCGGATAAAAATCGATAGGTTCTGCACTTGCAATATGCCTCCAAACTCTTGAAGCTATATACCATATAGTTCCAAAGCCTGCTATTCCCTGCCCTACAGCAATTAGGTTAGAACACAATGGCATCATTTCATCATAAAGCTGGTCTAAGACCCCATGAAGACTACTCATATCATCACCAAGTCCCTGCGCTATTATTCTGTAAGGAAGCAGTAATATGATAAGCATCACACAAACTGCTTTTTTGTTTAATAAACATTTCATACTCTACTCTTTAAATTCCTGAAAACTCTTTGAGACATAAACATCATTTTTCTCTTTTGATCTCTGAAGAGCCAGCACGTTCGATGTGGTATTAAAGTTTCTGAGAAAAAGCAGTTTATCCTGCATCTGCTCATAGATATCGTCAACTGCCTTTAGTCTTTCGTCGTCCGACATCCTGAGCTTATCAGCTGTTATGACCATAGTAAGTTCATCAAGATTTCGCAGGCTCTGATTAAGCAGGTTTCCGTAAACTTTCTCAAAGTAATTTATTTCCTGTCCGCTGAAATTTCCGCTTTTTATAAATCGGTTCATTCCGTTGCGGCTTTCCTTGACTATTGAAATCTGATATTCTACTATCTCTGCTACCCTTTTGTAATTCTTTACCGCTGGACTTACCTGCATAAGTGCATCTAGAAAAGTTTTATGCAGGCTGAAGTTTCCTTCAGTCATATCTTTCACCGTTTTGTATCCACCTGAAAGCAGCTCATATCCCTTTTTCATATCACTGAGAATTTTCTTGAACTGGGATAGCTTTTCGATATTCAAAATCAGCTGCTGAATTTCTGCTGACTGCCCCATTGATTTAACTGGAATCATTAACAAAGTGATCAATATTGTCAAAATCAAAATCTTTTTCATAGTAGCTTAATTTATAATCCATATAATTCATCAACATTCTTAGAATCCTTTTTATCTGCAGATTTTGAAATCGACAGCAGTCTGGCATCGCTGCAGAAAGAAAGACAAAAATTATAATCCTCCAGCATAGTTTTGTGCAGGAGATCAATGCGCTCAAGCCTCTGGTCATCTTTTAGTTCCAGTTCTGCATCGGTGGTAATAACAAGCACCTGGTCGAGAGTCTGGCTGCAGTTCTGAAGAAGTTTCTCAAAAGACCTCTCTATATAGTCCAGTTCATTACCATGAAACAAATCAACAGTCTTAAGATCTGCCAAAGTCTTTCTACAGAGTTTCATTATTTTAAACTGCATGGAAATGATCTCAACAGTTTTATAATAATTCCTAACCTTTGGATTGATTTTTAAAAGTGAGGTAAAATAATCACCGTGCAGGTTTAGCTCTCCTTTTCTAGCATCACCTATAAAATTAAGCCCCTTTGATACTGCCGAATATCCTTTCTTTGCGTAGTCGATATAAACCTGAAGCGCGGCTATCTGCAGTAAAAGTTCCTTCCTCTGCTTTGCCTGCCCGCTCATACTTTGATTAAAAACACAGAGCGTTATTAGTAGTACAGCTATCTTTTTCATGTTTTTTTTATTGAATTATGGAATTCCGTAAAATTGTTTCACTTGTTTAACATCAGCTTCTGTTTTGGCCCTCTGAAGACTCAGCAGTATGTTCTGCTGGTTAAACATTGTAAGGTCATCGTAGTTCTCATCAATCTGATCAGCAGCCTTATTGATGATTTCAAGACGTTTGAGATCGCTCATCTGTGTGGCAAAAGAATCCAGAATCAAAAAAATCTGGTCGATATTCTTCATACTTTCCTCGAGAATTCCTGTATAAACGCGCTCCATATACTGGATTTCACTGTCTTTAAAATGGGTATCCTGTTTAAAAAGATTCCAGGCTCTTTCATATTCCTGAACAAGCTGTGTCTGCTTTCTGGTAATCTCTCTTATCCTCTGATAGTAGGTAATAATTGACTTTACTTTTGCGAGTTCTTCATAGTAACCTTTGTAAAGATCTTTCTGTTTCTGAGTCCAGTCGGAGATCTCATCGAGCTTCAATTTGGAAAGTACATTTTCCACCTGCTTCTGTGCATTCTGAAGCCAGATCGTTTTATTCTGTAGCCGCTGGATTCTCAGGTCAATGGCTTTAATCACCTTTTTCGTAACAGCTTTTACAATTTCCAGTATCGGCAATACCGCAACTTTTTCAGCAGGTCTTGCCGAGGTGCTTACCAGCAGCAGGCAGACTAAACCGACAATTAATTTCTTTTTCATTATTCCTTTTCATTTAATTCCATTTCTCATATCCTGAGCCATTGCGGCTATTCCTTTCTTTATGTCCCCGCCAAACTTCTTCGCATAGGCATTCATTTTCACTTTCTCGCTTTCCTCTGTTGTATAAGCTAAGTATTCCTCCAGCGAAACTTCGGTTCTATAGACCTTTGAAAGCATCCCTCCCAGGGAGATAAACACTTCTTTGTATTTCCTGGCTGGATCATTGGCTTTATTTACAGAAAGTACAAGTGCCTTTTCTTTGTCTGTAAGTCCCAGAAGCTCCTGAATCTGGTCAAACTTATTTTGATATTTGCTCTGGTCCAGAAGGATCTTGCAGTCGCTGTTGTTGATAATGGCCTGCTTGACCACTGGTGAAGAAATAATATCCTCCACCTCCTGAGTTACCACTATCGCTTCCCCGAAGAATTTACGCACGGTCTTAAAAAGATACTTAATGTAATCTGCAAAACCTTCCTTCATCAGTGCTTTCCATGCTTCCTCAATAAGTATCATTTTTCGGATACCCTTAAGTTTTCTCATCTTGTTTATAAAAACTTCCATTATTATGATGGTCACTACTGAAAAAAGAATCGGATGGTCTTTGATATTATCCAGCTCGAAGACAATAAACCTTTCTTTTAGAAGATCCAGATTTTCTGTAGCATTCAGCAGATAATCAAACTCGCCTCCCTCGTAATAAGGCCTGAGTACATAAAGAAAATTATTCACGTCAAAGTCCTTCTCCTTTACTTTATCGCCTTCCAAAATTGAAATAAAATCCACCTTCAGGAAATCATAGAAGCTATTGAAACAGGGAAATATCTCTGCATTAATATCCAATTTCTCGTAATACAGCTGCAGGGCATTTGAGAGTGCTACATACTCGCTCCGGTTAAAGGTTTCGTCGTCTTTTTTCCATAGTGCAAGCAGAAGCGTTTTAATGCTCTCTTTTTTCTCCGTATCCAGACTGTCTCCTTCTGAAATATAAAATGGGTTAAAACGGATAGGATTCTTTTCATCGTAAGTGAAATAATAACCGTTTACCATATCGCAGAGCCCTTTATAGCTGTGCCCAACATCCACCAGTACAATATGCGTTCCCTGCTCGTAATAGCTTCTCACCATATGATTGGTAAAAAAGGACTTGCCGCTGCCCGAAGGTCCCAATATAAACTTATTGCGATTGGTGCAGATTCCCATCTTAACAGGCTCATCGCTGATATCAACATGAACTGGTTTTCCTGTCAGCCTGTCTCCCAGCCTAATACCGCAGGGACTCAGCGAAGATTTATATCCCGTTTCCATATTCAGAAAGCATACCGCCTGTTCAGTAAAGGTGTCGAAGGTGTCATTCATGGGAAAGTCCGCAGCATTTCCCGCCATTCCAGCCCAATAGATCTGAGGAGCTCCGACAGTTTCCTGCTTTGCTGCCGCATCCATCTGCGCAAGAGCTGATGACACTTTATTTTTAATCTCTTTCAAGTCTTCCTTATCAGTGCTCCAGGCCAGTATATTAAAGTGAGCTTTAACCGGAAGTCTCTGCTGTGATACTGCCTCGTTCAGGAAATCATTCGTCGCATCCCTGGCAATCATATTCTCCCGGCTGTAGGCAGAGAGTGACTGCAGCCTGAGTCGCTTACTTTCCAGCTTTTGGATGGTTTTCTGTGAATCCTCAATGAAGATATACTGATTGTAAATATGATTACAGGATAAGAGCTGGCCGAGGGTTGACGCAAAACCAATACTGAATTTGGTCTTATCGGTTGAATAGCGGTCAAAATTGATTCTCGATCCGCATAATCCAGGAAGATCAGCTGCATCACCAAGAGTAAAGAGCTGACAGTGTTTATCCCCTACCGCTAATCCTTCGTCAAACCTGAGATCTTTATAAACGAATGATTCGTCCTGCTCTGATAAAAAACAATACTTTTCTACCAGCCCGATTCTCCTGCTCTTGCTTCTTAGCGATTCATTTTGCAGACGCACCAGCTTTATAAATCCGCTGTCTTCCATAATTCTCTTAAACTGGCCGCAGGTATCTGCAAAATCCTGCAGAAGCTGCGGTTTTAAGGTTTCCTCGGGTACTATGGAACTTCTAAGCAGATTAGAAAACAATGAGGTTGCATTTCTTCTTCCCGCCGGTTTCTTGGTCAGCATGATATAGCAGGAATGATCCAGAAATGGTCTTTCATTAAAGAAACGCTCACTGCTTCTGGTGAGAAAACTGCTGTCTTCACTTAAAAAATCAGCTTTATAAGCACTTTCCAAAAACCAGTCCTGTTTATGAAAAACACAAAACTTCGGCAGCACCTTTAACGCCTTTATCCATGACTGGTGGAAAGCTTCATACTCCTGGTCTGACAGCGTAAAAATTTCAGGCAGTTCTGCCTTAAAAACTATAGTTACATCGCCCTGTTTTGATAAAATACAATCATGCTCCACTGCCATAACCGGCAGCTGCTCTTCCATCCTCTTCTCCATTCTTTCTTCATTATGTCATTAACGTCCTGTAACTATATCTTCATAAAGACCTCTCTGCTGTAGACTTTAATCCACTTTGGAATCTGTTTTTTAGCCAGAGCCTTCATCATGCCGTATTCTCCGTAGGTATTACTCATTCTGTATATTTTAAAAACAAGAAAACCTCCCGCCGTTCCAATAAAACCAATGCATATCAAGGAAGGCACTCCAATTATATACAGGGCAGCAAACAGAATCATAAGACCTACAATACCTCCACCCAAATACCAGATATACTGCGCTTTAAGTCCCTTAAATTCTATACTCTGATTGATTCCTTTATTGATAGAATAAACACTGTTACTCATCTTCTCTATCGTTTAAACCCCGAAAAAGGATTTAATTACAGTAGCGACTACCACCAAAAACACACAGCTTCCAAACCAGGCTGCTGCGACTTTTCCGGTATCAGGATCTCCGGCATTCCATTTCTGGTATACTTTTACTGCTCCTATCAGCCCGAGGATCGCTCCTACTGCATACATTAACTCAGTGCCGGCATCAAAGTAACTTCTCACTTTCTGGTTGGCTTCATTGATTCCCGCCACACCATCCTGGCTGTAAATAACATTACTAACCAGAATCATCAGGAGCGACGATCCCATAGCTCTAAATCGTCTCAAAAGACTTTTAAATTTCCATCTCCATTTTTTCATCACAAATCATTTTTAAAGTTATTCTTTAATAAAAAGAAGAGGAATACCGCCGTTGCTGCTCTATTTTTCCTGTCACATAAAGCCATACCGCACCAGAGAGAACGGGGAATATTCCTCCTCTGAATTTTTTAAAATACCGGTCCTTCCCAGAGACTGTCTGCTTCGCTGAGCGTTAAAAGCAGATTGGGATGCTTTTGAGATTCAAAGACCATTAGTTGGTTAATGTTTTCTCTGAGTGAGGAAATTTTGATATAAGGATATTCATCCAGAAGAATTCGCAGGTAGTTTTGAAACTGCTGTTTTGTTAGTCGTTTTTCTGCACTTTCTTTAACCGCTTCTTTGATACGCTGCGATAGATTTTCCGCATCTTCAAGGGTATCAAAAGATTTCGGAAATGAATCGGATATCGATTTTATATCCTGTAAATTTTTAGAAGTTTTTTTTAGAAATGGTATTTGTAGCTTCTTTTCACCTGATAAGATTTTTTTAAAATCACTACTGTGAAATTTCAGTAAGATTATTAGATACCAGAAAATTATAGCAATACCAGCCGCGGTCAGATAACTGCCCCATGAAATATTTGTAAACATAGCTCCTCATTTTATCGTTCAACATTTTATCCTCCTCTATGAAAATCACCACCAGTTAAATGTTGATGGGATTTATTCTACAAGTCAAAGGAACAATTAGTATGAGTTTTCTACAAGTACAACTTTTCTGTACCCTTTTTGTACCCTTTCAAAGTGCCTGAATTTAAAGGGTTTTTAATTTAAGGTGACAGTGAAATTTAATACGTTTTTATCTTTCGGATTATTTTTTCAAGACTTTCAATCGCAATTTCCTTATCGCGCTCTTCCGCATTATATGATTTGCTTCTTACTGACTGGTAGGAAAGATTCCGCTTTACTGGAGTAGATAGGTAAGGTACTATGCTTTTGAAGATGTAGTTCATAGACTTAGCCTTAATAATTCTCGCCTCATCTGTCGCCCTTAAAATAAGTCCAATCTGATCTCCTGAAAGTATACATTCAAGTTTTGAATCTGCCTTCTCCACAAATTCACTTCCGACAGAAGCGTCAATCTGTTCCTGTATTAGAATTGCAGCCTTTTTTTCAGCAAATCTGATTTCGCTGGAGAACCAGTATTCCAAAAATGAGATAAGATTCTGCTGGGATGGATTAAAGGTTAATTTTAAATCCGCATTTATTTGAGACAGTTTCTTGCAGAAGTATAGCAGCTTTTCAAGTCTTTCAGATAAATTCTCAAAACCTTCTAAATACCTGCCTATTCTATTAACCAGTCTCTCGGTATATTCTCTGGAATTAAAATTCATTCTTATGAGCATAAGATCAAGATTTGAAAAACTTTCAGATTCCGTAAATGGATAATTTAATTTTTCAAGTTCGATGATTATTTCTCTATAATACAAAATCTGGCGATAGGTATACTTGCTCTTTCTGCTGTTTTGAAGCGGCGCAGCAAGAAGATTGACAACAAATTCCAATTCTGGATCATTCTCCCCGGCATTTTCTTTTTTTTTAATCAGATTCTTTAAAACCTCAAGTGTTTCTTTTTTCCAAATCGAAAAATAGCTGTAAGACACTCTTTGGTCCAAACTCATAAAGGACGAATATCTGATTTCTACAAATGACAGCAAATCGTCCAGGGAACTAACAATCAGGTCAAATATTCTAAAAAATTCAGGAGAATTGAATTTTTCGATTTTTCTTATTTCTACTACCCTGTCTATTAAAAAAACCAATGAAGAATGATATTTTCTTATAAGAAGTCTAATCTGCCTTTTACTTTTCAGCTCGAAAAAAGAATATTTAATATGAATTTTAATTTTTTTTGATTCAGATAATATTGTTTTACTCAAATTCTCCAATTCGTATTCCGATACTTTTACAGAAGAATTATCAGCATCAAATGAATTTATAATCAACGAATCAAACCATTCCAAAGGATACATTTTAATCATCGTCTTATCGTTTTAATTAAACAATCTTTGGCAGAATAAGGAGCTATTTTGGCAGCTTACTTTTTATTAGAACGAAATTCGGTTGGCAGCATACCGGTATGTCTTTTAAAAAATACGCCAAAGTTTTCAGCGCTGCTGAATTCTAATTCATCGGCAATATTAGCCACGGAATAGCTTGAGTCCGTAAGAAGATTTTTTGAAACATTGATAAGAGCTTCAATTATAAATGCTTTAGCTGTTTTACCTGTGCTTTCTTTTACCATCTTATTCAAATGTCCTGGAGTGATAAATAATGCTCCTGCATAAAACTGAACATGATGCTGTTTTCTCAAATGTATTGATAATAGAGTCAGGAATTGTATTACAATGCTTTCCCTTCTTGAAAAGTCAAGATTTAAGTCGGGTTTATATTTCGAATGTATAAACTTGAGTTCATATATAAATAAATTAAAGCATATCCGACGCAGCTTAGTAATTACTTCCGGTTTGTCATTGCTGTTCTGCAATACATACATTAATTTATAAATAAGTGACAAAACTTTAAAATCCGTTTCCTGAAGACTAATCTTACGATCTGATTTTAACATTAGAAAACTAAAAGCATCCGAAAGCTCTTTCTCATAACAATTATTAAATGCAAAATCAAAATTTGTCCTTATAAGATATAGCTGGATATTATCCGTGGCTTCAAGCTTGGTGCATATGGAATTAAATGGGATTACCAATAAATCTTTCCGATTAACTATATTAGTTTCGTCATGAAATCTGATATTCATTTTACCACTTTTGATTAAAAGCACTGAAAAATTTGAAATGGAAAATGGGACCGGTACAATATTTTTTGCCCTATAGTCTGTAATGTATATTACATCAATACCATCATTTTCAATGCTTTTAATCTCAGTATTTAAGATTTCTCTAATCATTTTTGTTCTTTTAGTTTAGATCTACATTTAGATTTCATCCTTGAAAAAATATTCCATCCATGTAAAAAACTGGAAATATAAATTAGACAAACAGCAGACGTATAAAATATACGCTGTTAATCTCGGACTCTCAATTATATTGTCCTCGTAAAGTACGTACTGAACCAGCTGATCAGCAGCGAAAAGCTTCATTATAAAATAAAGGCTGCAAAGATTAAAAAGGAACAATAAAATATAAAACAAAGCTCTCTTTTTCATAAATCAGATAGATTAGAAAATTATTAATCAACTATATTAAAGTAGGAAGTGATTCAACTTCAATCACGTCGTTACATCATTGATGTCCCGTACTCCTACTGGTGGTGGATGTCTCCCAATCTCTGTCCTTTCTGTCCTTTTCACTAAATAAAACTGCTTCCGAAATTGAGGAAATAGATAAAATGGATTCCTTTTCATCTGTTAGAAGTGTTGAATCCTGTCTTTTTGAAATCTCGTATTGAATTATAAAATCATCCACGATGTGGTACTGCTGGCCGCGAAGATTTCCGAGATTGACTATATACCCCTTCAAATCAAGTTTCAATAATGACCCCAGTGCACTTTCATCAACAATTATAAATAATGTTGAGACAGGATCCTCCGTAGAAGAAATTGTATCTAAAACAGAACTGCTTTTCTCAAAAGTCTTTAGTTCATTTCGCCCAGGTTGGGTTTTTAATACTGAAATGATCTTTTCTTCTAATTGGGCAGGAACCAGAAGTAGGTAATCTCCTGCTTGAACTTCCTTAAAATTTTCCTCTAAAGCAGACCCATTTTTAAAATCTGCAGTTTTCTCTTTGCTGATTGCTTGGCTGGAAACCAATCTTAAATCAGAATTGTCAAAATCTTCATTTGAACATGAACCTAAAAAAATAATTAAACCAGTTATTAGTAAATTTTTCATAATGCAAAATGGTTTGGTTAATTGAGAACTTGTCTCAGTCCATTTTACCCGGGCCAGCAGAACTTTTGCTCAGTACTTTACTGAATCTTTTGCTGTTGAATTCAAAGCAAATCTAAATTGCAAAAAATCATAAATCAAGAACATGTATGTGGATTTTCGGAAAATCCACTGTCGATTTCCATGAAATCAATAATGTATTTTTCTTACATTATTTAGTTTTAATC
This sequence comes from Flavobacterium potami, assembly GCF_020026915.1. Lineage (GTDB taxonomy): Bacteria > Bacteroidota > Bacteroidia > Flavobacteriales > Flavobacteriaceae > Flavobacterium > Flavobacterium potami. The sequence continues at coordinate 945,924 of NZ_JAINUY010000001.1, read as the reverse complement.
CAAATATTTACAGTATTTTTGAAAGTTGCTCTCTAACGACCTCTTCATTTTTTTTATTAATCAGATTTATGCTTTAGAAGAGTATAAGTCAAAATTTTTATGCATTATGAAATGTCATTTACAAGTACTGCTGCTTCTACTCCTAATTAGTTCTTTAAATGCCCAGAATATTCCAAACAGAATTCCTGATTCCCTTATTTTTAAAAGTTATAGCTATCTGGATGATAGGATTTATGAATACAAAGATGACAGCCTGAAAGCAGCACCTTATTTATATGCTTATTTAAATAAGGCAAAAAAGGAGAAGAATTATGAAGAGACTGTTAATGCATATCAGAACTTACTGCATCAGTCGCCAATGAATCTTCGCTTGAAATATGCTGACAGTATGGTGATCGCAGCTGCAAAATCAAAAAGCGATGAGCTGATCGGCTCAGCTGACTTATCAAAAGGGATCGTCTATTACAGCCAGAAAAATTATGTGAAAGCATATGATTATTACATTAAGGCAAATGCAAGCATTTCCAAAACCGAAAATGATTACCTGATCTACAAAACCAAATATCATATTGCTCAGATTAAATATTATCTCGGTTTTTATGACGAGGCCATTTCTCTTTTTAATGACTGCATTGAATATTTTAAAAAAAATCAGCCCCGCCCCTACTTAAATTCACTGCATTCACTTAGTGTTTGTTACAACAAGATTGGAGATTACAGTAAATGCTCCCAAACTAATTCAATGGGAATTAAAGAATGTGAGCGCCTTAAGATTCCGGAGATGGAATTATTTTTTAAGCACTCAGAGGGAATCAACCAGTACTTTCTAAATAATTATCACACATCTATACAATTGCTTCAGGAAGTCTTGCCGCAGTTAAACGGAATCACAGAATTCGCAAATGAATCAATTGCTAATTTTTACATTGGAAAAAATTATTGGAAACTGCATCATCCTTCAAAAGCAGTTCCTTACTTCAAAAAGGTGGAAAAAGCATTTATTGAGAAAGGTTATATTCGTCCGGATTTAAGAGAAGTTTTTGAATTAATGATTAAATATTACAAGAAAGAAAATAACCTGAAATCCCAGTTGTATTATATAGACCAGCTTTTAAAAGCAGATTCTGTACTAACAGATACCAATAAGTACCTAATGGGCAAAATTCACAAGGAATATGACACAAAAGAAATTCTCCTTGAAAAAGAAAAAATACAGCAGCAGCTTGTAAAAGAGAAATATTATGATGTTATTTTGATCAGCGTAGTTGTCGTTCTGTTCTCTGCCGTCATTTACGGGACCTATAACCACTTTGAAACTAAAAAGCGCAATAAGATCAAATTTGATCTGCTTCTGAAAAAAAATGAACAGAGCAGCTTACAGAAACAGGCACCCGATAAATTCGAAATAACCGATATTTCGCAGGAAACTGTACAGCAGATAATAAAACACCTTGAAAAATTTGAAAGGGATAAAAAATTCCTGCACAAAGAGGCAACACTAGCCACTTTAACTGTACGGTTTAATACTAACAGCAAATATCTCTCAAAAGTGATATACCATCGCAGCGGCAAGCGTTTTGCCGATTATATCAATGACCTAAAAATTGATTATCTGGTAGAACTGCTGCGAAACTCAAGCATACATAGAAATTACTCCATAGGCTCACTGGCGGAGGAGGCCGGTTTTACTTCCACTCCCCGATTCACCAATGCATTCCACTCCAGAACAGGAATTTCGGTCAGTTATTTCCTTAAGGAATTGAAAAAAGAGAATTCGTAAAAATATTTTGTTAGCAATTCCGTTTTCATTTATGGCAAAATTTTACTTTTGCACACTTAATTTAAAAAAATTGTATAATGAAAGACCTTGTTGCAAAAATCAACGCTGAAATCGAAACATTTAAAGCAGAATCAGAAGCAGTAGCTGAAAAAGGAGTTAAAGCTGCCGGAGCTAGAGCTCGTAAATCATCTTTGGAAATTGAAAAACTTTTAAAAGAGTTTAGAAAAGTTTCTATTGAGGAGTCAAAGAAATAAAATATATTTCGAAAAAAAGCTTTCATCTTCCTGAAAGCTTTTTGTTATTTTATTCGTTCCTTTTCTAATAAGATGAACTGATTTATTAAAGTTTTTTTCAGAAAGTTATAGTAATCAATTTTTTCTTGCGTCAATTTTACTTCTAAGTTAAAGGACTCTTCAACAATCGAAATTAAAGTATCCTTATCTTTCAATATAAATAAAGAATTAAAACTAATATTCAAATATTTGCTAATAGTGTAGATTTTGTCCCATCCACTTACGCTTTCTGCACGTTCTACACGACCTATCATTGTTGAACTGTAATCTATTCTACCACCAAGTTTGTCCTGGGATAAATTTTGCTTTAATCTAGCTAATCGAAGAATACAGCCGATTTGCAGATTAATTAAATTTAACTCTATTTTACTAGATTTTCCCATAAAGTAAAATTTGGGAAAAAAGATTTATTTATTCGATACAAATTTGTATTGAATATATAATTTTGTTATATTTGTCACAATCAATACATCTAATGATGTAAATTTGCGACTCTTCATTAAAATATTTGAAGCATTCGCTTTGAATCTCGCTTTTGAAAACTGGTAATTTTTAACGGGGACGAGATGATAAGTAAGATGCTCACGTCTATTGGCGTGGGCTCACTTATTGTTCCCCGGTATACCAGTACCTCAAAGGCAGTAAGATGAGTTCCATGCCTTTTTTATTTTACTCTCTTATATTCTTAGCCATCTTCTTTTTATTTGAAATAATCGCGTTTCATCACTGTCTAAATATGTAATAATGCCTATGAATCTTATCTATTAAGCATAAAAAATGGCCCTCAGCTGCAGCGACCAAACTAGAGCAGAGGACCTTAGCCAATTAAATACCATTTAACTAACCAATCCCAATATTATGAATTATTTTTCATTTTACAAGGGTGGAAGATCTCTATATTGCCTATTTTTTGCTGGCATTCTGTTGTCTTTTTCCACCGTTTATTCCAGAGATTTTCGAAATTCCAAATTGATCCCATATCAACAGAATGTGGTTCAAGGTATCGTAAGTGACGGTTCTTCTCCTCTCCCGGGAGTTACAATCACCCTTAAAAGCAATAAGAATACAGTTGTAATCACAGATTACAATGGGCATTATTCCATTGCAGCTTCTCCGAAGGATACGCTTATTGTATCCTTCATAGGATTTAAGACTTACTTCGCTTCTGTAAACGGAAGAAATACTATTGATATACGAATGCAGTATGATGCCACTACGCTTCAGGAAGTTCGCGTCAATGCAGGATATTATTCAGTTAAGGAAAGCGAACGCACCGGAAGTATTGCCAAAATTACATCAAAGGATATTGAGAAACAGTCTTCGCCAAATGTTCTCGGAGCAATGCAGGGAAGAATGGCAGGCGTGGAAATTATCCAAGACAGCGGTTCTCCCGGTGGGGCTTTCCAAATCAAAATCCGCGGACAGAACAGCCTGCGCTCTGATGCCAACCAGCCACTTTACATAATAGACGGTGTTCCCTATTCATCGGAAACACTCGGAGCAACACTTACATCCGGAGGGTCGCCAACAATGACCAGTCCTCTAAATTCGATAAATCCAACAGATATCGAAAGCATTGAAGTCTTAAAAGACGGGGATGCAACAGCGATTTACGGTTCCAGAGGAGCTAACGGTGTGGTATTAATCTCCACTAAAAAAGGACGGGCAGGAAAAACAAAACTAGTGATAAATTCCTCAACGGGAATTGGGAAGGTCACAAAAATGCTGGATCTAATGCATACTGATCAGTATCTGGATATGAGACGCATGGCATTCGCTAATGACGGAATAGCCAATTATCCTGCCAATGCCTACGATGTAAATGGAACATGGGACCAGAACCGATACACTGACTGGCAGAAACAACTCATTGGAGGAACTGCACAGATCCTGAACCTGCAGGCATCCCTAAGCGGCGGATCTGAAAAAAACCAGTTTCTGCTAAGCGGAAATACACGAAGCGAGACGACCGTATTTCCTGACGATTTCAAATACAACAGAGGAACTGTACATTTTAGCTACAACCACATTTCGGAAGACGAAAAATTCAGACTCAATTTTTCAGCAGGGTACACCAGCCAGAAAAACTATCAGCCTGCGGCAGACCTTACTCGAATTTCTAGAACGCTTGCACCTAATGCTCCAGCATTATTTGATCAGAGCGGTAACCTTAACTGGGAAAATAATACATGGCAGAATCCGCTTGCCAATTACGAGTCAAAATTTCACTCCCAAATAAATGACCTGACCGCCAATGCTTTACTATCTTATAATCTTACTGCAAATTTAGTGGCAAAGGCTAATTTTGGCTATACCGATCTTAGAAATTATGAAACCCTTACCCAGCCTTCAACAATGTACAATCCTTCATTGGGTCTTGATAGCAAAAGTTCTGTACTGAACACTAATCTGACTCTCCGAAGTTCATGGATTGCTGAACCACAGATTACATGGAACTTTAATGCCGGAAGAGCAAAAGTAGAGACGCTTATAGGTTCGACATTTCAAAGCCAGAATACCAACAGGCGCTTTGAATCAGGCTTTGGCTTCTCAAGCAACAGCCTCATTTACAATCTTGCATCGGCAACACTGAAAGTTGTCGATCTCAGCGATGAGACAATTTATAAATATCAGGCTTTGTTCGCACGCGTGAATTATAATTTTGAAGGACGCTACATACTAAATTTAACTGCCAGAAGAGACGGATCAAGCCGTTTTGGATCGGGAAAACAGTTTGCATCGTTTGGGGCAGCCGGCGTCGCATGGGTTTTCTCAAATGAAGCATTTTTAAAAAACAGCAGTATCTTAAGTTTTGGAAAGCTGCGCCTCAGCTACGGAACAACTGGAAATGATCAGATTGGAGACTATCAGTTCATAGACACGTACACCTCAACAGCAAACACTTATCAGGGAATTACTGGCCTGCAGCCCAGCCGGCTTTTTAATGCAGACTTTGGGTGGGAAACCAACAGGAAATTTGAAGCAGCGCTTGAAATAGGACTATTGAATGATCGTCTTTTTCTCACAGGGGCACTTTATCTGAATATCTCCTCCAACCAGCTGGTCGGACTTCCGCTCCCCGGAACTGCAGGTTTTACTTCCCTGACAGCAAATCTTGATGCGTCGGTTCAGAATAAAGGTCTTGAGTTTACTTTTAGGTCTGTGAATATGCAGTCCAAAAATTTTGAATGGACTACAACTTTCAATATATCAGCCAATAAAAACAAACTGCTTTCATACCCTGGCCTTGAGAGTTCCTCCAATGCTAACCGTTATGTAATTGGGCATTCCATAAATATTAATAAGCTTTATAACTATGTAGGCATAAACCCGCAGAACGGCGCATATAACTTTTATGACTTTAATAATGACGGGCAGATTACATCAATTGACGACAGGCAGTCCTTAGTTGATTTAAATCCAAATTTTTTCGGTGGCATACAGAATGACATACGCTATAAGAACCTGCAGGTCGACTTCCTTTTCCAATTCGTAAAGCAGCAGGCCTTTGCCTATCTGCCGGCTGTGCCGGGCAGCTTCACAAACCAGCTGGGATCTTTGGATAACTTCTGGCAGACGGCAGATGTCCCTGCCGATTATCAAAAATTAACTACTGGAACAAACAGCGTATTAAATACTGCTTATACTAGGTTCAAAACCAGTGATGCTGCTCTTGAGGATGCCTCATTTATTAGACTGAAAAGCATTTCGCTTTCTTATGATATTCCAGGTTCGTTTTCAAAAAACGTAAAAAGCAGAATATATTTTCAGGGACAAAACCTGCTTACTTTCTCCCCTTACAAAGGTGGAGATCCAGAATTTAAGCTAGCAGGCTATCTTCCTCCTCTAAAAACCTATACAGTAGGAATACAGTTAACTTTTTAAATCATACAGCATGAAAATTCTAATCACATCAATAGCCTTTTTTACCTTGTTCATGTTTGCGTTCCTGATTACAGGCTGCGAGAATTTCGTGGATGTGGAACTCCCGGACTCGCAGCTGACAGGAACAAAAGTTTTTGAAGACCCGGCAACAGCTAATGCCGCCATGACCGATATTTATTCAAAAATGCGTGATACGGGAATCCTCACCGGTCTCTCAGGAGGGATATCCTCCAATCTTGGAATGTACGCCGATGAACTGGTCTATTACGGGTCGGATGTCGTGCCAGGACTTCCCTATGCCAACAGTCTGGAACCTACAAGCGCCATTGTATCAACTTACTGGAATGAAAGCTATCATCAGATTTACTGCTGCAATGCGGTTATAGAAGGCACAGAGAAATCTTCTTCCCTGACTGATGCCGAGAAGAAAAAATTACAGGGAGAAGCTCTTTTCGTACGCGGACTTATTCACCTTTATCTTCTCAACATGTACGGCGATATCCCGTACATCACAGGAACAAATTATGAAATAAACAGACAGGTGGGCAGATTGCCATCCGAAAAAGTATATGAAAATATTGCCAATGATCTCAATAAGGCCGTCGGTTTTCTTCCTATGGAATATATTTCTGCCGAACGCGTTCGTCCAAATCGATCAGCAGCTTATGCCGTTCTCGCCAGAACTTTTCTTTATCAGGGGAAATGGGCAGAAGCTTCCAATGCAGCTTCAGCAGTGCTCAATAATCCGATTTACGTTTGGGAGAGCAACTTAAACCAAATATTTCTTAAAGGCAGTACCACTACAATTTGGCAGTTTATGCCAAAAAGAGCCGGAAACAATGCAGATGAAGGTGCCTCATTCATTTTTAATTCCGGGCCTCCCTCCACCCGAGCATTAAGCAGTAGCCTTGTTAATTCATTTGAGAATGGAGATCTACGAAGAACAAGTTGGATCAGAACAATCAGTAATCCATCAGGAGTCTGGTACCATGCTTATAAATATAAACGGAATGCAAATACCGGGACGAGCGTAGAATACTCCATCGTACTGAGAATTGCAGAACAGTATCTTATACGGGCAGAAGCACGAGCCATGCAGGGAGATCTAATAGGAGCAAAAGAAGATCTGAATAAAATACGCCAAAACGCAGGACTTTCCAATACTAATGCGATTACTGCCGAGGAAATTGTAACTGCAGTCCAAAAAGAGAGAAGATCTGAATTTTTCTGCGAATATGGCCAGCGTTTCTTTGATCTTAAAAGAACCAGCCAGCTTGATCCAGCACTCGAACTGATAAAACCTGGTTGGGATAGCACGGACAGCCTATGGCCAATTCCTGAAAAAGAACTTTTGGCAAACCCATTCTTGAAACCTCAGAATCCTGGATATTAAAACCATAAAATGAAACAGTATATAAAACTTGTGTACAGATTTTTTACTGTACTCATACTTGGATTAGTAACCTGTCCCGCTTCGGGACAGGATCTGATCCAAAGACATCTCGACACCAATGATTATAAACTATGGAGCAAGCTTACCACTGATAAAATATCGGACAAAGCCGGATGGATAAGTTATGCGCTTAGATATGAATCACATTTGGATACACTTTTTGTAAAAAGCACTCTTACAGGTCAGCAGTATGCATTTGCAGGATCTTTAGAGGGCAAATTTTCCTCAGAAGAGCTATTTGCTTGTCTTGATAATAAGCAAAATCTCCAGTTGGTTAATCTAAATAAAAGAAAGGTGACTTCTATTTCTGGGGTTAAACAATATGAATTTTCATCAGATGGCTCTTTTCTAATAACTATAGAGTTCAATCTAAATAAATCTATGATACTTGTCATTCGCGATAAAAATGGACGAAAGCTGCAGGGCATAGAAAATGCCAATGTTTTTGAAATGAATAATTCAAGAAATGCTCTTTTATATTCTTTAGGAAAAAACAGCTATTATGAGGCTGGTGTTATCAATTTGAAACAAAATATTATCAAAAGAAAAATACTTGATAACTCTGTCGCAGAAATTAAAAGCTTGACTTGGTCAAAGGACGGAAATACAGCAGCTTTTCATACCGAAAACAGCACTAATATCTGCCTATATTTTTATGACTGTCGCTCTCAAAGGCTTTCATCTTTAAAGGCACTTCCCCAGGCTTTCTTTAACAATAAAATAATAACAGCTGACAGTAGTATACCTCTGAAAATAGCTGATGACAACAGCTCTGTATTTTTTGCCTATAAAAATGCTGTGCAGAACAGTTTCCAGAATCCTGTAGCAGAAATATGGAAAAATGATGATAAATACATATATCCTAATTTAGCACTGATACAGAACTACAACAAACCTTTGCTGGCTGTCTGGTATCCTAAAAGTAAGCTGGCGCATCCGTTGAGCACCGAAAAATATTCATGGGCAGCATTAACAGGCAATCAGAAATATGCCGTCGTTGCAGACATGCTGCAGCATGAGCCCCAATACGATCTTTTTGCACCGTTAGATTATTATATTATGGAAGTATCAAAGGGAGAAAAAGAGCTGTTGGTAAGTAATCAGACAGGCTATAACCAATACATGCATTTTTCTTCCAATGGTAATTATATTTGTTATTATAAGGACGATATCTGGTATCTATATGATATCAAAAAAAAGAAACACACCAGTCTTACGCCCAAGACTTCCTTTTCTTGGAATAGCTTGGAAGATCCTGTTAACAGAAAAAAAAAATCATTCGAATTTTTTGCCTGGTCTTTCAACGGCAGGTCACTTTTACTATATGATAAGTATGATATCTGGCTTTTTTTTACTGATGGAAAGCAGCCTTTAAGGCTCACTAACGGAAAGGAAAATTTAATCAGATATAGGTTCGCTCCTTTACGGCAAAACAAAAGCAAATTTAACTATTCCACCACAAAGAGCCTTGTTATTAATTTGAAAGAAAAAAATATTCTGGAAGCGTATGACACTAAGAAAGGATCCTCTGGATATTTTATTCTGCATCCTGAAAAAGGTCTTCAGCCTTTACTATTTGCTGATGCCAGAATTTCTAATATTAGAAAAGCAGCAAATCGCGATTCATACTGTTTTGAATTTGAAAGATTTGACAAATCAGCTTCCCTTCTTTTAAAATCAGAAAATGCACCGGAAACAAAAACTGTAATACAAACAAATGCTCAGCAGAAAAATTTTTATTGGGGACATTCAGAGATGATTCACTTCGAAAATGCGCAGAAAGATACCCTTAACGCAGCCTTATTCTATCCGGCCAATTACAATCCGCAGTTTAAGTATCCTTTAATCGTTTACATCTATGAGAAGCTTTCCTATAAACTGCATAATTATGTTATTCCCAGCATCCATAGTACACAAGGCTTTAACATAACACATCTTACTTCAAAGGGCTATTTTGTGCTTTTGCCTGATATTTATTATGAGAAAGGCGATACTGGAATATCTGCTGTCCAATGTGTGGAAGGTGCAGTAAAAAATGTAATTGAAAAAGGAATTGCCGATCCGTCTAAAGTTGGAATTATGGGACATTCCTTCGGAGCATATGAGACCAATATTATAATCACCAAAAGCAGTATGTTTGCCGCAGCCGTTAGCGGTGCCGGAGTTTCGGACAACATCCGTGGTTATTTTACAGTCAATAGCGAATTTAATAATGCAGAAATCTGGCGATTTGAAAATCAGCAGTACAGAATGAATGGGTCTTTTTACGAAGATAAAGAATCCTATTTGCGAAATTCACCTGTCTTCAATGCAGATAAAGTAAACACACCTATTCTTATATGGACTGGCAAAAATGATAATAATGTAAAACCGGAGCAGTCAACTGCTTTTTTTCTTGCACTTAGAAGATTGAACAAAAAAAGCATTATGCTTCAGTATCCAAATGAAGGGCACACTTTATTATCTTTAAATGCGCAGGAAGATCTAAACAGTAAGGTAATGGAATGGTTTGATTATTATTTAAAAGGTGAATATCCCAAAGAATGGTTAACATCTTCAAGCGAAAAAAAAAGTAATCTGAATCCTTAATAAATATGCGGTCGTTTTTTAAAAAAGACCGCATATTTTTTAGAGTTAATTATCATCTAATTTATAGAGCTGGACGCTACATTGTCCAGCAGCGTTTTTGCGGAAAACCTGCTTATTATCGCTGTCTGCCGTACAGATTGGTGCAATGTTTTCTGGTGTACAGCTGACCTCTCTTTCCTCACAATCATTTGGATTGTTATTGATCTGGATCCACTCGGTTGTCAATGCTTTCTTAGAAGCATTGTCTCTCTCTACCTTGGTGCCCACAGCACCTGCGCTGGCAAGTACAAATACTGCTGCCGGCAGAATCATTTTTACAATTGTGTTCATAATAAAATAATTTAGGTTTGATCTACTCTTTTATACAGGTTTTCAATCGTTACTCCTGCTATCGGCCCGATAAATTATTATAATTTTATTTTTAAATTCTTTTGAAGTGTATATCTGCAGAGTTCCGTTCCGGCAATCACATAAACATTATTATCCACTACCAGCATATCTCTCATTCTGCCATCATTGGCATTGTAAATGTAAAAGCTGGAAATGTATGTTTTACTTGATAAATCATAGACGTCAACTATGGAAGTAGTCTTCCACATCTGCTTATCCTCATACCTTCCAGAAAGCATTGAGTTTACAAATAATTGATCTCTTCTGACAGTACTTAACCTATTGACTATATAATCTGGTGAAGCCAGTTTTCGCCTTCCTATTTCTTTAATGAACACCGGCTTTAATTTGGCTATTTTATTGGTATCAATAGTATTGCCTCTGAACCTTAACTGCAGTTTGTCATCGGTAACAACAAATTCGTTTCGATAATAGTACAGGTAGATAAAAATTTTGTTATCCACGCTGTAATTCATCATTCCGTCAGTATCGAAAAAGCCATCAATCTGTTTTTCAAGAAGGCTGTCATTAAGGCTGCTCTGAAGACCGTTTTTAAAAGAAAATATTCCCAGTATATTTTCTCCTGATTTTTCATTTTGCGTTCTGAATGCGATATGGACAGAATCAATTACTGCCGCATTTGAAAAATAATAGCCGCTTTCTTTCATCAGAATATCTGCTTTCCAGTCAGAAATCTTTCCTCTGTATATAATTGGTATTGTTCCATCAAGAACTAAAAAATATGGTGGCACTATTTTCACCTGTACGGATCGGAATGGATATTTATCATCCTTTAGCTCGATCTTAAAATTTTTCTTAATCTTAAGAGCAGTATCATAGGCGGTTATATAGAGAGGGGCAAGACGGTCTGCAAGATATATTGTCTTCTTATCGCTGCCGGCAAAATATAGATTCTTGTTGTATAAAACTGCAGTAGATACTTTATTGCAGGACATATGCACAAATTTCCTTATAAACGGATTTTCTTTATGTATAAAATACTGCGACGATATATTTAACACTGAAAGTATGACGGCAGCTGATACAAAAATTGCGCCCAGTCTCAATTTGGTTCTTCTGCCATTTTGATCGAAAAATAATAGTGCCAGTCCTGCAAGAATAAGCGAAATAATATTAAAAATCAGATGCACTTTCCAAGTCATTTTTTCCAGTATTCCTCCGCAGGAACAGGGAATATTGGAAGTGAAATTCAAAATGATAAAAATGTAGACAGTGAAAAGAGACATTAAAATAAATGAACTAAATAGACCCCTTAATTTAAAACTTGGAATCACCAGCATAACTGATACCAGAAGCTCAATGATAATTATGCTATAGGAAACAATTCCCGCGTATGCGCCTATTATAGAAGACTGACCAAGCTGTGCCTGAAAGTTTTCAAATTCCAATACTTTACTGATTGCAGCATATACAAAAAGCAGTATGTAAAAAAGACTGACTGCCTCAATGAAATAATTTTTAAAACGGCTTCTTGAATTCATGTTCTGAAAGTTTTATCAATTATGCTATGATCGTAAGACAAGAGATCATTTACCTGATTATCCATTGCAAATGTAAATACGAAATTTCGCATAAATACTTTAAAAATCAAGCCAAAAACTTTGAAAATCAGGCAGCTTTACATTTGAGATGGCATAAAAAATAAATGCCTGCACTTTGTAAGAATCGCGCAGGCATTAAATCATTGTAATTGTTTTTGAAATCAGCCTTTTATCGAGGCGCTGATTCCGGCAAGTTTTTCATGCAACTCTATAAGCCCTGCTTTTTGCAGGCACTCTTGAGAGAGACTCTCCAGTTCTGTCCTTCCCTGCTCACTTATGCTCTCCAATAGTACCGAAGATCCTTCTCTTATCTTCAGCCCGTCCTGTATCAAATGGCTTAAAAGCAGCACATTTTTTCGTGAAATTTTCAAATCCATTTTCACCGGCTCATTCATGCCAGGGATACTCAGCACCGTATCAAAAACCTTGGCCGCATCATTTGCTGTAATCATACTTCATCATTTTTAATTAATATTTCACTTACCGTAAAATTATAAAGTATCATCCCTATTTACCCTACTCAAAATTTGGGGAGGATTGCAGGGCTTGAACGCCTTTTCTAATTTAGCTCTCAGGTAAATCCCTAGAACCTGTTCAATTGGTGCATTTTAGATTTTTAAAGCAGATTCTGAAATGGATTCCCTTTAATTTTTAATAGGGATGACAGCTTTTTCTTAGCTGATTGCTACAGCTGAAAAAAGACTTTTAGAAGCTTTCAGACTGCGGTTTTCTGCAGTCAGCAAGATGTCTGGTTGTATCACAACCAAAAATCTTGCTGCCCCTCTGCTCGGAACTCGCTGGCAGTGAAACTTTCAGATTTAATGAAATGGATATAATGAAAAAGAAAAGATTATGGAAGAGCAAAACAGCGGCAGAAACAGATGGCTGCACATCCGGCTGAACAAAGAAGAATTCAATCAGATTGACAAAAATTTCAAGGCATCAGCCTGTCGTAAACGCAGTGATTTTGTGCGCAGAAATCTGCTGCGCAAACCCATTGTAATGAAGTATAGAAATGAGTCGCTTGATAAACTTTTGCAGGAGCTCATACAGCTGCGGACCGAACTAAATTTCATGGGAAACAATTTCAATCAGAGCGTTAAAAAACTCCATACCCTTTTTGAAATTTCCGATTTAAGAGTATGGGTTATGGCTTTTGATTCGGACAGGGACAGATATTTTTCTCTGGTAGATGAAATTAAAAAACACATTGAAAATCTTGCCCAAAAATGGTTGCAGTCATAAATACGGGACGCTCGATAAGAGGCATATTCATCTATAATGAGAATAAAGTTTCTGAGGGAAAGGCGGTATGCATTGGCGAGGGAAATTATCCAATGGATCTTGAAAAAATGTCAGAAAATTTTAAGCTCGGCGTATTTTTAAAACAGCTCCAGCTTAATGAAAATGTAATGCGTTCCGCAGTGCATATATCACTGAATTTTGACCGCTCCGACACGGATTTATCCAAAGAAAAACTCATGCAGATTGCTTCTTCCTATATGGACAAAATTGGATTCGGATCGCAACCTTATTTGGTCTACCAGCATCACGATGCTGGGCATCCGCACATCCATATTGCTTCGATAAATGTTAGAGCAGACGGATCAAGGATCAACATGCATAACATTGGTAGAAACCAATCCGAAACAGCTCGGAAAGAATTAGAGATTGATTTTAATCTGGTACGCGCAGATTCAAGAAAAAAACAGGATCCAAGGCAAATTAATGCCATCGATGCGGAAAAAATAAAATACGGGGCAATAGATTCCAAAAGAGCCATCAGCAGTGTACTAAATGCAGTCATTCCCCATTACAAATACACCACGCTGGGTGAGCTCAACGCAGTATTAAACCTTTATAATGTAAAAGCAGAAAAGGGAAAGGAAAATTCAAAAATGTTTCAGAATAAAGGGCTGGTCTATCAGATTCTGGACGGGAATAAAAAGGCTGTCGGGGTTCCGATAAAAGCCAGCAGTTTTTATTCCAAGCCTACCCTTTCCCAGCTTGAAATTAATTTTGCTGCGTCCAAAACTTCGCGTGTGGTAAACATGAAAAGAACGCGAAATGCCGTGGATCTGCTGCTCTTGAAAAACCCTTCCATCACGCTCTCGCAGCTTGAAACCCGGCTGGCTAATCAGGGTATCACCGCTGTAGCCAGAAAAAATGAGAACGGTTTGATCTACGGCATGACCTACATAGATCATAACACAAGATGCGTATTCAACGGAAGCAGTCTGGGACCTGCTTATGCAGCCAAAGGACTCCTTGAGCGTATTGGCGGATCTTCTGAATTTGGAAAACAGTCGGCTGTTTTAGACAGAACAGCTAAGAGTCAGGGATCTTTTATTTCCGCAGCCGAGGTGCAGCGGATTATTGATGATGTGCTGTATGCAGGAACACCGTCAGATTACGTTCCCAAACAGCTTAAAAACAAGCGAAAAAAAAGAAAAAGAAAAGGACCTTCCGATAACAATTAACAGGCAGAAATCATGAGCATGCAGACAGGAGAAAATGAACAGGCGCTTAGAAAGATTTTAGACATGACAAGACTGATGGGCATCGCAGTGTTGCTCATCCATTTTTATTTTTACTGCTTCGATTCGTTCAGGCAGTGGAACCTTGCGCCTGATTTTGCCTGCAGAATTCTGGAGAATATCCATCGAACCGGCCTTCTGGAGAGCTTCCATAAATCAAAGCTTTTTGTCCTTGGACTGCTGGTTATTTCCCTTATGGGCGCCAGAGGAAGAAAAGATGAAAAACTGCATTTTAAAACCGCGTTTTATTATATCGGCCTTGGACTGATTTTTTACTTTGGTTCTTATATCGCTTTTATAATATTTGCGGATACTGAAGTATGTTCTGTAATGTATATTTCCTTGTGTTCTCTGGGTTATCTGCTGTCGCTTTCCGGCGGCACCCTGCTCTCTCGCATTATCCGCAGAAAGCTCTCCTCAGCAGATATTTTCAATAAGGAAAATGAAACTTTCCCTCAAGAGGAAAGGCTTATCGAAAATGAGTATTCCGTTAATCTACCTGCCCGCTATCACCTCAAAAACAAAGTGCGCAGCAGCTGGATTAACATCATAAATCCCTTCCGCGGGATTCTGGTTCCAGGAACTCCCGGATCTGGAAAATCATACTTCGTAATCCGCCATGTAATTACCCAGCACATCGCTAAAGGTTTTTCCATGTTCATCTATGATTTTAAGTTCGACGACCTCACTATTATTGCTTATAATGCCTGGCTGAAATTCCGTCATCTTTATGCCGTGGAGCCCAAATTTTACATCATAAATTTCGATGACCTATCCAGAACCCACAGGTGCAATCCTCTGGACCCAGCGGCAATGACCGACATTACCGATGCTGCTGAATCGGCACGCACTATCCTTATGGGGCTCAATCGGGAATGGATGAAAAAACAGGGAGATTTCTTTGTGGAATCTCCAATAAATTTCCTGACGGCGGTCATCTGGTACCTTAGAAAATACAGCGATGGCGAGTACTGCACCCTGCCCCATGTCATTGAAATGATCCAGACCGATTACGAAAGTCTTTTCACTCTTCTGAGAACCGAAAAAGAAATCGAAGTGCTGATCAATCCCTTTGTAAGTGCGTTCCTGAACGAGGCAGTCGACCAGCTGGAGGGGCAGATTGCTTCGGCTAAAATCTCGCTGGCTAAACTCTCTTCGCCCCAGCTTTATTATGTGCTTTCGGGCAGTGATTTTACCCTCGATATTAATAATCCATCTGATCCGAAAATTGTTTCAATGGGAAACAATCCGCAGAAAATACAGACTTACGGTGCAGTACTTTCCCTTTTTGTCAGCCGTCTTATCAAACAGGTAAACCAGAAGGAAAAACTCAAAAGCAGCCTTATTTTTGATGAGTTCCCAACGATCTATCTCAACAATATCGACAGTCTGATTGCAACTGCAAGAAGCAACAGAGTGAGCACCTGCCTTGGAATTCAGGACTTCAGCCAGCTCCGTAAGGACTACGGCCGCGAGCAGGCTGACGTGATTGTCAACATCGTTGGAAATATTATCTCAGGACAGGTCAGCGGGGATACGGCAAAACAGCTCTCAGAGCGTTTCGGAAAGATAATGCAGGACCGCGAAAGCCTCTCGATCAACAGCAGTGACACTTCCATCAGCCGTTCAAGACAACTCGAATCCGCAGTGCCGCCCTCGAAGATTTCTTCGCTGAGTTCAGGGGAATTTGTAGGGATGACAGCCGATAATCCAGACTGTCGCATTGAGCTTAAAACCTTTCACTGCGAGATCGTCAATGATCATGAAAAAATAAAAAAAGAGATGGATAATTATAAAGAAATTCCGATCATTCGGACCATTGAGAACGTGATCGTTCAGAAAAATTATCTGCAGATCAAAATTGAGATCCAAGAAATAATACACAGCGAGATGGAAAGGATAATTAAAAATCCGTCGCTTTCCGCTCTGGTTCTCAAAAAAGAGAAGTAATCTTTGAAGTAATAAAAGATAATAGCCCATGAACTATGGTAAACATTCAAAAAATTAAAGCGTTAATACCGTGATTCTCTAATTTAGAAATATTAAAATCGTATTTCAATAATTAAACACTTAAAATAACCCTGCTTGAGAATGTTAAAACAAGTATTTATACGTACGTTTTTGTGAAAGGTAATCGATAAGTTTGAGATTGTTTTTTGATTTCAAAAAAAACATTTAGCATCACTTTTCCTATATTCCCAACAGTTATCTGACAAATCCTTATAATATAAATTTTTTCGGGCATTAACATAAACTAATATCTATATGAAGCAATTACACATTCCTATCTTGATCTTCGCATCAATTGTCGCTCTACCCGCACAAAACTACAGGAACGATTCCTCAAAATCGAAGGCTTCAACGATTACCAAAAGCATTCCGCAGAGAAAACGCATAGATACTGTTAAGATTGAATTGTGCAATTCGCCGAAAACTATTAATCCAGCTGCACAAATTGTTATCTTGAAAGAAAAAGAACCTGCCAGCAATTTCGCCAGCATACTTCCTCTGATCTCCACATTAACCGGTTTGGTTGTGGGTTTTTTTCTAAACAGATTTTACGAATGGTACAGCAACAGAAAGAAAATCAAAAAAAGCGGAAAGAGATGGAAAATTGAACTAAAAACATTAGAGGAGCCGATAAAGCATCAGATTAGCTCTATAGAAGATTTTAAGCTGAGCGTTGCCAAAAGAGAATGGAGCTACGATCCTCTGGATTTAATGACCACGATCAACAGCGAGCGATTCTCCTCGTTGGATAAAAATGATCTCATGGATTATTTGGAGAATAAGACAAAATTTCCCTGGTATAAACAGCTCTTCAGCAGTGAAGATCGAATTCAGGAGCAGTACAATAAAGCTGCAAAGATTTCAAATCACATACACGGCTTTATTGATGTGCTGAGCCATAACTTTCAGCACCTGAATAATAAATGGGACGAGTTTCAGGACGGCATCTCTGCAACTTCAAAGAAATTAAATCAGGATCTGGATACATTAAATAATCATATCAACAGTTTAAAATATCTGATTGCAAATGATACTCAGAAATTATACACCAATGAACAGTATAAACCTTTTTTCGATTTATACTTTCGATTTATTTCACATCTAAATCAAAATCCTAATTATAATATGCACAGAATGCGGGTGGATTTTTTAGATCCCGCAATGATGGAATTGGGAAAGCTTACAAAGGATAATCGCATACTACAGACTGCATCATCCATTTCCATTTTGTACACTGATCTGCGTGCCGTGAATTCGGAAAAAGATTACGTGCTGGACAACATGACGGAATTGATTTCGAGATATAACAAATCGCTCGATGCACTTGCGAAAATTATGGAAAAATTTGACGAAAAAATTATCAGTTAGCAATGTTCTTTTTCATAAAAAATAGCCCAAATTTTACCGCTCGTCCTATAGTTAATTTTACATAAAGAATCGTATCGAAGTAGCTAATAGACTGCATGCTTTTTACACACAAATTACAAGATTAAGGAAGTTGCCCTAATGATTGGATACAGTTCTGCTTCAAACTTTTCACAAGATTTCTAAAAGCAGTTTAATCAGAGCCCTTCAACCTATGTTCAAAATTTGAAAGTTGATCCGGATGAACGGAATGCTAGATAAATACATTCATTATAAATTATATTTCCTTATTTGAAGAAATTGAAATCTAGTTTTTTGACATAGAAACAAGCCTTACTCTTGTTCGCAATAATTAAGCAAACAGGTATTTTCCCTTATTCAAATAAAAAACACAATCTATATATTTGCCTTTCTAATAATTATCTTTTTTATTTTTCATCACATGATTATACAACGAAATCGATGGGATGAATAAAAAACCGAGAAAAAAAATATGCAAAAATATCTGTGGGATCAAATCAAAGATAATGAATGGAGAAAGCAAATAGTAAAAGCTAGTGTTCCTCTTTGGAAATATAAAAATGGAGAACCCATTGCAGTTGCTTCAGCCTGTATAGTTGAATACATGAACTGTCGTTTTGTATTAAGTATTGCTCACGCCACTATAGCCAGTTCAATTTGGCACATGGAGGTTCATAGTGCCGAGCAGGTCGAAGAAGGTCAATGGCGCACAAAATTACAACCTTTAGAAATGGGATTTCTAACTGAGTTTTATTTTGAGAAAAACAACGTTACAGATCCAAAAATGGTCGACTTTACGTATCGTATGCTTAAGCCCAGCATAAGTTCCTTCCAGGTTCTTAATGATCCTGAAAATAACACAATAGTAGGATTCGAGCGAGCTGTTCTAAAAGCTAATTTCGATATAAGCCCTAGTAAAAATAAAAAATACGGATTTTACGGAAAAGTGAGATTTGGTGGAGTAAAGGATCAACAAATTATTTTCGAAGACAGGCTTGAGGAAGACCTCACCTATGTTGGTGAGGAAGGCCAATATTTTGTTTTTGAGCTTTCACATAAATATGGCTCCCATGACAATTATCGGGGATGTAGTGGTGCGCCAGTTATTGATCAAGACAACAACTTAATTGGACTAGTGTCCTACGGCATTAAAAGCAAAAACCTAATTTATGCAATAAATATTTCAAAGTACAGATCTGTTTTAGAGATAGAAACTAAACCATTTTAAATAATATAACTATGAGCTTTATTAAACTTTGCAGTGATGACAAATTATTGAAAACATTAAGAGAAACTTTCTCTGCCAACCCTATTACCGTACCCGAGGAAAGGATTAAACCTTTAGTAGTATTATCAAGGACAAATTCAACGACATATCTGGGACCAATTAACGATTTGATAGAAAATGGTGAATTGGTAAAAATTGAAATCAAAGACTCAGTAATGGCAAACGTTTCGGGAACAAGTTCAAAAAGCGTAAAAGTAAATATTGGATTGCAAATTATGGATGGTTTTTTAAAAGGGTTTGGTGTTGGATCCGGAGCTATTAAATCATCATTTAATGATACTAAGCAAGTGTCATTTTCGTTTCAAAATGTTCATAGATACTATGTAGATGTAACAGCTTTAACCAAAAATCTAAAAAACAGAAAATTTGATCCTAAAGACCCAATTGTAAAAGCATTTATCGAAGAAAAAGCAAAATGTCATGTGATAACAAGCGTAATTACAAGCAATAATTTTTCAATGAAAAAAGAAGAGCAAAATGGCACCAATATTGACTTCAATATCAATGCGATTAACAGTTCTTTGGGTTCGGAAAATAAAATTGAAGCAAGCTCATCAAGCAAATTAGAAATCTCATTTAAAGGGCAAAAACAATTAGCATTTGCATATACTGCGGCCATTTTAGAAATCGATATTGATGGTAATGTATCTTATAGCACTGAGTCGGACGAATCTTTTCTTACAAATACACCTGAGGATAATGACACAGAATTCATTGAACCGGAATACTTTATTGAAAATGCTTTTGGTCTTAGCGAAATCAAATTTTAACGTTAAGAAAAAATTAAACATAAAGCTTAAAACTGATAATAGATCAAATTCCATTAAAATGTAATTTAATAAAAAGTTTTGCAGTTTGTGAAGCTAATCTATTATACATAGATAAAACAATCACGTTTCATCTGCTCGATTGTTCGTCCTGAATATACGGAAAGAAAACTTAAACGTATCTTTCCGTTTTTGTTTTTCTACTAATATTTTTAATTTGATCAAAGAAACTTTCTTTACCTTTAAGACTAATTTTAGTTTTATTAGACATTAAATTTAATCGTAATAGATATGCCTGATGTAAAAAGACAGCACTACGTTCCACGCACCTACTTGAAAAACTTTTCTGAACAGCGAGGTGACAATTTTTTCATTAAAGCTCTACCAAAAAATAGCACTGCTCAAGAAAAAATATATGAAATTGCAATTTCAAACGTGTGTGTTCAAACTGATTTATATACCCTTCCAGGAGAAACAGAAGAGCAAAGAATGTTGATTGAAAAATTTTATTCTGAGAATTATGAAAAACATTATAAAGATGTTTATGATATTCTAACAAATCCAAATAAAAAAACTATAACTGAGGAGGAAAGAGAATTAATTATTTCAACTGTCGTAACCATGCTCTACAGGACTACAAAGTGGATCAGCCAGCACAACAGCTTCTTTGACAGAATTTTGGAAAATGCGTACAATTTGGCAATAAGTAAAGGATTTGATTATTTCATGTACGAGGATCAGAAAATTTCCTTTGCAGATAAAACTCTTGAACAGCTTCAAAAGGAATATAAAAAAGAAGAACGTGCCTCACAAGTAATTACACAACTTGAAGTTGCATTAAACTTAATCAAGTGGAGACTTGAAAAAAATACAATAATGGTTGTAAGGATTACAGATGAAGCCGAATACATAACAAGTGACAATCCTGTCGTATATCAAAACAGAAAAGGAAAATTGGTATCGCCCTTTGACGCATCTAATATTTTAAAACTTCCACTTGATTCCAAGCATCTTCTCTTATTAATGCCTTACGGTGATGAGACTAATAAATTAAGTATTACCAGAAGTGAAAGATTAGATGAAGCAAGCTTTCAATCCAAAGTTGTTTCAAATTTTTTACAATTTGGAAATTCTGAAAGATTCATTTTAGGAACTGATAAAGGTTTAAAAACCTACCTTAATGATAAAAAAGAAACTGAAAGAGAAATTACTCCTGAAGAAAAGATAAAATTTGACAAAAAGGATGCGGAACTTGACAGAAAGCTAAAAGAATTGGGAATGCTTTAAAATGCACTTTATTAAATTATTGATATATCTACAATAAGCGTAAAAAACTGTTGTTTCAAAGTCTTTTAACTTCTTAAAACTAAATATTGGAATTACATTTATCTCTATATATAAGTACTTCAGCTTATTTTAAATTCCTTTAAGAAGACTATTTTTTGTTCTAAAAACTTTAGTTATATCTACTAATTAGACATTTCTAATGCAATTAAATTGTATTTTTATTATTTAAAGGTTCTGGGCTAAAAACAACAATCAAATTTCTTAATGTCATTAAAATTAAAATTACTTTATTTCGTAAAATATTATTAAAACCCTTTTTATGTCCGATAATGTACTTATAAATGAAGAAGAAATTAGAGGTAAATTGCTACTTCCTTTTTTAAAGGATTTAGGTTTTGATGATACTGAAATTTCCATAGAAAAATCGTTCACAATCAGACTTGGAAAAACAGAAAAAACAATCAGAGGTCGTTCTGATATTTTATGTAAAAGATTTGGTAAAAATCTCTTTATTATTGAGTTAAAAAAAGATTCAATTTCAATAACCGAACAAGATATTGCACAAGGTATCTCATATGCAAGACTGCTATCAGGCAATATTGCGCCTTTTACAATAATATCAAATGGGCGGTCTACCAAAATCTTTGACTCAATCTCAAGAGTTGAACTTACAGGAAAAAAAATTTCAGAACAGTCTGCCTTTTGGCGCAATGATTGCACTCTTTCAGCCAGCGAAGATTTAAATATACGATACCTTGCCTTAAAGA
This sequence comes from Flavobacterium potami, assembly GCF_020026915.1. GTDB lineage: Bacteria > Bacteroidota > Bacteroidia > Flavobacteriales > Flavobacteriaceae > Flavobacterium > Flavobacterium potami. Next base: position 923,930 of record NZ_JAINUY010000001.1, on the reverse strand, counting down.
ATTTTATTTCTTTTTCTGATGAAAATTTGAGACAATTTTGTCTGAATCAGGTAACAGGAAGGATGGGAACAATTATTGGCGAATTTAATGACCCTTCAGTTAAATATTCCAAAGAACTTCATCACAAAAGATTGAAGCTTCAAGACGAATTCATGAATTTTCTTAAAACAGACAAATCCGTTTTTGGCATTGCCGGTCCTGCGGGTGTTGGTAAAACAAGTACAATATGCTCTCTAGCGTTACAAAATGTAGAAAGTGATTTTGTATTCTTTTTCAATGGTTCCTTAATGCGAACATCACCCCTGGAACTTATGTCACAAGACTTAAACGGCGTTTTTTCCAACAAAGTTGAAAGCGGAACAGTCCTTAAAAAACTGGATGAAATCGGAAGTTATTTAAAAAAAAACGTAATTATTTTTATCGATGCAATTGACGAATCGGTAGATCCAAACCTTAATCTCGAGCTAAGTGATCTAGCTCTTACTATCAGACAATTTAAGAATATAAAACTTTGTATTAGCTGCAAGTCAAATATCTGGAAAAGCTTCTTATTTCAAGGTGATACTCCGACTCATTTGTATGAGGAATTAAAAAAATCGCATATTCCAAATCCCTTATTAGACAACTGTCCCGGTTTTTTTCTAGAAGACTTTGATCAGACTGAGATTGATGAGATACTTCCCGCTTATCAAAAGGCATTTGATTTTAGAGGGGAAATTTCCGTCGAACTTCAAAATACCTTAAAAAATGGTTTTTTTCTTAGGATATTCAGCGAGGTATACAGCGGAAGACAGATACCATCAATCATTAATGACAAAGATTTAATTCAAAAGTATTTAAAACAGTCCATTGAAAAAACTAGTCTTGAGAATCGACTTGCAATGGGTATTCTAGGACAAATTGGTAAAATACTTGTAAACTATAAATTTTCCTTTTTGGAAGAACATCAGGATGAGGGTGTTGATGTGGAAAAATTATATGATGAATTGAATTTTAATTTTTCTGAAAATTTGCCGGAAGAATTATTTTCACGGAACATTCTACTAAAATCAAATAACAATGCCACTTCTAACGTCACATTCTATTACTCCAAAATCCGTGATTATATAATATGTTATCATTCCTATAGGTTGGATAAGCTTGACAATGAAGAATTTTATAATGTACTAAATGAGATTTATCAGAATTATATAGGACAAAGCGCCATTAAGTTTTACATTGAGAATTCGACACTAGAGCATCAAGAGACTTTGATCAAATATAAAAATGACAAGGCTTTAGAATATGTGGAGGGATATAATATTTATTTAGAGGATAATTTCAGGAATTTTAAAAAGCTATTTGACCCAAATACAGAAAATGAGATTGGAATTATAATGCCCCTAAATTCTATTAAAGATAACGGTTATGCACTTTTTCCGCTAAAGGAAAATTCAAAGAGCAAATTGGAGTTGGTCAATTTAAGCCATGATGCCAGCGATGAAGACCTATACACACTTTTTGAAGAAAAGGGAGCTAAGTCATTATACGGCAGTAATATTCCATTTCTTGTAGCAGACCAGTCTACAATTATAAGAAAAAATATATTTAAAGATCTTAAAAAGGCTCTTGAAAGAGGAATGTTTTACGACTTTGACTCTATGATTTTAAATAGGGAGCTTCTTTCCGTCATACTGTATAATTATTTTAAAGAATTAGACTATGATATTAAAACAATTGACTATAATTTACCAAGATTTGAAACAATTTATCCGATAGATGTAAAAGACTTAAAAAACAGACTTGAAAGGTTTCGTGCAAAAAATTATTACAAACTGAATAAAGTAATAAATGAAAGTATGTCAATATCTGATTTTGTCGAAAACGCATTGAATGAAAAACTACCAATTCCTGACCTAAACACTTTTGGAAGCAGTCCTCCTTTTGATTTATTATATACTATTGTGAACAAACTTTTAAGCATCGGTATTACAGAAATTGAAAACCATCATTTACCAGCTCCTGACCGGTCGATAAATTACGCAAAAGAATATTACCGTCAAAATCCAAAAAATTATCATCTGGTAAGAACAATTCAATACAGTGAAACACAGGCTCGCTTATATATAACCCAATTTTTTAATCATCTTGAAACTTGTTATAAGGAATTCGTCGAAAGTTGTTTTCCAACTTTTAAAAATCAGCTTGAATTTTTCACGACCATACCTCACGAATATTTCATCTATGCCTTAGATGCAGACAATTTAACTTCTGGATCTTTTGGGTATCGGCCTTCGCAAACTGGTAAATTAGAGATTTATTTCATGGATAGGAATGAGTACAAAAATGCTTTTAAAAGGGATTCAATTAAAATAGCGAGACATTTTTCATTAGATATCATTCTTCACAATTTAGATGCAAGACATTTTCCAGTTCCTATTGTATACAGAATCAATACTTATAATGCAAATAGATATACAGTTTTGAGAAATTGGGTTTACAAACTCCTTGAAAATGACATGGAAAAATTATTTAAAGAGAATGATAAATAAATTACTATTTCATCTTTTTCTTAATTATTCTTACAACAAATATTAACTGATAATGCAGTTCCTTAACTACATAAGCCATCCCGACAATTTAACTCAGGAAAAAGTCAACTTTTTTGCTGATTATTATAATTATGCTGCATCTCAGATCGAAAAAATCGATTCAATAGATACTGAAAACTATCTTTCTCTAATAGAAAAAATTATATTTCAAATTAAGACTAATACCGATAATTGCAATAAGTATATCGACAGTTACTTAACTCATCCTCTACTACAAAAAGAAAATAAATATTTTAAACAATTCAAAAATTATGGTGAAATTGTAGACCTTTTTGAAATTTATAAAAACTCCGGCAAACCACAAGCTAAGATTAAATGGATCAAAGAAAATCCAATTTTCAAATTAACACTTGTTAAGTTTAGAATAGAATTAAAGAAATTTATGTTCAGGAAATCTCTAAAATCAATAATAATGTTTCTGAAATGCAGTCACAGTTTGCCTTACCACAAGGACGATATAATACATCATACAAATATTCTTGTAACTGAATTTTTAAACACAGAATGGACAAAAGAGGACATTATTGAAACATTTACCAAAATTATAACTGCACAAATTAATGAGTTCCCATTTTCGGAGTCGTTTGTTAAAAAAAACAAAAGCAACCTTGCGAAAGCTAAAGTAGAACACTTCGAAAATATGACTTTTGATAAACAGTTTGAAGGCATTTTAAATTATTTGCGTTCACCTTACAAAAATGAATATTACATATATCGAATACTTAATATTAACGCCTTTAAAGGGTTCAAATTTAAATATAATAAAGTTACATTTTACGACAAAAATAATCTCAAATTTAAATATCTAAAGCTAAAAATTGAAGAATCCGGTTTTTCAAAAAATTTCTTCAAAGACGAAAATATGATTCTCGCTGTTGTCAAAGTGCATGCCAAAAGCAAAAAAATGGGCGAATATACAGCAATTAATACCATAAGAAAAGAACTAGCATTTTTAAACTTCAAATACAATGCAAATACTTTACTTGAGCCTTTCTCATATATAACTACGGTCAATTTTAAGGATTTCCATTCTAAGTGGAGTACAAAGGAGAATGCTGTTTCTATTTCAGAAAATAGTAAAAAGTTTTTTGAAAAAAATCCATTCTTACTTTTAAAAGTTGCAAATAAAATTTGCGCAGAGCATTTCCTAAATTACGAATACTTGTTTATCAAAGCACAGCAATCTGGAAATGCCGAAGATTATTGGCATTACTTTGAAACTCTTTTCAAGGTATGCAATGAATCAACCGGAAATATGATTGACATAATTACAAATATTATGTGGCTCTCTTCAAATCGGATTGAAAAACAGTTGATTGAAATTTATATAATAAATTCATTTTCAAATGCAATACCAGAACAATTTAATCTTACTCGAAACGAGTATTATAAAATTCGTAATACAGGACTTAATGATGTTGATGAAATCATTAAAAGTATAAATCATCCTTTACTAAATCATTTGATAAAAAAAAGAAATAAACCAACTAATAAATTATATTTAAAATCATTTTACTCACGTTTATTATGGGAATGTTATTCTCAGAGAAATTCAATGATGCACAACAACGAACAAAACGAAAGGGCAATGATTTCAATTGGTATAAAACTTCCCGAACTTGCTATGAGGTGTAGAGAAACTTTACTCCATTCAATGATAAATAACAGCGACTTGAATTTCATTGAGCTAATAGATAAACTCAAAGACTAATTAAGATTTTTTTTGCGATCCTTCGGGATTCTACTTTTCAAATTTTTACCAAAATCATTTATTTACCTCATTTTAGTTTTTTCGCTTTTTAAGCAGAAAATTGGATTTGAAACTGACATCATAAACTTTCAAAATAATCGACTAAAAGACCTTTTACGGCTTTGTTCCAAGCTTATCAATGAACATTATAATGGGAGTTAAGTGTTCGACTGCAGACCCGTGGACTCCAATTTGTGGGACGTATTTCTTAACAAATAACCACCTTATAGATATTAAAAAAAATGACGTTTAACTTTTATGGCAGAATCGTGAAACATCGGTATTTCAAAAATAAAAAACCTGCAAAATCAAGACTTTACAGCTTTAGGTTAGAAACATTACTACTGTAATCACCATTACTGTCTGCTGTTAAAATCTATCTCTACTCCTCATATATAAGTGTTGTCTTGAGGCAGTGAAATGAAAAATGCTTTTTAGCTGGCAGATGACTTTAAAATCTGCATTGTCTTTTCGTCCTGTTCTTTATTGTAATACTTCTCAAGCACCTGTCTAAAACAGTCAGGCGCATCAGCTAGCTGGCTGAAAAGGGTCATGCAGGATTTTAGTTTTCTCTCATCTGGCCTACCAAGGATTTCATGCGCCGTTTTGTTTTCGATTTGAAGTATTGCCCGGGTAATTTCCACAAGCCGTCTGCCCAGAATCGGATGGTTAAGATACTGTGAGGCTTCCTGCAGGTCTTCAATGCCGTAAAAAATATTATAATCCGTGAAGCCCAGCCCTCTAATCTGCGGAAAAACAAACCACATCCAGTGGGTCTGTTTGCCGCCCGCTCTGATTTCTTTCAGTGCATTGCCGTACGTTTCCCGCTGAGCCTGTAAAAAACGATCCAGATCATATTGCTTTTCCATTGCAGTGCTTTTTTCTCTCCTGAAATTACAAAATAATTCGATGCCGTTTCCAAAACAGGCGTCCGAAATTGATTCTGTCTGCTGTAAAGATTGATAACGAAATTTTCAATGAAAACGGATTAAAAGAGCCGCGAAAATAGCACCCGCAGGCTCCTGCATGCGCATAACGGCCTTGCCGCCCTTCGGGACTTATAGCACTCCGGATCCTTTATCGGATGCTTGATTTTGTGCTTTCTTTTTTCCCGTTTTTCTTTTGAAAAATTTCATGCGGGGCTTGAGAAAAAACAGATAAACATTCACTTAAAATTATTGAATCATGGAAATCTTAGGACGAATCACAAAGGATGCCGTAACGGCAAAAGTTTCAAATGACAGAGAGGTGGTAAATTTCTCCATCGCAGTAAACGACAGCTACAGACCTAAAGGGGCTAGCGAACTTAAAAAGATTGTGACCTACATCGACTGCTCCTATTGGATGGGTTCCAAAATGGCGCAGTGGCTCAAGAAAGGCACTATGGTCGAACTCTTCGGGCGCATCGGTCTGAATGTCTACACCAATGCCGATGGCAAGGCACTCGGTTCGCTGACCTTTCACACCAGTAACATTAAAATACTGGTTTTCCCTAAAACAGAAAATGCCTCAGCTGTTCTCGCAGTTCAGAAGAAAAGCACGGCTAAAGACGAACCTGACGATCTGCCTTTCTAAATCATTCACCATTTATTTTTTTTTACACGCCTAAAGACAATATTATGCAAGCCTTATCAAAATCCAACTACAGCGAATACCGAGTAGCCGATGCTTTTAATGAGATAATCCTCAAAAGCATCACTTCCTATAACGGAAAAAAAAGAGAACAGCTGAAATCATTCTTTCTTGACCTGCAGCAAGGCGGTTGCGTGAGCGGTATGATTTCCGAATTTATCTACCACGCAGACTGCAAAGAATTTTATATCAAGCATATCGATGACCTTGAAAATATCAGAACCCAACTCGAAGAGGCAATTGGCGAAGCGATTGAAAACCGACTCCAAGCCCCTCACTACACTTTTGTATGCTGGCTCTGCTTTGAAGAATACTGCTATGACCTTTATTCAAGGCTTTTTGAATAACAGTTCAATCTAAAATCTTTTCTTATGAAAGCATCCGAAAAATTTAAGACCGCCATAGAAAGCTACCTGACCGAAAAAGCACAGAAAGATACTGCTTTTGCGCCTGCCCTTGCCAAGCAGTCCAAAAACCTTGAAAGCTGTTTCCACTACATTTTCGGCGAGGTCAAAAAAACAGGGGAATGCGCTTTTGACAATCAGGAAATCTTTGACATGGCGGTAAAGTACTACACAGACGACACCATTGGAACACCCGCCCCTGTTCATTGCAGAGTTGCAGTAAGCCCGCCTGTCAAGGCAGACTTATTCTCAACTGCTCCCGCAGTTTCTGAAACTCCAATTCAGAAAACCGAACAGCCAAAACCTGTAAAACCTGCTGCCCAAACCTTAACCCTCTTTGACCTATGACACCGAAAACCATCATCGAGAAACAGATTACTGAATTAAGCAGTACCCTGAAACCCATTACTTCACAAATGCAGTCTTGGGCGGAAAAAAATATTTTCCTGAAATGGACTGTGCTCTCAAGAGGAAAATTCAATTGTCTGGAATGCACCCACTCGTGGAAACCCGACAGCGAAAGCCAGTCGTGCCAAAAGTATATCAATTGCACAGCCTGTAAGGGGAAGCTTAATATGCATAAGTACAATCAGGTGCATTTCAAGGAAATCGAATACTTCGCCGTTACTGATACCTGCCAAGGGTATCAGGTGGTGCGAATCATCTGTTCGCACAAGATCATGAAAAAGAATGTTCTTCCCGACTATTCCCACAGCGAAGTCATGCAGCACTGGATTAGTTCCAAAGGGGAAGTGCGCACCATCTCACGAGGCACGAATGTTTTTTCCCAAGCCTATGATGCATGGAAATACTATTCCCCTTTGGAAATCCGCCCTAAGGAGTTTCAGAAATCCCCAAAGTACCGCATCAATCCCTACAAGGTTTATCCAAAGCTTAATGTGATTCCGCTTTTGAAAAGAAACGGTTTCAAGACCTCTATGCATGGCATTGCACCACAGATACTCTTTACCGCACTTTTGAAAGACCCCATTGCGGAAACCCTTTTAAAATCGTCGCAGAACTCCCTGCTGAAACATTTCCTTACTTCCCACGAACAGCATCTGCTTGAAAACTGGCAGGCTGTAAAAACCTGCCTGAAACACCGCTATCAAATTCAGGACATCAAAATTTGGGAGGATTATATTGCCCTGCTCCGATGGTTTAAAAAAGACCTCAGCTCCCCTGCGCTTGTCTGCCCCGAAAATTTGGACGACGCGCATGACAGGCTTGTAGCCAAAAAAAGGGATATGCAGCGCCGAAAACATCTTGCGCAGCTGCGTGCTGAAATACAGAAAGCAGAGCCGATTTACATGCAGGACAAAAAACAGTTCTTCGGACTTTGTTTTACCGATAAAGACCTTACCGTAAAAGTACTTGACCGTGTGCAGGACTTTCTTGAAGAGGGCGACACGCTCCACCACTGCGTATTTACCAATGAATATTATAAAAAGAAAGATTCTCTTATCCTTTCTGCGCAGATTGAAAACAGACCTGTGGAAACCATTGAAATTTCCCTTTCCAAAATGGAAATCATCCAATGCAGAGGGCATCGAAATAAAGCCACTAAACACCACAGCAGGATTCTGAGGATTATCCGCAGAAACCTGCCTGAGATTGCCAAACGGTTGAAAAAACAGAAAAAGCAGACCGCTTCCGCTTAAACCATTTTACTATTTACGCCGCAGACTTGTACTGCGGTTTATTTTCGGCGCGCAGACACTTTAAGGCGAACGGGGCAGTCCTGGTTTAGGGGCTATTGCGTATGTTAAGTCAATTTCATCACAAAGTTCGGACACGGCTTTCGGTTCTCCGCAAAAAATTCCCCCATAAATGCAGGGCTGCACTCCTGCTTTATTGCGTTGCTTTCTGCGTTCGCTCAGCCCTGCCCGGGCAACGGTGCTGTAATTAATCTTAAAACTACAGCGGCTATGAAAAATCAAAATCAAAACACAGACTGGCAGAAAGTATCAGAAATCGAACTGATCTATAAAACCAAAGTAAAAAGTGCTGACAGACCCTATATCAGCTCTTCCAAAGATGCTTACCGAATTCTGCTCGACAGCTGGGATCACGGCAAAATAGAATTCTTTGAACAGTTCAAAGTGCTTTTGCTCAACCAGTCCAACAGGGTTCTGGGAATCTACGAGGTCTCCTCAGGAGGCATTGCGGGGACTGCGGTTGATATGCGCCTGCTTTTCGCGGCAGCCCTGAAAGCAGCCGCCGTCGGGATCATCATCACCCACAACCATCCCTCAGGAAAAACAGCGCCTTCCGAGGCCGACAGAAACATGACCCGAAAAATCCATGAAGCGGGAAAACTGCTGGACATACCGCTGCTTGACCACATCATCGTGACTCCTTATACCTATTACTCTTTTGCAGATGAAGGCGCCCTATAAGGGCGTTTTCATCTTTCATGCCCTTGATCTGTTCTGGTTTTTTAAGTAATTTTGCCCTATGAATCATGAAGAAATAAAACGCCATTTTGAAAACAATCCGCCGCCCAAGGAAGTGGAGTGGACTCCTTGGGCAAAGATCACCAACTCGCAGGTTTTCCTCAACAGCTGCTATACCACCATCAGAAATTTTAACGGCCCCATAGACCGATGCCCGGCATGGTGGCATTTAAGGGATTTTTACCTGCTTATGAAAAAAACAGCATCCCAGCCGACCAACGAAGAAAGTCCTGCTGAATAATTTTGATCCTTCCGTAAATTCTTAATAAAGGAAAAAAGCACCGATATGGGTGCTTTTTTTATGCCCTGAAAAATAAGGTTTTTTAGATTTTGTTATTATTTAGAACATTTTATTTTTAAGAATTGTTGCTATCTGTACTAATTTTGATCTGTATAAAATGATTAAGATTATGAGCCGGGCTATTGTACACATCGACATGAACACGTTTTTCGTATCCTGCGAAAGGCTGACAAATTCAGAACTTAACGGCATACCGCTTATCATCGGCGGCGGTGACAGAGGCGTTGTGGCTTCGTGCTCTTATGAAGCCAGAAAATTCGGCGTGCGTTCTGCCATGCCTATCCACATGGCCATGAAACTCTGCCCTCAGGCAAAAATTATGAAAGGAGACATGGAACTCTACTCCAGGCTTTCCCACGACATTACCGAAATCATTCAGGAAAAAGCGCCCGTGGTGGAAAAAGCCAGCATCGATGAATTTTATCTGGACATTACCGGCATGGATAAATTTTACGGAAGCTACAGATGGACAGATGAACTCGCCCAGCGTATTACCAAAGAGACGGGACTTCCCCTCACCTTTGCGCTTTCGGTCAACAAAACCGTTTCGAAGATCGGAACCGGCGAGGGCAAGCAAAAGCAGAACCTGGAAATTCCCGAGCATCTGGTGCAGTCCTTTTTAAATCCGCTCTCCGTCCGAAAAATCCCGATGGTCGGCCAGAAAACCTTTGAACTCCTTTCCCGAATCGGCATCCGCACCATCCAGACACTCTCTGAAATGCCTGCCGAATCCCTGCAGCAGATGATCGGCAAGAACGGAACCGAACTTTGGAAAAAAGCCAATGGTATAGACAATACTCCTGTGGAACCCTACACGGAAAGAAAGTCAATTTCAACCGAACATACCTTTTCCCAGGACACCATTGATGTACTAAAATTGAACAGAATCCTGCAGGGCATGGTGGAGAAACTCGCCTACCAGCTACGCGCAGAAGAGTGGCTCGCCTCAACGGTGACCGTTAAAATCAGATATGCCAATTTTGATACCGAGACCAAACAATCTAGAGTTCCGTACACCTCAGCGGATCATATTCTGACCCAGACCGTCACTGATCTCTTTACCAAGCTCTACCAGCGCCGAATGAGGCTGCGCCTTATCGGAGTCCGCTTCAGCGGACTGGTCAGGGGAACCTATCAGATTGACCTTTTCAATGATACCGAGGAAATGCTTGCCCTGTATCAGGCTATGGACAGGATGAAGACCCGTTACGGCTTTGATGCCGTGATGAGATGCGCAGGCGCCTCTTTCAAACCCAATAATAAAAACGAAATTTTAAAACGCAAAAAATAAATCATGTTTCTCAACTGCCACTCTTTTCATTCGCTGCGCTACGGCACCATTCCGCTGGATGATCTGATCAGACAGGCAGCGGATTGCGGTGTCATGGCGGCAGCCTTGACCGACATTAATACCGTAACAGGGATTTATGATTTTATAAAAGGCTGCGAAGCTTTAGGCATAAAACCCCTTGTCGGGATAGAATTCCGCTGCAGGCATAAATTTCGCTATATCGGCCTCGCCAAAAATGCTGCAGGGCTTGCCCAGATGAACCGTTTTCTGACCGATCATAATTTCAGCGGCGCTCCTCTTCCGCAAAAGGCTCCGGCTTTTGAATCGGCTTATTTTATCTATGCGCTGGAAAATGCACCGGCAGTGCTCGGCGAAAATGAATATATCGGCATCCAGCCTGACCAGCTCGGCAGGCTTTTTATGCCTGAGCTTAAAAAGAGGATTTCCAAAATGGTTATCCTCCAGCCTGTGGTATTCCGAACCAAAAGGGAATACAACCTGCACAGGATATTGCGTGCAGTCGACCTCAATGAACTTCTGTCAAAACTTGGGCCTGATGACTGCTGCAGAAAATCTGATTTGATGATTCCCGAAACGGAACTTATCGGCCTGTATAAAGATTATCCAGAGATTATCCAGAATACACGATACATCATCGAGCACTGTAATTTTCAGTATGATTTCGAAAGCCCGAAAAACAAAAAGCATTATACCAAAAATAAAAAAGGGGACATTGCCCTTCTGACCACCCTCGCCGAAGAAGGTCTGGTTTGGCGATACGGACGCCATAATGCTAAAGCAAAAGCGCGCGTGGAGAAAGAGTTAAAAGTAATCAATGACCTTGAATTCAGCGGTTATTTTCTCATTACCTGGGATATTATCCGTTACAGCAACAGCCGGGGTTTCCTGCATATCGGAAGGGGCTCGGGCGCCAACAGCATTATTGCCTACTGTCTTGGAATAACGGACATCTGCCCTTTGGAGCTTGACCTGTATTTCGAGCGCTTTCTGAATGAAAACCGCAAGAGCCCTCCCGATTTTGATATAGACTGGTCATGGAAAGAGCGTGATGTGATTCTGAAATACATCTTCGACCGCTACGGCTATGAGAATGTGGCTTTCTGCGGCACCAATGTGGAATTCAAATACCGATCTATTTTCCGCGAGGTCGGCAAGGTATTCGGACTTCCCAAAGACGAGCTGGATATGCTTGCCAAAAATCCCATGAAGCTCCACCAGACCAACTCCATAGTTAAATTGGTGCAGGAATACGGCATGATGCTCGAAAAATATCCTAATATGCGCAGCATGCATTCCTGCGGAATCCTGATCTCGGAAGAACCGCTGACCAATTACACGCCGCTGGAAATGCCGCCGAAAGGTTTTCCCATTGTCTTGTTTGATATGCATACGGCAGAGGATATCGGTTTTGATAAATTTGACATCCTCAGCCAGAGAGGTATCGGGCATATTGATGATACCGTGAAAATAATTGAGCAGAACAGAGGCATTCGCATCAATATCCGCGACACGGGAATCTCAAAAAACGAACAGTCCGCAAACATCTATCTTGCAGAGGGACGCACCATAGGATGTTTTTACATCGAAAGCCCAGCTATGCGCGGACTCTTGCGCCGTCTGAAATGTGACAACTACAAAACGCTTGTGGCAGCCTCTTCCATTATCCGCCCGGGAGTGGCGCAGTCTGGAATGATGAAAGAATACATATTCCGCCACAACAACCCTACGAAATTTGAATATTTTCATCCAGTCTTTGAAAAGGAGCTTGGAGAAACCTACGGAATTATGGTGTATCAGGAGGACGTGATCAAAATTGCCCTGCATTACGGCGGGCTCTCAGCTGCTGACGGCGATATCTTAAGACGTGCCATGTCGGGTAAGGGACGCTCAAAAGCGGCGCTTCAGAAAGTAAAGGATGATTTCTTTATTTCAGCTGCCGCAAAAGGGCATCCCGAACAGCTGAGCCAGGAAATCTACCGACAGATCGAATCCTTTGCAGGTTATTCCTTCTGCAAGGCGCATTCTGCCTCCTATGCCGTGGAAAGCTATCAGAGCCTATATCTGAAAGTGCACTATCCTGTTGAATTTATGGTTGCTGTCATCAATAATCAGGGAGGATTTTACCGCACGGAAATATATGTGCATGAGGCTCGAATGGCCGGCGCTGTTATCCATACTCCCTGCGTGAATAAAAGCCAATATGAAACTTCGCTTTACGGCAGCGATATCTATCTGGGCTTTATGCACCTGCAGGGTCTGGATTCAAAGCTCTCGCAGTTCATCGCTTTTGAGCGCGAGAGAAACGGCATTTATAAATCACTCGAAGATTTCATAAACAGGGTACCCATGGGCATTGAGAATATAAAAGTGCTTATTTTCATCGGCGCTTTCCGCTTTACCGGAAAAACCAAAAACCAGCTTCTGGTACAGGTAAGTCTTTTGATGAATAATTTCAAGCCTGAAAACCGCGGGCTTATGCTTATTGAGCAGCCCGCCAAAGAATTTAAGCTGCCTGTTCTGGAGCGCTCGGTATTTGAGGATGCCTTTGATGAAATTGAGCTTCTGAATTTCCCGGTATCCTGCACCGTTTTTGATCTGCTTCAGACCAGACACCGCGGGGACGTGATGGTGCGGGATTTATTAAAATATCATAAAAAGCAGGTCCGCATGCTGGCTTACCTGATCTCGACCAAGCAGGTGCCCACCAAAAGGGGAAATATGTATTTCGGGACGTGGATCGATCATGAGGGAGCCTATTTTGATACGGCGCATTTTCCGGACAGTCTGGTAAATAACCCGTTTCAGGGAGGGGGCTGCTACCTGCTTTTGGGGACTGTGGAAATTGACTATCATTTCCCGACGATCACCATTTCCAGAATGGCGAAAATGCCTTTCATTCCTGACCCAAGATATTCGGACTCGGAAAAAAGGTATACCACCCAGCATAATATCAAACAGGATGTCAGCAGCACCCATAGGCAGCCTTATCCGCAGGATCATGAAATTAATCTGCCTCGCCACAGAATGAAATTTTGACTATTTAGCTATGCAATGTCCTAATAATGAATTAATTTTGATAGAGAAGCAAAAACAGAAAGAGGAAAATAAGCATGCCGTACATCAGTTTTCTGCTGTTTCTTTTTCTAAGCTTTTGTTTTCGCTTTTCATTTTCTTTTATAAGTCTTTCGATGCGTTTAATGTCTATTGGGTATAATTCCATAAGATCGTTTATTCAAACTTAGGCGGTATGAAAAAGACAAAAGCCCTTAAAAGGGCAAATTAGTATCAGGATAAGACATTTTTAAAACAGCCATAAAACGGAAAATTATGTGTTATTACACCCAGCAGAATGCTTCAATAGAAAATCTCAAAAGACGCTTTAATGCGGAACTCGACAATGAAGAGACTTACCTGCAATCGGATTTTATAAACGGGTTCTCCCATCCCAACATTCCTGTAATACTGAATTCCTCTCCGCATCTAATCACAACGGATTACACCTGGGGACTGCTGCCTTCCTGGGCAAAAGACATTGAGTTTAGGAAGAATACGCTTAATGCCCGCATTGAATCCATTGACGAGAAAGCATCGTTCAAAAATATAACCCACAACCGATGCCTGATTATTGCATCTGCCTATTACGAATGGCACTGGAACGACGAAAAAGGAAAAAGCAAGGACAGATACCAGATCAACTCGCAGGATGATGAGATCTTCACTTTCGCAGGTTTGTATTCCTCTTGGACGGATCCCGATACAGATGAGATTAAAAACACCTATACCATGGTGACCACAAAAGCCAACAAACTAATGGACTTTGTGCACAACCATAAACACAGAATGCCCATCATGCTCAAAAAGCAGGATGAAACAGCTTGGCTGGACCAGTCTGTGGCTATTACCGAATTTGCCTTTCCCTACGAAGGAAACTTAATTGCACTTCCTTCAAATTAATAACAGATTTATGAAACAAGATATCGATTATTTCATCGGAATGAGCACCGAAGACCTGCATCAGAGATTTATGCAGAAGCTGTACTCCAAGACAGAATTCATCCAGTATAATGATCCTGATGATTTTTTCGATCCCGAACAGGAGTACGGAAACCATATAACACAGTGTATTGCCGAGGAAAGAAATTTTATAAGAGAATTAATTCGCACCGCATCGGAAGAAGCAGGAACAGTATTAACCGAGAAGCAGATTGAAGAAATGGTTCAGCAGAAAAGAGAAGAAATCAACCAGCTTAAAGGATCGTCAATCGAAGATTATATTGAAAAGGTTTCGGTTAAATATATTGAACCTGAACCAGAATGCGACCAGAGATTTATATTCTATAGATGGTTTTGCAGACTTTGGAAATATATAAGATCATTATTCAATTCTTAAAATATTACTTTCAAAATACTTCCTGATACAGGAGTTCAATTGTTACCTCTTTTTTGTCTCGCCCCTCTTCAACAAAGATTGTAGTCCATCTCGGCTGGAAATTTTCAACCAAATAATGAAAAGCACTAAGAACTTCTTCTGCAGAATTTTCTAAATCGATTCCTAAATTCTTTTCATATCCGATAATGCGATAGAATATGCCATTTTGCAGCAGCTCATCCTGCCCATCGGCTGTATTGTCAGGCGCCATTCCAAAGCAGAAAATTTCAGTCTTGCTGCAAAGCAATTCTAGCAAATGGTAACGAACTGTCAAAAACAAAGCCTCATCCTTTAAACCAAAAGGAACATCCAGATCGCCAGCCCTGATCGTTAAAGCAACATCTTCAAAATGCAGTTCCATAAAAAAATAATTAATTACCCAAACAAAACCTTACCTATTAACAATTCATATCAAGAAACTATCAACGTAGGTCCATAATACCTTTTCCAAATATCTTCTCCACCTGAAATATATAACTTTTCAAAATCGGAGTTGGAAGGAAAAACCGGCTTATTGCCGCAGCTTTTTCGTCCAGCTTCTGATTGTCAAAAGATCTTTCTAGCAATGCTGTATAATCCTTTAACTGGCTTTCATCAAATATTTTACGCAAATCCCTTTCGGTATTTACATATGATTTGAGCATCGGAAAATCATTATTGTTATCCATTTCATACCTTTCGATTCCAGATTTTACTTCAAGAAATTCTTTTCTAAACAATTCAAGAATTTTGGACATATTGTTCTCGTAAAAGATGTTGGGTATAAGTCCAGCTTTATAGTTCGCATAGTGTTCCTGTGAACAATTCTGATTCTCTAGGTACTTTTCAAAAATTTGAATTCTATATGTGTAATCAACTTCAAAAATATTAGTGTCTTGATAATCAATATTCATACAATAACTTATTTACAAATAAATATAGTATTTTTTTTAAAGCAGTAAACGGAAAATATGGTATTAAATTAAAAAGCTTAACGATACACTGTTTGATTTTCCTTAGTATCCAAAATCAGGTGTTTTTACGGACTTGTTTTTAATTTTAAAAGGTGATTTTTGCTACAGTACGGAAATCCGTAATTTTTCCTTCCAAAAGATACATATATTCGCAACTAACCAACTTCAATATGAAAATAGATGTAATCAAGAAAACAGAATATCCAGATCTTTCATCGCTCTGCAGTTGCGAGATTAACTGTATTCACATAAAGATCAGTGATTACAAACCTATTATTACGGAATTTGAAAAGCAGATTTCCGATACAAGTTGGATAAATTCACTTGACGAATTATCAAAGCTAGCCTTTAAAGCTAATGCACAAAAAACCATTGATAAAATTGTAAATGATATCATAGCCAAAGTAACTAGTAGCCTAACTGTTGATATAGGAGAATACATCGTCTCATATGCCGCACAGCATGCATTGGAGCTCAAGTTCAATCATACTAAAATTCCACTGGCGGAATTACTTAAAGAGAAAATATCAGGAAATCCAGGTTTTGATTTTCATTCAGTTAGCTCTAATATGTACTTAATTTTTGGAGAGGCCAAATTTAGCCTAGATGGCACTCCTAGAGCACGAGCATTAAATCAGATCAACGAGTTCATTGATGATAGAGACCACGCAGAATTACTATGGCTGCAACCATTTTTACATAGTGATACCATTACGCACATAACCAATGGACATAAAGGCTACACTGCAGCTTTTTCCTTTAATGGAAATAATGTACTTACCATTTTCAGCAATGCTTTGGAATCAGATGCCATAAAAGAAATTATAAAACATAAAGAACTTTATTTAATAGCTGTCGAAATATGATAAATGATGAGATTTTTCAGCCGCAGTTTCATCAGGAAATAATAGATGAAATTCTTTTCGATTTTCATAAATACGGCCCAGTCAATCAAAGCCATTTAGAAACTTTAGCTTATTATAAGAAATTAAAGCCCGAAACATTCAAAAAATATGAGCCGAAACTGATGTTTCTTATGGGCCTCTTTTATAAAACAGCTGAACCTAACACTTTTTTTGAGGCCGTATACAGTTCGTATGCTCAAGCAATATTGGATGATACAGGTCATAATTTTAGTCCAGTACAGGCGGATGCCTACAATTCAATTAAAAAGTTTACAAATTTCTCCTTCTCAGCTCCCACCAGTGCTGGAAAATCTTTTTTATTTCAGGAAATAATAAAGGAATCAAACGGAGACATTATAATTGTAATCCCATCTCGAGCATTACTTTCTGAATACCTAATAAAAGTTAAAAAACTTGTTTCAAAAGAAACACTTGTCCTTGCATTTATTGAGATCGTAAACACTAAAAGAACAAAAAATAGAATATTTATAATCACACCAGAAAGAGGAGAAGAATTATTTAAAAACTTAGACAAGTTAAATATTGAACTGATTTTACTTGATGAGGCACAACTTTCAGAAGAAGGAATTCGAGGAATGAAATTTGATTCTTTTGTTCGAAGAATAGAGCAAAAATTAAATAATGTTAAGAAAGTTTTTACCCACCCTTTTATTGTAAATCCTGAAGCTCAATTTTTAAAACACAATATTACAAACAATACAGACTCTGAAACATACAATCAAAAAACTGTTGGAAAAATTTATATCGAACACTATAACAATAAGTTCAAGTATTTTTCACCATTTGAGGATAAAATTGGAGGTAGAAATGTTGAGGGAAATTTAATTAAAGAAATTATTCAAAAAAATGGCACTGCCTTGATTTTTATTTCCAAATCCAAAATATATGATGGGAGCTTCATGGATACCTATTCAGAATATGTAGATCTATGTGAAAATATCGAGAATAAAGATGCTTTAAGGTACATTAATAAATTAGAAGATTTTTTTGGCACGACGAATGACAACGAAAAGCAGTCACTACTAATATTTTTAATGCGAAAAGGAATTGTAATACATCATGGCTCTATTCCGCTCAAAGCAAGATTAATAATTGAAGATTTTGTCAATAACAAGCATGCCAGAATTTGTTTTTCTACTTCTACGCTTATTCAAGGTATTAATATGCCTTTTGATTTGGTTTGGATTAATAACTTTACTTTTAATGGAAATGAAGACCAAAAAACATTAAATCTTAAAAATTTAATAGGAAGAGCAGGACGAACAACTTTAGAGAATAATTATTTTGATTATGGATATGTAGTAATTGAAAGAAAAAATAAAAAATTGTTTGTCTCTAGATTAAATAAAGAATCTTCAATCTCCGAAACATCCGAACTTGATGAGGAAGGAAATAGTAATAATGAAGATTTTGCTGATATAGTTGATGCAATTAAAAATGACACTTTTAACACTGACCTTCACCTAACTGAATCCCAAATTGCTAGAATAAACGATTCAGACATTGACGAGGATATTAAATTCATTTTAGATAATTTTCTAAATGCAGAAAATAAGCCGCTTACTGCAAAAGAATATTATCACCTAAAAGAATCAAGGAGAAAAAACTTAAAAAAATCATTTGAAAACATCTACAAAGTTCATCTTCGAAGACAAGAACTCACAAACGGAGAAAAACAAGTTTTGAGTACATCGATACCGGTGCTACTGTGGTTAATTCAAGGGAAATCATTTGCAGAAATTATTTCACTCCGTTATGCTTTCCTTTCGGAAAAGGATTTTAGAAGAAAATTACGAAGTCAGTTAACTAAAAGTGAAATAACTTTAAAAGAGTTTCGAAAACTGCTTAATGACAAAAAAGTTAGATATTCATGTATAGCTAACTCACTGCCCGATATTAACTTTAAAAAAGGAGTTCCCCTTTTCTCTACCAAGACTCACTTGCTAGAAGTTGATTTTGACAAAGTTGTATACGATACTTATGATTATATCGATAAAGTTTTATCGCTATCTATTAAAGATCCCGTTTCCAGCGTCTTTATTCTATATTTTCAAAAGACTGCAGACCAAAGAGCTAGTATATTGAGCAATTATATAAAATATGGCACTAATGATGAAACAGAAATATGGATGCTAAAATATGGCTTTACATTTGATGAAATTGAGGAGCTAAAACAACACATTATGACTATCGATGAAACTGAAATTACATTTAAAGAATCTATAAGCGAGTATATTTTAGATGAAGATAATCTTCAATTAATTGAGCGTTATTTGTATACGGAATAAAAACTGTCAATTATTAAACTAAATTGCAAATTCCGTTGAGTTAAAAAAACAGTTGAGTTACCTACATCTTTGCCACAATAAACTAATGCATTATCAACAACTTCAAGAAAATTAATTGTTTTAAAGAAAAACCACCGCAGACATAAACACCTACTTTAAAAATATTTAAAAAATAAACACAACTCCAAATTAATTATTTATTATAAATTAGACTTTAGTCAAATATGCCCGAAGTAATTGTAGAATCAGGTGAATATAAATTCTAAAATAAATAAATGAAAGACCATAATAAACTTGACTGGCAGACTTATGAGTTAATTACAAAATATATTTATGAAACTCTAGGACAACAATACAATATTAATATTGAAGGATATGGGCGTAACTGTAAAATTATAGGGCATTCAGGAGTTCAGCATCAAATTGATGTCCTAACTTCAGAAACTGATCAAAGCGGCAGATATAGAACTGCGATAGAATGTAAATACTTGAATAAAAAAGTTAACAAAGACATAGTAATGAAGCTTTTAGCTATCATTAATGATACAGATGTAAAACGAGGAATTATAGTTTCAAAAAGCGGTTATACTCCCGACGCTTATCAATTCGCAAAACATAATAAAATTTTAATTGTTCAGCTTAGGGAAGCCAAAAAAGAAACAAAAGGACCACCAAAACAAATGCATTTTTTTGACATTGTTCTAAACATAAAAATAAATATTAAACGTCCCGAAGTTACAGAGATAATCGCTCTGGATATCGATGATAAAATTATAAACCTTGACGAAAAGAACCAATATCATATTTATGTTAATAAGCCTAATGGAAGAAAAACAACGCTTTTTGATGAAATAATGATATTCAAAGAATATCTTAACAAGCAAAGACCCTTTAAAACTGTAACTAAAACCTATGAGTTTCAAGATTCTATTTTGCGACTGCAAAACAGCACGCAAAAAATAAAAAGAATCACTTTCACTGGCCTATTGAATGTACAGGATAAAAATCAGAATACTACTTTTTCGATTGTGGATAAGGTATGGCTGATCATGGAAAAACTTTTTGAGGAGCAAATATTTATTATATCGCAAAGTGGAATAATTGTCCAAAATTTGGACAATAAACAATAAGACAAGGTTTATTATTTTTTGGTCAATACTATATCTGGATTGCAGATTATTCTCTACATCAAAAACTTTCAGCAACAAATCAGCAAAAGATTTATGACATAGTCATCGTAAGTAGCATTTTTTAGAATCAAAAAATCATCATCAAATAAAACACGTACAAATACCTAATAGTAATTAGTATTTATTTTCTATGTTTGAAAGAAAGAGAAGTATCTCTAAATGTCGATTAAATAAATAGTCCGTAATTAAGAAAACATGTATGAACTTTTTCATCCCAACTATGTCGCCTATAGAAGCAGAAGCTTTTTTAAACAAGACTATTATTCCTTTTATAGAGCAACAAGGATACAAAGTTCTAAAAGACAGAAAAATATATAGTATTACTTTCAGTCATAATGGCAAACAGATAACTGACACAGTAGATACTGTCAGTTCTACAAATGGAGAAGTTATTTTTGCTATTTTAGAGACTGACAGTATGTTCTTGGTGTGCACTCCTAAAAGAGGGATAACTGGAGGTGAACCAATGCTAACAGGCAAGCATTCTGTGACTGAAATTATACCTTTTGATAATTTGAAGCCAAATTCATTTAAGTACGGAGAATGGCTATATAAACTTGAAAACGGAAATCATGAAGTTGAATCACCGAAAGAAACTCCAAAATCAGTTTTCAAATATTATGCAAATAATACGAATGGAAAAAATGCAGTAACAAATCAATATTTATTTTGTAGTCATCCTTACCATTTAAATGACTCTATGGACTCCTCCAATCTGCTTTGGGATTTTTCAAAATTATCTGAACCTTTATTCCTCAAATTTTATAATCAATATAATTTTAATAACCATTTTGAAGTAAATTATGAAGAGGAAAAAAAGAATGGTTTTATACAAATAAAGCAACTCTTTTATGATATGATTACGAATGGCTCTGGAATTATTTCTTTAACAACAGAGCCATTGCACACTTTGATGTGGTCACATTATGCAACTGAAAAGGGATTTATGATAGAATTGGATTGGGAAACTATAAAAGATGAACTACCTGCGTTAAATGAAAATATAAATAACTATGCATTCTTTCCAATTCAATATGTTGAAAATTTAGAAAGCATTGATTTTTTCCTTTCAAACTGCAATTCCCCTGATGTTCCTTTTCTATATTCTATTGGAGTCAAAAGACAGGATTGGAATTATGAAAACGAATGGAGATTAGTAACTTATGCAAATGGTTATGGAGTTCCTGATTCGTTATTATCCCCCCTACCAGATATACCTAGCTCACAAGAACGCAAAGTATTTTATCCTCTAGGTGCTATTAAATCAATTACTTTAGGAAAACAATTTTTTAATGGATTGAATGTTGAACAACATATTGCTCCTCTTACTTTTAAAATGAAAGACTCTGAAGATTTAAAATTTGTAAATTTTCTAATTGAAAAATTAGGTGATAAAATATTTCTGTGCGGAGAATATGAAGAAGCCAAAGCTTTTAAACGCAGTTCAGAAAGAATTAGCTTAACTAAAATAAATGACAAAACAATTTTGATAGAACGACATAATGAAGGATTTCACTCATGAAAGATCCAAATTATGGTTTTCCGTAATATTGTTATTAATTAGAAATTGATATTTACTTTTTTAATATGGAATTCTAAAAAATGAGAGTGTGCCAATAGCAAAATGAATTGAGTTATTAAGTTAGATATAATTTATTAAATGTTACAATTTTATAATAAACAGAAATAAGGATATTATGGAATATTTCGACTCTAGCAAAAACAAAATCCTATTCGGCAGTACTGATAAACTAGCTGATTGGACAAGTGAAGGTATTGAACAAGCTAAAATTATTGACAAAATAAAATTAATGCTCAAAAATTACCTCGAACTAGATAATGTTAGCTTCTTATTTGGCTCAGGCACTTCCATTCATTTAGGAGCTGTAGCAATTCGAAATTTTCCATATGAGGTTGAAAAATATATTGTTGAAAAAAACAATGAATCTGATTTTGAAGGAATACATGACGAATTTGTTGATACAATTAAAGCATTACAAAGTGAGTTTTTGGAATATGGTAAAAAAAATCTCGATGCAGATTCTGATGAATCCTTTACTGACGTTAGAGGCTGGAAATTTTACATAGAAGATGATTTTGTACGAGATTCCGATTCTGCTGAAATTGTTCTGGAATATGAGGCTGTGCTTAATTATCTAATTGCTAAAGATTTTGTTTTAGACAAGGATAAAAGTAAAAAAAGAAATGATAAATGTGCTCAACTAATAGTTGCAATAAAGGAAGGTTTATTCAATGTTTGTAATTTAGAAAAAAGGTCAGTCTCTCAGACTATTATTGACAGAAAAAAAGCTAGTAAATTTGAAAAAGAAAAAGAACAGGGTGTTCTTTTAGAAACCCGAAGCAAATATATTTTTCACGAAAAATTCATCAAAGCTTTACTCCAAAGACCTTTAAACCTAAGAAGGTCGAATATCTTCACTGCAAATTACGATTTAGCTTTTGAATATGCCTTTGATAAACTTGGAGTACATTACATCGATGGTTTTTCTGGTTTTCACAAACGTTTTTTTAAACCTGAGACTTTTGAATATGATATTTTTTATCCTGGTTCAACAACCTCAGGAAAAGTTCAACGAATTGAAAAAGTTGTAAGGTATTTCAAACTACATGGATCATTATCTTGGGTTAATTCTGAATCGAGGGATGCAAATAATCTATATGGTATTGAAGAAAAGTCCTTAGAGCTGATAGAATCTTTAAGCAAAAAAGGAGAAATAATAATTTATCCTTCAGCTGTTAAAAAATCATATACACTTGACTTACCATATTCTGAATTATTTCGTCAATTTGCATCAACCATAACGCAATCACAATCTGTACTTATCACTGTCGGCTATTCATTTGGTGACGACCATTTTAATGATATTATTTTTCAAGCATTATCAAATCCTACATTTACCCTGATTGTAGTTGATTTTCAAGGCACAAAAAATGATTATATCAATAATCTGAAAGAACTAAATGACCCTAGAATTATAATTCTTGAAGGAGCTTTCTTTGGTGATTTTTTAAGTTTTTCTGATACCCTCATGCCAAATTTTAACAGTGTTGACAATTACGACAGAGTCGCAACTACTTTAAATGAAATATTTAGCGATAAAAATCCTGTACACGAACCTATTAACGATTTAGAAGATGAGTGAAAGAAGCATTGGCAAAGTCATTTCTGTAGATAGTTTTAGAGCATACATCAGATTAGATGATGATTTAAAAAGTCTTTATAAAAGCGGGTATGAAGATATATACGAAGTAGCAAGAATAAATTCTTATGTAATTATTCCTATTGGAGCAGAGAGGATTGTCGCAATGGTTACTAGTGTTAAATCAATCGATGAAACAGAAATAGGAAAAAATAAAGAAGCAATATTTTTGACTAAATCTGCCAGATATTTAGTTGCAACTATGATTGGAACAATCGAAAATAATGGAAAATATATTCAAGGTGTTTACAATTATCCCATTTTAGATAATCCAGTTTGGTATGTTACAAGACAAGATTTAGATAATATTTTTGACCAAAAGGAAAAAACAGAAATAGATTTTGAAGCCGACTACTATTTACCAGTTGGTACCTCTCCATCTTTTTCTGATTATCAAATAAAAATTAATCCAGATAAGTTTTTTGGTAAACATGCAGCAATACTAGGAAATACTGGTTCAGGGAAATCGTGTACGTTCGCCTCAATAATTCAAAGTATGTTTGAATTTGAATATAACGGTAAAAAATTGCAGAATGCTCACATTATAATATTTGATACAAATGGAGAATATAAGCAAGCTTTCCAAGGAACAAACGAAAATCCATATAAGAATTTACAGGAAGTTAATGCTTTTCATATAGATAAGAGTGGAATGAAAGTGCCTTTTTGGTTTATGAATTTTGCTGATTTTGATTTTCTATTTGAACCAACTTCAGGAACACAAGCCCCTGTATTTAAAAGAGCTTTAGGCTTAGCAAAAAATCAAAAAACTATTACAGATAAACCAATCATTGATAAATTTACAGAAAGAGGAATTTTGAGTTTATTTGATGCATCTCCAGATGACATAAAGAGAAAGAAAAAATTTAATGAATTTGGCAACTGGAGATATAAAGTAGACAACGAAATAATTGGTTTGGGAAATACAATCACCCCAAATGGCAATCAACTGTTAGCCGAAATTCAAAATACGCTCTTAATACTTGGTGCAGATAATACTCTTATTGAAGAAAAAAATGCTTTAGGACATTTGCAAAGCAAGTACTTAGAATATTCAAGTTCAGAAAATGTTGAACAAATTGCAATCGAAAAAAATATTGATTTACCTATCTGGTTCAATTTTCAAGACCTCATAACTAGATTTTTTGATGAAGCAATTAATGAACAAGATAATTCTGGTAACAGATTAAGAGAATTTGTTTCAACATTAAGATTACGTCTACAATCATATTTAGGAGATGAAAGAATCTCACAACCTTTACTTCTTAATCATACAGCAGAAATAACTGATGCATTAGCTAAATTCATTTCCTTTATCCTAGGAGATTTTTGTAAAGTATATAAAACTGAAGATTCGGATATATTTACGGAATTTTATAAGGAACAACTAGCAAAAACTGACATTGAAAAGTTAGTTGAAAATAAACCGAGCCAAATTACCATAATTGATATGTCATTACTACCATTTGAAGTATTGGAAACAATTACTGGTCTAATTGGCCGACTAATATTAGAATTTGCTTCTCGTTTTCCAGAAAACGATAGAGGCAATCTCCCCATGGTTATAGCTCTTGAAGAAGCTCAAAATTACATTCCAGAAAAAAACCGAGGTGACAGAGAATCAATAGCAAAAAAAGTGTTTGAACGAATTGCAAGAGAAGGACGTAAATATGGAATTTCATTACTAGTTTCTAGCCAGCGACCTTCTGAATTATCAAAAACAGTATTATCGCAATGCAACTCATTTATTATCCACAGACTTCAAAACCCTGAAGACCAGAAATATGTACGCCAATTGGTCTCAGCCGCGAATGAAGATATACTTCAACAATTACCAATTTTGCCACAGCAACATGTAGTGATCATGGGGGATGCTGTAAGAACACCCGTACAAGCAAAAATGAATACAGCAAATCCGAGACCTAATAGTAATAACCCTAAATTCATACAAAATTGGATAAAAGAATTGCCAGAGAATTTCCCAAATTATAAAGGAATTGCTGATTCATGGGAAAAGGGAACAAATTTCATTTCAACGGCTGAACCAGAAAACTAACAAAAATTTACCAATATCAAAATTAACACATGACACAAAAAGAACTTTTAGAAAATGGATATTTTCCAAAAGAATTGCCTCCACCTTTTCAAACTAAAATATTCGCAGATAAGTTAAGTGTTATTGAAAATGATTGGACTACAGTTAATGTTAATATTAATAGATCCCAAAAATCAATAAAGGAAGCTTTTAAAGATAAATTTTGGGAATCAAAGTGGGTTATACATTCACTTCCAAAAGTTGGCTTTTCAAGACGTCTTTTAGGCATTCCAAATCCATATCACCAATCAATACTTGCCAAGTCTATAACTAATAATTGGGCTGAAATTGAAAAAATTTTCAATAAATCTAAAATTTCAAATAGTAAACCTATTAAAGATGAAACTGGCAAAAGAGCATTAAAATCAATAAACAGTTTTGGACAATTTCGCAAAGAATGTCTAATTAATTCATATGATAAAATTTATGAAGTTCGAACAGATGTTTCTAGGTATTATGGAACAATATACACCCATATCATACCTTGGATTATACATACTAAAAGTATAGCTAAAACAAATCGAAAAGACAATACCCTATTAGGGAACTTGTTAGATAAAAACTTACGAGAAAGTAACTCAGGGCAGACTTTAGGTATTCCAATTGGTCCTGATACATCACTTGTGATAGCAGAAATTATTGGATGCACACTGGATGAAATGATACAGAAAAAATTTAATACTTCGGCAATTAAAGGCTTCAGATATATTGATGATTATTATATCTACTGTGAAAATCAAGCAGATTCTGAAAAAGTTTTTAAGTACGTTCAAAGTATATTTACTGAATTTCAACTAGATATTAATGAAGAAAAGACAAAAATCTCAAAATTTCCATTTCCTTATGAACCTGATTGGTCAATTGAATTGGGTTCATTTACATTTAGGAAGCATCCACAATCCCAACAAACTGATATTGAAAGATTTGTTAGTATTGCTTTTAAACATGCAAAAAACAATCCAAAAGATTCCGTTTTAAATTTTGCAATTACAGTTTTAAAAAGAATCGCTCTTTTCAATGAAAGTTGGAACTTATATCAATCATTAATATTAAAAATTGCTTTATCGGAACCTGTAACTTTACCAACGGTTGCGCAAATATTAGTGTCTCATGGGAACAAAGTAGAAAAATTAAAGGTGAAAAATGTTGTAGAAAATATAATAAAAGAACACACTCCTAAAGGTCATCATTTTGAAGTATCATGGGCTTTATGGATTTGCAAAGAATTTGAAATAAAATTGCCTAATAACATTGCAAAACTAGTTTTTGAATCTACCGATGCAACTTCAATATTAATAGCATTAGATTTGAAAAAAAATGGCTTTATAAATAAACAAGTGAGTACTTCATTGATAAGACAAGAAATGACTCCCGAAACTTTAATGGATGAAAAATGGCTTCTAACATATGAAGCAATTGTTCAGGGTTGGATAAAATCTCCTAAAGTGAACCCAATTTTGGAAAATGAATATTTTGAGATTCTCAAAAAACATAAAGTAAAATTTTACGACAATACAAAAAAGATAATTCCTTTTAAACTAGTTGACCCTTATGCGACTAAAACTGTATCAACTCCAAAAGTTGAAACTAAAGAAAAGATTGTAAAAAAACAAAATAGGCTGTCTACTGTTGGTAGCGGGGGAGACATTGATTACTAAATTAAATAAATGCAAGTTAAATATAGTGATCGTTACTGTTTTGTGGCAAAATCGTGGCAAAGTCAATTTTGAAAAACTATCAGTTCAGTAAAATCAATTGTTGACGAGTTTGGGTTCGAAACTATTAAAGAAGGGTTTAGATAGCTGGAAAAATTTAATTAGCATTATTATAAATATGGGTGCAGAATCGGTGCATAATTTTTACGAACAAATTTAAAAAACTGTTAGACAACCACTTGAAGCCTTAAGTTCGAAACATTACTAAACATCAAAAATATTATAGCAATCACTCGTTTTAGAATTGCAGCAAAATGATGGCACATGATTTTTTGGAAAATAGAAAGTAAGCAAAATCAAGTGCTAACAAGTTTAGATTCAAAACTATTATACATTACTTTATTTAAAAGCATCTCGCGAATAGCAGCATATTCACTGTATCTATTTCGAACAAGAGATTAAATCTAGAAAGCAGATAACTTTCATGAAAATGTTATAATTACAGCTTCACACATCTAAAATTGACGTGATGGCAATAGACCTCATTCCATCTTTTCCACTTGTTCCCATCATATAACGAGTGAAGTATTGATCGGCGAATAAAAAGATCCTCCACATCATATAGTCCGTCATCGTTTGGAGCGTATTGTACTGTTGCTACCGAAGCTTGTTAAATCTTTCGAGAACGTTACCGAAAATTATTGTACTTTTATAACCTATTAATCATTTTCATTTGTAAACTAATCTTTTCAAGTTGTTTAATTCGCATGAAATATATTACCATCAAAGACATTGCTAAACAATTGAACACTTCAGTTTCTACGGTTTCAAGAGCCTTCAACGACAAGGCTGATATCAATCCTGAAACCAAAGCATTGGTTTTAAAAACGGCCAAAGCATTAGGATATCGTCCTAATCCTATTGCTAAAAAGTTAATGCAACAGCGTTCTTTTACTATTGGTATTATTGTACCTGAGTTTATCAATGCATTTTTTCCTGAGGTCATCATAGGGGTTCAAGAAATTTTGTTTGAAAATGGATATCAAGTGCTAATTGCTCAGTCTAGCGAATGTTTTGAAACTGAATTAAAAAATATCAAAACCTTAGAAGATAGCATGGTTGATGGCTTGATTGTTTCATTATCAAGTGAAAGCAATAATACCGATTATTATCAAAATTTAATTGCGTCGGGCTTTCCAATCGTGCTTTTCAATAGGGTAAACAATCAACTCAATTGTTCTAAAGTTGTTTTTAACGATTACAAATGGGCCTTTTTTGCCACCGAGCATTTGATTAATCAAGGTTGCAAGAATATTGTACATCTCAAAGGTAGGGATGGCGTTTCATTGACAAATGAGCGTCTAAGAGGGTTTTTAGACGCTCACCAAAAATACCAATTGAGCTATAATAAAAATCAAATTGTAGCTACGGGATTCACATTAGCCGATGGTCAAAAAGCGGCGCAAAATATAATAGACTCAGGAAATATTCCTGACGCTATCTTTGGAGCAAATGATCCGGTAACTATTGGAGCCATGCAAGTTTTTAAGAAAAATGGATTTTCTATACCAAATGACATTGCTTTTGTTGGTTTTACCGATTCACAAATGGCAACTATAATTGAGCCTCCACTGACTTCTGTTTCGCAACCTGCAAGGGAAATTGGTGAAGAAGCTGCTAAAATACTTATTGAACAAATTGAAACAAAGAAAGGTTTCCAGCCTAAAAGCATTACCTTAAATGGGCAATTAAATATACGTGCTTCTTCTCTAAAAATCACTTCATTGAAGTGACGAAAGTCATTTTATAAATTTTAGCAATGTGATAAATTATTAGCTATTAAATATTTTGCATGAAGAAGCTGGAGCTATTCTTGATCCAATTGTTTTTAACATTATTTCTGCAATTATTTCTTTCATAAAAACAACAACTTGCCTATACCGTCAAATCTTCAGTACTTCATCACTATTGCGACAACTAATTTTTTTAATCTTATTATATTACATTAAAAGTATAGGTGTTTAGAATACTATTGATTTTAAATAAAGACTTATTATAAGCTACTAACTCTAAAGATATAAAATTCCTCTATGGCAAGGTAACCAGTAGCAATCCAGTTTTACACTGAAAACCTTTAATTCATTTTGTACAAATTATTCCTATTGTTCAGTTTATATCTAGTCCCCTAAACATTGACCTACACTTTGAAAAAGTAAATTGCGGGACCAAAAAAAGATTATAATTATTTAAACAAAGAATAATGAAACTAAAATTAATTGTACTGCTTACTTTATGTATGTCTCCGTTTTTATACAGTCAAGATTGGAATGGCATTCCCGTTCCTGCAAATGCTGGAACAGGAAAAATTTGGAAAATTCAGCCACAGTCTGATGATTTTAATTACACCTATGAAGCGTCCACTAATCAAGCAACGATTGGCGGAAAGTGGACTAACTTTTATCACAACACTTGGGATGGTCCAGGGCCTACAAAATGGAGGTATGAGAATACTACCGTTAGCGGAGGAAATCTGCATGTTTTTGCAACTAGACAGGCAAATGAAACTAAGACTTTTACTGTAGATTGTGATGGAGATAATATTGCCGAAAGCTGGACTATGGCGGCTACAAGAGCGGGCTGCATTACATCGAAAACAAGGGTAAAGTACCCTGTATATGTAGAAGCGCGTTTTAAAATCGCAAATGCAGTTATGGCTTCTGATATTTGGATGCTTAGTCCAGATGACACCCAAGAAATCGATATCCTGGAAGCATACGGCGGAAAAGCAACTAGAAATGATTGGCTAGCACAACGTTTGCATTTAAGTCACCATGTATTTATTAGAAGTCCGTTTTTGGATTATCAGCCTACCGATGCCAGCACATGGTACACGGGAGCTACAAAAACCTATTGGACAGACAAATGGATTCGTCTTGGTGTGTACTGGGCTAGTCCAACTCGGTTAGAATACTACTTGGATGGTCAATTAGTCAAGGTAATGGACAATCTAGATACTGTGAACGGCAAAGACGGAATAGACCCATTAAACTATACCTCAACAGCTACTCCAAGAACTGCCGCTACACGCACGGGACTGGTAAAAGAAATGGATATCATTATTAATATGGAAGATCAAAACTGGAATGCCTGTAAAGGACGTACTCCTACTGATGAAGAAATTACAAATTTTGACAATCATAATTTCAATATCGATTGGATTCGAATTTACAAACCTGTGACCGATCCAAATTTAGGGAAACAAGATGCCAAGATTGAAGAAAAAAAATTGATGCTATTTCCAAATCCTTTTAAAGATTCTATTCAAGTAAAATCAGAAAAAAACATAAGCACTGTTCAAATTTACAGTTTGAGCGGAACTAAATTGTTGGTTGAAAAAATCAATAATACCAATGCTACTATTGCTACCAAAAACTTAAGCGCTGGAATGTATTTTGCACAAATCAATTGGGAAGATGGCACTTCTGTTACTCAAAAAATTATTAAAGAATAAAATGAAATTCATCAATCTAACCCACCAAACACTCCTGACCCTAACTCTTTCACTTTTATTAAATAGCTGCTCGAGTACCACTAATCAAACATTAAAAACTCCTATAGCTGTTCATAACGAACCGGTAGAAATCCAATATACAGTAGAAGGAAAAACGGAACGGATAGTCCACCTGAAAGTAGATTCCAAAAATAACTATTCTAACTTATCCTTAGTTTGTGATAGCCAAATTTTGGTAGACAATATTGATATTCCGAACGCTGGTATTGTTACTGTAAACGCATTAGTCGATTTTAAAACAGAGGGAGAAAAGAAAATTAAAATACTCAAACAAGGTGGTGAGATCACCCTTTTGGATATAAAATTTAACGCTACAGACATTCCAGCTATCCCGCAATTTAAAGACATTTCGGATGAATCTGGATTAAAGACAGAATATACTTGGAAATACGGCGGTCCATCGGTGGGTGATTTGAATAATGATGGTTTGTATGATTTTGTTTTAAACAACCACGACAAAGTGCCTGCCAAACTTTTTTGGAATCTCGGAAACAACAAAGTTCAAGAACATTCCGAAATACTCAAGCAATGGGACATACACGGTTCTGCAGTCGGCGACTATGACAATGATGGCGATGTGGATATTATTATTGCACAAGGCGGTGGTAATGGAACTGACCCACAACCGCCTCATTTACTACGCAATGACAATGGAAAATTTACAGAAGTTTCGATCGAAGCCGGAATTACACACGGCTCACGCGGTAGAGCAGTTCGATGGATCGATATGGATTTGGATGGCGATTTGGATTTATTACTTATCAATGCCGAAGGAATTAATAGTAGTTCCGGAAGTCAACAAATTATATACACAAACATAGGAAATGGTCATTTCAAGATTGCACATAGTAAAGCAATTGAAGGTGCCAATGCCGAACGCGTTTTAGTGACGGATATTAATGGAGATCAAAAAGACGACTTAATTCTGTTTTCGCCTATATCGGTTTGGGTTGGCAATGGCGATTTAACCTTTACTGATGTTACCAAGCAATGGGTACCCGAAAATCTTCAAAAAACAGATTTGATTACCGGGGCATGCGAAATAGATATTGACAATGATGGAGACATGGATATTTATTTAAGTAGAGGAAAACCTAGCTACGAAATAGCCAATAAATCTTTGGATTACAACCCTATTACCAAACGTATGGATATGCGAGACGAAGGCAACAAAGGCATTACCAGCATCGACTTTGAGGCTCCGGGTCACATTACCTTATCGGGTATATTTTTATGGTATCGTATGTATAATGATGGATTTCCTTTGCACTTAGGCGCTTCCAAAAAAGAGATCCTGGACGTTCAGGAAAAGGACACCATAAAAGTAACCCCAGAAATGGCCAAAGGATGGCCGAATGAAAGAAAAGAAAATGGTTGGTATCTTGGTTATTTAGGCAACAACAAATGGCGATTGGAATCTGTTAGAAACGGCAATATCTATTGGGAAATTAGAATATCTATTGATGGAGTTCAATCTGTACATCCAGAATGGACACCGCAAAACAGAAATGTTCAGGATGTATTATTTAGAAACGACAATAATCATTTTACCGATGTTACCACCAAGTGGAATGTACCTTTGGGAGGAAATAATCAAGGGGTGGTTGCAGCCGATTTTAATAATGACAGTCATATTGATTTGTTCGTATATAGGTTTGGCTTTTTGAAATCGAGCGTGAGTGATTGGCTTTTGCTAAATAACGGAAAGGGGCAATTTGAAACTACAACGCTTCATAATGCTCATGACCCTAATGATCCTGGACATGGGGATATGGGGCAAGCTTTTGATTTTAACCTTGACGGAAATATCGATTTACTAAACGGAAGCGATAATTATGGAAAATGGTATCTGTATGACAATAGTTTGATCCAGAATAAAAACTATGTGCTAGTTCGCGTAAATTATTCCGATTTGCATCATATTGATCCGATGTCTGCTACTGTAACGGTCACTACACCCTCTAAAAGCTATACCAAAAGAGTAGGATCATCAGGAGAAGTATTTTCGCAAAGTTTATTGAATACCGTACATTTTGGTCTAGGTGATGACGAAACAATTAAAAGCATCACCGTTCGATGGAGAAATGGCGAGACTTATACTGCAAAAAATTTAAAGGTAAACCAAGTTTATACTACTCCGTGAATCATTTAACAACTAGATTAAAAAACACAATTATCCTAAAAATATAAATGATGTCTATAAAAAGAATAATGATACTATTGGCGTTTGCTAATTTACATTGGGTTCAATCTCAAACGATAACATCTGGTCCTCCAGAACCGCCCTTGGGGAAAAGATGGGTTCTAAATCCCGAGCTTTCAGATGAGTTTAACGGAACGCAAATTGATACAACCAAATGGTTTGATTACCATCCGCAATGGAAAGGCAGAGTTCCTGGCTTGTTTCTGGCTTCTCAGGTTTCCGTAAAAGATGGTTTTTTACAAATTAAAGGGGAAAAAATGAAAAAAGACACCCTTATCAAAAACGCCAACGGGGAAGAAAAATTTACTATCGCAGGCGGAGCGGTTGTCTCCAAAAAAACAGTGTTATTTGGGTACTATGAATCCCGAATTAAGGCTGCGGCTACCACTATGTCGGCTACTTTTTGGTTTTCTACCAATGGAAAAACGAAAAGTCTAAAAGAGTGTGACAAATACAGTTTAGAATGGGATATTCATGAATCTATTGGCAGAAATGGACCTTTTGAAGGCAGTTATTTTGCCAATGGAATGCATTCTAACTCTCATTATTGGTACACAGACTGCAATGGAGAGGTTCATGATTACCGCGCTCCTCAAGTTGTTTTTCAAAATGCGGAATTATCTTCTGAAAATTTTAATGTGTATGGTGGATGGTGGCGCGATGAACAAACAGCAAGTTATTACTACAATAATGGTGAACCAAAACATCAAAAATTTTATTCCGAAATAAACAAAAAACCGTTTGACAGACCAATGCACATGCGTCTGGTATCAGAAACCTACCCTTTTCCTTGGATTGAGTTGCCAAATGATGCTGAATTAGCAGATCCAACAAAAAATACCGTTTATTATGATTGGGTACGCGCTTATAAATTGGTAGAGGCTAATATGCCAATTCCGTCTTCTAACAACGAACCGGTTATCCCTCTTTTTAATGAACAAATTCTTTTTCACGTGGCTATTATAAACTTAGTTTCTAAAACAATTTTAAAAATCCCAATACAATATAAGGCCATTGAAGATCGTGAAATACTACTAAAACTATCCGATCCTGAAGGAAAACTAATTAAAGAAACTAAATTCATTGCCTACACTGGTTATGCTAATTTAGAATACGATATGAGAATAGATAAAAAACTTGAACCAAAATCTGGATATTCATTATTGGCTATAATTCGACCATTGAACACTAAAGATCCTGTTGATATTGATTCTAGTACATTGATTATTAATTTAAAAAGCAAATAATTAAACTATAAATTAAAATGACAAAAATAGTCACTTTCGGTGAAATTTTACTGCGTCTTTCAACGGAAAGACATTTAAGGTTCTCACAAGCAGAATCGTATAAAGCTACTTATGGCGGTGGAGAATTTAATGTTTCTGTATCTCTGGCAAATTATGGTCTGAATACAGAATATATTACACGATTACCAAATAATGAATTAGGTAATTGTGCACTAAAAGAGATGAGAAAACTTAATGTCGGCTGTCAGAATGTGCTCTTGGATGGTGATCGAATTGGGATTTATTTTCTAGAAACAGGAACTAGTACAAGAGCCAGTAATATTGTTTACGATCGCGAAAATAGTGGAATGTCAACTTTAAAAAAAGGAATGATTGACTGGAAAGAAATTCTAAAAGATGCCACTTGGTTTCACTGGAGTGGCATTACTCCTTCCCTATCTGAAAGTGCCGCTGAGGCTTGTGTTGAGGCTTTGGAAATTGCAAAAGATATGGGCTTAACAATTTCTTGTGATTTAAACTACAGATCAAAACTTTGGAAATATGGTAAACATCCAAAAGAAGTTATGCCTAAAATTCTGCAATATTGCAACGTAATTTTAGGAGATCTAGACACTGCAAATTTCATGCTGGGCCTACCACAAATGAATCCGGATTATCAAAATCAGGAATCACTGCCCGTGCTGTATGATACCATTTTTAAACTAATTCCGTCGTTAAAATTTATGGCAACCACATTGCGCTATTCTGTAAGTGCTTCTCATCAACGTATAGGAGGAATTTTATACGATGGAAATACAATTTATGATGCAGACGTTCAAGATGTAACTCCGGTTGTAGATCGTGTTGGAAGTGGTGATGCTTTTATGGGAGGCTTAATTTATGGATTAAATGAAGAACCACTAAACAAACAAAGAGCCCTTAATTTTGCTGTAGCAGCCTGCTGTCTGAAACATACTATTGCAGGCGACTATAACTTAGTAACACTTGAAGAAGTTGAAAAATTAATTGGAGGTGATTTTACAGGAAAAGTATCAAGATAATATAAATATGGCACAATATACCCGAATTGAAGTAGCTCAAGCGATGAAAAATACTGGAATGATTCCACTATTTTTCAGTAATGATATCGAATTAAGTAAGAATATTTTAAAAGCGTGTTATGATGGTGGTGCACGTTTGCTGGAATTTACAGCTCGTGGCGATTTTGCGCACGAAATTTTTGGCGAACTTACCAAGTATGCAATTAAAGAATTACCTGGAATGATAATGGGGGTTGGCTCCGTAACCGATGCTGCAGCTGCCTCGTTATACATGCAACTTGGCGCAAATTTTATTGTAACTCCAGTATTACGTGAGGATATTGTAATAGTTTGTAACCGACGCAAAGTTTTATGGTCTCCTGGGTGCGGAACACTTACAGAAATAACAAAAGCAGAAGAATTAGGTTGCGAAATCGTTAAACTTTTTCCGGGCGATATTTATGGACCTGAATTTATAAAAGGAATTAAAGGTCCACAACCTTGGACATCTATTATGCCAACTGGAGGAGTACATCCAACAGCTGAAAATCTGACTTCATGGTTTAACGCTGGAGTAACTTGTGTAGGAATGGGATCCCAATTAATAACTAAAGAGATTGTGGCAAATAAAGATTTTAAGGGATTAACTGAAAAAGTTAAAGAAGTTATTGAAATTATTTCGAAGTTAAAATAATTATATCTAAATATAAAAAGAGATTGTGATAAAATTATTTTATTCACAGTCTCTTTTCTACTTTATAACTCGTTTTATTTTTTTGAATATTCGCTTTTTTAGTTCCAATCTAGTCCGCTACAATAGTATCTAACTTTAAAATAGAGGTACTATCAAATAATTTCCATTTATCAATTTTAATTTTCTGCTTAATAGCTTTTGTACCTAATACATAAGCCTTGGCATTATTAACCGCATCTACGGACAATAAAGTATCTTCATTAAAGTACCAAACTGAAAAACTATTGGGCTTATCTTCTTTTCTAACCACGACCTCGGTATAGCCTTGTGACAGACCAACCATTTGTAATTTGAGATCGTACTGATCCGACCAAAACCATGGAATGGTGTCGTAAACCGAAGCACCTCCACATATTGCAGCAGCCGCGATTTTGGACTGATCTACGGCATTTTGAACCGATTCTAAACGGATAAAGCGGTTGTAATGCGGGTTAAAATGATACGTACAATCACCAATTGCATAAATATTGGCCTCACTGGTTTGCGCCTTTTCATTGACTATTATCCCATTTTCAATTTTGATTCCTGCTTGTTCTGCCAATTCTTTATTTACCAAAATACCTACACCCACAATAATCATATCCGCTGGATAACGAGAACCATCGGTACAAACCACTACGTTTGAAGCGTCATTATTTTCAATTGCGCTTACATTTTTAGCCGTAAGCACTTCTACCCCATTTTGATGATGCAACTCATGAAAAAAACTAGACATTTCTGGAGCAGTCACTCGTGCTAAAATTCGAGATTCACGTTCCAATACCACCACCTGAGCACCTAATTTTTTTAAGGAAGCAGCCGTTTCTAGTCCGATATAACCTCCACCAATCACAACAACACGTTTGGTAGCGCTCGCATTGATGCCCTTTTTGATAGAAGCAACGTGCGCAGCGGTACGCAAAGGAAATACATTTTGAGCAGTTGCTAATCCTTCAATTGGCGGTACAATTGGTCTTGCTCCCGTAGCCAAAACCAATTGATCATAAGACTGTTGCGTTCCGTCTTCCAAAGTAATGGTTTGCTCTTTTGCATGTATTGCGACCACCTTTACCCCCAAATTCAAGGTGATGTCTTCTTTTTGGTAGCTTTCTGCTGATTTTAAAACATTCTTATCAATACCATCATCACTTGTCAAATAGGCCTTAGACAAGGGTGGGCGATGGTATGGCAACACAGGATCGGCATCAAAAAGCAATATGTCGCCTTCCCAGCCTTCTTTTCGTAAAGCCGTAGCACAATTTACGCCGCCATGGCTCGCTCCTATAATCACACAAATTGGTTTCTTAGTTTCAGACATACAACATTTTTTAATTATTTAGCCACACGAAGCACTACTCCGTCCAACGCTTCGGTAATTTCTAATTGACAACACAAACGGCTGAATTCATCCGCATCATCATCTAATTCTAGCATATCCGTTTCAATTTCGCTAGCGGTTCCCGTTTTTGAAACATGTTCTGGTAAAACATGTACGTGACAAGTAGCACACGAACATACCCCTCCGCAATCACCATCGATTCCTTTGATACCATTGTCAACTGCAAGTGCCATTACGCTACCCGATGTTCCTTCTAAAGTTATTGTTTCATCATCGCTAGTGATAAAAGTTATTTTTGCCATTTTCTTTATTTTTTTAATTAATTAAATTTTACTTGTAAGCGGTGAAAGCCAACTTTACGTTTGAAATCACCTAAATCTTCGATATTTTCTTCGGCACTCACAATTTCCATAGTGCTCACTTTTTCCGTTAATACTTCCACCGCTATTTTCATAATTGTA
The DNA here is from genome assembly GCF_020026915.1 of Flavobacterium potami. Classification (GTDB taxonomy): domain Bacteria; phylum Bacteroidota; class Bacteroidia; order Flavobacteriales; family Flavobacteriaceae; genus Flavobacterium; species Flavobacterium potami. The sequence continues at coordinate 886,154 of NZ_JAINUY010000001.1, read as the reverse complement.
CGAGCGTGGGTTGCTCCCAAACAGTTGTGTGTCCCGAATCCGAAGCTCAAATGCGGGTTCATTTTACGATCTAAAACCACTTCATTTGGATTTTCAAAAACAGTGGCATCTCGATTTGCAGACGCCCAACACAAAGAAGCTCTTGTATCTGCTTTTATAGCATGTTCACAAACAGCAGAATCAGTTTTGGCTACTCTTCCCATCTGAGTTAATGGCGCAAAATAGCGAATCAACTCTTCAATAGCTTTGTTTCTTATTTCGGGTTCTACACGCAAACGATCTAATGACTTTGGGTGCTCTGCAAAATAAGCAATGGAATTTGACACCGCATTGATTACCGTATCACGGCCACCTGCAAACGTCAAAATCATCACGCCTTTCACTTCTTCTTTTGTTAATTTTTTGCCATCAACTACAGCATTCAGTAATACTGAATACAAATCTTCTCCAGGCTTGGCAATGGCTTCATCAATTCGGCCATCGATATAATCATACAAAATAGCCGCTTTAGCACCATCTAAGGCTTCTCCTTCACTACGAAAAACGTGAGTTCCCCATGAAATCCATAAGTCAGCTTCTTCATAAGGCGTATTTAGTAATAAAGTCAAGGCTCTTGACTGTAGTTTTAATGAAAATTCACTGATTACATCTACCGAATCTTTGGCTAAAACCTCATCAACTAAAGCACTAATTTGCTCTTTTAATTTGGCTTGGTATTCTTCCTCTAAAGGTCTTTTGAACCAAGGATCCAAAATAGCTCTAAAGTCTTTATGTTGCGGCGGATCTACTTCAAACGGAATCTGACGTGTTGTTCTGATGTTCACTTCTGAAGGAATCACAATACGACCTGGTACCGCCCCTGATTGAAAGGTTTTCCAGTCGTGAGCTCCTTTGCGCACATCTTTGTGACGCAATAGCATGGTTACAGGATCATTTTGATCGTCCATTTCTCCAAAACCTTGGTTTACACGTGCTTCTTCAAATGGATCGTTAAACTCACTATTTTTCATCTTTTATATTTTTATTAGTATCTTTTTTTTCAACCTGGTACGTTTTAAATGCTGATGACAACACACCTACAACGTCTCGAAAAAGACCTTGCAGGAACATTAACTAACATTATTTATTAGTACTAAACTTTTCATACTGATCATTAAACTCAGCTTCTTAAGTCTATTTTCAGTTTTTAGAACCCATTAAAAAACAACAAACTGTCTTTGATGTGTTCTTGCCAGTATGGCCATTCGTGTGCGCCTTCAAATTCTTGGTATTGATGGTTTATATTGGCATCTGTTAAACCTTTATGCAGATTCCGATTGTATTCGATGAGTAAATCCTCTTTGCCACAATCAAAACGTATGGGTGGCAATTGCTTTTTATTTTTTATAATCAAACTTAAAACGTCTTCGTTAATGGGGTCAAATTGATTGAAATTGCTCTCGTTTTCTTCAACAAAAAGATGCATTTGATTTTTATTGGTCATCGAAGAATGTCCCGTAATGGCTTGGTAACGCTCTGGAAATTTGGCTCCCAAACGCAAAGCGCCATACCCGCCCATCGAAAGCCCCGAGATAAACAATTTGGATTTTTCGCTGGTGCAATCGATGTTTTCTCTCACGGCATCAATCACATCTTCGACAATCCATTTTTCATAATGGGCATTGTTGTGCGGTAAATATGCCGAACCGTCTCCCCATAATCCATCCGAAGGCATCGCAATTACCATCGGTTTTATCAATCCTTCTTCCATCATTTTTAAAGCTGTAAAATGTACTCCTGCTTTGTGCGCCCAAATCCAAGCACTACCATACACCCCATGCATTAGCGTTACAATAGGAAGGTCTTTTAAATCTTCAAAAGGCGGTACAAAAACACAGATGTCACCTCGCCCATTCAGATTAGGGGTTTTAACCGTAATGAATCGAAGGTTATTGCTCTCAAATTCTGGATTGGATATTTCGGTTGTTCTAAATTTTGACATCATTTCTAAAATTAAAAAGTAATTACACCTTTTGCATTTTTTCCAGCCAACATATCGTCTAAGGCTTGTTGCAATTCTTCCAGAGGATACGTTTTAGTAATCATCTCGTCTAATTTGATTTCTCCTTTTCGATAATGTTCGATAATTTTAGGGAAATCTTTTTGCGGATTGCATTTTCCGTACAACGGATTGATGTATTTTTTATCCCATTCGAATAAGGCCATATCAATCAAAACCTCTTGTTCGATTCCGCTAACTTGAACAGCAGTGCCAGCATTTCGAACCATTGCCAACGGTGCAGCGCCCAAAGCTGGAATTGCAGTACACTCAAAAGCGTAATCGGCACCACGACCAGCTGTCATTTCTTTTACCTTTTGAGCCGCTTGTAACAGTCCTTTGTCATTCTTATCGGCCAAAATGGTATGAGTCGCACCAAATTCAACCGCCATATTCAATCGCTCTTGATTGATATCAATCGCAATGATTTTACAAGCTTTCGACACTTTTAATCCTTGAATTACATTCAAACCAACTCCTCCTGTTCCAAGCACAACAGCTGATGAATTTTCGGTAACCTGAGCCGTATTTACAGCAGATCCAAAACCCGTCATAACGCCACAACTTACGATACTTGCTGCCGAAAAAGACATGTTTTGAATTGGATTTTTAACTACTGCCGATTCTTTTACCAGAGTATATTCAGCAAGCGTTCCTATATTAAAGGAGCGAATGATTGGCACTCCATTCAGAGTTGTTCCTTCCAAATGGGCATGTCCGGGGGTGTACCCATTTCCTCCTGCTACTACAGGCGAATTATTTTCGCAAATGTGTTCATTCTCATGCTCGCATTGAAAGCATTTTCCACAAGGAGTTGCCCAATTCAAAATCACTGCATCACCTACTTGTACACTTTTTACATTTGTCCCAACTGCAGTAACAATTCCTGCTCCTTCATGCCCCATTACAATTGGTTTTCCCCAATTTAAGGAGTCATAATCGGTATGACACAAACCTGCCGCTTTAATGGCTACTATCACCTCATCCCCTTGCGGATCATTTACTGTAATGGTCTCTATAGAAAATGTTCCATCTCCTTTTGCAATAGCTGCTTTACAATTGATGCTCATAGAATACTTTTAAAGTTTATCTTTTTATAAAAGTTAAAAGTATATACTATAGTCATTAGTCACAGTACCAATATTGCACAATTAATACCTTATATTGACCTAAAATTTTAAATAAGCTTCTTTTACTAATCAATATTGAATATATTTGAAGAAAAAAAATGAAAGCACTATTTGAAAAAGTACCCTCTTCGGTAGAAAGTTCTTTTAACGCATTTGTATATGAGGCTGAAAATTTTGAAACACCTTGGCATTTTCATCCTGAATATGAACTTACTTATATTGTAAAAGGAGAAGGTACCCGTTTTGTTGGTAATAGCGTTCAGGAGTTTAAAAAAAGGGATTTTGTATTGTTAGGTACAAATTTGCCGCATTATTGGAAAAATCATGATAACCTAAAAGGCGGAGTTCAATCGATTGTATTGCAATGGGACGATAGCGTTTTGGGCGAAAATTGGTTGGAGAAAAAAGAATTTCATTCTATAAAAAGGATATTATCAGATGCTTCAAAAGGACTCTCTTTCCGCACTATTGAAAACGATGTGATTCTCGAGCGGCTGCAAAAAATCATTACCCAAAAACCACTAGAAAAACTACTTGCCTTACTTCTACTTTTAGAAGAACTAAGCAAAATAAAAGAGGTGGAAACCCTTAGTTCAGACGGTTTTGTACCTAATCTAAACAGTAAAGCAAATGACCGAATAAATCTGATTTATAATTATATACAAGAAAATTACAATCAGAAAATTCGTCTGAATGAAATTGCCGATTTAGTGCACATGAATGAAGAAACCTTTTGTCGCTTTTTCAAAAAAAACTTAGGAAAGTCATTTTTCACTTTCGTGAATGAGTACCGCATCAATTTAATTTGCAAACAACTAATTGAAACCAAAAAACAGGTAAGCGAAATTGCCTATGAATGTGGGTATGAAAGTTTGCCTTTTTTTTATCGTCAGTTTCAAAAATTCATGAAATGCTCGCCTTTAGTATTTAGAAAAAAATACCATCTAGAGGATGTCGGCACTACTATTGAAATATAGAAAATATAAAAAAAGATTATAACATATAGAAACATAGATTTTATTTCGAAAAATTTCAGGAAAGTTTGCTAGAAGTTTTTTAAAAAAATATCTTTATCGATTAATCCCAAAATCAAAAAAATGAAAAAAATTAACCTACTACTTTTTGCATCCTTTTTACTGGCGCTTACCTCTTGCAGTTCGTCAGATGATGCTACTGCAGAAACAAATGCCAACTTGATTGTAAAATTAAAATTTGATGAAAATCAGGTTCGATTAGACAACTTAGGAAACCCTTCGGTTATAGCACAAGGAAATGCGGCACAAACACCTATAATGAATGAAATGAGTGCTCACTATTTAGAACTATCCCCTACTGCGAATACTTTAATAGGACAAGGTGAAGTTATTTACAAAGGTGAAGAAACAACCAAGGAGGTGAAAAAGCTATTGATTTTAGCAAAGAAAATTTTGTGAAAGACGAAGAAATGTTTTTAAAAATCCCTTTAAAAGATATTAAAAAGGGAAATTATGAGTGGCTTCGTATATCTGCTTCTTATCAAAATGGAAAAGTAAAAGCACTTTACAATGATGCCGAATACGATGCAATATTGACAAGCTTTTTAGGTTATAACACTTATATTGATAATTATACCATAAATGGTAAAAACGTAGTTATAAAAGCTAATAAACTACAATGTTATTGGGGTTTTGAAGCTTTATGGACTGTTATTGATGGTCAAGCACCAGCAGGAGCCATAACGGTTCCAAACCCAATTTACCAAACTTCTCCAATTCCAGAAGGTTCTTGCGTCCTGACAAGTAAATTTGATAAAGCTTTAGCTATTACAGTAAATGAGACAAAAGATGTAACGATTACTATTTCATTTTCTATAAACAATAGCTTTGAATGGAACGAAGTAAATGTTGATGGAAAATATGAACCTGCAGCGGGAGAAATTCCAGTAGATATGGGGTAACGAGGTCCTAAGTTAGCTGTGGATTAAAACCGAAAAAAGCATTATAAAAAATACATAAGAAAGCTGAAAAATTTCGCTCGTTTTGATTAGCATCTTTTTTCTAGCTTATAAAAAAACGCTTATAGTAGGATTTTAAAGTTCCTCTGTCAGCGTTTTTGTTTTTTCAACTATATTTACTTTTAAATTCAATCTGAGTGCTCCTTTTAGATTTCATCTTTTCTTGAAGCAATTTTCTATTCATAATATTATAAAGTGGAAATCGTTAGTCTTAATTATTTTTATCATTCTCAAAACCAGTAGCTCTAGGGTTTTGAATTTGACTTTCATATCTCTTTCCATCTTCGCCTGTAAACTCTTTGAAATAATGATAGTAAGAACCATAACTTCCATTATCATTTTCTTCTTTTAAACGCAGTTTTTGCCATTCATTGAAATATTTTGTGGCTTCTTTTTGGTCGCCTATTAAAAAGAAATAATCATTTTTAGAGATTACTTTTCCTAATTTATCAGTCAGTTCCAGATTGACAAAGAACTTTGACTTTACCGTTTTCAGTACTTTTTCATTTATAGGAAAAAACGATTTGGCACTATTTTCCTCAATTTTTGACACTTCAAAATTTTTGGTTGAAATCACCGCACCCGAGTCATCTTTCATTTCAAACTTCACCTTACAGTCTTTATATTCTTTATAAAAATCATTAATGATCCAAATATTTCCAATAAAAGCTTCTTTAGTATCCCAACGGCGTTTTTTGAATTCAAAATTTACCAATAAGGGCTGATAAGCCTTTTGAACAAAATAATAGGAGTTTTTTGGTTTTCTGTAATTATCTACAATCGCCCATTTCATATCAGGACCATAAGTGATATAATGGCACAATGCAATACCACTTAAACTTGGTTTGTCACGTCGGAAATGTTCGATTCCGTTTTGGAAAATAATTCCTTGTGCATCTTGCGTTGCATTGACAAACTCTTCCAACGAACCTTTCATTTCACTATTAAAGACATCCCAGTTTTGCATACGCAAATGCGTCAAATCGGCCCAGTGGTGACCCCAGCTCAATCCCGGAGGCCACATTTCATTTTCAGGAATAAATTTTTTCAAACTCTCTACCGATGGCACAGAGGTAATAGCAAATTCAGGAACAATTGGAAATCCGTTTGCATTTGTTTGGTACCAATCTTCGTGCAACCATCGTCCCATTTCATAAAAATAACGCAAAGCATGAACCGCTTCTTTTGGTTTAAATCCCGCTTGTTGTCCTACATGATCCGTCATTGGTGAATCGGGGACATACGGCAAGTTCACATGAGCTTGCAAGGAATCACCTAAACGCTCCAAAAACTGTCGCCCGAATTTTGGATCACGGGTACGGAACATCATTTCTTCTCCACCTTCCATCATGATTAATGAAGGATGATTTCTACGAGCCACAACGACCTTCACTCCTTCGTTAAAAATTTCAGCTAAGTTTTTCTCATCCGATGGAATATTACCTGTTCCTAGCGGAATGATGTCTTGCCAAACGGTCATACCCATTTCATCACAATATCGATAAAACTCAGGAATTTCTGGAGGATGCCATCCGAAAATCCGAATGTTATTCATATTCATTTCTTTAGCCAAACGAATCAACTCTTTGTAATCGCTTATTTCTGTGCGACCCACAAAAATATTTGGCGGTCCACCCCAACAAGCCGAACGAATGAAATGAAACTTTCCATTTATATAAGTCGAACGCGGAAAACTAACATCGACATCCTTTACAAAACCAGGATTCCATTTGGAAGTCACGTCACGAATGCCAAAAGTAGTTTCGTTAACATCCTGATTTAGTTTACCATCTTTAATGGCTATTTTTGCGATATATAAATTTTGATCTCCTAAATCCCAAGGCCACCATAACTTAGCATCCTTTAGATGTATTTTTTGAATTACTTTATGCGTTCCAGGGGAAATCGTTTTTTTTAAAACAACTTTCTCTTCCTTCATTTTAAAGTTTTTACCATTCAGCACTGCTTCAAAAGAACATTCTTTGGCTACTGGATTGGTATTTTCCACCGTAATTTCAAGACTTACATCTGCTGAGCCATCTTTATTAATTTTATTATTGGCATACACATCTTTAAAACGAATCTTACCCGTACGTATCAATTTTACGGGCCCTACAATTCCGATTGGAGTAATATCTCTCCAATAATCGCCAAACCAAGGTGTTTTTTTACCCGCTACAAAAGCATTCACTTGAGGAGGTGTATCCAGTTTTACGACCAACATATTTCGTCCTTTGAGGAAATCCCATTTATGAATTCTTAAGTAGTCGTTGACATTGAAAGAAAATGGAGAAAATACCCCTTCATGCTTTCCTAAGTAATGACCATTTAGCCAGACTTCACAACTGTAATCAACACTTTCAAAAACAAGATCTACCATCTGGTTTTCGATACCTTCTGTTATACTGAATTGCAAAGCATACCACCACTCATATTGTTGTACCCATTGGGCTTTGACACTATTTCTTCCAAAATGCGGATCCTCAATTACTCCTGCTTTCCATAAATCAGTATAGACATCTCCTGGCACTTTGGCGTTGTTCCATACTAAGGTTTCAATATCTTCTGCAGGTAACTTATGAAGCCCTTTTTTCACACCTTCACCGGGTGCCATCATTTTAAATCGCCATTTATAACCACTTAAATCAAGCATTTGCTGACTTGAATCTTCAAGTGACAAAGTCGTATTGGGTTGTGCGTAACTGCCTAAAATCCAAAATAAACTTATAAAAAAAGTAATACATTTCACTAACTTTCTTTCCATTGCTTTACAGTATTAAAACAAATTCATAAAACTGATTTTCAAAAAAAGAGATAAAAACACTTCGTTTTGAATATCAAAATCTGTTAATTACATTGATGATTGCTTCTCTTAAATTATGCTACGCCATTTCCAAAAGCAACAATCACAATTCCGATTACCATACAAGCCAAACCCACATACAAAAAATTTCTCGCTTTGTCTGAGGCATTACGCCACTCTCCTGTTACAATACCACTCATAATAGCGGTAACCACACATGAGGTATTGAATATGGCATAACCAACAGTATTCCCGCTACTTCCTAATTTAAAAGCGGCATACGCAAACAATGCTGAAGCTGCATAGTGAAAAACAGCCATTACTAAAATTAATATGAAGTTTTGAGAGAAAGCAGGAGTTTTAAAATTTACCCACGCTTTTTTAGTAGACAATTGTCCGATAAAATAAGCGGTCATTACTACACCTCCACTAATGAAAATGGGAAACATTACTGCAACAGCGGTAATCCATTCGGCATTTCCATGTGCTTGACAAGCTTCATGTAAATAAGGTCTTCCGACAGCATTGGCATAACTAAATCCAGTAGCCAATAATCCTCCTACAACAGCGATTATAATACCAGTAGCCATAGATCCTTTTTCAGGAGCGCCGTCTTTTCCAGTTGATTTTTCAAATTTTTCTCTAATAAGACCTGCTTGACCATTGGCAAAAACCCCAATCAGTACTACAAAAAGTCCTGATAGAATAAGTGTTAATTTATTTGTTGGGGGCAATCCCTCTACAACGAAAGGCAATAAGGATCCTACCAAAATAATCGTTCCGATAAACAAAGAAAAACCTAAAGACAAACCAATGTGATTAATGGCTTTTCCCCACATCATTACTCCTGTTCCCCATAAGAAACTAGCTAGAGCCATTTTGACCAAAATTTCAGTTGGCATGTTCAAAAAGATTTCCGAAAAACCCGTAATTAGCGATGCAGAGGCAATAATGGGAACTACAAACATGGTCAACAAGAAGAATAAACTCCAGGTGTTCTCATATTTAAAATCTTTTGTAAATTTTTCTGGTAGCGCATAAAGCCCTAACATCAATCCGGCGAAAATTGCCAAAAACATTCCTTCAGTCATGTATTTATTTTTTTTGGTTGTTAATTAAATTTTTAAAAGGAAAATTTAAAAATCGTTTCACTTTGAAAATCTTCTTCCTTTTTGGTAATTGATTTTGGTGAATTACTGATGTTCATACCGTTTGGATAACGATGTGTTTCACAACAAAAACCTCTATATTTTCCGTACTGCTCGCCAGTCTCGCGCTGCAATGCATCCGAAGTGTATTTTCCTGTATAAAAAAGCATTCCTGGTTCTGAAGTAAATACGGTTAAAGAACGATTCTTTTCTGCACATTGAAATTCAGCCACTTGTTCAAGTTCAAAATTATTTTTATCAAAAATGAAGTAATGTTCAAAACCATCATTCATTTTAGCATGTAAGTCAACAATTTTTTGTGTAAATCTTAAATCATCTACTTGCCCTTCTAAGTCTACTACTTTACCCGTTGCAGCACCGGTATGGTCTATTTCTAACTTCTTTGCAGCCTCCACAGTCACAGTATGATTTTCAATCGAATTGGTAAAACCCGATAAATTAAAATACGTGTGGTTGGTAAGCGACAATGGTGTGTCCGCATCTGTACTTGCTAGATAACGGACACTCAACACATTGTCATTGTCCAAACTATAAAAACAAAAAACTTTAACATTTCCGGGAAAACCTTCTTCTAAATCAGTACTTAATAGGGACATTTTCACCCCTACTTTGTCTCCGTTCATTTGGATTTCGCTTTCCCACATTTTCTTATCAAAACCTACTGCACCTCCATGTAAATTGTTGTTACCACAATTAGCGGCTAACAAATATTCTTTTCCGTTTAAAGTAAATTTAGAATCCTTAATTTGCGATGAATATCTTCCGACAACTGATCCAAAATAAGGTGCATTATTCTTGTATTCTTCTGAAAAATAACTTTCAAACTTCTCAAAACCACATACCAGTTCGTCATGACTTCCATCGCTGTTAGGCACTGTAATTGAAGTTATTGTCGCTCCAAAATCCATTATTTTTACAACCATTCCGTTGTCATTGGACAAAGTATATTGCGTTACTTCATTGTTATGATGCGTTCCGAATTTTGATTTAGTTACTTCCATTTTTTATTTTTTTTTATACAAATACTTTATTACAAATAGTAGTTGCTAGTCAATATTATACTTTCAATTAAGCTACTATTTTGTTTTGCCACTGATTCAAAGATTAAAATCGATTTAATAAACATTTCGATAACAAATCTTTTTAATCGAAACGATTTTATCTAACTTCCTTTTAGTTTATTTATATTAGATTTTTGAGGATGACTTTTTAAACACTATTCTCAATTGCATGATAATATTGAGGGTTTAATCAAAATCTAATTTCGGCTAAAGCCATTTTAATTAATTAAATTGAACCTTTAGCTAAAGCTAAAGGCAATTGAATTCAGTTTTTATGATCAAAAGTTAGCAACTCTCTGTCAAGTTCGAACGACTTTCTTTATTTAATCCGATTCCTAGTTGATGAAAACATAAGATGACTGTCTACTTTCGTTTTAGGCTTCACATTATTTACATTTTATAAGGTGCTAATTTCTCCCAATTGAATATCACACCCGTGCCGGGATAATCCGGTGCTACTGCTCTGTGATTTTCTACCACCAAAGGACGTGTAGTATATTCGTCTATAGGGAAACTGTGTACTTCTAACCAACCTGAATTGGGTTGCGAAGAAACCAAACTTACATGTAGTTCTTGCATTCCGTGAGAGCAAGCAGGAATATTGTGTTTATCGGCTAATCTAGCCGCTGCTAACCATCCTGTAATTCCACCACAATTGGAAGCATCAGGCTGAATAAAAGACAATTTTGCTTGGTCAAAAGCGTATTCAAATTCGTGAATGGTGTGTAAGTTTTCGCCCATTGCTAAAGGAAATCCAGTTTTATCAACGATTTCGCCGTAGCCTTTGTAATCGTCTGGGATGATTGGTTCTTCAAACCAAGTAATATCGTATTGTTTGAAACCTTCAATGGCGCGAATTGCTTTTTCTTTAGACATGGAATAATTAGCATCGACCATAAAAGTTACGTCCGGACCAACAAATTCACGCACTGCTTTGATACGTTGTAGATCCTCTTCAAGATTCTCACGTCCAATTTTAATTTTCACCGCTCTAAATCCAGCATCCATGTAGCCTTGCATGTTGCGCAAAAGCTTTTCAATTGGAAATTGCAAATCGATTCCACCACAATACGCTTTACACGTATTGCCTTCACCACCTGCCATTTTCCAAAGTGGCTGGCCTGCTTTTTTACATTTAATGTCCCAAAGCGCAATATCAATCGTTGAAATAGCAAATGAAGCAATACCGCCACGACCTACATAATGTACGTGCCATTCCATGAAGTCGTAAATTCCATCAATATCAGTTCCATCTTTTCCCACCAATACCGAAGCAAAATCATGCTCTACCATTGCTTTGATCGCGTAACCACCTTTACCGCCAGTATAGGTATATCCTGTACCTTCTGAACCATCTTCAAGTGTAATTGTAGTGGTAACCAATTCAAAATGAGAATGATCTCCGTGTTTTGCATCATTTAAAATTTCAGGTAACGGCACCTTAAATAATTGCACTTTTACATTTTTAATTGCAGTATTCATCTGTTACTTAAATTTGTTATTTTAATTTTATCTTTATTTCTGCTGGTTTTGCAGCTCCTAAATTGGCGCTTCTGTGACTTGGTAATGCATTCGAAATTAGCAATTTATAATTTCCTTTGATCCATGTTTTTTCACCCTCTAAATTGGTTTGTTTTAAATCTTCTTCAGTCAGGTTAAATGTTAGCTTTTTAGTTTCTCCTTTATTTAATGGTACTCTTTGGAAACTTTTTAAGGCATAAAAAGGCAAAAAGTCTTTGGTGTCTTCGGGTACTAAGTACATTTGAATCACATCTTCATAATCTTTGTCCCCACTATTTTTTACATCTACAGACACTGAAATCCTTTTTCCTTTTTTGATAATTGTCTCTGAGGAGCTAGGATTTTTAATTTCTAAAGTGCTGTACGAAAGTCCAAAACCAAACGGATACATCGGTTCTTCGGTCATGTATTTATAGGTTCTGCCTTTCATGCTATAATCATCAAAAGGAGGCAGCTGCTCCACATTTTTTGGAAAGGTAATTGGCAAGTGACCAGAAGGTGCTACATCGCCAAAAATGACATCAGCCACGGCATTTCCTCCTTGTTCACCTGGATACCACATCAAAACAATAGCATCAACATAAGGTTCTACTTCGTCTAATGAAACGGGACTTCCTGTTCCTAAAACCAAGATAAGCGGTCCTTTTTTGTTTTTACTTACTGCTTTTATATAATCAATTTGACTTTGCGGTAATTTTAAATCTTTACGGTCTCCTTTGTGTTCCGAAGCAATAGCATCCACTTCTTCTCCTTCCATTTCGTTTGAAATACCCGCTACTAATACTGTTGCATCAACTGTTTTGGGCACTTGCACCGCCCAGTTCAATGGGTTTAAATTATTTTGAAAAGGCAATACTCCCAAACGATATTCTACAGAAGTTCCTAAAGATACCTTCTCGGTAATTCCTTCTAAAACGGTCACCATATTGGGCGCAGATCCATAATAATTGGCCAACAATATATCTGTTGAAGCCGCGAACGAACCTGTAACATATAAGGTTTTAATATTTTTATCCAAAGGCAATACATTGTCCTTATTTTTCAACAGTACAATGGATTGCTGCGATGCTTTTCTGGCAACTGCTTTATGCGCATCGGAGTTGATTACTTCAATACCAATGGTATTGTATGGATTGCTTTCGTCTTTGTCAAAAAAACCTAATTGAAAACGAATTAAAAACAGTTTTTTCAAACGCTCATTAATCAACTCTTCGGTAATTAATCCTTTATCCAGCGCCGATTTTATATTTTTATAGACCCAACCACAGTTCAAATTCACTCCTGTTTTTAAAGCAAGTGCAGCGGCTTCCTCCACAGTTTTTACTTTTTTGTGTCCTTTCATAATGTCCACTAGAGCACCACAATCAGATACGATATAACCCTCAAATCCCCATTGCTTTTTTAAGATGTCATCCATCAAAAGCTTGCTTGCATTGGCAGGATCACCATAAACAGCATTGTAAGCCCCCATGATTCCTTGTACTTTCCCTTCTTGTACCAATGACTTAAAGGCTGGTAAATAAGTTTCGTACAAATCTAATTTGGAAGGATTGGCATTAAAACTATGACGCAATGCTTCCGGTCCAGAGTGTACGGCAAAATGTTTTGCGCAAGCGGTGGTTTTAAAATACTTAGGATCCTTACCTTGTAAACCTTCTACAAAAGCAACTCCAATTTTGGAAGTCAAAAAAGGATCTTCACCATAGGTTTCTTGACCTCGACCCCAACGAGGGTCTCTGAAAATATTGATATTGGGCGACCAAAAAGTCAATCCCGCATAAATACCCCTATTTCCAATTGATTTTGAAACTTGAAACTTGGCTCTTGCTTCATCCGAAATAGCGTTCGCCACTTCTTTAATCAAACTAGGATTAAAAGTAGCGCCCATCGCAATACCTTGCGGAAAAATAGTGGCTTTTCCATTTCGGGCAACACCGTGAAGTGCTTCGTTCCACCAATTGTATTCAGGAACTCCTAAACGAGGAATTGCAGGGGTATCTGAAGTAAATTGACCACATTTCTCATCAATAGTCATTGCATTCAGCAACAAATCAACCCTTTTTTCAAAAGACAATGATTCGTCAAACCATTTTTGGTGCTGACTTTTCACCGTTGATGCTGCTATTAAACAAGCGCAAAGGATTATATTCGAAATGTATTTACTAAAAAACTTCATCTATTTTTATAATTATGCGCTACTTTAACTCAAGTTGTTGAACACCAGAATAAGCATCGCCCCGCATTTTTTCAAAATCCTTCACCATTTCTGATAATTTCTTCGGATTTGATTTTGCTACATTATTTTTCTGAGCGCGATCTTTTTTTACATTGTATAATTGATAACTTTTTTCCATTCCAGTTTCAATCTGAACGTCGGCTATTACAGCGGGACCTTCATAAGGTGGAATCATCAACCAATCTCCCTTTCTCAGTAATGTTTTTGTATTCGCTTCAAGTATCAAAGAAGTTCTTCCTTTATCACTTTTTCCTAAAAAAACAGGCAAAATATCTTGACTATCCGTTGGACTTGCCTTTGCATCAATTAAGGTTGCCAATGAAGCCATCAAATCCATTTGACACACTAAGGCATCGGATACTTTTGGCTTAATCGTTCCTTTCCAATACGTGATGAAAGGAACATGAGCACCCGCATCTAACAGACTGTATTTGCCTCCTCTTAAACCTCCTTTGGGGTCATGATTTCCTAATTTTTCAACCGCATCATCTTCATATCCATCATTTAAAACTGGTCCATTATCACTAGAAAAAACAATCAAAGTATTCTCTAACATTCCTTCTGCTTCTAAACTTGCTACAAATTGACCAATTATCCAATCGGCCTCAAGGATTACATCGCCACGTGGTCCCATACCCGATTTACCTACAAAACGAGGATGCGGTGTTCTAGGAACATGAGGTTCTTGTAAAGCATAGTACAAAAAGAAAGGTTTGTTTTTGTGTTCTTTTACATAAGTGGTCGCTTTTGCTAAAAAATGATCCGCCATATCTACGTCTGACCATTTTGCAGATTGTCCCCCTTTCATAAAACCAATTCTAGGAATTCCATTGACAATACTATTGTTATGTCCATGGTGCCATTTCATTTTTAGTAATTCAGGATTTTCAATTGCTGTAGGTTCTCCTGGGAAATTCTTATGGTAATTAACTTCAATTGGATCTTTAGGATCTAAGCCAACCACATTTCCATTCTCAATATAAACCGTAGGCACTCGATCTTGCGTTGCCGCCATAATATGTGAATAATCAAAACCTACTTCATTGGGTCCAGGAGAAATGTGTGCATTCCAGTTCACATTTCCTGTTCCTAAACCTAAATGCCATTTTCCGATAACGGCAGTTTCATATCCTTTTGACTGAAAAACCTTTGCAATTGTTTCTTGCTCGGTAGAAATCAACAAAGGAGCTGTTCCTGGTAAAATTTTGGCATCTTTATTACGCCAAGGATACACCCCTGTTAAGATTCCATACCTACTTGGAGTACAAGTAGCAGAGGTCGCGTAACCATTTTTGAAAAGTATCCCCCCATTGGCCAACTTATCAATATTTGGTGTTTGCAATGCAGTAGCACCATAACAGCTTAAGTCTCCATAACCCAAATCATCAAGGTAAATTAAAACTACGTTGGGGCGAGTTGTTTTAGTAACCTTAGTCTGAGCCAAGCAAGTTGTAGCGATTGTTAAACAAAGAAACGTTGCAAGTTTTAAATAGGGGGTAATTTTCATAATAATTGTGTATTAACTAAGCTTTATGTCTAATGTAAAATGTTTTCTTTTCTAAATATTGTTCAAAACCATATTTACCATCTTCACCACCAGAACCAGATAATTTATATCCGTTGTGGAAGCCTTGGTGCTGCTCACCATGACCACGGTTTACATAAATTTCTCCGTACTCTAATTCGTCATTACATTTCATAATCGTGTTCATGTCATTGGTAAAAACCATCGCAGCCAAACCATATTCACAATCATTGGCAAAACCAATAACTTCTTCAAAAGTTTTGAATTTTAAAACAGGTAAAATTGGTCCAAAAGACTCTTCGTGAACAATAGTCATGTCTTGCGTAACATTGGTCAAAACAGTTGGTTCAAACCAATATCCCTTTTCAAATCCAGCACCCGTTGGTTTGTTTCCACCAGTGGCAACGGTTGCTCCTTCTTTGACACTCACAGCAACTAAATGTTCCATTGCTTTCAATTCCGCAGCGTTTACTTTTGGTCCCATATCTGTTTCTTCCAACATTGGATCACCTACTTTTAACGCTTTTACTTTTGGAATGAATTTTTCCATAAAAACATCATAGATATCCTCGTGCAAATACATACGTTCGTTACAAGTACACACTTGACCACAGTTGTCAAAACGCGAATGTAAGGCAGCATCTACAGCCGCATCGATATCAGCATCAGCAAAAACGATAAAAGGTGCTTTTCCTCCTAATTCTAATTGAACGTGCGTTAAGTTATCTGCTGCATTACGAGCAATATCCTGACCTACAGGTGTAGAACCTGTCATGGTAACCATTTTAGTGATTGGGCTTTTTACCAAAGCATTCCCCATAGCTCTACCTGGACCTGTAAGAATGTTGATAACCCCCGCAGGAATACCTACTTTATTGGCAATATTTCCTAACTCTAAAGTAGACAAAGGAGTTTCAGAAGTTGGTTTAATAACAATACTGTTTCCTGCAATCAAAGCCGGTCCTAATTTACGAGCCGCTAAAGCAAAAGGAAAGTTCCAAGCCGTGATGGCAACGATTACGCCACGAGGCACTTTCTGAATCCAAATTTGCTCATTGGCATTATCAGAAGGAATAATATCTCCTTCGATTCTACGAGCGCCTTCACAAGCATACTCGATAAAAGATGAAGCTACCGCTACTTCAAAACGAGCTACCTTTAATAATTTACCTTGCTCTTTTACAATTAATTGTGCTAGGTATTCAGCATTTGCTTTAATTTCGTTCGAGAATTTATATAGTAACTCTGCTCTTTCTCTGGCAGGTTTTTTCTTCCACTCTTTTTGAGCTTTATCTGCAAAAGCTAAAGTTTCTAAAGCTTCTTCAGCAGTACCGTTTTGTACTCTTGCCACCACTTCTTCAGTTGCGGGACTTAAAACGTCAATTGTTTCTCCAGAAGTAGAAGTTCTCCACTCTCCGTTTATAAATAATTGGTATTCTTTAATTTCAGCCATTTTACTCCAATTTTAAATATTAATATTAACGTCCCATCCAGCCACCATCAACAAGCATCGTTGTACCGTGCATGTAAGACGCTGCTTCAGAGCATAAGAAAACAGTTGGTCCAGCAAAATCTTCTGGTTTACCCCAACGACCTGCTGGTATTCTTGATAAAATAGATGCAGAACGAATTGGGTCATTACGCAAGGCTTCTGTATTATCAGTATCAATATATCCTGGAGCAATAGCGTTTACATTTACACCTTTACCTGCCCATTCGTTAGCAAAAGCCATTGTTAATTGACCGATAGCTCCTTTACTGGCAGCGTATCCTGGAACTGTAATTCCACCTTGGAATGTTAATAAAGAAGCTGTAAATACTACTTTGCCACTTCCTCGACCAACCATATCTTTACCAATTTCTCTAGTCAAGATAAATTGTGCATTTTGATTTACTTCGACTACTTTGTCCCACATTTCATCTGGGTGCTCTGCTGCTGGCGCTCTAAGAATAGTTCCTGCATTGTTTACTAAAATATCAATCTGAGGAAAGTCAGCTTTGACAGCTTCAATAAAGGCATACAAAGACTCTCTATTACTAAAGTCACAAGCGTATCCTTTAAACTTTCTTCCTAAAGCAGTTACTTCTTTTTCAACTGCACTTCCTTCTGTTTCTAATGAAGCACTTACTCCAATCACGTCAGCACCAGCTTGCGCTAAACCAATAGCCATTGCTTTTCCAATTCCTCTTTTGCAACCTGTTACCAAGGCTACTTTTCCTTTTAAACTAAATGTATCTAAAACACTCATTATCTTTTTTTTTAAAATTATTTATTCTTAGTATTAAAAACGATTCCCGATACATTTCTTGCTCCTTTTCACTCCACAAAAAACACTCGAACAGACGTTTTTAATAATTACACTAACGGATTACAATTGGCAGTCCATCAATACTTTTAATCCTTCTGGATTTTTGTCGATGTTTTCAAAAACCTGTTGAATATTACTTAACGGTTGTACATCGGTAATCATTTGTTCAAAAGGCAATTCGTTGGCAGTGATCAATTCAATTGACTTTTCATAATCTTCTTTCTCGTAAACACGCGCTCCGATTAAGTTTAATTCTTTCCAGAAAAATTTAAACAAATCCACTTCTTTTTTAACCCCGTGTATAGCTACCATTACAATTCGCCCACGAATACCAGCTACCTCACACATGATATCTAAAGCGGGCTGTACACCAGCTACTTCAAATACAACATCAGCTCTGCGGTTTTCCGTTTTGCTCTTTACATATTCAACTAAATCGACCTCAATTGGACTTACAGCGTCAAAACCAAGTTCTTTTGCTTTTGCAATACGATTTGGATTTACTTCTGAAATAATAACCTGCGCCCCTACTTCTTTAGCTACCATGGCTACTAATAGTCCGATTGGGCCTCCTCCTAAAACGACTGCTGTTTCTCCTCTTACCAATCCACTTCTGCGAACATCGTGTGTTGCTACAGAAAGCGGTTCAATTAGTGCCGCTAATTTTAAATCTGTAGAAGCTTTTAATTTATGAAGGACGAAAGTGGGCACATTCCAATATTGTTGCATCGCACCTTCACTATCAATTCCGATAAACTTCAACTCTTCACAAATGTGATTGAAACCTTTATCAGATGCTTTTACTTTTCTATCATCTAAAGGACGCACTACAATTTTGTCTCCCACCTCAAAATCCGTAACGCCTTCTCCAACTGCATCTACCACACCTGACATTTCATGCCCGATTGTTTCTGGAATACTTACGCGTTTGTCCATCATTCCGTGGTAAATGTGTACATCGGTTCCACATACTCCTACATAGGCAACTTTAATTCGTACTTCACCTTCAGCAGGTGCTACAATTTCTTTATCAATTACTGAAAAGGTTTTATTACCTTCATATCTAGTTGCTTTCAATTTATTTTTATTTTAATATTATTATTATTTATGCATGTTTTCAGCTTTCTCTTCTTTTCCTTTAACTGATTTTTCACCTGGAGCCACGTGAGTTGTTTTTCTTTCCGATGAGAAACGCATGATACTTTGATAATTCCAGTTGTTGTATTTATGAGTGAGTCCCCAACGCAAAGCTTCGGTTGGCTCTTTTTCATTATCGGCAGTTCTGTTTATACCAATGGCATGTGGAGCATCTTTTATAGAAGCTTTGATTTCAAAATTGATTCCGTCAGGTGACCACTGTATCGTGTTTTTTTCAGGTCCATCGGTCGTGATTAAGGAAGCAATTCCGCCATTATAAGGCCATACACAAATTTCGTGACCACTATTACTAATTGGGTTATAAGGTGATTTTACATAAGGGCCAAGAGGATTATCTGCTATAGCAACCCCATGACGAATTTGACGACCACCGAAAGTCATTTCTTCTCCCATTTGTTCCCCTTTGTAATACAAATAGAATTTTCCTTTATAAGGCAAAATACAAGGGTCGTGTGTTTTATGACTATCAAAATCCCCTTTTTTCTCTACCAGAAAACGGTTGTCTTCCGTACCTTTCCATATACCATTTTCAGCTGGGGCCAACACTGGAGCATCCAATTTTGTCCAAGGACCATCTGGCGAAGTTGACCAAGCCATACCTACTTTTTCTTTTACACGTACATTGTATATTCCTTCGACAGTTTGGTAGCATAAATAATATTTTCCATCCCATTTCATGATTTCAACAGTAAAAACCGAACGATCATCGTAAGAACCTTTTTTCCCTCTTGCCACTGCTATGCCTTCTTCTTTCCAAGTCCAACCATCTGTAGAAGTAGCGTACCAAATATCACATCGATCCCACGGAAATACTTTTTTATTTTCCATATCCCCACCAAAACCTTCAGTAGGTCCGGTGCTTTTAGAATACCACACATAATACTTGCCGTTTTCCTGGATAATTCCACTTGGATCACGACGCACTACTCCCTCTTCATAAGCCAAATCACCTTTTAAGGTTTGTGGTTCACCAAATTCAATAAACCATTCGTTTCCTAAAGATTGATCCCATTTTAAGGCTCTTTTAGTAGCCGCACTTAAATGATCAACATCTTTAATACCATATTTGTCTTGATATTTTATAGCCAATTCTCTAAGCTCTTTCTCCTCTTTTTTAGACTGAGCTGTAGCCGATGTAAATGCCAACCCTAAAGAGAGCATGCCCATCATTACTGTTCTTGTTGTAGTATTCATACGTATCGTTTTTTTTAATTAGTTTATTTTTGAGTAATTTTTATTGTATTGCTTTCTAGATTGCTTGTTTTAGCTTTTATACTAATGTTTGAAGATTGGTCTTTTTTGGATTGTATAATAAATAGGCATCTTCCTTGACTCAAGACAATTTTATTAGACTGAAAATCCTGTACATTACCCACAGCTCCATTATCAATCCCTAGAACTTTAGCTTTTCCTTCAACCGTAAAGCTAATCTCAGGATTAAAAGTTTTTATTGGATTACCATCAGCATCAACAACTTGAGCTACAATGTGAGCCACTTGATAACCGTCTGCATTTATCAATGTTCTATCCGTTGTCAACTTAATAGCATGGGGTTTTGAAGGCGTTATTAATTTCGTTTGAACAGTTTTTCCTTTATGAGTGCCTTTAGCGTAAAGTGTACCTTTCTGATACGGAACAGACCACTTGTAAATATGATCTTCAAAATCTGCCAATTTTTTCTTCCCAAGAGACACTTCATTCAAAAACAATTCTACTTCATCACAATTGGAATAAATTTCTACTATTGTTCTAGTACCGTTTGCATACTCCCAATGTTCATTTACATCTTGCCAAACCCATAGCGCTGTTTCCCAGGCACCTTTTTTCTTTTCAACAGGCTGCCCTGTTTTTTCATCAACTTTATAATTTGATTTTTCTTCTGTTTGGGTAGCAATGTATAATTCAGGTGCATCATTCCATAGCGACTTCATCATGTGGTAAGAAGGCTTTTCAAATCCCGCAAAATCAAGCATACCGCTGTCAGTTCCTTTTTTTGGCCATCTTTTGTTAGATTCTCCCAAATAGTCAATTCCAGTCCATAAAAAAGTTCCAGATACAAACGGACGATCCAATATGGCTTTCCATTCATGCCATTGTACCAAATTCTCAGTACCCATTATAATTTTATTTGGATAGTTTTTATGTCCGTAGTCATACATTACGCGACGGTAACTGTAGCCCAAAATATCTACTGCATCTCCAAAACCGTTTATATGACTAACCGATGGCAATATGGAATTTGCAATAACATATCGGGTTGTATCCATTTCTCTCGTCCATTTTGCCAATTTATGAGCTGTTTCACCAATATTGTATTTTTCTTTTGGACTGGTTTCATACCTTCTCTTAATTTCTTCTGGACCAATAGGTGGAATAGACCAGAAATAATTACCATCCCAATTCATATTAAAGAAACCCGTTGCATCAACTGATCTTTGATATGTCCACTCTATTTCGTTACCAATGCTCCACTGAAAAATTGAAGCATGATTTCGGTCGCGTAACATCGTGTTTTTTAAATCACGTTCTGCCCAGTCCTGAAAATGTTCGCCATAACCACGTGTAATGTAATCTACCGACTTCTCTTTCATATTCAAGCGTTTGTCTTTTGGATTATCCCATTCGTCAAAAAACTCATCTTGAACCAGAAATCCCATCTCGTCACACAAATCGATAAATTCTGCCGATCCTGGATTATGAGAAATACGAATCGCGTTTACTCCTGCTTCTTTCAACTTCACAAAACGTCTTCTCCAAACATCCTTAGGCACAGCAGCACCAACCAATCCTCCATCATGATGCAAACACACTCCTTTTATTTTCATGTTTTTGCCATTCAAATAAAAACCAGTGTTAACATCAAACTTTATAGTACGCACACCAAAAGTCGTAATCGTTTCATCAACCGATCGTCCATTTTGTCGAATCGTGATTTTTGCATGATAAAGGTTGGGAGAATTCACATCCCATAAAGCAGGATTTGCAATAGTTGTTCTTAGCGCTAGTTCTTTTTCTTTTCCTGCATTCAAGCTAAGTTTCGTCGTTTCTTCTGCTACCTTCTTATTAGTAGCGTCTAGAATTTCGGCAACTACTTCAAAATCCTGAGTCGTATCAAAAGCATTCTTTACTTTAACTTCTACATTTACTTCACTTTTTTCTTTTGTAACTGCAGGAGTTGTGATATAAGTACCCCAAATAGGAACGTGCAATTTGTTTTTGGCAATTAATTTTACATTTCTATAAATTCCCGAACCTGTATACCAGCGGCTGTCAGCGTATCTTGAATGATCTACCTTTACTTTCACCGTATTTTTATTATCACCTATATAAGGAGTGATGTCATAATAAAATGGAGAATATCCATAAGGATGCTCACCCAGCTTTTGATCATTTAACCAAACTTCGCTGTTATTATAAATTCCATCAAAAAGAATATAATGTAAGGTATTGGATTCTTTACCTAGTGAAAAATCTTTTTCATACAAACCAATTCCACCTACTTTATATCCAGTAGCTCCTTCTCCTTTAATAGAGTCAAAACTAAAAGTGGCACTCCAATCATGCGGTAAATTAATTTCTTCCCAGTTATTCACACCCGCCTGTTCTGCTCTTTCCAATTTAAACCTCCAGTCAAAATTAAAATCAGAACTAGTCCCGTCTGTTTTTGAAGCTGTACAACCATATAAAGCCATACACAATATACTTCCGTAAGAAATCTTTTTCAGTACATTATACCTCTTCTTTTTTAAATTCTTTTTCACTCTATGTTTTTTTAATTAACTATAAAGAGATTGTTTCTCTTTTAACTATTTGTGTTTTTTTATTGAGTTTCATTATTCTTTTATTCTGAACATGACAGAATAATCAAATAGACAATCCAAATAAAAAATTAAGTATCGGATTACATTAAGCAACAATGATCGTTAGTATATTTATTTCACAAATTCATTTCGCAACAAATTTGTCTTTTAATATAAAATTATATATATCATAATTTAAATAGATTTAAATAGCACAATACATATAAAAACCTTTTATTTTTTATGAATAAACAGCATTAGCAAATATGGTGATAATAAGAGATATAGTAACATATAAGCAACTAGACATAAACTGAACATTGCTAAAATCGAGAGGTATTGCACACAAAATAAACTAGACAATTTTTATATTGCACTTGTTATTAAGTACAATACTATAAGCAAACCCCATTAACTTACATTTTTTTCATATAAATTTAATCATCAAGATTTATGAAATTCCTATTTAACCGACAAGCACCCGTAAAAAGAAAAAAACCAAAGAAATTTGAATTCATTCATTCTTTGAATTTAAAAAAGTATTTTACTCTACTTATTGTACTCTTTTTTTCATTTTCGACAACCGCCCAGAAAACATATAAAGAAAATGAGTACCTCCGAAAAGCCAAAGCCATAAAATATATTGACTCGAAAAAAGCCATTTATTATTACAAAAAAAGTATTGAAAAATATAAGATAGAAAAAGACACTTTCAACTTAATACACAGCATAAGCGAACTTGCCGATTTATACGGACATAGTGTCGATTATGGAAATTCCTACGATTTGTACTGGAAAGCATTATTACTTGCTGACCAATCTAAAGACGATTTCTCCAAAGCCACTATATACCATGCTTTGGGCTGGCTTTATAGTTTTTACCAACGGGATGATGAAGCCTTAAAATATTTTACCCTTTCTCATAAATTAAAAGAAAAACTCGTTGCTGCAAATGAAATGGATAACGGATACATTGTGAGCGATTATTTTGCATTAGTAAATTTTTATCGTGTAAATGGGAATTACAAAATGGCCAAAATTTACCTTGATAGCTGCTATATCTCCAAACAAAAAACAAAAAACAAAGCCAACAATGGCTATATCGAGGCCGAAGCTGGTTTTCTTGCCGCTACTGATAAAAAGTTTGATGCCGCTATTTCAAAATTACTAGAGGCAAAAAATTATTTTGAAAAAAACGACAAATCCTACCTTATTATTATCAATTCTTTATTAGGAAATGTATATAAAATGAAAGGAGATTATACTCAGAGCGAAATTTATTTAGAAAAATCATTAGCCTTATCCAAAATATACAAAAGCCATGCGAATTATAAATTAATGGATCATACTGCTCTGGCCACAGTTTACTCTAAAAGCAACAAGTACAAACTTGCTTATTTTCATGCAAATGAAGCTATGACATTGAATAATAAAATATTTGGCCGAAAAAGCAAGAACAATCAGCACTTATTTGAAATAAATGACAAATACCGCATTCAAAAGCAAAAGGAAAAAGAACTATTAAAAGAACAGCATATAAAAGAACTGGAAAGCGAAGAAAATATTTGGTTTCTCAAATCGACAATCATGATAATTGTAATTCTATTTTTAATAATCTACGGGCATCAGCTGTTTAAAAACATTCGCAGAAAGCATCTTGCCGAAAAAGAATTATTAGCAAAAAAACAGGAGTTAGAGCTGATAAAAAATAGTGAGATTTTAGAATTAAAAAATAAGGAACTCACGTCATCTGCCTTACAGCTAATTGAAAAAGAGGAATTTAT
This sequence comes from Flavobacterium potami, assembly GCF_020026915.1. Taxonomy (GTDB): domain Bacteria; phylum Bacteroidota; class Bacteroidia; order Flavobacteriales; family Flavobacteriaceae; genus Flavobacterium; species Flavobacterium potami. The sequence goes on along the minus strand of NZ_JAINUY010000001.1, from coordinate 861,627 downwards.
AGAAAAACTAAAGAAAAGCATTACCGAAAACAAAGAGAATATTGACAGCACCTCTATAAACAATATGCTAAAAACTATTCAAGGTTCTTCTGCAAGTAACTGGAAAGAATTCGAAGCCCGATTTACTGCCGTGAACCAAAGTTTTTATAAAAACCTTAAAGAGAAATATCCAGATCTGGGGCAAACTGATCTCAAAATATGTGCTTTGGTAAAGCTTAATTTTTCCAGCAAGGATATGTCCTCTCTATTAGGTATCTCTTTCGAAAGCGTACACACCTCAAGATACCGTTTACGCAAAAAGTTTAAGCTGGATAGAAATGAAAATTTAGCCGATTTTATTGCTTCACTTTAATCCATACTACACAATAGGAGACAAATAATCCAAATTAAACTGATATATACTGTCTTTTTACCTTTTAGCAATTAAAATCTTTTTAATGTGCGTCAACTATATGAGGAAATAATCTAACGCAGAATCTTGGCATAAAAATAAAATCCAAAATCAACTGCAAAACGCATATAAACTTAATACTAATAACTATAAAACAACCTCAATTCTGAAAATTAACCTGAATTCATCAAAGATTTATATAAAAACCAAATTTAATTTTACGAGTTTATTTTTAGTTATTCTTTAACTGAAAAAATCCAGACAAAATAGTACTATATAAGCAGTATTTTATCAAAAATTGAGTTTTGTCAAGATATAGTTGTGTCTAGTTTAGTTAGTTCAGTTGTTAAACGCCTTATTTTACTAAAAAAAATGCATGTCTGTTCAGTTTATATCTAGTTTAAAAAAAACCATTGATAATGTCATTTAAGTAATTTAGCAATCGATAAAATACGAAATCAATAAAAAATCCGGACTAAAATTTCATTATCAAAAAAAAAAAAAAAAAAAAAAAAACTAACCGTCAATTAATTTAACTACCAAAACTTTATGAAAAAAGAGTATAACTTTTGGAAAAAGACATTCCTTATAATGTTTTTTCTCTTGTTTCTTTGTGCATTCGATGTGAGTGCACAAAACAAACTTACTGGAAAAGTAAAAGATGAAAGTGGGCTACCAATACCAGGGGTAACAATTAAAATCCAGGGATCTACAACTAGTACCTCTACAGATATGGATGGAAGCTATGAAATGGAGGTGAGTGAAAAACAAACCTTAGTTTTCTCATTTATGGGATACAGAACACTCACAAGAACTGTTGGCACTACTAAAAAGTTAGACATTCAGATGCAGCCTGATACGCAAATTTTAAATGAAGTTGTGGTCGTAGGTTATGGAACTCAAAAGAAAAAAGAGGTTACAGGTGCTGTTGCTACCGTAAAGGCAGACCTTATTGCGAAAGCTCCAGTAGCAGATGTTGGAGAATCATTACAAGGCCAAATTGCTGGGGTTAACGTTCAGGCTGCTAGTGGGCGTCCTGGTGAAGCAACTAATATCCAAATTAGAGGAGTTGGTTCATTGACAGGTTCATTAGAACCATTGTATGTAGTGGATGGAATTCCTTATCAAAGCAACCCAAATATCTCACCTGATCAAATTGAATCATTAGACGTATTAAAAGATGGTGCTGCTGCCTCCGTTTATGGTACTAGAGCCTCAAATGGTGTTATCTTGATTACTACTAAAAGAGGTAAAAAGGGAAAAATTAGTATAGATTTCAATGCTTATTCGGGTATCCAAAATATTACTTCAGGTACACCTTTAATGAATACTCAGCAGCAATTGTTTGAGGATTATACAACAAAGGCAATGTTGTCTAGCCAGTTACCAACTTTTTTTATTACAACACCAGAACTTTTAGACTATGATAGTGACTACGTTGGCGACGTACAAAACAACAATGCTTTAATTACTAATTACGGACTAGGTGTTTCTGGTGGAACACAGGATTTAACATTGAATTTTAATTCAAATTATTATAACCAAGAAGGAGTTTTAATTAACTCTGATTTTGATAGATTAAGTAACCGCATTAATGGTCAATTTACAAAAGGTAAATTCAAAGCGTTTGTAAGTATGGGGATGACTGTAGAAAATAGAACGCAAGAACCATGGTCTTTATATGAATATGCTATTGGACAAAGACCATGGCAAATTCCATTAAGCGATGTACAGGGATCCGGGTCTAGTGTTGATTATCCTGTAGAAAATGCTATTTATTATGGCTATTTGGCAAGAGAATTACAAAATGTTGACAAAAGAAAAGTTACATCAAGCAATATTGCCGTTAATTTACAATATGAAATAGTAAAAAACTTAACCTATAAATTAAATATAGGTAAAAGTAATTGGGATTATAGAAGGTCTTTTTTCCGTCCACAAGTATTGGTATATGGTCTTGATGGCTCATATAATGCAACTGCCTCAAGAGCGGATGCATTATTGAACGAAGATTACACTTTTACAGACAGATCTACTATAGAAAACATCCTGGATTATAAATTAAATTTAGGTAAACATTCTTTGAACTTTACTGGAGTAGCCTCACGCGAAGAATACAATTCGAAACAAGTTGGTGTAGGTGTAATTGGTTTATTAAGCAATGAAACGCCTTCTTTAGGTTCAGGTCAGGCAGGAACAAAACCAACAAGTTATGATTACACAAATAGCATTAGTGGTTTATTAGGTAGAGTACAATATAACTACAATGATCGTTATTTAATATCAGCTAGTATTAGACGAGATGGTTCCTCAAACTTTGGACCTGATAACAGGTACGGTACTTTCCCGGGTGTTTCTGCTGGTTGGAATATATCTGAAGAAAAATTTTTCAAGGATGGTGCTATCAACAAAGTAGTAAACAGCTTAAAATTAAGGGCAAGTTATGCTCAGTTAGGTAACCAAAGTATCCCTCCATATACGTATGCGGGTCAAATTGAGTCAGGTGTAAATTACTTATTTGGTTCAGATCAGTCATTAGCAAATGGAGCTATACAAAGACGTTTCTCTAATCCAGATGTAAAATGGGAAACAAGTATTTCAAATAATATTGGATTGGATTTAGCTATGTTTCAAAACAAGTTAACTTTTACTGCTGATATCTACAAGAATGACAAAAAAGATATGTTATTGCCTCAGCAAACTCCTGCGTCTGGTGGTACGTACAATCCCAACGCAGTCGATGTGTATAGCCCAATCATTGTCAATGCTGGAAATATGACTAACAAAGGTATTGAGCTAGCAATGAGCTATAAAAACCAAATGGGAAATGGTCTCAAATATAATATTTCTGGAACTTTTACTAAAAACGTAAATGAAATAACTAACCTTGATGGCATTGAAAGAGGTTATGGTAACGGACGTCCTACCAATTCATTAGGGAATGCTGTAGATTTTACTACATTCTTTGCAGTAGGTCATGAAGCTGGCGCTTACTTTTTACTAGAAAATGCAGGTGTTATAAAAGACGACGCAACTTTACTTGAGTACAAAAAAATAGAACCAAGTGCAATTTTGGGTGATATGCGCTACATTGATCAAAATGGTGACAATAAAATCACTGACGATGACCGTGTATATGCGGGTTCTGGTCAGGCAAAATTTGAATCAGGGTTGAATTTAGATCTAACGTACAAAAGTTTCGATTTTGGAATTCAGACTTATTTTTCTTACGGAGCTAAATTATTCAATGGTTCAAGATATTTTGCATACACACAAGGGAGACATTTAGACCAATATTCTATGTGGTCTCCTGAGAACCCTACTTCTGATGTGCCTTCAGACAGAGGAAATGCTTATCACAATAACGTTAGAGCAAGTTCTGATTATTGGTTAGAAGATGGTACCTACTTCAGAATTCGTAATTTAACTTTAGGTTATTCATTACCTGAATTGCTTATGACTCAGTACGGAATAAGTAAAATAAGATTGTATGTTACAGGTATGAACCCTTTCACTTTTACAAAATATACTGGTTACGATCCTGAAGTTGGTGGAAATGGAATCAGTACACGTGGTGTAGATAGCGGTAGTTATCCTGTTTCGAGAAGATTTGTGCTTGGTTTACAGGTTAAATTTTAACAACTTAAAATTAAATTAAAATGATACATAGAAAAATAAATATAAAAGTAAAACTAGCATCATTAGCGATATGCACTGTTTTACTTACTTCAGGTTGTAATGATGAGGATTTTTTGACTCAGGTAAATCCAAATACAATTACAAATCAAACTTTTTGGAAAACTACAAAAGATTTTCAGTCAGCCTTAACTACAGTTTATGGGGCTTTACAATTTCAATCAATAAGCGGTAATGGCCTAATTGAAGATGAAATTATGGCAGACTTAGGGGGTACTGAATCTTGGTACAGACCCTATGCTTACAGAAATTTCACTTTTAACGATGCCAGTGAAGCGGTTACTAACAAATGGGCAAATTTGTACACTGGAATATTTAGAGCCAATCAAGTAATAGAAAAAATTCAATCTGCTGACCCAAGTATTTTTGCTGCCGGTGAAAAAGAAAGTATTGAAGGCCAAGCCCGTACCTTAAGAGCTTTCTTCTATTTCTTAGTAGCTAATACTTATGGAGGAGCTGTTATTCATACAGAAGTTCCGCAAACAAAAGCAGATTTTAATGTAAAATTTAGCTCAATCGCAGAGGTTAATAGCCAAATTATCATTCCTGATTTGGAATTTGCTAAAGCCAATCTGCCAGAAACATGGTCTGGTAAAGACTTAGGTAGAGTTACTTGGGGTACCGCTACTTCTATACTTGGAAAAGTATATTTATTTGACAAACAATGGGGACCAGCTGCGACTGAATTTAAAAGTGTAATTGATTCAGGTGTTTATAGCCTGACTGCGAATATCATGGATAATTTTGATGAAGAGCACGAATTTAATAGTGAGTCAATTCTTGAAGTTGCCTATAGTGCAACTGAAAATCCAGGTGCTAACGGAAGTAATGTTGACGACACACCTTATGCAGCTGGAGCAGAAGCTTCAAATTTAGCTGTAGGGCTAGCGCAATTAAATTATGGTGGATTTAATACGATATTGCCTTCTTATTTCTTACACGAATTATACATTAATGATGCGGTAGATGTCACAAATCCAATAAACACTACTAATTTACAGTCTAAACGTCTTACTGCTACTATTGCCCCAAAAAATCTTGAAGGACAATATTATTTAAGAAATGTAGCTGAATTAAAAGGTTGGGGTTATGGTCAAAGTGCCTATGTTAAGAAATATACTAACTGGTATCATTTGGCTAACGAGGACGGAAACTCTAGAAGCGGAATTAACTGCAGGCAAATTAGATTGGCAGATATTTATTTAATGTATGCTGAAGCAGTTCTTAACAGCACTGGCGATGTAAATGAAGCTATTAAGTATATTGATTTTGTTAGAACTCGTGCGGGTGTAATTACATTAAAACAATATTTAGCAACAAATAGTAATACGTTTCCACAATTACATATAAGCAAAGAAGTACATGGTAATCAACCTTTAGTACCTCCTACAAAAGAAAATGTTTTAACACATATTCATAGAGTAGAAAGACCGCTTGAATTGGCTTTTGAAGGTCATAGATGGAAAGACTTAGTACGATGGGGAATTGCAAAATCTGTTTTCACTGAATTACTTGCAGATGAAAATTGGAGAGTGAAAAATTTTACAACTATAGCTAACAAAGCACCATTGTATATTATAGAAAGAATCAGGGATGATTTCAAGAATGCTGCTGTAACTTATACTCCAGCTAAAAATGATTATTTCCCTATACCATCGGTTGAGAGACAAACAAATAGTCAATTAAACAACTAATTTCAATACCACTTAAATTATGAAAACAAAACTTAAAATAGTAATTGCACTATTTCTTGTTGCAATAGGGTTATATTCATGTAGTGACATTTATGATTCTATCGATTTGAATGCGGCCAACAGCAGAATTATTGTTAGTTCACAAATGGACTATGGAAATAAAATTAGGGTAGGTAGCCACGAAACCTTTGGAGATATTTCAGCGGGGGTTGAGTCAAGACTTTGGACTTTTCCAGAAGGCGTTGTTGACATTGTAGATTCTGACAATGACGTTACTTCAACGGAACAGAATGTTAAAGCTATATTTAACGTTGTTGGAAAACATGAAGTAAAATTACATCAAGTTTTTAAAGGAGAAGCTTATACTACAGGAAGCACAAATCCTGTTGCCAAAGCATTAGATACTACGATAGTAGTAACCGTTTTAGCTCCAATAAGCATTGTTGTTAAAGCAAATTATTTAAATACAGACGGTACTTTAGGAGCAGAACTAAATGTAGTTAATGGTGCAAAAAATGAAGTACTAGCAGGAAGAACGATTAGATATACTTTGATTACTGAAGGGGAACCAGAAGCCTATCTTTGGACTATCGACGGAGGAGATCCTGCGACATCAACAACTGATACTAAAACAGTAGATGTAAGATATAAAAAACTAGGAACATTTGGATTTACTATCAAAGCCAATACCCCTCGCCCATTTGGTGAAGCAACAGTAATGCTTAAAGATTTTATCAACGTAATTCCATCGACTGACCCAGTTACCATGGATGACGCTCAAGTAATAGACGATCAAGGAAATATAGCTCTGAATTACAGTAGAGAAATGAATGCTGAAACATTAAAAGCATCTGATTTTTCTGTTACATTAAAAAACAAATCTGGTGCTACGCTACCTGTAACTATTTCTAGTGCGACAATAAGCCCAACTGAAGGTAATATTGTTCTTTTAAAATTAGCTGGGCAAACCTTGTACAACGACGACATTATTACTGTATCATACACAAAAGGATCGTTAACCACTGCAGATGCTGTTTTTGCTAGTTCATTTACAGATGTTGCTGTATCTTTCAAATCCGTTAATATTTTAGCTTCAACTACTTTTGATTATGGTTTTGAAACTTCAACTAGTGCTGACTGGGTATATCTTGGCTGGGGAGCTCCGTGGAACAAATTTACATCGGCGGTTACAAGTACAAAAGCACATGGCGGCAAAAAAAGCTTGTCCGTTCAAATAGATGCTCGTGGCGGTATGATTTTAGGTTATAATCATGGTGGCGATAAAGGAACTTTTAGACTTACTGCTGGCAAAACCTATTCTATGGGATCATGGGTTTATGTAGAAAGCTTAGGTGACAAAGCCTCTGTTCCTGATCTAAGATTATACTTTACTCCAAATACAGACTGGGGAATAGGTCCAAACCCTGGATTCTCAGCAGATTTTGCAGTTGGAAAATGGGTTTACAGTTCTGCACTAGTAAAAATCAATACAACTGCTGATTATAGTTTTATGCTTAGAAGTGACAACCAAGGTAACTCCTCTGCTTTAAAATTCTATATCGATGACATTACTGTTAGTGAAGCTAAATTAAGACCGTAACTAGTAATGATAATTTTAAACAAATAAGTGCAAGGGGCAGTAAATAATTTACCTATTTACTGCCCTTGCTTTCAAACAGACTTTCTAATACAAGCTATTTTTATACTCTCAAAATACCATGAAAAGAAACAAACGAATAGTGTTTCGTTACGCCATACTACTAGCGTGTGCCTTTCCTACTTATGCGCAAGTAAATGTAAATCTAAAACTTAACGTGAAACATTCCGTAGGAGGCATCTCTACTTTTGATCGTTCAAAATTCATAACAACGCATGCCAATCAAACAGAAACTGAATGGGATGGCGATAATGTTTCGCCCGATTTAAGAAATGAATTTTTAAATGGCCTAGATGTGTACCTAGGAAGAGATACAGGAGGAATTACTTATGTATTAAAAAATCAATTAAATCAAGATCCTGCCAGACCTGGTTTTGCGAATCCTACTCAAATCACTTCTCTAGGAAATTACAGTAAAAGTCAATATGCCCAAAAAACCAACCTTCATCAATACGAAAATAGAAAGAGTTTAGTTTTATGTGCTCAATTGCATCCGTTTTGGACTGGAACAGATCATCAACCCACTAATTCTGGCTGGTATTTAGCCAATGCCACTGCAACGGGTGAATATATGGGGCGTTACATCAACGCATTTAGTGGTGATGGAATTACAGGGCAAAAGAAACCCACTTATGTTGAAGTAATAAACGAACCTGATTATGACCTTTTAGGAGGATTAAAAGAATACACTAAATCGATAAAAGATATAGCCGACTTTCATAATGGTGTTGCTGATGCCATTAGAGTACAGGTCCCAAACGCTAAAATCGGGGGTTACACCAATGCCTTTCCTGAATTTGAAGTAGGAAATTTTCAGCGTTGGAACAATCGCGATAAATTATTTATGGACGTTGCCGGAAGCAAAATGGATTTTTGGTCTTTACACCTTTATGATTTTTCATCGATCAATAACGGAAAAAAACAATTGCGTTCCGGGAGCAATATTGAGGCTACTTTTGATATGATGGACCAGTATAGCGTAATGAAATTTGGTGTTACTAAACCCTATGTAATCTCAGAATACGGAGCTCAAACTCATGATTACAATAACAGTCAATGGAGTTCTTATAGAGATTGGTTGATTTTAAAAGCCATGAATTCCCAATTAATGGCTTTTCTTGAAAGACCCAATACTATTGATTTTGCTATTCCATTTGTAGTTACCAAAGCGGAATGGGGAATGTATAATGGAGTTCCATATTCTCATCGTTTGATGCGAAAAGCAAATGAACCAGCGAGTTATACCGGACAATGGGTTTATACGGACTTGGTAAAATTTTATCAATTATGGAAAAATGTTAAAGGTACACGAGTATATAGTAAGACGGATAATTTAGATGTTTTAACCAATACCTATATCGATGGTAATAAGGCTTATGTGATTCTAAACAATTTAAACTTCCAAGCAACTAAAGTAAACTTAAACCTTTTTAACATCAACAATACTGCCATTACAAGCATTAACAAAAAACAATTAACTCTTATAAATAACTTCGCTACACTAGAAGAAAGTACTGTGCCATCACCACTAACATCAGTTACACTAGGTGCCGAATCAACTATTATTTTAGAGTATACCTTTGCCAATGCCATAACAATTAATGAAACTTGCGACGAAACTAAATATTTTGCAACGACCTATTTGCAACCTATTAGCGCAAATCAGCCTATTAATTTTAGTGTAAATGGCGTTCAGAAAAGCACTTATGGAGATGCCGTATTAAGAATTGGTTTAGGAAGAGATCATGGACAATCTTTAAGTCCGATTGTCAAAGTGAACAATACTATTATCCCTGTGCCAACTAACTTCCGCGGTTATGACCAAGCAGAAAGAGATCGATTTTTTGGCGTTCTAGAAATTCCAGTGCCTTATAATCTTGTTACTGCAAATAATCAAATAGCAGTACAATTACCTGACACAGGTGGTCATGTGAGTTCAGTAGCATTACAAGTATATAATTTTAGTACTAATCTGTTATCAGTAGATCCAAAAACTTTCGAAAACGACAATACAATAACAATTTATCCTAATCCAGTTATTGACACCCTAACAATCAAAAATACGTATGCAAACGAATCAAACTCGACTGCAATGATATATGATGGTGCTGGGAAATTAGTAAAAAAAGAAATCCTTAGTAGTGCTAGAATTAATGTGAGTTCACTTTCAGAAGGGATTTATTATATCGTTTTTTTAAAAGAAAACAAGAAAATAGGGGCAGCAAAGTTTATTAAAAAGTAAAACACTCAATACTTTCTGTCCAGAACCATTTAGTTATCCCCTTCCCCTTAACTAAGAACTATTTGCATGATTTTTTCAAGCGTTTAACGAGTATAATAAAAAAACTTATAATTCATGGGAAATGTTTATATAAATAGTAGTTTACTTTCATTATAGTCTAGTTTTTGTCGAGTAACAAATTTACTTAAAAGAAAATTTAAACAATAATCTTACGAAAGAATAAAAGCATATACGCCATGCTTTTCTCAAAATATTAACAACTAAAACAAAAAAACCATGAAAAAAATTACATTATTATTAATTATGTTTGGCTTAAGTATAAGCACTACAAATTTGACTGCACAAGTTTATTATTCTACAACAATGAACGGAGGCAATACCTATGTTTCTATGCCAGGTAGCTTTGCTGGTTATGCCTGGGGCGGAATTCCTAACTATACTTTTGATAATACAACTGCCAAAACAATAACTATTGAAATTACTAATTTTGACGCTACTAATCCTTCAGTTGGTAATACTATATATATAAATTTCTCTAGATCTGGTTTCGGAATAGCACCATTGGGTTGGGGTTCAGATAATTTAACTGTTTTAAAAACTTTATCCGCAGCAGACTTTACCAATGGAGCCGCAACTGTTGTTATCAGTTTACCTACTGGCACATTACCTATAGCTGAAACTCCTGGCTATGTACAAGGATATAATTATATTCTGCAAATTGTTGGATCTAATCCTTCAACCGATCAAAATTATGTAAATTACGTAGTAGGTGTAACGGAAACTTTAAGTACAAAAAAAACAAACAGAAACACTGTCGCTTTTTACCCAAATCCAGCTACTGAAGTAGTTACTTTTAATGCTGACTTAGAAACTAAAACTTATAAAGTCTTAAGTATGTCAGGTGCCCTAGTAAAAGAAACAGCAGCAACTAGTTCATTAAATGTATCGGATTTATCTAAAGGAACCTATATCATCGCTACAGATGCAGGTTCTGGAAAATTAATAAAAGAATAATTTCTAAATTGGTCTTTAACCACATAGCTCTGATTCGGTAATTAGAACTAAGAGGTTAAAGACAATTTGGTTTTAAAATAAAATAGCGAAATTCTAAACTACTTAAAAAATAGCACTTCATTCATTTGTCAAAAAGTGCTTAAAATTAACAAAACCAATTTTGTACTACTAAACTATAAATATAATAATCCTAAAATACGAAGCGAAATTCTTATATTTTCAACAATAAAAAAATATCCTTTTAGGATTAATTAGTTAAATTAAATAAAATGATTTTTAAACACGCCCTTACAGAAAAAACAAAATTTTTACTTATAGCTATAACATCTCTAGTGTATCTATGTAGTTGTAGCAGCAATAGTTCTGAGTCAGACATTATTCCTGATTACTCCAAACCTACAGCTCAAGACGATGTCCTTGTTGTTGATGAAAACAGCAGCACTGGAACTTCCAATCAGGTAAATGTTTCTTTAAATGATAATATCGGTCAAGATGGAGGTAAAGGAGATGATTATAGCCTATTATCTACTGCTAGCAACGGTACTGTAATAGAAGTTAAAGACGGTATTTTTGAATATGTTCCAAAAATAAATTTTTACGGATCCGATAGTTTTTCGTATACCTTAACAGATAAAAATGGAGACAAAGCAACTGCAAAAGTAAACATAACGATTAATACCCTAATTAAAGGCCCCACTGCAGAAGATTTCAAAAACATAGATCCAAATTATCCTTCATTTGTTTCAATTACAAATACAACTCCATCTGACATGAAATGGGTGAAGCAGGAAGACATGTCTGATGAATTTACAGCTTGGGATGCTACAAAATGGTATAAATCTACATGGAATTACGGTATACCCGTTTTCATGTCAACATCAAATAGCAACTCTGGTGTTACTGATGGTAATTTATGGATAAAAGCAACTTTAAACGAGAGTAATCCTGATGGAAGATGGTTTCAAACTGCTAGAATACATTCAAGAACTAAAATTAGCTATCCAATGTATACTGAAGCAAGAATAAAATCGGCTCATATTTCTGCATATAATACCTATTGGTTAAACAATGGAGACTCTTATAATAGGAATGAAATCGACATTATTGAGAATAATTCAAAACCATCATGCGGTTGTCAACCCAATTTTCCCACCCAAATGAATTCACAATATTTTCATGCTGATTCGGGAAAAACGCCAGGAGAAATTAGAAATTATGGAAACTTCAATCAAAGTGGTTTACTAGACGTAAATCCGTTGAAAGATGTAAAATGGAATGAAGATTACCATACGTTTGGAGTATGGTGGAAAGATTCCAAAAATATTCAGTTCTATTTAGATGGTGAGCCTGCTGGTAGCGTGGTGGTAGGTGTAGACAAATCTGGAAAAACCTATACCGATCGCGAGTTTACTAGAGATTTAGAAATCATTTTTGATTTATGGACGGCTGATGAAACGTGGTTAGGCGGATTAGCTTCAAAATCAGATCTGAATGATAATAGTATCAATACCATGAAAGTGGATTGGGTTAGAACTTGGAAACTTGAAAAAGACTGAGCGCTCATTCTTTGTCTTTTTCTTGTCAAAAGAAAGTCAACCATATTGCCTAATTTATCTAACAGACATTATTGAGAATAATTCAAAACCATCATGCGGTTATCAACCCAATTTTCCCACCCAAATGAATCCACAATATTTTCATGCTGATTCGGGAAAAACGCCAGGAGAAATTAGAAATTATGGAAACTTCAATCAAAGTGGTTTACTAGACGTAAATCCGTTGAAAGATGTAAATTGGAATGAAGATTACCATACGTTTGGAGTATGGTGGAAAGATTCCAAAAATATTCAGTTCCATTTAGATGGTGAGCCTGCTGGTAGAGTGGTGGTAGGTGTAGACAAATCTGGAAAAACCTTTACTGGACTTGATACTATTTCTGCGACAAAAAGTTAAGGTGGCCTCAATGAAAATTAAGAAAAACGAATTATCTACTTGAACTGAAATGAATCTTCTTTCTGACACAAAAAGCCAATATAATTCAATTCTATTTAAATTACTTAAAAGGTAATAAAATATTTGTCGCAGTTTGTAATAAAAAGGTTTACTTTTGTATTAGAATCAATTAAGAATTACAACTTAAATTTAAACGGATAATTTGCTCCGGAACTTTTCAAAATGCATAAAAACGCATAAAAAGTCCGTGGCAGAATCGTGGCGCAAAACAGAAAAAATATTAGAAATGCAGTATAAAAGCGGGACGCAGAATTTTTGTTCGAATCCCTCTTTCACCGCGGTTGACTTAAAAGGAAACTTTTCAAAAGTCTTCAAAAAGCCAAAATTTATGGCAGCCCTGTATTTAAAAAATTTATAATATATTTGTTAAACACAAAGAATAATAGAACTGCATGTTAATTCGTTAATTTTTAAAGTTTTGTGCATGATTTAATATTGAAATAGTAAAAATTGAATTTGGTGCAAAATCGGTGCACAGAGGTTCAAGACATAAATAAAAGTGGCATTGACAGCGGTTTCAAGCTTAAAGTTCGAATCCTGCTCTCCCCACCAAAAGGGTAAAAGAAGCCGAAACGAAAGTTTTTCAATCTTTTCAAAAACCCCTAAAAAACGTGGTAAAGCCTGCAAATCGTAAGATTCGCAGGCTTTTTTCATTTATGCTGCTTTTCATATTTTTTAAAACCGCTCAAAATCTCTATGGCAGAATCGTGGCACTTTTGGTTTCCACGAAAAACTGCCACAGAAATTGAATAAATCCCTTATAAACAAAGGGGTTAACGAGGTTAACGACTTGCTTTTTTGACGCTATAATTCTACATTTATTAATCTAAAAAGACTGAATTATGTTAGAAAACAGTTTTGGGTTAGTTTTCTTTATGAAAATAACCAGTAATGACAAAAGAATTAGAACGGTTTACTTTAGAATAACCGTAGACAGCATCCCTAAAGAAGCATCAACCAAACGCAAATGGGAGTATTCAAGATGGGACCAAAAAACCGAACGAGCGGTTGGCTCTAAAGAAGATGCAAAGTCTTTAAACTTCTTTCTTGATTCACTGACAATTAAAATCAATGAAATCAAAACTGAAATGCTCTACAGCGGAAAACATATAACTGCTGAAAAAATCATGGATCAAATTCTTGGAAGAACAGCACCAAAAATCAAGGTTCTGGAAGAATTTCAAAAGCATAATGACGAAATGAAGGCTCTTCTAGGAAAAGGATATGCAAAAGGCACTCTTGACAGGTTTACCATTACTAAAAACCATTTAACTGCTTTTATTAAATTCAAGTTTAAAAAAGAGGATGTTGAATTTGCGGATTTGAATCTCGAATTTGTTAAAGACTTTGAGTTTTATCTTAGAACAGTGCGAGACTGCAGCAATAACACTACACTAAAATACATTGCAAATTTCAAAAAGATTGTAATCCGCGCGATTGATAAGGAATTAATCACAAAGGATCCTTTTAAGAACTTTAAGGGGCGAAAAACAAAACTGGTAAAGAAACCGCTTACCACTCAGGAACTGTATGAACTGGAAAGGCATTATTTTACTACTGACAGGCTTAATGTTGTCAGGGACGTATTTGTATTCCAATGTTACACTGGACTGGCTTACATAGATGCTTACCAATTAAAGAAAAGTGATATCAAAGAAGGCATTGACGGAAATCTTTGGATTATGTCCGAAAGACAGAAAACAAACTCAACAACCAATGTCCCGCTGCTCCCTCAGGCACTTAAAATCATTGAGAAATATAAAGAACATAAGCTATGCATTCAGCGCGGAACTGTACTGCCTGTCTCATCCAATCAGAAAATGAATGAGTACTTGAAAGAAGTGGCAGTTTTATGCGGATTTCCATTTACTTTAAATACTCACATCGCGCGCCGCACTTTTGGAAGCACCGTTACATTAAACAATAATGTTCCTATAAATGTAGTTAAAGAACTACTGGGCCACGCATCAGTAAAACAGACTGAAGCATACGCCATAACTGAACAGGCAACAATCGGCCGTGAAATGTCAATTCTAAATAAAAAACTCAATAAAACTGAGCCTAAAATGTCTAAGCCGGACTTGGCAGTTCTCAGTAGACTGGAAAAAGAAATCCAGGCAATCAAAAAGAAATACAACATTTCTTCTTGATAAATATTTTTAAGACATATTCAAACTTAAAAGAGGCTATCTCAAATATTTTGAGATAGCCTCTTTTTACATAGTTTTACTTCGCTCCTATAGCCAGGATGATACGAAGGGGTATACTTAACGTATCCTAGATCCTGAAGTTGTTTAAAATACTTATGATAAGTTGGCAGAGTGTTCACATGGGATAACTCCATAATTTTACTGCGACTTACTTTTATTCTCCTCCTCTGCCCCTGCCTGTATCCTAACCCTAGTATAGCTGTCAAAATTGACAGGTGCCAAACATTTAGTTTGGGATCATTAGCGTACATACACAAAAAGCTCATTATATGGCTTTCTTTTAATCTATTAATCTTTGTCATCGCTAAAGAGTTTTTGAATATCTTCCCTGTTATAATAATAAGATCCAAGCACCTTTTTAAAACGTACTTTTTGCGAGGTTCTAAGATTCTGCACCGAGCCTGCAGAAATATCAAGCAGCCTACGGACAGCTTTACTTTTCAGCCACTCAGATTCCCGCTCAAAATTTTTTGGCTGAAATGCTTCCGCAACAGCAGTACGCACTGTATCGGTCATGAAAAGCCCGAACTGTCTTAAATCATCTTTCGTTATAAATTCTTCCATAAAATTCTGGTTTTACTCATTATAATATTTGATCATCTACTTTAAAACAAAACTCTGTCTACTTTCAATTTTTTCAGTACAACTTATTCCAAGTGAAAATAAATACTGCTCCTTCTGTTCTTATTCTTTGTAGGCACATAAATCAAATAACCGTACTCATCCAATTCACGCATACATTTTTGATAGGTTTTGTGAGACATGATCTTAGAAATACTCTGGATTTCTATGCTGTAAGCCTGAATAGGATTTACAAAATCTTTGCTTGCACGAAATTGAAGCAAGGCGGCAAAAATAGCAATGTGAGTTGTGCTGATTCTGAAGTCATTTTCGATTGCCTGAAAAAATCCCGATAAAAGATTAAGATTTTCCATAACTGTATAAGATAAATAAACATCACATATGATGAGATTTTTTTGCGGTCTGCAACTCAATATTTTGCTGCGGCTTTAGCAGCGGACTAATTTTACAGCCGTTTTTAATTTCCGCCAGACTAAGTTTCTGCATCCTGTCGTTATAAAAATTCAAGGTTTTAAAGCGTGGATTTGCTTCCAAAAAAACCTTCATTTCTCTCCCTTGTATCATAAGAAGAACTTCTTCCCTCCTCCCCTTTTTCAAAGAATCGGCCAGGGATTCGAATGTTTCGTAATCATCATTTTTAAGAGGAACTGTTCTTAAAGCATTGCTAACATTGTAGCCATATGCCTGTGGAAATTCATGCATTAGATAATTTTCATTAAGGTCTTTATCATTAAAGTTAAATTGTTTCCAAGTCCCGCTTTTAAGCACTGCTCTTCCTGCCAGCATTTCATATGCCTCTGCCGCATTAAAACTCTCAGTTTTTTCATTCTTGAAATAATGCGTACTTCGGCTGGACGGTGATGAATCATTGTGAAGTATTGACCTGAATCCATCAAACTGGTAAGCTCCCTGCGAATCTTTTACAAATTGAAGTGAATGTTCAAGTCTTTCATTCTCTGAGATGTGATAAGAAACAGGAATAGAAAAATTTAACTGCTGCTCCTGCATATGCTCCAATACTTTGCCATAAGCCACATGAAAACCGCTTTTTATAAGCTGTTCCTCTAAAGTTTTCTTGTTTAATTCCAAATCTTTAAGATAATCCTGTTTATCTATCCTTTCAAAAACAACAGAACTAAGCACTTCATTTAAAAGCCGGACAATGATATTAGGATAGACTTGATGCTTCAATTTATTAAATTCATGCTTAAGAAACCTTAAAGTTATTTTTTCATCTACGCCTTTCGTCTTTTTATATTTAAAAAGGAGCATCTTAAAAAATTTCAGTTTCTCTATGCCAAAAGAGCGTTCTATCTGCGGGCTGTTCTGAAATAAAAATTTTAATTTTTCTTCCTTGGACTGCCAGACTTTTATCTCATTTTCTACTCGATTGTTTTCAGAAGACATAACTCAGTTTTAATTTATTTAAGCACCTTAAACCGATCTGCCCGCTTTTTTTGAACGGGAATTACTTTTTTTTTCTTTCTGAGAGGTCTCATCGGAATTGTCAGCCAGGTCTGCGCTCTTTCCTTTGGACTGCGACTGCTTCTCGTTCTTGCTTTCACGGTCATTTATTCTCTGCAGAGAAGAATCATAAACCTTAATAGTCTTAAACTGGGGATTAGCTTCCACAAACTGTTTTCTCTCCTCTCCTCCCACCACAAAAGTTACGGACTGCAGATTGCCTTTTTTCAGAGAGTTCATCAGATCTTCCTTGTACTGAGGTGTCAGAAGTTCTTTTATCGAATGCTTTTCCAGCGAAGCTTCCAGATCATATCCATAGTTCTGATGATAATGCTGAAGTTTGAAATTTCCACGGTCGTCACTTTCTTTGAAGTCCATACGAATCCAGCAATTATAGGCTTCACCGTCCTTATTCTTTAAATCCTTATTGACCGATCTGCCCTCCATCAAATTATACGCCTCTTTGAGAGTGATGCTGGTATTATCATTATTAATATAAAAAGTCTGTTCCAATCCCGGCTTATTATCCTCTTTCTGGAGATTAACCTGATAGCTATTGAAAAAATACATATCGCTCTGGTCGGACTTTTTAAAATTCAGTTCAACGGTTACTGTATCTTTGTTAGGGACACCATTGTTCATAATACCGGTATGCATCAATTTAAAGTCCTTATCCCCTTTCTGGATATTCTCTCTTAATTCAGCATCAAAAGTTTCTCCGAATCCAGTATATTTTAACTGGTCTTTCAGATACTGTACATTTTTCTCGTTCATGATATTCACATTTAAAATTAGTACTGATTATAAGTTACCCAGTATTTCAAGATTTACCAGGTGCCTGTTTTTTATATTAAGTTCAAGATTCCTGTCTCCATTTTTCTCAAAGACCTGCATTGTGAATTTCTTCTTTTCCGGTATCGTAAATTTAGATATCGCAAATACTACTGTAGTTTCTGATTTGTCGGAAATCCTGCTAAATTCTCCGGTGCATAAAAGCGGTGTCAGTTCTATTTCCTGAGCTGCAGTTCTTTTGGATTTTTTCTGGTCTCGGATAAAAAAACGAAGCTGGTCCACATCGTAATTAATTCTGGAATCATTCCCTAAAACCAATCTGAAATACATCACGTCTTGATGAATAAAAATGCCGTCAACCTTAAACTCAATTTCTGCATTTTTTGAGCCCAGTCCGCTTACCTTATTTTTCTTGGATAGAGCAAGCAGGGCATATTCTTTTATTTCTTTCTGGTTTTCGTTCTCAAGGGAAAACAGCAGCGATTTATCCTCGCCAATTCGTAATCGTGCATCCACATTTAATGTTGGACACAGATCATCAAAATTTAAAATGAAACTGTAAAGATTGCCGTCAGATGTTACAACAGTCAGGTTAGTCTGCGGAAAATTCTGCTTTCCAGCTTTAAGAAGTAGTATATTTTCCACTCCTTTAGCTTTCTGCACCAGAACATCACGGCTTCCGACATCCAGGCTTTTTACCGCATACGGAAATAAAATGCTGGTGGTTTTTGAATAGCTAAGCTGTATATTATTAAATTCGGCTTTAGCATCATACTGTGCAGAAACTGAAAAACCAGCCAGAAAAATAAATGTGATAATTAGTGTCTTTAAAATTTTCATTTTCTTTTAGTTTAAAGTTATTGTTCATTCTTTTCTTTTTCATCGTAGAGAAGCACTTTGTAACCTGCCTTGACTGCTACTTTTATCAGCTTAACTTTCCTGCTTAAAAGTGATTTGGCTGCCTCCACTCCCATTCCTGCCGCCTGAGCTCCCCAAGAATCACTGACTCCTGCCAGTCCAATACTCTGCATGGACCTGTCAGCGGATGCTTTTGCTACATCCCTGTTTATGGTTCCAGGAATGTAAATGCCTTTAATGCCGTCTATATCAAAGACGGATAGTTCAACCGGGAAAATGGAATTCTGGTATTTTATGGTATTGATCTTTATTTCAAGCCTTTCTCCCTTAAGTGACGCTGTCCCAAAAACGAAACTGTTTTTTGGAATTAGTACACCATTGATAAAAACGTCACTTGCAAGTCTGATTTTTACAATAGAACCGTTGACAATCGTCTGCGTTTCATGGACCGCTGCCTCAACTGCGTTCTGATTTTGTTCATCGTTGATTTCACCATCAAGCGAATAAAATGAATTTGCTGACTGCTCATAATTTACTTTGTTGGTCTGAAGAGAGCTCAGGTTTTGCTCTTCAGCTTTTCTGTTCACTGAAAAAACTTTTCCTTTTTGAAGCTTTGAGTTCTGACGCAGTTTTTCCTGTACACGTTCTGGGTGCTGGATATCCAGAATATTTTCCAGCATGCCGCCAAGCTGGGCAAGTTCAGGATCAGGCTCAGAAGGCGCACTCATGGCTGCCATGAGCTGTTCAAGATTTTTCAACTCGGCTGATTCACCGTGAGGCATTTTCTGGTACTGAAATTCCCTCATATCCTGACCGCTCTGATATTCTTTTGGAGGCTCCGCAATAGCTTTCTGGAGCGCTTCAAGTTTCTGGTACATCTTCTTTTCATTCTCTGGTTTTAGATAGTCTGTTTTCAGTCCGTTTTGTTTATCATTCCATGCAACCTCATCCGTATCAAAAAAACGTTTTGATTCAAGATTATCATTATCTTGCGCACCAACCGAATAATTAGGATCTTTCTTTTTTTGTTCCTGCAGTTTTATCGAATCAATTGATGCTTGGTCATAATAGCTCATTTTATCCAAACTGGAATCTTCCTTTAGTTTTGGATTTGGAAGCAGCATATTAAATCCTTTTTTTTCAGTTCCTGAAATTGGATTTTCTGTTCCTTTGCCTCCTCCAAGCACCCAGAAAAGCATGGTTATAAATGGAAGAACAAGCAGTGGAAGAACCAGCATCATACTGCGATTCTTTTTCTCTCTGGCTGAAAGTGTTTTATGTTCCATAATCTTATTTTTTATAGTTAGATGAATTAGTTGACTTGAGCTTCGGACTGATGCTAAAATCTTCAGCGATGGAATTTTGATTTTTAGACAAATCGGTTAAGTCTGCTGTATTTATCACACTGTCAATATATCTGCTGATATTGGATCTCTCAGCATATTTGTTAAATGACAGATCCAGAGAATGCATAGGGCCTCCCTCATGACTATAAGCAGGCTTAAGCACTTTTACTGCATCAATGTTCATTGATTTTTGACTTTCTGACAGAAAACCGCTCAATGCGTTATAAACACATAAAATCGTTCCAAGGGCCGCAAAAATGATTACTGAAAACTTAAGCTGTGAATTTGAAAGGTCTCTAGTCAGCCTATTCATTTTTGTTACCCACCAGAATCTCATTATCATATATGACCTTGAAGACTTTACATTTTGTCTTTGTTTTCGTATCAGACTTCTCATGGCTTTCGGTTTACTGTTCCAAGATCTTTGTTCTCAAGAGTATTGAAGCGTTCAATCAGAAAACCATGCGGATTGTTATCGCTCCTTGAAACATTTCGCAGCGTTCCTTCTGTAATCAGATTTCTGTTCAATATGCTTGTTGTCCTTATGATGTTCTGCCGGGCATAGCATTTAAAGCGGTAGGGATATTCATTAATATCAATGCAGACGCTGTCTACAATAACAGTCTGGCTTATATTTCCTGATATAATTCCCGAATAATAACCGTTTTCTTTTAAATCATCATATATGCGTTTAACAGAATTATCGGCCAGATACAAGGCCTTGGTAACATTGGCTTTAATTACTTTATCATCTGGGTCAAGGCTGAAGAAAAACTGATGGAATGTCCTGACATGATCCCTTGCTTCAACAGGTACATTATCCTTACGGTCTGATGCAAATGCCTCAAGCGCCTTTCCATTTGCGAGGATATAAACCTTGTCCTGCATCAAAGCGACGGAACTGAAACTTTTATAAATAGAATAAGAAGTTATGGCAGCGCAGCAAAGGATAACAAGCATTGTAAATCCTCTTATATGACGAAAAGCAGTATCTATATTTTTCATTTTACTAAACATAATCGAGTGCTTTTAATTTTTAGAGTTTCCCTTGAGCTTGTCACTCATGTAATTTCCTTTTTCCTCAAAATAAGGCGACGCAGCTGCTGAAGATGACATGCTCTGGCTCACTCTGCCTGCTGCATTTCCCATTGAATCCATTACCATTCCTGCTCCAGTGGCAGCACCACCTATCACTGAGGAAGTCGATCCGCCAAACAAACTTGTCACTTTCTGTCCCAATGCGCTTCCTCCAGATGCGTGCACGATATAATTGGCCACGGAGGGAACAGTAAAATACCCCACAATTCCAATAATCATGAAAATTAAGTATCCGATATCGGTCCTGCTGAAAAAAGTATCTCCCGAAGTATTAATCTGAGAGATATCCAGCCTGAGCATCTGTTCTTGAACCTTTCCGATAATACTGCCGAAAATGTTGGCAACGGGAAGCCAGAGATAAATATTTATATACCTGGCAAGCCAGACCGTCAGGGTATGCTGGAATCCGTCAAAGACTGCGATACCAAATACCAAAGGTCCTAAGATGGACAGCACCACAAGCTGGAATGTTCTGAGAGTATCAATACACAATGAAGAAGCTTCGAAGAGAATTCTCAGAATTTCGCTCAGCCATTCCTTTACAGAATTCCTGAAACTGTAAGAAGCTTTCTCCATTGCAAATTTTACATCATTTCCTATCCCTTCCATAAGTCCTTCATCAGAAGGATCTGCACCGTCATGGGTATATTTATACCATCGGTCACGGTCGCCTGTGCCCAGCACTCCGACATACATTTTCCACGGCGCACTTTCTTTGACTGCTTTTTCTTTTTCTTTCAGCAGCACCTCGATTGCTTTGTTTGATCCATCGACCATTGAAGCAGTAGCCGTAACTGTTGGTTTCATGACCCCGTTTATAAGCGATAGAACGGAAGGAAAAATCATTATGCAGAAACCGATTACAAACGGTCTGAATAGCGGATAAAAATCAATCGGTTCCGCATTGGCAATATGACGCCAGACTCTAGAAGCGATGTAGAAGACTGCAGCAAAACCTGCGAATCCCTGCCCCACTCCAATCAGATTGCTGCAAAGCGGCATCATCTCATCGTAAAGCTGTTCCAGAACTATATGAAGACTGCCAATATTATCTCCGAGTCCCTGTGCAGAAACTGCTTCAGGGAACATAAAGAGTATTAAAACTAATACGGCTGATTTGAAAATATTTATCATAAGGCCAGAGTTAATTTTTAAACTGATAACTGTTCCGCATCGCATTCACATCATTAGCTTCCTTAGAACGCTGCAGCGCAAGCACTGAAGTTGATCCGTTAAAATCATTTAGAAACAGCACCTTCAGCTGCATATCTTCATATATCTTATCTATAGCTGCAAGCCTTTCGTCATCACTCATTCTGAGTTTATCAGCTGTTACGATGGAAGTCAGTTCGTCTAAATTTCTGAGGCTTTCCCTGCTTAAATTAGAATACACTTTTTCAAAATACTGGATTTCCTGACGGCTGAACTTTTCATTTTTAATGATACGGTCTATCCCTTTTCTGCTTTCCCTCATAAGTGTAAACTGATAGTCGATTATATTCCCGACTCTTTTGTAATTCTTTACAACTGGGCTGACCTGCATCAGGGCATCCAGGAAAGCCTTATGAAGTGAAAAATTTCCCTCTGATATATCTGTGACGGCCTTATACCCTCCGCTGAGAATATCATATCCTTTTTTCATGTCGCTTAATATCTTTTTAAACTGCGACAGCTTTTCGATATTTAAAATAAGCTGCTGGATTTCAGCTGACTGTGCCTTTCCTGTAAAAGGCATAAAAAACAGAAATAGCATTGCAAAAAATATAAGTATCTTTTTCATGATTTGTTATTTTATAAGCCAAGCAGAACTTCGGCTTGTTTGACATCATTTTTTTCTCTAGCCTTTGATAATGCCAGAAGTTTAATCTCACCGCTGAATTTTTTACAGAAAGCATAATCTTCCCGCGCAGCTTCATAAAGCTTATCAATGCGTTCAATGCGTTCATCATCTTTCATTTCAAGTGATGTACTGGTTGTGATAAGAAGCAGCAAATCAAGATTGTCATCACAGCTGTCCACCAGACGCCTGAAAGTCCTTTCAAAGTATTCAAGTTCATTTCCGTGAAACAGATCATCCTGAGGGAGGCTTGCTAAAGTATTTTTATATATCT
The DNA here is from genome assembly GCF_020026915.1 of Flavobacterium potami. GTDB lineage: Bacteria > Bacteroidota > Bacteroidia > Flavobacteriales > Flavobacteriaceae > Flavobacterium > Flavobacterium potami. Next base: position 838,459 of record NZ_JAINUY010000001.1, on the reverse strand, counting down.
TAAAAATTTCAATCTGAAGAGTGATTATTTCAGCCACCCTGCCATATTTTTTTACTTTGGGATTAACCGATACCAGTGATATGAAATAATCGTTGTGCAGGTTCACTTCTCCCTTCTTTACATCTGATATAAAGTTAAGTCCGCTTTTAACTGCCTTATAACCTTTTGCCGCATAATCCACATAAGTTCTCAGGGCTGCTATCTGAAGCAGCAGCATCCTTCTCTGTTTTGCCTGCTGAGCCTGAAGCTGGCATGCAGATAAAAATACAGACACAAGAAGCATTATTATCTTTTTCATTAGTTTAAGAGTTGATTACGGAATTCCGTAAAATTGTTTCACTTTATTTACATCAGCGTCCGTTTTTGCCCTCTGTAAGCTGAGCAGAACATTCTGCTGGTTAAAAAGTCTCAGATCATTGTAATTTGAATCTATCTGATCCGCTGCTATATTTATAATTTCGATTCTTTTCAGATCGCTCATCTGCGTTGTGAAAGATTCGATGATTAAAAATATCTGGTCGATATTCTTCATGCTTTCTCCAAGAATTCCGTCATACACTTTTTCCATGTATTCAAGTTCGGAGATCATGAAATGGTCGTCTCTTTTAAAAAGATTCCAGGCCTTTTCATATTCGGCAATCAGGCGGGTCTGTTTTTCTGAAATTTCTTTAATTCTCTGATAATAGGTTATAATAGATTTTACCTTCTGCAGTTCGTCGTAATAATCCTTATAAAGATCACGCTGTTTTTTTGTCCAGTCCGAAATCTCATCGAGTTTCAGTTTTGAAAGCGTGTTTTCAATCTGCTTCTGTGCATTCTGAAGCCAGATGGTCTTATTCTGCATTCTCTGGATCCCCAGATCAATTGCCTTTATTACTTTCTTGGTTACTGCTTTTACAATCTCCAATATCGGCAGGGCTGCTGTCTTTTCTGCAGGTCTTGCAGGCATGCTTACTAAAAAGAAGCACATTAAAAATGTAAGAGTTTTAATTTTCATTTTTCTACTAATTTAAGTTCCGCGTCTTAATTCCTGCGCCATAGCGGCAATACCTTTTTTGATGTCTCCTCCAAATTTCTGGGCGTAGGCATTCATTTTTACTTTCTCGCTTTCCTCTGTAGTGTAGGCAAGATATTCCTCCAGAGATACTTCTGTCCTGTAAACCTTAGACAGCATTCCTCCGAGAGAAATAAAAACCTCCTTGTATTTTTTGGAAGGATCATTTGCTTTATTCACCGAAAGCACCAAAGCTTTTTCCTTGTCAGTCAGCCCAAGCAGTTCCTGAATCTGGTCAAACTTATTCTGATACTTGCTCTGGTCCAGCAGAATTTTGCAGTCGCTGTTGTTGATGATTGCCTGCTTCACTACGGGTGAAGAGATAATGTCTTCAACCTCCTGTGTCACCACTATTGCCTCGCCAAAGAACTTACGCACAGTTTTAAAAAGATACTTGATATATTCTGACATTCCTTCCTTTGTAATAGCTTTCCATGCTTCTTCAATTAGAATCATTTTTCGTATGCCTTTCAGTTTTCTCATCTTGCTGATAAATACTTCCATGATGATGATGGTCACTACAGGAAAAAGAATCGGATGGTCTTTGATGTTATCCAATTCAAATACAATAAAGCGCTCTTTTAGCAGATCAAGATTTTCAGTTGCATTGAGCAGATAGTCAAATTCTCCGCCGCTGTAATAAGGGCGAAGCACATAAAGGAAATTATTCACATCAAAATCCTTATCTTTTACATTATCACCCTGAAGAACTGTTACAAACTCCTGTTTTAAAAACTCATAAAAAGTATTGAAACAAGGAAAGATGGATTCATCCTTATCCAGTTTTTCGAAATACAGCTGCAGGGCATTGGAAAGCGCCACATATTCGCTTCTGTTAAACGTTTCATCATCTTTCTTCCACAAAGCCAGCAAAAGCGTTTTGATGCTTTCCTTTTTCTCGGTATCAAGACTGTCTCCTTCCCCGATATAAAATGGATTGAAACGAATCGGGTTCTTCTCGTCATAGGTAAAATAATAGCCGTTTACCATATCGCATAAGCCTTTATAGCTGTGCCCAACATCCACCAAGACAATATGAGTTCCCTGTTCGTAATAGCTTCTGACCATATGATTGGTAAAGAAGGATTTCCCGCTTCCAGAAGGCCCTAAGACAAACTTGTTTCGGTTAGTACAAATTCCCATTTTCACTGGCTCATCGCTGATATCCACGTGAACAGGCTTTCCCGTAAGGCGGTCTCCAAGACGTATTCCGCAGGGACTCAGTGAGGATCGGTAACCGGTCTCCATATTCAGAAAACACACAGCCTGCTCGGTAAAAGTGTCAAAAGCATCATTCATCGGAAAATCTGCTGCGTTTCCGGGAATTCCCGCCCAGTAAATCTGCGGAGCTCCAACTGTCTCCTGTTTAGCCGCCGCGTCCATCTGCGCGAGAGCAGATGACACTTTGTTTTTTATGTCTTTGAGTTCTTCTTTTTCGGATGTCCACGCAAGAACATTAAAATGCGCTTTCACAGGCAGGCGCTGCTGTGCGATAGCTTCGTTCAAAAAATCGTTAGTTGCGTCCCTTGCAATCATATTTTCCCTGCTGTATGCTGAAAGTGACTGAAGCCGCAATCTTTTACTCTCCAGTTTTTGGATTGTCTTCTGTGCATCTTCAATGAAAATATACTGGTTGTATATATGATTGCAGGACAGCAGCTGGCCGAGTGTTGAAGCAAATCCGATGCTGAACTTTGTCTTATCAGTTGAGTAACGGTCAAAATTGATTCTAGAACCGCAGAGCGCCGGCAGATCAGCGGCATCTCCAAGCGTAAAAAGCTGGCTGTGCTTATCCCCTATCTGCATCCCGTCCGAAAACTTGAGATCATTATAGATATACGAATTTTCATTTTCAGAAAGAAAACAATACTTTTCAATAAGGCCTGTGTTTCTGCTCTGGCTTTTCAACTCATCATTTCGAAGTCTTCTCAGCCTTATGAACCCGCTGTCTTCCATGATTCTTTTAAACTGGCCTGTACTGTCAATGAAGTCCTGAAGGAACTGCATAGTGAGTGTTTCATCAGGTACAAGATTATTTCTTATAAGATTAGAAAATAACGAACTGGAATTTTTCCTTCCTGCTGGTTTCTTGGTAATCATGATATAACAGGAATGATCAAGAAAGGCTCTCTCATTAAAAAAACGCTCACTGCTTCTGGTTAAAAAACTGCTGTCTTCATTATCAAAATCTGCTTTATAGCTGCTTTCTAAAAACCAGTCCTGTTTATGAAAAACTGTGAACTTCGGCAGAATTTTTATCGCCTTTATCCATGACTGGTGAAACGCCTCATATTCCTGGTCCGACATTGTAAAAATTTCCGGCAGATCCGCCTTAAAAACCACTGTTAAATCACCCTGCTTTGATAAAATGCAGTCATGCTGCACGTCCATAATAGGTAAAACATCATCTAACTCCTTTTCCATTTTTCTTAGTTTTACTAATCTTCATAGTTTTCATATAGAGACTTCTGGCGGTATTTAAAATATGGAGCCCAAGATTTGGATCCACACAGTTGCGAAGCACCTGCCTTTTGTTTCTAATATTGGATCCCTTTAAGCAGAAACCTAACGACTCTTCAAGTTCAGGAATCTGTGCGTAACGTATTTTAATCACCGTCTGTGAATCAGATTCTGGAATCGGAAAATTGGACCAGAAAAGATGACGCTGCAGAACAGCATCAGGTTCGATAAGCACAGTATAATAAGGTTTGACATTTTCAACGGCCCATAAACACTCAGCATTATGCTTCAGAAATAAAATTTCCTGATACAGTCTCATGTCGGGAAATACAGCAGGAGTTCCTCGGTATCTCACGCAGATATTCTGCCGGAAAGAGGAATGTGACTGGCATGGCGGTGATGACCAGATAAAATCAAATTCTTTATAATGATCCAAAAGATACTGGTGTGCATCGCCTACAATCACTTTATCATTTGGAAAGTTCTGCGCGTACAAAGCTGCCAGTGCAGGGTCCAGCTCAACTGCCGTAACGGATACGTCATGCCAGTTTTTTCTGTTTCCGCCAATTCCGGCATATAAGTTTAAGACCTTCATAATCCATCTCCATCTATTTAACGTTCTTTAACTATCACTTAATAAAAACTGCCCTGCTGCGCACCTTAACACATTTAGGAATCTGCCTTGCAGCTAAAGCTTTCATCATGCCGAATTCACCATACTGCCTGCTCATTTTATAGATCTTAATCACCATCACAGTACCTGCCGTACCAATTAAAGCCACACAGACAAGAGAGGGAATGCCGACTATGAAAAGCACTGCAAAAACAATCATCAGTCCCACGACACCTCCGCCCAGATACCATATGTACTGGGCTTTCAGGCCTTTAAATTCAATTGACTGATTGATTCCTTTGTTAATTTGATAAACACTGCTCATTTTAAAGCTGCTTAGACTCCAAAGAAAGATTTGATCACAGTGGCAACCACTACCAGAAAGACGCAGCTGCCAAACCATGCTGCTGCCACTTTACCTGTGTCGGGATCGCCTGCATTCCACTTCTGATATACTTTCACCGCTCCTATGAGTCCGAGTATTGCTCCTACTGCATACATAAGTTCTGTGCCGGCATCAAAATAGCTTCTCACCTTTTGATTGGCCTCATTGATTCCGGCAACACCATCCTGGGCATATCCATTCCCATTGATTATCATAACCAAAAGAATAGTGCTTATTAGTACCTTATTTGTTTTTAAAAATCGCTTTAACTTTATTCCATCGTTCAACATCGTTCATCATTTTAAAGATTAATACTAATTCAAAAAGCAGAGGAACAGCGCCGTCGCATCATCTATTCTCCTTGTCACATTTTACCATACCGCACTAGAGCGGACGGGGAAAGTTCCTCTGCTGTCATTTAATTATTTTCCTCCCATAGTTCGTCTGCCTCAGTAGAAGTGAGAAGCAGTTCGGGGTGCTTTTTCGTTTCGTAAGCAAGCAGATTATTCACATTGCTGCGTAAAGAAGAAATCTTCACATAAGGATATTCAGAGAGTATCAATCTGATATAATTTTCAAATTCCTGCTTTGGACGGTCTAGTTCGGCGCTTTCTGAAACGGCTCCAGTCAGTCGTGCTGACAGTTCTTTAACCTCATCAAGTGTAGCAAAAGATTCTTGAAAAGCTTCATTGAGATTTGCAGGATTACCATCGTGCTTATGAGGAGAAGATAACGAATCATTAATTGTTTTTTTCCCTAATGATGGAAAACCAATTTTCTTTCTGCCCGAGAGAATCTGCATTATTTCTGAAGAATAATAGCGGAACCCTGTATACAGATACCACAAAACTAATAGAGTAACAACAGCCACTAGGTAACTGTTCCATGAAATAGAATTTAACATAGCATTTTTCATTTATCATTCAACATCATCTCATACTATGAATAAACCAGTAAGAACAATTATGGTTTATTTTACATTCCAAAGTAACTCCGGAAATAAAACTTCTACAAGTACAACTTTTTCTGTACCCCAGCTGTACCCTTGTACCTCTCAATGATATTGCGGGCTAAGCACAGGACATTAATTTAAATGCATAAAAAAACCTCCTTAATAGGAGGCTGTTTTTTGATGTTTTTAGATACTTATTTTTCCATAATTTTCTTAAGCAGCATAAGTTCGGCATCTTTCTTCTCAATAAGCTGCCAGCCATTTTTAGAGAATATAAAATATGCTTTTTCTTTTTTTTCAGCAGGAAGGCCTGGCCATAATACTCCAAACTCATTCATGTCATATTTTACGTTGTACTCGGCTACCTCTATTCTGTTGTCATTAGTTTCCGCAGTAATGCTGATAATTTTATCAAAATTTTTTGTGCCGATCTTCACCTTCTGAATTTTAAATTCTCTTTCCTCTGAGGTTGTTTCAAGCAAGAAGTTTTTTGATAAGGCTGTAAATTCGATCAAAGGCTTATCACGATCTTTAAATTCTCTTGTCTTCATTATCTTGACAAGGCCTTTTTGCTCCAGCCCTGAATCCAGCATTCTTCGTGCATGAATAGGATCACTGCAGAATACTTCAAAATCTACAGGAGATGGATATTTGTATTTTTTAATAATCATGTTTTCTGCAGTTTTAGAATCCAGTTCTTTTTTCTGGCACGAGATAAAAAGAAGCAGAACTACTAGTGCTATTTTTAATAATGTTTTCATAATCTCAAAAATTAAATTAATATTCTTTTATATGTTTGATAATTTTCTCTAATGTTTTAATCACAAATTCTTTATCCTTTTCCTCAGGATTATAAGACTTACTTCTAACTGATTGATATGATAAATTTCTTTTAAATGGTGTTGACAGATACGGAACAATCGTTTTAAAAATCAGGCTCATTGATCTTGCTTTCAATATTCTTGTTTCATCGGTTGCTCTCAAAATCAGTCCCATTTGATCAGAAGAAAGTGTACACTGGATTTTATTTTCATCAGCGGGATGCGAGGGATTTCCTTTTTTTATGGGAGTTGAAATATCTTGTGCTTCAATTTCGTCTTTGTTTTGAAGAAAACTGATCTCAGATACAAACCAGTTTTCCAAAACGTCCTTGATGTTCTGATGGCTGGAATCGAACGTTATTTTCACATTTGAGTGAAGCTGTTTAAAATCCTTGAAAAATAGCAGAAGCAGGTTGAGCTTTCCATTTTGTTTTTCAACATTGTAAATCTGTTCGGTCATTCTTTCTGTCAGGATCGAAATGTATTGCACCGAATTAAAGTTATGGTCGATTAAAAGTTCGTCAAGCGGAGTGAAAATGGAAGGATTTTCTAGTTCGTCATTATGCTCCTCAAGAAGCTTTAAAAGCTCCCGGAAGTAAAGGATCCGACGATAAGTAAGTTTTTTTCCATTATCTGCTTCAATTGCATTCTGAAGTAATTTCACTACAGCTTTAATTGTCATTTTATCTTGCATGGAGTTGAAAGTTCTTTTGTTGATTCTCTGCAGTTTTAATGATAGCTCTTTTCTGCATACTATTAAGTAAGTTACCGGTACTCTTTCGTCCAGACTTAGATAGTAAGAAAATCTATCCTCGATGAAAGATATCAGATAATCCAGGCTTGAAATGATAAGATCAGCAAGCTTCCTTATTTTTTCAGATTGAATAACCTTTTCCGATCGATTTTCCATTATACAGTCCAGCAGAAAAATTAGTGTGGAATGATACTGTCGGACTGTGACGCGTATATGTCGCTTCTTTTTTAATGAAAAAACTTCATTTTTTATATGCACCTGTATTTTTATAGATTCCTTGGAAATATTGTCGGTAATAACTTTTATTTCACTATCAGTCAAACTATCAATATTCGTGCTTACTGGATCAAAAGTCTGCAGTATCAAAGAATCAAACCATTCTAATTGATATTTACCGTTCATCATCTTTAGATTTTAAAATGAAACAAACGAAACTATTGATCCTTATATCTGTCAATATAAATCGCACGATATTCTGAAGGCGAATATGATGTATGTTTTTTGAAGAAAATTCCAAAGATTGAAACACTCGCAAATTCCATTTCCTCAGCGATCTCTGCAAAAGTATTTTGAGTATCTTCCAATAAAATTTTTGCTTCGCTGATAATAGCTTCGATAATTAATGCTTTTACCGAACTTCCTGTCACCTCTTTTACTACTTTACTTAAATATTTGCTGGTTATAAAAAGTTCTCCTGCATAAAATTTAGCGTGATGCTGTTTTTTATAATGTATTGATAATATCGTTAAGAACTGGATGACCAAATTTTCCTTCCTTGTAAAGTTAACTAGCGCATTAGATGAATACTTCGCATAAATTAATTTAAGTTCATAAAGAAATAAGTTTAAACTTATCCTGTAAAGTTCATAATCAATGTCAGTCCTTTGCACTTCCAAATTAATATAATGTATGAGCTTATAAATTAGAGAAAGCACCTGATATTCTTTCTCTTCAAGTGATGCTTTTAAAGGCTCTTTCCTTATAAATAAATAAAATGAATCAACTAGTTCTCTCTTAAGACAGTTTTTTACGGCAAATTCTGAAGAGAAAATAATCAAATACAGCTGAAGTTTATTCCGAACTTCAAAAACAGTGAATGTTGTTTCCTTTGGAATCACTATTAGATCACGTGCTGATAAGTTTTGAATCATTTCCTGAAGTTTAATTTTCACGCCTCCGGATCTTATCATTAGTACTGCCAAATTTTCTGTTATAAAAGGCTCAACCTGGTAACTGTTATCATATTTCTTTATAATATGAATATCGAAACCTGGAGTTGAAAGATCAAGTAAATTGGAATTAATTAGATTTTTTATCATAATTTCCTTCTTTAAATATCTGTTCGACCATTTTATTAAATTTTAAATCTTTTTTTAATCAATAGATAGAAAATAAAATATAGGTTGAATAAGCATGTGATATACAGCACATATATCTTAAAACGAAAAGGTATATATGCTGTAATTTCTGGATTTTTATAATAATCTGCCAAATGATAGTCAAATAGAAAGCCTAGAATAATAATTAGGCACACTACATTGGTTACAACCATAAGAATATTTAGAATGTTGCGAAGTTTCATATTTAGCAGATTTAAGTTAAAGCATGTCGGATGTTAAAGCAGCTTTTCAAGCAATACGATTACAAGCACAAGTGAAAGTTCATTTTTCTTTAAGAAGGCTTTAGCATGTTTACTACCTACCAAAATATCCCAGTCCTTATCCTTTCGTTCCTCCTCTGAATAAAGAGAATATCTTGAAATAGATGCCACAGTTAAAAGTGTCTCTGTTTCTTCAGAAGTAAAAACAGTATTAGTAAGAACCTCTGCTTCATAACCTAAAATGTAATTGTTTGTAATATTAAATTCCTCTTGTCTTCTATCAATTAGGTTCTGAAGGAAATTGATCAGATTATTTTTTGCATAAGTGTGTAAAGTGCTATTCTGAACAATAAGAATCATACTATTATCCGGGTCTGACATGATAGCTTCTACAATTTCATCAGTAAAGAGAATCAGTCTGTTTGTAAAAAGATTTTTTTTCTGGAGGCTTTGAGATACAAATCTAATCTGTTCTGCAAGCTCTGAAACAGAACTTGGTCGTTGATTACTTAGATAATATGTTCTCAGTGCCTCGTATACTTTTTGCCCTTTTGAATCAAAAGGGTTAACATTGTTGGTAGAAGATTCATAAAAATTTGAAGAATCTAAAGCACTTTGTGAATTTTCAATATCGGAATCAGCCGAGCATGAAATGAATAAAAATGATGTAATAATACATAATAAAAAAGTTTTCATGATTTTGATGTTTGAAATGAATGAGATGATTTCTCAGTCCTTTTCATCCGGATAAGCAGAACTTTTATTCAGCACCTTGCTGAACATTTTTGCTTTTGAATTCAAGACAAAACTATTTTGCTTATTTATCTTGCGCAAGCCAATATGTGTGGGTTTTCGGCAAATCCACTATGGATTTCCACGAAATCCATAGTGCTTTTCATCGAACAAACTACTGTAATTCAAATGTTTGTATTATTTTTATAATAATAAAATGTAAAATTAATATTACATCATTCTATATGACTATCAATGCCTAAATAAATACTTAATCATATGAATAGACTAAACCTAATTTTATTTTACCTAATGGTATTTAATTATGGATCAGCTCAAAAAACTTCATTTATTATCCCTGATTCCTTAAAGAAAAAAAGTTATGAGTATTTAGATGATAGGCTTTATACTCTAAAAAATGACAGCACACTCGCATCATTATATGCTTATGCTTTTCTTAATAAAGCTAAACTTGAAAAAAATCCAAAAGAAATCATGAATGGATATCAAAATTTAATGCTGATATCACCTGACCGAATTAGAAGTATATATATTGATAGCATTTTATATACAGCCAAGAAGTCAAAATCCAATGCGTTGATTGGTTCCGCATACCTTAGTAAAGGAACTTATTTCTATGGACTTAAACAGCAGAAACTGGCAATGGATAATTATTTAACCGCCAATAGCTATCTTTCTAAAACAAATGACAAATATCAGATACATAAAGTAAAATACTGCATAGCTCTTACTAAGTTTTACATTGGATTTTATGATGAAGCAGTTTCTCTTTTACGAGAATGCGTGGATTTTTACAAAAATGTAGAATCCAGACCTTACCTCAATTCAATTCATATGCTGGGACTTTGTTACAATAAACTTGGAAACTATGGTTTATGTACACAAATGAATGCTTTAGGAATTTCCGAAAGCAAAAGATTAAAATCAACTGTGATGATACCTTATTTCAATCATTCAGAAGGAATCAACGACTACTTTAGAAAAAATTACTTTGAATCGATAAATAAAATAGAATCTTCATTGGAAGCAATAATTGAAAATAAGGATTTTGCAAATGTTGCAATCGGAAACTTTTATATAGGTAAAAGCTATTGGTCACTTAACAAGAAACAAAAAGCCGTGGAGCATTTTCAAATCGTTGACAACATCTTTAAAGAAAAAAAATATCTTAGGCCAGATCTAAGGCAGACTTTTGAACTCTTGATCAACTATTATAAAACAATTAATAATTTAGATAAACAATTGTACTATATAGAGGAGCTTCTCAAGGCTGATACACTTCTAGTAGAGAATAATAAGTATATAATAAGTAAAATTCACAAACAGTATGATACAAAAGAGCTGATTTCGGAAAAGGAAAAGATATTGGTAGAAAAACAAGAAATCGCAAATGACTTGAAAAAGGAAAAATACTATGATGTAATATTTGTTGTGATAATCTTTTTATTATTCATTTTTATATTTTGGCAGACGCGTCGTCATTACAGAAAAAGAAAAGTTTATGAAAAAAATTATAAACTTCTAATGGATGAACTTGATGGAGTTAAAAATAAACCTAGAAATAAAGTTGAAAAAGAACCTATAAAAGATATCAGTAGTGAAACTATAGCTTTAATTCTAAAACAGCTGGAGAAGTTTGAAAAAGAAAAAAAATTTCTAGAAAAAGATTGGAATTTAGTTACCTTATCAGCTGCATTCAATTCAAATACTAAATATTTAGCTTCTATACTAAATTATTATAGAGATATGCGCATACATGAGTATATAAACGGACTGCGTATAGAATACATCATAAATTTGCTTAGGACCAAACCAATTTATAGAAAATACACTTACGCTGCTTTGGCCCAAGAAGCCGGATTCAGTTCTACACAACGATTTGCAAACGCTTTCCTGGCAAGAGCAGGAATGCCTGTAAATTATTTTATTGACCAGATTAAAAAGACCACTTCTTAATTAATAGGTATTTCTACAATGCATTGCATTTAATATTTTACATTTGCTGCCGTAATTAAAAAATTGACAATATGAAAGATCTAATCGCAAAAATTAATGCTGAGATTGAAACATTCAAAACAGAATCAGACTCTTTATCTGAGAAAGGTGTAAAAGCTGCAGGAGCTAGAGCTCGTAAATCTTCTTTGGAAATTGAAAAACTTTTAAAAGAGTTTAGAAAAGTTTCTATTGAAGAATCTAAAAAATAATTCGACTTTAATTGGAAAACCCTTCAAATAAATCTGAAGGGCTTTTTTTTATAGTTATTCTAAGTAGTTTCTAAATACAAAATAGTTAAAGAAAATAATATTCACAGACCTTTATCTGGCCAAAAATCTTTTGGGGAACAATTAAAAATTTTTGCAATGTCATTTAAGTGCTGAACATTATATTTTGCTTTTTTTGAAGATTCAATATCCCCAATAAACCCCACACCCTTATCCAATTTTAGAGATAATTGCTCTTGGGTAAAACCCTTTTCCTTGCGGATGGTTCTTACCCTATCAATTATATAATTTTCTATTTCGGATAATTTGTCATTCATAATATACAAATAGCCAACATTATTTGTTAAATTTCAATGGACTATAGTCCATATTTGTTATTTTTTATTATATTTGTATTCTATTACATATATTTGCGATTCTTCAGAAAAATATTTGAAGCACTCGCTTTGAATCTCGCGTTAGGAAACTGGTAATTTTTGCAACGAGATGATAAGTAAGATGCTCACGTCCTTTGGCGTGGGCTCACTTATTGTTGCAACGGTATACCAGTGCCTCTAACGCAGTAAGATGAGTTCCACGTCTTTTTTGTTAAAACTCCCTTTCTATTCTTAGCGGTTTTGTTTTCATTTCAAGTTTCGCAACTTTCGAGAAGTTGAACTTTTTAATTAATCATTGCCTGTGTATTAAACAAAAAATCACTTTATGTTCGTTAAGCCGTTTACTTAATGCATAAAAAATGGCCCTCAGCTGCAGCGACCAAACTAGAGCAGAGGACCTTAGCTAATCAAAAACCTTTTAACTAACCAATTCCAATATTATGAATTATTTTTCATTCTACAAGGGTGGGAAAGAGCTTTATTGCCTAATTTTTATGGGAATAATATCGTGTATCTCCCCTATTTATGCCAAAAAAAACACTTGCCTTTCGTCTTCACTTTTTCAGCAGCATGCCATTCATGGAGCCGTAACAGACGGCACTAGTCCTCTGCCCGGTGTTACAATTTCTGTAAAAAACAAACTGAATTCAGCAGTTATTTCAGACTACAACGGGCAGTATTCGATTACAGCTTCGCCTTCTGATACACTTATTGTATCTTTTATAGGCTTCAAAACTGCATTAATTACTGTAAAAGGACGAACTCTCTTAAACATCATACTGCAATACGATACAACTGTTCTTCAGGAAGTTCGTGTAAATGCAGGGTATTACTCCGTAAAAGAAAGTGAAAGAACAGGCAGTATTGCTAGAATCACCTCTAAGGAAATCGAAAATCAGCCTGTTACAAATGTGATGGCTACTATGCAGGGTCGAATGGCTGGTGTAAATATTACTCAGCGAACAGGTATTCCCGGGGGTAGTTTTGATATAAAAATCAGGGGACAGAACAGTATACGGGCAGATGGTAATTCACCGCTGTATATTATAGATGGTGTTCCCTATTCCTCAGATATCATTAGTTCAAGTCTAACCGCTACCGCTTTTCCTTCCGGTGTGAATCCTCTTAACAATATTAATCCAGATAATATTGAAAGCATTGAAGTTCTCAAAGATGCCGATGCGACATCAATATACGGTTCCAGAGGAGCTAATGGTGTCGTGCTCATCACAACCAAAAAAGGAAAAAAAGGAAAAACATCCTTCAATTTACTGGCATCTACTGGTTTTGGAAATGTTACAAAACTTCCAAAACTGATGAATACAGAGCAATATATTAAAATGAGAAAACAGGCATTTATAAATGACGGATTAACTGAGTATGGTCCTTATGATTATGATGTTAACGGGACATGGGATCAGAACCGCTACACCGACTGGCAAAAGGAACTTCTTGGACGCACATCCCAAACATCGGATTTTCAGGGAACAGTTAATGGAGGCTCTGAAAATACACAATTTCTTATAAGCGGAAATTTTCACAGGGAAACAACCGTTTTTCCGGGTGAATTCTTTTACAAAAGAGGCGGTGGTCACATTAACCTTAATCATCATTCAGACGATAATAAATTTAAGATATCATTTTCAGGGTCATATAATGTTCAGGACAACAACCAGCCTTCTTTTGATTTTACTAATGAAGCGAGATATCTCGCACCAAATGCACCTGCAGTTTATACTTCAGATGGGCAATTAAACTGGGAGAATTCAACATGGGAAAATCCTCTTAGAAATCTTGAAAGCAAATACGAGTCAAAGACTAACGATCTTCTGGCAAATACGTTGATATCATATGAAATATGGAAGGATCTTACAATAAAAAGCAGTTTTGGTTTTACAAGTCTGGATACTAAAGAAACCCGAATTATACCTTCAACTATGGCTGATCCTGCATATGAAGCAACGAGCGATGATTCAGCAATATTTTTAAACGATACCAAACGAAGCTCATGGATTATCGAACCGCAGATAAACTGGTCAAAAAATCTGGGAGCTGGCAAAATAGATATTTTGGCTGGAGCTACTTTTCAGAGCCAGAAAACAGAGAGAATTAATCTATCAGGAATTGGATTTACCTCTAATAGTTTGATCTATAATATTGCTGCCGCAAAAAATATTAGAATATATACCGATGATGAGACACTATATAAATATCAAGCATTCTTTGGTCGATTAAATTACAATTGGAAACAGCGATATATTGTTAATCTTACCGGCCGTCGTGATGGTTCAAGCAGATTTGGACCAAGAAATCAATTTGCAAATTTTGGAGCTGCCGGTATCGCATGGATATTCTCTAAGGAAACTTTTCTGGAGAATAATCGATGGCTGAGCTATGGAAAAATAAGATCGAGCTATGGAATAACAGGTAGTGATCAAATTGGCGATTATATGTTTCTTGACACTTACACAACTTCAGGTAAAATATACAATGGAGTAACAGGAGTTCAGCCCACCCGCCTCTTTAATAGAGATTTTGGATGGGAAACTAATAAAAAAATTGAACTGGCTCTTGAACTAGGTTTCTTGCATGATAGAATATATGTTACAGGAGCCATTTATAAAAACCGCTCTTCAAATCAACTGGTTGGTATTCCGCTCCCAGCAACAACCGGCTTTACTTCATTGCAGTCTAATTTAGATGCTGTAGTAGAAAACACTGGACTTGAATTAACCTTGCGAACAGTAAATATTAGTGGGAAAAGCTTTAACTGGTCTACAAATCTCAATTTGACATTTGCTAAAAATAAGCTGGTAGATTTTCCTAGTCTGCAAACTTCAACCTATAGTCAGCAGTATCGTATAGGCCAGCCATTAAATATTAATCTGCTTTACAATTTTAAGGGAGTCAATCCGCAGACTGGAATTTATGAATTTGAAGATCTAAATGATGATGGCAGAATCACCTTTCCCGATGATAGACAGGCTGTAGTAGATTTAAATCCAAAATATTATGGGGGGATACAAAATCAAATCAGCTATAAAAATTTAAATCTGGATTTCCTGTTCCAGTTTTCAAAACAGAAAAACAGATCTTACCCTGTAAGCGGTGCCGGTCAGATGCTAAATCAGATAGACAGACTTACTGACAGTTGGATGCAGCCGGGAGATAATTCATTCCATCAGATATATACCACTGGATATAATAATGATGCACTAAATGCAGATTCCCTCTACTCACAAAGTACAGGCGCTATAACAGACGCATCTTTTATTAGATTAAAAAATATATCTCTCACCTATGATCTCCCATTAAGTCTAAAAGGTCTTAAATGTAAAATTATGCTGCAGGGTCAAAACCTGTTGACTTTTACAAAATATAAGGACGGAGATCCTGAATTTATTTCTTACGGTTATTTGCCACCATTAAAAGTAATTAATACAGGAATTCAATTAACATTCTAAATTATCTAAGATGAAAACAACATATTTCATAATTCCAATAATATTTTACTTATTGATTATTAGTTTGGTATCATCATGCCAGTCATTTGTTGAGGTTGATCTGCCAAAGTCACAATTGACCACAGAAAGTGTATTTGAGGATTACAATACCGCAGAAGCAGCCTTAACTAATATTTACACAAGTATTAGAGATAAAGGTATTTTAACAGGTGGCCAGCTTGGAATTTCAAATCAGCTCGGAAATTACGCCGATGAGATCACCTGTGTGGACAATCCTTCAAAAGCGAGCTATAATTTTTATCGTAATTCTTTATTACCGACAAATACATATGTTACTGGATATTGGAATGCCTCCTATAATCAAATTTATGCCGCTAACCTTGTAATTCAGGGTACCAAGTCTAGTAAAAATCTAACTGTTCAGCAAAAAAATCAACTCGAAGGAGAAGCATTATTTATTCGTGCTTTACTTCATTTTTATCTCACAAATATATTCGGAGATATTCCATATGCTACACAGACCGATTACAAACAAAACAGCATTATTTCTAAAACTTCAGTAGACCAAGTATATCGTTTAGTTGTTACTGATCTACAGCACGCTTCCTTACTTTTACGCAGTAAAGATGACGATTCTGCTCGTGTACAGCCGAGTGTGAGTGCTGCTCAGGCATTGCTTTCAAGAGTCTATCTTTATCTAAAAGCTTATCCGGAAGCTTCAAATAGCGCATCTGCAGTTTTAAATCAGAGCAGCGAGTATAAATTAGAAAATGTTTCAAATGTATTTTTAATTTCTTCATCCGAGACCATTTGGCGGTTACAATCTGAATTAACAGGACAAAACACAGCCGATGGAGCTTTTTTTATTTTCACATCAATACCACCACCCTCTGTATCATTGGATAGTCAGCTGGTAGGTTCATTCAACTCAGCTGATCTACGAAAAACAAACTGGATTAAATCCGTTACAAAAGGAAGCCAAACCTATTTTCATTCTTATAAGTATAAAGAAAAAGATTTTACTGCGCCATCTAAAGAGTATGCAGTAGTACTGAGACTTGCTGAACAATATCTTATCAGGGCAGAAGCCAGAGCCTACCAAGGTGACTTAATTGGGGCAAAAGAAGATCTAAACAAAATTAGAAATCGCGCAGGACTAAACAATACCACTGCTGTGACACAGCAGGAAATTTTAGATGCAATTCATTTAGAGCGTCGATGGGAACTCTTTACAGAATATGGACATCGCTTTTTCGATCTTAAGCGATCAGGTAAATTAGATTCTTCACTAAACGGAATTAAGCCTGGCTGGAACAGCAGCGATGCTTTATTTCCGCTGCCACAAACAGAACTGACCGCTAATCCAAACTTAAGGCCTCAAAATACAGGATACTAAATACTTTATTATGTCTACACTAAACATGAGTATGTTAATCGGAAATTACATTAAAAGACTAACTCAACTAAGATTTTTTTTATTTTTATTTTTTATTTTGCCATTAGTAGCCTGTCCCTTATGGGGGCAGGTGGTGCAAAAAAAAAAGCAATTGGTTTCATCGGATTATTATGGATGGGGAAAATTAATTATAGATAAAGTCTCTTCTGATGAGAAATGGGTTTGTTATAAAATGGAATATGAAAAAGGCAATGACACCCTTTTTATCCGTAATAATTTTTCGCATAAATTATACAGTTTTCCCAAAGGCAGAAACGGTTTTTTTGCCGGAAGTAAATTTATTTGTCAGATAGATAAGGATATTGCTATTGTAGACTTAAAAACAGCTGTAAGAGAAAATCTTTCCAATACCGATCGTTATTCCTACAGTCAGCAGACAGATCAGTTAATTTTTCTTCTTGCTTCCAAAGAAGCAAAAAAGAAACTTGTAATACGCTCTTTAAAAAATAGCAAAGTAAGAGAAATTGAAGACGTGACCGATTTTAGTCTCTGTCCATCTGGCACTCAGCTTGCTTATTTCAGCAAAGATAAAAACACATCTTTTGTATCTCAAATTAACCTTAAAACGGAAAATTATTCTAAGCTTATTGTTTTAAATAAAAAAGACCATTTCATGGGGCTAACATGGAATAAAATCGGCAATGCGCTAGCCTTCTACCAGCAGGATCGAAATATGAAGATTAATGCTTTATTATATTATTTGCCAAAAGAAGACAAATTGTATAAACTCGACAGTTCTAGTGCTGTTAGCTTCCCAAAAAATATGAATATCATTTATGAAAATCTAAATGGAATTTTTATTTCTGATGATGGTGAAAAAGTATTCTTTTCAGTTAAAAATCAAGATGAGATTATCACTGGCAAACATCATTCGGATGTAGAAATATGGAATGGGAATGACAAATGGACCTATTTACAGGAAAAAAACTTTGGTGATTTTGAAAATGGCCCTAAAACAGTAATGTGGATTCCTAAAACAACTAATTTTACAATAGTTACCTCAAATGAATATCCAAAAGTAATACTCAGCGGTAATTATAAATATGCCATAGTTTCTAATCCTAAGCAGTATGAACCGCAATTTGATTTCAACGGTCCTAGAGATTATTATCTTTTAAATCTCACTACTTTTCAAAGGAGTCTTTTATTACAAAGACAGTCCTATGATCATAAAAACCTGATTGCTTCGCCAAAAGGAAAAAGCTTAGCTTACTTTAGTGAAAACAATTGGTGGGTTTACAATTTTGAAGAAAAAAAACACATCAATTTGACCGCATCTCTTGGGGTAAAATTCACTGCAAAGTTACATGACCTTCGAATAGAATCAATATGCGGCAGTCCGGGATGGACTGTTGACGATAATGAGCTTGTAACCTATGATAACTATGATATCTGGGTGCTTTCAACCTCAGGTAATGAAGCAAGAAGATTAACACGTGGTAAAGAAGAAAAAATCAGATTCCGCATTGCCGATATGGCTAATAAAAATATTGATAATTATATTTATGACGGACTAATAGGCCGAGAAATCGATATCCGAAAAGACCTAATACTTCAGGCCGAAGGAGAAGATGGAAAAACAGGATATTTCAGATGGAATCCAGATGGTTCCTTAAAACCAATAGTATATAAGAACAGTTTTATTGATCAATTAAATTATGGTGTTGAAAAGAAGAATTTTTATTTCAGAGAGCAGAAATTTGATATATCTCCACAACTTGTTCTGAAGGAAAAAAATAAAGAATCGATAACAATTTTAAAAAGTAATCCTAAGCAGGAAAAGTTCTTTTGGGGTAAATCCGAATTAATTAACTACAGCATCACAGGACATTCATTGAAAGCTGTTCTATATTACCCTGCACAGTATGACCCAAAAATAAAATACCCTATGATTGTAAAAATTTATGACAGGCAGTCTAATCAATTGCATAAATTTGAAAATCCAACTTATGAAAATGTAAACGGTTTTAATACAACTCTTTTTACCTCTGAAAACTACTTTGTTTTGAAACCAGATTTATTATTGGAAGCTAAAAATCCAGGGGTCTCTGCATTATCCTGTGTCATATCAGCAGTAAACGAGGTAGTGGAAACAGGAATAGTTGATTCCTCGAAAATTGGTCTGGTGGGACATTCTTACGGAGGTTTTGAATCTTCTTTCATTATTACTCAAACTCAGCTGTTTTCTGCTGCAATCGCTAGTGGTGCAATTACGGATCTGAACAGTTACTACCATACTATAAACAGTAAATCTGGAAAACCTGATATGTGGAGATTTGGAATTGAACAGTGGACAATGCAGGCAACACCTTATGAAGCACCAGAATCATACTGGTCAAACTCACCTATTGCCCACGTAAAGAATGTAAATACACCTGTATTGTTATGGACAGGTAAAGTCGACTCACAGGTAGATACGCACCAAAGTTTTGAATTTTATCTTGCGCTTCGCAGACTTGGTAAAAAGTGTATCATGCTTCAGTATCCCGATGAGGCACACCTATTAATAAAACCTTTAAATCAAAAAGACGTTACCGAACGTACTATGGATTGGTTTCGTTATTTTTTAAAAAATGATCAATCTGCTCTTTGGGTCGAAAAGGGTACTAAATAATAAATTAGAAAAAACAATGCAGTTCTAATTACGAACTGCATTGTCATTTTAATAATGGATTCAATTGTCATAACGATATAAAGGCGTTAGACAATTACTGTTTGTTGTTTTCTCATAGGCCAACGGTCCCGAGTCACCAGAAATATGACAGAAATTATCACTCGGAATGTTGTCGCAATCTACTGACACGTTACCACATTTGTTATTTGACAAGGCATTATAGCCTTGTTGCAGAGAGGTTGTTTTTTTCGAAGCGCTCTGCATCGAAGTGGTTGCAAATGCACCACAGACTGCCAAAGCGATAACTCCTGCTGGCAGCAGATTTTTTAAACTTAAAGTTTTCATGATTTTAATTTTTAAATTATAGTGTGATCTACTTTTTTCTACAGGTTTTCGATCTTAATCCTGATACCGGCCGGTATATCTTAATGTTTTGATAAAATATTTAATGTGATAAGATTTCCTTTTTAATGATATCACTAAACTTATATACAACAAGAGTTTTGCCAATCAAAGCATATAAATTTTCTTCAGTTATAGTTAAAGAACGTAATCCTTTTTTTCCTATATGATAAACTGGAAAGCTCAGGAGGTATTTGTTAGTTTTAATATCATACAAATCAATAATAGAGGAACGTTCCCAAAGTTTATCAATTTCATTTCTTCCTCTAATTTTTGAATTCACAAAAAGCAGATTTTTATAAATAGCAGAATGTGCATTTACAATATAAACAGGTGAAGAAATAGTTCTCTCTGTATCATTTTTTAAAGACGCTGTTTTTATCTTTACATTCTTTATGGTATCGATTGTATGCCCTCTGTAAGACAAACTTCCAAGTTTATCAGCTATTATAAATTCGTTCCGGTAATAATAGAGATAAACAATTTTTTCCAGCTTTGAACTGTACATTAACATCCCATCGGTATCAAAAATACCGTCTGTCTGCCGTTCTAATAAATCTCTTTTATATCTGATCTTTCCAGATTCATCTGAAGCGTTGTAAATTCCAAGTACGTTTGCTGAATTCTTTGCATTATTAGAACGAAATACAGCACTAACATCATCGAGTGGAACTGCTTTTGTGAAATAAGGAAATCCATTAAATTCATTATTAATTTTCCAATTTTTCAGGCTTCCCTGAAAATATTTGGGGACACTGCCATCAAATAAATAAAACGAAGAATCACGAACTGATATGGTAACGTTTTTAAATAGAATCTTGTCTGGATTAAACAATATTCTAACCTTTTTAATCTGTCTGCTTTTATTATCAATTACTAAAACCTGTGAAGGATTGGTGTAATTACCGAGATATACTTTTTTCTCATCGGAACCAGCAAAATAATATGAATTGAATTTCAAATCAATCTCGTAAATAAATTCTGCTGCATGCACAGGATAACTTCTGATAAATGGATTGTTATAATGCATTATATTCTCTGAAGAAAGAAAAAGCATTGTAATACTAACAGCACTAAATACTAAGCAAAAACAGATTATTTTAATATGCTTCAGATGCCTTCCAATGAAATTATTGCTTTCATTGCCTTTTGAGCATAATAAAATCGCCCAAATGGCTAGAACAATAAATATTAAATTGAAAAGCAAGTGGACATTCCAGCTCATTTTTTCTAATACACCACCGCACGAACAAGGAATAAAAGAACTAAAATGTAGAATAATATAAATGTAAACCGTAAACATTCCCATCAGTATAAGAGAAAAATAAAATCCCCATAATCTAAAGCTTGGCACTATTAATAATATGGCTGTAAAAAGTTCAGCTATTGGAACCAATACAGCTATCCATGATGAAAAAACACTTAATAGAGGAGATTGTGACAACTGTACATGAAAGTTTTGAAAATCAAGCAGTTTGCTTATTGCCGCATATACAAACAATAAAACAAATAAATAAGAAACTAACTGTATTACAAGATTTTTACGAGATCGCTGTGAATTCATAATCTGAAGATTTTAAGTTTATCTTATTTTTAAAAATCACATATTATTAAGATGATTATCTTATACAAATGTAAATCAGTCAATTGAAAGCAAACACATCAAAAACACGCCAAAAAACATCAAAAACACGCCAATTAATTGTTTCAAATTCATAAAATAAAAATGCTTTACAAATTAAAATCTGCAAAGCATTTCCTTTTGGTAAAAACTCATTTATTTAAGACTTGTCATCATCAATAAAGGTCAAAAGCTTTTGATTGAGTTCTACAAGCCCAGCCTTTTGAAGACATTCCTGCGAAATGTTTTTTAGTTCGGTAAGTTCATCCTTAGCTATGCTTCCCATAAGGCTGCCTTCATCTTTTTCCAGCAATAGTCCTCTTTCTATAAAATGGGATAAAAGCAGTACATTTTTGCGTGAAATTTTTAGATCAATCTTCACTGGCTCACTCATGCCAGGGATGCTCAATACAGTATCGAACACCTTAGCTGCATAATTCTTTGTACTCATAATTTCAGCTTTTTTAAATTAATAAATTAAAGTCTAAAGTTAGTCATGACAATTTAAAGCATCATAAGCAAAATTTACCTATGATAGGATGTATCCATTTTTCCTTTATAAATTCGTCTGAATATTTGAAAGAAGTCTGAGTATTTTACACAGACTCTTAAACATTGCCACGTTCCTGCAATCTGCAAGATGTCCGGTTGTATCACAACCGATATCTTGCTGCCTCTCTGCTCGGAACTCGCTGGCAGTGAAAACTGGAAGATTTGTAATGTCGAATGAAAAGGAAAAATGATGAAAGACGAGAAAAAAAACAGAACAAGATGGCTCCATCTCAGGCTCACTGAACAGGAATATAAAATCCTTCAGAAATATTTCGCGGAGTCTCTCTGCCCAAAACTGAGTGATTTTGCAAGAAAAAATCTTCTCCAAAAACCTGTTGTTTTAAAATATAGAAACCAATCGCTTGATGATTTAATATCTGAATTAACGAGGCTAACATCAGAGCTGAATCCTATCGGAAACAACTTTAATCAGGTAGTGAAAAAGCTGCATTCACTTTCGCAGATTTCTGAGTTTAAAATGTGGATTCTGAGTTTTGAAACAGATAAAAAAATACTCTTCAATTCAATTGAAGATATCAGAATGACTATCCGAACTCTTGCTGAAAAATGGTTGCAGTCATAAACACAGGATCATCAGTCAGAAGCATTTTCAATTATAATGAAAATAAAATTGAAGTAGGAAAAGCAGAACTTATAGGAGAAGGAAATTATCCTGTTGCAGCCTCCGAGCTTCGTAAAGACTTAAGGTTGAAACTTCTTTTACAACAGCTCGAATTAAATACAAATGTCACACGGGGTAGCGTACACATATCGCTCAATTTCGATTCCAATGAAAGCAATATTTCAAAGGAAAAGCTGATGGAAATTGCGCATTCATATATGGATAAAATCGGATTTGGATCCCAGCCATATCTGGTATACCAGCATCATGATGCTGGTCATCCGCACATCCATATTGTAACTGTAAAGGTGAAGTCAGACGGAAAGAGAATTGACATGCAGAACATAGGTAGAAACCAATCTGAAACAGCCCGCAAGGAAATTGAAAATGCATTCAATCTGGTTCCTGCACAGAGCAGACAAAATGAAAAAATACTAAATATAAAACCTGTCAAAAATAGTGTTGTTGAGTATGGAACAACTGAGACTAAAAAAGCAATCACTGCTGTATTAAACGCAGTAATTCCAAATTATAAATACACAACAGTTGGAGAATTAAATGCAGTACTGAATCTTTATAACGTGACCGCTGTGCAGGGCAACAAAGATTCAAGAATGTTTCTCCAAAAAGGTCTGGCTTACCAAATTCTCAACAATAAAAAACAGCCTGTGGGTATTCCATTAAAGGCAAGCAGCTTTTACATGAAACCTACCCTTGCCTATCTCGAAATAAAATTTGCTGCAAATAAGACAGATCGAAATCCCCATTTAAAGAGATTAAAAAATGCAGTTGATCTCACCTTTATGCAGAACAGGATAAACTCAGTTTCTGATCTTGATAGAATTCTGATTCAGGATGGAATCAAGACTGCTGAACGAAGAAACGAACAGGGAATTCTGTATGGCTTAGCCTATATAGACCATAAAACAAAATGCGTTTTTAACGGAAGCGCTCTAGGAAAGCCTTACTCAGCTTCAGGAATAGAAGAACGCTGCGGTATCAAAAGTTTCATCACCGGCAGTGCGGCCACTTTAATAAGTGAGGATAATATATTAAACAATAAGCCATCACAATCCTCTTTTATTTGTGCTGGCGAGCTGCAGAAGATAATTGATTCGGTGCTCCAGCCCGAGTTTTCAATTGATTTTGTTCCCTCTCAGCTGAAAAGAAAAAAGAAACGAAAAAAAGGAAAAGGACATTCAGATTACTAACTAAAAAGTAAGACTATGCAGACAGGTGAAAATGAACAGGCACTTAGAAAAATTTTGGATATGACAAGGCTTATCAGCATAATATTATTATGTCTTCATTTCTATTATTACGGATATAATGTATTTAAAACTTGGGGATTTGCAGGCAGTTTTGGGGATCAGTTGATGGGGAATATTTTCCGTACCGGACTCTTTGATTACTTCAATTTATCCAAACTGTTTTCTTTGGGATTTTTATGCATTTCCTTGCTTGGTGCAAAGGGCAGAAAAAATGAAAAGCTGCACTTCAAAACTGCGTTCTTTTATATTGCTTTGGGAATCTTTACTTATTTTTTGGGTTATTTTTTTCTAATTATTCCAGCCACTCCTGAAAAAAAAATGGCACTTTATATGTGCTGTACTGTCTTGGGATATCTGCTTTTGCTTTCTGGCGGAACACTCTTGTCAAGAATCATAAGAAGAAATCTCAGCGCTAAAGATATTTTCAACATTGAAAATGAAACGTTCCCACAGGAAGAAAGACTCCTTGAAAATGAATATTCCATTAACCTGCCGGCAATTTACAGATTAAAAAACAAAGTCCGAAAAAGCTGGATCAATATCATAAACCCATTCCGCGGAATCTTGGTTGCAGGTACTCCGGGCTCTGGAAAATCCTATTTTGTGATCCGCCATATCATAACCCAGCACATACGCAAAGGCTTCTCAATGTTTGTATATGATTTTAAGTTTGATGACCTCAGCATAATAGCCTATAACACCTGGCTTAAGAATAAGCATTTATACAAGGTTGAACCCAAATTCTATGTCATTAATTTTGACGACCTGAGCCGTACGCACAGATGCAATCCCCTTGATCCAAAATCAATGGAAGACATAACAGATGCGACTGAATCAGCACGCACCATTCTTCTGGGATTAAACAGGGAATGGATAAAAAAGCAGGGAGACTTTTTCGTCGAATCTCCTATCAATTTTCTCTCTGCCGTTATATGGTACCTGCGTAAATTCAATAACGGTGAATTCTGCACCCTGCCTCATGTAATTGAACTCATGCAAGTTGAATATAACAGCCTTTTTACGTTGCTGAGAACTGAAAAAGAAATAGAGATTCTGATAGATCCATTTGTCAGTGCCTACCTTCAGAATGTCATGGAGCAGCTGGAGGGACAGATAGCATCTGCTAAGATATCAATGGCAAGGCTATCTAGTGCGCAGCTTTATTACGTGCTCTCTGGAAATGACTTCACACTCGACATTAATAATCCTGAAGACCCAAAGATAGTTTGCATGGGAAACAACCCGCTGAAAATCCAGACCTATGGCGCCGTTCTCTCGCTTTATGTAAGCAGGCTCATCAAGCAGGTGAACCAGAAAGAGAGAATCAAAAGCAGTCTCATATTTGATGAATTCCCGACTATCTATCTCAATAATATGGACAGCCTGATAGCCACGGCCAGAAGCAATAAAGTAAGTACTTGTCTCGGAATTCAAGACTTCAGCCAGCTCCGTAAAGATTACGGCCGCGAGCAGGCGGATGTCATACTCAACATCACAGGAAATATTATAAGCGGACAGGTAAACGGCGATACTGCAAAACATCTCTCCGAACGTTTTGGAAAAATAATGCAGGACCGTGAGAGCATTTCCATAAACAGCTCGGATACGTCAATAAGCAGATCAAAACAATTGGAAGCTGCCGTGCCTGGCTCGAAGATTTCCTGTTTGAGCTCTGGTGAATTTGTCGGCATTACAGCCGATAATCCCGATTGTAAAATTGAGCTGAAAACGTTTCATTCCGAAATAATCAATGATCACGAGCACCTTAAAAAAGAATCAAACTCATATCAGGGAATCAGTCCAGTGCGTATTATTAACAATTCCATGATTGAACGAAATTATCTCCAGATAAAAAAGGATATATCTGAAATAGTTAATTCAGAAATGGAACGTCTTATCCATGATCCTGCCTTGTCACATTTAGTTATCAAAAAGAAAAAATAATCATTGCATACCCCTATTTTCCCTAACCACGTAATCCTTTTTTTTAATTTTATTTCAAGAATTGCAAAGATTTAAAGCCCGATTTTGAAAATGACTCAATGGTCAATAAGGTAAAAGATTTTCAAGTCTATTTTCTATTATTTCAATAAACCTACATTAATCTGAAGAGCTAAGAAAAAAGATATTACTTTAAACTATCTGCAGACAATGCCGAAATGTAGTATCTTCTTTTCTTCATCATGTATGCACTCTTCAAATGACTCTTTTAGACTAAAAGCCAGCTTATCGCTAAATTTTTTATGGGCAGTATTATAAAAGTTTCTAAGAATAAAATCAATAAACATATTTGGTGTTAGTGGTAAAGCCATGGGGATTCTGCAATTTTTGTACTGGCCAATAGTCATGTGTGATTTTGGATGTTCAGTTAAAATGTGATTTTTAGGATCATAATCAAACCTTATAGGACTAGTTACAATATTTTTACTAACCACATCTGCATAAATTTCATCTAATTCATAAACTTCGCTGTTATTCTGAAATTCTTCTAAACTGGGCGAAGGGAAAAAAGCTAATCTATACTTTTTTAAGGTCCCATCTGATCTATCAAAATTATACATCAATTGAATAAGTGCTCCATCAATCATTTTGATGTTATAATTCTTTTCCTTCTCCAACGTCGCGTAAATATCGCTGTAAGGCAAGTTCTTCAAAGCTATGGACTGATCATGACTCCCTGATATATATATTGCCCCATCTTTTTCTGAAGGAAAATTTTGCTCTTCACAAAGACTAGCGCCAATTAATTTAGAAGTCACATCATTTATTTGATGCAAAACCAACTCGATTGTCATATAAGTTTTTGTATCTGAAGTATTAAATCTCTTGGTAAATCTTCTTTTTGAATTTTTCCTTCTTGAAGATCTTTTATTAATTCTACCAGATTCTTTTGGTTCTTCTTAATACTAGTTTTTTCTTGTTCAGACATATCCCTGTTTACAACGTTCATGTGTTTGCGTTCTTCGGATGTAGGATATTTAAAACTCAAAGTAAAATCATTTTCTTTAACCTTTTCAAATTCCTCCTCTAGCTTTTTCATGTTTTCACCATAACCACAAACTCTAACCCACGCCTTACTTCTAGTCATGGCGGTAAATAAAATATTTCTTTTTTTTGCTAATTCTACACCGTCATAACAATACTGGGCATTAATTACATACACCATCGCAGCTTCATTACCTTTCGCTCTGTAAATTCCTGTAAAAGTTATTGTATCATGGTCATAAAATATGTCTGGCGATGCAGTAACTCCTGCTACACTAGAATCTATACCTTTATCGTACAGCTGTTGCCTAAACGCTCCTACAACTTTTTTAGTACTAAGAGGATCCGGATTAATGACCATAATATCATCAAGTGTTAATTCATCCTCCTCCAAATTTTTTTCAATTTGGCTCACTATGAAAGCTACTTGCTCATTATTATCATCAAAAGTTTTAAATGCTAAAAGCTCATCTTTATGGGAATGATTAGATAAAAAATCAGGGCTCGTATCAGATGTTCTTTTTAAGACAACATTTTTTCCTTCTTCTAATTCTCCTTTTATCACTTTATATCCAACATCATTCCACAGATTTGAATTGTCAAACATCTGGACCATACTGTCTTTATAAATTCCAAACCCTAATGCATGTGCACTTGTTAAAATTTCTAAAGAGTTTCTATAACATTTATAAAGGATAATGTCTTGCTTAGGCTGGTTTTCGTTGTTGACTAGCTGTACATAAGGATTCCCCTTACTATCATTGCCGAATAATTCTTCAGGTGAATCCATCGTTTTTATATTCAAGCTCTGCAGTTCATCGTAAGCATATACTAATCTCTTTGGGCTTTTCAAAATGTGATAACACATCCTTAAAAACTCTTTTGAGAAATCCTGAGCTTCGTCAACAACAATAAGATCATACTTTTCCTTAAACTCTTTTATATCATGAATAGCCTTTTCACATACCTTATCAAACTCTTTCCCATAAATGGCTGTTAATCCTTTGGCTCCATTAAAATCAATATACTCAATGTTATGTTCTTTACAAATATTGTAATAAATCCCCTCTGATGAAGATGTTCCCCAGGCATGAATAATTTCTATATTTTTCCAATTAGGTTCTTCATTAATATGTTCATAGCTGAACATTCTTATATACTTGTAAAATTGGTCTTTTAATGATCTTGTGTTGAAAGTTACCGCAATTTTCCATTCTGGATTCTTAGCATGTAAGTACGCAACTTTTAAAGCAAGAATAATAGTTTTCCCAGAACCTGCTAATCCTCTTATTCGTTGAACCCCATCGACAGTTTCAATAACGGCTGCACTTTGCTGTCTATCTAAATTAGCAATTGAGTCTTCTAATTTTTTTAATATAGCTCCTTTTGAATTCTCTTTAACAACATATTCTCTAGATCTATTTTTGCGTATAGAAGTTATAGACTGTATCACAGAAAGTAAGGGTTCGAAAAAGGAATCAATGGGCTCCCCGATTTCTGAAAGGTGACTGTCTAAATCACTATCATTTAAACATACATAATCGTCATTTTTCTGGCTATTTTGAAGAGCTGGGGCATATGTGACTGTATTAATGTCAAACGCAAGCTCTCTTTTAATAGTTAAATTTTTATGTTGGAACAATTTTGATTTTACTTTCGTATAATTTTCGTCTTGAATATCTTGATAACCTCCGGCATCAACTCCTTCTACTAAATTAAATACAATCAAACCCAGTTCCTTAGTAATTAAAAGTGCGTCAACTTGAAAACCTCCATCCGAAGTTCCAATAATTGGATAACCGACATACAAAGTGCCTGTTAGTCTATCTTTTTTTGCTTCAAAAAATGAAGCAAGTTGTTTCGATGATTCTGGTTTATTCTTTAAATCTCCTCTAACTATATTAAATTCACTCATCAGTACTCAAAAAAATTGATTATTCTGCAAAAACATTTATTAACACAAAAGTATAGTATTGAAACGAAATACAAATAATTTTAGACATTTATTAATCCTGAAATCACATAACATCTTCTAACGCATTACGATAAAGAAACTTACTAAAATTCATGGTATCCCTAAGTGACTTTCAATTTTAAAAGATAATAAGATCTTCAAATATTCTTCCTATTATAACATTAAAAACCTCTTCTTGGCTCACTTTTATGTACTATAAACAGTATTTTTTGCTCACAAGCAAAAGGCTATCTATGATTTCTTCAATAAAATATTTTTTTTGACGCGATTGTCTAATCTAAATGTTGCAGTTGAATTCGATCCCAAAATCTTATTTCTTCCATATTCTGTCTAAGTACTTCTTTAACTTGCCAATCTTCAAGAACTTTATTTATCTCAACTTTTGCAAAAACTGTTTTGCATAAAATGAGTGCCACTTCTCTTGGAATATTCAAAGCTATCAGCTGAAGAGTTAAAGATTTATACCCTCCCATTTCCATGCAGCTTACTATACTGGATTCCGGACTTTTAATAGAGTAAAAAGGCCTTAAAAGCGATGTCAGATCAAAACAAATACCCTTTTGTATATCATCAATTTTTTTATCAATATTATCTGAATTATTAAAATAATCGCCATTCAAAATTTCCCGAAGCGTCTTCTCTTTCATCCAGCTTACAACAGTATAGAAATAAGTTTCAGGCAATTCTCTATTAAAGAATCTACTGTAGTATTTGGGATAATTCAGTCTAATTCTACTCACTAACTTATACAGAGCATTAGACAAATTACTAGAGTTTATGTCTGTCGGAATTGTAAAATCTTTAATATTTAAATATATATCATTTATTAGTAGAGGATCTACATATCTATTCTTTAAACAAATTGCTACAGGGACTCTCAATTCTTTTTCCAACTCATTTTTTATAGTTTCTATATCCTCCAGATCATAATTTATACCAACTGAACTTAGCCGTTCCATGCAATCCAAGCCATGCTTTAACACATTATACCTTATGTAAGTTACTAAAAATATTTCTTCCTTTCCAAGCTCAGTTATTTCCTCGATGTTTTTATTTTCAAAAACTGCCTTAGAAATTGCTGTCTCATTATTTGTAAAAATATTACCATATCCTGTTTTAAGGTTTTTATTTTCATCTTTAAACAAATCAGCCTGTTTATCTGAATTAGAATCAAAAGCATTCTCATCCAGTACAAATGTCCTTCCAATTAAATCTTTTAAGAGCCTGCCAGCACGACCTCTAAGATTTGAAATTTCATAATTTGTCAATTCCGGCATTGAACCATTTATAGTCTTAGTTGAGAGATATCCATTTCTCATAATAACATTCTGCGCAGGCAGGTTAACTCCCTGCATTAATGTTGTTGTACATACTGTATTTTCAATTATCTTTTCCTTAATAGCATACTCCAATACATTTCTTATATGTGAAGGAACCTTGCCGTGATGATATGCGATATTGAGTTCTAAAGTCTTACATAGATCATAATTTGGATGTACAGTTTCAGCAATATATGCAATCAAACTATCAGAATTGCTTTTCTTAACTGGCAACCCGTGATCTGTCAAATAAACTGCTATTTTCCGTGCAGTAGATGAAGTTGGTGAAAAAATAATATTTTTGGTATCAGCTCCTAGCAAATTTATAAAGGTACTTAGATATTTAAGATATTTATCATCATATTGTTTCCCTCCTATTTTCAAATGTTCACTATTGGTAACTTCTATCACTGAGTATTCCGGATCAATTTGTGAATATTGTTTTAAAAAATACTTTTTTCCTTTTTTTCCAATACTATAAGTGAAGTTGGTCACAGGTGATGATACGGTACTAATCTCATTTGAATTCTCCTCTTGAAAAATTTCAAATCCCATATTTTTAAGACCTGATACTCTTGGGCCGCTGAAAATAATAAGATTTGGTTCGTAACTGAAACTAAGTTCAATTAAACTGTCAAATAGAATTTTTGCTCGCTCATCTTCTTTATTTTCAATACGTTCAATATTCTGTATTTCATCAACTATAAATGAATCCACATCACCAAAAGGCTTACTTTTGTCATTATATGCCGATATCGCTCTTTCTGGTGTCAGGACATAAATAATATTGTTGCTTTTACCCTTGATATAACTTGTATGTATTTCATAATTATCAATATCAAACTCCTTAAGTTTTTCATGGAAATCATTGACAACCTGATTAATCAAACTTAATGTTGGAACAACATACACGATATTGCCTCCTCTTTCGAGAATATTTTTAATACATTTTAAAAGAATTACAAAAGATTTTCCAGCAGACGTCGGAGCAGAAATACCTAAAAACTTAGATTCGGCACTTTTATTCCAAACATTTTTTTGAAAATCAGTTAGCAAAAAAACTCTTCCATTTACACTAATTTCATTTTTCAAATGATTCAATGTTGTGCTAATCTGACTGATTAAACTATTCAGTGGGCCAAATGTATTAGACTCTTTATCAAAATTTTCATCAATCATTATTGCTGACGGCGCATAACCAATTCTTGATAATACAACAACCAGAAACTCACTGAGTCCTGTCCAGTGCTGTTGTTTGTACGAGTATAATATCGACGAGAGAACAATAACCAGTTGTTTGGACACTTCATCTCTATTTCTGGAATAGTGATCGATAACGCCTACAGCCTGATACAATTTCTCATCACTTATAATAGTTTCAGACTTGTGAATTAATTGCAATTTAACAGCAGTCGCTTGAAGCTCTATATTTAAAAGATATTTAACTATAGCTTTATGTTTATCTAGTATCATAATGTTGATCCTACTTTGGATTGAAAATCATCTAATAATTTATCTAGCTCCCATATCGGAAAAACTATATAATTTATTCGGCTTAGAACGGATTTATTTACTCCTTTAAATTTCTCTTTATCAAAGTCCTTACAGCGTGTCTTAATAATTTCTTTTATATTTGCTTTAATAGAATTTTCATCGTAACCAGTAATTTTATTTGTTTCATTGTAAACAACCATACATACCAATTCAAAATGTACATTTGCAAGTTCACCATCTTTATATAATTTTACTAAGTTTTCTAACTCAGGTTCCAAAAAATCTTCATATAAATACAAATCAAGTTCTTTATCCAGAACATTAATTGAATTTACAATGCTTGAAAGTGATTTTTCAAACGCAGCATTAAATGAATATTTACTTTCATAGCATTTTGATTCACCCAGTATGAAAATATTTTGGTCCTTATCTTGTTTATAATGTATTGCATCAGCTCCAAACCTTTCATGCCCCACCGAGGTTGTGATTCTTTGTTTTCTTAATACTGGAACAGCTTTGTAATAATGCTGAATCAAATTAAAGAGTAACAGCTCACCAAACTGCCCTTGTGGATATCCCTTCCTAAATTTCTTATATGCCTGATTAGTAACAAAACTTAAAGCATTTCCAAAATCATTAGTTTCATCATACCGCTTATCAAAAAGATCTTTTGCTTTTTTTCCATTATAAACCCAGCTTACAACAGTATTAACAAGTTCTGACAAAAAATCGTCCTTTCTTTCTTTTATATCTGAAAAATTTATAGATAAACCATAATGATCGCCTTGAGGGAGGATTTCCAAATCTTCGTAGAACCAAAAAATATGATTTACAAGTTTCTTTGTATCAGTGAGATATTTATCCATATAATTTAAGGAGTATTTTATAATTTGACAAAATCAAGTTCTATATAAATGTTTATTATTTTCTTATTAAGACTTTTTATAAACTCTGCAAATAGTTAATGCTTAATATGAATACTGTGCTGTTGAACAAAATGTGATTATTTTAAGTAAATGTACCCATTACAATATTACTTTATTTACGGTTTTCCATATTGAATTTCTAAATTGAAAAATAATTTTTTTAAACTTAAATCAAACGGGTATAATTACCTGTTTTTTTCATCAACCTTTATCAAAACTTAATTCGAAAAAAGATTAGCAATGTTAATTTTATTTAATTATCATAGTAAGCAGATCAACTTAAACAATATTTTTTTAACAAGAACACATTTATATAAATTAATTTATATTTTTGATAACTAACTGGATAACAAAAACAAAAAAAATTGAATCGATGTAAATTTCACTATCAGAAAATTAATTTGTTTAAGAGAAATAATTATTCAAAATACTAAAATCGAGAGTTACCTAAGAAGTAGATTCACTAATAATAATTACTATAAAAATTGTTTGAAATAAAATAAATGGCAAGGGATATTAATAAGTCTACTTTTGACCAAGCAACAAAAATAAAGCTTGATATATTCAGAGAATCTTTTAAAGAATGGCTACCGATATTTATACATAACAAATATGTTGAAAAAAGATATATCTATGACTTTTTTGCAGGTAGCGGGATGGATTCTGATTTGAATTATGGCAGTCCGTTAATTCTATTGGAAGAAGCCAAAGGAACTGATTTAATGCATTGTAGTAAATCAGATGGCAAAAAAATTGTATTTGCTTTTAATGAAAAATTGAAAACGAAAAGCAAAGAATTAGAAAATAACGTTACTGACTTCCTTCATAAATGTCTGCAAAATTGTGGTAGACAAAAATGCGTTTATGAACATCATGTTGGCAATTATAATTTCAAAGAAGCTTTCAATAGGCCCAATGTTCTTGAAATAATGAATAACAAAAAGTATGGTAAGTTTGTCCTATTAGATCAATACGGCTTTAAAGAGGTAGATTCTGATATTTTCAATAGACTAATAAATTTTCCCAAAACCGATTTCATTTTTTTTATTTCTTCTTCATTTATTAATAGGTTCCAAAAACATGCCTCAATTAGAAAATATATTGAAACAGAAAAAATTGAGTTTAAAAAATCGGAACCTAAACATTGTCATAAATTAATTTCTCAATATTTTAAAAACCTAATTCCAAAAAACAAAGATTATTACCTTCATCAGTTCTCTATAAAAAAAGGAACAAATTATTACGGCTTGATCTTTGGAACAAGTCACTCTCTTGGTATGGAAAAATTTTTAAAAGTATGTTGGAATCAAGATAAAATGGCTGGGGAAGCAAATTTTGATATCAATAATGATTTTGCTGAAGGAACTCTTTTTTACACAGAAGAGTTTAGTAATAAAATTGAAAGATTTAAAGAAGACATTTACAATAAAATATGTAATAAAGAAATCGTTTCAAATATCGAAGGCCTAAAATTCGCATTAAAATATGGAATCCAAACAAAAATTTATTTAGAAACAATACTTAGCCTTATTGATAAAGGTAAAATTAAAATAACAAAAGGTACATTTAACAAAAAAGTTACCAGTATTCACAAATTCACATCAAATGATTTGTATGAATTTTGCATTAAATAATATCTTAATCAAATTTATTCTTTACTTTCGACCTCTAAAATTCTAGGCATTTCATCATAAGTTCTACCATTAAGAATTCTTCCGGATGCCTTTTTATTTTTACCTCCCCATTGCTTAAAAAAGAAAGAAACTTTTGCTTTTTTACATTGATCATAGATATCAAGTACCCAATCTTCATCCATTGGTCTTGCTTTTGGACCACTTTCTCCACCTACAATTACCCAATTTATCTTTTTTAAATTTAAATTTGACAAAGGTCCTATCAAGGGTTCTAAAGACAAAAATTTAGTATGCGCTTTAGTATTCCTTAAGAAATCTATACGATCTACAACCCTTTCGTCTTCAACTGAAACCCCCATCCAAATATTATGTGTCCAATTCAATTTTTTATGAACTTCAGACAGACGCTGTGCTCTCTTTGTTAGAACTTGAAATACATGCTGTGGATTATCGTTCATAACTTTAAAAACTTTTTGAATATATTCTAAAGGTATATCTTCATGAAACAGATCACTCATTGAGTTAACAAATACAACTTTTGAAGATTTCCATGTATAAGGTATTTTTAATGATGGTTCATGGACTCTAACTTTAAAATTGTCTTTGTATTTCTCGACCCCCATTGCTTTTAGCCGTTTTGACATTACCTCTGCATAACAAAACTTACAGCCCGCAGATATTTTGGTACACCCTGTTGTTGGGTTCCATGTCATTTCTGTCCATTCAATACTTGATTGTGCCATTGTTTTCGTATTTAAAATAACATTTAATCATATTTGTCTTAACCTCATTCCAACCAATATAGAAAGCACCTTTTCTTGGTTTACTATTATCCACATTATTTACAATCAAATTATTCGAGTTCTGTATTTTCTTCAAAATTTGCACTGCATGAGTCGTAAGATGCCTATTTTCAATAGTAAAATGATGCAATTCTATATTAGAACGCAATTGTGATAAAAAAGTTATTAATTTTTCTTCAAATTTATCTGTTCTCGCTTCAACTCCAATATTTGAGAATAAATCGACTTCTTCAAATTTTGGACTCCAACCACGTCCTTCTTCTTCATCAATACTCCACTTTGCTTCTAAAAATTTTTCAAATCCATACAAATGACTTGTAAAGAAGAAAAGCGCAAAAAATTCATTTACATTTCTTGTGATGATAAAAGAATCTACATAATGTTTTCCTTTTAACTTATCTCCAAAACCATCTCTCAATTTATGTATAAAATCAACTCCTGAACTACTCATGCTCTTTTCTTCCTCAGGCATTACTTCAATTAAAAAGTTGTATAAGCTTTCTGGCGTAGATTTTTTTTCAAATCTATACATAAATTGTGTAGGCAAAAATAATAAAACCTCCGTATTTCTATCGGATAATAAATTTTCTATATGACCTACACTAATGTTTTTATAGCCATAAGGATCTATAAAAACAAATCGTTTTACGCCTTTTATATTTGTTTGCTGTATTATTCGATCTTTGATTACCTGATAATCTTCATTAAAAAATTTTAATGACCCCATCTCTGGATAATGCAATTTTTTTTGGGCGATATAATTCGAAAGTTTAATTGTCTTTTCCTGATTATAATCATTGAAATTACAATTAAATATAACCTCAGAATTTTTTCTAGACTTGTAATATATCTCTTTTATTAGTCTTAAAATAATTACCGGACTCCCTTCTTTTCCATTATTATAAATACCTTCTCCACAAAATAAATCATATACTTCAACAGTATGTACACCTTTTGCTAAAGCAAGTATATTAATATATTTCTCTAAATAAAGTCTTAATAATTTAACTTTAATATCTGAGTGTTCATAAGGATTTATTTGTGAATCTTTCATATTAGTAAAATTAATTTCAATGAATATTGGTCGAGATTTATTTAGTGGTATTTTGCTTACGCTGTTAATATTGACTCTTCTTTTTGCCTGAAAAGATTGTCTTCTATTTCTTTAAAGGATTTCAGTGCCCAAGTTACATTCGCTTTAAAATGTAGTGCGTTATTTTAATATTTAGAATTTACTACAAAAAAACAAAATGCGCGAAGTCAAGGACATTCACACATTATTTATTTTACGAAAAGTTCGATGAAAATAACTTTTTTTAGTCGAATAAATTTTTCTGTACGACCGTAACATTTTTATTTATAGTCTTCTTTTGTATTATTTGGGAGACGGTTTGAGAAAGATTTTCCTGATTGATTATTACAATATCTTTTTCTTCCTGGATAAGATCTCTATTTAAATCAAACATCGGATTTTGTTCATCCAGACTTTTATCATACATCACTGCGCGAGAAATACCATACTCTCTTGCAAATCCCATTGCTAAGCGGGCTCCACTATCGAGCTTCTGACCAATCATTTTCCAACGCTCTGCGGAATTTTGAGCATAACTTGCCGCAAGAACTATTGTATCGCAAAACAAGGCTTGCAAACGATCACGTTCTTTATATCGACTACTTAACTCCATCGGACTTTTAAAATCATTTCCATATTCCGTTACGAGTAAACCTCCCTCTTCTACGATCTTAAATGCCAAATCTTTATTTTTTTTAGGTAATATATTATTTAGAGGACTCGGTAAAATAGCTACTGTTTTCCCATGAGATTCTAAAGATTGTATATGTGAAATACTGTCACAACCAATCGCCAACCCGCTTAATATCGTTGCACCCTTTTTTACAAAATCGTCAACAATTTTTCGTTCTCTCTCTTCTATAGTTCCTTCTGGATTCAATAATCCAATAACAGAGATGTTTTTGTTTTCAATACTTAGCAAATCAATATTACCCTTATAATAAAGAAAAATAGGTTTTTCACTATCTTTTACATTTCCTCGATATTGTGGAAAATGAGGATCTCCTAACGCTACAAAACCATCACAAAAATCTTGAAGTTTTTCTTGAAGTTTTATTTCAAAATCTTTTTTTAACCGTGTAAACTCGTCTACAGTTGTTGGATCGCCCTTGATAGCATTATTTAGCAAAGAGACAATGACTTCTATACTTTCATTTCCTCTTATTTTTTTTACTATCCATGCATTTCCTATGCCCTTATAGGATTTGGCTGTTAATATATTAAGTGAATTTGATGTGTACTTCATTTTTATTTTTTACTAATTTATAAATATTTAGCTTTATAAAGTATTACCAAGAGCATAAAAAATTACTTTATTAGCTCCACTATCGTAAATTGCTTGAATAGCATCCTCATCTATGTTTACATGTTTTGTATATATATCATCAATTAATAAAACATCAGTTCCCGCAATCTTATTTGAAATATTGCAAGTACTTTTTGTAATTCCAACTTTTACGGAATTATAATCTTGTGTTGTATGAGTTGTTGGAGTATCTTTAATTCTTAAAATATAATCTGTCCCATCATTAAATAAAGTCTTATTATTTAATACATATTTCTTAATTGTATCAATAAATAATAATTGCGACGATTTATAACTTGCATTACATTTTGACCTTGGTACGACACAAATTGTTAATTTATTAGTACAGGATTTTGCAATATTAGGCAGATCTTTTTCCAAAGCCTTATATAATGCATCTTGAGCACCAGATAAGGTGTACCCAAAATCTTTTTGATTATTATTAAAAGTCCCTTGGTCATTTTTAAGAGTATTAATATATCCAACTTCTGTATTATTCCATCCTTTATGATAACCATGATAGTATGCTGGTATTTCATGCTGTAAATAATCGTTTACTTCTAATTCTAAGCCTTTCATCTATTTAATTTTAAAGTTTGATTACATTGTATGGATTTATACCTGCCTGAATTGCATCTTCAATTTCACTTATTTCATTTTCGAATATTAGTACAGAATTCGGTGATATGTTTAAAACTTTTATTGCATATTCATATTTGTTTATTTTTTTATTATTCTGCTCTAATTGCCTGAAAAATAAATTGCTGAACTTGTCATGTAAGCCGTGGTAATTCAATGTCATAATTGCTCTCTCTTCACGACAATTTGAAACTAAAACAGTTTTATTTGTTTTCATGTATTTATAAAGAATATCTACAACTTCTTGATTTAGTAGAGTTTCATGCAAAAAATTTATATAGCATTCTTCTTTTTCTTTGATTATTTTATAATAATCTTCTTCACTTAAATTACAAGTTTGCTCAAGCGTACTTCTATTAAAACGTATATTAGGATTATAAGTTAAGTTGAACTCTGTTTCGGTAACAGATAATATTGCACTCTTATAAGAAAGAAAGTTAGAATAATTAGTATTGATCAAAGTTCCATCCATATCAAAAAACAAAGTACTTTCAGCAGTAATCTTATTGATGGTTTCTATTAAATTATTAGTAGTCCAATTATTCAATTCCATATTCAAGTAATTTCATACAGATTTTTTAGATCTTTTCAAACTTTAAAAGTTTTATCAATGCTAACTGTTTTAATACAATAATTTCGTTAGCAAAATAGTTTTTTTATAATTAATTGAATACCGTATAAATACCTGATTTATAAGCAAAAAAAGAGACATAATATACTTTGGTCTTTCTTTTATTTTGTCCTATACCCCCATTTAAGAAAGGACACTAACCTGTATTGACAATTTTGAAATCATTACATCGTTCACAAAACATCGCTTTCGCAGTCATAAATTTTTCCTCTAAAATTCACTTTGAAAAACATTTATAAAATTGACAATTTAATTTTTGTGGCAGAATCGTGGCACTTGCGATTTTAGGAAATTATAAACATAGTAAAATCAAGGTCTACAAAGCTTAGGTTCGAAACTGTATACCCACATCAATTACACAGTTGTACTCAGCGGACTGGTCAGGGAAACCTATCAGATTGTCCTGTTCAAAGATACTGAAGAAATGCTGTCGCTCTATCAGGCAATGGACAGGATGAAAACCCACTACGGATTTGACGCCGTGAGGAGATGCGCATGCGTCTCTTTCAAACCTAACAATAAAGACGAAATTTTAAAACGCAAAAAATAAATCATGTTTCTCAACTGCCACGCCTATCATTCCCTGCGCTGCGGCAACATTCGGCTGGATGATTTTCCCTGTCACAAATGTTCTTTTCGAGAGAATTATTGTTTGCAGCAAAGCAGCTTGATGCAGCAGCTATGCTGCATATCAGTATTTGAAGCATTTACCCGTATGATATTGGATCTGCCTGCTTGTCTGATAGCTATTTTATAACTGGAATTCATTATTCTGTAAAGAAAATTGTACCTCTCCGCTATAATTTTGGTAAGAAAGAATTACACGGCCGCAACGATCCTCCCTGCGGGACAATCTCTTAGCGACAGACGACAGCAAAAAATTAATTTAAAAATATAATGTGATGAAAACAGATACAAAGGAAAATGAGCGTCAGGATGACAAAAATTTCCAAAATACAGCATTAGGCAAGCAGGGACAGCAGAAAACTGCCTCCCCTGACGCCCACCCGTTTACAGAGAATGCCGAACCCGATTATGCAGATGATCTGAGCACGGAAGAGATCGGCAGCAGTTCCGATCAACAAAAACCTTCAGACGCGGAGCAGCAGAAATTAAAAGTCCGCAATTCAGACGTGCAGGACAGTGATAAAGACAGTAATCCATACGATTCAGAAAATCTTGATAATGAATCCGACAGCGGATCCAAAGATATAACCGAGAAGGACATTGAAGAGGATCTTATAAATAATGATCCTTCTGAAGGTTTTGAAACTGACATTGATGCGCCCCAGAGTGATGAAACTCAAAACGGCGGCTTTGAAACCATTGAACCCGATCACGATAATCCCGTAAACAAGGAATTTGAAATTGGGGAACTTGGCAACGAGGAGCTTAAAGAAGATGAACGCGTCCGAGATGAAACAGATAATGGTGCAGTCCACAATTACAGACCATCCCAGCGAAAATTTTAATACTCTTATTTTTTTTCCATATAAAACCGTTACCAATAACGGTTTTTTTTATGTGATTTCCTTTTATAACCGCATCAGACAGCCGGGTACTCCATCCATTTAATAATCTGCCTATTGCCAATCAGCCTATATTGCTGAATTATCACATACATCCTAGCTGCTTAAAATTATATAACAAAGGGCAAAAAAAATGTAAGAACAGGATTTTGAGCGTACTTTATTTTTATTGAGTCAAGTACATTTTAAGCTAACCAAAAAACAAATGTTTATGAAAGCACTATTTTCCAAAGTTGTGATACTATCGGTTTTAATGGCGGCGCTGCACATCAGCTGTGAAGCACTATGCGAAGATGAAAATGATGCCTCGAACAGCAAAGAAAATTATATAATCAAAAACGACTCACTTGCTGTTTCAAAAAATTAATGAATGCAGGAAAGCTTGGCAGCTCTCAGTCGCCTTATAACAGTTTCTGAGTCTGCATTCTTGTATTGCATCCTTTTAATACGTCCTTTCCCCATCAGGATGCGTGCTACAGTGCGCACAGGAATGACCTTTGCATTTAATTGGCTGACAGTAAAAACAATAATAATCTGAAAATAATGTAATTAAACAGATACAGACTGTAATATAGTCCGGCTCTTTCTACCGTAACTTTACTGCTCTTTAAATTACAAGAAAAGAAAAGACTGCAGATAAAGTAGCATTTATTAACTATCTAATTTTAACATTATGATACCACAAGAAAACTACGATACTTACCGTCAGGACGACAGTCTGTATCATATGGGGGAAGAATCCATCCAGTCCGAAACCATGGAACATACCGATCCTGGCGTGAACCAGCATTATAAAGACGAAAGGTCTGCCGACCACCAGCCTACCGAACTGGATCATGACGATGCCGACAGAAGAACTTTAGATGAATCTGAGGCAGATGAAGATGATGAGGATTAAAGATATTACTTTTTCCGAGGATGACCAAAGTATATAAGCCTGCGTAATGTAATCATCTCGCAGGCTTTTTTAATCTATTATTTTACAGGGCGGCAATTAATCTGGCAGCTGGTCAATGCTGACTGGTTCTATCCTTGCCTTAGCATTCATATGGTGCCTGTAGCGGCTTGAAGTTTCATAGGCCAGTTGTCTCACTCGCATAATATTGCCCAGCGGACGGTGATCAGCCAGACTGTGAAACGGATTAAAACTCAACGTGTCGTCTGCATACACACGGCGCTCGGGACTGAAAGTTTGCTGCGGATGAAAAGTAATTTTACCAACAGGCTGATAAGGACTCTGGTCCTCGGGCCACTGCACGGATCCGTCTTCCACGGGCATGATTTCCAAATCGGTGCAGAGCTGTGCGCCGATTTCATATTCCGCTGTAGCAGACTGGAAAAAATCAGCAACAATTTTTGTTAAAAAAGCGTGCTCATCTGCGTCGATAATATCCTTATCAATTTTCTTCCCCGCTAATTCCTTTACATTATCCGAAAGCGGCTTAACATTTATTTTGGCCACATAATCCCCAAAACGCAGTGCTGCCATACTGAAATAAGTATCCCCAAGGATATGCGGTCCCGGTGCGCTCAATTGATTGGTATCATCAGCAAGACCTACTGCGGCAAGTACATTCTGCACCCCGACAGCGGCCTTCTGCGCGATTTCCTGAAAGAGCTCCCCGCTGTCGGCCTGCTTTTCCAGCCCCTCCTGCATCTTGAGGTATTCCTTTATCGTTCCGGTTGGAATGACAGGATAATTTACCATAAGGAAGTCCTGGGTCACGGCGTCTGAGAGTTCTGGCAGCAGCTTTTCTCCTTCCACTCCGATTACTTTTATGGCCATACCCCTGAATGCTGACATTTTATCGGGTACGATGGAGCCCTGCGCCGTTGATAAGCGCACAATTACTGGATAGGTTCTGGCCTTGGCAAACAACCCCTGTGCCAGATGTTCGGGCAGGTTATCATATACCTTAAGCTCGCCTTTCAATACAGCATGGCTTTTGGCATGCGCATCGCGTATGGCATGTCGGTATTTCTCGTACATCAGGCGGTTAACCCTTGCCATCGAATCTATAATTTTCTGGCTGATCTCCTGTTCGTCGGGCTGTATAACTTCGATCGAATCACTGTAAGGAATATACTTTATCATGTATGGTATATTATTGTTTTTTTAATCTTTTATTTTTTTACAGGAGCAAACACGGCCTGCTGCAGGGAAAACTTTTTTGATGGTACGTTATTACCTTCAGTAAGTTCGCTGAAATTCGCATTCATGATCCAGGTTTCACTGCCCGAAACAGCCGCAGTAGAAGGAAAGGCAAAACGGTCTTCTACAGAAGTGGATTCCGAAACCTCTGCCGTAGTCCAATTATCGATGCTTTTAATCTTGAATATTTTGTTTACTCCTCCATTCTGCACTAGTGTCAAAGTGGAATTGTCATTTAAAAGCATACCGTCTGCGCTTGGAAAGAACTGCTCTATTTTTACCTTTGTCCCGCTATTGGGATTTGAAATCGGCAATTTTATAAGTGCTCCTTTCCCATTGTTTGCTACCAGCAGAAAACCTTCCGGATGATAAACAATTCCATTGGGTCCAACTCCTGCTGTTTTAAGCAGTTCGTTTGTGCTGAATACTGACGCTGTTCCTTTTGCATCCACTTTATACACAGCGTATGCATAACTATCCGTGATATAAGCATTCCCTTCTTTGTCAAAAGCCAGGTCATTAGGAAAATGTTCTCCAGCAATAAACCCGCCCAGATCAATATCATTTAATTTCTTACCTGTTTTAAGGTCAAGGATAAGAAGCCTTGCCATTTTCTTTTTGGTATCAGGCGTGCTGAATTTGCTATAGTTGGCATCGCCTGCACAGACAAAAAGCCTTTTTCCGTCGGGATGCACCTTCAGCCCGTAGGTTGATTTAAGGGTTTTATCGGCATAAAATTCCGAATACCTGCCCTCTTTGGTAACTTTTCCAACGGTACCCAATCTTGCCGAGGATACATAAAACACATTGGCAGCCTTATCGAAAGCCACTCCCTCGGGATAACTTTCAGGCGCTTCAAATTCAATGCGTTTTGTTGGCTGCTGAGCCCACGTTAACTGGGCTGCTAACAGTAGTATAATATATTTTTTCATCTTTATTTTTGTTTGAGTGCATAAATAATACCATTTGCATCATCTGATATATAAACCACATCAGAACCGATCGCCAGTCCTGCGGGTCTGCCGAACCGTTCGCTGCCGATTAAAAATCCCGTTAAGAAATCTTCAGACCCTGTGGGATTGCCCTTGCTGTCAAATTTGATGCGTTCCACTTTGTAACCGCTCGGATTTTGTCTGTTCCATGAGCCGTGCCAGCACACCAGTGCATCTCCTTTATTTTTACCGCTGTCGAAAAATGCAAAAGCAATAGGGGCGCTGTGCGCCGGGAAATCCAGTATAGATGCCTGAGTAGGTTTGACCCAGCCCTCCTTGGTATTGCCCACAGGGTCTTCCCTGCTCTGATCCACTTCCTTCTTGCCGTAGGCGAAAGGAAATCCGTAATTGCCTCCCATAATAATCTTATTTAATTCTTCGGGAGGCCAGTCGTCTCCTTTAGTGTCTCCGCCATTGTCCACACCCCACATTTCTTTGGTCTGAGGCTGCCAGTCAAAACCGATGGTATTTCGAAGCCCTGACGCATAAAGCGTTCTTTTCCAAGTCTGCGGGTCCACCTGCAGCATGGCGGCAGTTTCCTTATCGCTTTCCTTACAGTCGTTGCAGACGCTTCCCACTGAGATATACAATTTGCCGTCAGGCCCGAAATCCATCGTGCGGTTCGCATGCTGCCCGCCGCTCGGCAGATCTTTAATCAGCGTATCGGCGGCCTTGCCCAAAGTTCCATCAGCATTTAATGCATATCTAAGTACTTTGTTGTTATTGCACAGGTACATAAAATCATCTTTGGCCGTAATGCCGTGTACTCCTGGAAAATCAGCTACACGTGTCATATCGTCAAACCTGCCGTCGTTGTTGGTATCGGTCAGCATCAGCACATCTCCCGCATCGCGTCTTGTAACATAGAGCTGGCCTTTTTTGCCGATATACAGCATCCTTGGTTTTCCAAGTCCCATCGCGGCAGGGGTCGCCTGCCAGCCATTTGCCGTTTTAAGGCCCGATGCGAGTGAGGAACTGTACTCAAGATGGGTAGGGAAATTGGTAATGGTCACTTTCTTGGTATCTTCTTTAGGAGGTATGCCTTTCTGGCCGTAGGAAAGCAGCCCCATCACACATAGAAATGCAGTAAACTGGTATTTCGTTTTCATATAGCGTAAATTAATTAGTTATCAATAGCTGCTCAAATACTTTAAAATGAGAATATTAGTCTTGATTTGCATATCCAAAAGTATTACCAATAAATAGTAATCAATTACAAGATATGCTC
Organism: Flavobacterium potami; assembly: GCF_020026915.1. Lineage (GTDB taxonomy): Bacteria > Bacteroidota > Bacteroidia > Flavobacteriales > Flavobacteriaceae > Flavobacterium > Flavobacterium potami. The sequence goes on along the minus strand of NZ_JAINUY010000001.1, from coordinate 793,781 downwards.
TAATACTTATAGGATTTACAGCAGATGGGAAAATTCAAGTAGGATTGGAATGGGTAAAATGGGTCTGGCAGGCAGAATTGAGTTCTCAGCGGCAGTACTAGATAGTGAGACAGGACGAAAATTTTTATAAACTAAATTTCCTCGTCGGTTATTGGATGTATTTAATCTTTGATTTAGCAAATTCGTCCAAAATCAGCTGTACAGATCTTTCTACATCTTTGGCGATAAGGGAAGATTCCAAAAGGTAATTGTCGACGTAATCAAAGACAGTCTTTTCTGTTTCGTCCAACTTTCTGATCGGATCTTCCTGATTGGACGAAGCAAAAGTACTTTCGAGATGTATTTTCAAATCGTTTTCAAATTTCTCTAATAAATCTTTCATTTATTCTTGTAATTTTTAAATGTTGCATAATAAAAATAAATATAATATCATATATGAAAAAAAACAGTACTCCAAAACTTGCATCAGCTGGCCATCTCTTATAAGTTCTTAATACAAATAATATAAGCTGACTGCAGGCCTGACCTGTAAATTTCACCTTCCTTTCGATGAGCTGTAGATTATATAACCTGCGAGGTACTGTATTTGTATTTATTAACCGGATTACAATACCTGATCTGAACTTTAGGTAATCTGCATACTAGTAACGCTTATAAAAAAGGCCCGTACTCACAGTACAGGCCAACTTTTATATTATTCCTAGGCCTAATCTTCCTCGTTTGCATCAAAATTAATGGTATTATAGGCTGCCTCGGTAAGCAGTGTATCTGCTTCTTTTTCCTCCGCCAATGTTTTCTCCAGCAGCAGTACCGCATCATCTTCGCCAAGTGTAGTAGCAAAAGCTGCCAATGTACCGTATGTTGCAATCTCGTAATGCTCTATTTTCTGAGACGCTGCTATGATTCCTGCGTCACGAACAGGTCCTGCTTCGGTTTCTTCCATAATGCTTTCTCCTTCCTTGATAAGTCCTTCCATTGCGTCGCATTTCTTGGCCGCAGCCTTCTCGCCAATTAAAGAAAAAACCTGCTCCAGTCTTTTAACCTGTTCTTCTGTAACGCTAAGATGATCGTTGATAGCAGTTACCAGGTTCTCGGAAGTGGAGTTCTTAGCCATTTTTGGCAATGCTTTAGTCAGGGCTTTTTCTGCCCAGTAAATATCTTTCAATGAATCTACAAATAGTTCTCTTAGTCCATCGGCAGCAGTCGATTTTGCTTTTACTTTTCCGTCTGCGCTCTTAGATGCTGTTTTTGCAGTATTTCTTGATGCAGTACTTTTGGATGCCGTACTTTTTGCTTTATCCGCCGTAGTTTTTTTTGCTGTAGTTGCCATAATTTTTTAATTTAATATTATATCCAAATTTACAAAGCCATCAACAGAGAGCCTTACATAATGATCCGTTATATCTTACAGTATTCAAACCTCATAGCAATATAAATCAGCAGGTTACAGACGCGAACTAATACATCGGAAACAAAAGCTGCCAATAATTATTCGAACCTATTACACTTAAAAAACACTAAAGGCTGCTAGTATTTTGAAGAACCACTTTACTTGAAACCGCCGTCGCGCTTACTATGTGTGAGAAAAACTATAAGAAGCATAAAATGTGGCAGCAAGCACCATGGATGCACGATTTTTTTAAACGTTTAAATTCCAAAAGATAGAAGGATTGTGCACACAAAAAAACCTGCATCCAAACAGGATGCAGGTTTAAATAGAAATATAAATAATCAACCTTGGCAGCTATTTACTGCCTTTACTGTTAGATGTTGAATCTTTGTTTATGGTTGTAGTCCCTTTTTGCGTAGTTCCATCCGAACCAGAACCAGTCGAACCCTCGCCGGTAGCACCAGTTGTTCCATTTGTACTTGTACGGGTCGTATCCGAGTCAGCTCCAATGCTGTCAACAGCTGCCTGCGTTGAATCTGTTTCATCTGCGTATGGATCTGTGCTGGAATTCTGATTGTTTTTACAAGATAGCACCAGGGTAAAGATCAGTGTAAGGAATGAAGTTTTTAATATTGTTTTCATAATGTCCTATTTTAGTTTCAATAACCTCAAAGTTAATATCTTAAAAGTTGAGATCGTTATATCATTAAATGAAGTATTTACAGATTTAGTACTTTAAACAATTAATAACCAGAGCGATAATTATATTTAACGCAATCGGTTTTTAGATATAATAAGCATGACGCGTTGAAGAATTATTTCTATTTCCACGGATCAAGTACTACTTTTACACATCCGTCTTCACGTTTTTTGAAAATATCGTAAGCATGTGAAATCTCACTCAACGGCAGTCTGTGCGTTATAATGTCTTCTAGCTTCACCTTTCCCTGAACCACATATTCTAAAAGTTTATCAATGTGTTTGTGAGCCGGAGCCTGCCCTCCTTTTAGGATTATCCCTTTATCAAAAAACTGTCCTATCGGAAAATTATCATAGTTGACAGGATAAACACCCAAAACAGAAACAATTCCGCTTCTTCTTACGGCGCTCATGCAGGCTTCTAAAACTTTTGTTGATCCTTTTTCGAAATTGATGGTTGCCTTAATACGGTCAGCTAAATTACGGTCCGGTTCAAATCCAACCGCGTCAATGCAGACATCTGCGCCGCGGCCATTTGTAAGAGAACGGATCTGTTCAACAACATCTTTAGGCCCATTCTGCCATAGAATTGTGGTACAGCCCGCTGTAGCTTTAGCTTTATCGAGTCTAAACCGAAGTGTGTCAACTACAATGACCTGCGCCGCGCCTCTAAGCCAGGCGCTTTTGGCCGCCATGATACCAACAGGTCCCGAACCAAATATCGCTACGGTTTCCCCGCCCTTGACTTCCCCCCAGTCCACCCCGGTATAGCCTGTCGGGAATATGTCGGTTAGAAAAAGAAGCTGCTCATCACTTAGATCTTCAGGAACAACTCTGGGTCCGTAATTGGCATATGGTACGCGCACATACTGTGCTTGACCTCCGTCATACCCGCCATAGAGGTCTGTATAACCGAAAAGTGCCCCGCCTTTCTCTGTGAGAATTCCACCCTCAGGACCGTAATGTTCGGGGTTGCTGTGCTCACAGTTGCCCGGAACATCGTGATTGCAGAAAAAACAATTCCCGCAGGCAATCGGGAAAGGAACCACAACTCGGTCCCCTCTTTTCAGGTGGGTGACAGCCGAGCCCGTTTCCTCCACAATACCCATAAATTCATGGCCAAGCACCATGGGAGTTGTTGGCATGGCACCAGAATAAATATGCAGATCCGATCCGCATATTGCCGTGGAAGTAACTTTTAGAATAATATCATCCTGTGCTATGATTTTTGGATCTTCTACCGTATCATATTTAATCGAACCAGGTCCGTGAATAACTGCTGCTTTCATGATGTCCTTTTTAAAATTAAGTGATAGCTAAGTAACTATAATTTAAGGCATTAATTTTACAGGATCATCTTAAATTCTTACAGATAAAACACTGTTGTTCAGGTATGATCCCCGCTCCGCATCACATCTTGGCAATAACCTGCAGACAATTTTATGTTAGTGAATGAGCCTAGAGGGTTCGTCATTGGCACGCGCAAGAAAGCCCAATAGGCATAGTATGCTTCCAATTTTCTTTCTACAAGCTTTTTATTTTACTGTCTCCGTTCTTTTTCTGGAGACCAGCTTTGGTCCAAAGCCATTTCAGGAGAGTAATCAATTACTATGACCAATTCTCATCTTTGGAAAATCTTGTAAGAACTAGTACAAATTATGTAAGAAGAAAAATTAATGATATGCCGAAATTTGATATAAACCAATTGGATGATGGATGCCTTTTTTAGAAATTACGGCCTATTAACTTATTTCCTTCTGCTCTCTATAGGAGCGGTTGTGACTGGTTTTGTTCTCTTTAACTGGGAATAATTTTAATGTGCTTCTAAATACAGGCTGAATCTCTCATTCCCTATTCACTGGATATCACTTTTTATAAACTAAAAATGATCAATATGCATACAGTTACACCATGGAGCGCAACTGCCCAGGCAGATATTGAAAATAGTGAAATACTTTTGGAGAAAAAAATTCATTCTTCCACGTATCAATTTTATAATACGGGCGATTCGCTTTGGATTGTTGCTATAATGCCCGGTACTGGGAAAATAGCCTTTCGTGCCGCATTTGCCATGAACAGCTGTTTTGAAGTTACCAATCTTTTTGAAGACCAGGATATTGTAATCGTAGTACTCAATTCCAGACTTGGCAATTATGAGGTCCGTATTGAATTTCCCTCTGCTGAAGCACCAGTTTTGCATTACACCACATCCTTCAATGCTAATATTCCTCTCTTGATGCCATTTTGGCCGAGGGACATAATTCCGCTGACGCAAAGCGGGAATATTGCTAATACTGCCGGAACAATTCACATGGAACAGTTAGGATCCCGCTCCGGACTTCTTTTTGCGAGCATTACAAAACCGCAGACAGGTTCGTTTTTTTATTTTCAAAACCTTACATCACTATCCGAGTATTGTGAAGCTACGGAAACGGAATCCAAAAATACAGTAGGCGGAAGCTGGCCCGAAATCGGGTTTCAACTACCTACCACTGATAAACTGCCTCTTCCGGCGGGAAAAGCCTTCACTATCTCGAATGCCTATGTCGTTTTTCATACTGAGATATTTGATCAGACAACAACAATCTGCGAGCATTTTTTAAATAATCTGGTCACGGTATATAAACTGCTTGAACAGCCGCGGATCGAATATCACAACTGGCCGGAAATCGCTCAGAAAGTGGTTTCAGATTTAACGACTAATAAGGGTTCCTGGACACAAAAGCTAGGACACCCCTATTTAAATGCCTACTTATGCGACTATGAAACGCCGCCCGAAAGTATGGTCCAGCTTGCCGTATTGGCTCCTTTTAAAGAATATGAAAAATGGGGCGGCGAAAAAGAGCCTATCTGCGAAGATTTAATTAAAGGATTACCTGAATTTTATGATGAAAAAATAAACTGCATAAACCGCTGGCTTCCCTCGATGGTTGACAAACTGGATCAGTCCGAAGAGCAGAAAAAAGAAATGGTGATGGATTCCTGGTATCTGCATCATCCATTGATGAATCTGGCCAGACTTGCCTTATGGGGTGATAAAACTTCAGAAAAACTTGTGCTTGACTCGATAGAATATGTTATAAGAACGGCACACCATTTCAATTATGAGTGGCCTGTATTTTATAATATGGAAACCCTTGAGGTCATCAAAAAAGAAACGGCACCGGGCGCTGGAGGAGAAAGGGATGTTCCAGGGGCATACGCGCATTTGATGCTGCTGCTTTTTAAGATAACTAAAGAAAAACGATACTTAAACGAAGCAGAAAAAGCGGCAAAAAAACTGGAAGGACTCGGATTAAACATTCTGTATCAAGCCAATAACACTGCTTTTGCAGCCGGGGCTTTATTGGAATTATACAAAATTACCAATAAAAAACTTTACCTCGATTTAAGTTACAGATGCCTGACGGGATTATTTAAAAATATTCAGCTTTATGACTGCAGATACGGATTTGGTAAAAATTATACCAATTTCTTCTCCATTTTTCCCTTGAATGATGCCCCTTATACCGCCGCATATGAGGAGATGGAAGTCTATGCAGCATTGTCAGAATATATGGTTCAGGCAGAAGATGTTGAGATTCTTCCGGCACTGAGAACATTAATTCCCGAGTTTATAAAATATGCTGTCGGCAGGATTGCCTATTACTATCCCGCTATGCTCCCTTTTGATATGATTTCTGAAGAAGTTAAAACCGGAGAAGTTCAGGCTGATCTGTGGATTCCACTTGAAGATTTATACAACGGCTGGGAGAAAAGCGGCAAGGTCGGTCAGGAAGTCTATGGCGCCGGAATGGCCTTTGGTGTCGTGCCAAGGCAGTACATCAAAATTGGCGATGAGTTTCTACTTTTTGTTGATTATCCCATTATTCATCAAAGTAAAAGGGGAAATACAGTCACCATAAAATTAGATGGTGATAAAGAATTGAACTGCAATTTAAAAATTATAAAAATTAAAAACAGCAGCATTAAAATGGAGGTCTTGCAGGATAAGCAAACACAAAAACCTTTTACAGCAAATGCGAATATACACGAGTATAAAATTTCAGGCCGGGGCACCGTAAAAATTCAGTGGTAATTTTTGATCCTGCAGTTTAAAGGCCCAGAATGTGAAAAATGAACCTAAAGATCTACAGGAAAGAATGATCGCAAGTACGGTTTTTTTTTAGTATGTGCATCTGTACATAGTAACATGGCATAGATAAAACCAGATTTGCGCACCAATTTCATACTATGACACTGTATTACCGTGACATTTCAATTTAGTATGCCGGACAGAATAGATAATAATAACTTAAAAAAAAAAACACTTATGGAAAAATTAACAAATTACTTTGGACAGAACATCAAGGATAAAAAAATAGTTATAACGGGTGGAACAACCGGAATAGGAAAAGCAATTGCCGATGTCTTGGTTTCTCTTGGCGGGCGCGTACTTATTTTTGGAAGGGATAGGGAAGATTTTGAAAAAGCCGTTGCAGATATAAAAAAGCAGTTCCCGGACAGCGAACTTTACGGTACTCCCGCAGATGTTACCAAAAAGGAGGACATTGACAAAATACTGTCAATAGCAGATACCAAACTCGGTGGAATAGACATCCTTATCAATAATGCGGCCGTTGCAGCCCCGGGACTAACAGGGGAAACTTATGAAGATTACAAATACGCGATCGATACCAACATTACCGGTTATCTTGCCTTTGCTCAGGCAGCTGCTGCACGAATGAAAAAGCACAAATCAGGACATATCATCAATATCGGGTCAATGAGTGCGGAGAGCCGCACGCCTGAAAGCACCATTTATGTAGCCACAAAAACAGCCATTCGCGGATTCAGCACCTCACTTCGCAAGGAACTAAATCCTCTTGGGATCAAGGTTTCCCTTATTGAACCGGGCGCTGTGACAAGTGACATGCAGACCGATCCGAAGAAAGTGCAGCATGAGAAAGTTGAGAAACTGGAGATGCTGGAAGCTTACGATATTGCAATGAGCACTTTGTTTTGTCTCTCGCAGCCAAAAAGATGCGATATCGTCACGATGCAGATCCGTCCGCACCTGCAGATCATTTAATAGAAACACATTTATTCTGGCTTTTGATAAAGATCCGTAAATATATATTTCATGGATATAGATACAGTTTTTTAATCCGTTCTCAATAATTTCCCCCAATCACCTTGGCACAATCTTTTTGAAATCTTAAATTTGGCAAAATCAAGTTTAAATAAATATGGTTTCGAATATTTCCAGATTTGGAGTTGCCTTCAATTTTGCCACAAAAAGTTAAATCGGTTTTTAAAGATATTTCACCGGTCTAAGTTTTGTGGCAAAATCGTGGCGCATTGCCTTTCCATAAAATAGGAATCCAGGAAAATCAATTGCTAAAAAGCTTAGGTCGAAACTTATACAAATATTTACAAGGCGGTGGCTAAGCTGGAAAAAATTAAAAAGCCTGCAGAAATTATATTTCTGCAGGCTTTTTGAATTAATAATAACCATTTATTTTAATTAAGAACCTACTTTGCTGGCGGCGGAGTCATAGTTTTAGAGGTATCGGTCCCAACAGTATCGGCTGGAACCGTACTGATGGTATCAGCCACAACAGCAGAGCTGTCTGCATAAGTATCATTGGTTTCAGCAGGAACTGTCTCATTTTTTTTACACGAAATGGAAAGCCCTGCAAGCACCAGCAGAACTGCAAACCCAGATTTAAAATTGATTTTCATAACAATATATTTTATTAGTTTGAAATCCCAAGTTAAAAGAAAACCTGCTTATATTCTTACATAATTTCAGTGTTTTATTACAAAACTTTATGGTAAAATCTAAAAATTAGCAAGTTTTTTTTAAATAGACGCCGTTACACTATTACTGAAACCAGCAGCACGGCAATAAAGAATACTATTGAAATGACCATTGCGTTTATTATAGCTCCTTTTCTCTTCTGTGATTGCTGTGCACGGTCGATGATGTGCTTTTTATTGCTTTTAAATAGTTTCATTACGCTGTGATTTTATAATTTTAAAGAAAACGTAAAAATACTGCACCATGATTTAAAAAGCTTACAGCTTTAAAATCAGGTTTTTCATAATTGGAACATCCTGCATTCCTGTTTTATAAAATAGCCAGCTGGGAAAGAAAGCCCTATTTTTTTTTGACAGAATGCTTACATAATTAAAAATCAATAAATTAAATCCTTCCGTATGTGCAGAAAAAGATCCTTGTTTCAATGAAAGGCCGAAAATTGAAAACAAAATATTTAATCGGCTCTAAACTTGCTGTTTCTGCAGAGCATCAGAACAAGTGTCACCACAATACACGAAGCGCTTCCTTCAAATAAAAGGCAAAGGATATAGATGGGAACCGAAGGTTCCGCTCCGAACATAAAGGTCTGGGACAAGGATTCAACGTAATGGTCGCCTCCCCGGGCATAACTGTAGATCATAAGTGCAGCAAGACTAAGCACTACGCCTATAAACGAAGTAATCATGGCTGATACCGCATTCAAAAGAAAATTATTCTGTCCTTGGGCAAGGTTAATGTTTAAAATCCTGTTTACGCCGTAAAATATAAAAAACACATTCAATAAACGCAGATAAAATACATGGGAGAGATTCAAAAACTCCATGAGTAAAAAGAAAAGCGCAACTCCTGCAAAAATGATCAGGCCGCTGCTTAATTCCTTAGGAACAGTGGATGAGTATGCTGTTTTCATAATAATTAAATTTTATTCGTATAAACTTCAAATTTAACACAGCTTTTCCCCGCTGCGTTATAAAATTAAAATACAGCTCTTACAAAATACACAGTACTAAATCACTGATAATCCAATAATTGCAATTGAAATAAATACAATACTAAAATAAAAAAAATGAAAGAATTGCAGTTTTCTGATTTTCTCTGATGCGCATAAAGTTTACAGCGCACGTCCGCCGACAAAAAAAGCCCCTCAAAATTCAAGGAGCTTTCTGGCAGCCGGCGGGTGCCTGAAATGGTATGCGGTAACTAACTAAATCATTGTACAGAACCTTCAGACGAACCCCGCCGGTCCCCTGTTTTTTTTCTGACTGATTAAATTGCTGTTTACCTTTACCAGTATATAGCAAATTTACCAAAACCTAAGGCAGATCACTTACAGTATATCCTTTTAGAATTACAGCTTTTTAAGGCTTAAACCCATTCTTTTGACAATTTGATTTAATCATTCTCCGGATCTGGCGGCGTACAAATGGTATTTATACGTCCTTTTTATAAAAAAAAAAGCAGCACGCTTTGGCCTTAACGATATAAAACCAAATCATTCTGGCAAAAAAGTACAGGTCAAATACGGGCAAACAGCTGGGCTCCAGAATAGTGAAAAACCTGATCGAAAACAGAAGCCCGGCGGGCTGTAAAAGCAATGCCGGCCTTGTCTGATATATGGTTTTGAATTATTTTTGCAGCATGAATTACGAAGATATAAAAAGACATTTTGAAGCGTTTCCTCCTCCCCTTGAGGTGGAATGGAAGCCCTGGGCAAAGATTACAGATACGCAGCTTTTTTTGAAGAGCTGCTACATCGGCATACGCAATTTCAACGGTCCTGTAGAGAGATGCCCGGCCTGGTGGCATCTCAAGGATTTTTACCTGCACATCAAACGCACCATGCCCAGTCAAGGGAGCCCTGAAAAAGAAACTGCCCCTGAATAATAAAGCCCTGTCCTGTAAGATCTTGTCTGATTAAAGATCCGCAAGCATTCAGATCCCTCATCATTATTTTTATCTTTAGCAGGCTGGAAGTTTTTTTTCCATCTCTTTTCTTAAGCTCTTAAGGTCCCTGTCCAAAATCCCTTTTAAAAGATCTTTCAATTCCATAAAGGTAGGCGGTTTTACGGCATAATAATCCGCCCCTAGATTATAGGCGGTCCGGATATGCATCGCACTGCTGCTGGTGGATAGCATGATAATCTTTATATTTTTGAAATCGCTGCCGCCGTTTCGAATTTCTTTAAGGCATTCAAATCCGTTTTTTCGGGGCATATTGATATCCAGAAATATCGTTTCAGGAAGATGCTTCGCCTTTTCAAGGGCTTCCAGCAGTTCGCAGCCGTCTGCCGTCTGCACTACCAAAATGGGCAGGTTTAATTCTTCGACTGCATCAGCAAACAGCAGTCTGTCATCTTCGTCATCTTCAGCCAGATAAATAATCTTCTCCCAATTCTGCTTTTGTGACATAGTTTTAAATTTATATTGCGGCAGGTAAAAATAGATCTGAAAGCCGCAGTGGTTAAAAAAACTTAGGTCTTAGACTATTGAAAATAGAATTACATTTTTTGGTGGTAACTGTAAAGATAATTCTTTTTTTCTAAAAGAAAAAACTTTCAAAAAAAGATGATTCCTGTGGGCTGAAATGCCTGTTTGGAAAAATCCAAATATGCTGGCGGCGGCGGTTTAAAAAAATCCAAAATAAAAACCTGCCGTAAATTCTGAATAAAGTCTTTCTGCTTAATTGCAGCATAATCCAGACCGCCCGTAAAATCAGTATTTTGATTTTTTGTTATTATTTAGAACATAATATTTTTAAAAATTGTTATCATCTGTGCTAATTTTGACAGGTATAAATGATAAAGATTATGAACCGGGCTATTGTACACATTGACATGAACACCTTTTTCGTCTCCTGCGAAAGGCTTACCAATTCAGAGCTTAATGGGATTCCGCTGATTATCGGCGGGGGCGAGCGGGGCGTTGTGGCTTCCTGCTCCTATGAGGCGCGCCGTTTCGGGGTGCGTTCGGCAATGCCCATCCAGATGGCGCTCAGGTTATGTCCGCAGGCCAAGGTTATGAAAGGCGATATGGAACTCTATTCAAGGCTCTCCCATGACGTTACCGAAATCATTCAGGAGAAAGCCCCTGTGGTGGAAAAGGCCTCTATTGATGAATTTTATCTTGACATCACCGGAATGGACAGATTCTACGGAAGCTACAAGTGGACCGATGAGCTGGCGCAGCGCATCACAAAGGAAACCGGCCTTCCCCTCACCTTTGCCCTTTCCATCAATAAAACGGTATCGAAGATCGGAACAGGTGAAGGAAAACAGAAACAGAACCTGGAGATCCCGGAGCATCTGGTGCAGTCTTTTTTAAACCCGCTCTCAGTGCGGAAAATACCGATGGTGGGCGATAAAACCTTCCAGCTCTTATCCCGAATCGGCATACGTACCATTAAGACCCTTTCTGAAATGCCAGCCGAAGCGCTCCAGCGCATGATCGGCCAGAACGGCATTGAACTCTGGAAAAAAGCCAATGGCATTGACAACAACCCCGTGGAACCGTATACCGAAAGAAAGTCGATTTCCACCGAGCATACTTTTTCACAGGATACCATCGACATGGATAAACTGGGAAGGGTTATCCTTGGTATGGTCGAGAAGCTTTCGTATCAGCTGCGCTCCGAGCAGTGGCTCACCTCAACGGTTACGGTCAAGATCCGGTATGCCAACTTTGATACAGAAACAAAGCAGTGCAGGGTGCAGTATACCTCAGCAGATCATATCCTGACCCAGACCGCAATGGATCTTTTTGGCAGGCTCTACCAGCGCCGGATGCGCCTGCGCTTGATTGGGGTGCGTTTCAGCGGACTGGTGCGGGGAACCTATCAGATCGACCTGTTTAACGATACCCAGGAAATGCTGGCGCTCTACCAGGCTATGGACCGGATGAAAAACCGTTACGGTTTTGATGCGGTGATGCGCTGCGCCGGTGCTTCCTTTAAGCCCAATACCAAAGACGAAATCTTAAAACGTAAAAAATAAATCATGTATCTCAACTGCCACTGCTTCCACTCCCTGCGTTATGGCACCATACCGCTCGAAGATCTGATATCCAAGGCAGCCGCCTTGGGTGTCAGGGCTATGGCACTCACTGATATTAATACCGTAACAGGGATTTATGACTTTGTAAAGGGATGCCGGGCTGTGAATATAAAGCCTATTGTCGGAATAGAATTCCGCTCAGAGCATCAGCTGCGCTATATCGGGCTGGCAAAAAATGCGGCGGGCCTTGCTGAGATGAACCGCTTTCTTACCCGGCATAATTTTGAAAATGCCCCGCTTCCTTTGTCCGCTCCGGACTTTGAAAATGTTTTTGTGGTTTATCCTCTGGAGAATGTGCCCGCAGTTTTAAAAGAACATGAGTTTATCGGGATTCGTCCTGAACAGACCCCTGTACTGATTCTCAGTGACTGGAAGAACCAAATAGACAAGATGGTCGTGCTCCAGCCGGTTACCTTCCGCACCAAAACGGAATACAAGCTGCATAAAATACTGCGGGCCGTTGACCTGAATGTAATTCTTTCACGACTCGGCAATACCGATTACTGCAGGAAGACAGAAGTAATGGTGGATCTGGGCAGGATCCTGAAATGTTATGAAGGATACCCGCAGATCATTTCCAATACGGAAAAAATAATAGCGGACTGCCATTTTGAATTTGATTTCAAAACGCCGAAAAACAAGAAATACTACACCAATAACAAAAAGGACGACTTGCAGCTGCTCAGCACCCTCGCCCAGCAGGGGCTCGAATGGCGTTATGGGCAGCATAATGCAGAGGCAAAATCAAGGATGTTCCGCGAGCTTAAGGTAATAGACCAGCTGGAATTCAGCGGCTATTTTTTAATTACCTGGGATATCATCCGTTTCAGCAATTCTCAGGGGTTTCTGCATATTGGGCGAGGCAGCGGTGCCAACAGCATCATCGCCTACTGTCTCGGAATTACCGATATATGTCCTTTGGAACTGGATCTGTATTTTGAGCGTTTTTTGAACCTGAACCGCAAAAGTCCTCCCGATTTTGACATTGACTGGAGCTGGAAGGAACGTGACATAATTCTGGAATACATTTTCTCCCGTTACGGATATGACCATGTGGCATTCTGCGGCACCAATGTAGAATTCAAATACCGTTCTATTTTCCGTGAAGTAGGCAAGGTTTTCGGGCTTCCAAAAGAAGAACTCGATGCGCTTGCCAAAAACCCGATGACCCTGCACCCTGCAAATGAAGTGGTCCGTGAAGTACAGCAGTACGGCATGATGCTGGAGAAATACCCCAACCAGAGAAGCATGCATTCCTGCGGCATCCTGATTTCCGAAGAGCCCATCACCAACTATTCCGTACTGGAAATGCCTCCCAAGGGCTTTCCCATAGTGCTTTTTGACATGCATACCGCCGAAGATATCGGGCTTGAAAAGTTTGATATCCTAAGCCAGCGCGGGATCGGCCATATTGATGACAGCGTAAAACTGATTGAGAAAAATCGCGGCATAAGGCTCAATATTCGTGACACCACCATTTCAAAAGATGAAGCCAGCTGCAACAGCTTTCTTGCAATGGGAAAAACCATAGGCTGCTTTTATATCGAGAGCCCTGCCATGAGAGGGCTGCTGCGGCGTCTGAAATGTGACAATTATAAAACCCTTGTGGCGGCCTCCTCCATCATACGCCCGGGGGTCGCGCAATCGGGAATGATGAAGGAATATATCTTCAGGCACAATCATCCCGACAGGTTTGAATACTTCCATCCAGTGTTCGAGCAGCAGCTCGGGGAAACCTACGGCATTATGGTATATCAGGAAGATGTCATTAAAATTGCCCTGCATTACGGCGGGCTTCCTGCAGCCGACGGGGATATTCTGCGCCGTGCCATGTCTGGAAAAGGACGCTCCAAAGCCGCATTGCAGAAAGTAAAAGACAATTTTTTTGCATCCTGCGCGGCCCAGGGGCACCCCTTGGCGCTCAGCCAGGAAATATACCGCCAGATCGAGTCCTTTGCAGGCTATTCGTTCTGCAAGGCACACTCAGCCTCCTATGCCGTGGAAAGCTACCAGAGCCTGTATCTGAAAGTGCATTATCCAATCGAATTTATGGTGGCGGTAATCAACAATCAGGGCGGTTTCTACCGCACCGAAGTGTATGTCCACGAAGCAAAGATGTCAGGGGCGGCAGTGCACAATCCCTGCGTGAACAAAAGCCAGTTGGAAACCACTTTGTATGGTTCTGATGTCTATCTGGGGTTCATGCACCTGCAGAGCCTTGAATCCAAAACAGCTGTTTTGATCCAGCAGGAACGGGAAAAAAACGGGCTTTACAAATCATTGGAAGATTTTATCAACCGCATACCCATTGGAATTGAAGCCATACAGATTCTGATTTTCATCGGCGCATTCCGGTTCACCGGGAAAACAAAAAACCAGCTGCTGGTCATTGCCCGTCTAATTCTGGTAAACTTCAATCCCGAGAACCGCGCACCAATGCTGCTTCAGGAGCCTGTAAAGGAATTTGTTCTTCCCCAGCTGGAACGTTCTGCTTTTGAAGATGCCTTTGATGAGATTGAACTGCTGGGCTTTCCGGTCTCCTGTTCCCCTTTTGATCTGCTTCAGACTCCTTTCAGGGGCAGTGTCATGGCAAAAGACCTTTTGGACCATCATAAAAAACAGGTCCGAATGCTGGCTTATCTGATCTCCCGCAAGCATGTGCCCACAAAGATGGGCGCTATGTATTTCGGCACTTGGATAGATGCTGAAGGGCAGCTTTTTGATACGGCGCATTTTACCGACAGCCTGGCCATGTATCCTTTTCAGGGAGGAGGATGCTACCTGCTGCTGGGCAGTGTGGAAGTGGATTACCATTTCCCCACCATAACGGTTACCAAGATGGCTAAAATGCCCTTTATACCAGATCCGCGCTATGAACAGGAGAACGACTGGAAATACAGGGCGCAGCAGAGAATACGCGAAGATGTGAGCATGACCCATCGCGCTCCCTATCCGCAGGAACATGAAATCAATATTCCAAGGCTAAAAATGAGCAATTAACAGGCTTCTTCGGCTTTAGGCTTTAAGCCTGCACTGAGTATGAACTAAAAAAATAAAGAAAATGATGCTTTTTGATGACACCGAAATTTTTTCATCAGGTAACGGCGGCAGGAGAATATTTGACGTCCCTGATGCCGACCTGCTGCTGATTGATAATTTCTTCAGCAAAACCGAATCCGATCATTATTACAATGTTTTATACCACGGCACACGGTGGAGGGAATATGAAATGCCCATGTATGACAAAGTGGTTACAGCTCCCCGCATGATCTCCTGGTACGGGGACAGCAGCAGGCCGGAGCGAAAATCCAATCCGGATTGGCCTTTGGAACTGCTGCAGATCAGGGAGCGCGTGGAAAAGGAAACCCGCATAAACTTTAACGGCGTACTGCTCAATTTGTACAGAGATGGCACCGATGGTGTGGGATGGCACAGCGACAAGACCTCATCGAGCAATAAGAATATGAACATCGCTTCTGTGACTTTCGGAGAAACGCGTCTGTTCAGACTGCGTCATAAAGTGCTCAAAAATATGGCGCCAATCGAAATTCCGCTGCACCACGGAACCTTTCTTCTCATGGCAGGCAGCACCAATACCTACTGGGAGCACCAGGTGCCTAAGACAGCCCGTCCCGTACTGCCCCGGATCAACCTTACCTTTCGTCAGGTCAGGGAAATATAAAATAACGACTCCTTTCTAACCAACTGAAAACCATAGCAATCCTATAATAATAGGGGCTTAAAATATAACAGCTTTTTTTTTCTGTCATGTTAACTTTGGAATTCACTATTAAATTTTAAAAATCATGGAAAATCTACATAATAACGGACAAGAGCAGAACGCTCATATTGATATTTCACAGCAGGCTGAAATCCAGCAGTGGGCTGAAAAGTTAAATGTCCCTGAGGAGATACTAAAAGATGCCGTAAGGGCAGCAGGCACTACTGTGGAAGAAGTAGCCGAGCACTTGAATGATAATTCTCCTTCCAGAGAAAGCGCCTCAGAAACCGTCCGTTTGAAAGATGGTCCCTGGCATGATGAAAAGGAGAATAGTGAACATCACAATCAGGAAGGGAAAAGCATTGAAGAGGCAACAGACCCTTCAAAACTATCACAGCTTTAAGTTGCAAAAAACGTATCGGCATCCCTATTAATCATTGCTTTATAAAAAGTAAAAACAAGAAGATGGAAAAGATCCTGAAGGGCATTTTTTTGATTAGGCAGTCAAATGATGCTCTTCAGGATTTTATTTTAAGATAACCGCTGTATCATTAACCGATAGGTAAGCATCCTAAATATAACAATTGCTTCTTACCCTTCTTTTGAGTTAATTGCATAAATTTGTGCTGCAGACTCTTTGATCTGCCCCTCTGCTATAAAAATAAATAGAGATCAAAAACATTCCGTTTTAAAAATGAACGATCCAATTCTAGAGAACCTTAATCCCAGCCAGCTCCAAGCCGTGAAAACCACAGAAGGTTACGTGCGTGTTATTGCGGGCGCCGGATCAGGAAAAACAAAGGCCCTTACCTCCCGCTTTGCCTACATTGTGGACAGGCTGGGCATCAATTCTTCCAATATCCTCTGCGTGACCTTTACCAATAAAGCGGCGCAGGAAATGAAAAGGCGCGTCAAGGCGCTTATTGGCGATCTTTTTGATGTCAGCTTCATCACAACCTATCACGGTTTCTGCGTACGTTTTCTGCGTGAGGAAATCAACAAAATCCATTACCCGAAAAATTTTATCATACTGGATGCCGAAGACCAGAAAACCATTTTAAGGGAGGTGTTCACCGAACTGGACATCAATTCCAAAAACCTCACTTTCAAACAGGTGCTCCGCTTTATCTCCAAACAGAAAAGCACCTCCGATTATCTGGGATACATGCTCGAAAATAAAAGCTTTGAGCCCGATGAGAAGGAATCGCTCTCCAGCCGTGTGTATCAGAAATACCTCGACAAGCAGAAGCGCAACTATGCGCTGGATTTCGATGACCTGATCCATTTTACGGCTTTCATACTTGACAGCAATCCTGATGTGCTTTTAAAATGGCAGCAAATGCTGCATTACATACAGGTCGATGAGGCGCAGGACAGCTCCGACAGCCAGTTCCATCTGGTGGAAATGCTCTCGCGTGTGCACCAGAACCTGTTTCTGGTAGGGGATCCCGACCAGACGATCTATGAGTGGCGCGGTGCGAAACCCGAATACCTGGTGGAATTCGACAGGATGTTTCCTGACACGAAAACCATTATCATGAACCAGAACTACCGCTCTACGCCAAACATCCTCAAAGTCGGCAACCATATTATCAAAAACAACAAGGTAAGGGTGGACAAGGATATGGTGACTGATAATCCCGAGGGGGTTGAGGTGGTGCATTTCCATGGAAAAAATGACTTTGAGGAAACCTTCTGGGTGGCTTCCGAAATCAAGGAAATCCTTAAATCGGAAAATGCCGCTTACTCTGATATTACCATTTTATACCGTTCCAACCATCTCTCCAGAAATATCGAGCAGGCACTGATCAAAGAAAATATTCCCTACGCCATATTTGGCGGCGTGCGTTTCTTTGAAAGAAAGGAAATCAAAGATGTCCTTTCCTTTTTAAGGCTTATCGTGCAGGGCGATAATTTCTCTTTTCTGCGCATGCACAACCACCCTTCCCGCGGGCTGGGGAAAAAGTTCCTCGAAAGGCTCAGCCTTCTGGCGGGCGAACAGAACCTGTCCCTATTTCAGGCCCTGCAAAATAATATTGAGGATAAAGAGCTCAATAAAAAAGGGGCTGCGGATTTCCTGGCTCTGGTTGAAGAGCTGAAAACAGATGCCCAGACAAATTCCATTTCCGATCTGGTCAAGATCATACTCGATAAAAGCGGACTGTCCGAACTCTACCGAAAAGACGGCGATGAGGACAGGCTGGAAAATATAAAAGAGCTGGTAAGCTCCATGCTGCTGCTGGAAAAAGAAAACAACGGCCCTGTAAATATTGCCGAATACCTGCAGGAAATTGCACTCTATACCGATCTGGACAAAGACACGGAAAATCAGGATAAGGTACGCCTGATGACCATCCACATCTCCAAAGGGCTTGAATTTCCCTATGTGTTCCTATGCGGTTTTACCGAAGGGGTGCTGCCAAGCGCCCTTTCCATAAAAGAAAGAAGAAAACGGGCTATCGAGGAGGAAAGAAGACTGATGTACGTTGCCGTTACCAGAGCCGAGAAAAGGTTTTATATGACCGATTCGGAAGGCTTTAATTTCACCACAGGGCTCAACAAATACCCGTCAAGGTTCCTCTTTGAAATCAAGGAAGAATTTTATGTGCGTAAAGGAAAACTGTCAGCAGAAATCCTCCAGGCGGCACAGTCATCGGCAGCGGCCTCAAAAAACAGTGAAGATACCGAGTTCATTGAAGGGGACCTTGTAATGCATCCTGTCTGGAACAAAGGGAAAGTGCTTGCTGTGGACAGGGAGAAAAACCAGTACACGGTGCATTTTTTTGAAATGGGAAAAGAGAAACCCATTGACTTTTCGTTTCGTTTCCTAACTGCCGGATCAGATGCTGAACCTGAGAGTTCTTCCCCTGCCGAACTTTTGAATATCCAGGAAAACTTAAAAAATGCGCCGGATCCATTTGCAGACCAGGAGCAGCAGAACGGCTTTGCTGACAATGAAGATAGCCGTATTTTTAATGATAAAAATACAGACAGTAAAAAGGAAGAATGGTAAAAACCGGCTCATCAGAGCGGTATTGCCGTATCGGTACTTAAATCATTTTTTATACAAAAGCCCATTGTTTCAAACAGCAATGGGCTTTGTCTTGTATCGGCGTATAATAGGCAGTACCTGAAACTTTTTCATAAAAGGTATGCATGCGGTGTTATCTGAATGTAACTTAAACTATAACGCTGCAAAGCTGTATTTTAGTGTGAAGCATCCTGTTTTACTCCTTGCTGTTCTCCATGCCGCTGATAATTTTAGCCACTTCAGTTTCGGTCGATTTTAGTTTTGCCTGGCAGAACTCTATCAGTTCAGATGCCCTTTTTACTTTGGCAGCCAGTTCATCCACAGAGATGGTTTCGTCTTCCATCTCTTTGGCGATCAGGGCCAGCTCTTTGGCTGCAGCCTCATAAGTCAGTGTGTTTTCCATCATATTCTATTTTTTCGTTGACCGTACTTTTCATTACGGCATCTTTTGTTACTATTTCAATCTCTTCGCCTTCCTTTATGCTCCCTGCTCCGTTTACAATTTTATTGTTTTTTCGGATCATGGCATATCCTCTGCTGAGCACATTCTGCGGGGAGAGCAGCTTTATAGTTTTATGGTGGTCCTCCAATTGGAGCCTGCGGCTTCGCAGGTACTGGCTGGTAAAGATCTTCAGGTTCGTTTTTAAATGCTGAAGATTGCTGTTTTCCTGCTGGATGATGCTCTGCGGCCTTTGCAGTGCTTTTTGCGCAGTCAACAGCAGATGCTGCTTTTTTTCTGCCAGCAGGTTTCGGCTAGCCTGCGAAATATGCTGCTTTTGCAGCATAAGCCCTTCTTTCTTCGTGACAATCAGTTCCCATGCATTATGGCTGACCAGATTTTTGATCTCGCTGAGTTCCTTGTAATGCCCGAGGAAAAGCTGCTGGGATTTGATGGCTATGGTCCTTTGCAGGGAGAGTATGTGCTGCTCGAAACTGCGGTTGTGCGCTATGATGAACTCCGCCGCCTTGGTGGGGGTTTTGGTATGGGTATGGGCCATCAGATCGGTAATGCTGACATTTTTCTGGTGCCCGATGCCGGTTATGACAGGTATCGGGAATTTAGCGACAGCCCTTCCGATATTGTAGTTGTCGAAAATCAGGAAATCGGACTGCGACCCGCCTCCCCTTGCAATGACAACGGCATCGTAGGGAATACCTGTATTGTAGACCTCGATAAGCTTGTTTAGGAACAGCTTGGCGTTGTTGTCCCCCTGCACGACTGTATGATAGTCATCGATCTGGAAGACATATCCAAAATCGTTATGCTGCATCGTATGGCGGAAATCCTCATTCCCGGCGGAACTGCTCGAAGAGATTACCGCAACCCTCTGAATTATCGCAGGAAGCTTCAGACGGCTGTTCAGCGTGGAGTATCCCTCGCCTTCTTTGTGTATGAAATCATTATCCCTTACAAGTCTCGCCAGTGTGGCATTGCGCTGCTGTTCCAGAATGCCGAGCATGAAATTGCTGTCGATATCCAGAAGGTTTACCGAGAGACCGTACAGCGGATGGAAATCCACGCTCACCTGAACAAGAACATGAAGGTTGTTGGTAAAACGCTGTCCGGTGCTGTTTTCAAAATCAAGGATCTTCAGCGCTCCTGCTCCCCAGCTCTTGCCCATTATTTTAGCAGTGATCACACTGCCTTTCTCTGATTTCTCCACCAGTTCAAAATAATGGATCTTTTTATCGGCCTTAAAGGAATGGTTGGTGATATCAGCCACTACCCAGTACGTCTGTCCCTTAAAGCGGGAATGGATCGTCTCCTGGATCTGGCCGGTGAGCTGTGAGAGTCTGATATACTGGTCTGGTCCCATATTGTTTTTAGGGGTCTGCTGCTGTTTGTTTTTTCTTCTTCACCGCTAAGATAGCTATTCTCAGGCGGATCTCAAAAACAGAAAAAAGAGAGGTTAATTTTCAATTCAAAACGGGTTAAAAGGGCAGCCAAAGTAGTGCCCGCCCTCACCTGCATGCGCATAACGGCCCCTGGCCGCCCTTCGGGACTTATAGCACTCCGGCTCGGTATCCGGACACTTTTCTTCTGCTTTCTTTTTTCCCGTTTTTTCTTTTGAAAAATTTCATTTGGGAAGCAGGGGAAAAGAAAACTTAAAAGAGTATTCACTAAAACTTTATTGTCATGGAAATCACAGGACGAATTGTAAAAGATGCCTCCGTTTTTAAAGTAAAAGAAAACCGTGAGGTCGTAAACTTCTCCATAGCGGTCAACGACAGCTATAAACCCAAAGGAAGCACAGAGGTCAAAAAGATTGTAACCTATATCGACTGTTCTTACTGGCTCAGCTCGGGACTGGTGCAGTGGCTCAAAAAAGGTACGCTCGTCCAACTCTTCGGACGCATCGGACTGAATGTCTATATCGGAAATGACGCCCGCGCGCACGGCGCTTTGACCTTTCACACCTCGGATATCAAGATACTGGTATTTGCGCAGGCGGATAATACAAAAGCCGCTGCCGCAGCTAAACAGGATAAAACAGCAGACGAGCCTGACGACCTGCCTTTCTAAACCATTCACGCTTATAATTTTTATACACGCCTAAATGAAATAGTATGAAAGCCTTAGAAAGATCAAATTACAGTGGGTACCGTGTAAGCGATGCCTTTAATGAAATTATCCTAAAAAGCATTACTTCCTACAGCGGAAAACGCAGAGAAAAGCTCAAATCCTTTTTCCTTGATTTGCAGCAGGGAGGATGCGTGAGCGGCATGATTTCAGAATTTATCTACCACACGGACTGCAAAGCGTTTTACATCGAACATATCGATGACCTTGAAAATATACGTACTGAATTGGAAGAAGCTATCGGCGAGCCGATCGAAAACCGATTTCAAGCCCCGCATTACACCTTTGTCTGCTGGCTCTGCTTCGAGGAATATTGTTATGAGCTCTATTCTAGGCTCTTTGAATAGAAATTTTCAACCTTAAAATCTATTCTTATGAAAGCTTCTGAAAATTTTAAAAATGCCATAGGGAACTATCTGAGCACTTTGGCGCAGGGCGATACCGCCTTTGCGCCTATGCTTGCCAAAGCTTCTAAAAACTTGGACAGCTGTCTGAATTACATTTTCGGGGAGGTCAAAAAAACAGGCTTGTGCGCCTTTGACAATCAGGAAATCTTCGACATGGCAGTCAAGTACTACACCGATGATTCCATCGGCTTGCCCGCATCTGTGGCTTGCAAAGCCATAGTGCAGACCCCTGCCGCCGCCGACCTTTTTACGCAGCCCGAAATCCCTGCTGCGCCTGTCAAAACCGAACCTGTTCCAACCGCAAAAAAAGACGTAAAACCTGCGGCGCAGACCGCCCTGAAACTCTTTGACCTATGACACCCAAAACCATCATCGAAAAGCAGCTGACGGCGCTGAGCGCCTCTCTTGCGCCTATCAGAGAAGAGGTATTTACTTGGGCAGAGCAGACTATTTTTCTCAAATGGGGTGTGTTGTCCCGCAGCAGATTCTACTGCCTGGACTGCACCCACGTTTGGAAGCCCTCCTGCCAAAGCACCTGCGCCAAGTTCACTTCCTGCCCTGCCTGCGCAGGCAGACTCAAAATGATGCCTTATAATCAGGTGCATTTCAAAGAAAGCGAATATTTTGCTGTAGTGCAGAGATGTGCAGGGTATCAGGTGGTGCGCATGGTCATATCTCATAAACACATGAAAAAGAACTTCCTGCCCTCCTATTTCCATAAGGAAGTCATGCAGCATTGGATAAACCCCAAAGGGGAAGTGCGCACCCTTGCGCTCAGCACCAATGTGTTTTCCAGTAGCCTTGATGCATGGAAATTCTATTCCCCGCTTGAAATAAAGCCTAAGGACTTCATCCGCAACGCCCGATTCTATATCAATCCTTTCAAGGTCTATCCGCAGATGAAAGTGCTTCCGATTTTAAAACGCAACGGATTCAAGACTTCGGTATATGACATTGCACCGAACTTATTGTTTTCATCGCTTCTAAGCGACCCCATCGCCGAGACCCTGCTAAAGGCAAAACAGCTGCACCTGTTGCAGTATTACCTCTGCGCATCACGGCAGAACATCCGCCGCAACTGGCAGGCGGTCAAGACCGTCATCCGAAACCATTACAAAATTTCAGATGTGCCCGTTTGGGAGGATTATCTCGAACTGCTGCGGTATTTCAAAAAAGACCTTTCGTGTGCGCTCTATGTATGCCCCGATAACCTCAGTGAAGCGCACGACCATTTAGTAAAAAAGAAAAGGGACTTGCTTCGCAAGAAAAAACTCCATGAGCTCCGACTTGAAATCGAAAAAGCACAGAAAAGATACCGAAGTGATAAACAGAGGTTTTTTGGTTTGCTTTTTCAGGACAAGCAGCTGACGATTTCCGTAATTGAAAACGTTAAGGATTTTATGCGGCAGGGAGATGATTTAGGGCACTGCATTTTTACAAATGAATATTATGCTAAAAAAGATTCTCTTATCTTGTCTGCTAAAATCGGCGGACAGTCTGTAGAGACTATCGAAGTTTCACTAAGCAGCATGCAGGTGCTCCAATGCTCAGGGGAGAAACACCGCCCTTCCAAACATCATGGGCACATCCTGCGCCTGATAAGCCAGAATCTTTACCAAATTAGCGAACGAATGAAAAAAAAGAAAAAAGCTGCCAAAACTGAAAGCCGATAAATGATCGGCTTTTTTTATGCTTTTGCGATTCCTATAAGCCCGCCGGCTTTACAGCCGGCGGGCTCTGGATTCCAATGCCTGCCAAAGCAGCATTACTTTAAGGTAATCGCATCGGCAAGGTTTTCCTGATCGATAAAGGCCGTTATATACTGCCGGGCTTCACCGCGCTTCTCCAGATCCGTTTCAAAGGTATTGAGATGATACTCCTCGTCCTGGTCCAGGATATGAATGATCTCGGTATAGCCTTTCGAAATCAGGCTCCCTTTGAGCTTGATCACAGTGAGCTGCTGGTGCGGGTCCAAATCTTTTCTCACCTTTAATTGTATTGCTTTTTCCATTGTGAAAGATCTGTATGTTAGGGTAGTTGTAATTCTCCTATCAAATATAGCAATTAAGACCGCAGCCGCAGCATCTGGTACTGTTAAAAAAAGACAAGCAGCATTTTACCGCACATGTTAATTTAGTAAGAAAAATAAAATTTACTGTAAGAAAAAAAATAAGAAAATGATTTAATTTTAGGGAGGCAGAATCTTAAAAACGTTTAGCCCTCACAATGGAAAATCAAAACTGGACAAAGTTAAATTACTTAATTTAAAGCGTATCTTTAAGACATGAGAAGAAACGGAGAAATAATAATAATCGAAGATGACGAGGATGACAGGCTCTTCCTTAAGGATATTTTTGAAAGCCTGGACTATCCCAACAAAATAAAATTCATTGAAGACCCAATGGATGCCCTTTCTTACCTTTCCAATTCGAAGGTAAGGCCTTTCCTTATTTTGTCAGATATCAATATGCCCAAGATTAATGGCTTTGAACTCCGCGAACAGATACTTGCCCTGGCGGAAATCCGCGAGAAATGTACTCCTTACATCTTTCTTTCCACCTCGAAAAACCCGGAAAATGTGCTCAGGGCGTACCGCTGCCAAGTACAGGGATACTTTAGGAAAGAAGAAGACTTCTCAGTCTATCAAGCCATGATAAAAAACATTGTGGAATACTGGCGCCTAAGCCTTACTCCGGGATCAGCACTGTAAAAAACACCTCTGCTTTATTTATATTGTACGAATCCGCCCGCTGAACTTCAGGTAAAATCTGTTGCGGCTTTCTATTTTTTTTCTTGCTCGAAACATCAAAATGGCTTTGGCTGCAAAAGCGAATCCAGCTGGGAAAGAAGCTCGCCAAAACTGTTGGGCTTGCTGATATAGGCAAGAATGTTATGCTGCCCGATTTTGCTCTTCATGAAATCCGCCGAGGGGGTCGAGATCATCACTACAGGAATATCCTTCAGCCTTGCGTCATTTTTTAAAGAGACCAGCAGCTCCAGCCCATTGATTCTGGGCATATTAAAATCTAGAAAAATCAGTTCGGGCAGCTTATCAGAACCCCTGAGTTCTTCCAAGGCAGTCTGCGGACTGCTCTCCCATCGCAGCAGTATGTTTTTATTGAGCTGGTCTACCGCTTCCATAAACAGCTCGGCATCTTCACGGTCATCATCGATAAGCAGAATACTTCTATATAACATGGCACATACATTTTAAGCTCCTCGGCTGCAGTTAAATACGGTTTTTAGCCCGATGCGGTTTGGCGCGGCAGGCAAAAAAAGATAAATCACCTATACAGCCGCCCTTAAAGGTACGGCGATTTTCTGCGGCAAATGGACGCTGGCTGCCAGATGTGGAAATTTTACAACTCTATTTTGGAATTATATAAAAACAATGCTGCCGCGAAGATTATTTTTGCGTTTTTATAGGATTTTTCATCCTTGCCTATCTGTATTATTTTGGTTTTAAATTAGAACTGCAGACTATGAGAACCCTACTGTTCCTTTTTTGTGCACTGGGCGTGTGGGGCTGTTATCCACAGCAGCACCATGATCCTAAAGTGCTTCTTGCCATGGAAACCTATGCTTTTTTGAAAGGACAGGGCGCCGCCCTGAAAAAGGCCGCCAGCCAATTCCCTGCCTTTGCAAAAGAAGCGGCCGAACTTCAGCAAAAGGCTCAGGCGGTATTTGGAAGGGCAGAGAAAAATGCGGAACTCTTTCTGCGGCAGCAGCTCGCTGATCCGCAGTTCAGCAGCTTTCAAAAACACATTGACTCCCTGATAAACCAGCAGCTGCGGCACCCTATTGAAAAGAAAGAATATGCAGCCAAATTTCTTCAGGCCGTCAAAGACAAAATAGGGTTCAGCCCGGCTGCCCCTCTTCCCAAAGGCCTGCTCGCCTTTGCCTACCATGACGCGCCCCATCAGGAAATAATCGACGGCCATACGGTAAAATTCTCCACAAAGGGCCATCCCAAAGCAGACCAAAGCGTGGTTGTGCTGCTGATACCCAAAAGCTGGGAGGCGCAGGAAGTCCAAATGCCCGCAGCCGTGCAGCAGTTTACCAGCTGTGAGGGAAAAGGAAATGAAAAGATACTGATCGTAATTCATGATCTGCCCCAAGAATACCAAAACCTTGCACTTAATGAAAAATCCATGCAGGAAATGATACCCCCGCAAAGCAGGCTGATCCGCACAGAGCCGGTTACCATCGATGATATGCCGGGCATAATGGCGGAAATAGAGGAAATTTTGGACGAGCCCCAAAAAAACATGAAAGTGCGCATGCTCCAGTTTATGGCGGCAAGCGGGGGCAAGTTATACTGCGTGCAGGGCAGCATCGGCCCTGCTGCTGCGTACCAGAATCTGGATCACCAGCTGAGAAAATACGAACCTCTGTTTCGAATGGTGGCCCAAGCTGCCCGGATAGAGAATTAAAAAGCGGGACAAAAAACACAAAACGCTGTAAAAGAGGACCATCTAAATTTTGAGCTTCCCAGGAAGCGCCAGATCGCAATGCACAGCTGAAAACCGCAGATTACCATTCGATACTCTATATCTTGCAAAAAATTGCTGTAATCTTATAATAATGAAGGCGGGTTCGTTTTTTAAATTTGATTCCATTTTTTTAGGAAAAAAGAAGATGATTTTTAAAAATGCAAAAAATAAATGATTATGGAAAGCAAAAACAATATACCGCAGAATGCTGAGCAGACCGGTGTGGCACCTGCACTTGGAGAAAGCGCGCTGCACAGCGAAAACACCTTAAATCCAGCCGCACAGCAAAACAGCCATGCTGCTGAAATGCAAGACCCTGTCACCAAATATGCAGTACCGCCCTTCAATGAGCAGTCGCAGCCATGGCCTGGTCTTGTCAGTAAAATGGATCCCAGACCGGATCATGGTGAAGAAAGCTACAAAGGCACAGGGCGGCTAAAAGGCCGTAAGGCCCTTATTACAGGAGGCGATTCCGGTTTGGGAAGAGCCGCCGCAATTGCTTATGCAAGAGAAGGAGCTGATGTTGCCATAAACTATTACCCTACCGAGGAGGAAGATGCAAAGGAAGTGATCCAGCTCATTGAAGCCGCAGGAAGAAAGGCTGCTGCCATTCCCGGGGATCTCCGCGATGAGACGTTCTGCAGATCTCTTGTCGATCAGGCAGCCCAAGCCCTTGGCGGATTAGATATAGTAGTCAACAACGCGGCAAGACAGCAGGCTCACCAATCCATTTTAGATATTTCCTCAGAAGAATTTGACTGGACCATGAAAACCAATATTTATGCTCCTTTCTGGATTATCAAAGCGGCGCTGCCTTACCTGAAACCGGGATCATCCATCATCGGAACAAGTTCTGTGCAGGCCTATGCTCCCACCGAAGATTTATACGATTATGCCCAGACAAAAGCCGCCACTACAAATTACATCAAATCACTGGCCAGACAGCTGGCACCAAAAGGAATCAGAGTCAACGGTGTAGCCCCAGGACCAGTGTGGACTGCATTGCAGGTAAGCGGAGGTGCCAGTATGGAAAAACTCAAAGAATTTGGATCCCAAACTCCTTTGGGGAGACCAGGACAGCCGGCCGAACTGGCTTCCATTTATGTACAGCTCGCCGCTGAAGATGCCAGCTATGCAACTGGGCAGATTTATGGCTCAAGCGGCGGTGAAGGCAATCCATAATCAATCAGAGAGAGGATTTATAAAGTACAAAACCTCTGCAATAGCAGTCTGCAGAGGTTTTTATTGACTGTAATAAAATTTACCTTAAAATACTCTATTTTTTATAAAAGCTATCAGAGACTGATAATGAGATACTGCAATTCTATCTGCTGGCGATTTGATTTTCGATGATAAAAAGTAAACTAGATTAAATCTTTCTCCATATTTTTCACCTAACCAAGTATTCCTGTAACAAATCTTTTCTAAAAAAACATTTCCTATATTTTAAAAAACATCCCAGGAGGTTCTTTAAAAGAGTACTGTCCATCAAATGGAGATGATTCTGTTAATATTTTCCTGTTTCAGTACGTTTAAAAGTTTTCGCGGCTATCTGCTCTCCTAAATCATTGACGCTCATCAGCAGGTCGTTAATCTGATTGGCATAGAAGAGTTTAGCTTCTGTATTGTTGATAGGCAGAATAGCTAAAAAGTGGGACCATGTTAATTGCCGGGACAGTCTCGCGACAATTTCTTTGTCTGCAAACTCATCAGCAAACCGCATCATTGTCCGAAGATTTTTTTCTTCAAAATTGCTGCCGAATTTATTTTTTAGTTCCAACGACAAGGCAGTCACGATCTGTCGTGCGTTTTCTGATAGTTTTTTATCAAGTATTGTTTCATTAATTTTAAATCCAATTTCCCAAAAAAGCAGCACTGAAGAACTGTTAGCCTGCTGCTGGGTCTGCTCGGCAAGGCGGGATAACTCGCTGATTAAATCCGCTTCAATAAACGCTGTATTATTTATATTTTCTGCCATAGTATCCCATCATGCTTAACCAAATTACAGGGCTTCTAATTTAGTTGAAATCATCACAATTTTTATTAAAAGTTTCAGCTAAAGGCCTAAATAAAAATTGAATATTTCAAAGATAAAAAATCTAACAGCATCCGCCATGCGTTTTTTTAGAAATAAATAAGCAGTAAGACATCAGACACTATTTAAAAGCGATGCGGATCAATGTTTTAAAAACACCCAGGATTCTAAATTAACACATCTAAAAAAAATGGTTTAAAAAAATAGTCGGCTCCGGCTTCCCACAGACAAAACCTTAAATATGCCAGTGCAGTATGCAGATGTAGTGTTTGGCATTATTTAACTAAAGTTTTATGCCGCAAATGCAGTTGAAAAACTAAAGCCTTAAAAGTGACAATTTTAAAATTTTCCATAAAAATTGTATAAAAGCTGCCACAGCGGAAAAATTAATTTTACGCAAGACAAAAACTATTTTTTTACGCTGGCTGTTAGGCAGAAACAGCATACCGGATGAAGAAGTCCGTTCCATCGGAACCGCAACAAAAAATAAAATTGCTTACTTTTACAAAAACCAAAACTGTTATCCTGAATGCAGCAGCCCTTCCTAAAACTAGAAAATTGAATCAAGACCCAAATACTTCAGACTTTTACTTTCTTCAAAATGGAGGTGAAGCCGCCGAGCTAATTGAAAATATTGACTGGGAAAGCCATACTTTGGGCACTCCGGACACCTGGCCGGAGAACCTCAAAAACACCATTGCCACAATCGTGTCCTCAAAATTTCCGATGTTTCTCTGGTGGGGTGATCAGCTGATACAGTTCTACAATGATGCCTATCGTCCCAGTTTCGGAAATGAGGGCAGACATCCCAAAGCCATGGGACAGAAAGCCGTGGACTGCTGGCCTGAAATATGGGATTTTATCCATCCGCTGATTCAAAAAGTGCTGTCAACGGGAGAAAGCATCTGGTACGACGACCTGCTGCTGCCAATATTCCGAAACGGCAAAATGGAAGACGTATACTGGACTTTCAGCTATAGCCCGATAAGGGACGACCGCCGCCAGATCAAGGGTGTATTGGTAATCTGCAATGAAACCACTGAAAAAGTAAACAGCAGACTTCATCTGCAGCAAAGCAGCGACGAGCTGGAATTTGCCATCAACGCAGCCGAATTTGGGACTTATGATCTGGATCCAAGGACACGGCGCTTTTCTTCAAATGCAAGGCTCAAGGACTGGTTCGGGCTCAAAGCCGATCAGCAGGTGAAACTCGAACATGCCCTGGGGGCAGTCGCAGAGAAGGACCGTCAGCGTGTCACTGAATCAATTAATTATGCACTCCGATACGATTCAGGCGGGCGATACGATATTGAGTATACCATCATCCACCCCACTACCAAAATACCGCGGATTGTGCATGCCCTTGGAAAGGCATGGTTTGACAATACTAAAACCGCATACCGCTTTAACGGCATCCTGCAGGATATCACCGAGCACCGCAAAGCAGCCCAAGAGCTTCAAAAATCAAGACAGCTCACCGATCTTACCATACAGAGCATGGGTCTGGGACTTTTCAGCGTGGATTATGCCGCTGATACCCTGGAGTATTCCACTGAATTCAGCAGGATCCTCACCGGGAATTTTAAACCCGGCCTGGGCAGGAAGGATTTCCTCAAATACGTGCATCCCGATGACCTGCATCTGAGGACCGGCGCCATCAAAAGCGGTATAGAAAATGGCACCTTTAACTATGCCCCAAGGGTTATTTGGGACGACGGCAGCATACACCACATTGCCATATCAGCGGCACGCATCATCAATTCCGAAGCAAAAGCACCGATATTCTCCGGAACGGTCGCCGACATCACCGAAAAAGAAAACAGCCGTCTGGCTCTTGAGCAGGCACAGTCACGACTTGAAATGACCAAGCGGGAGGCAGACCGCCATTTTTCAAATGTAACCGACAGCTCCCCTACCGGGTTATGGCTTTCCAATCCGCAGGGAATGTTTACCTATTTCAACAAAACCCTTATTGATTTCACAGGGGTTCCCTACCAGGAACTGCTGGAGGGAAAATGGACCTGGGTCATTGCTGAGCAGGACTATAAAAAAACCAAAGAAGCATACCTTAAGGCCCTGGAGCAGAAAAGCCATTTCGATGTGCTTTTTCGGGCAAGGAAAAACAATGGGCAGCTGATCTGGTGCCGCGCCGCCGGCGACCCTTTTTATGATGCCGACGGACAGTACGGCGGCTACGCCGGGTTCTGCATGGACATCGATGAAATAATTTCCGTGCGCCAGGCCGTTATTGAAAGCCAGAACCAGCTCACCTCGATGATCGAGCAGTCCCCCGTGGGGATCTGCCTCTTTACAGGACTGGATATGAAGATCGAAATTGCCAATGATATCATGATTGGATACTGGGGCAAGGACAGCTCCGTGATAGGGCTGCCCATGGAAGAAGCCGTTCCCGAATTAAGGGGGCAGCCTTTTATGGATATCCTGCAGCAGGTCTACCGCACAGGCGAAACCTATTACGGCCATTCCGTACCGGCGGACCTGAAGCTCGACGGAAAAATCAGCACCTACTACTTTGAGTTTACCTATACCCCGATCCGCGACTCCAAAGGCACGATTTACGGGGTTATGGACATTGCCATTGACGTTACCGATCAGGTCATCGCCACCAAAAAACTCGAAGAGACAAGAATGGCGCTCGCAGGGGCTATTGAACTGGCCGAACTCTCCACATGGACGCTTGATGCCGAAACTAAAACCATTACCTGTTCGGACCGTTTCAAGGAGTGGCTCGGTTTAAGCGCCGGCACCGCAGACCGGGAAGATTTCCTGCAGCGCATCAGCGAACCCTACAGGCATAAAGTTGCCGCGGCCCTGGAAGAGGCGCTCAGCGGTTCGGCCGAACAATTTTATGATTATGAATTTCAGATTGTAAACAAAATAACAGGACAGCAGCGCATTATCCATGCCAACGCCCAGGTGCAGTACGGCAAGGATGGTGTGGTAAAATCACTCAGCGGCACGGCGCAGGACGTGACCAAAGAAAAGGAACTCCAGCAGGAGCTTACCTTCAAGGTAAAGGAACAGACCGCCGAGCTGCAGACTAAAAATGCCGAACTGGAGGCCAACAACCGCGAGCTTTCGCAGTTTGCCTATATCGCCTCCCACGACCTGCAGGAACCCATAAGAAAGATCAGCGTTTTTACCGATCTGCTGCAGAACAATCTGGGAAAGAACCCCGAGAAGGTAAATACTTATATCGACAAGATCAGCTCTTCTTCCAGAAGGATGGAGAACCTCATTAAGGATGTGCTGCAGTTTTCAAAGCTCACCCATATTTCACATCAATTTGTACCGGTAAACCTCAATACAGTGCTCAGCGAAATAATGGCAGATTTTGACCTGGTCATCGAACAGAAAAATGCCCAGGTAAGCATCGGGCAGCTTCCCCTCGTGCAGGCCATACCGCTTCAGATGTCGCAGCTTTTCGGCAATCTGCTCTCCAATGCCCTGAAATATACCAAGCCCGGCAACAGGCCCGAAATCAGCATTAACGCACAGCCTGTTCCAGAAGCTCAACTCAGGCTGCATGCACTGGATCTGGAACTTCCCTATATCAAAATAGAAGTGCGCGATAACGGCATTGGATTCTCACAGCAGTACGCCGAACAGATTTTCAATATCTTCCAGCGCCTGCATGGAAACGACCAGTATTCAGGCACCGGAATCGGCCTTGCCATGTGCCGCAAGATCATGCAGAACCACAATGGTGAAATTACTGCCGCATCGCAGGAAGGCTCAGGCACTGTTTTTACTATTATTATGCCTGCACTGCGCGAAAAAAATGGGGGATGATAAAAAATTAGGAGGGAAAATAGTATATTTACACTCCATTATTATACATATGACGACCATTTTTTTAATTGATGATGATCCAGACGACCGCGAAATCTTTGCTGAACTGCTGGCCGAAGACCATCCCTCAATTGTTTTGCAGCAAGCCATAAATGGCGCAGATGCCTTTGAAAAACTTAAATCAGAAAACTTTACAAAGCCGGATTTGATTTTTCTGGACCTCAATATGCCCATAATGGACGGGCGTACCTTCTTGCAGCACATTAAAATGGATCCCGACCTGAAGGATATACCGGTTATCATATATACGACATCCTCAAGTGATCTGGACAGGAATTTTGCCATGGAAAACAAGGCCGCCTTTTTCCTGACCAAACAATATTCGCTGCAGCAGCAGCGAAAGGATATTATGGCAGCCATAAAGAATTTCTAAACTGCAGATTTCCATCGCATTGCTTACAACTATTAAAAAGGGATTGTTTTTTATAAAACATGCCCTTTTTTAAATTTTGAACTCTTCACATGGGGTTTAATTCATTAAATGCAGACTCTTCTCTGCTGCAAGCCGAACAGCGGAAAGCTTCTCTCAGCTTTGCGGCAAAAAGTTAAAGCTGTTTTTTCAGCGGCCCAAAAGCAAGAATTCATCCCATCCTATTGAGATTACCGATTCAAAGAAATTTAAAAGCAGATTCATAACTAAAGCATAAAAACTAAGGAGATTTAAAAAAATCTCCTTAGTTTTATTAGTTTTTTTTGAATTCAAATGCAGCCCAGTAACAGCTGGAATTGTACATCCATCACACACAAGGGGCCAAATGGCTTTTTATTTTGAAAAAAAAACAAATAAATGTCCAAAACCGGAATACCCAGATGTCTTTAATGAAATTTTAAAAATAATTTATTATGAAAAAGTTCCTATTATTACTTCATGAAGACATTGAAAAACTAAACGAGCTCTCTTCAAAAGAAATGCAGCAGCTGGCTGATGCGCATATGAGGTGGGCAGAGAGATTAGCCGCGGCAGGACATTTGATTTCAGGCGACGGACTGCAGGAAAAAAGTGTTTTGATCAGCGGGAAAGACTGCATCATCAAAGACGGGCCTCATCTGGAATCCAAAGAAATTATTGGGGGATATTACTTACTGCAGGCAGAGGATTTAAAAACGGCTGTCGAACTGGCCAAGGAATGTCCCACGCATCTTTACGGAGGCACTACCGAAATCCGCCAGATAATGGAAATGGAAGATTATGGGCAATGAAATGTTTTTCGGGGAAGAAAGGAATTACCGGGCCTTGTACGGAAAGCTGTTTGCAGCGTTATTAAATAAGTTTGGTGCAGATTATATTTCTGAAATTGAGGATGCCATTCATAATTCCTTATTAAAATCCTTAAAAATACGCAGCCAGGATACCATCCTGAACAATATGGAAAACTGGCTTTTCATCGTTGCCCGAAATGACCTGCTGAACCAGATCAAAAAGGATAAAGAAAAAAACAGTTTTTCTGCGCAACATATGGAAGGTTATGCGGCGGAAAGCTGCCAGACTGACCTGCGGCTTCAGACCGTTCTCTTTATATCTGCTGTAGAAAATATTTCCAGCCAAGCCAAAATACTCTTTGCTCTTAAGGATATTTTTGGACTAAGCATATCTGAAATAAGCAGCTGCACCCTGATGGGTAAAGAAGCCGTTTACAAAAGCATTGCCAGGACAAAGAAAAACATAAGGTACCAATTTAAGGGCAAAACTGTCGAACTGGATTCAATAGCAGCCGTCAGGGAAGAAATCGCCATGGCAGAAGAAATATTTTACGCTGTTTTTAATATAGGCTACGACTGTTTTGATGAAAAGGCCCAAGGGGTTTTCAATGAAGATTTATGCCTGGACGCAATGGCTCTGACTAAACTTTTATACGGCCGCTATAAATATGGCTCCACAGGCAGTCTGCTGGCCCTTTTCTGCTTTCATGCCGCAAGAAGTGCAGCCCGGGTTGTGAATGGCAGGCTCATTTCTTTTTTCAGCCAGGACCGCGAAAAATGGAATACGGAACTGATCGCTTTAGGCTTTCATTATCTTAAAAAACCCAAAACCTTAAACCGTTTTTATCTTGAAGCGGTTATTATCAGCAGGTACATGTCCATTGCGGAGCTAACACAAAATGACTGGCTTGATATTGTGAAATTACATGAAATCATGCAGCAGGTCTGCCTGTCTCCTATTGCAAGACTGAACTATTGCTTTTGTCTGGCTAAAATTGGAAAAACGCAGCAGGCGCTGCAGATTCTTTCTCAGATTGAAAAAGAGCTTCCGGCCGAACATATCTATTTTTCTCTGGTAAAAGCTAAAATACTAAAAGAAACCAGACCTGAAGAGTCCGATGATCTGTTTACATCGGTGCTAAGTAAAATGAACCAGAAAATAAGGAAAGAATACCTGCTGGAAAACGAGTCAGTCGGATTATAAAATAAAAATATTTCAATTGATATGTCTTTTTTGATTTCTACCTTTTCAGATAAGAAACATGATCTCCAGCCGCAGGCTTTAGAACTGCATAAAATTAAAAAAGCGGCATCATTTAAAGCCTGCCGGTCTTCACTTCTTTCCGCCGGGAAATTCAAACACTGAAAAGCATAAAAAAGCCCCTTTAAAAAAGGGGCTTATCACATACAATCTCTTTACAGTATTACATCTTTGGAAGCAGGACAGCATCAACCACATGGATTACACCGTTTGACTGGTTTACGTCCGCTATGCTAACTTTAGACTTATTGCCGTTCTCATCGCTGATATATAAATCCTTACCCTCCATCCAGGCTGTCAGCGTACCGCCGCTTACTGTTTTCAGCACTGCTTTTCCTTTTCCTGCTTTTATCGCTTTTGCAATATCGGAACTGTTCATCTTTCCTGCAACCACATGGTAGGTCAGAATAGTCTGCAGCATTTTCATGTTTTCCGGTTTCAGTAAATTGTCTACTGTTCCTGCAGGAAGTTTGCCGAAGGCTTCATTTGTCGGCGCAAATACGGTGAAAGGGCCTTTTCCCTGAAGCGTCTCTACCAGTCCCGCCGCTTTTACCGCCGCCACAAGTGTGGTATGGTCCTTAGAGTTGACTGCATTTTCTATTATGTTTTTATTTGGATACATTGCTGCCCCTCCCACCATCACGGTTTTCTGGGCGTTCATCGTAAATCCGAATCCCAATGTTAAAACTGCCAAAGCTAAAAATTTTCTAGTTTTCATAATTACATTTTTTATAAAGTTATAAAGTCATCTACGCTTTAAACTGCTTTCTGGTTTTCATGAAAAAAAATGAATATTGAAAAAAATAAAATAAAAAAGCACAAAAGCCTTAAAGACTGCCCCTTAGGCTTATAAAAAAAAATATTTTTCTTCTATTTTTCCAGGCGATATTGATATTCGAAAAAGGCCCGAAAAATTAAAAACCCCATTTTCTAAAATTTAGCTGGAATGTTCAAGGCCGGCCATACCGCTAATATCTTTAAGCCTTACCTTTCTATAAAAGCAGCCTCATATGGCTCAGGCTGCTTTTATCCAATAAATCTGGGCACTGCTTTCCTGCAGCCACCTTGAGCACTTTATGAAAATGCATCAGCTTATTGCTGAACTGCCGGTGGTTCTGCCGGCATACCTGTAAAGGTTTTTCAAAATTGGCATTATATTAACAATTTATTCTAGAGTGAACCGCATTGGCGGTTTAACTTTGCATTTCCACACCATTCCATTCAGGACAATGCTCAAAAAACAATTTTTAAAAACAAAACAGCTTTTACTGCTGGGCCAGCAGAAGCTGTCCCGAAAACAGTTTATATTTCTCTCAAGCGTACTCATTGGAATTACTGCGGCCTTTGCCGTAATCTTTTTAAAAGCCTTCGCGCACTGGGTCTATTCATCTGCTACCTACATCAATGGAACATTAAAATTAAGTTTCATTAACAGCATACTGCCTGTTATCGGCATTCTGCTGACTGTTTTGGTAGTAAAGAAAATACTGGGAGGAAGCCTTGAAAAAGGAACCTCCCAAATTTTACATACAGTGGCCAGAAAGGCAAGCATTATCCCTAAAAAACAGATGTATGCCCAGATAATGACAAGCTCACTGACAGTCGGACTTGGCGGATCTGCAGGACTGGAAAGCCCTATTGTAATCACAGGCGCCGCTTTCGGATCCAACTATGCCCAGCAGTTCCGGCTGAGCTACCAGGAACGCACGCTGCTGATCGGATGCGGGGTCGCAGCGGGTATCGCAGCCGCTTTTAATGCGCCGATTGCCGGGGTTTTATTTGCCATAGAAGTGCTGCTTGTCGATGTGACCATTTCGGCTTTCACCCCCATTATGATCGCTGCCGCCACAGGCGCCCTGGTTTCTGCCGTTGTACTGAATGAAAACATACTGCTGGCTTTCCGCGAAAAGCAGAGCTTTGATTACCACAATATTCCCTTCTACGTACTGATGGGGCTTTTTACCGGTTTTACCGCCGTGTTCTACGCCCGTAATTTTTTAAAGACAGAACACACTTTTGCGCACTTAAAATACGGGCCCTATAAAAAAGCCGTAATAGGCGCATCTATTCTGGGGCTGATGATTTTTATATTCCCCACCCTTTTTGGCGAAGGCTATGAAAGCATCAAAACCCTGGCCGATAAAGATCCCGGAAAACTGCTGGAAAATACGCTGTTTTCAGATTTCGCTTCCAATGACTGGGTGCTGCTGCTCTTTGTCGGCACCTCAATGCTGCTCAAGGCTTTTGCCTCGGGAATTACGCTGGGAAGCGGCGGGAACGGCGGAAACTTTGCACCTTCCCTGTTTCTGGGCTCTTATGCAGGCTATTTCTTTTCAAAATTTTTAAACCTCACCGGGCTGACCGATCTGCCTGTAGGCAATTTTACCCTGGTGGGCATGGCCGGAATACTGAGCGGTCTTTTTCATGCGCCGCTGACTGCCATATTCCTTATCGCTGAAATAACAGGCGGCTATGATTTGATGATCCCCCTGATGATAGTGGCATCAGTAAGTTTTGCCGTTTCCAAACGTTTTGAAAAGCACTCCCTGGATGTAAAGAACCTGGCCAGAAAAGGAAATGCCTTTACCAGCAACAAGGACGCTAATATTCTCTGCACACTGGAAATTGAAGAGCTTATCAGAAAAGATTATCTCACTGTCGGCAGCGGACAGGACCTTGAAGATGTAGCAGGACTGTTAGCCCATTCGGATCAGGTAATTTTTGCGGCCGTCGATGATCAAAATGAACTCGAAGGACTGGTTTACTTTAATGATATAAGGGAAGTGATTTTCGATAATCAAAAATCAAAAAACATCCTGGTCAGAGATATAATGGCCCAGCCGATGCAGACTGCGCATCTGTTTGACAGCATGGAAACCGTTATGAAAAAATTTGAGAAAAGCGGCAGGGCTTATCTCCCCGTGCTCAAAAATGGAAAATACTACGGCTTCATTACCAAATCAGATGTGCTGGAATCTTACCGAAACAGGCTCAAATCAATGATTTTTGAATAAAGTCTTTTCTTAAACTGATTCAGACAGGATGCTGTGCGGGCTTGTTT
Organism: Flavobacterium potami; assembly: GCF_020026915.1. Taxonomy (GTDB): domain Bacteria; phylum Bacteroidota; class Bacteroidia; order Flavobacteriales; family Flavobacteriaceae; genus Flavobacterium; species Flavobacterium potami. The sequence goes on along the minus strand of NZ_JAINUY010000001.1, from coordinate 756,177 downwards.
CCGAATGTGCCGAAATAGTCTTATCTTAGCAGTACATGTCCTGAACAGGCACTTTGTACCACACTAATTTTAAAGACAATGGAAAAAATTACTGATCTGCTCAATCTTCGAGACGGAGAAGATGACAGGGCCAGAACGCTGGAAGCCGTTAAGAAAAACATAACCTTTAAAGGCGCAAACCTCTGGATCCTTGCCTGTGCCATTATTGTGGCTTCGGTTGGCCTGAATGTAAATTCCACTGCCGTGATTATCGGGGCAATGCTTATTTCCCCGCTGATGGGACCAATAGTAGGCGCCGGGTTTGCATTGGGCATTTACGATTTTTCACTGTTCAAAAAATCACTAAACAACCTGCTTACGGCAACTGTCGTGAGTCTGGCGGTTTCCACCCTTTATTTTTACCTGAGCCCTTTCAAGGATGTGCAGTCTGAACTGCTGGCCAGAACTTCTCCCAATATCTATGATATCCTTATCGCTTTTTTTGGCGGCGTGGTCGGCGTTATAGCCGTCACACGATCTGAAAAAGGAAACCCGATTCCCGGCGTTGCCATTGCAACAGCGCTCATGCCGCCGCTGTGCACCGCCGGCTACGGACTGGCAACCGGACAATGGAAATTTTTTCTCGGGGCCTTCTACCTCTACAGCATCAACTGCGTCTTTATAGGCATCGCCACATTTTTAATCATAAAATACCTGAATTACCCTGCCGTTAAACAGATTGATGAAACCCATCAGAAGCGCGTAAAATACATCATTGCTTTTCTGATCACTGTCATGCTGCTGCCCAGCAGCTATCTGGCGTACTCGCTTTACAGGGAACAGCAGTTTAAAAAAAATGCAGATCTTTTCATTGAGAAGGAATTCACCGATAAAGGCTATACCATCGTTTATAAAAAAACCGACTTCGGCCCCAAAAGCAGAAAACTAGAGCTGGCTTTTCTTTCAAGACGTTTTTCCCAGGCAGAAATTACAGCTCTCAAAAAGAGACTCAACCAGAACAAATACCTTTCAGACACCCGGCTGATTATCAGGCAGGACAGCACCGATCGTATGAATGCCCTGAAGGGAGACATCCTGAACCAGATCAAAAGCAGCGAGAATGAAATGAATTTAAAGGATGTTAAAATCATGCAGCTGGAGAAAGAACTAAGCAGCAATAAATTTGACAGCCGCCAGATCTTAAAAGAATCCAGAGCGCTTTATCCTGCCATCACCTCATTATCGGTAAGCAGAACCGCTTTAATCAATCAAAAAGACAGCATAACTGCTGTTACGGCCGTTATCTATGATGCAGAAAAAGACCTTTCTAAAACGGATGCTGAAAAATTACAGAAATGGCTCAACGAAAGATTATTGGTAAACAACGTTGAACTCTTCAGGAAACGTTAACGCTCCTGAAAAGTCCTGCTTTTTCTTTTGTTATACAGGCTCAGAATGCAGTACCCGAGGATACCTGCCAGCGTTGACGCTGCCAGTATGGCAAATTTGGCTCCATTCTGCAGCAGCGGATCTTCAAAAGACAATAGTGCAATAAATATGGACATCGTAAAGCCGATTCCTCCCAGCAGGCCCAGCCCGAGAACATGCGCCCAGGAGACAGATTCCGGCAGCTCTGCTATCTTTAATTTTACAGAAAGCCAGGACATAGCAAAAATCCCAATCGGTTTTCCAAGAAATAATCCCAGCATGATGCCAAGGCCCAGATTGCTGACAAGCCCTTCTATCATGGCAGATTCAAAAGTAATATTGGTATTGGCAAGCGCAAAGATGGGCATAATGAAAAAATTAACAGGCCTTGTCAGGAAATGCTCCAGCTTTTCAAGCGGTGACTCAGTATCATCTTCATTTGTGGGTACGGTCATCGCGACCAATACGCCCGCTATGGTGGCATGGATCCCGGAATGATGGATAAAATACCAGATTATAATCCCGGGAAGCAGATAAAACAGCAGGTTTTTAATTCCTGCCCGATTAAAGGCAATCAATAAAACAAACAATGCGCCCGCGTATCCAAGATAGATGAAATTAAGCTCTGAGGAATAAAACAGCGCTATCACCAGAATAGCAATCAGATCATCGACAATGGCCAGAGCAGCCAGAAAAATTTTAAGCCCTGACGGCACTCTGCTCCCTAAAAGAGATAAAATGCCAAGTGCAAAAGCAATATCTGTAGCCATGGGTATGCCCCAGCCTTTAGCTGCAACCGGATCTGCACTGTTAAAAAATGCGTAGATAAAAGCGGGGACCACTACACCGCCGACAGCCGCTAGGACAGGAAGCGCTGCATGGGAGAATGATGACAGCTCTCCTTCTATCACCTCCCGTTTAATCTCAAGTCCGACAAGCAGGAAGAAAACCGCCATCAGACCGTCATTAATCCAGAGCACAATAGGATATTGTAAATGGACCCAAGCAGCATTGAATCCCAATTTAAAGTTAAGGATCTCTTTAAAACCTTCCGACCAGCCTGAATTGGCAATCAGCAGTGATACCAATAACGAGATTATCAAAAAAATGCCGCCTGCCGAAGATGAGCGGAAAAAATGCATAAATATTTTTAAGTTTATCAGTTTTGTCATATTTACAAATTTAAAACTTAAAAACTGTTATTCCAACTCTAAAAGCAGCGCAAGCAACTCAAAAAATCAGCAATTCAAAGGATGTCCTCAAAATATAAGAAGGAGATCAGTTCAATGCCTTTGTGCATCTCTAAAAGCAATAATCCTATTTGCATGAAAAAAAATCAATCACTAATGGAATGTAACTCTCTACTGAAAGAAGCCGCAAAAAAATGGATGCGGCTAAACAAGAAAAAAGTTCTGCATCCGGCATTAAGAAAGAGGCAAAATTATCGATTTCTGCAAGATTAAAACAGCAGCACAGCATACACCCTCGAAAATTGGCATTTTGAAAGTGATACCCTTTATTTCTGCTTTTAGACTATTTACGTAAAAAATAAATTACCTTTATCCGGCATTACCACTTTATAAGAAATTAAAATTTATTTAAGCTTTAAATCCAATCCTATGAGCCAAGAAGAATTATTGGTATTAATCCGTAAAAAAGATGATAGAGCTTTCACCCATCTCTACGATATGTACTCAAAAAGCTTATTTTCGGTCATAAATATTCTGGTGAAAAACCGGGAAGAAGCCGAAGATGTCCTGCAGGAAGTCTTTGTAAAAATCTGGAAGAACATCGATACATACAGCGAAAGCAAGGGCCGGTTCTACACCTGGATCCTTAATATTGCAAGAAATACATCTATTGACAAGCTGCGATCCAAAAATTTCAACAACACCCAAAAAAACCTTTCCTCGGATAATTTCGTAAATCTATTAGATGATAGCAACAAGCTCACAAACAGAATTGATTCTATAGGAATTCAGGAATTCGTAAAAAAACTGAAACCAAAATGTATCGAGATTATTGATCTGCTATTCTTTAAAGGATATACCCAGCAGGAAGCATCGGAAGAGCTTGCCATGCCGCTGGGCACTATCAAAACACAAAACAGAAACTGTATCAACGATTTAAGAAATTATTTAAAGATATAATGGAAGATAAGGAATATATTGAATCAGGCATTTTAGAACTTTACGTTTACGGCCTGCTGACAGAAAAAGAGAACCTGGAAATTGCCGAACTGGCCAGAAAAACCCCTGAGGTTGAAAGTGAAATCATTGCTATAGAAAAAGCTGTTTCAGCCTTATCATCAAGCTTCTCACCTTTCCATTCGGTTGCCAATTTCGAGAAAATAAAAGCGCGTTTAGAGCTTAAACATACTAAAGTTGTCGATATAAAACCAGCATCAAACCTGCCGCAATACTTCGGCTGGGCGGCTGCAGTATTATTATTGCTAGGTTTTGGATATCAGACTTTAGAACTGGCAAAATCCAAACAGGCAGTCTCTGAGGCTGGAGGCGAAAAAAATAAAATTGAAAGAGAATATGCTTTTTTAGACCAGCAGAATAAACAGACTGAGAAAAATCTGAGTATTGTGAGAGACATTAAAAATACAAGCGTTACTCTGGGCGGACAATCTGTATCTCCGGCATCATTTGCAAAAGTGTACTGGAACAAAGAAGCAAAAACGACTTATATCGACGCGGCAGGTCTGCCAAACCCTCCAAAAGGAATGGTTTACCAGGTTTGGTCTTTAAAACTAAGTCCGGTGCTTACACCGACAAGTATTGGTCTGCTGGATAATTTTGAAGAAAACTCTCAAAAAATCTTCGCTGTAAGCCAAACCGATTCAGCTGAAGCTTTTGGCATCACGCTGGAACCTGCAGGGGGAAGCCCGACACCTACAATGGAGCAGCTTTATACTTTAGGAAAAGTCTAATTCCATAAAAAGTCCTAACTAAAAAGCGCATATTGATACTATTCAATATGCGCTTTTTGGGATTCAATACTGCACTCTGGCGGAACTTTAACCAAACCCCTTAGCCATAGTAAAAAAATCTAAAATCATCGTCAAATTTTGATTTGAATAGTTTCTCATGATAATAGTTTAAATTTGTGCAGCCAAAGTAGAATTTTAAAGCATGCTTTCAATAATTAAATACTTTCGACTGATACTTTATTTGATTAAAAAGTTTAAGCTTACCGTTTTTTAGCGTTTAACCCTCGAGGATGTTTATAAACTGTTTTTGACCAACAATTTCAAATAGTAATCTTCCAAATTCACTTGAAAAATAAGATAAATTTAAACTTAGCGTAAGTTAAAAGTTAACAGGATTCGAACGCCAAAAATAGAATAGACCCATACTCTTATTATTTAAATTTCTATTTAATTGAAATAATGAAAACCCATTAAATAACTATTTATCATTTATTGAATTTTCCGCTCTCATTCTCTTATTATCAATTATTGCTCAGCTGGGGCAGAAAATTAGTTTACTACTCAAGCTGGCACGCCGGCCTGCCTTTTTTATAATATGGATCAATGATCTCATATTATTTATAGTAAACAAGGTAACGATAAAATTAATTAATAATCATCTAATTATCACTAAATTAATTAGTCTAACTTTACCAAATGAGGAATTGATTACTCCCATGCAGAATTAAGTAAACATTTTTTGGAAGATTATGTTTATGGACAAGCCCGTCGCAGCGTGCAGCGCAGCTGACGGGTTCTATTTTTGTATAGCTTGCTCAGAACTTTGCTGTAGGTTTCAAACTGAAGCTGATTAAGCAGTTATGACAGATTGATTTTGTATTTTTCTTCTATTGGTGAAGAAGCCTTATTCGGTGCAAGATGCCCTATCTGAAATACTTTTTCAATGAATTCAATGCTTTGATCCACTGAAGTGTTTTCATTTTTTAAATGGCTGGCAAAATGGTTTGTTAATTTTTGAATAATTCTTGAACTGATTAAATCCATCTGTGCATCATCAAAATGGGTTGTTTTCTTTTTTTGAAAAGCAAATTCTGCTGATACAATATCATTTAGCTTGGATTTTAAGGCATGAATAGTCGGAGCACATTTTCGGCCGTTCACCCAGGTATTCAGTTCTAATTTTAGATCATCAATAATGGCTTCCGCAGCAGGAATATGCTGTTTTCTCTTTTCCAGCGTGTCATCAGTAATTTGAGATAAATCATCCAGATGTATCAAAGTTACACCGGGGATTTCTTCTACATTGGTATCTACATTGCGCGGGATGGATAAATCCAAGATCAATAAGGGTTTCTGTAACGCAAGCAATGTTTTGTCAATAGTCGGATTTTGTGCTCCTGTAGCTACAACCAGCACATCGGCCTGCTGCAGTTCCTGTTTTAAATCAGCATAATCTTTTACAATAACATTCAGCTTGCCAGCCAGTAATTCGGCTTTGTTTTTTGTTCTGTTTATAAGGGCAATATGGCTGTTTTTAGTATGTTTTACTAAGTTTTCGCACGTATTTCTTCCTATTTTCCCCGTTCCGAATAACAAAATATTTTTGTTTCCAATATCCGCCACATTACGCATAATATACTGCACTGATGCAAAAGAAACTGAAGTTGCACCGGAAGAAATTTTCGTCTCCGTCTTAACTTTTTTGCTCGCCTGGATAACAGTATTTACCAACCGGTCCAGAAATGTATTAACCAAACCTTCCCGTTTACTATTGTTAAAGGCGGTTTTAATCTGGCTGATGATTTCAAAATCACCCAGAATCTGACTGTCTAAACCTGTCCCTACCCGGAACATGTGGCTGACAGCCTCTTCATTCTTATATATATAAGCAGCCTGCTGAAATTCTTCTACAGAACCATTGCTGTTTTCGCAAAGCAGTTTGATGAGTTCATAAGGATGATGGGCAAAACCATAAATTTCAGTTCTATTGCAGGTAGAAGTAACAACCAATGATTCTATGCCTTCTGCCTTGGCCTGCAGCAATAAATCAGATTGTGCTTTAGCATCTAGACTAAATTTCCCTCTTATAACTGCATCTGCTTTCTTGTAGCTTAACCCCAATGCATAAAAAGTAGTGGATCTGGACATATTAAAATTTTCCATATTTATGGTTTCCTTAAAAGGTTCAAAAATTATTGCATGCAGAATTTATATAACAGCGCCCGAAGTGCTTTTTACATCACTATGGAATAAATGGATTTAAACTGCGGTTTTATATAATTTCCAGGTATTATAAAGCTGACAGGTTTTGAAAAATATTTATATACTTCAAATAGTATTGAAATATAAAACGCTGCCTTTTTCAGGCAGCGTTTTGAGAAGAAATTTATTTTTGAACTATAGGAGTTCTCAATGATTCCAAAACAGCAACAATATCAGTATAAAGTTCTGTATTTGAAGCAACGCCATTCGCATTGGCCGCAGCTCCAACATATCCTTCAAATTTTGTATAATCTGCACTGCTTGATTTTGTTCCCATACGAGGATTTTTTGCAGGATCATGCGCAGCCGACATACTCAAACCAGAATATGTATTTACAGCATTTGTTCCTCCCGTATTAAACGAAAAGAAATCAGTAAGGTTATCTGATAATTTAGCAATATTGGTAGACTGGGTAGTTCCAGTTTCTGCTAATAAAGGGGCAAAATGTGCCTGCAGATTACCTGACGCGTTGGATTGGATATCAGCAACAATCAATCCGATAGTTGAATTTACCACTTTGCGGAAACTCAAACGTCCCTGCTCGATCATCTGGCCGGAATTATCAGGATCAGAAACCATTTTAGTTCCGCCTAATCGCTCGTAGATAGAAGCCTTAACCGGTGCTGGGGTTTCATCGTCATTACTGCTGCAGGAAATCATAGCTGCCGATGCAGCAATTAGTACACTAAGTGTAAGTTTTGAATAAACTTTCATAAATTTAAAGTATTAAAGGGTTAATTAAAAAAACGATTTATCTTTTGAGACAGTCTATAGCTCAAACTATTTTGATTCATTGGGCAGACTTCTTTGTCTGCTAAATTTGCCGGTAAAATATAACGCTGCGCATCGTAACGTCCTTTAGCCATCAGCTCGTTGAAAACTTTCTCAGAGTTTGTAATTTTATTATTGTGGAAGTACACCACAACATTTCTTTTAACGATGATAGAATCTGATGTGAGGCCTTTTATGCTTCTCAGGTCGGCACAGATTTTTCTGGCCTGCAGAGAATCGATGTCTGATTTAAAATCGATTCTGCTTACCTGAAGATTTGGGGTGTCATAAACTGGGGGTTTGGCCGTTATAATGTGAAAAAGCAAAATCGCGGCAAACAGTACAAATATTCCGCTGAGAATTAAAAGTCCTTTTTTGATTATTTTATTAGTTTTCATAATTTTTATGGTTTTAAAATTATCTACGTGCACTTCATCGCTGCGGTTTTAGAAATAATAGAAAAACAATCAATTTAGAATCATTTTAAATACAGAAATTACCTAATAATTTAATTATAAAGCAGATACTAGAAAACCCTGGCAAGATTAAATCCAAAAAATATATCTCCTTTTGTCCAGTCGCCAGTGGTTCTTCCCAGATACCCAGCCTCATCAATTGCCTGTGAACTGGTAAAATGCATTTGGAAAACATGTCCGCCGGTTTCCAGATCAAAACCTATAGACAGCGGATTTTTATAAAGTGAATTTGGCGCTCTGTTTAAATGCGCCGCATAATCCATATTTAAGGACCAGCGCTTAGCGAATTTATATCTTCCTCCAAATCCTATGGCATATTGGGAATTGCTTTGGTCTACATCTTCAACAAAGTTTTGATGAAAGAATGACGGCACAATTTCTAAAGACAGCTTTTCAGAAAATTTTCTGGAAATCAGCAGTTGCGCAACATAAGTCAGCCTGTCTTTAAATTGAAGTTTCGGATACAGGCTTTCTTTTAATGTGTTATTAATAGACAAACTATTAAATCCGGCGATAGTAACAGGAAAGCCGTCTTTTATTTGAGGAAACAGCATATATTTTGTTGCAAAGTCATAAGCAAATTCACTTCGGGCTGCACTTACATTAAGTCCATTTGTTACACCGTAAATAAATTTAATCTGCGTATTGGCATTATCGAGTCCATAAAAACCTTCAAAACCATCTTTAATAGAGCCGAATCGGTGTGCAACAACAAAATACAAATCGCCTTTTGCGGCCAATTTTGTAGATTCGAGATTAACGATTTTTAAGGCTTTGAATGCAGATGTCACTTTTTCTTTTGCAGAAGGAGTTTCTACTCCAGACAATAAATCGGTTTGGGAGAAGGTTAACAGCGGAAATAAAAAAAATAATAGAATAAAGTTTTTCATGAGGTTAGTTTTAAATTGTTATTTGTATTAGTGTACAACTGAAGATTGGTCTATTTTAAATTCCTGGAGCAATTCGTCATATCCTAAAAAACGCCCTTTAATTTTTAGGGTTTTTCCAGATATAATATTTTGCGGCAAACGGTTTTTGAATGTCACAAATACTTTTTCGCTCATAACAATTCCATTACTGGCTTTATCAATACTTGTTACTCGTGCAGATAGTTCAATTGTTTTGTCCTGATATTTGATGTAAGCCAGACTGTCGTTTGAAGTAAACTCTCTTTCTAGTTCATTAACGGTTACAACATAATCGGCAGTTTCTGATTCTATATTTCTATGTCCTTTGTAGAGGTAGAGGTACGCTGAAATTCCGATTATTATAAAAAGGAAAATTGTAATTAGTATTTTTTTTCTCATAACTGGTTTTTAGTATTTCAAATTATCTACGTTAAAAAATACCTATTGGATTTAAATCATTAAATATGCCTCTTGCCAAATCTGTATTATTCTTTTCAACGTATATAATTTTGAAATGCCTGATGATCCTTAAAAAAATCATGCATTTATTTATAACTAAAAACCAATCTTATGAATTTAAAAACCCTTCTGGCCATCTCATCATTAGCTTCAATTTTTGTAAGCTGTGCCAACGATGATCCAAGTACTTTAATTGACTCTACACCAATTAATGGTTTGGCAACATACAACCAAAATGTAAAATCTATTATTGATAATAACTGTGTTGTATGCCATGCGGCAGTTCCTAAAAATGGAGCGCCGATGTCTTTAGTTACTTATGAACAGGTTAAAAATGCAGTTTTAAATCGTGGACTGCTTACACGAATTTCTTTAGAAAATGGAGATAGTTCCTTAATGCCACAGGGTGGCCCAAGATTGCCTCAAGCGACTATTGACATTATAAATAAATGGAATCAGGATGGATTATTAGAAAAATAATCTATAACAAGAACATGAAGAAAATCATAATAATGCCAATGCTATTGGCTTCTTTTATTGTTTTTTCACAAGAAAAAATAGTAACCAAATCTGCAACAATAACTCTGGAAGCTTCAGTACCTTCTTTTCAGCCGGTTGCAGGAACTAACAGCAATGTAACTTTTGTTTTGAATCCCGCAACTGGAGAAGTAGCAAGTCTGGCTTTAATGAAAGGATTTGAATTTGAAATGGCATTAATGGAAGAACATTTTAATGAAAATTACATGGAAACCGATAAATATCCGAAAGCTATTTTTAGAGGGCAAATAGAAGGATTCGATATTAAAAGTCTTACAGAAGATTATAAAGATTACACCGTAAAAGGAAAATTAGAAGTGCATGGAAAATCCAAGGATATAAGTGCCGATGCAAAAATTACAAGATCGGGTTCCCGAGTCACCTTTATATCTGATTTTGAAGTAAATGCGAGTGATTTTAACATTCCAATTCCAGCGCTTATTAAATATAAACTGGATAATAAAGTCAAAATTCAAATTATTGCAGTTTTAAAATAAGACTGCATAAAACAGAATGATTTTATAAAAAAATAAAGGCAAAATAATGAAAAAAACAATACTTATTGCAATGCTGTGTGTTTGCGCCATTGGCGTATCACAAGAAAAAATGATCAGTAAATCGGCAAAAGTCATTTTTGAAGCTTCCGTTCCTTCTTTTGAAGAAGTTAAAGCAGTAAATCAGAATGTTACTTTTGTTTTGAATCCAGCAACAGGAGAGATTGCAAGTTTAGCCCTGATGAAAGGTTTCCAGTTTAAGGTTGCTTTAATGGAAGAACACTTTAATGAAAATTATATCGAAAGTGACCAATATCCAAAAGCCGTATTTAAAGGAAAAATACAAGGGTTTGATCTTCAAAGCCTAACAGTAAATCCCAAAGATTTTATCATTAAAGGCAAATTAGAACTTCACGGTAAATCCAGGGATATAAATACTGCTGCAAAGATAAGCAGATCACCATCAGGTGTCAGCATTTCATGTAATTTCAGCGTAAATGCCAGTGATTTTAATATTGAAATCCCAAATTTGGTTAAAAGCAAGCTTTCCAATAAAATAAATATCCAGGTTGCCGCAGTCTTAGAAACCAATAGACAATAATCTCCTGAACACTATCTTGAAAAGTCAGTAATTTTTATATAAAAAAAATGGAGGAAGAAATACAAATTGAGGAAGACCTTACCCTTATCCGTTTCCAGAACGACAGCTCAGAATCTTTTTCTGCACAGCACGAAATAGGTGCCGGGCTGATACAGTTTCATTTCGGACTAAAAGGCAATGCATTTTTTTTGTCCAGTCAGAACCATTGCACTTTAGAATTAAAAGAGGAAAAATCACTGATTTTGTGCAATCTGCAGCGTCAGTCATCGCTTAAGGTAGAACTTTCTCCAAATTCATGGGTGATTTCTATTATTGTTTCGATTAATAAATTTCACTCGTTATTTTCCATTCAAGCAGATTATATTTCTATTTTAAGCCCCGATAAGAAGAAAAAAAAGTATTATGCCGAAGGAACCATCTGTCCTTCTATGGCTATTGTTTTGAGCCAGCTGTTTCATTACAGCCTTCATCCTTCCCTAAAGAACCTTTATTATAAAGGAAAAGGATATGAATTATTGAGTTTGTATTTCAATAAAATGGAAGATCCAAACGCAGTGCAATGTCCATTTTTGATTGATGAAGATAACGTAATGAAAATCAAAAAAGCCAGAGAAATACTTATCGCTAATATGGCCGAACCGCCAGGACTGCAGCAGCTGGCAGATGAAATTGGACTGAATATGAAAAAATTAAAAATAGGCTTCAAACAAATTTATGGTGATACGGTTTATGGTTTTCTCTTTGATTACAAAATGGATTTTGCACTAAAACTATTGGACAGCGGTTCTTACAATGTAAATGAAGTCGGCCTGAAAATAGGATATAGCACCGGAAGCCACTTTATTGCGGGATTCAAGAAAAAATTTTCCACAACCCCAAAAAGATATCTGATGTCCATTAATACCAATCATAAAAACAGTATCGCTTTTATAGATTAGAGCATAAATAAAAATATATTAATTGATTTCTAAGAAGCGGCAAGCACTGAGTTTGAGGAAAAATTAGAACAAATCTTAAAACAAAAAAGATAATGAAAGGATTATTATTAGTAAATTTAGGATCTCCCGAAAGTCCCGCGCCAAAAGATGTCAAACCGTATTTAGATGAATTTTTAATGGATAAATACGTGATCGATGTTCCGTATTTATTACGAGCTTTACTAGTTCGCGGCATTATTTTAAGAAAAAGACCAGAAGAATCTGCCCATGCTTACGCAAAAATCTGGTGGGAAGAAGGTTCACCATTAGTTGTGCTGTCAGAAAGAATGCAGAAAAAGGTTCAGCCTTTGGTAAATGTTCCTGTTTCCTTAGCAATGCGTTACGGAAGCATGACAATCGAAAAAGGACTTCAAGAATTGAGTGATAAAGGAGTTACAGATGTAATGCTTTTTCCTTTATATCCGCAATATGCAATGGCTTCGACTTTGACTATTTTAGTAAAAGCAGAAGAAATTCGCAAGAGGAAATTCCCACACATGAAATTTACAGATGTTCCGGCATTTTACAATAAACCAGATTATATCAAGAATTTAGCCGATTCAATTCAAAAACATTTAGTTGGTTTTGATTACGATCATTTGTTGTTTTCGTATCACGGAATTCCAGAACGTCACATTCGCAAAACCGATGTAACTAAATCGCATTGTAAAATTGATGGTTCTTGTTGTAATACGCCATCTCCGGCACATGAATTCTGCTACCGTCATCAATGTTACGAAACAACAAAACAAGTCATAAAATTATTAGGGCTTCCAGAAGATAAATACAGTTTGACATTTCAATCGCGTTTGGCGGGAGATAAATGGTTAGAACCGTATACCGATGTTGAAATTGATAACATGCCAGCAAAAGGAATCAAGAAATTAGCAGTTGTAACTCCAGCTTTCGTTTCGGATTGTTTAGAAACTTTGGAAGAAATCGCGATGCGTGCCAAAGAAGATTTTGAAGCAAATGGAGGAGAAGAGTTTTTGGCAATTCCATGTTTGAATGACGACGACCAATGGTGCCGGACAGTGAGTAAATGGATTAGGGACTGGTCTGAATAATCCTCAAAGGGCACTTCTATCAATCCATTAAATTAATCTGATGAGATTTGAAATATTTCTGATATGCTTTATACAACTGATTAATTCCTAAACCTATAAAAAATAAAGAGATCATATTACAAAATACAGACTGGAGCTGCTTTCAATTTTGCTACAAAAGATTAAAGCGATTTTTAAAGATATTTTACCATTCTAAGTTTTGTGGCAGAATTGTGGCACATAGCACTTTTGAAAACCAAATAGTCAACAAAACCAAAGATTAAGCTGTTTAGTTTCGAAACTTTTAGATTCAATAATAACTTGCCTTACTCACTTACAGATTTACGGAGCCTGCATAATCTAATAAATAAGAGCATATTTTTTATATAGTATGATTATATTCTTCTTTCAGATAGATACCTCATAAAAAAGAGCCAGTTACTTAATTGTAAGTATAGCTAGCTCTTCTTAAAGCAAATCACTGACATAGTATCAGCTAAGTAATAATTTTTAAATCTTCACTTTGTATTTTATCATCCACCACCGCTTCTTTTAGCAGTTGATATGGATTTTAATTTCTCTTGTGCCTCTTTAAGCTTCAAATAATTATCAATAGTAATTGGACCAGGATATAAGTTACTTTGTACTACATGAGGTGGATATTTTTCATAGGTTTTTGCAAATTCTCCAATAATGTTCTGAATAGTTGGCAAGAACCATGTTTTCTCTGTAAAGTTGTTCATGAATAAATCATAGCGCTCTTGCGGATCTGCCCATAAGTCAAATATTTGTGGTACAGTTGCTACATAACTCGCCGCCCCTTTCCAGCCTAAATTAGAATCTACCGCTAAACCTCCTGTCGCTTGTCCGTTATCACCACGTAAATTAAAGACTGCTTTGAATTTTCCAACTCTTATTGCTCCTGGCAATAATTCATCTTCTGTAAAATAAAACCACATTGTTCGTTTTGATTTACCCGTTCCAAATAAAACCGGAGACATGTCATAACTATCAAAAATTGTTGGTTTTCCTTCTCTGTCTACCGCCGGCAATTCCTGTCCAGACAAAGCGGCAAATGTTGCCATAAAATCAAGTGTTCCTAAAATGTCACTATTTTTAGTATTTGCTTTAATTTTTCCAGGCCACCATGCCAAAGTTGGAATACGGCTACCTCCTTCGCGATCCGTTCCTTTTGTTCCTCTAAACGGAGTGTAGCCACAATCAGGATAAACATCCTGCCATGTACCATTATCAACTGTATAAATGATTAAAGTATTTTCGGCTATACCAAGATTTCGAACTTCATCCATAATATGGCCAATTCTTGCGTCAAGTTCAACAATACAATCGGCGTATTTATTTTTACCTGCAGATTTTCCAGCATACTCTGGGTGAGGTAAATTAGGCTGGTGGTTTTTAGCAAAAGAAATTTCCATAAAAAAAGGCTTGTCTTTTTTCGCATTTTCTTTCAGCCATTTTAGAGATTCTTCTTCTGTATACTGATCCAAAAACGGAATCACTTTTCCATCTATTTTTCTAACTTCTCTATATGGTTTTCCAGCTTCTCCTTCTAAAGCACCTTTGGTTCCTTTAACCCATGTCGCTCTAATATCATCTGGCATGTCAGCATTCCAATCTGGATCTGTATATGTATAAGCATTTAAGTGATATAATGTTACATTTTTCATCACATCAAAACCTTGTGCAATTGGCATAGAATAATCTTCCTCGCCAAGATGCCATTTTCCGGCAAAAAAGGTATTATAATTTTTACGTTTTAATAAAGAAGCCAACGTCCATTCGGCTTTTGGCAAACCTCCGCCATCGCCAGGGAAAGCTACGGTTGTCATACCGCTACGGTTTGGAATTCTTCCTGTTATTAATGCTGCTCTTCCGGGCGTACAGCTTGGCTGTCCGTAAAAGGACCAAAACTGCATTCCTTCATTAGCCATGCGGTCAATATTAGGAGTTGCTGCTCCCCTTGCCTCCCCACCGCCATAAGGTCCTAAATCTCCCCATCCAGTATCATCTGATAATAAAATTATAATATTCGGGCTTTTCGCAGTTTGACCATTAATATAAACGCACGTAAATAGCGAAAGTACCAACATAAATAGTAAATGCTTTCTTCTTTTCATAATAGTAGATTTAAAGTTATACAACAGATTAAAAGATTTTCCTTGCATGGAATTATAAAATTGCTTTTGATTAATTTTATTCAAGCAGTCAACATTTAAAGCAACTATAAATTTAAATAAAGAGCCAATACCGATAAAAAGTAAATGGTTGCATTTTATAATTTGAAACAGTAAAGTGAAAAGTGGAACCAATTTTATATTCTTGAAAAATCAAATTTGAAAAGCAAAAATTTTAAAAAATAGTCTATTGAGTAATCAAAATAGAGTGATTTTTATGGTTGCTTTCAATTTGTCCAATAAAACCTAAGATATTTTAAAGATAGTTCTCCAATTTAAGTTTTATGGCAGAATCGTGGCACAGATAATTTGGAGTTGCCTCCAAAAGTGCCACAGAATGTTAAGGCGAATTTTGTCAATTTTTTCATCGAGATAAGTTAAGTGGCAGAATCGTGGCACTTCATAATTTTGTAAACTACAAATCCAGCAAAATCGAGGATTGTCGGCTTTAGGTTCGAAACTGTATTAAAAACATCCTACTGTCTTATATATTTCTTGTTGTTCAACCGATGCCAGAAATTGAGTTATTTCATGGCTTGTTTTTTTGAAACTATAATTATAAGGAAAAAAAGAATTAAATTTATAGTTTATGAAAAAGGCAAGAAACAAGCACACCGGAATTTAAGATTCTCATGTCCTCCATGAGCATCATCCGCCTTCAGACGAAACCAGCCAGTTCCCTCTTTTTTTTCCTGATTAAAAAAGCTTTTTTACCTTACTTACTATAGGACAAATTTACCCTAATGCTGCTTCGATTCCTTACAGTTTATGATTTTAAATTACATATTTTTTATATCCATCATACTGGCACTTCAAAACAGCAAACAATATCAGCTGCGGATCCGCACCCCGGTTAATTCTTTTTTGCCTCTCGCTGAAAGTCCCAGTTCCCGCATATAATTTCTAACCGTTTTACTAGATATCTTATGCCCGGCATGCCTTAGTTCCACAGCAATTCTTTCGCTCCCGTAACGTCTTTCAAATGCAAAGAAGAGTCTGGTTATTTCCTGATGCATCAAGATCTTTCTGCGCTTTGTTTCATTAAGCGGATTTTTTTTCCATTTATGATACCAGTACCTGCTGGCTCCTAAAACTTCGGTCATTAACCGGATGGAGTAGCGCTTTTCATTCTGCAGGATAAAATCATAAAGCACGTCTTTCTTCTTCGAAATGCAGCTGCCGGCATTTTTCAAGATTTCAAACTTCAGTTCTGCTTTTTTAATCTCTAGTTCCAGACTGGCAGCATAAAGATCTGCAGCACTTATTTTATTGTCCTGCTTCATATTCTAATCCCTGTTTCTAAGTAATAATCGTTATTAAACTGCTCTATCGTTTTATTATTCAGAGAGGTGTGAATTCTCTTTGTATTATACCAGTTTTCAATAAATTCATATATTTCCTGTCGCATCTTTCTGCGGGTAAATAAGCTATTTCTCGGATCTATTAACTCTCTTTTCAGCGAACTGAAAAAGCTTTCCGATACAGCATTGTCACAGCTGCATCCTTTACGGCTCATGCTTTTTATAAACTTATAGGAAGACAGCTCCTTAGAAAAGGCTCTGTTGGCGTACTGAACACCCCTGTCAGAATGAAAGATGAGCCCCTCAGCTGCAGTCCGGTTTGCCGCCGCCATTTTGAGAGCCGGCAGAGTAGTATTTTTACCGGCGAGACTTGAGCCCAGGTTCCAGCCTATTATTTTACGGTCATACAGATCAATAATGATGGTGAGATATAAAAAACCTTTTGTAGTCTGAAGATAGGTAATATCAGATGCCCATACCTGGGAGTGGGAATGCACCTGAAAGTTTCTGTCCAGGATATTTGGAGCTGTGTAATAAGTATGTTTAGAAGCCGTAGTAGGCTTAAATTTTCTTTTTTTTATGCGGCGCAGGCCTAACTCCCGCATGTAGAAAGAAACCCTTTCCTGACATATAACATAACCAAGCTTATGAAGTTCCTTTGTAATTTTATTGCGTCCGTAATGTTTTTTAAAATAAAAAAAAATTGATTTAAGATCTTCTTTAAAAAGAGCTGTCTGCTGCTGTTTTAAAGAAATGCCGTTTTTCTTCCACCTGTGGTATCTGCCGTAACCCACCTCCAAAATGCTGCACATTTTTAGTATGGAATAACTGCGCTCATTTTCTCTTATGAACTCATAAATCATTAAATTTCCCTGATAAAGATATGGTGATGCTTTTTTTAAAATTTCATATCTCAGGGCCGCTTCATTTAATTTCTTTTTTAAATTAAAAACTTTATGATCATCGGGATGATACCTGTCATATCCTATACCTGGAAAACTTCCCTGTCCGAATTTTTGATATTCTTTTCTCCATCTGCACAGCATGCTGGATCTTATTCCAAGTTCATCTGCTGCTGCTTGCAACGTATTTTTTTCATCGATTAAACCAACAGCTCTCTCTTTAAAAATGCGGTCATATCTTTTATATATTTTTGCCATAACTTAAAAATTTTTATCAGATTTCCGGTCAGTTGAAAACTAAGTTACTAAAATACATCATACTTTATCTTGAGCTGCTTTTAATTTTGCCGCAAGAAGCTAAGAGTTTTTTTATTTGAATTTATTTAGACATTTTATACAATTTAAAAAAAGGACAAAACAATCAATTTTATAAAAAATTACTTATATTTACAGCATAAAGAATTACAGCAGCAAAACAGCAGGACAAACCATTAAAAATCAAAACATTAGCAAAATAAATTAACAGTTTTATTTTTATGGCAAAATCGTGGCAACAACAGTTTTAAAATAAACATAACGCAGCAAATAAGCGGGATTCCAGACTTAAGTTCGAATCCTGCTCTCCCCACCAAAAAGTAAAACCTGCAAATCGTAAGATTAGCAGGTTTTTTTATTTTAAAGCAGTTTTCAGATCTTTAAAACGCACAATTTTTTTTGTGGTCGAATGGTGGTAAATTAGTTTGGAGTTATCTTTAATCTATCACAAAAAGTTAAGGTGCAATTTCTAGATCTTCAGCATCTTAATAAGACCCTTGCATCAAAAACAGGATTAAAGCCTTAAATAAGCGGCCAATTGAACAATATTATTATTTACATTGACATTTCTACCGTTGATATACTGATACATATATCCTAATTCTAAATCAAATTTTGGATTAAAACGCCATCCAAACGATGTATAAGCCCTGTTCTGATCAAAAAAGCCTCCATTGGTTAATGTTGGTGCATTGTCTAGATTTACAAAAAGCTCATCTTGAATCGATACGAAGGCGCCATCAGTGAAATTGTCGGTTTTTATCAATGGAAAAAGAGTTCGAAGAAAATAACGCAATCGTAAAGAAAACTCTGAACCATCATTTACTATTGCACCATTTTCAAAATAAGTTTTACCAATAAACCTCTCCTCTAACCTGACACGATGTTGTAGTGACGTAAAATGCCCGCCTTTAAATCTTTGATTGTAGATAAACTGCTCCCAGACACGATGTTCGGGTATCATATCTGAAACCATCTCTATCACTCGTCTATTCCCGATATAAGCATATCCGATAGTCAATACAATATTTTTAGAAGCATGATAATTTAATCCAGGTCGTATTATAAAACTTTGTAAATGCTCTATTTCGTCAGTGCTTCTAAGCTGTCCATCAAAATGAACGCTGAGCTTATCATTTAGTTTATAGGATGCAAAAACGGCTCCCCATCCTGTAAATGTATCATCTGTTTGGGCAGATAATATTACACTATAAAATAACAACATTAGCAAAAATGCTTTTCTACGCACCAAACCAGATATATCAACATCTAAAAAACATCTCATATAAACTTTTTATAAAAATTCAACTATACCAGTATGGAGATCATAATACCCTCCAATTATTTTTATCTCTCCCTTATCTTGCATTTCTTTAAGAATCGGGCTTTTCGCTTTAATATTTTCAATAGTATTCAATACGTTCTCCTTTGCCACCGCTTCAACAAAATCGGCATCTTTTGATGATTTTTCTCCTTTAAAATCCTTTACCCTGCCAATAGACGGTTTAATGTTAGCCAGCATTGGAGTAATATTGCCCAACTGAACATTATCTATTGCACCTTTGACAGCTCCGCAAGATTCATGCCCTAATACAAGTATGACTTTTGCACCAGAAACCTTACATCCAAATTCAAGACTACCCAAAATATCCGTATTGGAAAAATTCCCTGCTACCCTCGCAACAAATATATCTCCAATACCGCGGTCAAATACATCCTCTACTGGTATACGGCTATCCAAACATGACAACACCACAGCCTTTGGAAACTGCCCTTCGGTAGCATCTCTTACCATAGAAGAATGGTCTCGCAAAGTAAGATCATTGTTCGTAAAACGTTTATTGCCATCTTTAAGAGCTGTGATTACAGCGTCTGGACTAAGCGCACTCTGTTCAGCAGCCGTCAAAACCTTTTCACGAAGTACTGGCTGGCTCAACACAGGCTTAATACTATCTGAGCTTTTGTTTGCTTCTGCAGATTCTACAGGTTTCTCTTTACACGAAAATAAGACCATGGAAATTACCATGCAAAATATAATTTTTTTCATAGTTATAATTGTTTATTATTTCTGTTAAAAATACTAAACAATAACTTACAAAATAAAACATTAACCACTAAAAATCAAATATTTACAAATTAAGTAAATTTTATTTTGCTTTTATATCTTAAACTAAATTAAAACAACAAAAACTGCTGTAATTGAAATTTCACATACATCAAAAAAAGTAGATTGGAGTTCTCTGCAAATTTCCCGTAGCATTATGTACAATCTGCGATTAATGCTATTTCCCTATAAAAAGTTAAGACAGATCTAATTTAAAATTTTCCTTTTAAGAGTGTTATTCCTCCCTATAATGTTTTAGCAGATATCTAATCGAGGCAAGATGACCAAGCAGAACCATAGGCAAAATAAAAACAGGGTACCAGTCCTCTCTAGATAAATAATCTATTTTCTATAATTCTTACATTACAAAAAAGCTTAATAAACCAAAAAACAACAATTAAACAGAATAATTACCTTATTTAAAGTTAAATTTTGATTTATTAATCTTTAATATTGAAATTTGCAAGACAAAACAACTAAAACAATTAAATAAAATGGTCATGTTGGAAGATTCAAGAATAAACGGAAAGAAACATATGGAAAACACTCAGAATACAATCAAGAATGATTTTGTGTTCACGTTAAAGAGCACTTGTCTAGATGAAAACTACCATCCTTCAAGTGAAACGCGTCTGACAACCAATTTTGCAAATCTGGCTAGAGGTGCTAGCCGCCAGCAAAACTTACGCAATGCCTTAAATATGATTAACAATCGATTTAATGCATTGGCTCATTTGGATAATCCAAAAGCAGATCGTTATCTTGTAGAACTTGAAATCATCACAGTAACAATGAGTATTGATGATGAAAATGGTATTAATGATATGCCGTTGATTGAAGTTTTAAAAACGAATATTTTTGACCGAAAAACCAACCAGCGTATCGAGGGTATTGCTGGAAATAATTTCTCTTCTTACGTACGCGATTACGATTTCAGCATTTTATTGATTGAGCACAATAAAAATAAATCTAATTTTTGTATTCCTGAAAATTTTGGCGATCTACACGGAAAACTCTACAAATGCTTCGTGAATTCGGCTACTTATAAAGAACATTTTAAGATGTCACCGATTATTTGCCTTAGTGTATCGGGCAACAAAACTTATACCCGCACTGCATATCAGCATCCGGTTCTAGGTTTTGAATATGTGCAGGATCAGTATTCTATCACAGATGAATATTTCTCTAAAATGGGCTTAAAAGTTCGTTTTTTCATGCCTGAGAACAGTGTGGCACCGATGGCTTTTTATCATTCCGGAGATCTGCTTGCTGATTATACCGATCTTGGGTTAATCAGTTCAATCAGTACCATGGAGACTTTCCAGAAGATTTATCGCCCTGAAATTTACAATGCAAATTCAGCTGCTGGGAAAATCTTTCAGCCTAGCCTTAAGCACGAAGATTATTCACTTACGCGTGTTGTTTATGACCGCGAAGAGCGCAGCCGACTTGCCGTTGAACAGGGTAAATATGCAGAAGAGCATTTCATTAAGCCTTACAAAAATGTCTTAGAACAATGGTCTGCTAATTTCAATCTTTAATTAATACAAAACATTATAATTACTTTATTATGAAGAAAATATTATTGCCTACCTCTATTGTTGGAAGTTTACCTAAACCAGCTTGGCTTGCACCACCCGAAAAACTTTGGTCTCCTTGGAAATTAGAAGGCGATCAGCTGCTTGAAGGGAAACAGGATGCCTTGCGCATTTCTTTGCATGAACAGCAATTGGCAGGTGTAGATATAATTAGTGATGGTGAGCAGACACGCCAGCATTTTGTAACCACTTTTATAGAACATCTTAGTGGTGTAGATTTTGAAAATCGTAAAACGGTAAGAATTCGTGACCGTTACGATGCAAGTGTTCCTATGGTTGTAGATCAGATTGCACGCCAGAAAGCAGTTTTTGTCGAAGATGCCAAATTTTTACGCAAACAGACTAACAAACCTATAAAATGGGCTTTACCAGGCCCAATGACAATGGTAGATACGTTATACGACAACCATTATAAAAGCCGAGAAAAATTGGCGTGGGAATTTGCAAAAGTACTTAATGAAGAAGCAAGAGAACTGCAAGACGCAGGTGTAGATATTATCCAGTTTGATGAACCAGCATTTAATGTGTTCTTTGATGAAGTCAACGATTGGGGAATGGCAGCATTAGAAAAAGCCATTGAAGGTTTAAAGTGCCAAACTGCAGTACATGTATGTTACGGTTACGGAATACAAGCTAATAATGACTGGAAAAAGACATTGGGATCAGAGTGGCGACAATACGAAGAGATTTTCCCAAAAATTCAAAAGTCTAAAATTGATATTGTGTCTTTAGAATGCCATAATTCTAAGGTACCTCTTAATCTAATTGAACTCGTTCGCGGTAAAAAAGTGATGGTAGGAGCTATCGATGTAGCAACAAACACTATTGAATCACCGGAAGAAGTGGCCAATACGCTGCGTAAAACTCTAGAGTTTGTAGATGCCGAAAATCTTTACCCTTCGACAAACTGCGGTATGGCTCCGTTATCTCGTAATGTGGCAATAGGCAAGTTAAATGCTTTAGCTGCTGGCGCAGAAATTATACGTAAAGAACTTGGAGTAACAGCCCCAACGTATTAATTGGAAAATGATATTCTTTTAACACTTGCTTACTGTTTCTGTGTGCCAAAGAAAAGAGGCGCAGCAAAACAACGTACTCAAATAGCGATATGAAACTTCTAGAAAAAACGCAGTTAGGTGGTATTAGCCTAAAAAACAGAGTGGCAATGGCAGCAATGACCAGAGGTCGCACAGATATAAATGGCTTAGTGGGCGATATTACAGTAGAATACTACTCCCAAAGGGCAAGCGCTGGACTGCTGTTTACCGAATCGATCAGAATCAGTGAAGAAGCTACTGGCAGTCCGCTCACTCCAGGTATTTTCACGAGTGAACAAATAGAAGCTTGGAAAAAAGTTACCGCGGCGGTACACGATAAAGGCGGTATTATTATAGCCCAGCTTTGGCACACTGGTCGCGTGGGACATTCTACAGATAGAAACGGCGAGCTCCCTTTTGCACCATCACCTGTGCCTATCAAGGGAATGCGACATTTTACTTCTGAAGGTATGAAGGATTATGAAATACCACAGGAAATGACAATCCCGGAAATCAAAAAGACTATAGAGGACTTCGGCCAAGCTGCAAAAAATGCCATAGCGGCAGGGTTTGATGGAGTTCAGCTTCATGCTGCCAATGGATATTTACCCAGCCAGTTCTTAGCTGAAAGTTCGAATCAAAGGACGGATGATTATGGCGGCAGTATTCCTAAAAATGCCCGTTTTGTACTGGAGGTAATGCAGGAATTAATCAGTTCGGTTGGAAGTGAAAAGGTGGGCATTAAAATATCTCCTTTCAATCCTTATGGAGATATAGCGCTGGATAATCCTGTTAGTACCTATATTTATCTGATTGAAGAACTGAACAAACTGGATTTTGCCTATGTTGAACTCATGCGTCGAAACCCCAATTTCGCTTTGCCTGAAAATTGTGGTTTTGAGTGTGAGATTGGATTATTTGGCAGTAAGATTCGCCAGACAGTTATTGCTAATGCAGGATATGACAAAGCTTCAGCCGAAGCAGAACTTGAAAAAGGTATTGCAAAGCTGATTTCCTTTGGTAAATTATACATCTCAAATCCTGACCTGACCGAAAGATTTGAAAAAAATGCTGCGCTTACTGAGCCAGACAGGACAACAATGTATGGAGGCGGGAAACAGGGTTATACTGATTATCCTCTTTTGAATGAATAAAATTCTAAATAATCTAAAAAGATAATTAAAACTGAAGCAATATTACAAATAATGCTTCTCTCATCCTTGCAGTATAAAGGATGAGAGAAGCAGCTTCATCAACAGGTCAATTATCAACAACGTTTAACTCTGGTCCGCTATTGGAGATTCTTTTCGTCGAGCCATACGCTGAGCAATGATACTGGCAGCAATCAATTGAAAAGCATGATAAAGCATGAGTGGCAGTAATACAATACCGGTGATGGTACTATGCTGAAAGAGCACTTTTGACATTACGGTACCGTGTACCAATGACTTTTTAGATCCACAAAATAAGACCGTAATACGATCCTCATCTGAAAAACCAAATAAGCGGCTGAATAGTCCAACACAAAGGAATACAGCAAAAAATAAGCCCATCATACCTGCGGCTAGTCCAGCAAGTTCAAGTCCAGTAAAGCCTTCAAAAAGATGCTCAGAGAATGACTTGCAAAAAGACGTGTAAATAATGGTCAGGATAATTCCCTGATCGAAATATTTAAGCTGTTTCTTATATTTTTCGGCAACTGCACCAAAACGCGAGTTAAGGCTGATGCCGATGATAACAGGCAGTAAAACTTGAAAAATCAGCTTTATGAAGATATCAGTGGCATCAAAGCCACCTGTTGCAGAAGCGATAAACAGCCCAACCCAAAGCGGTGTCACCACTACTCCTATCAAACTGGAAATACTTGCATTGAAAATCGCCGCAGAAATGTTACCTCTGGCAATGGAAACCATGACCACGGAAGAAGAAACTGTGGAAGGTAAAGCCGCCAGAAAAAACACACCTAACCATAGCAGCTCAAATCCGTTGCTTAACAACAAAGGACGAAATGCCAAAACGATGAGCGGAAAAAACAAAAAGGTAGTCAACTGCACGACAATGTGCATTTTCCAATTGGCAAGTCCGGCTTTTAGTTTCTCAACACTTAATCGCACGCCATAAAACAAGAAAATAAACGATACACCTATATTGGCAATCTCTTCTAGAGATACAGGTTCTTTTACCATGCCAGGCTTTGGCAAAAAATAAGCCAGCAGAATCATGGTTCCAATCATTAACAGGAAACCGTCGAAACCTGCTTTACTTAATAAATTTGATAACTTCTTCAATGTAAATGTGCTTTTAATATATTCTTCCATTTAAACAAACTGAATTCTATTCAGCTTAATTCTCCAAGCAAAGTTATCTTATACAACTAAAAAAGCTAACCAACATTCCCACTTAAGAGAATTCAGCTGTTTTACAACACAAAACAAGTGTAATTTACTTTTTTGAATGTATCTTTGAAACTTAAATAGATTTTTAAACTATGGAAGAACTAGATACTACAGATTTACTTTTACTGAAAATATTGGGAAACAATTCCAGCTATACCATCAAGGAACTTGCATCTCAAGTAAACTTGTCTCCCACTCCTGTTTTGCAGCGTGTAAAAAGACTGGAAAATAACGGATACATCAAAAAATACATTGCCTTAATAGACCATGAAAAATTTGGTCATGGATTTATTGTTTTCTGTAATATAAAGCTCAAACAGCATGACCGCAATATCGGTAACAGTTTTGTAGAAGATATTATGAAAATCGATGAAGTGGTGGAATGTTATAATATTTCAGGTGATTATGATTTTATTTTGAAAGTATTCGCCAAGGACATGAAACATTATCAGAATTTCGTCTTCAATAAATTAGGATCTGTTACAAGTATTGGCAGTACGCAGAGTACTTTTGTAATGTCGGAGATAAAAAATCTGCATAATATTTCCATCTAAAAAAGTGGACTTTACATCATCTCTCCCACAAAAAATTAAGGCTAATTTTATCGTTTTTTAATCTATCTCCGTTTTGTGCTGAATCGTGCAGTTTGATTTTGGAAAGGATGTGCAAAACTGTTCTTGTTGTATACACCAGATCATCGAATCATAATATTGCTACTGTATGTCGAGTCAGCTGAGTTGTGCTTCGAGAATTACCGTGATATACCTATCAACAACCACAAAACATCAATGAAATCAGGTATTGTCTTCTTTATAGGACATTGTTAATTTTACTGTAAACCAATAAAACTATCCTATGACAAAGAAAGTCCACAATAGCAATGATCCAAAAAAAACAATATCTCTGATCCATAAAACAGCCCGTCTGGTTAGACAGCTTTTATCTATTTCCCTAATAGCCATAATCTTCTCAGCCTGTTCAAGTGATGACAACGGTTCGGATAACAATAATTCGGACTATTATTTGAAAGCCTCTCTAAATGGTCAAGCTATGACTTTTTATAATGTCAATTTTCAGGGCAGCGGCGATGACAATCGTTTTTCGCATATTACAATCGCAGGATTTGAAGACCATTACCCAACAGCACAAGGCACGGCTCCCAACTCAGTGGATTTTGAAATTTGGAGAACGGGAGGCGACATCAAAGCCGGTACCTATTCCACTCCTACAGAGCCCGAAATGGTATCACGTTATGCTGTACAGACTTCCAATGGCACCATTGTGTATAGCACACAGGCATTTAATGATATTTTTACGGTAAAAATCGAATCCATCAGTAAAAATGGTATCAAAGGTACCTTTTCAGGAAAGCTCCGCAATCTGGAATCAGGTAAAGCCATTGAAGTTACGGAAGGAAGCTTCAACCTTCCCTATGAAGACATCATCAATCCATAGAAAAAAATCAATTTTCTTCATCTTCAATTGTTTAAGTTTTACGCAGAATCGTGTCACGCTAATTTTAAAAATTAAAAATACAGGAAATATATGGGTTTCCAACCTTAGGTTCGAATCCTGCTCTTCCCTCTAAAATAAAAAACCTGCAAATCGAAAGATCCGCAGGTTTTTGCTTCTACTGCATTTTCAGATTTTATAAAACTGTACAAAATCTTTATAGCAGAATCGTAGCAGATCAAACTTGGACTTGATACTTTTTCTTCCACAAAAAATAAATTTGGTTAAAAACCTCAACAATTACACTAAATTCAACTAAAAAAATATAATTACATAAAAATCTTTATCGAAGAGATTAAACTCATAATTAGACTACAAGTATTTACAATTCTTTTACTTTATAAAAGGATTTTATTTAAAATTCCAAGCATTAACAAATCATAAATCAGAAGTTTAAAAATCACAAAAAAAGCAACATGGAAAAACAATTCTTTCCTGTTGGGTTTGAATTCGTATATTCGGCCTTTATTTTGAAAAAAGAGAATGATTGCAAATTTGAATGAAAAAAAATCCTATCCTTGGATTGTTGTTGCCTTCCTATGGTTTGTTGCTTTATTGAATTATTTAGACCGACAAATGCTCTCCACTATGAAATCTGCAATGATGGATGATATTCCTGAATTGGCTAAAGCTGAAAATTTTGGTCTTTTGATGGCTATTTTCCTTTGGATATATGCGCTTATGAGCCCAGTTTCAGGAATTATAGCAGACCGGTTTAACCGAAAAAGAATAATTATAGGAAGTCTTTTTATCTGGTCAGGAGTTACTATGGCGATGGGTTATGCTACAACTTTCAATCAGATTTATATTTTGCGTGGCATTATGGGTTTCAGCGAAGCTTTTTACATTCCTGCCGCATTATCCTTAATTACAGATTATCATCAGGAAAAAACACGCTCTTTTGCAATTGCGATTCATACAACCGGAATTTATTTAGGACAGGCACTTGGTGGTTTTGGAGCCACTATTTCTAAGCATTTTTCTTGGCATTTCAGCTTTCACTCTGTAGGGTTACTTGGAGTAGTTTATAGTTTAGTACTCCTGTTTTTTTTACAGGAAAAGAAAGCCTACTTTTTTGATCCTTCCAAAAAATCATCTATCAGATCTGAATTCAGGCAAATGTTTAAAGGATTGGGATTATTGTTCAGCAATATCTCGTTTTGGGTTTTACTCTTTTATTTCGCTGCACCAAGTTTACCGGGTTGGGCGGCCAAAAACTGGTTACCCACCTTATTTACCGAAACTTTAAATTTAGACATGTCCCTAGCTGGACCAATGGCAACAGTAACTATTTCAATGTCTTCCTTTTTTGGAGTTTTAATTGGAGGTGCGATTTCAGACAGATGGGTAATGAAACAACTTAAAGGTCGAATTTACACCAGTGCTATTGGGTTGTTTCTTACCATTCCGGCATTATTTTTATTTGGCTATTGCTGCAATATAGAGGCTATTATTTTTGGCGCTATCCTTTTTGGACTTGGTTTTGGAATATACGACACCAACAATATGCCGATTCTAAGTCAGTTTGTTGCGCCGCGCTACAGGGCTACCGGATACGGAATTATGAATTTTGTAGGTATTTCTGCCGGAGCTGTGATTACCGAGTTTTTAGGAAAAGCGGCTGATAATGGAGGAATGAGACACGTTTTTATACTACTCTTATTTGTGGTGGTTACTGCCATTGTTTTACAACTGTTTATCTTGCGTCCAAAAACTATAGATATGACTGAGGAAAACGAAGTTTGAGATTGCCGAAATATAAAGTTTAAATCATAGCGGAGAATTTTCTGGGATTATAGGTATAACTGACTGGAGTTGTCTTCAATTTTAGTATTCTTTTTAGCAATTTACAAGCTCAACTACTTTTAATGCAAAAAATCCTAACTACTATTAAGTATCCAAAAAAGGCTGTCTAAAAAAATTATAGACGGACTTTTTTACATATTTATTTAGAATTCTAATTCTATTTTTTTTTATAAGTCCTTTATAATATATAACTTAGTAAATAAAGTTGGTGAAAATTAATTTTACCAGCATCAATGACCTAAGATTTAGAGAATATTTTTTTTCTATAAAAACAATCTATAAAACATAATAATCATGAGGATTGGTATTTTTTTTCTAACAGCATTTCTATTCGTAACTATAAGCTCCTGTAAGTCATCTAAAGCAGCTGATTTTAATGATTCGCTCGTTCGAGCCGAACGCAGAGCCTTTGAGATTATTGTCGGAAAAGAAGGTTCTGGTGAAAAGAAACTGAAATATCTAGAAAAAGACGATTACAAAAATGCCTTAAAAACCGTAGATCAGCAGGCGAAAGAGTTTGATTCACTTATTGCTGATATCCAGAAACTTTCTACCGACGGCATTCCTGAAGGAGAGCAATTAAAAACTGCTTCGCTTGCCTATTACCAATCACTTAAAGAACTTCATGTATATGATAGAAAAGAAATAGAACAGCAGGCACTTCTTCGATCATTAAAAGATGATGAACTAAAGAATGCTCAAGACAAGCTGTTAACATTAGCAAGACAGAAAAAAACGCTTTATAATGCAGTATATGAAAAAGAAGCTCTTCTTCATACTGCTTCTGAAGCTTTTAAAACGGCCAATAGCTTTTAGTTAAAATATTTCTTTACATATGCCTCTCTGCAATATCCTAATTTATTCATTAGTAATAGATTTTGTCTTATTGGTATGGGTATAATATATCGCCATACCCGTAAAAAGCAAGCCTCCAACGATATTTCCGGCAGTAACTATCAGCTGATTATAAAACCACCAATCACTAATACTTACTTTAGCGCCAAACATCATCCCTGCCGGAATTACAAACATATTGACAACTGCATGTTCATACCCCAATGCAAAAAAGATAAAAATTGGAATACCTGCTGCTAATATTTTTCCTAATGTTGATTTTGAAGTCATGGACATAATTACTCCCATACAAACCATCCAATTACAGAGAATTGCTTTCACAAAAGCAGAAAAGAGTCCCAACATTCCGTGACCCGCATAACCAATAGTTTTTTTCTCACTGATTTTGATTATCGCCTGCTCAATTAACCCTAATTCTTTTATCTGCCCTGTCTCTGTACTAGCTGCCCAAAACAAAACGGCAAACAATAAGCTTCCAATTAAATTACCGATAAATACCCAACTTAGATTTTTAAGCATTTTAGAACCCGAAATTTTACCCTCAAGCCAAGCTAACGGTACTAATGAAAAACTTCCTGTAACTAATTCAAGACCAAGGATAACAATAATTACAAATCCGACAGGAAACACAAATGCACCAATTAGACTTAGTGAAGTTTGTGTCGTCGCCATCAAGGCTAGAGCAACAGAAATTGCTAGCAGAGCGCCCGATAGTGCTCCTCTAATTAATAAATCCTTAATGCTTAATTTCGATTTATTGATTGCTGTTGCCATCATATTTTCTGCAACCTCATGAGGTGTTATATAGTCCATCATATTTTTAAAAATTTAGATTAATTATTCATTTACCGATTTAACTTCAAAAAGCTATACGTACAAATATAAGTATTAATACTTAATAAAAATACGTATTTACAGATGTTTTTTAATATTTTAATTACGTACTCTATTAATACACTAAATTATTTTGAGCTTTTTTAAAATAAAAATGGCGATGTAAACTATACATCGCCATTTTTATTTGCGCCCATTGAGAAATATTCTCAGAGGATATTTATAAAAAAAGAGCAGTTTTAAGCTGCTCTTTTTTGCTCTTGTCTATTTTGAAACTATCTTCCAGCTGTCGAAAGTACAGTCGTATTTATGACCTAACTGACACATATCTGTAACCCATTTACTTAGAGACTCATGCATCATTCTAATCTTTTTTGTTCTCCCTGAGATTACAAAAAGACTTTTATCATGAGAAGCCGTTCCGTAATTTACTATGAAATCCATATTCTTCATCTCTGTTTCTAAAATCTGTGCTTTTTCAACAGTATCTGAGAAAAAGAAATAATCAATTTTTAATTCATCTTCTTCTTCAACACCAATGTCACGAAGACTTACAAGAGATTCCGTTGCAATTCTGTAATGTCTGTCCAGATTTGCGTTTAAATCATTTTCAGATAGCGTTCTTTTCTTTTTAGGTTTTAGAAAACTTAAGATATTCATTTTATGGCGTATTATTTTAGATTACTTTTTTAAACAAACATATATAATTATCATATCACAACGAAGCTGGTAATAAAAACTTAACATTGAAGTAGATATGCGAATGCTCAGCGCTGGCGAAAGTCAATTTTTTTAATTTAAACATTAAGATTTATTTAAATTTTTGTTTACGATACAGTCCTCAAATATTATGGCTATCGTAGTTCCTCTGTTTGCCTCGCTTTCTATTTGAAGTTTGCAGTTAATTTTTTCTGCTAAATTCTGAACAAGTTGCAGACCAACACCAATTCCTTTCTCATTAGCTGTTCCTCTTCTTGTAAAATAATTATTCTCTAGTATCAGCGCAATCATTTCAGGAGTCATACCAATACCATTATCCTTAATAATCAATTTATTTGCTGTGGCAGATATAAAGATTGTCCCATCTTTTGGTGTAAACTTAATTGAGTTTGAAATTAAATTCCGAACAATTATCGTTAGAATTTCAGCATCGATAAACAAATTCCCGAGTTCATTTACCTCTATGAAGATTTGGATATTCTTGCTTTCTAGGGCCGATTTGTAAATTTTAAGGACGTTTTCTAGTATTAAATTAATATCTACAATTGAATCATTGTGCTGCATCGTATTAAAATTCATTCTCGCCCAAGTAAAAGTCGTATCAAGCAATTTTAAAACTTCTGTCGATTGTTCTTTAACGCGCCCCATTAACGACACAAATTCTTGTTGTGATATTTCAGATTGTTCTGCCAGAAAGGAAATTGCAATAAGATTAGAAATAGGGCTTTTTAGATCATGACCTAAAATAGATAACATTCTGTCGTTGTTGACATTTGTCCTTTTTAATTTTTCCTGCAGCAATACATCACTGTTTATATTTACAAAAGCGGTAATATGCAATCCATTTATAATTGATTCTTTGATTTCATACCATTTCTTCTCGCCTGATTTACAAGTGAGTTGCGCTTTAATTTTTACAAATCGTTTCCCTTTTTCTTTTACAGCTATCTGTCTCAATTTCCATTGTTCTTCGATATCTTTTCTATAGTTTTCTTCTGGATATAGCAATTCAGTAAGTTTCTGTGTATTTGAAGCATCAGACAATTGGTAGCCGATTTTATTTACAAAATTTTGATTGAAAAACAAGCAGGCATTTTCAGTTTGCATATCCTCAGAAATCATTATAGGATACGGCAGCAGATCAACAAGCTTTTTTAATTCAGAAGTCGAAACTTCAAAACTTTCTTCAATACACATAAAATCCATCATAACTGTAAAT
Source organism: Flavobacterium potami (assembly GCF_020026915.1). GTDB lineage: Bacteria > Bacteroidota > Bacteroidia > Flavobacteriales > Flavobacteriaceae > Flavobacterium > Flavobacterium potami. The sequence goes on along the minus strand of NZ_JAINUY010000001.1, from coordinate 724,506 downwards.
TAATAGACATTCAGTACTATTTTATTTTTCCAAATAATTCTTGATGATTAAACAACTATAAAAACAAAATCATAAACACAAACCCCTACATTTAACTAAAACATTAAATTAGTCATTATTTATGTGTTAATAAATTGCGCGCAAATCTATATATTTCTATATGTATTTCAATGTTAAGTTTTTACAAACAGGAATAGAATCGCTAAAAACGCTATCCTCAGGAAAAACAATGTCAAAACAAAGAAGTAGTCTTACAAAAAAAACACTATTTACCTTATGATATTAGCTGTCGTAATTTGATACACTTTACAAAGCTATCATATTGTCAATTTTATCATGTACAAAGTCGATCCATAAACTATTTTGAAAGCTATAGGAAATCTTGTGTTTCGATTTGTACTGCCCAAATTCCAGTCGAGTAATTGACAAACAAGAAGTTTAAAACGATAAATAAAAAAAGCGGAACTTTCCATTCCGCTTTACATTTCTTTTAGACTTAATTTCTAATCAGATTCCGTAGATTTTTATAATTAAAAACATCTTGTTTATTCTTTAATTATTCAATAGTAATCATTTCTTGGAAGAATATGGAACTCGAAAATCATAAACTCCAGAACCTGCCTTAATTACAATACCGTTTTCTTCGTTACCTATAATTTCAATTTCCTTAATTGCAGACAAAGGCTTCCCATTTTCTGATATACCATCTAATGATTTAGCAGGAATATGGATAAAAGCTGTAGCATTGGCCGGAATTTCAGTTTTTAAACTCAATGTGCCATTTTTTATTTCCCAGTGCGAAGAAAGTTTCCCATAAGGAGTTTTATAATCGGCAGAAACATTGGTTAAATCACCACCTATATGTGGATGAATACGTATTTTTTTATACCCAACTCCATCGCCTTCTATGTCCAAACCTGCTACAACTCTGTACATCCAGTCACCAATAGCACCATACGCATAATGATTGAAAGAATTCATATCAGCATTTTCAAAACTACCGTCTGGTTTAATACCATCCCAACGCTCCCAAATTGTTGTAGCACCCTTTGTAACGGGATACAACCAAGAAGGATATGTTTTTTGCAACAGCAATTCGAATGCTAAATCTGTATAATTATAACGGCTTAAAACATGGCAAAGATATGGTGTACCTAAAAAGCCCGTTGTTAAATGTGTATCATATCGTTTTATGTTGGCTACAAGTCTCTCAGCGGCTTGCTGACGAAGTTTTTCAGGCAGCATGTCAAACTGTAATGCCAACACATAAGAGGTTTGAGTATCTGATACAGTAGCACCATTTGGAGTGATATATTCATTTAAAAAGGCATTTTTAATTTCACCAAGCAAAATTTTATATTCTGCTACGTCATTCGTTTTTCCTAGTATTTCTGCTGTATTTATCAGTAATTGTACCGAATGAGCATAAAAACATTGTGCTATAAGGTATTTGTTTGTTATAGCAGAATCTCCAAAAAGATCGTCTTGAACATTATAAAATAACCAATCGCCAAATTGTCTGCCTTGGGTCCAAAGATTATTTTTGCTCTGTGACTTGATATAATTTACCCAGTTTTTCATGCTTGTATATTGCGTTTCAAGGATACGTTTGTCGCCATAAGCCAAATACATATCCCAAGGAATTATAGTTGCTGCATCTCCCCAGCCACTGCTTCCTCTTTCAAAATCAGCCAAAACATTTGGAACTACGTGCGTAACACTACCATCTGGAAACTGGTCAGCTTCAAGATCTTTCATCCATTTAACAAAGAAATTATTAACTCCTCTTAAAAAAGAAGCCGTACGAAAAAAGACCTGGGCATCTCCAACCCAACCAAGACGTTCATCACGTTGCGGGCAATCGGTTGGCACATCTACAAAATTACCACGAAGCCCCCACTCTATATTATGCTGCAATTGATTTACAAGTTCATTATTGGTAGTAAAACTTCCTGTTTTTTCCATGTTGGAATACAATGCACAAGCCTCAAAATCTTCTGGTTTAAGTTCCCCTGGATATCCTTCGATTTTGACATAACGAAAGCCGTGCCATGTAAAATGTGGTTCAAAAGTTTCCTGATTTCCTCCTTTTAAAATATAAATATCCTGTGCTTTTGCAATTCGCAGGTTTTCTGTATAAAAATTACCATCTTTATCTAACACTTCTGCATGCGATACCGTTATTTTTTGTCCCGCTTCACCTTTTACCTTAAGTGTTACCCATCCAACAAGATTCTGACCAAAATCTAATACTTGCTCTCCTTTAGGAGTCTTAAAGATTTTCTGTGGAATAAATTTCTCATGTCTGGTAACAGACTCATTGTAAGTTCCTATTAATATATTTTTAGGAAAAGACTGCTTTACAACTCCAGACCATTCTTTATCATTATAACCCGGCATCGCATAACCGTTTTTTTCCAAACGGGCATCTATAACTTCGCCTTCGTATATGTTTGAACTGCGCACGGCACCCGTTGACGATTTCCAAGTGTTGTCTGAGTTGATAATTTCGGTACTGCCATCTGTATAGGTAATATGCAACTGAAACAACAAGCTTATATCACTCCCATAAATGTCCTTGAAATTTCCGAGCGAAAAATAACCACGATACCATCCACTGCCAAGCATTACGCCTATAGCATTAGTTCCTGTATTAAACATATTGGTAACATCATATACCTGATATTGAAGACGTTTTTTATAACTTGTCCATCCTGGGGTAAAATATTTATCGCCAATTTTTTTTCCATTTATTTGCGCTTCATAAAGTCCATGTGCAGTAATATACGCTGTTGCCGATTTTACTTTTTTACCAATAACAAATTCTTTCCTTAACAAAGGCGAAGCACGCTGGCTGTCTTCTTCATAACCGGGAGATATCCATTGGGCTACCCAGTCTGTTTCTTTTAATAAGCCCATCTGCCAGTAAGAAGTACCGCTCCAAGCTGAGATTTTACCTTTATTATCCCATACTCTTACTTGCCAATAATATCGTTTTCCCGCTTCCAAAGACTTACCTCCATAAGGAATGTGCACCGATTGATCAGATAGCACTTTACCAGTTGTCCACACTAAATTTTTACTGAATCCTGTCTCACTTTCTGCAACTTTTATTTCGTAAGCAACTTGCATCGTATTGCGTTGTTTGGCTACTAATTGCCAACTAAAATTTGGCTTTAGATTATCAATACCTAATGGATTTGTAAGTCCCTCTGTTGTTAGATTGGTTACTTGTGTCTGTGCTTTTACCGCAATTATTTGTAAAAACAGGAAAAGAAAAATTATTTTTTTCATCGTAGAGATTGATTTGATTTTATTCTAAAATTATGTTTGCTTATTCAGAATATCACTTACATAAAGTCGGAATTATGTATGTCGTCTGATACAAAATAAAAGAAGATAGGCTTTACCTGTATTTACATATTGTGTTATTTTTCAACGAATCATCTCAAAAATCACTTTATAACAATAAAAAACACAAGGTTTGTACAACAACTTATAAATACGGCATTTTGGTAATGGAATACTAACCGGACTATCTATAATTTAAAAAGCGGTACATTTTGAATACACATTAAGAAAGTACTTTTGACTCCAAAACCCTACATAAACAACAATCTTAATACGTTACAAAATGAACACACCCATAAGACACGACTGGACCAAAGAAGAAATTCAGTCCATTTATGATAAGCCTTTACTAGAATTGGTTTATGAGGCCGCGACTGTCCATCGTGATTGGCATAAATCTTCAGAAATACAAGTCTGCACTTTGCTTTCTGTAAAAACGGGTGGTTGTCCAGAAGATTGCTCTTACTGCGGACAAGCAGCCCGTTACCATACCGACATTAAAGTTCAGGCACTTCTACCGACAGAAAAAGTAATTGAACATGCCCAAAAAGCAAAAGAAAATGGATCTTCACGTTTTTGTATGGCGGCTGCTTGGCGAGAAGTTCGAAACAATAAGGATTTTGACCGCGTTATAGAAATGGTAAAAGGTGTTAACAACCTCGGACTAGAAGTTTGCTGTACATTAGGAATGCTGACAGAAGAACAAGCATTACGCCTACAGGAAGCAGGTTTATATGCTTATAATCATAATTTAGATACTTCAGAAAGTTACTATGATGAGATCATAAGCACACGTAAATTTGATCAGCGTATTGAAACCATTAATAATGTGAGAAAGGCAGGAATTACAGTTTGCTCTGGTGGCATTATTGGCTTGGGAGAATCTGCCATAGATCGTGTTTCTATGCTGTTCACCTTAGCTACAATGCCTGTTCATCCTGAATCTGTTCCTGTAAATGCGCTGGCAAGAGTAAAAGGTACTCCATTAGAAAACAATCCAAAAGTACCTCTTTGGGATATGGTCAGAATGATTGCAACAGCCCGTATAGTTATGCCTGCATCCATTGTTCGTCTTAGTGCCGGACGAATTGAAATGACAGAAGAAGAACAAGCTTGGTGCTTTATGGCAGGTGCCAATTCTATTTTTACAGGAGAACGCGAAACCTTACTAGTAACTCCAAATCCAGGAATATCAGAAGACATGCAAATGTTTCAAAATCTTGGATTGAAGCCTTTGACGAAGAAAAGTAAAAGTGCTTGTACCAAAATCTAAATAAAAAAAAGCCTTAAACAATAAAAAACTGTTTAAGGCTTTCACAAAAGAAACAAAGAGCTTTTACACTTTCTTCATCATCAAATCTTCTATTTTAGAATTAGAAATATTCGGATTTGCCCCTGGTGCTTCAGCAACTAAAGCTCCGACTGCGCAGGCAAAATCTATTGCTTTTTGAGGTTCGTTTTCATTTAATAATGAAGTAATCAACGCCGCTAAAAAAGAATCTCCCGCCCCCACGGTATCTGCAACTTTAACTGGATATCCTTCATTTTCATAAATTTGACCTTTCCAAAGCAATAATGCACCGTGTTTTCCTTTGGTCACACACATGGCTTCTGCCTTTGTTTTTTCAAGAATAAAATACATGTTTTCTTCCAGAGTATCAAAAGGAGAATTCAGGGCAGATGCAATTTCCAGCAATTCTTCATCATTAAATTTGATAAAATTGGCCGATTGCATTAATTGGTTTAGAATTTCATACGAATAATGCGGTTTTCTCAAATTGACATCAAAAACTTTGTAAACATTGATTTTTAGCAATTCTTCTAAGGCATTTCTAGAAATAACATCTCGACAAACCAAGCTTCCATAAATCAATACATCGACTTCTTCAACCGTTTTTCTTGCCGAATCATTCAAAACAATTTTATCCCAAGCTGAAGGATAATTGATTTCATAACTAGCAGAACCACGTTCGTTTAAAGTAACATTGACTAGTCCTGTCGGAAAATCTTCTGCAACAACTATTGTATCTGTTTCAAGTCCCAAACTTTTGACTTGATTGATTATTGCTTTTCCATCTTCATCATTTCCAACACAACTAATCATCGCCACTTCGCAACCTAATGTTTTCATTCGCAAAGCCACATTTAACGGTGCGCCGCCAATCTTTTTCTCATTCTCAAAAACATCCCAAAGCACCTCTCCATAAGCTGCCGCCTTAAGGCTTTTTCCGTTCTTCATTCTAAAATTATTTAATATTATTTATTCGGATTGTAATTCCGTTACTGATTAATAACCAGGATTTTGTTTGTAAAGTCCCTGACTGAAATTAATTTGTTTTAAAGGAATTGGACAATATTCTTCTTTCTGTGCATCAAACGAAGCGTCTTGATAATACGTACGTTTTGTTTTTTCGCCAGCGTAAAAAGTATTCAAAACCTGATCGGTAACGCCCCAACGAACCAAATCAAAGAAACGGCTTCCTTCCATCGCCAATTCTAATCTTCGTTCCCAACGCATTGCTTTACGGGCAAAATCTTGTGTCCAATTGCAATTTACACCATCAACATAAGTTTGAATATTAAAGTTGGTTGCATAAGGTAATCTTCCTGTACTTTGAGCTGCTCTCTGGCGGATTTCGTTAATTAGTGGTAAAGCTTCGGCTTGTCTTCCTGCTTCGATTAAAGCTTCGGCACGCATCAAAATCACATCTGAGTAACGAATCTGAATTCTGTTTTTTGAATTTCCGTAAAAAGGATCAATGTTTACAAAACAACTACAGCTTGGTGCCACGTTTTCTTTTAAAGAAGCAAAATAACCGTAAGTACCTGGAGAACGAACCCAAGATTCTACATACACATATTCTGGATCGTATTTATAAGGTAAACCAGGCATTGCAACCGTATGATACAATCTTGGATCTACCGTATTGGCATTTCTATTTTTATAATCAAAATCCTGATTGTTGTACGTATCAAACTGAGGCAGACCGTCTGCTCCTGTTTTAAAAGCATTTACTAAGTTTTGACTTGGTTTATGAAAATCACAACATCCTAAACCTTGTGGCGTTGAAAGCACATCTGAAAAATTTAATCTTCCATACAAAGTCCCGTCGTTATCCGAAAACTGAATTGAAAAGATGGATTCTGGACCATTTTCATAACTTCCAGGTAAAAAGTTATTGGCAAAATCAGGTTCCAAAGAAGCTTTTCCGATCACTTTATCTGTCGCCGCAATAACTTCCTGTATGTGCTGTTGATTGATTCCTGTTACTTTAAAATTATCATCTTGCGTATACGCCTGATACAAGCGTGTTTTGGCCAAATAAGCATAAGCTGCTTTTTGAGTTGCACGTCCAACTTGTGGTTGCGTTTCTGGTAAAGCATCGGCTGCAGCCTGAAAATCTTCTGCGATTTTATTCCAAAGTTCCTCGTTTGAAAGTGCTACGTTCGAAATGGTTTTGTATTCTTCAACCGGAATATCTTCTGTAATATAAGGTACATTTCTAAACATGATTTTTAGCATGAAATAAAAGTGTGCTCGTAAAAAACGCATTTCTGCAATACGTGTTTTCTTTAAAGGATAATCAGCTTCTGAAATTTGTTCTAAGGCTTTCAAAGCTTTATTGGCTCTTCCGACACCAACATAACTGATGTACCAAAAATTATCCAACTCCCCAAAATCAGGTCTGATGTTATTGGAAACTTCAAAAAAGTGAAAAACCTGAATATCGTTTGTACCACTTCCGCCTTTGTATGCATCATCTGAACGAACGTTTCCGAAAGGCCACAAACTATATGGCGAATCGTAATGATCGTTTCCTAACTGAGCATAAGCAGCATTCATAAAACCTTCAATATTTTGTGGTGTTACAATATCATCTTCTGATAAAACGCCTCGCGGATTATTTTCTAAAAAATCGGAACAGGAAGCGAATAAAGCCATCGCTAAAATTCCTGCTGTATATAGTATTTTTTTCATTTTTTGAATCTTTTGTTATAATGTAAAATTAAGACCAGCAGTAAAGGTGGTTGGCTGCGGATATCCAAATCCTGCGTTCTCCGGATCAACTCCTGTAAAGTTCTTAGAATCCAGAATCAATAAATTTTGTCCGCTGATATACAATCTGAAACTTTCCATGTTTATTTTCTTCAGGAAATCTTTTGGAAGATTATATCCTAATTGCAAAACTCTTAATTTCAGATAACTTCCGTTTTCTACATAATAAGTTGAAAATCTGTTTTCTGCATTTCTATCTACCGTTGTTAAAGCCGGAATTGTAGAATTTGGATTGTCTACAGACCAAGCGTTTAGCAAACGAGTTCCTTTATTAGATCCCACATCATCTACACTCCAGAAATCTGTTTGGTATTTGGTGTTGTTAATAACATCCACATTTCCGGTTCCTTCCCAAAAAGTGGTAAAATCGAAGTTTTTATAAGATAGATTCAAATTGATACCGTACTGAAATCCTGGGTTTGGATTTCCGATCCAAGTTCTGTCTTTATCTGTAATTTCACCATCACCATTAAGATCCACGTAACGAATTCTTCCTAAACCTTTTCCTTCCTGAATTGGCGAATTATTTACCTGATCTTGAGTCGTGAACAATCCGTCTGTAACATATCCGTACATCGAATTAATTGGTCTTCCTAAAATATTATCGTTTAATCCGTCTCCGCCATAATTGTTTTTTACTTCGTCAGGCAATTGTGTAATTTTGTTTTTATTGGCTGAAATATTGGCTGAAATATCATATTTTAATCCAAAAGAAGTTTCATCCTGATACCCTAAAGAAAACTCCCAACCTTTATTTTCCATAGAAGCACCATTTACCCAACGATTTCCACCTTCTCCAATTACTCCTAAGTAGGCTGGCAGAACCAAAATATCATCTGTTTTTTTGATGTAATAATCAATCGATCCGCTTAATTTTTGTTTGAAGAATCCGAAATCTAAACCAACGTTGGTTTGCGTTGTTGTTTCCCATTTCAAATCATCATTTCCAGATTGTGTGGCGATGAATCCTGAAGGAAGCAAGCCATTTCCGTTTCCAGCAATATCATAAGCCGTTCCGTAAGAAGTTGCCCAAGTCGGACTTCCACCTGCGTAAGTTGCCAAGTAAAGTGAATAAACCGCAGTATTACTGATTTCCTGATTTCCTGTTTGCCCCCAACCTGCTCTCAATTTCAAATCGGAAATAGCGGTAATTTTATCTTTTATAAAACTTTCATTGCTGATTCTCCATCCTGCAGAAACCGCTGGAAAAGTACCAAACTGATTGTTTTTACCAAATCGAGAAGAACCGTCACGACGAATTGTTGCCGAAAGTAAATAACGGTTATCAAATTCATAATCTGCTTTTCCAAAATACGAAAGCAAAGAATAAACCGTCGAAGTTCCACTTGTAAACGATTCTCCTGTTCCTGCATCTGGATACATATAGTCTGGCGTTTCGATCAAAAAGTCATTTTTACGTAATGTTGTAGTATCATAAGTGTCTTTGTACATTTCTGTTCCAGCCATCAAATTCAAATTGCTTTTTCCGAAATTAAGACTGTAAATCGCAGTGTTTGTCCAAGTCCATCTATCGCTTACTGATTGATCAATTGTTACAGAAGTCTGATCGTTTTGTAGATATCCTGATTTATAACTTCTTTGTAGCGTACGTTTTTTGTAATAGCCGTAATCAATACCGAAACTACTTTTGATGTGAAGATTTTTAATGATTTCTAAATCGGCATAAACATTTCCAAAAAGACGTAGATAATCGTATTTGTTGTCTTTATTATATTCTAAAAGACGAACTGGGTTTTGTCTGTCGTTCATTCCACCAACCGGTCCTCCCCAGCCTATTCCGTCTACGGTATGAATTGGAATAATTGGCAATGCACGAAGCGCAGGATCTAAAACGCCTGGATCTGTAACTTCATTTGTTCTGTTTAAAGTGAAGTTTTCACCGATTACTAATTTCCCATCAAAATATTTATAAGAACCATTCATTCTGGCAGAAATTCTCTCAAAATCGGTAGTTTTTACCACACCTTCATTTCCATAATATCCTAAAGAGAAAACATAACTTCCTTTGTCTGAAGCATTAGAAACCGATAAATCATACGAATTAGCAACTCCCGTTTGAGAAACCGCATCGTACCAATTGGTATCTGCTGATTTTAATGTTTGTTCTGCATCCAAATATTCTGGAATTATAATTCTGTTTAACTGCGCTTTACCATTAACTGTGTTCCAGTCGAACTGATAACGAACATTATTACTGTTTGGATCTAAACCATCATTAATATTTGCCTGCCATAAAGCTTGCCCAAACTGATTGGCATTCATGACATCCAATTTATTGGAATAACTCGATAGCGAAGTATAAGTGCTGAAATTAATTCGCATTTTACCTTCTTTTCCTTTTTTAGTTGTTACGATAATTACTCCATTTGAAGCTCTAGAACCGTAAATACTCGCAGACGAAGCATCTTTTAAAACCTGAATCGATTCGATATCATTTGGGTTTAATTCGTGTAAACCTGATTTTGTCGGCATTCCGTCGATTACGTAAAGCGGATCGGTATTGTTTAAAGTTCCAACACCACGAATTACCACTTTTGTATTGGCTCCACTTGGAGAACCATCAGAAGAAACTTTTACACCGGCAATTCTTCCCTGCAAAGCCTTAATTGGATTTGGTTCCGGTTGTTTCATGACTTCCTTCATGCTCACAACAGCAACAGCTCCCGTAATATCTGTTTTCTTTTGTTTAGAATATCCGGTAACAACCACTTCATTCAACTGATTGTTGTCTACTTTCAAAGTAATGTTTAATGTCTTTTGTCCGTTTAACGGAATAGATTGAGCTGCATATCCAATAAAAGAAACTACAATTGTAGCGTTTGAATCAATATTTGAGAAGGAAAAATTTCCATCAAAATCGGTTGCTGTACTGTTGTTCGTTCCTGAAACAGTTACAGTCGCGCCAGGAAGAGGCATTCCGTCATCAGACGAAATTACCGTTCCTTTAATTCCGTTTTCCTGTGCCGTTAGTATAAACATCGGAAAAAAGAAAAATAGAAAATAAATAATCTTACTTTTCATAAATTACTGGTTTTGGTTTATATTTAATTGGTTAATTAAAAGGTTAGTAAGTTCAAATCCTCCATTTGAAGAAGCCGAAATGGAGTTAAATGGCTGGTTTAGGAAAAAGATTTCGGTCATAACTTTTTCGCCATTGTTGTAAAATATTTCAATTGAAGTTTTGTCAAGAACCACTTTAAAAGTCGCTTCTTTCTGATTCTGATCTAATTTGGCTTTATGAACAATTGAAGCAAATTTGTCTGAGAAATCTATTTTCCCTGCTTTCGAACGATCGACAAATAGATAGTTTTCTGAGTTATTCAATCCAAAAGTTAAAGACTCTCCTAATTTGTTTGAAAGCGTAAAAGTGTAGGTTTCCTGTTTTAAGTTTTTTAAATCAAAACTGATTACCACTTGTCTTAAATCTATTTTTCCTGATTCAAAAAGTGGTGTTTTGCCTTTTACTTTCAGGGTTTTCTTTTCAATAGATTTAGCAATATATTTATCCAGTTCTTTTACCGGATTACTAATCAAACTGTATTCATTTCCTTTTTTGATTAGCTTCATTTCGCGTGGCGTTGTCATGCTGCTTCTCCATTGATTTGTTGGAACGCTTCCTCCGTAATCCAAACTTACCATCCATCCAATAAACAAACGTCTTCCATCTGAAGTCGGAATATTATTCCACGTTACACCTGCATAATTATCTTTTCCGTAGTCAATCCAAACCGCTTTTTCTCTTTTTATTCTTTGTTCGAAATTGGCATCTACAACAAAATTGGTTCCGTCAAAATCTCCCACATAATATTGAGTTCCAGATCCGCCGTTTGCTGCGCCTTGTCCTAAACTTTGCAGTAAAACCCATTTCTTTTCATTGGTTCCTTCTACTTTAATTTGGAAGAAATCTGGGCATTCCCAAACGCTTTCGTGTGCACCTAAATCTTTACCGAAATCAGATAAAAATTTCCAAGTTTTTAAATCTTTAGAACCGTAAAAATGATCTCTATCTGAGGCCGCCACAACCATTATCCATTCTTTATGAACATCATCCCAAGAGACTTTTGGATCTCGGAAATCTCTGATTCCAGGATTTTTTACGACTGGATTTCCTTCATCAAACTTTTTATACGTAAATCCGCCATCTGTAGAATACGCGATATCTTGTTGTTCTGTATCGAGTTTATTTTCTTTGCCTTTTTCCATATTGTGCAACGTATAAATGGCAACAATTGGCGCTTTTCCGTTACTACCAAAACCTGAAGTATTTTGCGTATCGACAACGGCACTTCCAGAGAAAATATATTTTTCATTATCAGGATAAATCGCAATGGGCTGTTCTTCCCACTTGATCATGTCTTTACTTATGGCGTGCCCCCAATGCATGGGACCCCAAACATTCTTTTCTGGATAATGCTGAAAATATAAATGGTAATAACCGTCGGCATAAAACATTCCGTTCGGGTCATTCATCCAGCCTTTTTTTGGTGTAAAATGAAAATTCGGACGATACAATTCTGCTTCTTTAGCAACTGTAGTTTCAACTGATTTAGTTTGTGCTATGACAGCAGAAAATTCGAAGCTTGTTATAAAAAATACTGCAGCAGTATAAACAACAAGCGATTGTAAATGGTTTAGTTTCATTTGATTTTTATTGGTTGATAATTAGAAGTTTTTTTATTTCAGAAAAAAGCATAAAAGGTCGGAAAGCGTAACACTTTCTAGTGGTTATTGCGACTGATTTATGATTTTCTAACGAAAGGAAAATAATTTAGATGCTTCTTTTAACTCTTTTTCAAAACATCTAGTTTTTGAATTAATACATTATTAATTTCCATTTTTTCTTTAGAAGAAACCGAAAGCGCTGTAAATGGTTTTTCTAAGAAAAAGATTTCCGTCATTACTTTTTCTCCATTATTATAAAATATTTCGATAGAAGTTTTATCCAGAATAATTTTGAAAACAGCTTCTTTCTGATTTCCATCTAAAAAAGCTTTGCTAGTTGTTGCTGCAAATTTATCCGAGAAATCATTTTTTCCGGCTTTAGAACGATCCACAAATAAGTAATTTTCTTTGTTGTTTAGTCCGAATTTCAAAGATTCTCCATCTGAATTGGAAAGCTCAAAAGTGTAATTTTCCTGTTTTAAATTTTTAAATTCTAAACTTACAATGGCTTGTGTTAAATCTACTTTTTCATTTTCGACTAAAGTATAATTCTCTTTTCCTTTTAAAGTTTTTGTTCTGTTCGTTTCTGTAATATAATAATCCAATTCTCTAACCGGATTACTTATTAAATTGTAATAATTTCCTTTTTTCACCAACTTCAATTCGCGGGCAATTGTGGTACTGCTTCGCCATGAATTGGTTGGAACTTGCTGTGCATATTCCCAATTCGACATCCATCCGATAAACAATCTTCTTCCGTCTGCACTTGGAACATTATTCCATGTTACGCCTGCATAATTGTCTTTTCCATAATCTGCCCAAACAGCTTTTTCTTTATCGACTCTTTTAGCAAAATCAGGATCGAGTTTGAATGTTTTTCCATCAAAATCTCCCACAAAATATTGCACACCAGAACCTCCGTTTGGTCCGCCCGGATTTAGGTTTTGAATTAAAATCCATTTGGTTTCTTTTGTTCCTTCAACCTTTATTGGAAAGAAATCTGGGCATTCCCAAACGCCTCCGTGAGCGCCAATATCTTTTCCAAACTCAGATAAAAATTCCCAGTTTTTAAGATTAGCAGATTTATAGAACTGCGCGCGGTCCTGCGCTGCCAAAACCATAATCCATTGTTTGTGCGTTTCATCCCAAGTTACTTTTGGATCACGAAAATCACGAATTCCAGGATTTTTCACGACAGGATTTCCTTCCTCAAATTTCTGCCATGTAAAACCATTATCATTAGAATAAGCAATATCTTGTCGTTCAACATCTATTTTGCCTTCTCTTTCTTTTGTCATATCATGCAAGGTGTAAATGGCAATAATCGGAGCATTGTTCCCGATTTGCAGACCAGAGGTATTATTGACATCCACCACAGCGCTTCCAGAAAAGATATATTTGTCTTTATCAGGATAAATCGCGATCGGTTGTTCATCCCATTTTATCAAATCTCTGCTGGTAGCATGCCCCCAGTGCATTGGTCCCCAAACACTTTTATCTGGATAATATTGGTAAAACAAATGATAATATCCGTTGGCATAAAACATTCCGTTTGGATCATTCATCCAACCTTTTTTTGGTGTAAAATGAAAATTTGGACGATACATTTTTTCTTCAATTGCAGTCGAAAGTAAAACCTTTGTCTGCGCCGATGCTGAAAATGGTTTACAGCCAGCAATCGACAATACTAAAGCACTATAAAGAGCGAACGACATTTTCGTTGATTTCATTTTTTCTGATATTTTTTTTAGTTAATGTTTCACTTAATACTTCCAGAGAAATTCCTTTGGTTTCTGGCATTAGAAAAATTACGAATAATAATTGCAAAACCATCATCAAAGTGAAAATCAGGAATACGACTTCTGGTCCAATTTCCGAAAACAACATTGGAATCAAAGACGGAATAATCGCCGCTAAAACCCAATGCACAGAACTTCCAAATGCTTGTCCCGATGCGCGAATGTGATTTGGAAAAATTTCTGAAATGAAAACCCAAATTACGGCACCTTGACCAATAGCGTGAGAAGCAATAAACAAGAAAAGGAAAATAGGAACCGAAAGTCCGCCCCAATTGTAATAAAAAGCAGCCGAAACTAAACCAAGCGAAATAATATATCCAACTGAGCCAATGTACATTAACAACTTTCTTCCTAATTTGTCAATTAATGCCACACCGATTAAGGTGAAAATAAGATTTGTAACTCCAATTCCGATACTGCTTAATAAGGCTGTATTTTGTCCTAAACCTGCTTCTTCAAAAATTCTTGGCGCGTAATAAAGAAACGCATTAATTCCTGAAAACTGATTAAAAAAGGCAATTAAAAAAGCTAGGATTAAAGGAAAACGGTATTTTTTCATAAAGATATTTTCGTGTTTCACCACGCCATTTTCACGAGAATCATCCATTAAGTCATTAACATCAGCTGATGGATCAATTTTGGCTAAAACTTTGCGTGCTTCTTCGTCACGGTTTTTAGACAACAACCAACGTGGACTTTCTGGAATACCCAAAATGAAAAGTATATAAATAAAAGACGGAATTGCCTGAACGCCAATCATCCATCTCCAGGCATTTTCTCCAATATCTTTTAAAAAGTAGTTTGAAATAAAAGCAATTAAAATACCCAATACAATATTAAACTGATATAAAGCGACCAATCTTCCGCGTTTATCTGCTGGAGCAATTTCAGAGACATAAGCCGGCGCAGCAATTGTTGAAGCACCAACTCCCAAACCACCTATAAATCTAAAAGCGGCAAATACAAAAGGATCATTTGCGAAAGCGGCTCCAATTGCAGAAACAAAATATAAGATACCAATCCAGAACAATGTTTTTTTACGTCCTAATTTATTGGTTGGAATTCCTCCAAAAATAGCTCCAACAACAGTTCCCCATAAAGCCATTGCCATAACAACAGAACCATGAAAAGCATCAGAAGAATGCCAAAGAAGCTGTAATTGTTTATCAGCTCCAGAAATAACTACGGTATCAAAACCGAAAAGAAAACCTGCCAGTGCAGCAGTAATAGACCAAATCAATATCTTATTCATTGTACATGTATTAAAACTTGTTGCTAAGATATCTGCAAAAAAATCAACTTATTTTTAATGATGTTACAATTTATTTAGAGAAATATTAAAACATTGATATTTTTAACTCAAAACCTTTATTTACAACGTTTTACGTAGTCAAAATTTTATTTACGAAAACCTTGTAGTTTCAATTGTGTTACATAAGTTTCAAAATTGATACATAAAATGAAACCTATTCAAAGTATTTTTAGTTGGATGCTTTGTATTCTTTTGGTGAAATTCCAAATTTATTCTTAAATGCAGTCGAAAAATAGTTCGGAGAAGAGAATCCAAGTGAGTATGCAATCTCAGAAATATTCATCTCGTTTGACTTTAAAAGCTCTGCTGCCTTTTCTAATTTGACATTATTAATATGATCGCTGATGTTGATTCCGATAATGGCTTTTACTTTTCTGTATAATTGTACTCTAGAAACACCCAATTTATCGGCCAATTCTTCTACCGAGAATTTTGGATTTTCGACATTCAACACAATAATACTGTTCATTTTGGTAATGAAATTCTGTTCCTGATTTCCGAATTTAGATTCTGGCTCTACACGATAAATGTTATTGGTGTAATAATAACGTAGTTTTTCACGATTGAAAAGTAAGCTCGAAATAGATTGTCTTAAAATCGAAAGACTAAAAGGTTTTGTCAAATATTGGTCTACACCACTTTGCAATCCTTTTAAAACCGATTCTTTATTGCTTTGCGCCGTTAAAATTATAATTGGGATATGAGACGAACGTAAGTCTTTCTTTAATTCTTTGCTGATTTCATAACCGTCTTTATCCACTAGATTGATGTCACAAATAATAATATCGGGAATAATTTCTAAGGCTTTTTCAATTGCATCACTTCCATCAGAAATATTCACAATATATTCGTTTGATAATTTGGCTTTTAAGAACGTTACCAAATCGCTATTGTCTTCTATAATTAATAGAGAATGCTTTTCTGAATCTGCCACTGTATGCAGCTCATTCAATTCTGATTCGAGATCTATAGTATCAGTTACAAAACTTTGAATATTATTTAGATTTTCTCCTTTTTGAACGATTTCCGAATGTCCCAAATGCTCATTCCCTTTCAATAATGTAAGAACAAATTCGGTTCCTTGTTTCGATTTTAATTCGATATTTCCCTTGTGTAAAAGCACAAATTCTTTTGATAAATGCAGACCAATTCCCGAACTGTTTTTATTGTTATTGGATGCTTTAAAAAACGGACTAAAAACATTAGATTGTTCATTTTCAGGAATTCCGATACCAGAATCCTTGAAATGAATTTTTACTGTATTGTCCAAAGATTCTATGATTGAAATCGTAATTTTTCCGTTGTCTGGTGTAAATTTGAAAGCGTTGGATAATAGGTTGAAATACACTTTATCCATTAAACTTCGATCAATAAAAAGTTCCAGATTTTTATTTTTTGAAATCAATTGAAAATCGATGTTTCGGCGAGCGGCTTCTCCTTTAAAATTAGCCATAACATCATTCGTAAAATCATAAATCTTAGTATTGGAAGCTCTTAAAGTAAATTTTTGTTCTTCAATTTTTCTAAAATCTAATAATTGATTGATCAATCTTAACAAACGATTGGAGTTTTTATGGATTAATTTTACTTCATCAATTAGCGTCGTTCCTTTGATTTTTTCATTTTCTATTAAAGATTCCACATAACTCATTATCAAAGTTATTGGCGTTTTAAATTCATGCGAAAGCCCGGTGAAAAAGCCCAATTTTGCTTCGTTACTTTTTGCCGCCAGCGAAGCCATTTCCTGAATTTCATTATTCTGATCAATAACCGTTTGATTGATTCTTTCTAATTGTTTCTTTTTTCTAGAAATAGAAATCGTCGAATAAATACTGTAAATCGTTAAACTCAAGATGATTACAAGAAAAAAGCTCAACAAACGAACCAGATTATTCTGTGAAGCATATTCTTTTTCCTGCACTTTTATGGCACCTTGCTGTGATTCTATAACCAATTGCTGCTGATCGACTTTATCCATCTGATTTTCGATAATTTCAGCATTATTCTTATCTATAACAATTGTATTCAGAATGTTATTTTTGGAAACCGATTCTTTATTGTAAATTTTCAAAGCTAACTTTAAAGCTTCATTTCCTCCTGTTGGATATAAAATAGTTCCATCAAGAACACCGCTTTTTACCAATTCGATTCCGCCATTTACACTGTTTAAAGCGTCGACACCAATAAATTTGATTTTGTTTTCTAATCCTAATGTTTTGGCTGTTTCCCAAGCACTTAAAGCCATTCGGTCGTTGTGTGCAAAAATATATTCGATGTCAGGATTTTGCTGTAAAATTGCTTTTAGAGGAGATTTTACCGATTCTTTCTCCCAATCGCCCTGAATTGTTTTTACAATACTAAAATGCTTATTTTCATTTATAACCTGATTGAAACCTAATGTTCTTTCATAAGCAGGCGAAGATCCAGCAGCACCCGTAATTTCTACGATTTTCCCAGATCCTTTACTGTGAGAAATGATGTAACGAGCACCAATTCTGCCAATTTCAATATTATCGGCACCTAAATAAGCGGTATAATTCTCCCCCTCAATTTTTCGATCTACAACCAAAACCGGAATTCCCGCTTTGATTGATTTTTCTACCACAGCCGTTAACGGTTTAGATTGAATTGGCGATACAATTATAACATCTACCTTGTTAGAAATAAAGCGTTCTATATCTTCTATTTGCTTCGTTACATTATTGTTAGCATCTTTAATGGTTAAATCGACTTCTGGTCTTAAAGAAGCTTCAATTTTAATAGAACTGTTCATTTGTTTTCGCCAGTCGTCTGTAGTCATGGCCTGCGAAAAACCGACTTTAATTTTGTCTCCCTGTTTTTGTTTACAAGAAATTAAACTTAACGATACTGCAAAAAACAGTACAATATATTTTATAAATTGATACATGAAGTATGAGGTTTGGTAAATAGTAAGTTAAGAAAACAGCCTTCTGAACCAACAGTCTGTCGCTATAATTAGGAAGGATTATATCGGAATGACAAACAAGAAGGATGTTACAAAAAGTAAAAATAAACTTTTATTTTATTTGAAGAGAAATTGGAATAAATAAAATTCAAAATTTCGTAAAAAATGACAATTAATTAACGCAACAATGTTTCATTAATTATGATTTTTGATTTAAATTGCCCAAAAATTTAAAAGACGTAAAATGAATAGACGTAGATTTCTTAAAGGCTCTACCTTACTAAGCGGATTGGCCGTAATGAGTCCGACAGTCATTTTTTCAAATGATTTGGAATCCATTTCAAAGAAAAGCAAAAAAGCCAAAAATATAATTTTCATGATTTCTGATGGAATGAGCACGGGAACACTCCAAATGGCAAACTTATACGCACAAAACATCTTAAATAAAAATGGCAATTGGATGAATTTGTATGCCGAAAATAAAGTTTCAAGAGCCCTTATGGATACAGCATCTGCAAGTTCGGCTGTTACAGATTCTGCTGCTGCAAGTTCATCTTTCGGTGGTGGTCATCGTGTCAAAAATGGTGTTTTGAATGTGGGTGCAAATGGGGAAAAATACCTTCCGATCTGGCAAAAATTTAAAAATGCAGGAAAAAAAGCCGGCTGTGTTACAACGGTTACCATTACACATGCAACTCCAGCAGGTTTTTGTGTCAACTCTGACAGCAGAAACGCCGAAAATGAGATCGCTGAAATGTACGCTCAATTGGGAATGGATGTTTTAATGGGCGGAGGAGACGAATTCTTTAATCCATCAAAAAGAAAAGACAAAAAAGACGTTTATAAAAGCTACGAGGAAAAAGGGTATCAGATTTTAAAGGACAAATCAGGGCTTGGGAATTTGAAAAAGAATACTAAAACTTTAGGTGTCTTTTCTACTGGAGCATTGCCATATTCAATTGACAGAGCTAATATTCCAGATTTGCAGCATACACCAACACTTGCTGAAATGAGTAAAGCCGCTATTGACCAGATGAAAGATCATAAAGACGGTTTTGTACTTCTGATTGAAGGAGGAAAAGTAGACTGGGCAGCCCATGCGAATGATATTGCTGCTTTAATACACGATCAGCTGGCATTTGATGAAGCAGTTAAAACCGCTATTGATTTTGCAGAAAACGATAAAGAAACACTGGTTATCATTACTACAGATCATGGTAATGCGAATCCAGGACTTATTTACGGCTCAGAAGCAACTAAAAATTTTAACAGCATTGCCGATTACAAATACACGAATGAATATATCTTAAATTCTATTCATAGCGATTTCAATCTGCAACAGATAAAAGACTGGATTTATCAAACCAACAAAATAAGTTTAAGCGATCAGGAAGCTCAACATTTACTTGATTTTTATTCTGGTTTAGAAAAATCTGAGGATGGATTATATAATTACAAAAAACTACCATTCAAAGCTTATTCTGAAATACAGAAAAAACACAATAATGTGGGATGGATCAGCATGGATCATTCGGGAGATTATGTTGAATTGGCAGCATTTGGTCCTGGAAGTGAACTTCTAAAACCTTTTGTAAAAAATACAGATATGCATTATTTAATGCTGGAAGCTGCAATGGCTGTTTAAAAAATCTCAACATTTTATTTCATAAAAAAAGAGTTTAAAAAATCATTTTTAAACTCTTTTTCTATTTAGATTTTGTTTCAAAAAATGGTATTATCGTCTTCAGGTTTAAAGCTTCCATCATCCGGATATTTGATACTTCCTTTTATTTCTTCAACACGTTTTGGATCGAATTTAGGTAATTGCAATTCGTTATTTTCTTTCCATTTTTTAACTGTTTCTGAAACCTCAGCAGATTTTTCGCTTGACGGAGGCGTATCTCTTGCTACATAAAGTGTTTGAGACGGATATGCGAGAGAAGTACCGCTTTTTTCTATAATATCCATCATTCTTAATAATAAATCTTCTTGGACTTCCTGAGAATTTTCAAAACTTGATCCTTCAATATAGGCTGTAATTTCAACTTTAAAAGCATCATTTGTAATACCTGTAAAACGCACCACTGGAGAAGAATTTAGTACAGAAGGATGAGCGTACAACAAAGTTCTAAGTTCTACCAACAGATAACGCATCTGATCGGGAGTGGTTTCCATTCTAAAGTTAAAAATCGGATTAAAGATAAAACGGTCACGATGCGCAAAATTTTCTATTTTACTGGCAGATAATTGTCCGTTTGGAATCGTTACAATGGTACGCGCAGCGGTTCGAAGCATAGTAGAACGCATTCCGATTGACTCTACTGTTCCTTTAATGTCATCCACTCTGCAATAATCGCCTACTCGTAAAGGCTGATCGGCAATAAGGCTCACACTTCCCACAAAATTTTCTATGGTTTTTTGTGCTCCCAATGCTAAAGCAATACCTCCAATACCCAGCGCTGCCAGTCCGGCTGTTACATCGACACCGATTATTCCGAGAATGGCAATAATTCCGATAAAAACAATGGCAACTTTTGTGGTTCTGCTTAAAAACAAAATAGCAGAAACGGCAGAGATTCTTCCACGTCTGTTCATTCGGCTTCGGGTGAACATACTGACAAAATCGGTCATTCGCCAAAGCAGAATTAAAAATGCTACAATACTTATAGTAATGATAATGATACTAAAACGTTGACGCACAACAATGGAAATTCCCATTCGTTGTGTAAATGCAACAAACAGAATAACCGTTAGATACATTTGAACCGGTAATGTAAAAGCTTCTATTATTGCTTCACCTTTTTCGGTAGCTGCTTTTTTCCATATTTTCTGAAGCAGAAAAACAAGTGCAAAAATTAACAATCTGGAAAGCAGATAAGATAAACCAGTCATAACCACCACTACCAACCAATGTCCTATTGGAACATTCCACAGCTTTTTTTCTATTAAAATATTGGGTAAAACCCTGTCTAAAAAAGTTTTTTCTCCCCTAATATCAGCATCCATAATCGCTTCGACAGTTTCTGCAGAAAAAAGCCATAATGCAGGCTGACTATCGTCTTCCTGGTTTTCTACATACAAATGGATGGCTGTTTTGTTTGTGGAGATATTTCCAACAAGATCAACACCAGTTGCCAAATCATCGTCTACACGTCCGGTTTCTTTATTACTGATAATAGAAGATGGCGACAAATTACCGCCCTGATCTAATAATTGCTGAAACGTTTTTACTATTCTAATTCTTTCGGATGTTTTTCGGTACGAGCGCTTGCTTAATACCAAATATTGGCTGGCGCGAAGGTAATTTTGGTCACCAATTGCTTTGATAAATCCGTTAACCGTTCCTTGCGGTGTTCTTCTTCCCAGAGAATCTTCCGGAGTTTTTACGGGTTCTTCTGTAGTCGCTTTGGCCGAACCTAATAACTGGGCTTCTGCTGTATTTGATGTTATTAAGAACAACAGCAAAAGTACGATATAAGACAGTAAACGTTTAACACCTAAAATCATAGCTTTTTCTATTTTAGCAATTACATTACTAAAAATAAGAAATCTAAAAGAGAAATAAAACCTTTGAAAAATAAAAAGAGTGTTTCTTTTCAAAAAATCAATTCGGTTTAAAAAATTAGAAGCCCGCCATTACCTAAATAATTAGCGGGCTTCATAAACAGATGGGGGCTGTTTTTAATTTGATTTTATTTCAGTAATGAAAGTATTTTAGCGAACACTTCATTGTTTTCATAAACGCCTTGAAAATCTTGTGAATGTGGTCCGTAAGAAAAAATAGGAACCATTGTCGCTGTATGATCGTTTGTGATAAAATCACCTTCAATTTTATGCTTTTTTACATTTCCTTGCGGAATTGCAAATCCTGAAGTTTCATGATCTGCAGTAACAATTACCAAAGTTCCTTCATTTTTGTCTGCGAACATAATAGCTTGTGTAATAGCGGTATCAAAATCTATCGTTTCAGATACGATTCCGCCAACGTTGTTAACGTGTCCAAAACTATCAATTTGAGCTCCTTCTACCATTAGGAAAAAAGGCTTTTTCTTTTTGTTTAAGAACTCCAAACCGTATTTGGTAGCATCTGCGAGTAATTCTCCTCTCCCTTCTAAAACCGATGGAACTCTTCCTTCAGCAATAAAAACACCAACAGTATCATTGATCACGTTTTGTAGTTCTTTAACCGAATTCAATAATTTAAATTTAAAGTCCAATTTTTTATTTTTAAAAGTAGAAGCACCACCTCCAATAAATAAATTCAATTTGCTTTTTTCTAAATCTTTAGCAATCAAATCTGTATTCGATCTTTCTTCTGTGTGCGCGTAAAAAGCAGCTGGAGTTGCTCCTGTGATTTCGTCTGTAGTAATTACGCCTGTTGCGTATTTTCTTTTTTGCAAAACCTCCATAATATTTACAATTGGCTTTCTTAAACTATCTGTTCCAATTGCTCTGTTATTTGTTTTCTGACCTGTTGCCAATGCTGTACCTGCAGCCGCCGAATCTGTTGTAAAATCATCTGCAGACTGTGTTTTTATAAAACCAATACTTTTTAATTGAGTAGCAGTTAAGGCACCATTATTGGCTAAAACAGCAGAAGAAATTTGAGATAAACCATTTCCGTCTCCAATTAAAAGAATAACATTTTTAACCGGTTGTTCTTTTTGATCTGTTTTATAAGTTGGTTTATATACGGTAGAAAAATTACTAGCCGTTATCAATCTTTTAGGTAATGCCTGAATATACTGGACACAATTATAGGGCGAATCGGTGTTGATGATATCTACTCCTAATTCTAAAAATGCTTTCCATGCACTTTTTGTGTCCGGAGCTCCCCAAAAACGAAATGGTTTATTGGTTTCTTTAGCTTTTGCAATAACTGCACTAACTTTATTATAGTCTTCATGAGTTAGCCTTCCTAGTCCGTTCCAGACAGAAAATTTTTTAAAATCTGCGCTAACCATGGCTACTTTTTCCCAACTTTCTTTTGAAATTGATTTTCCTAATTCCTGAAAATCAAAGTAAATAAAGCTCGGATATTTTGTATATGTTTCTGCTTGGGGTCTGTTTCCTGAAACAATAATTTTAATATCCTTACTTGTTGTAATAGATTGATATTTATTTAAAACAGCAACCAATTTATTAAGAGTTGGCTCAGCTTCGGTTTTTATATCGATTAGCAAAACCAATTGTTTTTCTTTTTTAAAATTCATTTTTAAAGCCGTTTCAAGAGGCTTTAAATACAAATCTTCTAAAGTTCTGGAAGTGGTAATACCCTGAAAATCATGAGATACATATAAGTCGTTATCTTTCAGAAAAATATCAGCTTCGATAGATGTTGCTCCATTAGAATAAGCATCCCAAAATGGAATTGTTTGGTTATAGTCGTTATGAGAATGTATTTTAACCTGCTCCTGAGAATATAGTAAGTTTCTTGCTCCAAATAATGACAGGAACAAGCTAATGAACAAAAATGATGTTTTCATTTTATAATAAATTAATGGAAAATTGGAAAAATAAAAGCAGTAGGTTGAGGCAAAAAAGGTGAATGATTTAAAAATAATTTCGCTTTTTTCTGAAGGGCAGACAGAGTAAAACCGAAATATTTTTTTACGAATAATGTTCTTAGAAAAAAATTAAAAAACAGGTGGTTTTAAATCTTTCAAAACCACCCTGTTTTCACAACTAAGCGTTAGAAGACTGCTTAAGCATTAGCAGCCTTCTTAAACTAACACAATAAAAACAACTTACTTAATTAATATCCTTTATTCTGAACTAAATATCCTGGTGTATTAGAAGCTCCATCAATTGCCTTTTGTGGAATTGGGAACAACCTTTTGTTTACATCAGTATCAGCTTTTTCTGTCCATTTATCTTCAAAATGGCTGAAACGAATTTGAGTATTTCTTCTTAAACCTTCCCAATAAAATTCAAAACCATACTCTCTGTATAAAATATTTAAATCGATTGCTGGAAGTGCAGCTGGAATTGGAGCACGAGCTGTTCTTGAAGTTCTTACTGTATTCATATCTGCTAAAGCACCGCCATTATCACCTTTTCTTAATTTTGCTTCAGCACGCATCATATAAATTTCAGCATATCTAAGTAAAACCATATCTACACTACTGAAGTTGTTTCCGTCTGGAGAAGTATGGCTAAATTGATATTTAGAAACTCTGTAACCAGAATAGTGCATACTTCCTTCTTTTGTAAAATCAACTTTAAGAGTTAGGTTAACATAACCAACATTTTTATCAGGACCATTTCCTTTAATTTGTTTTACAGGATAAATTCTATATCCGGTATCGCATTTGTAAAAAGCACCGTTATTATCTTTTCTAGCAGCCCATGGAATTCCTCTCATGATTCCTCTGTCGATTTCAAATTCTTCTGCTTTAACACAGTAGTAATGATTCTCATCGTTTAACGGAGTAAATCCAGTAAGGTCTTTTAAGTTTGCAGGTACTTTTGCATTGTTTTTATAAAATCTAGAGTCAGCTTCAGCAGGATCTACAGAACCGTAAGCATCAATCCAAGTTTGGTAGAAATCTGATGTAATTGCTGGTCCGTCAGTTCCGTCAGCATCAATTTTTTCAGGTCTTGGAAACATTGAACCAGGAATTGACCAATAAGCCCAACGATTGTGCTCTTCTTTTAAAACTCCACGCTGATCTAATGCGAATATTACTTCTTTATTTGAATTATTATTATCATCAAATAAGTCAAAATATTCAGGAGACAAACTGAATTTTCCTGAATTGATAATGTTATCTGTGTACTTGATCACTTTATCCATATCTGCCGGAGCAAATGAAGGTGTTCCGTATGGATCACGATAAACGGCAGCGTTCAGGTACAATCTTGAAAGAAGTCCCCAAACCGCAGCTTGCGTCATTCTACCTGGACCTTTATCTTTATTGATAACATCTGCAACAGATAATAATTCACTTTCGATATAAGAAACAGCTTCTTCTCCGCGAATTATCTCTGAGTTTATGGTAGATGATTCTTTTTTAAATACAATTCCCCAGTTATCCAAGGTCATCATATGCAAATAAGCTCTTAGGGCTTTCATTTCATAAAGTGCACCTTGTGCCTCTGCATTTCCATCTTTAGCAAGTGGAGTCAATACTTCAATTGCTGTTAATGTTCTAGAAAGGTTTATGGTAACTTCATTCCAAGTACTCGTAACCAAATCATTTGTTGGAGTTGTTGTATGAGCGTGAACTGCTAAATATTTACCTCCATCATACCAGTCTGTTCCTCCTCTGTAAGGCAAAATTCCTTCGTCACTTGCAATTAATTGCAGACCAAAGTTGTTAGTATGAATCCATGTTGATTTTAATTGACCATACGCTGGAGCAATTGCTCCGGCAACCGCCTCTGCTTGCCCGATTCCGTTTAAAGATTCATCCAATACATTTTCTTCCAAACTGGTACAGCTCCAGGTAAATAATAAACCGAATGCCAGCGCTCCTACTATTATTTTATTTTTCATGTTATATTATTTTTTTTTAAAATGCTACATTTAGACCAAATACAATTGTTCTACTTCTTGGGTAACTGAAGTAATCAATTCCAAAAGACTGAATTTCTCCAAGAGAACTTCCTGTGTTAATTTCAGGATCATAACCACTATATTTTGTGATTACAAATAAATTTTGCCCTGTTACTGAAAGACGGATATTATCCATTACATCACTAAGTCCGATTAATTTTGGGCTTAAATTGTATCCTAGAGTAGCATTGTTTAATCTTAAGAAACTTCCATCTTCTAAATATCTTGTAGAAACTGTATTAGAGTTTGTAGAAGCTTCATTTAAATATTGAGTAGCTCTATCTGTTGTATTGAAAGAATTCGCTAAACTTCCTCTGTTGAATGAAGTCATGGCTACGTGGTTGTAAATTTTATTACCTCCTACACCATTAAAATTAGCTCCAAAATCAAAATTCTTATATCTCAAATTCAAGTAGAAAGCATAGATGTAATCTGGTAAAGCGCTACCTGCAACGATACGGTCGTCGTCTAGAATCTGACCATCTCCATTTGTATCAGCAAATTGATTTAATCCGTCAGCACCAATACCTACAAAGTCAAGCATATAAAACGATCCAATTGGCTGATTGTTAATAATTCCATTAATAGTTGCTCCAGATTGTCCACCTCCTTGTGCACCTCCTGTTGTCAATATTTTATAAGCCGAATTTTCAACTCTGTTTTTTGTAAAAGATACGTTTCCTCCAATGCTATAAGAGAAGTCACGACTTTTATCACTGCTGTAATCTAAAGCAACCTCAATACCGTTGTTCTTAATTTCCATATTAGGAATATTGGTATAATACATTGGTACAGGCTGAATAGGATCTGTTGGTGCAATTTGAAGTAATAGTTTGCTTGAAACTTTATTAAAATAATCAACAGTTCCTGATAATCTATTATTAAACAAACTAAAATCAAGACCTACGTTTGTCTGTGTAGAAACCTCCCACTGAATATCTGGACTAGCCAAACGTGTAAAGATTGTTCCATATGGATAACTTCCTAAATCTACAGCAGATGGATCTAAAGGATAGGTATTGTTTCCTGAATTACTTTCTGTATAACTTGCTTTTGTAATTTTAGAAGGAATTTCTTGAGAACCAGTTTGTCCCCAACTTGCTCTTAATTTAAGATTATTGATTGTTTCAGAGTCATTCAAGAAATCTTCTTTTGTAATGTTCCATCCTAAAGCCACAGATGGAAAATATCCGTATCTGTTGTTTTCACCAAATTTAGAAGAACCATCGGCACGCATCGTAGCCGTAAGAAGATATTTATTATCATATCCATAATTTAATCTTCCAAAGAAAGATTGAAGTTCATTTTCTACCGCAGAAGAAGATTTACTTAAAAGCTCACTAGCAGCTCCAATCTGATTTTTTGGTTCTACACCATTATCAGGGAAACCTCTAAAATTATAGTTCTTTTGATTTACCTGAATTTTTTGATAAGACTGACCTGCCAAAACCGTAAAACTATGAGCTCCCGCATTCAAATTATACGTTAATGTATTTTCGTATAAAATGTTATTGTTCGAAGTAGAAATATTATTTAAAGTTCCTAAAGTTGTATTAGTTGCCGACGAGTAAGGTAAAACCTGAATATCTCTTTCAGACATCGAGTAATCAACTCCTAGATTGAATTTATAAGTTAATCCTTTTACAAACTCGTATGATGGTGAAATATTTGCCAAAATACGATTGTTGGTTGTTTCATCAGAATATAAACTCTGACTGATCAGCGGATTTAAAATATCGTTACTTAAATTAAGATTTGGTTGCCCGTTAACATAAACCGCATCAGTTGGGTTCATTGTCAACATATTCTGAACTAAAGCTCTTGCATCTGGTCTTGAATTTTCAAGTTTTGTTGCTGTCAAATTAAAAGCAACATTAAATTTATCATTAAGTGCTTTTTGATTTAAGTTTAAACGTCCTGTATAACGTTTCAAATCACTGTTTTTTAAAACACCTTGTTGATCATCAACACCTAATGATGCAGAGTAAGTAGATTTATCTGTTCCTCCGCTCATAGATAAATTAAGATTTTGAGAAACTCCAGTTCTAGTTAATTCGTCTTGCCAGTCCGTATTTGCTCCACCGTCAATTAAAGTTCCATTTACAGCAGCAACTCCTCTTCTAAATTCATCTGCACTGAAAACATCTACTTTATTAGCTAATGTAGACATACCAGTAGTCATCGAAAGATTGATTTTAGTTTGTCCTTTTGCTCCTTTTTTAGTCGTAATTACAATTACTCCATTAGCCGCTCTAGAACCATAAATTGCAGATGCAGAGGCATCTTTAAGCACTTCAATACTTTCTATATCTTGTGGATTGATAAAGTTCATTGGGTTAGAAGCCACACCTGTTCCTGAATTGTCCAATGCAAATCCGTCAACTACATAAAGTGGTGTTGTTCCTGAACGCAAACTTCCTGCTCCACGAATAATGATGTCCTGATTAGCTCCTGGTTCACCACTTGCTGCAACAACATTTACACCCGCAACTTTTCCCTGAATCAATTGTCCTGCATTGGCCACAACTCCTTTATTGAAATTTTCGCTTTTTACAGAACCAATAGCTCCTGTTACATCCGATCTTTTTTGCGAACCGTAACCTACCACTACTACTTCATTCAAAGAACTAACCTCTTCTGCAAGAGAAACATTTAATTTCTGATTTCCAGTAAAAGGGACTTCTTTAGTTTGAAATCCAACATAAGAAAAAACCAAAACACCTTGATTAATCTTTGCCTTAATTACAAAATTTCCATCAAAATCTGTAGTAACACCTGCTTTAGGCTCTCCTTTCACATAAACAGAAACCCCTGGTACGGGTATTTTTTCTGCGTCAGAAACTACAACTCCTGATACTGATACCTGCGCATAGGAATAAGACATACATCCTAAAGCAAGAATTAATAATGCATAAATTTTTTTCATTTAAAATACGTTTTTTGTTTTGCCAAAAGTATTTTAACGAAACCTCCAAAGGGAGGATTTTTGTTTTTCAAAAGAGGACTTTTAATTCAATTTAGGATAGTATTAACAACAAAAAAGGTGAAAATTGCACATTAACATTGCCCTAACTTTCTATAAATGCAGGGCTAACAAAAATTCTAAACCGAGTACTCTTTAAACTCTTTGAATTCTTTAGGAGTTTTCCCAAAATACTTTTTAAACGAGCGTCCAAAGTATTTTGGATCATTATAACCGCATTCAAAACTTATTTCTGAGATGTTTAATCTTTTTGTTTTTAAGAGAACTTCTGCCTTTTGCAATCGAAGCGACATTAATATATCTGATGGCGATTGGTTTAATGTTTCTTTAAATACACGATAACATTTTACTCTAGAAATACCCAATTCTTCTCCTAACATTTCTACGTTAAAAGACGGGTTGTGCAATTGTTGTTTAATAATTTCCAAAGCCTTTCTTAAAAGCCTGTCATTGGCCGTTACATGCTCGTTATTTTCGGTCAGAATCTCAAATATCTTTTCTTGAATTTTATGTTCTCTCAAAGGTTCTATATTCTGATTAATCAAACTGTCAATTTTTTTTCTGACGAATGATGCGCTGGCAGGAAGCTGAATATGAGTTTGGATACCAATTTCTAATAATTGTTCATTCAATTCGTAGTTGATATCTTCCGAAATATAAATCATCGGTATTTTGATATTCGAATTTTCCTTATTCAGTTTTAAAAAGTCAATTAGCTTTTTTGAAAACTCTGTCTGATATAAGACTAAAGCCGAAATATCAATTTGTTTCATTACCGAATTCAGATTGAAAACAGAATTTTCAAAAATCAGGTTAAAATTCTCGCTTTCCAAAACCTGACTGGCCGCTGGATTGTTATAGGCATCTCCAAAAACCAAAAGACATTTTTTATCAGCCGAAAATTGATCAGGGTAATTAAAGTTTTTCCACGAAATGGTTTCCTTAAAATTAATCTCGGGATCAACAACTTCTATCGGAATTCGTAATGTCAACGCAAAATCTTCTTGCGAAAACGAAATCAGCTCTCCTTCTAAATCTTGTAGCAAAACCTGCAACGCTTTAAAATAAGGACTATAATGCGAGATGTTGTACCAGTTTTCTTTTAAAATAACACTATCCGAAGTGGCTTTAATTTCAATACCATCAAACGCATAAGTAATCGCAATATTTACAGTGCTGTCTTTATCTGAATATTTACTTAAATCATTAAAAAAGTACTGCATTGCCAATTTTAATCGCAACACATCGACAGTCGCAAAACAATCTGTATTATCAATTTCACAATTAAAATTGACTTCATTTAGCTGTAAGTCTTTTTTCAGTTTTTCCACATTATTCTTAAAAACAGGAAAAAGGCTTGCAACCGATTTCTTTACAGGGCCCAAATCTTTTACATGTTCCAAATAATTCCATTCGGAAATAAGTTTCACCAATTTTCCTGACTGCATTATTAAATCGCGATGCGTTTCGGTATCTTTTTTAAAGGCGCTCGAAATTTTAATAATTTTAGAAATGGGTTCCTGAAATTCTGCCAGCATGAAAGTTTTAAATTTTTCTATTTCAAAATTTTCCTTTTTCAAGTTACTATGAAGAATAAGCAGTTTTTCTTTTTGTTCCAGAATTTTAGTATTCTTTTCATCCAGTTCTGCGTTCACTTCTTCCATTTCTTTTTTCTGGTTCTCGATAACCGCAGTTCTTGCTGCAACAAGTTCTTCCAAGTATTTTTGTTGCGCCTGAGCTGCTTTATTTTTAACATAAACTACGACAATACAAATCAGAAGAATAACACCGGATAGAAGCATATAAAACCAAATCGATTCGTAAAATGCTTTACCAATGTGAAGTGAAAAATAGACTGGTTCTGGTTTTCCGTCTTTGCCTTGTTTAATTATAAAACTGTAATCTCCAGAAGACAGATTCCTGTATTCTATTTTATTGTTTGCAGGTAAAGGCATCCATTTTTCATCTCTACCTTCCAGTTTATAATAAATATTGTTTTTTTTATTTCCTGGAAAATGAATTGGCAATACTTCAATTTCCATCCCATTTTTGCTGAAACTTTTCTCTATCGAAGCCGAAGAATTTTCGACACCATCAATTTTCAATTTTATTTTCGCTTTTGAATTGTTGGTATAAATAGTCCCCGGATTAAAATAATTAACTCCTTCTACCCCTCCAAAAAATAAATTTCCTTTAGAATCCTGATAATAGGCTCCTTCAGAAAATTCGGGAGCCTGCCATCCATAATACGGATTATAAGAAGTAACAGTATACTTTTTCTTATCAATAGCAGCAATTCCTTTTGTAGTGCTTATCCAGACTTTATCTCCCGTATCTATAAGTCCATAAACCATATGACTTGGCAATCCTTCTGCCTCTGTTATATTTTTTACGACTCCTGATTTTTTATTATAAACAGTTACACCTCCTAAAGAAGCAATCCAGTAATTATCAAATTCATTGTCTACAAAAACAGAATAAATACTATTTCCTAAAATTCCTTCTTTGGTTGTGATTTTTTTTAAAGTATTTGTCGTTAAGTTAAATACAATTACACCGTTGTTTTCGGTAGAAAGAATAAGGTTCTGATTGTTTTTCTTAACATTTCTAATGTGATATTTACTAAATAATTCCTGTCCCTTAAATTTCTCAAATTTCCCTGTCAACAAATTAAACTTAGCCAGACCGCCCCAGCATCCCATCCACAATTGTTTATTTTGATCTTCAATAATAGAATAACACCTATTGATAGAAACTCCGTCCATGGCACTAGTTTCGTAAGTTGTGCATGTATTGCCCGAAATCCTTACAATTCCTTTGTAGGTTCCTGCCCAGATATTTCCATCACTTGAAGTAAACAAGCTTCTAACACGTTCCCAATCAGGATGCGAACTTGCTTTGTCAATTTTAAATTTTTCAAAAAAGTGACTCTTATCGTTGTAGCAATAAAGTCCTCTGGTATAATATCCTAGCCAGATTTTTCCTTTATTATCTTTGGTAATAGCTCGAATTGTTTCATCAGGAAGATACGGTTCTTTTATAGGATGCGGTACGATAGCGTTTATCTTTTCCGAACCTGTAAAGGCCATACTCAAACCACCATCTTTCTGTCCTAACCAAATATTTCCGAAATCATCCAGATGAAATGTTTCTATTTCATTATTTTTAAAAGAATAAGGCGCATATAAATCTGCTGTAAGATGTTCTATCTTATTTTCGTTTGTAATAATATACAATCCATTTTCTCGGGTCGCATACCAAATATTTCCAGATTTATCTTTTAAAACATCATTAATAATCAACTTAGGATACTTGCGAAGTAGAATGTTTTTTAAACTAGTAAAGTCCGTTTTTTTGACATTGTTTGGGGTTGTTTCTGCAAAAGAGTTGTTTTTATATTCATAATACTCTTTTTCTGTTTCGACAACAATATTTCCTTTCTGAGATAAGTACAGGTTTTTGGGAGTAGTTTTAAACTTAAATTCTTCAAATTCCTCATTACCAAGATAACAATTTACGTGTCCCTCTTTGGTCATGATCCAGATTTTTCCACTTTTATCCCTCTTCAATTTGGTGATATAATTACTGGAAATGGTTTTCGAATTATTGAAATTATTTTTAAAAATCTTAAAAATATAACCATCAAAATAATTTAAACCATCCCAAGTGGCAATCCATAAACCTCCATCTTTGTCACTTTCTACATCTACTACCGAATTGTTAGATAATCCTTGGTTTGTTGTAAAATTTTCGAATTTAATCTGCTGTCCAAATGCACACAGTGTAAAAAGAAAAAATAATTGTATTGCCCTAATCATTGCTTAAAATTTAACTCGCAAGTATACAATCAGAAAGTAACTTAAACATAAACTATATGTTAAGTTAAAAACCAGCGAAAAATCTCATAGCAGCGCAGAAAGCTATTAAATGATACCTTAAATCAATTTGTTTAAGTAATTGCTAAATAAATCAAACAAACATATTGAGATGGTAATCTTATGTTAATACCTGTATTTCTGCAGTTTCTTTGTATAATTCGTATATTTGCAGATTAGATTAAAGCCCAAATCAAGAATGTTTCAACTTTTACCTGTAGATCCAAAAACAATTTTTCTACTATACTTCTGGGGCAATTTTTTTACTTGTATACTTATTTTTAGTTATTCCTTTTCCTACGCAACTAGCGATAACAAAAAAGTATTAAAATTGTACGGTTTAGGAAAATTAATACTCACAGTTGCGTGGGTATTAGCTCTTTTACGAGGTATCATCAACGATTTCACCTCCATCAATATTGCCAATTCTATGATTTTTACCGCTTGCTGCTACGAATCGGTTGCAATGTTGGCTCTTATAAAAACAAAAGCAAAAAAATATTTTAGGTTTCAAATAGCAATTACGATCCTTTCTATTTTAATTTTTAATGTGGCAACTATATTTGAAGCATCAATGAATATGCGCGTAGTTATTGGCGGCGTAGGTGTTTTTGCTATATATTTACTACCAACAATCAGCTATTTTACAGAAAAGAAAAAAAGCTTTTTTAAAACTTTTTATGTCCTGTGTTATGGCGGTTTTGAGGTTTTAATATTAATCCGGACCATTTACAGATACCTTTATCCGCAAGATCAAATTATTTCTTACGGTACTTTGGACAGTTTATACAGCATTTGTTTGTTTTTGTTGTCTCTTATCGGAATCGTTGGATTTTTACTATTGGTAAAAGAAAAACAAGACCTTAAAATTCAGAAACTTCTAGACGATAAAAATCAGTTTTTTTCCATCATATCGCATGATTTAAGAGGACCTTTAGGATCATCTGTTTCGCTTTCCGAACTCTTTCTTGAGAATATCGAGGATTATAGTCGCGAAGAAATCAGGGAGATTTCAGAAATGCAGCACGAATCTAATAAAAACATTTACAAGCTTTTGGAAAATCTTTTGGAATGGTCGCGCATACAAACCGGGATGATTACCTTTTCTCCACAAAATGTTTTACTGAACAACCTAATCCAAGAAAACCTGGAATTAAGTAAAAATGCTGCATTACATAAAGATATAAAGCTCATTTTTGAATCGACCGATCTTATTGAAGCCGACGTCGATAAAAACATGATTGGTACTGTTTTACGCAATTTATTGAGCAATGCAATTAAATTTACAGAGAAAAACGGCGAAATTAAAATCAAACTCCTTAAAACCGGTAAACTAGCCAAAATTTCTATTACCGATAACGGCATTGGAGTTCCTGACTCGATAAAAGAAAACTTGTTCCGAATTAACGAAAAAGTGATACAAAAAGGTACAGAAAATGAAACCGGAAGCGGACTCGGCTTATTGCTTTGCAGCGAATTTATCAACATCCATAACGGTAAAATCTGGGTAGAAAGCGAACCTGGAGAAGGCAGTAGTTTCAAATTTACTCTGCCATTAGAGACTATTTAAAAAAGGTAAATTCCAAATTTTCAAATTCAAGGATAGCAAATTGGATTTGAAAATTTGGAATTTTTAATATTGACTATCTCACCACAGTAGCTTCCAATTCAACCTTTAAAGTTTCGAAAAGACTTTTTACTTCCAAGACAGTACTAGACTGCTTAATGTTGTTCTTTTGAATCCATCCCTGAAAAACATCGAAGTTTTCAAACAATGAAACAGAATCCGTCGTGTAAACATTCAATCTCACGATATTCTTTAATTCATAATCGGCATCATGAATTACTTTTTCCAAATTTTCTAAAGTTTCTATTAATTGAGTTCGCATATCCGCACTGCTCGAAACACCATTTTCATCAATAGCGGTCTGACCTGAAATGTATAAAGTTCCTTTTACATTGCTTACATCTACAGCCTGAACATAGTTTCTTGCATCTTGCCATTTCCATGGATTAATGACTTTTTTTTCCATCGTTTTATATTTTAAATATTTATGATGCAAAAATCAACAGACTCTCCCAATTGATGCCGTGACAAATATCACTATTTAAAAAAGACGACTGAGTGTTTCGCGAGAAACGCCTAAGTAAGAAGCCAAAGAGCTTTTGGGAACGCGTTGCAACAAAGAAGGGTTTTTAGAAAGTAATTGTTCATACCTTTCGCGAGCATTGGAAGTCAAAAAAGATAAGATTCGCGTTTGAGAGCCAATATGACCTGCAATAGATTTTCGAAGAAAAAAACGTTCCATTTTTCGAGAATCTGAAAACAGTTTTTCGAAGTTATCAAATGACAGACCATACGCCAACGTGTCTTCGATACATTCTAAAGTCAGCTGTGCTTTATTTTGTGTGTAAAATGCCTGAAAATCGGTTTCCCACCAATCTTCCATTGCAAAAGAAACAATATGCTGTTTAGCATCCTGATCTTCATAAACTAATTTTACAAGTCCCGACAATACAAAATAAACTTCGTTTACATCATTTCCTACCTCAATAATAAATTGTCCTTTTCTAAAAGTTTTTAATTGAAAATGCGAAATAATAAAAGCTGCTTCTTCGTCTGTTAAAGAAATCACTTTTTCAATATGTGCCCGAAGAAATTGCTCTGGATTATTCATAAAATTCTTTTGAAAAACAAAGCTAAAGTAATGTAGTTTTAAAACATAAAAAAATCCAAATCCCAGTTTTCATTTGGAATTTGGATTTTAAATATTGGTATTTTATAAACGCTTAGTCTAATACAAAACTTACGCTAACATTTGCTGTAATTTCGATTTCGCCAATTGCTAAAGTTTCATTAGAAGACCCCATAGCATCTGCTTCTTTCATTCTCATAGCCGCGTACATTGGCTGTGGATGATATACTTGAGAATTGTCTGAAATTGTAAACGCTTTACCTACTTTTTGTCCTAAAACAGAAACGTATTCTTCAGCTTTTACTTTTGCATCTTTCATTGCTAATTTTCTAGCTTCAGATTGATATTGCGTTAATTTAGATGACTCAAAAGAAACTCGATCAATACGGTTGATTCCTTGTTGAACCAAACCTTCCATCAATTCATCGTATTTAGATAAATCTTTTACTACGATTTCTACAGTTTGTGTAGCGTTGTAAGAAGTTTTCTTTTTCTCGTAATCGTATTGCGGATTAAGAGCAACTTGTTTCGTTTTAAAATCAGCTGTTGGAATATTCATTTTTTTGATGAATTTCAAAACAGCATCCATCTTTTCGTCGTTTTGTTTTTTAACGTCTTTAGCATTATTCCCTTTTGTTTCAACCGAAGCTGAAATACAAACCTGATCAGGTGCTACTTTTACTTTTCCTTCTCCATTAACATTAATTAGAGGTATTTGTTTGATTTCCTGGCCGTAAGACATAGTCATAAACATGATTGTTAAAAATAATACTAGTTTTTTCATTTTTGTTAAATTTTAATATTTAATAAAAGCTTTTCAAAAGTTATGCCAGCATTATAATTTGCCCAATTTTGCCATTCCGAAAAGAATAACAATTGGAATCGCAAGCAAGATTACCATCAAAGTATTATCTGCAAATAAAGATGGTTCTTTTATCAAAGTAATCAAATAACCGCCTATAGCACCTCCAAAATGCGCTGTATGTCCGATATTATCGTTTTTAGCACGCATTCCATAAATCGAGTATAATAAATACACAATACCAAAAATATAAGCTGGCATAGGAATGACAAAAAAGACACCCAACATCATATTTGGCTGTAATAATATTGCCGAATACAAAACGCCTGTTACAGCTCCCGATGCTCCAACGGCACGATAACTATAATCGTTTTTGTGAAATAACATCGTTAGAAGGTTTCCAAAAATCAAACTTCCAAAATAAATTAAAACAAAAGAAAAATTTCCAAGCCAGTTTAAAACTACAGGAGCAAAGAAATAAAGCGTCAGCATATTAAAGATTAAATGCATCATATCAACATGCAAAAAGCCAGAAGACAACATTCTAATCTGTTCTCCTGAACGAATACTTCCTACATGAAATTCGTACTTTCTAAAAAAATAAAGGTCATTAAAACCTTTATAACTAATAACAGCATTTGCAACAATAATACCTACTAAAATGATATTCATAAATTATTATTTTGTGAATGGTAAATATAATAATTCTTAAAGATAAGTTAGTAAAAAAGCATTTTATCAAACCTTAATCATTTTTAATTTATCTTTGTAAAAAAAAGCTACATGCAGTTTCTCGTTTATATTTTGGCCTATCCTTTACTTTGGCTGATTTCTATTTTACCATTTCCTTTATTTTACTTATTCTCCGATTTTGTGTATTTTCTAGTATACAGAGTTATTGGATATCGTAAAAAAGTAGTTCGTGAAAATCTGGCGCTTACCCTTCCACATTTAAGCGATGCCGAAAGAAAAAATATCGAAAAGAAGTTTTACAAACATATGTGCGATATGTTTCTTGAAATGATTAAAACAATGAGCATGTCTCCAGAAGAAATGGAAAGGAGATTTCATGTAACGAATATTGATCTGGTACTAGATTACGCTAAAAAAGGAAAAAGTGTTATTCTGGTTGCTTCGCATTATGCAAGTTACGAATGGCTTTTAACTATAAATCCAAAACTTGGTTTTCAGGGAGTTGCGGTCTACAAAAAATTAGCAAATCCTTATTTTGATAAATTGGTTCGAAAAATCCGTTCGAAATACAATACCGAAATGATCGAAACCAGAAAAGCAATTCCAACAATGGCACAAAATCAACGTGATGGTGTTTTGAGCATGTATGGTTTAGCAAGCGATCAATCTCCAAAACTGGACAGAATTTTTCATTCAATGGAGTTTATGGGAGTTGAAGTTCCTGTACATACGGGTGCCGAAATGCTGGCTAAAAAATACGATTTGGCTGTTATTATGGTGAAAGTAAAAAAAGTAAAAAGAGGATTTTACGAAGCAACTTTTCTTTCGCTTGCCGATGATCCTAAAGAATTTAAAGATTTCGAAATTACGGAAATGTATTTAAAAGAGGTGGAAAAGCAAATTCTTGAAGTTCCAGAATTTTACCTCTGGACACACAAAAGATGGAAACACCGCGTTACAAAATAAACAGCAATATAAAAGTCCGAAAACAAAATTTGTTTTCGGACTTTTTCTTTTAAATGTGGTACAAAACATCAATTTACGCCTCAAAACATGGATTTGATGTGTTTTTGTAATGATTTTTTTGAATGGCAAAAAAAAGGAAACATTTTAAATTTGATATTCTCTAATTATCTACAAAAAACCAAAAAATCATTAACCATGATCAAAAAACTATCTTTTACAATTTTATTGCTTTTTCTGTTTGCTGCTAGCTCCGCTCAAAGTCCAAAACGAGGTATTGCTTACGGCGGACATTCTAAAGAAGATCTTTTAGCTTTAAAACCCGGACTTTCTTGGTGGTACAACTGGTCTCCAGAACCAGAAGCTGCTGTTAATGCAGATTATGAATCTTTAGGTGTCGAATTCGTTCCAATGGCATGGGGGAAAATTAGCGACGCAGAGGTTCAAGCATTTATCAATAAAATTAAACCTGGAGCAAAGTATTTACTTGCTTTTAACGAACCCAATTTTAATGATGGTGCAAGATTGACGCCACAAGAAGCTGTTAATGCCTGGCCCAATATCGAAAAAATTGCTGCTGCAAAAAACCTTGAAATTGTCAGCGCTTCACCAGCTTACAACGGACCTCAAAATTACGGAGGAATCTCAGATCCGATTGTTTGGCACAATCAGTTCTTTCAACTATGTCCAAATTGCAAAGTAGACTTTATTGCGTTTCATACTTATGATAATACTGCAGGCTCGGTAATTGGTGTTACAGGGCTTTTAAAACGATTCAATAAACCGCTTTGGATTACTGAATTTTCAAACAGGGTTATTCAAAGTGCAGCCGATAAAATAGCATTTATGAAACAAATCCTGACCAATTATGAAGATGATCCAGATATTTTTCGTTATTCTTGGTTTTCTGGAAGAGTCAATGGAAACTGGAAAGATATGGCAGAAAACCCTTTATTAGAAATACAAAGCGGCGTTCTTAGACCAATCGGAACAGAATATATCAATGTTCCTTATACTACTAAAAAAATGACGGTTCCTGGTCGTGTTATCGCCAATAAACATTATAGAAGAAAAGGAACTGGCTTACAAGCAACCACCGATGCCAATACAGGGCAGAATGTTTGTTTTATCAGTGATGGAGATTGGAACGAATTTATGTTAAATGTTGTGGATGCTGGTACTTATAATTTAACTTTCAGGGTTGCTTCTCCTGTTTTGGAAGGGAAATTTGATGTTCTTGTAAATGATGTTGTGGTCAAAACAAACGAAACATTTCCTGCAACGGGCGACTGGCAAACCTATGCCGATAAAATTGTAAACGGAGTTACTTTACCAAAAGGCGAAGTTTATTTGAAAATTAAATTCAAATCAAATGATTTCAATTTTAATTATATTGATGTTGCCGTAGCAAATCTTGGAGTTAAAGATGATGTTTTAGAAAAAGACAGTTTTACAATCTATCCTAATCCTGTCAAAAATCAATCGACTTTGCATATTAAATCGAACACAACAGAACCTTTAACCATCAAAATAATTGATATGAAAGGAGATGTTTGTTTTTCTTCTTCTGATTATTCTACAAATCAGGATATCAAGATTGGAGAAAAACTTGCCAAAGGGGTTTACATTGTAAATGCAACTTATGGCAACATTAAAAAATCGATTAAAATTATTAAGAACTAAGAATTCTAATCAAATAAAAAAGCCTCTTTCGAAATTTCAAAAGAGGCTTTTTTTTATTTAAAAACAGCAATTAGATTCCTGCAATTACTTTTATTTCATCAATAATTCTAAGCGCTAATTTATCTGCAGCATCTTGAGAAGGTGCTTCAGTATAAATACGAATAATTGGTTCTGTGTTTGATTTTCTTAAATGAACCCATTCTGTAGCAAAATCGATTTTTACACCGTCAATTGTAGAAATATCTTCATTTTTATATTTCTCTGTCATTTGAGTCAAAATCGCATCAACATCAATTTGCGGAGTCAATTCAATTTTATTTTTGCTCATGTAATATTCCGGATAAGAAGCTCTCAAGGCAGATACCGACATTTTTTTATTCGCTAAATGCGTTAAAAACAAAGCAACTCCAACCAAACTATCACGTCCGTAATGCAATTCAGGATAGATAATTCCACCGTTTCCTTCACCGCCAATTACAGCATTATTTTTCTTCATTAATTCTACCACATTCACCTCTCCTACTGCACTTGCTTCGTAGCTTCCGCCATGCGTATTCGTTACGTCTCTTAAAGCACGAGAAGATGACATATTAGAAACCGTATTTCCAGGAGTTTTACTCAAAACATAATCTGCACAGGCAACCAAAGTATATTCTTCACCAAACATTTCTCCGTCTTCGCTGATAAAAGCCAAACGATCTACGTCTGGATCCACCACAATACCAAAATCAGCTTTTTCTTTTACAACCAATTCAGAAATATCAGTTAAATGTTCTTTCAATGGCTCTGGGTTATGAGGGAAATGTCCGTTTGGTTCGCAGTACAATTCTACCACTTCAACTCCCATTAATTTTAAAATTTTAGGGATGATAATTCCACCAGATGAGTTTACACCATCTACTACAACTTTAAATTTAGCTTCTTTAACAGCTTCGACATCAACTAATGGAAGATTTAAAACTTCATCAATATGAATATCCATATAAGCATCATTCGTAATGATTTCGCCTAAACTATCAACATCAGAAAAATCAAAAGCTTCTGCTTCGGCAATTTCAAGAATTTTAGCACCGTCTGCACCGCTTAAGAATTCTCCTTTTGCATTTAATAATTTTAAGGCATTCCATTGTTTTGGATTGTGAGATGCTGTTAAAATAATTCCACCATCTGCTTTTTCCAAAGGCACTGCAACTTCGACAGTTGGCGTTGTAGAAAGTCCAAGATCGATAACATCGATTCCTAAACCAATCAATGTATTTACAACCAAATTATGAATCATTGGTCCAGAGATTCTTGCATCACGGCCAATTACAACTGTCAATTTATCTTTATTGATATTATTTTTTAAGAAAGTTCCATACGCCGATGCAAATTTCACTGCATCAACAGGAGTTAGATTATCTCCTACTTTTCCTCCGATAGTTCCACGAATTCCGGAAATAGATTTTATTAGAGTCATTTTAATGAGTTAGGGTTATTTTTTACAAATATAAAAAAGTTGCTGAGATACTAAGTTGCTAAGGTTCTAAGTTTCTCCAATCATTGCGAAAAAGCCAAAAAAAAACATACTGAAATGACCAGATATTAAACATATATCACAATTGTACGAATATAAAGGGTAATAAACTAATTGTACAAACCCTACAGATAGCACTCATACAAAAAACTTAGTATCTTAGTATCTTAGAAACTTAGAAACTTTAAATAAAAAAGTTACCGAGTTACTAAAGTACTAAGTTTCTAAGATTTTAAATTTAACTTATAAGAAACCACTTTCAATAGGTTGTATTTATAACAAAATGATTTAAAAAAGTTTTTATACTTTTACTAAATAACTTAGAATCTCAGCCACTAAGATTCTTAGAAACTTAAAAAAGATGAATTTCTTAGCCCATATATACCTTTCTGGAGAGAATGATTTTATCAAAATCGGGAATTTTATGGCAGATGGAATTCGCGGAAAGCAATTCGAGCATTTTCCACTCGATGTTCAAAAAGGAATTTTACTCCATCGGTTTATTGATACTTATACAGATTCTCACGATATTTTCAGAAAAAGCACCAAACGTCTTCATGAAAGATACCATCATTATTCTGGTGTCATTGTAGATATTGTTTATGATCATTTTCTAGCCAAAAACTGGAGCAATTATTCTGATGAAAAGTTAGAAAGCTTTATTAGTCGATTTTATAATTCGTTGCATGACAATTACGAAATTCTAA
This sequence comes from Flavobacterium potami, assembly GCF_020026915.1. GTDB lineage: Bacteria > Bacteroidota > Bacteroidia > Flavobacteriales > Flavobacteriaceae > Flavobacterium > Flavobacterium potami. Next base: position 682,902 of record NZ_JAINUY010000001.1, on the reverse strand, counting down.
GCGAGAAAACACAGGATTTAATGCCTTATATGATTGGCCGAAACTGGCTTTTGAGTTACCGCACTGTTGATGGAATTCATCAAATACTGACTCAAATGGACCGAAGGTCAAAGAACATTTCACAAATGCAATATGCAGTCGAAGAATTAAGGGAGTTTTACGATGAATTTGAAGAGGAATTCACCTTATTTTTTGAAGAAATAAAAAAAGAGGCTAAAGTGAAACTGCTTTCTCTTTAAATTTCTTACTCTTAATTTTAATTTAATTTATCTATGAAAAAAATTTCGCTTTTAGTAGCATTTTTATATATCACAATCAGCAATGCGCAGCAATCCACTTCAAATCCAACAGGCTTAGTGGTCACAAAAGCAATGGTAGTTTCTGCCCGTGAAGAAGCTTCAAAAATCGGAGCAGATATTATGAAAAAAGGTGGAAATGCTTTTGATGCCATGGTCGGAACCGAATTAGCATTGGCAGTTGCTTTTCCGTTTGCCGGAAATATCGGTGGAGGCGGATTTATGGTCTACAGGAAAGCAAATGGCGAAGTCGGATCTTTAGATTATAGAGAAAAAGCACCATTGGCAGCTACAAAAGACATGTTTTTAGATAAAGAAGGAAATGTCATAAAAGGAAAAAGTACTGAAACAGCACTTGCAATTGGCGTTCCTGGAACTATTGCAGGCGTTTTTGCGGTGCATAAAAAATACGGAACAATGCCAATAGCCAAAATTTTAGAACCCGTAATTGCATTGGCAGAGAGAGGCGTTATTGTAACCAAAAAACAAGAAAAAAGCCTAAGTGATTATCACGACAAAATTGTCAAGATAAATGGGGAGAATTCTCCCGCTTCAAAGACTTATAAAGAAAATGACACAATCAAATATCCGGCCCTTGCCAATACTTTAAGAAGAATTCAAAAGAAAGGAAGAAATGAGTTTTATAAAGGTGAAACAGCAAAAATTCTGGTCAATTATCTCAAAGAAAAGGGCGGAATTATTACCCTAAACGATTTAGCCAAATATGAAGCAAAATGGAGAAAACCGCTTCAGTTTACATATAAAAATCTAAAAATCACATCTATGTCGCCTCCAAGCAGCGGGGGAATCTGTCTTGCACAAATTCTAAAAATGCTGGAACCTTATGATTTAGCCAAAATGGGACATAATTCTGCAGACGCCATTCAGGTAATTGTGGAAGCAGAAAGAAGAGCCTACGCCGACAGAAGTTATTTTTTAGGTGATCCGGATTTTGTAAAAATTCCGCTGAAAGAATTAATGGATGAAAAATATTTACGAGATCGAATGGCGAGTTTTAATCCTGAGAAAGCATCTTTATCTTCTGAAATAAAGGAAGGAAAAGTAAATTATGCCGAAAGCACAGAAACAACCCATTATTCCATTGTAGATCAGTTTGGAAATGCAATTGCGGCTACAACGACTTTAAATGATGGTTATGGTTCTAAATATTACTGCGAAGAATTAGGCTTTTTCCTAAATAACGAAATGGACGATTTTAGTGCTAAACCTGGCACGCCTAATATGTTTGGATTAGTTGGAAATGAAGCCAATAGCATTGCACCACAAAAACGAATGTTAAGTTCGATGACACCAACCATTGTAGAAAAAGACGGAAAACTATTCATGGTTGTCGGAACTCCAGGAGGATCAACGATTATTACTTCTGTTTTACAAACGATTTTAAATGTTTATGAATACAATTTAAGCATGCAGCAAGCGGTAAATGCTCCACGTTTTCATCATCAATGGCTGCCTGACTTAATCACTTTTGAACCGAATACTTTTGAAAGTAAAACAATTGACAAGCTTAAAGCAAAAAATTATTTGATCAACGAAAAACCAACTCCAATTATTGGAAAAGTCGACGCCATTCTAGTTCTCCCGGACAATAAATTGGAAGGTGGTGCCGATTTTAGAGGCGATGATACTGCGGTTGGTTTTTAATCGATTGCTGTTTTTCTTTTTTTATCTAAGATTATAAACTAATTTTGTAAGACCGATAATTTTAAAACCGCAATGCTAAAAAAATATTTCAGAAGACTAGAAAGTATAATTGCCCTGGCGCAATCCTTGATGACTCCAAAGCAGTTTCTTTTTTTATCAAGCGTTTTAATAGGAATATCGTGTTCGTTTGCTGTTATCATCCTTAAAACATTCGCGCACAGCGTATTCTCATTTGCTACCTATATCAACGGAATTCTGAAATTGAGTTTCATTAACAGTATCCTGCCAATTGTAGGTATTCTGCTGACGGTTTTTGTGGTAAAAAGAGTTCTTAACGGAAGCATTCAAAAAGGTACTTCGCAAATACTGTATGCCGTTGCAAAAAAGGCTAGTATTATCCCAAGAAAGCAGATGTATGCACAAATTGTCACAAGCTCTCTTACCGTAGGTTTAGGAGGTTCTGCGGGTCTTGAAAGTCCGATTGTGGTGACTGGAGCTGCATTTGGTTCAAATTATGCTCAGAATTATAAATTACAATATAAAGATAGAACTTTATTAATTGGATGCGGTGTTGCTGCAGGAATTGCCGCGGCTTTCAATGCTCCAATTGCAGGAGTTCTTTTTGCAATCGAGGTTTTATTGGTAGATGTCAGTATTTCTGCTTTTACACCGATAATGATTTCTGGAGCAACTGGTGCGTTAGTTGCTGCAATTGTTTTGGACGAGAGCATTCTTTTGAGTTTCAAAAAAATGGAAGCATTCAATTACCACAACATTCCTTTTTATGTTATTTTAGGTGTTCTCACTGGATTGGTTGCTATTTATTATTCGCGAAATTTTCAAAAAGTCGAACATTATTTTGCTAAACAACAAATCAATCCGTACAAAAAAGCTTTAATTGGATCTTCACTTTTAGCGCTACTAATATTTATTTTTCCGACTTTGTTTGGTGAAGGATACGAAAGTATTAAAACACTTTCAGAAGCAGATCCTGGACAATTATTAGACAATACTTTGTTTGCCGATTTTAGAAACAACCAATGGGTTTTGCTTATTTTTATTGGTGCAACCATGATGGTGAAGGTTTTTGCTTCTGGGTTAACAATTGGTAGTGGCGGAAACGGAGGAAACTTTGCTCCTTCTCTATTTTTAGGTTCGTATTTGGGCTATTTCTTTTCAAAATTTGTTACGCTAATCGGTTTATCCAAACTTCCAATTACAAACTTCACTATGGTTGGAATGGCTGGTATCTTAAGCGGTTTGTTTCATGCACCACTGACTGCTATTTTCTTAATCGCCGAAATTACCGGTGGCTACGGATTAATGATTCCACTTATGATTGTTTCCTCTATTAGTTTTGCTATTTCTAAGCGTTACGAAAAATATTCGCTAGATGTAAAAGGATTAGCTAAAAAAGGACACGCTTTTACCAGCAATAAAGATTCTAACATTTTATCTACTTTAGATATTGACAGCATCATTCAATGTGATTATTTGACGGTTCATCCTGATGAAAATTTAGGCAAACTGGTTGATCTTATTTCACATTCCAATCAAGTTGTTTTTGCAGTTGTCAATCATGATAAAGATCTAATTGGAGTAGTACATTTTAATGATATTCGTGAAATTATTTTCAATTCGTATCGCGTTAAATACACTCAGATTAAAGATGTTATGAAAGCACCTTTAACTACGATTTCTTCTCTTGACAGCATGGAAATAGTGATGAAGAAATTTGAAATTTCAAAATCGGCATTCCTTCCTGTTTTGCGAGACGGAAAATATCATGGTTTCATTTCTAAGTCGATTGCACTTGAAGCATATAGAACAAAACTGCGTTCTATGACAATTGAATAAGTTTTTCTAGGTTTTAAATTAATAGATATATTCATACAGAATATATACTATATTTGGTTTTGCTTTATAACCCAAAAAGACAACCAAAAACAAAACCATTAGAGATGAAAAACTATTGTATTCTTTTTCTATTATTTATCGGATTTCAAAATGTTCAGGCTCAAGAAAACCCAAAAATTGACACCGAAAAACTATTGAAAGAAATCGCAGACGGTGCCTGTAAGTGTATTGATTCTATTCCGACTCTAGACAGAGTAAGAGATTCTGTAGCAGCCGACATACATTCGTGTATTAGTGTTAAAGTCGGAGCTTATCAAATGAGTGAAAAATTTGCTAACCTAGACTTATCTAAAGCTACACAAAATGCAGAAGGAAAAAAGGAAATCAATATTGACATGAATTTTAACCCTGATTCAAACGAATTTAAAGAATCCTATTATAAAATAGAACGCTATTTAATGGCAAATTGTAGTTCTTTAAAAACAAAAATTGCAACTAATGATAAACTAAGTAAGAATTCCATTTCTGAAAATGAAGAAGCTTTAAAAAATTATTATTTAGCAATTGATGAATCAAAAAAACAAAATTATAAAGGAGCAATTGAGTTTTATAAAAAAGCAGTAAAAATAGATCCTAATTTTGCTTTTGCTTATGACAATATGGGAATTTGCTACAGAAGATTAGAACAATACGATTTAGCAATTGACGCTTACGAAAAATCACTAAAAATAGATCCGAACGGACTTATGCCTCTCCAAAACATTGCAGTAGTTTATTCGTATAAAAAAGAATATAAAAAAGCAGTTAAAACGTATGAGAAATTATCTCAAATTGAACCCAATAATCCAGAGGTATTTTATGGTATCGGACAAATGTATGCTTTGCATTTAAATGATCAAGAAAAAGGACTTGAAAATATGTGCAAGGCCTATAATATCTATATCGAACTAAAATCTCCATACAGAACAGACGCTGAAAAAATAATTCAGATGATTTATGCACAGATGAAAAAAGATGGAAAAGAAGAGACTTTCAATAAAATATTAGCTGACAATAATATTCGCTCTAACTAATTTTTAAATGAAATAATTAAAAACGCTGATTTTAAATCAGCGTTTTTTGTTACTATTTGTAACATAAACTTTTGCAATCGAGCACAAAAAGAACAAATCAAAGTGGTAACTTTGCGTTTTGCTCAAAATTATGTTAGATAAAGACAATACTATTGAAGTTCTTGGCGCAAGAGTTCATAATCTTAAAAATATAGACATTTCTATTCCGCGTGAAAAATTGGTTGTAATTACCGGTTTATCAGGTTCGGGAAAATCTTCTTTGGCATTTGACACCATTTATGCTGAAGGTCAGCGTCGTTATGTTGAAACTTTTTCAGCATATGCTAGACAATTTCTTGGAGGATTAGAACGTCCCGATGTAGATAAAATTGATGGACTTTCTCCTGTAATTGCAATTGAACAAAAAACAACCAGTAAAAGTCCGCGTTCTACGGTTGGAACCATTACAGAAATATACGATTTTCTAAGACTTTTGTACGCTCGTGGTGCCGATGCTTACAGTTACAATACAGGCGAAAAAATGGTTTCGTATTCTGATGAACAAATTAAAGATTTGATTATTCAGGATTACAAAGGAAAACGTATCAATATTCTGGCGCCCGTAATTAAAGCCAGAAAAGGACATTATGCCGAATTATTTCAACAAATTACCAAACAAGGATTTCTGAAAGTTCGTGTAAACGGCGATGTTCAGGATTTGGTTTCGGGAATGAAATTAGACCGTTACAAAACACACGATATTGAAATTGTTGTCGATAGAATGGTTATCGAAGACAATCCTGATACACAAAAACGATTGGCTGAAAGCATTAATACTGCCATGCATCATGGTGAAAATGTTTTGATGATTCTGGATCAGGATTCAAATGAAGTACGTTATTTCAGTAGAAATTTAATGTGTCCGACAACTGGAATTTCTTATCAAAATCCAGAACCGAACTTGTTCTCTTTTAACTCTCCAAAAGGTGCTTGCCCGCATTGTAACGGATTGGGAACTGTTCACGAAATCAATGTTAAAAAAATCATCCCAAATCCGAAATTATCAATAAAAGCGGGTGGTTTTGCTCCGCTTGGCGACTATAAATCGTCTTGGATTTTCAAGCAATTGGAAACTATCGGAGAAAAATTCGGATTTAAAATTACTGATCCGATTGAAAAAATTCCCGAAGAAGCCATGACCATGATTTTATATGGTGGAAAGGATAAATTTGCCATCAATTCAAAAGATCTTGGCGTAACCAGAGAATATAAAATTGATTTTGAGGGAATCTCTAATTTTATAAAAAATCAATACGACGAAAGTGCGACAACTAGCATAAAACGTTGGGCAAAAGATTTTATGGATGAAATTCCTTGCCCAGTTTGCGAAGGCTCTCGTCTTAAAAAAGAAGCGCAGTTTTTTAGAGTGAATGGAAAAAACATCACCGAACTGTGTGATATGGACATTTCAGATTTGACAGCGTGGTTTTTAGATTTAAATAATCATTTGACTGACAAACAGCTTTTAATTGCTTCTGAAGTTGTAAAAGAAATTAAAGATCGTTTGAACTTCCTGATGAATGTTGGTTTGAATTATCTGGCATTAAGTCGAAGTTCAAAATCACTTTCTGGTGGTGAAGCACAGCGTATACGTTTAGCGACACAAATCGGTTCGCAATTGGTTGGGGTTTTATATATTTTGGATGAGCCTAGTATTGGTTTACATCAAAGAGATAACGAAAAACTGATTCAGTCATTGGAACAATTACGAGACATTGGAAACTCTGTAATTGTTGTGGAGCATGACAAAGACATGATCGAAACTGCCGATTATGTAATTGATATCGGCCCGAAAGCCGGAAAATACGGTGGAGAAATCATTAGTATTGGAACTCCGAAAGAAACTTTGGCTTCAGACACCATTACCGCTCAATATTTGAACGGTAAAATGAAATTGGAAATTCCAAAAGAGAGAAGAAAAGGAAATGGCAAATTCTTGAAATTAACTGGAGCAACTGGAAATAACTTAAAAAATGTTTCTATCGAAATTCCTTTAGGTCAGTTAACATGTGTAACTGGAGTTTCTGGAAGTGGAAAATCGACTTTAATTAATGAAACGTTATATCCAATTCTTAATGCGTATTATTTTAATGGCGTAAAAAAACCACAGCCTTATAAAAAAATTGAAGGTTTAGAACATATCGACAAAGTAATTGATATTGACCAAAGTCCGATTGGTAGAACGCCTCGTTCGAATCCGGCAACGTATACAGAAGTTTTCACAGAAATCAGAAACTTGTTTACCATGACTTCTGAAAGTATGATTCGCGGTTACAAAGCGGGTCGTTTCAGTTTTAATGTAAAAGGCGGACGTTGCGAAACCTGTGAAGGCTCAGGTGTTAGAACGATCGAAATGAACTTTTTACCAGATGTTTATGTAGAATGCGAAACTTGCCAGGGAAAACGTTTCAACAGAGAAACTTTAGAAATCAGATATAAAGGAAAATCTATTTCGGATGTTTTGGATATGACAGTTGATGAAGCGGTTCCATTTTTTGAAAATATTCCAAAAATCTACAGAAAAATTAAAACGATTCAAGATGTTGGTTTAGGTTATATTACACTTGGACAGCAAAGTACAACACTTTCTGGTGGTGAAGCACAGCGTATAAAACTAGCGGGAGAATTATCCAAAAAAGATACTGGAAATACTTTTTATATTTTAGACGAACCTACTACAGGATTACATTTTGAAGACATTCGTGTTTTGATGGAAGTAATCAATAAACTAGTAGATAAAGGAAACACAATTCTGGTTATCGAACATAATATGGATGTTATAAAATTGGCAGATTATATTATCGATATCGGTCCGGAAGGCGGAAAAGGCGGTGGACAATTGGTTGCCAAAGGAACTCCTGAGGAAGTAGCAAAGAACAAAAAAAGTTATACAGCGAAGTTTTTGAAAAAAGAATTGGAGTAAACGAAATCTGACAGGTTTTAAAAACCTGTCGGGTTTGCCTTCAAAATTTTCATCAAAGATTCTTATTATTTAATAGTAATTATTTTATATTTTAGCTTAAAAAAGACAAAATATGAAACAGATCCTATTATTCGTTACGATAATATCATTTCATTTCACTGTGATTACACAATCGCAAAAAGACAGTCTTAATAAAGTAGTTCAAAAACGAATTAAGGATATTAAACAAAGCCAATCTGACAATCCTTATTATACCAAAGAAGAAAAAAGAGAGGGATATGCCAAAGAAGTTACTACATTTCAAGCTTTGGCTCAACCAACTGAGGACAGTGATCTAGCCAATTATTTCAAGATATATCTGGAGAAAAAACTTTTGCAAAACATTGATTTTTCCACTATTGGATGGTCTTCTTTTTATAAACATCCCTCAAAAAACGCTTATAGTTATACCATTCGTTTAACATTTGAAATAAGCAAAACAAACAAAGCAACTAATTGCCGTATCAATACTGGAAACAAAGAGAGAGACAGAAAAATTATCGAAATTTTCAAAAAATATCCTTTAGAAAAATTAGGATTAAAAGAAAGTGACAAACTTGGAAAAATCAGCGTACAATTGTTTGCTAAAGAAGACAAAAATGTCATTATAAAAGCTAATAAATTTGCTGTAGTAGACACACCTCCAATTCTAAAAGACTGCGAAAATGCTGAACTGTATTGGCAAATAAACAAATGTCTTTATGACAAATTATATGAACATATACTTAAGAACCTTTCGCTAAAAACACTTAACAATCAAGAGTTACGAGGTGAAGTTATTTTTAATCCACGTTTTACAATTAATGAAGAAGGAAAAATAGTTCATGTAAATTCTATAGCTCCAAACCAAATCATAAAAGATGAAATCGATCGAGTAATTCAGTCGTTTTCTCAAGTAATAATTCCTGGAAAAAGGAACGGAAACCCACAAAATACTTATTGTGATACGTATCGTTCCTTAACAATTGAAAATATAAAATAGTTATCTAAGGAATTACTTCACCTAACAAACTGATAATGAATCAAAAAACTCAAATTGATTATTATCAGAAGATTACTTTTGGATTATAATTTGTGTTTTCTGTAACAATTCTAGAAAAAAGCGTTAATTTAGTATCCGCTTTTTCTGAAAAATTCCAAGTTTTAAAGAAAGATCTTTCAATTAAACCAATTGTTTATTTGAAAACAACTGCCCTAGCCCTGATGGGAGGGAAAATCCTTTTGTACCGGGGTTCGGTACAAAAGATTGGAAGGAACAGCAGGAACCAGCTCCTTCTTCCGATAAAATTAAAAACATAATAATAAATTAAAATACCTAAAATGAGATTAGAAGATTTTGATAATGATGAAGATAAAGTAATTCAGGACCGTTTGAAACAAAAAACGTGGAATGAAATTAGAACCAATGACAGCTGGGCAATTTTTAAGATTATGTCTGAGTTTGTAAATGGTTATGAAGCAATGGGACGTATTGGTCCTTGCGTTTCGATTTTTGGATCTGCAAGAACAAAGCCAGATGACAAGTATTACCAATTGGCTGAAAAAATCGCTTATAAAATCAGTAAAGCAGGTTACGGTGTGATTACAGGAGGTGGTCCCGGAATTATGGAAGCTGGAAACAAAGGCGCGCATTTAGGAGGCGGAATTTCAGTTGGTTTAAACATCGAACTTCCTTTTGAGCAGCATTTTAACCCTTATATCGACCACGATAAAAACCTGAATTTCGATTATTTCTTTGTGAGAAAAGTTATGTTCGTTAAATATTCTCAAGGTTTTGTGGTTATGCCAGGTGGTTTCGGAACTTTAGACGAAATGTTTGAAGCAATTACTTTGATCCAGACTAAGAAAATTGGAAAATTCCCAATTATTCTGGTTGGTGTAGAGTTCTGGTCTGGTTTAATCGAATGGGTCAAAACTGTTTTGGTAGAAAAAATGCATACTGTAAGCCCAGAAGATTTAGATTTATTTAAAATCGTTGATACAGAAGACGAAGTGGTTGACGTATTAGATAAATTCTACAAAAAATACGATTTGAGTCCGAATTTCTAAAAAATTTCAAACCTTATAAGAGATATAAAGAATTACAGGTTTGAGGTTGAAGTATTAATTTCACATGAACTTCCATGACTTATATGGTTAAATTTTATTAAATATCGTAAAAATTGAAAGCTGTTTTTTTAAACAGCTTTTTTTATGCTATTTTTACAAAAATCCGAAGTTTCAATATGTACGTAAATTAAATATACCTATAATTTTTTAAGCCTCTATTTGAAAGCACATTATAAAATTATTTGCCTCCTTTTAGTTTTATCCACATCAGTAAAACTAGCTGCACAACATCAGTCTAAGATGGAAGTGGCGGTAAATCTTGAGCTTAAAACTCTAAATATTAAACAGGATATTGCGTATTACAACACTTCTTCTGATTCATTAAATCTAATTGTCCTAAATGACTGGAACAATGCTTTTGTTGGTAAAAATACTCCTTTAGCCAAACGCTTTTCTGATGAATTTTATCGCGGCTTTCATTTAGCAAAAGCAGTTGATCGCGGAGCTACTACAATTCTAAGTCTTACCGATACGAATTTTAAAGCTTTGGAATGGGAAAGAACTGAAAAAAATCCGGATTACATTGTGGTGAGATTAAGCAAAAAACTGGCTCCCAATGAAAAATTATATTTACATCTTACTTACATCACAAAAATACCCAACGATCGATTTACTCGTTTTGGTTTCGATGAAAATGGCGGTATGGCTTTAAAAAACTGGTTCATAACTCCTGCCCGTTTTGAAAATGATCGCTTTATAACTTACAACAACTTCAATTTAGATGATATCGCCAACGCAGTATCAGATTATGAGGTTGCTGTTAAGATCCCGAATCAATATTCGATTACTACCGATTTAAACACTGTTTCCAAAGACATAACCAACAACGATTACAGCATTTATTCTTTTTCGGGAAAAAACAGAACCGATTTTAGTTTTTTCATTGAAAAGCAAAATGGATTTAAATCATATGCCAACGAATCTATAGAGGTTCTTACTGATTTAAAAAGCAAAAAAATAGATGATATTCAAAAGGCAATAATCATTGACAGGGTTGCTACTTTTGCAGAGCATTTTATTGGTAAATATCCGCACGAAAAAATTACCGTTTCTCAAATTGATTATGATAGAAATCCATTTTATGGTTTAAATCAGCTTCCTTCGTTTATTAGTCCGTTTTCAGATGATTTTATATTTGAGATACAATTCTTGAAAACATTTTTAAACAATTATCTAAAAAATAGCCTTCGTTTAGACCCTAGAAAAGACAATTGGGTTTACGATGGAATCCAGATTTATGCCATGATGAAATACATGGAAGAACATCATCAGGATCAAAAAATGTTGGGAAGACTTTCGAACATGAAACTTTTCAAAAGCTATAATATCACTAATCTGACTTTCAATGAGCAGTATAGTTATTATTATATGCTGATGGCTCGTAAAAATTTAGATCAGCCGTTGGGAGACCCTAAAAACACTTTGATTAAATTCAACGAACAAATTGCGAGTAAATATCGCGCAGGTTTAAGTTTAAGTTATTTAGATGATTATTTAAATCATGATATCGTTCCTGAAAGTGTCAAAGAATTTTACAATCTCAATCAGATTGGCCAATCGAATCGTTACGACTTTGAAAAAATATTAATCAAGAAAAGTCCAAAAAATATAGATTGGTTTTTCAAGACAATAATTGATTCCAGAGACATCATCGATTATAAATTTTCGAATGTTTCAAGAACCGCAGATAGCATTAGGTTTTCTATAAAAAACAAAACCGGTATTTACGCTCCAATTCCCGTTTACGGAACCAAAAAAAATACTGTTGTTTTTAAAGAATGGATAGAACCCGTGAAGAACGATTCTGTTTACGAATTTGCCAGAAAAAATGCAGACAAAATCGTAATCAACTTTGACAATGAAGTTCCGGAATACAATCAGAGAAATAACTGGAAATCACTGAAACAAGTTGCATTAAATCGTCCTATCAAATTTAATTTTGCCAAAGATTTAGAAGATCCAAATTACAATCAGATATTATACATTCCGACATTGAACTATAATTTATATGACGGTCTTACTCCTGGAATTCGTTTTCACAACAAAACTATTCTAGACAAACCTTTCAACTTTGATATTAATCCGGCCTATTCCATCAATGCAGGAACACTTTCGGGTTCTTCTGCTTTTTCATGGAATCAATATTATAGAAATAGCACATTGTATAATGTACGTTATTCATTGAGTCAAAATTACTATCATTATGCTCCCGACGCTACTTATTTGAGATTGAACCCCATGGTACAATTTCGTATTCGCGAAAAAGATTTCAGAGACAATAGAAAACAGCTTTTCTTGCTTCGTCACGTTATTGTAAATCGAGAAGCGAGCGAATACATTACGGACAATTCAGAGCCTAATTATTCTATTTTTAATGTCCGTTACTCTAATACAAAAACAGAGCTTATTAATCATGTGAATTTCATGACCGATTTGCAATTTTCAGGAGGTTTCGGTAAATTTTCAGGAGAAATCGAATACAGAAGATTATTTCAAAACAACAGAAAACTTAATTTGAGATTATTCGCTGGAAGTTTCTTGTACAACACAACAAATTCCGATTATTTCAGTTTTGGATTAGACCGTCCAACCGATTATTTATTTGATTATAATTTGTTTGGAAGATCTGAAAGCACCGGTATTTTTAGCCAACAGTATGTAATTGCAGAGGGAGGTTTTAAATCGCAATTAGAGCCTTCGTATGCCAATCAGTGGATGACAACCGTAAATGCGAGTTATGCGGTTTGGAACTGGGTTGAGCTTTACGGAGATATTGGTTTCTTAAAAAACAAACATCAAAAAGAGTATTTTGCTTATGATACCGGAGTTCGTTTAAATCTAGTACCCGATTACTTCGAACTTTATTTCCCTGTTTATTCTAATAATGGCTGGGAAATATCACAAACAAAATACAATGAAAAAATACGATTTATAATCACTTTCTCACCAAAAACATTACTCACACTTTTTACCCGAAAATGGTTTTAATCAAATAAAAATTAAACAAAAACTTGCGAAATTATCAACAAAATTAAATTTTACATCAAAATAACTTAAAAAAAATACGTAGTTTTTCGAATTTAAATACAAATAATTAAATTATATTTAGTTCAAAGAATTATGATTATTGATTGTTTTTAAGTAATTTCGCGTCGTAAACATGACCCTTCAAGATTATGATAAAAGAAAAAAACAATACTACACTGACATTTGAAGATTTCAAAACTGAGGTATTGAATGACTATAGAATTGCTGTAACTAGCCGTGAATGTAGTCTTTTAGGTCGAAAGGAAGTATTAACAGGAAAGGCTAAATTTGGAATTTTTGGCGACGGAAAAGAAGTTCCGCAGCTGGCAATGGCAAAAGCTTTTAAAAACGGAGATTTCCGTTCCGGATACTATCGCGATCAAACTTTTATGATGGCTATCGGTGAATTGGATGCTAAACAATTTTTTGCCGGTCTATACGGTCATACCGATTTAGCTTTTGATCCGATGTCTGCGGGAAGACAGATGGGCGGACACTTTGTAACGCACAGTTTAAACGAAGACGGTTCCTGGAAAGACCTTACTAAACAAAGAAATTCAAGCTCAGATATATCTCCAACTGCAGGACAAATGCCAAGATTACTTGGTTTGGCTCAAGCTTCTAAAATCTACAGAGAAGTTGACGGTATCACTATTAAAGATAAATTTTCTGTTGACGGAAATGAAGTAGCTTGGGGAACTATTGGTAATGCAAGTACCTCTGAGGGTTTATTTTTTGAAACGATAAACGCTGCAGGAGTTCTTCAGGTTCCTATGGTTATGAGTGTATGGGATGACGAATACGGAATTTCGGTTCATGCTAAACATCAAACTACAAAAGAAAATATCTCTGAGATTTTAAAAGGATACCAACGTGATGAAGATGCTAAAGGTTACGAAATCTTTAGAGTTAAAGGTTGGGATTATGCCGAATTGGTTTCGACTTACGAAAGAGCCGGAGCAATCGCACGTGAAGAACATATTCCGGTTTTAATTCACGTAAACGAATTAACACAACCACAAGGTCATTCAACTTCTGGTTCTCACGAACGTTACAAAAGTGCAGAAAGACTGGCTTGGGAAAAGGATTTTGATTGTATTCGTCAAATGCGTCTTTGGATGATTGCCATTAATATTGCTTCTCCAGAAGAATTGGCAGAACTAGATTTCCAATTAAAGAAAGAGGTTCTTGATGCTAAAAAAGAGGCTTGGAATTCTTTCATCAATCCTATTATTGAGGATCAAAAAAATCTTCTTATTTTATTGGAAGAAATTGCTGAAGCAAGCATTAATCATAAAGAAAGAATCAAAAAATTAATTTCTGAATTGGCTGCAATTAAAGCGCCTTTAAAGAAGGAATTATTGGTTTATGCCAGAAAGATTCTTCGTTTTATTGAAGTTCCAAACAGCAAAGTTATTCTTTCAAACTGGATCACAAAATTTCTGAATGAAACTCAGGAAAAATTCAGCAGTAATCAGCATTCAGAATCTGCTCAAAATGTATTCTCAGTAGAAAAAGTGCTTCCAAAATATGCAGAAAACGCAAAACCAGATTTGGACGGAAGAATGATTCTTCGTGATAACTTTGACGCTTTATTTGCGAAATATCCTGAAACTTTGATTTTTGGTGAAGATGTTGGAAACATTGGAGACGTAAATCAAGGTTTAGAAGGCATGCAGGAAAAATACGGAGAACTTCGTGTTGCTGATGTTGGAATTCGTGAAGCGACCATTATTGGTCAGGGAATTGGAATGGCTTTGAGAGGGTTACGCCCGATTGCTGAAATTCAATATTTAGATTATTTATTGTACGCTATTCAGATCATGAGTGACGATTTAGCTACTTTACAATATAGAACAGTTGGAAAACAAAAAGCACCGTTAATTATTAGAACTCGTGGTCACCGTTTAGAAGGTATCTGGCATTCTGGTTCTCCAATGGGAATGATTATCAATGCTATTCGCGGAATTCATGTTTTGGTTCCGAGAGATATGACACAAGCTGCTGGTTTTTACAACACTTTGTTAGAATGCGACGAACCTGCTTTAGTGATTGAATGCCTTAACGGATATCGTCTAAAAGAAAAAACACCGCTGAATTTTGGCGAATTTAAAACCCCAATTGGAGTCGTAGAGACTTTAAGAGAAGGTTCTGATATTACTCTAGTTTCTTACGGATCTACATTAAGATTGGTTCAGCAAGCAGCTAATGAATTAGCAGAAAAAGGAATTGAGTGCGAAGTTATCGATATTCAATCTTTGCTTCCGTTTGATGTTAGCAAGGATATCGTAAAAAGTATTGCCAAAACAAATCGTCTTTTAGTAATCGACGAAGACGTTCCTGGCGGAGCTTCAGCTTTCATTTTACAACAAATTTTGGAAGAGCAAGACGCTTATAAATATTTAGACAGCAAACCACAGACTTTAGCCGCAAAAGCACACAGACCAGCTTACGGAACTGATGGCGATTATTTCTCTAAACCTTCAGCAGAAGACATCTACGAAAAAGTTTATGATATGATGCATGAAGTTAATCCTTCTAAATATCCTGCTTTGTATACGAGATTTTAGATTTTAGATTTTTACATAAATAAAAAACGCTCCTGATGGAGCGTTTTTTATTTTAAAATTCAATTATTCTTCTAATATTTTCTTTATTATTTTATAATTCAGTATCTCTTTAAAGAAAGTAAACAGAGCTCTTCCATTTGGTAAAGTATTAATTAATATTTTATCTTTCGAAACTTTTACTATGGTAACTTTTTGACCCCAAGAAAACAAAGTTGAACCTGTATAAAATTCTAAAATTCCATCGCCTTGATCAGATAAAATCCATTTATTTTTTTGTAATAATTTCCCAATCTCATCGGTAGAATAATCTTTAACCAAAGTCAACTCTTTAAATCGGCGTTCCATCTCCATTCTTAAAATCAAAACAATTAAAAAAACAAATCCCGTTAATATTAAAAAAGCCCCATCTTTTTCATAATTAGTAGTACCTAAATAAATCAACACACAAGGCATAGATAAGATAACAAAATTTCCTGAATAGAAATAAAAAAAACCAAGAGGCCATTTCAATTTTTTAACGACATAATTTTTTGTGCTTTTTTTCATTAAAACTATTTAAACATTCAAATGTATTTCCTTCTCTCTGTATTTTGCAATCTATCTAGAAGCTAAAATAGCTCTCGCTCTTTCCAAATCTTCAGTCGTATCAATTCCGATGCCGACGTGAGTCGTTTCAACCATTTTAATACGTTTTCCGAATTCTAAATAACGTAATTGTTCCAACTTCTCAGAAGCTTCTAAAGATTTCATTGGAAGGCTGTAAAAGTCTAATAATGCCTGTTTTCTAAAAGCATAAATTCCGATATGCTGAAAATACCTCACACCAACATTTTTCTCTCTTGGATACGGAATTACAGAACGAGAAAAATACAACGCAAACTGCGATTGATCCACAACCACTTTTACATTATTCGGATTGTCGATTTCTTCTTCATTTGTGATTTCACGCATTAACGAAGCCAAATCAATCTTTTTATCTGGATCATTTTTAAAAACCGACAAAACCTGTTCTAAAGGACCTGCTTCTGTAAAAGGTTCGTCTCCTTGTACATTTACTACAATATCAACATCAAGATTAGCAACGGCCTCTGCAATTCGGTCGCTTCCAGATTCGTGTTCTTTGATACTCATAATTGCTTTTCCTCCATTGGAAACAATTTCCTCAAAAATCAAATCTGAATCGGTTACTACAAAAACATCATCAAACAATTTTGTTGAAAGTGCTGCTTCGTAAGTTCTTAAAATTATTGTTTTGCCTCCCAAATCCTGCATTAGCTTTGCTGGAAAACGTGTCGAAGCATATCGCGCCGGAATTACTGCTATTATTTTCATTTTTTATATCATTTTGAGGAAGAAGTAATTTCATTCCTCTTTTAAGTTTTTATTACATAATTTTTACCGAAGTCATACTCAAAGAACCGGCTAACAATTTATCATTAAAAAGTTCTATTTCATCGGTTTTGTCCTTTAATCCCAAAGTATAAAGCAACGGCAGATAATGTTCCGGAGTAGGAACTGCCAATTGAACAGCTTTATTTAATTTTTCAAAATCAATTAAAGGCTGAAAATTCCCATCTAATAAATAGTTGTTTACCGTTTGACGCGCTTCAATCGCCCAATCGTAACCGTAATTGTCTTTATCAAAATTTCTGAAATCGACCATTCTAAGATTGTGAACGATATTACCACTTCCGATAATTAAAACCCCTTTGTAACGTAAAGCTTGTAATTTCTGAGCCAATTCAAAATGATATTGTCCTGATTTTGTATAATCGATACTCAACTGAATTACCGGAACATCTGCATTTGGATATAAATGCTTAATTACACTCCAAGCTCCGTGATCCAATCCCCAATGTTCGTCTAATTCGACCATAACTGGATCTAAAATCTGCTTAGTTTCAATTGCTAATTCTGGACTTCCTTTTGCGGGATATTGCACATCAAAAAGGGCTTGCGGAAAACCTCCAAAATCATGAATAGTTCTTGGCATTTCCATCGCAGTTACTTTTGTTCCTTTAGTAAACCAATGTGCCGAAACACATAAAATAGCGTTGGGCTGTGGTAAAGTCTTCGCCAAATCACGAAATCCAGCCACAAACTGATTTTCTTCAATAGCATTCATTGGACTACCGTGTCCTAAAAAGAGAACCGGCATTTTATCGGTATTCGAAAACGTTGATGAAATCGAATGTAAGTCGTTTAGTGTTGTCATATTTAAAAAAAATTCCGCCACGAATTCACGAATTTTATTTTTAAACATTCGCATTAATTTAATTCGTGAATTCGTGGCTAATAAAATTTATTCCTCAAAACTTTCGTCTTTAAATCCGATCAAATATAACTTATTTTTAGCACGTGTCATTGCCGTATAAAGCCATCTGATATAATCGCGGTCAATTCCGTCAGGCAAATAAGGTTGTTCGATAAAAACAGTATTCCATTGCCCTCCTTGGGATTTATGACAGGTTATGGCGTAGGAGAACTTAACCTGTAAACCATTAAAATATTCATTTTCTTTTACCTTCTGAAATCTTTTGTATTTGGTTGGTTCGTCTTCATAATCTTTCATCACTTCTTCGTACAAACGATTTGATTCTTCGTACGTTAAAGAAGGAGATTGACTTGTCAAGGTATCTAAAATCAAAACTGTTTCGAAAGGTTTTTGTTCCGGATAATCGACCATTCTGATTTTCACTTTGGCAAACTTGAATCCGTATAATTCTCTGATTCCGAAAAGTTCTAAAACTTCAATAATATCTCCGTTGGCAATAAATCCGGCTTCGTCGGTTTCTTTCAACCAGAAATAATTGTTTTTTACCACCATTAAAAAATCACCAACCGAAAGTTCACTTTCTTTAAATAAAATACGGCTTCGAATTTGTTCATTGTACTGATTGGCACGTTTATTAGAACGCACAATAAAGGCTGTATCTTCAATACTGTAATTACTGTAAGCCATATTTATTGCATCCTGAATATCATAGCCATCTGTCAATCTTACAATGTCTTTAAACTTCTTTACATTGAATCTGAATTCGGTAATAAAACTCTCTTTTAATAATTCTCGCAATTCCGTAGCATTGTATAAAATCCCAGAATTTTCTTCTTGACGCATTACTTCGTCCAGTTCGATATGTTCAATTTCTTTATCATAATGAACACCAAGCGTTTGAATATCTAGTGCGGGACTAATATCCAAATTTACTGGAGGAAGCTGAGCAGTATCTCCTAAAAGAATCATTTTGCAATTATTGCCAGAATAGACATAATTAATCAAATCATCTAGAAGCGAATCGCTGTCTAAAGTACTGTCCGAAATCATCGAGGCTTCGTCGACGATAAAAATCGTGTTTTTGTGCTTGTTGACTTGTTTTGTAAAAGCTACTCCCCCGCCTGACGATTTCTTCGGAAAATAGATTTTTTTATGAATGGTAAATGCCGGATTATTAGAATAATTAGCAATCACTTTTGCAGCACGCCCCGTTGGAGCCAATAAAACATATTTTTTATTGATATCACCTAAATTATTGACAATCGTAGAAATAACGGTAGTTTTTCCCGTTCCAGCGTAACCTTTCAAAACAAAAATGGTATCATTTTGAGGTTCGGTTAGAAAAATAGCAATTTTCTGAAAAAATATATCCTGTTTGTAGGTTGGCGCAAATGGAAATCGTTTTTGTAAAGTACCGTAAAACTGTGCAGAATTCATAACGTGATATTGAAATACAAAGTTCGCTTTTTTTAATGGCAATGGCAAAAATCAATTTCAATATCAAAATTCAATTTCAAATAGCAATATCAAAAATCAATGGCAAAAATCAATGGCAAAAATCAATTTCAATATCAAAATTCAATTTCAAATAGCAATATCAAAAATCAATGGCCAAAATCAATTTCAATATCAAAATTCAACTTCAAATAGCAATATCAAAAATCAATGGCAAAAATCAATTTCAATATCAAAATTCAATTTCAAATAGCAATATCAAAAATCAATGGCCAAAATCAATTTAAAAAAATAAATTAAAAACCATATAAGTCATATAAGTTCATTTAACATAGAAACTAATATTTACATGAACTTATATGACTTATATGGTTCAAAAACAGCAAACTAAACTTTTTCTTAACCTTCGTTTAAACTTTAACTCAAATTGTTTTTTGAAATTGCAATTATTATTGTTCCTTTTAAATTTGTAAGTTTGTGGTCGCTTAAATTCTTTCTTGATTTAAAACAGGTAACGAATTGTAAATCAACTATGTCATTACAAAACACTAACATTACTTCAAAAAAATATAAAAAACTTTCGATTCAGGTTTCGCTGACGGGATTTTCTTATTGCTGTTTTGATACTTTAAATAATGTAATTACTTCATTTAAAGAAATTCAATTTGACACTTCTAATAAGACCGTAAAAATTGAAGATTCTTTTGCCACTGCATTTAAGAATAATCCTGAATTAAAAGACATTTACGACGAAGTAATGGTGATTCACACGAACAATCTTTCGACTTTTGTTCCAACTGCTTTGTTTGATGAGAATTACATGGGAAGTTACCTTCAATACACTACAAAAGTGTTTGAAACGGATTTTTTCACTTTCGATCAAATTTCAAATTACCAAATGAATTCGGTTTACATTCCTTATGTAAACATCAATAATTTCCTGATAGACAACGTGGGTTCTTTTGATTACAAACATGCAAATAGCATTTTGGTAGAAAAGATTTTGGATAATTCGCGTAATGACGACGATAAAAAAATGATCGTGAATTTTAATCCTGATAATTTCGAAATCATCGTAGTTCAGAATCAGAAACTTTTATTGTTCAATTCATTTGAATATAATACTCCGGAAGATTTTATTTATTACATCTTATTTACGGCGGAACAATTGAGTTTAAACCCAGAAAGTTTCAAATTGGAATTGTTGGGAACCATTACAGAAAATGATCCGTATTATGCGATTGCATACAAATATGTGCGCCATATTTCATTCATGGACGTATCAAAACTTCAGGAAAAAAATAGCTTTACAACAGCTCAAAATCAAAAACATTATATCTTATTTCAATCATGAGAATCATTTCAGGAAAATACAAAGGACGCAGAATTTTTCCGCCGAAAAATCTACCTGTAAGACCCACTACTGATATGAGTAAAGAAGCATTATTTAATGTTTTGAATAATCATTTTAGTTTTGACAGTTTAAAGGTTTTAGATCTTTTTTCAGGAACAGGAAACATTAGTTATGAATTTGCTTCACGCGGAAGCGCTCCAATCACTTCGGTTGACGGCGATTTCGGATGTGTAAAATTCATCAAACAAGTTTCCTCAGAATATGATTTTGATATCGCAGCAACCAAAAGTGATGTTTTTAAATTTTTAGAAAATTCTAAAACAACTTATGATATCATTTTTGCCGATCCGCCTTACGGATTAGATCAGGCCACTTTTGAAAAAATTGTTCTAACGGTTTTTGAAAAAGAATTATTGGAAGACGATGGCATGATGATTATCGAACATTCAAAATATACCAAACTGGATCATATGAGTAATTTTTCTTTTCAGAAAAGTTATGGCGGTTCTTTCTTTAGTTTCTTCGAACTGAATTCTACCGATGATGATGAAGAATTGCCTCATGATAGCATTAAAAAAGAAGTAGAAGACGACGAAGGTTAGTTGTTATTTAATATTCAATATTTTAAATTCCAAATTCAAATTTCTGCGCGAGATTGGGATTTGGAATTTTCATCTTATCTGATTCTGTTTTCACTTTCATTCACACTTTTTTGCTTAAATTCAGAATCTTTTATTTTTCCGAAAGAGTAACGAAGTGTAATCGAAATTTCATTGGCATCAACCAAATATCTCGCTCTGGAACCTATGCTGTTAATGGTAAATCGTTCTACATATCTCGTGTTTTTAAAAACATCATTGTAATTTAAAGTACAATTCCAGTTTTTGCCTAACTTTTTTGCCAGCGACATATCAAAAATCAATTTGGCATTTCGTTCAAAAACACCTTCTTTTTGTTTCGTGGCTCCCCAAAATGATAAAACGAATGTGAAATCTTTTGGCAGATTAAAAGTATTATTGGAATAATAGTACAGATAGGTTTTCGATGAATTAAATAATGCCGATTCATCTACAATCTTGTTTGTTGCAAAAACCAGAGAATTGGTATTTGTCCATATTTTATATTGAAATGGAAGCGTAAATTCGATATTATAACCTGATTCTTTTTGGAAATTTTTCTCTGTAAAAGTCAACACATTGGTTTGATCATTAAAAACAAAATCTTGATAAATGGGATTTTTATTTTGATACAAAGTCAGTTTTAAAGATTTATCATGATATTGAAAAGTAGTCGAAATAACGTCTATAAAAGTGGGTCCCAAATTAATATTACTTCCATAAATAAAATACGGATTGATATAAGTGGCAATCATACTTAGCGAAGAATAATTCGGTCTTGAAATACTTTTGGAATAATCGACATTGATGTTTTTTGTACTGTCTATAGAAAAAGAAAACTGCGCTTTAGGAAAAAGATTGGTGTAATTTTTATCCACTAAAGCGGTGTTTTCTGTACTGTATTTTCCGGTTACATTGGTGTTTTCAATTCTTAGTCCCACTGAAAAATCGACTTTTTTTATTTTGCCGGAAAGTTGAGAATAAGCTGCTGTATTGGCTTCTTTAAAATTATAATCGAAAATTGTATTGTCATTTTTATCATAATCAAAAACATCATAATTCGATTTCGATTTTGCGCCAGAATACAATCCGCCATACTCCCAGATCATTTCGTTTTTAAACTTTTTCTCTAAATCAATTCTACCAGAAAAAACATCAACATTAAATTTTTGATCTCGATTTTGTGATAATTCGAGTTCGGTATTGTTGTAATTATTTTGCACCAGACTCCATAAATGCTGATTGAAGTTAGAGCCTTGCAAACCCACAAATAATTTAGTATCAATAGCTTTTATTTTCTTAGAATAATTTATAAATGAATTAATGAAATTCTTGTCACTAGAATTATCACTAAAAGTAAAAACGTTATTTATGTCATTCTGATTTTGATTAAAAGTAAACGTATTGATATCAAAAGTATCATTACGCATTTTCCCATTTATATTGACAGAAATATAATCCTCCTCATTTATTTTATAAAATAAGCCTCCACCAAAAATATAATCTTTTACTTTTGAAACCGCCGTAACATCATAATCTGAAACAATATTTGCTTCAGGAATCTGATATTCTATACTATGATTTTCCCAAGGATTACGACGATTGTAATTAAAATTGGCTTTCCATTCCAATTTGCCTTTTTTAAAACTCGAATTAAAACCCAGATAATTATTGAAATTCTTTTTAAACGAAGCCGTTTCTGTAATATCAGTTTTAAAACTATCTTTTTTACTCAATTTTCTGGTAATTAAGATAACCGCGCGCCCTTCAGCTTCATATTTGGATGAAGGATTTTGAATGACTTCAATTGTTTTAATGTCTGAAACAGCTAATGCATTCAGATCGTTCATTCCAACTTTTTGATTGTCAATGTAAATCAACGGATTTCCTTTTCCTACAATTGAAATATTTTCACGATCAGCACTCACCTGAACCAAAGGAAGTTTCGAAAGCAATTCGACAGGATCAGGAACTGCATCGTACACTGAATTAGCCACATCCACTTTTATATTTCCGTTTGAATTGGTAAACGTTTTTTTATTTTGCATAATAACAACTTCCTTCAACTCTTTAGAAATAGAATCTTTCGGAGTTTCGTTTTGAGCATTGGCAATTACAGAAAGACAAAATAGCAATAATGCAATAAGAAGTTTTAAAGGCAGGTAAACATTCATTTCTTAAAATAAATTTCGATTAGTGATGCAAAAATGACCTGAAAAAGTAGTTCTGAAAGTTAATTGAAGGTTAATGGAGCGTTAATCTGCACTTTGTCTCATAAAAGCATTATTTTTGATACAGATTTAAACGTGTTATGAAACAAAGAATCAATTTATTAATAGCTTTTTCGGTTGTCGCCCTTATTGTTTTGACTACCGTACAATGTTATTTGGTAAAAACGGCTTACGATTATAAAGTAGCCGAATTTCATACGCAGATTAAAAACGAAATTGGAAAGATTTCAAACAATTACAGTGACATCGATTCGGCAATAGTTTCCAGAAAAGAAGCACTTTACAAAAGTCTTTCTGAAAATTACATTAAAGGGAAAAAAAACAGATCAGATATTAAAAACGGGGTTTTAAATGCTGAATATCAAAACGCTGTCACGCAAAGAA
The DNA here is from genome assembly GCF_020026915.1 of Flavobacterium potami. Taxonomy (GTDB): domain Bacteria; phylum Bacteroidota; class Bacteroidia; order Flavobacteriales; family Flavobacteriaceae; genus Flavobacterium; species Flavobacterium potami. Next base: position 658,988 of record NZ_JAINUY010000001.1, on the reverse strand, counting down.
TACAACGTAAATTCGAAAGAGATTTACCCAATTTTAAAATTGATTTTGCAATTGTGTTGAATAAATTTATTCTCTATAAAAACAGACAGAAAGCAGATACTATTTTTTCTCAAAAGCCTTTTATTCAAAACAAACTATACGGAAATCTGTTGTCTTTAAATCATGCTTTTTTAGTGAGAAGTTATGTAGGAACCACTAACGGAACTTTTGAAAATCAGGATTATAAATTACTGACAGAAGATTCGATGTATGTTTCTGTTATAGACTGGGAAATGATTATTCTGAGACGTATGACATTCATTCTCGCTTTGTCTTTCTTTTCTATTTTAACCTTGATTAGTTTGTTTGTAATTGCCATTAAAGCATTAATCAAACAAAAAAAAGTGAGCGATGTAAAAACAGATTTCATCAATAATATTACACACGAACTTAAAACACCTTTGGCCACTTTAGGAATTTCTACTAAAATTTTAGAACAGAAAAATATTCGTGAAAACGATGAAAATTTCAATTCCATTGTTAATACGATTTCGAGACAGAACAATCGTCTTCAGAATTTGATAGATCAGGTTATGGCAAATTCATTGGCCGAAAATGAAATTGAATTAAAAAAAGAAAAAATTGAAACCGAAGAATTTCTGCTTTCAATTGTAAATGATTTTAAAATTACTTTCCCAAAAATCAATCTAAAAACCGATTTTCAGACTCAGAAAACCATTTTAGTTCTGGACAGATTTCATGTAACGACCGCTTTTTTGAATGTTTTAGAAAATGCTGTAAAATACGGTTCTAATACGATTACAGTAAAAACAAGAATCGTTGACAATCAATTTTCTGTGAGTTTTGAAGATGATGGAATCGGAATTGCAAAAAATAAACAATCGCTGCTTTTTGAGAAATTTTATCGTGTAGAACAAGGAAACCTGCACAACACAAAAGGTTTAGGTTTAGGATTGTATTATGTGGATCAGATCGTAAAAGCACATCAGGGTTCTGTTAGTGTTATGAGCGATTTAGGAAAAGGAACTCAGTTTACTATTTTATTAAAAGTTTAATTCCCTTATTTTGAAAAGATTACTTTTAGCCGAAGACGATTTTGATTTTGCTGCGATTTTAAAACAATATTTAGAATTGCACGATTTCGAAGTAATCTGGGCAGAAAACGGCGAAATCGCTTTAGATTATTTTAAAAACCAAACTTTTGATATCTGTATTTTTGATGTAATGATGCCCAAACTGGACGGGTTTTCTCTAGCAGAAAAAATAATTACAATCAATCCCGAAACTCCTTTTATTTTTCTAACAGCAAGAAAGTTAAAAGAAGACAAGATTATTGGCTTAAAATTAGGTGCAGACGATTATATTGCAAAACCTTTTGAAGTCGACGAGCTGGTCCTGCGATTGCAAAATATCCTAAAAAGAATTGAACAAAAAAGAAGTTTAGACGGAAACAATATAATTGAAATCGGTTCGTATGTTTTTGACAACGAACGTTTAACTCTCAACAACAAAAACCATGTTCAACAGCTTACAGAAATGGAAGCTTCTCTTATTGAGTATTTATATTTAAATCATAATCAATTATTAAAAAGAGACCAGATTTTAATGTCTGTCTGGAAAAAAGATGATTATTTCTCTGGAAGAAGTATGGATGTTTTCATTAGCAGACTTAGAAAATATTTCAATTCAGATCCGAAAATCAAGATTGAAAGCGTTCGAAATATTGGCTTAGAATTTAAAATAGAAAAACCTTGATTTCTCAAGGTTTTTCTACTTTATGCTGAATAATTATTTAATAACCCAACCTAAAGTAAAGTTTCCTACAGGTACAAATTCTGTATCATATTTATCAAAATTGACTCCTGGTCCAATATTAAACTCTAAATTAAATCTTCCTTTATAAGTTCTTTGCAGACCCCAAAGTGCTGCAACGGTAAACGATTCTGAGTAATTTCCGTATTTATCATTTGTAGAAAGCGAGCGAAAATTATAAAGTGCATTTGCCGCAAGATAGTTTCCTGAATTAAATGCTGTTCTTTTTCCTTTATTGGCTCTTTTTTTCAAATTGTAATAATGACGAAATTGCTCGTTTATTAAAGGAAAGAAATATACATTTCCTTCACCATAATAACTATTATAACGATACCCTAGTCCTACACCCGCTTCCGAATAAAGCGTGTTTTTTTCTGAAAGAGCAAGTTCATATACCAGAGATGGAAAAAGCATATTGATTTTAAACTGATTCTTGACAGAAACTGGAGCTTCATCTTGCGCGTGAATCAAATAAAATGCATTAAAAAATAAGAACAGAAACAAGTATTTTTTCTTCATATATGGTTATAAATTAGTGAAGCAAAAATAGTATTTAAAGTATAGGAAACTACTCAAATTAAAATTATTTTCTTACAAAACATACTCATAGTACAATAACATGTTTTAGCCCTTAAAATCATATAATTTCATCAAACAATTGTATAACAGCAATTAAAGATTCTGAATTTAAATTTGTTAGAGAACTTTAAATTTAAAAATCATGAACCTAAAAAGATTTTTCGGAGGATTACTAACAATCCTCGGAATTGTAGGACTTATTTATACTGCGGTAATTTTCGCTGGCACATCTGGAGAAACCAGAGATATTAAATCTTTGATCATTTACGGGATTTTAGGAATTGTCTTTTTTATGTCGGGAATCAGTTTGGTTAAAGCAACTAAAGACGAATCTTAGTTTATTGCAAAGTCGCAAAGTTTTTTCTGAGCTTAATGAATTAATATATTTTGCGACTTTGCGTCTTTGCGAGATTAAAATAAAAACTTAAAACCTTCGAGCCTTTGCAGCTGAAAAATTTTATTCTTCTAAAACCGGATTCAAATTCAGTTCTGTAAAATCTCTTTCTGTTTTTGAAATGATAATGGTTGCTACAGTATTTCCGATCAAATTGGTAATGGCTCTGGCCTCGCTCATAAATTTATCAACTCCCAATAAAAAGGCCAAACCTTCCACCGGAATTTTATGCAATGCTGTTAAAGTCGATGCTAAAACTATAAAACCGCTTCCTGTTACTCCTGCTGCACCTTTGGAAGTAATCATCAAAATTCCGATTACGGTCATAATTTCGAAGAAACTCAAATGAACGTCGTACAATTGCGCAATAAAGATAACCGACATCGAAAGATAAATAGAAGTTCCATCCAAATTAAAAGAATACCCCGTCGGAATTACCAATCCTACAACCGATTTACTACACCCCATTCTTTCCAGTTTTACCATAATGCTTGGCAAAGCCGCTTCTGATGATGATGTTCCTAAAACCAATAAAAGTTCTTCTTTTATGTATTTCAAAATTGAAAGAATACTGATTTTGTAGTATCTCAGCATACTTCCCAGAATTAAAAAAACAAACAAAGCCATTGTCAAATAAACGCAAAGCATCAATTTCCCCAACGGAATTAAGGTCGCTAAACCAAATTTACCAATCGTATAAGCCATTCCGCCAAAAGCACCTATTGGAGCGAGATACATAACATATTTTAAACCGAAGAAAACCACTTTTGAGGCACGTTCTAAAACCAAGATAGTCTGTTCTCTTTTTTTATAAAAGTTCAGTGCGATTCCGCAGATAATCGCAGCTAATAAAACCTGAAGTGTAAAATTGGAAAGGAAAAATTTCATCCATGAAAAATGTTCCGCTGCCCCATTTGTATATTGACTTGCATCGCCAAAAGTCAAACTAGATTTGTCTATTTTTCCTGGTTTAAAGACATAAGCCACCGTAACACCAATTGCTAAAGCTACCGTCGAAACGACTTCAAAATAGGTTAATGCTTTTATACCAATACGTCCCACTTTTTTTAGGTTTCCCATTCCAGAAATCCCTAAAACAATCGTGAGAAAAATAATTGGCCCGATAAAAACAGAAATAAGCTGAATAAACTTCTTGCCTAATACTTCCATTTTTACTCCATTTTCTGGAGAAAAATGTCCCAGTACAACGCCGACGATAATCGAAATCAAAACCCAAAACGTAAGATTGGTTACAACTGTTTTGAAAAGGCTTTTCTTGGTATTTGAAGAAGAATTTGGAGAGGGAATATTCATGAAATTGGGTTAGTTAGTTTCACAAATATATAAAAAATGCAGACCTGTAAGCCGGATTCTGTTCTTGTCTCGTTTTGCAACAAAACAATACCTTATCATTTATCTAGATCCACCATTACTGATGGACTCAATCTACCTACCCTTCGGCAACGAACGAGAAGCCCTTAAATGCCGATATACTTGGTATTTCACCGCATAGAGTTTACCTGGTTTCACTACAGCATTACCTGTACATACTTTCTGCTGCACTTGTCCTAACTCCGATAAAATCGGAGCCGACGGGCGTTACCCGCTATGCTTCTCTATGGTGTCCGGACTTTCCTCCCTCCCGATAAATCGGAACGACGATAAGGCGGTCTGCCGTGCAAAAGTAGCAATTTAAGAACTAACAATAATCATTTTAAATTTCCCATTTTATGACTTCCATCTTAACTTTTTAATTTTAAAATAGTTATCTTTAAAATTATATAATTATTAAATTCAGTTTATCATGAAAAGAATGTATCATTACGCAACTGTTTCAAAGGCTTTAGATCAATTGAATGAAAAAGGATTTACATGCGATTTTAATCGAAATGCAGAAATGATTAAGAGAAATCCTGACAAATTTGAAATTGTTCATGTGTATCGATACGAAGGGGAATCAGACCCAGCAGATGAAGCAGTTGTTTACGGAATTAGATCAACTTCAGGAAAAAAAGGAGTTTATGTTGCTGGTTTTTCAGCAGATTCAGATCAGGAAACTTCAAAGTTTTTATTTGATCTAAGCATTAGAGGAAGGTAAATTTTAAACCCCAATCTTTAAACTTGGGAAATAAAAAATCCAAATTCCAATTAAATAAAAGTTGGAATTTGGATTTTTTTTATTGGAATTTACAACTCTTAAGTTGTCGGTATTTTCAATTTCCATCCCGGCTGAATTAAATCCGGATTTGAAATAATATCTTTATTGGCTTCAAAAATATCCTGCCAAGAAACGCCGTAAGCTTTTCCAATTTTAGAAAGAGAATCACCTCTTTCAACAGTATATTCTCTCGAAACACTTTCTTTAACATCAATATTCATAACAACATCTGCCGATCTGTATTCTGGATCTATTTTTTCGTAAGCATTCCACAATTTTTCTTTGTCTGCGGCAGATTTCGCTGTTCCGTCAATATATAGTACATTGTCTTGTTCTCTTATTTGCAAATTTTCAATTCCTAATTCAGATGCTAAATTTGCTACTTCTTGGTATTTATCTTGTAAATTCATAACATCTTTATTTTATGATTAATTTGTTGTCTACTTTTTTAGGACGCAATTCCTGAATACTCTGCATTAAAGGCTGTAATTTGTCTTTTTTGATTTCACCCGAAAGTGTAACCACACCACCAACTACAGTAACACTTACACCTTCGTAAGCATCTACAACTTTATGTACCGATTTATCCAATTCAGTATCTGGATTAATGACAACCGCTGCAGCAGCAGGTTCTTGGTTGGCTCTGGCAAGTTCGCAGGTATTTACAACAGATTTTACACCTTTTGTAGCTCTTACTGTTTTTTCAATGTTCTTTTTGAAAGCTTCATCATCACAAGTTCCGGTAATTGTGGCAACACCATCATGAACTGTAACTTGGATTCCGGGAGTATCTGCAAGTTTTTCGCTAATTGCTTTTTCTATGTCTGCATCTTTTGGAGCGCAGGCAACTAAAGAAACAGCAAGTGCCATTCCTAATAAAATTGACTTCATTTTCATAATATAATCTTTTAATGATTTGACTGTTTTAAAATTAAACAGATTAATTATCAAATGATTATATTATAATGTTATGTTTATTATATGTTTTCCAGTTAAAAGAGAGCATTAAATTAGCTTTTAGAATTTTTCAAAATTGAAATCAAATCTTCCAATTGGTTCATTTTCATCTTAACAACAGATTCAATTTTAATTTCATCAGAAGCAATAATTAAAACTCCTTCATTATCTTCTTCATAGCCGGCAGGTGCCGCATAAAAATTCGGGTTTGAAATTAGTGTTTCTTTTTTTGCGTCTTTAAACCATTTATAATTGGCTTCGTAAATAACTTTATTTTCAAAAATTTGAATCGTTTCTTCGCCATAAGTGTTCCATAATGAAACCCGAAGTGTATAAAATCCAATTAAAGAAAATATTCCGATTGCGATAAAATAGCTAAAATTCAAACCGAAACCACCGATTACAGAAAAAATTAAACCAATTACTGGAAAAATAAAAAATGAAAAAGCTACTACAAACATTGTTGCTCTAACTAAAAATGGTGATTTTTTTACTTTTAAGTGTAAAGTATTGTTTTGAAAGTGGTACTGCTGCATGAAAATAATATTATCCTTTTAATTATATCTTTTATATCTTAATTCACTATTTCCGCAAAATATTTCAGTTCTGCCTTCATTAGTTTCTTCACCTGTATTAAACTGTCTTAAAAAACCAAACTTTTCATCAAAAAAGAAACTCCAGAGTGATTTATCGGAAAATACAAAATCAAAACTTGAACGACTCCCATCTTCTTGCTTTGTAAGAATAATTTTTTCAGTTTTGATAGTTTTCAGTTCTTTAGACTGAATATTTTCCTCATAAAATTGAAACTCAGTTTCCGTAATTATCAATACTTTTCTTTTTAGATTATCCTTTTCTTCTGTAAATCCCCAATTCGATCCTCTTTCAAATAAAACCCATTTTCCTAGAATATCTTTTAGAACCTTATTTTTAATTATTAAATCATATTTAGAACCTGCAAGTTCACCTATTTTGCTTTTTGGATCTAATGCAATTGTATATTTTAAAATATCAGCGGCCATTTCTAAGTCATTCCTGTTCAAGAATCTTTCAGCCTCTTTCAAAGCTATTTTTTGGTTCTTCAAAGTTGAATTATTCTGCGCATAATTCAACACGGAAAATAACATCAAAAATAAACCAAGTGTTTTTTTCATTTCATTAGACTTTAAAATCAGAGACTTTTTCTTCCTTGTAAAAATATTAAAAATACTATTAAATTAAAATATGATTTTATTTTGAATATGGAAACAACGATGATTCAACCACTTAAAAATCTTTCAATTTTTAAATTTTTAAATCATTAAATTATACTCTATATTTGCTATCCAATAAAAAGAGAATATGGAACAATTTGTAGTATCGGCTCGTAAATATCGCCCGCAGACCTTTAAGGATGTTGTGGGACAGAAAGCCATTACCAACACTTTGTTGAATGCTATTGAAACCAATCATTTGGCTTCGGCTCTTTTATTTACAGGACCACGTGGAGTTGGTAAAACAACTTGTGCACGTATCTTAGCTCGAAAAATAAATCAGCCTGGATATGACGATCCAACTGAAGATTTTGCTTTTAACGTTTTTGAGTTAGATGCTGCTTCAAACAACTCGGTTGATGATATTCGTAGCTTGATCGATCAGGTTCGAATTCCGCCACAAACTGGACAGTACAAAGTATATATCATTGACGAGGTCCACATGTTGTCTTCGGCCGCTTTTAATGCTTTTCTTAAAACGCTAGAAGAACCGCCAAAACACGCTATTTTTATTTTAGCAACAACAGAAAAACACAAAATTCTTCCAACGATTTTATCTCGTTGCCAGATATTCGATTTCAAAAGAATTACGGTAAAAGACGCTAAAGAACATTTGGCAGACGTTGCTGAAAGTCAAGGAATCAATTTTGAAGACGATGCACTGCACATTATTGCTCAAAAAGCAGATGGTGCAATGCGTGATGCATTGTCTATTTTTGACCGTGTGGTTTCGTATTGCGGAACCAATTTAACACGTCAGGCAGTAACCGAAAATCTAAACGTTTTAGATTACGAAACGTATATCACGATTACAGATTTACTTTTAGAAAATGAAATTCCAAACCTTTTATTAGCTTATAACGACATTCTTGCAAAAGGTTTTGACGGACATCATTTTATTGCTGGTTTAGCTTCTCACTTTAGAGATTTATTGGTAAGTAAAACACCTTCTACAATTGCTCTATTAGAAGTTGGAGAACAAGCACAACAAATGTATCATACTCAATCTCAAAAGTGTTCTCAGGAATTTTTATTAAAAGGAATTGATATCGCAAACGACTGTGATTTAAAGTATAAATTAAGTCAAAATCAACGTCTTTTAGTTGAATTATGCTTGATGCAATTGGCCTCTATCAACTTTGATGGAGAAAAAAAAAAGCTGAGCAATTCATAATTCCACCCGTTTACTTTAAAAACGGCGGATATTCTATTGTTGAAGTCCAAACTTCAAACCCTAAAACTGACAACACTTCAGCTGCCGAAAATCAAACTACTGCAACTGAAACTAAAACTGTTGTTTCGCAACCAGAACAAGTTGCTGAAGCACCAAAAGTTCAGACTCCACAACCTCCAAGAACAGAATCAGATGGCACTCCAAAAGTTTCTGCTTTTTCACTTGCCAGTATTCGCAAGAAAAAAGAAATGGAGGAAAACAGTAAAACATATGTTAAACCTTCTTCTGTTCTACCTACCGAAGAATTTAACGAAACCGACATGCGTTTACATTGGAACAAATATGCGGAACGTTTAGGTCAAAAAGGTTTAAAGATTATGGAGTCGATCTTATTGATCACCGATCCCGTTTTGGACGGAACCAAAATTTTTTATGAGTTGCCTAATGAAGGTTCTAAACTGGAATTTGAAAGTCAGGTTAACGGTTTATTAGGCCATTTAAAAGGTCATTTGCACAATCACGACATTACTATTGAAGTGATTGTAAACGAACAAGTCGAAACAAAACGAAGCTACAATAATCAGGATCGATACAATCGTTTTCTTGAAATCAATCCAAACATTGAACTTTTGCGTTCTACATTTGGATTGGATTTAAAGGATTAAGATTTTTTATTTATTTCTGAAGCCAAAATTATACACTTTTTCAAGCCATTTTTTTCTTTGTTCTTCAGTCGAACCTTTTACAATTCCAATATAACTTACTTTTACCGGTTTTATACCACAAAATTCTAAAGTAGATTTCTTTAATTGATTCACACTCGGTCTGCCGTAAACAAATCTATAATACCAGCTAGGCTGATCTAAAGTTGTAATAATATGTGCTGTTTTGCCTTTTAGCAACTTGTCCCACCAAACCGAATTTTCACGATATTGAAATGCCATTCCAGGCAAAAACAAACGATCAATAAAACCTTTAGTTATAGCCGGAAGCCCACCCCACCAAACAGGGTGAATCCAAACTAAGTGCTCTGCATTTTGTATTTTCCGCCAAGCTTCTAGAAGATCTGCTTCTAGTTCTGTTCGTTTTTGATACCCATATTGAAGATTTGGATTAAATTTTAAATCGGCAATTGTAATAGTTTCTACTTGCGCGCCTGATGAAATTGCTCCATTTTTATACGATTCTGCTATTCCGAAATTAAAGCTTTTACCGTTGGGATGGCCGTTTATTATTAGTATTTTTTTCATATCGAAGTTTTTTCAAAAATACTATTCGTGCAATTTGTTACACTAGACAAATGTCCTATAATACAGCTTTACGAATTCGGCTTAAATGTCTTGGTGTAATTCCTAAATAAGAAGCTAAATATTGAAGTGGAATTAACTGTATGTATTTTTGATGATTCTGATATAATTCTTCGTAACGTTCAGCACCTGAAAGTTTTTGAAAAGAAACCATTCTTTTATGCAGATTTACGAATTCTAATTCGGTCAATTTTCGGCCAGTTTCCTGCCAATTGAATCCCGATTTGTAGAGTTTTTCTAAAGCTTTGCGATCGAGAATCTGTAATTCTGTATCGGTAAGAGCTTGGATATTTTCTTCTGCTTTTTCTTGCGTAATAAAACTGGCAAAAGAAGCCATAAATTCATTCTCAAAAGCAAAACAATTGGTGATTTCATCCCCTTTATGATTCACAAAAAAAGAACGGAGAATTCCTTTTTTTATAAAAACTATTTCGTTGCAAACATGATTTTCCGTCAATAAAAGTTCGCCTTTTTTCAACGTACGAAAAGTAATTAAATCATCTAAAAGATTTAATTCATCCGCAGAAAAATCTTGAATGGATTGGAAAACAGATTTCATATTTATTGTTTCTTTTTGCCACGAATTACACAAATTGACACTAATTTATTAGCTAAACTAAAATAAGTAATTCGTGAAAATTCGTGTAATTCGTGACTAAAAAAATTAAATTTTACCGTAATACATTGCTTTTACGATACCATCTGAAAGTCCGATTTTAGGAACATAAATCTGGCGTGCTCCGCTCCATTTCATGGCATTAAGATAAATTCTTGTGGCATGGATAATTACGTCGGCACGGTCAGAGTTCAATCCTAATTCGGCAATTCTTTGTTCGTAAGTCAATGAATTTAAAAAGGCATATTGTGAATTGATGTAAATATAAGAAAGCGGCTTCTCTTGCTGTTTTCCTGACATTTTAAACAATTTATTGATATTCCCTCCAGAACCTATTAGAGTTACCTCATCGTAATCTGCAGTATTGGTTTTAATCCATTTTTCGATTTCATCCCAAACTACATCGTGAACCATATTATTCAATAAACGAACCGTTCCTGCTTTGAAAGATCTTGAATTGATTAATTTTCCATCTGAAAATAAGGTAAATTCTGTACTTCCACCTCCAACATCCACAAAAAGGTAGGTTTCGTCAGATTTAATTAAATGATGTAAATCGGTAGAAGCAATAATTGCGGCTTCTTTTTTACCATCGATAATTTCGATTTTAATGTCGGCTTTCTTTTTTATTAAAGCTACAACTTCTTTGGCATTATAGGCTTCACGCATTGCAGAAGTTGCAAACGCCATATAACGCTCTACTTTATGTACTTTCATCAAGAGATTAAATGCTTTCATAGCATCAACCATTCGATCTATATTTTCTGGCGAAATTTCACCAACGGTAAAGGCATCCTGACCTAGACGAATTGGCACACGAACAAGGGAACTTTTGTTAAACTGTGGTTCTTTTCCGTCTTGTTCTACAACATTCGATATCAGAAGCCTCATGGCATTTGAACCGATATCTATTGCTGCAAACTTCCTTATATTAATCATGCTCACTTTATGATTTGAAATTGGTTTTTATTATTAATTTACTTTTTGAGGAACCTCTTCTAGTAGTGCCACTTTATTTTGGTAATACTTATAGGTTTCAAATTGGGCTCTAAATGGGGCATGATGATTTTTCGGCTTATATTTATTATCCAATTTATAAGAATGATATCTTACTTTCACATTTCCTTTCCAACCTATATTGAAGTTATCGATCAATTCTTTCTTAATTTCAAGATCATAAATTGGACATGTCACTTCTACCCTTGCATCAAGATTTCTAGTCATGAAATCGGCAGATGAAATATAAACTTCGGTTAAACCAGCATTTCCAAAAATGTAGACCCTCGAATGTTCTAAATAATTATCTACGATACTTATTGCTTCAATATTTTCGCTCATTCCAGGAATTCCAGGAATCAAACTGCAAATTCCTCTTACTTGAAGCTGAATTTTCACACCTGCATTACTTGCTTCATATAATTTATCGATCATTTTAAAATCTGACAAACTATTCATTTTAAGCTTGATATGTGTTTTTCTTCCTGCTAAAGCATGAAGAATTTCACGATCTATCAGTTTTACGAACTTGGTTCTTGTATAATGTGGCGATACAATCAAATGTTTGTATCGGTGCACTCTATAATTGACATCAAAAAATTCAAATATTTTTGAAATATCTTTTAAAATTCCCTGATGACAGGTTAAAAGCGTTACGTCTGTATAAATTTTAGCTGTAGATTCGTTGAAATTTCCTGTTGAAACGAATCCATAACGACGATTTTTACCCTCTTCCAATCTTTCTATAACACATATTTTACTGTGTACTTTAAGACCTTTCATTCCAAAAATAAGTTCAATTCCTTCCATCTGCATTTGTTCTGCATACGAAATGTTAGAAGCCTCATCAAAACGTGCTTGAAGTTCAATTTGAACAACCACTCTTTTACCGTTTTTAGCCGCGTTTATCAACGAACTGATAATTTGCGAATTCTTTGCCAGACGATACAACGTTATTTTGATACTCGTTACTTTTGGGTCTAAAGCTGCTTCACGAAGAAATTTTGTTAAATAAGAAAAAGACTGATATGGTGCATTTACTAAATAATCTTTTTTACTGATTTTTTCTAAAATACTTCCATCCAAACTCAATCCTGGAACTGGTAATGGTTCATTGGGTTTATATAATAAATCGTAACGTCCTAAATTAGGGAATCCCATATAGTCGCGACGATTGTGATATCTTCCTCCCGGAATGATACTATCTGTTTCTTCAATTTTCATTTTATCAAGGAAGAAACGTAAAGTATCATCTTCTATTAAACTATCGTAAATAAAACGTACAGGTTCACCAATTCTACGATCTTTTACAGATGAAGCAATTTTCTCCAACATACTTTTACTCAAATCACTATCAATCTCCAATTGTGCATCACGAGTAATTTTGATCATATGGGCAGAAACGCTTTTGTAATCAAATATGTTGAAGATATTTTTCAATTTAAATCGAATTACATCGTCAATCAAAATAACATATTGTCTCTCTCCTTCTGAAGGAAGAACCACAAATCTGTTGATATTTTTAGGAATTTCGATTAAAGCATAACGAATTTCATCATTAGCAAGTTCTAAACGAACAGCCAGATATCCTAAAGTATCTTTTAAAACAGGAAATACAGCAAGGTCATTCAAAATAATGGTAACCAGTTCAGGACTTAATTTTTGCATAAAAAAGTCCTTCAAAAAACACTCTTGTTTTGGTGTAATCTGGGTTTCATTAATAATAAAGATATTTTCAGCTTCCAGCTCCGCTTCTATATTTCCAAGAATACGCAAACTTTCAGATTGTTGCTGAATTACAATATCTGTAATATCCTTAATTAATTGATGAGCAGAAATTCCGCCTAAATATTTTTCGCCAGATATACCAGAAAGGCTTAATCTTCGAATTGCGGCATACCGAACTCTAAAAAATTCGTCTAAATTGTTTGAAAAAATTCCAACAAAACGGAGTCTGTCTAAAAGTGGAACCGTATTATCTCCGGCTTCCTGAAGTACTCTCGCATTAAACGCTAACCAGCTTTTTTCTCTATCGATATATTTCTGTTCGTACACTGTTATGATTTTAAATCTTTGGGGAAAATAGTTTTATGTGTTTTACCTTTATTTATCGTATCCCAGCTTTCGGCATCAAATTGTAATGATACAAAACCAGAAGTTGGGACATTTTCTATAAATACATCCCCAAATTTATTAACAAAATTTGTAATAGCCTCGTTATGTCCGAAAAGAATAACGCTTTCAAAACTATTATCACACGATTTGATAACTTTTTCGAGTTGCTTTTCATCAAAAGTATACAAATCATCCTTGTAAACGATACTTTCTATAGGATATGAAATATTCTGAGCAAAGATTAAAGCCGTTTCCGACGCTCTTGCTGCGGTACTACTCCATATAATATATGTTTTAGGAAGGTATTTCGAAATATGTAAGGAAACATCATGCGCATCTAAAATTCCTCTTTTCATTAAAGGACGGTCGAAATCTTTCAACGGCGCCTCCCAACTTGATTTTGCATGACGTATTAAAATAAGATTTTTCATAAGCTGTGAAATTTTAAAAACCTGATTTGGAGATTACTATTTTTTAATTAAGTTCTAATTTACAAAAGAAATTTTAAACCTTTTCTATTTTTTATTTCTGTTAACATTATAATGAAATTTTAACAAGAAATAATAATTCATAATATCTTAATCTCAAAAAAAATGAGATTCGAAAAAAAATACAATTAGTGTACTTCGTCTAGGAAATTAGTACTTAATCGAGATTCTCTTAATTTTTAAAATTTTAACCAAATAACTGATTATTAAGTATTTAAAACATTTTAAAACTTCAAAATTTCACTAAAAAAGCAAAAAAACGACTTACATTTTTTGCATTTTTATGTTAAAAAATAATCTTTTTATCGCTTTTTTTTGTAGAAAAAATACATTTCAACGAGTTTTTAGGTTAGTTGTAGATAAAAAAAATCAATTAGAAAAACTCTAATATAACTTTGATTCTGTTAAAATTTCATAAATACTTTTAAACAAAATCATAAGTTATGAAAACTAAATCTACTCTTGAAAAAGCAGTAAAATTTATTACAAATTGTAAGTTTATTTTTTTCTCAAAGAGGAATATCTTTCAAAAAAACATTTTTTTCATATTGTTTTTTTTGGTGACGTCTTTTTCATTTGCTCAAAGTGAAAATGTGGATTCGTACTTAACAAACTTAGAAAAATCAGGACAAAATTCTAAGCTTAGCCATCTCAAACATCTTTTATACGATTTACAATCTGCTGTATACTCTTCTAAAGGAGGAACAAAAGTTTATGGAGACCAGCCTACAGCCATATTTGCAGATATTAATTCTATTAACAGCCTTAACAGCATAGTATCATCAAAAAGTGACATTGAAATTGTAACCATTAAAATTAGCAATGCGGCAGATCTAAACAAATCTATTGATTTGAATTCTTTCTCTGGTTTTGAAAAATTACAATACATTTTCATTATTTCAAAAGTTGAGACTAGTCCATCTGTCATCAATAATTTGATTAAAAATGATACTTCAAAATATGTCTTACTTTATAAAATCTCTATAGGCGGATAATTTAAAAGCTATTATTATGAAAAAAATCTACTCTCAACATTTAACGGCTTTTTATTTCTTCGTAATGCTTATTATGGGAATTAATGAAGTAAACGCCCAAGTAATTGTACCATTTAAAGAAAGAACATCTACTTACTCTCCGACGAAAACAATTTACAAAATCAAAGGAGATTTTACGATGATTGGAAATACCAATTTGTCTACCCAAAACTATGACGATTACGAAACCAATGGATCATTTCCAATGGCTTACATCGACAAAGACAATGACAGTCAAACTCTTAACTCATCTGCTGCAACTTTAGATTTATTAAATGACAGTGGTACCAAATTGACAAACTGCTACAATATAGTTTACGCAGGATTATACTGGACAGGAAGAGTTTCTGATGACGCTTTTAGTCCAAACTCATTTACGGTAACAAAAAATGGCGTAACTCAGACTTTAGATAAAAGAAAAATTTTATTCAAAGGTCCGAACAACAGTTCTTATGATGAATTTACAGCAACAGATATCTACTTTCCAACAAATTCTGACAATAATATGTTTACTGCTTACGCAGAAGTTACTAATTATGTAAGAGCAAATGGTGTTGGAGAATATTTTGCAGCCAATATCGCAGCAACTGAAGGAGCTGACGGTGGTAATATTGGAAAATATGCTGGATGGGGTTTGGTTGTAATTTATGAAAATTCTACCATGAAAAACAGAGATATTACAGTTTTTGATGGTCATGCTTTTGTACAAAATAACATAACCGCAGACCATACATTTCCTGTTTCCGGATTTAACTCTGTAACATCAGGACCGGTTGATGTAAAACTTGGAATTATGGCCGGTGAGGGTGATGTGAATTATGATGGTGATTATTTTCAGATTGAAGAATTGAATAGCGGCAATTATAGAAGCTTGAGCCGACCTGGAAATTCGGTCAATAATTTCTTCAATTCATCCATCAATACCGGTGGAAACAGTCGAAATCCGAATTTGATCAATAATTCTGGAATGGACATCAGTATGTTTAAACTTCCAAATGACAATAAGGATATTATTGGAAACAATCAGACATCGACCTCTTTTAAATATGGTTCTACGGTTGATAGTTATGTTATCTTTTCTATTGTAATGGCTGTTGATGCTTACGTACCAGAAATTGAAGGTGTTTTGAGCGCTACCACAATCAATGGAAGTGCTGTTGGTGCAGGACCATATACCGTTATGCCTGGTCAGGAACTAGGTTATAAAGTTCAAATAAAAAACCGTGGTACTGAAGCTGTTCAAAACAGTAAACTTGTTATTCCGATTCCTTACAATGCTACATTTGTAACCGGAAGTTTAGCAAAAACGATAAATTTCACACCCCGTCCTACTCCAAATGCATTGACTTACGAGCCAACCATTGGAGCAAACGGATCAATAGTTTGGGATTTAGGAACATTACCACTGCCTACTGATCCGAATACTGTTTTAGGAGAATTAACATTTACATTGAAGGCGACTGAGAATTGCGCTTTGCTGAAAAATTCAAATTGTAGCAATGTTATTCAGGTAAATGGGAAATTAAGTGGGAAAGGTGCAAATTCAACCGTTGCAGTAAATGATCAATCTTTAATTTTAGGTTATACAACATCAGGAAGCTGTATGGGAACTTCAATAGCTGCACCGCTTCAAACTACTATAGATTCTGCAAACTATACAACTGCAAATTGTCAGGCTACTCCATCAGTAATTTCTTTTACGTTTTGTAATACTGCGACCTCGATTCCTGTAACAGATGTAACGGGTTCATTCCCTACAGGATCCACATTTTATAGTGCCTATCCAGTAGTGGCAGGAACGACAACACAATACACGATCAATAATCCATTTCCGGCAACCGTTGGAACCTCAACCTATTATGCAATTCCACCGGGAGCAGCAAGTGGATGTTATTTTGAATTTACAGTTACTATTGAAAGCATTACCACAACACCAAATGTTACAAGTCCAATAAATTATTGCATTGGCGATACTGCAGTCGCACTTACCGCTGTACCAACCAAACCTGAATATACATTATATTACTACGAAACTTTGAATTCGACAGGTCAGCAATCATTGACTCCTTCTACTGCAACTGCGGGGCAATTTACTTACTATGTTGCGGAAGGAAAAACAAATGCTTGCATTGGTCCTAAAAAAGCGATAGTGGTTAATATAAATGAAAAACCAACTGTTACTATAACCAATCCACTTCCTGTTTGCTCACCAGCTACTTCTTCGGATTTAACTGCTGCAAGTATAACTGATGGAAGCTCATCAGGATTAACTTATACTTATTGGACTGATGCAACCGCAACTACTCCTTTAGCGAATTTTACGGCTGCTGTTCCTGGAACTTATTACATTAAAGGGACAAATACTTCTAATTGTTTTGATATAAAACCAGTTGTAGTTACCAAAAGTACAATCGTCTTAACAGAAGTGACAGCATCACATATCGATGTAAAATGCTACAATAAAACAACGGGGGCAATTACTATAAATAATGCCTCTGGTGGAATCGCTCCTTATGCTTATTCATGGAAAAAGGATGGCTATTTATATGCAGGTACTTCTCAAACTTTAACAGATCTTGGATCTGGAAGTTATGAAGTAACCGCAACAGATGCAAATGGATGTCAGGGAACATTAACAATTACTATTTTACAACCTTCTGCAGCTCTTGCTTTGACCGCCTCTTCTAAAACCGATGTTTCTTGTTTTGGAACAAGTACCGGAACACTGACTGCCGGATTAGTGACAAATAGCGTGGGAACAGTAAATTACTCTTGGAAAAACAGTTTAAATAATGAAGTTTCAACTCTTGCAAATGTTACAAACATGCCAGCCGGAACATACTCTTTAACTGTAACTGACGATTGTTCTTCAATTTCTAATTCGGTTATAATTGAAGGACCTTCCGCTGTATTAAGTGCTATAAAATCTCAAACAAATGTTTCTTGTGGCAACGGAACTAATGGTTCTGCAACAGTAACCGTTTCTGGAGGAACTTCATCGTATTCATATGCTTGGAGCACTGTTCCTGTACAAACAACTGCAACTGCCAATAATCTTACTGCCGGAAACTACAGTGTTAAAATTACAGATGCAAACGGATGCGAAATAAATGAGTCGTTTACAATTTTAGATGGCGATGCTGTCAAACCAATTGTTACTTCTTTACCGCAAACCAGCACAATCAATTGTCTGGAAGAGCCCGTTTTTGCTCAAGCAACAGCCACAGATGACAGCGGAACAGTTTCTGCATTAACTTATGTAGACAGCATTATTCCTGGAAATTGCGCAGGATCTTACACAAAAACCAGAACCTGGACTGCAACAGATGCTTGTGGAAACGTTTCACTTCCTGTTTCTCAATCCATAATTGTACAGGATAATTCTGCACCAACCTGGACAACTCAAATAGGAACTTTAGACAAAACTATAGAATGCAGCGATACGACTGGTTTAGCAAATGCTCAAGCGTTATTTCCTACGGCAACAGATTCTTGTGATACTGATGTAACCAATATTGTAAAAGTGAGTGGTCAGTTTACGGCTTCTGCCGGATGCGGAAATGCAGGAACTTACACAAACACTTGGACGGTAAAAGACGACTGCGGAAATATCTCTGACACTTTCACACAAGTGATCACCATTCAGGATAGTACTGTACCAACTTGGACAACTCCAATCGGAACTTTAGACAAAACTATAGAATGCAGCGATACGGCTGGTTTAGCAAATGCTCAAGCGTTATTTCCTATAGCAACAGATTCTTGCGATGCTGATGTAACCAATATCGTAAAAGTAAGCGGTCAGTTTACGGCTTCTGCTGGATGCGGAAATGCAGGAACTTACACGAATACTTGGACGGTAAAAGACGACTGCGGAAATATCTCTGACACTTTCACGCAAGTGATTACCATTCAGGATAGTACTGCGCCAACTTGGACAACTCCAATCGGAACTTTAGATAAAACTATAGAATGCAGTGATGCGGCTGGTTTAGCAACTGCTCAAGCGTTATTTCCTCTAGCAACAGATTCTTGCGATGCTGATGTAACAAATATCGTAAAAGTAAGTGGTCAGTTTACAGCTTCTGCCACTTGCGGAAATGCAGGAACTTACACGAATACTTGGACTGTAAAAGACGACTGCGGAAATATTTCTGGCACTTTCACGCAAGTGATCACCATTCAGGATACAACTGCTCCAGCGTTTACTGGAATTCTTCCTCAGAATATTACAGTTTCATGTGATGCTGTTCCTGATCCTGCAGAAATGACTGCCTCAGATAATTGTAATGGAAATTTACCAATAGTATTTTCTGAAACAAAATCAGATATACAAAATGGATGTGCTTCAAATTATACGTTAACCAGAAATTGGAAAACTAGTGATTGTGCAGGAAATACAGCTTCTTATACTCAAATTATTACTGTAAGAGACACAACTGCTCCAACTGGAACTGCTCCTGCTAATGTACTTAATTTAGCAAGTATTGATTTGATTCCTGCTGGAAATCCAAGTGATATTAAAGATGCTGCTGATAACTGTAGTGCGACGGTAAATATCACTGTAGCCGATACAAACAGTGGATGTGACGGTAACGTTTATGTTATCACTAGAACTTATACTTTAACAGATTGTGCCGGAAATAAAACAGAATTGGTACAAACTTTTAGTGTAAACTGCAAAAAACCTATTATTGCGAATGATGATACAGCAGGACCAATTGCGGGGGTTAATCATGCGACCACAAATGTTTTAAATATATTTTCAAATGATACTCTTGATGGTGTCGGCATAACTCCATCAGATGTTATTTTAACAACAGTAACTCCGAATAACTTTTTACAACTAAATCCAAATGGTTCTATAGATGTATTAGCTAATGCACCAGTGGGAACATTGACTTTGGTATATCAAATTTGCGAGGCAGCGCATCCTGATAATTGTGACACTGCAATTGTTACTATCACAATTGTAGCACCTGCGATGACAGTTACTGCAACGCCAATCTGCGTTAATGATGTTCCTTATTTGGATTATGTTGTAACTCCTTTAAATTTTACTCCTGCAAATGGTGTAACAATTGCGTGGTCTGATAGCGCTAATAATGTAATTACTACCGTAAATGATCTTCCTTTAAGCGGACGTATTCTATGGTCTGGAGCGGTAGTAGACGGAACCGGAAAAGGAATCGACTGGCCAGGATGGATTTTTGAAAATAATAAATGGATTCAGGGTAATGATGGATTTGAAAAATTACGTCCAGCAGCTAATTTAATCATCTCATTAAATCCAACGGAGATTATTACGGTAAATTACCCACCTTCGGATCCGTATTGTACTTCTCGACCAACATTTACAATCATCGCAAATGACGATACAGCGGGACCAATAAACGGAACTACAGGAGGAACAAATATTATCAATGTTTTAACTAATGATACTTTGAATGGTGCAGTTGTTACTATAAACGACGTAACGCTAACGACAACTATTCCTGATCCAAAAGGTGCTTTAACTTTAAATCCTGATGGTTCAATAAATATTGCACCAAACACACCTGCGGGTACTTACACATTAACGTATCAGATCTGCGAAAAAGCTGATTTTGGAAATTGCGATACTGCTATAGTAACCATAACTGTTACTACTCCATCTGCTCCACCAACTCCGGTTGTTGCAAATGATGACACTTATAGTAATATTGGCTGTAATACTTTCGGAATAGTTGGTAATGTTTTCAGCAATGATTTGAAAGGAACAACTCCTGTAACATTAGAACTGATAAACTTTACGCTACTTAGCGAAAGCAATGGTAAAACAGATCCGAATATTATAATTAGTAGTACTGGAAATGTAACTGTTTCAAGTTTGACGCCGGCTGGAACTTACACGTACAGTTATAGAATTTGTGACAAATTAAGTTCAGAAAATTGCGATACTGCAATTGTAACCATTACGGTAGTTCCAAATGGTACAACTCAATTTAACAGTACAGCTTGTACAGACGATTCATCACTTCTTAACCTAACTAGTTTGCTTCCTGAAGGAAGTCCGACTAGCGGAACCTGGGTTGATAAAAGCAATACAAATGCACTCCAAGGAAATATCTTCAATCCGTTTGGATTGGCCTTAGGCAATTATGTTTTAGAATATTTAATTGCTGATGAAAAATGTCCGAGAAGTATTATACTAAACATGGAAGTAAATGATGATTGTAAAGTTTTGGCTTGCGGAGACGTCTTACCTCGTAATGCGTTCTCTCCAAATGGAGACAACTTCAATGATACATTCAAAATTGACAATATCGACGACGTAACCTGTTATCCGGAGAATACTGTGGAAATCTATAACCGTTGGGGTATTTTAGTTTTTGAGACTAAAAACTACAACAATACTACAAACTTTTTTGATGGAATTTCAAGAGGAAGAACTACCGTAAAACAAGCTGATGGACTACCTATTGGAACATATTTTTATATCATTAATTACAAGTCGTTAGATGGTAATAACAATCTTCAGGATAACAAATTGAGCGGTTATTTATACCTATCAAAGTAACAAAACAACATAATATGCTGTAAAATAGCAATTTACAGCGTATTATTCTCACTTTTATGTAAAAAACACATGCACTTTTACACTAAATCCATGCTGATTTTCAATACTTTAAAAATCAGTAGCAACAATAAAAATAATCCATTTACTATGAGAACAAAATTATTTTTCTTCGTCATTCTGTTAGTTACCTATAGTGGCTACGCTCAACAAGACGCGCAGTTTACACAATATATGTACAACACGATAAACATAAACCCTGCTTATGCTGGTTCTCGTGGTGCATTGAGTGTTTTTGCATTACATCGTGATCAGTGGGTAGGACTTGACGGTGCTCCTAAAACCAATGCAATTTCTATTAATACACCAATAAACAATAGCAATATAGGTCTGGGTGTATCTTTGGTCAATGATAAAATTGGACCTACTACTGAAAATCAATTTTCTGTAGACCTTTCTTATACAGTGCCAACATCCGAATCCTGGAAGCTTTCATTTGGTATAAAAGGTACGGCAGATATTTTTAATCTGGATATCACGAAACTTAATCCTGAAAATTCGGGTGACCCTCAATTTCAAAATCTACAAAATGATTTTTCTCCCAATGTTGGTGCTGGTATCTATTTACATTCTAAAAAAGCATATGTAGGATTATCGGTTCCAAACTTTATACAAACAAATCGTTATGATGATAATGATGTAGCCATTTATAAAGATAAAATCAATTATTATTTAATGGCAGGTTATGTATTCGATTTGTCTCAAGAAATAAAATTCAAACCAGCGGTCTTGACAAAAATGGTTGAAGGCGCTCCTCTTCAGGTTGATGTATCTGCAAACTTTTTATTCTTTGAAAAACTAACTCTTGGTGCTGCTTACAGATGGGATGCTGCAGTAAGTGCAATGGCAGGATTTCAAATTACAGAAGGCTTGTTTATTGGTTATGGATATGATAATGAAACAACCAGATTGAAAAACTACAATTCTGGCTCGCACGAAATCTTCCTTCGTTTTGAACTTTTCAAATACAATAATAAAATGACAACCCCTCGTTTCTTTTAAAACCATTGCATCATGAAAAACTTTACACTACTTCTTTTAACAATTATAAGTGCTTTTTCATTTAGCAGTTATGCACAAAAGGCAAAAATAGCTTCCGGAGATAAAAAATATGATAGTTATGCTTATGTTGATGCTATAAAAACATATGAAAAAGTAGCCAATAAGGGTTACAAGTCTGAAGACATGTTTAAAAAACTAGGTAATTCTTATTATTTTAATTCAGACTTTTCGGGTGCGGCAAAATGGTACGGTGAATTATTTGCAATGAATACAACCGTAGAACCAGAATACTATTATAGATATGCGCAGTCATTAAAATCAACCGGTGAAGTTGTCAAAGCCAATAAACTTCTTGATGATTTTTATTCCAAATCAAAAAGTGACACTAGAGGTAAATTGTACAAAGATGATGTTAATTATTTGGATGAAATTAAAGCTAATTCTGGAAGATATAAAATTGAAGATGCAGGAATAAATAGCAAATATTCTGATTATGGATCATTTGTTTATAACAACAAAATATATTTTGCTTCAGCACGAGACACGGGTAATTTTATGCAACGTAAACACCAATGGACTGGAGAATATTTTACTAATATTTACAATGCCGATCTTAATCCTGAAAATGGGATTGCCGGAAAAGCAAAAAAATTCAAATCGGCTATCAATACCAAATTTCATGAAGCATCTCCAGTTTTCACTAAAGATGGTAAAACAGTATATTTTACTAGAAACAACTACATCAACGGTAAGAAAGGAAAAGATGAAAACAGAATTACTTTAATTAAAATTTACAAAGCAAATTTAGGTGCCGACAATAAATGGGGCAATATCACTCAACTTCCTTTTAACAGCGACAATTACAGTACGGCACATCCTGCATTAAGTCCTGATGAGAAAACATTATAC
Source organism: Flavobacterium potami (assembly GCF_020026915.1). Lineage (GTDB taxonomy): Bacteria > Bacteroidota > Bacteroidia > Flavobacteriales > Flavobacteriaceae > Flavobacterium > Flavobacterium potami. The sequence continues at coordinate 635,578 of NZ_JAINUY010000001.1, read as the reverse complement.
TTTTCTTCGGACATGCCTGGATCGCTTGGTCAATCCGATTTGTATAAAGTGAGTATAAATCCAAACGGTGATTTTGGAACTCCTGAAAATCTTGGAAAAGATATCAATACAGAAGGAAAGGAAACATACCCTTTTGTAACTAGCGAGAATGAAATATACTTTTCATCAGACGGATATCCAGGACTAGGCGGTTTAGATGTTTTTGTTGCAAACATTGATTCAAATGGAAAAATTAGTAACATTCAAAATGTTGGTAGTGATGTAAATTCGCCTAAAGACGATTTCGCATATATTATTGACCCCGTTTCCAGAAAAGGATATTTCACGTCAAATAAAGATGGAGGTCAAGGTTCTGATGATATTTACAAATTCCTAGAAACAAGAAAACTAAAATGCGAACAGCAGTTAGAAGGAATTATTACAGACGCAGAAACAGGAAGTATTCTCGCAGGAACAAAAATTACTTTATTTGATGACCAGAATAGTATCAAAAATTCAACTGTTTCTGATGGATCGGGAAAATATGTTTTTCCTGTTGAATGTGGAAAAATCTATTTTGTGAGAGCAGAAAAACCGGAATACAATACAAAAGAAGTGAGTGTTACCATTTCTAAAACAAGTGGTAAAACAAATCTGCCAATTGCATTGGAAAAATCAAGTTGCAAAGTTACTATCGGTGACGATTTAGGAGTTTGTTTCGGAATCAAAATGATTTATTTCGACTTAGACAAATCTAATATTAGGACTGAAGCCGCTGTAGATTTAGAAAAAATATTAGTCGTTTTAAATGAAAACCCAACAATGAAATTAGATATTCGTTCTCATACAGATAGTCGCGCAACGCATCAGTACAATGCCGCTTTATCTGACAGAAGAGCAAAATCTACTATCAAATGGCTTATTAAAAATGGCATAGCTCCAAACCGATTAAAAGGAAAAGGTTATGGAGAAACCCAACTTGTAAACAAATGTTCTGATGGCGTTTCATGTACAGAAGAAGAACATCAAGCAAATAGACGAAGTGAGTTTATTATAACTGCTTTGTAGACATTACTAACACAACCAATCTTTAAAAGCTGTCTAAACTGGGCAGCTTTTTTTATATAAAAAATCGTCGTAATTCTTGCAAAATACGACGATCTCTAAAAAACAACCAGTTCAATTTTTCGTTTACAGCTTAGCAAAAATGTTAGTGTAATATTTTTTACCTGTCGCAGCATCTGTAGTTACAGATATTCCGAAGTGTGTATAATCACCTTCTATATTTTGTTTATGACCTGGACTTTCAAGCCATGCTCTCAAAGCCGCTTCAGGAGTTTTATAGTTATAGGCAACATTTTCTCCAACTTTCTTAGCCCCTAAAACGCTAGTAATATTTTGAGATCGTTCAACAAAATCGTTATGATTTACGACATTATTATCAATCATATACACATTATGTTCTTCGCATTTATAAGAAATATGATTGACTTTTTCCAGAGCATTTAAACCGACACTTAATCGATAGTCGTTTATTAGCTTCATGGTTTGAAGTTCTGAGTCGTTATAAGAATAATTGGTAACGAGCGCTTCGGTCGGACTTTTATCCACGCTTCCTTCGACAGTGTCTGCAGTACATGAGTTCATTGCGATTACAATCGCAATGAACAACATGATGCGCTTAATCTTTTTCATAATCAACAGCATATTAGCAGTTTAAAGTAGATGTGGGGCAAATCCTTTAAATTTATTTTTGAATAAATGTTCTCTATTTTTCTAGACCAAACATATTCAATTTGTCGCTAAACTACAAAATTAATCGATGAAATACACCTATATTTTTTAATGAAATATAATTTTCTTACAAATCAAGAAGATAAGCGTTCAATCTTCCATGAAAAATCAGATTGACTGGTGTAACGTATTCTATCGTGCAGTCTGTTAGCTCTACCTTGCCAAAATTCGACTTGTAACGGTGTGACAATATATCCTCCCCAATTTTGAGGTCTTGGAATCGATTTTCCTTCAAAATCTGCTTCTATTTTTTTCAGGTTTTCTTCTAAAAAAGTCCTCGACGGAATTACTTCACTTTGATTAGAAACAATAGCTCCAAGTTTACTTCCATCTGGACGAGAATCGAAATAATTATCAGAAATAATTTCAGAAGTCTTTTGAGCAATTCCTTTTATAATAACCTGGCGTTCCATTTCCTGCCAGAAAAAAGACAGACAAACATTTGGATTGGCTTCGATAGCTTTTCCTTTTTCCGAATGATAATTGGTATAGAATATAAACCCTTCTTCGGAGAATTTCTTCAATAAAACCACACGCGATTTCGGAAAACCATCCAAACCAATCGTAGAAACCGTCATGGCATTTACCTCTCCACTTCCACCAAAATCTTCAACCTCATGAAACCATCTGTTAAAAAGATTAATTGGATCTTCCGGAATATTATCTTCCAATAATTCGCTTTTCTCGTAAGATTTTCTATAATTACTTAAATCACTCATAGTTTTGTTTTTTTGTTTCAGGTTTCAGGTTTCAAGTTTCAGGTTTCAAAAACTTAGAATCTTAGAAACTTAGCACCTTAGTATCTATTTAAAAATCAAATGAAACCCCATCATCTCCCAAAAGTACATTCGGAAAAATAGTTTCTGCTTCTTTTTTAAAACACTCAATTCCGTCATAACGTGTAGAATAATGTCCTAAAATTAATTGTTTTACATTGGCTTTCAAAGCAATTCTTGCTGCTTCTTTTGCTGTCGAATGCAGCGTTTTCTCTGCCAATCTTGCTTCAGATTCTAAAAACGTAGATTCGTGATACAAAATATCAGTATTTTCTATAATTGGAATTATATCCTCATTGTAAACCGTATCAGAACAGAAAGCATAACTTTTTGTTGGCGGCGGATCGAAAGTCAGTTTTTCATTTTCAATTATCGTTCCGTCATCAAGCTTGATATCTCCACCGTTTTTTATTTTCTGATAATAAGCAACATGGATATCGTATTTTTGAACAGCTTCTACATTCAGTTTCCTTTCATCTGGTTTTTCCTGAAAGTGATATCCATTCGTATACACACGATGTTTTAACGGAATTGTTTTTACGATAACACGTTTGTCTTCAAAGATAACTTCACTTTCTTTCGATTCCAATTCATGGAAAAACAAAGAATAAGTAGTCCATGATTCCGTCAATTTCAATTGAAGCAGAATCAGTTCTTTAATTCCCTTTGGACCATAAATATGTAAATCGGTTGTTCTTCCCAAAAGAGAAAAAGTCGAAATAGTTCCAATTAATCCATACAAATGATCGCCGTGTAGATGCGAAATAAAAATGTGATTAATCTTAGAGAATTTAATCTTATTTTTTCGAAGCTGAACCTGAGTTCCTTCTCCACAGTCAATTAAAAACAATCGATTTTTAATTTCTAAAACCTGCGAAGTCGGATTAGTTAGTGTTCTAGGAGTTGCGGCATAACAGCCAAGTATAGTTAATTTCAATTTTATTGTTTATTCGTTTATCTGGTAAATCGTTTAATCGTATAAAATTAAATCAAATCGATTAAACGCTCAAACGAATAAACAATTAAACCCATATTTAAAATCCTAAATCTCTTTCGATTTCTTCCATTTCGATAATATCGTGAGCTTCCAAAAGAGAAGGAACTACAGCCAATTTATCTGAAATAGCATTAAAATCAAGATCTGTAGCAACAATTACAAATGATTTTTTTGCTTTTTTATGAAGCTTAGAAAGCGGTAAAAAAGCTTTCAAATCTTTTTCTGTTACAGCAGCATCTGATGATAAATCGATGATAATATTTTGTTTTTCAAAGGTTTTAAACTGTTGCGTTACTTTTTCCAAGAAAGCATTTACATCTCCTTGTGTATCTTTAATTGTAACGGTATGTCCTTTTTGATCTACTTTCATTTTTTAATTTATGGGGCTTATATAAAAATTGATTTTCTGAGAGCTAAGGTACGAAGTTTTTTTATTTGTTGTTTTTCGTTTTTTTGTTTCAGGTTTCAAGTTTCAGGTTTCAGGTTTTGTGTATGCACCGTTTGTCAGGCTGAGCGAAGTCGAAGCCCTCGTTTACAAAAGACGTGCATGATGAAAAGCCCTTCGACTTCGCTCAGGGTAACATGCTACATCTACATTTCAACAACTTGAAACATGAAACAAAAATCTACTGAATCTTAGACGCCAAAAGATAAATAACCGCCATTCTAATCGCTACACCATTCTCAACCTGATTTAAAATTACAGAATGATCAGAATCGGCAACTTCAGAAGTAATCTCTACTCCTCTGTTGATTGGTCCTGGGTGCATGATTACGATTTCTTTTCCTAGCGAATCCAAAAGTGGTTTGTCTACTCCATATTGTTGTGCGTATTCACGTGTTGATGGGAAGAAATTCACATCCATACGTTCGTTTTGTACACGAAGCATGTTCGCAACGTCGCACCATTCTAAGGCTTTGCGTAAATTTGGTTCAACCGTAACTCCCAAAGATTCGATATATCTTGGAATCAAAGTTTTTGGTCCGCAAACTTTTACTTCTGCACCTTGCATTTGCAAAGCATATATGTTGGATAAAGCTACTCTCGAATGCAGAATATCACCTACAATCACCACTTTTTTACCAGCTACATCGCCCAATTTTTCTCTTATAGAATAACTGTCCAATAAAGCCTGAGTTGGGTGTTCGTGTGCGCCGTCTCCTGCGTTTACGATACTGGCTTTGACATTTTTAGATAAAAAATAAGCCGCTCCGGGATTGGAGTGGCGCATTACAACCATATCTACTTTCATCGAAAGGATATTATTTACAGTATCAATCAAGGTCTCTCCTTTTTTAACCGACGATTGAGCTGCAGAAAAACTGATGACATCAGCAGATAAACGTTTCTGCGCTAATTCGAAAGAGAGTTTTGTTCTGGTACTGTTTTCGAAGAAAATATTGGCAATGGTAATATCTCGTAATGAAGGAACTTTTTTAATTGGTCGGTTAATGACTTCTTTAAAATGATCTGCCGTTTCAAAAATCAGGTTAATATCATTTTCGTTGATATATTTTATTCCTAATAAATGATTTACGCTTAATTCTTTCATCTTTTTTGTTTAATTGTTTATTTGTTGAATCGTTTAATCGTTTGCTTTGCGATTAAACAGTTAAACGATTTAACGGTTAACCTATTTTTATAATTTTTAATTGAGTAATCGAAATAAATCGATTAAACAATTAACCGATTAAACGATTAACCAAATTTAATTTGTCACTAAGTGAACAACATCTTCACCATCATTTTCTTTCCAGCTTACAATCACTTTTTCGCCATTGATAGCATCTACCTGACGACCACGGTAATCGGGCTGAATTGGTAAATGACGGCTGAAACGTCTGTCGATTAAAACTAACAATTCGATCTCTGAAGGTCTTCCGAAAGATTGAATGGCAGTTAACGCAGAACGAATGCTTCGGCCTGTAAACAAAACATCATCTATAAAAATGACTTTTTTGTCTTCGACTATAAAATTGATTTGAGTTTTATTGGCTTCAAGTGGTTTTTCTGTACGACGAAAATCATCTCTAAAAAAAGTGATATCCAAATAACCCAAAGAAATTTCTGGAACCTGGTATTCGTTTTCTAAAATTTGTTTTAAACGTTCAGCTAAAAAAACGCCTCTTGGCTGAATTCCCACTAAAATAGTATTTGAAAAATCAAGATGTTTTTCGATTAACTGACAAGCCAAACGGTGAAGTATAATAGTAACTTCTTTTGAATTAAGTAATACTTTCTGGCTCATAATTAATTGTAATGATTGATCGGGCAAATATACGGAATCTGATTTTATTTGTTGGGGTCTTAAGAAAGGAAATATTTTTTGCCTTTTATATTTTACTTATCCTTTTATGATATATTTTAGTATTCTAAATATATTTATTTCATAAGTTTCAATACAAAATAAAAAATGGACCAAACTTTAATTGACAATGTAAGACTTGCTATTAATCCTAAATTTCAAGATTGGGTTTTATTTGAAAATGGCAGTTACATTGTTTTTAATAATACTGATACGATTGAAGACATAAGAACAGAAGCTGTTAAGATTATGGCTGAATATGGCCCTGTTCATATAGGATCTCCAGCCGGTGATTTCGGAGTTACCACACTTAAAAAGGCAAAAGGATGGTCGATATCAGGGCATTATTACGGTATGTACACTTATGTTCATCCTGCAGAAATAAACACAACAAATCCTAATGAAAGTGAAATAGGTTTATTCGGACGTTCAAAAAGAGACTTAGATGGTCAAAATCCCATTATTATATATATCAACAGAAAAGATATTGACGTAAAATTAATCGCTGGTTTTGTAGGCATAAAAAAGATTCCTCTGCCTTTTGTCTTGGCACTCAACAATTACAATCCGAAATTAATCTTAAAAGAAGAATCTTTTGAACACAGAGGCAGTTTTTGGGGTAAAACTGATTACTATGAGAATATTGAAAAAATTGACATTTACTTGGCTTACAAAACCACTAACATCGAAATCACTAAAATAAATTCCATATTTACTTTTATTGGAAATACAAATAACAATCTGGAACTAAAAAAATGTTTAGCATTCTTTCAGGAAAAAAAATGCAATCTGACTCAGAAAGCTTTAGATTTTTTAAATCAGTAATACTTGTAGAAATCAAATTGAAAAGAATTACAAATGAAAAAATCACTCCAAAAAAGTCTTGTAAAACGTCGAAACATTTTTTTATTAGACAGCCTTGGAGCTTTTCTAACTGCTTTTTTACTCTATTTTATCCTTAGAAATTTCAATGATTTTTTCGGTTTATCAAAAAATGTTTTTGAATACCTTTCAATTATTGCCTTCACTTTTTTCGTTTATTCAATCAGTTGCTATTTTTTCGTCAAGCGAAATTGGAAATCATTTTTAAAAATAATCTGTACGGCTAATATTCTTTATTGTCTTTTGACAATTGGGATTATCGTTTGTTATTATCAAAGTATTTCGATTTTTGGCATTATTTATTTTTTAGCTGAAATCTTAGTTATTATCGGGCTCGTATTTTTGGAAATAAAAACTATCAAATCTAAATCCTAAAACATTTCACAAAAATTATATAACACATTTCCCTTATTCCTGAAGTAATTTTATTAAAGCAATTTAAAAACTCAAAATCATGCAAAATAAAATACTTAGATTGTTAATGGTATTCGTAATACTATTTTCATTTTCAAGCTGTGAATTAGTTGGAGACATTTTTAAAGCCGGAATGGGATTTGGAATCTTTATCGTAATCTTTATCATTGCGATTATTATCTGGATCTTTGCTAAAATGTTCGGCAAGAAATAAATAGTAAAATCTAAAAATTAAAAAATCCCAAATTCCAAGTTTAAATGGAATTTGGGATTTTTTTTATGGTTGTTGAACTTTGTCAAAGTTTAAAACTTTGACAAAGTTGTAAGCTCAAAGTTTGGAATTTGGAATTTCAAAAATTAAAGATTGTACATCTTCTTTCTTTGTTCCTGAATCTTTTCATCATCAAGATATTCATCAAATGTCATGTAACGATCGATAACTCCGTTTGGCGTTAATTCTACAATTCGGTTACCAACAGTTTGTGCAAACTCGTGGTCATGCGTTGTAAAAATTACAGAACCTTTAAAGTTTTTCAATGAGTTGTTGAAAGCTGTAATAGACTCCAAATCTAAGTGGTTTGTTGGTTCGTCTAACATTAAAACGTTAGCACGTTCCATCATCATTCTAGAAAGCATACAACGTACTTTTTCTCCTCCAGATAAAACTCTAGAAGTTTTTAAAGCTTCTTCTCCAGAGAAAATCATTTTTCCTAAGAAACCTCTAATGAAAACCTCATCACGCTCTTCTTCTGTTTTAGCGTACTGACGTAACCAGTCAACTAAAGTTAAATCATTTTCGAAGTATTTGTGGTTTTCAGCTGGTAAATACGCTTGGTTTGTTGTAATTCCCCAATCGAAAGTTCCAGAATCTGCTTTTTGCTCACCGTTTAAGATTTCGTAGAAAGCTGTTGTAGCACGTGAATCTTTAGAGAAAAGAACGATTTTATCGCCTTTCGCCATATTCAAATCAACATCTTTGAATAAGATTTCTCCATCAACAGAAGCAGAAAGGTTTTCTACATTTAAGATTTGATCTCCAGCTTCACGATCTTGATCGAAAATAATCGCAGGGTAACGACGGCTAGAAGGTTTGATTTCAGAAATATTTAATTTAGAAATCATTTTTTTACGAGAAGTAGCTTGTTTCGATTTCGCCACGTTTGCACTAAAACGACGAATAAATTCTTCCAATTCTTGTTTCTTCTCTTCTGCTTTTTTGTTTTGCTGCGCACGTTGTTTTGCCGCTAATTGGCTAGACTCGTACCAGAATGTATAGTTTCCTGAGTAGTGATTGATTTTTCCGAAATCAATATCAGAAATATGTGTACAAACCGCATCTAAAAAGTGACGGTCGTGCGATACAACGATTACAGTGTTTTCGTAGTTTGCTAAGAAGTTTTCTAACCAAGCGATTGTTTCAAAATCCAAATCGTTGGTAGGCTCATCCATAATCAGCAAGTCAGGATTTCCGAAAAGCGCCTGTGCCAAAAGCACACGTACTTTCATTTTTCCTTCCATATCAGCCATTAAAGTATAATGATCTGCTTCTGTGATTCCTAAGTTAGATAACATTGCTGCAGCGTCAGAATCGGCGTTCCATCCGTTCATTTCTTCAAACTGAACCTGAAGCTCTCCAATTCGGTCTGCATTGGCGTCATTATAATCTAAATAAAGTTCATCCATTTCTTTTTTAACAGCGTACAGAACTTTATTTCCCATTAATACGGTTTCTAAAACAGTATGTTCGTCGAACATGTTGTGGTTCTGGTTTAAAACCGACATACGTTTTCCTGGCTCCAAATGAATGTGACCAGAAGTTGGGTCGATATCGCCCGAAATAACTTTTAAGAAAGTAGATTTTCCAGCACCATTGGCTCCAATAACTCCGTAAATATTTCCGTGAGTGAAAGTTGTATTTACTTCATCAAATAAAATCCTTTTACCAAATTGAACTGATAAATTATTGACTGTTAACATGAATGTCTTTTTAATTAATTTGGTGCAAAAGTAGTGAAAAAGGTTCTAAGTTGCAAAGATGCTAAGGTGCTAAGGTTTTTTTCTTTGAATGAGTATTTTCTCGCAAAGTCGCGAAGACGCAAAGTTTTGTTTATAACCTAAAGTATGTCATCCTGAGAGAAGTCGAAGGACACGCACTTTGAGCTAATCAGTACGGATTTAGCATGCGGTCCTTCGACTTCGCTCAGGATGACAAAAAATGAGGTTACTTTGCTTAAAAAACTTTGCGCCTCTGCGACTTTGCGAGATTCAACTAAAGCTTACTTTCTTTCGCTAAAGCGACTTCTAAACTCTCAAAATTTGGAAGCACTTTTGAAATTATTCCTTCTTTGTTGATGATAAAATGTGTTGGAAAAGAATTCAGCTGTAAGGCATTATTCATGTATTCTTTCATATCTGGAATTACAGAATAGGACAAAGGTTTTCTCGCTAAAAATGTTTTTAATTGTTCAGGAGAATCTTCGGCTAAACTCATAAAAACAATATCTTTTCGGTCTTTGTAATTTTCAACCAATTTATTGACTTGAGGAAATTCTCTAATGCAAGGCGTGCAGTGAATGTACCAGCATTTTATTACGATGATTTTTCCTTTCATGGATTCATTGGTAACTAAATTTCCGTTTAAATCTTTGAATGAAAATTGCGGAAAAGCAGTTCCTTCCATTTTGAAATTCTTATAAGCATCAAATCCAATTTGATTGATTGTTGCTTTTATACTCGTATCTGTTTTGGGTTGGATTTTGTAAAGTTTATAATAGTAGACTCCTTCATCAGATTTTAGTCGAATTGGAATAAAATTTCCATTTGCTAGCTGATCCAGAAAAACTTCTTTTGAGATTTCTTTTGATGCAACATCCAATGCTGTAAAATCTCTCGAAAGCATGATTTTTTTATTCTGATAGACAGACCATTGTTCGTAAGTTTTCTGAATTTGTAAAGGATCGACTTCTGGATTTCCAAATTTATTTTGAGCCGGACTTATAGAAAAGATTAAAAGAAAAAAAAGTAGACTGTAGAATTTCTGCATGGATTCTGAAACATTGTATTTGATTTCAAAAATAAGCAAAAAAAGAGTTTGCTTAACCGTAAAGATATCTAAACGGTTAAGCAATTTATATTTCTAATTTTTTAAAACAGGTAAAAAAGAAGTATCCATCACATAATTTTTAGGATTCTGCGGATCAATGAATACTCTTACCGTTTCAGTATTTATAAATTCTGTAGGGTCATACCAAATGCTTTCACTTTTAAAAACATATAACTCATTCGTTTGAGGATCTTGCCATTGACTCAAAATCTGAAAAGGGTTTCGACCGTTTAATGATTGATTGGTATTTAATTGAACTTGTGTAAATTTTGCAGCAATAGGTTTTCCGGTTTCTCGTAGATTTTGTGCTTTTTTATTTTTTAACCAACGAAATAAAATGCCTAAAAATCCAATTAAAAAGAAAACTGTTCCTATAAAACCTAAGATTAAAACACCCAGCCATAACGAAAAAAATCCGTTGATTTCTGCATCATTTGGATCTGCTGGATCATAAAAAATAGTCACGCTTTCGCCAACATTATAACTAGGCGGATTACTACTTGTGGAAGATGTATAGGTAATGGTTTGCCCGGTCTTGGTTTTAAAAGAAACCACCGGGCTATACGTTGTTGATTCTTTAGATCGCTTTGGAATCATTTCTACAACTGTTCCCTGAACCGTTTCTGCTTTTTCCAGAAAAGCCTGTTTGTCTACATAAAGATAAATTGCTCCAGCCATGAGACCAGCGCCGATAATTGCGAATACATAATTGAAAATTGAGAATGCTTTCATTATTTTGGGTTTGATTAGTTGTTGTAAAAATAATCTTAAAAGCGGTATCTCCTAATAATTTGAATATTTTTTAAACAAAAAAGCCTGACAACGAATTGTCAGGCTCTATAAACGTCCTCCTTTGGATAAAAACCAAATAACAATTATCCAAATTCAGCACATTTTTTTGAAATAAAATTAGATTAAAAAATAAATAACCAAACTCAATTTTAACCCACCAAACATTTTATTTCACATAATTTTCAGGATTTTTGTTATTAACTCTTGAAAATATATTTTTTGTTCTTTTAAGAACAGTAAAATTCCTTTTAATGTCTTTCCTAAATTCAAACTTTCATTTTAAAAAAGATTGCAACATTTAATTTTTTATAAAGAACCCAGCAATCAAAATTGCCAGGTTCTTGATGCAGTTCTCAAGGCAAAAACCAAATAACAAAATTGCCCTGATAACCACATTTAATCGAAATAAAAATAGACTAAAACATAAATAACCAAACTCAATTTTAATCCTCCCATCTTTTTATTTCTAATTTTTCATTATTACTTTAATTTAAAAAGTTCATCACTTTTAATGATTTTCTGTTTCCAGATTTATCTGTTACGATTACAACAAATATCTGTTTGCTTGCAAAACTGTGATTATGAAGCACGATCTCTTTGTTACTTTGAAGATTTCTGTGACTCATAATTGTTTGTCCGATTGTGTTGAATACATCTACCTGAGCGATATCTTCATTGTCATTAGACACAGTCAAAGCATTATCTTTAAAATACGCCAGCGTTGTGTTATTTTCAGCTGAAATCTTATCGGTCGCCAATGTTTTTGCTGCGGCTTGTGATGCAAAATAGGCTGCATAAGCTTTAGATAATTCAGATGAATTTCCGCAAGAAGAAGCATCCCAGTTTACAGACCAAGTCATTAAACCTCTTAAAGAAGGATATGGACCACCTGGTTGCATCGTATATGTTCTTCCAGAAAAAGTGGTTCCAGTTCTTAAATAATTCATAGCATTAATTCCCTCTGTCGGTGTTAGATAACCGCTTCCCGCTGCACTTGGACAAGCCGGTAATGCAATAAGAACTTTTGAAGCTGGTAAACCGTCAAAATGCATTCCTGTTGAAGCAATGTTATACCCTTTAATCACCATATCAGTTAAGGCTGTTACCATATTTGATTTCTTAGCCGTACCGTAATATTGGCCGTCTAATCCGTTTTCACCACCTGTGTTATACAATTGTACCGCCAGCAAGTCTAACTCGTTACGCAAGTTTTGAATAATTGGTAGGAACGAACCAAAAGTATCTGTATAAGTTGTATATCCTCCTTGTACATATTGTGTTTCTGGAGCTGCAGTCAATAAGAATCCTGGTCCGTAATACGCTTTTAATTCTTTGAAAGCATCGACTACGTTTTTCAATCTTGGATAAGCAGAAATACCAGCATAAGAGATATCTCTTAGATTTCCTGCACTAAAATTCATCGATCCTCCTTCAAAATCAATATCAACTCCATCAAATTGATACTCGTCAATAATTGCCTTTAGACCATTAACAAAAATATTTTTCTGTGTTACATTGTCTAAAACAACATGACCATTTTGACCTCCGATAGAAACAATAACAGGAACTCCACTATCTCTTAAAGATTTTATATCGTTTTTCAATAATTGCTTATCGAAAACTCCATTGGTCAAATATCTAGCATCATTTGTAGTCAATATTGGCGTATAACCATCACGATTAACGGTTTCTACGAAAGAATAATCTACTACATTAAACTTGCTTCCGACCATTTGAGAAAAGTATAAAAATGGTGCTGAAGTATTTTCCCAAGAATGTGCGTATCCTAAAATAATTTTAGATGGAAGCGGAATAAATCTGTTAGTCCCTACTGTAGCAATTTTAATGGTATTATTTAATGTAGTTACACCTGATTTATTATCGGTTGCCTTAATTACAATTGGATAATCCTGATAAGCAGATGGCGTAAAATTATACGAATAAGTATTATTTGTACCTGCCGTCATATTAAATGTACCTCCATTTATTGTAATTGTGACACCAGAAACAGAACCGTCGCTATCAACAGCTGTAACTGAAATTGGCACAACTTGGAAAGTATTTTGATATACCGTAGTATTTGACGGTGAATTCCAAGTAATTACAGGCAATGCATTCGGACATGTTGTTCCTGAGCATTGCAGAGAAAAATCTTTTGTGCTTACTGCCGTTGCTCCACTTGAAGCTGTTGCCGTTGCTTTCAACGTATAATTTTTATTGAAATCTGCTGCAACGGGTGTCCAACTCGCTACATATTCTGATCCAGAAAGTGTTGCCGTAATATTTTGTGAATTGATATTGAATACAACTGATGAAATTGTCAAACTAGCATCTACACTCGCCGTCGCTTTAAGCTGAATTGCAGTTCCTGGAGCAATAGCAACAGTTGCTGTTGACGGACTCGTAATACTTATCTGCGGGGGTGTAGATTGGTTGGTATTGAAATTATAAAGTGTTGATGTTGTTGGTACAGCAAAGTTTGCTAGATTATTTGGGTAATAAGCTACTTCCCCATTTTGCCATGAGTTTAATTTCAAACTCAAAATCTGTGTATAACCTGCCACAACTGAGTTATCGAAAGTGTAATTTCCTGATGCATCTGTTGTTGCCAAAACACTTTTCCAGTTGTGTGTATTGTCTGTCCAAGGCAAAACAATTTCTACTTTTGCATTTGCCACAGGTGCAGAACCATTTTTAACCGTTCCGCTGATTAAGTTTGTCGCTGCAGCTAATGCGGATTTCGCAGTTGAATTGGTATTAAAATTATAAACTGTCGGACTTGAAGGAACAGGGAAATTTGCCAAATTATTTGGGTAATAATTCACTTCTCCGTTTGACCATGTATTCAATTTTAAACTTGTAATTTGCGTATAACCGTCTGTAACAGAATTATCAAAACTGTATTTCCCCTGTGCGTCTGTGGTTGCGATAACACTTTTCCAGTTATGTGTGTTATCCGTCCAAGGTAAAACCAATTCGACTTTTGCTCCTACAACTGGAGTTGCTCCGTTTTTAACCGTTCCGCTAATTTTACTTGTTGTTGTTACAACATCTTGAGTAAGGTTTAATGTTTTATTGGCATTCAAATTAGAATAAACAGTTGAAGCCGGAGTAAAAGTTTGTCCTGTCAAGGCTGCTGTTACATTATAATTTCCACCAGAAACCAACGAAAGAGAATATGTTCCGTTAGAATTGGTAATTGCCGTTATATTTCCACTTGTAGAAGACGCTGTAATTGTTACCCCAGAAACTGGAGTACTTCCGTTAAGAACTGTTCCGCTTACCGTATAATTTACAACTGCCGTACCTTGAGTAAAATTCAATGTTTTGTTAGCATCAATTGCATTGTAAACTGTTGAAGCTGGTGTATACGAAAATCCAGATTTTGAAGCTGTAACTGTAAAGTTTAATCCCGCTGTTAAACCTGCAACGCTGTAAACTCCGCTTGCATTTGAAGTTGCTGTTAAAGTCGTACTTCCTGAAACTGCTGAAACCGTCACACCAGAAACTGGCGTTGATCCGTTCAGAACTGTTCCGCTTACGGTATAAGTTGGTTGGGTACCATTTATTATAACTCCAGTTTGATTTGTTGTAACGTTTGTCAACGAAACTGGAACAAATGTATAACTCGCTTTTAGAGCTGTCACAGAATAGTTTTGCCCAGAAGTTAAACTATTGAATGTAAAGTTTCCTGTTTGAGAAACTACAGTTTGAATTACTGCATTGCTTGCATTACGTAATTCTACCGTAACATCTGTAACCAAAACTGATCCGTTTTTTACAGAACCTGCAATGCTTACTGTTCCTGGAACTACGCTTCCAAAAGAAGTATCGACCTGATTTAATAATGAATTCGGAATTGAACCTCTAGTATCTTGAGATAATTCCCAAATCATACCTCCAGCTAAGTTTTTAGATTTAATGTATTGTACTTTTAAATCCATTGATTGTTTATCTTCATAAGAGATAAACTCTTTTGTTGTAGCATTATATAAGTAAGGAACTTTTGTTGTATTGTCAAAATAACGAACCCATCCTGCCGAAGCTGCAGACGGCGTTACCATCATGGTATTTGGATCTAAATAAGCATGCGAATTTGTAACTGGATTTCCGACTAAATCGCATATTTCGATACTTCCTGATTTTTCACAAGCTCCAGAACCATCCCAAGTTCCAGTTGGATTTTGCGGATTTGTACATCCTGGAACTACATATCTTGGCGCTGAAACAAATAATCCGTTTGTTGAATTTGTGGCAACGTTATCGAATTTTTTTCCGTAAAAAGGCAATCCCATGATTAATTTATTCGCAGGAAAACCAACAACATTCAAATACTGATTGGTTAATTCGTCTAATGATTCTGATTGTGTCGCTCCATATAACGGATCGTTTGGATTTCCACTTGCGTATAATGGTGCATTGTAACAAGTTTTGTCATACCAATTCCCTCCGAAATCATATCCGAAATAGGTAATATAATCACAATACGTCGAAATATCTTCGCTCATACCATATTGTGATCTGTTGTTTGGCCCTAAATACTGTTTAGAAACGTTTCTAACATTGTTTCCAGCAGCAATCGTAACCAATTTATTTGGCATTGCCTGACGCATGGCTTTTAATAAATAAACCAAATTTTTGTTGTCATCAGGACTGTATTTTTGTGGAGGAACAGGCGCACCATTTACTATTTCTGTACCGTCAGTTCCACCCGAAAGAGGGTATTCCCAATCGATATCAAAACCATCTATAAAAGGATATGTAGTAATAAAGTTTGCCATATCTGCTGCTAAAGCTGCTCTTGCCACAGGACTTGCAGCAATTGGAGAAAGATCCTGTCCTTTTGTCCAGCCTCCAACAGAAATTAGAATTTTTAAATGCGGATACTTTTCTTTTAGCTTCATTAAATCATAAAAGTTTCCTTTTACCGGAGCATCCCACGGAATACCTCCTTCCATATGCTCAAAATCAGCATAAGTGTCCAAACATTTTAATTTTGTATTCTCTGGATGTGCGGGATCATAAGTTGTCCCATAAAAAGAATAATTCAAGTGCGTAATTTTACTTCCATCTATTTTCGGAACATTGAAATCCCGGGCATAAATAGACCATTGCGCATAATACCCTACTACTTTTTTACCGTGGGCAGGTTGTGCCAACGCAAGTAAGGGAAACAATAACAAAAAGAGCAATCTGTAATAATGTTTCATAATTAATAAATATTAGTTAATAGAAAATAAGTAATTGGGCCACAGCAGCATAAATATTGCTGGGTTTCGCTCAACTGCAGATTGGAAGCCCGCTGTCGAGTGGAAATAAACTCAAATTAAATTCTATAGATAAATATTACTATTACTGATTCATACATAATCATTAGCCAATAGTAGTGATTGATATTTATTTATAATTTTTCAAAAAAATTAATTTCAAATACAAATGATAAATTTGGGACTACTCATCAATCTATACTCTTTTTTGTCATGTTTTGTAATCTTTCTATTTGGTTGTTTAAAGGTTAATACTCCGTTATTGGTTATTTTTTTATTTAATTTATATACAAACTGTAAATAGATTCCTGAAATTCTTTTTATAATCATCTCTACCAAATAACTATGGAAGAGATGATTATCACTTAAAAAAACATTAGTAACCTAAACAAATACTAATTCAATTAAGACTTAAAGTAATTTTTTCAAACTCTCATAAACAGACAATTCGACATCTGCATGATCTTTTGTATTACAGTCTTCCACTAACTTTTTCAAATTGTCAGATTTCAAAGTCGATTTGTTATCCAAAACCAACAATAATTCCTGAGATGCATCATTCAATTTTTTAGACAAAGGCAAAATTGGCTGTACCAAAGGCGCATTTGTACTCAAAGCGGTTAAATCTTTGTGCACAGCAATCCATTTATTAAAAAATCCTGCAACTTTTGCTTTATTATCAGCCGATTTATTTGCTAAATATTGATTGACTGCAACATTAAACGCTAGAGCATCTTTTGCATCTGGACCGCAGGCATCGGCAAAAAGTGTAAAAGGAGAATACATTTGGTACTCTGTTCCTCCTTTATTACGAGTATATCCTTTTAACGGCTCACTCACTTTTGAAAACTCTTCTAATGCTTTAATGTCTTGATTGTTTGCAATGTTTCGTAAAATCACATCTTTATTTCGAATATGAGTTAAACCTAATTCTTCTAATCTAAAAGAAACGGTTTCCAAACGCTTTCTCATATTTTCAACATCAACAACATCTTCAGCAGACCAAAGTCTTTCTGCAATTGCAGCTGTTCTTGGCCAAAGTCTTGAATCTATTGTTGTTGGAGTTACCAATTCTGTCCACATAGTTGCTTCTCCACCTAAAATTCTCGCCTTTTCTTCTGCAGTCAAAGTAGCCCCTTTTGGCATTGGATCATTTAAATAATGGCTAGCAATTGGATACATCAAATCAATATAATAACCATTTGATAAAACTGTTTTATATCCTTTTTTTACAGCATCCACCAAAGATTGTCCTGCTGCCATTCCTTCGTTTGGTCCTCGCCAAGAGTGAACGATAGCTTCTTTAGACAAATCTTTTGTTAGAATTTCTTCCCAACCCATTAACTGTTTTCCATGTTTTTTCAACATCGGTGCCAATTGCATCGTGAAATAGGTTTGTAATTCGTGGTTGGTCTTTAAATTATGTTTCTTTTTGAATTCCTGAATTTTTGGATTTGCATCCCAATCTTTTCCTTCGTTTTCATCTCCTCCAATATGGAAATAAGCACCTGGAAATAACGGACAAACCTCATCAAAAACTTCACTTAATAATTGATATGTTTTAGGATTTGAAGGATCTAATGTTGGTGTGAAAATTCCAGCATTTCTTTCAATTCCATAGGTAGCGATTGCTGTACCTTGAATATTTTTTTCGGATGTTCCTCCCGTCAACGTAATTACTTTACTGCCAATTTCCGGATAAGCCGTTAAAATCGCAGATCCGTGACCTGGAACATCTATTTCGGGAACAATTAAAATACCACGCTCATCAGCATATTTTACGATATTTTTAATTTCCTCTTGTGTGTAATACATTCCATCCGAAGCCAATTCTGTAAACTTTGGATGTTTTTTCATTTCAATTCTCCAACCTTGATCGTCCACCAAATGCCAGTGAAAAACATTCATTTTCATAGCAGCCAATGCATCAATATTTCTTTTGATTACATCAATTGGTTGAAAGTGTCTTGAAGCATCAATCATTAAACCTCTCCAAGTGAATCTTGGGAAATCTGAAATCTTTGATGTAGGAAAATAAAAAGAAGTCGAATTATTCTGAAGCATCTGCAACAAAGTTTCCAAACCGTGTAAAGCTCCTAAATCACTTGATGCGTTTAAAGTAATTTTGTTTGAAGTAATATCCAGATGATAACTTTCGTCTTCGTACAAACCAATTTTACCGCTTTTTGTACAATTGATTTGTAATTCTGCATTTGGAACTTCGTTTAATTTTGTTATAAAACCTTGTTCAAAAAACATACCTGTCCTACCATCTAAACGGCGCAAAAAACGAGTTACTCCACCAAAAATTCTTGGATTCGGATTTCCTGTAATATTAACTTTAAAATTTTTGGTCAAAGTAAAATTACCTTCGTTAACAACAACATTCTGAGGCCACGGCATAAGATTAAGCTGCTCTTTCTGGACCTGAGCGCCCGCAGTTATACCTGCAAATAATAGTACAAATAAGTATTTCATTTTTCTTTTTTTTGGTTGGATAATTAATAAGTATCCGAAATTTATATAAAAAAAAGACAAAATTCAGAATGACTTCTGCATTACCTCACTTTTTCCAGCAATCATCTGAATTTTGTCATTTGATTCGTTCAAAAACGTATCATAAAACTTTAATAATCAAAACGTTTAAAGGCTTCAATTGCTTCATACTCCGCCAAACCTAATTCATCATATAGAATGGCTGTATTCTTGTTTCGATCTTCTGCCCTAACCCAGAATTCTCGAGAATCATTTCCTTGAAACATCACTCTGTCTTTTTGAGATTGATGATATAAAATAGCATGACGCTTCAATAAAACCTCTGACGGGCTTAACGGAACTGCCATATCAATTTCATGAATATCCCATTCATGCCAAGCTCCTCTATAAAGCCATAACCAACAATCTTTCATGTAAGGTTCTGGTTTCAATTCTTTTAAAGCAGCAAATATGGCATTCAGACAAACTTCATGCGTTCCATGCGGATCTGCAAGATCTCCGGCCGCAAAAACCTGATGTGGTTTAATTTGAGCAATAATATCTTTTACAATAGCAATATCTTCTGGTCCTAACGGATTTTTCTTTACTTGTCCAGTTTCATAAAAAGGAAGATCTAAAAAGTGTGTATTTGAATCTTTCAAACCAATATATCGGGTCGCAGCGTAAGATTCTCTTCTTCTAATTAATCCTTTTAATTTTCTAACCTCTAAAGAATCAATTTGATTTTCAGATTTGCTGTTTAAAAATTCTATAACTTCTTTAAAATTAATTTCGGAATTATTAGGACCTATAAAATCACTCGCAACTTCAGCAAACTTCAATGCTTCATCGTCTGTAACGGCAATATTTCCAGAGGTTTGATAAACAACATGAACATCATGACCTTGTTTAATTAACTTAGAGAAAGTTCCTCCCATAGAAATAACATCATCATCTGGATGCGGGCTGAAAAGAATTACTCTCTTTTTTGCTGGATTTGCTCTTTCAGGACGATGCGAATCATCTGTATTAGGTTTTCCTCCAGGCCATCCAGTAATGGTATGCTGCAAAATATTAAACATATTAATATTCATATCATACGCAGAACCTTCTTGCGCCAATAAATCAGACATTCCGTTATTATTATAATCTCGGTCTGTTAATTTTAAAATAGATTGTTTTGTTTTTTGACACAACCAAACGATAGCTTTGCTTTTCAATTCAGGCGTCCAAAGACATTCACCAACCAACCAAGGCGTTTTAAAACGGGTTAATTCAGTTGCAGCAGACTGATCTAAAACAAAAGTTGCATTTGGATGATTTTGTAAAAATGTTGCTGGAACTTCAGAACTGATATCACCCTGTATCGTTCTTTTTATAATTTCTGCTTTGTTTTGTCCCCAAGCCATTAGAACAATACGCTTTGATCTCATAATTGTCGAAACTCCCATAGTTATGGCGCGTTTCGGCACATTATCAATACCATTAAAAGCTGATGATGCATCGACTCTTGTGATATGATCTAGTGTAATAATTCTTGTTCCTGAGTTAATGTGCGAGCCCGGTTCATTAAAACCGACGTGTCCGGTACGCCCAATTCCAAGCAATTGAAAATCAAGACCACCTGCATTTTTAATATTCATTTCATAGTCGATACAATATTGATTAATTTCATCAATAGCTATTGTACCATCCGGAATATTAATATTTTCAGGTTTGATGTCAATATGATTAAAAAGATGCTCATGCATGAAATAGTGATAGCTCTGATTATTCTCTTTAGTCATCGGATAATATTCATCCAGATTAAAGGTGATAACATTGCTAAAACTCAGTCCTTCTTCCCTGTGCATTCTCACTAACTCTTCATACACTTTTATAGGAGAAGAACCTGTTGCCAACCCCAAAACACAAGATTTATTTTTCTCTTGTTTCGATCTAATTAGCTGCGCAATTTCTTGTGCTACAATTACAGAAGCTTCAATCGAATTTTTGAAGATTTCATTGTGGATTTTTTCAAATCGGGTTTCTTCAAATTTTCCTGCGCTTTTATAACTGATATCAGGTTTTATTTCTAAAGCACTTTTCATTTCTTTTCTTTTTTGTAGTAATTATCATTTTTGGCTTTTTAAGAATGGTATAGACCGTTTTCACAGTCTATACCATTACTACTAACCAAACTCAATATTTTTTTTAGAAGTTAGGAGCATTTACATCCCACCAAGTTCTAGTTCCTCCGTTATCAGGACCGTTAAGTTTTGCAATACCTGTTTTAAGACCTTCTGGGTTTCCATCTTTTTCAGTAGAAACAAAGTTTATTCTTCTTACTCCAAATTCTGTACTAATTGCACCACCACTTTGGTTATTAAGAATTGGCAATAATTTAGGATAACCTGTTCTACGGTGTTCAGCCCAAGCTTCCATACCGTCAGGGAAGTTTGCAATCCATTTTTGGGTAATAATTTTTTGTAATTTCACTTCATTACTTGCTGCTTCATCCCAAGCAACAGTTACTTTGTTTACAGCCAAACCACTATTGAATGGAGCAACTGGATCTACGTAATCTTTTGCCATTTTCGCATTATCAGCAATATAATCAGCAGCTCCACCTGTAGAAAGCTGATCGAAAGATGCGTTAATACCAGCTTTGTAGAATGTTGCAGCGTCACCGCCCATACTCCAGCCTCTTAAAGCTCCTTCTGCTCTTAAAAAGTACACTTCGGCTGTGTTCATCCAAACAACTTGTTTGTCTTCATCGATGATCTTACCAAAATTTGAAAAATTCAAGTGTTTAGATTTGTCTCCAAGAATTCCACCAGTACGAATTCCTTTGTACTCTCCAGGAAACTGAGTAGATGTTTTAAAGTAAACATTCATTCTAGGATCATTATAACCTCCCATGATAGATTCCATATCTGCAGACATACGGCTATCATTATAATCATAAGCCGGAACTCTTAGCGGATGCTGTGCTACATCTTTGTTTACAATAAAACTATCAGATGCAACAGTCATAACTCCAAATTTTTGGCTAATTGCTTTTTCTGCTTCTGATTTAGCCAATGTTGGATTTATTTTTACAATACGCATTGCCAATCTTAAACGTAGAGAGTTTGCATATTTTACCCATCTTGTGTAGTCTCCTTTGTAAGTAGAACGGTCTGTAGTTGCAAATGCACTTGCCTCGCCAGCATCAATTCTTTTAGTTAATTCTGTAACGGCAAAATCTAAATCTTTAAACATTAATCCGTATGCTTCTTCTTGAGAATCATAACCAATCGCAGCATCTGTAGTTCCTAATTTTGAGTATACAATTGGTCCCCAAGAATCTGCTGCTTTATGTAAAGTTTGCACTTTGATAATAGTTGCCAAAGCATAAAACTGATCGTATTTACCTTTTGCTTCTCTTTCAACTTTTAAGAAGTTAGACATAACTTGTGCATAAATTGCTTCCCATCCCCAAAGGTTCCAGTTATCCGAAAGCGCATACGAAAGGTTGTTTGAACCATCAAAACCAGGTGCTGTAGTATAACCTCCCCAAGTATTTCCGGATAAATCAATGGCAACTTGATACTTCCAACCTGGAGTATTTACCATTACATTTTCAAACATATTTTTGAAAGGTCCTTTGATATGATTAAAGTCCTGTGTTGTTTCTTCAAAAGTAAAACCATCAGGATTACTGTTAACCTCATCAAAGTTATCTGTACAACCAACTAAGGCCAAAAGACCTAAACAGATTAGTGATTTTTTTATATTATTTGTTTTCATGATGTTTTAATTAGAAAGTTACATTTAAATTAAGACCAATACTTCTTGTTGATGGCAAACCATAAATATCAACTCCTTGTAAACCTTGACCTGTACTTAAAGCAATGTTTGGATCAAATGGTGCATCTTTGTAAAAGAAGAATAAATTTCTTGCGATTAATGATAAAGTTGCTGTATTCACAAATGGAATAGTTTTTTTGTTGAAAGTATAACCAATTGAAACCTCTCTTAAACTTACGTTTGTAGCATCGTATACATACTCAGCTGTAGCACCGTTAAGACCTCCTACAGTTTCATAGTATTTTTGAGCATCTATTTTAGATACTTTTGTACCATCAGGCATAACTGCGTTTACGGCAACACCACCAGCATTTCTAGCATCTCCAGATCTTTTTGAAACTCCGTACCAATCATTCATAGATTCTGTAATACTCATTACATCTCCACCAAAACGTCCGTCGATTAAGAAGTTAGCTGTAAAAGAACCAAATTTGAATGTGTTTGACCAACCCAACATGAAATCAGGGTTTGCATTACCAACTTCGCGGAAATCAGCTTCAACTGCTAAGTTTCCATCTTGATCTAAAACAATTTCTCCTTTATCGTTTTTCACAATACCTTTTCCTTCGATAACACCAAATGGTCTTCCTTCAGTCAAAGCATATCTGTAGTTAATGTTATTTACTGGAGTCAAAGGAATAGTACCTCCTAATTCTTCTGGAATTGACTTAACTTTATTTCTGTTGTGAGAATAGTTTACCATAGTTTCCCATGAAAATTTGTCTCCTTCGATAACTTTACCACTTACAACAAGCTCGATACCTTGGTTAGCAATACTACCAGCATTGATTCCGTAGTTTGTATAACCATAAGGGTTTGTTGCTGGAGCAGGAACCTGAACATATTGATTTTTAGTTTCAGAGTTGTAGTAAGAAATTTCAAAACCTAATCTGTTGTTGAACATTCTCCACTCAGTACCAAATTCAAATTCTGATTTTAATTCTGGTTTTAACACATCTCCAGGTCTTGGACCTACAGTAGGAGGAATAATTAAACCACCTTGAACTGTTGATTTTGGAGAAGTTACAAAAGCACTAATATCGTTACCTACTTGAGCATAAGTTCCTCTTACTTTTCCGAAGTTAATCCACTCTGGCAAAGTTGTCATTTCACTGATAAGAGCTGTAACCCCTACAGATGGGTAAAAATAAGATGGAGTACCTGTGTTTACTAAAGTAGAAGACCAGTCATTACGTCCAGTAACATCTAAGTATAACATGTTTTTGTATCCAAAAGTAGCAGAACCAAAGATTGATTGAACTTCTCTAGAAGAACCAGTTGCTTGAAGACTTAAGTTATCAACTCCACTTGCACCTGCAAAATTTCCTAATGTAAATAAGTTAGCATTAACAAGTCCACCAACAATACCAGAATCTAAAGTAGTAGCATGATTGGCCAAAGTATTATTGATACTTGCTCCAACGATAGCATTAAAACTAAAATCTTCATTAAAATTAGTATTGATTTTAGCGATCAAATCTCCGTAACGCTGAGTACTTAACGTAGCAACGTTAATGTATCTACCATTTGTGTGAGACAATGAAGTATTTGTAGTAGCATAGATTCTTTTATCAAAATCATTCTCAATTCTGTTGTAGCTATATCTTGCTCCAATACTCAACCAATTGTTTGCTTTATATTCTACAGCAAGGTTACCGTTAAAGAAATTATCTTTATCAACAGATTTATTTCTATTGATTAACCAATATGGGTTTTGAACATAGATATCAGAATTTGGCTCTGTATAAAAATTTTGTCCGTATAAGTTTCTAGATGGAATAAATGTTTCGTAATTATCTTTGTAAAAATTGAAATCATTTGCTCTTTGGAATAAATATACTCCCGTTAAAGGATTTGAATAAAGTCCGTTTACAGGTCTGTTATTAATAGTTTGGCTAGTATATTTCGCATCTGCAGAGACAGTCAATTTGTTATCAAAAAACTTTGCAGTTTGACGAATTCCAAAGTTATTTTTCTTCAATCCGTTACCTTCAACAACTCCTGAAGCAGTAGTATTTGCATAAGATATGCTTGTAGTAGAAATGTCTGTACCTGTAGTAAAGGCAGCAGAAGTAATTTGTGTAATACCAGTGTTAAAGAAATCCTCAACAAAATCTTTCGAAGCTACTTTTCCTCCCCAAGATTTTTGTGCATCAACAGTTCCATATTCATTTTGGAATTTTGGTAATGAATGAACAGACTCTACAGTTGTAACAGAAGAAACAGTTAAATTTCCAGTGTTTTCTTTAACTTTTTTAGAAGACAATAAAATAACACCATTTGCTCCTTGAGATCCGTATAATACAGAAGCAGCAGCACCTTTAAGAACTGTCATTCCTTCATAATCATCAGGATTAATTAAAGAAACTGTATCTCCTCCATCACGATTACCTCCAGCAGTACTACCAAATGAATCATTCGGCTGATTAGAACTTCCGTTATACAACGGAATACCGTCAATAACATACAGCGGCTGACTGTTCATGATAGATGAGTTACCACGAATAACCACTTTTGTAGATCCACCAGTACCTCCTGAACTTTTTGTTACAGCAACACCTGCAATTTTACCAGCAATTGTATTGATTACGTTGGCATCTTTTACACGAACCAACTCATCACCTTTAAGTTCCTGAGCCGCGTAAGTCAAAGATTTTCTTGTTTTCTTAACACCTAATGAAGTTACAACAACTTCATTTAAGGCATTTGAAGCTCCCTGAACCATTTTCACATTAATTGTAGCAGCATCACCTACAACAATTGACTGAGTTTCTAGTCCTACATAAGTAAAAACTAAGGTTTGTCCTTTTTGAGCTTCAATTGTATACAATCCGTCAAAATCGGTAGTTGTTCCCTTTTGACCTCCTTGTACAGCAACAGAAGCACCTGGCAATGGCATACCTTCAGAATCTGTAATCACACCTTTGACACTTTTTACCTGTGCAAGAGTAACTTGCGCCGTAAAAACAATCATAAAGATTAAGAAAATTTTTTTCATGTTTATTTTATTTTGTTAGTTATGAAGTAAAATTATTCTTAAGACATTGTTAAAAAAAATAAATTAAACCAACGACAATAAAATTTAAACGAACGACATAAATCATTCAATAATACGTTTTACGAAAACGTTCTATTTAAAAATTTAAGCACCAATATCCTTTTTTTGCGAAATTTTATTCAAAAAAATTGTCATTTTGCAGTTAATTGTTTAAAGTTGCACAATATTTATACATTGTTAAGAAAAACCAAAATTCGTTAATAGCTTAAAATCAATTGAAAGAAATTCGAAAAGTTAAATTTGATATTAAACTGCAAAACCATATTTGGTTTTGGGGAGTTTACTTTACATTAAACTTTTTAAGATGGGGAGCTTATTTTAATGATTATCCTTATGCGTTTAAGTCAAATTTAATTGAGTTTTCATTAGTTATACCTTTAGTATATCTCAATTTATTCGTCTTGGTTCCGAAGTATGTATTGAAACAAAAATATATTACTTATACATTTTTATTGCTTCTGAGTTTATTTGCAATTTATTTAGCTAAAACCGCTCTTACCTATTATATCATATCAGAAAATATATGGCCGGAAGCCAATAGAGAATATCATCCTTTCGAAATTAATCACATTGTAGCTGTTTGTATTGGAGAATTGTATGTTTTAGCAATGGCTTCATCGGTTTATCTAACTTTAACTTGGCTAAAAGAAAGAGAAAGAAACCGATCTTTAAGAGAAAACCAGTTTAAGATTAAATTGAAATATCTGGAAAATCAAATTCAGCCACACTTTTTCTTTAATACATTAAACAATTTATACGCCCTATCATTAGAATCATCTAAGAAAGTACCTGATGTAATTATCAAACTTTCCAATTTAATGGAGTATGTTCTTTATGATGTAAAAGGAACCAAATTTGTCCCGTTAATCAAAGAGATTGATTACATTCAAAATTATATCGAAATCGAAAAACTTCGTTTCGCAAATGTTGAAGTAACCATCAATTTGGAATCAAGCATTGAAGACGTTGTTGTTCCTCCTCTCATTTTCATCTCTCTTGTTGAAAATGCTTTTAAACATGGGGGTTTAAACAATAAAAATCTAAAAATAAAAATCAACATTAAGGTAATCGATAATAAAACACTCGATTTTGAA
This sequence comes from Flavobacterium potami, assembly GCF_020026915.1. Classification (GTDB taxonomy): domain Bacteria; phylum Bacteroidota; class Bacteroidia; order Flavobacteriales; family Flavobacteriaceae; genus Flavobacterium; species Flavobacterium potami. Next base: position 608,810 of record NZ_JAINUY010000001.1, on the reverse strand, counting down.
ATCTTAAATAATTTTGTAATTTCACAAAATCATAATTCAAAAAAAGGAATTGGTTTAGTGAACACAAAAAAGAGATTAAAGCTGATTTACAAAAACAATTTTAGTCTAAAGCAAAAAACCAAACTAAATTTCTACATAATCAGACTACAAATACCTACTCAGAATGAAGATTAAATGCGTGTTAATTGATGATGAGCCATTAGCAATCAAAGTCCTGGAAAATTATTTTACTAATTTTACAGATTTTGAAATAATGGCAACATTCAACAATTCTTTGGAGGCGCTTGATTTTATCAACAGTACACCAGTTGATGCCGTTTTTTTAGACATTAACATGCCTATGATGACTGGTTTTGAACTTATTAGTCTGATTGAAAATAAAACCAAAGTCATTATTACGACCGCTTTTAGGGAATTTGCCGCTGAAAGTTATGATCTTGATGTACTAGATTATTTGGTCAAGCCCATTCCACTACCTAGATTTATAAAATGTATCAATAAAATTACGACTGAATATAATCTTAAAAACAATATTAAAGTTGAAACCTCAAAGGGCGATTCGCATATTTTCATCAAAGTAGACAAAAAGATGATGAAGATTAATATTGAAGAAATCTTATTCGTAGAAGGCATGAAAGAGTATATAAAAGTTGTCACGCCAGATAAAACTTATATTACACATAAATCTCTTACATCTTTATCAGAAGAATTACCTGCAGATAAGTTTTTGAGGATACATAAATCTTACGTAATTGCGCTTAATAAGGTAAAATCTATTGAAGGAAACCGTGTTCAAATACAATCTTACAACATTCCGATAGGTAGAAACTACAGTAAAGAGGTCAAAAATAAAATATTAGAGTAAATATAATTGCGAATTACATTTTCTAAGTAGGTAAAAATTAACACTTTGTTGAAATAATATGGTCGTTGGTATAAATTTAACATTATTTATACCTTTTTATTTTTTTTTGATAATCCTAACAAATATATTTACGGTCTTCAAAAAACAATAAATAAAAAATTAACCTATTATTATGAGTTCAGAAAATGTGCAAACCAAATGGGGGCAGTTTATCTCGTTGATAATCGTCTTTTTCTTTTGGGGTTTTGTTGGTTCTGCCAATGACATCCTGATTCCAGTATTCAAAAAAGTTTTTACTTTATCGCAAGTACAATCACAATTAGTAGCGTGGGCATTTTACGCCGCGTATTTTGTAGGATCGATAATCTTCTTTTTAGTTTCTTTAAAGCTTGACGTACTCCAAAAGTTCGGCTATAAAAGAACACTTTCAGCTGGTTTACTTCTTTCTGCTGTTGGATCATTCTTATTTATTCCAGCTGCCACAATGGAAAGTTTTCCTTTCTTCTTAACTGCTTTGTTTACTGTTGGTTTAGGTTTCTCTATTCAGCAAATTGTAGCAAATCCATTAGCAATTAAAATGGGAAGTCCGAACACTGGGGCACACCGTTTGACACTTGCAGGAGGTATCAACTCTTTCGGAACAACAATTGGAGCGATTTTATTAGGTATCGCTTTATTCGGAATGGGAGATAACAAAAAAACAGCTCTTTCATTAGAAGATATTAAGTTACCTTTTATTATTCTAGGTCTTGCTTTTATCGTTGTAGCGGTTTTTATGAACTTTTCTAAAATCGAAGATCCTGAAAAAGAGGAAGAAGCAATTATTAAAGACGGTCACAGTAAATTCAACATCCTTGATTACCCACAATTGTACCTTGGAATGCTTGGAATCTTTATTTACGTTGGGACAGAAGTAACAATCATCAGTAATTTACCAGCTTTATTGCACACTAACGAGTTTGGTAATGTATTAGAAGACGCAATCGCTCCATTTATCGCACTATATTGGGGAAGTTTAATGATTGGTCGCTGGAATGGTGGTGTAAACGTATTTAATACTTCAAACTTAGTAAATACCGCTTTAAAATTCATCGTACCAGCTGCTGCATTTGGAGTAATTATCGGAGCTAATAAATTTGCTGCTCATGATGTATCTTCATTCTACATCTACCCAATTTGGATCTTACTATTTATTGCAGTAAGTTTTGTTGGTGGTAAAAACGCAGGAAAAACTTTAACGCTTTTCGGAGCTTCAGGATTAACAATGATGGTATTAGGATTGGCTTGGCCAGATCCAGAAATTGCTAAATTCTTTTTCATCTCTGGAGGTTTATTCTTATCTATCATGTGGCCTTCAATCTTCGATTTAGCTATCGCTGGTTTAGGAAAGAACACAGGAAAAGCATCTTCCTTCTTAATCATGATGATTCTTGGTGGTGGAGTTATTCCATTGGTTCAGGGAAGTATTTGTGACTTTGACATTTCTCATCCTGGAGGAATCTTCGGAATTACATGGACACACTTCTCTTATATCATACCACTTTTAGGTTTTGCATACTTAGGATTCTACGGATTCTACTGCCCTAAAATCCTTAAAAAACAAGGAATCAGCCACGTTGAAAGCGAAGGCGGCGGACACTAAAATTTAAAAAATAACAATATAAAAAATTCCAAATTCCAATCTACAATAGGAATTTGGATTTTTTTTATTTCAGAAGGGAATAAACTTTGAACCTTTGTAACTCTCGGCCTTTGAGCCCTTTATTTCGCATTAATAATATTACTTAAATTCTTTTTGAAAACTGCCTTGTTTTGAGCTGTTATAGAGTAAACGACATCTTTATCAGCATGAACAATCACTTTATCAATATCTTCTTTTAAAAGACCTTGTGGGTCTTTAATTTTCAACGTACATGCTCCGTCAAAAAAACCATCGTCTTCAATAATCTTTCTTGCTTCAAGAACAGTTCCGTCACTTAACACAGCAGAAATAGTCATCTCTTTATTTTGAGTTTTAGAATAAAAACCATCCATTACCAACATCAATCGATAAGAATTTTTCAACTCCGGACCTTTAAATTCATGCCTTGTGATATTATAACGAAGACCTTTGGCAAGAGTTTGAAATTTAACCGAACAATCCAATTCATAAGTTGCAACATCTCCCGCATCATTTACCGAAGTAATAATTTTAGCAGCCTGTGCATTTACAGAAAAACTTGTTACAAAAAAAGACAATAGCATTAGTATAACTTTCATATTCAACTATTTAAGATTCAATATAAAAGTAAAAAAAATCGTCCTTGCTCGTTAGAAAAAAGACGATTTTAATTTATAAGTATCTAAATATTACTTGTTTCCTTTCTCGAAGTCAGCAACGAATTGAGCTAAACCGATATCAGTTAATGGGTGTTTCAATAATCCATAAATTGCAGAAAGTGGTCCAGTCATAACATCAGCACCAATTTTAGCACAATTAACAATGTGCATTGTATGGCGTACTGAAGCTGCTAAAATTTGAGTTTCGTAACCATAGTTATCATAAACCTCTCTAATTTCCTGGATCAAGTTTAATCCGTCAGTAGAAACATCATCTAAACGACCAACAAATGGAGAAACATAAGTTGCGCCAGCTTTAGCAGCCAAAATCGCTTGTCCTACAGAAAAAACAAGAGTTACGTTCGTTTTAATTCCTTTGTCAGAAAAATATTTTGCTGCCATAACACCTTCTTTAGTCATCGGAAGTTTTACAACAATTTGATCGTGTAATTCAGCCAACTCCTCACCTTCTTTAACCATTCCGTCAAAGTCTAATGCATTAACTTCAGCACTTACATCACCTTCAACAAGATTGCAAATGTCAACATAATGCTTCAAAATGTTATCTTTTCCAGTGATTCCTTCTTTTGCCATCAAAGATGGATTTGTTGTTACACCGTCTAAAACACCTAAAGCTTGTGCTTCTTTAATTTGAGCTAAATTAGCTGTGTCTATAAAAAATTTCATAATTATTTGTTTAATTAAAAATGGTTTGTTCGTATTTATATTTTTGTAAATTTTCTTTAAATAAAACATTTGAAGAAAATCCAGCTGCAAAATTACAAAATCAATATCAATAACGTTTTCAAAATCAAAACCAATTTGAAATTATATGTTATAAATAAGTGTGTTTTTTACATTTTTCTACAACTTGTAGTGATTCATCAACATTTTCTCATACATTTTATCCGGAAGGGCACGTTTCAAGACAATTGAAAACTTCTGCATAAAAGCACCAACTTTATAATGTACGTTTGGTTTTTTAGTCTGAATGATTTTATAAACTGCTTCTGCCATTTCATTCGGATTACTTCCAGCATCAACATGATCATTCATGGTTGCCAAAACTTCTCCATAAACCTTTTCATAAGCAGAATCTTTAATTACTGGCGCATGATAACGTCCAGCTGCAATATTAGTTGCAAAATCTCCAGGCGCAACATTCGTAATTTCGACACCAAAAGCTTTAACTTCCATTCTCAAAGCTTCAGTAATTAATTCTAAAGCTCCTTTCGAGGCAGAATAAACACTTCTGTATGGAAGCCCCATATAACCAGCAATCGATGTGATATTAATAATAAGTCCAGAATTCTGTTTACGCATTTGTGGCAACGCCGCCTTCATAACTTCAATTGGACCAAAAAAATTCGTTTCAAAATTGTTTCTGATTTCTTCTGTTGGAATTTCTTCCAAAGGTCCTGTAATTCCAACTCCAGCGTTATTAATTACGATATCTAATCTTCCCGAAGTCGCAATAATTTTGTTTACCGCTGTTTTAATAGATTCAGAACTGCGGACATCTAAAGCAACCAAAGGAAAAACTGAATTTAACACTTTCTCAGGATTTCTGCTTGTTCCGTAAACCACGAAACCTTTCTGATGCAGGAATTCACCAATAGATTTTCCGATTCCTGATGATCCTCCGGTAATTAAAACGACTTTGCTCATTTCTAAGTTAGATATTAAATGTTATAAGTTAAATGCGATTATCTATTGAGCAGAATTTGACGTTGCAAGTTTAACCTACAACCTATTGCTTCAAACTCTGAAAGGTCCAAAAATAAAAAAATCCTCCTGAAAGGAAGATTACAAAACTAATTAAATTCTAAAAAAAATGGCAAGCGACCTACATCGCACCGCTCAACCACGTACCCTTGCTATGTTCCCATCCTGGGGGAGTCTGCAGGAGCTGGTCGTGTAGGACTTGCCGGTGCAAATATACAACCTTTTTATATTTTTGCAAGACCTTTGTTGCTATAAAAATATCGTCGTATATTGCCTTATTCAAATTTTAAACTATGAAAAAATATAACTTCCTAGCTGTCATTTTATTAGGAATCGCATTTGTTGGATGTGGAGAAAAAAATAAAGCTGAAAATTCTTTATTTACTATCGATGAATCTGCTTTTCCGGCTCATTTTACCCAAAAAGAAGCGCTTACTATCGGAATTTTAAACCCAAAATCGAAAGAAATCGACAGCGTTGCTTACTTCATCAACGATAAAAGAGTGGGAAGTAAAAAAGGTGCTGAAGAATTTAGATTTGAATTAATAGATCAAAAATTAGGCTATCAATACCTGAAAGCTACTGTTTATTTTGGAGGAGATTCTTCTGATGCGACTAAAAGAATTGAGGTTGTTTCTGATGTTGAACCTAAATTATTAAATTATAAAATCGTAAATACTTTTGCACATGATTCTACTGCTTTTACTGAAGGCCTAGAATTCTATCAAGGAAGACTTTTTGAAAGTACAGGACAAAAAGAAGATTCTTATTTTAGAGAAGTAGATTACAAGACAGGAAAAGTAATCAAACAAGTTGATCTTCCGAAAGAATATTTTGGTGAAGGAATTACCTTCTTCAATGATAAAATATACCAATTATCATGGCAGGAAAAAACTGGCTTTATCTATGATGCCAAAACTTTCAAGCTTGAAAAAACGTTTAAATACGACAAAGACATCGAGGGTTGGGGAATGACACACGATGACAAATACATCTACCACTCTGACGGAACAGAAAAAATCTGGAAGATGGACCCATCTACTCAGAAATTAATTGACTACATCAATGTTTATTCTGGAACTTCAAAAATTAAAGCTATCAACGAATTAGAATTAATCAACGGAAAATTCTACGCAAATGTTTGGCAAAAAGATGCAATTGCAGTTGTTAATCCAACTTCTGGTGCAGTTGAAGGAATTATAAATCTTTCCGGCTTACGCAAATTCGTTAAAGCTAAAAATGCGGAAGTTTTAAACGGAATAGCTTATAATCCACAAACTAAAACCATTTTCGTTACTGGGAAGTACTGGGAAAAAATGTTTGAAATAAGCATTACAGAATAATTAGAATAGAAAAAATCAAAACACAATTTCACAGATTACACTAATTATTAGTGATAATTTGTGAAATTTGTGTTTTATAACAATTCGTTAAAATGATCACTTTAATCACAAACATACAAGAGTTATTACAAGTTCGAGAAACTCCCATCAATAAAGTTTCAGGTTCCGAAATGGCCAATCTTCCAACAATTAAAAATGCTTTTTTAATATTAAAAGACAATTTAATTGAAGATTTCGGCTCAATGGAAAACCTTCCAAAAATAAATGCCGACACCGTTATTGACGCGAAAGGAAAAGTTGTTCTTCCATCTTGGTGTGACAGCCACACCCATATTGTGTATGCAGGTAATCGTGAACAGGAATTTGTAGACCGAATCAACGGACTTTCTTATGAAGAAATTGCAAATCGTGGTGGTGGAATTTTAAATTCGGCTAAAAAACTAAATGAAACTTCTGAAGAAGAACTTTACAATCAGTCGAAAATTCGTTTAGAAGAAGTAATGCATTTAGGAACAGGCGCCGTCGAAATAAAATCGGGTTACGGATTAACGATTGAAGGTGAACTAAAAATGCTCCGAGTGATTAAAAAACTAGCAGAAAACTATCCAATTTCTATCAAGGCTACTTTTTTGGGCGCTCATGCTTTCCCAACTCATTATAAAGAAAACAAAGATGGCTATATTGATGAAATCATCACTAAGATGATTCCGGAAATAGCTAAAAATAAACTAGCCGATTATATAGATGTTTTCTGTGAAAGTGGTTATTTTTCTGTAGAAGAAACTGAAAAGATAATGCAGACTGGAATTGAATTCGGCTTAAAGCCAAAAATCCACGTGAATCAATTTAATTCTATTGGAGGAATTCAGGCTGGAGTTAAATTTAAGGCACTTTCTGTAGATCATCTTGAAGTTATGAATCCAGAAGATATTCAAGCTTTAAAAGAAACAGAAACAATGCCAGTTGCTTTACCCTCTTGTTCATATTTTCTAAGTATTCCGTACACACCAGCGCGCGAAATGATAAAAGCAGGATTACCATTAGCATTAGCAACAGATTTCAATCCTGGCTCTACTCCATCTGGAAATATGAATTTTGTTGTAGCAACGGCTTGTATCAAAATGAAAATGACACCCGAAGAAGCTATTAATGCCGCCACAATAAACGGCGCATACGCAATGGGACTTTCAGAAACACATGGAAGTATTACAAAAGGTAAAAAAGCCAATTTAATCCTTACAAAACCCATTTCTTCTTATTATCAAATTCCTTATGCTTTTGGAAGCAATCTTATCGAATCTGTTTTTATAGAAGGCAAAATTCTAAAATAAATCGGTTGTCGAAATAAAAAATAATTCGATTCAAATAATTAAAATCAAATTTAACCTGCTCAAATCTGTTTAAATCTGCGTGAAAAATCTATATACAACTGTTTCATACAGATTTAAACAGATTAAAATAAAAATTTCACCAAACTTTACTCCATAAAAAAAGGTCTGTGAAAATGCACAGACCTTTAATATCAAAGTGGTATTTTATCCTTTAGGCTAAATTATCTTAAGCTGAAACTAGTTTTAGAAACCAATTCATCATTATCAAAAACATTGATAAAGTATGTTCCTTTTGCGAAATCTTTTCCTGGAAGATCTTCAGTAACGTTTACGCTTTTGTTCTCATATTTCACAGTAGTTTTGAAACTGTACGTTAAAGAGTTATCTCCAAAGCTTTCTGTTTTCTTTTCACCTAAAACATTGTTTTTAGCATCAATTACCTGAACATAATATGTTTTATCACCAGATTTTGCAATTTGGTTTTCAGCGATTGTAAAACTAATTTTTAAGATATCAGCACGACTTGCTTTATCTGTTTCAATTTGTTTTCCTGAGCTTCTCAATTTGTAAGCTGCAGTTTTTGTATTTAAGATAGATAATTTAGAACCTCTTTCTACAGTTTTAGATAATTCTTCGTTTTGACCAACAAGAACTTCATTAAACTTTTTAGATTCTCCTAGAACTACGATTGTACTATCTCTTTGAGTTGTTAAAACACCATTTTGTTTTTTCAACTCATCGTTTTCAGCAACCAAAGTTTTCATTTTACTTTGCATAGCCTGAACTTGAGATTTGTATTTAGAAACATCTCCTTTAGATTTGTTTAAATCATCCATTAAAGCAACTACTTTATCCCTCTCTTGGATTAACTCATCAGACATTGAAGTATTTTCAGCAATTGCAGCATCATAAGTTGCTTTTAATTCCTGTAAATCTTTCATAACAGACTCTTTTTCTGTCATTGATGTTGTAAGTTCTGTTTTAACTACTTCTGAATCAGAAGATAATTTAAAAATATACACTAAGCTACCAATCAGTAGGACTGCTAAAACTGCGATTATCGCTTTTAGACTTGAATTGTTGTTCTTTGGGTTTTCCATATTTAAAAAATTTTCTTTAATAACAAATTTAAGAATTAATATAAGGTAATAACGTAAGTTAGTACAATTATATTATTTTTGGAAAATAAATTTTTTTCATGGAGAAATTAACCCCATTCACTATAAATGATTTAGCAAAAATCACAAATCATCGAAGTGGTGAAATAAAGTTCGGAGAAAAAATGATTGTCATTCCACCTGGAGCTGACAAGGTTGATTTTCTAAAACAAAGTGAAGCTAAATATGTACTTTTAGGAATTCCTGAAGATATTGGTATACGCGCCAACTACGGAAGACCAGGTGCTGCTTCTGCGTGGCAATCTGCCATTAAAAGCATTGCAAACATTCAGCATAATAGATTTTCTAAAGGAAGTAATATTATTATTTTAGGACATATTAATGTTGCTGATGAAATGCGTCAGGTTGAAAATTTAGATTTTAACGACATTGATGATCGTTCTAAATTAAGTCAGCTTGTTGAAAAAATAGACAAAGAGGTATCTCATATTATATTTACCATTATTAAAGCGGGAAAAACACCAATTATTATTGGTGGAGGTCATAATAACGCATACGGCAATATTAAAGGTGCCGCTTTAGCGAAAGGAAAACCAGTAAATGCTATTAATTTTGATGCTCACTCTGATTTTAGGATTCTCGAAGGACGTCATAGCGGAAACGGATTTTCATACGCCTATGAAGAAGGATTTTTGAAAAAATATTTCATTTTTGGACTTCACGAAAACTATACCTCAAAAAGTGTTTTAGATATTATAAAAAAACTGGAAGACCGAGTTCGATATAACACATACGACAGCGTTAACATCAGAAGAGAAAAAGACTTTAATCGTGAAATGATTACAGCTTTGGATTTTATAAAAAATGACGCGTTCGGAATTGAAATTGATTTAGATGCTATTCCAAATATCGCCAGCAGTGCTATGACAATAAGCGGTTTTTCTGTCGAAGAACTCAGACAATTTGTTTCTTTCTTTGGAGAGCACAAAAATGCAACGTATCTACATATTTGCGAAGGCGCTCCTGATTTAGACAATGCTCCAAACAACAATTTAATTGGTAAATTAATCGGATATTTGGTAACCGATTTTATAAAAGCAAACATAGAACCAGATTAGATTTACATCTCTTTTTGTATCCTAATACGAAGCGCGTTTGCCAAATAAAAGCAAATTCAAACAAACGATTGGCTGAATAAACCTATCTTTGCACAGCATTTTAGTACATTAAACTGAAATACTTAACAAATAAGATATGTTATTCGAAGATTTATCACTTTCAAAAAGTATACAAAAAGCCGTATTTGAAGAAGGCTATTTGAATCCGACCCCTATTCAGGAAAAATCAATTCCTGTCGTCTTAGAAGGTCGTGATTTGATTGGCTGCGCGCAGACAGGAACAGGAAAAACAGCGGCATTTGCTATTCCAATTATACATCAATTACACCGAATTGTGGGCTCATCAAAAAAAGCAAAAGTAATTCGTGCACTTGTAGTTACTCCTACTCGTGAACTTGCTGTACAAATTGGGCAAAGTTTTGATACTTATGCAAAATACACCAATTTAACCCAACTGACTATTTTTGGAGGTGTTTCTCAGAATCCTCAGGTTGATGCTTTAAAAAATGGCGTTGATATTCTAGTTGCGACTCCAGGACGTTTGCTTGACCTTCATAAACAAGGTTTTCTTGATTTAAATCATCTGCACACTTTAGTATTGGATGAGGCCGATCAAATGCTGGACATGGGTTTTATAAACGATGTCAAAAAAATCGTAAAACTGACTCCCAAAAACAGACAGACACTACTTTTCTCAGCAACAATGCCAATTGCAATTCGCGAACTTGCAGAAATGTTTCTTCAAGATCCAGAAAAAGTAGAAGTTTCTCCTGTTTCTTCAACAGCTGAAAATGTAGAACAACGCATTTATTTTGTTGACAAAACTGAAAAGAGAAATTTATTATACACTTTAATTAAAGAACAAAATTTATCAAACGTACTTGTTTTTTCGAGAACAAAACATGGCGCTGACAATGTTGTAAAAGCACTTCGCAAAAAAGACATTCCTGCTGAAGCCATTCACGGAGACAAATCTCAAAATGCGAGACAACGTGTTTTAGATGCATTCAAAAACAAAGAAGTTGGTGTTTTAGTTGCAACAGATATTGCAGCACGAGGAATTGATATTGAACAATTGCCTTATGTAATCAATTTTGATTTACCCAATATTCCCGAAACTTATGTACACCGAATTGGTCGTACAGGTCGAGCAGGAAATGGCGGAATTGCAATTTCTTTTTGCGGAAAAGATGAACTTCCTTATTGGAAAGACATTCAGAAACTGATAAAAGTCGACGTAAAAACGATTGCAGACCATCCGTATCAATGGCATTCTGGAAGTCCAGAAGCTGGAGAAAAGCCTAAAAATTCAAATAGAAGCGGTGGAGCTCACAAATCGAGAAAGTCAAATTCTTCTAAGAAAAACAAAAAACGCTGGTACTAAACAGCGTTTTTTTCGTTTATAAGGAAATTAATTATCTTAAATAATTTTACCGGTTCAAAAGGTTTAATTATAATATCATTCATACCAGACGAAATAGCTTCATCAGTAATTTCATCTTTATCGAAAGCAGTCAATGCAACAATTGGAGTTTCAACACCAAGAAGACGAATTCTTTTTGTAGTTTCAAATCCATTCATAAGTGGCATATTAATATCCATCAAAATCAAATCAAACACTTCGTTTTCTAAAATTTTCAGAGCACCGAAACCGTCATCCACCACTTTGCAGACATAATTGTTTTTTTCAATGATTTTCTTAGTAACAAGTTGATTTATCAGATTATCCTCGACAACTAAAATTTTATAGACTTCATTTGGAGTTAAATCTACTTCAATTTCGTCAATTATGCTTTTGGTCTTAGCTAAATCATGTTCAAATGCAATTACAAATGAAAACGAAGTACCTTTTCCGAGATCACTATCCAATGTAATGGTGCTTCCAAATAATCCCAGTAATCGCTTAACAATACTGAGTCCTAACCCAGTTCCTTGATAATCTTCCTCTTTTCTTCCTACCTGAACAAATTTCTCAAAAATCTTGCTCTGATCTACTGCTGCAATACCAACTCCATTATCTTTGATCATGAAATTCAAATAATTCAGCTTTCCTTCAACATTTACTAAATCCACTTTTATTTCAACTTCTCCATCTTTAGTAAATTTCAATGCATTACTAACCAAGTTCATCAAAATTTGAGCTAGCCGAAGTTTGTCACCAATTAAGTATTCTGGAATTTCCGGATCAACATCAACAGAGATTTTATTATTATTTTTCTGCGAAAGAAAAGACAACGAATTCTTTATTACAGTAATTTCATCCAGAATATTAAATGTAAAATTTTCGAGTACAATTTTATTTTCCTCAATTTTATTAATTTGAAGAATATCATTTACCAAAGAAAGCAAATATCTCGCCGAAAATTTCAGGGAACTTAAATGCTGACTTTTCGAAATTTCCTTATGCTCTTCTAAAAGCATATTCGTAATACCAACAACACCATACAAGGGAGTACGCAATTCATGGCTAATTGTCGAAATAAATTGAGTTTTAAGCAAAGAGGCTTCTTCTGCTATTTCTTTAGCTTTTAAAAGCTCTAAATTATGTTTTTTCTTATATCTGATATTCTTAACTAAAGTCACAATTAAGAAAAGGAGAATCAAAGAAATCAGAATAAAAAGAATTACAATAATTCGCGATTTTTTAAGACTTTGAGATTGTACAACTTTCTCGTTTTCAATTTTATCAATTTCTCTTTTATATTCGTCTAATTCCAAACTAATACCAGCACTAGAAGCCTTTTTAAGTTTGCCTTCATTGTAAATCTCAGCAGAAATTTCATTATAATTTTTCAAAGCTTGATAAGCTTCTTTATGCTTTCCTATTTTATCTAGAAAAGTGGCATATTCTGAATATACATTGGACAAATCTGTTTTTTCATCACACTTTTTCCCTGATTCTATAGCGCTCAAGAAGTAGGTATTTGCCTCGTCATTTCGTCCTTTATGAGCAAGGTAAATTCCATTAAGCATATCTACAATAACTTCGGTTGACTCGTCTCCGTATTTTCTATTACTGTTTACATATTTTAAGAAAAGATATCCTTCATCGTAATTCTTGACATCAAAATATGCCCAAGCTATATTTACATTAGTAAAAAAAACTTCTTTTAAATTGTTTGTTTTAAGACAATAAGCAATCGCTTTTTTATAATATCGAATTCCTATATCAAATTCGCCTCTATCAAAGCAATGCATATTCCCTAAATTGTTGTAGATATTAGCTTTTAGAGAATCATTAGTGGTTTTATTTGCATAGCCTAAACTTTTTTCATAGAAAAAAATAGACTTGTCAAATTCTGAAACTGCATTATAATTAGCTGCAATTATATTATAAGATCGTGCAATAAGACAATTGTCTTTTTGTATTGTAGCCTCATTTAGACTGGCTCTTGAAAGTATTAATGATTTTTCAAAATTAGATTCCCTGAAATAAAGGAGTGCCTGTTTAACAAGTTTAGCAGTCTTGGGATCTGAGTTGCAATTAGATTGTGCGACAATAGCCGAATTAGCAAAGCAATTCAGAAACAAAAGCAGCAATAAAAGAATCCGTTTTTGGGGCATCAATCGGTCTAATTTGATCAAATATACACTTTAAAATAAAAAAAAGCTGTATTTCTAAAAAAAATACAGCTTTTCTATTGTTATTTAGACAACTAAGATTAAAATTGTAATCTCAGCACTACTTTTTCTTATTCTTTGCTATCTTCCCATTGCCCTACCACAGATGTCGCCAATGCATTTCCTAAAACATTGGTAGCACTTCTGAACATATCACAAAAATGATCAATTGGCAAAATCAAAGCGATACCTTCAATCGGAATATCAAACATTCCGCAAGTTGCGGCAACTACAACCAAACTTGCTCTAGGCACACCTGCAATACCTTTACTGGTTAACATTAAAACTAAAAGCATTGCCATTTGGGTTCCTAAATCCAAGTGCACGTTGTAGAACTGTGCAATAAAAATACTGGCAAAAGTCATATACATCATACTTCCATCAAGGTTAAACGAATAACCAAGAGGCAACATAAATGATACTATTTTATCTTTTACTCCAAATGCTTCCAATTCTTCTGTCAATTTCGGAAATACAGCCTCACTACTTGTTGTACCAAATGCAATTGCCAAAGGCCCTGTAATACGTCTTAACAATTCTGTCATTCTTCCTTTTAGGAAAATATATCCGACTAAGATTAAAATTGCCCACAATGTACTAATACCAATTAAAAACGAACCGAAAAATTTAAAGTACGTAATAACTAATTCTTCTGCATCTCGTATAGCAAACACACCTGCAATAGCTCCGAAAACCCCAATTGGAGCGAACTTCATTACATAGTTTACCATCTTTAAAACAATATGCGATAGTTTATCAAAAGCACCTACAATTGGTTTTACTGTATCTCCCAAAGAAGCTGCTGCTAAACCAAAGAAAATAGAAAAAACTACAATCTGAAGGATTTCATTCGTAGCCATTGCTTCAACAATACTTTTTGGCACGATATGCTCAACAAAATTGTCAAAAGATAGATTTTGCGTTTTACCAGTTACTTCAGAAGCTGCCGCCATATCAACATGTTCTAGTTTTAAACCAACACCTGGCTGCAGAACATTTACGTAAAACAATCCGATTAAAAGAGAAATAAATGAAGCTGTAAAAAACCACCCAATAGCTTTTCCTCCAATTCTTCCAACGGTTTTAATATCTCCTAATTTTGCAATTCCTACTACCAAAGTGGTAAAAACTAATGGAGAAATAATCATTTGCACCAAACGAATAAAAATCGTTGCCAGCATTTTGATTTTACTACTAAATGCTTGCGCAGCTTCTGGAGAAATGGTATTGTGCAATATAATTCCTAAAATGGCTCCAAGAACCATCGCAATTATGATTTGCCCTGTTAATCCCGAAAGAAATGATTGTTTTTTAGTTTCTGTAACTTCTTGCATTAAATTATTTTTTAATTATTAAAATATAAGACCCTCACTGTCTTACCTTTTATTAATATGTTTTGTTGATCAAATAAAAATCAGCCAAAACAATTGCCGCCATCGCTTCTACGATTGGCACTGCGCGAGGCACTACACACGGATCATGACGTCCTTTTCCTGTCATTGGTGTAATGTTTCCTTTATTATCTAGTGAATCCTGAGTCTGCATGATAGTTGCAACCGGTTTAAAAGCTACTCTGAAATAAATGTCCATTCCGTTGCTTATTCCACCTTGAATTCCTCCAGAAAGATTTGTTTTTGTAGTTCCGTCAGTATTGTATAAATCGTTGTGCTCGCTTCCTTTCATTTCTGATCCAGAAAAACCACTTCCGTACTCAAAGCCTTTTACTGCATTAATAGAAAGCATTGCTTTTCCTAATTCAGCATGAAGTTTATCAAAAACAGGTTCTCCCAAACCAACTGGAACATTTTGAATTACGCAGGTTACAACACCTCCAACAGTATCTCCTTGTTTGCGTATATCACGAATATATTCTTCCATGATCGCAGCCGATTTTTCATCCGGACAACGAACAGGATTACTTTCAATTTTAGAAAAATCCAATTCTTGATAAGGTGTATCTAAATGAATTGGACCAACAGAAGAAACATAAGCATTGATTTTAATCTCTGGCAACATTTGCTTTGCAATCGCCCCCGCTACTACTCTACTTGCAGTTTCTCTTGCAGAACTTCTTCCGCCACCGCGATAATCACGAAAACCATATTTCTGATCGTAAACATAATCAGCATGACTTGGTCTGTAATTGTCTTTTATATGAGAGTAATCATCTGACTTCTGATTGGTATTTGGAATAATAAATCCGATTGGAGTTCCTGTTGTTTTTCCTTCAAAAATTCCAGATAAAAACTGAACTGCATCTGGTTCTTTTCTTTGTGTAACAATTGCTGATTGTCCTGGCTTTCTACGAGCCATATCCAATTCAATTGCCTCAAAATCCAATTCTATTCCCGAAGGACATCCATCGATAATTCCGCCTAATGCTTCACCGTGAGATTCTCCAAATGTAGTTACTTTATATAGTGTGCCGAAGCTGTTTCCTGCCATTGTGTTTTGTTTTGAGCAAATGTAAGTTTTATGAATTAAATTAAAAAATTTAAAACTGGTATTATTAACGAAACATTAAACGGAATAAAAATCACAATTTGGTAAAATTATCCTCTTTTTCGTAACCTTTTGATAAAATAAAATTCTCAAGATTTTCATTAATTTGTAAAACTTCAAATCAAGAAAAATTGAAAAAGAGAAACGTCGAATTGGTCATTCTTTCTGATGTCCATTTGGGAACTTACGGTAGTCACGCCAAAGAATTAAATAACTATCTTTCAAGCATTAAACCAAAAATCTTAGTCTTAAATGGTGATATAATTGATGCTTGGCAGTTTCGTAAATCGTACTTTCCAAAAGCACATTTACGAGTTATTCAGCGTATCATCGGAATGGCTTCCAAAGGAACAAAAGTGTATTATATTACTGGAAATCACGATGAAATACTTCGTAAATTCAGCGATATGAATATGGGAAATTTTGCTTTGGTTGATAAATTAGTTTTAGAATTAGACGACAAAAAAGCGTGGATTTTTCATGGAGACGTATTTGACGCCTCAGTTCAGCACTCAAAATGGATTGCTAAATTAGGCGGATTAGGTTATGATTATCTTATTTTAATCAACCGATTTGCAAATTGGTGTCTAGCAAAATTAGGTCGTGAACCTTATTCATTTTCTAAAAAAATCAAGGCGAGCGTTAAAAAAGCAGTTAAATTTATTTCTGATTTCGAAACAACTGCAACCGATCTAGCAATCGAAAAAAATTACGATTACGTAATCTGCGGACACATTCATGAACCAAAAATCATGACCAAAGAAAACAAATACGGATCAACCTTATATTTAAACTCAGGAGATTGGGTAGAAAATCTAACAGCATTAGAATATCACAAAAAACGTTGGAAATTATTTTCTTATAAAGCCAGCAATTTTGTTGAAGAAGAAAATCTTTTTGAAATGGAAGACATCTTGACTTCACAACTGATTTCGTCTATAATCTTAAAGTAATATTTTAACATTTAGATTTCAAAAATTCAAAAAATGTGAATTATATAACAATTTCTAATAATGTTATACGTTCTTGATTGGAGAACGAACATAAATTTGAAAAAAAATAATTTAACCATTTTATGAAGAAAATAATATTATCTGCCATTATGCTTTTTGGTTTGGCATTTTCAGCTCAATCACAAGAAATTTCAAAACACGCCTTAGGATTACGTCTAGGAGATAATAACGGATTTGGAGGAGAAGTATCTTACCAATTAGGATTAAACCAAAAAAACAGACTTGAATTTGATTTAGGTTGGAGAAACAGTAGAGATGTAGATGCTGTAAAAGGAGTTGCTCTTTACCAATGGGTTTGGAATATTGATGGAGGTTTTAACTGGTACGCTGGTGTCGGTGGAGGTTTAGCCGCTTGGGATTACGATTACCGTTTCAACAATAACAGATACAAAGATAGTGGAACTTACGTTTTTGCAGCTGGAGATGTTGGTATCGAATATAGATTTAAAGAAGTACCATTAACATTATCATTGGATGCAAGACCAGAAATTGGTTCAGGATATTACGATGATGACAATTTCGGATTTGACGTTGGTTTAGGCGTTAAATTTAGATTCTAAATAAAAATAAAAAATAATTGTAAGAAGAAACCTGTCGTTTAAAAGCGACAGGTTTTTTTTATGATTAAATTTTAGCAGTAAAAAAAAGGCTTCAACTTCGCTCAGCCAGACAAACTTTGAGATCTTTTAATAAGACACTACCAATGTCAGACTAAGCGGAGTCGAAGCCCAACTTCTATTTTATAATAATTTCTTTTTTAGAATGAATCTTCACCACCGTGTAAGGATATGAAATTACCTGCATTGTCATAGCGTCTTTTGCAGGACTATTTTCTTTTACCGTAATGATAATATTCTTATCCGTTTCTTCTACATTTTCAACATCAATAGAATAACCGCTGGTATTTTTCTCTCCCATATTCAGGATCACATAATTATAATCGTGAACATTAGGAACTTTCATTTTATCAGCTAAAAGCGGATCATTTTCCAGCATTTTAATCTCATTTGGTTCTGTTAAAATCTCGAAAAATTTGATATTCCCACCACCATCAGATTGTTTGGTCAAAACTTCATATAATGCATTTGAACTTTCTACCTTTTTCACTCCGCACGATACCATAACAAAAACAGCTAAAACAGAAATTACTTTTTTCATCTATTGTATTTTTAATTAATGCTTTTCATATTTATAGTCATCAACCGCTTTTTGATATAATGCTTCATATTTTGGAAGAATGTTTTTAATATCAAACTTTCTTGCCACTTCTAAAGCATTTGCCTTAAACTGACTCAAGACGGCATCATCTTTTAAAATTTTCAACGCATTTTCGGCCATTTCTTCAACATTTCCAACATTACTTAAATAACCAGAGAATCCATCAAAATTAACTTCAGGTAAACCTCCTGAATTACTCGATATAACCGGAACCCCTAAAGCCATTGCTTCTAATGCCGCCAAACCAAAACTTTCCGTTTCAGAAGGCAGTAAAAATAAATCGGTCATGCATAAGATTTTATCAATCTCATGGCTGTTTCCAAAGAAAATAACTTTGTCTAAAATCCCTAATTCCTGGCATAAAATTTCTGCTTTTTCTTTCTCAGGTCCATCACCAACCATCATTAATTTGGCTGGAATCTCTTTCTGAATATTATAGAAAATCTTAATAATATCCGGAATACGTTTTACTTTTCTAAAGTTACTAATATGCGTAATAATTCGCTCATTTTCATTCGCCATCACATAACGATGGCAAGGCGCAGTAGGATCTTTTTTCACTTTATCCAATTCGATAAAATTAGGAATGACCTTAATTTTATTTTTTATTTTGAATAATTTCAAGGTATCATCTTTCAAACTTTGTGAAACCGAAGTCACATAATCAGATTTATTGATACTAAATGTTACCGCCGGCTTATAAAACGGATGATTTCCAACAAGTGTAATATCGGTACCGTGAAGTGTCGTAATCATTGGAAGATTAATTCCTTCGTTTTTCAACATCTGCTTTGCCATATATCCTGCATAAGCGTGTGGAATAGCATAATGTACGTGAAGAAGCTCTATTTTGTACAACTTAACCATATCGACCAACTTGCTCGACAAAGCTAATTCATAAGGCTGATAATGAAACAATGGATATTCCGGAACATTTACTTCGTGATAATGAACATTCGGATTTAAAAGTGCCAACCTCACCGGCTGACTGTATGTAATAAAATGTATTTCGTGTCCTCTTCTGGCTAACTCGAGACCTAACTCTGTGGCTACCACACCACTACCTCCAAAAGTAGGATAACAAACAATTGCTATTTTCATGGATTAAATTTAATTCTACGAAAATACTCAAAATCACGTTTAATCCTGCTTTTAAATTGTTAGATTTTTGACAAAATTAGATTAATTCCGGTTGATAAATATTTTAAGAAGCACACAATTAATCACACAAAAGACGAGTTGTCCCGCTTTCCGTTATATCTTTTATGCCGAACACCGGCACAAAAGGATATCACTCCAATCGGGGCTAGATTAGACGTTTTCGTTTTCAAAAAATCAAAACCCTAAAACTGTGCAGCAATAAACAAAACAACCTGAAACAATAACAAAAGCCAGAAAAACAACAATGAAGGTTCTACTGCTTCAGAAATAAACTGATTCAATTTTATCGAGATCACTTCTGACAATTTCAATTCCTTATTCGAAAAATCAATGTCATCTAGATTAATTTTTCTGAATAAATACCCAATTACCTTCTTTTTAATTTTTGAACTTTCTTTATCATTTCTATTCGCTTCTAAAAGCTGCAGTTTCAACATCGCTGCATTAGAAATTGTTCCTGTCCAATTTTTCGAACTAGCCAATTTATCAACCAATACAACAACTTTAGAATTAACAAAATCTGCAAATCCTTTATTTTTCCAAGTCAAATATATCATTTGCTGAATAGCAGCTTTATTGGCAATCAAAAAATACAGGATAGCAAAAATTGGAGCTCCAGCAATTAAGATGAATCCACAAATATTATTCAAAAACAAACCCGACAAAAATGCGTAGATATTTCCATGACCTCCTCCAGCAAAACTGCCATTTTGGAAAAGAATAATTAAAAAACAGATTAACGTAAATATATTTCCAATAATCATAATAACCAACCACTTCAAACTTGACTTAGCAGAAATAGCCGTAACAATCTTAATTTCTTCTTTCATAAATTCTGAATTACACTTTTAGATTTCAAAGAACAATAATACTGAATTAACATTCAAAATCCTACCAAAAAGAAAGGCGTAAAATCTAAATTTTACGCCTTTCTTTTTTATATATCAAAATCTATTAGAAAAATCTGCTATGCCAGCTGTCTGCGGCAGGAACTTCCCAAGATTCATTAAATTCCTCAATATTGTTTACAAGATTATTAAACACAATCGTATTCTCTGAAACCGATTTGTCTTTAACCATCTTTTTGAAATCAATTAATGGTTTGTGTGCTATATGTTCACCCAATTTAAAAGTGACATTCATTTTGTCCAATAAATCAACATTATACTTTTTCTCAAGACTTTGAATAAATTCTACAGAACTATCTATAGAACATCCTGTTGCTGCCTGTACATCTTGATTTACAGCCAATATTATAAATCTATTGTATTTCAACAAAAAAGAAGCTTCCAAACTTGTTCCGTGAGCTGCCCATTGTTCTACAAAAGCTTTTAAATCAGTTTCTATTTCAGAAAACTCTTCCTCAGAAAACTTTCTGTTCGATTGGTAAATCCAAACTCGAGATTCACCTGGTAAATTTTCAAAAGGTATATACATTTTTAAATTTTGTTTTTTATTTTTTTTGTTTCAGGTTTATGGTTTAAGGTTTCAGGTTTCAAGTTCAAAAACTTAGCATCTCAGAACCTTAGTACCTTAGAACCACAGATTACAAATCTTGCGCATTAGCTATCAACTCCGCAACATCCATCACTTTAACTTCTCCTTCTTTGTGTGCATGTTTAATTCCATCTGTCAACATGGTATTACAGAACGGACAACCTGCTGCAATTATATCTGGTTTTACCTCCAAAGCATCTTCTGTACGAAGTACATTTACTTCTTTGTTTCCTGGTTCGGCATCTTTAAACATTTGCGCCCCACCTGCTCCACAACACAATCCATTTGCTTTAGAACGCTTCATTTCTACCAATTCAACATCTAATTTTTCAATTAAATCTCTTGGCGCTTCGTAAACCTTATTTGCTCTTCCTAAATAACAAGGATCATGGAAAGTAATTTTTTTTCCTTTAAATTGTCCACCTTCAACAGTTAATCTTCCATCATCAATTAATGACTTCAAAAATTCTGTATGATGAATTACCTCATAATTACCTCCTAATTCTGGGTATTCATTTTTTAAGGTATTAAAACAATGCGGACAAGCAGTAACAATCTTTTTTGCTTCATAGGCATTCAAAACCTCGATATTCATCATGGCTTGCATTTGAAACAAAAATTCATTTCCAGCTCTTTTCGCAGGATCACCAGTACAACTCTCTTCTGTACCTAAAACCGCAAAAGAAACATTGGTACGATTTAAGATTCGTACAAACGCTTTAGTAATTTTTTTTGCTCTATCATCAAAACTTCCTGCACAACCTACCCAAAACAAAACTTCTGGTTGTTTCCCTTCGGCAAGCATTTCTGCCATTGTTGGCACTACTAAACTTTCTGACATTTCTCTCACTTGTTTAATCGGTAATCGTTGAATTATTAAAACTAATTGACAATTCTAAAAAACCGAAATATTACTTAAATCGATTAAACGGTTAAAGAACTAACCGATTAAACGATAAATTTTAATTCTCGTTTTTCCAATTCAAACGGTCTTGCTGACTGTACTGCCAAGGAGCACCGTTATTTTCAATATTAGTCATCATGGCATTTAATGACATTGGCGCAGCACTTTGCTCCATTACCAAATAACGACGCATATCCATAATAATGGATAACGGACTAATATTTACTGGACATTCTTCCACACAAGCATTACAAGACGTACAAGCCCATAATTCTTCTGGAGTGATATAATCGTTTAAAAGTGATTTGTTGTCTGGAACAAAAACACCTTTATTAGCATCAATATTCTTTCCAACCTCAGTCAAACGATCTCTCGTGTCCATCATAATTTTACGTGGAGACAGTTTTTTGCCCGTTTGATTCGCTGGACAAGATGAAGTACAACGACCGCATTCTGTACAAGTATAAGCGTTTAATAACTGAACCCAATTTAAATCATGAACATCACTTGCTCCAAATTTAGCAGGTGCGGCATTTTCATCTGCAGGTGGTGCTGCAGCAAACGGATCTGCATTTGGATCCATCATTAATTTTACCTCTTTTGTAACAGATTCTAAATTATCAAATTGCCCTTCAGGCTGCAAATTTGCAAAATATGTATTTGGGAAAGCCAATAGAATATGCAAGTGCTTTGAAAAATACAAGTAGTTCATAAAAACTAAAATACCAGCAATATGCAACCACCAGAAAACTTCAAATAAAAGCACAACCGATTCATTTGAAATTCCATTAAAAATCGGCGCTATAAATTGACTTATCGGAAAACTTCCTGCTTTATGAAAAACACCTCCAGGAACATTTTGCAAATGATAATCTGAAGCATTCATCAATAAAAACAAAATCATCAGAACTGTTTCGAAATACAAAATGTAATTGGCATCGCTTTTTGGAAACCCATTCAAATCAGAATTTATAAAACGTTTTAATCTGACTACATTTCTTCTGATCCAGAAAACAGTAACCGCAACTATTACCAAAATAGCCAGTATTTCAAATGAAGCAATTAATACATCATAAACCACACCTAAATACGGCGCAAAAATTCTATGTGTACCAAAAAGTCCATCAATAATGATTTCCAGTAATTCTATATTAATAATTATAAAACCTACATATACAAAGATATGAAGGATTCCGGCAACAGGTCGTCTCACCATTTTTGACTGCCCAAGAGCAATCAATGCCATGTTTTTCCAACGAGCTTTAGGATTATCTTTTCGATCTACATCTACTCCCAAATTAATGTTTCGGATGATTTTTTTTACGCTCGCTGCAAAAAAACCGAAACCAATTACAAGAAGTATGGCAAATAAAATATTATCTAAATAACTCATTTACAATTATTTTTTATCAGTTGAATTTGTTTCTTCTTCTGGTGCTTTATAAGGCTTGTTTTTCTTTCCAAACAGAGAAACATTTACATAACGTGTTGGATATAAACGAACATCTTGCAACAACAACTCAAGTTCTTTTGAAGTCTTAGCTAAATTATTATAAAGAGCATCGTCATTTAATAATTTTCCTGCCGTACCTTTTCCAGAATTTAAGTTAGCCATTAAACCATCAACTTTTGCTAAGGCTTGATTTAAATTACGAACCGTTTTTCCTAAATCAGCTTTGTTTAAAGAATCAGATATTTTATTGAAATTACCTGACATTTTATTCAAGTTTGTTACAACACTATTAATCTGTCCTTTATTAGTATCCAAAATAGTGTTAAGACTACCCGAAGCTCTGTGAAATTGTTCCATTGTCTGACTCAACTCAGCGATTGTTTTCTTAAGATTTTCTTGTGTCTGTTTATCTAAAGTATTGTTTAATCCTGTAACCAGAACATCAATATTCACAAGCATTTTATCCAATTTTTGCTGAATTGGTTCAATTTTACCTCCTAAAGATTCTGTTAATCCCAGCTCAACATTAGACGCTAAAGTCTGTCCGTCTTCTGCTAGTTCTTTATCAGCTAAATTAGGAACAATTTTGATTTGTTTTCCACCAATTAAACTTGGAGAATACAAAAATGCCGTACTTGTTTTAGAAATTGGAAAATCTGTTTTTAATTGAAGTTCAACTAGTAATTTACCTGTTACTTCGTCTATTGTGATTTTATTTACTTTACCAATTGCCAATCCGTTTAGTGTAACAGGTGCCGATGGTGATAAATCTTCAACATTGTCATATTGAACATATAAGGTTTTATAATTTGTAAAAAGATCTCTACCCTTTAAAAAACTATAACCCCAAATAAATAATAAAATCGATGCGATGACTAATATAGCCGTTTTAATTTCTCTTGTTAGTTTCAAAATTCTAAGTGTTTGTACAAAATTAATATAAATATTCGAACTTAGGCTTATTATTTAATCGCGTCCTGAATACTGATTTTTTCCCCATCTCTGGTTGCTACTAAAAATGCTGCGCCATACCCTTTACTTTTAGCTTCTTGCAAATATTTTTGCGCTGTTTCGTAACTTGAAGTTTCTTCGTAGAAATACTTATATATATTGTTTTCAAATAACATACTCACATTTTTCAAGCCTTTAAAATTTTTAGGCTCCAAAGGTGTTTTCTTAATACTTGCAATAAGCTGAACTTTAAAAAATGTTCCTTTTGGTGCACTTTTAGCTACTGCGACCGGAGTGGCAGCTTTTGGCTTTGCTGGTGTAGTATCTCTTATGGGCCGACTCTCAGCAGCTTCTGGAGCTCCTGAACCGAAATACTCTCGTTTATAACTTAAGATTGCTTCTGCAATTGCTTTTGCAATATCATCCTGACCTTCTTCAGAATTTAAAATATTTCCTTCTGTTGGATTTGAAACGAAACCTGTTTCAACCAAAACCCTCGGCATATAAGCTTTATGAAGTACCATAAAAGGAGCCTGCTTTACACCGCCTTGTCTTAGCTTTTTTCCAAGTTTTTCAAAATTATCTTCAATTTTTGTTGCCAGCGTGATACTGTTATCCAAGTACTCTTCTTGCATCAAAGTCATTCCAATCATAGATTCTGGAGAATTTGGGTCGTATCCTTCGTATTTACGTTTATAATCTTTCTCTAACGTAATTACGGAGTTCTCTTTTTTCGCAGCTTCAAGATTAGAGGCTACTTTACTTAAACCCATTACATAAGTTTCGGTTCCATCTGCTGCTGTATTTTTATTTGCATTACAGTGAATTGAAACGAAAATATTTGAATTTGCTCGGTTAGCAATATTAGCTCTTTCAACCAAATCAATAAAAACATCTGTTTTACGTGTATAAATTACATTAACATTCGGATTAAGTTCTAAAATCTTCCCAACTTTTAACACAATCGCTAAAGCAATATTTTTTTCAATCCTGCCACTGTAAACAGCCCCAAAGTCATGATCACCATGTCCAGCATCAAGAGTTACCTTGAATACATTAGACTGACTATAAGTACAAATAGACAGTATTGTTAGAAATAAAGTAGATATTACCTTAAATTTGTTAATTTTATTCATAAATCTAAAAGTTAATTTTAATAAAAAGCAGCTGTTATAATTTTCAGAATAGATTATTTTTGCCAAAAAATTATATGTAAGTTTGACATGTCAAAAAACAAGCCATAATTTTACAAAAATAGCATTTAAACCTTTGCATACAAACTTATTTAATATCGTTTTAATATCATTTTTCCTAACAATAGGTTGTGGTAATATATATTCGCAAGAAATAAAAAACAAGAAAAAGCCTTTACCTGCTGTAAAACAAACAGATAAAGAAGCTAAACCAATAATTGATACCGTAAAGTTAGATACCGTTCGCCCTAAAAAGACTTTTTTGGATGGTAAAGTAAAATACAGAGCAAAAGATTATGCTAAAATTGATCAGAAGAGAAAACTGATTACCTTATATAATGAAGCTGAATTATACTATAAAGATGTCGAGCTAAAATCGGGTATAATTGTACTTAATTACGAAAAAGATGAAGTTTATGCAGGAAGGATCAAAGATTCTGCTGGCGTTTTAATACAATATCCAAACTTTAAACAAGGATCAAACGAAGTACAACCTGACTCGATTCGTTTTAACTTCAAAACAAAAAGAGCCTTAATTTACAATTCAAGAACCAAACAAGGTGAATTAAACATTAAAGCAGGAGTTACAAAAAAAGAAAATGATTCTGTTTATTATTTAAAAGGTGCACGTATCACCACATCTCAAGATATCGATCACCCAGAATATTACTTTCGAACAAGCAAAATAAAATTTGTACCTGGTAAAAAAATTGTTGCGGGTTTAACACAAATGGTTATCGCAGATGTTCCTACTCCAATTGCATTTCCCTACGCTTTTTTTCCTTTAAGTAAAGAAAGAAGTGTGTCTGGAATTATTGTTCCAAGTTACAACGATTCTAACACGAGAGGTTTTTCTCTGCAAAATGGTGGATACTATTTTGCTTTAAGCGACCACTATGATTTAGCTGTACTTGGAGATTATTATACCAATGGAAGTTACGCTATGCGTTTTGAATCTTCGTATGCTACAAGATATAAATATCGAGGCAACATAAACATCCGATTTGAAAATTTGATCAACAGTGAACGAGGTTATCCTGATTACAGTAAGCAAGGTATCTACAACATTCAGTGGGCTCACTCAAAAGACACAAAATCAAATCCTAACTCTACTTTCCAAGCTTCTGTTAACATGGGTAGTAGTAAATATTTCAAACAATCTATCAACCAGGCAAATATTGGATCAAATTTAAATAACACCTTAAGTTCTTCTATTTCATACAACAAAACTTTTAACACCATTCCAGGTTCTCGTATTTCGTTATCTGCAACACATATGCAAAATACGCAAACAGAAGATATCGTTATGACACTTCCGTCGTTTCAAGGAAGTATCGATCGTGTTTACCCTTTTGCTGGAAAAAATGGTATAAAAAAAGGATTGATTAAAAACATCAACTTACAATATAATGTAAGCGGGAAAAACGAGTTTAAGACAAAAGATTCTTTGTTTTTTAAGCCACAAATGTTTCGAGATGCTCAAATAGGAATGCAACATACTATTCCGCTTAGTACAAACTTTAAACTTTTCAAATACTTTAGTGCGAGTGCTTCGACCACTTATCAAGAAACTTGGGTAAATAAAACAATAAGTAAAAGTTACGATGCTTCTACTGGAAAAGCAGAACCAACACCTGTAAACGGTTTTGATTCTTTTAGGACTTATAATTTTAGCACCAATTTAGGAACAACTATCTACGGAACTTTTAATTTCGGAGAAGACAAAAAAATCCAGTCCATCAGACACGTTATGCGTCCAAGTGTAACTTATTCTTACACTCCAAGTTTTGAACGTTATTACGACACTTATGCAGTTGACGCAACGGGAAGAATCACCAATGAATACACCAGATTTGAAAACGGTTTGTTTGGAGCGCCAGGAAAAGACAATTCAAACATCGTTGGTTTTGCGTTGAGCAATACTTTTGAAGCAAAAGTAAGAGACAAGGACAGCACAAAAACAGAACCTAAAAAAATAATGCTGTTAAACAATTTAAATTTCAGCACTAGCTATAATTTCAATGCTGACGGTAAATCAACATTTGGATGGCAGCCTGTATTAGTTAGTGGAGGAACACAGTTTTTTGACAACAAAATGAACATGAACTTTGGCGCCACGTTAGATCCTTATGCCATTGACAATGGAGGTAATAAAATAGACAAATTCAACATCGATAATGGAGGAAGTTTATTTAGAATGACCAGTGCGAACGTAACTGTAAACTATTCATTCTCAAATAAAGGAACCGGCGAAAAAGACAAAAACAATCAAAGTCAGCGGAATGGTGGACGAAGTGATGACTTATTTGGTACCAATACCGACTTAAACGACAGTCGTAACAGTCAGTTTGCCAACGAACCCGAAAAAGATGATGTAATTACAGAATTTTTTAATTCTAAAATACCGTGGGACATGACTCTGGCCTATTCGTTAACCTACTCGAACATAAATAGAGAAAACAGGATATCCAACAATTCCCTAATGATTTCGATCAATACCGACATTACTCCTAAATGGAAAGGTGGGGTTTCTACTGGTTATGACTTTGTGCAAAAAGGAGTTACCTTTACTCAATTCCGTTTTGAACGAGATTTGTTAAGCTGGCGAATGGCCTTTAACTGGCAACCAATGGGAACAAATTCTAACTGGAACTTCTTTATCGGAATCAAGTCTGGTATGCTTAGTGACATTAAATGGAACAAACGAAGCGTTTCAAATAGATAATTTTTGAGTCATAAAGTCGAAAGTACGAAAGTCGAAGATTCTTCTTTTATATTACACAGAAACGCTATGGCTACTAAAAAATCAAACTTATATTTATTTCTAATAAAATTATATTATGAAAAAGATCATTTTCACAGAGAAAGCTCCGGCTCCAATCGGACCTTATAATCAAGCTGTATTATCTGGAAATACACTTTATGCTTCTGGACAAATTGCAATCAATCCTGAATCGGGAGAATTGATTACAGAAAACATCAATGACGAAACCAATCAGGTTATGAAAAACATTGCTGCAATTCTGGAAGCAGCAGGAATGACTTTTGAAAACGTTGTTAAGTCTACAATCTTCATTATGGACATGAACAACTTTGGGGCAATAAATACCGTTTATGGCTCTTATTTTAACGAAAAAACCGCTCCAGCTCGTGAAACGGTTCAAGTGGCATGTTTGCCAAAAAATGTAAATGTAGAAATCTCTATAATTGCTGTGCAATAGCATCTAATAATAATTGTGCCGTTGCTTCATTTGTTGCCAGCGGCACATTATGCACATCGCAAACACGAATCAGCATATTAATATCAGCTTCGTGCGGATGACTCGACAGAGGATCTTTGAAAAAGAAAACCATTTGCGTAATTCCTTCCGCTACTCTACCCGCTATCTGCGCATCTCCTCCTAGAGGCCCTGAAAGCATTCTTTGAGTTTTGAACCCAGCAGCTTCAGCTTTTCCTCCAGTAGTCCCTGTACCAATCAATCTTATTTTTTCATTGTGTAAAACAGCTTCATTTTTGATTAAAAAATCAATTAAATCCGCTTTTTTTCCATCATGAGCAATAATGGCAATTTCCATAAAACCAGAACTATTGATTAGCGACATGGTACGCAATTAATCCGTCAATAGGTCTTCTTAAAACATTCCCTAATTGAAGCTCATATTTATCAAAAGTTTCTTGTAATTCATCTTTCAGATAAAATGCAATAGAACCTACAAAATGAACTGGAACTTCTTTACAGTTATCGAATTGTTTAATATAATTCTTAACGAAAGATTTCATTCCTTTAAAGATAATTTTTCTGCAGAACTCTGTGTCTTTATGTTTAATTAAAAACTTAGCATAAGTTGCTAAATAAGCATTTGGGTTTGCTTCTTTATATAATTTATTTTTAATAAAATCAGGATCAACGTCGTACTCTTTTTCAAGTTCAACAGCCAATTCTTTAGGCATTTTATTAAAATAGTATTTTCTAATTAATTCTTTTCCGAAAACATTTCCACTACAATCATCCATTACGATATAACCTAATGATTGTACTTTTTGGTGCAATACTTTTCCATCAAAGTAGCTGCAGTTAGAGCCAGTTCCTAAAATAGAAACAATTGCTTCTTCTCCTTTTGGAGTTGTTGCATAAACTGCTGCATAAGTATCTTCCTGAACGTCTACAATTGCGTTAGAAAAATATTCTTGAAAAATTCTTTTCAACCACTCTTTCATTCTATCTGTACCACAACCAGCACCATAAAAGAATAAATGTGTAGCATTTTTTTTGTTTTGTAAGATATCGAAACGATCATTTAATCTTTCTATAATTTCTGGCTCGTCTAGAATCTCAGGATTTAACCCTAAAGTTTGTGTTGTGAATAATACTTTTCCATTATCATCTATTGCAATCCAATCGGCTTTAGTAGATCCACTGTCAACTATTAATTTCATTTGTTTAGTTTTTGGAATTAGGTTTTCTATATTTAATTTAAAAGTGTGTTTTT
Organism: Flavobacterium potami; assembly: GCF_020026915.1. GTDB lineage: Bacteria > Bacteroidota > Bacteroidia > Flavobacteriales > Flavobacteriaceae > Flavobacterium > Flavobacterium potami. The sequence continues at coordinate 578,987 of NZ_JAINUY010000001.1, read as the reverse complement.
CACATTAATTATAGAGGTAACAAAATAAGAAAATCCCGTTCGACGCGTCGAACGGGATTTTGCAAATGTATATTATTATTTTAAACCTGCAATATGTACAGATAAATCAATCAATTTGCTTGAGTACCCATATTCATTATCATACCAAGAAACTAATTTGAAGAAAGTTGAATTTAATCCAATTCCTGCACCAGCATCGATGATAGAAGTTCTTTTATCAGAAATGAAATCTTGAGAAACAACTGCATCTTCAGTGTATCCTAAAACACCTTTTAATTCATTTTCAGAAGCTTTTTTCAAAACTGCCATAATTTCTTCGTAAGAAGTTTCTTTAGCAACTTTTACCGTTAAATCTACTGTAGAAACGTCAGCAGTAGGAACACGGAAAGCCATACCTGTTAATTTTCCATTTAATTCTGGAATAACTTTTCCAACCGCTTTAGCAGTACCTGTTGAAGAAGGAATGATATTGATTGCAGCAGCACGTCCACCTCTCCAGTCTTTTCTAGAAGGTCCGTCAGCTGTCATTTGAGTTGAAGTTGTAGCGTGAACAGTTGTCATTAAACCTTCAACAATTCCGAAGTTATCGTTGATTACTTTAGCTAAAGGAGCTAAACAGTTTGTAGTACAAGAAGCGTTAGAAACTACTAAATCAGAAGCTTTTGCAGATTCGTGGTTAACTCCCATTACAAACATTGGAGCATCAGCAGAAGGAGCAGAAATGATTACTTTTTTAGCACCACCTTTTAAGTGCTCACTTGCAGTTTCGATAGTTGTGAAGATTCCAGTACATTCTGCTACCACATCAACATCAACTTCGTTCCATTTTAAGTCAGCAGGATTTCTTTCTGCAGTGATACGGATATTTCTTCCGTTTACGTAAAGTTTTCCTTCTTTAACTTCTACAGTTCCGTCGAAACGACCGTGAACTGAATCATATTTCAATAAATAAGCTAAGTGATCTACATCTAATAAGTCATTGATTGCAACAACTTCTACGTTATCTCTGTTGAAAGACTCTCTAAAAACGATTCTTCCGATACGTCCAAATCCGTTTATTCCTAATTTTACTTTTGACATTTTACTAAATTTTTGCTTTTGTTTTTATTACACTATTTTCAAAGTCTAATTTCCTCACAATAAACTTCTCTTCTTTTTTAAACTTTATATAGATTATGTAGACATAATGTCTGACACTCTTAATAATTCTCTATCAATTTCTGATTTTCCTTTAATAGCCTGCTCAAGTGGTGTTAAAACTACTTTATCTTCTTTTAGACCAACCATATAATTTGATTTTCCTTCCAATAAAGATTCAACAGCTTTCATTCCTAAGCGACTAGCTAAAACACGGTCAAAACAAGATGGAGAACCACCACGTTGCATATGTCCTAGAACAGAAACTCTTACATCATATTCTGGAAGATTTGCTTCAACATAATCTTTTAATTCGAATACGTTTTTACCAATTTTATCTCCTTCGGCAATCACTACAATACTAGATGATTTTCCTGACGCTTTACTTTTTTGAAGCGAGTCTAACAAACGATCCAAACCTAAATCTTCTTCAGGAATAAGAATCTCTTCTGCTCCTGCTCCAATACCTGCATTAAGAGCAATATGTCCTGCATCTCTTCCCATAACCTCTACAAAGAAAAGACGGTTGTGCGAACTTGCAGTATCTCTAATTTTATCGATACAATCTACTACTGTATTTAAAGCTGTGTCATACCCAAGAGTAAAACTTGTACCATAAATATCGTTATCAATTGTTCCCGGAATTCCCATTACAGGAAAACCGTATTCTGAATTAAAAATCAAACCTCCGGTAAAACTTCCGTCTCCACCAATTACAACAAGAGCATCAATACCTGCTTTTAATAGGTTCTCGTGCGCTTTTTTTCTACCTTCTGGGGTTCTAAACTCAACTGAACGAGCCGATTTCAGGATCGTTCCACCTTTGTTTACAATATTATTTACACTTCGAGGTCCCATCTCTTTGAAGTCTCCTTCAATCATTCCTTGATACCCGCGATAAATTCCGATGCATTCTATATTATGATATGCACAAGTACGAACAACCGCTCGAATTGCAGCATTCATTCCAGGTGAATCTCCCCCTGAGGTAAGAACACCTACTTTTTTTATTGTTTTTGGCATTATTTAAGTATTAAAGTGTAAAATTAGCAAACATTAAGCACTTCTCAGGCTACAATTATCATAAATTAATAAAATATGTTAAATTCAAACGTTTTCGTTAATAAGTTTTTTCTATGAAAAAATTTCATTAAAAATAATAAAACGCTATTTTTTTAATTAAATCATCAAAAATAACAATACCCAAATGAAGTGTTATAAAAATCGGAATTTCTCGCTCACCTGAAAAATCTCAATAAAGTGGCTAAATTTACCACAAAAAAAACCATTATGAGAATAATGGTTTTATAAATGTCTATTTTTAACAAAGTGTTAATAATCGTTATCCGGAATTAACCCTTGATTATTGTCTTGCTGTGGTTGTTTTTGCTCTTTTTTCTTTTTCTCTTCTTCTTTTTTCCGCTTTTCCTCTTCCTCTTTAGCCTTCTTTTTGTTTTTCTCCGACTCTTTCTTGCTGGTGAAATTCATATAATCAGGATTTAAATAAGAATCCTGAAGGTCATCAGAAATTCCTTTTGGAGCTTTTTGTATTTTTTGGCTTTTAAACAATTTATTGACCAATTCACTAAAAGTATCAAAATCTACTTCATACGAAATACCGACCCCTTGTGTATATCCAATTCCTTGTCCTATATAGTTAATATCATTTTCTTTGTTGAATAATCTAAGATTCATCGTACCATCTTCATTTACACGATACAAAATTTCAATATCTCCAACAATAGCCGATTCGTTTACACCTCCAACCGGAACTCCTAATTTACCATTGATGGTAATTCGCTCATTAACCTGAGAAGAAATATTAGCCACAAACTGACCATCTACTTCCTGTCCCATTCTTCGGTCTGCTGCGATATAATTCAGGTCGATATTGACTTTATCATTATCCGATTTTATAATACCACCCAACAAACTCGAAGCCGTTTCTGTCAATGTTCCTGAAAGATCTCCCTGACTGAATCCATCAGTACTCATAAACGAACCTGTTGACAACAAATACAATGCTTGTGTCTGACGAATATCTTTATCATCTAATTTGTATTGAATTTCAGATTTCAATACATTACTTACAGATGGAAACTGAATATCAAAATTTGGTTCAGGACTTGCTAAATCTCCTCTTAATCCAATCACAACTTCTACTGGCACTTTTTTATTGAACGACGAAGTATTATCCAAAAGCACTGCCGGATTGGCCTGGGTTTTATAAACTGCTTCTAAATTCAGCTGAGCACGCATTGGGTTTCCTTCCCAAATAATTGATCCTCCTTTTTTAACCGCAAATTTTTTATCGATAAGTCCACCGTATTTAAAATTATAGGTTCCTTCGTATGCCTGGAAATCTCCCCACATATTAAATTTACCCAATGTATTAATTTTAAATAAAAGCGATCCATATCCTTTCCCTTTCATACCGTGACCGGAATTTCGATCCAAAATAACTTCCACCTCGGCGTCTGGCGTGATATCAAAATCAAATTCAAGCTCTAGTCCGTTGTAGTTTTTTGTTTTTTCTACAATTCCATTAGCCAGATTGTACTTTTCTTTTGGCGTAACAAAATGAATCCAGCTGCTCTCTCCTACACTTTGAACATTATTAATCGGGATCTTAACCTCTGTACCTTTTTCAGATTTGGCATCTACCTTTATAAACAAACCATCAACAGGACCTCTAATACTCGCTGACCCATTAATAAAAGCTGTTCCAAAATAAGCCGCATCATCGCTGTCTTTTGTATCAAGTGCTAATAAACGTTTTGAAGTGATATTTAAATCCAATTTCCAGTCTCCAAAATTTTTATGCTCAATACTTCCATTCAGCAAACCTTTTGTTCCGTATTTGGTATCGGTTAACTGATTATTTCTAAACAGAAATTTCTCGTTTGTCAAATCAATTACCGTTCGGTCACTTAATTCGTAATCCGTATTTAAGTAAGGAATTGTCATTCCTGCTTTTTCAACATACAATCTTCCGTTTATTTCTGGTTTTTTCAAATTTCCTACAACAGCCGCATTTCCAGAAACCGAACCTCTAATATTTGAAAGAACATCACCGCCAATAGTTCCTAAAGTAGCCAGATTGAATCCTTCTAGTTTCAGACTCATATCCATAATGGTTTCTTTATTTTCTATTGCAAAAGTTCCGCCTGCCCTAAACGACTCTGTAAAACCATTTTGTATAGACGAATTGACTGTGAATTTTCTAAAAGTTTCATCTCCCGAAATATCAAAATTAAGCGTACCCAATTCCGTTTTATTCAATACTAAATGATCAATCTTTATGGATGCCGTGGGCTGATAAACATTTTTATTCTGCTTATAATTAACCTTTCCATTCAAATTACCATTAAAAACAAACTTAGAATTCAAAGGTGTAATTTTATTAATATCAACATCTTCAAAATTCAGTTCGAGATCTTTATACTCGGTTCCTTTAATGACACCATTCAAATCAATTTTCTGATTTTCATGTGACAAAACGATATTATCAAAGGTGAAATTTTTAAAATACTGATCAAAAACAATCTGATTATCCTCGCCCGATTCTTCGTTTAAATACCATATATAGTCTTTAAACTTCATTTCAGATTTCTTAATTCCGACTATATTATTCTTGTTTTTATCGATAGTATGATACAAGTCGAGATTAAAGTAATCTTCTCCTTCGTTTCCACCTTTAAATTCAGAACGAACAAAAAGCGTGTCTTTAGAAGTAACATTGATTAAATTAAAGTCACGAACTTTATAATATGGAGTCTTTATGCTATCTAATTCGACATAAGCATTATAAAGCGGGTTCTTATTATCAATATTTACACGGATATTATCGAATGTATTTTTGGCCGCAGTAATTTTTTTAGATCGAAAACGAAATTTAAACTCCTGCAAATCCGAATCAATCTTTCCTCTTACAACTGTTGAAGAATCTATATTAATTTCCGGATAAAGCATCTCAACGACTTTATCATAAACGCGGAAATTGAAACGCAGAAACTGTCCTTTTTTAACTTTATAAGGCTTATAATTGGTGTACAAACTACCAATGGAATTCATAACCAATTTATCCAATTGATCAAATCTAAATTTACCCACAATTTTTCCATCTACAACATCATTTGAACTTATGGTAATGGTTCTCAATCGATCGGCATCGAAGCTTGAATTTAAATTTACCTGATCAAAAACGTAAGTCGCTTTTGGGTTTTGGTATTCTGCATCATTTATAAAAATATCTCCCTGAAGATTCTCGATAGAATTTCCAGTTAACTGAACGACCACATCTCCTTTGAAATGAGAAATTGAATCGCCAATAAATTTCAGTTTTCTTAAATCGGAATTTTCAACATTGATATGAAAATCATAACGATTTTCTCTTTTACTTAAATCCAATAAACCATCAAAACTTAAATTCAGATTTGGATCATTTATCGCAATTTGTCCTTTATAATAAGGAAGTTTAAAATTTCCGTTTACAACAATATTATTATAGGTATATTTATTATAATCTAATTTTGAAATATCTCCTTTTACAATAGTATTCAGATATTTTTCTGTAAAACCAACACCGTCAACATCTAAATTCAGACTCGTTTTCCCAAGATCTTCCCTTCCTAAAACCGCTCCCACATCAAAATTATCCAGTACAATATTTCCCGAATACGACGCCTTGTCAATAAAATCCATATTATTCATATGAAGATCGACTTTTCCGTTTCCGAGATCGGTTGCCATTTTGAAATTGGTTTCTAAAGCTGTTGTAGAAACTTTAGCCTTTCCTACTATATTAAATTTCCCAATTCTTTTAAGTTCTTTTGGAAGTTTTTTACCTAAAACTTCAGGAAGTAAAATTGCCAGATCATCATAACTAGAAAGCAGTTTATCAAACTTTGCATCCATAAAAAACTTTTGGGTTTTGCTGCCTAAAAGATTTTTAAAATTGATTGTTCCATTAATTTTTGATCCGTTGGTGTCGCTTAATCTCAATTTAGAAAGCGTTAAATCGTTTAACGGACCATTTAATTTTGTTTTGATTTTAAAATGCTGATTTTTACCCAAACCATCATAAAAATGGCGAATGTCATTTGTAGCAATTGAAGCAGAATCTAAAACCACATTAAATTTCACTTTATCTGTAAAATCAATAAAATCAGAAGGTTTATAATTTAAAATCGCAATTCCATAAAGTGAAGATCGCTTGGTTTTAACAGCAAGATTTTCGACTTTAATCTGTTTTTTGGTATAACTGAATTTCCCAGCAAAATTGGACACGTACAAACCACGATGATCCATAAATGAAAATCTGTGAATTGTCGTATTTACATTTGGACCATATAATTTGAAGTCGCTGATATAGGCATTTAACTTAGTGAAATCTAAAAACTTAGGAGTCGTTTTGTTTTCATCGACGACAGAAAATCTTCCTTTTTCGATATATGCGTTTTTTGCCGTTAAAAGAAAGTGTTTCGTTGATTTTTTCTTAGGTGTATTTTCAACTTCAAATGCTTTGATAAACTTATTAATATTGTTTTCGTCTTCGCCTTTGTACGTTTTCAAATTAAAAATCAGACCGTTGAGACGTAAATCTCCAAAAATCAAATCTCCATCTAATAACCTACTGAAACTGGCGATATCGGTTGTAATGATATCCGAATAAATAAGCGTTTGTTTGTGATGATCCAAAATCATCACATTTTTAAGTTTTACGCCACCAAAAATATTGATTGCTGTTTTTTCAACACTAATGTTTACTTTATAATCCTCATTTAAAGAATTGGTGACATAATTGGCAATCTGAGTCTGAACAACAGGTAAAGAAAGTATGATAGCAAGTGCTAATACAAGTAAAATCAACCCAAATAGGGTTCTTGATATTATTTTCTTTACTGTTTTTATAGCTGTTTTAATTTTAGTTTTCTTTTAAATTTATTTTGGACAGATAAAGAACAACTGTTTTTGATAAAAATTCTTTAATTTTGGACACTGCTTAAACCAAACGATACTATCATTTGGTTTGTCAAATATAATTCAAAATTTGTGCCTTTATATGCAAAATCCAGAGGTTTTTATTCTAGCCATCGAAAGTTCATGCGATGATACTGCTGCCGCGGTTTTACATAACGACAAAGTATTGTCAAATGTTGTAGCCAATCAATTAATTCATAATCAATACGGCGGTGTTGTTCCTGAATTGGCTTCTCGAGCACATCAGCAGAATATTGTACCCGTTATAGACGCTGCACTTCGCAAAGCAAATGTACAAAAAGAACAGTTAAGCGCAATCGCATTTACGCAAGGTCCAGGTTTAATGGGTTCTCTATTGGTTGGAACTTCTTTCAGCAAATCATTATCATTGGCTTTAAAAGTGCCTTTAATCGCTGTAAATCATATGCATGCGCACATTTTGGCTCATTTTATTGATGAAGAAGGATACGACAAACCAGAATTTCCATTTTTAGCCTTAACAATAAGCGGCGGACATACTCAAATCGTAAAAGTGAATAGCTTTTTTGATATGGAAATAATTGGAGAAACAACCGATGATGCTGTAGGTGAAGCATTTGACAAAAGCGCCAAAATTCTCGGACTTCCTTATCCGGGCGGGCCTTTGATTGATAAATATGCAAAAGAAGGAAATCCGAAAGCTTTTGCTTTTACAAAACCAAAAGTTCCTGGACTTGATTTTAGTTTCTCTGGATTAAAAACGGCCATTTTGTATTTCATTCAAAAAAACAAACAGGAAAATCCGAATTTTATTGAAGAAAACCTGAATGATATTTGTGCTTCTATCCAGCATACTATTATCGAAATCTTAATGGATAAAATAAAACTAGCGGTTAAAGAGACCGGAATCACTCAAATCGCTATTGGTGGCGGAGTTTCTGCAAATTCTGGAATTAGAAATACATTGAAAGAAACAGAAAGCAAATACGGCTGGAAAACTTTCATTCCTAAATTCGAATATACAACAGATAATGCTGCAATGATCGGAATTGTAGGCTATCAAAAGTACTTATCAAATCGTTTTGAAACTTCTGCAGTGGTTTCTAAAGCAAGAATTCAATTTTAATCATGCAGTTATTTTTTAATCCGAATATAGACGAAACAACACAAAGTTTTTCTTTTGACAAAGAGGAAAGTCGTCACATTATAAAAGTTTTGCGAAAAAAAGATTCAGACATCCTTCACGTTACAAACGGTTCGGGATTATTGTTTGAAACACAAATTACGCTAGCTTCCGACAATAAATGTACGGTTGAAGTGATTTCGATAACCAATGCAGAAAAACCTAAATTTCATTTACATTTAGCCGTTGCGCCAACCAAAATGAATGATCGTTTTGAGTGGTTTCTAGAAAAAGCAACTGAAATCGGTATTCAAGAAATAACTCCTATTTTCTGCGATCGTTCTGAACGAAAAGTAATAAACCGCGATCGTTTTGAAAAAATCATTCTTTCAGCAATGAAACAATGCAATGAAACTTTTCTACCCAAATTAAACGAGGCAATTTCGTTTAAAGAATTTATTAAACAACAAAATAAAGGTTTGCAATTAATTGCACATTGCGAAGAAACCGATAAAAAATCATTAAAAGAGGTTTTAAAACCAAATGAAGACGTAACAATTTTAATTGGTCCAGAAGGCGATTTTTCTGAAAAAGAAATTGCATTGGCTTTAGAAAACAATTACAAGCCTGTAACTTTAGGAAATACACGTTTAAGAACAGAAACAGCCGCTGTTGTGGCTTGTCATAGTGTTGTTTTCTTTAATGAATAAATAATTTGTCATTTCGCTGAAGGAGAAATCACACTCGATTTGACAAAGATTGGCGACAAACTATGAGGAGTTTCTAGTGTGATTTCTCCTTCGTCGAAATGACAAAACAAACAATAAATGAAAAAATTATTTTACTTCTTATTATTTATTTCTGTTTCTTCCTATTCTCAGGAAATCGCTTTGCTTAAATACAGCGGCGGCGGCGATTGGTATGCCAACCCGACTTCTTTGCCGAATCTAATTAGTTTTTGTAATGCTAATATCAGTACGCGCATCAATAATAAACCGTCAACTGTCGAGCCTAGCAATCCAGATTTACTTTCCTATCCGTTTGTGCACATGACAGGTCATGGAAATGTAGTTTTCAGTGATGCAGATGTTACTAATTTGAGAAATTATTTAACCGGAGGTGGTTTTCTTCATATTGATGATAATTACGGAATGGATCAATTTATTCGAAAAGAGATTAAAAAGATATTTCCAAATAATAGTTTAGTTGAAATTCCGGCAAATCATGCCATTTTTCAGAAACCATTTCCCTTTCCAAACGGATTACCAAAAATTCACGAACATGACGGAACTCGTCCGCAGGCATTTGGAATTTTCATCGATAACAAATTGGTTTTACTCTACACTTACGAATGTGATTTAGGCGACGGCTGGGAAGACGCCGAAGTACATAATGATCCGGCAAACGTAAGAGACAAAGCCCTAAAAATGGGTGCTAACATTATCAATTATATTTTTACTAATTAGTCGTATAAATGATTAGTAACTATTTACTAGTGATTAGTAACTAGTTATTAGTAATTAGCTATTCATCTATTAAAAAAAGTAAAAACAACTCTCAATACTATTCACTATTCACTAATTACTATTCACTAATTACTATTCACTAATTACTATTCACTAATTACTACTCACTAATTACAACTCACTAACAAAAAATGCAGCTTACTCACGAAGAAAATCAATTTGAAAGAAAAACATTTCCCATTACTTTGGTTTGTGACCACATTTACTTTCAGCAAAATATTGGTTCTTTATTTAGAATTTCTGAAGCTTTCGGAGTTGAAAATATCATCTTTTTTGGAAAAGATATTCCACTGACACCACGTAAAATCAATAAAACTTCCCGAAGCACACATCTTCATGTTGCTCATTCTGTAATTGAAGATTTCAATGAACTTCAATCTTTTCTTTTAGATAATGATTTCGAAATTATCTCCTTGGAAATCGCATCCAACAGCAAACCTTTGAAAGAAGTTAACATTCCGCAAAATAAAAAAATCGCGCTTTTAATCGGCAGCGAAATAAATGGGATTTCCGATGAACTTCTTAAACTTTCCCACCAAATTGTACACATCAATATGTTTGGCAAAAATAGCAGTATGAATGTGGTTCAGGCTGCCAGTATTGCACTATATGAAATTACTTCTTTGTAGAATATTTTTGCCTTTTTTGTTAATTTTTAGCTGGAATTCAAAATTATAAATCCAAACAAAAATCGATAAAGTGCAAAAAATCAAGACAAAATGCACCAATAAAAACAAAAAGAAAGAAATAACTTATTAATATTTTTAAGTGTGTTTTTGTAAGAATCAACAACTGTAAGGGTTGGTTAAAATTCTCACAAAAAATATATCATAATATTTTGCTGACAAAACGTTTTGTTATAAAATTGCGTAATTATTCAACCAAATAATATTTTTATAACAAAAAACCCAAATTATTATGAAAAAAGTTATTATTACCACATTTGCGGCTTTAATGCTGTTTGCTTGTCAAAACGAACAATCTGAATCTACAAATCCAGAAACAGCAATTGCTTCTCGACGCGGATGCGCAACACAAGAAGTTTTAGAAGCACAACTTAAAGCTGATCCGATGCTGGCTATTAGAATGAATGAAATTGAAACTTTTACTGCAAAACACGGTGGCTCAAATTTTACAGGTCGTTTGGTAAATGGCAAAATTGAAATTCCAATTGTAGTGAATGTTCTTGACAGAACGGCTGCACAAAATATTTCAGACGCTCAAATTCAATCTCAAATCGATGTATTAAACAAAGATTTCAATGCTTTAAACTCTGATTACAATAATGTACCAGCATTATTTTCAGGAGTTAAAGCTAACGTTGGAATTACCTTTAAGCTAGATCAAATCATTAGAAAATCGACTACCAAAACTTCTTGGGGAACTAATGATGCGATGAAAAAAACTGCTCAGGGCGGTATTGCACCAACATCTCCAACAACAAAACTAAACCTTTGGTCTTGTAGTATTGGTGGAGGAATATTAGGTTATGCACAATTTCCTGGCGGAGCTTCTTCTACAGACGGGGTTGTTATCGATTCTCGTTATTTCGGATTGTCTGGTGCTGCAAATGCTCCATTCAACTTAGGAAGAACAGGAACTCACGAAGTTGGTCACTGGATGAACTTACGCCACATTTGGGGAGATGCAACTTGCGGAAGCGACTTAGTTGCCGATACCCCAACTCACAATGAAGAAAACTATGGTGTACCTGCATATCCTCATTACAGTACATGTTCTGGAAACCCTGTAGAAATGACTATGAACTACATGGACTATGTTGATGATGCAGCGATGTACATGTTTTCAACTGGACAAAAAAACAGAATTGCAGCAATTTTTACATCTGGAGGTGCTAGAGCTGCATTTGCACAATAATTGCTAACAAAATAGTATAGAAAGCGAGATGAAATTCATCTCGCTTTTTTTGTTTAAGTCTGGATTTTAAAATGCTTTTTCCTATATTTATATTCTAAATTTTAAACATGATCACGTCAAAAACTATTTCTAACGGAATTTTAAGAGCTTTAGCAACTATCTTAATAATTGGCATCGTTTTATATTTTTTATATAGCATACAAACCGTAATTGTTTACTTATGTGTTTCTCTGCTTTTATGCCTGCTTGCAAATCCGCTAATTTTATTTTTAAAGAACAAACTAAAATTCAGCAATTCAATGGCGGCCTCAACTACCATTATCTTTTTTATTTTTCTAATCGTAGGTTTTATTCTGCTTTTTGTTCCTTTAATTATTTCACAAGCAAATAATTTAGCCTTGTTAGATACAGCTCATCTGCAGTCTAAATTCATGGAAACAGAAAAACATCTGGAAGAATATTTCAACATTCAGCATATTGATTTAAATAAAGTCATAAAAGATTCTAAACTAACTTCAGTATTGGATTTTAGTTATTTTACGGGATTTATTAATTCGATCATCAATTTCATGGCCGATATGGGAATGGGATTGGTATCTGTATTTTTTATTACTTTCTTTTTTATTAAAGATCAGGCCATTTTTAAAGATCAGGCAAGAAGAATTCTTCCTGATTCTAATGAAGATAAAATATTGAATTCGATTACTAAAATCAACCATTTATTGACCCGATATTTCGTTGGTTTATTATTACAATTAATCGTGGTGTTTGTTCTTTATCTTATCGTTTTATTGATTTTTGGAAATAAAAATGCTTTTGTAATTGCTTTTTTATGTGCCATTCTAAACATTATACCTTATTTAGGACCAATTATCGGAACGACTTTGGCTGCTATTTTAACCATGATCAGCATGATTGGAATGGATTTTCAATCTGAAATTCTTCCAAAGACCATTTACGTAGTTATAGGATTTTTGTTGGTTCAGGCAATTGACAACAACATCAGTCAGCCGATAATTTCATCAAAAAGTGTAAATTCGCATCCGTTAGAAATCTTCTTGATTATCTTAATCAGTGGTATCACATTTGGAATAGTAGGTATGATTATCGCTGTTCCGGCTTTTACAATGATTAAAGTAATTTTAAAAGAATTTTTTCCTGACAACAAAATTGTCTCCGTATTAACCGAAAGAATTTAGCATTGAACACATCCATTTTGCATCCAGATATTCAGCAATTTATTATTCAGAATACGGGCGCAGACATTACAAAACTGGCGCTTCAGAAAAATCCTTTTCCAGAAGTGGAATGGGTTTTTATTTTAAATCAAATTGAAGCACGTTCAAAAGCAAAAGAAAAACTTCCTACCTGGTTTAACGCTCAGAATATTATCTATCCCAGTAAGATTTCTGTTGAACAAACTTCATCAGAAAAAACTGCGGCTTATAAAGCTGGTCTGATTTCTGGTGAAACTTTAATTGATTTAACTGGCGGTTTTGGTGTAGATGATTATTATTTTTCGAAAAAATTCAAATCGATTACACATTGTGAGATTAATGAAGAATTATCTTCAATTGTTTCGCATAATTTCAAACAATTAGAAGTTGAGAATTGTACTTTTTTTTCAGGAGATTCCATTCATTTTTTAGAAGAAACCACTCAGAAATTTGATTGGATTTACATTGATCCTTCGAGAAGAAATGATGCAAAGGGAAAAGTTTTTATGCTGAAAGACTGTCTTCCTAATGTTCCTGAATTACTGGATTTTTATTTTGAAAAAGCAGATTCTGTTCTAATTAAAACGGCTCCCTTATTAGACATTTCAGCTGGATTATCAGAATTAAAAAACGTAAAAAACATTCACGTTATTGCACTTGAAAATGAAGTTAAAGAATTGCTTTTTGAAATTCATAAAAATTATTCTGGCGAGATCACTTTAAAAACAATCAATATATTAAAAGAAAAAACAGAAACTTTCGAATTTATTTTAGGAGAAGAATCATTCGCTATTTATGATCTTCCTAAGCAATATCTGTATGAACCAAATTCGGCAATTATGAAATCGGGAGGTTTTGACGAGATTAGTTCGGCCTTTAAAATTGATAAATTACACAAGCATTCGCACTTGTACACTTCTGAAGCTTTAATCGATTTTCCGGGTAGAAAATTTGAAGTAAAAAAAGTGATTTCATACGGCAAAAACGACATGAAAAATGAACTCGCTAATCAGCAGGCGAATATTACAACCCGAAACTTTCCGGAAACAGTTGAAAACATTAGAAAAAAGTGGAAAATAAAAAATGGAGGTAATTTGTATTGTTTTTTTACAACAGATGTAAAAGATAACAAAATAGTTTTAATTTGCACGAAAATAATCTAAACATGAAACAACTAATTACCCTAACACTTTTTTTATTAACCATTACCACATTTGCCCAAAAACAAAAACCATGTGAATATAGTGTAAATGTAAACGACTCTATCGGTTCTTATAAAGTAACCAACGAATATTTAATGAGTGAAAAATACTTTGGAGGAAACTTCGATTATATTTTCTTTTCTCTGGCTCAGACGGATGGTTTGCCAACACTGAATCTTCAATCGATTCAAAAAAGTAAAGATTTTATTAAAGCGAATTGTTTTGATAAAAATTCAAAAATATTCCTTCAGTTGGAAAATGGAAAAATTGTTACTTTAATCCATATCAATCAGGAAAGCTGCGGAACATTGGTGCGTGACGACAAAGGATTTGATAATCGCGTGAATACCGGAATTTTCATGTTTATGAAAGACAACTATGAAGAATTGAAAAAATCTCCAATTTCGATTATGCGAATTAAGTACTTGACCAACATTGAAGATTATATCATCAAACGCGAACTTAAATCAGAGTTAACTGGCAAGGTTACAAATCCAAATACTTATTTCATGGACAATATAAGATGCGTTGAATAATCAATCGCATTTCCATTTTTCGTTGGCAACTTTATCTTTTAAACCTGTTTTTAAATTATAATGCCACCATTCCGAATCAAATGAATTAAAGCCATTTTTAATCATGGTGTTTTTCAAATAAGCTCTTTTTGATAGAATTTCTTTTGAAAGCTGTTTGAAATTATGACTCGCCTGAATTCCGAAAAAATCAAAAGAAGTTCCCATATCTACTTCTTTTCCAGTTATATCAACCAAAGAAATATCTACGGCTCCTCCTCTATTATGGATGGAGCCTTTTTTTGGATCTGCCACATATTCTGGATTCGAAACAATCTCCCACATCTTTTTCTGAATATCCAAAGGTCTGTAGCAATCGTATAATTTAATTCTGTAGCCTTTTTTCAAAAAATCTTTGTTAGCTGCAATTAAGGCTTTTACTGTCTTTAATCGAAGCATACATTCTGCACAATCGTACACCTTTGCTTTAAGAAAATTATCTTCGGTAGCATATTTCATATCATAGATAAAATCATTGCTGTAATCTCTCAGTTTTACAAAAGTGGTATCAGAAATCTGTTTAGAAGATTCACTCGTATAAACTTCATTTTGAGCATTTACTGAAGAAATACATAAAAGAAAAAACAGTAGAAATTTTGAAAAACTATTCATTGTGATGTATGATTTAAAAAATTGAAGTTAATTAAAAAAATGCAAACCTACCTGTTTTTATAATTTGTTCTTTTCTTTTAAAAGTTTCCATTTTCAGATTATAACGTCCTAAATTCCTTTCAAAACAAACAATATTTTAATATCTTTATGAGGATTAGATCATTAAGACTTTATAATTTCATTTATTAATTCCAAAAATCAATCGTTATGAATTTCAAAATAAAATATATTTCATTTGTAATTTTAAGCAGTCTTCTCTTTTTTTCCTGCAAAAAAGAAATTATCAAAAGTGTCCCAACAACAGATTCTACTTCTATAAAAACAGAAGCTTTACAGACTGACAGTACCGTTTTGAATCCAACTGATTCGCTATATACTTTAGTCGATAAAAGCGTTATTGGAACGCAGTTTTTAACCAAAAGCAGTTTGACACCAAGATTAAAAACTTTATTAGCTGCAGATTACGATGAGATGGTTAAAAATTGGAATACAGAAACCCCTTTTGAAAAACAAGAAAATATACTGCATGCATGGGGCTGCAAACAACACGACTGCAATTCGTACTCTTATGATCTTTTTATAGATGTAAAAAACAACAAGATCAATGTTTATAAATTTGCGAAATCTAAATTGACTATTTTTAAAGAAGATAATTTTACTATTGAAATAAAAGATAATCTTCTGAAAGATTTGAATATTAAAAAGAAAAATGCGGATATAAAAGAGTAACAAAAAAAGCGATTATTAAATCGCTTTTTTGTTTGACTATATTTCTCCTGTCATTAAAATATTTTCTTTAACACCTTTATTTTTCAGCATTCTAAAATGCGAGCGAACAGCGTGATAAAACGGATAAGATGTGTAAGGCAAATTGTATTCTTCTGCATAGCGTCTAATAATTGGCGTTATGTAAGGATAATAAGTGTGACCGACTCCCGGAAAAAGATGATGCGCAACATGATGTGTAAATCCGCCGTATAAAAAATTGGCTAATTTACTTTCTGTACTAAAATCTTTAGTTACAATCATTTGATGCATTGCCCAAGTTGCCGAAAGATTTCCTTCTTCATCGGTTCCTGGAAAATTAGCATCTTCGTCAACATGTGTAGAAACCAAAGCCACAACTCCTAACGCACTGCCCGACATATGAAGACAAAGCCAAGCCAAAAGTACAGTATACCAAGGTTGGTTTAAAAGCATCATCGGAATAAACAGCAAATAAATCAGGTTTATAATTTTTGCAGCAAATAATCTATAGATTTCTTGCCTTGGAATTTTCTCTACTATTTTTTTGACATAATTATCTTTCTTACCAAAGATGTCTTTAAAATCACGAATGTAAATCCAATTTAGGCTATAAAGCGGATATATAAACCACATATAAATATGCTGATATTTGTGGTAGTTAAATAAGGGACTATTGGGAAAAATTCTAATAATTTTACTTTGTTTGATATCTACATCCCAATCTGGAACATTTGGATAGGCATGATGCAGACCAATATGGCGTCGCATCCAAAGCCAATGATTGCTGCCAAAAAGTTCTAAAACATACAGAAACCACTCGTTGTGCTTTGGTTTTTTAAACAAAGCTCCGTGCGCGGCATCATGAAAGGCATTGATGAAAAGCACGATCATCGTAATTCCGGACAAGATGTAAAAAAGAAAAAGTAAAGGCGTCTTGTTACCAAAAATTAAAATACAGGCGTAAAACAAAAAGAAAGCAGCCAAAAGCCCTAAAGACTTCACAACATTCAAGACGTATAATGACGAGTTTTTTAAGACCGTTTCATTCACTTCTAAACGCATCTTTTTAAAAAAATCATCAGTTCCGACTTTGACATAAACCGGTCGTTTTAATTTTTCCATATGGTTATTGCTAGAAATTGTTTAACCCAAATTTAATAAAAAAAATATTAAATAATTAAAATTCAACAATTTAACACCAAACGTTATTAAACAAAAAACCGCTCATTAAAAGCGGTTTTCGTGATTCATTAAATTGGTGAGTTTGTTTGATTTCTTTTTGGAAAATTCTTTTTTAATTATCCTCAAATTTCTGTTCTGCCAGGCGCAATCGAATGTTATGAATTCTTCCTTCAATTTCTTCTAAATCGTTTAGAATATTTCTTTTTTCATAAAGCGCACCAGTCTCATTGACCATGTTCTGCCCTTTTTCGGGTGCAAAAAGATCATTTAAATCTACATCGGGAAAATTTTTACTTAAACTAATAATAAATTCAGAACCAATATTAGCTGTACCATGTAAATATCTTCCAATCATTGCGGGGCTAAATCCTAAAATTTCCCCTACCTCTTTTTGCTTTAATCCTTTAGCTTTAAAGAATTTGCTTAGTTTTTCGTTGTACATCATCATTTAAATTCAACACAAAATGTAGTTATAATATATTTTTTAACATTAAAAAAGATATAAAATATAATATTATTCTTACATTTACATAAAATATGGAAACATTAAGTTATAAACTGCAAATATATGTCAAAATTAATCAATAATAGCAATTTTAAAGAAGATAATTCTCACAATCAAAAAGCTTATGAATTTATTAACAAGCATTTACCATCTACGTATGTTGATCTGACTATTAGCTGTATTCTTAAAAAAGGGCACATGGCACCACCTAAAGCCCTTATTAGAAATGTAAGAAACAGAACAATTTTTAGAAACGACATTTTGCTTGCTTTAGTCGAAGTTGCTCATGAAAATAAATTAGCTGTCGAAAGAATTAAACTTTTGACTTCTTAACTGAAAAAAATTAAAAAAATATCCGAAATAAAACCAAATAAAATGACAGATAACAGTTCTAAAAAGCAAGATGAATTAGTTTCAAACCACAAAAAAGTTAAATCGATGAATAAAAAGCATTTACTTTATGGAATGACTCAAGAACAGTACAGAGAAGGACTTGAAATTCACACGAAATGTTTTGAACCCGTAGAAAAACTGACCTTACAACTAATCTGTCAAACTCCTGCTGCTAGTTGACTTTAGAAAATTCCCATGCCTTCTGGTTTAATTGTAAATCCTAAACGCAACATACTCTTATGTTCCTGATAATCTATTAAACTCTCGGTATAACCAACAAACCATTGAAGTGTGAGGTAATAGTTTTCGTTTTTGTATGGTCTCCAATTGATTTGTGTTTGGAGAGAACCGTAATTAATAAGTCCGCTGCCTTTTCTAAAAAGGACATCAGCGCTCCATCGTCCTGGCTGAATTTGATAGGTTGCACTCGCTTCGCCATAACCAACATATTTGGTTAAACCTGGATTATCTTCTTTGTCTACTATAGGAATCCATCCTCTTATTCCGACTGTCCATCTTGGAGAAACCTGAGATTTCAATGAAAATGCCAACATATTCCATGTTCTCGAGTAAATAGAATCCCTTCCATTAGATTCGTGTTCTAATGAAATTGTTCCGTAAGTAAGTCTTCCTCCTTTCAAATAAAATGGCCGCACAATTGCAACTCCCGGATTAAAATTGATTTCAGAAAAAGGTTTGGAACTTGCATAAATATCCCAGAAAGCTTTTTGTGTATACATCAAATACGGAAAAAATCCGCCCCATAAAGGTTTTGAATTTAATCTAAGTTTGAAACTTACCTGATATTTAACATCGGCAGAATTACGTGTAATGGGCTCATTTAACGGAATTCCGGTTAAAAAGTAATTGTCTCTATGAACAGAAAAACTATTTTCTTTTAATAATGAATCTGCTGCTCTGAAGTTTTTTTTCTCTTCTACAATTTGAGAATTGGATTGAATTGAATATAAAATAATAAAAATTAATATGGATTTGAAACGCATGCGTAATTATGATTTTAGAGTTTTATTGTATGCCATTTACTCTAAGTTAAGTATTTATCTATCAATAAAAAATATTTAGATGCAGATAAAATTCTTTTTTGGCTGTTAAAAATCCAATCAAATACACATCAATTCTTTTTGCTATTCTTCCAAATCGCATATAAATAAGGGCTTTTTATTCTTTGTAAAACTTTAAAGCTGATCTTTGAAAACAGAAAACAACCTTACGTTTTTACTTTTTGTAATTTTATTTTTTGCAAAAAACATAAAATTGGTCCTTACATGAAAAATTCAATTATAATAATTAGCTTATTCTTCCTATGTTTTTCTCAAGTAGGTTGTTTTGCTCAAAAGCCAAAAAAAAGAACATTTAAAACTTTAGTTTTATACGAAAATGGCGGTCATCATTTGGCGTTTACTAAAGCTGCAAAACCTTGGTTGAATCAACTCGCTGTAGAAAACGATTTTACAATTGATTATATAGAAAACACAAAAACAATAAATGAGGCGTTTTTAAACCAATACAAGGTTTTTATTCAATTGGATTATCCTCCATATACTTGGAACGAAGAAGCTATGAAAGCATTTGAGAAATACATGAAAAATGGCAAAGGCGGATGGGTGGGTTTACATCATGCAACTTTACTTGGAGAATTTGACGGATATCCGATGTGGAAATGGTTCTCGGATTTTATGGGAAAAATTAAATTTGAGGATTATATTGCTGATTTTGCCAATGCAAAAGTCAAGATTGAAGATCGGTTTCATCCTGTAACTAAAGGACTTCAGGTAGATTTTTTGATAAAAAAGGAAGAATGGTATATTTATGACAAAAGTCCTCGCCAGAATGTTCATGTGTTGGCTTCTGTAGACGAGTCGACTTTCGAACCGGATTCAAATATCAAAATGGGTGATCACCCCGTAATTTGGACTAATTATCATTTTAAATCCAGAAATATATACATTTTCATGGGGCATTCTCCTGAATTATTTGAAAACGAAACGTATACAAAACTCCTAAAAAATGCCATTCTTTGGGCTGCCAATGCAAAATAACTTACATCATAAAAAACAATGCTCTCTGTAATACTTCCAGCTGTTTTTGTTTCATTTGCGATTTTCCAAAAGTTTTCTTTGACAGCTTCGGAATTAAACTTGAGGATTTAAAATAAGTTCTCAAATCCTGGAAAATTTCGGTCTTGCTTTTTGAAGCGTCTATAAGAATTAAATCTTTGATTTCTTCTATCATAGACAAGCTGTTGTATAAATGTTTACTGAATAAACATACCATAAAATTGTTGTTTATTCCTTCTAATTCAAAGAAATCCAATAGTTCGGAGTATTCGTAAACTACGAATACAGAATGATCATAAGAATTTGATTTTTTCTCATTTTTCAACAAAAAAGAATCTTCAGAAAACTCAAACTCATCTTTGAATTTTCTCTTGAACATTTTTAAAAATATTCCCTTATTATCGCGAACCAGAACTCTTTCTTTAACCATCTCTTAAAATAAATTACATTTTAATGATATAAACACCCCGTTTTTAAATTCCGATATATTTTTCCTCTCGAAATTTTACCAGAAATAAATTGCAGATTTTGCTCTTAATCAAAGCAAAAATCTATAGCAATCTTGGTCTGAAATTTTACATTTAAAGAATGAAAAACATCAAACGAGACAACTATTACAAAAACACCAAAAACAAAAGGGGATATTATTTATCGCAAAGAGGGCTTTATTATTAAAATCAAATAATAGCCATTAGGCAACGTATAACGGGGAAAAGAGTCCAAATAATATTTTGATTACATGCAATCAAAAAAGGACAAAAATGGAAGATTTAGGAGAGTATATAGCATTATGCGACGACTTGAAAACTACGACAAATCTAAAAGGGATAAGCCCGATATTGTTCGAGCTAATTCCTTTTAGATTTAATCATCAAATCGTCTAAACTTTTGGCTGTAGTTTATTTCTACCTGATTTAAGAATCAAATAGAAATTCAAAAAGTATATATTTTTTTATTTCACTTCACTAAAATAGTACACGTGTCAGATTTACGAGAAATCTATAAGTGTTCAAGGAAAAATCTAAATATAAACAGTCTTAAACTCCAACATTATAATTTTGAGTTTCTGATGGACTCAAAGTTTTTATTTTTTTGATTTTGTCATTCAATTTTAAAATTCGATCCAATTGTTTTTGTTGGATAGTGTACTTAGTATAATATTTATACCATTCTTTTCCGATAAAAAAGGTTGTAACAGAAACCCCTGTAAGTAATCCGATTAAGTAATTAGTTATGTCCATGATTCTATTAGTTATTAGTTTATTTTTTAAGTTATTTTGAGTTTAATTTTTTTTTAAATTTCATCTTTTTTAAAAGGCATTTTTATCTCCTTTTAAAGTTACAATTACAGTTAGAAAGCAAATTTTAATATCTTTTATCAAGCTCCAGCGCTGCACATATTCGATGTCTGTTGTAACGCGTCGTTTCATATCCGATACTTTTTTCGTTTCTCCTCGCAGACCAGAAACCTGAGCCAAACCTGTAATTCCTGGTTTCACAAAATGACGAACCATGAAATTATTGATATGGTCATTATAGTCTGACGTATGTTTAATCATGTGAGGGCGTGGGCCTACAACACTCATATTTCCAATCAAAACATTAAAGAACTGCGGCATTTCATCTAAGCTGGTACGTCGAATAAATTTTCCGATTGGCGTAACACGGCTGTCTCCTTTTTGCGCTTGCTGCGTTTCATCGTTATTGGTGATGTACATGCTTCGGAATTTATAACACCAGAAGCTCTGATTCTTTTTTCCGGTTCTCATTTGTTTGAACAAAACTGGTCCCGGACTTTGTCTCTTTATAATGATTGCCAATAATGGATACAACCAAGACAAGATGAAAATAATAACCAAGATGCTAAAACCAAGATCAAATATTCTCTTTGCCAATCTGTTATACGCATTTTGCAAAGGTTCAAAACGAGGTTTTATAACATGAAAATTATTTAAATGGCTTGAGTTAAAATGCTTTTTTGAAATTGACGAAAAATCCGGTACAAATTTCAAACGCATACAATGCTTATCTCCAAGCTCAAAAAAATCATTCAGATCTGAAATAAAATCAGGTTTAGAAACAATGTACAATTCGTTGATATTATCTCTCGAAGCCTTATCGATTCCGGCACAAAGCGCCAGAGAAAAATCTTCATTGTTGGTATATTCTTCAGATGAATTTTCATTTAAAATACCCACAAAATTGATAAAGAATGAATTGCTTTCTAAATGCGAGGCCAATTCGATACTTGTCTTATTGAATCCCCAAATGGCAACGGTATACTGCTTAAAAACCCATCCTTTGATTTTTCCTATGACCAGTGTAAACAAGATTCGAGATAATAGAAAGTAAGACAGTAAGAAACTTAACTGAATTAAATTGGCCTTGGTTCCGAAGAAATACAAGACATCATCCTGAAAAATGAAAATATAACCGTGCCATAAAATCCTTTGTGTAAAAAATGCACGCCAGCTATTACGAAAAAATTCATCTAAACTAAAAAGAACGTCTACTCTGTATAATTGAAAATAGGTTACTGAAAACAACCAGCTAAGAATTGTTATTGGAATCATTTTATTCAGGAATAAAGTATTCCAGCCAACCTTCTCTTCAATTGCAAAATTCAAAAATACCATTGTCCCTAAAACCATTGCAATCATATCGGCAAAGGCACAACACATTATGAAAGTAAATTTATGTCTGTTTCGCATTTTTTATTTTTTTCAATAAATTATAACTTAGCGCTCCTGTCAAACTTCCTAAAACTCCGTAAAAGACATCCATTAAATCTGGACTTCTTCTTTGAATTACAAATTGTCCACCTTCGGCTACACACACTATTATTGCAGCAATAACTATATTCTGTATAAAATTTAAACTTTTGTTATAATTTACATCTGTCGACCCAATATGGTCCGTATATATTTCCAGTAAAAAGCCTACAGCTAAAAAAGGAACCGCAGTACGCAAATTGTAATAATGGTTACTCCAGTTCAAAAGCCATCTTGGTAAATAAGTTTCACTTGACAAACTAGGATCTGAAATCCAGGAAAAGTAAAAAACAATACAGATGACTGTTAGCAATAGTGCCAGAACTATTTTATTAAACATTTTTTATTTTTAAATTTTAGTAAATAAGCTTTGAAATTGCTCAAACAAAAAGCAGCTTTTTAGGCTTCTTTTATTTTAAGACCTTTTTTATACCAAGGCTTCTTTGCTTGCATTTCCTGATACTTGTAACCGTAACTTGCGCCATAACCGTATCCGTATGCCGTTTTCATGTTTACTCCGTTGATAAGTATCCCAACATTTTTTAATTGTTCTTTTTTAATAAAATTATTGGCTTGTACCAAGTTGCTCTTATCTGTGTAATCGTATTTTACCACAAAAACGGTTACATCTGCCAGATGACTAAAATTGAGTGTATCTGACACAATTTGTACGGGAGCCGTATCTAAAATGATATAATCATAAAGTTCTCTTGCCTCTTCAATTAATGTTTCAAAATTAGAATTGGTTATCAATTGAGAAGGATTCGGAGGTGTTTCTCCCGCAAAAAGTACATCTAAGCTATCTGAGAAATTAGTGTCTTTTTGTAAAAATTCTTTCCAATTGTCTGTTTTGTTTGCCAAGAAATCTGAAAGTCCAGCAGCTCTTCTGTCAATACTAAAATAATCGTGCAATTGAGGGTTTCTTAAATCGACACCGATCAGTAATACTTTTTTATTTAAGTTACTAATGGTAATTGCGTTATGAAAAGCACAAAATGATTTTCCTTCACCCTGAATAGAAGAGGTATATAAAATTACGTTTCCTTTGCTTTCTTTTTTTCTAGGCAGCAAATACGACACATTTGATACTAAAGCACGTGAAGCCTCTGCAATCATAGAACGTGAAGTTGCTGTGTTATCTAATTTATCATTCGTTTTAATTTGAGGAATATGTCCTAAAATTGGAATGTTGCTAAGTACTTTTTCAATATCTTCTTCATTATGCACTTTGGTATCAAAATACAGACGTAAATAGGTGATTCCAAATGGTACAAGCAATGCAAACAGAAACGAACCTAGCATAAATACTTTAGGCTGAGGAAAAATGGCGGAATAATTTGTTTCAGGCGCATTTAAGGTTTTTAGGTTTGATTCTAAAATTGCTCCGTTTAAAACCGCTTCTTCTCTCTTTTGCAACAAGGCTACATAGGTCTCTTCTTTAAGACTAAGATTGCTATTGATATTCCCCAAAACTTTATCTTTTGTCGGAATACTTTTTACTTTAGCGTCAACGATACTTTGTTCCGCTCTGTTGGCTCTACTGTTTTGATTTAAAAAGTTCAAATAACCTTCCAGCGTATTTAATAATTCTTGTTTTTGAACTTTAAGTTGAGTCATTAAACTGATGTACGCAGGATTATTTTTTTGCGCTCTTTCTAAAATCAATTGGCTGTCTAAAATTCTTGCGTTGTAATTCACAAGCATCTGATTAACAGAAGGAGAATCTAAATTATAACCTGTTCCCAAAGTTTGCGTTGGTCCTGCTTGTCTAATATCATTTAGTGCAATACTCGCCAATGAGATTTGTTTTTCATTATTTGAAGAACTTTCCTTTTTTTGACTTCTATCGGCAGTTTGTTCTACAATATAATTGTCCATTACGCCGATATCATTGTTTTGCAGGTATTTTTCTTTTACACTTTCAATAGAATCTTTTTCTTTAGAGAAGTTTTTAATTCTTTGATTTAAATAAGAAACCGTATTTCTAAATACTTTTTGTTTGTTCAGAACAATGCTTCTGTCCAGCAAAACGATAATTTCATTTAAAATTTTTCTCGAACGATCTGGACTTGAACTTACATGATTGAGTTCTATTACACCTTTTGCTTTTTCATCGGCTAAAACAAAAAGTGACTCTTTTAAGTTTTTTAATGCTGTTGCAGTTGGCTGAAGCACCACTTTATATTCACTTTCAAAATACAGAGCAGGATTCTTTTTAGCTTTTGCTGATAATTGAATCTTAAAAGGTAAGCCATTCACTTTTTCATTTGAAGCATATCCTTTCACATTGTAAGTCTGTTCTGTTTCTGGATTAGTTACAGTAAATCCATCTCTGTTTACTTTGATTTCATAAGTAACTTCCGGAAGAGAATCTTTAGCAACTGTAGGTATTAAAGCAAAAGGAACTTCATTAACCATATTGTTTTGTACCGTATAAACTTTTTCAAAATAAGTAAAGTTCAGGTTTAGTTTTTTTACCACATCCAATAAAAACTCATTTGAAGTAATCAGTCTGATTTCATCTTCTAAATTATCTTCACTGCTTTTTTCAGCTGTACTAATCGTAATTATTTTTGTTTTATCTTCTTGCTTTTTGTCGAATAAGATCGTAGCCGAAGTTTCGTAAGTTGAAGGTGTTATTTTTAGAAAAATAAAAGCAGCACCAACAAATACAATCAAACTCAGAACAAACCAAGGCCAATATCTTAAATACTTTAAAAGTTCTTTTTTGAAATCCATAATTATTTAATTAAGTACAGTCACATTAATAACAATAAGTAAATTTTAATCTCAAATACTTATTTCTCTTTTTAAACTTTATTCCTTTACTTGGCAATTACAATAATCAAAGCCGAAAGCGATGCTACAATACCAAGCAATTGTAATGGATCTTTAATCAGACCTCCACTATTTGCTTTTAGTTTATTTGGAGTTACAATAATCACATCATTTTGTCTGATTCTAAAATTTGGATTCGACATCCAGGCAGCCGTAGTCAGGTCAATATGATATACTAAACGTTTTCCATCTACTTCTCTAATCAGTTTAATGTCTTTTCTGATTGCAGAATATGTTAAATCTCTGGCTAATCCAATTGCGTCAAGAACACTGATCGATTCTTCGCTGAACGTAATTACACCAGGAGCATTTACTTCTCCTAAAATGGTAAACTTATTGTTTAGTACACGAACCTGTACGGTCGGATTTACCAAGTAATTTTCGTTTATTAAACGTTCTTTTATTTTTACTTCGGCGTTAGCCGGTGTTAGACCTCCTACTTTCATTTCATTCAAAATAGGCATCATAATAGTTCCTTGTGGATTCACTAGATAACCAGATAATTTCATCATATCTACTGAATTTTGTCCATTTGCAACTCCGTTATTCATATTGAAAGGTGCAGCAACCACAGGATTCAGATCACCTATATCAATTTTTAAGATATCATTAGGCTGTATTTTAGGCGAAGTATATGTTAAAGTCGAATTTGCATAACTATCCAAATCTTGTAAATACAACATTTGTTTTTTGGTCGTGCAAGACTCCAACAGTAGTAAAAGCATTAAAATTATAGGAAAGAAAAGTTTCTTCATGTTAAGGGTCATATATATTAGTATTCTGTAATCACTCTAGATTTAATGAACTATGTACTGCTTTAAAGCAATACTTTTCTTCAGAAATACCGCTTGTACCGCCGTTAATCCGTGGTACTTGTAAATTTTGTAGTCTTCGTTTAAAACTTCTAAAGCCGTTTTAAAACTTGTACTCATACCTCCCATTCTCATTTTAACGATATACTTGTCGATGTAACTCATCTTAATTTTATACTTGTACAAATAACGAAGTAAGAATTCTGTATCTGAAGCTATTTTAAAATCAAGATTATAAAGACCATGTTTATCAATTACACTTTTCTTTAAGTAAACAGTTGGGTGCAAAGGCAACCATCCTCCTTTTACTTTTTTAAGACTAAAAACACCACCAATTCGATCACGAACCAAACGCTCATCTTGATCATTTGTCACATAAACACCATCACCATAAATACCTTCTATACTAGAATCTGTATTAAATCGAGCTGCAATTCTCGAAATAGCTTTTGTATCGTAGAATTCGTCATCCGAATGCATAAGACCAATTACATCTCCAGTTGCCAATTTTAGTCCTTTGTTTATGGCATCGTACATTCCTTTGTCAGGTTCAGAAATATATTGGCTTATTCTATCTTTATAAGATTCAATAACGTCTTGTGTTCCATCTTTAGAATTGCCGTCAATGATGATATATTCGATGTCGTGATAGTTTTGAGACAATACACTTTGAATCGCTTTTCCGATTGTAGCTTTTCTATTGTAACACACTGTAATGATGCTAATTCTCATGATAATTACATTTTAAAGTAAATATTTTTCATAATTTTAAGTAAAACTAAAATAAAAGAATGCTACTAGAAAAACTTCTCGACGAAGCGCCACAATCCTCGTTAAAACCCTAATTTTAAGTAATCGATGTCCTTAATAAGGAAATTGTGAAAAAAGAAAGTAGTATAAACAGATTCTGAATTTCTATAAAAAGAAACCTATTGATTTAACAATAACTTGTCGAAATAGTTAATGGTGGTAGCCAAACCTTCTTTCAACTGGATTTTAGGTTCCCAACCTTCTAATTTACTCTTAGCCAGCGTGATGTCTGGTTGTCTTTGTTTCGGATCGTCTTTAGGAAGGTCTAAGTGAATGATTTTAGATTTAGAATTAGTCAATTCGATAACCGCCTGAGCCAGTTCTAACATGGTAAACTCATTTGGATTACCCAAATTTACAGGTCCAAGGAAATTAGGATCTGAATTCATCATTCTAATCATACCTTCAACTAAATCATCAACGTATTGAAAAGAACGCGTTTGAAGTCCATCACCAAAAATGGTAATATCTTTTCCTTCTAAAGCCTGTACAATAAAGTTAGAAACCACTCTTCCGTCTGCTGGATTCATATTAGGTCCGTATGTATTAAAAATCCTGATGATTTTAATCGCTACTTTATTCTGATTGTGATAATCCATAAATAAAGTTTCTGCACAACGTTTACCTTCATCATAACAAGAACGAATCCCGATCGGATTTACATGACCCCAATAATGCTCCGGCTGAGGATGCACCAGAGGATCTCCATAAACTTCGCTAGTACTGGCTTGTAAAACTTTTGCATTAACACGTTTTGCTAATCCTAAAACATTAATGGCTCCCATTACCGAAGTCTTTATTGTTTTAATTGGATTATATTGGTAATGTACTGGAGATGCCGGACATGCAAGATTGTAAATCTCATCTACCTCAGCATAATAAGGTTCTGTAATATCGTGTCGGACCATCTCAAAATAAGGATTATCCAGTAGTTCAATAATGTTGGATTTGGCTCCTGTAAAATAATTATCCAGACAAATTACTTCGTTTCCTTCATTTAGTAATCTTTTGCACAAATGTGAACCTACGAATCCAGCTCCACCGGTTATCAATATTTTTTTCATAGTTAGTTTATGTTGTTTTTGATTGAATTTACTTTGGTTTGAATTTGAAAAAAGTAATGCGATTTGAAACGTGCCAGATAAAATCCTTCTTTACCATCTAAAAAACCTAATTTCAGAAAATAAGCTCCGATAAAATAAACGGCAGGAAGTAAACCTGTATTTAAAAGACCGTATTTAATTTTTTGATTAAACGATAATAGTTCGTTTTTAGATTTTTTTAATTGAAGATACCTCTGCGCTTCCCAAGAAGAATAGGCATTGTGTTTGGCGATATAATGTTCTAAGTTTTTAAAGTCTTTATGAACCACTTTAGATTTAATCACACCAACTTTTCCTTCAATGATAGGATGTTCGTGAACTTCCATATCCAAATGACTCCACAAATCTTCTTCAATTTTTTCATAAGCTCCTTTAGATTTTTTAAAAAGAGCCGACTTTTGAAAACCGTAACCATACTTTAGTTTTCTACCCATAAAATAGTTTTCGAACTGTATGGTAAAACCATTATAATTTGGATCTAGGGTTTTAATCGCCACTTCATTAACAAATTCTTCGGTAACAAATTCGTCTGCGTCTAAAAACAAAATCCATTCATGACGAAGATCTCCATTCTGAAGCGTCCAATTTCTTTTTTTAGGAAACTTTCCATTCCATTGAAATTGAAGAACTTCAGCTCCCATTTCGGCAGCAATAGTTGTAGTATCATCAGTACTGCCAGAATCTACCACTACAATTTGATCAAATCTTTTTAATTTATCGAGACAAGACGGTAAATTAAGCGCTTCGTTTTTTACAGAAACGACTACGGTAATTGGAATTTTATTCAAAGCTTCTAGTTTTTATAAATTTGGCAGGGTTTCCTGCTACTACATTATTTTTTTCCACATTTTTTGTAACCAAACTTCCTGCTCCAACAATAGCATTTTCCTCTATTGTTACGCCAGGCATCACGATGGCTCTTACTCCAATAAAAACTCCTTTTCCGATAGTGATTTTTTTGGTTATCAAATTCATTGAAGGATTTTCAAACGCGTGAGTTCCTGAACACAGATAAACTTCCTGCGCTACTGTAGCACCTTCAAATATTTCTATAATTCCTAAAGTATAAGCATTGGTTCTGTCTCCGAGACAAGCACGATCGTGCAATATTAAGTTCCAAGGAATTTGAATTCGAGCTCTTTGATGAACGAATGGTTTTCCGTAAATTTTGCATCCAAACAATCTCAACCAGAACAATCTCCAGGCATTGGCAGGTTTGGGCGTCCAAACACAGAATAGTAACCAAACATACTCCCAAAGCAGCATTTTTACTCGCTTTGATATTGTCCAGGGCGAATCGTAAGGCGAATTCTGACTGTATTCTATAGTAGTGCTATTCATTTAATACTGATTGAAAATCCTCAATAAACATTTTGGCTATTTTTGAAGTAGAAAAATCATCAAAGACTTTTCTTCCATTTAAAGAAATTTTTTCACGAAGTTGGGTATCGGTCATCAGCTTTGTAAGTTGCTGAGAAAGTTCCTCAACCTGATTTTCACTGCTTTGATTAAATCTCAAACAGTTTACATCTTCAACTGCATATTCATTAAAACAATCATGATTCGAAAGAACCGTTGCGCATCCGTAAGACATTGCTTCTCTAGGGGCTACAGGACCGGCATCTCCGGTTCCGTCTTGTATGGGGTAGCAAAAAATTTTAGATTCATAATAGAATTTAGACAAAGCATCCTGATCGTAAACAGAACCTACGAAATTCACATTTCCTTTTTTGCTTTTTAAACTTTCATAATAAGCTTCTCCGCCACCACCTTCTGCTGACTCCCACGGACCAACAATATTCAATGTCCAATTTTTAGCTATTTCTTCCGGAATACTATTAAAAGCATCAATTAAAACATGAACTCCTTTTTCTTTATCCAGGCGTCCGACAAACAAAATGCTGTTGTTTTTTTCTGTTTTAAAATCTTTTAGCTGAAAAGGAACAGGATTCGGAATATAGGAGATTTTATCGTGGTCTTTAGGTTTCAGTTTTTCTTTGACCAAATCAAAAATCATTGGAGAACAAGCTCTGAATCTGCTGGCATTAGAGTACAGTTTCATTTGCCATTTTGGTCTTCTCTCCACACTCACATAAATCTTTCCTTTTGTTTTACTTCTAAAAAAAATAGGAAGCCAAAAAGTATTCGATACCACAATATCACTGTCAATATGCTTTAATGTTCTTAAAGTATAGATTAAATCGTAAAATTTTAAGACAAGTAAACTTTTAGGTGTAGCGTATCCTTTTACACGAATATGCGAAACACCGTTTATGGTTTCTTTATTTTCTAAAGAAGGATACGTTCTGCTAATATGTGTAACTTCATGGCCTAAACTAACAAACTCCTGCCCTAATTTGAAGTATATTTTTTCGACTGCACCTCCTAAGATTGGAGGAACCGGAATAAAAGCCCCTTGAACTATTGTTATCTTCATCTTTTTAAACAGTTTTATACAATTCGAGCATTTTTTTTCCGACTGTATCTATATCGTATTTGTCTACCACTAATTCTCTACCATGTTTTCCCATCATTTCTAACAGCATCGTTGGCGCATTGAACACTTTAAACAATGCTTTCTCTAAATTCGATACCGACAAATCGATCCACCAACCGCATTTGTGTATTTCTAAATCTTCCCATGGTGTTCCGTGAGTTGTAATTACCGGAACTGCTACGGCAAGGGCTTCGGCAACTACAATTCCAAAATTTTCACTATGCGTTGGCAAAACCATTACATCTGCCGATCTTAGAAAATCCCATTTATCTTCGCCGTATTTGGCGCCCACGAAATGAACATTTTTTAAATCTTCGGTACTTTGAATCAGACTATCCACATATTGTTCTTCTCCGCTTCCGGCAATTTCTAAAGTCCAGTCTTCTGTATTGCTTGTTCTCCAGGCATCAATAAGTAATTCGATTCCTTTTTTAGGATGAATTCGAGACATAAAGATCATTTTCTTTGTTCCGTAATTCTCTTTTATTTTTTTGACATCTTTTAAATGAATTCCGTTTGGAATAATATGAATTGGATTTTTAAAACCTAAAGCCTTAATGTTTTCGGCTTCCATTTTTGCAGTCGCATGAAGGCAAATCGATTTCTTGATAGCCGTTTTTTGATATAAAAACAAGGCTGCTTTTTTCTTCCACGGATTGTGAGCCAGAATCCAAGGTTCTAACATTCCGTGAGGAGACACAATTACTTTTATTCCAAGTTTTTGTGCCTCATTCTGAAATCCCCAGTTTTGCGGACTCCAGATTCCGTTAATATGTACAATATCCGGATCTTCCTTTAAAAGAAAAGTACGATACTCTTTCATTAAAGAAAACCAGCGTGTTATCTTACTATTAAAAAACTTTACCGGAACACCTTCTATCGAAATTGGTTCTTTAGAAATTCCTGTAGCGATACTAAAGGTTGTATCCTCTTTTAATGTTTTGCCCAACAAACGCATATACTCTGTCGTTCCGCCACCACTTTTGTCGATACTGGCTATGTAGTGAATTACTCTCATCTATTTTCTAAAATTTCTTTGTAAATGGTTTCGATGGAATCAACAAAACCTTGAGCTGAAAATTGTTTTGAACGCAAAATTGACTTTGAAACGGCCTCTTTACGTTCTTCACAATTCAATTGAATTATTCTTTCTAATTCTTTAGCTGTAACAATTTTCCAGTCTAATAATTTTTCTGTTTCGCCAGGTTTTTTTGGAATATAAAAACCTGCGTCTGCCGCAACTTCTTTCATCGGATCTTCGTTTGTCGTAATGACCAAACTACCAGAAGCCATTGCCTCTACAATTGGCCATCCAAAACCTTCGTATAATGATGGAAAAAGCATTACGGAAGCTCCTTGATAAAATTCCTGCAATTGTTTATCGTCAATATCATTCACAAAATGAATTGATTCTGAAGCGATTGAATTTTCCTTAAAAGCAATCATTTCTTCTGTAGGTTTTTCGCCAGCTAAAATCAAGGGTACTTTTATTTTAAAATCGTTTGCCCATTGATCATAAATCTGTAGCACTCCTAATTTATTTTTATAAAAAGCATTTCCTCCAACATGCAAAACATATCCGTTAGACAAATCAATATTAAATGCTTTTGATAATTTTTCTCTTATTGCATCACTATCTTTTGCAGGTTCAAAATTTTGATTCATTCCATTGTAAACTACTCGGGATAATGCTGGTTTTTGACTTAATAAAGCGTGTAAATCAAACTGCGTTTTTTTAGAAATGCAGATAAAGTTTCTAGCTTTACTATATCCTAAAAAAATAAACTTCTGATAATACTTTCCGCTTAATCCTGTTTTGTTTTCCTGCAATAAACCAAAAGCAGATTGCTGCGCTAAAAAATCATGACAATGCACTACATGAAATCTTTTTTTTACCAATGGTACCCAAGGTCCGAGCGCATTATCAGAAAAAACAAAAAGTGTTTCTTTGCCCGTAGCAAGCAATCTGAATTTGACCTGAATTGGAAAAACGATATATTGATCTACATAACCAAGCCATTTTTCTAAAAACGGTTTCTTAAACGAAAGTTTAAAAAAAACTGCTTTCGGGCTCCATACCGTTAAGTTATGTCCTTTTTCTTTCATCCCCGATATTATCATCTGAGCAAATCGAGGCATACTTTTATGTCCAAGAAAAGAAGGATGGGTAAATAGTACTATTTTCATCACTCTTGTTTCAAATTCATATTTAAACTTGCTACTAAAAGTCCTACTGTAAGCACAGCACAACCTAACATACTTGGCTGAGCCCATTGTCCTAGAACAATTAAGTATAAAGCGGTACCGCAAAATGTCATAGGTAATAATTTATCTTCCTGAGTCAATCGTATTGATTTGATAAACAAACTAATCGCAAGAACCAATCGCAAGAAAATAAGTCCACCACCTAAAATAAGGCCTTGTTCACCTCCAACTCTTCCTAATTCATCTTCTGCAATTAAGAAAGAGTTACTGCCAGACAACATTTGTGCACCTGCATTGGTTCCCATTCCGAGTTTACCGACGAAAAAGGGCATTTTTAACAAGTTGACTATCGGCCTTACAAAATCGCCGACAACTCTGGAGAAGAAAGATTCTTCAAAACCACCACTTTGTCCGCTGGCAGTATCTACCCTGCTCATAAAAACCTCTGTTCCTAGATTAAAAATGGTTGTTGTATTTTGTAAAATGAAAAACAGTAAAAACAATATTACGATTGTGAAAGCTACTTTCATCAGCTTTTTAAAACTCGTAGCAGAACCTATAAAAGCAAAAACTCCTACCAAGGCAACTCCTCCAACAGCTGTTCTACTTACTGTTAATGGCAAACTGAATATTAATGCCAGTGTGCTTGCATACAATAAAACTTTAGAAACACGCTCTTTTGACAACCAGAAATAAAAGACATAAACGGAAACCATGATGTAAAAAGAAGCTAATCCGGTAATGAATGAAAAAGTTCCGGGCGGTCTGAAATATCCCATTGCACCAGAAAAACCAGCGCTTCCTTCTCCACCCAATCCTCTATTTATAAAAGCCGTTTGCGGACTAATAAATTGCAGATAAACAATTAATGTCATCACAATGTTTGCAGCCAACAATGCGTAACCCATTTTGAGAATATCTTCTTTGGTAAAGACCGATCCGATAACAAAAATTAATGGAAAATGAATCAACATGATACGTGCCCCATATATGCCTACAAACAGATTGCCGTGACCAAAAGTAAGCGTTACAATGAGGGCTAAAAGTGTAATAATGTAAGCGAAAACTACGTATCCGTTAAAGAATTTTACATTCAGCGTTATTGCTTTAATGATGATATATATTGCGATAGGATCACGTACAATAAGTAACGGAGTTGCTAAACTTGGCAACACCCATTTACGCAAAGCACCTTCAAAAATCCACAAGAAAAAATACAGCCAGATTGCTATTTTTATCGAGTGAAATTTTTCATTATCAGTGATAGTATCTTTCATTTAAAATTTAGTTACTTTTAGAATTCAATACATTACAAATTTTATCGGCATAGCTATCCCAACTGTAGGTATCGGCAAGTTGTTTGGCTTTTTTTCCCATTTGGAAAATTTTGTTTCTATTGTCTAAAAACCAATTAATTTTTTCTGCTATAGCTTCCGGATTTCTAATTGGAACCAAAAATCCAGTTTCTTCTGTAACTACTAAATCTTCTGCTCCTGTATTGGCAGTAATAATTATTGGCAATCCCTGACTCATAGCTTCTTGAATAACCAAAGCCCTGCCTTCAACAATAGACGGAAGACAAAAAACATCGCAGCTTCTCATCAATTCCAATACTTTATCATGAGATCTTGTAGGTTCGTAAGTAAATTTTACCTGATTATTATAAAAAGAAATTGGTGCGGCCAAAGAACCTAAAACAACCAATTCTACTTTTGAAGAATCAACCAACTTTACCGCTTCAAACAAATCACTTAATCCTTTGCGCTGTGTCATGGAACCTACAAATAAGATTCTTAGTTTTTGGTTGGTATTCTTTTCCTCCAAATCAAATTGATTTGAAGAAAAAGGGGTACCAAAAGGAGATTGAATAATCTTTTTTTCGCTTGCCCATTTTGGCAATGATTCTCTAACAAAATCACTTGCAACAACTATGGTATCTGCTAATTCTAGTTCTTTTCTTTTTCTTTCTAATTTTTGAGCGCTATCATTAATTCCTCCGCCAAGCGTAAAGGCCCAATGTGGTTTTCTAAGTGCTTCTTCATGCAGTAACTCTTGCAGAAGCGTATGATAAGCAATTGGCAAATCGTAAATACATTCTAAACCTAATTTCTTTGCTGCTGTAAAAGTTTCAAGAGCACCGTCTTCGTAGGCATAAACAGCTGTTAGACCTTTCTTTTTTGCTGTTTGAAGTTTTCTTGAAATTTTTTTATCTAAATTTTGATAAACTTTGTCAACACAAAACAAACCGGTTTCTGATTTTGTTAAAGAATGTAAACTTAGTTTTGAAGCGATCATTCTTCCTAGTTCTTTTGTTGGATAAACTTCAGTATAACTTTCTAATCCAGAATCGTAAGAACGTCTTTTGATATCTCCTAAACCTTTTAACTGCGCTATTTTATGCCAAAAATTGTTTGGAAATACAGCTATTGAAGTATGAAATTGATACAATAACCCCTGCGTTAAAAATCCTTTTGCGATAGCACGTACATTACTATTTCCTGAAGGATGGGAAATAAGAATTTTCATGATACAGATATTGATTTAATAAATTGATTGGCAACACTGTTCAAATCAAAACCTTGAACAGCTACTGGATTTAATTTCAGATTATTTTTCTCGTATTTAATAATATTTGGAATATTATACTGCCCTTTTGTAGGTGTCCATTCTCTCGACACACAAATAGCATTAATCTGATGTTCTTTGTAGGCTGCAAAAACGCCGCTTTTTTCACTTTGATAATATGGAGTTGTAGAAATTCCGAAATCGCTGTTACTTAAAACTTGCGATATAACATATTCAGACTGAACACCTAAAACTTCATATCGAATGTTATAACTTTCTAAAACCATGGTATAATGAGCCAACTCTGGTCCATTTTTTCCAATAAAAACAAACTTTATAGGTTTATTGAATTGATTTGAATTATTCATCAAATCTTCAATAAAATCTTCAAAAGGAGCTCCGTTATGAATTGTTCCAAATAAAACAAATTGTTCAAATTCTCTAGTGTCTTTTTTGATTGCCGTTAGAGGAATATTTCCACAAATTGGCAAAATCTCTGCATTGATATTCTGAGATTGCAAAAAGAACTGATATAATTTGTTTTGTGTATTAATAAAATGAGTCTTCGTGTTTTCAATTATCTTTCTGGCTATTAGCTGTTGTAACCTGCCAATACATTTATGTTTTATAGAAGATTCAGTATCTATTCCAAGCCATAATTCATGAAACATAACGTGCCATTTATGGTTTCCTCGAATTTTTTTTAGGTAAGAAGGCAGCCAAAATGGTAATCCTTTCGGGTTGAAGCTGTAAGGAACATATTGCAATGAGATCCAGTCCGGTTCAAAATCTTTTAAAATTGCCTGTAACCAAACTAAGCGTTGTTTATTAGGTGTCGATGAAGGTATTCTGTGCACAGTTACTGGAGTATCTTCTACTACCTGACTTTCGGTACAATAATAGATTATCTGATCACATAAAGCTAAAATCTGTGCTTTATGACCCGATTTTATAAGTTTACCGCATAGACGACGCGTATAATCGCCTACGCCATCATTTCCAATTTCGGCCGAGCCACAAATGAAGAGAATGTCCATATTATTTTGTCCGTAAAAAAGTTATACTTTATAAAATCTTCCTAAAAATTTACTCATGTTGATCGCCAACTGCTTTTTTCTTATTTTGCCTTTAGAATGTGCTGAAATTGGGCTTTTACTATTTCTCCAATATGCCACATCTTCTTTTCTTGGAATTCTTCCGTTGCAAAGTCTGGCAAAATGATTTACTTTCCAGGGTTTTAAACTTCCTAATGCGTGAAACATGATCGCTTCTCCAGAAACGAATCCCATTCCGTCTTTTCCAACATAACTTACCGGACGATTATACGCTTCTATAGTCGCATTTAATGCATCTTGATCTGATTTATCAAAAAACTGGAATCCTTCCATTTTTGCGATGGTTGAATTATGCATCTGATTTAAGAAAATAGATTTATCAAGTCCGCCTATCGCGTCTCCCATGCTTTCCTGCAGTTTAACCCATAAGTGCAAGAATGCTATATTTTTTTTGACAAGTCCGACAAAACCTCCATTTACATAAATTTGATTTTTGTACGTCAAGTCGATATTGTAGTTTTTAAAGTAATTTCTCCAGCCTTGTCTTCTTGGGTGAAATTCCTGCAATGGTGAATTAATATCTTCACAAACGGCTACACCGCAATTGGCCCATTGTTCAAAACAAGCCCAAGAATCAACTACAACGATATCAGGGTCAAAATAAAAAAGTGCTTCGGCATCTTTTGCAGGACCTTCCCACAATTCCAGCATAAAGTCTGGCTTGTAATTGGTTAAACTGTATCCTGTTGTTAATTTTAAAAAAACAAGCTGAATACCGTCAACAGGGCTTAAAATAATTGCATCATTCCATTTATCAACGGTTTCTTTTTTGCCCTCTAATGCCCATCCTGGCAATGATCCTCGATAACCGACATAAATAGTACCGCGAAATCCTTTGTTATATAGTGAATTTGAAAGTGCCGCCACTCCGTAATGGTAATGTCCTTCAAATAATGTGCAAACAGATGAAATCATATTTTATGTTCTTTTTTTATGAAACTTGCGGGATTCCCCTATACTGAACCCGCTGCAGTAATTGAGGCTATAATTTATTTTTTGGAGTTCTAATTCTTTACATTGAAGTAGGATAATAACCAACTTTTCGAGCCAGTCTTC
Organism: Flavobacterium potami; assembly: GCF_020026915.1. Classification (GTDB taxonomy): domain Bacteria; phylum Bacteroidota; class Bacteroidia; order Flavobacteriales; family Flavobacteriaceae; genus Flavobacterium; species Flavobacterium potami. Next base: position 541,082 of record NZ_JAINUY010000001.1, on the reverse strand, counting down.
CTACGTTATAATATAATGAAGAAGGACTTTTTGAGAACAACATTTTTTTGAGCAGCCAGTCATCATTAATGATTTTCATTGATTCTTCAAGAAATAAATTAGATTTTGCCTCATCTCCCAAAAGACGTTTAAAGTATCCTTCTCTATCTTTAAAATCATTTATTAGCCAGTTTAAAATAATACCTTTAGACCTCTTAAAAGCTTTAACTGAAAGCGCTTTATCTATTGGGATTAATTGCTCTTTAGCCAACTGGAACATTAAAGGCCAACAATCAGTTGTAATAGATTGCCTTTTAGCAGCGTCCTGATCTGGATGCCTTCTCCAGTAATTTATGGTTTCTTTTGTAGCGTGTAGATTGAAATTAGTTGCATTAGAATAAATCCAAAGCCAATCATTACCACTATGAGGATTCGACACAAAAGGATATTTTAAAAGAGTCGTTCTGCGTGTGATGGTCAAAACCGGAAAACGAGGTCCATTCAAAATGGCATCTTCTAATAATTCCTGAGCTTTCATTGGGCCTGGTTTGTAATGACGGTAATAAATCGCATCCTTTCTATCATTTGAAAAAGTTGCAAAAGACCCAAAAAAGACATCAATATCTTTATCCTTCGCATAGGCTTCCTCAAATAACTTAAATGCATTAGGTTCAATTAAATCATCACTGCACAAAATAGAAACAAACTCACTGCTTGCTTTTTCAATGCTGTTGTTCCAATTGGCAAACAAACCTACATTTTCTGTATTTTTAAAATATTTGATTCTTTTGTCTTCAAATGAATTACAGATTTCCTCAAACTCATTATGATTAGAATTATCATCAACAATCAATATTTCTGTAACCCCCTCTACTAATAATGCAGATTCTAAAGCATTTTTAAAACCAAGAACTCTCATGTAAACCGGAATAGCAATTGTATACGTTGGAATATTCATAACAGTAATTTTTATTTTATTATTAAAGAAGAATCATAAATCAACCTTACTTATCAAGCTTAAATATTTGCAAAAATGTAAATGTTCCATAGATCAAAAGTCCCCAAACTGCACTAAACAAACTCAACATAAGCACGCCGGTGATTGTTGAAACATCAACAAAAAATAGTGGAAAAATGGTACCGAAAATATTGAACCCCATCGTTAAAAAAGGATTAATGACCCATCCTCTTGAAGAGGAAAGCGAGATAAAAATGCTAATTCCTAAATTAATACAGCCAATTAAAACACTTAAAATCATCTCATACGACAAACCTTTATATGCATTTCCTAAAACCATAAGTATCTGATCAGGAAATAAAGCAACCAATAAAAGTAAAACCCCACTAAGAAGAACAATTAAACAAACGGTATAAAAAACTTTCTTTAATAAGTCGTTTCTTTTCGGTTCTAATCGAGCAAATCGCGGAACAATTAAAGTATTAATTAAAACATTGATTATATTTAATAAAACAGCCAATCTTCCTAAAGCTCCGAGTTGTGCGACTGCAGTTGTGTTTCCAAAAACAGAAATTAACCAAATTGTAATTTGTCCCGAAATACAAAAATAAATAGCACCCGGAAGAATTCTTTTTACAATCTGCATTACTTCTTTCTCAACCTCTGGATCCGATTTTTGTGTTTTGTCTGCAAACACCTCAGCTATCTTTCGCAGTTTAATGTTACCAATAACACGAGGTATACCATTGGCCAACAATGCGATAAATGCCCACGGAAAAATAAACATTGTCAATCCGAGAAGTAAGAACCTTACGATTCCAACCGAAACCTGATTTTTTTGTAACGGTACAATATCCTGATGAAGTTTAGGAACAATCTCTAATAAAGAATCTGATAAAGCAGCAAAAAAAGCAGGAATTAAAGCTCCAACAATAAGTATTGTACTCAACCAAGAAGCATTATTATGAAGCAACAAATACATTAAAACAGGAGTAGCCACCAATAAACTTCCTACAGCAAACTTGCGACGTAATCTAAGTCCAGTTGCTAAAACAGCACCCAATTTTTCTTTGTCCTGCCACACTTTTGCCCCTTGTGACATTATACCAGTAGAAATTCCGCCATCCGCTAAAATAGTCATCGTTCCTAACATTGTATTTGCCAAAGTATAAAGTGCGTATTCTTCTACCGGAAGTAAACGGATTACTAATATCCCCGAAGCAAACCCTAAAGCTTGAATGAGAATCTGTGCGCTTCCGGTTACCGAAATTAATTTACCCCAGTTTATGACAGTCTCATACTTAGGATGTTGTTTTAATTTTATCAAAGTATCTTTCAAGAAAGTAGGTTTAATAACGTTCAAAAAAATTATTGCTTTTAAGGATTGATAAGTCTAACCTTTTCCAATTCCTTTTATCTGAAAACCAATTGAGGTTAATTTTTCTGCATCCAGAATATTACGTCCATCAAATACAAAAGCCGGTTTGTACATACTGATATAAATCTCGTTCCAGTTGTAGGTTTTAAATTCATCCCATTCTGTTAAAACGGCAATGGCATGTGCCTGATGTAAAGCTTCGGAAGAAGATTCATATACAAAAATCTGTTTCAATTTTGATTCGATTTTTTGCTCTGTAAGTCCTTTTAATTCCCATAAATAGCGCATATCTGCTTTTATTTTTTCTTCTGAAACTTTAGGATCGTATACATGAATTTCGGCGCCATCTTCAATTAAATGTTCTGCTACATAAATTGCTGCCGATTCTCTCGTATCATTAGTATCTTTTTTAAAAGCCCATCCTAAAAAGGTGATTTTTTTTCCGCTTACGGTATTAAAAAGAGAAGTAATAATTTTCTTTGCGAAACGATATTTTTGGTAATCATTCAGAATAATAATCTGTTCCCAATAATTAGCCACTTCAGGTAAATTAAAATAGCGACACAAATACACTAAATTCAGAATATCTTTTTGAAAGCAAGATCCTCCAAAACCAACTGAAGATTTAAGAAACTTTGGTCCAATTCTGCTATCAGTTCCAATCGCTGCCGCAACCTCATCAACATCGGCTTCTGTAACTTCACATAAAGCAGATAAGGCATTTATAGAAGAAATTCGCTGTGCCAAAAAAGCATTCGCCGTTAATTTTGATAATTCTGAAGACCAAACGTTTGTAGTCAAAATTTGTTTAGGCGACAACCAATGTGCATAAACATCGACCAAAGCCTGAATTGCCTTTTGTCCGCTTTCTGTCTGATTTCCTCCAATTAGAACACGATCTGCATTTAATAAATCGTCGATTGCTGTTCCTTCTGCTAAAAATTCCGGATTTGAAAGTACTTCAAACTTAACACCGTTTCCGGTATGATCTAAAATAGTTTGTAAGGTCTCGGCCGTTCTTACCGGAAGAGTTGATTTTTCGACAATAATTTTATCATTTTTTGCTATTCTGGCAATTTGTCTAGCACATAACTCGACAAATTTTAAGTCAGCGGCCATTCCTTTTCCTTCTCCGTAATTTTTTGTTGGTGTATTTACAGCAATAAAAATCATATCGGCTGCTTCGATTGCACTGTCTACATCTGTAGAAAAAAACAAGTTACGTCCTCTAGCTTCGCGAATAACATCGGCAAGTCCAGGTTCATAAACAGGTAATTTATCTAAATCTTCGTCGTTCCAGGCTGCAATTCTGCTTTCATTTAAATCGACAACTGTTACTTTAATTTCTGGGCATTTTAGCGCGATTACCGACATTGTAGGACCGCCAACATAACCAGCGCCTAAACAGCAAATATTTTTGATTTTCATTTAAATATCTTTTTTGGGAAGCAAAAAATCTTTTATTTTTTTTATTAAGTACTTAGATTTTTATTCAAAATAATTCAGAACTGTAAAACCAGAGTCTTTCAAAAGCTGTTCTTTTCTCATCAGCTTCAAATCAGATTGCATCATTTCATGAACCAATTCGGACAATTCGTATTCGCACTCCCAACCTAATTTGGTTTTGGCTTTAGTTGGATCACCAATTAATAAATCTACTTCCGTAGGTCTAAAATAGTGTGGATCTACAGCCAATACTTCTTTTCCTATTTCAAGCTGATAATCAGGATTACTACAAGACAATACGTATCCTTTTTCATCTACTCCAGTGCCTCTAAATTCTAGTTCGATACCTACTTCTGCAAAACTCATTTTAACAAATTCACGAACTGGAGTCGTTTTTCCTGTTGCAATTACAAAATCTTCTGGTTCATCAGCTTGTAAGATCATCCACATCATTCGAACATAATCTTTAGCATGTCCCCAATCACGTTGTGCATCTAGGTTTCCTAAGTGTAATTTATCTTGCAATCCTAAAGCAATTCTTGAAGTTGCTCTAGTAATTTTTCTTGTTACAAAAGTTTCTCCTCGAATTGGTGATTCATGATTAAATAAAATACCATTACAAGCAAACATTCCATAAGCTTCCCTATAATTTACAGTCATCCAAAAAGCATAAATTTTTGCTACTGCATAGGGAGATCTAGGATAAAAAGGAGTAGTTTCTGATTGCGGAACCTCTTGTACTTTACCATATAATTCTGAAGTCGATGCCTGATAAATTCTAGTCTTTTTTTCTAACCCTAATAAACGAACTGAATCTAAAATTCTCAAAGTTCCCAAGGCATCTACATTTCCCGTATATTCTGGAGTTTCAAACGAAACTGCTACATGGCTCATCGCAGCCAAATTGTAGATTTCATCCGGTTGAATCTCTTTAATCAAACGAGTTATATTCGTACTATCTGTCATTTCACCATAATGCAATATAAAATTTCTATCCTCCGTGTGTGGATCTTGATACAAATGGTCAATTCTATCCGTATTGAATAAAGAACTACGTCTTTTTAATCCGTGAACTATATATCCTTTTTCTAATAGAAATTCACTTAAATAGGCTCCATCTTGTCCTGTCACTCCTGTGATAAACGCTGTTTTTCTTAATGGATTCATAATGTTATTATAAGGCACAAAGGCATTGTGTTGCAATGTTGCAAATTGATAAAATCTTAATTGTAAAGTTGTTGTGGAAGTTTCCGGAAATAGAAATAAGTCTTAGTAGCTTTTTTCTTTTAAAGTTTCGATGTTTTCCAGAAACCAGTTGTAGGTTTTTTGAATTCCCTCTTCTAAATTCACCTGGTGTTTCCATCCAATGCTGTGCATTTTAGAAACATCCATTAATTTTCTCGGTGTTCCATCAGGTTTGCTATCATCCCAGATAATCTCTCCGGTATGACCTACAATCTTTTGTATCGTAATCGCTAAATCCTTAATGGTTAAATCTTCACCTGTTCCGATATTATATAAATGCTCGGGAAGTTTGTTTTCTAAAGCAAAAACCACTGCTTCTGCCATATCATCAACAAAAAGGAATTCTCTCATTGGAGTTCCGCTTCCCCAAAGAATTACTGGCGTATTGTTACTTTCTTTGGCTTCGTGAAATTTGCGGATCATGGCAGGTAAGACGTGAGAACTGGTCAGATCAAAATTGTCATGAATACCGTATAAATTTGTCGGCATTAAACTCACGAAATCTTTGTTGTATTGCTTACGAATTGCCTCGCACAATTTTACACCGGTAATTTTTGCAATGGCGTACCATTCATTTGTTTTTTCTAAAGAAGCTGTTAATAGATACTCTTCTTTTAAGGGTTGTGGAGCCAACTTTGGATAAATACAAGAACTTCCTAAAAAGATGAATTTGTCTATGTCAGCATTATGAGCTTCACTAATAAGATTATTTTGAATCTGCATGTTTTCCATCAAAAACTCGTACGGAAAATCATTGTTTGCCAAAATTCCTCCAACCTTTGCCGCAGCATCTATAATAACATCTGGTTTTACTTTTTGAATAAAATCGCGAACTAAATTTTGATCTCTCAGATCCAGTTCCTGACTAGATGCCCCAACAAGATTAGTATAACCTTTTGCAGTTAAGCTTCTCCAAATAGCACTTCCGACCATTCCTTTGTGTCCAGCAATATATATTACAGAATTTTTATTAATCATTGTGAGTTTATTTATTTACAATTATAATAATGGAGAAGCAATCGATTCTAATTGCTGGTAAACTTGTTTTACTTCTTGAGAATTTTCTTTTTGCAAAACCATCAAAGCATCGGTAGTATAAATCAAGATACAATTTTTAACGCCAATAAATGTTGTATGCATTGAAGTTCCTATTACAATATTTCTATTGGTATCGATCGGATGGCCTTTTTGAACTAAATAATCATAAACCGATTCGAAAGAACCCAGATCTGACCATTCAAAATGAGCCGGAACAACTTTGATATCACCGCTTCTTTCCATAACCGCATAATCAATGCTTATGGACGGAATATTAAGAGACAACTCATAATCTAAAAAACCTTCTTTATTTTCTTCCCAGGCAGTTTTTGATGCCCAATAAACTTCAGGTTCTTGGCTTTCAAGCTCCGCTAAAAACTTGCCCGCCTTGAAACAAAAAAGTCCACTGTTCCAAAAATAATTTCCGTTTTGAAGATAAGTTGTTGCCGTTTCTAAATTTGGTTTTTCATGAAATGCAATTACGTTCTCATTTTCAAATTCTATATAGCCGTAGCCCGTTTCTGGTTTTGTCGGTTTGATACCGAATGTCACCAAATAATCTTGATTTGCCAATAGAATCGCTTTCTGTAAAGCATCATTATACAAATCATCGCCATCTATTATATGATCTGATGGAGTAATCAATAAAACATCATCTGACTCCGATGCAAATGCCGCAAATGCAATCGCAGCAGCAGTATTACGAGGAAGAGCTTCGATAATATGAATAAAAGGTCTATCGAATTTAGACATAATGGCATTACTCATTTTGTAATTCTCGATGTTTCCAACTACAATCGTTTTATCGGAAATCTCCAGATTTCGAGCCACTGTTTTTTCAAAAAGTGACTGTCCATCAAAAAGATCAAGGTATTGCTTTGGTAAAGTTTTTCTGGAAAGAGGCCACAATCTGCTTCCTACACCTCCAGTTAAAACAACGTGTGTAACTTTGTTAATTCCCATTCGAATGTACTAAAACCTCTCTTTGATAAACTTCGTGACGTAAATTAGTACTAGAAAAACGGTGGTCTCTGGTATTAAAATACAATTCAATTCCTTTTTCCTCGCAGTATGATCTTCCTGTAAAATCTCTTTCTTTATATTCGTCTCCTAAAATTCGTACGTCGATTGCAAAAGCTTTTAAGATGTCTTCCAAATCTTGCTCTGTTGCATACGGAACAATTTCATCCACAAATTTGCATGCCTTCAATTGTATGTATCTTTCAACAACCGTTTGAGTCGGTTTGTTTTTGGTTGGGCGATCTAACGTTGGGTCTGTTTGTAAACCAACAATTAAATAATCACAATGTTGTTTTGCTTCTTCAAGCATTTTAACGTGCCCTGCATGTAACAAATCAAAAGCACTAAATGTAATTCCAGTTCTCATATGCTTAATGTTTTAAATTAAAAAAATATGTTCGTTAATGTAGTATGATTCGTAAAATTCAATTAACCATTTTACTGGGGTTTCAAAGCTTTTTTTTAAATTTTAAAAAAGGGTTCCCCGTGAATAGTTACATTGTAACTGCTCAAAAATGAATTTTAAAATGGTAAAAAAAATCAAAAAATTATTGAATTTATTTGCTGAAAAAGAGATTAAAACTTCCTGAAAAAAACAAGAAATTCAAACCGTTATTTCGGATTAAATCCTAATAATAATTTAAGATAAAATTATAGTAATAAGGCTGATACGAAATCTCATTTTTGTTGCTAAATGTCCTGAATAAGGAAATTTTACTATAAAATACATCGGTAATTTTCGAGTCTCAGAATTAAATTTACCACTTAGTTTTACAACCGAAAGTCCAGTATATACTAGCACTTTCTAAAAAACTCTTATTTCTATCGATTGCGAAAGATTTCTTTTATAAATGTTTGCTTTTTGAAATATTAACTACATAAAAGAATTTAGTTTTTCGAGAATATTTAAGACCGAAAAAAATGACATTTTCTATTTTAAAAAACAACTATTTTAAAAATTACAATAAATAAATTTTACAGATTATGAAATGGTATGTAGTGTACACAAAACCTAAATGGGAAAAGAGAGCGGCTGAACAATTATCTAAGTTTAACATAAACAGCTACTGTCCCGTAATTACAAAAACACAGCAAAGATCAGACAGAAAAGTAAAAGTTGAAGTTCCGTTGTTTAACAACTACATATTTGTTCAATTACAAGAAAAAGACAGAAATCTAATATTTGATTCTCCTGGGGTTGTTCGATATTTATTTTGGTTAGGAAAACATGCCGTTGTAAAAGATCATGAAATTGCAACTATAAAAGAGTGGCTTGACAGTGGAGATACTGCTCAGGAAATTTCGGTGATGCAATATCAAATTGGAGATAAGGTACATTTAAATTCTGGACCTTTTTGCGATCAAAACGCTGTGGTAAAAGACATTACCAAAACGCATTATGTATTAATTTTAGAATCTTTAGGATATGTTTTGAAAGTAAAACATAAATAATAAATCAAAAAAGAAAGAGTTTTTATAAGAGGTACAATTCTTTGTAACTCTTCTTTTTTATAGAAAAACCAGAGCAATCAATTTCGGAAAATTTAATTTTCTAATTGAAAGATCTGGCTTTTTTTGATGCCAAGAATTTTAACTAAGCGATCTAATTTTGACAATTTAAGATCAACCATTCCGTTTTCAATTTTCTCGTATGTTTTAACACTCATTTCCATTTGAATAGCTACATATTCAGGAGTATGATTGTTCTGTAATCGATACTCTTTAATCTTTAAGTAGTAATTTTCCATGATCTTATTTTTTTCTATTTTAATCTATTAGTTTTATTACTATAATATTCAATAAATTGTAACAAGAAATTTTATCTGGTTTCACTGAAAAAAATGGAAACGTCGAATTTAAATATGAACTCGATTGAGACCTCTAAAACCTTTGAAATTTCTATCAATTTAGAAACAGTTAGATCAACATCACCTCTTTCGATTTTACCGTAACCACTAGTGCTCATTTTTAATTCTGCAGCCACGTATTCTCTGGTGAAATTTTTTAATTCTCTTATTTTTCTAATATTTTCGTATACACTATATTTCATAAAAAATAAAAAGTATAAATAATTCATATTTTAAGTTACTGTCCCGATTAATTAAATTCACGCAAGATTTTAATTTCATGTGTTCTTATTGTAAAAAAAATCAACTTTTAACAGCAACCATTCAATTATTAACAACGATTAAAGCTAAATGACAGTTATTCTTTATCATTCATTTTAATTTTCGATCAAAAATATAGAATGTTTTGAGCATAAAATAATAAATCTGTTCAACGGATTTTAAAATCCGATAAAATACACCATGTTGGGTTTTACGGCTTCTAGATTGGGTCAAAAATGACTAAAAAATATATTTTATAAGATAAAAACCACGTAGTTTTACGGGGGTAAAAGCCCTGTCACAATGCATTAGTCCAAAAAAAGAAGAGAAAATTTGAGAATAAACTTAAATTATCAAAAAACGATACTTATTTAAACTCCAATGAAAATTTATATCGACAAATGACTCATAAGAGAATTCTCATTCAAATGATGATTTTGAAAAAACATCTGGTAAAAGTTCGATTATACAATATTATTGATGACCGCAGCAGGCACAAAAGAGTCTTGTAAGGGAAAAATTAATATTTGAAGAACCAAAATCAGCGGATAAAAAAAAGGTTCAAATTAAGCTTGCTTAAAATGAACCTTTTGTTTTGAATCACAATCTTTATTTTTTAAGAATGTGAAATTTTATATTGTCACCAATTTACTGCGTAACCAAAAATTGAGGATACGAATCTGATGTCGAATTGATTATTACTGTAGGAACTCCCGCTTTAACATTTACCAGCAATTTACTCAATGATGGATTCGACAGGAAGGTACTATTTACATATACAGCAGATTCTAATCCGAAACCTTTATTTGCCGGAATAGTCGTTACTACATTTCCTGTAACCGTAGAGTTTGCAATATGATTGTTTAATGTGTTATAAACAACTGGCGTAAACATTGGTGAATTGTCTAAAAATCTGCATCCTTCAATGTTAGTACTAATAGAATTAAAGGTAGAACTCGTAACCCTGTTATTGTATACATTAGAGTTGTATATACAAAATACATTACTTGTTATCACATTGGCACCAGTATAGTTGGTAAAATCGCAGTTTGCTGCCAAAGGAGCATTTTGTGCGTTTAAAGCAAGTGCCGTTTTACCTCCATCAAATTTGCAATCTACCCAAGCATCCAAATTATCTGCCCTTGTTGCCATCATCGAAACTGCTGTACTACAGTTTATAAATTGATTTTTATAAAACATCGTTTTGTCAACAAAACTAGAAGTATCAATATCGTTGGCATAAGGAGTTAAAGGATTTTGGAAAAATCCAATATTACAATTAACAAAGCCTAAATTATCTAGGAAGTTATTATCAAATCCTTTGATTTGTTTTAATTGAATACCATAATTCTGATCTCTAAAAACCACAAACTTCATGTTCTCATACGACATATGTTGCGATCCGTAATCTTGCGATGCATATATACCGACACTTCCTCCCTGCAAAGTTAAATAGCTTAATATAAAGTTCGCATCCTGACCGCCGGTAAGCGATATCAGAGGAAAATCATCCGTCAATCCTACAATAACCGTTTTACCAGTTCCCTGTCCTACAATTCCATGGTTAGAATCTACAGGAAGTTTTAAGGTAGAACCAATATAGAAGATTCCTTCTGGTAAGTCTGCAACTCCTTTGGTATTAATTAAATTTTGAAGATAACTAGTCTGATCTGGTTTACCTACTCTATTTGTTCTCCAATTTGCACCTAAAGGATCCGGTAATGTTTCCCATGTTGGTCTTGCCCACGGCGTATATTTAGTTCCTAAAATAGAACTACTAAGATTTGCCAGTATTGTTGAGTTGGTTATAGCTGTAACCTGTTCCGTACCATTATATTTTACGGTATTACTTCCATTTAAATTGGCCTGAACATCAAAACCTGTTACAGTGCCCGATTTTCTGGTATAAGTTCCTGCTCCATTTACAACAAACATATTGGCTCTTGTAGACAATACATCTGTTGGATAATTCATTGCTTTATCTAAAAAGAAAACATTTGCAGCGTCAATATCAAAAGATGGGGTTTTTACGGCAGAGTAACTATTCGCACCATTAAAGGCCGTTATTTTGACATTACCTATATTAGTTGCACTGATCATTGCTTTTGTTCCTTCACCAGCAAGATTCCATCCTTCAGCATCTAAACCTACAAAAGTTAGTGAACTTAGACCAGCGATATCAGTAGTATTTCCGTGCGGAGTCAAGAAGTTGGTATGTAAACTAACATTTCCATAACTCGGCGTACTGCTATTTCCTTTCAGAACCAACATATTCAAACCACCTTGAGACTGATGTTTAATAATTTTTGTATTTCTAATATAACCCGATTGGCTGCAATCAATTCTGATGGGCCCACTCATATTTATAAATGTATTATTCTCCAGCATTACATTTGTACCTACCAGAGTCGCCCATTTAATCGATTTAAAAGTAATATTAGAAATAACACCTCCTGATTGTAAGGTTATAGTCTGATCTACAGGTGCAACAGATTCTAAAACCACGCCTGTACTTCCTGCAGCTATCGTAACGGCAGATATCCTGCTTTGTGTCGGATGTCCGTATAGTTTCTGATTACTTTTCATGACTATATTTGTCCCCGAATAATCTCCTTTTTCTAAACGAACAGAACCATACTTATCCAAAGCTTGCTGAATAGTAGCCTTTTGTGTAAGTGGTAATAAATAGGCTTTAAAATACTCTGTTTCTTCCAATTGATTGTTTACAACTGGATTTTCCGGAGTTGTTTTAACCGGAGCTTCATCAATTGCATAATGGTAGTTCTGAGAAAAAACACTTGTCGAAAGGAGTATAAAATAAATTAAATGCTTCATCATTGTCCTGATATAATATAGGAGTTTGTTCCTGTTTTTCTAAGAAATCCAAATCTCACGTTTCCGGCAGTGCTGGTAAATTTTGCACTTCCTGCTGCAGTATAATTAAGTGTTACCCCAGCAGCGGCTTGAACTGTCAACACGGCACCGTTATGTGCTTCCAAATTAATAGTTTCACCAACTGCCATGCTTCCAAAATCTGACGTTAGTGTTAATGTAGAGGTTGTGGTACATTCTATCGTATTGTTTACATCAGTAGCCGCAATATTTCTTGAGGTTGAAAATGAAACAATTGCAGATCTAAAAGGAGTACTTGATGTTCCTCCCGCTGTTTTAGCATACAAGGCGTAAGGCACGCTTAAAAGCTGTGTAACTCCCGTAATATTAAAATTAGATCCCCCTTTTACGTCTACCTGTGTTTCTATATAATAAGGACCTTTATCCCAGGCAATTTTACTAAAATCTCCTGTAACAATTGTTCCGGTTCCAATTTCTAAAGAAACCAAACCGTTACTGTTTGTAGTTGGAGAATGTGTTTCTTGGTAAACCGTAGTTCCTGTTGCTGTACTCTGGTGGACAATCACTTTAAGACTAATCTTCGAATTAACAACCAGACTATTATCTTGTGCACGAATGATGGCCTGATAGCTCATTTTTTCAGGTGATTGTGCAAATACCTTAAGCGTAACAGTCACAAATAATAATAAAAGGGTATGTGCAAGTTTCATTTATCTTCCGTTTTTAATTTTTAATTATTTTAAATGATTTTAAAATCTTATTGTCTACATATACTACCAGTACATAAATAGACGGACTAAGATTACTAAGGCTGATTTGGGTATCAGTTTGATTAATTGTGTTTTGTTTTAAAAGCCTTGCTTGTATATCATAAAGTCTATACGATCTTTGCCCACTTTCCAGTTCCATTCCATTCATACTTATATTTACAAAGTCTGCGGTTGGATTTGGGTATACAAACATCTCAGCTTTAGTAGGTTCTTCTACATCTGGAGTATCTAATGTTTCGTCTTTAACCTGTTGTTGAATTCCTTGAGCGACATTGTAAACAGCATCTACTCCCATATAAGTGTAAAATACTTGTCCAATTGAATACGCTACCGTACCAGAAGTCCCCGTTGCATTATTACCAGACGTAATTATAGTTTCCATTAAATTATCATTACTCTGACTAATTCCTACAAAAGGAACAAAAAACATCATTATAATGAGTAGGTTTATATGTTTCAGGCGCGAATGCTTCACAGTTTACTTTCTTAGATTATTTTATACTGCAAAAATATTTATTTTCAAAAAATAATCGATATAATAAAACTTTTTTCCGATAACCTGCATTAAATGTAGTATTTTAGTGACTATTTACTTACATTGAAAAAGTTAAAAAAAGCCTGTAATATTTCGATTAGCCGTTTTAAAAATTATGACCTGATGGAGAAAGGTAATAACGATGAATATTTTTGGCTTTTAATCTTAGTAGGAAGATTTACAAAATAACGACGATTTATTCGTTTAATTATACTCTCCCTTTCTTTTTATTTAATTTTTAATACACACACCTATATTATTTCAAATTCACAATTATTGATAGGTTAAAAAGCAAAATACGCATTCAAAATCGATTTATGTAATCGATTTACAAATTCATAAGTATCTAAAAAACAAACATTTACCCGTAAAACATAAAATCTAACAATTTAGAAAGAATTATTTAAAATATTTGTAGTCAAAAACCTCTTGTCTATTTTACATCAAACCACAAAAGAAGACCCAAAAAAGGTCCTTTAAAAAGAAATAAACTCAGAAAGCCTTCTCTCCTATTTTTAATAAAAATTTGTCTTATTCAATTGAAATTATGCCATTCATCGAGAATAATAGCTTTATATAGAAAATGCGAGTTTTACTGAAATATTTTTCCTTTTTTTGATCATCTTATTGAATAATAAGTGACTATTTCTATTTAAACGTAGAAATAAGATAAAGGCCAAAACTAATTAAATTCTTACATCCTTTCATAAAACAGGCAATCACGTTTTATTAAAAAATGTAATCTTATTCCGCTAAATAATCAAAAATAAACAAGTTTTGAAACCGTGTTTATTTTGTTAGTCAAACGCCAATATTACCATATTACTTTACTCAACTTTAATTTTAATACAATTAAAATGAAAAGATCTAACAATGATAATTCAGATAAGAAGTTAAATGGAGCTGAAATGGTGTATCCAAAAAACGCGCTTCATGAACTTTTTGCACAACAGGCGGAAACATCACCAAATGCAATTGCACTTGAGTTTGATGACCTAAAGATTACTTATAGCGATCTATCAAAAAAGGTAAATCAAATTGCCAATTATTTTCTGGCACAGGGTTTAGCTCCCGGACAGTTTATTGCCGTTTCTATGGATCGTAGTCCGGATTTAATCGCTTCTCTTTTGGCCATTTTGCAATGTGGAGCGGCGTATTTACCACTAGATCCAAAATTCCCAACAGAACGTTTAGCATTTATGCTTGAAGATTCTGAAGCTAGTTTTCTACTTACTACCACATCCCTTTCGGCTATATTACCAAAAAATTCAAAAACCATATTGATAGAAGAAGTACTGTCTTCGTTAGAACAATATCCTTCAACACCTGTCTCTCTTTCTGTTGCTCCTGAAAAAGTGGCTTATATAATGTATACTTCTGGATCTACCGGAAAACCAAAAGGAGTAACTGTAACACATAAGAATCTTGTAAACTTTCTTTATAGCATGGCAATTGAACCTGGTATAAAGGCTACAGACAAATTACTATCCATAACTACCATTTCTTTTGATATTGCAGGATTAGAATTATTTCTACCTATAATAAAAGGAGCGACAGTAGTTTTTGCCGATTATGAAACAACACGTGATGGTCAGCTTTTATTTAATCTTTTACAGAAAAAAGAAATTACAATATTACAAGCTACTCCAACCACCTGGCAATTATTACTAGATTCAGGATGGAATACGCCGCTAAACCTAAAAGCCCTTTGTGGTGGCGAAGCAATGCCATTAAATCTTGCAAAAGCGTTAACATCGAGATGTGACTCTCTTTGGAATATGTACGGTCCAACAGAAACTACCATTTGGTCTGCTGTGAAGCAAGTTAAGGCCGACGACGAATTAATCACGATTGGACTGCCAATTGCCAATACACAAATTTATTTATTAGACGAAAATCGTAAGGCTGTCGAGGCTGGAGAAATAGGAGAAATTATTATTGGCGGAGATGGAGTCGCAGAAGGTTACTGGAAACGTCCTGAACTTACTGCTGAAAAATTCATTTCAAATCCGCTTTCAAATGAAGACCATTCTATTCTTTATCGTACGGGTGATTTAGGCAAATTGTTGCCAAATGGAGAATTACAATGTTTAGGACGTATTGACCATCAGGTGAAATTAAGAGGCCATCGTATTGAATTGGGCGAAATAGAAGCAACTCTAAACACTTTATCTGGCATCAAACAATCTGCTGTAATTGTGAGCAATAATTTTGGAAACGAAGACAAACTTGTAGCTTACTTAAAATCTAGCGAAGCTTCTCAAGATGAAAAAGCAGTTCAGGAAGCGCTTTCTAAAGTTCTGCCAGATATCTTGATTCCTTCAAAATATATTTGGGTGGATGAATTTCCGATAACGCCAAATGGAAAAATTGACAAAAAGAATCTTCCTCTTCCTGAAAACACGAGATCTGATTCTGCTCCTCTTTACAAAAAACCAACAACGCAATTAGAAAAAGATATTACCAAAATCTGGAGTGAAGAATTAAAAATAGCAGAAATAGGTATTGATGACGATTTCTTTGACATTGGCGGAAGTTCAATTCTTGCGCAAAAAGTAACCACTTCGATCAAACAACGTTTAGCAATAGATGTTCCTGTTTCTAAAATTTATATTCATCCTACCATAAAAGAACTTTCTTCTATTTTGGAAGATCAGAATACTGTGGAAGAATCTTTTGAATTTAAAAAAACAAACGAACACTCTACCTCAGCAGATATCGCAGTGATTGGTATGGCGGGAAGATTTCCTGGTTCTGACACTATAGAAGAGTTATGGGAAAATCTTAGAGACGGAAAAGAAACTATTTCATTATTTACAAAAGAAGAATTAGACAGTAGTTTACCAGAAAGTCTTCGCAAAGATCCGCTTTATATTGGCGCAAGAGGAGTTTTGCCATCTGCCAAAACATTTGATCCTGCTTTCTTTGGTTTGAATCCGCAACTTGCCGCTGCAATGGATCCACAAATAAGAGTATTTATGGAAATTTCGTTCGAAGCATTGGAACAAGCCGGACATCTTCCTAAACATTATAAAGGAAGCATTGGAGTATATTCAGGAAGCGAAATCAACACCTATTATGAAAACAATATTTTCCCGAATAAAGAACTTAAAAGTTCCATTGGAGAATTGCAAATCTATACTGTAAACGGAAAAGACTTTATTGCTCCTCGAACATCTTATCATTTAAACTTAAAAGGACCTTCTGTTAGTGTACATTCTGCCTGTTCAACTTCCTTATTGGCAGTTGCCGAAGCGGTAAAAGCAATCAGAACCGGAATGTGTGATGTTGCGCTTGCAGGAGGATCTAGCGTAACGTGTCCTATAAATAGCGGCCATCTTTATGACGAAGGTTTTATTAAAAGTCCCGACGGATCTACACGTTCTTTTGAAGCTTCTGGAAAAGGAACTGTTTTTAGCGATGGCGCAGGAGTTGTTTTGCTTAAACGATTAGAAGAAGCCGAAAAAGATGGCGATATCATTTATGGCGTAATTAAAGGTGTTGGTGTAAATAATGACGGAGGCGACAAAGGAAGTTTTATGGCTCCAAGTCCAAAAGGTCAGGCTGGTGCCATCATCAACGCTTTTAATGATGCACAGATATCTCCTTCTACCATTAGCTACATGGAAGCACACGGGACTGCAACTCCAATTGGAGATCCGATAGAAATTGAAGGACTTAAAATTGCTTATGGCAAACAAGAAAAAAACAACTATTGCGCATTAGGTTCTATAAAAAGCAATATGGGGCATACTACTGCCGCAGCTGGTGTTGCAGGACTAATAAAAGTATTATTAGCCATGCGTCATAAACAGATTCCGCCAATGGTTAATTTTGAAAAACCGAATCCAAATATTGATTTTGACAACAGTCCGTTTTATGTCAATAATAAATTAATCGACTGGAAAGCCGACGGTCCAAGAAGAGCCGGTATAAGTTCTTTTGGAATTGGTAGTACCAATGTTCATGTTATTGTTGAAGAATACGACAAACAACCTGAACCATCTTCAGCAGGAAGGCCAATGGATATTTTAATGTGGTCCGCGAAAAGCCAAAACAGTTTATTGGGTTACGAAAACACATTAGGTCATTTTATTGACAACTCAAAAGAAACTCCATTAGCAGATATTGCTTATTCTTTGAATGTTACACGAGACGATTTCAATCACAGAAGTTTTCTAATAGCAAACTCGACATCTGACGCGGCTGAAAAATTAATTTCATTAAAAGCCAAAAACACTAAATCTGCTGTTTTAAAAAGTGTTCCAGGCGAATTAGGATTTCTTTTCCCTGGACAAGGATCTCAATATCTACAAATGGGTAAAACACTTTACGATAACGAAAAAGTATATCGTGAAGCCGTAGACAAATGTGCCGCTTTATTAATGGAAGAATTAGAACTGGACATTCGTGAAATTCTTTATCCGAAAGATCATTTTGCAGATGCTGAAGAACTTCTAAGAAACACACGACTAACTCAGCCTTCGTTATTTGTAACAGAATACGCATTGGCTCAATTATGGTTAAGCTGGGGTATAAAACCAACTTTTCTTTGCGGCCATAGCATTGGTGAATTTGCAGCTGCACATTTAGCAGGAATTTTAAATTTAAAAGACGCTTTACATATAGTTGCTGTAAGAGGAAGATTAATCAGTCAATTACCAGGCGGATCGATGCTGATTGTCCGTGTACCTGTAGAAAAATTGAAAGAATTAATACCTGAAACACTTTCTATTGCCGCTATAAATTCAAATCAATTCTGTGTGGTTTCGGGGCAAAAAGAAGACATCGCACTTTTTAATCAGGAACTCGACACTAAGGAAATTCCAAATAGATTATTAAACACCAGCCATGCCTTTCACTCTTTCATGATGGAGCCTATGTTGGAGGACTTTAGAAATGAGTTAAACAAAATTAAACTTAATATTCCGAGATTACCAATTATTTCAACTGCAACAGGAACTTGGCTTACAGACACAGAAGCCACAGACCCTACGTATTGGGTAAACCAATTAAAAAACACAGTACATTTTGCAGATGCTATGAATACCGCATTCGAACTGGAAAATTTCATTTTGTTAGAAGTTGGTCCGGGACAGACGTTGATTACTTTGGCCCGTCAACAGGCAGTTGGGAAAATCATTCCTGCGTTTCCAAGTATAAATTTTCCTAAAGAAGAAAATGACAATGAATACGCTACCTTAGTAACTGCATTAGGAGAATTATGGATCCGTGGCATAAATCCAGATTGGAAATCATTTTACAGTCAACAACAAAGACAAAAAATAGAATTACCAAATTATATTTTTGATCGTAAATCATGCTGGATTGAACCATTAGGGGTTGTAGAAACCATTATTCCTCAAAAAACAGTCATTTCTGAAATGCCAGCAATTACAGTACAAACTGAAATTAACATTCAAGAAACCAAACATTCGAGAAAAGACGAAATTCTGCTTAAGATTTCAGACATTATAAAAAATGCATCCGGAATAGTATATGATTCCGAAACTTCTTCTAATACATTTTTAGAATTAGGATTAGATTCATTATCGCTTACTCAATTATCAGGAAAACTAAAAAAAGAATTCAATTTACCGATTACTTTCAGACAGCTGAACGAAGCCTATTCAACACCATCGCTTTTGGCAGATTATATCGAAGAGAATCTTCCAGAAGAAGTTTTAGTTGATCAGGAAAAAGAAGTCGTGATAGTTAATCAAGCCGTTGCAGTTACCACTAACTCATCACAAAATGACATACAATTATCTTCAAATCAAAGTCAGATTTCATTAGAGCAAATTGTACAGCAAATTCATCTTTTAAGCCAAAAAGTGGATCAATTGCAGAACTTACAAAGCAATCCTGTAAACGGAAATGGTTCATTTGTGAATTTAAAAGCAGAAAATTTTAATGCTTCTAATTTCAACAACGAACTTAGGATTGAAACAAATGGTTCTGCCAAAACGAATGGTAACTCTAAAAAAGAGAAGGCTTTTGACCTCTCCACAATTCATGACCAACAACGTTTTGTAAACAATAATCATGAAAAGAAATACACCATAAAAGCAAATGAACCTCCTGTACAAGGAAGTAAACTCGGAAGAGACGAAAACGGAAGTCCTGCATGGTTTATAGAAGATCCCAATCAGAACGGAAGTTTTGTAAAGATCAAACTTTAAGGAGAAGATAAACAGATAAATTATTATTTCAAATTGTCAATTTTTAAAAAAAGGTGCAATTATATTTAAAATAGGAGCAAAATGAAAAATCAACCACAAATACAAATAGAAATGGAAGCTGAAACAGAAATTCAATTTAATCCATTTTCGCCTGAAATCGAAAGAGTAATTCAAACCACAAATTCGCAGCAGGAAATATGGACTGATTGCATTTTTGGTGGAAGCGATGCAAACAAAGCTTACAACTTGTCTGTATCTATTAAATTTAAAGGAAACTTAATAACAGAGGTTTTCGAACAAGCTGTAAAAACTTTAATCGATCGACATGAAGCTCTTAGAGCCGGATTTAGTCCCGATGGGCGTTTTATGTGTATTTACAGTGATTATAATATCGAAATTTCTCATAATGATTTTTCTGATGTAGCTGCAATTGAAAAAGAATCCACTATAAACAAACATATTAAAGAGCAAGTCAGCGAACTTTTTGATCTTGTGAAAGGCCCTCTATTTAGAGTTAACTTAGCTAAAATTGATGATTTTGAAACAATTGCAACTTTAACAATTCATCATATTGTGGGTGATGGACTAAGTATCGATATCATTTTAGAAGAACTTGGCGCACTTTATTCTGCTGCTGTTGAAAACAAAGTACACAACCTACCTGCTCCTGAAAAATTTAGTGAATTTGCCGAAAGGATAAATTCTTTTATGGAAAGCAGTGACTATCAACCTTTAGCCGATTTTTGGATTGATATTTACAAAGAATCAGTGCCAACAACTGAATTGCCTTTAGATTTTGTGAGGCCTTCATTGAGAACCTACAATAGCGATCGCCTTGATTTCCCTTTGGATGATGCCATTATTACTGAATTAAAAAATATCGGAATAAAAACAAACAGTAGTTTAGTAACAACTTTACTTGCTTCTTTTGAAATTTTCTTATGCAAATTGACAGGTCAAAATGATTTAGTCGTAGGATTTCCTTCTTCAGGAAACACCTTGTACGGCATGAAACAATTGATTGGAGATTGTGTAAACCTACTTCCTTTGCGTAGCAAAATTGTTTCCGACAACAGCTTTTTAGATTATTTAAAACAAAGAAACACACAGCTATTTGATGCTTACGAACATCAGCAAGTTACTTTTGGACATCTTATAAAAAGTTTTCCAATAACAAGAGATCCATCCCGAATTCCGTTAGTACCAGTTATATTGACAGTAGACTTGAGCAGAACGATTGAAGATGATTTTTCATTCACAGGTCTTTCTCATAGTTTCAATCCAAATCCGAGAGAATTTGGAACATTTGAAATCCAGCTTCATATTTTTAGAGCTAAAAGCGGGCCTTCATTTCAATGGACATATAATACAACCTTATTCAAACCGGAGACGATAAACAAAATGATGACTTCTTTTGAAGAAATAATCAAAGAACTTATTGCCAACCCGACAAATCCTTTATCAGATATAATAGGCGGTAATTATCTTGCAGATTATGCAGATTTGAATACTACCGAAATGGCATATCCGGACATAACATTAACCGAGTTATTAAGAAAACAATCTGAAATTACACCAACTAAAATAGCAGTCGAATACCATGATATAAAAACTACTTATACAGAATTACACGAAAAGGTAAATCAGATGGCGCATTATCTAAAAGCGCAGGGAGTTCAACCTGGCGATTTTATCGCTGTATCTTTTCCAAGAAGTCCAGAATTACTTTATTCATTATTAGCTATAATGCAATGTGGCGCGGCATACTTACCTCTAGACCCTGAATATCCAAAAGAACGATTAGAATTTATGCTAAACGATTCTAATGCGAGAGTTTTATTAACCAGCAAAACATTATTTGCATCGTTACCATCATGGCCGCAAACACTTTTTATTGAAGATGCTATAGAAGCGTTAGATCAATATTCTCACCTGCCACTTCCATTTTTGGTTAATTCAGACCATAACGCATACATACTCTATACATCAGGATCAACAGGAAACCCTAAAGGAGTACCAATTACCCATAAAAATTTAGTAAACTTTCTTTGCAGCATGGCATTGGAACCTGGAATTGAGGAAAATGACAGATTGCTTTCTATTACCACAATATCTTTTGACATTGCAGGGCTAGAGCTGTATTTACCACTCATAAAAGGAGCAACATTAATATTGGCCGATCATGAAACAGCGAGAGACGGAAGACTTTTAATCGATTTGGTAAAAAACGAAAACATCAATTTCTTGCAAGCAACCCCGACAACATGGTCGATGCTTTTAGATTCTGGATGGTCAGAAAAACTGCCCATTAAAGCATTATGCGGTGGCGAAGCCATGCCTATTGATCTTGCTAAACAGCTTTTATCTAAATGTGATACGCTTTGGAACGTTTACGGCCCAACAGAAACCACCGTATGGTCATCTGTAAAAGAAATCAAAGCCGAAGATAAACTGATTACAATTGGAAAACCGATTGGAAACACTCAAATTTATTTAATCGATAATGAAGGACAACTTGTCGCACCTGGAAATATAGGAGAAATTGTTATTGGTGGTGATGGCGTTGCAAAAGGCTACTGGAACAGACCTGAACTTTCTGCTGAAAAATTCATTCTAAACAAATTTTCAGCAAACAAAGAAGATATAATGTACCGTACTGGCGATTTAGGAAAACTGCTTCCGAATAATGAAATAGAATGCTTAGGACGTCTAGATCAACAAGTTAAAATTAGAGGTCATCGTATCGAACCGGGCGAAGTTGAACAAGTTTTATTATCACTTGACGGAATAAAATCTGCGGTAGTATTAGCCGACGAAAATTTCTTGGTGGCCCATATCGTACCGGAGTCAAGTATTGAAGAAGCTGAAGCACTAATTCCTACTTGGAGAGAAACTTTAAGCGCACGATTACCTGCGCAATTAATTCCGCATGATTTTAATTTAATCGAAAAAGTACCCACGACATTAAACGGTAAAATTGATCGTAAAGAATTAGCAAAATACAAAGCCAACAAAAAAATTACTTATACAGCACCACGAACTGAAGAAGAAAATATCGTAGCAACGATTTGGAAAGACAGTTTAAATCTAGAAAATATTGATATTTTTAGTGATTTCTTCGAAATGGGAGGTCATTCAATCAAAGGTGTGAAAGTGATGATTGAAATTGAAAAACATACCGGAATACGAATTCCTCTGTCAGCTTTATTCAAATATTCAACAGTAGAAAAATTTGCAAAACTATTAAATACAGGCACAGAAATTTATTCCGATTGCTTAGTTCCGATAAAACCAGAAGGAAACAAAGTTCCTCTTTTCATTGTTCACGGAGCAGGATTGAATGTTTTAAATTTCATAAATCTTAGCAAACATTTCGATGATGATCAGCCTATTTATGGTATTCAAGGAACCAAACCAAAAGGTTTTGACGGATGGTATGAATCAATTGAAGCCATGGCAGCGTACTACATCGATGCCATTATCAAAGTAAATCCAAAAGGGCCGTATGCTTTGGCAGGTTTTTCTTTTGGTGGAGTTGTCGCTTTTGAAATGACACGTCAATTAAAAGAATTAGGAAAAGAAGTCAGCTTTACCGGTCTACTCGATTCTTACGTAGATTCTTCTTATTACTACGGAACATTCCGAAGAAAACAACTCGTTAGATATTTAGACAAAACACACCGAAGATTAGACTTTTTAAAAGAAATGCTTTTAAGCTGGAAGGCTTTCAAAATGCGTATTAACGGAAAAAAAGAATATATCCTGCAAAGACATTTTGGCAAAAAAGTCGAAATGACCGAACAGGAAGAATTAGCCCTAAAAGAATTCATCGTAGCAGACGCTATGGTGAAAAAAATTGTTGATCTCTATCACCTTAAACCCCAAAAATTCAAAGTCGATTTGTTTCGATCAAAAGATGATGATAATTACAAACTAGATCCAACACATTTGGGATGGAAAAAAGCAGCATTAGGAGGTGTTAATATTCACAACATTTCTGGAAATCACTTAAATATTGTAGCTCCGCCAAATGACAAAGTATTAGCGCGATTACTTCAAGATATTTTAGATGAAAACCATGAAAACCTCTAAGCTCTCTATTTCGTTTCTAGATTTAAAAGGTGTTGATTTTAATCCTGAAAAAGGGTACTCTTTAGATAGTGATGATATTATCATCTACACTATCTATTTGCCCAATTTCAGCGATATAAAATCTGAATTAGTCCAATTTCTTAATTCCATAGAACTAAAAAGAGTCAAACGGTTTTATAAAGAAATTGACAAAGACAGATTCATCATCTACAGATCCATTTTAAAGCTCATTTTGGCAGCTTACACGAAACTGAACATCAAAAACATCTATTTGGATTATGATTTCAATAAAAAGCCTTACCTAGCCTCACATCCGTGGCTTCATTTTAATATTTCACATTCTGAAGATTTTGCAGCAATCGCAGTCTCCAGAAAAAAAGTAGGGCTCGATATTGAATATATGAGTAAAGATTTCAACTTTACAAGCCTCCTTCCTGATGTTTTTAATGATAACGAAACCGAAATAATCCAGAACGCCATTGATAAAAAAAATACTTTCTACACTTTATGGACACGAAAAGAAGCCTTTGTTAAAGCATTAGGAAAAGGAATCGACGAAGATTTTAAATTCATTCAATGTTTAGACGGAGAGCATAATTTAGATTTTTCTTTAATAAAAAACTCTCAAAATTGGCAAGTTAGAAGTTTTGACCTTGCTGATGATTATTTGGCTGCAATAGCATTTGAAGGCTTACCGACAACTCCTGTAAATATACATTTGTACAATGTCTCTCATACCATATTTGATTTATTGGAGATGGTAAAATAAAAGCAAATACTTCAATTAGAAAATATTAAAACAAAAGCCGCTCAAAATTGAGCGGCTTTACTATTTTTAGCGATAACCTATAAAACCTTTTAAAGAATTCATCCAAACAATAATCTTGAACGGTTTCAGAATACCAATGTCAGTAACTGAAAACAAAAAAGCCACTCAAATTGAGTGGCTTGTTGTGATCCCAGAAGGATTCGAACCTTCGACCTACGCATTAGAAGTGCGTTGCTCTATCCAGCTGAGCTATGGAACCATTTTTTTTTAAACTTATGGCAAAGTTCTGTCGGGGTGGCAGGATTCGAACCTGCGGCCTCCTGCTCCCAAAGCAGGCGCGATAACCGGGCTACGCTACACCCCGAGGCAAAATTTAAGCGGAGAGACAGGGACTCGAACCCTGGCGACGGTTACCCGTCGACAGATTAGCAATCTGCTCCATTACCGCTCTGGCACCTCTCCAAGCTCAAGAAACGCGTTCTGTTTTGCGAGTGCAAATGTATAACAACATTCCATTTCTCACAAGCTTTTTTGAGGTTTTTTTCTATTTTTTTTTATCTTTTTTCAAAAACACTTCACAATCAAATAAATAGAATTAACAAAAATTTCATCTTAATTTTAAAATCCGACCTCTTTGCTACAAAATTTGAATTTATTCAAATAAACATTAAATTTGCTTTATTAACTAATATTAAACAGAACATGAACAAAAGAGTTGTTATCGTTTCTGCCGTTAGAACACCTATCGGAAGTTTCATGGGAGGGTTATCTACCGTACCTGCACCAAAACTAGGCGCTGCCGCTATAAAGGGAGCCCTTTCAAAAATTAACCTTGACCCAAAATTAGTTGATGAAGTTTTCATGGGGAATGTAATTCAGGCAGGAGTTGGACAAGCACCAGCTCGCCAGGCAGCACTTTTTGCCGGTTTGTCTGAAGAAGTTGCTGCTACAACAGTAAACAAAGTTTGCGCCTCTGGAATGAAAGCTGTAATGTTTGCTGCTCAAGCAATCGCCTGTGGAGACGCTGAAATTGTAGTAGCAGGTGGAATGGAAAGCATGAGTTTGATTCCGCATTACGTGCAAATGCGCGCTGGAAACAAATTTGGTCCTGCAACTATGTTAGACGGAATGCAAAAAGATGGTTTAACAGATGCTTACGATAACAACGCAATGGGAGTTTGCGCTGATTTATGTGCATCTGAATACAAAATCAGCCGTGAAGAACAAGACGCATTCGCAATTCAATCTTATGAAAGAAGTGCCAAAGCTTGGGATGCTGGAAAATTCGACAATGAAGTAGTTCCTGTTGAAGTACCACAAAGACGTGGCGAACCAATTATATTTTCTAAAGATGAAGAATATACTAATGTCAAATTAGATAAAATTCCTTCTCTTAGTGCCGTTTTCACTAAAGACGGAACAGTAACTGCTGCAAACGCTTCAACAATTAATGACGGAGCTGCTGCCTTAGTTTTAATGTCTGAAGAAAAAGCAAATGCATTAGGTTTAAAACCTCTGGCTTACATAAAAGGATACGCAGATGCTGCACAAGAACCAAAATGGTTTACAACAAGTCCAGCAAAAGCTTTACCAAAAGCTTTAGACAAAGCAGGAATTTCGATTTCAGATGTAGATTTCTTCGAATTTAACGAAGCTTTTTCTGTAGTTGGATTAGCTAATGCAAAAATATTAAACCTTGATAACGATAAAGTAAACGTAAATGGTGGCGCAGTTTCTTTAGGACATCCTCTTGGAGCTTCTGGAGCACGTATCATTGTAACTTTGCTTAATGTTTTAGAACAAAACAATGCTAAAACCGGAGCTGCTGCAATTTGCAACGGTGGTGGTGGCGCATCGGCAATTGTTATCGAAAGAGCTTAAAACAATATCACAAAAAATTAGGAGTTATAATCTTTATAACTCCTAATTTTAAACTTATAATTTTCCTTAAATGTTTGGAATTTGCAATTTAGCCATAGTGCCCGTTCGAGCTGAAGCCAGCGACAGAAGCGAAATCGTTACGCAACTTTTGTTTGGCGAGCATATCGAAATTTTAGAACGCAAAAATCAGTGGGCGCGAATTAGGATCCAGTTTGATGACTATGAAGGCTGGGTCGATTCTAAGCAATATCAGGAAATTACCAAAGAGCAATTTGACCTTTTGAGTAAAGAGGCAATCATCTTAAATGCCGATTTAATTGATTATATCACTGCTCCCAACAACCTATTACTTCCAATTCCACTTGGGGCTTCATTGTCTTTTTTAAACAATAATGAAATCAATACTGCTAACTTTGATTTTGAAGGAACCAAAATCAGTGGCATCAAACCTAAAAGCGCTTTAATCAAAACTGCTTTCATGTATTTGAATGCGCCTTATTTATGGGGCGGAAAAACACCTTTTGGAATTGACTGTTCTGGCTTCACGCAAATGGTTTACAAATTAAACGGCTATAAAATCCATCGAGATGCCTCTCAGCAAGCGCTTGAAGGAGATCCTCTAAGTTTTATAGAAGAATGCGAACCGGGAGATCTGGCTTTCTTTGATAATGAAGAAGGAAACATAACCCACGTAGGCATCATAATGGACAATAATTACATCATTCACGCAAGTGGAAAAGTTCGTATTGACCGTTTGGACCATACTGGAATTTACAATCCCGAATTAAATAAACACACACACAAACTTCGTGTAATCAAGAAAATTATATAACTCCTAAAAAAGCAAAAATGACAAAACTTGAATTATCCAAAACAGGCTTTCAGATTAACAATGTAAACATCGAATTCCCAATTGATATCAAAGTTTTAAAAGAAGCTTTAGGAAATGATTACAGATACGTTGAAAAAAAATACAACCATATTTACACTTGGGATGACCTAGGTATTATGGCTTTTTCTAAAGAAGGAAATAAAGTAGAAAGTATCGGAATTGAACTCGAACTTCCTAAATATGATTTTAGCCCAAAAAGTATTTTTAACGAAGAATTCATTTTTGACGGACAGGAATTATTCCAATACTACGAAAACAATAAAGACCAGCTTGTAAAACTTTTTAAAGGAGACAGAAGCGGCGCCTTGATTCTTAGTGGAACAAGTGTTTGGTTCGATAAAGAAGATGGCAAAATTACTGGTTTAAGTATTTCTGCTTACGAACAAGAAATAAAACCCAAAAAAGTCAGCGCAACACTTGATCCGGAATTCAAAACTTTTGAACCTTTATGGCAAGAATGGATTTCTGAAATCAATAAAATTGTTTCCGAAAATAATGATTATTACAATCTTACCGAAGGTATTTCTACAGAAGAAATCGAACAACATTCTGTTTTAGAAGACGATATAAAAATCCCGCCAGCATTAGTAAATTTCTATAAAGTTCAAAATGTAGATTACGATGCAGTTACTTCCACTTTTCAATTTGGTGTAAACAATTGGAGTTACGAACTTATTCCGTTTGAAGACATCAAAGAAGAATGGGAGTCAATTCAGGATTTACAATTTGATGAAGACGATTTACCAGAACAGGAAATTGATTTCGAAAAAATCAACACAAATAATTACGCGAACCCAAAATGGATTCCGTTTGCAACAGGACGAAATGGCGATTATTTGCTTTACGATACAGATCCTGCTTCAAAAGGAAAATTTGGACAGATTATCGAACTTCAAAATGAATCTTGGGATAGAAACATTGTTGCCAATTCTTTAGAAGAATTAGTTCAAAATGAAATAAATAATTTAAGAGAAGGTAAAACCGAGCATTTTAGTTTTATAATAGAAAAAGAGAATTAAATAGAACGCGGATAAAACGGATTCGCTTTGTGAAAACGCGGATTTATACGGATTTTTTTGTTTTTCTCCCGCAGATTTGGCAGATCAAGCAGATTTTTTTATCTGTTTAAATCTGCCAAATCTGCGGGAGAAAATTCAATAAGCTTCAAAAGGAAATCCTTTATAATCTTCTTAATCTATGGCAAAAAAATTAGCGGAAATTTGTGCAATTTGTAGCTAAAAAACTAAGCGCTAAGACGAATCGTCTTTCTAAACTCAGACGGACTATTTCCTTTTTGTTTTTTAAAGAATTTATTAAAGTGGCTTTCATCCGTAAAACCAAATTCATACGCAATTTCATTGATCCGCTTATCGCTAAATTGCAAGCGATGTTCAATCAGTTTCGTTTTATAATTACTGATATATTGTTGCATCGTTTCGCTAGCATGTTTCTTAAAATAACGCCCTAAATACGTATTCGAAATTCCAAAATAATCACTAATTGATTCCGCTTTAATTTTTTCAGGATAGTAAATATTGTTCTGAATATATTGTAGAATATCCATCGCTTTAGCTTCCGTACTTATTGAAACTTGCTCTGGCAGATATTTCGCGATATTTCTCGCTACAATAATAATCAGCGTATTCACCAACTGCTGAATCAATTCCTGATTGTAAACATCTTTATCCTGATGTTCACGGCAAATCGCTTCAATCATTACTTTCACCAGACATTTGTCCGGATCATTTTTAAGAATACAACCCGGCTGGTGATTGGCATTTTGAAGAATATATTCCAATCGTTGAATATTTTCATTCTGCAGACTCGAATTTTTCAGATAAATATCATTGAATCGTAAAAAGAAAAATTTCGTTTCGGTTTCAATCGTAAAATTATGGCAATCCTCAGGCGTCAATAAAAACAAATGACCAGGATCGTACTCAAAAATATTCTTATTAATACATTGTCTTCCTGTTCCTTCCAGAATATAAACCAATTCGAAAAAATTATGACGATCTCCCACATCTGGATATTCATTCAGCGTTTCAAAAGAAACCGTAAAAGGCTCATATAAGTTTTCTTTTTTCATAATTTCATTTATTTGAAGATGCAAATATACCTAAAAAAGACAAATATATACCAAATAATAATCATAAAAACAGTATAATTTTGCCTCATCAATTTTAAACGAAAAAAATCACTATCATGGAATATAGAAAATTAGGCAACTCAGAATTGGAATTATCAACCATCACTTACGGTGCTTTTGCGATTGGCGGAACCATGTGGGGCGGAACAGAAAAGAAAGATTCTATCGACTCGATTCACGCATCAATTGACAATGGTGTAACCACAATTGACACCGCTCCTTTTTACGGATTCGGTTTAAGCGAAGAAATGATCGGGGAAGCCATTAAAACTCACGACCGTTCTAAAATTCAATTACTTACCAAATTTGGAATGGTTTGGGACGGAAGTAACAACGGAAAAGGCGATTTCTTTTTCGACGCAGATGATAACGGTAAAAAAGTTCCAGTTTACAAATATTCATCAAAAGCAAACGTAATTAAAGAAGTTGAAGAAAGCTTAAAACGTCTTCAAACTGATTATATTGATTTACTGCAAATTCACTGGCCAGACTCCACTACTCCAATTTCTGAAACAATGGAAGCTGCAGAAAGCCTAATTCAGCAAGGAAAAATCAGAGCTTTTGGAGTAAGTAATTATGATGTTGCACAAATTCAGGAAGCGCAAAAAACAGTTCAAATCGCTTCAAATCAAGTAGCTTACAGCATGTTGAACCGCAAAATTGAAAACGAATTAATTCCGTTTACAGTTGCAGAAAACATCGGAATCATTGCTTACAGTCCCATGGAAAGAGGTTTATTGACTGGAAAATACTTCACAGACAGCAAATTAAAAGAAAACGATCACAGAAATGGTTATTTCAATCAGTTTGATCTTCAAAAAGTAAAAACATTGGTTGAAGAATTGACTTCATTAGCACACGCAAAAGAAGCAAGTTTATCACAATTAGTTTTGCGTTGGACTTCTTTACAAAAAGGAATTTCAATTGTTTTAGCAGGAGCAAGAAACGCAGAACAAGCCATTTCAAACGCCAAAACAATGGATTTCGATTTATCAGCTTCAGAATTGGAATTTATCAATCAGGCGATTGCTAAAATAAAATAATTCACTTTTTAAAATTTTAAACACATAGAAACATAGATTTGCTTTGTCTACAAAGGCGTTACACTTGCATTAATACACATAGTCTACACAATCTTGTCATTTCGACGAAGGAGAAATCACACGAGGGTTTCCATAACGTTTGTCGCCAATCTTTGTAGAATTACTAGTGTGATTTCTCCTTCGTCGAAATGACAAATCTTGAGAATCTATGTGTTAGAAACTAGTTTCTTTCTACTCCCTTTCCCTGAAAGAAAAATCTATGCTTCTATGTGTTAAAAACAAATCTCAACAATTAAAATGAAAAAGATATTTATAATAAACGGCGGACAAAAATTCGCACATTCAGGAGGACAATTCAATAAAACCGTTCAAGATTGGACTGTTGAATTTCTTTCTAAAAACAACGATTACGAAATCAAAACAACTCATATTGAAGAAGAAATCGATCTTCAAAAAGAAGTAGAAAAATTCGTTTGGGCAGATTTAATTATCTACCACACACCAGTTTGGTGGTTTCAATTGCCAAATCTTTTCAAAAAATACATCGATGACGTTTTCACGCAAGGACATAACAACGGAATTTACAAAAGCGACGGAAGAAGCCGCGTAAATCCAGACATCAATTACGGAACCGGCGGACTTTTACACGGACGCAAATACATGCTAACCACAAGCTGGAATGCTCCTGCAACCGCTTTTACACTTCCAGGCGAATTCTTCGAAGAAACTTCTGTTGATGATGGACCAATGTTTGGTTTCCACAAAATGAACAAATTCACAGGAATGGAACGCATAAACGGATTCCATTTCCATGACGTAGAAAAAGGTGCTACACCAGAAAATATCGTTATCTTTAAAGAGAATTATACCAAACATTTAGAAAAAACCTTTAAAAACTTATAATTATGATTTCGATTACAGCAATTTTAAAAAGTAAACCGGAGCATTTAATTGAAGTTCAAAACATGCTGACGCATTTAGTAACCGAAACTAGAAAAGAAACCGCTTGTATTCGTTACGATTTGCATACTTCAGAAAATGTGTTTATTCTCTGGGAAGAATGGAAAGATCAAGTTGGTTTAGATTTACACAACAGCCAGTCTTACCTTCAAGATTTCATCAAAAAAACAGAAAGCTTAGTTTCAACACCGATTCAGGTTTACAAAACAGCTCAAATTTTATAATTTTTTTTCAGCCACGAATTCACGAATTTTATTTTTTAATCTGTACGCAAAGATTTTCAAATTAATTCGTGAATTCGTGGCTATAAAAAGCTAAATTACCTCTCATTCAGAAACATAAACTATGAGTCATTATCATCTTGCTGAAATTAATATTGCCAAAATGAAAGGCGTCGACATCAACGACCCGATCATGAAAGAATTTGTAGACAACTTAGACACTGTAAACACTTTAGCTGAAGAAAGCGAAGGTTTTGTCTGGAGATTAAAAGACGACGACAATAATTATAATGCAACAAGTTTAAATCCGTATAACGACGAACAAATTATTATCAATGTATCGGTTTGGGAAAGTATCGAAACTTTGGAACATTATATGTACAAAACGTTTCACAGCGAATTTTTAAGACGACGAAAAGAATGGTTTCATAAATTCGGAAAAGCACATACCGCAATGTGGTGGATTCCAAAAGGCCAAATTCCAACCATGGAAGAAGCAGTTGAAAAATTAGATTACCTACAAAAAAACGGTCCATCAGAATTAGTTTTCGATCTTCGAAACAAATATCCAATGCCTGTTGAAGCATAGTTTATTCGCCACGAATTCACGAATTAATCTAAAATCTTTACGCAAAGATTGTAAAAAAATAAATTCGTGAATTCGTGGCTATAAAAACTACTTAATTCCTCCAAAAGCTCCGAAACACATGTTTTTGTGTAAAATTTCGACTTTTGAAAAACCTACTTTTTTCATCAAATCCAATTGGTAATTCATCGATCTTGGAGAATCTTCTTTTTCTATATAATCCAAAACTTTCTGACGGTACTCTGCCCCTCCTATTCCTTCCAAATATTCGCCGTAACGTTGCCAAGTATATTCGTTCAACAATTCTGTATCCTGCGTAATTAAGTCAGAAATCATCAAGCAACCGCCTGGTTTTAATAATTTAAATAATTTAGTGAAAGCTGTTTCCCAATCGTTATCATCACGCAAATGATGCAAAACTGCACCAGCCAAAATAATATCAAAACTTTCATCTTCTAAAACTACTTCGCGAATATCACCTTGCTTTATTTCGACTTTGCCATTTGTTACCGCCGAAACTCTCTCAAAAGCGCGATCCAACATCGGTAAACTCAAATCGACCAAAGTGCAATTTAAATTTGGCACTTTAGACAACATCATTAAAGTATAATTTCCTGCGCCACAACCCACATCCAAAACGTTTTTGGCATTCGGAACAATTCGTTTTGAAGCTTCGGTTATTAATTCTAAAGAAATCGTAGCGTCGATTGTGGCTACTTGTCCGGTTTCTAAGTTCGAAAATCGTTCTACATCATTATCAAATCGTTCTTTTATTTCTTCAATTGTTGATTTTTTCATGGCCTTTGTTTTTTTGATTTTTCACGCAGATTTAAAAGAGATTAAAGCAGATTTAAAAATGATTTTCTTTTTTTATTCTTTACGATTCAATAAAAAAATCTGTTTTGATCAGCTTAAATCTGCTAAATCTGCGTGAAAATTTTTTTTCTTTTTAATCTCTCGCAGATCAGGCAGATTGAGCGGATCTTTTTGCTATTATATGATCTGGCTATTATTATGATTAAATGATTTATCTAAAATTAATAATCTGCTAAATCTGTTTAAATCTGCGAGAGAAATATTTTATTTTTTTCAAAACTACTTCTTTCATAAATACTTTAAAAATACTATTTTTATCAATTAATAATACTTTTAAAGTATCATGGAATTACGTCACTTAAAATATTTTCTGGCTGTAGCCGAAGAACTGAACTTCACCAAAGCCTCAGAAAAACTCTTTATTTCGCAACCTCCATTAAGCCGACAAATAGCGGAATTGGAAGAAGAACTTCAGGCGAAGCTTTTCATCAGAAACAATAAAAAAGTAGAACTTACCGAAGCGGGGAAATATTTTAAAGAAGAAGTTACGGCAATTTTTCAGGATTTGGAACGTATTTCTGTCAAGACAAAGAAAATTGCTGAGAACGTTTCCGGCGAATTTAGAATTGCTTACATCAGTTCGATTTATTCTTCTGTTATTTCTGATTTAATAAAACATTTGAAAGCGCAATTTCCATATGTAAATTTTAAACTTTTCGAAATTTCAACCACCAAACAAATCGATGCTTTAGAACAAGGAAAAATAGAAATGGGAATTATCCGATCACCCATTCATTCGCCAAAAATAAAATCACATTTATGGTTTAAAGACGGATTTTCACTGGTTTACAATAAAAATGCTTTCGAGATAAAATCAGAAAATGATATTTTAAAACTGAAAGATGAAGCGTTTGTGTTTTTCAACAAAGATTACGCACCACATTACCATGAAGTATTATTGCAACTTTGTGCTTTTTATGGCTTTACGCCGAAAATCATTCACGAAGCCAATAATATCAATTCAATCGTTCAATTAGTCAAAAACGGATTAGGAATTTCGATTGTTCCTTCAAATATTGCAAAAAACAATCATGATCAAGAAATTGGTTTTGTCGAATTGAAAAAAGTCAATTTATATACGAATGTTTCCTTGATTACCTCAAAAGACGATCACTCTGGAATCACACAATCCGCTGTTGAATTTTTATTGCCACAAAGTCGCTAAGGCTCGAAGTTTTATTATTTAATCTCGCAAAGTCGCTGAGACGCAAAGTTTTATTATCATTTTATGTCATCCTGAGCGGAGTCGAAGGACCGCATGCTAAATCCATACAGTGCGTGTCCTTCGACTCCGCTCAGGATGACATACTTTATGAGTACTTTGACGAAAAACTTTGTGCCTTAGCGTCTTCGTGGCCATAAAAAAAAATCGTTACAATTTAGTACAGAAATCCGCATTAGAAAAAGAGAACTTTTAAATACCTTAGCGAACTATAATTCCATTCCATAAAAAATCAATACAAAATGGCTGAACAATCTTCAATTCAGTGTCCAAACTGCGGAACTCCTATCGATGTCAATGATGTTTTAAAACATCAATTGGAAGATAGCATCCGTAAAGAATTTCAACAAAAAGCAAACGTTCAAAATCGTGAATTAGAGCTTAAAAATGAGCAATTAGAAAAAGCCAAATCCGAATTTGAAGCCAAGAAAAAACAGGAAAACGAACTTTTTGCTGAGCGTTTGGAGCGCGAGAAAAAAGCAGCCGAGAAAGAAATTTCAGAAAAACTAAAAGCGAAATTGGAAGAAGAAAACAAAGATCGTTTGTTGTTAATGGAAAAAGAACTCTCTGAAAAATCGGAAAAAATCAGAGAATTAAATAAAATGGAAGGTGAAATCGCAAAATTACAACGCGAGAAACTGGAAATGAAAGAAGCGATTCAAGCCGAAGCCGAAAAGCAGTTAAATGTGCAATTGAATTTGGAACGTGAAAAAATCAGAAAACAGGAAGACGATAAAAACGAATTAAAATTCAAAGAACTTCAGAAACAGCTGGAAGAACAAAAAAAGCTGACTGAAGAAATGAAACGCAAGCAAGAACAAGGTTCGATGCAATTGCAAGGCGAAGTAATGGAATTAGCAATTGAAGAATGGCTTGCCAACAACTTCCCACTTGACAGTATTGACGAAATTAAAAAAGGTGCCAATGGCGCCGATTGTCTTCAAGTGGTAAACACAAGAGAACATCAAAATTGCGGTTCTATATATTACGAAAGCAAGAGAACCAAAGCGTTTCAACCTTCTTGGATCGAGAAATTCAAAAACGATATTAGAACCAAAAGAGCCAACATTGGAGTTTTAGTAACCGAAGTTATGCCATCGGGAATGGACCGAATGGGAATGCGCGACGGAATCTGGATTTGTACGTATGAAGAATTTAAAGGGTTGAGTGCGGTTTTGCGTCAGTCTCTAATTCAAATTAATCAAGCCGTTCAAGCGCAAGAAAACAAAGGCGACAAAATGTCGATGTTGTATGATTTCCTTACAAGCAACGAATTCCGTTTGCAGATTGAAGGAATTGTAGAAGGTTTTACTCAAATGCAAAGCGATTTGGATTCTGAAAAAAGAGCGATGCAGAGAATCTGGAAACAACGTGAAAAACAAATTGAAAAAGTGGTTCATAACACTTTAGGAATGTACGGTTCGATTCGTGGTATTGCCGGAAATGCGGTTCAAAGCGTGCGAGCTTTAGAATTGGATTTTATTGAAGGAGAAGAAGAATCAGAAAATGATGAACCTAAAGAATTGTTTGAATAAATCGCATCAACAAGTTTCCCACGGTTGAAACCGTGGGCTATGTTTCTATTAATTATACTCTACATTGGCGATTTTCTTTGTAGAATTTCTTGTGCGATTTCTCCTTTCAGTCGAAATGACAACAGCAACTTGAAACTTTAAACCTGAAACAAATAAAACATAAACCTTTAATCCACCTTCTTAAATACAATCAATTTCCCAGAAGGATTCGACAATGTTAATTGATTATTTCCTATAGAATAGGTTGTTGTACTTTGTAAAGCTTTCAAAAATTCACCTTCTTTATTTCCCTGTGGACAAGCCATTAAAGTGGAAACAACTTTAGTAAAACGAAGGAGATCTTTCTCAAAAAAGATTTGCCCTGTTATGGAATTACAACCTCCAAAACCAGAAAATCTATTTTCTGTAGAATTAATTTCAAGTCTTGGAAACTCCTTTTGAAAATCGGTAGCAAAAACTTTATAGCCGTTTAATTCTTCCAAAACCCAAATATCATGAAGACGATAATCGGTTAGATATTTTCCGCAACCGCTTAACTTTTTCGCTTCTAATTCTGAATTATTTTTGATTTCGACTTTTACGCTATAAGGCGAAATTGCTCCAGACATCGAATCCTGACAATCCAATTGCTGAATTGTAATGGTTGCCGAAGTATTTTCATTACTTACTTTATACATTTTTACATTAGCATCCATTGCCCTAATTGCTTCAACTGCAGGAAAAGTTATTTTTTCTTTTCCTGGAATTAATGATGTAAAAACAATTTCCTCATTCCCTATTTTGATTCCCCAAAACGGTTCGTTTCCTGTTCCTTTAAAATAATATTTTAAATCTTCTTCTGTAGAACTTGTTGAAGTCGTTCCTGCAGCATCTTTGTTTGCTGTCGTTTTGCATCCTACTAATAAGAATAAAAACAACACTATTGAAAGTACTTTTTTCATGAGATTTCAGTTTAAAAATGTTCCTTTTTCTAAAACACCTATAAAATTCTTATGAATTTACGACATTTTTTTGAAACGCTTATTTAGAATCTTTTCAAATTTAAAAAAACTAAGTAAGCAGAAAATCATTCAAAACCCTTACTACGTATAAGATTAAGACAAAATACGTAGTTAACAAAACATCTTTATTACTTAAAAAATATCCGTAATACGTATTTTTATAAGTATAAATACTTATATTTGCGTAGTAATACTTAATTAAAGAAATCATGATTAGAGTAATAGTAGTTGGAAACGGCATGGTTGGTTATAAATTTTGCGAAAAGTTTGTTGCAAAATCAGGACAAGAAAAGTATCAAATCACAGTATTTGGAGAAGAGCCAAGACGCGCTTACGACCGCGTTCATCTAAGCGAGTACTTTGGAGGAAAGACAGCTGATGATTTGTCATTATCAACTACCGAATGGTACGAGCAAAACAATATTATTCTAAACACATCTGAGTTAATTACAGATATTAATCGTGATGTAAAAACCATACATACGCACTTAGGCAAAACACATACGTACGACTACTTAGTTCTGGCTACAGGTTCTTCTGCATTTGTACCTCCAATTGAAGGTGTAGAAAAAGAAGGTGTTTTTGTTTACAGAACCATCGAAGATCTAGATGCGATTATGGCTTATGCCAAAAAAATAAAACAAAAAGGCGCAACTGAAGCGGCAGTTTTAGGCGGCGGTTTATTAGGTCTTGAAGCGGCGAAAGCGGTTCGCGATTTAGGATTGAATCCGCATGTGGTGGAATTTGCACCGCGTTTGATGCCAAGACAATTGGATCAGGGCGCAAGCGACATGCTTCAGTCAAAAATAGAAGAATTAAACATCGGAATTCATCTTAATAAAGCAACGCAATATATTGACGGAAAAGAAAGTATAACGGGAATGATGTTTGCAAACGACGAATTGTTAAAGGTAGACATGTTGGTTATATCTGCTGGAATTAAACCTCGTGACGAACTGGCTAGAGTTTCGGGACTCGAAGTCGGCGTAAGAGGCGGAATTGTAGTAAACAATCAAATGCAGACATCAGATCCTTTTATTTTTGCGATTGGGGAAGCGGCGCTTTACAACCAAAACATTTACGGACTTGTTGCTCCAGGTTACGAAATGGCCGATGTTGCCGCAGAGCAAATCTTAAATGGCGACAAAACCATGAGAGAAACCATCGATATGTCAACACAATTGAAATTAATTGGTGTTGAAGTGGCAAGTTTTGGTGATCCTTTTATAGAAAATGAGCATGTAACTGCTATTGTTTACGAAAATAAATTAAGCGGTATTTATAAAAGAATCAACGTTACAAAGGATTCTAAAACGCTTTTAGGCGGAATTCTCGTTGGAGATTCTAGCGATTACAATTCACTTTTTCAGATTTACATTAACGAAATGGCATTGCCTAAAAATCCAGAAGATTTAATTTTAGGTTCTCGCGATGGTTCTGAAGGTTCTTCTTTAGGAAGCGTGATGGATTTGCCAGACACAGCCGTAATCTGTTCTTGCGAAAATGTTACTAAAGGTTCTATCTGCTGTAAAATCTTGGATGAATCTTGCGCTACATTTTCAGACGTTGTAAAAGCAACAAAAGCAACTTCTGGATGTGGAGGCTGTAAACCAATGGTTTCTGATTTAGTAAAAGCAACTCAAAAATCTTTAGGAAAAGAAGTAAAAGAAGTAATCTGCGAGCACTTCAGTTATAATCGTCAAGAATTATTTGATTTGGTAAAAATCAATAAATATGAAAATTTCTATGATGTTTTAGATCATCACGGTAAAGGCGACGGATGCGAGGTTTGCAAACCAGTTGTAGCTTCAATTTTCTCTAGTATTTACAATGATACAGCAAACAAACACGTAACTACACAAGATACCAATGATAGATTTTTGGCGAACATTCAACGAAACGGAACCTATTCTGTTGTTCCGAGAGTTGCTGGAGGTGAAATAACTGCAGAGAAACTAATCGTTATTGGCGAAGTAGCAAAACAATTCGATTTGTACACTAAAATTACGGGAGCACAAAGAGTTGATTTATTTGGAGCACATTTAAGTGACTTACCGAAAATCTGGAAAATCTTAATTGAAAATGGTTTTGAAAGTGGTCATGCTTACGGAAAATCGCTTCGTGCCGTAAAAAGTTGTGTTGGAAATGCATGGTGTCGTTACGGAATGGACGACAGCGCCGGATTTGCCATCGAACTAGAAAATAGATATAAAGGAATTCGTTCTCCTCATAAATTAAAAGGCGGTGTTTCTGCCTGCATTCGCGAATGCGCGGAAGCACGCGGAAAAGATTTCGGATTAATCGCTGTAGAAGGCGGATGGAATTTATACATCTGCGGAAATGGTGGAGCGAATCCAAAACACGCAGTTCTTTTGGCCGAGAAAATCGACAAAGAAACCATAATCAAATACATGGATCGATTCTTAATGTATTACATCAGAACTGCTGGTCCGCTAATTAGAACATCAACTTGGTTAGAAAAACTAGACGGTGGTTTAGAGTATCTAAAACAAGTAATCATCGAAGACAGTTTAGGAATCTGCGAAACGCTTGAAGCAGAAATGCAAAGTATGGTAAACACTTTCGAATGCGAATGGAAACAAGTTCTTGAAAAACCAAGATTAATGAAGCGTTTCAACCATTTTGTAAACTCTGACGAGAAAGACGATAATATCGCTTTTGTTCCATTAAGAGATCAAAAAATGCCAAAAGCTTGGTCGTAAAATAATTTAAACACATAGAATCATAGAATTAACTGAATTTAAAAAAGGCGTTTCACTTGCATCAATTCACATAGCTATGTGTTAGAAACTAGTTTCTTTTAATTTTCTATTTCTCAAACAAAAACAAAAAACCTATGTTTCTATGTGTTTAAAAAATTAAGCTCCAAAAAAAGAAAAAAAAATAATTAAACGTTTGCTGTCCTTCTTACCCTCTTTTTACTGCGCCATCATAACTCTCATGATTGTAAAAGAGGGCTAAGAAACAGGAACCACAAAACTCAATCAAAATGGAAGAAATCTTAAATCAATACGAAACAGTTCACGCAAGCGACGCAACAATTTGGTTCAAAGCTGGTAAAGTAGAAGATTTTCCAACCAATCGAGGCGGATGCATCAAATACAAAAACAAACAAATCGCGATTTTCAATTTTGCGCGTCGTAACGCATGGTACGCTTGCCAAAACGCCTGTCCGCATAAAATGGAAATGGTACTTTCAAGAGGAATGACAGGTTCTGCCGATGATATTCCGAAAATCGCTTGTCCGATGCATAAAAAAACTTTTTCTCTTGTTGATGGCTCAAATTTAAATGGTGAAGAGTATAGCATTGCCACTTATCCGATTAAGATTGTAGAAGACGAAGTTTTTGTTGGGTTTGTAGATTAAATGAATATTTTTTTTCGCCACGAATTCACGAATTAATTTAAAAACTTTGCACATAGATTTTAAAAATAAAATTCGTGATCCGAGCGATAGCGAATAGGCGAAGCAATTCGTGGCAAAAAAACTTTAATCTGCGACAAAAACTAAACAATGATTCGTGAATTCGTGGCGAAAAAAACTTTAATTCCGTATCTTTGAAATCTATTATCCAACCAAAAAATGACTACACCTTTTCAAAAAGCAAGTGAATGGATTGATGCTGAAAACGCTCAGGATCCGAATATCGAATTAGACCAAAACACCGAATACCCAAAAGAATTATTGTATTCAAACAGGATGTATGAAAAACTGATGCAGTTTGAACCAAACGCTTCAGAAGAAGTTCAAATCGCTTCAAAAGCACAGCACATCTGCCGTTGGAAAGTAGCCCGCGAATCCTATCCGATGGATCGTGTGGGTTACTTAAAATGGAGAGAAGAGCTGAAAAAATTCCACGCAAAAACTACTGCAGGAATTCTTGAAAAAGCTGGCTACGACGAAACTTTCATTGATCGTGTTTCTTTCCTAATTGAAAAAAAACTGCTTAAAAAAGACACCGAAACACAATTGCTAGAAGACGTAATTTGTCTGGTGTTTTTAGAATATTACTTAGAACCTTTCGTTGAAAAACATGATGAAGAAAAGCTGAAAAACATCATCAAGAAAACTTGGGATAAAATGTCTGAAAAAGGACATCAGGAAGCTTTAAAAATCAACTATTCTGAAGAAAACTTAAATCTAATAAAAGCTTCTTTAGGATTGTAAAAAGACTTAAATGAAGAAAAGCAATCAGGAAGCTGCAGAAAAAATCACTTTCAAAAATTTACGACGACTGTATTTTTTTGCGCTTCTTACTATTGCATTAACTATAATTATTAGTCAGTTTCTCGTTCAATACAATCTGAATCAGCAGTTAAGCGATTCTAAGATTATCAATTTTTCTGGAAAACAGAGAATGCTGAGCCAGAAAATTGTCAAAGAAGTACTGATTTTACATTACGTTTCTGATTCGGCTACAGCCAAAAAAACTTCGCACTTAAAAGAGGTTTTAAAACTTTGGAAGAAAAACCAAGATGCATTAGAAAACGGAAACGACAGTTTAGCTTTTCCAAAAGAAAAAAGCGAAACACTAAACAAATTATATCTGGAAATCAACCCAATTTTCAATAAAATTGCAGAGACAACCGATTCTTTTTTACTGAATTTACAACAGAAAAAAACCGTTTCAGAAAATCAAAAACTGGTTCAAACTATCTTAGAAAACGAAGGCCTTTTCCTTTCGAAAATGAATCAGATTGTAACGCAATATGATCTTGAAGCGCACGAAAAAGTAACCGAACAACGCCGAATCGAATATTGGATTTTTGGTTTCACTTTGCTTGTTCTGCTTTTAGAATTCTTCTTCATTTTCAAACCAACCAACAAGAAAATCGAAAGGTTAATTGCACAGCTTTTATCTTCTGAAAAGAAAGCTTTAAAACTGGCATACGACACTGAAATTATCTCAGAAATCAAAGAAAACTCAGTTAAAGAATTAAAATCGCTCAATTATGCGATGGAAAATACTTTATTGTATTGCCGAATTTCACCAGACGGTTCGATTATTCATATCGGAGAAAAATTCGCCAAACTTCTTAATTACACCAAATTTTCATCCAACAAAAAATTCTCCGAAGTTTTAACCCAAGACGAAAAAGAACAAGTCAATTTTGATCGTTTAATCTTCGAAAAACAACGCAGTGGCTGGCAAGGCGAAATCAAAATCGTAAACAAAGACGAAAAAGAAATTTGGCTCGATTTGTCGATGGTTCCTGTAATGATTAAAAAAGATGAACTCGAACTTTTGATCGTTTGTTTCAACATCACGGAACGTAAAAAAGCGCAACGTGAAGTCGAACGCTTGAACCTTGAAAACACAACCGAAAAAATCAATCAGCAAAAGATTATTTCAAGTAAAATTGTCGAAAATCAGGAAAACGAACAAAACCGAATCGCCAAAGAAATCCACGACGGAATCGGTCAAATGCTTACGGGTTTAAAATTCAGTTTAGAAAGTATCAATCTCGATGACAGAGAAAAATCAGAACAAAAAATTGAGTATTTAAAGAAACTTTCTTTGGATATTATCAAAGGCGTTCGTACGGCAACTTTCAACCTAATGCCACCAGAATTAAGCGATCACGGAATCGTTTCATCACTTTCAAAACTAACTCAAGAACTTTCCAAATTAACCGGAAAAGAAATCCTATTCTACAACAAAACCGATTTTGATCGACGTTTAGATTCGCTAATCGAAATCAATATTTATCGTCTTACGCAAGAAGCGATTAATAACGCCATAAAATACGCCGAATCCTCACATATTATTGTGCAACTTTCACACAGTGAAACACTTCTAAGCATCATCGTAGATGACAACGGAAAAGGTTTCGACGTTAATTCTGTCGATAAAAAACGCAACAGCGAATCTGGAATGGGACTTTTATTCATGAAAGAGAGAATCCAATACATTAATGGTCGCGTTTTCATGAATTCTATTCCTGGCGAGGGAACTAGGATTACATTTAATATTCCGATACTTAAATGAGAGAATGTGCCAATTTGATAATTAGATAATTTTCGTCAACGAAATAATTTTCTAATTGACACATCAACTAATTATCTAATTACATCTCAGCATTTACCTCATTTTTGTCATCTCGACGAAGGAGAGATCTCCGCAAGAAACTCCGCAATCTAAATCGACAATCTTTGTAGAATCCCGTGTGCGATCTCTCCTTCGTCGAGATGACAAACTAGACTGTAAAAACTTTGACAAAGTTAAACACACAACTCACCTCAATCTTGTCATTCTGAGGAACGAAGAATCTTGGCAAGAAACTCCGCAATCTAAATCGATGATCTTTGTAGAGCTACTCGTGGAGATCTCTCCTTCGTCGAGATGACAAACTAAACGGTAAAAACTTTGTCAAAGTTAAACGCAACAACACTTTGGAATTCGGACACGAGCGTCAGCGAACTGGCGAAGCAATTTCCTTTTTGGAATTTATCGTCTAAAATTCTAATGATTTTTTAATCTTGGTCTTTGTAATTTAAAAAAAATGGAATTTATTTTTAAAAAAGTACGTATATTAGCGTCTTCTTTATAGATGAATATACGTAAAAATCTAGAATCTAAATTAAGTAAACTATGAGCAATATCATTCGTGTAGTATTGGCAGATGACCATGTTTTTGTTAGAGACGGAATCAAATCTTTACTGGAAAACGAAGCAAACATTGAGGTTGTGGGTGAAGCAATTGATGGTGCAGATGCACTTGAAGTTGTAGCGTCAACAAAACCAGACTTACTTATAGTAGATATTCGTATGCCTAATTTAACTGGTATTGAGGTAGTAGAAAAACTTAGAAGCGAGAATAATAACGTAAAAATCATCATGCTTTCGATGCACGAATCGGAAGAATATGTATTGAAATCTATAAAAGCTGGAGCTGATGGTTATTTGCTAAAAGGTTCTTCAAAAGAAGAATTCTTAAAAGCATTGCATAGTGTTTCTGCTGGAGGAAAATATTTCAGCGGTGATATTTCTTCCATCTTAATAAGTCAATTGACAAATTCTTCTACATCATTAGAACCTAAACAAACATTGGGCGAAGAAATGATGATTACCAAAAGAGAAAAAGAAATACTTACTCTTTTATTATCAGGAAAAGGAAACAAAGAAATCGCCGAAGCTTTAGACATTAGCAAGCGAACTGCCGAAGTACACCGCTTCAACTTAATGAAAAAGCTGAAAGTGAAAAACCTAATGGAACTTTCTAATAAAGCCGCTGAGTATTCTTTAATTTAAAAATACGTATAAATACGTAATTATTTTTCAAAAACTGCGTTTTAGCAGGTTTTAACTAAGTTATAGTACTTATTTTTACATAAAAATATAAGTGCTATGAAAAATACAAACTCACTATCGCAATCACACAAAATTTTATTTTTGAACACATTGGCCTTTACAGTGTGTTTTGCCTGCTG
The DNA here is from genome assembly GCF_020026915.1 of Flavobacterium potami. Taxonomy (GTDB): domain Bacteria; phylum Bacteroidota; class Bacteroidia; order Flavobacteriales; family Flavobacteriaceae; genus Flavobacterium; species Flavobacterium potami. Next base: position 496,890 of record NZ_JAINUY010000001.1, on the reverse strand, counting down.
GACATTAAACGGGGTTCTCGTAACCTTTTTAGTCGATAACGGAATTTTCCATTGGGATGTTATTCAAGTTGGATGGCTTTTAGGTATTCCAATTTTAACAGGATCCATCATGCGTTTGCCAATCGGAATCTTGACTGATAAATTTGGCGGAAAATATGTTTTTTCTCTTTTATTACTCCTCTGTTCGATTCCTTTATTTCTCCTTCCCTACGCTGACAGTTTCGGAATGTTTGCTTTACTAAGCTTTTTATTCGGAATGGTCGGAACTAGTTTTGCCGTTGGTATTGGTTATACTTCAATCTGGTATCCAAAAGAATGGCAAGGGCGTGCGCTGGGAATCTTCGGAATGGGTAATGCTGGCGCAGCAATTACAACTTTCCTTGCACCTTCTCTGTTAAATCATTTTTCAATTGATGATCCGCAAAACGGCTGGAAAGTGCTACCAGTTATTTATGCTATTTCATTAGTGGTAATTGGTGTCGCCTTTTTAGTTTTCGCTCAAAACAAAAAAATAGAAAGCAGCGGAAAAACTATTTCACAAATGCTTACACCTTTAAAATCACAAAGAGTTTGGCGATTTGGAGCTTACTATTTCTTAGTATTCGGATGTTTTGTAGCCTATTCTCAATGGTTATTGCCAAACTTCATGAATGTGTATCAAACCAGTTTGGTTATGGGAGGTTTATTTGCCACAATGTTTAGTTTGCCTTCTGGTGTAATCAGAGCTTTTGGAGGCTATTTGTCTGATAAATTCGGCGCTAGAAAAGTGATGTACTGGGTTTTAGGATCATCTGTAATTTTGAGTGCTTTATTATCAATTCCTAAAATGGAAATTACTACTTCTGGCCCTGGAATTTTGGCTGCTAAAAAAGGTGTCGTAAATGAAATCAGTGATAAAACTGTAAAAGTGGGTGATAAAGAATATGCTATTGCACAAAAAACAAATACAGCTACAGCTGAAAATGCGATCTTTCCAACAACTTCAAGCTGGCAAGATGTCGTGGTAGCACACAATCAAAACGTTGCTAAAAAAGAACTTATCGCTAAAGGTGTTACTGTAATTAAATTTGATGCCAATATGTATGTATTTCTAATTTTAGTAATTTTAATCGGAATTTCTTGGGGAATCGGAAAAGCAGCTGTTTACAAACACATTCCAGAATATTTCCCAACAGAAGTTGGTGTTGTAGGCGGAATGGTCGGAATGATTGGCGGTTTAGGCGGTTTCTTTGGGCCAATTATCTTCGGATATTTATTAACAGCAACCGGAATTTGGTCAAGTTCGTGGATTTTTATTTTAATCTTCTCTATTGTTTGCTTAGTTTGGATGCATTACACTATAACACAGTTTTCTAAAGAAAAACAAATTAAAGTTAGCAAAGCAAAATTGGAACCAGCATATTAATACTATATTAAAAAAAAATTAGAAACATGATTTAAATCATAATAAATGACGGCTTTTTCCTATAAATTTACCCTAAAATAAATCAAATAATTTTATGAAAAAACTTAAACTAATTTTAATACTTATTCTAGGATTAAGTTTCGAAATCCAAGCCCAAGAATTAGATGTAAATCTACAAATCAGGCCTCGTTTTGAATATAGAAACGGATTCAAACAACCGCTGAATTATGGTCAAGAAGGAACATCGCAGATTTCACAACGTTCCCGTTTAAGTATTAATTACAAACAAGAGGATTTTATTGTAAAACTGACTTTACAAAACACAAGAACTTGGGGCGACGTATCAACTATAGCTCCTGCCGATAAAAACGGAGTAGCAGTTTTCGAAGCTTGGGCACAATATAATTTTACAGAAAAATGGAGCACAAGAATGGGGCGTCAAGTGCTTTCTTATGACAATCAACGTATTCTTGGAGGATTGGATTGGGCACAGCAAGGACAAAGCCACGATGCATTAACGGTGTCTTATCATGATGAAACTCAAAAATTAGATTTTGGAGGCGCATACAACTCAGATGCCGAAAATCTTGTTCAAACTGCTTATACGGTACCTAATATGTATAAAAATATGCAATATGCGTGGTATCATAAAAATTTTAGCGAAAATTTAGGTGCAAGCTTTTTAGTAATGAATACAGGTTATGAATTTACTCGTAATCCAAATACTCCAGAGAATAAAATTCTGGTGAATTACAAACAAACTTTTGGACCTTATGTTACTTACAAAAAAGACAAATTAGACACTAGTTTTTGGCTTTACGGACAAACTGGAAAAAGTAATGACAAGCAAGTAAGCGCTTGGAATGCCGCTGCCAATTTAGGCTACAACGTAACAAACGCTTTTAAAATAGATTTAGGTTACGAATTTTTATCTGGAAAATCTTCAAATGATGGAAGTACGGTAATCAAATCTTTCAATCCGCTTTTTGGAACCAACCACGGATTTAACGGTTATATGGACTATTTTTATGTTGGAAACTATAACAACAGCTATGGCTTGCAAGATGCTTTTATTAAATTAAACTACAATGTAAACAAATGGCAGTTTGCTTTGATTCCGCATGTATTTTTAACTGCTGCTGATGTAGTCAATGTTCCTCTAAACAAAAAATTAGATTCGTATTTAGGAACTGAGATTGATGCCACTTTTGGTTATAATTTCAAGAAAAACATAACTGTAACGGGAGGTTATTCTCAAATGTTTGGATCTAAAACAATGGAATTTGTAAAAGGTGGTGATACGAGCCATACCAATAACTGGGCTTGGTTAATGATTTCTGTTGATCCGAAAATTTTCAGTTGGAAAAAATAAATTTTTTATAAAATTAAGTTGTTAAAATTACCCTTTTCTGATTTTAGAAAAGGGTAATTTTTTTTTAACATACAAAGGTTTGTCATATCATTTAATTGTCTATATTTGAATCGATTATGAACCCCAAATTCTATCCTAATGAAACCATTTCTAAAATTATCCATGTTAACCTTCATGGTGACACAATCTGGTATTGCCCAAAAATTAAATGATGCTTTAATTTCTAAAGGCTCAGAAATAAATTTTGCAAAAACAGAAAAAAGAGGAATCAAAAAAAACAACATTGTCTACTATGTTGAAAATGATTTACAAACCATATCTGCCTACAAAAGGAAGAAACTGAAATGGCAAACCAATGTAATTTCTATTTGCGGAAATCCCCAAAAAGGAAATCCTGAAATAAGATACATCGGTTACAATACAGATAAATTGCTTATCGTGATGGGAAAACATCATTTTGCAGAAATTGATATCAATTGCGGTACAACAAGACTTGTTGGTTAAGATTCTACATTTAAAATCATATATAATAGATACCTTTTTTCATATTTGGGAAAAGGTATTTTTTTGTTTTAAATCGATATATTTGATATAGCATTTCAATTACTTCTAATATGAAACCAATCATCAAATTTATAATTTTAGCATTATTTTCAACTCATATAAATTTTGCTCAAACATTTGACCCTAAATTAGTTTCAAAAGATTTGGAAATAAATATTTCTGAAACACCAAAAAGAGGAATTGAAAAAAATAATATTATTTACTACGTTGAAAAAGATCTCCAAACCATTTCTGCATATAAAAACAAGAAATTGCAATGGCAAACTAATGTTATAGCTATTTGTGGAAAACCAGAAGTTGGCGAACCAAAAATCAGATATTTTAGCTATAAGTCTAAAAAATTGCTTGTCGTTATGGGAAAACATAATTATGCTGAAGTTAATGTAATTGATGGAAAAACATTTTTTTTAGGTGCAGATTAAGAAATCACAAAATATCATTAATAATGAAAATCATTGCTTGGAATTGCAACATGGCATTCAGAAAAAAAGCTCAATATCTTCAAGCTTTTAATCCGGATATTGTTGTAATTTCTGAGTGCGAAAGTCCTGAAAAACTCAAATTTTCTGACGGCACAAAATTACCTTCAGACATTCTTTGGTACGGCACAAATCCGAATAAAGGAATTGGCGTTTTTTCTTTTGGAGAATATCGATTTCAACTTTTGGAATGCCATAATCCAGATTTCAAAAATATCCTTCCAATTGTTGTAACTGGCGGAGAAGTTGATTTTACCATGTTCGCGATATGGGCGAATAATCCCGCAGACAAAGACGGAGCTTATGTAACTCAAATCTGGAAAGCGATTAATTATTATGAAGATTTGATCCAAGAAACCAAAACCATCTTAATTGGAGATTTTAACAGCAACACGATTTGGGACAAACCACGAAGAGAAGGAAATCATACTACAGTTGTAAATAAATTGGCCGAAAAGAATATTTTCAGCGCATATCATAAATACTTCGATCAAATTCAAGGCAAGGAAGAACATCCAACTTGGTATCTATATCGCCATGAAAACAAACCTTATCATCTTGATTATTGTTTTGCTTCAAATGATTTTATTGAGGCTTTAGAAAGTGTCGAAATTGGAAGTTATCAAGATTGGACAATGCATAGTGATCATAAACCTTTAATTATTAAATTCAATATATAAACCAAATGAACAACACCTGGACTCAAAGATGGGACGACCGCTACAAAACCGAAGAATTTGCATACGGCGAAGAACCCAACAATTATTTAAAAGAACAAATAGAAAAACTAAAACCTGGAACTATTCTTTTCCCTGCTGAAGGCGAAGGAAGAAATGCCGTTTTTGCCTCGACATTAGGTTGGGAAGTTTCCGCTTTTGATATTAGTGAAGAAGGTAGAAACAAAGCGCTTCTTTTAGCAAAAAACAATAATGTTTCAATCGATTATCAAGTTGGAGAATTGGAAACTTTAGATTTTCACGAAAACCAATTTGATGCAATCGCTTTAATTTATGCACATTTTCCAGCTGTCATAAAATCTGAAATCCACAAACAGCTGAATCAACTTTTAAGAAAAGGCGGAATTATAATTTTTGAAGCTTTCAGTAAAAAGCATTTGGAATATGTTACCAAAAATGAAAAAGTTGGCGGACCAAAAGACATTGAATCTTTATTTTCAATAGAAGAAATAAAAGCCGATTTTCATAATTATGAAATCATCAAATTAGAAGAAAAAGAAATCGAACTCAACGAAGGTTTATTTCACAACGGAACTGGTTCTGTAATTCGATTTGTGGGAAGAAAAAAATAAAATACAACGCAGAGATGCACTACGGTGCGTCTCTACAAGCCTTTGTAACTTTGTCTCTTTGTCACTTTGTAACTCAAATCAAAAATACTTATGCTCCATAATTTCAGATCGTAATTCTGAAACTTCTAAAATCCCAACACGTTTTCCTTCCGTTTTAATCAAAGCTTCTTTTTTCAAACTTGATAAAATACGTATCGCCTGCTCTTCTGTAGTTCCAGCAAAGTCTGCGATTTCCTTTCGCGAAAGCTCAATATCAATTAAACCATTTCTTTGACCGAATTTGCGATGAATATAAAGCAACAAATCAATTACACGTTCGCGTACATTCATGTGAGCAATCTTTCGAATATTATTTTCGCTTTTGTTCAATTCTTCGGCATAAAACAACATTAAAGCGTAGGTAAATTCAGGAATATGATGTAAAATTTCCTGCATTGTTTCGTTACTAAAATTACACAAAACCGTATCTTCAAGCGCATAAGCTCCAATTAAATAACGCTTGCTCGTTCCAAATCCGCGAAAACCAATGATATCGCCATTTGTAGTTAAACGTACAATTTGCTCACGACCATTAATTCCCGTTTTAACCGTTTTGGCTTTTCCTTTACAAATAAAATAAAGTCCTTGCAAAGGTGCCCCTTCGGTAATAAACGGATCCGATTTTTTGCAGGTTATATTCTGTTTTTTAGAAATATAAGTTATCATTTGTTCTAAATGCAAATGTTTCTTGATAAAGCAATTTTCATTTGTACAGGAATAACATACAGTTTGTTCTTCTTTCATGAGTTCTAAGTTTTAGCACATTAAAAACTAATTTGTTGTTACTCATTTCTTTTCATCAAAAGTAAAAAAATAAATTAAAAATTAAGTATTAATACTTAAAAAATACTTATTTTTGTTTCAAGTTAAGTAAGTGATTTATTTAAAACTAAGATGTGATGCAAAGTACTAAGATCAAAACTACCTGTTCCTACTGCGGTGTTGGCTGTGGTATAATCGTGACCAACGATGCTAAAAATGGTGTAATGGTCGAAGGCGACAAAGATCATCCTGTAAACAAAGGAATGCTTTGCTCTAAAGGAATGAACCTGCACTACGTAGTTAACGATACTTCAGACAGAATTTTATATCCGGAAATGCGCGGAAGCAAAAATTATCCGTTGGAACGCGTAAGTTGGGATACCGCTTTGGATCGCGCTGCTGCTGTTTTTTCTTCTATCATAAAAAAACACGGACCAGACAGTGTTGGATTTTACATTTCTGGACAATGTTTAACAGAGGAATATTACTTAGTTAACAAACTCGTAAAAGGCTTCTTGAAAACCAATAATATCGACACCAATTCCAGACTTTGCATGAGTTCTGCGGTTGTGGGTTACAAAAAGACTTTCGGAGAAGATTCTGTACCCATTGCTTACGATGATATCGAATTGGCAGACACCTTTTTAATTACAGGCGCAAATCCGGCTTGGTGCCACCCTATTCTTTTTAGAAGATTAGAAAAACACAAAGAAAAAAATCCGAAAACTAAAATCATCTGCATCGATCCGAGAAGAACAGATACCGCTGCTTTCGCCGATTTACATTTACAGATTATTCCGGGTTCAGACATTATTTTATATCATGCAATCGCCAAACGCATTATCGAAAAAGGTTATGTTGATCATGATTTCGTCAAAAACAACGCAGAAAATTTCAAACAATATAAAGATTTAGTTTTAGGAACTTCACTTGAAAAAGCTTCAAAACTTTGCGGAATTCCCGTAAACGATATTAAATTGGCTGCCGATATTATCGGAAAAGCCAAAGGTTTTATTTCGCTTTGGGCAATGGGATTAAACCAAAGTGCCGTTGGCGTTGATAAAAATACAGCTTTACTGAATTTATCTTTATTGACTGGACAAGTCGGAAAACCAGGTTCCGGGCCATTTTCATTAACGGGTCAACCCAACGCAATGGGCGGACGCGAAGTTGGAGGAATGGCGACACTTTTGGCCGCGCACAAAGACATTGCCAACCCAACACATCGTAAAGAAGTTGCCGACTTTTGGGGCGTTGACGAAATTTCAGATAAACCGGGTTTAACCGCAACAGAAATGTTCGAAGCTTTAGAATCTGGAAAAATGAAAGCTGTTTGGATTATCTGCACCAATCCGTTAGTGAGTTTGCCCGATTCCAGAAGAGCCGAAAAAGCACTTCAAAATGCCAAATTCGTCGTAGTTCAGGATATTTCGCATAATGCCGATACAGCCAAATTTGCCGATTTATTATTGCCTGCAGCGGGCTGGCTGGAAAAAGAAGGAACGATGACCAATTCAGAACGTCGTATTTCCTATCTTCCAAAAGGAATTAATCCGCCGGGAGAAGCACTTCCAGACATTGAAATTTTGATTCGTTTTGCTAAAAAAATGAATTTCAACGGATTCAATTTCAACAGTGCCGAAGAAGTTTACAAAGAACATTGTGCGCTTACCAAAAACACTAATATTGATATTTCATTTTTAAATTATAACCGTTTAAAAAGTGAAGGCACTTTTCAATGGCCTGTTCCAGATTATAATCATCCGGGAACTCCAAGATTGTTTACAGATAAAAAATTCTATACACCATCTGGAAAAGCGATTTTTAATCTTCCTGTTTCTATAGAAAACACATCGGTTCAACCCAATGACGAGTTTCCTTTTATTTTAACCACAGGAAGAATTCGTGATCAATGGCATACGATGACCAAGACTGGTAAAGTTTCAAGATTATTGACGCATATTCCGAGTCCGGTTTTAGAAATAAATCCGATTGATGCTTTTAAAAACGATATTAAAAACGGTGATATTGTTGTCGTTTCAAGCAAAAACGGAGAAGTTCGCGTAAAAGCAAAAGTGACCGATTCGATCAAAGAAAAAGTGCTTTTCTTACCAATGCATTGGGGAAAACAGCTTGAAAACGATTTAAACAGAACCAATAATTTAACGAATACCGTTGTCGATCCAGTTTCAAAAGAACCTGATTTTAAGTTTACAACCGTTTCGATTAAAAAATATGTAAAGCCATTTCAAAAAATCGCAATTGTTGGCGCGGGTGCAGCTTCGTTCCGATTTATTCAGAACTATCGCGAATTCAATTCAACCGATGAAATTATTGTTTTTTCTAATGAAGTAAATCCGTTTTACAACCGCGTTTTGCTTCCAGAATATATGACTGGAGAATTCACTTGGGAACAGCTTTTAAAAGTCAAAGACGGCGAAACTTTCAATAAGCTAAAAATTACCATGAAAGCTGGAGTTTCTATTGATAAAATAGATACTAAACTAAAAACGATTACCGATAGTCAAGGCGAAACGCATACGTTCGATTCGCTAATTATGGCAACCGGAAGCCGTCCTTTTGTACCAGAAAATGCGCAACTTCATCTTCCTGGACGTTTTACAGTTAGAAGAAAAGAAGATGCCGATCGTTTAAAGAAACATTTAGACAGCACCAATCTTCCGCCAGAAGAACAACATGTTGTCATTATCGGCGGTGGTTTACTCGGGTTAGAATTGGCTGCCGCTTTAAAACATAAAAAAGTAAAAACTACAATTATTCAGCGCGCTTCTCGCTTGATGGAACGCCAGTTAGACCGAATTTCAAGCAAGTTATTGGCTGAAGAAGTACAGCTTCGTGATATTCAGATTTATTTTGATAATGAAGTCAGTACCGTTTTTGAAACTGATAATCCAAATGAAATTGAAATTGCTTTAAAAAGCGGTAAAATCATTACGGCAAATGCGATCGTCTATACTATTGGAACCATTCCGAATATCGAAATTGCTCGCGAAAGCGGATTAGCATGCGGACGCGGCGTTAAAGTAAATCAGTATTTACAGACGTCAAATCCGGACATTTTTGCGATTGGAGAAATAGCTGAATTCAACGGTAAACTTTTTGGAATCACCTCTGCCGCCGAAGAACAAGCAAACATTCTAGCAAATTTCCTTGCAGGCGATATCAGCAGTTATTACAAAGGTTCGATTTTAATGAATATCCTAAAATTGGAAGATATCAACCTTTGCAGTATTGGCGATTTAACTATTCCAGAAAATGACGATTCATACGAAGAAATTGTTTTTACCGATTTGAAGAAACGCTATTATAAAAAATGCATTGTAAAAGATGATCTTTTAGTTGGTGCAATTTTAATGGGCGATAAAAACGAATTTGCGGAATTCAAAACCATGATCGAAAGCAAAATTGAATTATCAGACAAACGAAATACGCTTTTAAGAGGGAGCTCAAACGCAAAACCGGTATTAGGAAAACTAGTCTGTTCCTGCAGTCAAGTAGGCGCCGGAAACATCGAAGAAACAATTAAAGGCGGTGTAAACGATTTTACTGAATTGTGTAAAAATACAGGCGCAGGTTTAGGCTGCGGAAGCTGTAAAACAGAAGTAAAAGAGATATTGGCGAAGTGTAAATAGGTTCTTTTGTTTCAGGTTTCAGGTTTCAGGTTGCTGGAACGTAAAACCTGAAACTTGAAACAACATAATGTCACCCTGAGCGAAGTCGAAGGGCGTCCCAATTGGAATCGGGCTTCGACTCCGCTCAGCCTGACAAACCTGAAACCTGAAACCTGAAACTTGAAACTTGAAACAAAAGAAACCTGAAACCTGAAACTTGAAACAAAATAAAAACTATGGAGTTAACAAGATTAATAGTAAAAGGAGGCGTTATTTCGCCAGGAGAATTACAAGAAGTTGTAAATATCGCTTTAGACGAAGGTCTGGACTCTATTTCCTTTGGCTCCAGACAGGATATCATTTTCCCGAAAGGGTTTAAATCTTTGGATAAAACCACTTTAGGAAAACATCATTTTGTTTATCCAGACCAAAAAAGCGGTAATAATATCGTTTCGTCTTATGTTTCGACCGATATTTTCAGAAATACCAACTGGCTAACCGGAAACCGTTTTTTATATGTTTTAGAAGAGTTTAAAGAACAGCCAAAACTAAAAGTCAACATAACCGATCCGAAGCAACAATTGGTTCCTTTGTTTACAGGACATTTAAATTTCATTGCTTCAGAGCATGAAGATTATTGGTATTTATACATTCGTCTTCCAAAATGGGAAAAAATTGAAGTATATCCTGTTCTGCTTTACACTTGGGATTTGGCTAAAATTTATTATGAAATTGAAAAAATAGCGGAAGAAGATGTTGTAGATATCGAATTGCTTTTCAGCTTGGTAAGTGAAGCTTTGGATACGAATAACCGAACAATCGACAAACCATTAAATATTCCGTTTTATCCATTTCCATATTATGAAGGAATGAACAGAATGGGAATCGATCAATATTGGTTGGGATTATATTGGAGAAATAATCTTTACGATTTGGATTTCTTGAAAGAAATGTGCGATTTGTGTTTTGAATGCAAAATCGGAAAAATCTGTATCACGCCTTGGAAATCTTTCATTATAAAAGGAATTCCAAAAGACCGAAAACTGGAATGGGAAAAATTTCTAGGCAAAAGAGGCATCAACGTTCGTCATTCTTTATTAGAGTTAAACTGGCATTTACCCGTTGCAATGGAATGGGCTTTGAACCTAAAAACGTTTTTAGTTCGAACATTAGACCAATTCGACATTAGTACGTACGGATTAAACTTCGGGATTTCAGAATACAACCGTGACGGTCACTATTTTACTTCGATTGTCATCGAAAAAAATGAAATGCCCGCAGCTTTAGAATCTATCAAAATCAGAGATACTTATAATGTATTGTTTGCAAAAAATTTCGATCCGAATACACGTGAATATATTGTGCATTCGCAGGATATTGACAAACTGGAGCTTCCAACAATTTTAATTGAACTAAGTCGAAAGTATTTTGAGGAACTTGGAAACACAGCTTCAGAAACCACTGAAAATCTGCAGAAAAAAGAAAAACCACAGTTGGATATTTACCAATGTCAGGAATGTCTAACGCTTTATAATTCGGAATACGGAGACGAAACACAAGGAATTCCCAAGGGAGTTTTATTTGAAAACTTACCAGAAGATTATTGCTGTTCTTTATGCGAGGCGCCAAAAAGCAATTTTATGATTTTAGAACTTGTAAAACAATAAGTATTTGGTAAAAGCCTAACATTCATGTATTTCAAAAAAAAATGTGTATATTTAGCTTAGCTAAGAATAAACACTAAAACATTACAACTTTAATGTTAATTAACTTTCTTAGTTTCAAGCTATTTTACTCAACAAAAAAATACAGTTATGATAAAACGAAATCCAAGTACTCCTGCTGTAAACAACACTGACGTTCCAGCAGAAACAGCCGTAGAAACCACTACAGAAGTGCAGCCAGAAGCAAAAGCAACAATAAAAAGAACAACTAGAACCGCTACAAAAGCTCCAGCTGCAAAAGCGACTACTACAAAAGCTGCTCCAACAAAAACAACAGCTGCGAGAACAACAACAGCAAAATCAACACCAGTAAAAGCTCCGGCCGCAACTGTAAAAACTGCCGCAAAAACTCCGGTAAGAGCGGCATCAAAATCAACACCACGAGCAACTGTAAAAAAAGCAACCACAACACCTGCAAAAAAAGAGCCTATTGTTTCTGAAATTGTGGAGATTAAAACTGATGATGCTTCAGAAAACAAACCTGTTGTAACTGTTGAGAAAATTGGCAAAGAAAAAAACGATATAAAATCAAAGCTTAAAGCTAAACTGAAAGCCAAAAAAGAAAAAGAAAAGAAGAGAGAAAAAGCAATTAAAGCTGTTATCAAAAAATTAGAAAAAGCTAAAAACGCTAAACTTAAAGCTGCCGAAAAGAAAAAAGAAAAAGCGAAAAAGGAAAAAGCGAAAGCTCAAGCTAAAAAAGCTGCTGAAAAGAAAGCTCAGGCTTTGAAAAAAGCGAAAGCGAAAGCAAAAGCTAAAAAGAAAAAATAATTAACGAAAGGTTTGACGTAAATGTTGAACCTTTTTTTGTCATTGCGAGGAACGAAGCAATCACATTTGCTATGATATTGCTAGTGAGGTTGCTTCGTTCCTCGCAATGACAAACTGCATGAAAAGGCTTCGACTTCGCTCAGCCAGACAAACGTTATGTCACCCTGAGCGAAGTCGAAGGGCTTTTATAGACAGAATCTACCCTCCAATCGCAATCATACTACGATTATCAAAATGTTTAGCAGGATCATCCATTTCTGAAACGCTAGCCATTCCTGCTCTAACTTTCTTTTTACTCTGAATAGATTCTGAAATTAAACCTGTGATAGATTCGCCATTTCTAAAAGCAGTTAGCAAATCGGTTTCTGAATTGGAGAAAAGGCAATTTTTTATTTTTCCGTCAGCCGTCAAGCGGATGCGGTTGCAGCTGTCACAAAACGGATTGGTTATCGAACTGATGATTCCGAAATCGCCTTGAAAATCTTTTATTTTATAATTTCTTGAAGTAAAGTTTTTTTCGTCTTCTAGTTTTAAAATGTCGTCTGATGAAAAATTATTTTCTACCAAATCTAAAATCTCTTTTTGCGAAACCATTTTACTTCTGTCCCACTCGTTTCCTGCAAAGGGCATAAATTCGATGAAACGAACAGAAATTGGCAGAAACTGCGTCAGTTTTACAAAATCTATAATTTCGTTATCATTAAAACCTTTCATCAAAACAACGTTTACTTTTACTTGAAAATCATTGTTTAAAAGCAAATGTAGATTATCAACCACTTTTTCAAACTGATTTCTGAGCGTTATAGTATGAAATTTTGATGAAACTAAAGTATCTAAACTCAGATTGATCTTTTTAACCTTAAATTGTTTTAAAACCTCAATATGACGATCAATTAAAATTCCATTTGTTGTTATAGAAAGTGAAATATTGAGATGTGATAATTTAGAAACGATTTCTGGAAAATCTTTCCTCAATAAAGGTTCGCCTCCTGTTAATCGTATTTTGTCAACACCATTTTTTACGAAAGTCTCGGCAATAGCAAAAATCTCTTCGGCCGTCATTAAATTGGCTTTTGGAGATAAAGCGATTCCATCCGCTGGCATGCAATACGTACAACGCAGGTTGCATTTTTCCAGCAGCGAAATGCGCAAATAATTGTGCTTGCGCCCAAAACCATCCGTCAAAATAGTGTTAGAGGCTGTCATGATTTTTACCTTTTAAAATATGAAAAACGTGCATTACATGCGGAAATACAGCGTCCATCGATTCTCTTACTCCGTTTGTTGAACCTGGAAGCGCTAAAACCAACGTTTTTCCTAGAGTTCCTGCTACGCTTCGAGAAAGCATTGCATAAGGCATTCTTTGCTGCCCGTAACTGCGAATGGCTTCTTCGATTCCTGGAATTCTGCTTTCTAAAATTGGTTCTAAAGCTTCGGGCGTAACATCTCTCGGAGATAAACCCGTTCCTCCCGTAAAAATTACGAGCTGATTTTCTTGAGCAAAAGTTTTCGTTTTTTCCTGAATAATATCAAATTCGTCCGGAATAATTTCATAATGAGAAGTTTCAACTCCATAATTATCCAATTTTTCTACAATTGTTTTTCCGGAACGATCTTCTTTATCTCCTGCAAAAATAGAATCGGAACAAACGAAAACTGCCGCTTTGATTACACTCGGGAATTTATTTTTGAAAGACGATTTTCCGCCTTCTTTATTGATCAATTTAATAGTCGAAATTTCGATTTCTTTATCAATTGGTTTTAGCATATCGTACATTGTCAATGCTACAATTGATGCACCGTGCATAGCTTCGACCTCAACTCCTGTTTTGTAAACTGTTTTTACTTTGAAAATAACATGAATGTCTAAACCCTCAATATTGTATTCTACAAAAGTAAATTCAATTGGAAGTGGGTGACAATCTGGAATGGATAAATGCGTGTTTTTTACCGCAAACAATCCAGCTGTTTTTGCCATTTCGAATACGTTTCCTTTTGGCACTAAATTGTTCACAATCGCATCAATTGTTTCTTGTTTGCTGACTTTTACAATTGCGGTTGCGGTTGCGACTCTTAAAGTGCTTATTTTATGCGTAATATCTACCATTTTAATTTCTTAGGTATTTTGTTTCCAAGTGAATGTATCGTTTTCAAACATTTCTTTTCCAAAAATCGGCACATCGGTTTTGATCCAATTTACGATGGCTTCTGTCGCTTCATAAACTTGTTTGCGGCGTGTTGCCGAAACAAATACAAACAAACAGATTTCGCCTGCTTTTACAACGCCCAAACTGTGGTAAATGTGCATACAGGTTAAATCAAATTTAGCGAAGGCTTTTTCACGAATTGCATACAAAGCTTCATTCGCCATGTCTTTATATGCCGAGTAATCGATTGCTACGACGGTATTATCGTGAATGACATCGGCGCGAACTTGCCCTAGAAAAATATTGTGCGCACCAATTGTGTGTTTGGACTGGTGTTTAGCAATTGATTCTGCAATAAATTCTGGAGAAATCGGTCCTTTTACAAATACATTTTTACTCATTTTTATATTTTTTTCCGCCACGAATTCACGAATTATCACTTAATCATTTGTGTAATTCAACATTTCACGAATTAATCCAAATACTTTGCGTATAGATTATAAAAAATAAAATTCGTGAATTCGTGGCTATGGCTATATCTTTTCTTCTTTTAATAATCGTTTCATTGCTAAAGCACCGCCAACAATACTTTTTACATTTTTAAATTGATTTTTCTGGAGCAATTCAGCAGCTATTTTACTTCTAATTCCTGATTGACAGAAAACATAAATCTTTTGATTAGAATCTAGTTTTTTCATTTCATTATCCAAATTCATCAACGGAATCTGAATACTGTTTTTCAATTTGATTTTTGGCAATTCATCTTCATTTCGAACGTCTAAAAAAAGAACTGCATCGTTTTCTATTTCATTCAAAAGATGTTCAAATTTTATTTCTTCTATTTGATTTTCAATTAATTTGTATTTCTTCTCGAAATCCTCTTTAATCATTTCAACATTTGAAGCTCTTTCAAAATCATATTTCTGCTGTTCGTTTTTCAGAATATTATACACCAATATTTTTCCGCTTAGAACTTCTCCAATTTCGAGAATCATTTTTATGACTTCATTAGCTTGAAGCATTCCAATAATTCCAACCGAAACTCCAATTACACCCGCATCTTCACAGCTTGCAGCATTCGAATTTTCATCAGGATATAAACATCTGTAAGTTGGTCCGTTTTGATAATTGAAAACCGAAACTTGTCCTTGAAATCTAAAAATAGATCCGTAAACCATTGGCTTATTTGTCACTAAACAAGCATCATTTATCAAATATTTAATCGAAATATTATCTGTTGCGTCGACAATAATATCATATTTTTCAAATAACGAAATGGCATTTTTTCCAGATAATTTCTCTGCAAAAACATTCACTTTGATTTGCGGGTTCAGTTCTGAAATCATTGCTTTTGCTTCAGCTGCTTTTCCTTTTCCAACAGCCGAAGTTTTATAAATTACTTGTCTGTGCAAATTTGAAACTTCGATAAGATCATCATCAACAATTCCGATTTCACCGATTCCAGCAGCAGCTAAATAAGGCAGAATTGAAGCGGCCAAACCTCCAGCGCCAATTACCAAAACTTTAGATTTCAGCAATTTGTACTGACCAACATCTCCAATTTCTGGAAGTATGATTTGTCTATTATATCGTGAAGTTCCGCTCATAATTTTTTTTTAACCTCCCGCAAATGGCGGCAATAAAGCTACAATATCGCTGGTTTGTAAAGTATAATCTGCCGATTTTGAAATTATTTTCTGATTTACCGCAACGCTGAAAGTCAGTGATTCGAACTCGTATTTTTCGTTTAAATTCTGCAATAGTTTTTGCAATGATAATTCTTCTGAAAAAGATAGTTTTTCGAATTCACATTTTGTTTTTTCAGCAACGGCTCCAAAATATTTAACCTCGATCATTTTTATAAATTTAAATTTTGAAAAATGAATTCATCATCAAAATGTTCCTGAAAATATTCGGTCAGTTTTGATGTATTTTTCACCACTTCACCAATTACAATAATCGCTGGTGATGAAATTTTCTTTTCAGATACCAATTTAGTAATTGTGTTTATAGTTCCAATCACTTTTTGCTCTGAATTTTTAGTACCGTTTTGAATAATGGCAATTGGAAGATCGTCATTTCTGTTTTCCTGATAGATTGAAATGATTTCCTCTAATTTATGCATTCCCATCAAAATAACCACCGTAGCAGCAGATTTTGATGCCAAATGAACATCTTTTGATAATTCATGATTGGAAGTTGTTCCTGTAATAACCCAAAAACTTTCAGCAATTTTACGTTGTGTCAAACTGATTCCTGCCGTAGCTGGAACGCCTAAAGCAGACGAAATTCCAGGAACAACAGCCGTTTCTAAACCATATTTTACCGCATAATCAATTTCTTCGCTTCCTCTACCAAAAACAAAAGAATCACCTCCTTTTAAACGCACTACATGACCGTGAAGATTCGCCATTGATACAATCAAATCGTTAATCTGATCTTGTGTATACGCGTGACAACCCAAACGTTTCCCTACGAAAACAATTTCAGCATTTGATGCATATTCCAATAATTCTTCGTTTACCAAAGCATCATACAAAACTACATCGGCACTTTCTAAAGCTTTAATTGCTTTTAGCGTAATCAATTCAACGTCGCCTGGACCTGCGCCTACAATCGTCAATTTTGGTGTTTTTACATTTCGCATAGTCTTTTAAGTTAAATTGATATTCAGGTCGTTTAATTCGTCAGCCGAATTAATATTGGTTAAATGAAAGTTTTCACTTTCTTCTATATTGATGATTTGATGTGGTAATTTAGCCAGCAAATCCATCATTTTTAATTCGTTAGATTCGATTGCTTCTTTGATTGTCGGAACAATAGTTTTGGAATAAATACCAATTAACGGATGTGTTTTACTTTCTGAAGCAAAAATCGTAATACAAGCTTCTTTGGTATGTTTTGAAATTAATTCCTGTAATAATTCGGTTGAAATTAACGGAATATCACAGCTTAAAATCAAATTAAATTCAGTTTCAGAATGTGACAAGGCAGTGTAAATTCCGCCAATCGGACCTTTATCTAAAACCAAATCTGGAATTTTTTCATATTCCAGATAATCATATTCTTTTGATGCTGTAATCAGTTTGATGTTATCTGTTATTGGCAAAATTGCCTGAATAATATGCTCAATGAATGGCTTATTTTGAAACAAAACCAATCCTTTTTCTGACTGCATTCTGGTGCTTTTTCCTCCGCAAAGAATAAATACTGATATTTCCATGGTTTCTTTTTGTTTCAGGTTGATTTTGTTTCTGGTTTCAAGTTTCAGGTTTCAAGTTTCAGGTTTCAAGTTTCAAGTTTCTGGCTTGTGTTCTAATGTTAGAAAATAATGGTTATGTTTTTATTTACACAGTGCTTTCAATAGTTTTCCAAAAAATCCTTCCTCTTTCCTCTTTCCTCTTTCCTCTTTCCTCTATATTCTATTCTCTATTCTCTATTCTCTATTCTCTATTCTCTATTCTCTATTCTCTATTCTCTATTCTCTATTCTCTATTCTCTATTCTCTATTCTCTATTCTCTATTCTCTATTCTCTATCTTCAAAAAAAGTCTAATCAATCGGCAATACTGTAACCAATTGTCCTTTTTTTATATTTTCAACCTCTTGTGGCACAATTACCAAACCATTAGCGATGGCAAAAGAATTAAGCATTGCTGAACTTTGTCCTTCTAGAATGGTTACATTCTTTTCGTCGTATAAGGCTTTTAGAAAAAGTGTTTTACCCGTTTTGTTCTCTATTGAACTATTTAATTTACGTACAATTTTCGGTAAATGTGTATTCGAAAATCCCATTCTGTTTCGGATTGCAGGAAATACGTAGATGTAAAAATTAGTCAGCGACGATGCCGGATTTCCCGGAAGTGCAAAGACCAAAGTATCTTTTTTTGCCCCAAAAAACATTGGTTTTCCTGGTTTTTGATTTATTTTATAAAAAAGCTCTTTAACTCCATTTTTCAATAATGCTTCTTTAACAAAATCGTAATCTCCAACTGAAATTCCGCCAGAAATTAAAACAACATCATTTTCTTCCAAAATTGATTTTAAAGCATTCTTTGTAGCTTTTAAATTGTCTTTAACTCTATGAATTTTAATCTTATTAATCCCAATTGTTTGAAGTGCCGCCTCCAACATTACTGAATTACTTTCATAAATTTTTCCTTTTGAAAGTTTTTTACCTGGTTTCACCAATTCGTTTCCTGTCACTAAAATGGCTACTTTAGGTTTTTTATAAACTGTAATTTCTGTAATACCTAAACAAGCTAAAAATCCGATGGCTGCCGGCGTTATTACTGTATTAGCTTCAAAAACGACCTCTTCAATATTAATTTGTTCGCCTTTGTTTCTGATATTAGCAAAAGGTTCTGGCTTTTTTGCAATTAAAATTGAATTTTCATTTGCCATTACATGTTCCTGCATGATTACTGTATCAGCACTATCCGGAACATAAGCTCCTGTAAAAATTCGAATGGCTTCGTTTTCTTTTAGTTTGATATTAGCATGATCTCCAGCCTGCGAAATTCCAACAATATCAAACTGATGTCTTTCTGAATGAATAAAAGCGTAACCATCCATTGCAGATTGTCTAAAAGGAGGCATTGCAATTGGCGAATAAATTGTTTCTGCTAAAACATATCCAAGTGCTTTTTTAACTGCAAGCTTTTGCGTTGACAAATTAGAGCTGTTAGCCGCTACAATTTCTAAGGCTTCTTGTACTTCAATCATTACTAATATATATTAAAAGCGAAAAATACTTATTACAAATATAAGTATTTTTACTTAGTTACAATCTCTGTATATTATTTTTTTAAAATATAAATTTAACCTAATTCCTTCAAATAGCTTTATAAAAAACTGCTAAACCTAAAAAGAAATAGTTATTTCTTTTTAAAATTTCCTTTTGGAAGATAATATAGCCACGAAAATCCGATAAGAAAAAGGATTACAGATGCAATAAATGCAGGTATTAAAATTTCTTTATTATTATCTAAAGCATTATTTAAAGAGGCATATAAAAGCCAAATCTGAATGCTTACATTTAAGATCAAAATAAAAATAAGTGTCGAAAGTATATTGTTTAGCTTATTTGGATTTGCTCGGTTTTGGCTTCTTCTAAATGTACTCATAATTCAAAATTTAAATTAGCTTTCTTTCTTTTCATTTTCAATCAATGCTTTAACATAAACCGCATTTTCTTTAAAAACCACTTCCAACTGTGGCAAAGCTCTTGGCGGTGGACCAGCAATTACATCTCCTGTAAAAGCATCAAATGAGCCTTCATGACATGGACAATGTATAATTCCTGTGCCTGGTTTGTAAAATACAGAGCACGAAAGATGCGTACATTTTTGCTCGTAAGCTCTAAATTCTCCGCTTTCAAGATGTATTAAAATATAAGGAATTGTGCTGCCCTCTAAAACAAACCCTCTCGTTCCGCCAACGGGAACATCTTCTTTATTACAAATAAAATGTTCTCCCTGAACTTCTTCTTTCGGCAATAAAAAGGCTTTTGCAGTAACAAAACCGCTACCAACCATCAATCCGCCAGAAACAAAGGTCAGAAATTTAGCAAAATCGCGTCGACTGACTTGAGTTGATTCTTGTTTTTTTATTGGAAAATCTTTCTTCCAATTTTGATTTAGATTATCTTCTTTAGACATGACTCGAAAATTAATAAATTCGTAATTCTGTACTGCCTTTTGGCATCATAATATTGACCTTTGTTTTTACTTTTTCTTTACCAAAAATAAAATTATTTATAGGTGTAGTATTTGGTCTCATTTCTTCAATTTGCTCTCTTGTTCCGTAAAATAAAGCACCACTTGGACAAACTGTAGCACACATTGGTTTTTTACCAATACTGGTTCTGTCATAACACATGGTACATTTCATCATCAAATCATATTCTTCGACTTTTTTCGGAACTCCAAATGGACAAGCCATAACGCAGTTTGAACAGCCAATACATCTTTCTGTGCTTGCAGAATGTACAACGCCAAATTCATCTTGCGAAATTGCATCTGCTGGACAAACATTGGCGCACACAGGATCTTCGCAATGCATACAAACCTGAACGGTTGTTTGAATTGTCGAAGCTCTATCTACATAATTAACACTAATTAAAGTCTGCTGTCCATTTGTTTCACATTCGGCGCAAGCCATTTCACAGGCTTTACAACCTATACAGCGTTGCATATCTACAAAAAACTCTTCGCTTGTATTAAAATTTGTTAAGTTCATAAATTGCTTTTATATAGATTAAACACTTGCATAAGCTTTAGATTCTTTTGCTGGCGGCGCAATTGTTCCCATCGGAAATAATTGGCAGGCACAAACTTTAAACTCCGGAATTTTTGAAATTGGATCTAAAGTTCCAGGTGTCAATTGATTGGCTGACTTTGTACCTGGCCAGTGATACGGAATAAAAACAGTGTCTTTTCTAATTGTTTCTACAATATTGGCAGGAAAAACTCCTTCACCTCTTCTGGTTACAACCTTAACCATTTCGCGTTGTTTGATATTATATTTCATTGCCATTTCTGGATGAATTTCTACCATTGGTTCTGGAAACTGATCAACTAGTTTTCCAATTCTTCGAGTTTGCGTACCGCTCAAATATTGCGAAACTACACGTCCAGTTGTCAATATAACTGGATATTTTTCATCTGTTACTTCACCAGGAAGTTTATATGGCGCTGGATTAAAATGTGCTTTTCCATCTGGAGTTTTAAACTTTCTGTCTTCCCATAATCTTGGAGTTCCAGGATGATCTTCTGTTGGACATGGCCAGAAAACGCCCATGTTGTCTTCGACTTTTTTATAGGTAATTCCGAAATAATCTGCAGTTCCTCCTTTAGACGCTACCCTCAATTCATTAAAGATTTCTTCACTATTATGGTATGTGAATTTATCCTCTTCACCTAGTCTCTTAGCAATTTCTAATAAAATCGAAGTATCTGTTCTTGCCTCACCTGGAGGCGTGACCGCTTGTCTAATACGAATAACTCTTCCCTCTGCAGAGGTTGTTGTTCCTTCTTCTTCTTCCTGTAAAGATCCTGCCAAAACAATATCGGCATGTCTTGCGGTTTCATTTAAAAAGAAATCTATACAAACATAAAATTCTAACTTTTCTAAAGCTGAACGTACATAATTATTGTTTGGCAGCGAAACCAACGGATTGAAACAAAGCGAGATTAATCCTTTGATTTCATCTCGATGAATGGCTTCGATAATTTCATAGGCAGTAAGTCCTGTTCGAGGTAAATCTTTTTCATCGATACCCCAGACTTCAGAAACATATTTACGGTGTTCCGGATTTTCAATATCTCTATTTCCTGGCAATTGATCGCATTTGTGTCCATGTTCTCTACCACCCTGACCATTCCCTTGTCCAGTAATTGTTCCGTAACCGCAATATGGTTTTCCGATTCTTCCTGTTGCAAGAACCAAATTAATACAGCCTACAACATTATCAACACCTTTTGAATGATGCTCTATTCCACGTGCGTGAAGTAAAAAACTTGTCTTGGCTTTTCCCCATAATTCGGCAGCCTCTTTAATTTTATTCTTATCAATTCCTGTAACTTCTTCTGCCCACTCTAAAGTATAATCTTTTACGGCATCTATTGTTTCTTGAAATCCTGATGTATGATTATCTATAAAATCGTGATCTAACAAATCATGATCTACCAAATACTTCAACATTGCACCATACAAAGCAGAATCGGTTCCTGGTCTAACGTCTAAGTGAATATCAGCCGTTCTAGCAAGAGGAATCATTCTTGGATCAACTACAATTAACTTAGCACCGCGATCTCTGGCTTTCCAAATCCAATGAGTCAGAGTTGGAAAAGTCTCGCTAATATTGGCTCCAGTTACTATAATTACTTCAGCATATTCTAAATCAGAATAATTGTTTGAAGCTCGATCCAGACCAAACGCTTTTTTATTTCCAGCTCCAGCGCTTACCATACAAAGTCTTCCGTTGTAATCTAAATTTCTTGTTTTTAAAGCAACGCGGGCAAATTTTCCAACCAAATAACTTTTTTCATTGGTTAATGAAACGCCTGATAACATTGAGAAAGCATGTTTTCCGTATTTTTCCTGAATTCTTTTTATTTCAGAAACCGTTTTATCCATTGCATCATCCCAAGAAATTTTTTCAAACCCTTTTCCTTCTACTCTTTGCACAGGATGAAGAAGTCTGTCGGGGTGATTATTTTGCAAATAACGCTGTACTCCTTTTGGACACAAACGGCCTTCATTGAAAGGAAATTCCATCCAAGGTTCAAAACCTACAACTTTATTTTCTTTAACTAATAGTTGAATTCCACATTGCATTCCACAGAAACAACAGTGTGTTTTTACAACCTCATCTGGCTCGTCTCGACCTTCATAACCGTCAACAGGCGCATAATTTTTATGTGGTCCAAAAACGTCTATAATTTGTTCTATATCTATTGGTAGTTTTGCCATTTTTTTTGTTTGTTTTTGTTTCAGGCTTCAGGTTTCAAGTTTCAAATTCCTATTGACAACTTGAAACCTGAAACTTGAAACTTTTTAACTTAAAATATTATCCAAATAAATTTCCGCCTTCTTGTCGGGCTTTTAAATGTGCTTGTGCTAGACGCGATCTTTTTCCTTCAGGACTTAAATCAAGATGAGAAGTTCCGTCTTCGTGACTAAAATCGAAACCTAATTCTTTGGTTACAATTTTTAAATCGCTTATATGAAGTTTTGTTGCAAACTCTTCTCCCGTATGCGGACAAACAGCCATTCCTTTTTTAATTCCTTCCTGTTTGTATATGTGTGCTCCAATTTGGGCTGGACGCTGAATGATATGAAAGAATTTCCCAAACGGAATCCAAATCAAAAACATAATTACGGTAACGGCATGAATTACAGCAAGAAAATCATACGCAAAACCTTTCATAAATTGGTAAGAATAGGTCAGGCATAATCCTGTAACTGAAATTGCGATTAATAAAATAAGAGGCAGCAAATCACCTTCAAATGTTTGTGTAGCAATTAAGCCAGGATTGGTTAATCTTCTTCTTAAATAATAAACTGAACCAATAATTACTAACCATGAAGACCAGTTTAAGGCATGAAATATTAAAAATGCCAAAAAGGAATTAATTTGAAAATCCATCATTTTGAATCCGAAGAAATGAGCCTCATAAATCGAAATAGAATTGGGCGCCAAAGTAAAATGAATCCATCCAAATGTAAGCGGAATAGTAATTGCAAATGCCGACAAACAACCAATTGCAATACAAAAATGTGCAAACCAGCGCCATTTACCTCTTGGATAAATAAACTTTTGAACTAGAATATTCTGCACTGATTCTTTTCCTAAAAACCATAAATGCGAGAAGATTTTTCCAGTAAACAGAAATTTTAAACTTCTTTTAAAATACATCCAAGTTGGAGGTCTTTGCAGCCAGACGGTGTATCGATATACTATTCCAAAAAAAGCAAATACGGTTCCAAATAAATAGGTAACTAATGCGGCATCAAAATTTTGCAATTCTCTAGAACCATAAAAAACAAGCACTATTGTTAATATAGAAACTAAACTTGCAACCAATAATGCTTTGCTATTAAATGTTTTATCTTTCATTTTAATAAATTCAAATGATTACTTTATTTAACTTGGCTTTTCACAATTTTTACGATTGTAGAACCACCAATTGATAGCTGTAGCCAATAATGCGAAAACAGCAACACCTATAAAAAACTGATTTACAGTACCATTAGAAGAGATATTATTTCCTATTAGTTTAGAAAAAATAAATGGTCCAAAAGCGGCTATAGCAGCTGTCCATCCTATTACTCCTGCAGCCTGACGCTGATTTTCTTTAAAAATAATTGGATACTGTCTAAATGTTCCAGCATTACCAACACCTGTAAAAAAGAACATTGCTAAAATAACGGCTACAAATAGAGGAAACTGATCCATACTAGTTGGTGCCACTAATCCTTGGGTTACTAAAATTATAGCTCCTGCCAAAATACCTAAACCTGTTATTGTTGTTAGAATTGCACCTCCAACTTTATCGGCAACAAAACCAAAAGCAATACGGCTAGCTGAACCAATTAATGGACCATAAAATGCATATACTAATGGATCTGGCGCGTTTGGAAAATCTCCATAAAGGAATTTAATCATTAAAGGAAACGCTGCTGATAAACCTGCAAAAGTTCCAAAAGTCATTACATAAGTAACCGTACAATACCAAGTGTGCTTATTTGAAAAAATATCCAATTGTTCTTTTACAGAAGCTTTCATCGGAATACTTCTTAAATAGAGCCAACTTACAATTGCCATAATAATTAAAAAAGGTGCATACCAAAATGCCGCAGACTGTAAGTATATTGGTTTGTTTTTAACAGCAGGGTTTTCAGCACTTATATTGTTCAATATTTTTTCTGCCAATTTTGGATTTGCATTTGCAATCGCTTTTGCTTTTACTTTGACTGGTAGAGAAGTAAAAACAATTACATTATCGGTAGAATTTACCGCTGTGCTAACAGAATCGACAACATTTTTCTTGACATTCGAAAGTATTTTGGTTTGAACGTCAGCATCTAATGCCGCGAAAACATCCTTTTGTTTTTCAATTGATGAATTTTGCAAAACAGTTATAGTTTCTTTCGGATCAATACTTGTAAAAACTGTCGATGCTCCAAAAATTCCAATACTGATCACCATTGGCGTAACAAATTGTGCCAGAGAAACTCCAAAATTTCCAATTCCTGCCTGAATTCCTAAAGCAGTACCTTTTAATCTTTGCGGAAAAAATAAACTTGTACTTGGCATATAAGAAGAAAAATCTCCTCCACCAAAACCAGTTGTAAAAGCTAAAACTGCAAAAACCCAAAAAGGTGTATTTACATTCATTATGGCAAAACCAATTCCGATTACGGGAATTAATTTAATTGCTGTAGCAAAAGACACAATATGACGTGTTCCAAATATTGGAAGCAAGAATGTGTGAATAATTCTCAAAAATCCAGCTGCTAAACCAGGAATTGCTGTTAGCCAAAAAAGTTGATCTTTGGAGAAATTAAATCCTAATCCAGGTAATTTTACCGCAATAACACTCATCATGAACCAAGAGGCAAATGATAAAACTAATGTAATAGTTGTTATTGTTAAAGTTCTCCAAGCAATCTTACTTCCGCCAGCATTCCAATACGCTTCATCATCGGGGTTCCATTTATCTAACCAAGTTTTCATCTCTATTTTAATTTAATTAATTATCTTCTATTTCTTGGGTGTGAGACTGCGATAAATTGCTCATAAAAATCCAAATTACTTTTAATTACATTTAAAATCTCCCCTCAAATTAAAAGCAAAATTAGACGCTTAAAATCTTACAAATAATGACAAATATCATATTAAGAGACAAAAAGATATTTCATTTTAAAAAACACATTAAAACATTGATAATAAGACACTAATACAAAAAATATCTTTTATTATGAATTGTCATTTTTTGTAAGAATCACAATAAGTATTTATGAGAATTATTAGTTAGCTTTTGTCCCTTCTCACTAATTTTTAGACAAAAAATCTATTACTTCAGAAGTATTTCTATTTTGAAGATTGATGTAAGATCAATCTATTTCAAAAAAACAAAAAGAAAGGCCAAACAAAATCATAATTATTACAGCTGCAAGACTCTGGTACGCCGTTTTTCTGCCTGTTATTGGCGTAATCACCTATATAAGATGGAAATACAAATGGCTGCTTAATTATAGTCTCATAATGGCAGCGATTTTTCTTTTAATAAATTATTTTAATCCAGACACTTATAACAAAGCTTTAATGCCAGCCTTACAAAGTGTTTGGTTTGTACCACACGTTTTGGTTTATATTTTTTCGTATGCCTTATTGGCGGCATCATCAATCGTAGCCTATTACGGATTGTATAAATATTATAATAGAACTTACACAAATGATATATTAGACCTTGCCAATAATCTGGTATATGTTGGGTTCGGATTTCTGTCATTAGGTTTACTTTTCGGTGCTTTGTGGGCAAAAGAAGCTTGGGGACATTACTGGACTTGGGATCCTAAAGAAACTTGGGCAATGCTTACATGGCTTGGATATTTAATGTACATACACCTTCGTTATCGCTATCCTAATAAAACAAAAGCTATATTAATTACTTTGGCTGCTGCATTTATTATACTGCTCCTTTGTTGGTTTGGAGTAAATTATATGCCATCGGCGGCACAAAGTGTACATACCTATTCTAATACTTAAAAAACACCTTTTTTCACCTCAAAGTGGATTGTAATTTTAAAAATTGCAGTCCATTTTGTGCTTTATAGCTATTCAATAAATTACTTCAAAAAAGTTCTTTCTTTTTGTAGAAAACATTCATCGAAATCTAAAAAAAGAAAAAACAAGTTAATTTCAGCCTCAATTTTAGCGAATTAAGTATTTAAAAAACAACAAAAAGAAGTATAAATACTACAATTAAAACTATGTTTTCAATTTTGTTTTAACATTTACTTCAAGTTTAAATATCTTCTAAAGTCCCTTAAAATAAGGCTACAGCTAACCATTACTCTTCTACACAGCTTATATAAAGTGATATTTTTCAAAAAAAGATCTTCAAACTTTTGGTTTTTATTATATAAAATTTAACTTTGTCTATAGGATTAATAGAGTTTAAAATAATATTTCAAACCATAAAAACTATTATTGTGAAAACAACAGAAAGCACATCACGTTACATTCTTCCTAAAAAATACACTTATAGCACTATTTGTTATATGTGTATCTGTTGTTAATAATCTACTGGTTTTGTTTGTCTTTAGATTTCATATCGAAGCAAATCTTTTAAAACACCATCAAAAATATTTTACTGAATTTAACCAAAGGTCTTTTTCGATGCATTTGTTTGTATTGGAGTAGATTCTTGAAACTATATCTATTATTCAATAAATTAAATAACTAACAATTAAAAAAACTAAAATGAAAACAATGCAAAGCTGTTGTTCTAAATAAAAAAAGCCATTTCTGCGGCAACAGAAATGGCAAGGCTTAAAGAACATTTATCACTAAATCAAGAACACTTTTAGAGTGCTGTATCAACAGTGCTCAGGGCGTCTTGTTAATTACTTAAAACCAATACAAAGAAATGAAAAAAATTTCAAACATATACATATTGTTATTTCTCCTGCTGCTGACGACAGGAATACAAGCCCAAAATACAACCCCGCTTATTCAGTCAAAATTGGATGGAACTGTGGTTGATGATATTACAAATCAACCTATTATCGGTGCTTCTGTTACAATCAAAGGAACGACTCACGGCGTTATTACCGACGCAGAAGGAAAGTTCTATTTTCAAACGGGACAAAAATTTCCTTACACCTTAATTGTAAGTTACATTGGGTATAAAAAAACAGAATTTATCGTTGAAAAAAATCCAGTTATCATCAATCTGAGAGAAGAGCGCCAAGAACTTGATGAACTGGTTGTTGTAGGTTACGGAACTCAAAAAAGAAAAGACATTACCGGATCCGTAGCTTCTGTACCAAAAGCTAACTTATCTCAGGTAACTTCTTCGGCAGATAATCTTCTAAGAGGTGCCGTTGCTGGGGTTGTAGTTACACAAAGTTCGGGGCGTCCGGGTGCTTCTTCGAGTGTTCGTATTCGTGGAGGAAATTCTATTACTGCGGGTAATGAACCGCTTTATGTTGTAGACGGAATCTTAATCTATAATGATAATGCCAACAGTTCTGCTGGAGTTACTTATGCAGGAGCAAGTGTCAACGTTTTGTCTACTATAAATCCGGCTGATATTGAATCTATTGAAGTTTTGAAAGATGCTTCGGCAACTGCAATTTACGGTTCTCGAGGAGCAAATGGAGTTGTGATTATTACCACTAAAAAAGGTACAAAAGGACAAGATAATATTTCCTATCAAGGCTATTTCGGATTTCAGAATATTTCGAAAAAACTGAAATTAATGAATGCCAGCGAATGGGCAAGTTTGAGAAACGATGTTCAGGCAAGTATTGGTCAGGCGCCTTCTTTTACAGATGCTCAAATCGAAGCTTTCAAAACTTCAGGAAATTACGATTGGCAGTCTGCAGCCTTTAGAACTGCGGCACCAGTTCAAAGTCATAATTTGTCTTTTTCTGGTGGAGACGAAAGATCCAGATATTCGGTTTCTGCGGGTTATTTTGATCAGGAAGGAATTGTTTTGGGTTCAGATTTCAAACGTATTTCTCTTCGTGCAAATTACGAACGAAACTATTCTCAGAATTTCAAATTTGGTGTAAATGCCAATTATACCTATTCTCTAGCAAATGGTGTGGGAACTGCAGGAAGTGGAAGAACTCCAAATCCTCTTGTAGCTGCTGTATTGACTGCGCCAGTTGTTCCAATCAAAAATGAAGATGGAAGTTATAATGTAACTAATAATCCATACGCTACTTCTGTAAATGGTTATGTTCCAAATCCGATTAATGATTTAGAAAATACTACTAACGAAACCAACTTAAACAGAATTCTAACGAGTTTATTTGGCGAATATAAAATCACAAAAAAATTGACTGCAAAAGTGGCCGTAAGTGGTGATGTTTTAAATACAAAACAAAATTATTATGCACCGTCTAACACCACTACAGGAGCTGGAACAAAAGGTTTAGCATCTGTTGGTGATCGTTTGGTCGGTTCTGTTTTAAATGAAAACACAGTAAACTATAATACGAATTTCGGAGAAAGTCACAAGTTTTCTGCTTTAGGAGGTTATACGCTTCAATATACGAAAGGTGAAGTCGTAAATGCAGGAGCCAATACTTTTGTAAATGATGCGAATACGTACAACGCACTTCAGGATGGTGTTGCTGTAAAACCATATAGCGAAGCTTACGAGAGCGTTTTAAAATCTTGGTTAGCAAGAGTAAATTATTCTTATAAAGGGAAATACAATTTTACACTTTCAGGACGTGCTGACGGTTCTTCAAGATTTGGTGCTGAATCGCTTTGGGGTTATTTTCCTTCTGCAGGATTCTCTTGGAATATTACCGATGAAGAATTCGCCAATAACATAAAAGGTGTGACGGAAGCAAAACTTAGAATTACAGCTGGAACGACAGGAAACCAAGAAATTGGAAACTATCTTTCTCTAGCTTCAATGGGTTCGGTAAATTATTCTTTTGGAGGGACTTTATACACTGGAATCGCTCCTACCCGATTGGCAAATCCGGATTTGAAATGGGAAAAAACAACCCAATATAACGTTGGATTGGATTTATCATTATTAGACCGAAAAATCAATTTTGTTTTTGATGTGTATTACAAAAAAACAAACGATTTATTAATCAGTGTTCCCGTTCCGTTGAGTTCTGGTTATGCGACGGTTCTTCAAAATATTGGTGGCGTTGAAAATAAAGGTTTTGAAGTTGGTTTAACAACAGAAAACCTTAAAACAGAAAATTTTGCATGGAATTCTAACATCGTATTTTCTTTAAACAGAAATAAAGTGACCGAAATTGGAAATGGTGTAAATGAGTTTTTTCCTGTAGTTCCAAACGGATCTTTATTACAACAACAGCCCGTTATCGTAAAAGTAGGTTTGCCTTTGGGAACTTTCTGGGGATACAAAACCAACGGAATTTTCCAGACTCAGGAAGAAGTTAATACCCAACCAAAAATCAACAGTTTAGCCAATACAAAAGTAGGAGACCGAAGATATGTTGATACCAACGGAGATGGTGTAATTACTGCTCTAGACAAAGGAAATCTAGGAACTTCTCAGCCAAAATTTGTTGGAAGTTTCAGCAACACTGTTTCTTATGGTGATTTCGATTTGAATTTCTCGTTTCAAGGATCTTACGGCGCTAAAATCTTCAACGCTTTAAATCAGCAATTAGAAATTTCTACGCTTGGAACTAACGCAGCTGCGACTTTAAATGACCGTTGGACACCAACAAATCCAAGTAATGAAATTCCGAGAGCGACAAGTTCTCCGTTAGGAATTGTATCGGAAAGATATGTAGAAGACGCCTCTTTCTTACGATTGAAATTAATCACATTAGGTTACACTTTACCTAAAAGCGTTTCTAAAAAATTGGGAACAAAAAGCGTAAAAGTTTATGTCTCTGCAGAAAACTTAATTACATGGACAAAATACACTGGTTATGATCCAGAGGTAAGTTCATACGAACAAAACAACTTATATCCGGGAATTGATTTTGGTTCTTATCCAAACTCTAAAACATTCATTTCGGGTCTGAACGTAACTTTCTAAGTAAAAAAATATATCAAAATGAAAAAGATCATTATAACATTCCTATTAAGTGCCGGTTTATTGGTATCGTGCACGGAGCTTGAGGTAACTCCAGAGTCTTTTGTAACCGAAGACAATTATTTTAATACACAAGACGATGCTGTGGCAAGTGTTACTGCTGTTTATGCCTCTTTAAGTCTTGATCCGGGTGAACAAAGTTTGTTTGGAAGAAACCTTTATTTCTTAACTGATATGGCATCAGATTATGCTGCAGCGGGAGTTTCTGCTACGAATCCGCAAGTTCGAGCTTTGAGTAGTTTGACTCATGACGCGACTTCAGATCGTGTTCAGGTAGCTTGGAGACAAATTTATGCAGGAATCAACAGGGCCAACGTTTCTATTGATAATATTCCTAAAGTCTCTGGTTCTGAAGTTATTAAAACAAGATTAATAAACGAAGCGAAATTCATTAGAGGTCTATTATATTTTCAAGCCGTTCGTCTATGGGGTGGAGTTCCAATTGTTTTGCACGAAGCGACTTCTATCAATTTAGGTGATTTAAAAACCAACCGTTCCACCGCTGATGAAGTTTACGCGCAGATTATTAAAGATTTAACCGATGCGGAAAGCTTACCAGCCACTTATTCTGCTGCAGACGCCGGACGTGCAACTTCTGGAGCTGCAAAAGCGATTTTAGCAAAAGTCTACATTACTAGAAAAGATTGGCCAAATACCATTTTAAAAGCTCGAGAAGTAATCAATGGTGGTTACGGATATGCTTTGTTTGAAGATTTTCAAGACATTTTCACTAAAACAAAAAAGAACGGAAAAGAGCATATTTTTTCTGTTCAATTTGAACCCAATCAAGCTGGAAATGGTTCTAGTGGAAGTACTTTCCAAGCTACATCTTTCACCGGATTTACAGCTACTGAACCGGCCGATATTATCTCAGATGTTGCTTTATTCTATGATATTTATGCAGCAGGAGATAAAAGAAGAGATGTAAGTTATGCGAAACAATTGCTTAATCCGACAACGGGAACGCTTTATACTTTTCCAAAACCGATTTTCAAGAAATATTTGGATTTGACGAATCTGGCAACTCCATCAAACGTAGCGATTAATTTTCCTGTGATTCGTTATGCAGATATCCTTTTGACTTTAGCGGAAGCGATCAATGAACAAAGTGGTCCAACTGCCGAGGCTTACGAATTAATTAATCAAGTTAGAAGAAGAGCTTTTGGAAAAGCAATTACAACGCCAGATGTAACGGTTGATTTAGTGGCATTGAATCAGGCAAGTTTCAGAGCGGCAATTCAGGAAGAACGCAAAAAAGAATTTGTTCAGGAAGGACAAAGATGGTTTGACTTGGTGAGATGGGGAACGTTGGTCACTGAAGTGAAAAAAGTAACAGCTAAGAACTCTGTTTCAGAAAGAAATAATCTGTATCCAATTCCGCAAAGCGAAAGAAATATTAACCCTGATGGATTACCACAGAATCCTGGATATTAAAAATTTAAACACATAGAAACATAGATTTAAAATTATTGATGAAGAAAATAAAAGAGAAACTAGTTTCTCAACACATAGTTGCTATGTGAATTAAATAAGTGAAACGCCTTTTTACCACTTCTATAATCTATGATTCTATGTGTTTAAAAATAAGAACCATTATTTAAAATCATATTACTAAAAAAACTATAAAACGATGAAAAATTTTAAAAATAGCATTGCAGTCAAAAGTCCAAAAAAAGGGCTTTTGATTACCGCTTTCTTAGTTGCTCAATTGGGAATAGCACAGGAAAAAACAGAATTTAAAGGAACAATCGGTAAAACATTAGCAGATTCAAAAGAATATTGGCCAGATCCAGTAAAAGCTCCAAAAGGCGCTCCGAATGTAGTTTGGATTTTATTAGATGATGTTGGTTTTGGAGCGGCAACTGCTTTTGGTGGATTAATCAATACGCCAACTTTTGATAATCTGGCAAACAATGGTTTACGTTATACCAACTTTCATACAACAGCAATTTGCGCCCCTACTCGCGCGGCTTTATTGACAGGTAGGAATTCAGGAAGAGTGCATGTCAGCGGATTTTCTCACACTATTTTATCCGCTGGTTTTCCTGGTTGGGACGGAAGAATTCCTTCTGATAAAGGAACAATTGCAGAAATTTTACGCGAAAACGGTTATAATACTTTCGCCGTTGGAAAATACGGTGTTACGCCAGATGAAGACGCCACAGATGCGGGGCCGTTTGATAGATGGCCAACCGGAAAAGGTTTCGATCATTTCTATGGATTCTTAGGTTCACAAACCGATCAATACAATCCTGATTTGGTGGAAGATCAAGTTCACATTAAACCCGACGGACGTCATTTGAATGAATTGATTACAGACAAAGCAATCAGTTATATTCAGAAACAACAAAAAGCAGCGCCCGGAAAACCATTCTTCTTGTATTATGCGCCAGGAGCGGTTCACGCACCTCATCAAGTTGCTGAAAAATGGGTCGAACCTTACAAAGGTAAATTTGATGAAGGTTGGGATGTTTACCGCGAAAAAGTATTGGCCAACCAAAAGAAATTAGGTGTTATTCCTGCAAATGCTGTTTTACCAGAACGCAATGCTTTAATTACAGAATGGAAAAAATTATCTCCAGATCAAAAGAAAGTATACGCAAGATTCATGGAAGTTTACGCTGGATTCCTAACTTATACAGATTATGAAATTGGAAGAGTGGTCGATTATTTAAAACAAAGCGGACAACTTGACAATACTTTGATTTTTGTTGCCATTGGCGATAATGGAGCAAGTAAAGAAGGAACTTTGCAAGGAACAATCAATCAAAGTTTGTTTTCTCAGGGAAAAACGGATGAAGAAAACTTTCAAAGCAATTTGAATAATATTGGAGAAATCGGAACGGCTAAAGGTTTAAATACCAATTATCCTTTGGGTTGGGCACAAGCGACGAATGCTCCTTTCAAAAACTGGAAACAAGACGCACATTCTGAAGGCGGAACTCGTAATCCGTTGATTGTATTTTATCCAAACGGAATTAAAGACAAAGGCGGCATTAGAAATCAATACAGCCACGTAACCGATATTTTGCCAACCACTTTGGATATTGCCGGAATTAAAGCTCCAGAATACATCAAAAATATTAAACAAGATATTATTCAGGGTTCAACTTTCAAAGCTTCAATCGATAATCCGAAAGCAGAATCTTTACATAAAATACAGTATTACTACATTTTCGGAAACAGAGCGATTTACAAAGACGGATGGAAAGCTTCTGCAGCACATCTTCCTGATTCATTTGCTGTAAAAAAATCTATCGGAAACAACGAAAAACCAGCTCCAAGCAATTTCGACACCGATGTTTGGGAATTGTACAATTTGAACGAAGACTTCAACGAGAGAAATAATCTAGCTAAAAAATATCCTGAAAAACTGGCCGAACTTCAAAAATTATTTGATGAACAAGCAAAAGAAAATAATGTTTATCCGTTGATTTACTGGCAGGATGTTTACAACAGAAGAATTCACAATACGGGAGCCGACAAAGGAAAAACAGTTTCTGATTTAATCAAACAGGCTACAAAACCTGGCGGAAGTTCTAATTAATAATCTTTCGATTCCTGCAAGGTTTTCAAAACCTTGTAGGTTTCAATTCACAACAACTAAAAAAACGTAACTACAAGGTTTTGAAAACCTTGCAGGAAATAAAACGAACATTATGAAACGAGTAGACTATGAAATTATAGGAAAAAAGATTGTCGTTGGGATAATCCTGTTTTTAGTTCCGCTGGCCATTTTAGCTGGAGGTTTAACCATTATTAATCAATTTTTAAAATAAGAAATCATGGCAATAGTTCAAAAAGAAAAATTAGTGAGAGACTTAACGATAAGTTTCTTCATTTATTCGCTGCCAGTATTGGCAATATACCTTTATTTTCAACTTGGAGGAAGTTCCGTAAGCGAATCACATTTAACAGTACCATCATTTTTACAATTTGCACAACCCGTTTTCGCAAACATCAGATCTTGGGGATTAATCGTATTTATGATTGTTTTAGGAATAATCGAATTCGCAGCAGGTTTATACGATGACGAATGGACCGGTGAAGAACGCAAAATTGATATCGTTTCTTTCTTAGCTCCAAAATTAATTTTACCTCCAATCATTGCTTTTTTTAGCTTAACAGCTTTACCTTATTTATTGCCAAATGCCGCTAATGCATTATCATGGGTTCCGTTTTGGGGAGGCTTTTTCTTAATTGCAATTGCCGACGATTTAACGCAATATTGGTACCACAGATTGCACCATCAGGTTCCGTTTTTATGGCGTTTTCATAGAACGCATCATTCTGCTCCCTATATGGGAATGGCGATGGCTTCGAGACAAAACTTTATTTATACGGTTTTCTTTTCTCAAATATATTTGACTGCAACTTTGACTTATTTGGGATTAGGATTACCTGCCCTATTTGTTTTGGTTATTAAAAGTTTCATCACTTTGGGTGCACATTCTAGTATTGCCTGGGACAAACCGTTTTACAAATACAAAGTGTTGCATCCAATTGCTTGGGTTTTAGAAAGACTGATTTCTACTCCTGCCACACATCATGCGCATCACGCAGATACAAGCGGAGATGGTGTTGGACACTTTAAAGGAAACTTCGGAAATATGTTTTTTATCTGGGATGTTATTTTCGGAACGGGATTGATCACACGTAAATTCCCAGAATCTTACGGAACAAAATCATACAAACAAGAAGAATGGTACGCGCAGTTTCTTTGGCCGATATTCAAATCTAAGAAAGAAGGAAGTTCTCTGGCCGAAGGTGTATTGTCTTTTCCATCAAAACCAAAAGAAGTTATTGTGGAAGAAACTCCTGCTCCAGTTTTAGAACAAGTTTAATCGAAACAGGATGAAAAATCAAATCTTAAAAACCAGTTTGACAGCAATTGCCTTTTTATGGGCAATTGTTGTTTTTTCTCAGAATGAAAATCACAGTTCGTTGACGTTAGACGCGTTTTATTCGAAAATAAAAAGTCAAAAAAATCCGCAGATTAACGATTAGATTCAGCTTTGGCAAAGTTTAAAATTTTGGCAAAACTTTTCATTAAACAAACCAAAACCAAAATATGGCAACCTATAAAAAAATAACCAAAATTGTTGTTTCCATTTTAATAGTGCTTCTCCTTGTGGCAGCATTTCTATTTTGGCCCATCAATACCGACGGAACTTTAATAAAACCGAATGAAAAATTACTGGAAGGAAAAACAGCATTTCTTGCACAAAAAGATACTTCAACTTCAGCAAAGAAACCAAATATCATTATTCTCCTTGCCGACGATTTAGGAAAATATGATATTTCGCTCTACGGCGGAAAATCGACACCAACTCCACAAATTGATTCTTTGGCAGCTTCAGGAGTTTCTTTTACGGAAGGTTATGCTTCTTCTTCTATTTGCTCGCCTTCTAGAGCAGGATTGATTACCGGAAGATATCAGGAACGTTTCGGACACGAATATCAGCCGGGAGATCGTTATCCGAAAAACAATCTCGAATATTATGCTTTCAAATATGTGATGAATACCAACAATTGGCGATTGAATGATAAAATCAATTATCCAAATGATGAATCGATTAAGACGCAAGGTTTACCACAATCTGAAATCACTTTTGCTGATTTAGCCAAAAAGCAGGGCTACAGCACCGCAATTATCGGAAAATGGCATTTGGGACACAACAAAGGATTTTTTCCTTTAGATCGCGGTTTCGATTATCATTACGGATTTTATCAGGCGTTTTCGCTTTTTGCTCCCGAGGATAATAATCCGGATATTATCAATCATCATCACAAAGATTTTACCGACAAAATGATTTGGGGCAAAGGCCGTGTCGGAATTGGACAAATTCGCAGAGATTCTACCATTATTGATGAAAAGAAATATTTGACTGAAAAATTTGCAGAAGAAGCAGAAGCTTTTATCGATAAAAATAAAACAAAACCGTTTTTATTATATGTTCCGTTTAATGCACCACATACGCCATTTCAGGTTCGTAAAAAATATTACGATCGTTTTCCGAATGTAAAAGACGAAAACAAACGTGTCTATTTTGCCATGATCAGCGCGCTTGACGATGCGATTGGAAGAATTCGTGCAAAGGTCAAAAAAGAAGGTTTGGAAGATAATACTTTAATCTTTTTCGCAAGCGATAACGGAGGAGCAGATTACACTTTTGCAACCACAAATGCTCCTTTAAAAGGCGGCAAATTTTCTCATTTCGAAGGCGGAATCAATATTCCTTTTGCACTTTCGTGGAAAGGTAAAATCAAACCGAATACGGTTTATAAAAGGCCTGTAAGTACTTTGGATATTTTCAGCACGATTGCGGCAGTTACACATTCTGGATTACCAAAAGATCGGGTTTACGATGGCGTAAACTTAGTTGATGTGGTAAATAATAACAAAGAAGCACACCAAAATTTATACTGGCGTTCGGGCGATGCAAAAGCCATCCGAAGCGGCGATTGGAAACTAATTGTTAGCGGAAAAACACATGAAACCTGGCTTTATAATTTGGCGAAAGACAAATCGGAAAACATAGATTTAGCTGCAAAAAATCCATCAAAAGTGAAGGAATTACAAACAGCTTTACAAAATTGGGAAAAAGGATTAATCAAACCACTTTGGCCAAATTTGACTTATTATGAATTCAATTTTGGAAAACAGAAATATTTTGTCGATTTATGACAAAAAGAAATAGTTACTTTTTTTGATATTTTAAGTAATTATAAACAGAAGGCGATTGTACAAAATACAATCGCCTCTTTTTTTCCAAAGTTTAACAATTGAAACCGTCTTCTTTATAAAGGTTAAAAAGAAGACTATAATTTTTATGTGTTCACGAGCGGGACACTTGCTACAGCAGGGGTAGCCAGATAGTTTTTAGGCGCAGAAATTCCTGCATTCCATTGAAATTTATCTTTCGAATTAGGAGACTGGCAGCTTGCCAGCAGAACAAAAAAGAATATATATAATTTAACGATTCGCATAAATTTTTCTTTGGTAAGTAACATTTCCTTTTTCATCTATTGTATAGGGTACTGGATAATTAACAAAGCCATAATCGCCTAATAGATAATGGTCGCCAGTTTTAGAATACAAAGCATCAAGACCGCCGTAATGTGCTGAGAGGTGCACATATTTGTTGCAGATATGACGGTACATGTCTGTAGGTATTGCATAATCTTTACCGTCCTCTTCTTTGCTTGCTTCTAGCATTTTGGTTAAATAATCTTTTAACACAGAGTCATTGGGCATTTCATATTCAAACAAATCCAATTGTGCACGAGCGAGACACTTGAGCCAGCAGGACGATATTCGGTCTAATTAATTTTTGATTAAAATTAAACTAATCAAATCACAATTCATAAAATCCATTTCGATCGATAAAATCTTTATTATTAATTTTATAACTAATTATAAAAGGTCTTCCAGAACTTACAACTCCTTTTTTTTCAATATCAGAAAGTGTAAAACATTTATCTTTTATATATACTAAAATAGTATCCGTTTTATAAACCGTATCTGTCTTTTTTAATAATAGCGAAATGTCAATTGTATTATTAGATTTTGAGTAAACTAACAAATTACCAACGTCAGCAATAGTATTGTTTCTCTTAAGACTTAATTTTGAATCGAGAATGTCTTTTTCAGAGCTATTTCTAACCGAAATAATAGGAAGGTCATTTTTAAGTACATACATCTGATTATCTTTGTTTTTGCAGCTAATAAATAAGAAGCAGAAAATAAATATTTTGAACTTATTTTTTAAACTTAATGTATCCATAAAAATTACTATTAAAAACAGATTTTCGTATAGTCAAACTCGTGTATAATTTTTGCCAACAATAATATGAAAAGCTATATTCATTTTTTATTGGATCAATAATTAGATTTCCTTCATATGCAATCCAGTGATATTGAGTTGCACAACCCGATAGCGCGGATTTGCAATCTGTGCCCGCACCAGTAAGGCAAAATACAATTTTCAAATACAGACTCAATACCAAATATTTAACTTTTATAATTACAGTAAATAGACCAATCTTTAGGGGCACGAATTGTAAATCCGCGCTATCGGGTATTAAAAATTTTTCGATATTTTCTTGCTTCAAGTGGTAGTTTTGATTCAATCATTTTTTTGTCAATAATATTTCCTTTTGAATCTATTTTGAAACATAAATTAATATAACCATTTCCTACAGTCGAATGAGAATAACTATATAACTCTAAAGCTATAATAGAATAATTTTTATTCTTGAATAGAATAATTTTTTCAGGAATTAAATTGTAAAAACTTGGAATATTCAAGTCTTTAATGGAATAATTATTTATCTGAATAATTGGGTTATGATTAATACCTACTTTATCTATAATATCTTTAGAAATATTACTTTTAAAACACGAGTCTGTTATTGTGCTAGCAGTTTTAAGGAATATTTTAATATCATAATTATTTAATTTGTATTTTAAATAATATACACTAAGTGTATCATTAATTGGTATTCTACATGTTTGTATTTCTTTTTTTAGAAAAATCTTATCTGCATTTTTTTGAGAGTGACATAAGGTAGATAGAAAGAAAAAGAAGAAAATGATTTTTTTCATATATTTCCTATTGAGCTATTTTTAAAACTAAATTCAGTTGATTTATAAATTATTGTTGTTCCAAAACTTCCTTTAAAAACGGAAATGGATTCAAAAATTGATTTCTCTAAAATATAAGAATTAG
The DNA here is from genome assembly GCF_020026915.1 of Flavobacterium potami. Taxonomy (GTDB): domain Bacteria; phylum Bacteroidota; class Bacteroidia; order Flavobacteriales; family Flavobacteriaceae; genus Flavobacterium; species Flavobacterium potami. The sequence continues at coordinate 457,618 of NZ_JAINUY010000001.1, read as the reverse complement.
TCCAGTTTTTGAATGCATTTTTTTTGTGTTCCGGGTGAATGTAAAGCCAGTTTTTCCAGTTTTTATTATTTAAAATATCTGCTCCTTGCCACCCAATACCTCCATTGGAAATGTCTTCCCCAACATATTCTTTATTTAGATATTGAACTGCATTAATAGTGTATTCTATTGCTGTTTTTATTTTCGAATTATTGTTTCTTCCTTGAGAGTTTTTGTCAAAATCAATATTCTCATTTAATTCAATATCTAGAAATTCCCTAAATGCAGCATTTCCTTGTGCTCCATAATGAAATTCATGAGCATATCTATAATCGCTCCATCTATTCCGCATTTTAAATAGAGTGTTATCTAAAAACCAATCATTCTTATATATTTTAACATTAGAAGTTGTTAACTGCCTATGATGATTCATAACAATAAAAGGAATACTTTTTATTACATCTAATGAAAATCCTGATTCAGAATATGCTAATCCAGCAATTCTTAAAAAGAGCTCATTTTTAATCTTCAAAGCTTCAATGCCATTATAGGTCATAAAATCATTTCCGCTTTTATCTTTCTGTATAGATTTTCCTTTGCAAGTATAAACATCCTCAACACTTCCTTCATTTTCGACTTCATTTACTTTTCCTTCAAATGTGCCATCTTCGTTATAAAAATGTCCGTTTAAATATAAAATTCTAGGGAAAATTTCGAAAACCGGAGCATCTATAGGCCTTCCATAAGTATGTTGACTGGCATTTTCTTCTATGAATCCACCAGCATTAAAAGTAATATTTCCTTCAGAGTACATATAATGATCTCCTTTGGTAATAATTGTACTTGTTCCTTCTACAATTCTCATTCTGGTCATAACTTTAGTTTTGTCTTGTTTGTTCTCCGCTATTATTTTGTATGTTTTTTTGAGAGTTTTTACTTAAATTACCATCTGTATAAGTATTTAGACTTTCTTTACTATGGTCATGTCGATCTTTTTCAGTTGTTGATTCTAAATTCCCTTTTATATGCTCAGAATATTTTCCATCAATAATTGCATTAAAATCTCCTGTAACTCCTATTTGTTTGATTCCTCCTATATTTTCAGTATGATTTAATCCGATTGTATCATTTTTGCTCACTACAACATTAGTTGTCATATTTTCTTCAACATTTATAACAAAATTTTTACAGTTAATTGTAAAAGTTTCTGGTACAGTCAAAGTTGTACTCTTAGACTTTTCATCCATATGTAGTTCATTCCCGCTCGGGTCAGAAAGCCAGATGCCTATTTTTTCTATAAACTTGAATAACATTCCAAAGCGAAGCTTCCAGCCTTTGATGCTGTTTTCGGAATCAAAAAACTCGGGCATCGCTTGTCCGTTGTAATTGGAACACGAAACATATGGGCGTTCTGCATTGCCGCCTTCAAAAACTACACGGACTTCATCGCCTATTTCGGGTCTAAAATATATTCCTCTTTCTTTTCCTGCATAAAGCTGTTCTACTCGCATCCAGTCACTCTCATTTCCCCAGCCATTCCAATAATATTCTACTTTTACGCGTCCCATTTTTTCCGGGTCGTTGTTGTCTATCACTTTTGCGGGCTGGCTGTCTGCAAGTGCAAAAATTTTTGGATTTGTATAATGAGGTACAGCAACATCGGCTGGAATAGCCTTGAACTCACAACTGTAATTTCCGTTTATTTCTGAATGATGGATAACTTCTACGGCTATCAATTCGTGTTCAACCGTTTTATTCTGAATGGTAAAAACCTGCCCCAAACCTATTGGATAATAGGAAATTCCGCTGTAGAAAACACAGTTTGCATCGCGTGCAGAGGTCTGGAGTTTTACCATTTCTTCAATTTCGTCCTTATTATTGGCGTTATTGGTATATGCCCCAACTTTTAATTCTCTTCTGGCTATTTGTCCTTGATTGAATCCCATTGAAACGGCAAACCTATCACGGCTTCCTGTTGTGGTTTTCTCAGATGAACTGCGGATGCTTGATGCATTTGTATAATCATAACCTCCAAAAGAGCTTTTGTGTGAAGCCAATTTGGTCTCAATCGTAAATTTATGAAGCGAAGATCCATTGATCAATTTTACGTTGCTGGCTTTTGTCTGGCCAAACTGCATCCGCATTCCGTCAAAATAATACCATTGTCCGTATCGTGTGGCAAGCCTTTTTAAGAAATTAAAACTCGTTTCGTTATACTGCGGCTTGTTCGAAAACTCTTTTTTATAAGTGGGAACAATTGCTTCTCGTTGATAGAATTCGCCAGAATTGGTTTCTGCAAAGATTTCCAGCACTATCTGCTGGAGGTTTCGCTTAAGAAAAATTCTGGATTTTTCATTATCATCCAACAGAACGGTATGACTTATTCCGTAAACATGAAGTCCCGCTGGACTTCCATGAAGATCAACCGATTTTAATCCTTCAATGATTCCTTTTGACATCAGTCTGATGCTGCCGACTTTGAATGTAAAAATAACTTCACTTCCAATATATTTGCTGATTGCTTTTTCCTGATCTTCGGGGTCAATAATAGCTTTTCCAGTGTACTGCCAAGTAAACGAAAAATAATGGTGGTCGGCCATTTTCTGCGAAAGCTGAAAATCGTAATAAATGATATTTTTTTCGAAAGAACTGATCGAAATATGAACTTGTTCTGAGAATTTTGACATAATTAGTTTAAGCTTTTTAGTTAATTTAAGTAAATTAATACTACAAAAAACATTAATTAAGCCACTAAAAGGCATTTTTATATCATAATAGGATTTATTTTTAAAAATAAGTCTAAATAAAAAGCGCCTCAATGAGGCGCTTTCATTTATTGATTTTAAAGATTTAATTTTTAAACTCGTTCAGAGATTTCTCTATAATCTCCAAACATTCCTGAATTTGCTCTTCGGTCATAACCAAAGGCGGTGCCAATCTGATTTTATTTCCGTGGGTTGGTTTAGCCAATAATCCGTTATCTCTGAATTTTAGGCAGATTTCCCAAGCCAAATCAGATTCTTCATCGGTATTGATTACGATCGCATTTAATAAACCTTTTCCGCGAACAAGCGTAATTAAGTTGTTTTTTTCTGCAATTTTATTCAATCCGTCTCTTAAAATTATTCCAAGACGTTCAGCATTTTCAGCCAATTTTTCGTCCTTAACAACATCCAAAGCAGCAATAGCAACGGCTGCCGCAACAGGATTTCCTCCAAAAGTAGATCCATGTTGTCCTGGTTTGATTACGTTCATGATTTCGTCATTACATAAAACAGCTGAAACCGGATAAACTCCACCTGAAATTGCTTTTCCTAAAATCAAAACATCTGGCTGCACATTTTCGTGATGAACAGCCAATAATTTTCCAGTTCTTGCAATTCCCGTTTGAACCTCATCTGCAATAAAAAGTACATTGTGCTCTTCGCAAAGCGCTTTTGCTTTCGCTAGATAACCTTCAGAAGGAACGTAAACTCCTGCTTCACCTTGAATTGGTTCGACCAAGAATCCGGCAATATTTTTTGATGAATTTAAAGCGTTTTCCAATGCTTCCAAATTATCATATTCAATTTTAATAAAACCATCTGTAAAAGGTCCGAAGTTTTTACGTGCTGTTTCATCATTTGAAAATGAGATAATTGTAGTTGTTCTTCCGTGGAAATTATTTTCACAAACAATAATTTGCGCTTGATTTTCTGGAATTCCTTTTACTTCATAAGCCCATTTTCTAGAAATTTTTAAAGCCGTTTCTACAGCTTCAGCACCCGTATTCATCGGCAGCACTTTATCGAAACCAAAATATTTTGTAACGTATTCTTCGTAATTTCCTAATTTATCATTGTAAAAAGCACGAGAAGTCAAAGTCAGTTTTTGAGCCTGTTCTACCATTGCGTTTACAATTTTCGGATGACAATGCCCTTGATTTACTGCAGAATAGGCAGATAAAAAATCGAAGTATTTCTTTCCGTCAACATCCCAAACATATACTCCTTCACCACGTTCTAAAACAACCGGAAGCGGATGATAATTATGAGCTCCATATTTATTTTCTTTTTCAATCAAAACCTCAGATTTTGACGAAAGTGTCTTTTCTGTACTTATCATAATATGCTTTTTATTTTTACAAAAATATCAAATTTAAATTAAAATCAATTTAAAAATTAAAATATTGACTTCAAAATAACTAAATAAAAGTCAAAACACAGTTTTTAAAACCCAAAAAAAGACAAATTTATTTTGGATTGAAATTTAATTTCACAACCAATTATTAAAAAAAAGAATTACTTTTATAAATCGCAACAGACTGAATTTTTAAACGATTTTTACTGCATGGAATTATTAGACGAATTTGATATTAGTATTTTAAAAGAATTAGAAAAAGACGGACGAATGGCTTTTTCAGCCATCGCTACTAATTTGAAAATATCAAATACAATGGTGCATCAGCGTATCAATAGAATGATTGAACAAGGTGTAATTGGGGGAATAAAACCGATAATTCAGGAAAAGAAAATTGGTTATGATTGGGCTTCTTTTACTGGACTCACATTAAACAAAGATTCTGATTCTGAAAGAATTATTGAAGCACTTAAAGAAATTCCTGAGATTACCGAATGTTATTATGTTACAGGTTCTTTTACGCTTTACATTAAAATTATTGCCAAAAATCATGAGCATATGCGCCGCATTCTTTACGAAAAAATTGACGGAATTCCTGGTATCGATAAAACCGATTCTATTGTAGAATTAGGATGCGCTTTTAAAAGAAATATATCTTTATAAGTACGCTTATTTTTTTTCATATTTAACAGTTACAAACCTCACAATAATTTACTTGTGAGGTTTTTTTGTAACATATTATTTCTGATATTTGTTAAAAATTACCAAATTATGAAAAATCAAGTACTAATTTTATTCAGTGCAATCTTATTTTCCAACCTTATGAATGCGCAATTAAAACCAGTAAAATATAGTGAAGGAAGTCAGCAATTGAATGGCTTATTTATTAAATCAGCTAAAAAAAGCAGTAACAATCCCGGAATTTTGCTTTTACCCGCTTGGCTTGGAATCGACAATGCTTCTAAAGGAATTGCCGAGGAATTATCAAAACTAGGCTATCATGTTTTTATCGCAGATATTTATGGAGAAGGAAACTACCCAAAAAATACTGGTGAAGCAGGAAAACAAGCTGGTTTTTATAAGACAAATTATGAAGCCTATCAAAAAAGAATAGATGCCGCTTTAAAAGAATTGGTAAAATCTGGAGCCAACGCAGATAATATTGTAGCAATTGGATATTGCTTTGGCGGAACAGGAGTTTTAGAAGCTGCCCGTGGTCATTTGAATCTAAAAGGCATAGCTTCATTTCACGGTGGTTTAGGAAAAGATGCTAGCAGAAAAACAGATGCAATCCAGACAAAAGTTTTAATATGTCATGGAGCTGATGATCCGTTTGTTCCAAAAGATGAAATCACTTCTTTTCAACAAGAAATGCGTGATTCAAAAGCAGATTGGCAAATGATTTATTATGCAAATTCTGTTCACTCTTTTACGAATCCTGAAGCAGGAAGCGACAATTCTAAAGGTGCTGCTTACAATCCTGTCGCTGCAAAAAGATCTTTTGATCATTTACAATTATTTTTAAACGAAGTTTTGAAAAAATAATACCACTATAACTCCAACCAAAAACAAATCAACCCAATTAACCAAATGTCACATAGTAAAATTAGAGAAGACAAAACCTGCTTAAACTGCAGGCACGTTGTAGAGCAAAAATTCTGTCCAAACTGCGGACAGGAAAATAGCGACAGTAGAAAAACTTTTCATCATTTATTTATACATTTCTTTGAAGATTTAACGCATTACGAAAATGCTTTTTGGAAAACCATCAAAAATCTTCTTTTTAAACCCTCCAACTTAACTAAAGAATATCTTTCAGGAAAAAGATTATCTTATCTGGCTCCAGTACGTCTTTATATTTTTATCAGTTTTATTACTTTTCTTTTAATTGCATTGTTTCCAAGCAATATTGGTGAAGAACTAACGAAAAATGACAAAGAAATCACGTCTAATTTTGAAAAAGCAGTTAAGGAAGAAAAGAAAAGCTGGGACGAAAAATCATATTTAAAGGCGAAAACACTTGACAAATCCTATTTTCAATTGAAAAGCATGAAAGAAATTGATTCTATTCAGAAATATGGAAAGGAAAGTGAAAAGTTAAATGCAACATCGTACTGGTTTTATGAAAAAGCCACTCATGTTACCGAAAAATACACCAAAAAAGAGATAATTGTAAAATTCATAGAAGCTTTCTTTCACAATCTTCCGAAAATTTTATTCATTATTATGCCGTTTTTTGCCTTTTTCTTGTGGTTGTTTCACAATAAAAAAAGATGGTATTATTTTGATCATGGAATTTTCACTCTTCACTATTTCTCTTTTCTCTTACTGATTTTTCTAATAATGTTTATTATCGACAGATTGATTGGTTTATTTGGAGAAGATAGTCCAATGTCTTACATTTCGGGACTTACCACTTTTGCGGGAAGCATTTGGATGTGTTATTATTTTTATCCTGCACATCATCGTTTTTATGGCGAATCGAGAATTGTATCTTTTGTTAAAAGTTTTTTACTATTCATCATAAACTCGCTTTTTATTATATTTTTACTGACACTTTACGTTCTTTATACATTTATTAATTTACACTAACTACAGGATGAAAAAATTATTCCTACTATTATTAGTTGTTTCTGCGTACTCTTGTAAAACTGCGCAGTCTACAGCATCTAAAGACAATTCGAACCCAACCAAATACATTAATTCTATTTCTGAGAAAGATTTAAAGAAAATGCTTTACACGATTGCTTCTGACGAAATGGAAGGACGCGAAACAGGTTCTCCAGGACAGAAAAAAGCAGGTCTTTATATGATTGAGCAATACAAAAAAAGCGGGATATCTTTTCCTAAAGGTGCTTCAGATTATTACCAACATATTCCTGCATCTTACTTAAATGCAAGACGTAACGAAAATCTGGCAGATTCTGAAAATATTTGGGCTTTTATTGAAGGCTCTGAAAAACCAGATGAAATTTTGGTAATTTCTGCACATTACGACCACGTCGGAATCAAAAATGGTGAAGTTTACAACGGAGCTGATGATGACGGTTCGGGAACTGTAGCGGTTATTGAAATGGCTAAAGCTTTTGCTAAAGCTAAAAAACAAGGTCACGGTCCAAAACGTTCTATTTTGTTTCTTCATGTAACTGGTGAAGAGCACGGTTTGCATGGTTCTCGTTTCTATTCTGAAAATCCATTATTTCCAATTGCAAACACAATTGCAGACATCAATATCGATATGATCGGTCGTCGCGATGTTGAGCATTCAAACACCAACAATTATGTATATGTAATTGGTGCTGACAGATTATCATCTGATTTACATAATGCTGTTGTGGCGCAAAATGAGAAATACATCAAAATGGATTTAGATTTTAAATTCAATGACCCAAAAGACCCAAATCATTTTTACGAGCGTTCTGACCACTATAACTTTGCAAAACACGGTATTCCGTCTGTTTTCTTCTTTAACGGAGTTCACGAAGATTACCACGGAAAAGATGATACAGCAGAAAAAATCGAATACGATGCTTTAACCAAAAGAACCAAATTGGCTTTTTCAATTGCCTGGGAATTGGCAAATAGAGAAAACAGACCGGTAGTTGATAAAAAATAGTTACAAAGGGACAAAGGTTCAAAGGGACAAAGACTTCTAATCTTTGCCAATAAAAAAAGGATGAGTAAAACTCATCCTTTTTTTGCATTTTATATTTTATCAAAGGGAAAAAACTTTGTTACTTTGTTACTTTGTCTCTTTCTAAAAAACTCAAAGAGAAAACCTTTGAAGCTTTGTCCCTTTGCCCCTTTGCCCCTTTGCCCCTCTAACTAATCATTCATCGAAATCAAAAACTCTTCGTTGTTTTTGGTTTTCTTGAAGCGGTCGTTTACAAAATCCATAGATTCTACTGGATTCATATCTGAAAGATATTTACGCATAATCCACATTCTTTGTAAAGTTTTTTCGTCTAATAATAAATCGTCGCGACGTGTACTAGATGAAGTAAGATCGATTGCAGGGAAAATACGTTTATTAGCTATCTTACGATCTAATTGTAATTCCATATTACCTGTTCCTTTAAACTCTTCGAAGATCACTTCGTCCATTTTAGAACCAGTTTCTGTTAACGCAGTTGCAATGATACTTAACGAACCTCCATTTTCAACATTTCTGGCAGCTCCAAAGAAACGTTTTGGTTTTTGCAATGCATTAGCATCAACACCTCCACTTAATACTTTTCCAGATGCTGGTTGAACTGTATTGTAAGCTCTTGCCAAACGAGTGATCGAATCTAATAAAATCACCACATCGTGACCACATTCTACTAAACGTTTTGCTTTTTCAAGAACGATATTAGCAATTTTTACGTGTTCTTGAGGTTCTCTATCAAAAGTTGAAGCGATAACCTCGCCACGAACACTTCTTTGCATATCTGTAACCTCCTCTGGACGCTCGTCGATAAGAAGAACAATCAAATATACTTCAGGATGGTTGGCTGCAATTGCATTTGCAATATCTTTAAGAAGCATTGTTTTACCCGTTTTTGGCTGAGCAACGATCATTCCACGTTGTCCTTTTCCAATTGGCGAAAACAAATCTATAATTCGGGTTGAAACTGAACTGCCTTTTTCAGCAAGTTTGAATTTTTCTGAAGGAAAAACTGGTGTCAAGTGTTCAAAAGAAACTCTATCTCGAACCACTTGCGGATCGTGTCCATTGATTTTCAATACACGAACCAAAGGAAAAAACTTCTCTCCCTCTTTTGGAGGACGAACCACTCCTTTTACAGTATCTCCGGTTTTAAGACCGAATAATCTGATTTGTGAAGTAGACAAATAAATATCATCCGGAGAAGCTAAATAATTATAATCTGATGAACGTAAAAATCCGTAACCGTCAGGCATCATTTCAAGAACACCTTCACTTTCGATAATTCCGTCAAATTCGAAATCTGAATCTCTGAAATTATTGCTTTTTTTATTTTTATGATTAGGATTTTGATTATTGTGATTTCCGTTTCCGTTACCGTTCCCGTTTTGATTTTGATTCTGATTCGGGTTTTGATTTTGGTTTTGATTCTGGTTTTGGTTCTGGTTTTGGTTCGGATTCTGATTTTTGTTCTGATTAGGATTAATCTTTTTTGCAGGAGCAATTGGTGGAGTTTTCTCGGCTATTTCAGCTGCCGGCTCAACAACTACTTCTGATGGAGCTGCCTCTGAAACTTCTTCAGGAGCAACTTCTTTTACAGCTTCCTTTTCTTTTTTCAGCGCTACTTTTTTCTCGTATGCCGACTTATTAAATTTTACAATTTTAGGCTCTTTTTTTGCTGCTGGTGCTTTATTTACCCTAGCTTCTACAGTTGCTGTTTCTGCAATTGGTTCAACTGTTTCTGCAATATCGTTTTTTTGAACAGGTTCCTCTACTTTATCAAATTCTAAAACGGGTGTATTCTTGGTATTTGCTGCTTTTGTTTTTGCTGGTGCAATTCTGGCGCGTTTCGGTTTGTCTTCTTTAGCATCAGAAACAGCTTCAGTTTGAGGAGCCTGAGTAGGTGCAGTAGTGCTCTCTTGGTGTGCTAAAATTTGACTAATTAAAGTCTCTTTTTTGACACCGGTAATCTTTATTGTTTTAGCTAACTTAGCTATTTCTTGAAGCTCAGCAAGCTTCATTTCTTTTAATGCAGAAATATCAAACATGAATGTTCTATGAATTTAATTATTTTAAAGGAAATACTGTAAAAAGAATGGTAGATAATTAATTTGAATTGACCGCAGTATGAAGTGCTTACGGTATTATGATGCAATAATACGAATAAAATTTTATCATACAATAGTATTTTAAAAAAAGAAAATATATTTTTGTAAAACATTTTTCGATCATGATACAAAGAATTCAGACTGTATATTTATTTCTAGCTTTTGTTGCAACGGGCATCTTAATGCTTTTTGTTCCGCTATGGACAACTAGTGCAGGAAAGCCTTTCTTTTTTATGCAGGATATGGTTTATACTTTTTTGTTAGGCTTAACAACCATGTTAACTTTCATTAGTATAATTTCATTTAAAAAGAGACAAAATCAGTTTGTGTTAAACAGACTGAACATAATATTAAACTTAATTTTATTAGGATTATTTGTATATCGATCACTAAATTTATCTGGAGAGACTGAAGTCTCTGAGAAAGGTATTGGGATGTTTATGCCGATTGTTGCTATCGTGTTATTAGTTTTAGCTAATAAGGCCATCAAAAAGGATGAAGATCTTGTAAAATCTGTAGATCGTTTGAGGTAAACCTATAAACTTAATTTATTTGTGCGAAGAAGACCCGAATTTAATTATTCGGGTTTTTTTGTGATTAAAATCAACTAATTGTAGGTAAAATTTTATAATTTTGCATTTTAATTATTTTCACAAAATGACTCCCAAAATAAAAATCCATCTTGCAGATGATCATCAGGTTTTGATTGATGGACTTTCAAACTTATTAAAAACGGTTCCTAATTTTGAAATCGCAGGAAGCTCACTAGATGGCACAACCGTTTACAATGATGTTTGCGAAGACAAAGCTGATGTTTTAATCCTAGATATCAGTATGCCTAAAAAAGATGGAATTGAAACTTTAAAAGAATTTAAAGAAAAAGAATCATTTTGCAAGGTCATTATATTATCCAGTTATGATGACTTAAAAATCATTAAAGAAGTAATGAAATTAGGTGCAAAAGGCTATCTGACCAAAAATTGTGCAGGAGAAAATATAATTGAAGCTGTTGAGGCCGTTTACAATGGTCAGGAATATTTTAGTGATGCTGTAAGAGAAAAGATCTTCAATACTTTTAAAGACAACCCAAAACTGAATCAAAATGTAGTTATTGAAAACCCTATTTTGAGTCCGCGTGAAACAGAAATTATAACTTTAATTGCATTGGAATATAGTGGAAAAGAAATTAGTGAAAAACTTTTCATCAGTTCGCATACTGTCGAAACGCATCGAAAAAACATCATGAAAAAACTAAACATTAAAAGTACCATTGGTTTAGTGAAATATGCACTTAAGAACAATTTGATTAATCCATAAAACTTCTTGTATGTTTGGCTTGTATTTTTTCTTGTCTTTGCTTTTTTCTTTTAATGCTAAAGAAAATTTCCTCAATCCAGAAGTTATAAAAAAACAAAAGATCGAAGTTTCTTTAACCAGTCCAACAGACAAAAAAACAATTATAAACACAACAGAACAGCTCCGAAACAAAAAAATAGTCAGCTTGTCAATCATCCTTATCATTATTGTTTTTCTCCTCTTCTATCTTCTCTATCAAAACAATAAATTAAAACAAAAAATAAAGCGAAAAGACACCAAACAAAAGATCCTTCTTAACATTATAAATTCGGGAATTGATTCGCAGGAAATAGAACGCAAAAAATTAGCTTCTTTTTTGCATGACAACATCAACTCACTGCTTTCTTCTGCTGGATTACATTTGAATACATTTACAGCACAGCATAATGTAAAATCGGATGAAATTGAAAAAACAAAAACTATTCTTTCTGAAGCTCATGAACTTTTACGCGATATGTCGCACGATCTGGTTCCGTCACTTTTAGTTCGTTTTGGTTTGATTTATGCTTTGGAAGATTTATGCGAAAAAAACTCCAATTCGGCTATTCAATTTGAATTCTCAAGTTCTGTTCCTATCAGCAAAAGATACGTTGAAAAATTTGAAATGAAGGTTTATTTTATCGTCAGTGAATTATTCAACAATATCATCAAACATAGTGCTGCCCAAAAAGCTACACTTTCTCTAGCTGAAAAAAACAATCAGCTTATTTTAAATATTCATGATGATGGAATTGGTTTTAAAACCCAAAAATTAAAAGATGTCGAAGGTTTTGGTTTAAATAGAATTAGGGCAAGAATCCAAAAATACAAAGGTACTTTATCAATAACTTCAAAAGTCAATATGGGAACCAAAATAAAAATTCACATTCCGCTGCCTCAATAAAATTTACTTCGCTCCTATTTCGATAATTTCCAAATCTTTGATTTTATCATCATCAATTACAAATCGCAACATCGTGCGCATTTGATGAAAACCGCTTTTTCCTGCCGCACCTGGATTCATATGAAGTAGATTATTTTTTTTATCAAACATCACTTTCAAAATATGCGAATGTCCACAAATAAATAATTTAGGCGGATTCTGAGCCATTTCTTCTCTCACATTCGGATTGTATTTCCCAGGATAACCTCCGATATGTGTAATCCAAACAGAAACATTTTCGCACATAAATCGATTGTTTAATGGAAATTCCAATCTAGCTTTTGCATCGTCTATATTTCCGTAAACCGCTTTTAAGGGTTTTAACTTTTTGATGGTATCTGTAACATTCAAATCTCCAATATCTCCGGCATGCCAAACTTCATCGGCTTGAGCTACATATTTCAAAATAGTATCATCAATGTGACTGTGCGTATCGGAAAGAAGGAGGATTTTAGTCATTTTTTTTTTAAGGGACAAAGGTACAAAGTGACAAAGTTACAAAGGTTTTTTTGTTTTTAGAAACAAAGGGACAAAGTTACAGAGATACAAAGTTTTTCTATACACACAATACATTACCAACTATAACGCTAAGCAAATACGCTTCTACGGCTTAGTCGATTTATTAGCAAAAGAAAAAACTTAGAACCTTGGCATCTTAGCATCTTAGAACCTTTTTTCATAACTTTGCGCCTCAGAACCTCTGTCCCTAAAAATGAGATATTTTATTCAATTCGCTTACAACGGAACCCATTATCACGGCTGGCAAATACAGCCAAACGCTTCTTCTGTTCAAGAAACCTTAAATAAAGCTTTTTCGATTTTGTTAAACGAAACGATCAGTATTATGGGAGCCGGAAGAACCGATACTGGTGTTCATGCGAGTGAAATGTACGGACATTTTGATACAGAAAAGATTTTGGACATTCCTGCTTTGGTTCATAAGCTTAATTCTTATTTACCAAAAGATATAGTGATTTTTGACATCATTTCAGTTCATGATGATGCGCATTGCAGATTTGATGCTAAAAAACGAACTTACGAATACCATATCAACACCATCAAAAATCCATTTTTGCAAGAACTGAGCTGGTATGTTACGCAGAAACTTGATGTAGAATTAATGAATCAAGCGGCACAATTATTATTGAAACATACCGATTTTCAGTGCTTTTCAAAAGTTAATACCGATGTCAATACTTTTGATTGCACGATTTTTGAGGCCTATTGGAAACAAGAAGGCGGAAAACTGATTTTTACCATTTCGGCAAATCGTTTTTTAAGAAATATGGTTCGCGCTATTGTTGGCACTTTGATTAATATTGGTTTGAAGAAAATTACTTTGGCCGATTTTGAAAACATTATTGCCAGCAAAAGCAGAGAAAAAGCAGGATTTTCGGTTCCTGCACATGGTCTATATTTGACCAAAATAGATTACGATTATTTATAGCAATAAGCTATAAGCTGTAGGCAATAAGCTCCAAACTTTTGCCTAAAGCTTAAAGCCTAAAGCTTAAAGCTTAAAAATAAATGAAAGCAAAAGCATTTGATACTGGATTATTTAAAAGAATTTTAAAATATACAAAGCCTTATAAATGGCGTTATTACGGCGTAATTATTTTTGCCATTTCGCTTTCTATTTTTGCAGCACTTCGCCCTTATTTACTAAAAGAAACGGTCGACGGCTATATTAAGACTCATGACAAAATGGGTTTATTGTTGTACATTATTTTAATGGGTGCAGTTTTGCTCATGGAGGTTTTCTCTCAATTTTACTTTGTTTATTGGGCAAACTGGCTAGGACAAGACATTGTAAAAGATATCAGAACAAAACTTTTCAAACACATTTTGAGTTTCAGAATGAAGTATTTTGATTTGGTGCCCGTTGGTCAGCTTGTTACGCGTGCAGTTTCTGATATTGAGTCAATTGCCCGTATCTTCAGTCAGGGTTTATTCATGATTATCAGTGATTTGATGAAAATGCTAGTCGTGCTGATTTTTATGTTTTATATGAATTGGAAACTAACCTGGATTGTGGTTGTTGCCATGCCGATCTTGGTTTATATTACAAGAATCTTTCAACGTAAAATGCAGATTGCTTTCGAGGAAGTTCGTACACAAATTGCTAACATGAACTCTTTTGTGCAGGAACGTGTTACGGGAATGAAAATCGTTCAGCTTTTCAACCGTGAAAAAATAGAAGCCGAAAACTTTAAAGAAATCAATAACAAACACCGAGTTGCTTGGATTAAAACAATTTTATACAACTCGATATTCTTCCCGATTGCCGATATCATTTCTTCTATTACGTTAGGTTTAGTTGTGGTTTATGGTGGATTCAGAATTTTAAACGGAGATCATTTTACGACCTTTGGAGATTTATTTTCGTATACGATGTTTATCGGAATGCTTTTCAATCCGCTTCGTCAAATTGCGGATAAATTTAATGAGATGCAATTAGGAATGATTGCTGCCAATCGTGTTTTTGATATTATTGACACACAAGATCATATTCAGGATACTGGAAAAATTGAAGCTCCTGTTTTTAACGGAAGTATCGAATTTAATGAAGTTCGTTTTAGTTATATTCCGGAAGAAGAAGTCATAAAAGGAATTAATCTATCTGTTTCTGCCGGACAAACGATTGCAATTGTTGGATCTACCGGAGCAGGAAAATCGACTATTATTAATTTATTGAATCGTTTTTACGAAATCAACGGTGGAACCATTTCCATTGATGGAGAAAATATCGAAAACTATACTTTGGCTTCCTTAAGAAAACAAATCGCTGTGGTTTTACAAGATGTGTTTTTGTTTGCTGATACGATTTACAACAACATCACTTTGCATAATCCTGAAATTACCCGCGAAAAAGTAATTGATGCAGCAAAGAAAATTGGTGTTCATGATTTTATTATGAACCTTCCGAATAATTATGATTTTGATGTAAAAGAACGAGGCGTTATGCTTTCTTCTGGTCAACGCCAGTTGATTGCTTTTTTACGTTCTTACGTAAGTAATCCGAGTATTTTGATTTTGGATGAAGCGACTTCTTCTATTGACACCTATTCTGAAGAAATGATTCAGCGCGCAACTGAAACGATTACAAAAGGAAGAACTTCTATTATTATAGCGCACAGACTAGCAACAATTGTAAATGCAGACAAGATTGTGGTGATGGATAAAGGATTGATTGTTGAACAAGGAACGCATCAGGAATTATTACAAAAAACTGATGGGTACTATAAAAATTTATATGACTCGCAATTTGCTGTTGCGAATTAAGTCATAATGGTATTCTTTGAAATTTAGACTAAAAAATATTACTTCAAGAAGAGCGTTCGTAATTTACGTCATTGTTTCAATTCTTATTACGGTTTCTTCGGTTTACATTTTAAGTAATTTGATTACTGATTTGACCGAAAAATCGAACGAAGATATGGCGCAGCGTAACTTCATTAAAAAACAGGAATTTTTATCTCAAGAATTATCAAAATTTCTGGAACAGGAAAAAAAGATCCAGCATGTTTTACAAATAAGCAACGTTTCGAATCTTGATAATAATTTACAATTACTTTCTTCGCTTCAAGCGAATAATAAACTGATTGTACATAATTGGTTTCAGATTAATGAAAACAGTATTCATTATGGAAATAATGAAATCTCAGACGAAACCAAAAAAGACATAAAAAATTTTCTTTTTCAAAATAAAATCAAACAACATATTAGTATTGTTATTCCTCATGGAAAGGATTGGATTTGGCGCATTTATTTCAAACTTGTCTCCGCAAATAAAACAACCGTTCGATATGGTTATGATATTGATTTGGGTTTGCTTCATACTTATATTTCAAAAATAGACAAAACGGCTTCTAATTATGCTTTTGTTTTTGATAAAAAAGGCACCTGTGTTTACCATCCTGAAGCGGCTTTTATTGGAAAAAACATTTTTAGGGTTTCTTCTTTTCAGGCTTCTGATACGATATTCACCAAAAAACAGGATTTTGCAAAGAGAATTACAATGTCTGAGTTTTTAAAATTGGATGTTATTCGCTTTACTAAGAAATTAGATGTAAAAAATTCAAATTGGTTTGTCTGCGTTAACTTCCCTAAAATTTTTGTGGATGAAAATGTCGCGCAGATTAAAAAATATTCTACTTTAATTTATTCTATTACAACGGTAATGTTACTGTTGATTTTCTATCTTTTCTCTTATGCCAACAGACGCGCTTACAGAGAAAAGGGAATTGTTATTGAAGAGAAAAACAAACTTTTGGTAGAAAACGAAAAGATAATTAAAGAAAAAGCATTGATCCAGCTGCAGCAATTAAAGGAGCAAATTAATCCGCATTTTTTGTTTAATTCGTTGAATTCACTTTATATGCTTATTGGAAGCGATATTAAAGTGGCACAGAAATTCACATTGAATTTATCTCGTATTTATCGTTATTTAATTGATCCGCCAGAAAAGAACATTGTTCCTTTAAAGGATGAACTTTTATTTATAGAAAAATATATCTTTTTGCAGCAGACCCGTTTTAAGGAAGAATTATTCTTTTCTATTGAAATAGAAAACGAAACTGCGTTAAACAAATACATCCCATATCTTGCTCTTCAGATTGTGGTTGAAAATGCTATTAAACACAATTCAGCAACACAGGAAAGTCCATTAACTACAAAAATCCTGATCAAAAGCGATCAAGTCATCATCAGCAACAATCTCCAAAAGAAACTGAATGCAGAAACAAGTACAAAATTTGGATTAAACTATCTGAAGAGTATTTATAATTATTACTCTAAAAGCGAATTTAAGACATCAGAAAAAGATGGCACTTTTGTCTGTATCCTTCCATTACTATCCATTCACTCCTAAAAAAAAGCCATTCACTCCCTTTTGTTTTTTTTCTGAACTAAAATCAAATAGTTTCGGCTCAAAAATTAACCTAAACTTAACATCTGATGAATGAAAAGGCATTCCTGCATAATTTGATAACATTTTGCATACTTCTATTATTATTATCACCTCTTACTGTTCATTCTCAAAAGAAAAAGAAAGACAAAAAAGAAGAGACCACTGAAATTAAAAAAGATTCTACCGATTCTAAAAAAGGTAAAAAATACGATGACCTTGTTAAAAAAGGCACCGTTAAAAAAGGTCTTTTTAATATTATTCAAGTCAAAACCGATGTTTATTTTGAAATCCAGGATAGTTTATTTAAAAGAGAATTTCTGGTTGTCAACAAATTATCTCAAGTTCCTTTTCAGGTAAACGAAGCAGGTTTAAACAAAGGAATGAATTATGAAAACAAGATTATTAGTTTTTATAAAGATACAATTGCAAAGAAAGTCTGGGTAAAATCGTATGTTCCTAAAGTTTCTTCGCCAAAAGAAGATGCGATTACAACATCGGTTAAAAATAATTTTGCAGAATCTATTATTGAAGTTTTTGATATTGAAACTAAAAATAATGATTCGACTTCTGTTGTTATTAAAGTAAATAAGATTTTTGACGGAAAACAAAAAAGCTTCAATGATGTTTTGAGCAACATTGGTTTTGGCGGTTCTGTTAAATCTGAGCTTTCTTATATTGAAGGTTTAAAATCTTTTCCTCAAAATATTGTGGTGAAGTCACAACTCACAACTTCTGTAAGCGAAGGCGGTCCAGCTTTGTCTGTAACGCTTGGCGTAACAAGTAATATTATTTTATTGGATAAAACTCCAATGGAACCTCGTTTTTCTGATAAACGAATTGGCTTTTTTAGCGAAAAGCATTGGTATTTTGCCGATGCACAGCAGGCAATGCTTGAAAAAGAATTGATTACCCGTTGGCGCCTAGAACCCAAAAAAGAAGATGAAGAACGATATTTAAAAGGTGAATTAGTGGAGCCGAAAAAACCAATCGTTTATTACATCGATCCTTCTACTCCAATCCAGTGGAGAAAGTATATTATTGATGGCGTACACGATTGGCAGGCAGCTTTTGAAAAAGCAGGATTTAAAAATGCTGTTATTGCAAAAGAACCTACTGAAAAAGATTTAGATTTTGATATTGATGACGTTCGTTATTCTGTAATTACATACGCAGCATCTCCAAAATCGAATGCGATGGGTCCTTCTGTCGTTGACCCAAGAAGTGGTGAAATTATAGAAGCCGATATTATCTGGTGGCATAATGTTATGACTTCGCTTCAAAGTTGGATGCGTATTCAAACAGGTCCAATTGATCCTAAAGCCAGAGGAAATAAATTCAGCGACGAACATATGGGAGAAGCGATCCGTTTTGTCTCTTCTCATGAGGTTGGGCACACTTTTGGTCTAAAACACAATATGGGTTCTTCTTTTGCTTATGATGTTGAATCTCTTCGTTCTAAAGAATTCACAGCAAAAATGGGCGGAACTGCTCCATCAATTATGGATTATGCTCGTTACAATTATGTAGCTCAACCAGAAGATAATGTAACGGTGATTACTCCAAAAATTGGGGAATATGACAAATATGCTATCGAATGGGGTTACAGATGGTTTGGTCCAAATGATAATGAGACTTTAAACCTAAATACTTTAATTGCAAAACACCAAAACGATCCAATTTATTTCTACGGAGAACAGCAAGAAAGCATTGTTGATCCGCGTTCACAGTCTGAAGATTTAGGAAATGATGCAGTTAAAGCCAGCGAATACGGTTTAAAAAACTTAAAACGTGTTGTAGACAATATCATCAATTGGACTTACGATAAAGATCAGTCTTATTATGAAACTGGAAAATTATACATCGGAACAATCGGTCAATGGCAGTTATACAACCGTCATGTAATGAATAATATTGGTGGAGTTTATTTGAATCAAACCGTTCATGGAGACAACAAACAAAGTTATATTCCGGTTCCGGCAACAATGCAAAAAAGAGCTGCTGATTATTTAGCTAAAAATGTACTTACGATTCCGCAATGGTTGTTTTTCAATGACATTTTAGACAAAACAAATCCGTTGAAAGATTCTCCACTTGGCCCTTACGAATATACGCCATATACACTTTCGAGAGAATTGCAATACAGTATTCTGTACGATTTATTCAGCGATGATCGTTTGCTTCGAATGACGGAAAACGAATTGTATCAGCGAAATAAATCCAAAGACCCTGTTTTTACCGTAAATGACTTGTTTAAAAAAATGCATCAGAACGTATTTGCAGGAACAATTGCAAATAAATCATTATCGATTTTAGAGCGTATGACGCAAAAAAATTATGTAGATGTTTTAATTGTTTCAACAAACAAATTGTTTGAAAAAACAGATGCAAAAAAACTACTGGATATTCAACAGACTTTAAATATGCCTCATCTTTGCAGTTATTTAGATGATGCTCATATGGTACGAAATATCAATCAGTCATCTTTAAAAAGAGTTACAGAAGTAACTTCAGATAAAAAAGGAGAATTAAATAAAATCCTTCAATTATTAAAAACTAAAAAGAATACAGGAGACCAATCTACCCAAAACCATTACCGCGATTTGATCCAACGAATCGAAAAAGCCCTAAATAATACAACCTTTTAATACACAACCAAAAACATGACAAAAATTTTACAAGCCTTACTGCTATTCCTGGCCATCGCAGGATATTCGCAGGAATCCCGAACTATTTCGGGTATTGTTTTAGACGAAACCGACAAATCGCCAGTACCAGGGGCGTCAATTTTCGTAGAAAACAATTCTATATCTAGCAAAACAGCCATGGCTGGAATTATTCAAAGTGAAAGCATCGGAACTACTTCAGATTTTGATGGTAAATTTCAATTAAAAGTACCTAAAAATGTTACCGCATTAAGAATAACATTTATGGGTTACAAAGCGTATACTTTAGATTTATCTTCTTCTCAAAAAGAATATACAATCAGCTTAAAATCTGATATTGGAAAACTTCAGGAAGTTGTGGTTACCGGTTATCAAAAAATTGAGAAAAGAAAGTTGACTTCTGCAATAGCAAAAGTAGACATGGCTGATATTCAACAAGCGGGAGTTGCAAGTGTGGACCAAATGTTATTGGGACAAGTTGCGGGAGTTGCTGTAACGACACCATCTGGAGCGCCGGGAGCACCAGCTAAAATCAGAATTAGAGGAACTGCTTCTCTTAACGGATCTCAAGATCCTCTTTGGGTTCTTGACGGATTACCATTAGAAAGTCAGGATGTACCTAAAAACTACGATAAAGACAACATCGATTTATTGACCAATTATTCTATTGCTGGATTAAATCCTGATGATATTAAAGACATTACCATCTTAAAAGATGCTGCGGCAACTTCTATTTATGGTGCGCGTGCTGCCAATGGAGTTATCGTAATTACCACTAAAAAAGGTAAAAGTGGTAAAATGACAATTAACGTTAACACTAATACTTTTGTTACACTTAAACCAGATTTTGATAAATTGAATTTAATGAATGCCAACCAAAAAGTTGATTTTGAACTTGGTTTGGCAAGTCGTTCCGATTTAACGTACAGAGATACAAATGGTCAAGTAGCGCGTATCTTAAACGGAGCAAATGAATTGGACACTTTTAGAAATGGCGGATTTTCTGCTTTAAGTCCAGCTACTCAAAATTCTATTAACGCTTTAAGAAACAACAATTTTAACTGGGGGAACTTAATTTACCAAAACGCTATCAATACACAGCATGGTTTAAGTATGTCTGGTGGAGGCGAAAAATCAGACTACTATTTCTCTACAGGTTTTTATGATGAGCAAGGAACAACTATCGGAACAGGTTTCAAACGTTACAATTTAACTTTAAAAAACAACTACGAAGTATCGGATAGATTTAAAGTTGGCGTTGGCCTTTTTGGGTCAGAATCTATAACAAAATCTTACGTTACCGATGTAAGTGCCAATACAAATCCTTCTAATTATGTAAGAAATGTAAATCCGTACCTGACACCTTTTAATGCTGACGGAAGTTATAATTATGACCAAGATATCACTGGATATTCTGATCGTTACATTCCATTTAATATTGTAGAAGAAAGGGCAAACACTTCTTACGATATAAAAACAAGAGCCATAAAAGCGATTTTAGATGCAGAATACAAAATTACAGATCATTTAAAAGCGAATAGTCAACTTGGTCTTCAGTTAGACCATAGTGGTACAGAGAAATATGCTGGTCAAAACAGTTATTACACAAGAAGATATAGAGAAAAATCACGTTACTTTTCTAATGGTAATTTTAATTATTTCCTTCCAAATGGTGGTGTAATTGAAAATTCTAATAATGACTTTTTTCAATACAATTTAAAAACAACCCTTAATTACTCTAATGTTTTTGCAGATAAACATGAGGTTGAAATTATGGTTGGTAATGAACTAAGAAGAAATTATCAAACTGCTATTTTCACAAAAGGATTCGGTTTTGATGAAAACACTTTAACCACACAGCAAATCGTTTTCCCGAATGCTGACATGGCAAACAACTCTGAATACAAAACCTATCGCAAAGAGCAAAATGAAAATGCATACGCTTCTTTCTTTGCAACGGCTTCTTATACCTACAACAGAAAATATACTTTCTTTGGAAGTGCAAGATATGATGGTTCTAATTTATTTGGTGTAGATCCAAAATACAAATATTTGCCACTTTGGTCTACTTCTGCAGCTTGGTTGGTTTCTCAGGAAAACTTCTTAAAAGACAGCAATGTTATTTCTAACTTAAGACTGAGAGGTTCTTATGGTTTACAAGGAAATGTCGACAAAAACACTTCTCCATTTGTTGTAGGAGAAAACAAAACAACAACAATTCTTCCGGGGCAGATAGAACCTACAATTGTAGTAATTAATCCGCCTAACGAAAAATTACGTTGGGAAAAAACGACGAGCACAAACATTGGTGCAGACCTTGGATTGTTTCACAACCGTATTAGTATTATTGCCGATGTTTACGGAAGAAAAAGTGCCGATTTATTAGGTAATAGATCATTACCATTAGAAAATGGTTTTGAATTTACAAACATGAACTGGGCTCAGGTAACCAATAAAGGTTTCGAACTTTCTATCGCAACAAAAAATATTGATCGTCCAAACTTTAAATGGACTACCAACTTTAACCTTGCACAAAACAAGAGTAATGTTGACCGTATAGAAGTTCGTGATACTGATTATATGCCAAACAAAGAAGGACGTCCTGTAAATGCAATTTTCGGATTTAAAACAAACGGAATTGATGAAAACGGAAATCCATTATTCGTAAACAAAAAAGGAGAAACAGTAAACAGTCAGACTTTCTTCGGATTGTATGATGTTTTAGCAGACGTATTCCCAGGAGCGTTTTCTCAATCTAACTTATCTGCGGCAGAATTTAGAGATTTATTTACTTATTTAGGAGATAGAGACCCTAAATATACCGGAGGTATTACCAATACTTTCAAAGTGGGTAATTTTGATCTAGCAATTGTGGCTTCTTTTACTTTAGACCAAACTATGGTTGAAACTCCACCTTATTACGGAGCAGAAGTAGACAGAGGATTAAATTATTCTACTAGAATTCTGAATGCTTGGTCACCAACAAATACATCTTCAAACCTGCCTGGTATTACAAGCCAGACTTCTGGAACAGGAGATTCATGGATGGCTTACCAATGGTATTCTGGAGGAAATCAAATTAAAAC
Organism: Flavobacterium potami; assembly: GCF_020026915.1. Lineage (GTDB taxonomy): Bacteria > Bacteroidota > Bacteroidia > Flavobacteriales > Flavobacteriaceae > Flavobacterium > Flavobacterium potami. Next base: position 434,830 of record NZ_JAINUY010000001.1, on the reverse strand, counting down.
CATGAATTATCTGGATACCTGGGTAAATAAAATGAGTTATATGAGATTGAACAGTATGCGTTTAGGTTATACATTACCAAAGGCATTTACAGATCAAATTAATATTTCAAGTATTAGACTTAATGTTGAAGCAAGAAACTTATTTGTAATTAGTTCTGATTTCAAAGGTTACTTTGATCCTGAAACTTACGGAAATATTTATGCACAGCCAGTTCCTAAGTCATTTACTATAGGATGTAATGTTACTTTTTAATACTATCAAAAGATGAAAAAATACTCAAAATATATATTGTTTTTTATCGCAGCGCTTACTGTAAGCAGCTGTGATGATTATCTGGATGTAACGCCTGTAGGTAAAGTAATTCCGGAAACATTACCACAATTTCGTGCCGTTTTAACAACAGCATATTCTACTTATCCACAACATAAATCATTGACTGAAGTTCGCGCAGACGAGCTTACGTTGAATGAATTTAGCGATGATTTTATCTACTATAGAGACATCTACATTTGGAAAGACGCTAATCCAGACAGGATTACAACCTCTTTTCAATATGCGAGTTTATATAATGTAATTTTTTACACCAATGTTTTAATCAACGAAGCTTCTAAAAAAATCGAAACTTCTGCAGAAAGAGACCAATTAATCGGAGAAGCTTACGCCTTAAGAGCAATGGCTTATTTTGATTTGGCTAACCTTTTTGCAAAACCTTATAATGCGGCAACTGCAGCAAGCGACAAAGCAGTTCCATTAGCTTTAGAAATAGATTTAGAGCAAGCTTTTATTCCTGAAAGTGTAGAAGTAATTTACAACCAGATTATTTCTGATACTAACGAAGCAGAGAAATTACTAAATGTAACATCTCAGCCAAAAGGATTAAATTACCGTTTTTCTAAAGCTTCATTGTATAGTTTAGAAAGCCGTATTTATTTGTACCAAAAACAATGGCAAAAATCGCTTGATGCAGCAAACAAAGCATTGGCAATCAAAAATAATTTAGTCGATTTAAATACTACTAAAGTTTTAGCCAACAGATTTGACGGTGTAGAATCTATTTTAGCACTTGAAAATACCTTTATTAATATTTTAAAAGCAGCATCATATGCTTCTCCAGACTTAATTGCGACTTATAACAAAACGACAGATTTACGTTATTCGCTTTACTTTTTAGCAAGCGGAAGCCGTTTCAGAATCCAAAAAGGTGGTGAAGATGCACAGAAATGTTCTTTTAGAACTTCTGAATTGTATTTGACAAAAGCAGAAACATTGTTAGCATTAAACAATTTGGCAGATGCAAAAACAACTGTATTAGATTTTGCTGCAAAACGTTACACACAAGCGGGATTATCTCAACTAGCAACTTCAGTTAATGCAATGAACGCAACAGATTTAGCAACCTTTATTGGTGATGAAAGACGTCGCGAATTTGCTGCCGAAGGTCACCGTTGGTTTGACTTGAGAAGAACTTCTCAAAAACAAATTATTCATACTGTAGACGGAGACGCATACACATTGATACAAAATGATCCGCGTTATACCATTATTTACCCAGCAGACGCGAGATTGAATAATCCCAATCTATAATTTTACCTAATTGTTTTTTTAAAAGGCTCAGTTTTTACAATTGAGCTTTTTTTTATACAAAAAAATTGAGCAACAAAAGGTCTTCTTTTTTGCGAATAATAATTAGTCAATTATCTTTGCAAATAATTCCGTGACCCAAAATTTATAAAATGAGAATTGCTATTGTCGAAGACGAATATCTGGCTTCAAGCTATCTAAAATCCATTTTAGAACAGCAGGATATTTTGCCGGTAGCAGAAATCAATGTTATAAAATCGGTCAAAGAAGCAGTAATTTTCTTTAGTGAAAATCGAGTAGATTTAGCTTTTATGGACATTCATTTAGGTGACGGAAAAAGTCTTGAAATTTTCGAGAAAACAATCATCTCCTGCCCTGTCATCTTTATTACAGCTTACGATTCTTATGCCATTTCGGTCTTCAAACATTTTACCATTGATTATCTTTTAAAACCTTTTGAAGAATCAGAATTATTAGAAGCACTTTTCAAATTCAAAAAAATTAAAGACAGTTTTAATAGCAATTCAACGCTTCAATCTTTAGTTGCAATAGAAAATCCTGAAAACAATAAAATACAGCATCATTTCTTAGTTAATCACGGTTACAAACTGATTTCTATCAATGAATCTGAAATTACCTATTTTGCGGCAACAGGAAAACACCTTTTTATTCATGTAAAATCTGGAACCAGTTATTTGTACAATAACACTTTAACAGAGATCATAAACAGCCTTGATCCGTTTCATTTTTTTAAAATTAATAGAAAGTATATTGTCAGTCGAGACATTATAAAAGAAGTCATAAGACATTCACACCAAAAAGTCGAATTAATTTTAACTGTTCCTTCCGTCGAAAATGACGCTATTTTTATCAGTAAAAAAGAAATAAACAACTTTAAAAATTGGCTTGACCAATAAAATAATCGTAATTTAATCTAAAATTTACGCTTTCGCGGAAAATAGAAAAACTGCATATTTGACAATTTGTGATTTAAAATCCGACTAAAAACTGTCAAAATGATTTCAAAACGTTAAAATAGCGTTATAGAAATCATAAAATTGATATTTCAGTATCAAGTAGATAGCCGACTTTTTTGGTTTATTATTTATCTTTGAGAGTATAGAAATCAAATGTAAAAGAATATGCCACAAAATCGATTTTATCCAAACGAACAATTTAAAGAAATAGAAATAAACGCCTCATTACAATTAAAATATGCCATTTCGAACAGAGGAAGATTAATAAGTTTTACTGACGAAATTGAAAACGGCCGAATACTAAAAGGTGGATTAAGCGACGGATACCCAACTTTCCGTTTTAAGGTTAAAAAAGACGATAAAATCGTAAATAAATATCTCTTCTTATACAAATTAGTTGCCCAATATTTTATCCCGAAAGATTCCGAAGATCAAACTTACGTTCTTCATTTGGATTACAACAGAAGTAATGATGACATCAGCAATTTACGCTGGGCAACCAAACAGGAAATGATGGCACACAGCCGAAAAAGCCCACGTGTTATTCAGGCAAAAAAGAATCTTATCGAACACAATCTAAAAGCCGACGGAAGAAAATTAACCACCACAAAAGTGATGTTGATCAAAAAAATCCTAGCCAGACCGGAACAAAAAACGCGTCTAAAAATGATTGCGAAACAATTCGGCGTAAGCGAAATGCAGATCAGAAGAATCGCCAGCGGAGAAAACTGGGGACACGTTAAGATTTAATTGTTAGTTGTTAATGGTTGATGGTTAATTGAAACGTGAATTGTCAGGCTGAGCGGAGTCGAAGCCCACGCAAAGTTATTCTACAAGCAATAAAATAAAATTATAAAAGCCACAGATTACACAGATTAACACTGATTTTTAAAAATCATTTTAATCCTAATAATCTGTGGCTTATTTTTTTTATCTGAAAAGAAATTTGCATTTTACAACTAACCTGAACGTCTGTCAGACTGAGCGAAGTCGAAGTCCACACAAAGCACTTCGACTTCGCTCAGAGTGACATCGAATGCGTAAATACTCTAAAGTGACTTCAACTATTTTTTCAGATTTATTTCCAAAATTCCAAAAATCACTTCATAATTCACAATTTACAATTCACAATTACTTCAGTTTCTGTGAAAAGACCAAAATCTGTGACTTTAAAAACAAATTTTCAGGTGTTCGTTTAAAATAAATCCTTAAATTCGCAATCACAAATAACAAAAGAATAAATCGAAAGATGAGTTTCGGAATTGTAGAATTCATTTTTCGATAGTTAATACTAAAAACAAAAAAAATGAAATACGACGTTATTGTTTTAGGAAGTGGTCCTGGAGGATATGTAACAGCGATTAGAGCTTCTCAATTAGGCTTTAAAGTAGCTGTAGTAGAAAAAGAAAATCTTGGTGGAGTTTGCCTTAACTGGGGATGTATTCCAACAAAAGCACTTTTAAAATCTGCTCAGGTTTTTGATTATTTAAAACATGCTTCTGACTACGGATTGAAAGTTTCTGAATTCGATAAAGATTTCCCAGCTGTTGTTCAACGTAGCCGTGGTGTTGCGGAAGGAATGAGCAAAGGAGTTCAATTCTTAATGAAAAAAAACAAAATTGACGTTATCGAAGGTTTTGGTAAATTAAAACCAGGAAAAAAACTTGACGTTACGGATAAAGACAATAAAGTTACAGAATATAGCGCTGATCACATTATCATCGCAACTGGTGCTCGTTCTCGTGAGTTACCAAATTTACCTCAAGATGGTGTAAAAGTAATTGGATACCGTCAGGCAATGACTTTGCCAACACAACCAAAATCTATGATTATTGTTGGTTCTGGAGCAATTGGAGTGGAGTTCGCTCACTTCTACAACTCAATGGGAACTGATGTTACTATCGTAGAATTTATGCCAAACATCGTTCCTGTAGAAGACGAAGACGTTTCTAAACAAATGGAGCGTTCTATGAAGAAAGCGGGTGTAAAAATCATGACAAACTCTTCTGTAGAAAAAATTGATACTTCTGGAAACGGAGTAAAAGCAACTGTAAAAACAGCTAAAGGAGAAGAAATTCTTGAAGCTGACATCGTACTTTCTGCAGTTGGAATCAAAACAAACATCGAAAACATCGGATTAGAAGAAGTTGGTATTGCTGTTGACAGAGATAAAATCTTAGTAAACGCTTACAACGCAACTAATATTCCAGGATACTACGCAATTGGAGACGTTACTCCAGGTCAAGCTTTAGCTCACGTTGCTTCTGCTGAAGGAATCAACTGTGTGGAGAAAATCGCTGGTATGCACGTTGACCCAATTGATTACGGAAACGTTCCTGGTTGTACTTATGCAACTCCAGAAATTGCTTCTGTTGGTTTGACTGAAAAACAAGCTAAAGAAAAAGGTTACGAATTAAAAATTGGTAAATTCCCATTCTCAGCTTCTGGAAAAGCAAAAGCTGCTGGAGCTGCTGACGGATTCGTAAAAGTAATCTTCGATGCTAAATACGGAGAATGGTTAGGATGCCACATGATTGGTGCTGGTGTTACAGATATGATTGCTGAGGCAGTTGTAGCTCGTAAACTAGAAACTACTGGTCACGAAATCTTAAAAGCAATCCACCCTCACCCAACAATGAGCGAGGCTGTTATGGAAGCTGTAGCTGATGCTTACGGCGAAGTAATTCACTTGTAAAAATATACAATGTAAAGATTCATCTTTACGGAGTTATATATAATTTTCAATTTATAAAAATCCGATTTGCGAAAGTGAATCGGATTTTTTTATTCTCCCTTTTTGTCATTTCGACCGAAGGGAGACCCGAGCGACAGCGAACAGAAGAAGTAAATCACACAAGAAACTCCAAAAAGTAAATTACGACTCTTTGTCAAAGTTTAAAACTTTGACAAAGAGAATCGCAAAATATAGTTACGAATAAATGCAGATTTCTCCTCCCTACAAATAGTCCTAAAATTACTTTTGTATATTTGACTACATTACAGCCTTTTAAAAAATTATCTAATTATCAAATTGACTAATTTTCTAATTCAAAAAAAATGACCACCGATATCATAGAAGTAAATAATTTCATTGTCTTGATCGAGCAGTCCAATTCTGACAAAGAGTTTGTGCAACGTTGCGAAATTGACGGCGATGCAGTTGGTTTTGCTTTTTATGGTTCCGGAAATGTCGAATTAGAAATTAAACACAACGACCAAACCAAATATTTAATGAACACAACAGGTTTGGCAATTTCCTTTTTCGGAAATCAAAAAGTTGGTTTTGCCCATAAAATTACACCTGAAAAACCTTTACAATCTATTAGTATTTTTGCTAAACTGAAAACTATTCAGAATTTACCTCAAACAGAAAAAGAGATTTTCGAGAAACAATTGCCCGAATTGGTTAATCCAAATTCTCATTTTGTAAAAGGCCCAACTCTATTTATGACTTTAGAAATGCAATTGGCTGTTCAAAAAGTATTCAATACAACTTATACAGGCAACACTAGACTTCTATTTCTGAAGAGTCAGATTAATGAATTATTGGCGCATTATTTTGCTCTTCTTTCCAGCGAAAAGAAAACAGATTTAACCGAAAAAGACAAAGAAAAACTTTTTCAGGCAAAAGATATTGTCAGCACTAATTATTCTAAACCACCAACAATAACCGAATTATCCAAACTGATTGGATTGAACAGCAACAAATTAAAAAAGAATTTCAAAGATCTGTTCGGAATTCCGGTTTACAAATTCATTCATGAAGAACGTCTCAATAAAGCTTACGAATTACTTTGCAACAGCGAAAAAACAGTACAAGAAACCGCTTGGGATGTTGGCTACGAAAGTTTGAGTTCGTTCTCAAACGCCTTTCAGAAAAAATTCGGATCGAGACCAAACGAAGTCAGAAAACAATTCTTTTCAAACAAATCTTAATTCCTTTCAGACAAATGTTTTGATAATGATGTGCGCAACTTTGTATCATCATTAATTAAAAAACATTCATCATGAAAACAAACAACATTTTAGTAATTGGCGGTAACGGAAAAACAGGTCGACGTGTTGCTGCATTATTAGCGAAAAAAGAAAATGTCAAAATCAGCATTGGTTCAAGAACTGCAGAAATTCCATTTGATTGGGAAAATCCAGAAACTTGGTCACTTGCTTTAAAAGACAAAAACAGCGTTTATATTACTTTTTATCCCGATTTAGCTATTCCGTCTGCGCCAGAAACGATTCAAAAATTTACACTTTTAGCAACAAAACTTGGTGTAGAAAAAATGGTCTTACTTTCTGGAAGAGGCGAAAAAGAAGCACAAGTCTGCGAAGAAATCGTAAAAGCTACAGCTCAGAAATGGACTATTGTTAGAGCTTCTTGGTTTGATCAGAACTTTAGCGAAAGCTTCTTTTTAGAGCCTATTTTAGCCGGATTCGTGGCGCTTCCAAGAGCAGATGTCTTAGAACCTTTTATAGATGCTGACGACATTGCAGAAGTAGTTACAGAAGCACTTTTAAACGAAAAACATAACGGACAAACTTATGAATTAACAGGTCCGCGTTTGCTTACTTTTAAAAGTGCTATTGCCGAAATAGCAAAAATTACCGAGAAAGAAATCATTTTTCAATCTTTAGAATTAGACGAATATCTAAATATGCTTCGCGAATACCAAACTCCAGAAGATGAAATCTGGTTGATCAATTATTTATTCGAAGAGGTTTTGGATGGAAGAAATTCGAGCATTACAAATGATGTTGAAAAAGTTTTAGGACGAAAAGCAACCGATTTTTCAGTCTATGTTGAGAACACGGCAAAAACTGGTGTTTGGAATGAAATAAATCAGTTATCATGAATTATTGGAGAGCCATTTTATCGGGAATCATTCTCTGGATTTGTGTCGCTGTAACCTTTTTTATCTTAGAACATATTCCAATTATAAAAGATTCACTAAATGTGCAAACTGCAATAATCTGTCTCTTTATTATTTTCTATTCGACAATTGGAGCTTCATTTTATTATAAAAAAGCAATTTCTAGATCTGGGTTTCAAGTGGGTGTTATGATGTCTTTGACAGCAATTGTATTAGACGCTTTGTTATTTGTTCCTCTAGTAGAAATTCCGAAAGGCAACACGTATCAGGATTTTTTCAGCAATCCATTATTATGGATTCTTGCGATTCTAAATATAGCAACGGTCTATTTTTATTCAAAAACAAGATTAAAAATCAATTAAAAAAAGCATCCGGATTGTACTAGCGATCCGGATTTTTTATACCATTTCTGTATCAAAAAGGAAGTTTTTTTTCTAACATCAACTTACAAATCGCTTTTTACATTTTACACAAAAGAAATTACCAAATAAAAAGTTGTTTAAAACTTGACATAAAAAAGCATTGCCATCGTCGTAAAATTCTTATTTTTATTGTTTATAAATAAGAAAATCCGATGAAGTTACCTTTTATAGAAATAATCGAAGCCACGACAAGCGATCCTAATTTATTAATGTGGAAATATTTTGATGAAGATAAAGAAATAAAAAACGGAGCCAAATTGACCGTTCGCGAAAGTCAACAGGTTATGTTTTTAAATGAAGGTCAACTTGCAGATGTATTTTCTCCAGGACTTCATACTTTATCAACAGAGAATATTCCAATTTTAAGCCAATTAAAAGGTTGGAAGTTCGGATTCGAAAGTCCGTTTAAGGCAGATGTTTACTTCTTTAATACACACCAATTCATTAATAATAAATGGGGAACTCCTGCTCCTATTTTACTAAATGATCCTCAATTCGGACAAATAAGAGTTCGCGCTTTTGGAAGTTTTGATATCAAAATTATTGATGTTGCAAAATTCTTCCGTCAATATGCAGGAACTTATAAACAGCTTACCATTTTCGAATTACAGAATCAATTAAGAGATTTTGTAGCTCCTAAATTCGGAGAAGTTTTAGCAAATGAAAACATCACCGTTACCGATATTGCTGGAAACATTACACAATTAGGACAGAAAATAGAACCGTATTTAAAACCGTATTTCCTTCAATTCGGTATAGAATTAACTCAATTTGTAATTACCAGCGTTACTCTTCCGGAAGAAGTTACGGCACATTACGATAAAATCACCAACATGAATATGGTAACCGATATGGATAAATTTACCAAATTCAATACTGCAACTGCCATTGGCGATAAAGGAAATACACTTCATGATGCCACTCAAAATGCCTTGGGAATGGGAATTCTTTTAAATCAATTACAGCAAAACAAAGAAACTCCGAAATCGGAAACTGCAGATGATTTAACTTCTAAACTTCAAAAACTGAAATCGTTGTTTGATGCGGGATTAATTGATGAAGACGAATTCAAAACCAAGAAATCAGAATTATTAAGTCAGTTGTAATGGAAGAGAAAAAAGTCAATTCGTTTTTAAATCGATTAAAAGAAAATGCTCAAAAGCAGTCTAATTATGGCGGAGAAACAGAAAACACTGATGCTCAAATGAAGCTAAAAGACTGTCCAAACTGCGGAGCCGGAAGAGCCAAACAAGACGGCGTGACGCATTGCGCGTATTGCGGATTCGAGTTTTTAAGCGTAAAACTTACTGACGGAATGTACATTAAAAAAGAAGATAATTCACTTTAAATCAGATAACGTGTTCGGATTATTCAATAAATCAAAACAAAGCGAAGAAGTTGTTCCTGAATGGTATGCTGAACTTCAGGAATCTCAAGAAAGATGGTTTTCTTTTTTAGAAAAACTAGAAGCTAAAATGGAAGAATTTGCAACGGCGGCAATTCCAGAATTAAAACAGCTTTTAGAAGAAGATGACGATCTTTATAAAAGAACTTTTCATAAAGTATATTCGGGTGTTAATGGTCAATTAAACAACATTCGAGAAAAAGCCAGAGATACTTACGAAGAAAAAATTATTTCGGTGTATTACCATTACAATTCTAAGATTTCGGTTTTGAGCAAACACCATAACTTGGTTTCTGATTTTAGAAACAACTGCTCCGATCGACACAACGCATTTGAAAATAAATACGATTATTGGAGAAAGCAGATTGATAAAACGAAAGAACGAGATCTGGAAATTGAATACCAGAAAATCTTATCTGAATTTGAAACCATAAAAGACAAATTCAAGTGTACACAATGCGGTGGAAATCTGACGATTGATAAAATATTTTTAATCGAAACTTATGTTTCTTGTCCATTTTGTCAGACTCAAAACACTTTTACACCTAGTACAATCGGGAGAAATTTACAAAATATCGCCAGAGAATTGGCAGAACAAAGAACAGCTCATTTAAAAGAAGAATTTGAAAATGAAGTAGATAAAGAAAGAGATTTATATCATGAGCATCATACACTAAGTTTAAGCACCATTCATGAATCTAATAAAAGTGTCTTGAACGAAATTCAAATCAAAATGGAAGATTTAGAAAAGCAAAGACAATTTGCAATTCAAAACGCTCCAAAACTGCGTCAGATTTATTTGAGAGCAATGTATGACGAATGGAATAAAATCACACCAGATTTGAAAGAACACAACGAAAAAATGTATCTAAATCAATTGAAATATTAAATTATTAACTCTAAAAATCGACAAATGTTTAAAAAACTTTTTGGATCTCTAACTGGAGACAACAAGCAAGAAAACCAAAATTACGAGCAAGCGCAAACATCAAACGACAATTACGAAAATGATTATGATAATGAATATCAGGAAGTAGAATACGATCCAGAAACTTTGCACGGAACACATTATTCTGTCGAAGATTTTGATGCAGAAGTTGCAAGAAGAGCCGAAGCTTGGATTGAAGACGAACGCGCAAGCGGAGAAAACGTTGAAGAAAAAGACATTCAAAATATATACTTCAATTACAGAAGAGAAGTTTATACGGAATGGAACAATTGCGATTCTGATCAAATGATTCGTTTTGAACACGCCAATTCATTAAAATATACTGGAATTCAGACTTCTGGTTTTGTAAAAGTAGATGACAACAATCCGTTTTTAGAGCCAGTTCACGGTGTAGATTTAAGAACTTACACCGCAATGTGTCTTAAAATTAGTGCAGGAGTTGATTATCTTGAAGTTTGTAAAGCAATGGGGTTTGAACCAATTGTCTGGGAAGAACTAAACACAATCTGGCCGCAGCGTATGGGCGAAGATACTTCGTTTACTGTTACAACTTTATTCGGACAATATTATGCTGAAAATGTTACGGTTCCTCAATTAGAAAATCTTAATGCTGAGATTTCTGCTGAAGGACAAGCGAATCTAGATAGAATTAAAACCGATCGTTATTTCTACGAAGAATTAGCTGGAGCAAGACAAGCGGCATACGAATACGGAATTGACGGTGCACAATGGATTTTGGATAATTTCGGAATCAATTTAGCCGATTTCCAATCTGTAGCCATGCAATGGATGACCGAGCAAAACCAAAACTGGAATTCTGCTGACATCATCGCTTTCTCAGATTATCAACAAGAAAAACAAAAAGAATATGCGGCAAAATTTGCTGCAGAACAAGGAGGAAATATTGCAGACGATGTAAATTTCTAAATTGAACTTTTCAAACTTTAAATTCAAATCCGATTTGTAAACCCAGATCGGATTTTTTATCTTATCAATAATAAAAATCAAAAATTATGTCTGATACAAAAATATTCTACGCCGACGGAGAAAGTCCAAAAATGATTGAAGCTTACCAAAAAGCCCAAGAAACCTTTAAATATTTCTGGAGAGAACTATCTTGGGAATACAGAAGAATAATTCCAGGATTGGATGTTGCGTGCGTCAAACTGGCTTTTACTCAGGAAATCGACGGAGAAACCGTTGTAGAACATATGTGGATTAACGATGTAAATTTTGATGGAGAAAATATTTACGGCATTTTAGTAAACGATCCAGATGAGTTGACAAACGTAAACAATGGAGACGAAATAGCAATACCAGTCAATCAAATCAGCGATTGGTTATTTGCAATTAACGGACAAACTTACGGAGCCTTTACCATTCAGGCCATGCGTTCTGAAATGAGCGAAGAAGAAAGGGAATCTCATGACGAAGCCTGGGGATTGGATTTCGGAGATTTTAATGACATTTTAATCGTTAACGAGCAAAAAGAAAAACCGGAGAATCTGATAGAACACCCAATGAGTAAAAACATGAAAGAAAGTCTTATTGAATTTCTAAAAAGTAATCCCGAAGAAATTAATGGACAGGATGAATTAGGTTACACTTTCCTACATCGTGAAACCATTGCCGGAAATAGTACTTCTGTTGAAATTATTATAGAATCTGGTGCTGATGTAAATGCGAAAAACGAGCATGGCAAAACAGCTTTAGATTATGCTAAAGAACTTAAATGGGATCATCTACTTCCGTTATTGCAATAAAATTTTAAAGAAATCCGATTTACAAACTAAATCGGATTTTTTTATTTGATTCTATGAAAATAAATATTGATTTTTCATAACAATTTCAAGACTAATTTTTAATAATAAAGCAGTAGTTTTGCAGCGCCCAAAACCTATCTGCCATGAAAAAATTAGTTCTTATTCTACTATTTGTTCTTTTTTTACCGCATTATTCTTCTGCACAAACAAGTACAGAGAACCAAAATATTTTTGCCAAATCTTATGATTACGTAAATGATTTCGAAAATATTCTAACACCAAAACAAGCTAAAGATTTAAATGATTTTCTAAAATCGAGTGAAGCCAAAACAAAATCCAAAATTCTAATTGTTAGTGCTGCATCTGTAAGTCCGTACAAAGACTTAAATGAATATTCTTTGTATTTGGACAACTATTTGTTTTCCAAACTTAAAATTGACACTTCTATATTAATTGTAATAAGCAAACAATTGAGACAAATTCAGTTTCAAGGAGTTGCAAAGATTGGTGCTAAAATTACCGATCAGGAACTAAAAGACATTATTGCAAACTATGTAATTCCAGAATTAAAAAAAGGCGATTATTACAAAGGTCTGCAAGAAGGCACACATCAGTTAGTTAAAAAAATAGAATAATAAAAACAAGATCCGGTTTGTTAAATCAAATCGGATTTTTTTTACATTTCAAATTCCGTTTTTTCACATAAAAACAATATCTTGTCTACGCTTTAACCAGAAAACTACAAAAATGAATTTAGAAGAATATAAAAAAGAATTTTCAGAAGACGATGCTGTCGGCTGGTTAGAAATTGACAAAGAATTTGATCGTTTGTACCCTGGTCAGGAACCTAAACACTTTGCTCCTGCAATTAGTTATATGTTGGGAGGAGAACATCCGCTTGACGGCGTAAGCCATTATGAAAGTAAAAATCAGGAAGATCATTTTCATTTTATTACCTATGGATTTTCTGAATTGTATTATAATGAAGAAAAAGTAAACGGAGAATTCAGTAAATGGGGATTTGAACTTACTTTTAGATTAAAACCTTTTGAAGCTGATAACGGAAATCCTAGTTGGGCTGTGGCACTTTTACAAAACATTGCCAAATATGTCTTTGACAGCGGAAATTGGTTTGAAGAATTTCATTATATGCCAGCAAATGGTCCAATTCGCCTGAATACCGAAACCGACATTACCGCTTTAGTTTTTGTAAATGATCCTGAAGTCAAGAAAAAGCAAACTCCTCACGGCGAAGTTTCTTTTTTACAAATTGTTGGAATAACTTCTAAAGAGTATGAAGACATTAAGGAAAATCCGGAAAAAGTTGAAGCTTTGGTTAATAAATTAAAAGAAAACAATCCGTTGTTGATTACCGATTTAAATCGAAAAGATTGATTTTTTTTTAAAGTTTACAATTTCAATACTAAAACAGAAACAGTTTATCAAATGAAAAAATATCTCTTACTCTTTTTTATTTTCACTAGTTTATCATACGCACAAACTAAAAAAGAAATATTGGTTGGCAACTGGCAAGGAACCGATTCTAATGGAGTAAAAAATAAAATGATTTTTACTTCAGATAATTTCATTTCAATGACTGTGAATGGTGAATTCATCGATGGGAAAAATTTTGTGGTCAAAGGAGGAAAAAACGATGGAAAAATAGGTCTGTTGAAATATGAAATCGACGAGTCTAAAACTCCAATTGCGATGGATATTATCGCTTATTCTTTAGAAAAAAACAAACAAATCGAAAAAGGCAGAATTTTAGCCATTTTAGATTTTAAAAGCAACGACGAAATAAAAATCAATATCAGTTTAAGCGGAACAAGAGCTTCTGAATTTAATGAATCTAACGGATCAAATACAATCTTGTTAAAAAGAGATTAACCAAAAAAACACATGTTAAGTATTAGAGAATTTAGGAATATCGATTTACCATCTTTACGAGAAATTTTCTTAGAAGAAAGAAAAAGAACTTTTTCGTGGAATGACATTTCTGAATTCAAATTGGAAGATTTCGAGAAACAAACTCAGGGAGAATACATTCTAACAGCTTGTTTAGATGATGTTCCTGTTGGATTTGTCTCCATGTGGATGCCTAATAATTTCATTCACCATCTTTATGTCGATCATAGTTATCAAGGACAAAACATCGGAACTGAATTATTAAAAGCCGCCGTTAAAAAAACGAAATTTCCGATTACTTTAAAGTGTCTTGAAAAAAATACCAAAGCAGTTGATTTTTATATAAAAAAAGGCTTTGTGGAAAAACAAAAAGGAAATTCAGAACACGGAACTTACATTGTCTTCGAATTACTAGAAAATATCAACTAACAAAACCCTAACCTCCCAAATGAATCTAACCGAATTACCTATTGATCTTAAAAAACAAATTGAAAATGAAAAAATAGATTTCTCACTAAAATCAACACGAAAATATCCGCTCAACAAATCGTTAACCAATTTGCTTATCGGATTATGCATGTGCATTTTTATGAGCCTTTTTGTTCATGCTTTTATGGGACCTTTGTTTACAAATGAAGTAGTTCATTTCGAGTCTAATGGCCAACCCGTAACTGCAAGTCTAGATAATTTAGATGAATTAATCTTTCCTGGCATAATTATCATTTTATTGTCGCTGTCGGGAATTTACGTGGTTATAAGAGCCATTTATTCCATTTTTCAAAGTGGCGGATATTTTGTTGGAACGGAAAGCAGACTAATTCAATTTCAAAACGGAAAAACAATCAGTACAGATTGGGAACAATTTACTGGAAATGTCAAAATCAATGCTAAAAATAATTATGGCAATCTTGAATACGAATTGAGAACCGGAAAAATAAAAGGAAGAAAAAATCAACCAGACAAATTTGTTCCTGATGTTATATACATTTTAGGAATCGTAAATGTTTACGAAATTGAGAGAAAATGCAGAATCAGAATCAAAGAAAACGATCCTACTCCTGCTGTTGTTGAATATTAAAAGAAAATAATATGAATCAGGAAGTCCAAAATTACAATGACGCGCAAAGTTTAGAAGACAAAAAAATCTGTGATCTTCTCTATTCTATTATAAATAAAAATTTGGCCGAAGCCGAAAACAAAATCTGGCACGCACATCCGGTTTGGTTTTTAGACGGAAATCCGATTGTAGGTTACAGCAAACTCAAAGATTCTGTAAGATTGCTTTTCTGGAGCGGACAATCTTTTGACGAAGAAAAACTGCAAAATGAAGGTTCGTTTAAAGCTGCCGAAATTCGTTATACAAATAGCGATCAGATCAATAATCAGGACGTAAATCGCTGGATTGAAAAAGCCAAAGAAATTCAATGGGATTATAAAAATCTTGTAAAACGTAAAGGTGTTTTAATCCGTTTGAAATAATCGCTCATAAGTACAATTTAAGTAATGGCGTGCCCCTCCGGGTCGGGCTTTCGGCTTTATCTTTTGCTCCGTTTCACTTCACAAAAGGATATCGCCTCAATCCCTCACGCAACCGTTTTAGCAAGAACATTTACTTCTAAAAACAAGTTCGAAAGTCTTTTACGTATAGTTTATTTTCGCGATTTAATTTGTATTTTCGTACAAATAGTAAAACAGCTTTCTTTTAAAATTAAAAAAACAATTTCAATGAGTGCATTTACTTTTATTCCGCAACAATATGCTTCACTTTTATCTTCTCATATTGCAAAAGGTGAATTTGATTCTGCTCAAAAGATAGTAGACCAAAATGCTATTGATATTAATGCGTATATAGATTCTGAAGACTATAGTACCTTAATAATAGAAGTCCTTACAACGTATGGCTGTAAAGACGAAGAGGAAAGAGCCGAAATGTTACGCTATTTGTTAGAAAAAGGTGCAAATCCGAATACGTATTGCAAAAACGGATATAATGCATTACATATAGCCGTACAGCAAGATAAGCTGGTTAAATGCATGAATTTACTTCTTGATTATGGAGGCGATGTAAATTTAGCCGATCCTAATGGCGGAACCGTTGCTTACTGGGCAATTCAGGGGTTTCCGTGGAGAACAGAAGGTCAAGAACGCGAAAATCATTTAAATACTATCGAAAAAATAATGATGCTGGGAGCCGATCTTGATCGTAAAAATAAGTTTGGTGTCGATCCGAGAAAATGGCTCGAACACACTTCTGAAGATGTAAAAGAACTGGTTGCAAAATGCGAAAAAAGAAATCCTGTTTACAAACCAAGTCATACCATTGTTCCAAAATTTCCAACCAATTATAAATTTCCAGAAATTGTAGAACAGCTTCGCGCACTTATTCCGCCTACCGGAAGCGCAAAAACAATCGAAGCAGAAATGCTGCGGGGATTAGATATTCTTCAAGACGAAGCGTACAGAAACGGAAATATCAATTACAATCAGCAACATAAAGATTTCGCTCAATTTATATTACTAACCTTAACAACCTCAACTGTTTTTGATGATAAAGAAATTAAAACCATTAGCAGCAACGTAAAAAAATTAATGAGTGCCAAAAAACCATATCTGGATGATGACGTTTATGATTATCTGACAGACAAAATTTGTGTGTATTACAATCATCAGAATAAAAAAGAAAATGCAAAGAAGAAATGGTGGCAAATTGGAAAATAAACAAATCCCCGAATCTTTAAAATATAAATAGACAACACTAATAGTTTAAATATTAGAGTTTTTTTTGATTAAAAATATTTATTTATCGTTTATCAATAAATTTTTATTATTTTAGCGGTATAACTTTAATCTTAATTACAATGAAAATTAAAATTGAAACACCGCAGATCCTTAAAGTATTAAATATTTTATCCTGGATCATTTTTATTGGATTATGTGTAGAAGCTGGTATGTATATTTTTAACGGAGTTTATACAATAACTATAAATTCGTACAATGCCCGTTTTCTCGATTTACTTGATTTATATAATTACAGCACGAGTTTTTATATTCAGGAAATAAGTTTTATCAGCATTGTGGCAATTTTAAAAGCGATTATGTTTTATTTGATTGTTAAAATGCTTCATGAGAAAAAATTAGACATCGTTCAGCCTTTCACTGCTGAAATGGGAAGATTTATCTCTTATATCTCTTACCTTGCTTTCGGAATTGGTTTATTTTCTTTTTGGGCTTTTAAATTTAATACTTGGCTGATTTCAAATGGAGTACAACTACCAAGTTTAGAATTACTGAATCTTGAAGGTCATAGTGTCTGGATATTCATGGCAATTATCCTTTTTGTTGTCGGACAGATTTTTAAGAGAGGAATCGAAATTCAATCTGAAATGGATTTAACTATTTAAACAAAAAAATTATGCCCATAATAGTAAACTTAGACGTCATGATGGCAAAGCGAAAAATGTCATTAAATGAACTTTCAGAAAAGGTCGATTTAACGCTGTCTAATCTTTCGATTTTAAAAACAGGCAAAGCAAAAGCTATTCGTTTTAGTACTTTAGAAGCCATTTGCAAAGTTTTAGATTGTCAACCTGGAGATATTTTAGAATTCTCAGAAGAATAATTTCCATTAGATTTAATTTATATCTTCGTACAAAGAGTACAACTTAAAAACTTCAAAATGAACATTTTAATCGTTTATGCACATCCTAGCAAAAAGTCGTATACTTTTCAGGTTTTAGAAAAATTGAAATCGGTTTTGGCTATTGAGAAATGGAATATTGAAATCTCTGATTTGTATGTTTCAAATTTTGCCAGCGATATTTCTGAAGAAGAATATGAGCGTGAAGGTTTTGGCAAAACACACCTACCAATTCCTGAAGATGTTTTAAAGGAACAGGAAAAAATAGAAAAAGCCGACTGTATTATTTTTCTTTATCCCGTTTGGTGGAGCGATTGTCCCGCAAAATTAAAAGGTTGGTTTGATCGTGTTTATTCGGTTGGATATGCTTACGGGCAAAATGAGACTTCGAGAAAAATGAAAACCATTCCGTTTGGACTTGTAATTTGTACTGCCGGACATCCAAATGATTTTTTGAATGAAATTGGAATTGCTCAAAGCATGGAAAAAGTAATGCTGGAAGATAGACTTGGAAAGCGTTTCTTGGAAAAAGAAATGATTATTTTGGGAGGCACACTGCAACTTGAAAATGTAATGGCAAGGCATTTTGAAGTCCTCAGTAAAATTCCCGAAAAAATTAAACAACTACAATAAATATATCTCTTCCATCAAAATAAAATCAGAACAGATTTTGTCCGAAACACACCTCAAAATTGTCTCCTAAGCACCTTAAACAATTGATTTTTAGATTGTAATTTTACTTTACTAATTTCTAAAGAATCAAAAAAATGAGCGCGCAAGATTTTAACACAACGATACTGGTTGATCAATCACCCGAAGAAGTTTTTAAAGCCATACAAAATGTTCGAGGCTGGTGGTCGGAAGAAATTGAGGGAAAAACAGCAAACGAAGGAGACGAATTTAAATACCATTATGAAGACGTTCATCGCTGCAAAATAAAGCTGATTGAAGTAATTCCGAATCAGAAAATCGTATGGCTGATTGAGGAAAATTATTTCAGTTTTACCAAAGACGATACTGAATGGACGAATACAACTGCTGTTTTTGATATTTCTAAAGAAAACAATAAAACGAAACTTACTTTTACACATGTTGGTCTTGTTCCAGAATACGAATGTTTTGAAGTTTGTAAATCAGGTTGGACCAACTACATCCAAAACAGCTTAAAAAAACTGATTGAAACGGGAAAAGGCGAACCTAATGCAACCGGAAAACCGCAAACCGAAACAGAAAGAAAACTATCCGAAAAATAAAATCTCATTTTCATATTACTATTTTAGACTACATCAATCATAGATTTGGCTACATCTATTTGACTGATGCTGTGCAACTTTGTACCATCAAAAAAATAGTATTATGAAAATTATCATTACAGGTTCTTTAGGGAACATCAGCAAACCTTTAGCGAAAACGCTAATCGCAGAAGGACATCAAATTACCGTAATTGCAAGCAGTAACGACAGAAAATCGGATATTGAAAATCTTGGAGCTTCGGCTGCGATTGGTTCTGTAAACAACGTTTCATTTTTAACGCAGACTTTCACAGGAGCAGATGCGGTATATTGCATGATTCCACGTGCGAATTATTTCGATCCAAATCTTGATTTAGATGCTTTTACTCGCACAATCGGAAATAATTACGCAGAAGCGATCACAAAATCTGGCGTAGAACGTGTGGTGTTTTTGAGCAGTATTGGCGCACATTTGGAAAAGAATTCAGGAATTATTCAGCGATATAATGAAATTGAAGCTGTTTTGAACCAACTTTCAGAGGTTTCCATTACATTCATGCGTCCGACTTCTTTTTATTACAATTTACTGGCTTATATTCCGATGATCAAAAATCAAGGTTTTATAGCGGCAAATTATGGTGCTGACGAATTAATTCCCTGGGTTTCTCCAAACGACATTGCAGCAGCAATTGCCGAAGAACTTACCCATCCGCTTGACGGAAAAAAAATCCGTTATGTGGCAAGTGAAGAACTTTCAGGACATCAAACGGCAAAAATTCTGGGCGAAGCAATCGGAATTCCAGATTTAGAATGGAAATTAATCACCGATAAGGAAACTTTGGATGGCTTGATTTCTGTTGGAATACAACCCAAAATTGCGCAAGGTTTGGTGGAAATGTATGCTGGACTTTACAGCGGTTTACTTGGAGAAGATTACTATAAAAACCGTCCAGCAGTTTTAGGAAAAACCAAACTGGCCGATTATGCCAAAGAATTTGCTGCTATTTTCAATCAAAATTAAGTACTTTGTAATATGGCAAATCAACAACCTCTTCGATTTAAAAGTATTAGCGAATTTCATGATTTTCGAGATTTGCCAAAACCCGAACATCCTTTGGTAAGCGTTTACAATTTTGAAGATCTCAAATATCTGAATAGCGAAGAACCAAAAAGTTTAATGCTTGACTTCTATTCGATTGCATTAAAAAGAAATGCCAATGCCAAAATGCGTTATGGCCAACAGGAATATGATTTCAAAGAAGGGGTTTTGATATTTCTCTCGCCGGGACAAGTTTTTTCTATAGAAGGAAATGCCGAAATGCAGCATACAGGATGGTCTTTATTGATCCATCCTGATTTTCTTTGGAATACGCCTCTTTCGCAAAAAATCAAGCAATACGATTACTTTGGTTATGCTGTCAACGAAGCACTTCATCTTTCTGATAAAGAAGAAAATATGTTGATTGATATTATTAAAAATATTAAACAGGAATACCAATCCAATATTGATAAATTCAGCCAAGATGTTATTATTGCACAAATCGAATTGTTTCTTACCTACGCTGAACGATTTTACAACAGACAATTTATTACCCGAAAAATAAGTAGTCACCAGATTTTAGCACGTTTAGAAAAATTATTGGAAGATTATTTTACCGATGATTCCTTAAAACATAAAGGGCTTCCTACGGTTCAGTTTATTGCCGAAAACTTAAACGTCTCTCCTAATTATCTAAGCGGATTATTAAAGACTCACACAGGTCAAAGCACCCAACAGCATATTCATAATAAACTAATTGAAAAGGCAAAAGAAAAACTTTCGACCACTACATTATCCATTAGTGAAATCGCTTTTGAACTCGGTTTTGAGCATCAGCAATCGTTTAGTAAACTGTTCAAAACCAAGACAAATAGTTCTCCTTTGGAATTTAGGCAGTCTTTCAGCTAATTATTTTATTTTTCATAAATTCGTTATAACAAAAAGCGAAAGATTATGAATCCATTTTTAAGAAACACTTTGGCCGTTATTGCGGGTCTTGTTATCGGAAGCGTTGTCAATATGAGTATTATTTTAATAAGCGACTCTATAATTCCTGCTCCAAATGGTGCAGATGTAAGCACTACAGAAGGTTTAAAAGCAACGATGCATTTATTTGAGCCAAAGCATTTTCTTTTCCCTTTTTTAGCACACGCCATCGGAACTTTTGCCGGTGCACTCACTACAGCTTTAATCGCGATTAAACACAAAACAAAATTAGCTTTTGGAATCGGAGCTTTCTTCTTGTTTGGCGGTATCGTAACCATGTTCACTTTGCCTTCTCCAATTTGGTTTGGCTTTGTTGATCTGATTTTTGCCTACATTCCTACGGCTTATTTTGCATCTAGATTGGCCGTAAAAAACAAAATCTAAAATGAGCAATTCCCCTTCTGTAAAACCGGCAAAAAAATGTTACGAACATCTTGGAGGAAAGCTTGGTGAACTTCTTTTAGAATCCTTTATCGAAAAAGAATGGATTGCTAAAAATGCTCCTTCAGATAAACATTTCTACATTACCGAACTGGGCGAAAAAGAGTTTGCCAAAATGGGATTAGACCTAACAAAAATTAAATCTGAAACTATTTAATTTTATAAATTTCTTTACTTTTTCTACAAATATCATAGCGCTTAATTTCTTAACTTAGTTCGTTTTTAAATTTTGAATCATGACTAAGAAAGAAATCGCTAAAAACTTCCTGAAACTGGCAGCTAAAGGGCATCCTCACGAAGCTTTTCGATTGTATGTTGGAAAGAATTTCAAGCATCATAATGCGCATTTTAAAGGCGATGCCGAAACTTTGATGCTTGCCATGGAAGAGTCAGCCAGAACAAATCCGAATAAGGTTTTTAAAATTCATCACATTTTGCGAGATGGAGATTTGGTTGCCGTGCATTCGCATCTTAAACAAACTCCATCTGATATCGGTTTTGCTGTCGTTCATATCCTTAAATTTGAATCAGAAAAAATCGTAGAACTTTGGGATCTAGGCCAGCCTATACCGAAAAATAATATTAATGAAAATGGGATGTTTTAAGTTTGGTTTCAGGTTTCAGGTTTCAAGTTCTCTGCAAACCTGAAACCTGAAACCTGAAACTTGAAACTTGAAACTTGAAACTTGAAACTTGAAACTTGAAACTTGAAACCTGAAACCAAAAACAAACTACCAAATAACCATAAATGAACTTAATCTCTAAATTTTTCCTTCTATCTCTTTTCATCTTTACAATTCCTAATTCTTCAGCGCAGAAAAAAAACAATTATCAAAAAAGTATTGATAGCATAATTCAAGATGCTAATCCGCAATTTAACGGTGTAGTTTTGATTGCAAAAAATGGAAAAACAGTCTATTCAAAAGCAAAAGGATTTGCCAATTTTGAAACCAAAAAACCTTTAAATTTAGATAGTCAATTTGAAATCATGTCAATTACCCGACAAATTACTGCCTCTTTGGTTTTACAAGAAGTAGAGAAAGGCACAATTGACCTCCATACTCCCATTAAAAAATACCTCCCAAATTTAAAACAACCATGGGCAGATACGATAACGGTCCATCAGTTGTTGAATCATTCACATGGAATCACGGATCTACAAAAACCTTTACTTTTTAAACCCGGAAGCGATTTTAAGTACGGCAATGAAGGTTATCCTATATTAGGTCAGATTCTTGAAGCTGTTTCTCAAAAAAGCTATTCAGAACTAGCAAATAATCTGTTTAAAAAGCTTAAAATGAATCATACATTTTGTTATTCAAAAGATCTTGATCAAAATTTAGTTACAGGATACATGAGCAAGAATAATAATTTTGATAAAGCAGAGAACAATTTAATAAGTCCGTACAAAGTACCTTCTGGCGGTCTTGTTTCTACTGTAAATGATCTTTTAATCTGGAACAATAATCTTCATAAAGGAAAAATTCTAAAACCTGAATTATACCAATTAATGATATCTTATACTATTAAGAATCAACACAACTTCTTCGGAAAAGAGAAAGAAGGATATGGTTACGGTTTAAGAATTATTGAAAAAGAACCCGTAAAATATTTTGGACATACTGGTCTTGGAAACGGATTTTCTGCTGTAAATTTATACTTTCCTAAAAGTGATGTGAGTTTGATTGTTTTAGAAAATCAGATGCCCGAAGATTCGAACTTGTTTTATGCAACTGAATTTAAAATAAAGAACATCCTTTTCAAAAGTGATTTATTAAATAAAAAATAAACCAAAATGGCCACCAATAAGACCACAGAAACCGAAAACAGTGTTACTGATTTTATTAACGCTGTCGAAAATGATGCTAAAAGAAATGATGCTTTTGAACTGCTTAAAGTAATACAAGAAACCACAGGTTTTGAGCCTAAAATGTGGGGACCAAGCATTATTGGGTTTGGAAGTTATCATTATAAATATGACAGCGGACATGAAGGCGATGCGCCATTGGCTGGATTTTCGCCAAGAAAAACTGCTATGACCGTTTATTTCTACTTGCCAGAAGAAAAAAGAGAAGAATTACTATCAAAACTAGGAAAACATACTTCTTCTAAAGCTTGTATTTACATCAAAAAATTAGCTGATATTGATATAGAAATCTTAAAAAAGATAATCTTGCTTTCTATTGAATACACTCTAAAATTATATCCCCAATAATAAAATGGCACTATTTTTAATTCTATTATTCTTAATAGCTCTAGCAATTTACAGATTTCTACAGCATCCAAAATTTGGAAAAGCGCCCTCTGGCCAAAGACTAGCTCAAATCCAGAATTCGCCTCAATATAAAAACGGAAAATTCGAAAATCAAAGTTTTACGCCAGATCTTGCCGAGGGAGAAAGTATGGCGGGTGTTTTGTTTGAATTCTTCTTTAAAAAAGTAGATCGAAAAATGCCTACTGATTTGATTCCGTCTGTAAAAACCAATTTAAAAGAACTTACTCTTGATCAAGATGTTTTAGTTTGGTTTGGACATTCTTCTTATTTTATTCAATTGGAAGGAAAACGTTTTTTGATTGATCCCGTTTTTAGCGGCAACGCCTCACCTATTCCGGGCACCACCAAATCATTTAAAGGATCTGACATTTATACGGTTGAAGATCTTCCAGAAATTGATTATTTATTGATTACTCACGATCATTACGATCATTTGGACTACGATACGATTTTAAAATTAAAACCAAAAACCAAAAAAATTATTACTGCACTTGGTGTTGGTTCTCATTTTGAATTTTGGGGTTTTCCTTCTGAAAGTATTATCGAAAAAGATTGGTTTTCTACAATTGAATTAGATGAAAATCTGACACTTCATACCGCTCCTTCAAGGCATTTTTCTGGAAGAAGTTTCAAAAGATGCAATACACTTTGGACTTCATTTATTCTGGAAACCAAAGATTTTAAAATGTATTTGGGCGGAGACAGCGGTTACGATTCGCATTTTGCTGAAATTGGAGAAAAATACGGACCATTTGACATTGCTTTGATTGACAACGGACAATACAATCAGAAGTGGAAATACATTCATAATATGCCAGAAGATGTGATCAAAGCAATGAAAGACCTAAAAGCAAAAAGAGTTTTTCCAGTTCATTCTTCGAAATTTGCTTTATCTCTGCATTCCTGGGATGAGCCTCTGAATAAAGTTACAGAGCTAAACAGTTTGTCTGAAAATCCGATTCCATTAATCACGCCAATGATTGGTGAAGTGGTCGAATTAAAAAATGACAACCAAGAATTTAAACAGTGGTGGAAAGGAATTCGTTAATTGTTAATTGTTAATGAAACCGAGACTGAAAACCTGAAACCTGAAACCTGAAACTTGAAACAACCCAAAAAAACCGTGAAACAAAAAATTCATTATTTCGCAATTGCATTTCTATTAACCATCAACCTATTTTCTCAAAACACTTATGTCTTTTTGGGATCTTATAATCGTGATAAAACGGCTGAGGCGATTCAGGTTTATCAGCTGGATACTTTAAACGGAAAATTGATCAAATTTACTTCGGTCAAAAATGTTGTGAATCCTTCCTATTTAACGGTTTCTCCTAATGGAAAATTTGTTTATTCTTGTACGGATACCAAAACGCCAAATGCCGGAAGTGTAAGCAGTTTTGAATTTAATACAACAGCAAAAACGTTGACTTTTTTGAATAGTCAAAGAAGTGGTGGAGAAAATCCGGTTTATGTTGCTGTTCACAAAAACGGCAAATGGCTGGTTGATGCTAATTATACTGAAGGAAGTGTCTCCGTTTTTCCTCTTTTAGAAAATGGAAAAATCGATTCTATTGCGCAGAATTTTCAGTACATGGACGGAAGTACTCATAAAGAGAGGCAAACACGCTCGCACGTGCATTCGGCGGTATTTTCACCACAAAACGATTACTTGTTTTTACCCGACTTAGGAGCAGATAAAATTAGATGTTATGCTTTTGATGAAAATCAGAAAATGCCTTTAGTGGAAACTCGAAATCCATTTACAAAAACCGATTTAGAGGCTGGCCCAAGACATTTTACCTTTCATCCAAATCAAAAATTCGGTTATTGTATTGAAGAAATGGCAGGACAAATAAGCGTTTATCAATATGAAAACGGTGTTTTAAATAAAATCCAACGTATCGCAACACATTCAGATAAAATAAAAGACGGTTTTGAAAGCTCCGACATTCACATTTCTCCCGACGGAAAATTTCTTTATGCAACAAATCGAGGAAAAGAAAACAATACTGCCATTTTCTCTATCGATGCAAATGGGCTACTGAAAAACATTGGCTATCAATCGACTTTAGGAAAACATCCTAGAATTTTTGCAATTGATGAAAGCGGTAAATTTTTAGTCGCTTCGAATGTACAAACAGGAAATGTCGTGGTTTTTAAAAGAGATTCTAAAACCGGATTATTAAAGAAAACAGGAACGCAAATTAAAATGGAAAATGTTTCTTGTGTTCAAATTAAAAGAATTTAACCTCTAAATTACTTTTATTTTTGTCATTCTGAGGAACGATGAATCTTCGTAAGAAGCTGCACAAAATGTATCAATTATCAAAAAACCAAAAAAATGAATACATCAAACTTCAAATTAAAACCCGATTTTCTAGAAAACGAACTCACAAAATTAATTCCGCTAGAAGAAAAACATTTTGAAGCTCTTTTTCAGGCCGCTTCTGATCCTTTAATCTGGGAACAGAATCCTGTAAAAAATCGTTATGAAAAAGAAGGTTTTAAAACTTTTTTTGACATCATAATGACAAAAAATCCTTTTTTAATCCTCGACAAACAAACCAATGAAATTATGGGAACAACTAGTTTTTATGACTATAATCCTGAACAATCAAGCGTTGCAATTGGTTACACTTTTATATCACGAAAATATTGGGGCGGTCCTTACAATAAATCAAACAAAAAATTAATGATTGACTATGCTTTTCAGCACGTTGATTCGGTACTTTTTCATATTGGATCAGAAAATTTTCGTTCGCAAAAAGCCGTTTTAAAACTCGGAGCAGAAAAAATTAATGAGTTGAAATTTACGGTTAATGGCGCAGAAATGCCGTATTTTGAATATGAATTGAAGAAATAAAGTTAGTCGCGGTTTTCAGTATCAGTTCTCAGTATCAGTTCACAGTAAAACCACATTTTACATCTAACTTTTAACATCTAACTTTTAACATTTAACATTACAACAATAATGAAAAGAATAACAGTATTCTGTGCTTCAAGTTATGGCACCGAAAAAATTTATGAAGAACAAGCTGCAGCGTTAGGAAAAACTCTTGCGGAACAAAATATAGAAGTGGTTTATGGCGGTGCAAATGTCGGTTTAATGGGCGCTGTTGCTGACGGAGCTTTAAATGCCGGCGGAAAAGTAATTGGAGTACTTCCGAACTTTTTAAGATCGAAAGAAATTGCGCACTTAGGTTTGACTGAATTAATTTTGGTAGAAAGCATGCACGAAAGAAAAACTAAAATGAACGATTTATGTGATGGTGTAATTGCACTTCCTGGAGGTTTTGGAACTCTCGAAGAACTTTTCGAAATGCTGACTTGGGCACAATTAGGACTTCATAAAAAACCAATCGCAATTTTGAATGTAAATGGTTTTTACGATTCGCTTATTGAATTACTAAAAACAATGACCGAAAAAGGTTTGTTGAAAGAAGTCAATAGAGAAATGCTTTTGGTTAGCGATACTATTGAAGATCTATTACATCAAATGAAAAATTATGTTGCTCCAACCGTAGGAAAATGGATTGAGAAGGAAGAGATTTAATTAATTTGCGAGAAAAAAGAATTACATATATTCCCTAAAAACAACCTAAACATTACATGAAAAAAATTACTGTATTACTTTTTACCATTTCTTTAATTAGTTTTAAAACAACTGCACAAGAATCAAAAATTAAATTTGGATTACAAGGAGGAGCAAACTACTCAACGCTTTGGGGTTTCGACTCTTATGCTGACCTTAATTCGGGTTTAGCTTATGTTTTTGGCGTTTCGTTTCAATATAAAATCCAAGACAATTTATCTATAAAAACAGATCTTAACTACGAAAGAAAAACTCAAAAAAGCAAAAACAACATTGAAATTCTTGACCCAGAAAGTTCAATTTCACCTGGAACCTATTCTGTAAAAAGTACTGTATATTTAAATTATCTCGTGCTTCCGGTTCTTTTAAAATACAACTTCTCTAAGGATAAAAGTTTTTATGTAAATGCGGGACCATATCTTGGCTATTTGCTAAAATCGGGCATAAAAACACATGTAAATATTCCTGGCGAAACCGATTATGATGAAGAAGACACAAAATATAAGAAATCAATGGATTTTGGCTTTACTGCTGGAATTGGAAAAGAGTTCAAGGTAAATGAAAATCATCAAGTGTATGTAGAGATCAGAGATAACTTAGGAGTATCTGATATCTCAAAAACCGAAGTAATGAATGGTGGCGCGATAAAAACTAATTCATTAAATGTCTTGGTTGGTTATACATTTAATTAAATTTTGGGAGTCCGTAAAATACTAATTTCATAAATTAGGGCTTGGAAAATTAAAGAATTTACCATCTTGCTTCTAACAAACCACATCTAATCTAAAAACATATGAAAACAGAAAACAACAAATATGCAAAGGCCGAAATGCTGATTAGGAAACCTGTTTCAGAAGTTTTTCAGGCTTTTATTGATCCTAAAATTACAAGTAAATTTTGGTTTACTAAAGGATCAGGAAATTTAGAAGAAAACCAAAAAACGGAATGGACCTGGGAGATGTATGGTTTTTCTCTTTCTGTTAAAACGCTAGTTTTACAAGAAAACAAAAAGATTGTGATCGAATGGGGAAATCCTGACGAGGTTACTTTGGTAGAATGGGTTTTTAGTCCGTTAAATGAGCATGAAACTTTTGTAAGCATTACCAATTCTGGTTTTCAGGGCGATACAGACAAAATAATAGATCAAGTTCGTAACTCGACCGAAGGTTTTACTTTGGTTCTAGCTGGAGCAAAGGCGTATTTAGAACATAATTTACTATTGAATTTGGTTTTGGATCGTTTTCCGAAAGGGCTAGCTTAATGGTTATTTAACCGCATTTTTTGTGGTTATTTAACCGCAAAGGTCGCAAAGGTTTACGCAAAGTTCGCTAAGTTTTTTTTGAGATTCATTAAAAATGAAAAGTTCACAAAGTTTTGTCTTATAAAGTTTTATCAATACAAAGCTTTGCGAACTTAAAATATAGATTCTGCTGAGACTTGTAATAAAAAAACTTTGCGCACTTTGCGGTAAAAAAAACTCAAAGAAAGAAAACTTGAAACCTGAAACCTGAAACAAAAAAAAACTATGGAAGTTAAAAAACCCGAAAATATAGACGAATACATTGGTGGATTTCCAAATGAAGTTCAGGAAATTTTAGAAAAAGTCAGAATGACGATTCAGAATGCTGCGCCAGATGCTAAAGAGAAAATCAGTTATTCGATGCCCGCTTTTGAGCAAAATGGAATTGTGGTTTATTTTGCGGCTTTTAAAAATCATATTGGCCTATATGCACTTCCAACGGGAAACGAAGCTTTTGCTCCGCAACTTTCTAAATATAAAACAGGAAAAGGCTCAATTCAGTTTCCATTTAAAAATGAAATTCCGTATGATTTAATTGCGGAGATCGTAAAATTTAGAGTAAAAGAAAACCTTGAAAAAGTAAAAAAGAAATAAACAAAAATGAATCTAACCGAACATTACAACCAACTTTATAAAACTTCGGCTGAAGCAATTTCGGCAGGAAAATATTCGATAGATTCTGAACTAAAAAACGAATCTGATTCCCGTTTCGGAATCACGCTTCTAATTCGCCCAAATGAAGAAGTAAAAGCCAATATCCAGGCTTTCATCAGCGAATTAAAAAAAATTGAACCTGAACAGTATTTTTATCCCGATTCAGACATTCACATTACCATCATGTCGATTATTTCTTGCTCGGATCAATTTACTCTAAATCAGATTGCACCAAAAGAATACATCGAAATTATTTGTAGAAGTCTTGTTGAAGTAGAGAAAATTAAAATTCATTTTAAAGGCATTACAGCTTCTCCATCTGCTTTACTTATCCAGGGATTTCCGAGTGATGAAACTTTGAATAATTTAAGAAACAAACTTCGCGAGAACTTCAAAAAATCAGGATTGCAGCAAAGTATGGATAGTCGCTATTCTATATTTACGGCACATTCTACAGTAATGCGTTTTCAGGAAAAACTTCATGATCCGAAGAGATTAATCGAAGTTGCAGAGAAATTTCGCGATTACGATTTTGGCGAATTTGACGTTAAAAACATAGAATTGGTTTACAATGATTGGTATCAGCGTAAAGAGACAACGAAAGTTTTGGGTGATTTTGGTTTGAGGTAAATTTATTTGAACTTTCCAAAATGCCATAAAATTCCGGACGGATCGTGCAAGAAACATTCGCTTCCCCAATCTAAATATTGTATCGAACTTAATTTTGAACCTTCATACTTTTCTGGAAGATTTAAAGCTGAAAGTTTACTATAATAAGATTCAACATCATCAACTTCTACAAAAATCATAGTATTGTCAATCCAGTCTTTTACGTAGGCATCCTGTAGATAAAAAGCAATTTCATCCGTTTTAAAAACAGACATTTTTGAGTCTAAAACGGTTTCTTCAAAACCTAAATCACGATAAAAACTTCTTGAAATTTCAAAATTTTGAGAACCAATAAATGGTCGGATTGATTTTATGCTCTTTTCCATAACTATAAATTTATGTCATTATAATAAATTAAAAACCATTTATTTCCAATCAATTTAAACTGTCTTTCGACTTCAAAACCGCTGTCAGGAATCCAGAATCTTTCTGTGATTAAAGTATCTGTCTTTACTAAAGAATGCTGATATTCTCCAATTTCTACCTGTTCAGCAACAGGAACAGCTTGAAATTGCCAATTCTTCCTTGTCCAATTGTATTGTTCAAATCCATAAATATGTTTTCCTTCAATTGGAAAATCAACTCTTGAAACCTGAAAAAGAGAATCCGAATGAAATTTTTTATTGAATTCTTCGAAGTTTTCTCTTTCTACTTTCTTGACTATTTTTTGTTCTATCTTTTTTGATGGAACAAATGGATGATCCACATTATTTTTACAACTAATGCAAAAGAAAACAGATAAGATAAACGTCAAAAACTTAATTCTCATAATTCAATCTTAACTAGATTTATTTACAATCATTATCTAAACAATTCCCTTTTTGATCAATAAAAAAGTAATTCCCATTAAGGCCCACCATTGCTTTTCCGTTTATAAATCCTGCTGCACTAGCATATTTTATTGGAATAACAACTTTACCTGTTTTATCTACAAAGCCATACTTTTTATCAATTTGAACAGGCGCAAGACCAGAAGAAAAAGGATAGGTACGATCATAAATTAATGGTACTACTTCATTACCTTTCTTATCTACAAAACCAAATTTTTTGTTTAGACTTACAACTGCCAATCCTTCTTCAAAACCATTGGCATCATCATATTTAACAGGCACTACTTCCTCTCCATTTTTATTGATAAACCCAAATTTATTATCTATTTTAACCTTTATCATTCCATCCACGCAAAAAAAGCCTTGATCATATTTAAAAGGTGTAATTTCTTTTCCCTGAAGGTTTATGTATGCATATTTCCAATCGTTTCTAACACTTGCAATTCCTTCTCTAAACGGAGAAACTCCATCATATTGTAGATCAATTATTATCTTTCCCTTCGTGTCTATAAATCCGCATTTGCCATCTAATTTAACATCGGCTAATTTCTCAGAAAACATACTCGCTTTTTCATATATCAAAGGAATAACCTCTATTCCTTTTCGGTCCAAATAGCCCCATTTTCCATCTGCCTTTACAAGAAGTAAATTATCAGTATACCAATACGTAAGTGTGTATTTTATCGGAGTTAATTCTTTACCAAACTTATCTATTACCCCAATTTTATCATCAAGTTTAACTCTAGGTAAAGTATCTGCGTAATCAAACATTACATCATCATATTTTGCAGGTAAGACCACTGCTCCACTTTTATTTTTAATTCCTTTTTTACCATTTAAGGTAAAAATATCCCATTTTTTGTATAAGGTACTTTGCCCTAAACACATAGTACTTACTAAAAACAAAACAATGAAACGTAATTTTACTCCCATACGTTAATAAAAAATAATAAAATTAAATTAGCTTTTTTTCAAAATACTTCCCAAACCGCGACCGATTTGTTCAATTGCTTCCAGACTTTTGGTTAAAGGAGATGCGGTAAAATCTTCGTAAGCATCCATTGCGCTTTCTTTGCGATCGTCTTGCGGATAAACCAAAATCACATTGTTATCTCCAAAAGATTTTTCGAATTTCTGAGGCAATTTGTCAAAGATCGATTGATAGGAAACAGAACCTTTTCTTGATAAATTGAAAACTACTAAATCTGTTGTTTTTATATCATTTGAAATCACTTCAAAATCTTCCCAGTCAGAAATATTTTTGAAACCTAATTTGCTGTTTAACTTTAAGTTTAAGGCAATCTGCTGAATAGTCTGATATGTTTTTTCTTCTGCGTAAACCACAATTGGAATACTAAGTTCCTGAGACAAACGGGTAACTTTTTGTAATAATAAATGAAAACCAATTCCTCTTTCTGAAAATGGCGGACAAACAAAAACCAGCCTTTTTTCTTCTATAAAATTCATTTGGAATCGACAAATGAATAAATTCTTATCTACATTATTAATGATTGAATCTACATTTTCACCAAAAATCTTATCAATAAAACCGGTCTTTCTCGGCCATCCTACAATTACGATATCCGACATAATTTCTTTAGAAGTTCTTGCAATTCCACTCGCTGGATTATGATCAATTCTGGCAATGGTATTGATTTTTGCTTCTGAGGCAGAAGCTTGAATTACAAATTTATCAACTGCTTTTCTGTATTTTAAAATATTCTTTTCTGCCTGATTATTATTCGGAACAATCGTTAACAAAGTAACAGGATTAGACGATTTTTTATCTTTAATTAAAAGCGCAAAATCTAACAAGCCCGCTGCTGCAGAAGTTTTTGCCAGCGGAATCAGAATATGTTCGTCTAAAATCTGATCCTTCTCAGCATCTTCATGCGAAATTTCTTCTTCACAGATTGCAATTTTTTTCGCTGCTTTTTCTGTTGCAAATGAAGCCACGATACAGGTTATCAAAATCAAAATAATAGTTCCGTTCAAGATGTTTTCATCAAGAATTTTGGCTTTAAATCCAACCAAAATTACAGCCAAAGTTGCTGCAGCATGTGCACTGCTCAATCCGAAAATAAGTTGTCTTTCTGTTCTAGAATATTTAAAAACAATTTGAGTAAAGAAAGCCGCAATCCATTTCCCAAAGATAGCTACAACACTCAGAGTTCCTGCCACGATTAACGCAGTGGGTCCGCTTAGAATAACGCTCACATCAACAAGCATTCCGACAGAAATCAAGAAAAACGGAATAAAAAGTGAATTACCAATAAACTCGATTCTGTTCATTAAAGCAGAAGAATGTGGAATTAAAGGATTTAATGCCAAACCAGCAACGAATGCTCCAATAATAGGCTCTACTCCTGCTACTTCCGCCAAAAATGCGGCAAAGAAAACGACAGAAAGTACAAAAATATAATGTGCATGTTTTTCACTTTCTAATTTTTTGAAAAACCACTTTGCAACACGCGGAATAATCAAAAACATGATGGCCGAAAAAATAGCTAAAGAAACGATCAATTTTACCCAAAACGCCTGATTTAGATTTCCTTGACTGCTTCCCATAATTACTGCTAGAATAATCAAAACAGCTGTATCTGTCAAAATAGTTCCACCTACCGTAATTGCAACAGCTTGATTTTTCGCAATTCCTAACTTGCTTACAATTGGATATGCCACTAGCGTGTGTGTAGCAAACATACTGGCAGTTAAGAAACTGGCATTAAAATCATAATTCAATAAATAGAAACAAACTGGAAATCCGATTGAAAGCGGGAGAATGAAAGTAAAAAAACCAAACAAAACACTTTTATTTCGATTGGCTTTAAATTCATTCATATCCAATTCTAATCCGGCAATAAACATGATATACAAAAGACCGATTGTTGAAAACAAATCTACTGCAGAGTTTTTTGCGAGAATGTTTAATCCGTGAGGACCAATCACAACTCCAGAAATAATCAATCCAATAATTCCAGGGATGTTAATTTTTTTAAGTAAAATTGGCGAAAGCAGAATAATAAAAAGTATTAACGAAAATATCAATACTGGATTGCTTAGTGGTAATTCGAATTCTTGTAATAGATGTTTGAAAAATTCTATCATAGGGTAACTTTATCTTCTTGTGGCATTATAAATTTGAAAAAGACGATTTTCAGAATTAAAACTAAATCCAGGAAGTATTAATATTAAAAATGGAGTCTTTTAAAACTCTATTTACAAAAATACCTAAAAAACACGAACTTTTTACGTAAACCGAATATTAAGGAATTAATTTTATTTCGTTGCCGAATTATTAAAATTTAATATTTATTTTAACAAATATGCAAGATTAATATTCAAATATAAACTTTCATTACATTATTCAATTATCTTTGTCTTAACAAAAAATGAACAATGGAAGAATGTATCTCTGTTTTTGATATGCTTAAAATTGGCGTTGGCCCTTCAAGTTCACATACTTTAGGACCATGGCGCGCTGCTGAACGCTTTCTAGAAGAATTGAAAGACGAAGCTATTTTAGACAATATTACAAGAGTAAAAGTCGATTTATACGGCTCTCTTTCTTTAACCGGAAAAGGGCACGCAACCGATCTTGCCGTTATGCTTGGCTTGAGCGGACAAGATCCTGAATATATTCCTGTAGAAGATATTGCCGGAATTATTAAAAAAATTGAAACAACAAACGAAATCAATTTGGGCAACCAAAAAGTGATTCCTTTCTTTTTTCTTCAGGACATCGTTTTCAACAAAGATTTTCTTCCTTTCCATGCAAATGGCTTAAAATTCACCGCTTATAAAGCTGACGATTCTGAATATGAATCTACTTTTTATTCAATTGGAGGCGGATTTGTTGTGAAAGAAGAACGTACTAATGCAAAACTGAAAGAAGTTATAAAATGTGCCTTTCCCTATCCGATTCAAAATGCGGCAGAATTATTGAATTATACCGTTTCTGAAAACAAATCGATTTCTGAGATTGTATATGAAAATGAAATTTCGATGCGCCCAGAAGCTGAAGTGCATTCTGAATTAATGCGTATTTGGAATACGATGTTAGAATGCATGTATATTGGATGTCATTCTGAAGGTATTCTTCCTGGTGGACTCCACGTTCGAAGAAGAGCTTTTGACATGCATCAAAACTTAATTGGATTGTCTAATTATAACGATCCACAGTCTTGGTTGGAAGAAATTAGAAAAACCGAGGTAAAATTTCGTCAGATTTTAAAATGGGTGAGCTGTTTTGCACTTGCCGTGAATGAAGTAAACGCGTCTTTAGGTCGTGTGGTTACTGCTCCAACAAACGGAAGTTCTGGTGTAATTCCGGCCGTTTTAATGTATTACATGGTAATTGAAAACCACGATGCAGGCGAAAAAGAAATCAAACAATTTTTGATGGTTGCCGGAGAAATTGGAAGTATCTTCAAAAAAGGTTCTACGATTTCTGCTGCAATGGGCGGATGTCAGGCCGAAATTGGCGTTTCATCATCAATGGCAGCAGCGGCACTTTGCGAATTAATGGGCGGAACTCCTGCACAGGTTTTAATGGCAGCAGAAATTGCTATGGAACATCATTTAGGTTTAACCTGCGATCCAATTGGCGGTTTAGTTCAGATTCCGTGTATAGAAAGAAATACAATGGGCGCCATAAAAGCCATTAATGCTGCAGAATTGGCTTTAGAAACTGATTCTAAAAATGCTAAAGTTCCGTTAGACAAAGTAATTAATACCATGTGGGAAACGGCAAAAGATATGAATTCAAAATATAAAGAAACCTCAGAAGGTGGACTTGCAATTGCCGTAAATATGGCGGATTGCTAAAAAACTAGGCTTGCCACGAATTACACGAATTTTCACGAATTTCTTTTGTATTTAAATTCTTGGAATTCGTGGCAAAAACCATTAAAATCACTACACAATAAATCTATTGTAATGGAAAACAGTCAATTTCTATTAGAATTTAAAAACCGAAAAGCATTTTCTGTTGAAATATTCTATTACTGCTGATTCCTCTTTTACAATTATTCAATACTTTTACAATATCAAAAAAATAAAAAAATGTCAGTAGCAAAGAAAGATTATAAAAGAATCACAACAAAGTCATTAATTGAAATGAAAAGCAATGGAGAGAAAATCTCTATGCTTACTGCGTATGATTATACTATGGCGAAAATTGTTGACACTGCAGGTGTTGACGTAATTTTAGTTGGAGATTCTGCATCGAACGTTATGGCGGGTCACGAAACGACTTTGCCAATTACTTTAGATCAAATGATTTATCATGCTTCGTCTGTTGTTCGCGCTGTCGAAAGAGCTTTAGTTGTCGTAGATTTACCTTTTGGAAGTTACCAATCGGATCCTAAAGAAGCGCTTCGTTCTTCTATCAGAATTATGAAAGAAAGTGGCGGACACGCAGTAAAACTAGAAGGCGGAAAGGAAATTAAAGAATCTATTAAAAAGATATTACATGCCGGAATTCCGGTAATGGGCCATTTGGGTTTAACACCTCAATCTATCTACAAATTCGGAACTTACAGCGTTCGTGCAAAAGAGGAAGAAGAAGCAGAAAAACTAATTGAAGATGCTCAAATGCTTGAAAAAATTGGATGTTTTGCAGTTGTTCTAGAAAAAATACCGGCAGATCTTGCTAAAAAAGTAGCAGACAGTATTTCTATTCCTGTAATCGGAATTGGTGCTGGAGGTGCCGTTGATGGTCAGGTTTTAGTTATTCATGATATGTTAGGTATGAATAATGAATTCAGTCCGCGTTTCTTGCGTCGTTACTTAAATCTTTATGAAGAAATGACAAAAGCAATTGGTCAATACGCAGCAGATGTTAAGTCTAGTGATTTTCCTAACGAGAAAGAACAATATTAATCTAAGGGTCAAAGGGACAAAGTAACAAAGGGACAAAGTTTTATGAATTGCCTCCAGCTTTAGCTGGAGGTTTATTTTTAAGGCTTTTCTCGGCTTTAGCCAAATTTCAATCTAAAATCAGAAATCTAAAATTCTTTTAATGAAAATCATTTCTAATAAAGACAACTTACAAGTATTACATGAAGACAATCACATCATTGTGGTCAATAAACGTGTTGGTGATATTGTTCAGGGAGATAAAACTGGTGACAAACCTCTTTCTGATGTTGTAAAAGAATATATTAAAGCCAAATACAATAAGCCTGGTGATGTTTTCTTGGGTGTAATTCATCGTTTGGACAGACCAACAACTGGAATTGTGGTTTTTGCTAGAACGAGTAAGGCTCTATCTCGAATGAATGAATTATTCAGTAATCGTGAAACCAAAAAAACATATTGGGCTGTTGTCAAAAACAAACCAAAAGAGGCGAAAGCTAAATTGGTTCATTATTTAAAAAGAAACGAAAAAAACAACACTTCAAAAGCACATTTAAAAGAAGTTCCTGATAGTAAATTAGCCAGTTTAGATTATACTATTATTAAAGAACTTCAGAATTATACCGCTCTAGAAATCAATTTGCATACGGGTCGCCACCATCAAATTAGAGCCCAATTAACAGCGATTGGTTCTCCGATCAAAGGCGATTTAAAGTACGGCGCAGATCGAAGTAATCCTGACGGAGGAATTCATCTTCATGCCAGAAAATTGACTTTTACACATCCGGTTTCAAAAGAAGAAATTACTATTATCGCCCCTACTCCCGACGATTCTATTTGGAATGCTGTCTGATTTTTATGATATAATTGTTAATTTTTAAAAATTTATCAATTAACTTGCATAGAGAAAAAATCAAGCTAATCGAAAAAATGGATTATAAAAGCGACATCGGATATCGAAAAGAAACCCTAAAAAAGTTATTGTATAATATTCAGAAAAGCGAGGATCTTATCGTAAAAGCTTTGCATGATGACTTTCAAAAACCAGAGTTTGAGGCTGTTTTAACGGAAACCAACTACGTTATTTCGGATTTAAAAAATGTCATTAAAAATATCAGTAAATGGGCAAAACCTAAGCGTGTTTTTCCCTCGCTACTCAATTTTCCTTCCTCTGATTATCTGTACAAAGAACCTTATGGAAATGTTTTAATCATTGCGCCGTGGAATTATCCTTTCCAATTGGCACTTTGCCCCTTAATTGCTGCTGTTGCTGCAGGAAACAAAGTTGTTTTAAAACCTTCTGAACTCACACCGCATACTTCTGCCATTATTGCTAAAATTATAGAAAAGACTTTTCATGTTAATCATGTGGAAGTTTTTGAAGGTGGAGTCGAAGTTTCAAATAAACTATTAGCCCAACGTTGGGATTATATCTTTTTTACCGGAAGCGTAGCCGTTGGAAAAATCGTTGCTAAAGCCGCAGCCGAAAACCTCACTCCTGTCACATTAGAATTGGGAGGAAAAAATCCGTGCATCGTTGACGAAACTGCCGATTTAAAACTGGCAGCAAAACGTATTGTTTGGGGAAAATTCATTAATGCAGGCCAGACTTGCATAGCTCCCGATTATATTCTGGTTCAGAAAAACATGAAAGTCAATTTCATTAGCTATTTAATCGAGGAAATCCTTAAAGCTTACGGAAAAAAAATAGACAAATCGCCTGATTTTGCACGAATTATAAATACTAAAAACTGGTACCGTCTAACAAATATGATTCAGGGTGAACATATTTTATTTGGAGGAGAAAGTGATGCCAACAAGCTGTACATTGCTCCAACTCTACTTGAAGATCCAGATTTAGACAGTCCGGTTATGAAAGAAGAAATTTTTGGTCCAATCTTGCCAATTCTTACGTACGAAAATAAAAATGATATCGAAAATGTCGTCAGCCGTTATGAGAAACCTCTTTCATTTTACATTTTTAGTGAAAATAATTCATTCTCCAAAAAATTAATTTCCAGATACTCTTTTGGAGGCGGATGCATCAATGACACGGTTGTTCACTTTTCTAATAAAAGACTTCCTTTTGGCGGTGTTGGTCATAGCGGAATCGGGGCATACCACGGCAAGCTTAGCTTTGACACATTTTCTCATCATAAAGCAATCGTTAAAAAAGGAAACTGGCTCGATTTGCCAATGCGATATGCTCCTTACAAAGATAAATTAGCTTCCATAAAACGCATTCTGAACTGGCTTTAAATCACTTAGAACATCGTAGAATGTTTTTTAGATTTTTATACGGAATTGATTTAAAATGCTATATTTACGTCAAGATACTTATAAAACCTTACAAGTCTATAAAACAATTTTACGCTAAAAATGAAATCTACACTTGACCAAATTGAGGACATCAAAAGAAACGGCTATTCCCTTGATTTTGCTACAGTTTTTAATCACGCCTTCGAAAATTATAAAAAAATAGCAATTTATTCTGGGCTTATTATTTTGGTTTTTACCGTTATCGCGGTCATGGTTTATATGGGAATAATGATTACTTATTTCGGAGTAGAAAGTCTGAAAGAAGATTATCTAAAAGAACTTAACAATCAAAAATTTAGCGCAGTTGAACTTTTAATACAAACTATTGGTTTTTCTGCTTTAGCGGCATTAATAGCTCCTTTTAGCGCGGGATTCTTAAAAATGGCTGATTCAGCAGATAAAGATGTTGAATTTAATGTTTCTACAATGTTCACGTATTACAAAGGAAAACATTTTGCACAACTTTTTATAGCTGCTATAATACCTGCCATTATTGGAAACGCACTTTCTAACTTAGTTAGAAGTCTGGATATTCCGTACGAAAATGTAGTTGCATTTGCAATTCCATATATTGTCTCTTACTTCGTGTACTTTGCAGCACCTTTAATTATTTTTGGAAATCTAACTGGCTTAGATGCCTTAAAATCAAGTATTGCAGTTGTAACCAAAAATCCGCTTGCTATATTAGCATTTTTTTTAACAGGTTTTTTAGGTGCCCTTGTGGGACTTGTAGGATGCTGCGTTGGAGTTATTTTTACTGTAGTTTTTAACAGTTCAATGCAATATGCAACGTATTTTGCCATTTTTGGGATAGACGAAGAGGAAGAAGATTCAATTGATTCAATTGGAAAATATAATGTAGATTAAAATAGAAAATTCTAATTTATAAAGAGACTAACCACCTCTTTAAAGAATTTTCAAAGGCTGTTTAGTAAAACCAACTACCCCAAATTCTATGGCCACGGACTGTAGTTTTTTCAATTCGGTAATTTCGGGAATTTTCAGTATTGGAAATGCCCTAGAAGTTATTATGGCAAGTTGGCATCTTTTTAATTCAGATATTATTTTCTATAATAATCCTAAACTTATTGTTTTAGGATTATCTCTTTTTGCATTTCTTTCACTGCTTGTTTATCAGTTTTTTAGAATTAAAGCAAAAATTGGATATTTCATTGAAAAAAAGAAAGAACAGGATACTATTAGCAAAGAATATCAACTCTATATTTTATTCTTTGGAATTGCGGTAATTGTAATCGAAATTATCAATGAAATCTTTAAAATCAGAC
Source organism: Flavobacterium potami (assembly GCF_020026915.1). Lineage (GTDB taxonomy): Bacteria > Bacteroidota > Bacteroidia > Flavobacteriales > Flavobacteriaceae > Flavobacterium > Flavobacterium potami. Next base: position 394,836 of record NZ_JAINUY010000001.1, on the reverse strand, counting down.
CCAAAAGCCTTTTAATCCTAAATGTTTCTATTGGTGTTGGAGTACTTATTCTTTATGCCATTACAGATAAAGTAAAATGGCTTCGCGATCGAATTCAGCAGCTTTTTATATTTTGTTTTTTCATTTACATGAGTTATGTAGGATCCAATATCATTTTGCTTCCTAAAGATGTTGTCCCGATTATTGTTTTTCTGATTTCTTTTTTCTTTTCATACAACATTCTAAAACCTATTAAAATTTATTGGTTTTTTGTTGGTTCCGTTTTTGTCTTTCTTATCCTTACAATTGCTTTTCAGCTCATCCCGACAAAATCATCTATTTTATTGATTAATTTCTGCATCCTGATTTTTATTATAAATCAGGTAAAATATGCCGTTTTATTAAACAATCGTGATAATTTTAGATTCGCCAATGAAATTGTTCACAAAGGAAATTCGTTAACTATTGCCTCTAATCAAAATGGTGAAATTTTATTTTGCAGCGAAACCATAACCTCCATTTTAGGCTATCATCCTGATGAAGTTATGGGATTAAAGTTTTCTGACTTAACAAAGGATTCAGAGTTCAACACAAAGTTGAATCCATTAAAAAACCAAGAAGACAAACTTTACATTCGTAAATTAAAATGTAAAAATGGAGAATTTAAATACATTCAATGGAAAGATAAAAAATTCTCCGAAGACTTAATTATCAGTATCGGTCAAGATGTTACAGAGCAAATTTTGGTTCAGGATCAATACAAAAATTTAATCCAGACCGCAACCGATATCATTTTTGAGTTTGATGCCAACGGTAATTTCACCTTCATAAATGAATTTGGTATTTCTATTTTAGGATACTCGGAAAATGAAATCATCAAGAAACATTATTCTAGTTTTATTCGGGAGAAATACGTAAAAAGTGCTGCCGATTTTTACTCTAATTTAGTTATAAATGAGGCTCATAATCCTGTAATAGAAATTCCAATTTTAATGAAAAACGGAATAGAGATGTGGATTTCTCAGAAAATTACAGTACGCAGAAATGAGTTTGGGCAATTTGCAGGTTTCTCAGGAATTGCAAGAGATATTACAGAAAAAAAGAACATTGAAAAAGAGAAAAAAAGACGTCTCAAAAAAATTGAAGCGTACAACAATTCAACCAAAAAACTATCTACCACCGATTTTAGTAAATACGACAAATTAAATACTGTCATTGATTTAATACTAAAAGAAGCCTCTACCATCAGCAATGCCGATCGTGTAAGTTTCTGGAAATACCATAAAGATTTAATTACTTGTAAAAATCTTTACAGCCATGATAATCAAAATCTGAACGATAAAAATATTCTAAACAAAGAATCTTATCCTATTTATTTTGAAACCTTAAGCAACAAAGCAATCATAAATGCTCCGGATGTTTTTAACAAATTAGAAACTTCCGAATTTCAAAAATTATACTTTACCAAAAACAACATTAAGTCCATGCTCGATGTTCCAATTTTCTTAACGGGACAATTGGCAGGGGTGGTTTGTTTTGAAAGTACCGTTCGAAAACGCGAATGGGACAATGAAGATATTAATTATGCGAGAACCATTTCAGATGTAATTTCTCTAGCAATCTCTTCTCAAATGCGTTTGGAAGCAGAGAGAAAATTAGAATTTAAAAGCCATCTTTTGTCGGCTCTTTCATCTTGTACAGAAAAATTTCTGTTGAGCAAAACTACCGAACAGATGTTTCAGGAAACCTATAATATTATAGGAAGAGCAGCAAAAGTAGATCATATGTATTATTACGAAAAAGATCCGATTTACAATACGGTCAGCCAAAAATACAAATGGTCTCGCGAAGGAGTGATTCACCAGATTACGCCCTTGCGTCATATGACGGAAGAAAATTTAAAAGAAATTTACGAAGCCGCTCAGCAAAAGAAAATCCTAAACACATTGACACGTGATCTCGATGAAGGCTTTTTTAAAACACTACTCATCAATAACGAGATCCAATCGATCTTAATATTACCTCTTTACATCAACGATATTTTTACAGGTTTTATTGGTTTCGATGATTGTTTTAAAGAAAAAAGATGGACCGAAGATGAAATCAATATTTTTCAAGTCCTGGCCAATAATATTTCTTCTGCATTAGAACGAAATCGTAACGAAAGTAAGATTATTGAAAGTGAAGAAAAGTTCAAATTAATCGCTAATAACATTCCGGGAACTGTTTACTTATCCAAATTTGATGCTTTTTCAACCAAGATTTTCTTAAATGATGAAGTCTTAAATTTGACAGGGTATTCAAAATCAGAATTTATAGAAAATAATTTATCGTTTCTTTCATTAATTCATCATGATGACAAAGAGGAAGTTATCAACAATCAAATTGATAATTTACAAAATGGAATGCCGTTGCACAATGTTTACCGTATTCGAAAAAAAACCGGCGAATATATCTGGATAGAAGAATTTGGAGATGTAATAAAAAGAGATGACGAAATTGAATTTGTAGGCGGAATCTATTTCGATATTACCAACAAAAAAGAAATTGAAGATGCTATAAAAGCCAAACAACTGGCAGAAGCAGCCAGCAAATCTAAATCTGATTTCTTGGCTAATATGTCGCACGAAATTAGGACTCCGCTCAACGGAATTATAGGATTTACTCATTTATTAATGAAAACCGAATTGGAAGAAATTCAGGAAAAATACATGACCACCATAAATCAATCGGCGCATTCGCTGCTTGAAATTGTGAATGATATTTTGGATTTCTCTAAAATTGAAGCAGGAAAACTAGAACTGTTTATTGATCTTTATGACATTAAAAAAGTTCTGGGACAAGTTTTCGATTTAATTATTTACGAATCCAATCAAAAAAACCTCACTCTCGAATTGAATATAGATCCCGATGTACCGAAATACATTTGGACCGACATTGTCCGTATCAAACAAATTTTGATTAATCTGCTTTCTAACGCAATAAAATTTACAACTGAAGGTTCTATTAAATTAAATGTTTCGGTTTTAGAAAAAAAGAAAAATAATTATTGTTTAATTCGCTTTTCTGTAATTGACACCGGAATTGGAATATTAGAAAAAAATCAAAAGAAAATTTTCAAAGCTTTTTCGCAAGAAGATAGTTCTACAACGAGAAAATTTGGAGGAACAGGATTAGGATTGACCATTTCAAATCAGTTACTCGCTTTAATGGAAAGCCGTTTACAACTTGAAAGCACAATTAACGAAGGAAGTACTTTCTTTTTTGATTTAAATCTAAAAACGAGTAACCAAAGCATTAATGACAAATATAATGCTGAACTTAAAAGTTTAAATATCGAATTGGAATCTGACAATACTGAACCAAATAGCAACAACATCACGTTTTTGATTGTAGAAGACAACAAAGTAAATATGTTGCTTCTAAAAACAATTATTAAAAACCTTTACAACAACGCTTTTATCTACGAATGTGAAAATGGTTACGAAGCCATTCAGAAATTCGAGCAAATCAATCCGACTATTATTTTTATGGACATTCAGATGCCAATTATGAATGGTTATGAAACTGCTAAAGCGATCAGAAACACCAAAAAAGGCCGTGATATTCCTATTATTGCAGTAACAGCAGGAACAGAAAAAGAGGAAAGAAACAAATGTATCTCTGCCGGAATGGACGATTACATCTCAAAACCTATTATGAAAGGAACTGTTGAAGAAGCATTAACAAAATGGCTGGCGTAAAATTATAGTATTCAGCAGTCATAGTTGAGAAACCCAAACTTTTCAAAACATTCCTCATTCGAATGTAAAATTTATCATAAAAAATATATAAATTCGTACATCCCTTTTGATAATAAGTTTAAAAACAATTCAATATGAAATGGCAAGGCAGAAGACAAAGTGATAATGTCGAAGACAGAAGAGGTATATCTGGTGGAAAAGCTGTAGTTGGTGGCGGAATAATCGGAATCATCATCCTTTTAGTAAATGTATTTGGAGGCGAAAATGCCCAAATGATCACTCCTGTTTTAGAGCAATTGCAAGGTGGACAACAGCAACAAACTGAAACTTCAGCTCCTTTAAGCAAAGAAGATGAAGAAATGGGGAATTTTGTAAAAGTTGTTTTGGCGGACAATGAAGACATATGGAGCAAAATTTTCTCCGAACACGGAATGACATATGAAAAACCAAAATTAGTACTTTTTAAAGGCTCTGTACAAACGGCTTGTGGTGGTGCATCATCTGCTTCAGGTCCTTTTTATTGTCCGGGAGACCGAAAAGTATATATGGATTTAGCTTTTTTTGAAGAACTAAAAACTAAATTTGGTGCAAAAGGAGGTGATTTTGCCATCGCATACGTTATTGCACATGAAATTGGTCATCACATTCAAACTCTATTAGGAACATCTGCCAAAATGCGTCAGGAACAACAAGGCAAAAGCGAAGCCGAAGCCAATAAACTATCTGTAGCACTAGAACTGCAAGCTGATTTTTATGCCGGAGTTTGGGCACACTACAATCAGGAAAATTTAGATACTGGAGATATTGAAGAAGCTTTAAGTGCCGCAAACGCAGTTGGAGATGATGCTATACAAAGTAAAATGCAAGGACATGTTGTTCCGGATTCTTTTACACACGGAACATCCGAACAAAGAATGTATTGGTTTAAAAAAGGTTTTAAAACTGGAGACATTAAACAAGGAACTACATTTGAAGAAATTAGATAATACATAAACCAAATATAATAACCGCCAGAAAAGCACGACCTAAACAGTTGTGCTTTTTTTAGTTTAAACCATATAAGTGATATAAATAATTTAAGTTTTGTTTGTGGAGACTTATACCTAAAATGAACTTACATTACTTATAGGGTTCAGAAAAATATAAGCACAAAAAAAGCCTTGAATTTCTTCAAGGCTTTCTATCTGGGTGGCTGACCGGGTTCGAACCGGCGACCCGCGGCACCACAAACCGCTACTCTAACCAGCTGAGCTACAACCACCATTTTTCTGCTTAGCGAGTGCAAATATATAACAAAGGTTGAGTTCTACAAAGAAAAAAATGAAAAAATTTCACAAAAATTAAATCAAATCTTCTAAGCTATTGACTGCCAAACACCTTTCAACTGTAAATCCTTCTGCAAAATCTTTCCCAACCAGTCTTCCTAAGTCCTGCGCACGATAATTTAAGCTCTCAAAAAAGTTTTTACTTGTAATTGGCGTTGCAGGTTCATTCGAATTCGGATCGTAAAATTGTGTTTTGTATGCCATAATCGCTTCTATCTTTTTTTCTTCAAATCCTGTAATGTCTACCACGAAATCTGGCTCAATGTTTTTCCATTGAATATAATGATACACTATTTTTGGTCGCCAAGCTTCTTGTTTCTCTCCGTCTATTGAAGTTTCGATTTTCATCAAACCCGAAAGAAAACAAGCATCAGAAACTAATTTGCTTCCTTTTCCGTGATCGATATGGCGATCGTCTATTGCATTGCACAAAACAATCTCAGGTTTGTATTTACGAATCATTTTTATGACTTCTAATTGATGCTTTTCATCATTAACGAAAAAGCCATCTCGCATTGCTAAATTCTCACGTACCAGAACCCCTAAAATCTTAGCCGCGTCTTTTGCTTCCTGATCTCTTGTTTCTGCTGTTCCTCGCGTTCCTAATTCACCACGCGTTAAGTCTACAATACCTACTTTTTTCCCAAGGGAAACTTCTTTTAAAATTGTTCCGGCACAACCTAATTCTACATCATCCGGATGTGCGCCAAAGGCTAATATGTCTAGTTTCATTTTTGTTTTTTGTTTGTTTTGTTTCAGGTTTCAGGTTTCAGGTTTTCTTCTCGATGTGTCAGGCTGAGCGAAGTTGAAGCCCTTTGTACCCTTCGACTTCGCTCAGGGTGACACTGCTAATGAAACAGAAACTTAAAACTTATTTATTTTTTCATTTCAGGTATACGTTTCAATTAGTAATTTGAAACTTGAAACCTGAAACTTTAAACTATTTTTTCAATACTCTTTTCATCGTCATCGATTTGTTGACGCTTTCTTCCCATTCTTTTTCGGGAATACTTTCTTTTGTAATACCACAACCCATGTATAAAATCGCTTTTTCTTCCTGAATCTGCATGCATCGTAAATTTACAAATAAATCAGAACTTGCATTCTCTCCTGCAAAAGTGCTATTTAATTCTCCTAAAAATCCGGTGTAGAAAGTTCTATCGTAATTTTCGTTTTCTAAAATAAAAGTTTTTGATTTCTTTTTAGGCAGTCCGCAAACGGCTGGCGTTGGATGCAGAGTATCTATTACTTCTTCTAAAGTAGAATTCTCTTTTAAAACTCCCGAAATATCAGTTTTAATATGCCAAATCGATCCTGCTTTTAAACTGTATGGTTCAGAAACTACAACAGAAGCCGTAAATTCTCGAAGCCTTTTTACGATAAAATCAGTTACAAATTGTTGTTCGTCTTTTTCTTTTTGCTGCCAAACGATTTCTGTTTCCTTATTATCTTTTTGCGTTCCCGCTAAAGCCATGGTTTCAAAAGCATTTTCATTTGCCTTTAGCAGTTTTTCTGGAGTTGCTCCCATCCAAAGTCCGATTTTAGGATGAAAGAAACAATAGCAGAAAGTGGCAGGATATAATTGAACCAAATGCTGAAAAGTTTCAATAAAATCGAATTCTGCCAAAGAAACTTCCTCACTTCTTGATAAAACCACTTTTTTGAATTCTTCATTTTTTATCGCTTGAATTCCCTGCGCTACTAAATATTCGTATTGAAATTTAGCTTCGGCATCAAAATTCAAATCATCAATTTCGATTGGTTCAAATGAAGTTGCTATTTTCTCTGAAGTGACAATTTCCGACTCATTTTCAGGAATTAAGATTAGTTGTTTTTCATCAAAAGAAGCAAAAACAAAACCTTTTTCGCTGTAATCAGAAACTTGATGCAACGTATTGTTTTTTTGTAAAATTCCAATATATCTATCTGTATTGGGTTTTGAATAAAGTACAAAGGGTAAATTTTGTTCTTTATGATTTTTAATTTTCAAGAAAAATGGACTCATAATTTATTCACTTTTCTTTCTATCCAAAACCATATTCGTCAGTTTACAAAGCGAAACCAAATTACCTTCTTCATCGGTAATTTTAATTTCCCAAAGATGAAGACTTCTTCCTTTATGAATAATTCTGGCCGTTCCGAAAACATAACCTTCACGAATACTTTTTAGATGATTTGCCGAAATTTCGATACCTCTTACCTCCTGCTCTTTCGGATTGATAAAAAAGAAAGAAGCCGCACTTCCAACACTTTCTGCCAAAGCTACAGAAGCACCGCCGTGCAATAATCCCATTGGTTGATGAACACTTGGATTTACAGGCATTTTTGCAGTTAAAAAATCTTCGCCAGCATCTATATATTCAATTTTCAGCGTTTCCATTAATGTGTTTTTAGAAAACTCATTGCATCGCGCCAAAATCTGCTCTTTTGTATGATTCATTAAAATAAACTTTAAAATCGTAAAATTAAAGAAAGATAAGACATAAATCTAAAATCCGATTCTAAAATTTAAAATTCCACTTCAAAGCTGTAGGTTTTTTGTTATTTTTACAAAAACAATCAGAATCAATCTTTGGCTTTTTTGGGCCACAGATTACACAGATTAACACAGATTAATTTTGTTTGCTACGAAATTTACCAATTTGCACTAATTTAATTCGGGGAATTAGTGAAATTCGTGGCGAGAAAAAATCATTTTAATTCTTATAATCAGTGGCAAAAAAACTATTTAAATGCGTCAATATTTTACTTTTTTCATTCTTGCAATAATTATAACTTTCAGTTCTTGCCGAACTGACTTTGATACTGTTGCCAGCTCTGGAGATTTGAAGTTCTCAAAAGACACCGTTTACTTGGACACTGTTTTCAAGAATATAGGCTCGAGTACTTATCAATTAAAAGTATACAATAGAAGTAAAAATGACATTTCGATTCCAGTTGTTCAATTTAAAAAAGGCTTAAGTTCTAAATACCGCATGACGGTTGACGGAATGACGGGCAACAATGGGAAAATTTTTCAAAATGTTACGCTTTTAGCAAAAGATAGTTTATACATTTTTATAGAAACCACTGCAGATATTACAGATGCAAATCCAACTGATTTTTTATACACCGATGAAATTCAGTTTGACAGTGGCGCCAATCTTCAGGAAGTCGCTTTGGTTACTTTAATTCAGGATGCTGTTTTTTTATATCCGAATCAAAATCCTGATGGCTCGAAAGAAAAAATCAAAATCGACAGAAAAGATGTTGACGGATTTTATTTGAATGAAAATGATCCTACAAACGGAAACGAGCTTCTTTTTACTAAACAGAAACCTTATGTAATTTATGGTTATGCAGGAGTTCCAGAAAACAAAACCGTAACTTTTGAAGCCGGAGCGAGAGTTCATTTTCATGCCAATTCAGGCTTATATGTTGCCCAAAATGCTTCTTTAAAAATCAATGGAACAGCTTCTACAACAGAAAAACTGGAAAACGAAGTTGTTTTTGAAGGCGATCGTTTAGAACCGCTTTATTCTGACATTCCTGGACAATGGAAATCTGTAATTTTTGAAAAAGGAAGCGCGAATCACGCTATTAATCATCTTACTTTAAAAAATGCAGTAATCGGTTTAGATTTCAGGAATCCATTAAATACAATCGAAATTAAAAATACTCAGATTTACAATTGTGTGGAGTATGGAATTTTAGCTCAAAATGCTCAAATTGTGGGAGAAAACATTGTCATTAATTATGCTTCAATTGCGGGCTTATCTTGTGTTTACGGAGGAAATTACAAGTTCACGCATTGTACTTTTTACAATAATTGGTCTAATCCTACACATTTTGCCGTCACTTTGAGCAATAGTTTGGCTGGAGCAACACCAGAAACGAATCCGTTAACCCAAGCTACTTTCAATAATTGCATTATTTATGGTTCAAATTTTAATGAATTCAATTTGAGCAAAAATACAGCTGCTGCTTTTGTTTACCAATTAAACAATTGCTTATTAAAATTCGGAAACACCTCTAATCCAGATTATCAATTTAAAACCGACACTGAACATTATAACAATATCATTTTGAATGAAAACCCGAAGTTTTATAACGTTGCTCAGAATAAATTCAATATTGATAAAACTTCTGCCGCTTTCGCGAAAGGGAATCAGTCATACATCATTCCGACAGATATTTTAGGAATTACGAGAACTTCTCCGCCAGATTTGGGCGCTTATCAGAGTAAAGATTTTCCTAAATAGTGGTTTTGCCGCGAAGGCACTAAGGCGCAAAGGTTTCTTTTTACGCAAAGTATATCTGTAGAGATGCACTGCAGTGCATCTTACGCAACGAATATACACAATACTTTAGACGCACTGCAGTGCGTCTCTACGGAATATTGGAACGAAAATCTAATTTGTCCATTTTCGAGTGATCTCTCCTTTATCGAAATGACAAATTGTACCTAAAAAACTGAGAAAAACAACATTTTTTATTCTAAAAACCTTATTTTTTGACAAATATTCCTTTTTGACAAATTGAACGTTTCATAAATTTTGCAAATCTATTTTTTCAAAAAACTAAAATTTGTGTAGTTTATATATCAACATTTTCCCCTTCTAAAACTTTAATATATCAACGTTTATCAAAAAAGAAATTTTACTAAATCTTTAAATTTCACGAAAGACCGAAACCTATTGATTTTGCGTCTTTTTGGTAGAAAAAATGCAAGAAAAAAGCAATTTCATTTTTTTTGAAAAGAGATGGTTTTCAAATTTGCGCTTACTATTTATTTACACTAAATTTGCACCTTCAAAACAACAAACTACACAAATGATCCATTTCTTTGAAAACCAAAGCAAAACTGTTTTTGCCGTACAAACGCAAAACGAAATTTCAGCTCAAGACATTTCAAAACTAAACTGGCTTTTCGCCGACGCGAGTAAAATCGAAAAATCAGCATTGCCTGGTTACTTCGTTGGTCCACGCGCTACTATGATCACTCCTTGGAGTACAAATGCTGTAGAAATTACTCAAAATATGGGTATTCCGGGCATTATCAGAATTGAAGAATTTCATCCAGCAACGGAAGATTTTACTGATTTTGATCCGATGCTTTCTCAAAAATTCAATGAATTAGATCAGGAAATATTCACTATCAACATTCAGCCAGAACCAATTTTGGAAATTGATGATATTGCGACTTACAACAAAGTTGAAGGTTTAGCTTTAAGCGAAGAAGAAGTTGATTACTTAAACAATCTTTCGACTAAACTAGGAAGAAAATTAACTGACTCTGAGATTTTTGCTTTCTCGCAAGCGAATTCAGAACACTGCCGTCACAAAATTTTCAACGGAACATTTGTTATCGATGGCGAAGAAAAAGAAACTTCTCTTTTCAAATTAATCAAAAAAACATCTCAGGAAAATCCTAACGATATTGTTTCTGCTTACAAAGACAACGTTGCTTTTGTAAAAGGACCAAAAGTGCAGCAGTTTGCTCCAAAATCGGCTGATAAACCTGATTTTTACGAAATAAAAGAATTTGATTCGGTTTTATCTTTAAAAGCCGAAACACACAATTTCCCAACAACTGTTGAGCCTTTCAACGGTGCTGCAACTGGGTCTGGAGGAGAAATCCGTGACCGTTTAGCAGGTGGACAAGGTTCATTGCCATTGGCTGGAACTGCTGTTTACATGACTTCATATTCTCGTTTGAACAACGACAGAAAATGGGAAAATGCAGTAGAAGAAAGAAAATGGTTGTACCAAACGCCAATGGATATCTTGATCAAAGCTTCAAACGGAGCTTCTGATTTCGGAAATAAATTTGGACAGCCGCTTATTACAGGTTCTGTTTTAACTTTCGAACACGAAGAAGAAAACAGAAAAATTGGTTACGATAAAGTAATCATGCAAGCGGGTGGAATTGGTTACGGAAAATTAAATCAAGCTATCAAAAACAAACCACAAGAAGGTGATAAAATCGTAATTCTTGGTGGAGAAAATTATAGAATCGGAATGGGTGGTGCTGCGGTTTCTTCTGCAGATACAGGAGCTTTTGGTTCAGGAATTGAGTTGAATGCCATTCAGCGTTCAAATCCAGAAATGCAAAAACGTGCTGCAAACGCAATTCGTGGTTTAGTAGAAAGCGACAATAACCCAATTGTTTCAATTCACGATCACGGTGCGGGCGGACACTTAAACTGTCTTTCTGAATTGGTTGAAGAAACTGGAGGTTTGATCGATTTAGATAAATTGCCTGTTGGTGACCCTACTCTTTCTGCAAAAGAAATTATCGGTAACGAATCTCAAGAAAGAATGGGATTGGTTATTGGTCAAAAAGACATCGATACATTACAAAGAATTGCCGACAGAGAGCGTTCTCCAATGTACGAAGTTGGAGATGTAACTGGTGATCACCGTTTTACTTTTGAATCAAAATCTAACGGTTCTAAACCAATGGATTATGCTTTGGAAGATTTCTTTGGAAGTTCTCCAAAAACAATTATGACAGATAAAAAAGTAGACAGAAAATATGCTGACGTTGCTTACAACGCAGGAGATTTTGAAAGCTACTTAAAAGACGTATTACGTTTAGAAGCTGTTGCTTCAAAAGACTGGTTGACCAACAAAGTTGACCGTTGCGTTGGAGGAAGAGTGGCGAAACAGCAAAATGCAGGTCCGTTACAATTACCATTGAACAATGTGGGTGTAATGGCTTTGGATTATTTAGGAAAAGAAGGAATCGCAACTTCTATCGGGCATGCTCCTATCGCTGCTTTGATTGATCCTGTTGCGGGTTCTAGAAATGCAATTGCAGAATCTTTATCAAACATCATCTGGGCGCCAATTAAAGATCAATTAAAAGGAGTTTCATTATCTGCAAACTGGATGTGGGCTTGTAAAAACGAAGGTGAAGATGCTCGTTTATACGCTGCTGTTGAAGGATGTTCAGAATTTGCAATTGAATTGGGAATCAACATTCCAACAGGAAAAGATTCACTTTCAATGAAACAAAAATATCCAAATGATGAAGTAATTGCGCCAGGAACGGTTATTATTTCTGCTGCTGGAAACTGTACAGATATCAGAAAAGTAGTTGAGCCTGTTTTACAGAAAAACGGAGAATCAATTTATTATATCAATTTGTCTCAAGATGATTTCAAATTAGGAGGTTCTTCTTTTGCACAAATCAGAAATACAATCGGAAACGAAACTTCTACTATTAAAGATTCGGCTTTCTTTAAAAATGCATTTAATACCGTTCAGGAATTAATCGGCGAAAGCCAAATCTTAGCGGGTCACGATATCGGAAGTGGTGGTTTGATCACGACTTTATTAGAAATGTGTTTTGCTGATGTAAATCTTGGAGCTAAAATTGATTTCAGCGCTTTCGCGGAAAAAGACTTATTGAAAATCCTTTTCGCAGAAAATATCGGAATCGTATTCCAAGCAAAATCAGATGCAGCAGTTGAAGCTAAATTAAAAGGAAACAACATCGAATTCTTTAAATTAGGTTCAGTTCAAGAATCTGCAAGTTTGGAATTTGGAACTTATAAATTGGATATTCCAACCTACAGAGATGTTTGGTTTGAAACTTCTTATTTATTAGATCAAAAACAATCTAAAAACGGAACTGCAAAAGCACGTTTCGAAAACTATAAAAATCAGGTTTTAAATTATACTTTCCCTGCACATTTTACAGGAAAGAAACCAGAAATCGACAATTCTAAACCAAGACCAAAAGCAGCTATTATTCGTGAAAAAGGAAGTAATTCTGAGCGTGAAATGGCAAACGCTATGTACTTGGCTGGATTTGACGTAAAAGACGTTCACATGACGGATTTAATTTCTGGACGTGAAACTTTAGAAGATATTCAGTTCATTGGAGCTGTTGGTGGATTTTCTAACTCTGACGTTTTAGGTTCTGCTAAAGGTTGGGCTGGAGCTTTCTTATACAACGAAAAAGCAAAAACAGCTTTAGATAATTTCTTCAAAAGAGAAGATACTTTATCTGTTGGAATCTGTAACGGATGTCAATTGTTTATGGAATTAGAAGTAATTAATCCAGAGCACGAAGTTCACGGAAAAATGCACCATAACGAAAGCCAGAAACACGAAAGTATCTTTACTTCTGTAACAGTTCAGGAAAACAATTCTGTGATGTTATCTACTTTGGCAGGAAGCACTTTAGGAGTTTGGGTTTCTCACGGAGAAGGTAAATTCAAATTGCCTTACGCAGAAGACCAATACAACATTGTTTCTAAATATGCTTACGAAGGATATCCAGCAAACCCTAACGGTTCTGATTACAACACTGCAATGATGTGTGACAAAACTGGAAGACACTTGGTTATGATGCCTCACATTGAGCGTTCGACTTTCCAATGGAACTGGGCTCATTATGCAAAAGACAGAAACGACGAGGTTACGCCTTGGCACGAAGCTTTTGTCAATGCAAGAAAATGGATTGAGAAAAACTAATATTATTTATCACCATTAAGATATTAAGTTAATTAAGTCTTTGTCTCTTAATGTGATTTTTATACCATAATTACTTTAGAAAATTAAGTTTAAACTCTTAATCGACTTAATATCTAAAAGGTTAAACACTTTAATAAACGCCCGAATTATCGGGCGTTTTTATTTGTCACCAATCACACAAATCAGTTCGCAAAAATTTGCACAATTGGTGACAGGAAATATCCCGATCCTATCCCCACATTCTCGAGACATTCTTTATTTTCAGTTTCTAAAAGAAGTGGCAATTCCGGTTACAATATTTGCAGTACCAAAAGCAAACAATCCGGAAGCAATTGCAGCCTGACCCGCAAAAAATGGACTGTTTCGAATAGCAATGCTAAAAATTGTCCCACCAGCTAAACCCGCAATTAATCCGAGTCCAATTGTAGCGATAATCCACCACGGTTCAGGTTCTGGAATTGGTGGATTTTTGAAGAATTTTTTCCACCAGCCAGGATATTTCGTACCACACCAGCCCATCGCTAAGAAAAAAGCAGTTTCCATATTTTTTCAATTTAAAAACGCCTACTCATGTGCTTTTCGGCTTCCGCATTATGACGAGATAAAAATAGAAATCATGTTTTTTAAACTAGTAATGAAATTTCCTGTTTTTAAAGGGGAAAAACACCTTTTTTATTCGCAACATTTTATTTTCTTAATTGACTTAATCTGCCCTAAGTTTAATTTAATAGTATCTTAAGGCGCTTTATTGTTCCTTTCTTCATTGGATAAATAACTTTGCTTTATGAAAAAATGGAAACAAAATTTAGTCACCGCAATTATCTTATTTGCTATTTGCCAATATACTTTTAGTCAAAAGAACAATTCTATAAACGGAACAATTTCCGACGGAAAAACACCACTTGAATTTGTTGACGTGGTTTTAAAACCTATAAATGATACCACTAAAACAGCAGCTTATACCGTTACAGATTCGGCTGGAAAATTCATTTTGGAAAATATAGCTCCATCTGAATATATTTTAAAATTCAGGTTGATTGGTTTTAAAACTTATAATCAAAAAATAAATTTTACGGGCTCTCCTATTTCACTTCAAACAATTGTTTTACAAGAAGATGCAAATCTTTTAAATACTGTCGTAGTAAAATCGGAGAAAAAGCAAATTCAGAAAACTGCTGAAGGTTTTGTTTTTAATGCAGTTTCTAATATTTCTCAATCTGGCGGAACAGCGATTGATATGCTTAAAAATATCCCAACAGTTTCTGTTGATGCTGACGATGCCATTTCGCTAAGAGGAAAAACGCCTTTAATTTTAATTAATGGTAAAAATTCCGCCATTACCGATATGAATCAGATTCCGGCGAGTAGTATTGAAAGCATTGAAATCATTACGAGTCCGACCGCAAAATATGATGCAAATGCAGAAAGTGGCATCATAAATATTAAACTCAAAAAGAATAATCAGAACGGAATAAATGGTGCGGCAGTTCTTGGAGCTGGTTTTGGAGCAAAAGGCAGATTAAGCAGCTCGGCTCTTTTAAATTATAAAAATGACAAATGGAATATTGGTCTTGCTTATGACAATCGTTTTGCAGGAAGAACCAAAAGCATAAAAGGCGATCGTACGAATTATTTTATTGACGACGAACATTTTATTGATCAGAATCGAAGCGATCAGAGAACCGAAGCATTACAGAATCTAAAATTCAATCTTGATTTTTCTCCCAATGAAAGAAATACATTTTCTTTTGAGGCACTTGGAAATCTTGAAAACAAAGACAATGAAGAAACTTTAAAAACCAATATTTTCAATAATTCAAATCTGTTTTTCTCTGGAAATCAACGTTTTTCTTCAGAAATACAAAAAGCTAAAGCAGCCGAAATGGCTTTCAATTATGATCGAAAATTCTCTGATGATCGAAAAAGTTTAAACGCCAGTATTACTACTTCTTATAATTTCGGCAGAGAAAATACCGATATTGATACTAATAATTATGATGAAAACGAGGTAGTAATTGGAGATCCGTTTTTACAGCGAACGCACAATTATTCGAAGGAAAACATTTCGAATGCCATTCTTAATTATGCATTTCCAATTTCAGAAAAATCAGTTATTGAAACAGGATATAAAGGAACTTTCCGATTTTTCAATTCTGATTTTCAAAGCGCCGACAAGATTAACGGCGATTATGTAGTCAACCCGTTAACGAGCAATATTTTTGACTTTAATGAACAAATAAATGCTTTTTACGCACTTTTAAATTCGTATTCAGGTTCAAAAGACAATGAAAAATGGAAATACAATTTGGGACTTCGTGCAGAACAAGTTTCAAATAATGGAAAAACGGAAAATGGAAGTGATAATTTTTCAAATCATTATATAAAACTTTTCCCTTCCGCGTCAATACAATTGAATCTACAAGCTGATGAATCTGTAAAATTCGGTTACAGCAAACGTATCAATCGTCCCGATTTAGATGATTTGAATCCGTTTGTGGATATTACAGACGCTTTGAATCCGCATGGTGGAAATCCTTATTTGAAACCTGAAATTATTCATATTGTAGAATTGAGTTATAATAAAGAATGGGAGAAATCTTCACTTTCGGGAAATGCTTTCTATAGAAATGCCAATAATACCATCAGGCAATATTCAATTCTTCAGGATAATGGAGCTGTTTTATTACAGCCTCAAAATATTGGAAATATGGTTACTTACGGATTGGAAACGCTTTTCACTTTTAAGCCATTTTCATTTTATGATGCCAATATTAGCTTGACTGCTTTTCAACAAAATATCAAAGCAGATAATTTGTCACAAACAGAAGATGTTGTAAACAGTGCTTTTAGCTGGTACGGAAAAATGATCAATAATTTTAATCCGTGGAAAGGTGGAAAACTTCAAGTTATTGGAAATTATAATTCTTCTGTTGCCACTCCGCAAGGAAAAAGAATTCCGATTTATAACGTAGATTTAGGCTTTCAGCAGAAACTAGGAAGCGGCAATGCCCGTCTCGGAATTGTTGTTACCGATATGTTTAACACCTTAGAAAGTGGTTACAAAAACAACACTTTTTTATTTAGAAGCAACAGAACTTCAAAATCTGACACGCGCGCTTTGATGGTTACTTTTGCTTACACCTTTAAATCTGATTTTAAAGAAAAATTACTCGAAAATCAGTTTTCAACAGAGTAAAAAACTTACCAAAAAAGAGTAAAAAATAAAAATTTCATTCTTGTATTTTTAAGGTTCAATTCTATTGAAAATTTAATTTATATTCGCCGAACCAAAAATCGGAGATTAGATTTTTCAGTCCCAAAAACATTAAACCTACATAGAATGAAATTTTTAAAATTACTTTTTTTAAGCAGTTTATTTTTAACTGCTTCCCATTCCCATTCCCAAATTAAAGTCGATCAAATTACTTATAAAATTCACGATCATTATATTACCACAACAATTGGATATCCTGTAATTGGCACTTTTACATCTGAAGGTAAAAAAGAACCAATTGTACAACTAAATGCAGACGGAAGCGGAGTTTTTCAATTTGAAGATCTGACAAAGAAAAATATTGTCTGGGGTATCGAATGTTCTGAAGAAGGTATTCCTACTTTTAAAGAAGGTTTCAATAGTGCCTCTTACACTTTTTGGTACAGAGATAAAAATGAAGACGAATGGAATTATACTCAGTTTTCTATTCACTTCAATAAAAAGAAAATGTTTATTATGGGAGAACGTATGAAAGAGTACGAAGATTATAATGACATGAAAAAAACCTTACAGTAAATAAATTTTTCTCGATTTTTTGTAAAATTTGCTATTAAAAAGAAAACGTTTTCGTTGAATTTTAATAGTACCCATAAAATTTGCCATTTAATTTTATAAAATTAAAAATCATTCCCAAATTTTATTTAATTTGCAGTAAAATTCAATATATTAGACATGGTTCCAATCACACGCCTTTTTGATTTTCCCTACTATCAACAAGAAACTTACAACCTTCCAGTCGCTCTAGCAACCAAAAAAAATGGAGCCTGGGAAAAAACATCTAGCCAGGAATATATTGCAAAAGCAAATGCTGTTTCGAGAGCATTATTGCGCATGGGCGTACAGAAAGATGATAAAATTGCATTAATAACTTCAAACAATAGAACGGAGTGGAATATCATGGATATTGGTATTTTGCAGACAGGTGCGCAAAACGTACCGATTTATCCAACGATTGCAGAAGAAGATTACGAATATATTTTAAACCACAGCGGTAGTATTTACTGTTTTGTTTCTGATGAAGAAGTTTTACAAAAAGTAAATGCTATTAAAGCCAATGTACCAACTTTAAAAGAGGTTTATTCTTTTAATGAAATTCCAGGCTGCAAACATTGGTCAGAACTTTTGACTTTGGGTGCAGACGAAAGCAATCAAAGTGAAGTTGAAGCTAGAAAAGACAGCATTCAAACAGACGATTTAGCAACCATCATTTATACTTCTGGAACTACTGGAAAACCTAAAGGAGTAATGCTTTCGCATAAAAATATTGTATCAAATGTTCTAGACAGTGCACCGAGAATTCCGTTTGATCCAGGAAAAAGTACGGCTTTAAGTTTCTTGCCAATCTGCCATATTTTTGAAAGAATGATTTTGTACATCTATCAATATTATGGTGTTTCCGTTTATTTTGGTGAATCTATTGAAAAAATCAGTGATAACTTAAAAGAAGTTAAACCAACTGTAATTACGGCTGTACCAAGACTTCTAGAAAAAGTTTACGATAAGATATATGCAAAAGGTGCAGAATTAACCGGAATTAAGAAAAAACTGTTTTTCTGGGCTATTGATTTAGGTTTAAAATACGAACCTTACGGAGCAAACGGATTCTGGTATGAATTCCAATTAAAAATTGCCCGCAAATTGATTTTCAGTAAATGGAAAGAAGGTTTGGGCGGAAATTTAGATTTAATGGTTTCTGGAAGCGCCGCTTTACAACCACGATTAACAAGAGTTTTTGCTGCTGCGGAAATTCCGGTTATGGAAGGTTATGGTTTATCTGAAACATCTCCAGTAATTGCAGTTAACGATCAAAGAAACAAAGGTTTCAAGATTGGAACTGTAGGAAAACCAATTCGTAACCTTGAAGTTAAAATTGCTCAAGATGGGGAAATTCTATTGAAAGGACCAAATGTGATGTTGGGTTATTACAAAGATCCAGAAAAAACTGCTGAAGCTATTATTGACGGATATTTCCACACGGGAGATATCGGAGAAATTGACAGCGAAGGTTTCTTAAAAATTACCGATCGTAAAAAAGAAATGTTCAAAACTTCGGGAGGAAAATATATCGCTCCACAAATGATTGAAAATGCGATGAAACAATCTCGTTTTATCGAGCAGATCATGGTTATTGGCGAAGGCGAAAAAATGCCAGCTGCTTTTATTCAGCCGAATTTTGATTTTGTGAAAGAATGGGCAAAAATCCATAAAATTACTTTGGGAGATTCTACAGCTGAAATTGCTTCAAATCCGGATGTTATTAAACGCATCGATGAAGAAGTAGAAAGCATCAACAAAAAATTCGGACACTGGGAACAAGTAAAACGCTTTGAATTAACTCCAGATGTTTGGTCTATTGATGGCGGACAGCTTACTCCAACATTGAAATTGAAACGTAAAATCATTAAAGAAATCTATAAAGATCTTTACGCTAAAATCTACGGGAACAATTAATAAATCAAAATAATATAACCAAAAAGAAAGGCTGTCTTTTACGAGACAGCCTTTTTTAGTTTTGCAGACACCAGTGCAAAATCTTAGCGATGTTTTTGGCATCGTCAATTCCGCGATGATGTGTTCCTTCTAATGGAATATTCAACATATGTAATGCACCATTCATTCCGGTCGGTTTTACTAAACCAAATTTTTCGGCGAAATATTCTTTTACGTTAATATGCTCCTCTCCCATCGGATAAGAAATGCCAAACGATTTACATTGTTTTTTAATCATATTCAAATCGTACTGACCGTAACTCGCCCAAGTGTATAAATCTGGATGATACTCATCAATCAGTTGATTAATGGCTTCTTCAAAACTAACTCCGTTTTCATCAAGTAAATCTTGAGTAATTGTTGTCAGTTCAGTACAAAACAAACTTACGCTAGAGCGTTGCGGTTTGACCAAAATTCCTTTGTTTTTCGAAATTGAACCAGTTTCTGTATCTAAGACAGCCAAACCGATTTCAATAATTTCATTTTGCTGACCTTGCGGGACAGCGCCTTGCCAACATGTGGCTTCTAAATCGATAATAATAATTTTATCTGTAGTTTTCATTTTTTCTAATTTTTAAATACTTGTGTTAATCTTTTAACCACAAGGGTCGCAAAGATTTTCGCAAAGGAACGCTGAGATTAATTTCACACAGATTCAGCAGATTTGAGCAGATTTTTGAGTAATCCTTTATCTGTAATCTATGGCTAAAAACTTTGTGTCTTAGCGTCTTTGTGGCAAAATGTCTAGAAGAACATGCTTTTGATTTCTCTAAAGAAACTTCTTTTCTTAGGCTTTTTTTTAGGCTTTTCAGTTTTAGACATTTCATAAAACTTTTTGAAAGGACGTGGCTCAAAATCAACAAAAATAGCTGCCATATTTATAGCATCAATATTAGCTGGATCTGTTTCTCCTTTAAAGAATGTTTCGATAGGTCGGAATTTATCCTTCTTTTCCTTAAACTTATTCTTTTTAGTATGATCGAAATCTAAACCTAATAGATTTTTAAAAACGTTCAAGTCATCCTGAGTTGGATTATTTTCGAAAATCAACCAGCACAAATCACGTAGTTTTCCACGAGAAGGCTTGTACAAATAATCGAAGTATTTTCCTTTTTTTTCTATCTCATATTTAGCTTGAATCGCTTTTTTATATTGTTTTAGTGTATTGTTGTTCATGGTATTTATTTTTTGCAATTCTTGGGAACCTCAGAAAAAGTAGATCTCAGGAAACCCAATAGCCGCGAAGTTTTAAACACCACTACTTTGCTGGAGAAATCTCTCCGGAGCTATCTATAAATTCCCTTAATCTTACCTTTATCATTCCATTGGTTAATGAGTTTCAGATTCATTTCCTTCGACGAGGCGAACGGAAACTCACTTAACTCAACTATATCTGTTTGACCATAATCTTGGTCCGACGCAAATATTCTTTCTTGATTCATCCTTAAATTTTTATTGTTAAACTAAAACGATCAACATTAACTGTTAACCGTTTCTTTTTTATTTTACGAAGATTTCTTTTAATTGACCGATTACGTTTCCACCGCCAGAAATGGTGATTTCACCAATTTTATCTGCGATTTTCTCCACGTATTCCATCTCTTTCAACTTCCACAACATTTCGTTTTCTTCCATCAACTTTGCAGTGTTAAGCAAACTTCTTGTTGCAGCAGTTTCTTCTCTTCTCATAATACTGTTGGCTTGTGCTTTTTTCTCGGCAACCAAAACCTGATTCATGATTTCTTTCATATCTCCTGGAAGAATTACATCTCTTATTCCAGCATCAGAAATTGTTAAACCTAAATCTTTGATTTTAGTTTTTGCTTCTTCTAAAATAGCCTCAGCAATAGCCTCTTTCTTAGACAATAATTCGTCCAAAGTCAATCCGCCAACAAAAGCTCTCAGAGCCAATTGCATTGCGACGTACAATTGTTTTTCAAAATCTTTGTTATCAACCAAAGCTTTCATAATATCAACCACTTGGTATCTCACAAAAAAGTTGATTCTTAATCCCGCTTTATCTTTAGTCAACAACTCTTGTCCAGAAATCTCCAATTGTTGTTGTCTCATATCGATTGTTTTTACTTCGATTGTAATCGCGTTATTCCAGAAATAATGTGTTCCAGATTTCAATTCTTTCACGAAAGTGCCATTTACAAATAACAATGCTTTATCATTACTTGCCACAATGAATTTTCTTGTAAAGAATCTCATCTTCGCGTTTTCTAATAAGTTAACTGGAATGTTTTCTGTGATTTCAATCTTAGACAAATCTGCTTTAATGAATTCGTTTTTTACAACTCCTTTCCAAAAAGCATACTTTCCTGGCGTTAAAATCTCTTTGAAATTTCCTTTCACGAATTGCAATACAATTTCGTTATCGGCAACTTCAACAACTTCCAAAAGAGAAGATAATACTTCATTTTGCAATAAAATATCCAACTCAAAAGGAGCCTGAAAAGATCCGTTAAGATCGAAAATCATCACATTTTTATCTCCAAAAATCCAGTGTAATCCTTCTTCAATTACTTTAACTAATTTTCTATTTTCGAACACCAAGCCTACTTGGTATGTTTCGATTTTAATTCTTTTTATCATAATATTTTTGTTTCAAGTTTAAAGTTTCAAGTTTTGAAATCCGTAAACCTTTGTTATTTTTATTCTATTTTCTATTTTCTTTCTTCTATAAATCTTCTAAATAAAAAACCTCATTGTCTTTCTCCTCCAAGAAAAACGGACAAATAGTTTGTTATTGGTTTGTCTGAATTGTTTCTGATTCTATTTTATTGAGAGAATCCCCAAATTCTCTTAACAATCAAATCAAAAAGAAAACAAACTTTTCAAAATACAATTCTATTTGCACTGGCTTTATCAGAGTGTGAAATTTTGAATTCTAGAATTCTAACTTCACTGACAAAGACAAATCAGTTTTTTTCTAATGGTCATCTTTTTAAGAGTGATGGTCTCTGGAAATACAGATTTTCAGTCTGTTGACTTACCAATTCGTCCAATCAACCATAAGTTGATGCAGGATTCGAACCTGCAAATTTCTATTGCTCTAACCTGACTGAGCTATCGCATTACTGCGAATGGGAATCGAACCCATGACACATAGAGTGCGGATAATTTTTTGGAAAACCATCAAAACCTCCAAACCAAGCTGGATAGAAAAACATCATACGCTTTCGCGAAAAGTCTCCTACAATGGTGCTATGTAGAAACACCCAACAAGGCTTGTTTGATATTGTAAATCAAAGTTTCCTTTGATGTCATTTCATTTTTTATAAGAACGTTTTTTGTTTCTTGAACAAAGATTCAAATGATACTGCGCAATTATTTTGCGTAGTTTTATTTTCTGCCGCAAAGGCACAAAGTCGCAAAGTTTTTCTTTTTAATCTTTTAGTAAAATTCTTTGTGCCTTCGTCTTCGCGGCTAATAAAAAGACATAAAAAAAGCACCCGATTAAAGGTGCTTCATAACAAATAGATATAATTATCTTATTGCGTATATTGATGCACCGACATGTTTATCCCTTCACGAGATGAACTCGCTAATAGCCCTTTTGCGCTAGGTATGTTAATATGAAAATCCATTTTATATATTTTATTATTTTTTAAAATCATTGTTGTTTGAAACTTTTTGTTTCGATTTTGTTTGGCAAAGATAATGTCGAAAAAATCATATTTCCAAATTAATACCAATATTATTTTACTGATTATCAATAACTTAAACCCAGAATAAAAGCAAAGAAATTCCTGTCCGCATACTGGTGCAGATTTCTCTTTTTATCAAATGACTGTTACTCATTAGATTACTTTCCAAGATTATATTTCGCTATTTTGATTAATCATTAAACATTTTGTCAATTATTTTTTTGATTTTTTTTAGTTATGGTTTAATATTCTATCATTTTTCTTGTCACACTGAGCGAAGTCGAAGTGCTTTTTAATCTAAATCAAAGTATCTTAAACAAAAAAAGCGCCCTACTTTGAGGACGCTTTTCTATTTTATGATGAGTTGGACTCTAAATTTTACATTCTAATTTCATAAAATACATATTGCATCCTGATACTTCAGCCGGAAGTGATCCTGCTAAGTGGTCAAAATATTTTGCCATTGAAAGTGTCATATGTATTTTTCTGTTTTTTAATTACTGAGCAAATGTAAATATTTTATTTCTTAATTTAACATTTTGAATTCAAAATGTTAAAAAATATCATTTTGAAAATTTCAAATAGATTGGCGAATGGAACGCAGAATTAAACGGATTTTTATTTTTTTCCATACCATTTTTAAAACATTGCCCACGGTTTCAACCGTGGGAAACGTAATATTATGCATAAGTCTTATCAATCTGGCTCAAAATAGTCGGATCCTGAATTTCATCATCTTTAGCAAACAATAAAACTTTAGACATTACCTCAGCCGATTTCGGATCTTCATCTGCAAATGGAAGGAACAAACGTCCTCTGTGTTGCGAATGAATTGGCAGAACCGATAAATATTTACCAGGAAGCTGATGTACAACCGCGCTTCCTAAATGCACGCTGTAATCAGCAAGTTTTCCTTTTATGATCGCATGGTTTTCTTTGATTTCAACATTTTTGACTTTAAACAATCGCAATGTTTCTCTCAATAAAACGCCTCTCATTTCGATAGAAGAATGACTCGCTTCTGGATCTACGCCACCAACATGGGCAACACTTACCACCAAATCAATATCGCGCATAACTTCTGAGAAAATCCTCGGATTAATATCTTCAAAAGCGATGTTTTTATAATCTTTTAAAGAATGGAATTCGATCGTTTCTAAAGTCGGCGCCTCAACATCTGCTGGCGAAAACCAATCGGCCATGGCATACATTTTCACCTGATACCCTTCTTTATGGAAAACTTTCTGTAATCCTTCTTCGTAATCTACTTTCCAGCCTCTTGTTTTCAGTAAAGCCAACGTTTGATTCGGCTGTACTTGATGCCCTGCATAACGTCTTGAAATAGATTTCTCTTTCAATTCGTCTGGTGTTGGCGCATACAATTCTCTGAAAACTTGTTTAAATGGCTGTTGTAATTTGTTATCAAAACAATATTTCTGATAATCGACCCAAACGTTATTTTTATGCAAATCGAAACAGTGTGCGATTCTGAAAGTTTGTTTTTCGTTTAACGAAATCATTTCGCCTAAACCAGTTACTAAACTTCCATCGACATAAAAACCAATCTGATTGTCATTCGAAATAAAAACTAATTTCTCCAGATGTTTCGAAATAATAGGATGTTCAAAAAGGTTTTGCATTTCTGCGAATAAAAACTCATCGCCGCGAATCATACTTTCTTCCAAACCTTTTCTTGAACGTGTCCATTGTTCGCGCATGGTTTTTCTATAATTCGTTAATTCTAGAATGCCTTTGTCTTTTTTGTATTTCGGCGGAACCGATTTTAATTCTTTTCCTGCTTTGTACGTAACCAAATCGGCTTTTCCTTCTTTATTAATGACTAAGCTGACTGTAACATCGTCTAAAACAACTTCTGTTTCTTTTGATAAAATATTCTGAACTTGCTTCGTTTCCATTGCCCAAGTCAAACGAACTGGATCTGGATAACCTGCGTTTCTTGCCAAGTTTTCTAAAGCCACACGAATCGCCAAAGCTTCGCTTGCCTGTTTCATCGAGCCGAATTCTTTACTTTCTTTTTTAAACTGCTGTAAATATTCGTAACGCGCCAAAATATCTTTTTCCGGACTTGCTTTACTTAACGGAACCAATCCGTAAACTCTTAAGTAATCTTGATCGCGTTTGTCTTTTACTTTGGCCGTAACTTCTCTAATTTTCAAATCTCCCGTAATCGTATCCGCGTATAATCTGGCACGTCTGTGACCGTTTCCGTCTGTTACGTATTTCGCAGATTCGTATAAAAGTTCCCATTTTGCTTTTCCTAATTTTTTGTAAGCCGATGTAAACCAATCTTTATCGACAGCTCCATCTTTAAAATCTTGTAAATCTAAAGTCGAAAATCTTGCTGCTTCACTTTCTTATTCTGAATTTGTCGCACTGTAAGACGCTGTTTTCGTATGCGCGTGGAACCACCAGATTCCTTCATCCAACCCGTTCCAATCTAAATAACTACTGATAAACTTTTGCCACTGTGGTGCATAAATCGCAGTCTGAATCAATCTTTCTTCAGAGATTTTGGCTTTTTTAATTAAGGCATTAAAACTTTCTTGCGTATCTGTCGCTAACGGATAACATCTTTTCAATAAGAAACTGAATAATTTCTGTTTCGTTAAATCGGTATAACTCCATGAATAAATATAACCTTTGTACAAACTTGCTTTTCCAAGTGCTGTGATTAATTCGACCAAACGGTTGGCGCCAAAAATCTTTTGGAAACTCTGCACCAAATGCGTTACCGTTGTATTCGAATCTCCACGCTTAACCTCAACATCCAAAAATGTTTCTCTAATTTTATCAATCATCGGAACTAGGAACGGAAACTTCTTAATTAAATCTTCGCTTCCAAAATGTCTATAATGTTTGGTTTCGCTGGTTAAAACAGAAATTCTTTCGCTTTCTAAAATACCTTCGTACAATTCGCCTTCGGTAATTAATTTTTGTTCGAAAGCCACGCAATACAAGTGAATAGGCGGTTTGGCAAAAGGTCTGTTTTTCTCTAAACCGTTTAATTGTCTCCATCTGTACAGATTCCAAACCTTAGCATTTTGCTCTTCTGTTAAATCAAGTAAACCAATTTTATTCAAATAAATATCGAAGAAACCTTGACTTTGCCAACCGTTTCCGTTGTTATTGTTGTAATAATATTCATTTTTACCAGGCACATATTCAAACTCTTTTACAGATTCTGGAAGATCGGCATACAAAGTAGCACAAGCATCAATCAAGAAATCGGCTTTTTCTTCAAAGGCATATTTTACTTGTAAAGCATTCAAAATATTCAGAATAGCATTATCCCAATCGTAACCTCTTTTGTTTTGATGTGGCAGTAATTCTTTATAATAAAAAACATGTTTTTCCAGAAAATCTCTCCAGACTTTTCGATCGCAATTGCTAATCATTGTCATCAAAAATAAATCTCTATTAGCAAGACCCGATTTTGTAAACCATTCTTCCCAAATTTCGTACAACGGATAATTTGTTTTTGCTAATTCTGAAGCTTTATCATCTTTTAGATTTTTTAATGTTCTAAAAGTATTCCCCAATAAAACAGTCGATTTGCTATTATCGTAGTTTTCGATTTCGTATTCATAGTTTCTGTTTTCTTCATATAATTTATAAAGCTTCGCAATTTCACTTTTAATATGCGACATCGATTTGGAGAAACCGTATTGGTGTTCTTTTACCGCTTTTGTGTACAAAGAATCTGCTTTTGGTTTTGGCAGTTCGTAAGCTGAAATTTCGTTTGGCGTAAAAAATCCGTAACCGTTTTCGGCGCTTAAAAGATCTTGTTTTTTTGAAGGTTCTAATTGCTCAATAAACTTGGTTTCTTTCTCGGTAATTTTTGGTCTTTTCAGATAGTCTTTTACCCAATCATTAACCTTATCTGTCAGTTTATTGTTTTTCTGAAGCTGTAACATAACATCCAACATCGACATTCGCTGTTCTAAATCGCCTTTTTCTACAGTCTGATCCACAAAATTGATTACTTTTTGATCTTCTTGTTTGATTAGAATTGCGGTTAGATTTTTCTTTAAATTAGAATTTTTACGTTTAAACAATTCCTTAAAAATCGCCAATTCGTCTTCCGTTAAACTCAAATCTTTTAAAACATTAACCGCCGAAGCCACAAGAGATTCTCCCCTGTCTTTTATAATACGTAAGGCAAAATTTCTTTGAAATTCAGTCGGTTCTGTTTTGGGTTGATTGTTTTGATTGTTGTAGTACGAATAGCTGTAAAAATTGCCCAATAAATTTCTAGTCAGTTTCTCTCTTAAGTTGATCGAGAAACCTTCAAAGTGTTGTAAAACGGCTTCTAATCTCTCGTTGTTATCGCCAACTAAATTAATAGCTGCGGCATAAAGTGTATCTCTTTCGAACTTTACATTCAGCCATGAAAATACTTTTCCTTCAAAAGTTTTTTCTTTCTCGGTAATGCTTTGTGCCAGATTGTAAACTTTATCAAAGAAGTTTGGATAATCTGTATTTTCGATATAGAATTTCGATTTTGCATTCGCTTCCAACAAAGCATTCATTCTTGGAACAGCAAATGCTAAAACTTGTAGATTTTCATCTTCTAAAGCTTTAAAATAAAGTGGCATTTCGATATACGGATCGTTGGTTTCTCCAGCAAATTTCAACGCCAAAGATTTCTTTTCAGCCGAACCGTTTTCTAATAATTCATGTAGATACGGAACTGTTTTCTCAACATCCAAAACACCTTGAACCCAAAGTGCCATGTAGACTTCGTTGTTGTTTTTACTTTTAACGCCAGTCGGAATCGTTTCTGGTTTTGAAAAATAACCCGAAGCCAACTCAATAATATTACGAACTGTCGTTTCTTTTTCAGAATCCCAGCCTAAACCTGTCCACGTATCGATCGCTCTTACGACTGATGAAAAACGAGTCAGTTTATTATCAATCAAAACTTTTATCATGTATTGCAAAGCACCGATACTCGTTTCGTCTAAAGCTTCTAGAATCGTTTGGCGCAAACCTTCCTGACGTTGTGCAGCTAAAAGTAGTTTTTCTACCAATTCCCAGTTTTCTTGTTTTTCGCTGTTTAAAAGCGCTTTGATGATATTTCTGGAAACTTTTCCGTGTGTGTCTTTATTGAAAATAATGTCTTCAAACAATTGATAAAGTCCTGCTTTTCCAGCATCCAATGCCGAAGACCAAACCATGAATTTATTCATCGAATTTGAAATCTCGGTATCGTAACGAACTTCATCTTCAATACTCAAATTATAGTAAAAAGTACTGCTGTCCTGATAATTATATTTGTAAGGTCCGTTTAGCAAAGAACGCAGAAAATTGATCTGATTGACCAACAAATATTTCTGATGATTTGGCGCTCTAAAAGCTCTTCGCGTATAACCATTCTGATACATTTTTTGAGGCAATCTGTTCCAAGCTTCTTTTACGTACGAAGCGTTTTCTTCACCAAAAAAGAAAAGCAATAAATCGTAGTAATTTTTATCGTCCCAGATATTTTCTTTTACCAAAGTCGCAAACTTTTCGGCTTCTGTAGAACCTAGCGAAATATAATTGCTGTAATAATTGTCCTGAAGTTTCAAGAGTTCCAGACCAAACTCCGCCACTTCTTTTTTCAGTTTTGATCCTGAAAATAATTTCGTAACCAGATTGCTGTTTACTATTTCTTCCAGTTCTTTTTTAAATCTCTTAATTGGATTTTCAATTACTTTACTTTTTAAAAGATCTTCTATCGTCATGATTATTTTAGATTTTAGATTGCAGATTTTAGATTTGAATTGACATTGACATTGATATTGCAATTGATTTTCGAAATTTCAATTGTCAATTATTAATTATCAATTATTAATTATCAATTGTCAATTAACAATTTACCAGTAGCTTCCCGCCAAAAAGGTCAGCCTGATAAAAATGAGGTTTTTATTTTGAGATAAATCGATTTGTTCAGTTAGGGTTTCCAGCTGATCGTCTCCGTAGAAAACAGCGTACATTCCGTCTTCAAAAGCTTGAATGGCATTTTCCTGCGCTTTGGCCAAATCGACTTCATTGTGATTGTACAGCGCGCCGAAACCTACTTTTCCGGTATCGGTTAAAATGGGTAAATAATGTTCTTTTGGAAGATGGATTTTGTCTTCGTCTTCAAACTCAAATGAGGCAGAACGAAACAATTGTACCTGATGATCGACAATTGATTCGATGAGTTTTTGTGTAGTAATGACAGGATTTTCGAGCGCTAAAGCGATATTCTTTTCCTGAAGCAAAGGATGCTTTTTTCCTAATTGTTTAACTGAGATGCTTATATTCATCTTTACGGGCTTTTATTTTGAAGCTGTAAAATAGGAATTTTACAGCAATTTTTTCTTAAAAGAATGTCTTTAAAGTGTTAAAAAATCTAATGAATTAAAAGTACAATTTGATTGCAAAAAAATACCCTGCCAATTGGTATTGGCAGGGTTTGGGTTTTTATTGGTTTATTTTTAAACTGGCGCAAGCCTTATGAATTTGCTTGTCTGAAAACGGAGCTAAAGTTTCTGCCAGATTTCTGCTTGTTCGTAAACAGCTTAGCATTTTTTGCCTTAAATATTGATCGTCGCCAAATTCTGTATGCATGAGGAGCTCGAAGATTTCCTGCAAATACATGGGCTGTTCTTTGTAATCTCCATCAAACATTTCGTCTGAAAGGAAATTAAGTACGGATGGTACTACATCTCGATGTGTTGGTTTTTGATTTTCTTTTGACATTTTCGAAAATATTTAAACGCACGAAGCCCTCATCTTCGGTTGTGTCAAAACACTACAAGGAGTGGAATTAGGGCTATCACTAGCTCCAGCAACGTGAATGAGGGCTCGTTTATGTTAACTTATTTACTAAGTTTCGGATTTCTCCTTGTATTGTATTTTGACATTACAAAGATATTCTTTTATTTTAAAAAGAAAGAAATAACTTACTTTATTTAAAAAACTACTGCTTTATCTATAACAGAAAACAAATATAGAGATTATTAACTGAGAGAGATTTTTAATAACATCATTTGACTATTTAAAAAAGTATATAACTACTACCTTTTATCTTTGCAAAAAATCATTTAGAAAATTCGGACCCTTCATTAAACCTTCCATTTTACAAAATACAGTAATAGTACTCGGTCACTAGTTAATATTTATTCTTACAATTGTAAGATAAAATTAGATTGAGATAACAAGAGTTAATTACTCATAATATTACAAATTATCTATGAATGTTTTTTTCGATTCAGATGCAAAATATGAAATTAAAATTTTTCAAATTGACAAAACCTTTTATGAATTTCATACTTTAAATACAACAGTTGAAATAATTCAGCATATTGTAGATACACATAGAAATAACATAGGTGACATTGCATCAATTGGAATTTTAATTCCAGTCCAATCAATTGATTCTGTAAATTATTACACTTATGTTTACAACGAAAATGAAAAAGAATCACATTGGGCTTCATTTCTACCAACTGGAATAACGGAGAATGAAACATTCACAATTCAACAATTGTCTTTGGCTTTATTTGCTGAAGTTGACGATCAAATATTTGCTTTCGTAGGAGGAAGTGGCATAAAAGTAATCTCTCGATTTCTTAATTATCGATACGGTCTAGAATTCTACGAATATTTAGCAGACATACAAGAAGATGTAATAAACTTTATAACAACAAGAGGTATTTCAGGGAAATTAAGTCAAGAAAGTGCCACTTTTAGAGATGGACAAAAGTTAGGCGATAGTCTAAACTTCACAAGTATTCCAACAAAAATAAATTTACTATTACGTGAAGATCTTATGAATACCGTATTCGATTTTATAGATTTTCAAACAGATCGCATATATTTGGAAATCTCATCATATTTTTGCATCAAAATAAGAGTAAGTTTTGAGGAAATACATAATATTTTTAAAATTATGTCTCAAGTTTTGTCAACAGGAATAACCACTTCTTTGACATCTTTTACCCTTGTAAAAGATAGAAACATAATCGACTACGATTATAGAATTGAATTATATCACCGTGTAAGACTTGACATGTTTGATCGTTTAACTCCTTCTAGTGCAACTAGACCACCCAAACTTGATCTTGATTTTGTTCATCCATCAAAATTACAAGACTTTTATGAATGTGATAGATACGAAATGTTTGCTAGAGGAACTCAAAAACCATTTTTCAGTGGCAACGATAGATCTAAACTATATTTAGAAGGTTTAAAATTTCTTTTTAAAGATTTTAACCCACTAACTTTTAACTATATATTATCTGGAATAAGGGTATATGGTTTTAAAGGTAACAGCCAAAAGACACATGCAATGTTTACACAACATATTACTTGTGAACTAAATATAAATGGGCATCCCATTTTTTTAATCGATAGTAATTATTATAAAGTTAAAAATGATTTTATAACTTCTATTAATAGCACATGTCAGGATATGATAAATAAAAATTATTTAAGAGATAATATTTTAACCAATGTTTGGCAAAATGGTATTTCTGAAGGTTATTACAATATGCAATATTTTGGCTCAAATGGATTCAGAGTTTTTGACAAAGTAATAAGTCAAAATATTGAATTATGCGATTTAGTGTATGAAGATCAAGATTCTATTTATTTCATACACATTAAAAATGGTTTTGATGGTATGTTAAGAGATCTTTCAAATCAAATTGTGTTATCAGCGACAAGATTTACTAATGATAAGAATTCTGGCACATACGAATTTTTAGATGGCATAATAAACGCATATAACTCTCAACAAATTAACGCTGGAAATTTAATTGTAAGAGAAAATCTTATTAACTCAATAAATAATAAAGAAATTTTTTTTGTTATGGCGTTTAAATCAATGTTACCTTCTAATATTGATATAAGAAACAATATTACTCGTTTAAAATCAAATATTGCTAAATATTCAGTAATACAATGCGTTAGAGAAATGAACACAAATATGTATCCTTTAAAAATTTTCGATATAGCTTCTGTTGGTTAATTCCTTTAAAATTTTTATTAATAAATATTTAATTATAAAAAATTAATTTTCAAACACTTCTACAAATTTCATTACAAGTTTCTTATAATCATCTTTTGCTTTTTTTGAATGAATTCCAAAATGTCCATCATAATCTCCTCTGATTTGATTTAATATTGATGTTTTCCTTGTTATAACAAAACTACCACTCAAATATCTAGTAATTTTTTTATATGATGATTTTTCCGTTATTGAATATTTACCATTTTTTTTCATGTAAATTGTTTCACAAATATTATTCCGTTCATTTTTACAAATTGGCAGGACGTCATTAAGTTCTAACATAAAATAACTAAAGTCCAAATTCCCCATCGATTCAAAAACTAAACGCTTGGGATTTAATATAATGTAATCATTAATTAATAAAGTCTTATTTTCAATTGCTAAATCGATTTGAACAAAATCATTTCCCCCATGTTCGGGAAAAAAAGTATAATTTAAGTTGTCATATTCTTTAGATAAAAGTTGTAATATCTTGTAAATTTCATTGATCTTACTCCAAGAGCAGTTTTCAGGAATTGACATAGGAAAAATGCGTGCTAGACAATGCTCCCACTCATAAACATTCCTTTTATGAAATATAGCACTTGTGTTATACCATCTCTCAAGCCTTTCTAAAAAATCAATTGCATCTGGTCTTTGATGTGGATCATTATTAGTAGAATCAATTAGAAGACTTTCTAACAAAACAATTGACTGATATTCCCATTCTCCAATTACATGATAAGGGTCATTTATTTTCAATTTGACATAATTATCAATCGAAATTGAACTTTTTGCGATGTATTGTCCTTCAAAGCCTGAATTTTGTTTTGTAATTAAAATCCAAAGTGTTTTTGCAAAAGAATATATATCTGCTTTCTTAAATTGAGCACTTGAAGAAATTCGTTTCATTTCTGGTGCTATCGTCCATTTTGGCCCAATTTTTTCCTTTAAATCAGAAACTTTTTCTTTTTTAGGAAAATGAGCTAAACCAAAATCAGAAAAAACCGGTTCATCTTCTATAACTAAAATGTTCTCAGGCTTTATATCTCGATGTGTAATATCTAACTCGTGTAATAAAGCTAATGTCTTTGCTAATTTTATTAATATACTATAAAACTGTGTATGTGTTTTATACTTTAAATATTCATCAAGACGAGTGCCTAAAGGCATTACATAATAAGGCTTATCTTTTCTTGTTATTCTTTCAGGTAAGTTGTATTCTAATATTTTTATAACACCTTTTGTATCAGCAAGTCTTTTTAAAACTTCAATTTCATCTTTGAACCTAGAATAGGCTTTATCAGCTTTTACATTAGTCAAAAATTTAACCGCATAAAAATTTCCGTCGCTTTTTCTTATTCTATAAACATTACCATTGCCTCCTTGACCAATTATCTTTTTTTCTGTCCAGTCTGCATCCATATTAATTGAATAATACTTAATATAATAATTTACATTTCACCTAGCTAAAATAGTTATTTTCCTATATAATAAATATTGCGAATTCTGAAATAAAATAAATAATTTAATTATTTTTTTTAATACACAAATCTAAATCCCAAAAAAGCTCTTAGCATTCCCCGTCGTTTCCTCCGCAACTTTATCCAAAGCAATTCCTTTAAACTGTGCGATTGTTCCCGCTACATAAGGCAGAAAAGAGGGTTCGCATCGTCGTTCGTGGTATTTCTTCAAAAGACTGTTCGGGACGTTTTTAGGAAGCATAAACGGTGCATCGGTTTCAATCATCATTCGATCAAGCGGTACGTACTGAATGACTTCTTTTAAATGACTGAAACGTTTGGCATCTGAAATCGCTCCCGTAAAACCCAGATAAAATCCGTTATCGAGATAGGTTTTGGCTTCTTGTAGACTTCCTGTAAAACAATGCACAACGCCTTTTGGCAGTTTCGGCAGATAGTCTTTTGTGATATTCATAAAAGAACTAAAAGCGCTTCTTTCGTGCAAAAACAGAGGTTTCTGAACTTCAATCGCCAATTCTAACTGGGCTCTATAACATTCTTCCTGTTTGTTTCGGGGCGAAAAATCACGATCAAAATCGAGTCCGCATTCGCCAACCGAAACCACATGTTTCTGCTGTAATAAATTCTTTAATTTCGAAATGCTCTGCGCATCAAAACTCTTCGCATCATGCGGGTGAATTCCTGCCGTCGCATACAACACGCCTGGATATTGTCGCGCAATCTTTGCAGATTCTTCGCTATTTCGTACGCTCGTGCCTGTAAGTATCATTTGCGATACGTCGGCATCGAGCGCGTCTTGTACGACATCGTCTATGTCGTTTTGGAATTGTTTGTTTGTCAAATTAATTCCTATGTCTATGTATGTCATTTTTTTTAAGTTGCTAAGGTTCTGAGAGGCTAAGATTCTAAGTTTTTTCCTCTCAATTACCTTAAATTATTTTTTATGTTTTTTGCCGCTAAGGCGTTTTTAAATCTCGCAAAGTCGCTGAGTCGCAAAGTTTTTTGTTTCACGCAGATTTAAAAAGATTTAAGCAGATCCCCCAGATTATTTAAAAAAAATCTAATTAAATCTGCTATGATCTGCCAAATCTGCGTGAAATATTTTTAAACAAAATGAGAATACATTACGTTAGACGCACTGCAGTGCGCCTCTACACTGAAAACTGCGACTGCGACTGAAAACTAAACTCAATCCTCACGGCTCCCATCATCTGCCATTCTCACTAATTTCGGTGTAAACTTGGCTACAACATCCACTAAATCTTGTTGCGCTTCCATGACTTGATTGATATCTTTATACGCCATTGGGGCTTCGTCTAGTCCGGCACCGATAAGCGTAACGCCATGATCTCTCAAGATGGATTTCATCTCGGTTTGTGTAATGTTTTTTATGGCTTGAGTTCTACTCATTTGTCTTCCTGCTCCATGCGAAGCGGAGTTTATTGCATTTTCTTGGCCTTTTGCTCTCACCAAAAATCCTGGCGCGGTCATACTTCCCGGAATGATTCCCATAACGTCTTTTCCGGCTGGAGTTGCTCCTTTTCTATGCACGATTACTTCTTCGCCGTTCCAGATTTCTTTCCAAGCAAAATTATGGTGGTTCTCGACTTTGGCTAAAATTGTGGCACCTAAAGCTCTTTCCATTTTGTTATGGATAATCTCGTGACAAGCCGAAGCGTAATCTCCTGCCAAATTCATCGCCAACCAATATTCCTGACCTAATTGTGAGTTCATATCCAAATAAGCTAAGTTTTTCGCCACTTCTGGAAGTTTACATTCGTCTTTGGCAATTTTGGTATAATGTCCAGCGATCGTTGCACCCATTCCACGTGAACCAGAATGCGTCAATAAAGCGACATATTTTCCTTTTGGAATATTTAAAACAGCATCGTGTTTAGAAAATTCCATAATTCCGAATTCCACAAAATGGTTCCCTCCACCAGAAGATCCTAATTGCGACCAAGCTTTATCTTTCAAGTTCTTCACAAACGGATTCATATTGAAAGTCTCGTTCTCCAAAACCGCGTGATCTGATTTGTATTGGCCGTGAAATCCGTGACCTGCTCCAAAAATCGAATTCGCGATTAATTCTCTTTTGAATTTAGCTTCGTTTTCAAAGTAAAAATCTTCTGGAATATCGTAAACCGACAAAGCCATTCTACAACCAATATCAACTCCAACTCCATACGGAATAATCGCATTTTTAGTCGCTAAAACTCCACCAATCGGTAATCCGTAACCTTGATGCGCGTCTGGCATTAAAGCACCTGCGACTGTAACAGGAAGTTTCATAGCAACCTCCATTTGTTTTCTGGCACCGTCTTCGATATGATCCAATCCGTAAGCCGAATATGCATTCGGATTTTGGTTTAAAGCAATGAAATCTTCTGGTTTTTCATTCGATTTTTCGATTAAAGCAACAGCCAGTTTGCTGAACACTTTATCGTCTATATAATTTTCTGGAGCTTCGAGAACGTTTTTATAATTCTCGATCATTTCTTCTCTTGTGAATCCGTTTCTTTTGCTGTTTATTTTTAAGGCAATCCCAATTATTTTTCCTTCAGGAAATCCTAATTCTAATATATCTGTTCCGTTTATTTGTGTTTTCATTTTTTTCTTTTTTTTAAGGGACAAAGTGCCAGAGTAACATAGTGACAAAGGTCTTTTACTACTGCGCAGTTATTTTGCGTAGATTTTATTTCACGCAGATTTGGCTGATTTAAGCAGATCTAAAAAGATTTTTTTTAATAAATAATCTGCGCTAATCTGCTGAAATCTTTTTAAATCTGCGTGAAAATAACCTTTGTCACTTTGTTACTTTGAACCTCTGTCACTTAGTAAATCAATAATTGCGTCACCACTGCTGGGTTCATCGCCCATTGTGCTGTATATACTTCATCAGCGATTTCATTTTCGGTAATCGTTAAACCTTGTGCTTCCGCTTTTAGTTTTAATAAATTACCAATATTCAATTTGCTGTTCAATTTTGTCAATAGCGCCTGAACTCCTTTGAAATCCAAACCACCCACAACTTGACCTCCGAAAGTCATCTCTAACCAAACGATTTCTCTTTTGGCTACATCCAACACTCCAAAAACCAAACCTTTGGCAACATTTTGCGTCACACGAACCTGATGATCTACACACGACGGATCGTACGCAACACCTGTTCGTTCCGAAATTTTCATCGGATATTTACTGTTCATCCAACCTACCACCAAATTTGGCGTAATACTTCCGTTGCTGTACGCATTACAAGTAAAAGTTACAAATTTTGCTTTGGCTTTCGCCAATTCGTCGATATTGATATTGATGTATTCAGCCGTTCCAATTTTATTCGGAATACTTCTGATATCACCGCTATGCTGACAACCTGTAGTGGTTAATCGGCTGAAAGAACAAATATCTGAACGGTCTTCGTAAGCAATATGACAGCTTAAATCCATATCTAAATGTTGTGCTGGCAAATCTTTACCCCATTGCATAAACAATCGCACTTCGTTTCCTTCAACAGGGAAACGTGTTCCCATTAAAGCAACTGGCAAATCCTGAACAGTATCGCTTCGATCTCCAATAGAAACCGGCATATTAAACAATTGCGGATCGATATACATTGTTTTATTTGAGTTTGAAACCGATGCAAATCGTTTTTTCATCGCCAAAATAGTCAAGTCTTCAACTTTCATTTTCATATCAGTCAACATAAAGTCTTCATACAATTTCAACAATGGGTTTGATCCTACACGTTTGTTTGTTCCTCCCAAAGGTTTCACACTTCTCTGCATGTTTACATCAAAGTAATTTTGTGCGTACATGTTTAATGTAAACACCAATCGTGCTGGAACTTTATCGATAACTTCTTCGAAATGAGCGATTGTTTCATCGGCTCCAAACCAAAGCATATTCGAAAATAACGAACGAGCAAACAAACCTGGACGTTGTTTCAACAATCCGAATGTTTTATCGGCATCAAATTTCAATCTTGACGAATTCACTTTGCTTTGCCAAACATCGTACACTTGGTTGTAGAATACATCCATTAAAAAATTCAATTTCTCGAATCCTTTTCTTTTGCTGTATTCCGCCAAACGCAACGCTCGGATAAAACGAACCCACATTCCTCTTTTTGGATGCATGATTTCGCACATGGCTTCTACATCCAAATTCATGTTATTCAACCAATTGGCAACCATTAAACATTCTTTTCGAGAATATTTTAATTTCAAATCTTTTTTAGATGCAATTCTAGCCTGCGCACTTGTATCCAAAGAATAATGAAAATGCTGATTGTTTTTAGCTACTCTTTTAATAATCGTTTTTGGTTCGATAATCTGCAACATTCCAGTATTTTTATACCATAAATAACGTAAGATATCTGTTGGCGTTTTCAAAAATTGCGAAGCCTGATCTTCATTACCGTTTTCAATCAGAAGATCAATCACCAGCATTAAAGTTTCCTTCATTGCAATTTCAGTTTTAGGCAAAGCCAAATATTTCATCGCTATTTTTAAACTATCTACCTGAGTAGCGTCTAAAGCAGTTTTTGACTGTAATAACGAAATATAAAAGTGCTCTAAATCTTTTTCATTCCATAATTCAAGGACTTTTAATTTACTTCCTTGGCCGATATTTTCCAG
Source organism: Flavobacterium potami (assembly GCF_020026915.1). GTDB lineage: Bacteria > Bacteroidota > Bacteroidia > Flavobacteriales > Flavobacteriaceae > Flavobacterium > Flavobacterium potami. The sequence continues at coordinate 356,742 of NZ_JAINUY010000001.1, read as the reverse complement.
TTTCCCAAATTCAAACGGAGTTCCGCAAAACGGGCAACTGTTATATCTTTCTAATGGAAAAGTGTTATCTGGAATTGTATGTCCGCATTGTAAAACTGTTCCGTTTTTAGTTTGGAAAACATTTCCGAAAAATGTGATAATATGATCGATAACAGATTCATTTGTTGGCACATTACATTCTTTTACCAATGGTGTCCAGTTTTTATCTGTTCCTAAAACTTCTCTCAGCACTTCTAAAACCTCGATTTTATAATTTGGGCTGACATTATTTAAAGCGTGCAGTAACGTTTCAGAAAATGTATATCCTAATTTTGAAACATTGGCCGCAAAAACCGATGTTATTCCTGATAAATTTTGGTTATCATTCGCAATCATTTCTGATGGAATGAAAATAGCATTTTGACGTAAACTGATTTTTAATAATTCTTTTGTTTTCATTTTTTTTAATTTTTAAAATTTAGATAATTGTACCTCTAAGTTCTACCTAAAAGAGTGTTTGAAGTAAGAAGCACTTGACCTTAAATTGGAGTGTAATGAATTAGCTGATTCAAATTGGAAGTTTGTGGGTTTCCCCGAGAAGTAAGCTAATTTTGACCCTCGTTTTTTTTACTAATGATAATTCTAAAACTTGCTGGACTCGAACCAGAAAAAACCGATTTTCTAGAAGTAAGTTTCAATTGACCATTAATAGTGAAGCAGATGGGATTCGAACCCACGACCTTTGGATCCCTAATTGAAGTAAGTTTTAATTGACCTTTAAGATAATTCCAAAACTAATATTCCAATGCTCTATCCAACTGAGCTACTGCTTCCTGAATTAAGCGGTAATGGTATAAGTATAAATCGTTGAAAGGTTTCTAGAAGTAACTTAAACTTGACCTGCTTTTTTCAATGTTTTTATTTCTATGAACGTTTGTTTTTTATTTCTTGAACAAAGATTTCTAAACTAGTGCGCAATTATTCTGCGTAGTAAAATTTTTGTTTCATTTTAAAGAAATACTATGTTGTTTTATTTCTTGAACAAAGATTTCAAAACCACTACGCAATTATTTTGCGCAGTAAAAAAAGAATTTTAAATTTGAGTAAAAAACAAAATGAATTTGAATAAAATCTACGGTGATTTACTTCTTAATATTGGTTTTGAAGATAATGAAATTCAGCAGAACTGGAATATTTTAGAAAAAGCATATTCCAATAAATCAAGGCATTATCATAATCTGACACATTTAAAAGAAATGATTGCGAGTTTTGAAATCTATCGTGATCGTCTTCATAATCCGAACGAAATATTATTTTCTATTTTTTATCATGACTTTGTGTATTCGGCTTCAAAAAAAGACAATGAATTGAAAAGTGCTGAGTTTGCTTTGTCGATTTTATCTGAAAAACATCATTTAAATAAACAATTAGTTTTTGATGCGATCTGCGCCACACAACAACACGCGCACAACACAAACGAAGATATTAATTGGTTAATTGATTTTGATTTGAAGATTCTCGCCAAAGATTGGGAAGAGTATAAAATCTATTTTGAACAAATTAGAAAAGAATATCGTATTTACCCTGATTTTCTATACAAACCTGGAAGAGCAAAAGCTTTGAAACATTTTCTGAAATATGAGTTTATTTTCCAGACGAATGTATTTAGGAATTTGTATGAAGAGAAAGCGAGACAAAATATTGAAAAAGAGATAAGTTATTTAGAAAGCAAAAAATAATCTCGCAAAGTCGCTAAGACGCAAAGTTTTTTTGTTTCACGCAGATTAAAAATGATTTAGGCAGATTCAGCAGATTATTTGAAAAAATAAAAAATCTTTTTAGATCTGCTCAAATCTGTAAAATCTGCGTGAAACAAATCTTAATAATCTTTTAATTAAAAAACTTTGCGCCTTCGCGACTTTGCGAGCAAAAAAACACACACAGTATGTCACAAAATAAAAATGCCTTAATCCGCTATAAAACAATCGACAAATGTCTGCAAAATAAATACAGACAATGGACTTTAGAAGATTTAATCGAATGCTGTTCTCAGGCTCTAGAAGAATATGAAGGGCGTAAAATACCGATTAGTAAACGAACCATTCAGATGGATATTCAAATGATGCGAAGTGAAAAACTCGGTTACAATGCGCCAATTGTAGTTTACGATAAAAAATATTATAAATATGAAGATGAAGATTTTTCGATAACGGATATTCCGTTGACAGAAACCGATATGAATGTTTTGACTGAAACCGTTTCAATGTTAAAACAATTTAAAGATTTCTCTTTATTTAACGATGTATCGGACATTTTACAGCGATTGGAAGATAAAATCTATTCTGAAAAGTCGCATACCAAACCTGTTATTTATTTGGATAAAAACGAAAAGCTGAAAGGGTTGCATTATTTAGATGAAATTTATCAGGCGATTATCAAAAAGATGGTTTTGATCATTACTTATAAATCTTTTAAATCGAGAGAAGAAACGGTATTCCACTTTCATCCTTTTATATTAAAGGAATTCAATAACCGTTGGTTTTTAATTGGAAAGAAAAAAGCAACGCAACCTATTACCAATTTGGCTTTGGACAGAATTGTCTCTATAGATTACGATTTTAACCTTCCCTATATAGAAGAAGATTTTGATGCCGAATCTTATTATAAAGATATTATAGGTGTAACGGTCAATTCTGGTTTACAGCCAAGACGTATCGAACTTTGGATTGATGCTTCGAATGCGCCTTATGTCATTACAAAACCGCTGCATCCGTCTCAGCGATTAATCAAAGAAAATGAAGATCACAGCATTATCATTCACTTATTTATTTTGCCTAATTATGAAATGGAAAGACTTTTATTAGGTTTTGGAGATTCGATTGAAATTTTAAGACCTGAAGGCTTACGAAATCGTATGAAAAAAATTTTAAAACAAGCAATTTCAAGATATGAACCTAAAGTCAATACTGAAACAAACTCATGATTTTTTGAATTATACAGAATTAAATCTAAAATAAATATCACAATGCGATTTTTACTTTAGATAAATTGTTAAAATCCCAAAAAAGAATAGTATATTTCAAAATAAATTAACCACAAACCCCAGTAAATCAAGGGAATCATTTAACTAACCAAAAATTTATGAAAAAATAATATGCATGCATAGTATTTTTTGATTATATTTGAAATCGATATAGTTACCTATGAAAGACAAAACGATAGATTATATTTTGAGAGCGACATGGCAAGCTGTTTCAAGAATGTATAATGAAGAGGCCGCAAAATACGATGCTACAATGGCAACGGGATTTGCTCTGTTAAGCATGGATAAGGAAGATGGAACTCCATCTACAGCCTTAGGGCCACGAATGGGAATGGAAGCTACAAGCCTGACAAGAACATTAAAATCAATGGAAGACAAAGGTTTAATTGTTCGAAAAAAGAACCCCAGCGACGGAAGAGGTGTTTTAATCTATCTGACGGATTTTGGAAAAGAAAAAAGAGAATTATCTAAAAATACTGTCCTGAAGTTTAATGAAACCGTTAGAAAACATGTTTCAGACGAAAAACTGAGCCATTTTATCGAAGTTTCGGAAATCATTAATGAATTGATTCACGACAAAAACATATTTAATCAAACAGAAAACGCAGAAAACGAATAGCATTTCATCAGACAAGAAATAATTCGAAAACTGCAAAAAACAAATTAACTAAAGTATGAAACGCACAATTAAAAAAGTTGCTGTAATTGGATCCGGAATTATGGGTTCAGGTATAGCTTGTCATTTTGCCAACATTGGTGTTGAAGTTTTACTGCTTGACATCGTTCCTCGCGAGTTGACAGAAGCTGAAGCTAAAAAAGGATTAACGCTTGAAAGTAAAGCCGTTCGCAACCGTGTGGTAAATGACCATTTGGCGAACTCATTAAAATCGAAACCCTCTCCTATTTACAGTCAGAAATTCGCTAGCCGAATCACTACTGGAAATACAACAGACGATATGGCAAAAATTGCTAATGTTGACTGGATCATCGAGGTTGTTGTAGAGCGTTTGGACATCAAGAAATTGGTTTTCGAACAAATCGAGAAATTCCGTAAACCGGGAACTTTGGTTACTTCTAATACTTCTGGTATTCCAATTCACTTTATGAGCGAAGGAAGAAGCGAAGATTTCCAACAACACTTCTGCGGAACGCACTTTTTTAACCCTGCGCGTTACTTAAAATTATTTGAAATTATTCCTGGTCCAAAAACTTCAAAAGAAGTATTGGATTTCTTAAACGAATACGGTTCTAAATTCTTAGGAAAAACTTCGGTTGTTGCTAAAGATACTCCGGCATTTATTGGAAACAGAATTGGTATTTACGGAATTCAGAGTTTGTTCCATTTAGTAAAAGAAATGGGATTAACAATTGAAGAAGTTGATAAATTGACTGGACCAGTTATTGGTCGTCCAAAATCGGCTACTTTCCGTACTGTTGACGTTGTTGGTTTAGATACTTTGGTGCACGTTGCCAATGGTATTTATGAAAACTGCCCAACTGACGAACAACACGAATTATTTAAACTTCCTGATTTCATCAACAAAATGATGGAAAATAATTGGTTAGGAAGCAAAACCGGACAAGGTTTCTACAAAAAAATAGATAAAGATATTCTTTCTCTTGACTTAGATACATTAGAATACCGCGCTGCAAAAAAAGCAAATTTTGCAACGTTAGAATTAACTAAAACTATTGATAAACCTATCAATCGTTTTAAAGTTTTAGTAAAAGGTACTGATAAAGCAGGAGAATTCTACCGTAAGAGTTTCGCTGGAATGTTTGCTTATGTTTCAAACAGAATTCCTGAAATCTCAGACGAATTATACAAAATTGACGACGCTATGAAAGCTGGTTTTGGATGGGAAAATGGTCCATTCGAAATCTGGGATGCTATTGGTGTTGCAAAAGGAATCGAAATCATGAAAGCAGAAGGTTTAGAACCTGCTGCATGGGTAAACGAAATGCTGGCTTCTGGAAGTGACAGTTTCTATACTGTAAAAGAAGGGGCTACTTATTTCTACAACCTTCCAACAAAATCTCAAGTAAAAGTTCCTGGGCAAGATTCATTTATTATTCTGAACAACATCCGCGAAAGCAAAAAAGTTTGGAGCAATAGTGGAGCTATTATCCAAGATTTAGGAGACGGAATTTTAAACTTAGAATTCCAATCTAAAATGAATACGATTGGCGGCGACGTTCTTTCAGCAATTAATAAAGCAATTGAATTAGCTGAAAAAGAACACCAAGGTTTAGTTATTGGAAACCAAGCTGCAAATTTCTCTGTTGGAGCTAATATCGGAATGATTTTCATGATGGCAGTTGAGCAGGAATACGACGAATTGAACATGGCAATTAAGTTGTTCCAAGATACGATGATGCGTGTTCGTTATTCTTCTATTCCAGTAATTGTTGCACCTCACGGAATGACTTTTGGTGGTGGATGCGAAATGAGCTTACATGCTGATAAAGTGGTTGCCGCTGCAGAAACTTATATGGGATTAGTTGAATTTGGTGTTGGAGTTATCCCTGGTGGTGGTGGTTCTAAAGAATTGACTTTAAGAGCTTCAGATTTATTCCGCAAAAACGATGTGGAATTGAACGTTCTTCAAGAGTATTTCTTGACTATCGCTATGGCAAAAGTATCAACTTCTGGTTATGAAGCGTTCGACACTGGGCTTTTACAACATGGAAAAGATATTATCGTAGTAAACAAAGACCGTCAGATTGCTGAAGCTAAGAAACATGCGTTGTTAATGGCAGAAGCAGGTTACACACAGCCAATCAGAAGAAACGATATTAAAGTTTTAGGAAAACAAGCTCTAGGTATGTTCTTAGTGGGAACGGATCAAATGGAAGCTGGAAAATATATCTCTGAGCACGATAAGAAAATCGCGAACAAACTGGCTTATGTAATGGCTGGTGGTGATTTATCTGAAGCAACTTTGGTATCTGAACAATATTTATTGGATATTGAAAGAGAGGCTTTCTTAAGTTTATGTACAGAGAGAAAAACTCTTGAGCGTATTCAGTATATGTTAACCAAAGGAAAACCGTTAAGAAACTAAAGCCTCGGAGAGGCATCCTGTTTGTAGAAAATAAAATGATGTTTTTTGATTTAGCTCCGTAGGAGCGACCTGTTAATAACGAATTATGGCTAATACATATTCACAAATTTATATTCAAATTGTTTTTGCAGTAAAAGGAAGAGCAAATTTGATAAAAGAAGAAAACCGTGAAGAATTACACAAATTCATAACAGGTATTGTTTCAAACAGGGGTCAAAAATTATTATCGATTTTCGCAATGCCAGATCACGTTCATATTTTAATTGGGATGAAACCTAACCTTTCATTATCAGATTTGGTAAGAGACATTAAAGCAGGTTCATCAAAATTTATTAATGATAATAAATGGATCAATACAAAATTTAATTGGCAAGAAGGATTTGGAGCTTTTTCTTATTCGAAAAGTCATTTAGATAATGTGGTGAAATATATTCTAAATCAAAAAGAACATCATAGAAAACAAACATTTAAAGAAGAATATCTTTCATTTTTAGAAAAATTTGAAATTGAATATGATGAGAAATATTTATTTGATTGGATTGAATAAAGAGGTCGCTCCTACGGAGCTTCTTAACTCATCCTAATTTTTTGCTAGTAACAGTTTGCCTCTCCGAGGCATTCAACAAAATAAAATTAGTGCCTCGGACAGGTAAACTGTTTGTGAATAATTTAAAAAAACAAAAACAAATGAAAACAGCGTACATAGTAAAAGCATATAGAACAGCAGTTGGAAAAGCTCCAAAAGGTGTTTTTAGATTTAAAAGACCTGATGAATTAGCTGCTGAAACCATTCAGTTTATGATGAATGAACTGCCTGATTTTGACAAAAAACGTATTGACGACGTTATGGTTGGAAATGCAATGCCAGAAGCAGAACAAGGACTTAACGTTGGTCGTTTAATTTCTTTAATGGGATTAAAAGTAGAAGACGTTCCTGGAGTTACAGTAAACCGTTACTGTGCATCTGGTTTAGAAACTATCGGAATGGCAACGGCTAAAATCCAGTCTGGAATGGCAGATTGTATCATTGCTGGTGGTGCAGAAAGTATGAGTTATATTCCGATGGGAGGTTACAAACCAACTCCGGATTATAAAGTTGCCGCTGCAGGTCACGAAGATTACTACTGGGGAATGGGTTTAACTGCAGAAGCGGTTGCTAAACAATACAATGTTTCTAGAGAAGATCAGGATGAGTTTGCTTATAATTCTCACATGAAAGCTTTAAAAGCACAAGCAGAAGGAAAATTCGATAAACAAATCGTTCCAATTACTGTTGAGCAGACTTTCATCAATGAAAATGGTAAAAAAGAAACGAAATCATACGTGGTTAATAAAGACGAAGGACCAAGAGCAGGAACTTCTAAAGAAGCTTTAGCAGGTTTAAGACCCGTTTTCGCTGCAGACGGAAGTGTAACTGCTGGTAACTCTTCTCAAATGAGTGATGGTGCTGCTTTCGTTTTAATCATGAGCGAAGACATGGTAAAAGAATTAAACCTTCAGCCAATTGCACGTTTGGTAAACTTTGCTTCTTCTGGTGTTGAGCCAAGAATTATGGGTATCGGACCAGTAAAAGCAATTCCGAAAGCCTTGAAACAAGCTGGTTTAACATTAAACGATATCGAATTAATTGAATTAAACGAGGCTTTTGCTTCTCAAGCTTTAGCAGTAACTCGCGAATTAGGTTTAAATCCAGATATCGTAAACGTAAACGGTGGAGCAATTTCTTTAGGACACCCTCTAGGTTGTACTGGTGCTAAACTTTCTGTTCAGTTATTTGATGAGATGAAACGTCGTGGTAACAAATACGGAATTGTGAGCATGTGTGTGGGTACTGGACAGGGTTCTGCTGGGATTTACGAAGTTCTTTAAAAAAGAGAATAGGAATATAGAATAAAGAGAATAGATGTTTCTTTGAGAATAAAAGAGATAGACTTTTAGAAATTATATAAAAGTTTTAAAAACAAATAAAAATAGTAATATTCCTACTTTTTATTTTATTAACTTGACTCAAAAAAACATGAGACACAATTATAAGAACTTAAAGATTTGGAAGATCGGAATTGCAATTGCCAATGAAATTTCAGACATATTAATAGAATTTCCAAAACACGAACGATACGATTTGAGTTCTCAAATAAGCAGATGTTCGGTTTCGATGCCTAGTAATATTGCTGAAGGATCTTCAAGAACTGATAAGTCTTTCAGTCACTTTTTAGACATTTCTCTAGGCTCTTCATTTGAACTAATTACACAATTATTGATTGCTAAACATAGAAAATATATAAACGAGATACAATTTAACCAATTAGAAATTAAAATAGAAGAATTTCAAAGAATGACAATGGGTTTTCAAAACGGACTAAAGTAAAGTCTATTTTCTATAATCTATATTCTATTTTCTTTCATAAAAAACAAAAACAAAATGGCAGATACAATCGAAAAAAACGTGACTCGTGGTGGTCAGTTTTTGGTTAAAGAAACAAAATGCGAGGACATTTTTACTCCAGAAGATTTCTCAGAAGAGCAGTTAATGATGCGTGACTCTGTAAAAGAGTTCGTAGACAAAGAATTATGGGCGCACAAAGATCGTTTTGAAAAGAAAGATTACGCTTATACCGAATCTTCAATGCGTAAAGCAGGTGAACTAGGACTTTTAGGAGTTGCAGTTCCAGAAGAATACGGCGGATTAGGAATGGGATTTGTTTCTACAATGTTAGTTTGTGACTACATTTCTGGAGCAACTGGATCTTTCTCTACAGCTTTTGGTGCTCATACAGGAATTGGAACTATGCCAATTACACTTTACGGAACTGAGGAACAAAAGAAAAAATACGTTCCGTTATTGGCTTCTGGAGAATGGTTTGGTGCTTATTGTTTAACAGAACCAGGCGCAGGATCTGATGCTAACTCAGGAAAAACAAAAGCTGTTTTATCTGATGACGGAAAATACTATTCAATTACAGGACAAAAAATGTGGATTTCGAATGCAGGTTTCTGCAGCGTTTTCATCGTTTTTGCTCGTATTGGAGATGATAAAAATATTACAGGTTTCATCGTAGAAAACGATCCTTCAAACGGAATTTCTATGAATGAAGAAGAGCATAAATTAGGAATCCGTGCTTCTTCTACTCGTCAGGTTTTCTTCAACGAAACAAAAGTTCCAGTTGAAAATATGTTATCTGAAAGAGGAAACGGTTTCAAAATCGCTATGAATGCCTTAAACGTTGGTCGTATTAAATTGGCTGCAGCTTGTTTAGATGCACAAAGAAGAGTTACTTCTGGAGCTGTAAAATACGCTAACGAAAGAATTCAGTTCAACACTTCTATTTCATCTTTTGGAGCTATTCGTTCCAAATTAGCTGAAATGGCAACTAACGCTTACGCTGGAGAAAGTGCTTCTTACCGTGCTGCAAAAGACATCGAAGACAGAATCGCTGCTCGTGAAGCTGAAGGAACTTCTCACCAAGAAGCAGAATTGAAAGGTGTTGAAGAATACGCTATCGAGTGTTCTATCTTGAAAGTAGCTGTTTCTGAGGACGTTCAAAACTGTTCTGACGAAGGAATTCAAGTTTTTGGTGGAATGGGATTCTCTGAAGACACTCCAATGGAAAGCGCTTGGAGAGATGCTCGTATCGCTCGTATCTACGAAGGTACAAACGAAATCAACAGAATGCTTTCTGTAGGTATGTTGATCAAAAAAGCAATGAAAGGACACGTTGATTTACTTGGACCTGCAATGAAAGTTCAAGAAGAATTAATGGGAATTCCATCTTTTGATACTCCAGATTTCTCTGAATTATTCTCAGAAGAAAAAGTAATCGTAGCGAACTTGAAAAAAGTTTTCTTAATGGTTGCAGGAAGTGCAGTTCAAAAATACGGTCCAGATTTAGATTCTCACCAACAGTTATTAATGGCTGCTGCCGATATCTTAATCGAAATCTACATGGCTGAAAGTACAATCTTGAGAACGGAGAAATTAGCGAAATCTCAAGGTGAAGATAAAGTACAAGAACAAATCGCAATGGCAAAATTATACTTGTACAAAGCCGTAGATATCGTAAACTTAAGAGGAAAAGAAGGAATTGCTTCATTCTCTGAAGGAGACGAACAACGTATGATGTTAATGGGATTGAAACGTTTCACAAAATACACAAACCTTCCGAACGTAGTTGCGTTGAGAGAAAAAATTGCAGAAAAATTAGTAGCAGAGAATACTTACTGCTTCTAATAGAAAATAGTTTTTAGCTTTTAATTTGTTTAAACCCGCGCAAGTCCGAAACTGCGCGGGTTTATTTTTGACGATTATAACTAAGAAAGATTTTAACTACAATTCGCAACTTTTTTGCATAAATCTGCAAAATATTCGTTAAAATTAGTACTCCAAATCTATTATAGTAGCTAAATATCAAATTTATTGCAGTACATTTAGCTTTCTAAAAAACTCTAAAAACCAGAAAAATGAAACAAACTACTCTTATCGCATTATTTTTAATGTGCTTTGGTCTTTCTACAACTTTCGCACAAAAAAATAAAAAAATGGATATTATCGCTTACTACACAGGCGATTCAAAATTGATTGATGAATACGAGGTCAGTAAATTAAATCAAATTATATTCAGTTTCTGTCATTTACAAGATGGAAAATTAACGGTTGATTCTGATAAAGATTCTAATACTATTAAGCACTTAGTTTCGCTTAAAGCTAAAAATCCACAACTTAAAATTATTGTTTCACTTGGTGGTTGGGGAGGTTGTGAACCTTGTTCTCAAGCTTTTTCTACTCCTGAAGGACGCCTCAAATTTGCAAAATCAGTAAAAGAATTAAGTGATTCTTATAAAGTTGATGGTTTAGATCTAGATTGGGAATACCCGGCAATCGAAGGACTTCCTGGTCATTTGTATCAAGCAGTTGACAAACCAAACTTTACAGAATTAGTAAAAATTCTACGTTCAACATTAGGTAAAAAATACGAATTAAGCTTTGCTGCCGGAGGATTTCAAAAATATTTAGACGAATCTATTGACTGGAAAGCTGTTACACCATTGGTAAACAGAATCAACATTATGAGTTATGATTTAGTAAACGGATATTCTCAAGTTACTGGTCATCACACACCATTATACAGTACAAACGCAAATGAAGAATCTACCAATAGAGCTGTTGAGTTTTTATTAAAACAAGGAGTTCCTGCAGAAAAATTAGTTATTGGAGGTGCTTTTTATACGAGACAATGGATCAATGTTGAAAACATCAATAATGGTTTATACCAAGCCGGAAAACACGTTGAAGGTGTAAATTTTAAGGATTACGCTAAAACATACACAGAAGCAAACGGCTGGAAATATTTCTGGGACGATAAAGCAAAAGCACCATACTGGTACAATGCCTCAACTAAAACTTTTGCAACTTCTGATGATTTGAAATCTATTAAAGAAAAAGCAGAATATGTTAAAGCGAAAAAGTTAGGCGGAATCATGTTCTGGGAATTGACTCTAGATAGTTTCCAAGACGGAATGGTAAATGAAATTTACAAAGTCAAAACTGCTAAATAATAAAAAAGGGAATCAATTGATTCCCTTTTCTATTTTATATAGTTACTAATGATTTACATGACTTTATTCTTATCCAATTCTCCAATAAACGGAATTGCTTCTAAAATTTCACTTCGGATTATCGTCTGCAAATAAACCTCAAGCTGAATAAATTTAGCCGCATTTATAGCACCAATTGCTTTTTTTGCCTGATTATAAGTTTTAGAGTAAAGTTTCTCATAATCGATATGATTTTTCAAAGTGGCTTTAGCCAATTCATCAGCTTTAGCATCGGTTAATGTTTCGTAATTTGCGGCATAATCATTTATCAACTGAAACTTAGTTTGTCCTAATGTTTTTCGTGATGTTTCATAATTATCGTAAACTTTGGTAAAAGCCGTAGCTTGCGCATCTGATAAATTCATATACTGCTTTACGAGTTCACTTTTAGATTTTCCATAAACACTTTGCACTACTTCTAAATCTTCCTTGTAAGAAGATTGCGCATAAGATGAAAATGACGCTATCGCCATGATAAGAATAAGACCTAATTTTTTCATAATTTAATTTGTTTTGTGGGTTGTTTTTAAAAATATATTCACTTTGAACAATACTGAATAAACACATTAAAACATTTAAATTTTAGAATACTGGGGCAAATAAACTCACTGATTTTCCATCTCTTTTTCCTTTGGAGCCCTTATTATTCCGTCATAATTTATTGGAGCGCGATTATTGCTATTTATAGATAATGTTGCAGATCCATTATAAAAAATTCTGAACATTAAATCGTAAGTATCATTTTGACCTCTTACTGTCGCCTGAAAATTGATATTCTTTGACTTTTTTCCAACTTTTATATTTTCAGGTTTCCCCTCAAATTTAATTCCACCATCGCCATTGTATCCAACATTGTAAACACGTCCAAAGAAAGGCAGATCACAAGAAGTCGTATCGACATTAAATTTTAAGAAATAAGTATAATCATCCAAAATAATCAATCTTCCTCCCTGAGGCGTAACTTTTTGTGCTTCAAAAACAAAAGTTTTAGAATCAATTAAATCTTCTATTTCTTTTTGCTTTTTTTCTGCTTGTTCTGCCTTGAGTTCTTTCTTTGTTTTCTGTTGGGCAAAAACAGAGAAGTTTAAAAAGCACATTAACAATAAAATGGATAATCTAGTTGACATAAAGTATAAATTAATTGTATTATAGTTATCGTTTTATTTTTTAGTAAATCGCATCATCGCAATATCACCCGAAATAAAATTTAAAGTTTTTCCGTCATCGGTAATATCATACGATGTTACTTTCTGAAGCGTACTCATAAAGACCTGTTCTCCGTCACTTCCGTTTATACACATCATTTTAGTCACTGCCATTGGCTGCGTAAAATCTATTTTATTTCCGTTTACAACCAATTTACCAGTATAAGAATTACAGCTGTTATTTCCTGAAACCCTATTTTCTTTTGTATCAAAAGTAATGGTTGGCTTTTTTTGAGGATACAAACCATCAAAAGTAATTCTAGGTCCCGTAATATAATTCAGTTCCCAATTTCCATCCAATTTAGAAATCTCATTCTCTTTTTTACATTTAAAAACATTGCAGGAAATTGCCAATGTTGCTACTAAAACTAAAATTGAAATATTTTTCTTCATAATGATAAAATTAAGATTTTATTCATTTACAAAATTGGCTATCAACATCTTAAACAATAAAAACATCTTCGAATTTACGCAATATTTTCCAATTGATGCTTCGTAAAGTTTAAATTTAAAAAGAATAGTTTGACTTTTTTTTAACTTTTACCGTTAAATCAAATCCATTATTTTATGTTAAATTTACTTAATATATAATTTAAAAGCCTTCATATATGAAAAAGATAATCGTTTCTTTCGCTATACTTACAGCCTTAATTGTTGGTTGTAAGACCAATACAAAATCAAATGATGCCAAAACTCTAACGGTTGCATTAGAACCAAAAAGCAATAGTAATGTTACGGGAACAGCTGTTTTTACTGAGAAAAATGGAAAAGTAACCTTTACTGCAAAAATGACTGGTCTTGAACCTGGAGTTCACGCGATTCACATTCACGAAAAAGCAGATTGTAGTGCCGCAGACGGAAGTTCTGCAGGAGGACACTGGAATCCAACATTCAAAAAACATGGAAAATGGGGATCTACCGAATATCATAAAGGTGATATCGGAAACTTTACCGCTGATGCAAAAGGTAACGGATCGATCACTTTGACTACTGACGAATGGTGCGTTGGATGTGTAGATACCAATAAAGATGTTCTTGGCAAAGGGTTAATTGTTCATTCAGGAACAGATGATTTTACCACTCAACCAACTGGAAATGCTGGAGGTAGAGTAGCTTGCGCAGGAATCATTAAATAAGAAAATTTTCAATAACCGTTATATTTTCACAAAATATAACGGTTATTTCATTTAAAATGAATTCTAAAACAAGAAAAAGACATAGCTTTGCAGCAGCAAAATTAAGTCAATGATTAATCCCTCAGCACCAGGCTGGATCGATAAGTTTTTTAGTGAACAGAAGTTTTCAGAAGCAATTCCTTTTGAAACCGTAGATTCTTTTTACTACAAAGTAAGAGAAACAGGATTTATTTATGGTCATATTATTGCTATCGATTCGCAGATTCCAATTCCTATAAAAGGCTGGTTTAAAACCGAAATTTCAAAAGCAGCTCTTCTAAATACTCTCTATCATGTTTTTTGTTTGGAGAAAAGAAATTCGGAACCTAAAAATTTTATTTCAGAAGTTTTAAAGTTTTACAAGCAAATGAATCCCGAAGGATTTAATTTGCTGAAAATTTTATTGCCCAAAGACACTCCTTCTACATCTCTAGAAAATATAATCGATCAAAGAGTTCAGACAAACGATAGTATCATCAGTAAAAACTTTTCGCATTTGGTAACTAATGCCCTTTTATTTATTGATGTTTTGGCATTTCGACAATATTTAGAGCATGGAGAAATTCCTGAAAAATACTTAAAACGAATTGAAGAAACAGTTCTTGGAATTGTTGGTTTAGCCTTAAAGACCAAAACCTCAAAATCTGTTCACGATGATTTATTAATTAAACTTTTTGAAGCCTCGATTCGATACTCGAAATTTTCTAAAGTTACGGTTGATACTTTAGAAAATTTACAATTAGACTATTTCAGCAACAAATTAGAACAATATTATTTGATTGATATGGCTGGAATGGCACTATGGAGTGATGGCGTTGTAGAAAACGAAGAAGCTTATTTCTTATACGCATTAGGCTCAACTATGGGAATTGCCGATGACTTTGTAACAAAAAGTATGAATACAACCAATGCTTTTATTACAACGCACAAAAAGAAAATCCCATACTTTAACTACTCTAATCCAGTCAAGCATTTTTACGATCAAATGACGCACAGCGTTATAAAACTGATTGTTAGAAACAAAAACAGATTGGTAAGAGAAATTATGCAGAGCAAAGAATTGGTTGTTTTATTAGCCTATTCTACCACAAGGGACTTAGATGCAAAAGAAAAGAAAAAAGTAAAAAAACAGCTTTTGGAAATTTGCAAAACCATTCCATCACTGACCATATTTTTACTTCCAGGAGGAAGTTTATTACTCCCGATATTAATCAAGTTTATTCCGACAATGCTTCCTTCAGCATTTAATGAGAATTTAGACGAAAACGAATAAAAAAAATCGCCCTTTTTAGAGGGCGATTTCTATTTCTACTATTAAAGATCTAATTGGTAAACTTCGTCTAATTCATCATTCGAAGCAATGTTTACATCTAAATCAGTTACAAATCCTGAATTTAATCCGTAAACCCATCCATGAAGCATTAAATCTTGGCCATTTTTCCAAGCATTCTGCACAATAGATGTTTTTGCCAAGTTGTAAACTTGTTCTTTAGTATTGATTTCAACAAAAGCATTAAAACGCTCTTCTTCGTTCTCAATCGAATTTAAGTATTTGTCATGTAAACGATATTCATCTTTAATATGACGCAACCAGTTATCGATAATTCCAACAGACTGATGTCCCATTGCTGCTTTTACACCTCCGCATCCATAGTGTCCGCAAACAATAATATGTTTTATCTTCAAAACATTTACTGCATAATCCAGTACACTTAGCATGTTCATATCAGAATGTACCACCATATTAGCAATGTTTCTGTGTACAAAAACTTCACCTGGTTTTGCACCAACAATTTCGTTTGCAGGAACACGGCTGTCAGAACATCCAATCCATAATAATGGCGGTTGTTGACCTTTTGCCAAATCAGCAAAATAATTAGGATCTTTTGCTAATGAAGTCTCAACCCACTTCTTATTGTTTTCTAATAACTGCTCATAAAATTTTCTCATTTTTTTATTTTTTGTGTGGTAATTTCTAATTCTAAGAATGCTTCAAATAAGAACTCAAATGTAAAGTTACCTAAATTTTGACATTTCCACGGTCTTAAAAACACCTATTTTTTATTATTCTCCTCTAACAACTTCTTTTTGAACCAGTTCTCTTTTTGCCACATCATAATAATGCTCGATCGTAACATGGTTCTGATTATCGGGCGTATTTTCTAATTCATACGCTTCTTTAAAGCCTTTAAGTTTCACTTTAATATTTTCATCAATAGCTCTGGTTTCTTTAAACTCACGAATCAGATCCAGAACATCATGCGAAATATATTCGGTATCATGAGCATTGATGATCACTTTAGAATTTTCCGGAATTTCGCTCAACGTTTGTTTGATTGCCGCTTTATTTAAAAATGAAACTTCCTGGGCTAAATCTATATGAATAATATCTCCATCCTCGTATTCCTCTTTTTTGAAATTGTAAGCTCTTTTTAAATTTCCTCTTAAAACGAAAATAATACTAATAACAATACCCAACGCAACACCTTTTAGCAAATCTGTCGCAACAACAAAGACCAAAGTTGCAATGAAAGGGACAAACTGGTATTTTCCCTTTTTCCAGAAATGCATAAAGGTTGCTGGTTTAGCTAATTTATATCCTACCAAAATCAACACCGTTGCCAATGTTGCTAATGGAATTTTGTTCAAAATAACCGGAATAGATAATACGCTTATCAATAAAAGTATTCCATGAATAATAGTAGAAAGTTTTGATTTAGCACCTGCATTATTATTCGCAGACGACCTTACTACGACAGATGTCATTGGCAAACCTCCTAAAAGAGAACTCACGATATTACCAACACCTTGAGCTTTAAGCTCGACATTTGTATTGGTGTAACGTTTTTGCACATCCATTCTATCCGAAGCTTCAATGCACAATAAAGTTTCTATAGAAGCAACAATGGCGATTGTAAGACCCACCACCCAAACCTGCGGATTTGTAACAGAAGCAAAGTTTGGCGTAATTAGAATAGATTTGAAATCATCAAAAGATTTTGGAACAGGCAAAGAAACCAAATGGTCTTTTCCAATGGCTAATGAACTTCCTGTTGATAAGAATATCTCATTTAAAACTACTCCGATGATAACGGCAACTAAAGCGCCAGGAACTAATTTTAATCTTTTTAGAAACGAAACTCTATCCCACGAAAGCAAAATCACCAATGAAACCGCAGTAACTACGACAGCACCTAATTGAATATGATTTAAAACATCAAATAAATAAGAAAAAGAATTACTTCCATCGTTTTGTATAAAGGCCTGATCACCTTCATAATCGGCATCGTAACCAAAAGCATGAGGCAATTGTTTTAAGATAATGATAATTCCGATACCGGCTAGCATTCCCTCGATTACGTTGGTTGGAAAATAGTTTGATATACTTCCGGCTTTTAAAAATCCTAATGCTAATTGAATTACTCCAGCAATAAAAACAGACATTAAAAATACATCGAAAGCTCCTAAATCAGTAATTGCGGTTAAAACGATAGCCGTTAACCCAGCAGCCGGACCTGATACACTAATGTGCGACTGGCTTAAATATCCTACAACGATACCACCAATAACACCTGCAATGATTCCGGAAAATAATGGTGCCCCAGAAGCCATTGCAATACCTAAACACAACGGAAGAGCCACCAAAAAGACCACTAAACCTGAAGCAAAATCAGATTTAAGGTTGGCAAAAAGATTGATTTTTTTTGTCATAATATAATACTAAAAAATTATTCATTAAAGATTTACCACATCTCAGAATGAAATGCGGTTAAAAGATCAAAATAATCGGAAGTATTATACTAAATTGGGAGGTGGAGCAAATATGCTTGGAGAAATATTATCTAACTTGACAATATTTTCAGAAATAATTGTTTTCTTCTCGATACAAACCTGAAGTAAAACTTCATGTTCGAGAATTGCTGGATGAACTACATTTTTAAGTTCTTTATGTACTTCCTCTTCAGCGATGCTAAAAGATACAGCCGTGCCATTCCCTTTCTTTAACGCCTGAACAATTGTTGGAGTCGATAAGAAGGCAATGAATATAAATAATAATATGCGGGCTACAAATTTCATTAAAACAAAAATAGCGTTAAACAAACAAAAACAAAGAGATTTTATAGAAATTTAACATAAACAAAAAAGCAGAATGCAATTTTCATTCCATTCTGCTTATAATTCTTTAAAAAACAATTCTTTAAAGTGTTTCTTCTAACCAAGCATTCATCATCCAGATGGTTTTTTCTTGTTCTGAAATGAAATCGCTCATCATAGAATTTGTACCCTCATCGTTAATTTCGTCCGATTTGTTTAATATTTCTCTTTCAATTTTTAATAAATCTGACAAAGAATGAACAATCAGCTGAACCGCTTTTTCATCATTCGAAATATTCTTTCCGACAGTTAATTTATTGTTTTTGATATAATCTTCAAAAGTATGTAAAGGAGTTCCTCCGATCGTCAAAACCCTTTCGGCTATCATATCTATTTTTAGTTGCGCATCTGTATATAATTCTTCGAATTTCACATGTAAATCAAAAAAACGTTTTCCACGAATGTTCCAGTGAATTCCTCTCAAATTTTGATAATACACTTGAAAGTTTGACAAAAGCACATTTAATTCTTTTACTAATAATTCTGATTCTTTTACAGGTAATCCTAAAATATTTGTCTTCATAATCTATTTTTTACACTAATTTACTACAAAATTAAAGTAACTTTTATAAAATAAACATAAATAAAAATTATATTTTCTTATTTTTGCATCACAAATTACTATCAACATGACTATAACTCAATTACAATATGTGTTAGCGGTTGCTGAGCATAAAAATTTCACTCTTGCAGCTGAAAAATGCTTTGTAACTCAGCCAACTTTAAGCATGCAAATACAAAAAATCGAAGAAGAACTTAACATTTTAATTTTCGACAGAAGTAAAAAACCGATCCAGCTTACTGATATTGGTCAGAAAATAGTAAATCAGGCAAAAAATATCGTAAACGAAGCCGATCGTATTAGAGATATTGTAGAACAGCAAAAAGGTTTTATTGGAGGAGAATTTCGTTTGGGAATAATTCCAACCATTATGCCAACTCTACTTCCAATGTTTTTGAATAATTTCATCAAAAAATATCCAAAAGTTAAGCTTTTAATTGAAGAGCTGAATACCGAAGAAATTATTCTAAAATTAAAAAACGGACATTTGGATGCCGCAATTGCAGCAACTCCACTTGAAGACGAAAAAATCAAAGAAATCGTTTTGTATTTTGAACCGTTTGTGGCTTACATTCCAGAACATCATGCCAGTTTTGGAAAAGAGGAAATAGAAGTTGCCGATTTAAATTTGAATGAAATCTTACTTTTACAAGACGGACATTGTTTTAGAGATGGGATTTTAAATCTATGTAAAAGTGTTTCAGATGCCGACCAAACTAATTTCCAGATCCAAAGCGGTAGTTTTGAGACCCTGATTAAATTAGCCGACGAAGGTTTGGGTACAACATTACTTCCGTACTTGCACACCTTAGACTTAAAAGAATCCGATAAACTGAAACTTCGAAACTTTAAGGAACCAAAACCTGCCCGCGAGGTAAGTTTGATTTACCCAAAGAGCGAATTAAAAATGCAAATCATTGACGCAATCAGATCTACAATTGCTGGCGTTGTAAAAGGAGCAATTGTTTTTCAGAATGTTCAAATCATAAGTCCGCTTCAAAAGAAAGCATAATAAAAAAGGAGCCAATTTGGCTCCTTTTTTTATACTTTAATCAGTAGTAGACTTTGTTTCAATTCTGGTTTTTCGATTACAAAACTTAATAACCACTCTTGTAATTGTTCCATTTCGTAAGGTAACAGTGTTTTGATAGCTTTTTCTAACTCTTTGCAGAAAAGTATCGGATCGAAACTTACTCTTTCAAGTATTGATTTCGTGTAATCAAACATCATTTTTGACATAATAAAATAAGATTTTCGGGGGTGATCTATTTTTTTAAACTCGAGCCAAATTTAAACAAATAACTAACATAAATACTTTTTTTAACTTATTATTTTAAAAACTTTAGCAACGAATACGTTTTCTTAAAACACATAAATCAATATAGAATCATTCTAAACAACTCATTCTTAAACGTTTTTAAAGGCTCTGAACATTTCTCGTTTCCCAGGAGGCCCCGCTAATTTTTCGACGGTAAATCCTACAGCAATCATGCTTCTTTTTACAACACCACGTGCGGCATAAGTTACTAAGACTCCATTAGGCTTTAAGCTATTGTACATTTTCTGAAAAATTTCCGTACTCCAAAGCTCCGGTTGCACCCTGTATCCGAAGGCATCAAAGTAAATCAAATCAAAAATTTCAAAATCGTCGATTTCATCAAAAAATTGTTTCCTTTTGGTTAACGAGAACTGGTCGCAAATTTCTCCTTTTTGGTTCCATTCTGATTTATGCATTTTTTCAAAAATGTTATGAAATTCCAATGCTTCCAATTCTTCTGCATAATTCATCTCTAAGATTTCTGTCGCATCGACTGGATATGCTTCTACCCCAACATAATCAATCTTCTGATTTTTCCGAATGGCTTCCAAAAAAGTAATAAAAGCATTCAGCCCTGTTCCAAAACCGATCTCTAATATACTGATTGGTTTTTCAAACAAGGAAAGTCCATTTTTTATAAATACATGTTTTGCTTCCTGAATTGCTCCGTGTTTAGAATGGTAACATTCGTCCCATTCTGGCAAACGAATTGTTGTTGAGCCATCTAGCGTTTTTATTATTTCTCTTTTCACTTTTTCCGAAATTTACAATGGCTTTTTATTGATTTTCAAGCCATTTTAATATCCAAAATTAATCAAAACTAATGCGTAAAGCCTTAAAAATCGACAGTTTTTTCATAAATTCTTTATAAAAATCAATTAAATATTTGAGTTTATTATAGGATAAATAAATCTCAGTCAAAAGCAGTAAATAATGAATTTTCACTAAGCTTTTTACATATTTTTACGTAATTTTGCATTCAATAAATTCCATATTACACGATATCATCGTTTTAAAATTCTTAAAACGAAGGATATCTCACAAAAAACTTACATAACTATGAGTACAACTCAAACAAGCAAAATTGAAATCAGAAAAGCTGATTCGTCTAAGATAAGCTCTGTAGACTTTGAAAACTTAAGTTTTGGTGCTGTATTTACAGACCATTTATTTGAATGTGATTATAAAGACGGACAATGGCAAAATCCTGTCATTAAGCCTTATGCTCCGATTTTAATGGATCCATCATCAAAAGTCTTTCATTATGGTCAAGCTATTTTTGAAGGAATGAAAGCTTACAAAGACGAGAACAATGATGTTTGGTTGTTTAGACCTGATGAAAACTACAAACGTTTTAACAATTCTGCTGTTCGTATGGCAATGCCAGAAGTTCCAGAAGACATTTTCATGGATGGTTTAAATGAATTATTAAAAATTGATCAAGAATGGATTCAAAGAGGAAATGGTGCAAGTATGTACATTCGTCCTTTTATGATTGCTACAGGTCCTGGAGTTATCGCAAATCCATCTGACGAATATAAATTTATGATTTTACTTTCTCCTGCAAAAGCATATTATGGAGGCGAAGTAAAAGTTATCATTGCTGAACATTTCAGTAGAGCTGCAAATGGTGGAATCGGTGCCGCAAAAGCTGCTGGAAACTACGCTGCTCAATTTTACCCAACTAACTTGGCAAACAAAGACGGTTTCCAACAAGTTATCTGGACTGATGATGCAACACATACAAAATTAGAAGAAGCCGGAACAATGAACGTTTTCTTCAGAATTAATGATACATTATTGACAGCTCCAACAAGCGAAAGAATTTTAGATGGTGTTACCAGAAAAAGTTTAATCGCAATGGCTGAAAAAGAAGGATTAAATGTAGAAGTTCGTCCAGTAATTGTTTCAGAATTGGTTGAAGCAGCTAAAAACGGATCTTTGAAAGAAATCTTCGGAGCAGGAACTGCAGCGGTTATCAGCGTTATCAAAGGATTCTCTTATAAAGATGAATACTACGAAATGGCACCAATCGAAAATTCTTATGCTTCTTTCTTAAAAGAAAAATTGACAAGTCTTCAAAACAAACTTTCTGAAGACACTTACGGATGGACAGTTAAAGTTCAATAATCCAAAACCATATAAAAAGAGAAACCCGATAAATTTAGTTTTATCGGGTTTTTTATTTTGTTTTTAATTTAAATTATAATCTTAAAATTTTTAAACACATAGCTATGTGCATTAATGCAAGTGAAACGCCTCTTTAGAATTCCTAAGAACTTTGTTTCTATGTGTTTTTAATATCTATTCTAGAATAATTTAGAAAAATCAGGCTTAAAGTAATTAGGGCCTTTCATTACTTTTCCATCTTCACGGTAAATTGGTTGTCCATCTTCTCCTAATTTACTCATATTACTGCGTTGAATTTCATCAAAAACTGCTTCAATCTTGTCCTGAAGTCCGTGTTCGATAATTGTACCGCACAAAATATACATCATATCACCAAGAGCATCTGCAATTTCAACTAAATCATTATTCTGAACCGCTTCATAATATTCTTCGTTTTCTTCTTTCATTAAATTATAACGAAGTAATTTTTTCTCTGCTCCTACATCGGCAACTGGAGTTGATTTATGGCCAATTTTAAAAGCAGTATGAAATTCTGTTACGGCGTCGAGTTGTTTTTTCATATATATAATTTCCTTTTTTTTTTGCTAATATAAGTCACTTTAAGGTAATTCCGAAAATTTATTGAATGAAATGAAAAGCCAAACTAGCAACAAATCGTATACAATTCTCTAAATTTGTCAAAAATAATTTTAAAAACTATGTTTAGTCAAGGACAAATACTATTTGGAGTGTGTTTTTTTATTGCGTTTGTAATCATAATGATTTTCGCTTATCGAAAAGATTTAGCACTTCATAAAATCTTTTATAAAGGAAATTACAAAGTGCTTCTTGTTTTTCTACTTTTTATTGCCATTTTGTTTTTGATTAAGATATTCTTTAAAAGATAATTTTCTTGCCGTTTTAAAAGTCCTTTTTTACACAAAAAATCAATCCTTATAAAATAAAACCTAATAATTATTGGTTATTAGTAAGACTGACGATAAAATTTATAACTTTACGAACCAAACAATCTACCAATGAAAATTCTTAAGTATTTATTTCTTTTTGCGTTATTAAGCTTTGTTGCTTTAACTGTGTTTGTTGCCACTCAAAAAGGAAATTTTTCTGTAGAAAGAAGTAAAGTAATCAATTCGCCTCGTTCGACAGTTTACAACTATCTTAATGACTTTAGAAATTATGAAGATTTTGAATCATGGTCGGTTGAAGATCCTACTATAAAAATGACGTATGCCAATAAAACAAGCGGAAATGGCGCTTCTTTTTATTGGGATGGAGCTGATGGAAAAGGAAATGCCGTTACACTTAAAACAAAAGATGGCGAAAGCATTGACCAAAAAATGCAATATGATGGTACTGAAGCCGATGTTAACTGGGTTTTAAAAGATACACTAAACGGAAAAACAAAAGTTACCTGGAAAGGAAAAGGAACAATGAGCTTTTTGTTTAAAATCTACACTTCCCTGCACGGAGGAGCCGACAAAGTTATTGGAACTATATACGAAAAAAGCTTAGCCAACATTGATAAAAACTTAGATTACGAAACCAAAACTTATGCAGTTAAAGTTGACGGTGTAGTTAAAAAAGAGGAAACTCCATATATCCGTCAGACATTTACCAGTGAAATTGCAAAAGTGAACAAGAATGCTAGAATCGTAATTCCAAAATTGATTCACTTTAGCGAAACCAATGGATTATCAGCAAACGGAAAACCATTTATCATCTATCACACTTACGATACCAAAACAGGCTTAGCAAAGATTTCGATTTGTTTACCAATCAATAAAGAAATCTCTATTAGTTCTGGAAGCGATATTTTGTCTGGAAAACTAAATGGCTTTGATGCAGTTAAAACTACGCTTAACGGAGATTATTCTCATAGAGATGAAGCCATTGCCAAAACAACGGCCTACATCAACAATCAGAAAATGATTCCAGATTTTAGCTGGTCACATCTTGAAATCTGGACTTTAAGTAAATTAGATGTAAAAGGATCATCTAAACTTGTTACAGAAATTTACTTTCCGATAAAACCAAAAGTGGTACCTGTTGCTACTGAGCCTACTTATACACCACAAACAACAAATAGCACTCAAGAAGAAGTTCAAAATGAAACTTCAAGTGAGCAGCCTCGTCCAGAGCCCAAAAAAGAACCTGTTAAAAAGAAACCGGCTCCTGTTGCGCCAACTCCTGCTCCTGCAAAAGAAGAAGAGTCTGAATTTTAATTTTTTAGATTGATTAAACCTTTTGTTTTAAATTTAGTCTAACTTTTAAAGAAGGTTTAAAACACAAGAAGTTTGATCGACGAGAGAGATTTTATAAAACAATTATTAAACCCCGAAACGCAAAACGTAGCGTTTCAAAAACTCCTGTCTGATTATCAACGACCTTTGTATTCTCATATTCGAAATATTGTTTTGAATCATGATGATACTGATGATGTCTTGCAGAATACTTTTGTAAAAGTCTTTCAGCATCTTAAAAACTTTAAAGGCGAAAGCAAACTTTTTTCGTGGATGTATCGCATTGCCACAAATGAGGCTTTGACTTTTTTATCAAAAAAAGCAAAATTAAGCGGTATTTCATCTGAAGACCTTCAGAATAAAACAATTGACAACTTAAAAGCTGATCTTTATTTTGACGGAGACGACATCCAGATCAAACTTCAAAAAGCAATTGTTACATTACCTGAAAAACAACAATTGGTTTTTAAAATGAAATATTTTGAAGAATTGAAATATGAAGAAATAGCAGAAATTTTAGGAACTTCTGTTGGCGCATTGAAAGCGTCTTATCATCATGCAGTAAAAAAAATTGAATTATATGTTACATCCAATTAAACCTTTTGTAACTAAAACTATCTTATAAGTATTATGAAAACATTTAAATTAGAAAACGAACCAAAAATAAAATCCGGGTTTAAGACTCCGGAAAATTATTTTGATGATTTTTCCGAAAAGGTTTTACAGCAAATAAACGAAAAAGAAGTTAAAGTAATTCCTTTTTACAAACGTAAAAAAACAATTTCGCTTGCGGCCGCCGCGATAATTGGTTTTGCATTATTAATACCGATTGTAAATAATTATAGGGCTAATTCAAACGATCTTGACGAAGCTACTTTAGAAACATACCTTTCTTATCATTCTAATATAAGTCAATACGATTTAATTCAAAAATTAGACGACAGTGATATCGAAAAATTAGGTAACGATGTTACTTTAGAAGACGAAACTTTGGAAGATATTTTAGCTACAAGTTCAAACATAGAACACTTAATTTCAGAACAAAATTAAATCAAACTTAACTCAACTTAACTTAACAATGAAAATAAGAAACATTTTACCACTCCTGCTATTTCTGACAAGTTTTTCAATTTTTGCACAAAATGGAAAAATTGATGAGAAGCGCGAAAAAATCAAAGCTTTTAAAGTTTCATTTTTAACGACGGAATTAGAATTAACTTCAACTGAAGCTGAAAAATTTTGGCCAATTTATAATGCGTACGATGACAAACAATACGAATTAAAGTATTTAAAAATGAAAACGTATGTAAAAAAATTAAAAGATGATAATCTTAAAAATCTTTCAGACAAAGAAGCAGCAACATTATTATCTCAAATCGAAAGTACAGACAAAGAAATATATCAGCTTCGTGAAAAATTCATGAATAACTTAAAAAAAGTACTTTCTGCAAAGAAAATATTATTGCTTAAAAAATCCGAAGACGACTTTAATCGAAAGTTATTGCAACAATATCGCGACAAAGCCAACAAAGATTAAACTTTAACGAAACAACAGCGGTAAAGCCCCTATATAATAATACTTACTTTATTATTTAGGGGTTTTACTATTTTATTTAAAATGAAGTCGAAGCACTTTATTATATCCTGCAGCAATCGCAGTATTTCTATTTAAAAAACGGATTGTAAAAAGTCTTGGGTCTGTAGAAAGCTGCATCCAGTTTTCGCCGCCGTTTTGAGAATACTGAATTCCCTCAGATCCTACGCACATAATTTCTTTACCATTTCCGCCCGGAACATATTGTACGCAAGAAGCATAACCAAATCCCATGTTTTGACCAATTAATTGCCAAGTTAAGCCTCCATCTGCTGTGAAAGCTTTGTTATCTACTTTTTTTCTGGATAATCATAATCGCCACCCGCTATAAAACCATGTTTAGAATCATAGAAATCGGCTGTAAAAATACCGGTCATTTGTTTTCCTTGAACAATTGGAGTTTCTATCACTTTCCATGTTTTTGCTTTGTCTGGAGAATAAAAAACACGAGCTTTCTTTCCTCCTGAAACCAGCCAGGTATCATTTCCTTTTATCACTATATTGGTATTACTTGCTGCAAAAGCCGCTTCGCCAAGAGAGTTGGTAGGCAATTTATCTGAAAGCAGTTTGGTCCAGGTTTCACCACCATCACGAGTTACAATGATAGAAAATGTATCTTCAGTAGGATCACCAATTGCAATTCCTTCTTTGTCATTCCAAAACTGCATACTATCATAAAAAACCTTTGGATTAATTTCTTTATAAACCAATCTCACTTTCTGTGTTTTTTTAGAAACGGCATATAATAACGCCGGATTTCCCACACTTAAAAGAAAAACATCTTTAGAAGTTTGAGCTATACTTCTAAATTCTAAATTTAAAGTATCTCTATAAATATGATCTTCAAATTTTTCATTTTTATCTAAATCGTAA
The DNA here is from genome assembly GCF_020026915.1 of Flavobacterium potami. Lineage (GTDB taxonomy): Bacteria > Bacteroidota > Bacteroidia > Flavobacteriales > Flavobacteriaceae > Flavobacterium > Flavobacterium potami. Next base: position 329,811 of record NZ_JAINUY010000001.1, on the reverse strand, counting down.
TATCCAAAACGAGAATTGTCTGCTCCATACCAAACCTTGTTTTTATCAATAACAATTGCCCTTATACTAATTCTATCTTTAAACAAGGTATCAATCTGCATAGATGTAAAACCACCTGCAAACTCTGCATTAGTAACAAAAGACGTGGTCTTAAAAGACATAAATAGGATAAATATGCAAAAAAACAGTATAACTTTTTTCATATGGATAATATTTGGGGACGTTGCTAAAATACAATTAATTCTAAAATTTAACCTATATTCTTATAATAAATTATTCATTTCTTTTAAGCAGTAAAAACAATTTAATCCAGCAAAATCGGACCTTTAATAACATTGGAGATTCTCTAAAATTTTTATGGCACAGTAATTGGATATTACACAATATTAATCTTCAATATGATTTTATCATGAAAGCGAAAATACTTTTACTAGCCCTATTTGCATTAGCAATCAGCTCTTGTCAAGCACAAGCTGGAGCTACTGTTTATGCAAAAAACTCAGATATAAGTGACAACTTAGATTTACGAGCTGTTGCTTCTATTTTTGGAGAATCAGCCAATCTTCAGGATTTTGAAAGACGTCTGAATGATCCAAAATATCAAATATCAAATCTTGACTTAAATGGTGACGATGAAGTAGATTATCTTCGTGTTATCGAAAGTGTTGAAAACAGAACACACGTTGTAATTATCCAAGCCGTTTTGGACCGTGATGTTTATCAGGATATTGCTACCATTGACGTTGAAAGAGACAATTACAACAAAGTAAGCGTTCAGGTTGTTGGAAATACCTACTTATATGGTTCAAACTATATTTATGAGCCAGTATATAGTGTGGTTCCTGTTATTTATTCTTCATTCTGGGTTACTAATTACAGACCATATTATTCAACTTGGTATTGGGGTTATTACCCAACTTATTACACAGCATGGGCACCATATCCTGTTTACAGATACAGAAATAATGTAAATGTGTGTATTAATGTTCATAATAGCTACAACTACGTGAATGTAAGAAGAAGTTACAGAGCTCCTGCTATCTATGAAACAAGACGTACTTACGGTTACGAAAGAATGCGTCCTAATTATAGTTTTGCAGAAAGACACGCTAACACTTCTAATAGATATGAATTGGACCAAAGACGTGTTGCAAGTAGAGAATCTAACAGGAATTACAGTACTAATAGAACTAGTACATCAAGACCTGTTTCTTCTGATAATAGAACATCGAATAGAACTTATGCGGAAAATAGAAATTCCAACACTTACAGAACTTCTACTGACAGAAGTAATTCAAACACAAACAGATCTTATTCGACTAATAGAACAGAAAATACAAATTCTAGCAGGCAAACTGCAAATAGAGATTATCCAACAAGATCAAATAACACTCAGAGAACTGAAAACACTCAGAGATTTGAATCTAGAAACAACAATACTGTAAGCAGCCCGAGAGCGAGTACCAATCGTGAAATGGCACCACAAAGAACTGAAAGCTCAAGAGGTTATTCTGAGAACAGATCTTCAGGAAACTCTAGCAGAGAATATTCTGCAAGACCACAGCAAACTCAACAGCGTTCAGAGGCACCGAGAGCTAGCCAGGAAACATCTAGAGTGAGCCAAGAATCCAGAGGTGGTGGCCAATCTCAACGAGAAAGCGGTTCTAATTCAAGAGGCGGCGGAGGCGGCGGCAGAAGAGGATAATTTTATTAAAAATTTACAAATAGAAGAAGCACAATTTAACGATTGTGCTTTTTTTTATCTTTTTAGTTTTAATAGCTGCTAATTTGTTTTAAAACAGTAAATTTGCAACCGTCTTTTATAAAAATATACATGAGCGCATCGCATAAAAACTTACATAGTAAGTTGTCTATTGGGGGTTTATTGATTACTTTAGGGATTATTTACGGAGATATTGGAACCTCTCCTTTGTACGTAATGAAAGCAATTTTGGGCGATCACACTATTAATGCCGATATTGTTTTAGGGGGTATTTCTTGTGTGTTTTGGACTTTGACATTACAAACTACGATTAAATATGTACTTATAACTTTAAGTGCAGACAACCATGGTGAAGGAGGAATTTTCGCACTTTATGCATTAGTCAAGAAAACAAAAATTCAATGGCTGATTGTTCCCGCCATAATTGGAGGAAGCGCCTTGCTCGCTGACGGAATTATAACCCCTCCTATCTCTATTTCATCTGCAGTAGAAGGAATTAGGGCATTCTATCCGACAATGCAAACACAAACTATTGTTTACATTGTAATTACCATCTTATTCATTCTATTTACAATTCAACAATTTGGAACTAAACTTGTTGGTAAGTTCTTTGCACCAATGATGTTGATTTGGTTTGCCATGCTGGGAACATTAGGTACAATTCAAGTCCTTAATTATCCAGAGGTTATTAAAGCTATTAATCCGTATTACGCTTACCACTTATTATCTATACATCCTGATGGTTTCTTTGTTCTTGGATTTGTATTTTTATGTACAACCGGAGCAGAAGCCTTATATTCAGACATGGGACACTGTGGCCGAAAAAACATCAGAATTAGCTGGATGTTTGTAAAAACTACTTTAGTATTAAACTATTTTGGACAAGCTGCTTATTTAATTCATCATGAAGGAAGTACTTTACAGCAATTAGGTGGAGAAAATGGAAATCCTTTCTATTTGATTATGCCGCATTGGTTCTTACCATTCGGAATTGTTGTAGCAACTTTAGCAGCAGTAATTGCTTCTCAGGCACTTATTTCCGGTTCGTTTACTTTAATAAATGAAGCAATGCGTCTGAATTTCTGGCCTAAAGTAAAAATTAAATATCCAACAGAAGTAAAAGGTCAATTGTATATTCCGTCAATCAACTGGTTATTATTTTTTGGTTGTGTTGGAATCGTGTTGCACTTTGAAAAATCAGGAAATATGGAACATGCTTATGGTCTTGCCATTATTTTGTGCATGATCATGACGACGATTTTATTAAACTACTACTTAATTATGAAACGTGTTAAGTTGTACTTCATGGTACCTTTAATCACGATTTATCTTTTAATTGAGTTCAGTTTCTTATTTGCTAATATTACCAAATTTGCAGAAGGTGGTTATGTAACTTTAATCATTGCCAGCTTGCTTATTTCTGTAATGACTATTTGGTATTTGGCTAAAAAAATCAACAAAAACTACACGAAAGTGGTTAAAATTGATGATTACAAACAAGTTTTAGTAGAGTTGAGCCAGGATTTATCCATCCCGAAATATGCAACGCATTTAGTTTATATGACTAATGCAAACCGTGTTGATGAACTGGAAGAAAAAATTATTTATTCTATTCTTCAAAAACGTCCAAAAAGAGCTGATATTTATTGGTTTGTTCACGTTAATATTTTGACAGAACCTTATAAAACACAATATAAAGTAACCGAAATTGCTAAAGATGATATTTATAGAATCGATTTCAATCTAGGTTTTAGAGAGCCAACCAAAATCAATTTGATGTTTAGAGAAGTTATCAAAGACATGGTAAAACGTGGTGAAGTAGATATTACAAGCCGTTACGAATCTTTAAACAAAAACAATATTATTGGAGATTTCAAATTTGTATTGTCCGAGAAATTCTTATCTAATGACAATGATTTAAGATGGCATGAAAATATTATCATGAATTCTTATTTCTTCATCAAAAAATTGAGTTTGTCTGAAGAAAGAGCTTTTGGTCTAGACAGTAGCTCTGTTAAAGTTGAGAAATTCCCAATGGTGCTTCATGCTCCAGAAAATATTGGATTAACGCGTATTGTTTCTAAAGAATAATTGCTAAAAAATATTTCCAACAAAAACACTCTGAATTAGAGTGTTTTTTTCTTTTAATAGGAGTCTCATTAAGATTCAGTATTAAAAATTTAACTTTCAATCAATTAATAGTACCTTTGCAACTCAAATAATAGAAATGAGATTACACAGAAATTTAGTTTATACTACCATTGACTCTTTGAATGCGATTTTCAATGAAGGAGAATATGCCGATAAAGTGGTAGCCAGAGCATTAAAAAAAGACAAACGTTGGGGAAGTTCTGACAGGAAGTTTGTTGCTGAAACGATATACGAAATCGTTCGTTGGAAACGATTATATGCTGAAATTGCAGAAGTTAAAGAACCGTACGATAGAGATAACTTATGGAGAATGTTTGCTGTTTGGGCAGTTTTACGTGGTTATCCGATTCCTGACTGGAGACAATTGGAAGGAACTCCAGAAAGAAAAATAAAAGGTCGTTTTGACGAATTATCTAAAAATAGAGCACTTAAAGAATCTATTCCAGATTGGATGGACGAATTAGGGGTAAAAGAATTGGGTGAAAAAGTTTGGGCAAAAGAAATTGCTGCTCAAAATCAGCCAGCTAAAGTTATTCTTAGAACAAACACTTTAAAAGGAACCAAAGAAAGTCTTAGAAATACTTTAATGGATTTAAATATTGAAACAGAATATTTAAAAGACCAGCCAGAAGCTCTTGTTTTAAAAGAAAGAGCTAACGTATTTTTAACAGATGCTTTTAAACAAGGTTTATTTGAAGTTCAAGATGCCAACTCGCAATTAGTTGCAGGATTTCTAGATGTAAAACCTGGAATGCGTGTCGTAGATACTTGCGCTGGAGCGGGCGGAAAAACATTGCATATGGCTTCTTTAATGGAAAATAAAGGACAATTGATTGCAATGGATTTGTACGAAAGCAAATTGAAACAACTAAAATTAAGAGCCAAAAGAAACGGAGCTTTTAATATCGAGTACAGAATTATTGACAGTACAAAAGTGATCAAAAAATTGCACGAAAAAGCAGATCGTGTTTTAATTGACGCTCCTTGTAGTGGATTAGGAGTTTTAAAAAGAAATCCTGATTCTAAATGGAAATTACAGCCTGAATTTATTGATAATATTCGTAAAGTTCAGAGCGAGGTTTTAGAAAGCTATTCTAAAATTGTAAAACCAGGCGGTAAATTAGTTTATGCAACTTGTTCGGTTTTACCATCAGAAAACCAAGAGCAAGTAGAGAAATTCTTAAAAACAGAAATCGGAAAACAGTTTACTTTTATTGAAGATCGTAAAATGCTAGCTTCAGAATCTGGTTTTGACGGATTCTATATGGCGCTTTTGGAAAGAAAAAAATAAATTCAATAAAATTCCAATACTGAAATTCCAAATTCCAAATCTTGGAATTACTTAATATTCAAAATCCCAAATTTCAATTAGTTATTGAAATTTGGGATTTTATTTTTAGTCCAACTTTGTCAAAGTTTTAAACTTTGACAAAGTTCAAAACATACAGTATTGGAATTTTACTCCTGAAGGGTTGGCTTACGAAGTAACTTTCCGTTTTCATTTTCTTTAAATTTAGAAACAAAAACTATCTCTTTTGGTCTTTCATATTTTCCTAACACATCAAAGAAATCTGAGGGAAATTCTTGTTTTTCTCCTTCAATAACCAACACTAATTTCTCTCCTAAAGTAGCATCAGGAAGTCCGGTTACAAAAAACCTATTGTTTATCTTCCCTATTAACTTCGCTTCAATTTGTTCTGGAATTAACTTCACTCCTCCACTATTGATCACATTATCAATTCTTCCTAAAAAGATAAATTGCTCTTCGTTTATCAATTCTACCAAATCATTTGTTACAATAGGCTTATCAGAAATTGTGGAAACATTTATTACCAAACATTGACGATCATCCTGCGAAATTTTGACATTTGGCAGAATTGAAAAGACAGAATCGCCCAAGCGTTTCGCCGCAACGTGTGTTATGGTTTCTGTCATTCCGTACGTTTCATAGATTTTAGTTTTAAGTGGTAAAAGTTTTTCCTCTAAAGAAGAATCCATTTTAGCACCTCCAATAATCAATTTGCGAACTTTTGAAAGTCCGTTAATTGAATTTTGAACCTGAAGTGGCACCATTGCAACAAAATCGTATGTAGTTGTATTTAAATCTAACGGATGCAAGCTTGGAGGAACTATGTCCAACTCTAGTCCTAAAATTAAACTACGCACCAGCATCATCTTTCCAGCAATAAATTGAGTTGGAAGACATAACAACGCTTTGTCTCCTGGCTTTAAATCAAAAAAATCACCCGTTGCCAAAGCTGATTGAATCATCGCTTTTTTTTCTAATCGAACCACTTTTGGCAAACCTGTCGTTCCCGAAGTCGTCATTTGGATATACTCCTTTTTATCAAACCAATCTAAAAAGAATTCTCCGATTGCTTGCTCGTAAGCATCTCCCTCTTTCACATAACTATAGGACGCACGACATAAATCTTTTGCATTCAAATGATAACCATTTAGCCTAAAATAATTATGTACATTATTATGAGTTAAGTTTTGCATGATCTTGATTTATTTCTTCAATATTAATATTTCCTGTTAACTTTTCTTTCCAATTCGTCCAACCATATTTTTTACTAAAAACGAAAAGCAAAATCGGGTAAATGACTACAACCGGCAAAATCACATCGATTCCTGCTGATGGTTCTGAAAGATCTCTAAATATAGAATGCGTCTGAAAAACTGTCCAATCTGATGTAACCAAAAGTGCACCTACAAGATTATTTGCTGCGTGAAAACCAAGTGCAAGCTCCATTCCTTCATCCATCAAAGTGATAATCCCTAAGAACAAACCTGTTCCTATATAATAAATCATCACTATATTTCCCATTTTTACCACTTCAGGATTAAACCAGTGCATCGATCCAAAAACAAGCGATGTCATCAAAAGCGGAAACCATCTGTTTCTGGACAAATTTGCAAATCCCTGCATTAAATAACCTCTAAAAACATATTCCTCAGTGCTGGTCTGTATCGGAATTAAAACGATCCCTAAAACAACCAAAATTAAAAACGGTACTAATTTAAAGCTTAAAACAAACTTTTCAGGATCATTTAGATATACAATTGAAAAACTTAACAAAGAAATAAAAGTCCACAAAAAGAAAGAAAACCAAATTCTTTTCCAATCTACTTTTGGTCTTGATGTGGTAATGGACAATAGTGTTTGATTGTGAATATATTTTACAACAAAATAAATTCCAGCAAATGCAAAAATAAACGAAGTCATAACCAAAAAAAGTGTCACATTCGACTCGAACATTTTCATGAAATCACTATCTGTTGTTGGCAAAGCCTTTCCTTCAAAAAAAGTTTTATAAAATACTGCCGCAGTAAGTGGAATTTGCCCAACAAAAGAAGCTGCTATAATAAAGGCTGAGCCTAAGAGATATTTCCAAAATTTATTTTCAGGGTTAATTCCTTGTTCTAAAAACATAAATTTAAAATTTAAACTAAAATGAGAATTCGAATTCCATAAGTAAATCTTACTTTTGGTTTTGTAAAATTACCTCTTTTTTACCTTACAAATATTTGAACCCTTAAATATAACAAAATGATACAAATTTATCATAATCCGAGATGCGGAAAATCAAGAAATTGTCTTGCTTTTATCGAACAAACGAATCAAGAATTTGAAATTATTCCGTATTTAACAGAAACTCCGACTGCCGAAGAATTAAAAACAATATTGAAGCAACTTAACATTGAGCCAATTCAATTGATCAGAATCAAAGAAAAAATTTGGATTGAAAACTTTAAAGGAAAAACTTTAAGTGATGAACAAATCATCAAGGCAATGGTCGAAAATCCAATTTTAATAGAGAGACCAATCGTTGTAAAAGACGGAAAAGCCATTATTGGAAGAGATCCAGATCTTGTTGCTTCTTTTTTAGATTGATTCTAAAATACCTCATTAACATTTTTTTGTGATTTCTCTCTTTAAACCAAAAACTAAATTTGCCGTCTAAAGAGATTAAAGAAAAAACCAGAAAATGAAAAAAATCAAATTTGCCGTACTGCTTGTATTCTTGTTTACAAGTTTTTACAATTACTCACAACAAGGACCTGGCGGTAACAAGGTAAAAGTCACCGGAAAAGTTTTAGAAAAAGTAAGCAAACAACCTTTGGAATATGCTACTATTTCTATTACCGCTCCAAATGACACTAAAGTTATCGCAGGCGGTATTACAAATCCAAAAGGAGAATTTGAAGTTGCTGTTGCACCAGGAACTTATGATATAAAAGTTGAATTTATCTCTTTTAAATCAACTGAAATCAAACAAAAAAGTATTCAGGGCGATACCAATTTAGGTGTTGTAAATTTATCTGAAGATGCTGCTCAGCTGAATGAAGTTGTGGTTCGTGCTGAAAAATCGACTGTCGAAATAAAATTAGACAAAAAGGTTTACAACGTTGGTCAGGACATGATCGTAAAAGGTGGAAGTGTAAGCGATGTTCTAGATAATGTTCCTTCAGTTTCTGTTGATACAGAAGGAAATGTAAGTTTAAGAGGTAGCGACAACATTCGTATTTTGATTGACGGAAGACCTTCGCAAGCCATTAATATGGCCGAAGCTTTAAGACAACTACCTGCTGATGCTATTGATAAAGTAGAAGTTATTACAAACCCATCTGCACGTTATGATGCTGAAGGAGGTTCTGGAATTATTAATATTGTTCTAAAAAAAGGTAAAAATCAAGGCTTTAACGGAACTTTGATTGCTTCAACAGGTTTACCAGAAACTTATGGTCTTAGTGCCAATGTGAATTACAAAACAGAAAAACTAAACTACTTCACAACAGCCGGATACAATTACAGAACAACTGAGGGAGCTGGTAAGACCAATTCCGAGTATTTAAACGCAGACGGAACTACGAAAAATTTCCTTGATGAAACTCGTGATACCAAACGTATCAGAAACGGATTTAATGGAAGAGCCGGAGTTGAATGGACAATTACCCCAACAACATTCTGGACAAACGCCATTAACTACCAAAAAAATACTGGTGACGACCGAGATTTGATCAATTACTATAATTATGATGCTGCCCGTAATTTTACAGGAACAACTTACCGTTTAAACAATGCGAATACTGGTACCGAAAACGTTGAATTTACATCCAATTTAATCAAAAATTTCAACGACAAAGGGCATAAGCTTACTGCAGATTTTTCTATTTCAAGAAATACAGATGACAGTAACAGCACTATTACAGATTCACCAAACTTTGACACAACTTTAAACGATCAAATTCAGAAACAGGTTTTATTTCAGGCAGATTATGTATTGCCTTTAGGAAAAGGAAGCCAATTTGAAGCAGGTTATAAAGGAAGTTTTGGAGATTTGAATAACGTTTACGATGTTACAAATGGTACAGTTCCAAATCCAAATTTATCAAACACATTAGAATACAAAGAGAACATTAATGCACTTTATACGCAGTATGGTTTCAAGGCAAACAAATTCTCTTATTTATTTGGTTTAAGATGGGAAGATACTAACATTCAAGTTAACTTATTAGACAACAGCGATTTCAACACAAAAAAATACAACAACTTGTTTCCAAGTGCTTTTGTTAGTTATGAAATCTCAGATCAAAGTAATTTCTCTGCAAGCTACAGTAAACGTTTATCACGACCAAGAGGTCGTTTCATGAACCCAGCTGTAAACTACGCGAGTAACATTAACATCTTTCAAGGAAATCCAGACCTAGATCCTTCTTTAACAGATAAATATGATATCGGATATATCAAAAGATGGGACAAAGTAACTTTTAACACTTCTGCTTATTTTGAAAATACAAAAGACGTTTTCAGTTTTGTAAGATCTCCTACTGGTGACGTAGTAACACCAGACGGTGAAGTAGTTACTCCAGCACCAGGTGAAGTAGTTGATGGTACGCCAGTAATCAAAAGTTCTCCTATTAACTTAGGAAGAGAACAAAAATTTGGTTTCGAATTTACATTCAACTACACTCCTTTCAAATGGTGGAAAGTAAACAGTAACTTCAACTTTTACAATGTAAAAACAACTGGAGAACACAGTTATACAGACACACAAGGAAATGAGATTGTTCAAAACTTAGACAATCAGGCAAATTCTTGGTTTGCAAGAATAAACTCGAAAGTGACTTTACCATACAAAATTGACTGGCAATTGACAGCCGTGTACAATGGCGAGCAAAAAACGGCTCAAGGTAAAAATTTAGGTCAATTCGGAATGAATACTGCTTTTAGTAAAGATATATTGAAAGACAAAGCAACAATTGCTTTCAACATTAGCGACGTTTTCAATTCTAGAATAATGAGATCTTACACTTATTTAGATAATGTAAATTCTTATAGCGAATTTCAATGGCGTAAGCGTCAATTCAACTTATCATTCACTTATCGTTTCAATAAACCAAAAGGTGAAAGAGATAAAAATGCCCCTCGAAACAATGAAGGTGGTGGAGAAGGTGGAGATTTCCCAGGATAAAATCTTTTAAATTCCAATATCAAAAATTCCAAATTCCAACTTTACAATTGGGATTTGGAATTTTTCTTTTTATGCCTATTCTTTATTACACAACTTTGTCAAAAGTTTAAATCTTTTAAAATTTTGAAATTTGAATTTGAAATTTCTTTTTTTTGCACAAAAAAAAAGAACCCAAAGGGTTCTTTTCTTATGACATCAATCTAAAATTAAATAGATTGTTCTTCTTGTCTTCTTTTAGCTCTCTTTTCTTTGAACATTTCCCAGCTTGCTCCTGTAACCCAAAAAGATACGAAACCAACCAAGAAAAACATTAACCAAAATCCTATAGTAAGAATGGTTAAGAAAAGTAAAAAGCCTAAGTACTGTGAAAATTCAAACATGTTTTCCGGAATTTTTGAATGTTACGACAAATGTAGGCTATATATTTTTTTTCAGCAATAAAATCTAAATCAATTTTCGTTAAATAACATTTATACGTATATTTATACTCATTTTAAATAAGCTTTTTTAGGACTTGAATTCCTTTTAAATAAAGAGCTCAGACAAATTGAAATAATTTTCAGGAGCTATTTCCTGCTGTCCGCTGTATTCCCGATAAACAAAAACTACGGCTAAAAAGCCTTGTTTTTCTAAATCGGGAGATGCCGCTCCCATCAGGGCTAAGAGACTCATTTTCAAAAGAAGTTCTTAATTACATTTTACGAATAACATTTTACATACAACATAATGAAATACAGAATAGAAAAAGACACCATGGGAGAAGTACAAGTCCCAGCCGATAAATATTGGGGTGCACAAACAGAACGTTCCAGAAATAATTTTAAAATCGGACCATCAGGTTCTATGCCAAAAGAAATTGTAGAAGGTTTTGCTTATCTAAAAAAAGCCGCAGCTTATGCCAATTATGACTTAGGTGTTTTACCGATCGAAAAAAGAGATGCTATTGCAGCAGTTTGTGATGAAATTCTAGAAGGAAAACTAGACGATCAATTTCCTCTTGTAATCTGGCAGACAGGTTCAGGAACACAAAGTAACATGAACGTTAACGAAGTAATTGCAAATCGCGCTCAAGTTCTTAAAGGTTTCGAAATCGGCGAAGGCGAACAATTCATCAAAGCCAACGATGATGTAAACAAATCACAATCTTCAAACGACACATTCCCAACCGGAATGCATATCGCAGCTTACAAAATGGTTGTAGAAACCACAATCCCTGGAGTTGAAAAACTACACGCAACATTAGTAAAAAAAGCAACTGAATTTAAAGACGTAGTTAAAATCGGTCGTACGCACTTAATGGACGCCACTCCCCTAACTTTAGGACAAGAAATCTCTGGTTACGCTTCTCAATTAGCATTCGGATTAAAAGCCTTAAAAAATACTTTAGCGCATTTATCTGAAATTGCCTTAGGAGGAACTGCAGTTGGAACAGGATTAAACACTCCGAAAGGCTACGACGTAAAAGTTGCTGAATATATCGCAAAATTCACCAATCATCCCTTTATAACTGCCGAAAACAAATTTGAAGCTTTAGCTGCACACGATGCCATTGTGGAAACACACGGAGCTTTAAAACAATTGGCCGTTTCATTAAACAAAATTGCAAACGATGTTAGAATGCTGGCTTCTGGACCACGTTCTGGAATTGGTGAAATTCATATTCCTGAAAACGAACCTGGATCTTCTATTATGCCAGGAAAAGTGAATCCAACACAATGTGAAGCTTTAACAATGGTTTGCGCGCAAGTAATTGGAAACGATATGGCAATCGCTGTTGGTGGCATGCAAGGACATTACGAGTTGAATGTTTTCAAACCGGTAATGGCAGCCAACTTTTTACAATCGGCTCATTTATTAGGTGACGCTTGTGTTTCATTTGATGAGCATTGCGCGCAAGGAATTGAACCAAATTACAAACGTATAAAAGAATTGGTCGACAACTCCTTAATGCTAGTAACGGCTTTAAATACAAAAATCGGATATTATAAAGCTGCAGAAATCGCTCAAACCGCTCACAAAAACGGAACTACATTAAAAGAAGAAGCTGTTCGTTTAGGTTACGTAACAGCCGAAGATTTTGATGCTTGGGTGAAACCTGAGGATATGGTGTAAATTAGTTTTTTTGTTTCAAGTTTCAAGTTTCATGTTTCATGTTGGAAACACGGAACGGATAAAAACAAAAAACTTAAATAAAAAAAGGAGAAAATTAAAAATTTTCTCCTTTTTTTAAAACCTGAAACCTGAAACCTGAAACCTGAAACTTGAAACCTGAAACAAAAATTTACTTCCCGTCTACATAGTCCTGAAGATAACTAAATCTCTCCGTTAATTTTCCGTTTTCTGTGATTTTAGCGCGTTTTAAGATTCCGTCTTTATCTCCGTTGAAGAAAGCTGGAATTACGTGTTCCATAAATTGTTCTCCGAAGCCTTCACTGGCATCTTTTGGAATTTCGCAAGGCAAATTATCTACTGCCATAACCGCAACTGCGGCTGGATGAAAGAAATCTACTTCTCTATCTTCTAAAGGAAAATAACCATACAAAGGTTCCGCAATTGTCGAAGAACGAACTGTACAAGCAATTGGTCCATTTACGTCGCAGGAAATATCTGCCACAACTTTAAGTTGGCAGTCACTTGCATTTAACATTTCTCTTGTTAGAATCATTGGCGCATTACTTGCATAAAAATGTCCAGCAAAATAAATATCAGACACTTTCGTGAATCTTTCAAAATCAGACTCGTATTCTTCTGGATGATGAATAAAATCTTTAAAATCTAAAACCTGACCGTCTTTTCTTTTATTGTATTCTAAAACATCTAACTGAACATAGACTGCCTGAGCATACTTTTTAGTTAGATAGTTGTCAATTGTAATTTCTTTAATTTTAATAGCATCCAAAATTTCTTTGGCTCCGCTCCCCACCTTTCCTGTTCCTGTTACAACAAATTTTAAAGCGGGCATTGTAATACGCTTTAAATGTTTGATTAAATCTTCCTTTCCTGAAAGCGTTTCTGCTTTTGGTAGTTTGAATAACTCGAATTTTATTCCGAAAGCTCTAATCCCGTTGTAAACACCAACCATTCCAGCATATTTTCCAAAACCAATTAATCGGCGATCCAATTCATCAACAATAGTTTCATGATCGTACAAATCGATATTTTTTTCTAAAATCGCCTGAAGCAATTTTCTATTATGAGGTTGTTTTTTAATGGTATGAGAAAAGAAAAAATAGGCTTTGTTTGGAATCAAATTTTCAACAGGAACTTCCTTTACACCAAATAAAACATCGCAATTTGAGACATCTTCGGTTACAGTAATTCCCATATTTTTATATTCTGCATCAGTAAAAATTCTGATATCTGAACTTTCCACTTCAACCGAAGCGTCATGATAAACCTGCTTTAATTTTGCTAATTCATCTGGAGAAAATACAACTCGTCTATCTGGTGGATTTTTCCTTTCTTTTATAATTCCAAATTTCATTTCAACTGATTTTAAATATTCAATAATATAACTTTTTACATTGTATTTGTTTCAAATATAACAAATATAGTTAAATTTTTGTTTCCAAAATTCTATTTAGATTGTTTCAAAACCGTTAGAAGCTGAAAAACAAAGAACTATATTAAGCCTATCTTAAAATTATGTTAAAAACACCATCTACAAGCCTTAAAATTGAGAAAACAACAATTTTGAATTCGATATATTTGTTTTTAAAGAACGATGCAAATGATTTTCCTTAAAAAAACAAAGATACCACAAATACTTTTCTCAGTATTAGTTTTAAGCTCATGTGGTCAAAACAAAAAAATAGATACCGATACTACTCAGACAGTCGAAGATACACTACCTAAAATGAAGCCTTTAGGAACAGAAAAACAAGTTTCTCAGGCTTATAAAAATGCTGTAGTTGGCAGAATAAATCATTTTTACAACAAAAACTGGCCAAATAACAACATGAACGGAAGCTTTCTGGTAGCAAAAAACGGCCAGATTCTTTTTGAAAGATATAACGGATTTGCGAATAAAAACGAAGGCACGAAAATAACGGCTGAAACTCCGGTGCAAATCGCTTCTGTGAGTAAAGTTTTAACGGCGACAGCAATTTTAAAATTGGTCAACGCAGGAAAAATTGATTTAGACCAAAAGGTAAACACCATTTTAAAGACTTTTCCTTACGAAGATTGTACGATTAGAATGTTGTTAACTCATCGCACAGGGATGCGTAATTATGCTTATTTTACTGATAGAGACAAATCTATTTGGGACAGGCATAATCAATTAACCAATAAAGATATTCTAGATATTTTGGCAACTAAAGATATTGGTTTGGAATCTAAAACCGGAACACGTTTTAGTTATTGCAATACCAATTATGCGATGTTGGCGCTTATTATAGAAAAAATCACTGGCTTAAGCTATAAAGAAGCAATGTCTGAAATGATTTTCAAACCTTTGGGAATGAAAAACACTTATGTATTTGATGATGATAAAGACAGAAAAAAAATTGTTCCATCTTATAAAGGAAATGGTGTAGAAATCGGCTTTGATTATCTAGACAATGTTTACGGAGACAAAAATGTTTTTTCTACAGCACGAGACCTTTTAAAATTTGATCGCGCACGACAATCACCAGATTTCTTAAAACCTGAATTACTGAAACAAGTTTACACAGGTTACAGTAATGAAAGAAAAGGAACGAAAAACTACGGTCTTGGAATCAGAATGATCAATTGGGAAACGGGACAAAACTTCTATTTTCATAATGGATGGTGGCACGGAAATACCTCATCTTATATTACTTTGATGAAAGAAGGCGTTACGATTATTGCTCTTTCTAACAAGATGACAAGAAATACTTACGCAGTCCGCAAATTGGCACCAATATTTGGCGATTACCCTTTTAATTTTAAAGACGAAGAGTAAGGCAACAGTCGTAAAGTCATAAAGTTGAAAGTCATAAAGTTTTAAAACTTTGCCGATATTTACTTTGCGGTTTTAGGTTAAACTAAATAGTAAAAACACAAAAGTATTGGACTTTAAGACTTTGGACTTGCGACTTTCGACTACTAGAAATTTTTCTGAAAATTTTAATAAAAAGTAATTTCAAATATTCTACATTTGCAGACTCATTTTTGGGGTCGACTGGTTTTGACAGCAAGTCGAATTGAACAGTAAGCACGTCGAGCATTGAGACCTTGCTCGTAAATATAAGATCTCAAACTTTTACACGGCGAAAATAATTACGCTTTAGCTGCATAATCCGAATCATAGTACGATTGCGCCACGTCTCTACAAGGTAGGGAAGCTGGATTCTCCTGGAAAGCCTTGGTTTGTGGCGTTCCGTTCAGGGGAACCGTAAAAATAAACCTAGATATCTATGAGCTTCGGGTAGGTTTCGAAAATTAAGAAGATAAGTGTTCGGTGGCTGTTTCTGGCCTAGCTTAACATCGAAAATCTAATCAGGAAATAAGCGTGTAGAAAGCTCTTTAGTTGCTTGTTTGGACCCGAGTTCGATTCTCGGCGACTCCACAAAAAAGCCTGTAAACTCTTTGTTTACAGGCTTTTTTTATTAAATCAAATTAACTTTCTTTCTTTTGTTTCTTCTCCAATAAAAAAGATATACAATTCCTAAAGTCAGAATAAGGATATCGAACTTTATGATTTGTGGGATTCGCATAATTTGATCATTATAATACGTTCCTCCAAAAAGAGCACCGCAGCCTATTCCAAGTTCCATTGAAATATACATTGTCGCAACTGCTTTTCCTCTGTGATCCGGATTACTTAAATCAATTGTCCAGGCGCTTATTGCCGGAGATAAAATTCCTGTTCCAATTCCGTAAAATCCTGCTCCAATCAATAACATCTGTAGATCTCTTCCTTCACTTATTACAAAAAGTGCAGAAGAAGTTATGATTAATCCTGCCAGAATGACTTTTGGTCGGCCATGTCTGTCTGAAACTTTTCCGGCAAAAAAACGAATTACAACCGAAGCCACCGTAAAGGCAGTAAAAAATATCCCTTTATTGGTTGCTCCCAAATGTTGACTCCAATCTGGAATTAAAGTCAAAATAATTCCAAAAGCGGTATACGAAAGAAAAGTGATAATTCCCGCAGGAAACACATTTCGATCAACAATGTCTTTTTTCCCAATAATAAACATCGATTTGTTTAGTTTTTCTTTCGCAGCAAGCGTTTCCTTCATATTAAATACAATAATAATGGACAAGAATGCAAGAAAAGAAGAGCTGTAAAACATCACATTCATTCCGAAAGCATTAACAATCATACTTCCTAAAGCCGGTCCGAGCGCTCCACCGATACCAAAACAAAGTCCGTGCATTCCTAAAGCTTCTCCCCATCTTTTTTGCGGAATAATATCGGCTACATAAGCAGAAGTCGATGTAGGTTTAAATCCTGTAGAAAAACCGTGTACCAAACGAAGCAATAAAAAACCAGAAACAGAACTTAAAATCGGATACAGAAAACCACAAATGACACAAACAGAAGATCCGATGGCCATAACAGGAACGCGTCCCCATTTGTCTGTAAGTTTTCCGCTAAAAGGTCGCGAGATAGCCGCTGTTAAAGTAAATAACGAAATAATTAAACCTTTGTATTCTGCACCTCCAAGACTGCTCAAATAATTTGGAAGTTCTGGTATCATCATATTAAAACTGGAAGAAAACAACAAAGAACTTAAACAAAGTAAAATGAATTGTAAGGTATAGATTGATTTTTCTTTTTCTGACATTATCTGATTTTAAATAGTAATTGAATTTTTAGAACAATTCAAGTTGATTGCTCGGATTATTAGGTTTGTTCTTTTTAGGTTTTGCATCTCCAAAAACAGTTCTTCCGCCATATAAATGCGAATTGTCTCTTTCTCTTTGAACTAAAGCGTCGAAATTATCATTTGGTGTAAAGCTTTCTTCTGCCTTTCTTGAAATTTCTGATAGTTTCTGAATCGCACTCAATTTATCGCTGTTCCCAATTTTTGCACGATTAATAGCTTTTTGCAACGTATCTATTGTTTCATCATAAATTTTGACAGGAACAGGAAACGGATGTCCGTCTTTTCCTCCATGTGCAAAAGAGAAACGAGCAGGATCTTCAAATCGGGTTGGAGTTCCGTAGATAATTTCACTAACTAAAGCCAGCGATTGCAAAGCTCTTGGACCCATTCCTTTTAGAAGCAACAATTCTTCAAAATCTTCTGGTTTATTATCATGAGTTGTCCAAAGCATGGCTCCTAACCTTTTCATATTAACATCTTCTATTCTAACATCATGATGCGCCGGCATAGAAAGATGCTGCATTTCTTTTATAATTTTAGTTGGAGATTCTTTGACCAGTTCTAAAATTCCTTCTCTTGATTTTGTGGCAGCATCGGCAGTAAGATTCAAAATATTGCCTTGATTTTCGCCATAAATAAATGTATGAGGTTCATTTATAAAAGATTTTAAATCCTGAGAATGCCAATGATATCTTCGAGCAGTTTGCGAATTCGGATTCATTCCTTGCTGAATAACAGCCCATTGCCCTTTATCGTCTACAATAAAATTATGCTGATACAATTGAAATCCGTCTTGTATGGCGGTATTATCAACTTTGGCTGTAAGTCTGCTACAATTGGCAAGATTATTTCCGTCAAGACCTGTTTTTTCGCCAACGAAAAAGAGTTCTTGAGGTGTTAACATCGAATGTTTCCCTTTTCCTCCGCAAATGTATATTCCCAATTCTTTTGAATGCGGATTAACCGATCTTTTCAACGCTCCAAGTACAGAAGTTGTAATTCCAGATGAATGCCAATCCATTCCCATAACGGCTCCAAAACTCTGAAACCAAAACGGATTACTTAATTTACTAATAACTTCGGAAGTTGAAAATTCTAAAGCAATCGTTTCTACAATTGCAAATCCCAGTTTTGACATTCGTTCAGCAAGCCACATCGGAACATGTCCGTAATGTAAGGGAAGATCTGCTGTACCTGAACGTTTCATTTGTCAAATTTATACTTGCAAAAATAAGCAAAATACAAATGTGAGTTTCTTAATAAATCGACAAGGTTTTAACAATCTTAAAAAGTAACGAATTTGAAAATCGGAAAAAGAAACTTTTTAATTATCTATGATTTTAAATTATTTTCATCGCAAACAAAGACATGTTGCAAATTTCCTGCTTGTATTTCTTTGATTGCCTCTTTTAAGTTTCCGTTTAAATTTGAAGTAATAATTTTTAGGACGTGCTTTAAATCCTTAAAATTGTTAGGTTTTACAAAATAACATACAGCTCCAAGATTTGCGGCAGTATCCATATCATTTCTATGGGAAGAAGTTGAGATCATAATCACGGGAATGTCTTTATAACGCTGGTCTGACTTTAATTCTTTTAGGCACTCCCAACCATTCATAATCGGCATATTTAAGTCTAAAAAAATAACTCCAGGGCTTTGATCGAGACTTGCAAGAATTTTTAAAGCCTCACTACCATTTTCTGCAGTGTGACAAATAACACTTTCATCTATATCTGCCAGGGCTTCACAAAACATCTCTGTGTCGTCCATGTCATCATCGGCCAGTAAAATTATCTTTTTCTCCATATTAAATATCATTCTCAATTTGTTCTAATGGCAATTTTATTTTAAATATTGCTCCCTGATCCGGAGTACCAGAAGCTGTAATACTTCCTCCGTGTCGTTCTGCTATTTTCTTGCAAAGCGATAACCCTAAACCTGTTCCTTCGTAACGATCTTTAGGATTTAAACGTGTAAAGGTCTCAAAAATTTGATTCGTCTGATTAGATGCAAAACCAATTCCGTTATCTTCTAAAGTAATCACTGCAAAGTCTTTATTTAAACCATTTGTTATTTCTGACGAAATAGTAATTACCGGAGGTGTTCCTTCTTTAGCAAATTTAATGGAATTATTAATAAGATTATAAAATAATTGATACAGCAAAACTGAAGCTCCTTGCAATTTTGGGAGATTTTGATACAGAATATTTCCGTCTGATTTCTGCAATGCAATTTCCAGATCGTTTTCGATATTTTTTATAATTTCATTTAAATCGACCAAAGTGGTTTTCTGCAGATCGGCATTAATTTTAGAATAGGCCAAAACTCCATCAATCATATTAAACATACGATCAGCTGCAACATGAATTCTTTCTATATATCTTGTCGAAGACTCGTCCAGTTTTCCGTCCAGATGATCTTCTAATCGACTTAGAAATGTTTTAATTTTTCTAACAGGCTCTTTTAAATCGTGTGAGGCAACATGGGCAAATTGCTGCAAATCATCATTAGATCGCTGCAATTCTTTGGTACGATCGGCTACAAGAATTTCTAATTTTTCGGTAATCGATTTCTGTTCATGAATATCAGTGCAGGTTCCGAACCATTTGGTTATGGCTCCTGTCTTGTCTTTTATAGGAACGGCTTTACTTAAAAACCATCTGTATTCATTTGAATATATGTTTTTGATACGGTATTCTAATTGATAAGCATTCCCGTTTTCTACACTATAATACCAAAATTCTTTAACCAAAGAAACATCATTTGGATGCAAAACCGGCATCCAGCTCGAATCGCCAAACTTATCTTCGCTCAGTCCTGTATATTCGTACCAGCGACTGTTGTAATAATCTGTAAATCCGTCTGGTTTTGCTGTCCAAATAATTTGAGGAACAAGATCTGCCAGTTGTCGAAATTTTTCTTCACTTTCTTTAATTACTTCTTGAAGTTCTTTTTGTGAAGTAATATTGCTTGCTGTACCAAACCATTCTATTATTTTATCATTTTCGTCTAATATAGGAACGACTCTCGAAAACACCCAACCAATAGAACCATCTGGATTTATAACCCTGTGTTCCATCTCAAAAATACTCTTATCTATAATAGATTGCGAAATAAGATTAACGGCTTTTTGCAGATCACTGGTATGAATAAATTTATCCAGCCAATTGACAAGGGGTTCTTCTGAATTGGTTAAAAGTCCGTCTCCTTCTAGGCTGTGCATGACCATCCAGTCGGCATCCATTCGATAGACCAAATCAGAAGATGCATTGACCAAAGCACGGAAACGCTTTTCGCTTTCTTCCATTTTTTGTCGTGCTACAACTTGCTGAGTCACTTCTACCGCAACCTGAATCATTCCGGTTATCTGCCCATCTTCAATAAGCGGACGATAAGCCAAATTATAATAATAGTTTTTCAATTCACCTGTGCGGTTGTGTGGAACTAAAACCTCACTTTGATCAAACGGAATTCCTTTATTGTAAACATTTAAAACCTGTTCCCAAACATACTGTCCTTCGAGCTCAGGTAAAACATCGATCAATCGCATACCGACAATTTCTTCTCCACGACCGATCATTTGCAGCATATGTTTATTAATATGCTCAATAACCAAATCATCGCCTTTAAGAACAAGAGTTGGAGCTGGTGTCTGGTGAATCATTTTACGGAAACGATTCTCGTTTGCCTGCAGTTTTTCTTCGGCTAATTTTATCTCCGTAATATCTCTGGTTGTTCCTGCAATGGCCTCAACTTCACCTCTTTCATTAAAAACAGGAGCAAAAATATAATCGTAAATTCGGCGTCCTAATTCTGCATGCGGAAAAGAAACTGTTCCTCGAATTGATTTTTTTGTAGCAATAACTTCATCAATTTCTCTTTCGTGCATTTCGGCATGCCATTCCTCATAACCATTTTCTCGGAGTCCTTTGCCAATAGAATCTTCTGCCGATTTTCCCCACATTGTCAACAAAGCTTTGTTGGCATAAGTAAAAATGTAATCCCGATCAAATACATATACCAAATCTGGAGTTGTATTGATAATCGAATCGTAAAGACGTTTTTGTTGTTCTGTAACGGCAAGTGCATTATTTAAAGCTGTTTCTGCCTGCTTTTTTTCAGTTATATCTTCGGTTGTCAATACTAACAAATCGTCTTGTTTTACGGCAGTAAACAAAAACCATTTTTTAGTTCCCTGCATTTCATGCCACTGCTCATAATTAACAGACAAACCTGTTTCTGAAGTTTCAATAAGCTTTTCCAGAATATCTTTTTTAATCCAAGGAAAAACCTCGCTATACTTTTTATTTTTATAGTTTAAATCTTTGAGCCAAGTCAGCATAGCCGTATTCAGCAGTAATATAGAAAAATCCTCTATTTTGTTTTTATTGCTGTATAATGGTTTTAAAACTGCAATACCATTAGGCGCAGCATTAAAAACGGTCTGAAAAAGGTGCAGATTATTTATTAACTCCATTGGTTCATTAACATGTATAAAAAAGCTTTTTTTACTTTTTAAACTTTTAATTATTAATTATTTATAAATGAGAAAAAAAACACTCAACTAAAATGAAAACATTTTTTATGCTGTCGAAAATATTTAATATTAGAATGTTAAATAGCCTAATCAAATATAGCTAAAAACGCTCTTATTTGTATCATTTTTTAATTGAATCTCTTAATTTTCTGTTGTTTCTACAATCAAAAAAAGCTAAACCTTTTAGATTTAGCTTTTTATTCTTCAGATTTTTTAACCAGCAGATTATTTTTTCTCCATAGCATCCTTCTTAACCATAGTGGTGTCTGGTGCTATTATAGCTGTTGTATCATCCATAATTGTATCTACTTCAGGTCCGACAGTATCAATTGTATTTTGAATAGAATCATATGTAGAATCAACTGGTGTACTTTCATTTTTTTTGCACGAAAATGCTAATCCCGCCACAAGAAATAAGAAAGCAATCTTAATTTTTGATATCGTTTTCATGATTTTTATTTTTAATTAATATTCATTTCATTAATTATTTATAAAAATAAAACATCATCCGATCATCCTATTACATAATTTTAAATTCCTGTTATAGATATCAAACTAGCCTAAATCGTAACAATCTTTTACTTTTTCTTCTTCTTAGAATCTTTAGTCATAGGTCTTAAACTATCTTTTTGAACTCCAGTTGATGTCGTATAAGTAGCACCGTCTTGAGAACTTTCTCCTGGTCCGCTTCCTGTTCCTGCGGTACTTTCAGAACCATTTTTTTGAGTGGTTTCAATATTTGTTGAGATATGTTCTTCACTTTTTATACTGTCAGTATTGTTCTTTGCACTATCACTGTCAAGAGGTGATATTACAGTATCTATTTTGTCGCTGTATCCATCTTGATTGTTTTTACACGAAAATGTTAATCCGGCGAGAGCAATCAGAATCATGATTTTAATTTGCATAATGGCTTTCATAATAATTATTTTTTTGATTTTCAAAATGTTTGATTTTCATAAAAGCTAAGTAACTATTTATAAAACAGTTAAGCTTATAGTATTTTGAGTATTTCTTATATAAAATCATACTGGCAATCCTATAAAAATTAGGAATTAATGCTGTAAAGCCTTTCGGAATTATAGTTTGTAGCTTTGATAGGAATGCATTACAAATCATTAAAAGATTAAAAATGGAAAATTCAAACAATAACTTAAACGACGGAAGCATCACTTCGGGAGATAATGTTTCCTTTTGGATTGATTCCACAGATATTATAGCTTTTGAAAAACCAACTCAAGATATCAAAACAGACGTTTTGATTATAGGAGGAGGAATCGCCGGAATTACAACAGCTTATAAATTGCTAAAAATTGGAAAAAAAGTAGTTTTGGTTGAAGATGGTTTTATTGGAAGTGGCGAAACCGGAAGAACCACAGCACATTTGACCTGTGCTCTAGACGATCGTTATTATTATCTTGAAAATACTTTTGGAAAAGAAAGCGCAAAACTTGCCGCTGAAAGTCATAGTGCAGCTATTGATGAAATCGAAAAAATCGTCAATGAGCTACATATCGATTGTAATTTTAAAAGAGTAAACGGTTATTTATTTCTTCATCCAAGTGATAAAGATCAAAATTTAGACAAAGAATTTGAAGCAACACAACATGCAGGATTAGACACGATGTTGCTAAATCATACACCTTCACTAGCCGAAGCGCAGGACCAAAGATGTTTGGTTTTTAAAAATCAGGCGCAATTTCATATTTTACATTATTTAAAAGCACTTTCTCAAGCTATTGTCGATCTTGGCGGAACTATTTATACAGAAGCTCATGCCGAAAATATAACAGACAAAGGTGCAACCGTTAATGGTTTTGAATTTTGTGCCAAACATATAGTTGTTGCCACCAATACTCCAATTAATGATGTTCTGACCATGCACACCAAACAGCATGCCTACAGAACATATGTTATTGCTGGTAAAATCCCAAAAGGAAGTCTGCCTTATGCACTTTGGTGGGATACAGGTGATATGGAATCGAAATGGGTGGCAGAACCTTATCATTATGTTCGTATTGAAAGTTTTGATGATGAATACGACTTACTGATTTCCGGTGGAGAAGATCACAAAACAGGACAGGCAGATGAAGAAGGAATTCCGGAAATTGCACGTTACGACAAACTGGAAGCTTGGACCAAAAAATATTTTCCGTTATTGGATGAAATCAGCTATAAATGGTCTGGACAAGTCATGGAACCTTTTGATTCTTTAGGTTTTATGGGAAGAAATCCTGGAGATGAGACTATTTATGTGATTACTGGTGATTCTGGAAATGGAATGACACATGCTACAATTGGTGCCATGATTATAACCGATATGATTCAGGGAGTCGAAAACAAATGGGAACATCTATACAATCCGTCTCGAATTACTTTCAAAGCTCTTGGTGATTTTGTAAAAGAAGCTGGAAATATGGCAACACAATATCTGGACTGGATTGCTGCAGCAGACCTGAACAACACCGCCGATTTGAAACCTGGAGAAGGCGGAATTCTTTCTTTCGGATTACGCAAAATAGCCGCTTATCGGGATTATGATAATTCATTGCAAGCATTTTCGGCTGTCTGCCCTCATTTAGGTTGTATTGTACAATGGAATGCAGACGAAAAATCTTTTGACTGTCCATGTCACGGTTCCAGATTTGCAGCAGACGGAACGGTTACAAACGGTCCTGCAAAAGACAATTTATCCAAACTCGACATCAAATAATTCAATCAAAAAAATGAAATCATGGAAATTTTATCAAACTATTTGACCGAAAATATCAATCAAAAAAGAATTGTAATAACTGGCGGAACAACGGGAATTGGAAAAGCGATTGCTGATGTATTAGTTTCTCTAGGAGGTCGTGTTTTAATTTTTGGAAGAGATGAACACGATTTTTACCAAGCCATGGATGATATTAAAACAAAATCAACTAAAGGAGAAATTTTTGGTGCAACAGCCGACATTACAAAAAAAGAAGACGTACAAAGAATCTGGCAACAAGTTGACAGTGTTCTGGGCGGAATTGATATTTTAATAAATAATGCTGCTTTGCCTGCCGGAGGTCTTATTGAAGGCGAATATGACGATTGGAAATACATTTTGGAAACCAATATTTTAGGTTATATCGCTTTTGCGAAAGAAGCGGTGAACAGAATGAAAGAGAAAAAATCAGGTCATATTGTAAATATCGGCTCCATGAGCGCTGAAGTAAAAGAAAAAACGGGCGTTATTTATGTGGCTACAAAAACTGCAATTAGAGGCTTTAGCACGGCACTTCGAAAAGAAATTAATCCGTTAGGAATTAAAGTTTCTCACGTAGAACCCGGTGCTGTAATGAGCGACATCCGACCTTCGTCAAAAGAAGAACAAAAAGAAAAAATCGAGAAAATGGAAATGCTTGAAGCCGAAGATATCGCCATGAGCGTTTTATTTTGTTTGGCACAACCTAAACGTTGCGATATTGTCAGCATGCAGGTTCGACCGCATTTACAGATTATTTAAAATAGAAATCATCACCGCTAAAAATGACCATGCCCCAAAAAGTTATACTATTTGGGGCATGTTTATTAAATCTTATACTATTTTACATGAATCTAATTTCCTAAATAAAGTAATTTTAAAAAGTAACCAATTTCACTCCCAATGTAAACCATCTTGAAGGCAATGGCACTGCTCCTACTTCATAATAAGTTGCATTGAAAATATTTTGAGCATCTAAGAAAATCGTCAATTTTTTGATGTTTTGACTTACTCTAAAATCATTTACCCAATAAGAAGGTCCTGTAATTCTTTCGTTAAAACGTGTTGCGAATAAAATCGAAAAATCTTTAAACTGATAATCTATCGTATTAGTGATCTGATGTTTTAATGAAGAAATTGAATATTTCGAATACGTTTCTGTACGCGCGGTTTTGAATTCAGAATCTAAATACGTGTATCCTAAAAGAATGTTCAATCTAGAATCTTTAGAGAAATCAAATCTGTAAGTTCCTCGCAAATTGATTCCGTTTGTGTTTAAATCTCCAGTATTTTGACTCTGCCAAGGCTGAGTGGTCAGATTACGCATCCAGTCGATATAATTGTCAATTTTTCTGTAGAAGTAATTCGCATTAAAGCTCAACGCTTTTTTGATGTATTTAAATCCGATTTCGCTCTGAAAAGCATTTTCTGAATCTAAATCTGGGTTTCCGACATTTCCTGTTTGTTTCAAATACAAATCTGTGAATGACGGAATTCTTTGGCTTGTTCCTACATTTCCAATAATTTTAAAAGCATCTGTAAGCGCATAACTTGCATCGATTCCTGGATAAATCTGCCATTTATAATCTGAATTGTAGTTTAAATAAGTTCCGATATTTACATCCAATTTTTCTGTAAAACTTGTTCTGTACTCGGCGTAAAGACCAACGTTATCGCGATCATGATCTCCAATGTTTGAAGAGTGAATATTTTCGTTTCTAAATTCAGCTCCAAAACCAATTTCTCCTTTAGATAATTTAACTGTAGAGTTCAATTCTCCCGCAATAGAATTGGTATAATGCTGACTTCTTCCAACTGCCAAATTAGAGTTTCCTAAATAACGGTAATCGTCATAATTGTATCTATAAGTAACTCTTGGCATAATTTTCCAATTCTTCGTAATTTGGTGGTTGGATTGAATATTGGCAAAAGTTGTTTGCACAATTTCTGTAGAATTTCTATCTCCTGGCGCAGCGTAAAATCCATTTGCTCCAAATCCGTTTTTGATGTAACCTGCAGAACCTAAAATTTCGTTTTTATCATTGATCTGCACATTTCCTTGGTAGAAAATTTTATTGTTTTCGAATGCCGTATTGTAACGGTAACCGTTGCTTTTATCGTGCGAAGCAAAGATTAAATGTTGTTGTTTTTCTTTTCCTAAAACAGCTCCTGCCTGAACTCCCGTTCCATAAAAAGTATCACCTGTATCTTGAGTATCTTTTTCGAAATTAGAACCTGCATAGGTGCTTACTAAAAATCCAGAATCGGTTGGCTTTTTGGTAATGATATTAATGGCTCCTGTTAAACTATTGATTCCGTAGATTCTTGCGGCCGGACCACGAACTACTTCAATTCTTTCGATTGCCTCAACCGGAAGAGGCAAATTCAACATATTATGGGCAGTTTGCGAATCGATAACTTTTGCTCCGTTTAATAAAACAACAGTCTGCTCAAAACTTCCTCCATCAACGCTAATGTCGGCTTGAGTTCCAAAAGGCCCTCTTTGTCTGATATCTACTCCGTTGGCATATTGCAATACTTCTTGCAAAGTTCTTCCTGGAAGTTTCTTTATGGTTTCGCTAGAAATAACATAAACATTTCTGTTTTGTTTAGAAATTGGCGTATTAAAACGGCCTTCATTAATAATGACTTCATCCATTTGGTTGATGGAATCGTTCTTGGTCTGTGCGTAGAAATTGGTACAAATTACTGTAAAAACAGCAAAATAGATTTTTTTCATTTTGGTTTACTATTTTTTTGGCAAAAGTAAGACCTTACCGTACCAACAAAATATACCGGTTTTATAATTACAACTAGTCCGGATGAATTTTTAATGTATTTTGCGTGAAATTATTTTTTTCTGCCACAAATTCACGAATTATTTTTTTTAATCTGTGTTTAAATGATTCGTAGAATTACACTAATTATCTGAAATAATTTGTGAATTCGTGGCTATTATTTCACGCAGATTTAAATAGATTTAAGCTGATTGACGCAGATAAATTTTCAAAATCAATCTGCTAAAATCTGCAGAATCTGTGTGAAAAAAAATCATCCTAATCTTTCTAATCTGTGGCTAAACTATTTATTAATCTGCTTCCAGATCTTCGTACTAAAGTCATCTTTGTACATTAATCTGTTAGTTCTTGTTGGATTTACTCTATTGGTTAGAATAATTAAAAATCGGTTGGTATTTGGGTTCATGAAGAAAAACGTTCCTGTAAAACCAGTGTGTCCGAAATCGTCTTTGGTGAAAAACTCATCTGGTTTTCTTTTATCAAAACCTAAACCGCGATAAATGCCTTCTTTAGCTAAAGGCGAATCTGTAAACTCTTTTACAACATTGGCTTTTAGAATTTGTTTTCCTTTAAAATTTCCGTTATTCATGAGCATTTTGCAGATAACCGAAATTGATTCTGCATTGGCAAATAAACCTGCATTTCCAGAAACTCCTCCAAAAATCGCTGCCGCTTCATCATGTACATAACCTTTTATAGTATCTTTTCTAAAAAGATTATCGACTTCTGTCGGCATTACATTGTCAATAGAAGTCCATTTTAAAGGATTATAGCCAATTCTTGAAATACCTAATTCTGTATAAATTTCATTGGTAAACTGATCAAGTTTCTTTCCTGTTTTGGTTTCTATCATTTGTTTTACCAAAAGAAGATTTAAATCGCTGTACAAATATTTTCCTCTCGGATTTGTATTTGCTTTCGCAATTCTATCATAAACTGATGGATAAAATTCTGGGTTCAGCCACATGTTTTTATAAATCTGAACCCAATTTTCTTTTGGTTCAAAAGCAAGATATTTTGAATCGTAAACAATGTTTTTATTGACAAACATTACATCAAACGGCTCAACATATTGCTCTGATTTTTCCTTGTTCAACAAAGGCGAATTATCTGGTGTAGAAAGCAGCGCCTGATAAAAAGTAATACTTGGTGTTAATCCAGAAGTATGTGTTAGCAATTCAAAAAGCGTTAAATCAGAAATCGCTGTGTTTTTGTACATCGGCACAATTTCGCCTACTTGATCTGTCAATTTTAGCTTTCCATCTCCAACTAAACGCATGGTTACCAATGTTGCCCCTAAAACTTTTGACATCGAAGCCAAATCAAAAACGTCTTCAGATTTTACAGCCTGTTTTTTATAGTAATCTTGAAAACCGTAGTTTTTAGAAATTAGAATACCATCTTTAGTACCAACCATAATTTGTGCGCCTGGAAAAAATCCTTTACTGAGCGCATTAGTCATCATCGAATCGATATAAACTTCATTTCGTTTGACATCAAAAGGTTTCTTTGATTTTTCCTGAGAATAACCATTCATTCCCAAAAAAATCAAGCAAACAATTGCAATCTTAGTCAATATATTTTTCATATTTCTATGGATTAATTTTAAGCCGTGAACTGAATTAATTATATGTTTTTTATTTTACTGAAAATTCTATCGGACTGCTTTCAGTCTGCGTCTGACTCAAAGCGGTGAGCGCATAAACGTAGTTTTTCAAATCGGCATTTGGAACTTCTAGTTTTAGAGCTGTCGTTACATAATAAATGTTTTCAGGATTTGAGAAATCGGTTATTTTTCCTTTTGGAAACCTGTAAATCACATATTTCTTGTCGTTAAATGCGGCTTTCCAGGTCAAAACTGCATTATTACCTTTTTTAGCAATTACTGCATTTGTTGGCGTTTCTGGTTTTAATCTTGTAATTCGGTTTGCTTCTGGAGTCAAAGCAATATATTTATATACTTTTTGAGTTAAAGGCTGTCTTAATGTATCGGCTTTCTTCAAAAAATTAGAAGCTGTAAAATGCATCGAACCTTCAATTTGTGGCAGTTTACGAATCATTTCAATCTGCTTTACAATCTGATCTGGACTTCTCCACTCTGGTTCTTTTGCCGTAGCTGAAAGCTTATACTCGCCATGTCCTACATAAACATTTGCTCCGTATTTGTGTTCTGCCCACCATTTTGCCAAAACTTCAAAATTGGCTTTATCAAAACCAATATGCCAATAAATTTGTGGTGTTACATAATCGATCCCGTTTTCTTTCTGCCATTTTAAAATATTCGCATACAAATCGTCGTAATTTGTAGCTCCAGCAGCAGTTTTAGAACCTTGAGAATCTTTGGCAATATTTCTCCAAACTCCAAAAGGCGAAATTCCGAATTCAACTTCTGGTTTGTTGGCAATAATAGTATCTCTGATTTGTTTGATGATTAAATCGACATTGTCTCTTCTCCAATCGTCTTTGTCTTTAAACTGGCGCGGTTCTTTAGCGAAAGCTTTTTCATCTGGAAATTCTTGTCCAGCAATTTTATACGGATAAAAATAATCGTCCATGTGCACTGCTTGAACATCATATTTACGAACAATTTCGCCGACTACAGAAGCAACAAAATCTCTGGTTTCTTGCAATCCCGGATTAAAATATCTCGTTTTTCCGTACGTCAGAAAAAGGTCTGGTCTTTTAAAATACAAGTGATTTTTTGAAAGAACATCTCTCACCGTATCTTTCTGCACGCGATACGGATTCAGCCAAACGTGTACGTTCATTCCGCGTTTTCCTGCTTCGTCAATCATCATTTGCAACGGATCAAAACCTGGCGCAACGCCTTGAGTTCCCGTTATCCAATGCGAAGCGGGTTCTTTTGCCGATTTATAAAAAGCATCGGCAGTTGGACGAATTTGAAAAATTACGGTATTCAAATTATACGAACGTAGATTATCCAAAAGGGTAATCATTTCGGCTTTCATTTCTTTGTCTGACAAGCCTGGCTTAGACGGCCAATCGATATTTTCGACTGTCGAAATCCAAGCGGCGCGCATTTCTCTTTTTGGAGATTGCTGACTGAAAATTTTGATATGAATCAGCAAAACTAGAATTATAATTTTTACGTTTTTCATCTGCACTTTTGTAGTTTAACCGCAAAGAGCGCAAAGTTTTACGCTAAGTTCGCAAAGGTTTATATTTTTATTTATGTTTGTTTTTCTCTCACAGATTTGGCAGATTCTCCAGATTTAATTTGTGAAAATTTGTGAAATTTGTGGCAAAAAAAATCATTTTAATCTTTTTATCTGTCGCTAAAAAATACTCAATAGATTAATTAAGCAAATAAATTCCGCCTTCAATAAGAGAAGTCCAAACTCTGCCTTGATTGTCGATTGTGAAACCATTTACACTTGAGCTTCCTAAAGTGATTTGCTTTATGATTTCAAATTTTTCTGCATCCACAATTATAACTTCACCTTTTCTGCTTCCGATGTAGATCTTATTGTCTTTTTCTAAAATTCCTGCTGGATTGTGTTCGTATCCTAATTTCAAATCCAGAACTTTACTTTGTTTTTCTACATTTTCTTCTGTCAGTTCAAGATCATCAGAAAGTGGTACTCTTAAAAGCAATCCGTCCATTGTTTTGCCATAAAACCATTTTCCGTCCTGGCTTTTCCCCATCGATTCTCTAATTTTCCATTTCGAAGTTCTTAGCAATGTTTTTCCTGTTTCGATATCCAAAATACTCAAGAAACGTTGTGGTGTAACAAAATAAAGTCGGCTTTTTGTCGAAACCATATTTACATTTCCGGCCGAATACAAGATTTGTTTGTCATTGCCATTGTTCCATTTCCAAATTAATTCTCCAGTGTTTTTATTCAAACAATAGATATAAGTATCCCAAACTCCAAAAATGATTTTATCTCCCTGAATCAAAGGTGTTCCTTGAGAATACGATTGTGGAAGTTCTTTTTTCCAAATTATTTTACCACTCACAGCATCTGCACAAACAAACGCTGTCGAACTCGCTGTATAAATCTTATTGCTTTCTAAAATTGGAGAACCTACTAAAACGCCTCCAACAGCAATATCCCATTTTTGTTTTCCTGATTGCGAATCAAATCCTAAAAGTTTTCCTTCTATGGTTCCAATTACTAGATTGTTTTTTACTAGTATCGGCGAAAAATAAATGGCATTTCCGGTTTTTGTTTTCCAATTTATTTTTTTGTCTTTTAAATTTACGGATTGTACTTCTCCAAGTGAATTGGCAAAATAAAAATTCTTTTTATCAAATGAAGGAAGACTGTAAATTGAGGCATCATCCTTCAGGAAAGGAGTAACTGCAGGAAAATCGTCCTTCGGAATTTCAATTTTACAAGGTTTTGTCGGAACAGAAAATTTGAAAACACCTGGTTTAGCTATTTCTTTTTGATAAATACTGATACTATCATTACTGATAATTAATTCGTTATAACTTTGAGTTTTACCATCTAGCGAAGTGATAGAAGTTCCCATCAAACCGCTTAAACCCGAAAAATCATATTTTCTCAAAGTATGTCCGTGGCCGCAAAAACTAGCAACAGTTGGATATTTTTGCAAAACAGAAAGCACTTCTTTATAATTGCTTACACTATTGTCCATTGGATAATGCGCAAAATTGAGTACTTTTTTATTCGTTCCTTTTAGACTGTCTTTCAAAGTTTTGTCTAGCCATAATACATCTTCGTGTTTTACAAAACCATCCCCCATTTTCATATATGGTCCGCATGG
The DNA here is from genome assembly GCF_020026915.1 of Flavobacterium potami. GTDB lineage: Bacteria > Bacteroidota > Bacteroidia > Flavobacteriales > Flavobacteriaceae > Flavobacterium > Flavobacterium potami. The sequence goes on along the minus strand of NZ_JAINUY010000001.1, from coordinate 297,837 downwards.
ATATCCAATAAAAACATAATCTCCTTTTGAAAACACAAAACGGTCTTCTCCAAATATCTTTTTATAGGTAAGTCCTGCACTTTCGCTCCAATTCGTTTCGTGATTACCCGAAATAACGTAATACGGTTTTGTTAATTTTGAAAGAATCGAATGAACTTCTTTCAATTCATCATCGGCACCTCGGTTGGTTAAATCTCCAGTTACAACAACAAATTCATTATCAGAATTGTTGATTTCTTTTACGATGTTTTGCAATAAAAAATCATTGTCATTTCCCACAGAAACGTGCAAGTCTGTAAGTTGTACAAATTTTATAATTCCTTTTTTTTCTGCATTCTGCGAAAATCCAGCTGTTATTACGAAAAGCAATAGTATTCTGAAAAATAGATGTTTCATGGTTGTTTTTTAGTTTATTAGCAATAATTTATTTTAAACAGTTCCTATTTCGAAATTTACTGTGTTTACTTAATCGTAAAGCGTGCAATGATTTACGCAATGCTCGCAGACTTTTTTCTTTATTTTTTAATCTCGCATATTCAGCAAATTAATTCGCGTCAATTTGTGAAATTCGTGGCTAAAATTTAACCGCAAAGAGCGCAATGATTTACGCAATGTTCGCAATGTTTTTTTTAAATCTCGCAAAGGCGCGAAGACGCAAAGTTTTTCTCTTGCAGATATAGCAGATTTAATTTGTGAAATTTGTGGCAAAAAAAATCTTTTAATCTTGTAATCTGTCGAGAAAAAAACCTAACAGGCTTAAAAAAAACCTGTTAGGATAACCAACCAAAATTTATGTATTCCGATCATGTGTGAGAACCGAAATACACTTTATTGTTACTTTGTTTTTAAACTTTCATTAAAGAAATCATGAAAAAACAAAAGTTGATATTTTAAAGAATTCTCCCAGTATTTAAGATTATGTTCTCCTGGGCGTTCGATGTAATCGTGATTTATTTTTAGTGCCAACATTTTTGCATGAAGCTCTCTGTTTACAGTCATGAAAAAATCATCAACACCGCAGTCAATTATTAGTTTCAATTTGTTGTCTTTTACTAAATCCAACATATTGGTAACCGTATTTTTATCCCAGTTTTCAGGATATTCGGTAATTGGCCCCAATCTTTTTTTGATGTCCCAATTTTCAGGAAATGGGCGAAAATCTACTCCACCGCTCATACTTCCTGCAGCTCCAAACACATCTTGATGTCTAAAAGATAAATACAAAGCTCCATGTCCGCCCATACTTAAACCAGAAATAACCCTTGCTTTACGATCTGCAATTGTTTTGTATTGTTTGTCTATAAAAGGGACGAGTTCTTTTACTACATAAGTTTCATATTTAAAACTAGGATCTATCGGACTGTCAAAATACCAGCTCCCGTAATTACCATCTGCACAAACTATAATAATCCCGTATTGATCTACTTGTCTTCCTAATTCTTTAAAATCTTTTACCCAAGAACCATAATTCCCGCTATAACCATGAAGTAAATAAACCACTGGAAATGCTTTTTTACTTTTTTTATAATTATCTGGAACCACGACACATGTTTTTATATTTTTCTGCATCGAAGCACTAAAAACTTGTAGCGTATCAACCTTTGCCGCCCTAGCAGTAAAAATTAGAAATGCGAACAAAAAGGTGTAAATTGTTTTTTTCATAATTGATGTTTTTTTATAAAATAATATTTTTGAAAAGCTTAGGTAAAGTACAAAAAAATTATTTCAAACAATCCTTTAAAATACTGACAGGATGCATGGCTTTTCTACTTGTTCCGTCAAAAATCTGATGGCGACAACTGGTTCCTGCAGCGGCAATTTCTGTTGTTGGTTCTGTTGCTCTAATTTTAGGGAATAAAGTATCTTCTCCCATTTGCATACTGATTTCGTAATGTTCTTTTTCATAACCAAACGAACCCGCCATTCCGCAGCAGCCCGAATTGTAAATCGTAACAGTATTATTTTTTGGAACATTCAGCATGGCAAAAGAAGCTTCAACACTGCTCAACGATTTTTGATGACAATGTTCATGAATCTTTATGCTTTTTTGTTTTTCAGAAAATTGTCCAGCATGAATTTTTCCATTTGTAATTTCTCTTTTGAAAAACTCTTCGACTGTAAAAGTATTTTTTGCTACTTTTTCGGCACTTTCTTTGTCTCCCGCCAATCGAAGATATTCGTCTCTGAAAGTCAAAATCGCCGAAGGTTCAAGACCGATTAAAGGCGTGTTTTCAGAAACTATATTTTTAAATGTATTGATGTTTTTATTGGCAATTTCTTGCGCTTCTTCCAAGAAACCTTTTGAAATAAAAGCCCTTCCGCTTTCTTCGTGATCGATTACAATTACGTTGTAACTTAATTTCGTCAATAATTCAAAAGCATCAATTCCAACTGTAACATCATAATAATTGGTAAACTCATCACAAAAAAGATAAACACTTCCGTTTTCAAAAGAATTATTTTCGTGAAGTTTTTTATTGGTTTGATACCATTTTCTAAAAGATTTTGGAGCCAATAAGGGCACTTGTCTTTCGGGTGCAATTCCCATTCTTTTTTTAACGAAAGAAAGATTCGAAGCCCAATTGGTAACGGATGGCGCAATACTTCCTAATTCATTCAATTTAGAATTAAAAGCAAAAACTTTATTTCGGAAAGAAAAACCGTTTGCTTTCTGATATTGGTATAAAAACTCCGCTTTTAAAGTTGCAACATCTACATTACTAGGACATTCGCTTGCGCAGGCTTTACAGCTCACACACAATTCAAAAACTTTATATAATTCTTCGTGATCGAATTTATTTTCTTTTTCAGAATTCGTCAGATATTCGCGTAAAGCGTTGGCACGTGCGCGCGTTGTATCTTTTTCATTTCTGGTCGCGCGATAACTCGGACACAAAGTTCCACCCGCCGAAGGCATCTTACGGCAATCTCCCGAACCGTTGCATTTTTCGGCAGCACGCAAAATTCCTAAACTGTCTGAGAAATCCTGAATCGTTTTAATATCTGGTTCTGCTCTACCCGCTTCAAAACGAAGATTTTCATCCATTTTAGAAGCATTTACAATTTTCCCAACATTCAAAATCGTATCAGGATCAAAGGCTTTTTTGATTCGTTTTAGGAGTTCGTAGTTTTTATCACCAATCATAAACGGCAGAAACTCTCCACGTAAAATTCCGTCGCCATGTTCACCACTTAGCGAACCTCTGTATTTCTTTACTAAATGAGCAACTTCGGTAGATATATTTCTAAATTGATGTAAACCTTCTTTTGTTTTTAAATTGATCTTAGGACGCAAATGCAACTCTCCCGCTCCGGCATGCGCGTAATAAATTGCGCTTTGTCCGTGGCTTTCCATCATGGCCGCAAATTCGGCGATATAATTTGGAAGATCGCTTAATTCTACTGCGGTATCTTCAATAGAATCGGCTGCTTTATCGTCTCCTACAATACTTCCTAAAAGTCCTAGACCAGCTTTTCTTACTTCATTTACTTTGTCAATATCTGCTCCGTAAATTTTTGGAAGTGCATAACCAAAACCATTGTATTGAAGATCTCTGATTAAAGCATCGGCTTGCAATTCGGCATCTTCCATACTAATGTGCGAACCTACTTCGAGCATAATAACCGCTTTGGGTTCGCCTACAATAAAAAATCTGTTTTTGGCTTGTTCACGATTGGTTTTGGTACAATCCAGAATCGTGTCGTCCATCATTTCGCAAGTGTACAAATGATGTTTCATTGCAACCACAACTGCCTCCAAACTTTCATGAATGGTATGGAAATGGGCCACAACCATAATGTTATTGGTTGGCGGAAGATCATCCACTTTTAACGTAACTTCTGTTGTAAATGCTAAAGTTCCTTCGCTTCCGCAAAGCAATTTCCCTAAATTAATTGTATTTTCTGTTCCCGAAAAAAGTTCCGATTTCAGCAAAGCATCAATCGCGTAACCTGTATTTCTTCTGTGAATTTCTGGTTTTGGAAATTCTCTTAAAATCTCTTCCTGATTTTCTTTGTTCGAAAGTTCTTCGTAGATCGTTTTATAAATTTGACTTTCTAAAGAATAACCTTTTGTTTTCGCAATAAACTCCTCAGAAGTCAAATCTTTAAATACCGCAAGAGTTCCGTCGCTTAAAACAGCCTTTATTTCTACAATTTTATCTCTCGTAACTCCGTAGCGAATTGAGGTTGTTCCTGAAGAATTATTTCCTACCATTCCGCCAATCATACATCTATTAGTAGTTGATGTTGTTGGAGAAAAAAACAATCCGTGTGGTTTTAAAAACAAATTCAGCTCATCGCGAATTACTCCGGGTTGAACTGTTACCGTTTTCTTTTCGGCATTAAAAGAAACAATTTTGGTAAAATGTTTAGAAACATCAACAATTATTCCGCTACCAACTGTTTGTCCAGCTAAAGATGTTCCAGCTGTTCTTGGTGTTATTGAAATTTTATTCTGGGCAGCGAAATGAATAATTTTAACGATATCATCTTCTGTTTTCGGAATTGCCACCGCAACTGGTGTAATTCTATATGCAGAAGCATCTGTCGAATATATTTTTTTATGAAGTTCGTCATAAAAAAGATCTCCTTTTAATGAAGCAGACAGTTCGTTTAATTGTTGAGAATCGGGCATTTTATTGGTCGTATTGCTTTGGTTGTTTTATAATAGTTGATTCCATTTAAACAAGATTCAGACTATTCTTAAACAGTATCTAAATCGTATTGAAATCAATATTAGCCTACCAATAAACCATAAAATGATGAAGTAACGACATTCATATATTGTCAAAGGCTTAGCTTTAACAAATATATATACAAAAAAGAAAAACAATACATTATTTTGCGTTATTTAACAAAATAAATTTTAAAAAACGCAAAAACATGCAAAAATTACTTTTTTAAAACAATAATCTACAGGATAAATACACCTGACTTTCTATATTCTTCCAATTGCGCATCATTTGGATCTAAGTCAGTCACAATGGTATTGAGCTTTGTAAGTTCACAGACACCGTGAGGCATTTTAGTATCTAATTTATCAGAAGAAAACATTGAAACTACTTTATCTGAAGCTTCTATCATTGCTTTTTTCACAATTGAAATTTCATAACCTATTTCAGTCAAACCTTGTTTTATATTAATGCTACTCGCTCCTATAAAACAAATATCGGCCTTAATTTTAGACACAACCTGAATTACATCCATACCAATAGTTACCATTGCGTTTTTCTGCATTTTCCCACCAATAAAGATCAAATCAATATTTGGATGCTGTGACAACTGCATTGCAATTGGAAGACTATACGTATATATAGTAGCTTTTAAATCGGCTGGAATTAATTTTGCAAAAACCAAGTTGGTACTTCCTCCACTCATTATAATAACCTGATCGTCACGAAGTAAAGACAATGCTTTCCTAACAATTTGCTTTTTTTGCTCCTCCTGCGAAATGTAAACATCAAATATATTGGCAGATTTTTCAGAGACCTGAACTGCTCCACCGTATACTTTCTCTAACAACTTTTTACTGTCTAATTCGTTCAAATCTCTTCTTATAGTATCTTCTGACAAATCAAGAGCCAAAGCTAAATCTGTTGTAACAACTTTTTGGTCTTCAACAAGCTTAGTCATTATATATTGATGTCTTTCGGCTTTTAGCATTTTTATAAAAGTTAAAATTCAGGACAAATATATCAAATAATTCTATTGAAATATAAAAACCACGATAAGTACTGCAATAGTTTGCATGTTTTAGTTATAAAATACAAAAAGCAAAAATATAATCTTTAAAAAATGCGTTATTTTGCGTTATTTGAAAGATTTTAAAAAAATATTAACAATAAAAATGCATTTGTATGCAATAAATAAATATATTTGCTCAACAACCATAAAAAAAACCAGATTATTATGAAAAAATTACTCCTTATTTCATTATTGGTTTTGTTCATTCAAGCAACATTTGGGCAAACAAAAACAATTACTGGAACTGTAAAAAACCAAGCTGACGGGTTTCCCTTACCAGGAGTCAGCATCGTGATTCAAGGAACTACAAACGGTACAACTACTGATTTTGATGGAAATTTCAGCATTAATGTAGCGCAGGGACGTTCTCTTGTTTTTAGCTACATGGGATCTGAAACTCAGATAGTGAAAATTGAAGGACAACAAAAACTTACTATTTCTCTTGCATCATCTACTGCAAAACTGGATGAAGTAGTTGTTGTGGGATTCTCTTCTCAGAAAAAAGTAAATCTTACGGGAGCGGTTGCTAAAGTTGATGTTAAAAAAGCTTTAGGAAGCATTCCTATTACAGATATTACAAAAGGTCTACAAGGAACAACGCCTGGACTTAACATTACCTACAATTCTGGTAATATAAGCAAAGGATCGAAAGTTAATATTCGTGGAGCTGGAACTATTGTAAATGGAGAAGTTTCTGGATCGCCACTTATTTTGGTAGATGGTGTTCCTGGTGATTTATCATTACTAAATGCAGAAGATGTAGAATCGATGTCTGTACTTAAAGACGCGGCTTCTGCTTCTATTTATGGTGCACGTGCTGCATTTGGGGTTATCTTAATTACTACTAAAAGTGGTAAAAATGCTAAAGGAAAAGTAAGATTCGCTTATAGTAATAATGTCGCTATAAGCAACCCAATTTCTTTGGTTCAATTTAATGATCCTACTTTAGAACTTCCTGCAATGATCGAAGCACAAGCCAGAGCTGGTAACGCAAATCCAGAATCTTTTGGTATGAACTACAAAACGTTATTGCCTGGTATCATTAACTGGAAAGAAAAATATGCTGCAACGAGAAATCCAAACGATAAGAATATGATTTTAGGCGAAGATTTTGACGTTATTGGCGGAAAAGAATATTTCTACAGAATTTGGAATCCGCATGATGAAATGTTGAAAAAGAATTCGTTACAAACACTTCACAATTTATCTGCTCAAGGTTCTTTAGGCGATAAAAGTTCATTCATTGTTTCGTTAGGTCTTGCTAACCAAGAAGGTGTTATGAAAATTAATACGGAAAACAACAAAAGATTCAATCTTAATCTTGGTTTTACAACACAATTGGCAAGCTGGCTGACAGGAGATTTCAAAGTATTGGGAACTTTCCAAGAATATGACTCTCCATTCAACTACTATAATAGTGGTCTTGATACTGCTGGTAACGGATATTTTGGATATTATATGCGTTGGGGCTCTTATTTCCCTTATGGTACTTACAACGGCACTCAATTTAGACATGCGGCAGGATATATGTCAAATGCAAGTCAAAACGAAAGCAAGTCAAACGATATGAGGATCAGTGGAAAACTTACTGCTCAAATTACAAAAGACTTTAATATTATTGGAGAATATAGTATCAATAATAATTTCAATAGTCTAAAAATGAATGGTGGTCAAATACCGCTTTGGGACTGGTGGACAAGCGCTGCTGACTTAGTTGCAGGAAAACCTACGATGATGGAAAGTGCAAACGATTTTGTGGCACAAGCAAAAACATCTTACACAAGAAATGTTGCAAACATCTATGCAAACTATAGCAAAACATTAGCTGAAAACCACAACTTTAAGGTATTAGGCGGTTTAAACACAGAATGGTTCGATCAAGAAAGAACTTATGCTCGTAGAAATACACTTTTAGACAAAAACAAACCAGAGTTTAACTTGGCTATCGGAGATCAATTTACTTCTCCTCTTAATGCTAATGATATTTTAAATCCAGGATTATCAAGATATGCAATTGCGGGATTCTTTGCACGTGTGAATTATGATTACAAAGGAAAATATTTGTTAGAACTAAACGGACGTTATGACGGTTCGTCAAAATTCCCTAGTAATGAACAATGGGGATTCTTCCCTTCGGCTTCTGTTGGATATAGAATTTCTGAAGAAGCTTTCATGGAAGGAACAAAAAGCTGGTTAAATGATTTGAAAATCCGTGGATCTGTCGGTTCAATTGGAAATCAAAACATTGCTAACAATGCCTTTTTACGAGTTATGACTAACGTTACTACTAACCCAAGCCCTTATTGGATAGGTAGTGGTACAACTATACCTCCTACTGTTAATCAGCCAACAAATGTTGATCCGAGTTTAACTTGGGAAAAAATAACGACTCAGGATATTGGTATCGATATTAGAATATTTAGTATGCTAGGTATAACTTTTGATTATTACCAACGTGATACTAAAGGAATGTTAGCTCCAGGTAAAACGCTTCCAGGTTCTTTTGGTCAAACTGCAGCCAATACAAACTCAGGAAATTTAAGAACAAAAGGTTGGGAGTTAGCACTTAACTTTAATAAACAAATCAGTAAAGACATTAATGTTTATGCAGATTTAACACTTTCTGACAATACTACAGAAGTGACAGAATGGAACAACTCTTCTAAACTTTTGGGATCTTTTTATGCAGGTCAAAAAATTGGTGAAATCTGGGGATTGCAAACTGACCGATTAATTCAAACTACAGATAATATTGATGCTACAGGATTAATCGTAAATGGTGTTGATTATAAAAACATTAGAACTGGTGCTTTTAAATTTGGTGCTGGAGATGTAATGTATAAAGACTTAGACGGAGACGGAGTAATCTCAAGAGGAGACGGAACAGCTCTTAAACCTGGAGATTTAAAAGTTATTGGTAATACAACTCCTCGTTACCAATACGGAATTCGTTTAGGAAGTGCTTTGTATGGATTTGATATTGATGCTTTCTTCCAAGGAGTGGGCGAACGTCAATATTGGGCAACTTCTGATTTGATCTTGCCTTTCTATAACAGAACAGATGCTATGTACGTGAACCAAAACGATTATTGGACACCAGAAAATACAGATGCTTACTTCCCTAATCCATACCCTGGACATGCTGGTAATGCTTTTGGAGCTTATGCACCTGGATCAAACAACTTTGTGGCGCAATCACGTTATTTATTAGACATGTCTTATTTACGTTTAAAATCGGTAACAATTGGATATACTATTCCTAAAAGTATTACTCAAAAAGCAGGAATTGATAAAATTAGACCGTACATTTCAGGATTAAACTTAGCTACTTGGAAAAGTAGTAAATTACCAGTAGACCCTGAAATCAATGAAACGGAAGCAGCTTGGGGAAGAACTTTCCCTTACTCTAAAACATGGTCATTTGGTGTTCAAATTGCATTCTAAATAAGGTATTTAAAAATTAAAAAATAATCAAAATGAGAAAATTAATAACAAACTCTAGGATAAAGCTATCAGTTGCCTTGCTTACTTTTGCAAGTTTAACAGTTAGTTGCTCGGATTTTTTGGATACACCTCCAGAAGATGTGTTTACAGATGACAATTTCTGGACTTCAGAAAATAACGTCAAAACATATTCTTGGTTAAACTATAATACCTTTAATGGGTACGGAAATAATGCTGGTACTACAGCTGACTTTTATTTTCATGCTACATCTACAGGATTAATGGATGACAATTTGGCCATGAACGTTTTTACAAACTTTGCAACGGCTGCAAATGCAACTAGCTCAAACTGGAATGAATATTACACTCTGATCCGTCGTTGTAATCTTATGCTAGTAAGAGTACCTAATGTACCAATGGATCAAACGAAAAAAAATCACTATATCGGTGTTGCAAAATTCTTTAGAGCTCATACGTATTTCCGTTTAGCACAACAATTTGGTGATGTGCCTTATACAGCTGAGTATTTGGCTCAAAGCGATCCTAATGTATACAAACCGGCTTTAAGTAGAGCTGAAGTTGTAGACAACGTAATCAAAGATCTGGAAGAAGCAATCCCAATGCTATTAAACGTTGATGACAGCAACATTACTGTAAATAAATATACTGCTTATGCCTTATTAAGCCGCGTATGTTTAAGTGAAGGAACTTATAGAAAATACAACGGAGGACAAAATGGAAATACTTATCTTCAAAAGGCAAAAGATGCTTCTTTGGCTGTGATGAACAATAGTTTTTATAAGTTAAATGCAGATTGGAAAGCACTTTACAACTCTGTTGAGCTTTTAGGAAACACTGAAGTAATTTTGACAAAAAGATACATCAAAGGTGTTTTAGGAAATTCAGTACAAGCCTATACAAACACATCTACTGTTCAAAACGGATTGACGAAATTTGCTGCAGAAAGTTATGTTACTACAAATGGACTTCCTATCAAACAAGCTGGCAATGCGCAATATTTAGGCGATAATACTATTGCTAATACTTTTGCCAACAGAGATCCAAGATTTGCTAAAGCCTTCAGTACAGCTGATTATGCTTATTCTGACAAGCCTTATAATGGTTTGACTTCAATCACAGGTTATGTGTTTCAATTGTATAACAATCCTGCTACATCAGGTACAGAGGTTACTACAATTGGACAAAACCAAATTGATGCTCCAGTATTTACATTAAGCGAAGTTTATTTGAATTATGCTGAAGCTTGTGCAGAATTAGGCACAATTAACAATAACGATCTTAACTTATCAATCAACAAAGTGCGTACACGTGCAGGAATCGCTGTTTTGACTACAGATGGTACAAACGCTTCTGCCAATGGCGTACAAATAGATGATCCGCAAAGAACAACTGCATTAGAACAAAAAGCTGGAATTGTAAATCCAATTATTTGGGAGATTCGCCGTGAGCGCCGAATTGAGTTTATGAGCTGGACTACAATGAGAAAAGAAGATCTTATGCGTTGGAAAAAAGGAGATTATCTGGATACTAATGCAAATCCTGATGTTGTTTTAGGAGCTAGAATTATGGCTTTAATCGGAACTAACTCAAAAACAAAAGTGGATGCAAACGGATATGTAATTCCTTATGCAGCAGGTGTATCACGATTATTTGTATCGCCAAAAAATTACCTGAGTGCCATTCCAACCAATGACATCAATTTATACGCTGCTGAAGGTGTAGAATTAAAACAAAACCCAGGCTGGTAATTCAGTAAAAACTGAAAATTAAAATAACTGCCTCCTAAGACTTTTTTGGGAGGCAGTATTTAAAAAGATTCTTTTTTAAACACATTGTGATCGATAAAAAAGACAAAATAAAATTTCGATCTGAGCAATTCAGACTATATACTCTTAGTTTTAAGATTCTCCTCTTCTACCAAAAAACATTAAAATATACTCCAATAAATCTTTAATTTTATTTGGTCAATTTTTTGTCTTTAACTATTAACTGTATTTAAAATGATAAAATTTATAGCAAAAAGTACTTTTGTTGCAGCATTTCTATTTTGTATCCCAACCTACTCGGGAGAAAATAGATCAATTGAAGTCAAGCAATCCGCAGATTTTAATTACGCTGTAATCAAAACTGGAGCCGACAATTACGAAAAATACCTCCCACTTTTAAAAGATAAAAAGGTCGGAATTGTAACCAACCAAACAGGAATTTTAAGCAACAAAACACATGTGGTCGATTTTCTTTTGGAGAAAAAAATTGCGGTTCATACTATTTTTGCTCCAGAACACGGATTTAGAGGAACAGCCGATGCAGGAGAACATGTTGTAGACGGAAAAGATCCTAAAACCGGTTTGCCCATTATTTCGCTTTATGGCGACAACAAAAAACCAAAACCAGCGCAGTTATCTGGTCTTGATATCATGATTTTTGACCTTCAAGATGTTGGTGCAAGATTCTATACTTACATTTCTTCTTTGCATTATGTAATGGAAGCTTGTGCAGAAAACAATATTCCGCTTATTGTTTTTGACCGACCAAATCCGAATGGTTCTATTGTAGACGGACCACTTTTGGAAAAAGAATTTACAAGTTTTGTTGGCATGCACCCTATTCCGCTCCTTCACGGAATGACAATTGGTGAATATGCTCAAATGGTAAATGGAGAAAAATGGTTGAAAGATGGTGCGAAATGTAAACTAACCGTAATTCCTTGTCTCGATTATAAAAGAACAATGCCTTATAGTTTATTGACTAAACCATCTCCAAATCTACCCAACGATCAATCGATAAATTTATATGCCAGCTTATGTCTTTTTGAAGGAACTAACGTGAGCATGGGACGTGGAACTGAAAAACAATTTCAAATTTATGGTTCGCCTTATTTAGCTAAAACAAACTTCAGCTTTACTCCAAAACCTAACTTTGGCGCAAAAGATCCTTTATACAACGGAAAAGAATGTTTTGGTGAAGATTTAACAGCTTATCCAAAACTAAAACAGCTAGAGCTGAAATGGCTGATAAAAGCCTATCAAAATACAAGCGACAAAACGAAATTCTTCAACGGATTTTTTACCAAGCTCGCAGGAACAAAAAAATTACAGCAGCAAATTGAAAGTGGCGTTTCTGAAAGTGAGATCAGAAAAACTTGGCAAAAAGATCTTGAAGCTTTCAAAAAAATGCGAACAAAATATCTGATTTATAAATAATTTACTGGATTAAATTATTTAAACACATAGAAACATAGATTGTATTGCTTCTGTTTAAGGTTACAGAAAAAGCAAGCTTTAACACATAGTGCTATGTTTTTTATTCTATGTGAAATGCCTTTAATAAATTCATAAAGGCTATGTTTCTATGTGTTAAAAAATTTCGCCTAAAAACTGAAATACAACCTATTAATGTAAAATAGCGAAACCATAAAGTTGAAAAATCTTGGTTTCAGAAATCAAAAAAAAAGAAAAATGAAAAATAAAAATCCTGAAACTGAACAAGAATCTTTGTACAAAGACTTGGATCAAATGAGCGTGAAAGAACTTCTTACCAACATTAATACAGAAGATAAAAAAGTTCCGCATATTATCGAAGAACAAATTCCTAAAATAGAAAAACTGGTTAAGGCAATCGTAAAAAAAATGCAATTAGGCGGTCGATTATTTTATATTGGAGCTGGAACTTCTGGAAGAATAGGAATTTTGGATGCATCAGAATGTCCGCCTACTTTTGGCGTATCGCATGATATGATTATCGGGATTATTGCGGGTGGAGATACGGCGATTAGAAAAGCAGTTGAAAATGCAGAAGACGATACCGAACAAGCTTGGAAAGATTTGGCCAAATTTGAAATCTCAAGCTTGGACATGATTATCGGAATTGCCGCTTCTGGAAACACACCTTATGTTTTAGGAGCTTTGAAAAAAGCAAAAGAACACAATATCAAAACAGGAAGTATTTCTTGCATCAGTAACGGACTTATTGCTCAAGAAGCCGATTATCCTATCGAATTAATTGTAGGACCAGAATTCTTAACTGGAAGCACAAGAATGAAAGCAGGAACGGCTCAAAAACTTACTTTAAATATGATTTCTACTTCGGTAATGATCAAATTAGGAAAAGTAAAAGGCAACAAAATGGTAGATATGCAATTGTCTAATGAAAAGCTGGTAAAACGTGCTATTAAAATGATCGTTGAAGAACTTGACATCGAACATGACGTAGCCGAAGAATTACTACATCAACACAAGAGCGTTAGAGCTGTTTTACTGGCGCATAGTAAAAACCAAAAATTATAAATCTCGCTATCAAAATCTTTTTATAGATTTATACAAATTCAAAAGCTGAATAAATTCATTTTTTGGAGTTTTTAACACCGACCTGACAGACTAAAATCCGTCAGGTCAATTAAAAAAATCTTGATGAATTATTTATAAAAAACCAAAAAACTACCAAATTATAAAATGACACCAAGCACTATTCTTCTATTAATTATAATTTATTTCGGAACCTTATTCTATATCTCACACCGAGTAAGCAAAAAAGACAGCGGAAACGAAGCTTTTTTTACCGCCAACAAAAATTCAAAATGGTATTTAGTTGCTTTCGGAATGATTGGAACAGCACTTTCAGGAGTGACTTTTATTTCGGTTCCAGGAGAAGTTGGAGCTGCTAGCGGAGAGCAATTCAAATATTTTCAGTTTGTTTTGGGTAATGCATTAGGTTTTATCGTCATTACCAAATTATTGCTTCCGTTGTATTATCGAATGAATCTGACTTCGATTTATAGTTATATCGAACACAGAATGGGTGTTTTCAGCTATAAAACTGCTGCTTCTATTTTCTTGATTAGTAGAACGATTAGCTCGGCTTTTAGACTTTATTTGGTTGTTATTGTTTTACAACGTTTTGTATTCGATTTTTATGATATTCCATTTGCATTTACCGTACTAATTTCGCTTTTACTTATTTTCTCTTATACTTACAGAGGCGGTTTAAAAACGATTATTATTACCGATACTTTACAGACATTCTTTTTGGTTACTTCTGTTTTTTTAACCATTAATTTTATTTGTGATCGAATGGATTTAAGTGCCATTGGCGCTTTTGAAGAAGTAAAAAACAGCAACTACTCTAAGATCTTTTTCTTCGATGATTTCATCGGAAGCAAATTCCATTTTGTAAAACAAATCTTGGGCGGAATGTTTGTAACTATTGCCATGACAGGTTTAGATCAGGATTTAATGCAAAAAAACTTGAGCTGTAAAAACATTGGCGAGGCACAAAAAAACATGTTCACTTTTACAGGAATTTTTGTGATCATCAATATTTTCTTTTTGAGTGTTGGAGCTTTATTATACATCTATGCCAATAAAAACGGAATCGCAATTCCAACCGATTTAGTGACAGGAAAACCTAGAACCGATTTGCTATTTCCAGAAATTGCTTTAAACCATTTAGCACTTATTCCTGCCATTGTATTTTTATTGGGAATTATTGCAGCAACTTTTGCTACTACAGATTCAGCTTTAACAGCTTTGACAACTTCTTTCTGCGTTGACTTTTTAGGAATGGACAAAGCAGAAAACACCTCAAAAAATACAGTTAAAACGAGACATATAGTGCATATTAGTTTTTCTGTATTAATTTTCTTTGTGATTATTATTTTCAATACAATCAACGACAGTTCTGTTGTCGGAATGATCTTTAAAGTAGCTTCTTATACTTACGGACCATTATTAGGGTTATATGCTTTTGGTTTATTCCAAAAATCGAGAAATGTAAATGATAAACTCGTTCCAATAATCTGTTTATTGTCTCCATTTTTTACTTATTTAATTAATGAAAACTCGAAATTACTATTTGCAGGATACGTTTTTGACAACGAATTAATCGTACTAAACGGATTAATCACCTATTTAGGAATCTACATCACCAGTAAACGCTCAGCAGAAAGAATCTCATTTTAATTGCCAAAAAACATTTCATGAAAAATTATGTTATCAAAATAGGTTTGTTTGCAGTTATGCTTTTTTTTATTACCAATTGTGGTGTTTCTAAAAAAAGTACAACAACTGTAGTAAACAAGCCTATCCCAACAGAAAATAAAGAAGTTTATATTCCAAAAACTAAAGCACAAAAAAAATCATTTCTAGAAGATTCAAATGCTGAAAATCAATGGACAGATAGTATTTACAGTAAAATGACTTTAGACGAAAAATTAGGTCAATTATTCTTTGTAAATGCCTATTCCAATAAAGATTCGGTTCATGTAAATAAAGTAAAAGAGCTTGTTTCAAAATACAATGTCGGAGGTGTTATTTTCTTTCAAGGCGGACCAGTTCGTCAGGCAAGATTAACTAATGAATATCAGGCCAAAGCAAAAGTTCCATTGTTTATTGGCCTTGATGCCGAATGGGGTTTAAGCATGCGTTTAGATTCGACTTATGCTTATCCTTGGAACATGACTTTAGGCGCAATTCAGAATTTAGACCTAATTGAAAAAGTGGGGAAAAATATGGGAAGCGAATGCAAAAGAATGGGAATCCATTTTAACTTTGCTCCGGTTTTAGATATTAATACAAATCCGCTTAATCCAATTATCGGAAATCGTTCTTTTGGCGAAAGCAAAACTAATGTAGCCAATAAAGCTGCTGCCTTAATGCGAGGAATTCAAAGTCAAGGTGTTTTATGTACAGGAAAACATTTTCCAGGTCACGGCGATACGGCGGTTGATTCTCATAAAACCCTTCCGACCGTTACTTTGACCAAAGAGCGAATAAATGAAGTCGAATTATATACATATAAACAACTTTTTGATGAAGGTTTAGCTTCTGTAATGGTTGCTCACCTCAATATTCCGAGTTTAGAATCTGGAGAAAACATTCCTTCTTCTGCCTCATATAATGTGGTTACCGAATTACTTCAAAAACAATTAGGCTTTGAAGGATTGATTTTTACAGATGGTTTGGGAATGAAAGGTGCTAGTAATTTCAAACCTGTAGGCGATCTTGAATTGGCGGTTTTAAAAGCTGGAAATGACATTTTTCTTTGTCCAGACAACGTTCCTGCAGCTTTAGAAAAATTAAAAACTTTTTATGCTAATGGCGAAATAACCGAAGAACGTTTAGCACATTCCGTTAAAAAAATTCTGCATTACAAATTCAAAGCAGGTTTAAACAAATACAAACCTGCTGATTTGAGCAACTTACAAAAAGATCTCAACAGTCCCGATAAAGATGCGCTTCAATATAATTTGTATGAAAATGCAATTACGGTTTTAAAAAACGAAAAAGAAATTCTTCCGATAAAAGATTTAAGCGAAAAAATTGCTTACGTAAAATTGGGTGAAGACACTAACAGTACTTTTGTTTCTACCTTAAAAAAGTACACTGATATTACAGAAGTTAAAGATACCAATCTTGACAGTTTGAATAAGGAACTGAAAAAATTCGACAAAGTAATTATCAGCTTTCATAAAGTAAACAAGCCTTGGGAAAAACAAGATTTCAGCTTACAAGAAATGCTTTGGCTGAAAGAAATTGCAAAACACAACAAAGTGATTTTGGATGTTTTTGCAAAACCATATTCACTATTATCAATTTCTGACTTTAATGAAATTGAAGGATTAGTAGTTTCATATCAAAACTCAGATATTAGTCAGGTTGTTTCGGCAGAATTGCTTTTTGGAGCTATTGAAGCCAAAGGAAAATTGCCTGTTTCGATTAATGATGCCTTTCATGTAAATGATGGCCTAACTACAGAAAAACTGAATCGTTTAGCGTTTACAGCTCCAGAAAACGTAAACATGAATCCTGCTATTTTATCTAAAATTGATGCTGTTGCACAGAAAGCAATTGATGGCAAAATGGCGCCAGGAATGCAAGTTCTCGTAGCTAGAAAAGGAAATGTCATTTTTCAGAAATCGTACGGAGCACAGACTTATGATAACGGGAAAAAAGTTACTAATACAGATTTGTATGACGTTGCTTCGATTTCAAAAATGATTTCGACATTGCCAAATGTGATGCAATTGTACGATAAAAACAAAGTTGAGCTAGACACGAAGCTAAAAGACATGTTGCCGTTTTTTGCTAAAACAAACAAAGAAAACATTACTTTCAAAGATTTGCTGAATCACTACGCCGGACTTCAAGTTTGGATTCCGTTTTACAAAGCAACTTTAGACAGCAACAATCAGCCTTCTGAAAAATATTATCGAAAAATAGCTGGCCCTAATTTTACTACGAAAGTAGCCGAGAACCTTTATATTAGAAATGATTATCATGACACGATTATGAAAATCATTGCAGAAAGTCCTGTTTCGCCTAAAAAAGAATACAAATACAGTGACTTTACCTTTATCATTCTAAAAGAATATTTAGAGAGAAAAACGCATAAAAAGTTGGAAGATTTGAGCAAAGAAAACTTCTACAGTACGCTAGGAATGACAAATACGCTTTATAATCCGCTAGACCGATTTGACAAAAGCAATATTGCTCCAACTGAAATCGATAATTATTTCAGACATCAAGTCATTCAAGGTTATGTACACGATATGGCTGCCGCAATGGAAGGCGGAGTTGCAGGTCATGCAGGAATTTTTTCTAACAGTATGGATGTAGCCAAAATGATGCAGTTGTTCTTGCAAAAAGGAAATTACGGCGGCATTCAATATTTTTCTCCAGAAACTTTTGATGCTTTTAATACTTGCTATTACAAAGATCAAGGAGTTCTAAGAGGTTTAGGATTTGACAAAAGAGTTCATAAAGGCGGTCCAACCTGCGATTGTGTTTCTGAAGCGAGTTTTGGTCATACAGGCTTTACAGGAAACATGGCGTGGGAAGATCCAGAAACCGAAATTGTGTATGTTTTCTTATCCAACAGAACCTACCCAGAAGTAGTAAACGACGAAAATAAATTAGCCAAAGGAAAAATCAGAGAAGAAATCCAACAGATAATTCAAAATGCGATAATCAAATAAAATTCCAAATTTTTAAATTCCAAACTCTGAAATCTAAAATCTAAAATCCAAAAATCTACTCCCAATGACAAAAGAACGTTTAACTTCACTCGATGTCTTTAGAGGATTTACTATCTTTTTAATGACGATCGTAAATAATCCGGGAAGCTGGTCTTCTATTTATCCGCCTCTAGAACACGCCGAATGGCACGGGTGCACGCCTACCGATCTAGTTTTTCCGTTTTTTGTTTTTATAATGGGAACTGTGATTCCGTTTGCAATGCCTGTAAAACATTTTGACGGAAGTGTTTTCAATAAAATATTAGTCCGTTCACTTCGAATTTTCTGTTTAGGATTGTTCTTAAGCGTTTTCAGCAGAATTCATTTATTCGGTCTAGAAGGAATTCCTCTTTTAGCCGTGAGATTAGTAATTGCTTTTGCCGTTGCCTATGCCCTTTTAGGAAACTTCTCCATGAAAGTAAAAACCATTCTTGCAATTGGAATCTTTTTAATACTTATCGGTTTATCATTTAGCGGATTAGAACATTTTGAAGACACGAGAATTCCGGGCGTTTTACAACGAATTGCCATTGTGTATTTCTTTACTTCTATCTTGTATTTAAAAACTAATTTAAAAACACAGCTTTTAGTTTTAGCGACACTTTTGATTGGATATTGGCTTTTAATGGCTTTTGTTCCCGTTCCCGGATTTGGTTCTGCTAATTTCGACAAAGGAACCAATTTAGCCGCTTGGATAGACGATACGCTCTTAAACGGACATTTATGGGCATCTTCTAAAACTTGGGATCCAGAAGGAATCTTAAGCACTTTACCAGCCATTGGAACTGGAATTTTAGGAATGTATATTGGGCAGCTTTTAAACTTGTCAATTGATAAAATCGAAATCGTAAAAAAGACCGCTATTGCAGGTGTTGTTTTAGTTGTTGGAGGTTTAATCTGGAATATCTTCTTCCCGATCAACAAATCGCTTTGGACAAGTTCTTATGTTTTATACACGGCTGGGATAGCAACCATCTGCTTAACGCTTTTATATTACATTATCGATATTAAAGGTCATAAAAAATGGACGAAATTATTCCTGATTTGGGGTGTAAACCCAATGATTGTATTTTTCTTTTCTGGAATAATTCCGAGAGTTTTAGGTTCTATAAAAGTTACTGATCCTGCAAATTCTGGAGAAGAAATTGGTCTTCAAGCTTATATCTACAATCACGGAATCGTGCCATGTTTTGAAAATCCGTTGAACGCATCATTGGCTTACGCATTGGCGTATGCTGTTTTCTGGTCTTTCATTTTATGGATTTTCTACAAAAAGAAATTGATTTTCAAAGTCTAACAATTCTTATTTCAGCAGGTTATATTTAATCTGCGGGCATCTGCTTTAATCTGTATAAATCTGCGTGAAAAATCTGTACGCAAAATATTTCACGCAGATTTAAAAAGATTTTAGCAGATTAATTTAGATTTTATTTATTTCAAAATAATTTCAGCCGGACTAACGTAATTGTTGTTAGTTATGATTTCTGATGGTTTTATAAAATAGAACTGCTTTTCTTTTTTCTAAAAATTTTGAGAAAAGCAGTATCTTGCCGTACTAATAAAAAGCATCAGATTTGAATTATGGATAGTCCGGTTGAAATTCCTTTTAAAAGCTTTATTCAGCTTAAACCAGAAGAAAGCACTGCAATTTATCTTCAGATTGTTTTTGAGTTTATCAAAGCCATACAAACGGGTTTTCTTCCTGAAGGCACCAAACTTCCAGGTACTAGAATTTTATGCAAAGTGTTATCCGTTAATAGAAATACTTTAATCAAAGCTTTTCAAGATTTAGAATCGCAAGGCTGGATAGAAACACTTCCGAACAAGGGAACTTTTATTTTATCCCAACAAAAACAAAAAAACAAAGCTGAATTTACGATTTCGAAAGAACAAAATCCATCTCAAGAAAATATCGGTTTTAGTTTTCAACGCTCCACTATTCTAGAAAATCCGATAGAAATTAGTAGTCTTCCGTATCAGTTTAACGACGGAATGCCCGATTTAAGATTAGTGCAAACCGATGTTTTAGCAAGATTATATGTTTCGAAATTAAAAAGAAGAAAAACATCTAAAACTTACGAACAGATAGAATTGCGTTCGCATTCGAATTTTAAAACTCATTTTTCCAATTATCTTAATCTTACTCGAGGAATTCGAATTTCGACTTCGAATTTGCTTACCACAAGCAGTCACGAAATTGCTTTGTATTTGGTTACCAAAGTTTTGATTTCTCCAAATGATAAAGTGGTCGTTGCTTCTCCTGGTTATTATATGTCGAATATGACGCTAACGAACACGGGAGCGCAGATTATTTCTATTCCTGTAAATGAAGACGGAATTGATACTAAAAGACTGAAAGAAATCTGCGAAACAACCAAAATTCGAGTTTTATATTTAACCTCCAATTATCATTATCCGACCACAATTTCGCTTAGTGCGAAAAAAAGAATCGAAGTGCTGGAACTGGCCAATCAATACGGATTTGTGATTCTGGAAGACGATTATGATTTTGATTTTCATTACGATAACAATCCTGTTCTGCCTTTGGCCGCTTTCGATTCCAATCAGAAAGTGGTTTATATTGGTTCGTTTGGAAGATCACTTCCATCTGGATTTAGTTACGGATTTGTTGCCGCTCCTGCAGAATTTATTAAAGAACTCGAAAAACATCAAAACATTCTCGAACCGCGAATTGATGTTCTGAAAGAACAAGTTTTAACCGAATGGATTACCGAAGGCGAAGTGCATCGACTTTCTAAAAAGAATAAAAAAATCTACAAAGAACGCCGTGATGATTTTGTTTCTGTTTTAAATGAAAAATTAAAAGGTAAAATCAAATTTAAGATTCCGCCAAGAGGATTGGCGATTTGGGTGGAATGGCTCGATCAATTTAATTTGATACAACTTCAAAAAGAATGTTCCAATCACGGATTATTTCTACCGAAAACCATTTTATATCAAACCAAAAATCTTACTGCGACTCGCTTAGGTTTCGGACATTTAGAAAAAGAAGAAATGGAAAAAGCGGTTTCTATTTTGAATAAATGTTTGGAAGTAATTCTTGAGAAATAATTTTTTTAAACACATAGAAACATAGTTATTCCAGGCCTAAAAAGGCGTTTCACATGTCTGAAAACACATAGCTAAATGAGGTGAAATTTTCGCGTTTTATTTCAGTTCGATTTTAAAACATAGCCCACGGTTTCAACCGTGGGAGACGTGAAGAATAAACCCCATTGTATTCCCAAGGTTGGAACCCTATGCTATGTTTGAATAAGATTGTCTTGAAATTAATATTAATTACGTTGATATTTTCGCCCCGCTGGGGCTTCGTAAAATTGTCAGAATAATTTTCTATAAATATTTCGCCCCGCTGGGACTTTCTCCTCATCGAATCTAAAAACATAGCCCACGGTTTCAACCTTGGGAGACATGCAGAATAAACCCACATTGTGTTCCCGTTGCGTTCCCACGGTTGAAACCGTGGGCTATGTTTGAATAAGATTGGCTTGAAATTCATTTTTACCAAAAGATATTTCGTTCTGGAACTTAAAAAAAGGCTGTCTTCTCAGACAGCCATTATATTATTTCTTAAAGACTTTTCTCTCTTTCCCAAAAACGATGTCTTCCCAAAGCTTTTATAAAAGATGTACTTAACGCTTTATCAGCAGCTTTTTCGGTGGTTATAATCCCTGCATCTTTATCTTTGATATCGTTTTGATTTTTCACGATCTGAGCACCTTCCGCTTCAGCGGCAATAAATTTGCAATGATTGTAAGAATCATTCAAAAATTCTTTTACTTCTTTTACTTTTGAAAGTTCAGAAATTCCTTTTCCCGCAGGAATAAACACACCATCAAAAAGTACCGAAGCCGCAATTTTATAAGTTTGATCAACTGGAATTTCTGCTCCGTCTTCTGTTGCAATTGTTCCTAAGTGCGGCGCAATAATTACAGCTTTTGCTCCTGCATTTTCCAAAGCAGATTTCATGGTTTTAACAGAAGATGAACTTACATTATCATTACATAAAAAAGCAATCTGACGCGTTTCGATGGTATCTGAAATTGTTGGATTCTTCAACATACTCAAAGCATCCGAATTTCCCGTTTTCTGTTTTACTTTCGTTGGTTCTTGTTTGCCTTCATCATCTGCTCCTACACCATGATTTACAGGTTTTTCCATGTTTTTTGGAACTGGAATTCCTAAATTTTTTCCCACGGTTGCAGCCAAATCACCATCAACTTGATTTAAAAGTCCCAACATTCTTTCTCTAATCGCAACTGTTTCTACTTTTCCTAATTCAAAAGACAAAGCGCTTGCAATATGATCTTGTTCTATTGGCGTTTGACTATTGTAAAAAAGGACAGCCTGACTAAAATGATCTGCGAAGCTCGCACTTCGAGCTCGTACTTTGTGTGCATCTACACATTCGTTAAAACTGGTAAATCCACCCTGATCCATTTTTGCCTGAAACGGACATCCACCTCCTAAAGAATTGGGATGATAGCTTACCCTTCCAGTTGCAATTTCCTGACGCATATGTCCGTCACGCTGGTTGTTATGCATTGGAGCAATTGTTCTGTTAATTGGAATTTCATGAAAGTTTGGACTCCCTAATCTCGATAATTGTGTATCGGTGTAAGAAAATAATCTTCCCTGCAATAAAGGGTCATTTGAAAAATCGATTCCAGGCACAATATGCCCAGGATGAAAAGCAACTTGCTCTGTTTCTGCAAAAAAGTTATCCGGATTTTTATTTAAAGTCATTTTTCCGATAATCGTAACGGGAACTAATTCTTCTGGAACTAATTTTGTCGGATCTAATAAGTCAAAATCAAATTTATGTTCATCGGCTTCCGGAATAATCTGTACACCTAACTCCCATTCTGGAAAGTTTCCTGCTTCAATCGCTTCCCACAAATCCAGCTTATGAAAATCTGAATTTTTTCCGGATATTTTTTGTGCTTCGTCCCAAGCAACTCCATGTGTTCCTAATTTTGGTTTCCAATGGAATTTAACAAAATGAGATTCATTTTTGTCATTTATAAATCTAAAAGTATGAACGCCAAAACCTTCCATCATTCTTAAACTTCTTGGAATCGCCCTGTCGCTCATTACCCACATAATCATGTGCATCGATTCGGGCATGAGAGAAATAAAATCCCAAAAAGTATCGTGAGCCGATGCCGCCTGTGGAATTTCGTTATGTGGTTCTGCTTTAACAGCGTGAACCAAATCTGGAAATTTCATAGCATCCTGAATAAAAAACACTGGCATATTATTTCCAACCAAATCAAAATTCCCTTCCTGAGTATAAAACTTTACAGCAAAACCACGAACATCTCTCGCTAAATCTGTAGATCCTCTTGATCCAGCAACAGTAGAAAACCGAACAAAAACTGGTGTTTTAATAGTCGTATCATTTAGAAAACCCGCTTTGGTATATTCTCCCATTGGCTTATAAAGTTCAAAATAACCGTGTGCAGCAGAACCTCTCGCATGTACAATACGTTCTGGAATTCTTTCGTGATCAAAATGTGTAATTTTTTCTCTTAAAATAAAATCTTCTAAAAGTGAGGGACCTCTTTCTCCAGATTTCAAAGAATTGTTATTGTCGTTGATTTTAACTCCTTGGTTTGTAGTTAAAAACTCATTTTCGGCAGTAGATTTATTGTATTCTAAATCTTTTTGCTTTCCATCAGCATTGTCTTGATTTGTTTTTTTTGAATTTTTCATTTTCCTTTGATTTACATTTTTCATTCAATGAACTAATAAATTCTCCTATTATGAGACATTTCTCAAAAAATAGGTTATCAAAGGTAGGAGGCTTTTTAAATTAAAATTTATAGAATTAAGCCTTTGGTTTATAACATTCAAATTGAAATTAGATAATCAACAAATTATTAACTTTCTTATAATTATGTAACTAAAAAATCCTTTATTATAAGTTTAATATTACAATTAAATAGTAACTTTGATAGGATTAAAAATATTTTGTAATGGACCCATATCTAATAGTACAATTAATTTTAATTTCAATTGGCGCAACTTCTGCTATGACTTGGTTTAGCTATTTTATCTCAAAAATATTCCAAAAACAGTACAAAGAGCCCATAATTCTAGCAACCGTATTTGGTGAATTTAATTTTAATATTTCTGGTGGCATTAAAAGAAAAGTAGGTTGGATGCTACATTTTCTGATTGGTTTTTTATTCGTCGCCGGATATCATATTATACTGGATGAAAACATTTTATCCATTTCAATTCCAAGTGCCATTTTGTTAGGAAGTATTAGTGGTATCATTGGAATAATTGGCTGGTTTATTATCTTTAAAAATACCAATTACAAACCAAGAATTGATTTTACAGGGTATTACATTCAATTATTCTTTGCTCATATTGTTTTCGCTTTGGTGGCAGTATTTTTATATTATATGACCTTAATTCTGGTAATAGTTACCAAAGATTATATTACATATTCATAAAAAAACAGGGACAAAAATCCCTGTTTTTTTTAATTGAAAATATCAATTTTTACCAGCCTTTTACTGCTCCTCCTTTAAATTCGGTTTCGGCTGCTTTTTCTACTTCTGGAGACTGGAAAGCTTGTAAAAACTGTTTTATTTTTTCTTCATTTTTATTGTCCTCACGACTCACAACTAAATTCACATAAGGAGATTCTTTGTCCTCAACAAATAGTGCATCGCGAGATGGTACTAATCCCGCCTGAGAAGCAAAAGTATTATTGATAATTGCAATTGAAACATTTGCATCGTCTAGAGCTCGTGGCAATTGTGGTGCTTCCAATTCTAATATCTTTAGATTTTTAGGATTACCAACAATGTCTGTTACCTTTGGCAACAAACCGACACCATCTTTCAATTTCAATAAACCATTTTTCTGTAAAAGCAATAGAGAACGTCCTCCATTTGTTGGATCATTCGGAATAATGATTGTGCTTTCATTTTTCAATTCAGAAAGGCTTTTTATTTTTTTAGAATACCCTGCAATTGGGTAAACAAACGTTTTTCCGATAATGGCTAATTTATAACCGCGTTGTTTAGATTGTTCATCCATGTACGGTTTATGCTGAAAAGCATTTGCATCAATATCACCTTGACTTAAGGCTTCATTTGGAATCACATAGTCGTTGAACGATACTAGTTCGACTTCCAATCCGAATTTTTCTTTGGCTACTTTTTTAGCTGCTTCCGCTACTTTCAATTCTGGTCCAGCAGCAACCCCAACTTTAATAAAATGTGGATCATTTTTTTTATCATTTCCACAGTTTGATAAAATAAGTGCCAAAGCCAAAACTCCAGCTGTTTTTAAAATATTTCTTTTCATAATAATTGTATATTTTTTAATTTCTAAAATTTCTCTTTCAACTTTCGACTTTTGACTTTAGTCTAAATTATCTATGATCGAATCGTTTTGATAATTTGTCTCCCGCAAACTGAATTATAAATACTAGGATGACCAATAAACCTAAAACAGAATTCATGGTTACGGCATCATAACCGATATATCCGTATTGATAGCCAACTTGTCCTAAACCTCCAGCTCCAACTGCTCCACCCATTGCAGAATACCCCACAAGCGTGATTAACGTAATTGAAGCCGCATTGATTAAAGAAGGTAAAGCTTCTGGAAGTAAAACTTTGTAAACTATTTGAAAAGGTGTTGCACCTAAAGCTCTTGCTGCTTCGATTAAACCAGAAGGCAAGCTTAGCAAACTGTTTTCTACCAAACGAGCAATAAACGGCGCCGCTCCAATACTTAAAGGAACCAAAGCCGCACTAACACCAATTGAAGTTCCAACAATAGCGCGTGTAAAAGGAATCATCCAAACGATTAAAATGATGAATGGAATGGAACGAAAAACATTTACCAAAACCGATAAAATACGGTTTAAAACAGGCTGTTCCAAGATTTGATTTTTACGGGTAAGGAAAAGCAAAATTCCTGTTGGAAGTCCCAATAAAAAACCGAAAAAGCCAGATACAAAGGTCATAACAATGGTCTCCCATGTTCCTTTTAATAATAAATCTATAAGAGAATCAGACATAACCTATAATTTCTGTTTTAATGTGTTTTGAATTAAAATATTGAATCGCAGCATCATAATTTTCGCGTTTTCCTGAAAGCTCAATCAGCATTACACCAAAATTTACTTCGCCTGCTTGATCCATTTGTGCGCTTACGATTTTGAAATCGGTATCAAAAAGTCTTGAAACTTCTGAAATAACTGGTTCGTTAACCGATTTTCCAGTCATTTCTAATTTCAGTAACGGATTCAGATTTCCATTATCTTCTTTCTGTAATTTTTCCTGATAAACAGATGGAACTTCAATATGGAGAGAAGAAGAAATAAATTCTCTAGTCAATTCCTCTTTCGGATCAGCGAAGATTTCACCAACACTTCCCTGTTCTATAAGTTTTCCGTGACTGATAACCGCAACTTCATCACAAATTGACTTTACAACTTCCATTTGATGTGTAATCAATAAAACCGTGATGTTTAAGCGCTTGTTAATATCTTTCAGTAAATTCAAAATAGAACGTGTCGTTGCAGGATCCAAAGCACTTGTAGCTTCATCGCACAACAATACTTTCGGATTATTGGCCAAAGTTCTCGCAATCGCTACTCTTTGTTTTTGTCCGCCCGAAAGACTTGCCGGATAATCGTTTGCCTTTTCTGCCAAACCAACCAATTGCAGCAATTCTAAAACTCTGCTTTTGATTTCGTTTTTTGAAATTCCTGCCAACTCTAAAGGGAAAGCCACATTTTCGAAAACAGTTCTAGAAGAAAGCAAATTGAAATGCTGAAAAATCATTCCGATTTGTCTTCTTTCGATCGCCAATTCTGAGTTTGACAATTGCATCAAAGCTTTTCCATCTACAATAATTTCTCCCGAAGTGGGCCTTTCCAACAAATTCACACAGCGAATCAGCGTACTTTTTCCAGCACCCGAAGTGCCAATTACACCAAAAACTTTCCCTTGCGGAACTCGCAGCGAGACATCAGACAAGGCAGTAACAATCCTATCCTTCTGATGAAAAGTTTTGGTTACATTTTTTAATTCAATCATTTCGTAATCAAGGTTAAAACAAAAAGCCTTTCAAATATTCATGAAAGGCTTTTTGAAATAAATAATATAGTTTTATATAGAAGCCAGATCTATGAATTGCATTACAAAAACACAGCACATCATAGCGCTGTTATAATAATTCTTCATATTCTGGTTGTTTTTTCTCATTGCGATTGCAAATTTAAGCAGTTATTTTCAATTTTAATGCAAAATCTATCAAAACTTTTATTTCCCTATCAACCTAA
This sequence comes from Flavobacterium potami, assembly GCF_020026915.1. Lineage (GTDB taxonomy): Bacteria > Bacteroidota > Bacteroidia > Flavobacteriales > Flavobacteriaceae > Flavobacterium > Flavobacterium potami. The sequence goes on along the minus strand of NZ_JAINUY010000001.1, from coordinate 270,280 downwards.
TAGACTACTACATCGTTTGCACCTTAATTTAATCATTCTTAGCATCTAATAAAATCGCTAATTGAATACAAGGCGAATCAGAGCGATTACTCCATGCATGATTGGTACCGCGCTGAATTACGATATCTCCCGTTTTTAATAGCGTTTCTTCTTCATCGACAATCAAATAAATTTCACCTGAAATAATGATAATATAATCCAACGTATCTGTTTGATGCATTAAAGGATGCGGCTGACCTTCAGTAGCAACGATTCCTAAATCTTTATCGGGAGGAATCTGTACATATCGAAAATAACTACCGTTTTTGGGTGTGTTCGGAAAAGCGGTATTTTCTATAATTTCTTCTTCAAATTTAGCAGGACTAGTATTTGTTGACCATATATCAGAAATAATTAATCCTGGAAAATGTTCTGAAACATTGGTTACAGTGGCATCTTCTTCTATAATTGATTTACCGTTTTTTAAACCCGTTACAACTCTTCTTGGTATTGTTTTCATTCTTTATTTTCGTTTTTTGAAACACATAGAATCATAGATTTACTTTGTCTAGAGAAGGCATTTCATTTGTTTAAACAAACATAGCTATGTGTTGAAAAGCTTGCTTTTCTTTAGCAATCTTTTTTTCACGAATTAAAAATCTATGTTTCTATGTGGTTAAATTTTAATCCAGTTCAAACCATTCTTTTACTTCTCTTTCGATTGTATTGTTGATTTTAGGATTCTCGAATTCGTTTGTGGCAGGATTATATTCGTACTCTTTCTGCCATTTTTTATAATGTAGAGCTACTTGCTGAATGGCATTACAAATAAATAAAAGCTCTTCATCTGTTGTTATTGGATGCAATGACAAACGAACCCAACCTGGTTTATTGGTTTGATTCTTTTCTAGCAATTCATTGGTAATGGCTTTGGAACGTTTTTCATCAATATTGAACAAATAATGTGCGTATGTACTTGCACACGACCAACCGCCACGAACCTGAATTCCGAAACGATCATTTAAAAGTCGTACGATTAAATTGTAATGAATATCTTCAATTACAAAAGAAACACAGCCAATTCGTTTGCTTTTTAAATCTCCTAAAATGGACAAACCTGGTATTTTTTGAAGTTTCGAAAAACACAGATTCAAAAGTTCTTTTTCTCTTTTTGCAATTTGTTCAACGCCCATTTTTTCTTTCAGCTCTAAAGCCAAAGCAGCACGAATTACCTGCAAAAATCCTGGAGTTCCTCCATCTTCTCTTACTTCTATTACATCGCTGTAACAGTAATTCCCCAACGGATTGGTCCATTTTACATTTCCTCCACCCGGATTATCGGGAAAATCAGATTGATATAATTTTTTATTGAAAACCAAAATTCCGCAAGTTCCAGGTCCGCCCAAGAATTTATGAGGCGAAAAGAAAATGGCATCTAATTGCTGTTCAGGATCTTTCGGATGCATGTCGATTTTAACGTACGGTGCAGAGGCAGCGAAATCTACAAAACACAATCCACCATTTTGATGCATGATTTTGGCTAGCTCATCATAAGGAGTAATAATTCCCGTAACATTTGAACAAGCGGTAAACGAACCGATTTTTAAACTCCTGTCTGCGTATTTTTTTATTTCTGTAGAAAGACTCTCCGGATCGACTAAATTGTCTTCATCAGCAGGAAGAATGACCACATCTGCATTGGTTTCATACCAAGGAACTTGATTAGAGTGATGTTCCATGTGTGTGATAAAAACAACTGGTTTATCTTTTTCATTTTCGTATGTTTTTCTTAAGCCGATAATTCGTTGCAATTTTGATAAAGCGGCTGTCATTCCGGTTCCTGTTGTTACTAAAACATCTGACTCATTTGCATTGACCGATTTTTTAATAATCTCTCTCGCATATTGATAAGCATAAGTCGACGTTTTTCCGGTTTGACTTGAAAGTGAATGCGTATTGGCAATCATTGGACCAATTTTATTTAGCATAATATCTTCAATCGGCGTGTATAATCTTCCGCTGGCGACCCAATCTGCATATATCAGATTTTGTTCTCCATAAACCGATTCAAAAATATGATCTATTCCTACTGTGTTTTCTCTAAATTTAAAAAAGTAACACTGAGATTCTGTTGGTTTTGTTGTTGGCTCAATAGCATTCATTTCCCTATCATTTTTAAATTAACAAATTGTATTTTAGATTGAATTTCGAATGAATTCAAAATTCAGAAGTAATTAATTTTATTAGTTGTTGCTGACTTTTTTGTCTAAAAGAGATTTAAGTGTCGATTGCAATTCTTCTCCGTGAAGATTTTTAGCTACGATTGTTCCCTTAGAATCCACTAAATAATTGGCTGGAATGGCTCTTACCCCGTATAATTTAGCAACAGCGCTATTCCAGAAAAGCAAATCTGAAACATGCGTCCAAGTTAAATTATCATCCTGAATTCCTTTGATCCAGTTTTCTTTCTTTTTGTCTAAAGAAATGGCGATGATGTTAAATCCTTTATCGTGAAACTCTTTGTAAGCCGCCACAATGTTGGGATTTTCTCTTCGGCATGGACCACACCATGAAGCCCAAAAATCGACTAAAGTGTAGCCTTTCAAATTTTCAGAAAAATGAACCGGTTTTCCTTCAGTATCATTGGCCGTAAAATCTGGGGCTTTTTTTCCTACTGCTAATCCGTCTAAAACAATGGCTAAATCTTTTAGTTCTTTCACGTAAGTGCTATTCTGAAGACTTTTGTCTAGTAAAGCAATATTTTGCGTGATTTGTTCTGGAGTCAAACGGTACGACCAGTTTCTGTATAATACATAAGCCGAAACGATGGAATTAGGATGCTCTGTAATGAATTTACTAATTTCTACCTCTTTTGTTTTCTTGTACGTTTCAAACAAATCTTGTGTAGCAGAACCTTCTACAACCGAATTCGTGTAATATTTCTTCGGACTTAATTTTACTGTAATAGGTCCTTTTTCAAGGAAAATATACAATGGTGAATCTGCTGTATTTACGCTTAATCCGTATAGTTCTGGTGTTTTCACTTTAGTTTTAAAGCTAAAATTTCCATCTTTTACTTTTACCGAATCAATAGTCGTAAACATTTTATTGTGAAACTTTTGCAGATACACATATTTTGCAACAGTATCGACAACAGTTCCTTTTAATTGCAAATTGTTTTCTTGCGCCTGCGTTTGGAATATTCCAAAAAATAAGGCAAAACCTAGTAGTATTTTTTTCATTTTATTTTGAGTTTTAAGATTAGACAAAAGAATTTCAGGCCAATGCCAAAAGTCATCAGCGTATTTATTTGAAAATAATTTTTAAGAGAGAAACTAGCGCTTTCGCATTCGAAAAAAAACAAGACTATTTTGTTCGAAAATGGTATTCAAAACTTCGTAACCGGCGTATATAGTTGATTCTATTTCCATTTTAAAAAATAAAGTTTTAATGTTAATGATCTTATTCAGATTTAGCAATCTCTTTTCTTATCTGTCCCACAAAACGGGAAGGATTTAGCACCTTATTCGGCAACAGGTTGCTAAGACTTCATCGGGCCCATTCCCTCAGTCTTTCTGGATAAGTATCATTTTATAAATTTTCTATTATGCAAATATATACTAATTCTACCAAATTAGTCAAGTTTTAATTATGTTTTTTTAATTTTTATTTAAAACGAACTTTTAAACACTCATTAAACAACTACAAAACAATGATTTACAATAAAAAAAATAATTTAAAAAAAGCCTGTAAACAAGAGTAATTTACAGGCTTTTCAAATTTTAAATCTTAAACGATTAATTGTTTTGTTCTGCAATTGTGGATTTATTGAGTTTTATCACTCTGATTTTTTTATTCGTATTATCCGATAAAAAAATGCGATCATTTAACTGAGCAGTTCCTACTATAGTGCCAAATGCATTTTTACCCAAAATATCAGAGGCATTTACCACCGCTTTATAATTCTTTTTACTGAATTCTTCTTTTGGATACAATCGCAAATAAGAAGCGCTTCCTACATTTTCAGAAGTTACTGCCCAATCTTTACTGAAAGAAACAGCAATGGGTTTAATATCGGTAAATTGAACTTTTTCTGGTTCAATTGGCGTCGTTAATGAATTGGCTGCATTCGCTTTAATATTGGCAATATTATAATACAAATAACTCTTCGCGTCTCTTCCGGCTACAACCAGATTTCCATCATAAACATCTAAAGAATAAACTTCTGTATACCCATTTAAAGTGTTTAGTTTTGCGATTGGTTCTAAATTCCAATTACTGGTTTCTGTAATTTGAGAAGCATCAAGTACTTTTATAATGTTGTTTTTTTCTTTTACAAATACCAATCCGTCTTTGGCCACAACACCGAAAACGTGCACAAAAGTCTGCCACCATTGGCCATTTCCAACAGTACTGATTCCAACATTTGTCGTTTCATCAAAAACAAATAATCTTGATTCTGTACTTCCAACGTAAATACGTCCGTTATCAACAGAAACTGAAGTTAAAGCCGTTAACGGAATTGTCGTAGTTCCTTTTGTAAATTCCTTGATAGTTTTGATATGAGAAAGCGTTACAGCATTAAAAATTTCTAAAACATCGCCATTTATCACATATAATTTCTCATTTGAAACGGCAATTCCTTTTGGGTCAAATGCAGCTGTAGTTCCCGGAATACTTTCGGCACTAATCGACGCTTCATCTGTTGGATAATAATAATCGTAATTTTTAGATTCGATATCGTCTTTACTGCAACTTGTAAAAAAACAAAGCGCAAAGATTAAGGGCAAAATATGTTTCATGTTCATTTTATATTTTAATTCCATTTTCCTTCACCTTTATATTTCAGCAAAAACGGATTTTTCGGATTGATCGCAAATACTGGTTTCTTATAAGCTCCTTTTACATAATTTGTTTTAGAATACGTCTTCAAAACGTCTGGGTCTATAAAAGGAAGATCATTCAAATAAATTAAATACTTATAAAAATGGGTCAGCATTTCTTGTTGTCCTCCACCTTCTCCACTGTTGGCCAAATTACTGCTGTGACTAAAACCAATATGATGCGAATATTCATGCGACCAAACTGACATTTCTCCAACCCAATGTCCTGTAACATATCCTGACTCCCATTGCGAAGCTAAATTTCCTCCTCCCCAAGCAGAATCTCCGCCTACCATTGCCATGTAAACCGTTCTTTTATCCAAATAATTCCAGTAGATTTTTTCGATTTCTTCTTTAGAATAATAATCATAAACTCCGTCAACATCGTCCGCATTTCCGTGCCAGTTCAACGCTCCGCTTATGGCAGTACCAGCAGTTGCTGCCTGTTCTTGTTTGTATTTGTCAAAATTGGTAAATGTATTGTAATACAACGGATGACTTAAAGCATAAGAATAATTGATAATCATAGTAATAGCTTCTTTAGCCAAAACCGGATTCATCGGAAGAAATTTCCCTAGTTCGTTAATATGATAGCCATCATGAAACTGAACCAAATGATTGGATTTTATTTTTTTGAATTTTTGAAATAACGGATCTTCCGATTCTACAGAAAACTCAATTGCTCCAGAAGAGAATCCTTCAATTTTATCGATGGTTACTGTATTTCCTGTTTCCAACAAATAATCGTTTTTCTGATCCGTCAAAGGAATTTTGTGAAAGGAACGATGAAAAGCAGGAATTTTAGAAAAATTGTAAATCAGAAATCGTTTGCTGTAATTTGGCAGTTTCGCGTATATTTTTACATCTGAAAGTCCGACTGGCGAATACAGTGAAACTTGTACCGAATCTTTTCCTTTCTGAATAATCTGAAGCGGTTCATTTACTCTAAACCAACGATCGGTTTTATCATACATTTTTGAAGGACTTTCATCATCTTCAAACATGGTCATCGGATGATTTTCTGCAGGCAAAGTTGTCGCATCAATGCTTGGCAGATAATTTGGTTGGTACGAATCTCCATCGTCACTGCAACCAAAAATGATGCTTGACAATAATGCAAGCAAAAAATAGTGAGTGTTTTTTCTCATCTGTAAGTATGTAGGTTTGGGGTTAAATATGTTGCAAAACTATAAATATGTCTGATATAAACAAGTGAATTGCAAGAAAAATATTAACCAAAAGTGTATAAATAATAAACTTATGTAAACCAATACTATACTTAATGATCAGATTTCAAACTTATTATTCCGTCAAATCTAAAGTTTTGATAACGGTTAAATCTGGATCAAACTGAACAAAAATGGCAGGAAAACCAGCTTTAATTTTTCCAATTTCATCTTGAATTCCTATGGCCGCAGCAACTCTTGTCGTTGCCATTTTTATGGCTTCATCTGCTGGTACATTCAAATGATTAAAAGCATTTTGGACCGCCTCTGTCATTGAAATTGTTGCACCTGCAAGATTACCATCTTCGTTTCTGTAAAAACCATCTACTAAATGTGCATCAAAATTATCCCATTTAAAATTGGCCACTTTTCGTCCTAAAAATGTAGCATCACTGATAAGGAAGAATTTTTCTTTCTTTACTTTATAGGCCACTTTTGCTGCTGCATAATCACAATGAACTCCGTCTAATATAACGGGAGCAAAAACGTCTTCATTTTCAAAAACAGCTCCGACCAAACCAGGTTCGCGATGACCAAATTGTGTCATGGCATTAAATAAATGCGTAACAAGGTTTATTCCTTTTGCAAAATATGGCTGTGCTTCTTTGTGTGTAATGGTGGAATGTCCGATTGAAATTGTAATACCGCTTTCTATTAGCATATCCAGTTGTTCTTCTGTAAAACATTCGGGAGCGATTGTAATGACTTTTATAACGTCTTTCCCTCTACTGATAATTTCCTGAAGTTCTTCGTTCGTTGGTTTTCTAACTTGGTCAACACTGTGTGCGCCTCTTCTTTGCGGATTCAAAAATGGTCCTTCCAAATGCATTCCAATTACACCGTTATTATGTTTTTTCCTGTAATCACGAATTGCTTCAATTCCTTGCAAAATGGTTTCTTTCGACGACGAAATCAAACAAGGCAAAACATGAGTGGTACCGTATTTCATACTTGCATCGTAAATATCTTGAATGGTTTCTTCGTTTGGAGTTTGGCTGAAATAGTATTTTTCTCCACCATTAATCTGAATATCTATAAAACCAGCAGCAAGATGTTTTCCATTTAAATCTATTATTTCAATATCAGTGGGAATTTCTTTTTGAACCGAAGTAATAGTACCGTTTTCTACAATTACGACTCCATTTTCGATTATTTCTTCTCCTGTATGTATAATTGCATTTACGATTGCTTGTTTCATCTTTTATTTCTTTTTTTCAAATTTAAATAAGTAATGATTAAAAAAAGCAATTTTTGCCAAATGAAATATCACTTGGCAAAAATTTAAAAACATAAACACAATATTTTAATTTTCTCTTCTGACAGCATAAATACTCAAGGAAGAAAGCAGACAGATTAAAGCAATGATCATAAACAAGAATTTTGTTTCTCCTGTTTTTTCAATTATAAATCCTAAAAGCGGTTCGCCGAAAGCGGCAAATAAATAACCGCACATATTCATAATTCCTATTGAAGTTCCTGTTCTTTCGGTTCCCATAATTTCTGGACACAAAGCCCAAAAGTTTGCCTGTGGTCCGTAGACAAAAAAACCACAGGTTATTAAAAGCAGACTTATTACAACTAAACTTGCATTATGAGTGAAGAACAATAAAAAAGAAAGACAAGAACAAATCAACATTCCGAAGAAAATAGAACGGTAATTACTTTTGAAATAATAAGTAGAAAGCTGTCCGAAGGAAAAAGCGCCTAAAGCCATTCCTAGTGGAAGCAGAAAGGTTACCCAAATTAAAGATGGATCACTTTGCCAATCGTTTCCTAAAAAGTGAACTGGAATCCAAAATATCAATCCATAACGCGCCATGCTTTCTAAGCCGAATGACAGACAGACAATTCGGAACTTTTTATTTCCTAAAACATCTTTATAGCTTTTTTTGATTGCATCGAAATCGAATCCTGTTGCTTTTTTTTCAATTGCAACTGGCGATGGTTTTATAAAGATCAGAAAAACGGTTGCCGAAACTAGAAGTAATAAAACTGGAATTCTGAACAACATTCGCCATTCTAAATGCAGTGAGGTAATATAAATCGAAATGGCAAAAGTTACTGCCGATGAAAATCCTGCAGCCATTGTATACATTCCGAAGGCTTTGTTTCTTTCTTCGCTTGAAAACCAATTGGCGATAATTCTTCCGCCTGGCGCCCAAGCCATCGATTGAAAATAACCATTTAAAAACCATAAAATCAGAATAATGTAAGACGAATGCGTAAAACTGATTCCTAAATTACAAGCAATGGAAAGATAAGCGCCAAGCGGCACCATGTATTTTGGACTGAAACGATCCGCTAAGTTTCCATTAATAAACTGTCCGATTGAATAACCAATCAGCATGGCAAAACTGATCCAGCCAATGAAAGTGTACGAGATCCCTAAGTCTTCCCGCATTGCTTTTGTTGCCCATCCAAAATTATGTCTGCCTGTGTAAAAAAACAGGTAACAAAACATGGTTAGAAAAAGCATTTGATATTTTTTTGAGATTGTTCTCATTTTTAAATATTGATTAAAACCCTGAAAGGTTTGTATTTTACAGCATATTCAAATGCTTCTTTGGTTTCTTTGAGTTCAAATTCTTTTTCTATGAAAGTTTGAAAAGGATAAGCTGAAAAATGCTCTTCAAAAAAGGAAACGGCATTTACAAAATCTTCAAAATTGTAATTATGCATTCCTTTGATGCTCAACAATTTCCTTATCATCATTTCTGGATTTACAGCTATATCTTCTGTTGGCGTTACCGCTCCAATCCAAATGTGCTGTGTTCCTATTGCGCTGTATTTTAATCCTGTTTTTATAGCATCAACAGAACCGCTCATATCGATTATTACATCAAAACCTTTTTTATAAAATTGAGACATAATGTTTTCTAATTCTTCAATTGGCGATAAAGCGTTATAAATATATTTGGCTCCAAAAGATTTACTTTTTTCAAGTCGATCCTTATCAATATCAAAAACAGTAACAGAAGCTGCCTTTTTTTGTTCTGCAATTGATGAAGCAATTAATCCAAGAACTCCTGCGCCAAGAATCAGTACATTTTTATTTTCAATTTTATCGATTAAGCGAAAAGCAGCCATTGCTGTAGCTCCCGCACAATTGATTATTGGGGCGAATTTTTCGTTTATTGATGAAGGAACTTTTAGAATTCCCGTTCCTTTTTTTAGTACACAATGCGTTCCTAAACCACCGTTGAATTTTTCTTCTTTGGTAAATTTTACATGTCCGTATTTAAATAAACTAGCCGATTTTTGAGGCATTTTATCTTTTACAAATTCATCTTCGTTTGGAGCTGCAAAAATGGTCCAAGTAACAATATCTCCTAGTTTTAAGATGTTTCCATTCAAATCATAAAAAGGTTCGTTAGAAGCCATTTCTATAATTTCGCCCACAATTTCGTGGCCTAAAACAATTGGAGATGGTTCTTTTCTTCTTCCTGTGAAGGTGTGTAAATCGCTTCCGCATAAGGTTGCGTATTTGTTTTTTACTAGTATTTCACCGCTTTTAAGTTTAGGAAGTGCTGTAAATTCTGGAAGAATGCTTCGCTCTCTGTCGTCAAAGAGCATTACGCATGAATTACACATTTTTTGTTAAGTTGTTTAAATTATCAATTTTAAATTGAGGTCCGTTTTTTTCACCGCTGTTGGGCAGTAAAATATCTTGATTGAATTTGTAGTCTATATTGATTTCTTTCTGAGCCACTTTCAGAATAAAATAACCATGAGCCGCGATATTATTGTACACCATGTGGGGATTCAGTTTATAAAGCATTTCACTTTTTTTGATTATTTTTTCTTCAGAAAGACGATCGTCATTTTTTGAAGTGATTGACGGCGTTAGAAATTCCCATGCTGCAAAATTTTCTTTTGAAATCTGATTTTTAGCATACAATTCTAAAACATGACTTTGATGATGATCTCCAGTTAAAATAATCGGTGGATTTTTTAAGCTTTGAAAAACTTCAATAAGTCGGTTTCTTTGATACGGATAACCTGTCCACCAATCTTCTTCTTTTACAGACTCTTCTTTTTTACTTTTGTAACCTGTAAACATTACAGGATTGACCAAAAAGTTCCAACGTGCATTGCTGTTTTTTAATTCATCAGATAAAAATTTGAACTGTTTGTACGAAATCATTTTTCGGTCTGGACTTTGTTTTCCAAGATCGTTGCTTAAGAGCTGTTTGTCTCTTCCGTCCAATCTTTCTTCCATAAAAACGAAATTAGCATCATTTCCTATTTTTATCGAACGAATCATTTCTGAAGCCGATTTAGCTCTTACAGGCATCCATTCAAAATAAGCTTGCATAGCAGCAGCACTTCTATCAGTCCAATTTCCTTCGTCACTTTGATGGTTTTTAGCACCGTCTTTATAAGCATTGTTGGCCAATTCGTGATCGTCCCAAATACAGATGAAAGGTTTGTGCTGATGCGCTTTTTGAAGCTCTTTATCTTTACGATAAAGAGCATATCTTTTTCTATAATCTGACAACGAAACCAATTCGTGCAGCGGATCATTTATTCTATGACTTTGTTCCAAAAAGACTTTATTGCAATATTGCCCTGTTCCGTATTCATAAATGTAATCGCCTAAGTGAAAAACATAATCGATTTCTGGATTGTCTGCAATATGTTGGAAAGAGGTAAAATAACCATCTTCATAATTGTTACAGCTGATAACGGCAATCTGCAAAGGTTTTACAGCCGAATCTGGAAACGTTTTACAGATTCCAATATCTGAAACAGCATTGTTGTAAATAAATCGGTAATAGTAAACCTGATTCTTTTTAAGATCGGTCACATCTACTTTCACCGTATAATCTCTTGCTTGCGAAGTGATGGTAAAACCTTTTTTAATCTCTGAATTGAAATTTTTATCGGTTGAAATCTGCCATTCTACTTTGCATTCTCCAATAGAATTGGTGTTAATATGTGTCCAAATAATTACCGCATTTTCAGTTGGATCTCCTGAAGCTATTCCGTGAATGAAATAGTTGTTTTCATTTGAATTTAGCAGCGATAAAAATAATGAAGGGAACAGTATCGGCATCATCCCCAGCATTGATTGTTTTACAAAACGTCTTCTGTTCATCTTATTATAAAATTGGCAATATTACTGCTTGAATGTTATCTGTATGTTGGCTTATTATTATCTTTAAAACCTGTAACTCGCTCCCACTCGTCCTCTAATTCCATAATACTCAACTTGTTCAGGTCTTGACACTACACCGTGATAATAGCGTAATTCTTGATTGTTCAAATTGTTCAAATCGATGAAAAAAGTGATTTTGTTTGATGTCGTATACGAAAGGTTCATATCCAAATGAAAATCTTTATCCTGATATCTGTCTGCTCCAGGATTATCGCGAATTTCTACTAAAAAAGCTTCACGATAATTAGCTGCTAATCTTGCGGCAAATCCTTTGTATTCGTAAATAAGCGATGCATTGAAGATATTTGGCGATTGGTTCATCAATCCGATTTTTTCATCTCCTCTTTCTTCTAATGTCGTTTGAGATTTGGTAAAAGTGTAATTTCCTTTAAAACTGAAAAATCTTAAAAATCCAGGCAATTCAGAGAACTTTTTGTTGAAACCAACTTCGAATCCGTATAAAAAGGCATTATCAGAGTTTAATGGTTTTGAGACTTTATACAAGAAAGTTTCACCTCCAACCGTTCTAATTTCATCATGCGATTGTGTATAGATAAGATCCGACAAATCTTTATAAAAAGCACTTCCAGTCAGGTAATCGGTTTTGTTTAAATAAAACGTTCCAATTACATCATAATTCCAAGAGAAGGTTGGCTTTAAATCCACATTTCCTTCTACAACCGTATGATTATCTGGATTTACTCTCGTGCTCGGACTCAATTCGTTAAACGCCGGACGTGCAAAAGTTCTCGTTACCGCCGCTCTTAAATCTAATTTTTTAGACGGTTTATAAATTAAATGCGCCATTGGTAAAAAAGCGCCGTAATTTTTTGTTCCGTAAACTGGCGTAACCACTTTTGTAATGTCATTGAACTCGTAACTTTTGGCATCTACCGCTGTGTTTTCATAACGAATACCTCCCACAAAACGGAAATCTTCATTAATATCCCATTCTCCAGATGCGTAACCTGCCCAAACTTTCTCTGTTGCATCATAATTTCCTGTTGCATAACTAGAATTCGTCGCATCCTGATAATTGTATTTTAAGTTTTTGGCAATCGCAGGATTTCCCATTGGATCGATAAAAGAACGTTCTGTTGGATAATTGAATTTCAGATTATCATACGTATTATTCAATTCAGGAAACCAATTGTTGGATGGAAATGCTTCTCTTTCCCATTGATTCAAATAGGCTTTTGGCGCTTTGGTATCGTAAATCCAAGTGATGTAACGATAATCATAAGTGCTGCTTTTATCTCTAAATTTTCCTCCGAATTTAATTTTTAAATCTTTATTGGCATTGTAATCAAAATCTAAAGCAGCAACTTTGTCCTTTTCCTCCACATTACGAATTGAAGTCACGTATCTGTCCAAATAATATTTTTCAGGATCATAAGGTTTATTAAAATGAGGTTGGATATTATTGGCCGGATCACCAACATAACCTGCTGGCCCGTCTCCTTCGAGAAACTTGTAATCTTTGCCATCCACTTTTACCAGATTATCATATTTGACAGTCTGAATCCAGTTTCCATAATAATAACCACGATCGTTTTTAGTTGCAGATGAAGGTCCGTTATAACCTGCCCAAGATGTATACGCCGCTACTTTTGCATTCATTTTTAATTTGTCAGTTAGTTTGCTTTCGTAGCCAAATTCACCTCCATAATTTTTAAATAAATAATCAACAGTACTCCATCTCAAAACTGCATTATTTGTGGTTTTATTAAAATAGTGCATGGTTTTCCTGTTTCCTTCTTCATCCAAAAATTGGCTGTAATACCCTCTTGCGTAGATTTTATTTCTTTTATTGAAACGAAAATCAGTTGCTGCATTAAATCCTGTGTTGGTTCTAACTCCCTGATAATTTCTTACGTCCAGCGTGTTTACGTTGTGCAATTCATTTCCGTAAACCACTTCATAATCATCAGTCGAATACGTACGACGGTTGTAATTGGACATGACCAAAAAGCCAAACTTTTTATTGAAAAATCGGTTTCCGTACAAAACAGTGCTGTTAAATCCTACTTTATCGTCGGCACGAAGGTTTACTGGAATACTTCCTGTAATACGAAGGGTTTCTTTTTTAGGCGAAAATTTCGGAATATAATTAATCGTTCCTCCAATAGCATCGCCTTCATATTCAGGTGTAATCGCTTTAATTACCTGAATATATTCTAAGAATTCGGTCGGAAGCAAATCCATCGGAACGGTACGATTTCCTAACAAATCACCCGAAGTTTTAGCAGACGGCATACGATCACCATTAATAGTAGCCGAACTCCATTGCGACGGCGTACCTCTTACAGTAACATATCTTCCTTCTCCTTGATCTCGGTCGATACTGACACCAGGAATTCTCTGAACAGCTTCTGCAGCGCTGATATCGGGCATTTTTCCCATGGCATCAGCACTTACTACATCCATAATAGCATTTGATTTCTGACGCATTTCAATCGCCTTTTTTTCTCCACTGGTGTAATATTCTAAGACAACTTCATCTAATTTCTCTTCCTGTCCTGTCATTATTACATTGCCTAAATCAACATTTTTATTTGAAACAGTTACCGAAATATGTTTTAAAGCATAATTTTCACTTGAAATTTCTAAATGATATATTCCTGGTTCCAATTTTATCGAGAAATTACCATGACGATCATTGTCCACTGTTTTTGATTTTTCAACAACCAAAATGGAAGCCGGATGTAAGGGGCCGGATTCAGTACTAATTCTACCCTTGACCTCTTGCGCGTACGAAGAGCCAAAGATCAATGCAATAACAACATACAGGAATGTTTTCATGATTTTTTAAAAAATTAAAGATTGTTTTTTAACTCTGAAAGATTATCAATAATGTAATTGTGGTAATGATTTTGCAGTTCTTCTCTGCTGTAAGCTCCAGTTGTAACACCAACTACTAAACCGCATTTTGCGTTTTCTCCTTGTTGCAAATCAGACATTGTATCGCCGACTTTTCCAACTTTTGAAGCATCAGAAATATTAAAATGTTCCATTGCTTTGAAAATCATATCTGGGTAAGGACGACCGTGCTCTACTTCGTCTGAAGTGATGCTGAAATCAAAATCGATTCCTTGTTTCCAGTTTAGTTTCTCGAAAATAGCATCGGCAATTGGCCTTGAAAATCCAGTATCGAAAGCTACTTTGATTCCGTTGCTTCTTAAGTATTGAATCGTTTCATAAGCATTTGGAGTTGACTTTACTTCATTGCTTTGTTTGTAGTAAGCAATCATTTTCTCTACAAACGATTGGTGAATTTTGTTGATTAAAGTAGCTTCAACATTTTCATCATTTATTAAAATTGAAATTGCAACTGGTTTTTCATATCCCATTACAACATTTATTTCCTCTATTGAAAATTCATAACCAAATTCTTTTAAAGCAGTCTGCAATGTTAACCCAACTTTATTTTCGTCTTGGACTGTAGTACCAGCCATGTCAAATACAATTAATTCCATATTTTTTGTTTATTTTTACAGTGCAATATTACTATACCTTTGTTTACTATATGTAAACAAAAGGTAAAATAATGTTTAATTTAAATAAACTTTGTATACACATACTAAACATGGAAGGAGTAGTAATTTTAGAAATTAGCAAACGAATAAAACAATATAGAACCGATAACGGCTTTACCTTACAGGAACTTGCAGATTTAAGCGGGGTAACAAAAGGTATGATTTCGCAGATTGAAAATGGGAGAAGTATTCCTTCATTGACTGTTCTTTTGAGTATCGTAACGGCACTGCAGGTTAACCTTAGCGAATTCTTTAAAGACATTTCACAGGAAGAAGAATTGGTTATTATCAAAAGAAAAGATACCTATGATCAGTTTCAAAAAGAAGGTTCAAGTGGTTTCTTGTACGAACGTTTCTTGACGCGTACGATAAAAAACTCAACAGTAGATATAGTGTTTTTGACTTTAGAACCAAACAGCTACAGAGATCAAGTGACGACAGATGCTTATGAATACAAATATATTCTTTCTGGCGAAGTAGATTATTTGATTGCCAATGAAACCTATACTTTAAAAGAAGGAGATTCTCTTTTCTTTGATGGAAGATTGAAACACGTGCCTGTAAACAAAAGTTCTAAGCCATGTAAAATGCTGATTGTTTATTTCTTTGACAATTAAATTTCACAAGAGATAATAAAAAAAGCTTCAGAAAATATCTGAAGCTTTTTTTTAAAATTAAATCGAAAAATTAATATAATACAGCTATCGCGAACCGTATATTTTATGTCTTAATCTGGGTTTGCCAATATCTTGTACAATTCGGCATTCGAAAGATAAAACTGGTTTTCCAAACTGATTTGAGATAACTTCGCACTTACCAAATTATTCTCTCTCGAATTGATTAAGAAAATCGAACTTTCACCAAAAGAAAATAGTTTTTCTTCTGAGTTTAACATCGTCATATAATCTTTAACCAAATTATCAATAACGACTTTTTGTTTTCTTAAAGAAGCAATTTCGGTTTGTTGCGCCTTGATTTTATTCTTTAACTCCAATCTTTGCTGTCCAATATCAAATTGCATATCCTGAATCTTAATTTTAGCCATTTTTAAATTCCCTCTCTCCTTTCTTAAGAAAATTGGAAAACTAAAATCGATATTAAACTTATAATCATCAGCGTTAAAAGTATTCCAGTAATTTGGTTCTGAAATATAATTGTAACCCACGTTTATTTTTGGCAATAGCGAATTGGCTTTCAACTGACGATTTACTTCCAAGATAGATAATTTGGTTTCCATAGACTGGATTTTCGGATGTGAATCTAATGACTCTACATCAACCATCATGGCATCTGTACGTAAAGTTTCTTCGATTGTCTGACCTAGATTCTGCTCAGGTTTTACCATTTCGCCCAATTCAACCGGAACATTTTCAATCCATAAAAAATTAGCCAATTTCAATTTTGCTTTCGCTAATTTTAAATTTCCGTTTTCAACGTTCAGCTCTCTATTTCGCACCGTAATCTTAGCCTCTACACTATCAATTGCAGGTGAATCTCCAGATTCTATAAGTTTCTTAACACCAACAAAACGAGTGCTTGCAAAACCTAAATAACTCTTATACAATTCTGCCTCATTGTAGCTTTTTCTCCATTCAAAATAAGCTTCGCTTGCCTGATATAAAACTTCAATGGCTCTTAGTTTTCGCTGTGCGTCACTTAATTTTACCTGTAGTTTTCCTTCTCTCACATCAGCCATTCGCTGATTGATGAACATTCCTTGCCCCAAAGCCACACTTACACCAAGCGAAGTTAAACCTGCTTCTGGCGTGCGGTTTTGTGGATTGTAATATTGTCCGTCTGTATCATCAAAACCGGCTTTTACTTCAATTCCGTACCAAGTCGGAATTTTAAAACTGCTGTTTAACAACGAATAATATTCTGTGCCTTTAAATTCTTTCTTATTGTAATCTACTTCAATTTTCGGATCAAATCCGCCTCTTGCTGCCATCAATTTTGCCTGTGCATTGGTCACTTCAAGATTGGCTTGTTTTACGAGCGGATGGTATTTTTTTACATATCCCAAAAACTCAATAAAAGTCAATTCTTCTTGATCAAAATTTTGACTTTGCAATGTAGAAAAGCAGAACAGCATTAAGAAAGAAAACAATTTTACAAGATTTCTCATTTTACTTTTTCTCCTTTCCTTTTGCTTCTTTTTCTCCTGAATTATAATAATTTGGTGGAAAACCATTCAGGTTTCGCCAAATTTCATACCATACCGAAACCGTTTCCAGCAAAGCAATACTTTGTGCTCCGGCACCAATACTCAATTCTTTTGGCCAGTGACGATCTTCTCCATCTGGTGAAACCAAAATTCTGTATTTCCCATTCGGACTAATAAAGTTTTCTATAGCTACCACTTTACCGCCATAAGTTCCGTAAGACAATCCAGGCCAACCAGAAAATACAATTCTCGGCCATCCGTCAAACCAAACACGAACTTTTGCGCCACGGTGCACCAATGGCAAATCGATTGGGTCAACATAGGTTTCTACTGCGATATCATATTGAGAAGGCATGATACTTACTACAGAAGTACCTTCTTTAATTGTTTCTCCAAGACCTGCTAATAAAGCACGGTTAATATAACCACTTTGAGGTGCTGTAATGTAGTATAAACCATTTCTCAATCTGTAATTAGTATACTGATTTTCAAGTTTATTTACTTGAGCTTCTGTATCGTACTGAGTACTTAAAGCGGTAAATTTATCACTTCTAGATTTCGAAATTTTCTCTGCATATTCAGCCGTAATTCTGTTAATTTCAACTTTTGCATTTATCAATTCGTTTCTGCTGCTTAACAGTTTATTTTCTTGTGTAATAATATAAGCCTCTGCCTCTTGTAGTTTCAATCTTTTCTGCTCGACATCTGTCATTGGTTTTAAACCTTCTTTATTTAAAGCCGTTGAACGATCAAACTGTGTTTTTGCGATTCTCAACTGCGTTCTAACCGCCACAAGATCCATACTGTCGCTTTTTATTTTCAGCTGTGACTGACGAATTTTGTTTTGAGCCTGTTGCAATTTCAATTGTCTTTCTGTATTCAAAGACTGCGCCTGAACGTCAAGGGAACCTACTTTATCACTGTATGATTCTGCTGCCATTTTTTTAGCATCAACCTGTTGTTTGGTATTGTTAACCAAATTTGGATCCAGGTAATCTTCTTTGATCTCAGAAATAAAAAGAATAGTATCTCCTTTTTTTACATAATCACCCTCTTTTACAAACCATTTTTCAATTCGACCAGCAATTGCATTGTGCACTGTCTGCGGTCTTTGATCTGGTTTTAAAGTAGTAACAGAACCACTTCCTGAAATATTCTGCGTCCAAGGCAGAAATAAACAGCAAACGCAAAATATCAGAAATCCGATGATTACTTTATTTAAAATTCTGTAATGTGGTCTTCGGGCTACACTTGTAATCGATTTGTATTTCCCCGGAGTTATAAGTACGTTATTATCTTTAGATATATTAAGCATGGATTAAAGCTTTATGTCGTTAATAATTTTTCCGTCATCGATGGTGATCATACGACTGCATTTGCTCTTCCAAATATCACTTTTAGAAGTTACAATTACAGTCCAGTCATTTTCTTCGGAAAGTAAAAAATCAACAATTTTATTCGAAGTCAATTCGTCCATTTTATCAACCGGATCTTCTAAGAATAAAATATTTGGTCTGCTCACAATACTTCTCGCCAAAAGGATTTTTTGAACATCAGAAGCAGAAAGTTCGCGTCCTCCGGGATGAATCTGATTTTCTAATCCATTCTCGAAAGTCTTAATGTATGGTGTAAGACCAACATTATCTAAAGCCCATTTTAAATCGTCACTATTTAATTCTTCATTCCCAAAAACAATATTCTCACGAATTGTTCCTGCAAATAAAGTATCGCCTTGCAAATACGTTCCTGCCTGCGCTCGGTATGTATCTTCGCTTAAACGATTCATATAATTATCTGTCACATACATGGCACCGCTTTCTGGTTCTAAAACACCAGAAAGTAATCGCAATAAAGTACTTTTTCCAGCACCGTTTGTTCCGGTAAGAATGATTTTTTCTCCTTGAGAAATTTTAAGATTAATATTCTTAAGCGATTTTTTACTGTGTTCTGGATAATTGTAATTGATACTTTCGGTTTCAATATTGATTCCTTTCTCAGTTTTGTCTGAAGTTTCAGGAATGCATGAAATCTCCATATCGGTAACCTGACCAATTTTTTCAACAGAAGTCAAAACGTCGTAGAAAGACTCTAATCCGAAAATGATTTTTTCTACAGAGTTGATTAACAATACAATTACGATTTCAGCTGCTACGAACTGCCCTATGTTCATTTGGTGGTGAATTACCAGAAAACCACCGATCGATAATAAGGCAGCTGTAACAATTACTTTAAATATAGTAAGCTGAATATATTGTTTTTTCATTACCTGAAAGTGTTTTTCACGGTAATTGACGTAGTTGCTCACATAACCGTCGTTTCTTTCTAAAGCATATTCAAAAGCGCCTTTTCTACGGAAACTTTCTCTGTTTCTCGCAATTTCCTGAAGCCACGCAGCAACTTTATATTTAAACTTCGATTCGTTCAAACTGGTTTCTAAACCATCTTTATAAGAAAATTTAAAAATAACCCATAAAATAACAATGAAAAGAAGCCCGATAACCATAAAGAAAGAATGGTAAAGTACCAGCAAAATAATACCTAAACCAACTTGTAAAAATGCCGTACAAAAATCAAGAAGCAGTTTTGCTGTTCCTTTCTGAACCATCAAAGTATCGAAAAAACGATTGGCCTTTTCTGGAGCATATTCTGAATACATTTCTTTAAATTTAATTAAAGGCATTCTGTATGCAAATTCAAATGAAGAACGTACAAAAATTCGCTGTTGTAAATTCTCTACAATCCTCAATTGTAAAATCGTTAAAACTCCACCAAAACCTACTCCAACCGTTACTAGAATTACCAGAATAATCCAAGAAACGCTGAGTTGTCCGCTTTGAATGAAATTAATAATTGCCTGAATTCCTAAAGGCAGTGAAAGGTTTACTAAACCCGCAAATGCAGCATAAAAGATAATCTGATAAACATCGCGCTTATCGAGCTGCAATAAGTTATAAAAACGTTTAAATGGTGTCATGAATTTAAGTATAAATACAAGATTATTACATAGAATAAATATACGGCAAAAACCGCATTTAAGATCAAGATTTCTTTCCTAATCCTTAAAAAAACAAGTATTTATGAGTTTACCCGAGGAGGCGGTATATCTATTTTACCATGAAAACCAAACGAGAAGATTGTATTGTCAATATATTTATTTCCTTCTGATTCTATCAAAAAATAAAAATTAGGCATCAATGATTCTGATGAAATTAAATATTCCATTAAGGGAATTCCTTTTGCTAATTTGGCTGTTTTGGTATCTTTTGTTTTGTAGTCATCCAGTTCTTCCGGAATACCGTCGCACTTGAAGATTTTTTTTAGAAAATTACATGTAATGCCTTTTACAGTATAAGTCTCGGCGTTATCACTGATGATTTGAGCCATACTGTTGGAAAGATTTAGACTGCTAATTAAGAAATAGCCGACAAGTAACGCCTGAAGGCATTTACATAAAAAGCTATTTTTAATTTTATTCAACATAGTCTAAAAAAGGCCACGATTTTAATCAATTGACTTCAATTTGATTTAAAATCCCAGTGATTTAAGGCGTTTATTATCATTTTTCTAAGCGCGCAATTTAGACCTAAATAATTTCTCCAACATTAGAATAACATTAGAATTTGGGTCTTTACGAAACTTTAAAAATAAATTAACAAGACATTCCTACAGTTCAAAATTATCGGAATTATGTAACTCCAAATGGCAATTCTATAAATCTCAAACCGATTTACATTCTACTTTTGGAATTCGAAAATTTGAAGTTTAATAAAGAAATATAAAAGTGTTACCCATACAAGAAACTCCATTTATAAACGATTTAATACAGAATCAAGATATGACTTACGCACAGAATGATTTGACCCGATTTTTAGATGCACAAAATAAATTGTATTTAACTGCTTTTTCTGAAATTAAAAAAGGAAAAAAAGAAACACACTGGATGTGGTTTATTTTTCCTCAAATCAAAGGTTTAGGAAAAAGTCCTATTTCTGATTATTATGCTGTTGCTGATTTGAAAGAAGCAACAGAGTTTTTAAATCATCCGATTTTATCCAAACACTTAATCGAAATTTCGAAACTGATGCTGACTTTAAACAAAAAATCGGCTGAAGGTATTTTAGGAGAATTAGGCGCAAAAAAACTACATTCTTCTATGAGTTTGTTTGTACAGGTAGAAAATGCACATCCTGTTTTCCAACAAGTTTTAGATACTTTCTTCTTTGGTCATTTAGATCAGCTGACCTTAAATTTTACTCAAAAAAACACTGTCAATCTGCCAATTGCAGTACTTTCTTAATATTCTTAGGTAAAAAAAGGGAATAGTTTTTAAGCTATTCCCTTTTTCATTTTTTACGTTTTCCTATTTTATTTTAAAGGATTAGCTTTTACCCCCTCATTGGTCAAAACAACAGGTTTGATAAAACCATTTTCATCAAAAAACATTTCTTCTATACACGTTTCTCTCGAATGCATTACGGTTTCTGTCAAAGGTCTTCTGTGGTACACAATATAATATTGCTCTTTATTGGGCACTTTTATTACAGAATGATGTCCGGCGGCACGAGCAATTTTCGGATCCGATTCTAATACTTTTCCAATTCTTTTAAAAGGTCCCATTGGCGAATCTGCAATTCCGTACGCCACACAATAATCTGGTCCACCCCAATCACCTTCAGACCACATAAAATAATATTTGTTGTTTTTGATGAACATAAAAGGTCCTTCTGTATAATTATCTGGTGTCATTTCTTTAAAAATCGTTTTATCTTCAAAAGGAATAAATCCAGTAAAATCGGATTTGAGTTTAGCAATATTACAATGTCTCCAACCGCCATAAATTAAATAATGCTGACCGTCTTTATCTTTAAAAACAAATTGATCAATGGGTTGCGCACCATTTATAATTTTATCTACTAAAGGTTTTCCTAAATAATCTTTATAAGGTCCTTCTGGTTTAGAGGCAACTGCAACTCCAATTCCGCCTGTTTCCCCTTCATGAATATCATTCGCACCAAAAAACAGGAAATATTTATTTTTATTTTTAATGATGGATGGCGCCCACATCGCACGCTTTGCCCATTTTACAGCCGTTGTATCCAGAATTCTTGGATGTTTTGTCCAGTTTACCAAATCAGGAGAAGAAAAAGCATCAAAAAAAACCTGATCGTCAAAAGGTGCCGAATAAGTTGGATATACCCAATAGGTTTTGTCAAAGATAATTCCTTCGGGATCTGCGTACAATCCTTTAAAAATGGGATTATTTTGAGCATAAGTATGCAACGAGGTAATAATCAGAAACAATAAGAAAATCTTTTTCATAGTATGTTTTTTTATTTTAAATGTAACAAAACATTTTAAAGTATTGAATTTGAGTTTCAAACTTTTTCAGAAAATGCACTTTCGATCTATCTTTTATTTTAGAATGTTGTAATTTTGGACTAGTGAATTATCTTTATTTATAATTAAAAAAACAGTCCAGATGCTTCGACCTTGGCCATTAGAAATTCAGCTTGACAAAAAATCAGATAAAGCAGTTTATCTTCAAATTGCCGATGCTGTAATCGATGCTGTAAAAACAGGAAAACTAATAAGTGGCAACGCACTTCCAGGAAGCAGACAATTGGCACAATTATTAAAAGTAAACCGAAATACAGTTGTAGAAGCTTTAGACGTTTTAACTGCCGAAGGCTGGCTGGAAACCTTTGACAGAAAAGGAACTTTTGTTACGCATTCATTACCCAAAATCGATCATTCTACAGTAAACAAAAACGACCTAAAAACTAGCGTCGAAACCTCTAAAAGTTTTTTAGTTTTTGATGATGGACTTCCTGATAGCCGTTTGGCACCGATGAATGATTTGGCAAGAGCCTATCGTGAATTGTTTAGCCGAAAATCGCGTTGGCAGATTATGGGTTACAGCAGCGAATTAGGGAATCCGGAGTTTAGAAAATCAATTGCTCAAATGCTGAATTTCAAACGCGGTATGAGCATTTCGTCTGAACAAATTTGTATTACAAGAGGAAGTCAGATGGCAATGTATTTGGCTTCGCATTGTATATTAAAATCAGGCGATTATGTTTTGGTTGAAAATCCTGGTTATAAACCCGCTTGGGAAACTTTTGAAAATTCTGGTGCAAAATTACTTCCTATCGATGTTGAATCGGACGGATTAAATACTGATCAGGTCGAAAAATATCTGCAGAAACACAAAAACATAAAAGCAATATATGTTACACCTCATCATCAATTTCCTACTACGGTTACTTTGTCTCTAAAAAAGAGATTGAAATTGATTGAACTTTCCAATCAATATAATTTTACGATAATTGAAGATGATTACGATAACGAATTTCATTTTGGACAACGCCCAATTCTTCCTGTTTCTAGTTATTCTGCTTTGAAGAATTATGTTTACATTGGAAGTTTTAGTAAGGTAGTTGCGCCTGCTTTGCGTATTGGTTATTTAGTAAGTTCTTCCGAAAACATTCTAAAAATCGGAAACCATCGAAAAATCATCGATGTTCAGGGCGATAATATTATGGAAGAAGCAATTCTGAACCTCATCAATGAAGGCAAAATAAAGCGTCATCTTAAAAGAGCTAATTTGGTTTACCGAACTAAAAGAGACTATTTTGAAAGTATTCTAAATCAATATCTTCAAAACAAAATCATTTTTACAAAACCCGAAGGCGGACTTGCATTTTGGATTGTTCCGAAAGCAGAAATTGATGTTTTGGAAGTTTTCGAAAAACTAAAACAACAAGGCATTCAGATAATGAGTCCAGACCGATTTAGTTTCGATAAAACAATACGAGGTTTTCGTTTGGGTTATGCTTCTCTTTCAGAAAAACAGATTGAAGAAGGTATAAAAGCACTTTCTAAATTGTTGTAAAAAGCCCTTCGACTTCGTTCAGGGTGACACAAAGTTTGTCTGGCTGAGCGAAGTCGAAGCTTTTTTATAACACATAGAAACATAGATTTTATGTTGCTTGAAAAGACAAAAATAGAATGACTCGTCATTACACATAGCTATGTGAATTTATGAAAGTGAAACGTCTTTTTTCAAAGTCTCTATAACTATGTCTCTATGTGTTTAAAAAATTTAATTACAGTTCTCCATTTCAATAATAGAAAAACCATTCTCCCGAACTTGGTTTTCTACTTCAATAGGCGCTTTATCAATGTGACAGAAACGACACTCTTTAGAAGACAATGCTTGTCCTTCTTGATCAACACTTTTTAAGTATATTTTTCCATATTCATATACTTGTTCTGCATCGTTAACATTTTCATCAACTAAAATATCAAAATGCATAATTTTTCCATCTTTACGGGTTACATAGGTATCCCAAACTGCTATTTTCATTTTTTTTAAGGTTCTAAGTAGCTAAGATACTGAGCTTCTAAGGTTTTCTATTCGCTAAATAACTTAGCACCTTAAAATCTCAGAAACTTAGAGACTTCATTTTACTCTGCAAATTTATATTGGTTTTGGAATTGGCGAATCGTCCAGTTTTTTCATTTTTTTTAATGTACTGGTCCAGTCAAAATTTTAAATAAACTTGTTTTGAAATTCAATTGCCTCCATCTTTAGATGGAGGTATATAGAATTAGCTCAAGAATGGCTTTAGCCTAAAATATATCTATTTGGCTAAAGCCGAATTTTGGTAACTTCTAAAAATCCCCTAGTTAAAACTAGGGGCTACTGAAAAACTTCAATGACTTACTAACACAATTTATATTTGTTTGATTTCAACTGGACCACATTTAATTATAAAAACTGGATCAAAACACCTTCCAGATTAGAATTAATTTTGCTTTATGAAAAACGATATTATTTTTAATTTGATTAAAGTGCACCAGCGAATCGAAAACGCTTGCAAAATTGTTGGAAGAAACCCCAACGATGTACGACTTTTATTGGCTACCAAAACTGTTGCTGCAGAACAAATACGTCTTGCGATCGAGGCTGGCGAAACTTTAATTGGCGAAAATAAAATGCAGGAATTGCGAGATAAAAATGATGTTTTGCAACATCTTCCTATAGAAAGACATTTTATTGGACATCTTCAAACCAATAAAGTAAAGGATGTTTTAAAATACGTAACGTGCATTCAATCTCTAGACCGTTTAAGTCTCGCTGACGAACTGCACAAACAACTTCAAAACCAAAATAGAAAATTAGATGTTTTCGTTCAGGTGAATACTTCTTATGAAGAAAGTAAGTTTGGACTGGCTCCTGAAGAGGTTTTATCATTCATAAAAAAAATAAAAACTTACGAAACTCTAAATATCAAAGGTTTAATGACCATCGGACTTTTGGATGTGGAGAAAGAAAAAATGATTCCGTCTTTACGACTTTTACGAACTGTTCGCGACGAAATCTACTCGGAAGGAATTGACGGTTTACAAGATTTAAAACTTTCTATGGGAATGTCTCAAGATTTAGAACTTGCCATTGCAGAAGGTTCTAATATGGTAAGAGTCGGAACTTCAATCTTTGGAAATCGCTTTTTGGGAAAAGAAATCTGGAATGAAAACATTGCAGAATAAAACTTAATTTTGCAGCAAATAAAACGCAGATGAACCTGAATGATCTTACTGTAATTGATACTGAAAAAATTGCTTTGGACGATTTATTTTTTAGCGATAAAAATAAAGCGTCTTTGCTTCAGATTATCAAAGAGCATCAATATATCGACGAATTAAAAAAATACAATCTTAAGGTTGACAACAAGATTTTACTGCACGGAAGTTCTGGTTGTGGCAAAACAACAACAGCAAAAGCGATTGCAAATACTTTAGATAAAAAAATTATCATTATCAACCTCAGCACTGTTATTGACGCCAGAATCGGGGAAACTTCTAAAAACTTAAAAGCGATTTTTGACAAAGCAATTCGCGAAAGAGCAGTTTTGTTTCTGGACGAATTTGATCAAATCGGAAAAAGTCGTGACAGTGATGATAAAGATGTAGGCGAAATGAGACGTTTGGTTAATACTATTATCCAGCTTATAGATTATTTCCCTTCAGATAGTTTATTGATTTGCGCAACCAATCATTACGAAATAATTGATAGTGCTTTATTGAGAAGATTTCAGCTTCGTTTGAAATATGAAATGCCGACAGAAAAACAACTGGATATTTATTATGATAAAATTTTAAATGAATTCCCTCAGCAATTTCAAAACATCGAAAGACGTTATTCCATTTCATATGCCGAAGCTTTAGATTATATTCATACTGCAATGAAAAAACAGATTATCGCTTCTTTAGATATTCAACAATAAATCAAAAAACCCGCTGCAAATACAGCGGGTTTTTCTTTACGGAGTTTTATATAATAGAATGATAGTGTACAATTTTAAAGCCCTCTTGTCAGCCATCCTTTTTTGTTAGCAGTTGCTATCGCATAAGGTGCAATCCAGAATAAACTGAAAGTGTAGAAAACACTGTAAGAATACGCCCAGAAAGACTCTGCCAAGTTGTATCTTTTTGCATAAAAGATCATAGAGAAACTTGAAAAAATTAAGATTCCTAAAAATGTTGAGCTTAAGAATAATATTGGATGAACGGCAATGAAATAGAACATAAATAAGATAAACGGATACGTCATTGCGATTTTAAAGAATTGGTTTAAGAACAACATTCTTGGACCAAATTTTGACTCTTTTCTAAAATCTTTGAAAACATATTTCGCCATCATCAAGTTTTCACGAACGTTACTTCTCGCCCATCTGATGAACATTTTGTACAATCCTTTATATTCTTCAGGAACATTTGTCAATACAACTGCATTTCTCTGGAATCTAACTTCAAAACCTTGTTTTAAAATCATATTTGTCAAAGCGCGATCTTCTCCAATATCAGATGGTTCTCCCATAAAAGTCTGATTGATCCATTCTGGAAGACAGTTGAATACTGCATCTCTTTTGTAAGCTGCCAAAGCTCCTGGTGTACATAACACAGAACCCAATTGACTTTCTGCAGAACGTTGAAATTCGAAACTCATTACAAAACTAACATTAAGCATTTTTGGTAAAATAGCCGATTTGTTGTTTAAAACCTGAACATTTCCTGCAACAGCACCACATTTTTCATTTACCACAAACGGACTAACCAAGTTTCTAAGTGTATCTTTTTTCACAATAGAATCACTATCTACTGTTACAAAGATTTCTCCAGTTCCTAATTTGAATCCTCTGTAAAGAGCTTGACGTTTTCCTTGGTTTTTTGGTTGTTGGAAAATCGTTACACGATCTCCTAATTTTGCTTTTGCCTGTTCCATCCAGTACCATGTATCATCTTTACTTCCATCGTCAATAGCCAAAAGCTGTAATTTTTCTGCCGGGTAATCACTATCTGCAAGACTTAATAAAGTATCCCAAACTAATTTTCCTTCATTGTATGCTGGAACAATGATTGTACAAGTTGGCAATAATTCGTCTGAAACAGATTCGATTGGTTTATATCTTAAATACAAATAAGAGCTATACAAGAAAACTCCTGTTTGATAGAAGAATAAAATTGTTGTGATGATTAAAAATGGTAATCCCCAAGTCGAAGCGATTCTTTCAAAATGAAATTGTTCGAATTCGTCTTGTAATAAAAAAACCGAACATACACCTGCAATCATCAATAAAAATGTTGCAATAATAATTGTTAATCCAATTGGACTTGTAGGTCTTTTTACGTGAATTTGCTTTGCTTTTTCATTAGTTCTAAAAAAAGAACCATTCAATGCTTGTTTGCTGATAGTCGAACTATTGTTCGAATAAAATTGTTCTGAGATAATTGTTTCGCTTTCCATGCTTATACTCCTTTTTAATTCTTTTAATTTGGCTTTTAGTAAAATCTTCTTCTTTTCTAATTTATTTGAAACTCGTATGGGGAGAAACAATTAAAAAACAGACTCATCAAAGATTTTGACATAAACACAATTTACAAGCGGCGTGCCAATACAGTTATAAGCTATTGTAGAGGCATTTAGAAAAAAGAGGTCAAAAAATAGTGTATAATTATTTCACACTTTTTGGATACGGTATACACATAAATTATAAAAATCGGGTCTGAAAAGTGAGGTTTAGAAAGGATTTTCGATACTTCTTTTCTGCAAAAAAGTAGATTTCGGAAAATGAATATCAAGGAAGAAAAATAAAATCCTAAGTACATATAAAAACGTCAAACGTTAAACAAAATTGTTTAAACAACATAAAAAAAAATCCGTTATTTAATACTTTTTATAGTTTACTTGAAAACATTCTTCACAAAAAACAAGGAAATATTAGTTAAAAAAAGTAAATTTAACCGAATATAATTTAACCCTAAATTGAAAGATTAAAAAAATGAGTAAGGAGCACTACTATCTTTTACTGGCAGATGATGACGAGGATGACTGCCTTTTCTTTAAAGAAGCTCTTGATGAAATAGCTATTAAAACGGATCTTTCTATGGTACATGATGGTGTACAATTGATGGATTTCTTAAAAATCAATGCCATAAATAATCTTCCGGATCTTATTTTTCTTGATTTAAACATGCCTCGTAAAAATGGTATAGAATGTTTAACGGAAATCAAAGAAAATGAAACATTAAGAAATCTTCCGGTTATCATTTTTTCTACGTCACTTGATAATGATATTGTTGATAATTTATACCTGAAAGGCGCATCGTATTACATTCGCAAACCTGGAGAATTTTCTAAACTAAAAACAGTTATTGAAAAAGCATTAACAATAGCATCTGAAAATAATTTCAAACAGCCCGAAAGAGCCAATTTTATCCTGCAACCTTAAATCTTCTTTGGATGAACCGCAATAAAAAGGAACATTATTTTATGTCCGAAGGAGGAGAAATGGGCAGTTTAATTCGTTCCAAAGACTGGAGTAAAACCCCTTTGGGAAATCCTGAAAAATGGCCTCAAAGTCTAAAGACCATGACGGCAATGATGCTTGCCAATCCTTTTGCGATGTACATTGCGTGGGGAAAAAGTTATACACAGTTATACAACGATGCTTTCCATCCAATTCTTGGTACTTCAAAACATCCCGAAGCTCTTGGAGGAAGTTCTCAAAATACATTTTCTGAAATCTGGGAAACGATAGAACCGATGTTCGCCGATGTAATGAAAGGAAATGCTGTTAGTTTTCCTGATTTTAAAGTTTCACTTCATCGAAATGGCTACATCGAAGATTGTTATTTTGATTTTTCATACAGTCCCATCAAAATAGAAGACGGTTCGGTTGGCGGTATTTTAGTGACCGTGATTGAAACTACAGAAAAGAAAATTGTCGCCGATGCATTACGAGAAAGCAATTCCCGTTTTGTCAATAATATTATGCAGGCTCCCGTGGCAATGTGCATTTTTAGAAGCGAAAATTTTATCGTTGAAATCGCCAATGGACAAATGATGCAGCTTTGGGAAACAAAAGCAGAAAACATCATCAATCAACCCATTTTTTCGGTTCTGCCCCAATTAAAAAAACAAGGTCTTGGAGAAATCCTCCAAAGCGTTTATAATGATGGAAAAAAAATTACCACCGACGAACACTTTGTTCAACTAAACCGAAACGGAAAAACGGAAAACACGTATATCAATTTTGTTTACGAAGCCCTCAGAGAAGCTGACGGAACAATTTCTGGCGTTGCAGCAATTGCGACCGAAGTTACTGCTCAGGTTTTGGCTCGTTCTAAAGTAGAAGAAAGTGAACAAAAAATAAGACAGTTGGTAGAAAACGCTCCTTTTCCTATTGGTGTTTATGTGGGCAAAGAAATGCATATCGAACTAGCAAACGAATCTATCATAAAAATTTGGGGAAAAGGTCCTGATGTAATTGGAAAAACATACACTGAAATTCTTCCAGAATTAAAAGACGCTCCAATTTTTAAGCAAGTGCAAACCGTTTATGAAACAGGACAATCTTTTCATTCTCAAAATACCCGAATTGATATTCTGGTTGATAATGTATTAAAGACCTCTTATTTCAATTACAGTTTTACGCCACTTTACGATACAAATGGAAAAGTTTATGGCGTAATGAATACTGCTGTAGAAATCACGGATTTATTTTTGGCTAAACAAAAAATCGAAGAAAGCGACAAACGTTTTAGAAATACTGTTCGACAAGCTCCTGTTGGAATTGCAATTCTTCGTGGTCCAGATTATGTAGCCGAAATGGCAAACGAAGCCTATCTTAAATTGATAGATAGAGACGAAAAATCGTTTGTTGGAATACCATTATTTGAATCTCTTCCAGAAGTAAAAGAAACCGTTAGCGACTTATTAGACGGTGTTTTAAATACGGGAATTCCTTTTCATGGAAATGAAGTTCCTGTTCCAATTAATCGCTATGGAAAAATCGAAATTTGTTATTTTGACTTTCTTTATAACCCATTAAAAGAAGAAAACGGAACCATTTCTGGAATTTTAGTAACTGTTACAGAAGTAAGCGAAAAGGTTGAAGCACGCAAAAAAATCGAACTCAATGAAGATCGTCTTAAAATTGTGGTAGAAGCCAGTGAGTTGGGAACGTGGGAATTAAATGTAAAGACCAGAACTCCAATTTATTCTCAAAGATATCTGGAAATTGTTGGTGGTTATACCGAAGAAGTGTCTTTAACGCATGAAGAATTATTGGCGCATTTGCATCCTGATGATTTACATATTCGAAACAAAGGTTTTAAAGAGGCTTTAAATTCCGGCTTTTTGAATTATGAAGTTCGAGTAGTCTGGAAAGATCAATCGATTCATTGGATAGAAGGAAAAGGAAAGGTTTTTTATGATGAAAACAACGAACCTGAAAAACTAATCGGGACAATTAGAGAAATTACCGAAGAGAAAAAATACCAGCAGAAAATAGAGGAAAGCGAGAAAAAACTACGAAACCTCATCATGCAGTCACCTGTTCCGAAAGTTATTTTAAGAGGAAATGATTTTGTTATTGAAATGGCCAATTATGTTCTTTTGGATCGTATGTGGAAAAAACAAATGGCTGACGTTGAAGGAAAAAATCTTTTAAAATTATTTCCAGAACTTAAAAAACAGAAATACGGAAAATTACTTAAGCAAGTCTACGAATCGGGAGAAGTTTATGCTGAATCAGAATCTTTGCTTTTTATTGACAATGAAAACGGCGGCTCTCAATTTTATGTCGATTTTGAGTTTGCACCACTCCGCGAAAGCGATAATTCGATTTCAGGAATCAGAATGACGCTGATTGATGTTACGGAAAAGGTAGAAGCCAGAAAGAAAATTGAAGAAAGTGAAATGCGTTTCCGTTCTCTTACAGAAAGTATTCCGCAGTTAATTTGGGAAACCGATGCAGAAGGGGGTGCTTTATTTACTTCTGGAAAATGGCTTGAATATACTGGAATCCAGCCCGGTGTTGAAGGCTCTTGGGAAGCCATGATACATCCAGAAGATTTTCAAGAAAACGTTAGAATTTGGCAAAACGCACTTCTTACTGGAGAAATGTATCGATGTGATGTTAGAATGCGAAGAAAAGACGGCAGTTACAGATGGCATACTGTAATTGGAGAACCCGTGTACAATATTGATAATAAAATTATAAAATGGGTTGGCGCCTTTACGGATATTCATACCGAAAAAGCATTTACACACGAACTCGAACAACAGGTTACAGCTCGAACCAGAGAATTAATTCAGATAAACGAATCGCTTCGAAAAAGTGAAGAACGTTATCATCTAATGGTCGAAGAAGTTCAGGAATATGCGATTTTATACCTCAGCGCCCACGGAATTATCGAAAACTGGAATGCTGGAGCTGAAAAAATAAAAGGTTATAAAGCAGACGAAATTATCGGGAAATATTTTGCCATTTTCTATACTCCAGAAGATCAAAAAAGCAAGTTGCCTGAAAAACTTTTACAACTTGCTATTGAAAATGGAAAAGTGATTCATGAAGGTTGGCGCGCACGAAAAGACGGAAGTAAATTCTGGGCAAGTGTGGTTATTACTGCCGTTCATAATAAACAACATGAAATTATCGGATTTTCTAAAGTTACGCATGATTTGACCGAAAGAAAAAAAGCCGATGACACATTGAAAATGAATGCACTGGAATTGGAGCAGAAAAATAATGAGTTGGAAGAAATGAACAAAGAACTCCAGTCGTTTGCTTATATTTCTAGTCACGATTTACAGGAACCACTTCGAAAAATACAGACTTTTGCTTCTCAGATTATGGAGAAAGAATCTGAAAGCTTATCTGAAAACGGGAAAGATAAATTTAGAAGAATGCAAAACGCGGCACAGCGAATGCAGACTCTAATTAATGATTTATTAGCGTATTCTAGAACGAATAGTCAGGAACGAATTTTTATTAAAACAGATCTCTCTCAAATCATTAAAGAAGTAAAAGAAGATTTAACGGAAGAACTGGAGCAAAAAAATGCAGTGATTGAAGTAGAAAAAACTTCAAAAGTTGATATCATTCCGTTTCAGTTCAAGCAATTGTTGTATAATCTTATCAGCAATTCATTGAAGTTTTCTAATCCTGAAATTCCAATTGTCATTAAAATAAAAAGTGAAATTGATACAGCAGAAAAATTTAATAATGACAAATTGATTCCGACAAAAAAATACTGTCACATTCAGGTTTCAGACAACGGAATTGGTTTTGAATCACAATACAACAAAAAAATATTCGAAGTTTTCCAGCGCCTACACGGAAGAGATCGTTACAACGGAACCGGAATCGGATTGGCGATTGTAAAAAAGATTGTAGAAAACCATAACGGAATTATCTCTGCTTCTGGTGTCCAAAATCAAGGTGCTTCTTTTGATATTTACATTCCGGTGAGTTAACAATTCACATTATAAAATTCATAAAAAAACGGAAACAACTGCAAAGTCGTTTCCGTTTTCCATTTCAAAGCACATTGAAATTATCTCAAAACAATTTTTCTTATCTACTGTATACTGTAATAGCACCAGTTGTTTTGTCTTTTAATTTTAATTCTTTGTTTGTCAGATTCATTATATCACTAGTTGTAGTAATACCATTAATAGTTAGCGTTAAATCATTATGAGATCTCACGTACGTTCCTGTACTTTCAGTAAGGGCACATTCAGATCCATTATAATCTCCGTAAACGGCAGCATTACTCAATCTAAGATCTAAATAATCCATAGGACAGCCACTTTGGTTTGCCGGAGCATCAATTAATACTTCTTGTCCCCCAACAATTGTTCCTGTTTGTCTAAGGTTGTATTTCCCTTGTAGTGGAATAATTGTTTCTCCTTCGTTATCATCGCTGCTGCAAGAAGTTGCAAAAAAACCGATGCTTAATAGTCCTAATAAAAATGCTTTATTTTTCATGGTAGATTTTTTGTTTGATTTGTTATTAATTTTAATACTGCTAAATTAAATGTATAATCCTACAGAAAATTCCATGATTTCAGTTTTATATTACATAAATCGCATTATATTGAATTAATTTTCAACATTATTCAATAAATTCAAGTTGGCTTATTTTACTTTAAATATTGCTGAATTGATGAGTATTCTTGTTTATATTTTTATTTAATCATTTGATAATAATCAATTTACAATAATTTCACATTAGTTTTATTAATTTGATATAAAACTAATTGTTATGAAACTTTTCAATCTAAAATTTCTAGTATCATTCAAAGAATGGCTTTTTTTAAGAGCAATGCAATCTTCTTTCCTACATTAATAAACCGTTTTAAATAAAGGAAGGTACAGATTGAATGAATAAAATTGAAAGCTCATTTTTGAACAAAAACCAATTTGGTGAAGATTTCTTGTGGGGTGTCTCAACCGCCGCTTTCCAAATTGAAGGAGCGCATGATTCTGACGGAAAAGGTTCTTCTATTTGGGATGTTTTTACCTCTCAGAAAGGAAAAATAAAAAACGGACATCATGCCCTTACTGCCTGCGATTTCTACAATACGTATCAGGACGATATTAATCTGATTAACGAATTAAATATTCCGAATTTTAGATTCTCCATCAGCTGGCCGCGAATTATGCCAACTGGAGTTCATCCGATAAATCAGGCGGGAATTGATTACTACAATAAAATTATAGATTCGTTGCTTGCTTCTGGAATCGAGCCCTGGATCACACTTTACCATTGGGACTTGCCACATGCTCTTGAAGTAAAAGGCGGCTGGACCAATCGCGAATCGGTTTCATGGTTTTCAGATTATGTAGAAGTTTGCATACAATATTTTGGTGATCGTGTAAAAAACTGGATGGTAATTAACGAACCTTCCGTTTTTACTGGTGCTGGTTACTTTTTAGGTATTCATGCTCCTGGCAGAAAAGGAATCACAAATTATCTAAAAGCCATGCATCATGTTACTTTGGCAACTGCTGCAGGGGCTAAAATAATTCGGGAACGTATTCCAAATGCTAATATCGGCACTACATTTTCGTGTACTCATATCGAACCTGCAACAGACAGTGCAAAAGATATTGAAGCCGCAAAACGTGTCGACACTTTATTAAACAGAACTTTTATCGAACCTATTTTAGGAATGGGTTATCCGCAAAAAGATCTTTCTGTTTTAAAAAAACTGAACAACTATATTGCGCCAGAAGATTTAGACAATCTCGCTTTCGATTTTGACTTTATAGGTCTGCAATGTTATACTAGAGAAGTTGTAAAATCTTCGATTTTGACACCTTACATTGGTGCTGAATTAGTAAGCGCCGAAAAACGAAATGTGATTTCGACCGATATGGGTTGGGAAGTTTACCCGCCTGCCATGTATCATATTCTTAAAAAATTTAATGAATATGATAACATCAAAAAAATCATTATTACCGAAAATGGAGCGGCTTTTCCAGATATTGTAAAAAACGGAAAAGTACACGATATCAAACGAACGCACTTTATTCAGGATAACTTGGAACAAATTTTAAAGGCCAAAAATGACGGTTTAAATGTCGATGGTTACTTTGTTTGGAGTTTGACAGATAACTTTGAATGGGCTGAAGGATATAATGCAAGATTCGGATTGATTCACGTTGATTTTGAAACACAGAAAAGAACCATTAAAAACTCAGGATTGTGGTTTAAGGATTTCTTATCTTAAAAGATAGTGATCATTTAACCGCAAAGAACGCAAGGTTTTTATTTACAGATACTTTTCATAAACGCAAAGTTCGCAAAGCTTTATCTAAACCTTGCGAACTTTGCGTTTTTCTTTGCGCTCTTTGCGGTTAGAAAAATTACAAACCTATCTTGATTTAACCGCAAAGAACATAAGGTTTTTTATTTACAGATACTTTCATAAACGCAAAGTTCGCAAAGCTTTATCTAAACCTTGCGAACTTTGCGTTTTTCTTTGCGCTCCTTGCGGTTAGAAAAAATCTTTTATTGAAATCTATACTTATAGCTCTGTTTTAAGATTCCAATGTGTATTTTGCCGTTATTTTTCAAGTGAGAAGTTAACATAATATATCTTTCTTCCGGATACTTTATCTCGTAACTAAACGTGGTGTCTTTAGCTTTAATCTGCAGCTGATGTTTTCCTTCCTCTTTTATTGATAGTTCTATTGTCTGATAGGTCGGTAATGCTTCTGTAGCTTTCAAATTAATATCCTGAATCTTTTCTTTATCCAGAAATACTTCCAACTTTAAATTGTCGAGTTTCATATCGGTTGGTTGTTCAAATGAAACGACATATTTTTCACACCCAAAAGCGCAAAGAACAAGTAATAGAAGTAGAAGCTTTTTCATATTTTATTTATTGACGATCGAAATCAAAATTTGATTTATAAATATAAATAATTTATTAGAATTTGGCTACGAAAGAAAAGCAAGATTTACTAAAAAAAGAAAAAAATATTTGAAGAAAAAAAAGTGTAAAAAAGTATAAAAAAAATCGCTATTTCCTTGATTTTTATTAGGTTTAACGGATATTTTTTCTTATCTTTATAGTGTAAATAACAGTAAATATATGCCGAAAAACACATTTTTTAAAAGCCTAAATTATTCTTCAAAAAGTCATTCTTTTTACAACTTCATGCATTTTAATTTTCAAAATGCTTTTCAATTTCATTTAGAAATTTTTCCAATTAATCTTTTTTCTGCACAAAATACAAACAAGCAGAAGACACCAGGGCGACCGCTCCAATTGCAATCGTAATTATTTTGCGAGGATATATTTTCTGAGCTATTTTTTTAGAAAGTAAATCTTTGAAATTAAACAAAAGATTGGCCTTTTTAGGAACATCTTTCGTCTCTTCATTTTCATTATTCACCAAAACACTTTTTTCTATGCCATTAATTTCTATTTCAGTCGTTTTTTCTTTACCAACAACTTCAATTGGTTTTGTTTCTTCAATTCTGCACTTTTCATTAAACTTCTTAAAAGGGCGCGGTTGAAAATCGACAATCACGGCTGCCAGATTTATAGCATCAATATTTGATGGATCGGTTTCTCCTTTAAAGAAAGTTTCAATCGGTCTGAACTTATCTTTTTGTTCCTTAAACTTATTCTTTTTAGAATGATCAAAATCTAAGCACAGTAAATTTTTAAAGACATTTAGATCGTCTTGCGTTGGGTTGTTTTCGAAAATAAGCCAGCACAAATCGCGAAGTTTTCCGCGGGAAGGATTGTAGAGATAATCAAAATGCTCTCCTTCTTTTTCTATCTCGTATTTATTTTTAATCGCTTTTTTATATGCTTCCAATGAATTGTGCATCTTCTGTCTTTTAGGAATTTCGTTCGAGTCTGTATTTTTATTATTCACCAAAACCTTTATTTATATGCCTTTTATTTCTCTACTATTCAATCTTTACTACACATTCAATTTTTGTTCCAATTCTATAGTATTTCTATATTTTTTTTATGCATAGGCAACCAACTTTTACCCGACTTTTTGCATCTATACTAATAGAGATTTATATGAAATTAAATAACATTTAATACAAAAACAGGCTTGGCATTTTTATTTGATCGGGAATTCCTGGGAATCTCAGGAAAACGCGGGAATTCTAGGAATACCCTATCTACAATAGCTTAGAAACGCCTTTCCTTTGCATCAGAAATTAGTTCAAGTTTTGTCTGCAGACTAAAACAAAAATATAAAACTAGTTCTAATTATCATTGTGGAAAACCGTAAGACCGACTTTATTCGGGAAGTATAAATTACGTCTTACCGTTCTACACAATCACTTCCCTAAAACAATTTGGTATTGCCCAAATTAAGATCTGGATCAAATCCGGACAGCAATACCTATGTCTAATTTCTAAATTAAATCAAAATGAAAAAACTAATACTATTTATCGCTTTTACGATACTATTTACTATATTTTCTTGTACTCCGGATGAGTATGAGACACAACCAACAAAGAAGATAGAAAAACCTGTCGATACTTTGAAAGCTGATGGTCCTGGTGACGATAAAACTCCACCAACAAAACCAGCAGATCCAGATGAATAAAAATGTATTTAGTATGCAATTAATTACTATTTTCGGGGAAAGTAAATTTATATGTTACGGTCCCCGTTTTTTTATTTAATACCGCTACTTTTTCTTTTTTCCTGCAAAGAAAAAAAGACCATAGACCCTAACATCAAATCTTCGAGAAAAGAGGCACTTCGTTTACGAGACAACGCAGATGAAAATTATCAAAAAGAAAATTTCAATAGAGCATTTTACGACTTTAATAAATCAAAGTTACTTTTTGAAACTATAAAAGATAGTGCCAATATTAGTTATGTGCTTATTCAAATGGCAACTATACAACAAGTAAACGGTGACTATTATGGCAGTAAAGAAACTGTAACTGAAGCATTACCTTTTGCCAAAAAAATCAAAGGTCATATAAGCTGTATAAACAATATTTTAGGTATTGCTGATAAGGAACTTTCTCTTTATAATGATGCTATTTTTTATTATAATGAATCTGTTAAAGAATCTGAAAGTTTTGAAGGCAAACAAGCACCTTTGAGTAATATTGCAGCGGTATATATTTATCAAAAAAAATACAATGAAGCAATCATACTGCTGGAATCTATTTTAGATAAAAAATTTTTAAATGACAAATCTAAAGAACGTTCTAAAGCCATAATTAAAGACAATCTAGGTTTTGCCTATTTTAAAAATGGACAAGATGAAAAAGGTTTTCATTTAATGAGTGAAGGACTTAAAATGAGAATTGAAACTAATGATAATTATGGAAGTATTGAAAGTCATCTCCACCTTGCTGATTATTATTCTCAAAAAGACCTTCATAAATCAGACGAAAATGCGCTTGAAGCTTATGCTATTGCCTCTAAATTAAATAGCGTAGATGAAAGATTAGAAGCACTTCAAATTTTAATTTCAAATAATAATAGCGGTCAAAATCATAAATATACACAACAATACTTTAGAATAAATGATAGCATTATTAAGGTTAGAAATAACTTTAAAAACAAATTTGCTAAAATTAAGTATGATTCTAAAAAAGAGAAAGATGAAAACGAACAACTTCGTTTAGAAAAAGCAGAAAACGAATTATCGCTTCAAACCGCCAAATACCTTCGAATTGTTTTCGCTATTGTTTTATTCTTTTTACTGATTTTAATCGCAATTTTAATCCGTTATTACAAAAACAAAAATAAGGCTATCGAATTTAAAAGTTCGTACGACACAGAAACCCGAATTGCTAAAAAAATACACGACGAACTGGCCAATGATGTTTTTCAGGTAATTGCTTTTGCAGAATCTCAGTCATTAGCAAAAGAAAACACCAAAGAGAATCTGCTTCAAAAATTAGATGATATTTATGGTCGTGTGAGAGGAATTTCAAAAGAAAATAATAAAATTGATATTGGTATCGCTTTTACCCAAAATATCAAGGAAATGCTTTCTGCTTATCATACCGGCGAAAGAAATATTATTGCCACTAATTTGGAAAGTGTGAACTGGGAAACGGTTGATGACATTAAAAAAATCACCATTGGTCGCGTTTTACAAGAATTAATGGTGAATATGAAAAAACACAGTAAGGCTAATCTTGTTGTAATCAAATTTGAAAACGATCCAAAATCAATCTATATAAACTACACGGATAACGGAATTGGCTGCGAAAAAACAAAAATCTCAAAGAATGGTCTTCAGAATATGGAAAATCGAATTCAGGCTGTTAAAGGAATCATCGAATTTGAAACAGAACCCAATAACGGATTTAAAGCGAGAATCGTAATTCCTAAATAAAACAAATTACAGTTCTTTGATTAGCAATAAATAAAAAAAGCCTTTCAGGATTTTACTCCCGAAAGGCTTTTTTTCTACAAATTAATTGGCAATTTATTTCCATCCGCCGCCCAAGTCTCTGTAAACATGGACTGCAGCATTTAATTGTTCTTTTTTAGTATCTACTAATTCCAGTTTTGCTTCTAATGCATCTCGTTGCGTCATCAAAACTTCGAAATAATCCACTCTTGCCGATTTAAACAAATCGTTAGAAACATCAATAGAAGTATTTAAGGCATCAACTTGTTTAGACTTTAGATCATATCCTTTTTGAAGATTCTCAATTTTAGACAATTGATTTGAAACTTCTAGATAAGCATTTAAAACCGTACGATCGTAATTGTACAACGCTTGAATTTGTCTTGCGTTCGCACTTGCAAACTCCGCTTTGATCGCATTTCTGTTAATCAAAGGCGCAACAAGATCTCCAGCTAATGAATACAACAACGATTCTGGCATTGTAAACAAATAAGAAGGTTTAAATGCATTTACACCAATTGCCGCCGTAATATCCAAAGAAGGATAAAACTCTGCACGAGCTACTTTTACATCTAATTTTGCCGCTACTAATTCTAATTCTGCTTGTTTTACATCTGGACGATTCTCTAATAATTGAGATGGAATTCCAGAACTAACCGCTGCTGGTAAAAGACTTAGGAAATTATTGTTATTCGTTCTTTTAATTTCCTGCGGATATCTTCCCAGCAAAAAGTTGATTTTGTTTTCTGTTTCTTTTATTTGCTGTAAAATATCAAACTCCATACTTTGAGAAGTCAGCACTTCAGCTTCAAATTTCTTAACGCCAAGTTCAGTTGCTCTTGCTGCTTGTTTCTGAACTTTTACAATTTCTAAAGCGTTAGTCTGCAATTTGATGGTCTGTTTTACAATATCCAATTGATTGTCTAAAGCTATTAATTCGTAATAAGAATCGGCAACTTCGGCAATAAGGTTTGTAATTACAAAGTTTTTACCTTCAACAGTAGCTAAATATCGGTTTAAAGCTGCTTTTTTAGAATTACGAAGTTTTTTCCAGATATCTACTTCCCAATTTGCATAAGCCGAAATGGTAAAATCTCCTAACGGATCTGGAGTTTCTACGCCAGGTTTAATTTCTGTAGTAGCGTCACCAGCTCCTTGGCTTGTATATCTTCCTACTTTTTCAACTCCTGCTCCTGCACGTAAACCTGCAGTTGGCAATAAAAGCCCTTTTCGAACACGGATATCATTCTTAGCAATTTCAATTTCTTGCAAAGTGATATTTAGTTCCTGATTATTTTTAAGAGCAATATCAATTAAATCGATGAGGTTTTGATCTTTAAAATAATCTTTCCAAGCTAGTGCAGCTGTATTATTGTTCGCATCCTGAGTTTGAGTTGTTTTGCCAAACGAATCAGGAACAGCTGTACTTGTAGTAATTGCTGCCTCAGGCGCAGGGGTTTTACACCCTGCAACTGCCAGACATACAGCTAATGCAATACTATATTGATATAATTTAACTTTATACATGATTGTTGTCAATTTCTTCTGTTAATGGATTTTCTTCTTCATGTTTTACGAGTTTGTATCGTTCTG
This sequence comes from Flavobacterium potami, assembly GCF_020026915.1. Taxonomy (GTDB): domain Bacteria; phylum Bacteroidota; class Bacteroidia; order Flavobacteriales; family Flavobacteriaceae; genus Flavobacterium; species Flavobacterium potami. The sequence continues at coordinate 229,517 of NZ_JAINUY010000001.1, read as the reverse complement.
CTATTTTAGCAAAGATGAAATACAAGCCCGGAATTACAAATACCCCGCAAATGGTTCCGATAAGCATACCTCCTGCCGCCGCAGTACCAATTGTTCTGTTACCAATTTTACCTGGACCAGTAGCAAAAGTAAGTGGTAATAAACCTGCAATAAAGGCAAATGAAGTCATCAAAATTGGACGGAACCTTGCTTTTGCTCCTTCCATTGCAGACTCTAAAACAGATAATCCTGCTGCATGCCTTTGTATCGCAAACTCTACAATCAATACGGCATTTTTACCTAATAATCCGATAAGCATTACCATGGCAACCTGAGCATAAATATTGTTTTCTAATCCAGTTAATTTTAATAAAAGGAAAGCTCCGAAGATACCAGCCGGTAAAGAGAAAATTACAGATAATGGCAGAATAAAACTCTCATATTGAGCTGCTAATACCAAGTAAACGAATCCTAAACAGATTAAGAATACCCAAATAGCCTGATTACCTTGTGCCACCTCATCGGCAGAAATACCTGCCCAGTCAATATCATATCCTCTTGGTAATTTTTCAGCCGCTACTCTCTGAATTACTTTAATTGCTGTTCCTGAACTATATCCCGCAGCTGGAGAACCACTGATCTGCGTTGAGGTATACATGTTATGACGAGTGATTTCTGAAAGTCCATATACTTTTTCTAATTTCATAAAAGCAGAATAAGGAACCATTTCATCACGATCATTTTTCACATACAATTTCAAGATATCATCTGGTTGCGCACGATATTCTGGTGCGGCTTGAACGATTACTTTATAGTTAATACCATATTTAATAAAACTGATTTCGTAGTTACTTCCCACAAGAGTTGACAAACTGTTCATCGCATTTTCGATAGAAACACCTTTTTGTTGTGCCAAATCATTGTCTACTTTCATCATGTATTGAGGAAAACTAGAACTATAGAAACTAAATACGTTTGATAATTCTGGTTGTTTGTTCAATTCAGCAACAAAGTCATTATTTACTTGTTCCATTCTCTTGTAATCAACAGAACCAGTTTTATCCAGCAAACGAAGCTCAAATCCTCCGGCAGCACCATATCCAGGTACAGCAGGCGGTTGGAAGAATTCGATATTAGCACCAGCAATATCTTTACATTTTTCTTCCATATCATGCATGATCTCCACAACAGATTCTTTTCTGTCGCTCCAATCTTTCAGGTTGACCAAACAAGTTCCTGAGTTAGCTCCTGTACCCTCAGAAAGAATCTCATAACCCGCCAAAGAAGAAACAGATTTTACTCCGTCAATACCTTCAGCAATTTTTTGAACTCTTTCAGCGATATTATTTGTTCTTTCTAAAGAAGAACCTGGAGGAGTCTGAATTACAGCATAAAACATTCCCTGATCCTCATTTGGAATAAATCCTGAAGGAACTGAGCTACTGATTAACCATGTTCCAGCACAAAAAACAAGAAGCGCTACAATGGTAACCACTCTTCTGTTCACAATTTTCGCCAACAGATTTTGGTATTTACCTTGTGCTAAATTGAATTTTTCGTTGAAAGCATCAATAAATCTATTTGCAGGTGTTTTCTTTTTAGGTTGACCGTGATTGTTTTTCAACATCATCGCACAAAGTGCCGGTGTCAATGTCAATGCTACAATACCAGAAAGAATAATAGCCGTTGCCATCGTTACAGAGAATTGTCTGTAGAATACCCCAACCGGACCAGACATAAACGCTACCGGAATAAATACTGCCGCCATAAGAAAGGTAATTGCAATAATTGCCCCCGCGATTTCATGCATTGCTTTCTTAGTTGCTTTGAATGGCGACAGATGTTCTTCTTCCATCTTGGCGTGAACGGCCTCGATAACTACAATCGCGTCATCGACGACGACCCCAATTGCTAATACTAAAGCGAATAACGTAATTAAGTTTAACGAAATATCGAAAAATGTCATGAATACAAACGTTCCTACCAACGATACCGGAACCGCAATGGCCGGAATAACAGTAGAACGCCAGTCTCCTAAGAAAAGGAATACTACTAAACCAACAAGAATAAAGGCTTCAACCAAAGTATGGATTACTTTTTCTATAGAAGCGTCAAGGAATTTAGAAACGTCATAAGAAATCTCATAATCCATTCCTTTTGGAAATCTTGTTTTAATTTTTTCCAGTTTAGCTTTTACTTCTTCAATAACCTGATTGGCGTTACTACCAAAAGATTGTTTCAATACGATTGCGGCAGATGGTCTTCCGTTCAAATTAGAATAAATATCATACATTGAACTTCCGAATTCTACTTTGGCAACATCTTTCAATCTTAAAAGCTCTCCGTTTGGATTGGCTTTCACTACAATATTTTCATATTGCTCTTTCGTTGTAAAACGTCCTGAATATTTCAATACATATTCGAAAGCCTGAGAACGTTTACCTGAACTTTCTCCTGTTTTACCTGGAGAAGCTTCCAAACTCTGACTAGATAATGCTTCCATTATTTCATCGGCAGAAATTTTATAAGCCAACATACGATCTGGTTTCAACCAAATACGCATTGCATATTCACGTGTTCCTAAGATGTCTCCAGAACCAATACCATTTACCCTTTTTAATTCTGAAAGTACGTTGATATCAGCGTAATTGTACAAGAATTTCATGTCGGTATTTTTGTCTGTACTATAAAGGTTTACGTACATCAACATACTTGGTACTTCACGAGTAATTTTGATACCTTCACGAATTACTAAAGGCGGAAGTTTATTCGTAACCGAAGCCACACGGTTCTGAACATTAATCGCTGCTTGATTCGGATCGGTTCCTAAATTAAAAACTACTTTGATCGTAGCTTCACCATCGTTTCCGGCATCAGAAGCCATATATTTCATTCCCGGAACTCCATTTAAAGCTCTTTCTAACGGAATTACAACGGCCTTAACCATTAACTCACCATTAGATCCAGGATAATCTGCGGTAACATTCACCATTGGAGGTGAAATGGTAGGGAATTGTGTAATAGGCAAACTCAATACCGACAAAACCCCTAAAAAGACAATAATCAACGATATTACTATCGACAGAACAGGTCTTTGTATAAATTTATTAAACATTTGTATATTTTTTAAATGATTAAAGTATTTTTTGTTTCAAGTTTCAGGTTTCAGGTTCAACGTGGAACTTGAAACTTGAAACTATTAAAAACAAAAAACTTATTCTGCTTTTAAACGTAGATGATTTAAAACCTCTTTTGGAGCTTCGTAATCGAATTTAATTTTGTCATTTTCTTTTACTTTCTGAACTCCTTCTAATAAGATTTTGTCATTTTCTGAAAGACCTGTTTTTATTACATATAAATCAGGAATTTCGCCCGTAATAGTAATTTCTCTAGAACTTACTTTATTGTCTTTACCCACAACAAAAACATATTTCTTATCCTGGATTTCGTAAGTTGCTTTTTGTGGAATTACAATAGCATTTTTAAGCGGAACATTCATTTGAACCTGTCCAGTTTCTCCGTTTCTAAGTAGTTTTCCAGAATTTGGGAATCTTGCTCTAAAAGCGATATTTCCGGTTTCGTTGTTGAATTCACTTTCTATAACTTCAACATTTCCTTTGTCTTTAAAAATATCACCGTTGGCTAAAACTAAAGCCACTTTGTTATCAGCGCGATCTTTGATATTAGTTTCGTATTGAAGATATTCTGGCTCAGAAACATTGAAATAAGCAAACATCTGACTGTTGTCTGAAAGGCTTGTCAACAATTCGCCTTCATCGATTAAACTTCCTAATTTTAAAGGAATACGGTCGATAGTTCCGTCAAACGGAGCCCTGATTTCTGTAAATGACAAATGAAGTTTTGCTAATGAAACCTCTGCTTTTGCAGATTGTAGTTTAGCTTGGGCAACACTCAATTCGTTTTTAGAAACGATATTTTTGTCGGCCAATAATTTAGAGTTTTGCAATTCGATTTCGGCAGATTTTTGTTCTGCCTGTGCCTTCAATAATTCTGCCTGATACATATTTGGCATAATTCTGAACAACAATTGGCCAGCTTTTACATACTGCCCTTCATCAACATAAATATTTTGTAGAAAACCTTTTTCTTGTGCGCGCAACTCGATATTTCGCACAGATTTTATTTGTGAAACATATTCTTTTGTAAATGAAGTATCGATTTTAACGGGATTAGTAACCGTAAATTTTTCAACTTCTTCTTTTTCTTCTTTTTTAGATGTACAGCTCGTTAAGCACACCAAGGCCATTAAGCCTGTGAAAACAATGATTTTTTTCATGATTTAGTTTGGAAATTAAGCGAATGAATGCTTTTTGGAATGAAAATTCCTTTTGGATGTTAAAATGCATCAGTCAGCCTTAGTCCAGACCTTGAAAGTCATATAAGCGGAAGTAGAAAATATACAACAGCAGATACGCAGATCGAAACCCAGGTAACCGATGTATACTTTAAAATCAAATTCTTAATACGCGTTGAGTAATGTATAAAGGATTTGAATGCCCTAAAACAGGCGTAGAAAATTTAAAACGATTAGAATCATTCGTTGCAGACTGATCTGAAAGTGCCAGATACAATTCGTCTACCAAACTATACGAAACAAAATACTTGTTCGTAAGAATAACATCATCACCTCCTAAAAGATCTTCTTCTAGATCAACATCTGCTGCATCTTCTAGAATTGAAGATCCGCGATCCTGATTGGTGAATTTCACTCTGTGTTTTTGCAGATGATGGTGATTATGAGAACCAAAAGTATTGGCATTCAAATATTGGCCTCCGCCGAACAGAAGCATATTCATGAATACTAAAAATACTATTAACTTTCTCATTTCGGTGCGAAAGTAATAAAAGATTGGAACAAAAAAAATAAAATAAGAAAGTCTTAACATTGGCTATCAAACGAAAACGTTTTCATTTTGAAATAAATAAAAACATCCATTTTGAAAATCCCAAACACAATTCAAAAACCTAATAACCAACAGTTTAAAACAAAACTTCCATAATAGTAAATTCTTGTCCGGCTTTGGTAAAAGTTTGTTTTGTATCGTACATACCGAACTTTTCGTAGAATTCTTTTTTTTCTGTTCTGGCATTACACCAAACTTTTCGTAGATTTTTTTCTTTAGCAGATTCAAAAATATACTTTAACAAATTAGATGCAATTCCTTTTCCCTGATAAGAATGTAAAGTGGCCAATTTTCTAAACTGCATTTCATCTTTAGTAATAAAACAAGAAACGATAGCTACTAATTTATCATTTTCGAAAGCACCATAGTGCAAACCAAAATCATCTTCTTTGAGCCGAACAAATTCGAATGGCTGATCCGGCCACATTACTTCATGTCTGATCTGCCAAGTATCTGATGGTTTAATTGCTTTTATTTCCATTTCCTTATTTTATGTTTTTTCAAAAATACTCGATTCGCATTGGAATAAAAAAAAGAGAGCCAACTGACTCCCTTTTCTGTTTATATTTTAACATAATAACCCTCTTCGTTATCACTGTCTATTTTTTCAATTCCGTTTTCTGTTTTTACAGCCACGTTTGTCACGCGAAGCACATCTGCTTTCTCATCAATACTGCAGTTCCAGATCGTTCCATCTGAAAGTATAATTTCTGAAAATAAAGAAGCTGTATTACTTTGATCATTATAAATTAAATCTTCTTTTTTGATCAGTTTTTTTTCTTTTGTTTTTTTATCTATTTCATAAAAAGCAATTTCAGTTTCGGAGATTTCCACAATTTCATCAACATTGGATTGCTCGGTTGTATCGTTTGCGGTGCTTGCCCAAACTGGTTTATTTCCCGATTTTTTCCAAGATCCCAATGCTTGATCCAAAATTTCTTTTCTTAAAAACTCACGCAAGGTATCTACTCTTTTGGCAGCTTCCAGACCAATCTCATTTTCAGGTTTAATTTTCGATGCTAAAGAAAATAAATCAATCGCTTTAACAAAATCGGCTTTTTGGTAATAGGAAACAGCTAATTCGTATTTGGTCTTTTGAAATGCAGTTTTTTGATCATTTTGCCCATAAAACTTAAAAGTCGTTAAAAGAACGATGAGAATAAATGTGTTTTTCATTAATTTGGTATTGTTAGTTTATTTTTACAAACCTACATTTTTTTCAAATAAAAGACTTTACGGTTTTCCACATTTTGTAGTATTTATTACTTATTTTAAAATAAAAAAGCCTCTGTTTTATTAGAAAGAGGCTTTTTAGATGTATTAATTTTGAAGTAATCATTTAAGATGCAGAATATTGTTCTCGGGAGTTGCATCCATAAAGATTCCTCCATCAAGTTCAATCTGTTCTATTTTCTTCGTACTTTTTAAGATAATTTTTGCCGTCTTTGGGCTTTTTTCCCAAATTGCAGGTGTCTGATGAATAGTTGCTTTTGTTTTATCAGCGTATGTAATAATAACATCGAACGGAATTGCAAAACCACCAATATTTTCTACCGTAATTACTTTCTTATCTGCAGAAATTCCTTTAACCGCAATATCTAAATAATTATTAGTAAAGAACCAATTGTTGAAAAACCAGTTGAGGTTTCTTCCTGCTGCGGTATTAAAGGAGTTAAAGTAATCCCACGGAATAGGATGTTTTCCATTCCATGTATCCATGTAATAATGCAACGCTTTTTTAAACAAATCATCTCCCAACATATCTTTTAAAGCAAGATACGAAAGTGATGCTTTTCCGTATGAATTATTTCCGTAACCCGCGCCTGACACCTGAGTAGACATTGTTATAATGGGCTGATCTTGTTCTGTTGATCGATCTGTTATATATTTTTTTACTCTAAAGTCCTTATAGAATTTATCTGCTGCTTCTTTACCATGTTCAGCAATTCCGATTAAATATTCGAAAGTCGTTGCCCAACCTTCATCCATAAACGCATAACGGGTTTCGTTAATTCCCATATAAAAAGGGAAATACGTATGTGCTACTTCATGATCTTGAACTAATTGTGCAAAAACCGGATCCCCCATTTCAGAATCGTTACACATCATTGGATATTCCATATCTGCAAAACCTTGAAAAGCGGTCATTTTAGAAAACGGATATGGAACTCCTGGCCAATTGTTAGAAAACCAATCTAAAGCATATTGATTATTTTTTACCGAATTGACAAAATCTGTTCCTTTGATATCATACGCGGCTTGAACGCTTGCTCTTCGATTAGTTTTTTTGTCTACAATTACACTACTTGCATCCCATAAATAATGATCGCTTAAGCCAAAACAAACATCTGAAATATTTTTAGCTTCAAATTTCCAAACGTTCCAATCGTATTGTTTAGTTACAATGCCGCTTTTCATTTCTTGTTCGTTGGCAATATGCAGAATTTCATCAGTTGCATATGATTTTTTTAATCTAGATGCAAAATCAGGCTGCAAAACCTCATCTGGATTCAATAAATCTCCAGTCGCATAAACCACATAATCTTTTGGTGCTTTTACAGAGAAAACATAATCATTAAAATCATTATAAAACTCCTGACGATCCGTATGAGGTAGCTTGTCCCATCCGTTATAATCATCATAGACTGAAACTCTAGGATAACTGTATGCTACAAAAAATGTAGTTTCGTCAATTTGCCCTTCTCTTCCACTTTCTTTCGACAAAGGATAATTCCATTGAATATTCAAAATAGTTTTAGAATGTGGAAGAATTGCCTTTTTTAATTTTACAGTTCCCACCGTCCCCCATTTTCTGGCATCTTCTTTATAAACTTCATTTTCTATTTTGAAAGAAGTAATGGTCAATCCGTCGCTTAAGAAATCGTCGTTTACTTCACTTCCTCGTGGCGAAGATGGCTTATGAAGATTGTTTACAAAACGAATAGCCAAACTTTTTAAGGTATCATTACTATTGTTTTCATAGATAATGGTTTCGGTTCCCGTTACCAATCTGGTTTTAGGATCAACAGCAATTTCCATGTTGTATTTCCCATGATTCTGCCAGTAGTTTTTTCCCGGTTTTCCGTCTTTAGAACGAGTTTCATTTGCGTAAGCTTCTTTTATATTTCTTGGCATATAAAGCTCCTGTGCAAAAATATTTTGAGTAAAAAGAACAAATGCGAGTACTGCAAATTGCAATATTTTCTTTTTCATAAGTAGTTCTTAGGTATTTTTAAAATTAATTTTTGGTAACGTATTAGTGGATTTTTTTCTACGAATGTTACAAATTTAGTTATTAATTGTTAATTGTTGATGGTTAATAGTTTCTGGTTGATTGTAAAATGCAAAAACTAAATCTAAAATATACTCAAAAAACTTAGCTACTTTGGACCTTTGGACCTTTGAACCTTTGAACCTTTGAACCTTTGTCCCTAAAAAATAAAAAACCGCCTGCTACAAAAGCAACAGACGGCATCTACAAATAATATATAACTTTTGATTATTACAAAATGTAATCGGTATTAATAAAGTTCGATTCTTTGCTGTTAAGCAATTCCTGCAGAATCTCATTGTTATAATCGATATCTTTTGAAGCTACAAACGTACGGATGGAGAACGAACGCAAAGCATCAGGAATACTTAAAGTTCCTACAGCAGAATCTTTTCTTCCTGTAAAAGGGAAAGCATCTGGTCCTCTTTGGCAAGAACTGTTGAGGTTTACTCTGCAAACTAAATTTACCAAAGCATCAATTAGCGGAGCAAGCGTTTTAATATCTTTTCCGAACAAACTTACTTGTTGTCCGTAGTTTGATTCTGCCATATCTTTCAAAGGTTCTTTTATATCTTTGAATGAAAGAACAGGAACAACTGGTCCGAATTGCTCTTCATGATACACTCGCATTTCTTTATTTACCGGATATAAAACAGCTGGAAAAATATAATTATCCGTATGTTTTCCTCCTTTTTCATTGATGATTTTCGCTCCTTTAGAAGTAGCATCGTCAATTAGTCCTTGAATGTATGCTGGTTTTTCTGTTTCTGGAAGCGGTGTTAAAGAAACTCCTTTTTCCCACGGATTTCCAAAAACTAAACCATCTACTTTTTCAGCAAAACGTTTATTGAATTCTTCTCTGATAGACTCATGAACGTACAATACTTTTAAAGCCGTACAACGCTGACCGTTGAAAGACAAACTTCCTGTGATACATTCTTGAATAGCCAAATCTAAATCGGCATCTGGAAGAATAATCGCTGGATTTTTAGCTTCTAAACCTAAAATAAGACGCAATCTATTTTTGTTCGGGTGCTGATCTTGTAATGCAATAGCCGATTTACTGTTTCCAATTAATGCCAAAACATCAATTTTTCCAGATTTCATAATTGGCGAAGCTACTTCACGTCCTCTTCCGTAAACAATATTGATTACTCCTTTTGGAAAACTACTTCTGAAAGCTTCTAATAATGGCGAAATACATAATACACCGTGTTTAGCAGGTTTGAAGATTACAGTATTTCCCATAATCAAAGCTGGGATCAATAATGAAAAAGTTTCATTTAGCGGATAATTGTAAGGTCCAAGACACAAAACAACGCCAAGAGGTCCACGACGAATCATAGCATTCACACCTTGTACTTTTTCAAAGTGAGAACTGCGTCCGTTTAGTTCTTTGTAACTAGCAATTGTATCGTAAATATATTCTACTGTTCTATCAAATTCTTTTTGCGAATCACCAAGGTTTTTTCCAATTTCCCACATCAAAAGTTTCACAACTTCTTCTCGGGTTTCCTTCATTTGTTTCACAAAATTTTCCATGCTTTTAATACGATCGGCAACTTTCATGGTTGGCCATAAACCTTGTCCCATATCGTAAGCATTGGTAGCAGCTTCTACAACTTCTGCTGCTTCTTTTTCTCCCATAAAAGGAATAGATCCTAATAAAGTCGGCGAATATTTTTCTGTTGAAGAAATAGTAGAAAACACAGGTGTGGTTTGCCCTGTCCATTGTTTCAATTCTCCATTTACAAGATAAGTTTCTTGGTTTATCAGCGTATTAATCTGATATTCTTCTGGTATAAAGCTCATAGTTTGGTTATTTAATGGTCTGGTAATTCTATTTTCAAAAGAAAAAAGAGGCTTTTTTATGCCTCTTCTTCTTTTATGGTTGTACTGTTTCGCCTTCCCAATCCAGGATTCCTCCAAGCAGATTGTAAGCATTTTGTATACCCAATTCGTTCATAACCTGACAAGCTTTTGCGCTTCTTGCCCCAGAACGACAGTATACATAATAGTTTTTATTTTTATCTAATTCTTCAATTTCATAAATAAAACCCTGCCCTTTATTGATATCAATATTTAGAGCATTCTCAATGTAGCCATCATTGAATTCGTCTTCAGTTCTTACGTCAAGTATAACTGCATTTTCGTCAGCTTCTAACTGAGCAACCCAATCTTCTTGTGATAAATTCATAATAAAATGTGTTTTTGTAAAATTACGACGTTTCTATATATAAAAAACGTACCAAATGCGATTTCGATTATTATTCTCAGAAAACGTTTTAGAGAAACTATTATAATCAGTGAATTACAAATTTAGTTACTATTTTTAAAAATTCAGCCTACAAAATCGATAGAAAATAGGATTTTTTCATTTACATAAAATTAATCTTAAATCTAATTTTCTGATAATTAATCCCATTTCAAACTAGTATCTTTGTAAACAAATACATTTTTTAATTCGATTTTGATAAATATATCAGCCACGAATTACACCAATTTTCACAAATTAATTAGTGTCAATTCGTGCAATTCGTGGCAAAAAAAACACACAATGCAGCATTCATTAAAAACCATATTTCCTAATTTCTCCAACGAACTTATTGCTACCATTGAAGAAAACGGAAGTCATCAGAATTTTGAAACTGGAACCATTTTAATGCGTACTGGACAATACATTAAAAACACGGTTCTGATTACGAAAGGTAAAATTAAAATATACCGCGAAGGCGAAGATGGTGGAGAGTTTTTAATGTATTATTTACAACCAGGACAAGCTTGTGCTATTTCTATGATTTGCACCGCCAAAAGCGAGAAAAGTCAAATTATGGCAAAAGTTGTTGAAGATGTTTCGGTAATGATGATTCCGTTGCAACTCATGGATAAATGGATGATGGAACACAGAAGTTGGTACGAATTTGTAATTGAAACCTACCGAAGCCGTTTTGAAGAAGTTCTCGAAGTTGTTGATAATATCGCATTTCGTTCTATGGATGAAAGATTAGAGTTTTACTTAAAAAGACATTCTGATGCCTGCGGCTGTTCTGAAGTTAATTTGTCGCATCAAGAAATCGCTACAGAATTGAATACTTCTCGTGAAGTGGTTTCGAGATTATTAAAAAAAATGGAACAAAGAGGTTTGGTTAAACTCAACCGAAACCAGATTGAACTGCTAAATTTTTAACCATTAAGACATTAAGGCAATTAAGTTGGATTGCTTAATATTTCTTAACTTTTAAAAAGCATCATTAAGACAGTATAGCTTAATTAACTTAATATCTTAATGGTAAAATTATTCAAGATCTGTGATAAATGTTACTGTAGAATCTTAATTTCCGAAGCAACTTTGCATTAAAATAAATGCAATGGAATATTTAGGCTTTTTTGCTTCAATCATTATCGGAATTTCGCTTGGCTTAATTGGCGGCGGTGGTTCTATTCTCACTATTCCAATTTTAGTGTATTTATTTAAAGTAAATCCAGATCAAGCCACTTCTTATTCTTTATTTATTGTCGGACTAACAGCGCTTTTTGGCAGTTACAGTCACTATAAAATGGGAAATCTGAAATTGAAATCGGCATTATATTTTGCCATTCCTTCCATTATTTCGATTCTAATTATTCGCGAAGTTATTTTTCCACAGATTGCGGCTACTTTATTTTGCGTGGCTTCTTATACGGTTTCCAAAGATTTTCTGATTATGATTATCTTTTCGGTACTTATGATAACGGCTGCAATTTCTATGATTAAAAGAAGACAGCCAGATATTAAAACCAAAGAAACCAATTATATTCAATTGAGTATAATCGGGTTTTTAGTTGGCATTGTAACTGGGTTTCTGGGCGCTGGAGGCGGATTCTTAATTATTCCAGCCTTATTGTTCTTTGCCAATTTACCAATGAAACAAGCCGTTGGAACTTCTTTATTAATTATCACCATTAATTCTTCAATCGGTTTTGCTGGCGATTTATACATCGGAACACCTATCAATTATACTTTCTTGTTAAGTGTTTCTGCAATGGCTTTAATCGGAATGTTTATTGGTAGTCAGCTTTCTAAAAAAATAGACGGAACAAAATTGAAACCGCTTTTTGGTTGGTTTGTTCTTGTTATGGGATTTTATATAATCGCCAAAGAAGTTTTATTTTAGAATTTAATGTCTTCAGATTGTGCTAATCTGTATAGATTTTTAAATATTTTGAATTTAGTTTTTTACTTGTAGAGTAATCTTTGTCAAAGCCTGAAACTTTGACAAAGATGAAACTAAACTTTATTTCAAATCTCTCCGAATTTATCTTTATAACGTTCTAATTCGTTTTCTGTAATATTTAAAAGTTTTTCTAATAACTGGATTTTGTCTTCATAAAGTTCTTTTAATTCAGATGAATTATCGGCATTGATTAAAATACTACCGTTATTGTTTCCTGTTATTTTATTGAAGTTATTAAAGTACTTATCATAATCAAAACTAATAATATCTTCAACGCTGACATCCAAAATTCTTCCAATCTCAACCAATTTTTCATAACTCAGAGACGTTTTTCCTTTTTCAATTTTGCTGTAACCAGCCTGCGTTACACCTAATCTTTCTGCCATATATTCTTGAGTGTAATTCTTTAGCTCTCTAATATTTTTAATTTTGTTTTTAATCGTTGCGGCCATATTTTTTTTGCTTAGGGATCACGTATAGTTAAAACAGCCCGCTATTAAATTCATTAACAGCACAACTATACTTATTTTTGGTATTCTAAAACTACTTCATAAATTATAATATATGACTTAGCGTTTCGTTAATTTTTTCCTGTTGGTTATAAAATAACCATAAATCAAAGCTGCCATTATGAATAAAACATCATAACGGGAAATATCAAATACAAACATTTATAATTTTTTAAGCTGTTTTTTGAATATTTCTTTCGAACTGAAGATCCAAATAATAATCTATTTGTTTGCTGACCAAGGTATGATCTTTTGATTCAATTTTGGCTTTTATTTCTTTTTGATAAATATCTTTCACAAAAATAAAATATACAAATTCTGTAGAATCATTAAATCTGATTGCTATAATAAGTGTATAGCACAAAATCGCTGGAATGATATAATATAAATCCATTAAGTCAGAAAACAACATACAATAATACGTTACAGCAGTTACTGCAACAAAAGCACCGTTTTCTAGAAAGTACTTTTTCTTTTTTTTCAGTAGTCCAATTTCTTTAATTTCATCAAAGTGGTATTGCCAATTTTTAGATTTGTATGAAAATCTAATCTTGTCTGGTAAAATCGTTAAGGGCATAATAATTTGTAGGTAAAAAAGGATTTAAGCTTTTAGTAAAAATCATTTTCTAAAAATTCTTTGGGGGAAAAATTCTTAGATACGTAAAATTAAACATTAGCCAGTTTTTTTTCTTACAATAAAAATTATAGAATATAACTAATAGTTGTAATTAAATCTTTAATAAATGATTATGCTTATAAAGTTTCCTGAATCAGGCTGTTTTTGTAGTCGGTTTAAATCCAAATGCCTATCGAAGACTATCCGCTTGTTCTTTTATTTTTTTATGAATTTTTACTATTTACAAGCTTCGATTATCTCTCTATTATCCAGTACAAACATTTTATTATTTCTATATATTGTAAAAAAAGTTTCGCCTTTTCTTTTTACTATGGAGTCATCAATTTTTATTTGTGACCAAAACTGACCAAAAATAGCAAATTTACTTTCATTATTTAAATATATCATTGAGGCATTGTGATTATATTTTTCAAAACCTTTTTTGATAACGACACCTTGAAATTCTTCTTCCTTAATGTTTTCCAATCCACGATTAAGTCTTTCCTGTCTTGTGTCAATTACAAAGGACTTGACAAAAAGAACAATCGCAAATATAGCAACAATAACATTTACAATCTTTTTTAATTGTTTATTGCTCAAATTTATCATCTTCAATTTTCTTCAGAAGCCACCAATTTAAACTCAACTTTGCCAGAATCATTCAATTTATAACTATAAATACTTTTTCCTTCTATATGTCCATCTTCATAAAAGGCAATTAAATATTTGCTTCCTAAAAGCTGAACGGCTCCAAAAGACATTTCTCCACCTAATGTAGCTTTCATTGGAATCAATTCAGGTCTTTTTTTTAATTCCGTAATTATAAATTCTTCAGGATCTTTTATTCCTTTATTTTTAAAATTGGGATTATCATTTTCAGCATCATACCAAATATTTCGATGTTGAAGAATTACAATAGCTTCTTCTGCAATCTCGAGCTTTCGTTTTAGTGAATCATTCTTTTTCTTCAAAGCCTCATTTTCCTTATTTGGAAAACTTTTATCTTGATCTAAATCCTGTTTTTTACAACTTAAAACTAAAAAACAGATTATCATTAAAATTAGTTTTTTCATAGTTTAATTTATATTTTTCTTGAATTGCCTCCAGCTTTAGCTGGAGGTAATCAAATATATACAAAAAAGGCTTTAGCCAAACTTTACGTTTTTTTTGGCTAAAGCCTAATTCAAATGCAAACAAAAAACCTCCAGCTAAAGCTGGAGGCAATTCATCCTATATTGAAGAAATTAAAATTCGTGTAATTCATAGCTGCAAAATTCAGAATTCATTTATATTAAATAAAAATTCTTGAGTTGCTTCGTCTGTTCGCTATCGCTCGAGTCGCGGCTATAAAAAAATCAATGTTCTCCATACCCAATATCATCCATTTTACCACTGAAAACGCGATATTGAATAATAAAATAAATAATCACCAGAAACAAAGCCACAAAAAACCAACTCAATCCAGCATTTAATCCGTATTCGTGAGCGGCAGTATTATAAATTGTTAATGACGGATTTACATTATTGGTTGAAGGCAAAACATTCGGAAAAATCGAAACCGCTGTTGACGCAAATCCGCCCAATAAAAATAAGGTTGAAAAAACAAATCCGTGACCGTCTTTTTTGAAAGAGCGAACTTTGAACAATCCAGCAATTCCAACAAAAGTCAGTAAAGGAAAAAACCAAAGAATCGGATTTTCTACGAAATTATGAAACGGTTTTGGTTCGATAAAATGCCAAATTCCTAAGGAAATAAAAACCAAAACAAGCAAAACAAAATTCAATTTAAAAACCACATTTTTCAATTTCGGATTTAAAGCCGAATTTGTTTTATAAATAATCCAGTTGGCACCGTGAATCGTCAATGCTACAACACTCACAATTCCGAGGAAAAGCGTAAACCAATCGATAATTCCCAATTCATTCGCCTGCGGACTAAAAGTCGGATTCCACAAAGGCAAAAAGAAAAAATGCGGTTCCTGTGTTGAAACTCCGTTTTGCACCATTCCGAGATTAACGCCGCGAACGATATTTCCTAAGGCAATTCCGAAGAAAAGAGCCAAAAGTAAACTTGCAATTCCAAACGCTTTATCCCAAATTGCTTCCCACATATGATTGTGTACTTGTCCGCGCATTTCTAATCCGATTGCTCGGAAAATCAACAACCATAAAATCATGATTAAAGGCAGATAAAATCCACTGAAAGAAGACGCGTATAAAGTTGGAAAAGCAAAAAACAAAACCCCTCCCGCTGCAATCAGCCAAACTTCATTGGCATCCCAAAACGGACCAATGGCGCTTGTAATTGCTTTTTTATCTTTTTCTGTATCGGCAAAAAATAAATGAATAATTCCTGCGCCAAAATCATAGCCGTCTAAAACCAGATAAACAGCCAGAATTCCCATTAAAACTACGTACCAAAAAAATTCCATATTTATATTTTTTCTGTTGAAAGTTCCACATTGTGCGGTCCTTTATTGATAATCTTTCCAACCAAAAGCAAAAACAACATTCCGAGTAAAAGGTATAAACCTATAAAACCAAGTAACGTGAATAAAGTATTTCCAGAAGAAACAGTCGGCGAAGCACCCTCTGATGTTCGCAATAAATTGTAAACCAACCAAGGTTGTCTTCCTAACTCGGCCGTGTACCAACCCGTTGTATTGGCAATGTAAGGAAATGGCATCATGAACATTAATGACCATAAAAGCCATTTGGTTTGAAACAATTTTCCTCGTATTAACTGGAAAAGAGACAATGCCATTAAACCAATAAAAACAGTTCCTAAACCTACCATAATATGATAAGCATAATACAATCCAGAAATATTTGTTGGATGTAAATCTTCTTCAAACTGATCTAAACCTTTTATTTCCTGATCCCAATTTCCATAAGTTAGGAAACTCAAAATATTTGGAACAGCAATTTTGTTATCAAGTTTTTTGTCTTTTACATCGGGCTGACCTATTAAAACAATTTCAGAACCTTTTTTCTCGGTATGAAAAATTCCTTCCATAGCGGCAAAAGTCACTGGTTGATATTTCACAACGTTTTTCGCAGCTAAATCTCCCGTTGGAACAGCCACAACAATACTCGAAATCAATCCGAATATTACACCTGTTTTTAAGAACAATTTCCCGAAAGAAACATTCTTTTTACTTAAAATATAAAAAGCTCCAATTCCGGCAACAACAAAAGAACTCGTTACCATAGAAGCCGCTTGATTGTGCAAATAAGAAGGCCAAAGCCACGGATTTAAAAATAAAGCCTGAAAATTATTCAGAACAAATTTTCCGTTTTCTAAGATTTCGTAACCAACGGGATTCTGCATCCAGGAATGTGTGGCGATGATTAGAAATCCGCTGGCCCAGGAACCAATCATGATCAATAATCCGGTTACAAAATGCCATTTATGTCCGAGGAGTTTTTCTCCAAACAAAAATATTCCTAAAAATGAAGATTCAAGAAAGAAAGAAAACATTCCTTCCATTGCAAGGGTTTGTCCGATGATTCCACCTGTTAATTCGGAGAATTTTGCCCAGTTGGTTCCAAACTGAAACTCCATCGGAATTCCGGTTACAACTCCCATTGCAAAATTGAGGGCAAAGATCTTCATCCAGAAATGGGTGGCATGATTGTATTGTTCGTCTTTAGTTTTGAGAAATTTCCACTTGAAGTAAACAATGATGAGCGAAAGACCCATTGTAAGTTGCGGAAAAAGATAATGAAAAGTAATGGTGAAGGCAAATTGCATTCGATCATAAAAGAGCATTTCTTCCATAATGGTAATTTGTTTATGAAGTTCCACAAATTTAACCATTAGAACCCGAATTGCCTCTTAAAACATGAGTTTCTTTTTAAAATTTTAAACCATATAAGTTATATAAGTAAATATATTTTTGCGTAAAACTAAAATGAACTTATATAACTTATATGGTGAAAAATCATTTCTCCAAAATTCCTTTTTCTACACTTTCGTTGATCAAGCCTTCAGCGTAATTCCAAATCGATTTTGAACCTTCTTTTATGACACTTTTCTTTTCGTAAACTTTATCATATTTCACTCCAAATTCTTTCCAAGTTCCGCCGTTGTTTGAAGTGTTCTGCAGTAAAGGTTCTAAACGATCCATTGATTTTGCGAATTTAGCTTCGTTGGTTTCCCCAGCTTCAAATTCTTCCCAGATTGCAATAAATTCTTCCTTTTGTTTTTCAGGAAGTAAACCAAAAATTCTATTGGCAGCCAATCGTTCTTCATCTGTATTTGAATGATTTTTTACCGTATCATAAATAAAAACATCTCCTGCATCTATCTCTACTATATCGTGAATCAAAACCATTTTCACCACTTTCAAAACATCAATCGGTTCGTTGGAATGTTCTGCCAAAACAATCGCCATCAGAGCCAAATGCCAGCTGTGTTCTGCATCATTTTCGCATCTGTCGCTGTTGAATAATTTTGTCTTGCGTTGGATGTATTTTACTTTATCAATTTCTTTTATAAAAGCAATTTGATCTAATAAATCTTGTGTGTTCATAAGAAATTTATAAATGACTTTGTGGAATTGCAAAAATACAAAGATTTTTTTCTACCATATAAGTGATATAAGTAATTGTAAGCTGGAGTTTTTCATATTACTTAAATTAATAAACCCTAATCTAAAATGAACTTATATCGCTTATATGGTTAAACTACATTTTTTTACACAAAAACCTAATTTCTGTAACATTAGTCACCTATTTTTTTAAAAAACAAAGTTACCTTTGTATCCCATCATTTTACAATACCTATCATGAAAATAGAGCAAATTTACACCGGATGCCTTGCGCAAGGTGCATATTATATCACTTCAAATGGCGAAGCGGCCATTATTGATCCGCTTAGAGAAACGCAGCCATACTTAGATCGTTTGGAACGCGACGGAGTAAAGCTGAAATATATTTTTGAAACACATTTCCACGCCGATTTCGTTTCTGGACATGTTGATTTAAGTAAAGAAACTGGAGCTCCAATTGTTTACGGACCAAACGCAGCTTGCGAATTTGATTGCATTTCTGCAAAAGACGGACAGGAATTCAAACTTGGAAAAGTTACGATTAAAGTTTTACATACTCCTGGACATACTATGGAGAGTAGTACTTTTTTATTAATTGATGAAAACGGAAAAGATCACGCGATTTTCTCTGGAGATACTTTATTCATTGGAGATGTTGGTCGTCCTGATTTAGCTCAGAAAGCAGCTGGAATGACACAAGATCAATTGGCTGGGATTTTATTTCATTCTTTAAGAGATAAAATCATGACTTTGGCTGATGACGTGATTGTTTATCCTGCGCACGGTGCGGGAAGCGCCTGTGGAAAAAACATGAGCAAAGAAACAGTTTCAACAATCGGAAATCAAAAAGCAACAAACTACGCTTTGCGTGCTAATATGACCGAAGCTGAATTCATCAAAGAAGTAACTGACGGATTATTGCCTCCTCCAGCCTATTTCAGTATGAACGTTGCCATGAACAAACAAGGTTACGAAAGCTTTGAAACGGTTTTACACAACGGAATGAAAGCGATAAATGCCAAAGAATTTGAAGCGATTGCAGAAGAAACTGGCGCTTTAATTTTAGATACCAGAAGCGCAGCTGATTTCAGCAAAGGATTTATTCCGCAATCTATTAATATTGGAATCAATGGTGATTTTGCTCCTTGGGTTGGAACTTTAATTGCTGATGTAAAACAGCCAATTATTTTGGTTACTGCAGCAGGAATGGAAGAAGAAACTGTTACACGTTTAAGCCGTGTTGGTTTTGATACCATCATTGGACATTTGGAAGGTGGATTTGAAGCTTGGCAAAATGCAGGTTTTGAAACAGATACCGTAAACAGAATTACTGCTGAACAATTTGCAAACGAATTTAAATTTGGTGAAGATAAAGTGGTAGATATTCGTAAAGAATCAGAATACGAAGCAGAACATATTGACGAAGCTTACAGCAAACCTCTCGCTTATATTAATGACTGGGTAAAAGATATTAATCCGAATGAGCATTTCTATTTGCATTGTGCTGGCGGATACAGAAGTATGATTGCTGCTTCAATACTTCAAGCAAGAGGTTTCAGAAATTTCTCTGAAGTGGAAGGCGGTTTCGGAGCAATTTCAAAAACGAATGTTCCAAAATCAGATTTTGTTTGCCAAAGTAAGGTTTTAAAAGCATAAATATAAGTTTCACCATTAAGGCATTAAGTTAATTAAGTTGGAATGCTTAATTTTTCTTAACCCTTTTTAAAGTTTCATTAAGTTAGATTGGCTTAATTTTCTTAATCTCTTAATGGTTAAATGAAAAAATCTAAATTTTAAAAATAAATGAGTATACTCGAAATCATTAAAGAACCTTGGCCTTGGTACGTTGCAGGCCCGTTAATTGGATTAACTGTTCCAATTTTATTAATTATCGGAAATAAATCTTTCGGGATAAGTTCTTCTCTTCGTCATATTTGCGCGGCTTGTATTCCTGCGAATATTTCGTTTTTTAAATACGATTGGAAAAAAGAAAGTTGGAATTTATTCTTTGTATTAGGAATATTTCTTGGCGGATTTATCGCTGCTTATTTCTTATCAAATCCAAATCCGGTGGAAATTGCGCCTGAATTATCAGAGAAATTAGCCACTTACGGAATCACAGATCATAGCGGTTTGGTTCCGTCACAATTATTTTCGTGGGAAAGTTTATTAACGCTTCGCGGATTTATCATGATGGTTGTCGGTGGATTTTTAGTTGGTTTCGGAACTCGTTATGCCGGCGGCTGCACAAGCGGACACGCGATAATGGGATTATCAAACTTACAATGGCCTTCATTAGTAGCAACAATCTGTTTTATGATTGGCGGTTTTGTAATGTCCCTTTTGATTTTACCTTATATTCTTTCACTTTAAAATTTAGAAAATGAATTTAGAAAATAAAAATATAGACAGCGAAGGAATCAACGCAAGCCAGAAAAAAGAAAACGCATTTGCAAACCTTAAATATTTAATCGTTGGAATCTTTTTCGGAATTGTATTCGTAAAAGCAGAAATCATCAGCTGGTTTCGTATTCAGGAAATGTTTCATTTGGAATCGTTTCATATGTATGGTGTAATCGGATGCGCTGTTGCTGTTGGATTAATTTCAGTACAATTGATTAAAAAATTCAACATCAAAACCCTTGACGGAGAAAAAATCGAAATCCAACCTAAAACATTCAGCAAAGGACAAATCTATGGCGGATTGATGTTTGGTTTTGGATGGGCAATTACAGGAGCTTGTCCGGGTCCACTTTTCGCTCAAATCGGTACAGGAGCAACTGTAATTGTGGTAACTTTATTAAGTGCTATTGTCGGAACTTGGTTTTATGGTTTGATTAAAGACAAATTACCTCATTAATAAATTTGTTTCAGGTTTTATTTGTTTCAAGTTTCAGGTTGGAATACTCTGAACATAATTTAACCGCAAAGCACACAAAGATAGACGCAAAGTTCGCAAAGTTTTATTTACAAAGCTTTGCGAACTTTGCGTTTTTTATAAAGCTCTATTTTCAAAAAACCTTGCGTGCTTTGCGGTTAAATATTTTTCTTCATCAATTTTTAATTTCATTTCGTTAAGTTTGTTTCAAACAATATTTTCGCAAAATAAACAACAAGAATAAAGCATGAATCGCGCTGAACAATTAAACAAACTACAGAATACCGAAAAATGGGACGTAATCATAATTGGCGGAGGTGCAAGCGGACTTGGAACTGTTGTTGATGCGGCAAGCCGAGGTTACAGAACAATCTTATTTGAAGCAGTAGATTTTGCAAAAGGAACTTCGAGCAGAAGTACCAAATTAGTTCATGGCGGCGTGCGTTATCTCGAACAAGGAGATGTACATTTGGTTCGAGAAGCCTTAAAAGAAAGAGGTCTATTAGCTAAAAATGCTGCCCACTTAGTCAAAAATCAATCTTTTGTTATTCCGAATTACAATTGGTGGAGCGGTTATTTTTATACTATAGGATTAAAAGTTTATGATTTATTGTCGGGTTGTTTAAGTTTAGGAAGTTCAAAATATCTTTCTAAAAAAAGAACTATTGAAATGCTTCCTAATGTAGAAGAAAATGGTTTGGTAAATGGAGTAATTTATCATGACGGACAATTTGATGATTCACGATTGGCAATAAACATGGCACAAACTGCTATAGAAAATGGAGCTTGTGTGCTTAATTATACTAAAGTTGTCAATTTATTAAAAGACGATAAAAACCAAATTATCGGTGTTCAAGTTCAAGATCAGGAAAACGGTCAAACTTATGATTTGAAAGGTTCTGTCGTTGTAAATGCCACAGGAGTTTTTACCAATGCGATCATGAAATTAAATGATAACGTTTATAAAAAATACATTGTTCCGAGTCAGGGAATTCATTTGGTATTTGATAAATCTTTTCTGCCTGGCGAAAATGCATTAATGATTCCGAAAACAAAAGACGGAAGAGTTTTATTTGCTGTTCCTTGGCACAATCGCGTTGTTGTGGGGACTACCGATACTTTAATAAAAAAGCAAAGTCTAGAACCAATTGCCTTAGAAAGCGAGATTCAATTTGTTCTCAAAACTGCACAACGCTTTCTTGCTAAGAAACCCACAAGAGCAGATGTTTTGTCTGTTTTTGCAGGTTTGCGCCCCCTTGCCGCGCCAAAAGAAGAAGGAAAAAGCACCAAAGAAGTTTCTAGAAGTCATAAAATTATTGTTTCTGAAACTGGATTGATTACTATTACCGGCGGAAAATGGACCACCTATAGAAAAATCGCTGAAGATATTATTGATAAAGCAATCAAAACTGGAAAATTACCTAATAAAGAATGTATTACAGAGCATCTTTCCATTCATGGAAATAAATCGACGAATGCTGCCGACAGAGAAAATCACCTTTATATATATGGTTCTGATATTTCTAAAATTATAGAATTAAAGGAAAGCGAAACTGAATTAAAAGAAAAACTCCATCCAAATTATGAATTTACAATCGCAGAAGTCGTTTGGGCAATTCGACATGAAATGGCAAGAACTGTAGATGATATTCTGGCAAGGCGTGTTCGTTTATTATTTTTAGATGCACGAGCTGCTATTGAAGCCGCTGAAAAAACAGCACGATTAATTGCGAAAGAATTAGGTCACGATGAAGCCTGGATTATCAAAGAAATCGCAAATTTTAGAGCAATTGCCAAAGGATATCTTCTTTCCGAATTTCAATAAAACTTCAAATTCGATTGATTTTAAATTACTTATCTCTTTTATCTTTTCAAATTGCCTTACAAAAAGCTATCTTTAAATACTTGGAGTATTTCTCAGCATTTTTAATTTTAAATTTAAGTTAAACCTCAAAATATCAACACTTTAAAAACATAAAATACTTTACTTTTATAAAAACAAAGTGTTGAAATTGACCAGTGATTACTACCAACTGAACGAATTAACAAATTTTTAACATGACACTTGTATATACAAATATTAAAAGTTCTACATTTGTATATACAAATTATACACTTACAACTATGACAATTGAAGAAGTTATTAAGAGTACAGTTAAGATGGATAATGCGAAAAAAGTTATTCTGAATATCATGTACACACAAAATGTGATTCAGGATCATTTCAACGAGTTAATAAAACCGTATGATCTGTCTGGAGAACAATACAATGTGCTGCGTATATTAAGAGGACAAAAAGGAAATCCTGCTAATATGTGTGTCATTCAGGAACGTATGCTGGCAAAAACGAGTAACACAACCCGATTAGTTGACAAACTATTACTGAAAGAATTCGTAACAAGAAATGTTTGCCCTGATAATCGAAGAAAAATTGAAGTTTCGATTACGCAAAAAGGATTAGACGTTTTAAAAGAATTAGATCCGAAGGTAGATGCACACGAGCGTGCGTTTGCAGAAAACATAAACCCGGAAGAATTAGAATTATTAAACAAATTATTAGAAAAATACCGAACTCAACAAAATTAATATCATGAGCACATTTTTAGAAAGTCAAAATTGGAGATATGCAACAAAAAGATTTGATGCAGCAAAAAAAATCTCTGATGCTGATTTAAATACCTTAAAAGAAGCGGTTAGATTAAGTGCTTCTTCATACGGATTACAACCTTATAAAGTTGTTATCGTAGAAAATCCAGAACTAAGAGAACAATTAAAAGGGGCAGCTTGGGGTCAAACTCAAATTACAGATGCTTCCCACCTATTCATTTTTGCAAGCGATGTTACTTTAGACGCAGCTTCTGTTGATAAATATATCACCAATATCAGTGAAACAAGAGGAGTTCCTGTAGATGCTTTAGGAGGTTTCAGCGACATGATGAAAAATGTAGTTGGAAATTTATCAAGCGATGCAAAAAATACTTGGACTGCAAAACAAACTTATATTGCTTTAGGAAACTTATTAGGAGCGGCAGCTGAATTAAAAATAGATGCTACACCAATGGAAGGTTTCAATGCTGCTCAATTCAACGAAATTTTAGGTTTCGACAAATTAGGCTTAAGCGCTTCTGTTATTGCAACTGTTGGTTACAGACATAATGAAGATGACACTCAGCATTACAAAAAAGTTAGAAAATCTCAAGAGGAATTATTTATCACACTATAATTATTTATTAATCAAATTCAAATTTTAATTTTAACAACATGAAAAATTTAAAAACAATTGCAATAGCATTATTCGTAGCTGTAGCTGGAATCTCAGTAAACGCTCAAACTAAAAAAATCGACGTAAAAGCATCTACTATCAAATGGGTAGGTAAAAAAGTAACTGGAGAGCACTCTGGAACTGTAAACTTTAAAGAGGGTTCTTTAGTTTTCAAAGGAAAAAAATTAGCTGGTGGTAGCTTCACTGTTGACATGACTTCATTAACTGCTACAGATTTAACTGGAGAATACCAAGGAAAATTAAACGGTCACTTAAAAGCTGACGATTTCTTCGGAACTGATAAATTCCCAACTTCAAAATTAGTTTTCAAAACTATCGGTGCAAAATCTGCTGACGTTTACACTGTAACTGCAGACTTAACTATCAAAGGAATTACTAAACCAGTAACTTTTGATATCACTGTAAAAGGAAACACTGCTACAACTGCTTTCAAAGTTGACAGAACTAAATACGATATTAAATATGGTTCAGGTAGCTTCTTCGATGGTTTAGGAGATAAAACTATCAACGACGAATTCGAATTGGCTGTAGCTTTAAAATTCTAATATTTTAGACTTACTAATTCAAAATATAATAAACCCCGGCAGTATCAAAACTGTCGGGGTTTTATTTTGTTAACAAAAAATTTCCATAAACTTAACATTGTTAACAATGAAG
Source organism: Flavobacterium potami (assembly GCF_020026915.1). Taxonomy (GTDB): domain Bacteria; phylum Bacteroidota; class Bacteroidia; order Flavobacteriales; family Flavobacteriaceae; genus Flavobacterium; species Flavobacterium potami. The sequence goes on along the minus strand of NZ_JAINUY010000001.1, from coordinate 204,632 downwards.
TAACTCATTCGTAATAAACATCGGGACTTTGATTAACATACGGCTTCTAATTTTGGGACAATTAAAAAAATCAAAAACTAGAAATCCAAATCATAGTTATGAAAACAAAATTACGCATTGCTCTTATTACTCTCACAATCAGCTTTTTCGTACACGCCCAACAACAACCAAAAGGTATTATTGGTACTAATAACTGGATGAACAACTGGACAAACTTTAAACCAGCTGCCAACGAATATAATGAAGCTACAAACATAATTGCCGGAACTATTGATAAAGATACCAGATTGGTAAAAAGAAACACTTATCAATTAGTTGGTGTTGTTTATGTTACAAATAACGCAACTTTAACAATCGAGCCAGGAACTGTAATTCGTGGAGACGATAAAACCTGCGGAACTCTTGTAATTACTAATGGTGCTAAAATTCTTGCTGAAGGTTTAGAAACCGACCCAATCGTATTTACTTCTAATAAAGAAAAAAACATTAGAAAGCCAGGAGACTGGGGTGGAATTATTGTTTTAGGAAAAGCTCCAATCAATTCTTTAGGTGGCGTACACACATTACCTTTCGATCTAGAAGCAAACCTAAATCATTATGGAGGCCAAGATGCAGAAGACAATTCAGGTATTTTGAAATTTGTTCGTATTGAATATGCAGGTAGAAAATTAAGTTCAACAAAAGAATTAAATGGTCTTTCTTTAGCGGGAGTTGGTAGAAAAACTATTTTAAGCAACATTCAAATCAGTTTTTCGAATGACGATTCTTTCGAATGTTATGGCGGAGACTTAAATATGACAAATTTAATTTCTTACCGTACAACAGATGATGATTTTGATTTTACTCAAGGTGCACAAATCAACATTTCTAATAGTATTGCTATCCGTCATCCTTTTTCATCAGATATTTCAGGATCAAGATGTTTTGAAGTTGATTCTTATGAAAAAGTGGCAAATACAGACATGAATAAAAAAATGACTAAAATAAACGCCAACAATATCACTTTGATTAATTTAGAAGAAAACAATCAAGGTCTGGTAAGAGAGTCTATTTTTATCAAAGAAAACACTTACTTTAGTTTAAACAACAGTATTATTTCTGGTTTTGCTCCATTTGTATTATTAGAAGGTGCCATTGGTAATGGAGATGTAAATCTGTCTAAAATGAGCTTTAAAAATACAATTGTAAACAATTGTAACGGAGGAATTACAAGCGAATCGGCAAGTAGCGACAGTTCTATCCAAAACTATTACAACCCGAATTCAGGTTTAGAATATACAAAAATGAAAAACACAGAGTTGTTTGCAACGCCTAACATCAAAGGAAATCCAGATTTTAGAGCCAGTACAAACAACACAATTGCAATTGGAAATTAAGACTTTATAACAACTTTGACATTTAAAATTTAACAAAATTTCGATTTTAGATAATTTTTTTTTCAAAATTTATATACTTCAATTCAAATTACATTTATATATTTGTCAAATCAAAATAAAGAAATGAGAACAATTTTAAACAATACTTGGTGGTGGAGTAATTTACGTCAGACGTCGTGAACGAAGCTTCCTATGGTATTGTTAAAACTATAAATTTAAAGGGCTTGTCATCACGACAAGCCCTTTTTTTTTTGATCCAATTGAAAACAAATTAACGAACAACATAAAACTAAATATTTTGAAACCTTTTATTCTTAATACGCATTACAAACAAATTCTAGCAGATACGGTTACGCCAGTAAGCATTTATTTCAAAATCAGAGATAAATTCCCAAATAGTTTATTACTAGAAAGTAGTGATTACCACGGAAATGACAACAGTTTCTCTTACATCTGCTGCAACCCAATTGCAACGATTAAAATCGAAAATGAAGTTATTTCTAAAACTTTTCCTGACGGAACTTCAGAAAAAATCGCAATTGATGCTTCAACCAATATTCCACAAGTAATTCAGGAATTTTCAAGTCAGTTTCAATCCGAAAAAAATGACTTTAAATTTATCAATAATGGTCTTTTCGGATATATTTCTTATGATGCCGTTCGTTATTTTGAAAAGGTTTCAATAGCTAAAAAAGACAATACAACTTCAATTCCAGATGTTTTTTATGCAGTATATCAAAATATTATTGCCATCAATCACTTCAAAAACGAAGCTTATATTTTCTGCCACAGCGTTGACAATAAAAATAATATTGCAGAAATTGAGCAATTATTACAATCTAGAAATATCGCTTCTTATAAATTCTCTAAAGAAGGTGAAGGTTTCTCAAACTTAACCGATGAAGAATTTAAAGCCAATGTTGCTTTAGCAAAAAAACATTGCTACCGTGGAGATGTTTTCCAATTGGTTCTTTCTCGTAGATTCACACAAGGTTTCAAAGGAGATGAATTTAATGTTTACAGAGCTTTAAGAAGTATCAATCCTTCTCCATACTTATTCTTTTTTGATTACGGAGATTTCAAAATATTTGGTTCTTCACCAGAAGCACAAATTATCGTAAAAAATAGAAAAGCCGAAATTCACCCAATTGCAGGAACGTTCAAAAGAACTGGAAATGACGAACGCGATGCGCTTTTAGCTAAAGAGCTTTCGGAAGATAAAAAAGAAAACAGCGAACACGTCATGCTGGTTGATTTGGCAAGAAACGATTTGAGCAGAAACGGGCACGATGTAAATGTTGAGAAATACAGAGAAGTTCAGTTTTTCTCTCACGTAATTCACTTGGTTTCTAAAGTTACGGGACATTTACACGATAAAGCAACTACAATGCAAGTTGTAGCAGATACTTTTCCAGCAGGAACTTTGAGCGGAGCTCCAAAACACAGAGCGATGCAATTAATTGAAGACTGCGAAAAAACAAATCGTAATTTTTACGGAGGTGCCATCGGAGTTATGGATTTTGAAGGAAACTTCAACCACGCGATTATGATTCGAACTTTTCTTTCTAAAAATCATCAATTGCATTGTCAAGCAGGAGCTGGAATTGTTGCAAGTTCTGACGAAGAAAGCGAAATGCAAGAAGTTTATAATAAGTTAAGAGCCTTAAATACAGCGCTAGAAATGGCAGAGAAAATTTAAATTTTGTTTCAGGTTTTCTTTGTTTAAAGTTTCAAGTTGTTGGAACGTGAAACTTGAAACTTGAAACTTGAAACTTGAAACTTGAAACCTGAAACTTGAAACTTGAAACTTTAAACAATTAACAAACAAACTATAATAAACCATGAAAAAAGCAGTATCCATTTTAGTTTTAATTATTGGCTTGACATCTTGTACTTCTGAGAAGAAGAATCCGATTGAAGGAACCTGGCGTCTTATCTCGGCTGAAACGACAGAGAAAGACTCCACTTTTTCGACTTTCAATTCAAAAACAAAAATGATTAAAATTATTAATGATACACATTTTGCTTTTTTGAACCATGATTTAAAAAACGGAAAAGATTCAACATCGGCATTGTACTTTGCTGGAGGTGGAAAATATACTTTGAAAGATAGTATTTACACCGAAAATTTAGAGTTCTTCAACAACCGTGATTGGGAAAACAACAAATTTGAATTTGTAGTGAAAGTGCAAAACGACACTTTGATTCAAAAAGGAGTAGAAAAAGTAGAAAAATTAGGCGTAGATCGAGTTATTATCGAAAAATACGTTCGAGAGAAATAAGAAAATTTAGTTTCAAGTTTTCTTCGTTTCAAGTTTCAAGTTGTTGGAACGTGAAACTTGAAACCTGAAACTTTGAAACAAAAAACAACACAATGAAAAAGATTTTAGTTATAGACAATTACGATAGTTTCACTTACAATTTAGTGCACTATTTAGAAGATTTAAACTGCGAAGTTACCGTTTACAGAAACGACGAATTTGATATTGATGAAATTGCTTCTTTTGAAAAAATCTTGCTTTCTCCAGGACCTGGAATTCCAGATGAAGCAGGTTTATTAAAAGCAGTAATCGAAAAATACAGTCCAACGAAAAGTATTCTTGGAGTTTGTTTAGGACAGCAAGCCATTGGAGAAGTTTTTGGCGGAACACTTTCTAACCTTGACAAAGTGTATCACGGAGTGGCTACAAATGTAAAAACAGTAGTTTCAGACGAAATTTTGTTTGAAGGTTTAGGAAACGAATTCGAAGTTGGAAGATACCATTCTTGGGTTGTAGATGCTAACTTACCAGAAGATTTAGAAGCAACTTCAATAGACGAAAACGGACAAATCATGTCTTTAAGACATAAAAATTACGATGTAAGAGGCGTTCAATTTCACCCAGAAAGCGTTTTGACACCAAACGGAAAAAGGATTTTAGAGAATTGGATTAAAAGCTAGAAACTTTTTGTTTCAAGTTTCAGGTTTCAAGTTGTTGGAACATGAAACTTGAAACCTGAAACCCAAAACAAAAAAACCAATGAAAATAACAATTTTAGAAACCCGAGAAATCAAAATTGATGACATTTTAGTTTTGTATAAAGCAAATGAATGGAGTTCTGCGAGCAAGCCAAACGAACTTTATAATGGTCTTTTAAATTCTGAAACTTTAGTAACGGCTTGGGAAGGAAAAAAGCTTATCGGACTTGGAAATGCGATTTCAGATGGATTCTTAACTGTTTATTATCCGCATTTATTGGTGCTTCCTGAATATCAAGGAAAAGGAATCGGGAAATTGATTTTGGACAGAATGCGGGAGAAATACAAACACTTTCATATGCAAATGCTAACAGCAGACGGAAAATCAGTTGAATTTTATAAAAAAAATGGTTTTGAAAGAGCTGGAAAAACAGAATCCATGTGGATTTATCAAGGAAATGAACATTGAAAAAGTTTCAAGTTTCAAGTTTGCGCAATGCAATTAACCTGAAACTTGAAACATGAAACAAATAAAAAACAAAAACCTTAGCATCTTAGAACCTTAGCAACTTAGAATCTTAAAAAAAAATGAAAACTATATTAAACAAATTAATCAACCACGAAGTGCTTACTAAAGAAGAAGCAAAAAACGTATTGATTAATATATCAAGCGGTCAATACAATTCAAGTCAGATTTCGGCATTTTTGACTGTTTTTATGATGCGAAGCATTACCATTGATGAACTTTCTGGCTTTCGCGAGGCATTATTAGATTTATGTGTTCGCGTTGATTTATCAGCTTACAACACAATTGATTTGTGCGGAACGGGCGGTGACGGAAAAGACACTTTCAATATTTCGACTTTAGCATCATTTGTTTCAGCTGGAGCTGGAATAAAAGTGGCAAAACACGGAAATTATGGCGTTTCTTCTATTTCTGGATCAAGCAACGTAATGGAAAAAATGGGAATCAAATTTAGCAACGATCCATCATTTTTAGAAAAATGTATCGATCAGGCTGGAATTTGCGTTTTGCACGCTCCCCTATTTCACCCAGCAATGAAAAACGTTGGACCAATTAGAAAAGAATTGGCTGTAAAAACTTTTTTTAATATGTTGGGACCAATGGTAAATCCAGCATTTCCACAAAATCAATTGGTTGGGGTTTTCAACTTAGAATTGGCTAGAATGTATGCTTATTTGTACCAAAACACAGATACGAATTTCACAATCCTACATTCGCTTGACGGATATGATGAAATTTCATTGACTGGTCCAACCAAAACAATTTCTAACCACATGGAAGGAATGCTGAATCCAGAAGATTTTGGTGTTCGTCTTTTATCTCAAACCGAAATTGAAGGCGGAAAAACTATTGAAGAATCTGCTGAAATTTTTACGAATATTATTTCAGGAAAAGGAAACGAAGCACAGAATAATGTAGTTTGTGCAAACGCAGCAATGGCAATTTCAACCGTTACAAAATGTTCTCCACAAGAAGGTTTTGAACTAGCAAAAGAAAGTTTACTATCAGGAAAAGGATTAAAAGCATTACAGAAATTACAAGAATTAAGTAAATAATTTTTTAGTTTCAAGTTTCAGGTTTCAAGTTTCAAGTTGTTGGAACGTGAAACTAAAAAGACTTGAAACTTGAAACAAATAAAAACAATGAACATACTCGATAAAATAATAATAGACAAAAAACAAGAAGTGATTTTAAAGAAATCGATTATTCCGGTTTCACAATTAGAAGCTTCGGTGTTTTTTGAAAAACAAACTATTTCGCTTAGTCAGAAATTAAGAGAAATCAATTCTGGAATTATTGCAGAACACAAGCGTCGCTCTCCTTCAAAATCAATCATCAACAACAATTTCACAGTTGAGGAAGTGGTAAAAGGTTACGAAAATGCAGGCGCATGCGGAATTTCAGTTTTAACAGACGGAAAATATTTCGGAGGATCGTTGGACGATTTACTTTTGGCTAGAGCTTCAGTAAATATTCCGCTTTTGCGAAAAGAATTTATTGTAGATGAATATCAGATTTTAGAAGCAAAAGCACATGGAGCCGATTTAATTCTATTAATCGCTGCAGTTTTAACTCGTGACGAAATAAAATCTCTATCTGAATTCGCAAAAGGTTTAGGTCTAGAAGTTCTTTTAGAAGTTCACAATCAAGAAGAATTAGAGAAATCAATTATGCCGACTTTAGATATGATTGGTGTAAATAACAGAAACCTAAAAACATTTGAAGTTAGCTTGGATTTCAGTAAAGAATTAGCATCAAAAATTCCAAATGACTTTGTGAAAGTATCTGAAAGCGGAATTTCATCAATTGAAGCCATTCAAGAACTGAAACCTTACGGATACAAAGGTTTTTTAATTGGAGAAAACTTCATGAAAACCGAAAATGCTGGACAAGCTGCAATGGATTTTATTAGTAAACTATAAATTTAAGTTTGCCACGAATTACACAAATTTCCACGAATTAAATTAGTGTAATTCGAGTAATTCGTGGCAAAAAAAATCAACAAAAAGCTTTGCGAACTTTGCGTTTTTAAGCATAATCAAAAGCAAAAAACCTTAGCGCACTTTGCGGTAAAAAACACACAACGAAAATGAAACTCAAAATATGCGGCATGAAATATCCAGAAAATATCCTCGAAGTAGGCGCGCTCCTACCCGATTATATGGGATTTATTTTCTGGGAAAAATCCGCTAGATATTGCAATGGGAATGTTCCCGAATTGATAAAAACCATCAAAAAAGTGGGTGTTTTTGTCAATCAAAGTCAGGAAGAAATTCTAGAAAAAGTCGAAAAATACAATCTACAAGCCGTTCAATTGCACGGAGAAGAATCGGTTGAATTTTGTGCCACTTTAAAAGAAAAACTTCCAAAGAAAATCGAAATTATCAAAGTCTTTTCTGCCGATGAAAATTTTGATTTTGAAACAATCAAACCTTTTGAAAATGTCTGCGATTATTTTCTATTTGACACAAAAGGAAAACTTCCAGGCGGAAACGGAACAACTTTCGACTGGACGATCTTAAAAAAATACAATTCGAAAAAGCCTTTCTTTTTGAGCGGCGGAATTGGAATGAATGAATTAAAAGCAATTGAAGAAATTTCAAAAACCAAATTACCTATTTATGCTGTCGATGTAAATAGTAAATTTGAAATCGAACCAGGGCTGAAAAATAAAAATAGATTAAGCAATTTCAAACGCAAATTTGATGTTGCCAACTTTTAAAATTTAAATAAAATGAGTTTTAACGTTAACGAAAAAGGATATTACGGAGAATTTGGAGGAGCTTACATTCCTGAAATGCTGTATCCAAACGTAGAAGAATTGCGTCAGAAATACTTAAATATTATGGACGAACCTGATTTTAAAGCAGAGTTCAACCAATTGCTGAAAGATTATGTTGGACGCCCTAGTCCGTTGTATTTTGCAAAACGTTTGTCTGAAAAATACAACACCAAAGTTTATCTAAAAAGAGAAGATTTAAACCATACTGGTGCTCACAAAGTAAACAATACAATTGGACAAATCTTATTAGCAAAACGTCTAGGCAAAAAAAGAATTATTGCCGAAACTGGAGCTGGACAACACGGAGTGGCAACGGCAACAGTTTGTGCTTTAATGGGAATTGAGTGTATCGTTTATATGGGTGAAATTGACATTGCACGTCAAGCTCCAAACGTGGCTCGTATGAAAATGTTAGGCGCAGAAGTACGTCCGGCACTTTCAGGTTCTAGAACTTTAAAAGACGCTACAAACGAGGCCATTCGCGATTGGATTAATAATCCGGTTGACACACATTATATTATCGGATCTGCAATTGGACCACATCCTTATCCAGATATGGTAACTCGTTTTCAGAGCATTATTTCAGAAGAAATTAAATGGCAATTGAAAGAAAAAGAAGGACGTGAAAATCCAGATTACGTAGTAGCTTGTATCGGTGGAGGAAGTAATGCTGCCGGAACTTATTATCATTTCTTACACGAACCAGAAGTTGGAATCATTGCTGTTGAAGCAGCAGGAAAAGGTGTTGACAGCGGACACAGTGCTGCAACAAGTAAATTAGGAAAAGTTGGTGTTATTCATGGTTGTAAAACCCTTTTAATGCAGACTCCAGACGGACAAATTACCGAACCTTATTCTATCTCAGCTGGTCTAGATTATCCAGGAGTTGGTCCTTTACACGCGCATTTGGCACAAACAGGAAGAGGAGAGTTTTTCTCTGTTACAGATGATGATGCAATGAATGCGGGACTTCAGTTAACAAAACTAGAAGGCATTATTCCTGCAATTGAAAGTGCACACGCTTTTGCAGTTTTAGATCAGAAAAAATTTAAACCAACAGATGTTGTCGTAATTAGTCTTTCTGGTCGTGGAGATAAAGATTTAGATAATTACATTGAATATTTTAAATTGTAATAAAAGTTATACTTTTGAATAATCTGCTTTAACGAATCAGATTTATTCAAAACTCAACAAATAACGAGAAAATAGTAATTATGGAAAAGTTATTCTCATACGGAACATTACGATCAAAAGAAATTCAAAGACAAATTTTTAATAAAATATTAATTGGTACTGCAGACCAAGTAATGGGTTACAAACTCAAAAGCTTAAAAATTGAAGAAGAATTTGGAATGGCCGATTACGTTGTGGCTGTAGCAAGTGAAAATTCTACAGATACTATTCATGGCGTAGTTTTCACTATTTCTAATGCAGATTTGGCCAAAGTAGATCTATTCGAATCGAATGCTTATAGGAGAGTTCAAGTCACATTACATTCGGGAGAAACTGCCTGGATTTACATTGAAAATTAACGAATTATAAAATGATTTTAGCTACGGCGCAAACAAAACCAAAACGCGGAGATATATCTTCTAACTTATTGAATCATTATAAGCTTATCGAATTGGCTGTCCAAAATGGTGCCAATTTGATTGCTTTTCCAGAATTGTCAATTACTGGTTACGAAAGAGAAAATGCTGCAGCATTAACTTTTACAAAAGACGATTACAGAATTGATCATTTAAAAGAATTGGCTGCTAGACATAATATAATCATTGTTGCCGGTGCTCCTATTCTGATAGAATCCGAAATGTTTATTGGTGAATTTGTGATTTCTCCAGACGACTCGGTTTCTATTTACACCAAGCAATTTTTGCATGAAGGCGAAAATGAATTTTTCAAATCTTCTTTTGATTATAATCCGATGGTTCGAATTGAAGATCAAAACATTTCTTTTGCAATTTGCGCTGATATAGATAATCCGTTGCATGCAGAAAGTGCAGCTAAAAACAATACTGATATTTATATTGCCAGTATATTCTTTTCGCCAAACGGAATTTCTAATGCATATATAGATTTACAAAACTACGCTCAAAAACACAAAATGAATGTTTTGATGTCTAATTTCAGCGGAGAATCTTGGGGTTCGCCTTCTGCAGGACAAAGTGCATTCTGGAATAATAAAGGAGAATTAGTTGCTCAAATGAATGATTCTGACTCAGGATTACTGCTTGTTGAAAAACAAGGCGATGATTGGACGAGTAAAATCGTAACTTTTTAGGTTTCTGCAAGGTTTTCAAAACCTTGTAGGTATAATTGAATTACGTAAAATAAGAAACCTACAAGGTTTAGCAAACCTTGCAGGAGTAAAAACTACAACATAAATAAACATACCTAACAGGTTTTTAAAACCTGTTAGGATAAAAAGATATTAAAATGAACAGAATAACTCAGAAATTACAAGAAGATAAAAAGATACTTTCTATTTATTTTTCTGCCGGATATCCGAACTTAAACGATACGGTGCAGATGATTCAGGATTTAGAAAAAAACGGAGTTGATTTAATTGAAATCGGACTTCCTTTTAGTGATCCTTTGGCAGACGGGCCAACCATTCAGGCAAGTTCCACAACGGCGCTTCATAACGGAATGACAACACAAATTCTTTTTGATCAGCTGAAGAACATCCGCGAAAGCGTAAAAATTCCGTTGATTATTATGGGATATTTTAATCCGATGTTACAATACGGCGTTGAAGCTTTCTGCCAAAAATGTGCGGAAATCGGAATTGACGGTCTGATTATTCCAGATCTTCCAGTTGATGTTTACGCAGACGAATACAAAGCAATTTTCGAAAAATACGGTTTAATTAATGTGTTTTTAATTACACCACAAACGTCAGAAGAACGTATTCGTTTTATCGACAGCGTTTCAAACGGATTTATTTATATGGTAAGTTCTGCAAGCGTTACAGGATCTCAAGCTGGTTTTGGTGATACTCAAGAAACGTATTTTGAAAGAATTGCCGACATGAATTTGAAAAACCCTCAAATTGTTGGTTTCGGAATTTCAAATAAAGAAACTTTCAATCAAGCTACAAAATATGCAAAAGGTGCTATTATCGGAAGTGCTTTTATTAAGCATTTAGCAGAAAACGGAAGTGGGAAAATTGCTGAATTTGTTGGGGAGATTCGATAAATAAATTCAAATGAAATATTTTAAAATCTTCATAATTATTGCATCCTTATTCTTGAATATGAGTTGTGACCGTAGCTGGAAGATTTCAGAATTATTTGTTCAAAAAATTGAAAATTCCTCTAAAGTTATTTATAAATATGATGCTTGGGGGGGACGCGATTCATACATATTTGGATATACTATTTTAGATTCAACTCAAGTATTTGATATCAATAATGTAGAATCATTACCTTTTCAATATTTTGAAACCATTCCCACAAAACAAAATATTTCTGGTGTTGACTGTGAAGAACTTGATGATCAAATAGCTCCTAACAAAACCTTTATACCATTAAAAATTAAGGATAGTGAGGAAAAAGGCATTAAAATTAAAACTAAGATTTTTCAAAATGAAGGTTTTACATTTAAAAATCAAGGTTATAAAAGATATCAATTTGAAACATTTAAAGAATCTCGCGATAGTATTTTCTTTTATAATTTAAATGACGTTGTGAGTTTTGAACCTGAACATTTAGATATTTTAAAATTCAAAAAAACAAATATTTTCATTAGAACGAAAAGCTCTAGTATTGTCTCTACAATATCTATTGAAGATCTAAAACTATCACCAAAAGATGAAATTATTTCTAATATCAGATATGATCTGACACCAAAAAACAAAACTGATATTCTATCATTTTCTAATATTGGTATTTTTAAGCAAGTGAAATTACCAAAGAATTAAATTGAAAGCAAACAGCCTGAAAGACTTAGTTTTTCAGGCTTTTTTATGCTTTAGAAACAATTTCAAAACCACAAATATCGAAACCGTTTTATGTTAATATTATGTTAAAATAAAATTAAACAAGTGTTTAAATTAAACAAGTGTTTAATTTTGCATTCGATTAGAAACAATACCATGTCAGACATCGAATTAAACGATAAAAAAATTCAGATTCTTAACGTTGCTGAAAAGCTGTTTTCTGAGAAAGGATTTGAAGGAACATCGATACGAGATATCTCTAAAGAGGCAAAAATCAACATTGCCATGGTCTCGTATTATTTTGGTTCAAAAGAAAGGCTTCTGGAAGCCCTAATTTTCTACAAAACTGTTGATCTAAAATTACAACTTGAAAATTTATTGCAGGAAAATCTTCAACCGCTTGAAAAAGTCAATAAATTAATCGAAATTTACATTAACAGAATTTGCCTTAACAAGGGGATTTACAGAGTGTTACATTTTGAACTTTACAACAAAAAGAGAGAAAAAAGTCTTCAAGCTTTTACAGAATTAAAAAAAGGAAACTTAAAATCTGTTGAAAGCATTATCAACCAAGGACAAGCGCAGGGCGTTTTTAGAAAGGATATTAATATCCAACTTATTACACCAACGATTATTGGAACCTTTTTTCACTTTCACATGAATCGCTCTTTCTTCGAAGAATTATTGGATTTAAAAACAGAAGAAAAGTTTAACAATTACATTAAAAACGATCTTACAAAGCACATTCAACAAACTATAAAAGCGCTACTTGTTTATGAAAATTAGTCAATTAATGCTCTTTGGAGTTTTCTTTATCGGAATATCTTCAATAGAAGCACAAGAAAAAACAAGTTTAACCTTAGACGAAGCCGTGAAGATGGCGTGGGAAAAAAGTAACGAGGTTACACTTGCCAATACTAAGGTAAACACAAAAATGTACGAGTTAAAAACCGTAAAAAACAATCAGTATCCAGATCTTAAAATTTCTGGACAATATCAGCGCCTTACTAAAGCTTCGATTGACATGCACAACGAAGGTGAAAGTGCTGCTACTCTAGCTTCTCCAGATCGCGCAATGCTTGGAATGGCTAATTTAAGCTTACCAATTTTCGCAGGATTTAAAATTCAAAGCAGTATTGATGCTTACGACAGCATGTATGAAGCAGAAACCGCTACTGCTGAAAAAACAAAAGAAGATGTTGCTTTAAAAGTAATCACCTATTACACAGCTTTATACAAAGCACAAAAAACTTTGGATGTTTTAAACGAAAATCAAAAAAGCGCTAAACAGCGTGTTACTGATTTTACTGAATTAGAAAAAAACGGAATTATTCCGAGAAATGATTTGTTGAAAGCACAATTATTAGTTTCAAAAACTCAATTATCTATTGACGAAGCTACTAACAACTTAAACAATATCAATTTTTATCTAACAACTTTACTTAAATTAGCTCCAGAAACAAAGCTTCAAGTTAACGAAGATGATTTCTTTAATTTAAAAACAAACAATGCCCCAACAACAGATGCATTGGCACTTGAAAGTAGAAAAGATTTAGAAGCAATTCGTTTGCAATCTAAAGCTTCTGAAGCCAATATTAGAATTGCAAAAGCGGCTTACTACCCAACTCTTTCATTACTTGGAGGCTATACTGCTTTAGATCTTAAAGATATTATTACAGTAAAATATGCAATGAATTTTGGTTTAGGTTTATCTTATGATTTATCTGGAATCTTAAAAAACAGTGCACACGTAAAAGAGGCAGAAAGTAGAGCTTTGGAAGTAAAAAATACTGAAGCTATTATGACAGACCGTATTAAAGTTGAAGTTCAAAAATCTCTTGAAGATTATGACTTAGCAATCAACCAAAGTGTGGTTTACAATGAAGCTCTTCAGCAAGCTGCTGAAAATTACAGACTGGTAAAAGACAAGTTCGACAATGGTCTTGCTGATACTAATGATTTAGTTGAAGCAGATGTTGAACATTTAAGTGCCAAAATTAATACCGCTGTATCTAAAGCAACAATCATTCAAAAATACTACGAATTACTTTCAGTATCAGGACAATTATCACAATCATTCAATCTTTCTAAAATATAATCGATAGCTCTCATGGAAAAGAAAAAGACAAATAAAAAATTCATCATCATACTAACCGTAATGGTTTTATTGGGAGGAACTTACGGAATATCTAAATACTTACACGGTCAAGCACACGAAGAAACAGATGATGCTCAGATCGAGAAAAAAATGAATCCGATTATCCCGAGAGTTTCTGGATATATCAGCAAAGTTTATGTGAAAGATAATGATTATGTAAAAAAAGGAGATACTTTATTTACTATCGACAAGAGAGATTATCAATTGAAGATTGATGAAGCTAATGCTGCATTACTAGGAGCTGAAGGTCAATACGAAGCTGCAAAAGCTGATATTGGAAGTGCATATGCAAGCATATCTGTTTCAGATGCTCAAATGAGATCTGCAAGCGGTTCTATCGAAAGTGCAAAAATTAGATTGAGACAATTAACAAACGATTTTAACCGTTACAATAACTTGTACAAAACACATACAATTACAAAACAGCAATTTGAGCAAGCTCAGGCAGCAAAAGACGAAGCTGAAAATCAAGTACGTGTTTTAGAACAACAACAAAAAGCTACTTCTTACCAAAAGTCTGTTATTCAGTCAAAATCTAAAGTTTCAGACAAACAAACAGAAGTTGCTGCAGCAAACATTAAAAAAGCAAAAACTATGCTTGATGTTGCTCACTTAAATCTTTCTTATACTGTAGTTACTGCTGCAATTGACGGTCAGGTTTCTAAAGTTGATATTCAGCCAGGACAATTGGTTCAGCCAGGACAATCTTTATTCTACATCATCAACAACAACGAAGCTTGGGTTGTAGCTAATTTTAAAGAAACGCAATTGAACAAAATGGTTGTTGGACAAAAAGTAAGCTTAAAAGTTGATGCTTATCCAAACTACGAATTCAAAGGAATTGTAACATCATTTTCTCCTGCAACAGGATCTCGTTTTTCATTGTTACCTCCTGATAACGCAACAGGAAACTTCGTAAAAACAATTCAGAGATTACCAGTAAAAATTAGTTTAGATCAATCTAACGATCCTGAAAAAGTAAAATTATTACGCCCAGGAATGAACGTTGATGTAGATGTACATGTAAAATAAATAAATGGCAACAGCAGTACAAGATGACGATTTAGTAGAATACGGTTTCAGACGTGTTGTCATTACGATTACGGCAGTACTTTGTGCATTGCTGGAGATTGTTGACACGACGATTGTAAACGTTGCACTAACAGACATGCGCGGGAGTCTTGGTGCTACCTTGACCGATGTTGCATGGGTAATTACAGCATACGCAATTGCGAATGTTATTGTAATTCCGATGACGAGCTGGCTATCGCAGCAATTTGGAAGACGAAATTATTTTGTGGCTTCGATCATAATATTTACAGTCTGTTCCTTCTTGTGTGGTAATGCCACAAATATATGGGAACTAGTAGCCTTCCGATTCGTACAAGGTATGGGTGGTGGAGCGCTTCTAGTAACAGCCCAGACGATTATTACAGAAAGTTACCCTGTGGCAAAACGTGGAATGGCGCAAGCGATTTACGGAATGGGTGTAATTGTTGGACCAACTCTGGGACCACCTTTAGGAGGTTATTTGGTTGATAATTATTCTTGGCCTTATATTTTCTACATCAACATTCCGTTAGGAATTATTGCAACTATTTTGGCTTTAACTTTTGTTAGAAGTCCAAAATATGGAGAAAAATTAAAAGCCAATCAGGTTGACTGGTGGGGAATTATTTTGTTGAGTGCCTTTATCGGTTCGTTACAATTCGTACTAGAACACGGACAGCAAGATGACTGGTTTAACGATTCTTTAATTGTAACCTTAAGTGTTGTAACAGTTCTTGGATTGGTATTATTTATATGGAGAGAGCTTACTTATAAATATCCAATCGTGAACTTAAGTGTTTTAAAAGACGGAAACTTAAGAATCGGAACCGTAATGTGTTTCATTCTTGGTTTTGGTTTATATGGTTCGACATTAATTATACCAATTTATACGCAGTCTATTTTAGGATGGACAGCAACTGATGCCGGTTTATTATTAATTCCGGGATCGATAACAACCGCGATTATGATGCCATTTGTTGGAAATATGATCCAAAAAGGTGTTCCTCAAGCTTACATGGTTGGAGTTGGGTTTTTAGTTTTCTTCTTCTTTACCTTTATGATGTACAGCCGTATGACACCAGACACCGGAGTTGAACATATGTACTGGCCTTTAATTTTAAGAGGAATCGGTCTAGGATTACTTTTTGTACCTATTACAACACTTTCTCTTTCTACTTTGAAAGGAAAACAAATTGGTGAAGGAGCAGCATTTACAGGAATGATGCGTCAGTTAGGCGGATCTTTCGGTATTGCAATTATTACCACTTTTATTACTCGTTTCAGTCAGTCGCACAGAGTAGATTTAATAAACAATTTAGATCCAGCAAAGTTTGACGTACAACAACGTATTGCAGGAATGCAACACGCCTTTATGGCTAAAGGATATAGCGCAGATGTTGCTTTGAAAAAAGCGTATCAGGCAATAGAATATTCTATAATGAAACAAAGTACCGTAATGGCCTACATGGATATTTTCATGTATCTAGGAATTATGTTTTTATGCTGTATTCCTATCATCCTTTTCATTAAAAAAGGAAAGAACAAAATTAGTGCAGCCGACGCAATGCATTAATAATAATAGATTTATAATACGCAAAAACGCCGAATTCTTAATTGAATTCGGCGTTGTTTTTTATTGATTTCTTCGAAATCCACAGGGATTGAAATCCCTGCATACAATATGCATCGAGCCTCCGGCTCTTTTAAAAACTCAGAATCTTAGCAACTTAGAACCTTAGCATCTTAGCTCCTTAGAACCTCAAAAAATCTATCTCGTAAAAACCAAATGATTCCCTTTTGAAAGATTCGCATCAAACTGATATCCTTCGTAATTGAAACCTTTTAGATCATCAATAGTTTCAGCATTTGTGTCGATTATATAACGAACCATCATACCTCTCGCCTTTTTAGCAAAAAAACTGATCATTTTTAATTTTCCGTCTTTGTAATCTTTAAAGTCTGGCGTAATAACGGGTACTTTTAAAGCTTTTACATCAACTGCAGAAAAATATTCATTACTTGCCAAATTCACAAATAACTCATCTTTTTTCAATTCTTTGTTTAAAGCTTTTGTAACTGTTGGTTTCCAGAATTCGTGTAGGTTTTTAGATTCTGCAACTGGCATTTTAGTTCCCATTTCCAAGCGGTATGCCTGCATTAAATCTAGAGGTTTTAAAAGTCCGTAAAGTCCAGATAAAATTCGAAGTTTATCTTGCAGAACCTCTAATTTATCTAACGGAATGGTATAAGCATCTAAACCCGTATAAACATCGCCATCAAAAGTATAAACTGCAGGGCGTGCATTTTCTGGCGTAAAAGGTGTTTTCCAATCTTGATTTCTTTTCCAATTTAAATCGGCTAGTTTGTCTGAAATCGACATTAATTCTGATAATTCAGATGGCTTTTTTTGTTTTACTACTTTATGAACCACTCTTGCTTCTTTTAAAAAAGACGGTTCTGTATATTGAGATGTTGGTAATTCTTTTTCGAAATTCAATGATTTCGCTGGAGATATAACAATTTTCATTTGTACGTTTTTGTATGTTTCAAAAATACAAATTGCATTTCTAAAAATAGATTATCGCAATTGATTTGTTCTATTTCCGCATAAATATTTTTTAACCACAAATTACACAAATTAACACAAATTAACACAAATTAATCTTCCGTACATTGACTAAATTAATTGTCATTCTATAGTGATCGAGATATAAGATTTACAAAGATTCTGAATCATTTTAAATCTGAACTATTAAAAATAAATTTGTGTTAATTTGTGTAATTTGTGGTAGATCATTTACCTGCACAAATACATAATTTATTCTTATACAAATATTATCAAGTTTTTTCATCCTTTAATCTGTGGCAGAAAAAAAGAAATTCAAGTAATTCGCGTAATTCGTGGCAACCCTTTTCCAATTTTCACAAAAATCAACATCAAAAACTATTAAATTCTTCAAAAAAGTGAGCGATAGATTATAATAGGCATTTTCTATGTTGTAAATTTGCGTGCAATTTATTTCGTCTGAAATTCAAATTGCATTTTTACTCAAAAAATTAGTGAATTCGTGGCTGTACAAACAAATTATAAATCTGCTTTACAAAACAAAATCTTCGATATTATTTCGAAAGCTTCTCAGGAATTAAACGTTGACTCATACGTGATCGGCGGATTTGTTCGTGACTTGCTTTTAAACCGAGGTTCTAAAAAAGATATTGACGTTGTAGCAGTTGGAAGCGGAATTGAATTAGCACTTAAAGTTTCAGATTTGCTCCCAAACAAACCAAAAGTTCAGGTTTTTAAAAGTTATGGAACAGCAATGCTTCGTTTTGAAGATACCGATATTGAATTTGTTGGTGCACGAAAAGAATCTTATAGCCGCGACAGCCGAAATCCGATTGTTGAAAACGGAACTTTACAAGATGATCAAAATCGTCGTGATTTTACGATCAATGCTTTCGCACTTTCTTTAAATCAAAATAATTTCGGAGATCTTTTAGATCCATTTAATGGTTTAACAGATTTAGAAAGCAAAACAATCAAAACGCCTTTGGATCCAGACATTACATATTCTGATGATCCTTTGCGAATGCTTCGTGCGATTCGTTTTGCGACTCAATTGAATTTCGAAATCGAAGAAAATTCATTGAATGCCATCACAAAAAATGCAGAAAGAATCAAAATTATTTCAGGCGAAAGAATCGTTGATGAATTAAACAAAATCCTCATGACGGATAAACCTTCAACTGGATTTTTACTTTTATACAAAACTGGGCTTTTAGATATTATTTTACCTGAATTGACAGCGTTGAATCAGGTAGAGGAAATTGAAGGTCATACCCATAAAAACAATTTTTATCATACGCTAGAAGTTGTCGATAACATTTGCCCAAATACTGATGATGTTTGGTTGCGCTGGTCTGCTTTATTGCATGACATTGGAAAAGCGCCAACAAAGCGCTTCACCAAAAAACAAGGATGGACTTTTCACGGTCATGAATTTCTTGGTGGAAAAATGGCGAAGAAAATCTTCGAACGTTTACACATGCCTTTGAACCATAAAATGAAATTCGTTCAAAAAATGGTTATTATGAGCTCTCGTCCGATTGTTTTGGCGCAAGATATTGTAACGGACAGTGCAGTTCGTCGTTTGGTTTTTGATGCTGGCGAAGATGTAGAAAATTTAATGACTTTATGCGAAGCGGATATCACAACCAAAAATCCTGCTAAATTCAAGAAATATCACAAAAACTTCGAACTGGTTCGCAAAAAAATAGTTGAAGTCGAAGAACGCGATCAGGTTCGTAATTTTCAACCGCCAATTACAGGAGAAGAAATTATGGAAATGTTTGATTTGAAACCTTCTCGAGAAATTGGTATTTTAAAAGAGGCTGTAAAAGAAGCCATTTTAGAAGGAGATATTCCAAATGAATATCAAGCGGCTTACGATTTTGTGATTAAAAGAGCTGAAAAGTTAGGCTTAAAAAAAGTTGAGAAATAAGTATTATTTAATAAAATGAAAAAAGAAAATAAATCAGTAATCATTTGGTTACTATCGGGTTGTGTTTTATTATTTTTAATGGTTGTCGTAGGTGGCATAACACGTTTAACTAATTCAGGTTTATCTATGACCGATTGGCATTTGGTAACCGACACCTTCCCGCCTTTAACCGAGTCAAAATGGCAAGCTGCTTTTGACGAATACAAGAAATTCCCTGAATACCAAAAAATCAACATTCACAACGATTTTCAATTAGCCGATTATAAATTCATTTATTTCTGGGAATGGTTTCACCGTTTTATCGGCCGTATTATTGGTTTGGTTTTCTTTGTGCCTTTTGTTTACTTTTTAGCTAAAAAGAAATTAGACACAGATACCATCAAAAAATGCATCGTTCTTTTGGCGATGGGAGGTTTTCAAGGATTCTTAGGCTGGTTTATGGTAAGAAGCGGATTAATTGACAATCCAGATGTAAGCCATTTTAGACTTTCATTACACTTAACTTTTGCCTTTATTACTTTTGCTTATACGCTTTGGGTAGCATTAGATTTGATTTATCCGGAACGAAATATCAATAAGATTTTACCACTTCGTAAAATTGCTCGTTTTGCTTTAGTAGCTTTATTGATCCAAATTATTTATGGTGGATTTGTAGCGGGTTTGAATGCTGGATTAATTCACAATCACTGGCCTTTAATGAGCGATGGAGAATTTATTCATGAGTCGGTTTTTATTGAACAATCTTCTTTAATCAAAAATTTAATTGAAGGAAAAAGTGGTGTTCAGTTTGTACACAGAACTTTTGCTTATGTAGTAGTTGCCATTATTCTTTTCCTTTTCTTCAAAAGCAAAAAATATACGCTTACTACAACTCAGGCGAATGGAATTAACTTATTAGTTGTTTTTGTTTTCATTCAGTTTTTACTTGGAGTATTCACTTTATTATATAGCGTACCATTGGCTTTAGGATTAATTCACCAGATTATGGCATTTTTCCTTTTGAGCGCGATGACATTTACCTTGCACAGATTGAGTAAATAATAAAGAGATTTTAGATAAAAAAAAAGGGGCGAAAATTTTCGTCCCTTTTTTTTATATGTCGTACATGAAGCTCTTTCATCTCACATCTTTCTTCTTTCTTCTAACAAAAAAAATCTATCCCAACCAACTTTTAAAATCCTGAACTTTTTCACGGCTTACAATTACCTCATCTTCTTTGTAACTTGGTAAAATAACTTTTAAACGAGAATTGGTGTAAACCTGAATTTCTTTGATTGCTTTTAGCGGAACAATAAATTTTCTGCTTACGCGAAAGAACTCTTTCTTGTCGAGTTCCTGTTCTAAAATCTCCAAAGTAGAATCGATTAAGTAATCGCGATTGTCGTATGTATGAATGTAAGTTCCTTTATTTTCACTGAAAAAACATTCGATTTCTTCAGTGGTAATTACTTTTAAATGCTGCCCTATTTTTACTGTAAATCTCTTTTTATAGGTTTTCTCAAAAGGATTGGACAGCATTTGACGAATCTGTTCAAAATCTAATTGCAGATTTGATGTTTCGGCAGTAGCTTTAGGAATTCTTGATTTATATTTTGAAACCGCAGTTTCGAGATCATCTTCATCAATTGGCTTTAAAAGATAATCGATACTGTTTAGTTTGAATGCTTTTAAAGCATATTCATCATATGCCGTTGTAAAAATGATGGCACTTTTTATGTCTATTTTTTCAAAAATTTCAAAAGACAAACCATCTGACAATTGAATATCCAGAAAAATCAAATCAGGATGCGGATTATTCTCAAACCATTCAACAGATTCTTCAACAGAATGAAGCATTGTTTCTACGGTTACGTCTAACTTTTCAAGTTTTCTTTGCAGCAATCTTGCCGCTGGTTTTTCGTCTTCTATAATTAAAGTGATCATTTACTACTGTGAAATTTGAAAAAATACTAATTCAAAACTACTCCCATTTATTTTTATTTTCGGCGTCTTTATCCATATATTTTTGAATTTTCTTTTGCTCCCAATCTGAACTAAAAAACAAATCTGATCCAAAAACAGACAAGCCGTGCGCTACTAAACCAATTCCCCAAAAAAATGCAGTCGAATAGGTATGCCATTGTGATAAACCGCTGAAATCAATTCCTCCATGCAAATTATCTCTCGTTAAACTCGATACAATAATGATCAAATTTACAATAATGAAAACTTTCAAATGCGAGTAAAAACCCTTTATTTTTTTCACTTTTTTGTATGCAGCATTGTAACTTTCGTCATTGCTGTATTCGTTTGAATGCTGGTTTGCATATTCTTCGTACATCTGTCTTCTAAAACGTCCCATTGTATATTTTTTTAATAATTATTGCCACTTATTTTTATTCTCTTTTTCTTTCTCCATAAATTCCTGGATTTTTCTTTCTTCCCAGTCTTTTCCCATTCCAGGAAAAACCTCGAAAACCTTTAATCCGTGAAAAACAACACCAACTCCCCACCATAGCATCGGCCAGAAAAACCATAAATATTGTGGCGATGTATATAAGTTTATGAAAACTAAAATGGCATTTACTAAAATGTAAGAAACCAAATTTCCATAAAAACCTTTTATATTTTCGACTTTCTTTTTAGCCTGAATATATCTTTCTTCTTCGCTTAATTTCCTTTCCATGATTATTCCCATTTTTGTTTTTTATATTTTTTTTCTAAGATACTTTTCAATTTACGTTCTTCCCATTGCTGCCCGAAAATCTTATACGATGCGAACAAATCGATTGCCGAGCCTAATATTACCGCCGACCAAATAATCATTACTACCCAATTGATATATTTTATTGGAAAAAATTGCAATGGTAGATTGGTATACTCTTTTAGAAGAAATACAATCATTGCGATAACATACACAAACAAATGATTGTAAAAACCTTTCAGCTGTTTTACTTTTTTACTAGCCAGTTCCTTCAAAATAGCTAGTTCCTGATCGCTATTCAAATTTGTTTCCATGATTACTTTCAAGTCTGCGTTTGTTTTCTTTTTCTAAAAGTTCATGAATTTTTCTAGCCTCCCATTTTTTATTGAAAAAAGGTGGAAATTCAAAGGCTTTCAACCCGTGTAAAACTATTGCTATTCCCCATCCCATTACCGACCAAATCCACCAAAGGTATTCTGGAGACACCATATAATTGACCACAATTACAATCGGATTGCACAAAACATAAACGGTCAGATGCTCGTAAAATCCTCTTATTTCTTTTACCTTTTTCTGAGCGTCGTAATAACGATCCGCTTCAGTAAAATCTTTTTCAGTCATTATTTCCACGTTTTTTGTTTGTTATCTCTTTCTAAAATTTCTCTGATTTTTCGTTCTTCCCAGTCTGAGCTGTATCCAAAAACTTTAAAAGCATGCATGGCAACTCCAAATCCCCAGCCTAAAGCAGAAAACCAAAACCATTGAAATCCTGGCGAATATTTTAGGTTGATAAAAACCAGAAACGGAACTACACATAGGTATGAAATTACATTTCCATAAAATCCTTTCAATTCTTCTACTCTCTTTTTGGCTCTATAATATGCTTTTGCTTCGTCTGTATATTCTGCACTCATTTCCATAACTGTAATTTGTTTGGTTAAAATTGGAATTCTAACTGTGAAATTTTTCTCGTCCTGGTCAATTTTCACTTTTCTATCCGTTATAATTCCGTATCGATTTACAATATTCTGCAATCCTACACCTTGTCTATCTTGCAGAACTTCCTTCTTCTGAAAATCATTTTGTATTGCTAAATAATCTCCATCAATAAATATTCTAATATGAAGCGGTTTTTGTTCGCTCACGATATTATGCTTTACCGTATTCTCCAATAAAAGCTGCAAAGAAAGCGGTACCACTTTTGCATCTGGATTACTATTTTCTGTTGGTAATTCGTAAAACAAACTATTTTCGAAACGCATTTTCAGCAGGTTCATATAGGTTTTTGCGAACGATAATTCATCTTCAACAGAAACCAATTCTTTGTCTTTTTGTTCTAAAACATATCGGTAAACCTTAGACAAAGAAGTGGTAAAACGTTGTGCATTATCTGGATTTTCTTCAATTAAAGAACTTAAAACATTCAAACTATTAAAAAGAAAATGTGGGTCGATCTGATTTTTTAGACTTTCAAATTTTGCACTCGCTGTTCCTGCAATAATTTTTTGTTGTGTTATTTCAAATTTTGAAGCTTTTTTCCATTTTACCATGAAACTTCTCGCTTGCAAAAAAGTGGAAACTCCCAAAGATAAGATGATATAAAAAAGATGAACCCATACCATTCTTCCTCCAAAAAACACTTCTAAACTCACATCTTGAAGTACCACAAAAATGAAATAGTTGATGGCTAAAACTACAGGCACGGTATACAAAACAGTCACCAAAATCCCATAATAAACTCTAAGATTTGTTTGCTCCAGCCAGTCCCATTTTCTATCTAGTAGTACATTTAGAAATCCGTTACCAAAGCCTAATCCAAAGGAATACAAACAGCTTATAAAAAAAGTTAAAAGAACATTTCTAACATTAAGATCATCTCCTAAAGAAGCTGAAAATATTACGGCAAAGATCATAGAAATCTTGAAACAGACTATTGTTCCACTTTTTAGATCGGTAAATGTTCTTTCTTTCATTATATACTGCTTATAGGATTATTATTTACAAGTTTTTTGAATTTCCAAAGCTCTTTCTAATCCCCATTTTGGAGAAAAAGGAGTTGCTGGTTTAAAATTATTAAAAAGTTCAATAGATTTATCAACTTGTGCACATAAAGGTTTTGTATCAACTCCCGTCCATTTTGCACCGCCTAATTGATAATCAGCTTCACCAAAAACGGCTCTCGGATTGTTTGGATCTAATGCTTTTGCTTTTGCGTAAGCCTCCATAACTTTTCCAGAATATTTCATTCCGTTTGTCATTGGGTCTGCTACAACATATCCAGTGTAGATTAAAGCCTGCATTACGTACAATTCTGAATTACTTTGATCTTTTATCATTTCAGCATCTAAGGCATCTTGCGCTTTTGTCAATAACAAATCTATTTTTGTTTTATCTTTTTCTGTAAATACCGCTGTTGTATTAATTAAAGCAATGTAATAATTTGGCAAGTAGCTGTTTTTTTCTGCAGCAGCAATTCTTTCAAATAATTGAGAAGCTTCTGTGTTTTTTCCTTCTTTCCAAAGCCCGAAAGCTTTTGTCATTCCTTGTTCAAATTGTGTTTGAGCAGATAATAAACTGCAAATAAACAATGTAATAATGGTGATAATTTTGGTCATGATTTCTTTTTTTAAAGTTACTAAGGTTCTGAGATTCTAAGATTCTGAGTTTTTCTTTTGTTGATGATTAAAACTCTGGTTGTTAATTTATACTTCAAAAGTATGTCGGTTTTTAGTCTTATAAAATTAAATGATACTGAGTTGTTGATTTTGGTTACTGAATTGTTTCTTTTTGAGTTACAAAGGTTCAGAGTTACAAAGTGGCAAAGGTTTCTTTGCTAATTCTAGAGAGCCTTTGCACCTTTGAGCCTCTGAACCTTTGTCCCTTTAATTAAAGATTCTTCAACTGATTCTCATTTTTATTCTGGCTGATCGTCCAGAAGAAACCTACGAAGAAAAATCTGTCTGCGGTTGGAATTACTGCTTGTCTTTGATATACTCCGCTTGGATCTGGATTTCTTGCATAATCGTATCCGAAAACATTTTTTGTTCCTAAAAGGTTGGAAACCGAGAAATAAAGGATTTTTTGAGTGGTTAATAAATAGGCCCAGTTGAAACTCAAGCTATTGTATGATTTTGTTTTTCCATTCATAAATTGTGTTTGATTTGGATCGTTGTACGGACGTCCTGAACTAAAACTGTTTGTAAAACCAATTTGCGATTTCCAGTCTGTAATAAAATATTTTGTTACAACAGATAGATTATGATTGGCAACAAAACTTGGCGTTACCATACTTGGAAAGTTTTTATACTGTCTTTCTGAATCGATGTAAGAATAAGAAATCCAATATTCTAAGTTCTTATACAGATTACTATCTCCCCAAAGCAAATCGAATCCTTTTGCGTAACCTGATCCATTGTTATTGAAAACCGAATTGTATTGAATATCTCTCGTATCGTATTGAACCAAGTTGTTATAATCTTTATAATACAACTCTGTTCTCAGTAATTGCCCAGGTTTTGAAAACGTATAATTCAAAATATAATGTCTTGCTTTTTCGCTCTCGAACTGATGGTATTTTGAATACTTAACGTAATCTACAACCGGTGTCTGCGTAAAATCTCCGTAGGCAAAAGAAAACTGACTAGCTTTTGAAAGCTTATAACCTAATGAAGCTCTCGGTGCAATATTATTTTCATTTAACAAACTATTGTTCGAATATCTTAAACCTACTTTTAAAGCCAATTTTGTAGAAAACGAAATATCTCCTTCTGCATAAGATGCAAAGATATTAGAGTCATAACCGTTTTGAATAGCTGTCGTACTAGCAATATCTTCATTATATCTGGTAATGAAATAATCAGAACCAAAAGACAATCTAAAATAGTTTGACACCTTTTTTGATAATTTTAGTTTTAACTGAGCTGCATTTTCCTGACTGTCAATTCCTGTAATATCATATTTCAATTTATTTTTACTATAACCGTAACTGATTCCAGATGTTAGCTGCCAGCCTGGTCCAATACTTCCTTTGTAAGACGAATTCAAATAGAAGTTATTATTGTTCATATCCGTTCTGATTGGGTTTTCAAAATTGACATTCTTTTGGTTTAAATCGAATTTTTCTGAATCAAAAGAAGCATACAATTTGAAGATACCGTTTGTAAACTTATATCTGTAAACCGTTTCACCTCCTAAAGACTGATAAGGATTATTCCAATCTACGTTTTGAGGAATAACTGCCTGATAAGGTGCTAGATTAACGTACATCATATTAACACTCAAAGAACTTTTGTTCCATTTTTGTGTATTTCCTAAACTCAATCCAACCGTCATAAATCCGATATCTGTTTTTTCATGATCTTCTTCATCTTGTGTATTTAAAAGCAAAACACTCGATAAAGCCTCACCATATTCTGCAGAATACCCTCCCGTAGAAAAAGCGATTCCGCTAAATAAGAAAGGAGAAAATCGACTTCTTGTTGGCAAATTATTAGTTGTAGCGCCGTAAGGCTGTGCAACACGAATTCCGTCAACAAAAGTTTGCGTTTCGTTTGCTTCTCCTCCACGTACAAATAAACGTCCGTCCTCGCCTACACTTTGTGTTCCTGGCAAAGTTTGCAAAGCAGCGACAATATTTCCAGCAGAACCAGCAGTTGTTACAATATCCAAAGGTTTTAAGACAGAAACTCTTGCTTTATCTCCAGATTCTAGCGTTCCTGCCGTAATGACAACTGCATCTAGCGCATTCATGTTTTCTCGCAGTTTTATGATTTGATTTTTATAATTAGCAACATCTATTTCGGTTTTGAAAGTTTCGAAAATTAGAAAGCTTACTACTAAAAATTTATTTCCAGTTTCGGTAGTTTCAAAAGAGAACTCTCCCGTTTCAGAACTTGTAGCTCCATCGTAAGTTCCGTCAATATAAATGTTGGCACCTACAACTGGTTTCCCTTTTGGATCTGTTACTTTTCCTGAAATAATATTCTGGGCAAAAGTAAAAGTGCTTAACAATAATAAAATAAAAGTAATTCTGGTTTTCATGATATTGGTTTTTGATGAAGCAAATGTATTTTAACAATTCCTGTTAAAAAATATATAATAACCCAATTGTAGAATTTTAAGGATGAGTTGTAAATGAACTTATTTGTATCTTAGCTAGCAATTCCAAAAAATTACCATCTATGTCAGAAAGTACTAGAATTTCAAATTTATATCAATCCATTTATAATGGAAATCCTTGGTTGGAAGTTAATCTAGCCAACACTTTACAAAATGTAACCGCTGAGCAAGCGTACAGAAAAATAAATCCAAACCTGAATACAATTTGGGAAATAGTGAATCATTTGATTCAATGGAGAAGAAATATTTTAGAGCGCATGCAAGGAGAAGTAATTACAACTCCTGATCATAATTATTTTGTTCCTGTCATTGATCCTTCTGAAGTAGCTTGGGAACAATCACTCCAAACATTGGCAAAATCTCAAGATTCTTGGAACACTTTTTTTGAAACTTTTGATGATGCTGATTTAGCCAAAATCTATGTCAATAACGGTCATACTTATTATGAACATCTTCATGGAATTATTCAGCATGACGTTTACCATTTAGGACAGATTGTTATTTTGAAGAAATTGCTTTAATTTAATTTAAACACATAGAAACATAGATTTTTTATTTCTAGAAAAGAATATTTAGAAAATCTAGATTTTACCCATAGCTATGTGAATATATGCAAATGAAATGCCTTCAACACGTTTTACAACTATGTTTCTATGTGTTAAAATAAAAAAACATTATATGAAAAACTCCATTTTTATTTTAGCATTTTTACTTTTCAGTACAATCGGTTTTTCACAAGAAACCGAAGCGAAATACGATGAAGCTTTAGCAAAATCGCTTCACGCTGACGAATACGGAATGAAGAAATATGTTTTTTGTCTCTTAAAATCTGGAAGCAATACAACTGTTTCAAAAGAAGAAAGCAAAAAACTATTTGAAGGTCATATGGCAAACATTGGGAAATTAGCCAAAGAAGGAAAACTCGTTGTAGCTGGACCTTTCATGAAAAATGATAGAAATTATCGTGGCATTTACATCTTTAATGTAGAGACCATTGACGAGGCCAAAGCACTTGTCGCAACCGATCCTGCAATAAAAGCCAATTTACTTGAAGCCGAATTAACGCCTTGGTATTGCACCGCAGCTTTACAGGAAATCCCGAAAATGCATGATAAAATTGCCAAGACGAAAATGTAAAATATGAAAACAGAAAAAGAAAAAATGATCTCTGGCGAATATTACAACGCCTTTGATCCAGAATTGTTTAAAGGACGCAGAAATGCTAAAAATTTACTGCACACCTTAAACGTAAAAGAATACAGAGTTACCAAAAAAGCAAAAGAGATTCTAAAAGAACTAATTCCGAATGCTGGAGCTGGTTTGTATATCGAACCTCCTTTTCATTGCGATTATGGTTATAATATTTTCTGCGGAGAAAACGTTTATTTCAACGTAAATTGTGTCGTTTTGGACTGTGCACCGGTAAATATCGGATCGAATGTGTTTATTGCACCAAATGTTCAAATCTACACTGCTTCTCATCCGCTTGACGCTGAATTGAGAAAAACATTAGAAAATGCTTATCCTGTAACCATTGGCGACGATTGTTGGATTGGCGGAAATTCGGTTATTTGTCCGGGAGTAACCATCGGAAAAGGTTGTGTTATTGGAGCTGGATCTGTTGTTACAAAAGATATTCCAGACAATTCACTAGCAGTTGGAAATCCAGCGAAAGTCATTCGAAAATTAAATCCAGAACCTGAATCAGAAAAATAATGCTTACCCTTAATAAAGTCCATCATATTGCCATTTTATGTTCCGATTACGAAAAATCGAAATATTTCTATACTCAGATTTTGGGTTTAACGATAATTAGAGAAATCTATCGCGAAGAACGCCAGTCTTATAAATTAGATTTGGCTTTAAATGGCTCGTATGTTATCGAATTATTCTCATTCCCAAATCCGCCACAAAGACCTTCAAGACCAGAAGCTGTTGGTTTGCGTCATTTGGCTTTTGAAGTAATTAATCTGGAAGAAACCATTGCTTTTTTAACTTCAAAAAACATAGAATCTGAGCCAATCAGAATTGATGAAACGACAGAAAAACGTTTTACTTTTATTGCCGATCCAGATTTGTTGCCAATAGAATTCTATGAGAGATAGGTTTTTCAAAGGTTCAAAGTTACAAAGGAACAGAGGGACAGAGGTTTGCAGCAATAATTTTCTATGAATTGCGTCCACCTTTAGCTGGATGAATAAATATAACCTGAGAGAAGGGCTTTAGGCAAATAACGTATTGTTTGGCTAAAGCCCTTCTTTTTATTTACCCTACATCCAGCTAAAGGTGGAACCAATTCAAAAAACCTTTGTAACTTTGTAACTTTGAACCTTTGTTCCTTTTAACAAAAAAAGAAAGATTTTTCCTGTTTATATCAGTTTTAACACACTAAAATGAATATTTCCTAGAAAAAACCGATTTTGATGCTTAATTTTGTAACCCGCAGAAAAAAAATGCGGATCTTCAAATTTATAGTGATGAACAAAACGGCGCAAATCAAAAAAAATCATCAATTAATCAAATTCCGAAAATTAGTTATTGTTTCTATTTTAATTGGCTTTCTTTCAGCCTTCCTCGGAATTTCACTTAAAAAAATAACAGAGTATTACGAAGAAATCTTCTTTCATGAAGTTTCGGTTCACCCAATATTCTACATCGTATTTCCAGTTTTCGGATTATCAGTAATTTATTTCTTAAGACAATATCTTTTCAAGAAAAAAGAAAACAAAGGAATCAAAGAAGTTTTTGAAAGTACAGCATCAAAATCAAAAAATCTTCCTTCTTACAAAATTCCATCTCACTTCATCAACGGATTATTAACGGTTATTTTTGGAGGTTCTACAGGAATCGAAGTTTCTACCGTTGTCGCTACAGCAACAATTGGTTCTGTTGCTCACGAAAAAGAAAATGTTTTCCGTCAATATAAAACAGAATTAATCTGTGCAGGAGTTGCGGCTGGTGTTACAGCACTTTTCAGCAGTCCGATTGCGGGAGTTTTATTTGCTTTTGAAGTTATTTCTAGAAAAGTAACTCGTGCATTTGTAATTTCAAATTTAATTGCAGTTTCTATCGCATTTGGTTTATTGACCATTTTAAAAGAAGAACCATTGTTTGCTGTTTCAATTGCAACTTGGAATCTAAAAGCAATTCCGTACTTCATTCTTTTAGGAATTTTAGCAGGAATGAATTCGGTTTACTTAACACGTTGCGTTTTATTCTTTAAATCACAATTCGGTAAAATCGACACACATTATTACAAAATCATTTTAGGGTCTATTGTTTTAAGTGCTTCATTATTTATGTTCCCGCAATTGTACGGAGAAGGTTATCATGCTATTAAAGGAATTTTTGGAGGAGCTGCACAAATGCAATTGACTATAACTTTAGCCTTAACCTTTATCGGAATTTTAATTCTAAAACCAATTGTTACTTCTATAACATTGGCTTCTGGAGGCGACGGAGGTGTTTTTGCACCAAGTTTGTTCATTGGAGCATTTTTAGGCTTATTAGTCGCTTCTATCTTAAACAGCTTTTTCCATGTAAATGTAATTCCGGTTAACTTTATGATTATCGGAATGGCGGCCGTTCTAAGTGCTAGTATTCACGCCCCTTTTACAGCAATATTTTTAGTTTGCGGACTTACAAACGATTATACTTTGTTTTTTCCAATTTTGGTAGTTTGTTTGATTTCAAAATATACTGCAAAAACAATTTATCCGTATACCGTTTACAGTTATTCTCCAAGTTTAATTAAATAATCTCAGAGCAAAGTACATTAAAAAGCATAACACGCAAAATAAATACCACCACAATGCCAACTGAAAAAATAAGAAGAAGCTATCGCAAAACACGTTACATCCTTTACAAAGAAACTTTAATTGATTATAAAGAGCACTTTTGGTCCTTTTTAGGTTCTTTCGTCGGAATTGGAATTCTGGCTTATGTACAATCCATACATTTTTCCGGTCCTGATGCAGTTTATCTTATTGGTTCTTTTGGAGCATCGAGTGTTTTGGTTTACGGAATTATTCAGAGTCCGTTTTCTCAACCGCGTAATTTAGTTGGCGGACATGTAATTTCAGCACTTGTTGGAGTTACGGTTCACAAATTGGTTCCAGATATTATGTGGATTGCTGCGCCTTTAGCAGTTTCAATTGCCATTATTTTAATGCAGATTACCAAAACGCTTCACCCACCCGGAGGAGCAACAGCTTTAATCGCAGTTATCGGAACAGAAAAAGTAAAAGCTTTAGGTTATATGTATGTGCTTTCTCCAGTTTTTACAGGAGTTCTGATTTTACTTTTAACCGCTTTGGTTTTTAATAACATGACGCCGAGCAGAAGTTATCCTAGTAATTACCACAAACATTATCATAAAATTCGAAAAAGATTGGCGAGAAAGTAATTTTTTGTTTTATCGAATGTCACCCTGAGCGAAGTCGAAGGGCGTTCCAATTGGAAAAAGGGCTTCGACTTCGCTCAGCCTGACAAACTATTAAAAATCAACATTCTAAAATCTTTTCAACAAATCACGATTCGTGATTCGTATTTCATTTTTTATATTTTACCTTTGACCTCTCAATAAAAACAAAGATTATGGTTTATAAATTTAGAGTTATTCTAGACGCCGAAGAAGATATTTTCAGAGACATTGCTATTCTTGAGGAAGATACCCTTGAGGATTTACACAATGCAATCTTCAACTCTTTTGGCTTTGACGGATCAGAAGTGGCTTCATTTTATACTTGTGATGATACTTGGAATCAAGAAGATGAAATTCCGCTTTTCGATACAGGAGATGTTCCTGGCGAAATGAGAACCATGAACGATTATCCGTTATCTAGTATTTTAGACAAAGAAAATACAAAGATTATCTACGTTTATGATTTCATCAGCATGTGGACTTTCTTGGTTGAATTGGCTGCTGTAGAAGATGAACAAGTTGGAGTTACTTACCCAGAAACTTTATACTCTCATGGTGAAATGCCTGCAGACGCTATCGAAAAAAGCTTTGAAGCTGATGACATGCACGACGATATCTACGGAGAATTTGAAGACGACCTAGACGAAGACGATCTTGATATGTTCGAAGGCGATGATAGCTTCGAAGATTATGGGTTTGAGGAAAATTGGAATTAATCAAAGGCTCAAAGCTGCATAGGCACAAAGGTTCAGAGGGTTTTTAAAATCCAGCGATTTTAAAAATTTAATATTTTTCTTACTTTTATATTTTAATTTACTTTTGAATATAAAAAATATGAATACTTTTAGAAGTCTTTTTGTCTGGCAAAAATCTATGGCCTTTGTTACAGAAATTTACCAATTAACAGCATCATTTCCTAAAGAAGAAATCTACGGATTAACTTCACAAATTAGAAGAAGTTCAGTTTCAATTCCCAGCAACATTGCGGAAGG
Source organism: Flavobacterium potami (assembly GCF_020026915.1). Lineage (GTDB taxonomy): Bacteria > Bacteroidota > Bacteroidia > Flavobacteriales > Flavobacteriaceae > Flavobacterium > Flavobacterium potami. The sequence goes on along the minus strand of NZ_JAINUY010000001.1, from coordinate 172,123 downwards.
TTATGGAAGAGATGGAGACAGTGATTATTTACGATTTTTGAATATCTCTATGTCATCCTTATTTGAAATACAAACACAACTGGAGATTTCTTTTAATTTAAAATTTTTAACTGAAAATCAATTTAATAAAATATTTGGTGACAGCAGGGAGATAGAACGAATGTTGAGTTCTTTTATAAGAAAAGTAAAAGATCGCAAGTAGCCTTTGTTCCTCTGAACCTTTGCACCTCTGAACCTAGAAAAAAATGATCAACTTATTCAACACCCACATCGATACCCTTGCGATACATCGCGTAGGAAACAAAAGCCGTAATGAGGCTATTTTTTTATCAGAGCAACCATTTAATTTGAATGATGAGATTGTGCCTTTGATTAAAGAATTCTTCTTTAAGCCTTTTAGAGAAAAAGAAGAAAACTATTATCAGTTTGCACATGAAGTGGACTTGGACTACAACGACATGTTTAAATTTGCAACTGAGATTTTTGCTAATCCTACAAGCGTTCATGAGGTTTCTAAAAAAATCACAAAACATTTATACGAGCAGTCAAATCACCCACACATTAAAAACGGTGAGGTTTATGTAACGTATTTGACAAACCTAAGTATTGATAACAACGTTGTTGATGCAATCGGAATTTTTAAAAGCGAATTACAAGCCGACTTTTTACAGTTTGAAGAAAACGGAAGCAACCTTGAAATGATTTTACAACAAGGAATCAACTTGAGTAAATTAGATAAAGGATGTTTGATCTTTAACTACAAAAAAGAAGAAGGATACAAAATCTTAACTGTAGACAGCAACCGTTATGACGCGCGTTACTGGTTAGAGCACTTTTTATCTGTTGATGCTTTTGAAGATGAAAATTTCATCACTAAAAAATATTTGAAATTCTGTCAAAACTTCGCAAAAGACGTTGTTTTGCCAGCAGAAGACAAGAAAGAGGAAGTAATGTTTATGAACCGATCTGTGAATTATTTCGCTAAAAATGATCAGTTTGAAGAGCAGAATTTCTTGAATGAAGTACTAGACAATCCTGATTTGATTCCTGAATTTAAAAACTATAAAGTTGATAAAGGAGAAAAATACAGCATCGAAGATGTTACCTCATTCCCTATTGCCAACGCAGCAGTTTCTGACGCTAGAAAATCGATTAAAAACGTAATTAATTTGGATACTCATATTCAGATTAAAATGGATTTCATTAATCCTGAAAGCGCAGAAAAATTTGTTGAAAAAGGCTGGGATGAAGAAAAACAAATGTATTACTACTTAGTTTACTTCAACAAAGAAGAGAAAAGCTAAGAAGTTTTCATTTTCCATTACTTACTTATTAATACAGAAAACGGCAGCTACAATTGTAACTGCTGTTTTTTTTGCAATTGATTTTCTAAAACAACGCGAAAATCGATTTTAAAATATCATCGTAAACTTGTTTGTCTCTCTCGCCTGTTCTTGCTAAAACTCTAATTCCTGAATAGTTATTAAAGATAAAACGAGCCAAAGATCGAGCTTCTTGCTTATCAGAAATCTGTCCTAAATCCTGCCCTTTTTTTATGGCTTTAGAAAAAATATCTTCGACTGTTTTTTGATTGTCGTGAACAATTTTTGCAATTTCAGGATCATGCATCGCCAATTCAACGGATGAATTTACCATAAAACAACCTTTTGTAATTCGGTCTTGAAGACTTTCTATAACTGCTTGTTTAAAGATTTCGGTAAAAGCCGTTTTTATATTTGGAGCATTTTCTAAAAGTTCTATTAAAACATCGTGATTTTGCTTTTGATACCTTTTTAATGATTTAACAAAAAGCTTTTGCTTGTCGCCAAAAGTATCATACAAACTCGAACGGCTTAATCCTAAATGATTCACCAAATCCTGAGCCGAAGTTCCGTTGTAGCCTTTGTGCCAAAAAATCTCTATTGCTTTATCTAAAGCCTGATCTTCATTAAATTCTTTCGTTCTAGCCATGACATTCAAATTAAATTCTTTACAAAGATACAAAAATACGGAACAATCGTTCCTGAATCAGTCAAAAAAATTATACAACAGCATTTACAGTAAGTCCGCCGTCAACCACAATTTCAGTTCCTGTAATGAATGACGCATCATCAGAAGCTAAGAACGAAACTGTTTTTGCAATTTCAGCAGATTGAGCAAAACGTTTCAATAAAATCTTTTCACCTAAAATAGCTCCAAAACCTTCTACTTCTTCTTTTTGCAAACCAAGTTTTCCATACAATGGAGTTTCAACTGGCCCAGGAGAAACCGCATTTACTCTAATTTTTCTTGGCGCTAATTCTGTTGCAAATACTTTGTTTAAAGATAACACTGCTGCTTTACTTGCTGCGTAAACACTCGAATTTGGCATTCCGACATGAGCATTTATAGAAGTATTAAAAATAATAGAACCACCGTCATTTAAAATCGGTAATACTTTCTGAACAGTAAAATAAACACCTTTTACATTCACATTCATAATACTGTCATAATGATCCTCTGAAGCTGAATCAACTGGAGCAAAAGCTGCAATTCCGGCATTCAAGAATAAAATATCCACTTTTCCGAATTTTGCTTTTACTTCTTCAACCAAATTATCAATTGATTTTAAATCCGATTGATCGGCTACGATTCCAGTAACTTTCAATTCTGCTTCTGCTTTTACTAAAGCTTCTTTGTTTCTTCCTGTTACGATTACTTTTGCACCTTTTGCTACTAAATCGGCAGCAGCTGCATATCCAATTCCACTGTTTCCACCTGTTACTATGGCAACTTTGTTTTCTAAATTTTTCATTTTATTTAATTTTTAAGTTATTGATTATTCAATTATTATGGTACAAAGATATAATAACGGAACGATCGTTCCGTTATTATTTATGTTAAAAATTAGTTAAAATTAAAAGTTTCAATTAGGAGGCCTTTATTTTCGGAGGTTCTAACTATTTACTTATAAGCGAAAGAAATCGTAAAATTTCGAGTATTCTTAATTTATCATTAATTTTGCATTAAAAATAAACTAAGATGGATATTCAATTTTTCAAAGAAAGTCCTTTTACCACTATAATCTCTTTCCATAAGCTAATTGAATCTTTTGAAGAAATTGCTTTGTCTGATGTTGACTACAGATCAAATTACGCTAAAGCTATTCTCGAACAAATTGATTTGATTCCAGAATTACGAACTGGTATTACTGATTATGCTATTATTAAAGAGAATGAGGCCTTAATCAAAAACATATTAGCCGATTTATTTCCAACTGCCTTAACAAACAACGAAATAAAAGCCGTTACGATTCCATTTCAAAATATTTCCTTTAACTATACAGAACGTTTCAAAAAAATTCTGAAAAATGCAGGAGATGAATTTTATATGGAAATTCGTGATTTTAGCGAACATCAATTCTACATTAATAATTGTTGTTTGATTTTAAGCTATTATTACAAACAACATATCGATTTTAATCAGCCTTTTTTCTATGATATTCCAGATGAAAATGGTGTTGAGAAACATTATCGTATTTTATACAATGCTGATTTCATGGAAATTATTCCAACTGAAAATTCAATTCCGTTAACTCAGGAAGATATTAATCAGTTGATTGATAATTATAATGATATCGATTTATGGAAATCAAAATTCCCAAAAGGAAGCTGGATACTAAGAGGATTTGGAATTGTTTCTTTATTTGATGCTACTACAGAAAGTGCAATTTCTATATTAAAAAGTAATCTCTTGAAACCTGGGCCAAAAACAGTTGCTACAGATCAGGAAGTTTCTAATATTTTCCAATCGATTTTTAATCTTCCGAATTTAAAAGTTGGATTTATAATCTACAATCCTGAAGAAGAGAAATTTATCAGGCCTGCAAAATATGAAAACCAAATGAAAAGTTTTTTACTTTACGCCGATCAGGAAGTAGATTGTAAAAATGCTTTTTTTGGATGTTCTTTCGAAAATCTATTAGATAATAAAGAGCCTTTTGTAATTTCTGATGTTACAAAATTTACCGAAGAATCAACAAACAAAAGATTGGGTGAGCATTTACTAAACCAAAAAATTCAAAGCTGTATTTTTGCTCCAGTCATTAAAAACGATCATTTATTGGGAGTTGTCGAACTAGTTTCTGAAAACCCAAGAGATTTAAATAGTGTCAATGCTACAAAACTCGATTTGGTTCTTCCGTATTTAACAGACACTATTGATCGTTACAATACAGACATGCAACATCAGGTTGAGGCAATTATTCAACGAGAGTATACTACAATTCACCCAAGTGTGTATTGGAAATTTAAAAAAGAATCTCAAAATTATTTTCAAAACCTGAATCATACAAAAGATTATATTTTTAAAGAAATTGTCTTTAAAAACGTATTTCCATTGTATGGACAAATCGACATAAAAAGTTCGTCTGAACACAGAAACGAAACTGTAAAAATTGATTTAAAAAGTCAATTGACGGCACTTCTGGAAATCTTCGATAATCAAAAACCAAATTCAAATCTAGTTCTTCTAGAACAAAGAAAGTTTGAATTGGAGTCACTTCGAAGTGAATTGGATTTTCCTTTAAAGGCTGATACCGAACAACATATTCAGCGTTACATTGAAGAAGAAATTCATCCAATATTAAAGAATACGAAAGGAAATGCTAAAGACGAAAAATTAGCTGAATTGTATTTTGAAAGACTAGATGAAAAAACAGGAATGTTTTATCATGAAAGAAAGAAGTTTGACAATGCAATGTCGATTATCAACAAGAGATTGGCGACCGTTTTAGACAGAAAACAAGTCGAAGCGCAACAAATTTATCCGCATTACTACGAGCGTTTTAAGACCGATGGTGTAGAGCATAATTTGTATATCGGAGCTTCTATTTCGCCAACAAAACCATTTGATATTATGTATTTGCATAATCTTCGTTTATGGCAATTACAGACTTTGTGCGAGATGGAACTGGAACATCACGAACTTAAAGAATCGCTTCCTTATGAGCTGGATGTTACTTCTTTGATTTTAGTATTCAGTTCGCCACTTTCAATTCGTTTTAGAATGGATGAAAAACGCTTTGATGTTGACGGAACCTACAATGCAAGATATGAAGTCGTTAAAAAACGAATCGACAAATCGAATATTAAAGGAACAAACGAAAGAATTACTGAAAAAGAAAAAATCACAATCGTTTACTCTCAAAACAGTGAAGAAGCAGAATATTTAAAATACATTAAATACTTGCAACACAAAAAAATTCTGGAACCTTCAATCGAGCAATTTGAAGTTGAAGACCTTCAAGGAGTTTCTGGTTTGAGAGCAATTCGTGTTAAAGTAATAAATAACACTTCTAAATCTGGAACAAAAAAAATTACTTATCAGGATTTGCTGGATGAATTAAATTAAAAAGAAAAGCGTTGTCAAAGTTTGAAATCTGACAACGCTTTTTTTATAAGTAAATATTTTTTTTAGATCGTAATCCCTTTAAAAGCAATCACAAACGAAATAACAGTAATAATTATTCCCACCATGAAAAAGTTATAAGCAATTCGGAGTAAATTATATTTTCGTTGTAAAACCAATCCTAAGTAATACAAATCTTTAATCATGGTCGAGTATAGATAATCTCTGTCTTTCATCATTTCATTCATTGCCCAGTCATAATCTTCTAGAGGCATTTTATAGAAATTTCCAAAGAACATTAAATTCACTTTTTTAGCTTCTACATCGTCACGTGTAAAAAATCCCGAAGTAACTTTTGGTCTTGTCGAAAGAATAGCAAAAATGATTGTAATCACGCTTGACATCAACATTATAAATGTCGGAACAACTAAATGTGCATTTTTTGGACTATCCAATTTTGGAATAATAGACGAAAGCGCAATCGAGATAATAATGGCATTTACAGACAATAAGATATTGGCTTTACTATCTGCAATTCCGCTTAAACGAGTGTGATTTCCAAGCGTAACACGAAACAAAGTATCGATTCCACGATCTGGTTTTTCGGCTTTATCTTTCTTTTTGTTTTCTTCTTCTATCGCAGCAGCGGCTTTTACTTCTTGCTTATTAATTTTTTTCTGAATCACTAAAAGATTCTTTTCTTTTAATGGTTGCCACTTTCTTAATGCATAATCGGTATAAAAACGATGTTTATTCAACAAGAAGTTTAAGTTTTCTTTTGTCCACTCTGCATTTGAAAAACTTACTATTCCGGTATTTTTTAGTTCCAGACGTAATAATTCGCAGGTTGTCGTATACTCCGTTCCCATTAAATGAGCATAATCTGCATCTTTAATGATTTTTTCCAAATGCGTTTTTGGTACATATTCTTTGGCTGTAGCCAAAATCAAGCTTGAAACAAGTTTTATAAATTCTTCCGACTTGCCTTTTTCTTTCAAAAAATCTTCCGCTATTTTAATACTCTTTGCTTCATGGTTTTCATAACCCTGAACATATCCGGTATCATGAAACCAAGCAGCTACTAAAAGTGCTTCTTTATCGTCACCTTCAACATCTTCTTTTTTACAAAGTTCTTTTACCGCATTAACCACTGTGAAAGTATGGTTAAAATTATGATAAGAATATAAATTAGAAAGTTTATCTTTGAGTAAATTACTGACGAAATCTTCGGATTGTTCTATTAGATTCATAAAGAATATTTTTATACCACTAAATTATGAAATTGTTTTTGGATAATCATTTTATTGCAAAAATTAAAACGGGAACTATTGCTTTAACCACACTTTTCCTTGTTTATTCTTGCGCAACCAACAAGCCCCAATACGGAAAAAATGTAAGCGCGAACGAAAATGAAAACGCTACAGACACTATAAAAATTGCACATACTTTTTATTTAGTCGGAGACGCAGGAAACGCTGATGAACAGCAAGCACAACAGACCCTAGAACTCTTACATAAAAGGCTTGAAAAAGCAAGTAAAAAGTCGACTCTGCTTTTTTTAGGAGACAATATTTACCCAAAAGGCTTTCCTGCAGATAAAAACGCGAAAGACAAAGCTTTAGCAGAAACAAAACTAACTAATCAATTAAAATTAACGAAAGGTTTTAGAGGAAAAACAATTGTTATTCCAGGAAATCACGATTGGTACAGCGGCATTAAAGGACTAGAAAAACAAGCCGATTTTGTAACTAAATATTTAAACGATAAAAAAGCTTTTTTACCTAGAAAATCTTGCCCTATTGAAGATGTAAAAATCGATAGCACTGCAACGTTGATAGCTGTTGATAGTGAATGGTTTCTGGAAGATTGGGACAATCATCCGACAATTAACGATAATTGTGAAATTAAATCCAGAGAAGATTTTTTCGAGGAATTGGAAAGCCTTTTAAATAAAAATCAGGAAAAAACTGTTGTTTTAGCGATTCACCATCCACTTTTAAGCAATGGAACTCACGGCGGACAATTTTCATTAGAAAAACAATTATTTCCACTAGAGAAAAAAATTCCGTTGCCAATAATTGGTTCTTTTATCAATTTACTAAGAAAAACATCTGGTGTTAGTCCGCAGGATATTCAAAACAAACAATATACAATTTATGCAAAGCGAATTAAAACACTTTTGCAAAAACAAAAAAACGTTATTGTAGTTTCTGGACATGATCATAATCTTCAATACATTAGTAAAGAAAACATTCAGCAGATTATAAGTGGTGCTGGATCAAAATCGGAAGCGGCCAGAGCTATAAATCCGTTTGATTTTTCTTATGGAGGAAATGGTTACGCAACTTTGACTTTATTTAAAAGTGGAGATGCAAAAGTTTCATTCTATGGAAACAATAATAATAAAGAGAAATTATTATTTGAGAAAGAGATCATAAAAGCAAAAGAAATTAATTGGGCTGCAAATCTTCCAAATACTTTTCCTTCAAAGGTTACTGCTTCGATTTATTCTACAAAAATGACCACTAAAAGTGCTTTTCACAGATTTTTGTTTGGTAACCATTATAGAAAATACTACAGTCTTCCAATTGAGGCAACTACTGCTACTGTAGATACTTTAAAAGGCGGCTTGAAACCCATTCGCGAAGGCGGCGGACATCAATCTGTTTCTTTAAGAATGTCTGATCCTCAAGGCCGAGAATATGTTATGCGAGCCATGAAAAAAAGTGCTTCTGTATTTTTACAATCTGTTGCTTTCAAAGATCAGTATGTGGTAAACGATTTTGAAAAAACATACGCAGAAGATTTTCTGTTTGATTTCTATACCACTTCTCATCCCTATTCTTCTTTTGCTATTGGAAGCATGTCTGATAAGATTGGTTTAAGACATACTAATCCGATTTTATATTATATTCCGAAGCAAAATGGTTTAGGCGAATTTAATGCCGGTTATGGTGATCAATTATACATGGTCGAAGAAAGACCTGCTGATAATCATTTGGATGGAAAAAATTTCGGAAAACCAGGTAATATTATCGGAACCGATGAAATGATGCTGAATCTTCATAAAGACGAAAAATATACTGTTGATGAAAAAGAATATATTAAAGCGAGATTGTTTGATATGCTTTTGGGCGATTGGGACAGACACAGCGATCAATGGCGTTGGGCTGAATATAAAGAAAACGGAAAAGTCATTTACCGACCTATTCCGCGAGACAGAGATCAGGCTTTTGTAAAATATGACGGTGCTTTGCTTTCTATTTTAATGAATATTCCAGCGTTGCGTCATATGCGAACTTTCAAACATAAAATTGATAATGTAAAATGGCTGAGCAGAGAACCGTATCCGATGGATTTGGCTTTCCTGAAAACGGCAACAGAAAAAGACTGGATTGAGCAAGCAAAATACATTCAGGAAAATTTATCTGACAGCGATATTGATGTTGCTTTCAAAAATTTACCAAAAGAAGTCCAAGATGCAACAATTGATGAGATCAAAGCGAAACTGAAAAACAGAAAAAAAGATCTCCAGAAATATGCTATTCGCTATTCTGATGTTTTAAGCAAAACCGTAATGATTGCCGGAACTGACAAAAAAGACAAATTTGTTTTGAATCATAATGTTCGAAAAGGAATTGAAATTCAGGTTTTCAGGATTAAAAAAGAAGGAGATGATTTAGTTTACAAGAAAAATGTAACGGATGCCAAAACTCGAAATTTATGGATTTATGGTTTGGATGACGATGATGTTTTTGAAGTTAAAGGTGACCAGAAATCTAATATCAAAATTCGTTTAATCGGTGGGCAGAACAATGACACCTACAATATTGAAAACGGAAAAAAAGTGATTGTTTACGATTTTAAATCAAAACCAAATACTTATAATCTGGATTCTAAAACACAAACACAATTGACGGACGATTATGATGTGAATACATACAATTATGAAAGACCAAAATATAATGTCGTTTCGGGACTTCCAAATATCGGATTTAATCCTGATGACGGCGTAAAAGTGGGAATCAATTTAAATTACACCGTTAATAATTTCAAACAAAACCCTTACACGCAAAGACATGTTCTTAATGCTTTCTATTATTTTGCTACGGGCGGTTTAGAGTTTAATTATGCGGCACATTTTCCTGGTTTATTAGGAAAATGGGTTATCGATGTCGAATCTTTATATACAACTCCGAATTTTGCAATGAACTATTTTGGTTATGGAAATGAATCAAAATATGAAAACGACGATGATTTGGATTATAATCGAGTTCGTATCAGAAAGTTTAATGCTTCTGGAGCGATTCGCCATGTTGGAAGATATGGAAGTGAATTTAGTGTTCAGCCAATTTTTCAGCGAATGAATGTTGAAAAAACTGAAAACCGATATATTAACATTCCCGGAATCGTAAATCCAGATATATTTGATGCTCAAAATTTTGGAAGCTTAAAGGTTAAATATCTGTTTAAAAATTCAGATTTTGTAGCGAAACCAACTCTAGGTATATATTTTATGCTTGCTGGAACATGGACAACCAATCTAGATGAAACGAAAAAGAATTTCCCAACTCTAGAAAGTGTTTTAGGTTTTACGCATAAATTAGATCATAACGGAAAATTGATTTTAGCAACTTACGTTAAAGGAAAAGCCATTTTAAATAACAACTACGAATTTTATCAAGGAGCTTCTTTAGGTGGCGATACCGATTTACGCGGATTTAGAAATGAACGTTTCTTAGGAAATTCTTATTTCTCTCAAAGTTCAGATTTACGTTTAAGTATTGGTAAAATCAGAAAAACGCTTGCGCCAATGACGTACGGAATTTTAGGTGGTTTTGACTACGGAAGAGTTTGGTTGGACGGTGAAGATTCTAAAAAATGGCATCACGATTACGGCGGCGGACTTTGGTTGAATGCTATAAATGTAATTACGGCAAGAATTTCGTATTTCAAATCTCCCGACGAAATCGGAAGGGTGATTTTTGGAGCGGCTTATAGTTTCTAGGTTCATAGCCACAAAGGCTCAAAGGAACAAAGTTTTTTTAGCCACGAATTCACGAATTTTAATTATAAAACTTCTGAAATCGTGGCTGTTTGTTTGCCACGAATTACACAAATATGCACAAATTAAATTTTTATTCTTTGTATAAAAATTAGCGGAAATTAGTGAAATTCGTGGCTAACTTTTTTCTTAGCATCTTATAAGCTTAGTGACTCAGAAGCTTAAACTCATACACCTTTCCTCCTATTTTGTTTGTTTTTTCATCGGCTATTAACAAAGTGTTGTTGTCTTTAAAAACGATGGCTTCTTTTTGAGAAAAGTGATTTAGACTCAATTCTGTTTGTGTTCCTTTATGAAATAAATCTCCTTTAAAATCTTTAAACAACAAGATTTTATCATGACTTAATAACGCCACTTTTTTTCCATCTGGGCTAATTGTTGCGCTTGTTAATACACAATGATTGTAATTGTTACAAGTTTTAAACTCCCCTATTTTAACGGCCTTTTGAGTTCCTGCCGCATTTTTTATTTTGTATATGAAAGCTGTTCCATCAAAACCTTTACTTCTGTTTTTGGTGAAAAGATAGAAATAACCATTTTGTTCAAAGAAACCTTCAACATCATAAAACATTTCTTTTTTCTTTGGAGGAAATTCCGTTTGTTCCGGATAAGAAAATGAGATTTTATATTCGGCTTTGGCCAAATCATTATTCAATTGATTTTTGGCTACTTTATAAATACATAAATCCCTTCTTTCATTGGCATTATTACCAAAATCTCCAATATAAATATTGCCGGATTTATCTTTTGTAATATCTTCCCAATCTACATTTGTAGCGTTAGAAATAGTTATAGTTTTAGTCAATTTTCCTTTAGAATCAATAGCATAAATCGCGTTTTTATTTCCGCTATCTTCCAAAGTATAAAGAATATTGGTTTCAGGAAAATAAGTAATTCCAGATGATTCTTTTATTTTTTTTGGAAGCGAATAAAGTTCTTTTAAATCAGAACCAGATTGTTTCTGGCACGCTAATAAAACAATTGAACAAATAACTAAAAAAGACTTTTTCATAAAATTTATTTTTTTGAAACTATATAAGTCATATAAGTAATTTAAGAAGCAATGCCTATTGAACTTATATGACTTATGGTAAAACTTTTAAACTAAATTAGTGTTTTTAAAATTACGGATAATGAACTCAAACGCTGCGTGCATAACATGTCCCATTGATTTTGCATTTTTAAATTTCATGTCGTTGGTATAACGGTACAACTCCATTTTTAATTGCAATAAATGTTCATGTGTAGAAATCGTATCGTGGCACATTATATTCAATAATTTATGGATTCTGGTTTCTGCCGAATGAATACGCTTCGCCAAAATCGCTCTTTCTTCATCTTTATATTGAATAATCGAACGTTCTTCTAATTTCTCTTTAATCAATTGAATCATCGGAAAATTTTCCTTGAAAAACTGCGGACGATATACTTTAAAATTACCTTCATAACATTGCTGGTCAAAATCGATTGGGCGAATCTTATATACTACCTGATCAAAATCGTGAATCGGGACAATCACATAATTGTAGGCGCGCATATCTCCGAGAAGTCTAATCATACATCTTTCGTTAAACTTCACAAACTCTTTTGCAATTTGCGCCTTTTCTGTTTCAGAACAGCTTTCGAGTAATGTATCCATAAAAACATCACCCGGAATTCCGATAATATGTTCTTCGATCAAAGTATCTTTATAAACCAAAAAATTGATTTTATCTGGCGAAAGAATATCTTCCAATTCTAATCCGTAAATTCTTGAGGCATCAGCTTTTTTGATGTAAAAATGAACATAATTATCATTTAGGATATTTCTAACCTTAATTCGAAAAGGTTTCGAATTCCCGAAAGTACAATAATCAATTGCATCTACATTTAGATACTGAATGATTTCGCTGTTTCCATCAGAATGAAGCAGCGAGTAGATTTTCTTTAAATTAAGATCAATTTCATTACGCTCAAATTCTCCATAATAAACACGAATCCAAAGTGTATCTGTATCATTTTTATCGTAAACATTGATGGAGCCTGAAAAGCGAAGCAAATCATCATAAAACACAGAAACTTTAGAAATACGCTCGTATCGCTCCAAATAACTTAAAAGTGGCTGTGTTAAAGGATAAGAAGGTTTTTTTAAAACCATTAAAGGCTCGCTCATTTTGAATATCTTTATTACAAATTTACATCAATACGATTTAAAGTCAGAATTTAAAGTAACAAAAATCAAGTTGGTTCGTCATACTAAAAACTAAAACCAGAAAAATTTGGAAACCATATTAACCATTGAGAATCTAAATAAAAGATACGGCCGAATTCAGGCTTTAAAAAATGTATCTTTTGAAATAAAGAAAGGTCGCGTTTATGGCATTCTTGGCCCAAACGGAAGCGGAAAATCGACTACATTGGGTATTGTACTAAATGTGGTGAACAAATCATCTGGTACTTATCGATGGTTTGATGGCAAAGTTGAAACACACGATGCCTTAAAAAAAGTGGGCGCTATTATAGAAAGACCCAATTTTTACCCATACATGACCGCAGAGCAAAACTTGAAATTGGTGTGCAAAATCAAAAACATCAATTATGCCAAGGTTAATGAAAAGCTAGAATTGGTTGGTTTGAACGAAAGAAAGGATAGCAAATTCAGCACTTTTTCTTTAGGAATGAAACAGCGTCTGGCCATTGCGTCTGCACTTTTAAATGATCCAGAAATTTTAATTTTAGATGAACCAACAAATGGATTGGATCCGCAGGGAATTCACCAGATTCGCGATATCATTAAAAAAATTGCATCTCAAGGAACCACAATTTTACTGGCATCGCATTTATTAGACGAAGTTGAAAAAGTTTGTTCTCAGGTAATTGTTTTAAGAAAAGGAGAAATTTTATATTCTGGTTCTGTAGACGGAATGTCATCTAATGAAGGTTTCTTTGAAATTCAAGCTAATGATAATTTACTTTTAAAAACAGTTTTACAAGAACACCAAGCCGTTGATCGAATTTCAGAAGAAGACGGAAAAATTTTAGTTTATCTAAAATCTGAATTGTCTGCTTCAGATCTGAATCAATTTTTATTTTCCAAAAATGTTGTTTTAAGCCATTTGGTAAAACGCAAAAACAGCTTAGAAGCTCAATTTTTAGAATTAACCAAAAACGCTACTGCTCAAAAAAACTAAATCATGAAAAGACTTCTTTCTATAGAATTACAAAAAATCTGGATGAATAAAGCCAGTCGCATATTAACTTTAACTTATTTTATATTACTTTCTTTTATAGCACTTATTGCGGCAATAAAATTTGATATTGGGCCTTTCAAATTTCATTTGGCCGAAATGGGAATCTTTAATTTTCCATTTATCTGGCATTTTAACACCTACGTTGCCGCTTGGTTGAAATTCTTTCTAGCAATTGTAATTGTCTCCATGATGGCAAACGAATACAGTTATGGAACCTTAAAACAAAACTTAATTGATGGTTTAAGCAAAAAAGAATTTATACTTTCGAAATTCTTAACGGTAGTTTTATTTGCTTTTGGTTCTACAGTTTTTGTTTTTGTAATGAGTCTGCTTTTAGGATTATCATTTTCTTCTTATACTGAATTTGGTATTATTTTTAGTGATTTGGATTATTTACTAGCCTTTTTTGTAAAACTAACAGGCTTCTTTTCTTTCTGTTTATTCTTAGGAATTTTTGTAAAGCGTTCGGCTTTTGCTTTAGGTTTTCTTTTAGTCTGGAGTATTATTGAAGCAATTATTAGAGGTTTTTTAGCATTTAAGATGTTTCCTGAAAGTAATACAGATGAAAAAATTACGCAGTTTTTACCTTTAGAGTCAATGTCAAATCTTATTGTTAATCCTGGTCCAAGATTGTCTGTAGTAAAAAATATTGGCACACAAATGGGAATTGAAACCAATATCGATTACAGTGTAAATTACTCTGCAATTTTAATTGTTTTAACATGGACCGCAATATTTGTATGTTCTTCTTATAAATTATTAAAAAATAGAGATTTATAGTATATTTGCTACTATGAATGATGTAAAACTACTATTTCTTATCTGCCTTTTGTTTTTTTTCGGGACTAAAACCAACGCCCAAAATATTGCTGTTGACCCAACTGTAGCACCACAAGATTTAGTTAAGAACATTCTGATAAATAGTTCTTGCATCAATATCGAAAATGTAAATTCTTCAGGAAATCCTACACCCAATAGGAATAGTTATGGCTCTTTTACAGCTGGTGCCAACTTTCCTTTTTCAGGTGGAGTAGTTTTGAGCACTTCATCAAGTGTAAGAGCTCAGGGACCATTTAACAGAGCAGATTCTGAAGGAGAAAGAATTCCGGGATGGAATGGTGATGCCGACTTAGATACCGTTCTCGGAATTACAGACAGCAGGCAAGCAACTGTTTTAGAATTTGATTTTACAGCATTGAGCAATTCGATCAGCTTTAATTATATTTTTGCTTCCAATGAATATCAATCTTATTTTCCATGTGTCTATTCGGATGGTTTTGCTTTTTTAATTAAAGAAGTAGGAAGCACTGAACCCTATAAAAATTTAGCCGTTTTACCGAATACAAATATTGCAGTTTCCGCAAATACGGTACATCCTAAAATTAATCCCGTTACTTTACTAGACGGAAAAATCGAACCTGGATGTGAGGCTACTAACGAAAGCTACTTTGAGAGATACAACACAACGTCGAGTCCAATTAATTACGCAGGACAAACCGTTGTGATGAATGCTTATACGGAGGTTGTACCGAACAAAAAATACCATTTAAAACTGGTAATCGCCGACGATTTAACAAGACAATACAATTCAGCCGTTTTTCTAGAAGCCGGAAGTTTTCAAACTAAAATAAATTTTGGAGAAAACAGAACCTTTGCTAACAACAATCCTGTTTGTTTTGGAGAAAATTTTATTTTAGACACTAAATTAAGCGCCGCTGATTATACTTTTAAATGGTACATCAAAGATTCTTCTAATAATTATGTTTTGCTTTCTGGTGCAACAACTCCTACTTATGCAGTAATTACTCCAGGAACATATAAAGTCGAAGCTTCTTTAATTAGTGCAACATGTTCGGCATCAGGAGAAATTTCTGTTGATTTTACTCAGGAAATTAAATCATCCAATACCGTACTGGTACAATGTGATGATAATAATGATGGAATTACGATTTTTGATTTAACAAAAACTGCCAATATTGTAAAAAACAATGTTTCGGAAATTACCAATCAAGGTTATTATGAAACTTTAAACGATGCTAGAAACAAAACAAACCCAATTCTTGATCCGAAAAGTTATTCAAACAAAGCTGCCGGACAAATTGTTTTTGCGAGAATTGAAAATAGTTATGGATGTTTTGCAACTCCGCGAATTAGACTAAACATTTCTAATTACGTAATTCCTGATCAGGCCCCAATTGCAACATGCGATGAAGATCAGGAACAAGACGGTTTGTACCAATTTGACTTAAATGCACAAGTAACGCCTCAAGTCATGGCTGGATTGCCGTCAGGATTAGTCGTTAATTATTTTTTAACTGCAAATGATGCTATAACAGAAACAAATCCGCTACCAAATATCTTTAAAAATACCATTCCAAACAGTCAAACCATTTATGTTCGCGCAATAAACGGCCCCGATTGTTATGATATAGCACCAATAGAACTCATTGTTCATACTTTTGACCCGCCAAATTTTGAAGACGAAACTTTGTATTTGTGCAAAGGCGAGCAAATAACCTTATCTGTCGCTTCTGGTTTCAAAACGTATCAATGGTCAAATGGCGATATTGTAAATTCTACCATAATTAGTACAGAAGGAGATTATACTATTTTAGTAACCGATTCAAACGATTGTCAGAAAACAAAAACATTTAAAATAATATTATCTGAACCAGCCACTATTACAGGAGCAGAAATAAAAGATTTTTCAGGAACGGAAAACTCCGTGCAGATTCAATACACAGGGGTTGGGAATTATGAATTTTCACTTGATGGAGCTGTTTTTCAAGACGATCCATTATTTAATCAGGTAAGACCAGGTATTTATAATGCTGTCGCTGTAGACAAAAATGGATGTGGAATCTCAAGTTCATTCTTATTATATGTTTTAGATTATCCTCGATTTTTTACTCCAAATGGAGATGGCTATAATGATTTATGGGAGATTAAAAATCTGGATCAAATGCCTGATTATACCATTTCTATTTTCGATCGGTATGGAAAATTATTAAAACAAATGACTCAAAATAGTTTAGGTTGGAACGGAATTTTTAATGGTCAAGAAATGCCTGCAGACGATTATTGGTTTACGTTGTTATTTGTAAACGGAAAAACCGTAAAAGGTCATTTTAGTTTAAAAAGATAAAACTTTTTAAATTCCAATTTTTTAAAACCCAAACTCCTATCGCTGAAAATGATTTTATTAAAATAAAAAAAGAATCCCAAACTCCTTAATTGGAATTTGGGATTTCTTATATTGAAAATTAATCTTATTAGATTTTATATCTCTTTCTATCTGTTTCGCTTAAGTAAATTTTTCTTAAACGTAAAGATTTTGGAGTAACTTCAACATACTCATCTTTCTGGATATACTCTAAAGCTTCTTCTAAAGAGAATTTGATAGCAGGAATAATTCTAGCTTTATCATCAGCTCCAGAAGAACGTACGTTAGAAAGTTTTTTCGTTTTAGTAACGTTAACAGTCATATCGTCGCTACGAGTGTTTTCTCCAATTACTTGACCTTCATAGATATCCTCGTTAGGATCAACGAAGAATTTACCACGATCTTGTAATTTATCGATAGAGTAAGGAATAGCTTTTCCGTTTTCCATAGAGATTAATGAACCGTTGTTACGTCCAGGAATTTCTCCTTTGTATGGTTCGTACCCAATAAAACGGTGTGCCATAATAGCCTCACCAGCCGTAGCAGTAAGCAATTGATTTCTTAAACCGATAATTCCACGAGATGGAATGTTGAATTTAATAATCATACGCTCCCCTTTACCTTCCATAGAAAGCATTTCTCCTTTACGGATAGTTACGAATTCAACTGCTCTACCTGAAAGGTTTTCTGGCAAGTCGATAGTTAATTCCTCAATTGGCTCACATTTAACACCATCAACTTCTTTGATGATAACCTGTGGCTGACCAATTTGAAGCTCATACCCTTCTCTTCTCATTGTTTCAATAAGAACTGACAAGTGAAGTACACCACGACCAAAAACCATAAATTTATCAGCAGAGTCAGTCTCACCAACTTTCATTGCTAAGTTTTTCTCTAACTCTTTTGTTAATCTCTCACGAATATGTCTAGAAGTAACGAATTTACCTTCTTTACCAAAGAAAGGAGAATCGTTAATTGTAAACAACATACTCATTGTTGGCTCATCAATTGCAATAGTTTGTAAAGCTTCAGGATTTTCGAAGTCAGCGATAGTATCACCAATTTCAAAACCTTCAATACCTACAACAGCACAAATATCACCAGCAACAACTTCTTCTACTTTTCTACGGCCTAAACCTTCAAAAGTGTGTAATTCTTTAATTCTAGATTTTATGATTTTCCCATCTCTTTTTACCAAAGAAATCGGCATACCTTCTTTTAAAGTGCCTCTTTCAAGACGTCCGATAGCGATACGACCTGTAAATGAAGAGAAATCTAAAGAAGTAATCAACATTTGAGGAGTTCCTTCTGATACTTTTGGTGCAGGAACATTTGCGATAACCATATCTAACAATGGCTCAATATTTTGTGTTTGAACTTTCCAGTCCTCAGACATCCAGTTGTTTTTTGCTGAACCGTAAACCGCTGGGAAGTCTAATTGCTCTTCAGTAGCTCCTAATTCAAACATCAAGTCAAAAACTTTTTCGTGAACTTCTTCCGGAGTACAGTTTTCTTTATCTACTTTATTGATAACTACGCAAGGTTTCAATCCTAAATCGATCGCTTTTTGCAAAACGAAACGAGTTTGTGGCATTGGACCTTCAAAAGCATCAACTAATAAACATACACCATCGGCCATGTTCAATACACGTTCTACTTCACCTCCAAAATCGGCGTGGCCTGGAGTATCGATAATATTGATTTTTGTTCCTTTATATTGAACAGAAACGTTTTTAGAAGTAATAGTAATACCTCTCTCACGCTCTAAATCATTATTATCTAGGATTAAATCACCTGTGTTTTCGTTTTCACGAAATAATTGACAGTGATACATAATTTTATCAACCAAAGTGGTTTTACCGTGATCGACGTGGGCAATAATTGCAATGTTTCTAATAGATTCCATCTGTGATTTTTAATGGGCGCAAAGGTACACTTTATTTTGTAAAAAAAAACGTTTCGAACATAGTTTGCGTATATACAATCAATTAGTTAATACAAAACATCAAAATATAGCCCTTAAATTGACATTAACATATGTTTAGTTATAGTTAATTTAACTATATTTGGAGTAATGAAAAGTAAAACCCTCCAAATTACTCTTATCTACATCATCCTCTCGATAATTATGGCAATTATATGTCATCAATTGCTTATCCCTTACTTTTCTTCGTCTGAAAACCTGTATCTATCGCTCTTAAAAGACATTTTTTTCATTTTAATAAGCGGACTTTTTTTCAGCTTAATCCTTGCAAAAAATGAGAAAAGAAATATTAGCATTTTTGAAAAGTTAAACAAAACTAACGAAGAAATAAAAGAATCAAATGAAAAGTATGACATCGTAGCAAAAGCGACGAGCGACACCATTTGGGACTGGAAAATACAGGAAGACAGCATAAACTGGAACAAAGGAATAGAAAGCGTTTTTGGATACAACCCAAAAGAAGTCGGCAAAAGCTCAAAATGGTGGTTCGACAAAATACATCCTGAAGACAGTATTCGAATGTCAATAAAACTATATTCTTTTATCGAACAAAAAACGCAAAACTGGCAAGATCAATATCGCTTCAGATGTGCAGACGGAACTTACAAATATGTTTTGGACAGAGGATTTTTACTAAAAGATGAAAAAGGAAGAGCAATCAGAATGATTGGAGCCATTCAGGACATCACCAAACAAAAAGAAGAAGAACAGCGTTTAAAATTACTAGAAACAGTAATTACACAATCCAAAGATTCTATTTTAATTACAGAAGCTAATTCACCAGACGGAAAAATTCCTAAAATAGTATATGTAAATCCTGCATTTTCACAAATGTCCGGTTATCAATCCAATGAAATTATCGGAAAATCAGCTAATATCTTCAAAGGACCTAACTCTGATTCAGAAGAATTAAAAAAACTTCTAAAGGCAATAAAAAACGAAGAAGAATGCTTAATTGAAACTATTACGTACACCAAAAACAAAGAAGAATACTGGGTACGTTTTTCTATGATTCCAATTTTTAATAACGAAAATATAATTTCACATTGGATTTCGATACAAAGAGATATTACCGATGAAAAAAAATTAGAAACAGAAAAAGAACATCTTATTCGAGAATTGACTCAAAACAACAAAGACCTTAAGCAATTCTCATACATAACTTCTCACAACCTGAGAGCGCCTTTATCCAATTTAATAGGACTACTGAATCTAACAGAAGATATTCCTATTGAAAATGAGGAATTACAGGAAATTCTGGCCGGATTCACTAAATCTACTCACTTATTAAACGAAACAATTAATGACTTAGTAAAAGTCATCATTATAAAAGACAATCCTTCCATGCAAAAAGAGGAAGTGTCATTAAAAGAGGTTTTCGAAAATGTATTCAGTCAATTATCTTTTCAAATTGAACTACACAAACCTATTATCAAACTCAAGTTTGACAGACTACCACAATTGATTACAAATAAAGCTTACATCGAAAGCATTTTACTCAATCTACTTACAAACTCAATAAAATACAAATCTGAAAACAGAAAACTAAAAATTTCCATAACCGCTGAACAAATTGACAACAAAGCAATAATAACCTTTAAAGACAACGGTATAGGAATTGATTTGGAAAGAAACCGAGATAAGATATTTGGATTATACCAGAGATTCCACAATTATCCAGACAGCAAAGGATTGGGTCTTTATCTTGTAAAATCGCAGGTAGAAACAATGGGAGGAATTATTTCCATCGAAAGTGAAGTCAATAAAGGAACCACATTTACAATAACATTTAAAAACTAAATTATTATGCTTGAGCAGATTTTATGCATTGACGATGATCCCATCACATTAATGTTATGCAAAAAAGTAATTTCAAAATCTTCATTTTCACATGAAATTATCACAGCTCAAAACGGTGAAGAAGCACTACATCATTTCAACACCTTAAAATATACGAATGACAAAAATCGAAGAAAACCCGAACTTATTTTTTTAGATTTAAACATGCCGATAATGGGTGGTTGGGAATTCTTAGATCACTTTACCTCACCGGACTACAATGAATTCAACTCTGCACCAGTAATTGTTTTATCTTCAACTATTGACCCTGAGGATCTTGCAAAGGCAAAAAAATACCCTATTATAATTGATTTTCTTTCGAAACCAATCACACAGCAAATGCTGGAATATCTTAAAAAGAAGATAAATCTTTAAAAGCAATTTCATTATTTAACCTATTTAAAAAACAAATCCCAAATCCCAATTTAAAGATATTGAGGTTTGGGATTTATTTTTTCTCTAAAATTCACCTTTAGCGTTAAAACAAAAAAAGTCCTCAAAAGAGGACTTTTATATATTTTGTAAATTGTTTTTAATTACAATTTAGCAACGTGTTTTGTTAATTTAGACTTCAAGTTAGAAGCTTTATTATCATGAATGATGTTCTTTTTAGCTAATTTATCAATCATAGAGATTACAGTTGATAATTTTGCAGTAGCATCAGATTTATCAGTAGCTAATCTTAACGCTTTGATAGCATTACGAGTAGTTTTATGCTGATATCTGTTAAGAACTCTTCTTTTTTCGTTACTTCTGATTCTTTTTAATGCTGACTTATGATTTGCCATTTTCTTTTAATTTTAGATGTAATAATTATTATAAATACTAGTTAAAAAAGAAAAACCTCCCACAATTATAAAACAAATCACTTTGGTTTTAACTAATAAAATAAAAACCGAGACACCAATTTTTATTTTACAAAACTTATTTACAACTAATTTTTGTAGTCTGTAAGGGAATCGAACCCCTGTTACCAGGACGAAAGCCTGGAGTCCTAACCCCTAGACGAACAGACCGATTTCTTCTAAGTTCTCTTCAATTTAATAAAATTGAAATTTGTAGTCCGTGGGGGAATCGAACCCCCCTTACCAGGATGAAAACCTGGCGTCCTAACCGATAGACGAACGGACCTAATTTTCCGTATTTGGAAATTTTCAATATGTAAAAAAACTTGTAGTCCGTGGGGGAATCGAACCCCCCTTACCAGGATGAAAACCTGGCGTCCTAACCGATAGACGAACGGACCGCGCTTCTGTATTGCGGATGCAAAGATACATCTATTTTTTAGTTGCACAATAGTTGAAGCAAAAAAAAATATATTTTTTTAATATGCCTTCGCAAAAAGCACCCTCTTAGAAGAAGGATTCCCAGTAAACACACAGCTTCCAGCCTCTTCAACAGCACTCAAAGGGATGCAGCGAATTGTAGCTTTTGTCAAATCTTTTATCTTTTCTTCCGTTTCGGCAGTTCCGTCCCAATGAGCAGAAATAAATCCTCCTTTACCTTCTAAAACTTCCTTAAACTCCTCAAAATTATTTACTTCAGTAACATGTGAATTACGATAATCTAGTGCTTTAGCAAATAAATCACTTTGAATCTGTTCTAATAGATCATTAACATAATCAACGATTTTCTCCGCAGCCACAACCTCTTTTGACAAATTATCACGTCTTGCTACTTCAAAAGTTCCGTTTTCAAGATCTTTTGGTCCAACTGCAATTCTAACAGGAACACCTTTCAATTCCCACTCAGCAAATTTAAATCCTGGCTTTTGAGTTGTTCTGTCATCATATTTTACTGAAATTTTCAGCTTTCTTAATTTAGCTGTCAATTCATTAACTGCAGTTGTAATCTCTGCTAATTGCTCATCTGTTTTATGAATCGGAACAATTACAACCTGAATAGGTGCTAAATTTGGAGGAAGAACCAAACCTTGATCATCAGAATGCGTCATAATCAAAGCTCCCATCAAACGAGTAGAAACTCCCCAAGACGTCCCCCAAACATGTTCCTGCTTTCCTTCTGCATTAGCAAACTTCACATCAAATGCTTTTGCAAAATTCTGACCTAAAAAGTGAGAAGTTCCAGCCTGCAATGCTTTTCCATCCTGCATTAATGCTTCAATACAATAAGTTTCATCTGCACCTGCAAAACGTTCTGTTTCTGTTTTAATACCTTTTACAACCGGAATAGCCATAAAGTTTTCAGCAAAATCAGCATAAACGTTCATCATTTTCTCAGACTCTTCAATAGCCTCAGCTTTTGTAGCGTGAGCAGTATGCCCTTCCTGCCATAAAAATTCTGCAGTTCTTAAAAACAAACGAGTACGCATTTCCCAACGTACTACATTCGCCCATTGATTAATAAGTAAAGGCAAATCTCTGTAAGATTGCACCCATCCTTTATATGTAGACCAGATAATTGCTTCACTTGTAGGACGAACGATAAGCTCCTCTTCTAGCTTTGCATTTGGATCAACCATTAGTTTTCCAGGTCTATCTTCGTCATTTTTTAATCTGTAATGCGTTACAACAGCACATTCTTTTGCAAATCCTTCTGCATTCGTCTCTTCCGCCTCAAACATGCTCTTCGGCACGAATAACGGAAAATACGCATTTTGATGTCCAGTTTCTTTGAACATACGATCTAACTCAGCTTCCATTTTTTCCCAAATAGCATATCCGTACGGTTTGATCACCATACAGCCTCTAACTCCTGAATTTTCAGCTAGATCCGCCTTAACAACCAGCTCGTTATACCATTTCGAATAATCTTCTGATCTTGTAGTGAGGTTCTTACTCATATTATATAGTTTGGCACAAATTTTGTTTTAAATAATTTTAACTAAATAGTTTGACAAAACTAACTATTTTTGTAATGTGCAACAATAAAAAACACCACAGATATGAAAACTAACATTTCTATTCGCCAAAACTCTAATCATTTTTACTTAATTGGATTATTGAGTTTATTGCTAGCGTCGTGTGGTTCTTACCAAAATTCATCTTATCATGACAATGATGGTGTTTATGGTAATTCATCAAACAGCTACGTGCAGTCTAATTCAAACGGCACTAACAATCAATATAAAGACTACTTCAGATCTTTACAAGACGACAATCAGCCAACGGAAATTTTTACAGACGTTGACAACTACACTAATTATGCAGAAAACGATAGTACTCAAACCGCATCAGTAGGCTATCCTGCATGGGGAAGCAGTAATTCTGAAGTTTCAGTAAATGTATATTCTGACCCAACATGGTCATTCGGTTTTGGAATGGGCGGCTGGGGTTACCCATATTACGGATGGGGTTATGGATGGGGCTACCCTTACTACGGATGGGGAGGCTATGCAGGATGGGGCTACCCAGGCTACTGGGGTGGCGGCTGGGGATACCCAGGTTACTGGGGAGGCGGATACTACTCTTACAATAACTACAATTATTCTTACGGAAGAAGAGGTTCTGCAGCATATTACAGCGGAAGAAACTACGGCTACAACAGAAACTACACTTCTAACAGAGGATACGCAACGAACAGAAACTACACTTCTAACCGAAGCTACTCTACCAACAGAAGCAGTTATACCACAAACAGAAATTACACAACAAACAGATCTAGCAATGGCTATACTGATTTCAGAAGAACTTCTACAGTAAACGGAAGAACGTCAAGTCCTACATTTACAAATAGAAGATCAACCACTAACGGTTCTGACTACAGCACTTACAGCAATAGAAGATCATACAACAACAACAGCAACGGTACTACAAATAGAAGCTACACTCCTAGCAACAATAGTAGTCCATCGAGAAGTTATACTCCTAGCCCATCTCGTTCAATGAACAATAGTGGCGGAGGCGGAAGCATGAGATCATCTGGCGGCGGCGGCGGCGGAATGAGATCTGGCGGCGGAGGAGGAAGAAGATAATTCTTCCTTCAAACTAAATTCATACTAAAAACTTATTCCAAATGAAAAAAATACTTTTCCTACTCATAACAGGACTAACTGTCAGCGCGTCATATTCTCAGGACATTTCAGATGCTTTGCGTTATTCTCAAGACAACTTAACAGGTACCGCTCGATTTAGAGCAATGGGAGGCGCCTTTGGAGCTGTCGGCGGAGATTTATCTTCTTTGAGCGTTAACCCAGCTGGTTCATCAATTTTCAACACCAATCAAGTCGGAGTATCTTTTAGCAATCAGAATATTAAAAACAATTCTAATTATTTTGGCACTCAAACTTCAGACAAAGAAAATTCCTTTACTTTAAATCAAGCAGGTGGTGTTTTTGTTTTTACAGATAGAAACCCAAATAACGGATGGAACAAAATAGCAATTGGTGCAACATACGAAAACACTAATAACTTCAATAGCAGAACGTTTTCTGCAGGAACAAACCCAACCAATTCAGTAGATGGGTATTTTCTAGCTTTTGCCAATGGCATTCCGCTAGGAGATATTTCAAACATTCCTTACGACCAACTTACATATAGAGAACAACAAGCCTTTTATGGTTATGACGGATATGTAATCAACCCTGTTGCAGACAACGACAACAATACGCAATACACTTCAAATGTACCGGCAGGAGGAAATTATCATCAAGAAAATGAAATATACACTAGAGGATATAATAGCAAAGCAAGTTTCAACATCTCCACCTCTTACAAAGACAGGTTATATTTTGGAGCAAATTTAAATATTCACGTAACAGATTTTAGAAGAACTTCAAGTTTTTACGAATACAACAACAACCCTCTACAGGCCAACGAAACAATTTCTAACCTACGTTTCAACAACGAACTTTACACTTACGGAAACGGATTCTCTTTCCAATTGGGTGCAATAGGAAAAATAACTGATTCATTTAGAGTTGGTTTAGCATATGAATCTAATACTTGGTATGAATTATACGATGAAGTTTCACAAAGCTTATACAGTACAACAGAAAGCGCAAGCAGTTCAACCGACCACTCGGTTAACCCTAACATTATAAATGTATACGAACCTTATAAATTACAAACTCCTGACAAATGGACCTTTAGTGCATCTTACATCTTTGGAAAATCAGGATTATTAAGCATCGACTATGCTGTAAAAAACTATGGAAATGCAAAATTCAAACCAACTAACGATCCTGGATTCAGAGAAGTTAACAATGATATAAGCAACAATTTAACCAGCACAGGTGAGCTTAGGATTGGAGGAGAATACAAAATCAAACAATTGAGTTTACGAGGAGGATATCGTTTTGAAGGAAGCCCATATAAAAACGGAACTACCATTGGCGATCTAACGAGTTATTCTGGAGGCTTAGGATATGATTTCGGAGGAACAAAAGTTGACTTAGCTTATTCTTATTTAGAAAGAAAATCAAACCAAGGATTTTTTAATACAGGCTTTACAGACGGAGCAAACATTAGCTCAAAATTAAACAATGTAACACTTACATTATTATTCGCATTGTAATTAAAATTAAATAGATGAATGAAAATTTCCGTCAGATTTTATCTGACGGATTTTTTTTTATTGATTTTAAGCTTTTTCAACGCATCAACTTCATAAAAAACAACTAAAACAAACTACAAACTAGTGTTGTTTGAATAAAAAAAGTGTAATTTTGCACTCCAATTTATAAAAGTATGAGAACCAAGTCTTTAAAAAAGAACAAAATTAACGTAATCACTCTTGGGTGTTCAAAAAATGTTTATGACAGTGAAGTCCTTATGGGGCAACTGCGTGCTAATGGAAAAGAAGTTGAACACGAAGCGCCTGCAGAAAAAGAAGGAAACATTATTGTAATCAACACTTGTGGTTTTATTGATAATGCAAAAGCTGAGTCAGTAAACATGATTTTGGAATATGCTGACAAAAAAGACAGAGGAATAGTTGATAAAGTTTTTGTAACAGGATGCTTGTCTGAACGTTACAGACCGGATTTAGAAAAAGAAATTCCAAATGTCGATCAATATTTTGGAACAACAGAATTACCTCAATTATTAAAAGCTTTAGGAGCTGACTATAAGCACGAATTACTTGGAGAGCGTTTAACTACAACTCCAAAAAACTATGCTTATTTAAAAATTGCCGAAGGTTGCGACAGACCTTGTAGTTTTTGCGCGATTCCTTTAATGAGAGGTTCGCACGTTTCTCAGCCAATTGAAAAATTAGTAAAAGAAGCTCAAGGATTAGCAAAAAATGGCGTTAAAGAATTGATTTTAATCGCTCAGGACTTAACTTATTACGGACTTGATCTTTACAAAAAGAGAAATCTTGCCGAACTTTTAGAAGAATTAGCAAAAGTAGAAGGAATTGAATGGATTCGTTTGCATTATGCTTATCCAACTGGTTTCCCTATGGACGTTTTGGAATTAATGAAACGCGAACCTAAAATTTGTAATTATATCGATATCCCGCTTCAACATATTTCAGATTCTATTTTGAAATCAATGCGTCGTGGTACAACTCAAGCAAAAACCACACAATTATTAAAAGACTTCCGTGCTGCTGTTCCTGGAATAGCAATTAGAACGACTTTAATTGTTGGTTATCCTGGTGAAACTCAGGAAGATTTTGAAATTCTGAAGGATTTCGTTCAGGAAATGAAGTTTGACAGAATGGGATGTTTTGCTTATTCTCACGAAGAAAATACTCACGCTTACTTACTGGAAGACAATGTACCTGATGATGTAAAACAAGCAAGAGCCAATGAAATTATGGAACTACAATCTCAAATTTCTTGGGACTTGAATCAGGAAAAAGTCGGTAAAGTATTCAGATGCATCATTGACAGAAAAGAAGGTGCTCATTTTGTTGGTCGAACTGAATTTGACAGCCCAGATGTTGACAATGAAGTTTTAATAGATGCCTCTAAACATTATGTAAAAACAGGAGAATTTGTTAATATAAAAATAATTGAAGCAACAGAATTTGATTTATACGGAGAACCTGCTTAAATTTACGCTGGACAATTGTTAATCTTAGAAAAAATACTTTTATGAAACCAATTCAGACTTTATTTATTTTAGCTTTTAGCCTAGTATGCTTCACTGCTTCTGCACAGTATGGAGGAGGCTACAATAACGGTTACGGCGGTTACGGAAACGGTTATGGCAATGGCTACGGAAGAGGCGGCGGAATGGGGATGGATAGAAGTATGATGGGTGGACAACAACAAGGCACACCAAGCAAACCTAAAGAAACACCTCCTGAAGAAACAGCGGCAATGGTTGTTGAACAAATGAAACCACAAGTAAATCTTGACGAACTTCAAGCTATTGCAATTTCAAATGTTTTAGCAGAAAGTATCAGAGAACAAGGTATTTTGCTGAAAAACGAAAGCAGTAGCCAGGATCAAAAAATTGAGCAAATTAAAGCTTTAAGAGAAAGTACCGACAAAAAGATCAACGCATTCTTAAATCCGGATCAAATTGACAAGTACAAAACTTTCATGGATACTTTAAAAGAAGTAAAGAAAACGAAAAAGAAGAAAGGAAAAGATAAAGATTCTAAAGATAACAAAGAAGTAAAAGAAAATACAGATACGAAAATCTCAGAATAATCGTTTAAACTTATAAAAAACAACGAATTATGACAAAAAAGCTTTTTTGTTATCTGATTTTAGCTGTTGCAATCAGCGCATGTTCTACAAATCCGTATAAGAATACGGAAAAAGCTTATGACCAACAGTTAAAAACTTTAGAAAGCCAAATTACCAATAAAGAAGCAAAACCAATTCCAGCGGTGAATCCACTTGTTATTGACACTTCTTACGCACAACAACTTGGCATTATAAAAGATACTTTATCAAAAACAGGGTCTCTTTATTTAACGAACGGAATCAATACAGAATGGATTGGTACCGTGAATTTTAATTTGAGAAAACCTAGTTTTGTAATTATACATCATACTGCGCAAGATTCTCTTCAGCAAACGATCAGCACTTTCACGAAAACAAAAACACAAGTCAGCGCTCATTATGTCATTTCTGAAAACGGAAAAGTAGTTCAAATGCTTAACGACTATTTGAGAGCTTGGCATGCAGGAAATTCAACTTGGGGAAAAACAACAGACCTCAACTCCTGTTCTATCG
This sequence comes from Flavobacterium potami, assembly GCF_020026915.1. Lineage (GTDB taxonomy): Bacteria > Bacteroidota > Bacteroidia > Flavobacteriales > Flavobacteriaceae > Flavobacterium > Flavobacterium potami. The sequence continues at coordinate 143,356 of NZ_JAINUY010000001.1, read as the reverse complement.
GAATTGAATTGGATAATAATGGTTTTAAGCCTTTTACAGAAGCGCAAATCAGCAGTTTAGTTGCCTTACTAACTAAATTGAAAAAAGACTATAATATTCCAACTCAAAACTTTCTAGGTCATGCTGATATCGCGCCGGGTCGAAAACAAGATCCAAGTGCTCTATTTCCATGGAAAACCTTGGCAGAAAAAGGATTTGGAATCTGGCCTGACGAAATTTTGGAACCAGCGCCATTCGATTTTAAAATTGAACCTGCACTCAGAATTATAGGTTACAATACTAAAAATTTAACCGCAGCAATTCAGGCATTTAAATTGCATTATATCCAAACTGATGCAACTTCGGTTTTAGACAGAAAAACAATCGATACTATTTATTCGATTTATAAAAAACAGGTTCAGTAAATAACCTTAAATAAATTAAAACAAAAAAGCGTTTCTATTAATTTAGAAACGCTTTTTTGTTTTCATAGGCAAATTATCCGCAAGAAGATGCTCTTCGGTGTACCTCTATGGAAAACGCAAAAAGCTTAAAAAGAAGAAAGAGAAGAGAAGAAAAAGACAAGAAGAAAGAGACAAGAAAAAAGAAAATAGAAGTATCTAATCTAAAACCCGAAACTTGAAACTTGAAACCTGAAACCTGAAACTCGAAACCTGAAACAAATAAAAAAGCTGCCAAAACATTAGTATGTTTCGACAGCTCCAAAAAAAAAAAAAAAATATCAATCTTTGTCTCTAGAAAGAGTATGTTGTAGCAATTAATCCGTAGAAGTTTCCTCCTGTTGGCATTACATCTTTATCTAAGAAAATATCTTCTGATGCTGCATCGTATCTTAGCTCAGGAATAATTGTCAATTTTCCAACTTTAAAGTTCAAAGAAACGGTATTAGCAAAAACACTAGATCCAGCTAAAGTTCCAAGACTTGGAGCGGCATCTTTTGCATCAAAATATTCCATTCTGTATGCTAAAAGCAATGAAGAGCTGAATGAGTAGTTAGCATATCCTACGATAGAAAACCATTCTCCATCTAAAGTGCTGTCAAAATCATTTTTAGTTTTAGCATAAGTTGCATTTAAACCAAGAGCAAAACTATCGCTGATTGTTTTAGAAGCCGTTAAATCAAATTGTGTTTTGTTTTCATCTGAAACCGGAATTGTACTTCCTGGTATTGGATTACTACTTCCTGTTGTAAAATTAAGGTATGCACTTCCTGTATCTCCAATATACCCAACTTGTCCGATGAATGTTTTTTGATAAGAACCCGCATCCATTGCAGATTTAAAATCTGTCGGGTTTGTAAGTCCTAACATCGCAGTAAATTTTCCTGAAGTATATTGTGCTTTCAAACCTGTATTAAAAAATGGTCCATAAGAGAAAGCATACGACATACTGTAGTTTTTGTTATCGACAGCATCTAAAACCTCATAACCTATGTGAGTTCCGAAACTACCTGCTACAAACTTAAATTCTTCGGTTACATTATAGGTAAAAAATAATTGTTTAATTAAAAATTTTGCACTTGCATCTTTATCAGGCGTTTCGTTATATGAAAATTCTGCTGCTCTTTTTCCGAAACCCAAATCAACGAATACAGACGCTTTTCCGAAAGTATGTCCTGCTTCTATCGATGCCATTCCTAGTTCGAATGAATTCTGAGAGTTGGTAAAGCTCGTTAATCCATTCATTTGTTTTGAAAAATCATATTTATAATATGCATCGGCAGAACCTCCCCAAGTGGTTGCTGGAGGGCTTGCAGTTTCATCTTCTTGGGCAAAGGCAAAAGAACTCGTTAACATGGCGGTTAAAATGTAAAATGCTTTTTTCATGTTTTAAATTGGTTTTTAGTTATTAAATTGATTCTGGTTAGTTAATCTTTTATATAGCTACTTTAATAGTATAAGTCATTTCTAAAACCTTTTAATCTCCTCAAATCATCATCATTTTCTTTAGCGAATTTATTAACTTTTGTATCATCAGAATAATCCAAAACTACTTTTTTGACGTTTTACGCAAAGAATTACGGATTACAAAAATTAACCTTCCAATAATCATTATTTGATATTTATAGATTATTGTTTTTGAAAATTCAATAACATAATTTTACCATTTTAAACAAAATAAACATAGGTAAAAGTAAAAAATACTACAAAAAATCAGTAAAGAATCTTAAAAACAAACTTAAAAAACACAACACCCCTATTTTTTTAGGGGGTAATAATAAAATAAAATAAAAAAGCCGATACTTTAAAATCCTTAAAAAAGAAAATCAACTCAAATATTTACAAGAAAAAATTCCTACAAAAATAAAGTCATATAAATTGTTTTAAGCACTAAAACTCCTAATGCCATTTCACATAGAAATACTAGTAAAAATGAAAAAGCCTGTTCTTTACAGGAACAGGCTTTTTCAAAAAATAAATAAAATACTTTTTACTCTTTGTTGTACTTTCTTAAAAACTCACGTATTTTAATTCCGGACTCTTTTAAATCTTCATCTTTCCACTTTCCTTCGGAACTTGCTGATTTTTTCAAAATAGAGCAGGTTTCATCTTTATCAGAAACCGACCAGGTAATCCAGCTTAACTTTTTAGATTCCATCCAGTCGATATATTCCTGCCAAGCTTTGTAGTTTAGTGGACCATCACCCGAAGCTTCCATTCCGGCTGATTCTGAAATAAAAACTGGCAAACCACTTTTAATAGCAGCATCTGTACGATCTCGTAATTCTTTTCCGTGAGTTGCTGCATAAAAGTGCATAGTATACATTATATTAGTATAACCTACAATCGGATCTTCGGCTGGACGATCGATATCCTGATCCCAATGTGGACATCCAACCAAAATAATATTATTAGGATCGTTTTCTCGAATGACTCTAATTATCTCCTCCGAATAGCTTTTTACTTCCGACCAAGTTTCATAATCCGGCTCATTAAAAACTTCATATATAATATTAGGATACTTGGCATATTTTTTTGACATCTCAGCAAAAAAAACTTTCGCTGCTTTCAGATTAACATTATGACTGTGCCAATCGATAATTACATATATATCAGATTTAATTGCCCCCTTTATAACAGCTTCTACTTTTTCTTTAGAAAACTCTGGATCATTTATATACGAATGATCTCCTAGCTCAACGCCCATTGCTGCACGGACGACATTACAATTAAAATCTTTTTTTAACCAGCTAACTGCTCTTTCATTATAAAATCTTGGCCACAAACTATGCCAGCCAAAACTTAAGCCGCGTAATACTATTGGATTATTATTTTTATCGACAAGTTGCGTTCCTTGAACATTTAATTGACCATGTTTCTTTACAAACTGTGCTTTAGAAACATTTGCCATCATAAAAAAGAAAAAAGCGGCATACCAAAACTTTGGTTTCATAAAATACAACTTTTAGGGAATTAATTTTAAAGTAATAACATCGTGCGAAGCTATTTCGGCAGTAAAGGTCTTTTTCGTATTTCCGATTTCTTTGTTTTTCCAAAGATCTTTTATTTTGAAAATTGTTTTATTGAAATCAGCCTCATAGCCAAAATCGACATCTTTGATCGTGTTTTTCTTCCAATCAAAATTTATTTTTTTTGAAGTTTCTGCTTTATTTACAAAACTAACTGCCCAAGCTCCATCTGAAAGCGGTTTTACCCAAACTTCTACCCCATCTAAAATAGCATATTTAAAACCTTGAATTCCCAATTTATCCTGATTGACAGCAATTAATTCTTTATTCGTTAAGATTGCCAAAGTTTCTTTTGACATTTTTCTATAATCGTTTCCAGTAAATAAAGGCGAAGACAACATACACCACATAGAAAAATGCGTTTTATCTTCAGTATCATTCATTTCATTTCCTACTTCCATCATATCAAAATCATTCCAATGATCTGGTCCAGAATATTTACGGATATCTTTTCTCATATCGGCAATTTTCATGAATCCCCACGAAGACCAATTTTCCGGATGTTTGAATTCGCAATCAAAACACGGATAAATATCTCCTGAAATTCTCCAAAGATTCCCAATTGGTTTCCCCCATTCCCAAGGCTGATTGTCTCCCCATTCACAAAGACTAAACACAATTGGTCTTCCTGCTGTTTTAAGCGCATTACTCATTGTAGTATAGGCTTCTTTTGCTGTAATTCCTTCCGTATTGCACCAATCGTATTTTAGAAAATCTATTCCTAATTTTGCATAAAATCTCGCATCCTGATATTCGTAACCTCTTGTTCCTGGATAACCAGCACAAGTTTTTGTTCCTGCACAATTATATAATCCGAATTTTAAACCTTTGGCATGAACGTAATCGATCACCGCTTTCATACCGCTTGGAAATTTTTCAGGATCTGGAACTAGATCACCGTTTGCATCACGTTCGTGCGTCATCCATCCGTCATCTAATACTATATAATTATATCCAGCAGCTGCCAAACCTGAAGAAACCATAATATCGGCAGTTTCTTTTACCAGTTTCTCATCAATATTAGTTGCAAAAGTATTCCAAGAATTCCAGCCCATTGGAGGTGTCATAGCAAAACCTTCAAATTTTCCAGCTTGCTGTTTATGCGTATTTCCTTGGCCGAAACTAAAATTGAAAATACTTAAAGCAAGTAACAAAGCGATTTTTTTCATTTTATTAAAACTTAAATTATTATAAAAAGATGTTCCCTAATTTTTCAACTAGGGAACATCTCACAAACTAACTCAAAACAGAATCTTATTTTAATACAAATCCTAAATCATCAAACAATACTGTATTACCACCGTCATTATTTGATTCTTGGAAAGTAATCATTGTCAAACTTGAAGGATTACCTAATTTATCTAGCGGAATTTCCATATAAACCCATGTTGTGGTTACAGGAATTACATAGTTTGGTCCGCCGTTTAAATTAAAGTTTACCTGACCATTTTTAGCACCTTTTACAGCAATTCTAAATGCTTTATACGGAGCCATATCTACATTGAAGCCCCAGTTTCCACCGTCCCAAGGTCCAAATTCCCATTGCCATGATTTTTCGCCTTGGTAAGAATCTCCAGCAAAATCAAAATTCACACCTTTTCCTGCCCAAGGTCCTCCCCACTGCATTCCGTATAATTTATCATCATATAATGCTGTACCAATAGCTTCTTTTGAAACCGCTGTTCCAGAAATATTAGCTACTGCCAAATATCTATGATTAGCGTTGGCTGGAATTTTTACTACGATTTGCTCCAAAGTCGACGATACAACCTGAACAGGAACAGCTGGTTGCGTATCCGTTTTAGCCAATGTAACAATCGGATCTAAGAAATACTTCCCTTTTATAACTACCTCATCTCCTTCTGCACAGTTGATATAATTGAATCCGCTGAAAGTTGGTACTGGAGGCGCAACCATCAAATCGAACTCTGCTGTTCCTGACTTTGTTACAACCTTTAATTTATTGGAAGCATTTGCATAAGGAGTATTCTCGTCGACAAGAATAATAATATCGGTATCGGTTACAAAAGTGGACTTGAAATACGTATCGTAATCATTAAAATAAACTTTTGTTGTATTTAGAAATCCTTTACCGTGAATAACATAATAGTTTTTCGGATCTACTAATTTTGTTGGCTCTAATGGTTTAATACTCCCATCAAGATTATAACCAGAAGGCATTACCGACTCTATCACAGGAGCTCCTGTATAGACATCTGTACTATCGTCGTTAGAGCATGAAGTAAAAAACACTAGAGATAATACCCATGTCAAACATGCTACTATTGAAACAATTTTTAAATTTTTCATGTTTACTATTTTTAAAATTATTTAAAAGTATATGGTGCTACTTCTGTTAATTTTGGATTTTTAGTTAAGTCATCAGCAGGATATGGCAGTAAAAGGTTGGTTGCCGAAATGGTAATATGTTTTTCAACTTCTCTATTTCCTCTATTTTGCGCTTCTAAAATTGCTTTAGCTTTTTCAAAAGGCAGACGTCCTAAGTCAAAATAATAATCTCCTTCGCAAGCCAATTCTGCACGTCTTTCTTTAAATATATCATCAAATGTGATGACGCTTTTTACCGGAAGTCCTGCTCTTTTTCGAACTGCGTTGTAAGATCTAAGCGCATTTGCATCTGAAGTACTTCCTGTTTGTCCGCCCAAAATTGCTTCTGCATGAATTAACAGCAATTCAGCGTAACGCATCATGTAGCTATTCATACTGCTTTCTCCATTATTTACAGGATTAAATGCTCCGGTAATTGGCAGATTTTCTTTTCCGATAACATATTTCTTAAGTCCCGCTCCTGATTTCTGTGCTTCGTATTGTAGCTCAAAAGTATATCCTAAAATTTTTGGAGCTCCCAGATCTAACGTTTTAGCGTAAGTCAAATTAGGATAATAGTCTCCTGGAAGCATAAAAGTCTCGATTCTTCTTCTGTCGCCATTTTCAAAAACATTTTTAATTAAATCCTGAGATGGCGCAATCTGACCTGAATAGGTAGTTTCTACTAATCTGTTTTCTGGAGCAAACAAAGTATTTGTAAAGTTTCCGTCAAAATACCCTCCAGTTCCTGTCCATTGCCAAGCAAAAATAGATTCTTCGTTGTTATTATTCTTTTGCAAAAATAAATCTGCAAAAGATCTAGCCGGAAGCTCTTCTCCTCCTAATAATTTAAACTCTCCGCTGTTAATTACCTCCTGAGCCATTTGTCTTGCTAAGTCATATTTTTTTTGATATAAATAGACTTTTGCAAGCATTGCTTTTGCAGAACCGCTTGATACGTGAGCATTTGATGCATAATCGGAACCTCTATTTTTTGTTCTTAGATTAGCAATTGCAAATTTTAAATCATTTTCGATGAATTTATAAACGTCTTCCGTTGGATTACTTGGAATAACAAAATTTTTAGAATAATCAGCATTGTTTTCAATAATAGGCACATTTCCCCATAATCTTACCAAGAAAAAATAAGAAAACGCTCTAATAAAATGGCATTCGCCCAAGGCATTGTTCAAAGCTTCTTTACTAACATTTGGCCCGACACTTTGAGGCAAATTACTGATATAAGCATTTGAATTTGCAATAGCTCCAAAGCAAGATCTCCAAGAATCTGAAATGTATCTTGATGTATTGGTAAAACTTAAATCTGTAAAATTTCCAAAGTCATTATAAATATCAGCATACATATTGCCCGAAATAACATCGGTAATACCATAAAAACCTTCTTTATTCATATTAAACCAAACCAAACCGTAAAGTCCGTTGGTTGCATTATCTAGTTTTTGATCCGAATCAAAATAACTTCCTATCGTCGGATTACCTTCTGCTGGAACATCAATAAAATCTTGAGAACAAGAGGATGAAAACAACATCAATAAAGCCATAAAACCTACGCTTCCTCTTTTATATATATTTTTCATATTATTTTTAATTAAAATTCAACATTAAAACCAAAAGAAATTAGTCTTGGCACAGGATAACGTCCATTATCAATTCCTGACATTAATGCATCCTGATTATAAGCTCCTACCTCTGGATCATAACCTGTATATTTGGTAAAAGTGAATAAGTTCTGACCAGAAGCATATACTCTCAATCTTGATAATTTTATTTTTGAAATGATATCTGATGGAAGTGAATACCCTAAGGTCACGTTCTGAATTCTTAGATAAGAACCATTTTCGACCATACGGCTAGAAACTGCATTATTAATATGATTATAACTAGATGGTGTTGGCAAAGATCCATCTAAATTGGTCGCAGAGTAGAAATCTGCAGCTTCAGTTAAATAATTTGTTCCTAGATTACTATTCATTGTTCCAGATGCACGAGTTAAATTCAACAATTTATTTCCTGCAGTTCCTTGAAGAAAAATAGACAAGTCAACATTTTTATATTTGAAGTTATTAGTAAAACCGTAAGTGAATTTTGGGTTCGGATTTCCAATTGTCGTTAAATCATTTTGGTCAATCTTACCATCATTATTCAAATCTTTATAAATTACATCTCCTTTCACAAATTCAGGTAATAAAGAGTTTGTACCGTTTTTCAAAACCACTCTTTGTCCTGAGGCGTCAACATGTCCGTATTTCAACAAATCTTCGTCTGTTCTGTAAATTCCTACAGCCTCATATCCTAAAAACGAACCAATCGGAAGACCTTCTTTTGTTCTCGAAACACTTACTGTATTATAAGCAAGTGTATTGGTTGATTTCACGATATTCAAACCTGCCATATCCGTAACTTTATTTTCATATTTGGTAAAGTTAAGACTGGAGTCCCAAGAGAAGTTTTCTGAGAATTTGTTACGATATCCAAGTGTAATCTCGATACCTTTATTCTGCATACTTCCAAGGTTAAAATATGGAGGATTCACACCTCCTTCGTAATCACCTCCACCAGAAAGGTAGTTTGGCAACGGAACTTGATACAAGAAGTTTTTAGATACTTTTTTATAAACATCAACCGATGCTGAAAATTTTGATTGAAACAATGTGAAATCTAAACCTAAATTTGTTTGATCTTGAGTTTCCCATTTCAAATCTTTATTCGGAGTGTTTGAAGGAAGATAAGAAGTTCCCATTGAACTTACCACTACGTGAAGATTAGAATCGTATAGATTATTTCCGATTTGATTGTTTCCTGTTTGCCCCCATCCAAATCTTAGCTTGATATTATCAACATATTTTTTGGTTCCTTCCATGAAAGACTCATTAGAAATTTTCCATGAACCACTTGCAGAACTAAAAACTCCCCATTTGTTTCCAACGAAAAACTTAGAAGATCCGTCTGTTCTTACTGCGGCAGAAATACCGTATCTATCTCCATAATCATAAACAACCCTTCCTAAATAAGATGATAAAGTTTGAGTTCCAGAATACGTACTTTTAAGAACTGCTTTTGTCAAATCACCTCCCGCAAGAGTTTGGTTACTGTTATCTTTGTATCCATTTCCTTCTATAGAATAACCTTCCCAATGTGCTCTATTGGATTCCTGAACAGCTAAAACGGTAAAATTATGCTTGTCAATAGTTTTTCTGTAAGTAAGCATGTTTTTTAAGTTCCATGAATTACCTGAAGATGGGTTGTAATATAAGTTAGCAAAACTCTTTACAGCATTCCCCAAAGAATACATCGGATCAAATCGCTGTCCTAAATTATCATAAATATATCCACCTGCTTCAAAACGGTATTCTAAACCTTTAAGAATATCAACTTGTGTATAAAAATTTCCAGAATAGTTTTTTCTAACTAAAGTATTAGACCCCAATAAAGATGTAGCAACAGGATTTACAAAAGAAAGACCGCTCGTAGGTCCAGCAAAAGCTCCATCTAACTCTCTAACTGCCACATCTGGAGTTGCCAAAAGCGAAGTCGCCACAACACCATTAAATTGTCCGTTTAAAGTCAGTTTTTCATCCGTAAGTGCTCCACTTACATTAATTCCAACCTTAATAAAACTATTTACTCTAGCATCTATATTTGCTCTAACATTGTATCTTTTAAATCCAGATTCGATTACGATACCTTCTTGATTTAAAACACCTCCAGAGATATAATAGCTAATTCCTTCTTTCCCGCCTGAAAAAGATAATTGATTAGAAGTCATTAATCCTGTTTCATAAATAGCATCTTGCCAATCTGTACCTTTTCCTAAAAGTTCAGGATGAGCAAATTCTGGACGTTTTGAAGACGGATCATAAACATTTGATAAAGCATTTTGATGTGTTGCATATTCCTGCAAGTTCATCGAAGGCAATTTTTTAGGTAGATTACTAATAGAATATGAATTTTCGAAAGTCAGTTTTCCAGTTCCTTTTCTTCCCGATTTTGTTGTCACAATTACAACTCCATTTGCTCCTCTTGAACCGTAGATTGCTGTTGCAGAAGCATCTTTTAAAATATCAATTGACTCAATGTCACTTGGATTAATAAGTGCCAGTGGACTTACAGTAATATTTCCGTTGTTGGAAAAGTTAGAATCTCCAGCAGCATTTCTACCCGAAGTAGAAGAATTTCGTGCATCTCCAGAAATCGGCACACCATCAATTACGTACAAAGGCTCATTTGTACCAGTCAAAGAAGAGACTCCACGAATTCTAACAGAGACATTACTACCTGGCTCTCCAGAGTTACTATTTACGACTACCCCCGCCGCTTTTCCCTGCATCATCTGATCAAAAGAGGCAAGCTTAAGATTTTCAATATCTTTGGAAGCGATACTAGAAATAGCACTATTTACATCTTTACGTTTTTGAGTTCCGTATCCAATTACGACTACATCTTTTAGATCTTCGGCATTGGATTTTAAAATTACATTGATTGTCTTTTTACCTTCTACAGCAACCTTCTGTGTGGTAAACCCGATAAAAGAGAATAATAAGGTAGCATTTGGCGCAACATCAATAGAGTATTTTCCATCGAAGTCCGTAGAAACCGTCACTTTAGAACCTGCAACCGAGATGTTTGCACCCGGAATTGATAGTCCTTTTTCATCAGAAACAGTTCCTGAAACTTTTACCTGAGCCGTAATAAAATTACTTGTCAGCAACAAAAATAATATCAAAGGAACTGCTCTGTGGTTAGCTTTCCAATGAATAAAGTTAGTCATTAGTTTTTTCATAATAAATGTTTGGTTAGTTTAAAGTATTTATTGCTAATTCAAAAAATAAAAAGGAGCCTGGATATTTTTATCTTTCAAATTATTTAACAAATCTATAACACTGCGAATTATCAAATCGATAATATTATATCATTTAATGATAATATTTTTACTGTAATCCATTTTAAAAACAGATATCAAAATAAAAAGATATAAATTTTAAATTATTCGCAATTACAACACTCTAAAAGAACCTAAATCATACATAAAAACTAACGAAATGAATAAAATCAAACGTTTTCGTTAAAAATAATATTTATCTGTGACAAAAAAGTATCACTATAAAATACGTTTCAATCCAGAGAAATCTTCTCTATATTGACTAGGAGTGCAATTCTTAGTTGCTTTGAAACTGCGGTTAAAATTGGCTATATTATTAAACCCAGATTTAAAAGCAACTTCTGAAACACTCATATCTTTTTCTACCAACCAACGCGCAGCATAACCAATTCGAATGTCATTGATATAATTGACAAAAGTTTTTCCGGTGCGTTTTTTTATAAATCGATTAAAAGAAATAATAGACATACTTGCCACATTTGCGACATCTTCTAGAGTGATTTTCTCCGCAAAATGTTTCTGCACATATTCGTAAACCAATTTCATTTTATCATAATCATCAAAAGTATCATAGTCTACCGTGTAAGTAGAAAGCAGACGTTGATTTCTAGAATTGGCCAAATCATACAACAAGGAAGTAATTTCTAAAAAATAATCCATTCCATCCAATTTCGAAAGCCTTACAAGCCTTGGCGTCAATTCTTCAGCTGTTTTTTTTGAAAAAAGAATTCCATGAATAGATCTGTTAAACATATCCCGAATCGGATTCATGATTCGTCTTGACAACAAAGACTCATGAAACAAATCGTTATGAAACTGAATAGTGATTTCGTGAATCTTTTTACTTGTGCATTTATTGAGTTCCCAACCATGATATAAATTCGGGCCAATCAAAACCAGTTCAACATTGTCAATTTCTTCAATATTATCTCCAACAACTCGTTTTACACCTTTGCCATTCATAATAAAATTAATTTCAAATTCTGGATGATAATGAACAGGAAAATCGAAACTGTCTTTTACACGATCGAAAACCAAAAAGCTGTCACTTGAAGCAAGCGGAGCAATTTCTCTATAAAAATTCTTTGTAGTACTCATCTTAAAATCTATTTTCGGAAAAGCTATATTGTTTTTTGTCTGCAATAATATGATATATAATTGATAAAATAATATTAATTATACGATATTCATCCGTTTATCTTTGAAAAATCAAATTATCATTTCTTTAAAAAGAACATTAATTATAATCAATAATCATTTTTAATTGAATAACTTTTTATAGTTTTAATAATTTCAACAACATTACAGCAAGGATTTTTTCAAATAGAAATCCATCTGTTTTTATCAAGTTAAACCTATTGTTTATTTCACTTTAGCCAATCTAAAAAACCTTCTATTTCGCAATGAAAAAACACCTAATAAAGCTTTTAACCTTGACTCTTATTACAACTAGTTGCTTTTCGCAAAAAAGCACAACTAATACTAATTTGTCACTTTCAGATAAAAAAGCGACAACTGAAACCAAAATTTTATACCAAAACTTAAATACCTTGTCTCAAAAAGGCTTTCTTTTTGGCCATCAGGACGATTTGGCTTATGGCGTAAAATGGAAGTATGAAAATGGTCGTAGCGATATAAAAGATATAGTTGGCGATTATCCTGCTGTTTACGGTTGGGATATTGCCGGTTTAGAAAAAGATGATGTCAATAATATTGACGGCGTTCCTTTTGCTAAAATGAAACAATACATTATTGAAGCAAATGCCAGAGGCGGAATTTCGACAATCAGTTGGCATTTTGATAATCCTGCAACAGGAAAAAATGCCTGGGATAATGTTCCAAATTCTTTGAAAACAATTTTACCTGGAGCCGAAAATCATAAAAAATTTACTTCTTGGCTAGATAAAGCTGCTGTTTTCTTTCTTTCATTAAAAGATAAAAACGGAAAAAATATTCCTATTCTATTTAGACCTTTTCATGAACTCACAGGTGGTTGGTTTTGGTGGGGAAAAGGAAATTGCACTCCAGAAGAATTTAAAACAGCATGGAAATTTACTGTTGACTATTTGCAAAAAAAAGGCGTTAACAATTTAATCTACGTTTATAACACTGGAAGTTTTGGAACTGAAAATGATTTCTTAACCAACTATCCAGGTGATAATTATGTAGACATGTTAAGCTTCGACAGTTATCAGAACAATAATGACCCAAATGGTGAAAAGTTTATTCGTGAAGTTCAAAATCAATTTAAAATACTGAATGAAATTAATGCTAAAAAACATAAATTGATTGCCTTAGCAGAAGCTGGATATGAAGCCGTTCCAGATCCAAAATGGTGGACAGGAACCTTATTAAAAGCAATTGGAGACTATAAAATTTCTTATGTATTGTTATGGAGAAATCACGGCTGGCAAGAGAAAGAACAAAAAATGCATTATTACGCTCCATTTAGCGGACAAGTAAGCGAAAAAGATTTTGTTGATTTTTATAATCTGGATAAAACTATATTTGAAAAAGACATTAAAAAAGTTTTAAAATAAAATACAAATTAAAACCAAACCTCAAAAAATTAACCAATGCACGACAAAATAAGTTTAAAAGAAAAAATCGGTTACGGACTTGGAGATGCCGCATCATCAATGTTCTGGAAAATTTTCAGTATGTATCTGTTGTTTTTCTATACCGACGTTTTCGGTTTGGCGCCTGCCGTAGTGGGAACTATGTTTTTAATTACCAGAATCTGGGATTCTTGCTTTGATCCGATTGTTGGAATTCTGGCTGACAGAACCAAAAGCAAATGGGGGAAATTTAGACCATATTTACTTTGGGTAGCAATTCCTTTTGCCGTGATTGGAGTCTTAACTTTCTACACACCAGATTTTGACGAAAAAGGAAAAATAATTTATGCTTATGTGACCTATTCGTTGATGATGATGATTTATTCTCTAATAAATGTTCCTTATGCATCACTTTTAGGCGTTATGTCTTCAGACAGAAAAGAAAGAAACACACTTTCTTCTTACCGAATGGTTTTTGCTTTTGGAGGAAGTCTTTTAGCGCTTTGGTTAATTGAACCTTTGGTAAATTATTTCGGAGGAAATTTAAATTCTAAATCTGGATGGTTGGCTACAATTGCCGTTTTCGGATTCATTACTACAATCTTCTTCTGGGCTTGTTTTTTGTTTACGAAAGAAAGAATCAAACCAATTGAAAATGAACAAAACAACTTAAAAGAGGATTTAAAAGATCTTCTAAAAAATAAACCTTGGTGGATTTTATTGGGAGCTGGAATTGGCGCATTAGTTTTCAATTCTATTCGTGATGGAGCAGCGGTTTACTATTTCAAATATTACGTGAGCAGTAATGTAAACTTCGATTTTTCACTTTTCGGAACTGACTTCCATATGACACCAACTTCTATTTATTTGGTTCTAGGACAAGCAGCAAACATTATCGGAGTAATCATTGCAACACCAATTGCGAATAAAATTGGTAAAAAGAAAACCTTCTTTGGTGCTATGGCTTTGGCTGCAATTCTAAGTCTTATTTTCTATTTATTTGGAAAAGAAGATGTGACACTTATTATGAGTTTTCAGGTTTTAATTAGTATTTGTGCGGGATGTATTTTTCCGTTAATCTGGTCCATGTACGCAGACAGTGCCGATTATTCAGAATGGAAAGAAGGACGAAGAGCAACTGGTCTAGTCTTCTCTGCTTCGTCCATGTCGCAAAAATTTGGATGGACAATTGGAGGCGCCGGAGCTGGGTGGCTTTTAGGGTATTTTGGTTTTCAGGCCAATGTTGAACAAACCGCAACAGCTCAAAATGGAATTCAATTAATGTTGAGCATACTTCCTGCAATTGCAGCAGCAATATCAGTTGCATTTATAGCATTTTACCCTTTATCAGAAGAAAAATTACAGATTATAGAACAGGATTTAAACGAAAAGAGAGATCAAAAATAATTAAAGATACAGATATAGAAATCAAATCATATGACAACAATAACCTCTTCAGCCACTTTTCAAGAAAGAAAATCGGCGTTAGAAAAACAACATAAAACATTAATCGAAGAGAAAAATGAACCGCAGGAAACAATAGGAAATGGCATTTACGATCGTTATAAAAATCCAGTTGTTACAGCTGCTCATATTCCGTTAAACTGGCGTTTTGACTTTAATGAAAACACCAATCCATTTTTGCAGGAAAGAATCGGAATAAATGCCGCTTTCAATGCCGGAGCAATGAAATGGAATGGAAAATATTTAATGGCTGTTCGTGTGGAAGGAATCGATAGAAAATCTTTTTTCGCTATAGCGGAAAGTCCGAACGGAATTGACAATTTCAAGTTTTGGGATAAACCTTGTGTAATTCCGCAAACCGAAGAACCAGATACAAACGTTTACGACATGCGTTTAATCAACCATGAAGACGGATTTGTGTATGGAATTTTCTGTACCGAAAGAAAAGATCCAAAAGCTCCTAAAGGCGACACCAGTTCGGCTGTAGCCAATGCAGGAATCGTTCGTTCTAAAGATTTAGTAAACTGGGAAAGACTTCCTGATTTGATTTCCAACACAGGACAACAGCGAAATGTAGTGTTGCATCCAGAATTTGTAAACGGAAAATATGCTTTATACACGCGCCCACAAGACGGATTTATTGATGTTGGATCTGGCGGTGGAATCGGTTTAGGTTATGTTGACGATATGACCAATCCGGTTGTAAAAGAAGAGAAAATCATTTTTGGGAAACAATATCATACCATTTACGAATTGAAAAATGGTCTTGGCCCTGCTCCAATTAAAACGTCAAAAGGTTGGTTGCATTTAGCACATGGCGTTAGAAATACGGCTGCAGGATTGCGATATACATTGTACATGTTTATGACCGATTTAAATGACATTTCTAAAGTAACACACGTTCCTGCCGGGCATTTTATGGGTCCTGAAGGAATTGAAAGAGTCGGCGATGTTTCGAATGTTTTGTTTTCAAACGGATGGATTGAAGATGAAAACGGAACAGTTTACGTTTACTATGCTTCATCAGATACAAGGATGCATGTTGCAGTTTCTACGGTAGACAAATTAGTCGATTATGTAACGAATACTCCTGCAGATACTTTTATTTCTGCTGGTTCAGTTCAGACGATCATCAATCAAATAGAAAAAAACAACGCAATTTAAAATATCGTGTCATTACAAAAAAAGCTTCTA
This sequence comes from Flavobacterium potami, assembly GCF_020026915.1. Taxonomy (GTDB): domain Bacteria; phylum Bacteroidota; class Bacteroidia; order Flavobacteriales; family Flavobacteriaceae; genus Flavobacterium; species Flavobacterium potami. Next base: position 127,443 of record NZ_JAINUY010000001.1, on the reverse strand, counting down.
AAATCGGAACTAACCGCAGAACTGAATTCTATTTTAAATTATTGGTCAGAACGAACTCTCGACGATAAAAATGGAGGTTTTGTAGGGCAAATCGATTTTAATGATCATCAAATTGCCAATGCAGAAAAAGGTTCGGTTTTAAATGCTCGAATTCTTTGGACGTTCTCTGCCAGTTATCAAACCACAAAAAACGAAAACCACAAAAATTTGGCGAAAAGAGCATTTGAATATCTTGCAGCTTATTTTTATGACACACAATTTGGAGGTCTTTTTTGGAGTATTAATGAGGATAAAACTCCAAAAGACACCAAAAACCAAATCTATGCTTTGGCATTTGCGATTTATGGCTTATCTGAATATTATGCGATTTCAAAAGAAGAACGAGCTTTGGAAATGGCTAAAAATTTATACGCCAAAATTCAAGAACACAGCTATGATTCTATAAACAAAGGTTATTTTGAAGCTTTTACCAGAGATTGGCAGCCTATTGAAGACTTGCGTTTAAGTGCGAAAGATGCCAACGAAAAGAAAACCATGAATACGCATCTTCATATTATTGAAGCTTATGCGAATTTATATAAAGTCTGGAAAGACGAAAAACTCTTAAAAGATAGTATTGAGTTATTAGAAACCATCGAAAAGCATTTCATCAATCCTGAAACTGGACATTTGCATTTGTTTTTTGATGAAAACTGGATCGAAAAACCAGATGTGATTTCATACGGTCACGATATTGAAGCAGCCTGGCTTTTACAACAATGTGCCGAAATTTCAGGAAACGAAACTTTGATTGCTAATTTTAAAAAACACGCAGTCCATATTGCCGAAGCCACAAAAGAAGGTATTGATTCTGATGGCGGTTTATGGTACGAATACGATCCTGAAAAAGGCAAATTAATTTCCGAAAAACACTGGTGGCCTCAAGCAGAAGCTTTAATAGGATATTACAATGCCTATCAATTAACTAGAAATGAAGAATATTTGGATATCGTTTATAAAATCTGGAAATTCACAAAAAAATACATGATTGACAAGCAAAACGGCGAATGGTATTGGGGAGTTTACGGTGATTATTCTATAATGAAAAAAGACAAAGCCGGATTTTGGAAATGCCCTTATCATAACGGCCGCGCTTGTTTGGAACTTATTGCCCGAATTCAAGATTAACCTATTTTAGTTCAAATTCTAACTATTGCATTATCATGAAACAGCTTTTACTTTTTAGTTTTTTACTGCTTGCCACATTTTCAAACGCCCAGATGAACCTTATAAAAAATGCTGGTTTTGAGCGAGATCTTATCAATTGGTCGGGTCAGGAAAATGCCGCACTTTCTCCATACGAGAAAAAAACCGGAAGAAACAGCGTCGTAATCAACCAATTTACTGGTGCAGAATGGAAAGCTTTGGACCAGACTATTTTAATTCCAAAAAATAGTTATGCTATTGAATGCAGTGCTTGGATGAAAACCGACCAAGTAGAAAATCAAAAAGAAGAGTATAAAGCAGCTGCCATCATTGTAGAATTTACAAATGCAGCCGACAAACAAGTCGGTTCAGAAACTATCGGAAGAGCCAAAAACACAACCGACTGGACAAACTATAAAAAAGCAGTAAAAATTCCTGCCGATGCCAAAAAAATCAGAATAATGCTAGCTCTGGCTCAAACCAACGGTACTGTTTTTTTTGATGATATTAACCTAAAGGCTTTGGGTGAAGAGGAATATGCAAAAGTAGATTCTCAAAACAAATAAACCATGAAACATAAAATTTTAAAAGTTCTTTCGCTAGTTTTCATTACTATTGCATTTGCTTGTCAAGCGCAGGAAAAAATCACGGTAAAAGGAAACCAATTTTACAAGGGCGACAAACCTTACAGTTATATCGGAACCAATTATTGGTACGGAAGCATGTTGGCCTCTAAAAAAATAGGTGATCGAAAAAGACTTTTACGCGAATTGGATTTAATGAAGAAAAACGGAATCGATAATTTGCGTGTTTTGGTTGGTGCCGATGGTGGAAAATACGATTTTACAGTTCGTCCTGCCTTACAATATGAACAAGGAAAATACGATGAAGATTTATTGGACGGATTGGATTTCTTGATTAACGAAATGGGGAAACGCAATATGTATGCGGTTTTGTATTTGACGAATAACTGGGAATGGTCGGGCGGAATGTCGCAATATTTAGAATGGAATGGAAAAGGTCCAGTTCCAGTTCCTGCTATTCCGCCAAATACTTGGCCTCAGTTTATGTCATACACAGAGCAGTTTCATAGTTGTGAACCTTGTATGGAAGCATTAAACAATCATGTGAAATTTATTATTGGAAGAACAAATCCTTATTCTAAAAAGAAATATACTGAAGATAACACGATTATGGCGTGGCAAGTTGGTAATGAACCCCGACTTTTTACAAAAGAAAACGAAGCGAAATTCACAAAATGGTTAAATAATATTGTGGATTTAATTGATAGTTTAGACAAAAACCATTTGGTTTCTACGGGTTCTGAAGGAAAAAACAGCTCGAACGACAGCATGGAAATCTTCGAGAGAACGCATCAAAATCCGAATATCGATTATTTAACGATGCACATTTGGCCAAAAAACTGGAACTGGTTTAAAGCCGATAATGCCGAGGCGACAATGCCCAAAACAATCGAAAACGCTGGAAAATATATCGACGATCATATTATAGTGGCTAACAACTTAAAAAGACCCATTATTATTGAAGAATTCGGACTTCCGAGAGAAAATGAAAATTTAAATGCAGGCGCACCTTCTGTGTATCGTGACAAATTTTACAGTTATATTTTTGGAAGAGTGGTTGAAAGTCATAAAAATGGAGGTCCGTTGCAAGCGGCGAATTTCTGGGGTTATGGCGGTGAAGGGAAAGCAATTCACCCTGATGGAAAATGGAATCCTGGCGAACCATTAACAACAGATCCACCACAAGAACCACAAGGCTTAAATTCTGTTTTTAACGGAGACAAATCGACTTTAGAAATTGTAAAAAAATACAATTTAGAATTACAGAAAAAAAAATTTTCACCATATAAGTGATATAAGTTCATTTTAGCAAGATTTAATCTGTGTAAATCTCCTTTGATCTTCTTAAATCTGCGAGAAAAATCTATACGCAAAAAGTTTTTCACACAGATTTAAAAGACTTCGGCAGATTAAATTAGATTTTTATTAAATGAACTTATATCACTTATATGGTTTAAAAAAATATCCGCATGAATAATACATTTATTCTTTTTTGTTTGCTATTCTTAAATCTTTCTTTTTCGCAGAAGAAACAGGATTTTGTTGTGACTTCTCCTGATGGAAAAATTGAAGTTAAAATTGCTGTGGATGATAAAATTTCATGGTCGATTTCACATGAAAAAGATTTAATTCTAGCACCTTCAGAAATGTCTTTGACTTTGGATGAAAATCAGATTTTAGGAAAAAATCCAGTTGTCATTAATTCAAAAAAAGAAACGATAAATACTTCATTTGAAACTCCGCTTTACAAAAAGAAATCGGTTCAAAATCATTACAATCAGCTGACTTTAAATTTTAAAAATGATTTCAGCATAGAATATCGTGTTTTTGATGATGGTGCCGCATATCGTTTTATTACTAAAAAGAAAAAAGACATTACGGTAAAATCAGAAGAAGTTGTTTTGAATTTCGATAAAGATTACGGCACTTTAATGCCTTATGTGAGAGATTTAAGAAATCCAAAAGATCCTTATATTTCTTCATTTGAAGCACAGTATGAAAACAAAAACATTAGCGAATTTGCAAAAGATACTTTGGCATTTCTTCCGTTTTTAATTGATTACAAAAATCATAAAAAAGCGGTTTTTCTAGAAGCTAATTTGGAAGATTACCCAGGATTATTTGTAACAAACAACAAAGACAAATCTGGTTTTGAATCTCGATTTTCTAAATATCCATTAAAAGAAACCAACGGCGGATTCAACAATATCAACCGATTAATCACAGAAAGAGCAGATTATTTAGTCAAAACCAAAGGAACGAGAACTTTCCCATGGCGAGCCATTGTGATTTCTGAAAATGATGCCGCTTTATCGAATAATGATATGGTTCAGAAATTAGCCGAGCCTTCAAAAATAAAAGACATTTCTTGGATCAAACCTGGAAAAGTAGCTTGGGATTGGTGGAACGATTGGAATATTTATAATGTCGATTTTAAGGCTGGTATTAATACCCAGACGTACAAATATTACATTGATTTTGCGTCTAAAAACAAAGTTGAATATGTCGTTTTAGACGAAGGTTGGAGTTTGGAAGAAGACATTATGAAACACAATCCGAATGTAGATTTAGAAGCTTTAATCGCTTATGGAAAAGAACGAAATGTTGGGATTATTTTGTGGAGTTCTTGGATGGCTTTAACTAAAAACACCGACGGGATTTTAAAAAATTATGCTAATCTAGGAATCAAAGGTTTTAAAGTGGATTTCTTAGATCGTGATGATGCCAAAATGGTAAATTCGGTTTATGATATTTCGCAAAAAGCGGCAAATTATAAATTGGTTTTGGATTTTCACGGCATGTACAAGCCAACTGGAATTCAAAGAACGTATCCAAATATTTTAAATTTTGAAGGCGTAAAAGGTTTAGAAAATAATAAATGGACTCCAAATGATGATGTCCCACTTTACGACACCACAATTCCGTTTATCAGAATGATGGCTGGCCCAATGGATTATACACCGGGTGCAATGCGAAATGCGACAAAAAGTGAGTTCAAACCAAATCATTCAGCTCCAATGAGTCAAGGAACAAGATGTCATCAATTGGCACTTTACACCGTTTTTGAAGCACCTTTACAAATGATGGCCGATAGTCCGACCGCTTTTATGAAGGAACAAGAAAGCACTGATTTTATAGCTAAAGTTCCAACCGTTTTTGATGAAACTGTTGCTCTTGACGGAGAAGTTGGAAAATTCGTTTCCATTGCCAGAAAAAAAGACAATATTTGGTATTTAGGTGCAATCACAAATTGGGATTCCAGAGACATTACAATTGATTTTTCTTTCCTTGAAAAAGGCAAAAAATTCCAAGCCGAGATTTTCTCTGACGGTTTAAATGCTGATAAAGCTGCAGTAGATTATAAAAAAGAAACTGTAATCGTTGATTCTACAATGAAACTAAAATATCGATTGGCAAGCGGCGGAGGTTTGGCAATGATTATCAAATAAAAAAACGATATTCTATATATTTCAAACCCGACAGGTTTTTAAAACCTGTCGGGTTTACGTTTTTTAATCTAACAAAACTGGACTGAAGTCCAACTCTACAATACAATTTGTTCCTTTGTAACTATAAAAGAGCCTTCGGCTCGATTCATATTGTAGGGCTGGATTTCAGTCCAGTCTAGATTATGCAATGGAAATTAAGCTAATATCTTCTCAATCGCATTCAATTCGTCATGAGAAAACTCCGTATTCTGAAGACAATCAATATTATTGCATAATTGTTTTACTGAACTAGCGCCAATCAAAACCGAAGTGATTCGTTTGTCTTTTTGCAACCAAGCCAAAGCCATTTGTGCCAAAGACTGATTTCTATTCTGAGCAATCTCATTCAGCTGAATTAATTTCTGAATACGTTCCTGAGTAACCTCATCTTCTCTCAAATGTCCGTTTGGATTATGAGCTCTTGAGTTTTCAGGAATTCCATTTAAATATTTGTCGGTTAAAAGCCCTTGTGCCAAAGGTGAAAATGCAATACAGCCTACTCCTTTTTCTTCTAGAACATCAAGCAAACCATCCTCAACCCAACGTTGCAACATAGAATATTTTGCTTGATGAATCAAACAAGGTGTTCCTAATTGTTTCAAAACATCAACAGCAACACGAGTTTGTTCAGCAGAATAATTACTGATTCCGACATACAAAGCTTTTCCACTTCTAACAGCATGATCCAAAGCCATCATCGTTTCTTCAATCGGAGTTTCAGGATCAGGACGATGCGAATAAAAAATATCAACATAATCGACATTCATTCGTTTTAAACTTTGATCTAAACTTGACAAGAGATATTTTCTCGAACCCCAGTCTCCGTAAGGACCTTTCCACATCGTATAACCGGCTTTGGTAGAAATTACAATTTCATCACGGAGATTTCCCTGAAAATTATGCAACAATATTTTTCCAAAGTTTTCTTCTGCAGAACCCGGAACCGGACCATAATTATTCGCTAAATCAAAGTGGGTTATTCCTTTATCAAAAGCTTCAATGGCGATACTTTCTGCATTTTCAAAATTATCTACTGAACCGAAGTTATGCCACAATCCTAAGGAAATCTCTGGAAGTAGTAAACCACTTCTTCCGCATCTGTTATATTTCATTGTTTTAATTTAAGGTTGGAGTTTTAATAGATTTTAAAAATACAAAAAACTCTCGCAGATTTTGCAGATTTAGGAGATTAAAAAAATCTGCTGGATTTGCTAAATCTGCGAGAGAAAATTAAAATCATATTTAATTTTGTAAATTTGTTTAAATACAAAGAAACATGGAAAATAACTGGCAAAACTTAATTTCAATAGATCCTGATATCAGATTTGGAAAACCTGTTATTACAGGAACTCGTATTTGTGTTTCTGATATTCTTTCTTGGTTATCTACAGAAATGTCCTTCGAAGAAATTATTGAAGATTTTCCCGAACTAAAAAGAGAACATATTCTTGCAGCTTTATCATTTGCTGCAAATAGAGAAAATATCACAAAAATAATAGCAGCATAATGAAGTTGTTATTTGATGCTAATATTTCGTGGAGAATTGCAAAGCTTGTTGAAAATGATTTCCCAAATTGTTTTCACTCAAATGATATTCAAGTAACGCAACCAGCAAAAGATATCCAAATCTGGGAATTTGCAAGAAAAAATGATTTCACGACTCTTACACATGATGATGATTTTGAAAAATTACTGCTCCTAATAGGCGTTCCTCCAAAAGTAATAATTCTAAAAACCTTCAATAAAAACACAAAGCAATTAGCTGAAGTACTCATTTCGAAAAAGAAATTATAGAATCCTTTATTTCTAATGAGCAACTAATGATTTTAGAAATCTATTAATGATGTTTCTAATCTCGCAAAGGCGCTAAGTCGCAAAGTTAAATTTTAATTTTTAATTTTTAATTTTTAATTTTTAATTTTTAATTTTTAATTTTTAAGATTGAATTGCGTCCAGCTTTAGCTGGATGTAAAAATAACAAACGAAAAAAAGGCTTTAGCCAAACTATCGGAAGTTTGGCTAAAGCCTTTTTAAAATTCAAATTTCCCCCTAGCTGAAGCTAGGGGCTATTCAAAAAAACTTTGCGACTCTGCGACTTTGCGAGATTAAAAACTTTGTTACTTTGTCACTTTGATACTCTGCTACTCTGTCCCTTTGAAACTTAAAGAATCTCAAAACCACTTTGCAAACCTTTATCGGAACTTCCTCCAACCATGATTTTGAAAGTTCCTGGCTCTACAAGATATTTTCCTTCGTTATTATAAAAACCAAGTTCCTTATCTGTTAAAGTAAATTTTACGGTTTTCGTTTCTCCTTTTTTAAGATTCACCAATTCAAAACCTTTTAACTCTTTTATTGGACGAATGATACTTGCAAATTCATCATGAATGTATAATTGCACCACTTCTTTTCCATCATAATTTCCTGAATTCGTAACCTCAACACTTACTTCAACTTTTTCTCCTTTTGCAAAAGAATTTTTATTCAATTTCAAGTTTTTATAGTCAAAAGTGGTGTAGCTTAATCCAAAACCAAACGGAAATTGTGGCGTTTTCTCCACATCCATATAATGCGACCAGAAAACGTTTTTATCGCTATCAATTGGTCTTCCTGTACTGTATTTGTTGTAATAAATTGGTACTTGTCCAACATTTCTAGGAAACGACATTGGCAATTTTCCACTTGGGTTATAATCTCCGTATAAAACCTGCGCAACGGCATTTCCAGTTTGAGTTCCTAAATGCCAAGCTTCCACAATTGCTGGTACATTTTCTGCAGCCCACGGAATACTCAACGGACGACCATTATTCAGAACCAAAACTACATTCGGATTTACTTTGTAGATTTCTTCTAATAATTCTTGTTGTAGACCTGGCAAATTCAAATCAGTTCTACTTCTTCCTTCACCACTTTGGAAACCATATTCTCCTAAAACCATTACGACAACATCGGCATTTTTTGCTGCTTTTTTCGCTGCTTCAAATCCGCTTTTGTCTGTCGTATTGAAAACTGTTTCGGTTAAAAAAGTCGCTTTTTGTTTTAATAAATCTACACCTTTTTCAAAAGTCAGCTGATTTTCTTTATATTGCTGCATTCCTTCTAAAACTGAAACGGCTGTATCATCAGAGGCTGCAATTCTCCAGCTTCCCAACGGACTGTTTTTATCATTTGCCAAAGCACCAATCAAAGCGATTTTTTGTCCAGATTTCTTTAGCGGAAGCAAGTTTTTGTCATTCTTCAATAAAACAATAGATTTCTTCGCCATATCCAAAACGCCTTCATTATTGGCTTTACTTCCAACAACTTCTTTCTCGCGTTTTTCATCGCAATAGCGATACGGATCATCAAATAACCCTAATTCAAATTTCACACGAAGAATTCTACGAACGGCATCATCAACTAAAGATTCTTTTACTTTTCCAGATTTTACCAAATCGACCAATTTTACAACGTATAAATACGATTCCATATCCATGTCAGAACCTGCGATAACTGCTTTTGCTGTTGCATCGGCTTCATCTTTTGCATAACCGTGCGCAATCATTTCGCGAATTGATGCATAATCCGAAATTACAAATCCGTCAAACTTCCATTTTCCTTTTAAAATATCTCTTTGCAAAAAGGCATTTCCAGTTGCCGGAACTCCATTCAAAGTATTAAACGAATTCATAAACGTACGAACTCCCGCGTCGACCGTCGCTTCAAAAGGCGGTAAAACCGAATTGTACAATTTAGAATTACTGATATCTACAATATTATATTCCAATCCAGCTTCAACATAACCGTAAGCAGCAAAATGTTTTGCACAAGCCGCGATGGTATTTACTTTCTGAAGATCAGCAACCGTTTCTCCTTGAAAACCTTTCACACGAGCATAACCTACTTTACTTCCCAAATACGGATCTTCTCCTGCGCCTTCCATCACACGTCCCCAACGTGCATCGTTTGCAACGTCGACATTGGGCCCAAAAGTCCAGTTAATTCCAGATGCCGAAGCTTCATCAGCTGCAATCGCTGCCGACTTTTTAATCGCTTCCAAATCCCAACTCGCTGCTTCTGCCAACGGAATTGGGCTTAACGTTTTATAACCATGAATTACGTCAAAACCAATAATCAACGGAATTCCTAATCTCGTTTCTTCAACCGCGATTTTCTGCACGGCACGAACTTCTTTTACGCCACGAACCGTCAGCATCGAGCCTACCAATCCTTTTCTTAAATGTTCGTATTTTAATTCGGCTGTTCCGCCTTTTGGTGCGGGTCCAGTAACATCCCAAAAACCATTATATTGGTTCATCTGTCCCACTTTTTCCTCCAACGTCATTAACGGTAAAAGCAAATCAATTCGCTGCTCAACAGTTTTATTTTTATCCAGATACGGCTTTTTTTGTGCATTCATATTTCCAACGGTAAACAGGGATAAAACCCCGATAATAATTATTTTTTTATTTTTCATATGTGGTTTAGTTAGTTTGTTTTAGATGCTAAGGTTCTGAGTTGCTAAGATTCTAAGTTTTTTTATTTGGGCGTGTCCCGCCGCGGCGGGCGGGCTTTCGGCTATATCTTTTATTTCGCTATCGCTTCATAAAAGGATACCGCCTCAATCCCTCACGCACACGGGTTGACAACAATATTTTCATTCATCATGTCATTGCGAGGAACGAAGCAACCGCACTACAATTTGATTTAGCAACTGTGATTGCTTCGTTCCTCGCAATGACGAAATGCGAAAAATCTAAAATTCACTCGTAAAACAAGAAGCAGGCAGATTCGCTTTATTAAACAAATCCGATTGCGTTGTATTTCCCCATGCAAATCTCACTTTTGCTGGACTTACAACTTTTTTACTTGTCAAAATCACCTGATTATTTTTTATTGAAGCTTCCGCAGGATAAAAAACTCCATCAGTTCCAGCCACTTCAAATTGATTCGATTTTTTGTCTTTAAAATAAAGTCCGTCAGCATAATCGAAAGAAACGATTACTTTGTTTTTTTCAATTTTAATGTTTTTAAAAAGCGGACCATTTACCAAATTAGAATTGGTTTTATATGTTTCAGCCAAAGCCAAATTTGCTAAACGAATTCCAACCGATTTTTTATTTTTTGGATGAATATCAATCGTATCCGAAATATCGCTAATCACAACCATTCCAGTTTTTGAAACCTCGTTCAACAATTTTCTCTGAGAATTTCTAACTGTTACATTGGAGAAATTATTTTTTCCTGTTTTAAACGGAGCAATCTGAACATAATAAAACGGAAAATTATCATTCCATTCTTTTCTCCACGCAGTAATTAAAGCGCCCAAAGTTTTATCATAAACTAAAGAACCTACATTCGATTCGCCTTGATACCAAAGCGTTCCTGCAATCTTAAATCCGACAATTGGATAAATCATCGCATTGTAAGCGCGTCCTGGTTGTCTTGGTCCGTATTCTTGTTCGTTTAGTTTTTTAGCATTTTCCAACAAAAGCGGATCATTATTCACCACATCTTCTGGCATCCAGATTTCGGCAGGAGTTCCACCCCAATTCGAAGAAATTAATCCAATTGGCACATTTTTCAAATCTTCGCGAAGGCGTTTGGCAAAAAAGTAACCAATCGCACTAAAATACTTCATGGTTTCTGGAGTCGATTCTGTCCAATTTCCAAGCAAATTATTCTGCGGACTTGTAGCAGTCAATTTCGGAACGGTAAAAAATCGAATATTCGGATTCGTTGCGTTTTTCATTTCTTCTTCCCCATCGTCAATTCCCCAACTCACAGACATTTCCATATTCGATTGACCTGAACAAAGCCAGACTTCACCAATTAGAATATTTTTTAAAACCACTTCATTATAACCTTTTATAGAAATAGTAAAAGGCCCGCCAGCTTCTGGCGTTTTAATCGTCAATTCCCATTTTGCCTGATTATTGGCAACGGTTTTGTATTCCTGATTGTTCCAGCTTGAAACCAGTTTTATTTCTTCTTTTGGATTCGCCCAACCCCAAATCTTCACTTCAGAATTGCGTTGTAAAACCATATTGTCACTAAAAATATTCGGAAGCGAAACGTTTGCCATCATAGTACTGGAAATCAATAAAAAGAAAACAAACTTATAGATATTATTTTTCATTTAGCAACTTCTTTAAAAATGGAGCATATTCGTGTGCCAAAACTTTATGTTCTGCCACATTTGGATGTCCTGAACATCCACTTGGAGTCATTGGTTTGAACTTGAAAATCTGAATGGGTTTGTGCGCTTTATCATCCGCGAAAGCGTTTTTAATTTTATTCAGACAATCTTCAAAAACAACTCCTCTTTCTCCACCAACCATTGGACTATTGGTAATCACAATCTGAGCTTTCGGATTATGTTCGTACAACATCTTTATAAAATTGATGTAATTCGAAATGTACTTTTCAGAATTAAAAGGCAAACGTTCTTTTTTTCCATCCCCGCCAGAAAAATCATTTGTTCCCAAAGCAATACTGATAATGTCTGGTTGAAAGGCAAAATCATATTTAGGTTTTGAAGGATCTTTTGTCAAATACAAATTCTGATAAACATCTGGCATGATTGCCTCATCTTTGTGTTCGTCGTTCCAATTTCTGTACATCCCGATTCCGGAAACGCAGCTCATTAAATAATCGACACCAATTGCTCTTGAAAGTGTTGGTCCATAAGCATAATAACTGTTGTGATGATCCATATATTCGCCTTTATCGCAAGGAATATCTGAGCCATCGCTTGCAGCTCCGCAAGTAATAGAATCTCCAATAAACTCGATTTTCTTTTTCTTTTTAAATGAAATTGAAGTCAGTTTTGCAGTTGTTCCGGCAAATAAAATATTACCACTTTGCGCTTCTGTATTTTTATAGATTTCTAAATGATGTGCTTTTTGGTTGGAAGTCACCTTTATTGGAAATGATTGGATCGCTCCTTTTTCAATTCTAAGCTTTCCTATATATTTACCGTCCAAAACCAGCTGAACATAATTATGATGTTCATAAGAATCTACACTTTGAAGTTTAATCGAACATTCGTTTCCAGTAAAATTAAATGAAACCGAAGCAGCCGTTCCAATCAAAATGACATTATCATTTTGTAGTTTTTCTACTCTGCCCTGATACAAGAAAGTTTTATTTGAATTTAGAGTTTGCGAATTCGAAATAATCGAAATCAGCAAAAACGAAATTAAAAGTGCTATTTTTTTGGGAAACATAAATTATTTGTTAAAACATAAATACGATTCACAAATATATTGGAAAGAGCCTATCGATAAAGATACTAAAATGTCAAAAAGCAATAAAAAAACACCACAAAAACATATCATTTGGAGATAAAAAGTGGCTAATCGTACTTTTCAGGGTGTTTTTGTTCTTTTTAAAATGAAATAACGGTTTATATTTAGCGTTTCAATTTACATAAGACTATAAAAAATGAGATCGCATTTATTATTATTTCTACTTCCTGTTATTTTACTTTCTTCTTTTAACCTAAAAAAGAAAGAAGCTCAAATAGTGGTTCAAAACACTAAAATACAAAGTGAAATAAATCGCGACTCTCTTATTGTTTTTGCAAAAAAATATCTAGGAACTCCTTATGTATATGCCAGTAGTAATCCGCAGAAAGGTTTTGACTGTTCGGGATTTGTGAGTTATGTCTTTAAAAATTTTGGAATGACGCTTCCGCGAAGTTCAAGCGGTTATAAGAATATTGGTAAAACTTTAAAACCAGAAGAATTTAAAGTGGGAGATATTTTGGTTTTTTATGGTTATAAAGACAGAACCATAATTGGTCACCTTGGAATTATCTGCGAAGCCAACGGAATGCAATCGAAATTTATTCATGCTTCGTCTGGAAAAGCGCAACAAGTCACAATAACTGCACTTGATACAGAACATTATACCAAACGTTTTTATAAATGTGTTGATGTTTTATCGGAATAATTTTTTTGCCACTAATTACACGAATTTTCGCGAATTTATTTTTTAGCTAAAGATTAGATGGATTAGCACAGATTTTTTTGAATCATTGTAATCTTTTAATTTGTGGCTCTATTTTTTTAACCACAAATTGCACAAATTTTCACAAATTGATTTTAGCCACAGATTAAAGGGATTAGCACAGATTTTTTTATAATCATTTTTAATCCTTTAATCTGTGGCTTTATTTTTTTAACACGAATTTAAATTGGTGGAAATTTGTGTAATTCGTGGCAAACTTTAAACTATTCTTCAGTCAGTAATTTGATTAGACTTTCATCTCTACCATAAATATCTTTATAGAAGTTTAGGTTTCCTTCGCGGTCTACCCAAGCGGTAAAATAGCCAATATAAACAGGAACTTTTTTCTTAAGCGTGTACCAGCTTTCTTTTCCGGCATGCATTGCTTTATCGATTCTGGCTGGATTCCAAGTCGGATCAACTTTTAATAACTCTATTGCCAATTCACGTGGTTTTGCTACACGAACGCAACCGTGGCTGAAAGCTCGACTTTCTCTTTCGAACAAACTTTTTGAAGGCGTATCATGAAGGTAAATATTGCTTGAATTTGGAAATAAAAACTTCACTAATCCTAAAGAATTATTTTTACCAGGAAGCTGACGAACTGCACCATTATTCCATTCCAAGTTTTTCTTTTGCAAATAATTTTTGTCTCTTGCCATTCCGGGTTTAATCTCCGATTTGATAATACTCGGCGGCACATTCCAATACGGACTAAAAACAATATTGCTCATCATTCCGCTGAAAATAACGGTTTTTGTCATCGCTCTTCCAACCACAACTGGAGAGATAAAAGCAATTTTTCCATCTTCAACTATATAGAGTTTAAATTCAGGAATATTGACTTCAATATATTTCTGTCCTTTTTCCAATTCAGGATCAATCCAACGGCAGCGTTCCATGTTAACAATAATGGTTTTAATACGCTCCGAAACTGGAATATTCAAGTCATTAATATGTTCTAATAAAATAGTATTTTTTGGAGTATAACCGTGACGAATTTCGTAGTTCTTCATTGCTTTCAATAAAGTCGTATCGCAAACTGCACTTTTAGTATCTTCCTTAAGATCTTTGGTAACAAAAAGCCTTTCTCTAATCTGAGCCACGACACCTGATGAATCGCCAACTTTTAGAGCTTTATAATCTTCTCCAGCTTCAATAGTTTTCCAGCCACCGTTTTTTTCTATTTCTCTATACTCTTTTAAAGCATCACGAAGTTTGTAATACTGACTGAACATCTTCTTTTTCTTATCATCCAAAATGGTTGATTTTTTAAAAATAGAATCTGAAAGCACTTGATAATTGAATTTCTTTCTTGGTAAAAGCCATTCTAGCGAAATACTAGTTTTCTCATCAAAACCTGCGTATACCTTCTCTGCATAATAGTAATACAAGTTAGAAAGCAGCAAATCGGTGTCTTCTTTTGATAATTTTTTTGTTGGATTATTTTCAAAAACCGAATTCAATTCTTCTTTATAAGGATAATTCGCTTTTAATCCTTCCTGATCCAAATTTTTGTATTGATTGAATAAGGTGTTTCCAAACTCGACAACTCCTTTATTATCTTGCCATAATTGTGTCGATTTGTTTTTTTGATACAAAGAAGTTACATCTGTTTTAAATTTTGCCAGCTTCGGGTAACTTTCATAAAACTTTGCGATGCGTATAGTATCAATAGTCAGTTTTAATTCTGGAACTTTTTCAACTTTTTTTATTGTGTTTTCTTCTTTCTTATCTCCTTTCGAATTACACGAAAAAACAGCAAAAAAGACAACTGCGATTAAGGGCGTATACCAAATTTTCATAAGTAGGAATTTTTATTAAAAGTAAAAAAAATTCTATTAAATAAAAATCGTATTACTGCAAATAAAAAGCTCCAGATAATTTCTTATCCAGAGCTTTCGCCATATAACCAACCTATTAAAATTTTAGATAACCGTACCTTTTAAAGTAAGTACTTTGGGTGTTGTTTCTGCACTTGTAGTTACAGTAACTGTTTTTGTAAAAGCACCTTTGTTTGCAGCGTTGTAAGTTGCAGTAACTTTTGCAGATTTACCTGGCTGAATCGGCTCTTTTGTATAATCTGTAGCTGTACATCCGCAAGATCCTTGAACGTTTGTAATAACTACAGCTGTTTTTCCTGTATTTTTAAATTCGTAAACAATTGCTTTTGGAGTTCCTTGTGGAATTTGTCCAACATCAATTGTTTCGGCTTTCCAAACAATTGTAGAAGCTGTAGCTTCTAAAACTTCAGTTTCTGAAACTAAAGATTGTACTGGTGCAATTGCTGAAAAAGACATTAAGCCTAAAGCCAAAGCTAACATCGAAATTTTGATCATTTTCATAACTAATATATTTAAAATGGTTTGTAGTTCATTTTGATATTACAAAGGTAATTCAGACAAAAACAAATCGCTGTTAACCGCTTTCAAACGTTTGTTAATGACTTGTTAATCGCTTATTTTCAGGCTAAAATTGATTAATATTACACTCTCAAAATCCGTTATTCTTGAAAATTAATAAACTCAACAGCATCATTATCTTAGGATTGGTAGCCATTATCAGCATTTTGGTGGCACAATTGTTATGGACAAAAGAGGCTTTTACAATTGAACAAAAAAAACTAAGCCAAAAAGCACATATTGCTTTGCTTGAAGTGGCTAAAAAATTATACGAAGGAACCAATCACGAATTGCCTGTTCAGAATCCTGTTCAGAAAATTGCAAACGACTATTACATCGTAAATGTCGATAACGAATTTGAACCTGATATTTTAGAATTTTATCTAAAAACGGAATTCAAAAAAATGAATATCACGACCGATTTCGAATACGCGATGTACAATTGCCAAAGCGACGAAATGATTTATGGTGATTATATTTCGCTTTCAAAGAAAAAAGCAGAATGCAAAAAGACCGTTTATTTTCCAAAGCATAAAAATCTAGTTTATTATTTTGCCGTTCGTTTTCCGAATGAAACGACTTATTTATTCAGTTCAATGCGTTTTTGGTTTATACTTTCAACTGCATTGATTTTGATTTTATTGATTTACGTTTATTCGATTTTTACACTTTTACAGCATAAAAAATATTCAGAATTGCAGCGTGATTTCATTAATAATATGACGCATGAATTTAAAACTCCGTTGGCTTCTATTCTGATTGCTTCGAAATATTTGATTGAACAAAAACCAATTAAAGAAGATAAAAAACTCTATACTTATACCGATATTATTATCAATCAAGGAAATAAGCTAAACGGTCACATCGAAAAGATTCTAGATATTGCAAAATCAGATTATACGCCTTTGGAACTCAAAAAAGAAAGCATTTTAATTGTTCCGATTATTGAAGAAGCGATTGAAAACATAAAACTGAAATATCCTGAAGCTTCGATTAATATTGAAGCCGTTTCAAACGAATATTTAATAGAAACAGATATTTTTCATTTTGGCAATTTAGTTTATAATTTATTAGATAATGCCATAAAATATTGCAATGAAAAACCAGAGGTCACAATAAAAATCACTGAAGATAACAACTGCTTAAAACTCGAGTTTACCGATAATGGAATTGGTATAAATCCTAAGAAAATATCTTTTATCTTTGATAAGTTTTACCGCGTTCAGAATGAAAAAAGTAACGAAGTTAATGGATTTGGACTTGGTTTATACTATGTAAAAGAAATCTGCAGTTTGCAAAACTGGAAAATAAAAGCCGAAAATAATCCAGAAAAAGGTGTTACTTTAACTTTATCAATTCCGTACAAAAAATGAGAAATTTCAAAATATTATATGCCGAAGACGACGAAACACTTGCATTTTTAACCAAAGACAATTTGGAGCAAAACAATTATGAAGTGATTCATTGTTCTGATGGAAAATCGGCACTGAAGATTTTCGAGGAAGAAGAATTCGACATCTGTATTTTTGATATTATGATGCCAAAAATGGACGGTTTTGAACTTGCTGAAGCTGTTCGAAAAATTGATATTGAAGTTCCGATTATTTTCCTTTCGGCTAAAACTTTAAAAGAAGATCGTATTAAAGGTCTTCGCCTTGGTGCTGATGATTATTTGGTAAAGCCTTTCAGTATTGAGGAATTACTGTTAAAAATTGAAATTTTCTTGAAGCGTTCGCAGAAAAATATTCCTCCTGCAAAAACAATTTATGAAGTAGGAAAATATCAATTTGACACCAAAAACTTTATTCTTTTTAATGACGAGGAAAAAGTTGGTCTAACTCAGCGTGAAGCCGAATTATTGAAACTTTTTCTAGATCATAAAAATTCTGTTTTAAAAAGAGAACAAATCTTAACCTCTTTGTGGGGAACAGATGACTATTTTATGGGAAGAAGTTTGGACGTTTTTATTTCGCGTCTACGTAAAATCTTAGCCAATGAACAAGGCATTTCGATTGAAAACCTGCATGGAATTGGGTTTAGGTTTTCGATTGGGTAAATCACAATTCTGTTAAAAATAAAGAAAAATCTGTAAGCAGTTTTTCGAAAAACTTTGTATTTTTAATATTTAATTTTCTTGGATATGAAATTACATCATTTGCGAAATGCCACTTTGGTAATTGAAACAGAAAAGCATGTCATTTTAGTTGACCCAATGTTAGGTAAAAGAAAAACAATTCCACCTTTTACTATTTTCAGATACAAACCGAAAAGAAATCCGCTTGTTGCGTTGCCTAAAAACAGTCGTGACATTTTAAGTCGCGTAACACATTGTCTGATTACACATTTGCATCCTGATCATATCGATAAAGCGGGTGAAGTTTTTTTAAGACGAAAAAGCATTCCGGTAATCTGTAGTTCTAAAGATGAAAAAGCATTGGTTCAAAGAGGATTAAGTGTCATACAAACTTTAGAATATTGGGAACCGCAATTATTTTTAGATGGAAAAATAACCGGAATCCCAGCCATTCACGGTTATGGTTTTGTCGCCAAATTGATGGGAAATGTGATGGGATTTCTTATTGAATTGGCTAACGAAAAATCGGTTTACATAAGTTCTGATACTATTTTTACAGAACATGTAGAAAAGGTTTTAACGCAGCTTAAACCAGACATCTCGGTTGTTGCGTGCGGTACAGCAAGATTAGATATCGGACAGCCTTTATTAATGCGAATGGATGATATTTTGAAATTTACAACACTTGCTCCAGGAAAAGTTCTTGCGAATCATTTAGAAGCTCTAAATCATTGTCCGACAACAAGATTGCAATTAAAAACTGCTCTTTCAGATCACGGCCTTTTAAACAAAACTTCTATTCCGAATGATGGAGAATGTATTGAATATTAAAGCACCAATAATCCAAATTCTCGTAAAGCATTGACTGGTTTAGAATACCAAAACAATTCAAAATCTTCTAAGGAAGTTTCAAAATCATTTTTGACTTCCTGAAAAGTATAACTTTTCGAGCCAGAAACCGCTATTTTCGATAAAATAGAAACTAGCCACTCGCCTTCTTCTTTGCTTGTTTGAATATCGAAACTTTCTTTTTTGTCGTGAAAAGTTAAAGACATCATTTCCCAACTTCTTCCTTTTTTTGATTTTGTAAAGATTGATGCCGAAGGTTTTCCGCCTAGCCAAACTACTTTTGCATTTGGTTTTGTATTGAAATCGTTTTGTTCTTCTAAAGCATTAAAAATAAAATCAGGATGAATTTTAGTTTTCGGAATTTTAAAATCGAACCAATCTTGTAGTTCGTAATCAAAACAAATTCCGTGCATGAAATTGAAAAGCGATTTCTTTAATCCAAAACTAAATTTATCATGATTGATTCCTGTAGAATCAGTGTATTCAATATCATTATTAGCAAATGTCCCGATTGCTTCCGTTTTTTTCGTCACTCCAAACTGCTCTGGATACAATCCAACTGGACTGTGGGCTGTCAACGCAAATTGATGCCAAAATCCAGATTGTAAAACTCCGGCTTCAAACAATTGACGCACCATTTCTAAACTATCCACCGTTTCCTGAATCGTTTGTGTTGGATATCCGTACATTAAATACGCATGAACCATGATTCCGGCTTCGGTAAAATTTCGAGTCACTTTTGCCACTTGTTCAACCGTAACTCCTTTGTCAATTAATTTCAATAATCGGTCTGAAGCAACTTCTAAACCACCAGAAACGGCAATGCAACCAGAAGCTTTTAATAACAAACATAAATCTTTAGAAAAGCTTTTTTCAAAACGAATGTTGGTCCACCACGTTACCGCGAGTTTTCTTTTTAGAATTTCGAGCGCCAAAGCACGCATTAAAGCAGGCGGTGCGGCTTCATCAACAAAATGGAATCCATTTTGACCAGTTTTTTCGATCAATTCTTCTATTCGATCACAAAGCAGACTTGCCGCAACAGGCTCGTAGACTTTTATATAATCTAAAGAAATATCGCAGAAAGTGCATTTTCCCCAGTAACATCCGTGTGCCATGGTGAGTTTGTTCCACCTTCCATCGCTCCACATTCTGTGCATCGGATTTACAATTTCGATAACCGAAATATATTTATCCAAAGGCAAATCTGAATAATCAGGAGTTCCTACATAAGCTTGTTTATAATCGTGTTTGAGTGAATTATTTTTATAAACTACTTCTCCATTTTCTAATAAAAATGTTCTTTTAAAAGAATCTGAATCTGGGTTTTCTAAATGGAAAATTAATTCTTCAATTGGAACTTCTCCATCATCTAAAGTAATGAAATCGAAAAACTCGAAAACACGTTTATCCGAAAGCGAACGCAATTCAGTATTCGGAAAACCACCTCCCATTGAAATTTTAATCTCAGGATGATTTTCTTTTACCCATTGTGCACATCTGAAAGCACTATATAAATTCCCTGGAAAGGGAACAGAAATTAAAAAAAGAGTTGGTTTTACAGTTTCAATTTTAGCTTTTAAAAGCGAAATTAAAATCGAATCGATATAGGTTGGTTTTTGCTGTAAAGCATCGTATAATTCATCAAAAGAATTGGCACTTCGTCCTAAACGTTCGGCATATCGGCTAAAGCCAAAATTTTCATCAACACATTCTACAATAAAATCCGAAATATCTTCCAGATATAAAGTTGCTAAATGCTTTGCTTTATCCTGAGTTCCCATTGTTCCAAAAGCCCAATCGAGTTCTTCCAATTGTGCAAAACGAGAAGCTTCTGGCAAGAAATCTTCCTGACAAATCTGCAAAGCCAAAGTCGGATTTTTTCCTTGCAAAAACTGAATTACAGAATCGATCGTTTTAATGTATTCATCTTGAAGCGCAAAAATTCGTTTCGAATTATCTGAGATTTCAGAGCCTGAAACTTCAAACTTGAAACTTGAAACCTGAAACAAATCAATAAGTCCTTTCTTCGAAAACAATTCCAAAATCACATCAATACCCAAATCTGCCTGAACCGACTCGATGTTTTTAGTATTCAGAAAACCTTTTATATACGCCGTTGCCGGATACGGGGTATTCAGTTGTGTAAAAGGCGGCGTAATTACAAAAAGTTTCGTTTTCAAAAGGGAATTATTTTTTTTTGCAAAAATACGGGTTATTATGGACTTTTTTAGCAAAAGATTTTAAGCGGTTTCGCATTATAAAATTTAATTTTCTTTTGTAGATATTTAATTACATTTGCTTTAGTTCAATTTATATACATGAGGCAAAAATTACTTTTTTTATTTTTATTAATTACAGCACAACTTGTTTCTCAGAATCCAAAACAATCTATTGGTTTTAAAGAAAATAAAGGTCAAATTATTGATCAGAATGGAGAAAAAAATGATGCTGTAAAATACCTTTTGAACTCAAATGGTTTAAATGTGCAATTGAAGAAAAATGGATTCTCTTATGATGTATACGAGCTAAAGAAAACAGCAGTTGATTATTCCAAAACAGCCAGAAAAATTCCCTACTCAATTCCGGGGAAAGACGAAGAACAAAAACCTGAATACCATTTAGAATATATTTTTCATCGAATAGATATTGACTTTATTGACTCGAATTCGAAAGTTGAACTTATAGCAGATCAGAAATCAATTGATTTTGATAATTATTACAATACGCCAAACAATCCTGAAGGAACAACCAAAGTTTATCAGTACAAACAAATAACGTACAAGAATATTTATCCGAATATTGATATTGTATTTACAATTCCAAAAGATCCTCAAAAAACCGTTGAATACAATTTCATTATCCATCCGAAAGGAAAAATTTCTGACATCAAATTAAAATTTAACGGTGCAGAAACAGATCTTGTTGATAATAAAATTCAAATGAATGTCCGTTTTGGAAAAATGGAAGAGACACTTCCTGCAAGCTGGATCGAAGAAGATGGATATAAAAAAGAGATTACAGTTGGATACAAGAAATTGAAAAAGAATATTTACGGTTTTTCTTCTTCACATTTCTCCACCGAAAAAACAGTAATAATTGATCCTGTTCCAGTTAGATTATGGGGAACTTATTATGGAGGGGAAGAATTCGATTATGCAACTTCAATTTTTACAAAAGGCGATTTCGTTTACATGGCTGGAGTTACCTACAGTAAAAACAATATCGCTTCAACTGGTGCTTTTCAAAACACATTTACCGTTGGAGGGGCTTATGATGCCTTTTTTACAAAATTCACTTCTGACGGTACTAGAATTTGGGGCACTTACTACGGTGGCAACAGCATAGATGAAATTCTAAAAATTAAAGTTTCAAATAATAATAAAGTATTCATTGTAGGGAAAACGTTAAGTCCCACAAACATTGCTACTGCACTTACTCATCAACCTGTAAAAAGTGGTTATTATGATGGATTTATAGCAAAATTTGATTCCGACGGTGCAAGAGAATGGGGAACTTATTATGGAGGCTTATTTAATGATGCCATAAACAGTATTAGCATCGATAACAATGAGAACTTTTATATTTCGGGAGATACAAGTAGTAAAGAGAATATCTCTAGTATTGGATCACATCAAGTTACGGCAGGAAATTTAACCGACAGTTCAACTGATGGTTTTATAGCAAAATTTGATTCCAATGGCATGCGTCAATGGGCTAGCTACTATGGAGGCAGCAATTTTGATGTCATCAATGATTCTGAGTTTGATTCAAATGGAGATCTTATCTTTCTTGGATACTCACGAAGCACAAATAACATAGCTACACAAAATTCTTTTCAACAAACCAACACCAAAGATGACGGTTTCCTAGTAAAATTTACTCCAAATGGTAGTCGATTATGGGCAACGTATTTCGGAGGTGATAATAATGATTACTTTTTCTACTTAGGTTTAGATTCAAATGACAATATTTATTGTTTTGGAAGAACGGATAGCCAAAATAATATCAGCAGCCCCGATGTTTTCCAAAGAACTTATATTCCAAATTCAAGGAACTATAGTAGTGGCTGTATCTTTAAGTTTGATTCTAATGGTCAAAAAATATGGGGGTCTTATTTTTTTCCCGAAACTTTAGGAGGATCTGTTTCTAAGGATGGTTTTATTTATTTTACAGGTAGAACTGAACATAGCTTTCAACCAACTCCCAATGTTTTTCAAGAAACTCCAAACTCTGGAACTGAATCTTATTTAGTAAAATTCAACACAAATGGACAAAGAGAATGGGCAACCTATTTTGGTGGCGAAATGGCCGATAATGCACTTTTAACTTGTATTGACAACAACCTTAACATTTACTTAGCTGGAACTACCAACAGTAAGACAAATATTGCTACGCCGGGAACATTTCAAGAAAATCTTACTCCAGACCCTAGTAGCTATCAACCAAATATTGGCGATGCTTTTCTAGTTAAATTTAGAGATTGTCAATCGTATAGCGCAAACGCTTCAAGTAATTCACCAATTTGCATCGGAAAAACACTAGAACTAAAAGCATCTGGCGGAACCAATTATTCTTGGAGCGGTCCAAATGGCTTTACATCAACAGATCAAAATCCAACAATCGTTAATGCTTCAACAATTAATTCCGGAGAATATAGCTGTTTAATTACTGGAACCGGTGGTTGTGATGATACTAAAAAAATCAATGTTATAATTGGAGATAATGAAGCCCCAATTCCTGTCTTAGCAACTCTTCCAACAATAACTGGAGATTGCAATACAACTGTAACGACAATTCCAACGGCTAATGACGCGTGTGCGGGAGTAATTATTGCAACGACCACAAATCCGTTGTCATATGCTTTACCAGGAACTTACACAATTGTATGGAATTATAATGATGGAAACGGGAACTCATCTACGCAAAACCAAACTGTTACCATTACAAGTCAACCGTTACCAACAGCAAATTCCCCTCAAACTTTCTGTGTTGAGCAAAATGCAACTTTAAACGATATTCAGATTACAGGACAAAATATTAAATGGTACAGCAACTTAACTAACGGAACACTCGTTTCGCCTACAACCGTTGCCCAAGATAAGACAACCTATTATGCGTCGCAAACCATAAACGGATGTGAAAGTGAAAGAGTCCCTGTTACAATTAATATTCAGGTTACATCTCCTCCAACAGGAAATGCAAATCAATCTTTTTGTACAGTCAACAATTCGACTATTTCAAATATTGAAATTAATGGAAGTTCCATAAAATGGTACGATGCACCAAATAACGGTTCATTATTAACAGAAACAACTACACTAGAAAACGGAAAAACGTATTATGCGTCTCAAACCCTAAATAACTGCGAAGGACCACGATTTGGAGTTACGGTTTCAATTGTAAATACACCTACTATTCCAACAGGCACACCAGAACAATCATTCTGTAAAAAAGAAAATAAAACGCTTAATGACATTCAGATTACTGGTCAAAATATAATGTGGTTTGATACTAGCTTTTCGGCTGCAGCTTTACCAAACACAACTTTGTTGGAAAACAACAGAACTTACTACGCTTCTCAAACAATTGGATGCGAAAGCGATAGAACACCGATTTTAGTTCATGTTTATGATACTCCTTTACCAATAGGAAATAATAATCAACAGTTTTGTATTGATAAAATTGCCAGTATTGAAGATCTTAATATAAGTGGAACCGCTTTAAAATGGTATGATTCAGCTGCAAATGGAAATCTTTTGTCCGAAACGGCTTTATTGCAAAATGGTGTTTATTATGTTACTCAAACTTTAAACAATTGCGAAAGCGAAAGATTAGCAATTAAGATCAAAATACAAGACACTCCAATTCCAATTGCAGATTCTCCACAACAGTTTTGCATTCAAGAAAGCGCTAAAATCAGTGATATTGCAATTAGAGGGCAAAGTATAAAATGGTATGAAAGCTCTTCAACTATAAATACTTTATCTGAATCAACTTCTCTTGAAAACGGAATCACTTATTATGCTACACAAACGATTGACAATTGTGAAAGTGATCGTATTCCTCTTACCATAAATATTCTCGAAGTAACAAACTTAAATTGTATTAATTTGGCCTTAGAAATCCCTTATCCCCAATTCTTTACACCAAATGATGATGGCTTTAATGATACTTGGACACTCGATCCAGCTTATTTGGCACCCAATTCGTCTATCAGAATATTTAACCGCTACGGAAAATTACTTAAAGAATTGTCTATAAATGGCAATTGGGATGGGACGTATGTTGGCCAACTGCAACCTGCAACCGATTATTGGTTTACTGCGACCAAAATAAATGGAGCAGAATTTAGAGGGCATTTTACTCTTAAAAGATAAAATTAAAAAGTCCGCAAAGTAAAATTTTACCTTGCGGACTTTCCATAAATATTTTTTTTGTTTTAAAACTTATGTTCGTCTTTACTGATTACCAAAAACGAAATCAAAGACACAAGTGCCGCAGCAACTAAATAGAAACCAACATAGCTCACACTATAGGTTTTAGCCAACCAAATAGCAATCATAGGTGCAAAAGCAGCACCAAGAATCCCTGCCATATTAAAGGTTAAAGACGCTCCGGAATAACGAACCGTTGTTGGAAATAATTCAGATAAAAATGTTCCAAGAGGCCCGTAAGTAAATCCCATTAAAGACATTCCGATACACGCGAAAACAGTAATCAAAGCAATATTTCCAGTACTTAAAAAATACGAAAAGAAAAATCCGAAAACCGCAATTGCTGCCGTCGCTGAAATAAGCATTTTACGACGACCTATTTTATCTGCTACAACTGCTGAAACCGGTATAAAAAGTGCAAAAAACAATACTGAAAATAATTGAATCAGTAATCCGTCTCTTTTAACAATTCCTAAATCTGATGTAGCCCAGCTTAATGTAAAAACTGTCATTAAATAAAACACAAGAAAAGTAGTAATTGCAGCGAATGTGCCGAAAATCAATTGATTTTTGTATGATTTCACCAAAGTCAAGAACGGTACTTTTACTTCTTCCTCCTGTTTTTTAGCAGTTTCAAATGAAGGTGTTTCTGTAATTTTAGTTCTAATGTAAAACCCAACAATAACCAGAAATGCGCTTGCAATAAAAGGAATTCTCCAGCCATAATTCATAAAATCTTCATTGCTCATTGAATCGGTTAACAATAGAAAAGTTCCACCTGAAAGCAACAATCCGATTGGCGCTCCTAATTGCGGAAACATTCCGTACCAAGCACGTTTATTTGGCGGAGCATTTTCGATTGCAAGCAAAACAGCTCCTCCCCATTCTCCTCCTAAACCAACACCTTGTCCGAATCGGCAAAGCATTAACAATAAAGGCGCAGCTACACCAATACTTTCATAACTCGGTAAAAATCCTATAGTTACTGTCGAAATTCCCATTGTCAATAACGCAGCAACCAAAGTAAATTTACGCCCAATTTTATCTCCGTAATGCCCAAAAAAGGCCGAACCTAAAGGTCGCGATAAAAACGCGATAGAAAAAGTTGCTAGAGATTCTAATGTCGCCATTGTCGAATCTGAACTAGGAAAAAACAGTTGAGGAAAAACCAATACGGCTGCATTGGCATAAATATAAAAATCAAAAAATTCGATTGTGGTACCGATAAGGCTTCCAAAAAGAACATGTTTCAAGGAGTTCTTTTTATTTGGGTCATTTTTCATGTAAAATAGATATAACTTTTTTTTGATTACAAAAATATAGTTTCATTATTAATAATTCACCTCTACAAGAATTTGTTTTAGAACACTTATCATTTTTTAACAAAATTCATGTATTTTCCATTTCAAAAACATCTATTGCAATCAAAATTAAAAATCTGATTATCGGAACTTTAAAATAAAAATGAAAATATCAATTCTTAAGCAATTGTTAATAGCGTTTTTAACTGTATATTTTCATTAAATTTACAGCTGTCAAAAATAAATTTAAAATTATGCCTACCGACTGTATCAGCTTTCAATCTTCTGGATATTTTTCTAAACTAATGCAAGATTATTTAGACCAGAAAACAGAATTAAAACCGCTGTACAACAATTTTCCAACCTTAGAAAATTTCGAAAAACAAATTGCTGAAAAAGCAGCCAATTTTGATAACAACAACCGAATTACATTGGTTAATACTCTGCAAAAGCAATATCAAAATATCGAAATATCTGATGCTACCAAACAAAACATTTCGCTTTTAGCACTCGAAAATACGTTTACCATTACAACAGGTCACCAACTAAATTTATTTAGCGGACCGTTGTATTTTTTATATAAAATTATTTCAACGATTAATTTAACCAAAGAATTAAAATCGAAATATCCTTCATACAACTTCATTCCGGTTTATTGGATGGCGACCGAAGATCATGATTTTGAAGAAATCAATTATTTTAATTTTAAAGGGAAGAAAATCCGTTGGAATGCCGAAAGTACCGGTCCCGTTGGAAGATTATCAACTAACGGCTTAGAAGATTTATTTGAAATTTACTCGAAAGAATTAGGTTCAAGTACAAACGCCAATACCCTGAAAAAACTTTTTGAAGACGCCTATTTAAAACACGAAAATCTGGCCGATGCCACTCGTTATTTAGCTAATGCACTTTTCTCAAGTTATGGTTTGGTAATCATAGATGCAGATGATTCCGATTTAAAACGTGCCTTTATTCCGTTTGTAAAAAACGAATTAGAAAATCAAACTTCGTTTAAAGAAGTTCAAAAATCAATTGAATCACTTTCAGATTATAACGTTCAAGTTAATCCGCGTGAGATTAATTTATTTTATATTGAAGATAAACTTCGTGAAAGAATCATTTTTGAAAATGACAAATACATCGTTAACAATACCAGAATCTCATTTTCTAAAGAAGAAATTTTCAATCTATTAGAAAGTAATCCAGAAAAATTCAGTCCAAATGTAATTATGCGTCCGTTATATCAGGAAATTATTCTTCCAAATCTTTGCTATATTGGCGGAGGCGGAGAAATTGCTTACTGGCTGGAATTAAAAGCTTTCTTTGATGCCGTAAATATTACTTTCCCAATTTTATTAGTCCGCAATTCGGTTCTTTTGGCAACAGAAAAACAAGTTAAAAAAGCGGACAATTTAAATTTAACATGGAAAGATCTATTTAATAAATCGGAGAATTTGATCAATGAAATCACTCATAAACTTTCTCCATTTCCAATTAATTTAACCGAACAGAAAGAAGCGCTTCAAAAACAATTTGAATATCTTTTTGAATTGGCCGAAAAAACAGATAAATCGTTTTCTGGCGCTGTAAAAGCGCAAGAAGTAAAACAAAAGAAAGGTTTAGAAAATTTAGAAAAACGTTTATTAAAAGCCCAAAAAAGAAAACTTCAGGACCAATTACAGCGCGTGACAGATTTACAATGCGAATTGTTTCCGAATTTCGGTCTCCAAGAACGTCAGACTAATTTTTCTGAATTTTATTTAGAAAACGGAGAACAATTGATTCCGCTTTTAATTCAAAAATTAAAACCTCTGGAACACAATTTTGATATCATAATAATCTAAAATAATTATCTTTAGAAATTCAAAGTGATAATGTAGGAACAAATAACCAGCTCATCTCCGAAATTATTACTCTCTCAAACCAAATAGAATTATATTTTATAACCTATTAACTAACTAACCAAATGGTAAGAGAACGTTTAATTTCGCTCGATGTCTTTCGCGGACTGACTATTCTATTGATGACAATTGTAAACAATCCCGGTGACTGGGGAAATGTTTATCCGCCGCTTTTACACGCGCATTGGAACGGTTGTACGCCAACCGATTTAGTATTTCCTTTCTTCGTTTTTATAATGGGAGTTGCCGTGCCGTTGGCAATGCCCGAAAAAACATATGACAGCACCACTTTCAATAAAATATTAATTCGTTCTTTAAGAATGTTCTGTCTAGGGATCTTCTTTAATTTTTTTGGAAAAATTCAATTATTTGGACTAGACGGAATTCCACTTCTAATTGGGCGTTTAGCTATTACCATTGCAGTTGGTTATGCTTTGATGGGTAATTTCAACAATCGCTTAAAAAATATTTTTGCCGTTGGTATCTTATTGGTTTATCTAATTTTAGCTTACGGCGGATTTGAAAATTATCAGGACGTCAGACTTCCTGGAGTTTTGCAACGTATTGCAATCGTTTATTTTGTTGTTTCTCTTTTATATTTAAAGACATCCCGAAAAACTCAAATCATTACCGGAGTTCTTTTACTTTTAGGATATTGGGGCATTATGACTTTAATTCCTGTTCCAGGAGTTGGAGAAGCAAATCTAGAAAGAGGCACTAATTTAGCAGCGTGGGTTGATAGTATTCTTTTAAAAGGCCATAATTATCATGAAACGAATACCTGGGATCCAGAAGGGATTTTGAGTACTTTGCCATCAATCGTAAACGGAATTATCGGTTTATTCATCGGACAAATTTTACTTTTAAGTGTAACCAAAATTCAAAAAGCCCAAAGAATGGGAATGATAGGCACCTCGCTTATCTTTTTTGGATTATTATGGGATTTGGTTTTTCCAATAAACAAATCCATCTGGACAAGCAGTTATGTTTTGTATACAACAGGACTAGCAACTGTATTTTTTACGGTTTTATATTATTTAATAGACATTAAAGAATTTAAAAAAGGCTTTAAACTTTTCG
Organism: Flavobacterium potami; assembly: GCF_020026915.1. GTDB lineage: Bacteria > Bacteroidota > Bacteroidia > Flavobacteriales > Flavobacteriaceae > Flavobacterium > Flavobacterium potami. The sequence continues at coordinate 98,150 of NZ_JAINUY010000001.1, read as the reverse complement.
TAATTTGGGGAGTCAATCCGATGATTGTTTTCTTTGCTTCGCAGATTATTCCGCAGGCATTAACCATGATTCAATTCCAAAATCCGAGTAATCCAGAAGAACAAACCAATCTTCTAAGTTATTTATACTATTCTGGAATTGCACCATTTTTTAGTAATCCAATGACAGCCTCTCTCGCTGGTGCATTAACTTATGTTGCCATTTGGACATTTATCTTATGGATATTCTACAGAAACAAGTTAATTTTTAAAGTGTAATTTTTTCACCATATAAATCATATAAGTTCATTTAATTACGCAACTCAAATTTATTTTCCGCTTTTTTTAAATGAACTTATATGACTTATATGGTTTAAAAATCTTTTTTTGGTCAAAACACCATTTCTCAAACGTTATAATTAAGAATTTATTAAAATCAATTCATAAAAAAAGTATACTTTTGCACAAAATTTAATAAAATATAAAAATGGCAACAAATAGAACTTTTACAATGATCAAGCCAGATGCTGTTGCAAACGGACACATCGGGAATATCTTAGCAATGATTACTAATGGTGGTTTCAAAATCGTTTCATTGAAATTAACTCAATTAACTGTAGCAGATGCAAAAGCATTTTACGCAGTTCACGCAGAAAGACCTTTCTACGGAGAATTAGTTGAATTCATGTCTCGCGGACCAATTGTTGCTGCTATTTTAGAAAAAGAAAACGCGGTAGAAGATTTCAGAACTTTAATCGGAGCTACAAACCCAGCTGAAGCTGCAGAAGGAACTATCCGTAAAGCATACGCTACTTCTATAGGAGAAAATGCAGTGCACGGATCTGATAGTGACGAAAATGCAGCTATTGAAGGTGCATTCCACTTCGCTGGAAGAGAGCAATTCTAATAATTGATTTCACGCACGATCACCATTTTTAGTGATTGTATATTTATAAAAAAATCCTGTTTGTTAGAGCAAACAGGATTTTTTTTATTGAAACAATTCTAAATATTCATTTTTAAAAGTTGATTTCCTTTCTCCCAAATCAACCAGATTATTTTGAAGTTGTGTCTTTAATTCATAAAAATTGCTATGATAAAAACTGGAAATACTCCCCACTCTTTTATCTTTTTCAAGAATAAAAATGGATTCTGTAAGCCCTCCTTTTGCAGATTCAAATAAAGTTATAAAACCGTCTAACTCATTCCAATTATAAATTTGAGCTTTTCCAATTCCAAAATACCGTTTAGTGGTTATACTCTGATTATCAATTTCAATACGATACGCTCTGGTTCTTATCACTGTCAACCAAAAAAAAGCTACAAACAACAAAAATAAAATTGGCAAAACCATACCTGCAACAGGAGACGTGTAAGCAAAATAAACAACTAGCAACGGCAAAACCGAAAGGTACGAAATGAGTAAAATCGGTAAAATTTTAAATTTAGATTTCATATTTATCACAAATTATCTCAGAACTACATCCTTTACCACCTCTCGACCTAGCTCCTCATTAATCATTTTTACTATTTTGTATTTTCCATGACTTAATTCTTCTCGAAGAACCGATGAGCCTAATTCCACATACAAAGTACTGCCCTTAAGAACAACATTTCGAGTATAGGTATTCACGCCACTTCCCATAAGATTTTTCCAAGCCTCGCGAACGTCAATTTGATCCATTCCGGGCTGTAATTTATTCACTTGAATAATCTGTTGCAAAACAGCACTGATACTCGTTTCGTTATTTAGTCTTTTCGCCATCATTCAAGAGATTAATTGGTCCTGCTTTTTTATAATGATATTCTATTTTCTGTTGATTTTTAGTCACTAATTTTTCATCCGAAAGCGAAACAATTTCTTCGCTCCATTTCGCATAATCTGTTTTGTAATCCAGAAAAACCTTTTCTCCAGCAAAACGAACCGCTACATTTTCAAAAGTATCAGTAGTCAGGAATGTACCATCAAACTGCGGCATCACTTTCGTTCGAACACCTTTGTTATTTTTAATCTCAAAAAAATCAAATGTCTCGTTCATTTTATATTCTTTTTCTTCACCTTTCTCAAAAACCACCTTTTCAATCTCCCAATAGCCATTTAATTTATTAATGTCAGCAGGTTTAACTTCTTGTTTGCAGCTTACAAACAAAAGTGATAGAACCAGAATCATAAAAGTGTTTTTCATATAAAGTGTCTATATTAGAAGCTGATACCTGCTGTCCGCTGTATCTTTTGCTTTTTAAAGAAAAAAGCAAAGGGATGCCGCTCCCATCAGGGCTAGGGCTTCAGTTTTCAAAAGAAATTTTTACCGGACTACAAAGATAATCTTATAATCATCAAAAGAAATATTTTGAACATTAATTTATTTTACTAAGCAAAAACATCTTATTCTGTTTATAATAAAACTTATACAGGCAAAAATCTAAAATATTAAGTCGCTACTTTGCAAAAAAATTGGAATAAAAACTAAAAACACTGTTTCAACCACCAAAATGAAAAACATTTTTCTATTATTATTCAGCACTTTACTTCTATTTTCGAGTTGTCATCAACCGAAACCAAAAAAAAACGTTGCTTTAAATAAAGAAGAATATCCACATATAACGGATAGTAGCCTAAAAAATGACACTATTTCCCGAATAAACAATGTCGCCGAAAACTGCCCAATAAAAATCACCAAGACAACTATATTACTAAACGGTTATTCTAACCATAAAGACCTTAAAGTAGTTTATAAAAATTCTGGAAAAAAAATTATAAAAGCAATTAAATTTGAATGGTATTGTATTAATGCATTTGAAAAACCTGCAAGTGGTCATTATTTTTACGGCGAAGGAAATTTCAAAAAAGACATTACCGAAGTAATAAAACCCGGGCAAACAAAAACAGAAATCTGGGAAGATTTTTCAACAGATGCAGACAAGGTCATTAAAATAAATGCCTATTACATTGTTTATATCGATGGTACAAAATGGGAACTCAATGATAGCAAGATTCCTTTATAATCTGTCACATTAAAAATTTATACCGCCCTACAAATTAAACCATTATTGTTATTTTTGGTCAAACCACAAACCTAAACCCAAAAGAACAATGAACCGATTTCTTAATGCAATCCTTATCATCTTGCTATTTTCTTCATGCAGCAAAGATACGATAGATCCAGATCCTGTTCCAATCCCTGAGGAAACTATGTATTTCCCACCATTAACAGCAACAACTTGGGAAACAAAATCTATTTCTGATCTTAAATGGAACCAGAATGCAGTACAACCGCTTTTAGATTATCTCGAACTCAAAAATTCTAAATCGCTTATAATACTAGTAAATGGCCGAATTGTTTTAGAAAATTACTTTAACAACCATAACGCTTCTGCAAACTGGTATTGGGCAAGTGCTGGAAAAACATTAACCTCAACCATAACTGGAATTGCACAACAAGAAGGACTATTAAACATCAATAATAAAGTTTCTGATTATCTTGGAACGGAATGGACAAGTGAAACTCTTGCTCAAGAAAGTCAAATTACCTGCAAACATTTATTAACGATGACTTCCGGTCTTGACGACAGCACAGACGATGTAAATCCTGAGAATTTAATCTACAAAGCCGACGCCGGAAAAAGATGGGCATATCATAATGTTTATGTAAAACTTCAAGATGTTGTAGCAAAAGCAAGCAAACAAAGCTGGGAAAATTATTTCAACGCCAAATTACGAGACAAAATAGGCATGAACGGAAACTGGGTTCAACTTGGCGTGAACAGCGTTTATACCAGTACAACAAGAAGCATGGCACGTTTCGGATTGCTAATGCTCAACAAGGGAAAATGGGAAAATAATACAATTCTAAACGAAACCTTCTTTAACGAAGCAACTACAACTTCGCAAAACATCAATTTAGGATACGGATATTTATGGTGGTTAAACGGAAAAGCTTCTTATCATTTACCACAATCGCAACTTACCTTCCAAGGAAACATAATCCCTACAGCACCAAGCGACATGTTCATGGCTCTAGGTAAGAATGACCAAAAAATATATGTGATACCAAGCAAAAAAATGGTGGTTATCAGAATGGGAGATGCTGCCGACAATGTCAATCTGGCCTTATCCGATTTTGATAAAACTTTATGGGAAAAAATTAGCGCTTTGTACCAATAAAGAAAGAGCTTTTAAATAAAGCCATTACAGACATTTTATTTAAAAGCTCAATATTTTATTTTTAATTTACTTTTTAGCGATTCGTTTTTATTCTCTTAAGAACTCCTAAAAAAAACAAAATTATTCCAACCACTAGCAAAGCGTAGTAAACTGAAAGATTATTGTCTTTTAAAACATTTGCCAAAACAAAAGCTATTACGCTAGCAAAGTAAAAAGTTAAAGCCGATATATTTTTCATTATAAATTATTTAAAGAAGCTGTCAACAAATTCATATTTATTGAAAACTTGTAAGTCTTCAATTCCTTCGCCAACACCAATATATTTTACAGGAATTTGAAATTGATCTGAAATTCCAATTACAACTCCACCTTTTGCAGTTCCGTCTAATTTTGTTACGGCTAATGAAGTAACTTCTGTAGCAGCTGTAAATTGTTTTGCCTGCTCAAAAGCATTTTGACCTGTAGAACCATCTAAAACCAAAAGCACATCGTGAGGCGCATCAGCAACCACCTTTTGCATTACACGCTTTACTTTGGTCAACTCATTCATTAAGTTTATTTTATTATGAAGACGACCAGCCGTATCAATAATTACAACATCAGCATTTTGAGCTACTGCAGATTGCAAAGTATCAAAAGCTACAGACGCAGGATCACTTCCCATATTTTGTCTTACAATTGGAACATCTACTCTATCAGCCCAAACTTGTAATTGATCAATTGCAGCAGCACGGAAAGTATCTGCAGCTCCTAAAACTACTTTATGTCCAGCTTTCTTAAACTGATAAGCTAATTTCCCAATTGTTGTCGTTTTTCCAACACCATTAACACCAACTACCATTAAAACGTAAGGCTTTTTATCCTTAGGAACTTCAAACTCTGTCGCTTCACCTGTATTGGTTTCAGATAATAATGCTCCAATTTCATCACGAAGAATTTGATTTAACTCCTCCGTTCCTAAATATTTATCTTCGGCAACACGTTTTTCAATTCTTGAAATAATTTTTAATGTTGTATTTACCCCAACATCTGAAGCTACAAGAACCTCTTCCAAATCATCTAAGACATCATCATCGACTTTAGATTTTCCGGCTACGGCTTTACTTAATTTTGAGAAAAAACTAGTTTTAGATTTTTCAAGACCTTTGTCTAAAGTCTCTTTTTTATCGGTAGAGAATAATTTTTTAAAAAAACTCATTTTTTTTTAGATTATTTGATTGTCAGATCTCTGAATTATCGATTATCAGAAATCTAAAGCTTCAAAAAAGGCAAATTATTGCACTTCTTTAAATTTATAGACAAATATAGGTAATAAAAAAGCTACTTCCGAATGAAAGTAGCTTTTCTATATATTGTAATTGTTAATTATTTCTTTTTCAAGAATTCATCAACTTCTTCAGGAGCCATAATAGATTCTACGAATGTATATGCACCAGTTTTAGGAGATTTTACCATTTTAATGGCTTTTGACAATCTCTTAGAAGCTGTTTGTAACGATGCTACGGTTTTCTTTGCCATGATTCAAATGTTATTTGAAGTTTTTATAAAACTCAAATGGCAAACCACCATTGAGATTTACAAAATCTCTAGTTATTACTTAATTTCTTTGTGAACAGTTACTCTTTTTAAGATTGGATTGAATTTTTTAATCTCTAATCTGTCTGGAGTATTTTTTTTGTTCTTAGTTGTAATATATCTAGAAGTTCCTGGAACACCAGAAGTTTTGTGCTCAGTACATTCTAAAATTACTTGGATTCTATTACCTTTCTTTGCCATCTTGCTATATATTTATTTAGGAAAAGATTATTTGATAAATCCTTCTGACTGCGCTTTTTTCAAAACTGCAGTGATTCCATTTTTATTAATTGTTTTTATCGTAGATGCTGCTACTCTAAGAGTAATCCATCTATCTTCTTCTGGAAGATAAAAACGCTTTTTAACTAAGTTTACAGAAAACTTTCTCTTAGTTTTGTTCATAGCGTGAGAAACGTTATTTCCTACCATCGCTCTTTTACCTGTAAGGTCACAAACTCTTGACATTATACTTATCTTTTATCGTTATTCAAAATCAGGGTGCAAAGAAAAGAAAAATAAACCATTGGTGCAAAAAATTATTGCACAATTTTTAAAATTTCTTTCTGTAATATTTCCAAACTCTTAACTGATGCCCTATCTATCACTTTTTCACGAGGTTGTCCGAAGTTAAATTCTTCGACAATTACCCCATTTGGCGTTGCCAAAGCGATAAAAACGGTGCCAATTTCAGCATCAGAATCGCCTTTTGAAGGCCCCGCATTCCCTGTCGTAGCAAGCGCATAGTCCGTTTTCATTAAATCTTTAACACTCAAAGCCATAGCAGACGCAACCTCAGCACTAACTACTGTAAACTGATCAATTAAATTTTGAGGCACTCCAAGAACATTTACTTTTGCTTCGGTCGCATAAGAAACGACACTTCCTTTAAAATAACTTGACGAACCTGGAACAGCTGACAAAAGTGAAGCAATTCTCCCTCCTGTACAGCTTTCCGCTGTTGAAATCGTTTTATTTTCTTTAGAAAGCAATTTTCCTATTACGGTTTCAATAGTTTCATTCTCTTCATAACCCACAATTATATCATGAATTATTGCATCCAAAGACTGAACATTCGACTCAATTGCTTTTTCTAGTTCTTCTTTATCTGTTCCTCGGGCAGTTAAACGAAGTCGAACTCTTCCCGGATTTGGCAGATACGCTAATTTTATAAATTCAGGAAGATTATTTTCCCAATGTTCAATGCGTTCTGCAACCAAACTTTCACCTTGTCCATATGTCAAAATAGTTTTGTGAATAATATAAGGACGTTTGTATTCGCGAACAATTTTTGGAATTATCTCTTCTTCTACCAGATATTTCATTTCATAAGGAACTCCAGGAAGCGAAATATAAACAGTATCCTCTTTCTTCATCCACATTCCGGGAGCGGTTCCCATTTTGTTCTGCAAAACAGTACAAGTTGACGGAACCAATGCTTGGTCTTTATTCAACTGCGAAATCGGTCTCTTATAAAATCCTTCGATTAATTGCGTTACATGCGCCAAAACTTCTGGATTTACAACCAACTCATCATTAAAGTATTCACAGAATGTTTTTTTGGTAACATCATCTTTTGTTGGACCTAATCCACCTGTCACAATAACAACATCTACCTTATTTTGTAACTGTGCGAAAGTATCTAAAATGTGTTTTTTATCATCACTTATTGACAACATTTCGGACACTTCTACACCAATTCTATCAAGTGCTTTAGCTAAAAATGCCGAATTTGTATCAACGATTTGACCAATTAAGATTTCGTCTCCAATGGTTATGATTGCTGCTTTCATATCATTAAAATGTTTGTTCCTTACTTAAAGTAAGCCAATAATTTACTGTAGAATGATTAAATTTTGTATTTGGAGGGAAGTATTTAGCTTACAAACTGTAAGTCGCTTTCACAAAATTTAAAAAATGACAAACTGACTTAGTCTCATTTTTCAACAAACAAGAAATTAAGTCAGTTTTTATATTTTAAAGATCAAAGTCTTTTTTTATTTCTTTAATCGCTTCTTTTACTTGTATTTTAATACTCTTAAAAGTTTCGATAATATCTTTTTTCTTACCTTCTGCCTTTGTCCAAGCTTCAACTTGCAAAATTTCTTCGAAAGCCACATTCAAACCCATCAAATCCAATGTTGGCTTAATTTTATGTGCATAAGAATAAGCATATTTATGATCCTTTTTCTTAATTCCTTCTTTGATTTGTTTTAAATCTTCTGGAACCTCTGTTACAAACAAAGTTAAAATCTGATTTACAAATTCAGGATCGTTATCTGAAAGCGCATATACTTTCGAAAGGTTGTACTTTAAAGCCATTATTTTACTTGTATTCTGAATAATTTTTTATCTTCTAAAAAGCCTTCTAAAACATCATTTGGTTTTACAGCTGCAACGCCAGCAGGCGTTCCTGTAAAAATAATATCTCCAATTTTTAATGTAAAAAATTGAGATACATAAGCAATTAATTCATCAATTTTCCAAAGCATCATACTTGAATTTCCTTTTTGAACTGTTTCAGAATTGCTTTTCAATTCAAAATTAAGATTTTCCATAGAAACAAAATCAGTTTTTGGCAAAAAATCTCCAATCACCGCAGAGCCGTCGAACGCCTTGGCTTTTTCCCACGGAAGCCCTTTCTCTTTCAACTTACTTTGTAGATCTCTGGCCGTAAAATCGATTCCTACACTAATTTCATCATAATATTTATGAGCAAATTTCGGTTCAATATATTTTCCAACCTTATTGATCTTTACGATTATTTCAACTTCATGATGAACATCTTCCGAAAACTCTGGAATTACAAACGGATGTTGCTTCAACAAAACCGCAGAATCGGGTTTCATAAAAACAACAGGCTCGCTTGGACGCTCGTTTTGCAACTCTTCTATATGATTGGCATAATTCCTGCCGACACAGATAATCTTCATTTCTTTTTTTAAGTTTCTAAGACACTAAGATGCTAAGTTACTAAGAAACTAAAAAACTTAGAATCTCAGAAACTCAGCATCTTAGAAACTTATTTCGTATTTAATTTTCTTAATTTAATTGCTGTCAACACTTTTTTGGTGTATAGAGGAAAATCAGCATTTTGAATCCAGCTAAAATAACCCGGCTCTGCTTCTAAAACTTTTTCCACTTTGGCACCTTTATGTTTTCCAAAAGTAAAAATTTCCTCGTTATCTGCATCAAAAGCAATCATTCCTGCAAAATCAGCTATTTTCTTACGCGTTGTAAACTCAGACAAAGATTTCATATCATTTTCCAATTCTGGATAACGGTCTAATTGCGCTTTTAAAATTTCGTATGTTGCCATGGTATCTGCTTCTGCGGAATGGGCATTTTCAAGACTTTTTCCACAATAAAATTTCAAAGCAGCACTTAAAGTACGCTCTTCCATTTTATGAAAAATAGTTTGTACATCTACTGAAACTTTGTTTTTCATATCGAAATCAACTCCGGCACGAAGTAATTCCTCGGCCAAAAGCGGAATATCAAAACGATCAGAGTTAAATCCACCCAAATCGCTGTCTTTGATCATATTGTGGACTTGCGGAGCTAATTCTGCAAAAGTGGGTTCATTGGCTACTTTTTCATTAGTAATACCATGAACAGCGGTTGTCTGCGGAGGAATTGGAATTGTTGGATTAACCAACCAGGTTTTACTTTCTTTGTTTCCGTTAGGAAAAACTTTGAATATTGAAATTTCTACGATTCTATCTTTACCGATATCAATTCCCGTTGTTTCGAGATCAAAAAAGCAAATTGGTTTGTTAAGTTTTAATTCCATTTCTAATTTTTATAAGTTTACAAATGTAATTTTTAAAGCCGAATATCCTCCTTTATTCTCATTTTTTTTTTGTCTAAAAATGCTTTCAATTTCTAGAATTTAACATTTTAAAAACATGTCACAAATGAGTTCCACTTTGATTCTTAACCTTTTCCTACAAAACAAAAAAAATCCGACAAGTTCAAAACTTATCGGATTGGATTTTATTTTTATGATTCATTTTAGAAATCTCTATCTACATCAAAAGCTTCTAAATATTCTGCTACTCTTTTCACGAAGCTTCCTCCAAGCGCTCCATCTACAACTCTATGATCGTAAGAGTGAGACAAGAACATTTTTTGGCGGATTCCGATAAAATCTCCTTCTGGAGTTTCGATAACCGCAGGCACTTTACGAATTGCACCAAGAGCCAAAATTCCAACTTGAGGCTGATTGATAATTGGCGTTCCGAAAACACTTCCAAAAGTACCAACATTTGTTACTGTATAAGTTCCGCCTTGTGTATCGTCTGGCTTTAGTTTTCCAGCTTTTGCACGGTTTCCTAAATCGTTAACCGCTTTTGCCATTCCAACCAAATTCAACTGATCTGCGTTTTTAATTACAGGAACAATTAGATTTCCGTTTGGCAATGCTGCAGCCATTCCTAAATTGATATTTTTCTTTTTAATGATATAATCTCCCTCAACAGAAATATTCATTCCAGGGAAATCTTTTAAAGCTTTTGCAACAGCTTCCATCATAATAGGAGTAAAAGTTAATTTCTCGCCTTCTCTTTTTTCGAAAGCCGCTTTTACTTTATCTCTCCATTTTACAATGTTTGTTACATCTACTTCGATAAAAGATTGTACGTGAGCAGAAGTCTGAACTGAAGCTACCATGTAACCTGAAATCAGTTTACGCATTCTGTCCATTTCTACAATTTCGTCGGCTCCGTTTACAGAAACAGGAACTGCCTGCTGGCTTTTTTGAGCAACTGGCTCAACAACTGCTTTAGGAGTTTCAGCAACTACTTTTGGTGCTTCCTGAACCGCTTTTGGCGTTTGGACAACACCAGATTTACGATCTTCTATATATTTTAAAATATCTTCTTTTGTTACGCGACCGTCTTTTCCTGAACCAGCTAAACTTTCTAATTCATTTAAAGAAATTCCTTCTTCCTTCGCAATATTTTTTACTAACGGAGAAAAGAACTTATCTGATCCTGAGAAATCTTGAGAAGAAACTGTTTCTTTTACTTCTTCAATTGATTTTTCAATTTCCAAAGCTTCTGCAGGAACAGCAACATCTTCTACTTTAGTAGTTTCTGTAACTGGCGAATCGCCATCTTCTGTTTCGATAATCGCGATAGTTTGCCCTACTTGTACTAAATCATCTTTACCAAACAATTGCTCAACTAAGATTCCTGATACTTCACTAGGAACTTCACTGTCAACTTTGTCAGTTGCAATTTCTAGTACTGGTTCATCAGCTTCAATTCTGTCTCCAACTTCTTTCAACCAATTGGTAATGGTTGCTTCAGCGACGCTTTCTCCCATTTTAGGAAGTTTTAATTCAAATCTTGCCATATTGTTAATCTAAAAGATGTTTTTGATTTTCAGATTGCGAAATTAATGAATATTTTAAACATAAATTTCATTTAATATAATTTTTTACTCAATTTTTACAATTTGCCCTCTGTCATTTCTAGAATTACTTCCAATTATAAAATGGGTGTTTTTGGGTAAAATTTTAAAAGTAATACTCTTATCTTTAATAGTTTCTATGATTTCGATACATTTTTTGAATGAAATGTATTGATTATCCAAAATGATTTCGACCTTTTTTCCCTTAAAAATCAGGCACGAATTTACCATTTTTTCTTTCGGGATTTCTAAAAACCGGACTTTATTTTTTAAAGTTAAGGCTAATTTCTGAGACAAATCTTCCTTTAAAGAATAAAAAATATAAGATTCGGGATCCGATTTTATTTTGGTTTTACCCTGAAACATTTTTACAAAAGAGAAAAACCATGTTCCGATTTGGATGAAAAAAGTAAAGAAAAGCGATTTTCTAAAATGCTTTTTGTAGAAGAAATCCATAGCTTCCTTAAAACGCATCATATATTTTTCATCTTTTATTGTACTCTCTCCTTTATAATGTAAAACTGTGGTTTCATGAAAATAGTAGTTGTCCTTTTTGAATTGTAAAGCACGATAAGACAAATCAATATCGTCTGCATACATAAAACAGTTTTCATCAAAACCTTTTAAATTTTCATACAGACTTTTTTCCAAAAACATAAAAGCCCCAACAAGAATCTCTACTTTTCCTGTTTGGTTTTCACCTAAATGTTGCGCATAATATTGATTGAAAAGTTTTGTTTTGGGAAATACTTTATATAATCCGAAAATTTTTGTGAAAGCGACCCAAGGCGTTGGAATACCGCGTTTGCTTTCTGGAAGAAACTCGCCCGTTCCGTCAATCAACTTGCAACCGATAATTCCAAGATTATTTTGCCTTTCGGCGAAAGCCAGAATCCTAAGAAATGTATCTTCAGCGACAACGGTATCTGGATTTAAAATACAGACATACTTCCCTTTCGCTTGACGAACACCAATATTATTTCCTTTTGGAAAACCAAAATTCTCTTTGTTTTCTATCAGTTTGATATCAGGAAATCGATCTTTCATCATCAAAACACTTTCGTCTGATGAGTTATTATCAATTACAATAATTTCGGCATCAATCCCTGCTATTGCTTCCTGAACACTTAAAACGCATTGTTCCAGAAAGTAACGCACATTATAATTCAGAATAATAACCGATAATTGCATGAATAATTGATTCTGTAAATTTTGGCCGAAAGTTAAAAATTTTCTGATAACCCCAAGCGCAATGACCAGTCGTTTTTACTAATTCCGTAATCTAAGGCTAAATTACTGCCATTTTTTTTGTTCCATTTTATACGAATTCCGGTTCCAACGGCGGGATTCCATTTTTTAAATTGATAGGTTTCTAATTTGGAAACCGAAGAAACATTGGTAAAAAATACAGCGCCAAAGAATCCGTTTCGAGTAATATCGGTTCTATATTCGGTTTCAAAATAAATAAGCGCATTACTTCTGTATCTGTTTTTAGTAAATCCGCGTCCCGTTTTTCCTTCACGATCCCATCCGATACTTGGCAGGTCTAAATAATGAGGTTTTCCTCCAAATGTTGACCAGTAAAATGCGCGCGAGGCCCAAACTCTGTGTTTTGTTTTACTAAAGGAATGATATTTTCGGGCATCAACGTATAATGACTGCCATTTGTCGTTGTTGACGCCGCTGGTATTAATTCTAAAATCGGCTTCTACATACAAACCTTCTTCGGGATTTATGATATTCTTTCTAGAATCATATAAACCTTGAACCGCAAATCCGAATGAAGTTTGGTTAGAAAAATCTCCATTCATATATTGGTAATAATCTGTTTCTCCATCAATATAAGATTCTTCAGAAATATTTTTATAATTATCTAAAAGAAAACCGATTCCTAAACGGTAATTTCCCACGACCTTTCTGGTTATAAATTGGTAAAAACGCCATTGCTGATAATCTAGTGTCGACATTTCTTGATTCGAATCACGTTCTCCCAAACCATAAGTCAATTGCGGATAAATCATATAGCGATAATCGCCAATGAAATTCCATTTATTTTCGCTTGTATAAATATAAGATTGAATGGGAAAAACGTATTGTTTAGTAAAACTAAAATAAGGAGAAAAAGTAATCTGAGACATTTTGGTTTTATTATGATCTTCACCCAAATAAAATGTCGTTAAAAAAGAAACTACCAGACCAGAACTTGAATTGACTCCAACTGGAACTGGCAACAAAGAAAAAGCTAGTTTTCTCTGATTTCTCTTTTGAATCGTGTCATGTTTGTCAAAAATTTTATGAATAACATCTAAAATATCCTTATTTCCCATAGCCGTACTATCATTTTGAGCCCAACAAAATGATATTGACAAAAACAAAAACAAGGTAAATCTTATTTTTAAACCATTCATTTACAATATTTTAAAAACGCACCCTTACAAATTTAAAATTTTATTAAGAATATCCATAAAAATATTGTGCGATTTTTTTAGTCGCAGTATTCAGTCGCAGTATTCAGTCGCAGTATTCAGTCGCAGTATTCAGTCGCAGTTTTCAGTCACAGTTTTCAGTCACAGTATTCAGTCGCAGTTATCAAACCAAATGCTATGGTTGAAAACCGAATACTGAGACTGAGACTGAATACTGAGACTGCGACTGAATACTAGACCTAAAGCTGCATCTGAATTTTATATCTATTAAGAATTTTCATTACAAAAAGCATGATTGTAGAAAACACTAAAGACCAAATAATTCCAGGAATTCCTTCGGTTAAAAATTCAGGTAAAATATGAATATTGAATGCTTTATTGAAATAATAAATAACACCCGGCAAAATGTAGATCAATAAAGGATTTGCGGCTGCGGGCATGAAAAACTCGCTCCATTTAGTTTGTTTTTTTACTTCCATCAGCCAGTACAAAAAGTAAAACAAAATAGTACAAATTCCCGCCGATATCATAGTCCACGACGGTGTTCCCTGTATTTTCGAAATTCCGAAAAATGGTCTTAGAAAAAATCCAACAGCAAAAAAGAAAACGATAAAACCGACTACAGGCCAATTTATTTTAGAAGTAATTTTTCGATCAAAGAATAATAAAGAGATTACTACTCCAGCTGAAGACAAAGAAGCATGACTTAAATGTCCGGCAATGAAGCTAAGCCATGAAGTATTTTGTACAAAAGAATTTTCGGTTAGATTCAGCGAATTCATGATAATGCACAAAACTAAAAATCCGATCATTGCCCATAAATTTCCTGAAACCAACCAATAATATATCACCGTAAAAAGATAAGCCCAACCAATCAGCCCTAGAATTCCCCACCATTTTGGCGTAATTCCTATTTCGCCTGTTCCTTCCTGAACATACAAAAAGTACAAGGCCACCAAGACTAGCATTCCTCCATATTGAAGTATATTTTTTAGCCAAACAGAGACATCTTTCGGATATTTATTCCAAATCAAAATGGGCACAAAGTATGCTAAAAGTCCCCAAAATACAGGCTTAATTATCATTTTTGCTGAATCAAAACCATATTCCGCATTAACCATGAAAACGCCAATAATAATCAGTGCAACGGCTCTTTTTAAAGTATGTATCCAAATTGTTTTTGCACTATCGCCTTTTAGTAATCTAGCATTAAACGCAAAGGGAATTGACATTCCGACTATAAATAAAAAAGCAGGAAAAACTAAATCGACAAAAGTCATGGCATCTGCATCTGCCGGCATATGTTTCATCCATTGCGGAACATTCTTAATACTTGCCAATTCGTTTACAAAAATCATTACAAAAATGGTAATACCACGTAAAGCATCAATAGAAATAATTCTCTGATTGAACAAATTCTCTTTTATTTTCATAATTTTTTACTATTTTACTAAAAATCAAATATAACATAATTCTAAAACGACTAATTAGAATTTCTTACATTAATTTTGTAATCTATAAAATTGAGTTGTAATTTTTTTTTCGCCCCATGTTATCTTTCTTTAAATCTAAACCCATCTTAAAGGATCTATTAGACGGCAGTTTTATAGATATACATTCTCATGTTTTGCCGGGAATTGATGATGGAGCGCAAACTATTTCCAAATCAATTGAACTTGCTACATCATTAGAAAATATTGGAGTTTCTCAAATTATCACAACACCGCATATCAATCATTATGTTTGGAATAATTCTCCTGAAATTATTACATCTAAACTTCAAGAAACTCAAAAAGCTTTTATAGAAAACAAGATGCAGATGCCAATCCAAGCGGCTGCAGAATATTTTATGGACGATTGGTTTGCTTCTCATATTAAAGAAGAAAAACTTCTAACCTTAAAAGACAATTATGTATTGATTGAAATGTCGTATATAAATGCTCCTTTAAATCTTTATAAAATAATATTCGAATTGCAAGTTGCGGGTTACATTCCGGTTTTGGCCCATCCTGAACGCTATACTTTCTTTCATAAAAAATTTGATGAATACAAAAAGCTAAAAGACGCAGGATGTCTGTTTCAGCTGAATCTTTTGGCTGCAGTAGAATATTATGGATCAAAAATTGCAAAAGCCTCCGACGAGCTTTTAAAGAAAGGAATGTATGACTTTTGCGGAACCGATGCACATCACAAAAATCACATCAAAGCTTTTGATCAAAAAATGAAAATTGACCATATCGATAACTTAAAAGAAGTTATTGCAAACAATCAATTTTTTAAATTTTAAAAACGATTAATAGGCGTTTTCTTCACCTTTAATTATATTGATAACCGTTTTAACTACGATTTTTATATCAAGCAAAAAACTCCAATTTTCGATATACCAAATATCGTATTCTACTCGATTTTCCATATCGCTCAAAACTTTGGTTTCACCTCTGTAACCGTTTACCTGCGCCCAACCTGTTATTCCTGGTTTTACATATTGACGAACCAAATAATTACTAATTAAGTCACTATATTCTTTGGCAAGATTCACCATATGTGGCCTTGGCCCTACAACCGACATGTCTCCCCAGAAAACATTAAAAAACTGTGGCAATTCGTCTATACTGGTTTTACGAATAAAAGCGCCAAATTTAGTAATACGACTGTCTCCTTTTTCGGCTTGTTTATTGTGTGCCAAAACATTAACATGCATACTTCTAAATTTCAAACACATAAAAGATCGGTTATCTCTACCTGCTCTTTCTTGCTTAAAAAAGACAGGTCCAGGCGATTCTAATTTTATAATAAGCATGATTATCGGAAACAACCATGGAAAAACAAGTAATATAACAAGTCCAGAAAAACAAACATCGAACATTTTTTTCAGGACTCTGTTTGAAGCAAATTCCATTGGCTCCGGGCGAAACATTAATACAGGTGTGTTTTCGTAAAATGCCACTTCTACTTTACTTGCTTTTGTATACAGCTGGAAATCTGGAATAAACTTAATACGTATCATATTTTGTTCGCAAATTTTAATCAATCCATTAATTATTTCAATATTATCAATGTGCAGGGCAACATACATTTCGTCAATATTATTATCGACAACAAACTTCTTTACGTCTTCAAACTGACCAATAACTAAAGCAGAATCAACATTGTTTTCATTTTGTTTTTCATCAAAAAAACCTAAAAATTTATATCCATAGGTTAAATCTTTCCCCAGTACTTTTCGAATTCTTTCACCTGTCTCGTTGGCTCCGACAATTACAAATGTTTTAAAATTATATCCTTTAGCTCGAATGTATTTTAGAAGTGTCATTGACAGAGATCGTGTAATCATCAACAATCCGAAAAATATCAAATAAAAATATACCATTCTTAACCTTGATATATCCGAATATTTTAGATAAACAACTGTAAGAGCAATCAAAGCCGCATGTATAGATATCTTTTTTATTGTTCGCCATAAAATAGACTCTACAGGCTCAACACGAATACTTCTATTAGAATCATTTTGAAACAACAAAACAATCCATATAAAAATGGCGAGAAGTGAGATAGTCTGTTCCTCTTTACTCAATAATTTATCTAAACTTCCAAATCTAGCCAATGAAGAAAGCACCGTTGCCAGATTGAGCAATATCACATCTACTATAACAAACAAAAGTTTGAAATAACGTGAAATTCGGTAATGTGAAAGTTTTTGTAAAATCTTCATTATGAATTTAACTTTTTCTAAAGAGTAGAAAACATTTGGTATTTTGTGCTGCAAAGTAACATTTAAATTATATTTTTTGACACATATTTTATTCTAATTATTTAAAACTTTACTTTTAAGGTATGCAAATTTAATATTGCACTCATGTTAAAACTTATCCTCTTCTTTCTTACTATTACAAGTTCTGCTTACGCACAAATTTCAGGCTGCACAGATCCGCAGGCTTCAAATTACAATTCTACGGCTACGCAAAATGACGGCGGCTGCAGATACAAAGCTTTAAACTTGAAGCCTCAATATTCTGTTCGCTTAAGCGATACTCTCAAAGAAACTTCTGGATTGATTGCTTTTGAAAATCTATTATGGACACATAATGACGATCACGACAAAACTATTTACGGTTTGGATTCTTTAGGGAAAATTAAACGAAAAATCATTCTCGGCGACTTAACAAACAACGATTGGGAAGAAATTACGCAAGACAGCAAACACATTTATATAGGCGATTTTGGCAATAATTATACTGGAAACAGAACTGATTTGAAAATTTTTAAAATTGATAAAAAATCATTTTCAGAAGAAAAACCACAGATCGAGACGATTTCATTTTCCTATTCAGATCAAACCGATTTTTCTCCTTCTAAACCCAATAAAACCGATTTTGATTGCGAAGCCTTTATAGTTTCAAAAGACAGTATTTATTTGTTTTCCAAACAATGGAAATCTTCGAAAACAAATATTTATGTTCTCCCAAATCAAATCGGGGCTCATATTGCCAAATTAAAATCGACACTTGACACAAAAGGTTTGGTTACGGGTGCAACTTATTTAGAAGACCAAAAACTTGTTACTTTGTGTGGCTATACCAAAGTTGGAAAACCTTTTCTTTATTTACTTTACGATTTCAAAAATCATGATTTTTTATCTGGTTATAAAAGACGAATTAATTTAAAACTCCCTTTTCATCAAATTGAAGGAATTGCTACCGTAGATGGCCTACATTATTTTTTAACGAATGAAGCTTTGGTTCGAAAACCTATAATTAATGTTTTGCAGCAGATTCATTATTTTGATTTGAATGCCTTACTTAATTTGTATCTCCACAAATAATTCGCAAATAGCAAGATAATAGTTTACTTTTGCAAAAAATTTTATTCTTGTGAATTACTTATCAGTCGAAAATATATCAAAGTCATTTGGAGAAAGAGTCCTTTTTGACAACATTTCTTTTGGAATCAATAAAGATCAAAAAATCGCTTTTATTGCAAAAAATGGTTCCGGAAAAACAACTATCATGAGCATTATCAATGGTTTGGAAGAACCAGATACTGGACAAGTTGTTTTAAGAAAAGGAATTAGAATGGCGTTTCTTTCGCAGGATAATAATTTACAAGACGAACTTACAATTGAAGAAAGTATTTTCGCGTCAGACAATGAGACCTTAAAAGTCATTGAAGCTTACGAAAAAGCGCTGGAAAACCCAAATGACGAAGAAGCTTACCAAAAAGCCTTTGACGCCATGGATCAGCATAATGCATGGGATTTCGAAACACAATACAAACAGATTTTATTTAAACTGAAATTAGAAGATTTTAAACTTAAAGTAAAAAATCTTTCTGGAGGGCAGAAAAAACGTCTTTCATTGGCAATTATCTTGATCAACCGTCCAGATTTATTGATTCTAGATGAGCCAACCAACCACTTAGATCTTGAAATGATCGAATGGTTGGAGAGTTATTTTGCAAAAGAAAACATCACTTTGTTTATGGTAACGCACGACCGTTTCTTTTTAGAACGTGTTTGTAACGAAATTATCGAATTGGATAACGGGAAATTATACCAATACAAAGGAAATTATTCTTATTATCTTCAGAAAAAAGAAGAACGAATTACTTCTGAAAATGCAAGTATTGACAAGGCAAAAAACTTATTTGTAAAAGAATTAGAATGGATGCGCCGCCAACCAAAAGCGAGAACAACCAAATCTAAATCACGTCAGGATGATTTTTACATTATTAAAGAAAAGGCACAAAGCCGTCGTAAAGAAAATAAGGTAGAGCTTGAAATTAATATGGAAAGAATGGGAAGCAAAATTATTGAGCTTCACAAACTTTCTAAAAAATTCAAAGACCGTGTTATTTTGGATAATTTCAGTTTCGATTTCCAACGTGGAGAAAGAATCGGAATTATTGGTAAAAACGGAACAGGAAAATCGACCTTTTTGAATCTTTTAACTGGAACAATTCCGCCAGATAGTGGACGTGTTGTAAAAGGTGACACTATAAAAGTTGGATACTACACACAATCTGGGATTAATCCGAAACCTGGTCAGCGTGTTATTGATATTATTAAGGAATATGGAGAATATATTCCGCTTGCAAAAGGAAAGATCATTTCGGCTTCGCAATTGCTAGAGCGTTTCCTTTTTGATGCTAAAAAACAATATGATTACGTAGAAAAATTAAGCGGTGGTGAATTAAAACGTCTGTATCTGTGTACAGTTTTAATTCAAAATCCAAACTTTTTAATTCTCGATGAGCCAACCAATGATTTGGATATTGTAACGCTTAACGTTTTAGAAAGTTTCCTTCTTGATTATCCAGGCTGTTTACTGGTGGTTTCTCACGACCGTTATTTTATGGATAAAATTGTAGATCATTTATTTGTCTTTAGAGGACAAGGTGAAATCGAAAATTTTCCTGGAAACTACTCTGATTTCCGCGCCTACGAAGACAGCGCCGATGTTGTACAAAAAGAAGAAAACAAAGCCGAAAAGAAAGACTGGAAACAAAATAATCCGACCGGAAATTTGAGTTTTAATGAACAAAAAGAATATCAAAAAATTGAAAGAGAAATTAAAGATTTAGAAATCGAAAAAACTAAAATCGAACAATTATTCTCTGACGGAAAAGTTGCAGACGCTGATATCGAGAAAAAAGCAAATGAACTTCAAAATATCATCAATAAGATTGATGCAAAAGAAGAACGTTGGTTTGAGCTTTCTGCTAAGATAGAAGGATAGATTTAGTTTTCAGTCGCAGTGTCAGTTTTCAGTATTGGAAATCGACAAATACTTTCTCTAAAAAAGTAGTCTTTTTCTTTATTATTTTATTAATCTTGTAAAAAATAAAGGAATGGATTTCAAAGAATTATTAGCGTACAAAAAATCATTTGCTCTTGCAATGGAAATATTTGAATTATCAAAATCATTTCCAAAAGAAGAGAAATATTCTTTAACAGATCAAATACGACGATCTTCAAGAAGTGTTAGTGCAAATATTGCTGAATCTTACAGAAAAAGAAGATATGTAAATCATTTTATAAGCAAATTAACCGACAGTGATGCTGAAAACTCAGAAACAAACACTTGGCTTGAATTTTCGTTAAAATGTGATTATATATCTAAAGAAAAGTTCGAGCAATTAAACATAGAAAGTATTGAAATTGGTAAATTAATCAACTATATGATTAACAATCCAGATAAGTTTGGATGTAATTAAATATAAACTAAAAACTGAGACTGAAAACTGAGACTGAGACCAAGACCGAGAACTGAGACTGAGAACTGAGACTGAGACTGAGACTGAGACTGAGAACTGAGACTGAGACTGAGACTGAGAACTGAGACTGAGACTGAGAACTGAGACTGAGAACTGAGACCGAGACTAAAAACTAATTTCCTATATTTACGACTTTACTAAAATAAAATACCACATGAAAAAATTATTATTTGGATTATTTGCATTAACACTTTTCATTTCTTGTACCAGTTCAGACAAAGAAACTTTAAGTCCTCCGAAAGATTACACGGCTGAAAATGACAAAGAAATTACAGATTATTTAACGAAAAACAATTTAACTGCAACCAAAAGCAGCACTGGTTTATATTACATCATTACCGAACCAGGAACAGGTGCACAACCGACAGCGAGTTCAACAGTAAAAGTAGCTTACAAAGGTTATTACACAAACGGAAATGTCTTTGATCAAAGTACGGCGGCAGGAATCGAATTTCCTCTTTCTGGTGTAATTAAGGGCTGGACTGAAGGAATTACTTATTTTAAAGAAGGCGGAAGCGGAGTTCTGCTTATTCCAGCACATTTAGGTTACGGAAGTTATCCTCGTGGCGGAATACCAGCTGGTTCAGTACTTCTTTTTGATGTAAAGTTAATTTCAGTAAGTAAATAATTCCGAAAAACAAGACTGAATATTAAAATGCTTTTTCAAATAAAATCTTATCTAAAATTTCTTTGGAAATCTAAAAACGAGCATGCCGTTCATTCTCCTTTTGTTTTTAATTTATTGACAAAATGTTTTTACGATAAGAAAAATAAACCAGAATATCAGATTCTGAAAAACTATCGAAAATCGCTTTTAAAAAATAAGAATTTCATCGATGTAACCGATTTTGGAGCAGGTTCGAGAGTTTTCAAATCAAATAGAAGGCAAATTTCTAAAATTGCAAAAACAGCTGGAATTTCGCCAAAGCGTGCAGAATTACTGTTTCGTGTAACCCATTATTTTCAGCCAGAAACTATTTTAGAAATCGGAACATCTTTAGGTTTGGCAACTTCTGCTTTGGCGGTTGGAAATCCGAAAGCGAAAGTAATTACTATTGAAGGTTGTCCGAACACAGCGGGTATTGCAAAAAGTCAACTGAATGAATTTGATTGTAAAAATGTTGAAAATGTAATTTCAGAATTCGAATCTTTTTTGATTTCCGAAAATATTCAGGCAACAAACTATAATCTAATCTATTTTGACGGAAACCATTCTAGACAAGCAACTTTAGCCTATTTCGACCTTTTATTGCCAACAATAGACAACGATTCGGTCTGGATTTTTGACGATATTCATTGGTCAGAAGAAATGGAAGAAACTTGGGAAATCATTAAAAAGCATCCAAAAGTAAAAGTGACAATTGATACTTTTCAATGGGGTTTTGTTTTCTTCAGACGAGAACAACCAAAAGAGCATTTTATAATTCGAGCATAAAAAAAGACGATCATCTCTGATCGTCTTTTTTATTTTCTAATTCAAAACCTTAAAGTTTTATTTTTTAGCTTCTTTGTTTTCTTCAGCTTTTGCTCCCATTCTGTTTACAGTATACATAGGTGCAAATTTGATTTTCAAACCAGCAATTTTTCTATTGTCTTCAGCAGTCAAACCTTCTTTTTCTACAGTATTTTTTCTGCTGTCTAATGCTTCATACAAAACTTTGATTTCATCCCAGTCTTCACGAGAATATTTATCTTTATTATTCTCAACTGTATGAACAAACTGTTGGTAAACACTATGAATATTTTGAGCATTTACCCAAGCAAAACTCATATCGTCTCCAATTTTTCCTTCACCAAATAAGGCATTTCTTAATTGTTGTTTAGGACTTGGAGCCGGAGGGGCAAGAAGGGTAGTCATTTCATTTTTAAAGCTTTCGTATTTTGCTTTACTTGTATTTATTTTTTCTGTTTGAGCAGCATTATCTTTAATATCTGCTAATGCAGCATCTGCTTCTGCAGCTCTTCTATCGTATTCTGATTCTACAGCTGTCCAATTTTCTTTCAAATCATCGGCTTTAACATTTTTAACCGAATCTACGTAGGTTACATATGAATCAATTGTACGCTGCGCTTTTTCTTGTTTTTCATCTTTACATGATGTGAAGCTTAATGCTAATAATGCAATTCCTGTAGCTATTTTGATATTTTTCATAATCTTGATTGTTTAATTAATTACAGTAACAAATTTAGCCAAACAAAAGCCGTAAAAATTACATTATTGCCACATTTTTAAGAATACAAACATATTAAAACTATAAAAACCAATTAATAATGACAATTATGCAATATTTCATCAAAACAATATAACAGTTTTTCTTTTTTCTTTTTTATTATTCTGATTAATAACTGTTATCCGCAGCAAACTTGTAACAAAAGTCATTTCTCAACTACTAATCGTTTTATTGAAAAGTGTTTTGTACTTTTAAATCCAAAATTGTAAAAGCAAATGGCTGAACCATTAATTAAAATAACTGACATCAAACGTAATTTTGTTTTAGGAAACGAAATTGTATATGTTTTAAAAGGAATAAATCTAGAAATAAAAAAAGGAGAATATGTTGCTTTAATGGGACCTTCCGGATCAGGAAAGTCAACATTGATGAACTTATTAGGCTGTTTAGACACTCCTACTTCTGGTCGATACGTTTTAAACGGAAAAGATGTCAGCCAAATGAAAGATGATGAATTGGCAGAAATTAGAAACAAAGAAATTGGTTTCGTTTTTCAGACTTTTAATTTATTGCCAAGAACAACTGCACTTGATAATGTTGCACTTCCTATGATTTATGCGGGTTACGGAAAATCGGATAGAATTGCCCGCGCAACAGAAGTTTTACAACAAGTAAATCTTGCAGACAGAATGGATCACCAACCGAATCAGCTTTCTGGAGGTCAGCGCCAACGTGTTGCCGTTGCTAGAGCTTTAGTCAACAAACCCTCTATTATTTTGGCAGATGAGCCAACTGGAAACCTAGACAGTAAAACATCTGTAGAAATCATGAAACTTTTTGGCGATATTCACGCACAAGGAAATACTGTAATTCTTGTAACTCACGAAGAAGATATTGCTGCTTATGCACACCGTGTCATCCGTTTGCGAGATGGTTTAATTGAAAGTGACACCAGAAAAGAAGTTTAACCGTTTATTTGGTTAATCGTTTAATTGTAAAGAGAAAAACTTAGCATCTCAGCACCTTAGAACCTTAGCATCTTAAAAAAAATGAAAGTATACACCAAAACAGGCGATAAAGGTACAACAGCTCTTTTTGGAGGAACTCGCGTACCCAAAGACCATATTCGAATTGACAGTTACGGAACTGTTGATGAATTGAATTCTTATATCGGATTAATCCGTGATCAGGAAATGGATTCGCATTATAAAACCATTTTGATTGAAGTTCAGGATCGTCTTTTTACTGTTGGTGCCATTTTGGCAACTCCACAGGAAAAAGAAGTGTTGAAAAACGGAAAACTTCGCTTAGAAAATCTCGGAATAATTGATTCGGATATTGAATTGCTCGAAAACGAAATAGATAAAATGGACGAAAGCCTTCCGCCAATGACTCATTTTGTTTTGCCTGGAGGTCATCCTACCGTGTCACATTGTCATATAGCACGTTGTATTTGTCGTAGAGCAGAACGTTTGGCGGTGCATTTAAGTCATAATGAGCACGTTCCAGAAATAGCAATTACATACTTAAACCGACTTTCTGACTACCTTTTTGTCTTGGCACGGAAGTTGTCGTTTGACTTAAAAGCGGAGGAAGTGAAATGGATTCCGAGAAAGTAAACAGTCGCTGTTTTCAGTTTTCAGACTGCTAAATCAACATTCAAAACTGATTACTAAAAAACACAGCAATTTAGTAGCAAATTTAAGTTTTAAAACTGAAAACTGGCACTGAAAACTGGGTACTAGCAAAGACGTTCTTAAATTTTATTAAAATAAATCAAAATTTACTTGTCTTTTTCAGTAAAAAATTTATTTTTGCACAAACTAAACAGATAACAGATGTATTGGACATTAGAATTAGCATCTTATTTAAGTGATGCGCCATGGCCTGCTAACAAAGATGAACTTATAGACTACGCCATTAGAGCTGGTGCTCCATTAGAAGTAGTAGAAAACCTTCAGTCAATCGAGGATGAAGGCGAGATATATGAATCAATGGAAGAAATTTGGCCTGATTATCCAACAGACGAAGATTATCTTTGGAATGAGGATGAATATTAAAAAATAAACCAAAGGAAAAAGTCTCTCATCATAGAGGCTTTTTTTTTGGTTCAAATACATATATATAATAAAGAAATACAATAAATCATGAGTTTCATAAACAGTATTATTAAAGTCTTTGTCGGCGATAAGTCGCAAAAAGATGTCAAAGCTTTACAACCTTACTTAAACAAAATTAAAACATTCGAAGCTCCTTTAATGAGTCTATCAAACGACGAATTAAGAGGAAGAACCGTTTATTTTAAAGATAGAATAAAAGAAGCTAGAGCTGATAAAGATGCTAAAATTGCTTCGCTTAAAGCGGAAGTAGAAAACATCGAAGACATCGATAAAAGAGAAGACATTTATGATGCTATAGATGCTCTTGAAAAAGAGGCTTATGAAATCTCTGAAAAAACTTTATTGGAAATTCTTCCAGAAGCGTTTTCTGTAGTTAAAGAAACGGCTCGTCGTTTTAAAGAAAACTCTCATATTGAGGTTACTGCTACTCCAAAAGACCGCGAATTCTCAGCAGCAAAACCATACATTACTATTGAAGGCGACAAAGCTATTTGGGCCAACAAATGGAATGCTGCTGGAAAAGACATCACTTGGGACATGATTCACTATGATGTTCAGTTAATTGGTGGTATGGTATTGCACGAAGGTAAAGTTGCCGAAATGCAAACGGGAGAAGGTAAAACTTTGGTTGCTACTCTTCCACTTTACTTAAACGCTTTGACAGGAAACGGAGTTCACTTAGTAACAGTGAATGATTACTTGGCAAAACGTGATAGTACTTGGAAAGCACCTTTATTCGAATTCCACGGTTTATCTGTTGACTGTATCGATAACCACCAGCCAAGTACAGAGCAAAGAAAAAAAGCGTACGATGCGGATATCACTTACGGAACAAACAATGAGTTTGGTTTCGATTATTTAAGAGATAACATGGCGCATTCTCCAAGCGATTTAGTGCAGAGAAAACACAATTTTGCTATTGTCGACGAGGTTGACTCGGTATTAATTGATGATGCTAGAACACCGCTTATCATTTCTGGACCAGTTCCTCAAGGAGATCGTCACGAATTCAACGAATTGAAACCAAAAATCGAAAACTTAGTTGGACAACAACGTCAGTTAGCGAATGGTTTCTTAGCTGAAGCTAAAAAATTAATCAAAGAAGGTAATACTAAAGATGGAGGTTTTCAATTATTGAGAGCTTACAGAAGTTTACCTAAAAATAAAGCATTAATTAAATTTTTAAGTGAAGAAGGAATTAAACAATTGCTTCAAAAAACTGAAAATCAATATATGCAGGATAACAATCGCGAAATGCACAAAGTTGATGAAGCTTTGTATTTTGTGATTGAAGAAAAAAACAATCAAGTAGAATTGACAGACAATGGTATTAAATACCTTTCTGGAGATACTGATTCTGATTTCTTCGTTTTACCAGACATCGGAACTGAAATCGCTGCGATTGAAAAACAAAAATTAGACAAAGACGCTGAAGCTGAAGCTAAAGAGAGATTATTCCAAGACTTTGGTGTAAAAAGCGAGCGTATCCATACTTTAACTCAACTTTTAAAAGCATATGCTTTATTCGAAAAAGATGTGGAGTATGTGATCATGGACAACAAAATTATGATTGTCGATGAGCAAACAGGTCGTATCATGGACGGACGTCGTTATTCTGACGGTCTTCACCAAGCGATCGAAGCAAAAGAAAACGTAAAAATCGAAGCTGCTACACAAACATTTGCTACAGTTACATTACAGAATTATTTCAGAATGTACAACAAATTGGGTGGTATGACTGGTACAGCGGTTACAGAAGCTGGCGAGTTATGGCAAATTTATAAATTGGACGTTGTTGAAATTCCAACAAACCGTGGAATTGCAAGAATTGACAAAGAAGATTACATCTACAAAACAACACGTGAAAAATTCAATGCAGTAATTGAAGATGTAACAGAATTATCTCAAGCTGGAAGACCAGTATTGATTGGAACAACTTCTGTAGAGATTTCAGAATTATTAAGCCGTATGCTTAAAATGAGAGGAATCACACACAACGTATTGAATGCTAAAATGCACAAGCAAGAGGCACAAATCGTTGAAGAAGCTGGTAAAGCTGGAGTTGTAACTATTGCAACAAATATGGCTGGTCGTGGTACCGATATTAAATTATCTCCAGAAGTAAAAGCTGCAGGAGGTTTAGCAATCGTTGGTACGGAGCGTCACGATTCTCGTCGTGTAGACAGACAGTTACGTGGTCGTTCTGGTCGTCAAGGAGATCCTGGAAGCTCTCAATTCTATGTTTCTCTTGAAGACAACTTAATGCGTTTATTCGGTTCTGAAAGAGTGGCAAAAGTAATGGACAGAATGGGATTGAAAGAAGGTGAAGTTATTCAGCATTCTATGATGACTAAATCTATCGAACGTGCTCAGAAAAAAGTAGAAGAAAACAACTTTGGTGTTCGTAAACGTTTATTAGAATATGATGACGTGATGAACTCTCAACGTGAAGTAGTTTACAAACGTCGTCGTCACGCATTGTTTGGAGAACGTTTGAAACTGGATATTGCAAACATGCTTTATGATACTTGCGAATTGATCGTAAGCAATAATAAAGTAACTAACGATTTCAAAGGATTTGAATTTGATTTAATTCGTTATTTCGGAATCACATCTCCAATCTCAGAAGCTGATTTTACAAAATTAAATGATATCGAAGTTACTGGAAAAGTATACAAAGAAGCTTTAGCATTCTATACGGAGAAAACAGAAAGAAGTGCTAGAGAAGCTTTCCCAATCATCAAAGGTGTTTTTGAAGAACCAAACAATCATTTCGAAAGAATTGTAGTTCCATTTACAGACGGAATCAAAACTTTGAATGTGGTTACAGATCTACAAAAAGCTTACGATAGTCAAGGAGCTCAATTAATCGCTGATTTCGAGAAAAACATCACACTTTCTATCGTTGATGAAGCTTGGAAAAAACACTTACGCAAAATGGACGAATTGAAACAATCTGTTCAATTGGCAGTTCACGAGCAAAAAGATCCATTGCTTATCTATAAATTAGAAGCTTTCAACTTGTTTAGATCGATGTTGGACAACGTAAATAAAGAAGTTATTTCATTCTTATTCAAAGGTGATTTACCTGCTCAAAACGCTCCAGAAATTCACGAAGCAAGAGAAGTAGTTCGTCCAAAAGAAAACTTACAACTAAGTAAAGACGAAATTCCAAACAGCGAGAGCATGAACCGCGAAGCTGGAGAAACTCAACAACGTCAAGTTACAGAAACTATCGTTAGAGATATGCCAAAAATCAACAGAAACGATACTGTTGTAGTTCAAGAAATTGCTACTGGTAAAACAGAAACAATGAAATACAAAAAGGCAGAAGCTTTAATCGCTGCTGGAACTTGGGTTTTAATTAACTAATTTTTTAAATATTCAGTCTCGGTACTCAGTCACAGTTTACCAACTGATATTTTAAATCCATAAAAAAGACCGATAGTTTAAACTATCGGTCTTTTCTTTTTAAATTCTGTTTATAATCCCAAAACTGAGACTGAGACAGTAAACTGCGACTTAATTACCTCGGATTATCTTGATAATAACGCGCTTCTATTCGTTTTATATCTTTAATAGAATTTTTAGCCCAATCCAAACGTTTAACTAAAATTTCCTCTTCAGTCAATTTCCATTCAATATCAGATCTGCGAAGTCTGTTTGTTAGGTTTTGAATAATAATTGCAGCTGAAACAGAAATATTCAAACTCTCTGTAAAACCAACCATCGGAATTTTCAAGAAACCATCGGCGTTGTCCATAATTTCTTGTGACAACCCTTCTTTTTCTGTTCCGAAAAATAATGCGCTTGGTTTTGTAATATCGAAATCTTCCAACATACAATCTTTTTCATGCGGAGTTGTTGCGATAATTTGATATCCTTTATTTTTCAAATCAGAAAGACATCCTGAAACCGAATCAAATCGGTTAATATCAACCCATTTTTGTGCACCCAAAGCAATTTCTTTGTCAATTCTTTTTCCAAAACGCTGTTCAATCACATTCAATTCTTGAATTCCAAAAACTTCACAACTACGCATTACGGCACTTGTATTATGCATTTGATAAACATCTTCTACAGCAACTGTAAAATGTTTTGTTCGATTTTCTAATACTTTTAAAAAATTAGCTTTTCTATTTTCAGTTAATATGTTTTCTAAGAATGCGAGGTAATCTAAATCAATCATTTTTAATATTTTTATTGGCAATAATATTTTTAATCACATTGTATAAAACAAACGTATTCCAATCTTCTTTATAGGAATAACCACGATTAAAATCTAGCGGATTTTCTATTGAATAAATAGAAATATAAGTAGTAAATTTTCTGATTCCGACATCATTCCACAAAATCAGTTTTTTTTCTTGTTTTAAAAGTTTCGAAACTTCAATAATCACTCCTTCCGGATTAACAACAACATCTCCAATATAAAAAGATTCACCTTTTTCAAAATCCCTGATAAATGCCATTGTTTTTTCTTTAAAATACAAATCCCATACTGAATTAATTATTTCAGAATAAAGTTCATGAACTTTATTCTTCTTTATCCCAAAATAGCTGGTGAATTTTATTTTTAATGTTTTACCATCAAAATTCCGAATCAATATCTGGTATTCTCTTCCGAAGACAAAATAATGCTGATACAAAGTCATTCCGTAACTAAATTCTTTGATCTCATTTGCCTTAAAAGAAGTAAAACCATCATTTACTAAATCTTTATCTTCAAATTTAATAAAATCAGAATGCAGGTGTAATTCTCTTTTGTAATTATCCAGAAAACTTCTTTTAATAGTTAATCTCTGCTCCGTTTTCAAATCAATTAAATTTAGTTTGCGAAAATAACTATTTCATTTCTAAAGAATATCTATCTGCTCTATTTTTATTTTTTCTTAAAAATACCATCTAAAACTCCTTCAAAAACTGCTTCTCCAAACGTTTTTTTATCGGTCGGTTCAGGAAAAATGGGTTCTGGTTTTATATTACTCATTTCCCTTCTTAGCAATGAACTTGTATTTGCAAAAGAATAATATTTTTGTGATTTTATACTAATTGGGTTAAATCCAGGTTTCGGATTATAAATTGAAAACGCAGCAGGAGAATTATAGTATTTATAAAATTGATTCATCAAAGGTTTTTCTTTTAAAAATGAAAATGCACTTAAGGTATCATTTTCAATAAATAAATTTTTATTTTTAGAAACTGATTGTGCAAAAGAAGAAATACTTACTAAAAGAAATCCGATTAAAAATAGCTTTTTCATTTGATAAAAATAGAATATAAAAGTAAGAAAAAACTAATTTTACAATTAAAAAAATACAAACCAATTCTAAATATGAAAAAGAAACTTGTAGTTTTAACCGGCGCGGGAATAAGTGCTGAAAGCGGAATCAAAACTTTTCGTGACAGCGATGGATTATGGGAAGGTCATGATGTAATGGAAGTCGCAACTCCAGAAGGCTGGCATAAAAACCAAGAATTGGTACTGGATTTTTATAATAAAAGACGTCAGCAGTTAAAAGAAGTAAAACCGAATCTTGGTCATATTATTTTGGCTGAATTAGAAAAAGATTTTGATGTACAAATTATCACTCAAAACGTTGACGATTTACACGAACGCGCCGGAAGTACAAACGTTTTACATTTACATGGAGAGTTACTAAAGGTTAGAAGTACTCAAAATAAAAATCTAATTTTAGACTGGACAGAAGATTTGTTTACAGGAGATTTAGACACAAACGGCTATCAATTGCGTCCGCATATTGTTTGGTTTGGCGAAGAAGTTCCTGCTCTCGAAGAAGCGATAGACATAACAGAAACTGCAGATTATTTTGCTGTAATTGGAACTTCTTTGCAAGTTTATCCTGCTGCTGGCTTAATTGCTTATACACCAAGCACAACGCCAGTTTTTTATATTGATCCGAAACCGATCTCAATTCCGAATCTTAGAAATAAAGTCGAAACCATCGCAAAATTTGCTTCAGAAGGAGTTGCCGAAATGAGAGAAATATTATTGAACTTAGAAAAAACAACATGATTTTTGAAAGCTGGTTACAGCAATTATCTCAATTTAACATCTTCTGGCTCTTTATTTTCTTTTTAATAGAAAATGCAGTGCTTGTTGGTTTATCTGTTTTAATTGGAAAAATACTGGAACCAAAAAACACAATTTTAAAAAATAAAGATCGAAAATGGGTGCTTTCAACATTAATCTGCAACACTTTTATCACTTTACTAGGTTTTGAATTGTATCATTACGGAATCATGAAAATAGATTTTTCAGGATCCTTAAAGCTTATCTTTTTTGATACTCTTTTATTGATTGTTTTAATGGATCTTTTCATGTTCATTTTCCATTTTTTGGTTCATCATTTAAAATGGATGTATCCAATTCATAAACTGCATCATACTCATGTCGAAACCAATGTTTACAGTTTGTATGTCTTGCATCCAATAGAAACTCTAGGCTTTGGTTTTATATGGCTGTTTTTAATCACGATTTTGAAGTTTAATTACTTGAGCATCATCATTTATCTAGTTCTAAATTTGTCTTATGGAATATTTGGACATTTAAAAAGAGATATCTTTCCTGCTTTCTGGTACAGAAATTATTTCACAAAATGGATTTCTACGACCAAATTTCATAACGATCATCATAAAAATGAGTCTCGCAATTACGGTTTTTACTTCACAATCTGGGATAAAATTTTCAAAACCATAATTTAAGCACTAATATAGCTTTCAGAAGTTTTAACAATAGCTTATATTTGCACCTTTCGAAAAAACAACATAACAATGACTACTCTAAACGAATTGAATGCTATATCTCCAATTGATGGACGATATAGAAATAAAACTCAAAATTTAGCACCTTTTTTCTCCGAAGAGGCTTTAATAAAATACCGTGTTTTGGTTGAAGTGGAATACTTCATTGCTTTATGCCAAATTCCATTACCGCAATTACAAGGTATTGATGCTTCTTTATTTGAAAGCTTGAGAAACATCTACAAAAACTTCTCGACTGAAGATGCACTTTGGATTAAAGAAACAGAGAAAGTAACCAATCACGACGTAAAAGCGGTTGAATACTTCATTAAAGATGCTTTTGAAAAATTAGGTTTATCTCAATACAAAGAGTTCATTCACTTCGGATTAACATCTCAAGATATTAACAACACTGCCATTCCGCTTTCTACAAAAGAAGCGTTTGAGCAAGTTTATATGCCAACTTTAATTTCTGTAATTGCAAAATTAAAAGAATTAAGCGTGGAGTGGAAAGACATTCCAATGTTGGCACGTACGCACGGACAACCGGCCTCTCCTACTCGTTTAGGAAAAGAAATTTTGGTATTTGTTGAGCGTTTAGAAGAACAGATGCGTTTGTTATTTAATGTTCCGTTTGCTGCTAAATTTGGCGGAGCGACAGGAAACTTTAATGCGCATCACGTTGCCTATCCACAAATTGACTGGAAACAATTCGGAAATAAATTTGTTGAAACCGATCTTGGTTTAAAACATTCTTTCCCGACCACTCAAATCGAACATTACGATCATTTTGCTGCTTTCTTTGATGCTTTAAAAAGAATCAACACGATTATTATCGATTTAGATCGCGATATCTGGACGTATGTTTCGATGGATTATTTTAAACAAAAAATCAAAGCTGGAGAAATTGGTTCTTCTGCAATGCCACATAAAGTAAACCCAATTGATTTTGAAAATTCTGAAGGAAACTTAGGAATTGCAAATGCTATTTTCGAACATTTAGCTGCTAAATTACCTATTTCAAGATTACAGCGTGATTTAACTGACAGTACTGTTTTACGTAACGTTGGAGTTCCGTTTGGGCATACAATTATTGCTTTTGAAGCTACTCTAAAAGGTTTGAACAAACTGCTTTTAAACGAAAGTAAATTTGCTGAAGATTTAGAGAAAAACTGGGCAGTTGTAGCAGAAGCAATTCAGACTATTTTGCGTCGTGAAGCTTATCCAAATCCATATGAGGCTTTAAAAGGTTTAACAAGAACTAACGAAGCAATTGATAAAAATGCAATTCATAATTTTATTGCAACATTGGAAGTTTCTGATTCAGTTAGAGCAGAATTATTAGCAATTACTCCTAGTAATTACACAGGAATTTAAAGAAAATCCTAAATATTTTCCCAAAAAAAGCTATCTTTATCGAGATAGCTTTTTTTATTTAATTTGGAGTTATTTACCCAGATTATTCACTTAGATTTTACGCAAATAAAGTTTTGTGAATTTCATTTCAAATGAAAAAAACTGGATCAACTCTTTAAAGAAATACCACTTTTTTATATGATTGCACTAAATGCCGCAGCCGAAAGTACGCACCACTTACAACCTTTAATTAGTGATTTGGGATTAATCCTGATGACTGCCGGAATTGCCGTCCTATTATTTAAAAGAATGAAACAACCTTTGGTTCTAGGTTACCTGATTGCAGGATTTTTAGCCGGAAACCATTTTGATTTTTTCCCTTCTATAACTGACATGAAAAGCGTCGAAGTCTGGGCCGAAATTGGGGTTATATTTTTACTTTTCAGTTTGGGATTAGAATTCAGCTTTAAAAAACTAATGAAAGTTGGAGGAACTTCATCTGTCACCGCCATAACCCAGATCATGTTTATGACTTTGATCGGTTTTTGTGTTGGACAATGGATGGGCTGGGGAAAAATGGATAGTATTTTTCTTGGCGCAACACTTTCGATTTCATCTACAACTATTATCATTAGAGCTTTTGATGAATTGGGAGTAAAAGGAAAAAAGTTCGTCGGAATTGTATTTGGAGCTTTAATCGTTGAAGACATTGTAGCGATTTTAATGCTCGTTTTATTATCAACTATTGCAGTTAGCGATCAGGTTTCTGGAGGCGAATTATTGCAATCTGTTTTAAAATTAGTTTTCTTTTTAATTATTTGGTTTTTGGGAGGAATCTTTATTATTCCAACTATTCTAAAAAAGGCCAAACATCTTTTGACAGATGAAATGCTTCTAATTATTTCGTTAGCATTATGTTTGATGATGGTAGTTTTTGCGGCAAATGTTGGTTTCTCTCCTGCATTGGGAGCTTTTATCATGGGATCTATTATTGCTGAAACTACTATGGCAGAAAAAATCGAACACTTAATTCAGCCCGTAAAAGATTTATTTGGTGCCGTTTTCTTCGTATCTGTAGGAATGTTAATTAATCCGAACACTTTATTGACTTATGCACTTCCTGTTGCGTTAATTACACTTATCACAATTTTCGGAAAAGCATTTAGTTCTTCGATTGGTGCATTAATTTCTGGACAGCCTTTAAAACAATCGGTTCAAACAGGAATGAGCTTAGCGCAAATTGGAGAGTTCTCTTTTATTATTGCAACTCTGGGAATGACTTTGAAAGTTACGAGTGATTTTTTATATCCGATAATTGTAGCAGTCTCAGCGATTACCACTTTTACAACCCCTTTTTTAATTAAATATTCAGAGCGTTTTGCTTTGTTTCTGGAATCGAAAATGCCAAAAAGATGGGTTAAAAATATTAATCGATATAGTGTCAATGCGCAAGCTATCAAATCGGTAAGTACTTGGCAAATTGTACTTCGTTCATCGGTTACACAGATTATTCTTCATACTATTATCATTACTGCTATAATTTTATTGTCATCTAAATTTGTTGCGCCTTTAGTCGCCGATACAAGATTTGGAAATACTTTAGCTGCTTTGCTAACTTTAGTCATTATTGCACCTTTTTTATGGGCACTATCGCTTCGTCGTGTTAAAGTTGATGAAGTTGAAATTTTATGGGAAGAGCGTAAATATCGTGGAGCATTATTAATGTTAATATTAATTAGAATGAGCCTTGGATTGTTCTTCGTCGGATTTTTGTTGAATATTTTCTTCTCTCCTTTAGTTGCTTTTGTTGCGCTTATTATTGCAATTGGAGCTTATCAGATATTCCCTAAAAAATTAAATGAACAATATCATAAGATTGAAAATCACTTTTTGAAAAACCTTAACGATCGCGAAAACAAAAAGATCGATAGAAGATATGCCAATTTAATGCCTTGGGACGGACACATGTCTTTCTTTGAAATTAAAAAAGAATCCAATTTGGTTGGACAAACTTTACAGGAACTTAAAATCCGTGAGCAATTAGGAATCAATATTGCCTACATTAAACGAGGTGAAGTCACTATTCCGATTCCTACTAAAAACGAACGTTTATTTCCTGGAGATGAAATTTGTGTAATTGGAACCGACGCCCAAATTGCTGAATTCACAAAATTTCTAACGCAAAATGAGACTGAAGCTCCAACAAAAATACAAGAGACAGATATTGTATTGCGTCAACTAGAAGTTTCACAAGAGGAATTCATCCAAAAAAGCATCGGACAATTCAGAGCCAAAACAGACGGAATGGTTGTCGGAATTGAACGAAATGGAAATCGCATCCTTAATCCTGAATCTAGTTTAATTCTAGAAAAAAATGATATTCTCTGGGTTGTAGGAGATAAAAAAAGAATGACGGCTTTGTTCACTTTTGAAGGTGCAAAGATTCAAAGGGACAAAGGTCCAAAGGCCTAGTTAAAAATTAAAGGCTGCTATTTTTCCATTTGGAAAAATAGCAGCCTTTAAACTTTGTTCCTCTGTCCCTTTGAACCTTTGTCCCTTTAAATTACTTATTCGGCTGCGGCGTCAAACGCAAATAAGGTTTAATTGGCGTATGTCCTTTCGGGAATTTTGCTGGAATATCGCTGTCTGGAATTGCAGGAGCTATAACCACATCTTCTCCATCTTTCCAGTTTGCTGGCGTTGCAACACTGTAATTTGCAGTCAATTGTAAACTGTCGATTACACGAAGTAATTCGTCAAAATTTCTTCCTGTAGAAGCTGGATATGTCAAAGTCAATTTGATTTTTTTATCTGGTCCGATCACAAAAACAGAACGCACTGTAAATTTGTCACTTGCGTTTGGATGCAACATATCATAAAGATTTGCTACTTTTTTATCCTCATCTGCAATAATTGGGAAATTTACTTCTGTATTTTGAGTTTCGTTGATGTCTTTAATCCATTCTTTGTGTGAGTCTAAACCGTCTACACTCAAAGCAATAACCTTGGTATTTCTCTTTTGAAATTCTGGAACATAGTTCGCTACAGTTCCTAATTCAGTAGTACAAACAGGAGTAAAATCTGCTGGATGCGAAAATAAAACACCCCAAGAATCTCCTAACCATTCATGAAAATTAATCGGTCCCTGCGTGGTTTCTGCGTGGAAATCTGGAGCTATATCGCCTAATCTTAATGTTGACATAATTTTATCTTTTTTAGTTCCTCTAAAATTAACTAAAAAATACATGTAGAAAACATTCAAAAGGTAAAAAAAAGTTAAAATTCTACTTTGTCGATATAATTACTATTTTACTCCTAAATAAAAGTAAGAATGAAGTACCAAAAAGCAAGTGTTACAAAAGAAATTGGTATTCCGAAACCAATCATCATACTGCTCAATTTTGGTTTTAATCCGTATGTTGAAGCCAAAATTGCACCTGTAATCATGGGCGCCATTGCGGTTTCCATTATGGTTATTTTTATTACTTCAGAATGTTGGTTGAAAATGAAAACGTAAAGCACAAAAATTACAAAAGGAACCAAAAGCAATTTAAAGAAAAGTCCCAGACGTAAAAATTTCCAGTGTTGACTTTTTTTATCGAAAGTTAATTGTAAACCAACCGAAAGCAATGCAAGAGGAGTTACCAAACTTCCAATTTTTAATAATGCAGATTGAAGATTTTCGCTTAAATCGACTTGAAAAACATTCATTAGACAAGCAATAACAAACATTATAAAAGGCGGAAAGAAAATAATCTTTTTAAAGATTCCCAAAGCATCTGGACTTCCTTTAGAATAAAATGCTGCTGTAAAAACTCCTAAAGTAGAAACCACAACAAAAGTTCCCGGTTGATCTACCAAAACAGCAGTTTCTAAACCTTTCTTTCCAAACAGAGCCTCAATAATTGGATAACCTAGAAAAGAACTGTTGCTTAATCCTGCTGTCAAAATCAAACATCCAATCATTTTATTCGACCAGCCATTCCTTCTTCCTAAAAAATGAAAAAAGACAAAAGCTAAAATATAAGTAATCCAACCCGCTCCTATTGGAAACAATAAGTCATTACTCCATTTTATTTTCGGAATGTGATATAAAGTAATTGCTGGAAGGCAAAAATAAATGACAATTTTATTTAGTGTCTTGTAAATATGAGTCGGAAATTGTTTTACTCGCTGTAAAATCAATCCAAGTGAAAGAAATAGAAATATTAGAATAAAGTTGTTCATATTGTAAGATCATAACAAAAATAGGTATTTATATTTTAGTGATTAGTGAAAAGTGATTAGTAATTAGCCTTTTGTGGTAACCATAACTTGTATTTTGCTTTTGTTAAAAATGTAACATCTATAAATAGCTTATCCCGATTTACTATTCACTATTCACTATTCACTATTCACTATTCACTATTTACTATTTACTATTTACTATTTACTAATCACAAACAACTAACTACCAATCACTTTTCACTAATTACTACTCACTCATTTCAAAAAAAATAGTTAAATTAGTATTTTGTGTTGCAAAAACACGTAAATTTGTAACATATTTTATTACAGTATGATTTCAGGTAAATTTGCCATAACGATTCACATTCTTACGCTGCTGCATAAATTTCCAAACGATTATTTGTCGTCGGAGTTTATTGCAGGAAGTATGAATTTAAATCCTGTTTTGGTTCGAAAAGAAATTGCCAATTTAAAAGCACATCATATTGTAGAAAGTAAAGAAGGAAAAAATGGCGGTACCAAATTAGCAGTAAACGCTGCTGAACTGACTTTAAAACAAATATTCGAAATGACCTTTGAAACAATTGGTTTAGGCTTTGCTAAAAATCAGCCGAATCCTGATTGTCCTGTTGGAAAAAACATCAATCAGCATTTGGAGAATTTGTATAGCGAAATGAACCAAAAAGTCGGTGCACAACTGGAAGGAATTTCATTGGAAGATTTTTCGAATCAATTTTAAAACTATTTTTTTAACCTAAACTGTAACATTTTTTATTACTAAATAAATTTATATATTATGAAAATCGCACTTATCGGAGCTACAGGATTTGTTGGCTCAGCAATTTTAAACGAATTAGCAGACAGAAAACACGAAATCACTGCTATTGCAAGAACTCCAAAAGACACAGCAAATGCAACTTGGGTTGCTGCAGATATTTTTAATGTTGATGCTTTGTCGGAAATCTTAAAAGGACACGATGCCGTTATCAATGCTTATAATCCAGGATGGACAAACCCAAATATTTACGATGACTTTTTAGCAGGTTCTAAAGCGATTCAAGAAGCGGTTAAAAAATCGGGCGTTAGACGTTTTATTACGATCGGTGGTGCAGGAAGTTTATACGTTGCTCCAGATTTACAAGCGGTTGATACGCAAGATTTTCCAAAAGAAATTTTCCCTGGTGCAAACGCTGCAAGACATTATCTAAATATCATCAAAGAAGAAAAAGATCTAGACTGGGCATTCTTTAGTCCTGCTTTCGAAATGCATGCTGGAACTAAAACTGGAAGAACTGGAAAATATCGTTTAGGATTAGAAAATCCAGTTTTCAACGAAGAGCAAAGAAGTATTTTATCTGTAGAAGATTTAGCTGTTGTTATCGCTGATGAAGCAGAAAATCCAAAACATCACCAAGTTAGGTTTACAGCAGGCTACTAAAAAGTTGCTAAGATTCTAAGTTTTTTTTGCCACGAATTCACGAATTTTCTTTTTAAAATCTTTGAGATTATTTTTCGAATTAATTCGAATGATAATATCAGATATAGTTTTTCAAAAGAAAATTCGTGAATTCGTGGCTATTTTTTTTTAGCTCATTTTGATAATAACAAATTAGTGATAATTCGTGTAATTCATGGCGAACTAACTTTTTGAAACTGTTTTTGTTTTCTGTACTTTTACGTTTCTAAAAAGTGCGTTTTGTCAAATTCTAATCAACAAGCCGGCAGTACATCTGAAAAAGCTGGAATTTCACCACCCGAAATCACCAACATTTCGGCTATCAATCAAATTAAAAACAAACGCAGACAGCAACCCACTTCTCAGGAATTAATTAATGGTATTTTAGAAGGCAACAGAACTTCTTTAAGTCGAGCTATTACTTTAATTGAAAGTACTAATCCAGATCATTTCGAAAAAGCTAGTGAAGTGGTTCAAGGTTGTTTAACTCATGCTAATAAATCAATTCGTATTGGAATTACGGGTGTTCCTGGTGTTGGAAAAAGTACTTTTATTGAAGCTTTTGGAAAACATCTGACAGAACTTGGAAAAAAAGTAGCCGTTCTGGCAGTTGACCCGAGCAGTTCGCTTTCTCATGGAAGTATTCTCGGCGATAAAACTCGAATGGAGGAATTGGTTAAAGACGAAAATGCTTTTATTCGACCAAGCGCTTCTGGCGAAACTTTGGGCGGTGTCGCTCGCAAAACTCGAGAAACAATTATTCTTTGCGAAGCTGCTGGTTTTGATACTATTATTATTGAAACCGTTGGTGTTGGTCAAAGTGAAACGGCTGTTCATAGCATGGTCGATTTCTTTTTGCTTTTAAAAATTTCTGGCGCAGGCGATGAACTTCAAGGCATCAAACGTGGCATTATGGAAATGGCAGATGCTATCGTAATCAATAAAGCAGACGGAGATAATATCAAAAAAGCAAATCAAGCGAAAGTAGAATTTAATAGAGCGCTGCATTTGTTTCCTTCCAAAAAATCAAATTGGCAACCAAAAGTTACCACTTGCAGTTCGCTAACAAAAGACGGAATTCCAGAAGTTTGGAATACCATTTCTAATTATTTCGAACTGACAAAAGAAAGCGGCTTTTTCCAAGAAAAAAGAAACGAACAAAATCATTTCTGGATGCTGGAAACCATCAATGAAGAGTTGAAACAAAATTTCTTCAATCAACCTGAAATTGTTTCACTATTAGAAAAAAGCAAAAAAGCAGTGCAAAACAATGAAATTTCATCGTTTGCAGCTGCTTCTCAGTTATTAAAATTGTATTTTGATAAAGGTGCAAAGGCTCAAAGGGACAAAGGTTCAGAGTAAAAAAAGATATCGCTTTGCTCACCTTTCTATTTTTCCTTAAACATAAACACAATCTTGTCATTTCGACGAAGGAGAAATCACACGCGAAATTCCATAAAGTAAGTCACCAATCTTTGACGAGTTTCTAGTGTGATTTCTCCTTCGTCGAAATGACAAATCTTTGCGTTTTCAATATTTCACTAAAAAATGAAAAGGTCCAAAGTAAAAAACTTTGAACCTTTTTCGCTTTGTGCCTTTGCCCCTTTGACCTATTTTTTTCTCAACTTATATTTACTTTCTTTATACAAATTCCCCGCTGTAATAACATGAGCCAAAGCATCTTTTGCTAAGTTTTCGTTTAGTTTTACAGGAATTAAAGTGGTATCGTTTTTAATTTCGAATTGAAGTGGTTTCAAATTTGGCTGCATAATAACCACTTGGTTTTCTACTCTAAAAGCATTGATATCATTAAACTGCATAATAGATCTTCCTTGTACTTTTGGATCTAATTTTGTCAAGTTTCTACCAACCATTGGCGTTTCAAATGGCATTCCTAAATATCCTAACAATGTTGGCGGAATATCAATCTGACTTGCCAATCGATCGTAAACGGCTCCTTTTGCAACTCCAGGCCCCATAATAAATGCCGGAATATGGAATTTATTTATCGGAACTAAATTCTTACCGTATGTTCTTGTGTTATGATCTGCAATTACAATAAAAATAGTGTTTTTAAAATACGCTTCTTTTTTAGCCATTTCGAAGAATTTCCCAATAGAGAAATCTGCATATTTCATTGCATTATTTACTGTATTAGGCTTTTTATCGTAAGATTTAATTCTTCCTGCTGGATATTCAAAAGGTTCATGATTTGAAGTTGAGAACATCAAAGAGAAAAATGGTTTGTCTCCTTTTGATTTAAAATACTGATTGGCTTTAGTAACCAAATCCTCATCAGAATAACCCCAAGTTCCTTTGAAGGCATATTTTTTTCCATCAGAATCAAAATCTTCTTGATCGACAATATCGCTGAAACCATTTCCGTTGAAAAACGAAGCCATATTGTCAAAATTGGCCATTCCCCCATAAATGAAACTTGTTTCGTAACCTTTTTGTTTTAACGCTTCTGCTAAAGTAAAAAAGCCTTGTTGTGAGTTTCCAAGTTTTACTACACTTTCTGATGGCGAAGGCAAAAATCCTGTTACAACCGCTTCAATTCCGCGGACACTTCTTGTTCCTGTGCAATATAGATTGGTAAATAAAGTTCCTTCTTTCGATAATTTATCAAATTCTGGCGTTAATGGTTTTCCACCTAAAATTCCAACGTATTCTGCACCTAAACTTTCTTGTAGAAAAATAACCAAATTGTATGGCTTTTTCATAACAGAATCGGGTTGCTGTACATGTAAAAACGGAATTTCAGCATCAGTAAAATCATTTGGACCAGCGATCATATATTTTTTGACACGAGCAATCGCCTCAGCCTCATCCATTTTACCATACATTTTTGTATTTCCTTCGTTTTTGATGGAATATGCCGCAAATGCAACTGTGTAAAATGAATTTAAACCTAGAGTATTCGTCAATTGATCTGTAGAAAAAACAGCATTACTGGCATTAATTGGTCGCTTTGAAGTCAGACTTGAACGTGCTCCAAAAAACAGTAAAAATGCCAATAATGGAAATACCATTAATTTGAATTTATA
Source organism: Flavobacterium potami (assembly GCF_020026915.1). Taxonomy (GTDB): domain Bacteria; phylum Bacteroidota; class Bacteroidia; order Flavobacteriales; family Flavobacteriaceae; genus Flavobacterium; species Flavobacterium potami. Next base: position 56,180 of record NZ_JAINUY010000001.1, on the reverse strand, counting down.
ATCTGTATTTGAAGTATAGAATAGTTTTTTTCCTTTTTTAAAAGCAAAATAAAGTACAACTCCCAAAATAAGGAATGTTACTATAATAGAAGTGAGATAACTTTTTAAAAGCATTCCGACTACTTCTTTTGGATAAATAAGATAATCTAAGAAAATCTTATTCGGACGCGTATCATATTGTTTTACAAAATCTGGAGAAGCTAATTCTACAAAAAGAATTAAAAACAGAAATAGAAAACTGTAGATGACTAAAAATGTATTGGTGAATTTTATCCATTTATTAGGTAAAAAAGTAATCAATAGCGCCGGCAGAAAAGACAAATAACACAATAATATCAAATCCATTCGAAGGCCGATTGGAAAAATATACCAGAAATCGGGTGTCTGTACTACTCTTTCTTTAAAAATAAAAAACAAAAAGATTCGGCTTAAAGTAGTAATCAATAATCCGATTGCTATAAAATTAAATATAGGTTTTAAAAAAGATAAATTCTTCATTATAAAATATTAAGAACGTAAAAAAGTGCTAATCAATAAATACAATTACTCTTCGTAACGATTTATTTCACGATCATAAAAATCATTTGCTTTTTCAATCAAACCTTCCATTTCGGCGTTTAATTCTGCTTCGTCAAGATCTTCTGCTTCTTCTAAAAATTCTACCTCATCATCTTTCAAATTGATGATAAATCTTGGGTAATCAAGGTGAATGATAAAAATATCGTCTGGAAAATCAGTATTGTCTCCAAGTAAAAATTTAGGTAATTCCATTTGTGTCTATTTTTTTATTAATTGATTATTTATTTTTTTTGCCACTGATTTTACAGATTAAAAAGGATTTTTATTTCGTAGTCTGCAAAATATATTTTTCAAATTTAATTATTCTGTGTCTGAATTCTTTATTAATCTCTTTGTTAAATAGTGAAAACGAACATACAAGCAAATTGCAGCCGCAGTCAAACCTGCCAAAAGTCCGATCCAAACTCCTTGTGCTTTTAGTTCGGTATGTTCTCCCAAATAATAAGAAATCGGGAAACCGATAACCCAATAGGCAACAAAGGTAATATACATCGGTATTTTCACATCTTGTAATCCGCGTAAAGCGCCCAAAACCACAACTTGAATTCCGTCAGAAATTTGAAAAATCGCTGCAATTAAAAGTAGTTTTGAAGCAATGCCAATTACTTCTTCATTATCTAAAATCTGTCCTGTATTTTCCATATTCAAGAAAATGTACGGGAGATAATCGTGGAAAATGATAAAGAAAATGGCAAAAATGGTTTCTAAAATTATGGCAAGCAAGAAAATAGAACGCGCTACAACGACCAGCTTTTTATAATCCATTAGACCTCTTTGGTTACTTACACGCACCATTGATGTCACGCTAAGTCCCATTGCAAACATAAATGTCATAGATGCCAAACTCAAAGCAATCTGATTGGCCGCTTGACTTGTTTTTCCGATGTTTCCGCAAAGCCAGATCGAAGCGGTAAACAAAACCACTTCAAAAAGCATTTGCATTGCAGAAGGAAACCCAATGCTGATAATCTTTTTTATAGTTGCTTTTTGGATTTCATTAAAACTAAAACCTTTAAAGAAGCGCTTTAAATCTTCTCTTCTGGAAAGCATAATATGCATGAACATGACCAAAAATATTCTCGAAATTACGGTTCCTAAAGCGGCGCCTATAATTCCCATTTTTGGAAAAATCCAGATTCCGTAAATTAAAACGTAGTTAATACCAACATGTAGAACGTTTGCCATAACCATAGCATACATCGAATATTTGGTTAACGACATTCCGTCTGCAAATTGTTTATATCCTTGATACATTACCAACGGAATCAAAGAAAAAGCAACCCAACCCAAATACGGTTTTGCCAATACAATAACATCTGCGGGTTGTTGCAATAATTCCATAATTGGTTTAGCAAACATAATTACAGTAAAAAGGACCAAGCCCAAAATTGTACATAAAAAGAGTCCGTGATGAAAAGCCGAACGAATTTTGGTATCGTTTTTTTCTGCATCACCTTCGGCTACAATTGGCGTAATGGCTGTAGAAAAACCAATTCCGAGAGACATTGCAATAAAAATCATGCTATTACCAAGAGAAACCGCCGCCAGTTCTGTACTTCCGATTTTACCAACCATTATATTGTCGACAATACCGATTAAAGTATGTCCGACCATTCCCAAAATTACGGGATATGCCAGTCTTAAATTATACGAAAACTCTTTGGTGTACTGCTTTAAATTCACTTGTATTCTATTTTGTCGGCAAAGATAGTCAGAAGCTTCGAATTCTATCCTATCAATAAAAATATATGCCAATTTTAAGACAAAAATAAGACGAACTCAATATTATATAAAGATTTTTAAAAATTGTATAACAATCTGCAAATACCTCCGTTTTACTTTTACAATATTAATAATTCAAAATTATAAGCCATGAAAAAGTTACAAATGTTATGCCTAGCTGCTTTCGCATTTTTATATGCCAACACGACTTTCGCTCAAGATACAGCAGCGACAAATTACGATCAAGGATTTAGATTAGGAGTCGGATTAAATGGAGGATTACCGACCGACGGCGATTACGACTGGGCTCTTGGTGGAGACGTTCGTTTACAATATGACCTTTCTAAGAAAACATCATTGACCTTAACAACAGGTTTCACAAATTTATTTATGGGAAAAGATGATCTTGGAAATAACATAAAAGACGTTGGATTTATTCCAGCCAAAGCAGGTTTTAAAGCATTTGTTTTAAAAGATCAATTTTATGTATTAGGAGAACTAGGTGCTGGATTTGCGGTAACTAATGGTTATGACAAAACGACCTTTTTATGGGCTCCAGGAATTGGATATGCTAACAAGTATATCGACTTAAGTGTTCGTTACGAAGATTACAAGGATTTTAGAACCAATCAAGTAGCATTGCGTGTTGCTTATGGTTTTAAACTATAAAAAATAGGTTTAAATTTATTATTTTGTTTTTGGTAAAAACCCGACAGATCGAATAGTCTGTCGGGTTTTTGAATTTATATAAGTTTAAATTTCAACAAAAAAGAACCCGATAGTTTGTTAAAAAATATCGGGTTATCAAAAATTATCTAATTATCTAATTGGCTAATTATCTCAATTAACTATTCTCCAAAGTCTTTTTGTAAACATCAAAATTATCCATAATCTCTTTGTCCAAAGCCGGAACCTGAATATCGGTATATTGTTTCATTTCTTCCCAAATAATCTTCGCTACAATATAGCGGGCCATATCTTTATCGTCAGCAGGAATTATGTACCATGGCGCATGTTCTTTAGAGGTCTGATTTATCGCTTCCTCATAATATTGCTGATATTCGTCCCAATGTGCACGTTCTTTCAAATCTCCAGGCGAAAATTTCCAATTGTGCTTTCCTTCTTCCAAACGACGTAATAAACGGCTTTTTTGTTCGTCTTTACTCAAATGCAAAAAGAATTTCATCACAACAGTTCCGTTTTCAGCAATGTGTTTTTCGAAATTATTAATTTGATCAATTCTCTTTTCCCAAAATTTAGGTTTAATATCATCAACAGAATTAATTCCAGGTAAATTCTCTGCTAGAATAAATTCAGGATGCACTCTGGTCACCAAAACATTTTCGTAATGCGTTCTGTTAAAAATGGCAAATTTTCCTTTTTCTGGAAGCGCAATATAATGACGCCATAAATAATCGTGTTCCAATTCGGTCGAATTTGGCGTTTTAAAACTGTGCACCACTACTCCACGTGGATTAAATTCTTTAAAAACTTCTCGAATCAAACTATCTTTTCCCGAAGTATCCATTCCCTGAAGACAAATTAAAACCGAATATTTATTGTGCGCATACATAATATCCTGCAAATCGCTCAGTTTATCTTTCACCTTATCAAGTTTATCTTCTTTTTCATCATCATCGGCGTCGATATTTAAAAGAGTTGGAATCTTTTTTAATTTAATTTTCTCTACAACTTTAAAATCTTTTGGATCTATTGACTTCATATTTTCAAATTTTGAATTATAAATATACTAATTTTACGAAGCATATTCCTGCTATTCATTGCAATACTTTTCAATAAATTGCTTTTTTCTAAGCCATTCCAAGAGCTTCCGTTGGTCGCTTTGTTCTGTCAAGAAAAAATACAATTTCTTTTCAAAGTATTTCCATTACTATCAGGGCTAGGCAGTTATTTTCAAAAGAACATTTTATTTTTATTGATTAAAATATAAAACCAAAAATGAAAAATATTTGTATTGTATTCTTTTTATTTTTCGTCAATCAGGTTTTCTTTCAAAATAAAGAATACTCAAATCCACAAAAGGCTTTCATTGAAGTGTTTGGAAAATGCTTTGACGATTTAGCTCCAATTGAAGGAACGATAAATATTCTCCCTGAAAAGAAAAATGTGAGATTTTGTTCCCTTTATCAATGTGCCTCAAGAATAGTATATGCTGAAGAAGAAAAAGATATTGAAAATGCGATTTTAAAAAGAGCTAAAGAAATAGCGATTAGACTTTATAACCAAGGCACTCCAATATATTTAACCTACGGTATGAATAGTTCTGCTCAAGCTGATTTGGATAATGAAATTTTGACAGATGATGATCATTTAGTTTACATAAGCGTTGGAGAATGTATCGTTTTTCAACCTGTAGCAAAATTGAGTGAGGAAGTAAATAAAGTAACAATGGAATTAATAAATAATTATAAAGCAATAAAACAAAATGCTAAATAAAATTGCTCTTATATTTTTCATTTTATTAAGTTGTAATGGAAAAGCCCAAACAAACCCCGAAGTCAAAATTGATGAATTAGTTTCTAATTACATCAAAGAGCTTCAATCCAGAAAAATAGATACAATTTGTATTTACGAACATTATTGTGTTGGTAGTGTTAAAGCTTATGATGTAAATCCATCTGAAATGGATGATTTTTGTTTTGAAGATTTTCCAAATGATCCAGTTTATATTTTTTGGATTGAGAAAGGACGAAAGTATTTTACAAAGATAAGTATATGTGCTAAATACGCTGAGACTTTAGATGATAACAATATTTTCTGGCATATTTACTTTAAAAATAAAAACAGTATTGAAGAAGAAGAGATTAAAAAATTTACATATGAAAAATCTAATAATCAAATTTATCATTTGATGGTAGATCATTCATGTCATCGCAATTTCAAAATTTTAAATGATAATAAAATTATTGAAAAACGTTTTAATGATTTTAATTTATTGAAAGAACACAATTCAGATATAAATATTAATTACGAACACAACAACAATTTAAAAAGCAAAGCAATCGTTGATATTCTAGAAAAAACAATCTCAGAAGCCGAAAAGAACAATACATTTAAAAAGATAAAGTCACGTTAATAAAAAGACTTCAAAACAACAATTCATGGAAAAATTCACCTTAGAAATATTATTTCAAATTATCGGAATAGGTTCGGCATCAGGATTATTCTTAAATAATGACGCCCTTTACGTAATTGGCGATAATAGCGGATTCTTATACGAATACAATATCGAAAGCAAACAATTAAACCAACACGCTTTAATTGACAATGCAACGGCAAATATTCCGAAAAGTCAAAAACCCGATTTCGAATCTATAACGCATCATAACGATACACTTTATGTTTTTGGTTCTGGTTCAACAGAAAACCGAAATAAAATGATTGAGTTTGATCTTAAATCGAAAACCGTTTTACAAAAAAACAATTTAGTAGACTTATATGCTGTAATGCAGAATTTTGGCGAAATAAAACCAGAAGATTTCAATTTAGAAGGCGCTATTTTTGATGGAGAAAATTGGTATTTATTCAATCGAGGAAATGGCATTTCGAACAAAAACACGATTTTTACGATTCACGCTAAAAATCTCGGAGAAGAATTTGCTTTGATTTCTGTTAACTATAAACTCCCAAAAATAAAAGGCGTTCGTTCCAGTTTTACAGATGCCATTTTGGTCGATGATAAAATTTATTTCCTTTCAACTGCAGAAGACACTAAATCGACTTACGACGACGGCGCAATCTTAGGAAGTTTCATCGGAAGAATCGATGTTAAAACCATGAAAATAGATTTCACTCAAAAAATAACTTCCACAAACAAATTTGAAGGTTTGACTCTTTATAAAAAAGAAAACAATAAAATTGAGTTTTTACTTTGCGAAGACAATGATACAGAAGCTTTAGAAACCAAAATTTATAAATTGACGTTGCCGATTAAATAGATTCCGAATGAATGCAAAAGAAAAACAGCTTGAGTTTATAAAATCTTATTTAAAACCAACTCTAAAGAATTTGGAGTACAAAACTAGTGGTCAAACTTGGTGGAAAGACAAAGGGGATTTTTATACTTTAATTAATTTACAGAATTTTTCATGGAACACTAAAGACAGAGTTAATTTTTTGCTTCAATATAGTAATAGTTCTAAAATCAGAAATGAAAGATGTTACCAAAAAGCCTCAAATATATGATTCAATAATATATCAAAGAGAAAATTCATATGTTAGCGATAAGAATAATATGCATTCATTTAGAAACAAAAATGGTTATCTTTTAGAAAACCATACAGATATGACTGATTTCTATAAAGAATTAAAATCAGATTTTGAAAATTTCATATTACCCAAACTCGAAAAATTGAACTCTCTGCAGGATTGCATCGATAATTTTGGAAGTATTCCTTTTTTTGGGGAAAGATTAATTAATGCAATTAAAATAAAAAAATAAACTTTTTTCATATCCGCCCCAACAATAAAAACCTTTGTCACTTTGTAACTCTGTACCTTTGCCCCTAAAAAAAATATTTTAATATTTTTTTTCACCTCCGTCCCAACCTTTTTATCTTTTTATCTCTCTATATAAGAAAGACAACAATTGTGATAAACGAGACTCAAATAGCAAACTGTAGAAAAATGCACCGCGATGCGCAGCGCGAGGTGTACGAATACATGGCGCCGAAGTTGTACCGCCTTTGCAAAAGATATTTAAAAAAGGAAGAAGAAATAGAAGAAGCTTTGGACGATTCGTTCTTTACTATTTTCACCAAACTGGATCAGTTAAAAGAAGCTTATGCTTTTGAAGCATGGGCCAAAAGAATAACTGTAAATCATTGTTTGGCGACAATCAGAAAAGCAACCAACTTCAACATGTATCTCGACGACGTAAAGCTGATTTCTCAGCCTTCTGTCGACGAACTAAACACATTAGAAGAAGAAGATTTACTTAATTTATTAAACCACATTCCTGATGGCTGTAAAACTGTTTTTAACCTTTTTGTGATAGAAGGTTACGGACATAAAGAAATAGCCGAAATGCTGAAGATCTCCGAAGGCACCTCAAAATCACAATTGAATGCCGCTAAGACCAAACTGAAAGAACTGGTTAATAAACTGTATTATCAAAAAGCAAAATAGTCATGGACAATCAAGATAAATTATTTGACAAAATAAAACAAGCTTCGCTAAATGAGGAGTTTAAAGACTTTCCCGGAATGGAAAAAGTCTGGTCGCGAGTTGAAGAAAAACTGGACAAAAAAGAAGACAAAAACACCATTGCATTATGGAAAAAAATTGCCTTTGCCGCTTCTCTTCTATTATTAATTTCATTAGGATCTCAATTTTTACATACCGATAAAGAAGTTGTAAAAGAAACTCAAAAAGTGGTGATTCAGGAAACTAAAAAGTCGCAAGAACCAATTTTAGATCAAAAAAAATCAAATCCGTCTTCAGATTCTGGAATTGTTTCGAATGAAGAAGCCGTTAAAATTTTAGAAAATCAAACTAAAAATAAAGAAAGAGTAGCAATTCAGGAAATAGCAGTTCCACAAGCCGAAGCTGTTCCATCTGCTCCAGTCGGACAAATTGCTGCAGATGTTGTTGTTTCTGCTAATGCACCTGTTAGAAGTGAAGCTTCTGACGAAAATGATAATGACTTTATTTCTAAAAAAGAGGTTTCTGCGGAAATGGAATACAAAAGAGAAAATGGATTTCGATCTGCAAAAATGGCTTCTGCTCCAACTCAAAAAGCGAAGAAAAATGCTCCTTTGATTATTCTAAACGGAAATGCAATGGCACATAGCGACGAGGCTAAAAAAGACAAAATGTTGCAAAGCGAAATGCCGAATTTTGAGCCAGAAAATATAGATTCACTCGTTATTTTAGATGAACCTTTATACATTATCGACGGTATTTATTACTCTGAAAATGATTTATTCGGAAAAAATCCGACGAGTCCTTATGCGCCTTTAGACAAACAGGAAATAAAAACCATCACCATTTTACAAGATCTTGAAGCTACTTCTAAATATGGCGAAAAAGGTAAAAAAGGTGTTGTCATTATCACTACAAAAAACGGAAAACCAACTCCTAAAAAATAATCATACTTCTATAAAACTTTGTCAAAGTCTGCAGCTTTGACAAAGTTAAATCTCAACATTAATTCTAAAACTTATTATCATGAAAAGTTTAAAACTTATTTCATCAGCTATTGCTATGCTTATATGTTTCGTAAGTATGGCACAAGAAAGAACTATTTCTGGAATTATTTCAGATGACTACAAACAGCCTATTCCAGGGGTAAACATCTTTAATCAGACTTCAAAAACAGGCACTGCAACTGATTTCGACGGAAAATATAGCATCCAGGCAAAACCAGGAGATATGCTAGTTTTCAGCTTTATTGGATATGAAACGCAAAAGCAAAAAGTTCAAAACTCAAATACCATTAATATACGACTTAAAGCATACAACCAAACTTTAAGCGAAGTTGTAGTTATTGGTTATGGACAAAGTGAAAGTACTTCCGATTATAATTCCAGAAGTTACGAACGTGCTGAAAGAAGAAGAGAAAAAAAAGAAGCGAAACAAGCTTCTCCAGTTGCAATGCAAGGAAAAGTTGCAGGAATTCAAGTTCAAAATAATGTTGGATATCTATCAAATTCAAATTTTCAGATGCCAAAAGAATCTTCCTCAATTTCTTCAAAAAACGAACCTTCCTATATTGTGGATGGCGTTGTGGCTAAAGCACATCAAATTGCAAAAATCAACCCAAATGACATTAAAGATGTACATGTTTTAAAAGATCAAAACAATACTTTTGTTAACAATCCAAATGGTGTAGTTGTAATTTCAACCAAAAATGAAATTTATAAAAATCTTACCGAAAAAGAACTGGACAAAAAATTAAATATTCTTCCAATTCCGAATGAACCAACACAAGAAGATTATGACACTTTTGTAGAAAATGCTTTCGAAAGTCCGAAAACAGCACCACTTTCTACTTTTTCTATTGATGTTGACAATGCTTCTTATACGAATATCAGACGTTTTTTAAACAACGGACAACAAGTTCCAAAAGATGCAGTTCGTGTCGAAGAAATGGTTAATTTTTTCAAATACACTTATCCGCAACCAAAAAATGAACATCCGTTTTCTATAAATACGGAAGTGAGCGATTCGCCTTGGAATTCAAACAATAAAATTCTTAAAATTGGTTTACAGGGAAAAAACATTCCAACAAACGATTTACCTGCTTCTAATCTTGTTTTCTTAATTGACGTTTCGGGTTCAATGGGCGACATGAACAAATTGCCTTTATTAAAACAATCTATGAAGATTTTGGTGAATGAATTAAGAGCAAAAGACAAAGTCGCCATTGTTGTTTATGCTGGCGCTGCAGGAATGGTTTTACCGCCAACTTCTGGAGATGAGAAAAAGACAATTATTGATGCCTTAGACAAATTGCAATCTGGAGGAAGCACTGCAGGCGGCGCAGGAATTGAATTGGCTTATAAAACTGCTACAGAAAATTTCATCAAAGGAGGAAACAATCGCGTAATTCTAGCGACTGACGGAGATTTCAACGTGGGAAGTTCTTCGAATAATGATATGGAAAAATTAATCGAAGAAAAAAGAAAAACAGGCGTTTTCTTGACTTGTCTAGGTTATGGAATGGGAAATTACAAAGACAGCAAAATGGAAATCTTGGCTGATAAAGGAAACGGAAATTATGCTTATATCGACAATATTCAGGAAGCAAATCGTTTTTTAGGAAAAGAATTCAAAGGTTCTATGTTTGCTATTGCAAAAGATGTAAAAATCCAGATTGAATTTAATCCAAAACAAGTTCAGTCTTATCGTTTGATTGGTTATGAAAACAGAAAATTGCGTCCAGAAGATTTTAAAAACGATGCAATTGATGCGGGCGAATTAGGAAGTAATCATACTGTAACGGCTTTGTACGAAATTATTCCAGCTGGTGTAAAAAGCAATTATTTAGCAGAACAACCAGATGCTTTAAAATACACCAAAACAGAAACTGCTTCAAACAATTATAGTAATGAATTGGCAACAATCAAATTCCGTTATAAAAAACCTGACGGAGAAAAAAGCATCGAAATGGTTCAAGTTATAGAAAACAAATCGGTTGCTTTAGAAAAAGCGAGTGATGATATGAAATTTAGTTCTGCCGTTGCTTGGTTTGGATTGAAATTGAGAGCTTCAAAATTAATCGCTGACAAATCTTCTGAAGAAATTGTAAAATTGGCAAAACAAGGAAATTCAAATGATGTCGACGGTTATAAGGCAGAGTTTATTCGTTTGGTTGAAACTTCTAAACAGTACAATTAATCAAAATTTTATTACATTTGAAAATCAATTTAAAACAATGAAACAACTACTATTCGCGTTATTAGCATTTGCAACTGTAAATTCTTTTTCCCAAACTAAAAATTCAATTGATAAACCTTTTATAGAAGTTTCTGGTCAAGCAGATACATTGGTAGTTCCTAATAAAATCTGGATTAATGTTTTACTAAGTGAAAAAGATTCCAAAGGAAAAAAATCAGTAGAAGATCTGGAGAAAGAAATGCTTTCAAAATTAAAGGAAATCGGAATCAATATCGAAAAAGATGTTACTGTGAATGATATGTCCAGTAATTTTAAAAATTATCTACTAAAACAAAATGATATCTTTAAATCAAAATCGTATTCCATCATAGTTAAAAATGCAATCGAAACTTCAAAAGTCTTTGTTGGATTAGAAAAAATCGGAGTTTCGAATGTACGAATTGAAAAAATTGAAAATACAGATAAAAAGAAAATTGTATTTTCACTTAATGCAAAAGCAATTTTAGATGCGAAACAAAGGGCAGAAAGTTTTACAAAAGCATTAAATCAGAAAGTTGGCAATGTTCAGGAAATTACTAGTTATGACGACGAAACAAACAATACTTATGCAAGGATAATTAGTCGCAACATAAACAGATATGAAGCCGAAAGTACTCCTGAAGAACCTAATATTGAATTTGAAAAGATAAAAATAACAAGTATTGTGAAAGCTAAATTTCTCATAGAATAATTTAATAAACTCAAATAATTACACGCAAAATTCATGAATCCTATTTTAAGCCAAAATCTATTTTTAGTAAAAGAACATGTTGGAATGTTTAAAGCCGCAAACAATTACGACATTTACAATCCAGAAAGCAATCAAATCATCATGAACTGCCGAGAAAACAATCTTGGTTTTTTCACTAAAATACTTCGCTTTACCGATTATAAAAGAGCGACTCCATTTAATATCGAAATTACAACCGCTTCTGGCGAAAAATTAATTACAGTACGAAGAGGTGTTGCGATTTTCAGATCAACTGTAGAAGTATTGGACGAAAAAGATCGTTTGGTTGGAACATTCAAACAAAAATTCTTTTCTATTGGAGGAAAATTTGATATTCTGGACAAAAATGAAAAACCAGTTGCAACGCTTCAAGGAAAATGGACAGGCTGGGATTTTAAATTCTCTCACGAAAACAGACAGTTGGCTCAAGTAAGTAAAAAATGGGCAGGATTAGGAAAAGAGTTTTTCACGAGTGCCGACAATTACGTTCTTCAAATTGAAGATACAGTTGCTTCCGACAGTCCGTTGAGACAATTAATTTTAGGAGCTGTAATGTGTATTGACATGGTTCTGAAAGAATAATCTAAAGTTGTTAAACTTAGATTAAGAATACTTTTTAAAGCATCATTTTAGTTTGCAAAAGCTTATTTTTGTAAGTCTTAAATGATGCTTTCTGCATTTTATAAAATTACAATCATGACCGACTTAAAAAATAAAAACGCCTTTATTACGGGCGCAGGAAAAGGAATTGGAAAAGCTGTTGCCATTGCTTTGGCTAAAGAAGGCGTAAATCTAATTTTGGTTTCAAGAACTCAAAAAGATATTGAACAATTGGCTGACGAAGCTTCTAATTTAGGTGTAAAAGCGTTGGCATTAGCGGCAGACGTTTCTGATATTGATTCAATCAATAAAGCGGCAGAAAAAGCGTTGGCCGAATTTAAACATATCGATATTTTGATCAACAGCGCCGGAATTGCCTCTTTTGGAAAATTCTTAGAATTAGAGCCAGAAGCCTGGGAAAGAATCATTCAGGTAAATTTAATGGGAACGTATTTTACAACACGAGCCATTATTCCAAGCATGATCGAAAGACAATCTGGAGATATCATCAACATTTCTTCGACTGCTGGATTAAATGGAAATGCTTTGACAAGTGCTTACAGTGCGTCTAAATTTGCGGTTTTAGGTTTAACCGACTCGTTGATGCAGGAAATGCGTAAACACAATATTCGTGTTACAGCGTTAACTCCAAGTACGGTTGCAACTGACATGGCAAAAGATTTAAATCTGACTGACGGAAACCCAGAGAAAGTTATGCAATCTGAAGATATGGCAGATTTGATCATTGCACAGTTAAAATTAAACCGAAGAGTGTTTATTAAAAACAGCAGTATTTGGTCTACTAATCCTTAAAACATCTTTATAATCTTTGTCAAAGTTTAAAACTTTGACAAAGATCTAAACTCACAAAAATTGTAAAATGGAACAATATTTAAGACAATTGGTCGAAATAGAATTTCAGGACAAAAAGCAGATTTTTTCAGGCTTTTTAATTGATTATTCTGATGATTGGATTTTACTTCGAAACAATCCCGTAGATTTTGTTTTGGATGGTTTTGTTATTCTAAGAAATAAAAATATTGAAGCAGTAAACCGAGATCAAGATTTGGCTTTTACAGAAAAAGTAATCCGAATGAAAGGTTTAAAAATAAATTCTGAAGACATTATTCCGATTAAAGATTTAGCTTCAATTATCAGTTTTCTTTCTGAAAAATATGGTATTTTTCAAATTGCAAAAAAATCTTCAAAATCTGCTTATTTAGGAAAATTAATCGAATTGAATGATGAAGAACTGACAATTGATTTTATAGACATACGCGGACAATTTGGAGGTGAATTGAGTTTTAATCCAGAAAAAATTCGAGTGATTGAATTTGATACGGATTATATTAATTCTTTGAAATTGGTGGTTTCTGAAGATCAGAAATTGTTATAAAAAAAGCCTCTTAAAAAGAGGCTTTTTTGTTTTGTCATTCTGAGGAACGAAGAATCACATTAGTAATTCCGTATGCTATAATTGCCAATCTTTATAGAGTCCCGATTGTGATTCTTCGTTCCTCAGAATGACAATACTTTGTGTATATTTTTTGTTTGTCAACTTTGTCAAAGTTTGAAACTTTGACAAAGTTCTGAAAATCTATATTTTTTAAACCTCAGCAAGCTTATTCAAAAATTCCAAACGAACACTTCCATCTTCGTCGATTTTGGTTAAGTTGATTTCTTGCAATGTATTTACCAATTCCGGATTCCAAGGTGTTTTTACTTTTACGTAGTTTTCTGTAAATCCGTGAATATAACCTTCTTTATTTTCTCCTTCAAAAAGAACCGTTCTGTTGGTTCCTAATTGGCTCTCGTAAAAAGCACGACGTTTTTTAACCGATAAACCACGAAGCATTTTGCTACGTTTTGCTCTTACATTTGAAGGAACAACTCCAGGCATATCTACCGCTTCTGTATTATCTCTTTCTGAATACGTAAAAACGTGTAAATAAGATATATCTAAATCATTTAAGAAATGATATGTTTCTAAAAAGTGTTCGTCTGTTTCTCCAGGGAAACCAACGATTACGTCAACACCAATACACGCATGAGGCATTACTTCGCGAATTTTGTTTACACGATCAATATAAACTTCACGCAAATAACGACGCTTCATTAATTTTAAGATATCATTGCTTCCAGACTGTAACGGAATATGAAAATGCGGTACAAAAGTGCGGCTTTTAGAAACGAATTCGATAGTTTCGTTTTTCAACAAATTCGGTTCAATCGAAGAAATTCGTAAACGTTCAATTCCTTCTACTTTATCCAAAGCTTGAACTAAATCTAGAAAAGTATGTTCGTGTTTTTTGTTTCCGAACTCCCCTTTTCCGTAATCTCCGATATTAACACCCGTTAAAACAATTTCGCGGATATTTTGAGCTGAGATTTCTTTGGCATTTTTTAATACATTTTCCAATGCATCACTTCTAGAAATACCTCTCGCCAACGGAATTGTACAATACGTACATTTATAATCGCAACCATCTTGTACTTTCAAAAAGGCTCTTGTACGATCTCCGATAGAATAACTTCCTACGTAAAAATCGGCTTCGGCAATTTCGCACGAATGCACTTCACCCATATCGTTTTTGCTCAAATCATGGATATAGTCTGTGATTTTGAATTTTTCTGTTGCTCCCAAAACCAAATCAACTCCATCAACAGACGCCAATTCTTCTGGTTTTAATTGTGCATAACAACCAACAGCAGCAACAAAAGCTTTTTCATTTAGCTTCATTGCTTTCTTTACTACCTGCTTAAACTGCTTATCTGCATTTTCGGTTACAGAGCAAGTATTGATAACATAAATATCTGCTATTTCTTCAAAATCGACGCGATCAAAACCTTCGTCATTAAAATTTCTGGCAATTGTAGAAGTCTCTGAAAAATTCAGTTTACAACCCAGCGTATAAAAGGCAACTTTCTTTCTATTTTCCATAATCTGTCTTAAATTAATGAAATCGTTGTCAAAAAATTTAAGGCTGCAAATTTACGAACAATATTCATTAAAAGAAAGCGATTAATTTACTTCGAATCAATATTTTGCGTTAATGTAAATTTTAAAATATCAAAAACATATTTTTTAACTTTCAAATACCTACCAAAAATACATCCTGCAAGTCACTTTTTTAACGTTTCAATAAGAATTAAATGACAAAATAATCGATTAAATGCATTTTTTACCGATTAAATACATTTTTTAATGTTTTAAATTCAAAATTTCTTACATTTACCTTTGTTATGTTACTTTGGTAAAATAAATTGTTATTTGAGAATTTTAGGAAGCTTTAATTAATTTAATAATAATTCGAACATAACAATTTTGAATTTTAGTCGTTATGTTGTTGTTTTGTGTTACAAAATGAAATGGGAAAGCCGAAAACCAAAGAGAGTAGGCAAAATTAAATTACAAATACCACGCTTTATGAAAGCATTTTTACCCACGATCTGCTTGATGTTCTTAACCCTTTTTAGTTCGCAAGCGCAAACTAACGCTCCAGCTGCCAATGCAAATCCATTTCCTACTATCAGTACATTGACAACTTGGGCGAGCTTTAACTCACAACAACAATTTGATGTTGCTATTCGTGCTGTTGGGTTTAAGTTTGAAGTAAAAGAACCAGGGGAAGGATCTACAGCTTACACATACATTCGTAAAGTAACTGTAAACGAAGTAAACTATACAGACAGAATTGTATACAGAATTACGAATAACAATTCGGCTAGTATCATTTCTTTGGTAACTGCTTCTACAGATTTAGTTAGTTTATACACTCCTCAATTAACAACTTTCAAAAACAACAACTGTAAAACAGAAATGTCTAAAGACAAAAACACAACTTGCAGCTGTTACGAAAGTGCAAATTTTGCAATCGATCTTTGCGACGAACGTGTAAAATTAACAATGGGTGACGGAAATAAATATTTTGTTTCTGTAGCTAAAAAATAATATTTCAAGAATTTTATTCTTTAATTGATTCCAAATCTTTACTGACTTTTTAAGTATGTAAAGATTTGGAATTCGTTTTTTATATCAAGTTTGGATTTTTAAGTTCATACCAAACTTCCAGTTCTTCATTGTATTCGAAAGAATTTACAAAGTGAAAGCCTAATTTCTCCAAAATCTTTCTAGAACCTTCATTTCCCGCATCTGCATAGGCATAAAGTGTTTCTACTTTCATTTCTTTAAAAGCGTAATCAATAAAAGCTTTTCCTGCTTCAGTGGCATAACCTTTTCCCCAATGTTTTTCGATGAAACGATATCCTAACTCGTAAAAGTTTTTATGATTATTGATTTCGTCTGTGATGTATTTTATTCCTGACCAGCCAATAAATTCGTTGGTTTCTTTAAGAATGACCGCCCAACGACCAATACCAAAGTCTTTATATTGTTTTTGAACAAATTTGATATATTCAATACTTTCTTCAATATGTTTTACTGGCCTATTCCCAACAAACAAATGCACATTCGGGTTAGAATCCAATTCGAACATTCCTTCTGCATCAGAAAGTTCTAATTCTCTTAAAAGCAAACGCTCTGTTTCAATTGGATTTTTCATTTTTAATTTAGTTTAAAATATATCGAGTAATAACTTCAGCAACGCCATCATTATTATTTGAAGCTACGATTACATCGGCTTTATCACGCAATTCGGGAGTTACATTATTAACCCAGACGCCTAATCCAGCATATTGAATCATTGTCAAGTCATTTCCTGCATTTCCAACCGCGATAATTTCATTTTGATGAATCCCTAGCTTTTCAGCCAGAAGACTTAAACTCGCTGCTTTATCAATTCCTTGCTGCGCTGCTTCTAAGAAAAATGGTTTAGACATAGCTACACTCAAATGCGGCATAGTTGCTTTTAAATCTTCTTCGACAGTTTTTAAATAGTCGGGATTTTGCAATAAAATACATTTTACAGATGGTCGATTTACATATTCTTTAAAATTAGCCACTTTACGATGTACCATTTTCGTAATTTCTTTTTCTACTTCGATATACTCAGAGTCTGTCTCGCTGATAATTTCGTTATCTAAATACGTAATGATATCCGTATTCATTTTAACGCTGTAATCGTACAAATCGTGAATTTGTTCTACAGTCAGTTTTTGCTCAAAAAAATCTAGATTTTCTTTCACTTTGGTAATTATAGCTCCGTTAAACGAAATAATATAGGAATCGTTTACATCGAGTTGCAATTCTTTGGCATATTCTATCATGGCAATGGTCGGTCGTCCAGAAGCCAAAACAACATAAACGCCTTTTGCCTGCGCTTCTAGAATTGCTTTTTTATTTAAATCTGAAATTGCATGATCATCTCTCAACAAAGTATCATCCATGTCGAGCACTAACATTTTGTATTGCATATTTTTAGTTTTCAGTCGCGGTATTTAGTCGCAGTTTTCAGTCGCAGTTTTCAGTCTCAGTCTCAGTCTCAGTTTACAGCATTAAGACTGTAAACTGAGACTGAATACTGAACACTTTTTTTAAAGGCTCATTCTAAATTCTTCGATAACTGGGTTTGCTTTTGCAAAATCTGTTTCTTGAATAAATATTTCAATTGCCAAATCTGTTTGACCAAAACCTCCCAAACGAGCCGATTGAATATTATCTTTTTTTACTGTTTCTACTCCTGCTTCTTCTAATCTTTCTTGCAAAGCAATTGCTAAAACCTCACTTCCTGAAAACACTTTCATTAATCCCATGTTAATCTATTTTTTTAAAGTTTTCAGTCGCAGTCGTGGTTTACAGTTTACATGCTGAAAACTGAGACTGCGACTTATAATTTATTCTAATATTCTTTTTAATTGTTTTTGAAAGTCATCATTCTCATTCATCCCAATATGTCCCTGATTTTTCAAAGGATAAAAATACGCATTAGATTTCAAAAGCTTTTTCAATCTAATCGAATTTTCACAAGGAATTAACTGATCATCTGTTCCATGAAAGATATAAACTGGCGCTTTTATTTGCGGAAGATATAGATTTGTTTCCAAGCTAAACTTTTTCATAAAGTCAGGAAAAAATGGCGCTTTTGAAGTTGACAATTCTAAAAAATTGTAATAAGGTGCCTGAAGAATTAGTGCTTTAGGTTTATTTTCTAAAGCCAATTTTGTTGCAAAACCAGAACCAATGGAATAGCCTGCTATAACAATTTTGTCTTCAGAATATCTTTTAGCAATTGTTTTGTAAACGATCGAAATATCTTTGCTTAATTGCTCTTCATTTTCAATTTCGCCTTCACTTTTTCCAAAGCTTCTATAATCTAAAATAAAAATATCGTAATCTAACGAAGTGTATATTTTGGCAATTTTACCCCAAGTTTCAAGTGTTCCAGCATTTCCATGAAGATAAAAAACCAACCCTTTAGAATTTTCTGCTTTAAACAACAATCCATTAAGGTTATTACCATCGAAAGAAGGAATATTTATTTCTTCAAACTTTTGCTGGTAATCGAATTTAAAATCCTTCGGAAGTCTTGACGCATGAAAAACCAATTCAACCTGATTGAAATAAAAATAGGAAATCATTAAAACATAAATAACTAGAAAAAAGCACAAAAGCACAATTGACAAGAATTTAAGTGTTTTTAAAATTTCCATAAATTATTTTATTCTGTTTTTATAACACCTGCATAAGTTGCAATCCAAATAGAACCGTTTTTATCTTTTGTTATTCTTTCACAATGAATGCTTGGTACATTCGAATTTTCGTTAGTATAAACTTCCCATTTTTTAGTACCTAAATCATATTTCAGAACTCCAACCGCATTCAGCGTTAGCCACAAAGAATTGCCATCTTCATCCAAGTAAAAATCATTAATAGTATGTTCACTAAACATTTTAGAATTAGGATGTTCAATTTTTGTCCATTTCCCAACAGTATTTAAGACATACATTCCAGCATCGTCTGATTTATCATTATATAAACTAAACCAAAGATTCCCTTTCTGGTCTTCGTACATTTTTGAAATAAATGCTTTTGATAATGGAGAATTCTTATCGTTTAATAATTTGGTCTTTCCATTTTCAATTATAACATTTCCCTCTGAAGAGCCAATCCAAATTTGATCTTTCTTATCAACATAAACCCCTAATATTTTATCACTTGGAAGATTCGAATTTTGTTTATTGATTACTGTCCAGTCTTTACCATTAAATTTTGAAACACCTCTCCAGGAAGTAAACCAAACATTATTGGAATGATCAACAAAAATTTCCCTTGCCCAGTTAATAGGAGAGTTTACAGAATCATATTTAGTCCACGTATTATTATCATATTTATACGCATCCCAACCGATTAGAAACCATTTATTGTTTTTTTTATCAACTTCTAAATTCCTCACCGATTGTGTCCGATCCTTGTTATAAGGTGGCCCCGGAAGTGTTGTATTTTTCGAATTGAAATGATGCCATTTGCCATTTTCAATTTTAACAATTCCATTATCAGTTCCAATCCAGATATTATCATCCAGATCCTTACTAATTGCTCTTGTCATATCCCAAGGCAGTTCTGAGTTTTGTTGTGTAAAAACACCCCACTTTACTGAAAGATTATTTTTATCACTTCCTTTGACTTCAGGATTTCCGACAGATTTCATGTTTCCTTGATTTTTAAAATCAAACACTCTTCTTTTTGCAGAAACAATTCCATTTTCAAATTCAAAAATCAAAGAAACTGAACTATTTTGAGGTTTATTTTTAGAAATAGCAGGTTCCCAAAAAGACATATTGTTGATTGCCTTTTGCAAATTTATTTTTTTGGATGAAACATTAGTTTTATTGACTGAACTCAATAAACATGATTTACCATTTTCATCAATTAAAATTTGAACCTCTATAATACCTTTTATTTCACTTAATTTTTTCTTGTCTAAATTATTCTTCAATTCATCTAAAAATGTCTTAGGCGGATTTGCTTTAGTATCTCCACAATCAAGACAAAAATTAGACAAATGACAATTTTCATATTTTTCAGGATATAAGTTTTGAGAATATGTTGAATTATACAAAAAAACAAGCAAAGCAATCAAAAGTATTTTTTTCATCATTTGTAAAATATGATTTTCAGATTTTTATTCTTCTTCAATATCCTCTTCTTCTTCGTAAAGCTCTTCGCCTTCTTCATCCATATCAAACAAATACGGTTCAATTAGCATTTTGTCTGCCAAAATTTCAATGCGTTCTGTCAGTGTCTCAGCAAAAATGATTCGCTGTGTTTTGGCAATACTATTAGAAATACGCATAATTTTAGGTTCATGACGTAATTTCAAAATCGGATCTGCATCATCCAAAATAAACATTTTAAGACGGTTTACATTGTAACC
Organism: Flavobacterium potami; assembly: GCF_020026915.1. Lineage (GTDB taxonomy): Bacteria > Bacteroidota > Bacteroidia > Flavobacteriales > Flavobacteriaceae > Flavobacterium > Flavobacterium potami. The sequence goes on along the minus strand of NZ_JAINUY010000001.1, from coordinate 35,816 downwards.
TGCCGTACTAAACATATCGTTTAATTTGGTTGGAGTACCAATTAAAACATCGATTCCTGTAGAAACGTAGTTTTTATCGTAATCCATATCGCCTTTCTCATTCACACCGTAAACCTCTAAGTTGGTATATTTTCCATACTTCTCAAAAAGATCAACCATTTCCAGCACTTTCGCTTTATCTTCAACAATGATTAAAGCACGAGGTGATTCTTCTGTTTGACCAGCCAATTGCTGAATTACATTTAAAACAATCGTTGTTGTTTTTCCACTTCCCTTTGGAGAAATAATGACACAATCGGCACCACTTTTTATGGTTGAAAAAGTTTCAAGCTGTAAAGCATTTGCTTCTGTTAAACCGTTTTCAATTAAGGCGTCTTGTAATTTCTCGTTTATTTTTTTTAGTTTCATTTCAATTTAGCTTTAAGCTTTAAGCTTTACGCTATAAGCAAAAATTATTCATATTTTCAAATGCTGTAAGATTTAGGCAATATGCTATAGGATTTTTTAAAAGCTCATTACTTAAAGCTTATAGCCTAAAGCGCGCAGCATCTATTTACTTGCAAACAGCTTTACATCTGTTTCAGATATTTCGTTTCCTCCCAAAATAATCAATCTTTCAACTACATTACGAAGTTCACGAATATTTCCTGTCCAATCGTATTCCTGCAATAATTGTATCGCTTGCGCTGAAAATACTTTGACAGCATTCCCTTGTTCTGAAGCAATTTTTTCTGCAAAGTGTTTAATTAACGCTGGAATATCATCTCTTCTTTCATTCAATGGCGGTACTTTGATTAAAATTACAGCCAGACGATGGTATAAATCTTCACGGAAACGACCTTCGGCAATTTCTGTTTTCAGATCTTTATTTGTTGCAGCTACAACACGAACATCAACTTTAATGTCTTTATCGGCTCCAACTCTTGTAATCATACTTTCTTGTAAAGCTCGTAAAACTTTGGCTTGCGCCGAAAGACTCATGTCTCCAATTTCATCTAAGAAAATAGTTCCTTTATCTGCCGCTTCGAATTTTCCTGCACGATCTTTAACTGCAGATGTAAAAGCGCCTTTTACGTGCCCGAACAATTCGCTTTCAATCAATTCGCTTGGAATCGCTGCGCAGTTTACTTCAATTAGAGGAAAACCTGCACGTTCGCTTTTTTCATGTAATTGATGCGCTACCAATTCTTTTCCTGTTCCGTTTGGACCTGTAACTAAAACTCTGGCTTCGGTTGGAGCTACTTTATCAATCATTAATTTAATATGATTAATTGATTCGCTGTCTCCAATCATTTCGTAATTCTTGCTGACTTTTTTCTTTAGAATTTTATTCTCAACAACTAATTGCTTTTTATCCAAAGCATTACGAACGGTATTCAATAAACGATTTAAATCTGGCGGTTTAGAAATATAATCAAAAGCACCCAAACGCATCGTATGAATTGCTGTTTCCATATCACCATGACCCGAAATCATCACCATCGGAATTTCTGGCTTTATTTTTTTCACTTCTTCTAAAACCTCAACACCGTCCATTTTTGGCATTTTGATATCGCACAAAACCAAATCGTAATCGTTATTTTTTATTTTTTCAAGTCCCGCAACGCCATCTTCCGCTTCATCAACCTGATACGAATCATTTTCTTCTGATAATATTTTTACCAAAACTCTTCTGATCGCTGCTTCGTCTTCGATAATTAGTATTTTACTCATTCTTTTTTAAGTTTCTGAGATTCTAAGATGCTAAGTTTCTAAGTTTTTCTTTTGATGGCTAAAAAACTTAGCATCTCAGAATCTTAGCCACTTAGCAGCTTCAAAAAAATTAATATTTAAGCCACTTATACAATTCCTTCCACGTTGGTTTTTTGCCGTACATTAAAATACCTACTCGGTAAATTTTGGCTGCGAACCAAACTACAAGGAAAAATGTAGCAAACAATAATGATACCGAAATTGCAATTTGCCACCACGGCACTCCAAACGGAATACGCATTAACATTACGATTGGCGATGTCAACGGAATCATTGAAAAAGCAACTGCAACAGTTCCGTGTGGATCATTTACGACAGTAAAAAATCCAATATAAACACTTAGAATAAGCGGCATTATGATTGGCAACAAAAATTGCTGTGAATCTGTTTGATTATCGACTGCGGCTCCAATTGCGGCATAAAATGAACTGTACAGAAAATATCCTCCGATAAAATAAATTACAAAACCAATTAGAATGCTGGCAATTGGTAGATTCCATGCTTCTTTAAGTCCCATTTGTACTATACCTGAAAAATCCTGCTGCATCGATTGAGCCATTGCTGGAGGAATGTTTGTTCCTGGCCCAACATTCACACCAAAAAATGCCGAAGCTGCAAACATTAATCCTAAACCAATAATCGCCCAAATCATAAATTGTAGAATTCCTGCCAATGAAGTTCCTATAATTTTTCCAATCATCAATTGAAATGGTTTTACAGATGAAATAATGATTTCGATAATTCGGTTTGTTTTTTCCTCGATTACGCTTCGCATTACCATGTTTCCGTAAATGATAATAAACATCATAATCAAGTAACCGAATGCGCCGCCAATTCCGATTTTAATTTCGTTTAAACCTTTCAAACTTTCTTCCCCAGAAGCTTTAACTAAATGAATATTTACATTTGATTGTGCTTTCTGAATGGCCAAAGTATCTAACTTTAGTTTTTCAAGATTTATCTTTGTAATCTTTGAAGCAATAACATCCTGAGTATTTTCAATAAAAGAAATGCTTGGACTATTATTTGAAATAAATTCTATTTTACCACTTAAATCGTTAACGTTTTCCGTTTTCGGAATTAGAATTAATCCATCGAAATTTTCTTTTGTAATGCTGTCTTTTAAAGCATTTACATTGGCTTCAGACAAATTAAGATAGTTGAACTCTGCTCCTTTTTTATTTTCTTTTAAAAAATCGGAAGCAAAAAGTCCAGTTTCATCATGAATTGCAATATATTTTGTTTCAGCTTTCATTGAACTCAAATAGCCAATAAAAACGGCTATTGCTACAAACAAAAGCGGACTCAAAAAAGTCATGACAACAAAAGATTTATTGCGGACTTTGGCAATAAATTCTCTTTTTATAATTAATGAAATTATACTCATTTATATCTTAAATTTCAAATCACAAATTCCAAATTCCAACTTCGACGTCAAAAATTTGGAATTTGGAATTTAATTATTGGAATTTAATTTTTTGTTTTCTGTTACAGTTTGAATAAAAATATCGTTTATGCTTGGAATTTTCTCCACGAAATGTGTTACTTGTCCACGTTGTGTCAAAATATGAAGCAACTCATTTGGCGATGCATTTCCAATTTCGATATTTAATTTCAAATCGTCATTTAAAGATTTAAAACTAGCAGGTGAAACAGTGAATTTTTGTGTAATATCATACATCAAACCTTCTACATTATTCGTCAAAATTCCCACTTCAAAACTATGAGTTCTAAACTGGCGTTTTACATCACTCACTTTACCTTCAATCAATTTATTTGATTTATGAATAAGAGCAATATTTTCGCAAAGTTCTTCTACACTTTCCATTCTGTGTGTCGAGAAAATAATCGTCGAACCTTGTTCTTTCAAAGCTAAAATTTCGTCTTTTATGACATTTGCATTTACGGGGTCAAATCCTGAAAAAGGCTCATCCAAAATCAAAAGTTTTGGTTTATGCAGTACGCAAACTACAAACTGAATTTTTTGTGCCATTCCTTTAGAAAGTTCTTGGATTTTTTTATTCCACCAACCCTGAATTCCTAAACGATCAAACCAATAATCCAGTTGTTTTTTGGCTTCGGCCTTAGAAAGTCCTTTCATTTGAGCCAAATACAAGCATTGCTCGCCCACTTTCATAGTACTATACAAACCTCTTTCTTCCGGAAGATATCCGATAGTCTGTACGTGTTTTGGTTGTAGTTTTTCACCATCCAAAATTATTTCGCCACTATCGGGCATTGTAATTTGGTTTATGATTCTGATAAGGGAAGTTTTTCCGGCTCCATTTGGACCTAAAAGTCCATAGATACTACCTTTCGGCACATTTAATGAAACTTCGTTAAGCGCTACATAATCGCCATATTTTTTTACGACGTTACGTACTTCAAGTAAGTTGCTCATGTTTTTTTTAAGGATTTACTGCGTCACTTCGCCTATAACGGCTCAGCGAATGTAAAAGTAAATAATTCGAAGCAAAATTGTGTCATATAACGCAAAAAACCCATTCTAATTTACGCTAGAATGGGTTTTCAATATATTATTTAAAAAAAGTTCTGTTTTATGAAAACATATCTTTTACTTTTTCAAAGAATGATTTCTCCGATTTCTCTGGACTTGGAGCAAAATGCTCGTCAGTTAGAGCGTTTTCAAAGAATTGTTTTTGTTCTTTGTTTAATGTTTTTGGAGTCCAAACATTTACGTGAACTAATAAATCTCCGCTTCCGTAACCATTTAAACTTGGAATTCCTTTTCCTTTCAATCTTAAGATTTTTCCAGATTGGATTCCTTCTTCTAGTTTAATACGTACTTTTCCGTTAATAGCTTCAATATCTTTTGAAGCTCCTAAAACTGCCTCAGGAAAACTGATGTATAAATCGAAATGAACGTTTTCACCTTCACGTTTCAGGAATTCGTGCTCAATTTCTTCAATGGCAACAATTAAATCTCCAGGAATACTGTTTCCTGGCGCATCGTTTCCTTTATTAGAAACTTTTAACTGCATTCCGTCAACCACTCCCGCAGGAATTTTGATTGATACTGTTTCATCTTCCTGAACCATTCCTTGTGAATCTGCCTCAGAAGGTTTTTTATCTAAAATCTGACCTGAACCGCCACAAGTAGGACAAGTTGACGCAGATTGCATTCTTCCTAAAATGGTATTGGTAACACGCATTACTTGTCCTTGACCATTACAAGTCGTACAAGTCTTATACGTAACACCTTTTGCTTGAACTTTACGTTTTACTTTTACTTTTTTCTCCACTCCATTTGCAATCTCTTCTAAAGTCAATTTAACTTTAATTCGAAGATTACTTCCTTTAGCACGGCGAGGACCTCCGCCTCCGCCTCCGAAACCTCCAAATCCGCCTCCGAAAATATCACCAAACTGGCTGAAAATGTCATCCATATTCATACCGCCATGACCACCGCCAAATCCGCCAGAACCATCAAATGCTTGATGACCATATTGATCGTATTTCGCTTTTTTCTGCGGATCACTTAAAACTTCATAAGCTTCTGCTGCCAATTTGAAGTTTTCTTCTGCCTCTTTGTCGCCTGGATTTTTATCAGGGTGGTATTTTAAAGCACTTTTTCTGTATGCTTTTTTAATTTCAGCAGCATCAGCATTTTTTGAAATGCCTAGTATTTCGTAAAAATCTTTTTTCATAATCTAGATTAAATTCCAATCTAAAATTCCAAATTCCAATTTTAAAAAACTGAATTCCTGAACCTTACTGTATTTTAGTTTCCAACAACAACTTTAGGGTAACGAATAATTTTGTCACCTAATTTGTATCCTTTTTCAATAACATCAACAACTTTCCCTTTTAACTTATCAGATGGAGCTGGAATTTGAGTAATTGCTTCTGCGATATCTGCATTGAAAGCATCTCCTGCCTGAATTTCAACTTGCTCTAAACCTTTAGAAACTAAAGTACTTTTTAGTTTTTCATGAATCAACTCCACTCCTTTTTTAAGGTTTTCGTCTTCAGATTTGTTAATTTCTACCGCAGCTCTGTCAAAATCATCTAAAACTGGAAGCATTGCCAATAAAACTTCTTGGTTTGCTGTTTTAAATAATTCAAGACGCTCTTTTGAAGTTCTTTTTTTGTAATTTTCAAATTCGGCGAATAATCTCAAAAACTTATCTTTTTCTTTAGCCAAGTCTTGAGCTAATTGCTCCTCAACACTTAATTCTTCAACAATTAACTGCTCTCCATTAGCGTTAGTCTCTATCGTTGCATCGTCTAATTCCTGATCGAATTCTGTATTTTCCGTAGTCATATTACTTTTATTTTTAAAAATATTTTTAAACTTCATTTTTATTTCTTTCTGTTGGATTGCAAAAGTACTGCCAAATCTTATAAAATGTCAAATTGTCACCTTATTAATTATGAGCCTTTTAAAAACCAAAATTAGGCTTTAAAAATTTAATACAATTTTAAGACTATTACGTTATAGTTATTTTATCTTTGATAGCGTAAAACAAAAATCATTACCACCAAAATTGAATTTAAGGGTTGGCTTTGGCCTCAAAATAATTATTAATTCAAATTTACCTTATATTAAAAAAAGCTTCGCCTATAGAGACGAAGCTTTTTTTTTGCTTTTTTCTTTTATTTTCTCAAAAGCCTTTTGACTTTTTTGCACGGGCGGAGGGATTCGAACCCCCATCAACGGTTTTGGAGACCGCTATTCTACCCTTGAACTACGCCCGTAACTTGAGGTCGCAAATTAAACGGTTTTTTTCTTTACCCGCAACTATTTCGCATTCAATTTCTAAAGTTTCAAATCAGTACAGACGAATCTAATTAGAAATCAAAACTATAGCTTAAAAACTTTTTTTAGCTTTTAAAGCAAAGCATTCTTCAATCCTTCAAAATCAACAGAAACCTGTTCTCCTGTCACTAAATTTTTAAGCGCAAAAGTATTTGACGCAATTTCCTGATCGCCAGCAATTACTGCAAATGGAATAAGTCGTTTATCTGCATATTGAAATTGCTTCCCCACTTTTACATTGTCAGGATATAATTCTACTTTTATATTTTCTTTTCTTAACTTCTGGATTGCTTTCGAAGCATACAACGCTTCTTTGTCTCCATAATTAATAAACATCGCTTTTGAAGTTGCGGCAACTGTTTCTGGGAATAATTGTAATTCTTCTAAAACTAAATAGATTCTATCCAATCCAAAAGAAATTCCGACACCACTCATATTTTTCAAACCAAAAATACCCGTCAAATCGTCGTATCTTCCGCCACCGCCGATAGATCCCATGGCAACCGTTTTTGGAGCTGCAACTTCAAAAATAGCTCCGGTGTAATAATTTAAACCACGAGCCAGAGTCACATCTAAATCTAGAATCGCCGTTGAAAGACCTAATTCTGCAACATTGTCACAGATAAATTTAAGTTCTTCAACACCTTTCATTCCTTCTTCAGAAGAAGACAATAATGTTGAAAGCTGATTGATTTTATCTGAAAAAGTTCCTGAAAAACTAAATAGTGGCTGTACTTTTACCAAAGCTTCTTCAGCAATTCCTTTTTCGATCATTTCTTTTTTAACGCCGTCTTCTCCAATTTTATCCAATTTATCGAGCGCTACGGTAAAATCGATTAATTTATCTGAAGCGCCGATTACTTCAGCAATTCCAGATAAAATTTTTCTATTATTAATTTTAATGGTTACGCCTTCTAAACCTAAAGAGGTAAAAACAGTATCGTATAATTGAACTAATTCAACTTCCTGCCAAAGAGATTTTGAACCTACAACATCGGCATCACATTGAAAGAATTCTCTAAAACGTCCTTTTTGTGGATTATCTGCTCTCCAAACGGGTTGGATTTGATATCTTTTGAAAGGAAATTCAATTTCGCTTTGGTGTTGTACCACGTATCTTGCAAACGGAACTGTCAAATCGTAACGCAACGCTTTTTCTGAAATTTTCCCCGTGAATTTATTCAGTTCAATTCTCTGTTCTAAACTGATTTTTTCAGCCGAATTAAGTTGTAATTCTTCAATTGAAGCTGGCAATTCAATTTTACTTTTATTGTAGAAAAAATTTCCAGAATTAAGAATTTTAAAAATCAAACGATCTCCTTCTTCTCCATATTTCCCCATCAAAGTATCTGAGTTTTCAAACGAAGGAGTTTCGATTGGCTGAAAACCAAATTTCTCGAAATTCGCTTTTATTGTCTGAATAATATATTGACGCTTTGACACCTCTGCAGGTGAAAAATCTCTGGTTCCTTTTGGAATACTTGGTTTTGAAGCCATCTTTTTTATTTTAGATTTCTGATTTTAGATTTTAGATTGTTCCAATCTTTATCTAAAAATCTTATAATATTAATTTATTTCTAGATTTTTTTAGGTTGTTAGTTCTTTTGGCTTTCGACTTTAAAACTTTCCAACTTTCGACTTATTAAGTCTGCAAATATCTTACTTTTTAAAATAAATAATAACACTTCGAAAACAAACTTGTAACAAAAAACGTATTTTCGTGACAAATTGGTCATGATGCTAAAATTACTTAAAGAAAATATCCGAATTGCGTTTGGTTCCATCAAAACCCAACTTCTGCGTACCATTCTTACCGTTTTAATTATTGCTATCGGTATTACGGCCTTGGTTGGAATTTTGACAGTTGTTACTGCACTTGAAAATACTGTTTCTACCAATTTTGCTTCAATGGGAGCAAATACTTTCAACATCAATCAATACGAAAACAACCTTAAAAATCGTGGTGGAAATGAACGTGAAATCATAAATCCGATTATTTCTTACCCTGAAGCAGTTGCTTTTAAAAACAAATACAAATATCCTTTTACAGAAACGTCTCTGTCTTTTACAGCCACTTCAAAAGCTGAAGTTAAATATCTGGACAGTAAAACAGATCCAGAAATCAAAATAGTTGGAGTTGATGAACATTTTATTTCAAACTCAGGTTTAGAAACTACTTTAGGCCGTTCATTTAATCAATTCGACATTGAAAACAATACGTATTCTTGCATTGTAGGTTCTGACTTTGAAAAAGGTCTACTGAAAGATGTCAATCCGATTGATAAAATAATTTCCATTCGCGGCGCGCGTTTTAAAGTAATTGGTGTTTTAAAAGAAAAAGGTTCTACTTTTGGAAACAGTCAGGATTTAAGAGTTTTGATTCCGATTCAAGTTGCAAGATCATTATTTACGGCCCCAAACATTAATTACACCATTAGTGTTATGGTTGCCAAAAAGGAACTTCTGGATGAAGCTGTTGACAACGCGACCATTACGATGAGAAAGGTTCGAAAATTGAGTCCTGTACGTGATAACAATTTTGGAATTGGAAGAAGTGACGATTTAATAAATCGTATTTTAGGAATTACACAATACTTAGGATGGGCGGCATGGATTATCAGTGTTATCACGATTTTAGGATCTTCAATCGCTTTAATGAATATAATGATTGTTTCGGTTACTGAACGTACTCGCGAAATTGGCGTTAGAAAAGCTTTAGGTGCAACTAAAACGACTATTTCTGTACAGTTTTTTATAGAAACTTTACTAATTGGACAAATTGGCGGTTTAGTAGGTATTGTACTGGGAATTCTGGTCGGCGCTGCGTTTGCAGGCGTAATGAATTTTGCTTTTGTGATTCCGTGGATGGCAATTTTTGCCGCTTTTGCAACAAGTTTCTGTGTCGCATTGGTATCTGGACTGTATCCAGCAATTAAAGCCTCAAAACTAGATCCAATTGAAGCTTTGCGCTATGAATAATTTTTAGTCTCAGTTTTCAGTCTCAGTCTCAGCGATCTAGTTACTGAAGACCGAGACTGAGACTGAAAACTGAGACTGAAAACTCTAAACATTCCCTTTCAACATGCGATCGTTGTCGTAAATATCTTTTCGGAGTTCGATATTTTTAAAATCCATATTTTCAAGCAACTCAATCATTTCTTTTCCAAGATATTGATTGATTTCGAAATATAATTTCCCATTTTTCTTAAGGCCTGCTTTTGCCAATGATGCTATTTTTCTATAAAAAATCAATGCATCGTTATCTTCTACAAAAAGTGCCAAATGAGGTTCGTAGTCCAGCACATTTTTTTTGATTTCTACTTTTTCTAGATTTCGAATATAAGGAGGATTAGAAACAATAATATCAAACTGACATGTAAATTCTTCCGTTTGTAAAATATCAAGAAACATAAAAGTCATGTCAACATTATTTCTTACCGCATTTCTCTTGGCTGTTTCAATTGCTTTTTTAGAAACATCAATTCCGAAAACTTCTGCATTTGGGAGATTTTTTGCCAAAGAAATAGCAATACAACCACTTCCGGTACCAATATCTAGAATCTTTATTTTTTTTGACTTTTCTTGAGACGCATTTTCATTAATAATCCATTCCACCAATTCTTCGGTTTCAGGTCTCGGAATCAGAACATTTTCATTTACTTCAAAATCCAAACCATAAAAATGAGTCTTTCCAAGTAAATACTGAATCGGAACTTCATTTTTAAGATGATTTACCAATTCTTCCCACATGGCAAAATCGTTTTCCTCAAAAGCCAATTCATGGTTCAAAGCCAAATCAATCTGGCGAAGTTTATGTCTATCTTCCAAAATCAAATAAAAAAAACTTTCCGCTTCGTACGCATCGTAAAAAGGCGATAATTCTTTAATAAATTGAGTGCGGTATTGTTTAATTTTCATTTTAATTTTTTGAACATTATTTCGTCAGCCCAAAACTGATTTTATCCTCCATAAGTCTTAATCCTAAAGATTTGTTACAAACTTTAATTATAAAACTTTCAACATCCATACCGGACACGAACTATGTCCAGTTGACCCTAGTGGTCTATCTAAATATTCAAAACCTGATTTTTTATACAACTTTTGCGCAGCGTGCATAAAAGGCATCGTTTCTATATAACATTTTTCAAACCCAAATTCTCGTCCCTGTTCTAGGCATTTTTCCATCATTTCAGTTCCGATTCCTAATCCTCTGGTTTTGGGCAAAAAATACATTTTCTGCAATTCACAAATTTGCGGATCACCATTTTCTAAAGGTGCAACCCCGGCACATCCAACAATTTCCCCTTCATTTTCCACCACAAAATAAGCCGACTTTGGTTTACCATATTCTTCAAACATTAAATCCAGGTAAGGATCTTCGTAGGCAGTTCCGACTTTAGGAATTTCCATCTCATCAAAAACTGATCTTATTAAACTTGCAACAGCCTGATTGTCTTCTTTTCTAATTTTCCTGATAATCCGATTTTCCATTTTTTCTTTTACATCTTTATCTACACAAAAATAAAAATACTTTTCTGATAGTATTACAACTATTTGGATTGTTTCACAACTTAACAACAAACATTAGACAAAAACTTTAAAATTAACTATTTTTGCACCGTGAATATACATGAAAAATACATAAAACGCTGTATCGAACTGGCACAAAATGGGCTTGGAACAACATATCCAAACCCAATGGTTGGAAGCGTAATTGTTTATGAAGATCAAATTATTGGCGAAGGCTGGCACAAAAAAGCTGGAGAACCACATGCTGAAGTCAATGCTGTTCGTTCCGTAAAAGATAAATCACTGCTAAAAAAAGCTACTATATATGTAAGTCTAGAGCCTTGCAGTCATTTTGGCAAAACACCGCCTTGCTGCGATTTAATTATTGCAAATAAAATTCCTAACGTAGTTGTCGGAACGGTTGACCCGAATGAAAAAGTAGCGGGAAAAGGGATTTTGAAATTAATTGAAGCTGGAGCAAATGTTACCGTTGGCGTTTTAGAAGACCAATGTAACGAACTAAATAAACGTTTTTTTACCTTTCATAAAAAAAAGAGACCTTATATTATTTTAAAATGGGCCGAAAGTCTGGATGGCTTTTTAGCTCCTGAAAAAATAACCGGCCAGGAACGTAAACCAATTTGGATTACCAACCCATACTCCCGACAATTGGTTCATAAATGGAGAACAGAAGAGCAGGCAATTTTAGTTGGAACACAAACTGTTGTTGATGACAATCCGAAATTAAATGCCAGAGATTGGGACGGAAATAATCCTGTACGGGTCGTTATCGATCAAAATAATCGAATTGAGGAAAACAGTTTTATTTTTGACAATACTATAAAAACGATTGTTTTTTCTAAAACACAAAAACCGTCAAAAGAAAATACTCAATTTGAAATTATTGATTTTGAAAAAAATATTATACCACAAATTTTGGATGTTTTATATCAAAATCAAATTCAGTCTATTATTATTGAAGGCGGAAGACAAACTTTACAATCCTTTATAGATGAGAATATATGGGATGAAGCTCGAATTTTTATTGGAAAAGCAAATTTTGAAAACGGAACAAAAGCTCCCTTTATTTCTAAAAAACACACAATTAAAACCAACATTCTAACAGACGAATTAATACAACTTAGAAATTATGATTGATGCTATAATTTTTGACTTTGGAGATATTTTTATCAATTTAGATAAAGCTGCCACAATTACAGGTTTACAAAAATTAGGAATGACGGAATGGAATTCTGAATTTGATCAATTAAATTTTTCTTTCGAAACAGGATCTATATCTCCGGAAGATTTTATTGGTGGTTTTCAGAAACGACTTCCAAATACTTCAAAAGAAGAAATTTTAAAAGCATGGAATGCCGTTTTAGCCGATTTTCCAAAATATCGTCTGGAATTTCTTCAGGAACTATCTAAAAAATATCGTTTGTTTTTATTGAGCAATACCGATTCTATTCACATTAATACTTTTGAGAAGAACAATCCTTCTTTTTATCAGGACTTCTATAACTGTTTTGAAAAAGTTCATTTTTCATTTGATATGGGACTCAGAAAACCAGATCCTAAAATCTATCAAACCTTACTGGATGAACATAATTTAATTCCTGCAAATACATTATTTGTTGATGACAAAACAGAAAACACAGATAGTGCAGCAGCTTTAGGAATTAAAGTTTGGAATCTTCAAGTTGGAAAAGAAGATGTGGTTGATCTTTATAAAAAAAACATACTTTAAGAAAACAAAAAGCTACAGATTAATAGATTTACACAGATTTTAAAAAAAAGAAATCCTTTAAAGCCCTTTTAGTCTGTAGCTGAAAATAATTACAATTAAGATTACTGCTTTTGGAAATCAACGATACTTATCAAACTATTGCATCTGCATCTGAAGAAATACTGTTTAAAGAAAAAGGCAGTAAATTCTTTGGTTACGCTTTTCCGATAGACCATGAAGACGAAGTAAAACCCATTATTGAAGATTTAAAAAAGCAACATCCTCATGCGGTACATTATTGTTATGCCTATCAAATAGGTGTTGGAAATAAAATTTCGTATCGCGCCAACGACGACGGCGAACCAAGCAATACAGCCGGTGCTCCAATTTATGGCCAGATACAATCTTTCGGGTTAACGAACGTTTTAGTTGTGGTAGTCCGAATTTTTGGTGGAGTAAAATTAGGAGTCGGAGGATTAATTTCTTCTTATCGAACAACTGCTCAAATGACTTTGGAAGTTTGCGAAATTGTCGAAAAAACAATTGATGTAGCGTTTTTAATCTCTTTTGATTACAAAAACATGAATAAAGTAATGCGGGTTATTAAGGAGAAAAAACTAGAAATCATCTCTCAGGAAATGGAAATTGATGAGGTTTCAGGTCTCCCAATTGGAAAAATCATTACAAAAACGCGAAAAAAAAATGCCGAAACCGTGTTCAGCATTTTTGATTTAATGTTCGAAATTGATATTAAATTAGTATAAATTAACATCAAAATCTCATTCATTTTCACAATTATTCAAGCGTTTTAAATATTTCCAAAATATAATCTGGAGGAGCTGTCGGACGACCAGTTTTTAACGCAACAAATACTAAAATAAACGACGCAGTTGTTAATAACTCATTTGCCTCATTATAGATTGCACAGTCGAATTCAATCTTGACAGAAGAGTGACTTTTAAAAGTGGTATGAATTGTTAAAAGTTCATCATATCGTGCCGACTTTTTGTAATTAATATTCATATTCACAATTGGAAGACCAATTCCGCTTTCTTCCATACTTTTATAGGAAACTCCTTTATTTCTAAGCCATTCCACGCGTCCGATCTCAAAATAAGGAACATAATTTCCGTGATAAACGACTCCCATTTGGTCGGTTTCTGAGTAACGAACTCGTACTTGAGTCTGGTGATTTTTCATTGATAAAATATTAAAAAAATTCGAATTTAAAAAGTCCTTTTACAACTTTTTTTTATAAAATTAGATACCAAAATATTTTTTTTTACAGAAATTTGTTCACATATTTGTTATCCCGAAATACGGAATAAAATTGCTCCTTATTTATTAGGAGAATCTTTATAACAATAATAAAAAATTTATCTGAATCTATGTCTAAAACTGCTCAATCGGTATGGGAAAACTGTTTGTCCTTTATTAAGGATAATATTCAAGATCAAGCATACAAAACTTGGTTTGAACCAATCAAATCAGTTGAACTAACCGATAACGCATTATATATTCAAGTTCCAAGTAAATTTTTCTACGAGTGGCTCGAAGAGCACTATGTAAAATTGTTGAAAGTTGCGCTTACCAAAGAACTGGGAAAAAACGCAAAGTTACTCTATAAAATTAAAATGGAGAACACTTATGGAAACAAACAGCCGTTTACCGAGCAGCTGCCAAGTTCTAATAGAGTTCCGATGAAACCGCAAGAAGTTGATGCTCCATTTAAAAATTTAAATCCTGAATTAAAAAATCCGTTTGTAATTCCTGGAATCAGAAATTTAAAAATTGAATCTCAGTTAAATCCGAACTACAGTTTTGATAATTTCTTAGAAGGAGATTCTAACCGTTTGGCTCGTTCTGCGGGTATGGCTGTTGCCAACAAACCGGGAGGAACTTCATTTAACCCATTATTGATTTTTGGAGGAGTTGGTTTAGGAAAAACGCACTTAGCGCATGCTATAGGCGTAGAAGTAAAAGACAAATATCCTGAAAAGACCGTTTTATATATTTCAGCGGAGATTTTCACACAACAATATATTGATTCAGTAAAAAAGAATAATCGTAATGACTTTATTCACTTTTACCAATTGATTGACGTTTTAATTATTGATGACGTTCAGTTTTTATCTGGAAAATCAGGAACACAGGATGTATTCTTTCACATCTTCAACTATTTGCATCAAAACGGAAAACAAGTAATCTTAACTTCTGACAAGGCTCCTGTTGATATGCAGGATATCGAACAAAGATTATTGTCTCGTTTTAAATGGGGATTATCTGCAGAATTGCATCAGCCTGATTACGAAACTCGTATTTCGATCTTAAAAAACATTTTGTACCGTGATGGTGTAGAAATGCCAGAAGATATTTTAGAATATGTCGCTCGTAATATCAAATCTAATGTTAGAGAATTGGAAGGTGCTATTATTTCGTTAATCGCTCAGTCTTCTTTCAACAAAAAAGAAGTTACGATCGAATTAGCAAAAAGCGTTGTAGAGAAATTTGTTAAAAACGTAAAGAGAGAAATCTCAATCGATTATATTCAAAAAATCGTTTCAGATTATTTCCAGTTAGATATAGAAACACTTCAATCTAAGACTAGAAAGAGGCATGTTGTACAAGCTAGACAATTGGCTATGTTTTTTGCAAAGAAATTCACCAAAGCTTCATTGGCTAATATTGGCTCACAAATTGGAGACCGCGATCATGCAACGGTTCTTCATGCTTGTAAAACAGTTGACAATTTAGTTTCTACAGACAAACAATTTAAAAAGTTTGTTGAAGACATTAATAAAAAACTAACGCTTTAAGACCCACCATGCCTGTAAAAATCTTAATGGTTTGTTTAGGGAATATCTGTAGATCTCCTTTAGCAGAAGGAATTTTAGCTTCTAAATTACCTAAAGATAAATTCTTTGTCGATTCGGCAGGTACAGGTTCTTGGCATGTTGGCCATTGTCCAGATAAACGTTCGATTGAAGTAGCCCGTAAAAACGGAATCAATATTAGCGAACAAAAAGGAAGACAGATTAAAACTTCTGATTTTGATGAGTTTGACTACATCTATGTTATGGATAATTCCAATTTCAACGATGTAAACCATCTTGCTAAAACTCCTGAACACAAACAAAAAATTCATTTAATTTTGAATGAATTATTCCCAGACGAAAATGTCGATGTACCAGATCCTTACTACGGCGCATCAAACGGATTCAACAATGTATATCAAATGCTGGATGAAGTAACCGATATCATCGCGGATAAACTGATAAAAAAACACGCATAATATAATTCAATTGTTTCAGAAACTGAAATAATTGAATTTTTTAATTTTAAATACTTACACATGAAACTTCTCGGAAAACTATATTTAATTCCAACTACAATGGGCGAAAGCGATCCGATGGATGTTTTACCGCAAACTGTAAGAAGAACAATTGAAGTTATTGACCATTATATAGTTGAAAATGACAAAACTGCTCGAAAATCTATTAAGGCAGTTTATCCAGAAAAAAAACAATCGGAATTAGTGCTTTTCACTTTAAACAAAAGAACTGAAACCAGCGAACACTTAGATTTCATCCAACCTTTATTAGAAGGTAAAAATATGGGATTAATGAGCGAAGCAGGTTGCCCAGGCGTTGCAGATCCAGGTGCAGTAATTGTAAAATTGGCTCATGAAAAAGGAATTCAAGTTGTGCCTTTAGTTGGACCTTCTTCTATCCTATTGGCAATGATGGCTTCTGGAATGAATGGCCAGAGTTTTACTTTCAACGGCTATTTACCAATAGATAAGGACGAGAAAAAATCGGCAATTCGTCATTTTGAGAAATTATCTTATGATAAAAATCAATCACAACTATTCATTGAAACACCATACAGAAACAATAAACTGATTGAAGATCTTTTACAGATCTTAAGTCCTGCAACGCATCTTTGCATTGCAACAGATATTACTTTGCCAACAGAGTTCATCAAAACTTTGAAAGTAGCTGACTGGAAAAAATTAAAAATTGATATTGATAAGCGACCGACTATTTTTATTATTCATAAAATGTAAATTGGCTTTAAATCCGTCATCTATGAAAAAGCTTTTAATTTTAGTTTTAATTGTTTTTACTCAAAGTGTATTCTCTCAAAAAGAAAGTAGAAGAGCGCCTGAACCTCAGAAAGATTTAAATGGAAATATTATTCCTCCTAACGAAATCGACATTTATTATTCTAGTGCAATTGACGTAAAACCAGAGTTTCCTGGTGGCATTCAAAAACTTTACCAATTCATAGATGAAAACTATAAAAAACCAAACAAGAAACCTACTCTTCAAGGAAAAGTATTTGCTACTTTTATCGTTGAAATAAATGGTTCCTTAAGTGATATAAAAATCCTCCGAGATATTGGACATGGCACTGGAGAGGAGGTAGTTAGAGTTTTAAAATTATCCCCTAGATGGAATCCAGGAAAATTATATGGTAAAGAAGTAAGAACTTTATATTCTCTTGTTGTGCCTGTACAGCAATAGCCTTCTATTATTCATCTTTTTCTTAATTCAATTTCATGAGCAAACTACCAAACGTAACCACAAGCATTTTTACAGTAATGTCAAAAATGGCAGCCGAATACAATGCCATAAATCTTTCTCAGGGATTTCCAAATTTTCCTGTTGATGAAAGATTAACTGATATTGTAGCGAAATTATCAAAAGAAAATGTTCACCAATATACACCAATGGCTGGTTATCCTCCATTGATGAATAAAATCACTTCATTAACCAAGAGTTCTTATAATAGAACAATCAATCCAGACACAGAACTATTGGTTACAGCTGGAGCGACACAGGGAATTTTTACCACTATTTTGGCTTTAGTAAAAGAAAATGATGAAGTAATTATTCTAGATCCAAGTTATGATTCTTATGAATCTCCTGTTTTACTTTGCAAAGCAAAACCTGTTCGAGTTCCTTTAAACGATGATTATACGCCAAATTGGGAGCGAATTGAAAAAGCTTGTTCTGCTAAAACCAGAATGATGATTATCAATAATCCGCATAATCCTACTGGCAAGATTTTAACCGAAAATGATTTTATTCAATTAAAAAATCTTCTTGAAAAATATCCAGACATTATTATTTTATCTGACGAAGTTTACGAATACATTACTTTCGAAGAAAAACATATTTCTGCACATACCAAAGATTTTCTTTTAGACCGTTGCGTAATGGTTTCTTCTTTCGGAAAATCTTTTCATATAACTGGGTGGAAAATTGGCTACACAATTGCACCAGAACATTTAATGAAAGAAATCAAGAAAGTACATCAGTTTTTGGTTTTTAGTGTAAATAGTATTTCACAATTTGCAATTAGTGAATATCTTGATGTTGTTGATGTCAATTTACTTGGAAAATTCTATCAGGAAAAAAGGGATTATTTTCAGAAACTTCTTCAAAATAGCCGTTTTGAATTAAAAGCTTGCGAGGGAACTTATTTCCAAGTTGCTTCTTATGCCAACATTTCAAACGATGACGATGTTACTTTCTGCAAAAATCTAATCATCGATCATGGTGTGGCTGCAATCCCGATATCTACCTTTTATTCTGATCATAAAGATCAAAAATTAATCCGTTTCTGCTTCGCAAAAGATGATGCTACATTAGAGTCTGCAGCAAAAAAATTATCTGAAATATAAAATTTTTCAAAATTTTATAACATTATTATGCGCGCATCCTATTTTATTTAACTAATATTGCAAAAAAAGAAAAAGTATGAGCTACACAGATAAAATGTTACGTGACGATGCTTTACAAGGCAAAGTCATTGTCGTTACAGGCGGCGGAAGTGGTCTAGGAAAAGCTATGACCAAATATTTTCTCGAATTAGGAGCTCAAGTAGCGATAACTTCTAGAGATTTAGAGAAGTTAAAAACTACAGCTGCCGAACTGGAAAGCCAAACTGGAGGTAAATGTTTACCGCTTCAATGTGATGTTCGTCATTACGAAGAAGTAGAAAATATGCTTCAGGAAACGTTAAAAGTTTTCGGAAAAGTGGATGTTCTTTTAAATAATGCGGCAGGAAATTTCATTTCTCCAACAGAGCGTTTATCTGCAAATGCATTTGATACTGTGATAGATATCGTACTTAAAGGTTCTAAAAATTGTACGCTAGCTTTTGGAAAACACTGGATTGATACGAAACAAACTTCGGCAACGATTTTAAATATTGTGACAACTTATGCTTGGACAGGATCTGCTTATGTGGTTCCTAGCGCAACAGCAAAAGCAGGAGTTTTAGCAATGACAAGAAGTCTTGCAGTAGAATGGGCAAAATATGGAATTCGTTCTAATGCGATTGCTCCAGGACCATTCCCAACAAAAGGAGCTTGGGACAGATTATTGCCTGGAGATCTTTCTGAGAAATTTGATATGGCTAAAAAAGTGCCATTAAAAAGAGTTGGAGATCACCAAGAATTAGCCAATTTAGCTGCTTATTTAGTTTCTGATTTTTCATCTTACATCAACGGTGACGTAATCACGATTGACGGGGGTGAATGGTTAAAAGGCGCTGGACAATTCAATTTATTAGAAGCAATTCCAGAGGAACTTTGGGATCAGCTTGAAATGATGATAAAAGCAAAAAAGAATAAATAATTACAAGTGCTTACTAAATTCAGAATATTTTTTTAAAACTATACTGATTGCACGAAATCCCGAAGGTTTACTTTCGGGATTTTTTTATGTTTTTTCACCATATAAGTTCATTTAAGAGATTATAAGTTTTTCTGGAATGTTTTTAAATGAACGTATATTACTTAAATGGTTTAAAAAATAAATAATTCGCTCTTTTATCAATTTAACTTCAATTATTTCAGTTAAGTAACATTTTGTTTAAATATTTTCTAGCTTAAATTTACTTACATTACTTATATGGTTAAATTATTTTAAATGTTTAGCGATTCAGTTAAATTATTATTTTTGCGAAACAAATATCAAACAAAAATTATATGCTCATTATAGGAATCGCCGGAGGAACAGGAAGTGGAAAAACAACAGTAGTACACCAAATCATGAACGAATTGCCACATACAGAAGTTGGGGTAATTTCTCAAGATTCTTATTATAAAGAAACAAGCAATTTATCTTTTGACGAAAGAGCATTAATCAATTTTGATCACCCAAGAGCGATTGATTTTGATTTATTGGTAAGTCATTTAAAAGCTTTAAAAGCAGGAGAAACAATCGATCAGCCTGTTTATTCATTTGTACAGCACAATAGAACAGACGACACTGTTTCAACTCACCCGAGAAAAGTAATGATTGTGGAAGGAATTTTAATTCTAACAAATCCAGAATTAAGAGATATGTTTGACATTAAAATCTTCGTTCACGCAGATTCTGACGAAAGATTAATTCGTCGTTTAAAAAGAGATATTTCAGAACGCGGACGTGATATCGATGAAGTTTTAAACCGTTATCAAACGACTTTAAAACCTATGCATGAGCAGTTTATCGAACCGTCTAAAGCTTTTGCAGACATCATAATCCCAAATGACAAATACAATACGGTAGCAATTGATGTTGTTCGCGCTGTAATTAATCAGAGGATTTCATAATTTTTATCGTAAATTTAGTCCATAATAATTAGGAGCTGATTCCCGCTTTCGCCTTTATCTTTTTATGGCAGAAAAAGCCATAAAAAGGATACCGGCTCTATCGGGGCTAGAGACAACACTCAAATTCAAAAGAAATATTCGTTAAAATGAAATTTAAAATTCCATACAAAGACAAAAAATGGTTCAAATACCTAGGAAACAAATACGTTTGGGTTTTGCTGTTTTTTATAGTTTGGATGCTATTTCTAGACAATTACTCCTATTTTGATCATCGTTTTTTAGATGAGCAAATTCATGAACTTCAGGATAATAAAAAGTATTATCAGGAAGAAATCAAAAAAGATCAAGAGCAGATCAAACAGCTCAAAAATCCGGAACAAATTGAGAAATACGCTCGCGAAAAGTATTTCATGAAAAAAGACAGCGAAGATATTTATATCATACAATTTGAAGGAGACACCATCCAGGAAAAAGAATAATCAAACAAAATACAATGGCCACTAACCTATTCGACGATTTTAATCCGATTTCATCCAAACAATGGAAACAAAAAATTCAGTTTGAATTAGATGGAGCCGATTACAATCAGACTGTTATTTGGAATTCGCCAGAAGACATTCAGGTAAAACCTTTTTATCATATTGACGAATTTACAAAAGCAGCCAATGTAAATACGCAAGCCTCAGATTTTAAAATCTGCCAGAATATCTTTGTTTTCGATGTAGAAAAATCTATCGAACGTGCTTTAAACACTTTAGAAAGAGGTGCAGAAAGTCTTCGTTTTACTATTGAAAATGACAAAATTGATATTGAAAAATTACTAAACAATCTTCCTTTAGAAAACAAAACCGTTTACTTTAATTTCAATTTCATCTCAATCGATTTCGTTAAAAAATTAGATACTATTTCAATCCAGAAAAAAGCAAATTTTTATTGCAATTTTGATCCAATCGGACAATTAGCAAAAGATGGAAATTGGTTTACAACTTCAGAGAAAAACAACTTTGAAACTTTAGATTTACTTTTAAAAAATACAACCAATTTAAATCTATTAAGTGTAGACTTAGGTTTATACCAAAATGCTGGAGCAAATATTACCCAACAGATTGGGTATAGTTTAGCCCACGCAAACGAATATTTAAACCGTTTCTCTGAAAATGCAAAATCAATTATTTTTCAAGTTTCTGTTGGAACAAATTATTTCTTCGAAATTGCCAAACTTCGTGCACTCAGAATGCTTTTTGATTTAATTGCTGCAGAATACAATTCAAATATCGAATGTCATTTATTAGCAACGCCGACCAAACGAAATAAAACCATTTACGATTATAATGTAAATATGTTACGTACCACAACAGAATGCATGTCGGCAATTTTGGGAGGTGCGGATGCAATTGCCAATTTACCTTATGACGCGTTGTATCATAAAGACAATGAATTTGGAGATCGAATTGCCAGAAACCAGCTTTTGATTTTAAAACACGAAAGTTATTTTGATAAAGTAAATAATCCAGCAGACGGAAGTTATTATATTGAAAGTTTAACCATGCAATTGGCTGAAAAAGCTTTGGCTTTATTTAAAGATATCGAAGCCAACGGAGGTTTCTTGAAACTTTTGAATGATGGAACTATCAAAAAGAAAATTCAAGAAAGTGCCAATAAAGAGCAAGAATTATTCGATTCTAAAAAAGAAATTTTATTAGGCACCAATAAATATCCGAATAAAGAAGACAGAATGAAACATGATTTAGAATTGTTTCCTTTTGTAAAAATCAAACCAAGAAAAACATTAATTACGCCAATAATCGAAAAAAGATTGGCAGAAAAAATGGAGCAAGAACGATTAGAATTGGAATAAAACCAATTTCAATTTGCTATATTTAATACAAACTAAATAATTATGGAAGCCATTAGACAAATTATATCCGTTAAAAATCATTCTGTAACTGTTGTCTTGCCAGATGATTTTACAGCAGATAAAGTAGAAGTAATTATCTTACCAGTTCAAAATGATGAATATCAAGTTCCTCAATGGCAAATTGATCAAGTTAGAGAAAGAACGGAAAACTATTTAAAAAATCCAAAGAATGTTACAGACATTGATGATTTTTTAAAAGAAATTGAAGATGAGTTATAAAATAGTTATTCTTGAAGAAGCTAAAGCGGATTATAAAGAGTCATTATTATTTTATAAAGATTTAAATCCAAAATTAGCTATCAGATTTAATGATTCTTTTAAGAGAAGTATTGCATTTATTTCAAAAGATCCATTTCTATTTCAAATAAAATATGATAATACTAGAATCATCTTTTTTAAAACTTTTCCTTACGCTATACACTACACTATTTATGAAGATACAATAGTTATCAAATCTATTTATCATACATCTAGGAACAGTGAATTGAACCAATTTTAAACAACAATTTTTACAATTGAGAAAAGACCTTAAACATATTACACTTCAAAATCAAAAGTCGGAAGTTGAAAGTCAAGAAAACTTGGCAGATAACTTTATGACCGCTGAAGGAATTGAAATCAAAAGAAATTATTCTGAACAAGATATCGAAGATTTAGAATTTCTGGATTTCGGAGCTGGTTTTGCACCAAATTTACGTGGACCTTACGCAACAATGTATGTGAGACGTCCGTGGACGATTCGTCAATATGCAGGATTTTCTACGGCAGAAGAAAGTAACGCTTTTTACAGAAAAAATTTAGCAGCGGGTCAAAAAGGACTTTCTATAGCTTTTGATCTTCCAACGCATCGCGGTTACGATTCAGATCACGAAAGAGTTGTTGGCGATGTTGGAAAAGCTGGCGTTGCGATAGATTCTGTCGAAGACATGAAAGTGCTTTTCGATCAGATTCCATTAGACGAAATGTCAGTTTCTATGACCATGAATGGCGCTGTTTTACCCATTATGGCTTTTTACATTGTTGCCGCTGAAGAACAAGGCGTTAGCCCAGAAAAATTAGCAGGAACAATCCAAAATGATATTTTAAAGGAGTTTATGGTACGAAATACTTATATCTACCCTCCAACTCCGTCAATGAAAATTATTGCCGATATCTTTGAATTTACGAGCAAAAAAATGCCGAAATTCAATTCGATCTCTATTTCGGGTTATCATATGCAAGAAGCTGGTGCAACGGCAGATATCGAATTGGCATATACTTTGGCAGATGGTTTAGAATACATTAGAACCGGATTATCTACCGGAATGACGATTGATGAATTTGCTCCGAGATTATCTTTCTTTTGGGCAATTGGAATGAATCATTTTATGGAAATTGCCAAAATGAGAGCCGGACGAATGATTTGGGCTAAGTTGCTGAAACAATTCAATCCAAAAAGTGATAAATCTTTAACTTTAAGAACTCATTGCCAAACTAGCGGATGGAGTTTAACTGAACAAGATCCTTTTAATAATGTAGCGAGAACTTGTATTGAAGCTTCGGCAGCAGTTTTTGGGGGAACACAATCTTTGCATACCAATGCATTAGACGAGGCAATTGCACTTCCAACAGATTTCTCTGCTAGAATTGCCAGAAATACTCAAATATTCCTTCAAGAAGAAACCAAAATAACTAAAACAGTAGATCCATGGGCAGGAAGTTATTATGTTGAAAGTTTGACCAAGGAAATCGTTGAAAAAACTTGGAAACTAATTGAAGAAGTAGAAGAATTGGGCGGAATGACAAAAGCGATTGAAGCTGGAATTCCGAAACTTCGAATTGAAGAAGCAGCTGCAAGAAAACAAGCCAGAATTGACAGCGGACAAGATATTATTGTCGGCGTAAATAAATACCGTTTAGAAAAAGAAGATCCGTTAGATATTTTAGATGTAGACAATCAATTGGTACGTAAGCAGCAAATTGACCGTCTTGAAAAAATAAAACAAACCAGAGATTCTGAAAAAGTAAGTAAGTCACTAGAAAAATTAATCCTTTGTGCACAAACGGGACAAGGCAATCTATTAGAAATCGCAATTGAAGCTGCTAAAAACAGAGCGACACTTGGCGAAATCAGTAATGCCTTGGAAACTGTTTTTGGCCGTTTTAAAGCACAAATTAAATCTTTTAGCGGAGTGTATAGCGCAGCAATAAAAAATGACGAGAATTTTGAGCGAGCAAAACAACTAGCAGATGTTTTTGCCAAACAAGAAGGAAGACGCCCTAGAATTATGATTGCCAAAATGGGACAAGATGGTCATGATCGCGGTGCAAAAGTAGTCGCAACAGGCTACGCCGATGTAGGTTTTGATGTTGATATAGGTCCATTATTTCAAACTCCTGCTGAAGCAGCAAAACAAGCTGTAGAAAACGATGTTCACATTTTAGGAGTTTCATCTCTTGCAGCAGGTCATAAAACTTTAGTTCCGCAAGTTATCGAAGAATTAAAAAAACATGGACGAGATGATATAATGGTAATTGTGGGCGGTGTAATTCCGTCTCAGGACTATCAATTTCTTTTTGATGCCGGAGCTTCAGCAGTTTTTGGTCCAGGAACTAAAATAAGCGAAGCCGCAATTAAAATCTTAGAAGCCTTAATAGATTAGCGTTTACAGTCTCAGTCTCGGTTTTCAGTTATTAATGATGAGAAAAAAGTTGTGGATTGAGATTTACTACTCATGAAAGAGAATAAAAAATAGAAAAAGAGGTTGTTTCACTGTTGTGAAACAACCTCTTTTAATTTAGTCGTTTACTGTTGCGTTACTATCTGCTTCTATAAAAGAAAGATCGTAACCTGCAAAATCTCTCATATAGCTTTTCAAAGAAGTTCCGAAAGCATCTCTAAAATGTCTGCTTCCTTTGTTTTTGAAAAAATTCTTTACTGAACCTGCACCACCTAAATGCGCTGCAGCTAAAATTCCAGATTCGGTAATTTCAATACCGCTAATGATTTTGCCTTCGTACTTTCGGATTTCGCTACGTAAAATCCATTTATTTTTGGCTAGTAGGGCCATGAAAGCTTTTTCTTGTAGAGCAGGATCTTTTAAAAAGGCTTTGTTATCATTAATTCCGATTGCTCTTAAAGCTTTAGAACCAAATTGATATTTACCCATGTAACCAAGAGAATTAACTAATCTGTATTTCCCTTGTGATTCTTTAAAAGCAACTGCTTCTTTAAATCCTATAAGATGATTTCCTGTGTATGGGACGTTGGTGTTCGGATAATCATCCTTCTCTTTTGATGGAAAAATGTATTCTGATCCATCTGTTTTTTCAACTAAAAACCAAGGTTTGGTTTCTACTTTATTGGGAATAAATCCCAAACTTAAAAATGTAATAATAACGACTAAACTCGCATAAAAATACCATTTCTTTATCATAAATTGTTTTTCTTCAAAACGCTGTCACCCTCTTGAAATTTCTACGGTGCAAAGATAAGACATTTTCAAAATATGCTAAAAACCAGCATTTTAACATTTTTAGAGAAAAAGTGAGATTCGCTATAATCCCAACTATACTAATGGATTCCGAAAGAATTTGGTAACGATTTTTTAACCTTGAAAATGGAAATTTTGGGTCAAAAAAAAATCAATTTTATATTAATTTTAAGCAAATTTATCAAAAAAGAAAGAAATAGACTACAATAAAATCGTGATTTTTGTGCCAATTTTGAAAATGAGTTTTTGAATTTTATAACATTTCAAGTCAAAAAATGTTTAAATTTTGAAAACTTTGAAGTCGAAAAATGACCTAAATACGAATTCAATAATTTTCAAAAGAAAGTCAATTTTACTTGAAAATTTAGATCCAAAAAAACCGAAGTAAAATTAACTTCGGTTTTCACTTTTATATTTTTAAAATAAATTATCTCGTTACTCCCTGACTAGCGATCCAGTCAGAATATTTTTTTGCATTTACATTATGTTCTGCTAATGTTGCTGCAAACTCATGATATCCGAAACGATCAACACTTGCACAGAAATAGATGTAATCGTTTTTCTCTGGGTTTAAAACCGCTTCTAAAGCTGTAATATCCGGCATTGCAATGGGTCCTGGAGGAAGTCCTTTGTTTACATAAGTATTATATGGAGATCTCATTACCAAATCATTATAAAAAACTCTTTTAATAACTTGGTCAAAATCATTATCTCTTAATTTTAAAGCATAAATAACCGTTGGATCCGCTTGTAAAGGCATTTCTAAACGCAAACGATTTAAATAAACTCCCGCAATACGAGGTCTTTCGTCTTTTTTAACTGATTCTTTATGAACAATCGATGCTAAGATTGTTGCTTGAACCGGAGTTAACCCTTGTGCTTTTGCTTTTTCAATTCTTTCAGCTGTCCAGAAATTATGATATTCCTTAATCATTTTATCACGGAATTTTTCAGCTGAAGTATTCCAATAAATTTCATAAGTATTTGGAATAAACATCGCAAAAACATTGTCTTCATTAAAACCGTTCGCTTGTAAGAAAGCTGGGTCTTTAATGGCTTTCAATAATGATAAACTGTCTGCTTCAATTTCTGCACCAATTCTTCCTGCAAAATTTTCTAAACGTTCTTGATTATTAAAAACCAATTTTACGGGAATATTAGAACGCATTGCTCGCACTAAGTCGATATTATTCATGTCTTTCTTTAAAAGAAAACGACCTGATTTTACATTTTGCGGATAATCTCTCTTTTCTGCAACCATCTCGAAGTTGTCGAAATTCTTTACATAAGGAGTCAAAATCTTTTTTACGTCTGCGTAATTTGCATCTGTTGGTACATATACATATACTTCTTTCTCTTCAAATTTAGTATTAGAACTAAAAATTTTACTGATTAAAATAAAACCATAAACCAGCAAAACTGAAATTATAGCTACGGCACTTATTGTGATTATTTTTTTTAGACTCAAAGCTTAAGTTTTAAATTTGTTTATTAATTAGCTGAAAAATTGCTTCATCATGATAGTGGTTATGATACAAAATCCAGTCTTTTTTTATTCCTATTTTCTTAAAACCAAATTTAGTAAAAAGTGCAATACTCGCTACATTTTGTACGCCAATATTTGCATACAATTGATGGAGATTTAAATTGGTAAAAGAATATTTAATTAAAAGTTCTAAAGCCTCAGAACCAATATTTTTTCCTTGATTTTCTTCTTTTTGAATTACAATACCAATCCCTGCCCTATTATTTCTAGGGTCAAATTCAAACAAATCTATCAACCCGATAGCAGGAAAATCTTCGTCTTGACAAATAGCTAAACGAAGTTGTTTTGCCTCATAAATATCTTGATGGGCATTTTCTAAATATTGTTTAATCAAAAAACGGCTATACGGAGTTTGCGTATTACTAACTTCCCAGATATTTTCGTCATTTTCTATAGAATAGATGAACTCCAAATCTTGAGGTTCGAGTGCACGCAAATAAACAGAATCGCCTTTTAATGTTATCATTTACAATTTTAGATTTTTGATTTCAGATTTTAGAATATCAATTGGAATTTGGAATTTATAAATTGAGATATATAAATTAAATCTCAATTGTTCCTTTAAAAACGAATTTTGCAGGTCCTGTCAAGAAAACATTGGTATATCCATTATTATCTTTATCAAAAGAAACTACTAATTTTCCGCCTTCGACATTTAAGTTAATTGAAGTTTTGTCTGTTTCTCCAATTGCATTCATAGCTATTGCAACAGCAGTAGCTCCGGTTCCACAAGCAAGAGTTTCGTCTTCAACACCTCTTTCGTAAGTTCTCAAAGAAAAAGTATCATTATCCACTTTTTTCACAAAATTGATATTACTACCTTTTTCTCCATACAATTCTCCGTAACGAATTGCTGCTCCATTTTCCTTTACATTATAATGTTCTAAATCGTCTACAATTTGAACATGATGAGGAGAACCTGTATTTAAAAAAGTATAAGAATCTTTTTTCTGTATTTCATTAACATCAATCATTTGCAAAGAAACAATTGAATCTGCATTTACAGAAGCGTGATGTAATCCGTCTGTAGCAATAAAAGTCGTTTTATCATCAATTACTCCCAATTGATTGGCAAAGGCTACAAGGCAACGACCGCCGTTTCCGCACATTGAACTTTGGTTTCCGTCTGAGTTATAATACACCATTCTAAAATCGGTTTCAGAGTCATTTTCTAAAAGAATTAATCCATCTGCTCCAATTCCGAAACGTCTGTCGCACAGTCGTTCAATAAGTTTTACATCTTCTTTTGGAAAAAAATTGGAACGATTATCAATCATTACAAAATCGTTTCCGGTACCTTGATATTTATAAAATTCTACTTGCATTTTTTAGTTGTTAGAAGTACAAAAGTACGAACTATTAATTAATGAAATGTTAATCATTGTTAAAGAGCGTTAAACCATTTTTACGAATAATTTTTTGAAGTAAATTTACGTTAAATAACATGACATAAATTCTAATAACTTAATTACAAATTCTAATATGAAAAGATTTTCATCCTTATTTTTAGTGTCATTATTAAGTGGTGCTATTACTCTTGGTGCTTACAAGTTATTATTTGAAAGCAACAATTCTTTTTTTGGAAAAGGAAATTCTGTTGTAACTCTTGCCCCTAACTCATATGGAAAAAATGTTGGTTTGGGTGCTGAGACAGTCGATTTTACCGAAGCCGCAGACAAAACAATTCATACCGTTGTTCACGTTAAAAATGTTTCAAGGAGAACTGTAAGCAACCCAATGCTTGAGTTTTTTTACGGATACGGTGGACAGCAACAACAAGAACAAGTAGGAACTGGTTCTGGTGTAATCATATCTGAAGACGGATATATCGTAACGAATAATCACGTAATCAAAGATGCTACAGATATTGAAATCACTTTAAACAACAAAAAATCATACAAAGCGAAGTTAATTGGTACTGATTCTAAAATGGACATTGCTCTTTTGAAAATCAATGCTGACGAAAAACTTCCTTATACGGCCTTTGCAAATTCGGACACAGTAAAAGTTGGAGAATGGGTATTGGCAGTAGGGAATCCGTATAATTTGACTTCAACTGTAACTGCTGGAATTGTTTCGGCGAAAGCCAGAAATTTAGACCAAAGCGGAATCCAATCTTTCATTCAAACTGATGCTGCTGTAAACCCTGGTAATAGTGGTGGAGCGTTAGTAAATGCAAGAGGCGAATTAATTGGAATCAATACCATGATTTCTTCTATGACTGGTTCTTATGTTGGATATTCTTTTGCGGTTCCTTCTAATATTGCTCGAAAAATTATCGAGGATATTATGGAATATGGAAATGTTCAAAGAGGAATTTTAGGCGTTGAAGGTGGCGAATTGAATAGCACAGCTTCTAAAGAATTAGGTATTACAGAAACTCAAGGATTCTATATTAATAGAGTTTCTAAAAATTCTGGAGCAGAAAAAGCTGGTTTAGCAAAAGGGGATATTATCGTGAAATTGGACGAGCAAAATATTTCAACTTATGCAGATTTATCAGGTTATATTAATACCAAACGTCCAAACGATGTTGTAAAAGTGACTTACATAAAAGACGGAAAAACGAAAACGGTTCCTGTAACATTAAGTAAAAACGAATTTTACAGTGCTGAAGTCAAAGGGATTGAATTAGAAAATATCGATGCTGCTGACAAGAAGAAATTCAGAATTGATTATGGTGTTAAAATCAAAAACATCACTAATGAGAATTTAATGCAATATCAAAACGAATTACTAGGAAACATCATTTTGAGCATTGATAATGTAAAAGCAACAAACGTTGAAACAGTTTCCAAACTTTTAAGTAAAAAAGACGAAGGCCAAAGCGTTCGAATTGAAATGATCAACAGAAACGGAGAGATTTTCAGAATTATTATATAAGTCTCAGTTTGCAGTCTCTGTTTACAGTTACCAAAACTGAAAACTGAGACTGCGACTAAAAACTAAAAAAAGCCATCTTAAAAAGGTGGCTTTTTCATTTTAAAAATAAATGCTAAAATAGTTTACGAAATCGATTGAAATAGATACTTTTGCCCAAAATTTTAAAATAGTGAGCATTTTATTTTTTCAATTATGAACAACAAATCATTATACCAAAAAGAGGTATCCTTACAAGTCGACCGAAGAAGAGCTGGAGTCGAATTAATCAAAATCATAAGTGATTTATGGTATGACAAATCCATTGAAATGGTTTTATTTAAAAATCAATTATTGGATAAAAATGTCAGTGACATTATTAATCTTCATCAATACGCTGGAGAATTTGTTGGAAAACCAATCACGATTTTTGATTCAGTTGAAATCGCAAAAGTAGTTTTATCATTAGATCTTCCGCCTGCGAAAATAGATCTTGGAAAACTAACTTATGAATATCATTTAGAAGATGAAAAATATCCTGATGCAAGATATTTTGTAATTGAAAAATTGAAGAAATCAAAAACTTCCAAAGAAATTCAGCCAAAAGATGTTGTATTATATGGTTTTGGAAGAATTGGCAGGTTATTAGCAAGAGAGCTGATGTCTAAAACAGGAAAAGGAAGTCAATTGCGCTTGAGAGCAATTGTGACCCGTGATAAAAATGATGCAACAAGTTTAGAGAAACGAGCTTCTCTATTGCGTTATGATTCGATTCACGGAGATTTTCATGGTTCTGTAATTGCTGATTCTAAAAACAATGCATTAATAATTAATGGAACAACAGTTCATGTTATTACGGCAAATTCACCTGAAGAAATCGATTATACACAATTTGAAATCAACGATGCTTTAGTAATTGATAATACAGGCGCATTTACGACAGAAGAAGCATTAAAAAGACATCTGAAATCAAATGGTGTTAGTAAAGTCTTATTGACAGCACCTGGAAAAGGAGTTCCAAATATTGTTCACGGTGTAAATCAAAATGATTTTAATCCGGATGAATTAGATATTTTTTCAGCAGCATCTTGTACAACTAACGCTATTACTCCAGTTTTAAAAGTAATTGAGGAAACTTTTGGTGTTAGCAAAGGGCATTTAGAAACCATTCATGCTTATACAAATGACCAGAATTTGGTTGATAATATGCATAAAAAATACCGTCGTGGCAGAGCTGCTGCTTTAAATATGGTTATTACAGAGACTGGAGCAGGAAGCGCCGTTTCAAAAGCAATTCCATCTTTAGAAGGAAAATTAACTTCAAATGCCATTAGAGTTCCCGTTCCAAATGGATCTTTAGCCGTTTTAAATCTG
This sequence comes from Flavobacterium potami, assembly GCF_020026915.1. Lineage (GTDB taxonomy): Bacteria > Bacteroidota > Bacteroidia > Flavobacteriales > Flavobacteriaceae > Flavobacterium > Flavobacterium potami. Next base: position 4,267 of record NZ_JAINUY010000001.1, on the reverse strand, counting down.
GAAGTTAAAAAAGCGACTTCAATTGCCGGAGTTAATAAGGCAATGAAGAAATATGCACTGGAAGGTGAGTTAGTCGAACAGATTAAATATTCACTAAATAATGAATTGGTCTCTTCTGATATTGTTGGAACATCTGCCCCTTCGATTTATGACAGCAATGCAACAATTGTTTCAAAAGACGGAAAAAACATTGTACTGTACATTTGGTACGACAATGAATATGGATACAGTCATCAAGTAATTCGTTTAGCAAAATATATTGCCAAAGTGAGACGTTATACTTATTATTAATTCAACCAAACTAACTTTTTTCTTTAAACCATCAAGATGAATCTTGATGGTTTTTTTATTTTTAAATTGGTAGCACTGTAGTACTTTTTACTTCAGAAATGACAAAAACGGTATTAATCAAGGAGACTTCAGGTAAAACTGATAATTTTTTTTGGTGAAAATGATGATAGCTTTCCATGTCTGGAATTATAATTTTCAACATATAATCAAAATTTCCAGAAACATAATTACATTCCACGACCTCCGGCAAATTCAAAATTGACTGATTAAAACCTTCCGAAGTATCATAAGTTTGTTTAGTAAGTGTCACTTGGCAATAAACGGTGAGATTATTTCCGAGCTTTTTCTTGTCTAAAATGGTTACATATTTTTCTATAATTCCATCTTTTTCAAGACGTTTCACACGATCATGAACAGGAGTCAAAGACAAATTTATTTTGTTTGCAATGTCTTTTAATGTGTAGTGCGCATCTTCCTGCAACAACCGTAAGATTTTTTTGTCAATTTCATCTAAAGCCATAACGAAAACGTTTGATTAAAATAACCTCTATTTAGTCATTTTTTCTTTTTGAAGAATAATTTCAACCTTCAAACAGAATATTTTTCTGTAAAAATAAAAAATAAAATAATATTTTCTTATTTATTAAGCGCGAAACCATAATTTATTCTCTATCTGTAGATTTGTAAAACAATTTCAACAAAAAACAAAAAAATATAACAAAATGATTATAGGTGTTCCTAAAGAAATAAAAAATAACGAAAACAGAGTTGCTTTAACTCCTGCAGGTGTTTCTGAAATGAAAAAACACGGACATACAGTTTATGTTCAATCTACTGCTGGTTTAGGAAGTGGTTTTGCTGATGCTGAATATGCAGAAGCTGGTGCAATTGTTCTACCAACTATTGAAGAAGTTTATGCTATTGCAGAAATGATCATCAAAGTAAAAGAGCCAATTGCTTCTGAATACCCGTTGATCAAAAAAGATCAATTATTATTTACTTATTTCCACTTTGCTTCTTCTGAAGAACTAACACACGCAATGTTGGAAAAAGGAGCTATTTGTTTAGCTTACGAAACTGTAGAAAAAACAGATAGAAGTTTACCATTATTAGTACCAATGTCTGAAGTTGCAGGTCGTATGGCAATTCAACAAGGAGCAAAATACCTTGAAAAACCATTAAAAGGAAGAGGAATTCTTTTAGGAGGTGTTCCAGGTGTTCCACCAGCAAAAGTATTAGTTTTAGGAGGTGGAATCGTAGGAACTCAAGCTGCTAAAATGGCTGCTGGATTAGGTGCTCAGGTAACTATCATGGACTTAAGCTTGCCTCGTTTACGTCAGTTAGATGATATCATGCCTGCTAACGTAAATACAGAGATGTCTAACCACTACAATATTACAAGAGCAATTAAAGAGGCTGACTTAATTGTTGGAGCAGTTTTAATTCCAGGAGCAAAAGCACCTCACTTAATTACTCGTGATATGCTTAAATTAATGCGTCCGGGAACTGTTGTTGTTGACGTAGCAGTAGACCAAGGTGGTTGTATAGAAACTTGTACTCCTACAACTCACGAAAACCCAACTTTCATTATTGACGATATCGTTCACTACTGTGTAGCTAATATGCCAGGAGCTGTTCCTTACACTTCTACCTTAGCATTAACAAATGCAACTTTGCCATATGCTGTACAATTAGCAAACAAAGGATGGGAAAAAGCTTGTGCTGAAAATGAAGAATTGAAAAAAGGACTAAATGTAGCGAATGGAAAAATCCTTTACAAAGGAGTTGCAGAAGCTTGGAATCTTCCTTTTAACGAAGAAATAGTATTAGCAAACGCATAGTGCTAATACTTATATAAGTGCTTACTAAGTCACTACTATAAAGGCTTTTCTTAATTGAAAAGCCTTTTTTTATTGCATAAAAAAAACCTGTCATGAAGACAGGTTTCAAAATAGTAAATTTTATTATTTCTTATTATCAAGAACTTCAGTCAATACTTTCGCTTCCGTTCCATTTGGGAAAGTAACTTTAATTTTCTGAGCAATTGTTGGAGCGATCTCTGTTATGGCTTTTTTATCATAAGATTCTCCTTTTTTAATATGCCATCCATAAAAAATAGCCGGAACATGGGTATCATAAGAATAAATAGTTCCATGAGATGTTCCCGTAGTAGAATACTCAATATCTCCAGGTTTGTCCACAACAACTAAATCTCCATTTTGAGTTACATCATAACCTTTCGCAACAAAGTTTAAAGAATAATCATTTCCAGCGTTAGCTAATATTTCTTCCTCTGTGTAAACTTTTTTAACTTGTGGTCGCGAAATAAGAAATTCCTTGAAAGATTGCTTTACTTTCGCTAACTCAAGTCCTTTATCTTTTATAATTTGTTTATTGAAGAAAATATTAAAGTTTGAATAATTTTGAATCAAATCAACACCAAAAGTCTTCGTTGAAAAATCCTGTAAACTTTTTCTAACCTCTTTCGATGGATAATTATCTACATTGTACTTACGGTCTTTTAAATAAATGACATTTTCTGCACCAGCATGATCAGCGGTTAAGAAAAGTAGATAATTTCCTTTTCCTACTGTTTTGTCAAGATAAGCTAAAAAATCAGCAATAGTTTGATCTAATCTTAAGTAAGTATCTTGAAGCTCCATAGATCTAGGACCTAACAAATGCCCAACATAATCTGTAGAAGAAAAACTTACTGTAAGGAAATCGGTAATATTGTCTTTACCTAATTCTTCCTTCTCTATTGCTCTTTTAGCAAATTCTGCTAGTAAATCATTTCCATAAGGAGTAGAACGAATAATTCCCGCATCATTTTTCTCATACATACTTTTCAAATCGTATGGAAAAACTGGAGCAGCACTTCCAAATAGCTTCCCTTCATATGGGTTATTGTCTGGAAGACTTTCATTATAAGTAGAGGCAGGCTTATACAAATCCCAACCTTTATTTATATATTTTAAATAGTTTTTTTCATTATTGAATTCTGTTACCCATTCCGGCAATTTCTCTCCATAAAAGGTACTAGAAATAAATGAACCTGTTTTACTGAACCAAAATGCCCAGTTGGCGAAATGACCTGCTGGAAGAATCGCACCACGATCTTTAAGGCTCATTCCTATTACTTTTCCATTAAAGTTGGTAGCCATTCTAACTTCATCCGTAATAGTTGTAGCTTGAAGATTCTTAGGAGACATAGCCCCTTCTTCAACTGTACCATCTCCAATAGTTTTTACGCCTGCGTCATCAGTACAATACATTTCTTTACCAAGAGTTCTGCTAAACCATTCGTTACCTACAATTCCATGAGTAGCAGGCGTTGTACCAGTGTAAATTGAAGCATGTCCAGGAGCAGTGTAAGTTGGCATATAATTGTAATGCATATTCTGGAAAGTAAATCCATCATTCATCAATCTTTTAAAGCCATTTGGCGAAAAATCATCTGAAAATCGATATAAATATTCCATTTTCATCTGATCAACTACTATACCTACGACTAATTTGGGACGTTGCTGTGCACTTAAATTTGTAATAACAAAAAGCGTCAACAGTAAAATACTTTTCTTCATGTTTAAATAAATAATTTGAACACAAAAATACTTAATCCTATTCAAATACTCTAAGGTATCCATATTTAAGCTTAACAATTGACCATAATTTAACAGTTATAAAATCTAAGATCTTTTTACAATTGTAGTGTTTCACGTTATATATTTTTGAGAACAAGATTTAGGAGAAAATAAGGCTTTGAAGAAGACTGCCTATTAAGGTATTCGGCGCGCATCCGAAAAAACAGAAAAGGTCCAAAAACAAAAAACCCCATCCGATTTGGATAGGGTTTTTCAAAAGAAAGGCGACGACATACTCTCCCACATAACTGCAGTACCATCTGCGCAGGCGGGCTTAACTTCTCTGTTCGGGATGGGAAGAGGTGAGCCCCGCCGCAATAACCACCTTAAGG
>NZ_JAINUY010000019.1 GCF_020026915.1 Flavobacterium potami | reverse complement strand
GTGTGGTAATCGACATGCCAGTAATTGACGCGGTTGGAGAAACACTTGTTCCTTCAATCAACGGAAGTGTTGGCGGAACGACGACAGATTCGGTAATCGCTGGAGATACCTTGAACGGAGTTCAGGTAGTAATCGGAACGAACCCAGGTCAGGTGAAACTGACGGGAGTAAACGTACCTGCAGGATTGACACTGAATGCAGACGGAACGGTGACAGTTGCACCTAACACGCCATCAGGAATCTACGATGTTGAATACAGCATCTGCGAGATCACCAATCCATCGAACTGTGATACTGCGATTACGAAAGTTGCGGTAAACAACGGAACATTGGTTGCAAATCTGGACTCATTCCCATCCGTAACAGGATCGA
>NZ_JAINUY010000017.1 GCF_020026915.1 Flavobacterium potami | reverse complement strand
ATAATGCCAAATATCAAGACCGTTCCCCATCGAATCATCCAATGTGGTACTTTGGTCAGAATGTCCTGAACCTCTTCACTTCTTAATTCAAATGTATCTTCGTTCATGATTAATTTCCTAATTGCAATTGGTTTCTAACCAGTTCAAAATAATTCCCTTTTTGTTCTACCAATGAAGAATGGCTTCCAATTTCGATGATTTTACCTTTATCCAAAACCACAATCTGGTCTGCATTCATAACAGTGCTTAATCGATGCGCAATGACAACTACCGTTTTGTCTTTGAAAAAGATATCCAGTTTTCTCATAATCTCCTTTTCATTATTGGCATCCAAGGCCGAAGTCGCTTCGTCAAAAAATAAGATTTCAGGGTTTTTATAAACTGCTCTTGCAATAAGCAATCGTTGTTTTTGTCCTGTACTCATTCCTAAACCTTCTGCTCCTATTTTTGTATTATATCCCAAAGGAAGTCCGCTGATATATTCTTTGATATTGGCAACATCTGCAGCGTATACCAGTCTTTCTTTATCAATCCTGTCTTCTCCAAAAGCAATATTGTTGGCAATGGTATCGCTAAAGATAAATCCTTC
>NZ_JAINUY010000016.1 GCF_020026915.1 Flavobacterium potami | reverse complement strand
TTTTTTGTTTCCTGGTTTGTAAAATATCCTGACGTGGTCAAAACAGAAATCGTCATTACAACCAATATTCCGCCGGAGAAAATCGTCTCGAAATCTTCGGGCCGTATTGAAGCTATTCTGGTAAAAGATAAAACACCGGTTGCAAAAAACAGCACACTGGCCATTATTGAAAATACAGCCAACTATAAAGATGTCTTTCTTCTGAAAAGTATTGTAGATCATTATGATATCAATAATGCAACAAAAGCATTCCCTTTTGCGTCATTGAAAAATACCCAATTAGGGGAAATAGAAAGTGCGTATGCCGTTTTTCAAAAAGATTATCAGGCTCAGCAACTGAATGAAAGTCTGCATCCTTTCGAAATAGAAAGCAAGGCGCAAAGCTCCGAGAAAATTCAGTTAAAAGAGCGATTAGATATTCTGCAGCAGCAAAAAGTACTTAACGAGAGCGAACTGGAACTGCAGAAAAATGAAATAGCCCGTTTTGAAACCTTGTTCAATAAAGGCATTATTTCTGCACAGGAAATGGAAGCCAAGAAGCTTGGTTATCTTCAAGCGATGAAGAGTTATAAAGGACTTCTAACTTCAATTTCTCAAATAAGGTCGTCTTTGATCGACAATACAAAATCAAGTCAGAATTCGCAGATAAACAGCACAAAAGAAGAGGTTAATCTGGGAAGAAGTATGGCGCAATC
>NZ_JAINUY010000015.1 GCF_020026915.1 Flavobacterium potami | reverse complement strand
ACTCGCTGGCAACTAACAACAGGGGTTGCGCTCGTTATAGGACTTAACCTGACACCTCACGGCACGAGCTGACGACAACCATGCAGCACCTTGTAAACTGTCTTGCGAAAGGTCTGTTTCCAAACCGGTCAGTCTACATTTAAGCCTTGGTAAGGTTCCTCGCGTATCATCGAATTAAACCACATGCTCCACCGCTTGTGCGGGCCCCCGTCAATTCCTTTGAGTTTCAAACTTGCGTTCGTACTCCCCAGGTGGGATACTTATCACTTTCGCTTAGCCACTGAACTTGCGCCCAACAGCTAGTATCCATCGTTTACGGCGTGGACTACCAGGGTATCTAATCCTGTTCGCTACCCACGCTTTCGTCCATCAGCGTCAATCCATTGGTAGTAACCTGCCTTCGCAATTGGTATTCCATGTAATCTCTAAGCATTTCACCGCTACACTACATATTCTAGTTACTTCCCAATAATTCAAGTTCAGCAGTATCAATGGCCGTTCCACCGTTGAGCGATGGGCTTTCACCACTGACTTACCAAACCGCCTACGGACCCTTTAAACCCAATGATTCCGGATAACGCTTGGATCCTCCGTATTACCGCGGCTGCTGGCACGGAGTTAGCCGATCCTTATTCTTACGATACCGTCAAGCTCCTTCACGAAGGAGTGTTTCTTCTCGTACAAAAGCAGTTTACAATCCATAGGACCGTCATCCTGCACGCGGCATGGCTGGTTCAGGCTTGCGCCCATTGACCAATATTCCTCACTGCTGCCTCCCGTAGGAGTCTGGTCCGTGTCTCAGTACCAGTGTGGGGGATCTCCCTCTCAGGACCCCTACCCATCGTAGCCTTGGTAAGCCGTTACCCTACCAACTAGCTAATGGGACGCATGCTCATCTTTTACCGTTGTGACTTTAATTGCAGGATGATGCCATCCTGCAATACCATGGGGTATTAATCCAAATTTCTCTGGGCTATCCCCCTGTAAAAGGTAGATTGCATACGCGTTACGCACCCGTGCGCCGGTCTCAAACACCGAAGTGTTCTACCCCTCGACTTGCATGTGTTAAGCCTGCCGCTAGCGTTCATCCTGAGCCAGGATCAAACTCTTCATCGTATATTTTAATATTATATATTCGATGCTTTCTATCGGTTCTTTTCGAATCTCACGATTCCTTTACTCTTATTCTATTTGTTCTAACATCTCTGTTAGAACGGCTGTCAATTCAATATGTCTACGAACGTAATTTTGTGTCTTTCGCTTGTTTCTCAAAGCGGGTGCAAAACTAGTGATTGTTTTTGTTTCCTGCAAGAAAAACTTAAAAAATTTTGAAACTTTTTTTTCGTCCCTTTTTCCTCGTTTTCCC
>NZ_JAINUY010000014.1 GCF_020026915.1 Flavobacterium potami | reverse complement strand
ATCAGCAACGGCAGCTGTACATCGTCGAGTTCTGAGGTGACCATAACAAGAAACCAAACCCCTACTGTTTCCAACGCAGGATCAAACCAGACCCAGTGCGAAACGGCTACGGCGACCCTTGCGGGTAACGCACCTACGGTTGGTACTGGAACCTGGACACTGGTAAGCGGTGCGGGAACGATCACTACACCATCATCAAACACATCAGGAGTAACGGCATTGGGCTACGGCGCAAACGTATTCCGTTGGACCATCAGCAACGGCAGCTGTACATCGTCGAGTTCTGAGGTGACCATAACAAGAAACCAAACCCCTACGGCTTCCAATGCAGGATCAAACCAGACCCAGTGCGAAACGGCTACGGCAACCCTTGCGGGTAACGCGCCTACGGTTGGTACTGGAACGTGGACATTGGTAAGCGGAACAGGAACGATCACTACACCATCATCAAATACATCAGGAGTAACAGCTTTGGGTTACGGTGCCAACGTATTCCGTTGGACCATCAGCAACGGAAGTTGTACATCTTCTACGTCTGATGTTACCATAACAAGAAATCAAACCCCTACGGCTTCCAACGCAGGATCAAACCAGACCCAGTGCGAAACGGCTACGGCAACCCTTGCGGGTAATACGCCTACGGTTGGTACTGGAACGTGGACATTGGTAAGCGGAACAGGAACCATTACTACACCATCTGCGCGTAATTCAGGAGTAACAGCTTTGGGTTACGGTGCCAACGTATTCCGTTGGACCATCAGCAACGGAAGCTGTACATCGTCCAGCTCTGATGTTACCATAACTAGAAATCAGACTCCTACTGCTTCCAACGCAGGATCAAACCAGACGCAGTGCGAAACGGCTACGGCGACCCTTGCGGGTAACGCGCCTACGGTTGGTACTGGAACGTGGACATTGGTAAGCGGTGCGGGAACAATCACTACACCATCATCAAACACATCAGGAGTAACGGCATTGGGCTACGGCGCAAACGTATTCCGTTGGACCATCAGCAACGGAAGTTGTACATCGTCGAGTTCTGAGGTTACCATAACAAGAAATCAGACTCCTACTGCTTCCAACGCAGGATCAAACCAGACGCAGTGCGAAACGGCTACGGCGACCCTTGCGGGTAACGCGCCTACGGTTGGTACTGGAACGTGGACATTGGTAAGCGGTGCGGGAACAATCACTACACCATCATCAAACACATCAGGAGTAACGGCATTGGGCTACGGCGCAAACGTATTCCGTTGGACCATCAGCAACGGAAGTTGTACATCGTCGAGTTCTGAGGTTACCATAACAAGAAATCAAACCCCTACGGCTTCCAACGCAGGATCAAACCAGACGCAGTGCGAAACGGCTACGGCAACCCTTGCAGGTAACGCGCCTACAGTTGGTACTGGAACGTGGACATTGGTAAGCGGAACAGGAACGATCACTACACCATCATCAAATACATCAGGAGTAACGGCTCTGGGTTACGGTGCCAACGTATTCCGTTGGACCATTAGCAACGGAAGCTGTACATCGTCCAGCTCTGATGTTACCATAACTAGAGACAAATTTGCAGGAACGGCTAGCAATACTACGACAACAGCATCAATTTGTGAGACATCTACGAAAACATTATCAGCAACGCCAGTAGGTGGAACATGGAGTGTTATATCTGGAGGAGGAAGTATATTAGGATCTATTTATACACCTGATGACGTTACGGGAGATACTAATGTAACTATTAGATACACGGTTCCGAGTAATGGTAGTTGTAATGCTACTCAATCTGATGTTACTTTTATAGTTTATGATAAAGCAGCTAAACCATTATTAAGCTTAGTATCACAACCTAATTGTTCTACTGAAACAGGTAGTTTTAGTATCACGAATTATAATTCAAATTTCAATTATATTATAAATCCATCGGTTGGAGTTGTGCGTTCGGCAGGTATAATTTCAGCACCTTCTGGTAGTTATACTATTAAAGCTTCAATTAATAATTGTGAATCTGAGGAAACAAGTTTTGTTGTTAATTCTCAAATTTGTGCTGTTGCTGAAACATTGACACCTAATATCAACGGCTTTGCAGGAGGTAATACTACTATGTCTCTTATTGCAGGCGATAAATTAAATGGAGTTCAAGCGGTAATTGGAAATAGTAATGGTCAAGTAACTATTGCTGAAGTTACAGTTCCAAATGGTTTTAGTATAAACCCAGATGGAACGGTAAAAGTTTCGGCAAATACAGTTGCTGGCGATTACAATATAGTATATAGAATCTGCGAGTATAGCAATTCATCAAACTGCTCAGAGGCTACATCTGTAGTTAGAGTAAGCCCTGCGGTAATCGATGCTGTTGCCGATGCACTTGGGACTATCAACGGAAATACAGGAGGCACAACTACAATATCGCTAATCAACAGTGATACATTGAACGCGGTGCAGGCTGTAATCGGAAGCAATCCTGGTCAGGTTAAGATCGAGGGAGTGAACCTTCCGACAGGCATCAGCATCGCCAACGACGGAAAAGTGGTTGTTGCGCCGAATACACCGGCAGGCAGCTACGACATCGAATACAAGATCTGTGAGATCACCAACCCATTGAACTGCGACAGTGCCATCTCGACAC
>NZ_JAINUY010000012.1 GCF_020026915.1 Flavobacterium potami | reverse complement strand
ACACATTCAACTGTATTGAATTTTGATGTAAAAGGCATCGCTTACACTTTTACTGGCGCTCCTCAGGATAATTCAATTTTCGTTACAGCTTCTACAAATCTGAATTTTGATATTTCAGAAACTGCTCCTTCAGGAACAAACTATGAAATGAAATATGCTTTTACAGAAGGTAACGGCCAGATCAAAAACGGTGCGAATACTGTATTGGCTAACCAATGGGAAAGTGTAAGCACTGGTTCATTCAATAGAACTTTTGTCGGAACTGCTGTTGGAACAATAAAAGTATTGTTTACTGTTAGAAACAAAACAACTTTGGTTGAGAAAACTCAGGCTGTTACGGTTGTAGTTACTGCTTCTGACTTTACATTCAATGCTACTGGAACTGCAAACAACCAGATCACTAAAACTCCAGTTAACGTTAATTTCAATGTTAACCAGATTGGCGGTGGAGCTGATACTTACGGAATGACATACACAACTTCAGGAACTGGTACTTTCGTTTACAACGGAACTACTTATACTGCGGGAGAAGTTATTCCTGTAACAAAAGGTTCTTCGAACGGCCAGTACATCGGAACAACCGGCGGTGCGCATGATATCGTGTTCACAGTTACAAACCAGGATGCTAAAACAAAATCAGCTACTGTAAAACTGACTTACATCAACAATGATTTCACATTGTCTAGTTCAGGGGACGGTTCTCTAAATGTAAATGCTTCTAAAGCTTTCAATCTGTTCTTGTCTCAGCAGACTGCAGACAATACTATTTCTTACGAAGTGAAATATACCATTGGTGCAGGTTCTGTAGGAAATGGAACTATAACAAAATCAGGAACACCAATAACCTTAGGTACATTCCAACCGATTACTAAAGGAACAAGTGAATTTGTATTTAACGGTACTGCAGAGGGAGCTGTTATAATCAATGCTGAAGTAAAGGACAGCAATGGAATTTCTCATACTACTGTATTAAACTTTAATGTAAAAGGAATTTCTTATACATTTTCAGGTGCATCACAGGATAATAGTATGTTTGTAACTGGTTCAACTAATATAAACTTTGATATTTCAGAAACTGCTCCATCAGGAACAAACTATGAAATGAAATATGAATTTACAGAAGGTAACGGCCAGATTAAAAATGGTGCTAATCTTTCATTAGCTAATCAATGGGAAAGTGTAAGCACTGGTTCATTCAACAGATCATTTGTGGGTACTGCAGTTGGTACGGTTAAAGTATTGTTTACGGTACGTAACAAAACATCATTAGTGGAAAAAACTCAATTAATTACAATTGTAGTAAATCCATCTGATTATACGTTCACTGCTACTGGAACTAATAATAACCAAATCACAAGAACACCAGTAAATATTAACTTTAATGTAAATCAGACTGGTGGTGGAAATGATACTTATAACATGACATTTACAACTTCAGGAACTGGTACTTTCGTTTACAACGGAACTACTTATACACCAGGAGAAGTTATTCCTGTGACAAAAGGATCATTTAATGGTCAATATATTGGAACAACCGGCGGTGCGCATGATATTATTTTCACAGTTACAAATCAAGATGCAAAATCTAAGAATTCAACGGTTAAGTTAAATTATACGATAAATGATTTTACATTATCAAGTTCAGGGGATGGAACTTTAAATATAAACGCTGCCAAGACGTTTAATTTATTCTTATCTCAACAAACTACAGATAATTCGATTTCTTACGAGGTTAAGTATACTATCGGTTCAGGTTCTGTTGGAAATGGAACAATTACGAAAGGTGGGATTGCAGTACCTTACGGAACATTCCAAACAATTTCAAAAGGAACAAGTGAATTTGTATTTAACGGTACAGCAGAGGGTAATGTAATTATAATCGCTGAAGTAAAAGACAGCAATGGTATTACACATTCTACGAATCTTAACTTTAATGTAAGAGCCATTTCTTATAATTTTACTGGAGCTTCACAAGCAAATACTATTAATTTAGGAGCTAATACTCCATTAACTTTTGATATTACAGAAACAGCTACATCTGGTACTGATTATGAAATTAAGTATGAATTACAGCAAGGTAATGCTGAAATTAGAAATGGTGCAAGACCAATGACTGTAAACCAGTGGGAAGGAGTAAATGTTGGTTCATTCAACAGAACTTTTGTAGGTACTACTGCAGGAACAATAAAAGTATTATTCACTGTTAGAAACAAGGTTACTTTAGTTGAGAAAACGCAAGTAATACAAGTTGTTGTATCTCCTTCTGATTATACATTTACAGCTACAGGAACAAGTAACAATGAAATTACTAAAACACCTGTTAACGTTAATTTTAATGTAAACCAAATTGGAGGTGGAGCTGATAGTTATACTATGACATTCACAACTTCAGGAACAGGAACTTTTGAATATGATAATGTTACATATACTGCTGGTCAGGTAATTCCATTCCATGTTGGTTCTTCTAATGGTAAATATGTTGGAACAACCGGCGGTGCGCATGATATCATGTTCACGGTTGTAAATCAAGATGCAAAAACTAAAAATGCAACTGTTAAATTAACTTATGTAAACAATGATTTTGCTTTATCTACATCAGGCGACGGGTCATTAAATATCAGTGAGAGTAAAGATTTTAATGTTTTCTTATCTCAAAATTCTCCTGATAATTCAATCGGATATCAAGTTAAATACACTATTGCATCAGGTTCTGTAGGTAATGGTACTATTTCTCAAGGAGGTACAGCAGTACCATTTGGTACATACCAGGCTATTTCAAAAGGTACTAGTAATTTAGTGTTTAATGGTACTGCAGCAGGAAAAGTAAATGTTGTAGTTGAAGTAAAAGACAGTAACGGAATAGTTCATACTTCTCAATTAACATTTGAGGTTAAAGCAATTTCTTATACTTTCTCTGGAGCAACACAGTACAGTTCAATCTATGTGAATGGTTCAAATCCAATTACATTTGATATTACAGAAACTGCTCCTTCAGGTACTGATTATGAAATAAAATATGCTTTAGCTCAAGGAGATGCTGAGATTAAAAATGGTGCTTTAACCATGACTGCAAATCAGTGGCAAAGTGTTAACGTTGGATCATTCAATAGAACTTTTGTGGGAACTACAGTAGGTACAGTTAAAGTTTTATTTACGGTTAGAAATAAAACAACTTTAGTTGAGAAAACTGAAACAATTACTGTCGTGGTAAATCCATCAGAATTTACATTTAATGCTAATAGAGCAAACAATGATCAGGTGGTTAATACATCAGTTAATGTAAATTTCAACCTTACACAGACTGGAGGTTCAAGCGATACATATAACATGACTTTCACTACCAGTAGTACGGGTACATTTACATACAATGGAGTAGAATATACTGCTGGCCAAGTAATTCCTTTTGTTGAAGGTGCATCAACTGGTTCTTATAAAGGAACAAAAGCAGGAAAACATGATTTAGAATTTACAGTTACAAATCAAATTAATTCTAGTAAAAAGTCAGTTGTTTCGGTTACATTCATTAATAATGATTTCACATTATCTACAACTGGAGATGGTTCGTTATTTGTAAATCAAACAAAAGATCTTTCTGTATTCTTAAGTCAGTTAATTCCTGACAATTCTATTTCTTATGAAGTAAAATATTCATTCGATTCAGGAACTGTTGGAAATGGTACAATTACAAATGGTGGTAATCCAGTTTCTTTAGGCTCTTATCAGCCTATCGGTCTAAATTCAACACCAATTGTATTTAAGGCTACAACTTTTGGTAGAGTTTATTTATTAGTAGAAGTAAAAAACAGTAATGGTTTAATGAAATCAAGTACAATTATGCTTGATGTAAAAAATGCAGATTTCCTATTTAGTGGAGGTGCACAAAGTAACATTACAACAGTTGGTACAGCTCTTCCTTTATCTTTAGAATTATCTGAAGTTGTTCCTTCAGGAACAGATTACGAGATTATGTATAATTTCGTTCAAGGAACTGGAACACTAAGAAGTGGTGGTACTAATTTAACAGCACTTACTTACTATCCTGTTGCAGTTGGTAATTTTTCAAGAGATTTAGTACCAACATCTCAAGGAAATATAGTAGTTGTTCTTACTGTCCGTAATAAAGTAACGTTACAGACTAAAACTTTAACAATTAATATTGAATCATACCAAAAACCTGTCCTTACTAATATTAGAACGGCAATGAGAACTGGTGGTGCTTACAATTGTGGTGGTGGTTCTTGCGATCGTGATTATGACTATATGTTGTCATTCTCTTCACAATTAAATTCAGGAGCAACAATTGCAGATATTAAACTTACCGTAGCTGATAGTAATCACAGTAATACATTAAGAACTTATGTTATTACTAATTTCGTTCACAACTTCTCAGGTTATATACAAATAAAACACCAGGGTTGGGAATTGTCAGAATACTGGGAGCATAATAATAAACCATATACTTTAGTTGTAACAGACAGTAATGGTTATAGTAATACTTACACAGGAAATTGGACAAATAGTGAATCAGATTTCCAATAATAATTTAATTTTAACAAATAAAAAAGAGGTGTTTAATACACCTCTTTTTTTATACTTAAAAATTAGAAAACAATTAGATCAATAAAGATTTTAAAAAGCTAAAGATTTATCATTACGAATTAGGCATTATATAAGAAAAAAAAAGATACCTTTTTAGGGGTATCTCTTTCTCATTAATAATCGTGGAACAAATTATTTAGTTGCAGTCATGCCGTATACTACATTTTGTTTTAAATCAGCATCATAAGATTGATATTGATAAGTTTTAGTACCATTGAAATCAAAAAATTCAATATTAGTAAGTTCTCCTGCATTTTGTCCATCAAGCAGCAATGTTATTGTTTTTTTGTCTTTGTCAAGTTTGTATGTAAAAACAATTGGAGTTTCTGAACTTGAACATTGAGTCCCTTGTAAAACAAAAGAATAGTTTTTTTCCGTGATCTCTATTAAATTATCCAGTGTACAAATTTTATAACCTTCTTTTTTAAGGTCATTGTTTTTTACTCCATCGCCATTTAAATCAACAGCTTCCTGTACACTTACAGAAGTGTATGCATAAGTGCCTTTTAAATTAGATTCAGTTACTCCAGTATCAGGGTTGTTATCATCATCTTTTGAGCAAGAAGCTAAAACTATTAAAGAAAGTGTTACACCAAGTATTCTTACAATTTTTTTCATTTTGTTTAATTTTATTTATTAATATTATTTATTTGGGGTTAAGTTTATATATTCGCGGAATTTTGCGCAAATATAAGTTTTTTTTTATTTTTTCGACAGTTAATATTTTTAACACATTTCAAAAGTAATTAAAATTTTTAATATATTTGTCAAAATTTAATATAAATATTTAACCTATGAAAAATTTAAAATTACTTATTTGTTTTGTCCTAGTTATCAGCTTTGTTTCTTGTAAAAAAGAAGTTTCTGAAAAAGACAATCTTAAAACAATTAAATCAGCAGTTGCAAAAAAGAACATTGAAAAAGAAAATTTCGAAAAAGAAGTTCTTCCATTGGTTCAAGAGCTTTATGAAAAAGACAGTGTAAAATACAGCATGATTAATCATATAGCTAAAAAAGCACAAAAAGAGAAAAACAAAGACATTTTCAGAATGAACGTTGCTAACTTAAAAGATGAACTTGCCTACTATAAAAAGGAAATGGAAGCAGAAAAAAAATAATCTCTAAATTAAACCTCTCAATTCGGGAGGTTTTTTTAATTAAAATAAAGATAATTGTACTGGTCTTCTTCCTAAAATAGTTTCAATAAATTCTAAAGCTAAATAGATAACTTTATCACTTCCATTCCAACTTTTATCTTCATGAAACTTAATTATTCTATGGCAAGCTCCAACTATAGCTAATTCTTTAGTATCATGGATTTCTCCCCAAACACTAATTCCGTCAACATTTCCTCCAGTATTTGATTGAGCCCAAATTCCATTAGTCCATTTTCCGTTTTTTCCTTTTGCTACTTCAATAAAGTTTTTTTCTTTCCAACCATTTTTGTGTACATAGATTAAAATTTCTTCCTTTTCAAAAAATACTGGTCGTTCCATCCATCCACTTTCATTATAAGTTTTTGTTTCAAATCCAAACAATAAATTTTGATTAAAACATCTGTAATTACTAATTATTTTACGAAGATCATCTCCAAAAGATTCAAAGTAATTAATAGTTTTAGTATCATCATTTTCTAAAGCAGAAATATATTTTGAATATGCTTCCTGCTCAGCTCTAGCAATAAATGTTTCTTTAATTTCTTTTAATTTTTCATCTTTTGAAAGATTTTTATATTCTCTTTTTGCCATTTCCTTTGCTTTTTTGTTCTATTCAAAGATACGGCTAAATCACTTAATTATCGATTATTATACTCCGTTAAGATTAAAAAAACAGAACGGTTTTTATTCCCTTTGGTTAATTTATAGGTGCTACATAAATGACAGATAAAATTTAATCCATTCGATTTTTTATAGTTTTTTTCTATAAAAAATCTTTTTTAAAAACATAAGAAAGCAAAAAAATAACCTGGATAAATTATGATTCGGGAATTACTAAAATCTTGTTTTTGTAGTCTTTTTTGAGAGTCTTTACAATATCATTTATAAAATATGTTCTTGAATAAAGTTTATCCTCTTTAATTCTAAAACAAATATAATTTTCAACCCATTCGCAAACTAAATAAGGTGCTAAAATAGAGGTTTTCAATCCGCTCTTTATGGAAATTTTTTTGCCCGCTCCTTTGTTGGTTCTTATGCTAATTTTATTATCTCTTTCAGGAATATTAGGATTTTTAAATTTCAGAAGCTCAATGCCTTCAAAAATAGCATCACTAAAACGGTATTTTAACTGGCCCTTAACAACATTAGTATAAACGACTTGATCAATATATTTTTTATTATCGTCAGAAATGCTAAAAGTAAATTTAACAGCTGGGTAAATTATTTCATCTTGTTCTTCTTCCATAATCCAGTAAAATATTATCTTTCAAAGATACAAAAAAACAACCATTTAACGATTATTATACTCTGTTAATCTAAGCTTTTTGACTAATTAATTTTGAAATTTTTTTCGTTAAAATAATACTCTCATTATGTAAATTCATCCATTGATCAAACTCAGCTTTAGATAAATATTTTAGCTGCGTACTTTTTAAATTATTTCTTTTAAAAATTAATCTCATTTCTTCCTGAAGGGAAGCAGCTTTTCTAAATAATATTTCAAGATCATTCTCCAATGTGCAGAAATTTTTTTGGATTAATATATTTACCATTTTTTAAAATTTCATAATGCAAATGATAACCAGTTGAACCTCCAGTATTTCCTAAATAACCTATTATCTGACCTTTTAAAACAGTTTCTCCAGTTTTAACAATAAATAGGTTCAAATGAAAATAACGTGTCTTAAATCCATACTTATGACTTAATTCCACAGAATGTCCGGCTTTACCATTAAAGAATTTACTTTTAATAACTTTTCCGTTGGCAGAAGCATAGACAGGTGTATTTTCTTTTGCAACAATATCAACACCATTATGAGCTTTTAAATCTCCTTCTAAAGGATGAAGACGTTTAGAACTAAAGCCAGATGAAAGTCCAGGTTTAACTTTTGGATTAATGGGATTTATATTTGGATAATATTTAAATATCTCTGGAAAATCGTTCTCAAAAATTTCAATTTTTTTCAGATCTGAAGGAGTTGATGATAAATTTATATATTGTTCAATTTTCTCAGAAGCGGAAACTTCTTTTTTTTGGGAAATACAATCATTTGAAAAACCAAATAATACCAGAAATGGCAGTACTTTATTCAAATTTCCCGAAATAAATACTTTTTTTAAAAAATGCATATTTATTAATTTTTTAAAATTGAAAACCTAAGGGAAGTACAAAAATTCTTATTTCCCTTTGGTTCATTTTAGAATCCAATTTTGCGAAGCAAATAAAAGGTCTTAAAAAAATCATTTTTCTTGATTTTTTTATATCCTTATTAATATTTTTAATTTATTTTTTAGTTTTTATATAGTTTTTAGCCGACGACATAAAAAGAGAACATGAAAAACTTAATGCCTTATAAAATAAGGCTTTACGGCTTATATTTTCCCGAAAAAAATACTTTTTTTACACTTTCATTTCCCCTATTAGGTACTTTTTCTTCCCCTACTAGGTACTTCTCTTCCCCTACTAGGTACTTTTTCTTCCCCTAATAGGTACTTTTCACTGAAATCAGCAGTATTTTTGCTACTACACGTCGATTTAAGTTTCAATTTTTTTGAAGATTTTTGGTAATTTTCTTATTTTGCTAGGCTTAAGCTCACTAAATTTCCCAAAAAAAATACTACTTTCTTCCCCTAATAGGTACTTTTTTTCCCGAAAAAAATACTTTTTGTGTATTTATTTCTAAAATGCTTCCCGAAAAAAATACTTTTCAAGTCGAAACACATTCTAGTAGCGCTATTTGTTCGATTAAAAAATAATAAAAATTTATAATT
Source organism: Flavobacterium potami (assembly GCF_020026915.1). Taxonomy (GTDB): domain Bacteria; phylum Bacteroidota; class Bacteroidia; order Flavobacteriales; family Flavobacteriaceae; genus Flavobacterium; species Flavobacterium potami. The sequence continues at coordinate 48,687 of NZ_JAINUY010000012.1, read as the reverse complement.
ACCAACTAAAAGCATTGTTTATCAAAAGATTAAAAAATTATTCTTCCCAAAATAAATACTTCTTTCTTCCCGAAATAAATACTTTTTTTTAGGCTGTTGTTGCCAATTGTTTTTTATGCTTATGTTCAATGTATCCATATAAAATTTCTTGTAATTTCTTTAGATATGTGTCACTCTTTAAGTTTTGTAATTCTTTCTTTCGAGAAATAGCTGCGGTTACTGTATCATAGCTATACTTTTTATAAATCCCTGTCAATTGACCAACTTGAATATCATTTAAAGAATGCTTTGACTTTTTATATCTTACGGCTTTATCAATGCGATAATCGATGTCAGATTTAAGCTCAGGAGCAATTTTTGCAGTTTCGTAAGCAACAATTGTAATCTTGTTCCCTTCAACCGGCCAGCTGTAATTGAAAGAGAGTTCAGAATTAGCATCCAATGAAGTTTTTACAGGGTCTAAAATCTTTTCTTTAATTTTCGACCAGTACTTATAATTTGTATTGAATCTTTCATTTATGGTATCCATACGCATTTCACAGCTCCCTGCATCCTGTTTAGATCTCCTAAGAGTAGTAAGAAAAAGATAAAACAAATAAGCGTGTAAGGAAGAAATATTAAAAATAGAATTTGTGGCTATACGATTATATCCTTTACTAATATCAATAAAAATCCTATACCAATATTGATGCATATAGAATTTAGCTCCTTTATCTCCATCATTAAAAACAAGATTACTTATAACAGAACTATGAAGTTCAACTTCTTTTCCTTTAATGATAAGTTTTTCTTCAGTTACAAATTTTAGAAGAAATTTTAATCCTTCTTTTGCGTAGTCATAATTTTTGGAACCTTGCGGTATTAAATCTTTTAGCTTTAAGAAAAACTGAACCTGATCATGAGAAGCTTTATCAGTTGCATACCAATCTTCATCGAATAGATCAAGCTGTTGAGTAGAAAACACCTGGTCTTTTTTAACTATCGAAATTAAAACTAAAATAACTCTTAGGGCGTGAATTGTTAATGGATTATTATCATCGTTCCTCGCCTTTTCAAGAAATGAATATAATCTTTGGGGGAATTGAGCCGAATCGGGTAAATTAGTAGCCAGTTCAGTAGTGTACTGAACCTTTGGCAATAAACTGCTTTTTATATTTTCCATTCTTTATTTTTTGATTTTAGAATTAATCTGAGTAATAGTTTTACTAAGGTTTTCTTCAGCATCTTTTATTGGTGCAACAATATATCTTTTACCATTCTTTCCATTTACAATTAATATCTCATTCTCTGCAACTTCGAGATAATCTTTAAGTTTATCACGGAAAGTTGTAACATTAACATTTACTGGTTCTGATTTAACTGTTTTTGTAGACATTGTATTTATTTTTAATTGATTAGCTTTACAAATATACAAAAAAACGTACGTAAAACGTACGTAATAAATAAAACCCTTACTAATTATCATAATAAGGGTTTACTACCAAAAAATAAAAAAAAACGAAAAAAACCAACTATTTATTACTTAACATTCATCATGAATGCAAACATTAGTTTAACTACAATGATGAAAAATTTAAAACCAAATTTTAAAATCCCTAATATTATTTTTAATGCTACATTCATGATGTTTAATTTTTAATTATACAATGACTTTTTGCTTAATGTTTAATTTGAATTCTTTTGAATCAAATATTTCGTTGTTGAGAAACTTTCTCAATTTTTCTTTTTCAAAAGGTTTAAATGAAATCTGATTTTTAACCACTCTGGCTGATAACTTCTTTCGGTATTTATCTTCTAACTCAATCTTATTTTCGTTTAAGATTTCGTACATACCATTTATAATTACTTTTGCTTTTTTGGCTGCTATAAAAAAACAGCCTAAGAACAATAAAACCGCAAAAAACTTAAGAACCTCGAATATTACTACTTGTTTTTCCATTAAAATAATTTTTTTCAAATATATTAAAATTTTTAACTATGATGCAAATTATATTAATATTTTTAATTATTTATTATAAAGTTCTTTGTAGTTTTTAATCTCAGAGTTTTCAATGAAAGTTTTCAGGAAACATGCGTAAATTCTAGCTTTTTCATTATAAAATACAAATGCTTCAACAAAAATTCCATGCTTTTTTAGAAGAATTAAGAAACTAGGTAAAGGTTTAATTTTCGAAAAAAAATATCCGTCCCTGTCTAATACGAGAATCAATAATTTTTCTTCAATTGTCATTTCATTAAATTGATCGTCCTCAAATAATGATTCAAATCCCTTTAACATACTTGAAGGTGTGATATTTACAATTGATACTTCTTCTTGATAATTAGGAAAGTTTAAATTTTTCATAGTTTTATACTTTTATTTTCTTATATAAAGATAAGGTTAATGTTTATATTTAACGATTATTATACTCCGTTATTGAGTAAAAAAAACTTCAGTTTTTATTCCCTTTGGTTCAGGAATTTTTTTAATTCAGATTCTTTCTTTTTAGAGAATATCCATCCTGCTTGTTTAACATCATTATAGGTAAGATAGGTGTTGAACTTTCCTCCTAGTTCTTTTAGTTTTTCTTTAATCTCTTTAGTATTGCCAAATACTGCAATGGCTTTATCACTATAATCAACCAAGTAAACATCAGGAGTAAATTCTACATCTTTATCAAAAACAAATTCAAATGAATCTGTAAAGCTTCCAGAATAATTATTCTTCATTTGTATAGAAATACCATTTATATCAAATGGGAAAGACGTATTTCTAAAAGTTCTATAAAATATGTCTCCCGTTTCACTTTTATAATTGTTGCTATTCGTTCCAATTAATTCACTTAACTTTTCTTTACATTTAGCAACAGTCTCACTTGCTTTTCTTGAATAAAAGACATATTTGAAATCTCCAAATATTTTGTTGAAATTTGAAGGGTTGTAATCTCGATAGTCTCCTGTTTGATCTGTTTCATAACCTTCAAATTTTTCAGCAATTTCCTCTACTTTGGTTTCAGAAGGTCCATCAATCCAAGAAATATTGTAGGTGCTATAATTTGTTTTTTTAATTGAAAATTTAACCTTAGGGAAGTTCTTTTTTAATTCAGCAATCAAATTGTTCTTAGTGATTTTATGATCTCCCTGAGGATTAATAATTAAATATGGATATAATCCTGGCAAACTATCTAATTCCAGTTTGTCTGAGGTTGCTTTTTCACTTTCTAAGTGATTTTGAATGTTTACAGAAATTTCAGCTTTCATAATATATTCTTCCAATACCGAATCATCGAAGATTTCAAAATTATCATCAAAATAATTTCCAATTCCAAATTTTTTAGAATGAGGTCTAGAATATTCATCTACTGTAAAGAAGCCACTATTAAAATCTGAAATATAAACACATTTGTACTGACCAAACTCATTTTTTGGAGAAATGACTGCACCAATACTTTCACTCATTGCATAGCCATAACAATAAATCTTACAACCGATTGGCAATTCAGGAACTTCCTGAACTTCTTCAATGTTAGCTGATTTTCCAAATAATCTAAATACTTTTGTATTATTAGTAATAATATTTTTCATGTTAGTTCTTATAAATATTGTTAGTTAAATAATGATAATTGCTGAGATTCTAATATTTGAACCGGCTTAATAGTGAATGCTTCTCCACTTATAACCATTTTCCCTTTTTTGGTTATTATTTCAATACCTGTATATCCTCTTTCAATAGTTCCCTCGATAATTGCTTTGACATGTTCATCGTAGGTATAAACACTATCTTTATATATATCCTTTGGAACAACTTTATAAGCTGTAACCCATTTAACACCATCAGCACCAGAAGAACAGCTTGCAATAATTACAATTTTATAATTTTGGAAATCCATAATTTTACAAGCTCTATTTTCAGGAATTAAACTGCATGAATTATTATTTCTAAATTTTTCTAATAGTGTTGCTGAAGCAAATTGTAAATTATTCATCCTTTTGATTTTTCTACTATTCAAAGATACAGCTTATTTACAAAAACAACGATTATTATACTCCGTTAATGCTAAAAAAAAACATTCGTTTTTATTCCCTTTGGTTTATTCTAACACTCGTACGTAATTCATATTTAAAATTAAAATTTACCTCTTGAAGAGGAAAGAAATTCTCCGAAGTCGAATTTTTGAACCAAAGGGAAAAAAAACTAAAACTTAACTTTCATATCATTTCTATACTCCCACGGAGCTTTACAATTTTTATCCGACCACAAGCCAATTTTTTTTGATCTGGCAGAAAGCTCTAACTTTCTTAAATCATCAGATTTAGAAAACTTTTTATAGTGCCAACCAAAACCATTTTTAATAATTTCAGCAGAAAGATATTTATTGTCATAATAAACCTTGGCAATACTTCTTCCATAACGGTCAGTTCCTGTTACTTTATAATTTACTATTTTTAATGCAACCTGTTCTGCAGTAAATGATTTTGCTTTCTTTCCGAAATCCTGACTTGATTCAGGACAGTCAACTTCTGCTAACCTAAGAGTTATTTGATTTTTATTGGTATCAAGAACTACGATGGTATCTCCATCTTTAATTTTAATCACTTTTCCAGATTGGGCAAAAAGGGTAAATGAAATAAGAAAGAACGAAACAAATGAAACTAATTTTTTTTTCATAAAAATTGATTTAATATTAAAGTGTAAATATATAAATATTTTTAACTATTTTATATTAGTGTTAATATTTTTAACTATAAAGTTTAATTTTAGACTATACTCTATTTTTGGATTATATAAATTATCTTTGAATAACGATTTTTAAAGCTTTAGTATATATCAAAAACACCTATCCTAAAAATGAACTATTAAAATTATGAAAGCACGTTACATTAGGGTTTCAACATTATCGCAAAATATAGAACGGCAATTGGCCAAACAATATAATAATGAATTACTTTACATAGATAAAATAAGCGGTGCGGTTCCATTTTCTTTGCGCCCTGAAGGACTAAAACTTTTAGCAGATATACCAGGGAAAAATATCACATACATTAGTATCTCGAGCATAGACCGATTAGGTCGAAATACCTTAGATATTTTAGAAACCATAAATAAACTTCATACATTTAATATTTGTCTTAAAGTAGACAATTTAGGTTTGGAAAGCCTATTGGGTGGCAAAGAATCTCCAACATTTAAACTAATTGTTAGTGTACTGGCTAATGTCAGCGAGATGGAAAGGGAAACAATGTTAGAAAGACAGAAAGAAGGGATAGCTATAGCAAAAGCAAAAGGGATATATAAAGGAAGAGAGAAAAATACAAATGAAACTCCTGAAAAATTTCTTGCAAAATATCCAGGAGTAATAAATTACATTAATAAAAAAACTAATCATACAATAGAGGATATTGCCAAACTATCAGATTGTTCGAAAAATACAGTTTTAAAAATAAAGAAAACTCTAGAAAGCTTGCAAAAAAAATAACATGAATTTATTGGCTAATTTAAAATTAAACAAGCATATTGTTAAAATCTCTTATAAAAAAAGAATGCGCAAACCATCAAAAATAAGTTATAAAACCTACTTCAACGAAAAGCTGAAACAAGTTCCATTAGGCAACATCATGACACATCCTTTGTATGTACAGCTAACTTTTGAAAGAAAAACTCTTTTTTTTAAAAGCAACTTTTTTGATTTGTTTTCAAAACCAAAATATATAAAAACTGTTCCGGGACTTATAGAAAATCCTTCTCTTGAAAAGATTATTACCTTAGAAATGGAAATAATTGAGTTTATAGAAAAGAAGCATCCCTATAATTTTTCACTAGAACTATTCAAACAAGAATATGCATTTTACAGCCAGGACATCTGTGATATTATGGAAGAGGAATTTCGTAATTATCTTTATACCTTTTTTCAAGGTAAATGTATGTATGTACTTGCAGTAGCAATTCGCGAAGGAAGTAGGCATCATATCAATTATTACATTATTAGAGAAATGAAAAAAGCTTTTACAAAATCTTTCTATGATGAACTCATTGATAATTCATTATACTCCGGATTACCCTATTTTGCAATATATGATTTTATGCAACATACTAAAAAGTGGCCAATGTTTTATCTTAGTGTTTTTGAATGGGAAACTGGTAATACTAAGGCGGAATTCTTTGAGTATTTGAAAAAAAACTATCCAAAACATGATGTGGGAATGATAAAAGCTGGAGTAGAAAAATGGCTCAGCCAATATTCTTAATATTGATAATATTATTACCTTTTTAACTATCAACTCGAAGCTTTTTAAAGCTTCATTTTTGTATAACTTTCTCCCATATCAATAACATTGATTAAGCCAGAGCGTTGATTCAAGAGTACAAAACTCATTCCAGTTGAATTACAAATTTTTAGATATTTTGATAAAAAATACCCACTAAAATCTTCAAGAAAAACAACATCCTGTTTGCCTTTATCTAAAAAACTAGATGTCGCACAAATCCAAACTTTGTCTTTATATTTTTCAAATGTTGCTTCATGACAAGAATGCATTATAACTTTGTCGCCTTTTTTAAAAGTTTCTGTTTTATTATCGTTGATATATTTATCTGTTGTCATAATTATTTATACGGTTTTTGTTCAATTTTCCCACGAACTTTTTTATCTCCTGCCACTACAACTTTTTGAATTGATAGGCTTTCAGAAATTACATTAGCAACCCTCTCTAAATCTTTTTGTGTCGGTTTAAATAATGTCGGTCTTTTCATCTTTTAATTATTTAGTCTATTATAAAATTTAATAAAGCTTGTACTATTTTTTAAAAAAAATTACATCAGGAAACCAATGTTTTAAAATCGTCTGATTAGGTTCTCCTTGATTAAATAATCCTTGCAACTGTTCATTTGTTATGGTATAAACTTCCTTTATTTCTTCCTCTTCAAAAGTGGTAATCTCGCTCTTATATTGTGTTTGTCCAATTCTAATTAAAAATTTTTTTAATTCTATTTCTACATCTTCTTTGTTTAGAAATTTTTGTGCTGCGGTTTCTAAATAAAAAGCTTCTAAACCTTTACACATTATATTTTGAAACATAGAATTTTCTCTTGTTAAAGCAATTTTAAATCTAACCACTGGAAATTTTGACAATTCTAAAAAATTACCATCTTTATTTTTTCCAACAATTACAAAATAATCATTACCAATATTGTCTGAAAATTTTGCCGTTTTAAATTTAAGTGTTTTAAAATACTTCCATCTTTTATTTGATAAATAACTTATAAGAATTACAGATAAAATTAGTCCGATTATAAATAAAGAAAGAAATATTACTAATAGATTGGTATTCATATTTTATTATTTTTTATAGTTTTCACGTTATTTTGCATTTCTGCAGCTTGTTCCTGGTTCTCGTTTTCACGTTATTTTGTATTCCTGAAGAAAAGATCCGGAATAGCTTTTCACGTTATTAATTATTTATTAGTAAGCTGTAAAAAGCCACTTTCGCCTAATACTCTTTTAGGTGTTGTTAGTGTCAGTGTATGTAACATGATAAATAAATTATTGGTTTTCTAGAAAAGTTTCATTTGAGTAAATTTATATTCTACATTTTATTTACTTAATGGAATATTATTTTTAGTACAAAAATCTACTAAAAAATTAAAGCTTGTTTGTCCTAAATTTTTAAATTTTCTCAATTCAGATTTTCTATAGTCCCGAAGTTCTTCAAGTGAATTTATGTCATTATTTTTTAAAACATTAAATATTCTAGTAGGTAGCTCAAAAATTAATTTTTCATCTAAAGGTTCTGCTACTGTGATTATTGTATCATTTAAATAAATAGGCTCTAAAAAAAGATCAACAAACGGTTCATTTAATAAATCTCCATTCATATTATGAACCCTTATAATCTTATCAATTACTTTAAATAATCTTGTTTGGTAATCATTAGCAAGTTCTGTTTGCCAATCTTCTTGTGTACTATCAAACAAAACCTTTTCATTCAAATTGATTTGAATATTTGTTTTAAAAGATATAGAGCTAGCATACCACGATGTGTCTAATTCTTTATTTTGGGATTTTATGTTTAAATAATAATGTATCATACTTTTAGTTTTTATCATCTAACAAAATGTCTTTTCACATAATGGAGATTTAGTCAAATTTGTATGTTCCTAAGAACCTTTCTCTCATTTTTCTTTTATTACAAGTCTCCCCCATTAATAACTCAAATTCTAGAGTATTTTGATCTACCCAAATCCTTTCATAAACAATAAAAATCATCTCCGTTTTTTTTAGTACATCAATAAAGGAATTTCCTATGTCACTATTTGAATAAAACAAATTAGGTGTAATAAAGTCAAATAACTTGATGTCTTTTCCAAATTCAAATTGCAAATAAATTTCATTTCTAAATAAATCAGCAATAGGTGTTTTATTTAGAACACCTTGTTCATTGTAAGTATCGCAATTATAGTTTTCACTATCAAAGTCAGGTTCTGGTGGGGTATTTAAGACAGACAAAAGAGATGTTTCTAATCCTGAGCCTTCATTCAAAATAAATCCACTTGAATAAACACGAATATTAATTTTTTTAAATAGAATATCATTCTTAAAGTTCTCAATGTTTTTTTCCATAACTCCATCGTTCAATAAAATATATTTAACTATACCGGTTTGATATTTAATCTCGAAAAATTGAAATAACTTTTTCCATTATTTTCAAAATTTTTAAGTTTCTCTACATTAGAAATTTCAAACAAAAATGTTCCATACTCTAGTTTAATCTTCTCTAGTATATCCATAGTTCCATTGTCGTTTTCAACAATGCTTTCCTGTAATATTTTTTCAAAATCTATCAATGATCCAATTAAGGAAACTCCTTTTGTTTGAATTGTATATGTAAAATTCTCAACGAGTTTAAATTCCTTGTCTTTTTCTATATAAAATATAGATTCATAATTAATTATCTCCATTTTATACTTGATTTATTTAGATTAAGCAAAGTCATAATAACTTATCTTTGGAGGATTTTCTTCAAAATCTTTTGTTGCATTTCTTAAGTCGTAATTTAACTGAAGATTTAAAAAATGTTTTGCGCTACCCCCAAATACTCTTTCAAGCTTTAAAGCCATATTTGGCGTTATAGAAGCTTTTCCGTTAATAATATTGGACATATTTGAACGAGTAGTTAGAAGCAGTTCGGCAATTTTGCTTACCGTTAAGTTTCTACCTTCGACAAGCTCCATTTTTAAAATAGAACCTGGGTGAACGTTTCTCATCTTAATTTCCATAATACGTGTGTCTGTTGTGATTGTAAGTAAATATTTTATAAGTTATATATATAATGTATAAAAATCATAATTATTCTTATACAGCAAATGATCTAACATTCAGGCATTTTATAATATGAATGCCTAAATGTCAAATCAATGTTTAATTCTATATTCAAATGAACCTTTTTATTTGTGATTATTTTTAATTTTTTAATTTCAATGAGTATCTAAATAATCTAAATCATACGCATTGCCTCTTTCAAATTTAAATGTTATTCTATAATTCCCAGAAATATCAAGGCTCCATACTCCTTTTTGTTTTCCTTTTAATTCGTGAGGTCTAAGGCTGGAATAAAAACCTAAATCTCTTGGCACTTCATCTAAACCATCTATTATGGTTAAAACTTCTTCTACTCTAGTCAGATGTGCATTGTTAATTTTACTGCTGTCATTATCTCTCCAAAGCTTTTTTAACGCCTTGCTTTTAAAAGTTTTAATCATGGTTGGTTAGTATTTATTTGAACGGGTCTATCTGTATTGTGTAAAGATACACAATACATATATTAAAAACAAATATTTTTATAAAAAAAACCTCTTTAAAAAGAGGTTTTGATTTTTAATTGTTTTTATCTAGTTGTCTTCTAGTTTCATCCAGACTAATACCCTGAATCTGATCTGTAAAATTATCCTCAAGCAAATCTTGAAGGTTTTCGCATTCTTCAAATACATTAGGAAAATCGAATGCATCATTATCGCCTTTTGATTCTTTAAAATCAAGCAAGATAACTTCTTCTTTAGTTCGAGCTAAAACTTCTACTTCGCTAAATGTATCAGGATATCCATTTAAAATTTGTGCAAGCTTATTTGCATCATCTTCAGACAATGTTGTTAATCCCCCTTCTTCATCAGAGTTGATATACAAAAAATACTTTATTCCAGGAATTTCTTCACTTGTAACTTTTACTAATACGGAGTGTGACATATATAAATAAATTTGGTTATATTATCTTACAAAGTTATAAATATATACAAATTACGGTCGGTTTCTCATGTTAATTAAAAGTATAAAAGGAAACTAAAAGTTAATGCTTTAGTTTGCTAAAATTAGAATGGCCAACGTTCAAGTTTATCACGCTCTGCCTGAACTTTTCTTATTTCTGCCTTGATTTTGTACAGATCAACAAAAAGATAGATAAGAACCACAGTGAAAATAATGCATACTAACTGCCATATCTTAGGCATAATTAAAAATTCGTAAATCTGTTTTTCGATGTATTTTTTAATTCTTTTCATTTATCTTTTTGAGTTATTGCAATTCGACTTTATTTTCAAAGGAAGACTGGCCAAATCTATCTTTAAAATTATATAATTCATTTACAGCATCCTCTAGAGTATCAAAAGAAGAACAAATAGATTTAAATTCTTTATGGCTGTATGAGAAAAGAGGGCCTAAACTGTATGACTTAGCGTTAAGATATTCCTGAAACTCTAAAAAATCAGCTCCATTATTTTCGGAAATAACTATTTTAAAATGGAAGTTCCCAATATTATCAGTGATTTTGGCAATTTTAAGCTGACAATTTTCAAATATTTCATTAGTTTTTTGTGCCTGAAATTCATTTCGGACTAGCACTAAAATTATAAGAAAGATAAAAGTACCAAATAAAAAAGGTGCAGTTTCAAAATTATATATGCTTTCTAGATATTTGTAAAAAGTAATTTTCATTTTATAATATTTTAAGGTTAATGATTAAATTAAAAATGGCTTATTTTCAATATTTTTCACATCTGCGACATAGACGCTTGCCCCCATTCCATTGTTGTACACAACATGCTTTACTTTATAATATTTTTTATTTTCATACACACCTATCATTAAATAGCTTCCTACGACTGGGATGATAATTGATTCATAAAAATCGATTATTACACGAGGATTATCAATGTGTCTAACTGCAACAGAAGTTATCATAATCTCTTCTACTACATAGGTTTGCAATAGGTCATAAAAATATGATCTGAGAGTAATAAATCTTACGAAACTATCCCATTTGTGATAGAGCTTCCATTTTAATTTGTTGATTTTTGTTTCATTGAAAAGATTTTTCATTTTTTTAAGTTTAAGTAGTTTATATTTTATCCTCCGCAGTAGCCTGACTTACAGTTTTCAGCTCCAGTTCCGAAATTAAAATCGAGCTGTAGTCCAAGTTTTTTAATATCAAGTATGCTTATATCCTTTTTGAATGTGCTCCCCTGAATATCTTCGGCAACTCCTGCCCAACTCATTACAGCAGGATTCTTATCAAAGTTTTTTCTCAGCTGTTGTTCATTTTTCCAAAAGCACATCTGACAGTTGCTGTCATCAGCAAAAACCACATCATTATGATCTTTCCAATATTGAACTACATGCGGATGCATTATTTTATCTTCTTCAAGAGGAAATGACAATTTTCTCCATTCTATTTCTTGGTGGTTCTGCCTGCACTGACCATAAAGATTACATGATACAGGAAATTTAAAAGACGTGCCAATATCTTCAAGCCTGTCAGGTTCATCATATCGGATTCCAAGTCTCATTTCTATGTCCGTACCATAATTCAGGTAGCATTCTTCAAAAATTGGTTCAAGCTTCATTTTTGTTGTACAGAAGCTTTTAATCTGATTTGGTATGAAACCCATTTTATTGATTAGAACATCATAAGAAATACCACGTACCCAAGTTATATTTCTGCCAATTTTCTGTTCTAAATCCATCATGGTCTGAATAATTATCGGGTCTTCAGCTGTAGCCCTAAATTCTCCGTATTCAGGAATAAATTTTTCAAGCTTATCATTGGCATACTGAAGAAGTTTTTTATTGTATCTAAGCCATCCTGCTGCATTGTGATTGTCAATGCAAACCATAGCGAACATATCTACATCAGCTTTATAGTTAGATGCCAAATAAGAGCTTGTTTTTCCTCCCGATAAACTGTTAATGGTTGTCATAGTTTTTATTTAAATAAAGCGAGCTGTATTGATTTCTTCTCTGCTCCATTCCTGATTAATAGATTCTAATAAATCATGTTCCTGAATTTTTATTTCACGTTCTAAAGAATCAAGCTTTCTTAATAATTCCTTTTTTTCTCTCTGGAGCTTTTCAGCATTTAGAGCCATGTTTTCAATCTCCCTTCCGATTCCCCCTTTTAATTTTCTGCACCAGTGAGTTTCCATAAGCAGTATTTTAAATTTTCACAGAAAAAATCATAAAGTTTATTAAACTCGATATCGTCTTCAACATAATCGAAATAAAGAACTACTAAGGAATCTTCTATTCCCAACGGTTCATTTTCATCATAATCAGGAAAATCCATGAAATTATTTTGAGCTTCATCATTTCCTAATTTAATCAGTGATTCTGGAGTAAAATCATGTTTACTGTTCATTATAAATTCTGCCACTTCATTAGAGTGTGTATCAACAAATGCTTTATAATGTTCGTATTGCTCAGATGTGAAAGTTGCCATATATTTTAGTTAAAGATTAAGGACTGCTGTCCCATTAATTTTTTTTCGACTTTATAGAAAGAGTAATATTCGTTTCTTAGTTTATCCCTTATCATATTTCGTTCTTTAACGGAAACATGATTTTCTTCAGCTGTATAATTGTCTTCAAGTATTTTTTCAATGTCTCCATTCCAACGCTTATCATCTATAAAATAACCATACTTTGTAAAGCTTCTGTTCCCAATATTAAAATCCGTCATTTCTTCTAATGTCTGATTTCTGACATATACAATATGTATTTTCTGCTGAACGTATTTATCATTTGAATTTAAAGAGCCGTTCTCGTAATAGACAGCCAGTTCTTTTTTGCGGACTATCTTTTTAGTTAATTTTGCAAAACCATAAAATACCCTAAACTGCTTTTTTTCTGCTTTCAGATAATCCATTTTTTCTTTAAGTTCTTCAGGAGAAAGCACGTATTTTTCAATTTTAGATTTTGACATGTTCCTTATTTTTATTACTTAAAGATACCGCTTAAACGCCTGTATTTAAAGGGTATTAAACATTAAATCGCTTATTTTAAAGTTCATTTTTATTCCCTTTGGTTCATTAGAGTTTCTCCATGTAAAGCGTTAAGGATAGTAGCAATTGTCTGAAATCTTTTTGCTGCTTTTTCTGCTGCAAAAAATTGAGTGCGGATAGCCTGGCCAACGGAACGCCCAAAAAAGAAAGATAACACAGCTCGCAAAAAAAAACCTCCCCAAAAAAAGGAGAGGAATCAAAATTTTCCAAAGTCAAATTTTCAAAAACCAAAGGGAAAAAAAACTAAATCGCATAAACTTTATCAGCTTACAATTTCGGCTTATTGCCTTTTGCTTTATTCTGATCTTCATCATCACGTTCATTATTATTTTTCTTATTCTCAAATTCAATCAAATGCTCAAGTTTGACAACTTCTTTTCTTAAATTTTTAATTTCTTCTGAATTATCAATCTTATTCAAAAGCACATCATTAATTTCTTTCTGATTAACTAAGAGACCTTCCAATTTTTTATTTTCATTACCTAAAAGCACTTCTATACGGCTTAAGCAATTTTTAGCATAATTTGAAACTTCTATATCATCTTTCACAAACGTATTAGACTTCCATCCAATTTTAAATTTATTCGCGGTCTGAAGAAAGACACTATAATTTTCTTTATCTATAGGCACATCTTTATGTTTAGGGGAAACAATCAGACCAAAGCCATTTGAAAAATTAACGAACGGGTTCTCGTAATCTTTAGTCTTAAATTTAACGTCAAGCTGATATCTAAGAACGGCAGCTAAATCTTTATCAGAAGAATATTCTTTTCCGTTAATTAAATTAATTTTCAGATCTTTTTTATGTTCAAAATCGCTTTTCAATTTAACAATCAGCCTTTCGCATTTTTGGATATCATCTTTAATAAAACTAAGCTGATTGGTTTTCTGCCTAAAGTTCAAATCATAAGAATTCTGTTTATCTACCAAAGCATTCAATTTCTTTTCAGCCTGAAGCTTCTGGGTTAAATACTGGTTAGACGAACAAGCGGCCATATATTCAGAGAAATTCATACTGCCATTAACATCAATCAATCCTTCATCAATCACACGAGTGGAGAGCGAAGAATTTTTGATCTGCAGGATAAAATTATGTTTGATCTGCAGAAGATTAAATGTATAGGAATCTAATGATTCCTTTGTAGCATAATAATTGACATTAAGCACATTATCATAATTTGGAAGCAGTAAATTACCAGGGCGCTCAGCTCTACCATTTCTTTGAACCATATCGGTGGGACGCCACGGAAAATCTAAATGGTGCAGCGCACAAATTTTCTGCTGAACATTAACCCCAATCCCCATTTTTGAAGTAGAACCAAGAAGCACACGGATTTCTCCAGAATTAACTTTTGAGAAAAGCGTCATTCTTTTTTTATCCCAGTCATGAATAAATGCTATTTCTTTTTCAGGAATGCCTTTGGCAACTAAAATAGATTTAATATAAGCATACAGATTATAATTAACCGAACCAGGAACGCCCTGATCGCAAAAAATTAACTGCGTTCCTTTATCTTTATCATACTGCTTGTAGTAATCTACCACAGCATTTGACATAGTATGAATCTTATCTTTAGGATGATCGGGAAAATCAGGGTCAATTAATTTTAAAGACAGCGCCGATTTACGTCCAAGATTTGTACATATTAAACCTACTGCTTTCTGAATATCTTTATCAGCAGCTGAAAGCGCTGACTTGCCTGTTAAATAATCAGGATTTTTAGTTTCTCCAAATTTTTTAATGTTTTGAAAATACTCAAGCTGTTCCTTATAAGGCTCAATTGCAATAAGATGTGTTTTTGCCTGAGGGCGCTCAATTTTGAAAGTATTGAAATCAGCGTAATTTGTGATATCGTTATACATTTTTGCAAGCTCAGGAACTTTTACAAAATACCTGAACCTCTCTTTCTGCTTAATCATTCCCGTAACGCTCTCTTCGTACTCATTTGTCTTACGGGCAAAAACTCTTGCCCACTGGTCAAAATTGTTCATCCCCTTTTCTTTCAGCATTTCAGGCCTTAAATATTTGAAAAGCAGATACAGCTCGGTAATACTATTACTGATTGTTGTTCCGCTTGCAAAAGTTATTCCTTTATCGCCTTTATGGATACCCTGAATATGTCGAACGTAAGACAATAAATTTGTTGTTTTTTGAACTTCATTCTGATTTCCCAATCCTGCAACTCTAGAATGCCTAGTTGTAAAGCTTAGGTTTTTGAACTCTTGGCTTTCATCTATTGTCATTGAATTAAAGCCTAAATCATCAAAGATCAAAGTACCTTTTTCCTTTCTATTGTTTATAACGTCATTAGCATATTTAAATTTAGCTTCTGCATCAACAAGCCTTTTATTCAATGCATTAGTTTCTCCTCGAGTTAAAAGTTTTGAAGAATCACTGTCATTAACCGTGTTTTTAATCTCATTGATAGTTTCTTCAAGAATTTCTCTTTGAGTGTACGGGGCAATAGGGAATTTCATTAAACAGGAATGAGCTGTAATAACAGCATCCCAATTATTATTGGCTATTTTATAAAATGTTTCCTGTTTTTTTTCAGGACTTAAATCAGATGGTTCAACCAGTAAAAATTTACCTTTTGGGTATGTGCTTTTGTAGGTTTCGTAAATAGCAACATAATTTGCATTTAAACCGGCAATCAATTCTTTGCTTGTCAGACCAAACTGAATTTTTTTCATTGTAGTCATGGCCATTGTAAGTGATTTGCCAAAACCAACCTCATGATCTACAATTCCTCCTAACTGGTTAACATTCTGCCATACTGCATTTTTTTGATGTTCATACGGACTAACCATAGTAATATCATCAAAATTTAAAAGTGAAACATTAAAATTCTCTTTTACAATTGCATTATTGAGCAGATGATATTTATTCTCTAAAATTTCACATAATTCCTTCTTCTGGAGAAGCCAGTTGCTGAAAGCTCCATTTAATTTCTCAACAGCCACAATAACCGCATTAATTGTGTCTTTATCTGCTATTTTTATTTTCTGATCTCCACGGGTAATCTCTTTTTTATATTCAGGTATATTGTGAATCATTGCAAATTCAAAAATTTTAAGATAGCCAACCCTATTTGAATTGGTTTCTACTGAATAATTTGCATTTGCAAAACTGCTGTAAGAACCTGATATTTTAAATTTATCAATTGCAGGAATATGATTTACCGAAAATTCAGGACAATTAAAATGTTCTTTTGCAAACAATTCATAAATAGAATTATCTACCCACGGTTCTCCCATACCAGGATTTATTTCTGCTATATTTAATTTAAAAGGAATCGCTTTAATTAAAGTTTCCCTTGCCTTATCAATAATATTTTTATCAAACAGATCTGAAAAATTATTATCTGTATTTAGTAAGCCGGTGTTTTGGTAAATGCTTAATTTTCCTTCGACATAACCGCTGACGAATTTTGAAGGAACAACTAATTCATAACCATCAATTTTATCATAGCCTCTTATAATGGGATTAATATATAGAAGCTCTTTATTTAAAGCTTCTTTTGCCCACTCGTTAAATTCTTTCTGATAAACCGAAGAAATAAATTCATTGTCCAGTCTTCCGTATTTTTGAAAACTTAATGCAATAGAATCTTCTATTGTCTGAAGTTTAGGAGTGTCAATTTTTAAACTTCCGAAATCTTTTGAAAATATTTCACTTTTATTCCATAGTCCGTTCTCAAAAATTTCCAATCCTTTCAGAAGATCGGCATCTGTTTCTGAAGCTAGCAGTTTTACATTGGCTAGTGTATTAATATTGTCCCCAAGAAAAACAAATAGATCATACTGCTCATTTAAACTCTGCTGAAGAATCTGCGCTTTAGGAATATTGTTTTCTCGCAGTTCAAATCTGAGTTTTTTATACGTATCTCTAAGCTCAATTAATACAGATAATTTTTGATGGTCTTTTGGCGCTACACTAAAAGCTGTATAATCTAGGAGATTAATTGATTGATTGCTTACGGAAACCTTTTGAAAATTATTATCCAGAAAGATAATATTCCCTGGTTCTGCAAACGGATAAGATTTTAATATTTTATCATGAATTTCAGATACGTTCGGCCCATCTGCTTTTACTTCTGTTTCAAGTTCGATATCCAATAATCTTTCAATAGCGAAATTTTTAAAATCAGATTCTAAAATGGCGCTCAGCTTTTCATGATTATTCTCTTGGCTAATTTCCTGAACAGATAAAATCTGCTTGCCTAAAACACCGGTTGTTGTGTAAAGATTACCAAGAATATTTTCAGGATTGTTAAGCAGAAATTGATTAATATAAAATACGTTGTTATCAGGAAGATAATGAGTAGTTTCTACATACTGGGCCTCTCTGTCGGTAATATTTTTTTTGGGTGTGAGAGGTTTTTGAAAAATCAGCAGATCAGCAACTACTTTAGTTTTGCTTTCCTTAAAAGTCTGGTCTGAAAATCTAACGCATGAAATCAGATTCATTTCATTAACCATTTTCTCCCTCAATTCCTTACCATCAAAATTGTTGTTCATGGCAGAGGTTGTAATTAAGGCTATAATTCCGCCCGGCTTTAAGTTTTCGATACTTTTTACGAAAAAATAATTGTGGATTTTTCCATTTACAATCTCTCTGTTCTCTTTGGTTAAGTGCTGGTCATAAACAGAAAAATTACCGAAAGGCACATTTCCTATAATCAGATCATATAAATAAACCGGCTTAAAATCTTCATAACCTGAATTTTGAATATGGACATTGGGATAAGAGAAATTATTTTGAAGAATCTTAGATGAAAAACTGTCAATCTCAACTGCATCAATACTTGAAGCTGAACTTAAAAAAGGTTTAATAAATTTTCCTGAACCTGCAGACGGTTCCAGGATTTTAAAAGATTCCAAATTTTTTAGTACCCAATAATTCTGAATTGATCGGCTGACAGCATCCACAATATAATTTGGGGTGTAATAAGAAGTCAGCATTGAATTAGACAATGAATTTCTTTCTTGGGAATTGAGCTTGCATAAAGCTCTGTAAAGTTCTCTTTTAAGAGGTGTTAAGCTGTCAGGAGATATGGATTTATCTATATACTGCAGAACTTCATATAAAGTGTCTTTAAACTTAGATAAACCCTCTGTGCTGATTGTTTGTTTTGCTTTTTCCGATGAATTATTATCGGCTATGTAGTTGATTGCATCAACGAAATCTTGTAAATCTTTAATTATCATTTGTCCTTAGTTTGGCAAATCGAACAAATGACTATTCTTTATTTTGTGTTTTATAAAATTTCTTCAGTATCAATGAAATTATGAATGTCTAAATCAAACTGTTTAGAATACTCAATTTTTTCATTTTCTGAAAGTTCATCTTCTAATACTTTAAATACTTCTTCATAAGCTAATTCTTTACAGCCGTGAGCAGGATACTTCATTTTTTTATGCTCTAATTCTCTTTGGAGGAAATATACAATTTTAGGCTCTAAGTATGGCTCTAAAAGGCTTGCTTCAGACAACGATACATACACTCTAGGGTACATTTCTTTCAAATGGCTGACAAATACTCTGTAATACTCTGTATCTATTAAATTAATGTCATATTGATCATTAAATTCAAGAGCTTTCTTTTTAAAATTTTCTTCCATAACTTTTAACTTTTTCTATTTTGGGTTGTTCCTTTTTTTTTTCTGGATTAAATCCTTTTTTTCTCTGCAGTTCCTCGTTCCAGTCATTGGACTGGCTAGATGGTTTATGTGGAATATAAAATCTTTCTATTTTCAGATCACTTAAAAACTCTCTGAAATTTACATTCAGCAAATCTAATGATTTAGGAAACTTGATATTAATATCCCCTTCATTCTCTTTTACAATCACGTATTTACCAAATCTCTGATCGGATGGATAATGGCTGTCAATGTAATCTGCCTGTTTTTCAAACAGCGTTTTAATTTTATCGATATTCAGATCTTCTTTTTTTGTGAATGTGAAATCGTAAAATGTATCATTCGAAGAAAATGTAACCGGCGTAAAAAATTTATTTATCAGTGATGCAGTAAATAACACATCATAATTCTTGCCAGATTTTTTTGATTCTAATTTATCAGAATCGTTATCTGTTAAAGAAACGAAAAAACAATCTTTGGATAAAGGCAGACTTGAAATTTCATTCAATATATTATTCATTTTACTCTCATAAAGATTTCCTGAAAATGAAATGAAACAGTAATTTTTTGATTTATCAAATTTAGGATTTGCATGCAGAAGTTCAATATAACTTGCAATATCTATAACGGACTCAGCATAAAAAACACCGTCAATTTTATCCATGCCTTTTGTATTTGTAAAAAAAGCGTGTTCATGATCGCCGGCTAAATTTTTTAAACCTGAATTTCTAATTTCCAAACCTTTCAGATCATTAAAAGAGGTTAAAGCAAATGCTGTATTTGTTATAAGATGTCCGTTTGGCAATCTAAAATAAGTATTAAATAACTTATCTTCAAAAAGCGGATGTTTTAAAATGGCAGCACTTATTTTTCTCTCGTTTATAAGAAAAGAATAATCTTCAATAGGTTTATGATTCCATTCTTTTCCCTGGAGAGAATGAAGTGTCTCCTTTTTCTTCAGAAACTTATCTTTATCAAGAACTTCACTGCTTTTCTCTTTATTGATATAATTTCCAAAAAACTCATTCAGCTTAACCAGTGATTGATAAAAAGCCTCATTGCTTTTATCAACTGAAAGGCTTCCTGTTAATCTGTTTCCAACAAAACTTAATATATCTCCCTTGTCTCGGTCATTCCCTATATTAGAAAATGTGTTTTTTTTGGAATTTATCAAAATTGTGTCTGAAATAGTATCGTTTTTTAATACAACCCATTCAACACTCGATTTAACTTTATCAATTTTATAGCCATTATTCAAAGCATAATCAAGCAAATTAATTTGGGCAATTATTTCTTCTTTTTTCTTAAATGTTGTGGCCATAAAACAGATTTTAAATATTACTTATATTTAGAAACAACTTTTGTAAACTTATTTATTACATCTTTCATTTCTTCATTAATTTCTATTAATTCATTTTTATCAATATCAAGATAGATATGCTGTTCGTCCTTTTTAAAATGATCATCATTATCAAAATCTAACAGCCATTTATATGAATAACCTAAACCTGTAAGATGATTAATGATGGTTAGAAAATTAATTCCAGTTCCTCCTTTTCCATGCTCTATATTATGCAGTGTTCCTGAAGGCAATGATAGCATTGCTTCGTAGCCTTTTATAGACCATCCATGCAGAAGTCTTAATTCCCTGATTCTTTCTCCTACTTTTAAAAAATGCTCCTGCTGTTGCTGTTGATTATTTTCAGCGTTTGTATCTTTGTTTACTTTGCTCACTATTACTATATTTTAATTTGATAAAACAAATATTTTTTCTTCCTGAATATATTTTTCTATAATTTCCTCCGAACTGGTTGTGTCTTCCACAGCCGTTGTGAATTTAACGTTCTGTTTTGTCCAGTCTAAATATTGAGGCTTCTCAATAAAAATGTCAAATGGAGCAGGAAAAACTTTAATTAATATCTGCTCTAAAAAAAACAATGAAGCATAGTTTTTAGGTGTTTTGATAAATAAATTCCCTTCTTTGTCTTGCGTAGGTATAATTAGATCATTTTGCAAGCTTGTTTTGGATTCATCTCCTAAAGTTCTTAAAATATGTTCCACTTTTGCTGTGTTATTCTTCTTTATTAATTTCAATAATTTTTGCAAATGTTCTTCTTCCTTTTGTATATCAATTTTTAAAATTAATGATTCATTGTTTTCTTTCACGAACTCAATTTCTGCATTTATCATCTGGAGGATTATTTTAATTTCATTGACAAAATTTAAAATTGTCACATTACCTGCCAAATATAAATTACTTCTTTGTCTTGTGAGAACACTTTTTAAATGTTCGTAGGTTGTTTCGTCTTGTTTGAATACTGAAACGTAAAACCTATTTTCTTTTAAATGCGAAAAATGCGCCAAGGCATCTTTCGGATTATTTACAACTGTAACTTTTGTTTTAAGATTGGTTTTTCTAATATTTTTATCTAGCAGATAATTGTTGGAAAACCATAAACCAGTTTCAATTGAACCAGGTGCAAAAAAATGGATATCTGCTTCCACTCTTTTATTTTTTTCAACTTTATTTTCAAAATATAAACCGCATTCCTTGCCAGATTCATTATATATAGGAAAGGCAGTATTAATAATGTCTAACTGCTGTTCATTTAAAATAAGTCCTCTGGAATTGCAAATCGTTCCCTTAAAAATAGGATGATCGTAAACTGCTTTAGATATTTTAAATGTCTCAAGATATTTAGCATCATACAATTCCTCGCATTTATAAAAAGAAGTAAATGTATTCTGTTTTAAATTTTTTAAATCCTCTGCAGTAGTGCCTAAATCTATTTTATTTTCATTTTCTCCATTTGTATTTATATAGAGAACTAATTTTCTTACTGCTTCTATAAAGTGATCTTTATTCGGGGCAAACGTTTCATAATCACTTTCAAGTTCAAATCTATTTTTCACAAAATCAATAATATTGCCAGAATCACTGAATAAGGAACTATAATAAATATCAACACCGTTATTAAATCCAACAAAGACAATATCATCTTCTAGAATCAAATTGTCCTGTTTAGTATAACATTTAAAGCCTTTCACGTTTTTATTGGGCAATAATTTGTATCCGTTGGCAATCAGATACTCGTGAAAATTAAGGTTTTTTAAAATTTTTGGAATAACATCTTCCAAGCTAGCAAATGCCATCATATAGGTTTCTTTTTTAGAAAATATACGCAAGATAGTCACAAAATTTTAAATTCATTAAAATCCTTAATATAAGTTAATTGTTATTCTTTCTTTTTCAAATCGTTAATGTTTGGTATTGAGGAAAGAAAGTCTTTTAATCTTTTCTGCTGATATTCCATATCATCCTTTTCATCATCAGAATCTTCATCCTCTAATGTTATATTTTCCTCGAAATTATCAAAGTTATAATTTTCAATCTCAGTATTATTTTCTTCTATATCATGATTAAAAACGAGCTCTTCTTCATTGGGAATGTCTTGAAATGGAAGATTGTTATTTTGTTCAAGGCTGTGTCTAACATTGTCATGTTCGGCAGCAATCGCATCTTGTCTTTCGTCTTCAATTCTAATCATTTCCTCCGCAACTAAATCATTTATTTCTGATTGTATACGGCGAACATTCTGTTTAAGCATTTCTTCGTCTAAATCTGGATAGACCATTGGAAACTTAACATTGCTCATATCATCTTTTGGCGGATTAACATCTCCTCTAAAGGCTTTTAATTCTATTTTTTGTTTAAAATTATCGGACACTACTCCGCAGAATTCGCCTTGAGATAATTGAGATATATCTTCGGGAGGGACAATATAGTCTCTTTGAGTATTAAAACTTGTAGATGTGTTATCCTGATTGATTGAAATTGACTGAGTGGTGTAATTGATTTTTCCAATTGCCTCAGACATTTTTTTAGCTGTATCGATCGCAACCTTACCCGTCACAATGTTATCAATTGTATTAAAAATGGAATCAGCTGTTTCTTTTCCGTATTCTAAAATTAATTGTGTATAATCCTGGGCCGATAATACAGTACAAACTTTATTACTACGAGCTGTAGCTATCAATGTATTTAAACCATGAATATATGTTGTTGGAAATTCATCAACGTGGAAAGCGCAAGGAACTCTTCCATGATCATTAACTAATTTTGCACTTTGACTGAGATATAATCCAAGCGCCGGCGCATTTGTTTTCTGGGTTTCAGGATTATTGGCAATATTAAGAATTGTAACTTCTTCAGGAAGATTTACTTTTAAATTCACTCCAGTATCATCAGGATCAGTCATGACCCAGAACATCTCGTCCGTTGCACATTTTCCTAAAGGTATTCTTGCAGATGCAGTCTGACCGCTAAGCTGTTCGAATGATTCCTTTTTAAGAGCATCTGTAAAAGCTGATGTAAAATATCTTAAATCAGGATAGCTGTCTAAGATTGTAAGCAATTTTTCATCTGGTTTCTGTATAAGTTCAATTAAGTGCGGAAAAGAACAATAAATTCCATTTTTATATTCTCTTAAAAACCATAAGGCAGCAACAGTTATGGACATTGCTGACATTTGAAAGAAATCCTGTTTCTGAGCGCTTTTTTTATCTAAATTAAAGAAAATGGTATATACAGCATCAATAGCTTCCTGTTTGCTCTTTAATAGTCTTCTGTGAATTGGATTGCATCTGTCGGAATATCTTGGGTCTGATATGTTAATACATGCAAACCTGCCTTTATTTCCATAATTTTCATATGACGATTTATATTTTAGATAGTAGAAATATGCAAAATTGGTAAGTGTTGGAAATTTATAGTCATAGTTTATAAAAGCAAAACCTTTCAAAATCCATTGTCTGATAAATTCTTCATTAAATGAATACGATTTACCAGAACCAGGCTTACCTAATATTAAAGTGGCTCTTTCGGGAGATACAAAATTTATATAACCATCTTCAAAGACTGGTTCCATTACAATTTGATCTTTAATCTTTTTCTGTTTGTAAGCTTTCACAAATGTAAATGGAATATTTACACTCATGTCATTTGTAATAAGTTCAGTATTCTGAGGAAAAATTTTATTGACTTTATTGTATCTGTCTTTCATAAGAGCATTATCAAATAATCTGTGAAGTGCATGATAACTTTTGATCAATAGAGCATAAGAACCTAGTACGAGAATAGAATATAGAAATACATTTTTATACATGAAAACTATAAGAGAAGTACTTAGAAATAAAACGGTTGTAATAACTCCAAAAAAGATAGCATCATTTTTATTTATTTCAACATTCTTTTTTCCATTGTCGAACATTACAAAAAAGATGCTCATTAAAATTACTCCGAGTTTTGGATAAAAAGGACTTTTTAAAAATCCCATTTTAAGGAAAAACTTTATAATGGTATCAAACAATCCATGATGAAGACCAACTTCGTGAAAAAATTTATAATTGAAATAATAAATATCCAGTAAAAGAAATATCATTGCCAATAACATTCCTAACCCTTTATATTTTTCAAATTGATTTTTATCGTCCATAAATTCATTGCTAGTTAAATATTAATAAAAAACCTCCCATAAGGGAGGCTTTAAACACAAAATAAAGAATAGCCATTTGCCTTTGCTATTAACTTTTTAAAAACACTATCAAACGATTGCCCAACGTTTCCCTGATAGTGTTTTTTTTGGTTTTAGAGTAAACCTACTAAACTCTCAAACCTGTATTTTTTTGAACCTTATTATTGTTAAAGTCTTTCAACAGATTAAATTCTTTAGCTTTTTCAAGTGATAGAATCTGGAGAGTACCTTTGTTTTTTTCTTGTGTGGACAGCATAATGAAGTAGCTTCTGCCCTGAATTTCTCCTGTTATGCCCTTACCGTTATTTAAGTCTTCTTTTTGCTGTATTGTAGGTTTAAAACCATAAATATTATCAATTGATAAATTACTTTCAGTAGATAGTGGTTCATTATTTGGAGCTTCAAGTTTTACTGTTTCTTTTTGTAACTCTTTATTGTTATCAGCATATATTCTAGATACATCATTTAGCAAAATATTAAGGTAATTAACTTCATCAACCTTAATTAAAGGAAACTTCTCAATATCTACTCCGTGTGAATTTAAAACTTGGGATAAACTTTTTTCCTTATAATTAAAATCAGGTAATTCTTTATTAATATAATTCTCAATCGCTTGCTCAAATAATGTTTCATGATTAAACATATCTTCTGAATAATCGTTAAAATCTGGTCTAGCAGGACAATCCAAAAGCAAATAGTCTAAAACTATATTTCTTACATTTTCTGGAAATTCCTGTAAATACATAGTAAATTCTAAAATTTCTTTCCCCTTACTATGATTGAAATTCCACATTGATTCTCCTGCCTGTTCATAATATTTATTCAATTTATCAGCTATGTTTTCAAATTGATCTTTGTCAAATGCAATAGAAGAAATCTTTTTTATTTCGTTTTGATTTAATTCAATTTCATTTTGAGGAATATAAAGAACATCGGATTTGTAAATATTTTTTACACTTTCAAATACCTCATTATTTTGATCTACATCGTGATACTTCGAGATTAAATAATTATCCTTATCTAAAGAAAATGTTGTGCTCCAGTTACTGCTTGCAGAATACTCAAAATCATTAAGTAATATCATTTTCTTTTCATATTCATTTAATGGTACTTCAGAAACAATATCAGGAACAGAATTTAATTGTTCTTTGGAAAAAATCGGAAAATCAGCACTTGGCATATCGGTAAATTCATTTCCGTTAATATGTTGAGAATATTGTTTTTTCTGTTCCTCAGTAGCAGGAATACATTTTACTTTTTCTTCTAAAGGAGTTTCCATAGGTAAATTTAGATTTGGGTTTTATACTGTAATTCTCTTTTATTTATTTTTCTTATTAATTGTGTTTCATAAATGCGCTGATAATTATTTTCTTTATCAGTAAACTTCCTTTTACCATTTTCGCACCAGTCAACTGGAGATGTATTAAGAAATTCATTTATGTATTTTTTATAACCAATAGATTGTCGAATTATAAAATCGTGTAATTCATTAATCATAGACTTATTTAGATAAAAAAAACACTATCCTGCGTATTGCCCCACGCATTGTGGATAGTGCTTTTAAATGGAATGAAAAGAAACCTACTAACTAACTCTCACTCCTTTTGTTTTACTGTTTTTTTTTTCTTCTTCAATTTCAGGAATTAACTTAAGCTCCTTAGCTTTAGCTTCGCTATAGCTTTTAATTCCATCTGCATCTTTTACGGCAGCTGAAGGCTGAATTAAATAATTTTTTCCTTTTATTTCTAACACAGTTCCTTGTCCAGATTTTAATTCCTGAATTTGTTTTTCGTTTGGTACAACTCCAAAAATTTTTCCAACATAAATTTGGTTTTCACGAGCTGTTACTACTTTGTTTAAGTCTTTATCTAGTGACACCCATAATTTAAACTCTTTTCCTTCAGCTGTTTTAAAACCTTCTACCAATCCAAGTTCTCCAGTTTTTTGAAGTTGATCTTTTTGAGCCTGATCTAAAACTTTACCGTATATAGGTCTGTCTAGATTAAGTTCCTTAAATTTTACATCAGCCGATAAATAAGGAAGTTTGTTTTCTGTCATTCTCTTCATCTGCAATCTTCCTTCTACAGGTTTTAAATTTCCGTCGATATTTTTCTCGATGGAAATAACATCTGTTTTATTGCCTAACATTAAAGCCATAAAATAATTTTTATTATCAGGAAGTTTAACCTTTATATCGTTCTTATTACTTAATGCAGCTTTTACTTCTTCATAAGAATATTTCAGGTAAACCATTTTATCTTTCTTATCAATAATAAATAGCGGTTCTAGTTTTTCTCCTTTTGGAACGGTAAGAGTTTTTAGATCATTTTGGCCAGAATTGTAAAGTTTCAATTCATAGTTTCCTTCTTTTGTAATTTTTTCAATTTTACCCTGATAGTATACATTGTCTTTCATAAAGGCAACTGGGTCATTAACTTTTAAAGGGCGATCGATTACTGCTCCTTTTACTTCGATGTCATTTACGTCTTGATCTTTCATAATATTAAAATTTATTTAGTGATTGTTTTATCATTTTCTGCAATCCATATGAGATAACCCAGAACAAGACTTCCGTAAATTATCAGAAGTAAAAAAATACCATAAAAGGTTCTTCTAGTTTCTCTTTCTATTTCTCTATCCATTTCCGCTTTTAAAATTTTAATATTCTCCATTTTATTGATTTTTTGAGATACCTAATGTTTTAGATGTTTTCTTAGCTGGATTTTCTTTTAGAAGGAGATTAGTTTTACCTAAAAAGAAACTGTAATCGGCTACATAACTTTTCAATTCTTTTTTAGTCGTTTTCTGGATGGGGGTAATTTTTCCTTTGTTTGATAAAATCGAATTTGTAACATTTAATGTTACATCATGTCCTTGCGATAACAGTTCCTTTTGTTCAGTGCTTAAATTAAAATCTATTTGAGAATCCAAAATTTCTTCGAAGAGTTCTTTTTTTACGTGAAGTGATGTTTTAAGTTTTTTGTCGTAAAAAAAGATGTGATTGTTTTTTGTATATGGATTATGCTTTACGGTATTTGAATCAAATACAATTGTAAAATTCTTAATGCCATTTTTTTCATGAGCTCCAAATCTATAGCTGATTTCTTTACCGTTATGATGAAATTTGAAATCTTCTGAAAAGAAACCGATTTTAAGATTTTGATTCTTTCTTAAGTTTTCTTGAATTTCCTTTTTTATTTCATCCGGCAGTCTATTATAGATTGTTGTTGTCATATTTGAGAAATTAATTTTTTTCAAATATATTAATATTTTTAATATATTTTATATTGTGTTAATATTTTTAATATAATTAACAAAAAAAATAACCGCTGAACTTTTGCCCAACGGTTTATTTTAAGAATATAAATATTAGAATTTAACTGACAACCAATATTTTAAATATCAATCATAATTAAATTAAATTTAAAGGAGTAAACTGTCATGTTTTTTAATAAATGACTTCATTTCATCAGAAACAGGTGGTTCAACATAAAAATTACCATAGAGTTCCTTAAACATTTTCCATTTATTAGCTAAATGATTTTTTCTTCGTTGTATTGGACAAATCCAAATCCAGTCTAAACCCCATTCTAATTCATTTTTTCTAAAACAGCAAGCCCCAATAATAGAATCGTTCTCATTAATGAAAAGATATCCATGAATGTTTTCATCATTATGTCCCTCCCTACTTTGATATTGGACAAAGTCATAACGAAATTCCTTTTTAAAGGCATAAGCTCTTTCATACATTTCAAAATGTTGCCATTTTGGTGAATCTGCAGTAACTAGGATATAATCCTTATTTATTTTATCCAATTCCTTTATTCTTTCTAAAGGCTGTGGATTTAACCAATTCATCGCTCTTTTATGTACTCTTCTATGTGAAGCACTGGAAGATGGATCTCCTTTCTGCCAAGTATAGTCACATTCCTCACAAGTCGTAGGATAAGTAAAAGTTTTTTTTCTAAACTTAGGTGCAACAATTTCAAAATATACAGGTTTGTTCTCTTCATCAAATTCAACATTAATTTTAAACCCTAATTCTGTTTTTAGTTTTTTAGGATTTAAAAAGAATCCGTGATAATTTTCAATTGACAAAAAAATTGTTTCATTTTTTAATCGGGTTTTATTATACCAAAATATTTCCAGTTCACTTTTTGATAGGTATTTTTTTTGCTTTAAAGCAGGTAACAATTTTTCAACTAAAAAAATTGGATTAGTACTAAAACCAATTTTTTCTAATTGGATTAAAAGAAAAACAAAATTCTTTATACTTATTGAATTATATCCCATAACACTAGAATCAGTAGCTTTTGGTTTGTCATATATAGTTTCAAAGTCTATTTCAAATCCTTTATATATTTCATCCATAGATTTTCTTTCCAAAAAAATTGAATAAACTCCCCTATCTAAGTGATAAAAAATATCCTCAATCTCATATTCTAAAACCCAACCTCTTTCTAAAAATTTTAAATAAAGCTTTTCAGTGACGAACTGATTGGTTCTTTTTGGTGTTTCATTAAGCCCATTCCAAATGATTTCTAATGTATTGCTTTCAAAAGTATATTTCATAAATAATAATTATTTCTTTAAAAATTCAAAACTAACTTTAAACATTGAATCTAAGGTTAATTTTGCATCAAAGTGGGAGCCAGTTCTTGAAGTAAATCCTTTTATCAAATTTGTTTTTCCTTCTTTTATCAATTTAGTTAAATCAATGATACTAATTTTCTTTTGTGCAATCTCTTTGAAAATTATAAAATCACAATTTACAATATTATTACATTTTAAAGTTTTACTATAATCCTCTACTTTTCCAGTTTTACATTTTGGACAATCTCCAATGATACTTTTACTAAAATCAAATATTAGTTTTTTTGAATCCTTATCAATTGTCAAACTAGCATCAAACTGTTTATTTTCTTTATTTATAAAACCTTTTATTAAAGAAGACTTATTATTTTTTACTAACTCAATTACATGTGAAGTACTAATAGTTTGATTACTAATTTTTTTCCATATTATTGGAAAATTACATTCCGCATGTATATTGTTACATGAAAACTGATTTCCTTTTTCAACTATTTGACCATTACTGCAAAATGGACAAGCAATTATTGTTTTATCAAATGATTCAATTTTTAAAGATTTAATTGAATCTATTAAATCTCCGATGTAGCATTTTATTTCAGAGTTGAATAAATCAAAAGAATAATTGCCTTTTTCAATCTGCATTAGCTTACTCTCCCATTCCCCTGTAAGTTCAGCTTTAGAAATTTTAAGGTCTTTAACTTGAATATATAAATTAAGACCTAAATCGGTAGGAATAATATTTTTTTTCTCCCTGGCTATAAAGTTTCTCCTTAATAAAAGCTCGATAATTGAAGCTCGAGTTGCAGGTGTTCCAAGACCGCCGTCTTTCATTGCCTGAGAAAGCTCAGAATCTTCGACAAGTTTACCGGCTGTTTCCATTATATGTAATAAACTGCTTTCATTGAATAGTGGTAATGGTTTGGTAAAACTTTTTTTAATTTCTTTCTTTATTACAGATAATTTTTCTCCTATCTTTAAAGTTGGCAGCTTTTCTTCATTCTCAAGTTCATCATCAGAAATTTTTTCTGAGATTGATCTCCAACCTGATTCAATAATAATAGAACCGCTGGCTGAAAATTTTCCTTTTTCCGAATCAATTATTACTGTTGAATTTTCTTTTATGCATACTGGCATAAATGCTTCTAAAAATCTATTTACAACCAACATATAAATTGATTTTTCATCATCATTAAGATTTGAAAAATTCACATTCTTTTCGGTTGGTATTATAGCATGATGGTCTGTTACTTTACTGTTATCAATTGGTCTGGAAGATATTTTATTTTGAAGCAAAAAGTTAATAGAATCTTTTTTATCGTGGAATTTTAAAATATCATTTAAAAGACCAGGAATAATTGATATCATATCATCACTTAAATATTTAGATGCTGTTCTTGGATATGACAAAATTTTATGTTCCTCGTAAAGTTTTTGAGCAGTTGATAATGTCTTTTGTGCTGAAAACCCATATCTTTTATTGGCTTCCATTTGAAGGGAAGTTAAATCAAATAATTGAGGTGGGTTTTCTTTCACTTCTTTTTTGCTTACATCTGTAACAAATAAAATAGCACCAATAGCATCATTGACTAATTTAGCTTCATCTTCATTCGGAAAATTATTTTCAAATCTAGCTTTGAATTCTAGCTTATTTAATGGAAATAGTAGAATTTCAGGTGTATAGTAGGGAACTGGTTTAAAATTAATATTCTGAAGATATCTTTCACAGATTAATGCTAGTGTAGGTGTTTGAACTCTGCCAAGTGATAATAATCCTGAACCTGCTTTTGCTGTCATACCAATAGTAGCATTTATACCAACTATATAATCAGCTTCATTTCTTGCTTTTGCTGAATAATATAAATTATCAAAATCAGATCCT
Organism: Flavobacterium potami; assembly: GCF_020026915.1. Lineage (GTDB taxonomy): Bacteria > Bacteroidota > Bacteroidia > Flavobacteriales > Flavobacteriaceae > Flavobacterium > Flavobacterium potami. Next base: position 17,737 of record NZ_JAINUY010000012.1, on the reverse strand, counting down.
TTTTTAAGCTTGCTAAAACCATCTTTAATAGCTTGATCAGTTAGGGAACTAATCCATAATCTTTCAAACTTAGTTTTTGATTTGGATAAATTATAGATATAACGGAAAATTAATTCTCCTTCCCTACCCGCATCTGTAGCACAGATTATTTTAGAGGATTTATCAAAAAGATTTTTAATAACCTGAAATTGTTTATTTGCATCTTTAGAAACTTTAAGTTCAAAATCATTCGGTATGAAAGGTAAAGTGTTTAAACTCCACTCTGAATCATAACCTAATTCTTTTAAGCTTTTAATTTCAACTAAATGACCAAATGCCCAAGTCACTGCGTAATTATTACCTTCAAGGTATCCATCTTTTTTGTTGGTAGCACCCAAATATTTAGCAATATCTTTAGCTACAGAAGGTTTTTCTGCTAAAACTGTTATCATATTAATATATTTAAAAATCAATCAAATATATTAATATTTTTTACTAATATTTTTTTTAATAAATATTTTTAACTAATTAAGATGCGTTTAAAGTCCTCTTTTTCTTCTTCTTTTTGGTTTAACCGGTGTATCATCTCTATTTGGCCCAACATTATTATTACCAAACATTTCAGATAAAGAGTCAAAAAAACTGAAAGTTTCTTTCAGATTATCTTCTATAGGATTTTGTGAAAAATCTTCAGGTGTTACATCGATCAATTCGGAGATTTTTGAAGAAATTTCCGTTTGATTTAAATTTTTTAAATCATCATGAATTAATTCTAAAAAATCTTTTGTCTTTAATTTGATTTCAGTAGCTGAATAAACATGGCTTGTTTTAATGTCCTTAAAAAGTAGTCCGTAAATTGTTCCAGGATTATCTCCAGTTTGTGACCGTTTGACAACTATTTCAATTCCTTTCTTTTTCATTTTCAAAGTAAACTCACTTAAATTCTCTTTAAAGATTTTATCTGGAGCTTCTTCGGCCTTGCTTATACGTTGTTTCTCCTGAAGTGGGTTTATGATGCTGTAAATTTTACCCATAATTCCTTTTTGGATAATTTCTTTCTGCTTTACATTGCTTTCTATCTGCATCATAATTGCATGATATGAAAATGAGCTGTCCAAATCGAAACCATTAATACCTTTTGATTTAGCTGTATAGTTCTCATCAGTTAAATTTTCTAAAGGAAGGAGATCAAAAAAATGACCTTTAATATTATCTTCTGCATCAGAAGAAATTAATCTTTTAACTTGATAATTACTTAATAGATATTCAAACTGCTTTTCAGAAGTAGGCTTTTGCTCCATAACTTCTATAAGCGCCCTTTTCATAATTGCTGTTAGGCTGTGTTTACCAAATTCTAAATGCTCGTGTATAGCAGAATATATATCGATTTTATCAAGAACTCCCTTTTTTTCAACTGCTTTTGTAATTTCATATTTTTCTTCTAAATCTCTTGTCAGTTTTTGACTTCTATAATAAATATGTGAGTCATTAATCTTCTTACCATCTGCATTAATTTGTGAAGATACAATATGAATATGCGGATGTTCACGATCAAAATGGCGATAAATCGCATACGGCTGATCTTTGTAACCCATCTCATTTAAGTAATCTTTTGCAATTTCAACTATCTTTTCATTAGATAAAATATCATCTTTATGGAAGTTTAAACTAATATGTATATTAGGTTTTGATACGCTTTTATTCTTATTATTGAAAGAAGAAATAGTTGAAACTATATTGGATAATTTATCATTATTTATGGAATTTACAGCAAGTAACAAACCTTCTTTTTCTCCTTTTTTATTTGGAATAGTCTTATTATGGTTGTAAGAAACCATGCCATGAGTGTTTATTCCAGTACTAATTTTAGCTATCATTCCTTACTTCCTCTTCGATTTTAGCATAGATATTTTTAATATCAAGAATATTATCTTGTAATGATTTAATATCATTTTTAGTTAATGAATCTAATTTTCTTTGATTAAGTGACTTTATCAATTGGTTAAAATTATTACCGATTCTCCTAACTTGTTCAATAATTATTGATCTCTGCAAAACAGATTCGGTATCAAATGAAACAACACGATATTGATTATTAATTAATATTTCACGTATCATTTCACTCATATTTTGATAATCAGATTCTATCAACTTCTTCTCCAGAATTTCATATTCTTCTTTACTGAAATACAAAACTTTTGATTTATCTCTTTTGATTTCTAATTCTGGTCTTCCTCCTTTTTTTCTATTTTCCATAGATAAAATATAAATCTTTAAAAATACGACTTCGGAGTATTTTAGTTCCCGACAGGGCGAGATGGTTTACCATATGAGAAATTGAAAATCGTAGATTTTTAGTTTTGACATATGTGTAAACACACCTCGCTAAATTACTTCGTAATTTCAAAGATAGACATTTTAATTTAAATTAATTGATTTCCATTTAATATTCCGTTTAGGTACATATAGAATCATTTAATGAATTATAAAAATATACTATTATACTTTTATACTTATTGAAGTCTATAATATATACCACAAAAAAATTTGTATAAAGTTATAATAGTATAAAATTATACTTTTAAATTTTTAATTTAAATCCCGACAATAATTAGAATTATACTTTTATATTTATACACTATTATACTTTTATACTTATGTTTTAATTTACCAACTCTTCAGAATTTATACTATTATACTTTTATACTTTTATGCTTTTATACTTTCTAAGCTCTTTGCTGTAATACTATTATATTATTATACTTATATACTGTTATACTTTTATATTTTTATATTATTATACTTATATATTAATTAATTAATTTATTTTTATATTAATATATTTGTTTATTATTTTATTAATATATATATTTGTTTTTTAATTTATAAATTAGTTAATATTTAAATACATTAATAATTTAATTAATATATAAATTGATTATTTAATTTATTTCTAAATAAAAAAAAACATTAATAATTTAATTAATAAGTAAAAAAATAAATAAATTTCTAATTTTATAAATTAATAAATCATGGGAAAAATAATTGGGTTATTGAACCAAAAGGGGGGAGTAGGAAAATCAACATTGGCAATGCATCTGGCAATGGCATTATATCACAATTTGAATTTCAAAAAAGATTCTAATTTTGTTGCGTTGTATGATTCGGATAATCCACAATATTCAATTGACGCAATCCGAAATGAAGAAGCTAATTTATTAAAACTCGCTTTAGAAGATGGAAACAATTTTTATTCCTCAAAGGTTCAAAATATTTATAAAAATGATTTTGCACCTATTAATATTTATAAAGGAGACATTCAAGATGTAACATCAAAAATTGATCTTCTAAAAAGCAATTACGAATATACAATCATTGATGTTGTAGGTACAGTAAATACAGATGGTTATAATGAAGATTTTATAAAAATATTTGATTACATTATTGTACCAACTAGTACTGAATTTGACGTTGTAAGAAGTACAATTTCATTTGTCGCTAGTGTAATTGCTCCAATATCTGCTAACAGCGATATGAATTATGGAATTGTATTAAATAATGTTGATAGTGTTGCATCGGGAACTTACAACATGCTAATAAATGATCTAAAAGCTAATGGTTTTAATGTATTGGACAATGTTATCAATAGAAGAAAAAAATACGTTAGTCTTTATTTAAGAGAAGGTAATAAAGGTCTTCTTTCAACTTTGTATCCAAATTATGATAAACCAATAATTGGATTAATGGAAGAAATTTTAAAAAAAATTAAACAATAATAAAAATGAAAAAGAATAATAATAATTTCATATCTGCAATTGCAACTGGAGCGAGTTTAAATGATTTGTCTAAGACTGAACCTCAGGGAAAGGAAAAAGCGCAAACAGAACCTGTAGAATTAAACAATGACATTCAAGAAGAAGAAGTAGAGGAGGAAGTTCAAAATATTTCTGACCCAATTAAAGACGAGGTTAAAAATGTGCCGAACGCAAAACCAGATCAAACTAGAAAATCAAAATCTAAAAACAATAAAGAGTTTATCGAAAATATTATTGCATTATACAATGAAAAAAATCCAGTTAAAAATAAAGAAAAAACATCTTTAATTGTAACTCCACAGCTTCAGTATAAATTAAAAATGTTAGCGTTATCATCTAAAGTTAACCTTAATGATTTAACCAATGCAATCTTTACTTCATTTCTAGAGGAAAACAAAGAAGATATTGAAGCGCTTATGAAAAAAATGATTTAAAAACATGGATAAGTTTTCAAATATAAATCCAGTATATGTAATAAGCGGTGTTGCAATAATACTGCTATATTATCTTGTCTTAATACTCTATGAGAGAAAATTAAAAAAAAGACATATTATTAAAAATTTTAACGAGGATAGCGAGTGTGTTAAAAATATTCATATATTAGCCGATAATTTTGAAAGCGCTCCGACCTACAATAAAGTTAAAGCTAAGCCTATCATAAAATCTAATGAAAGTAGTGATTGGCAGAAAACATTAGAGGATATTAATGATCTCGAAAGAGAGTTACACTCTAGTAAAAGCCTAGATCAATTTCTATTAGATAATGATATAGACACGGAAAAGTAAAGAAAAGACGCTTTCAGAATATATAGAAGTAAATAATTTAAACTTTAATATATTATGAAAAAAGCGTTAACCCCAATTTTATTATTAATGGCCTCTATTGGTTTTGCTCAAAAATCAGGAGGTCTGGCAAGTGGATTGTCAGCAGCAACAGGCGAACTTCAAAGCATTGTTGAACCAATTACTACATTTTTATACGTTATAGCTGCCATAATCGGAGTATTTGGAGCTATTCGTGTATATTCTAAACATCAAAACGGAGACCAAGATACAAACAAAGCAATGGGCCAATGGGGTTTTGCATTTGTATTCTTGATTGCGGCTGGTTTTATAATCAAAGCAACGTTCTCAGTATAGAATGAAATTTCAACCAAGAAAAAGAGTAGGTTCTCCCGCATCATTTAGAGGGGTGCGGGGAACATATCTTACAACAATGCTAATGTTTGTCGGTGGAGGATTATTTCTAATTCTAATCTTTTTAATATTTCCCTTTCCAATGTTAGTTCGATTAATACTCACTGTTTTAGTGCTGTGTTTTTTGTTGTACAAGTACAATGATCTAAAGAATCTTTCAAAAGGAGATTTAAACAAATCCCTTAAGAAAAGCTGTAGAAAAACTTTTGTTATAAAGCCCAAAAAATTATGAAACAAGTTAACCTAGATAGTATTCGTCCAATATGGACGATAGATGATGATAACACCATATTATCAAAGATTGGTTCGTATTCGAGAATATTCGAATTAAAATTACCTGCTATATTCACAATGTCTACAAAAGAATATGACAGATGCTTAAATGATTTTAATTCAATATTTAGTGTTCTTCCTGATTATACCATAATTCATAAAATTGATATTTACTACAAAAAGAAATTCGATAGTAGTAAAATCCAAAATAAAAATGGTGACTTTTTAAAAACTGCTTACAAAACAAAATTTAACGAAGCTCCATTGTTGGAACATAAAACTTATCTTATCATAAGCCAGTCTTCTCCAACCATAAAAAAAAATAATTCTTTAACATCATTAGTTTTCAAAAATAATTTTGTTCCTAAGGAATTAAAATCTAGTGAAGTAAAAAATGAATTTGATGTAGCTGTAGAACGTATCAAATCAATCTTTAAGGAATCTCAATCTTTTGATTTAAGGGCATTAGACAAAAATGAAATTGAAACCCTGTGTAATCAATATGAAAACTTAAATTTTGGAGATTTAAAATATTCTTCCGAAATATTTCAAGATGCGAATAGAACTAAAATTGGCGCAAATTTTATAAGTTCATTGGCAGTTAATTCATTAGAATGTCTTCCAAACGAATATGAAAATACTTATGTAGACACAAGGTTCTCAACTGATAAGTCAAGTGTAAAATTCTCTATATATCATCCAATTGGTTTAGGATTTAAAGAAAATCATATTGTAAATCAGGTATGGATAAAAGAGAGCAAAGAAGATGTAAAAAATGAACTGAAAAATATCGATAACTATAATAAAACGTTCATAGCACAAGACACTTCAAATCCACTAAATCTTGAAGATTCAGAGAATTATGCAAAACTATTAGAAGAAGGTTATTTCCCTGTATCTTATCATAGTAACGTTTTATTATGGGATGCAGATCAGTCAAATCTTGATCATCTACAAAATAAGTTAATTGCAAATTTTAATACTATAAATTTTAGACCAAATGTTGCTTGGAATGAAATACTGCCACTTTTTTGGAGCTGTTATCCAGGAAACATTGCAGACTTAGGTTATTATGATCAAACTTTCAAATTATTGTGCATTCAGGCTTCAGCATTATCAATTTTTGAAACAACAAACATAGATGATATTTCTGAGTTTGGAATGCATTTATCTGATAGATATAATGGAACTCCATTATATGTTGACATTTCAGATCTTCCTATGAAAAAAGGAGATACTACCAATAGAAACAAAATGATAATTGGGCCTTCTGGTTCAGGAAAATCATTTACAACAAACCATATGGTTAACAGTTATCTTGATTTCAATACTCACATGGTAATAGTAGATGTTGGGGATTCATATGAGAGATTATGCAAATTAAGAGGTGGAACTTATTTAACCTTTACTACTGAAAAACCAATATCATTCAATCCTTTTTATGTAGAGCGGGGGGACATCGAAGAAGAAACCGACATTAATGGGAATGTTAAAAAAACTGCCACAAGGAATAAAATAAATATTGAGAAAAAAGAAAGTTTAATTAAACTAATATTTACGCTCTGGAAAAAAAATGCAGGAGATGAAACTAAAGATGAAGATGCAATTATTCGTGAAGCTTTAAACGAATATTATGACCACATAGATAAGACTGACGAGTTTATGGATTTTAATTCATATTACCGTTTTATGGTCGAAGATTATTTCCCAAAAATTTCAAAAACAAAACAATCTAGTTTAATTAATGCAAACTCTTTTGAAAATGTTTTAAGAATGTTTTATACAGGTGGAGAATATGATTATTTGCTTAATTCCAAAGAAAATATCGATCTACTTAATCAAAAACTAATCATATTCGAATTAGACAACATTAAAGATCATACCATATTATTTCCAATCGTAACCTTGATGATTATGGACACTTTCATTACTAAAATGAGATTGTTAAAAGGAACAAGAAAAGTTTTATTGTTAGAAGAAGCTTGGAAAGCCATAACAAAAGAAGGTATGGCTGAATTTCTAAAATATCTATTCAAAACAGTTCGTAAGCATTTTGGCGAAGCTTGGTTAGTTACTCAGGAACTTGATGACATCATTGGAAATAAAATTGTTAAGGATACGGTTTTGAAAAACTGTGGTGCTAAAATTCTACTAGATATGCGTGAATATGCAAATGACTTTGATGCTATTCAGGCTTCATTGTCTCTATCAGATAAAGCAAAAGAACAAATTCTATCATTAAACAGAAACAATCTTCCAAACGGAAAATATAAAGAGGTTTTCATTGGACTTGGTACTGAAGGAACAATTTACGGAATTAATGTTTCAAAAGAAGAATATGCAACTTATACAACCGAAAAATTCGAAAAAGAAAAAATAGAATTATTAGCAGACCGATACGGGGATTTAGAAACCGGCATTAAAATGTTTGCTGATAAAATGTAAAACCATAAATAATTTAAAAATGATGAAAAAAATAATTTTAACTGCACTATTAAGTATGGCCATTTATAGTGTTAAAGCTCAAAACAGCCAAGAACTAGAAGCTATCAAAGCTCTGGATACACTAACTGAACCAACCAAATCTGCACCAGTTAAAAATGAATCTGAAATTGGAAATGCAATTAACATTATTAAAAAGATAACAATACTTAATAGCCAGTATAGTACACTACTGAATAACTATGAAAAAAACGATCAGAATGACAAATTAAGCCAGGAAACTTTGTACTTAAAATTTCTATTATCTGAAATTTCATCCATTTATTCTAAAGGTGTCTTTTTCCTAAAAAAAGATAACATGATATCTCAAAGTGAAAAAGACAGCTATGAAAAAATATACAATACTACAATTACTGAAAGCTTAGAAGATTTTGATTTTGTTCTCCGAATAATAAGAAATGAGAACATTCAAATGAGCAATAAAAAAATAATTGCAGTAGTAGAAGATATCAAATCTAAACAGTTTCAGCGTAGGGATACAATGAGTTTTTATAATGAAAAAATATCCTCAGATTCAGATTATAAAAAGTTAAATCAAAATGTAAAACAACCTAATAAACATTAGAAATCATGAAAAAAATTACTCTAATAATTGTAATGATCTGTTTGGCATCAATGAAAGGATTTGCTCAAATTCCTGTTACAGATGCTGCAGCAGGAGGACAATTGACAGCACTTAATACATCTGCCGTAAAAGCAGCGGGCGATAGAGCATCAGCATTAGCCAAAGCTGTTGCAACATTACAGCAGTTAACTGCTTTAAAAAAACAGTATGATAAAACTGTAGAAATGGTTGAAGATATTTCAGACTATGTAAAACAAAGTAATCAGGTTATCAATATGAAAAATTATCTGACTGATATAACATCTGAATATTCAAGAGGTATTACTTACATCTACTCAGACAAAAATATTAGTGCAAAAGATCGAGCAGTATTTCAATCAGTTTATACAAAAATGGTTGGTCAGTCTTTAGATGATTTCGAATATGGAACAAAAATCATCACGGACGGTAACTTAAAAATGAATGATGCTGAAAGACTAACCATTTTGAGTGAAGTTGAAGCAAAAATGAGTAAAAACAAAAATATGATAAGATATTTTAATAGCTCAATCAAAAGGGCAGTTGCTCAGAAAACAAAAGGCAAGAATCAAGAACAGTTCATTAAGGAAAATAAAAATAGTTTTAATAAGATAAGAGATTAATCATGGATGGAACATACATAAACGGTTATTTAAATGAAATAATGGAAGACTACTTGAAAAGTATGGATTCCTTTCTTTTAGTAGCTAAAATCATTGCTTTAATTGGTTTAATCGTCTCAGCTTATTTTTCATTTTTTCAGATGATGGATGGTTCCAATAATAATGAAGCATTAAGCAAATTTCTAAAAAAATTTTTATTGACATTTTTAGGGATTTTTTATTACACAACTTTTATTACAGTTATAAATGTACCTCTTAATGCAATAACTGAAGCTGCAAGAGCGGTTGCAATTCAAGATATGACTGATCAATATAATGTAAGCAGAGTGCAAACTAAAGAATGGATGGGAATGGAAGAAGAAGACCCAGAGATTAAAGCAAGTGTTGCACGTTTATTAGCTGAAGCAAATGCAGAAAGAGGGGGGACACCTAAAAAAAATGAGGAACAAAGTTTAACCGATACAATTCTTTCAACTCTGACCGAAGCAGGGAATGTTATAACAAATGCATTTACAGAAATGCTGACAGATGCTTTATTATTGATTTCTGAATTAGCATTAATAATCTTAAACATAATTAGGGGATTTTATCTTATCGTTTTATCTCTGTTCGGAATATTTGTCTTGGCTATATCCACATTTCCAAGTTTAGAAGGTTCTTTTTCCCAATGGTTAATGAAGTATATAAATGTTTATTTATGGTTGCCTATTGGTTTCATTTTTCAGGGGATTTTAGCAAAAATTGAATTGATGAATCAATTACGTCCATTAGATGAATATGAAGCAGGAGTAAGCACATTTAGTATTCTAATCAGTCTTTGTACTATAATAGGTTTTCTTACTATTCCCTCAATCAGTTCGTGGATGGTAAATGCGTCAACAAGCAGTATATCAGGTAAAATGGAACAAAAAGGTCAAAAAGCAGGAAAAGAAATCGCTAAAGCAAGTAAAGCTATAATGGGAGTTTAACACTTAAATAATTCAAAATGAAAATCTTACAAAATGTCGATACTTCTTTAAAAAGTATGAGAATAATTTTACTTGCTGTTATCGTTTTTTCGTTCTTATTTTGCAGCTTTATTTACACGAAATCAATGGCTCAGGTTGATGAAAGTAGGAATAAAGTCTACCTACTAAGTAACGGTGATGCATTGGAGCTAGTACGTAGTCGAAGCGGAAAAGATAATATTACAGCTGAGATTAAAAATCACATTACAATGTTCCATCAATTTTTTTATGACTTAGACCCCGATCCTGTTGACATCAAAACAAGAATTGGGAAAGCTCTTTATTTAATTGACGATTCTGGAAAACAGATTCATTTTAAAAGAGAAGAAGCTCTTTACTATCATCAGCTTATAGATGGCAGTATTTCTACAAGGGTTTATATTGATTCAATCGGATTATCCTTAGATCAGAATAATAAATATCAGTGCAGAATTTACGCATGGCAAAAATTTACTAGAAGTTCTGGAGTAACTGAAAAAAGAATCGATGCAGAATGCAGTATTAGAAATGTCGCAAGAACAGACAATAATCCCCACGGTTTTCTAATAGAACAATATAGATTAATAAATAATAACTCAAACAAAAATGAACAGTCTAAATAACCCCGAAAATGTTGTTTCAAACCAGCCATTTTTTGAAACAATTTTTACTAAACACAAAAAGCTTTTATATGCTCTTCCAGTTATAGTGGTTTTAATAATTGTTGGATTGTACATGACAAGTGGTAATACAGAAGAACAGAAGTTATCTGAAGAACCTACAGCTGATGTATCATTACCTGGAGCGAAAACAAAAGAATTATCTAATGACAAATTAGACGTCATGAGTGATTTTTCAGAATTAACCGATGAAAAGCAAAAACAGCAGAATAAATCTGAACAGTTCAATGTAGAAAATATAAATACGAATGAATCTGTTCCGGCGCAAACATATCAAAATGAAAATGATAAACAAGTAGTTGAAAAAGTAAATAAAATGCTTGTAGAAATGAATAAAGAACAAAAAAAACAAAAAAGAACTTCATCCACTTCTACATCTGAAAGCTATTCAAATTCAAAATATACTTCAACGAAACCTGAAATTGATTATGAAGAGAAAAGTAACACTGAATCCAGTTTTAATAATTTTTTCAATTCAAAAAATAATAGTTCAGTTGCTAATAATGGAAAAGCTCCACAACAGGCAGAACAGCTAATATATGCATCAATAAAAGGAGATCATCTAAGATTAAGAAATAACAGTAGAGTAACACTAATTCTTCCAAAAGAAACTGTTATTGATGGAAAAGTTTTCAAAAAAAACACTCTTATATATGCTCAAGCAACTTTCAATCAAAACAGGGTTAATTTAAGTATTAACAATATTAATCAGGTTCCGCTAAAAATCAAAGCTTATGATGCAGAAGACGGAAATTTAGGATTACAAGTCCAAAGAAGTTTAGTTGCTGAAACTGGTTCAGAAGTTGCGCAGGATGGAGCTGACGAAATTGATGTCAATGGAGTACCCTTAGGAAATACAATTAAAAGCTTGTTTAAACGTAAACAGCAAGAACCAAAAATAGATTTGCTAAACAATCAAAGGTTAATATTAAAACTAGGTCAATAAATGAAAAAAATAATCTTAATTCTAACAATTCTACTTTTCCAAATAGATGCAGTCTATTCGCAAAATGTAGCTCCAAATGCTCCGCAAGAATTAATCATTTATTGTACAAGCAATAAAAATACAAACTTATTCTTCAGCAGTGCTATTAAAAGTGGGATAGTAGGAAATTCAAACTTCACTTTTGGATATTCATCTAATGGAGATAGCAAAATAGGAATTTTAAAAGCAACACCAGGCGCAGAAAGTAATTTATTAGTTATTACATCAAATGGAAATATTTATTCATTCATCGTAAGATATAAACCCGAAATATCAATGCTGAATTACTTCGTAAAGGATAATATGGCTATTGGAAATGAAACTGGCTCTGTAGCTTTTGAAGACGGAACAGGAGAACCGTTAACCCAAGGGAAAAAAAAACAATCTAAAGCCGAGCCTGAACTTGAAGAAAAAAATAAAAATGTAGAAGCTATAACTGTAAATAATTATGAATCTACTACTGTTGCTGAATCTTCTAACAATACAAACAACATACAAAGCAATTCTAATAAAGAAGTTGAAAAACCAATTTTTTATAATCGTATTTATGGTTCAAAGAATAAAGTAACAGTTAGGTTAAAAAACATTAGTTACATAGATAATGAACTCTATTTTACATTAATTCTAGACAATGATTCAACTTTAGATTACGATATTAATTATTTGAATTTTTATATCATATCTCGCAATAAAAATCGAAATACCGTATCTCAAACTATTCCTTACGAAGCTTTATATATTCATAACAATCCAACAAAAATTATGGCAAAGGATAAAGCTGAAGTAGTGTTTGTCTATAAAAAATTTACAATAAATGAAAATAAAATTTTACTGGTTGAACTAACCGAAGACAACGGAGAGAGAACCGTAAAATTAGAAATACCAAATACATTTATCAATAACCCAAATTAAGATTACCAATGAGAAAAATTACTTTTTTAATAACCAGTTTATTAATGATTTCCATGTCATTAAAAGCGCAAAGTTATGCAAATGCTTTTACAGGGAATTTAGGTATCGTTCAAGATGGAATAGGAGGTTTGTTTAGTTACAATTATTTCCTAGACCGTCATGATTTTATAGATGCTGGAGTTTTACTTACAGCAGCTAATTTCAAATATGTTGATGGAATAAAAATTCCATATAACGATTTTACTCTAAATCTAGGATACTCCAAAAACGTATTTTGGAATTATAAGAACACATTTAATGTGAATATAGGCGCAGGAGGTGTATTTGGATATGAAACCGTAAATAAAGGAGATAAAGAACTTAAAAACGGTGCAATCATAAGAAGTGAACCTGGATTTATTTATGGTGCATATATCGGAATAGATTTAGATTATGCAATTACAGATCAATATTCAATCACTTTAAGAGCCAATGAATATTACCATGCTAATTCTGATTTGGGCGAATTTATGCCTTTTCTAGGGTTAGGTTTTAGATATTATGCTAATTAACACTTGCCACAAATGAAACAATTCTACAAATATATTACCTACTTTTTTGTCTTTGCAATCGTACTTTTAATGGGTTGTACCAAAGACATAGATATCGAAGATGAATTTAGTTTTGAATTCGAAATTACAGCGCTTAACGAAGGATTTGTTTATGAAACTGCACCTTTCGATATTGTTATAAAACCTCAAAGGGTAGTTGCAGGAACTACTTATGAAATAAGTTATGTCCTTGAAAAAGAGGAATCACATTTTGAAACAAAATCTCCAACTACTGTAATCGAACCTTCAGAAAAGTTCAAGCTTGGAGAAACTTTAGAACATAAATTTAATTTCTTACCTACTAGTGTGGGAGATCATGTAGTTATCGTAACTATAAAAGATAATCATGGAGCTGTAAAAAGTAAGACATTTAATTATAAATCTAAATATGCCCCTTTTACATTCCTATTAACCCCAAATTTAAATACATATACAATTAACGCTAAAGGAGCAATGACTTCAACTCTTATAAGAAAAGAGGAAGACAAATTTACTTTTAGCTATACAGTTACTAACGGTACTGGAATTATTTATGATGGGGATACAGCAATTACACCAGGAGAAGAATATATCCTTAAAAATGGTGTAAAACAACTCCATTACATGCCAAGTACTTTAGGTTTGCATATGATAACTGCAAGTGTTACTGCAGATGATAAGGCACAAGTTGTAAGACAAGTTGAAGTTCTGGTAGATAATGTTTCATTCACATTAAGCGCAACGGCAGCAACTACTTCTTTAAATGCAAATCAAGAATTAGTAATAGCAATTGACTTAGCAGAACAGACTAAAACAACTGGAGTGAAATATGAAATTTCACATGCATATGACCCTAAAGGAATTGCAGGAACTATAAAAAATCCTTCAGGTGTTGCTGTGCAAGCAGGAACTACTGCGCCAATTGAAGTTGGAACACACCAATATAGATTTAAACCTGCGGGAATAGGTGTTTCAACAATAACATTTAAAATTAAAGATAGTAATGGACAAGTAAAAGAAGCAACTGTAATTATAACTGTACAGAATGTACCTTTCTCTTTTACTGCAATTCCTGCTGAAAAAACTATTTTATTAAATAAAAATGCTGTTATTAACTTTAACTTAGTAACAAATTCAAATGATACTAGCGGGTTAACCTATAAGCTTGTTTATAGTCCTATCGAAGGGGATGGAACATTAACATCTTCAGATGGAACAGCGTTAAAATCAGGTACTCCATTTAATGTTGACAAAGGAACTTTCTACTTTAACTATTTACCTAAAACTTTAGGAAGTCATAAATTAAATTTTGTTGTAACGGATAACAACGGAGAGCAGAGAACAGCTTCAGTAGAAATGAATACTACTCATACAGCTGTTACATTCAATGTTTCAAGCGTTACACAAACTTATGTTAATCAGCCTATATCAATAAATTATACAATAACACCGCAAAGTTCGAACGATCTTGATTATAAGATGAACTATTATTTAAGCGGTGGAGAAGGACAGCTTAAAAACGGGCAAACTGAAATTGTATCTGGAAATTTCTTTGATGTATCAAGAGGTTCATTCCAATATCGTTTTACACCGACTGTTGCAGGAAATTATGTATTCACATTTGAATTAAAAGACAGCAATGGACAGATTGTAAAAAAAGATCTAACTGTTGTTGTATTAAATAATAAATTTACTTTTACTCCAACGCCTAGTCAAAGTGTTTTTGTAAATGAAGAAAATACATTTTCTTATGCACTTGTTCCAACTGGAGATTATTCAGGTACTACTTACAATGTATCTTATTCAATTGAATCGGGTCAATTGGGTTCTTTCTTGAAAGATAATCAGCCAATACAGCAAGGTATTCCAGTTACAGTTACTCCAACTGCTTTTAAATTAGTATATAAACCAACTTCTGTTGGAGAACATAAAATACATTATGTTGTTACTGACAGCAATGGTTTAAAAGAAGAAATAACTCAAATTGTACAGGTAGTTGCTTCAAATTATAAATTCAGTATTCAGCAAAGCAATACAAAGATTTATAAAAATAATCAGGATGCTATTATTTTGAGTTTATCGCAAGATCAAATTAATCCCAGAATTAAATATGTATTAAATTATACTATTACTGGAGTTGGACAGCTTTTAGAAAATGGTGTTCCAGTTGTAAACGGAAATGAAATAACACCAGGAAACAAAAATTACAGTTTTATTTCAGATCAAAGCGGAAATAGCAAAATTGAATTCAGCATTAAAGACAGTAATGATGTATCTCACTCTCAAACTATAAACTATTCGGTAGTAAATCCAGATTTTACACTATCAACTACGGGAGATGGTACATTAAATCTTGGGAAAAATAAAGCTATAAATTATTTTATTTCTCAAGTTGTAACTGATAATACTGCTTCATATCAAGTAAGATTCTTACTGGAAAATGGCGGTACAGGCTCTGGAGTTGTTATCAGAGATGGAGTTGAAATTCCTTTTGGAAGCTTCACAGATGCTAAATTAGGAGTAACAAACATGCAGTTCAAAGGAACTCAAGTTGGGCCTGTTAATGTAAAAGTTGAAGTTAAAGATAATTATGGAATAATTCATACTTCTACTATTGCTTTCAGCGTTGTGGAAATTGGATATACTTTCTCAGGAGCTTCTCAAAGCAACGAGATTTTTATCACTGCTTCAACAAATCTAAATTTTGATATTACCGAAACGGCTTCTTCTGAAACTGAATATGAATTTAAGTACGCAATAACTAAAGGAGAAGGGATTATTAAAAACGGTACAAAAGAACTTCTTTCTAATCAATGGGAATCAGTAAATATTGGTTCATTTAATAGAACATTTGTTGGGACAAAAGAGGGGGAAAGTATTATTGAATTTACAGTTCGTAATAAAACTACTTCAATAACTAAAATTCAAACTATTAAAATTAATGTAATTCCATCGGAATACACTTTTAGTGCATCTGCTACAAGTAACAATGAATTAGCAAAAGTTCCAGTAAATGTTAACTTCAATTTAAATCAAGTTGGAGGAGGTACTGATTCTTATCAAATGGTATTCAATACATCAGGAACAGGAACTTTTACATATAACAACATTACTTATACACAAGGTCAATTAATACCATTTATCAGCGGTCCATCTAGTGGAAAATATATTGGTACATCTAGTGGAAATCATAATGTTTCATTCACTGTTACTAATCAAAACAACAAAACAAAATCTGCACAAGTAAATATTACTTATAAAAATAACGATTTTTCATTGTCAACATCTGGAGATGGTTCTTTAAATGTTAACCAGGAGAAAAATTTTAACGTGTTTTTATCGCAAAATGCTAACGATAATGACATTTCTTATCAGGTAAAATATACTATTGGTTCAGGTTCTGTAGGAAACGGATACTTGACTAAAGGCGGTTCTCCTGTAAATCTAAATTCATACGAGGAAATCAATAAAGGAACTACTCAATTAACTTTTCATGGAACTGAAGTAGGTGCCATATCGGTTTTAGTTGATGTAAAAGACAGTAACGGTATAGTGCATTCGGCTACAGTAAGTTTTAATGTAAGGGGTATCTCGTTCGATTTTACTGGCGCTCCACAGCAAAATAGTATTTTCGTTACTTCAACAACTAATTTGAATTTCGACGTTACTGAAAGCGCAGCTTCAGGAACTGGCTACGAAATGAAATATGCATTTACTGAAGGAAACGGTCAAATAATGAATGGAGCAAATCCAGTAATGGCTAACCAATGGGAAACAGTTAGTACGGGTTCATTCAACAGAACTTTCGTAGGAACAACAGAGGGTGCAATTAAAATGTTATTTACAGTAAGAAATAAAACTTCTTTAACTGAAAAAACTCAAGTAGTTACTGTAAATGTTACACCATCTGATTATTCATTTAATGCAACTGGTACAACAAACAACCAGATCACTAAAACTCCAGTTAACGTTAATTTCAATGTTAACCAGATTGGCGGTGGAGCTGATACTTACGGAATGACATACACAACTTCAGGAACTGGTACTTTCGTTTACAACGGAACTACTTATACTGCGGGAGAAGTTATCCCTGTAACAAAAGGTTCTACTAACGGACAGTACATTGGAACAACCGGCGGTGCGCATGATATCGTGTTCACGGTTACTAATCAAAATGCTAAGGCTAGAACTGCAACTGTAAAACTGACTTACATCAACAATGATTTCACATTGTCTAGCTCAGGGGACGGTTCTCTAAATGTAAATGCTTCTAAAGCTTTCAATCTGTTCTTGTCTCAGCAGACTGCAGACAATACTATCTCATACGAAGTGAAATACACTATCGGTGCAGGCTCAGTTGGAACTGGAACTATTACTCAGGGCGGTGTGGCTGTGCCTTACGGAACAGCAACTCCAATTGCTAACGGAACTACTCAATTAGTATTTAACGGTACTGCAGAGGGAGCTGTTATCATCAATGCTGAAGTAAAAGGAAGCAACGGCATAACACATTCAACTGTATTGAATTTTGATGTAAAAGGCATCGCTTACACTTTTACTGGCGCTCCTCAGGATAATTCAATTTTCGTTACAGCTTCTACAAATCTGAATTTTGATATTTCAGAAACTGCTC
>NZ_JAINUY010000011.1 GCF_020026915.1 Flavobacterium potami | reverse complement strand
TGCACTTTGCACCGTTTTTAATCCCGCAGAGCCGCCAGGACGCCGAGTTTTTTACTTCCGCTTCTTCTGGAAAACCATCCCCCTAGCCCCGATAGGAGCGGAAATCCTTTTTATGGCGGGGTTCGCCATAAAAAGATTGGAGCGCATAGCGGGAATAAGCTCCTGATTATTATTCAAATTAAAATTCTCAATGGGCTTCGACTCCGCTCAGCCTGACAAACTATACCTATATACTATATATGTACAAACAACAAACCCGACAGGTTTTAGTAAACTGTCGGGTTGGAAATGAGAATTACTCCTATATATAATAGAGTAAAAACTATACACATATATAATAGAGTAAACTTATACATATATATTGTATGTATTTTTGTAATCATGTATATTTGCATTCACAAAATTATAAACAATGATCAAGATCACTTTACCCGATGGGTCAATTAGAGAGTTCGCTTCAGGCGTAACTCCAATGGAGGTCGCTAAAAACATTAGCGAAGGTTTTGCTAGAAACGTTATTTCAGCATCTTTTAATGGTACAACTATTGAAACCGAAACTCCATTGACGACCGACGGTAATCTTATATTATATACTTGGAATGATGCGGAAGGTAAAAAAGCTTTTTGGCATTCGACTTCGCACGTAATGGCTCAAGCTCTTGAGGAATTGTATCCTGGAATTAAATTAACTCTTGGACCTGCAATTGCCAATGGTTTCTATTATGATGTAGATTTTGAAGATCAAAAAATATCTGAAGCTGATTTCAAAAAGATCGAAGATCGTATTCTTGAGATTTCAAGAGGGAAATATGATTTCAAAATGCGTCCAGTAACTAAAGCAGAAGCCTTAGAGATGTACAAAGACAACGTTTACAAAACTGAATTGATTTCAAATCTTGAAGACGGAACTATTACTTTCTGTGATCACGCTACTTTTACTGATTTATGCCGTGGTGGACATATTCCGAATACTGGAATTATCAAAGCAGTGAAAATCATGAGTGTTGCTGGTGCTTATTGGAGAGGTGACGAAAAGAACAAACAGCTGACTCGCGTTTACGGAACTTCTTTCCCTAAACAAAAAGACTTAACAGAATATCTTGAACTTCTTGAAGAAGCAAAACGTCGTGATCACCGTAAATTAGGAAAAGAACTTGAATTGTTCGCTTTCTCTCAAAAAGTAGGTCAAGGTTTGCCTTTGTGGTTACCAAAAGGAGCTGCGCTTAGAGAACGTTTAGAGCAATTTTTGAAAAGAGCTCAAAAGAAAGCTGGTTACGAGCAAGTTGTTTCTCCTCATATTGGTCAGAAAGAACTATATGTAACTTCGGGTCATTATGCTAAATATGGTGCAGATAGTTTCCAACCAATTCATACCCCAGCAGAAGGTGAAGAGTTTTTATTGAAACCAATGAACTGCCCTCATCACTGTGAAATCTATAATGTAAGACCTTGGTCATACAAAGATTTACCAAAACGTTATGCTGAATTTGGGACTGTTTACAGATATGAGCAGTCTGGAGAATTACACGGCTTGACTCGTGTTAGAGGTTTTACTCAGGATGATGCGCACATTTTCTGTACTCCAGAGCAATTGGACGAAGAGTTCAAAAAAGTAATTGACCTTGTATTATATGTATTTGGTTCATTAGGTTTTGAAAACTTTACTGCTCAGATTTCATTGAGAGATCAGGAAGACAGAGAAAAATATATTGGAACTGATGAAAACTGGGAGAAAGCAGAAAACGCTATTATCAACGCTGCAAAAGACAAAGGTCTTAATACTGTGGTTGAATACGGTGAAGCAGCCTTTTACGGTCCAAAACTAGATTTCATGGTAAAAGATGCTCTCGGAAGACAATGGCAATTAGGAACAATTCAGGTAGATTACAACTTACCTGAGCGTTTTGATTTGACTTACAAAGGTGCTGATAATGAATTACATCGTCCTGTTATGATTCACAGAGCTCCTTTCGGATCTATGGAACGTTTTATAGCAATTTTGCTTGAACACACAGCAGGAAATTTCCCACTTTGGCTAATGCCAGAGCAGGCTATAATCTTGTCTTTGAGCGAGAAATACGAAAATTATGCTAAAAAAGTTTTAGATTTGCTAGAAAATCACGAAATTCGCGCCCTAATTGACAATCGAAACGAGACAATTGGCAAGAAAATTAGAGATGCAGAAATGCAGAAAATCCCATTTATGCTGATTGTAGGTGAAGAAGAAGAGAAAAACGGTACAATTTCTATTCGTCGTCACGGACAAGAAGGAAAAGGTAATATTACCGTTTCTATTGAAGAATTTGCTTCGATTGTAAACGAAGAAATAAAAAAGACATTAAAAGTATTTACAGTTTAACTTAAATTAGAAAGTCATAGCAATAAGAAGCAACAGAGGTTTTCAACCTCGAGTAGAAAAAAAAGACGCACACAGGATAAATAACAATATTCGTGGTGTACAAGAAGTACGACTAGTAGGTGAAAACATCGAACCAGGTGTTTTTAAACTTGCTGACGCTTTACGATTGGCAGATCAATTTGAATTGGATTTGGTTGAAATTTCACCAAATGCCGAGCCGCCAGTTTGTAAAATTATGGATTACAAGAAATTTGTTTACGAACAAAAGAAAAGAGACAAGGCATTAAAGGCTAAATCTTCTCAGGTTGTTGTAAAAGAAATTCGATTTGGGCCTCAAACTGACGAGCATGATTATGAATTTAAAAGAAAGAACGCTGAAAAATTCTTAAAAGAAGGAGCTAAATTAAAAGCTTTCGTTTTCTTTAAAGGACGTTCTATCATTTATAAAGATCAAGGTCAGATTCTATTATTGCGTCTTGCTCAGGATTTAGAAGAACACGGTAAAGTTGAAGCTATGCCTGTTTTGGAAGGAAAGAGAATGATCATGTTCATTGCTCCTAAAAAGAAAAAATAGTCTCAGTTTGCAGTTTCAGTATTCAGTTTTGAATCTGAAACTGTAAAATTGAAACAAAAATATAAGTAAGTAAGAATAAATTAAAACACTAGGAAAAATGCCTAAAATGAAAACAAAATCTAGCGCTAAGAAACGTTTTAAAGTTACTGGCTCTGGAAAAATTAAAAGAAAGCATGCTTTTAAAAGTCACATCTTGACTAAAAAATCTAAAAAACGTAAATTAGCTTTGACACACTCAGCGCTAGTTCACCAAACAGATATGAAAAGCATTAAACAACAATTAAGAATTATCTAATAATTCTTTAGGTTAAAAAATTATTTATATAACCTTGGAGTATGGCCTTAAGTTCCTTTGATTCAATTCAGGACGCCTGCTACAAAAACACATTAAAATTATGCCAAGATCGGTAAATTCAGTTGCTAAAAGAGCAAGAAGAAAAAAAATAATGAAGCAAGCCAAAGGTTTCTTTGGAAGACGTAAAAACGTTTGGACAGTTGCTAAGAATGCAGTAGAGAAAGCAATGTGCTACGCTTACCGCGATAGAAAACAAAACAAAAGAAATTTCCGTTCATTATGGATTCAACGTATCAACGCTGGAGCTAGATTAGAAGGAATGTCTTATTCTCAATTCATGGGGAAAGTTAAAGCTAACGGAATCGAATTGAACCGTAAAGTTCTTGCAGATTTAGCTATGAACCACCCTGAAGCTTTCAAAGCTATTCTTAATAAAGTAAAATAAACGTTTTATAAACTCAATTTAAGATTACTTACTTATTATAAAAAAAGCCATTCGTTTATTCGAATGGCTTTTTGTTTTTATTATTTTTCCATGTCAGCACACAAGTAAGAAATGAAGAAACTATTTACTCTTTTTTTTATAACACAAATACTCTTGGTAGAAGCCCAAGAGAAAAATCTGGACAAAAATTCCGTACAGACAATCATTGGCATAATTGACAAACGTGATACAAATTGTCTCTCCGAAATTAAAAGAGCTAAAATGGATTTTAAAAACAAGGAAGTTCTTTTCAACATTATTGCCGAAGGATATCTTGACAGCAATTACAATAGACATCATCCTTATTTAATAAATTTACTGAAAGAAAAAGGAATTAATTTTTCTCAGTCTAATCATCCTGAATTTTCATCCTTCTGGAGTTCTGATAACGAAAATAGATATCCATTAGTTACAAATTGTTACTGCAAAGCATCCAATGAATTATTGAATCTGAAATATGGAAAGAACTTTATAAAAAACATTGAAAGAAAGGCTGATAGCTTGTATGTGCTAAGCAGAATAGACACACCTTTTGAATATCCTTTTGGAGTAGACGATTACTGTCTGATATATCCAAAAGCTGGAGACTTTTTAGAACAAAAGATTCAAATTCAAAAAGATTTTTTCTCTTCTTTTGTATTCCCCAAAAATTTCATCCAAAGCAATGAAAAAAGAGATTTTCGTGCAAAAACTAAATTTACAATCAACAGAGACAATTCAACATCTAATATTAGTGTAAAAATTGAATTTAAAAACTCAAAGAACGAACAGTTCAACAACTTCTTGATTGATCAAATCACCGAATTTGTTAAACATGCAAATTGGCAAGCCGCTGTAAGCAATGGTATAAAAGTAAATACTAACTTTGAAATTATTTTTCACAATTAAAAGACAGATCAAACCTCTATATAGATTCAATAATGCATAACGAACTTGTTAGCCATATAAAAAAGTTTATTCCCCTTGATTCTTCAGAAGTTGCTATTCTTGAATCAAGATTAAGCATTTCTACAATTAAAAGAAAAGATCATGTGTTGCAAGAAGGACAAATTTGCAATACGATGTATTTTGTTGTAAAAGGTTGCATGCGACAATATATTATTAATCCGAAAGGAACAGAACAAACATTACAATTTGGTGTAGAGAATTGGTGGATTACAGATTACTTGAGCTACCACAATCAGACACCTTCTCATTTCTACATTCAGGCAGTAGAAACTACAGAAGTTATTGCTCTGGAAAAATCTGTTTTAGAATCATTGCTTGATGAAATCCCTAAACTAGAAAAGTACTTTAGGATTGTAGCACAAAAAGCTTTTGGCGCTGCACAAATGCGTATTAAATTTCTATTTACAATGTCGGCGGAAGAAAGATATCATCACTTCAATAATCAGCAACCAGACTTTGTACAACGCGTTCCACAATACATGCTTGCCTCCTATTTAGATTTTTCTGCTGAATTTATGAGTAAAATTAGAGCTGGAAAGGTCTAATTTGTATTTCTTGAAGTAGTTCAAGTTTTTGAGAGCATACATTACTGACCTTTGTAATGAACTTTTAAAACATATAAAAATGAAATCAAGAATTCTTATCCCGAATGTTGCTCCAGAAGCTTATAATGCTTTATTGAATTTAGAAAAATATATTTCTTCAACTGCATTAACTCCCGTTCATAAAGAACTAATCAAAATTCGTGCTTCTCAAATTAACGGTTGTGCTTACTGTATCAACATGCACACAGCAGATGCTAGAAAACATGGTATTTCTGAACAAAGAATTTATTTAATCAGTGCTTGGCGCGAAGCTGATGTTTATACTGAAGAAGAAAAAGCAATCTTAGCTCTAACAGAACAAGTGACTTTAATAAGCAATCATGTTTCTGATGAAGTTTATCAAAATGCTGCGCAATTTTTTGATGAAAAATACCTTGCAGAAATCATTTTAGCGATCATCACGATTAACTCTTGGAATCGATTAGCAATTACAACCGGATTGCGTGCTGTATAATTTATAAAGAGAATATTTACAAGCTCTTACCAGACAAAAGCCCTTATGAATAAAGGGCTTTTTGTATTTAATTAGAAATCAGAATCAAAAAAAACAGAATTTGAAAATATTTTAAAATACCGTATTTATACTCTTTCGTGATTTCTAGAATTATTTATTTTTGGCGCATGATACCAAAAAGAATACAAATATTTACTTCTTTAATAACTTTATTATTAACACTTTTTTCTTGTCAGAAACACAATATTGATTCTTCAAAAAAAACAAATAACCAAGTTGAAATTCAAAAATTAATTAGTAGAGCAGATCAATTTCACAAAAAAACTGATTCTAGCGACAGCGCTTTTTTTTACTACAATAAAGCAAAAGCAAATTGCAACCTTAAAGAAGATGCTAAATATTATGTTTACTGCATGTACTATATGGCCGAAATCCAGCAAGACCATGAAGATTTTGCAGGAAGTATCAAAACGGCAAGTGAAACCCTTCCGCTTTTAAGTCATCTCAAAAATTCAGATTCTGTATGGAATATCTATAGTGTACTAGGAAGAAATTATTACTACACTTATGATTATCCGACAGCTATTTACTACTACTCTAAAGCATTTCGCCTAAAGACTAATAGAATCAATAAGCTTGAAGCAAAAAATAACATTGCCGTCATCTACTTAAAGCAACAAAAATTTGACAAAGCGCTTCCTATTTTTTTATCGATAAGTAATGAGCAAATTGTCCAAAAAAGTCCCGAAAGCTATTCTAAAATATTAGACTATATAGGTTATTGCTATTATAAACTTAAGGATCCAAGAGCTTTATCTTTTTTTGAAACGAGTCTCAAAATAAAATCTAAGGTAAATGACAGTGATGGTTTAGGCAGAACCTATTATAATCTTGCGGAATATTATCAAAATACCAAAGCCGATTTGGCAATGAAGTATGCTAAATTAAGTTACAAAAACTTCACTTTATCTAAAAACAGCAATGATTGTTTACTTGTCTTAAAATTCATTATAGAAAATAGTTCTGCCATTGAATCTCAAAAAAATGCAATTATCTATACAGAACTTAGAGAAAAAAGTTTCGTTGATAGACAAAGAGCTAAAAATCAATTTGCAAAAATCAAATACGATTCTAAAAAAGAAAAAGAAGAGAACTTAAAATTAAAGGCTCAAAAAATCAAAAATGAACTTCAATTAGCAAAACAAGAAAATAGAAATATTATATCTTATATGATAATCGTATTAGCATCATGCCTAATTGTTTTTGTGTATATATTTTTAACTGTAAGAGCTAATCGTCAAAAAATTGAAGCAACTTATCAAAGTGAAACCAGAATTTCGAAAAAACTGCACGACGAATTAGCCAATGATATTTACCATGCAATGGCATTTGCTGAAAACAAAAATCTTTCTTCTGAGGATAATAGAAATGATATACTAAAAAAACTAGATGATATCTATTCACGATCAACAAATATTTCAAAAGAAAACACTCCACTTTTAAGCAATCAAAATTATATCGCATCAATAAAACAAATGATTTCCGGATTTAATACTCCTGATGTAAATCTTTTGATAAACGGCCTAGATACTATTTCCTGGGATAACATTGATAAAATTAAAAAAATAGCGGTCTACCGTTCGATACAGGAATTACTTGTAAATATGAAAAAGCATAGTGAGGCAAGTTTGGTTGGAATAACTTTTAAAGAGATATCCAATACTATAACAATCAATTACAACGATAACGGAAAAGGAATTGACACCCAAAAAATGGTATTGAAAAATGGTTTACATAATATTGAGAATAGAATTCATGCCATAAAAGGCGAGATCAAAATTCAATCAGAATATGGTAAAGGGTTTAAATTTTTAATCAAATTTCCATTATAATGATTAAAGATATTTTTTACTCTATTCAAAAAAAATACATTGTTGTTTGCTTGCTAATTTTTATTTTAATTTTAGCCGCTTTTTTTTATTTCCAATTTTCCGAAACAAAAAAAAATCGAATAAATCACATCAAAACAGATAAATCTGCTGCTATAAAAAAGATGAGAGATAAAGCAGATTCTTTTTGGGATTTGGGAAAAAACGACAGTGCTATTTATTATTTCAATAAAGCACAACTCCTATGCAATCCCAAAACAGAATATGCAGATGATTATGTTGGCATATTGAACAATATTGCAGAAATACTGCAACGAAACGGTGATTTTTATGAAACAGAAACCATCCTTACAAAGACATTCCCTTATTTAGACCACACAACCAATGTAAAGTATCCTGTAAATACTTATACGTTTATGGCGTACAATTATTATAATACTTATGATTATGAAAGCGCATTACATTATCATAAAAAAGCATTAAAAAAGGCAATATCTACCTTTAGAAAATCACGGATATTGTCTGAAATCGCATTTGTATATATAACCCAAAAAAGATTTCAAGAAGCCGTAGATATTTTAGAACCAATATCCAAATATAGAATTGAAGATAAAATTACCCCTTCAAATACAGATATGCAACAATCTGCTTTATTCTATAATCTTGGTCTTGCTTATTTAGGACTTGAAAATCATAAAGAACAAGCATACAAGGCTTTTAATAAAAGCATGGAAATAACAATTCCATTAAATGATGATTATGAATTAATTGCCAACTATTACTCTTTTTATTTATATTATTTAAAATATGATAATCCGGAATTAACAAAAATAAATATCGAAAAAGCATATAATTGCGCAAAAAAAACAAAATCGGTTACTTATCAAGTTCAAATGTTAGCCTGCTTAATTGGCGCCGAAAATGCTCAAAATTCAAAAAAATACTGGAAGATTTATAGTCAAATGACCGATAGTCTTAGTATAAGCACAAAAAAGGCAAAAAATCAATTTGCCGACATTATATACAATTCGAAAAAAGATAAGGAAGAAAATATAGAACTAAAATACCAACAAGCAAAAAACGAACTAAATCTTCAAAGGCAAAAAAATACAAGTTTTATTTCTTACGTTATTATTTTTATCAGTGTTCTTGTTTTACTTTTTCTTGCTTATTATATAACTCATAAAGGAAGAAAAGAAAAAAATGATGCTGTTTTTAAAAGCGAAATGCGTATTTCAGATAAACTTCATAACGAACTAACAAAAGAAATCTACGAAATCCTGTCGTTTGCAGAAAACAATGAATTAGAAAATATAGAAAACAAAGATAAATTTCTTTACAGCCTTAATAATATTTATTCAAAAACAAGAAGTATTTCTAGAGAAAATAGCGCCATACTTACTGATGATAATTATTCGAGTGGTTTAAAAGAAATGATTTCCGGTTACACAACAGCCAATTTAAACATTATCATAAATGGTTTGAATTCTTTTTCATGGTCAAAAATTGATCGCATTAAAAAAATTACTGTTTACAGGGTTCTTCAGGAAATTTTTGATTCTTTAAAAAATATAAATAATCCTTCTTTAGCAAGCTTAACTTTCAAGAAAGACAAAAAAAATATTACCATAACATATGCTGACAATAGTAGAGAAATGGAAGATAAATACATTAATTTAAAAAAAAGACTACAAAATGTGGAAAACCGTATTAAAACAATAAAAGGAACGCTTAATTTTGATGAACATTCTGAAAATGGTTTTAAAATAAGTTTCACATTCCCTATATAAAACGACAATATGTTTAAAAAAGTTTTAGTTGCCGAAGATTTAGACAGCATTAGTATCGCTGTAGTTCAAGTACTTGAAGAATTGGAAATTCCAACTATTCATCATGTAAAATATTGCGATGAAGGTTTGCTCAAAATAAAAAAAGCTTCACTTGAAAATGAACCTTACGATTTATTAATTACCGATTTATCATTTAAATTAGATCATAGAAAAGCAACTTTAACAAGTGGAGATGAACTTATTGAAGCTGTTAACAAGGTGGATCCTAAATTAAAAAAGATCGTTTTTTCTATCGAAGACAAAAGTTACCGAATTAAATCTCTCTTTAATGAATTAGGGATCAACGCTTATGTATCAAAGGGAAGAAATAGTATAGCAGAGTTAAAAAATGCTATTGTATCTAGTTATAACAATGAAGAAAAAATACTTTCTTCTGATTTATCATTTTCATTTAATGACAAATCCCTGATTGAAATAGAATCTTATGACATTTCAATTTTAAAACTTTTATCAAAAGGCTACATTTTAGAAAGTATTTCGAAAGAATTTAAAGATTTGTCTATTACACCCAATGGAACAAGCAGCATCGAAAAAAGAATTAATAAGCTAAAAATTTATTTTAAAGCCAATAATAATGTCCATTTGATTGCTATTGCAAAAGATTTTGGATTGGTATAATGAAACATCTTTACGGAATAACGTAAGGATTTGCTCCCTAGATAATTTTAAATTTGTTATCAAACCTACTAATGAGACCAAAAAACATAACGGCAATTTTATTGTCAAAAATTAATACAACTCAAAACAAAATCATCATGAAAACAATGTTTCTTTGTTTATTTTTATCAATAACTTTTGCGTTTATTTCTGAGAAAACCGGTTGGCTGGAAATTGACTGGAAATTGATTTTTATTCCGGCATTATTAGTTTTACAGATTATAATAATTGGAACAGCTTTAAAAAACAGATATAAAAAACATTAATTAATTCTAGCAAAAGAACTGATTTTACAAGGACAGAAAATGCCTATATTTGATATTATTTTAAATTTTGCATGAAGAAAGTTCTCAGCCTTTTCCTTTTATTAATTACATTTTTATCCTTTTCACAAACCAAAGTTCTATCCTGGAATTTAGAAAACTTTGGTAAATCAAAATCGGCAGCAGAGTTAAATTATATAGCCAAAAAAATTTCGGCGTATGATATCGTTGCTGTTCAGGAAGTTGTTGCCGGTTACGGAGGCGCACAAACTATAGCTAAACTTGCTCAACTACTAAATCAAAAAGGATTTAAGTGGGAATACGCAATTAGTGATCCAACTACCAGCAGCAGTTATAAAACAGAGCGATATGCTTTTATCTGGAAAACTGCCAAAGCAAAATTAAAAAGCGATCCTTGGCTGGAGAAAAAGTACAACCTAGAAATTGATCGGGAACCCTACTTTGCAACGTTTCAAATAGACAAAAAAACCATTACACTTGTCAATTTTCACGCTATTACCAAAAAAAAACAACCTGAAACTGAAATCAAATATTTTAAGTTTTTACCCTCACAATATCCGAATTTGAATTTAGTTTTTTTAGGAGATTTTAACTGTCCTGAAACACATTCTGTTTTTAATCCTTTAAAAAAAATGGGATATTCATCTGTTTTAAAAAATCAAAAAACTACTTTGAAACAAAAATGTAAAAACAATATCTGTCTGGCTTCTGAGTTTGACAATATATTTTACAATACTTCCCGTTTAAAAATAATCCATTCGGGTGTAATTCATTTTTACGAAGATTTTGAATCGCTTCAAGAAGCCCGAAAAATATCCGATCATATTCCGATTTGGTTCGAATTTTCTCTAAACTAATTACGTTTTAAGTTTCTTTTTTCTTGCAGCAGGAAACAAAACATTATTCAAGATTAATCTATAACCAGGAGAATTTGGATGTAAATCTAAAACAGTAGGTGGATCACCAACCTGATGCTGAAAATCTTCAGGATCATGTCCTCCAAAAAAAGTAAACATTCCTTTGCCTTTCTCTCCATGAATATATCTGGATTCGCCATTCAACTCACAAGTTCCCATAATTAGAACATTCGATTTTATTAAAGAGCTATCAAACGAAGTAGTTTGTCCCATAAAACCTTTTACCAATTGTGTATGATTTTGACATAGCATACTTGGAATTGGATCCCATTTTGCCGAAAACTCCATTAAAGTAAAATAATCTTTTTCCATTACGATACGTCTTTTTGTCGTCATATCGATATCTGAAAATTCATAAACTTCAGGTCTTCTTTCTAAAGTAAAATTTTTGAAGGCAAAAGAGTTATTATAATTCAGCTTTGACTGATAATTAGATTCACTTGGATCTCCATCAAACATAGTTTCACAAATATCTACTCCATCTGCAGCAAGCGCAATATCAAAACTATCTGTTGCAGAACACATGGCAAACATGAATCCTCCCCCAATAACAAAGTCTCTGATTTTTTTTGCAACAGCCCCTTTTTCCTGAGAAACTTTTTCATATCCTAATTTAGAAGCCAGCGCTTCAGCATCTCTTTTCTGATCTATATACCAAGGTGTATTTTTGTAAGCTGCATAAAATTTACCGTATTGTCCGGTAAAATCTTCATGATGCAGATGCAGCCAATCATACATTAACAATTGATCACTTAAAACTTCTTCATCATATATAGGTGTAAATGGAATTTCGGCATAAGTTAAAACCAAAGTAACGGCATCATCCCAAGGTTGTTTTCCTTTTGGAGTATAAACTGCAATTTTTGGTGCCTTTTCCAGAATTACCGATTCCATATTTTGAGAGGGGCTCGAAATTTCATTTAAGATTGAAGCTTCTTCACTATCTGAAATAACTTCAAAACTAACCCCGCGAATTTTACATTCTTTTCTAATTTCTTCAACATCAGGAAGAAGAAAAGAGCCTCCTCGGTAATTTAAAAGCCAGCTTGCTTTATAATCGCGACTAAGACACCAGTAGGTTATACCGTAAGCTTTTAAGTGATTTTGCTGTGTTGATTCGTCCATCGGAAGTAAAATAAACGACGCACGAGCATTAAATGTAATTAAAAGTATAAAAATGTAGAATAAACTCTTATTCATCCGAAAATTATTTTAGTAAAGATATAAAGGAACTATCAGAAAAAAGAATCGTAGGAATCTTTTATGACTTAATAGAATGTTAAATATAAAAACAGGGGTAAATACCTGATTTACAATACCTCAAAAAACAGGTAAAAACACCTATAGTTCACATAAATAATCTATCTACATTTGTTATCCCAGGTCATCAAACTAATCAATGTAAAAAAACAAACCACCATGAAGTTTAATGATAGTAATAATCAAGAAAAGGGTATGAATGTAATTCAGAAAATAGGAATAGGCGTTTTAGTTTTAACAATCATAGTATATTATGTATTGTCAATTCAGTTTTTGACGGCTTAAATTTTTTAAATAGTCAAAACAGCTAAGTCATTTTGAATGGCATAGACAACCAAACCTGCTATATTTCGCGATTCTGTTTTAAGCAGTAAATTATTTCTGTGCCCTTCAATAGTCCTTGGACTTAAAAAAAGGAGTTCTGCAATTTCGGCTGTAGTTTTCTGCTGGCAGATCAACTGAAGAATTTCAATTTCTCGAGGTGAAAGGAAATTAGTTTCCAGACCACCCTTAGAATTTTTCGGAGAAACTATAGTTTCCTGAATTGTTTTCAGAACATTTTCATTGTAATAAAAACCTTTAGAAGCTACTTCACTTATAGTGAGAATTAAATCTTTTGGAGTAGTATTTTTTATCAAATAAGCCACGGCACCAACCTGAATCATATTGGCTATGAATGATTTAGTATCATAACTTGTCAATGCAATAATCTTAATATCAGGAAACGATTTTCTAATAATTTTTGTGGCTTCAACACCGTTTAAAACCGGCATCTTCAAATCCATTATAATTATATCGGGTTTAATTTCGTTTTTTTCAAGTTGAGAGATTAATTCTTCTCCATTTGAAGATTCAAAAAGAACATCTATATTCTCTTCTCTTTGCAATAAAAAAGAAATTCCTTTTCGAAATAAAATTTCATCATCGACTAGAGCAATTTTAATATCGGCATTCATCTTATTTGATTTTGGTCGTTTGTTTTGGTCTGCCGAATTTACGAAATTATGATTTACAAAACATCTAATTACTTGATTTTATTGACTAAACACTTGTTAAAATCTTTTATTTCATTTAAAACGTAAAATTCACAGTTATTCCGTTGTTGATTTCGGAGTTAATTTTTATTGTACCTTCCAAAAACGATATACGGCTGTCAAT
Source organism: Flavobacterium potami (assembly GCF_020026915.1). Classification (GTDB taxonomy): domain Bacteria; phylum Bacteroidota; class Bacteroidia; order Flavobacteriales; family Flavobacteriaceae; genus Flavobacterium; species Flavobacterium potami. The sequence continues at coordinate 103,102 of NZ_JAINUY010000011.1, read as the reverse complement.
ATTTTTCATCCCAAGTCCTTTCTGATTTTCAGCATTAGAGCTATCAAAACCAATTCCGTTATCTTCGTAATCACAATTATTTACTCCGTCTTTATTTGTAAAAGAAATCCATAATTCTGTAGCTTTTCCGTGTCTGAGTGAATTGTTCATCAACTCTTGCAAAATTCTGAAAACATGCAAATGCTTATCGATATCCTTGTCATCAAAATCGATTTCATTTTTATAATGCGTTTTAACCGATTTACTGGTTTCAAACTCTTCGCATAGTTCTTCTATACCAGCATTCAATCCAAATTTTTCAAAAACAGGAGGTAATAAATTATGGGCAATTTTTCTCGAATTATCTAACGCCTTGGTTGTTAAGTTGATTATATTCTCTGTAATTTCTGCTGTTTCGGCCTCTGTAAGATTTGGCGCTGTAAGCAAATGACTGTTTAACGAAACAATATTTAGCTTTGAACTAATATCATCATGAAGGTCTTGCGCAATTCTTTTGCGTTCCTCTTCCTGAGTAAAAATAATTGCATGCAATTGTTCTTTTTGATATTGCAATACTAAATCTTTTTTTTCCAGCTCTTTCTGGATAATTTTTTTTCTTGAAAAATAAAAGAATACAATTAAAACTACCGATAAGATCATTAAGAAAAGTGACGTATACAAAATGATTGCAACGATTTCTTTTTCTGGCAGTGCATGAACATTCATATTTTATAAAATAATGCTAATTAACGGATTTTTTTGAAAAATTCTTTTTCCAATCAAACAATATGAACCCATAATACATAACCAATAACACGGAATTTAACTGCCAGCTCAAAAATTTAAATTCTTTACTTAAATTATGAGTTAAGTTTCCAATCAAAAACAAAACGGTACTGGTAAGCAAATAAAACATAACACCAATACTGATGTAGTAATATTTTTTACTTTCTGTAAGCATATTGTAAAAGTGAATTAATGCAAAAATCACAACTAACAAAGAAGCCAATGTTATTTCAAATAAATTAAAACGTAGAAACTGACCCCAATCTGTCGCAAATTGTATCGCAAGTATTAGCAATGCAGCACCAACACTTATTAAAACAAACCTTTTTTGGCTTTTTACATTGAATATAGAATTATAAAACAACCCTAAAAATATCATTTGACCAATAATGAAGATATTTACCAGAAATAAATTATTCAGATGAAAATGATACATCGCTTCCATTGAAAACTGCATGATAAAACAAAAAGCCAGATAACTTACAAAAAAAACATTAGCTTCTTCCTTTCGGAAAAAGCTATATGTATATAAAATCAGGTCAATCGTTAAAACGAAATAACCGAGATATATAAAAATATCGGCCATTTTTATGGATTTAGAGGGCTCTCAGGATCTCCATAAGGTGGAACTGGACGAGCACCATCATAAACTAACGGAATACCACCTTCAACACCTTCACCTTTTTCTTCTTTGAAAACATCAACATAGATTCCTTTTTTAGCATCCCATTTTGCTCCAACAAGTATTAAAGTTTGTTCTCCAGCTTTGTTGATTCCTTTGTAAGCACGAACAGCCTGAATATCCTGATCCATAACTAACTTTAACGTTTGCAAAGGAATTAAGTAACCGTCAACATGCTTTTTTCTTCCTTCTTCTGTTGCTCCGTCTTTACGGTATTGGTCTGCCCATTGAATACCTTCCGTTAAAGGAATTACAACACTTCCTAAATCTAATTCTTGACTCATAATTTAATTTGTTATTGGTTAATAATTTAAAAAAATACGTTCGTTCAAATTTGGTTACGCTAAACTAGTCATTTTTATTAAAGAATTAACTTTCAAACCAAAAAAAAAGCCTTAAAAATAAGGCTTTTATATTTTATTAAAATGGTACATCACTGTCATCATCATCATCGTTCAAATTGCTTCCAAAAGCCTCGTTAGCTGAAGGTAAATTTTTTGTTATGAAAGGATTATCATCATGATTCATTTTTGAAGGCAAGTCGTCATAACCACCTGTAAAATCTTCAAGGTTATCAAATTTACCGAGATGTCCTAAGAATTTCAGACGAATATTCTCCAAACCACCATTACGGTGTTTTGCAATAATAAACTCGGCTTGACCTTGTGTAGAAGAAGCTTCGTCATCATCCCATTCTTCAATTTTATAATATTCAGGACGATAAATAAACGATACAATATCGGCATCCTGCTCAATCGCTCCAGATTCACGAAGATCCGAAAGAAGTGGACGTTTACTAGATCCACGAGTCTCAACGGCACGAGATAACTGAGAAAGTGCAATTACCGGAACGTTCAACTCTTTTGCCAAAGCTTTCAAGTTTCGAGAAATTGTCGAGATCTCTTGCTCACGGTTTCCTCCTCCTTTTCCGCTTCCTCCCGCTGTCATCAGCTGCAAGTAGTCGATAATAATCAATTTAATTCCGTGTTGCGATGCCAAACGACGACATTTTGCACGTAAGTCGAAGATAGAAAGTGAAGGCGTATCATCAATAAACAATGGTGCTTTTTCTAAGTTTTTAACTTTTGTACTTAATTGCTCCCATTCGTGTTTTTCTAATTTACCAGTTCTTAATTTCTCTGAAGACAATCCGGTTTCAGAAGAAATAAGCCTTGTAATCAACTGTACCGACGCCATCTCTAGAGAGAAAATCGCTACTGCATGTCCGAACTGAATACTTACATTTCTTGCCATCGAAAGGACAAAAGCCGTTTTACCCATACCGGGACGAGCAGCAATAATAATCAAATCCGAAGGCTGCCATCCTGAAGTTACTTCATCCAGTTTCTCAAATCCTGTAGCAACACCACTCAAACCTTCTTTACCGGCAATTTCCTCAATACGTTTCTTTGCTTGTAAAACTAAACTCTGAGCAGTTTCAGAACTACGTTTGATATTTCCTTGCGTTACCTCGTATAATTTAGATTCTGCTTTATCTAGCAAATCGAATACGTCCGTAGTTTCATCATAAGATTCCTCAATAATTTCAGAAGAAATACGAATCAAACTTCTTTGAATGAATTTTTGAAGAATGATACGGGAGTGGAATTCGATGTGAGCAGAAGATGCAATTTTTTGTGTAAGCTGAATTAAATAAAAATCTCCACCAGCCAAATCCAACTTTCCATTTTTCTTTAGCTGAGTTGAAACTGTTAAGATATCAATTGGCTGTGTTTCGGTAAACAGCTGTAGAATCGCTTCAAAAATATGTTTGTGTGCATCTTTGTAAAAAGCATCAGGCTGCAAAATATCAATTACATCATCTACCCCTTTTTTATCTATCATCATTGCACCAAGAACCGCCTCTTCCAAGTCAATTACTTGTGGAGGGAGCTTACCTTTTTCTAGATTGATAATAGTGGTTTTGTCGACCTTTACAGGGCTAAAGTTTTTGAAATTTTCCATAAAGCGAAAGTAGCAAAATTTAAAAAAAATCTGCTATCTAGTTATAACTAATAATTGTTTATAAATAGTATAATTTTGTTGATAACCAAAAAAAAATCCGAAACGATAAGGCTTCGGATTGTAAGTTGTTTTTTATGAATTTTATTCCTTATACTCGCCCATATTACTGTATTTGTCCATTCTTTGGGCAATTAAGTCGGCTGTTGATAAGTCTTTTAATTCATTATATCCTTTAGTGATGTATTCTGCTACTGTTTTAAAAGTAGTTTCTCTGTCATAATGCGCTCCACCTAGTGGTTCAGGAATAACATCATCAACTAATTTTTGTTTTTTCATATCAGAAGAAGTCAATTTTAAAGCTTCTGCTGCACGTTCTTTATACTCCCAGCTTTTCCATAAAATAGAAGAGCAAGATTCTGGAGAAATTACAGAATACCATGTATTTTCCAACATGTATACTTTGTCTCCAACACCAATTCCTAAAGCACCTCCAGAAGCACCTTCACCCACAATAATAGTGATAATTGGCACTTGTAAACGAACCATTTCGAAAATGTTTCTTGCAATAGCTTCTCCCTGTCCTCTTTCTTCAGCTTCAAGTCCTGGATATGCACCCGGAGTATCTACTAAAGTCAAAACCGGAATTCCGAATTTTTCTGCCATTTTCATCAAACGCAAAGCTTTACGGTATCCTTCTGGATTAGCCATACCAAAATTACGGTACTGACGTGTTTTTGTATTAAAACCTTTTTGCTGACCCACAATCATAAATGATTGTCCGTTTATCTTACCAAGACCGCCAACCATCGCTTTATCATCTTTAAAACCTCTGTCTCCATGAAGTTCCAAGAAAGTATCTCCACAAATTGCTTTGATATAATCTAACGTATAAGGTCTATTTGGATGTCTTGACAATTGCACTCTCTGCCAAGCGGTAAGATTTTTATAGATATCTTTCTTCGTTTGCTCTAATTTCTTGTTGATTTCCTGACAAGTAGGTGTTACATCAACATTAGATTCTTTCCCAATAACAACGCACTTTTCTAACTGTTCTTCAAGTTCTTTAATGGGAAGCTCAAAATCTAAATATTCCATGGATTTTTGAATTTTGTTTGTAAATCGAACCGCAAATATAAAAATATTATATCATTGGTATAAATTATTTGTTCTTAAAATAGAATAATGTAAAATAAAAATAAGTAAACTATTACAAGTTTTCTTTCTTGTTCTGGTAATGCTTGAAAACACCATTTAGAATAACAGTGATAATAATTATAACCGCTCCTATATAAAATTCGACACTCATTTTTTCTTTTCCACCTAAGATAAAATAAGCTAAAACTATTCCGTAAACCGGCTCTAAATTAGTGGTTAACATTACAGTATATGGTGTTAATTTCTGCATTACTTTTACCGAAGCCGTAAACGCATAAGCTGTACAAACCGACGCTAAAATCAACAATAACATCCAGTTATTTAATGACATTTGAAAGAAATCTGCAGTAAATTTTCCTTGAAATAAAAAATAAATCGTAATGAAGAAAACTCCTGCCCCAAATTCATAAAAAGTAATTACAGAAGGTTCGTGATCTGAGATTAATTTCCCATTCATTAAAGTAAATAAAACCCCTAAAATAATAGCTGCCAGAGCATAATAAACTCCTGTCAGATATTTTATTTCGACTTGTAAAATCAATCCTAAACCTGCAATAATGACAAGTCCGAAGAAAACTTCATACCAAAGCACTTTTCTTCCATAAAATAAGGGCTCTAATAAAGAAGCAAAAAAAGCACCCAGAGAGAATATAGAAAGTGTAATCGAAACATTGGAAACATGAATGGCTTTAAAAAAGAAAATCCAGTGCAATGCAATCAACAAACCAACAAAAATCAATTTAAAAAACTCTTTAATCGGAACCTGAAACGATTGTTTTTTAACAGCAATAAATCCGCCAAGAAAAATCATGGCAATCAGCATTCTGTACCAAACCAAGTTTTCGGCATCAATAGTAATCAGAGCGCCTAAAATGGCAGTAAAACCCCAAATAAAAACAATTAAATGAAGATTTAAATAACTTTTTAAATTATCGTTTCGCATTACGTAGTAAATAAACTGCAAGGATTCCGAAAACAATATTAGGAAACCAAACAGCCAACAAAGGTGAAAATGTAGATTTTTCGGCAAGAGTACCGAATATTTTATCAAAGAATACAAATGAAAACGCAATAGCAATTCCGATGGCTAAGTTTGTTCCCATTCCGCCACGTCGTTTCATAGACGAAACTGCTACAGCGATAATCGTTAAAATAAATGCCGAAACCGGTACACTGTATTTTTTATAAAGAACAACCAAATAAGTATTGATATTTCCTGAACCTCTTTTTCTTTCTTTTTCAATAAAATCAATTAGTTTTCCCAAAGTCAAAGTTTCAGCGATGTAAACCACTGGTGTCAAATCGGCCAATTCAAACTTAAATGCCACATTTTTTTCGGGAGATTTTTCAATAACATCATTTAGTTCTCCTACTGTTCTTTTGGTATAATCGTACAAAACATAAACCTTTTTCTTCGGATCCCATTTAATACGACTGGCTGTAATTTTATAGGTTAATTTTTCTTTTTCAAAATGTTCTAATGAAAAATTAAAAGCTGTTTTTGATTCTTCGTTAAAACTATTTACAAAAATAAAATCATGATCGTTAATCTGTCTATAAACATTGGTATTTTCGCCCCTCATGAGCTCCTTACCATTTCCTTTTAAATAAGTATATCTAAAATTATTATAACCTTCACTTGCCGCAGGGACAATAAAAAACCCCATCAACAAAACAAAAAGTGAAACAATTGTAGCACCAATAATATAAGGGCGTAAGAAACGAGTATATGAGATTCCTGAACTTAAAATGGCGATAATCTCTGTGTTATTAGCCAATTTTGAAGTAAACCAAATTACCGATAAAAATAAAAATATCGGAAAAAGCGAATTAATAAAATAAATCGTAAAGTTGTAATAATAGAACGCAATATCTCCAAACGGAATCTTGTTTTCCAGCATTTTATTTACCTTTTCAGAAACGTCAATCACAATTCCGATTGGCGCAAACAAAAGCAACATCACAGAGAAAGTTCCCAGATATCTTTTTAAAATGTATTTATCTATTATCGACAACATATATTTTTGTTTTTTTTGTTTCAGGTTTCAAGTTTCACGTTCTGTAGAGAACTTGAAACTTGAAACCTGAAACTTGAAACTCTTTTAAAGTCTTTGGCTCATGTTTTTAACCATCATTTCTTTCCATGGTCTAAAATCTCCGGCTAAGATATGTTTTCTTGCTTCACGAACCAACCACATATAAAATCCAAGATTATGAATCGTAGCAATTTGTTTTCCAAGATATTCATTCGCCGCAAACAAATGACGCAAGTAAGCTTTAGAATACTCTGTATCTACAAAAGTATGCCCCATTTCGTCAATAGGAGAAAAATCGGCTTCCCACTTTTTATTTTTGATATTGATTGTTCCGTTTGCCGTAAAAAGCATCCCATTTCTTGCATTACGAGTTGGCATAACACAGTCGAACATATCAATTCCTAACGCGATATTTTCTAAAATATTTATTGGAGTTCCAACCCCCATTAAATAACGAGGTTTATCTTCAGGTAAAATTTCGCAAACTACTTCAGTCATAGCGTACATTTCTTCCGCTGGTTCACCAACCGAAAGTCCGCCAATTGCATTTCCTTGTTGCCCAGCATTTGCAATATATTCAGCCGACTGGCGACGTAAATCTTTATAAGTACTTCCTTGAACAATAGGAAAAAAAGTTTGCTCATAACCATACTTATAAGGCACTTTTTCCAAATGATTAATACAACGATCCAACCAACGGTGCGTCATATGCATCGAACGCTGCGCATATCTGTAGTCGCAAGGATAAGGCGTACACTCATCAAAAGCCATGATAATATCAGCACCGATTGTACGCTGAATTTCCATTACATTCTCTGGTGTAAAAAAGTGATAAGAACCGTCAATATGTGATTTAAACTTTACCCCTTCTTCCTTAATTTTTCTGTTTGAAGAAAGAGAATATACCTGATATCCTCCAGAATCGGTCAAAATATTACGATCCCAGTTCATGAATTTGTGCAACCCACCCGCTTTTTCAAGAATTTCTGTCTGCGGACGTAAATATAAATGATATGTATTTCCAAGAATAATATCCGGATTAATCTCCTCTTTCAATTCACGCTGATGTACTCCTTTTACCGAAGCCACCGTTCCTACAGGCATAAAAATAGGCGTTTCAATTACACCATGATCAGTAGTTATACTTCCCGCTCTTGCTTTAGACTGCGGATCTTTTTGTAATAAATCGAACTTCATTTGTTTCTTTTTTCAGAGCGCAAAGATAGTTTAATTTCAGGGAAATTTTAGTAATTAGAAAATTTGTCAATTAGAAAATTAGCTAATGTTTTCTTAATTTAAAATTCCTCAATTTAGAAATTCACAATTACCAATTAATCATTAACAATTATTCGGGCGTTTCCGCTGCGGCGGGTCGGGCTATCTGCTATATTCCCGATAAACAAAAACTACGGCTAAAAAGCCTTGTTTTTCTAAATCGGGAGATGCCGCTTCTATCCCTAAACGCATCCGTCGTTGCAATCATCATTCTCTTTTAAAAATTCCCAATCAAATGTAAAAACTACAAGATCAAAGCAAGAAAGTGTAACATCATAAAACTTAGGTTTTTGTAATTTTAGAGTAATTAAATTGAAAATTATCACAACTAAAAAATATAGAAATCATGATAAATGCAGACGAAAAATTAGATCAAATCAAAGATGATCAAATCGAAAGAAATCTAGAAAACATGGATTATCCAGCAAACGAAGATATTTACAACCAAGACAATAAACTCGAAGACATCAATCCAGAAGAAATTTCGGGCGAGCGCATCATCAACCAGGACAATCACGAATGGAAACAAAACAGCGATAAAATCGGAAATGATTTAGACGTTCCTGGTTCCGAACTAGACGATGAACAAGAAGATATTGGCTCCGAAGATGAAGAAAATAATTTTTACAGTGAAAGCGATACCAATTAAAAATCGCACTACCTAAATCAAAGTCCTTCTACCAGAAGGACTTTTTTTTTGCTCTAATTTTAAATTTATTTTAACCCAAAAAACCGAATTCGAATTATTTTTTACAGATTGATAAAAAAAGCTCAAAAAAATTTAACAATTGAAGCAAACTAAAGCAAAAAATGATTTGTCTCCCCGCAAAATAACCGTTACTTTTGCTTCAGTTTAAACTTTTACATATAAAATGAAGCCTAACACACAACAATTAAGCGATTTAACGATCCAAGTAAGAAGAGATATTCTTAGAATGGTACATGCTGTAAACTCTGGACACCCAGGTGGTTCTTTAGGTTGTACTGAATTTTTGGTAACACTATATCAAAACATTATGGACCGAAAAGAAGGTTTTGATATGGACGGAATTGGAGAAGATTTATTCTTTCTTTCAAACGGACACATTTCACCGGTATTTTATAGCGTTTTAGCAAGAAGCGGTTATTTTCCAATTTCAGAACTTGCTACTTTCAGATTATTAGATTCTCGTTTACAAGGACACCCAACAACTCACGAAGGTCTGCCTGGAGTTCGTATTGCCTCTGGTTCATTAGGACAAGGTTTATCTGTAGCTCTTGGAGCAGCACAAGCTAAAAAATTAAACGGAGACAATCATTTAGTTTTTACTTTACATGGAGACGGAGAATTGCAGGAAGGTCAAAACTGGGAAGCAATTATGTACGCATCTGCTAAAAAAGTAGACAACATAATCGCAACTGTAGACGTTAACGGAAAACAAATTGACGGAACAACAGACGAAGTATTAGCAATGGGAAGCCTTAGAGCTAAATTCGAAGCTTTTGACTGGGATGTTTTAGAAATCAAAGAAGGAAACAACATCGATGCTATCATCGCTGGTTTAACAGACGCTAAATCAAGAACAGGAAAAGGAAAACCAGTTTGTATCTTATTATACACAGAAATGGGTAATGGTGTTGACTTTATGATGCACACACACGCATGGCATGGTAAAGCTCCAAACAATGATCAGTTGGCAGCTGCCTTAGCTCAAAATTACTCTAAAGATCAAGTTGACTATTAAAAAGTGCTCAGTCTCAGTGTCCAGTTTTCATCTTAGATACACAATCACTTAGAAACTTAGCAGTTCAAAAAATAAAAAATGAAAAAATACGAAAATACAGGAAGCAAAGATACTCGTTCTGGTTTTGGAGCGGGAATGACTGAACTAGGTCAAAAAAATGAAAATGTAGTAGCCTTATGTGCAGATTTAATTGGTTCATTAAAATTTGATGAATTCAAAAAAAATCACCCAGAGCGTTTTTTCCAAATCGGAATCGCTGAAGCGAATATGATTGGAATTGCTGCTGGTTTAACTATTGGAGGAAAAATTCCTTTCACAGGAACTTTCGCTAACTTCTCTACAGGAAGAGTTTACGACCAAATTCGTCAATCTGTTGCTTATTCAGATAAAAATGTAAAAATCTGTGCTTCTCACGCTGGTTTAACTTTAGGAGAAGACGGAGCAACTCACCAAATCTTGGAAGACATTGGTTTAATGAAAATGTTGCCAGGAATGACTGTAATCAACACTTGTGATTACAACCAAACTAAAGCTGCAACTTTAGCTTTAGCAGATCACCACGGCCCAGCTTATTTACGTTTCGGACGTCCAGTTGTAGCTAACTTTACTCCTGCTGACGAACCTTTCGTAATTGGAAAAGCAATCATGCTGAACGAAGGAACTGACGTAACTATTATCGCTACAGGACACTTAGTTTGGGAAGCACTCATTGCTGCTGAAAAATTAGAAGAAAAAGGAATTTCTGCTGAAGTAATCAACATCCATACTATTAAACCTCTTGACGAAGAAGCTATTCTTAAGTCTGTTGCTAAAACTAAATGTGTGGTTACAGCAGAAGAACACAACTACCTTGGAGGTCTTGGAGAAAGTGTTTCTGGAGTATTAGCTTTAAACAACCCAACTCCACAAGAATTTGTAGCAGTAAAAGATAGTTTCGGAGAATCTGGAACTCCTGAACAATTAATGGAGAAATACAAATTAAACAATCAAGCAATTGTTGAAGCTGTAGAAAGAGTTATCAAAAGAAAATAATTTTCATTCCCTACTCATAGAAAAGCCCCGAAAAGCAATTTTCGGGGCTTTTTATTTTCCTTACAAACAACCTAAAAACAAATACCTTCAAAGCATAAAAAAACCCCGAATTAATCGGGGTTTAATAAATATCTTTTTTATTTCTTTTGATAAGGATAAGAATCATCTAAATAAATTCTTTTTCTACCTGGAGTTGTATAATCTTCAGGAAGGAATGAACGCGGATTCGAAATTGATTCTTCCAGGCTTTCATCTTTCTTCGGACCAGTAGGCCTTCTTGGCACTCCCCAAATTTCTGTTTCATCTACATTTGGTGTTGCTGGATTATCGCCAATTGGATCAAACGGATAATAGCTACTTATACCTGAATAAGGCGCACCTGCTGGTTTAGTAACTTCAAAAAGTGTTGAAAAACCATCATTATCATCATCTTTATCTAAAAAGTCCGGAATTCCATCACCATCTGTATCATCAGGATTTTTAGCTGGAGGATTTGGATATAAAGTAGTACTTCTATAATCACGCACATAACCATCTCCATCAAGATCTTCCTGATAATCGTAAATACCATCTGAAGCAAATACTAATTGATTATTAGAAAAACCATTATTTTCATGATCCATTCTGATGTAATCATATAATTTAATAGTAAAGATCAAGGGAGCATACGACGGAATTGCACTTCCAGAAGGTGGAGAAGCATAATACCCTAATCCTGATGGAATAAATAAAACTCCTGCACCAAAATCCTTATAATTTGCAGTACCATCTGGATTATAAGTAGTCGTTCCAGTTTTAAATTGAGGAAACGCTTCGCTCCATCCCATTACTGTCAAATACAAGTCTTGAGTTCCTTTTGGAAATGTAACTTGTTCAAAAAATGTCGTTGTCAAATGTGATGGTTCAGTATCTGTTTTATCTACACGTTTTAAATATTGGCCATAATAAGAGGTTAAAACACCATCTGTATTCATTGGAGAACTACCTACACCTTCTCTTAAAACCAAGTAATACATCTTATAAGTTATTCCGTGTACATACGGTACTTCTCTTAAAATCAACTTAGGAAAAGTAGCGCTATTAAGATATGACATTATAGATGGCTGCGCTGCGGCATCGGTTATGGGTGAAAATGTCACATCCATATCTTCTGTCACAGTAATATAATTTGTCTTTAAATATTCTTCAATATCTGCATTATCATTATTAAATTGTTCTTGATAATCCCTTAAAGGAACAACTTCAGCTTCGTCATCATCCTTTTTATTACAAGAAACGATGGCAATACCAGCAAGTAATAAAACAAAATAATATTTAAATTTATTCATTATTATCTTTTTTTTAGGTGCGCAAGATACAATATTGATTTATTTTTGTAAAGAATTTAACTTCTATTTTAGAAAAATTATGAGAATAGATAAATACTTATGGTGCGTTAGATATTACAAGACTAGAAACATGGTTACAGAGGCTTGTAAAAAGAATCACATCACTGTAAATGGGCAGGTTGCAAAACCATCAAAAGAAGTTTTTCCTACAGACAGAATTACTTTTAGAAAAGATCAGATTACACAAATAATAACCGTTTTGGATATTCCCGAAAGTCGTGTTGGTGCAAAACTTGTCGACATCTATCGTAAAAACGAAACACCACCTGAAGCTTACGCACATTTAGAACTATTAAAACTATCCAAAGAACATTATCGCAAAAGCGGTACTGGGCGTCCAACCAAAAAAGATCGTCGTGATATCGATGATTACGGAGATGAAATTTACAACGAGGAAGAGGAAGAAATCTAAAAAATTCCAATTTGAAAATTCTAAATTCCAAATCACAAAACGGCATACCTAATCTTTATAGTTCTCTTTTCCAAACTTGGAACTTTGAACTTGAAACTTTGAATTTTACCCCGAGGCATCGGGATTGGAATTTTAATTATTTATCTTAGCAAAAAAAACACATCATGAGCAGTAATATCATCTTAACGCACCAGGAAATCGAACATAAAATAAAACGTATCGCTTATCAGATCTACGAGACTTTCGTTAACGAAGAAGAAGTTGTTATTGCTGGAATTGCTTCTAACGGATTTGTTTTTGCCGAGAAAATTGCCTCAGCATTAAGCAGCATATCCACTTTAAAAGTTTCAATCTGCGAAGTCACAGTAAACAAACAAAATCCGCAGGAAGCGATACAAACCTCACTAAGCGCTGACGAATACAAAAACAAAGGATTAGTTTTGGTTGATGATGTCTTAAACTCAGGAACCACATTAATCTATGCTGTTCGTCATTTCTTAGACGTTCCGCTTAAGAAATTCAAAACAGCAGTATTGGTTGACAGAAATCACAAAAAATATCCTGTAAAAGCAGATTTTAAAGGAATCTCTCTTTCAACATCATTATTAGAACATGTACAAGTTGTTTTCAACTCTGAAAATGGCGATTATGCTTCTTTAAGCTAAAACACCTAAAATATCCTGAACCGTTTCTTCGACAGATTTATCATCTACCACAACTTTATGCTGTGCCTGATTGTAATAAAAACTTCTGTCGAATAAATGTTTCGCAATAAACTCCCTCATTTCCTCCTCATTCATATTAGCAATCAAAGGACGTTTACTTTTGTTATGTACTAACCTATTATACAAAGTATCAATTGAAGCCTTTAAATAGATGGAGTCTACGTTTTCCCCTTTAAGCAATTCATGATTATTAGCATAACACGGAGTTCCTCCTCCTAATCCGATAATAAAATTTTCAGGTGATTGCAGCAATTCGACAAACATTTCGTGTTCTAATTTTCTAAAATACACCTCTCCATGTTGAGAAAAAATTTCATTTATAGACAAATTTGCTCTTTTTTCGATGCATTCATCCAAATCTAAAAACGGAATTTTGGTAATTTTTGACAAATTTTGGGCGATTGTTGACTTTCCGCAACCCATGTAACCTAATAAGACAATTTTTTTCATATTAATAAAACCTTATAAACTAAGCGATTGGAGATTTTTCCAAAAAAAAGACAAATTTATGATAAAATTGCTTGGAAACTTCAAAAAAAACTCCTTATATTTGCACCCGCATTCAAGAAATTAAATGACTCGATAGCTCAGTCGGTAGAGCACATCACTTTTAATGATGGGGTCCTGGGTTCGAGCCCCAGTCGGGTCACAAATTTTGTGATTAACAAATTAAATTTCTTGAAAGCAATGACTCGATAGCTCAGTCGGTAGAGCACATCACTTTTAATGATGGGGTCCTGGGTTCGAGCCCCAGTCGGGTCACAAAAGGTCGGGTAATTTATTTTACTCGACCTTTTTTCATTTTTGGCCATGTGGAGAAACGGTAGACTCGCCATCTTGAGGGGGTGGTGCTCGCAAGGGCGTGAGGGTTCAAATCCCTCCATGGTCACTTTCAAAAATTAAAAGTCTGAGAATATTTCTCAGGCTTTTTTTTTTGTATCCCCAAAAAACCCTTTTTACCCATCAAAAGACATACAGAATAGAATTTTACAATTATTTACAATTCTTTTACAATCCAAATTGTAGTACACAACAAAAATGAAAGTAGGTTTGCAAGAATCAATAAACTACAACACATGAAAATCAAAAAGCAACTACTTTGCATCATTTCTATACTATTTTTTAGCAATCATTTTTTCGCACAGTATGCCATTAATAAAAAGATTTTATGGACTACCGATTGGAATCATGATGGAAAACTCCTAGCTGTAGGAGGAAATTTAGACACTTTGAAAATTTATAGCAAATCGAATTTAAAATTGCATAAATCGTTTCCAATTAAAAGTACCATAACTCGTGTAAAATGGCATCCATCAAAAAATAGCATCGCAGTTGCGACACAACTATCTAAAAATAAATCCTGTATTATCAATTTAGATACCAATGAAAAAATCGAATTGAATGAAATTTCACCTGATGGAGCAAGAGGAATAGATTGGAATTATACCGGCGAATATCTGGCTGTTGGTGACAACGACGGACAAATACTAATTTATGACATGAAAGGTAATTTAATAAAGAACTTTAAAAACGAAAACAACAAAGGCATTACCGCAATTAATTGGCATCCTAAAAAAAATATATTAGTAACGGTTTCAGACAAAATAAGATTATTTGATATCGATGGAAATTTGTTGAAATCAATTAAACACAGAACTGAAGAAGTAATGCTATTAAGTACAGCCTGGCATAAATCGGGTAATTTTTTTGTTACAGGCGACTATGGAGATAAACATGACAAATCATTACTTCAATACTGGAGTGAACAGGGAGAACTTTTACAATCTATCGATATTAGCAAAGGCGAATACAGAAATTTAACATGGAAACGAAAAGGAGACAGATTGGCTACAGCAAGTGACGCATTAAGAATTTGGGACATTAAAGGAAAACTTATCTCAGAAGGGAAATCTACAGACTATTTGTGGGGTATTTCGTGGAATAAGCAAGGAAACAAAATTGTTACATCAAGCTTAGAACAAAATATAATAGTTTGGAATAATAAAGCTAAAAAAATAGCAACTATAGAATAAGCATACTATAGAAATCATGTTCGCAAAAAACAAAAAGTCTATTTTACTGAAAAATAAGCTTTTATAATTTATTACAAAAAAAGCTTAAAAAAAAGGGGGCGAAAACTAAATAAAGTACTTATCTTTGCACCCTCGTTAGAGAAATCAATGACTCGATAGCTCAGTCGGTAGAGCACATCACTTTTAATGATGGGGTCCTGGGTTCGAGCCCCAGTCGGGTCACAAAAAGGCCGAGTAAAGCAATTTACTCGGCCTTTGTCTTTTTTATGATTTTTTCAAATCAACGTAGCTGAAGACTTTTAACTTTGAAATAAGATTAACATCTTTAAAATTATTAAGCAGTAATTATAGCAGCATAAACAATCTCAAGCTAAAACCTTTTCTTGACTAACTTCAAAGATTCGATTTCGGCAAAATGCTGTAATTTCAAAAGCATAAGGAATACTTCCAATATTGATCATTGTATTTGCCAATACTTTTTTATGATTTCGGGTAATGTAAACTCCAGTTTTTAATTTGAATATGATATTGCCATCTTCTTTTTTTCCCAAAGACTTCAATCCTATTTGTAAATTCTTCCCACGGAAAGCTTTTTACTTCTCCCCAACTGTAACAAATCAACCTGCTTTCTGTTCCAATATAATAACCGCCAGATTTAAACAAACCCAAAAAACCGAGTAAGCCCACAATAATTCCTGGTGATAAAAAAAAGCCATACATCGCAAACAGCCATTTCAACGGCGATAAATCATCTGGACAAACTTCTGTCAGAACACCATCAATCGAAATTGAAGTACATTCTCCATAAAACAATTCCCAAACAAAGGCGTAAAAAAATAAAGAAATCACCAAAATCCAAAAAAAAGCAAACTGAAAAACTGAAAAAATATTCCTTAGTGGCTGATCTTTTTTGGCTTTTACAAAAAACTCCATTTTTTCATTCCCGACAGCTTCTTTCAATACCTCTGGAATCTCAATGTCTTCTATCATAGTCTTTACAGATATTGCTTTTTATTTACTTTATTATTTACTTTTATGATCAAAACTTAAAACTTCTTTTAGTAACCATTGATTATCCACCAAAAGATATACATGTGTGAACTTAGCCTCACTTGTAAAAACATCTTTTTTATTTGCTTCTTTTAAGTAAAAATCATGAATTCCTGTTTGCACAACACCATACAGCTTACCTTCATTATAAAGCGGATAAACTTCTAAACTTTCTGATTTCACTTTTCTAATTGGCTTTTGCGAACCACCTGAACAAATATTTTTTCTGACATTTTCTAAAAAAGTCTTCTTATTTTGAATTCCACCCTGATCATGATAAAAAACCAAATCCGGATGGATTGCTTTTTCTAGAAAAGCGATATCACAATCATTAAAACTTTTAGCAAAAAAAATGCTATCGTGTTTTTTCATCTTCAAAAACAATTCAGAATCTTTAGCGACTTGTGCAAAAAGACCAACTGAAGTGCCAAGCAAAAAGAGTACAATCAGTTTTTTCATCTTCTATTATATTTAATGATTAGATTTTTTTGAATTTTCATTGGCAATTTCAACCGTCCAACTTGTCAATAAAAATAACATTTTTACCCACTTAATACTCAAAACATTATTTCTTTTATTTCAATTTGCTAACTATAATTTTATCAGCAAAACACTTTTATAAAACAAATCTTTCATAAATTCGTATGAATATATCAACCACTAATCCCAAATTAGTTTATGAAAAACCTACTATTTTTGTCATTCTTTATGATGACATGCTCTATCTGGGCACAATCTGCAAACAGCTATTTTGACAAAGCTATGAAAAAAGCCGAAGCAGGAAACACCAAAGGCGCAATCGCAGATTACTCCAAAGCCATTAGCCTAAATTCTAAATTCGTTGAAGCGTATCAAAATCGCGGTGTTGCAAAACTCAAATTAAACGACTTAAAAGGTGCTCAAACCGACTTTAGCAAAACAATTGAGCTAGACGATATGAACGCAGACGCTTTTACAGGTAGAGCAAATGTAAATTACAAATTACAAAATTATCAAGGCACCGTAGACGACTGTACTGCTTCTTTGAACTTGAATCCTAAAGACTACATTGCCTACAACTTAAGAGGTTTGGCGTATAATAAAATTGGAGACAAAAAAAATGCCTGCAAAGATTTCACAAAAGCGATTGAATTAGGAAGCCAAAGTGCTGCAAAAAATAAAGCAACATTCTGCAAATAAATAAATCTTCGAAGCAAAAAGAGAGAGACCGAAAATCGTTTTTCGGTCTCTCTTTTTTTTATTAAAGTAATACATTTCCTAAAAAAATTGTATACTTTTTTGATTTAAAAATATATTTTAAGTACCAAAACCTCTAATCCTCTATCTTTTTAATGTAGTTTTAAGGTGACATTTCAGATTTTGTTTTACATTTGTTGACCTTAATTGTTAAAAATGATAAACAATATTAAAACCGTTTTCAGCATTAAAGACCTTGAGAACTTATCTGGAATTAAAGCACATACCATTCGCATTTGGGAAAAAAGATACAATGTACTTGAACCTATGCGTACTGATACCAATATTCGATTTTACAATCTTCAGAATTTACAGAAACTTTTAAATATTACATTATTACACGAATACGGTTATAAGATTTCTAAAATAGCAACTTATCCGGAAGAAAAAATCCCGCAATTAGTACGTGAAATAATTTCTAAAAAAAATTCTCAAAACTATGCCATCACTTCTTTCAAAATGGCGATGATGAATTTTGACCAAGAATTATTCTTCAACACTTTTGATTGGCTTATTTCTGAAAAGACTTTTAAAGAGGTTTTCAAAGAACATTTTTTACCACTTTTAAAAGAACTTGGATTGTTGTGGCAATCTGAAACAATAACTCCTGCAAATGAACACTTCATGAGTCATTTGATCAAGCAGAAAATATTGATTTATACCGAAGCACTTCAAATTAGAAAGCCAACAAAAACAGATCGAATTTTTGTTTTATCACTTCCTTTAAATGAGATTCATCAAATCGGATTATTGTACCTGCAATACGAAATTCTTGACAAAGGCTACAAAACAATCTATTTGGGAGAAAGTATGCCGATCGAAAACCTACAGGATTTAACCAAACATTTTGAAAACATTACATTCGTTTCATTTATGACCATTCAGCCAGACAGAAGCGTAATCAATCAATACGTGAAATCAATGGGACAGAAATTATTGCAGAAAAACAATGAAATCTGGTTAATGGGACAAATGGTGGAACATATCGATCAAAAGGCTTTAAACGAAAGAATTCGAATTTTTGATTCGATGGAAGAAACTATTAACATGATCTAATTTTATTTTGTTTAAGTTTTTCTTATATTTGTTAAACAAATGAGGAAAAACATCAAAATAATAGGCTCTGGCTTCTCTTCTTTAGCAGCCGCGTGTTACCTTGCGCAACAGGGAAACAATGTGACGATTTACGAAAAAAACGAAACTATTGGAGGCCGTGCCCGTCAATTCAAAAAAGACGGTTTCACTTTCGACATGGGACCGAGTTGGTATTGGATGCCCGATGTTTTTGAACGTTTTTTTCAGGATTTCAATAGAAATCCTTCCGATTACTACGAACTCATAAAACTAAATCCAGCGTATCGGGTTTATTTCGGAATCAATGATTTTATCAGTATTTATGATAATCTGGAAGAAATAAAATATACGTTTGAAACAATCGAAAAAGGAAGCGGTGAAAAACTGCAAGCCTTTATTGATCAAGCCAAAAGCAATTACGATATTGCTATTAAAAATTTGGTTTACCGTCCTGGAGTTTCGCCTTTAGAATTAATCACAAAAGAAACAGCATTAAAACTCAATCAGTTTTTCAGTAATGTAAGTGCTGATATACGCAAGAATTTTAAAAACGAAAGATTAATTCAAATTTTAGAATTTCCCGTTTTATTTCTCGGAGCCAAACCAACCAAAACGCCTTCGTTTTACAATTTCATGAATTATGCCGATTTCGGTTTAGGTACTTGGCATCCAAAAACCGGAATGTTTGATGTTATTCGAGGAATTGAAAAATTAGCTTTAGAATTGGGGGTTATCATTAAAACCAATTCTTCAATTGAAAAAATAATAGTTGAAAACAAAACTGCAAATGCAATTGTCATCAATGGCGAAATCATAAAGGCCGATATTATTTTAAGTGGTGCTGATTATCAGCATTCTGAATCTTTATTGGAAAAAGAACATCGAATGTATTCTGAAAAATATTGGGAAAGCAGAGTTTTTGCACCTTCTTCTCTACTTTTTTTTGTTGGTTTTGATAAAAAAATAGAAAACATTTCGCATCATGCTTTATTTTTTGATGTCGATTTCAATCAGCACGCAGCCGACATTTATGACAATCCGAAATGGCCAGAAGCTCCATTATTTTACGCTAATTTCCCATCTGTAACAGATAAAACCGCAGCTCCAGACGGAATGGAATCTGGATTTTTCTTAATCCCGCTCGCACCAGGAATTGAAGATACCGAGGCTTTACGAGAGGAATATTTCGAAAAGATTATTGCTCGTTTTGAGGATCTTACGCAACAAAAAATAAAAAATAACATTATCTTTAAGAGATCATTCTGCAAAAATGACTTTGTAAGCGACTATAATGCATACAAAGGAAACGCTTACGGAATGGCTAATACATTATTGCAAACGGCTTTTTTAAGACCAAAATTAAAAAGCAAAAAAGTCAGGAATTTATATTTTACAGGACAATTGACAGTTCCTGGACCAGGTGTTCCGCCTGCTTTAATTTCAGGAAAACTAGCAGCTGAATTAATTCAAAAATCTTTTAGATCTTAAAAAATGAAATCACTATTCGACGCCGTTTCTTTCAAATGCAGTAAACTTGTTACCAAAAGTTACAGTACTTCATTTTCGCTTGCCGTAAAAATGCTTTCACCAAGTATTCGCGATGCTATTTACAGCATTTATGGTTTTGTACGTTTTGCCGATGAAATTGTAGATTCCTTTCATGATTATGAAAAAGAATATCTAATTGAAGATTTCGAAAAAGAATACTACAAGGCAATGGAGTTAGGCATTAGTTTAAATCCTATTTTAAATTCCTTTCAGCATACTGTAAAAGAATTCAACATTACAGACGATTTGGTTCAGGCTTTTTTAAAAAGCATGAAAATGGATCTGATCAAATCAAACTACCAGACACAGACTGAATATATCGACTATATATACGGTTCGGCTGACGTTGTTGGCTTAATGTGTCTTAAAGTTTTTGTTTCAGGAAAAGAGCATAAATATGAACAATTGAAGAATGAGGCGATGCGTTTGGGCTCTGCTTTTCAGAAAGTTAATTTTCTTAGAGATTTAAAAGACGATAGCACTATTTTAAATCGTGCTTATTTT
The DNA here is from genome assembly GCF_020026915.1 of Flavobacterium potami. Classification (GTDB taxonomy): domain Bacteria; phylum Bacteroidota; class Bacteroidia; order Flavobacteriales; family Flavobacteriaceae; genus Flavobacterium; species Flavobacterium potami. Next base: position 82,498 of record NZ_JAINUY010000011.1, on the reverse strand, counting down.
CCGGGTGTGAATCTTAATAATTTCGATGAAGATTCAAAAACACAAATCATCAAAGAAATCGAAGAAGATTTTAGAATTGCCTATCAAGGCATCGTAAAATTGCCAATTGAAGCTAAATTCGGCGTTTATACGGCTTATGTTTATTATAGAAAACTGTTGAAAAAACTAAAAAACACGCCATATTACGAAATTGGAAATTCGAGAATTCGTGTTTCTAATTATACAAAGGCAGGACTTTTGGCGCAATCTTTTGTTACATATAAATTGAAGTTGGTGTAATTTTCAAACACATAGAATCATAGAATTCAGATTGACAAAAAAGGCGTTTCACTCGCATAAACACACATAGCTATGTGTTAGAAACCAGTTTCTTTCTTTAATCTTTTCTAGAAAATAAAAATCCATGTCTCCTATGTATTTAAAAACAAACCAAAACCTTTTGAGTCAATCTTTTATAATTTAAAGCTAAACTCAAAAACAATAAAACGATAATTTTAAAACCTCAACATTTATAAAATGATTTCCTTTTTAATCTTTTTAGGCGTTTTTCTTTTCATGGAATGTGTTACGTGGTTGACGCACAAATACGTTATGCACGGATTCATGTGGTACTTTCACGCTGATCATCATCAGCCTAAATATGAGAACACTTTTGAACGCAACGATATTTTCTTTGTCATTTTTGCGACTCCGAGTATTATTTTATTTTATTTTGGAGTTCAAGGCGGATTCAATTATTTATTTTTTATTGCCTGCGGCATCACACTTTATGGCGTTTGTTATTTCCTAATTCATGATGTCTTGATTCATCAACGTTTTAAATGGTTTAAAAACACCAAAAACAAATACCTCATCGGACTCAGAAAAGCACATAAAATTCACCACAAACACCTTAACAAAGAAAAAGGAGAATGTTTCGGAATGTTGTTCGTGCCATTCAAATATTATAAAATGTAGCATTATTTGGGCTTCACCCCCTAACGCTCACGTATTTCAAGAAAGATTTGTTATTATGAAATTGTATAAAATAGTAACCGTACAACATATCAATGCAAGTGTAGAAGATTGCTGGGATTTTTTCTCGAGTCCGAAAAACTTGCAGACTATTACTCTCGATAATATGAATTTTGAAATTCAGGATTACGACGACAAACGAATGTATCAAGGACAAATCATCACTTATACTTTAAAACCACTTTTCGGAATCAAAGTCTCTTGGGTTACTGAAATTACAGCTTGTCAAGAAAACGAGTACTTTGTAGACATTCAGCAATTTGGACCTTACAAACTTTGGCATCACAAACATTTTTTTGAACGTACTTCAGACGGAGGAACCAAAATGACCGACATTGTTCATTACGCTTTACCATTCGGAATTCTGGGAAGAATCATGAATCAATTAGTCGTAAAAAATAAACTGAAAAGCATATTCGATTATAGATTCAACAAAATCAACGAATTATTTAATTCTAAAAAAGCTTAAAAATTTAAATACATAGAAACACAGTCCCGATCCCGAAACTTCGGGACGGGATAGATTGAGCAAAAGGCGTTTCACTCACATACATACACATAGCTATGTGTTAGAAACCAGTTTCTTTCTACACTCTTCAAAAGAAAAATAAAATCTATGTTTCTATGTGTTTAAAAAATAAAAACAACCAATGACAAAACAAAAAGTTACTTTATTCTGGTTTAGACGCGATTTGCGTTTAGAAGACAATACAGGATTATTTCACGCCTTACAATCTGATTTTCCTGTAGTTCCACTTTTTATTTTTGATGACGATATTTTAGAACATCTTCCAAAAAACGATGCCAGAGTAACTTTCATTTACGATTCTCTTGAGAAAATAAATACAACTTTAAACAAACTGGATTCTTCCATTTTAATCAAAAAAGGAAAAACAAAAGACGTTTGGAAATCGCTTATCGAAGAATTCGACATACAGAACGTTTTTTTCAACAAAGATTACGAACCTTTTGCCATTAAACGTGACCATACCATTTCATCTTTATTAAAAGAAAATAACATTGAATCTTTCTCATTTAAAGATCATGTCATCTTTGAAGAAAAAGAAATCACAAAAGCCGACGGACTACCTTACACCGTTTACACACCTTATAAAAACAAATGGTTGGAGAAATACCATCTTTCTGGTTCAGGTCCAGAAAATGATTCAAAACCATTTGAATCTAATTTTGCCAAAAACAATTTTAAATTTCCAGATTTAAAATCGATTGGTTTTGAAAAAAGCGCAATAAAAGTACAACCACATAACTTAACACAGATAGCCAATTATAAAGAAACCAGAGATTTTCCTGCTTTAGACAGTACTTCTTATCTTTCGCCACATTTGCGTTTCGGAACAGTAAGCATTCGAAAATTAGTAAACTGGGCCAACAAAAAAAATCAGACTTTTTTAAGCGAATTGATCTGGCGAGAATTCTTTATCCAGATTCTGTTTAGTTTCCCAAATTGTGTGAATCATAATTTTAAATCCAATTACGACGGTATTCAATGGCGTAATAATGAAGAGGATTTTAAACGCTGGTGTTCTGGAACAACAGGATATCCTATGGTCGATGCAGGAATGCGTCAGTTAAACGAAACAGGATATATGCACAATCGTGTTCGAATGGTTGTGGCAAGTTTTTTATGCAAACATTTACTGATCAATTGGCAATGGGGCGAAGCCTATTTTGCTGAAAAATTATTAGATTTTGAATTGGCATCCAACGTAGGAAACTGGCAATGGGCAGCAGGAACAGGTTGCGATGCTGCGCCTTATTTCAGAGTGTTCAATCCTGAAATCCAACAAAAGAAATTTGACGAAAAAGGAGAATACATTCGTAAATGGATTCCTGAATTTGATTTTGGCTATAATGAACCAATGGTAAATCACGCGTTTGCGAGAGATCGTGCAATTGCGACTTATAAGAAGGGAATTGTGAAATAGTTTTTTTGTTTCAGGTTTCAGGTTTCAAGTTTCAAGTTTCAGGTTTCAGGTTTCAGGTTTCAAGTTTCAAGTTAAGTACTTTCTGTCCTTACTTTGCGTCCTTCGACTTCGCTCAGGAAGACAAAGATTGTGCTCAATCCAGTCAACTTGAAACTTGAAACCTGAAACAAACAGAAACAAATCCTTAGTATTTCAAATAATTATCCACCACAATTTTTGCTTTCAGATCAAACATTAAATTATACAAACCGAAGAAAGTACGATTCATGTAAATAAAGTGCTTAGAACCACGATTTCCGTTCATTTTTTTGAGGTTTGTATCTTCTGAGAAACGTTTTCCTAGTTCAGCAATTGCGTTAAAGAATTTTTCATCGGCAAAATCGAAAGTTTCATTTTGGAAAGGTTTCGTGAAAAGCGACAATAAATCATGAAACATTTCGGTGAAATATTCAATTTCTGCCGGTGTATCATCGTGGCGAAGAATTTCTAATTCGAATAATTTCTCGTTGAAAAGCTTAGCATCTGTAATCACGTTTTTGTTGATTAATTCGAAATATGGTGTGTAGAAATCTTCTGGAATTTGCTTCATACAACCAAAATCCAAAGCAATTAACTGGTTTTGATTGTCAACCAAAAAATTACCAGGATGCGGATCTGCGTGAACTTTTCTTAAAACATGAATTTGATACATGTAGAAATCCCAAAGCGCCTGCCCTATTTTATCACCAACTTCCTGATCTGTATTTTTGGCCGTAAACTCAGACAGATGAATTCCTGTCATCCAATCCATTGTGATGATTTTCTCTGATGAAAATTCTGGATAGTAATTTGGGAAAGTGATATTTTCTATTTTATTACAAGCGTCAACCACTTCCTGACTTTGTTTCAATTCTAACAAATAGTTGGTTTCTTCAATCAGTTTGTCTTCGACTTCTTTAAAATATTTATCAGAATCTTTTCCTTGCAGATTGAACATTCGGATTGCAATTGGTTTTACCAAAGCCAAATCGGATGAAATACTATTGGCAACTCCAGGATATTGAATTTTAACAGCCAATTTTTTGTCCCCTTTTTTAGCCAAATGCACTTGACCAATACTTGCTGCGTTTACAGAGTTGGGATTGAATTCATCAAAAATCTCATAAGGCGTTTTACCGAAATTGCTTTTAAAGGTTTTTAAAACCAAAGGAGCAGAAAGCGGCGGAACAGAAAACTGTGATAAAGAAAATTTCTCTACATACGCTTGAGGCAGGAAGTTTTTGTCCATACTCAGCATTTGAGCTACTTTCAGAGCACTTCCTTTTAAACTTTTAAGTCCGTCGTAAATATCTTCTGCATTATTTTCATTTAGTTTATCACGGGTCAAATCTGGGTTTACTATTTTTTCGGCATAATGTTTTACATAGTTCACACCGATTTTAGCCCCTGTTTGAACCAATTTTCCTGCACGCTCTATTTTTGAGGTTGGAATATAGTCTATCGTTTTCATTATCTGCTATGTACTTTTTCTTTAAACAAAAATTTCCCAAAATCAATTAGATGATTCATTGGTGCAACATTCATTAATTCGAATGATGCATTTACTGACTTTTCGATAAAAATATCGGTTTTCTCAAAAGCAGCAGATTCATCTTCCATCCAAAACTTAATGGTCAACATTAGTTGCAGCCACGAAGATTCCTGAATGGCTTTTTCCTGAAATTTCTGAAATCTTTCTTGTTCCAATCTGTACTCATCGGTTAAAATTTCAGCAACATATTCTTTGAAACTATTTCTAAGCGTAGTCAGCTGAACCAAGTTTTTCAAAGGATTTCTGTCTATTTTAAGCGTTTGTAAAACGTAACTTCTATTTGCACTCAGTATTTCGAAGAAAGTGAAATAAAAACTCAGCATTTTGTTTTTCATATCATATTCCTGGTATTCTTCATTTTTGTGAAGAAGATTCACTGTGTTTTCATAAAACAGTCGGAATATTTCTTTTTCTAAACCTTCTAACGTTCCAAAAAAGGCATAAAACTCAGCTTCAGTAAAATCATTGTCTTTCGCAAAATGATAAACCGATTTTGGTTTTTGACCTTTTTCTAAAACCTCTTCCATATATTTTGAAACGATATCATCTTTGGTAATTACCTTCTTTTTAGTCGTCATTTTATTAAAATTTAGAATTTGCCATAAAGGTAAACATTGTTTAAGTACCTTTACTAATCCTTAAACACAATACACTGTTAAATATATTATAAACTATTATGGCTCAAAATGTTCTATTAACTGGCGGAACCGGATTCATTGGAAAACATGTAACAGATGTTCTGATAGAAGCTGGATATTCTTTATCCGTTTTGAGTCGTTCTGAAAGAGAAAACACTCCAAGAGTTACCTATTACAAATGGGACATCAATAAAAACTATATTGATAAAAATGCCGTTCTGAATGCCGATTACATCATTCATCTGGCAGGAGAAGGAATTGTAGACAAAAGATGGACTAAAAAGCGTAAAAAAGAACTTATTGACAGTCGTGTGAGACCAATCGAAATGATTCATTCCATTTTAGAAAAAAACAATAAAAAACTGGAAGCTTTTATTTCTGCTTCAGGTGTCGGAATATATGGTGCTGTTACCAGTCATAAAATATGTACAGAAAACACGCCTCCTGCAAATGATTTTCTAGGCATAACTTGCCAAAAATGGGAAGAAGCCGCTGATCAAATTGCGGCACTAGATATTCGAACCGTCAAAGTAAGAACCGGAATTGTCTTAGGTAAAGACGAAGGCTTCATCAAAAAAATGACTCCAAGTTTTAAATCCGGTTTTGGAGCTATAGTTGGCACAGGAAAACAATATCTTCCTTGGATTCATATTGAAGATTTATGTCAGATTTATTTAAAAGGCATTGAAGATCCCAAACTGGAAGGACCTTACAATGCCTGTATAACCGATAATACTACCAATTCAAGATTTTCTAAGACATTTGCCAAATTGTTTGGTTATTCGATCTGGCTTCCTAAAGTTCCGCCTTTTGTATTAAGAATTTTGTTGGGCGAAATGAGCGAAGTCATTTTAACCGGACAACGGGTTTCTTCGGAAAAAATTCAGAAAACAGGTTTCGAATTTCATTGTACTGATTTAGAAAAAACCTTGATTAATTGTATTAAGTAACTTTATTTCAGCGTAAGCAGCATTTCTTCGCTTCTTACTATTCCTGTCAATTCTGTATTGGCTGTTTGCGCAATTTTAGACGCTATTGCTCCAGGAATTTTGATATTAAAATCGGAAACTACGATGGGAAAATCAGAAATAATCTGGATTCCATCGGCCACTTTTTTAATTAAAGCATTTACCACGATTTCTTTCGCCTTTCCGCGTACGTAAAGTTTTCCTTTAATCTCATATTGTTTTTCGATTTCGCTGATATCTTTTAAGTCGAACTTTTGTATTTTTCCTTTAAATACAGCTTTCGGGTAACGATCACTTTCCATATAATTTTCGTTGAAATGCTCTTGCATCAAATCGAGTTTAAAACGAAAATCTTTAACGAGAACAGTACATATAAAAGTACTGGATTTAGGTTCCAAAAGAATGGCAACCTGTCTGTTTACTGCTTTTACCTCTTCAAACAATGGAACAGAAGCTTCAAAATTTACAGTTCCTGAATTGGTAAAAAATTTGTCTTGGGCAAGGACAGTAAAAGCGGTAAAAAATAAAAATAATAAGGTAGTTGTTTTCATAATCGTCTACAGTTAAACAATTATGTCATTCTATTTATTTCTATATTAAAAATAGAACGGCAGTACTCAGTGAAAAAATTCCGTAACCCAATTGTTATACTTAAAGTTACGGAATTTCTGCATGCAAAGTTTGAGAACTTATGCTAAATATTTGTGAATTTTCTCCTTTTGTAAAATGAGAATTGTGAGATGTAAAAAGATTAAAATCTTCCTTTTATTAAAGCGTAAATTACATTGATTAAAAACAAAAGTTGGGCTCCTAATAATGCAAAAATGGAAGTCGCAATTGCATATCCTATTCTTTGATTGAATCTTGCATTCTCCATTATAGCAGATAAATCTACTGGAAGGCTTTCTCGCATAAATTTAGGCAAAGTAAAAAGTACTACCAAACCAATTATACTTATTAAAACATGAGAAATTGTCATCCAATTTATCAAACTGAAATCTAGTTTCAACAGTGCAAAATAAATCAATGCCAACAATCCATAAAGTATAGAAATAAGAATCATTAAATGTTTCCACGAAATCACAAAATAAGTATCATGTACATTGATGTCTAATATTTCATTTCCTCTGTAAAAACCGTAACTCAAAAGAATTACTATTAAAACTAAAAATAAAATATGAGGTGCATTTTGTATATAATTCATATGAACTAACTTTTAACCTCTGTACAAATTTCAATCAAAAAGCCATTTAAGTCTCTTGCGTATGCGACAATTTGTCCCCAAGGTTTTTCTACTGGTTCTGACACGATAACGGCTCCAAAAGTGGTTGCTTTCTGCAAAAGTTCTGGCACATTATCTGTAATAAAACCAATTTCTATTGCAAAAGGTTTGTCTTCTAAACTGCTTTCTATAAAACCATCTTTTAAATTACTTTCTGCTAATTTCTTTGAAGCAAATGAAAGTGTGGTTTCTCCTGTAATCAATTCGCCATAATCGTTATCTGGCGAAACGAATTTTCTCGAAAAACCAAAAGCATTTTCATAAAATGAAATTGATTCCTCGACATTTTCTACGTATAATATTGTATATCCAAACTTGACCATAATTTCTAATTTAAAGTGTATTAAATAAATATAAGAAATTTAGCTGATTTCTAAAAGGACATTATATTTTTCTAAACTTGCTAAGTCTTCAATAGAGTTTATTCTGGCCAGTTTTTCGTGTTCTTCTACTTCTTTTCGAACTTCAATATGTTTGATTGCTTTTCTAAAACGACGCACTTCCTGCAAATTAGACAATATTAGTCCCGGAACCTGAACGCTTTTTCCTTCTTTGTCTTTGGCAACCATCGTAAAATAAGATGAATTACAATGTTTGATAACTCCTGTTTGAATGTTTTCTGCTTCAACACGAATTCCGACAACCATAGAGCTTCTTCCAACATAATTTACAGAAGCTTTCATAGTTACTAATTCTCCAACTTCAATTGGTTTTAGAAAGTTTACCGTGTCTACAGAAGCTGTAACGCAATAATTACCGCTGAATTTTGATGCAGAAGCAAAAGCAATCTGATCCAGCAATTGCAAAATATATCCTCCGTGAATTTTACCACTAAAATTGGTATGCGACGGCAACATTAATTCTGATATACTAACTTTTGATGATGAAACGGGTTTAAAATCTGTACTCATGTTTTTGTTTTTGGTATTTTTTGATTAGTTGTATTCTTGTTTTTTTTAACACATAGAAACATAGATTTTAATTTTCTTGAAAAGACTAAAAGAAAGAAACTAGTTTCTCACACATAGCTATGTGTAATTATGCAAGTGAAACGCCTTTTTCTCAATCTAAAATCTACGTCTCTCTGTGTTTAAATTATCAATTCAATAATTCATTTTCATCTGAATTGATTGCTCTTGCAATAATATTATCTGGAAGCGATTTCTTTGCCTTTGCTCCCATTTTTTTTAATCTTTCTACACTCGAAATTAAATTTCCTTTTCCGTCGACCAATTTGTTCATGGCGCTTTCGTATTCCGTTTTTGTGTCTTTAATTTTATTTCCTATACGAACTAAATCCGAAACAAAACCTTCAAATTTATCGTATAAAGCTCCGGCCTGTCTTGCAATTTCAAAAGCATTCTCCTGTTGTTTCTGATTCGTCCACATACTGTCAATTGTTCTTAAAGTTGCTAAAAGCGTACTTGGTGTTACAATAACAATATTTCTGTCAAAAGCTTTGGTGTACAAGGCTGGATCTTCATTCAACGCAATGGCAAAAGCAGGTTCCATCGGAATAAAAAGCAGCACAAAATCTGGACTTTCAATTTGGTACAAATCGTGATAATTTTTATTTCCAAGCTGTTCAACATGTCTTTTTATAGAAATAACATGTTCTTTCAACAATTCTAGTTTTAATAATTCCGATTCTTCATTAACCCATTTTTCATAGGCAACCAGTGAAACTTTAGAATCGACAATCATTTTTTTACCGTCAGGAAGGTTGATTACAACATCTGGAAAAACACGATTTCCATCTGCATTGGTAAAACTTTGTTGTACCTCGTATTCTCTTCCTTTTTCTAAGCCAGATTTTTCTAAAACGCGTTCTAAGACCAATTCTCCCCAATTCCCTTGCATTTTACTATCTCCTTTTAATGCTTTGGTCAGGTTTAAAGTTTCTTTGCTCATTTGCGCGTTCATTTCACTTAAACCAATAATTTGCTGGCGCAATGCCGCATGATAATCAATACTTTCTTTGTGAGTTTGATCCACCTTTTGTTCGAAAATATGAATTTTATCCTGAAGTGGCAGCAGGATATTTTTCATGTTTTCGCTATTTTGTTCGGTAAACTTTGCCGATTTTTCTTCGAGAATCTTATTGGCTAGGTTTTCAAATTCTTTCGTAAATTTTTCTTGAAGCTCGTTGATTTCGCTTTTCTGTTCTTTATGTCTTTCCCATAAATTTTCAAAATCTACTTCCTTTTTAGAAAGTTGAATCGCCAAACTGTCTTTTTCTGTTCGAATGCTTTCTTTCTCCGAATTAGTCAATTGCAATTGCTTCTGAATATTATTTTTTTCTACATCAAATTGCTCTTTCTGTATTTGTAACTGATTATTTAACGCATTTAATCTTTCCTCCAAAATTGCCTTTTCTGACTGATTTTTAGACGTAGAAAGCAATCTCCCTACGTAGATCCCGATAAATAACGCTATTACAAAACCCAATAAAAACGGTAGATAATTCAACATAACTAAGTTTATTTTACGTAAAAGTACGCAATAATACGTAGTACTTAGTTTTTAAAATAGAAATTTCACGAATTAAGAATTAATCCAAACTAAATCAACATTTTATTTTAAAAAAAATCAAATGCTACGCAACCTTTTTTTTAAACGCCCATCTACAAGATATAACCTATTACAAAATATTCATGAAAAAATTAATGCTTGGCTTATTTGTAGCCTTTGGAATTAGCGCTTGTTCACTTGGAGATGACACTAAATATGAAGATTGTGGAGCTAATACAATTGTAGAATTTACCGGATTTCCTTTCGCATGTAATTACAGCATCAAGACTCCTCCACCAAATTCAGCAGTTACTGTTGTAAATTCTCAAACAAAAATGGATCAATTATTTGAAAAACATACTAATAGTTGTTCGGTTGCGAGCGACCCAAGTATTGATTTTACAAAACAATATTTAGTTGGTGTTTTTGCAGGCCCAAAACCTACAACGGGTTATGCCATAAAAATTACTTCTATTGTAGAAAACGGTTGCGAAATCATTGTCAATTATTACGAAAAAGTGCCTGCTGCAAATGAAGCAGTTTCTCAGGTAACTACTAATCCGTATGATATGGTTTTAATTCCAAAAACATCAAAAGGATTTATTTTCATTAAAACAAATGAAAGCCCTGACAATATGATTATTGGAAATTTCTCAAATCAATGTACTGGTGCAGATTGTCAAAAATTCTTCCAAATCAATGATTATAATACTTTAAAATTCTTGAATGTTGCTTCCGGACAATACGATTTCAGCCAATACAGATATACTCCAACCATCAAAAGAGGAGAATATACTTTACTATTAAAAGATATTCCTGCAGAAATTTTGGCTCTTAAAGGACAAACTAAAACATATGGTACTCCGAACGAATCTACTCTTGGCGGTATTTATTTTGAAATGAACCAAAGCAGTGTTATTACAAGAATTTATATTGACAACAATGATACTGCAGATCAAACAGCTGCTGTAAAAGCTTTCAAAAAACTACTTCAGGACAAAATCACAAGCTTAAAATAATCGACTTATGAAAAAACTTTTTATATCTTTTATCGTCTGTTTTCTTTTTACTTCAGTATATTCTTTAGATGCTTCTAAAGTGGCTTCAGGATCAATTGTAAACACTTGGACTTGGGAAAAATCTGTGGGAGGAAATGACAATCCGTATGTAGCAACTCCAAAAAGTATTGGATTTACAAAGAAAATTATCTTCACATCTAATGGAAGAATAATTACTTATAAAAACAATGTTGAGATTAGAAACAGCGCTTATCAGGTAGAAAAAGGAATTGGATTTTCTGACCAGTCGCAACATGACTTGATCTCTTTCGAGGGCAAAACTTATGTAATAGAAAACCTTGACAATCAAAACCTAACGATTGTATCAAACGATCAAGATGGTGCCCGAACTATTTTTAAAAGATAGTTTTGTAAACTATTATAAACTATTTTTGCAAAATCAAATTTAAACCATTTCTTGAAAGACGACGTAGAAAAATACATCAAACTGTGCATGAAAAATGACAGAGAGGGACAACTGAAAATATATCAGTTGTTCTCTCCTGTTTTGTATGGAATATGTTTGAAATATATGAAGAACGAAGACGATGCAAAAGACGTTTTTCAGGAAGCTTTTGTAATTGTTTTTCAGAAAATAAGTCAATATAAATTTGAAGGAAGTTTTGAAGGATGGATGAAACGGATTTTCATCAATAAACTGATCGAAACTTTAAATAAAAAGAAAAAAGAAAGTTTCTTTCTGGATGTCTTTGATCCTGATACCGATTTTGTCGAAGAGGAAGAATTGGAGGTTATTCCGATGGAACAGGAAAAATTGTTGGAATACATTCGGGATTTACCCGATCAATATCGGACGGTTTTTAACTTGTATGTTTTTGAAAAGATGAAACACAAAGAAATAGCCGAATTATTAAAAATCTCCGAAGGAACATCAAAATCAAATTTAAACCGAGCCAAGCACATTTTACAAAAGCGAATTTTGAGTATCAAAAATTTTAAGACAGCATGAAGAAGCACAAAATAGAAGATATTTTTTCATCAATGGAAGACTTTTCTAGTGTTCCGCCTCCTGAATTATGGGGTCAAATTGAAGAAAAACTAAATAAACCTAAAAAGAAGAAGAGAGCTATTCTTTGGTGGTCGGCTGCTGCATGCTTATTACTGGGACTGCTTCTGCCTACAGTTTTACATTTTACTGGTTCAACTCAAAATAATAACTTAAACAATGGCGGTTTTGAAAATAACAGCGTAGTTCTAGACGAAAATACAAATCACAATAATTCAGTTAAAAACACAGAATCTAAAGAGAATAATCATAAAACTTTAGATACAACAAATGATGTTTCTGCAAAAAGCGAATTAGACAATCCAGAGACAAATCATGAAACAGAGACAGCTGTTGCACATTCTGATTCTAAAAACAAAAACACTAAAAACAATTCTAAAACAGAAGATAAAATCAACCGAAATACTCCAAATCAGAATTTTGGAAATCAGAGTTTTATCGCTTCTGGAGAAAAATCTGCTGTTGCATCTGCAACGAAGTCTTCTTTAGGAAACAACAAAAAAACCTCAACAAAAGGAATTTCTGAAGAAAGAATCGCGTTCGGAAAACCAAACAAATTTAATTCGACAACACAAAAACAGCTTTCTAATTCTATTTTCGAAGAAAAAATTGCTCCAAAAAGCAATAAAAACTTTGCATTTAATACCGAAAACGCTGTTGTTAACAATACTACTGCTAAACAAAATCTGAGCAATTCTAAAAACAATACAACTGAAAAGACTTCAAGTAGTATTGTAAAAGAAAGCTCCAAATTCGGTTCGGCTTTGACTAGACAAGATTCTATGCAATTGGCAGAACTTCAAAACTTAGAAAAAGGAATTCTTCCTGTAGAAGAAAAAAAGGATAAGAAAGAGAAAAAAGACAAAAACCCGTACTTGAAAGAAAGATGGGCTGTAGCCGTTTTTGCCGGTGTAGCAAATTCTGAAAATACTAGAAACGAAAAAACATTAGGTAATGTAAATGATTCTAAACAATCTAATTCATATGGAGTTAAGACAAAGTACAACCTTAACAATAAATGGGCTGTAAGTTCAGGATTTAAATTGAATGAGTTAGGACAAAGTGTTGCCAATATTTCTTATGTAAGTGCTAAAAGCAATGCACTTATTGTTCCCTCAGCCGATGCAAATGGCATCGCTAATGCAGTAGGAAATTACGATTATGTCTTAATCTCAAACAGTACTAAAGAAGCTCTAAAAAACAATGATGTACAAACTGGAAAACTGGATCAGAATTTAAGATACATCGAAATGCCTCTGGAAGTTTCTTATTCTGTTTTTAATCGAAACAAAGCCAGTATAAATTTAAATACAGGTGGTTTTGTGGGCAAATTAATTTCGAATAATGTGGCTATAGACGGAAATTCTATTGGTCAGAATGCAAATGCTAATGATTATGTCTATGGTTCTACTTTGAGTAGTACAGTGCAGTATCGTGTGTACAAAAAAACCAACGTTTTTGTAGAACCGGCGGTGAATTACTATATCAATCCATTAAACAATCAGTCTTTCAATCAGTTCCAGTGGGGATTAAATTTTGGATTAAATGTTTCATTCTAAATTGAATTTACTGTAATTTCATAAAAAAATATTGTTTTCATGAATTTTACAGCATCTGAAATGGATTCGAATTTAATTTCAACTGATTTAGCAACGGCAAAAGAAAAAGTTTTTGATAAAACTGGTTTTGAATTAAAGAATCTGGAAAAAGAAAATGAAAGTGCAGAATACAGTGCTTTTCGTTTTTCATTACACCACAAAAACATTTGTTATCGGGAAGCCAAAATAACACCGACAAAAACAGGACAATTTGTTACTTTATGGAAACGCAATCGATCTGGTATCATTGAGCCTTTTGATTATTCTGACGCAATTGATTTTGTTATAATCAGTGTTCGAAAAGAGAATAATTGGGGACAATTTATATTTCCAAAAAACATTTTATTAGAAAAAGGTGTTTTCTCGACCCAGAAAAAAGAAGGAATCAGAGCCACTCGTGTTTATCCGCCCTGGGATGAAACGACAAGCAAACAAGCTCAAAAAACACAAAAATGGCAGTTAGATTATTTCTTTTCTTTTACAAACGATGAAATAGATTTTACTTCTTTAAAAAAAATATTAGCATAAAAAAAGGCAGTCTTAAATGACTGCCTTTCTTTTTTATCTAAAGATTATTATTTTTTGATAATCTTATCTTTAAAAATAACCTTATTATTTTCTGTCACTGTATAGATATAAAATCCTGCTGTCAAATTATGAACAGACATAACCGCTGTACTGATCTCAGATTCGCTTTGTACGCTGATCGGATTTCCTATTACATGTCCGTTGATATCGTATAATTTGATTTTTAAATCTCTTCCTGTTGTAGTAGGCAAATCAAAATTAACAATATCTGTTGCAGGATTTGGATAAGCACGCACTACGTATTTATTTTTAGATCCAAAATCAGGTGTTGCAAGCACGTCTTGTTTTAATTCGAAACGAGCAATTACAGGTCCGTGATCCGAAGTTGTATTTGTATAACTTGCAATATCATTACGAGGATCATAAACCGCTGTAGAATTTGCGATATAATCATCAAACAATTCATTAGAAATTGTAATATGATCTAAGAACCCACCTGAACTCAAGAAACTGTATGCACCCGCTTGGCTGATTTCTAGAGTAAGTGCTTTGTAATTATTAGTATCATTTACAAAAGCCTCGTAAGAAGATGGCTGTCCAGCAATTACAGAAGCTTTTACGTCATCATTATAATCTCCTAAAAGAATGATATTCGCATTCGGGTAATTTGCATCTAAACTATCTTTCAACACTTGTGTATCATACTTACGCATATTGTAGCGCGAAATATCTGTTCCACTGTTTGCACGTGCATGAAGATCGATTAGCTTAATTTCATTTTTAACTCCATTAAGATTCGTTTCTAAAGTTACCATGTAAGGCAGACGACCAGATGAGAAGAAACTGCTATTAGATCCTCCAGGATAATTTGCCAAAGTTTTTGTTCCAGCACGAAGCTCGTCGTAAAAATCTTTAAACATTACACGTGTTCCATTTGCTTTCAATGAAGTTGTTTGTGTATTGTAAATAACAACTAATTTTTGAGGTGGAAAAGATGGATCTGAAGTTGGGTCCCAAGAATAAGACCAAGAAGTTGAAACTGTTTTTTCGAACGTTTTACCGTTTACGTTTATTTTTGCGATTAAAGCATCGATCTGAGCATCGCTAGAAACTTCCTGAACTACATAAACGTCAGCGTCTAATTTGTTCATCACTTTTGCTACGTTATCCAATTGCAATGCTTTATCAGCTGGACCATAAGCAGAAGTTGGTGCTCCAAAAAATTCTAAGTTGTATGTAACAACATCAAAAGTATCAGCTTTAGGCAAAGAAGATCCAGTTAATGAACCAATTTGTTTGTTTAAAGAAGTTCCTGTTACTGTTAACACTCCAGAGATTTTTAATTCTTTTGTTGTTGGAATAAATCTCGCATATAATGTTGTTCCCGCAGCAGCAGTAGCAGAAGAAACCACAATACTTGAAGCAAAAGAAATATTATCTGCAGATAGCTGATAAGATGCAGGAGCAGTAATGGTAATATCTCCGTAACCATCTCCTTTAAAAGCAAAAGGCTGACTTACAGAAACTGTATTTTGAGCAACATCACCAAAATCTAAAACCGGATTTGAAGCTATATAACCAGACTCGTTTGTAATAGCGAAATCATCAAAAGACCATTCTGAAGCATTGTTGGTTCCTCCAGCTGTTGTTTCGTAAACCCATGCCAAATAGGTATGATCTGTTTTGTAAGCCCCTAAATTGATGTATTGAGATTGCACATAACTTCCTGTTACAGTTGGGAAATTCCCATCGATTTCTGTCCAAGTTGCCAAAGTAGGATCGCTTATACCATCATAATTTGTAGAAACCATTAATTTTAAAGATGGACCAGCATAAAATTTACGAGTATAAAAAGATAACAATGGGAATTGACCAAAAGAATCTAAACGTAATTTTGGAGAAATCAACCAATCTTTACTTGGAACATTCGTGTCTGAGAAACCATTCATAAGAACAGCTCCAGTTCCAGAATTTACATTTCGGGTTACATTTGTATACGTCCATTTATTTAAAGGTCCAGAAACATTATATTGTGTCCATCCACTATTTGAAAGTACATTTGGATCATCAAAATTTTGAATGTAAGGATTCGTTCCAATTCCAGAAACAGAAACTGTTTTGCTTAAAGCACCAGTTGTTTCATTTGTAATTGTTCCAGACAAAATACCAGCAGTACTTGGCTTAAAACGAACATAAACAGTCGGAGTTGCATTTGAAGCAAAATCTGCTGCATTATAAGAAACAGAAGATTGGAAAGTGGTATTATCTTTTGAAACCGTAAAATTAGCAGAAGCAGTTACAATTACTGGAGCACTAATATTCGTTCCTGCAATTTTATATTCTAAACTCGCTGAATCAAGATTTTGCTCAACACTTCCAAAGTTAAGTGTTGCAATCGTAGTTCTGATAGAAGGCACCAAAACATTTGCCGTTGTAACATCTAATTTGTTAACAGTTGCCTGAAGATTTTCTGAAGCATCTTCAGAAACAGAATAAACTGTGTAAGCTGTATTTAAGGTTAAACCAGTAAAGATTTTAGAATATTCTAAAGCTTTATCTGAAATAGTCAAAGAACCTGACTGCAAAGCTGCCGCTCCAGTAGCATCGAAACCTGCTTTTACTTGTTCTGGAGTTGGCAATGCACTTCCTGAAGCAGTTAAAACAAAATACGTTTTCCCCGTTTCGTTGATTTTATTTACAAAGTCGAAACCATCTGATAAAATTTCAACCGCTTTTGGATAACCTGTTTCATTAGCTGGAGCAGTTGAATCTCCTCCCACTTTAATGTTATCAATTGCGAAAGATGGTCTTGAACCTCCACCTCCGTTTTGTTTACTAATCCATCTGATTTGAACTACTGGTTGATTATCGCAATCTGCAGGTAAAGTAACACTTATTGTCTGAGGATTTTGAGGAGTTGTTACACCCGAACCAGTTTGAGTAGTTGTTCCACTCAAATAAGATGTCGTTGGCAAAGTTGCAAAGTCATTTGTTTGCCCCACTCTATACTGCAAAACCATTTCATTTACACGAGTATTATTTGCATCATAAGGATTACGAATAACCATTGCCTCATACTGAACCTGAACAGCTGTTTGACCAGTTGTAGAAAATGCCAAAGCAATAGTTAAGTCTAGAGATCCTGTGTTTAAGAAACCGATTTTTCCATTATAATTATGAAAGTTCCCACTATTAGTAGACGCTGAACTATTAGCAACAAGTGCTCTGTCTGCCACTACTGTTGCGCTGGTATTAAACGCAGATCCGGGAGCAAGAGAAGCGGTCCATCCTCGAAATCCAACTGGAAAAGCTGTAGCCGTCGCCTGCAATCCGTTAAAGTTTTGAGAATAAGGTAATGTTTGAACCTCAGGCATTGTCTGAGCAAAAAGATGACTCGAAAAGCATCCAATCAAACATATAAAAGCCAGTAACTGGCGCGAAAAGTAAAGTTTTTTCATACTGTTAAAAAATAGAGTTTTTAGAAGTCAAATTTATCGCCTTTAAAGTTAAGCCAGTATTATAAAACCATAAACTTAATGTTTACCTATTTATCATAATAATTCAATAAAGCTTAACACAATCTTTAAGTTACTAAAATAAAACCAATCGAAATAGCTTTACACAAAATATTATTCAAAACCAATCCTTTAAAAATCCATCTAAAAAAAATCCGTCTTTCCTACAAATACAGTAATTATTAAATAAAAAAAGCAGTAAAAAAATACTGCTTTTCTCCATTAATTGTTATGTAGTCTAAAAAATATTATACTGCTGTATAACCTCCATCGGCTATAATGTAACTTCCTGTTGTAAATGATGATTTATCAGAGTTTAGGAAAACGACTAATTCTGCAATTTCTTCTGCAGTTCCCAAACGATTCATTGCCGATTTTGCTGCAACTGCATTCATCATATCTTTATTCAAATTATCTTTTAGTAATGCAGTCTCAATATAACCTGGTCCAACTGCATTGCAACGAATGTTTTTCTGTGCATATTCGACAGCTATATTTTTGGTCAACCCTACGACTGCATGTTTAGAAGCCGTATATGCCGGACTAAGTGGAGCTGCAACTTGTCCATGAATGGATGCAATATTTACAATGCTTCCTCCACCGTTTTTTTCCATTTGTTCCAATTGGTATCGGCAAGCGTAGAAAACACCATTTAAGTTTAACCCTATAACCCTGTCCCAATCTTCTGGCTCGTATTCTCCGGTTGGTTTTGCCGGCCCGCCCATTCCTGCGTTGTTGCAGGCAATGTCAAGTCGTCCGTATTTTGAAACCGTAACTTCGACCATATGTTTATTATCACTGGCACTCGACGAATCTCCTTTTATAAAAAAAGCTTCTCCGCCCTTGTCTTTTATATTTTTTACGGTTTCTTCACCGTGATCTACATTAATATCAGATACTACTACTTTTGCTCCTTCTCGAGCGTATGCTTCTGCTACCGCGCGTCCAATTCCAGAACCTCCGCCAGACACAAAAGCTACTTTATTTTCTAAAAGTGCCATTTTTATTATATTTTAAATTATACCTCTAATTTACGAATAACTTCAGTGGCAGCCGAGTATTACAAAGAGTTTACAATAAGATTAACGCTTACCGCTAATGTTATGTTATTTGATATTAAAATGACCCTGTTTCGCTAGAAATTTCGTATTGTATTATTCGTTTTCGTCCAATTTCATGTTTCCACGATCCTCATGATTGTCAGGATGCGAATTTGGATATCGATTTGGTGTTATGTCAGAATTACGATCTTTGTTTTCTACTGTTTTTTCAACTTCTTCATCGGTTACGACTCCTCTATTAGCATTTGCATTATTGGAGTCCGTTTTTGAAATTTTAGTTTTAATATCTTCATTTTCATTTCGGGCTCGTTCTACAATCTTTTTATCACCGTCTTGATCTGTAACCAATTCTTTATTCAGTTTTGCATCTTTTAAATCTTTATCATGAGAGACATTTTCTCCTTTAGATTCGTCTACATTTTTCTGCGTTCCGTTGATCTTTTTAGTTTTTAAATTATTCGTTTCCATGGCATTATCGTTTTTATATTGAAATTATAATATTACGAATTTCAACCTTGAAAAAATTATGACTTAAGATTGGTTTTCTTTTATAATTGCCACCTGCATTTTATTTTATTACCTTTATTAAAAGCAACTTAACACTCTTAATACATGAATTTTCTCAAAATCAAAACGTGCTGGTCTAATGCAGAATTTATTATAATCAAAATCTGCATGGCTACAATCTATATTTTCGTTGGAAGTTATTTTCATGATTTTTTTCAAAATTATCATTGGGCTTTAATCGAAATTTTTGCTTTTACTGTAATTTGGTTTGTGTATCAATGGATAAAGAAAATGAAATCACAAAAGCTGTAATTCGTTTAATTTTAAGAAAGCAACTATCTTTGCAAAAAATTAAAAATGCACAGACACTTCATTCTTTTTAAACCTTACGGCTACTTAAGCCAATTTATATATGAATTAAAAAGAAAGAAAAAGCTTTTGGGTGAATTGCACGATTTCCCAGAAGGCACGATGGCCATTGGAAGACTGGATGAAGATTCTGAAGGTTTGCTTTTATTGACAACCGACGGAATGGTAAGCGAAGATGTTAGAAGTAAAAAAGTCGATAAAGAATATTACGTTCAAGTTGATGGCGTTATCACTCCAGAAGCGATCGAACAATTACAGAAAGGCGTACAAATTGGTCTTGATGGCGGAAAATACAAAACGAAACCTTGCACTGCTTTTATCGTTACCGAAATTCCAGATTTCGGACTGAGAGCCAAAAAGATTCGAGACGAACGCCATGGCCCGACTTCTTGGGCATCTATAACCATAAATGAAGGTAAATTTCGTCAGGTTCGAAAAATGACTGCTGCAGTTGGTTTTCCTACTCTTCGATTGGTTCGTGTTCGAATCGGAAATGTATATTTGCAAAATCTTAAAGCGGGAGAAGTGCTCGAGGTTGAGAATTTTCAATTAGATAATTAGATAATATGGCAATTAAATAATTGCCAAAAACTTAATTCATAACTAAAAACATGTTAAACGTTGTTCTTGTAGAACCAGAAATACCTAATAATACCGGAAATATCGGAAGATTGTGCGTGGGTACAGAAAGCCGATTGCATTTAATTCATCCATTCGGATTTGTAATTAACGACAAAAACCTGAAACGCTCGGGATTGGATTACTGGGTTCATCTTGATGTTACCGAATATCAAAATACAGAAGAATGGATTGCGCAAATTCCAGATCATTCCAGAGTATTTTTAATGAGTTCGCATTCTGATAAATCGTATTTAGAAAATGAATTTCAAGACGGCGATTGGCTGGTTTTTGGAAAAGAAAGCGTTGGTTTAAGCAAAGAGTTTATGGCCAAATTCGAAAATCATTTAACGATTCCGATGTCACCGCTTATTCGCAGTTTTAATATTGCTAATTCTGTTGCTTTTGTAGTTGGTGAAGCGAAGAGACAAATTGGGTTGAAGAAATAAGATGAGACCGCTCATAGATGAAAATAATCTCAGCTATTCTAAAGAATTTTTGATTTATCGCACACGAGGAAAAATTCTTGAGAGAGTAATCTTTACGATTGGAGCTTTTATAGGTTTTATTTACTTTTATATAGAAAACCAACTTCTTATATTTTCTGTGCTATTTTTCGTTTTTATTTTTCAAATTCCTCTACTTATTAAATCAATAAAAAGAATTGATGAAATTCAATTTAGAATTAATTCTAAAGGAATTCAGTACAAGGATAGTCTTTTAATTCCGTGGAATAATATCGAAAACGAAAGAACTTTTTCAGAACATAATGGTTATAAAAACGGGAATACAGAATATTTCATTTATTATATTATTGAACCTAGTCAAATAATGAAATTCGATCTTAATGAATTAAGTACAGATGTAAGTGAATTAAGTATTGTCCTAAATGTTCACCGAAATAGATATAACAGAGAAAATAATAAAAACTAACTCACAATAAACTTCCCTTTTTCAGCATCGAAAACAATATTTTCATCTTTAAATAAATGGCTGAAACTTCCATTCGAAATTAAATTACAAGGTTGATCTTGAACTATATTCTCTGGCGTCATCATAATCATTTCGTCACTTAATTGAATTGCTAGATCAATATCGTGTGTTGAAAACAAAATGCATTTTTGAGTTTCCTGAGTCAGTTTTTTCAATAATTTGAACAAAGAAACCTTATGTAATAAATCTAAATGAGTTGTCGGTTCGTCTAAAATTATTAGTGGGGTATCTTGTGCCAAAGCTCTTGCAATAAGAACTTTTTGTAATTGCCCATCACTAATTTGAAAATGTTTTTTTGAAGCTAAATGCTCGATTTGAGTTAAATTCATCGCTTCGTGGACTTTTGCAATATCTTCCTCAGACAATTTATCTACCCAATTCGTATAAGGTTGTCGACCCAGCGCTACTAATTCAAAAACAGTAAGATTACTTGGCGGCAGTTTTTCCGTTAAAACCAGACTTAAATTCTGTGCTAATTCTAAAGGTTTATAATCTGAAATACTTTTTTCATTCAAATAAACATTTCCGGATAAAGGTTTTTGGATTCCGGTGATCGTTCTCAACAAAGTGGACTTCCCTATACCGTTTGCTCCTATTAAAGTAATTAGTTTTCCTGCTTCCAGATTTAGATTTAAATTCTCAGCAATGGTTGTAACACCTTTCTTGGATTTGTATCCAATATTTAGATTTGAGGTTTTTAAGATGTTTTTCATTTTTTAGTTGATTTTTAAACACATAGAAACATAGGCTTTTCCTTTATTACTGAGAGTTTATTTGAAAATTTACTAGTAAATTAACACATAGCTTTGAACTTATACTTTTGGAAGTAATTTAAAATATTCATTTACAAAAGTTTTTTGACCTTCTTTAAAAATATTGAAACAGTTAAAATTAACAAGAATGCCTTTTGGTGCTTTTAAAAGTTTCATATAGGTCATTAACTGTGCTTCGTGTATTGGAGTTGTTTCTAAAGCGGCTTTCAATTCAACAACTAAACAATTTTCAATAAGCAGGTCGCATTTTAAATTTGCAACTAATTCTTTATTTCTATAAACTAACGGTACATTCAATTCTGTAAAAAAACTTATCTTACGATATCTCAATTCTTCTTTTAGACATTCATGATATATACTTTCCAATAGTCCTCTACCCATTGCTTTATGTACTTCAATACAGGCACCTAATACATCAAAAGTCAACTCATCTAAATATTTCTGCGTAATCATTATCCTAATTTTTGGAGACAAGCTATGTTTTCACAAAGGCTATGTTTATTTAAGTAAAGTGAAACGCCTCTAATCGATTTCTAAAACTATGTCTCTATGTGTTTAAAAAATTAAAGATAATATTTTTGTAATATTTTACTGAAAATTTCTTTTCCTCACTAATAACCAAATTACAACCGGCGCACCAATTATAGACGTAATCGCGTTTATTGGAAGCGTAACATCCAATCCTGGCATTTGCGAAACAATATCACAAAACAACATTATTATAGAGCCAAAAAATAAAGTGCTCCAAAACAAAATGGTATGATTACTAGTTTGAAAAGTCAATTTTGCAATATGTGGCACCGCTAAGCCAATAAATGCAATTGGTCCTGCAAACGCTGTAATCGCTCCCGATAAAATACTTGTTGCAAATATGATGACTAATCTTGCTTGTTTAAAATTCAACCCCAAGCTTTTGGCGTAGTTTTCTCCAAGCAATAGAGCATTCAAAGGCTTTATGCTTTTGGCGCTCAAAAGCAATCCAACTCCAACGCAAAAAGTCAAAATCCCGATTGTCGACCAAGAAAGATTTCCTAAACTTCCCATTGACCAGAAAGTAAATTTTTGGAGTTGTTCTGCGGTACTGAAATAAGTTAAAACACTGACAATCGCCGTTGTGAAACTTCCGAACATTAATCCGACAATTAAGATTGCCATGGTATCTCTCAATCTTTGTGAAACTATTAACACCAACAATAAAACTAATGTGCTTCCTAAAGTAGACGCCAGAACAATTCCGTAAGAAGATAATGCAATTACACTTAAAAAAGAAGGTAGAAATCCCGCTCCCAGAATCACAAAAGCCACTCCAAGACTTGCCCCCGAACTTAATCCCAAAACGTAAGGTCCTGCCAACGGATTTCGGAATAAAGTCTGCATTAGAAGCCCACTGATTGATAATCCGCTTCCAACCAGAACAGCCGTAATTGCTTTCGGCAAACGATAATTGACAATAATATATTCCCAAGTAGATTTTGTTGCATGACTTCCGGTTAAACTCGCCACAACATCTTTTAACGGAATAGTAACAGATCCCAAACTAATGCTTGCAAAAAACATTAATAAAAGACCCAAAGTCAAAACAACAAATAAAATGGTATTTCGTTTTTTATTCGCCAAATTAATTCAGTTTTGATGCAAAAGTAAATTCGTAACTTGACAATAAATCTGGATGAAAAATCTTGATATAATCTTTCAACACTAAATCTGGACGGCTTGGCGCCAATTCATAATAAACAGTTCCTCCGGTTGCGCCCACTTTTCCTTCAAAATTGTAAACCATTTTATTTTTGAAAGCATCAAATTCTCCATAATGCGGATTCGCTTTTTGCAATTCATCTAAACTTTTAAATGAACCTGAAGCAATCCAGACATTTGCCGTTTTTGCTTTATCTAAAACTTTTTCAAAAGATAAGCCTTCACTTCCACTTCCATTTAAATCTGCCCATAGATAAGTGGCTTGAGCATCTTTCATAAACTGAGCAACCCAGCTGTTTCCTTTGGCAACGTACCAAACATCTTCGTACATTGAACCATACAATACTTTTGAGGTTGCAGGTTTATCTGCAACTAATTTTTTTGCTTGGTTATAACTTTCTACAATTTTATCAAAAAGTTCTTTTGCTTTATCTTCTTTACCAAATAAAGCACCATAAAGTTTGATCCATTCTGCTTTTCCAAGTGGAGATTGCTCCATCCAATCGCCTTGAATTAAAACATTTAAACCACTTTTTTTCAGATTATCCAACATCGGATTATTATTGTCAACACCAAAAGTCACAATTAGATTTGGTGCTAATTCTATTAATTGTTCTATGTTCAGTTTTTCATTTTGTCCAACGTTTTTCACAGAACCTTTGTCAATCAATGCTCGGGTTTTTTCTGAAGAAATATAATCCGTATGAGGAAAACCGACTAATTTATTTTCTACCTCAAGCATTTCCAAAAACGGAATGTTAGTTGTTGAAGTTACCACAACAGACTCCAACGGAACCTGAATTGTAGTATAAGATTGAAGACTATCCGGTACTTTTGCTTCTTTTTCCTTTAAAATATATTTGAAATCTTTATCTGCATTAGGCCATGGATTTGAAACAGTTACAACTGAATAATCGTCATATTTTACGATTGAAAGTCCTGATGCATATTCGATACTATTTTGGGCATTTTCTACTTTTACAGCTTCTACTTTTTCATTCTTCTTACATCCGACAAGAATAAAAAACGCTGCTGTAAAAATCATTTTAGGGAATAAATCTCTCATGGTTTCGGTTTTGGTTGGAACAAAGGTAAAGTATTTTATATTTTTTTTGTTTACCTTTATTCTTACAAATTTAAACAATTGTATCTTTACAACATGAATACCACAAAAATGAAAATTTGCTCAAGCTGTGATTCTGAATTCAGCTGTGGAGATATATCTGTAGAAAATAAATGCTGGTGTAATGACTATCCGCCAATCTTCAATCTTTCTGAAGGCGGCGACTGTCTCTGTCCAGTTTGTTTCAAAGAAGCTTGCGAAGATAAAATCGAAGCGTACATAGAAACTCTAACACCAGAACGAGCACTTCAAAACAAAGCACAATCTTTACCCAAAACAGAAAAATTAATTGAAGGAATCGATTATTATCTTGAAGATGGCAATTATGTTTTCAAACCTTGGTTTCATCTCAAACGAGGAACTTGCTGCGGAAATGACTGCCGACATTGCCCTTATTAATTGTTAATTATAAATTGT
The DNA here is from genome assembly GCF_020026915.1 of Flavobacterium potami. GTDB lineage: Bacteria > Bacteroidota > Bacteroidia > Flavobacteriales > Flavobacteriaceae > Flavobacterium > Flavobacterium potami. The sequence continues at coordinate 57,287 of NZ_JAINUY010000011.1, read as the reverse complement.
TAGTTGTTAATTATTAACTTGGCAAGCATAATTTATAACCAAATCAAAAATGATTTATTTAGTAACCGGCGGTGAACGCTCTGGAAAAAGCGGTTATGCTCAGAAACTAGCTTTACAACTTTCTGATTCTCCGTTGTATGTCGCAACTGCACGAAAATGGGATTCAGATTTTCAAACCAGAATCGATCGCCATCAACAAGAAAGAGATGAACGTTGGACAAACATCGAAGAAGAAAAGTATTTAAGTAAAATTGATTTTTCCGGAAAAACGGCTTTAATTGATTGCGTAACGCTTTGGCTTACCAACTTTTTTGTGGATCATAAAAACGATGTCGCTTTAAGTTTAGAAGAAGCCAAAAAAGAATTTCTAGCCATTTCTCAACAGAAAAATTCCAACATAATCATTGTAACAAACGAAATCGGAATGGGTGTTCATGCCGAAACGCACATTGGCAGAAAATTTGTTGAATTGCAAGGCTGGATGAATCAGTTTCTTGCTGAAAATGCCGATCAGGTTGTTTTAATGGTTTCTGGAATTGCAGTAAAAATAAAGGGGTGAAAAATCAATTTCAATCACAATCTCAAAAATCAATATTCTCTTTTAGTTCTTTTTTTCTTTAATAAATAATTCTGATTCCAGAGCGAATACTTTAACTTTACAAGAATTAAAGGATTTTGAGAATCAAATTAATATTGATTTTTGAAATTGATATTGATTTTTCTGAAAATGAGCCATTTAGACGATATATTAAAATCCCGACGCGACACAAGACATTTTACCTGCGATGAAGTTCCAGATGAAGTAATTCAAAAAGCACTACAAGCTGGACATTGGGCACCTTCTGTCGGATTGACCGATGCGACAAGATATTACCTCATTAAATCAGATGAAGTTAAAAGTTCGATCAAAATGCTCTTTTTAGATTACAATAAAAAAGCTGAAGAACTAACGGATAATCTGGAACAAAAAGAGCTGTACAGATCTTTAAAACTTGAGGCAATAGAAGAAGCTCCAATCGGACTTATTATTGCTTACGACCGATCTGTACTGAATCAGTTTACAATTGGCACAATCGGAAGTAATGAAGCGGTGAAATTTAGTTCGGTTTGTGCAGCGCAAAATATCTGGCTTTCGCTTACGGAACAAGGTTATGGAATGGGATGGGTTTCAATTCTGAATTATTACGAGTTTAAAAAAATCCTCGATTTACCTGAAAACATTGAACCTCTTGGTTATTTCTGCATCGGAAAACCTGCAACCAATTATAACAATCAGCCCATGTTGCAGCAATTGCATTGGAAAAAAAAATCTGAAGCACCGATTTGTACGGAAATAAACGAAATTCGTAAAATCAATAATATTGATTTCGATGTAAAATCAAATCAGAAAACAGAAAACAGACCTGATTTCGAAACGCTTTTACAGGAAAAAATAGATTCTAAAACAAAACCAGTTGGTTCTTTGGGAACTTTAGAAACATTGGCTTTTCAAATGTCTACTGTTTTCGAAAACTTAAATCCGAAAATCACAAAACCCACTATAATAGTTTTTGCTGCAGATCACGGAATTGCGAATCACGGAGTAAGTGATTATCCTCAAGATGTTACACGCCAAATGGTGACTAATTTTCTGGAAGGTGGAGCAGCAATCAATGTTTTCTGCAAACAACATAATATTGAATTAGAAATAGTTGATGCTGGAGTTAATTACGATTTTCCAACAAACACTAAATTAATTGATGCCAAAATTGCCAAAGGAACCCAATCTTTCCTTCATGTTCCTGCAATGAGCGAAACTGAAGTTCAATTGTGTTTCGACAAAGGCAAATCGATTGTCGAAAATATTGCAAAATTGGGTTCAAATTGTATCGGTTTTGGTGAGATGGGAATTGGAAATACTTCTACAGCTTCTGTTTTAATGAGCCTTTTAACAGGTTTTTCTATTGAAGAATGTGTCGGAAAAGGAACGGGAGTTTCAGATGAGAGATTAATTCAAAAACAAAACATTCTCAAAAAAGCAATTGATAGTTATTCCGGTCAAGCCGATTTGATGTCGCAGCTTTCTTATTTTGGAGGTTTCGAAATCCTTCAAATGTCTGGCGCAATGCTTGAAGCTTTCGAAAACAAAATGTTGATTTTAGTGGATGGTTTTATTTGTACAGTTGCTTTTCTAATTTCTTCTAAATTAAACCCGAACATCAAACAAAATGCAGTTTTCTGCCATTGTTCTGCCGAAAAAGCACATTTAAAATTGCTAAATTATCTGAATGCAAAACCAATTTTAAATCTGGATTTGCGCTTGGGCGAAGGAACGGGCTGTGCGGTTGCTTTTCCTATTTTGAAATCGGCCGAAGCATTTTTGAATGAAATGGCAAGTTTTGAAAGCGCGGGAATAAGTCGTAAATAGTTTTCAGTCTCGGTCTCAGTTTACAAACTCTAAAAATCGTAATTATTAATCTTTTAAATGAAAAAAGAGCTCCACATCTTCTTTACCTGTTTAATGTTTTACACCAGAATTCCATGCCCAAAAAACATTACACATCATCCTGATTATCTAAATAAAGCCACACGATATTTTCCTTTTATAGGATGGATTGTCGGAAGTATTTCATTTTTAGTTTTCTACCTTTTTTCACTTTTCCTTTCTATAGAAATTGCTGTAATAGTAGCGATTATTGCTTCTGTTTTAACAACAGGCGCTTTTCATGAAGACGGATTCGCAGATGTCTGCGACGGATTTGGTGGTGGTTGGACCAAAGAAAAAATTCTAATGATTATGAAAGACAGTGCAATCGGCGCTTATGGAGCAATCGGATTGGTTCTGCTTTTTTTATTAAAATTTAAATTGCTTTCAGAATCTATTTCACTTTTTACGAACAACATTTTTACTGTTTTTCTTTTATTTATTTCAGCACATTCATTAAGTCGATTAGCGGCAATCAGCATTATTTTTACACATGAATATTCTCGTGATGATGCTTCGAGCAAAAGCAAGCCAATTGCAAAACAATATACTTGGAAAGAAGTTTTTGGCTCTTTCTTTTTCGGTTTAGTTCCGTTAATTGTATTTTCTTGTTTTGAATTAAAATTTCTTCTTGTTTTAATTCCTGTTTTTATAACGAGATATTTTCTAGCACGATATTTTCAAAAATGGATTGATGGTTACACGGGCGATTGTCTTGGCGCAACGCAACAAGTTTGCGAAGTTGTTTTTTATTTAAGCATTTTATTTTTATGGAAATTTATCTAGTACGTCATACCGAAACTATCTGTGAAAAAGGAATCTGCTACGGACAATCGGATGTAAACATTGCAGAACCTTTTGATGCCGTTTTTAATAAAATCATCTCACAACTACCTGCCGAAGCTGTAATTTTTTCTAGTCCTTTAAAGCGTTGCGTTCTTTTAGCCAAACATATTCAAAAAAACATAAACGTTATTTCTTATAATGAAGACGATCGTTTAAAAGAGATGAATTTTGGTGATTGGGAATTGAAAAACTGGAATGAAATTCCGCCAGAAGAGCTCAATCCGTGGATGGAAGATTTTGTAAATATCAAAGTTTCAAACGGAGAATCTTTTATCGAATTGCACGAAAGGGTTGTTGCTTTTTTACAAGATAAAATTCAAAATATAAATCAGCCAATTGTTATTGTTGCCCATGCCGGAATTATCAGAAGCATATTGTGTCATTATAGTTCACTGCCATTAAAAGATGCTTTCGAAAATAAAGTTGATTTTGGTGAAGTTATCAGAATTGAATTATAAATTCCTGTTTAGTTTAACGATTATACTTTAAAAGTAAAACAAATTTGATTAATAAATATTTTTAACTTTATCTTTGCAGCAAATTAAGGTTGTGTTTTTATTAACACATTAAAAGGGAATCAAGTAAATTCTTGAGCTGTACCCGCAACTGTAAGCTTAGTTCTAAATGAATGCTTGTTGTTAACTACAAACCACTGTCACGCTAAGCGCGATGGGAAGGTAAACAACAAGACGCAAGCCAGGAGACCTGCCTTTATAATCAATATCGAGCTCTCGGGAAAAAGAGTGTAGAAATTATGACTATAAAATTAAGATTTGCTTTTTGTTTGCTTTTGTTGTGCCAGATTTCTTGGGCGCAGAAAGATTCTATTATCGGTTTAAAGGAAGTTTATGTTTCTGACAAAAATCTGAATAAATATTCTACCTCTCAATCCGTTTTGAAACTTAATGATTCTATTATTAATAAAAACGAAGCTTTACTAACTGATTTACTGAACTTTAACTCTACTTTATATTTCAAAGAATATGGTCGCGGAATGCTTTCTACCGTTTCTTTTAGAGGAACAACTTCTTCGCAAACAGCAGTAATTTGGAACGGAATCAATATCAATTCGCAAATGAATGGAAGTACTGATTTCAATACTATTTCAGGTTCTGACTATAACTCGATAAGCATAAAAGCCGGTGGAGGAAGTGTGATCTATGGAAGTGGAGCAATTGGAGGAACCGTGCACTTAAATAACGATTTGTTATTTTTTAATCGATTTGAGAGTAATCTAAAACTAGATTACGGTAGTTTTAATACCATTGGAATTAATTATAAAACTTCTATTTCTAATAAAAAATGGAGCACTCAAATTAGTTTTTCTAAAAATAGCTCCACAAACGATTATAAGTACTTAAATCGATATACTTGGAGAGGCGAACAACGCTGGAATCAGAACGGGCAATATGACATTATCACTTTGAATGCAAATGTTGGCTATAAGATAAACGACAACCACATTTTAAAGCTTTACAGCCAGACTTCAAATACTGACCGTAACACTTCTTTAATTACTGAAACAGATACTAAAAGTAAATATGTCAACGGTTTCAATAGAAACCTGCTTGAATATGACGGAAACTTTGGGAAATTAAAAACCAACTTTAAAACGGCTTACATTTTCGAAAACTATCAATATTTCTCAAACATAAATTCCAAAAATTTCACTTACGGAAAAACTGAAAACCTAATTACAAAACTCGATTTAGATTATACTTTATTTAAATCTACACAGATCAACGGAATTGTAGATTACAGCAGAACAAATGGTTATGGAACTAGTTTTGGAAGTAATGTTCGCGAAATAAGTTCTGCATCATTCTTAGTAAAACAAGATATCGGAAGTAATTGGAAAAATGAGCTTGGGGTTAGAAAGGAATTTACAGACAATTACAAATCTCCACTTTTATTCAATTTTGGCTCTTCGTATAAGTTCACCGAATGGTACAATCTAAAACTGAATGTTTCTAGAAATTTCAGAATCCCTACTTATAACGATCTGTATTGGGAAACAGGAGGAAATCCTGACCTGAAACCAGAAAGTTCTTATCAGGGAGAAATTGGGAACGTTTTCAAATTTAAAAACATCACTTGGACACAAAACTTTTATTACATAAAAGTAAAAGATATGTTGCAATGGGTTCCAGGCGCAGGAGGTCTATGGGCTCCAGTAAATCAAGATAAAGTAAACAGCTACGGTACAGAAACACTTGTAAATTGGAGAAAAAGCTATGGCAAAAATACTTTCGCATTAAATGCAACTTACGCTTATACTATTTCAGAAGACGAAGAAACTAAAAATCAGATTTTCTATGTGCCTTTTCACAAAGCTACAGGAGCAATTTCTTACTCTAGAAATAAAATAAATGCCTATTATCAAATTCTCTACAATGGCTTTGTTTATACAACAGCAGATAATAATTCTAATGATATTATAAATGATTACACTGTTTCGAATATTGGAATCGATTATGATTTTAAATTTTTAGAATCTTTTAAGCTAGGTTTTCAGGTTTTAAATCTTCTAAATAAAAATTACGAAAGCTTAGAAAACAGACCAATGCCAGGTCGCAATTTTAATATGTATTTAACCTTAAAATTTTAATATATGAAGTTCAGTAAATTACTTTTAATAGCTTTAAGCATTTCATTGTTCGTTTCTTGTTCGAACGATGATGATGATAAGACTCCGAAAGGTGCTTATGACAATGGTTTTTTTATTTTGAATGAAGGAAGTCAAAGCCTTGGAACCATTTCTTTCTCAAGTAATGATTTAAGTACGTTTACTAAAGACGTTTATAAAACAGAAAACGGTACTGATGCCGTTGGAGGATATCTTCAAAACATCTTTTTTAGCGGAGACAGAGCTTATATCATTGCAGGCGGATCTAATGTAATTAATGTAGTAAATCGTTATACGTTCAAATTAATTGCAAAAATTGACTCTGATCTTGTTGCTCCACGATATGGTGTTGTAAAAGACGGAAAGGCATATGTGATAAACGCAAACACTTATTCTTATCAAAATCCAACAAGCGGAAATACAGATGACTACATTGCAGTAATCAATTTATCTACAAATACTGTAGAATCTAAAGTAGCTTTAAACTCAACTGCAAACAGGGTTATTGAGGAAAACGGAAAGCTTTATATTACAGATGGATATAATGATAAGATGTTAATTTACAACATTGCAACAAAAACACTTGAAACTCCTGTAACAATTGGTTATGATGGAGATTCTATTGAAGAAGAAGATGGAGTAATATTTATTCTAAGAAAACCTTACCAAGGAGCTGGAGAAATTGTAAAAGTTAAAATCTCTGATAAATCTGTTTCTCGCATTGCACTTCCTGCAAGTATAGGAGAAGCTGGTTTCTTGGATATTGAAGACAATAAAGTTTATTATACAGCTTCAAATGCCATTTATACTATAAGCCCAAGCGCTACGACAGCGGCGACATCACCACTATTTACTTCGGCTGCCAGCTACGTATATGGTTTTACTGTTAAAGATAATCGCATTTATATTGCAGATGCAAAATTCGGAGCAGATAGCAAAGCGTTTATCTACAACTTATCTGGAGCTTTACAAATAGAATTAACTACTGGAGCAGGATCCAACGGTTTCTATTTCAACGATTAAACCTAATTTTAGAATTGTTTTTGTTTTTTACAAAAAAAGGCTTTCATCTCTGAAAGCCTTTTTTTATTATTAGAATTTACTTAAAATACTTTTGGTGCATTTTTAAGATACATTCCGTGATTTAATCCGTTTAAGATTTTAGAATCTGTAAGATAAGGACGTTCTGGTTCTGTATCAATCATGATTCTCTTAGCAGTTGCTCCTGTAATTTTTGAGATTGCAATTCCCAGTAATGGTTCTGTTGGTTCTCCCAAAACGCCATAATTAAGAATTTGCTCAAACTGCTGGTAAGTTGGTTGCAAACCTGAAGTATAATCTCCAAAATTAGCAGAATTTGTTATTTTAAGAACCAAAGGCTGCATCGCATATTTATGATTTGGATTGATTCCTTTTTTAGTCGTCAAGGTTTCTGAATCATAAACCGTAAAAGATCCAACATTTTTTCCAACTGTAGTTTCTCCAATCTGAACAACATTAATATAAGGTTTTAATCCGTTAATGATCAATTCACTAGCAGAAGCTGTACTTGCAGTTGTAATTACATAAACAGTACTCATATTCAAGCTGTTCAAATTTTTCACAAATCTTACATTCAATTGCTCCAATTCTGCATCACTAATACCTTTCATTTGTTTGGCATTAAATGTCATTTTTGAGAAAATCTGCGTATCAAATTGCCCTGTAATCATACTTGCCAATTTAGCAGAAGTTGCAATAGAACCACCTCCATTGTATCGAAGATCTAAAACAAAATCGGTAACTCCCTGCGCTTTTAAATCGCCAAAAGCTTGATTTAATTTATCATCATATTCGTCATAAAAACCATTATACATTAAATAACCTATTTTATGACTTCCAGAAGTAATTACTTTATTGATAAAAATTGGATTTTCTTCTAAAACAGTTTTTGTTAATGCAACCGATTTTCCATTCAAAACAAAACTACTTCCATTATAATCAGCCAAGTTCAAAGTATAGCTGTCACTATTGATTAACAATTGCTGGTAATTATCTACCGTAAGTTTTGTTCCGTTAACGCTTGTGAATAAATCTCCACGTTTGATTGCTTTAGTTGAAGCATCAGAGTTCGGAATAATGTATCGAACATATCCAACAATATCATTTGAATTAGAAGAAATTCGGCTTAATCTGAAATCTACACCATTATTTTTTGAAATCCCGCTTAATTCCTGTTCCAAAACAGTATAATCGTCCACAATCCAACTGAAACGGTCAATTGCATCCCCATTAGGATATTTACTTACTGGTTTGTTCAATAAATCTTGAAATAAATCTTCCGGTTTTGTGTAACCTCTTAAAAACTTATTTAAATCATCTTCACTTGCAAAACGGTTATCTGCTAAATTTGGAACATCAGCCTGCCATAAATAAACTTCATTTAGTCCTTTCCAAATAAAACTATTAACCTGTACATCTGCTGGTTGCGCAACATCATCCTGATCTTCACAAGACTGCAAAGAAAAAGCGAATAAAAAAAGAAAAAGAGCACGCTTTAAAATTGTTTTCATATCATTTGGTTTCTATATATCGTATAAACGTAAAAGTAGTATCTTTAGTTTTACCTTCGTAATAAAAGCAGTATTTTTTTTACATAAAAAAAAAATTAGTTTTTTGTTGTAACAAATAGAATTGTACCTCGTCTTGACTATATAAGCTAACGAATAACCACCAGATTAATGAACCAAGTTGTATTTATAGAATTAATAAATCCTTTTAAAGACAAAGTTTTTCGTCTGGCAAAAAGATTGCTTACGAGTACTGAAGAAGCCGAAGACGCTACTCAGGAAGTACTAGTAAAATTATGGAACAAAAAAGATAACTTAGAAAGTTACAATAGTATTGAGGCACTAGCGATGACGATGACCAAAAACTATTGTCTGGATCAGTTAAAATCTAAAAGAGCTAGTAATTTACAGATTGTACATAACAATTTTACTGATAGACAACCACAATTAGACAAACAACTTGAAGATCAGGACAGTCTTGAATGGGTTGAAAAAATTATAAATGAAATGCCCGAACAAATGCAGTTGTTACTACAGCTTCGGGATGTTGAACAATATGAATTTGAAGAAATTGCAAAAATTGTCAATATGAATGAAACGGCAATCCGGGTTGCCCTTTCGAGAGCGAGAAAAAAAATTAGAGAATCAATGACAAATACACACCTTTATGGAACTAAATAAAATAGAAGATCTATTAGAAAAATACTTTGAGGGAGAAACTTCTATTGCTGAGGAAAATCAATTAAAAGAATACTTTTCTTCACCAAATGTTGCGCAGCATTTGGAGCAGTACAAACCTATATTTGGTTATTTCTCTCTAGCAAAAGAACAAAAGTCGACGTATGAGATTCCACTACAAACTAAGAAACGCAATGTGGCGTGGTTATCGATTGCAGCTTCAGCCGTTATTTTGCTGGGCATTGGAACTTACTTTTTTGTAAGCGAAAACAAAGATACTGCTGCAGTAGCTTCGCAAACCGAATTAGGAACTTACGATGATCCCGAAGAAGCGCTAAAAGCAACTCAAAAGGCTTTAGCACTATTATCCAACAATGTTAATGCAGGAATTGAAAGTGTGCATTACATTAAAGAATATGAACAATCAAAAAACAAAATTTTTAAACGGTAATTAAATTCAAATAAAATGAAATCAACGATTCACGAATACAAAAAAAACAATAGACTAAGCATGAGTAAAAATTTCATCATAACTCTAGTTTTCGCATTCGTTACCAACGTTTTCTATGCACAAGGTGCTTTTGACAAATTTGATGGTCAGGACGATGTAACTTCTGTGATTGTAAACAAAAAAATGTTCACTTTAATGAGCAAAGTAAATGCAGACAAATCAGATAAAGAAACGCAACAATACATCAATCTGATTAAAAAATTAGATTACTTAAAAGTGTTTACAACCAAAAATCCAAAAATCGAAGCGGACATGAAAGCTTCTGCTGACAAATACATTAAAACTGCAGGTCTTGAAGAATTGATGCGAGTAAATGACAGCGGTAAAAATGTTCGAATCATGGTAAAATCTGGTGCTACAGACACACAAATAAGAGAATTGTTAATGTATGTTGACGGAGCAAAAAATGACGAGACTGTTTTATTATCTCTTACAGGTAATTTTGATTTAAACGAAATCTCAGTTTTAACAGATAAAATGCAGCTTCCTGGAGGTTCAGACTTAAAGAAAGCTTCTAAAGGCAAAAAATAAAATGAAAGCGACTATTTTCACCTTAGCACTTGCTGCTTTGCTAACATTAGGAAGCTGCAATTCTGAACCGACACTTCAAAAATATTTTGTGGAGAATTCAGAGAAAAAGGAATTTATCTCTTTGGATGTTTCTCCAACTATTTTAAATGTGGATAAAACAAAATTATCTGCAGCACAAACTGAAGCTTTAAATTCGTTTGATAAAATGAATATACTAGCTTTTAAAGCTGATAAAACCAATCAGGCAGAGTTTGAGACAGAAAGAACCAAGGTGAAAGCCATTTTAAAAGATCCAAAATATCAGGAATTAATGAAGATTGGTTCTGGAAAAGATGGTGCTTCTGTAAGCTATGTGGGAAGCGATGACAATATCAAAGAGTTTGTCATTTTTGCCAACCGAAAAGAAAATGGATTTGCAGTAGTCCGTGTTTTAGGTGAAAATATGAACCCGAATAATATTATGACTTTAATGTCGGTTTTACAGCAATCTAAAATTGATATGGAGCAGTTGAAACCTTTGCAACAATTGGTTAAATAATTTATACAATCTTATTTTAAAAAACGGAGTTTCATTTTGAAGCTCCGTTTTTTTTATTGAATCAAATTCACATGATTTAAATAATAAGTATTTTCCTATATTTGTTTTGTTTCATTAAAATACAAAAAGATGGAAAAAACTTTCAACCAATTTGAATTAGGCCTTTTTATTTGGCAACTCTTCTTTTTTGCTTTTTGGATTTGTGTATTCTATTTATTATACAGATATTTTGAAAAGAAAAAATTTAAAAAACAATAACAAAAAAAAGCTCCAATTTAAATTGGAGCTTTTGTTTTATGATAGAATCTGAGATTATTTACTCAAATACATTTTTCTTCTAGAGTACAATTCGTAGAATTGATCGTCTTTTAAGTCATCAATAAACAAGATGCTTTCTCCTGTTGATTTCATCTCTGGTCCTAATGCTTTGTTTACATTCGGGAATTTACTGAAAGAGAAAACTGGTTGTTTGATTGCATAACCGTTTAATTGTGGGTTGAAATCAAAATCTGTTACTTTATTGTGACCTAACATTACTTTTGTAGCGTAGTTTACGTAAGGTTCTCCGTAAGCTTTTGCAATGAACGGAACCGTTCTAGAAGCTCTTGGATTTGCTTCGATAATGTAAACGGTATCATCTTTAATCGCAAACTGGATGTTGATTAATCCAACTGTTTTTAAAGCTCTAGCTATTTTATGTGTGTGATCTTTAATTTGCTGCATTACAAATTCTCCTAAGTTGAAAGGAGGCAATGTTGCGTTACTATCTCCTGAGTGAACTCCACAAGGCTCGATGTGCTCCATAATTCCGATGATGTAAACATTTCCATCAGCATCACAAATTGCATCAGCTTCAGCTTCGATTGCTCCAGCTAAGTAGTGATCTAGCAATAATTTGTTTCCTGGAATTGCTTTCAACAAATCGATAACGTGTTCTTCAAGCTCTTTTTTGTTGATTACAATTTTCATTCCTTGACCTCCTAATACATAAGAAGGACGAATTAAAAGTGGGAAATCTAAAGTATCCGCTAATTTTGAAGCCTCGTCAGCAGTTTCAGCGATTCCGAATCTTGGGAAAGGAATATTTAACTCAGTTAATAAGTCAGAGAAACGTCCTCTATCTTCTGCTAAGTCAAGTGCGTCAAAACTAGTTCCGATGATTTTTACTCCGTATTTAGAAAGTTTATCAGCTAATTTAAGAGCTGTTTGTCCTCCTAACTGAACAATAACACCTTCTGGTTTTTCGTGTTGGATGATATCATAAATATGCTCCCAGAAAACTGGTTCGAAGTACAATTTATCAGCTGTATCAAAATCTGTAGAAACCGTTTCAGGATTACAGTTAATCATGATCGTTTCGTAACCGCATTCTTTAGCAGCTAAAACTCCGTGTACACAAGAGTAATCAAATTCGATTCCTTGTCCAATTCTGTTTGGTCCAGAACCTAAAACAATTACTTTCTTTTTGTCTGTTACGATACTTTCATTGTCTACAAAACGCTCTCCATTTGCTTTTTCGATTTCAGCCTCAAAAGTGGAGTAATAATATGGAGTCAATGCTTTAAATTCAGCCGCACAAGTATCTACTAATTTAAACACACGGTTGATTTTTTGCTCCATACGTAAAGTGTGAACTTCACTTTCTAAACAATTCATCATGTGCGCCAATTGTCTGTCAGCAAAACCTTTTTGTTTCGCTTCTAACAATAATTCTTTAGGAAGATCATAAACTTTGTAGTTTGAGATTTCTTTTTCTAAAGTATAAAGTTCCTCGTATTGTTTCAAGAACCACATATCGATTCTTGTAATTTCGTGAATCGTACTCAACGGAATTCCCATTGCAATTGCATCGTAAATTACGAAAACACGATCCCAACTTGCGTGAGTCAGTTTATCGATGATTAATTCGTAATCTTTGTATCCTTTTCCGTCAGCACCTAAACCATTTCTCTTAATCTCTAAAGATTGAGTTGCTTTGTGAAGTGCCTCTTGGAAAGAACGTCCGATTCCCATAACCTCACCTACAGATTTCATCTGAAGACCTAAAGTTCTGTCTGAACCTTCAAATTTATCGAAGTTCCAACGTGGTATTTTTACGATTACATAATCTAAAGTTGGTTCGAAAAGAGCCGAAGTAGATTTTGTAATTTGGTTTTGTAATTCATCTAAATTGTATCCTAAAGCCAGTTTAGAAGCAATTTTTGCAATTGGATATCCAGTTGCTTTTGATGCTAAAGCAGAAGAACGAGATACACGAGGGTTGATTTCGATTGCTACGATATCTTCTTTTTCGTCTGGCGAAACTGCAAATTGTACGTTACATCCTCCTGCAAAGTTTCCGATACTTCTCATCATTAAGATGGCATAGTCACGTAATTTTTGGAAAGTAGTATCTGATAATGTCATTGCTGGCGCTACTGTAATCGAATCTCCAGTGTGGATTCCCATTGGGTCCATGTTTTCGATAGAACAGATAATTACAACGTTGTCATTTTTATCTCTTAAAAGCTCCAACTCGTATTCTTTCCATCCCATTAAAGCTTTATCAATTAAAACTTCGTGAATTGGAGAAGCCTCTAAACCACGAGTTAAAAGCTCATCAAAATCTTCTTTTTTGTAAACCACAGCTGCTCCAGTTCCTCCAAGTGTAAACGAAGGACGAATTACAAGAGGGAAACCAAATTCTTGAGCAATTTCTTTTCCTTCTAAGTAAGAAGTAGCTGTTTTTGCTGGTGCAGTTGGTACATTAATTTTTTCTAAAAGCTGTTTGAATTGCTCTCTGTCCTCAGTAATATTAATTGCGTTAACATCAACACCGATTAATCTTACTCCGAAATCTTGCCAGATTCCTTTTTCTTCAGCTTCCAAACACAAGTTCAAAGCAGTCTGACCTCCCATTGTTGGTAAAACAGCATCAATTTGTGGATGTTCCTTAAGAATTTCAATAATCGATTTTGTAGTTAATGGTTTCAAATAAATATGATCGGCCATAGATGGGTCGGTCATAATTGTCGCTGGATTTGAGTTAATCAAGATAACTTCAATTCCTTCTTCGCGAATAGAACGAGCAGATTGAGATCCCGCATAATCGAATTCGCAAGCTTGACCAATAACAATAGGTCCTGAACCTATTATTAAAACGGATTTAATTGATGTGTCTTTAGGCATTTTTTATGTATTGTGTAGTTATATAAAGTACTTAAAAAAACTTTTCTAGTAGACTAAAAACTAGAAAGTTGAGAAATTTTTTACCGACAAGGTATAAAAAAAGGCGATACTAAAAAAGTAATCGCCTTATGTATGTTTATACAAACATTATTTTTTGTGTCTAGGCTCGCTAGAAACAGTTAATTTATGTCTTCCTTTTGCTCTTCTACGCGCTAGAACTTTTCTTCCATTCGCAGAAGCCATTCTGTCCATAAATCCGTGCTTATTTCTTCTTTTTCTTTTCGATGGTTGAAATGTTCTTTTGCTCATTGCTTTGTATCTTTAAAAATGGTATCTATTAACTCTTTATTTTGGTTTTGGATATCGTTGTTCAAAAACCGAGTGCAAATATACAAAGACTTTTTTCACTGGCAAGCACTTTTATAAAAATATTTTTAATTCCTTTTACTATCTTTGCAATCACAAATTTACATTAATTATGTTTCAGAAAAATATTAAACTTATTTTGGCCGGACTTCTAGTAGTGGCGGGCATTTGGCAATTTACAGAAAGTAATATCGGAAATGGAATCTTTCTTATATTATTGACTGCAATTCCAATTTTTCTTTATTTCAAAAATGAATTTATCCTTTTAGCCTTCCTAAAATTAAGAAAACAAGACTTCGAAGGCGCTAATAAATGGCTATCATACATCAAAAATCCAGAAGGAGCATTAGTAAGAAAACAACAAGGATACTTAAATTATTTACAAGGTATCATGTTGTCTCAAACAAATATCAACCAAGCAGAGAAGCATTTCAAAAAAGCAATCGAACTTGGATTATCAATGGATATGGATTTGGCTGTAGCTAAATTAAACCTTGCAGGAGTTGCAATGTCACGTAGAAGAAAATTGGAAGCGACTAATTTATTAAACGAAGCTAAAAAATTAGACAAGCAAGGAATGCTGAAAGAGCAGATCACGATGATGAAAGAACAAATGAAGAAAATCTAAATTTTTCTTTAAATTACAATATTTGAAGTCCCAAATTCCAAAAAGAGTTTGGGATTTTTTATTTTTAGATTTTAGATTATGCTCATTTTTATGTCTTCCTGAGCGAAGTCGAAGGACACACAAAGCATAGACACACGGAATGGATTAAACATGAAATCCTTCGACTTCGCTCAGGAGGACAAAACTTTGTGGTTACTTTGAGCAAAACCTTTGCAAAAGTTTCAAACTTTGACAAAGTTCCAAAACTTGAAACTTGAAACTTTAGCCCTCCAATATAATAGAAGGCAAATTCTCATTCAGCCATTTATATTTATTCAAGATCATAATATGAGTTCCTCCTTTTACTATAATACATTTGTCAATATATTTTATAGGAAAAACATCATCCTGATCTCCGTGAATATGTACTACATTTTCATCGATTTGATTTCTGTCCCACAGAATTACATTTTCTACCGCCCATTGGAGATAACCTAAATCACGAACAGCTAAAAATTTCTCGTATAATTTAATTCTCTTGTTGACTTTTTCTCCAAAAGAAAACTTTGCCAATTTCTCCACATTCAGAATCAATTGCATCGGAATTAATTTATATGCTTTTGTTGTTTTCCCTATTTTCATTCTTCTAGGAAATTCCAAATTGCTTCTCACGCTTGATATAACAATAACTTTTCGTGCCCGAATATGTTTAGAAATTTCCTGAACCAGAATTCCGCCAAATGACACACCAATCAAAATCGGATTTTCTTCTTTTATTTTTTGACTGATTCGAAATGCATAATCGGATAATGATTCTTTTTGTTTAGGAATTTCCCATTCTAAAAGATGTGTTTCAAAGATAGTTTCATCTAATTTTATTCTTTCAAAAATAGACGAACTTGCTGCCAGACCCGGCATAAAATAAACTGGAATTTTACTCATAACATTCAAATGAAATTACCATTGCGATATTTATTTTAAAAAAATAAAGTTACTTTTTTTAACCTCATGATAATCAAATTTCAGACCTAAATATTCCAATCCACCAAAAAAAATCAAACCAGAAACAGTTACTTAAAGTTTGCTTCTTTAAAAAATAATTTAATATTGAAAATCAAATGATTACCTTTGTAATTCGAAATTTTTCTGACTTAAAAACTTATAAAGAATTTTCTTTCATTAATTTTTCGATTCCCAAATTCGTTATTTACCCCTAACCTAACAAGAAATTACTATGGAAACTTCTGTAACTATGGAAATCAAAGACAACACTTTTGCACGCCAATTTGAAACTGTTATCCCTGAAGGAATGTTAGCAGTTGAATATCAATTTCAAGAGAAAAAAATCTTCTTAACCAAAATCAAAAAGCCTGATTCTTTCGAAAACGAAGATGCAATCAATACCCTTCTTAAAAATATTTTAGATTTAAGCTCTGAGAAAAATTACAGAGTGGTTCCAATTCATCCAAAGATTGTTTCTTTTTTCAAAAAAAATCCTAGATACAAAGAATTACTTCCTCCAGGAATTAGAATCTAAAAATCACCAATAATTCGGAGCCACAATCCTCCGATTATCATATAAATAAAGAGCATTACCAAACCGGTTACGAGTCCTTTGACCCACCAGCTTTTTAAATCAACGTATCCGCTCCCGAAAAATACGGGTGCCGGACCATGACCATAATGGGTTAAAGTTCCGTAAAGCGAGCCTATAAATCCGAGCATAAAAGCCAACAATAATCCTGGAATTCCAAGCGAAACGCCAACTCCAAGTAAAGCAGCGTACATTGCAGCCACGTGCGCTGTTGCACTCGCAAAAAGATAATGACTAAAGAAATACACTAAAACAATAATCGGAAAAGCCATCTGCCAGCTTAATCCTCCAATTTGTATTTTTACCAAATCACTAAACCAAGCTATAAAACCTAGTTCGTTCAATGAACTCGCCATCATCACCAAAACAGAAAACCAAACTATTGTGTCCCAAGCTCCTTTTTCGGCTTTGACATCATCCCAAGTTAAAACAGACGTTAAAAGCAAAATTACCAAACCTATAAAAGCTGTCGTTGTAGCATCAATAGAAAACAAATCGCCTGTCATCCAAAGAAAAAGCAAAATGAAAAACGTTAGCAACATCATCCATTCGTTTCTAGAAATTGCGCCCATTTCTTTTAATTTTTGAGTTGCGATTTGAGGAGCGTCACCAGTTTTCTTTAATTCTGGCGGATAAATTTTATATAAAACAAAAGGAATCACAAAAAAGGCGCACAAACCCGGAACAATTGCTGCTGCAGCCCAAGACATCCAAGTAATTTTTATTCCTAAATTCAATGCAAACTTCTGACACATTGGGTTACTCGCAGTTCCTGTTAGAAACATGGAAGAAGCAATTAAATTCATATTATAACAATTTAAAGTCAAATACGATCCCAACTTCCTATGTGTTTCCGGTTGATCTGGCATTGATCCAAAACTCATCGACATGGACTTCATTATTGGATAAATAATTCCTCCTCCTCTCGCCGTATTACTTGGAACCGCAGGCGCCAGAACCAAATCTGCCAATCCTAAACCGTAAGCCAATCCTAAAGAACTTTTTCCGAATATTTTTATGAATAGAAACGCAATTCTGTTCCCTAAACCTGTTTTTATGAATCCGCGAGCAATGAAAAATGAAATTCCGATTAACCAGATTACTTTATCTCCAAATCCTCTCAAAGCCAAAGTAATTGATTTACCCGGATCTCCAGGTGCCAAAACTTGTGACATTGCCGTTAAAGCGATTGCAATCATACACATTGTTCCCATTGGAGCAGCTTTTAGAATAATACCTAAAATGGTAGCAACGAAAATGGCAAATAAATGCCAAGCCTCCGTTACAACTCCATTTGGAGCAGGAATTAACCAAATCGCAATTAAAACCACCAATGTAATTAAGGTCTGAGGAATTTTTACTTCTTTCATAAAATAAAATTTAAGTGAATTAAAGTCGAAGCTGCAACTGAATTAAAAACAAATCATCATTATAATTGGATGTATCAGGAATACTTTTATCGAATCTATCGATTTCAAATCCCATTTCGATTCGGCCCAAATAGGCTTTTCCAAATTCTAAACTTATCATTGGTGTATAGGTTTGTCTTACGTTTGAATTGACTTTATAACTCGGATCAAAAGTCTCGTAACGACAGGACAATTCTAAAGCCGTCAATTTTTTATAATTTACTACATATCTTAGATTCGGCAGAAAATAAATACCTCGCATTTGGTAATTAGATACATCTCCTACTCTGTTTTCTGCAGGAAGCGAGAAATACAAATTATGATTTGTTCCTTGTTTGTATTCGATTTGAAGATCAAAAGTAAAACGATCTGTCAGTTTAAAATCGCTGGTAATATCTGCTCCAACTGCAAAAACATCTTCTTTAAAAACTTTTCCGAAACCAACATTTAAACCTAGATTTATTTTATGCGCTTTAGACAACTCAAAAACCCATCTTGTAGAATACTGTTTTCCGTTGTCTTTATCCATTTCGACATTTTTACCATTTCCATTTAAAACAGAAACAGCATAATTTACCGGAATTTTCCCGATATCAAAAGCTCCTGTAGCCGATGCTCCGATTTGAAAACTGGTCCAGCCATTTTTTCCAAATTCATAATATTGATTCGAAAAATCAAACGATTTAATGATATCAACCGGAACCAATTCTTCTATACCAAAAGCGGGACGAAATTGACCTCCTGTTAAAGCTATGTATTTATTGAAAGTATATTTTCCGTAGGCATTTTCAAGAACTTTGCCTTTGGTATCTGATTTGAAATCGGCTAAATTGACCAGAATTACAACTTCTGTAGCTTCACTTAATTTTGTATTTAATCCTACACGCATTCTTTTAATATCGAAGGAACTTTGTGTAACATCTCCTGTTGAATGATGATTCCCCAAAACATCAACATTATCTCCAAAACTTTCGAGATACCTTGCCTGTAAAAGTCCTTTGAATTGAAATTGCGGATATTTATCTGCAACCGGAGTTTCTTCCGCCTGATTCACATCGCCTTGAGCGTATACAAAAAACGGAAAAATTAAAAAAAAGAAAAAAAATGGCACTGGTAGAATTTTATTCATAGACTTCAAAATAAATTATTAATCTTTAAAATCTAACTGACTTTGAAATCAGCCTTTTACTTTTTGAAAAAACAAAAAGACAACTACTTACAGGCGATAGAAAGGGGAACAACCAAAAATAACAAAAATATATTTATTGTAAAAAAAATTGCATTAAAATACTGTTATCAAAACTATTCAAAACAAAAAAAAGGCACAAGAACTATCTTGTGCCTTTCGTTTTTTATATCAAAAAAATTATTTTTCTATTTCTCGCATAGAATCCATTTTTTTATGTGCTAAGAAACCTGCAACATCTTCAAAATGTTCTTTTACTCTTTTATTTCCGAATTCGAAAACTTTAGTCGCTAATCCGTCAAGGAAATCACGGTCGTGAGAAACCAAGATTAAAGTTCCGTCAAAATCTCTTAAAGCATCTTTGATGATATCCTTAGTTTTCATATCCAAGTGATTCGAAGGCTCATCCAGAATCAACAAGTTAACTGGCTCCAACAATAATTTGATCATTGCCAAACGCGTTTTTTCTCCTCCAGAAAGTACTTTCACTTTCTTCGTAATATCATCTCCTTGGAACATGAAAGCTCCTAAGATATTTTTAATCTGCGTTCTAATATCTCCAACTGCAATACTATCGATAGTTTCAAAAATAGTCGCATTTTCATCTAATAACGCAGCCTGATTTTGCGCAAAATATCCAATTTGAGCATTATGACCAATTTCAACACTTCCAGAATCAACGCCTATTTCTTTCATAATCGCTTTGATCATGGTTGATTTTCCTTCACCATTTTTTCCAACAAAAGCCACTTTTTGTCCACGCTCGATTACAATGTTGGCATCTTTAAAAACGACATGATCTCCGTAAGCCTTAGACATTTCTTTTACAATAACAGGATATTGTCCAGAACGTGCCGCAGGCGGAAATTTCAACCTTAACGCCGATGTATCTACTTCATCAACTTGAACGATTTCTAATTTTTCCAACATTTTTACACGAGACTGAACCGCATCTGTTTTAGAGAATGTTCCTTTAAAACGCTCAATAAAAGCACGGTTTTCAGCAATCATTTTTTGCTGCTCATCGTATGCTTTCTGCTGGTGAATACGACGGTCTTTTCTTAATTCTAAGTAATGTGTATATTTTGCTTTGTAATCGTAGATTCTTCCCATAGTAACCTCAATCGTACGGTTTGTAATATTATCTACAAACGCTCTATCGTGAGAAATTACAACTACAGCTTTTGCCTGATTCAATAAGAAATCTTCTAACCATTGAATACTTTCAATATCCATGTGGTTGGTAGGCTCATCCAGCAAAATCAAATCTGGTTTTCTTAACAAGATTTTTGCCAGTTCGATACGCATTCTCCATCCTCCTGAAAATTCAGAAGTCTGACGCGTAAAATCTTCTCTTTCAAATCCTAAACCAACTAATATTTTTTCAACTTCAGCTTCGTAGTTTACTTCTTCGATTGCATAAAATTTCTCGCTCAAGTCAGAAACTCTTTCGATCAATTTCATGTATTCGTCACTTTCATAATCCGTACGAACTGTTAATTGTTCATTGATTTCGTCGATTTCAGCTTTCATTTTAAAAACTTCGCTAAATGCTTTTGATGCTTCTTCCATAACTGTAGCACCATCTTCTGTAAGCAAATGCTGAGGCAGGTAAGCAATTACAGCTTCTTTTGGAGCAGAAACATTTCCGGTAGAAGGTTTATTTACTCCAGCAATTATTTTCAGAAGTGTCGATTTTCCCGCACCATTTTTACCCATAAGGGCAATTTTATCATTTTCATTTATCGCGAAAGAAACATCGCTAAAAAGTGTAGTTCCGCCAAACTGAACCGAAATATCGTTAACTGTAATCATTTGTTCTTGTTAATTTGTTTAATCGGTTAATCGTTTATCTGACCACCCATTTTTTTGTGGTGCAAAGATAGATTAATTAGATAATTAGGCAATTTGAAAATTAGATAATTTTGAAAATGTGTCTATTAGATAATTTTAAAAATATATCAATTACATTAAACTGGACTGAAGTCCAGCCCTACAATATCGTTCGAGCCTAAGGCTCTTTTTTTTGGTTCCGTCAGAACCTACTATATTGTAGGGCTGGACTTCAGTCCAGTTTACATGCAAAACATATAAAAAATCAAAACCCGACAGGTTTTAAAAACCTGCCGGGTTTGCAAAAATTATCTAATTGACTAATTATCTAATTATCTCATTAAAAATTAGTCTTTTCTCCATTTTTTAGTTTCTTCAAAAACATGCTCTAAAATGGCTTGTTCCGTTGCATCAAAATCGATATTTCTTCTTGACAAAACCAAACGTGCCGTTTCAAAAGCTTTTTTAGTTACATAAGTTGTAAATCCAGCAGCTCCACCCCAAGAAAAACTTGGTACAAAATTGCGAGGAAACCCAGAACCAAAAATATTGGCACTAACACCAACAACAGTTCCGGTATTAAACATCGTATTGATTCCGCATTTACTATGATCTCCCATCATTAAACCGCAAAACTGAAGTCCCGTTTTAGCAAAACCTTCTGTCTCGTAGCTCCATAATTTCACTTCTTCGTAATTGTTTTTTAGATTTGAATTGTTCGAATCTGCTCCAATGTTACACCATTCTCCTAAAACAGAATCACCTAAAAATCCTTCGTGTCCTTTATTTGAATTTGCAAAAAGAACAGAATTTTTAACCTCGCCTCCTATTCTAGATCCAGGTCCAACGGTTGTTGCTCCATAAACTTTAGCCGACATTTTTACCATTGCATTTTCGCATAAAGCAAATGGTCCACGAATTACGGTTCCTTCCATAATCTCGGAATTCTTACCTATATATATAGGTCCGTTTGATGCATTTAAAGTTACAAACTCTAATTTCGCTCCTTCTTCAATAAAAATATTTTCTGGTGCAATTACATTAACACTTTTAGGAATTGGTTGCGATGTGCGGTCTTCCGTCAAGTATTTAAAATCCTGACGAATTGCAGCATCATTTTTAGAGAAAATATCCCAAGTATGCTCAATTGTAATACAATCTTCGTTGTATTGAATAATTTCATAAGAATCAAAATCGACTTCTTCCTGATTTTCGCTTGCAAAAAATGCGATTACATCTTCACCTTTAAAAATAGCCTGATTTTCTGTTAGATTAGAAACCATCTCTGCAAGTGTATCATTTGGCAAATACGCTGCATTGATCATTACATTTTCTTCCATTTCCACCATCGGAAATTTCTCTGACAAATACTCTTCCGTTATAGTGGTAATTGTCGAACCAAGATATTTTTCCCATTTCTGGCGAATTGTCATAATTCCGACTAAAATATCAGCTACTGGTCTTGTAAAAGTAAACGGCAATAAAGCATTCCGAACGGGACCGTCGAAAAGAATGTAGTTCATAAATGTTTGAGTGTTTATTAAAAATTGATTTGGTTACCTTGCGTCAAAGTTACAAATATTTATCTGGTTAAATAAAACGGCTTTTTAATGATAAGCATAATTTAACGCATAAAAAAAGCCTTCCGAAGAGGAAGGCTTTTGTATTTAAAGAAAAACAGCTATTATTTTTTAGCGTGTTTTGCATATTTAGTTTTGAATTTATCAATACGTCCTGCAGTATCGATAAGTTTAGACTTACCAGTATAAAAAGGGTGAGATGTTCTAGAAATCTCCATTTTTACAACTGGATACTCAACTCCGTCAACTTCAATTGTTTCTTTTGTATCTGCAGTAGATTTAGTGATAAAAACGTCATCATTAGACATGTCTTTAAATGCAACTAATCTGTAATTTTCTGGGTGAACTCCTTTTTTCATCTTTTCTTTTATTTATTGTTTTAGAGCATTTTCATTTTGAAGCTTTTTCATGGTTAGAAAAAGGTATAAACTACGCTACTCTTTTTTTGTTTAAAAATTTAATTATTTTTGAGTGTGCAAATTTACAATTCTTTTTTAATAAACAAACAGTTAGCCTACTTTTTTTTAGTTTATTTCGAAAAGCTTTTTTTATCTCCGATTATACTCGGAATTACTATATTTGTGGATTAATTTTAAAACATATAGAAATATGATTAATGAAGTTATAAAAAAGAACGGGATTACTTATGGTGTAATGATCGGAATTGCATCGGCTTTGGTTACCGCTACTATCTATGCTGTTGATTTAAATCTATTTACAGCTTGGTGGATGGGAATATTAGGAATCGCAATAAGCCTTACCATTAGTATTATTTTACTTTCTAAAACAAAGAAAGAATTAAACGGCGTTTTCACTTTTAAAGATGCTTTTACTACTTATTTTATAGCTTCAGTAATTGGTATATTAATTTCTACAACTTTTAACATCGTCCTTTTTAATGTAATTGATCCGGGAGCAAAAGACACTCTGAACGAAATCATGATCAAATACACTGTTGGAATGATGCAAAAATTTGGTACACCGGCGTCAGCGATCAACGAAGCTGTTGCTAAAATGAAAGAAAGCAGTCCTTATTCTACATTCGAATTACTAAAAGGTTCTGTTTTCGCAATAGTTATTAGTGCTATTTTCGGATTAATTTTCGCAGCATTTTTCAAAAGCAAATCTACACAAGAATAAAAATATAAATGAATTTATCTATACTTATACCGCTTCTAAACGAGGAGGAATCACTTAAAGAACTCTATGCTTGGATCATTCAAGTGATGCAATCTAACAATTACTCTTATGAAATCATTTTTGTGGATGATGGTAGTACAGATAATTCTTGGCAAATTATTGAAGGTTTTTCTAATGAGAATTCGAATGTAAAAGGCATTCGTTTCATGAAAAACTTCGGAAAATCTCAGGCTTTACACGCTGGTTTTGCAAAAGCAAAAGGTGATGTTATCATTACCATGGATGCCGATTTGCAAGACAGTCCAGACGAAATTCCCGAATTATATGAAATGATTACAGCACAGAAATACGATTTGGTTTCTGGCTGGAAAAAGAAACGCTACGATTCTGTTGTAGCTAAAAATCTTCCTTCAAAATTATTTAACTGGGCTGCTAGAAAAACTTCTGGCGTAGAATTAAATGATTTTAACTGCGGATTAAAAGCATACAAAAATGTAGTAGTAAAAAACATCGAAGTTTCTGGCGAGATGCACCGCTATATTCCTGTTTTGGCAAAGAATGCCGGATTCGGAAAAATTGGCGAAAAAGTGGTTATTCACCAAGCCAGAAAATATGGTGAAACAAAATTCGGAATGGAACGTTTTATAAACGGATTCTTGGATTTAATTACAATTTGGTTTTTATCAAGATTTGGAAAAAGACCAATGCACCTTTTTGGAGCAATGGGATCAATCATGTTTATAATCGGATTTTTATCTGCTGGCTATATTGGAGTTTCAAAATTATACCATATGTATAACGGAATGAAATATTCTTTAGTTACCAATAATCCTTGGTTTTATATTGCATTGACCACGATGATCTTAGGAACTCAGCTTTTTCTGGCTGGATTTTTAGGCGAAATCATTTTAAGAACCAAAAACAATGAAGAACGATATAAAGTAGCACGCGAAGTAAACTTTTGACACCAATCAGGAAAAAAAAATCCTTTTGAGTCAAATCAACCTTTGAAGAAAAACTATCTTTATTAAAACATAAAAGAAAATTTACATGAATATTGCTTCTAACATTTTAAACGCTGTCAATGAATGGTTGACACCGACATTTGATCAGGAAACACAGGCTGCTGTTAAAGAATTAATGACAACTTCTCCAAAAGAACTTGAAGAAAGTTTCTATAAAAACTTAGAGTTTGGAACTGGTGGAATGCGCGGGGTTATGGGAGTGGGAAACAACAGAATCAACAAATATACACTTGGAAAAAACACTCAGGGATTATCTGATTATCTTCATAAAGTTTTTCCAAACGAACCCCTAAAAGTTGTTATAGCTTATGATTGTCGTCATAACAGCAACACTTTAGCAAAAGTTGTTGCAGATGTTTTTTCTGCAAACGGAATTCAGGTTTTTCTATTTTCTGATTTAAGACCAACTCCGGAATTATCTTTTGCTCTTAAATATTTAAAATGCCAATGCGGAATTGTCTTAACAGCTTCTCATAATCCACCAGAATATAATGGTTACAAAGTGTATTGGCAAGATGGAGGACAAATTGTTCCTCCGCAAGACAAAGAGATTGTCAACGTGATTGAAAATCTAAGTTATGACAAAATCAAATTCAATGCGAATGAAAGTCTGATTCAATATATTGATACAGAAATTGACAAAGAATTTGTAAAATCTTCAATCGAAAACGCAAGTTTTAATACTCCAGCAGAAGCAAAAGACAATCTTGATATTGTTTTCACTTCATTGCACGGAACTTCAATAAAATCTATTCCAGACGTTTTGGCGCAAGCTGGTTACAAAAATGTTCATATTGTTCCTGAACAGGCAGTTCCAGATGGAAATTTCCCAACTGTAAAATCTCCAAATCCAGAAGAACCAGAAGCCTTGACAATGGCTTTGGCTTTGGCGGATAAAACAAATTCTGATATTGTAGTTGGAACAGATCCTGATTGTGATCGTTTAGGAGTTGCTGTTCGCAACAACGATGGCAAAATGATTTTATTGAACGGAAACCAGACCATGGTTTTAATGACTTCTTTTTTATTGAAACAATGGAAAAAAGCAGGCAAACTTAACGGAAAACAATTCGTTGGCTCAACAATCGTTTCAACTCCGATGATGATGGAATTAGCATCGAGCTATGGTGTTGAGTGCAAAGTTGGATTAACAGGATTTAAATGGATCGCTAAAATGATCGTAGACTTCCCAGAACTTCAGTTTATTGGAGGTGGTGAAGAAAGTTTCGGATTTATGGTAGGTGATGCTGTTAGAGATAAAGATGCTGTTGCTGCTACCCTATTAATCTGCGAAGTTGCCGCACAAGCAAAAGCTGCCGGAAGTTCAGTCTACAAAGAACTTTTACAACTTTATGTTGAAAATGGTTTTTATAAAGAATATTTGGTTTCTTTAACTAAAAAAGGAATGGAAGGTTTAGAAGAAATCAATCAGATGATGATTAACTTACGTGAGAATCCATTGAAAGAAATCAACGGTCAACGTGTTATTATGGTTGAAGATTATCAATCGTCTACAGCATTAAATCTATTGACAAACGAAGAATCAACGATGGATATTCCAAAATCTAACGTATTGATTTATTATACAGAAGATGGTTCTAAAATTTGTGCAAGACCAAGCGGAACTGAACCTAAAATTAAATTCTACATCAGTGTAAATGCTGCCATAGAATCTGTTTCAGAATTTGACGAAGCTGAAAAATTCTTAGACGGAAAAATCAAGAATATTATCGCAGACATGCAATTGAACTAAAAAAAAGAATAAACGCAATTTTGCAAATTGTTCGCAAAATTAGCAAATTCGATATATTTGAACTCTGATTTACAATCTTAAAAGTAAATCAGAGTTTTTTTTATAAAAAAAACCAAAAAGAAATTGAAAACACCTCAATTGGATTAATTTTGTACAGCAAAAATTGCACGCTCAAACATTCCCAAAAGAGCTATCACATTAAAAGAAAAAAAACATCAAAAAATAAATGAGTAATTTCAAAAAAATAGTTCCTTTTATATATCCATATAAAAAATATGCTTACTTAAACATTTTCTTTAATATTCTGTATGCGCTTTTCAGTACACTTTCTTTTGTTGCACTAATACCAATGCTTCAGGTTTTATTTGAAAAAGGTCCAAAAATCACAACAGAACCAGTTTACGAAGGTATTTTTAAAATAAAAGAATATGCTGAAAACTATTTAGCTTTTTACATCACAACTGCACAAAAAAACCATGAACCAGGTTATGTTTTGTCGGTTATGGTAGCCATTATCATTTCAATCTTTTTGCTTAAAAACTTAGCAGATTATATGGCTATGTTTTTTATCAATTTCCTTCGCAATGGAGTTTTAAAGGACATGAGAAATGCATTGTACAAAAAAACGCTGGAGCTTCCTTTGGCATTTTATTCTGAAAAAAGAAAAGGCGATGTAATTTCTAGAATTTCAGCCGACGTAAACGAGGTTCAAAACTCTTTTTTAGCAATCTTAGAACTTATTGTAAAAGAGCCTTTAACGATTATTTTTACAATAACCACGATGCTTCTCATCAGTGCAAAACTGACTTTGTTTGTTTTTATTTTCATTCCAGTTTCTGGATACATCATTTCATTGATTGGAAAACAACTTAAAAAACAATCTACAAAAGCTCAAGAAGAACAAGGAAGATTTTTATCTACCATTGAAGAAACAATTGGCGGACTAAAAGTTGTAAAAGGATATAATTCTGAAAATTATTTTAATACCGTTTTTAGAAACTCTACAGAAAGATTTTTCAACTTATCAAATAGTATCGGAAATCGCCAAAACTTAGCATCGCCTGCCAGCGAATTCATGGGAATTACAGTAATTGCGATTTTACTTTGGTACGGAGGTCAAATGGTTTTAATTGACAAAACGCTTCAAGGCGCCGCCTTTATTGCCTACATGGGACTAGCTTACAATATCTTGACTCCTGCGAAAGCAATTTCTAAAGCTTCTTACGGTGTAAAAAGAGGAAACGCTGCGGCAGAACGAGTTCTTGAAATTTTAGAACAAGAAAACACTATAGTTTCGAAAGAAAATGCTATTGAGAAAACCTCTTTTGACAGCGAAATAGACATTAAAAACGTAAATTTCAAATATGAAGAAACAAGTATTTTAAAAGATTTTTCTCTTCAAATTAAAAAAGGACAAACCGTTGCTTTGGTTGGACAATCTGGAAGTGGAAAAAGCACAATTGCAAATTTACTAACTCGTTTTTATGATGTAAATGAAGGAACAATTGCTATTGACGGAATCAACATCAAAGACATGACTTTGAAATCACTTAGAGATTTAATGGCTTTGGTTACACAAGACATTATTTTATTTAACGATACTATCAAAGCAAATGTTGCATTAGGAAAACTTGACGCTACCGACGATGAAATTATCGAAGCTTTAAAAATCGCTAATGCTTATGAATTTGTAAAAGATCTACCAAAAGGCATTTACACCAATATTGGAGACAGCGGAAGCAAAATTTCGGGTGGACAAAAACAACGTTTATCTATTGCTCGTGCCGTATTGAAAAATCCTCCAATAATGATTTTGGATGAAGCAACATCGGCATTAGATACGGAAAGCGAAAAATATGTTCAGGATGCTCTAGAAAACATGATGCAGAACAGAACTTCTATCGTAATCGCACACCGTCTTTCGACTATTCAAAAAGCAGATGTGATTGTAGTAATGCAAAAAGGAAAAATTGTAGAACAAGGAACTCACGAAGAATTAATTGCTCTCAACGGAACTTATAATAAATTGGTAACGATGCAATCTTTAGAATCGTAGAAAACAATTCGAAAATTACTTTTACACAGATTAAGGAAATATTAAAACTCAGTTTAATTTCTTTAATCTGTGTTTATTTTTATAACTTTAGGTTAGTTAAAGAATAAATCATTTAATCACCTTAAAATGTATCTTAACAACCCAAACATTACATTACCCGAAGATCCTGACACTATTGTTTGGAAATACTTAGACTTATCTAAATTTCTTGATTTATTGCTTTCTAAAAAACTCTTCATGTCGCGTTCCGATAAATTTGAAGATCAATATGAAGGTACTTTTAGCGAACCCACTTACGAAGAGATTAAAAAGCTTGCGATTGACAATCCTGACTTTTTAAAATACTATAAAACACAACGCGAACAAGTCGCCATAAGTAGTTGGCACATCAACGAATACGAATCATTTGCTATGTGGCAGATTTTTACTCAAAATAGCGAAGGTTTGGCCATTCAGTCTACTATTGGAAGATTGCAGAAAGCATTAAAACCAGAAAATAATTTCGATCAGTATATTGGCGAAGTCAATTACATCGATTACAGAAAAGAATATATTCCGTTTGATGATTTGTTCTTTCCGTTTTTATTCAAAAGAAAAAGTTTTCAATATGAGCGTGAAGTCCGCATTTTGACAGACACTTCTAAAAGTGACA
Source organism: Flavobacterium potami (assembly GCF_020026915.1). Lineage (GTDB taxonomy): Bacteria > Bacteroidota > Bacteroidia > Flavobacteriales > Flavobacteriaceae > Flavobacterium > Flavobacterium potami. The sequence continues at coordinate 28,175 of NZ_JAINUY010000011.1, read as the reverse complement.
TCAAATTGAATGACGGACTTAAAATCAATGTCGATATAAATCAATTAATTGAAAAGATCTACATTCACCCAAAATCTGAAAATTGGTACAAAAAACTCGTGATAGAATTAGTTGAACGTCTGGATTTTGGTTTCGAAATAGAGAAATCAGATCTGGAAAGTGATATTTTGATTTGAAAGATGCTAAGACTCTAAGATACTAAGTTGCTAAGATACATAGATTGGAAACATAAAAAAACGCGTAGAAATTAAATTTCTACGCGTTTTTCTTTTAAGATAAAATAAGAAAACTTAGCAACTCAGTATCTTAGAGCCTCAGCAACTTTAAATAGGTTTATACGCCTTCACTTCCCATTTCTTAGAAGCTAAATCTATATAATTATAATGTAGAACATCATTTTTATCAAACTGACCATTTTGGTTGGTATCTTCAATTGTTCTAAAATACAAACGGTTTTTAGATTCGATTAAATTCCAATCTACCAATTCTTCTAAGTCAGCCGACACTTTTGTGAAGTTTTCTCCGCTAATATCACTTAAATATAAAGTCTTGATATCGCTGGTATCGATTTTTCCATCTTTATTAGTATCAGAATCCGTTAAAGTATAAACCATCACATTATTATGTGTTTTATCTGCAACCGTTTTCAGGTAAGTAGCCGTTAAAATCAAAATTGGTTTATCAGATAACGGACGAATTGAATCTGAGTCTACAGTTTGAAATTTTAAATTCTGCAAATACCCTGTAATTTCATATTCTCCTAAGTTAGAAATCGTAAAACTTACATCATTTACGCTCGAAGAACCGTAACGAGCTTTAGAACCTCTTTCAAAAACTCTTAAATCTCCAACGGGATGAATCAGATAATTCGTTCCTTCCATCTGAATTGGCAAATCGGCAATTTCAATTTGAGTGGTGTCAGTTTTAGTAATACTTACTTTATTTGAAGCACCATAGCTAACTTTTGGCTTTTGAACTTCTTCTCGGCAACTAATTACTGTTCCGACAAGGATAATGGCGATATATTTAAAATACTTTTTCATCTACGAGATTATATACGATTATCAAATATACTATTTTTGATTGTAATTTTTGTTTTTATTGAATTTTACTAAAGTAGAGATACTAATTAAAACAAGTCCGAAATAGCCCAAAAAAACAATCCATTGCTGTTTTAAAAATTCCTTCTGAAAAATACGAAGTTCTTTTCTCCGATTTTCTTCTTCCATTAAACGCGAATTTTTCTCTGAATATTCTGGTGTTCCACAAAAAAATGGACGTTTTTTATTAGGATCTGGTTTAGCAAAGGCGAATGCATACAGTTCATTTGAAAATTGAGCCCAAAAAGGCATTTTTTCTTCAGTCATAATATCCAACACACTAACAAAAGTATCATAATCCATATTTGGTCCAAAATAAATTTTAGCACCATTTACACTATCATATCTTTTTACCAAATCACGTGTAAAAAACCGCAATTCTATTAGCTTCTGTTCTTCTTTTGATTTTTGATTATTAAAATTAAACACCTTATATTTTCTTAATTCTCCGACTTTATACTTTTCAAATTCTTCCTTGGCTGGGACTGAATAATGTAAAGAACCACAAACCTCGAATGCTCCTGAATGATAAAAATAAAAAAGACAAAACAAAGGAATCAAAACCAGAGAAATCATTCCTGGAACGTAAAAAATCTTTTTTCTTTTTTTACGTTTTTCGATCATAACCTCGCATTAATCTTAATGTTAAAAACTCTCGAAGTCATATAATTTGGAATCGCATATTGATTTTTAGAATACACATCACGCACCCAAGTATTTGTAATAGCGTTTTGATTATTAAAAAGATTGAATATTTCCAACCCGACTGCTAATTCTTTAAAATTTTTCAGCCAGCCTTTTTTCAAATTCTGATTACTGTTGTCTACAAAAACTTTGGCAAAACCAATATCCGCTCTTCTGTAATCGTTCAATCTGTTTTGAAATAGATAAGGATCTGTGTACGAAGGCGCACCTCCCGGCAAACCTGTATTGTAAACCAAATTCAAATACACTTTAACACTCGGTATATTAGGCATATAATCTTGGAACAACATTGCAAATTTCAAACGTTGATCTGTCGGACGTGCGATATAACCTTTGTTCTCGTAGTTTTCTTCGGTTTTCATATATCCAAAACTCACCCAAGATTCCGTTCCCGGAACAAATTCGCCGTTTAATCTAAAATCAAGACCTTGAGCATACGCTTTCGCATTGTTATTGGCAACATAACGAATGCGGACATTGTCTATAGAGTACACATTTACATCTGAAAGCGATTTATAATAAATCTCCGTTACCCACTTAAACGGGCGATTCCACATTTTAAAATTATAATCATTTCCTAAAACGACATGAACCGCTTCTTGCGCTTTCACATCCGGATTTACAACTCCTTCCAAATTGCGAAGTTCCCTATAAAAAGGCGGTTGATGATACAATCCTCCAGAGATCCTAAAAACCATATCACGTTCCCAATCTGGTTTTATGGCAAATTGCCCACGCGGACTTACCACAAATTGCGTCTTTCCTTCTTCCGCAGCTCCCGAAACATTCCATCCCTGAAAACGTGCTCCTAAATGGTACCAAATCTGGCTTGAACCTAATTCAGATTGTTTGTTCCATTGTGTGTAACCTGAAAAACGATTTATAGTATTAAAATTTGTTGCTCTTATATCATTATAAGGTAAAAGTGGCCCTGTGTAAGGCGAATAGGGCTGATTATTCTGAGGTAAACTAATTATCGGAGGATTGATTGAAAATCCTGCGGAATCAATCATTTCCCATTCTACAAGTCTATCTCTTATAGATTCTCTGGTATATTTCAAACCAAATTCCAGCTGACTTTCTTTCCATTCTTTAGTTCCCTTCAATTCTATATTGGCAATTAAAGCATCTAAATCGTTTCGAGCATGATTTAATTGCGAACCAATTCCGCGTGTAAAATCAATTGCCGCATCATTTGTTGGATCTTCTGCATTGACATTACCTAAACGATATTGCGCCAAAATATCAAAGTGTTCTTTTTCTGTGGTGTGAAACAAGGAACCGATTAACTTTAAAGTTAATGATTCTGAAGCTTTAAAAGTTGTTTTTAATGCGCCAAAATAAGTATCATATTGATCTTTTTCCTGACCATCATAATAAACCGCAAGCGCCATCGGCTGATCTATTGTTCCGAACTTTGTCTGACGAACCAACGGCTCATACAAATATTTATTCTGAGAAATATTTCCTAAAAAGCTCATTTGCCACTTTGCAGAAATATCATAATTAATATTAGTTTGAACATCAGCAAAAGTCGGTGTATAATTGGTTTGCGTATCCTGACTATTTACCAGCAAGCTATTATTGCGATAACGAACCCCAGTTACAGCAGACCATTTTTTATTTTTAGAAACCAAATCTACAGAAGCACTTCCTCCTAAAAAACTTGCCTCAAACGAAGCTCCAAATTGAGTCGATTTTCTATAAGTAATATCTAAAACCGATGATAATTTATCTCCAAATTTCGCTTGAAATCCACCGGCAGAAAAATCAACATTTTGAACTAAATCCGTATTTGTAAAACTCAACCCTTCTTGTTGTCCCGAACGGATTAAAAACGGACGATATACTTCGACTTCGTTTACATAGACCAAGTTTTCATCAAAATTTCCGCCACGAACCATATATTGCGAACTCAACTCATTGTTTGAATTCACACCCGGAAGCGTTTTCAGAATATTTTCAATACCTGCATTTGCACCCGGAATTTTCTTTATCGTTTCGGTGTCTATAGTCGCAATTCCCTGAACACGTTTTCTATTTTTGGAAGAGACAAAAACCTCCCCCATTTGCTCTGAAGAATTATTCATTATCGGATTGAAAACAAAAACTTCATCCGTTTTCAAACTAACCGTCAAACTGATCATTTTCAAAGAAACGTGAGTAAATATCAGCGAAACTTTCTTGTTTGAAGGAACTGTTATTTCAAAAAAACCATTTGAATCAGACTGTACTATATTGCCTTGAAAAGCAATATTTACGCTTGGCACCGGATGTTTATCTGCGTCTAAAATAATTCCTTTTACGCGAGCATTTTGAGCTAATGCAATACAGCTAAAGAATAAAAAAAGAAAAGCGATTATAAACCTGTTGTTATTCAAAGATTTGGATTTTATTTTTGTTGACTTCTAAAAAAACGAGTTTCAAAGATAGTAGTATTTCCTACATTATCAACTACTTCAATTTTTAAAAAGTTTTCGCCTTCAGCCAGATATTGCGAATCAAAAGTATGAGTGATTCTTCTAGCCTTATTTTCATATTCAAACAAAACCCAGCTTCCGTTCAAATAACCGTTATATGATTTTATCCCAGAAAGAGAGTCACCAATTGTAAAATCAATTTTCTTTTGTTCGCTAATCCATTTTCCTTCAATAGGTTTTGCAATTTTTATGACCGGCGGAATCGTATCTAAAACCAAACCGTAAGCACCTAAGATTTTAGATTTTGCAGTAAAAACATCGCCTTTTCTAAGAGTTCCGTTAAAACTGGTTCCTTTTCCTATATAAACTTTCTCTCTCAAAGATTCAGGATAAACAGAATCTTTTATTGTAATTGTAAAGTTTGAATGTACCGGAACAGTGTCATCATGAATATAAATTTTATTATTTCTAACATCAAAATTCATATTAAAATCTTCGTAGAAAGTTCCTGCCGGAAAAAAAACCGACATATTGTTTTTTTCAAAATTAGCATCCTTATTGTACCTTACAAAATACTTAGAAGCAACAGGCTCAGACTGAACAAGCGTTGTAGCGCTATCATATTCGATTGGAACTGTGATCGAATTTAAATTTCCAAAATAATCAGAAACTTCAATTCTATAAATAGATGCCAGATTAGGTTCAGCTTTTACAATTCCGCGCAGAGAATCTGTCTTAATAATACTTAAAGCAAAAGGCGTTTTCATAAAAAGTTTCTGCACACGCTGACTGGTCTTTTTGTATCTAGAATAATCAATAAAAGCATTGATATATCGCATTTCATCAAAAGAATAAGTATTGAACTGATAATTATAACTTTGATTTCCGTTTAAAAAAGTAGAAACATTAAAAACACCATTTTTGTTATGCGACACATCATCTGTATCAACAGCATTAATTCCAAAACCAATTTTTCCGTTAGTCTTTACTTTACTAGCAAGGTAAGTTCCATCTTTCTGAAGCGCCATATTTACCAACAAAGGTTGTTTGGATTGATTTACAGTCGCATTATCCAAAGGATAAACGTACAGACTAGACAAGGTTGGTTTTTTAGTATCTTTTATATTCTGGTCGAAGCCAAAGAAAATCGGATTAATCACAAATTCAGTTTTAGAATCACGAATTTCAAAATGCAGGTGCGGTCCTTCAGAAGAGCCTGTATTTCCTGAAAGTCCTATTATATCTCCTTTCGCAACAGGAAGTTCACCAGGTTTCGGAAACATTTCTATCTCATAAGCTTTCTCTCTGTAATGAGTCGCTTTAACATAATCAAGAATTGCTCCTACGGGAGTTTGCAAATGCCCATAAACAGAAGTATATCCATTCGGATGTGTAATATAAATACACTTTCCGTTTCCGAAAGTCGAAATTTTAATTCTTGAAACATATCCATCTGCAATAGCATGAACGCTTAATCCCTCTCTCTGATTCGTTTTTAGATCAAAACCTGCATGAAAATGGTTAGGTCTTAGCTCTCCAAAATTACCCGAGAGCTGCATTGGAATATCGAGCGGAGGTCTAAAATAATCTTTTGGATATTGCGTCTGGGCGAATATAGAATTACAAATAAGAAGGGCAAGTACAGAAAATCTCATAAACAACATTTTTGCTAAGATAAAAAATAAAGAGCTTAAAACCGAGTAGAAATCCATAATAATACAATATCTTGAAATTCATCTATTTGTCTATTTTTAATGCAAAAAAATCGATAAAAAATTGCATTAATAAAAAGGAATACTAACTTTGTAGGATTAAGTAATGAATAGGATGTATAATGAGTGTAATTGCCGAAATAATTGATACTCTTGAATATAAAGTCGAAAAGCTTTTTGAAAAATCAAAAGGTCTGGAGAAAAACAATCAGGAATTACGATTAGAATTAGCCAAAGCTGCGCAAATTATCCAGAAACAATCTGAGGAAATTGAAGCTTTGAAAAAGCAAAATGAAACACTTAAGATTGCCAATTCGTTGCTCGGCAGCGACAATAACAAGAGAGAGACAAAGCTTAAAATAAATTCATTAATTCGCGAAATTGATTATTGTATAGCACAATTATCAGATTAATAATATGGACGGAAAGCTTAAAATAAAAATATCAATTGCCGACCGCGTTTACCCACTAACGGTTGAACCCGCTCAGGAAGAAGGACTTAGAAGTGCTTCTAAAAAAATTGATGCCATGATAAAGCAATTCGAAGAAAATTATGCCGTTCGCGACAAACAAGATGTACTGGCCATGTGCGCCCTGCAATTTGCATCGCAAGTGGAACAAAAACAAATTGATAACGCAATCGATGGAGAAGAGACTATCGAAAGAATTAAAAGATTAAACACGCTTTTAGATCAATATCTCGAAAATTAACGTTCTTTACAAGAAACTAAGATACTGCCTACATTAGTTCACAATTGGTAAACTCAACACTAACAATTTAGAATGAGCAAATCGTCGCTACTATAGTATGCCCTCCTTTTGGCTGGGAAACTTGAACAGTGAGTTAGCTCAAAACTTGTCTTTACGAGTTTATACAAGCAATTAATGTAGGCTTTTTTTATATATAAACCCTAACAAACATGGACATCATAACGATCATTATTGGTATTGTAGGTATCGCAGCAGGATTTGCGATAGCTAAAATTATCGAGAAAAGTAATATTTCAAACCTAATCAAAAACGCTAAAAAAGAAGCAGCTTCTATCTTAAAAGATGCTAATTTAGAAGCAGAAAATATCAAAAAAGATAAAATCCTTCAAGCAAAAGAGCGTTTTATCGAACTTAAATCAGAACACGAACAAGTAATTTTAGCAAGAGATAAAAAAGTTGCTGAAGTAGAAAAACGTGTGCGTGATAAAGAATCTCAAGTTTCTAACGAACTTTCTAAAGCCAAGAAAGTTAACGATGACTACGAAGCAAGAACAGCTGAATACGAAAACAAAATTGAAGTTTTAGATAAAAAACAAGCTGAAGTTGAAAAACTTCACAAAAGTCAATTACAACAATTAGAAGTTATTTCTGGTCTTTCTGCCGAAGAAGCAAAAGAGCAATTAGTTGAGGGCTTAAAAGCAGAGGCTAAAACCAAAGCGATGTCTCATATTCAAGAAACTATCGAAGAGGCAAAACTAACTGCACAGCAAGAAGCTAAAAAAATCATCATCAATACTATTCAAAGAGTTGGAACTGAAGAAGCGGTTGAAAACTGTGTTTCTGTTTTCAACATTGAGTCAGACGATGTAAAAGGACGTATTATTGGTCGTGAAGGACGTAACATTAGAGCTCTTGAAGCTGCAACTGGAGTTGAGATTATTGTAGACGATACACCAGAAGCAATTATTCTTTCTTGTTTCGATCCTGTTCGTAGAGAAATTGCACGTTTGTCTTTACACAAATTGGTAACAGATGGACGTATCCACCCAGCAAGAATTGAAGAAGTTGTTGCTAAAACAGCCAAACAAATTGATGACGAAATTATCGAAGTTGGAAAACGTACTGTGATCGACTTAGGAATTCATGGTTTACATCCAGAATTGATTAAAGTGGTTGGTAGAATGAAATACCGTTCTTCTTACGGACAAAACTTGTTACAACACTCAAGAGAAGTCTCTAAACTTTGCGGTATTATGGCTGCAGAATTAGGGCTAAACGTAAAACTAGCTAAAAGAGCTGGTTTATTGCACGATATCGGAAAAGTGCCAGATACAGAAAGTGATTTACCACACGCACTTTTAGGTATGCAGTGGGCTGAGAAATACGGAGAAAAAGAAGAAGTTTGCAACGCAATTGGAGCACACCACGACGAGATCGAAATGAAATCTTTATTATCTCCAATTATTCAGGTTTGTGATGCTATTTCTGGAGCAAGACCAGGAGCAAGACGCCAAGTGTTGGATTCTTACATTCAACGTTTAAAAGATTTGGAAGATGTAGCTTACGGATTCAGTGGTGTTAAAAACGCATATGCAATCCAAGCAGGTAGAGAACTTCGTGTAATTGTAGAAAGCGAAAAAGTTTCTGATGATAATGCAGCAAACTTATCTTTTGAAATTTCACAAAAAATTCAAACAGAAATGACTTATCCTGGACAAGTAAAAGTTACAGTTATTAGAGAAACTAGAGCTGTAAACATTGCTAAATAATCTTGGAAAACATAAATAAAAAAGAAAGGCTGTCAATCGGACAGCCTTTCTTTTTTTATATTAATTTACATTTACATATCATTAAAAACAATTTTAAAACTGGTACCTACACCAACTTCACTTTCCACCAAAACGGTTCCTTTCATCGCTTCAATTTGATTTCTGGTAATATACAAACCGATTCCACGTGCTTCCTCGTGTTTATGAAATGTTTTATACATTCCAAACAACAAATCACCATAAGTTTTCAAATCGATACCTAAACCATTATCTGTAATTTTTAGCGACTTATACCCTTCCGGCTCAATCGAAAAATCAAAAACAATAACAGGATCTCTCTCTGGGTGTGCATATTTTATCGCATTTGTGGTAAAATTCAATAAAACACTTTCCATATAAGCCGGATTAAAATTAATCGTCAAATATTTTGGAACGTTGTTTACAATCGTCACTTTACGCTGCTTATCATACCCCTTAATTGTCGAAATAGTTTTTTCTATATACTCACAAAGCATCAATGGAACCACAGCAATATTGATATTGCTCTGCGTTTTTACAATCTGTGTAAGATTTGAAATCGTTTCATTCAAATCATTTGAAACCGTTCTTAAATGCTCTAGCATTTCTGAGACGGTTTGCTTATTCACATCGGCATCAATAAAATCTAAAATCGATTTTATATTTCCTGCTTGTGTATTCAAATTATGCGAAACTATGTGCGAGAAATTCAACAAACGACTATTTTGATCGCTGTATAATTTCATTGTTTTTATAAGCTCCAGTTCTTTTTCTTTTTGAGCAGAAACATCGGTATGCGTACCAATTACTCGCAAAGGCTTTCCGTTCTCATCACGCTTAATTACTTTTCCACGATCTAGAATCCACTTATAATTACCGCTCGATGTCATGACACGATGGTAATTTTCATAATACGGAATCTTATTATCAAAATGTTCTTGGATATCAGAATAGTATTTTGGCAAATCGTCTGGATGCACAATTTTATCCCAGCGTTCTGGATCATCAAAAACATCAGTAGATTCTAATTCTAAAATTTTAAGCGACAAAGAAGAGTAAAAAACACTATTTGTAACCATATCCCAATCCCAGATACCAGCAGTTGATGCATCAAGTGCAAATTGAAAACGCTCTTCCGATATACGAAGCTTTTCTTCCTTGTCCTTCAACTCCGTAATATCCGAAACATGTCCGTAAAAAATCACTTTTCCTTCACTCGCCGACTCTGTTTTACAAGAAATTTTAAACCATCTCATTCCCTTTTTTGGCAAAATTGCTCTAAACTCAACTTCCCAAGGCTTGATTTCTTTCCTTGCCTTAACTAAGGACTGAAAAAAATGTTCGCGATCTTGAGGCAAGATTCGATCGTAAATCAGAAATTTTATATCATTGGTAAAATCTTTTGCAGTAAGCTCAAATATTTCGTCAGCTGATTTACTCACAAGGGGAAATGAATAATTATTATCAGCATCAATAATAAATTGAAAAAGTAGGTCAGGCATTTCGGCCAACAATTTTTTATAAAAATTATTTACCTCTAAGCAATCGTCATTCCCATATAAATCAAAAACCATATTATACTTTTTTATGTAAATAAAATTTCAAGAGTTTTTCTATGCCAAAAGAAAGAAAAATCACAACTTTATATAATTTTGTTTTTATTAAAACAAAATTTTAACACAATATATAAATTTTTGCAATAATACATATAAAATTGCTAAAAATTATTTTCTTGGATGAAAACTATGCATTACCTCTTTTAAAAAACTTCTATCTAAGTGAACATAAATCTCTGTGGTAGTGATTGATTCATGTCCTAACATCAGCTGGATTGATCTTAAGTCTGCACCATTTTCTAGCAAATGTGTAGCAAAAGAATGGCGTAATGTATGCGGACTTATACTTTTTTTCAATCCAATTTTTTGTGCAAGATCCTTTATTATCGTAAATATCATCGCGCGCGTTAATTGATTTCCCCTTCTATTTAAGAACAAAGTATCTTCTGCGCCTTTTTTTACATTTAAATGGGCACGAATTTCTTTTCTATAGATATCGATATATTTTTGCGTTAACGATCCAATTGGCACAAAACGTTCTTTGTTGCCTTTTCCGGTTATTTTAATAAACCCTTCATCAAAAAACAAATCTGAAATTTTGAGTGTAATAAGTTCCGAAACACGGAGTCCGCAGCCATATAAAGTTTCCAACATAGCACGATTTCGCTCTCCTTCGTTGGTACTTAAATCTATATTTTCAATTAAAGCGTCAATTTCCTGAAGAGAAAGTGTATCGGGTAATTTCCGACCCGTTTTTGGCGCTTCTATCAATTCTAGCGGATTGTCATTTCTATAATCTTCAAAAACTAGATAATTAAAAAAGCTTTTCAGTCCTGAAATAATACGTGCCTGAGATCTTGGGTTGACTTCTTTGGCAACAGCATAAATGAATTGCTGCAAGGTCTCATCGGCAATTTTTATTGGCGAAACATCGATTTGATTGGTTTCCAAAAAAAGACACAAACGTTCAATATCGAAGCCATAGTTTTCAATTGTATTTTTAGACAAACCACGTTCTATCCTCAAATACGACTGATAATCTTTTATATACCTACTCCAATTCATAGCTGCAAAGTAAGTGATTTTTTGGTATAAAAAAACCTTCCATTTTCATGGAAGGTTTATTCTATTTTAAAATCCTGATTAGAATTTATAGGCTAGAGAAAGTTGTAAATTACTATTTTTAGCACTATCATAATAATCATCTGTGTTATCGATATCTCTATCAGAAAGAGGAGATAAACCTATTGTATAACGAAGACCAACTGAAAGATTGTCTGTAAAACTATATCCAGCTCCAATATTAAATCCGAAATCTACAGATCTTGTAAAATCCTTAATATCTTCACCCTCAGCTTTAGCAGACAATAAAACTCCTAATTGCGGACCAGCCTCAACATTAAATTTTTTATCAACTATGTAGTACTTCGCCACAACAGGAATGTTCAAATAATTTAATTTAAGTGTAGCATCACCTCCAAAATCACTATCAACTTTAGTTCCTTGAGCTGAAAATAAAAGCTCTGGTTGAATATAAAACTTTTCAACTATGTGAATTTCAGCTAAACCTCCAACATGAAATCCTATGAGTGATTTAGTATTATCCACATCTCCTCCAACTACTGTTGAAATATTAAGACCTCCTTTTACTCCAAACCTTGTTTCCTGAGCATTTGAAAATGCAAAAGCCATCATTGCAATGGCAGATAAAATTATTTTTTTCATTCTAATTTGTTTAGGGTTAAAAATTAATTAAATCAAATATAAAAATATTCTTCATAAAAACTAATTTGGAATTTAACAAATAAAGTAGTAATAAGTACATAAATTGTTAAATCATAATCAATTGCCTTAAAATTTGGTAAACAAATAAAAAAGCCTTCCTCAAAAAGAGAAAGGCCTTTAAAAAACTAACTAAATGTTTTTCTTAGAAATGTAATGCAAAGCCAATATTAAATTGGAAAATATCTTTCGAATAATCTTCATTCATAGAAATGTTGTAACGCAAACCTGGCTCAATTGATATATTTTTACCTACAAACCAAGCATAACCACCTTGTAAACCAATGAAAGATGGATTTTCATCAGCATCTTTAACACTTGCTCCAGTGTAAGAAGCTTCTAAAGGAAATTTATTTAATAAATAGTATTTCGCTCCCACTTTGTAAGAGAATGCATTAACACTATGTCCAAAATCACTGTAACCTAAACCAGCTTTAACAGCTAAATTATCAGCTACAAAGTAGCCCCCTTCAGCACCTAAACCCCATGCTGTTTCTCCATCAGAAGATGCTAAGTGGAAGCTTGTATTCGCTAAAGATTCAATGCCATCACCAACACCAAAACCAGTATTAGCTTCAATTAACCATTTTCCTTTTGCTGTTTGTTCTTGCGCATTTGCAAAACCAAAAGTCATTACTGCGATAGCAGCTAAAACAATTTTTTTCATGATTCAAATTTTAAATTAATCCAATCAAAACTAAGATTAGACTTACAAAATACAATACACAGTAAGCCAAAAAAGTATTAAAATAAGACAGAAAAAAGTCACTAAAAATCATCCTGATAATCAGAACGATAATAGAGATTTCCGGCTCTGAAAACCCAAAATTTCACATTTGAGTGGGAATTTTATTAATTATTTAATCGAAAACATAATGCAATAAAATGCTAAATATGTAGTTTTGAACTTTAGATAACATTTAAAATACCAAATTTTAAAAAACCTATTTATGAAAAAAATACTTTTAGCAGCTGTTTTGTTCATGGCAACATCAGCAGCAATGCAAGCGCAATTATTAAAAATCGGGGTTAAAGCAGGGGTTAACTTTGCTAATCAGACTGGAGATGCAAGTCTTGATGGAATCGACTACAGCAAAGACGGAATCACAAGCTACCACGCAGGTTTAGTTGCAGAAGTAAAATTATTAGAAAAATTCTCTATCCAACCTGAGCTTTTGTACTCTACACAAGGTGCTTCTTACAAAAATGCTTTTGGTGAATTCAAAAATGAATTAGGATATTTATCTATTCCTGTAATGGCAAAAATCTATTTGACTAAATCATTTAGTTTAGAAGTTGGTCCACAAGCCTCTTTCTTACTAAGCGAGAAAAATGATTTTGATGTTAAAAATGCTGAAACATTTGACTTTGGTTTAAATGCAGGTCTAGGTTTAAAACTTACTGAAAGCATCTTTCTTCAAGGACGTTACGGATTTGGTCTAACTGAAGCTTCTAAAAATGCTGATATCAAAAACTCAGTATTCCAAATTTCAGCTGGATTCATGTTCTAAAAGAATATCACATACTTTTACAAAAACCGCTCTATTTATTAGTGCGGTTTTTTTATTTTTACAAATCAATGACAATGTCAAAATTTAATTGGAATGTCAATAATAATCACAAACAAGTAAACATGAAAATCTGCATTATCAACGGACCAAATTTGAATCTTTTAGGAAAAAGAGAACCCGAAGTTTATGGAAGTCAAACCTTTGAAGATTATTTTGAAACGTTGAAACAAAAATTTCCTAACGTTGAACTTTCTTACTATCAAAGTAATATTGAAGGTGAATTAATTGGTAAAATTCAAGAATGCGGTTTTACGTTTGATGGAATCATCTTAAACGCAGGGGCATACACGCACACTTCCATTGGTTTGGGAGACGCAATGAAAGCGGTTACAACTCCTGTTATCGAAGTTCACATTTCTAATACTTATGCTCGCGAAAGCTTTAGACATCAATCTTATTTATCTGGAAATGCCAAAGGTGTTATTTTAGGCTTCGGACTTAAAAGCTACGAATTGGCAATTCAGTCTTTTCTATAAAAAAGCTATTGAATGAAGTCGAAGGGAAAATGTGCTTCGACTTCAGCTTAGCTTGACAAATCAAATTTGTAAAAATCAGTCTTTTTAGTCTCTCATACAATTTAACAAATTATTAATAAGCTCAGATTTAACTTATTATATTTTTGTAAGATATACCACCCTTTCATGAGAAACTTTACTTTAATTGCCTTTCTATTATTTTCGATTTCAAACTTTGCCCAAATCAAAGGAACTATAACAGATGACAAAGGAAATCCACTTCCTTTTGTATCGGTTTTTGAAGAAAACACTTATGCTGGAACAACCTCAAACGAGCAAGGAAAGTATCAATTGAATATAAAAGAAATTGGTAAAAACAAAATCGTTTTTCAATATCTGGGTTTTAAAACTCAAAAAATCAAAGTTGGTTCAGATTCCAAAACCATCACTTTAGATGTAAAACTTCAGGAAGAAAGCTTTGCGCTAAACGAGGTAGTTATTGATCCCAAAAATAATCCCGCAAATGCGATTATCAAAAGTGCAATTGCAAATAAAAAGGAAAACTCATATAAAACTGGACGCTATACAGCCGATTTTTATTCGAAAGGTATGTTCAAAGTGAAAGATCTTCCTAAAAAAATTCTTGGTCAGAAAGTAGATTTAGGTCCAGATATGGCTTCCAACTTAGATTCAACCGGAACTGGAATTCTATACTTGTCGGAGACTATTTCGAAAGTCACTTTTCAGAAACCAGATAAATTGAAGGAAAAAATTATTGCTTCGAAAATTTCAGGAAACAATCGTGGTTATAGCTACAATACCGCAGCTTTATCTACTTATGACTTCTATGACAACACTTTAGATTTTGATGTTAGAATGATTTCTCCAATCGCAGACAATGCTTTCAGCTATTACAAATATAAATTAGAAAGCACTTTTTACGACGATAATAATCAACAAGTGAATAAGATTAAAGTCATTCCAAGACGCGACAAGGAACCTGTCTTTGAAGGCTATATCTATATTGTCGATGATAGTTTTGCCATTTATGCCATAGATTTAGACATAAAAGGTTACAGAATGAAAAATGAATTTACTGAAACAATGAACCTAAAACAAAGCTTCAGTTACAATTCTAAGAATAAAATATGGTCTAAAAATGCACAAACCCTTTCGTTTAATGCTGGATTATTTGGAATAAAGTTTTCCGGAAATTTCAATTATGTTTATTCCAATTATGAATTTCCATATTCTTTCGAGAAGAAAACTTTTGGAAACGAAATCGTTGCTTTTGAAGCAAATGCAAACAAAAAAGATGATTCTTTCTGGAATGAAATTCGTCCGATTCCGTTAACGATTGAGGAACAAAACGATTACAATAAAAAGGATAGCCTTCAAACCATCAGAAAATCCAGAAAATATACCGATTCGATAGATGCTAAAAACAATAAATTTAAAGTTTGGGATATTGCAATGGGTTATGATTATAGAAACACATTCGAAAAATATTCTTTTGAGTATAAAGGCTTGTTGAATATTTCTTCTTTAAGTTTTAATACCGTTCAGGGGTTTAATTTCGATTCTGGTTTTTCTTTTAGAAAATGGGATGATGAAAAAGGGAAAGAAACTTTTATAAGCACTACTTTCAATTATGGTTTTTCAGATGAACGTTTTCGTGCGATCGGAGAATTCAGTCATCGTTTCAACAACATCAACAATGCCACTATTTGGGGATCTGGAGGAACAAAAACAGCACAATTTAACAGTGCTGAACCTATTACCAAATTGGTCAATTCGATAAGTTCTTTGTTTTTCAAGGATAATTATATGAAACTGTACAATTTAGAATTTGCGCAAATCAATTACGGACAAGATATCGCAAACGGAATTAATTTGACTGGAAGAATTGGCTACGAACAACGAAAACCACTTTTCAATACGACTGATTATTCTTTCTTTAAAAAAGATGATCTTTATTCGTCAAACAATCCTTTGGCTCCAAATGATTTTACAACTCCTGCCTTCGATCAGCATCATTTATTTAAAGCGCTTATTACAACAAGAATTAATTTTGGAAACAAATATATTTCAAGACCAGACGGAAGATATAATTTCAAAAACGATAAATATCCAACCATTTATTTAGCTTTCGAAAAAGCATTCGCAGCAAGTGAAAAGAAATATGAGTTTGAAAGAATTGGCGCCTCTGTTCAGTACGATTTATCTCTAAACAACAAAGGAGTTCTCGGAACTAATTTCAGAGCAGGAAAGTTCTTTAATGCAGAGAATATCTCTTTTATAGATTACAGACATTTTAATGGAAACCAAACCCATATTGGCACAAGTAGTCGTTATCTGAATGTTTTTAATTTAATGCCTTACTACACAAACAGCACTAATGACAGCTATTTTGAATTGCATTCTGAATACAATGACACTGGTTTTATAATGAATAAAATTCCGCTTTTAAATCTTTTAAAATCAACTCTTAACCTAGGATTTCACTCCTTAGCCATTCCAGATAGAAAACCTTATTCTGAATTTACTGTTGGTTTGGACAATCTTGGTTTTGGAAAATTCAAATTATTCCGTGTTGACTATGTACATTCTTATCAAAGTGGTATTCAGCAAAATGGAGTTGTATTTGGGGTGAAGATTTTGAATGTTTTAGATTAGGGGGACAAAGTAACAGAGTAACAGAGGGACAAAGCAACAAAGTAACAAAGAGACAAAGTTATTGCTACCTTAAAAAAACCGCTCAAATCTTTATGTCTGGTTTCACGCAGATTTTACAGATTTAAGCGGATTTTTTTTTGATTCTCTTTGCGTGGGCTTCGACTTCGCTCAGCCTGACAAAATATAGTTTCAACAGAAAGAAACCTTAGCTTCTTAGCACCTCAGGACCTTTGTCCCTCTGTCCCTCTGTTCCTTTGTCCCTTTGTTACTTTGTCCCTTTGAACCACTAACAATGATAATCATCTGGCTCAATATGAATCAGGACATTTCCTAATTGCGGAATTTCTTCTTTTAATTTATCTTGTAATTTATGAGACAAATCATGTCCTTCTTTAACTGAAATTTTAGCTGAAACAATTGCATGAAGGTCTACGTGATAACGCATTCCCGCTTTTCTGATGTAACATTTTTCAGTTCCTAGAATTCCTGGTACTGTTAAAGCAACAACACGAATTTCTTCCACCAAATCATCATTAAGATTTTCATCCATGATTTCGCCAAGTGCAGGTCTGAAGATTTTATAACTGTTGTACAAAATGAAAAAAGCTGCAAAAAGTGCCGCCCAATCATCAGCAGATTCGTAACCTTTTCCCATTACCAGTGCAACCGTAATTCCGATAAACGCTGCAACAGAAGTAATTGCATCGCTACGATGATGCCAAGCATCTGCCGCAAGAGAAGAACTATTTGTTTGTCGGCTTCTTTTCATCACCAAACGGAATGAATATTCTTTCCAGATAATAATGGCTCCTAAAACATATAATGTCCAAGATTTTGGCAAATCATGCGAAGTTCCAATATTGGCAATACTTTCGTAACCAATAATAGTTGCAGAAGTAATTAAAAATCCGACAACCAAAAATGTAATTAAAGGTTCTGCACGACCGTGACCGTAAGGATGATTTTCATCTGCCGGTTTATTCGAATATTTAATTCCGAATAAAACCAAAAATGACGAAAATATATCAGTTGTTGACTCAATCGCATCGGCAATCAAGGCATAAGAATTGCCAAAAAAACCTGCTAAGCCTTTTACAAGGGCTAAGCAGGTGTTTCCGACTATACTAAAGATAGTAGCTTTTATAGCTTTTTGTTCGTTTGTCATTCAAACTATTTTTTTTCGCCACGAATTTCACAAATTACACGAAGATTAGCTTTGTGTTTTATTACTCAAATTTTTAAAATAAATTCGTGTAATTGAATTTCAAATTTAAAAATTAGTGTAATTCATGAATTGCTTCGCCTGTTCGCTATCGCTCGGGTCGTGGCTAACTTTTTTATGCTCTTACGATTTTAGCGCCAATTGCTCTTAAACGTTCATCGATATGCTCGTATCCACGGTCGATTTGTTCAATATTCTGAATTGTACTTGTACCTTTTGCAGAAAGCGCTGCAATCAATAATGAAATTCCCGCACGAATATCAGGAGAAGACATTGTAGTTGCTTTCAATTGAGATTCGAAATTATGTCCCATAACCACAGCTCTGTGCGGGTCACATAACATGATTTTTGCTCCCATATCAATTAGTTTATCCACGAAGAATAAACGGCTTTCGAACATTTTTTGATGAATTAAAACGTCTCCTTTTGCTTGTGTTGCCACAACTAAAACGATACTTAACAAGTCAGGTGTAAATCCTGGCCATGGTGCATCGGCAATAGTTAAGATAGAACCGTCGATATCTGTTTTTACTTCATATCCGTCTTTATGAGCAGGAATGTAAATATCATCGTTACGTTTTTCGATTGTAATACCTAGTTTTCTGAAAGTATTTGGAATCAAACCTAAATTTTCCCAACTAACATTTTTGATTGTGATTTCGCTTTTTGTCATAGCCGCAAGACCAATCCAAGAACCGATTTCAATCATATCAGGAAGAATTCTGTGCTCGCATCCTCCAAGGCTTTCAACACCTTCGATAGTCAATAAGTTAGAACCAACTCCAGTGATTTTTGCTCCCATAGAGTTTAGCATTTTACATAACTGTTGTAAGTAAGGCTCGCAAGCAGCGTTGTAAACTGTAGTTGTTCCTTTTGCTAAAACCGCAGCCATTACAATGTTTGCAGTTCCGGTTACAGATGCCTCGTCTAAAAGCATATCTGTTCCCTGAAGTCCTTCTGCTGGAGATTCTACTCCATAAAAGTGATCTTCTCTGTTGTATCTAAACTTTGCTCCAAGGTTAATAAAACCTTCAAAGTGTGTATCTAATCTACGACGACCGATTTTATCTCCTCCTGGTTTTGGAATGTATCCTTTTCCGAAACGAGCCAAAAGCGGACCAACAATCATAATAGAACCACGAAGCGCTCCACCTTCTTTTTTGAAAGCTTCAGTTTCTAAATAACCTACATTAACTTCATCAGCTTGAAAAGTAATCGAACCTGGCTCATTACGCTGAATCTTCACCCCTAAATTACCCAACAAAGTGATTAATTTATTGATGTCTATAATATCAGGAATGTTATTAATTTTTACTTTCTCTCCTGTTAGAAGCACGGCACATAAAATTTGTAACGCCTCATTTTTTGCTCCTTGCGGAGTGATTTCTCCTTTTAAAGGAGTTCCTCCTTCGATTTTAAAAATTCCCATAGATCTTTTTTAGGTTCTTTCAAAGTTTCTAAGATTCTGAGATCCTAAGATTCTAAGTATAAACTCAGCAACTTAGTAGCTTAGCAACTTAGCAGCTTTTTTATTTCTGATTATTATTTTTTTGAAACGTCTTTTTCTGACCGCCTTTATTATTATTGTTTTTGTTATTCTGATTTTTTGGCTGTACACCAGAAGCTGTTTTATTAGACATACGCTTGTTGGTACGCATTAAATCTGTTGTATTTAGCAGTTCTTCTGTGCTTTGCAATAAATTAATTTTGCCTCCAGACAATTCATACAAATGCTCAAAAATTACATCGTCTTTTACAGTGTCTTTGTTCCAGCTTAAGAAAGATTTTTTCATATGATTGGCAATAACCATTACCAATGCATTTTTCATTTCGCCTTCTTCCCATTTATTAGCAACATCAATCATATATTTGATGTTGTTTCCATAAAATCTATATTTTGGAAAGTTTTGTGGATATTGCAAAGCATCCGGTTTCAACTCCAGAACTTCTCTTGACGGAATCGGATAAGGCGATTCTACATTCAGTTTGAAATCAGACATGATAAAAAGCTGATCCCAAAGTTTATGCTGAAAATCTGGTACATCACGCAAATGCGGATTCAGACTTCCCATAACCTGAATGATATATTTCGCTGCTTTATTGCGCGTTTCATCATCTTCGATTGCGGTTGCCTGATCAATCAATTTTTGTAAATGACGACCATATTCGGGAATAATTAAGCGTTGTCTCTCGGAATTATATTCCAGATTGTAAACAACATCGCTTGCGGCTTCTCTTTTATATTTTTCGATCATAAGTCTATAATGAAACTATACCTTCTATTGTAGAAACTTCTTTGTATTTACTGATGACATCATCTGAGCTGTGCATGGTAACATCTACAGACACACTGGTAAATTTACCTGTTTTTGATTTTGTTGTTTTAATAACCGCTCCCATTCTGTCAAAAGCTTTTTCGACACGCTCTACATTATCTGCTACAGATGGCACAATGAATTTATACAAGTATTCTGCTGGCCAAGTATTTGCGTTATCAAGCTCCAATTTCAATCTTTCGTAAAATTCGGCTGTATTTTTTTCTTTATCGTTCTCCATTCGTAATTAAAAATAAACGCAAATATACGGTTTTGATTTCAGATTTCAGATTTTAGATTTTAGATTTTTTGACTCTAAAAATCAGGGTGTTTTTTTGCCACAAATTCCACTAATTAACACAAATTATTCAATCCTAAAATTCAATTTCATCAATTTTAAGTAACTTGGCAAATCAAAAAAATAAAAATTAGCGAAAATTCGTGGAATTTGTGGCAAAAAAACTTTGCGACTCCGCGACTTTGCGAGATTAAAAACACAATACAATGAAAAAAATCTTCTTCTTACTTTTTACATTTTTCACTTTTTACAATAGCAACGCACAAGAAGTCAAAACGCTGACTTATTTTCAAAACGACACTTTAAAACTAGATTTAGATTTATATCTACCAAAGAAAAAAGCAGGAGAAAAAATCCCTTTGATTATGTTCGCTTTTGGCGGAGGTTTTTCTGGCGGAGAGCGTACAAGCGAAAAAGACTTCGGTTTATTCATGGCTAAAAATGGCTATGCGGTTGCGAGTATTTCGTATAGTTTATACATGAAAGGAAAAGATTTTGGCTGTAAAGGAACTTTAACCGAAAAAATAAAAGCGATTCAAATTGGCGTGAGCGATATGTGGCAAGCGACAGCTTTCATGATTGAAAATGCCGACAAATACAATCTTGACACTTCAAAATTCTTTATTTCTGGTATTAGTGCTGGCGCTGAAATTGGTTTCCAAGCTTCTTTTTGGGATTATAAATTAATGAATTTATACAAAAGCAATCTTCCAGAAAACTTCAAATACAAAGGTTTCATTGGAGGTTCGGGAGCTATTCAGGATATTAATTTGATTACGAAAGAAAAAGCGATTCCTATGTTATTGGCTCACGGAAATAATGATGATACTGTTCCGTACGCGGCTGGTTCGCATCGTTCTTGTCCAACAAATGCTTCTGGCTGGCTGATTCTTTTTGGTTCTTATGCCGTTTACAATCAAATGCAAGATTTATATAAGGACATTGAATTGATTACTTTCTGTGGTGGCGGACATGAATTTTCAGGCTACCTTTTTCATGAAGGGAAACAATATGTTTTGGATTTTGTGAATGATGTTTTGAATGGTAAAAAGTTTCACTCGCATTTGATTGTTCCTTCTAATAAAAAAGGAAAGAATTCTGGGAAGTATTTGTTTTGTGAGTAATTTTTTTGGCTAAAGCCGAAATTCTATACATTCAAAAATCCCGTTGGTTAAAACCAACGGCAATTCAAATAAATTTATTTGGGAATATCTTTTTTGATTTATCATTTTAAAAAATGCTCCAGCGGAGCAAAATATTTATAGCAAATTCAATTTAACACAATCAAAAGCTCCAGCGGAGCGACACATATAAATTATCATTTCAACTGGACTGAAGTCCAGCCCTACAATATCCTGAGAGCCTCTGACTCTTTTTTCCAGTTCCGAAGGAACAACATATATTGTAGAGCTGGACTTCAGTCCAGTTCAACGCAATGTTTATCGAATACCTACAAGGTTTTGAAAACCTTGCAGGAGTCGTCTATTAGAAATAATTCCGATTTGAGGAGATATCTTTTATAATGTTTTTTATCCCAAAAGACAGTACCGAAAGTAGTAACTCTCTTTATCAAAATATCAAATCTTTCGTTTCTAATAAATATTCTTTTTAATTATAAATAAGTTTAGGTAAATTTGCGCTTTATTTTTAGAATAGTGCAAAAAGAAATTATAGTCTTGCTTGGCGGACCTGGTACTGGAAAATCAACACTTATTAACGAATTGGTAGCTCGTGGCTTTTGCTGCTATCCTGAAATATCCAGACAGGTTACCATGAAAGCGCAGCAAGAAGGTATCGAACAATTGTTTTTAGAACAACCTCTTTTGTTTAGTCAAATGTTACTAGAGGGACGTATTGAACAATACAAAAACGCTCTTGAAGAACCAGATAATGTGGTTTTTATTGACCGAGGAATTCCAGATGTCGTAGCTTATATGGACTATATCGGAGACGAATATCCGGAAGGTTTTGTTCAAGCTTGTGAAGATTACAAATACACTAAAACTTTTATTCTACCGCCTTGGGAAGAAATTTACCAAAGTGATTCTGAACGCTATGAAAATTTTGAGCAGGCTGTTAAAATTCAGGAACATCTTATTGAGACCTATAAAAAATATGGTTACGAACTGATTGAAGTTCCAAAAGATACAGTTGAAAACAGAATTCTTTATATCTTAGACAAAATTTAGCGACATGGTTTAAAGTTGTAAAACTAGAAACTGTTTTTCTAAATTTTTAACTTTAAAACTTACGCAATGCTCGGAGCGCAGGATATTCTTCTAAAATACTGGAAACACGACAGTTTTAGACCGTTGCAAAAAGAAATCATCGATTCTGTTCTTGAAGGACAGGACACTTTTGCCGTACTCCCGACAGGAGGCGGAAAATCGATCTGTTTCCAAGTACCCGCAATGATGCAGGAAGGAATTTGTCTCGTTATTTCACCTTTGATTGCCTTAATGAAAGACCAGGTGATGAATCTTCAAAAACGAGACATTAAAGCCATCGCACTTACTGGCGGAATTCATACCGAAGAATTAATTGATCTTTTAGATAATTGCCAATACGGAAATTACAAATTCTTATATCTATCGCCAGAAAGATTACAATCTGATTGGATTTTGGAACGTATTAAAAACCTACCTATCAATTTAATTGCGGTTGACGAAGCACATTGTGTTTCGCAATGGGGACACGATTTTAGACCTGCGTATCTTAAAATTTCAGAACTGAAAAAGTATTTTCCGAAAATTCCTTTTTTAGCTTTGACAGCAACGGCAACTCCAAGAGTTATTGAAGATATTAGAACACAACTAGAATTAAAAAATCCGAAACATTTTCAACAATCATTTGAGCGAAAAAATATCGCCTATATGGTTTTTGAGGTAGAAGATAAATTATATAGAACCGAACAAATTTTAAAAAAGAACCCGCAACCTTCCATCATTTACGTACGCAATCGTAAAGCGTGTTTGAACATTTCTTCGCAATTACAATCTTTAGGTTTTACTGCAACATATTATCACGGCGGACTTTCTTCAAAAGAAAAAGACAAAAACATGCAATTGTGGATGTCTGAGCAGGCACAAGTTATTGTTGCTACGAATGCCTTTGGAATGGGAATCGACAAGGACAATGTAAAAACGGTTATTCATACACAGCTTCCGGAAAACTTAGAAAATTACTATCAGGAATCTGGACGTGCTGGACGAAATGGAGCAAAAGCTTTTTCCGTTTTGCTTTATAATAATTCTGACGCAATTCAGACCGAAGAGCAGTTTTTGAATATTCTTCCAGATAAAAAATTCTTAAAAACAGTATACAACAAATTGTGCAATTATTTCCAGATTGCCTACGGCGAAGGACTGGATGAATCGTTTTCTTTTAAAATGAATCATTTTTGCAACAAATATGATTTTCCAACTTTAAAAACGTACAATGCTTTACAGTTTTTGAATCAGCAGGGAATCATTACAATGTCTCAGGAATTTTCAGAAAAAATCAATATTCAGTTTTTAATTGAATCCAAAGAAGTGATTCGGTACATGAGTCTTAATCCTAATGATGAAGAGATTATTTTGGCCATTTTAAGAACTTATCCTGGCGTTTATGAAGTAAAATCAAATTTGAATCTAGGTTTAATTGCAAAAAAATCAAATCGAACAGAAGAACAAATTATTGCTCTTTTAGAAAAACTGAAAGAAAAAGAAATCATTGAATATAAATCTAAAAACAACGACGCTACTATATTGTTCAACGAAGTTCGAGAAGATGATCATACTATAAATAGAGTTTCGAAATATTTAGAAAAACAAAACCTGGTAAAAAAAGAACAACTTTTATCTGTTTTACACTATATAAAAGACACCAAATCTTGCAAAAACAGATTGGTGTTGGATTATTTTGGAGAAGAAACCAAAGAAAACTGTGGCATTTGTTCCTACTGCATAACACAAAAAGGAAAAATAACCGAAGCCGATTCGATTGCCGATAAAATCCTTTCGTTGCTAAAAACAGCCTCTTTAACTTCCAGAGAAATTGAAAACCAAATAAAAATGGATACCAAAGACATTATTTCGGTTCTTCAAGAATTACTCGAAAACAATCATATTACCATACAAGCGAATAATAAATACACTTTAAAATCATAATGGAGAAATTGAGAATTATATTTATGGGAACGCCAGAATTTGCCGTGGGCATTTTGGACACCATTATTAAAAATAACTATGAAGTTGTCGGCGTAATTACTGCTGCAGACAAACCAGCTGGGCGCGGACAAAAAATAAAATATTCGGCAGTAAAAGAATACGCACTTGCCAACAATCTTACTTTATTACAGCCAACCAATTTAAAAGACGAAAATTTCTTAGCAGAATTAAAAGCTTTAAATGCCAATTTACAAATTGTAGTTGCTTTTAGAATGTTGCCAAAAGTAGTTTGGGAAATGCCTGCTTTAGGAACATTCAACTTACATGCTTCTTTATTGCCCAACTATAGAGGTGCTGCCCCTATCAATTGGGCCATCATTAATGGAGAAACCAAAACTGGTGTCACTACATTTTTTATTGATGATAAAATTGATACCGGTGCAATGATTTTAAATTCTGAAATCAATATAGAACCAGAAGAAACTGCTGGACAACTGCACGATCGTTTAATGCATTTAGGAAGCTCGACTGTAATTGATACTTTAAAAGTCATTGAAAAAGGAAATGTGAAGACAACCATTCAGGAAGACAATGCCGAAATTAAAACAGCTTATAAATTAAACAAAGAAAACTGCAAAATCGACTGGAGCAAATCGGGAGTAGAAATCAATAATTTGATTCGCGGTTTGAGTCCATATCCTGCATCTTGGTGTTTCTTAAAGGATCAGAATGAAGAATTAAATATAAAAATCTACGAAGCAAAACTAGTCTCAGAATCACATTCTTATGAGACAGGAAAGTTAATTAGTAATAAAAAAGAAATCAAGATTGCAATAAAAGAGGGCTTTATTCAGTTATTAAGTCTACAATTTCCAGGAAAAAAGAGAATGCTTGCCTCCGAATTATTAAATGGAGTTAGCTTTTCGGACGCTGCAAAAGTGTATTAAGGTCAGTAAAACAAGGGTTTATACGTAAGTAAAATCGATGAACAACACGCTTTATGAACAAAAAAAGCAAGTTATTAACAATTTTTGCTAAAATTAAAGAAAACACTTGCACGCAACGGATTTCCTACTAAATTTGTGTATTAACAATTTTTTTTAACCAACAATTAATAACTAATTATTATGAACAAATCAGAATTAATCGATGCTATCGCTGCTGATGCAGGAATCACAAAAGCTGCGGCGAAATTAGCTTTAGAGTCATTTTTAGGTAATGTAGGAACTACTTTGAAAAAAGGCGGAAGAGTTTCATTAGTAGGATTTGGATCTTGGTCAGTTTCAAACAGAGCTGCTAGAGATGGTAGAAACCCACAAACAGGAAAAACTATTAAGATTGCAGCTAAAAACGTTGTAAAATTCAAAGCTGGAGCTGAATTAGAAGGTGCAGTGAACTAAGTAAGAAAGTTCTCTAAACTTATAATATAATTAAAACCTTCCTCATGGAAGGTTTTTTTATGCGGTTTAACGATTTTTTTTGTGATTTTAATTTTTTTATGATTAAATTTAATAAAAATTGTAACCGTATGATTTCAGAAAAATTAAAAAAAGGACACCTGCTTATTGCCGAGCCTTCAATAATTGGAGATTTATCTTTTAACAGATCGGTAATTTTATTAGCAGACCATAACAAAGAAGGATCAATAGGTTTTATTATCAATAAGCCATTAAAATACACCATTAGTGACTTAATACCGGAGATTGATGCCAACTTTAAGATATATAACGGAGGCCCTGTAGAACAAGACAACCTTTATTTTATTCACAACATTCCAGATTTAATTCCAAACAGTGTAGAGATTTCTAACGGAATTTACTGGGGAGGCGATTTTGAGTCGACAAAAGACTTAATAAACAGTGGAGCTATTAGCAAAAACAACATTCGCTTTTTCTTAGGCTACACAGGTTGGGACGAAAATCAGCTTGAAAATGAAATGCAGGGAAACTCTTGGATCATTGCTGATAATAATTACAAAAACAAAATTATCGGAAAATCTACTACCCACTTTTGGAAAGAGCAGATTATTGAGCTTGGCGGTGATTATCTAATTTGGTCTAACGCACCTGAAAATCCATATCTGAATTAATTTTCAGAAATGGATTCATTTAGTTTCTGTACTAATAAATGAGCCAGATTTGTTGTAAAATCCTTTTTTCGATATTTAGTTATCGGCTGTATGCCCGTGATTACATTGGTCAGGAATAATTCGTCTGCTTTTTGAAGATCAAATGGCGAAATTATTTCTTCAGACACCTCTATGCCTTCTATTTTCTTAGCTAAAGCTAAAATCTGCTTACGCATAATTCCGTTTAAAGCTCCTTCTGAAACTGGAGGCGTAACGAGTTTTTTTCCAACAACCATAAAAAGATTTCCCTGAAGTGCTTCTACCACATTTTTGCTGTCATTTAGCAAAATACAATTAGCTAAATCATTTTCATGGGCATAGATACTACCAGTAATATTAATCATCTTATTAGTTGTTTTAAGAGACGATAATAATTGTTTGGTCACATAGAAGTCTTTATACAAATCTACTTCATATTCTTTTGTATTTAAGGAGTAAGAAGTATTGCCAAGCACAATAGCATTAATTAAAAAAGAGATATCATTGCTTTTTGGAAGATAAAGACCACCATCATTTCTAAAAACAGTTATTCTGGCTCTCGCTGAAGATGCAATATTTAATTTGTTTACCAAATTAAGAATTTGTTCTTCAAAATATTCCATTGTAAAATTCATTGGAATCTGCATTCTAACCACACGCATCGAAGCCATTAATCTAAAGTAATGATCTTCTAGGAACAAAATTTTTCCGTTGATAATTTTTACTGTTTCGAATATTCCGTCACCGTATAAAAAAGCACGATTTTGAGTTAATATATTCTCTTCCTGCCCGATGTTACCGTTAAAATTAATCATAAAAAAACCCTGAATTTTGTTCAGGGCAAATATAAGGTATAAAATAGAATTTTACTAAACTGATCCTATAAGATGTTTTAAATCTGAAATTTGATTCTCCCACAATTGTTTAGCCTCTCCTACTTCCTCTTTATCAGCAAAATCGACAACCATTAATGAAACATCTTTAGTCAACTCATCAACTAAAATATGCAATTCGAAAAAATATTCTGTATCCTTACTACTTTCATCTACCCATTTGAATTTTACTTTTTCTCCGGATTTTTTAGAAGCAAGACGTGCTTTTTCTTGTGAATCATTCCAAATGAAAGTAAAAAACTCACCTCTAGAATTAACATTGTCAGCAAACCATTCTTGTAAACCTGACGGCGTTGATATATATTGATACAATAATTGCGGCGAAGAATTGATCGGAAACTCGATTTCGTAACGTATTTTTGAATCCATGTGCTACTTTTAATTTTTTCGAAATATAAGAATATATGTCCAAAAACAATGCGTTTTTAAAAATATTTTTTTTTCTTCACTTTATGCTTGTATGCTTTAATATTATTTCTATCTTTGCACCCGCAATCAGGAATTCATGATAGCAGTCCAGGCGAGGTAGCTCAGTTGGTTAGAGCGCAGGATTCATAACCCTGAGGTCACGGGTTCAACTCCCGTCCTCGCTACA
The DNA here is from genome assembly GCF_020026915.1 of Flavobacterium potami. GTDB lineage: Bacteria > Bacteroidota > Bacteroidia > Flavobacteriales > Flavobacteriaceae > Flavobacterium > Flavobacterium potami. The sequence continues at coordinate 119 of NZ_JAINUY010000011.1, read as the reverse complement.
AGGTAAAAACACCACTTTTTATAAAGTGGTGTTTTTTTTTTTCTTAAAACAATTTGACAAAATGGAAGAATTTGTAGTTTATATTTTGTTCTCTGAAAAATTCAATAAAAATTATACTG
>NZ_JAINUY010000115.1 GCF_020026915.1 Flavobacterium potami | reverse complement strand
GTCCAACGGAATACGTTAGCACCGTAGCCCAGAGCCGTTACTCCTGATGTATTTGATGATGGCGTAGTGATTGTTCCCGTACCGCTTACCAGTGTCCACGTTCCAGTACCAACCGTAGGCGCGTTACCCGCAAGGGTCGCCGTAGCCGTTTCGCACTGGGTCTGGTTTGATCCTGCGTTGGAAACAGTAGGGGTTTGGTTTCTTGTT
>NZ_JAINUY010000114.1 GCF_020026915.1 Flavobacterium potami | reverse complement strand
GTGCCATCTCGACACTTACGGTTGCCCCAGCGGTAATCGATGCTGTTGCCGATGCACTTGGGACTATCAACGGAAATACAGGAGGCACGACCACGTTGTCGCTGATCAACAGTGATACATTGAACGCGGTGCAGGCTGTAATCGGAAGCAATCCTGGTCAGGTTAAGATCGAGGGAGTGAACCTTCCGACAGGCATCAGCATCGCCAACGACGG
>NZ_JAINUY010000113.1 GCF_020026915.1 Flavobacterium potami | reverse complement strand
TTTCGCACTGGGTCTGGTTTGATCCTGCGTTGGAAACAGTAGGGGTTTGGTTTCTTGTTATGGTCACCTCAGAACTCGACGATGTACAGCTGCCGTTGCTGATCGTCCAACGGAATACGTTAGCACCGTAGCCCAGAGCCGTTACTCCTGATGTATTTGATGATGGCGTAGTGATTGTTCCCGTACCGCTTACCAGTGTCCACGTTCCAGTACCAACCGTAGGCGCGTTAC
>NZ_JAINUY010000112.1 GCF_020026915.1 Flavobacterium potami | reverse complement strand
CGACCACGTTGTCGCTGATCAACAGTGATACATTGAACGCGGTGCAGGCTGTAATCGGAAGCAATCCTGGTCAGGTTAAGATCGAGGGAGTGAACCTTCCGACAGGCATCAGCATCGCCAACGACGGCAAAGTGGTTGTTGCGCCGAATACACCGGCAGGCAGCTACGACATCGAATACAAGATCTGTGAGATCACCAACCCATTGAACTGCGACAGTGCCATCTCGACAC
>NZ_JAINUY010000111.1 GCF_020026915.1 Flavobacterium potami | reverse complement strand
CGACCACGTTGTCGCTGATCAACAGTGATACATTGAACGCGTTGCAGGCTGTAATCGGAAGCAATCCTGGTCAGGTTAAGATCGAGGGAGTGAACCTTCCGACGGGCATCAGCATCGCCAACGACGGCAAAGTGGTTGTTGCGCCGAATACACCGGCAGGCAGCTACGACATCGAATACAAGATCTGTGAGATCACCAACCCATTGAACTGCGACAGTGCCATCTCGACAC
>NZ_JAINUY010000110.1 GCF_020026915.1 Flavobacterium potami | reverse complement strand
CGTAATTTTGTGTCTTTCGCTTGTTTCTCAAAGCGGGTGCAAAACTAGTGATTGTTTTTGTTTCCTGCAAGAAAAACTTAAAAAATTTTGAAACTTTTTTTTCGTCCCTTTTTCCTCGTTTTCCCTAACAGTCTATCAATGAACTTTCCGTGTTTTGCGGGGTGCAAATGTAAAAAGCATTTTCAAATCTCGCAAGCTTTTTTGAATCTTTTTTTTCGGAAGTTTTACCTTCCTTTGATCCGTCTGCTTGCCA
>NZ_JAINUY010000109.1 GCF_020026915.1 Flavobacterium potami | reverse complement strand
CCAGTGCGAAACGGCTACGGCGACCCTTGCGGGTAACGCGCCTACGGTTGGTACTGGAACGTGGACACTGGTAAGCGGTGCGGGAACAATCACTACGCCATCATCAAATACATCAGGAGTAACGGCTTTGGGCTACGGTGCTAACGTATTCCGTTGGACCATCAGCAACGGCAGCTGTACATCGTCGAGTTCTGAGGTGACCATAACAAGAAACCAAACCCCTACTGTTTCCAACGCAGGATCAAACCAGACCCA
>NZ_JAINUY010000010.1 GCF_020026915.1 Flavobacterium potami | reverse complement strand
AGGTGGTTATTGCGGCGGGGCTCACCTCTTCCCATCCCGAACAGAGAAGTTAAGCCCGCCTGCGCAGATGGTACTGCAGTTATGTGGGAGAGTATGTCGTCGCCTTTCTTTTGAAAAACCCTATCCACAGCGGATGGGGTTTTTTGTTTTTGGACCTTTTCTGTTGTCTCTGATGCGCGCCGAATACCTAATAGACATTCATTCTTTGAAAGCCTTATTTTCTCCTAAATCTTGTTCTCAAAAATATATGACCACAAAGGCTATAATTTTTTTATACGATATAATCTTAATAAAATTTTTTAGGATTTAAATAGTAATGGTCTTATATTCTAAGAATTAATTTATTTTAAGGTAAAAGATGTTTTTTAGTTAATAATGTTTTGGGTTTTAACATAAAAAATGATTAATATTGCGTTTTTCATACTTACCTTATTTAATTAATGTCTGTTTATAGCAAATTTGCTGATCATATTTTAATAGATCTTTTAAAGAAAGATGACCAGTTGGCCTATACAGAAATCTTTGAAAGATACTCCAGGGTTCTTGTAAATCATGCTTATAAGATATTGAATAATCGTGATGAAGCGAATGATGTTGTTCAAGAAGTGTTTTTATCTATTTGGAACAGACGAATGGAATTAATTATTACAGGTACACTTTCTTCTTATTTATACAAGGCTACCAAAAACAGAATACTTAATCATATTGCTCACGAAAAAGTGGTTTCTCGTTATGTAGATTCGATTTCAAACTTTATTGAAAATGATTATGTTTTTGCAGACTCTAAACTGAGAGAAAGAGAATTAGAGTCAATTATTGCCAAAGAAATTGCATTACTTCCTGAAAAAATGCGCGAAGTTTTCCTCTTGAGAAAGGTGGAAGAACTATCATATGATGAAATTGCACTACAATTAAATATTACAGACAAAACTGCTAAACAGCAAGTTTATAACTCATTAAAAATCCTTCGCTTAAAATTAAAATCGACCTTACATATTTTTGTTTGGTAAATTTTTGTTGTCCTTTTTGTTAATTTTTAAAAGAAAATAGTATCGTAATGTCCTCATTAATAAAGAGAAGCTAACGTTTTCTTGGATTTGTTAATGATGAATTAATATTTTTTTATTTTTTTTTACTTTTTATCTATGACAAAACCCATTTCTAACTGTCTTACTATAAAACGAGACAAAATTTCGTATTGTAATTATGAATGAAACTGAATTTTTAGAATTGCTTAAAAAATATCAAAATGATACTTTGTCTGATGAAGATAGGGATAAGCTTGATGCGTGGTATCTGAACAGAGCTTCTACAAATAAAAGACAGCTAAGTGAATACGAATTGGAAGATAGTTATAGATATTTGAAATCTAAACTGTCATTACAAAAGGAGCCAATGATTATTAGATTATGGCCTCGAGTTGCTATAGCCGCATCGGTAGCTTTGATGTTAGGTGCGGGCTTGTTTTATTTTGCAAAATCAGAACGAAAAGAAGATTCTATTCAGGTTGTTGAAAAACAGAAGGAAATAGCTCCAGGAGGTAACAAAGGTATTTTAACGCTCTCAAATGGAAAGCAGATTGTACTTTCAGATATATCATCAAAAGATGTTATTGCTCAAGAAGGTGAAGAGGATGAAGTTACAATTAAAATGGATGCAAATGGCGTTATTACTTATGTGATCAATCCAAATGCTGATAATTCAAAAGAAGAAGCGAATTCATTCAACACACTTTCAACACCAACAGGCGGACAATATAATATTGTCTTGGCAGACGGAACAAAAGTATTTTTAAACGCGGTTTCTTCGATTAAATACCCAACTCAATTTAATGGAAACCAAAGAATTGTAGAGTTGGATGGGGAAGCTTATTTTGAAGTTGCCAAAAATAAAAACAAGCCTTTTATAGTAAAATCTGATGGACAGTCAATTGAAGTATTGGGTACACACTTCAATGTGCATGCTTACGATAATGAATCGGTTGTGAAAACCACTTTATTGGAAGGAAGTGTAGCTGTTGCATCTAGAAATCAAAAAGCTATTTTAAAACCAGGACAACAATCGAATGTTGTCAATAATAGTTCAAAAATTACAATAAAAGAAGTTGATACAGAAGCAGCAATCGCTTGGAAAAATGGCCGATTTAAATTTGATAATGCTGATTTGAAATCGGTAATGAAACAATTGGAACGCTGGTACGGAATTAAAGTAGAGTATCGAGGTGATGTTTCAGACGTGAGATTTAACGGAGGAACATTTAGAAATAAAAATTTGTCTGAAGTATTAAAAGTACTTGAGCTAAGTAATATAAAATTTAAAGTTGAAGGAAAAACTATTATTGTTGATCCCTGATTTTTAAGTTTAACCGAATTATATTGATCTATAAACTAAAAAACCAGAAGCAGTTGCGATGCTTCTGGTTGTTTCAAAAGTTTATAGCCAATATAAGTTGTCCACTATTGTTTAACTATAACCAATGTAAATGTATGAAATTAAATTTACAACCAAAAAAACCTTACAAAAATCTTGGAAAAAAAATTCCCAGATTTAATTTTTCCAAAGCAATAAGTCTTTTTAGTGTGCTTTTTATGCTGTTTTGTAGTTTTTCAACTCAAGCGCAGAACGTTACAGTAAATTTTAAAGACGCGTCACTTGAAACAGTTCTAAAAGAAGTGGCGAAACAGGTTAATTATGAAGTTTTTTATAACCAAAAGCTGCTTAAAGATTCTAAATCTGTTACCATCAATGTAAAGAACTCGTCATTAAAAGAAACTTTAAATCGAATTTTTAGCAATCAAAATTTAAAGTATACTTTAACCAATCAGACTATCGTTGTATCGGCTTCAAAAGATAAAAGCGAGAATTTGGGAAACGATTTAATCCGCGTAAGCGGAAAAGTAACAAACAATAAAAACGAGCCTTTTCCTGGTGTTTCTGTAACTATTGCGGGAACCAACAGAACCAGTATTACTGATTTTGACGGAGGTTTTTCTTTTGACAATGCACCATCAAACGGAGTTTTGGAGTGTTCAGGCTTAACCATTGAGACGAAATCTTTTGGTATTGCTGGCCGCAATGTTGTGACTCTAATAGTTGAAGATAAAGTAGCAGCAATGAAAGAAGTGGTAATTACAGGTTATCAGACTTTAGAAAGAAGCCATTCTACGGGTGCAATCGCTACAGTTAATGAAAAGGTTTTAAACGAAAATATTAATGCAGATTTACCAAGTGCATTAGAAGGTCGTATAGCGGGTCTTACATTTCAAAAGAATCCTACTGGTGCAGCGGCAGATAAACCGATATTGAGAGGTATGGGAACTTTTTCATCTTTAAATGTTGGTTATAGTCCACTGATAGTAATTGATGGTCTTCCAACTGAGTTAACTTTGGAAGATATCAATCCGTATGACGTTGAGAGTATTAACGTTCTTAAAGACGCAGCAGCGGCTTCCATTTATGGTTCTAGAGCTGCCAACGGAATTATTGTTATCGTTACTAAAAAAGGAAATGGAAAACTAAAAGTGACCGTAAACTCCGATTTCTTTCTATCGACTAAGCCTAATTTAAGAGATATGAATTATGCTTCGACAAGTGAATTGATTGATTTTGAACAGGCTGTCTACAATAGAGAAAGAGCAAGATTCGCGAATACAGCTACAATGTTTAGCAATTATGGAGATATAGGAAACAGTAGCCCTAAATATTACAGTCCGCTTTATCAATTGAATAGAAATTTAGAAGATGGAAAAATCAGCAATCTCGATTATGACAGTACAATAGAGCAATGGAGAAAAAACGATTATTACAGAGATTATCGTGATAATGTGTGGCAAAACGAATTTAGACAACGTTACAATGTGGCATTTTCAGGAAGTACTAGTAGACAAAATACTTATGTATCGCTTAATTATGATGAATCTAAAAATCGAATTGTAAATAACGAGAGCCGATCATTCAATTTATATGCAAAAAGCAGTTTCCAGATCAATGATTGGTTAAACGCAACATTTGGAGTAAATTCAACTTATAGTAATGATGATGTTACGGATGGCGATTTTGGTAATTACGATATTCAAAAAAGATACGAACGTATTACAGATGATAACGGAAATCTTGTAATTTCTCCTTTTGTAGGAATTAAAGATGGCTTTACTTCAAGCAGTATTATAAATCCTGCAATTGCAGAAAAATTAGCTGGTTTAAGTGGTTTTAAACCAATGACTTTTAATGTTTTAAATGCACTTCAAGAAGGAATAAAACATGAAAAATCATTAAGCTTAAGAGCTTTTGCTAATATTCGTGCTAAAATATGGAAAGGATTAAGCTTAAGTACACAATTTCAATATGAAATAAGAAGAAATGACGAGGATCAGTACTACGATCTGAACTCTTATAAAATGCGTTACGCTATTAATGCATTAACAGCCTATAATCCAACAACTAATGCTTACACTTATGTAGATGGATTTTCTGCAGGAGGACGCTACAAACAAATGAGCAGTCAGGCAAGTAATTATTCTTTTAGAAATCAATTAGATTACAATCAAGAATTTGGCGGAGGTAAACACGCTATTAATGCCCTTGCAGGTTTCGAAATGAGAGAAACTTTTGTTCCTAGAACTATCGAACAATTAAGATATGGTTACGATCCTGTAACACTTGCTTCTTCGGTAATCAATAACCTAGCTTTGAGCCAGACAGGAACGGCAAGTTATATTTACGGCAGCAACAGAACTTTATCTGCTTTATCAAGAACACAGACTGAAATTTTACACCGTTATTTTTCAGTTTTTAGTACTCTTGGGTATACCTTTTTATCAAAATATAATGTAACAGGAAGTTATAGAGTAGATAGAGCAGATTTATTTGGAGTAGATCCAAAGTATAAAAACCGCCCATTATGGTCTGCAGGTTTAGGATGGAATGTGAGTAACGAAGAGTTTATGAAACCATATAAATGGGTTACGGCACTTAAACTTAGAGCAACTTATGGTGTTAATGGAAACATTGATCAATCTACAACTCCATACATTACGGCTACAAGAAGAAATGATAATCTTTATCAGTCATTGCAATATACGAACATTACATCACAACCAAACCCGATGCTACGATGGGAAAAAACGCAAAGTACCAACGTTGGTTTAGATTATAGTTTATTCCGTGCAAAATTAAACGGTACTATTGATGTTTATCGAAAATACAGCAGTGATTTATTGGCTACAACTGACTTAGATCCGACTGTAGGTGCCTTGTCCAGAACCATTAATGCAGGTGCTCTTATGAATAAGGGTATAGAGTTTAGTGTGAATTCTGATTGGTATAACAACGGAAATTTACGAATTGGTTCTACTGTGATTTTAGGATTTAATAAAACGACAGTTGAGAAAATAACAAGAGCTCAATCAACTCCTGCGTCATATATAAGTTCGCCTATAGATTACTTTTTTGAAAACGAGATTTACAATAGTTTATATGCCTATAGATATGGAGGAACAACTAATGGATATCCTTATGTTTTAGATGAAAATGGAAATCCATCAATTACTTTTGATGCAAATGGGAATCCGATAGCGAGCAGTATTAAAATCATAAATAACCCGGATGCTTTGGTAAATATGGGAAGTCTAACACCAACTTATTCAGGTTCATTATCTCAGCGATTCTCTTATAAGCAATTTGATTTGAATTTCTTATTCATTTTCTCAGGAGGAAATGTAATGCGTAAAGAAACTATTGATATGAGTTCAGATGCTGTAAATCTTTCAGGTATTGCAGATCGTTACACAGATACGAATCAAAATGGCAATACACGTTTGTATGTAGATCTAGACGAGAGTGTTAGAACTTATGCAGTAAACATGAGTACTCAATGGAGAAATTCAGATATTAATGTTGTTGACGGAGATTACATTAAATTGAGAAATATCTCTTTAGCATATAATCTGCCAAAGACTTTTGCTAATAAAATGAATATTTCATCGGCTAAATTTACTTTTCAGATGAATAATATCTGGTACTGGAGTGCAGCTGGAAATCGCATTGATCCGGAAGTTTATTCAGTTAATTCAGGTACACGTAATTTACCATTGCCAAAAACTTATCTAGTTGGCTTTAATCTTACTCTTTAGAAAAATGAAAAAGATATATATAACACTACTATCAGTTCTGATGTTAGGAACAACATCATGTGAAGATTACACTGATATTACACCAAAAGGAGCTTTAGTAATTGAAACTCCTCAACAATTTCTTGAATTGGTTTCATTGCCCAATAGAGGTTATCCGATAAATAACTTTCAATATTTATCTGATGATCAATGGATGAGAGAAGCGAACGTTATTGGAAGAACTCCAAATATTGATATTCTTAATTTTACTTTTGATGAAAGCGTCGATCGTGTTTCTTTACTGACAGGTTCAAGTTTCTATAATCAGGCTTACACTTATATCAACAGATGGAATACGATTATTTCTTTAGTTGACAATAGTAAAGGAGATGAAGACATCAAACGATTAGCGAAAGCAGAAGCTAAAATTTACAGAGCTTACGATCACTTTTTATTAGTAAATACGTATGCAAAAGGATACGATCCTCAAACTGCAACGACAGATGGAGGAATCTGTATCATGGATAAATTTGACTTGGAAGCACAACCTTCCAAATCAACAGTGGCTCAAGTTTACGATTTTATTCAAAAAGATATCGAAGATGCATTACCGTTTATTAAAGAAAAACCAGCTGATGTGTATCATCCGTCATTAGCATTTGCGTATGCTTTTAAAGCTAAAGTGCATTTGTTTAAACGTGAAATTGCACTAGCTCAAGCAGCAGCAGAAAAATCACTTAGTTATAACAATCAGATATTTGACTTGGTAGCTTATAATGCACAAGGCGGACCAACAGCAGTAGCTGTTCCAGCCGCAAACAATATAGAAGTTCTAAGTTATATGTATATGACTGGTTATAATGAAATGAACTTTGCTCAGAGCTATATCATCAGTCCAGAATTGAGAACTTTGTTCGGAACTAACGATGCGCGTTTTAATTTGTTTTTCAATTCAACAAGCACAACCAATTTAGATCAAGGTTCAAATACAGCGTATTGGGCAACACAATATACAAGATTCTTTTATCCGACAGTTGGAATGAAAACAACCGAGGTGTATTTAATGCTTGCCGAATGTTATGCAAGAGATAACAAATTTAATGAAGCAGTTACTGTTTTAAACAAATTAAGAGCAAAACGAATTCTTTCTGGAACAGTAAATTTAGCGGTTCCAGCAACGAGAAAAGAAACAATGGAGTTGGTAATCAACGAACGAAGAAGAGAATTACTTTTAGGTTTTAACCGTTTTTTTGATCTTAAAAGATTAAATACCGAAACAGAATATGCTAAAACAATTACGAGGGTATTTCCATTAGTAAACAAAACCGTTCCTCAAAAAACGTACACTTTACAGCCTAATTCCCGATTATATATTATACCATTTCCTTTATCGGTTTTACAAAAAAATCCGAAACTGACATTAAACACAGACGAAAAAGTCCCATTTTAATTCCAATGAAAAAAATAATTTTATTACTAATCATGCTGGTTGCCATTAACCAGCATGGTTTTGCTCAAACTCCAGAAAAAAAAGCTGACAGTACAAGTACTCAGCCGAAAGGCATGCAGGCGTATCATAAAGTAATTACAGATAAGGCAATCAATAAATCAGGTCTTCTTACGATTAGTCAGGTTGATACAAAGTATTACTTTCAAATTCCTGATACTTTGTTTAACCGATATATGTTGGTTGTAACACGATATTTGTCTACTCCTGAAGGAATGGGGATTTTTGGTGGAGAAAAAGCCAATGAGCAGACTATTTATTTTGAGAAAGGATCGAATAACACGGTTTATTTAAGATCATTGCAATACAAGCAAGATGTTCGTTCTGCCGATTCAATGTTGGCAAAAGCATTGGCAGGAAGTAACGAAAATCCAATTGTGGCTGCATTTCCAATTAAAACAACCAATCCTGATACAGGAAGTGTTGTAATAGATGTTACCGAAGCTTTCAAAAAGGATAATACGATGTTTTCTATTGGAAACTCCGAGAAAACAGAGAAAAAATTAAATTCTCTGGCTGATGATAAATCTTTTATAGAAGCAATTGATACCTATCCAATTAACGTTGAAGTAAAAACAACAAAAACATATACAAGCACTCTAGCAAGTAGCGGAACCGTAACATTGAGGTTAAATACTTCAATTGTTTTGCTTCCTAAAATACCTATGCGTAAGCGTTTTTTTGATGAAAGAGTAGGTTACTTTGCCAATAAATATGTTTTGTTTGATGATGATGAACAGCGTGCACAGAAAAAATTTATTGTTCAGCGTTATCGTTTAGAACCTAAAGACAAGGATATCAAGAAATACCTGAGAGGAGAATTGGTTGAACCAAAAAAACAAATTGTTTATTATATCGATCCTGCAACACCAAAAAAATGGAGACCATACTTAATTGCAGGTATTAACGATTGGCAAAAAGCTTTTGAAGCAGCTGGTTTTAAAAATGCAATCGTGGGTAAAGAATGGCCAGAAGATGATAAAACAATGAGTTTGGAAGATGCAAGATATTCTGTAGTACGATATTTAGCTTCTGAAACACCAAATGCTTATGGACCAAGAATTAGCGATCCAAGAAGTGGAGAAATTATGGAAAGCCATGTTGGCTGGTACCATAATGTAATGAGATTGGTTCAGAGATGGTACATGATTCAGGCTGGGCCCTTAGACCCAAGAGCTAGAAAAATGCATTTAGATGATGAATTAATGGGACAATTAATTCGTTTTGTTTCTTCTCACGAAATCGGACATACAATTGGTTTACGTCACAACATGGGAGCGAGTAGTGCTACCCCTGTAGAAAAACTTCGTGATAAAAAATGGGTAGAAGCAAATGGTCATACGGTTTCTATTATGGATTATGCTCGTTTTAATTACGTGGCACAACCGGAAGACAATATTGGTCCAAAAGGAATTTATCCACGTATTGGCATGTACGACAAATGGGCTGTACAATGGGGATATGGTTATTATCCAAATGCTAAAGATGAATTCGACGAAGAAAAAATATTAGCCAAAATGACCACAGATAGTTTAACAGCTAACCCAAAATTGTGGTTTGGAGGCGAAGGAAAAGACGAAGACCCGAGAAGCCAGTCTGAAGATCTTGGAGATGATGCTGTTTTGGCGAGTGATTACGGAATCAAAAATCTAAAACGTGTTGTACCGCATCTTATCGAATGGACTTATCAGCCGAATGATGCCTACAATAATTTAGAGGATATGCATAAAGCAGTGGTAAGACAATACAGTATCTATTTATATCATGTGTTAAAAAACATTGGAAACAACTATGTGACAAAAAGAACTGTTGATGAAAAAGCAGTAGTGTACAAACCAGTTCCTAAAGCAAAAGTAAAAGCTGCTATAGATTATTTAGGAAGACAATTATTTGTTGCGCCACTTTGGATGTATCCAAAGGAAATAGATGATCTTATTCCGATGAAAAGAGAAGATCAAATCTTGGATCAGCAAAATCAGGTTTTGACTATGTTGTTGAGTTCAGGTATGCTTTATAATATTAGCCTTAAATCGATGCAATTTGAAGGAAGTTACACAGTTCCTGAGTTTTTAAATGATTTGCAAAAAACGGTTTGGGTAAAATTTAGTGGAGATGAAAAGCAAGATTTTTACAGAAGAAACTTTCAGCGTGGTTATGTAGAGAAATTAGGAATGCTTTTATTACCAAAGGAATTAGAGCCAGGAAAAGCTTCAAATGCAGCACAACGAAGTGATGTGAAATTGTATGGAAGACAACATCTTTTAAAATTAAAATCAGATGTTACAAAAATGATGAATGAAGCAACAGGAATCAGCAAAGATCATTACGAAAGCATTTTGATTGACATCGAAAAAATTATTACAAAATTAGACAAACCAACATCATGAAAAAATTATTAGTTCTAGCATTCATTTTCTTTTTCACTTTAACACAAGCGCAATTAACATCAAAAGAAGAAGTAGTTCCCGAATTGGTTGCGAAAAGAGAAGCAGAAAAGAAAGAGATTACCAAAAATTATCTGGCTTTAAAAAACAGTTTTCTTACTTCAGATAGTCTTGCTGTTGTCAAAAATGCGGAAGCTTTGAAAGGTTCATTAAAAAATTTCAGGTTTAAAAAATTAAGCCTTGAAAATATGAATGCAGCAACAACATCAAGAAGAGAAATTATTGATTTAGCAACGCAACTTACAGCCACTAAAAATATCAATAAACAACGTAAAATTTTTGAAACACTTTCTGTAAAATATTGGGATCAGGCAGGAAAATTCAAACCTGCTGACGAAACTTTATATTTACAAGTTTGTCCAATGACCGGAGCGGTTTGGACAAGTGACAGTAAAGAAATTAAAAATCCATATTATCCAAAAAATATGCTGACTTGCGGTGAAGTAAAAGCAAGTTTATAAAAGTTAGAATTTGAATTAGTTTGATAAATGCGGTATTCTGAAAAGGAGCCGTATTTGTCATTTATAATAAAAAGCGATTAATGGACTATTTTTTTATAAGAATATAGGTTAATTATTACTCAAAAAAAGCTGTCTAAAATTAGACAGCTTTTTTTGATATTATAATTTGTAAAGTCTTTACTTTTCTGAAATTTCTTTTAATTTATCTAACGCTTTTGGATAAGTATTGTTGAAATAATCCAAATATTCATCAATAGTATCCATTTCTACGGTTAAGGTTGTAATGCCATTATTTTCTTCAAAGCTATAGTTTTCATGTCCGCCGGCCCATTTTTCTACTTCTTCGCCTGTGGTTACTTCGGTATCTCCAACTAGAAATCCGTAATGGCGAATAGAAACAAAATTGGCTGCTTTATGTTCTACAACTTCCGAAAGCATTCCACCTTTTTTACCGTTTTCGTCTGTTCCAACAAAGCTAATTTTACTTCCTTTTTCCCAACTGCCTTCATAAGTAGAAGTAGGGTTAAAAGTGGCAACCCAATATTCGTAAGTGGCTTTGTCCTTTAAGCCCAGCATCGTTTCATATACTTTTTGAGCTGATGCATTTATTTCTTTTTTAAATTGTAATTTTTGCATGGCTTCTTTGTTTTTTTAGAAGCTTAAAGTTACATATTATTTTGATTAGAAATACCAAAATGCCCTGCTATGGATTTGTTTGTATAAGTATTCTTCATCGAAAGATTCAATAAAATAGTCAGCGGTTTGAGGCGCAAATCCTTCAACATTTTCTACTAAAAACTCTTTATTGTTCGCTATGTAATCTTTTGTTTGTTGATAGCCAAGTGGATAAAAAATCATTTCACCATCAAAGCCGCACCAAGTGTCAAAGTCCACTAATTTGGCCTCTAAAACTAAATGAAGGTCAATAACATGTTTATTTTTGCTGGCAAAGTAACTGAACATTAACAAGTCTTCACACATGCAGTAAAACTCGCTCATTTCATCATCTCTTCTGTAAACGATAGCGGTTTTTAATAGATACCTTGACAGTTCTATATTTTTATAATTTTTGACATAACCAACAAATTCATCTCTTTCTGGTTGATCGTTTTCAATTAGCAGCTTTTCAAAATTAGGTTGACTAACAGATTTTGTCTGATCATATTCTGAAATTATTTCTTCAACAAATGGCGTTCGAAACACATCAGGAATAGAAAATTTCTTTTTTAAAGCATTATTGACTTCAATTATAGATTCATTCATTACATAAAACCATTCGTTTCCGCTGTCGATTTTTGCTTTTTGTTCTTTTACAAAATCGGTAATATCTTGTATCGATTTTATAAGCTCGTTATTGAATTTTTCTAATGCCTCATTTTTAATTCCAATTTGAACAGCTCTACGTTTTAACTTGTCACCTTTAATATCGTGATCTGGATCCCACTGAATTCTTACGTTGCTATTATCAAGATTTTCTTTCCAAGTAAATTCGTCTCCGTATAATTTGTCATAGCTTGTCAAAACACCTTCGGTAAGAAGTTCTTCAAAGCCTTCATAAGTCATCTCAATAGCTAAGATTCGACTTTGGTTACTGTCTTTATTCGACCAATCGCTTCTGTACATCATCCACAGAAAGTTTGGTTTTATCCAGGTCATTCTGTCAAAGCTGTAATCCTGTCCTCCGAATTTTTGATTTTTTATGGCATAGTCTGCGATTTTATCATTGAAAGCCTGATATACAAAAATGTTGGCTCCGCGTTTTTGTCCAAGTATAAAATTTCCTTCTTGAGGAAGTCCTTTTTCATATCTGTGATGTTGGATTGTCTTTAGGTTCATTTTTATTGATGATGTTTATTTATATAAATTGTCTCTTGGTTGAAGATATAAATAATGCGGAAAAATGGAATCTTTTTCGGTTTCATTAATTTTTTGTACCCATTGTGGAAATTTATAATTCACTTTTATAACAGAATCATTTACCAAAGTATACTCACAAAAAGAGTCTCCGTTTTTCGGATATTCTTTAATACCGTTTGATTGTTTTAAGAATTTCATATCTAGTAAACAATCACTTTTATAAGTCCAAAGAAGTTCTATTTTGTCGGTTTTAGTATGATAATGATTGGTAAAAAATTCATAGATGCATTGGCCATGAAATTGATAAACTGCAAATTCTTTTTGAAAAACTACTCTTACCAAATATTTGGCCGTATCATTTTGTTTAGCAGACCAAATAAAATCTTGATCATCAGATATATAATCGCTGATTTTTTTAGGCGTTTTTTCTGGCGTGCTTTCTTTAGGTTTTGGTTTTTCTACAACATTTTCTTTTTTGCAGCTTATTGAAAAAACGATAAGAAATAGAAGTACAATTTTTCTCATGTCAAGTTGTTTAAAGTTTTATAAGGCCTTTTTTCAAATTGTTTTCATACTTAAAAGAGTATGGTTTATTTTATTCTTGGTTTTACAATTGAATAAATCTCTTGTATTGACTTTTAGGGACTGGTATTTGTGAGTTTAATCGAGTCTATGATCAGTATCACTTTTTTCAATTCTTCTTGATTTTTGAGAGTGTTTCTTTTGTTTGAATCTATTGTAAACGAACAAATGAACATTTTGTTTTCAGCAATTATATGCCAATAATAAATGAAATCTTGATCGCTTTTTTCAGAGTATTTTAAACCTTCAAATCCTTCTTTGGTTTTAAAAGTTTCTGCTTTTTCCTTAAAACTTTCTATTTCACTTTTTAATAATTGGGAATTTCTGTTGGGGTCAATTTCAATTGGAGTTATTCTGAGATTTCCCGACCATTCTTCTGTATCGAAAAATGCATTAGTGTTGTTTTCGTCTTTATATTCAGCCCAGTTTTTTGGCAATATGATTGAGTACTCGAAATTTGATGTGAATATATAAGTTTCAGGTTTGTTACTGCAATTCATAAATAGAAGAAATATTAAAAAATATGTTTGCTTCATTATAGCTTTTTTTTGTTTCTTGAAAATCTCAGATCTTATCCAAATATAAATTAAAAACGCTACGTATTAATCAAAAAAAGCTGTCTGAATTAATTCTAATTTCCATATTTACAGAATCCTCTGCAAATATGTTACAGTAGTAGTTAGTACATTTTTTTTAATTTCCAGTACGTCACGACATAGTAATTCCAAATTCCTTTTTCGACCTTTATTTCTAATTTATAATCTTTTGGATTGCGATTATAATTTTCCCGATTCATTTCAGAACTAACTTCAAAAACCTCAATTCTATTTTTAAACTGAAAAGATACATCTGGATTTTTTTTGGTATAAAATCCTGTTACTTTGCAGTTTATTATTTCGATTTTATTTTTTGCTGCTTCTTTTTTATTTAAATAATTCCACGTTGTACTTGCAATTTGCCCAAAAGTTACATAGGAAACAAAAATCCCTTGTATCAAATAAAATGCAATCACATATATTTTGGCATACGTTTCATTAAAACTTCTATATTTTTTAATTAAAAAATCTTTTCTGTAAATACCCAAAAAAAGCACTCCAGTAATTAACGGCAACCAGAGTACATAAATAGTATATCGTACATCGTGTCCAATCGTTTTACTTGTAAAGAATGTATAATTTAAAATAAAAAGAATTAAAGCTGCTATTAAAAGAATATAATGGATTAAGTCTATTTTTTTTTCTTTGTTTTTTAATATTCTTTTTTCCGTTTTCTTTTGGTTTCGGTTTACTTTCAAGTTTAATAGGTGTTAATTTTATTCTTTTTTCGTTGCAGTAGAATGTAACATTTCTAATTTCCATCCGTTTTTGGTTAAAACTGCGGTCGCACTTTCTAGCCAATACATTTTGCTACTTTTTTTATCGTCAAACGAAAATACAGCTTTGTTTTTATACGCAATCCAGGCCGTTTTGTTTAAGATTTTAATTTCAATAACTTCAATTGAGTTTACTCGTTTCGGAATCGGTTTATCAAGTATAGCCTTATTTAAATAATTTGCAATGGAGTCATTGTTCCAAATTTCTCCATTTTCTAAAAGAAGAAAATCTTTGGTGTAATATTTATCAATGTTTTTAGAATCTAATTTAGACCAAATTTCATCAAAAGATTCAATGATTAATTGTTTTATTTGCGATTGATCGGTTTTGGATGCGCTTTGTCCGAATGATAGTGTTGTAAAACATATCATGAAAATTAGAGTGTTGAATTTTTTCATTTTTTGTTATTTTGATTATTAATGATATGTAATCTGCTGTGTAAATTTATCGGATTTTTTAAAGCTTAACGATAGCACGCCTTTTATTAATTTCATCAGTAAGCGAATGAATTTCATCAGTATTCTTTTCACCTAATACATTTGCCAGCTCCCAGTAATCTATTTTTCCAATTATGTGATAATCAATAAGTGTTTCTCTTTCTTTTTGAAAATCATCTGAATTAATTAATTCAAAATCATATCTTTTTGATGTACCAGACTCCAAATAGATTATTATAAAATTATTAATTCCATTTGAAAGCGCTGGACCTAGATTTCCACTTGAAATATGAGCTAATCTGCCAACATAATCATCATTAGAAATTTGAATTTTTCGTATTTTTTCAATTGGATAAATTTCATTACCAGCAATTATTGAATCTTTTTCAAATGATAAGTAACCTTCAAGTTTTCCTCGAAATGGTTCAATTTTATTAAAATTATACAATTTTAAAATTACAGCGAACATAAAACCACCAACTGCAAGCCAAACAAAAATTTCGTCAATAAAGTTAGGCTCTAAACGAAGAATCTTTTGCTTAAAAAGCATCATACCACAAATAAAAAATAGTATTGAATATGTGATAGTTTGCGGACTCCAATAAAATTTATTCGACTTTATATAAATTGAAAATTTCTGCATGATTTTTTTCTGTAAAGATTAATTCTACAGCCAACATGTAAAATTTATTATTTTATTTTTTTAAATCCTGTCACATAATCAAATCCAAGTTTCCCTTTCATCAGACATAGTTTTATTTCTTCACCCTCTTCAAAATTATCATATCTTGTTTTCCCTACAGAAAACCTTTCTTCAGTACCATTTTCCATTTTAAAATAAAAAAAGTATTCAGTAGATCTACCACCACTAATGCTTTTGCTTTCTATTTTAAAATTTTTGTAAAAAGTTGTTGGGTCAGCAAAATAATGGTTTACAAAACTTGCCAAAGATGTAAATAGTAGAAAGAATCCGATAAATAGTCCTAGAAGAACCGTATATCTTCTTTTACCTTCATAATACACGCTAGGAATTGTTAATTTTAAGATTATTGTGGTAATGATTGCTACCAGAATTCCGAAAAGACCCGCTGTCCAAAAAAGTTTTGTGCCCTGTATGGTGTTGTCAAAATTCCTGATTTCAAATAATAACGATATCAGGCTAATAAAAAAAAGAGTAGTCGAGAAATAGTAAACTACTTTGTCAATTGTTTTAGTCTTTTTTTCATAAGATATCTTTGGAGGAAAAAAATCATCAACAATAAGCTTTGAAATTGCAACTATTTGTATGAGTTGATACATTCCATATAGGAAGAATGGTAACGGAACAAGTCTAAATGTTCCTTTGTTGTTAGCAAATAATGCAATCGGAATGATGCACAATCCTATATGTAAAAGTTTTTTGTAAAATTCTTTTCTTATAAAAGAAGTTCTTATGTTTTCTCTACTAGTATTTTTTTTCTTGTTCAAAATGGAGTAAATAAGTGGAGGTTTATTTCGCTTTATAGTTTTCAAATATAAAATATTTTCCTATAAAAATTGAAAAGCCTTTTAAATCATCCAATAAAAAAAGCCATCCCAAAAAGGACAGCTTTTCTAAAAAATAGTTGTGTGTTTTGGGATAAACCCAGTTTAGCATTCGAATTAATTTATTTTAACCAAATGTTTTTCAATAGCAGCTCTTTGCGGTTCGTATTGAGCCGGAAGTTTTAAGTTTTTACCTAATTCTTCTAAGCTTTCGTCTACTGTAAATCCAGGATTGTCGGTAGCGATTTCAAACAAAACTCCTCCTGGTTCTCTGAAATATAGAGAGTGGAAATATTGTCTGTCAATTTGTGGTGTAATCTGCAATCCGTACTCTTCGATTTTTTCTCTGAATTTCATCAAAATTTCGTCATTCTGAACTCTGAAAGCCACATGATGAACAGTTCCGTTGGCATTAAAACCACGTTTTTCATCAGCCAATTCTACCAAGTCAACAATGGCAGCATTTTCTACAGCGTCTGTTGCATAACGGTAACGGTTTACGTCCTGATCGATTAATTTATAACCAAATATTTCGGTTAAAATCGCAGCCGTTGGTTTAATGTCGTTTAAAGTCAAAGTAATGTTATGAAAACCTTTTGTTGCCACATCAGCTTTTACTTCGTCAGTTTCCCAAGCTTTTCTGTTGTCTTCTGTTTTAGATTCGATTAACTCTAATTTCAGTCCGTCTGGATCTAAGAAAGTCAAATATTTTTCTCCGAATTTTTCAGCCGGTTTGTTGTAGATTACGTTGTATTTCTCAAAACGTTTTTGCCAGAAATCTAAACTTCCTTTTGGAACAGAATATCCAATTTCAGTTGCCATTCCGGAACCTTTTCTTCCTTGCTGAATTCCTTCTCCCCAAGGAAAGAAAGTCAAAATTGTTCCTGCGCTTCCTACTTCGTCACCAAAGTAAAAGTGGTAGGTTCCTGGATCGTCAAAATTCACAGTTTTTTTGATGAATCTTAATCCTAATATGTTAGAGTAAAAGTTGAAATTACGTTTAGCGTCACCTGCGATTGCAGTAATATGGTGTAAGCCTAAAATTTTATTTTCCATGGTATTTTTGATATTAAATTGTTGTTTGATTTTTCTTTTACAAATTTACGTCTGTTATGGCTGCGCATCGATTAACCTAGATTAAGAAATAAAAAGCCGTTAAATTTTCAACGTGCCAGTATACATCCAAATAATATTCCATTTAGAATAATCTCTTATTTATCAGGGTTTTTGAAAAGAAATATGCTTTTTGATTATACGATATATCGTAATTTTATGAATGAAGTATCTCATATTTAGAAAATCAATAGTAATTTAATTAGGGCTATTTCTTAAATTTACGCTGCTGCGCATAAAAAATACCACAAGAATTACCGTTATGGAAAATCATACAGATAAAACTGCACTCATGATGAAACGATTGCAGGAAAGAGAACAAGAACAAATGTTGATTTTATCTATCTGTACAGCGCTTTCTTCCACTATAACTAAAGAAGAATTTAATACGGTTGTAAATGGTTTGTTAAAAGACCATTTTCAGTTTGACGATTTTATCCTGACTTCTTCCAATAATGACGAAACCGAATATCAAATTTTCTATCAATCATCTATTAAAAATAAAGACTCAAAAAATTATGTGCTAAAGGACGGATTTTTTAATCTCTGTCTGGATTCTGCAGATACGGTTATTTTTGATTTAAATGAAAATCAAAAAAATCCCGATTTTATTCAAAACATAAATAATAAAGGTTTTAAAAATGGAATTGGTCTTTGTCTTCCGTATTTTAATGGAAACCGAAACGTACTTTTTCTCTTCTTTAAAAATGCCAAAACCTTTACTCGGGAATCCAATCGGATTTTACGAGGAATTGCAACGCAGCTTTCTATTACAATTCGAAATATTATTTTGACTGAAGAATGTAAAAATAATAATGAAGAATTGAAAAAACTCAAAACAACCTTTTCAGAAAATAATAACGAAACGGCCGAATCTACAAAAGAAGGTTTTCATGGAATTGTCGGTAATAGCGATGCCATGCAAAACGTTTACGAACTAATTTCTCAAGTGGCTTTTTCTCCTTCAACAGTTTTAATTTTTGGTGAAACAGGAACGGGAAAAGAATTGGTGGCAAGTGCTATTCATCAATTATCGTCAGTTTCCAAAAACAGAATGATCAAAGTAAATTGCGCTTCTATTCCTGAAAATTTGATTGAAAGTGAATTATTCGGCCATGAAAAAGGAGCTTTTACGGGAGCGACAGAACAAAGAATCGGAAAATTTGAACAAGCAGAAAACAGTACGATTTTTTTGGATGAAATAGGAGAGTTGCCTTTAGAATTGCAAGGAAAACTGCTTCGTGTTTTGCAGGAAAAAGAAATTGAAAGAGTTGGCGGAAATAAAAGCATCCGAGTAAATGCAAGAGTAATTGCCGCTACAAATAAATCGCTCCCAAAAGAAGTTGCAGAAGAACGGTTTAGAAGCGATTTGTATTATCGTCTGAATGTTTATCCAATTCCTCTACCAGCTTTGCGTGATCGTAAAGGCGATATTGAAGTTCTTGGGAATTTTTTCTTAGAAAAACATTCAGCAAGAATAGGAAAGAAAATAAAAGGATTTTCTAAAAAAGTACTTAACGGCATGATGGCAAATGTTTGGCCAGGAAATGTACGTGAATTAGAAAATATGATCGAAAGAAGTATTTTGTTTGCAAAAGATGATACGATCAGACAAATGACTTTTCCTGAAATTTTTATTGCAGTATCAGAGACTTCTAAAACAGAATTTCAGATCAAAACCTTACAAGAAGTCGAGAGGGAGCATATTCTTAAAGTCATTAAAAAATGCAACGGAAGAATTTCTGGACCACAAGGCGCTGCCGTTTTATTGGGTTTGCCTGCTACAACTTTAGCTTCTAGAATGCAGAAATTAGGCATTAAAAAAGAGCATTTTCTAGATTAATTTATTACAATCATTTTTATTTTTCCTGAAGAAACCGCCCAATAAATCAGTAAAAGCATACTTATGGCCAAAGCCGTTGTTGGATATTGAAATGAGATACCGAAGGCGATTAAATACGTTGGAAATCCGTAGAGATAATTGTTTCTGATTTTTTTGATGGCAGAATCTGTAATTCCGGGACGCAATAATTTCTTGTTATGACTCGCAATAAACCACAATAGATTGTATGAAATATTAATCAGTACAAAAATTCCGGTATAGATTGCTACTGCAATATTGGAAGCTTCACCTTCAAAAAAACGTGCTATCAAAGCTGTTGGATAAGAAACCGCCGTAACCAAAAAAAGAATCAATCCGTTTGAAAACATGATAGCGGTATTTCGACTATAAATTTGTTTGAAAATTTTATGATGATTGACCCACATGATAAAAATACTGAAAAAAGAAAGCGTAAAGGCAAGATACGAAGTCCATTCGTTTTTAAGATAAGATAGCAATTCGGTACCATTTTTTACAGCCGTAACATCTGGCGCATGAAGATCTAAAACCAAAAGTGTAATAGCGATAGCAAATACGGCATCGCTAAAATTCTCAATTCTAACGGTTTCTTTTTCCATTTTTTATGATTTTTATTTGATGTTTTAATACATAGAAACATAGCCTTAACTGTAGAAGAAAGGCATTTCGTTATCAAAATCGATGTTTCTATAGGTTTAGATTAATTTTATAAATATTGATTTTCGAAGTTTAGGCTCAATATTTTTTGTTTTGTGTCCTTTTCCTGTGGTGTCTTCAACCAAAAGAATCGAACCGGTATTAAATGTTCTTTTTTCTCCTAATGACGTTTCGATTTCTACACCGCCTTCCAGTAAAATAATATATTGACGGTCTGGAGCATTGTGAAAATCGTAGTCATAAGAAGGACTGACTTCTCTAAAAACGATAGATTTGACAGGTTCATCTTCAGATAAAAATCCGATATCGCCATTGTTTTTTAATGGAACTTCGAAGTCTTCAAAATGACTTTCTCCGCTGTCATCGCTGTAAACACGCGTTATCGTGATCATTGTTTTTTGTTGAAAATGAGAGCGTTGGCACAATCTACTTCGTCCATACTAATGGTATGTCCCATATTTTGATAGATTTTCTTGGTTACATCTGCGCCCATTTTTGTCATAAGTGCTTCAGTATCATTTACTCTTTCTACAGGAACGTGAAAATCGGGATCGCTTGTTCCGATAAAAACAGGTGTGTTTTCAAAGTTTCCTGAATAATGATTTTCATAAACCTGATCACCAATTAATCCACCGGTAAAAGCTACAATTCCGCCATATTTTGCTGCATTTCTTGTGGCGAATTCCAATGCAAGACAAGCACCTTGAGAAAAACCTAAGAAATAAATATTCTCTTTTTCGATTCCGTTTTGCTGAATTGCCACCACAACCTGATGAATGGCTTCTAATGATTTTGAAAATGATGGTTCGTTTTGATCAAGCGGAGCTAAAAATGAATACGGATACCAAGTTCTGTTTTCTGCTTCAGGTGCAACCAAAGCAAAATCGTTTACTTTAAGATGCTTGGCAATCGAAAGAATATCATGAGCGTTGGCACCACGACCATGAATCAGGACTAAGGCTTTTTTTGCTTCATTTAAAGGCACGCCGTCTGTTAATATATTTGTGTTCATATTAGTATATTTTTAATTATTTTTTCCAGATATCTTCATATTCATCTGGATGTCTTTTAAATTGAGCATGAACATAAGGACAAAGCGGTAAAACTTTTAAATGGTTGGCTCGAACATAAGAAACCATTTCTTCTAAAAGTTTCTTTGCATACCCTTTTCCTTCGGCTTCTGGCTCAACACCTGTGTGGTAAACGGTTAGTAAATCTGGTTTAATGCTTACTGTCATTTCGCCTAACTTTTTATCATCAACATAGAGATTAAATGCACCATGTTGTTTTTCGTCTAATTCTAATTTTATTGTTTCCATATGTTTTAATTTTATGGTTCGTTTTACATAAGCAAAGTTAGCGAAGCCTGCAGTTACGAGAACTTAATGTAGATTAATTATATCCTTGTTTTATCCCTAATTT
This sequence comes from Flavobacterium potami, assembly GCF_020026915.1. GTDB lineage: Bacteria > Bacteroidota > Bacteroidia > Flavobacteriales > Flavobacteriaceae > Flavobacterium > Flavobacterium potami. Next base: position 97,574 of record NZ_JAINUY010000010.1, on the reverse strand, counting down.
TTTCATTTTTGAATACAAAGTCTGCGGTTGTATTTTTAGCATTTCAGCAGCGCCTCCTGGACCAGAAACTTTTCCGTCGCAAAGTTGAAGTGCATTCATAATATGTTCTTTTTCCATTTCTTCCATCGATTTCATTTTTCCTGTATGAACAACTTCAAAAGTGGAAGGAGTTGTAGAAGGAAGATCAAATTTTTCAATTTCAGTTGTTTTGGCAAGCAGAACATTTCTTTCGATTAAATGTTCTAATTCACGAATGTTTCCTGGCCAATCGTAATTTTTTAATTGAGATAAAGCGTTCGGACTAATACTATTGACATTCTTTCGGGAACTTGCTGCATATTTCTTCAGAAAATGATTCGCTAATGCTTCAATATCTTCCTTTCGTTCTTTTAAAGTTGGCAATTGTATCGGAAATACATTTAATCTATAATAGAGATCAAGTCTGAAACGTCCTTCTGCCACTTCTTTTTCCAAAGATCTGTTGGTTGCCGCTACAATACGAACATTGATTTTGATAGTTTTGTTTCCACCAAGTCTTTGAATTTCTTTTTCCTGTAAAACCCGCAACAATTTTACCTGAGAATCTAATGGTAATTCTCCAATTTCATCTAGAAAAATAGTTCCGTTATCGGCTTGTTCAAACTTTCCGATTCGTAATGTATTTGCTCCAGTAAAAGCACCTTTTTCATGACCAAATAATTCGCTTTCGATTAAAGATTGTGGTAAGGCAGCACAGTTTACAATTACAATCGGATTGGATTGATGAGCTGATAGATCGTGAATGGAATGCGCCACTCTTTCTTTTCCGGTTCCGCTTTCGCCTAAAATTAGAACGGAAGTTTCGGCCGGAGCCACAATTTTTATTTTTTCAATAACTTCTTGTAAGAGCTGACTACTACCGACAATTCCTTCAATTTCCTGAATTTGATTATCGATTTTAGCTTCTCCCAAACTTCCTTTTTCTTCATTAAATCTATATTTAGCAATGTCTAGCATTACGATAAGATCTCTTTCACGAAAAGGTTTCACCATAAATCCGTATGGTTGTGTTGCTTTTACAGCTTCAAGCGTGCTTTGATTGGTGTTTGCCGAAATATATAAAAAAGGAAGATTCATCTCGCGAAGTTCCCAAGCCAAATCAATTCCGGTCAAATCACCTTTTAACATGATGTCTAATAAAACCCATTCTGGTTTTTTATCTTCGATTAATTTTCGTGCTTGAACTACAGAAGAAGCAATGCCAACAACTTGATATCCTGTTTTTTGCAACATGATTTTTAAATCATTTGCTACTATAAATTCATCTTCAACAATTAGAATTTTCTCCTTCATTATGTTATTTATATCATTTAAGAATTCTCTGCAGTAACTTCAAATTCTGTGTTTCTTGTAAATGTAATTGTGATTTTCAGTCCGTTATCGTTTTTCATTTCAAAAACTCCGTCAATTTGATCGCTTAATCCCATCATTAAATTCATACCTAATGAATCTCTTTCGGTGCTATCGAAATCAACAGGAAGTCCAATTCCGTTGTCCGCAATTTTTAATTCGTAATTGCTTTCGCCAATATTTTTAAGAACGATAGTAACTTCTCCTTTTCTGTCTTCTGGAAAAGCATATTTAATAGCATTATTAACTGCTTCGTTTATGATTAATCCAAGCGGAACAGCTTGTGCAACATCAAGATACGTTTTTTCTACTTCCAAAACAAAATTGATGTTTCGATCGGTATCAAAACATTCTTTCATATAATTGGTCAATTCATAAACATACCAAGACATATCAATATTTGCCAGATTATCAGATTGATACAATTTCTGATGAATAAGCGACATGGCATGCATTCGGTGCTGACTGTTTTGAATGGCCATTAAAGCATCTTCGTTGTCCAAATACGCCGATTGTGTGTTTAATAAACTAATGACAATCTGAAGATTATTCTTTACACGATGATGAATTTCTTTCAAAAGCCATTCTTTTTCAACGAGCATTTTTTTGTTCAACTCGTTTTGTTCATTAATCTGCTGACGCTGAATTTCTAACTCTGCATTCTTTTTCTTTTTTAATCTAAAACTGTTGTATAAAAGTGCTAGAAAAAGGATTAAAACAATAACACTTCCGATAAATACATATTTTACAACGGTATCTTTCTGAATTTGAATCTGCTGTACTTTTGCCTGTTCTTGAAGCAGATTGATGTTTTTATCTTTTTTCTCGCTTTCGTATTCAATTTGAAGACTATTGATCTGCTTGCTTTTTTCTCCTTTAAAAACAGAATCAGAAAGGCTTTTATATAACTGGTAATGTTTGATCGCATTGATATAATCGCCTCTTGAAGAATCGGCTTTGAACCAAATCAAATAACTTTCTGAGCGAATTAAATTATTTCCAGCACCCGCAGCAAGCGAATCTAAGCGTCGTACATTTTTATAGAATTCATTGAATTTTTTTATTTGATAATGATAAGAAGCAAAACTTCTCAGAACTGCAATACTGTTTCCGTTTCTATCTGCATTTTCGCCATAAAAATCAGCAAGTCTCTTATAATATATAGAAGCCGTTGCATTGTTGTTTAGAATTCTGTAAATATTAAATAACAAATAATTCTCTTTCATGATACGCTCGATATTGGAGCTCGGAAATTTCTGCTGCATTTCCTTAATAAGCTCAAGCGCTTTTTTTTCCTTTTTTTGTCGAATCAAAAGGGAGCAAAGGTTTTCTCCAATGGTTCTTACGTATTCTGTATCGTTAAAATTTTTAGCAACTTCAAAAGCTTTGTACCAATATTCTTCGGCATCATCATTCTGGCGTAAGTAATAATAAACCAATCCTACATGATTGTAAATAGAACTTAATTGCAACGAATGATCATTTACCGCAAGAGCAGTTTTTTCTGCTAAAAGGGCATGTTTTAAAGACTCAGGATAATTTCCTTTTGAGGTATAAACTTCAGAAAGTAAATTGTAAACTCCTTGTAATTTTGGATAATGAATGGATTTGTACAAAGCCAAAGATTCTTGCAACAAAGGTTCTGCTTTATCCGGATTTTCATTAATGCTATATAATTCTCCAAGTTCTTTTAAAGTTGTGGCCTGTTTTTCTTTAGCACCTGCTTTTTTAAAGAGCTGAATCGCCGTTTGTTTGTATTTGGCTTTTTGGTCAACTTCTGCATCATAGATAGAAAGTTCAGAATAACTGCTTGCCTGCAATTCGGTTAAATTATTTTTTTTAGAATACGTAATGGCATTTTTTGTTTTTTCTAAAGCATTTTCTCTATCGCCTTTTTCTCTATAAATCTGAGCTCCCAAAAGTATGGATTTCCCTTTTCCAAGTTTATACTTTACACGATCACTTAATAATTTTGCCTGTGTATTAATAAGATCTGCATTATCCAGATCGGTTTTGTTTTCGCCAGTTTTATTTAGATAATAACTGCTTAAAGCTAAAAGTAAATCGACCTTTTTCGGATTACTTTCAGCTTTAGCAATTTTCTTTTTTAAGACATTAGGATCTTCTTCGGATTGCGCCGTTGTGCCATGATTTACAAGCAAAAATAAGATGGCTGTAAATAAGGCGCATACGTGGTTTTTGACAGAAATAATAGGGATGAAATTCATTTTTTAAAGATACTATATTATCAGAAATCTGCAATCCAAAATCCTTGTTTGTCTAGCTTTCTCGATGGTATAAATAACAAATTATCATAGCTGCTCCAGGAAGAATTAAAGTGCCCAATCCGAAAAATTTTCCAGCAATTGCGCCTAAAAAACAACCTACAAGAAATCCGATTATGGTAACGAGCTGTTTTTTAAAACTTAATACCACATCTACGTCTTTCAATCCGTTTTTTAGTAAACTTCCTAAGTCGAGAGAAGCTTGTGTTACATTTCCAGTCATCATGGTAGTTGGACCGTGTGTTTCTTTCGCGTAAAGCTTTCCAAAAGCATTCTGAAGTCCCATTGCAAATACGGTTGTCATTGCAACGGTGTACATTGTCCATTCTTCAAAATTTTCTAAATAACCAAAAACGTAAGAAGCAATGCCACTTAAAACCAATATTATACCTTCCCAAAACAAGATAGTATATCGATTAGTCGCTTTTAATGCAATTCTTCCACCAGTAATTACTGCAATAATAAAAATAGGAAATGTTAGAAGTTTAATCCAAGCGTGTATGTCTGAGCCTTTTATAATTTGATAAGCAAAGACAATAAAGTTTCCCGTAACGTGTGCCGAAAATATCGAATCGGCAGCGACAAAAGTTACGGTATCGCAATACCCTGCTATAATGGTTAAAAGCAGGGTAACGTACCAAATGTTTTTTTGTTGTATTTCCATAATTTTTTAGTTCAAATGAGCACGAAGCATCCAAGCCATTTTTTCGTGATTTTCTACAAGTCCAGTAATAAAATCGCTTGTTCCAGCATCTTGTAATTCGTTAGCAATGCTATTAATGTTTTCACGTAAGTAAATAATAATACTTTCGTGATCTAAAAGCAATTCTTTGATAAAACCATTGCTATCATTTTTCTCTTTTATTTCTTCTGTCAAATGCGTCAATGCTAAAAAATCTTTCAACGTTGCTGGCGTATAATGTCCTAAAGATCTGATTCTTTCTGCAACGGTATCTACAACCTCATCAATCGCATCATATTGCTGTTCGAAAAAAAGATGTTTGTTGTAAAAATCTGGACCTTCAACATTCCAATGTGCTCTTTTTGTTTTGGTATAAAGTACAAATTCGTCGGCTAGTATTTTAATTAATACCTCAACTACTTTGTTGATGCTTTCTTGTTTGATTCCGATGTTTGCTTTCATTTTAAATTAGGTTTAGTAAATAATAATCAAGTGAATAAGTTCCTGCACCAAGTGCAAGAAGTAATAATAGAGATAAAGTGTACATGTAAGGAACGTCGCGCACTTCGAGCGAATCATTTCTGTGAACGACAAAATATCCAATAGCAGTTACACCAATTGTTGGCAGAACTGCAAGCCGTGTTCCGAGTCCGAAAATGATGAAAAACGGAATAATCGTATCTGAAAAAGTGGCCACCAATCCGTTTAGTTTTTCAGGCAAATGCAACGGATTCGGAACGTGTTCTTTCTGACCGTTTTCAACTCTGAATTTCTTCATTCCATGTACTCTGAAAAGTTCAATTGCAAGCAGAATTCTAAAAAACAAAAGCGCTGCATTGTTGAATGAATTTCCTAAATCAGAGTGAAGGATTTGTTTAATAATTTCAATCATTTTTTTATTATTTAGAAAGCAAAGCAAGAGCAACCCAATGCGCCCCAGAATGCATTATAATTGTTAACAGGAACATTGCTCATTCGGGCAACATCGTGATTATGAGCGTGAACATCGCAACTTCCGCTACAGCTATGAATTTGTGCTGTTAATTTAGGTTTTGCATCTGCTTTCGCATTCTTTTCAATTGCACTTTGCAAACCGCTTCTTACCGGATAACCGTTGTAAATATTCGTTGGCGACCAATCTGGCAAAATCGGAATATGTGGCGGTGAGAACGAAGAAAAATCTCCATTGGCATACACAATTTTTCCATCTACAATCGTCAAATCAGCTTCGATTTTTTTGATGTCTTCGTCGTCAATTGTAAAATAATCACGATCTAAAACCACTAAATCGGCAAACATTCCCACTTTAATATCTCCTTTTTTAGTTTGTTCTTGAGAGAACCAAGCGCTTCCACGAGTATATAATTCTAAAGCAGTTTGTCTGTTTAATCTTGTATCTGTATACAATTGTAAACCTCCAACTGTTTTTCCAACGGTCATCCAATACATTGAAACCCACGGATTGTAACTGCTCACACGTGTAGCATCTGAACCTGCGCCGACAGGAACTTCCATTTCAATCATTTTTTTGATTGGCGGTGTATTTTCAGCAGCTTTTGCTCCGTAACGATCGGTGAAATATTCTCCCTGATACGCCATTCTGCTTTGAACTGCAATTCCACCTCCAAGCGCTTTTACTCGTTCGATGTTACGTTCGTCTATCGTTTCAGCGTGATCAAAAATCCACGGAAGTCCGTTGAAAGGAACATCTCTGTTTATCTTTTCAAAAACATTCAAAAATCGGGTAATGCTTTCGTTGTAAGTGGCATGAAGTCTAAAAGGCCAGCGATTTTCTACCAAAAGACGTACTACCTTTTCTAGTTCAGCTTCCATATTTTCAGGAAGATCTGGTCTTGGTTGAAGGAAATCTTCGAAATCGGCAGCAGAAAAAACTAACATTTCTCCAGCTCCGTTGTGGCGATACATATCGTCTCCTTGATATAATTTTACGGTATCAATCCAGTCGTTGAAATCTTCAAATTCGTGTTTTGGTTTCTGAGTGAAAAGATTATAAGCGATTCTTACGGTTAATTGTTTTTTTTCATTCAATTCATTAACCACTTTATAATCATCAGGAAAGTTCTGAAAACCACCTCCAGCATCAATCACACTTGTAATTCCGAAACGGTTTAATTCTTTCATAAAATGACGTGTCGAATTGATTTGATGTTCGTAAGAAAGTGTCGGACCTTTAGCCAAAGTCGAATACAAAATCATCGCATTTGGTGTAGCAATGATAAGTCCAGTAGGTTCTCCGTTAGAATCACGTTCGATATGACCACCAGGAGGCGCAGGCGTATTTTTGTTGTAACCAACTGCTCTCAAAGCCGCTCTGTTCATAATGGCTCGATCATACAAATGCAAAATAAAAACAGGAGTATCTGGCGCAATTGCATTGATTTCTTCCAAAGTTGGCATTCTGCGCTCAGCAAACTGAAATTCAGACCAACCGCCAACCACACGAACCCATTGCGGATTTGGAGTACGATCTACTTGTTCTTTCAACATTCGAAGTGCATCTGCCAAAGAAGGAACACCATCCCAGCGCAATTCTAAATTGTAGTTTAAACCGCCACGAATAAGGTGAATGTGTGAATCGTTGATTCCAGGAACTACTCTTTTATTTTGAAGATCGATTATTTTGGTTTCTTCAGAAGCAAAAGTCATGATGTCGTTATCATTTCCAACTGCGATAAATTTTCCATCTTTAATAGCTACGGCTGTAACGTTTGGAGTTTCGGTATTGAAACTATGAATCTTTCCGTTGAATAAAATTAAATCAGCTTTCATAATTTGATTATTTAGAGTTTAATTTTGAAATAGCATCTTTAATTCCTTCTCCAGCGACATTGTAAAAAGCAGGTCCGGCAAGTAGAATCACTTTCGTTAAAGGCTTGTAATCTGCTAATTTTTTTTCTTTTAGATAAGATTGCGTTCTATACGCTTCAAAAGAACCTAAAACAACATTTGTAGCAACCAAAGCCGTTGGAGAATCGATTCCCGCATCTTTAATATCACTTGCAAAAGAAAAATTTGAAACGCCTAAACGTAAAGCTTCACGCATGGCAGTGCTTCCAACGCTGATCATTAAATCGGGAGTAAATTTATTGCGGTCACCCAATCCGATTAACAATAATTGTTTTGCTGCTAAAGTTCCTTTTGCTGGTGTAATCAATAAAGTTTCAAGAGAATGTCCGGTAAATTTTCCGCTTTTGCGTAATTCTGTAATAATCCCTTTTAAAGCATCGTCCAAATGCACCATTCCGTTTAGGTTTGCAGGAAGGGCAGGAGGATTGAAAATATCACCTTCTGTATATTCAAAAACGCAGGCAACTTGTAAATCTGCTTCTGCAGCAGATGGTCCTTGAACCAATCCGTTTACTGCAACTCCGTCTACTTTCCCCCATGTAGTAGTTGAGCCTATAGATGCTGTTTGAGCAAAAGCATGGTTACTAAGTGCGCCTGCAAATGTTATGATTAAAAGAAAAAGATAGGAATATCTAAATCTGTATGTTGAATTGTTTGTTTTCATTATTAAGGGTTTAGTGGTGAAAATTTTTAAACACATAGAGACATAGATTTTCTTTATTTTGAAAAAGAATAGGGAAAGAAACTAGTTTCTAACACATAGCTTCATTGTAAATTACTTTGCGAGAACTTTGTCAAAGTTGACAGAGCTATGTTTATTCATGCAAGTGTAACGCCTTTTTTACATTCCAATAAGCTATGTACCTATGTGTTTAATTTTATATGTTTAAAAAAATTAAAATTTGAATCCAAGTCGGGCATTAAAGAAAACCCCGTCTTTAGAGTTCGGAATAATGTCATTGATAAAAGCACCCGTTTTAAAATATTGGATACCACTGACTACCGAAATATATTTGTTTACGCTATAGGTAAAGTTGGCTAAATAAGCAGTTCCGATGTATCTTTCGTCAGAATCGCTTCCGCGAAGGTTAAGCATTCCGCTTGGTCTGTAAACGCCGTCTTGAGTTGAATATCGCCAGTTGAAAACCACATCGACCTGCATCTTTAAATTCGAAAGTAAATCCATTGTGGCATAAGGATGTATATCGATGAGGTTTACTGGACCAACCTGCGGACTGAAACCAAAATAACCTCCTTTCGGATAAAGCGGATTAAACGTTTGAAGATTTCCATTTCCCTGATTTTTATCTCCTGAGATATAATCATTTCGAAGATTTATCGTGGGTTTGAATTTTATGTTTTCAAACATATATCCAATGTCAATAGATCCTGTCCAAGCATTTATATTTCCTGAATCAAAAGTTCCAAATTGATAAGCCGCTTCCAGGTTATAAATAAAGCCACCGCCGTATTTCCATAATCTTGATCCGATTGTATGACGTCTTTCAGGTGCAATTCCTTCTTCAAAAAGCGATTCGTCTCTTCTTATTCCGAGATAATAAACATCAAGATTTCCTGCTTTTGGAAAGATGATTTTAGAATAAGCTCCCCAAAGATTCAACTGTTTGGACATTTTATTATCGAAAACTCCTGTGTAAATGGTATCTGCCATCATTGCAAAAGCATCAACAGATACTCTTTCGGAAGAATACATTACTTTTCCTCCTGTAAAATAAAGTCTCGCATTCGGACCTTCTCTAACAGAAATCAATCTTCCGGAGCCGTAATCTAGTTCTTGTCTTCCGGCTCGAACGGTTATTTTTTTATCTTTTTGCTGCCAGACATTTACATCCAAAAATAAATTCTGAATATTCAGCTGATCTTCGTCAATGCCACGTGCACCGTTTACTCGGCCATCTTCTAAGGCACTTCTTAATTGGGCAAATACTCTAAAGGTTTTTCCTAAATGAATATCGGCATGAAGATCATAGCGCTGCAGCAGGAAATTGTTATGACCAATATTCAGTCTGCCCCAATCTTCATTGTTGAAATCAACGTATTCATATCTTGCTTCGCCTCCAAAAGACAGGTAAAAATTTTTCTCTTTGTTTAAAGGGACAAATTTTAAATTCTCATAAAAGTTTCTGGAAGCGTCTTTTAAGAATTCATAATTTTCGTCATAACGCAAAAGTTTGAAACTTTGTGCAAATGTTAGGTTTCCTATAAAGAGAAAAAGAACAAGTAACTTGACGTTTTTAAATATGGATTTTGATGATTCCAACATAATGAAGCGTAAGAGATTTATAATAAAATTGAATTAGTCAAATTAGTGTTTCAACATGTTGTGTGCGTAGTGAATACCTAAACCGTAAGATCCGCCATGTTTTTTCATTAAGTTCGTTACTGGAACATACGTTTCTTCACGTGCCCAGTCTCTTTGTAGTTCTAATAAATATTGAATAGAAGTAATCGGTTGAGCGCCAACCTGAATCATTCTTTGAACGGCACGTTCGTGAGCTTCAGCGCTTACATCTCCGCAGGCATCTGTAATTACATACACTTCATAACCTTCTTCGATTGCAGATAGCGCTGGACCAACGATGCAAACTCCTGTCCATAATCCTGCAAGAACTAATTTCTTTTTGTTTTTTGCTACGATCGCTTTATAAGCATTTTCGTCTTCCCAAGTGTTCATTGATGTTCTGTCAATGTATCCTGAAGTTGCAATTGGATAATATTCTTCAATTTCTGGAAAAACAGGTCCTGCAAAACTTTCTTCTGCAACAGTGGTAACGATTGTATCAACATTAAAAATTTTAGAAGCTCCAGCTACAATAGCCACATTCGTGCGTAATTCGCTTAAAGGAATATTGCTTGTAGCAAAAGCCATTTGACCTTCAAAATCGATTAATACTAAGGCGTGGTTGTTTGGAGATAATAAGTTAGATGATGGTTTCATGATTATTTATTTTTTAAGATTTATAATTAGTTAGGCCAATGAGGTGCCAAATTTTTAATTTGTTGTTGAATAGGGTTTTAGATTTTTTAGAGATCAAAAGCTCTTACGATATATCGTAATTTTATTAAAGGGTTACGTCTTTTTTATGTTAATGCGTTGAAAGTTTTTTTATCATTTCGGCAGAAACAGAGTCAGCATAAATTCCAAAAGCGCTCGTTAAAACACCTTTTAAATTGTAGATTTCAGATTTAATTCCGTAGACAATATCTTCGTCTCCTGGGTCAGTATCGCCTTCAAAACGAAATATATATTCAATCTTGAATTCTTCTGGCGACATACTTTTTGTATTATTATTGTAGCGAATGCAATTGCTGTCCAGATTAAAGTTTTCTGTAAAACCTTGCGTGCCTAACCATTGCAGAGCTTCTGTAACGGTATCAAAAGAGGGTGGTTGAAATAAACTCATAATTTGAAGAAGATTAAACTGCCCATAAATTGAACCTTACAGGCAGTGATGATTGATTTATTTGATGAATTCTAAAATATCGTTATTGATCGTTTCAGCATTGATGGTTGGCATTCCGTGAGAGAATCCTGGATACGAAATCAATTTTCCGTTTTTCAATAATTTTGCAGCTCGTGGTGCCTGAGCATAAGGAACGATTTGATCATCTTCTCCGTGTAAAACTAAAACTGGAATGTCTAAACTCTTCAAATCTTCTGTAAAATCGGATTCAGAGAAAGCTTTGATTCCTTCATAATGAGATAAAACAGAACCCATCATTCCTTGACGCCACCAGTTTTGTTTAATTCCTTCTTGAACAGTTTGTCCTTCGCGGTTCCATCCGTAAAAAGGAATTGGGAAATCGTAAAAATATTGTGCTCTGTTAAATCCAGTTCCTTTTCTGATTTCGTCAAAAACTGACAATGGAACACCTTCTGGATTCGATTCGTTTTGAATCATTATAGGCGTTACAGCACTGATGATAACCGCTTTAGCAATACGTCCTTTTCCGTATTTTGCTGCGTAGCGAATTACTTCGCCACCTCCAGTAGAGTGACCAACGTGGATAGCATTTTTTAGATCTAAAGCTTCAGTTAATTCAGCAATATCTGCTGCGTAAGTTTCCATGTTATTTCCTTCAGAAGCCTGACCAGAACGACCATGTCCTCGGCGATCGTGTGCAATAACTCTGTATCCTTTTTGAAGGAAAAACATCATTTGTGCATCCCAGTCATCACTTGATAAAGGCCATCCGTGATGAAAAACAATTGGTTGTCCTGTTCCCCAATCTTTGTAATAAATTTGTGTTCCGTCTTTTACTGTAAATGTGCTCATGGTTTTTGATATTTAGATTAATATTGTTTTATGTTTTTAATTTAAAATGACTTTTAAGTTTAAAATATTAACTTTTAAGTCGTTTTGTGTTTTCTTTTGTTATTGGTATGATGCAAATGTATTGTAGAATGAAACCTGCATCGGTTAATCTAGATTAAGAAGTCAAATTTTTCTCCAATTTTTTAATTATAGGATCTCGTGTAAATGGAAAAAAGCGTGTTTTCATGTTTGGCATTTTAAAATTGTATGTTGATGCCAGAGAATAGCCAATTAATGTGCCTTTAATGTTAAAGCCTTTGTTTTAAAGGAATTCGTAAATTTCAGGCGTTTTTTGATTTACGATATTTCGTTATTTTATGAAATGGTCGTTGTATTTTATATGAAAAACATCAATTTTTAGAAAAAAGAGAATTATGCTGCTGCCGTAATTTAGACTTATCAATTCTCCTTTTTGGCTACATCCTAAAAATCCATTTGGAGCAACTTTGCAGTGTACAATTAGTAAAAACACTACAATCATGAGAAAGACCATTTTTATTACCGGTGCGTCATCGGGTTTAGGAAAAGAAACCGCTAAATTATTTCAGGCAAAAGGATGGAATGTAATTGCAACAATGCGTAGGTTGTTTTATAGGTTATAATACCAATACAACGTTAGTAAAACTGAATGTAAAAGATGAAGAAAACGTACATCTGCAAGTAGAATTTACCGGAGATTTTTCGGAAAGAAAACTAGGAGGAATCTTTGATTTAAAATTTAAAGAGGAAAAAATAATCTTCGCGAAAGCAGATTTAATTCAAAAAAAAATGCTAAACAATTTCGTTTAGCATTTTTTTTGGTTAATCAACTTTATAACCATCATCTGTAAAAGTTTCGGGTTCGCGATCATTTTCATCATAGCGTTCTACAAGATCATCATCCATATCGTCTGGGTCCAAATCATCATCTTCGTCTTCGAGGTCACTTTCGGGAGTATTTTCTTCGAAATCAAAATCATCTTCATTATTTCTATCTAATGCATTTGAGTATTCGCTATCTATATAATCTTTATCACTCAATTGCTTTTCTTCCAAAAGAAAACGCTCGTCAAAGGGATCATTATATTGTTCCGAAAAATTTTGATTTTCTATATTGTCATCGTCGTAATTGGTGTATCTGTCAGTTGTCATAATCCGTTTTTTTTAATTAATAAAATTTGAAAAACTTATAGTATTAAAATTAAAAATTAGATTTCGGGTTATTTTATACGATTCTCATTTACAGTTGCTAAATTTTCATTACGAATCGAAATCAAGATTTCTCACTGCTTTTACTTTTCAGAAATGGTCTGATATTTTTATCTTTGCCGCTTTATATTAATAACGAATGACAGTACAAGATTTAGTTGGAAATTATGCTATTTCAGGAAGCAATCAGGATGAAAGTAATCAGATAACCTATAAAGGCGTTTTAGGATTAACTTTAGATAAAAACAATAGAATTGTTGCAGATTGGACTATCAATGATTCCAAACAAAAAGGACACGGATTTTTCAAAGACAATATTTTGGTCATTAATTTCAATTACAAAGGCGACGATAATGAAACCTATAAAGGCGTTGCGGTTTACAGATGTATCAATAAAGATATTCTAGACGGATTTTGGTCAGAAAAACATGGAAACCCACTTTATTTAGGAAGTGAATATTGTTTGAGAATGGAAACTACAGAAAGACTGAATTAAATTTTATCAAAATAAAAAACTGCGCAAACTCATAACATTTGCGCAGTTTTTTTATAAATAAAATTAAAATATATCGGTTTAAGCAGGATTTACAGCTGTTTTATATTTTCTATTATAGATAATTATAAATCCAACCCAAATTATAAGTAAAACAACAATTAAAGTAAGTTCTGTTTCATGAAGACCGTTACGAAAGAAATTGTTCAACGAATGTACTCCCGCAGCTGCCAATAACGATCCTGTAGAAGAATATACTTTTCCGATTCCCCATGTTCCAAAGAAAATGATACCGAAGAAAATCAAGTTACTTGCTGTCATTTCGAAATTTAAATGCCACGCAAACCAAAGAACTGCAATAATTAATATCGAGGTAAACTTAGGTAGAGATTTTAATTGTTCTTGCAAAAATCCACGCCATCCAATTTCTTCTAAAAGTCCGTAAACTAAAATTGTAAACATTAATAAAATTGGGAATTTACCAATTGTAAAATAATAAGAACTTGCGATTAAAACTGCTGGAAGAATCCAATAAACAGCAAATGGAACAATTGCATTTTTGTAGATTCCTTTTAACGACATTGGATTTTTAAGAGCGAATATTTTTATGGCAGCCAAAGCACCCAAAGCTGGACCAACACCGCGAAGCAAAATTACTAAATACGGATTTTCTATTCCAGATAATAAATTAGTTTTAGTAGCTGCATATCTGCAGATTACAGCAATTATGTAATAAACTATAATAGCACCGAAGTTGATTTTATTTTTCATGAGTTCAATTTGTTTGGTTTAGTGAAGCAAACTTAGTGAGCCAGATTGAAACTAAAATTGACTTTGGGTAAGAAATCATTTTTCCATAACTCTTTTTCGAATTCGGCTTAAACTTTCAGCCGTTAATCCGAGATAGGAAGCAATGATTTTGAGTGGAGTTCTCTGAAAAATTTCCGGACGTCCTTCAATGAGTTTTAAATATCGTTCCTGCGGTGAAAGCGTCAAAAGGTTGATTTGTTCTTGCTGTTTACGTACATAAAGCATTTCAGAAATGGCTTTTCCAATTCGTAAACCTGTTTCAGATCTTTGATACAATTCATTTAAATCCTGATGAAAAATGGACCATAATGTAATATCTTCCAAAGCTTCGGTCTTAATAACAGATGGTTGCTGATTTAGAAAAGACATATAATCGCTGATAAAACTATTTTCATACAACAAATTAATGCAAATGTCTCTTTTGCCATCCCAAACAAATAATCCTGCCGAGCCTTTTATCACAATGTTGAGGTATTTTTCAACGCCGTTATAATCCTTAATAATGTCAGATTTCTCGAATTCACGGACTTTAATTTTCTCCGAAAAGCCTTTCCAGACATTCATATCGGCAGTAAAATATCTTTCGAAAATTTTCTTTACATCTTCTGGAGAAGGATTTTGTGGCATTTTATAAAAGTATCAGTTTAGAAATGCCAATATAAGTTTAATCTTTCAAAATAAAAACAATTTTATTGCTCACTGATCCAATTTTTAAACACATAGAAACATAGAATTTCTGATTTGGAAAAGAATACAAAAAGAAACTAGTTTCTAACACATAGTTTTGCGGACAAAGTTTACCACTTGAGCGCTATGTGTATTGATGTGAGTGAAACGTCTTTACACACAATCTAAAACTATGTTTCTATGTGTTTAAATTAAAATTACGCGAGTAAAAATTTATTTCAAACAAGGCAATTGTAAAACATTCGCATTCAGTGGTTGTTCTACTTTTCTTTCTAATTTTTCAGGGTTTACTGTAATGTAAATTTCCATCGAACCGGTTCCAACTTTCAATCCTAAAATGTGCCCACCGTAAGCGTCAAATTTATTATCTGTTGCAACGCCGTGCATATGTATAGAAGGTTTGTCGCCACTCCAAGCAATTGATCCTGTAATACTTCCCATTTCGACTTTATTGAATGTTTTTGGATGAAATTTCTTTTCACTAAAATCATAAAATCCAAAAGTAGCATCTTGTGCAAAACCAATTCCGGTAAAATTGGCTGATGGAATATTTTGTTCTTTAGCCAGATTTTCAATTAAAGCCAAAACATTATCGCCTTCGCGAAGAACCATCAGATAACCTTGCGGTGTTTTCGTGTAACGACATTTTTCACTGTCTTTTTGTTGGGCGTGAGAGAAATTAAAAGCGAAACTTAATAGTAACAAACTTGTAATTTTTTTGATTTCTATTTTCATAATCGTGTAAAATTAATTGACGTTTGTTCGAGTGTCAATCTGCATCATTCTATTATAATCTTCATTGTATTTTTCAGGATCCGAAGCCGCATATTCATTTTCTGGTTCTGGAATTACATGAATTTGTGAATCACTAATAGAAATTACAGCCGAACAAACATAAATTCCGACTTTTCCTTCGTTGTATTTAAAATCCAGTAAAGTCAATTTTACGATATCGTTGATCGAAAGTTCATAATAATTTCCGTAACGGATAATTTTAAAAGAAATCTGTTTTTCTTCGCCAATTTCAAATTGATTGGTTTGGATGTTTTCAAAAATAAAATTGTTTTTAACGTCTTTTTCATTAAATCCCCAAGCTCTAAACTGGACAAAACCATTCATAAAGTCGATTGAAATATAATACGCTGTTCCTTCTTTATCACATTCAATAACAAATCCAGTTTTTCCCATTCCTTCCACAGAAAGCGTTCCTTCCCAAATAAAATCATTTGACGGTTTTTCAAAACAATAAATTTCATAACCGCTTCGGCATCCAAATCTCCATTTATTTTCATTTTCCTGCACAAATTCTGCTGTTGGATTTCCCAAAATTGGCATTGGCTGTGGTAAATCTTTTTGGTGAATGGTTTTCTGATATAATTTTTCCCAATAATAATAACTTCTCAGTAAAAGCCTACCACTTTTATCTACTGTAACTTCCTTTGGCGGCGGAATAACGCGATGTGTATTCACATTTCCGTCAGCAAAATAGAAATTGTAAACTAAAAAGTGTTTTCCATCTTTTACAACACGTGCGGCATAATTTCCTTGTGGAAGCAAAACATTATTATGAAAAGCGGAGTATTCACCTCTAAATTCTGAGGAAGACCAATAACGGACTTTAATATCTTCTCTAATAGAACCTAAAAGATAATGAGTTCCTTTAATTTCAAATACACAAGGACATTCAACATCGTCATACACATACGGAATATGTAATGGTTTTTGAAGTACAAAACCTTCTTTTTCTCTTTTTGCAACGGCAATACAACCCCTACGATACGTTGGTCCAGAGGCACTTCTGGCACAAATCAGCATATAATCGTCGCCTTTGTATTGGTATTTGAAAGGATCCCGAAAACTAATCCATTTTCTCGGATTGTTGTTTTGACCTTCATAATGCGGTGCTTCGCTTTTGAATGGAAGTCCGTATAGATTTTCTTTTTTCCAGGTAATCAAATCGGCAGAAACAGCTCGTCCAACCTTTTGTTCAATTCCTTTGTCTTGACGTTTAAGTCCGGTGTAATACATTTCATAACCTTCACCTTCCGACTTTTTGCTGACATGCATCGTCCAAAGCATATCGTCGTCCCATTCGCCTGGATCACCGACAAATATGGCATTTTTTACCCTTTTCCACGAAAGACCATCTTTTGAAACCGCGTGCGCAATATAATCGTGATTAGGGATAATTAAATGAAATAAATGATGAACTCCTTTTTCATCTATAAATACATCAACATCTCCAATTTCCCAATTGCTAAATCCTGAACCTGAATACATTTTATTACTTATTTTATGATTGTATATTTTTTGCCACGAATTGCACTAATTTTCTCGAATTTGAAATTGGTGTAAATTGGTGTAATTCGTGGCTTTTTTTTATTTAATGATTTTGTAATGTTTTAATCCTTCTAAAATTCCTTCTGAAGCCGACATTGTAGCCACATAAATACTTTTGGTAGTTTCGTAAGCGGCAAGCTCTTCACTTCGGTTTCCAA
The DNA here is from genome assembly GCF_020026915.1 of Flavobacterium potami. Lineage (GTDB taxonomy): Bacteria > Bacteroidota > Bacteroidia > Flavobacteriales > Flavobacteriaceae > Flavobacterium > Flavobacterium potami. The sequence goes on along the minus strand of NZ_JAINUY010000010.1, from coordinate 80,337 downwards.
CAATAATCCCTTTTACAGGACCTCTAAACATATCGACATCATTGCCTGAATCTCCTGCTGCGATTACATTTGCCAATGGAATTGACCATTTACGGCATAAGAATTTAATGGCATTTCCTTTAGAAGCTCTTTTGGGAATAAAATCTAAAAACTGTCCGTGACTCGGAATGATATTGACTTTGTACCATCCTGTTCCTAAAACCCGAATTAATTCTTCGTGATCGTAGTGTTCGTTATCATAATAATATGAGATTTTATAAGGATTCTGCGCTTCTTCTTCCTGCAATCGAATCCACTTAACGGCTTTCAATCTATTGACGATATCGTCTCTTTTCCATCTTCCCGAAAGGAATTTTGCCCAGCCTTTATCCAGAATATAATCTTTTCCGTTGGTGTAATAAATTTCTGTTCCTACAGAACAAATAATAAAATCGGGTAGGGGAAATTCTTCTTCGTCAATCACTTTTTTAACTAATTGGAGATTTCTTCCAGATGCCATTGCAAAAGCCATTTTATCGGTCCGGTTGATCAAATGCGATTTTAATTCTTTTAAACCCGGATTCGAAAGTTTAGGCTCGATTAAAGTTCCGTCAATATCAGAAACCAGTAGATGATCTACTTTTCTTTTTAGTCGGCTAATATTGATGTTTGGATAATGCTGTTTCTTTATTCCGGTCGAAGAAACGGATAGATTTTCTTTGATCAAATCAACATATTGATTTACGTGACTTACCCAGCTGTAGTATTTTTGAATATTTATGGCGCCATTATTTGAGTAATATTTCCATTGATTTTCATCTGTTAAGATATTTCGAAGTGCTTTTTTTATTTGACTCTCTTGTTGCGGATCTACTAATTCGCCATTTTGACAAACCGGAATGATTTCTGAAGGCCCTCCGTTTTGAGTCACCACAACCGGAAGTCCTGAACTTGCTGATTCAATAACCGTTAAGCCAAAATTTTCATGTAATGCTAAATTCACAAAAACGCCTCTTTTTTCTGCGGCATAACGATAAATAATAGAGACTTCATTTTCGACATCATGCTTTTTTGGAATCGCCATTTTTCCATACAAATCGTATTTGTCCATTAAAAGAAGCAAATCTGTTAAAACATTCTTTTCAGACTCGGGCATTTTTGCGATATCTTTTCGAATTCCGGCAAAAATGACCAGATTGGCCATACTTTGTAGCTCTTTGTCTTTTCCGTAGACTTCAATTAAAGTGTTGAGGTTTTTATGACGATCTGGCCTCGAAAGTGCCAAAATAATAGGTTTGTGTGGGTTGGTCAAGAATTTTGAAATGGTTTCGGCAACCCAATATTTTCTTTGTGCTTCTTCCATATTTTTGTCCGAATCATTTTCTTGATAATAATAAGGAACAAACTTTCGGGTATCAATTCCGGGAGAAATGGCGTGGTATTTTCCTAATTCAAAATTTTTGTAGGCTTTGTAAGTTTCAATTTCTTGTTCTGTAGAAGTAACGATAAATTCGGCAAGCTCAAGTGTTTTTTCTTCGGAGGCAATTCTGGCTTTGAATTTGAACTTTTTTTCGAGTTCTTCTTCGGTTTGTCCACCTTCCAGTAATTTTTTCTTTTTGTAAAATCCTAAGGAATGTCCAGTATGAGCAAACGGAATATTTAAAACGGCTGATAATTCGGCGGCGGCATATCCTGCATCGGCATAATGAGAGTGAATCCAATCGGGAAAAATATTATGCTGTTTGATGTGTTGCATCGCGCCATTCACGAAAGTGTCCAAACCTTCCCAAAGCTGTTCTTTAGACTTGTATTTTTTTCCCAAAAAAGGAATTCGCCTTATGTCTAATTTATCATTAATAATTTCGACAGGGACTGAATATTCCGGTGAAAGTGAGGGATCATCTATTAATCTGGTAAAAATATGAACATGTTCTACATCTTCATGCTGTGATAAAAATTCTGCTAATTCGTATATATATTTAGTTTGGCCCCCATTATCGGCATCGCGCCCAATTTCAAGACCAGAACCTTTTAAAAGTCCGTGTATATTGATAAGTGAAATTCGTAATTTTTTCATCATTCTTCATTAAATATTTTGGAAATGCAATTTACAGCGCTTGCATTGATTAGGAAGAAATAATTACATTTTAAATTTACATATTTCCCATGTTTGGGATTAAAAAGAGATGTTTTAACTATAAAAAAAGCCTGATTTTAAATCAGGCTTTCTCTATTTGTCTTTAATTTTTATGAATAAGATTTTCAATATCAATTTTTGAAATTTCGGGATTTGCACCTGCCGATCCTGCGACCAAAGCACCAGTTGCACAGGCAAAATCCAGCGCTTTTTGAGGTTCAACCTCTGTTAAAAGCGAAGTAATCAAAGCACCTAAAAACGAATCTCCAGCACCGACTGTATCTTCTACTTTTACGCTGTAACCTTTATTTGCATAAAGATGTTTATCCCAAAGTAATACAGCGCCATCTTTACCTCTTGTAATACAAATTGCAGTTGCATTGGTAAGCGAACAAATAAAATTTATATTTTCTTCTAAAGAAGTATAAGGAGAATCTAAAGCAGCACTTATTTCGGCCAGTTCTTCATCATTAAATTTGATGAAATTGGCAAACTGCATCAATTCTAATAAAAGTTCGTAATCGTAATGCGGCTTTCTTAAATTGACATCAAACACTTTGTAAGCGTGTGTGTTGAGTAATTCTTCGAGTGCATGTCTTGAAACTTCATCGCGACAGACCAAACTGCCATATATTAAAACATCAGCGTTGACAACTAGTTCTCTGGCTTCTTCGGTAAGTACAATTTTATCCCAGGCCGAAGGATATAGAATTTCGTAAGTGGCAGATTTATTTTCGTCTAAAGTAACATTTACCAATCCGGTTGGAAAATGATCAGATTTTAGAATGGTTTCCGTTTCTAAACCTAATTTTTTTACTTCATTTATAATAGCTTCTCCATCTTCATCTTCACCAACACAGCTAATCATATCCGATTCTACACCAAGGGCTTTCATACGAAGTGCAACATTTAGCGGAGCTCCGCCAATTCTTTTTTCATGATCAAAAATATCCCACAATACTTCTCCGAAAGCGACAGCTTTTAGTTGTTTGTTGTTACTCATGTAGTTTTGTTTTATAATTTATAATTTGGGGCTTGTAAATTTAAACTCAATCCATAAAAATAAAAAACATTAGTGGTTTCTGCAACCCAATTGTAAGATTCATAACAATCTATTCACTTTAAAAAGTATAAAATTTTGATTTATATTTGTTTAAACAGTAATCTTTTTTTTATAAAATTATAAGTTATAAGATGATAAAGTGGGTTAAAATTGCAATAGGATGTTTATTTATTAGTGGTTTTATTTACACTGCAAACTTATATTTCAATTATAAAGCCAACTCGTATTTAGGTATTTATGGAGGAGAATTGAATCATTATAAAAATGATTTTGTACTAATTGTAAACAACCAAAATATTGATACGCTAAATGTCAATATTCCTTCTCCATTTTCTAAAGGATTTAATTTTCTTTGGGAAGAAACGTAGTTCAACTGATTAGTACAGATGCTAAAATTAAATTCGAAAAAGAGATTTATTTTTACGGATTGTTTTCTTTTAATGTAATTGAAGTTACTTCTGAAAAATTTATTTTTAACCGGACAGATACTGTTCCTGTTTCCGAATAAAATTTTACTTTAGAAAAAAAATAAAAATTGAAACCGAAATGAGATTGCTTTATAAAGTTGCTGATAAAGAAATTCTAAAAGTTAGAAATGAAATTTTTAAAGAAGTTGGAATTCCTTCTTTATTAGAGAATGGTTTTGAATTTTCACCATTTAAAACTTCGTGGCATGGTCAATATGACAAAAGTAGCCGCGGCTATATTTATGATTTTTGTAGATTATCTCCAAAAAATAATTTAGAACAAATTTCGGTCTATATTTTTGGAAGCGAAAAATGGATTCAAATTTATTTGAATATTTATGAACTTTCTCCTTCTTTAGATTCATTGGCAATTTTAAAAGATTCTGAAGGATTGGAATTTGGCACTCCAAACAAGATTTCAACCAGGATGAGATTGAGGGTCGATGATTATAAAGGTCCTCCATTATTTTATATGCTATTTTTACCAGAACACAAACTTGGAAAGTTTTATACCAAAGATGGATATTTTAATAAAGTCAAGAAACTAAAAAAGTTAATTGAGACAGATATGAAAAATATCGATTGTTTTGTAAAAAGATGGCACGAAAAGTTTGTTCCAAACAAAACAGATTGGGAAGGTAATTTACTAATTGAAGTTAGTAAATCATAAAAACGGAACTTTTTTAATTTCACTACAAATTTTTCTCCACTCATTACAAAATATAATTTTTCGCTTTTATTTTATAAAAAAAATAAATTTCAATGTTCTAAATTTGGTCATAATGCAAAAATTTACGACCATGGAAATCAATTTAATGTCAGAATCATTTTGGGGGAGCAAAAAGAAAATTTCTTTTTGGGAAAGATTATTTCGAAGAGATAAACCTGTTAATAAAGCACTGACAACACCAGAAATAATTGGTAAAAATTGTCAAGGCTTGCTGTTGAAAAACGAAAGTTTAAAATCATTTCTTTTTTCTACAGATATGGCACTAATAGAAAACAACGATGCCGATGCAATTTTGGCGGTTTATCCTTTTCCACCATCGCCGAAAATTATCAAAACGCTTATTGATTTTGCAGGAAAACCGATCGTCTGCGGCGTTGGAGGCGGGCAAACAAAGGGAAAGAAATCAATTGAAATGGCAATTTATGCCGAGCAAATGGGCGCACATGGAATCATTGTAAATGTTCCGTTTGAAAATAAAGACATCAAAAAAATAAGAGAAAAAATTGCATTACCCATTATAGCAACTGTTACTTCATCAGATTATAAATTTTTAAAAGGGAAAATTGATGCTGGAGTAACTGTTTTTCATGTTTCAGGAGGCTCTCACACTAGTAAAATAGTAAAAGAAATTAAAGATAAATTTCCAGATTTTCCTATAATGGCAACTGGTGGCAAAAATTTAGAAAGCATTCAAGAATCAATTGATTCTGGCTCTAGAGCGATTGTACTTTCTCCGCCTTCGAATAAAGATTTGTTTAAAACGGTAATGGAAAAATACAGAAAAACTTTTGGTAGTTAAGTTTCTGAGATTCTAAGATACTAAGTTTTTAAGCTAAAAGAAGCTGCCAAAAATTGGCAGCTTCTTTATTTATTTATTTATTTATTTATTAGGTTTTTTAATGATCATAGCCCACGGTTTCAACCGTGGGTACACAAACAGAAGAGATTCCCATTGCGAACCCACGGTTGAAACCGTGGGCTATGTTTGAATTAGATTAGATTAAAAATTTCCTGAAAATTATAGGAATAGCATTATTTCGTATGTTTGTTTTGTGGGATATTTTAAATATCATTTTTTTAAGAATAAATAGCTTTGTGAAATAGTATTAAACAGAAGTCAGAGAAAACGTAACGGATTTATGATCGAAAACACTGAAATAACAGAAATTCAAAAACAAATTTGTCATAAATACGGACTTAAGTTCGAACCTTGCGAATTACATCTAAAAGTTGGAATTTCATTAAATATAATTGAGAAAAACTACGAAATGCCAATTCACGCCCTAAGACTTCGTGTCGAAAATGGCACAAATGGTTGGTATATTTGGGCTGGAGACTATTCTGAAGATGATGATTTCTTTAAGCCTTTGCATGCTTCTCACTTAGAGGAATATTGTCCAGTACTTTTACCTTATTTAGGATTAGCGCCAGGAAGTAGATTTTTAATTGCAGAAAATGGCAATTATGTAGATGTGTGGGAAGATTTGTCGTTACTTGAATATAAATAGAAAAAGCCAAACACTTTAAATAAATCAATCGATGAAATGGAGCCTTGTCATTTTAATTTTCGTGTTAATTTCTTGTAATAAAAAGAATAATGATCCAATTATAACAGATGATAATTCAGCTAGTTATTTTCGAAGAAAACTCGAGAATAAAAAATTGATGGATAGTTTAAATGATCTTGTTTTGAGTAAAGGTGATACTTTAGCTTATAATGAATTAAAAGCGATTCATTATATAGGCGAACAAAAATTTACAGGCTTTCTTTATTATGCGATGATCATGTCAAATAAGTATAATTATAAAGTAGCATCTTTTGATGTCTATGATATTTTAACGATTGATAAGAAATTTTTAGACGAAAAAACTAAAAAGATTGCTGAAGAATATTTACAGAAAAGCAAATAATCTAAATCCCGCCATACCGTAATGTTGATCCTAAAACCAACATGGCAACGCCAATTGAAGTAACCGAAATAATAATCACAGCGATTCTTTTAATATTGGTTTCGTTCAAATTCGGAATCACATAAAATTGAGCACAAATAGCACAGATAAAAGTGCAGAAAAGCAGAATCAGTTTTATGGAAACTACTTTTTCGAATCCGCTTTTAAAAGCAAACCAAGTTTCCATTGTAACACCAAAATCGTACGCCATCCAGATTCCTGTAATAATTAATAAAGCCAATGAAGACATTCCGAGTGCTTCGAATTTCTTTTCAAAGTTTAAAATAATATGAGGATCTTTTTTCTTTAGAGCGGTTGGCAGATAGCAAATTGCAAGCAGCAAATGACCGCCGACCCAAATAGTAGCAGCCAAAAGATGGATTATCAAAACAAAATGATGTAAAATCATAATGTGTTTATTTTGAATTTATTACTACCTAAAAATAACCTTTATTTTTGGAGTAGAGAAGTTTTTATGCTGTATTTCCTTGTTGGAATGATCTAATTCTGAAAGCGTTGGCACATTATTCATAAAATGCTGCACATAATAATTACCCTCAAAATTTTTGGTTTGCAAATATTGAATCATCTTCACAAAATCATCTTCCGAAATTAAAGAGGAATGAAAAGTCGTGCGGACTTCAAACGGAATATTCGATTCAATTAAAAGAGAAAGGCTTTCTTCAAATTCAGAAAATAAGCCTGATTGCGTTAGGTGTTTAAAGGTATGAGGAAGACTTTTGAAATCTAACGCGACATAATCAATTAATCGATCATGAATCAGGCTGTTCAATATTTTTGGATTGGAACCGTTGGTATCTATTTTAACCGCAAATCCCATGGTTTTGATTTCTTTTATAAAATCAGTTATATTTTGGTGTAAAGTACATTCGCCACCGCTTAAAACTACACCGTCTAATAATCCTTTTCGGGTTTTTAGAAAATTCAAAACATTAGTAAAATCAATTTTTCCTTTTCCTAAAACAATGTCTGGATTATAGCAGTATAAACACCGCATGTTACAGCCCGCAAACCACACGATGCAGGCTGTTTTATGCGGATAATCTAATAAAGTAAAAGGCGTGAGGCTAAATATTCCCTTAATAGATAATGGTTTCTTCGAAATGTTTACGTTGTTGGTGTTCCCCTTTTTTTCCAATGTTAAAACTTTCTACAGGTCTGTGATAACCCATTACACGTGTATAAACCAAACATTTGCTTCTTTCGGTTTTGTTTTCTGATAGAATTTTATGCGTTTTTGTTTTCATAAGCCAAGTGTTTTTGATTGTTTTTATTGAGTAAAATCTCGTCGCATTTTGGGCAATATTCATGTTCTCCATTTAAATAACCATGAATAGGGCAAATGCTAAAAATGGGGGTTACGGTGATGTATGGCAGTTTGAAGTTGGTTAAAACTTTCTTTACGAAGTTTTTACAAGCTTCTGGGCTGCTTATTTTTTCTCTCATATAAAGATGCAGAACTGTACCGCCAGTATATTTGCATTGCAATTCGTCCTGAAGCAGTAAAGCTTCAAAAGGATCGTCGGTATGATCTACAGGAATTTGTGAACTATTGGTGTAATAAATATTTTCATTTTGTCCCGCTTGTATAATCTCAGGAAAACGTTTTTTGTCTTCTTTGGCAAAACGGTAGGTTGTACCTTCGGCTGGAGTGGCTTCCAGATTGTAAAGATTTCCCGTTTCTTCCTGAAATTCTTTCATTCTTAAACGAATATGATCCAGAATTTCTGTAGCAAAATGAATTCCTGAACTAGACGTAATATCCTGTTTTCCTTCAGAAAAATTAATCACCATTTCGTTCATTCCGTTTACACCGATTGTAGAAAAGTGATTTCTAAAATGTTCTAGATAACGTTTGGTGTACGGATAAAGTCCGCGGTCGTACATTTTTTGAATGAACTTTCTTTTCTTTTCCAAAGTCGATTTAGCGATTTTAAGTAATTCATCTAAATGAGCAAACAAGTTGAGAATATTTCCTCTGTGAAGATACCCCAAACGTGCCATATTAATTGTAACTACACCAATGCTTCCGGTCATTTCGGCGCTTCCAAAAAGCCCGTTTCCTCGTTTTAAAAGTTCTCTTAAATCCAATTGCAAGCGACAGCACATGCTTCGAACTGCGTTGGGTTTGTAAGCTTCAGGATTTTCGATTCGATTTCCTTTTTCATCCAAAATATATTGACTTCCAATAAAATTCTGGAAATAAGAAGAACCAATTTTAGCGGTGTTTTCAAACAACAAATCAACATTTTCGCCTTGCCAGTCAAAATCTTCTGTAATATTCACAGTCGGAATCGGAAAAGTAAACGGTTGTCCGTTGGCATCTCCTTCGGTCATAATCGTATAATAGGCCTTATTGATGAGGTTCATTTCTTTTTGAAAATCAGCATATTTTAAATCTATTAATTTAGTTGCGCCTCTCTTTTTGGCTTCCAAAATCAGATTTTCATTACCCACATTTAAAAATAAATGTTGATCATTTCTTGTCGGAATCTGTCCTTTCAAATCTTCAGGAACATTCCAATCCAAAGTAATATTCGTAAAAGGTGATTGCCCCCAACGAGCGGGTACATTCAGATTGTAAACAAAACTTCTAATTGCTTTTAAAACCTCCTCATAAGAAAGCTGATCTTTAAAAACATAAGGCGCCAAATAAGTATCAAAAGAACTGAAGGCTTGAGCACCAGCCCATTCGCTTTGCAAAATTCCCAGAAAATTAGCCATTTGCCCCAAAGCTTCTCTAAAATGAGAAGGAGGTCTGCTCTCGACACGTCCTCGAACGCCATTAAAACCTTCATTTAATAGCACTCGTAGGCTCCAACCAGCGCAGTATCCGGTAAGACAATCCAAATCATGAATGTGTATGTCGCCATTCCTATGAGCAGAACCTTCTTCTTTAGTGTATATTTTATCCAGCCAATAATTGGCAATTATTTTTCCTGCGGTATTGCTGACCAGTCCGGCGTTCGAATACGAAATATTCGCGTTGGCATTAATACGCCAGTCGGACTGATTGATGTATTCTTCAACAGTTTGTGTACTGTCAATATAGGTGGTATCATCGTTTAAACCGTCTACATGTTCACGTTGTAATTTTCTGGTATGGCGGTAAATAATAAAGGAACGCATGGTCTGGAAATAGCCATTTTCAAAAAGCACTCTTTCAATCATGTCCTGAATTTCTTCTACAGGCCAAGAATATTTAACCTCCAAACCAGAAAGTACAATTTTGTAGATTCTTTTATCTAAAGGTTTATTGACGCTTTGAAAAGCTTTTTGAATGGCATCCTGAATTTTATAAGCTTCGAAAGGCTTATAATCTCCATTGCGTTTGATTACATATTTTTCCATCATAAATGTGTTTACAGTACTTTTTCAAAAGTTTTTTCCAGTTCGATTGCTTTCGGAAATAAGGTATTATTCTCTAAATGAATATGTTTTCGTAAATCTTTTTCAAATTCTTCCAGCATGGCAAAAGCCACTTTATACGTATTACAAGATTCGGTTGGTGGTGTATAATTGTTGGTTAAGGCTGCAATTCTTCTAAAGCGCTCACTTGTTGTTTCATGATCCTCTTTCAAAGTTGCAATCGGATTTTCGATGCTTAAAAAAGGAGGCGTATCTAAATCAGTTCCTTTGCTTTGTGCATTTTTCATTTTTATAATGAAAGGAAAAACAACCATTTCTTCTCGTTTCATATGAGCGGTTAAGTCCAAAAATGACTTAGAGAAAATTGTATGAATTTCATGCAATTCAGGATGTATTGGTCCATGAACACCAGCTAATTTGGTTAAATACTGAAGGATAACGGGGCCTTTTTCTTCAATATAACGATGATGTGTTTTGGTGAGATAATCTGCAATTACATCAACAGGCCATGTTTTATAATCAAAAGATTGATTGGCTGTGTTTCTTTTGGCATCTCGAATGTATTCTATTAAAACAATTTCGTCGATATCTCTTTTTTTGCAGACTTCTTGAATAGTTCGATAGCCTTTGCAGCAAAAATCAATGTGGTATTTGGTAAAAACAGCTGCTGTTCTGAAATCATCTGCTACGATTTCGCCAATGGTACTTTTATTTGATAGTTTCATAATGGGAGGTATAGATTAATTTTTGGTTCAGCACATTTGTTTGTTTGCCGCTTCTTTACATTGTTTGATAATGATTAGAGACGTCGCAATCATATTTGAAAATTCTATAAACGGAATTGTAATTTCATGATCTTTGACTAATGCAATGGCGCTGTTATTAAGCAGTTTGATTTTTTCAAAAGCCAAATCGGCATCACGTTCTTCGCTCGTATAAAAAGCCGTTACCAGTTTTTGCAATTCATTTTTTAGAATGTTAAAAGCATAATAATCATTGGTTTGTTCTGCTTTAGGAAACTTCGGAATTAATATTTTGTTCGAAAAAGTAAATTCGGCAATAGTTCGGTCTACATTTTCTGAAGCCTGATGCGCAAAAACCAAAGCTTCTAAAAGAGAATTGGAAGCCAGACGGTTTTTTCCATGCAAACCTGTCCTTGCACATTCACCCACAGCGTAAAGATTTTTTATAGAAGTCGCACCATTTTCATCTACTTTTATTCCACCACATTGATAATGAGCCGCTGGAACAACCGGTATTAAATCTTTTTCTGGTTTTATTCCTAATTCATTACAGTGTGCGGCAATTACAGGAAAATGAGCATAAAATTCAGCCGCATTCAAATGGCGACAATCTAGATAAACATGATCTTTTCCGCTCAATTGAAGTTCTTTACTGATCGCATTTGAAACCATATCACGAGTCGCCAATTCGCCTCGAATATCATATTTGAATAAAAATCGTTTTCCGTCTTCGTTTACGATATGAGCGCCAAAACCTCTAACAGCTTCAGAAATTAAAAACAGCGGATTCTTTTTTCCAGTAAATAAAGCCGTCGGATGAAACTGTATATATTGCATGTCAACAATTTCTGCTCCTGCGCGTGCTGCCATTGCTATTCCGTCTCCCGTTGCAATTTTTGGATTCGTCGTATTTTCAAAAAGCTGACCACATCCGCCTGTACTTAAAACCACAGATCTGGTTCTGATGTATTTTATTCTATTGTGTTTTTTTTCATAAAAAAATGCTCCGGTACAGATTGTTTTATTCCGCTTTACTTCTGTATTCAGGTCAATCACCAGATGGTTTTCTAAAAGTTCGATGTTTGGCATTTTCCTGATGATTTTGAGCAGTTTTTGCTCAATTTCTAATCCGGAGCTGTCTTTATGATGTAATATTCTATGTTGCGAATGCCCGCCTTCTAAACCTAAATCCCATTGTCCTTTTTCATTTTTATCGAAAGAAGTTCCAATTTCTATTAATTCCTGAAGTCTTTCTGGGGCTTGTTTAATTACCATATTGACAATTTCCTTATCACACAATCCGCCTCCTGAACGAAGCGTATCATGAATGTGTTTGCTAAAACTGTCTTTTATAAGGTCAGTCACCACAGCAATTCCGCCTTGAGCGAGTTGTGTATTGGTATTTTGAGCACTTTCTTTCGTCATTATAACAATAGATAAATCTGGGCGTTTTTTTGCTGTTTTCATGGCAAAAAATAATCCCGAAATACCAGAACCGATGATCAATATATCTGTTTTAAGCATGTTATTTTGATTTTAGCGTTATTGCATTTATGATAATTCAAGCATTCTTTCAATTGGTTTTAAAGCTTCCATTCTGAGCTCTTCGGTAATCTTCATTTCCGGATTTTCATATTTAAGGCATCTGTACAATTTTTCGAGCGTATTCATTTTCATGAAAGCACATTCGCTGCAGGCACAACTGTTGTCTTCTGTGGAAGGAGCCGGAATCAACGTCTTATCAGGTACCGCTTTAGAAAGCTCATGCAGGATACCGGCTTCTGTAGCCACAATGAAAACGGAAGCAGGATCCGTTTTAATAAAATTAATTATGCCCGATGTAGAACCGATGTAATGTGCCACTTTCAAAATATGACTTTCAGATTCTGGATGCGCTGCTATTTTGGCATTCGGGTTCTTATTATAGATTTCAATCAATTTGTCTAATGAAAAGGCTTCGTGCACAATGCAAGAGCCCTTCCATAAGACGAGGTCACGTTTGGTTTCTTTTTTGAGATAATTACCTAAATTCTCATCCGGAGCAAATATGATTTTTTGTTCTTCGGGAATAGACCCGATTATTTTTTTGGCATTCGCCGAAGTACAAACCAAATCGCTCATGGCTTTTATTTCGGCAGAACAATTAATATATGTCACTACAACATGATCGGGATATTGCTCTTTAAACAACTTAAAATCTTTTGGATCACAACCGTCAGCCAACGAACAGCCAGCCTCCCAATCTGGAAGTAATACTTTTTTGTTTGGGTTTAAAATCTTAGCCGTTTCTGCCATAAAATGAACTCCCGCAAAAACAATAACATCGGCATTGGTATGTTGCGCTTTTTTAGATAATTCAAGACTGTCTCCGATAAAATCTGCTATTTCCTGAATTTCCTCATTCTGGTAATAATGAGCCAGGATAACAGCATTTTTTTCTTGTTTTAATCGGATGATTTCCTGTATTAAAAAGTTCTTGTCCATTTTTTGGTTTTAATTTCTTTCTGCATTTTATTACAGAAATAATTTTTGGTATTGATTTAGTATGTTTTGAAATGCTTTAAAGCATATAATTTTTAATAGGGTAAATGTATCATCATCATTTCTTTCAAAACATGATTCAAATCATACTGTTGAATATTTATTTTTTTATATTATGCGATGAATAAGTCTGAAATATCTATTCAAAGAAAAAGCCTGAAAAAAGAGAATTGAATCTCTTCTTTCAGGCTTTAATTTTTGGAAGTTGGATAATCTATTTTACGTCTACTAAGACAAGAGTAACTCTTCTATTAAGAGGTTTATTCTCTGCTGGAGTATTTGGAACCAAAGGTTCGTTTTGTCCTTTTGAGAATAAATGCATACGGTTCGATTCAATTCCTTTGTTTTTTAGATAATCGGCAACAGCTTGTGCTCTCTGCATTCCGATTTCTAAATTTCTTGCTTCAGTTCCAATATCACAAGTATATCCTGTAATATTTAAATCAGTGTCTTTATTTGATTTTAGAATTTTTGCAATTTCATCTAATCGAACAGAAAGTTCAGGAGTTACACTGGTATTACCAATTTCTTCGAAGGCAAGAGGTTGTTTTTCAATGTAATTTCTCTCCGTTACAGTCAGTTCAGTTTTCTGCGGAACTGCTTCAACAGCTTTTTGCTTTGATACAGGTGCTTCTTGAACTGGCGCCTCAGTTTGAGCTACAGTTTCTGTTATTGGTTGTACTGGCTGTTGTTTGTCTTTTGCTAAAGAAAAACCTAATTTTAGCTGAATTCCTGCAGATAGATAACGACTTTCTTGTATTATTTTTTTATTTCCAGTTGTACCATTTGCCTGAATATTATCAATTCCGTTTGGATCATATGCAACGATATTAAGATCTGGAATATCTTTTGCTAAATTGGACAAACCATAATCGATATAAACACCTGTGTAAAGTTGCGTCTTTTCTTTTATTTTGAAAGTAAGACCAGTTTCTGCACTTAATAAAAAGGAAGGCTCCAGATTTACTGTTGTTTTATCCTGCCAGTTTGATACACTACCAAATCCGTGAGTTGGTAGGTCATCGATTAGTAAGTTTAGATCTGGATAATAACCGCTCAATTGTAATTCAGACGCAGAAGCTTTTACAGTTTGTTTTCCTGGAAAGAGAATTTTTCCTCCAATTCCCAGATACCATTGTGTTTGTGAAGCAAAAGCTGTTCTGTACTGTAAAAGAAGCGGAATAGCTGCCGATATAAAATGCTGTTCTTCTTTGTATTTTGTCGGTGTTACACGATACTCAAATGCAGAAGTCTGGTCATCAATTTCATAAGTAGAAATTGTATTTCCATCATTAAGCTCAAATGTATTTTGATTGTAAACAACATCAATACCAGTTGAAATTCCCCAGTTTTTGCTAAAGAAATAAGTGTATCCAAGACCAATTCCTCCGCCAAATTTTAGTTTACCGTTTCCAATAGTACTATCATATAGAATTCCAGAAGGTCCTCCATTGATTTTTACATTAAATTCCTGCGCTTTTATGGTGACATTAAACAATACTAGGATTGCTAAGGTGATTTTAATTTTCATTTTTTTCATTTTAAAATAAATCCCATTTTTATTTAACCAATAAGTTGATTGTTTTTTTCTGACCATTGCTCAGAGAAAGAACTACAACATATATAGCCGACTGAGAAGGAGCGATGATTTGGTTTTGAGGTTTTGCATTCGTAATAGTTTGGACTAATTTTCCTGAAACATCAAAAATTGTAATCTCGGATCCACTTAGTTGAGATTCGCTAAAATCACATTCTAAAGTAAATTCATTTAATGGTCTAACTGGGTTAGGATGAATTTTTAAACTTTTTGAAAAAGCAGTACCTGTTATTTCAACTGGACAAGATTTAATTGAATTTCCATTTTTGTCTGTTGCAACAACAAAATAAGAACCATTTATAGCTTGATTTTCGTTGTAATACTGACGCGTTGCACCAGAAACTGGATTTCCATTTTTGTACCATTGCCAAGCAACGAAATTATTAGATTTATTATCAAATAAAAGAACATCTGCCCATTGCTGTACTATAAGTCCAGCTTGGCTAATTTCAATTGGTTTAATGACAACAACAGCAGCATTATAATTTTGATCTCCATTTTGTGAGGCTGTAATTGTTGTACTGCCTGAATTCAAAATAGTAAGATCATTTCCAGCTATTGTTCCTATTTGAGGATTTGCTATAGTATAAGAAATTGGTAATCCGCTGTTACTTGATGCGGTTAACACTATTTCTGTCGAATCATCACAACCATATTCTAAAACTTGATTCCAAGTAATCACCTGATTGGCTTTGGTAATTTCAAATTCTGCTCCTGTAAAAACAATAGTATAATTTGAGCCAGAATTTAAAGTTCCTAGTATAATGTTATATTTTCCAACATTTTCTCCTGCTTCTCTAGAAAGCTGACCAGTAATAACAGCGTTTGTATCACTATTTGTAAAACCTGTTGCTGTATAAGTAAATACTGGATCTGCAGTGTTGTATACTTTAGTTTGTGCGTTAGCAATGACAGTAAGTGTTTTTGCTGTAATTGTTAATTTATCACTGGTGTAGTTGATAATATAATTATTACCTGCGCTAATTGTACCTTGATTGATAGTATAATTACCAGTGTTTTCACCAGCTGCTCGTGTTAACGAACCGGTTATAATGCTTGTATTATCTCCATTTTCAAAACCATTTGCAACATAAGTAAGGGTTGGATCTGTTGAACCATACACTTTAGTTTGAGCATTTGCAATAACAGTAATTGCCTTTGGAGTAATAGTCAGCTTATCGGCTGTATAGATGATATTATAATTATTGTTTGCACTTAATGTACCTTGATTAATGGTGTAAGTACCAATATTTTCTCCATCTACTCTTGTTAAAGTCCCTGTGATAATGCTTGTATTATCTCCATTTTCAAAACCATTTGCAGCATAAGTAAGTGCTGGATCTGTTGAACCATACACTTTAGTTTGAGCATTTGCAATAACAGTAATTGCCTTTGGAGTAATAGTCAGCTTATCGCTTGTATAGATGATATTATAATTATTGTTTGCACTTAGTGTACCTTGATTAATGGTGTACGTACCAACATTTTCACCGTCGACTCTTGTTAATTTACCACCTAGGATGTTAGCGTCATCTGTATTAACAAAACCATTTGCAACATAAGTAAGTGCTGGATCTGACGAACCGTATACTTTAGTTTGAGAATTTGCGATGATGCTAAGTGATGCTTTGTTGATCACAAGATTTGCAGTAAGAACCACTGGAGAACAGTGTGGAGATGTTGAAGCTGGTGTAATTGTGGCTGTAATGGTATAAGTTCCCACATTTACAACTCCATTGTTTCCTGAATAGGATACCGATGCTCCTGTTGGCAAGTTAGCGACCTCAATTGAATGCGGATTTCCATCATAAGTAAATTCAGCATTGCTAAAAGTTACTGCATTAATAGGAGATCCAAGAACTTTTACAGTCTGAGGCTGCATTGTTGTATTGCCATTGCCATCATCATATTTCCAAGTAATTGTATAGGTACCAGGAGTATTATAATTTAAAGTATCAGTTGTTGTCCCGTTTACAGCTCCCACGCAATTGTCTATTGCTGTAGGAATGGTAATTTGAGAGGCTAAAACAGCACAATAGTTTGTAATCTCTGGTAATACGGCTACACTAGGAATTGGTGCTGTTACATCAGGAGTTGTATTTATAGTAACAGTTTTTGTTATAAAGCATCCATTTTCATCTGTTATGATTGCCGTGTAAGTTCCAGGAGCTAATCCAGTTGCAGTGGAAGCCGTTCCTCCATAAGGAGCCCATGAATAGGTATAAGCACCAGTTCCGCCAACAGCATTTATGGTTGCAGTTCCGTCACTAGCACCAAGACAAGTAACATCTGTTTTTTCTGCCGTTGCATTAAGTAAATCAGGTTGACTTATTAGAACGTTTGCTGTGGTCTGACATAAGTTAGCATCTTTTATTGTAACAATATAGTTTCCTGCAGTAAGGCCAGATGCTGTTGCAGCAGTTCCTCCAAAAGGTGCCCATGAATACGTATAAGCTCCAGTTCCTCCCGTAACGTTTACCGTTGCAGATCCGTTGGAACCACCATTGCAAGATACGTCAGTTTTGGTTATTGATGGTGTAAGTGCAGCAGGTTGTGTGATTATATAATTTTCTGTTTTGACACATTCGTTAGCATCTTTTACCGTTACTGTATAAGTTCCGGCAGCAAGACCAGTTGCTGTTGCAGCAGTTCCTCCAGAGGGTGCCCACTTATAAGTATAAGAACCAGTTCCTCCAGTTACAGCTACAGACAAAGATCCGTTAGTTCCGTTAAAGCAACTAGCATTAGTTTGTCCAGTTTTAGTGATAACAATTGCAGGTGGTTCAGTGATCGTAAAGTTCTTTACAATAGAACATCCATTACCAGCTGTTATAGTTACAGAGTAATTTCCTGCTGCAAGGTTCGTAGCTGTATCTCCATTTCCTCCAGAAGGAGACCAAACGTAAGTAAATGGTCCAGGTGCTCCAGATGGAACTACAGATGCGGATCCAGTACTTGATCCATTACATAATAAGTCTGTTTGACGAGTACTAGCAACTAACGTATTAGTTGTAGTTATTGTGAAATTTTTAGTAATAGTACAACCATTGCCATCTGTAATACGACAGCTATAATTACCAGCAGCTAAATTAGTGACAGTTGATGTAGTAGCACCTCCAGGAGTCCACAAGTAAGAATAAGCTCCTACACCTCCAGATGCTGAAACGCTAGCTTCGCCACCAACAGAACAAGTAGCATTTGTTTGAGAAGGATATGCGTCTAATGTAGGAGGTTGGCCAACAAGAATGTTTCTTGTTATTGAACAGCCATTAGCATCTGTAATTAAACAGCTATAATTTCCCGTTGCTAACCCAGTAGCAGTTGCTGCAGTACCTCCAGAGGGAGACCATACGTAAGTGTATGTATTGCTTCCTCCAGTAGCTTTTACTGTAGCAGTTCCTGTAGCAGTATTTGCACAAAGAACATCTGTTTTTGATATCGAAGCATCTAGAATTGTTGGTTGTGTAATAGTAAAACTTTGTATAGCGTGACAATTATTAGCGTCAGTTACGGTTACAGTATATGTTCCTGCTATTAATCCTGAAGCTGTAGCAGCAGTTCCACCCATAGGAGCCCAAGAATAGGTATAAGCACTGGTTCCTCCGGTTACATTTACTGTTGCAGAACCATTAGTACCTCCATTACAAGAAACATTGGTTTGTGAACCAAAACTTGCTACTAAAGCTGTTGGCTGAGTAATAGTGAAATCTTGTGTAGTTTGGCATAAATTAGCATCTTTCACGGTTACTGTATAAGTTCCTGCACTTAAACCTGTAGCAGTTGCATTAGTTCCTCCATACGGAGCCCAAGAATAAGTATATGCACCTGTTCCTCCTATAACTTTTACAGTTGCAGTACCATTTGCTCCTTGGTTACATGAAACATTATTTTGTGAACCAAAACTTGCTTCTAGAGCAGATGACGGTTCAATAATAGTAAAGCTTTGTGTAGTTTGGCATAAATTAGCATCTTTCACAGTTACTGTATAAGTACCGGCAGTAAGACCTGTGGCCGTTGCATTAGTTCCACCATAAGGAGCCCAAGAATAAGTATAATCACCAGTTCCTCCTGTAACAATTACAGTTGCTTGTCCTGTTGAATAACCTTTACATTTTACATTTGTAATTGCACCTGGAGAAGCTGTTAGTGCTGATGCCGGCTCTGTAATGGTAAACGTTTGGGTCGTTTGACATAAATTAGCATCTCTAACAGTTACGGTGTAGGTTCCAGCAGTAAGATTTGAGACGGTTGCACCAGTACCAACAAATGGCGACCATGAATAAGTATATGATGGACTACCACCTGTAACACTAACTGTTGCAGATCCTGTAGCTGCTCCTCGACATAAAATATTGGTTTGTGCAGAGGCCGTAGCAATTAAAGGATCAGTTGGTTGTGTAATAGTAAAATCTTGTTTAGTCTCGCAACCATAAAAATCTTTTACAGTAACAGTATAGTCACCAGCTGTAAGGGCTGTTGCAGTTGCAGCAGTTCCTCCAAATGGCGCCCAAGAATATGTATAAGAAGGAGTACCTCCAGTTACGTTAACTGTTGCAGTACCATTTGAACCGCCATTACAGCTTACATTTTTAACGGTACCAGCAGTAGCTATTAAGCGAGGAAATTCAGTTATTGTGAAATTGAATACTTTTTCGCAAACAGCATCTTTTACAGTTACACTGTAGTCACCTGCGATTAAATTGGTAATCGAAGAAGTCGTTGCTCCATTTGACCACAGATAAGTATAAGTTCCTACACCTCCCGTAGGATTAACAGTTAAGTTACCAGTATTACCTCCATTACAGGCAATATTGGTTTGCACTGTAGCTGCAGCTATATTAGATATCCATAATGTAGCCTCGGAACTTGCAATTGATGGCGTACAGTTTCCTGAAGCCACTAGACGATATTGCGTGTTATTTAAAGCAGAGGTTGCCCCTGTTACAGTAAGAGTAGTCGTAGTAGTGCCTGAGTATACACCTCCTTCTAAAATATCATTGAATTGTACTCCTTGTTTTATCTGCCATTTATAACTTGTAGCATTAGAAACAGCGGCTGTAAAAGTCGCATTTGAGTTATTGCAAATAGAAACGTCGGTTGGATTTGTATCAATAGTGGTAATAGGAGTAACACTTCCTGTAACTGCTACAGTTTTAGGCGGTATATTATTTGATGATAAGGTAATATATCCTAAAGGACTACCTGTAGCTGTGTTTGAAAGCCTTACAAAAATAGACCTAGTACTTATATAACCACTTGTAGGGGTTAGTGAAATGCTGCTTCCATAAGTTCCTCCTGAAGATGTAGCAACCTCAAATCCTGATGGAGCAGAGATAAGCAAGTTAGCAGTTAAACCTTCTCCATTTACAGTGAAATTTTGTGGTGTGGGTGTTGTTCCCTCACAAGATGTAAAATTGTTTAAAGAACTAGTAGATACAATAATGCCTGGCGGTTGAGTTATTTTTACTTCTTGAGTTGCACTACAACCTCCCAGACCATTTGGTGTGCTGTCGGTAATAGTTACGAAATAAGTTCCAGCAGATAGACCAGTTGCCTCACGACCTGTTCCTCCTGTTGGTGACCAAGAATAAAAGTAGGGAGAAACACCTCCAGTAACAGAAATTCTTGCTGAACCATTAGACAAACCGTATATACTAACATTGGTTTGCGCTTCAATATAAGTCTCAATTTTTGCAGGTACAGTTAAAGTGGCTGCACTTGTATTTACAGTACATGAATTATTACTTACAGCACAATAGTACTTGTAACCACTCATGGTTGAATTTACATTCGATACACTTAATGTTCTTGTTGTAGCTCCAGAAAAAGCAGGCGATGAACCTCCATCCGTAACAGAGGTTATTACTCCAGATACATCTTGATACCATTGATAAGAATTCGCTCCTGTCGCAGTAACACTAAATGTCGTATTTGATCCTTGACATATCGTTTTGCTTGTTGGTGATTGGCTTATTGTAGGCCTTAAAGTTGTCGAATTTGTTACTGCCAAAGTAGCATTTGCTCCTGGTGATGTTAAAATTATATTGCCAGAATTATTTGAAGCACTTGAAGTTGTACGAACATATACGGGCATAGAAGTTATCGTTCCACCAGATTGAAGTAATGTGAGATTTGACGTAAAATTACTGCCTGAAGTTGTTGATACTTCGTAACCTGTTGGTGCAGTTACTGTGATATTGCCATTTAAATTTGAACCAGAAACAAGGAAAGACTGTTCTGCAGAGGGTACACCTGAGCATGAAGTAAATGTAGTGAAAGAACTACTTGTAGTGATTAGAGAAGTAACCTTTTCCCATCTCATTGCATCAAGTGCAACATATTCGAAAGTTCCAGTTGTAGTCACAACATATTCATCAATAATTGTATTTGAATTATCTGCACCACCATAAGTTGTAAAATCAATATTAGTGTAGCCGTTATTAGTCGAACTACTATTATTAAATCCCGAAGCTGAAGTAGCTGTAAAAACAACACTTCCATTTCGTTTTCCTTTAATAGTGCAAGATCCTGCTCCAGTACCTAAATCTGATTGTCTTAAAAGAAGATAGATTGATTTTAGTTTAAATAGTGAAGAACCACTACTTTTAATTGTAAATTCTACTGGAATACCTATATCTGCTGAATTTGAATTGTCAATAAATTTATTATCAGCAGTAGTTCCATTCCATCCTTTTGTTGCATAATTTGCTATAGCAAATGTTCCTCCAGTTTGACTTGTAATATTGAAAGACACACCATTGTCTGTGAAAACTGTCGAATTAGCAGTCTCGTCTTCAAATGTTTCAGTTGTTTGTGCAAAAATGGAGCTAGAAAAAAGGAATATAACAAATAGTATTGTGTATATTTTTTTCATTTTATTTGATTTTAATTAGATGAAGGGAAAATACCTTCTAAAGCTATTATATAATTAACTACTAAATAGGGTTGCATCACATTTATGGGTAAAGATCCACCATTAAGACTTGTGTTGATAGGAGCTAAAGTAGTATTAGGAGTCTTGTCATTATAACCTAATACATCTCTTGTTACTCCATTTACTGTTATAGACGGCGAAGCGATAGAAGAATTAGCAACAGGAGTAGTTACTGTTGCTTTTGCAGAGCTCACTTTTATATTACCAGAATGAGTGTGTGGCGGTAGGTTAGAGATACTTAGAACAACATTTTCTGAACCATCCTTTGTACCAAGGGGCGAAGTCCCCGAAAATCCTATTCCTGCTCTACCTCGAAAATCAGGAAGTGCAAACGTTGTTTGTCCATCACCACCATATGTAGTTCCTAATAAAGTATATAAAGCTTCATTTCCGCTAATATTTAATAAGCTACCATCACAAATAGCCCATCCAATAGGAGCGTAATTACCGGCGAAAATTCTAACTTCTCCTATGTATGGCTGATTTTGAGCATATATTAGTTTTGTACATAAAAACAAAACAAACATTAAAAAGTATTTTTTCTTCATATTTTACTAATTACGTGATGGATAAATTCCTAGTACTGCAATACAATAATTGGTTACTAAAATAGGTTGTTGCACAACAGGACTTCCTGAGCCTACAGTTGATATTGATAGACTTGTCACTGGAAGTGTTATGTCTGGAGCTGAATTATTATAATAAGTAATGTTGCGAGTAGAGTTGTTAAAAAATTGAACAGGAGCGGCTATTGATAATGCTGAAGAAGGCGTTTTCGAATTTCCAGTATTTGATGAAGCCATAATGGAAACATTATGTGTATGAGCTGGTAGATTAGCTAAAGCTATAGTTTTGTTGCCTTCGGTTTTCATACCTAAAGTAAATACTTGGCTAAAAGGGTACCAGTTAGTGGTGTTTGCAACACCTACGGGCATTCTTTCTCTAAGATCTGGCAATGCGAAAGTAGTACCGGGGCTACCTCCATAAGAGTTTCCTAAAAGAGAATATAACGCTTGATTTTGCATTACATTTAGAATTTGTCCTTCACATCTCATCCATCCTCTAGGAACAGTCTTACCAGGAAAAATTCGTATCTCTCCTAAAATGGGAGTATCTTGTGCATATGTCGAGATTGTCAATAAGGATATAACAAGTATAAGGAAGTATTTTTTTTTCATAGTATAAGTTTTATTGACGTGAAGGAAACTCTCCAGATAAAGAAATAATATAGTTCAATCCGATCTTAGGTCT
This sequence comes from Flavobacterium potami, assembly GCF_020026915.1. GTDB lineage: Bacteria > Bacteroidota > Bacteroidia > Flavobacteriales > Flavobacteriaceae > Flavobacterium > Flavobacterium potami. The sequence continues at coordinate 57,555 of NZ_JAINUY010000010.1, read as the reverse complement.
TGAAAGATTTACAGGTTGTGGAATAGGTAATGGATTAGGAACAGTAGTTATAATGTTTTGAAGAATAACATTATTACCAGACCCATAATTAGAATTACTAACAAAAGCTTGCCCCGAGTTCATTCCTGAGACTGCAATGCTGGAACTTGAAGTAGGAACTGTAGTTGATGCATTTTCGCTACTAACTGTAATTGATGCGGCATGTGCATGGCTTGGAATTTGATTAGAAAAAAGAGTAATAGTTTCTGTTCCGTAGTTATTCCCTAAAGCGTAAAAGGATCCTCCAGGTTGTTGTCCTTGCCCTACAGGAACTCTTCCCCGTAAATCTGGAAGTGCGAAATTAGTTGTTCCATTACCGCCATATTGCAAGCCTATTACTGTATAAAGTGCAGAGTATTGATTAATCGACATCAGAGTTCCATCACAAAATGCCCAGCCTTGTGGAGCATATGTACCTGCGAAAAGACGAATTTCTCCCAGATATTCTCCTGCTTGAGCAACAAGAAAATTAGTAGATAATACGAGAAGAAAAGTTAAAAAGTAGTTTTTTTTCATATGTTAAATGGTTTAAGTGAGGCGCAATATATTTTTACTGCAGTTTTATATTAAATGTTATAAATGATAAATTGTTGAAAAAAAGAGATGTTTTTTTATGTTCTCTAATTTGCTGGTATTTAATTTCTTACAAAGACAATAGTAGGTTGTTAGAATACAACAAAGTTAAATGTTCCTTATGGTTTAAAAAATAGGTAAAAACACCTGTTTTTTGTTTCTATCTAATAATCAGTGTGTTGTGAATTGATGGATAGCGCAACGTTTTGGAAATATCACATTTTTTTTCTCCTCAGTCAGAAAATTCAAACTTAAAAACTAATTAAACCAAATTTGATATATGACTATTATATTCTAAACTTAAAAAAAGTTTTTTAGTAATAAACAATCATAATAAAAAAGAGCTGCCTTTATGAGACAGCTCTTGACTTTATTTAATTTTTGTTTAACTAGAAAAATTCAAACCTTTATTTTTGAAACCGACATACAATTCTTGTCGTGCTATACTTATTGTTTCTTCCGTTCTGTAAATACTACACCAGAACTTGATCAAAAGTTTGTATTTTCCATCAGAAATAGAACTGTAATAAATTTGAGATGGTTTAGCGTTGTTCACCAAAGGAAGATTTCCGAGAGTCTCATTTACTATTGTATTAATTTCTTCTGGAATTGTTTCTCCATTGATTTCAAAAGTAATTTCTACCAATTTAAAATTGTCAGTGTAGGTCCAGTTGGTAATATTCTGAGATAATAAATTACCATTCGGAATAATAATTTCGGCACCGTTTGGCGCATTGATTTTGGTTGTTCGAAGTCCCATAGATTTTACGCGACCTGACTCTGAACTAATTTCTACAACGTCACCAATTTGGATGGGTTTATCAAAAATTAAAATAATTCCCGATACAAAATTGTTTACCACGTTTTGAAGACCAAGTCCGACACCGACACCTAAAGCACCTAAAAGAATACTTAATTTGTCTAAAGGCATTCCAGATGCAGCAACCGCCAGAAGATAACCGCTTATTAAAACAATTAATCTTGTAATAAGCAGTTTTGAATGTTGCCTTTTATTGATGTTTTCTTCGTTTTCATCGTCAATTTCGCCAAAGAAATAAGCCACATATTTTTGTAATAAATGTGCAGCCCAGATAATGATGAAGAATAAAACAATATTTCCTAAAGTAAACGTGATACTACCAATTGTATTCGGATGCCCCAATAAGGAAGCCAGAGAAGCACGGAGCGATTCCCAAATATTCAAATTAGAAGCAATCACAATCAGCCACATATAACTGATTACGATGATAAAAGGTTTTTTTAGAGTATCTGACAAACTTTCGTAATCAAACATTTTTTCAATTCCTCTTTTTACTCTGATCGTGTAAATTTGAAGTAGAATAATTTCTAAAATAATCTTCAATAAAACGCTTAACGCTACAATTTGAGTTAGTGAAATAAACGCTGTAAGACTTAACATATTTGAAAGCGAAACCCTGCCAAACAAATTATAAAGAATAGACAAGACATTTAATCCGATAAAAATGATGCTCGCCCATTTGAAAAAGCCTTTTATATATAATTCATCTTTGAGTGTTTTGATCTGAACTAAACCGTAACGAATACCTAAAAGATTGATTGCCACAAACGCAAAACGCTGCAATAATCCGATAGTTATAAATAAATCAAGGAAACAAAGTGCAAAAAACAGCCCTAAAAGGAAAAGCCAGTTTCGCATAGAAACTCCAGACCATTGATTTTTGAAAAGAATAGTTAAAACACCCAGCAGAAAAAGCTGTAACAGTTCTAAAAATAGGGCAGGAGCGTATAAATTAGTAACAACTGCAATGTTTAATAGAATCACCAAAACAGGCAATAAAACGCCTCGATTTAAATATTTGAAGTTTAAAAGCGAAAGACTTTCATAATAATTATTTTCTTTTAGGTATTTTATATTTCTGGAAATGTACCAGAACAAAAGACCTGCGAGGAAACACAAAGTAATCAGTCCGCCGGCTTTGTAACTTAGATAATAAGCTGCAACATTTTCTTCAATGATAATTTTGGCCTTGATGTTGTGTGTTACTTTTTTTGAAGAAGCAGAATCGCTAATTTGCCAAAGAGATGGATATTCTTTCTTAAAAATACTGATTCCAGATTTTTCTAATTTACTTTCAACAGTTACCAAAGCATTAGAAACCGCAATTTTTCGCTCGACAGTTAGTCTTTTTTTATTGTTTAAAGTCGTTTGGTTTTTAGTCATCAGGCTATCTGTACCAACGTACCTTTTTCTAAGATTAGCAAATTCTTGTTTGAATTGATTACGACGAATAGTATCTTTTATCAAAGTCATCAAGGTCTTGTCTTTGCGAAGCTCAATGACACGACTTTTAATTTTTTCGAGATTCTCGTTTCGAGCATTAATGGCTTTATTCTGCTCTTCTAATTCCTGTTGAATTTCTTGTAGAACAATACGATACATCTGCTGATTTCGCACATTTGGATTTGCTCCTTTTAAACTCGCTAAAATTAAATCCAGCTTGCTTTCTGTGTGTTTCATTTCGCCAAAAAGATGATGCGTATCTCCTGCAAAATCGATGTCATTGTAGGCAGATTCTAATACTTCTCCAGCTTTTTCGATTGCCATTAAATAATCACTGTCTGTAGCTGTAGTATCGTTGAATAATCTACCGCGACTTTCTTTTTTTACAGTTTTTTTCTCTTGTGCAAAATTCAACTGAGAACATAAAAGAAGTAAAAATAAAGGAAGAAAATAAAAAATTCTTTTTTGAAAAATCATAATGTAAAGGGCTTATTTAGGGAACTCAAAATTAATTTTTTTTGGAAAACTTTCGGTTAAGAAAAATTAAATTTAAATCGTAAAAAAGCTTTACATTTTAAGATTATCAGAAATAGTTAAAAGAGAATGTTTTTTAGAATAAAAATAGGATGGCAACAAATAATAAAATGGTAATAGTAAGTAAGAAATAAACAATCTGCTTAATTGTTTTCTCTATTTTAAGCAGTTCTTCCATATTCATTTTACTTGTTTTCTTGGCTTTCATTTTCTATTTTTACATTAGAATTAATGCAAAAGTTAATTAAAAAACATTCCCAAACAATAGGTCATATTTTTTTGACTACTACTAAGTTATTCATGGAAGAAATCGAAACTTGTCCGGCGCAAAGACTTTTAAAGATGTTATCTGGTAAATGGAAAGCAGAAATTTTTCGTTTGGCTGTAGAATCTCCTTTACGATTTAATAGTTTGCTGAGACAAATTCAAGGCTCGAACAAGCAATCTTTGGCAACTGCCTTAAAAGAATTGGAAGAAGAAGGACTTTTAGAAAAAACAACCATCAAACTGAAGCCTCTTCATATCGAATATAATTTGACGGAAAAAGGAAAAGCTTTGATTCCTGTTTTTCAGCAATTAGAAGGATTGTCTTAATTCTATAAATAGAAAAGACCCTCAAATACTGCTTGTGCGGTCATGCCACGAGGTTCTTTGAGAATCATTTCTACATCCAAAAAATAAAAACGTCATCTAAAATAGAGACAGCTTAGTCGATAAAACTGAATTTATCTTCGAAGATTGTTCCAACAAGAGGAATTGGTTTTTTCTGTTCGTTGGCAGCATTTATAATTCCGAAAATCCATAAAATCAAGATTACGTAACCAACGTAACTTAAAAAGTAAAGAGCCGGAACGATACTTACTACGATCGACAAAATGATATTTACAGCTAAGGAAACCAGAAAAATTCCGAAGCCTTGTTTTAAATGATAATTTACCAAATCACTTTTTGGAGTTAAATCTTTGCTTTTTACAAAAGCTATAATCCAACCGATAATAGTGACATAGCTCAAGATTGATAGGGTTTTCTTATTCATCGTTTTAGTTATTTATTATATCAAAAATAAATACGATGAAAGAAAATTGAAATAGAGGGTTTGTTATCGGTAGGTTTTGATTGGTGTTTGTGAAGAATGAATTTATATGTTGTTTTGGGGTTTCAAGTTTCAGGTTTCAGGTTTCAAGTTAAACGTGGAACCTGAAACCTGAAACTTGAAACAAATAAATCTATTTCTTCGGAATGTAAATCCAGAATGTGGTTCCTTCTCCTGGATTGCTGCTGAAATTAATTAAACCGTTATGGTTTTCAATGATTCTTCGGCATAAGGCAAGTCCGATTCCATTTCCGCCATATTGATCACGTTCATGTAGTCGCTGGAACATATCAAAAATACGTTCAGAATATTTGCTGTCCATTCCAATTCCATTATCTGCAACCGAAATAATATGATAGTTTTCAGGTGAACCTAATAGTTTTTCGTCTTTTGGAATGTCTCCGTAATTTACTGTAACAGTAGGTTGTATTGTTGTGAATTTAAGTGCATTGTTAATTAAGTTGTAAAAGAGCTGACGCAGTTGTGTACCAAGTCCAAGTACTTTAGGAAGCGGATTTACATTAACAATTGCATTTTTTTCTTCAATAACTAAACTCAAATCGCCTAAAACCTCAACAAGAATATCGTCCAGATCTACTTCTTCAAATTGTTGTGTTTTATTATCGATTCTAGAATAATTAAGAACATCTGTAATTAGATTGGATAATCTTCCCGCAGCCAATGTAATTCGGTCAAAATAATAATTTTTCTTCTGGTCCTCGCTCAAATGTTCTCCCGCACGAGAAAGCATGATCATAATTTTTCGAAGAGGTTCCTGAAGATCATGACTTGCTATATAGGCAAATTGTTCTAACTCTTTGTTTTTGAAGCGAAGTTTCGAGTTGGCACTTTCCAGTTCACGCTGAATTAATTTTAATTCTGTATTGTCTTTCAGGGTTTCTACGATCATTTTCTGGGCGTTGATGTCTACAAAATACACCAACCAGCTGTTAAAACTTCCGTCTTCCGCTTTGTTCGGAATAATAGAAGTTAAATGCCAGATATAATTAGAACCGCTTTTAATTCTAGTTTCTCCTAAGAAATCAGATCGGTTTTGTTTGGCTTTGTTCCAGCCTTCGAGAAGGTTATCAATATCTTCAGGATGAATAAAATTGATTAATGTTTTGCGATCAAAAGAAAGGAAAGGCAAATCCAAATAATTTTCTAGAGATTCGTTTACCAGTAAAACGTTATTGCGTTCATTTAAAACACAAATTAGAATCGGAATGGTATTGGCTAATTGTTTGTATTTATTCTCACTTTCTGTCAGTTTTTCTGAAAGCACAATTAGTTCAATGTTTTTCTTTCTAATTTCATCATAAGGAGATAAAGGCGGTTCGAATTTAAAATAGTCAATAATGCTTTTGATCTTCGCTTCCGATAAAAGTCCTGGCGCCGAAATTGGCTGGCTTATTTTGGTTTCTGATTGATTGTTGGCATAATTGTACTGAATGTTTCCAGAGATTTTTGACGCATAAATAAAAGCTTCAGGACTACAGTTTTTCAAATCAACTGAATCTGTAATAACGGCTATAATTTCTTTTTGAGTAGCTTTTTTAATATTTAAGCCTAGTACCAACAAAGAATTGGTTCCTTTAGCAATGGCACATCTGGCAACTTCAGATACAGCAGTCGAAAATCGAGTTTGAAATGAAGAGGCCATACCGCACATTTCTGCAATTTTCATGCAACGTTTATGGGCCAATATTAAGTCCATTTCGTTGTCCAGATTTATTTGTATAATCTCTTTTACCATGCTCAATTTATTTTACCTGCCAAAATTGTTGCATCATCAGTTCCTCTTATGTTTTCCTTATAAAGTGCAGCTGCAATTATGCCAGGACTATGCTTAAAAATTGAACTTAAATCATTTAAATTCCATCTCGTGCGCAAACCATCGCTGTGCATAATGATAATCTGATGTTTTTTATAAGGAACAATTGTATTGTTCAAGGTTCTTGGAATATTATGGCCGATAATTCCGTTATAAGGGGTATAGGTTTTATTTTCTAATCCGTTATAAATGCGGGTATTTATATTACCAATTCCACAAATATTCCAAACTTCCGATTTGTAATCTACTGATGCTATTGTTGCAACTAATCCTCTAGTTTTCTTTACTTTTAAATGAATATCTCTTAAAACAGCTGTCGGATCCGTTTCTACAGATTGTCTAAATGCTTTGATTGCAGCTTCAACCGCTTCATTGGCACTTTCTCCATGTCCCAGTCCGTCTCCTACAAATATCTGAAAACCTTTGCTGTTTTGTTTTATATAATACCCATCTCCGCAAAATTTTTCGCCTGGATAATTTACAGCAATTGTTGAGGTATTTAAACCGCTTTTTATGGTAGGGATTTCAAGTTCTGGTTTTTCGCAGATTTTGACGTATTGCACACAGCCCCAGTTTTTCATGGAGTAAATCTGAAAATCGTTGCTCAGTCTCTTGATCGATCCCAAACCATGTCCCAATGTGTTTGAAGACGAATAACCGTCATTCATAATTTTGGCAACATTGTCGAAACCTACGCCTTTGTCTAGGCAGTAAATTTCAATCTCGTTAAATTCTCCATTAAAATTGGAGCGATAAAGCAATTCACCTCCATTCGCAAATTTCATTAGATTAGAAGTAAGTTCTGCTACAATAATATCTGTTTCGGCAGCTCTGTGAGGAGTAAAACCCAATTGAAGGGCAAGATTATGTATTTCTCTTTTTATAAAAGCAATTAGACTTCTGTCGTCTATTTTATAAGTGGAAAACGTATTATCCATTTTTCCATTTTGTTATAGTAACGGTAGTACCGTTTCCTAGTTCTGATTTAATGTCAAATTCATTGACAAGTCTTTTTGTTCCTGGCAAACCTAATCCCATGCTTTTTCCTGTACTGTATCCATCTTTCATTGCCAGAGAGATGTCGGCTATTCCGGGGCCGTTATCAATAAAAGTAACGCGCACGCCATTATCCCGTCCGTTGCTCACGGACTCGATAATAACTCTTCCACCGCCGCCATATTTCAGAAGATTACGCAAAAGTTCGCTAGTGGCCGTAATGAGTTTGGTCTGATTTAAAATACTCATACCAGCTTTTACACCATATTCTTTTACGCGATTACGCAATGGTACGACATCCTGTTCTTTTACAACAGGTGCTTCTTCTTTGCTATTCGTTATCGTCGTCATACTCCTGCTCTTCGTTATCGCTTATGTGCATTTTTGAGCGAAGTAAATCCATGCCTCTTTCTACATTTAAGGCACTTATGACTCCATTTAAAGATAATCCTAGTTCTACCAATGTAATGGCAACTGCTGGCTGCATTCCTACTACAACGGTTTGTGCATCCAATATTTTTGACATTACAGCAATGTTTCCAAGAATTCGTCCCATAAACGAATCGATAATAGAAACCGCAGATATATCTATTAATACACCTTTTGAACTATGTTTACTAATGGTATTTATTAAATCTGATTCAAGATTTTCTGCCAATTGATCATACAAATCTACTTGTATAGTAACAAGCAGAAAATCTCCCATTTTTAGTATAGGAATTCTTTCCATATAAAACCTAAATCTTTATTCTACAATCTTTCTTTTTTTAACGACTGCCAACTGAAGCATTTCGAAAGCAGTTTGTAAAGCGCTTGCCAATGAAGCTTTGGTAGTAATACCACTAAGATCAATTCCTAAATGCACAACTGTTTGAGCAATTTCCGGACGAATACCACTAATGATACATTCAGCTCCCATTAAACGAGTTGCGCTAACTGTTTTGATAAGATGTTGTGCCACAAGAGAATCTACAGCTGGAACACCAGAAATATCCAAAATAGCAATAGAACTTCCAGTATCAACAATTTGCTGTAAAAGGCTTTCCATTACAGTTTGTGTTCTTGAACTGTCTAAAGTTCCAATAATTGGCAAAGCAACAATACCATCCCAAACGGTGATTACAGGAGTCGAAATTTCACTGATTTCATCTACTTGTCTTGAGATTACGTCTTCTCTTCCTTTCATAAAAGCTTCGAAGGTCATAATCATCATGTTGTCTAGAATAGTGCTTAATTTTAGATTAGCATCATATAATTTTGCTGGATCATCAATTAATTCAGAAAGAATCTGAGAAGCAGCTTCTTTAAATGAAATTAAATATTGTCCGTTTTCTCTTGGAGAGAAACCACGTTTTCCTCTAGAAGAAGAGATTCCGACAATAAGATCCTGAACTTTTTCAAACTCTTGTGAGTTCTCATATTTTTCATCCGATTTTGCTAATGCAGTTAAAAAGAGAGAAGCAAATTCTTTTGACTCTTCTTCTTCCATTGCTCCATCACCAGATCCGCTATCTAAAAGAATTTGAGACCATATAGTTAATAATTTGCTTTCGTGCTCTTTTAAGACACCTAGTACGTTGTTTTGCATTTGCTTTTTGCTTTAAATTTTTGGAATTTCCCTATCAAATATATAACATTAAATTGTATACGAAAACAATTATTAAATCTAAAATAAATGAAAAAGATGTTTTTATTATAAAAAAGCGCCATTATACGGCATTAGAGCAAGTTTTTGTCTAAGACCGACCGACAAATTAATGTTAAATAGTTTAAGAAGTATATGAAGAAAGAAAGTTTATTCTCATATTTTAAATTTCCTCTTTCATCAATTTAAAAAACTGTTCTTTTTTTCCTCGTGAAATTGGAACAACCGATTTATCATTCATGTGTACCATTCCTTCGCGGGAATAACTTACAATCGAATTTACATTAATCAAATGCGACTGATGCACGCGGAAAAACATTGGTGGTTCCAGTAAATCTTCATAATTTTTGAGCGGTTTAGAAACCATTATTTTTCGTCCGTCTGTGAGAAAAAAAGTAGTGTAAGAACCAGAAGTTTCGCATCTTAAAATCTGTTCTAATTTTACCACATACATCGCTTCCTGAGTTGGCAGTATAATACGATCTGGCGATTTAGAAAGATTATTTTGCAGTTCGTTCAGTTGTTGTTTTTCAAGAACTCTTTCCTGCAAAAGCGAAATACGTTCGATTGCGGTTTTAAGTTCATCTGGATCGATAGGTTTTAAAAGATAATCTATGGCGCTATATTTAAAAGCATTGATAGCATGCTGTTCATAAGCAGTTGTAAAAATAAGATGAAAGGAGTTAAATGTAATTTGCTGTAAAACATCAAATCCGGTTCCGTTTTGAAGCATAATATCCATAAAAACGAGATCAGGTTGCAAACGATCAATTAGTTTGACGGCTTCTTCGACACTTTCCGCGTATGCGACAATTTGAATTTGTTCTGGGGCAACCATTTCAAGCATAATCGATAAAGCTTCGCGTATGCGTTGTTCGTCTTCTACAATAATAGTTTTATACATTTTTTACGATATTGGAATGTTAATAATAACAATGCAACCTGTTTTTCCGTTTTCAGATTCGCGTTCTAAAACTTTAAATCCGGCGTAAGGATGATCTTTTTGCATTTTGGACAATCTTTCATGAGTAATCGTCGTCGATAAAGATTGATGGTTTTCTTTTGTTTTTAATTTTCTGGAAGCGGTCAATCCGATACCATTATCTTTTATGGTGCAAATCAGGTTTTTTTGATCGGTTTGTTGTGTAAAATTGATTTGCAACATTCCTTTTTCTTCTTTAGATTTCGGTTTCAATCCGTGTTCAACAGCATTCTCAATAAAAGGTTGAATTAATAAGGGGGGAATCAAAATATCATCATCAACAGATTCGTCGCAAACAATAGCATATTCAAAACTATTATTAAGACGCAGTTGCTGTAATTCGATATAATTTTTTAAAGTCTCCACTTCTTCATGTAATGCAATGAGTTCCTGACGGGATTGTTCCAAAATCTGACGGGTGAGTTTGGCGAATTTATTGAGATAAGAAACCGCTGGAATCGTATCTTTTTGCAAAATCATGCTTTGAATATTTCCTAAAGCATTAAAAATAAAATGCGGATCCATTTGCGAACGCAATAATCTTCTTTCTAAAGAAAGCCTTGCTGCAAGGTTTTCAATAGTTTCTTTTTCCATTAACTGAACCTTTAATTCGCTATTGGTTTGTTCTTGTTTTAAAATTTCTTCCCGTTTTAAATAATAACGTTGTCTGAAATAGTAAGAACGGAACATAAATACCAATCCGATCAACAAAACGCCCGCAATTCCGTATCCTAAAAGTTTGTTTTGCTGCTCTAGTTCATTTTCGAGTTCGAGCTGTTTTATTCGTTCCATTTTCTTGGAAGACTCGAACCTCGCATCTGCGTTCTGTAAAAGTTTTTGGGTCGTTTCGTTATATTTTAACTGATTGTATTTGGTGTATAAAGTATCATAAGAATAATAGGCCTCGTAATCATTTCTTTTTACAGCAACTTCTTTCAGGCAATTGTAAAAAGTAGCCAAAAGATAATTATCTGTATAAGGAAGACTGAGCTGATATTTAATTCCTTCAATGAAAAGCATTTCGGCTTTTGCGTAATCGCCTTTTTCGCTGTAATACATACCCTGAAGTCCAATAGAACTTCTGTAAATAATCTTGATATTGTATTTTTTGGCAATGTCAGTCGCTTTTCCTAAATTTTGAAGCAAAGCCTCTTCGTTGATTGGTTTCGGGCCTCTTGAGTAAAGATCCGCAAGATTTACATAAGCAATTCCAATATTACTTTTACTGATGATGTCAAACGATTTTTTCTCTGCAATAATGACTGTGTTTTTCAGAAAATCTAAAGTGTTTTCCCATTCATTAGAATAACCAGATTCTAATTTATCGGTTAAATATCCGCCATAAGCCAGTCTAGCATACAATTGACTTTCGGCGTCACGCGCTTTTGCGGCATGCTCCATTGCTTCCTGAGCATATTTCTGTACTTTTTCTGGAGATGCAGGAGAGAACAAATACGATATGTCTGCGGCAATTTTAGCACATTGATCGTGAGCTTTTATTTTTGAGAATAAACTGTAAGATTTTAAAAGATAATCGAGAGCCTGCGGTTTGTCATCGATATATGATTTTAGGGCTCCCATAGCCAGCGTGGCAAATGCTTTTACTCTGATTTTATTTGTTTTTTCAGCTAAAATAAAAGCGGTATCAGCATAACGGGTAAATTCTTTTATATGCAATAAACGTCTTTGTGTAAGCGCTAAATAAGAATAACAAATTACCTCGTCGTCTATGTTTTTTCTTTTTTTTGCTAACTCCAATGCCTGCTGTTGCATTTTTTTACTAGCAGAAGAATCCGAAAAACGTTTAGAATATCCATAAGCGGCTATTTTTTCGATAGAAGAAATTTGCTGCGCTTTTAAATTTGTAATGCACAAAATTAAGAAGCAAAATAGCCATTTCGATTTGTGGATTTTAATAAGATTAAAAGTAGTTTTTTCGTGCATGTAAAGTTGTTATAATAGCCAAATTACAAATTGAAAATAGACTGACCAAAAAAATAAGGATTGAATTTTACAGATAAAACCCTTTGAATACAAGGTTTTTAAAGCTATAAAAAAGCACGATTTCCTAATATAACGAAAGAAATACCAAATAAAAATCTAAAACATCCATTTACCAATTTCGAATTGTTGTAAGATGATCTTAGTAGTAATCTTGTTGTTATAAATTATTTTTAAAAACCTTAAATCATGAATAAGAATTTTTTTACATTACTATTGATGGTCTTTCTTTTTGTGTCTACTTTGACATATGGACAAGAAGAAAAACGTATCAAAATTGAAATCTCTGTAAAAGATGCAAACAAAGAGATAAAAAGCACTTTAAGATCGGCAACTTTTTCTTTTACAAAATCTGTAAATAATGTAACAGGAAAAGATGGGGTAGAGAAACCAGAAGTTAAAAACAATTATTATTTCTCTCTTGATTTTGAAAAACAAGATATCGCTTTGCTGTCGGCTTTTATGAAAAACAAAGCCGGAATCGATGGTCAGATTACGATGACCGATACTTACGGTAAACAGCCGACCAGGAAACTTGATTTTACTAAAGGAAGAATTGATTCTTTGAGTGACCAGCTTACCGCTGATTATACCAGTGCCTACATTTCACTTCTTTGTGATACTCTTATTATCGATGGCGTTAAAATTGACTAGAGATATGAATGAATTTAGAAAATTCACGAAAAATGAAAACCAATATGTTATGAAAACACAATATGGTTTTGGTTTGGTTGTAGTGGCAGGAATGGCCGCTTTTACGATTGGCGGAATTTATATCAAAAACACTGCAATGATATGGATTTTCGGGGTATTGACAGTTTTGTGTCTGATTTCTATTTTTCAGCAGAGTTTCAGTATTGATATGGATCGAAGAGAATTTGTAATCAAAAACGGTTTAATCAATAAACCTGTTCAAATTCCAATAACAGATTTTATAAATTTTGAATTGGTCAAAGTAAAACAGAATCTGATTACTACAAACGTTTCTTTAAATCTTTATTATAGAAAAGACAATAAAGAAAAATGCACAGGAATTGCACAAGGATTTACCACAAAATCGATGCAGATATTAATGAATGAAATTAATGATATTATAGAATTGAATGAACATTCGAGAAAGATATAACATAGAAGAAAGTGCAACTTCTTTTTCGTTTTATCCTAAAAGATCCTCATTAAAGCAATCCCGATATTATTTTGTTTTCACACTGATTGGATTTATAGCGCTTTTCTTTTTTCAAAATTATTTGGAAGAAGCCTTAAAATGGGGAATTTGTATCCTTTTAGTATATTTTTTATTACATAATGGGTTTGATATTCAGGTTAGTACAAAAATTAGGTATGTATTTGATACAGTGAATGATACGATTTCTGTAAAAAGTCCGTTATACTCAGAGAAACAAATTATGAAAATAAGTGAAGCTGTCATTTTTGTTCAATCAGAAATGGGAAGCTGGCACTATGCTCTCGGTGCTAAGAAGAGTCAGTTTGTTAAAAATCATAGGATTAGCGAATTTTTTGGCTCTGGAAAAAAAAGCAATAGAAGACAAGATGAATACGAAAAAGAGGTTTTGGCTAAAATTGATAAATTAATTGAGGCCGTTTACCTAAAGCGAAGTAATTAAATATTCAAAATATATTTATGAAAATTAAAGTCGGTTTACTTTTTGTTTTGATATTTTCAATCGTTTCTTGTAATTTCATACATGATACTCCCGATTATGTTTTTAATATTATAGGATTAAATACCAATAAAATTCCGATTAGTTTTAGGAGAGTTTTTAAGGAATTTCGCCAGCATAAAGCAGATGGAACGCTACGATTACCATCCGATGACGGAAAAACAATGAAAAAAGCAAGTTGTGTTGAGGTTGTTCAATATGCTTATTCTGATACTTTTAAAGAAGATATTCGAAGAATAAAAAGTTTAAATCCGACCGAAGATGCAAAACCAGTCGTAGAAGCCGGAATCGAATTGTTTGAATATGTGGATGAAATTCAAAGCAAAGATTTCATGATTATTGCCAAGATGATCGATGATGGCAAAAGCGACGAAGAAATCGATTATGCTGCCAAAAAACTTGACGAGACAAAAGGCGTGATATTAGATCAAAAGCAATCAAAAGTTATGAATTTACTACTTCCATACGCAGATGCGAACGGAGTAGAATACAAAAGATTCTAAACAAAAAACGAGTTGAATTCGAGTTGATTTTAACTCGTTTTTTTGTGCAATGTTACCTCTTCTTATATTTTTAAATTGTTAAAAGAGAATCTTTACAACAATAAAAATGATGCAGTTTTATAGAATTTAAGTTAAATTTGCGCCGTGCGAAAACTAATTGTCTACATATTCATCTTTCTAATAGCTTCAAACAGTAGTTTTGTACAGCAGTTCTATAAACTGCCGATACTGATTGAACATTTTAAGGAACATCAAAAACTTCAAGGTGTTAGTTTTGTAGATTTTTTATCGATGCATTATTGGGGAGAAGATCTAAATGACAATGATGGAGACCGCGATATGCAGCTTCCATTTAAAACCATCAATAATAGTTCTGCACACTTTGTCTTTATTTTAGACGACAAAGATTTGCTTCCGGTACCTTTTAATCCGGATTTACCACAATCAAAAATTCCAACTTACAGATCCGATCTTTTTTCAGATCCGAATCTGCTTTCTCTTTTTAGACCTCCAATAGCATAATTAATTTTTAAATTTTTTGCTGTGGCTAAGACGTTTCGTTTTGGTCGCTCATTTATTATTTTTTAATTAATACAATATGCTTAATAAAGTAATTCAGTTCTCAGTTAAGAACAAACTGGCAATTGGAATCTTTACACTGCTGTGGATCGTCTACGGTGTGTACGAGGTTACGCAATTACCAATTGATGCCGTGCCGGACATCACCAATAATCAGGTACAAATTATTACTACAGCGCCTTCTCTTGGTGCAGAAGATGTAGAGAGATTAATTACTTTTCCGATCGAGCAAGCGATTAGTAATATTCCGCATTTGAAAGAAAGTAGAAGTATTTCGCGTTTCGGACTTTCGCTGGTAAGTGTTGTTTTTGAAGATGATGCCGATGTGTATTGGGCACGTCAGCAAATTACAGAGAGGCTCCAGCAAGTCGAAATAGACCGAAATGCCAATGCGCCAGAAATGGCTCCAGTAACAACCGGTTTGGGAGAAATCTACCAATATGTTTTAAAACCTGTAAAAGGCTACGAAGAAAAATATTCTCTAGAAGATTTGAGAACCATTCAGGATTGGACGATCAGAAGACAGCTTTTGGGAACTCAGGGAATCGCAGATGTTTCGACTTTTGGTGGAAAACTAAAACAGTATGAAATCGCTGTAAATCCAGCTAGATTAAAAGCGCAAAACTTGACGATAAGTGAAGTTTTTACGGCTTTAAATAATAGCAACGAAAATACAGGTGGAGCTTACATCGAAAAAGGACCAACGGTTTCTTATATAAGAAGTACAGGTTTGGCAAAAAGTATTCAGGATATTGAAAATATTGTTGTTAAAAGCACACAAGGCGGACTTCCGATTTTAGTTAAAGACGTTGCAAACGTCAAAATTTCTTCTGCCATTCGTTACGGCGCATTGACCACAGACGAATATGGAGAATCTGTAGGCGGAATTGTGATGATGCTGAAAGGCGAAAATGCGAATAATGTCATCGTAAATGTAAAAGACAAAATCGCTGAAATTGAAAAGATTCTTCCTGAAGGTTTAAAAATTGAACCATTTCTTGATAGAACAAAAATGGTGGACAATGCCATTGGAACGGTTGAAAAGAACTTAATTGAAGGTGCTTTAATCGTTGTTCTGATTCTGGTTTTATTTTTAGGAAATCTTAGAGCTGGTTTTATCGTTGCTTCTGTTATTCCGCTAGCCATGCTTTTTGCCATTATTATGATGAATACTTTCGGCGTAAGCGGAAACTTAATGAGTCTCGGAGCTTTAGATTTCGGATTAATTGTAGACGGAGCCGTAATTATTGTAGAAGCTATTCTGCATCATCTTCACAGCGCTAAAAAATACCAAACGGTAAGTGACATTTCGCAAGATGAAATGGATAAAGAAGTTACAGGTTCGGCCGCACGTATGATGAATGCTGCCGTTTTCGGACAAATTATCATTTTAATTGTGTACTTGCCAATTCTTTCTCTTCAAGGAATTGAAGGAAAAATGTTCAAACCAATGGCGCAAACTGTTGCATTTGCCATTTTAGGAGCTTTCATTTTATCATTGACTTATGTTCCAATGGTCAGCGCTTTATTTCTAAGTAAAAAAATCAGTCATAAAAAGAACTTTTCTGATCGCGTAATGGCAAGATTGGAAAATGCTTATGAAGGTTGGTTGACTAAAGCTTTAGGGTTCAGAAAGTCAATTGTAATTTCTGCATTTGTACTTTTTGGAATCGCTGTGGTTTTGTTTGGAAGAATGGGAGGAGAGTTTATTCCGCAATTAGAAGAAGGAGATTTTGCTGTAGAAACACGATTGTTGTTAGGAACAAACCTTTCTACCACAACTGCAACAATCGAGAAAATTTCAAGAGAATTAAAGAAAGATTACCCAGAAGTACAGCAAGTGGTTTCCAGAATTGGGAGTGCTGAAATTCCAACCGATCCAATGCCAATCGAAGGTGGAGATATGATTATTGTTTTAAAGGACAAATCAGAATGGACCAGCGCTTCTTCGTTTCCTGAATTGGCAGATAAAATGACGAAAACCGTGAAACGAATTGCCCCAGGAGTTACAACTGGATTTCAGTTTCCAGTTCAAATGCGTTTTAACGAATTGATGACAGGAGCGAAACAAGATTTGGTTTGTAAAATTTACGGAGAAGATCTTCAAAAGCTTTCTGAATATGCTGAAAAGTTAGGTGCAATCTCTAAAACAGTAGAAGGTGCAGCCGATTTATACGTAGAAAAAGTAACCGGAATGCCACAGATCGTAATTGATTACAATTGGGCAGAAATGGCGAAATACAGTTTGCGTGTAGCAGATATCAACAGAACCATTAATGCTGCGTTTGCTGGAGCAGTTGCCGGAAGTATTTACGAAGGTGAAAAACGTTTCGACATGGTAATTCGTGTAGAAGATAACGGTAGAAAAGGTATTGAAGATGTTCGAAATCTTCTGATTGCAACGCCTTCCGGAATGCAGATTCCGCTTTATCAGGTGGCAAAAGTAGACGAAGTAGAAGGTCCAAACCAGATTCAGCGTGAAAATGCCAAAAGAAGAATCATTGTAGGATTCAACGTTAGAGGCAGAGATGTTCAGTCGATTGTAGAAGAATTACAGCAAAAGGTTAATCAACAAATCAAATTTGATCCAGGTTATTACATTACGTACGGAGGTGCTTTTGAAAATCTGCAACAAGCAAAAGCAAGATTGGGAGTTGCTGTTCCAGCGGCTTTATTAATGATTTTTGCTTTGTTGTACTTTGCTTTCCGATCATTTAAGGAAGGAATTATCATTTTTACGGCAATTCCGTTATCAGCAATTGGAGGCGTATTTGCTTTAGGATTAAGAGATATGCCATTTAGTATTTCAGCAGGAGTCGGCTTTATAGCGCTTTTCGGAGTAGCTGTTTTAAACGGAATTGTTTTGATATCCGAGTTCAATCGAATTCAGAAACAAGGAGAAATAACCGATCCTTTTGATATTATTCTTCTAGGAACAAAAAACAGATTACGTCCTGTCTTGATGACGGCTGCTGTAGCTTCATTAGGATTTCTTCCGATGGCCTTGAGTAATGGAGCAGGAGCAGAGGTGCAACGCCCGTTAGCAACTGTCGTTATCGGCGGATTGGTAACTGCAACTCTTTTAACGCTTTTTGTGCTTCCTGCGATTTATTTGATGACGTATCATGCTAAAGGTTTTAGAAAAAAGAAAAAAAAGCACATGAATAATTTAACCATTTTATTGAGTTTCCTTTTTATTGGTAATATGGCAACAGCGCAAGAATTACCAATTTCGCTTGACGAATCCATTTCAATTGCGATTCAGAATAACCGAACTGTTAAGTCGGCTAAGTTGAATGAACAATCTAAAAGTTATTTACAGAAATCGGCTTATACTATTCCGCAAACGCAAATAGATGCCGATTACGGTCAGTTTAACAGCGCAAAGAACGATACACGATTTGGAATTAGCCAGACATTTGCTTTTCCAACTGTTTACAGCAATCAGAAAAAAGCTTTAAAAGCCGACTTCAATAAAGCTAAAACAGAAGTGCAATTGACTTCACAAGAAATCAAAACCCGCGTTAGCAATATTTACTACGATTATTTATGGCTGAATAGCAAAAAAGAACTTCTAGTTTATGCGGATTCAATCTACAGAATTATGGAGAAAAAATCAGATTTAAGGTTTAAAGCCGGAGAAGCCAATGTTTTAGAAAAAAGTGCTTCGCAATCTGCAAGACAATTCTACAGCAATCAACTGGTAATGGTGAATCGTGATATCGAAATAGCTTTGAATTCTTTCAACTCAATTCTTCAAGATAAAGTCGAGTACACTCCAAAAAAGATGAATTTAAAAGCGGTTTTAAATCGTTCGTCTATCGAAAATGTAAAAGCAGAGAACCTTCCTGCGGTACAGCGTTCGCAATTCGAGTCGGAAGCGGCAAAATGGAGATGGAAAACCGAAAGCGCTAAAATGCTTCCTGAAATTACTTTAGGTTATAACAATCTGAGTATCATAGGAAATCAAACTGATGCTTCAGGCCAAGATGTTTATTACGGAAGTGGTCAACGTTTTAATTATGTAAATGCAGGTTTGACAATTCCGGTTTTCTTTACCAGTCAGTCTGAAAAGAAAAGAGCAGCAAAAGCAGAATACGAAAGTTATGTCGAACTTTCTGAAGCAGCAAAAATTGAAGTGAAAACCAATATTGAAAATGCCGACAGAGAACTGAAAAAATATCAGGAAAGTTTGGAGTATTACGAAAAAGACGGATTAAAAAATGCTCAAACGATCATCGAAGCTTCAAGTAGTCAACTACAAAATGGAGATATCGATTATCTGCAATGGGTTTTGGTTGTCAATCAAGCCATTACAATTAAAAGCGAATATCTGGATGCACTAAATGCTTACAACAGAGCAGTTGTAACACTTCAAAATCTTAATAATATTTAAAATGAAAAAATATATTGCAGCGTTTATAAGCGCTATTTTCCTGATTTCTTGCGGAAATAAGAAAAACGAAGAGAATAAAACGTCTGAGGTTAAGAATATTAATATTATAAAACTCAGCAACGAACAAATTAAAAATGCCGGTTTAGAAAGCGGAAATCCAACTGCGAAAAATGTGAAAGAGATTTTACAGCTTCAAGGAACGGTTACGGTTCCGCCGAAAAGTGTTATCAGTATCAGTGTTCCTTTGGGAGGTTATGTAAAAAGTACCAATTTGATTGCGGGAATGAATGTACAGAAAGGACAAGTTTTGGCTGTTTTAGAAGATATGCAGTTTATAGAATTACAGCAAAACTATCTAATGGCGAAAGAAAAGTTCGAACTCGCTCAAAATGAACATAGAAGACAAAAAGAACTGAATGCGAATAAAGCGGCAAGTGATAAAGTTTTGGAACAAATTACAACCGAAATGAGAACACAGCGTATTACAATGTCTTCTTTAGAACAAAAATTAAATCTTTTAGGAATTAATGCTAAAACCTTAAATGTTGGAAATATCAGTAAAACCATTCGAGTGATTTCGCCAATTAATGGTTTGGTTTCTAAAGTCAATGTCAACATCGGAAAATATGTAAATCCGACGGATATGCTTTTTGAATTGATTGATAAAAAAGATATTGTTCTGACTTTAAATGCATTTGAAAAAGATGTTACGTCACTTTCGATTGGACAAACGGTTATGGCGTACACAAATGCATCAGACAATAAAAAGTATGCGGCAAAAATTTCGTTTATCAATCAAAGTCTTAACGGAGACCGAGCGGCAGAAATTATCTGTCATGTAAACGCTTACAATTCGGCACTTTTACCAGGACTTTTTGTGAATGCAGAAGTTGAAGTAGAAAACCAGAAAGCATTGACGGTTCCAGAAGATGCTGTTGTACGTTGGCAAGGTAAATTTTATGTGTTTACAGATATTGGAAACAATCAATTCCAAATGACAGAAGTAAAATCGGGAGTTAAAAATGAAGGTTTTACACAAATTACTTCTGATGCTATTTCCAGTTCTTCAAAAGTTGTGATTAAGAATGCTTACACACTTTTAATGTCCGCAATGAATAATGATGAACAATAAGTTTTTTCATTAAAAAGGATTAAGAAAAACCCAGTAAAATGAATTTTACTGGGTTTTTGCTTTATAAAAATATTTTTTAATTGAATTGCCTCCAGCTTTAGCTGGGGGATTAAAAATTTAACACTTTAAAGGGCTTTAGCCAAAATACGATTTGGCTAAAGCCCTTTGTATTGCGAATCATTTAACTCCTACAGCTAAAGCTGTAGGCAATTCAAATTATTTTTTATTAATTAAAATTACTTCATTCCCTGCAATCGCATAAACTTGATGATTTTCTTCAGGTTTTAAAATAAATTTTCCTGTAAATTCGCCAAATGCAGGCAAAATCATTTGATTGGGTTTATGAAAAAAACAACGAAGTTTTAAACTCTGCATTCCCAAACCACGCAAGATTATTCCCGGATGAATATGTCCGGAAAAATTGAATAAACCATCCATTTCGGTTGGATGATGTGTGAAAAAAAATCCGTCTATTTCAAGAATATCGACAACAAGAATTCCGATTTCATAATAATGTTTCTGATCAATTATATCGTGATTTCCTGCAATTAAATAAGTTTCCTGATTATGATTCGAAATCCATTCTTCAAACAAATCCCATTCTGAATTTTTTGCGCTGTGAAATAAATCTCCTAAAAAGATAATTTTTTCAGGTTCAAAATATTCTAAAACGTCGGTAATTTTTTTGAAATTTTCTGAAATAGCATTTTGCGGAATCGCAATTCCGTGTTTTCTAAAATGAGTTACTTTTCCTAGATGTACATCAGAAATAATGACGATTTTTTTTTCTTCCCAAAATAAAGCGCCGCTTGAATGAAGTACGAAGTTTTGGTTTTGTATTTGAATGTTCATAAAGTATTATTTCATGTAAGAAGCCGTCATTTTCTGAATTCTTTCTGCCAAAGTTTCGCTTGACAATTTTTCTCGTAATCGATCGGTAATAATCGGAAAACTAAAAGGTGTTGGTTTTAAGCATTGTTTCCAAACAATATTTTGACTGGCAATTCGTTCCAAAGCCATGATCAAACGACCTTCTTCCAATTGATGTTCAAATGTTTCTCGATACGCTTGTTGCAATAATAAGTTGTCGGGTTCAAAATCCCTAAAAACTTCAAATAATAATTGAGAACCGCTTTGGAGATGTTTTGTTTTAACCATTTTTCCAGGAAATCCAGTAAAAACCAATCCAGCAATTACGGCGATATCTCTAAACTTTCTGCGTGCCATTTCGGTCGAATTCAGACTTTTCTGCAAATCATGATGTACATATTCGGTTGAAAATAAATTATTATCTAAAACTGCTTCAATATCAATTTCCTGATCTGAAAGTAATTCAAATCCATAATCATTATAAGCTAATGAAAAAGTAATGGATTGCAATAAGCTAATTCTAAAAGCCAATAAACTTGCCAAAGCTTCATGTACAAAACGACCTTCAAAAGGATAAAAAATGGCATGATAACCTTCTCTCGTTTTAAAAGTTTCAATTAAAAATTCATCCGAACTTGGAACAATCGATTCTTTTCTTTGTCTTTGAAATAAAGGTTGTAATGCTTTTAGTTCCGGGGAAAGATTATCGGTATTGGCGCGATACAATTCCTGACGTAGCAATTCGCTCATTTGCGAAGACAAAGCCAAGCGTCCGCCCATCCAACTTGCAATTTTCGATTCTTTCTTCGGACTCGCTTTTTTTACCAAAACCTGCATATTCCTGATTTTGAATAACTCCAGTTTTTTTCCAGCAAAAATAAAAGTATCACCTGGTTTTAGTTTCGAAATAAACCATTCTTCAATTGTACCGATATAACCGCCACTCAGAAATTTTACATTCATAACGGCATCGCCAACAATGGTTCCGATTTGCATTCTGTGATGCATCGCGATCATTCTACTATTGATTTTATAACAGCCATTTTCGTCAACTTCTACTTTTTTGAATTCATCGTAGGCTTGTAAACTCTGACTTCCATTGGTAATAAAATTCAGAATCCAGTTCCAGTTTTCTTTAGTTATAGTTTGATAACTAAAAGTTCCTTTAATTTCCTTGAAAATTTCGTCAGGATAAAATCCATCGGAAACCGCTAAAGTGTTGAGGTATTGTACCAAAACATCCCAACTATTCAAATACGGAACACGATCTTCGATGACACTATGTTCGACCGCTTTTTTGAGAGCTGAAGCTTCTATCAATTCAATCGCATGCGTGGCGAGGAAATAAATCACACTTTCTTTTCCCGGTTGATGTCCGCTTCGTCCAGCACGCTGCATAAAACGAGCAACACCTTTTGGACCGCCCACCTGAATTATCGATTCGACAGGAGCAAAGTCGACACCTAAATCTAAACTCGAAGTACAAACTACGACTTTTAATTCTTCATTTCTAATGGCGTTTTCAACCCAAAGTCTGGTTTCACGGTCTATACTTCCATGATGCATGGCCATTTCACCTGCAAATTCAGGATATTTTTCTAATAATCTTTGGTACCAGATTTCGCAGGCCGAACGAACATTCAGGAAAATTAAAGTCGTTTTACTGGCTTTTACAATTTTGGCCGCTTCATCGATCAAATGCAAGCCCATATGTCCGCGCCACGGATAAGTATCCATTTTTTCTGGAAGAACAGAAACGACCTTTATTTTTTTGTGGATTACCGCTTTTATTAAAAACGAATTATTATAAGCTTCAGAATCAATTCCGAGCAAAACTTCTTGCGCTTGTTGTAGATTTCCAATTGTTGCTGAGATTCCCCAAATGCGTAGATTTTTAGCAATAGTTTTTAATCTGGATAAACCCAATTCTATTTGAACGCCACGTTTGGTTCCAAGTAATTCGTGCCATTCGTCAATAACAATTGCAGTACAGTTTTTAAAAGTATTTGCGTAACCTTTTGAAGCCAAAAGCAATTGCAGACTTTCTGGAGTTGTAATCAGCAAATCGGGCATTTTGCCTTTTTGTTTGGCTCTTTCTGCCGCAGAAGTGTCTCCTGTACGAATTCCAACGGTCATCGGAATTTCTAAATCATTTAGAACTCTTTCTGCCGCTTGTTTGATTTCGACAGATAAAGAACGAAGTGGCGTAATCCAAATGGCTTTTAAACCTGCATTATGTTTAGTTTTATAATTCGGATTTTCTTTGATGTAATTCAAAATAATCGGAAGCCAAAGCGCGTACGTCTTTCCGCTTCCAGTCGGAGCATTCAATAAACCATTTTTTCCTTGCAGAAAAGCAGTCCAAGTCTGCGTCTGAAACGGAAAAGGTTTCCATCCCTGACTTTCAAACCAATTGCTGGCGATTGTAAATAACTGCTCTCTGTTCATTTATATAATCATATTTTTTAAATCTTCAATCGAATTGGCATCTTCAATTTTTTTATCGTGACGCCATCTTAAAATTCGTGGAAAACGGGTTGCAACGCCACTTTTATGTCTTTTAGAAAGTGAAATGCCTTCAAAACCAATTTCGAATACCAATTTTGGTGTCACGCTTCTAACTGGGCCAAATCTCTCTAAAGTATTTTTTTTAATGAAATCATCCACCATTCTGAATTCGGCATCGGTTAAGCCAGAATACGCTTTCGCGAAAGTGACGAGTTCACGTTCATTGTTTTCGTTTTCCTGCCAAAGGGCAAAAGTGTAATCGGTAAACAGATTAGACCTTCTTCCGTGACCGCGCATGGCGTAGGTGAGGACTGCATCTATGGTTAAAGGTTCAATTTTCCATTTCCACCAATCGCCTTTTTTTCTTCCAACGAGATAAGGAGAGTTTTTTCGTTTAAACATCAAACCTTCGCTTTTCATTTCGCGGGATTTCAATCTTTCTTGTGTGATTTCTTCCCAGCTTGAAAAAGTAATTCTTTCCGAAAGTTGCAACGGAATTTCTTTTCCTAACAAACTGGTAAATAATTCTTCTAATAAAGTACGACGTTCCTCATAAGGAAGATTTCGAATATCATTTCCCTGCCACTCTAATAAATCATAAGCTTTTATAATGACTGGCGTTTTCTTTAAAACAGAAGCAGAAACATTTTTTCGACCAATTCTCGTTTGTAAATCATTAAAAGTTCCGATTTCATTTTCTATGAAGGGAAGAATTTCACCGTCAATAACGGTTCCGTTTGGAATAATTCCGATGAACGAATTAAATTCCGGATATTTATCGGTTACCAATTCTTCGCCACGACTCCAAACGTAAATTTCATTATCCCGAATAATGGTTTGAGAACGAATGCCGTCCCATTTATGTTCGGCGCTCCAATCTTCTGGATTTCCTAAATTTTCCAATTCGCCTTCAATTGGATAAGCCAAATAAAACGGATAAGGTTTGGACAAATAATCACTGCTTCTTTCATCCAAAACCAATTCCTGAAACGTAATCGTATTCGGATTCCAATCGCCCATTAATTTATAAGCCAAAGTATCTTCGTCAATATTTTCTGCTTTAGAAAGCGCTCTTGTCATTAACTTTTGACTCAAACCAATCCTGAAACTTCCTGTAATTAATTTAGTAAAAACAAATCGTTCATAATAATTTAGATTCAGCCAATTGGTTTGCAGATATTCCTTTTTTTCAAAATCATCTTTCTTTTTTAAAGCGATAATTTCTTGAAGAAATTCGGTTAAACTCTTATCAGAATGTTCTTTTGTGGTCGGAATAACAAGTGCAATTGTTTCGGCCAAATCTCCCACAATATGATAACTTTCTTCAAACAACCAAAGCGGAATATTAGCCAATTCATTTGCCCATAAACGCAATAAAGTAGTATTTACTGGTCGAGGTGGTCGTCGGTGCGAAAGTATGGCAATCGTCCAAACTTTATCTTCATCACTTGCTTTTTGGAAATATTGAGTCAACGCATCCACTTTTACCGATGTTTTATTAGAACTATCTAAGGTTTTTATAAGCTCGGCAAAGTTTTTCATTTGATTTTGGTTGATGGTTGATAGTTGATAGTTGATAGTTGATGGTTGAATGGTTTTAGAACTTGAAACATGAAACATGAAACATGAAACATGAAACATGAAACATGAAACATGAAACTTTTTACCCCTCATCATTATCATTCGTTTCTCCTTCATATTGTGTGTGTGCAGTTCTGGCGTCGTAGCCTAATTCGCGGAGATATTTTGAAAAGATATTGGAATATCCGTGTGTACAGATTACTTTTTCTGCTCCTGTTGCTTTGATGCTTTCTAACAGTCCCGTCCAATCACAATGATCGCTGATTACAAATCCGCGGTCAACGGCACGTCTTCTTCGCGCGCCTCTAAAAGCCATCCAGCCGCTTGCGGTTGCAGTTACGAAAGGTGTCATTCTTCTAATCCAAGTGCTTCCGTGTGCGCTTGGCGGTGCGAGAACAATGTTTCCTAATAAATCTTCTTTTTTTGTTTCTGTAGTAACTCTAATTGTTGGTGGCAAATCAATTAATGGACGAACGACATTCGTCATATTTTCTATTGCGCCGTGAGTATAAATTGTTCCGATACTTGGATCCAAATATTTTAATAAGCGTTGTGCTTTTCCTAACGAATACCCAAAGAGAATAGAGGTTTTGCCTTCAGCTTTATTTTCCACCCACCAATTATTTATTTCGGTCATGACATCTTTTTGCGATTCCCAATTAAAAGCAGGAAGTCCGAAGGTGCATTCGGTTATAAAAGAATGACATTTTACGACTTCGTAAGGAACAGAAATTCCGTCATCTTCGGTTTTATAATCGCCAGTAAAAACCCAAATTTCGCCTTTGTATTCTACTCGAATTTGTGCTGAACCAATAATATGTCCCGCAGGATGAAGAGAGAATTTCACTCCATTTATGGTAAAAGTTTCATTCCAATCTTTACCTGTAACATTGATTTCGCCTAAACGATATCGTATAATTGGAACATTTGTATGATGTGTGATATAGTTTTGATGTCCCCATCTGGAATGATCAGAATGCCCATGCGTAATAATAGCATTCTTTACAGGACGCCACGGATCAAGGTAAACATCTGCCTGCTGACAGTAAATGCCTTTATCATTAAATTGCAATAAGGGTACATTCATTTTTTTTAATTAAATAGAGAATTATTTGTTTGACGCAATTATTAAATAAGCAATTAATGAAATGCTCAATACAAAAAGTAACATTGTTATGAAAGTCAATGTTGCTGTTGAGTATTGATATTTCCCGTCTTTCAGCAATTTAATAGTATGTCTATATCTCAAATAGGAGAGTAGAATTGTTAATGCGCCCGTAATTAATAATCCAATTCCAAGATAAATAGTGAAATTAGTTTGAGGAGCAACGGTTTCAGCTAAGTACTCTACAGGAAGTTGTTGCAGAAACAATGAAAATTTTACTGCGACAAATCCAAAAACCATTATTCCAATTCCCGTGCGAAGCCATGCTAATAAAGTTCTTTCATTAGACAAGTATTCGTTCATAATTTCCTGATCATTCTTTGGCGACATAAATTTTCTAAGTTTTTTTAATAATCAAAATTTCTGTATGGCGGACAATTATATTTGTCATCTTCATGATCCAAATTGTAACTGTCGTACGGATTTGCTTCATCATAAGTTGAAAAAGGAGTATTATCTTCAGCAGTATTTAATCCGCTTTCTATGATTTCGTAACAATCATCTTCAGAAAAATAATGGTATTGATTTTTATGATTGGTGTCATCATTTTGTCCACTTGTAAATTCCTGATCAATATCTTCATTTTCGTGAGCGGTGTCAATATGATCTGGTCGGCTGCATTTAAAATCATTTAATTCTGCAGTGTATCGGTTTTCGAAATTCGTTTTCATAGCTGCTGTTTTAAAATTAATAATTTTTCAACTTATATATACAAATTTGATAATTAGTGCTTTAAAAAGATTATAGGATTTGATTTTAATCTTACATGATTCATGTAGTTCTCATTCTATAAAAATCAAATTTAATTCTGTAAAATAACCCATTACGTATTTTGCAACTTTGTAATGCATTAATTATTTAAAAATTAAACATTATGGAAACTTCAAGAAAAGATTCGAAATCTGGAATGAAAGATTCTGGAAAAACTCAAAAATCAACTTCTGGTTCTAGAGGAAAAAGCACTACTACAAAATCAACAGATTCAAAAGGTAGAGCTGGTCATTAATTTTTTTTAGTTAATTATAAAAACTAAATAATAAAAGCGTGCTGTTTAACTGTAAACAGCACGCTTTTAGGTTTTTAAATCCCTAATCCTATAAGATCAGACAGAAATTGTGTAACTCATTTTTTACGATTATTTCTAGCTTTATGTTTTAATAAATATCTGAAAATATGTCGCTTACTAAATATAATCAGAAAAGGAATTTCAAAGAAACGAAAGAACCACACGGGAAAGTTTCCCGATCTGAGAGCAAATTAATATTTGTTGTACAGAAACACGCGGCTTCTCATCTTCATTATGATTTTCGTTTAGAAATGGATGGTGTCTTGAAAAGCTGGGCGGTGCCGAAAGGACCTTCTTTAAATCCTGATGATAAACGTTTGGCGATGATGGTAGAAGATCACCCGTATAGTTACAAAGACTTTGAAGGAAATATTCCTAAGGGAAATTATGGAGCAGGAAATGTGATTGTCTGGGATAATGGAACTTATGAACCTGCAGAAGAAAGCAATCTTACTCCCGAAAAACAATTGTTAGCTGATTTGAAAAAAGGGCATTTGAGAATTATCTTAAAAGGAAAAAAACTGAAAGGTAATTTTTCGTTAGTCAAACTGAAAGGAAAAGAGGACAATGCCTGGCTTTTGATTAAAAAAGAAGATCAACATTCTGATAAAAAGGATGTTACGCTAAAAAATAAATCGGTTATTTCGAGACGAACCTTAGAATCTTTGGAGAAAGAAAATAACCTGGATGCTGTTAATAAAAAAGTAAGTCCAACAAAGAATGCTGTTAAAAAAAATAAGCCCATAGCTTTTATAAAACCAATGTTGGCAAGTTTAAGCGATAAACCTTTTGATGATGAAGACTGGGTTTTTGAAAACAAATTTGATGGTTATAGAACTATTGCGGTTTGCAATGATCATGATGTTGAGTTATTTAGTAGAAATAAAATTTCATTTACATCTAATTTCAAAATAATTGCAGAAGATTTAGAAAAGATTGATCATAATGTCGTTTTGGATGGGGAAGTGGTTGTAGAAGAAAAGTCAGGTCGTTCAGATTTTCAATTGTTGCAAAATTATTTGAAAACCGGAAAAGGAAAATTAAAATATTATGTTTTCGATATTTTGAATCTCGATGGGAATGATATTACGAAACTTTCGTTACTAGAAAGAAAAGAATTGCTCAAAATGCTTTTAGAAAAATATAAGTTTACGAATGTGTTTTATTCGGAACATATTCAGGAAAAAGGAATTAATTTTTTTGATCAGGCGTTAAAGAAAAAAAGCGAGGGCATTATTGCAAAAAGAGCTTCGGGCTCTTACGCAGCAGATAGAAGATCAAAAGATTGGCTGAAAATAAAAATCTCTCAGGCTGAAGAAGCGATAATTATCGGAATTACTGAACCTCGAAATTCTAGAGAACATTTTGGTGCTTTATTGTTAGGTCAATATGAAAACAGTACATTAAAATTTATAGGGAAATGCGGAACTGGATTTACGCAGACGACTTTAAAAGAATTGTACGAAAAATTTAGTCCATATTTTGTTGATGAAAGTCCGCTTGACGAAAAACCTGCTTTGAGAGATAAAATTCAATGGATCAAACCCAAATTTGTCTGTCAGGTGAAATTTGCCGAATGGACGCAAGACAATCATTTGAGACAGCCTGTTTATTTGGGACTTCGTTCAGATAAAAATGCGAAAGATGTCGTTTTTTCAAGAGATATCGTAAAACCGGAGAAGGAAATTGCAACCAAAAAGAAAACTCCAATGAAAAAAGAAATACAAAATACAGACAAAAGCGAGAAGGATTATGATTTGAAACTTGGTAAAGTAACACTTCATCTTACGAATCAGAATAAAATCTATTTTCCTGATGATCAAATTACAAAAGGGGAAATTGTAAATTATTACAATGAAGTTTCAGATTTGATTCTTCCGTATTTAAAAGACCGTCCACAATCTATGAATCGTTTTCCAAACGGAATTAATGGGCCGAGCTTTTACCAAAAAGACGTTGATGAAGATAAAATTCCCGATTGGCTTAAGACGAAAAAAATCTTTTCAGAATCCAACAATGCCGATATTGATTATCTGATTTGCAATGACAAAGCTACCTTGTTGTATATGGCAAATTTGGGTTGCATCGATATTAATCCGTGGAATTCAACTATAAAAAGAATTGACAATCCGGATTGGGTTGTAATCGATATTGATCCTTCAGAAGATGATTTTAAAGAAGTGGTAAAAGTAGCTTTGGCTGTAAAAGAAGTAATGAATGGTTTTGATGCACCATGTTATTGTAAAACGTCTGGAGCTTCTGGATTGCACGTTTATATTCCGCTTGACGGGAAATATGACTACGATACAGTTAAGATATTTGCCGAAATTCTCGCACATGAAGTACATCAGAAATTACCAGATTCAACAAGTTTAGAACGTTCTATTAAAAAGCGAAATGGTAAAATCTATATTGATTATTTACAAAATAGAAAAGGACAGACGTTGGCAGCGCCGTATTCCGTGCGTCCAAAACCAGGTGCAACCGTTTCGACTCCGTTAGAGTGGAGCGAAGTCGATGATAAGTTGACACCACAACAGTTTACCATCAAAAATGTTTTGAAACGTTTTGAGAAAAAAGGCGATTTATGGGCGCCTGTGATCGGAAAAGGAATTGATATGAAAGCGATTTTGAAAAAAACGCAAACAATTTAGGTTAAGAAGATTTCTTCTTCTTTTTATTTTCCAAACTCGCTTTTAGCATGCTCATTAAATCGTCAGATTGTTTGTGAACAACTTTAAGTTTTGGAGCAGCCTGTTTTTTGCCTTTGGCTTTGTCTTTTATAATTTTTAAAAGTTTGGCGGTGTATTCGTCTTTATATTTCGAAATATCAAAGGGTTCGGTTAATTGTTCTACCAATTTATTTGCCATGTCGACTTCTTTCAGTTTCGTTTTAGAAACAGCAGGAAGTTTAAGTTCACTCGTATCCCTAATTTCCTGTTCAAATCGAATTCGATTTAAAACGATAACATTTTTATAAGGTTTTAAGATGGCAAGCGCTTCTCTATTTCGAAGTACAAAACTAGTCACACCTACTTTCCCGGTTGATGCCATTGCGTCTCTAAGTAAAGCGTAAGCATTTGCAGCGCCTTTATCCGGTTCCAAATAATAAGGTTGTTCGTAGTATAAACTGTCTATTTCTTTTTCTAGAGTAAAGTTTAATATGTCGATCGTTTTGGTTTTCTCAGCATCGGCAGCTTCGAAATCTTCATCTTCCAAAATCACATATTTGTCTTCAACTTTATATCCTTTTACAATGTTTGCAAAAGCAACTTCCTTACCTGTAGTTTCGTTTACTCTTTTAAATTTAATATTGCTGTGATCGTCTTTATCCAGCATATCCATATCTAAGGAACTTTCCTGAACTGCAGAAAAAATTTTTATCGGAATATTAATCAATCCGAAACTGATTGAACCTGTCCATATTGATCTCATAACACTATTTTTTTAAATGAAAATAAAGTTATAGATAACAAAACAGATTCAATTACAAAGCATTTTGTAAAAGTTACAAAATCTCAATCTTAAAAAATTGAAAGAGAACGATCTTATTTCAGAACTTCTTGAATTGTGTTTACAAAAGTTTCGATTGGCTGTGCTCCAGAAACGGCATATTTTCTGTCAAATACAAAAAAAGGAACACCTTGCACACCAATTGCTTCCGCTTCTTTAATGTCAGCCTGAACTTCTTTTAGAAATAAATCATCGCTTTCTAAAACTTCTCTAACCTCATTTTCAGTCAGTCCTGCCTGAATGCCTAATTTTATTAAAGTAAGGCCGTTGTTTAAATCCTGGCCATCAGTAAAATAGGCTTTAAAGAAAATTTCTTCCATTCGATCGCCCATATTTTTGGTTTTGGCCAATTGAATGATTCTATGCGCGTTTAAAGAATTGGAAATAACAGCTTTGTCAAAGTTATAATCTAAACCAACACTTTTAGCACGTTCTGCAACGCCTTTGTGCATTTCTTTAGATTGTTCAATAGACATGCCTTTTCTTTCTGCTAAAAACGTATAAACGTCGGTATCAGGTTGTGCAGTAATTGTGGGGTCAAGTTGGAAGCTTTTCCATTCAATTTCAAAATCATTATTAGGAAATACTGAAAGTGCAGTTTCCAATTGTCTTTTTCCGATATAACAAAACGGACACATGATGTCCGACCAAATTTCTATTTTCATATCGTAAAGATACGGAAAATTTGTTTCAGGTTTTTGTTTGTTTCAGGTTTCAAGTTTTTGGATTATGCTGATTTAACCGCAAAGAACGCTAAGGTTTACGCAAAGTTCGCAAAGTTTTATTTTCAAAGCTTTGCGAACTTTGCGTTTTTACTACGTACTCAAAAACAAAAAAACTTAGCGTTCTTTGCGGTTAAATCAACACAAAGTATATCAACTTGAAACCTGAAACAAACAAAAACCTGAAACAAAATAAAACGAAAATAAAAAACCGCAACTCTTTATAGGAATTGCGGTTTCTAGGTATAAAAAATGGTTGGTTAATAGCGATATTTTTTTTTTACAATGATATATCTTTAATGTTAAACTAAAAAATATCCCTGTAACAAAAAGAAACTTTGATGTTAACTATTTAACATGACAGGCATTACCAACATAGTAACGGTTTCGCCCTCTTCTAAACCATCGACTGGAGTTAAGATTCCAGCTCTGTTAGGTAATGACATTTCAAGCATAATCATATCAGATTGTAAATTAGTCAACATCTCTGTTAAGAAACGAGAGTTGAAACCAATTTGAAGATCATCTCCTTGGTAATCACAAGTCAATCTTTCTTCTGCTTTGTTTGAGTAATCGATGTCTTCTGCCGAAACGTTTAATTCAGCTCCAGCAATTTTCAAACGAATTTGGTGCGTTGTTTTGTTAGAGAAAATCGCAACACGACGAACAGAACTTAAAAATAAAGAACGGTCAATCATTAATTTGTTTGGATTTTCTTTTGGAATTACCGCTTCGTAGTTTGGGTATTTTCCATCGATTAAACGACACATTAAGATATAATTGTCAAATGAGAAAGTTGCATTTGAATCGTTGTATTCAATTTTAACTTCTGCATCAGAACTTCCTAAAATGCTTTTTAAAATGTTTAAAGGTTTTTTAGGCATGATAAAATCTGCCACTTGAGATGCTTTTACATCTGTACGAGCATATTTTACCAATTTATGAGCATCAGTCGCTACGAAGATTAATCCTTCTGGTGAAAACTGGAAGAAAACCCCAGACATTACCGGACGTAAATCGTCGTTTCCAGCTGCAAAAATAGTTTTACTTACTGCAGTTGCTAAAACTTCTGCAGGAACAAGCGTTACAGACGGATCTTCAAGACTTACTGCTTTAGGGAATTCTTCTCCTGCAGCGTAAGCTAAAGCATATTTACCAGAATTTGAGCTAATTTCTACTGTATTATTATCTTCTACAGTGAAAGTTAAAGGCTGTTCTGGAAATGTTTTTAAAATTTCAAGCAAAAGTTTTGCAGGTACTGCTACGCTTCCTTTACTTGTAGAATCGATCGATAATGTAGCCGACATAGTCGTTTCAAGATCTGAAGCCGAAACTGTCAACTCATTATTGTTTAGTTCAAATAAAAAGTTGTCTAAAATTGGCAACGTATTGTTGCTATTGATTACACTACCTAAAACTTGTAATTGTTTTAATAAGTACGAACTCGATACTATAAATTTCATCTGTTTTATTTTATTTTTTGATGGATCTTTTAGCAAATAAAGGGCTAAATATACGGATTACAAATATATCTTAAACTATCCAAACTATTACATTTTTTTATTAACATCTATTTGCTGTACTTTCTTTTTCTGATGAAAGTAAAGGCAAGTCCGAATAGCAATAAAATTAGAATTGGAACTCCGATAGTTATGAATTGTGTCAAAGTATAACTTTGATAAACTTTTTCCTTGTCTAATAAAGGCAGTTCAACATCTTTGCTTCTGATGTTAATAAGTCCCGTATCGTCAAGTAAATAATTGATACTATTCATGATGAAGTCTTTGTTGTCATATAATTGACCCGTTCTTTGGTCATAACCCAACTCAACTGGCATCATATTTTTGTCTAACTGGTTTCTTGCTATATCTCCGTCAGCAATTACAATCATTTTGTTTGGTTTCCCTTGTGCTGTGAAAGAATTGTCTTTGAAAGGTAAAACCCTGTTTTCAAAAGCCGAATGGAAAGAACCTTCCAATAAGACAGCAAGCGGTTTGTTTCCTTTATTCAGATAATCCTGCGGAGTCGTTTTTTCCGTTACCATATTCAGATTAACTTCGGTTGGCGTTCCGATAGTTTTAGAATATTGAGAAGATTGCAATAAAACCGTTTTCTTAATTCCGTTTTTCAAAGTATCAATCGGATTCGCGAAATCGAATTTGATTCCACCCAGATTTTTAACGATTGGATGCTGACTTATCGGATAAACTTGTGGCGCAAATTTCCAGATAAAATCCTGATATTGTGTCGCGCTTCCTTGTTCGCCCGTTGCCAGTTTTATTGGAGTTCCCTGCTCATCTTTAATCAAATCAGGATTAATTCTGAATCCGTATTTGAAGAACATATCGTTTAGATTTAAATTTCTCGGATAAGCCAAAGTTGCGCCCATATCATTATAAAGACTATCCATGTCCGCAGCAGTCTGTTCGATTAACCAAAGGGTCTTTCCTCCATTCATAATAAACTGATCCAGAACTTCTTTTTCTTCGTCAGAGAATTTTTCTGTTGGTTTTGCAACAATTGCTAAATCGTATTTTTTAAGTTCCCTCAAAGTTCCATTCGGATTTTTAGCAACTGAATCTAATGTAAATGGCCCTATTAGGTAACTTTCGTGAATCTGCTTTAGCATTCCAGCAATATGCCTTTCTTTCAATTCACCATTTCCTTTAATAATGGCAACTTTTTTCTGCTTGTTTTTGGTTACTTTATTAATCGCATCTGCAATAGAATATTCTAAATGCTGAATAGATCCGATAACTTTTTGTGTTGTCGAAGCTCCCATTATATTTTTTAATAATGGAATATTCACTTCTTTGTTGTTGTAAACGGCAATTGCCCAAGGAAAAACCATTGCTTGAGATTGTTTTCCTTTGTCGTCGACTGTGATGTTTATTGGTGTTAATCCCTTTTGGAAAAGTGATTTGGTCAATTCATCACTTTCTTCTTCATTCGCTAACGGATCAACAAATTCGAAAACAATATTTTTGTTGTAAGCTTGAAATTCTTCCAATAATTGCTTGGTTTCCTGTTGCAAACGTCTAAAATCTGCTGGAAGATCACCTTCCATATAAATTTTTATAGAAAGCGGATTTTCAACTTGTTTTACAATTTGTAATGAAGTTGGCGATAAAGTATAACGTTTGTCTTTCGTTAGATCAAAACGATGGAAAAACAGCGTTCCAAGTACATTTAAAACAATTAAAATAAAAATTGTAATACCTAACGTCTTGATATTTTGCTTTGTAGAAGATTTCATTAGGCTTTAAAAGATTTTAATTG
This sequence comes from Flavobacterium potami, assembly GCF_020026915.1. GTDB lineage: Bacteria > Bacteroidota > Bacteroidia > Flavobacteriales > Flavobacteriaceae > Flavobacterium > Flavobacterium potami. The sequence continues at coordinate 22,599 of NZ_JAINUY010000010.1, read as the reverse complement.
ATAAACAGTAAAAGAAAGAAAAGCGACAGATATACTTAAGAAATAAATAATATCGCGTGTATCAATTACACCTCGGCTCATACTCTTGAAGTGATTCTGCATTCCTAAAGCTGAAATAAAAGTATTTGATCCAGGAATTAATGAACTCAAACCTTCAAAGCCAAAATAAAAGAAAAAGCACAAGAAAACTGCGATAATAAAAGCGACAATCTGATTTTCTGATAGCGTAGAAGTAAAGATTCCAATTGCGGAATAAGAGCCAATTAAAAACAATAATCCAAAATAAGAACCAATGGTACTTCCCATATCGATGTTGCCCTCTGGCGAACCTAAATCTGAAATGACTTTTACATAAATTAAAGTTGGAATAATGGCCAAGATGATTAATAAAAATGAGCCGAAAAATTTACCATTTACGATCTGCCAAATGGATAAAGGTTTTGTCAATAATAACTCCAAAGTTCCTTGTTTTTTTTCGTCAGAGAAACTTCTCATCGTAACGGCTGGAATTAAGAAAATCAAAATCCAAGGAGCTAACGTGAAAAACGGAGTCAAATCGGCATAACCGGTGTTTAATATATTGTAATCTCCTTCGAAAACCCATAAAAATAGTCCGTTGCTAATTAAGAAAATAGCAATGACCAAATAGCCAATCGGCGAGCCAAAAAAGGATTTTATTTCTCTTAAAATGATTGATTTCATTTATTTTTTGTTTAATCGTTTTATTTTGTTTAACCGTTTAATCGATTTTTGTTTCATGTTTCACGTTGCTTTACTTTGTGTTTTTAACCGCAAAGGCGCAAGGTTTACGCAAAGTTCGCAAAGTTTTTTTACACAAAGCTTTGCGAACTTTGCGTTTTTAAAAGGATCTTAGGAAAAAATCCTTGCGTGCTTTGCGGTTAAAATCGTTCCAATTCTCCGTTCCAATATTAACTTGAAACTTGAAACCTGAAACTATTTTAAACTTACCAATTTATCAACGCTCCACGCTTCTGGTTTTGCATTGAATAATTTTTTTGTAAAATTCCAAACAGTATTAAAAAGCTCAGAATTTCTATAATTTTCCAAATCGGCTTCGGTTTCCCAATAACTGTAAGTGAAAAAGACGCATTTATTATTTTTATCCTGATACAATTCTAAAAAACGATTTCCTTCTGCATTTCGTATTTTCTCTTTCACAGAATCAAAATTCTCTAGAAAATCTGGAATTTTTTCTTCATGAAAACTCATTTTTACTATTCTAACGAACATCTTAATTATTTTAGATTTTGAAAGCATAAAGCTTTACAGGTGCGCAAAAGTACCAAATTTGATTCTTGTTTTTCTTTTAAAGGATCATTTATTGCAAAAAATCATTTTGAGTGACTAAGTTGACTTAATGATGGCATTTAAACTGAAAAGTTTTTGTCCTCTTTCATCAATAAATTTCATCAATTTTTCACCATAAAAACTTTTTAGAAATCCCCAATCGCTTGCATTTATACCACAATTTCCGTTTTTATTAATGTTGTGAAGAATTTCCAGATTACCGATAAATTCTAAATTGTCACGAAATTTCATAAAATCTTTTCGCCAGATTACCAATGAGCAAGAACCTAAAAGACATGGTTTTATTTCAGGATGTAAAAACCACATTTTTTCTAATTCCTGTTCTGAATAATTGTGCAAGTTTTTCTTAGTCATATTACCAACACCAAAAAAGCTCAAATGTTCGATATCATCCAGTGTTGGCTTTTCTGTTTTATTATAATCTAAAAGACAAAAAGTAAAGTTTTGTGGACTTCGATCTTTATATACATTGGTGCAAAGAAGAATTTTGTATTTGTTTTCTTCGTTAATGAATGTTAAAAGATCACCTTGATTTACGTCTTTGATTTTCGTCATTAGATTTCTTATTGAAGTGAAATGATTTATTTAAAAACTAAGAAAACTTAATCGTAATCACATCACGATAATTCAATCCAAGTAGACTATTTGCAGAACCGACTTTAGAAGGATTGCTTCTGAAAATAGCGATTTCTAAAAAGCCGGCTTCATTAAAAATAGCCAGTTTTTCTCCTTCATAAGTTTTGATAGGATACTTGTCAGAAGTTGCAATTGCCGAATAATTAGGTAAAATTGTTTTGATGTTTTTAGGCTTCATTACGATTTCATATGGGCGTCCTCGAGCTACTTCTAAGAATTGTTTTTTAGAAATATTAGTAACAATATTTCCAAAATGATCAATGTAAATCACGTATCCTTTTAGAGAATTTCCGTCATTGGCCACAATAGCCTGTAATTCGGTCGCCTCTTTAATCGCTGTAATTTCTTTTCCGATAACATTCAGTAAACCTCCTTTAGATAAATGAGAAGCAACCTGAATAAAAATATCTAAATCAGTAGCTTCAATAGGAAAACGATCGTGAATGTTAATCGCCACAATTTTCTGCGGAACAATCTTCTGTGTAAGCATGCTCAAGATTCCGTTATCGGCGCAAATAAAGTAGTGATCGTTCCATTGCATAGCGATATGCTGGTTCTCTTTATTGCGTTCAATATCAACGCCAATTAGATGAACTGTACCTTTTGGAAAACTCAAATAAGAAGCGCCAATAATGTAGCTTGCTTCGGCAGTATTAAAGGGATCAATGTCATGAGAAATGTCAATAATCTGAACCTCTGGATTTTCGGAAAGTATTTTACCCTTCAGCGAGCCCACAAAGTGATCTTTCAAGCCGTAGTCTGTTGTAAGGGTAATTATTGACATAATTTTGTTTATAACTATTGATAGTATTTAAATCTAAATTTCATTAAATTTGAGAAATGCAAAGCTAGTAATAGTAAATACAAATTGAAAGAAAGAAAAGACAATTTGTGTTTTTTAAAGTTTTTGCAAGTTACAGTATTTATATCCAGAAGATTAAGTTTAGTTGAGGAAAAAACTGAAAACTGCGACCTATAAACTGTGACCCAAAAAAGACCCGACAACCTCTAAATAGTAAAAAAGGAATTATTTAATTTAAAACTACTTCATTTGAACGAAAGAATAATCGAGCTAGTAGATATTGCACCAAAAGAATTTTGGGGCGCTCAGGACAGCCATCTGGAAATCATTAAAAAGTACTACCCGAAGCTTAAAATCGTAGCACGAGGGACAACTTTAAAGGCATTTGGCGAAAAAGAAGTTTTAGATGAATTCGAAAAAAGATTTCAAAGATTAATGCTTCATTTTACACGTTACAATAATATTGATGATAATGTAATTGAACGTGTGATTATGAGCGATGGTCAGGAAGAAAAAAGAGCTTACGATCATGACAAAATCTTAGTTCATGGTGTTGGCGGTAAGATTATCAAGGCAATGACGCCAAATCAGCAATTACTGGTTGATACGATCAAGAAAAACGATATGGTCTTTGCTATTGGTCCTGCTGGAACCGGAAAAACCTATACCGGTGTCGCTATGGCGGTTAAAATGCTAAAAGATAAAGAAGTAAAAAGGATCATTCTGACGCGTCCTGCGGTAGAAGCGGGAGAAAATCTCGGATTTCTTCCTGGAGATATGAAAGAAAAACTAGATCCTTATATGCAGCCGCTTTACGATGCGTTGCGTGACATGCTTCCGAACGAAAAACTAGAGGATTATATTTTGAAAGGAATTATTCAGATTGCGCCGCTTGCTTTTATGCGTGGACGTACATTGGATAATGCTTTCGTAATCCTTGATGAGGCACAAAACACCACTCACTCACAAATGAAAATGTTTTTGACCCGTATGGGAAAAAACGCCAAATTTATGATTACGGGTGATCCTGGACAGGTCGATTTACCAAGAAGAACTATTTCTGGTCTTAAAGAAGCCATTTTGGTTCTGAAAGACATCGAAGGTATCGGAATTATTTATCTTGATGATAAAGATATCGTACGTCACAGATTGGTTAAAAAGGTAATCGATGCTTACAAGCAAATTGAGAATCACGATTAATAATTTTTAGTGAAATGTTAAATGTAAATCGTGAAATGAATTTGTCATAGATTAAAGGATTTACATTGATTTAGAAATCATTTTAATCTTTTAATCTGTGGCTAATAAATTGAAGAATATTCGTTTTGTGCGTTTTTAAGGAAAGGTGCAAAACGAATATTTTTTTGAAATAAATGTGGATAAATATTATTATGAATTAATAAATGGAAAGTAAAATTATTTTGGTTTTAGGTTTACTGTTTTTTGTTTCTTTCAGGTTTTATGCGCAAAAGAATGATAAAAATAATAATAGAATAAACAAAAATAAATTAACAGGTAAAGAAATAGTTTTACGACTGAATGAATTAAACTTTTTCAATTTAACAGATAAAAAAGATTTAAGAATTACAAAAGAGGATTTTGAAAAATCTTATGATGAATTAAACTTTTTCGAAGGTTATATGAGAGAAGATTTGAGTTTTACCGATAATAGGTTTTACTTTATTGATAGTGAAGCTTTATTTGAAGGAGGAGGATTAATTCAATACTTGGAAACTGTGAAAATTTCATTTGATAAGTTAAAGTTAAAACTTTTAATATCTGATGAATTTCATGATATGACTGATAAACATTGGTTACACACAATAAAACTAAACGGAAAGGAGTATATCGCTTTTGATGATGATTTTGGGAATTATGATTGGACGATAGCATATTTAAATTTTATTGCAATGCTAAATGATCAGTTACAAATACAAGGAAGTGCAGAACAATTTTATCCGATTACATCTGGTAACGATGGAAAAATTGTGCTATTAACAAAAGAACAATTTGAGTTTGTAAAGCAGAATTATCCAGATGATGCAGAGCATCCTAAAGAGATAAATAGTTGGAAAGATGGTTTTGATTTTAAAAACTAAATATTTAACGAAATAGTTAAATAAATAATAAACTTGCCTTATTTCGAGCTCTCAAAACTGTCAAACTTTGGTCTTCCGGGCTTAAAATCGTAAATTTGCAATCATAATTATTTGATTATTAATATGACAAAACTTAAAAATATAAAAGTTGTAGTAAGTGACCTTGATGGAACTTTACTCAACCCGCAACACAGAATTTCAGATTATACCAAATCCATTTTTCAAGAACTTCACAATCAGGGTTATCTTATTGTTGTAGCTACAGGTCGTCATCATTTAGACGCCATGGCAATTATTGACAAACTGGAAATTCCTATTTATTTGGTAAGTTCAAACGGAGCCAGGGTTCATTCGCCAAATAAAGAAGAACTTTTTTCTTTCAACTTAGACAGTGATGTAGTTAAAGCAGCATTAAATGTAGAAATAGATCCAGAAATTACGGTTGTTTTATTTAAAGAACAGACGTGGCAAACTAATAAATGGAATGAAAAATTAAATTCATTTCAGGAAGAATTAAAATACCGTCCAGAATTGGTAGATTATAAAACATTAGATGATTTTGCTGCGATTAAGATTTTCTTCTCTTGTCCGGATCATGAAAAATTAGTGAAACTAAAAGATGCAATTTTAGCCAATTCTTCAGAACATCTGCATCATGCGTTCAGTTTGCCGACTTGTTTGGAATTTATGGATAAATCTATCGATAAGGCCGTTTCTATTGAAAGAGTTTTAGAAAGAGAAGGTTTTACTCTGCAAGAAGCGGTTTCTTTTGGAGATGGTTACAATGATGTTCAAATGCTTTCTGCTTCTGGAAAAGGCTTGATTATGGGCAATGCTCCAGCTTCGTTAAAAGAAGAGCTTTCTGATTTAGAAGTAATTAAAACGAATGCAGAAGATGGAGTTGCAAAATATATTGCCACTAGAATTTTAGATAAAGAATTAGCAACAAGCTAAATCAAACAAAAATATTCGACTTTAAAAATCTAAATCCCTGAAGGCTTTTCTTCAGGGATTTTTTTATTAAGAGAAAGAATTTCGCAAGGAAATAGTCAAAAGATTTTTTTAGAAGTTTTCACGATGTATTTTTGTTTTCTCAAAAAACATCCATTATGACAAAAAATATTTTTGCTGTTGCCTTATTATTTCTTTCCGTTTTAGGAAATTCCCAAGAATTAAAATTAGAAGAAATAATGAAAGGCGAATCTTTTATCGGAAATCAACCCACAAACGGTCGCTGGTCTTTAGATGGTAAAAAGGTTTATTTTGAATGGAATCCAAAAGATGAATTAGGACCGAGTACATTTTATTGGCAGAAAGGAATGTCAAAACCAGAAGTAGTGCCAGCAAAAGAAGCTGCTTTTTCTAAAATGGATTTCAAAACCAAACCAGGATCAGATGTAGTTTATTATTTAGATAATGGAAGTTTGTTTTCTTATTCGATTCAGTCTAAAACAGTAAAGAAATTAATTCAGCAGTCAGCAGGATTATCTAATTTGCAATTAGGAACTCAGTCAGGCATATTGTTTTATGAGCAAAATGATAATATTTTTAAATGCGATACCAAAGCTGGGACAATTTTACAAATTACCAATTTCAATAAAGGAATAAAAAAAGACATAAAAACAGATAGCGGATCTTTTTTAAATGTACAGCAAAAAGAATTGTTTCAATTTATAAGAGACAAAGAAGCAAAAAAACAATGGAATCTTGACAAAAGTAAACTGGTTAAATCTGATTTTGCGAAACAATATTTTTATGGAAATGATGAATTTAGAGCACTTCAGGTAAATCCAAATGGAAATTACGCTACGTTTGTTTTGATTGAACAGCCTGAAGTTAAAAGAGAAAGAATGGAGGTTTTTATAACGGCAGATGGTTATAATCAAAGTCCGGATACGAAAGAAAAAGTTTCGACAAAAAATCTTGTAAAAACAAGATTCGGAATTTATTCTGTGGCAAGAGATTCTGTTTATTACGTGAATTTTTCGACTTTAAGTGGTATTCAAGATACACCGAAATATTATGATTTATATGATAATTTAAAAAATAAAGCCAAAGAAGATAAATTAATAGTTCCGAATGCGCCAATTTATAACGAAAGCGGATCATTGGCAATAATAGATATAAGAAGTCAAGACAATAAAGACAGATGGATTGTTAGTCTAGATTTAGATAAAGGTACGTTTGAAGAAATTGAACACCAGCATGACGAAGCATGGATTGCCGGACCTGGAATTCCTGCTTATTCATTTTCTTCAGGAAACTTAGGTTTTTTGGCTGATAATGAAACGGTTTATTTTCAATCTGAAGCTACGGGTTATTCTCATTTATATACTATTAACTTAAAAAATAAAAAGAAAACACAGCTTACAAAAGGAAATTGGGAAGTACGTGATGTAACTTTATCCAAAGATAAAAAAGCATTTTATTTAACAACAAATACGACACATCCAGGTAATAGAGAGTTTTATAAACTAGCTGTTACAGATGGAACTTTACAACCAATTTTAACTAAAAATGGTGCGCATGAAGTAGTTTTATCTCCAGATGAAAAATCTCTTCTGGTCCGCTATTCATACAAAAATATTCCTTGGGACTTTTACATTACAGATAATAAGAAGAACGCGGTCTTGCAGCAAATTTCTTCCTCGGTTTCGGAAGATTTCAAAAAATACAAATGGAGAGAACCAGAAGTGATTACTTTTAAAGCTCAGGACGGAATTTCGGTTAATGCGAGATTATACACTCCGAAAACAGAAAATGCAAATAAAGCAGCTGTAATTTTTGTACATGGTGCAGGTTATCTTCAAAATGCACATAATTTCTGGAGCAATTACTATCGTGAATATATGTTTCATAATCTGTTAACAGATTTAGGATACACGGTTTTAGATATTGACTATAGAGGAAGTGATGGTTATGGAAGAGATTTTAGAACCGGAATTTATCGCTTTATGGGAGGAAAAGATTTATCAGATCATTTGGATGGTAAAAAATTCTTGGTCGAAAATTTAGGTATTGATGCTAATAGGGTAGGAATTTATGGTGGTTCGTATGGCGGTTTTATTACTTTAATGGGAATGTTAACTACTCCAGGCCAATTTAAATCGGGTGCTGCTTTGCGTTCTGTAACAGATTGGGCACATTACAATCACGGATATACAGGTAATATTTTGAATTTTCCGGAAACAGATCCAGAAGCTTACAAAAAAAGTTCATCAATTTATTTCGCGGATAATTTAAGAGGAAACCTTGTTATGTTGCACGGAATGGTAGACGATAATGTGGAATATAAAGATATCGTGCGTTTGTCACAACGTTTTATTGAGCTGCAGAAAAAGAATTGGACTCTAGCATCCTTTCCAGTTGAATCTCATGGTTTTAAAGAAACATATTCATGGATTGATGAATACAGCAGAATCTTAAATTTGTTTAATGAAACACTTTTAAAAGAGTAATTTTGCTTTAAGTTATCGAATCAAAACGGAAAAGTGAGACTTAAACGGAATACTTTCTTGCTGCTCTCTGAAATAATTTTAAATTTGCATTCATAAAAAACAACACAACAAAATGAGCAATACAATCACAACTACAAATTTTAATTTCCCGAACCAGAAATCAGTTTACCGCGGAAAAGTTAGAGAAGTTTACAATATCAACGACGAACTTTTGGTAATGGTAGCAACCGATAGACTTTCGGCATTTGATGTGGTTTTGCCAAAAGGAATTCCGTACAAAGGACAAATCCTAAATCAGATTGCAACTAAATTTATGGAACTAACACAAGATATCGTTCCAAACTGGTTGATTGCAACTCCAGATCCAAGTGTTGCTGTTGGACATTTATGTGAGCCTTTTAAAGTAGAAATGGTAATTCGTGGTTATTTGTCTGGACACGCATCTCGTGAATATGCAGCTGGAAGAAAACAAATTTGCGGCGTTACGATGGCTGAAGGTTTAAAAGAAAACGATAAATTTCCTGAGCCAATTATTACACCGACTACAAAAGCAGATAATGGTTCTCATGACGAAGATATTTCTCGTGAAGATATTTTAGCTAAAGGGATTGTTTCTGAAGAAGATTATTTAGTTTTAGAAAAATATACTCGCGCTTTATTTCAAAGAGGAACAGAAATTGCAGCTTCTCGTGGATTAATTTTAGTAGATACAAAATACGAATTCGGAAAAACAAAAGACGGTGTTATCGTTTTAATTGATGAAATTCATACTCCAGATTCTTCTCGTTATTTCTACGCTGACGGATATGCAGAAAGACAAGAAAAAGGAGAGGAGCAAAAACAATTATCTAAAGAATTTGTTCGTCGTTGGTTGATCGAAAATGGTTTCCAAGGTCAGGAAGGACAGCAGATTCCAGATATGTCAGACGAGTATATCGAGTCTGTTTCTGAAAGATACATCGAATTGTACGAGAATATTCTAGGAGAGAAATTTGTAAAAGCGGATATTGACAATATTGATCAACGTATTGAAAAAAACGTATTAGATTACCTTTCTTCAAAATAGTAATTTCGGGTTTAAACTAATTATTTAAACCATGACTTTTATAACTAAAAAAAATGCCCTGTTATTTGTATGTCTTATAGCAGGGCATTTTCTTTTGGCGCAGATTGACAAAAATGCAACAAAAGAAACCAAGAATCTCTACAAGAATTTAAAAACCATTTCTAAGAAACATATTCTTTTTGGGCATCAGCATGCACTTGAGTACGGACATGGCTGGAGTAATGAACCCAATCGTTCTGATGTTAAATCGGTTACAGGCTCGCATCCTGCGGTGATTGGAATCGATTTTAGCGATTTTTCTGGTCGTTCGAAAGAACAAATTGAGAATACAAAAGAAACTTTAAGAAAAAATGTAATTGCTACTTATGAGCGTGGCGGAATTACAACTGTTTCTTGGCATTTTAATAATCCTGCTTCTGAAGGAGGATTTTATTGGAAAGATGGAATTTCAACTGCTTCAATGACTTTGATCAAACCTGGAGGTTCTCATCACGAACAATACAAAGAAATTTTAAAAACGATTGCCGACTTTGCTCATTCTGTAAAAGCGAAAGACGGTAAACTTTCTCCAATGATTTTCAGACCTTTTCATGAATTTGATGGCGATTGGTTTTGGTGGGGAAAAGCTCAAACTTCTCGTGAAGATTTTATTGCCGTCTGGCAATTTACAGTTTCTTATTTGAAAGATATTTTAGGAGTCCACAATTTTATTTATGCTTTTTCTCCTGATAATCGTTTTAATTCTGCTGAAGAATATTTAGAACGTTATCCCGGTGATGAATATGTCGATATGTTGGGAATGGATGATTACGGAGATTTTGGGCGTGACGGTAAATATGATGTAGAAACCGGATTAAAAAAACTTAAAATATTTTCAGATTTAGCCATTCAAAAGGAAAAACTCGCAGCTTTTACAGAAACAGGTTTAGAATCAATTCCAAACGAAAAGTGGTGGACAGAAGTACTTCTTAAAACTTTAAAATCGGATAATTTACAATTGAGTTACGTTTTAGTATGGCGAAATGACATTGCCAGTCCAACACATTATTACGCGCCTTTTCCGGGACAGGTAAGCGAAAAAGATTTTGTGAAATTTTATGATGATCCTTTTACCTTGTTTGAAAAAGATATTAAGAATATTTACAGCAGTAAGTTTAAAATTTAGTTTAGTTTTTACGACAATTTAAGAAGTACAATTCGGCATAAAACCTGGGTTGTGCTTTTTTTTTGAAAAAAAATGAAAAATCATGCAACTAAAACGACTTGTAAGTCGTCTAAATAGAAATCATCATCATCAATCATTTAACAAACAATCAATCATCATGAAAAAAACAGTAATTATTTTAGGAGCAATTTTAGTTTTTGCAAACACGTTAAACGCATCAAATTCTACAGTAAGAATTAAAAATCAGGTAGAGTTTTCGTTTTTGGGAAAATCGCCACTGCATCTTGCAATCAGTAAAGGCGATGTTGAAGCCGTTAGGAAATTTGTAACTTACGGTACCAATACCAATAAAATGGTAAACAATATGACACCATTAATGGTGGCTGCGCGTTTTAATCAATGTGAGATTATTAAAATTTTGCTTGCTCATGGAGCCGATTTATCAATCGAAAATTCGCATGGTTTTACCGCTTTGAAGTATGCCGAATATGCAAAAGCGACTGAATCTATTTTTATTTTGAAAAGCATAACATTACAAAAATAAAATAGAGATTAATAAAAAGTGCAACGCGGATACAGCCGAATTGCACTTTTTAAACATTATTCTAATTTGTCTTTAAGATTTTCAAGACCTTTTTGCAAATCATTTCCAATCATTTGGTCCATTTTTAGCATAGGAAGCATAATGTTTGTTGGATATGGAATTATGCCATTGACACCCCATTTTACTTTTGTTACGTTTCCCGAAAGAGGTTCAGTTGACATAAACCCAACCGCAGTATCTTCCATTGGTTTCTTAAAACGAAGTGCAAAGTCTAATCTTCTGTTTTCAGTAATTTTGGTAATTTCCTGTTCTCCAACACCAACTTCTTTTACATCGCTTTCCCACGAAGAGATTGAGCCGACCGTACCGTCTACACCTTTATAGGTAACTTTCATTTTCGGATCAGTATTGGCCCAAACGCTAAATTCGTTCTGATTTTTTAAGGATTTTATATAAGTGAAAACACTGTCTACCGGTTTGTTAATTGTGATTTCTTTTTCTACTGCATATTCTTTCGGCATAAAATAAGCAGCTATTAAAACAATTGAAATAATTAAAATAAAAAAAACAAGAATTCTTTTGATAATGATCATAGTATTTTGGTTTAGGGGTTACTATTTCTGTGATATATTATATGAAAAAAGATGCTTTGTGCTTGTTTTTGAGTCTTTTAGGTTTTAATTCTATTAGTAAAGTTAAAAAAATCGGAACTGCTTTTGTACTGCTAATTAAAAAAAAAGACATTTTATGTAATTTTTTTCCGCCATAAGTGTAACATTTTCGGTTTAGTTGCGTCTATTAGAGTAAATCCAATCAATTTGGTAACGTTCAGGTCTTATTATTATGGTTTTATTAAGTAAATGTTAAGTATTAGTTAAAACATGGTACTGTGTATTGCATAATACGATTTAATAATTACCTTTACATAGAAATTAAAATTAATCATCATATATCAATCATTTAATAACAATCAATCATTATGAAAAAATCAGTAATTATTTTAGGAGTAGCCTTATTGTCATTAGGAAATGTAGCAATGGCTTCAAACGGAACTTTATCTTTAAATAAAGTAGAACGTAACAGAAATCTAGCAACCCCTTTAACAGTTGCAATTAGCAAGGGAGACCTTGAAACTGTGAAAAAATTTATTGAATACGGAGCAGATGTAAACCAAATGTCTGAAGATCTTTCACCATTAATGACGGCTGCACGTTATAACAAAGTTGAAATTATTAAAGTTTTATTAGCGAGCGGTGCACGTCCTAATGAAAAAAATGATAAAGGATTTACTGCATTAAAATATGCAGAATTATCAAATGCTGCAGAAGCTATTGCAATTCTGAAAGATTTGAAATAAACAGTTTTAAAAATTTGAGTTAGTGAACAAATGACCTTTCTGAGCAAAAGGTCATTTTTTTTGCGCTAAAGTTTCGTTTTCGTATTAATTTCCAAAAACAAAAAAGCATCATTACAAGAATGATGCTTTCTGCTTTTAAACCCAACAATTGATTTAAAAAATCTAAAAAAATAAATTATTATTCGATTGGTACATGTTTTTTACGATTGAAGACCCAAAACAAGATTGGGAATACCAATAAAGTTAAAACGGTCGCGGTTATTAAACCTCCAATAATTACAATTGCAAGAGGCTTTTGTGATTCGGAACCGATTCCTGTTGAAATTGCCGCAGGCATTAATCCGATAGAAGCCATCAAAGCAGTCATTACCACGGCTCTTGTTCTTGCTTTTACTCCCATAAAAATAGATTCCTCAAGTGTAAACTTGGCCTTTAGGTTATGATGGAATTCTGATATTAGAATAACTCCATTTTGAATACAAATTCCTAAAAGGGCTATAAAACCTACACCTGCCGAAATTCCGAAGTTCATTCCCGTAATATGCAGTGCGATAATTCCACCAATTATGGCAAAAGGAACATTGGCTAAAACAAGTAAAGAATCTTTAAAGTTTCCAAACAAAATAAATAATAGTACAAATATTCCAATTAAACTGATTGGTACAACCTGAGCAAGACGTGCACTTGCACGAACCTGATTTTCAAATTCTCCTGTCCAGCCTGTTGTATAACCTGCAGGAAGTTTCAATTTGTTCACTTTTGCTTGCGCCTCGGCGATTGTACTTCCTAAATCTCGGTCACGAACAGAAAATTTTACTCCAATAAAACGCTTGGTATTGTCTCTATAAATGAACGCTGGTCCTGTAATGGTTTTAATATCGCAGATTTCTTTCAAAGGAATTTTTACACCACTTATTGTAGGCACTTTAATTTCTTCTAAATCTTTTTCATCTTTTCTGTATTCTTTAGAAAAACGTACACGAACATCAAATTTCTTTTCGTCTTCATATTTTTCAGTTGCTGTTTTTCCTCCAAAAGCTAATTCTAAAACCGCTTGTGCATCGCTTAAAGTAACGCCATAAGCTGCCATTTTCTCTCGATCTAAAACTACACTAATTTCAGGTTGGCCCACATTTCTAAGAATTCCGGCATCTTTTATACCTGGAATATTTTTAATTTCTGCTAAAACTTTATTAGCGAGATCATCTAGTTTGTTTAAATCGTCTCCATAAATTTTCACGGCATTTGAAGCTTTAAATCCGGCAACAGATTCAGCAACGTTGTCAATAACGGGTTGTGAGTAATTATAGGTAATTCCCTGATGAACTTTCAATTTGTTATCCATTTCATTGATCAATTCATCCATTGAGATTTTACGTTTCCATTCTGCTTTCGGTAATAAATCAACCTGAAGCTGAATAAATCCAAAACCATTCGGATCGGTTCCGTCATTACTTCGACCTGTTTGTGATAAAACTTTCTTTACTTCAGGAAAAGTTTCTAGATCTTTTCTGATCATTGCTGCCGTTTTTACACTTTCAGGAAGAGAAGTACTCATTGGTAATTCTGCCGTAACCCATAAAGCACCTTCATTCAATTGTGGTAAAAATTCTGTTCCGAGGAAACCGGCAGAAAAGAAAACCGCTGCCAATAATCCAGTAGAAGCAATTAGGGTTTGAATTTTATGTCTAAACGTCCAAGCAAATCCTTTTGATACAATTCGATCCCAAAAATTCACAAACGGATTGTTTTTTTCTTTTACATTTTTGTTTAATAAAATATGAGAAAGAACCGGAACTAATGTCAAAGTAAAAATTAATGCTCCAAGTAAGGCGAAACCTAAAGTAAAGGCTAGGGGAGAGAACATTTTTCCTTCTACTTTCTGGAAAGAGAAAATTGGAAGCAACGCCGTAATAATAATCAATTTAGAGAAAAAGATGGCTTTACCCATTTCTGTTCCTGTTTTCTTGATTAGACTTCCTTTGGCAATTTTATTGAATTTCTCCATTCCCAACTGATGCGCCCTATGATCCAGAACTACAAAGAGTCCTTCTACCATTACCACGGCACCATCAATGATAATTCCGAAATCGACTGCACCTAAACTCAGTAAGTTGGCGCTCATTCCCATCATTTTCAAACATAAAAAAGCAAATAGCAGAGAAAGCGGAATTACAATAGAAACTGTAAATGTAGTTCGCCAATCGGCCATGAATAGAAACACAACACAAGTTACTAGAATTATACCTTCGAATAAATTGTGCATTACCGTTTCGGTCGTGAAATTCATTAAATTGTCACGATCGTAAAAAGTTTCTATTTTGATATCTTTCGGAAGAACATTATCATTTAGGTCTTTAATTTTTGCTTTAATTAAAGCCAAAGTTTCCTGTGGATTTTCGCCTTTTCGCATTACAACGATTCCTTCAACGGCATCATCATTATTTCCAAGACCAGTTTGTCCAACTCTCGGCATCGAACTTTCATAAACTTCTGCCAGATTTTTAACCAAAATTGGATTTCCGCCAGCATCGTCAACAATAATGTTTCCAATATCTTCTTTGGATTGCAATAAACCTACTCCACGAACAACAAAAGCTTGCCCGTTTTTTTCAATAACGTCACCACCGACATTTATGTTTCCTGCATTTACTGCATTGTAAACCTGCAAAGGCGTAATGTTATATTTGGCTAATTTGATAGGATCAACCCCAACTTCGTACGTTTTGGTTTGACCTCCAAAAACATTTAAATCTGCAACACCAGGAAGAGAACGCAATTGTTTGTCAATTACCCAGTTTTGATATGTCAATAATTCTCTACTATCGCGACTGTTACTTTTTACAATATATCTAAAAATCTCACCGGTAGGTCCGTAAGGTGGCTGAACGTCTGGCTCTACATCATCAGGAAGCGAAACGTTTTTAAGTAAATTGTTTACCTGAAAACGAGCAAAAGTATCATCGACACCATCGTCAAAAATAATTTTGATTACCGATAATCCAAACATGGTGATACTTCGAACACTCGTTTTTTTCTGAACAGAGTTCATCGAGATCTCAATCGGAGATGTTACGAAACGTTCTACCTCTTCAGCACTTTTTCCGTTCCATTGTGTGATGATAATGATTTGCGTATTAGTCACGTCTGGAAAGGCGTCAATAGGCATATTCTTGAAAGAAATAAATCCAGCAACAGCCAATAATCCGACCCAAAAGAAGGTAAATGCTTTATTTTTTAAAGAAAAAGCAATGATATTTTTTATGAATTTGTTCATGTCTTAATTGTTTAAAGCACCATAAATAAACAGCTGATTGTTTGTGATCACTTTTTCGTTTTCTTTCAGACCACTTGAGATGTAAGTAGTATCGCCCACAACTCTGTAAACTTCAACTTGTCTGGTTTCAATATTGTTACGATCTTTAAAAACAACCACGAAGTTTTTACTTTTATCAAACACAATCGCTTTACTAGGTACGGCTATCATAGATTGATTTTCATTAAAAGACAATTTAATATTGGCATTCATATCAGGCTTAAGCATATAATCAGGATTGTTCAATTTAATTCTTGCCTGCATTGCTTTTGTTTCAGGATCAATAACATTGTAGATTTTGTCCACTTTTCCGTTAAACGTTTTGTCCGGATAACTTAAAGTGGTAACAGCAGCGCTTGTTCCTAATTTTACTTTATTAATGTCAATTTCGTTAATATTGGCCATTGCCCAAACTTCGCTGATTTCTGCAATGTCAAAAATATTTTCAGAACGGTCATTACGTAAAAGCATATCCTGATTGATGCTTTTTTGGATGATAAAACCGCTTATTGGCGCAGTAACTTCGTAAATAGATCCCGCTTTAATATTATAGATTTTGTACGTTTCCTGAATTTTGCTCAATTGAGACTGGGCTTTATTTACTTCAGATTTTGCCTGAAGTACATCACTTTCGGAGTTTAATTTTCCGTCAAATAATTCCTGAGCGACCTTCAGATTATTTTTCGCAACAAGCAAATCACTCTTTGCATCTATGGATTGTTTTTCGAAATCGGCAACATCGGTACTTTTTATCGTAGCTAAAACTTGACCTTTTTTTACATAATCACCAAGTTCGACATTAACTTTCATTACATTTCCACCAACTAAGGGATAAACATCGATCATTTTATTATTGTCAGCAGTAATTTTTCCGTAAAAACTAAGCTCGTTTTTTAACGGCAACATTTCTGCATTTGCCGTTGTAGTTGTTTTGAGCATATCGTTACTTAAAACAAAAGACGTATTTGTTTCAGGATTTTCAACTTCTTTTTTGCAGCTTGTCAGAGATAAACTTACAATTGCGATCCCTAAGAATAATATATGTTTCATTGCTATATTTTTTTAAAATAAATCTTTGTTGATGGTACTGTTTAATTCTTCGCCTGCGATTACTACTTTTTTCTTCAATTCATTTAACTGAATAATCGCCTGATTGTAGCTTTCCATAAAATCGGTAAATTCTAAAAGACTTACATTTCGTTTTTGAAAGTTGGTTAGCATACCATTATAAACTGCTTCAAAATCCGAATTTACAGTTGGTTTTATAACCGCATAGTTTTGTCTAGATTCATCCCATTTTGTCCATGCAGAAGTAATTTCGGTTTGAAGCTGCAATTCAAAATTTTGTTTCTCAATTTTAGATTGTTCTAAAATAGTTTGAGCATATTTGATATTTCCCTTGTTTTTGTTCCAAAGAGGCAACGGAATTCCAACACTAACATTGGCTTCACGATTAAAAGCACCACTACGCTGATCGTAATTTGCTCCAAAAGTAACGTCGGGTACAGAAAGCGATTTTTGCCATTTTACGTTCAATTCGTTGGCATCAATTTCTTTTTGCTTGGCCAAATAATCCGGACGATTTGCAATTGCTTGCTCCTCAAAGCCTTTAAGGTCGAAATCAATTACTTTCAAATATTTATTAGAATCATCACTACTAACTGTTGGAATTACATTTTCAGTTTCATTCATTAATAGTTTTAAATTGGCCTGTTCTTCGATGTTATCATTTATAACTTCTAATCTTTCATTTTTGAAGTTCAGATACAATGATTGTAGACGCACAACATCTTTAAGTGGAATATTTCCTTTTTGAGCCTGTACAGAATAGGAATTGATCAGATTCTCGATATGGCCCAATTGTTTATCAGTGTTTTCCAGATTTTTGGAATTATAATAAACGGTGTAAAAACTTTTACGTAACTGCAATTTTAAGGTACGCAACAAATCGTTGAATTGAAGCTCTGCTAATTTTTCATTAGCTTGAGCTAGTTTCACTTCGTTTCGTTTTTTACCTCCAAGATAGATTAACTGCTCGATAGAAAAGGCTTTTTGTCCTTCTTTACCAATATCAAAAAATTTATCTCGTTCCGGATTATACGCATTCAATTCTGCAGAAATTGTTGGGTTGTCCCAAATACGAGCCTGAATGGTTAAAGCTTTTGATGCATCTATATTATATTGAGATGCTAGTAAAAATAGGTTCTTTTTTAAAAATTGGCTTTCACAGTCTTGGAGAGTAACTGTTTTTTGAGCTATTGCAGCTTGATTAAGAAGTGCAAATAACAGCAGTGCGAATAACTTTTTCATTGTATTGCTTTTGGATTATACAAATATGCTATCACCAGGCTTTAAGAGACCTTAAAATCTACCTTAAAAATAGCTTAAAAAAGTTTACAAATTAAAAAATAACTGAAATAAATTCGTGTTAATATTTGGTTTTGAGTAAGTTATGTGTGCTTTGTGAAGTGTTAAGATTCTCTGGACAATCCTTAATCCAAGTCCAAAACCAGAAGTTCCTTTAGAGTTTTCTCCACGCATAAATGGCTCAAAAAGGTTCTTTTGTTCTTCTTCACTTAATGTGTTTCCGGTATTAGAAACCGATACAATCAGATGATAATGATCGGTGCTTATTTTTACTTTGGACTGTTTGTTGTCTGAATAGACACAAGCATTTTTTAGAACATTGGTAAATGCAATTTCTAAAAGATTTTTATTTCCTTGTATTTCTAAGGCTGTGTCAAGATCATCACTTTCTTCAATTTCAAAAAGAATTATGAAATCAGGAAAAGCTTTATTTATTTTTTCGATAGAAGAAAATAAGATTTCATCAATTCGCTGGATTTCGTGATTCTCAGTTCTCTTAGTGTCAATTTTGGAGAGAATTAAAAGAGAATGAATTAGTTCACTCAAATGATTGACATCATCTAAAATTCCGTTTAAGAAAGATTTGTTTTTTTGTTTAATATCTGGATCAGCGACAGCATTTTCGATCTGAGATGTCATTCGCGAAAGCGGTGTTCTTAATTCATGAGAAGCGTGGGCGGTAAACTCTTTTTGTTTCTGATAGGAAATCTCAATCCTATCCATCATAAAATTAAACTCATCTGCAATCAGATCAATCTCATTTTTACTGCTTTTCGATTCGATTCGGGTATCGAGATTGTTTTCGTTTATATTTTTTATTTTTTGATGAAAAGCATTCAGCGGATTCATCAATTTTCGAACCGTAAGAGAAGTAATTACCCAGCATAAACAAGTAAAAAAGATGTACGATATAACTAAAGTGTACCTTAAGAATAATAATTTCTTTTTACCGTAATCGTCAGTAGCCGAAATCAAGGCATAAAAATCTTTCGAATTTGTATCGTAGAAAACGCCATAGACTTCGTGATCTCCCTGTTGCTTAAAAAAGGTTTTGTTTTTTTTTAGATATTTTAAATCATCAACAGACCAATTGATTTTAGCATCGTCTATACTGCTGTAAATAAGTTTGTAATTCGAATCAAAAACCAAAGTCTTTTCATCGTATAATTTATTGATCGAATTTTGATCAATAATCTTCAAAAGCTGATTGTCAACCTGTTTTACATTGACCAATAATTTGATGTTAGATAAAGCTTTGATTTCTAAACGATCACGAAATTCTTCTTTTCTATAATTAGAATATAAAATGAATATCACTGTTGATGCCAGTCCAAAAAGAATGGTAAACAGTAAACTGACTAAAAGTGATATTCTATTTTTTAATGTCATTCCTGATCGCTTAAATAATATCCGTAACCCACTTTGGTTCGAATAAGTTTGGTTTCATGGTCTTTATCTATTTTTTTTCTTAGAAAATTGATATAAACCTCAATAGTATTCTGATTGGTTTCAATATGATAATCCCAGAGCTTTTCGGCAATAAATTGTTTCGACAATACTTTTCCTTTGGCATGGGCAAGTATAAGAATCAATTTAAATTCTTTTGGAGTAAGTTTTATTTCTTCACCAGACCTAAAAACTTTCATTTCATCTTCAAATATCTCCAAATCTTGAACGATTATTTTATTTTCGATTTGTTGAGGCACTTCCTTTCTTCTTAAAAGTGATTGTACGCGAGCATACAATTCGTCAAAATGAAAAGGTTTTACCAAATAATCATCGGCGCCGCTATCAAAAGAAGATAGTTTGTCTTCAATTTCGCTAAAAGCGGTCAACATAATAATAGGTGTTTTTTTGTCAATTTCCCGAATGGCTTTACAAACCTCGATTCCGTTTATTCCAGGAACATTGATATCAAGAATAACTAAGTCGTAATCATATGGAAAATACTTTTTCAGCAAAAAAGTACCATCATAAAATGGCGTACACTCGAATTCCTTTGAAGAAAAGAATGTCGAGATTTCTTTAGACAAAGTAAAATCATCTTCGAGTAATAGTATTTTCATTCTTGGGGGAATTTAGTATGTGGTATGTTTTTAATTGAAATAAGAGAATGTTTCGTTATTCTCGATTTTTAATAACGAATCATAAATCAACTGAATAACATTTTCAACATCTTCCTTGTGCACCATTTCTACAGTTGTATGCATATATCGTAAAGGAAGAGAGATCAAAGCAGATGGCACACCACCATTACTGTAGGCAAAAGCATCGGTATCTGTACCTGTTGCACGAGAAGTTGCATGTCTCTGAAAAGGAATTTTGTTTTCCTGAGCAGTATTAACAATCAAATCGCGTAATTTATTCTGAATGGCTGGCGAATAACCAATAACTGGACCTTTACCCATTTTTAAGTCACCTTCAACCTTCTTGTCAATCATTGGAGTTGTAGTGTCGTGGCAAACATCGGTAACAATGGCAACATTTGGTTTAATTCTGTGTGCAATCATTTCGGCACCGCGAAGACCAATTTCTTCTTGAACAGAATTTACAATATATAAACCAAAAGGAAGCGTTTTGTTGTTTTCTTTTAATAATCGTGCAACTTCAGCAATCATAAAACCGCCCATTCTGTTATCAATTGCACGACATACAAATTTATTTTCGTTCAAAATCATAAATTCATCAGGATATGTAATCACACAGCCAACATGAACACCTAATGCTTCAACTTGCTCTTTATTCTCGCACCCTAAATCTATAAAGATATTGCTCAATTTAGGAACCTCTTCCTTGTCACGTAAACGAGTATGAATAGCTGGCCATCCAAAAACTCCTTTAACAATTCCGTTTTTAGTATGGATATTAACTCTTTTAGAAGGTGCAATTTGATGATCAGATCCGCCATTTCGAATGACATATATTAAACCATCTTCTGTAATGTAATTTACATACCACGAAATTTCGTCTGCATGCCCTTCAATTACAACTTTATAAGGAGCATCAGGATTAATCACCCCAACTGCCGTTCCGTAAGTATCAGTAATAAATGTATCAACATAAGGTTTCAAATAGTTCATCCAAAGTTTTTGCCCTTCGCTTTCATAACCAGTCGGAGAGGCGTTATTTAGGTAGCTTTCCAAGAAAGCGATTGAAGTATCTTTTAAGATAGATTTTGTGCTCATAAAATATTTTTTTGCTAAAATATAAATTTGGTATTAGAGTTGTGTATAAATATATAATTTTACATTTAAATTATGATTCGATGAGATTAACCAGCTTTATTCTATTTATACTATTTGTTTCCCTTTCATGTCGTGCCCAGGTTACTCCGAAAGAGAGTGAGCAAATGGGATATATATTAACGGAAAAGGATTCTATATTAAATGACACTATTCAATTGCCTGAAATAATTATTTCTAAAGAGAAAAAATTAAGCGCAGAAGAAATGAAACAATTTCAGATTCTTCAAAATAGAGTTTACAAAGTTTATCCTTATGCTAAATTAGCTTCAGAACGATTAACAGCATTAAACAACGGAATGGCTCGTTTAAAAACGAGAAGCGAAAAAAAGAAATATTTTAAAATTGTTGAAGACTATCTTAATAATGAATTTGAAGAAAGGCTGAAAAAACTGTCCCGAAAACAAGGCCAGATTTTGGTTAAGCTTATTCATCGTCAAACCGGAATTACAACGTACGAACTAATTAAGACCCTAAAAAGCGGATTCAAAGCCTTTGTTTCCAATACAACCGCAAATTTGTTTGACATTAGTTTGAAAACAGAGTATAAGCCTTATGATGTAAATGAGGATTATTTAATAGAAACAATATTACTCCGTGCATTTGAATCTGGCCGATTAATAAATCAAAAACCGGCAACTCCCATTAATTATGATGATTTGTCAGCCAAATGGCAAGAAAGGGCAAAAGAATTAAATAAGAAATAACGCTACCTATATATAATAGTATAAAACCCGACAGTTTTTAAAAACCTGTCGGGTTTTGTTTTTCATACATATATAGTATATAGGTATAGTTTGTCAGGCTGAGCGGAGTCGAAGCCCATTGAGAATTTTAATTTGAATAATAATAAGGAGCTGTTTCCCGCTATGCGCTCCAATCTTTTTATGGCGAACCCCGCCATAAAAAGGATTTCCGCTCCTATCGGGGCTAGGGGATCCGTTTCCAGAAGAAGCGGAAGTAAAAAACTCGGCGTCTTAGCGTCTTTGCGGGATTAAAAACGGCGCAAAGTGCATTTAGTTACCTTAAATTTTCGTCAAAAAACATCCCCAAAACCTGACCCCCCCTCAAAAGAGACAATCCCAAACATGCGAAAAACAAGGAAAAGCGAAACAAACGAGGAAAAACCGCACAAGTAATGAAAAATATTTGAATTGTAAAGATGGCGTTACCAGTGAGTTAAGAAAAACATCGAAAAAAGATTGAAAAAAGTGTTTG
>NZ_JAINUY010000108.1 GCF_020026915.1 Flavobacterium potami | reverse complement strand
CGTAATTTTGTGTCTTTCGCTTGTTTCTCAAAGCGGGTGCAAAACTAGTGATTGTTTTTGTTTCCTGCAAGAAAAACTTAAAAAATTTTGAAACTTTTTTTTCGTCCCTTTTTCCTCGTTTTCCCTACCAGTCTATCAATGAACTTTCCGTGTTTTGCGGGGTGCAAATGTAAAAAGCATTTTCAAATCTCGCAAGCTTTTTTGAATCTTTTTTTTCGGAAGTTTTACCTTCCTTTGATCCGTCTGCTTGCCAGT
>NZ_JAINUY010000107.1 GCF_020026915.1 Flavobacterium potami | reverse complement strand
GAGCAGTTTCTGAAATATCAAAATTCAGATTTGTAGAAGCTGTAACGAAAATTGAATTATCCTGAGGAGCGCCAGTAAAAGTGTAAGCGATGCCTTTTACATCAAAATTCAATACAGTTGAATGTGTGATGCCGTTGCTTCCTTTTACTTCAGCATTGATGATAACAGCTCCCTCTGCAGTACCGTTAAATACTAATTGAGTAGTTCCGTTAGCAATTGGAGTTGCTGTTCCGTAAGGCACAGCCACACCGCCCT
>NZ_JAINUY010000106.1 GCF_020026915.1 Flavobacterium potami | reverse complement strand
GTGCCATCTCGACACTTACGGTTGCCCCAGCGGTAATCGATGCTGTTGCCGATGCACTTGGAACAATCAACGGAAATACAGGAGGCACGACCACGTTGTCGCTGATCAACAGTGATACATTGAACGCAGTGCAGGCTGTAATCGGAAGCAATCCTGGTCAGGTTAAGATCGAGGGAGTGAACCTTCCGACAGGCATCAGCATCGCCAACGACGGAAAAGTGGTTGTTGCGCCGAATACACCGGCAGGCAGCTACG
>NZ_JAINUY010000105.1 GCF_020026915.1 Flavobacterium potami | reverse complement strand
CCAGTGGCTGCTCTCTGTACCGGCCATTGTAGCACGTGTGTAGCCCAAGGCGTAAGGGCCGTGATGATTTGACGTCATCCCCACCTTCCTCACAGTTTGCACTGGCAGTCTTGTTAGAGTTCCCGACATCACTCGCTGGCAACTAACAACAGGGGTTGCGCTCGTTATAGGACTTAACCTGACACCTCACGGCACGAGCTGACGACAACCATGCAGCACCTTGTAAACTGTCTTGCGAAAGGTCTGTTTCCAAACCG
>NZ_JAINUY010000104.1 GCF_020026915.1 Flavobacterium potami | reverse complement strand
CCAGTGGCTGCTCTCTGTACCGGCCATTGTAGCACGTGTGTAGCCCAAGGCGTAAGGGCCGTGATGATTTGACGTCATCCCCACCTTCCTCACAGTTTGCACTGGCAGTCTTGTTAGAGTTCCCGACTTGACTCGCTGGCAACTAACAACAGGGGTTGCGCTCGTTATAGGACTTAACCTGACACCTCACGGCACGAGCTGACGACAACCATGCAGCACCTTGTAAACTGTCTTGCGAAAGGTCTGTTTCCAAACCG
>NZ_JAINUY010000103.1 GCF_020026915.1 Flavobacterium potami | reverse complement strand
CTTTTACCAGAATAGCTTCAATACGGCCCGAAGATTTCGAGACGATTTTCTCCGGCGGAATATTGGTTGTAATGACGATTTCTGTTTTGACCACGTCAGGATATTTTACAAACCAGGAAACAAAAAACAGCATGACTATAATGCCAAATATCAAGACCGTTCCCCATCGAATCATCCAATGTGGTACTTTGGTCAGAATGTCCTGAACCTCTTCACTTCTTAATTCAAATGTATCTTCGTTCATGATTAATTTCCTAATTGCAA
>NZ_JAINUY010000102.1 GCF_020026915.1 Flavobacterium potami | reverse complement strand
TTGCAATTAGGAAATTAATCATGAACGAAGATACATTTGAATTAAGAAGTGAAGAGGTTCAGGACATTCTGACCAAAGTACCACATTGGATGATTCGATGGGGAACGGTCTTGATATTTGGCATTATTGTCATGCTTTTTTTTGTTTCCTGGTTTGTAAAATATCCTGACGTGGTCAAAACAGAAATCGTCATTACAACCAATATTCCGCCGGAGAAAATCGTCTCGAAATCTTCGGGCCGTATTGAAGCTATTCTGGTAAAAG
>NZ_JAINUY010000101.1 GCF_020026915.1 Flavobacterium potami | reverse complement strand
GGGATCTGGTTGATAGAATGAGGATCAATAAAGCCCTAATTATTGGAGTTTTATTCTTAATTTGCAGTTTAATTACTTATTTTGCTGAATTTTCAATTTTAACAGCTATTTTATCGTCTGCTGTTGGAATATTCCTTATTTTAACTGGTCTTTTTGAGATCAGAGATTACGAGAACAGAACACTTTACCTGCTGGTAGTGGCAGTACTGGTGGCAATTACCATTGTATTGATTTACACTCAAATATCCACAGTTTACATTGGAAATGAGTTGATTGATT
>NZ_JAINUY010000100.1 GCF_020026915.1 Flavobacterium potami | reverse complement strand
CATCCGGCAAGATGCAAATTTCTAATGCAACGAATACCTGGGATTGGCTTCAATACATAGTGCTGCTATGGGAAATTGAGATAGCGTGCTTCTTAGGCTGGCATACTTTTCAGCACCTGCGCTTCCTGTCAGCAGTCAAGCGGTGGAGCGAGGATATTGAAGATACGGCTATATTGGAACTGTTTACTCGCACAAAAGGCGAATTGGGCATTCAGGATAATATTATCCTGAAATCCTGTGCCTGCATCAAAACTCCAATGCTGGTTGGCCTACTGCGGC
>NZ_JAINUY010000099.1 GCF_020026915.1 Flavobacterium potami | reverse complement strand
TCCAATATTCCTTTTTTAATATCTTCGACCATAGGAAACCTCCATCTGCCATATGACCGCTGACGCGGACAGATTCTGACGTAAAAAAGCCCCGCTGCCTTGCGGGGCTTTATCCATCTCTTACTTATTTGTCATATACATATATACATTGGTTGCAATGACTAAGACAAAAAACGCAAGTGAAATAACCTTTGTCCACCGCGCAAGGAAACTGTCGATAGAGCGGGCACTGTTCTGACTCAAAAAGGTATCTGCACCGCCGGTGACAACACCCAAGTC